>NZ_RXOE01000005.1 GCF_003965815.1 Variovorax gossypii | reverse complement strand
GAACGTCTCGCAGCTGCGGGGCGTGCAGGGCACGGTCGCCGCCATCGACCAGTCGACGGTGAAGTACGACACCAACGCGGACGGCTCGGTCAACTACAACAGCGTGACCATGGGCGGCAGCAATGCCACCGCGCCGGTCACAGTGCACAACGTGGCGCCGGGCGTGGCCGGCACCGATGCCGTCAACGTCAACCAGCTCAATGCGACCAGCGCCGGTCTCAACAACCGCATCAATGCCCTGGGCGACAAGGTCGATGCCAACACGCGGATGCTCTCGGGGGGCATCGCGGCCTCGGCAGCGATGGCGGTGGTCACGCCGGTGGAGCCGGGGCGCTACCACGTGAGCGGTGCGGTCGCAGGCTACAACGGGCAGGCCGGCATCGGCTTCAACCTGCTCAAACGCTCGGAGAACGGGCAGACCACCCTGCATGCGGGCGTGGGCTGGGCCACCGGCGGCAGCAAGGCCATCGTGCGCGTGGGCTTCGGGTTCTCGTTCGACTGAGCGCAAGAGGAACAACATCCATGAAAACACACACTACATTCCATTGCCTCGCACTGACCGCCCTGGTGGCGATGCTGGGAGGCTGCGCGACGGGCACCGCCGTGCCCGAGCAGAGCGGTGCGGCGCCTGCCGCCACCGACTCCGTGCACTTTCCTGAGGCGGGCAGCGCCTGGCTCAAGGGCGGCACCTTCGTCAATGTGGAGCAGTTGCGCCGCGTCGGCCGGGGGATGACGAAGAACCAGGTGCGCGAGCTCATCAGCTATCCGCACTTCGGCGAAGGCCTCTTCGGCCCGAAGGAGTGGGATTACCTGTTCAACTTCCGCACCGGCCGTGGCGACGAATTCGTCACCTGCCAGTACAAGGTGGTCTACAGGGACGGCCTCTCCGATGCGATGTACTGGAAGGACCCGGCCTGCGCGGGTTACCTTTCGCCGAAGGTCGATGTGGCGGCGCCGGTGCCGGCGGCTGCCGCCGCCTCCGCGCCGCAGCGCTTCAGGATGGCAGCCGATGCGCTGTTTGCCTTTGACAAGTCGGGCATGGCCGACATGTCGGCCGACGGACGCGAGCAGCTCGACCAACTGGCCGCCCAGCTCAAGGGCCAGTACAAGCGCTTCGACGCGATCACCGTGATCGGCCACACGGACAGGCTGGGCAGCGACGCGTACAACCAGGCGCTGTCGGCTGCGCGGGCTGCAACCGTGCGTGACTACCTGATCGCACGGGGCCTGCCGCCGTCGGCACTGCGCGCCTTCGGGGTCGGCAAGACGCAGCCGCTGGTCTCGTGTGTCGACGGCCGGCAGCGCGCCCAGCTCATCGCCTGTCTGCAACCCAATCGACGCGTCGAACTCGAGGTCACCGGCGAGCGATAGGCCGTCGTGGTCTCGCGGCGTGGCTGGCGGGATCTCTGCCCCGCCGAGGTTTCACCACTTCATGCGCACGCCGACGGACCCGTTGATCGAGCTCTTCACTCTGGCGTTGCCGCCGCTCGCCCAGAGCTTGCCGACTTCGCCGTAGAGGCTGGTCGACTGGCCCAGCGCGAGCGTGAAGCCGCCCGCGAGTTCGGTGCTCGTGCCGCCGGTCGGCGCGGAGATGTCGGTGGTGGTCGCGCCGTTCACGAAGCGGGCGACGTCCGCGCCGCTCGATGTCCGGTAGACGTTGAAGCGGCCGTACGGCTGCAGCGTGCCGACGCCCGTAGCGATCTCGCCCTTGACCCGCACGCCCGCACGGGCGATCCAGCCGCTGTCGGCCTGCGGCTGGACGACCGCACCGGCGATGACGGAGTTGTTCAGGTCCATGTGCTGATGGATCAGCTGCAGCTGCGGCTCGATGCTCCAGCCGCTGCCGCCCAGCGCGAAGGCCTGCCCCACTTCGATCGAGCCCAGCAGGCTGTTGCCCTTGCCGCTCGTGCCCGGGCTCGCCAGGGGCTCGACCGTGTAGCGATGGCGTCCCGACTGCGCCACCGCGTCGGCATAGAAGCCGCTGTCGCTGGTGTAGGTGCCGTACACGCCCAGGTACTGGCTGCGCAGGTCGTTGCGGCCCACGCTCAGGTTCTGGATGCCGCTGGCAAAGCCTCGCACGCTGGCGCCGCCATCGAGCTGGCCGACGTAGACGAAGTACGTGGCGAGCAACGGCGTGACCATCAGCCAGGACAACGACGACGCTGGCTCGGTCGGGGCCAGCGTGCTCCTGGGCAAGGCTGTGCGGTTGCTCGACCTGAGCGGTGACATCTATCTGCGGTTTTCTGCGATCAACTATTTCGGCGATGGTTTGTCGATCACTGCCGCCAAGGGGAGCGGCAGCCGTCCTGTTGAAACCGAAAGCCGCAACGGCGCGGGCGGTGAAGTGAGGGTAGGCGGCCGCTTCGCATTCCTGCCGCGGCGAGGATTTGTCTATTTCGAGGCTTCCAGCCTGGCCGCCAAAGGCATCCGGCGGACATGGAGCCTGCGCTCGGGCTTGCGCTACGAGTGGCAATGATGGCAACAAGTCCTCTGTGCTGGCTGGCGCGTTGGCTGAACGAGCGCGGCGCTTGGGCTGCAATGGTGGTGGCTGCCGGCCTGGCCTTCGCGCCACTCCTCGCAATGGCCGGGGATGGAGAAAGAAAGAGCTTCGCCTGGGGCACGCAGGTGACGCGGGACAACGTCGCCTTTGAGTTTCAGGAAGCCCGGTACGCCAACCTCGTCGTGGACAGCAGCGCCGCCGATTCACCGAAGCAGTACAAGGGCGACTTTGTCCTGCTCCACGTGAAGATCACGAACATGGCGGAGCAGCCGCTTTTCGTGAGGTTCCAGCCCGTGTTCAGATTGGTCGATGCGGCCGGTGCGTTGTACGAGCCCCATGAGATGCTGACTCGGCTGGTCAACCCGCCAGAGGCAGGTCAGACACCGTTCGGCGAGCCGCTCGCAGCCGGTCGATCCATGCAAAGACGCGTGCTTTTCTCCGTGCCGAAACAGCCCTACAGAGCCGTCGTCATCGTTCCACGCAGCACCGAGAAAGCCGACGATGGGGTCGTGACATATTCGGGGCCATACTTCTTCTACGACCTGGCACCCCTTCGCGCTTCGTTGACGGCAAAGAGCGCCAGGACCGCTGGGAAGGGCCCGTGAGGCAACTGTGTCTGCGAACGCCCGACCGATCCATCTGAAGATGCAACAGGTCTTGAAACCCGCAAGTTCGTGGAGCTGCACCTGGCCAACAAGAGCACGCTGACGGCCGCGGCCATCGAGTTCATCTGTCAGCTCTACGGCATCGAGCGGGAGGCAAAGGACTTGCCTCCTGAGGAGCGCTTGCGAGAACGACGAACGCGCGCGGCGCCGATCGCGCAGGTCCTGCACAGCAGGTTGCTGGATTTCCGGCCGAAGGTGCCCGATGGCTCGGCGACCGCAAGGGCCGTGGACTACAGCCTGAACCGCTGGGCGGCGCTCACGCGCCACCTTGGCGACCCGGCCTTGCCCATCGACAACGATTTCGACGAGCAGCAGATCAGGCCATGGGCCACGGAACGCAAGAATTGGCTGTTCGCCGGGACGTTGCTGGCCGGGCAGCAAGCCGCGGCCATCATGAGCCTCATCCAAACGGCGAAGCTCAACGGCCACGATGCTTCTGCATACCTTCGTGACGTGCTGATGCGTCTCCCGACCCAACGGGCGCGCGACCTTGCAGACCTGCTGCCCCATCGTTGGATGCCCTCAAGCTCACAATGACAGCACACCGCTCCTGAGCGGTCGCCAGGAATGCTGAGCGCGAACGCCAGAGTCATCGTTATGAGACGGTTTGCGATGCTGCTCAGCCTGATGGCCACGCCGCTACCTCCTCCGCGCGAAGCGCCAGTTGATGCCAACGTCTTCTTCGGACCTCGACTTGGTGATCACTTCGTCCACTCAGGCTGATGAGGCCCGGCGCTGCAGGTACCCTTGGAGCAAGGCGACCACCTCTTCCCGGAACTGCGGGAGGCCGAGCACTTCAGGCCGATGCGTCGCCGCGCCGTTGATCACGGCCCGCGCAGCGACCACGCCGATCTCTATCGCGACCTCGGGATTCGGCACGTTCTTCATGAACGGCCGCAGCGCCTCTAGCGCCTGGCGCCGGAGCGCCGCTTCATCCTCCGTGGGGCACTTCACCGACCGCGGCAGCTCCTCGGCGAAGGCGCGATGAAGGGCGGGCGCGACGCGATGCTCGTCCACGATCGCGCCCACCAGCAGCAGGAGCGCATCGCGCAAGGAGCGCTGCCCGGCCAGCCGGGGCAGCGCCTCCACCAACTTGCGGCGCGTCTGCTCGATGTGGCGGCGCTGCAGCTCGGCGACGATGGCCTCCTTGTTGGGGAAGAACTGATACAGGGAACTGATGTTCACCCCGGCGCGCTCGGCGATCGCATTGGTGGTGAAACCCTCCCAGCCGCGCTTCACCAAAATGTAAGCCGCAGCTTGCGTAATGGCGTCCACCGTGGCCCGCGAGCGCGCCTGCCGAGGCTGTTTCCGGGGGGATGTGGTCGGCCGCACGGTTTTCATGGGCGCGAAGCTCCAAATGCAAGTTTCAAAAAAACAAGTCAAAGCTTACTATTTCAGCATGCAAAAGCAAGACACATCGCCGCTCTGGACTGCCTTCCAGGACGTGAATCGACGCCGGCGCGCCATCCGGGAATTCGCACCGGCGGCGCTGCCCGACGCCGACGTTCGCGCCGTGCTCGAGGAGGCCGCCCGGGCGCCTTCGAGCGGCAACCTACAGCCCTACCAGCTCCATTGGGTGCGCGAACCCGCATTGAAGGCGCGCCTGGCCGAGGCCTGCAGCGGGCAGCGTGCCGCGGTCTCCGCACCCACGCTGGTGATCGTCGCAGCGAGCCGCGAGATCGCGCTGCGGACGGCGAGCCAACAGCTTTCCTACGTCGAGGCCTCCAGCAGCCTGCCCGAGCGCTCGAAGGACTACCACCGCGGGCAGGTGAAGATGTTCCGGCGCGTCCTGGAACTCGGCTCGTGGGCCCTCTGGACGCCGCTCGCAGCGCTCGCCGCGCTCGTGCGACCCAGCCTGGCGCTGCTCCCCATCGGCCACCTGGGGAGCCGCTCGTGGGCCGCAAGGAACGCGAGCTTCGCGGCGCAGACCCTGATGCTGGCCGCGGCCGCCAGAGGCATCGACTCCTGCCCGATGGAAGGCTTTTCGGCACCCAGGATCTGCCAGATCCTCGGGCTGCCGCGAGGCACCGTCATCCCTGTGGTCATCGCCCTGGGCCACCGCGCAGAGAAGGCGCGGCTCGAGCACCAATGGCGGCGGGAATGGCCGGACCTGGTCGTGGAGCATTGAACCCGCTCGCCGGACGGCGCCACTGGCGGCATTCGGTCTGTGCGCGCCCAGCGGACTCCCGGATCACTTCAGGTTCGACTTGAAGAATTCGGGTCAACGCGCACGTCACCGGCCGGCTCGTATTCGACTCGAGTGGCATGGTCGTCGCCGGGGCACTTGGCGGGCGCGGTCTGGCCTGGTTGCCCGACGATGCCGTTGACGAGCACCTCTCGTCCGGGCGCCTGGTCGCTGTGCTGGAGGACTGGCCGCAGACCAATACCGGATACCACGCCCACTACGCCACTCTTCCCCTGCGATGGGCGTCGTGGTCAAGGCTTTGCCTCAGGTCAGTCGCGGCGACTGACTGCTCGGGCGACCTAGGAGTTTCTGCAGTGGGTCGTTCACCGTCTTGAGACCAGTGCCGCCGGGCGCCGCCCGTTGAGCCGCAAGCGGTCGTCGAGCCGGCGCCGCGCCCACCGTCAACACGACTTCGCCGTGCGCTTGCGAAAAATCGGCCGCAACAGTGCCGCTCCAACGCGCGCATCCCCCAGCGCCAAGCGCTCATGTTCTTCTCCTCAAGGCCGCATCGGGCATGTTGTTGGTTCGTGCCAGCCGCGCAGGAAGCCGCGTGGGCTGCAATGAGGAAACTAATAGGGGGTCGAGGAGGAGCTTGGTGGTTTTGTCTCTATTTCTTCGCCAGCTGTGCTGCAGGCACTGCACGTGCGCAGATCGACCGCGGGATCTCGACTCTGTCTGCGTCGACTCCGAACTCGTCGTGAATCGATCATGGAGGGCGTCGGGTCATGCTGGGCGGGCCCGGGGCTTCGTGCTCGATTGCGCGAGTGCCTGCTGATGCCCGAGCGCGGCCGCGTCGTCATGCGAGCGGATGCTGATCAACTGCGTGACGGGAAAGGGTTGTCGGCTTCGTCGGCTTCGGGTCGCGTGACCAAGCCGGTCCCGACGGTTCGCGATGCATGGGAAGTACTGCGCCTTCGTGACCATGGCCATGGGGTTCCGGCCTGCAGGGGGCGCGAAGTACCCGGTGGCGGGGTCGGGCAGGAGGGCGTGTGCTCCGCCGAGACCGGTGATTGGGCCCGCATGTGCCTAACGAGGTGTTTTGACCCCCTGGGCCGCCAGCGCACGGTACTGTGAAGGCGAGTGGCCGGTGGCGCGAGTGAAGAACTTGCTGAAGTAGGCCGGGTCCTGGTACCCGATGGTGTCGGCCACCTCTGCCACGGACATGGGGGTATAGGCGAGCAGTCGACGCGCTTCCAGCATGAGTCGCTCGTGCAGCAGCTGCAGGGCCGACTGCTGCGTCGCATTGCGGCAGCTGCGGCTCAGGTGGTCGGGTTTCACGCCCAGCTGCTGGGCATAGAAAGGAAGGCCGCGGTGCTCGCGAAAGTGCTGCTCTGCCAGCGCACGGAAGCGCTGGACCAGCGCATCGCGCGCACCGGGCGCCTGCGTCTTCTGGATGTATGCGCCGTGCAGGCGCAGCAGCAGGACCGCAAGCAGGGTGGCGGTGGCCAGCAGCGCAGGCACCCGGCCAGCATCGTGGCCGTGGAACTCGCGCCCCAGCATGGCGAAGAGCGTGGCGCATTCGGCGTGCGCCGGGGGCGCCAGCTCCGTCAGCAAGAAGGAGCTGCCCAGGCTCGTCTCCGCCAGCTGTGTGCCGGCCAGGAGTTGCTGCAGCGTGGCGCTGGGAATGGTGAGCTGATGCCCCGAAGTGTCGCGTGTGTGGTGAAAGCCGTGCACCGAGCCCGGGGCAATCAGCAGGATGGCCGGGGCATCGGCCTGCACCGCTCGCCCATCCACCGTGCCGCTGATGCGACCCCGCTCCAGAAACTGGATCTGGTGCAGGCCCTCGTGGCGATGCGCCGGAATCGTCCAGTCCATCTCCCGCCCGCGCACCGCCACCAGCTCGTAGTGCAGGCAGTCGTCGGGCTGCTCATGACGGACTTCACGGAAGGGGACGAGGAGGAGGGGCCTGGCAGCGGATTTCACGGCGTGCAGATCGTGCAGATGCGATCGAGGCCGGAAAACTACCTGCCATGGTGCGATTTGTCCATTCGCGGCAGCCCTCGGTGGCCTCACGATCGATGCATCGACAGCCAAGGGCCCCAGACCCAGGAGACATGCCATGGACCGCAGAGACTTCCTTCATCTTCTTCAGGCGGGCAGTGCGCTGGCCGCGCTCGCCCCCTGGGAACGCGCGCTCGCGCAGCTCAACGGCAATGCCTCCATCGTCTCGGGCTTTCCCGCCGGCGGCATGGGCGACCACGTGGCACGCCCGCTCGCCGAGAAGCTGCGCGGCAAGTACGCCGCCAGCCTGGTGGTGGAGCCGAAGACAGGGGCGGGCGGGCGCATCGCGGTGGAGTACGTCAAGCGTGCGGCGCCCGATGGCCTGACGATCCTGCAGATTCCCAGCTCGCCGATGACGCTCTATCCGAACACCTACAGGAAGCTCAACTACGACCCGATCGCCGATTTCGTGCCGGTGACCAGCACCGTCAACTATGCCTTCGTCCTGACGGCCGGCCCCGGTTTGCCGACGGACGTGAGGACGGCGTCGGAGTATGTGAAGTGGGCCAAGGCCCATCCGCCGCAGGCCAACTACGGCGTGCCGGCGGCCGGCTCGGCGCTGCACTTCGTCGGCATGATGCTGCAGAGGGCCGGCGGCGCGGAGCTCACGGCGGTGGCCTACCGGGGCGGCGCGCCGCTGCTCAACGACGTGCTGGGCGGTCAGGTGCCGGTGAGCGTGAGCGTGCTCGGCGAGGTGATGCCGTACATCCGCGCTGGCAAACTGCGGGGCCTGGCGGTGTCGAGCGCGCAGCGTTCGCCCTTCCTGCCGGAGGTGCCGACCTTCGTCGAGCAGGGCTTCCCCGACATCGTCGTACAGGAGTGGCTGGGCTGGTTCCTGCCGGCGCGCGCGCCGTCCGAGACCGTCCAGCGCCTCAATGCGCTCGTGCGCGAGGGTCTCGCGGCGCCCGAATTCGTCGAGGCGCTGGCCAAGGTCGGGCTGCAGCCGATGCACCAGGGCGCCGACGAATTCGCCCGCATCGTGCGTGCCGACCGGCAGCGCTGGGCCCCGATCGTCAAGGCGGCCCATTTCACGGCGGAGGACTAGGACATGGCGCTGCAAATCAACGGCGCGCAGGCGTTGGTGCGGCTTCTGCTCGCAGAGCAGGTGCGGGAGGTTTTCGGCATCGTCGGCGGCAAGCTGGGGCCGTTGCTGCACGCGATCTCGCAGCAGGAACGGTTGCGCTTCCTCGGGGTGCGGCACGAAGGCGCAGCCCCGATGATGGCGGCCGGTGTCCATGCCGCGTCGGGGCGGATCGCGGTGGCGCTGGGCGAGATGGGGCCGGGCGGTCTCAACCTGGCCTCCGGCCTGGGCGTGGCCTTCAACAACAACCTGCCGCTGCTGGCCATCACCACCAACCAGCATCGCGCCGCCTGCTATCCGCACAGCGGCATGTTCATGGACCTGGACACCGTGGCGCTGACGCGGCCGATCACCAAGTGGAACGCGGTGGTGCATGATGCGCGCCGCCTGCCGGAGCTCGTGCGCCGCGCCTTTCGCGAGGCGCTGAGCGGACGGCCCGGCCCGGTGCACCTGGACATTCCGCAGGACGTGCTGAGCCAGTCCTGCAGCTTCGAGGAGGCGGAGTTCGACGTTGCGCCGGCGAGCTATCGCTTCGTGGGGCGTGTCCGGCCGCATGCCGACGATGTGCGCCGCGCGGCAGCCCTCATGGCGCAGGCCAGGCGCCCGCTCATCGTGGCCGGCGGCGGCGTGGTCGCGAGCGGCGCGGCCGCCAGCGTGCGTGCGCTTGCGCAGCGTTGGCAGGCGCCGGTGCTTCCCACGCAGATGGCGCTCGGCGTGGTGGCCTCGGACAGCCCGCATTTCATCGGCCATGGCGGCCTGATCGCCGGGGAGCCCGTGCGGCTGGCCTTCGAGCGCGCCGATCTCGTCCTCGCCGTGGGATGCCGCTGGTCGTCCTGGATGTGGGACGCGCACGGGCCGCTGGCGCGGCGGTCGCAGCGGCTGGTCAGCATCAACATCGATCCGTCGGCATTGGGGCACCCCGCCTTGCACGAACTCGCACTGCAAGCCGATGCAAGCGCCGCGCTCGAGGATCTGCTCGCAGCCGGTGATGCCGACCTGGAGCGTGCCGTCGACAGCGGCTGGCTGCGCGACCTGCGGCAGGCGCGCGAGGCGTACGCGTCGCGCCTGGCGGCACTGGGGGAGGAGGGCGAACCGGGCGAGGCCATGCACCCCGCGGCGCTGGCGCGCGCGATCGGCGAGGCCTTGCCGAAAGACGGCCTGGCCGTCTTCGACGGCGGCCACACCAGCTTCTGGAGCAACGACCTGACGCCGGTGCACGACGTGCGCACGCGCTTTCACGAGCCGGGCATGAGCCACCTCGGTTTCGGCCTGCCCTATGCCATCGCGCTGCAGGCGCAGCAGCCTGAGCGGGCCGTCACGCTCATCACGGGCGACGGCTCCTTCGGCTTCACGCTCAACGAACTGGACACCGCGCGACGTCACCGCCTGCCGGTGCTCATCATCGTCCACAACAACGCCGCCTGGGGCATCATCCGTGCCGGTCAACGCAATGCGCTCGGTTTCGAACTGGGCACCGCGCTCGACGGGACAGACTATGCCGCCATCGCGCGGGGTTTCGGCTGTCACGGCGAACGTGTGACGGCCCTGGCCGAGGTCGGGCCCGCCATCCACCGCGCGCTGGCCTCGGGTCTGCCGGCCGTGCTCGACTGCCGCACACGCTTCGTGCCGCACCCCGCCATGCCTGCCTTCGCCAGCATGAACCGCTATGGCTTCGAGGCTGTCGCCGGCCCCGGGGCGGTCGCTCATTGAATGAATGAAAGAAAAGGAAAGCCCGTGTCCAGCCTGACCCTGCAGCAAGCCCGCACCATCATCGATGCGGCCCTCGCGAAATCGAAGGAAGCCGGCTACCAGCCCATGGGCATTGCGGTGCTCGATGCCGCCGGCCATCTCAAGGCCTTCGTGAGCGAAGACGGTGCCAGCATGTTCCGCTTCGACATCGCGCGTGCCAAGGCATGGGGTGCGGTGGGCATGGGCGTGGCCAGCCGCAAGCTGGCCGAGCGCGCGAGGGACAACCCCAACTTCTTCGTCGCGCTGGCCGCCACGGCCGAGGGCAGGTTCCTGCCTCAGACCGGTGCGGTGGTGATCCGCGATGCGGCTGGCACGCTGCTGGGCGCGGTAGGTGCCAGTGGCGGCACCGGCGACGAGGATGAAGCCATCTGCATCGCCGGGGTGCAGGCGGCGGGGCTGAGCGCCGGTTGAAGCACCTTCAGCCGGCGGCCTGCCAGTCGGGCAGGCGTGCGTTGGCGTCGCGCCGGTTCACTTCGTAGAAGAGTCCGCGCAGCCAGCGGTTGGATGCATCGTTCTGCATGCGACGGTGCCAGTACTGCTGCACCTGGAGCTGCGGCGGCTTGAAGGGCAGTTCGATGGTCTTCACCGCGATATGCCGCTGCACCACGGTGGCGATGTCGTCGGGCACGGTCGCCACCAGGTCGCTGCCGGGCAGCAGCGACAACAGGCTCATGAAATGCGAGAGCTCCAGCGTCACGTGCCGGTGCCAGCCCTTGTCCTCCAGGAAGCGGTCCAGCATGTGCTCGCGCCCGTCGGGCCGCACGACGATGTGCCGCGCCGCCAGGTACTGCCGCGCCGTCATGCGCGAAGGCGCTGCCGCATTGTGCGCGCAGGCGATGCAGGTGTAGGACGTCCTGAACAGCGCCTGGCGGAAGTAGCCCGCCTTCTGCAGATCGGGAAAGAAGCCCACGGCCAGATCGGCCTCGCCGGCCTCCAGCGCATGGGCGGCCGCCGTGCGCGGCATGGAAAGCGCACGCAGCCGCACCAGCGGCGCTGCCTGCCGCAGGCGTCGCAGCACCCCGGGGAGAAACGCCACCTCGCCGATGTCGGGGGTGAGCAGCGTGAAGCTGCGCTCCGCGCTCGCCGGATCGAAGCCAGCCGGCTGAAGGATCTCCGCCTGGATCGCCTGCACCACGCGTTGCACCACGGGGCTCAGTGCCTGCGCGCGCGGCGTGGGCTCCATCTGCGCGCCGGCGCGCACGAACAGGTCGTCGTCGAAGGTTGCGCGCAGCCGCGCCAGGGCGGCGCTGGTGGCGGGCTGGCTCAGCCCGATGGCTTCGGCCGCGCGGCTGACGCTGCGCAGCCTGGCCATCGCATCGAACAGCACCAGCAGGTTGAGGTCGACCGATCGAATATCCATGAAATGGATTTTATGTATCTGCGTCATCGACTGTTCAGATGTTGGGAGGCTTCCTAGCATCCAGGCTCCAAGAACAAAGGAGACTCCATGCAACGCAGAGATTTCGTCCGGACGGCGACGCTGTTTCCGCTGGCGGGCAGCGGGCTGCTTCGCGCACAGCCCGACTGGCCGCAGCGCCCCGTCAAGTTCATCCTTTCGCAGCCCGCGGGCTCGGGGCCCGACATCCTCGCGCGCTACGTGGCCGACCGGCTCGCGCGAAGCTGGGCCCAGCCCATCGTGATCGAGAACAAGCCGGGCGGGCAGAACGTGATCGGCGCGCTGGCGGCGGCGCGGTCGCAGCCCGATGGCTACACCTTCTACTACGCGACCACCGCGGCGATGGTGACCAATGCCTACACCTTCAAGGCCCTGCCCTACGACCCGGCGAAGGATTTCGCGCCGGTGCGGCTGGTGGGGCGCAGCCCCTTCGTGATCGCTGCCGCGGCGAACTTCCCGGCCAGGAATCTGAAGGAGGCGCTGGCGCTGGCCAAGGCGCAACCGGGCAGCATCGCGATCGCCACCGAAGGCCCGAAGACCTTCTCCGGCATGCTGGCCGACAGCGTGGCCGGGATGGCCGGCGTGCGTTTCAACCATGTGCCCTACACCAAGGCGCCCGATGCACTGCAGGACGTGATCGGCGGGCGGGTGCCGCTGGTCTGCCTGCCCGATGCGGCCCTCACCGCGTACCTCTCCTCGGGGAAGGTGCGTGCACTGGCCGTGAGCACCGCCGGGCGGCAGCCGGGCATGCCGGACGTGCCCGCGCTGTCCGAGACCTTCCCCGGTTTCGAGTACACGGGATGGAACGGTCTCTTTGCGCCGGCAGGTACGCCCACGGAGGTGATCGCGCGCGTCAACCGCGACCTGGAAGCCGTCATGCAGCAGCCCGAGGTGCTGCAGCGCCTGCAGACCCTCGGCTCGCAGGCCGAGCAGCGCATGTCGGTGCCGGAGTTCGAGGCCTTCATGCACAGCGAGCGCGAGCGCTGGGCCAAGCTGGTCAGGCAGCTCGACATCCGGCCCGAATAGCCCTGCGCTGGAGAAAAGAAATGACCCGTTGCAGCTGCGGCATCGATGTGCATGCGCATGTGGTGCCCGAGCACTTCCCGAGCTACATCGGCTCCAGGCTGCCGGCCGACTGGCCCTCGATGGCGCCCGCCCACGCCTGCCATCGCCACGTGATGATCGCGAACAAGGTGTACCGCACGGTGTCTGACCGCTGCTGGAGCACCGCACGCCGGCTCGAGGATCTGCCGGGCATGGGGCTCGCACTGCAGGTGATCTCGCCCATGCCGGAGCTCCTGTCGTACTGGATGGCCGCCCACGACGCCCACCAGTTGCTGCGCTACACCAACGATTGCATGGCCGGCATGGTGACGCAGGGCAACGGCCGCATCGCGGCGCTCGGCGCGGTGCCGCTGCAGGACATCGACCTGGCGATTGCCGAGCTCGAGTACGTCGTGGGAACGCTGGGGTTCGCGGGCGTGGAGATCGGCAGCAATGTCAACGATGCGCCCGTGGGTGCCGCGCAGTTCGATGCCTTCTTCGAAGCCTGCGAGGCCCTGGGGGCCGCGGTGTTCGTGCACGCCTTGCGCCCGGCCGGCATGGACCGGCTGGTGGGCCCCGCGCCCTTGCAGCAGGTGCTGGCCTATCCGGGGGACGTGGGCCTGGCGGCCGCGTCGGTCATCACGGCCAACCTGCTGCTGCGCCGGCCGCGCCTGCGCATCGCGTTCAGCCATGGCGGCGGCACGCTGGCCACGTTGCTGCCTCGCCTGCAGCAGGGCTGGGAAGTGTTTCCTGCGCTGAAGGAGAGCATCACGGCCTCGCCCGCGGAGCAGGCGCGGCGGCTGTTCTACGACACGCTCGTGTTCGACGAGCCCCTGCTGCGCCACCTGGTGCATCGCTTCGGCGCCGACCAGTTGATGGTGGGCACCGACTACCCCTTCAATTTCCATGACCGCACGCCGGTGCAGCGCATCGAGGCCGCCGGCTTCGATGAAGCCACGGTGGCGGCCCTGGTGCATCGCAACGCCGAGCGATTCCTCGGCCTTCCCAAGAAAGAGACGACCCTATGAGCTCCCCCTGGATCCAAGGTCTGCGCAGCGTGGCGCTCGAGGTGCCCGACCTCGCGCAGGCCGAAGCCTTCTACACCGGCACCTGGCGGCTGGAAGTCGCCCACCGCGGCGATTCCGTGCTGTACCTGCGCGGCACGGGCGGTGACGGCCACCTGCTGGCGCTGCACCAGGGCACGGAGGTCCCGCGCATCCGCCAGGTGACGCTGCGCGCGCGCAGCCGGGAGGCGCTCGATGCCGTGGCCGCCCGCGTCGTGGCCGCCGGCGGCACCCTGCTGGCGCCGCCGCACGAACTCACGCGCGATCCCGCCGGTGGCGTCGGCCTGAAGTTCAGGGACCCGCACGGGCGCATCTTCCAGGTGGTGCACGGCGACAGCCGGCAGCCCGAGGGACCCGCGGTCAAGGACCGGCCCATCCGCCTGACCCACGTGGTGCTCAACAGCCACGCGGTGGACGAGACGCAGGTCTTCCTGCAGCAGGCGCTGGGCTTTCGCCTGGTAGACCGCACCGGGATCATGGCCTTCATGAACTGCGATCGCGATCACCACACCATCGCCATCGGCATCTCGGACAACGATGCGCTCAACCACATCGCCTTCCTCATGCCCGACTTCGAATCGGTGATGCGCGGCGGCGGCCGCATGAAGGACGCGGGGTTTCCCATCCAGTGGGGCCCCGGCAGGCACGGCCCGGGCAACAACCTCTTCAACTATTTCATCGATCCCTTCGGCGTCGTCATCGAGTACACGGCCGAGGTGGAGCAGATCGACGACGGCTACGAGGCGCACGGCCCCGAGCACTGGAAGTGGCCGCCGGGCCGCGTGGACCAGTGGGGCATCTCTGCCGCCCCCGGCGCCGCCCTGAAGGACGCACAGCGGCGCATCTTCTTCGCAACGAACCCCTGATTTTTCCAACCGAGTGACATCCCGATGAAATTCACCACCTACCTGCGCCAAGGCGCGCCGCGCCTGGCCCTTGTCGACGCCCAGGACCTGATCGATCTGAACGATGCCGACGCGCTGGTGCCGGCCGACCTGCGCGCCGCGCTGAGCGCCGGCGTCGACCTGCAGGCCGCGGCGCGGCAAGCACTGAGATCGGGTCAGCGTCAGCCCCTTGAAGGCGCGAGGTTGGCGCCGCTGGTGCCCGAGCCCGGCAAGATCGTCTGCCTGGGCCTCAACTACTACGATCACGCCAAGGAAGGCGGTCGAGAGAAGCCCGACTACCCCTGGTTCTTCTTTCGTGCGCCCTCGTCGCTGTTGGCCCATGGGGAGGCCGGATGGTTGCCCAAGGTGTCGACACGCTTCGACTACGAGGCCGAACTGGCGGTGGTGATCGGCCGCAAGGTGCCTCGGCACACGCCCCAGGCCCAGGCGCTGGCTTATGTCTTCGGCTACAGCTGCTTCAACGACATGAGCGTGCGCGATTACCAGAAGCGCACGCCCCAATGGACCATCGGCAAGAACTTCGACCGCACCGGCGGCTTCGGACCCGTGCTGGTTACCGCCGACGAATTGGCGCCGGGCGCCGCGGGCCTGCGCATCCAGAGCCGCCTGAATGGCCAGGTGATGCAGGACGCCAATACCGACGACATGATCTTCAGCGTCGCCGAGACCATCGCCTTGCTGGCACAGGTGCTGACGCTGGAGCCGGGCGACGTGATCGTGATGGGCACGCCCGCCGGCGTGGGCCAGGCGCGCACTCCACCCGTATGGATGCGCGCGGGCGACACCATCGAGATAGAGATCGATGGCGTCGGCCTTCTCTCCAACCCCATTGCGGATGAGGCGGCGTGAGCACGAGCGACATCTACGACGTCGCGATCGTCGGATACGGCCCGGTGGGGCAGGTGGCCGCAGGGCTGTTGGGACAGCGTGGATTCAAGGTCTACGTGTGCGAGCGCATGCCGGATGTCCACCAGATTCCCCGTGCCATCTCGCTGGACCACGAGATCATGCGCGTGTTCCAGCAGCTGGGCGTGGTCGAGGCTGTCGAGCCTTACATCGAGCCGTTCACCAACTCCGAGTACCTCGGCGCCGACGGTCAGCTGATCCGGCGCATGACCATGGTGGCGCCTCCCTATCCGCAGGGGTACACGCCTTCCATGGTGTTCACGCAGCCGCCCGTGGAGCGGGCACTGCGCGCGCGCGTGGCGCAGTTGCCCAACGTGACGGTGGACCTGGGCGTGGAGATGGTCGCGCTCGCGCAGGACCCGGAAGGCGTCATGCTGCAGATCGGCTCCGGGGGACAGGCTCGCACCGTGCGTGCGCGCTACTGCATGGCCTGCGACGGGGGCAGCAGCGGCGTGCGCACCCAACTGGGCATCGAGATGCAGGACCTGGACTTCGACGAGCCCTGGCTGGTGGTCGATGTGCTGGTCAACGAGCGCGGCCTTGCCAAGCTGCCGAAGGTGAGCGTGCAGTACTGCGAGCCGCAGCGCCCGTGCACCCTGGTGATCGGTCCGAAGAACCATCGTCGCTGGGAGATCTCGATCCTGCCGGGCGAAGACCCCGCGCAGGTCGCCACGGCCGAGCACACCTGGCAGTTGCTGTCGCGTTGGCTCACGCCCGACGACGGTCAGCTGTGGCGCCAGGCGAGCTACCGCTTCCATGCGCTTGTTGCCCAGCAGTGGCGCCATGGGCGCGTCTTCCTGGCCGGAGACGCTGCGCACATGCAGCCGCCTTTCCTTGGACAGGGCATGTGCCAGGGCGTGCGTGATGTGGCCAACCTGAGCTGGAAGCTCGCGGCCGTGCTGCAAGGCGAGGTGCGGGGCGACGCTGGCGAGGCGCTGCTCGACAGCTATGGCACGGAACGCCGGGCCCACGTGCGCGAACTCACCAGCCGCATCAAGGGCGTGGGAGTCGTCATCTGCGAGCGGGATGTGGCCAAGGCCAGAGCGCGCGATGCTCGCCTGCTGGAAGAGTGCGCAGGCCAGGTGCAGGACACGCCCCGCCAGGACATCCTGCCGCGCCTGGAAGACGGGTTCCTGTCGGGACAAGCCAGCGCGGCACGCGGCGGCCTGTTTCCCCAACCGTGGCTGACTGGTGCAGCGGGAGCCCGCCAGCGCATGGACGAGCTGGCAGGCCATGGCTGGCGGCTCGTGCTTGCACCGGGCGTCGAGCGGGCTGGTGACGCTTCGATACCTGGCCTCACCGTGGTCGCGCTCGGCAGCGCGGACGATGTGGAGGGTGTTGCGGCCCACTGGTTCCAACGGCACGGGTGTGTCGCCGCGCTCCTGCGGCCTGACAACTACGTCTATGGCGTGGCCGGGACCGCCGCCGAAGCGGCTGCCCTGTGCGAGGAGGCTGCGGCGGCTCTTGGAGCGTCGGCCTGCATTGCGTGAGGGCATCGCGCAGTGAGCGAAAGAGGAGGCCGAGGCGCGAGGGACGCCCTGTTGCGGCGCGTGCCCCGGTTCGTTCGCGTGTTCCACCGCATGGGGGTGTCGATGGCATGCAGGCCGCGCGACAGCCATCGCTGCCAGCCCGGCGTGCATTCGGGCGCCAGCCGGGCAAGGACTGCGACGAACAAGGAGCCCTCAAGGGAATGCTCGTGAGGCAGGGCGCACGGCCTTCCTGTTGAAGGATGAAGCCGTAGGAGAATCTCCCGTTGCTCACGCCCGCCATTCGCCGGCGGCAGGTCCACAGGTTCCAACGGGAAGGATGTCACGCCATGGGATGCAGCATTTCGCGCAAAGAGGGTTCACAGGGCTCACGCATCGGACTTCGTGCTGCCACGGTCATGGCGCTCGCCCTGTCGTTGGCGCCCATGCTGGCGGCCGGCCAGGACCCCGACATGAGATGGTCGCAGGACCCCGCGACAGGGTGTCGCTTCGTGGCACCGGCCTCGCTGGGTGCGGCGCCTACCTACTGGAGCGGAAGCTGCCAATCCGGCAAGGCATCCGGGATCGGCATGCTCCGGACCCGCGTCGGTGCGAATGCGGGCTATGCGTTCTACGGCGAATTGCGCGACGGCATGCCGGTGATCGGTGCCGTCGATCTGGAGGGCGGCTTTCGGGTGGGGCGGTTCGTTGCTGGAGACATCGGGACGCGCGACACCGAATGGCAGGAGCGGCACGATGGCTTCGAGGCCGCCTTGCGCGCGGCACGCGCGGTCAGCGCGCACTATGCCGGGCAGAAGAATACCGCTTCGGCACGGCACTACAGTGCCGTCGCGAAAAAGCTGGAGACGCAGCTGGAGGGAGATTGACCGCGGGCTTCGCCTGCGGCGTTCGCAGAACGGCCTGCGGGCGCCAGTTGCATTGACGACGCTGATGCCAGAACTGCGCTGGGAGGCGACGAACCAAGCGACTGTGCATCACAGCTCCTGAAGAGTCTTGGTCAAGTTGTCTCCCCGTTGCGCTCGCTCCAAGAGGGGGTGTCTACCTGGCCGGAACATGCGACATGTGTGGGAGCCGGCCTGAAGGCTGTCAGCCCACTCCACACCGTGGCCCCGCATGGATGGGATGACTTGTTGCCCTTCGGGTCAGACGCAATCCCGTCCGAGCGGGCGCTGCTGCTGCCCGCCGCGACCTGTCAACGAGCAGCGGAACCTGGTGGGTCAGTGCATCTCTGCCAAGGCTTCCTTGACGCCCTGTTCCTGCAGCGGTGTGTCGGCGCCTGCTAGATGCAGCGCGGCATGCGGCGGCACGGGCGTGGCGCAGTCCTTGTGGACCACGCCGTCCTTCATCACCAGCTGCACCTTCGCCGGGTCCGTCAGCAGCGACAGGTCCTGCAGCGGGTCGCCATCGATCAGGACGATGTCTGCGAGAAAGCCCGCTTTCAGCTGTCCCAATTCATCGGGACGTTGCATGATCTGGCTACCCAGCCGTGTCGCGGCCATCAGCGCCTCCTTCGGTGTCATGCCGATGTAGTCGACAAAGTACTGGAGGTCGTTGGCATTGGTGCCGTGCGGCATCCAGGCAAAGCCGTAGTCGCCGCCCGGCAGGATGCGAATGCCGCGCCTGTGCATCTCGCGCAGCGAAGCCGATGCGATTTCCAGCTCGCGTTTGTATCCCATCTGAGTGGCGACGGCTTCCGTGATGCCGTACTCCGCCGCGTTGTAGGTGGTGCGGATGAGCCAGCCGATGCCCGGCGCGACAAAGTGCCGGTCCTTGGCCGCCTCGAGCATGTCCAGCGCTTCCGAATCGGCAAAGCTGGCGTGGTAGACCATCTCGATGCCGTGGCGTACGCACTGCTTGACCGATTCGCTGGAGCGCGCGTGCGCGGCCATGCGCTTGCCGTAGCGCTTGGCTTCCTGCGCGAGCATGGCGACCTCGTCTTCCGCAAACGGCGACATTTCCGCGGGCAGGCCGGCGATGTACTCGCCCGACAGATTGATTTTCAGGTGATCGACGCCGTACTTGATGAAGGTGCGGGCCGATCTTCGGATGTCTTCGGGGCCGCTGCAGACGCTGCCGAAACTGAGTTCTTCGAACTTCATGTGTGGCAGCGTGTTGTCGCCCAGCGCGCCGATGGTGGTGATCTCCTGGCTGCCGGCCAGGTAGCGCGGGCCGGGGAACTCGCCCGCATCGATGGCGTTGCGCAGGACCACGTCCAGGCGCGGCTTGGCCGCCGCCGCGCCGATCGCGCAGGTCCAGCCCATGTCGAGGTAGCGCTTGGCCACGCGCACGCACCAGAGCATGTGCTCTTCGGGCGGCATGAACTGAATGGCCGCGAGAGACGGCTGGTCGTTCCACGAGAAATGCGTGTGGGCCTCGGTCATGCCCGGCATGAGGAAGCGGCCCTTGCCGTCGATCACGCGCGCGTCGTCGGTGCTCACGCGCTTGGGAAGGCGCGCCACTTCGACGATGCGCTTTCCTTCCACGAGCAGATCGCCGGTGTAGGGGTCTTCGCCCGAGCCGTCGAAGATGCGGACATTGGTGAATGCAATACGGGTCATCGTTGTCTCCTTCGGCCTGTACGGCCGGCCATGGGTGGTCGAATGGAATCCGGCGCCGCCTCAGTGCAGTGCCGCGTAGAAGGCTTCGAGCTCTTGCGTGCAGCGCTGCGGCTGCTCGAAAGTCGTCCAGTGGCCGCATCCGTCGAGCACGACGAGGCGGCTGCCGGCGATGCGTTCCTGCATGACGCGGACGCTGGCCGGCGGGGCCACACCGTCCTGGTCGCCGGTGACCAGCAGCGTAGGGACGTCAAGGCGTTCGAGTGCGGCCGGCTGCGCATCGGCCAGCGCCGCACAGCTCTGCGCGTAGCCCTCGGGCGACTGGCGCATCACGCTCTCCCGCACCAGCGCGAGCACCGCCGGCTGCAACTCCTTCGTCTGTGCGCTGGTCGCGCCCTTCACGATGGCATCGGCGATCTCCTGCATGGCCGCCGCGCCGCCGCGCGCCGCGTGGGCACGGGCTGCGATGCTGGGGCGCGCGGCATCCGAGGGCGCAGCCAGCGGCCCGAAGAGTGCCAGCGATCTCACCGTCCCGGGGCGGCGCAGCGCCAGATGTTGGGCGACGATCGTGCCCATCGAGTGCGCCATCACATGCACCTTGCCGATGTCGAGCACAGAGAGCAGGCTCACCATCGCGTCCACGTAGCGCTCGATCGACAATGCCTTGCCGTCCGCGGGCAGCGGTGACCTTGCGCTGCCCGGCAGATCGGGCCGGATGCGCCGAAAACCGCCGAGCGCCGGCAACACGGGCGTCCAGGCGTTCGAGGAGCCGCCGAGCCCGTGGATGCACAGCAGTGCCTCGCCGTCACCGTCGATTTCGACGCTCAGATCGTTCAGTACTTGAGTGGTCATGCACAGCCCCTCAGACGAACTTGTTCTCGATGGCGCCGAGCCGGTCGATCTCCACACGCACGACGTCGCCGGCGCGCAGGTAACGCGGCGGGCTCATGCCCATGCCCACACCGGCTGGCGTGCCGGTCGCGATGACGTCGCCGGGATAGAGCGTGATGCCGCGCGAGATGGTCTCGATCAGCGTGGGGATGTCGAAGATCATGTTCTCGGTCGGGCCGTCCTGGCGCAGCTCGCCGTTGACCCAGCAGCGCACGCGCGTCCTGGTGCCGTCGAACTCGTCGGCGGTGACGATCCACGGCCCCATCGGGCAGAAGGTGTCGAAGGACTTGCCCATGTCCCACTGCCCGTGGCGCACCTGCACATCGCGCGCGGTCACGTCGTTGACGACCATGTAGCCGAACACATGCGACATCGCGGCGGCGCGTGTGATGTTCTTGCCGCCCTTGCCGATCACGACGGCCAGCTCGGCTTCGTAGTCGATCTGCGTGGACACCTCGGAAGGCACGAACACGTCGTCGCGCGGGCCCACGACGCACTCGGGTACCTTGGTGAAGACGATGGGCCATTCGTCGGTCCTGGCCGCGTTGTCCTTGAACACAGAAGTTGCCAACTCCTTGGCGTGCGCATGGTAGTTGCGCCCCACGCACCAGAGGTTGCGGCGCGGCTTGGGCAGCGGCGCGTCGAGCACCACGTTGTCCAAGTCGATGGCGGGACCGGCGACCTCCGGAAGCGAGCCGCCATCGGCCAGCGACTCGATCAGCGTCAGCACGCCGCCCTCGGCCTGGGCCTGCGTGAGCTGCAGTGGGGTGACGGTCATTCCGTCGGTGGAGACGAGGCCGACCTTGCGGTGGCCTTCGCTCGTGAAAGTGGCGATTCGCATGAAGAGTTGCTCCTGTGTTCCAGCGATGCGGCAACTCTAGAAATTGCGAGCCGAACGCGCTTATCGGCCGGTCCGGCGGCATATCAAATCGTCTGGTGTGCTCCTAAGGACTTACCCGGGGGCGCCATGCCGGCCAGGGGGCGGGGGAGGAACAATCGCGGCAAACCACCTCGATGAAGCACGCAGATGCAGGAAGCCTATGCACTTCACGAAGGCGCGTTCGGCACGGCGATCGTCCTGGAGGCGAGCGCCAATCTGGTGTCGCACGCGCACTCGGAGACGCAGCTCGCCCTTTGGCTGGGCGGAGCGCGCGCGTGCGCGCATGTCGGCGCGGAAACCGTGCCCTACAGCGAAAGCGTGGCGCTGGGCGTGAACGCGTTCGAGGCGCACGACATGGTCCGTCTGGACGACAGCGGCTCGAGCCTGTTCATCGTCTTCATGATCAAGAAGGAGTGGCTCGACGAGCTTGGCCAGGCGAAGGACCGCAGCTTCCGGTTTCCCTCGCCGCGCGTGCCCATCGGCGCTGCGCTGCGCCGTTCATGCTGGCGCGTACTGGACCTGATGATCTCCGCGGGCAGTGGACGCGAGCGGATCGACCAGGAAGTCGAGCGCTTGCTGGAGGCGGCCATCGCGGCCTCCACGGCCGGCGGCGTTGATGCGCCCGTTGCGGGCGGCATCGGCGTTGCGCTGGACCATCGCCTGCGCGCCGCCATCGCCCACATGCGTGCCCATGTGTCCGAGAAAACGACCATCGACGAGATCGCGGCCAAGGTCGGTCTTTCGCGCGCGCACTTCTTCGCCTTGTTTCGCGACCAGTTGCACACGACGCCGCAGGTGTTCTGGAGCGGGGTGAGGGTCGAGGAAGCGATGCGACGCGTCAGTGAAGGCGGCGAACTCACGGACGTGGCGCTCGACCTGGGGTTTTCAGCGCCCGGCAACTTTTCGCGCTTCTTCAAGGAACACACCGGGATTTCGCCCTCGATTTTCAAGCGGGCCACACGTGCGCCTTCGCCAGTCACTGTCACGGGAATACCGCGTGAAGGCCAGCCGTCCTAGGCACGTGGAGGCGCTGCCGCGTTGCCTGCCACCGGATCAAAGTCAAACGCCCCATCGCCGTCAATCGCTGAACAAACACCAAGCAGCATCAATGTGGAGCGTCTGGGCGCAGGCGACTGCCTTCGCGTCTGAGGCGGGCATTGCCCGTCGCGACACGAACGACGGCTGCTGGCCGTGAGCAGATTTGTCGCTAGAGGCACATAAACAGCAGGAGGCTCTTGCCCTGACCAATCGCCTGCCGAGCAAATCCGCTCATCGCCTCTACGACCGGCTCAACGCCAGGGCCGTCGGCGCCCATATGCACCAGTTCATCGTGCTTGGCCCAGGACATTGCGACTTCCGCGACGGCGCCGGACTGCACCGCAGAAAGCCTTTGCACGAAGTCCTGCGGAAATTCAAAGACCCATCGCTCCTCCGTGTGCGCAAGGAGGTACTTCTCACCCTCAAAATCCACCGCGCCAGTTCCGCCGAGAGCGGACCAAAGTCCGGCGAGCGCCATGTTGTCCAAAGAGTTGAACTGCAAGCGAGGCCAGCTACCAGAAGCAGCGGAAAGAATTTCGGGTGCATCGCCAGTCGAGGCAATCAGGATGTCCGTGAGCATGCTTGATAGATTTTGAGCGTTGAAATCGTATGACTGCTCGTGGCCGCCTGTGGTCGTTCATGCCACCCCAATGCAAGATTCACTATACGCACAAACCCCCGGGGCGACCGGCTTGGGAGAGTGCGCCATCTCGCGTGGTACGCCGTCTAGAGAAAGTCGCGCCAAGGCGACGCATCTAGGGCGGCTTTTGCTTGTGCCACGCCGCCCTCTTTGTAGGCATTGGCAACTGCGACAGTGGAAGATTGCAATTGAAGCAATTCGCCTGTCGTTGGTCCACGTCTCAGGGCAGTAGGCTGCTCCGGGATTCTCTCGATGATTTCGCGCAGTTCTCGAATGACTTTCTGATGCTCCAGATGCCGCTCACAAGCTGAGCCGCGCACCTCACTCAGAGCCAAATCGACGATCCATCCGTTGTGGGGCACGCTGTCGCGAGCCCGTCGTAGATGGCTTGCATAGGCAGCGTGAGGTCGGAGCGCAGCAAGAAAGGATGCTTCAACGACGCCCTGCCACGAATAATGAGTAGACAGATCGGCTACAAGTTTTTCGTCCAGTGCGCTGGCCGCTTTTGCGCATGCATATAGCGTATCGAGCGGCTCATACTTCACCAACGGAAATTGACAGAGAAGCGAAGCCAACTCCCGCCCATCGTCTCGCAGTCTTGTCCAGAATCGAAGCGCCGCTTGCGGCTTCATGAAACGGAAATAGGGAACCTCATGTAGGAGGCGGAGCACATCGGATTCAACGTAGAACACATCGCACCTACTAAATTCTTTCGGGTTGAATGCTTCGATCCGAAGCTGGAGGAATTTCGGCCGGCGACAGGCGGCTAGTCCTTGTATATCAGCTTGCTCTCAATGTCCGGTCCTGGCCGAGATTTGCCGCTGCTCAGGCCCTGAATTCCCGAATCACTTCGATAGCGCCCACGATGTTCTCATTGAGTTCGTCGAGGTCCTCGGCGGGGATCCACCATTCCGTATGGTGGTCACCACCTACTTTCTGAATCTCGTAGCGGTCCATGAAAGCCTTGCGCACATGGAATCGCGTCACGCAACCATATCCGCTTGCCTTGACATTCCAATCGCTGGCGATGTCGATTGCGTACTGCTCGTTGGTGACGGGGTAGAAGATGGCCTGCTCCGGCAGGCGTGGCGGCCATTTGGTAAATCCACTCTGCCGCACGAGTGCGATCTCCTCAGGTCCGGTAGGGCGGTAGAGGACAACGGTGTCACTCATCTCTTGCTCCTGCGGTGCGTCATCGACGAACTGGCCTGCGCCGATCCGGCATGGGCGATCTCGGCGCGCAACGCGTCGAAGTGCACGGCAGTCCATTCGTCGGAGGGTCCGGATTCAAGTCCGGCAAGGAGGGCTGTTCGGAGTTGCTCGCGCTCCAGGTCCCGGCGGATCAGGTCGCGCACGTATTCGCTGACATTGCCATAGCGACGTTCCGCGACCTGTGCTTCGACAAACGCCTTCATCTCATCCGGAAGGGAAATTTCATCATCGTCATGCGATGCACTCTACCGTGCCATGGCAAGCCTTGCCATAGAGGATGGGCCGCCTGGCTTGGCGCGCGTTGGTCGACGGCGGAGTTTCGTGCTGTGCAATGCCGGCTGGCACGGCGATGGGTGGCGATCGCTTACCCAGCGAGCTCGAAGATCAACTGCTCCGGAAAGTGGCCTAGATCCGACTCTCAGTGGCCCCGTCGAGGGTTTCCATGAAGGTCTCTGCTGGACGCAAGCAAGGCGCGCACCAAGGCGACGAGTCGTGCGCCTTGCCCATGCGCGTCGAGACACCCGGCCGCAGTTGACGCCTCGTCGCGACTCGCAGGCTTTCGCAGGCCTGCTCAGTGCCCTTGGCGTCCAGCCACGCGGAACGAAGGCAGCGCGAAGAAAACGGCCAGCGCGCACAACAGTGCCGCGAGACCGGCGAACGGCAGCGATCGATCGATCTCATACAGCGCGGTGCTGGCGGCCGGCGTCACCACCAGCGCTGCGCCCTGCATCGCGGCGATCAGGCCCGCGACGGCGCCTTGCCGGTCGGAGGGCACGGCCAGCGATGCGCCGGCCATCGACCCGGCCACTAGGAAGCCCGCCCCCGCGCCAAGCAGCGCGAAGGCCGCGACGTAGGCGCCCATCGTGGCCGTGCCCAGCAACGCCAGCAGGCCGGCCACCCAGAAGGTGCTGCCGGCGACCACCATGCGGCGTGCCGGCCATCCGAGGAACCTGGCCTGCAGCATCTGCGTGCCGAACAGGGCCAGCCCCGTTGTCGTGAGTGCCGTGGCCAGCTTCGGGCCGACCTGCGACGTCTCGAGACCGAGGCGGTCCTGGAAATAGAAGCCCGCGATGATCTGGATGGTCACGATGGCGATCCATGACATCAGGCTCGCGGCCATCCACGGCCGCAGCTGCGGCGCGAACGGGCTGACCGACGGGGGCTTTCCGCCCGCGGGCGGCCCGATGCCTTTCGGCACCGTCGCCCACACGACGAAGAAGCCCAGCAGGCACAGCGCCCCGGCCACCACCAGCGGCCAGGCCACACCGCGGACCGCGAGCAGTCCGCCGATGGCGGGCCCGAGCACCAGGCCTACGCCGCTGGCCGCACCGATCAGCGCCATGCCACTCGCGCGCTCGCTCGCCGCGGTGTGGTCGGCCATCAGTGCCTGCGCCGCCGCCGGCACCGCGGGCAGGAACGCCACCAGCAGCGCACGTGCGCCGGTGGCCAGCAGCAGCAGCCATGTGCCTGCGAGCAGGCCCGACAGCCCCTGCAGCACGATCGCCGTGAACAGCACGTACGCGCCGAACATGCCGGCAAAGCCGGCGAGCATCACGCGGCGCCGGCCCCACCGGTCGCTGGCCAGTCCCCAGGGGCCGGCCATCACAGCCATCGCCAGCGAGCTGATCGACAGCATCCATCCGCCCTGCTGCACCGACAGGTGCAGCGAGCGCACGAGCGGCGCGAGGATCGGCAGGATCACCGCCGTGGTGAGCCCCGAGAGTGCGACGCTGGCAAAGACCACGGGCTTGATGTTTCTCATGCCGGCTGCTCCTGCCGGTCGTCGGTGGCCGGGCGGATGCCGCGGTACAGCGAAATGGAACCGGTCGGTGTCGGGATCACCGCGGTCTCCTCGACCTCGGCGAAGCCGGCCTCGCGCATCAGCGTCGGCACGATGCCGTCCGCGTTGGGCTGCGTGTCCTGCACGCCGTCGACCGCCTGCACGAGCTTGAACAGCCAGCGCATGGTGCGCGTGCGCTGCAGGCCGTAGTCGGCCATGTGCAGCTCGCCGCCGGGCCGCAGCGCCGCGTGGATGGCCGCCAGGCCCGCGCGCTTTTCCGCAAGGGGCACCTGGTGCAGGACCAGGCTCGACACGATCTTGTCGGGCCGCAATGGCGCGAGCAGGCGCGCCGCGTCGCGCAGGTAGCCCTGGCGCAGTTCGCAGGCGACGCCGGCGTCGGCCAGCTTCCTGCGGGCACGCTCGAGGATGCGTTCGTCCGGATCGATGCCAACGAGTTGGCCGGGGGCTGCGTCCTTGCCCAGCAGCGCCAGCAGCACCAGGAAAGAGCCAGTGCCGCAGCCGATGTCGGCAATCACCTCGCCGGGCTTCGGCGCGAGTTGCGACAGCAGCGCCGAGCGCCAGCGCCGCTCCTGCGTGAAGAGGGACACGATGGGGTCGTAGGCCCCGAGGACCGGCACGGCCGGAGTGAAATCGCGCGACGGGCGCAGCGTTCTGTTCATTGCGTTTCCTTGCATGGATCGAATGTCGAAAGGGGTTCGAGACGAAAGAGCGGGCGGGCGGCGGCCGCTCGCACCGCCCCGGGGTTTCGATGCATCGCGGTAGCGGTCATAATCTGAGTAATTACTCGCAATGTCTACTCGCATTCGAAAACCAACCAAGGCCGCCGCCGCGCGCGCGCCGGCCCTCAACCTCAGGAAGCAGGCGTCGCAGGAACGCTCGCGCGCGACCGTCGACGCACTGATCGAGGCCACTGCTCGCGTTCTGGTGCGCGAAGGCTTCGAACGCGCCAGCACCAACCGCATCGCCGCGGAGGCGGGCGTGAGCATCGGCTCGCTCTACCAGTACTTCCCGACCAAGGAGTCGCTGGTGGCCTCGGTCATCGAGCGGCACAAGAGCGAGATGCTCGGCATCCTGCGCGATGCGCTGGCCCGGGTCGCGCAGAGGCCGGTCGGTGAGGCCATGCGCGAGATCGTCGACGTGATGATCCGCGCCCATCGGGTCGACCCGCAGCTGCACCGCGTGCTGGTCGAGCAGATACCGCGCACCGGCCGCTTGGCCGAAGTCGAGGGGTTCGAGCGCGAGGCCAACGAGCTGGTGCGGGCCTTTCTCGAGGCGCATCGCAGCGAACTGCGCCGCGCCCTGGACCTGGAGCTGGCCACCTTCGTCTGCGTGTCGACCGTGGAGACCCTGGCGCACGGCGCCGTGCTGCATCAGCCGCAGCTTCTCGCGGACGACCGGGTGGAGAGCTTCATCGACGAAGTGACCCGGCTCGTGCTCCAGTATCTGACCTAGGTTGCCGGCCTGTCGGTGCGGCCTTTATCGGTCTTCGAGTCAGGACCGCGAGGCTGCCGCGTGCCGGGTCTTCTGCGGCCTCTGCGGATCGCTTTACCGGAGTCGCCCGATGTTGTCGTTGATTCGACCTTGAATCGCGCGCATGGTGTCCTGGGTGATCTGGCCAGGGTAGGTGTTCCTGGCCATCACCGAGAATCCGGCCGCTGCGTCGCAGATGCCGTCAATGAGGCGGCCTGCGTCGTGACCCGAGAGCTCCGCCTCTTGCTGGCCGAGCAGCAGCAGGTGCTTGCGCTCGACCTCCAGAGCCTCGCCCATCACGTCCATCTGGTGATAGCCGCCCGGTCCTTCGCAGAAGGTGACGTCATAAGCCGGCGCCAGCCGCCATTGCCCGGTCGAGGACATGACGTACGCGAAATTCTTCGAGTGATCGTCCCGGTTGTTGAAAGCAACATTGAAGACAGCGCGCTTGAAGGCGGCGGATTTCTCCCGCACATCGTTGGTGCAGATCTGGGTGGCGCGCAAGAAATTGGCGTAGTCCAGCGCTCCTGGGGTCTGGAAGTCCGCGCCGGTGAAGGCAGCGAGGCTTTGCATCGGCACCCGCACCTCCCCTTGCCGATCGAAGCGCCTGGTCGCGAAGGCTGCCTGGCCGTTCGGGAGTTCGCTGTACCCTGTCTGCGGCGTCTCGATGCCGCATTGGCGCAGGCAGTCGGCGTAGACGGCTTCGATCGCACACACTTCGGGGTGTTCATGCTGGCCCGGGAACTTCACCAGCCATGCCTCCAGGCCGGGCGCACTTGCGGTGGTCAAGGCGCCGGTGCCGGGGTCGCGATAAAGCAGTGCCTTGGGCCTGGCTCCCTGCGGCGAGCCGCCCATGCGCAGCAATTTCTGCAGGAATTCCCCGCCTTCGCCATTGAGGACCTCCCGGATCTCGGCGGCCAGCTGGGCAAGGGGGATTCCCTCGTTCGGCGCAAGCACTTCGGCGGCCACGGGCTCGAAGGACATGGCTCCCATCGCATGGGGTCCGATGTACGCCAGCCGCTCCAGAGGACCGATGCGTGCGGCATTGAGGCCGCGCCGCTTGAACAGGCGGTCCATCAGCAGCATGCCCCAGCCGTCGGGCAAGGCGTCATAGATCGGCCCGGGAAGTCCCAGTTGATGCGCAGGGAAGTCCCTGCGCAGCTTCGGGCCCTTCAAGGGGAGGGTGTAGGCCGACAGTTCCAGCCCCCTGCTGCGTGCTTCATCGCTGTATTCGAATGCGATGAGGGGGCGTCCGGTGATGGCGGTGGAGGACACGAGCGTGCCCCATCGCCAATGCTCGCCCCAGCCGTCATAGAAGACGTCGACTTGCCTAGGCATTCCCGGTCTTCCTTCTGACGCGGTGTCGCGTGGCGCTGTTTTCGTAGCGGAGGATGTCTTCCACGCTGTCGAGCTTCGGTTTGAACAGCTCCTCCAGCTCCTGCGCGCGTCCGAGCAGCATGGCCACGCGAATCACGTTCTCGAACGTCACGTTTCGGCCGGCCTCCAGGTTGGACACCGTGTTGACCCCGAGGCCGGCGCGCGCGGCCACATCGACCTGCGTCATCTGCTGGGTCAACCGCTCCTTGCGAAGACGCTCGCAAAGTCGCTTGAGCAGCTCCTCTGGAGTGCTGATTTGTAAATCCATTGTGTTGTAGATTATCTCGGTTTTTATTGATTAAGCTATGTAATAGGGGAATTAAATATGGATGGTCCGCCGTTGCCGACGCCAAGGGAGAGAGGACGGGGCTGGCTGCTGCGTTCAGCGTGCGCGCTGTTCGCGGACCTCGCGGTCTTCTTCGAAACCCGACCGCAGTACTGCGGCGTGCTGGCGCCAGTGTCGAGCATCCCGCCTGCAATGGACGCGCGCTCGCCGTGCGGCGGCGAATGGGATCGCACGCGGGTACCTTCGTGACCGGTGTGTGGGTTGGGGAGGGCTTGCCTGTGATCCCTGAGGCTACCCCCTCGTTCTCGCGTTCAAGGCCCTGCGCGCGCACCGTGGGTGCGTGCTCGGCGCGTGCCGCACGCCTGCGGCGGCCTTGAGCGCTGCGCTGCGACGGGGTGGCGGGGTCTCGCAGGCAATCCCGCCTGTGTCACCCACAGGAGTTCGTCATGAACGCACTTTCCTCTTCCTCGTCCTCCTCCGTTGTTTCGTCTTCCCCGGCTTCCTTTCATGGACCGTCGGCCTTCACTGTGCGCGAGCTTCAGGTGCTCGATGCGCTGCGTCCGTTCCTCGGCGCCGAAGCCGAGGGGCTGTACGCGGCGCAGGGCCGTTCGCTGCACAAGCTGGTGTGCTTCGCGCGGGACTCGTCGCTGCCGGGGTGCGCGCAGCTGCTGTGCGGGCTGCGCCTGGCGCGGGAGCTGCTGGCCGAGGAACTGCGCCCGGGCGAGGCGTTCCGGTCGCTGTACGCCGTCTCGGACTACCTCAAGCTGCACTTCGCGGGGCAGGCGCACGAGAGCTTCGCGGTGCTGTTCCTCGATGCGCGGCACACGTTGCTGGCGTTCGAGGACCTGTTTCGGGGGACCTTGACGCAGACGGGGGTCTATCCGCGCGAGGTGCTCAAGCGCGCACTGCAGCACAACGCCTCGGCGGTGATCCTGGCGCACAACCACCCGTCGGGGGTGGTGGAGCCGTCGCCCGATGACCTGGCGGTGACCGAGGCGCTGAAGTCGGCGCTCGCGCTGATCGACGTGCGGGTGCTCGACCACATCGTGGTGGGCGCGAACCGGGTGGCCTCGATGGCCGAGCGCGGCCTGCTTTGAGCGCGGCCGCGGGGGCGCTGCGGCGCCCCTGAAGGGATCCGGTCCGGGCGGGTCGCGCGGTGCGCGTGCTGCCCGGATCCCGGGGAGCCAGAAAGCGGGAGAGGGAGAAGAGGGGGCGGTCTTGCTGGTGCCTTCAGCGTTGCACGGCGTTCTCGCCGTCAAGGGCTGCGCGCAGCGGCTGGGCGCGGCGCTGGCGGCCTGGCGGCCGTCTTCGACCCCTGACTGCTGCGCTGCGCCGTGCGGTCCCGGCGGCGGGCAATTCCGCCCGGACAACCGGAGATCGTCATGGACGAGAAATCACACGTTTCGATGGAACAGCACCTCTGCCTGGTATGCGGCCTGGGCTTCGACACCGGCGGCATCCTGTTCGACAGGCGCCTGCGCCAGAGCATGAAGCGCCACACCGTGACAGGCTGGGGCCTGTGCGCCGAGCATCGCAGGCTCTTCGAGGAGGGCTTCGTCGCGCTCATCGAGTGCGACCCGCAGCGCAGCGGCGTGCCGGCGGACCAGGACCACATGCGGCCCGAGCAGGCCTGGCGCACGGGGCGGCTTGCGCACCTGAAGCGCGAAGTCCTTGTGCGTGTGGCCAACGTGGCGCTGGCGCCCGATGTGCCGTGCGTCTTCGTCGAACCCGGCGTGATCGAGCGGCTGCAGGCGATGGTCGGACCCGAGGAGGACTGAGGATCCGTTGAGGTCCTTCGTGCGCCGCTTCGCGAACCGCGAGGCGGTGCACTTCTGTTCTTTTGCGACGGTTGCAGGTCGCAGGACTGGCTGCCAGACGGGCCCTCACGAAAACCCAAGCAGGTGCTGCCGTAGGCCGTCGAGAGACCCGGACATCGTGACGGCCGGTTCTATTTTTCATTACCGACTCGATCAATGCCGAAGTCGGCTAATGGATTCGCATGCTTCCAAGTACCGTGGAACTGGCGGATGTTTCGACATGGATCGGGCGCCCCTCGTAGTCAACGATTTCGCAATTCGGCTGCGTCAGTGCAGCCCCGACCACGACGTCGATTTCGCCTGCGGGCAGTTGAAGCTTGATGAACTCTGCGTTTTCCTCGTACTCGCTGGTGAGTTCCTCTGCGGGGCCACCAAGGCGAGGATTCACGTGTCCCAGGTACTGGAGGTCGGGTACGAAGAGATCGATGTCCTTGCTGAAGCGGTGGTCGAAGCGAAGCATGAGCACGGTGCTGCCGCCGAAGGTCCATTGCGGATCGACTGTGACTCTCTCCAGATGCGACATGAGGCCGAGTGCCTTGGGCCAAAGGCTGCGCCACGGGCCTTCGCGCGTGAAATCGACCTTCGTCATTGCCACATGGGCCTGAAGCACTGCAGTTCGTGCGCCAGGTGCCGCATCCGGTCCCAGACCCGGGCCTTCGCCATGCCTTTTTCGGCATGGATTTCGTCCACCACCTTCGCGAGCAGCGAGACAGGCGCTTCGTCCAACAAGACCTGCAGATGCGGCCGGATTCGCAGTGGGGCGTCATCCGTGACGAGCGCCGTTTCCAATTGCCTGGCGGTCATCGCCGACTGGTAGCTCACGCCGGCCGTGGCTGCAGCGCGTTCCAGCGCGGACCTGGCCGGAGCAACTTTCCTATGAGAAGACGAAGCATGGGTCGCGCCGGTCGTCGTGACGCTCATCGACAGGCCGATGGATTCGAGCAGGGCGACGGCTTTCGAGATGCTCAGGTTGCCGATGGACTGTTTCTCCACGGCATTGACGGTCGAACGCGAAAGCCCGCTGATGCGGGCGAGGGTGTCTTGGGTGAGCCCCATCTCCATCCTGCGGGTGCGCACGGCGTTGCCGATTTCGTGAAGGGTGGACATGTGTGCATTCTGTCGAACTAAAGGGCAAATGTCCAATATATTCGACATCTAGGTGATGCACATATGGTGCTGCCTTGGGATTGCCCATGTCGGCTCGCCGCGCGGCGGGGAGGGAGGAGCGCTGACGGTGACGGGATCGCCATGGTGGCGGTGCCAACGCTGCATTGAATGAAAGCGATGAGAAGCCTCCGTGAGACGCAAGAGGTCAACCAGAATGCTGCAATGCCTGCATGAGACAGGATTCCATCAATCTCCCTGGCGGATCTCACTTCGGCGCGGCAAAGATCAAGCACGCGCGTGTTGCGCCTGACGTAAGGTCTTGACTACGACAACCGTTGCAGTAACTGCTATCCACAACATCTTGCGGGGCAGGTGCGAGCGAGGTGTCGCTGGAAGAGCTACTGGGAATTTTCGCGGCTTGCGGCAGCTCACGGTGCCCCGCGCGAGACCACGATCGAGGCGTTCTCGAGCATGTTGACCTCGCCCAATAGAACGCCGGCGGCCTGCGCAGCCATCTCCTCGGCGGCGCGTGCCTTGCTGGCGATTTCCGCCAACTTGCGCACGCGTTCACGGGGAGGCAGATCGACTTCACAACTGAGCAGGTCCAGGCATGCCTTCAAGGCCTGACTGGCCGACATGAGGCACATATGGGTCGCGAAGCGGGTGCGATTGCCCAGCTCCGTGTCCTCCTTGACCCTGAGCTCAGACTCCGTCGGCGGCAGTCCACCCAGATTGGTCGGCTCGAAGTAGTGCGCTGGCGTGGCTCCAAGCTCCGTTTCCGCGAGCACGAAATTGACGGCTTTGCTGGCTGCAGCAATGGTTGAAAAGTTCCGAGCGGTCATCGCGATCTCCCTCAGAAAGCCCAATTCAGAGTGAAATTGAATCCGTGGTCCTGCAGTTCGTCGCGGTACTGGCCCGCGTAGGAGGTCTCTCGCCGCGGGCGCAGGGTCGGTGTCGCGAACCTCGCATTGATGCTGCCGCCTTCGCTGTCGAGCGCCGCTAACCCGCCGTGCTCGGCCAAAGCGTCGCCATGCATCCGCACGGAGGCGAAACGCACGCAAGGCTCCAGTGCCACGGATCCCACATCGACGCGGCGCCCGGCTTCACGGAACAGTTTGCTGGCGCAGAGTGAATCCATCCGCATCTCCTACAAGTTGCGTCTTGCAGATGATGGGGCCTGCCGCGCCGCCCCGACAACATGCGGTGTAGAACGAAAGTCGTTCAAAGTTCGTAAAAAACTGAGCCGCGTTGCCTTGAAGCGACGTCTGAATGGAATGGAGGCGCCGCGCGGCCCGACATGCCTCATGGTGGCCGGCTTCCTGCCGGGCATGGGCGTGGTCGTCCTGCAGCTGGCCGCCAGCGCGATGAGGGTCTGTTCGATGCACTACAGGGACATGGCGGCTGCAGAGGGAGGGCTTGCCTGTGAAAGCCCTGAGGCTCCCCCTCGTTCTCGCGTTCAAGGTCCTGGACGCGCACATGCGCGCGTGCTCGGCGCGTGCCGCGCGCCTGCGGCGGCCCTTCAGCGTTGCTGCCCTGGCCTCTCTGGTGTTAGCGGTCAGCGCCCCAGGTCTCGCCACACATCAAGCCCTGGGCGCGGTCGATGTCGCAGGCAAGTGCATCGCGTTTCTTTTCGGCAAGGCCGGCTCGCAGATAGCCAAGGCCGTAGTAGACGTCCCGGTGACTTGTGACGACGCCCAGAATCGGGCCCCAGTCTTCGCGCGGCAGCCAGTCCGCCAGCGACGCCAGCACCTCGTTGTCCAACGCCCGCGCCAGCTGGTCATGGTCGGCAAACAGCCAGGCGATGCGCCGGCGCCGGTCGGCCAGCGGCAGATCCGAGCGCGCCAGCGATTTGATGGCTTCCGCGGTCCACGGGCCGGGAACGCCTGCGGTCTTGAAGGCCTGCAGGCGCGGTCTGTCCAGCGCTTGTACCGCGGCCTGGTAGTCGTCGAACTGCGTCTTGCGAAACACCTTGAGGAACGTCTGGAGATCCAGGCTGTTGAAGGCATCCTTTCGAGTGGAGGCGGCCGCAGAAGGGGCGACCGCGTTCAACGCGGAAATGCCGTTGCATCGCACACCGGCCCTGTCGCCGACATCGCACTGCGCATACAGCGCCTCCTCCAGCTCGGGCAATGCCGTCGTCTTCATCAGCGCAGGCCCCTGTGCCGACGACTTCCATTCGAAGGTGAACGGCAGCCTGAGCGCCCCATGGCACCTGCCGTACTGCATGCCGTCGTGGAGGTAATAGCGATGGCCCGTCACCGTGTCCTGGACCGGCATCAGCCGGGGCACGCCATCGTCGCCGCCCATATCGGTGTTCAGACGCTTGACCTTGCCGCCGCGCTCGCGCCAGACCTCGTACCGGTCGCTCGGATCGGGGCACGAGGGCGTGGGGTTGTTCTCTGGCCCGGTGAAGGTGTCCACGAGGCCGCCCACATAGCCGTCGACCTGCGAGCTGCCTCCCACCAGCAAGCTGCATCGAGCATCACCGGGGAGTTCGATGAGTTGAACCGTTTCAACGCGAACCTCCACGGTGTCCTGGTCGCCTTTCACCGTCGCGTGGTTCAGGAGTTCGCGGTACAAGGGCTCGGTCAGTTCGAAGGTGCAGTTCGCCTGCGCGTCGACGAGCCTGGGCTTGCCGCTCGCCGTGTTGTCAATGAAGGGGCTCACGGCTGGCACCAGTGACTTGGCATCGGCTGCGACGCGCTTGGCGTCCAGCCCGCGAATCGGCCGGGCTGCCCCCTGCGATGCAAGGAAAAGCAGCTTTGCGTGGGTGTCGGCCTCGCTGGAGGTTGCGCAGTCGGGGTACTGCGAGCCGATGAGCCGGAACTGGCTCAGTATCGTGATCGGTACGGTGTCGCGGGCGTTGCCGAACTGCGCAAGCATGACAGGCCAAGCGGCCTCGAAGGCCTTCGCGCCCATCTCGGCAGGCGCACACTGCAACGCGGTGTTCGCGTCGCGGTTGGCGTAGCCGCTGGCGAACAGCTCGCCCCAGAGCTCGGGCTGGATCCGCCCGGCCAGCGAGGGCCACTCGGTGTAGTCGATCGGTCGAGGCAGATGTCGCCACAGCGTGCGCCAGAGCTCCGGTGCCAGCCCGTAGGCGGGGAGGGCGTCGCCCGAGGACCCGAGCAGCGCGGCACGCTGCGCCAGGCCGCGCACCGCGGCGTTCACGCGACGCTGCAGGACCGGAGCGGGCACGCCCGACAGGGCCGCGTCCAGGCCCGCGGCGGAGCGGCTGTGCATCAGTACCAGGTCGCTCACGGCCTGATCGTCGTCCATGATGCGGGCATAGACCTCGGGGTTCAGGCGGGCGGCCAGCGCAGTCCATTGACCAACGGCAGCCTCGCTGGTGGCCGTCCGGTCGCTCTGGGGGTTGTAGGAGGTCACGGATATCGCCACCCGGCGCATGTAGTCCCGCGCCAGCTTGTCGTCGGCGGGGGAGCCGAAGGTCAGTGAAGCGATGCGCCTGGCATCCACGGGCTGGGGTGGCGGCTTTGCTGATGACGCGGGCGTCGTGTCGGGCACGAGGCCATAGGTCGACTTCAGTGCCAGCAGGACCTTTTCGCGCTTGTAGCGAACGCCGAGTGTCACGGCGGTGTCCGTGCCGCCCTGGAGCGTCTTGCGCGGATCCGCGCCATGAGCAAGCAGCCAGATCGCGGTGCGTTGCTGGCCCGCGCGGATGGCGTGGTGGAGCAGGGTGCCGAGGTGCCGGTAGGCATTGGGGTCCGCGCCGTCCTTCATTTGCTTCGCCAGATAGGTGATCAGGGCCGTCTCGTCGCGCGCCGGCAGGTCATCAGGCTTCGGAAAATCCCAGTAGCCCTGCTCCGGCTCGGCGCCTGGCATCGAAAGCAAGGCGGCGAATGCGTTGTCCGTGGCGTCGCCGGAAAAGGCGCTCGCCCCCGTGGACAGAAGTACGAGCGACAACGCGATCACGGTGCTTAGCCCTAGATTCAGGATCTTCTTCATGGAACTCTCGCGGGTGACGGGATCGCCATGATGACGGTCTCATCACCGCATTGAATGAAGATGGTGAGAAGCGCCCGTGAAACGCAAACAGCAAGGCCGAGACCATGGGATGACTGCGTCGGACGGGATTCCACCAATCTACTCAGCGGAGTCCACTTCGGCGCGGCGAAGGTCATGCACACTGCGTCCCGATGTTCCACATCAGATCCTGACTGAGACCACCATTGCAGCGAGCGCTCCGGTCGAGAGAAGGTTTTCGGCACCGCCTGCAAGAAGAGCACTACACATGGATGAAACACGTCAATCATCGGCCGCCACCTGGCGTTGGGCGTCGTTCGATTCATTGATCCCAGGTTGCAGCTGGCGCGTCAACACAGCAAGATTTGAAGGATATGAACCCTGAGTCCGTGCCCGCCGAATGCTCCTGGCGAGGCATGCTGGCCGGAAGACCGGGGCATCGCCTGGCGCCCGCGTGGTGCTTCTACCCATCGATGTTCTTCTGCCAGGGGGCCGCTGGTTGTACACAGGAGGCTTAAGGATGAAGCGACTCGACGCAATCCCCTGCTTGCTGAGCGTGCTGGTACTGTTCGCGCCATCGGTCCATGCGAGCGGACATTTGCCGCTGCGCCAGACGCCATCGGAATCATTCGCCAGCTTCGACGCCTGCGTGGATCGTCTGCGACAGCTGCATGCACAGGACAAGATCGGCGCAGACAAGGGGTCTCAGCCGATCGAGAACGGCGCAACGCGCGAAAAGATCGTCGATACCAAAGGCGTCGTGATCGACGGACGCGATGCAGCACACTACAACGCAGAGATAGGCTGGTCGGTTCGCTCGCCTGGCGGCGACGCCGCCGGCAATCGCTGGATCCAGAGCAACTACACGTTCGAGCGCTGGACGTGGACCTGCAGCGGCACTGCATTGAGCGGCACGATGGAGGGCGGCTTCACATCGCCGTCGTTCGAACCGCTGCGCTAGGAGGTGAGCCATGGCATATTGTTCAACGGTAGCTCGTTTGCACGGCAGTTGTACTTCTTCGCTTGCGGTTCGCCTCCTCGAGTGAGACGTCTTGATGTCCCCGCATCGCTCGCATTGCAGCCGCTGCAAATCCAAGCAAAGTCAACTCCTGTGAAAGCAATTTTTCTTGTCGCGGCACTCTTCGGTTCAACGGCGTTTGCCACGAAGCCCGTCATTTCGGTTTACGAGGGTCTGCCCTGCCGCACGGTCCTTGGGCATCAGCGAGACCCGTCGGTCCGCGCCCAGTTGCATCAGTACACGCGCGGCTATATCTCCGCATACAACACGTACAACCCACAAAGGATCTACCCAGACCTCTCTGAGAAGATGGTCGTGGACCACGTGGTGAAGCATTGCCGGAAGAACCCCGGCTACGGCACGCTGAACGCGATCAGGAGCATGGCGCTCGAACTTGGAGCTGCGGATTTCCCTCGCTCCAAGGAGCCATAGCTTCACTCGATCTATCTCAAGAAGGGAAACGCGCGGAATCCTGTTGCCCGGCACGAGAAAGTCCGTGATTTGCGCGAACAACTTGCCCGACCAGGCTCATGCGATGCCAAGTCGCCCGGGGGATGCAAGGCGTCCACCGCGTGTGATGAACGTACAAGTCCGACGACACGCCAAGCTTACGGCCAGCGAAACCCCCCTATTTGCTTGCAGGAAGGCCAGCCGATGCCAAGACTCGCTTCGCCACCCATTCCCACGAAGCTTTTCGAGTTGCTCAAGGACTATCCGGAACAGATCGCGCGGCTGCAGAAGGTGCTTGACAAATTCGCGGACCACGCCGCACCAAGGCTGCAGCCATTCGATGAAGCCATCTGGTCGCTTGAAGATGAGCTGGCAGATTTCGCGACCCAGGCACACGACGAACGGCAAGCGGCAGAGGCCAGCGGCGACACCGCCGCGATCGAGCGGGCGAGGGAAAAGGAACGGGCGATGCTCCGGGCGCGCTCCAAGGCCCGCTGGCTTGGCCATGACGGCTTTTGGAATTGCTTCCAGGAGAACAAGGAGGTGTCCGAATGATGCCGCCAGTGGACCGTTGGACGAGGCCCCACCAGGCTCACCGGTCGATGGACCTCGAATTTTTTGCAGGAGGCAGGTGCGATGCCTAGACTCGCTTCCCCACCCATTCCTCCGCGGCTGTGCGACGTGCTCAGGGACCATCCGGTGCATCTCGAACAGTTGCAGCAGGGGCTCAACAAATTCGCAGGACGCGCCGAGCCGAGTCGGCCCCTTTGAAGAGGTTGTCTGGGTCATCGAGCCGGCATTGGATGCCTTTGTCGTCAACGCCATCAAAGAACAGAAAGTGGCTGAGGCATCTGGCGAGTCCGCCGCGATTGCCAAGGTACGCACGAAAGCTGCGGTGATGGCCATCGCCGGTGGGAAGCGAAATGTTGAAGCCGCGCGCCCTTCAGGATGCAGCAGCGCACGGGCTGGTGCGCCATGCCTTACCGAGGTGAGGCCGGATTCTGCGCGCGCGGCACAAGAATGCCCCGCTCGATCAGCAGCGCCAGCAACCCTGTGTAGGTCGGGCAGGCGTGGCTGGCATTGCGGGCAAGCGCGTCGTCGATCCCCGCCCTGTCATCACGCATACACGCATACTGCCTCGCATCCGAGGGGTGCAATTGAGCAAACGCGCCGCACAACTGCACGAAGGCCACGACCTCCTCGAACATCTTCGTGTGTATTTCCATGCCGACCATCATGTCGGAGGTGTATCCGCACTCGTTGTCCACCTTGGCGGCATAGGCGCGCAGGTCGTAGCGAGGTAGCCAGGGCGGATCCAGCCCGTCCAGGCTGCTGGCGATCTCGTCAATGCTGGCTGTCAGTGTCATCGTGCAACTCCTCTGTGACGCCCGAAAGTGATGCGCCCCGGAAAGGTCTGTGTACCTTGGGGGCGGACATCTCTACTTCGGTTGCCTTGGCAAGCTGAATGCGGTGCAGCCACAGTGCAGCTCGGTGCACCGGTCGCTTGGTATCTCTGCGTCGACCCAGCCTGGAGGACGGGGCTTCCGAACGTGTCCGGCAGTGTTGATGCAAGCCACGCAACCAGCCAGAAGGATTTTGAGTCGCATCTTTTCCACTCTTCGTAAGCCATGACGCTGGCAGTCTCTGGACAGAGACCTACGGCCAGGAGTCCCGTCTCGGCAGGCTGCAATCGGTGTAGTACACATGGCATTCGGTATCGCCATCGCTGCGGCAGACCGCCATGGCTCTCTGTATGGCCTCTTCCTTGGTGCCGGCGTAGGCCGTACTGAATCCACGACCCCCGACGATCATCGCTGCGCATCCATTGGCATAGGAAATCTGGAGCTTGCAGGGCGCTCCCCCCTTGGCCTGGCAATCCGCCAATGCCTTGCCTGCGGCACCTTGCTCGCTGCGCTCCCCGGTGGCAGTCCCGAGCACACCCTTCACTCCATCGGTGGCGATCGCCCCCCAACGAGACCCCAACTGGAGGGGGGCGCCATGGTCGTTGGGCTTGGGGGATTGCTGCGAATTGGGTGCGGGCCCGCAGGACGTCGCGCTATAGGGGATCCAACCCGAAGGGCAAGCCACCTGCGCGCGAGCCTGGGGACCGAAGAAAAGCACGCTCTGCGAGGCCAGGAAAAATATGAGGAGTGCTCTTTTCATGGTCTTGTGATCTCTTCGCTGCCGTCAGCTTCAGAATCGGCCGGTCGGAACGCTGAACACCCGATCAGTTGTTGAGCACACCGAATGGCAACGTCCATCCAGGAAGGCTGCTCCCCGCGTTCAATGGGACCTGACCGTAGGGCAGAAACGCCGGGCCTGAGCGGCGCTCCATTGTCTCCTTCGGCGTATGACCGAACTCGGCCTTGAAAAGACGATAGAAGTACTTCTCGTCCGAGAAGCCATGGCTCCATGCGATCTCCGCAATTCGCACATGTTGACGCTGAGGGTCACTGAGCACCTGATAGGCATGACGCAGTCGCCTGCGCCGGATCTGCCGCATGATCCCGCCGTCTTCCTCGAACAGTTGATAGAGCTTGGCCCGCGACACGCCGACGTCCCGGCAGATCCGCTCGGGCGTCAGATCAGGCTCCAGCAGGTGCGCATCGATGTGATGCCGGATCCGCTCGAGCAGGCCCCTGCGGATGGGGCTGCTCGCCTCGTGAATCGCCTCGACCGTTGGCGAAACGGCGGCAGCCATGAGCAGCAACGTCGACTGGACGACGCCGGGCACGTCCTTGTGCTGCAGGCTGGAGAGATTGCGAAACAGCGACAGTATCTGATCGCCCAGAAGCCGGCCGATGCCGCTTCCGAGCGTTCGATCATGCAGAAGTGCAGCAGAGCCGGGCAGCAGGTGCCTGGGCACGACGACGCTGATCACGTCCCCGGCTTCGACCATGCAATCGTTGATCTGCGCGACATCGTAGAAGAACAGATCACCGGACTTCTTGATGGAATCCGGGCCCATCGATCGACGGGTCACTTGCCCGTTGAGCAGCAACGTAAAGCGAAAGGATTCCTGGCCGTCCAGTCGGATGCGCCGTGCGTTGCGATGGACCGCGTAGGTCAAAGGCCGCGGCCGTTTGGGCCAGCGTCTCCCCGAGATGACCAGCGGGCCGAGTGCCGCGCCGGTGGCTTCCGCATCGAATGCGCCGTAGCCGTCATCCTCGAACCTGCAGTCGCAGAGGTTGTCCTTGACCCAGAGGTGAAATCGATCCCGCTCGGGGTAGTCGACCGTGGAAAACCTGAAGACAGGAACGGCGTCCGACTCATTCATGGCAACGAGCTCTCTTCTCATGACCCAAGCATCATCGCCGAGCGGCGTTGCAACGCAGGCACGCTGCGCCAGGAACATCGCATCCTGTGAGCCTGGACGGCATCGAGGCATGCATCGGATATCTTCGCGGAGTCGCGACATCGAGCGCGCATCCTAGTCCCGCACTTTCGGGACCAAGGTGCAATTTCATCTACATCAGGTGGAAACTGGACGCCGCCATACCCGCTACGCTTCGACAATCGTTGCGTCAGCCACGCCTCGAAACCAACGTCTTCCCAAGCTCTCCTCATGCTGTCACGCCCATTTCCGAACCTCATGGATGCATCTGCCGTGTTGGGGGCTGCGTTCACGCTCAGCCTCGCACTTTCGCTGCCGGCGGCTGCGCAACCGAATGCACCAACGGATGCGTCCGCACCGCGCGTGGCGTCCGACCTGAAGGACATCCGCATGAAGGCGATCGCCAACCTGCCCAAGGCGGGCGGCAGCGCCAGCGACCGCGACGGCTGCCCGTGGCGCGTGATCCAGCCGAAGTCGGCGGCGGCGCGGCTGGTGGCCGCACAGGGCTGGGCCGTGATGGCGGACCTGCCGCTGGGCGCCTACCGCGCCGTCAGCTTCGCCGGCCAGATGGAAGCCGGCACCAGCGGCACCTGCAACATCACCCAGGGCAACGTGGCCGTGTTCGACGGCGACAAGCTCGTTGCGCTCGCCTACGGCAAGTCGGCAGACGACACCGCCATCGGCAACCTGACCGCGCTCGAAGGCGGCGCCGTGCGCGTGTGGGACGGCGACATCGTCGGCTCGCCGGTGGGCGATCTGCATGTCGAGGCCGACGGCACGGTGCGCCTGGGCAAGCTGGCCGATGAAGAGTCGGTCTGCAAGGGGCAGGCCAAGGTGCCGAACGTCTACGGTATGCCGATCGACAAGGCGCGCAAGGCGTTGGCCGACAAGGGCTGGAAGCCTGTGCGGGGCGGGGCCAGCCCTGAACCCAGGCAGGCCGCGCTGGTCAGACGCGGCATCACCGAGGCCGAGTCCTGCGCTGGCACCGGCCTCGCCTACTGCGACTTCGGCTATGCCGGTCCGGCCGGCAGGCTGACCCTGACCACCGTGGGCGAGAAGGACCTTCCAACCGTCTCGGACTACGACGTCAAGTGCCGCTGAATGCGCAGCGCCTTCGCTGACTTCATCGAACCCGAGGAGCCCTTCACATGCAATGCCTGTCCGCGCGCGTGCGTCGCACCAGCCTGCGTGCCGCATCGGCTGGTGCCTTGCTGATCTGCCTGAGCGCGTGCGAGCCCGCTGCAACATCGCCTGCATCGCCGCCTGCCAACTCCACCATGGCCCCCGCAGCCACCCCTGTCCCGGTCAGCGCCGAGGCATCGTCCCTGCAGGGGTTGCTGGGCGTGCTCGGTGGCCAGGCCGCTGCTCCCTGGGCAGCGTTCGACAGTGTGGCGGGCGTCCGCTGGAGCGACGCGAAGCCGCTGGACAACCCCGATACCGTCTCGCCCGACGCCACGCACTATCGCGGCGGCGACATGCTCCTCGCCGGCTTCGGCGAAGTGGATGTACCCGATGGCAAGGTCGGTGCGCAGGCCGGCGTCAAAAAGGACAACGAAGGCCACGTCGGCGTGGTGCTCCACGGCAATGCGAGCGATGTGCTGTCGATCGCACTGCAGAAGTTCTACCCCAGCGACGACACGCAAGGCATCCTGCAGCGGCAGTTCGGCAGCGATGCCGCGGTCAAGCCCATTGCCGGCCGTTGCACGCTCGACGATGGCACGAGCGCACCGAACACGCAGAAGAACGCCTTCTACGAGCTGGGCATCCCCGGCATCGCCATGCCGCTGTTCGCGGAAACCTATGTCGATGAAGACGGCGGCAACCAGGGGCCGGGTGTCACGAACTTCGTTTTCTATCGAAACAAACCGCTGCAGCGGATCGCAGGCATGCAGTGCAAGGCGTCCTGACCCCGAAAAGGAAAGAGCTCCCGTGCACCCAATCCCTTCACGCATTGCCCTGCGCAGTCTGCGCGCCCTCGCGATGTCGGTTTCGCTGCTCGCAAGCGCTGCATACGCCCAATCGCCGCAGACGGCGCCGGCCAACGACACGCCGCTCAAACTGCTGCTCGGCGATGTCGTCAGGCAGGCCTCCTACAACCCCTACGCACCGCAGCCCGGCATTCGGTGGACGAACGGCAAGGATGCGGGCCCCGAAGCCGAAGGCACGATCGAGCTGCCCGGCGCACCCGGCAAGCCGTCCGTGCAGGCTGTGCTGACCATCGAGCGCGATGCGAAAGGCCGGACCACGTCGGCTGGCGTCTTGATCCCGCCGGCCGGCCGGCAGAAGCCGACCACGCAGTTCCGCGAGATCCTGCGGCAGCAGCTCGAGCCCGGCGTGACCGTCACGCTGCTCGCCGACCACTGCGCGTGGGACGAAGGCGGCATGGCGCCCTGGAGCAGGGACGTCTTCATGCGCCTGAGCTGGCCCGGAGAAGGGCGCCAGCTGTTCGCGCGCGGCAGGCTCCAGGCCTGGCCCGATCCTGCTTCCAGTCCGGTCCATTCGGCATTCTTCTTCGATGCCGACGATCCGTCGGCGCTGATCAAGCAGATGGGTTGCCAGCGCGCAAAGCAACCATAGAGAACGGCTCGGTCATGCGTCATCGCACTGCGTTGCCTTTGCTGCTCTGTCTGCTTCTTCAGCCGGCCGGATGGGGTCATGCCCAACCGGCCGATCGGGAGCAGGAGATCGAACCGCCGGCGCTGACCCGGCAGGTCCCGCTGCGCTTCAAGCGCCACAACTTCCAGGCGCTGTGCTACGACAGCGTCGGCTGTACGGTCGTCTACAACGGCCACCAGCAGGCGCGGCAGCCCGACGGCAAGGCCTCGCCGCCCAAGCCCGCAGACGACAACGGCAATGCATGGGGATCGACGGAACTCGGTATCCGCAACTTTCCTGGTCCGGCCGAGGTGCGCTGGACATCGAAGGACGGTGCGACGCACGAGGCGAGCGTCGACATCGGCCGGATCTTCCGGGACGAGCTGGTCTGGCATGCCGTTCCCAGGGAAAAGATGACCGACTTCCACGCAGGCCCTGTCGCCGGCGCGCCGGATATGTACCTCGAGGTGGACGACCGCACCATCAGCGTCTACACGGCGATGTTCATTCCGACGCGGGACGAGCAGATTCCCGGCAACAAGGACAGCAATTTCCGCAAGGACATCTTTCTTGTCTGGCGCAGGACTTACTGAGGAGGGTTGAATATGGCCAGGAAACTGCATGAGCGAGACACATGGTCCGCATCGGGATCTCCGGTCACCATGAGATTCCTCCTGCCCCTGCCCCTGCCCCTGCCCCTGCTCGTCTGCCTGTTCGGCATTCAGCCGCTCGCTCACGCGGAGGGCGGCTGCCCCGCCGGCACGGTTCCCGAAGGCGGCCCGGGCGCGTCCTCCTGCCGGCCTCTTCCTGGTCCTGGCCAACCGGGGGCGCAGGCCCCGTCGGGGCCCCGGAGCGTCACGTACATCGAGCGATGGGGGGCCGTTGCGATGGACACCCACGCAACGGCGAATGTGGGCGCTTCGCATGACAAGTCCAGCCGCACCGAAGCAGAAAGGATCGCCATGGAGAACTGCCTCTCCCTGGGTTCCAGGAAGTGCGAGCTGATCTCGACCTATTCCAACGGTTGTGTGGCATTGGCAGAGAGCACCGCTCACTTTGGAATCGCGAGCCGGCCCACACCGAGCGACGCTCAGGGCGCGGCGATGAAGCAGTGCGACGAAGCTTCCTGCAAAGTCGTTTTCACCGACTGCAGCAAGGCAATCGCCGTTCGCTGACCTGCAGAGCCGACCCGAGGTAGATGTCGATGAGAGCGCAAGTACTATTGCTTTGCTGCGTGCTGGTGATGAGCACTCAGTCTCATGCAGAGGGCGGTTGCCCAACTGGCATGGTTCCCGAAGGCGGGCCAGGCACGTCCTCGTGCCGGCCTCTTCCTGGCTCCGGCCAAGCCGGGGCGCAGGCCTCGTCAGGGCCGCGAAGCGTCACGTACATCGAGCGATGGGGAGCTGTCGCCCTGGACGCCCAGTACACGGGCAACATCGGTGCGTCGCGCGACAAATCCAGCCGACCCGAGGCGGAAAGAATCGCCATGGCGAACTGCCTTTCCCTGGGCTCGAAGAAGTGCGAGCTGGTCTCCGCATATTCCAACGGATGCGTCGCGCTCGCGAAGAGCGACACGCACTACAGCGTTGCGAGCGCACGCAAGTTGAGCGAAGCGGAAAGCACCGTGCTGGAGCTGTGCGCCGATACCTCCTGCAAGGTCGTCTACAGCAGGTGCAGCATGGCGGTGCCCGTTCGCTGAGCCGCCAGGCAAGCCAGGGATACCCCGCATGAAAGTGGCAACCCCATTGCCCTGCTGCCTGCCAGGCACGGGCGCGGGCGCGGGCACGCAGCTTCACGCGGAGGGAAGCGGTCCTGCCGGCATGAGTCCCGAAGGCATGGCGAGCACGTCTTCGTGCTGACCCATGCCGAGCACCTGGCCGTGGTTCTCGTGGAGGGCTGGCCAGTCCGGCCGGGGTCCAGCCGGTCGCGCATGACGCTCAAGCGCACGGCCGGGTGCCTGTGGCCCACGGTCGCCGGCCATCCGGCGCCGTGACGCGGTGTAGCCGCGATCTCGGTCCGACGCGCTTTTCTTGTTTTCCTTCTGCCTGCCTCTCGGTGTTCGTGCGGCGTGCCGAACGAGCACCGGCAGGTCGTACGGCCCCGGCAACTTTAGAGTGCTGTCGTATGCCAACAAGGCCCAAGAAAGACGCCGGCGGACCCTGCGGGCGTCGGTGATGCTCCTGACGCCGTGCGGCAGGCGACCGGCAAGGATGGGCCTCTGACCGGCATCCGGCGCGGTGCCTGCGCCTATCTGTTCCTCGCAAACAGATCGCACCCGAGCTGCTTCTGATGTTTGACGGCCAGCAGCTGCTCGGCGCCCGACGGATCTGACCTGGTGCGCAGGTGGACATAGAGCACCAGATGATCGTCCATCGCGTATTCGCGAATACGCGCATCCCGCCCGAGCCCGGACAACTGGGAGACGATGCGTTTGCCGATTCTTTCGGCTTCCACCGAGTCGACGGATCTTTCCAGGAACAGGCGTCCCATGCCCGGATGCCGCTCCAGGTTGGGCACCACCGTCTCGGTCAATGCAACCAAGAGACGGTCGTAGCCTTCGATGAAGCCGTTTTCCAACCAGTACGTCTCGATAGCTTCCAGATTCCGGGCGAAGCTCGCTGCGTATCGGACGTTGGCTCGAGGTTCATCGCCGTCGGCGTCCCGCATTTCAGTCAGTCCTTGTCGCGCCCGCCGGTCGCCGTCCTGCGCTTGCGCTTCATCAAGGCGCTGAGCCCCGCTCTGGCGTCAATGGTGCGGCCGGCCTTGACGTCGGCAAGGCCTTTGTCCACGTCTTCCAACAAGAGCAAGTGGACATGCGCGCGTTCCAGCCGGTGATAGTGATCCAGTCGCTTGATGTCAATCACGGCGACCGCCGGTTCACCGTTCTTGGTGATGATCTTTTCCGCACCGTTCTGGACTTCCAGCACGAGATCGGACAAATGTGTCCGAGCCGTGGAGAAGGGGACGATGTCGCGCACCGAGATGACCATGTGAGTCTCCTGGGACTTTAAGTGCTCTTTATTTTGCTCAAAATAAGGTTCTCTTGAATTGTTGAATACGGCTGGATGGCCCGGCTTGCGAAGAACCTTGCCCGGGTCTTCGCCGTTGCGGATGACGATGGGCCAGATGAGCGCCTAGTGGCAGCCATGAGGTCCACGGTGCGTTGCCGCGCCGCCTGCGGATCGAAGTACCGGCGCGCCGATGTGCCAAAGCAAGGGTGCGTGCGCGCCGTGCTTGTTCTTGCCGGTCTTCGGCATGCCGAACACCGGGAAGGGGGCGCCGCTTCGTGCTCGGCGCGTGCCGCGCGCCTGCGGCGGGCCCTGAGCGCTGCGCTGCCGCGTGAGCCCGGGGTGACGCAGGCAATCCCGCCTGCGCGTCACTCAGGAGCTCCTCATGGCTTCATCCGTGCCTCTCTCCGCTGCGTCGGCTTTTTCTTCTTCCTCCTCCTCTTCGTCCTCGTCCTCTCCATCGACCTAAGCCCTCGTCGCCAGGAAGTCCCTGTCGCGGTGCCCCTGAAGGGATCCGTTCCGAGCGGGGCGCGCGGTGCGCGTGCTGCCCGGATCCCGGGGAGCCAGAAAGCGGGGGGAGCAGAGGGGGAGAAGAGGGTGGGGGCGGTCTTGCTGGTGCCTTCAGCGTTGCACGGCGTTCTCGCCGTCAAGGGCTGCGCGCAGCGGCTGGGCGCGGCGCTGGCGGCCCTAGGGGCCGTCTTCGAACCAGGCCTTGTCAGGCCGTCAGACCTCGCCCGGTACCCGCATCCGCGCAGGAATGTCCTGCTGCCCATGCAAGACACGCCACACATCGATGTGTGGCCCGTGCTCGACGTAGAAGACCAGGTGTGGATAGCGCGTCAACGGCCAGAACCGCAGCTCCGGCAGATTCAGTTCGTGCGCGTACCGTGGTGAGCCGGTGGACGGGTGGCGCGCAATGTGCGCGTAGGCCTCTTCCAATGCGTCGATGAAACCCAGCGCGGCATGCTCGGCATCTTCGCTCGGGTAGTGCTCAATGATCGCGTCTACGTCCTCGTGGGCTTGCGCGCGCGGGACGATCTCCCTGGCTTTCACTTGCGCGCGCTGGCCTTCGGCTTGCCGGCTGCACGAACCCGGTCGCGCAGCGTCTTGAAGTACGCCGCGTCGGCCGGCCTCCCAGGCGCTGACGCGGCCCCCTCGAGCAGCAGGCCACGAAGATGCACACGCTCCTGATCCTTGCGGATCAACTCACGCACGTACTCGCTGCTGGTCCCGAATGCGCGCGTCTCGACTTGTTCGTCCACGAAGGACTTGAGCGCGTCGGGCAGGGAAATGTTCATCGTGCTCATGGCGTGATGATAGATTTGATGGCAAATTTTGGCAAGAATGACCTGAATTGAACCCGAGACGGCGCGATACGCCTCCCGCCCATTGTGTAGGTCTCAGGCGCGGCTCGCTTCGTCGAAGAGAAACAAGGCGGCAGTGGTGGTGCGTGGGGCTGGCTTGCTGGCTCCTTCATCGTGGCACACCGTTCTCGCCGTCAAGGTCTGCGCGCGCCTTGCGGCGCGCTGGCGGCCCTAGGGGCCGTCTTCGAACCCTGACCGCTGCGCTGCGGCGTGCCCGCGACGGTACTGGGCAATCCCGCCCGCAACCGTTCAAGGAGAACGCCATGGCTGCTTCCAGTTTTTCATTCCTCACCGACGCGCAGTTCGCGCAACTGCTGGCCAACGGCATGCCCTCGTGGGCGCAGGCGGAGTTCGATCCGCTGCCGGTGGTCAAGCTGTTCACGCCCGATGCGGGTGCCACCTGGCTGCTCGGCGCGATCGACCCCGGGGACCCTGATATCGCGTTCGGCCTGTGCGACCTCGGGATGGGCTTTCCGGAGCTGGGCTGCGTACGCCTGTCGGAGCTGGCCGGGCTGCGTGGCATGCTGGGGCTGCCGATCGAGCAGGACCTGCATTTCCGCGCCGATCGGCGCCTGAGTGCCTATGCGAAGGTGGCTCGCAGCGCGGGGCGCATCCAGGCCTGAGGCGCGTGGAAGGCCCTTGAAAGCCTGGCCGCCGGCATGCCCGGCGGTTTTTTCTTGAGCGTCCGGGACATGGCGCAAGACGACAGCTCAAGATGGTGAGAGAGGGGCCGGGAGAGGATAGGTCCAAGCGGGAGGGGCTCGCCTGTGTCGGGTCAGGGTATCACGCGGTTCTCGCGTTCAAGGCCCTGCGCGCGCACGTGCGTGCGTGCTCAGCGCGTGCCGCGCGCCTTCGGCGGCCCTGAGCGCTGCGCTGCCGCGTGAGCCCGGGGTGACGCAGGCAATCCCGCCTGCACATCACTCAGGAGCTCCTCATGACTTCATCCATGCCTCTCTCCGCGTCGTCTGTTTTTTCCTCGTCTTCGTTTTCGTCCTCCTCCTCTCCAACGACTCATGCCTTTGCGGCCATGAAGTCCCTGTCGCCGCAGGAACTCGCGGCGAGCGCACCGGCGGTGTTCGCCGAGGAGGCCGCGGCCTGTACCGGGCCGAAGTATGTCTTCATCAGCACGCGCGAGATCGTTCGCGCACTCGGGGAGGCGGGCTTCGCACCGACGCTGGCGGTGCAGACCCGCTCGCGCCGCGGCGACGCGGATCGAGAGGGCCATGCGCTGCACATGCTGCGCTTTCAGCCGGTGGTGCAGTCGCTCTCGCTGAGCGACGTGCTCGGGGAGATCGTGCTGATCAACTCGCACGACGGGCGCAGCGCCTACCAGTTGCGCGCGGGGCTCTACCGACCCGTGTGCACCAACGGGTTGCTCACCGCGATCGGCGACTTCGGGCTGGTCCACGTGAGCCATCGCGGCAACGTGGTGGCGGGCGTGGTCGAGGCCGCGCATCGGATTGCGGGCGACTTCGCACGGGTGGGCGAAGCGGTCGAGGCGATGCGTGCCACCGTCCTTTCGCAGGCGCAGCAGCTGGACTTCGCGCGTGAGGCGCTGGCGCTGCGCTATCCGGGCCAGGGCGAGCCGCCAGTGCAGCCTGCGCAGTGGCTCGAGCGGCGGCGTTTGGCCGACATCGGTGACGATGTCTGGCGGACCTTCAATGCGGTCCAGGAGCACGTGCTGCGCGGCGGCGTGTGCGGCCGCACGGCCACCGGCCGCGCGATGCGTACACGGGGCATCGGAGCCATCCGCGAGAGCGTGCGGCTGAACACGGGCCTGTGGCGCCTGGCGCTCGCGCGCATCGGCCGCTGACGCGGCGGGCCGGAGCTTCGGCTCCGGCCCTTTCCTTCTTGCTTACGACCTCCGACGGACCGCAGGCGCCGAGGCATCTGGTTCGTTTCTTGATGGAGCGGTGATGGAATTTACCTGCGAGCTGTCCATCGATTGTCCCGTGGGCAGACCGTGGGCCTCGCGAACTCTTTCTTTCCAAGCACCGGGAGTACGGACATCAGCATTTTGGAAAAAAACTGGCGGCTTCCGCCCGCGCAGTTGAATGCAAATCTGGCCGCACGAGCGTGGGCAGGTGGCTGGGGCCATGCGTGGATCCTCGATGAGGGTGCGTGTTGCCCGGTCCCCGGTGCGAATGTGCCGCTGTGCGTCGTCGACGCCACGCTCTCATGTTCCTTGATTTCGTCAAACGCTTGCAGGTGACGGTGACATGGCCCCTGCTGCCCGGATCATCCTGCTGGACACTCACACCCGACGCATTCTCGATTTATTGGCCTGCAAGGGCATCTTGCGACCGAAGGATCTCGGCGCCCTTGCGGTGCCCCGCAGCGCATTGGCGCGTCTGAGCGACGCAGGTCTTCTGGAGAAGGTGGGGCGCGGCCTGTACGGCCTGCCCGAACGCTGTGGTTGCGAGCACGAGACCTGGCGTGCCGTTGCGACCCAAGTTCCCCGGGCGGTGCTCTGTTTGCTCAGCGCACTGCAATTCCATGAGTTGACGACACAGCCGCCGCGCCAGGTCTGGATCGCCATGCCGCGCGGCAGCCACACGCCGCGCATCGGGCATCCGCCGATCCGGATGATTCGGGCTTGCGGCGACGCCTATTCGGCAGGCATCGACGTGGTTGAGCGCGAGCAAGTGCGACTGCGTGTCTATGGCGTGGCCAAGACAGTGGCGGACTGCTTCAAGCACCGCAACAAGATCGGCCTGGACGTGGCGCTGGAAGCCCTGCGGACTGCGCGCATGCAGCAGAAGGCCACGGTGGCCGAGCTCTGGCACTACGCCAAGATCTGCCGCGTTGCGAGCGTGATGCGTCCCTATCTGGAGGTGCCTGGATGAGTGGTCATCGCGCCGCGGCGGTGCGAGCTACCCGTTTGTTGTCGCCAAGGTGCGCTTCGACGATCCCGATCCGCTCCGGAGGCACGACGGATAGGGGTGGCACTGCCGGTGTGTTCAGGTCGATGGCAAGCCCCAAGGCCTCCAGCACATTCATGTACGCCCCCATCGTGACCGAGGGCACGCCGCGCTCGATCCTGAGCAGTGTCATGCGTGAGATCTTTGCGGCTTCAGCGACTGTCTTGGCGTTGATCTTTAGCGCCTTGCGACGCGCGTGAATGCGCTGTCCCAGCAAGGCGAGACGGTGGTCCGCTGTGGCAATGAGGACGGGGGACGGGGAGGGCATTCGGTTCTTTGAATCGGTCCAATACGGCTGAATCTTTCCATCGAGCCGGCGTCCCATTGTCTCCTTGTCGCAGGAGGCCCGCGGGAGAGGGATCGGTACGTAGCAGCGAAACCCCTCCCGCCATGTTCGGCATGCCGAACATTGCGAGGGTCATGCAGGATATCTGCCGCAGCCGCGGCAGGCATTCGGATGGATTGCTTGCGCACCTGCCTGAGACAGCGATCAAGGTGATCGCCATCCATCACGGCGACTGCCGTATTGCCTGCTCGCTTTGCGAGCATCTTTTTCCGTGTCGTTCCAAACCTCCAGCGCAAGTCCGGCAGACATGGCCGTTCCGAAAAAGAAGGGGCGTGTGACGCGTCGAATTGACCGGATGGTATCCCGCTGATCCTGAAGCCGTGCGCTGGCTTGTTTTGAACCACGGACCGTGCGAGCAGAGCATGGAGAGGAAGATTGAACGGGGAGTGGAGTCCTTGTGCGGCTATGAGGGCAGGATAGACTGCCGTCAGACATTGTTAACAGCCAAGGCGTTGCGATGACCAAGCCCTCTCGATCGAGCGTGATTGGGACCCGGGTGCCGCCCGAAGCGAAGGCGCGGTTCGCCGCGCTGGCCTCACATCATCAACTCAGCGAATCAAGCTTCCTCTCCAGGCTGATCGACGATGCGCTGACGGTGCACAGTCCGACGGCGCGTATTGCCCCTGAACAACCCGGCTCGCCCGATGCAACGGTCCGTGGTGTTGCGACGGATCGCATCACGTTGCGACTTCGCCTAGAAGACCGCGTATTGGCGGCGGAGCGTGCGAGCGCCCGTGGCATGAAAACAGGCAGCTACCTGGTCATGCTGATTCACAACCATGTCCATGGCTCGGCAGTGATGCCGCCGACCGAACTGGACCAGATCAAGGCCGTCAGCGCTCAACTGGCAGCGCTGGGAAGGCAGCTTCGAATGTTCGGCATGCCGAACACTTGTGCGCAGCCGGTGGCCGTGGAACTGGGCGACGTGGTCGCCATGGTCCGGCGGGAGGTGGAGGCTGCACGTGAGGCGACGGCCGCCGTGGTGCGCCGAAACCTCGTGAGCTGGGAGGCCGTCCATGCCTAGGCAGACCCTGCGTCTGGCGCGAAGCCGTGTTGGACCGTCGACCGGCGCCGAGCGCGACATGGCGTTGGACATCGTGAGCCATGGACGGCGAGGGCCCGGCGGCAAGCTGCGCTTCGGCGCAGACGAGCTCGCACAGATCCGGCGCACGGTGGGTCGCACGCCCGAGGTGATGGTGAAAGTCTCTGGCGGTGGCCGCGACGCCGGCGGCGTCCGGGCGCATCTGGACTACATCGGGCGGCACGGCAAGCTGCCGATCGAGACGGACGAGGGGCTGAGGCAGCAGGGGCGAGGCGCGGCCAGCGAGATCACGCTGGACTGGCAGTTAGACCTGTGCAGGAGCCAGCACAAGCCGAGGCCGACTCCGGGCCAGAAGGACACCCGCGCCAAGCTGGCCTACAACATCGTCCTGTCGATGCCGGCAGGCACACCACCAGAGAAGGTGCTGGCCGCGGCGCGTGTGTTCGCGCGCGAGAACTTCGCGCTGCAGCACCGTTATGCCATGGTGCTGCACACCGACCAGCCGCATCCGCATGTGCACCTGGTGGTCAAGAGCGAGCATGAGTTCGAGCCTGGCAAGCGCCTGTACATCCGCAAGGACACGCTGAGGCAATGGCGCGAACAGTTCGCTGCCTTGATGCGCGAGCAGGGTGTGGCTGCCAATGCGACGCCACGGCAGGTGAGGGGGCAGATCCGAAAGCCGCACAAGGATGCAATCCATCATCGGCTCCGGGCGCTGCAGGCATCGAGGCAACTATCGTCTGACGAACGGGCCAGGTGCCCATCACCGAAGACATCGACCTTCATGCAGACCAAGCTGAGCAGCGTGCTGCGGATTCTCCAATCAGGAGGGAAAGGTCTCGATGCCGGTCAGGAGAAGATGCAGCACACCCGAGGAGAGGTGGAAGCAGACTGGCGCGCAACGGCCGATCTGCTGCGAAGACAGGGAGACGACGAACTCGCCGCGCAGGTGGATCGATTCGTCGCACGCATGCCGACCGTTCAGACCGATGCACGACAACTTGCGGAGCGCTGGAAGGAGCAGGCAAAAGGCCGGACTGCGGAGCGTTCCGTCGCCAGGTGACGGGAATCGCGGGGCCGGTAGGTCTTGTTTCGTGCAGTCCCTTCAGGTGGATCACATCGGCTGCAGCACGCTGGCAATCAGCGAGAGGTGCGTTGGGTAGAAAGCGTAGAAGATCCAGCGGCTGCGCGGCATTGGGATATCGACCTGACTCGCTCCCCAAATCAAGAGCAGCGCGGCCAAGGCAGCGAAGTTGCCATTGATGATTGCGAGCGAGGCCGTCGCCAGGACCCACCCCAGCAGTTGCAGATGGCCAGGCTTGCGCAGGAAGGCCCAGGCGCCCAGGCAACTGAGCAGCGCTGGCCACCAGAATTCGACCATCGCACCACCGAAGACAAAGGCAATCAACGCAGTGCAGCGGCGAAACCATCCACCTTGTCCGAGTAACCAAGCGATCAGCACCGCCAGCAGGAGCGTGGCGAGGATGTTCAAAGGCCACCAGCCCACCAGATGGACGAAGGGAGGTGTGGCCAGCAGTGCAAAGATCGCCAGACGCTTCATGACTCGCAGATGCACACCGGCTGCAAGAGCGTTAGGGCGCGCCAGATGGGCCATGAGCACGAAGCCGAAGAGTGGCATTGCCATGCGCCCCAGAGCGTAGAGCGCAGGGATTGCCTCATGCAGCAGGTACTTGTTGATGTGGTCGCCCGTCATGAGCACCAGGCCCACCCACTTGAGTGCTTCAAGCGAGCCTTCTGAGACCGTCCAGCAGGTTGTTGGCGCCGGTTGTTTAACCCGAGTGCATGCTGTTTGGCTTCGTGACATGACGTGTAGGCTCGGACTATGGCGCGGCTCAATACGCAGGGCGCTGATCGATGCCGTCGTCCCGCAGCTTTTGCCACACGGCGCTGTACTGCGCGGCGAGCGCCGGTACAGTGCGGACGACCAGCACGAGCGGCAATGCCAGGCTGGGCGTGAAGGCCGCCATGTACGAGAGGGGCTGCACAGGCGCGCACGTGGGTGGCGCGCCTTCCGCGAGCGCCGAAGGCAAGAAGATGCAGGAAAAGCCCGCGGCGAAGGCCGCGAACTTCAACGCCGCACTCGGGAGCCGCCTAGAAGCGCTCATGGCTCGGCTCCTCGTGATTCCGTGCCGTGCGCTGACGGACGTGCTGTGGCACATGGTCAGGCCGCCGGTCCGGAAGGTGGATGGATCGGCCCTGTGCCAGCGCGTCAGCCATCCGCTCACGGATCAGCTCCATGAGCCGCTGCTGTCCACCCTGATCGCTGGTCAGGCGCCGGGCGTACTGCTCGGCCAGTCTGAGGCATTGCGCGGCCGCGTGCAGTTCCGGGTGCTCGGCCGGGATCGCGTCGGCCTGCAGCTCTCCGCTGCGCACCTGCTGGGCAGATCGTTCGATCGCGCGAAGGTGGTCCGGCGTTTCGATGCTCCATCGGGTGCGTTGCGCGACCACCTTCTTTTCGCCGACCATTTCGCCATGCTCGTTGTGGGTCGCCACGCGGACATTGACTGGATGGGTACCATGCTGTGTGAGCACGACCTGATCCCCGATGCGCGGCTGCGAAGCCGACTCGACAAGGGCGCGCTCGAGGTCCGCGCCCCAGATGGTGCGATCGCCGCCTTCGGTGCGAAGTTGTACGTAGAAGGACATGCGCGCGCTCGGATCGAACCGGTATGGCGCTGCGGCGGCCGCCATCAGCATGCCTTGGATGCGATGTCTCGATGAGCCATTGCTGCCGGGCACCGATACCGCCTGTGGCGTCGGCTTGCGTTCAGGCTCCTGTGAGGGTTGCAAACCCTTCAGCGCACGTTGAACCTGAAGTATTTCAGCCGGAGTCGGCTTGTAACCGTGGACCTCGATTCCGTGCAGTGTGGCCTCGCGCCACATGCCTTGTCGGAAAGACTCGGTACCCTTGAGCTTGAGCACCCGCCAGCCGCGCGCCTGAGCAATCGCCACGACGCCTTGCAGCGCCGCGCGGTTCTCGGTTCGCACACGGATGCGGTTGCCGTCGTCGATGAAGGCCAGGGTGCGATCCGGGAAGAAGTAGCGATCGTCAATGCGCAGGTAGAGGCGCTCGACCGTATCGGGGACCTTGTGGCGGCCGCGGCCCGCAGGAGGCGCGCTTCCTTCGGCTTCGCCGGCAAAGTCCTGCGAATCGGTGTCTTCAGCGCCGCTCGCGGCTTTGTCTGAGGAGTGGTCTTTGGACATGGGCTTCCTCCGGATGAGTGCTGCACGCTGAACGATCGGGCGATCCGAGGTGCATCGAAGTGATATCCATCAGTCCAGGATCCGTGCCACGAACTCGTCGGCGTGGCGCCGGAGCTCCTCGTCGCTGAGTTTCTCTGCGGGAATCACCACGTCGCCAAAGTCGAAAGAGAAGTCTTCCAGCTTCAGGTCGCGGCCCGCCGCTTCGTTGTCAAAGGGGGTTGGGTTCGCGTTGGCCATTCCCTGCTCAGCACCGGGCGTCGCCGCCCGGGAGTCGCTGGTGGCACAGCCGCGATGATCCACATCCAGCTTCGGCACCGGTGGTGGCGGCAGTTCGCGCTTGGCGAAGAACTTGTCACGAAAGTAGAAGATGCGGCGCGCGAGCACCGGCCGCAGTCCCTCGTAGAACAGGATCATCCGATCCGGTCCAAGCTCCTTGACTTCCTGGGGCAGGAGCAGGCGGCGCGCCTGTTCGCTGATGCTGACCGTCGTCGCCTTGCCGGAACCTCCCGCGCCACCCCACATCGGCCGGCTCACAGTCTTCTGGCGAACGGTACAGGTGCCCAATTCGCGCGAAATCGCCTCGGCGTCCTCGTACTCCTTGGGCGGGAACACGATGCGCGCGGCCAGCATCTTGCGGATCGACTTGGCGCCTTCGATGCCGTACTTCTCGATCAGCTGCGAACCGGACTGGACGATGACGACGGTGCGCACGTTGTAGCCAGGCAGGAAGGCCGTGGATTCGGCGATGACAGGGATGCGGCCGAGGGCCGGGAACTCGTCGAGCATCAGCAGGAGCTGCAGCCGAAGCTCGGGATTGGTTTCCGGGAGTTCCCGCGTCTGCAGGCCGATGGCCTGCTGGAAGAAGAGGTTGAGCAGCGGCTGCAGCCGGGCGATGTTGTCGGGATTGATCTGCACGTAGATCGAGATCGCACGCTTGCGCAGGTCGCGCAGATCGAAGTCGTTGGCCGAGGTGGCCGCATCGATCATCGGGTTGAGCCACAGGTCCAGGCGGCTGGTGAAGGTCTTGCGGATGCTGGAGGCGGTGGTCGGCGCAAGGTCGATCACGTCGTAGAGACTTCGCACCGCCTGCTGCGACAGGGGATAGCCGGCGCGCTCGCAAGCTTCGATCACGCGCTTCCAATGCTTCTGGAAGCCCTCGGCATCACTGGCCATTCCCTGGCGCAGCACCTCGCCCAAGGTGCGCGTGCTGCCTTCGGTCTCGAAGAGGTAGAGCGCGATGCCCAGGAACAGGGAGCGGGCCGACGAGGTCCAGAACGGATCGCCGGCCAGCGGGTCGGGAAAGAGCATCGTGCCGATGCGCTGGAGGTCGTCGATGCAGCGGTAGGGGGACCCGGACACGTAACCGAGCGGATTCCAGCGCGCCGAGCACTCGTGTTCCGACAGGGGATCGAACAGGTGCACCTGCTGACCATGCGCGGCCCGGAAACCTGCCGTGCGCATGAAGTTCTCGCCCTTGATGTCACTCACGATGGCGGAGCCGGGCCAGTTCAGCAGGTTGGGGATGACGACGCCGACACCTTTGCCGCTGCGCGGTGGCGCCTCGAGCTCGACGCCTTGCTGGCCGGGCAGGACCAGGTAGCGACGGCCCAGGTGCCCGAGGATGATGCCGTTCTCCTTGAGGAGGCCCGCCCTCCCGATCTCGCGCCGGGTGGCGAATCGGGCATCGCCGTGCAGGGGCCGGCGCCTGGGCAGCATCGTCGCCCCTACCAAGCCCAGTAACAGGACCTCGGAGGCGAGCAGCGTCGTGACCAGCGCACGCCGTACATCGGGCCGCTCGCCATGGGCCTCCCAGTACTGGCGAAGCGTGAGCAACGAGGCCTCCCGCGTCGGCAATCCCATGGCCATCAGGAAGGCATGGGCCGCGACATACAGGCCGACCACCGCCGCAGCCAGCAGCGCGACCGAAATCCTGAACAGGCTAGGCAAGCCCTCGGAGCTTGGTGCCTGGGTCATACCAGATCTCCTGCACGATGCGCCGCTGCCGGCCGTCTTGCCTGTCTCTCGCACATTGCACGACGATGTCCACGCTCATCTGTGCCAGTTCCACCCCCTCGCGGGTGCTCATGCCGTGGCCCGCCTGGCTGCGCTTCATGAGCTGCGCCAGCGCCACGAAGGCCAGCTCGGCGCTGTCCGCATGCACGCTGGTGATCGAGCCGGGGTGTCCGGTGTTCACGGACACCAGGTAGTCGTAGACCTCCTCGCCCGTGCGCAACTCGGACACGAAGACCCGGTCGGGCCGCTGCCGCTTCGCACTGGCCAGCAACTGGCCGGGCGTGACCTCGGCCTGACCCTGGGCGCCCTGCGAGTAGAAGAGCCTCACGTGATTCGGCTGATTGCGCAGCGAAAGCTCCATGACGTCCTCGATGGTGACGAGACGGTCCTCGGCGGGCACCTCGAGGATCAGTGCTTTGCCCACCGTCGTCTTGCCGGAGCCGGTTGCACCGGAGAGGAGGATGTTCTTGCGCAGCTGGACCGCACGACGCAGGAACGATACGAACTGCATGCGCGCGAGGAGGTCCACCAGTTCCTTGTCTTCGATGGATCGGGGCGTGACATCGGATGACCGGGCTCGCGTCGCGGGAGCGCTGCGTGTCGGCGCGAAGAGGCGCATGCCTTCCAGGTCTTCGAGCGTCCAGAGTGCGTTGGACGGACGCCGGATCGTGATCGAAACGGTCTGCGCGAGCGTCGCGGGTGGGAGCACGACCTGAATCCGTTCGCCGCCCGGCAGGGTGGCGGACAGCAGGGGCTCGTTCGCCGAGACGCGCTGCCTGGTGAAGTTCGCCACGAGCTTGGCAATGGACATGCACCAGTCGAAGCTGGCAAACGGCAGTGCCTCACGGGTCCAGCCAGACTGCCGCTCCACGAAAGCCGCGCCGGGCGCGTTGATGCAGATCTCGGTGACTTCGGGATCGTCCAGCAGGCGATTGAGCGGGCTCAGGAAGAGGGCGAGGGACGAGGGCGGCTCGATGGACTCGGCAGCAGGCGCGGGTTCTCGCATGGCTTGTCCGCCTTCTGCCGCGTGGCCAGGTTCCCGGTCAAGGCGCGGTGGGATCGGTTCGAAGCGCATAGACACCCCTGAAATCCACATCGCGGGCGACCAGAATCTGGATCCGCTCGCCCTGGTTCTTGATGACGGTAGGCGGGATCGCGATGGTGCTGCGCAATACCTCCGTGATGACATCCCGATTGCCCTGGGGGGCGAGCACCACGCCGCCGCCGCTGGCAAGACGCGCGCCGCGCTGCTGTTGAGCGGCGATGGCTTGCATCGTGCCGTCGATCACCGAGATCAGGAGCGCCGCGCCGAAGCGGTCCCAGAAATGGGTGTCCACGAATCCCGGGAGGCCGTTGCGTCCGAGCTCATCCGTGCCCGGGGAGGCCAACTGGACCACCACGCCAGCGGGGGTGCGGGCTTCGTTCCACACGACGAAGACCCGGCCCTGCCCCTGGCGTGGAACGCCGCGCTGTTCGCCGACGTATTTCGTGCCGCGTTCCAGCAGCACGACCCTGCCATCGGCACCGTAGATGTCGCTGCTGCCGATGCAGGTGGCCATGCCTTCGTAGGTGGAATCGATGGCTGTTTCCAGGGTGCAATCGATGAACGTGCCCTTGGGCAGCAGCATGCGCCGCGTGGGCAGCAGCTGGGCTGACACCGCTGGGGTGGAGGTGGGGCGAAGGCTGGTTGCGAGGCTGCTGCCAGCGGGCGTCGGCGAACCGGCATTGGGAGCCTGCAGCGCCCCGATCAACTGCGCCATCCCGGGAACGCCGCCGGGCACCAGGATCGGCTCCGCCGATGCTGGTGGTGTCATGGCTCCTGTGTGCAGCGGCGCCTGCGTACGCCGGAGCACGGGAAGTCCCAGCTGACGCTCCAGCGCGATCTGCTCGGTCGTCTTTGACGGCGGACTCGTGTTGGTCACTGCTGGCGAGGGCGGTGTGAGCGGGCCGGGTGTCATCGGCACCGGGTCTGGCGGAGTCCCGGGAATGGCAATGCGACCCAGCGGCGGCACCTTCATCTCCCCGCCGGCACGAACTGCGCTCGCCTTTCTCGCGGCCTCTTCGGCATCCCGCGTCTTGGTGTACTGCGTGCTGTAGTACCAGAACAAGAATCCGGCGCCCAGCAGGATGATCGTGGCCAGTGCCAGGAAGCCGCTGATACGGGCCTGGATGGAGCGCTCGCGATTGACCGACGGGATGGTGCGCTCGCCACGGATCGTCGTGCTTGTTCCGGCCGCAGGATGCGGCTCGCGCGGTGAATCCGAGGTGCGCCGTGAAGACAGAATCTCTCCGGTATCCGGGTCGATATCGGGTACATCGGATGCCTTCGGTGTCTCGACCCGGGTACCATGGCGAGGATGGTCCGGAACGCTCATGGACCCTCTCCCGTGATGACGCGTTGCACGCCAGGTGCCGTGGTGTTGGTGGGGGCGCGCGCGCCACTGCCGGCGAAGGACTGATTGACGATGCAGCCGACCAGCTTGCCGCGACGCACCACCAGGCGACGTGCCACGCGGTGGACAACCACTTCGTCTTCTTCGACGTGGAAGTTCAGCAGCGATTCGGAGCCATCGTCGTTCCGGACGAAGAGGGCCGGAAAATCCGAACTCGACCGGAAACGCAGCCGGGTGTGCACGCCATCGTCGTAGGCGCTCACGGGTTTGAGTGAATCGCTGCCGCAGAACCAGTAGTCGGCGTTGCGTGGCCGGTTGACCGTCTCCCGATTCAACAAGGCCTCCGCACGGCGGCGCTCCACTTCCTTGGCCGCAGCGCGGGCTTCGTCCTCCGGATAGACGAAGCGCACCGAGTAGATCATGCGCTTGCTGGCCACGCCCGTGGACGTGGCTGCCGAAACGGCGTAGTCGAAGTGGTAGACCCGTCGATTGGTCAGCACGGTGAAGTTGGTGGAAGCGCTTGGCTCCTTGGGCTTGATGAAGAAGTGATTGCGCTCGGTGCCGACGTCGAAGGCACCGTTGTCACCCGAGCCCAGGTTCACGAATTCTTCGCCCTCAGCGAACTGCAGATGGATCTGGTAGCCGACGTAGCCTTGGAGAATGATCACGTCATCGGCGTTGTAGGCGACCACCCGCACCCGCGCGTCGACCTTGCCGGCCGGTGGCACGGTCGCTGCTGCAGCAAAGGGTGTGGCGAACGCCAGCTCCGCCGCCAAGCCGATCGCGAGTTGTGCACTTCGGCGTGTCATCGCACATCCTGCTTGCCGGGTGCCGCGCCCATCGTGGCGACTTCGGGCTCTCGCCGATATTCCACGACACGAAAACCCAATGGATTGAGCGAGCGCGTCTTGTCGTCCTTCGACGGGCGGACATAGGCGAAATCGATCGTGGAAACCCAATGACTGGCCTGCTCCTCCCCGTTGCCGCCCGCGCGCGTGGAACGGGTAAAGCGCACCTGGGCCAGTCGGTCCTTGCCGCTGTCCAGCTTGAGGAAAGTGATCGAGCGCACCTGCGTGCGAATGGAGGTGCCGTCCTTGTAGGCGTTCAAGGGCGAGGCTGGGTTGTCGGTGGCCCACAGGCTCGCCCATTCCTGGTTCAGTCGCGGCGAGTTCTGGGCGGCGACCAACTCGTAGTCCGCCTCCGCGGTGCCGTAGAAGTAGCGCTCGCGTGCGATCACGTAGTTCTGCAGGAGGTTGCGGGTCACCAATTGCTCGATATCGGCTGTTCCTTCGTAGGTGGGCACGATATCGACGATCCCGCTGCTGCTGTCGACCCGGATGAGAACAGGGACGGGCTGCTTCAGAGGCGTAAGGCCGGCGACGGCGGCGGCCGCGAGGACCGCGATGACAATGGACACACTGGCAACGATCCACGCGACCTTGGCGGAGTGCTCCGCCCGACGCGCGCGGTCGAGTTCCCAGCTCTGGGCCTCGAGCAGATAGCTTTCCGGCGCGGCGTCACGGCGCATTGACTGCTCCCGAACGCGGCGTGCGGGCCGGCGTGTTGATCGGCGTGAGCGGACCCTCGCACTCCGGTGGCTGGGGTGGACGGGTGCCGCAGGCCGCCAGGAGAACGGCCAACATGATGAGCGCGACGCAGGGTTTCATCGCATGCACCACCGCTAGCGATTGCGGGAGGAACTCGGCATGACCCGTTCCCTTGGAAGGACCGTACCGCCGCGGCGCGATGCGCCGATCTGGCCGACGGAGGCTATGCCGGCACCTACGCGATTGCCTGCCAGACGGCGGAATGAATCCCACCGCCCGCCAGGTTCTCGACGGAGGCCGTCGAGCAAGCCGCGACCGAATTCGTTGCTGGTTCTCTTCGTAGTGCCGAGCCCCCATTGAAGCGTTCCGCTGATGACACCAAAGGTGCTGAGTGCGACACCGCTTGCAAGCCCTGCTGCGATCGGCATGACTTGGCGCATCACCAGGAAGACCAGGGCTGAGGCGATGCAGACCCTCGCGCTGGCAGCAATGGTGATTCCTGCGCCCGTGGCCGCCGCACTCGCCGCATACGCCTTCACAATGTTGAGAAGCAATGCGGCGGCGAGCACGGTGAGCACGCCGATGAGCGCGTAGTTCGCCAGCTGTGCGGTCCAGGATTCGAAGAATCGCCGGGTGGCATCAAAGAAGAGCAGGATGATGAAGACCGGACCCAAGGCAAGCAGGATCGCAATGGCCACCTTCGACAGACCGAGCAGGAAAGCCGTCACGACAACAGTCAGACCGACCAGCAGATAGACCAGGAATCCTGCGATATAGAACGCAAAGTCGCGATCAAACACACTTCCCTTGTTGAGGAGCTGTTCAGCAACCGCCGTTCCGTCAAGCCAGACCTGATCAATCACATTCACGACAGTTGTGGTGCCGACGAAGGAGGCCGCCAACTGCTCAGGTGCCCGATAGAAGGTGTCCGTGATGACCTGGTTGTAGGTCCACAAGCGCAGCCCTGCACCGAGGACGATTGCGATGGTGAGGATGCGCTTGACGCCCTCCCAGATGGGCTCCTGGATTCGCCCGGCGAGGCTGAGGCTGCCCCAGATCATTACGTAGACGGTCGCGAGCGTCACGGCGGCGGGCTCGATGGCGGACGCGACCCGCGCCGAGTGCGTGCCAACATAGTTGGTCAGTTGACTGTCGAGCCAGGAGAAGAATTGAGCAAAAAAGCCCATGATCGAGATCACTAGTGAGCGTTGCCCTGCGGGATGGGAACCGGCTTCAGGTCGCGCGTGCTGCCGATATCAAGTTTTTGCTGCGTCAGTTGGCCGCCGTTCGGGTTCAACGAAGAAGCTGGCGAAACGGCCGGCTTCGCGTTTGCTGAGGGCGCGGTCTCTCTGGGCCGATGATGGAAGAGTCGACACGCCCCGACTCCCGTTGCTGCGGTGGAGATGCCCGCGAGGAGCATCAGGACCGTCTTCTGCATGGATAGGTCCTGCATGCCTAGTAGGTGACGGCGGGAAGGCCCCTTGTCGAGCCAATGTCCGAAGCAGACTGCTCCCGAATGCGCTGCTTGCGCGTGAGCTCCTCGGATTGAGCGATCTGATAGAGGCTCTGCAGCTTCGTCTGTTCATTGGTGAGCATGCTCTGCTCGGCCTGGATCCGAGCCTGAAGGTCCTGGATGGCCTTGGGGTCCTGAGCGGTGGCGATGCGGTTGATCAACTGCTGCAGCGCCGAGAAGCGCTGACTGGTGTTCTGGTAGGCACTTTGCGTCATTCCGTTGAGGAAGGCCGCGGACTGCCGACCCTGCTCGACGATCTGACGCAGCTCGGGGCTGAGCGCATCCATCTGCGTCCCGGAAAGGACGCTGTTGGCTTTCATGATCGACTGGACATGCCCGGCCAGCCCGGTGTAGCTCGCCGATGAGCCATTGAGCGTGCTCATCAGTTCGCCGTACGTGGGCGGCAGGTAGTTGCGTGCGTGCTCCGGAATCGGCAGCAGTTGCTCCATGCCTCGCGTGCCGGTCATGGCGCCGTAGGTCTGGGCCAACTGATCCTTCGAGGCCTTCAATTGGTCGTACTGCCTTTGCATGGAGGAGATCTGCTGTTGCCAGTACATGATCTGCTGCATCAGGTTGGCAACGGCCGTGACGTCGATCACCGGAATGCCGGCCTTCGCGCCTGGAGATGCCGTGAACACCGTCGCGGCAAGAAGGAAAGAAAGGAAAAGACGCCTATGCATGGGAGACCTCCAGGGCGAGGTTGAACGGGCGGGATGGATGGCCAGGGCCGCGCGGAAAGGGGCCAGCCACTGGTCGGGCTGGGGCCCGTATCTCTCGATGAAGTCGCGCATGAGGCGGACGTTGCCGGTGCGCCCCGAGATGACATGCAGGACTTCGTCGAATCCTCGCAGATCGAGCTGCGCGACCACGCTCGCATGGTTCTGCTTGATCAGAAACTGGCGCGAGCCAGGTTCGAGCTCCTGCTTGATGAGTGCGAACTCCCGGTCCGTGAGGTTGAAACCCTGGGTGTATTCGTCGTAGTCCGCATCCGGATTGGGAAACAGGATCTTGGTGGGCGTCTGCTCGACGATGGTCCGCGCGATGCTGGATCCCAGCACGTGACTGGTGCTCTGGGTGAAGGTGGCGATGTTCGCGTTCTTCTTGCGCCAGGTCTCCAGGCCATTCTTGGCGAACTGCGTGAAGGCTGGGTCGCCGAGGAGCTTGGCGAACTCGTCCATCCAGCACACCAGGGGGCGGCCGTCCACCATCTGGTGGACCAGATGGAAGAGGTACATGGTCAGCGGCGCGCGGATCGTCTCGTTGTCGAGGAAGTCGGTCACGTCGAAGCCGACCAAGGCGTGACGGGCAAGCAAAAGGGTCATCTCGTCGTGGTCGTTGTCGAAGACCCAGGCATAGTCCCCGCGTTCCGAGTCACACCATTTGCGAAGACGCGCGTGCATGCCCTCCGGATCCGTGATGTCCAGGAAGGCCGCGAGCCGTGACAGCCGCCTGAAGGGGCGCTCGAGCTTGAGCGTGCCATGCAGGGCCTGCTCAAGATCGTCTTCCTGGCGCACCGTCAGGAGGTCGTTCGGTGTGCGCATGACAAGGCGCTTGAGCCAGTGCCTCATGAATTCGAGGTTGTCCGGAACGGACGCGTCCAGCTGCAGTGGATTGCAGCCGGTGGGCGCGCCGTTCTTCAGCGGCAGGTATTGGCCGCCCAGCGCTCGCACGAGGATGTGCAGTCCCTCGTCCTTGTCGAAGATGATCTGGGTGGCGTCGAGGCGATTGCAGATGGCGACCATGCAAAAACCAAGCAGGGTGGTCCGGCCGGAACCGATAGGCCCCAGGGCCGTGATGTGTCCCACATCCCGCCGGCTGCCACCTTCGGGGCTGCGCGGATCGCTGGTGTGCAGCGAGAAATGGTAGGGGGAGCCGGCCCGCGTCATGAACACGGTCAGCGCATCGCCCCAGTAGTTGCCCATCGCGCGGCCGGTGGGGAAATTGTGGAAGGGCGACATGGCCGCGAAGTTGCGGCTGGTGATGGGAGCCTTGCGGCTGCGGTAGGAGAAGTTCCCCGGCAACTGTGCCCAGAAGGCCGCCTCCAGCGCCAGGTCCTCCCTGGCCACCACCATGCCGGTGTCGCCCAGCAGGTAGCGAGCCCGGGCCACATGGTCGTTGAGTTGTTTCAGTCTGTGGACTCCCTCGGGCTCGCCGGCGGTGGTGTCGTCGTCGGACAGCACGTGGAGGCTGAAGTGATGGTCGCCAACCACGAAGCGATTGCTCATCAGGTCGTCGAGCGCGTCCTCGAGCTCTTCGGCCTGCGAGACCGCCAGGTCTCCAGCGGCCGCCATGCGGTGGTGCTGGCGGCTCATCATGTCGGTGGCTGTGCCCTTGGCGAGGAAGGTGAAACTCTGGGTCAGGACGAACGGAAACGGCGCCGTCAGCAGGGCGCTGAACATCCCCGGCGCGGTGGGCGTCGGATATTCCTTGATGCCCAGGAAGGCGCCGATGCGGGTTCGAGTGTCCGTTCGGTACTCCATGGCCTCGTTGCCGAAGAAGGGACGGGTGGTGGCCAAGGCTTCGTTCAGCGGCGAGCGAGGCAGTGGCATGCGCTGCCATTCCCCGTTGATCAGCAGGCCGTGGAACTCCAGCAGAGAGGAAAAGAGTGCATCCTTTTGCGGCAGCCTGTAGACGCCCAGCACCTCCGGGTCGTAGCGTTCCAGGGCCGCCAGGAGTTCCTGGCGCAGCTTGCCGCAGGCGTCGAGGGAGTCGCGCAGTTCCATTCGTGCACCCGCCGGATCCGCGCGCCTGAGAAGACGCAGTGCAGCGTCGCCGATGTGCGTGGGTTGCGGCCGGAAGACCAGCGACAGGTAGAGCTCGTTGACCATGAGCCGTTCGCTGGCCATCTTCTGGCGGTAGCGCTGCTCCACCTCGCGGGCGAAGCCAGGGACGGTCCGGCCCTGCGGGCACATGGTCTCGCGGCGCCGGATCACGTGGGTCCACAGCGCCAGGTTGGGCGAGGCGATGTTGCGCAGCAGGACGTTGAGCCGCTCGTGCCAGCTGTTGATGTCCTCGTCGTCCGCACTTTCAAAGGACGCACCGGCCAGCCGCAGTGTCTGGACATAGTCGCCCGCGCATGTCCGCACAACGTGTTCGTCCACGTGGGATGCGAGCGGGATCATGGCTGCGGCACGGACTTCGCGGCGCAGCGTCTTCTTGGAGCGGGAGAGCAGTGGCATCGCGCACGTCCCTGGGCTGGGCGTCTAGATGAACACGTCGGCGCAGCAGGAGCGCCGGCGGCCGCGAAGATCCGGCAAATCCACCACCAGCGGGCTGTACGAGCTGGCGCGCCAGAACCGCAGGTTGCCAACCAGAAGGGCTGGCAGACGCGTGCGTCCCCACAGCTGCAGCAGATCGAAGAACCTCGGCTCGTAGAGGCACACCAGGTAGAGCACCCCATGGACCGGCACGAAGGCCAGCAGCCAGGCGAGATTCGTGGTGACGATGAACGACTCGGTGGTGACGACGATGTTGAACATCATGGCTGCATAGGTCACGCCGCAGACCATCGGGGGCCGCGTCATGCCCACGAAGAGAGGGTCGGCGACGATGCCCAGGCAGCGGCTCATCTTCTGTCTCCTCAGACCCCGAACAGGCCCCGGATCCAGGACACGATCTGCGGACCGCCGAAGACCAGCACGGTCCCGATCACCACGGCGACCATCCACCACCAGCTCAGGCGTCCGAACCAGGCCATGGCCCCGGAAACCATCACGGCGACTGCCGCCAGCGGCGTCAGGATGGCCACCAGTTGCTGCTGAGTGGCGTTCGCGCCGGTGGCGAAGGGACTGCCTCCGAAGGCGATGGCGGGAAGGAGGGCTGCGAACACCGTGACCCGCAGGAGCGTGCGGCGGCTGAAGCGTCGACGGCCTGCATGCGCCGAGCTTGCCCCTGCCGATTCGGCGACGCCTCCGGCCCGGGTGGAGGGGGGCGAACTGTGAACCAGGTATGCGGTCATGGCGCTACTCCGGCAGATGGAAGGGATCGGTTTGCAGGCCCTGCCCAGGGTGCGGGTGCGGCAGCCGGCGATGCAGGCAGTCTTGCCGCCTGGCCGTTGCCGTAGACATCCCACCAGGGGGCAGGGGACTCGTTCCAGCCCGCGATCGCGCGATGCCGGCCGTGGCCGGCGACGGGCCTGGTCGGCAGGGCACGCCCGGTTGCGTGGACCATCGAAGCCATCTCCCGCTTGAGGCCTGCGATATCGCCGAGCAGGCGAGCATGTTGTTCGTCGGCTTCGTTGACGGCCTGCGTGTCGGACAAGGCAAGACGCTCGGCTCTGCGGCGCACGAGGCTTTCGAGCTGCCCCTCCGACTTTCTCAGCTCCTGGCGAAGAATATCGATGCGCTCCTTGTCGCGGGCTGTCTGTTCGGATGGGGCAATCACCTGCACCGAAGCGGGCAGGGGCTGGGCGCAGAGGCTTCCCGCACAGACCATCAGTCCGGCTGCGGCACGCAGCGAGAGGCAGGCTGCTCGCCCGCCTTTCAGCATGGTGCCAATGCAGTGACCATTCGTTGCTCGCATGGCCGCACTGTCTACCTGCGGTTGCGCGCGTGTCGACTGTCTCTTTTGTCAGTGGCGGTGCGGCGATTCGCGGCGCTAGATTCGCGCGATTGGCCCCGCGCAGCCAGCGAATCGCGAGGAGCAAGCCTTGGGCAATGTGGTCGTCTTCGGCAATCAGAAAGGCGGTGTCGGCAAATCGACGCTGGCCGTGCTGTACGCATTCTGGCTGTCCGATGTGCATCGCCAATCGGTGTGCGTGATCGATCTCGACACCCAGGCCAACAGCACCAAGTCGCTGCGTCGGTTCGCGACTGGCGTCGAGACGATCGAGCTCTTCGAGCAGGGCGGGACCTCGACGGTGGCAACTGGCGGGCAGTCCATTGCGATGGTGACGGGTGGAAGGCTGCTGGCCGATGTCGAGCTTGCAAAGCCGGAGGAGGTGATTCCCGCATTCCGCAACAACGTGATCCGCCTGGCGCGGGACTTCGACGCGGTCGTGATCGACACGCCGCCGGCACTGGGGCTGCGCATGAGCGCGGCGCTGATGGCGGCGACGGCCGCCGTCTGTCCCATCGAACTGGAGGAGTACAGCATCGACGGTGTCACGGACATGCTCAAGACCATCTTCGGCATCCGGCAGCGCTACAACCCGCGGTTGCGACTGGCCGGGATCGTGCTGAACCGCTTCAACCCGCATTCGCTGCGGCAGAAAGCGGCGATGCAGGAACTGGCCCTGAATTTCCGGGAGTTCGTCGTTCCGGCACGGATCTCGATCCGGTCGGCCATTCCCGAGGCATTGGCCGAGGGGGTGCCGGTATGGCAACTGCCGAAGAGTGCGGCACGCGCGGCGAGCCTCGAAGTGCTGCAGGTGTTCGAGCTGTTGCAGCAACGCATTGCAGATCCGGGCGAGGCGGTACGGGCGGAGACGAAGGGATGATTGCGCACGGTAGCCTGGATCTGAGCGCGCTTTCGCAGTTCAGAGCGACCGACCTGCTGGCGCAGGCGACGGCCGTCCGCGCCGCGGCGGGTGCACCGCAGCAGGCGACGCTGGACAGCATCGAGTTCGACCCCGCACAGCCGCGTCGCGCCGTACGGGAGGCGGGTCTCGCGGAACTGGCCGAGTCGATCCGCCAGCATGGTGTGCTGGAGCCGGTGTCCCTTCGATCCCACCCGGCGCAGGCGAACCGGTACATCGTCAACCGTGGGGAGCGCAGGGTGCGGGCCGCGCGCCGTGCCGGTCTGATCACCATTCCGGCTTTCGTGGACGAACGCATCGACCCGTTTGCACAGGCGGCCGAGAACCTGCACCGCGAGGACATGTCTCCATTCGATCTGTCCACCTTCATCGCACAGCGAGAGAAGGAGGGGCATTCCCGCGCCGAGATCGCACGCAGGCTGGGCAAGTCGCGCTCCTTCATCACGGAGATTGCCAGGCTCGGAGATGCGCCGGAGGAACTGCGGCGGGCGGTGGAGGAGGGAAGGATCGGCGGCGATGTGCGGATGCTCTACCGGTTGGCGGCTGTCGCCCGCGAGCGGCCAAAGGCGGTTCAAGCACTTCTGGCACAAGGCGGGCCGATCAACCGCGCGCACCTGGAAGAGGTGAGCGATAGCCTGCCGCGTTCCGCCCCCGCAGGCTCCCCCGGATCATCGGCCAACAGCAGCAAGGCAACCAAGGTGGTCAGCGGCGGACACACGGTGCTGGTGGTGGAGCACGGTGGGCGGCGTGGAACTCTTCGCATCAAGGCGCAGGAGGGCAATGTCGGTGAGGTTCGCTTCGGTGATGGCAAGCGCGTCCTGCTCCCCTTGGCGGATCTGCGGCCGGTGTGCTGGGCGACCGAGGATAGCGATGCCGGCAGCTTGTCCCGCTGTTGACGGCTACGGGAGGCCGGCGCCGCTCGCCGTTGTGTGAAGACGCCGGTATTCCCTCGGCGTCATCCCCAGGCCGCGCAGAAAGACCCTTCGCATCACCTCCTGGGATCCGTAGCCGCATTGCGCGGCGATGGCCTTGAGCGGGCGCTTGCTGGTCTCGATGAGCCGGCAGGCCGAATCGAGACGGATCTGCTGCACGGCACATCCCGGCGTGAAGCCTGTCGCGCGCACATGGAAGCGCGCAAACGAGCGCGTGGACATGTGGATCTGCCTTGCCAGCCGCTCGACGCCGAGCTCCTCGCGCAGATGCATCGCAATCCACTGGTGCAATCCGGCGAGCCTGGGCTCATCCGAGGGCTGCTCGATCAGCGCGCTGCGATAGCGCCTCACGCCGTAGCGCTCGCTGAGCGGATCCGGCAGGCGCGAGGCCAGCGTGTTCGCGAACGCTTCTCCCCAGTCGGCTTCGATCCACGACAGCGCCAGGTCCAGCCCCTGGCCTGGCTCGATGCTTGGCCAACCCTGCGTGGCCATGTGGTCGGTGAACGGGGATGCGCTCTCTTCGCGCAACTGCAAGTGAGCGCGTGTCGCAGGGATGTCCTGGAGCCGCACAGTGCCTACCGGTGACAACGGGGTCCCGGGCCCCAGGACGGCGCAGCGGACCAGGCTCTCGCGGCTGTTCATGAGCCATTCGTGCAGGTACTGCGCGTCCGCCGCTTCGCCGGCATCCGGCAACACATCCGGCCGGAGGGCGACGACAAGCGTATTCGTACGGCCCGCGAGCTGACGCGGCAAGGCATCCGTGGACAGCGACACGCCGCTGGAGCCAATGACAGGACCGCCTGAGGCAGAAGCCAGGCGCACGTCATAGGCTGCAGGCTGGTCTTCCTGCTCGAGCAAGCTATTGGCCGCCTCGAAGACGCTCAGCATGCCGCTGATGTCGACGAGGGGAAATCCGGGCAGCAGCAGGAGCCATACCTTGTGCATCGCTGGAGGTCATTGGTTTCGTATTGGGATCGGAACCGCAGTTCGAACCATCTTCCTGAACCCATGCTGAATCCCACGGCAACGCGAAGTCCTGGTGCGCGAGATTGGCAGAAATGGTGGTCATTTGCCGTCTCGGGAGCGCGTGGCGCTTCTAGACTGTCCAGCCGTTGCCACAAGGACCTGCTGGAGAGCAGTCATTGCGCCCACGATCAGATCAGGGCGTCGGCGATGTGGGAAGAGCACCTATGAACGACTGGACACAAGAGGTCCTCGGTCGCTTGATCGAGGCAAGCGAGCCGTCCCAGGTCCTCGAGCAGATCAGCGTGGCTGCGCGGCATCTCGGTTTCGAGCAATGCGCCTACGGCTTGCGCACCTTCGTGCCCTTCACCCGGCCCCAGACCCGGATGCTCAGCACCTACGACGCGCGCTGGAGTCACCGCTATCTGGAGGCGGGCTACCTGCAGATCGACCCCACCGTTGCCCATGGCGTGCGCAGCGCAGCACCAGTGATCTGGAGCGATCAGGTGTTCCGCAGGACACCGCAGATGTGGGACGAGGCGCGCTCCTTCGGTCTTCGCATCGGCTGGGCGCAGTCGGTCTTTGAGCCCGATGCGCGCGTTGGCATGCTGTCTCTGTCCAGATCGAGCGAACCGCTCACGGCCGCGGAGATGCGCGCCAAGGATCACTGGCTCCAATGGCTGGTGAACACCGCGCACCGTGCGCTCATGGACCACCTGGGAGAGAGTCCGCTCGCGGGGTCGGAGCCGCTGACAAGCCGGCAGGTCGAGGTGTTGCGCTGGACGGCCGACGGCAAGACGAGTGCGGAGATCGCGGTCATCCTCGGCATGTCGAAGTCGACGGTCAACTACCACCTCCGCAACGCCATCGCCAAGCTGCACGCCAACAACAAGAACTCGGCCGTGGCACTTTCCTCGCGCCTCGGTGTCCTGAACTGAACGGTCGACGGCTTCTTGGCGTGGCCGGTCTGGGCGCCTGTTCATGAGGTCGCATGACCGGAGGAGGTCCGCAGTGGACGCCATGCGCTGTCCACGTCGATGAAGCAGGCGAACAGGTACTGCCCCTCGACCAGCATCGGCGGCGCTATCCGATGCACATAGAGGCCGGCCCGCCGGAGAATGCGCTCGATGCCCATGGGCGAGGCGCTGATCAGCCGCTGCCCGCCTTCCCTGGCGACCACCTGCATCGCCACGCCCAGCATCTCCAGCGCAAGCGGGGACTCGCAGGGGACTTCGCTTCCTCCAAGGTGCGCGCCGTCGACAGCGGCGAAGCGAGACAGCTCCCAGATCTGCGGCGAGCACGGTGCCGGGACATCCCCGAGGAGTTGAGGGAAGACCGTGGCCAGCAGGTAGGGCCGGTGCGTGGGCAGCAGGCGGCTTGTACCCACGATCTCGCCCTTCGGATTGCGGGCGATCAGGTAGATGGTGTCCTTCCGGTCGAACTCGTCCAGCTCGAATCGTGCCCGCGTGTGCAGCCGCCAGCCCAGCTTCTCGACAAAGACGTGATGCCGGTAGCGCGCCATGTCGAACAGCAGTCCTGCGGAGAATGAGTCGACTCGTCCTGCGATGATCTCCATGGCGTTTCCCCTCTGGTCGATGAGGCCCGCATTACAGCCTGATGAAAATCGCGCGGAAACTGACAGAGTTGATAGGGGTGTCGGCAGGCGTCGGGGCTGTTCGGCGTACGCAGGCTTTTTGCACCCGATGCAAGCGGGGTGGACCGAGACCCGCGGCGACCGGGTTCGCCGGCTGCGAAGGCTGTGGACGGAAATGACGCGGTGCGCAACAGTTGATAGAAAGGGCGGCGAGAAGAACACTCGGGCCCCTGTTCTACCAAGCCCTGTCATGCGTTTCTTCCGCTTCCCCCGTGACCGTCGGCAGTGGCGCCCGGGTGTCCGCGTGGTGGGCCTGGTCGTTCCCGTGCATGTGCCGCTGGCACCGGGCGGAACAAGAAGGCGCTGAGTGCATGGGACGCAAGCAGGTCGCATCGCCGTTTCCTTCCGCACGACGGATCAGGCTCCCGGCGTCGCTCACGACGCCGCAGGCACCCGCGGCGCCGGTGCGAAGCCCCTGCGCCTCGCGTATCGGGGCACAAATCAAGGCACTTCGCATCGCGTCCGGCGTGTCAGGCGGGCAGCTCGCACAGCACGCAGGCATTTCGTCCTCCATGCTCTCGCGCGTCGAACGCGGCCTGGTCTCTCCCTCGGTCGAGACGCTCGAGCGCATCGCCGGCGGACTGAACGTGGCTGTTTCGCGTTTTTTTGCCGATGGATTCGACCGCGCCGACTTCTGCCACGTGCCCGCTGGCAAGGGATTGCGCGTCGATTGCGCGGGTGCGATGGCAGGCTACGGCTATGAACTCCTGGGACACCTGCAATCCCGAAAGCTCGCCGTTGAACCCTATCTGATTCACCTGGCACAAGGGGCTGAGCCCGACACGGGGTGCCAGCACGCCGGGCTCAAGTTCCTCTACGTGCTCTCGGGTCGCCTGAGCTATCGCTACGGCGCGAAGGTGGTCGAGGTCGGGCCGGGCGATTCGCTGCTGTTCGAGGCAGGCGCACCGCATGGCATGGACACGATCAGCGAAGCGCCGGTCATCTGCCTGTGCACGGTCTTCTCGTTGCGGGATTGAAGGCGAATCCGCGGGCCTTGTGCCCCGGCCAGCCCATGCGCAGCAGAATCTGCAGCGTCCGCCCGTTCGCTCACGGGCGGCGCGCCGCCCAGATGGTGAACGCTCCCGAGGCGAGGATCAGGACGGCGCCGAGTGCTGCGAGAGGCTGTGGCACATCTCCCCAGATCGCGTACCCCAGCAGCAAGGCCCAGACGATGAAGCTGTAGCGAAAGGGCGTCACGACGGACAGGTCGACGCCGCGGCAGGCGGCGATGAGCGCATAGCTGCCCAGCGTCGCGCAGCTGGCGGCAGCGGCCAGCGCGGCGATTTCACGTTGCGTAGGCACGATCCATTGCTCCGTGAAACCCAGGAGCGCACCGGCCAGACAGACCGCGAGCGTGGTCGCGGCAGCGATGAGCGATGAGGGGACCCCTGCCGGGATGCGACGCGTCACCAGGTCACGGCCGGCCAGCGAGGCAGCGCACAGCAGTGCGCAGACATGGCCGGCAGTCGGGACATCAAGTCGAGTGGCCGGCTGAATCACCAGCAAGACGCCCGCGAAGCCGGCGGCGGCGGCGACGAGCCGGCTGCCTTGCCAGGGCTCCCAGCGCAGCGCCATCGCGGTGACGGCAATCATGAGCGGCGCGGTCATCATGAGCGTGCTGACGGTGGCGAGCGGCACCAGCGACAAGGCGAGCACGGAAGCGAGCGCTGTCGTGATCTCCAGCCCGCAGCGCACCCCGACAAGGGGGCGCAGTGCCGTCCGCCATCGGGCACGTGCTCCCCAGGCTACGACCAGGACGAAGAGAGTGGCGAAGAGGCCGCGCACGGCAAGCACCTGCCCGGGAGGCAGGTGCTGCGCAGCCAGCTTCACGAAGACATCGTTGAACACGTAGCAGCACATCGCCACCAGCATGAGGGCGATCCCCCGGCGGTTGGCATGTGCACTAGCCATCGCTGGAAGAAGGCGGGAGCGGTGTCGGATCTTGCGAGACCGTCGCTTGCGCATCAGCCGCCGTCCCCGGCCGTGGGCCGAGCGGCGCCCCGCAGCGCCGGAGCACATCCCACAGGGCTTGTGCCTTCAGGACGATTTCCTCGACCTCGGCGTCCGGGTCGGACATGGCGACGATGGCCCCTCCGGCGCCGATGGAGATCCGGCCATTGACGGCCACCAGCGTGCGGATCACGATGTTGAGCTGGGCCGCGCCGTTCAGCGACAGGTAGCCGATGCTGCCGGAGTAGATGCCGCGGGCAGCACCCTCGATTTCATCCAGGATCCGCATGGTGCGCACCTTGGGCGCACCGGTCATGGACCCGCCCGGGAAGGCCGCGCGCACGCAGTCCACAGCCCCGAGGCCTGGGCGCAACCGGCCGCGGATCGTGCTGACCAGCTGGTGCACCGTGGCGTAGGTTTCCACCGCGAACAGGCTGGGCACGTGGACGCTGTCGATCTCGCACACCCGGTTGAGGTCGTTGCGCAGGAGGTCGACGATCATGAGGTTCTCCGCGCGCGTCTTCTCGTCGCCGACCATCGCCTCGGCGATCGCCAAGTCTTCGGCGGGTGTGGCGCCGCGTGCCGCGGTACCCTTGATGGGTTTGGATTCCACGTGACGGTCGGCCGAGATGTGCAGGAAGAGCTCTGGCGAGGCACACAGCACGGCGCGACCGCCAGCGCGCAGGTAGGCCGCATAGGGCGCGGGGTTGTGCTTGCGCAGCGCCCTGTAGACCTCCAGCGGATCGATGCGCCCTTCGCCGATCAACTGGTTCGTCAGGCAGACCTCGTAGGTCTCGCCCTGCAGGATCTCATGCTGGCAGCGAAGGATGAGGTCGCGATAGGTGTTCAGGTCCACCCGCCATTGCAGTGAGTGCAGATCGCTGGCCGCATCCGCCGTCGTGTCACGGGCCGGTGTCCGAGCATTGTCGATGCATTCGCGCATGGCCCGCATCCAGCGGGCGTTCTCCTTCCCCAGAACGGCCTCGTCCAGACAGACGATCCACGCCTGCTGTTCGGCATGGTCGAAAGCGAGGAAGCGGTCGGCGAGGATCCATGTCGCATCCGGCGCGTCGGCGTCGTGCATGCGCGCCCCGTCGAGCTCGCGCTTGAGTTCGTAGCCGAAGTAACCCACGAAGCCGCCGGCGAAGTCGAAGGGCAGGTTTGGCCCGTCGGGCTGCCGGCCGGGAATATGGTCGCGCAGGTAATCGAAGATGCTTTCCTCGCGTACCTGACCGGCGTCGCCCCGATGCACCAGCAGTTCGCGTGGCGCCGTGCGGTAGGTCAGCACCAGGGCCCTGGGACCGCTCGCGTCGCCCATGAAGGAAAAGCGCGCGCGCCCGGTTTCAGCGAGGCTGCTGTCGAGCCAGAAAACGCTGTCGCTTGGCGCGAATGCCGCCATGAACACCGCCTCGGGTTCGGCGGTGGTATCGATGCACTCGGCATGAAGCGCGAGCGCCTGCGGCCCTTCGAGCCGAAGGGGCGGCCCGAGGCGATGCCTGGCTTCGCGTCGCGATGCCTGTGCGTGCCATTCCTGGGTCAGTTCCCGGAAATTGCGCAACAGCCTTGCACCGAATTCCGTGCAGATCGATTCCGGGTGGAATTGCACGCCCCACCATGGCCGCGAGAGGTGGCGCAGCGCCATCAGTGTGCCGTCGGATGTCCAGGCCAGGGGTTCCAGGGAGGCGGGCAGTTGTGTGACTGCGAGGGAGTGGTAGCGCACCGCCTCGAAACGGTCCGGGATGCCCTGGAAGAGATCGCGCTGCGCGTGCGAGATGCGGTCCAGGCGTCCATGCATGGGCCGCACAGCCAGGTCGACGTGGGCGCCGCAATGGTGGGCGATGGCCTGGTGGCCAAGGCAGACACCGAGCACAGGCTTGCGGGAGCGCTGCAGCGCATCTGCGGAGATACCCAGATCCGCGGGATGCTGGGGACGCCCAGGCCCCGGCGAGATCACGATATTGTCGAACGGCATGCGCTCGACCTCGTCCCAGCTCATCTCGTCGTTGCGCACGACGACCGGTGGCTCGGCGTTGCAGGCGGCAAGGTACTGGTAGAGGTTGTAGGTGAACGAATCGTGGTTGTCGATCAAGAGGGTGCGCATGGGGACTCCTTGGCGCATGGCTGCACTTGCATCGTTGACGAACCGCTGGAGGGGAGCCACTGCGCAATGTGCCAGTTGCCCCAGGGGTGCCTATGTGCGAAGCACGCTCGAAGCGGAGGCGTTGTCCTCACGGTGCCTGGCCAATGGCCGAGCGGTCGTGGCGTGCGGGAGGAGCAGCGGTAAGGGCGGGTTTGATATCGACATGTGGCCCGCGTTCCTCGACGGCGTGGCCATTCATTTGTGCCTTTTCCAAGATCTCCCCGCCGCTACTTCTTGTCTTCAAGGTCCAAGCAGAACTGATGAAGTCCAGGACCAATCTCGGTCGTGATTGGACGCGCTGGGGTTCAAGCGTCAGATACGGCTGCTTCTTCGAAGTGTCCGGGAGTTCTGAGCGCACATGTCCCGGAATTCGGTGCTGATTCGCTTGTCAGCTTCCGCGCTCTCCCAAAATGCGATTGCGGCACGCGCAGCCCGCTGCCAGGCACCTCGCTCGGAGGGCAGAGGCAACTGCGGGGTATAGGTCCTCGGGGGAAGTTCCACGCCGCGCACAGGAGCGTAGGTCATCGGAAGCATGTCGTAGATCGGAGCCAGCTGTAGTACCGCCCGCTCGGCATCCTGGATGGGCTGGAACGCCAGGTTGCCGTCGTGCATGTCGGTATTGCCGATGAGCTGTCCGAAGTGCCAGACAAGATCGATGCAGCGCAAGTCTTCGTTGGTGACCCAGCCTCTCTGGACCAGAGCCTCGACGCCTTCTGGCCAACGGCGCCCGCCACTGCCGACAAAGGTCGAGTTCAGGGTGCTCCAGGAGACGACAGGAGAGCGGCCGATGGCGCCATGCCTGTCGAACCGATCGACCTCGAGAAATGTTCGGCCCGCAAGGAGGTGGATTCTTGATTGGGGCACTTTGATGCCCGCATGTGTGGTCAATGCGCAGGCCGCAAGGTGCTCGCACACGAGCAGATCCGACCAACGCCGGGTGCCTGGGGAATCATCGGAGCCGGAGAACTTCACGAGAACATGCCGGTCTTCCCCATCCATGCTCCGCATGGCGGTGAACTTCGGAAACTCCCCGCCTGCCGACGAACCGGCCACGCCAAGCTCCAGCATGTCTGCAGCGAGTTGTGGATAGGATTGCCGCAGCTGATCGTCGCTCAATCCATGGGAGCCGAGACCCTCGCTTTGCGCCTGAACCTGCGCAAGCCACGTTCTGGCCGCAGCCTCGCCGACAAGCAGATCGCCTGGAACATCGGTACCGAGCAGGGAGAGCGCATACAGCACGTCATCGTCCGACCAGGTCGTCGGGTCATCGCTCACCTTCAGCAAGGCTGCATGGTGTCGTGCGAAGTTGCGTCCCAGGAAGCCTTGAGGTCGCATGTCCTGCAACATGTACGGCAACCCTTCAAACCATCCCTGCCGCATTTCGTCGTCCAGTGGCCAGCCGAGCCTCTCGGAAAACTCAGCGGCAGTCCCGTCGGGATACAGCAGGTCCAGCATGGCAACCTCGTGCTGGTTGCCATCGCGATCAATTCGGAAGAGCGGGATGGGATTGAGATCCCCTCTGAGCGCGCGGCGGGCCGCGTACTTTGTGCGTCTGGCGTTTCCGCGGATGATGACCTCGGCCCCCGCTGCGCGGATGACTCGGCTCAGGGTAGGGCGGCTCACGTCCATCGCGTCAGCAAGTGCGCCAGCCTGAAGGGGCCCCTTGGCTCGGAGGATCGCAACAGGATCAGCGGCCATGTGAAACGATATATGGAATGATCAAATCTTAAATTTATATTGAGAGAGTAACCATGGCAATCTAATTTGTGAAACGATGTGTGAAACGATTTCATGTCGGGGGCAAATTTGATTGCCCCGGAGACGATTTGAGGCCTTCGGCTCCACCGACTCCGGAGGCGGCAGTCCCGTGGCGACCCGCTCCTGAGTACTCTCCTGCCGAGTGACGTGGGCTTCGATTCACTCCCAATCGTGCCGCCTGCATCGGTCGAAGACTTTGCGGACGTCGGGAAGTCCTTGGATGCAGGGAGCCCGGGATCGCCGCGGGCCAGGCGACTGATGTACTCGTGGCGTGGCCGGTCGAGCAGTTCGCGCGAGGGGCTTTGTCGACGATGTGTCGTTCGCGCATCACCAGCACGCGTCGCACAGCAGGCGCGCCACGCCGAGGTCGCACGAGACAAAAGCGATGGCCTCGGACCTGAATGGAGGCCGCGGAATGTCAAAGCCTTTTCTTCTATAAAGATAACTCTTCTTATCACGATAGTAACTTTTCGAGGCTAAACTGAAGATCATGAAAAGGAGCACGGTGCACGGGGTGGAGTCAGAAAGCGCTGGTTTCCCGACCTTGTCGCAGTTGGCGGCGCTGCGCGGCTGGTACGCCGGTTTACCGGCTCGCGCGGCGGTGGCCCAGTATCTTGGGCAGAGCAGGGCGACTGGACAGTCGTCCCGCGCCATGCTGAGTGGCATCCGGCGTCAGTTGGCGCAGTACGCGCGGCAGCGGCACCGGGACGATCTCGCCTTGTTGATCGCCCATCCCACCGCCGAGCGCGAGGAGCGTGCCCGGGCGGTGAGGGACGCGATCGAAAAGCTGCAGCAATTGCCGATGCCTGCGCCGATGGTGACGGACGCTGTTGACCGCTGGCTGCCGGCGCGCGCCGCGCGTGCTTTGCAGGCCTGCGGGATTCGGACTCTGGCGGATCTGACGGTACGCGTCCCGCGCCGGCGCCGGTGGTGGGCTGCCGTACCCGGGTTGGGCGCGCGCGGTGCGCGCCAGATCGAGGAGTTCTTTGCCGCAGACCCTGTTCTGACCGAGCGGGCGAGGGCGTTGGTGGTCGCGCCGAAAACCGAGATTTCACCGTGGGAACACCTGATCGTGCCGCAGGAGGTCGATGGCTCCCGAGGTACCTTCAGGGCGCCGCAGGCCACTTGTACGCTGTCGGCGAGCAATGACTATGAGGCCGTCCGGGCCTGGCTTTCGCTGCAGGAGTCTGCAGCCACCCAGCGCGCCTACCGAAAGGAGGCAGAGCGGCTCATGCTGTGGGCAATCCTCGAGCGCGGCAGGGCACTGTCATCGCTGACGACAGAGGATGCCATTGCGTACCGCGCATTCTTGCGACGACCCTCGCCGCGGGAACGATGGGTCGGCCCGGCGCGGCCACGTACGTCTGCGGAGTGGCGGCCTTTCCAAGGGGCACTGGCACCGCGCTCGGTGGCCTATGCGTTGTCGGTGATCGGCGCGTTGTACCGGTGGCTGATCGAGCAGCGCTACGCGCTAGCCAATCCATTCGCCGGCGTGAAAGTCAAGGGCGCAGGGCACGGGGGGGCCTTCGACGGATCTCGCGTATTTACAGAGCATGAGTGGAGCCTGATCCGCTCCACGGCCGATGGCATCGAATGGATCGGCGGATGGAGCGAGGAGGGGGCTCAGCGACTGCGCTTTGTGCTGGATTTCTGGTACGCGACCGGCCTTCGGCCCAGCGAAATGGTCGACGCCCGACTGGGCAGCATCGAGCCGGACGCGCAGGGCGATATCTGGTTGAACGTCGTGGGCAAGGGGAGCAAGCGCGGCAAGGTCGCCCTGCCGCTGCTGGCTCGCGGCGCGCTCGATCAGTACTTGGCCCAGCGAGGTTTGCCGGTGACACCTTCTCGCTGGAGCCCGAACACCGCATTGTTGCCAGGCTTGACAGAGGACGAGGCAGGGATCAGTGCATCGCGCCTATGGGCTGTGATGCGCCGCTTCTTTCTCCATGCCGCACAAGCCCTGGAGAGCGTGAATGCGTTCGTAGCGGACAAGCTCAAGCGTGCGACACCGCACTGGATGCGGCACACCCATGCAACCCACGCCCTCGCACGGGGTGTCGAGCTGACCACCGTACGAGACAACTTGCGGCACGCGTCCGTAGCGACCACGTCGGTGTACCTGCATACCGATGAGGTCAAGAGAGCGCGGCAAATTGGAGAAGCCTTTCCGGCTCGGATCTCCTGATCAACGAAAGGATGGTGAGGAGCCGCTCACGTGCGGCGCGCAACCCGAACATGGATCTCGGGAAACTTGTCGTCGTAGAAGGCAAGCCTCGTCTTGGTTGGGCACGAAGGGAGGCCAAGAAACCCCTTCTGCGTCTCGCCGGTTGGCATTCACCGGTATCGCGTGTATCGTGAATTTGCTTGTTGCTTGCGTCAACTATCGATCCTGATGGCACGCCTGTACTGAGTACTGATGTGTGCTATGGATGGAAATACTTTCATCCACGAGGGCCGTTCGGGGCTGTGGACATACACGATCAGTGTGTTGAAGAGCGGCGAAGGCGACTTCTCCGCAGCGGGCGACATGGCCCTTCATGGCGAGCAGCGATGCAAGCTCGTGCTGTGCCAGCCGTGCACTTCCATCGAAGCCGGCATCGACATGCTCAAGTGCCGATGCATCGACTGGATAGAGACGGCGGATACGGAGACGGAACCCGCCGACAGCGTTCTCTGACGCATATCAGGACGTCGTTTCCGACCAGCCAGCCGTGAAGCGTCGCGCTAGGGCCCGCTCACCCTGTTTCAGGAGCAGCGAAGCTTGCCCCAGCGCGCTCAGCCTTCAGCTTCGTCGCTGGAAAGCTCGGCGAGCTTGGCCGCCAGCGCCTCGCGCTCCGGCTCGAACAGCACCGGCAGGTGCCGCCACGAGTCGTAGAGCGTGGCTAGCCAGCAGCAATAGCCGCTGTCGGGCCGGTGGGTTTCCAGGCGCTCGAAGCAGCGGTGGATGTCGAGCGCATGCGCGGGTTCGTCCTGGCCGATCCACGCCAGCGCCTGGATGGCGGCGTTGGTGGCCCAGTCACCCGGGCCGAACAGCACTGACAGCAGCAACTCCCGGCGGCGCGAGCCTTTCCAGCCCTCGTCGACCTGCGCCAGCACCTGCGCGGCCACCAGTTGCACGCGTGGTACCCAGGCCAACGCGGGCGTGCCAGACGGCAGCGCCGGCGGATGCACCATGCAGGCCAGCACGTCGAGCGACCGGTCTTCACCCGAGGCAGGGCCCAGCGCCAGCGCCACATGGCTCGCGGCGGCCCAGTTGGCAGTAGGGCGGTAGGGCGCGCGGGCCAGTTGGGCGATGCGCTCCTGCACGTGTGCCGCCGGTGCAGGCAGAGCCGCCCGGCCGTCGGTGCCGGTGTAGCGCCAGAGCGGGTATGCCACGGGTTCGACAGGTTCGCGCGGATCGGGTCGCGGGATGTTCTCGAACTTCATCTCCAATTCGGCTGGCTGTCCGGCCGCGGCGAATTCGAGCGCGAAGGCCAGTGCGTTCGACGGTGCCTCCAGCGACGACACGGCCATGGAAATGCGGTTGGGCTTCTGCGGCTCCAGCGGGTCCGCGACGGACGGCCGCGGCTTGCTCAGCAGGTTGTCCCGCACCTGTCGCAACACGTTGGCGCTGGCGTCTTCCGGCTCGGACACGGCTGCGAAAGCGTCGACCCAGAGCCGCCGGGCTCGTTCGTTGCCGGCCTTCGCCGCATCGAGCAGGCGGTCGCTCCATGCCTGCTCCTGCGTGAGTTTCCATTGGCAGAGCCAAGCAGAGGGCTGCGCCCAGGCATGGCCGGCCTCGCGGGCGAGCACCTGCTCGTACCAACCCAGCGCGGCCTGCCAGTCTTCGTTCTCGAGCCAGCCGTCGCCCGCTTCGAGGAAGGTGCTCAGGGTGTCGGGGGCGTGCGCAATGGCGCGACGGAACGCTGTCTCGGCTTCGGACATGCGGCGCTGCTGCCGCAGCACGAGGCCGATTGCGGTCGCGACATGCCAGTCGGGCGCGTCGGCCAGCGGGCCCGCCACCTGCAGCGCCTCGTCGAAGCGTCCTGCGCGCCGCAGCAGGCCGATGTGCAGCATCCGCCATGCGGCTTGCATGTCCTCGGGCGGGGTGAGGCGTCCGAGCACCTGCGACCAGCGCTGCATCGTCTGCAGCCTACGCGCGCTGGCCAGCCGCGCCTCGGAGGAGGCCTCGATCAGAGCCTTGGCCAGCCGCAGTTGTGACGTGGACGATATCGATTCGAGCGCGCCTTCGGGCTCGACCCATCCGAGCACCCAGGCGTCGAGGTATTTCGCGTCGGGCGCCGCCTGCATGACTGCGACGATCAACTCCACCGCCTCCTCGAGCCGGCCTTCGTGCTGCAACAGCCAGGCGCGCAGTGCCTCAGTGCTGGCATAGCGTTCTTCCGCCTCGGGCAGCAGCGTGCCGACCGGATCTGCGCCGGCGCGGGCCGCGTACTGCTGCGCCAGCGCGAGCCAGGGCGCATGGGCCGGGTCCAGCTTGAGCAGGTTGGCGAGGTGCTCGGCACCGTGCGCCAGGTTCTCCCCGCCATCGAGTTCGCTCTGAGCGATGAAGAGCTCGAACTCGGCGGTGCCGGTTCGGAATTCGGCCGCAGGCTTCTTGTCGGACTCGTGCGCGGCGTACGGATCGACCTCATCCATTCCGGCGGTTCGATTCCTGAAAAGGCGCTTCCACCATGACATGGCCACTCCTCCCTGTTGTGTCGTGTGCTCCACGCATTGTCCATGCGGCAGAACTGGTGCCGTCCGTGTGAGCAGACTCCGAAGATTTTTACGTGGAAAGTCTCCCCATACTTGATGGATTGCCACAGCCGCTCGATGAACTCGTTGTCGCTCCAGCAGTCATTGCCATCCATTGAGACGCAGATACCGTGGCCAACGAGCAGGCTGGTGAAGGCTACACTCGCAAATTGGCTGCCTTGATCAGTGTTGAAGATCTCGGGTGTGCCCTATCTGGCGATCGCTTCCTCGACCGCGTTGGTACAGAACTCGGTGTCCACCGAAGTCGAGCTTTCCCCCCGGTGACACCTTTGCTGCGCAGCAGATACGCAGCATGCGCACGCCAGCGAATGGCAACTCCAGGTGCAGCTTGTCGATGTGATGCATCAGCGTCAGGTCTGCATCGCTCACCGGCTTGGCCCGTGATACGCGCAGCGGCGGCTGATGCTCACGATTTCAGCCTGCCGTTTGATCGGTAATGTCGACAGGTCCTTCAATATTCGTCTTTGCAGGCCTCGTGTTAGGCGTAGATGCCGAGGCGGACGGCGCGCGTCATGGTTAGAACTAGTTCGTGACGCAGTTGCCCCTAGCGCGTGTGGGCGATGCCCGTCTTCGAGCCTCTATATTTTTTGACAAAGCATAAATTCATATATTCGAAGAAGCATGGGCGCCGCTACTTCAACGCAGAAATCTCCCGGCTCTTGATGAGCCGCGAGCGCAGCACATTGCGGCTGATGCCGAGCAGCTTGGCCGCCTGTACCTGGTTGCGGTGGCAGAACTCGAAGGCCGTGCGCATCACGGTTTCCTCGATCTGCTCGAACAACTGCTCGTTCGGCTCGTTGAAGAGGTCGCGCAGCACGGCCTCCAGCGCCTGTTGCGGCGTGGCGCCGGCCGGAGGCTCGTCTTCGGGTGTGCGCCGCTGGATGTTCAGCGAGGACAGATGTAGATGTTCCGCGCCCAGCACGCCGTGTTGGCAGATCAGCAACGCGTGGTGGATCACGTTCTCCAGCTCGCGGATGTTGCCGGGCCAGCCGTGCGCGCCCAGCTTCTGCTCCGCGCTCGCATCGAGGCGCACCGGGCCGTAGCCCAGCCGCTGGCGGTATTCCTCGATGAAGTGCCGTGCCAGCGGAAGGATGTCGCCGGGCCGCTCGCGCAGCGTCGGCAGCGCGAGGTGCACCACGTGCAGTCGGTAGAACAGGTCTTCGCGGAAGTTGCCCGCGGCCACCGCGTCCTGCAGCCGCACGTTGGTGGCGGCCACCACGCGCACGTCGATGGGCACGCTCTTGCGCGAGCCCAGCCGCACCACCTCGCGCTCCTGCAGCACGCGCAGCAGCTTGACCTGGATCGACAGCGGCAGGTCGCCGATCTCGTCGAGAAAGAGCGTGCCGCCGTTGGCCGCCTCGAACCATCCCGTCTTGGCCGAGAACGCGCCGGTGAAGGCGCCTTTCTCGTGGCCGAAGAGCTCGCTCTCGACCAGGCTCTCGGAGAAGGCGCCGCAGTTCACGGCCACGAAGGGCCGGCTGCTGCGCCGGCTGAGGTCGTGCACGTGCCGTGCGATCAGCTCCTTGCCGGTGCCGGTCTCTCCGATGATGAGCACGTTGGCATCGCTGGGCGCCACCAGGCGGATGCGCTCGAGCAGCGCGGCCGAGCGCGGGTCCTGGAACACCTGGGCGGTGGCGCGGATCGAGGTGGTGAGCTTGCGCGGGTTGGGCAGTGTGAGCAGCGTGGATGGCGCGGGGGCCTCCCAGTCCTCGTCCGGTGCGGTGGACGCATCGGCCGGCGGCAGCACGGCGAGAGGGCGGGTGTAGGCGGTCATGAGTAGAAGGTCGGTACGGGGTATTGCTGCTTGAGGGCCCATTCGCCGAGCTCGCGCAGCTTGTAGGCCACGGGGTCGTGCAGGGACTGGGTGCGCAGGTTGCGCCAGTGGCGGTCGAGCCGCAGGCCGCCGTGCGTGGCACGTGCGCCGGCCACGTCGAACATGCGCGTACAGATCTCCAGCCCCGTGTTCGTTGCCGCGACCTTGGCGGTGGCCACGGCCACCGCGACCTCGCCGCGCTCGGCTTCGGTTAGCGCGGGGCCACGCCGCCATGCCGCATCGAGCCGGTCGGCCGCGCGGTCGGCCAGCACCCGCACGCTCTCCAGGCCGACCCAGAAGTCGCCGTAGTGGCCGAGCACGTAGGGGTCTTCGTGCATCTGCGCAACCTTGGCCGCATGCCAGGGGCGCGACTCGTGCAGCGTGTAGTGCCTCGCGTCGTCGAAGGCACCCTCTGCGATGCCGAGGTAGATGTTGGCCAGCACGAGCTGCGATACCAACGGCCGCAGGCAGGCGAAGGGGGTCGAGAGCGGGCCTGGATCGGACAGCACCTCGTGCTGCTCGACACGCACCTTCTCGAAGGTCACGCTGCCGCTGTCGGTCTGGCGCTGGCCGATGTTGTTCCAGTCGGGTGCGACGAAGATGCCCGAGCGGCCGGTGGGTACCGCCGCGACGATGAAGGCGCCGCTGCCTTCCTCACGCGCCGAGGCGATCAGCATCTCGGAGTCGAGCGCGCCCGAGCAGAAGCTCTTCTGCCCGGTGAATTCGCGCCAGCCCTCGTGCGCGCTCGACACCGTGCGGTCGTCCAGCGGATTGAGCGCATTGCCCCAGAACCATCGTCGGCGCGCGGTCTGCTCGAACCACGGCTGCCATTGCACGGGTCGCGCGAAGAGGCGCACCGTGGCGAGCATCAGGTGATGAAAGCCGAACACGTGCGCGAGCGAACTGTCGGCCTGCGCGAGCAGGCGCACGACATCGAGCGTCTCGCGCCAGTCCGCGCCGCCGCCGCCGAATTCGCGCGGGATGCTGAGCGCGAGCAGGCCGCTCTCGCGCAGGGCATCGCGTTCGGCCTTCGGTGTGCCGCCGCGCTCGTCGCGTTCCACCGCAGTCGCCGCGAAGCGCTGCATGAGGTCGCGGGCAACGTCGCGAGGTGATTCGGAAACGGGAATGGAAAGAACTGAACTCACTGAACTCACACAGGCCCTCGGTGATGTGCAGGCAGCACGGATGCTGCGCCAGCAGCATGTTGGCGGCGACCATGCGCCCGGCCAACGATGCGATCCGTATATCGATCCTTGTTTTGCTTCCATGGCAGCAGCGGAGGCGCGCCGATGCGCCGCGCGCAGCAGATGTGGTGCTCGGCTGCTGCTGGAGCAGCAGAAATTGCGAGCTTCGACGCGTTTCCACAGGCGGAGCGACTGGCACGCTAACTGCTGAATCACCTCATGCAACTTTTCTGGTTTCTTCCCACGCACGGCGACAGCCGCTACCTCGGCACCTCGCGCGGCGCGCGCACCGTGAGCCATCGATACCTGCGGCAAGTAGCGCAGGCCGCCGACGAACTGGGCTACGAAGGCGTGCTGATTCCGACGGGGCGTTCCTGCGAGGACTCGTGGGTGGTCGCCTCGTCGCTCGCGGCGCAGACCGAGCGACTCAAGTTCCTGGTCGCGATCCGCCCTGGCATCATTTCGCCGACGGTCTCCGCGCGCCAGGCCGCCACGCTCGACCGCTTCTCCGAAGGCCGCCTGCTCATCAACGTGGTGACCGGCGGCGACCCCGACGAACAGCACGGCGACGGCAGCTTCCTCACGCATGCCGAGCGCTACGAGGTCACCGATGAATTCCTGCGCATCTGGCGCGGCGTGGCGGCCGGTGAGACCGTGAATTTCTCGGGCAAGCACCTGCGCGTGGAGAACGCGAAGACGCTCTATCCACCCGTGCAGAAGCCCTATCCGCCACTGTGGTTCGGTGGCTCGTCGGATGCGGCGATCGCACTCGCGGGTGAGCAGGCCGACGTGTACCTCACCTGGGGCGAGCCACCGGCCGACGTGGCCGACAAGATCGCGAAGGCCCGCGCCGCGGCGGCGAAGCATGGCCGCACGCTGCGCTTCGGCATCCGGCTGCACGTGATCGTGCGCGAGACCAGCGAGGCGGCATGGCGCGCCGCCGACGAACTCATTTCCTACGTGACCGACGACACCATCGCGGCCGCGCAGAAAGCCTTCTCGCGCTTCGACTCGGTGGGCCAGCAGCGCATGGCGGCACTGCACGGCGGGCGGCGCGACAGGCTCGAGGTGTCGCCCAACCTGTGGGCGGGCGTGGGCCTGGTGCGCGGCGGTGCGGGCACGGCGCTGGTGGGCAGCCCCGAGGAGGTGGCTGCGCGCATCAAGGAATACGCCGCGCTCGGCGTGGAGACCTTCATCTTCTCGGGCTACCCGCATCTCGAAGAGGCGTACCGGGTGGCCGAGCTGCTGTTCCCGCTGCTGCCGCTCGACCATGTGCGCCCGGCTGGGCACGCCAACATCACCGGGCCCTTCGGCGAAGTCATCGCCAACGACATCGTGCCGCCGTCTTCACAGGATGTGCAGGTTGCGCAGGTGCCCGTGCGTGAGAAGGCTGCCGCATGAAGCATTTTTCCGCGGAGGCCGGCGACGAGGTCGTGCCGTGGCATGCGAGCGCGCAGCGCGTCGCGCAGGCGCTGGCGCAAACCGCCGTGGAACGCGACCAGCTCGGCGGCACGCCCAAGGCCGAGCGCGACCTGCTGCGCGACAGCGACCTGCTGATGCTCAGCGTGCCGGCCGAGTTGGGCGGTCTGGGTGCGAGCTGGCGGCAGACACTCGACGTGGTTCGCAGCTTCGCGCGTGTCGACAGCTCGGTGGCGCATCTCTTTGCCTTTCATCACCTGCTGCTCGCGACCACGCAGCTCTTCGCTCAACGCACGCAATGGCAGCCGTGGATCGAACAGACCCGCGAGCATCGCTGGTTCTGGGGCAATGCGCTGAACCCGCTCGACAAATCCACGCGCGCCGAGGCCGTCGACGGCGGGCATGTGTTCTCGGGCCGCAAGAGCTTCTGCTCGGGTGCCAGCGACTCCGACATGCTGCTCGCCTCGGCCCTCGATGCGAACGACCGCCTGCTGATCGGCGTTGTGCCCACGCGGCGCGCGGGCATCACGGTGCTCGGCGACTGGGACAACATGGGCCAGCGCCAGACCGACAGCGGCAGCGTGCTGTTCGACGGCGTGCACGTCGAGGCGAACGAGCTGCTGCTCGACCCCGGCCCGCTGTCGACGCCGTTCGCCTGCCTGCGCCCGCTGCTGGCGCAACTGATCCTCGCGAACATCTACCTGGGCCTGGGCGAGGGCGCGCTCGAGGAGGCGAGGGCGTTCACGCTGCAGCAGGGCCGGCCCTGGCTGTTCTCGACGGCATCGACCGCGAACGAAGACCCGTACGTGCTCACGCACTACGGCGATTTCTGGCTCGCGCTGCAAGGCGCCCGCCTGCTGCTCGACCAGGCGGCCGCGGCCTTCGATCAGGCATGGCTGCGCGGCACTTCGCTCGACGAGCAGGAGCGTGGCCAGGTGGCTGTTGCAGTCGCCGCCGCCAAGGTCGCGAGCACGCGTGCGAGCCTCGAGGTGGCGCACCGCATGTTCGAAGTGACGGGCGCGCGTGCCACCACCGCCGCGCTGCGCCTTGACCGTTACTGGCGCAACCTGCGCGTGCATACGCTGCACGATCCGGTGGACTACAAGGTGCGCGAGCTGGGCCAGTGGGCGCTCAACGCACGCCTGCCGCAACCCAGCTTCTATTCCTGAACTTCGCCATCGCCATGCCACGGGCCCGCGGCTTCGCGTCGCAGGCCCGTCGTGCTTTTCGGCTCCCATTTGCGCTGCTTTTGCTGCTGTATGGGAAGCAGTTTTCCCGTCGGATTGCTGCCTGGCGTTCATTCGATGCCCGCATACCGATCTGCTCCAAACGACTATGGCTGCGCAGCTGCTGGCTGATCAGCAACTCACCCGCAGCCTGCTTCCGATTCAGCATGCGCGCGAATAGCCATTTCGCTCTAACTCCTTGATTCATAAGGAAAAAGGAAGTGGCACGCCATTCGCATATATCCAGCGTGCCGCGAATCGATCGTGGCTTCCAAATAGAGGTCATATCAACATGAGTCGAAAACTGAAAGTCGTCGCCGTCTCCGGCAGCCTGCAGCGTCCCTCGCGCACGCTGGTGCTGGTCGATCAACTGCTGGCCGCGCTCGGCGACGAGATCGCCATCGATGCGCGCGTGATCTCGCTCGGCGACATCGGCCCGCAGTTCGCCGGCGTGCTCTACCGCAACCAGTTGCCTGCTGCCGTCGAAGAGAGCATCGCGGCCATCGAGTCGGCCGACCTGCTGCTGGTGGCGAGCCCGGTCTATCGTGGCTCGTACACCGGTCTCTTCAAGCACCTGTTCGACTTCGTGCATCACGAGGCGCTGACCGACAAGCCCGTGCTGCTCGCGGCCACCGGCGGCAGCGACCGCCACGCGCTGGTCATCGACCATCAGCTGCGCCCGCTCTTCAGCTTCTTCCAGGCGCTCACGCTGCCCATCGGCGTCTATGCGGTCGAGAAGGACTTCGAAGGCTACGAGATCGCCAGCCCCGCGCTGCGCGAACGCATTGCGCTGGCCGTGGCGCGTGCCGTGCCTCAACTGCGCGCGGCCTCGGTGCCCGACACACCCGCCACGCCCGCCGTTCGCAAACCAGCGCCCGTCGCGCTGGCCGCCTGAGAAGCCTTCCTCCCGATCGACCGTCCACACAGAGAGAAACCCGTCATGAGCCAACCGTCGTCCTCCACCGCCGCCCCCGTCAAGTTCGCCTACTGGGTGCCCAACGTCAGTGGCGGCCTCGTGGTCAGCACCATCGCGCAGCGCACCGACTGGAGCCTCGAATACAACCAGCGCCTCGCTGTCGCGGCCGAGAAGGCCGGCTTCGAGTACGCGCTGAGCCAGATCCGCTTCACGGCCGGCTACGGCGCGGAGTACCAGCACGAGTCGGTGTCCTTCAGCCAGGCACTGCTGCATGCCACCACGAAGCTCAAGGTGCTCGCCGCCATCCTGCCCGGGCCGTGGAACCCTGCGGTGGTGGCCAAGCAGATCGCCACCATCGACCACATCTCCAACGGCCGCATCGCCATCAACGTGGTCAGCGGCTGGTTCAAGGGCGAGTTCCAGGCCATCGGCGAGCCGTGGCTCGAACACGACGAGCGCTACCGCCGCTCCAACGAGTTCATCCGCGCGCTCAAGGGCATCTGGACGCAGGACAACTTCACCTTCAAGGGCGACTTCTACCGCTTCAGCGACTACACGTTGAGCCCGAAGCCGGTGCAGAAGCCGCACCCCGAGATCTTCCAGGGCGGCAGCTCGCGCGCCGCGCGCGACAACGCGGCCAGCGTGTCGGACTGGTACTTCACCAACGGCAACACGCCCGAGGGCCTGAAGGCGCAGATCGACGACATCCAGGCCAAGGCGGCGCAGAACGGCCACACGGTGCGCATCGGCGTGAACGCCTTCGTCATCGCCCGCGACACCGAAGAAGAAGCCAGGGCGGTGCTGGCGGACATCATCGAGCACGCCCATGTCGAGGCGGTGCATGCCTTCGGCGACGCGGTGAAGCAGGCCGGCAAGGCGTCGCCCGAAGGCGAGGGCAACTGGGCCAAGTCGACCTTCGAAGACCTGGTGCAGTACAACGACGGCTTTCGCACCGACCTCATCGGCACGCCGCAGCAGATCGCCGAGCGCATCGTGGCGCTCAAGGCCATCGGCGTTGACCTGATCCTGACGGGCTTCCTGCACTTCATCGAGGAGGTGGAGTACTTCGGCGAGAAGGTCCTGCCGCTGGTGCGCAAGCTCGAAGCGGAGCAGGCCGCGCGTGCAGGCCAGGCCGGCAACGCCGGCAAGGCGGCGCTGGAAGCCGTGGCTTGAGCCTCGCCGTGATGCCCGATCTTTTCTTCGAGGCGGGACCGATCCCTCTGGGCGTCGACCCGGTGGCCTTCGTGCCGGCGGGGCGCACGGCGCCGGTCGGAGAACACGCCGCGACGTCGGCCGCGCTACGGCTGGAGGGCATAGAACTGTCCTTCGGCGGCGTCACCGCGCTGTCGGGTGTGGACCTGTCGATCGCGAAGGGGGAGATCCGTGCCGTCATCGGCCCCAACGGCGCGGGCAAGAGTTCGCTGGTCAACGTCATCAGCGGGCTGTACCGGCCCGACCGCGGGCGCGTGTGGATCGGCGGGCGCAGCTTCGGCCACGTGCCGACCGCGCGGCTGGCCCGGCTGGGCGTCGCGCGCACCTTCCAGAACCTGGCGCTCTTCAAGGGCCTGAGCGTGCGCGACAACATCGTGCTCGGGCGCGTCGATGCGGCGCGCTCCACCTTCGTCGAGCAGCTCGTCGGGCTGGGCCGCGCACGCCGAGAACGCGAGGATGCGCGCGCGCGGGCCGACGCGATCATCGGTTTTCTCGGGCTGGGCGCCGTGAGCGAGCGGCTCGCGGGCACGCTGGCCTATGGCCTGCAAAAGCGCGTCGAACTGGCGCGTGCGCTGGTGGCATCACCGCAACTGCTGCTGCTCGACGAGCCGATGGCCGGCATGACCGTCACCGAGAAAAGAGAGATGGCGCATTTCGTGCGCGCCGCGCGCGACGAATTCGGCACCACCATCCTGTTGATCGAGCACGACATCGGCGTGGTGCTGGGCCTCTCGGACCGCGTGGCCGTGTTCGACCACGGCCGCAAGATCGCCGACGGCACGCCCGCCGAGGTGCGCGGCGACCGGGCTGTGATCGACGCCTACCTGGGCGTAGCCCACGACGACGACACCGGGGGGCAGGCCTGATGGACGGCTTCGATCTCGGCTTCTTCGCAGAAGTGCTCGTCGGCGGCCTGCTTTCGGGCGTGATGTATTCGCTGGTGGCCATCGGCTTCGTGCTGATCTACAAGACATCGGGGGTGCTCAACTTCGCGCAGGGTGCGCAGCTGCTGTTTGCGGCACTCACCTTCGTGAGCCTGGTCGAGCGCGGCGTGCCCTTCGCGCTTGCCCTCGTGCTGACCTTCGCTCTCATGGTGGCGCTGGGGCTGGTCATCGAGCGCACCGTTCTGCGTCCGCTGGTGAACCAGCCGCCGATCACGCTGTTCATGGCGACGCTGGGCCTGTCTTACGTGATCGAGGGCGTGGCGCAGCTGGTGTGGGGCACGCAGGTGCATGCGCTGGAGCTCGGCATCGCGGACGAGCCGCTGGAGTTCCTGGGCATCATGGTTTCGACCTTCGACCTGTTCGCTGCCGCCACGGCCGGCGTGATGGTTGCGCTGCTCTCGGCCTTCTTCCGCTACACCCGCGTGGGCCTGGCTTTCCGCGCGGTGGCGGACGACACCTATGCGGCTATCGCGGTCGGTCTGCGGCTGCCGCGCATCTGGGCCACGGTTTGGGCCGCAGCCGGCGTCATCGCGCTAGTGGCCGGCCTGCTGTGGGGCGCGCGGCTGGGCGTACAGTTCTCGCTCTCGCTCGTGGTGCTGAAGGCATTGCCGGTGCTGGTGTTGGGCGGGTTCGACTCGATCCTCGGCGCAATCGTCGGCGGGCTGGTGATCGGCGCGCTAGAGAAGTTGGCCGAGGTGTATATCGGGCCCTTCGTGGGCGGCGGCATCGAGAGCTGGTTCGCCTATGTCGCGGCGCTGGCCTTCCTGTTGATCCGGCCGAGCGGGCTGTTCGGTCAGAAACTGGTGGAGCGTGCCTGAGCCATGCGTACCGTTTCCGTGCCCCCATGGACCTGGCCGCTGGCCGTGCTCGTCATCGCTTTCGGCATCGTGCCGTTCGTCGCGTCCGGCTATGTGTTCGATGCGCTGCTGATCCCGTTTCTCGCGCTGTCGCTCGCGGCTGTCGGGCTCAACCTGCTGACCGGCTATGCGGGTCAGCTTTCGCTGGGTACGGCCGCCTTCATGGCGGTCGGCGCCTTCGCCGCCTACAACTTCAACCTGCGGGTGGAGGGGCTGCCGCTGCTGGCGAGCATCGGGCTCGCGGGCCTCGCCGCAACCGTCGTCGGGCTGGTGTTCGGCTTGCCGAGCCTGCGGCTGCGCGGCTTCTACCTGGCGGTGTCGACGCTGGCCGCGCAGTTCTTCGTGCAATGGGCGCTGACCAAGTTCAGCTGGCTCAGCAACGACAACCCTTCGGGCGTGATCGACGCGCCGGCGCTCGAGGTGGCGGGGTTCGTGTTCGACACGCCCGTACGACGCTACGTCTTCTCGCTGGCCGTGGTGACGGTGCTCACCCTGCTGGCATGGCGGCTGGTGCGCACGCAGACGGGCCACCACTTCATCGCCGTGCGCGACAACGAGCTGGCGGCGCGCGTGATCGGCGTGCCGGTGCTGCGCACCAAGCTGCTGGCGTTCGCGGTGTCGTCGTTCATCGTCGGCGTGGCGGGCGTGCTGTGGGGCTTCGTCTACCTGCGCACGGTGGAGCCGGCGGGCTTCAACCTCGACCGCTCGTTCCAGATTCTCTTCATCGTGATCATCGGCGGGCTCGCGACGATCCGCGGGGCCTTCCTCGGCGCCGCGCTGATCGTGGTGTTTCCGCTGCTGCTCTCGCGTGCGGGCAGTTTCCTGCTCGGCGGCTGGTTCGATTCGGGCGTGCTCGACATGAGCCAGCGCATCGTGCTCGGCGCGCTGATCATTTTTTTCCTCGTCGTGGAGCCGCAGGGGCTGGCTGCCCTCTGGGACCGCGCGCGCAAGCGGTTCGCGGGCCCCTCTCCAGCCTGAGCGCACGACACCTTTCCTTTTTCCTTCGCATCCCAAGAGTCTTCATCACCACCATGTCCTTCATCAAGCATCTGAAAACCGCGGCTGTGGCCGTCACCCTGGCCGCGAGCGTCCTGCAGTTCGCGCATGCCGATGGCAACGAGCAGTTCTTCCCGCTGCAGAGCTATCGCGTCGGCCCCTATGCGGCGGGCGGCACGGGCTTCTTCGGCGGCTTCATCGACTACCTGAACCTGGTGAACACGCGCGATGGCGGCGTGGGCGGCGTCAAGCTGACCTGGGAGGAGGGCGAGACGCAGTACGAGGTGGAGCGCGGCGTGGAGGTGTACGAGCGCCTCAAGCAGCGCCCCGGCATCGCGACCTGGAACCCGCTGTCAGTCGGCATCGCCTATGCGCTGATCGACCGCGTAACGGCCGACAAGGTGCCGCTGCTCACCATCAACCACGGCCGCACCGACACCACCGACGGCCGCGTGTTCAAGTACATCTTCCCGCTGCTGCTCAACCCGTACAGCGAGACCTCCGGCATCGTGAACTACATCGCGGGCAAGGAGGGCGGCGCCGACAAGCTCAAGGGCAAGAAGATCGTGGTGCTGTACCACGGCTCGCCCTACGGCAAGGAGACCATCCCGATCTACGAGCTGCTGGCGAAGAAATACGGCTTCGCGCTGCAGCAGATCGAGGTGCCGCACCCGGGCAACGAGCAGCAGTCACAGTGGCTCGCCATCCGCCGCGCCAAGCCCGACTACGTGGTGCTGCGCGGTTGGGGCGTGATGAACCCGGTGGCGCTCAAGACGGCGCAGAAGACAGGTTTTCCGGTCGACCACATTGTGGGCAACGTCTGGTCCAACTCCGAGGAAGACGTGATTCCCGCGGGCGACGCGGCCAAGGGCTACGTGGCCATCACCACCGTGGCGGCGGGTGCCCAGTACCCGGTGCTGCAGGAGATCACCAAGACCGTCTACGGCGCGGGCAAGGGCAACCTGCAGGACCCGAAGCGCATCGGCAGCGTGTATCACAACCTCGGCGTGCTCAACGGCATCCTGAACGTGGAGGCCATCCGCATCGCGCAAGCCAAGTTCGGCAAGCGCACGCTCACCGGCGACGAGGTCCGCTGGGGCCTGGAGAACCTGAAGATCGACGAGGCGCGCGCCGCCGCGCTCGGCGCCAAGGGGTTGTTCCACTCGATCAATGTGACCTGGGACAACCACGAGGGCGATGGCCGCGTGGCCTTCCAGCAATGGGACGGCAGCAAGTGGAACGTGGTGTCCGACTGGATCGCGCCCGACTGGAAGCTGCTGCGGCCGATCATCGAGAAGTCTTCGCTGGCCTATGCCAAGGAGAAGAACGTGAAGGTGCGCAAGAGCATCGACGACTGAAGCCCGCGTACGAATTCCAGAAAGGCAACACCATGTCCGCTGTTCTCCAATCCCACGCGGCCGGATCGGCTGCCGCCGCCGCGAACGATGCCGTGCCCGGCTTTCCGCTATCCGACACGCCTGCGCACGTGATCCGCGACGACGCCGAGGCCATTGCCGTGGCGCACGCGCTGGCCGCGAAGCTGATCGTCGGCGCCTCCGAGCGCGACCGCCTGCGCCGCTGGCCGGTCGAGGAGATCGACGCCTATTCGCAGAGCGGTCTCTGGGCCATCAACGTGCCCAAGGCCTTCGGCGGGGCCGAGGTGTCGTATGCCACGCTGGCCGAGGTGATCGCGATCATCTCGGCGGCGGACCCATCTCTTGGGCAGATCACGCAGAACCACCTGGGCTTCGTCGCGGCGGTGCGCACGGTGTCCGACGCCGCGCAGCAGAAGCTCTTCTTCTCCGACTTCCTGCGCGGCGTGCGTTGGGGCAATGCGTTCTCGGAGTCGGGCTCCAGGCGCGCGGCCGACTTCGAGACACGCTTCACCGACGCGGGCGACCATGTGGTGGTGACCGGCAAGAAGTTCTACTCGACCGGTGCTTTGCTCGCGCACTACGTGCCCATCGTGGCCAACGACGAGCAGGGAAGGACCTGGTACGTGGTGGCCGAGCGCAATGCGCCGGGCCTCACCGTGATCGACGACTGGTCGGCCTTCGGCCAGCGCACCACGCTCAGCGGCACGGTGGTCATCGACCGCGTGAAGGTACCGAAGACACACCTGATCCCGGCCTACAAGGGCTACGACGCGCCGTCGGCCGACGGCGCCATCTTCCAGATCATCCAGGCGGCGGTCGACGTGGGCATCGCGCGCGGCGCCATCGCGGAGACGGTTGATTTCATCCGCACCAAGACGCGCCCGTGGATCGACAGCCAGCGCGACCATGCGTGGGAAGACCCGTACTCGATCCAGGCGGTGGGCGACCTGCAGATCCGCCTGCATGCGAGCGAGGCCCTGCTGGAGCGCGCGGGCCGCGCCATCGACCGTGCCGTGGCCGCGCCCGACGCCGAGAGTGTGGCGGCGGCGCAAGTCGCGACGGCCGAGGCCAAGGTGCTTTCCACCGAGATCGCGATCCTGGCGACCAACAAGCTCTTCGAACTGGCGGGCACGCGCTCGACGCTGGGCCAGTACAACCTCGACCGCCACTGGCGCAATGCGCGCACGCACACGCTGCACGACCCGGTGCGCTGGAAGTACGCCATCGTCGGCAACTACTTCCTCAACGGCGTGAAGCCGCCTTTCCACGCCTGGAGCTGAGGTGACGGCCCCTTTGCTACGCATCGAGGCCGTCGAGGCGGCGTACCAGAGCTCCATCGTCGCGCTCCATGGTGTGAGCCTCGACGTGCGTCCCGGCGAGATCCACGCGCTGCTCGGTGCCAACGGCACGGGCAAGTCGACCACGCTCAAGGCGGTGTCGAACCTGCTGCCGGCCGAGCGCGGCCAGGTGACGGCAGGGCGCATCGTCTTCGACGGGCACGACACGGGCCGAACCAGCCCTGCCGACCTGCTTCGGCTGGGCCTGGTCCAGGTGCTGGAAGGGCGGCACTGCTTTCGTTCGCTGACGGTGGAGGAGAACCTGCTGACCGGTGCGCTCGGCCGTGATGCGCGGCGCTCCGAGATCGCCGGAGACCTCGCCCGGGTCTACGCGATCTTTCCGAAGCTGAAGGACCGGTGCGGCACGCTCGCCGGCCTGAGCTCGGGCGGCGAGCAGCAGATGACGGCCATCGGCCGTGCGCTGATGTCGCGGCCACGGCTGCTGGTGCTCGACGAACCCTCGATGGGGCTCGCGCCGCTGGTGGTGCGCGACATCTTCGAGCAGCTGCGGCGGCTCAACCGGGAGGAGGGCTTGTCGATCCTCGTGGCCGAGCAGAACTCCACCGTGGCGCTGCAGTACGCCGACCGTGCGACGGTGCTCGATGCCGGCGTGGCGGTGCTTGGCGGCGATGCGCAGACCCTGCGGCAGCGCGCGGACATCCAGGCCTTCTATTTCGGGGAGGGCGTCGCCAGCAGCGCTCTTGTCGATGAGGTGGCCGTTGCATCACCGCACGAGGGCGCATAGCGGCGCCATCCAGGGCAAGGCCACGACGCCGCCTGTCGTCCGGTTCGCCTCAGGTGCCCGGGTAGTGGCCGGCCACGATGTCTTCGAGCAGCGTCGTATGCGACGGCGCCCAGTTCAGCAGCTCGCGCGTTCCTGTACTCGAAGCAGGAGCGTCGGCGCCGAAGAACATGCCGATCCAGCCGAAGTGCTCGGCCGCACGGTCTGACGGAATCGATTCCACCGGAACACCCAGGGACTGGCCGAGCGCAGCGGCAATGTCGCGCGCGGCGATGGCCTCCTCGGCGACGGCGTGCAGCACGGTACCGGGCTTTGCCTTGTCGACCGCCAGTTGCACCAGCTTCGCGGCATCGAGCCGATGGACGGCAGACCAGCGGTTCTGGCCGGCCCCGAGATACGCAGAGACGCCTTTGGTCCGAGCTGTTTTTGCCAGCGTCGCAACAAAGCCGTGGTCGCCTCCGGCACCATGGACCGTCGGCGCAAAGCGCACCACGAGCGAGCGGACTCCGCGTTCGGCCAGGCCGAGCGTGTAAGCCGCATTTCCGACGCGAGGGTGAACCGCCGAGTCCGCCATGTCGGCCTCGAGGCCGATCCGCCCAGGTGCGAGACCCAGCGTGCCCGAGGCGATCAGCAAAGGGCCACCGGTGCCCTGCAGCACATCGGCGAAGGCGTCGATGGCCGCACGATCGGCCCGCGCCGCGTCAGCCATCTGCGAGAAATCGTGCTTGTACGCGAGGTGTACGACGCCGTCTGCCTGGGCTGCTGCAGCGCGCAGGCTGGCCAGATCGTCGAGCGAGCCGTGGATCGCCTCGGCGCCGAGGCCCCGGATCCTGGCCGCGGCCTCGTCATTGCGGGCAAGGCCGAGCACGTGGTGCCCGGCGGCGATGAGTTCGGTAACGCTGGCTGAACCGATCCAGCCAGAGGCCCCGGTCACGAGAATTCGCATGCGCACGTCCTTTGATGTCATTGAGTGACATAATTGTAGGCCTATGATGTCACTTTGTGTCAACACTGCGAGGATGCGATGGGTCGATGGGAGCCTGATGGCGAGGGCCGCCTCCGAATGGCGGCCATGGAACTGTTCGCGGAGGTCGGCTACGAGCAGGCGACCGTCGCCGCCATCGCGGAGCGCGCGGGACTCACTTCGCGCACGTTCTTCCGCTACTTCACCGACAAGCGCGAGGTGCTTTTCAGCGGTTCGGAAGTGCTGCAGGAATCGATGGTGGCGGCGCTCCGCGGTGCTCCGACGGATGCGACGGCCATGGAAGCGATGGCTTTTGCGCTGCAGGCGCCCGCCGACTTCTTCGACGAGGATCGCCGCGACTTTGCCCGCGTGCGTGCCTCGGTGATCGCCGCCACCGGCGAACTGCACGAGCGAGAGCTCATCAAGTTGTCAAGGCTGTCGGCGGCAATGGCAGAGGCCTTGCGCGCAAGAGGATTCGGCGAGCCCGACGCGAGCCTGGTGGCGGAGGCGGGCATCGCGGTCTTCCGCGTTGCGTTCGCACAGTGGGTGGGGCTCGCCGAGCGGCGCACCTATGGCGACATCGTCGGTGCACTGCTGGTGCGGCTGAAGACGCTGGCCGCGGTTCATTGAGGTCCGGCAGGGCTGCCCCAAGCCGGCCACGCGGCGCCGGACCTCCATCGGAACAGGCCTCACAGGATTGCCTATTTCTGCTCACGCAGGCTGTATTTCGGCTTGATTGATCCACGCCGTGGATTGGGCTTTGAGGAACTCAATGGCAACCCCGCCAGCAGAGCGACACAGCACAACCTTGCAGCGCAGCGCGCCAAGTAGCCATGAACTGGAAGCCACTTGTATCCGAGTGCGCGAAGCTGGTCACGACTGGCGGCATCGGATCAAGCTGTGCAGGGAAACTAATGGATAGGGGGGCGGTATGTCACCCCAAAACGCTGAGCCAGATCACCAAGCCGCCGATCGAGCGTCCACAACTCAGCACCCGGTGTCATGAGCGTTGAGGCCAGGAGAGACAGGTCCACGAGTCCACATCCCAAGCCAAACAGCCGCTCCTGCTCAATGAAGGCGAGCACCTCCCGCAAATTGGCTTGCGGCATCTGTTGCAGGCGTCCTAAATCCCGAAGGGTCTGTGTGCGTGATGGAGGAGTACCGCACGCGAGTTCTCCAAGCACCATCGGATGCATCATCACTCGATCCATTCCAAGGAGACTCACCAAGCCGGTGTTATGCGCGCGGAAATGGTCGACCCAAACGGAGGTGTCGACCAAGATGGGCGTCACGAGTTCACGTCCTCGCGACGACGGGGAATGTCGCGAATTTCGGGCGCACGTGCGCCCAACGCAGCGAGGCGCTTGGCCGCTTGAACCCTAACGAACGTTTTCACTGCTTCCCTGAAAAGATCCGCCTTGTCCATGCTCGGATCTGCAACTTCAAGTGCTTCGTTGTAGAGGGCGTCCTCGATGGTGACAGTAGTTCTCATGGCAGGCCATCATCAATATTGATGCATTATAGCATCAATAGTATCTTCAGCCGATCTGTGTTCCGGGCACCCGAGGCAGTGCCCCGGTCTGAAACGGTTCCTTGATTAGGAGAATCCTCGACAGATATGCGGTCCCACGAAACGATAGTTGGCGGGACTGCGGCGAGGCTTTCCTTTGGGAAATCGATTTCAGATGCTTTCCGAAGAAACGATCGATGAAACGATTTTGAGCAGGGCTTTAATATTTAACATAAGATATATTATATAAATTCTTGACATCATTGCCGGACTCGTAGATGGTGACCAGCCGGACTTTGCCCTCGGGGCTAACCTGGGCCCGCCGCGCGGGAACAACAAATTGCTGACACCTTTGACAACAAGTTCAAGACAACCGAACAACATGTGCCAGACACCCGCGAAGGCTGAACAACAAGTTCGAGGCAGCCGCGCCAAGAAATACCCGCGGGAAACAACATACTCAAGACAGTCGCGATAAGAAATGAACGGCCGGCGCTTCGTTTCGGCGCCCCGAGATCGATCAGCCCGATCGCGGACATCTCGTTCTTTTCGTTGAGCGCCACGTGCTACCGAAGCCCTGCACGGGCCAGTTCTTGCTCTGCGCAAAGTCTGGCTTCCTGTTCCTTCAATAGATCCGCGAGCGCCCGTTGCGTCGCTGACCGCTCTTGTTCAGTTTCCGACAGCAGGCGCTTCTCTCGTTCTGCCGCTTCGAGTTTCATCTTTCTCGCATCCTCCGTTCTTTGGGCTTCCTCTTTGCCAAGAGAACGGCGCTGTCCTTCTTGTTCAGCATTGGCTTGCGCGAGTCGATACTTCAAGCGCTGCACTTCCCGTTCGCTCTCGTGTTGTCGGCGCGAAACTCCCGACCTGCGGACGGAACTGGGCAAGCCGACGCGTACCCAGGCATGCGGCCGTCAGCGATCCTGCGGCATCTCCTAGCCCATTCGGGTCACCGTCGACTCCAGTTCCTCGCAGCCGTCGGCCTCGTATTTCGCGAGCAGCACGGAGATCTCGCTGCGAACCCGACGCAGATCCTCGATCTGGGCATCGATCCGCTCGGCCACCGCGGACAGCCGCGCATGGGCCCGCTGATAGTTCACCCCTTCGGTATCGATCGCGTTGAGCACGCTGACCATTTCGTCGAGCCGGAAGCCGAGGGATTGCGCCGGCTTGATGAAGCGGATCCGTTCGACGGTCGCCCTGCTGAACTCGCGGTATCCGCCCGCGCTGCGTCCCTGGGCGTGCAGCAGTCCCAGCCGTTCGTAGTACCGCACGGTATCCACGCCTACCTCGCCCAGGCGCGCGATCTCGCCGATCTTCAAAAAGGTGTTGACTCTGGAGTCAACACCCGGGTTTAGCCTTGGGTCCATGATCACCATTCTCTTCACACCATGTGCACCGTACTCTACGTTTCTCCCCTCTCCGCCAACAGCTACCGCGCGAAGCTGGTCCTGGACCTGCTGGGCGTCTCGCACGAGACAAGGAAGGTCGACCTCCGAACGGGCGAGCATCGCAGGCAGCCGTTCCTTTCGCTGAACCCGTTAGGCCATGTGCCCGTGCTGGACGAGGATGGCCGGATCATTCGCGACAGTCACGCGATCGTCTTCCATGTCGCGCAGCGGCATGGCAAGCCATGGCTGCCGGACGCGGTGCACGCCGAGATACTGCAATGGCTGTTCTTCGATGCGACGGAGCTGCACCACGGGATCGGGTTGGCGCGCAATCAGCTCCACTTCGGTATCCCCACGAACCTGGAGGCCGCGCAGTCGCGAGCCACCAAGGCCATGGGCGTGCTGGAGGCACGGCTGAAAGCCCACGACTGGCTGGTCGGCGACTCGCCGACGCTGGCGGATCTCGCGTGCTATCCGTTCGTTTCGATCCGCGATCAGGCGGGAATCCATGGAGCGTGGCCTGCCCTGGAGGCCTGGTCGCGGCGCATCGAAGCGCTCCCGGGCTTCCGGTCGATGCCACACGCCATGGACAGCTGAACGCCCTGTATCGGAGCACGACCCGCAACAGGCGGCCTCGCAGGTCCCCCCGATGCGCTTGTTCAAGACGCCCGCGAAGGCCTAACAACAAGTTCGAGATAGCCGCGTTAAGAAGCGCCTGCGGGAAACAACGTACTCGAGGCAGTCGAGATAAGAAACGAGCGTCTCAGGTCCAGTCCTGCGGCGACAAAAATGCGGTGGACGCATTGCTGCGCGAGGGAGAGTCGGCCATCCGCCACTACCTTCTCGCCAAGCCTTCGCTTTTAAGGCATTGATCCAACATCGCACATGGCTGCCATTGTTGAAACGGGTCCGTCAGCAGGATCCGCAACTCGTCGTCTACCTCGCCCCATCGCGAATGCATCTCTCGCAGATCGCGCTGTGACTATCCTCGATCTCCAAGTTGAGGTGATCGAACGCAAGGGGCATGAGCAATACCCCGAAACGGGATGCTGAACGCCATTCGTTCCTTATACTCATCAGTAAGCGACTAGCCTGTATGCCCTCTTGCCTGGGCCTACAGATCTCCATTTCATTCGGTGCTCCGTCACCGCGACGCCATTCAATTCTCGCCAGTCGAGCTCCGTGGAACCCTCTCAGATCTCTCCTGCTTCCCGGAACCAAGCCCTGCGGGCCACCGGTGCCGATCAAGGTGAGCCCGACACGCGTCTGTTCGTCGGCTCGATGGAAAAGGGGATGCGCGTGCTCGAGCTGTTTAACGAGCATCCCATGCCACTGTCGATCGGTGACATCGCCGACAGGACCGAGATGGGGCGCAGCGCAGCGCAGCGCTACGTATACACATTGCACCAACTCGGCTATCTGAACAAGGACGCGGAGTCGAAGAAGTACTTCCCCTCCCTGAAGCTAATCGGTCTGGTGCGTGGCCTGCATCGCCATCGGTCGCAAAGGGACCTTGCCTATCCGTTGTTGCAGGCGCTGGCCGCCGAAACACTCGAAACGGTGTCGTGGGTTGAACTCGACGGCGAGGACGTGGTGGTAGTGCAGAACATTCCGGGAGGCCACATCACGGCCGTCAACCTGCCAGTCGGCAGCCGCTTTCCGGCCCTCACTTCGTCTTCCGGGCAGGTGCTGCTGTCGCTTGCGCCCGAGACGCAGTTGTCGACCATGCTCGACGCGCTGGCGCCTGCTGTGCGTGCACGCTTCGGTACGCGCAGCCGAGACGAAGTGCTCGCCATCTTCCGCAAGGCGGCAAAGGACGGCTACTCGTTCACCGAGAAGAACTTCGCGGAGGACGGCGTTTCCGTCTCTGTTCCGGTCACCGACTCCGGGCGCATCGTGGCAGCCATCAATGTCTCGACTGTGCATGCGCGCTTCGATCTCAAGAAGGTGCGTCAACTGATCCTGCCCAAGCTTGAGCAGGTGGCGCGCGAAGCGTCAATCTGAATTTTCGGTTCCTCCGACTCCTTGATTTCCAGCCGCCTTCTGCGGTCGTCTGCGCTCGCCTATCCGGGGCGAGTGCACGTGTCTACGTAGAGCTCCTTGTTGACAACGGCGTGACAACGCTACATCCTTGAGTCTAGAAATTGCAAAACGATTTTTGTAATCGAATGGCAATTTATTTGGTCGAATCACTTTCATCGGAAAGAGGATGTCTCTACAGATCGAAATTCCGGCGCAGGCTGTTGCGATGAATGAGGTCGGCGACGAAACAATCGGCGCACTCTTGGCTCGTCGCGCGCATCAGCATCCTCACGAAACCTATTGCACCTTTCAGGGCGAACGAATCAGCCTCGGCCAGTTGGACCGCAGGGTCAACCAGGTCGCGGCAATGCTCAGAGCGCGGGGGCTGACGCGCCGCGATCGCGTCGCAGTCATGCTGCCCAGCCATCCAGAGCACCTCTATCTGATATTCGCGCTGGCGCGGCTGGGCATGGTTAGAGTGCCGATCAATGTGCATTTGATTGGCGCGCCGCTGGAGCACCTGCTCACGGAACTCGAGCCGAAGGCGCTCATTGCTGACGTTGCCTACAAACCTGCGCTCGAGGGCCTCGGGATGCGCCTGCCGCTTGTCATCTGGCGCAACGGAACGGACGACCAGTTCGACAGCTTCGCCGCCTGCGCCGAAGACGCCGTGTCGCCCGAGGTGCACGCCGACGACGTTATCGCACTGAGCCCCAGTTCGGGCACCACAGGCGCACCCAAGGGCGTACTGAAGACAGATCGCCACTTGCGCGCGGGTCCGACTGCGGTGCTTCGGCTCACCGGTGCCGGCCCTGGTGACGTCTTCCTGTTCTGGGAAGCGCTTCATCATGGTTCCGGCGTGGCCGTAGCTATCGCGGCGCTTATCGGCGGCTTCCAGCTTGCAATGCTGGAGCGCTTCAGCGCATCGAGGTTCTGGGACGACGCGCGGCGGCACAGGGCCACGCATATCCACTACCTGGGCAGCGTGCTGCCGATGCTTCTGAAGCAACCGGCGCGCTCGGACGACCGTCAGCACGCCGTGCGCATCGCCTGGGGCGGCGGTTGCCCCTCCCATGTTTGGCATGCGTTCGCCGAGCGTTTTGGCGTCGAGATGCGGGAGGGTTACGGACTGTCCGAGCTCATCACCTTCGTGACTGCCAATGTCGATGGCACGCCGGGCTCCATCGGCAAGCCGCTGTCCTGCTACGAGATCTCGCTGCTCGACGATGAAAGCCGACCGGTAGCCGAAGGGATCAACGGCGAGATCGCGATACGTGCCAGGGATGCGCGCCTGGGCTTCATTGGCTACTTCAGGAACCCGCAGGCCGATGCCGCCGCGCGCCGAGGCGACTTTTTCATGACCGGTGACCTCGCGCATGCCGACGCCGAGGGCAACCTCTTCTATGCCGGGCGCAAGAAGGACATGCTGCGCCGTAGGGGCGTCAACATCTCCGCATGGGACGTGGAGCGTGTCTTCGCGCAGCACGAGGCCGTGGCCGAAGTAGCGCTCGTGGGTGTACCCAGCGAGCTCGGCGAGGATGAACTGAAGCTCTTCGTACGTGCACGCGACGGCGTGCGAATCGATCCCATGGCTCTGATCCAGTGGTCGAGCCAGCGTCTTCCCTACTTCCAGATCCCGCGCTACATCGAGTTCATCGACGCGTTCCCGAAAACGCCCACGCAGAGGATTCAGAAGAAGGAGCTCTCCCGCCATGTGGCCGGCGTATGGGATCTCGACGCTACCGACTTCCGGCCGGCCGGGCGCTGATGCGTGGAGGCGGCGCTTTCTTCTGTTCCTCCCCTCCTTCTTCCCTTTTTTCCTTTTTCTCGCCTCCTCCCATTCATTCATTCACTCATTTGGAAGGAAAGACAACATGACCCGAGCAGAACTCAGTTCATGGTGGCAGTCGGCAGCGGCGGGCGCAACGATGCTGTTGTTCGGCATGTGCTCCCATGCCGCCACGGCCTTCCCTGAGAAGCCGATCACCCTGGTTGTCGGCTTTCCCGCCGGCGGCGGCGTGGACGTGGTCGGCCGCACCATCGCCCAAAGCCTGTCGACGAGGATCAAGACCCCGGTCGTCGTCGACAACAAGGCGGGGGCATCGGGCGCCATCGCCGCGCAGTCGGTAAAGAGGGCCTCCCCCGACGGCTACACGCTGCTCATGGCGCCCACAACCTCCTACGTCATGTCCGAGAAGATGATCGGCGCCGAAGCCGCCGGCTACGAAATCACCAAGGACTTCAAGCCGGTGGCCACCGTCGGCGAGCTGCCGCTGGTGATGCTCGCGTCGAAGCAAAGCGGCATCGCGTCATACACCGACCTGAGCGCGCGAGCCCGGAAGGACCCAGGCAAGCTGGCTTATGGCTCCTCCGGCAACGGCTCGACCGAGCACATCGTCACCGAGTGGTTCAGGCAACAGGCCGGGGTAGACCTGCTGCACGTGCCTTATAGAGGCTCCGCGCCCGCCACGGCCGACCTGTTCTCCGGCGAGATCCAGATCATCGTGACCACCTCGCCCACGGCACTGACCAACCTCGCCACCGGTCGGGTCACCGCGGTGGGTGTCGCCTCCGCGCAGCGGCTGCCCGTGATGCCCGACGTGCCCACTTTCGCGGAGCAGGGCCTTCCACAGTTCGTCGCCGCATCGGTGTACGCCGTGCTCGCGCCGAAGGGAACGCCCGACTCCGTCGTGGCCGCGCTGAATGCGGCCCTGAACGAGGCACTGAACGACGAGGCAACACAGCGTCGATTCGCCCAGCTCGGCGTCCAGACGGTGCACAGCACACCAGCACAGGCGCGCGAACTGCTGCAGAACGAATCGACCAAATGGGAGCGCGTGGTGCAGCCAATCAGAGCCGCGGTGCGCTGAACAGGAACGAACACGGGAACCCTCCATGAACGAAACTCCCTCAACGCCCCGTTGCGTCACCCTCGACATCGCCGCTGCGGTGGCACGCATCACGCTCGATCGCCCGCAGTCCATGAATGCATTCAACCGCGAGCAGCGCGAACTCTTCCGTGAGGCGCTGCTGGCGGCCGACGCCGACGACACGGTCCGCGCCATCGTCATCACCGGCCGCGGCAAAGCCTTCTGCGCGGGGCAGGATCAGCACGAGAGCGCTGCGATGGACGCCGCAGGTTCGGCCGCGCGGATCGACAGTTACCTGGAGTTGTACGAGGTGTTCCGCGCATTGCGCAAGCCCGTCATCGCACGCATCAACGGCGTGGCGGCTGGAGCGGGGCTGCAGATCGCGCTGATGTCTGACCTGCGCATCGCATCGACGCAGGCGCGCTTCGGCATGACCGAGTTCAAGGTCGGTTCGGCGGCGATCGTCGGCAGTGCACTGCTGTGGCCGATCATCGGCGAGGCAGCCATGAAACGACTGGTGCTGCTGGCAGAGATCGTCCCGGCCGGGCCTTCACTCGAGCTTGGTCTGGTGCACGAAGTGGTGGAAGACGAGCGTCTCGACGAACGGGTGGCCGAGGTCTGCGCGCTGATCGCGGGCTGGTCGCCGACCTCGGTGGCGATCACCAAGGCATGGTGGAAGGAGATGGGCGACGAGCTGTTCGTGAAGGCATGCGCCGCGGCGCGGCGCGGACACGCCGCCAATTTCGCTTCAGGCGCTTACTCGGAGGGGGCCAGGAAGTTCACTGAGCGCAAGCGGGCCTGAACCGCACCGGGCCCCTGGGCAATCGCGCGCGACGTTTGACCATCGCCGTGCCACTCGCCGTGGTGTCACGTCAATTGGACTGCGCCAGTTGTTCCAGGATCGCAGGGTTCTCCAACGTGGATGTATCCTGTGCAATGCCCTCCCCCCTCGCTACGGAGCGCAGAAGGCGGCGCATGATCTTGCCGCTGCGTGTCTTTGGCAGGTTGTCGCCAAAGCGGATGTCCTTGGGCTTGGCGATCGGACCAATCTCCTTGGCAACCCAGTTGCGCAGTTCGTTGGCGATCTGCCTGGCTTCGTCGCCGCTGGGACGTGCGCGCTTGAGCACGACAAATGCGCAGATCGCTTCGCCGGTCGTCTCGTCGGGCCGCCCGACTACCGCGGCCTCCGCGACCAGATCGGTACACGAAACCAGCGCCGACTCGATCTCCATCGTCCCCATGCGGTGCCCAGAGACGTTGAGCACATCGTCGATGCGACCGGTGATCGTGAAATAGCCGGTTGCCGGGTCTCGGATGGCGCCGTCGCCCGCGAGGTAGCTGCCCCCGAGCTCCGGCGGGTAGTAACTTGACCGGAAGCGCTCCGGATCGCCCCAGATCGTTCGGATCATGCTGGGCCACGGCTTTCGCACCACCAGGATGCCACCCTGCCCGTCGGGCAACTCCGCGCCGGTTTCATCGACCACAGCTGCCGCGATCCCTGGGAAAGGCAGCGTGCAGGAGCCGGGCACCAGCGGTGTCGCGCCTGGCAGAGGCGTGATCATATGGCCACCGGTCTCGGTCTGCCAGAAGGTGTCGACGATCGGGCAGCGGCCACCACCCACATGCCGGTGGAACCATTCCCAGGCGGCGGGATTGATCGGCTCGCCGACGGTGCCCAGGATACGTAGGCTGGCAAGATCGTAGCGCTGCGGATGCACCTGCTCGTTGCCTTCGGACGCCTTGATCAGCGAGCGGATGGCCGTGGGGGCGGTGTAGAACACAGTGACCCGGTGATCCTGGATCATCTTCCAGAAGCGGCCGGCATCAGGGTAGGTAGGCACCCCCTCGAATACGACCTGAGTCGCACCGAGGGCGAGCGGGCCGTAGGCGATATAGGTGTGCCCGGTGATCCAGCCGATATCGGCAGTGCTCCAGAACACATCGTCCGGGCGCAGGTCGAAGGTCCACTGCGTGGTCAGCGCCGCGTGCAACAGGTAGCCCCCGCTGGAATGCTGGACGCCCTTGGGCTTGCCCGTGGAGCCGGAGGTATAGAGGATGAAAAGCGGATGCTCTGCGCCCACCCATTCGGGCTCGCAATTCTGCGGCTGGCCATCCGTTTCCTCGTGTAGCCAGCGGTCGCGCGACGCATCCCAGGCGATGTCACTGCCGGTGCGCCGGTAGACGAGAACATCCCTCACCGTCTCGCATCCGCCCAGCGCAATGGCTTCATCGACGATGGCCTTGAGCGGCAGGCGCTTGCCGCCGCGCAGTTGCTCATCGGCCGTCACGACCATCACCGCACCCGCATCCTGGATGCGGTCGCGCAGGCTCTGTGCGGAGAAGCCCCCGAACACCACCGAATGGGTGGCCCCGATCCGCGCGCAAGCCTGCATGGCGACGATGCCCTCGATACTCATGGACATGTAGATGACAACGCGGTCGCCCTTGCTCACGCCACGCGCCTTCAAGGCGTTGGCAAGGCGACAGGTGCGCGCCAGGAGCTCCCGGTAGTCGATCCGAGTCACCTGGCCGTCGTCGGCCTCGAAAACGAGGGCTGTCTTCCCGCCCAGCCCTCGCTCGACCTGGCGGTCCAGGCAGTTGTAGGACACGTTGAGCATCCCGTCTGCAAACCACTTGAAGAAAGGAGCCTGACTGTCGTCCAGACCAACAGTGAAATCCGACTTCCAGCTCACGAACTGGCGTGCCAGCCGCGACCAGTAGCCGCTGTAGTCGGCTTCGGCCTCGGCCACCAGGCTCCGGTAGGCCTCCATTCCGGCCACGTGCGCGCCCTTCATGTCAGGAGGCGGAATGGGACTGCTCTTTCTTGCTTCGTTTGCACTCACGATGATCTCCATTTGTCTGCTCAGCGGTTTGAAAGAAGTCGTCTCGCGATTGATTCATCGGTCGGAGTAGCTTTCGAGCCAGCCGACGACGGCCGCGACGCTGCGGAAGTCATCGCAGGAACGGGCGGGAATCGAGGGGCAATGTCGGTTCCAGATGCGGGCAAGCGCCTGGCCTGGGCCAACCTCCAATACGCAGCGAACCTGTCGCGCCACAATGTTTTCCATACATTCGTCCCAGCGGACTGTGCCTGCGATCTGCGTGGCCAGCGCAGCCCCTGCGGACTCTGCATCGCGGATGCGGTCCGCCGCGTTGCTGAACAGAGGCACCTGCGGCGAACGTAATAGCACCCCGCCAAGTGCCTGCGCAAAGCCTTGTGCCGCCTCACGCATCCACGGTGTGTGAGAAGCAACATTGACACGAAGACGCGTGCACTGCGCACCCTCGTCCGAGGCAATGCGCTGCGCGTATGCCAGCGCAGCCACCGGGCCGCCGAGGACCACGCTTTCCGCCCCGTTGCGGATCGCAACGGCCAATCCGCTTTCCGTCAACAGCCGTGAGAGTCTTGAATCTGGCAGACCGTTGATGGCCAGAAGGCCACCCGGTACGCGTGCCGCGCACTCGTCCATGGCCTCGGCGCGCTGTTGAGCCAGCGCCAACGCCGCCTTTGCATCCATCACGCCGGCCGCGCTGAAGGCTGCAAGCTCCCCGACGCTGTAGCCCGCGATGGCGGCGGGCCGCGCCACCTTTGGCGCAAGTTGGGCCCAAGCTGCCGATGCAAGTCCAGTCAACAAGACCTGCGCGTTGTCGTTGCGCTCGGCCCAGGTCGAATCCGCCATCGCCTGGCGCCAGTCCTCGACGCCCAGGCGCTGGCTCATGTCGTGCACGACGGCATCGTCGTCGGCCAACCACGGCAGCATTGCGGCGTGCTGGGTGCCTTGCCCGGAAAACAGCAAGGCGAAACTCATAGGTCCGCACACACGCGAGAGATCAGGCAAGCGGCCGCCAGGGTGTCCGCCGCGCCGCCCGGCGAGAGACGTCGCAAGACAAAGTCGTCGGCGATGGCCTTTGCCTTCTGAATGCCCTCAGGCTGGGCCGCACCGCCCTCCTCCACATATCGCCGCGCAGCCCGCTGGGCATGGCACAGCCCCTCCAGGCCTCCACGATGAGCCAGGTTGCAATCGTCCAGGACCGCCATGACGTGGAACAGCGTGTCTAGCCGTGCCTGTTGTGGGGTCAAGCCGCGGTGTAAAGCCGAGCGCAGCGCAGGGACGGCCGTGTCGAAGAGCACGGGAAATCCCATCGCGGCCTCTTCGGAAGCACTTCGCAGGCCGTGCCGTCGAGCGGTGATGCCCCCCGGCAGCGTGGAAGTCCGCATCGCCCGAACTGAAAGCGCGCCGCCCCAGCACCGCACCAATGCTTCGCGAAGCTGCGCCGGATGAGATACGCCGCCTCGTTCGCGCACGACAGCACCAGCCGACGCACACAGAAGGCCGAGCATGAAGATCGAACCCCGATGAGTGTTGATGCCAACCGTGGCCGCAAGCATTCGCGCCTCGGCGTCGATGCCACAGCGCTCCAGCACCGCAAAGCCCGCCCCCTGAAACCCCGCAGCAGCAATCTCGGCAAAGTAGTGCCGCAGTGCGAAAAGGCTGCGCATGAAGGTGTGCCCATCCATGTCGTCGTGGCTTCCGCTATCGGTCAGGGTCACCAAGCCCGGCTTGGGCGCCAGCGACAGCTCGTCGTACAGCGCGAGCGTGGCAGCGCGCCCTATCGCCGCGGTCGGCAGTTTCGCGGGCGCCCTCTCTTGTCGCGCGACCGCTGTCATGACACGGCTTCCACCGAACCGCGACGCCCACACCAGAGCGCGTCGCGCTGAAGACTCACGCCGTCCAACTGCTTGACCAGCACCGCCTGCGCACGCCCTGCGCGCCAGGCTCTCCATTCGCGCCACGCGACAGCTGCACCATTGCCGAATATGAGTTCGCCGTCCAGCCGAGGTGAGGTATCACCGTAGCAATGAAGCAAGTCCGCAATGGCATCCGCATGTTCTGCCCCTTCCACCGGGACTGCCAGATCCAGATCTGACCCCGCCTGTACATGGTCACAGCCGCTGATCGCCTGCCAGCCGTAGCTGCCGAAAACGCGCGCTGGCGCTTCGTATTGCTCGAGTTCCTCCGTCAACCGATGCATCGGTCCGTACGCGTGAGATGGCAGCGTTCCGAGCAGCTCGCCCAGATAGGGAAAATCGCAGAGCTCCAGCAGTTCTTCACCCTGCACTCGCACGGCGAGCTTTCGGCATCCCCAGCGCGAAGGCGCCGACAGGCCGAGCGCGACGCTGCCATGGACGGTCGAGTCCGTCGCCTGGCGCGTCACAACCAATGGCAGTCCTCTCGCAGCCCAATGGGCCAGGCACTCGCGGGCCTGCGTGTCCCACTGCCGCTCCAGGATGACGCACCAGCCGCCTCGCGTGAGCTTGACGAGCTGGTGACGGCGCAGGTCGACCATGGTGCGCGTGCCTTCTCAGTCCGCCAACAGGACGCGTTCGATGACGTCCGCTGCAAGCCGGCGGCCACCTCGTTGCGCGCCGTCCTGCGCTCGCAGGTCCTGGCTCGGCGAGCTCGCGAGCGCATCGCGCAGCGCGCCCTTGAGGTCGCCCTGCCACACGGACCGCACCCCGCCCATGGCCACATAGTTCTGCACGCCTGGTGCGAACACCGGGTTCGATTGCGACAGCAAGCGAAGTTTGTCCTCGGGCAGCTTGGTGACGCGCGCCATCGCGGGAATCCGCATCACGCGGATCTCGGCTTCCGGCAAGGCGTAGCAGGCATCGGCGATCAGGCCCGAAGTGATGAAGCCACCGGACAGAGCTTGGTCGTAGACCAGTCCGATCACGCGATGACCACGGCGCCTTGCGAGGTCAATGGCCGTGCCGAGATGCGCCATCGCGCGATTGATGCCGAGCAGTTCGTCACGCCTGCGCAACTGCTGGCCCTGGGTGTCGATCAGCAGCAGGATCGGCCGGCCGGCGTGTTGCGCGATCGTGTCGAGCACCACGCGTGCTTGCGCAAGCGCGAGTTCTACGCCGATCGGCGCATGATGGATCGTACCGATCACCGTGATCGGCTCGCCATCGAATATCACCTCACCCTGGAGGAAATCACCGGCTGCGCGCATACCGTGATAAGGCCCGAAGAGCTGGGTGACGAGAGAATTCCATTGCATCTGATGTTCCTCGGTCATTGGTTGCGCAACGCACGTACGGCGTCCAATGCAAGATCGGGCACCGCCTGTGCATTGGCGACGCCGAGCGCGCGCCAAAGGAACGTGGCGTCATCGCCGCCGGCGTCTTCGGCGGGCAGGATGTGGAGACGCTGCACGAGCAGGTCGTGCTCCTTTTCCAATGCATCCAGGGTCAATGGCTGCGCCTTGTCCAATGCAGCAATCGCCGCCTCTCGGAATGCGGTGACATCGTCCTCGACCAGCGCGTCGCAATCGCCAGTCAGCCAACGGTGCTTGCCGCCGGTGGTGCGCCAGACCAGCGCGCGGTCGCGCGAATCGAATTCCTCCACGCCGTGCGAGGCCTCTATCACCTCGGGCCCCGACATCGCCAGTCGGCCGACATCACTCATCACGATGTGGTCGGCGCAGCGCGCCACTATGCCCATGCCGCCGAAACAACCGTTGGAGCCCCCAATCAGGACGACGACAGGGATGCCGGTGCTACGGACATCGAGCACCGCACGCATCACCTCCGACACCGCGATCAGCCCCGCATTGGCCTCGTGCAGTCGCACGCCGCCCGACTCAGCCAGAAGGAGCACGGCCGCCGGCCGGTCGCGCTGCGCCCGCCGCAAGAGCCCGACAAGCTTGGCGCCATGCACCTCACCGACACCACCGCCCATGAACGCCCCCTCCTGCGCCGCGACGAATACGGTCCGGTCGGCCAGCGTCGCGCGGCCGATGACCACGCCGTCGTCAAAGGCGCAGGGCACGCCGAGTTGCGCCAGATGCGGACTGGTGACCCGCTCGACCGGCGGCACCCACTCCTTGAAACTGTCCGCATCGAGCAGCTGCGCCAGCCGTTCGCGCGCCGAGCATTCGGCATAGCTGATCATGTCCGGCCTCCTTTGATTTCGGCCACGGCTTGGTCCAGGCGCAGACTCACCACTGCAGGCGTCGCCCCCATGTCGTTGATCGAAACGCGCACGCCGGCCAAAGGATGGCGGCCGTGGAAGTCGTTCATCACGGCCCGCCAGATCGAGCCGAAGCCGCGCGCCGAGGTCTCCACCCGCACGATGCAATCTCGACCAACGGCTGGCTCGAGCATTACCTCGAGATTGCCGGAGCCGACCACACCGACCAGCACTGGCGAGAAAGTGCCGGCCGGCCGGCCTCCGGAAAAAGAAAAGTCCAGGGTCTCGAGCCCTGCGGGAACGTCGCTCATCGTCGAATCTCCGGCTACCAATTTCTGAAACGCTTGGGCGGCTGGTACAGGCCGTCCGAAGCTCGTACCAGGTCGCGCATGCTGCGTGCGGCCAGCAAGTTGCGCGTGGCTTGGCGAGGATCGATGCCGAGGTCCTCCGGTCGGCGAATCACGCCGCGGTCACGCAGGTTCTCCACCATGCGCTGGTCGCGGGCCAGGCCCACGGCGGTGTACCCTGCCACGCCGCGGATCGCCTGCTCGCGTTCAGCGTCGCTGCGGCACAGCAGCAGGTTGGCGATGCCCTCTTCGGTCAGGATGTGCGAGACATCCTCGCCATAGATCATGATTGGCGGCAGTTCCATGCCTGCCCGCTCCTGCAGCGTCCAGGCATCGAGCCGCTCAACGAAGGCCGGCTGCATGTGCTCGCGGAAGGTTTCGACCATCTGCACGACCAACTTCTGCCCCCGCGGTGTGCCTGCCGCGCCACCACGTCCGGCGCGCGCTTCGCGTCCGGCCTTGAGCCACGCGGGGCTGGCATGGCGACGTCCGCGCGCGTCAGCCCCCATGTTGGGGGCGCCCCCGAAACCGGCGATGCGATCCAACGTCGCGGTCGAGCTGTTGCCGTCCAGGTCGATCTGCAGGGTCGATCCGATGAACATGTCGCACGCGTAGTGGCCCGCCGCCTGGCAGAAGGCGCGGTTGCTGCGCAGGCTGCCATCGGGACCGGTAAAGAACACATCAGAGCGCGCCCGGATGTAGTCCTCCATGCCCAGTTCGGAACCGAAGGAGTGCACCGACTCGACCCAGCCCGCCTCGATGGCGGGAATCAGCGCCGGATGGGGATTCAGTGCCCAGTGCCTGCCAATCTTTCCCTTCAGGCCCAGCGATTCGCCATAGGTGGGCAGCAGCAACTCGATGGCCGCCGTGTCGAAGCCGATGCCGTGGTTCAAGCGCTGCACGCCATACTCGGCGTAGATGCCCTTGATCGCCATCATGGCCATCAGTATCTGAATTTCGCTGATCTGCGCAGGATCTCGCGTGAACAACGGTTCGATGACGTTGGGCCTCGGGGCCTTCACCACGAAGTGGACCCAGTCGGCGGGAATGTCGACGCGCGGCAGTGTCACCGTCTTTCCGTCAACCCATTCGTTCACCTGTGCGATCACGATGCCACCCGAGAATGCCGTGGCCTCAACGATCGCCGGCGTGTCCTCCGTGTTGGGGCCGGTGTAGAGATTGCCCTGGGCGTCCGCAGCTTGCGCCGCAACCAGAGCGACCTTGGGAGTCAGGTCGACGAAGTAGCGCGAGAACAACTCGAGGTATGTATGGATGGCGCCGATCTCGATGCGCCCGCCGGACACCAGCTTGGCCAGACGTGCACCTTGGGGCCCGGAGAAGCTGAGATCAAGCCGCGCAGCAACGCCGTTCTCGAAGATGTCCAGGTGCTCCGGCAGCGCCAGTACCGACTGAACCATATGCAGCCCGTGCACGCGCTGCGGGTCGAGCGTCACCAGCGCCTGCGCGAGAAAGTCCGCCTGCTTCTGGTTGTTGCCTTCGAGGCAGACGCGGTCGCCGGGCGAGAGCACCGCGTCGAGCAGCTTGCCGACGGCGTCAGTTTCGACCCGCTTGCCGGTAAGGCGCGAGCCAAGCGCCTCGGCGGCGCGCACCAGCCGGGCGGCGCGATCAGCGGCTTTGAGATTCCATGACATAGGGTTCATGCATTGCCTGCAATTGGAGGTAGCTGGCGCCTAGAGCACCACGAAGAGAAACCACACGACCACCGGAGCGACCAACGTCACGATGGCGCCGTACACCATCAACTGCCTGAAGAACACGTCGCGGTCCACACCCTTCGCATTGGCAAGCACCAAGGCTCCGTTGGTCGAGAACGGACTGACGTCGACGATGGTCGAGGAGATCGCCATGGCCGCGATGAAGCCGATTGCGCTGACGGCGTTGTCGCCCTGCAGAAAGGGCACCCCCAGCGGAATCAGCGAGCCGAGCACGGCTGTGGACGAAGCAAAGGCCGACACCACAGCGCCGACGAAACACAACAGCAGGGCCGCCATCAGCGGGGACGTCAGACCCGCCACGCTGTGACCGACGAAGTCGATCGTCCCCATCTTTTCCATCACACCTACATAGGTGCTCACGCCGACGATCAGCATGATCTCGGGCCAGGACACCTGTCCCAAGGCACGCTTTTGCAGGTTGGGTGCCATGAGCGTGAGCAGCAAACCGATAGTGATTGAGACAAAGCCGATGTCCTGCTTGAAGAACAGCGTGAGCCCAGCCAGTGCAAGCAGTCCGAGCACGGTGGCGATCTGGTAGAGCCGCATCCCATTGGCGGCGCCCCCCTCCTGTAACGGCGCCATCAATGAACCTTCTCCCGAGGTAGCGATGCGCCGCTCCTCTGCGAACGACTCTGCCTCCGCGTCGCCGTAGACCTGCGCGCCCGCCTGCCCGTGCGCGACCGGACGTAGCGGCGGCACACGCCCCTCGGAGTCGGCCTTCTGACGCACCAGCTTCATCCCACCCATCAGGAAGAACAGCAGCAGGGACACCGCAAGGTTGACGCCCAGGCTCGCCAGCATGGTCGTCGTCTCGCTCAGAGGCAGGCCGGCCCTGGCGACGATCTTGTTGGTGATGCCGCCGTAGATGCTGATCGGCGAGAAGCCGCCACCTTGAGCGCCATGGACGACCATGAGGCCCATGAGCAGCGGGTTGATGCCGTACCTCGCGGCGAATCCGAGCGCAATGGGCGCGATGATTGCCACGGCAGCGGGGCTGACGGCTCCTACTGAGGTGAGCAAGGCCGCGATGGCGAACATGATCCAGGGAATGGCTGCGATGCGTCCACGCACCGCCTTGACCGCCAGTTTCACAAGCCAGTCGATCGTGCCGTTGTTCTGGGCCAATGCAAACAGGTAGGTGATACCAGCCAGCGTGAGGAAAAGATCCGCGGGGAAGCCTGCAATGATCGCCTTGGCATTCATGGCGGCCACCAGCGTCCCGACCAGGAATGCGCCGACAAAGGCGATCACACCCATGTTGATCGGCAATACCGTGGCAAGCACGAACATGCCGATCAACGCATAGATCGATATCCAGTGAGAACTCATCCGATCGTCTCCAGAGGTTTTATGGGTGCGCACTGTGTCCGTGCATCTGGGGACGAACGGTACGCGCCCCCTCTGGAGCGATCAATGAAGCGAGCAGTTCGATCGTTACGCCAAGCGAAACGTTCGCAGGGCTCTAGCGCAATTCGGCTTTGGTCATGCGGCACACCGAAAGCAGCATCAGCAGGTTCGGGTCGCGCTCGCGCGTTCGAAGAAAGTTGAGCGAAATGGTCTGTCGCATCAAGTATTTGGTCTGCAGCGGAATCAGCTGCACCTTCTGCGGCATGACGCTGCGAACACGTCCCGGCAGCAACGTGTAGCCCATCCCCCCGCTCACCAGATTCATCAGCGAGAAGATGTCGCCAGTCTTCATGACGACGTTCGGTGAGAAGCCCGCGACACGAAATGCATCCACGAACCCGCTGTAAGTGACAAAACCCTCCGTCAATGTGACGAAGCGTTCACCTGCACAACTCGCCAAATCGATGCGCTCCATTGCCGCATAGTGGGAGCCCACCGGCGCCGCGAAATAGATGTCGTCCTCGAAAATCGGCTCGGATTCGACATCAACTGCGTTATCGGGAGTCCCCATCAATGCTGCATCGATGGCGCCGTCACGCAGCTTCTGCAGCAGGTCGGCGTTCGAACCGAGGATGAGTTCGGCCTGAATGTCGGGCTTGCGCAGCTTGATGCCCATCACCAGCGCGGGGATCGTGCGGTTGGTCAGCGAATAGAGCGAGCCGATGCGAATGTGGTCGGATGAATATCCGGCCACTTCACGCGTGGAGCGTACGCCATCCGCCATGGAGCGAAGCACCTCGCGCGCGACCTCGGCCAGCGCGTGGGCCGCCTCGGTCGGATGCAGATTGCGCCCCTCGTGCCGGAACAGGGAGCAGCGCAACCCCGACTCCAGCGCATGCAGGGCCCGGTGGATGCTGACCGCACTGGTCTCGAGCTTCTCAGCCGTACGGGCCAGGTTGCCGGTCTCCATGAAGACCAGAAGAATCTCGAGCCTGCGAAAGGTTATGTCTTCGTCGATGTGGAGGTGCATGATCAGACCGGAGATGGAGGCGAATCGTAAGGCAGACCGCATGTCCCCTCAATCGATACCCCCGTCTCTGAACAGCCCGAGGACGGTCCCTGCTGGACCTTTGTCGCAGCGCAATTCAACGCCTGAGGACATCAGCCCATGAGGGCTCTGATGGTGAAGAACAGCACCGAAGGCCCCATCAGGCAGCCCAGCCCCGTATGAAAGGTTGCGATCAGTGCCCCGTAGGGTACGAGTTTGCGGTCGGTGGCGGCGAGTCCGGCCGATACACCACTGACTGTGCCCGCCAGCCCGCCAAACACCATCGCGGAACGCGGCGTCTTCAATGCGAGAAACCGGGCTGCCATCGGCGTGCCCACCATGACGATGATCGCCTTGACCAGGCCCGTTGCGATGCTCAGTGCCATGACGTCCGGCGTCGCCCCAATGGCCGCACCCGTGACTGGACCAACGATGTAGGTGATGGCACCCGCGCCGATCGTGGTCATGCTGACCGGATCCGAGTAGCCGAAGCCGTACGCGATGCTTGCGCCCACGATGAAAGGCAGAACGGTGCCCAGCATCAGCGAAACCGCTCCGATCAGTCCGGCTTTGCGCGCTTCGGTGGCCTGCACTTCGAAGGCCGTGGCGACGATCGCGAAATCGCGCAGCATGGCACCGCCCATGAGGCCGATGCCGCTGAACAGGGAAAGATCCGCCAGCCCCTTGTGGCCGCCTGTGTGAACGCCGCCCCAATAGGCAAGCCCCAATCCAATGACGATGGCGATGGCCGAACCATGCACGCGGCCGAAGGTCAAGCGCTTGGAAATCTGCCCGGAAACGAGCACGATCAAGCCAACCACTGCGAAGGCGGCGATGAGCTCGTTGTGCACCGCCGCCTTCTGAAGAATTTCGAGCATGGCCCTTACTCCGTATCGGTGAGCAGAGGGTTGTCATGCCGCATGGACTCGGAAGCTGACGACTCGGCTTGCCGTTCGGTGCGGTTAATCGCCGCGATCACGATGGCACAAACAGCCACCGCCGCCAACGCCGAAAGCAGGGCCACAGGGCCGCCGCGCAAGGCGGCCACCATATCCTGTTGCGCGGCCATCGCCACGACGACCGGGATGTACATCGCCCCCCAGTACTCCACACCGAGCTCCGTCAGTTTGGGCAACTTGTCGTTCTTCTGCATGTAGAGGCGCGCAAAGATCAGCAGCAACATCGCGATGCCAACACCTCCGACGTTGGTCTTGACACCGAGCGCCTGCCCCAGGAGGTCGCCGATGAAAATACCCAGTAGATGGCAAACAGCCAGCAGCGCGGTGCCGAAGATGATCATGGCCTTGTCTCTTGGTGGTGTGCCCCGCGAAGACGGGACCTCTTTTCTCTGGGGGTGTACGGTATCGGCGCCCTCCTCTGCGATCAATTAATGATCGGGCGTGACGATTACGCTTGGCGGAACGATTGAGGCTGAATTCGGTCAGCTGGTATTCAGGCTAGCTTCCGATGCCTTGGGGCCAGCGGGCCTGCAAGATGAGCATATGGAGTGCCGCCTGTAGGACATTGAACGCTCAGTCCCACGGTCCACAGCAGACCAACCTGAAACCTGGCGGAATCAACTCTGCTCGTCGCAGCATGATTCCCGCGCTTCGTTCCGGCCGCAGCGCTTGACAGAGGCGACGGCTTGACCAACGACCTGCCTGCAGGATCAGCGTCCCTTGTCCTCGAACAGCCCGACAAACAATCGCCGTATCCATTGCAGAGCAGGGTCCGCCTCGAACCGGCGGCTCCAGTGCATTGACACCGTGAACATGCTGCGGGGTAGGTCCGCGGGCAGCAATGCGTAGCGCTTCGCATCCAGGAAGCGGCGCGCGATCGCCTGAGGCATCACCACGGCGAGGTCCGTGCGCGCGATGATGGCGGGCAGCGCCATGAAGTGTGCCGAGGTCAATACGAGACGACCGTCGAGACCCAACTGCTGGAGGATGCGCAGGGTTTCGGAATGCGAACGCACAGCCACGTACTCCAGCTTCCGAAGATCCTGGATCGTCGTCTTGCCCTTCGCGGCGGAAGCCATCGGGTGCCCGGCGCGCACCACCACCGCGTAGCGATCGCGCAGCAGCTCGACGCGTTCCGTACCGCTGATCGAGGGCAGGAAGCCGAGTGCGAAGTGGATGGCCCCGGTCTCCAGCGCATCGGCGATCTCCCCGTGCGGCAGTGGCGTCGTATGCACCCGGATGCCGGGAGCCGCCGGGTGCAGCGCCGCCATCAGCTCGGGCAGAAGCCTCGCTTCCCCGATGTCGTTCATGTGCATCCGCAGGGTCATCTTCGAATGCGAGGGATCGAAGGTGTCCTCCTCCTTGAGAACGTCCTGGATGGCGGTGAGGGACGGCTGCACCACGCCTGCCAGGCGCTCGGCTCGCAACGTCGGTCGCATGCGGCCATGCGCACGCACGAAGAGAGCGTCGCCGAGTGTCAGCCGCAGGCGCGTCAGCCCCTGACTCGCTGCCGGCTGCGACAGCCCCAGTGCTTCGGCCGCGAGACTGACGCTGCCCAGGCGATAGACGGCCTCGAACAGGCGCAGCAGGTTCAGGTCCAGCGACTCTCTATTCATCCAATGCATTCTGACTTAGTCAGTTCATTGTATTGATGAATACGACGCCGCTCGTGACACTGCCCTCAACCAACCAAGGAGCAGCAATGAATCGACGCGTCGAGTTCCACTCGATGAAGACAGCGACGGCGAATGGCACTGTGTCGGTGCGGGAGGCAGTTTTCGGGCTGCTTCGCGCGTTCGGCATGACCACCGTCTTCGGCAACCCAGGCTCGACGGAGCTGCCGCTGTTCATGGACTTCCCGGACGACTTCCGCTACGTGCTCGGACTGCAGGAGTGCGTGGTCGTCGGCATGGCCGACGGCTACGCGCAGGCGACGCACAACGCCGCATTCGTCAATCTTCATTCGGCAGCCGGCGTCGGTCACGCGATGGGCAACATCTTCACGGCCCATCGCAACCAGACGCCGCTGGTCATCACCGCGGGCCAGCAGGCGCGTTCGATCCTCCCCTTCGAGCCCTTCCTCGGGTCCACGCAGGCTCCCGAACTGCCGAGGCCGTACGTGAAATGGAGCGTCGAGCCGGCACGCGCCGAGGACGTGCCCCTGGCCATCGCGCGTGCCTATTACATCGCGATGACGCCGCCGCGCGGCCCCGTGCTGGTGTCGATTCCATCGGACGACTGGGGCGTGCAGACCCTGCCGGTCGACGCCCGCGAAGTCAGCCGCCATCTGCGCGCCGATCCAGACCTGCTCGCGCGGGTGGCAGCCGCACTCGATGGCGCCCGTGCGCCGGCCTTCGTTGTGGGCGCGGCGGTCGACCGCGACGGTGCCTGGAACGAGGTCGTGCAGTTGGCCGAGCGTCACAACGGGCGCGTCTATGTCGCACCGATGTCGGGCCGCTGCAGCTTCCCGGAGGACCATCCGCTGTGGGCAGGCTTCCTGCCGCCCATGCGCGAGCGCATCGTCGAGCGGCTTGTCGGGCACGACGTGGTCTTCGCTGTCGGCGCGCCGGCCTTCACCTACCACGTCGAGGGCCACGGCCCCCATCTGCCGGAGGGCACGCAGCTGGTGCAACTGACCGACGACCCGCAGGTCGCGGCACGGGCTCCAACGGGGACTTCCGTCGTCAGCAGCATTCGCCTCGGATTGCTGGACCTGCTCACGCTGAGTGCGCCGCCACGGCGGGTGATGCCGCCGCGCCGCGCGAGGCCGCCACGCGTGGCCGACCCCGCCCCGGGCGAGCGGCTTCCGGTCGCGTGGGTGCTGCAGACGCTGAACGACCTGCGTGCGCGCGACAGCATCGTGGTCGAGGAGGCACCGAGTGCGCGGCCCGTCATGCACGACCACCTCCCTATCTTCGAGTCGCAGACCTTCTACACGATGTGCAGCGGCGGCCTGGGCTACGGCCTCCCCGCAGCTGTGGGCGTAGCGATGGGCAGGCCGGGCGCGAAAGTCATCGGCCTGATCGGCGACGGCTCCGCGATGTATGCGATTCAGGCCCTGTGGAGTGCCGCGCAGATGGCCCTGCCGGTGGCGATCGTGATCCTGAAGAACCGGCGCTACGCGGCGCTGCACGAGTTCGCCCGGATCTTCGGCTACCGCCCGGGTGAGCAGGTGCCAGGCACCGAGCTGCCCGACCTGGATTTCGTGGCACTCGCGGCCGCCCAGGGCATGCGGGGCCTGCGCGTCGAGCGCGCCGAGCAGCTGCGACCGGCGCTCTCGCAAGCACTGCAGGCGACCCGGCCCGTGCTCGTCGAGGTCGAGGTGGCCTGAGTCCACCGACTTTTTTCTTCCATAACTTCCTAGGAGACAACAAGCCATGGGCACGATATCCATGTTGATCAACGGCGAGGCCCGCCGGGCCAGCCACGGCGCCACCTTCGAGCGCCGCAATCCACTCGACGGCACGATCGCGACCACTGCACCGGCCGCCACGGCGGCCGATGCAGTGGCGGCGGTCGAGGCCGCCGCCGCGGCCTTCCCTGCCTGGTCCCAAACCGGCCCCGGCGAGCGCCGCGCATTGCTGCTGAAGGCGGCGCACGCCCTCGAGGCCAAGGCGCAGGCGTTGAGCGCTGCGATGGCCTCGGAAACAGGTGCCGCAGCCCCCTGGGCCGGCTTCAACGTGCACCTGGCGGCGGGCATGCTGCAGGAGGCCGCCGGCATCACCACCCAGATCGGCGGCGAGGTCATTCCCTCCGACATTCCCGGCAACCTGGCCATGGGCGTGCGCCGTCCGGCCGGCGTGGTGCTGGGCATCGCGCCGTGGAACGCACCCGTGATCCTCGGGGTGCGCGCCATCGCCACGCCGCTGGCCTGCGGCAACACCGTGGTGTTCAAGGGCTCGGAGCTCAGCCCTGCGACCCACGGGCTCATCGTCGAGGCGTTCCGGGACGCGGGCTTCCCGCCGGGCGTCGTCAATTTCGTGACCAACGCGCCGGCCGATGCGGCCGAAGTGGTCGAGGCGATCGTGGCCCACCCGGCGTTGCGCCGGGTGAACTTCACCGGCTCGACCCGTGTCGGCCGGCTGATCGCGCAGACCTGCGCGAAGTACCTCAAGCCCGCCGTGCTGGAGCTGGGCGGCAAGGCGCCGCTGGTGGTGCTCGATGATGCCGACCTCGACGCCGCCGTGAACGGCGCCGCCTTCGGTGCCTTCGCCAACAGCGGCCAGATCTGTATGAGCACCGAACGCATCGTCGTCGACCGCCGCATCGCCGATGCCTTCGTCGACAGGCTGGCCGCCAAGGCGACGAAGCTGCCGCTGGGCGATCCGCGCGAGGGTGTCGTGGTACTGGGTTCCGTCGTCGACGCAAGCACCGTCGAGCGCTGCAATGCGTTGATCGACGACGCGCTCGCCAAGGGAGCGAAGCTCGTGTGCGGCGGCAAGGCCGAGAACACGCTGATGCCCGCGACGCTGCTCGACCATGTGACACCGCAGATGCGCATCTACCACGAAGAAAGCTTCGGACCGGTGAAGCCGGTGGTGCGCGTCGATGGCGTCGACGAAGCGGTGCGGGTGGCCAACGACAACCCGTACGGGCTGTCGGCCGCCGTGTTCGGGCGCGACATCGCTCGTGCCTGGGCGGTGGCCAACCGCATCGACTCCGGCATCTGCCACGTGAACGGCCCGACCGTGCACGATGAAGCGCAGATGCCCTTTGGCGGGGTGAAGGACTCGGGCTACGGCCGCTTCGGTGGCCGCGCCGGCATCGAGGCCTTCACCGAACTGCGGTGGATCACGGTGCAGACCACCGAGCGCCACTATCCGTTCTGAGCAGCCGGTCTGGAGAACAACAACCATGAAGAAACTCCTGCTGAAGGTCGCGGCACTCTCGCTCGGCCTGTGCGCATGTGCCATCTCGCAGGCCGAGGACTGGCCGAAGCAGCCCCTCAAGATCGTCGTCAACTTCGCGGCCGGCGGGGCCGCGGACCAGCTTGCCCGCGTGGTCGGCGCACCGCTGCAACAGGCGCTGGGCCAACCCGTGGTGATCGACAACAAGGGCGGCGCGGGCGGCAACCTCGGCGGAGAACTCGTCGCCAAGTCGGCACCGGATGGCTACACGCTGCTGATGAGCTCCGGCGGGATGGTGTCGATCAATCCGCACATCTACGCCAGGATGCCTTTCGATCCGGCGAAGGACCTGGTTCCAGTGGCCGCGGTGGCGCGCGTCCCGTTCTACCTGGTGGTTCGCAGCGACAACCCCGCGAAGAGCTTCAAGGACCTGATCGCGGACCTCAAGGCGAACCCGGGCAAGCGCGCGTTCGGCTCGCCGGGCAACGGCAGCTCACCACATCTGGCCGCGGAGATGATGACCGGCCAGACCGGGACATCCGCGGTGCACGTGCCCTACAAGGGCGCGGCCCCGGCACTGACGGATCTGCTGGGCGGCCAGATCGACTTCCTGTTCGATCCCGGCATCGCGATCCAGTATGTCAAGACGGGCAAGCTGCGCATGCTGGCGGTGGCCAGCCTGAGGCGCTCGCCGCTCGTGCCCGACGTGCCGACCCTGGACGAACTCGGGCTCAAGGGCTTCGATGCCGATGCCGTCTTCGGTCTCTACGCCCCCGCCGGCACCCCACCGACCGTCATCAAGCGGATCAATGCGGAGGTCAATCGCGCGCTCGAGTCGCCTGCGGTGCGCTCGCGCATCGAGATCCTCGGCAACGTGCCAGAGCCGCTCACGCCGGCCGCGTTCGGCGAGAAGGGCGTGGCCGACTTCAAGCGCTTCGGCGCGGTGATCAAGGAGCGCGGCATCCGCGCGGACTGATGGGGCCATCCGCGATGCATCGGCCCTCTTTCGAACCCAAGGAGAACAGACAGTGACAGACGCCCTTCGGCTTGAAGAAGGCACACGACAACCGGTGATCGAGACGGACGTCCTGGTCGCGGGCGGCGGCCCCTGCGGGCTGATGCTCGCCAACGAGCTCGGCCGACGCGGTATCCGCTGCATGGTGGTCGACGCCAAACCAGGCACCGCGTTCAATCCGCAGGCCAACGCGACGCAGGCGCGCACGATGGAGCACTTCAGGCGCCTGGGCTTCGCGCAGGAGATCCGTGCGCTCGGCCTGCCGCCCAACCACCCGACGGACATCGCCTACCTGACCCGGTTCGCACACCGCGAGCTGGCCCGCATCCGCCTGCCGACGGCCGCGCAGGCCATCGTCGACGTCAAGACGATGAGGGGCTCATGGAGCGCTGCCGAGCTGCCGCACCGTGTGTCGCAGAAGTTCGTGGAAGCCACCATGCGCCGCCATGCACAGAGGTGGCCGTCGACGGACGTGCGATACGGCTGGAAGCTGGAAAGCTTCAGCGACGAAGGCGAGTCGGTTCGCGCCACCGTGCAGCCGACCGCGGGCGGCGCACTCCAGCACGTGGTCGCGAAGTTCCTGGTTGGCGCCGACGGGGCGCGCAGCTTCGTGCGACAGCAACTGGGCATCGACTGGGGTGGCGTGACCGGCATCCAGCGCGAGTTCATGGGCGGCAAGATGTTCGCGATCTACCTTCGCGCGCCGAGCCTTCTGTCGGTGCTGCGACATCCCAGGGCCTGGATGTACGTGATGGTCAATCACCAGCGGCGCGCCTTCATGGCCTCGGTGGACGGCGTGGCCGAATATGCGTTCCATGCGGCGCTGCGACCCGGGGAAGATGCCGACGGGTGGAGCGAAGCCGATGCGCGACGCGTCTTCGCCGAAGCCATCGGCGCCGAGGTTCCGATGGAGATCCTGTCCATGGGCACCTGGCTCGCCGGGCACGCGCTGGTGGCGCGCCGTTTTCAGCAAGGACGTGTCTTCATCGCAGGAGATGCCGCCCACCTGTTCACGCCCACCGGCGGACTGGGCTACAACACCGCGGTCGAGGATGCCGTGAACCTGGCCTGGAAACTGGCGAGCGTGGTGCGTGGGCAGGCACCGCTTTCCCTGCTGGAGAGCTACGAAGCCGAACGCAGACCCTTGGCCGAACGCAACACCGGCTACGCCATGCGATTCGCGGACTCGGTGGGACTCTTCCAGGCGGGCGCCGAGTTGGAGGAGGACTCGCCAGGAGGTGATGCCGAGCGCGAGCGCGCAAGACATCACTTCAATGAGCATGCAAGGCTGGAATTCAACATCCCTGGGGTGACGTTCGGGGGGCGCTACGACACCTCGCCGATCATCGCGCACGACGGCACCGCCCTGCCCCCCGACGAACCCAACAGCTACACGCCCACCGCAAGCCCCGGCGGCCGTCCCCCGCACGCTTGGCTCGATGACGGACGCTCGCTGTTCGATCTGTTCCACATCGAGTGGACCCTGCTGGCGCTCGGTCCGAATCCTCCCTCCACTTCGGAGTTCGAGGACGCCGCGCGGACTCTCGCGATCGACCTTCGCGTCGTGCACGTGGCACAGCCTTCGGTGCACGCGCTTTATGAAGCACCGCTCGCACTCATCCGCCCCGACCAGATCGTGGCCTGGCGTGGCGCGACGACGCACGGTGCGGCGGATGTTCTCTCGCGCGCCACAGGCTACCTGGCAAATGCCGGCGAGCAGCTAGCAACGACAGACTGACAGAAAGCAAGACAGAAGATGAAGAATCTCCCCTCCCCGTTTCGTTGGCTCTCGCTCATCGCCATGCTCTGGGCGATGCCTCACCTGGCCATCGCGCAGAACTGGCCCACCAAGCCGGTGCGCCTGGTCGCTTCGTTTCCGCCCGGCACCCCGGGCGACGTCATCGCCCGGTTGATCCAGCCCGCACTTCAAACCGTATGGAGCCAGCCGGTGATCGTCGAGAACAAGCCCGGCGCAGGCGGGAACCTCGCTGCCGGAGAGGTCGCCCAATCCAAGGACGAGCACACCTTGCTGGTCGGGCCAGACACCGTGCTCACCATCAATCCGCACCTCTACAAGAGGCTGGGTTTCGACCTTCGGACATCGCTCAAGCCCGTCACCTATTTCGCGAGCTTCAACCAGGTGCTTGTCTGCAATCCGGCCACGGAGATCGTGTCGCTGCAGAAGTTCTCGCAGTTGCCGGCCTCGCGGACCTACGCATCGGGCGGGGCGGGAACGCCCAGCCACATGACGATGGAGATGCTGCAATCGACGCTCGGCACCAAGCTCACGCACGTCCCCTATCGGGGACCCGGGCCGGCTGCGCTGGACATCATGGGCGGCAACGTGGACTGCGGCTTCATCGTCGCGTCTGTGGTCCTGCCGCACATCCAGAGCGGCCGGCTGCGCGCGATCGCCGTTTCCGGCAAGGAAAGATCGGCCTTGCTGCCGGCCGTGCCAACGGTGGCCGAGAGCGGCCATCCCGGCTTCGACGCGACCTTCTTCGAGACCTTGATGGCGCCCGCCGGTCTTCCTGCACCCGTCGTGGAGAGGATCCAACGTGACGTCCGTACTGCCCTGCAGACGACCGCCATCCGGAGCCGGCTGGCGGAGATGGACCTGCGTGTGGAAGCCAACTCATCGCAGGATGCACTGAGTCGCAGCCGGGAGGACTTCGCCAAGTGGGGAACCATCGCACAGAAGACCAAGCTGCAACTGGATTGAGGGCACAAGGTCCGCACGCGCAACCGCAGACATCAAAAGTTCCCCCGGATGGAGTTCCTGCTGGCCGCAACTAACGGGCGCCCTTCCCAAGATCGTGAGGGGCCCAGCCATCCCGCTATCAGATCGAAAACAGTCTTTTCAGCAGAACGAGCACGCCGAACAATCCGGCCAGCAACAAAAAATAGGCCAATGGCGCGCCCGCCATCGTCTCCCACCATTTTGGCGGACCCGAGGGGCTTGGCGATTTCTTCCTCAGAGCCATCTTCGACTCCTTTTCAACACTCGCCAAGGGCCGCGACGAAGGTCAGGCCGTAGGCTAAAGGGGGAGCGCATTGCGATTCTCCTGGGGAAAGACGCAGTGCCGATATGGGACGCGTCGGCATTTTAAATAGACAGAACTGTACTTAAATGTATTCAGACACTGGCGAGCTGTCAATTAAAATGGTCAGACGTGTATAGAAATAAGCAGGGCACGGTATGCGGGTAAAGACCGAAGCGAAGCGCGACGCCATCGTCCAGGTGGCATCGGAAGTCTTCAGGGAGTTGGGATTCGAGGGCGCCTCGATGGTGGAGATCGCCGCGCGCGTGGGCGGCTCGAGGGCAACGCTCTATGGCTACTTCCCTTCCAAGGAGGAGTTGTTCGTCGCGGTGATCCTCAGCTCGGCGAAGAGCCACTTCGATCCGATCTTCGAGGCACTGGGCCAGGAAGCGGACGACGACCTCGAACGGGTGCTGCAGCGCTTCGGAGAGAAGGTCCTGGCGGTGGTTTGCTCGCAGGAGGTCATCGAGGCGCAGCGGGCGGTGATTGCCGAGTCCGGTCGCAGCGACATCGGGCGGCTCTTCTACGAGGGCGGTCCCAGGCAGGGGCTCACCGCGATGGCCGGTTTCCTTGAACAGCAGATGCGCAAGGGCCGGCTGCGAACGGCCGACCCGACGGTGGCGGCACACCACCTGAGGGCGCTGCTGGATTCGGAGACCGTCAAGCCGCGGCTGCTGGGCATCCAGGGGCCCATGACCCGCAAGGAACTGCGCGAGGCGGCGCAGCGAGCCCTGCAAGTCTTCCTTGGCGGCTATGCCGCAAGCGGCGGCAGTGCGACGCGCGCGTGACCAACGAGACGCTTGCCGAGGGCGCCGGGACGCTCACGATGTCTGGGCAGGGGTCATGCAAGACACAGTCGCCGTTGGCCGATGCGCCAATCTACGACGTCGAGGCGGACTTGAGCCTTCTGATCCGCAGGATCCTGTCGTTGGCAAGCTTGACCGTGAACACTCGACTGCGGGACGTTGACGGGCCTACGGAGTCCCAGTGGCGGCCACTGCACCATCTGCTACTGAATGGCCCGCTGCGGGTGGTCGAGCTGGCGCGATTCTGCGAGGTCGATTCGGCCGGCATGACTCGGCTGATCGATCGACTGGAACGTAAGGGGCTGTGCCGCCGGCAACGTTCGCCCTTGGACCGGCGCGTCGTCGAAGTTTTTCTCACCGAGCGCGGCGCTGCGTCTGCTCGGGAGGTCGCGCCGGTGTTGGAGGGCGTGCAAGCCGATCTGCTTGCGAGCTTCAGCGAAGATCAAAAAAACGAGGTGCGCCATCTGCTCGCGCGCGTTGCACACGTTGCGCAGGCCAATTCCCAGATATCGCGCATCAAAGCATAGACAGCGAGGGCCACTGCATGTCTGTGTACATTGGCGCTGTGGCTACGACGGCTGGTTGTGTATTGAAGGAATCTGGAGACACCATGAATCACGTCAATATTCGGACGTTTTCTTGCGTTAGCTTCGCGCTGCTTGCCTTGGCCTTGTCGGCGTGCGGCACAGTTCCGAACGCCGACCGGCTCGCTGGCTCCTGCGCCGGCCTCGCACACCATGCCATCACACCGGGCGCAACGGGATTGCCCAGCGGCAAGGCTTCGGTCACATCGGCTGTTCTCATATCGGCCTCGGCCGCAACCGTCAACGACGGGGCGTTCGCGCCAGCTCTTCCGCAGTTCTGCAAGGTCAGCGGAACCATCGCATCTCGCGACCCCGCAGCACAGCCGATCAACTTCCAGCTGAATCTGCCGACCACCTGGAACGGCAAGGCCGTCCAGTACGGGGGCGGAGGTTTCAATGGGGTGCTGATCACCGGGCTGGCTCCTCTGCGAGACGCGGCGCCGGACGATGCTCTCCCGGTTGCGCGGGGCTATGCGACCTTCGGCCACGACTCCGGCCACCAGGCCTCAGCGTTTCCCGCTGGTGAGCCCGGCGCCTTCGCGCTGAATGACGAGATGCTCGAGAACTTCGCCTTCGCCTCGTACAAGAAGGTGAGAGATGTGGCTGTGGACGTCATGAGCGCGTACTACGCGCGTCGACCGCAACGCATGTACTACTTCGGCGGTTCCGAAGGGGGACGGGAAGGGCTGACGATGGCACAGAGGTTTCCAGCCGACTACGACGGGATTGTCAGCGTCGTTCCCGTGATCAACTGGACCGGCCTTTTCCATGCTTTCGTGCGAAACCAGGTACTGCAACAGGAGGACTGGCTGCAAGCCGGAAAGACGGCGCTTATCGCCAAGGCCACCTCCGATGCTTGCGATGCGCTCGACGGCCTCGCGGATGGCGTCGTGAACAACTACATGGGGTGCCAGGGCCGGGTGGATCTTCAACACCTGCGCTGCCCCGGCGGCAGCGACGCGGGCGTGCACTGTCTTTCCGACGCCGAGTTGCGCCTGATGCGAGCCATCCACTCTCCCTACGTATTTCCTTTCACCATCGCCAACGGTCTCACGACGTATCCCCAATGGCTCTACGGGCACGAGGACAGCCTCGACGGCTCCTCCGCTGTCAACATGGTGCGCTGGGTCACCGGCTCGGCGCCACCCGCTGGGCCGCCTGACGCAGTACGCAATGCCACCCAGTGGATCTATGGAAGCAGCTGGATCCGCTATGGGATCGCGCGCGACAAGAACTACGACGTGCGTCGCTATCGTCCCGAGGATTTCCGCGAGCGGGTACAGGCAACCTCGGCGCTGATGGACTCCACGAACCCTGACCTCTCGGCTTTCTTCGCGCGCGGCGGCAAGCTGATCCTTCGAGAGAACGCGGCGGATCGCGCTCAGAGTGCGTTCATGGGCATCCAGTATCACGATGCGCTCGTGGCGCGCCTGGGCGCAGCGGCAGTCGAACGATCGGTGCGGCTGTACGTCTCGCCCGGGTCGACGCACTCCGGCAATTCGCGCGCGGTGGCGGGCGGGCCGGCAGTGCCGACGATGGTAGACCTGCTGGATCCGCTGGACCGGTGGGTCAGTGCTGGAGATGCGCCCGCGAATGCGCTGGTGCAGGTGGTGAAGGCGCCCCTCCCGCCGTTTGCAATTCAGGCCTCGCGCCCCATGTGCCGCTATCCCGGCTACCCCCACTACATCGGCGGTGACCGTGCACAGGCGTCCAGCTACGAGTGCCGGCACTCTTGAATAACGGTGAAGAGGTTTCGAACTCCGTTCGCCCAGCCAGCGCAAGGTGATTTGCGCACGCCATCTTGAATGCGCTGCCGTGTCAGTACCTTGGGGCCCATGTGGAGGTGAATTGCGTCGCCGCGTAAGCGCCTCGGGCTGCAGCAACGCGTTTGTAGTATCAGCTGATCCAGTTCGCCGGCGCGCGATCGTCGGTGTCGACGGCACGTCAGACAGCGCCGATTCAGGCCGGCGCGGGGATCCTGAAAGATCATATGGAAGCGCTTATGCAACGCGGCAGCACCCTTCGACATCAGCCCACCGATCAATACCATTGAACACCGCACGATCTGCCCTAGGACGCGTCAGGCCGACGATCATGTGCGCTACGGCGGACCTGCCCCCACCAGCCCGAAGCTGCCGCCACGCGCAACGCTGAAACTCACATCCTGCACAAGCTAGCAAAGATCAAAAGCGCGAAGTGCGCCGGCTGCTCGCGCGCATCGCAAACAATGCCCTGATTGGTGATCAGTCATCCAGGCGCCCGTAGGGAGCGCCGGCCTGGGGAAGCCATCGCCGTGACCTGCAGGCTGCATTGCACTATCGCTCCGCCCCCCCGCGAACCCACATCTGCCCCGGGGGCGTGAGGCGATGAGGTTGCGCGCCGATTTGTCGCCGTGACGCGGAAGCCGTCCTTACCCCGTTGTCACCAATCAACCCTTTCTTCCCATACCAGGGGCGTACTGCTTTTGTCTCAGCCGGCACTTCCGCCGCCATTCCACCCCGCGCGCCCACGCTCCCGCCTCCTTGACAGGCCGATGACATCGAGAGCAAAATTCATTTATAGGAACACTGTTCCTATTATAGGAACATATGACGGCAAATCAATCCCTTTCGAGAGGACTGGCGTTTCTGGACGCCATCAATGACAGCAACCAACCGCTCGGTATCCGCGAAGTGGCACGAATGCTCGACATCAGCCCCTCGATCGCCCAGCGCTTGGCGAACTCGCTGATTGAAGCGGGCTATCTCCAGCAAGTGCAGGAGACAAGGAAATACAGGTTGGGCGTCCGCGCCTTGGCGCTGGGGTCGACCATGGTCCGAAGTGATGCGCTCTATGCGACTGCATCACAGGAACTGGGCTTCCTCGCGGAACACCATCAACTCAACGGCTACTTGGGTGTCGTGCAACAGGACGCCGTCGTGTATCTGCACACCGTGCAAAGCCATGGTGCCATCGCGATACGCGCGGAAGCAGGGCAACGCGTGCTGCCCCATGCGACAGCACTCGGCAAGGCGCTGCTTTCGGAACTTGCTTCGGACAGAGCCGTGGCGGTCCTGGGAGTGGCTCCCTTCACGGCTCGTACGAAGCACACCATCACCAGCGCGCGTGCGCTGCAAAAGGAACTCGAAGAAATCCGGAAACGGGGCTATTCCATTGCCGACGAAGAGAACGAGATCGGCGTGGTGTCCATCGGCACGCCGATTCGCAACAAGGATGGGTTGGTTGTGGCGGCCATCAGCGTGGCTTTCCTCAAGGCACAGCGGGGTCCGAAAGAGTGGCCCGAGATCGCCGATCTGGTGATGCGAGCAGGCCAAAGGTGTTCTGCGGCTATCGGCTACGCCGCCGATGCTGCTCATGCCGCCTACGAGTCACACGCCGAATCCAGCACTCCTCGCAAACATTCCACGCACTGAACAAGCCATGAAAAACACCCTCTTGAATCAGCAACGCCTTGTCGATATCGCAAAGAGAAACGGCATCGACGCCTTTGTAGCGACCTCCCCGGAGAACGTCACTTATGCCAGCGGCTACTGGGCGCTTTCCCAGTGGATTCGAAGAGGCCCTCAAGTGCATGTGCTCCTGCCAGTTCAGAACCTGGAGGCCTCCCGCATCATCGCTCCTACTTCCTTGCTGGACCAGTTTGTCGATCAAGAGGATGTTTGGGTCAGGAATGTCTCACGCTACGGCTTCTTCCATGTCGATCGAGGCGAAGATCAGCTTGGTCGATCCGATTCCCGGCTTCTCGATCTGTTCGGGCAGCCAGACGAGAAAGAGGCCATCAGCGCGCTGGTGAAGGCGCTGCAAGCCGAAGGCCTCGACAAGGCGACTCTGGCAATCGACGAACTCGGACTGATGCCCGGCCACTGGGAACGACTTCAGCAGCAGTTGCCCGACGCGAAGCTCGTGCCTGCAATGAAACTGTTCAGGGAGATCCGTGCCGTCAAGACGTCACAGGAAATCGAGCGACTCCGCAGAATCGCCACCATCACAGAGCAATCCGTCGATGCTGCGCTACAACTAGCACGCCCAGGTATCACCGAACTTGAGATGGCGCGCGTGTTTCATGCGACCACGGTCGAAGGCGATGCGACTCCGGTTCTGGGTTGCCTCGGTTTCGGCTCCCGGTCCGCAATGCCGAATGTCTATCCATCGGAAGCCGAGCTCAGGATGGGTGACGTCATCCGATTCGACGCCGGCGGACGTTACCGCCACTATCGCGCTGATCTGGCCCGCATCGCCGTGCTCGGGGAGCCGAGCAAGAAGATCCGGGCATATCACAAGGCGCTTCACAACGGCGTGCTTGCAGCCTTTGAAGCAATTCGCCCCGGCGTACAAGCCTCCAAGGTCTACGAAGTTGCCATGGATGCGACGCGGAGATCGGGCATTCCGCACTACTCGAGAAGCCACGTCGGTCACGGCATTGGCTTGGACGGCTACGACATGCCGGATCTCATCCCTAGCAATGACCAGATCATCGAGGAGGGAATGGTCATGTGCGTGGAAACCCCGTACTACGAGTTCGGGTGGTGCGGCCTCCAAGTCGAGAACACAGTGGTCGTTCGCAAGGACGGGGTCGAGCTGTTGCACGAGGAAGATGGCGACCTGAAGGTGCTCGCATGAGCACGCCCGCCTCGCTTCGATGCCTGCGCTGCGGCACCCACCACGCACTGGACTATCAAGGCCCTGGATGCGCAAGATGCCACGAAGGCCTTGCGAGCAACCTTCGCGTCGAGTACCGCACAGGGGACATCGGTCATTGGAACTTCCGGGAATCTAGTTCTGCGAAACGGGGGATGGGTCGCTTCAGTGCCATGCTACCCGTGCAACAGGATCAACTGGTCACGCTTGGCGAGGGTGAGACACCGCTTCACGAAGCCGGCAGGTTGGGCAAGTATCTTGGTATCCGAAATCTCCACGTCAAGGACGAGTCTCGCAATCCCACTCATTCATACAAAGATAGGCTGAGTGCGGTCGCCGTCTCCTATGCAAAACAGCGGGGAGCACCGGCTGTTGCCACCGCATCGTCCGGAAACGCCGGCGCATCTTTGGCCGCCTATGCCGCCCGCGCCGGCATGCCATGCGTCGTGGCTTCCATGAAAGGGGCCTCTGGCCCGATGGTGGCCCAGATCCGCAAGTTGGGCGCCCATCTGATATTGATGGAAGACAAAGCGATGCGCTGGCCCCTTCTTGCCGAGGCTGCGAAGCGGTACGGGTGGTTCATAACCTCCCCGTATTCCTCTCCCGTTGTCGGTAGTACACCCTTCGGCATCGAGGGATACAAGACTATCGCCTACGAGATCTTTGAAGACTTGGGTCGCGCTCCTGACTGGATCGCCTTGCCGGTTTGCTATGGGGACGCGTTGGCCGGAATTCACCAAGGCTTCTTGGATCTCGAGCGGGCCGGCGCCGTGAAGCGTGTTCCCCGCTTCATCGCGGCCGAGGCATACGGCTCTCTTGGGCGAGCGATTGCGTCCCGCGCAGATCGAGTCGAAGCAGCTCCCATCGAAAGCGCCACGCTGGCCTCTTCTGTCGGCGGGGCACAAAGCGCGTACCAGGCACTCTTGACGCTGAAGCAAACGGACGGCATCGCGATCCAGGTAGGCAACGACGGATTGGTCGAACTGCAGGAACTCATTGGTTCGCTTGAGGGCCTTTGTTTCGAGCTCGCGAGCGTCATGCCGTTTGCCGCGGTGCGCCAGTTGCGGGACGAAGGGACCATTGCAGCCGACGATTTGGTTGTTTGTCTCGCTACGGCATCCGGTCTGAAGGACATCGATAAATCGACGCTCGACTGGGAAGATGTTCCCGTCAACAGCGAGGCCCAGGAGCAGGTGCTGGAGACGGCACAGATCGCTGTGCAGCAGATCGCAACCCAAATGTCGCACGTACAGCCTGGAGTGACACCATGAACCGTCGAACCATCCTTGAGGCAGGATTTCTCGTGATCGCATCGCAGTTCTTCGGCCTGGCCTACGCACAAGACGCGTTTCCCTCCAAACCCATCCGGATCATCGTGCCATTTGTGCCCGGCAGTGCCCCAGATGTCTTCGCGCGGGTGGTCGCGGATCGAATGACGACCGTCGTCGGGAAGCCGTTGATTGTCGAGAACCGCCCCGGAGCCACCGGCATCATCGGGACGGAGATCGTGGCACACGCTCCTGCCGACGGCTATACGTTGCTGGTCGCCTCACCTTCAACTACGATTCTGGCGGCCTCCAACAGAAAGCTGAGCTTCAATCCGACCAAGGACCTGCAGCCTGTTTCGATGGGGGCGTACATGGTCCCCGTACTCGTGACCGGCGCCGGATCACCGATCAAGGACGTCGCGACCTTGATCGAAATGGCAAAGGCCAGGCCCGGCAAGCTGGTCATTGCATCAGGGGGCGTGGGTAACTCGCAGCACTTGGCCGCGGAGATGCTCAAGCAGATGGCCGGCATCGAATTGCTGCACGTTCCGTTTCAGGGAACCCCGCTCATCGTGCCCAGCCTCATTCGTGGGGAAGTCGACCTGACCTTTGCCGATGCGAGTGCTCTTCCTCTCATCAAGGCCGGAAAGATCCGTGCAATCGCCGTCGGCTCTCCCGCACGCAGCAAAGCGCTTCCTGATGTTCCGACAGTAGCCGAGTCCGGGCTGCCTGGCTTCAGCTATCAAAGCTGGTTCGGGATCATGGCGGCTGCACCGACGCCCGCCCCGGTTGCTGCCTTTTTGAATCGCGCCCTCAACCAAACGCTGCGGGATCCTGAAGTCCAGGCGAAGTTGTTTACTGCTGGCCTGGAGGCTGCACCCGGCACTCCTGAGGCCATGAGTGCATTCATTACGGACGATATCAAGCGCTGGTCGAAAGTGATTCAAACCGCGAACATCAAGTTCGACTGATCAACGGCGGCCGGGATGCACGCATCGTCCCGAGCGCGGGCATCGCGTAAGAGAACTGCGATTGCTCCCGATCCATCGGGCGTCCTCTCAAACCTGCCCATCTGGTTTCATGCACACGACGACTGTTTCCATCCAAGAGTTCGAGGCGGTTGCGGCTGCTGCGCTTCAATGCCACGGCGCTTCCGAGGTCGCGTCCAGGGAAGTCGCCAAGGCCCTGAGGCGAGCACAGCAGCGCGGCAATCCGCATTGCGGCCTCGGACATCTCGAAATCGACTGTCGCCAACTTCTTTGTGGCCGGGTGGACGGGCAGGCTGTGCCGACCAAGTCTCTCGCCAAAACGGGCCTGATTCAAGTCAATGCGGCAAACGGATTCGCACAACCCGCTTTTAGTCTTGGCCTGTCCGATGCATTGAGTTGCGTCGAAGCGCTGGGTGTCGCGGTGCTGGCTATCAGCAGGGCCTACACCTGTGCAGCCCTGGGGTATTTTCCCGAAAGAATTGCAGAGCATGGCTTCATTGGCATCGCGTTCACCAACGCCTCGGCGAGCGTGGCTGCGCCTGACGGCGCCAAGCCAATCCTCGGGACCAACCCCATCGCAATGTCGGTTCCGGATGGGAAGGGTGGGATCGCGTTTCAGTTTGACCAATGTACGAGCGCAGCCAACTTGCGCCATGTGCGCCAAGCCGCTCAGCGGGGACACCCCATCCCGCCCGGTTGGGCTGTGACGCGCGATGGGACGCCCACGGTCGATGCGGCTGAAGCCCTTGCAGGCGCCCTTCTATCGTCGGGAGGAAGCAGGGGCTTCGGGATCGGATTGATGGCCGAGGTTCTGGCGTCGTTCTTCACGAATTCAGCGATGTCATTGGAAACGAAGAGCCTGCATGTGGATTCAGGCTCACCACATGGTTTAGGGGTCTTCTGTCTGTTGCTGGATCCAACGGCAATCGCTGGTGACCAGTTCTGGGTCAACCTAGGAAGATTACAGGATGCGATTCTTGCCCAGCCTGGCACGCGTTTGCCAGGCACCCGAAAAGACGTCCGAGAGGAAATAGCCGTCGAGTCCACGATGTGGGAAAAGGCTCAATCACTAGCCGCTTCACCTTTTCGAAGGGAGTAACTGTTGATTTCCATCCAGAAGGGGGGTGCGGACGAAAACTTGGACTACCAGGAGGTAGTTCATGTATTCCTACGAAGATCGAATTCGAGCGGTTGAGCTCTATATCAAGTTTGGCAAACGCGTCAGACCCACGATCCGTCAGCTGGGTTATCCAACGAAGAATTCTCTGAAGGGCTGGTACAACGAATACCAGCAGAAGCTCGACTTGCCAATGGGCTATGCGGGCCGCAGACCCAAGTTCTCGCAGGAACAGAAAGACGCAGCGGTCGATCACTACCTCGCCCACGACCGCTGCATTGCTGCCACCATGAGGGCACTGGGCTACCCGTGTAGAGGGACGCTAACCGCCTGGATTCGCGAGGCCCTACCTGAGGCTAGAAGGGCTATCGTCGGCAGCACGGGGCGACGAAGGTATTCCGGGAAGCTGATGCAAGCTGGAGTCATGGAGCTTTGCACGCGCGAGGAAAGTGTGCAGGCCGTCGCCGAAAAGTTCGGCGTGTGCCGGCCAACGCTGTACAACTGGAAGAACCAACTTCTAGGACGTGAGGCACCCGCATCCATGAAACGCACCAATCAATCTCCGTCCTCGCAAGAGCGCGACGAACTCGAGCGCCAGGTCGAGGCGCTGCGCCGCGAAGTCAAGCAACTTCGCCTCGAGCAGGACATCTTGAACAAGGCCAACGAACTGTTAAAAAAAGGCCTGGGCGTCGACCTGCAGCTCCTGTCCAACCGGGAGAAGACACTGCTGATTGACGCCCTCAGGGAGCACTATGGCCTGCCAGAGCTCCTTGCACAGTTGGGTCTTGCGCGCAGCTCGTACTTCTATCATCGGGCCCGTGCAGCGATGGGCGACAAGTACCTGGAGGTGCGGCAATCCATTACCGACATCTTTGAGTCGAACCACCGCTGCTATGGCTACCGCAGGCTGAAGGCATCGCTGACCAGGCAGGCCGTCGCGATCTCCGAAAAGGTGGTGCAGCGGTTGATGAAGCAGGAAAGCCTGGTTGTTCCGAAGCCCAGGAAGCGCAGGTATGCGTCATACCTTGGCGAGATCAGCCCAGCGCCTGAGAACCTCATCAACCGCGACTTCCAGGCCGCGGTCCCCAATGAGAAATGGCTCACGGACATCACGGAGTTCCAGATCCCGGCTGGCAAGGTGTACCTCTCGCCCATCATCGACTGCTTCGATGGAATGGTCGTCAGCTGGACCATTGGGACCAGTCCGGACGCTGAGTTGGTCAACACGATGCTGGATGCAGCCATCGAGACGGTGGCGGACACAGCCGATCGGCCCGTGGTCCACTCCGACCGAGGAGGCCACTACCGCTGGCCGGGCTGGCTATCAAGAATGAGCGACGCGAAGTTCACCCGCTCGATGTCTCGCAAGGCATGCTCACCTGACAACGCAGCTTGCGAAGGCTTCTTCGGTCGGCTGAAGAACGAGCTGTTCTATCCTCAAGACTGGAAGAACGCCACCATTGAGCAATTCGTCGAGACGCTCGACTCGGACATCTGCTGGTACAACGAGAAGCGGATCAAGATCTCTCTTGGCTCTCCCAGCCCCATCGAATACCGGGTGAGCCTTGGACTCGCGGCATAAACCAGTCCAAGTTTTTATCCGCACCCCCGCCGGGTCAGGATTCCATGGAAATCAACAGTACAAGCCCGATCCTCAGAGTAGCGAGTGGCGTTTCGGGAGCATGGGGCAACCGCATCCGGCCACGTGCCCGGGATGCGGCGGTAAGCTGGAATCCGACTACATCAATCCCGGGTTTCGCGTGAAGAAGCGCCGCAGAGATATCACGGCTACTCATGACGGCTATCTCCTGGTCTCGGCGCACCTGCGCAAGGTGCTCCAAGAGGAGGGCGCCACGAGAGGGGATTTTGTTGCACTACCGGCCGACCCAGACTACTTCTGGCTGCGTCCCCAAATGACACTGCCATACTCTGCAGCTGAACGGGCAAGACGTTGTTCGTCGTGTGGCCGATTTGCCGATGAAGTCGTTCCCATGCCGCTGTTCTTGAAGGAACTCGTTCAGCCCCTCGCTGCAGGGGTATATCGCTCATGCCTCGAGTTTGGCTCAGCACCTCTGAAGGCGTTTCAGGTCGTCATCGGGGTGCGTACCGCACTGACGATCCAATCAACCTCCTTGCTGGGTATCGAACTCGAGCAACTTTGTGCGTAGCTGTCCCTGCGCCCCGGCCGCCGGCTCACGCTCTGGCGCCGAGCAGCGGGCCCTGTTGGCTCACAGCCATGCGTCCATCTCGCGTGCCGGCAAAAGCGCGGTGGCCATCACCCGCTCGATGAATGCCCCGTACTTGATGGCACCGATGAGGTCCACGCCTGTCTCCGTGGGCATCTTGATGCCTACGACATCGGCGCCATCGAGCGTTCACTTTGCAGCATTGACTTGCCGCGGCTGATTCACATACTGGGAGGGAATAGCGTCTCTGTAGTAGGCCTTTCCGGTGAGATTCTGATTTGCCGAATGCGCCTCTTTGACTGCTTCGGCATTGACGGTATCTCGGGACTTCGAATACCCGAGCGGCGCTATGACTCCGCTGGATGCAGCCTCCCGATAAGGGTCTTCCTTTTGCGCAACGGCTGCTGCCTCTGCATCGACTTCCGTCCGAGAGCGAACGCCAGAGCTCTGGAGTACGCCGTCGTAAACCTCCGCCTGGGCAGTTGACGCAAACATGAGCGCAAGAATCGCGCTCTGAGCAATTTGAAACTTCTTCATGGGGGTCCTTGAAAATTGTCGGCCAGTACTTCCTCGACTCAAACTTTCATCGATCTGAAAGTTGTCGTCCGGGGAACGCAATTTTCTGGTGCTTGTTTACCGTCTGAGTACGAGCACACAGCAACGCCGCGTTTTCAAAGAGGAAACCTCGTCCCTCTTCGCCTGGCATGTCGAGCAGGTCGGCCGCTCTCGCTCAAGCACCGCGAGCATTCTTGAGAGCCTTGATCCGGCCCTCAAGAAAACTCAGGAAGGCGCGCTGTACGGCCGTACTGTGCCGCCTCTGCAAGTAGACAGCCGACAACCACATGTCGCTGCGAACGAAGTCCGACAACACCGGCACCAGCCGTCCGCTCTCGATGTAAGGCGCCAGCATCGCCGTAGGCAAGTAGAGAACCCCCGCCCCCAATAGCGCGGCCTGGATCAGCGGAGCCGCCTCCGTTGCATTGAGGCGTCCGCTCACGGGAACATCCAATGGAGCACCGCCCACTTCGAAACGCCACTTTGGTTGAGGGTTCAGATGTGTACTGACCAGCGCGTTGTGACCCGCAAGTTCGCTGGGGTGAACTGGCATGCCGTGCGCTGCCCAGTACATTGGCGCCGCACAAACGCTCAAGTCCATCGCAAGCAGTTTTCGAACAATGAGGTTCTCATTGGCCGTCGGCGCAAACCGAAGTGCGATGTCAATGCCGTCCTCCGCCAGGTCTACGATCCGGTTGGTGAGGACCATATCGATGCTGACTTCCGGATAGTGACCCAGGAAGGTATTGATGAGCGCTGGAAGCTGCGTCTGGTCTATGCCATGCGGCGCGGAAATGCGCAGCCGTCCTCGGGGAGTCAACGCCCGATTCTGGAGTTCTGCTTGAGTTTCCTCCACCAGCTCCAGCATTGGCTTGCTTCTTTCGAGCAGCAACACGCCGGCGTCCGTCAGACTGACAGCGTGGCTGGTGCGGTTCAGCAAACGGACACCGAAGCGACTTTCCAGCGTCGCGATGTACTTGCTGACGGTTCCTCTGGACAGCTTCAGCTGACTCGCGGCGCGGGAGAAGCTGCCGGAGCCTGCGACTTCGCTGAAGGCTCTCAAGAGATCCAGGCTATCCAAGGGTTTCTCCCGGCTGTGCGAACCACAAGACGGACTCTTCAGGTGAGGCCGAGTTTCTTCCGCAGGCTCGCATCGACAGGCCCTGCGGGCATGAAGCGGCGCAGTTTCGTCAGGATGGACGCCTGCCCCGGTGGCGTGCAACGCATGCGCCAGGGCCCCAGTGCCGCTTCAACGATGGTATTTGCCACGCTCTGCGGCCCAGGCGCACTGCCGACGCTGTCGGCCACGGAACGCTCGACCAGGTTGCGTTCGCGGTCGTAGTCCGCGATCGGCGAGTTCGCACGGGGCGCGTTGGCGTCAAGGTTGGTCCGGGTGAACGCCGGCTGCACCAGCGTCGCGCGAATGCCGAACTGCCGCACCTCGTGGTCCAGCGACTCCGACAGCCCTTCGACTGCATGCTTGGTGGCCGCATACATTCCCATGTACGGCGCCGGCAGTACACCGAACACCGAGCTGACATTGACGATTCGCCCGCGACGCTGCTCGCGCATATACGGGAGCACTGCACGTGTCGTGCGGAGCATGCCCAGGACGTTGGTGTCGAACAGCGCTGCGGCCTCGGTCGTCGCGGTCTCCTCGACCGCGCCGATCATCATCATCCCCGCGTTATTGACCAGCACGTCGATGCGCAGGGCCCTGGCAATGATGGATTCGATACCGGCCCGCACCGAGTCCTCTTCCCGGACATCCATCTCGACGAACTCGACGCCGGGCAACGCGGGCGCCTTGCGCAGGTCGCGCGCGGTGCCGAAGACCCGGCAGCCTCGCGCGGCAAAGATTTCCGCAGCGACGCGTCCGATGCCCGACGACGCGCCGGTCACGACGACAACCGATGAAACCGACATGATGCTTTCCTTCGATCTGAATGAATTGGTGAAGTGCGGTGTCAATGCGACGCGGGGTTGCCGTCGCCCGGCCTGATCCTGAACCAGATGGAATACATGGCCGGCAGAAACACCAGGGTCAGAACCGTGCCCGCCAAGGTGCCACCGATCAGCGTGTAGGCGAGCGCTCCCCAAAACACCGAATGGGTCAAGGGGATGAAGGCCAGGATCGCGGCCAGCGCCGTCAGGATCACCGGCCGCGCACGCTGCACGGTGGCTTCGACGACCGAATGGAACGGGTCGAGCCCCTCCTGCTGGTTATGGTGGATCTGCCCGATCAGGATCAGCGTGTTGCGCATCAGGATGCCCGACAGCGCCACAAGGCCGACCAGCGCATTGATGCCGAACGGTGCCTGGAAAAGAATCAGCGTCGGCACCACGCCGATCAGGCCCAGCGGACTCGTCAGGAAGACCATCACCATCGCCGAGATGGAGCGCACCTGGAAGATGATGAGTAGCAGTGTGGCCGCCAGCATGATCGGGAACAGCGGCAACATGGCCTTGGTTGCTTTTTCCGATTCCTCGATGGAGCCGGCCTGATCGATGCGATAGCCGCCCGGCAGCTTGTCGACGAGGGGCTGCAGCTGATGGGTGATGGCCGTCGATACGTCCGGCGGCTGCAGGCCATCGGCGATGTCGCCGTGTACGGTGATCGTAGGCATGCGGTCGCGCCGGCGCATGACGGGTTCTTCCATGCGTATGTCGACCTCACCCACCTGCGACAGCGGGATGCGTTGCCCGTTGGCACCGGACAGCGTGAAGTCCGCAATTCGCGCAGGGTCGAGGCGGGTGACGCCAGCCGAACGCGCCACAACCTGCACCGTGCGAATGTCCTCGCGCACGGTGGTGACCGGCACGCCGCTCAGGAAGAACTGCAATTGCTGCGCCACCGCGGTGGAGGTCAGCCCCACGGCCTGCAACCGGTCCTGGTGCAAGGTGAAGTGCAGTGTGGGCGTGCGCGTACCCCAGTCGGAGTTGACCGTGCGCATCATCGGACTCGCATCCATGACCTGCTGGACCTCGGCCGCAATCTCGCGCAACCTCTGCGGATCCGGCCCCGTGACCCGGTACGCGACTGGGAACGGCGAATACGGGCCGAACACGAGTTGGGTGACGCGCACCCGCGCCTCGGAAGCCAGCCCATCGGTGATCGCTTGGCGCAGCCGGTGCTTCAAAGCCTCACGCTCTTCCTGGCTGGCCGTGCGAACCACGATCTTGGCGAACGACGGATCGGGAAGCTCCGGCCCCATCGCGAAGAAGAAGCGCGGCGCGCCCTGCCCGATGTAGGCCGTGACGATATGGGCCTCCTCTTGCTTGGCCAGCCAGGCCTCCACCTTCGCAGCGGCATCGCTGGTCTGCGCGATCGACGTGCCATAGGGCATCTGCACCTCGACCAGCACCTCTGGGCGATCGGAGATCGGGAAGAACTGTTTCTTGACCAGCCCCATGCCAAGAATCGCCGCCACGAAAAGGCCGACCACCGCACCGGCGACCAGCCACTTGCGCGCAATGACGCGCCCCAGCACCCCGCGCAGGCGGTTGTAGCGCGGCGTGTCGTAGATCGCGGCATGGCCACCTTCGACCTTCTTGAAGTCGGGCAGCAGCTTGACGCCCAGGTAGGGAGTGAACACCACCGCGACGACCCAGGACGCGATCAGCGCGATGCCGACGATCCAGAACATGTTGCTGGTGTACTCGCCCGCGGTCGATGGCGCGAAGCCATTGGGCATGAAGCCGACGGCCGTGACCAGCGTGCCCGAAAGCATCGGCGCCGCGGTATGGCTCCAGGCGTACGCCGAGGCTGCGACGCGGCTGTAGCCCTCTTCCATCTTCACCACCATCATCTCGATGGCGATGATCGCGTCGTCCACCAGCAGGCCCAGCGCAAGGATCAGCGACCCGAGCGTGATGCGATCGAAGTTCTTGCCGGTCGCGGCCATCACCACGAAGACAATCGCCAATGTCAGCGGCACGGCGGCGGCAACCACCAGGCCCGCGCGCCAACCCATGCTCAGGAAACTCACGAGCATCACCACCAGCAGTGCGGCGAAGAACTTGACCATGAACTCGTCGACCGAGGCGGCGATGTTGACGGCCTGGTCCGTGACCTTGGCCAGGCTCATGCCCAACGGCTGCTCGGCATTGATCGCTGCGACCTCGTGGTCCAGCGCCTTGCCCAGGTCAAGGCCGTTCCAGCCTTCTCGCATGACGACGCCCAGCAGCAGGGTCGGCTCGCCACCGTTGCGGATCATGAAGGTCGCCGGGTCTTCATAGCCGCGCTTGACCGTGGCGATGTCCGACAGCTTCAGGGTGCGGCCCTGCGCCACAACCGGCGTGTCCCGGATCTTCTGCAGTTCATCGAAAGAGCCGTCCAGGCGGATGAACACCTGGGGGCCCTTGGTTTCGACGGAGCCCGCCGGCGTCAGGGCATTCTGGCCATTGAGCGCACCGAACACGTCCTGCGGACCAATGCCCAAGGTTGCCAGGCGCTCGTGCGAGAACTCAACATAGATGCGTTCGGATTGCTCGCCGGCGATGTTGACCTTCTTGACGCCTGGCACATGCAGGAGGCGCTGACGCAACGTCTCGGCGTCGCGCACCAGCAGGCGCGGCGCTTCGCCCTTGGCCTTGAGCGCGTACAGCGCAAAGGTGACGTCCGCGTATTCGTCGTTGATCATCGGCCCGATCACACCGGCTGGAAGGGTTCCCGCCTCGTCGCCGAGTTTCTTGCGGGCCTGGTAGAACTGCTCCTGCACCTGCGAAGGTGGCGTGCTGTCGAGCAGGGTCAGGGTCGTGAAGGCCAGCCCGGGCCTGGTGTAGGTCTCGGTGCGGTCGTAGTAGCGCAGCTCCTGCAGGCGCTTCTCGAGTTTCTCCGCGACCTGGTCCTGCATCTCCTGCGCGGTGGCGCCGGGCCATGCGGTGATGATGGTCATCACCTTGACGGTGAAGGCGGGATCTTCCGCCCGGCCCAGCTTGAAGAACGCAACAAGACCCGCCAGCGAGATCAGGCAGATCAGGAACAGGGTGATGGAGCGCTCGCGCACAGCGAGCGCCGACAGGTTGAATCGACCTTCGCTCACCGACGCGCTCACGGACGCACTCCCGGCTTTGCCGCATCAACGGCAACGACCTGGTCTGCCACCCGCACCTGCTCGCCCTCGTGCAACAGGTGGGCGCCGAGCGCGACGATCCTGTCGCCTTGCTTGAGTTGGCCGGCGGCGATGCGTGCGCCGTCGTCATCCAGGTGCTCGACCACGACCGACCGCCAGTTGACCTTGGCCGGCTCGCCGCCGATGACCCACACGCCTGGTCCCTTGCCAGCATCGAACAGGGCGCCGATCGGCACCTGTACGCTCCCTTGCGCAGAGGAAAGCCCGTCCGGAACCCGGATGGTGACCGTGGCGCCGAGCGGCGCATGGGCAAGGTCACCCTTGAGCACATAGCGCGCCTCGAAGGTGCGCGTCTGCCGATCCGCGGCCTCCGAGAGCTGCCGCAGCGTGGTCGGCACGGTCGCACCCTCCTTGCCGAAAAGCGTGGCCTGTCCGGCGGAACCGACCGCCGGGCGCAGGGTTTCCGGCAGCTGGACAACGGCTTCGCGCGGACCGGCGCGGGCCACGCGCACCACGACCTGCCCCGCGCTCACGACCTGGCCGGGTTCGGCCAGCGTTTCCATGACAACGCCATCGCCGTCCGCCACGAGCTCGGCATAGCGACTCGCGTTGCGGGCCACGTCGGCCTGAGCCTCGGCCGCGCTGAGTTGGGCTTTGGCGGCATCCGCGGCCGCCTTGATCTGGTCGTAGGCCGATGCCGAGATTGCACCGGTGCCGCGCAGATCGCGGTAGCGGGCTTCATCCTCCGCCGTCTGCTGCGAGCGCGCCCGCGCGGCGGCGACCGCCTCCAGCTGCGCATGGGCTGCGAGCTTCAGATCGGCAGGATCGATGCGCATGAGCAATTGGCCGCGCTTGACGGCCTGCCCCGCGTCCACCAGCCGGTCCAGCACCTTGCCGGAAACCCGGAATCCCAAGTCACTCTGGACCCGGGCGGCTACGGTGCCGGTGAAGGCGCGCGATGTGACACCAGCCCCTTGGACGGTGGCGATGCGCACCTGCGGCGCCTGGGTGCGCGGATCGGACGGCGATTTTTCGCCGCAAGCGACCAGCGCGAACGGCAATGCGCAGATGACTGCAGAGGTGGCAAGGCGGCGCCAAAGCATGAGGGTCCCAGTGACGAAGTGATCAGGACCCGCATTCTGAGACTAGTGACTATTTCAGTCAATGGTCACAAACAAATTTAGTTCATGGCGAAAGGCTGCGCAGCACGAGGCTGGACAGTTGCACCGGCGCCTGGGCCGCGTGATCGAAGCTGTACTGCAGGAGCAGCGGATTGATGTAGGGGTGCATGACGAGGTAGATAGCCCCCGCCGCCTCGTCCAGCGGCGTCTTGCGCTCGAACTCACCCATTTCCCGGCCTTCGCGCAGGATGTCCTGGAGCAATTGCCGAATGCGCTCCTCATAGACGACCACGGTCTGCCAGCGCTCGCTGGCGGCCGACATCGCGATTTCATAAAGCTTGCGATCCTCGGAGAACAGTCGAAGGGTCGACTCGACCACCGACTTGAACATCCGGCGCAGTTTCTCGGGCGGGCGGTCGGCGACATCGACCGCCGCCCGGACCTCGGCCTCGATCTCGCGCAGGCAGTTCGCGCAGATCATCTCGCCGATCGCCTGCTTGGACTCGAAGAACTTGTAGATGTAGGCCTTAGAAAATCCGATGGCCTTGGCGAGGTCGGAGACGGTCGTCTTCTCGTAGCCATACCGGCCGAAGTGCTCGGTGGCCGCGGCAACAATCTGGTCCCGCACATCGTGATCGGCGGGGCCGCGCGCCACAGCCGGGGAAAGAGTTGCATTGCTCATGGCAGACAGCTTACCGCGAGCAAGGGAAATCAACAACGAGTGACCATTTTGAATTATAGTCACATCGATCTGACGTTTTCTTCCCCCTTCTTTCCGAAAGAAGCCCATGCTCCAGCACATTCTTGTCCCGCTCTTCGCTGCCGGCCTCGTCGCAGGTTGCGCAGTCGGCCCCGACTATGTCCGCCCCGAGACGCCCCTGCCGCCGCAGTACCTCGGCCAGGCGGCCGTCGATGCACGACCTGCTTCCACCAGCGTCGACCGAAACGCGTGGTGGACTGGTTTCGGCGACCCGCAGCTGGCTCGGTTCGTCACGCTTGCGCTGGCGCAGAACCTCGATCTTGTGCAGGCGTCCGCGCGCATCGATCAAGCACGCGCCGGGCTGGGCGCGGCGAATGCCGCTTTGCTGCCTTCCGGAAACCTCAGTGGGCAAGCCGCCCGGGCCTATCAGTCCGTTGAAACGCCGCTGGGACAGGTCTTGAACTCGAGGCCCGGCTTCGACCGCCACGGCAGTGCCTACGAAGCAAATCTCGGTGCAAGCTGGGAAGTGGACGTTTTCGGCGGCCTGCGCCGTGGCCGCGAAGCGGCACTTGCCGAGTACCAGGCTTCGGAAGCAGGCGCGGCCGCCACGAGGTTGACCGTGGCGGCGCAGACCGCCGACATCTACATCAGCATCCGCGGACTGCAGACCCGGCTGGACGTGGCGCGCCGGCAGGTGCTCACGCAGCAGGAGTTGATGTCCAAGGTCCATCTTCTGTACGGCAAGGGGTTGGCGGCCGAACTCCAGGTGCGGCAGGCCGAAGGCGCGCTGGCCCAGGTCCAGGCATCCGTCCCGGCGCTCGAGGCTGGGCTGGACGCGGCGATGAATGCGCTGGATGTGATGCTGGGCTCGCCCCCGGGCACACATCGGGCGGAATTGGCCGACCCGGGCGCCATCCCCGTCGCCCCGCAGATCGCGGACGCGGGAACGCCGGGCGACTTGCTCAGGCGGCGGCCAGACCTGATCGCGGCCGAACGCCGCCTCGCCGCATCGAATGCACGCATCGGTGTCGCCATTGCCGAGTACTACCCCAAGCTTTCCCTGAGCGGCCTGATCGGCAGCGCGACGTCGGTGTCCGGCGGCAACCTGTTCACCAGCGGCGCAAGCCAGGCCGCCGGCGTGCTGGGCCTGCGCTGGCGCCTGTTCGACTTTGGCCGCATCAACGCGCAGATCGATCTCGCCAAGGGCCAGGATGCCGAACTGCTGGCCGCGTATCGGCTGGCCGTGCTGCGCGCTACAGAAGACGTGGAAAACGCTTTCTCGACCCTGGTCAAGCGCGAGGAACAAGCCAGCGTTCTTGCGCAGGGCGTCGACTCGCTCGGCCGCGCGCGAGGCGCGTCATTCGCCGCCTACCAGAAAGGCGTCGTCAGCCTGATCGAGGTGCTGCAGGCAGACGAAAACCTGCTGCGCGCTTCCGACGCGCGAGCACAGGCGCAGACCGAGTCGGCACGCGCCGCGGTCACCGCCTTCAAGGCATTGGGGGGTGGCTGGCAACCAATCGGAACCGACGCGGTTGCAAGCCGATAGACAGGTGCCGTCCGTGTACGCCCTTCGTGCGCACTTGAACTGGGGAGATCCAAATGAGCGATGACCGCGGTGCTACGGAAAAACCCGCGCCAGGTTTCTGGCGGAAATTGATGCTGGCGCTTGAAGGCATGGACGAGTCCTGTGTCGCGGACTTGGAATCGCGCATTCGCATGCTCGAAGTCGAGGTAGCTCGACTGGGTGACATCGAAAGAAGGCGCGGCAGCGCCTCGCCGCACGACGCTACCTGGAGTGCTTCTGACGCCTCCGGTTCGATGACGTCCTGACCCGAAGGCACGAGGTCTTGGGCGGCCACCGAATGGCACGAGGCCCTCACTCCGAGTGCTCGCGCGCGTACACACGCAGGCCATCGACGTTCAAGACGTCGATGCTTCCGTAGCGGATGTGAAGCAGCCCTGCTTCCTCCAACTCGTGCAGGGCGCGATGGGCAACCTGGCGGGAAATTCCGGCCAGCCGGCCGATCTCCTCCTGCGATATGTGCAGGACTCGTTGGGTCCGGGGGTTGAGCTGAGGATTGAAGAGTTCGGCCAGGCAGCCTGCCACGCGCGAACTGATGTCGTGCATCCGGTAGCTCTCGGCCAGCGCAATGAATTGACCGAGCCTTGCGTTGAGCTGATCGATCATGAAATGGCAAAAGCTCAAGCTGTTGGCGACCAGGTAGTGAAAGGTCTGGCTCGGCATCAACGCAATGCGGGTGTCGCGCAGCGCGACAACGCCGTAGGGACGCAGCTCCCCCTTGAGCACGGAACCTTCCCCGAGCCAGCCGCCATTGGTGACCCCGGTCAATGTGGTGCTTCGGCCATCCGCCGACAGGACGTCCACTTTGACCATCCCTTCGACGATTCCGATCCAGTGCGTCGCCGCGCTTGATTTGTGGCAGACGATCTCACCGGCCGAATAGAAGCGGTCCTGCGTCTCCAGTTCGACACGCTGGAGTTGCTCGCGCGTCAGACCGCCAGCCCAAGCAGCCGCTCGCAACATCGAGATGGTCTGCGCGTGATTTGTCATCGGAAAGACTTTCTTCCCCGGCCTTAGTGCCTAGCATGCGCTGCGCAGGCGATGGCCTGAGTCGTCTGAGTTTATGTGGCAGTACGAACAGGAGACAAATCATGAGAAACCCTCTCTCGATGGCAGGCTACGCGCTGCTGAGCATTCCCATCCTGCTGACCGCCTGCGGCGGCGGAGGTGACGGCGCAGGCAACTGGCCGGTGCTGTTCCCGGCGCCGGCGCCAACGCAAACACCGCCACCGCAACCGGCACCGGTTGCGACAACGCAGGAGACGTGCGCGATCTTCGCCGGCGCTTCGCTTGCTGGCGCAGCGCTCAAAGAGGCGACGCTCGTTCCGGCGGCAGCAGGAGCCGCGGAGTTCTGCAAGGTCACGGGCACCCTTCATGGCACGCTCAATTTCGAAGTGCATCTGCCCACCGTGTGGAACAACAAGCTCCTGTATGCGGGCGGCGGCGGTTGGGACGGCAGCATCAACATCACGCCCGTCTCGCCAAGCGGCGCAACTGCGGGTTACGTACTCGTGGCCTCGGATGGCGGGCGCCAGGGAAACGCCCTGGACGCTTCGGCCTTCCTGAACAATCCCACGGCCCAGGCGGACTTCGGCTATCTCTCGATCCATTCGGTCCATGAGGTCACCAAGGAGATCGTTCGCAAGCGCTATGGCTCGGATGCCGAGTTCAGCTATTTCGAGGGCTGCTCCAACGGCGGCAGGGAGGCATTGATCCAGGCCACGCGCTTCCCGAACGACTTCGACGGCATCGTCGTGCGTGCGCCGGCCTACTCCTTCACCGAGTTGTTCCAGGCCTTTGTGGCGAACGGAAAGGCGCTCGCCGCGCCGGGCGGGCAATTGAACGATGCGAAGGTCTCGCTCATCGGCAAGGCCGTCACCACGCAGTGCGACGCCCTGGACGGTGTGTCCGACGGCATCGTGAGCAACCAGGAAACCTGCACGTTCAACCCGGTGGCGTTGCGCTGCACCGCAGGCGATGCCGACACATGCCTGACCGACGCGCAGATCGCGACTGCCAACACGATCTACTCCGAACTCAAGCGCAAGGACGGGACAACCGTCTACCCCGGCTGGGGACCTGGCGGCGAAGACCAAGGCTGGCCCCTGTGGGTGACAGGCTCCGCCATCGGCGGCACCGGCCTCCAGTTCCAGTTCGGGAGCGGCCTCGTGAAGTACTGGGTCACGGGCGATCCGGCCTTCGACGTGCTGGGCTTCGATCCGGAGTTCTATTCCGCGGGGCTGCGGCTCGCGGCCACCACGCTCGATGCGACGCCGGACCTTCGCTCCTTCTTCGGCCAGGGCGGCAAGATGATCCTCGCCCATGGAACGAACGACTGGGCCATCAGCTACAAGGGCTCGATCAAGTACTTCAACGACGTAGCGACCACGCTCGGCGGCGCATCCACGCGGGATGCCTCGATGGAATTCTTCCTCCAGCCGGGCGTTCAGCATTGCGCCGGCGGTGTCGGTCCTGACACCGTCGACCTGGTGGACGCGGTCGCGAAGTGGCGAGAGGGTGGCGCCAAGCCCTCCATGCAAAACATCGTGGCGACGAAGCTGGATTCGACGACCAAGACGCCGGTACTCGCGCGCCCCCTGTGCAGGTACCCGACCTTTCCGAAATACAAGGGCAGCGGCGACGTGAATTCGGCGGACAGCTACAGCTGCCAGAACTCTTGAGCGTCTTCGTTTGCCGAGTTCACCCTCCTTTCCGTGTGTCCGGCCGCCGCCTCCCGCGGCCGGTTCACGGCGAAGTACCAGACTGCCGCGACATTCATGGCACTACGCGCCAGCGGAGAAAGAAGGAGCAGGCAGACAAAAGAGGGGCTGTCAGGACCGCCGCCTGACGATGCTCAGCTTGCCGTCGCGTTCGAGCACTGCGCGTTCCACCTCGTCCAGCCGCACGCCGCCGGCCTGCTGGCGCAGGGCCTCGTCGAGGTCCTTGCGGGACACCAGTGCGTGACGCATGGCGTCCTCGTCCATCCGGCCGTCGCGCACCAGCGTGATTTCGTGACCGTTGACCAGGTCTTCGAAGCCTTGCCAACGCATGCTGGCCAGGGCGACCAGTCGGTGGGTGACGACGAGCGCAACGCCGGCCGCCATGGTGCTCCAGAAAGGAGAGGCACCGACCACCGCGCGGCTCAGTACCGCGCCGAGCAGCACCGTGATGCAGGTGTCGAACGGACTCTGCTGCCCGAACGAGCGGCGCCCCGATGCGCGGATCATCGCGAGCGCGAGGAAGAAGACCACCAGCGCCCGTGCGCCCATCTGCCAGGCTGCGAGTTCCGACCCTTCGCCGAAGAGCCAGTCGATGAACTGCATCGGCGTCGTCATCATTGGGCTGGCGGCTTGGAGGTCTCGGGTGGCTGGTGGTGGTCGGAGGCTTGCTCGCTCTTCTCTTTCTTGAACACACTGAGTGTCCCGTCGCTCTCCAGTCGCGCGACGCGCACCTCCGAGAAATCAGCCACACCTTGCTCTCGCAGCTTGCCCCTCAGCTCGTCCGTCGTGATCATTTCGCGCCTGAGCGCGCGTCGGTTCAGGCGGCCATTTCGAATGAGCACCTCGGGGCGAGGCTCCAGGAAGCGCGCAACGGGCTCGAAATGAAAGCTGAGCCAGTCGAGCGCAAAGTTCCACGCAACCAGGGTGGCGAGCAACACGAAGCCGTCGTCGAGGGACTTGTATTCACCCTGCATCGCATTGCTCGATGCATCGGCGACCAGCACCACGAAAAGCAGATCGGCCACGCCCATCGAGCCGATGTCGCGCCGCAACACGAAGCGAAACACGAGAAGCAGAAACCAGTACACGAGCGTGCCGCGCACCACCATGTGCCACACGGGAAACTCGCGGGCGAAAAGTTCGGCGACCTCGCTCATGGTTGTATGAATTCCTGGAACTTGAAAATCGACCGACACTCAACTTAGGGCGAAATGCGGTGGCGCCATGTCAGAGAGCGCTTCAGCGGCTTGTAGGCGCCGCAGATGCGGACCAACGAGAAGGAACCACGGCATCTAGCAGTTCCGCATATCAATTGGATGGCAGGGATGCCGTCACGCCGGGGCCACGGACGGTGGCCTGCACGGACCCGTTGCCCTCGCGATGAAAAGGAGAGACACCGGTTCGCGCCGCAGGTCCAGGGCAGTCAGGTCTCTTCCGACCCGCCTGCCCCGCGTGCGACCGGGCAGCATACTGAGCCTGACACCAGGAAGTGCCATCTGAAATGTCGTGGTCCATGCATACGGCCTTAGGTTGCCCTCTTAGCTGAGACTGGACCGACGACCGACTGCCGTTGCCGTCTGGTAGAGGCGGGTGAAATCGCAGGTCTCCTGTGCCAGCCGGACCACCGAGGCCATCAGTGAACTCCGCTGGTCGCGCCGGATCACCGCAGCGTAGGGCGCATCGGGCAGCGCGGGGCGCACTTGCAGTACCTCCAGCAATCCCTGCCCCACGAGGTTCTGCACGGCGGCGGGCGGAAGGTAGCTCACGCCGAAGCCGGAGACGGTGAGCCCGATCAGCGCGATCAGGCTGTTGCTCACCACCAGGTCTGCCGCCTTGAGCCCGTGCGACTGGAACCAGTCATGGAACAGGATGCCGGTGCCGGACTGCGGGCCTTGCGTCAGGATGCGGTAGTCCGCCATCGCCTGCACTTTCAGCGGCTTGCCCCCGTGGGCCACCAGTCCGGGCTTGCACATCCAGCGCAACCGAAGCTTGCCGACGGGCGACACCTTGAAGCGTTCTTCCCGGAACGTGTCGGCGACGATCATCAGGTCGATCTCACTGGCCAGCAGCTTGTCGCGCAGCCGAGAGCCGGTGTCCACCTCGGGATCGATGATGACGCCGGGATGGGCTTGGTAAATGCGCTCCACGAAGCGCGGCAGCCAAGTCATGGCCGTCACCTCGGTCACGCCGATACGCAAGCGCCGCTCGGGCTCGCCGGACTCGAGCGCGCCTCGCATCAGCTCTTCGCGCCCCTGCAGCAGGCGGTCGGCCAGGGCGAAGACTTCCTCGCCCTTGGATGTCAGGCGCGCCGTGCGCAACGAACGATCGAACAGCGGCGCATGGAAGAGCGCCTCGAGTTCCTGCACGCGCTTCGACACGGCCGACTGGGTCGTGTGCAACTTCTGCGACGCACCCGAAAAGCCGCCCAGTCGCACCACCCAGTAGATCGCCTCCAGCTGCTTGAAAGTCACCATCGGCGCCGCCCTCCGGGTTAGAAAAAAAGTGATGCTAATTAAATCGGAAATATCGCTTTTATTTGCTGTTTCGACTATCCAGAATTCACCTCATGCCTGTCTCCGACCTGATCATCCACCCCGCCCCGCCGCGCGCACCTTCCGCTCTGGTAGACGCATTCCGCGGCGTCGTCACGCCGCACCTGAGCGACAACCTGGCCCGCCTTGCCGGCATCGTCGGCCTGCACCGGTTCCATGGGAACCGCAAGCTCGTCGGAACCGCTGTGACCGTCAAGACGCGTCCCGGCGACAACTTCGCCATCTACAAGGCGGTGATGGACATGCAACCCGGCCACGTGCTGGTGGTCGACGGGGGCGGCGACCTGAACAACGCCTTGGTCGGCGAGTTGCTCCTGCAGTACGCGCTGCAGCGCGGCTGCGCCGGCTTCGTCATCGACGGCGCGATCCGCGACAGCTCGGCCTTCCGGGAGCGGGACTTCCCCTGCTACGCACGGGGCGTCACGCACCGCGGTCCCTACAAGAACGGCCCGGGGTCGATCAACGTCCCGGTCACCGTGGGTGGCCAGGTCGTGCATCCCGGTGACATCGTGGTTGGCGACGAGGACGGCGTTGTCAGTTTTCCTGCCGCGCAAGCCTCCCGCCTGCTGGAGGCCGCGCGGCTCAGCGCGGCCAAGGAAGCGGCGATCCAGCAGGAGATCGCCACCGGCCGCGTCGCCCAGAGCTGGTTGACGGCCATCGGGCTGTAAGGAGGGATGCCACCATGACCCAACTCCTTGCCCACCGCCTCGACGCCATCAAGCCGTCCGCCAGCATGGCTGCGAAGCAGCGCGTCGACAGCCTTCGCGCCGCCGGTCGCCCGGTTGTCGATTTCACCATCGGCGAGCCGGACTTCGCCACGCCGCCGCACATCGTGCAGGCGGGCATCGAAGCCCTGCTTGGCGGCCAGACCCGCTACACCGCCTCGGCCGGCACCCCGGCGCTGCGCCAGGCGATCGCCGCGAAGTTCGACCGCGAAAACGGCCTGGCATACGCGCCTGAGCAGATCGTGGTGGGCAGCGGAGCCAAGCAGATCATCTTCGAGGCGCTGGCCGCGACGCTGAATCCCGGCGACGAAGTGATCGTGCCGGCGCCCTACTGGGTGTCGTATCCCGACATGGTCGCACTGCACGGGGCCGTGCCCGTGGTGGTGCGCTGCGGCGAGGAACAGGGCTTCAAGCTCACCTCCGAGGCCCTCGAACAGGCAATCACGCCGCGAACACGCTGGCTCATCCTCAATTCGCCCAACAACCCGAGCGGCGCGGTGTATTCGCGCGAGGAACTCGAAGCGCTGGCCGCAGTGCTCGCGCGGCATCCGCATGTCTGGCTGCTCACCGACGAAATCTATGAGCACTTCGTGTTTGGCGAAGCCCGCCATGTGTCCATCCTTGCGGTGGCGCCGGAGCTGCAGGACCGAACGCTCATCGTGAACGGGATGTCGAAGGCCTATGCCATGACAGGCTGGCGCATCGGCTACGGCGCAGGCCCCCTTCCCCTGGTCAGGGCGATCGCGCTGCTGCTGTCGCAAAGCACGAGCTGCGCGAGCAGCGTGGCACAGGCCGCGGCATCGACGGCGCTGCAGGGCGACCAGACCTGCGTCAACATCGCATCCGAGGTGTTCGAGCAGCGGCGTGACAGGATGGTCGGGCTGCTGCGCCAGGTGCCGGGTCTGCGGTGCCTGTCGCCCGACGGTGCCTTCTATGTGTTTCCCAGTGTCGAGGGCCTGCTCGGTACCCGTACGCCGCAAGGCAAGATGCTCGCGAGCGACCTCGACGTCATGATGTACCTCCTAGACGAGGCGCAGGTCGCCACCATCGACGGCAGCTCGTACGGCATGCCCGGCTACCTGCGGATGTCCTTCGCCACTTCCACCGAGCAGATCGGGGCGGGCTGCGCCGCGATCGCCCGCGCCATCGGCCTGCTGCAACCCGCCACCGCTTCTTTGTCCAAGGAAAACGACCATGCCTAAGCTCTTGCCGCTCGCCCTACCCCTGCTCGCCGGCCTCACTCTGAGCGCCGCGGCGGCCCACGCCGACCAGTTGGAGGACATCAAGAAGCGCGGCACCCTCGTGTGCGGAACGCTCGGCATCGCGGAGCCTTTCAGCTTTGCCAATCCCCAGACACGGGAGACCCAAGGGTACGACGTCGATTTCTGCGGTGCCATCGCAAGGAGCCTCGGTGTGAAGCTGGAGCTGAAGCTCGTGGCCGTTCCTGCGCGCATCCCCGAATTGCAGCAGGGCCGCGTCGACGTGCTGGCGGCCAACTTGGGCTGGACCGCCGAACGCGCGGAGCAGATCGCCTTCAGCGACAGCTACTACGTGAGCCTGACCAAGGCCGCCACCCGGCGAGCAGACAAATTCGCGGCGGTGAACAACCTGTCGGGCAAGCGGGTGGCCACCGCCAAAGGCTCGACCTCGGAGGCCGCGGCGCGCAAGGCCATTCCCGACGTCCAGGTCATCACGTACCAGGATCCGCCGTCGATCTTTCTCGCGCTGCAGCAGGGAAAGGCCGATGCCGCCGTGGCTTCCGAACTGGTGCTCGTCAAATGGAAAACGGAGGTCGAGGCCAGTGCCCCGATCGACGTCCTGGAGCCGGCGCTGCTGAACGAGAGTTGGGGCATCGGCATGCGCAAGAACGAGACGGCTCTGATCAAGCACGTAAACGGGGTGCTGGAAAGCATGGAGAAGTCCGGCGAAGCTGCGAGGATCTTCGACAAGTGGCTCGGGACCGGCACGCCCTACAAGCTGAAACGCGGCTTCCAGAGCGGTCCCATCAAAGGCTGACCCATCTCCTGCCAGGCGAGCTGCCGTGAACCCCATCGACTTTTCCGTGCTGTTGCGGGGCGACAACCCGCAGTTGATCGCGAAGGGACTCGCCACCACGTTCGAGCTCACGGCGGCGGCCTGGCTGCTGGCCGTCGTGCTCGGCACGCTGCTCGCCCTGCTGCGGATGGCGCCGAACCGCGCAGCGCAAGGTTTCGTGGCGGGCTACGTCGAGTACCACCAGAACGTTCCGATGCTGGTGCAGCTTTTCCTTTGGTATTTCGGCATCCCGACCCTGCTGCCGGGCGATTGGCAGCAGTGGATCAACCGGCAGGGAAGCGAGTTCTTCTTCGCCTTCTTCGCAATCGCCCTGGCCATGGCGGCCTACATGTCCGAAGGACTGCGCGGCGGCATCCGTTCGATCCCCCAATCGCAGCTGGAGGCTGCCCGGGCCCTCGGGCTCACCTTCTTGCAGTCGCTGCGGCAGGTCGTGCTGCCGCAGGCCGTCCGGATCGCGCTGCCCACCTTCGTCAACCATACGGTGCTGCTGTTCAAGAACTCCAGCCTCGCCATGGCGGTCGGCGTCGCGGAGCTCACTTACGTCACCCGCGACATCGAGAGCCAGTCGTTCCGGACCGTGGAGGTGTACCTCTTCACGACCCTCGTGTACCTCGGGTTCTCGTTCCTGATCATGGCCGGCGGCAGCCTGGCCGAGCGCCGCTTGCGCATCCCGACGAGGTAAGAAGGCATGAGCGAATTTCTGGCCATCCTGCGCGACCACGGCATGCTGCTGCTGGTCGGGCAGTATCCGAGCGGTCCGCTCGGCGGGCTCGCGATCACGTTCGCGCTCGCGGTGCTCGGCATCGCGCTGGCCTTTCCGCTCGGGGTGCTGCTCGCGCTGGCGCGCATCAGCCCCTTTGCCGTGCTGCGCTGGCCTGCCACGGTGCTCGTCTACGTGGTGCGCGGCGTGCCGCTGCTGATGTTCATCTTCTGGGTCTACTTCTTCCTGCCGATGCTGATCGGGCGGCCGGTGGGCGGTTTCGCCACCATGCTGGCCACGCTCGTGATCTACGAGGCGGCCTACCTGTCGGAAGTCGTACGTGGCGGCATCGAAGGGCTGTCGAAGGGCCAGATGGAAGGCGCGCGCGCCGTGGGCCTGAGCCACATGCAGGCGATGCGGCTGGTGATCCTACCGCAGGCGCTCTACAACATGATCCCTGCGATGCTGGGTCAGTTCGTGTCCACCATCAAGGAAACTTCGCTCGGCTACGTGATCACTGTCAACGAGCTCACGTTCGCTGCCAACCAGGTCAACGGCGCGCTGATGACCAAGCCATTCCAGGTGTTCGTGCTGCTTGCCGTCATCTATTTTATCCTGTGCTTCTCGCTGACGCAGCTGGCGCGGCACCTCGAGCGGCGCATCGCGACCCGGCGCGCCGGCCAGCCTGCCGTGTCGGCCTCCCGGCCCGTCCACCCCGTTCCAGTTCCTGCCGAGTGAACCCCATGAACACCTCTCCCATGATTGCCTTCGAGGCCGTCGACAAGTGGTACGGCGAATACCATGCGCTGCAGCACGTGACGGCGGAAGTCGCCCGCGGTGAGGTGGTGGTCGTCTGCGGCCCTTCCGGTTCCGGCAAGTCCACGCTGATTCGCACCGTGAACAGGCTGGAGGAGATCCAGAAGGGCTGCATCCGTTTCGATGGCCGCGACATCCACGCGAAGTCGGTGGACGTCAACAAGTTCCGCAGCCAGGTCGGATTCGTCTTCCAGAACTTCAACCTGTTTCCGCATCTTTCGGTAGCTCAGAACATCATGCTGGCACCCACCAGTGTGCTCGGCCGCAGCCGGGGCGAGGCCCGCGATCGCGCCGAGGAGTTGTTGGCGCGCGTGGGCCTGGCGAACAAGGCCGATGCCTATCCGGGCCAGTTGTCAGGTGGCCAGCAGCAGCGGGTGGCGATCGCACGCGCGCTGGCCATGGACCCGCCGGCCATGCTGTTCGACGAGCCGACGAGCGCGCTCGACCCGGAAATGGTCGGAGAGGTGCTTCAGGTGATGAAGTCGCTCGCGCGCGACGGCATGACGATGATGTGCGTGACGCACGAGATGGGCTTCGCCCGCGAGGTGGCCGACTGCGTCTGGTTCATGGACCACGGCGGCATCGTCGAGACCGGCTCGCCGGAAGCGTTCTTCGCCAATCCACAGAGCGAGCGGGCGAGGAAGTTCCTGTCGGATCTGCGAATGCACTGAGGTGTTTGGTCACCAGTCATTTCAACGTCGGCTTGTCCAGAAGGACATCAGCTATTGAGTCTCCAGAGACTCCAATGTAGCCTGCGCATTTGGGTATCCGCTGTCCTTTGCCCGTCTCGTCCAGTAGATGGCCCTCTCCTTGTCGCCATCATGCAGATAGATCTGACCCAAGTTGTACTGCGCAGGAGCATGACCGAGTTCGGCGGCCATCAAAAGCCACTCCATGGCCTTCGTCTGATCATTCAGAGCAGAGCGATAGTGTCCGTAGACGTTGAAGGCAGCTCTTTTGTCGCCCGCATTCGCCAGCTCCTTTTGACGCACTAACTCTGCATCCGACATGGTTGCAATGCCCGCAACAAAGACATTGGGGTCATACCTGATCCCTGTTGGTGGAGGCGGGCGGTTGAAATGAGGAATGTTGGTACATGCTGCTGTACTCAACACTGCGAACGACGCAATGACGATGTGCTTCATTGAAGACAAGAGAATATAGAGAAGATTTTCCTGCAGCATTGCGGTCACGGAGTCGCGCCCGTTTGAACCGCTGACCAGGATCATGAGTGGGTGCCTCTGGCACTTGCAAAGATGCGCGGCGTGCCAAGCACTGGGGTTGCAACGCTCGAGGCAAACCGCCGCGCCAAGAGCAAGAACCACACCTTGCCGGTCGGCAATTTGCACGGTAGTTCGAACAACGAAAAAGGAGCGCGTGTGGCCGCGCTCGGCTTACTCCTTCTTTCTGCCGTCCCTTAACGCCAGCACCACGGTGCCCGCCGCGCAGGCGGCGAACAGAATGCCCGAGGGCACGGCGCCGATGTTCGCCATGAGCCAGCCGTAGAGATCGATCAACATGCCGATGATGCGGTTGCCGCTCGTCTGTCGGCTCAGATCGTTGGCAATGAACGCATTGAACGAAAGCACCCCGAACACCAGCGCCAGGAACGCCGTCACGATCCACTTCATTTCTCTCTCACTCCATTCGTCGGAATAAACGGGTGCGGATGCTGCCACGCGGGGCCGTGCGATCGAAGCGCTTGGCGAGAATTCATCAGATTCCAGCGCGCACTTTCCTTTCGGCGCAGCACAGTCATTCACAAAGCAGCCGATGTCGGTGCAAGAAAAGTCACGCTTCGCGTTCCCGATCAAACTGAATGTTCACCAAATCTCACGGCAGGCTTTTGACGTTCTTTCATTTCGACAACGATCTGCAAATGCCGTCCCGTTTGCCGGGCACATTCACGGAAATCCATCCATAGATCATGAGCTTCGATACAGTCGGCGCCCTGCCCCTGGCACTCCTGTGCGCGAAAGAGTCCCAGGGACCGAGTCTCCACGACAGACTGCAGCAAATGGGACACGAGTGCCTGGCGTTCGCCGAAGCAGACGAGGTGCTCGTCGCGCTCGGCGGCGGGCGGCGCTTCGCATTGCTGCTGGTGAGCCAGCACGACGAGGCATTGCACAGCGGCCTCATCGCCGTGAGCAAGGTGCTTGGCATGCCCGTTCTGCTCACCGTCGCAGACGGGCACTGGGAGCTGCTGTCGCCCAAGGGCAACGACACCGCGCCGGCCGGGATGCTCGCCGCGGACGTGTCCCGCATGAGCAATGACGAGCTCGACTGGCTGGCGTGCGCCCTCGCCCGGCCCCGCCGCGACGGCACACCGATGGCTCTGGGCCACGCCCACGGTGCCACCGCATGGGGTGACTACCGCTTTCACGAGGATAGGCACGTCGTGCAGTTCAGGAACGACGAAATCCAGCTACAGCCGCGCCAGTTCGCCTTTGCACTGCAGGCGTTCCGGAACCTGGGCCGGGTACTGGCGCGGGAGTGGCTGTGGAACGCGCTGTGGGGCGCGGCCACGCGGCGCGATGGCAACCGGGCGCTGGACGCCTGCGCCTCCAGCGTACGCCGCAAGCTCGGGTTGCATGGGGAACACGGCTTCCTGCTGCGTTCGGTCTATGGGCAGGGATATCAGCTCGTCGCGATGCAGCGGCACGGCTCTTGCGTCACTACCGTCACCGCCGCTGCTGCTCGAAGCGAGGCAGCCGCCGCAGCCTGAGTCAAACCTGGCGCGGAAGCAGCATCCAGAAAGTGCTCCCGGCATCGGGAGCCGCGATGCCGTCGATCGTGCCGCCATGGCGGGCGACCACGGTGCGCACGAATTCGAAGCCCAGTCCGTGCGAGCGAATGCCCTGCTCGCCGGAAGGCTGGCCGACCGAGGCCTCGTTTGTTCCAGAAAGCAGCTGCTGCAGGGTCTGCTCGCTCATCCCCGTTCCCTGGTCGATCACCGCGATCGCGACTTCCCGCTCGTCAGCGGCAAGGCACAGCTGTACGCCGGACCCCGGGGGGCTGTGCCTGATCGCGTTGTTCAGCAGGTTGACCACGGCCCGTGTCAGCAGTGCGGCGTCGACGCTGAGTTCGATCTCCTCGTCCTCTTCGGCCATCCGCAGCACCAGCTCCGCCTGCCTGCGGGATGCGTACGCGGAGACCTGATCGCGCGCGTCTAGCAGTAGCGCGCCGAGGTGCGCGGGTGCGAACCTGTACTTCCCGGTCCAGGCGTGCGAGACATCGAGGAACTCCTCGGCCAGTTGCAGCGTGCGCAATGCCTCGCGCCGGATGGCAGAGGTAAGGGGCGAGGCACCGGCATCGAGCTCTTCCAGGTCGATCAGCGCAAGGATGCTGGCCTGCGGATTGCGCAGGTCGTGCGAGAGGAAGCGATGCCACAGCTCGCGCTGCTGCTGCGCGCGGCGCTCGGAGGTCAAGTCCGCCAGCGCCACGATGTAGCCCGACGGCGCAGGCGCTGCGCCCGGAATCACCGGCGCGATCAGCAGCTGGAAGTGGCGCTCGTCCTTCGTCGCGTACTCGCTGTGGACCTGCCCGATCCACGCAGGAGAAGCGCCGTCGGTGTGAGCGAGCGTGTTCGACTGGCGCCGCATCGAGCGCAGCAGGTCCGGCAGGTGTTGCAGCTGACGAGTCGCCGCTTCGGAACAGTTCGCTACGCCCAGCAGTTCGCGGGCGGCGGCGTTGCTGCCCACCACCAGACCCTGCGAGTCGCACAGCAGCACGCCGACCGGCATCGCCTGGATGGTGGATTCGGCCAGCACCTGCAGCCCGACCATGCGCGATATCGCGCAGTCGAGCACGCGGTTGGAAGGCAGCGCGTGCCGGGGCTGGCGCCAGTCGGCGGGTGGGAGTTCGAAGGCGCCTGCCGGCAATGCCTGCAGCAACTCGGCGCGCTGCTGCAGGTAGCGAAGCTGGCTGCGCTGGCGACCCCAGTTCCAGATCAGGTAGAGCGCCAGCAGCCCGACGACCGGCGTTGCCGGTGCCAGCCACCAGCGCAACCAGTAGAGCGCCGCCACGCTGACGAGAACGCTTCCCAGCGCAACGCCGACGAGCCGCGTCAGGCCCGCACCCTCGAAACGCCAGAAGAGCCATGCGGCCAGCCACAGCGGCAGCGCTATCCAGAAATAGCTCTCCAGCCAGCCCGGCACGCGGATGGAGCGGCGGTGCATCAGCTGATCGATGGCGTTGGCGTGGACCTCCACGCCAGCGAGCAGTTGGGCATGCCCAGCCAGCGGCGCCACGACCTGGTCGCCAAGCCCCGCCGTGGTGCTGCCCACCAGGACGATCCTGTCGCGCAGGAACTCCCGTGGCAGTTCGCCGCGCAGCACGTTCACGTAGGGAACGGTGCGATAGCTGCCGCGCGGCCCCGCGTAGGGAATGAGCAGCCGGTCGGCATAGCGCCAGCCCGCGCCATCGGTGACGCCCTGCGACCGCGAGGACGGGGGCACGCGCCCCGCCATGAGCAGGCCGATGTAGGGCCGCGCATTGTCCGGCGGCCCCAGCCGCATGAAGAGACTGCGCGCGATGCCGTCGGCATCGAGCACCAGCTCGGCATGGCCGACGCCGCTGGCGCGCTCCCGGAACATGGGAAGCGGCGAGAGGAACTCGTCGGGCGCGACGCGCGGAATGCTCGGCGTGCGGTTGGCCTGCAAGGGCAGGCACACCGGCAGCCGCCCCATGGCCTGCGCGAGGCGCTCGTCATGCACGGCGTCGTCGCTGGGTTCCATCAGAAGCAGATCGAGCATCACCGACTTCGCGCCGGCATCGGCGAGCCGGTCCAGCAGCTTCGCATGCGTCTCGCGCGGCCAGGGCCATTTGCCCAGCGCGGCGAGGCTGGATTCATCGATCGCGATGATCAGTATTTCAGGGGAAGGCGACTGCGCGGCCAGCGGAAGCGCGCGGTCGTAGAAATGCATGTCGAGCTGTTCCAGGCCGGGGCGCTGGGCCAGCCATACCAGCAGGGCCGGAAACACGATCAGCGCCGCCAGTGGCGCGCCCAGGGCTCGCAATCGCATGGTCCATCGACGAAAACTCATCGGACGGGCACATCGATGCTGCCGCCGGTGAATGGCTCCCCGTAGTGCGTTCCGTCTTCTGTCTCGCTGACGCGCCAATGGTAGCGCCCACCCAGCACAAAGGGCCCGACGATCGCGCTGCCGGCCTGCATGTCCTGCAGGTCGACGAGTCGGATCGCGAAATCGGGGTCGCGCGAGATCTCCAGCCGGTAGCGCCTGTCCGGCGAGCCCCACCACAGCAGCTCGACGCGGCCGTCGTCCTTCCATCGCACCGATCCGGTCGGCGAAGGCATGTAGAACAGCAACTCGCCCGGCATGCCTTCGAGATCGGCGGCATCCACGGCGGCGACCCGCAGGTAGTAGAACCCGGGCGGCAGGTCCTTCGGTAATGCGAGCGAGGTGCTCGCACTGGAGCCTTCGACGAGCGGCGCGAGGATCGAATCGTCCTGCGCGATGCGCCAGCGATAACCCTGCGCGCCGGGGACCTGTTCGACCTCGACGCCGGGCGACGTCGGCGACATGGCGCGGCTCGTGAACTTCGGCGCGGCGAGCAGCGTACGGACCTCCGCGCCAGCCGGGTCGCTCCCGCCGCCGTCGAACACGCTGCCCTGCCCCGCTTCGAGCACGAGCTGCCGCGACCGCGGCGAACTGCGCACGGCCACGCTGCCCTCGATGACCTCGCCCACCGTGCGCCCGCCGTGCTCGCGCACGCGAAACTGGGTGCCTCGCACGCTGAGCACCAGTGCGCGCGAGCGGATGTGGAACTCCTGTCCGGAGGCCCGCTTGTGCACCTGTGACTCGATCCCGCCACCAAGCAGCCTCAGGCCGACACGGTCGCGCCCGACGGTCTGCAGCTCGACCGTGCTGCTCGACGGAATCACCGAGCGGCTGCCGTCGGGCAGCCCGAGCGTAAGGAAGGCGTCCCGCCCGGTGGCCAGCGTGTCGCCCGCCTGCACCGGCATGCCCTGGGCCACGAGCACGTCCGGCTTGCCGGCGCGGCGCTGCCAGGCCTGGCCGGTTACGGCGAGCACCATCGCCTCGCCTTCGCCCAGCGGACGACCGTCCGCGAAGTACAGCACCGTTCCGGGGTGCAGCCGCCTGGGCTCTCCCACGTTGTTGCGCTGCTGGATCTCGGGCCAGCGGCCCGGCTGCCGGTAGTGCTGAGCGGAGATGCCCCACAGCGTGTCGCCGGGCTGCACCACGTGCGAGGGCTGGGCCCCAAGAAGGCCGCTGAATACGCATGCCGCCAATGCCACCACCGACGCGATCCGTCGGCGGCCTCCCTGCGCTCGCAATATCACGGGCGCCCTTCCTGCGCGAGGCCGAGCTGGTAGCCCTGCCCGTAGACAGTGCGCAGGATCATTCCTCGCCGCGCATCCAGGTGCAGCTTCTTGCGCAGCCGGTAGACATGGCTGTCCAGCGTGCGCGAGGGCGCCTCCTCGGTCTCGTAGCCGGCCGTCTCGAGCAGGTGGGCGCGCGAGACCGTCTGGCCGAGGCGGCTGAAAAGCAGCAGCGTCAGGTTGAACTCGCGGCTGGTCAGCGTGTAGCTCTCGGGCTCGGCCTCGGCCGCCTCGCGGTAGTGCACGACATGGCCAACGGGGTCGAGCGTCCAGCGGCCGATGCTCAGGGGCGTGTCGGGCGATTGGGGCTTGCTGCGCTTCATCAGCCGCAGCACCCGAGCCCGGAGTTCGAGCGGGCGGAAGGGCTTGGTGATGTAGTCGTCGGCACCGGAATTCAGCACCTCGGCCACGTCGTCATCGGAACCCCTGGAGCTGATCATCAGCACCGGAACCGAGCTCCCCTTCCACACGCGTAGCCAACGAAGCAGCTCGAGGCCGTCCATGCTCGGAACGGACCAGTCCAGGATGACCAGGTCGAAAGACTCGCGCCGAAGCTCCCGCTGCAGCGCGAGTCCGTCGGAAAACCCCTGGCAGTGCACGGTGCCCTCGCGCCCCAGCTGCTGCTCCAACGTGCGGATCAGAAGAGCCTGCTGGGAGATTTCGTCTTCGACGATCGCGATGCGCATTGCTTGCCTTGGTACCTGGGAACGCTGAATTCTGGTGGATGGCGAACCGGAAGAATCTGACGAATTCGAGCAGTCGCGCAGATGCAGAAATGTTAGCAAAAGGTCACATTTCGGCGCAAAAAGCGTCGGGATTTCTCGCGAAATCTCGCATTCGACTGGGAGCCTGAAACCCCTTCACGAATCATCCGCACCCTTCCCGCCCCGGGTACCAGCCGCTTCGGCGAGCCGGCGAACCGGAGGCGACCGACTGGCAAGAAGCACTTGCGGCCACGGGCTTGGCAGGCGCCTTCAACTGGATATTCGTGATGAACAGAATCTACCGCTCCGTCTGGAGCGAGGCACTCGGTGCTTTCGTGGCCGCCGCGGAAACGACGCGCTCCAGGGGCGCGCGAGGCTCGGCGCGCAGCACGCTCGTTGCTGCCACGGCAGTCCTGTGCGGAACCGGCGCCGCCTGGGCCGGCCTCAGCGTCAATGGCGGCTCAATGTGCATGTCCCAGGGCGGGCCCAGCCAGACGTGGACCTGCCAGGTGCCCAACAACAGTGGCGGCTTCGCCATCATCAAGGGCTTGCCCGACGACGGCACCGGCGCCTCGCCCAACTGGCCGGCCGTGGCGAATGCGGCAGCGGCGGCGCTAGGCTCAGGAGCGCTGCTGTTCGGCAACACGGCCACGGCAGCCACCGGAGCGGGAAGCACTGCCATCGGAAACGGCGCGAAGGCGACGCAGTCGAACACGCTCGCGCTAGGCACCGGCGCATCGGCAAACCAGTCCAACGCGCTCGCCATCGGCACGGGAGCCACAGCGACCAACGCACAGGCCCTCGCCATCGGTGCCAGCGCCGCCGCGCGCGGCACGGGGGATGTGATGATCGGCTGGCAGGCCGGCCTGAGCGCCGCCGCCGGCAACCGCGACAACGTCGCCGTGGGCGCACGCGCCGGACAAAACATCAACGGCGTGCAGAACGCCTACCTGGGCAATGACGCCGGCCTCAGCGTGACTGGAGGCGCCAACACCGGCATCGGCACGCAGGCCGGGCGCCGCGTGCAAGGCAGCAACAACACCGGTATCGGCGTGAATTCGAGCATGGACGTGATCGGCTCGAACAACACCGGCCTGGGCGGCTACGCGGGCTGGATGGTCACCGGTCAAGGCAATACCGCCATCGGCATGTTCTCCGGATTCACCGTCAATGGCGACAGCAACACCGCCTTCGGAGACAACGCCGGGCAAAACATCACCGGCAATAACAATGTGGCGATGGGTACACAGGCCGGCAACAACGTAAATGCGAACGGCACCGTCAGCATCGGCAATCGCGCCACGGCCAGCAAGGACAGCAGCATCGCGATCGGCGACGGAGCGACCGCCAGCGGCACGCAGTCGATCAGCATCGGCACAGGCAACAACGTGCGTGGCAACAACAGCGGCGCCATCGGCGACCCGAGCATCATCGATGGCGCCAACAGCTACAGCGTGGGCAACAACAACAGCATCGGCAGCGGCGCGAACAACACCTTCGTGCTGGGCAACGGCGTCAACATTCAGGTGACCAATGCAACCGCCTTGGGCAACGCCACGGGCGTGACTGTGGCCAACGGCGTGGCACTCGGCAGCAACTCGGTTGCATCCACCGCAGCCGGCATCGTGGGATACGATCCGAGCACCGGCACCACCGCGGCGGCCGGCACCAATATCGCCAGGACCGCCAGCACGCTGGGCGCCGTGTCGATTGGCGACGCGGCCAACGGCGTGTACCGCCAGATCACCGGCGTGGCCGCGGGCACCGCGCTTTCCGACGCAGTGAACGTGGCGCAACTGCAGGCAGTGGCGACACAGGCGGTGGCCGCGAGCAACAAGTGGATCACCGGCTCGCAGACCACCAGCTACTCGGCGCCGGTCGCCACCGGCAGTGAAAGCACGGCCGTCGGGTCGGGCGCGGTCGTCAACGCCAACAACAGTGTGGCCGTCGGCACCGGTGCCACCGCAACCACCGACAACAGCGTGGCGCTGGGCAACGGCTCCACAACCACCACCGCGACACCCACGGCCAGCGTCACCATCCAGGGCCAGACCTACAACTTCGCGGGCGCCAACCCCGCGGGCGTGGTCAGCGTCGGCAGTGCGGGAGCCGAACGCCAGATCCAGAACGTGGCCGCCGGCCAGCTCAGCGCCACAAGCACCGACGCGGTGAACGGCAGCCAGCTCTACGCGACCAACCAGGCGATCAACAACATCCAGACCGGCGGCGGCATCAAGTACTTCCACGCCAACTCGCAGGCCGCCGACTCGCAGGCCGCGGGCGCAGAAAGCGTGGCCGTCGGCCCACAGGCCATTGCGCTGGGCGCGAGCGCCATCGCCACTGGCAATGGCGCACAGGCCAACGGCGCGGGCAGCATCGCGCTCGGCGCGAATGCCATCGCCACGAGCAGCAACGGCGCGGCCATCGGCGCCGGCGCCACGGCGGACCGCGCGGGTATGAACGGGCAGAAGGAACTGTTCTCGAACGTCTCGGTGCTGTCGACGCAGGGCGGCGTGTCGGTGGGCTCCACCGGCAACGAGCGCCAGATCACCAACGTGGCCGGCGGCACGCAGGCCACCGACGCAGTGAACGTGCGCCAATTGCAGGCGGTGCAGCAGAGTGCGGTGCGCTACGACACCAATGTGGACGGCACGGTCAACCACAACAGCGTGACGTTGGGCAACGGCGGCTCCACGGGGCCGGTGACGGTGCACAACGTGGCGCCCGGTGTGGCGCCCACCGATGCGGTCAACGTGCAGCAGCTGAACCAGGCCAACGCGGCGAACGCCGCCTACACCGATGCGCGCGTCAACCTGATGGGCAAGACGATCAACGAGATCGGCAAGAAGGCCTACGCAGGCGTTGCCGCGGCGATGGCGATGGAAAGCGCGCCCTACGTTCCGGGCAAGCTGACCTATGCGGCCGGCATGGGGTACTACGAGCAGCAGGCCGCGATGGGCGTCTCGCTGCGCAAGACCGCCGACAACGGCCGCTGGAGCGTCACCGGCGGCGCGTCGGCCACCTCGCGCGGGACCGTCGCCTTCCGCGTCGGCATCGGCGGCGTGTGGGACTGAGCACGTGTCTGCGTCCAACCGATCGAATCAATCACTTGTGCCAGAAATGTCAAAACCAATCATCCCCGCCGTCCTCGCGGCAGTGCTTCTTGCCGTTGCCTCCTGCAATGCCTTCGCTGCGGAGGAGATCAAGTTCCCCGAACTGAAGAGCTCCTATCTCAAGACCGGCGATTTCGTCGGCCCCGACCACGTGCGGCGCGTGCGGCCCGGGCTGAGCAAGGACCAGGTCCGGCTGGAGTTGGGCAATCCGCACTTCGACGAGGGCATCTTCGGCGTGTCGGAGTGGGACTATGCGTTCAACTTCTACACCGGCAAGGGCAACGACCAGGTGACCTGCCAGATGAAGGTGCGCTTCGCGCGCGTCGAAGGGCAATACCGGGTGGAAAGCACGCATTGGAAGAACCCCGACTGCGCCCTTTTCGTGCAGCCGCCGGAGGTGGTGCCCGTTGCCGCGTCGCCCACGCTGCTGCCGCCGCAGAAGGTCACGCTGAACGCCGACGGCCTTTTCCGCTTCGACGGCTCCGGGCCGAGCGACCTGCTCCCCGAAGGCCGCGAGCGCGTCGCGCGCCTGGCTGCCGACATCCGTGCGAACTTCAAGGTGCTGCACTACGTGACCGTGACGGGCTACACCGACCGCCTCGGCACCGACGCCTACAACCAGGCCCTGTCGCAGGCCCGTGCGAACAGCGTTCGCGATCTTCTCGTGCAGGCCGGCATCGACAGGAGCAAGGTGCGCGCGTCCGGCATGGGCAAGCGCCAGCCCGTGGTGAGCGACTGCGAAGGCACGCACGCCACGCCGGAACTCGTGCGATGCCTGCAGCCCAACCGGCGCGTCGAAATCGACGTGGTGGGAGGGACCTGAGGAGCGCGGCGGCCGGGGCGCTGGTTGTGCGCTGGTGGTAGTCGGGCGGCTCTTGCATGACTCGGCGCAGCACACGGCAAGGCGCTGCGTGCGCCTTCCGGGCAAATGAGATCTACGTGTTTGCGTACGCTCGGCAATGTGATCCCGCGCCCTGTGCATTACGGTTCGGGGTTACGCAAAGCTCAAGCTGGCCACAAGCATCGGACCATGGCCGAAGGAATTTCCGTGAGTGCTGCCCAAAGCTGCCGGGTTTCATGGCCGCTTCATGCCTGCAGGAAATACACCGGCGAATGGCCAAGCCTATGATCAGAAACATTTTTTGAGGAGGAGACCGTGACCAGAGAATCCGCGCCACGCAGCCAATCTCGCAGGTCGCGCGGGATACGTTGCGTTCGCCCCAAGGAGGGCATATGAGAAAAATCTTGCCTCTCTGCACCCTGGCATTGCTGTTTGCCCTCTCGGGTCAGGCCGTCGCAGGTGCAAATACAGCGCAATTGGACTGCACCGGGAGTCATGCGGGGCAGGTACTCACCTTGGTGGGGAGTATTCCCGCCAGCATTGTTGAGGTCGATCTAAAACTCTCCTACCGCGGGCAAACCATACGCCTGGTTTCACCAAGGGCGGAAACCTCCGAGTCCACCGATTTCCGTCATGGCATCTTCAGGTTGGAGGCTGCGCTGTCGGGTTCAAACAGGCTCCAGCTTCAGGCCAAGCCCAAGAGCATCAAGTACAGGGGCAGCATGGGTCGTGGCAAACTCAATGCGAGCTTTGGAGCCATCCTCAAAGATGCGCCCGAACCCTTTAAATCCGTCCTGAAAGGGGCTGAGCTCAGTTGCATCTATGCATATGAAATCTGAGTAAAGGACGAAAAATCGTTCAATCAGGCAAATAGCTACCCGACGGTTATTTACCGGTTAACTCCGGCGTCAGGTCTTGGGTAAGTCTGACGATGGCCTGCATGCGACGCCAAGCCGACTTTCGGAACGCCTCGTGGCTGTTTCAGAAACGAGGAGATGGAACGGTCGAAACAGAGAGAGATGCGTTCTGGGACGCACTCGCGGGTTGTGGAAATGCCGCCTCGACTGCAATTGATCGGCGGGACTGTCGACTCAGCCCAACCATCGCATCGCGTCATATCGACAGGGAACTCAATGTTCAAACGTATCGCCAAGCTATTTGGTCACGGGACCGAGCCGAAGCCCGATCAAGTTTGCTCGGCTCCTCTCGCGCTGAACCAGATTGCAAGTGGCGCTGAAGACGAGTCCACTTCGGAACGAAGAGAAGCCTCGGCGCATTTCATGCGCCTGCTGACGGCTCACTTGGCTGAGGACGAACGGCGTCGCCTCGTAGACATGATGCTTGCCAGCTTCGATACGTATGGCAACTCATCGGAAGCGCTCGAGGAGATTGCCTTGGGCAAGGCTGGTCAAAAGACCGGGCAATGGCTCGTCATCCAGTGCGATTGGAAGGCGCCCGAGGAGTTGGAGTGGCAGGTCGCTGAGGTCTCGGCCAGCTTCGGAATTGCTGAACGATGGAGTTGGGGCCTCTGCGACGAAAGGGCCAGAACCGTGCCTGGCGGCCTCAGCGAGGCCGCGAATTGGGCTGCGCCGCTCGGCTTCGAGATGCTCCACATTGACCTGGGAAGCGATACCTACTTTGCCGTCCTGATCAAAAAGGCAGAGGTGGAGCGTGCATACCAAACCGCACTTTCTGCTGGGCTGAAAGTGCTCAGGACGCCCGAATTCAAGCAATCCCATGCGTGAGAGACCGGAACCCATGATCAATCGCCACACAACGCAAGGAATCCCAAAAATTCGGAATCGATGGTTGACCGGGAGTGGTGGCATTCCGCGACGGATTCAACCGGTCGGGCGACTTTGAAGAGGCTGACAATGACGAGGCCAAGTTCTCCCTCATTCATGCAGCCGGCCGGGAAGCGAGTCGCCAAGGCCTGATATCTTGCAATCCACCTTACATGCGTCCCTCGATGAAAAAATTGCTACAGCTATTTCTCTGTGCCCTGTTCGCCTGCCACGCTCACGCGGCACCTCCGTACTCGGGGGGTCAAGCGAGAGCGCTGCTCACGCATCTCAGCGCCCATGTGTTGATCATCAACTCCGATCTGACCTTGATCAAGAAGAAGCCGGCGAGCGAGTTCGACTTGTTGACTTACTACCCGCTGTCCAAAACCAAACTTGACGAGTACAAGCGCAATGGCCACATCGCCAATACGAACGACGACATCGCTGACTTCGTAACCTACAAGATCAAGGACTACGAGCTAACCAATGAGAAGAACGAGAGGCTGCAAGTAAAGGAGGGCAGCAAGGCGTCGTCGCTGCAGGATTTCGCGCTCTGGACCTACGACAATGTCCTGTGCAGTCAACGAGGTTTCCACGTGAAGCTGGACAAACCCTTCGAACGGGTCAAGGGGCACATCACGCTGATGTTCGAGATGCCTGGAAGCATCACACGCGAAATCCGGATTCCGATCAATCTCGCCATCACGGACAAGGACCCGCGGCCCGAAATTTGAAAGTGCGCTCACTCAGGTCAGGCATCTTCATTCGTCATCCATTCCGCCCACGGTCGCGACAAATGAATCGATCAGCGCTCTTGATGCCGACGACAGCCTCCGGTGCGGTGCATAGATCACGGAAAACGGCCGCGAGCGCCCACGTGCCTGTGTCAGCACCTCGACAGCTCGTCCCTGTGCAATGAGATCTTGCGCGATGAAGTCATAGGTCTGGCAGATGCCAAGGCCGCTCTGGGCAAGCGTGACCACCCCCAGTACATCGTCCGAGACCTGCAAGCCGCCTTGTGGCACCCAATCGATGTCGCGTCCATCCGCCCGCAGGATCCAGGGCGAGACGCGCCCCGTGCTGGGCATCACGAAAGCCAGGCAGCGATGCCGCGCCAGGTCGCCGATGTCCGCGGGTGCACCGGCACGGGCGATATAGCTCGGTGCGGCAATCAGGCACATGGCTGCATCCTCGAGCTTGCGCGCGACCAACCCGCTGTCGGGCAGGCTGCCCATGCGGATGGCCAGGTCGTAGCCTTCCGCCACGAGATCCACATTGCGGTTGGCGATGTTCAACTCAATACGCACCTGCGGGTGCTGAGTCGAGAAGCGCTGCAGCAGTCCAGGCAGCCGGTGATGGGCATAGGTGGTGGGGGCACTTAGTCGCACGCTGCCCTTCAATTCATCGCCTTGTCCCTGCATCGTGCGTTCGGCATCGTCGATCAACGCGAAAGCCGCCCGCGCCTGCTCCAGGTACAGCCGCCCCTGCTCGGTCAGGCTCAGGCGCCGGGTGGTGCGTCGCAGCAGCTGCACGCCCAAGCGGGCTTCGAGGCGCGTGATCGCCCGGCTCAGCACTGACGGTGTCGTGGCCAGCGCGACCGCGGCCGTGGTCATCGACCCCTTCTCGACCACCGTGACGAAGATCTCCACGTCACCAAGGTGATCGAATCTGCGACTCATTTAGTCCTTTCAAGAACAAATATTTTCCCCTAGGGCCAGTTTATCTCCGAAGGTGCAATCAATACATTCAGGTCATCGCAGCACTGCGGTTCTGCACTTCCCTGCTACAGGAGTAACACGATGACTTCCACTGCCACGGCCCCTTCGCTCAAGCCCGTGCTCATGGTCCTCACAAGCCACGGCACCAAAGGCACCACGGGCGAGCCGACCGGTTTCTATCTCGGCGAACTGACCCATCCCCTGGCCGAACTCGAAGCTGCCGGCATTCCCTGCGAACTCGCTTCGATCCAAGGCGGTGACCCGCCGGTCGACGGTCTGGACTTCCAGGACGAGGTCAACACTCGCTACTGGGCGGATCTCGACTTCCGCGAGAACCTGAGCCATTCGCAGCGCCTGGGCGAGGTCGACGCCTCGAAATACAGCGCCATCTTCTTTGCCGGCGGCCACGGCGCGATGTGGGACTTCCCCACCAGCGCCGATGTCTCGCGCGTCACCCGCGAGATCTATGAAGCGGGTGGCGTGGTTGGTGCGGTGTGCCACGGCCCCGCAGCACTGGTCAACGTGAAGCTGAGCAACGGCGCCTACCTGATCGCGGGCAAGAACGTCAGCGCCTTCACCGACGACGAGGAGCGCGCAGTTCAACTCGACGAGGTCGTGCCCTTCCTGCTCGCCAGCACGCTCGAGCGGCGCGGTGCACACCACCATCCGGCGCCCGACTGGACGGCCAAGGTCGTCGTCGACGGCCGCCTCGTCACCGGGCAGAACCCGCAGTCGGCCGCCGGCGTCGGCGCTGCCATGCGCGATCTGCTGCTGGGCCGGGGCTGAGCGTGCCGCAACCTGGCCGAACGCAATCGATGAATCACATGCACAAGCACCTGTGCTCCCTCGCCGCCGCCGCACTCTGGATGCCTTGCGCGCCAAGGCGGGGCCTCTGATCGGTGCCTTCGAATTGCTGCAGATGCACCGGCAGGCCTGAGCCGCCGTCGGTTTTTTATCTTCCTGTTTCGAGCTTCTCATGACTCTTCACATGCCCAAACTGGCTTCCATCGCGCTGGCCGCGCTCGTAGCCCTCTGCGCGGCGGCGCATGCCGCCGATACCACGCCCCTCGAACGCTGGCGCAGCTATGCCGGCGTCAGCTGGGAACCGTCGAAGGACGGTGCGGACCCGGCCCCCTTCGCCGGCTCTGTCAGCGCACCGATCGCCGGGCTGCATTTCGATGCACGGGGCGCCGCCTACGTGAGCACGCCGCGGCTGGTTTCTGCCGACGCCCCGGCAACCCTCAGCGTGCTGGACATCCGCGCGCAAACGGGACCGGCTCGGCTGACGGCGTTTCCCTCGGTGCAAGGCAATGCGGTCACGGCCGCGCCGGAGCAAAGCCTGCGCAACGTCCTGGGCTTCCATGTCGATCGCAAGAACGGTTGGCTGTGGGCGCTGGACATGGGCTTCGTCGCCGGAGAGACCGAAGCGCCTGCAGGCGCCCAGAAGGTGTTGGTGCTCGACCTGAAGTCGGGTCGGACGGTCAAGCGCATCGCCCTTGACGGCGTGGCCGATCGCAAGGGCAGCTTCCTCAATGACATCGTGGTCGATGAGCGCCGCCGCGTCGCGTATATCTCCGACAGCGGCATGCGCAGTGCGCCCGCCAACATGGTGGGCTTGATCGTGGTGGACTTCGCCTCGGGCGAGGCTCGACGCGTGCTCGACAAGCATCCGGGCCTGCAGATCGAGCCTGGCGTCAAGGTCGTTTCCCATGGCTCCGAAGTGTGGCCCGGCAATCCACTGCTGCTCGGCATCAACGGCATTGCGCTGTCGCCTGATGGCCGCACGCTGTACTGGACCGTGACGACAGGGACCCGCGCACGCGCCGTTCCGACTGCAATCCTGCGCAGGGCTAATGCGAGCGATGAGCAAATCTCAGCAGCCATCCACGACCTGGGGGCACTGGGCGGCAACACCGACGGGATCGTGACCGACGCCAAGGGAGCGCTCTACATCGCCGACGTCACGCACAACGGCATCGTGAAGTACGAACCGCGCACGAAGACAATGTCGCTGATTGCATCCGATGACGGTGTGCAATGGCCAGACACCCCCGCGATCCTTCCTGGCGGAGATCTGATCTTCACGTCCAGTTCCTTGAACAACCACTTTGCGGGTTCGGTCAAGAGCGGGGACGAACGCTACGACCTGTGGCGCCTGCCACTCAACGACCGCAAGGCGAAGCTCCGCTGAGCGCCTGATCTCAGCGCAACAGGGGATGTGGATGAGCAGCAAGGTCGCTGGCGCATCGTGCATCGCGCATCGCTGCGGCAGCGACGGTTGTCCTTCTCGTCTGCCCGCGTGGTTTCGATACCATACCGGCCATGAGTCGCGCACCAGCACCCGCCGCACCTGTCGCGTGGGTGAGGCATACGGAACCCATCGACGGAAAAGCGCATTGAGGCGCGCTTTCACGGCAAGGCATATGCGATGCACCGCCACGACACATACGCGGTCGGCAGTACGCTGGCCGGCGTCCAAAGCTTTAACTACCGGCGCAGTCGGCGCGACAGCCTGCCGGGCCACACGATCGTGCTGCACCCCGACGAGGCCCACGACGGTCAGGCGGGTACCGACGAAGGGTTTCAGTACCGCATGATCTACGTCGAACCCGCGCTCTTTCAAGCGGTGCTCCAGGGGCGGGCCTTGCCCTTCATTGAAGGCGGCGTGACCACCGACTCGCGCCTTGCGGCCGCGACCCGGAACTTGCTGCAGGATGTCGATGCCCCGCTCGAACCGCTCGAGTACAGCGAGGCAATAGCCGAACTGGCGCTCGCCCTGGAAACAGTGGCGGGTACACCCGCACGACGACCGAAGGGCGACTTTCTCGCCGCGCAGCGCGCACACGACTACCTGCACGCGCACCGGGCGCAGGTCATCACGCTGGACGACCTCGAAGCTGCCACGGGGCGTGATCGCTGGAGCCTTTCGCACGACTTTCGCATGTTCTACGGCACAAGTCCCTACCGCTTTCAGACCATGAGGCGGCTCGACATGGTGCGCTGCATGCTGGTGCGCGGCACCTCGCTGGCCGACGCCGCAGCGGTGGCAGGGTTCGCCGACCAGAGCCACATGACGCGACACTTCGCAAAGACATTCGGGCTGACGCCCGGGCGGTGGTTGCGCATCGCGGCGAGCGAGCGCGACGTTTGGCGATTGGCCACGAACGTTCAATACAGCTGTGGGAGCGCTGCTTATCTTCGACGTCATTCCCAAGAACGGAGCAATCGATGTCCCTGCCCTCCAGCTCAACCACAACGCCAGCCGAGCGTGGCCAATGCCAAGCCATTGACCTGATCCAGAAGATCCACCGGATCGATGATTACTGGCAACCGCGCGTCGTCGCCGAAATGAACGACTACCAGTTCAAGGTCGTGAAGGTACACGGCGAATTCCAATGGCATGTGCACGCCGAGACCGACGAGACCTTCATCGTGCTTGAAGGCGAACTGCACATCCATCACCGTGCCAGCCTTTCCGACGAAGGCGTCATCGTGCTGCGCGCGGGACAGATGGCGGTGGTGCCCAAGGGCGTGGAACACAGGCCTTCTGCGCAGGCGGAGGTGAAAATGCTGCTGGTAGAGCCGCGAGGCGTGGTGAATACGGGTGATGGCGCGCCCGGGGTACGGACTGTCGAGAATGATCAGTGGATCTGAGACGGGACCTTCGTAGGGGTTCTACTGCCTCGGCGTAGAACTGCGAGCAGCGGCCATGTTGCTTGGCGGACGCGCGCCCCGGTGGCTTAGGACCCGGCGCCCGGCGTCGCCCTTTCAGCCAATGCCGCTTCGGCCTGATGGTCCGCCGTGTTGCGGATCACATCCATGAACGCCAGCGCGGCCGTGCTGGGTGGCTCGCCTTGCAGCGTGATCAGGCCGAAGTCGGGCATGCGGGTGGGGAGCTCGGTCGCGATGCGCGTCAGCAGCCCGCGCCGTACATACTTGTCTACCAGCGCGGCGGGCTGCAGCGAGAGCATGGTCGTGCTCTGCAAGAGTTCCAGCGCGAACAGGAACGACGGCGTCTCGACGATGCCCGAGGTGAGCGACAGGCCCGTGCTGCGGAAGATATCGTCCGACACCTTTCGCAGTGCCGTGGATGTCGGGTACAGAATCCAGGGCCAGTTCGACAGCTCCCTCGGTCCAGGGGCGTTCGGTCCGCGCAACGGATGGTGCACGCCCGCGGTGATCTGCAACCTTTCACCGGTCAGGTTCTCGTAGTGGAACTGGTCTCGCTGGGATTCGTCGGTGAAGCGGCCGATCATCACGTCGATCTTGCGCTCGGCCAGCCACACGATGAGCTGGTCGCTGCTCTGCTCCAGCACCTTCACCACCAGCAGCGGCCGCAGGCGCTGCAGCTCGGCCACCGCGGCGGTCAGCAGATGCGCCGCACCTGAGACGGCGCCGATCGACAGATGGCCGTGCCCTCCCTGCTTCAGGGTGCTGAACTCGTCCACGAACTTGCGATAGCCGTCCAGTGCCGAGTGCGCATAACGCAATGTGAAGAGCCCCAGCTCGTTGGGTTGCATGTCGCGCGGCAGGCGATCGAACAGGCGCGCCTCCAGCATCTCCTCGATGTCCATCAGCACCTTGGTGGCCGCCGGCTGCGTGATGTACATCTGCTCGGCAGTCAGGCGCAAGTTGCGCGTCTTTCCGAGGATGTCGAGGAACTGCAGGTGCCGGAAACGCAGACGCGAGACCTGCGCCAGCATCAGGGGTTTACCAGAGGTCTTGCCTGAACTCATCAGCATTTGGAATGGATGCTAGCGAAAAAGTCAGTGGACCGTCAGGGGGCCGTCACCTAGCCTTCGGGTCGGTCAACCAGGGCTCCGCAGAGAGCCGGCGAGTCGCGGCAAGTTCGCCGCACCCCGCATATTCCGTTCCGGAGACATCATGAAAATCAGATCACTGGGTCTGGCGACTGCACAGCAGTCCGCATTGGCCGGCCCGCCTTCGCGCAGATCAAGGAACACGTGCAACGAGAACTTCCCGATCGTCGGAACCACCAGGAGTATCGGGATCATGTTCGGCAGACTGGACATCAAGAGCCTCCTGATTGCGCTGCCAGCCGGACTTGTGATCGCGAACGCCACCCTGGCGGCCGATCGGCCAACGAACCCCGCCGATTGGCCGGCGCTGAAGGACGTGTACAAGAACCACTTCCTGATCGGCAGCACCAACCTCGACGCGCGCAACTTCGGCGCCGACGTGGTGCCGGGCGAGAACTCGGTCGCCGCCATGACCGTGAAGCATTTCAACGTGGTGACGCCCGGCAACGCGATGAAGCCGGAGTTCTGGAATGGGGGAATTAGCAATCCGACCCCGAACTTCCTCACGAACCTGACCTCGGGCATCAACGCCGACATCGGCGCGGCCAATGCGCGCGGCGTCAAGGTCACCGGGCACGTGCTGGTCTGGCATAACCAGTCGGCCCAGTGGCCCGCCCCCAATGTCCTGACTGCGAGCGGCGGATGGGAAACCCCGTGGGACTACGCGACGGCGAAGATGAATCTGGAGTACTACATCCGGACCGTGGCCGGCCATTTCGACCAGGAACCGTTCAAGACCTACGCCTGGGACGTCGTCAACGAAGCGTTCAAGGACAACCCCGACAACCCCGCCGACTGGAGAAACGCCCTGCGTACCGGCTACAGCCCCGAGGAGCGCCCCTCCCGATGGGCCCAGGCCTACGCCAAAGGTGGGAAGAGCTGGGACTACATGTATGACGCTTTCTACGCCGCGCGCCAGAACACGACCGCGATCCTGAACTACAACGACTTCAACGACAACGAGCGAGCCTCGAAGGCCACCACGATCGCTTCGATGGTCAAGGAATTTAATGAGCGGTACGCGGCCGAATCGGCCGCAGGCAAGGGGCGGATCCTTCTGGATGCGAAGGGGAATCCAAGGCCGCTGGTCGACGTCATCGGCACGCAGGGGCACTGGGACATGAGGCTCAACCTGGATGCCTTCGAGAGGACCATCAAGACCTATCTCGAGACCGGGGTGAATGTCGATCTGACAGAGTTGGATCTCGCACCGACCCTAGGCCTGGACAAAGGCCAGCGGATCCAGAACGGCCCGGAGATGGATGCCCTGTTCGAGGAGCAGGGCATCCAGTACGCAAAGCTCTTCAGCCTGCTCAAGGAATACGCCGCCGGCCCGGGAGGCCGTCACCCCGAGTACAAGGGCGGCGTGCACCGGGTGACCTGGTGGGGGATGACGGACCCGGGCTATCACACCAACGGCTATCCGTGGTCCGGCGTCGGGCAGCCGAAGGAGGCGTACTGGGCCACGACGAACCCCGAGCAGTACCTCATCGATGCGGGCTTGCCGCCGAACGGGGTCGCCGCGACCTTCAGCTATGGTGGAGAAAGCTTCAAGGCCAGGACCTGGGGCGGCAAGAACGCTCAGGCGATGATCGACATCAACGTGCCGGTCGGAACGAAGAACGTCGTCTTCACCGCTGCCAACGTCTCGCTGCCCGCGGGGTTTGCCGTCGAGAGCATGAAGTTCAATCCGCCCGACTGCGCCGTGGTTCCCGGAAAGCCGTGCCATGTGACGGTGACCGCGCGCGGGCCCGCACCGGCCACTGCCTCTGTGGAGAACACGGCCACCTTCGTACTGTCCTTTGGCAAGATGACCGTCGGGTGGATGGATGCCGCCAACGCCCTGGAGGCGCCCTTCTCCTATGCGGACGTTCGCTTCAGCGACGGCGTGACCGCATTCAAGCAATACAAGACCTCGTATGGAAGCGACGGCATGGCGAGGGCGTCTGGCGTCGCTGAAACGAAGGCTGTGCCGAAACATGGTCGCACCACGCTCGTCCTGCAGCCGCAAGACCCGATCGCCGGTCCCTTCGGGCTGAGGTTGCAAAAGGATGCGTCGACGGAGAAAGCCTGGCGACTCGCCACGAGATTCGAACCCGGCAGGACTTACATGGTCGTATCCGGCGAGTCGGCTTTCAACGGACAGACGCAGGCCGCTGCGTTGACCAACAGAAGCAAGCCCGCGACCACGGCCTCGCCGGAATCACTGTCGCGCACGCCCGTCGTCCTGCGTGGCGACATCCTTGTGCCATCGCGCAATTCGAATGCGCCCCCGGGCGAGCCCGCCCTGGCCCAGGACAACCTCAAGTTCGTCTTCGAGGAGGCGAAGAGCCCTGCCGCAGGACCGTACGCGGCCCAGGAAGGGCACACAATGCAGAGCTTCATCCATGGCACCAACGCCTACCCGCACATCGTCTTCAGAGGCAACGGAGCGACTGGCACCGTCGTGGCGGGTCAGAATTCGCTGATCACGCGACAGACGAACGGCCAGGAGGGTTCGCAGATCGCCGAAAGAGCGCTGGATCAGGCCGTGTGGTTCAACACGCCCATTGACCCGAAGTCCGGCGAGATGAAGATGTTCCTGTACTCCGAGAAGGACGGCGTCAAACAGCATCATGTCCTGAAGGAAGTAGGCGATGGCGAGACGCCGAACAGGGACGCCGGGAACGCCATCAGCCAGCGGCAGGGATCCGTCGGCGGATTCGTCGCCATGCAGGCGGAGAGCCCCAAGGAGGGCACGAGTGTCAGGCTCTACGCCTACGACATCGAGTCCTACACGTCGGACAATGAACCGCCGACGACGGAGCCCCCCTCCCCGCCTCCGGTGATGCCGATCGCCTTCCCATTCCGCAGAAGCGGCGGATCGCTGGACACGGGCGACCTCGCGCTCGCACTGGCGGCCCTCGCGGCGCTTGCGATCGCCCGCCGCCGCCGGCCCTGAAGAGGTGAAGCCGGCACCGAGGCCTGGCCTCGGCGCCGGCTCAGGCCCGCCGCAAGTACGTCCACGCGCCCTGCCAGAGACAGAGCGCCAGCGCGCACAGGGCGCCGTACAGGTGGGCCTCGACCATCACCTCGCCGCCGATCAGCGCACGCTGCACCTCCGCAGGCGGATGGAACATCTGCCAGCCGATGCGTGCAAGGATGGCGACCAGGACGATCAAGGCCACGCGTTCGCCACGCCGGGCGCGCGGCAACAGCACCCAGATGAACAGCCCGTAGAGCACGCCCGACAGGCCCGCGTAGTTCGTGGCCCCAGACGATGCGACCAACAGCAGGATCCCCACGCCGAGGGCCAGCACAACGATCGCGGTGGCCCAGGCGCGCCAACTGAGGGTGCCCGCCGCGAACGCGGCGCACAGTACCAGCCCGCCCACGTTCATCAGGCAATGCACCCAACCGAGATGCACCGCATGCGCCGAAAGAAGACGCCAGGGCTGTCCGCCGAGCACAGCCGCGCGTTCGTAGCGCAGCACTTCGTACACCGGCTCGCCGCCCGCCTGCAAGGCCAACACCAGGCAGGCGAGCCCGATAGGAACGAGCCAATTGGCGAAGGATCGTTGTGGGAGAGGTCGCACGGCGCGCGGCCTGTTCAGGGGGGCGGGGAATTGCCCATGAGGCAGTCGAAGGTGCTCGGTGACTTTTTTGGTTTTGGCCGCATTCTGACCCAAGCCCATGTCGCGGTGGGGCCTTGAGCGGAAGTCTGGTTGGGGGTGCGGATAAAAACTTGGACTGGTTTATGCCACAAGTCCAAGGCTCACCCGGTATTCGATGGGGCTGAGAGAGCCAAGAGAGATCTCGATCCGCTTCTCGTTGTACCAGTGGATGTGCGAGTCGAGCGCCTCGATGAACTGCTCAGTGGTGGCGTTCTTCCAGTCCCGAGGATAGAACAGCTTGTTCTTCAGCCGACCGAAGAAGTCTTCGCAAGCTGCGTTGTCAGGCGAGCATGCCTTGCGAGACATCGAGCGGGTGAACTTCGCGTCGCTCATTCTTGATAGCCAGCGCCAGCGCGATTCCCCGGATGGTGTGTCCGTCCGCGCGTGGGGCACCGGTCCTCGCAGGTGAGCTGCCCGTACGAGCCCGAACGGGAACAGGAGAGGAGGGAGGGAGAGCAGGGAGAAGGGCTGGCCGAAAGGCAAAGAGAGGCTCGAGGTCACAGATGGCGCGTGGCTCGCGAGGGACACGACCAGAATATGAGATGCAAGCTTATCGACGCGTTCCCGGATTTCGAATTGAACGTTGCCGAGCGCAAGCACCCTGTGTGGGGCCCTGCTTTCGAAGGTTCCAAGCGAACAAAACGTTGATTCCGCGAGCGGTCGACGCCGGGAAAGAAGGTTGACCTCGGTGGGCGTTTCAGCCTAGAGGGCTTGCACTCTGGGATGCAGACAGCAATCTTGCTGACACCAGTTCACGGAGGAGCAGGCCTCCACCGGCGAAAGGATTCTGAATTCACTGCGCTTCAGCCAGATGGTGGTTTCCACGACCGGTGAGATCGCACTCATGGACACGATGCATCCCCTGGATTTTGCGGATGTGAAGCGTGCCCTGGCTAACCATCCAAAGCGCGATCCCCGCAAGCGCTCGAAAGACCTGCTGCAGGCGGAACTTGTGAAGGCATTGGTGCGAGATTACATGCCCCAGTACGCGCGGCCAGAGGCACCGAATGCAGGGCATGAACCTGGGCAGCCCGGAGACGCCGACGCCCCTTCTTTAGGCTGAGAGCCTGCGATGTCCTCTACCTGCGATTGACCGCACGGAATACGGCTTCGACTGGGCTCTGTTCCGGCGGATGGGACCGTTGACGTCCGAACGGCCCACTCATGACCTGTCCAAGAAAGAAAAAGTCCGATGCAACCGAAATGCGTCTTGAGGGAAATCGCCCTTGGCGAATATGGTAACCCTCGGAACGACCGCCGCCGAGATCGTCACGCCCTCGACGGTTGGAAATTGTTCACTATTTAAAAATAGAGAATGCATTGAATGTCGGGTACCAGACATTCAATACCGATCAGTTCCTCTTCTCCCTCCTTCGCACCGATAGATTCCGCGCCACTTCGAGGCCTTGCACGGTCGCGCGGCCTCAAAATCGCGACCAGCTTGGGGTTCTCGATTGCAGCCTGTTCGCGGCGAAGCTCGAGGTGGATGTCGCTTGCGACAGCGGGGCCAGGAGCCAGCGTGAGCGAGACGAACTCTGCTTGCTGGTCGCTGGCCTTCGATGCGATGCCTCCCGCGTCGACCATGCGGCGCCACTTGTGAAGGGGGCAGGATTCCATGGAAATCAACAACCATGAGCATCGACGCGCTCGTCAACTGTCGTTGCCAGGCGGCGCAAACAATGCGCGATAGGTGGGAGACATGAGTCGCGAGAGTTGCGGCCACTGTCGATCCCAGAAAGGACCACCGGGGATGAGTGATGGATCCAGTGCGTCGGCCACATGGATGCCATGTCGCAACGCGACCTTTTTTCCGGCATCGTCAATGGCGAGCTTCGCGACTTCCTTGAACAGCGCCTGCAACGGGCTTCGTCCAGTGCGCGTGGCCTCGGTGTCATGCTTGGCAGCTTCCGCGCGCAGGAACTCGCGTGCAACGTCTATTGCCAAGCGTAGTTGCATCTCCCCCTTGCTGTCTTGTTTCTCCTTCAGCTCGTACAGATTCACAAGCCTGCTGCGCAAGACGTGAAGCTCATGCATGATCCGGAATGAAACATCCGCGCGCTCGACCGTGACCGCTCTGGCCCGCACCTGCTCTGGAGTCAGTCCTATCAAGCTCCACAGCACATCGACGTTGATGTATTCGTCATCCGGGAGGAAACGAAACGCCTGGCCAACGAGCGATGTCATGGCGCGCGGACTGGGAAAGAAGGTCTGGCCATTTAGCGCATCGGCATACCGAAACACGCTTGCCCGTGCACCCGCTGAATCGGTCAGAAAATCAACATCGCGTGAAATGGCTGCGATGCCTTCCGGAAGGCCGATTCCATAGCGCTCGACTCATAGCGCCAAGGATTGGCAACCGATGTGAATGTCATCACCCGCGACCTTGATCAACGCGAGAAAAACGCCCGGAGGCGTGTCGGCCTCCTTTCCTGTCGGCTTTACCAACCCTCGCCCTCCGTCGGCTCTGGATCGATTTGTCGCTTGAAGGTGAATCCCTCCAGTGCTTCCTTGCGCACGACGAAGAGGCTCTTGGCGGTTCGCTTGCCGTTGGCAACTTGATCGGCGTCACTCATATGAAGCATTCGTATCCGCTCGGATTCGGACATCTGGAGCTTGCCCAAGGCCACAGAGACAAGCTCGTCGGCAGAACCCTTCGCTCCCAGGAGATGCATCGCGGATGCTGCGCTGATGCCCGCTGCCTCGAGGGCGGCCCCCAAGCGCGCCCAGTGCTCCATCTGTTGAGCGATGGGGCGCCCAAGAGCTTGGCCGGTCGATTGCGCCAAGCTGTACAACTCGTCTGAAACACGGATGGACTGTGCCATGGTAGAACTGTATGTGGCATATTGCCACATGTCAAAGTGCTCGCACCGGTGACCCTTTTGGTAAGGGCTGCAGAACGATTCCGTATTGTTGGAGAGAGCTAGGCGCAGGCGCCCGCGTTTCGGCGTCTACCGCCCAGCTATATATGCAACCGCCGGACTCAGGAGCATCGTTTGCAGGCCCCACGCCCAGCGGACACGGATGGCGGACTCCAGCACCGCCCCGGTAACCCAAAACCCGGCGACGGTCAGGCCGAGCATCGCCGCATTGGTCCAGAACGAGGCGGCATCCGCGTGCCACAGGAACAGGAGAATGGCTGCAAGCCAGAGAACGAGTTGCGCGATGGCGGTCCACTGCTGGACAGGCGTGAGTGCCGGGTCGTAGCGCCTGACCGTATCCGGCGACTTCAATTGGATGGGAAATCTCTCGGCCATGTCGGCTGGCTGCCAACCCGGAGGCTTCAGCCATACGCGCAGCTTGTCGCTCCACCTGCGCGTATGCCATGCGGTGCGCGCCAGCGTGACGTAGACGTTCAGGAGCGCGCGCAGCGGATTCCAGCTGTCGAGCGGCCTGACCGTGCCGTAGATGCACGGCTCGCGCTCTTCTGCAAAGGTTCCGAAGAGCTTGTCCCACACCACCAGCAAGGCGCCGTAGTTGCGATCGAGGTATCCGGCGTTGACGGCGTGATGCACGCGATGGTTCGATGGCGAGGAAAAGACATGGTCGAACCAGCCGAGCTTGCCGACGTGTTCGGTGTGTACCCAGTAGCCGTACAGAAGAAGCACCATCGCCGCAATGCCGAAGTACTTGGGCGGCACGCCGACGATCGCCATCGGCAGAAAGAAGATCCACCCCAGGATCGCGACCGCACTCCCCTGCCTTAGCGCGATCGAGAGGTTGAAGTCCTGGCTCTGGTGATGCACGGCGTGGGCCGCCCAGAACACCGCGCATTCGTGGCCCGCGCGATGCACCCAGTAGTTGCAGAAGTCGAACAGGATCACGGCGGCCAGGAGTCCGATCCAGCTGTTCCAGAACTCCACGCTCGACCAGCGCGAGGCGAACGGAAAGACAGCCGTATAGAACCCGATCTGAAAGAACGGCGTGCACACGGCCACCACCTGGCTGAGCAAGCCGTGGCTCAGGTTGCTGATGAAATCGTTGAGCCTGTAGGTGTTGCGCCGCTTGATGCACCCCCAGGCAAACTCGCACGCGATCAGCACGGCGAAGAAAGGGATGGCGTAGATGATCGTGCGGTACATGGTGCCTCCTTGCGACGGGATCAGCGGCCGTCGGAAGTGGCCGCCGCCCCCTTCCCCGCGGGTCGATAGATCGAAGCCAGGGTGTGGCGGATCAGAGGCGCGAGAAGCCGCGTGAGCCACCGGCTGCGGTGGCGCACGGCGATCCAGATGTCTTCGTGCTGCGCGCCGAACTTGCGCTTCATGCTGTGGTTGGTCGATCCGAGGTCGACGCAGGTGCAGCCGCTGCTCGCTGCGTACTCGATCGAACGCGCGACGACCTGATACCAGAGCTGGAGTTCTCGCGAGACTTCGTAGTCCATGCCGATCACGAGGCACTTGAGCTTTGCGCGCTGGTGAAGCAACAGGCCGAACCCCACCGTCCTTTCGCCCTGCGAGATCGTGAGCATCCGCGCGGCATCGAGCCGCCCGAGTGCCGCGAAAAGCCGGTGCGGCAACGCGGGCGTGCGTGCTTCCGTGGCACGCGCGTTCACGGCCAGGTAAAGGGCGTAAGCCGTGTCGATCAGGTGATCGAAGCTCCGGTGCACCTTGACCTCCAGGCCTGCCGCATCGCCGTGTTCCATCACCTGTCGCAGGTTCCTCCGCTTCTTGGATGGCAGCGAATCCAGGAAGTCCTGCATACCCCCGCCCGCTGGCAGCGCAAGTCGGCTGCGGTCGTAGCACATGTGCGTGATGAAGCCCGCATCGGACATCGAGCGCATCGGCTCAACGTCTGAGTCCGGCGAGAACTCCTTGAGCACGAGGATGTCGCAGCGGATCGCCGTCTTCACGTACGCCTCGAAGCCGGCAAGGAACCCGGCGAAATCCAGCGCCTCGGCGTCGAACCAGTAGGCCTTGCCCGCGGCGACGGTGCCGCCCAGCACCAGCACGCGCAGTGGGACGAAGCGCATCACGCGCATCTCGGCGACCGAGCAGCAGGCGAGCGCGCGCACCTGCCCCGCAGCGTCGGTGGCTTGTACGAAGTGATAGGTAACCCCGGGGTCGGCATCGGCCAGCAGTTGCAGGAAATCGGGATCGAGCGAGAGCTCCTTCTCGGCGACCCGTGCATTCCATCGCGCCCGAAAAGCCTCGTCCAGGGGATCGACCGGGTGGAAGGTCAGCGGCATGGCATCTCGGGCTGCGGTCTTCTGACCATCAGGCTGATCGTGTAGGGGCCAACGCTGTTGAAGCGCGATGCGCCGAAGCGGTGTTCGCCGATCTTCTCGAAGCGGAAGTTGGAGAAGACCCGCTGGTCGTTCGTCTCGGGGCTGCTGCTTTCCAGCCGGTACAGGAGGTCGAAGCGGTCGGCCAGCAGGCGAAACGGTTCGAACATGCGCCGCGAAACGCGCCGGCCCTGGTGGGCCGGGCGCACGCATCCCATCTGGGCGTAGATGCAGCGCTGCGGAAAACCCTGCTCGCGCAGCGTCTGCAGCGAGGCGCGCACCAGCGCGTTCGCGGCACCCGCCGCGGCCGCCGCGCGCAACGGCCCGTAGCTGCGCAACGCAGCCGGGGCGCCGAACGCCGCCAGGTGCCACCAGGGCTCGGGGCGGGGCATGGCCGGCGGGAGCCCCCACAGCGATGCGCCTCGGACCTCGCGTCCCTGCGTCGTCTGCGCGGACTCGAGCAGCACCAGCCCTCCTTCGAAGGTCGCCGCCATGCACAGGTAGTCGATCACGCGCGCGATCTTTTTCCGGGCCCGCCCGCTGTCGCCGCAACGCACGCGCGCCACCTCCGAGGGAGGCAGCCAGGCCAGCCACCCCTTGTCCCGGTTGTGCACGAAGGCGTGCGCCATCAACTGTGCGGCGAGGGCCACCTGCTGCCTGGTGCATGCGATCTCGACGCGGGGCCGGTCCTGCAGGTCGGCATCCGCCATGTTCAGGTCCGCGATCAGTTCGTGCAGTCCCTGCAGCAGCGCCGGCTCCACGTTGGGCGCTCTCAGGGCACGGGATGCCGATGGCATGGTGGGTGCGGTCATCCCGCCACCTGTGCCGGCAGCGCCGCCGCAACCGGCTGGAAGAGGCGTCCGCGCTCGGCCATGAGCACCATCGCCAGCGCCGCGCAGCCGCTGGCGATCGAGCCCAGCGTCATCGGTACCGCGGTGCCGTCGAACGACTGCCCGATGAAGATGCCGATCAGTGCGCCGCCGACGTTGATCACCAGGCTCTGGACCGCGGAGGCCGTGCCTGCGATGTGCGCGAGCCGCGCCATGGCGAGCGAGCCGAAGTTCGCGAGCATCAGGCCGAAGCAGAACATCAGCGCGGACTGCAGCGCCGTGAAGATCCATGGCCGTTCCATGCCCGACCATGCGACGGCGCCGTGGACGCAGGCGACGAACAGGTAGCCCATCAGCGCCAGGTGGGAGGTGCGCCGGGCGCCGAAACGTCCCACGACGCGTCCATTGAGCAGCGCCGCCAGCGCGACGCAGGTCGCGACCGTGCCGAAGACCAGGGGAAACACCTCGGGTGCGCGGAACACGTTCGCGAACAGCTGCTGGCCCGACGTGACGATGCCGAAGAGCGCGCCCACGAGCGCGGTGGACGCCAGCGTGTAGCCCAGCGAATCGCGCTGGCGCAGCACGCAGCCGATCGCCTGCGCCACCGTGCGCGGCGACAGCGGCATCCGGCGCTCGCGCGGCAGCGTCTCGGGCAGGCGCAGCGCCACCCACGGCAGCAGCGCCGCGCCGAAGAGCGCGATCGCGGCAAACACCCACTGCCATGACGACAGGGCCAGGATCGCGTGGCCCAGCGAGGGCGCGAAGATCGGAACCCCCAGAAAAAGCATGAAGGCCAGCGACATCACGCGCACCATCTCCTCGCCCGAATGACGGTCGCGGATGATCGACAGCGCAAGCACGCTCACGCCGCCACCGCATCCCTGCAGCACGCGCAGTGCCACCGCAGTGCCGAAGTCCGATGCCAGCACGCTCAACCCCGCGAAAGCCGCATAGAGCGACAAGCCCAGGAGCATGAACGGCTTGCGCCCGTAGTGGTCCGACAGCGTGCCGTAGACCAGCTGGGAGACGCCGAACCCGATCAGGTAGGCGGTGATCAGCCACTGCCGGCGGTTGTCCTCGCCGGCATTCACCGCGGCGCCGACCTCGGCCAGGGCCGGCAGCAGCGTGTCGACGGCCACCGCGTTGACCGACATGACCGCCGCGGCCAGCACGATGAATTCCTTGGCGCCCGGCATGGCGCGGACGGGCTTCAGCATGCGGCGGCAACGCAGAGCGGGGACGCGGCCTCGCCCGCCGCGAATCCGACGGAGCCCGGCTGCCGCGCCGCGTGCACATACTGCGCCTCGACGAGGTCCGCGCGGCGCGAGAGGAAGCGGCGCTGGTTGATCGTGCCCTTGTCGGTCAGCTCGCCGAAGGCCGCGCTCGGCGGCTCCATCAGCACGCAGGCCCGCGCGAGCGACTCGCTCGATCCGGTGTGAACGGCGTTGTAGGCGGCCACGGCCTCCTCGAGAAAGCGCAGCAGCGCCGCCCTGTCCTCGCCCTGCCCGAGCGCTTCGTCGGCCGGGGCCGCGAAGTCCCGCTGCACGAGCTCGGCGTTCAGCCAGAGGAAGACCACCAGCCGCAGCCGGCCGGAGCCGGCCACCACGACGTCCTGCACGAGCGGGCCGGTGTGCGACAGCAGCTGGGCCTTGATGCGCCCCGGCACCACCCAGATGCCGCTGCCGAGCTTGAATTCGTCGCTGGAGCGCCCTTCGTAGCGCAGGCCCGCGTCGGGGTTGGCGGGATCGACGAACGAGACCAGATCGCCGGTGCGGAAGAACCCCTCCTCGTCGAACGCCTCGCGCGTGCGTTCATCGTCGTCCAGGTAGCCGGGGGTGACGTTGGGGCCCTTCACCGCGACGGCGTACAGGCCCCGGCGCGGCGAGAGCCGCAAGCTCATGCCCGGCAGCGGCAGGCCGATCTCGCCGGTGCCCGTCGTCTCGAAATGCGTGATGGCCGAGGTCGATGTGGTCTCCGTGAGCCCCCATCCGCTGGCCCAGCGCGCGGCGTGCCCGGTGGTCCGGCGGCACACCGCGTCCATGCGACGCCAGAGCTCGGCGGGCAGCGGCGCGCCGCCGTACACCAGCAGGTCGAGCCGGCGGAAGAAGGCTTCGGCGAAGGAAGCATCGGCCTCGAGATGCGGCAGCAGCGCCGCATAACCGAGGGGGACGTTCGTGTACCAGGTGGGCGACACCTCGCGCAGGTTGCGGATGCTCTGCCCGATGTCCTTCAGCGTCGGCCTGCCCTGGTCGATGAAGAGCGTGCCGCCGTTGCGCAGCGTCATGTTGAAGCTGTTGTTGCCGCCCGAGGTGTGGTTCCACGGCAGCCAGTCGCACAGCACGGGCGGGCTGTCCTCGAGGAACTGCCACAGCTGTGCCATCTGCTGCTGTTGGGCGCAGAGCATGCGCTGCGTGTGGATCACGATCTTGGGCAGTCCTGTCGAGCCGGAGGTCAGCAGGAGCTTCGCCGGTGTGTCCGCGTCGATGCGGGCCCTGTGTTCGCGAAGGCGTTCGCCTGTCGCGCCATCGGCATCGTGCGCCACGGCGCCGGCGAGCATGCCCGCCGACAGCCAGCGGCACGATGCGGCTTCGCCGTGCGGAGGGCGGCAGGCGCCCGCATCCGCGATGTACGCCAGGCCGGGGCGCACGCGCTGGGCCACGCTTTCGATGCGCGCGAGTCCCTGCGCGCTTTGCAGGTGCACGGGCGACATGGGGAGCACGATCACGCCGATGGACATCGCAGCAAGCGACAGCAGCGCGTGCGTGATCGAGTTCGCGTCGATCAGCAGCAGCGTGGAGCCGGCGCATGCGCCTTCCTGCAGCAGCACCTGCGCGACGGCGTGCACGCGCTCGTGCGCCTCGGCATAGCTCACGCTGCACCAGGCCTCGTCCCTGTCCTCGCGTTGCGCGAGGAACATGCGCTCGGGTGCATCGCGTGCCCATGTGTCGAGGTGGTCCAGCAGCGTGGGCGGGTACGGCTGCAGCGGCTGCCGGGTCGCGTAGAGCACATCGCCCTCGCGGTGCGTCATCACCGTCGCAGCAGGCGCGAGACGTGGCGAATTCATGATTCCATTCCTCCTCGATCGCAACGGTCCGATGTCGATCAGCGCGCGTTTTTACGTCAAAGCCATTGCGTTGAGTGCGTCGTGAATACTTTCCTCCGCTACGCCATCGGGCGTATGGCTGCACGCCTTTCGTGACAACACCATGACGGCCTGTTCGTCGAGGAGTCACATGCTCATTGCGCAGTTGTCCGATCCGCACATCCGGCCCGAAGGCGTGCTCTACCAGGGCGTCGCGAATTCGAATCGCATGTTCAACGAAGCGCTTGCGCATGTGCATGCACTGGACCGGTGCCCCGATCTGCTGCTGATCACGGGCGACCTCGTCGACGAAGGCCGGCCCGAGGAGTACGCGATGGTGCGCGAGCTGCTCGCGGCAACGCGCATCCCCTTCCTGGTGATCCCCGGCAATCACGACCACCGCGAAAACTTCCGCGCGGCCTTCGGCGACCAGCCCTACCTTCCCAGGGAAGGGCCGCTGCACTGGTGCGTCGAGGACCATCCCGTGCGTCTCATCGGGCTCGACTCGTGCCCCACAGGAAAGCACCACGGACACATCGATGCCCAGGGACTCGCATGGCTTGCCCGCACGCTGGCGCAGGACACGGTCAGGCCCACGGTGCTGATGCTCCATCACCCGCCTTTCATGAGCGGCATCCCCTACATGGACACGTACCGCTACATGGAGGTGCAGCAGCTCGAGGATGTGGTGCGCGCCGCGCCCAACGTCGAACTCGTGCTGTGCGGCCACGTGCACCGCACCATGCTGCGCCGCTGGGCCGGCACCGTCGTGTGCACCTGCCCGAGCACCACCACCGAGATCGATCTGCAGCTCGCCCCCGAGGCCCCGCCGCAATCCCACATCGGGCCGCGCGGCTGCATGCTGCACCTGTGGGACAAGGCGCACGGCATGGTCAGCCACGTGAGCCACATCGGCGCCTTCGAAGGCCCCTACGGGTTCGCCTGAGCGCGCGAGGACATGGAACACCGGAGCATCCAGACAGTGAACTACCCGGATTTCGTCACGGCCAATGCCGCTGCATTCCTGCGTGACCGCCACATCGGCTTCGACCTGCTCGCCACGCTGGCGCGCGAACAGGGCTTCGACGACGCGCAGGTGCTGCTCACGAGTTCGCCGGTGCACGGCATCGCCACCGCGACCAGCGACATCGACCTCATCTGCGTGACGCCGCAGGCCGTGAGCCGCGGCCAGATGGCCACGCAGATCCACCGCGACGGCCAGCACTGCGAGATCCTGCCGATCGGGGCGCAGGACCTGGAGCGCGCCTTCGCCGATCTCGCCGCGCTGTCCCGGCGTGCCCTGCCGCAGCGGCTCGCGGACTACCAGCGCTGGGACGGCGAGCACGCCGTGCGCAAGAAGTACCTGGAGCGCATCGTCTACGCCGTTGCCACCGACGGCCATGCGCACCATCTCGGGCACCTGCCGGCATTGGTGCCGGTCGCGGCCGCGCAGGAGTACGACGCCTTCCACCAGAGCCGGGTGTGCGCGATGCTGGCCGAGCGCGCCGGCGAGCCCGAAGGGGCGCGCGGCTATCTGATCAACGCCTGCCTTTTCGCGATGGCGGCCGCGCTGTCGCTCGGCGGCTGGGTGCTGTCGAACAAGAAATGGACGCTGCGTCGCTGGCACGAGGCGGCAACATCCCGCGTGGGGCTGCTCGACCCGGTGCTCAAGGACCGGCTCACGGCCCTGTGGTCCGCGGTCTGCGAATTCGCGCCCGCCGCGACCGCGCTGGAGATCGCCGCGCTGGACGAGATCGCAGCGCGGCTCGCCCTGCTGATGGACGCGCTGTCGCTGGCCGACGCCCTGCCCCACACGGCGGCTTCCTGCACACAGGCTGCGCTCGACAAGCGATCGGCCTTCCTGATCGGCGATGACGGCTACGCCCGGCTCGCCGCGACTGCCGGGATGCAGGCGGCACCGCCCGACCTCGCCGGCCTCGCCACCCTCACGAGCACGCAGGCGGCCTCGCTGCTGCGCGGCGCGCGCAGCGGCGCCTTGAGCTTCTCGCTCACGGCCATCGACGCCTGCGCGGAAGACAAGGACAAGGAAGACACCCATGCCCTCGCCGATTGAGTCACGGTCTTCTTCGTCCGCCCGGACCTTGCGCTGGTTCCCGCGCATCCACGCGGGCTACCGCTTCGATGCGGGCGAGCATGTCACCTCGACCATCAGCGCCGCCTGGCTGCTCATGACGGAGCTGCGCGCGTACATCGAGGATCTGGCGGGCGCGCGCGACATTCCGGACGCTGCGGCGCTCGTCAAGATCAAGATCGCCGAACTGCTGCTGCAGGTGGACGCGGTACTCGGCCGCGCGGTGGTGCCGCACGAGATGCATCGCCTGCCGCTGCTCATGGCCTACGGCCTGAGCGACGTGGCGGCCATGGACGGTCCCGCCGCCACTCGCCTGCTCGGCCTGGACGTGCCCACCGACGGCGCGGAGGTCGACCGGCTCATCGGCGTGCTCGAGGAACTGCTCGCGGCCTTCCCGAGCGACCTCGTCGATGCACTGCAACCCGAGAACCAGGGCCACGTGCTGCGCTTCCTGCGTTCTGCCAACAAGGCGTGCGAGCGCGTGGGCTGCGATGCCGGCTTCCTCGCGCCGCTGATGACCTCGCTATGAACGACGATATCCCGACCGGGCGCAAGAACGCCTTCGCGGACCGCTACGGCAGCGTCTTCGGCCGCCAGCAGGGACTGATGCTCAAGATGGCCGGGCTCGCGAGCTCCGAGTGCAGTGCGAGCGGCCCGTGGATCGAGGACAGTGCGGGCGCGCGCTGGCTCGACTTCGGTTCGTTCGGCGTTCACCTGCTGGGCCACGGCCATCCGCAGGTGGCGCAGGCGCTGACGGCCCAGGCCGCGCGCATGGGGCTCTCGTCCAAGATCCTGGCCAACGAGCCGATCGTGGCGGCCGCCGAGCGGCTGCTCGCACTGGGCGGCGAGCCGCTGGACGGCATCATTCTCGCGAACACCGGCTCGGAAGCCGTGGAGGCCGCGCTCAAGCTCGCGCGCATCGCCACCGGCCGGCGCCGCATCCTGGCGTTCCGCCACGCCTACCACGGGCGCACGCCCGGCGCGCTGAGCGTGAGCCACGGCTATGAGCGGCACGGCGCCCTGCTGACCGACGGACAGTCGAGCTTCATCGAGGTCGGCGACCTGCGGGCCGTGGAGGCCGCCCTGGCCACGGGCGCGTACGCGGCCGTGATCATCGAGCCGGTGCAGGGCGAAGGCGGCATCCGCCCGGTGGCCACGGCCTTCCTGCAGGCGCTGCGCGAGCTCACGCGCGCACATGGCGTGCGCTTCGTCCTCGACGAGATCCAGACCGGGCTCGGCCGCACCGGCCAGCTGGTGTGCCCGGTCGCGCCCGACATCCGCCTGCTGGGCAAGGTGCTCGGCGGCGGCATGTTCCCCGTGGCCGCGGCGCTCTTCGATTCGGCGCAGTTCGGCGCCGCCGCGCGCGACCCGGTGGTGCACGCCTCGTCCTTCGCGGGCAGCCCGATGGCGGGCGCCGTGGTGAATGCCGTGCTCGACGTGGTCACCGAGTCGTCCTTCGCGCCCCGCGTGGCGAGACTCGGCGAGCGCTGCCGCGAACTGATCGCCGAGCGTATCGGCCGGCACCCGGCGGTGGCGCAGGTGCGCGGCGAGGGTTTCATGATCGGCGTCGAGTTCAAGGACATGAGCGACGCCGGCCAGATGATCATCGAGGCGGCCAAGCGCAAGCTGCTGATCGCCTTCTGCCTCACGGCACCGAACGTCGTGCGCGTGTACCCGCCGGCGGTCATCGACGAGCCCACGCTGATGGACGGCATCGAGCGCTTCTGCGCCAGCGTGGTCGCCCTGCCCTCCCGCGACCCCCTGCCCTCGAAGGAGCCTCTCGCCAATGCCTGACGTCAATTCATCGCTCGCCATGGGTCCGATGGACCGCGAACTTCTCTGGCGCACGCTGTGCGACTTCGAGCACTACCCGGACTTCATGCAGGACGTGCTGGAGGTGCGCGTGGAGCGGCGCTCCGCCACGGAGATCCTCAGCCACTGGCGCGTGCTGCTCAACGGCAGCGAGCTCTCGTGGACCGAGCGCGACCTGCTCACCGATGACCACCGCATCGTGTTCGAGCAGACCGACGGCGACCTCGAGGTGTGGCAGGGCGAGTGGCGCGTGCTGGACGCCGGCGACGGCAGCCTCAGCGTGGAGCTCGACGTGAGCTTCGATCTCGGCATCCCGTCGCTGGCCGAGGTGCTGCACCCGATCGGCGAACGCGCCATCCGCGCCAACAGCCGCCAGATGCTGGAGGGCATCCGCACGCGCATGGCCGCCGCGGACGGCCTGCTGGTCGGCTCATGAAAGTACTGCTCAGCGGCGCGAGCGGCACCGTCGGCATCCCGCTGGTGGCTGCCCTGCTGGCGCACGATGCCGACTTGCGCCTGAGCTGCGTGCTGCGCTCGCAGAAGGCGCGCTCGGCGCTCGCGCAGACCCTGACGCCCGTGCAGCGAGAGCGTGTCGACTTCATCGAGGCCGACCTGTCGGAGGGCGCCGGCGTCGATGTCGCCGCGGGCCTGCTGACCATGGACGACACGCCTACGGTCGGCGTGCACCTGGCCGCCGACGTCTCGTGGGACAAGAGCTGCGAGGAGATGCAGCAGCTCAACGTGCAGGGCACGCGGAATTTCGCGCGACTGCTGCTGGCGGCATCGGCGCGCCCGCACATGGTCTACGTCTCGACAGCCTATACGCAGACGCACGACTGGGACTATCGCAACGGCTACGAGGAAAGCAAGGCGATGGCCGAGCGCAGCCTGCGCGAGGAGTTCGGTGCGCGGCTGCCGATCTCGACCTTCAGCTGCAGCCTGGTGGTCGGCGACAGCCGCACGGGCGAGATTGCGCGCTTCAACGGTCTCTATCCGTTGATCAAGTTCCTCGCCGCCTTCAATCCGCCCTTCCTCGTGGGCAACAAGGACGGATTGCTCGACATCGTGCCGGTGGACTGGGTGGTTTCCGAGCTGCACGCGATGGTGCTGCGATGCGCGGCCGACGGCACGCCGCACGAATGCGTGGCCTCGGCCGGACCGCACCGCGTGCGCTACGAGACCACGGTGCGGCTCATCGAGGAGCGCATCGCGCTCGCGCGGCGTCGCCATGGCCTGCCCGAACTCGCGCCGGTGCCCATCCTGCGCGACCGGCAATGGGGCTTCCTGAAGCGCGCGCTCGCCGCGTGGCAGCCGCCGGGCATCTCGCGCTCCGATTTCCGCTACTTCGAACGGCTGCTGCGCGTCTACGGCACCTATGCGAGCAGCGATCGCGTGCGCGCGCCGCTGCACGTGGGCACGCCTTCGCCCGACCCGATGGCCTTCCTGCCGGGCGTGGTCGACCACTGGATCGCGCACCACCCGCGCACCGTGAGGCCGCAGGCTTCCACGGCGTCGTCCGCCCCGGCGGCACAGGAGCAGCCCGCATGACGGCGACCAGCATGGGCACCACCCTCGGCGGGCAGCCGATGCGCCTGCCCTTCGGGCCGCAGACGCTGCAGGCGCTCGCCACGCTGCGGCCCTGGCGCTGCGCGGCGCAGATCCTCACCCAATGGCTGGTGTGCGCCGTCGTCATCGTGCTGGCGCAGCGCCTGAAGCAGTGGCCCGTGACGATTGCCGCGATGCTGGTCATCGCCACGCGGCAGCACGCGATGCTGGTGCTGATGCACGACGCCGCGCACTGCCTGCTCGCGCGCAATCGCCGCATCAACGACGTCGTCGGCAACCTGCTGCTGGCTTTCCCGCTGACCCTGAGCGTGGCGCGCTACCGGGCCCACCATTTCAGGCACCACCGCTACCTCAACGGCGAGGGCGATCCCGACGTCGCCGACTCGGTGATCCCCGCCACGCGCGGGCGCTTCCTTGCGCTGCTGCTGCGCGACGTCTCGGGCCTCACGACCCTGGCGACCCTGCGTTCGGCCAACAGCTTCGGCCTGCTGGGCCTGTTCTCCCGGCAGTCGCCGGGAAGCCTGCTCGATCGCGCCCTCGCGGTGGCCTTCGTCGCGGTGGTGGCAGCGCTGGTGGCCGGCTTCGGCGTATGGCGGGAGTTCGTCCTCTACTGGCTGCTGCCGATCCTGCTGTTCATGCCCGCGATCCTGCGCGTGCGCGGTATCGCGGAACACGGCGGGCGACTCGGCAACCCCGCGCGCACCGCCGCGCGCAGCCTGCGCGTGGGATGGATCGAGCGCTTTCTCTGGGCGCCCTGCCACATCAACCGCCACTGGGAACACCACAGCTGTCCGGCCGTGCCCAGCTACAACCTGCCCGCGCTGTCGCGCCTGCTCGCGGCCGGCGACGCGCATTGCGCCGCGGCCAACCCGACGATGGGCTACTTCGTCGGGCCGCGCTCGCTGATCCACGAGCTCTACCCGGCCGCCCGGACGAATCCCGCGCCCGCCGACGGCGCGGAGAAAGGCATGCATGGTCCTCACGGGAAGTGAAATCCGCCGCATGCGGGAGGCCGGCTCGATCGTCATCGAGCCTTTCGACGAGCGCCAGATCGAGCAGAACTCGTACGGCTGCTGCCTGGGGGCGGAGATCCTCGAATACAGCTCCGACCAGATCGATCCGCACCTCGGGTTGCAGGTGGTGCGCCACGTCATCCCCGAGGAGGGACTGGTGCTGCAACCCGGGCGCTTCTACCTCGGCCAGACGGCGGAGCGCATCGGCGGGGTGCACTTCGCCAGCGAGCTCTACGCCAATCTCTCCACCGCCCTGTGCGGCATGTTCATCCAGACCAGCGCGCCGCTCGGCCACACGGGCGCGGTGATCTGCTGGACGCTGGAGATCGTCGTCACGCAACCGCTGCGCGTCTATGCCGGCGCGCGCATCGGCAAGGTTTGCTTCTGGACCAACCTCGGCGGAGAACTGAGCTATCAGGGCCGCTACGTGGGTTCGGAAGGTGTTGTTCCCTCGCGAATCATCATGGACTCCAAATGATCCTCACCGGCACCGAAATCTCCCAGCGCGTTCACAGCGGCGACATCACCATCGCGCCGTTCCTTGCGAAGAACGTCAATCCCAACAGCTACAACTTCAGGCTGGCTCCCCGCATGAAGGTGTACCAGGAGGGGGTGATCGACATCAAGGAGGAGAAGCCCACCGAGGACATCCACATCGGCCCCGAGGGCTTCGTGCTGGAGCCGATGCGGCTGTACCTCGCGACGACGATGGAGACCATGGGCAGCACGAAGTTCGTGCCGACCTATGCGGCGCGTTCGTCGATCGCGCGGCTGGGCATGTTCATCAACCTCTCGGCCTCGCTCGGCGACATCGGCTTCGTGGGCAAGTGGACCATCCAGCTGCTGGCCATCAACCGCATCCGCGTCTATGCCGGCATGGACATCGGGCAGATGATGTTCTGGAAGGTGCAGGGCGACATCGACCTCTACGACGGCAAGTACCAGGGCGCGACCGAGGCCTATGCCTCGCGCATCTTCATGGACTACCAGAAGAAGGCGATGCCGGCGCCGGTCGCGGCGCCCCCGATCGTGCACCCGCTCGAAGTCGTCGACGCCCGCGCCGCCGAGCTGGACGATGCCTGAGAGGGAGCGCCCGCCATGTCTTCCAAGTACCGCACGCTCGTCGCCCTGTCGCATGCCGTGCCCGTGCCCGCCCTCTTCGCGCTCGACGACATACTGCTGGCTTCGCTCTGGAGCAACCATCGCGCCATGCGCGACGAGGCGCAGGAAGTGTTCGCTGGCATCCGTCTCACCGCGGGTGCCTTCCTGGACCGTGATCTCGACCGGCTCGATGCGGTGGCCACCCCGCGATGGGTCGACGATGCAGACGTCCGCCTGGCGGCGCTCTTCACCGGGGCAGGTCTGTCGCCCAAGGACGCACTGGCGGTGCGCTCCTCCGGCGGCATCGAGGACGGCGCGGCGCACAGCTTCGCCGGCATCTTCGACTCGGTGCTGCAGGTCGAGGGCCTGGCGGCACTGAAGGCCGCGGTCTCGCAGGTGTGGCGGTCGGCCTTCTCGCGCCGCGCGGCCATCGAACGGCTGCGCTGCGGCCTGCTCGACGCGCCGCTGGAGATGACGGTGATCGTGCAGCGCATGGTCGCTGCGCGCTGGGCCGGCGTGGCCTTCAGCCACGACCCGATCGACGGGCGGCCCGAGATGCTGATCGAGGCCGTGCAGGGCCTGGGCGACGCGCTGGTGTCCGGCGCCGCGGCCCCGCAGTCGGTGCGCTGGAGCGAGGCTGGCCTGGCCGGGGACGCCCCTTTGCGCGACGAGCAGGAGATGCTGGTGGCGCTGGCGGCCGTGGTGCGCACGGTCGAGGGCCAGCTCGGCACGGCTGTGGACGTCGAATGGGCCTTCGACGGCGAGCAGGTGTGGGTGCTGCAGGGGCGCCCCATCACCTCGCTGAACACGGCGCAGGACGCCTCGGACCATGCCGAGTGGACCGACCTCTACCTCGCACCCGACGAGGACATCGGCGCGTTCCGGCCGCTGCCGGGTTTCGCGAACTACTTCCGCTCCAAGCGCCGGCCGCTCGCGCTGCTCGCGCATGCGCACGGCGTGGCACCGGGTACGGCGCTGCTGGTGCGCGGCAATGCGGGCGGCTTCGCCGATGCCTCGCGCATGCAGGCGCTGTGCGCGCGTTTCGGCGAGGACAGCGTGGTGCTCGACTTCTCGGACGGCCTGCGCCAGCAGGTGCTGCCGACCGGTGAGCTGGCTGCCCGCCTGCGACAGGTGCTGGGCGCGAAGGCATCGACCTTCGTGATCCGCGACTACGTGCGCGGCGACTGGGGACTGATCACCCAGCCCACCGCGGAGGGCGGCGTGCTGTGCGAGTGCTCCACCGACGGCCTGCTGGCGATCAACCGCGGATCGGCGCTTACGCACACCTTCTTCATCGACGACGAGGCGCGGGTGAGCGATGCGCAGCCCACCGTGGCCGCACCGTTCGGCGCGCGCGAGCGCGAGCAGCTCCACCGCGCCACCCATGCGGCGGTGGAACGCTTCGGACCGGTCCAGCTGGAATGGGTCGCGAGCGGCGGCCGGCTGAGGCTGATCGATTTCTCGCCGATCAAGAGCCTGCACATCGCGCAAGGAGGCGAGGGGCACCACGAGGAGGAGGGACGGCGCACGATCTCCCCCGGCTTCGCGCATGGCGCGGTGCTGGTGGTCCCGGCCGACCGGCAGCTGGAGGACATCAGCATCGCGGCGACCGTGTCGATCAGCCACATGCCGAGCCCGGAGAGCCTGGGTCCCGCCATCGCCCGCCTGGCCGAACGCGCACGTGCGGGCGGCGGCTCGATGATCGTGGTGACGCCGCGTCCTTATGCCGCGCTCGCGGCGCTCATTCCCTACGTCTCGGGCTTCGTGTTCGAGCAGGCCTCGATGCTGTGCCACCTCGCCATCCTGCTGCGCGAGAGCCAGGTCCCGGCGGTCGCTTCGCGCGAGCTCCACGCACGCGGGCTCGAGGGCGCCAGCCTGACGATCGAGGCGCGCGCGGCAAGCGCGGCACACGCGGTGCACGGCAGCCGGGAGACGGCGTGACCGAATCCGTCTATTTCCTGGTGCATGCCAACGCCGCGCCGCGGCGTCCCGTGGCCCTCCTCGCGTGCTTCGGCAGCGGCCTGCGCAGGGGCGCGAACAGCTTCTACGTGCGAGGCGGCGACCTGCGGCTGCAGGCCGTCTGGCTGCCCGACGGAAGTCGCCACGCGGTGCCGCCGGATTCGCCCGCCTTCGAATACCGCAGCTTCAGCGCGACGCAGCGCGCGGCCAGCCGCCGCTTCAGCGCCTGGCTGTGCGAGCGCCACCCCGAACTCGCGCCTGCGCTCGAGGCCGGCGCGGGGCTCGCGCCGCGCCTCGCGCCGGCCATTGTCGCCATCCGCGAAGGCGATGCGCTCGCCTTCCATCATTTCGTCCAGCAGGGCGAGCTCGGCAGCCTCTTCCTGCGCTACCGCGACGAGGCGGCACCCGACGCGCCGCTGGCCTGGCAGCACTTCGAGGACCTGCTCGCGAGCCATGCCCCAATGCTCGCCGCGCTGCGCCCCGCGCTCGGCGACGAGTGCTGGTACACCAAGTGGCGGCCCGACCTGGAGATGGAGCGCAAGTTCACGTTCCGGGACATTCCCGACACCTGGCGGCTGCTGATGGCATTCCACGACGCCATCGCCGACGGCGCGCTGCCCGATTTCGTGCCCGAGATCGACCGAGAGATCCAGGTCTGGGACTACGAGCAGCACATCTTCGAGGTGCTCGGCGCGAATGCGGAGAGCGGCTACGTCGCCTACATCCCGCAGGCGGACGGCCGCATGACCGTCAAGCGCAAGTGGTTCATCGAGAACAGCGAAGTACGCCGCGAATCGCTCTGGGGCAACCTGGCACTGGACATGGGCGACATCGAGGCGCACCTGCGAACGCTGACGCCCGAGGCCACGCGGCGGCTGCCGTCGTACCGGCGCAAGCGCTTCGACGCGCAGTTCGAATCGCTGGCCACCGGCAACATCTTCGGCATCTACATGGACGTGTGCCGCACGCTCGACGATGCACACGTCTTCTCGCAGTGCGAGGTCGAGTACTGCCGCACGCGCAGCTTCGGCGAACTGCGTTCGCTGGAGCAGGACTTCGATGCGATCTCGGGCTTCGTGGGCGAGTCGCTCGCGCGCTGGGGGCAGGCGCACCAGCAGGACCTGTACTCCAAGCTCGACTTCGTGCGCGAGGTCGCGGATGCCCGCCGGGCCCGAACCGCCGAGCGGAGAGCCGCATGAGCAGCCGCACATCGATGATCGTGTTCGGCAACTGGCGGCTGCGCCATGCGGAACCCTCGCCCGAGGCGGCCCGGCGGCTGCGCGTGCAGCGCGTGCCCACCCGATGGGGCGCGCGGGCGGCGCAGGCGGACTGCCGCGGCGCGCATGCGCTCGTCGCGCATTGCGTGGATGCGACATGGCAGCCGGTTTCCGGCACCGTCGCTGCAGCGACGGGCCACAACGTCGATCCCGACTGGGTCCCCCTGGCCCACGTGGAGCTCGACGGCGGGTTGATGCACATCAGGCACCTGGTCGATCGCGCGGACCGCCACGTGGCGCACTTCATCGCGCCGCCGGTGCCCGTGCAGCCTTTTGCGCCGCCCCTGCTGTACGAGCAGCTCTGGCAGGCCTTCCAGGCCAACCACCTGCAGACCAACAACTACGAATGCCACTATGCCGTGCACGCCGAGCCGCGGGAGCTGCACCTGACCCTGGACACGACGGCGGTGCCGGACGTGCTGGCGCTCGGCGACGCCTGGCTCGATGCGCTCGACGCCGATGCAGGTTCCCCCTTCGTCGCGCAGATCGGTGACGAGCTGCAGCACGGCGACCACGACAACGTCCTGTGCCGCGTCCTGCCCCACCTGGAAGGGCGCAGCGGATGGGCCAATGCCGCGCTCTTCAGCCGCAAGCGCCGCTCGACGGTGCTGGAGCCGCTGGCCGAGTTCAGCGCGGTGCTGCGGCGCGACGCCGCTGCGCCGTGGACGCAGGAGCGCCATCCCGACCAGGTCCACGGCACAGCCGTCGAGGTCGACCTGGCGCAGCACTTCGACCTGCCGCTGCGGCCGGTGGCACGGTGGCGCCACACGCGCGCCAGCACGGGCTGCGAATCCCTCGAGACGGGCAATCTCTTCAGCGTGGCATTTTCCTGCGCGCAGGCCGCGACGCCGATCTTCCTGTGCTCGATCGGCTACCTGCGCACGCGCGGCGACGGCAGCGCCTCGCTGGTCGCCCAGGAGCAGGCCGCGCTGCGCGACAAGGTCCTTGAGTTTCTCCGGCCGCTGGGGCTCGACGCCCGCCCCGCCGCCGAGGGCCTCGCCCATCTGTACGAACGCATTGCCGAAGGAAGCCCCCGCCCATGACGGACAACCTCTTGACCAACACCGTGTTCAGCCTGCGCCTGCGCGCGCAGGAGACCTCGAAACCGCTGGCGGTTCGCCTGCGGACCTTCCTCGCGCCCTACCTCTGGGCCGGTGCGGGCGATGGTGAGGCGGACCTTTGCGTCGATCTGCACGCGGTGGACGGTTTCCTGCCCGAATGGCGTGCCCGCTGCACCGCGCCGATGACGATCCGCGAGACCTATGCGGTGGGCTTCACGCTCAAGGTGCTGCGCGGCGCGCTCGACGATGGCACCCAGCTCGCGTGGGACGCGCACACGGGCGTGGGCTACCGCTACAGCGTTGCGCGCCGCGAGGTCGCGTTCTATGGCGACGAGGCGACGGCGTTCATCCACCTGATCGAGCTCGTGCGCTACTTCGGCCTGCTGGTCGAACAGGCCAAGGGAACGGCGATCCTGCACAGCTCGGCCGTGCTCGACGAGAAGACGGGAGGCGTCATCGCCATCGCGGGCGTCAAGGGGGCGGGCAAGACCACCACCATGCTGGATCTCGTGCTCGGCCACGGCCATCGCTATTTCTCGGGCGACAAGCTGCTGCTGGACGTGGTGGACGGCCGGCTGCGCGCGCGCGGCTGGCCCGACTACCCGCACATCGGCCTCGGCTCCCTGCGGCAGCACCCAGCCCTGATCGAGCGGCTCGGCGGCCAGGCCGACGCCGCGCTGGATCCGGCGCGCGCCGACTCCGACAAGATCCTGCTCACGCCCGAGGCCTTTGCCGGTGCCGTCGGCCGCAGCCCGGTGGGCAGCGGCCGGCTCGAGCGCATCGTGCTGCCCGAGGTCGCGGTGGACCGGGCGCTGAGCCCCCGGGCGCTGCGCGGCGAGGACATCGACGACCTGCTGCGCGACCCGCGCATCTTCGAGTGGCCGCACACCTTCGTCACGTCCACCTGGCACGGCATGCCGCCGGCCGACCAAGCGATGCAGCGGCGCGTGGCCGCCCCCGTGGCCGCCGCGCTGGGCACGCTGCCCTGGATCAGCACGCCGGGCCGCTCGGCGCTGGTGCACGCCTGAAGAACACGCACGCAAGGACGCACAACCATGGCGAACCCCATCGCGCCGCAAGCGCCTGCATCGCATCCGGGACTCTGCCTGTGCCTGGTGGCGCCCAGCGGCTCGGGCAAGAGCACGACCGCGCAGCTGATCCGCGAGTGGCTGCTCGCGCGCGGGCATTCGGTCGAGGTCGTGAAACTGGCCGAGCCGCTGTACCGCATCCAGGCGATGTTCTATGCGGAGGCCGGCATCGCCCTGACCCCAGAGACGCAGGACCAGAAGCTGCTGGAAAGCGTGGCGACGCACCTGCGGGCGATCCATGCACGCGCGCTCGCCGACGGCTTCCTGCGGCGGCTGGCGGCGTCGCGCGCAGACGTGGTGATCAACGACGACCTGCGCGACGACCGCATCGACTGGCCCGCGCTGCGCGAGGCAGGCTTCGTGGTGGTCAAGGTGGCTGCGCGCGCGGAGGTTCGCGCGCAGCGGCTGGCCGAGCGCAACGATCTCAGCGTCGTGAAGGACAGCCCGCTCGACCTGCAGATGGCGCGCATCGAGGCGGACTACGTCCTCACCAACAACGGCAGCCTGGCCGCGCTGCAGGCCCAGGTGGACGGCCTGTGCCGGCTGCTGCTCGCGGGCCAGCGTGCCGACGCGGATGCCGAGGCCGTGGCATGACCCTCGCGAAGGGGCTGCTGTGGCTGCTGGTGGACGGCCTGTCGCACACGCTGTGGCAGCAGCTCGCGCCGATGCTGCCGCTGCGCGTGGATTGCGCGCTGCCGCTGGAGCCGCTGTCGCCCAACTGCCAGACGCCGCCGTCGCTCTTCAGCATCTGGAGCGGGCTGGATGCCACTGCGCACGGCCTCACGGGCTATGAAATCCCCGATGCCGAGGCGGCGGATCCGCTGGGCGTGGCCGACGCCTTCTCGCGCTGGCCGCGTGATGAGCCGATGGTGTGGGACCGCTGGGCCGCGGCGGGCGGGCGCGTGCGCACCAGCGCCGTGCCCTTCGTGCAGCCGCCGCGGCTTGCGGGTGCGCTGCTGTCGCACACCGAGGTCTATGCGCGCCTGGTGAGCCCGCCCGCGGTGCTGGCACCTGGCGACGTGCTGTCGGTGCCGGCGCTGCAACTGCATTGTCCGCTGTCGGTATCCACCGACGATGGCGCCATGGTGCTTCGTGGCTTGCCGACGGGCGGCGACCTGCGCGTGCCTTTCGGCGGGACCTGCCACATTGCGCTGTCCCCTGCCCTGCCGGCGGCGCTCGCCGGCGACACCAACCGCGCGGTCGCGGTGCACGCCCAGCGCGTGGAAGGCCAGCCGCGGCTGTGCTTCCTGGGCTTCCAGCCGGTGTTCGTGCATGGCCGCGACGCCGCGCTGCGCCGGCTGGCGTTGCGCCATCGCGCCTGCAGCGTGGGCAACCCGGCGAAGCTGCATGCGAGCGGCGCACTGGGTCGGCATGTGGACCAGGGCGGCGACGGTTCGGCCGAGTTGCTGCTGCTGGACCTTCTCGAGGTGATGCACCGCAGCTTTCTCGACGACATCCTGTGGAGCCTGCGCGCGGGCGGCGCGGAACTCGCGGTGGCCTACTACCCGGTGATCGACCTGGTGTCGCACCAGCTGCTGCGCCACCTCGACCCTGCGACGGCGACGCTGCAGCCCGCACTGGCCGGTGCGATCCGGGCGCGGATGGCGCGCTGGCTCTTCGAGCTGTTCGATGGCTGCCAGGCACAGCTTGCGCCGGGGTGGCGCTTCATCGCGCATTCGGACCATGGCATGCAGCCGCTGAGCCACGATCTGGCGCCCAACCGCTGCTTCGCCTCGCAGGGCTGGCTCGCGACGCACGACGACGGCCGGATCGACACGCAGCGCTCGATGGTGTTCTACCACCCTGCGGAGAACGGCTGGTTGGCCCTGCACCCATCGCGCATGGCCGCGGCGGGCGTGACGACGCAGGCGCTCCTCGAGGCGCTGGACGGCGCCCTGCCGCCCGGGCTTTCGGGCGCCTTCCGGCTGGTCGAGGGGCCGGTGCTCGAACTGGCCGATGGATGGACCAGTCCCTGGTACCTGCAGCCACCGACGGCTGCGCGCCTGCTGAAGTCGCCGCACCTGCCCTTTGCCGCGGAAAGCCGCAAGGGCGGCGACCACACCTGCTGGTCCGATGCGCCCTGGCTCAAGGGCGTTTTCCTGGAGCCGCACCTGCAGCCGGGTGCGCCGGCATGGCAGGCACCGCTGACGCTGACGCAGCTGGCCCCCGCGCTGATGGCCGGCCTGGCGCGCCCCGTGCGGGCTGCGGCGCTCCCGCAGGCGTACGCATGGCACTGAAGGCGCTGCTCATCGACATCGACGGCACCCTGATTTTTCGGGGCGAGGCGATCGTCGGAGCGAACCGGGCGCTGCAAGAGGCCGCGGAAGCGGGCCTCGCGGTGCGGCTGCTGACCAACATCAGCGCCAGGTTGCCGCATCACATCGCCGCGGGGCTGCGCGCGGGCGGCATCCTCGTGCCCGAGGATGCCATCCAGACCGCGGGCATGGCCTGCAGCGCCCATATCCGCGGCCAGCCTGGCGCGTCCTGTCACCTGCTGGTGCCCGATGCGATGGCCGGCCTCTTCGAGGGCATCCGCCGGGACGACCGCCAGCCCGACTTCGTTGTGGTCGGCGACGTGGCCGAACGCTTCGACTATGCGCTGCTCAACGATGTCTTTCGCATGCTGCGCGATGGCGCGCGGCTGGTGGTGCCGCATCGCAACCTCTACTGGTTCGATGGTGAGGGTCCCGCGCGGCTGGACGCGGGCGCGTTCATCGTGGGGCTGGAGGCCGCGGCGGGCCAGACGGCTGTCGTCACGGGCAAGCCCTCCCCCGTGTTCTTCCAGGCTGCGCTCGATGCGGTCGGTGTCACGGCCGACGAGGCGCTGGTGGTGGGCGACGACCTGCTCACCGACATCGAAGGTGCGAGGGCCTCGGGCATCGCGAGCGTGCTGGTGCGCACCGGCAAGGGCGAGACACCGCGCGCATCGGAGGCAGCCGCTCCGAGTGCGGAGCTCCAGAGCATCGCCGGCCTGATGCCCTACCTGCGCGACGCGGGTCATCTCGCACGCTGAGCGGACGACCGGAAACACATCACAAGATTCACGAGGGACAGGCACCATGGAGTTCGACACCGCCCTGCGCACGACGGAGTTCGATGCGTTCTACACATTCAATCCCGCGCGCCTGATGCGCGCGACCCGGGACTTCGTGGAAGGCTTTCCAGGCAGCGTGCTGTATGCCGTGAAGGCGAACCCGTTGCCGCAGGTGATCTCGAGCGTGCGCGCCGCCGGCGTCGCGGGCTTCGACGTGGCCTCGATCGCAGAGGCCCTGCTCGTGCAGGCCGAGGCACCGGGTGCGCGAAGCTGGTTCATGAACCCCGCGAAGTCGCGTCGTGACATTGAGCGCGCCTGGCGCGAACTGGGCCTGAGGGACTTCGTGGTCGACTGCGCCGCGGAGCTCGACAAGCTGCTCGAGGTGCTGCCCACCGGGGAGCCTTCGCTGCGCGTCCACGTGCGCTTTCATTCGGGAGCTTCTGACGCGCTTTACGACCTGAACAGCAAGTTCGGCGCCTCGCACGAGGAGACGCTGCGGCTGCTCCAGCGCATCGCGGCGCAGACCGCATGGTCGTCAGGCCTAGCGTTCCACCCCGGCTCGCAGACGATCAGCATCGAGCCCTACCTCACGGCGATGCAGACGGCCGCCCGGCTGATCGAACGGGCCGACGCCCGTGTGGCCTCGCTCGACATCGGCGGGGGCTTTCCTGCGCGCTACGACAACATGCCGATGCCGCCGCCTGCGGCCCTGCTCCAGCGGTTGGGCGAGTTCGTCGCCTCGTGCGCGACGCTCAAGCGCGTGGAACTGCTGTGCGAGCCGGGGCGCGTGCTGGCCTACGACTGCATGTCGCTCTTCGCACGCGTCATCCTGCGCAAGGACCGGGCGCTGTACTGCGGCGCCGGCATCTTCGGCGGGCTGCTGCCGGCACAGCAGTTCTTCCAGCTGCCGGTGCGGGCATGGCGCGGCGGTGAACCCATCGATGACGCGACGGCCGGCGGGCAGCGCGAGTTCGTGGTGTTCGGGCCGACCTGCGACAGCAACGACCGGCTCGCGTTCCCGTACGCGCTGCCCGAGCACCTCCGTGAAGGCGACTGGATCGAGTTCCAGCATGTGGGCGCCTATTCGGAGAGCGTGCGCTGCGCGTTCAACGGCTTTTCGGTGGATCACCTGGTGACGCTCGACGCGCACGAAGCGGGCTGAGCCAGCATGTCCGCCATCCGGCTGAACATCGAGGCCGCCATTCTCCGGAGCCTGGCCGAGCTGATCGAGGAACAGAACATCGCCAGCGAGGCGGAGCCGGGGACACCCCGGGTTCACATCGTCGCGACAGCGCACGAGCTGGTGCAGGCGGCCCAGGTGATGGCGCAGGCGTTCGTGCGCAACCGCGACAAGGCCTGGATCGCATGGCTGAGGCCGGCTGACGTCAGCCGCATCGGTTCGGGCGACTTCGTCGATGCCGAGCGCAAGATCGCGCGCGTCATCCACTACCTGCTGCGAGCGGCGTTGCGTGCGGGCGGCGTGGTCGTTCTGGAGACCGCGTGCGACGAAGGCCAAGGCGGCCGCACGGTCCGCGGTGCGGCGCTCAGGACCTTGCCGAGCGCCGCTTCGTCGGGAGCGAGCTTCTTCCATGATTTGACGGTGGGTGCGCCGGCCGCCCTGCGCGCCTACGGGTTGCGCCGGACCCTGGCGGCCCAGAGTGCCTCGATCGCCTTGCAGCGCGCGACCCATGCCATGCGTGTGCGCGAGGGGATCCCCTCGCGATGCATCTATGGCGGCATGGTCTGCGTGCGGCCGGACCACGAGCAAAAGCGCGTCGCTTCGCGAATGTCGCGGCCCTTCCAGCGATTGGCCGACGTCCACGGACTCTTCTACCTGCTCCAGAGCAGCAACCCGGATCGCAACGACGCCCGTGTCTTCAAGGGCTTTGGTTTCAGGCACACGGGTGAGTTTCTGTACGGTGCCTCGAAGCTCAACAGCGTCGGTCCCTACGCAGTCAAGCTGATGGTCAGAAGCCCGGCACCTGTGCTGCCGGAATAGGTGGCCGGGATTTCGCAGGCGCGCCTGCTTGCTCATCGGTCTCATCGGATGTCATGCGCTCGCCCGCTGTGCGGGACTCAATCTGGGACAGCACCAACTGTCATTCGCAAAGCGCATGGGATCGCAAGATTCCCGAGTGACAGGGGTGTCGCTGGTTCCGGTCACTGCTGAACCTTGCCGCTGCTGCTCACGATCGAAAGCTCGACGAACTTCGAGCCGTTGCGCGAGCCGCCGCTGAAGCCGATGACGTAGTCCCCGAGGTCGTAGTCGTTCATCGCGTTCAGCGCGGCGATCATGCCTTCGCGCGTGGGCGCGCGGCCCTGGCGCTGCACTGCTTCCACGATCACGCGCCCCGTGATATAGCCTTCCATCATCACGTAGCTTTTGGGCTCTTTTGGCTTTTGCTGGGCCACGGCTTCGGTGAACTCGCGCACCAGACGGCTGGTGCTTTTGTAGGGATTCGGCGTGACTTGGGAGATGACCACGCCCTTCAGGTGGTCCTCGCCCAGGCGCTGTGACAGCTGTTCGATGTCCGCGCCCGAGTAGGCGAAGAGCTGCGCCGTGCCGCCACTGATCCGATAGGCCTCGATGAACGCTGCGGTCGGCGCGCCATTGACCACCAGGATGATGGCCTGCGGCGCAGACTTGCTGAACACCTGCACTGCGTCGGCGATCGACGTGCTCGCGCTGCGGCTGCCGCCTGCGTAGGAGGTACGCGTCACGAAGCGTACCTTGGCCTGCGCAGCCGCCTGATCGGCGGCCGCGACGATTGCATCGGCCCCGGGGCCCGCCTCGTAGAGCAAGCCCAGCTTGGTGACGCCGACGGTCGCGAGCTGGCTGGTCAGCTTGGCCAGTTCGCCCGGGATGTCGGCCCGTACGTTGAAGAGGTGCGTGTGTGCGGGTGCGATGTCGGTGGTACGGTACCCCACCAGCGCGATGCGCTGCTGTTCCAGCTGCCGCGAGGCCAACAACTCGCGCAGGTTCTGGCTTCCGAAGTAGCCGGCCAGCACCAGCGGGCGCTTTTCAGCGAGCAGCTTGCGGGTCTGTTCGACGGTGGATTCCGGTCGGCTGCCGTCGTCTTCGGTCGCCAGCGCGAAGGTGTGGCCATTCACGCCACCTCGGCGGTTCACGGTCTCGAACGCCAAGCGCATTCCAGCGGCGTAGCCCTGCCCCTGCTTGGCCTCCAGACCGCGCATGGGACCCACTTGACCGACCACGACCTCGAGAGCGAATGCCTGGCCCGTCGTTCCCGCGGTGATCGCGATGATTGCGAACCACCGTGCGAGTCTCCCTGAGTTCATGGCTGGTTTCTCCTTTTGTTTTAAGGAGTGCCGAATATATGGAACATATTGATACATCATCCGCGGGAAATCCCGGATGGCTGGAGGGACTGAAAACGAGCCGGTGGTGGATTTCATGGCGACGTCCGCATACCTTGCCGAAAGGGGAACACTTCGTCGGCGATCTGGCCTTGAACGAGGCGGATCACACGGTCCGCGGCGCCGAAGTAGCGATCGTCATGAGAGATCACGATCAGCGTCTTTCCCAGCCGCTTGAGCTCCGGCAGCAGTTCCAGATAGAACACTTGCCGGAACTCGGGGTCCTGGTCCGCCGCCCATTCATCGAACAGCATCACCGGGCGGTCCTCCAGCCACGCATGGATCAGGGCAAGCCGCTTGCGCTGGCCGGTTGATAGATCGGTCGTGGAGAACGCCCCTTCTGCCAATTCCGTCTTGCCCGAGATCTTCAACCGTTCGAGAAGGGCCTTGGCTGTACGCTGTTGTTCAGGACTGGGGTCAACGAGTTCGTCGAACAGGAAGTAGTCGGAGAAGATGGCGGAGAACAGTGCGCGGTAGGCTTCACGCAGAGAGTCGTCCACCGCCACCCCATCGAGCAGGACTTGTCCTTGGCTTGGACGGTACAGGCCCAGGAGCAGCTTGACGAGGGTGGTCTTCCCACTTCCGTTTCCGCCCACGATGAACAGGGTCTCGCCTCGCTGGATCCGCAGATCGATGGGGCCTAGCTCGAACGGTGCGGGCCCCCCGCCGGGCGCATCGAAGCGGTAGTGCACCTGGCGCAGTTCGATGTGGCCGGCCAGTGCTGCAACTTGCACCGGATCGGACGCAAGAGCCTCTTTCTCTCTTGAGAAGTCGGCAGACAAGCGCGCGATCCGGCGGAAGGCCACCTGAGCTTGGCTGAAGAATGGCAACAGGGATGCCAGTTCTTCGATCGGCCCCTTCACGAAGAGCAGCACGATCACGAAGCCACTGGCGACTTCGGCGTCGAGGGCCAGCCAGGGGCGCGCTATCAGGATCGTCAGCACCACCAGAAAGAACAGCGCCGAATTGGTGCCCTCGGCAGCCCAGAACAGGCTGAGTGCACGGGCATTGCGGCGCGCCACTTCGTCGGCGGCGCTTGCCAGTCGGAGGCCATGCACATGCGCGCGCCGATGCCGGTTCAAACGCAGCTCCTTGGCCCCCTCGATCACAGCGCGATACTGTTTCTGAAGATCATCCTCAGCCACGCGAGCCGCGTTGAAATCGCGAATCCAGATCTTCGCCGCGAGGTAGGTGAAAACGATGCCGACCCCGATGGCTACGGCGCTCAGCATGAAGAGGACAGGAGAAAGTTTCAGCAAGTAGATCGCGCAGCCAGCAGTGACTGCAAATGCGGAGGCATGGCCGGCGAACTCCGCGGTGAATGTGCTGATGGTGTTGATGTCCTCGTTGAGGATCGCCTGCAGGCGGTGGCTCTTCATGTGCTCGATCGAGGCAACGGGCGCATGCAGGATCCTGAGTGAGACATCCTTGCGCAGCGCTGCGACGACCCTCTGGCCTGTGAAGCTGTTCACGATGCCAGCCAGCGCATGGCTGCCGACCGCGAGCAACCCCAACGCAGCCAATCCGACCGCAGTGGAGCGCGCGATCGCCGAGCTGCCGTGCAAGGCGCTGTTGATCTGTTCCAACAAGAGCGCCGTAGCCACGCCACTCATGCATCCCAGCATCGTCGCCAGGACGACCACGTATGCGAAGGGCCTGAGCAGGCGCCGAGTTTCAGCGGTGAACGTCGAGGATCTGTTCAAGGGCGATGCATCCGGGGGCACGACACGCAGCATGCAACGATGAAGGCGGGATATCTGGCCATGGCTGCGGCGTGGCTTGACGAGGTACTGCGTTCAGCGGGTGTTTGGTGCTGTGCCCCACATGCATGTCCTGCCGCATTCTTGCGTTGTCGGATGAAGGATTGCTGCACAAATTGCCAAGATTTGATCAAGATCGCGGCAATGTTCGACGGCTGCTACACGAGGCAAATGCCCATGACAAAAGGGCGGGGTTTAAGGGGGTGAGATTGCCCGAACGCGCCGGATAATGCGCACCCCGCCGAAGGCAACTCTTCAGCCCTGACAGCGGAAGACGCCGCTGCCCTGGCGGCGTGCACTGATTGCTCTATGGCCGACGAACGTATCCTGATAGTTGAAGACGACCCTCAGATTGCCGAGGTGCTTTCCGCCTACCTGCGTCACGAGGGATATCAAACGGCGCACTGCCGTGATGGCGAGGAGGCCCTTCGGATGTTCGGGCAGTGGCAGCCGACGCTGGTGCTCCTGGACTACATGCTGCCGAGACTGAGCGGCAGCGAAGTGCTGGCTGCCATGCGCCGCGCGGGCGATGTCCCGGTCATCATGGTGACGGCCATCAACGACGAGGCAGAGAAGCTCGGGGCGCTTCGCTACGGCGCGGACGACTACGTGGTCAAGCCCTTCAATCCGAAGGAAGTCGTTGCGCGCGTGCAGGTGGTCCTCAGGCGTTCCCGCACGCCTTCCTTCGCACCCCAGTCCCGGCTTTCTCAGGGCGTGCTCGAACTCGACCTCGATGCCGTGAGCGCGCATGTCGAGGGTGACTCGAATCCGCTGGAACTGACGATCACCGAATTCAAGCTGCTGTCGACCATGATGCGACATCCGCGCAAGGCCTTCAGCCGGTTCGAGCTCCTGCAGGCTTGCCTGCCCGAAAGCGATGCGCTCGAACGGGTCGTCGACACGCACGTGCACAACCTGCGGCGCAAGCTGGAGGAGCGTGGCGTCATGGGCGTTCCCCTTGCCGTTCGCGGCGTCGGCTATCGTCTGGGCGGCTTGTAGCGATGCGCTCGCGCAGATCGCTATGGGCGTGGCTCACCTGGCGCATGGTCGCCTTGGCCATTGCCGCGACCGCTGCCGTGCAGGCCGGGATGTGGGCCCGTTACAGCTATTGGGAGGCCCGGGCCGAGTCCAAGCTGCCTCCAGGGATTGCGGCCGAGATGCGGCGACTCGAGGCCGCACCGGAGGAGAACGCGAAGCGGCTGCAGGAGATCTACGGGATGTATGGCGATCTTTTCATGCCGCCTTCCGAAACCGAGGATCTGATCGTTCAGGCGCTGCTGAGCATCGCCATTGTTCCGTTCGTCGTTGTGTTCGGTCTGATCCTGGCAAGGCGCATTGCCCGGCCGGTCTCGCATGTGGTGGCGGCGGCGGAGTCGGTGTCGATCGGGCGCTTTTCCGCCCGGGCACCGGTGCTGGAGGCTGCGCCCGCCGAACTTCAGCGCCTCGCCATGCACTTCAACAAGATGGCGCAACGATTGGAAGCGTACGACCGGGAACTCCACGACTCGAGCGCGGCCATCGCGCATGAACTGCGTACGCCTCTGACCGCGGCGATGGGGCGGCTGCAAGGCATTGTGGATCGGGTGTTTCCGTTCGAAGAGGGCCAGATCGCCACGGTGATGGACCAGCTCGAGCAGATCCAGCGCATCATCGGCGACCTGCAGGTCCTGTCGCTTGCGCACGGCGGCAGATTGCAGCTGGAGATCACGGAGTTCGCCGCGCGCGAGTTCGTTGACGAAAGGATCTCATGGGCGACCCCCGCGCTGCGCGAACGGGGCGTGCGGGCCCTCAACCATGTCGCGGCTGCGCAGATGCTGCGTGCTGATCGGACCCGGCTCGGCCAGGTCCTGTCCGCGCTCCTCGACAACGCGGTGCGCTACGCAAGCGATGGGGGCCTTGTGGAGGTCGACTTCCTGGCGCGGGAGCACGGCGTCGAGTTGATCGTTCGCGATCGAGGGACGGGCATCGCGTCGGAGGACGACGACCTCTCGCGCTTCTTCGAACGCTTCTGGCGCGGAGAGCAGTCCCGCTCGCGGCACGCCGGCGGAACAGGCTTGGGTCTGTCGGTCGTTCAGGCCATCTGCAAGGCACATGGCGGACATGCATGCGCCGCGGCACGCGCAGGCGGTGGTGCGGAGATCCGAATCTGCCTGCCGTACACGGTGAAGGTTCCGGAGGCAGGCAAGCTGGTGACCTAGCCGTGCAGGCGGTGACACGGCCGGTGTGCATGGACGTGGCGTCGTCGCAGGGCCTCGCCGTGTCCACGAGCAGTTGGCACAAGCTTTGTGAAGAGGAGGTGTTTCAACAAGAAGTCGGATCGGTTCTTGTTGGAAGCTGCCGATCTATTCAGGCGGAGGCCTGTTCCGCCGAAAAAATTCGGGCGCAGCGGCCTTTGTCGGGCATTCGAGCCGTGCACGCTTGTTCGAATGCATGCGCTGGCCTGCTTCCTTCGGCTTCACTCCCAAGCAAGGCGGCGGCGCCTGCTACGTGTTGAGGCGCTGCGCAACCTCGCGAGCACCAAGGCCGCGCACGGCGGCAAGACTTTCGAGCTGCGCGGCTCGCGGGCGTGCTTTTCCTTGTTCCCAGTGGTAAATCGTCTGCCCGGAGACGCCAACCAACTGCCCGTAGTTCGCCGCGGACAGGCCGAGCTTCGAGCGGTGTGCCGCCAGCCTCGCTGCGCTGAACCGGCGCTTCGTGCCGGCTGCTTCTTCATCCTCCGAACCTGTGGCCGCAGTCGAGCGCGTCGTGCCCTTCACCACATGACGCAATTCCTTCTCAAGGACGCTTATCTGACGACGCAGATCGGCGATCAAGGCGCGATGTGCGGCCGATGCCTTCTTGAGTGTTTCGATCTCGGCTCGCACTTCCTTGCGAGCGACCCGGGAGATTTCGGTTTTAAGGATCAAGGCGATGTTTGGCATGAGCGCATTCTGCCTTCTTGTTTGCGGTGGTTTCCGTAGGTCGATTTCCTTAGAACGAAGATTGGGGCGGCAATGTGCAATGGCGGTTGTGTGCGTGGCCGTGCGCGGCGGACAGGCTTGGCGCTTGCTTTCGACGCATACGGTGCATCTCGGCTGGGCGCATTGCCTGGTGAACGCTGGCGGACTGGCGCTGTGCGGCGCGTTCGCAGCAGGCCCCCGTAGCTGGTGTGCCTGGGCCACCGCAATCATTGTGCTGGCTGTTGATTTCCATGGAATCCTGACCCCGCGGGGATGCGGATAAAAACTTGGACTGGTTTGATGCCGCGAGTCCAAGGCCCACCCGGTATTCGATGGGGCTGGGAGAGCCAAGAGAGATCTTGATCCGCTTCTCGTTGTACCAGCAGATGTCCGAGTCGAGCGTCTCGACGAATTGCTCAATGGTGGCGTTCTTCCAGTCTTGAGGATAGAACAGCTCGTTCTTCAGCCGACCGAAGAAGCCTTCGCAAGCTGCGTTGTCAGGTGAGCATGCCTTGTGAGGCATCGAGCGGGTGGAGTTCGCGTCGCTCATTCTTGACAGCCAACCTGGCCAGCGGTAGTGGCCGCCCCGATCGGAGTGAACCACAGGCACAGCGCATGTTCGTGACAGGATTTTCCAGTCATCAGGCGCACAACTGCGCGCTGTGAAGGACGCGCAAGATGCGAATGCACTCCTTGTCGGTCCTTTAAGCCGCGATGTAGGGTGTGCGGCGAACCACAAGTTCGCGGGTTCCTTCGATGCGTCCCGGGCGCCCTCCCTCCAGGAACCGCAGCAACACCAGCACCTGCGCGGCAATGCGCTCGTCCACTGAAATCGCCGCGCGCGGATCATCCTTCTGGATGAAATCGAAGATCCGCTCTCGATCTTCCAAGGCCGGCGGCGCCCACTCCAGTCTCACGCATGGCCTTGATTCAACTTATGCACCGCGGCCGTACGGCGCTTGGCGAAACGCGCTTCGACTTGTTCGTGATCCACACCCGGGCGCGGATCGTCCAAGGCTTCCTGCACCTTGGTCCGGAACCAGGCATCATGTGCCGCAGCATCGACCGTCAGTCCTGCGGGCAGTGCACCCTCCTTGGCCACGCGCGTCAGCACGATCCTCATCACGTCCGAAACGGTCAAGCCGATGTTGTCGAGCACCTCGGTCGAGCGCTCCTTGATGTCTGCGTCGATGCGAGTCTGTACCAGTGCATTGGCAGCCATGGCGGGTCTCCAAATCAGGAAAATGACAGACCCACTGTCATTCAGTTGCATGACAAATGCCGGCACACCAGGCTGTGACGAGTTGCCATGTGCATCACGTGGCGACCCTGGCGCAGCGAAAGCCAGACAGCCCGTACGCCCGCGACAGGAAAGGATGACCCAATGATCCGGACATGGGACGCCTTCCGCAACGCTTGCGTCGCATGCACCGGCACCATGCTGCGATACCTTGCACTGCCGAGCACCATGCCTACTGGCATTGCACGGCACGAAAATCACCTGACGTTCTCGCTCTCGATGATTCGCGGTGGCCCAAGGTTGGACCCGAACTGATGGTTCAGGGCCCCGGGGCGGAACTGGGGACGAAACGTTCAAGCCAGATCCTCGGCACAGCGAATGGCGATTCAGGACCGTCGGCCAACCGCATCCGGCCGCCCGCCCAGGATGCGCCGGCAAGGTCGATGCCATGAAGTGATGACCGAGATCGGTAGAGAAGTGAGGGAGAAAAACAGTCTTTCGCTCGTACAGATATCCCCTTACTCCTCTGGAAAAAAGTCCCGTATATCCGCATACAGCGTACCTGCCTGTGCCATGAGCGCGAAAGCCTTGAGCTTGGTGGCGTCTGCATAGGGGACTGTGGCCTGCCCTCCTTCGGAATGCCGGCACAAGAGATCGTCATCGTCCAAGTTGATCAAGGTGCGGCATGCCATTGGCCGGGACTCGTAGACCGAACAGCGACCTTCGCGAAGGAACGGGCAAGGCGTACGCGATCCATCCTGCAACCTCTGCTCCATCCCGGGCAGCGCTTCGGTCGACGCATGGTCGGTGATTCGCATGCTGCGTTTCGGAGCGCTCGGTAACTTGCCGCTGGCACGGCCCAAGAGCCTGGCCTCGACGAGCGAGATCGTCACCGGTATGTGGCAGCAATGGCTGCATCCCGTCCGACAGGCCGCCAGCGCCTCCATCGGTCGGGCCCAGGCAGAGGCCGCCCGTTGTAGCCAGATCACCCGTTGCAGCACCGTCTTCGCTTGCTGGGACGCCTTGAGCAAGGGAGCGGCATTCGCATCGGCGGCAAGGCCCGCCAGCTTGGCCTGTGCGCGCTGCATGGCCAACGGCAGGCGCTCATGCTGCTGATGGACCAGGTCCGATGTTGCAATGCCAACTGTCATCCTGGAAGCTTAAGTCACGAGCAGCCCCTGCAAAAATATACTAACGGCACGCGCTTATTTTTCCAGCCCAAGACCTCCTCCTCCCTCACAACCAGCAAAATGCTAACCAAATCCAACTCTTTGCCGTTAGTTTGTTTATTGCCTGGTGCCCGATGGTCGACTCCACCCTGCCCCTTTTCGATGAAATGCCTCCTGCTGGGCAGGTGGCCGCCTTCAAGGCAGCTTTCGATGCCTGGCTGGCCGAGCAGCGCGGCTCGGGGTCGCTGCGTCAGGACGGCTCGGTGGCCGTCTACGAGGACATGTGGGAGGCCTTCGCCGCATGGTGCTTGAGTCAATCGCCCGTGGTGACTCTGTCTTCCCTGGATCTCGCCGACTTGCAGGCCTTCCAGTCGGCCCGATTCGGCCGCAAGAGCTCCGACCTGTCGCTCACGCCGCGGTACGCGTTGCGCCTGATGCGGCTGATCGATCGGGTGCTGCGTCACCATGCATCCCGGACCGAGGCCGTGGCCAATCCCGCGGCCGCGGACTGGATCGCGGCCAACCCCGAGATCCGATATGCCGATGCCGCGCACGCCGATCCGCTGCCGGAGTACCTCTCGGTGAGCGAGGCCAGGCAGCTCATCGCCTTTCTCTCGAGCGCCCGGCCAAGACCTGGGAAATCGCGCGACGCGCAGGCGCCGCTGACATGGCAGGAAGTGCGCAATCGCGCCTCGGTGGGCTTGCAGCTCGGCGCCGGACTCACGCCGGGAGACGTGCGAGCGCTGACGCTGGATTCGCCCGTCTCACAAGGCAGCCGCGTGCGGGAGCGGCCATGGAAGCTCCAGGTCCCCGGCAATGGCAATTCGCCGGCGCGCGAGACACCCGTGGCGCCTTGGGCCGCGGAGCTGCTGCAGCACTGGCTCGTCGTACGCACAGAGGCAGGCATCGCGGGGACCTTCCTGTTTCCTTCCACACGCACCGGCAAGCAGTGGCAAAAGCCGTCACAGTACGAATGCGCGAAACGGGTGCTCGAGGAAGCGGGCGCCGATTCTCGCGAAGGGGGCTCGTTTCGATTGCGGCACACGTTCGCACTGCGGCAATTGCGTCGCGGCACGTCGCCGCAGCAGGTGGCAGGATGGCTCGGCATCGAGCCGTCCAAGATGAAGCGCTACGAACGCGTGCTGCCGGGTGTCATCGAGGTCGTCTGAGCTTGTCCTCGCTGGACTCGAGCGGCACCCACCGTCCAGTAATCTCCTGCAAGCAACGCCCGCAATGAATGGGGCCATGATCCAACGAATCCGCAGTCACTGGATTCGTTGACGCTCTGCATCCGGGTCGATGCGGGCGTGAGCACCCAACAAGCCACCTGCCCTTGCACCGCATGCATGCAAAGGCGTCGCTGCTCGCGATTGCCGCAGAGACGCTGAAGTCTCGAGCGGCGCAGCGGCGGAAATGCCTGCCTCGCCCTGTGCTTTCCTCGTCGTGATCTCCACACGTTCTGCACGAGGGCCCCAAGGATTCTGGACAGCTGTCCGCGACATTTCACCGCTCGGCAGCATTGCCGATGTTGGATTCGATCGGTTCCAGAAAGGGATGAATGAGGTTGGTGTCTCGACGATTTGCCATGCTCGGCCTGTCCATCGCGGCCGTGATCGCGGGCATCTGGATATGGGTGCTGGCTTCGGACCCGGGCCCCGAGCTGGCGACCGCGAGCGTGACCGTGGGCGACCTGGAGCAGACCGTGCTGGCCGTCGGCCGGTTGCAACCCAAGGAGCTGGTCGCCGTCGGCGCCCAGGTCTCCGGACAGGTCAAACGACTGCATGTCGTTCTGGGCCAGCCCGTCAAGACCGGCGATCTCATTGCCGAGGTCGACGATCAGCCGCAGCAGATCTCGATGCGCAGTGCGCAGGCAGCAGTGAGCTCGCTGCAGGCCCAGCTTGCGGCCAGGCGCGCCGCCCAGGCACAGGCCGAGCTCGCTTTCCGGCGCCAAGAGACATTGCTCACGGCAGAAGCCACCTCCAGGTCCGACCACGAGGCGGCCAGGGCGGTGTTGGAGACCGCGCGTGCCGAGGTCCGCTCGCTGGCGGCCCAGATCGAGCAGGCGCACACCCAGATCGAAACCGCACGCATCAATCTTGCGTACACCCGGATCGTGGCACCGATGGACGGCGTCGTCGTCGCCGTCGTCACCAAGCAGGGCCAGACGCTCAATTCATTCCAGACGACACCCACGATCGTCATGCTGGCCAAGCTGGACGTCATGACGGTACGCGCCGAGATCGCGGAGGCCGATGTGCAAAAGGTCGAGCGAGGCCAGAAGGTGACATTCACGACCCTGGGTGACAAGCGGGAACGGTACGTGGCACAGATCGAGCGCATCGAGATCGCGCCCACGTCCATCGTGAACGACGCGGGCAGCGCAGGTGGCTCCGGCGGGGGAAGCGCATCGGGCGCCCCGACCTCTTCGCGCGCGGTCTACTACAACGCCGTCTTCGACGTCCCGAATCCGAAAGGACAGCTTCGCCCTTCCATGACGGCGCAGGTCTCCGTGCTGATCTCCCATGTCAGGCAAGCGCTGCTGGTACCCACCGCCGCCCTGGGCGAGCGCGATATGCATGAGGCCTACACGGTGCGCGTGGTCGACCGCCGGGGACGGGTCTCTGCGCGCTCCGTGCGCATCGGCGTGCGAACCAACGCGACGGCGCAGGTCCTGTCCGGCCTCCAATCCGGAGACCACGTGCTGATCGGCGAGGCTTTGCCGGCCCCTGTGCCTGCCAGTTCGGGATTGCTGGGAGGGTTCTGAGCATGGACAGTGAGCCGCTTTTGGCGCTGCGCGCGGTACGCCGGGAGTTTCCTGCCGGAGACGGCACCGTGGTCGTGCTCAAGGACATCGACTTGAAGATTGATGCGGGCGAGATGGTGGCCATCGTCGGCGCATCCGGCTCTGGCAAGTCGACACTGATGAACATCCTCGGCTGCCTGGATCGACCCACGGCAGGCAGCTATCGGATCGCGGGTGCGGAAACCGGGGAGCTCAATCCCGACGAACTGGCCGCGCTTCGGCGCGAGCACTTCGGCTTCATCTTCCAGCGTTACCACCTGCTTGCGGATCTCTCGGCCACGGCGAACGTCGAACTGCCGGCAATCTACACGGGGCTGGCCGCCTCAGCGCGGCAAGCACGCGCGCAGGCGCTGCTCGCGCGCCTTGGCTTGCACGAACGCATGAACCACCGTCCGGGCCAGCTCTCGGGCGGCCAGCAGCAGCGCGTGTCCATCGCGCGCGCCCTGATGAACGGGGGAGCAGTCATCCTCGCCGACGAACCGACGGGGGCGCTGGACAGCACCAGTGGCGAGGAAGTGATGCGCATCCTGCGGGAGCTGCACGCCGATGGCCACACGGTCATCATCGTCACCCATGACATGTCGGTTGCCTCTCATGCTGCACGGGTGATCGAGATCAGCGATGGCGTCATCGTCGCCGACCGACAAACCGGGGCCTTCCCGGCCTCGGCACCTGCAGGCGTCGCGTCGCCCGCTCCCGCCACCGCCGCCACGGTGCGGGCGGCCGCGGATCGTCTCGCTCAAGCGTTTCGCATGGCCGTGCGGGCAATGAACGCACACCGGCTTCGCACCTTCTTGACCATGCTCAGCATCATCATCGGCATCGCTGCCGTCGTCTCGGTGGTGGCGCTCGGCCGAGGCGCGCAAGAGCAGGTGATGACACAGATCCGCGAACTGGGAACCAACACCCTCGACGTCTTTCCCGGCAAGGATTTTGGCGACACCCACGCGGGAGCCATCGAAACGCTGGTCGCCGCCGATGCAGACGCACTCGCCGACCAACCGTACGTCGACAGCGCCACCCCGAACCTGTCGATCAACGTCACCGCGCTCTATCGTGAACTCGTGGTCGCAGGTCAGGTCACCGGCGTGGGCGCGGGACATTTCCGCGTGCGCGGCCTGAAGCTCGCATCCGGACGCTTCTTCGATGCACGCGACGTCGAGCGGCACGGTCAGGTCGCAGTGATCGATCCGAAGGCAGCCGCGACATTGTTCAAGTCCGCGGCACGTGCCATCGGTGAGATCGTGCTGCTGGGCAACATGCCCGTGGAAATCATCGGTGTGCTGCAGCCCGTGCAAAGCAGCACCGGTACTTCCACCCCGACCTTCTACGTGCCCTATGCGGCGGTGGCGACGCGCCTGTCCGGGCAGTCTCACCTCGACAGCATCAGCTTGCGCGTTCGCGATGCCGTGCCCAGCCAGGCCGTGCAACAGGCGGTGACCGCGATGCTGAGCGAGCGGCACGGTCGAAAGGACTTCTTCATCTTCAGCTCAGACCAGATCCGGCAGGCGGTCACCCGCACCAGCACCACGCTCACGGTGCTGATCTCGGGCATCGCCATGATCGCACTGCTCGTGGGCGGCATCGGCGTGATGAACATCATGCTGGTATCGGTGACCGAGCGCACCCAGGAGATCGGCGTGCGCATGGCGATCGGCGCTCGCCAGTCCGACATCCTGCAGCAGTTCCTGATCGAGGCAATGCTGGTATGCCTTGTCGGTGGCATCCTGGGCGTGCTGAGCGCATTGGGCCTGGGCGTGGCCGCCGACCTGATGCAACCCGGCCTCCAGATGTCCTTCTCCGGTGCATCCATCGTGCTGGCCGTCGTCTGCTCCTCCCTGATCGGAATCACCTTCGGCTTCCTGCCGGCGCGCAATGCGGCCCGGCTGGATCCGGTTCAGGCACTGGCGAGGGACTGATGCGCTTCCTCATCATGGGCCACATGACGGCGCTCACGGTGGCATTGGCAGGTTGCACCGCCCTCACCCGCACGCCCTACCAGCAACCGCCCGTGCCCATGCCGGCTCGCTTCGAGTACTCGGCCTCCACCGCCGATGCCCGGCACCACGAGGCATGGTGGCGCTCGTTCGGCGACCCGCAGCTCGACGGGTGGATCGATCATGCGCTGGAGCGCAACCCGGACCTTGCCGCAGCGGGCATCCGGGTGCGCCGCGCCTCGCTCGAAGCGCAACTGGCCGGCAACGCATTGCGGCCGGCCTGGGACGGAGTGGTCTCGGCCAGCGCGAGCCGCGCACTGTCCGGCGAGAGCCAGCGCACCCGTGAGGCCGCCAGTGTCAACCTCGGCGTGCGCTGGGAGATCGACCTGTTCGACCGCCTGGCGGCCCAGCGCGACGCAGCCGGCTTCGAGGCACAGGCGAGCACGCAAGACCGAGAAGCCGTCGCCCTGTCGCTCGTCGCTGCGACAGCGAGCCTTTACTGGCAACTCGGCCATGCGAACGAGCGCATCGCATCCGCACGGCAGAGCCTGGCGTACAGCCACCGCACCCGCGAATTGATTGGTGCACAGCACCAGGCCGGCTCGGTCTCCCGCCTCGAGCTGCGCGAGGCTGAGCAATCCTTGGCCGAGCAGCAGGCGCTGCTGAGTCAGCTCGTGCAGACACGCAACGAACTGCATCAAGCACTGGGGATCCTGTTCGACGGGGCTTTGCCGACCGGCCCCGAACCGCAGCGCCTGCCAGATGCCATGCCTGCCCCTGTCGGCGCGGGCCTGCCGGCGCAACTGCTCGGACGCCGGCCGGACCTTCGCGCTGCCGAGCTTCGGCTGCGCGCCTCGCTTGCCAGCCGCGATGCTGCCATCGCGCGCTTCTATCCGACGCTCTCGCTCACGGGTGGCCTGGGCGCAGCCAGCACGTCGCTGCTCGAGGTGCTGCGCAATCCGGTCGCGACGCTGGGTGCCGAGATGACACTGCCCTTCCTCAACGCGCGGGAGATGCAACTGAGCAGCGCCATCGCCCGGACACGCCATGAGGAAGCGATCGTCGCGTTCAGGAAGTCGCTCTACACAGCGCTTGCGGAGGTGGAGCGGGCGCTTTCAGCGCGCACACAACTGTCGTTGCAGGACGTCGCGCGCCAGCGCGCGCGGGAGGAAGCTGCCGAGAGCGAAAAGCTCTACGAGGTTCGCTATCGCAACGGCCAGATCCCCCTGCGCTCATGGCTCGATGCGCAGGAGCGCAAACGCGCGGCTGAACTGGCTCAGGCAGCGACGCGCCTGGCCTTGCTGCTGAACCACCTGACGCTCCATCGGGTGCTGGGCGGCCCCATTCCTGCCAGGGACAACATCGGCGCGGCACGCGAGGGCGATGGCAGCGTGAATCTCGCGAAGCGACGCTCCTGAAGAGCCTCGTTCTTCATCACTCCTCGGAAAGCCCGGCCCCAGGGGACCGCGAAGGACTCGTGTTTCGTGCTTGCGGTTCGAGCAGCCGTCGTTTCGTGAAGGCGGGACGGTTGGCCATGCAGGTGATCACGGCCCGAACCAGAAGGCAAGCCACAGCGCGACGACGCCCAGTGTCGCAAGCAGCAGGAGCGTTTCGGCCTTGCGCCGCAACCAGCAAGCGCCGCGTGAGCCCCGGCACACGATGGCGGCCTTCCCTCGCGCGAAGACCGACAAAGGCCTGGGCTGGCGCGTCATGCCACTCTCATGGTCAGCGCCGCACGGCGGCGCAAGGTTTCCCATGGCGGCACGGGACACCATCGGTGCAAGCCGAAGCAGCTTGAAAAGCGCAGCGGGCCGGCACCGGCGCGGGATCGCTCTGCGCACGTGCAGACGGCCTCATCCTCGAAGTGCTTCCAGCCACGCGGCCGGTTCGCAGAAGATCGTCGCGGACACTTGCGAGGCACTCAGGGTGCTCGCTGCGATGTCTTTGCGCCGATGCCCGACATCGGCGCGATGCCGATACCCAGGGTCCGCAGCAACTGAGGAAATCCGGGATCGGCCCACACCATGAACTCGACACCGCGTCCGTGGCGGATGACGTCGCCCATTCTTGGAATTCCCGGATGGCACATCAGGAGGTCGCCGTCCTTCGCGCGCCTGAGCCAATGCCGCAGCAGCGAACCGTAACCGCTCTCGGTGGCCTTGAAGTCGTAGGCACCGAGCAAGCGGGTGTTCACGAAGAAGCCAAGCGCACGTGCCTGGCGCCGGAAGTCCTCTGCGCCCACCAGCCGATCGATGAGCCACGCCTTGCGGTCTTCGGGGCGCTGCATCGAATCCATCAGGGACGAAGTCGGTGCCGCACTCGCGCGCACCCAAGGCAGCGAGCCCGTGTAGCGGCGGGCCAGCACATCGAGCACGATGTCGCGTATCTGCGGCAAGTGATGCACGTGCTCGTGGCTGTCGAGATGCGCAGGTGCCCGGAACATCTCCTCCTCGAAGGCATCGAGCTGATCCAGCAAGGCTTCGCGGATGCGTCGCTTGGGCAGCAAACGCAGATGAGCCGCCGTGACGAGCGTTCGCACCGACCCCAGCGCGGGCGCGCCATTGAATGACAGAGTCAAGTTGAAGTGGAGGCCGACGTCGATATGGCGGGCGTCGAGGTGGCGCGCACGCGCCGCTCCCTCCTCCCACTCCGGCGCCTGCGTCATGGCACTCAAGGCGCTCACGCGGCGCATCTCGGCCAGCTGCAAGGCCGCAGCGTTGACGCCTTGGTTCAGGCCGAAATCATCCACGCAAACGGCAATGGTTCGCTGCACCGGGCGAGGTGCGCCATCGTCGACCGCGGGCGGCGTCGCAACAGTGTCTTCGGTGCGCTCGGCTGGGCGGCTCATCGGTCGAACTCCCTGGCCAGGACTGGCTCCTGAGCGAGCGGCATGGAGGCGGACAGAAGCCGCGGCCTTCCCCCCGCTCTGGAGACCCGAGCGCACCGACAGGTCCCGCGCGGGCACACCGCGGCCTTGCCTGCTTCAGCGATGCCGGACCGGCTCTGACGCGGCTGCGGCGTCCTCATCGCTGGTGCTCCTTCGGGGCGTTGTCGCGCGGCCGCTTGACGAGATAGAGGGGCCGGCCCTTGACTTCATCGAACACCCGCGCCAGGTACTCGCCGATCACGCCGAGCGACACCAGTTGCACGCCGGCCAGCAGGAACATGGCAACGACGATCGTGGTCCAGCCTGATACTTCATTGCCCCACAGCATGTACGACACGGCCAGCACTGCGCCGTAGCCGAACGCGGCGGCTGCCAGCACGCCGCCGAGCACGCTGGCGGCACGCAGCGGCCAGCTGGTGAACATGGTGATGCCGGTCAACGACAGGCTGCACAGTGCCCGCAGGCTGTAGTGGCTGCGCCCGTGGGGCCGCGGCGGTGGCACGTAGGCGATATGCTCGACGCGAAAGCCCACCCAGGCGAACAGTCCCTTCATGAACCGGCTGCGCTCGGGGAGTGCACGCAGGGCCTCGACCACCTGGCGATCGAGCAGGCGAAAGTCGCCAGCGCCCGCCGGAACGCGATAGCGCCGGTCCCGGTCGATGAGACCGTAGAACAGGCGAGTACCGATGCGCTTGATCCAACTTTCCGCCTTGCGATCGGTGCGCACCATGCAGATCATGTCGCCTCCCCTGGCCCAGCGCGCGACCATGCCGGGGATCAGTTCGGGTGGGTGCTGGCCGTCGCCGTCCATCAGAAGCACAAGGTCTCCGCGTGCGGCATCCAGCCCCGCACTCAGCGCGGCCTCCTTGCCGAAGTTGCGCGAGAGCTCCAGCAGCCGGACGCCATGATCCCGCCAGCGCTGCGCCACCTCCACGGTGGCATCCGTGCTTCCATCGTCGACGACGACAATCTCCCAGTCGCGCGCCAGGCTCGAGAGCACCACCACCAGCTGTGGCAAGAGCAATGCAAGATTCCTGGCTTCGTTGCGACAGGGAATGACGCAACTGAGAGAAGCCACGCAGGCCCTGGGAGACGAGCCCGCAAGCGGCTCCTGCGAAAGGCTGTCGCCGCTTGTGCCCGACTGCACGGGCGCGCGCAGGGTGACCGGGGGTTCCGTGCCCTGCGCACTCCAGCGCACAGCTCCTGGATCAACGCGTGGCATTCGACTCTCCAGTGCAGCGCACCGAGCTGGAAACGGGCGCGATCACGCGCCAGTACAAGCCAGGGAAGTTGTCGCCCACCGCGCGATAGCCAGGCGGCTTCGGGGCCTTGCTCAGCACGAGGACGCCGCATCCGTCGACCAGTTTCCTGTCCACCCATGGACTGATGTCCAAACGACCATGGAGAAGGACCAATGGTTTCTCCTGAAGTCGAAGCGCCAGTGCACCAGCTTCGGCCGGGGGGCCTGCCACCAGGCGGATCGGCCCTCCGAGCTCGGCGCGCGCTTCCGGCGCTACGGCGTCCGCGAGTGCCTGCGCATCGAAGTTGCGCCAGTGGTGTCGCTGCCATCGCACCTCTCCATTGGCGGAGATCATCTGCCCCCACAGAAGCAACAGCAGTTGGACAAGGCCAAAGGCTTTGAGGGCCGATTTCAGCGGGACGGCAGACCAGGCACGCTTGCAGCGGCCAAGCTCCATCGCCGCCGGGATGGCAAGCAGCAGAAAGGGCGCGCCCCAATGCAGCTGCAGGTCCGCGCCGACGAACAGTCCCAGCGCGCAGGTGAAGACCAGCGGGGTGATGCCGAAGCACAGCAGCAGGCGCCGGCTCATTGCCGTGTCGATGGCCGGCGCCGTGTGCCGATGCGCCGGGATTCGCTGCGCGCCGCGATTGCATGTCCACAGCGCCAGCAGCAGAAAGAACCATGCGGGGAGCGCGCGATTCAGAAGCTGATCCAACAACCAGTGCGCACTTCCGGTCCATCGGCGCCCTCCCTGCAGTTCGAGCCCGAGGGAAGATTCCATGGCGTAGCGGATGGGCCCCAGATCGTGCTGCCAAAGCCAGTACAGATGCGGAGACACCAGCGCCAGGGCGGTCACCATCGCCAACAGCAGGCCACGCCGATGGTGCGTGTCCCGCCAGCCGCGCTGCCAGCCCCAGAACGCGAGAACCGCCAGGGCCATCACCGCGATGTGGTACTTGGCGAGCCCGCCCAGGCCAAGGCAGGCTCCCAAGGCAAGCCACCAGCGCGCCTGCCTTGTACGAAATGCCTTCCACGTGAGGCCGGCGCTGGCAACCGCGAAGGGAATCAGAACCACTTCGTGGTTGTAGTAGTAGAGGCGCCCGTTGTAGTAGGTGATGCAAAGCGCGGCCAGGACGGCAACGGTTGCATGCACGGGCCCGCGCAGGGCCGCAAGCAGCCGCCACAGCAGTCCCATGGCCGCCAGCGCGAACGTCGCCCCCAGGACATAGGTGGCGACTTCCGACAGTCCCATGACCTGCACCGGAATCCAAAGCACCCAGGTGGGCAGCGGCGGGTGTTTGTAGTAGCCCCATTCGAGGCTGCGCACCCAGGTGAGCTGCTCGATGTTGTCCGTGGGGGGCACCAGGCTCGAGTGGGCCAGATGCGGCAGCCAGACGGCGGCAAACAACAGCAGCAGCAAGGTGATCCAGATGCCGTCGGGCCGGGGCGAACATGCGTCCATCGCGCGGCGCAGGGTCGCTGCCAAGGAGCCCCCATCGGGATGCGACACAGGGACACATGGCGCCGGCGCCAGAGGATCTGTGGCTTCTGACAGGGACGGAGTCGAAGCGGTGTCTGCAGGCGGAGAGTGCATTCGAGGCAAGCGAGTTCGGGAAGGGCTCTGTGGATGGACAGAGGTGCCATGCTCGTTCGCCGTCGTTCAGATGTGCTGCAAGTTCCGTCAACATCCGATCAAGCGGCGAACGAATCCGCGCCTTCGCCCAACCGATGCCACTTGGCCTCGCTCGGTTGTCCGTGCATCGCACCGGTGAACGGTGATGCGGCCTGCATCGCCCACGCTCTGATGAGCGGGAGACTTCAGCATCTCCATCAGATCTGGATCGGACGCGAGCCCGTTCTCCATGCTCTTTCAAAAGAATCGTCGCCAGGCCACTGGTCCGGGCGGACCTCGTTGCGGCAACTCTTGCTCGCCCCGGCGATAACCGTCCTGACGAGGTGCTGTATGCGTTCGCGTTCGAACGCCTTGGTCCACCTGAACCACACGCAGCCATCTTGCGCTGGCTTGCGTGTCGCTTCGGACCCATTCCAAGCCGGTCGCGGCATCAACCGATGAAGAAAGCAGAATCCGTTCACATCCCCTGCGTGGAAGCAGACCTTCTTCCGCGAGAGGCGGTATCGCCTTGCACCAACACGGGATGGAGTGCGCGGGTGATGCGCCTGCACGGCGCAGCCATTGCCTGTCGCACAGCCCTGATCTGGGCATGCGAAGACTTCGCGACGGCGCAGAGTTTGGCGCGGGAGCCGTTCGGTCGGCAATCGCCCGCGCCACGGCCCGCATGACGGCGCGGTTCGATGCGTCCGACCGCCGCTCGCACGGGCCGCAAGCCGGCGGCTCGCATGTTCGGCGTCTTGCGGCCCGGTGCGGTTGTTCGCATGCCCCAGACGGTGGCTTGGGAAACCACGCCCGCCGCCACATGGCTGCAGCGCTCGTTGCCGCATGCGGCTGGCTGGCTGGCACAACGACGGCTTGTGCCCAGGACGTCGCCGCACTGCCTCAGGGCTCGAACGCCATGAGATGGGAATGGATGTTCTCGCCCTACGCCCATCATTTCCGCCGCAGCAACCAGCACCGGAACGTGTACCTCCTCGGCGTGGAGCGGTATCAGACCGAGAACTGGCTGGTGGGTGTGGGGGTGTTCAGCAATTCATTCGGCCAACCCTCGGCCTATGCCTATGGCGGCTACCAGTGGAGCGACCTGTTCGGCCAACCGAGGCTCTACCTCAAGCTGACAGCAGGCGTCATGTACGGCTATGTCGGAGAGCACAAGGACAAGGTGCCGTTCAACCACAACGGATGGTCGCCGCTGGTGGTGCCTGCCATCGGCTACCGACTCAACTCCCGACACAGCCTGCAGGTGTCGGCATTGGGAACCGCGGGTCTGTTGTTCTCGTATCACTTCCGTCCGTGACAGCGGCGACCGGTCACGAAATCTGCGCCATCGGGCCGCGTGTCGGCGGTGAGGCGCAGGCCTTCATCTTCGTGGCGAATGAACATGCGGTGAAGGATTTCTCCACCGACACGCCAGACCATCGCGCCGGCGATCCTCACCGATTGCGCGGTCCGCTGCGGCTGCGCCGGACAAGACGCGCCTCCTCCGGAGCATCACGCCATCAAGGATGCCTTCCATGAACCTGACATGCTTGGCACAGCAGACCTCCTGCGGGATCGCAGCTGTCTTCGCCCTGGTCGCTGCGGCACCGGTTGCCGCAGCAGGACATTGGTCCATCGACATCGACCCGGCCGCAGCGCATGCCGTGTCCAGCGGGCCAGCACCGATCCACGGCATGCCGGGACCTGCCTATTCCGGTACAGCGATTCCACGGCCTGCACCCGCAGTCCTCCATCGCGCGGCATCGCCATCCCACTTTTCCGCCGCGGCGCTGCGCTCCGGAGGCGACGTCTATCGGAACGACCACTATCACTACCACCTGCACGGCCACGAACGGGAGGGATGGCAGCTGACGGACCGCGGCGCCTCGGCCGATTCGCCGGGATGCCGGCCCGCTGGCTGCCCGGCAACAGGAGCACCTCTTTCCGGAGGCGGCTCATGACGCCTTCCGCGTTGGAGGTCGCGCCGCCGCGGCACTCGGTGGTGACCGCCGCTGGCAACGGTGGGTCCGCGGGCCCTGACGGGGTCCATGGCCAGGTTCCGCCGCGACGCAATCCGCAGGACCGGCGCATCTGCAGGACACCAACAGGGGAATGGCGACGGCTTCACACGCTACCCCCGCGGAGGGAGGAGAACCCATGAAGACATGCCCACGCCCGATGAGTGCTCCCAGTCTGCGCCTGCACCTGCGGCGGTGGATCGGCGCCCTGCTCGCGTCACTGCTTCCGATGGCGGCACAAGCCCAGATGGAAACGCCGCAGCACAACATCATCGAGTCCGTCACCGGCACGACGCGGGCCGGGCTGGATTTGGTGCGCATCGATTTCACGCACCCGCTCAAGGCACTGCCCGTTGGCTTCGTCGTACATTCGCCGGCCCGCATCGCACTGGATTTCCCGGGGGTGGCCAGCGCGGTGGGTCGTTCGGCCATTGCCTTCGATCTGGGCAACCTTCGCGCCGCCAATGTGGTGCAGGCTGACGAGCGCACGCGCGTGGTACTGAGCCTGCGGCATGCGGCCACCTACGAGGCGGAAATCCAGGGCCGCTCATTGCTGGTGTCGCTGCAATCGGGTGCGGACCAGCCACCGAAGACCCGGCCCCTTGCGGAGTTCGCGGGGAACCGCCTTCGCGGCATCACGCCACTGCAAGACATCGACTTTCGTCGCGGCGACGATGGGGCGGGCCGCATCGTCGTGGCCATGGGCAGCAGCCAGCTTGGCGTGGACGTGCGGCGCGAGGGCTCGGCGCTGGTGGCCGATTTCATAGGGGCCTCGTTGCCAGAAGGACTGCGGCGCCGTCTCGACGTGTCCGACTTCGGCACGGCCGTTGCAACGGTGCACCCGCAGCAGTTGAGTGACCGGGTACGCCTGACCATCGGCGCGCACGGTGACTGGGAGCAAAGCGCCTACCAAACCGATGAGCAGTTCGTCATTGAGGTCGGCCCGCGCAAGGTCGACCCGGGCAAGCTCACGCCCGGCACGGGCTATGCCGGCGAGAAGCTCACGCTGAACATCCAGAACGTCGACGTGCGTGCTCTGCTGCGGGTGATCGCGGACTTCACCGGCTTCAACGTGGTGGCCTCCGATGCCGTCTCCGGCAACCTCACGCTGCGGCTCAAGGACGTGCCGTGGGACCAGGCACTGGAAGTCATCCTGCAGGCCAAGGGCCTGGGAATGCGCAAGAACGGCAGCGTGCTGTGGGTCGCGCCGCGCGACGAGATCAACGCCAGGGAAAGGATCGACCTCGAGGCACAGGCCTCGCTGGAGAACCTGGTGACCTTGCGCACGCAGTCGTTCCAGCTCAACTACGCGAAGGCCGCGGCCGTGGTGCAGAACCTGACGGGTGGCAGCAGCGTCGCCTCGGGTGGCAGCGGCAATTCGGCCACACGTCTGCTGAGCCCTCGCGGCAGCGCGATGGCCGAGGCCCGCACCAACCAGCTCTTCGTCACCGACACGCCGGTGCGCCTGGCCGAGGTGAGCGAGTTCATCCGGAAGCTCGACGTACCGGTGCGGCAGGTGCTGATCGAAGCGCGCATCGTCGAGGCTTCGGACACCTTCGGCAAGTCGCTGGGCGCCAGGCTGGGCGGCGGTGTCATCGAGAGGAACAGTTCCATCGGCACCATCCCCGCGGGCCGCAGCCACACCTTCGCGCCCTACACCAATCGCAACTTCGTGAACCTGCCGGCCGGCAGTGCCGGCAGGGGAAATGCGCCGGGCACGTTCTCGGTCTCCCTCTTCAGCTCGAGCCATACGCGCATGCTGAACCTGGAGATCTCGGCGCTCGAGGCAGAAGGCAAAGGCAAGCTGGTGTCCAGCCCCCGGGTGATCACCGCCGACCAGACGAAGGCCCTGATCGAGCAAGGCGAACAGATCCCCTACCAGCAGGCCACGTCCAGCGGCGCCACCTCGGTCTCATTCCGCAAGGCCGTACTCAAGCTGGAGGTGACACCACAGATCACGCCCGAGGGCAGCATCATCCTCGCACTCGACGTGAGCAAGGACGCGCGCGGCGTCAACACTTCCGCCGGTCCGGCGATCAACACCAAGCACGTCAAAACCGAGGTGCTGGTGGAAAACGGCGGCACGGTCGTCATCGGCGGCATCTTCGAGCTGACCGAGATCAACGACGAGTCGCGCGTGCCGGTGCTGGGCGAGGCGCCCTACCTGGGCACACTGTTTCGAAAGCGCTCACACACATTGAACAAGGTCGAGATGCTGGTGTTCATCACGCCGCGGACGATCGTGGGTCGGGGCGCCGCGCCCTGATCGCACGACGACGCTGAGACTCTTCCGAGAGCGCATCCATGCGATGCATGCACCCGGGGTCAGCGCCGCGGATAGGAACCGAGGACGCGAAGCTCCCGATGTGCCTCCAGAAAGACCTCCAGCGCACCCTGCTTGGCATGCCCCGCCACCTCGACCAGATAGCGGTGCGTATCCAGTGATTTCTTGCTCGGACGCTCGTAGATCGTCAGGACCTGCACGCCCGCTTCGCTGAACGTTGCCAGGATGCCTGACAGGCTGGCATCCGAGGCATTGACCAGCAAGGAGGTCTTGTCGTGCCCGGTAGGCGCCGGCATCTGCCGGCCGAGCACCCACCAGCGCGTGACGTTATGAGGCCCCTCCTCGATGCCGTCGACCAGTGAGACGAGTTGATAGATGTCGGCCCCGACCCTCGGCCCGAACGATGCGGCATCGAGCGCGGAACTGCGCGCAACGGCCTGTGCGGCCGCGCCCCCGCTGGCCGCTTCGACGCGACGCACTTGAGGCATCTCCTGCTCCAGCCACGGCTTGACCTCCTCGAAGGCCACAGGATGCGCGTGGACCGACGCAATGTCCTCGCGCTTCGTCCCTGGCTTGGCCAGCAGGCTGTATCCGAGCATCTTCGGGTACTCGGCGACGATGGTCACCTCGGGCAGGTCGAGCACCGCGTCGAGGTAGGGCGTCACGCCAACCACGGAGGTCGTGACGGGCACGCAGGCGCGCTCCACTTTCCTGTCGGCATAGCTCCTGAACAGCTGGTCGCGCGCGAGCGGCACAAGGTCCCGGCCACCGAACAGGTCCAGGCAAGCCTGGTGCGTCCAACTCCCCGCCGGCCCCAGGTAGCCGATCGGGCCGGCCACGGCAAGGTTCAGAGAATTCCCGACGACGATCAGCCCACAGGCAACGGCATTGACGGCTCTGAGCTTCGGCATGGTGACAGGCTGAAAGTTGGAGGGCGGATGTAGGCCGGGTTGATGCCCTTCGGCTGCGGACAGTGTTTCGCACGCCCGGGTCTCCAGCAAGACCTTCGCCAAGTGCAATTCGTGGAACGTCGCGAGTGCCCCGCCGCCGTTCGAACGGCACACCTTCTGTTGCGTGACACGCAATGACGCTCCTTCTCGCGTCAGGAGATTGCCGTTCTGATGAGAGGAGCGCCGCGATTTCCCCATGCGGCATTGGCATGCGGCGGCTCTACTGGCTAGACATGCACAACCTCGCGGGCATCGTGCAGCGGACGGCCGACGCGGCGTTGGCCGCGGCGCCCGGAACGGACATCTCGTTCATCGACTTTCCAGGCAACCCCTTCTCATCGCCGCATCACTACATGGCTTCCGTGCGCGGCAACTCACCACTGACTGCACGGCTGCTGACGCCCATGATGATCGACGCGCAAACTGGCGAGCCCTGCGCAAAGCACGCCTTGCCTGGGACCTGAGTTCCCTGCTTCTGTCGCAGCCGCTTCACTTCGGCGACTACGGTGGACTTCCGTTGAAGGTCATTTGGACGTTCCTCGGCCTGATCACCAGCTCCGTATTGGCGAGCGGCCCGTATTTGTAGGGCCGGAAACAGGCGGCCTGGGCGGGCTCCTTGCACGCAAGGTCTTCGGCTGCGATGTTTCCCGGGGAAAATTCCGAGGCCCTCATCTGGACAGCAGAACCATGCCCTTCCGAACAGTCATGCAATCCATCCGCATTGAGGCCGAACCTCGGGATGTCTGGGGCGCACTCACGGATCCCGATGCCGGGGAGAAATGGCGCAATGCGCATTTCAAGACCGACTGGCAGCCCGGCAGTCCCATCGAAATAGAAGCGATCATCGGGACAGCGCGGTATCGGGACAAGGGGCAGGTGATCCAGGTGCGATCGCCCTCGCTACTTCAGTACACCTATTGGTCCAGGGTTTCCGGTCTGCCTGACGTTCCCGAATCCTATTCATCGATCACGATCACGCTCGAGGTTGAGGGCGCCGAAACGGTCCTGAGGGTCAGCCATCAGGTGCCGCCCTCCCCTCTACGCCGCGGAAAGGACTGGGAGATCGGTGAGGACTCAGGCTGGAACCACGTCGCGTTCTACTGGCGCGCGACACTTCCGATCCTGAAACGAATCGTCGAGGAGCAACACCGGATCTGATGGCGCAGCCGACGACTCCAATGCCCCGAGTGCCGCTGCAAGACGTTCAGCGCCCCTGAAGCCGCGCACTGGCCAGTTGAGAAAGTGTCGCAGCAGTCAGCGCACGAACGCCCACGCGCATCGCCGACTCGTCAATCTGGAACAGCGGCGAATGGTTCACCGGCCCGTCCTTTTCGCCCATCGGCGAAGCGTTCAGCATCCAGAACACGACCGGCACGCCGGTCGAGCCGAAGGCCCCGAAATCCTCCGATCCCATGGAGGCCGGCATCTGGCTCACCTTCGCGGCACCGCCGGCAGCGGCACCGAAGGCTCCCACCAGCGAGAGCGTGGCGTCGCGGTCGTTGACCAGCACCTCGTAGCCGTCGCCGCTGTCGATCTTCACATCCGCCTGCACGCCGTAGCTGGCCGCGATGCCGGTGGCGCGGCGGCGGATCTCCTCCTGAGCGATCTTCTGGTTCGTCGTCGAGAGCGCGCGGATCGTGCCGGCGATCTCGGCCGTCTCGGGCAGCACGTTGAAGCGGTTGCCGCTTTGCAGCATGCCGGTGGTCACGATCGTCTGCCCGCCGTCGATGGTCGGATTGAGCCGGTGGCTCACGATGTTCTGCAGGCCCAGCACCGTCTCGGCCGCCGCCAGCATGGGCGTGTTCGAGGCCCATGGCGCGGCGCCATGCCCGCCCGTGCCCTTGAACTTGATGTTGAACACGTCGATGCTGGCCAGCATCGGGCCTGGCCTGTAGCGGATCGTGCCGGAAGGCGCCTGGTTGCTGATGTGCTGGCCGAGCACGACATCAACCTTCGGGTTGTCGAGCACGCCCTCGCGCACCATGGCCATGGCGCCACTGGACTTGCCCAGCCCCGGGCCAATTTCCTCGGCCGGCTGGAAGATGAAGACCACCGTGCCGGCGAGTTGCTCGCGCAGCGAGGACAGCACCTTGGCCGCGCCCAACAGCATGGCGACGTGCGAGTCATGTCCGCAGACGTGCGACACCGCAACCGGCTTTCCCAGCCAGTCCGCCTTGGCCGTGGACTTGAAAGGCAGGTCGTTGCGCTCCTCGACGGGCAGCGCATCCATGTCCGCGCGCAGCGCCACCACGGGGCCCGGTTGCGCACCGCGCAGCACGGCCTTGATGCCGGTACCGGCGATCCCGGTCCTGACCTCCAGGCCGGGCATGCCGGCCAGCGCCTGAGCGATGTACTTCGCTGTACCGGTCTCCTGGTAGGCCAGCTCAGGGTTCTGGTGGATGTGCCGGCGCCACTCGACCACCTGCGGCTGCACACCGTCGGACAGGGCCAGGGCCTGCGACAGCAGCGAGGCAGGCGCCGCGGATGTCGCGCTCTGTGCATGCGCCCCGACGAAGGAGGCTCCGAGAAGGAAGGCGCAGATATGGCGTCGAAGGTTCATGTTGATCGCAGGAGTTGCAGAAAAAGAGTTGAGGGAACCGTGCGTGGCCGACTCTATCGCCCGGTAGTGATCTGCTTCTTGCCGGACTCCTTGCACAGAGTCACCGAAGCGACGCATCGGGTTCATCGCGGCGAATGTCCTCTAGCAATCGATGGACCAGATCGTCCAACGGTGCCAGACTCAGCTTCCCCAGCCGTCAGGTGCTTGGCAGTGAGCCGCGTTGGAGCACGCTTCCCGTTCATCGCCAATCCCACGACCGATCTTCACTGGATCTCGATGAAAGCCCCGCCGCTTCTCTACCAACACACGCCATAAACATGCCCAGGATCTCACCGGTTCATCCGACCGGAACAGAGGCACAGCCCGTACCTCGGATTCCCAGGGGAGCGAATTCCCCATGTTGGAGATTTCCATGTTCTTGAATGGCTTCACAAAACACATGCGCACCGCCGCCGTGCCTGTCTTCGCATTGATGGTCGCGACGTCGGCGACGGCGGGTGTGAGCTGGTCATTCGGCATCAGCGTACCTGCGCCTGCTGTCGTAGCACCGGCGCCAATCTTCTACGAGCCGACGCCGGCCTATGTCGTTCCCGCGCCTTCGTACTACCCTCCCCCGGTTCTCTTGCGTCCCGCGCCGCCGGTCTACTACCGTCCGGCCCCGCCAGCCTACCCATCACCGATCACGTCACTGCGGGTCGAGCACAACAGCTATCACAGCAACCATTACCACTACCACGACTGGTACGACGACGACTGATGCGAGCGAACCCATGCGCGCTGTTCGGGTGATCAGAGCCCGAGAGGCCTGTGTCAGGTGTCGCAGGGCTGATCCAGCAAGCGCGCCAGCAGCGTTCTGAGAAAGATCCAGGGGAATATCCCCCTGTCATGCCCATCACTGAAAACGAGCTGCACGCCGTAGGCGCCGACCGGATGGATGTCCATCACCTCGACGCCCTCGTCGGGCAATGGCTCACCCGCGACGCTGCTGCGCGATGCGGCGCGCCGCGACTTGCAGTCGGCACACGGGCAATTCGCGCGCAGCAGCCTATAGGCGACCACATGACGCGCGCCGTCCGCCCAGCGGAACTCCAGTGCCGCGCGCACGCGATGATCGACGATGGACTCAGGCGCCATGCGATGCGGCGAGGTGCTCACCGATCTGCGCGATGGCCAGTCGGGCGGACTTGCGCACTTCGGGATCGGAATCGTGCGCCGCGCGTTCGAGGCCCGGTAATGCCTTCGCGTCGCCCACTTCGCCAAGCGCCAGCGCCGCTTCCTTGCGCAGGTTGCTGATGGCGTGCTCGAGCGCCGCGAGCAACGGCGCCACGCTGTCGGTGCTGCGCAGCCGGCCGAGACTGCGCGCTGCACGCAGGCGAACCTGCCAGTAGGGATCGTCCAGCGCCACCAGCAGCGCCTGCGTCGCCGCCGGTTGCTGCAACTTGCCGAGCGCAGTGGCCGCCTCTTCCCGGACCTGCCAGCTCCCATCGCGCAGCGCTGACTCCAGCGCGGCGCGGGCCTGCGTGTCGCCCGCCGCGAAGGCCAACGCCCCCACTGCGGCACGACGCACCTCATCCACCGGTTCAGCCACCGCGAGCGCGGCCAGCACTGGCAGCGCAGCCGAATGCTTCAGGTAGCCGAGCACGCCGATCGCCTCGCGGCGCAAAGCCACCGCGTCGCCCGTATCGGCTGCCTCCCCGGCCCCCCGTGCCTGTGACGTCTGCAACACCGCGAGCGCGGGAGCTGCGCTTGCGGGCACGCGCAGTTCGCGCAAGGCGCGCAACACCGCGGCGCGCACGCGCGCCGGGCCGCTGTGGGCATGCGGCAGCAACCAGATGGCCGAGGCCGGATCCTTTAGCTCGGCCAGACTGTGGGCCGCCGCCTCGCGAACCTCTGCCTCGGGATCATCAAGGACCTCTACCAGTCCCTGGACAGCGGCCTGGTTCTCCATGGTTTCGAGCGCCAGCGCCGCAGCGACGCGCACGGCAGGTGCGCCATCGCGCAAAGCGGCGGCCAGCAGCGGTGTGTGCGCCTCGTCGGCCAGATCGCCAAGGTCCATCACGGCGATGCGACGCACTTCGGCATCGGATGAGGCAAGTCGCGCAGCAATGGCCTGCAGTTCGGAATCGTCAAGGATCGGGAGGGTCATTTCTTTGTCTAGATCGCAAAGTGCAGATGGGCGGCGGCGGGCTTACCGAGCGGCGTGAGGCGTTCCAGTGGTGCACCGGAGGCCGCGTGCGGATGCAGCAGCTGCAGGCAGTGCCGCTTCAAGGCGGTGAATTCGGACGACGTCACCAGCGACGGATCGCGCGGGCGGGCGAAGCCCGGCTCAAACTCGGCGACGATGCGGCCCGGCCGGGGGCCCATCACGAGCACGCGATCGCCGAGGTACAGCGCCTCGTCGATGTCGTGAGTGATGAAGACGATGGTGGTGCGCACGCGCGCCCAGGCGTCGAGCAACTGGCGCTGCATCATGAGGCGGGTCTGCGCATCGAGCGCACCAAAAGGTTCGTCCATCAACATCACGCGCGGATGGTTGATGAGCACCCGCGCGATCTCCGCGCGCTGCTGCATGCCGCCCGAGAGCTGCGAGGGATAGAAGCCTGCGAAGGCGTCGAGACCCACGAGACGCAGCATCTCGTGCGCCCTTGCATGGCGCTCACGACGGCCGACGCCCTGCATCTTGAGTGCGAAGGCGACGTTGTCCAACACCTTCTTCCACGGAAAAAGCGTGTGCTGCTGGAAGACCAGCCCGCGATCCGGATGCGGTCCGCGCACAGGCTCGCCATCCACGCGGATCGCACCGCCGGCAGGTGCGAGATGGCCGGCGAGCGCGCCCAGCAGCGTCGATTTGCCACACCCCGAGGGGCCGAGCAGGCAGACGAAATCGCCGGGTTCGATGTCCAGCGTGATGTCCTGCACCGCGTCGAAGGCCTGGGCGCCGTGTCCCAGACGCACGCGCAGGCGATCGATGGCGATGCGCCCGGCTCTCACATCCGCCTTCATCGCCTCGCCTCCTGCACGGCGCGCCAGGGCATCAGCAGTTGGCCGGCACGACGCACCAGCGCACTGCTGCCCATGCCGAGCACACCGATGAAGAGCATGCCCACCACGATGTCGGCGTAGTTCTGGATCGTGTACGACATCCACGTGTAGTAGCCGATGCCGAACTGGCCCGAGATCATCTCGGCCGTGACCAGGCAGAACCACGCCGTGCCCATGCCGATCGCCAGGCCCGTGACGATGCTTGGCAGCGCGCCGGGCAGGACGACCTCGCCAAACACCGCCAGGCGGCCCGCGCCCAGGCTGCGCGCCGACGCGACGAGACGCGCGTCCACCGCCTCCACGCCGTGCACGGTGCTGAGCAACACGGGAAACAGCGCCCCCACGAAGGTGATGAACACCATCGAAGCCTCCGAGGACGGAAACATCAGGATCGCCAGCGGGATCCACGCCACCGCAGGGATCGGCCGCAGGACTTCCAGCGGCGGCAGCAGCGTGTCCTCGGCCCAGCGCGCGCGGCCGACGGCCAGGCCCAGCGCCACACCCACCACGGTGGCCAGCCCGAAGCCGATGAACACGCGGCGCAGGCTCGCTCCCAGGTGCTCCAGCACCAGCGGTGATCGCGCGAGCGCCCACGCCGACTCGGCCACCTCGCGCGGTGAAGGCACGTTGCGGAAGGTGATGAAGCCCAGATCGACGCGCTGGACGGTGGCAAGGTGCCACGCGAGCAGGCAGCCGAGCAATGCGACGGTGCGCAAGGCGGCGCGCGGCAGGCCGGCACGCAGGAGCACAAATGAGGAGACGGAGGAGCTGGCCATGGTGAGCGCGCGAGGTTTCGTGCCGCCCGCGGGAGCTCAGCCGGCCAGCGCGGCGCGTACGCCAGCGAAGTCGGCCACCCTGCCGCCATGCTTCGCGGCCCAGCCCTCGGCCTGCTCCTTGAGCAAGAACGCATCGACCTCGCCCTTGGCGCCGAGCACGAACCACGCATCAGCCGCCAACAGCTTGTTGCCGCTGTTGCGGTCCTGCGCATAGACCACACGCGCCTTCTTGCCGGCCCTCTCCAGTTTCTGCAGGTCGCCGAAAGCGTTCTCCGGCGAGGCGTAGTGCCGCACCAGCGGCTCGCCGGCCACCCAGACCTGCGCCACGCGGCTCACATCGGCGATGGGCTTGCCCGTCGCGGCGTCCTTCGCGACCAGCGGTGCACGGGCATAGTTCTTCAACTGCCTGTCGTAGTCCAGACCGGCCTCCTTGAAGGCGGCTCGGACGTAGCCGTCCTGCACGAAGGCATTGGCATCGATGTCGTTGTCGGTGCGCTTGAGCAGGCGCAGCGTGTCGAGCGAAGTCTTCACCGCCTGGCGGTACTCGGGCTTCCAGCTCAGGTCGCGCGTCTGCAGACCGAGCGGACCGTGGAACAGGTAGTTGACCTCGGCCTCGATGCCCGTGACCTTGGCGATCAGCTCGCTGTACTTCTCGGGCTCTGCCGCCACGAGGCGGTCGGCCTCGAGCGCCGCGCGCAGGTAGGCGACGACCACCTCGGGGTACTTCTTCGCATAGTCCTCGTCGACCAGGCTGCCGTGGAACGTGGGCGCGTTCGCCTGCGAGCCGTCGTAGATCTTGCGCGCGAAGCCGCGGTACGGAAAGAGTTCGGCAAAGGGCACGAAGTCCGCGTGCGCCTCGACCTTGCCGGCCTGCAGTGCCGGGCCCGCCACCTCGGGCGCCTGGGTCGTGATGTTCACGTCCTTCATCGGATCCCAGCCCTGGGCCTGGACGGCGCGCAGCAGCATGCCGTGCGAGGTCGACGCGAACGGCACGGAGATGGTCCGGCCCTTGAGCTCGGCGAGCGACTGCACCTTCGAGTCCTTCGGCACGACGATGCCGTTGCCGCTGCCCGTGGTGCTGCCGGACAGCACGGTGATGAAGATGCTCTTGCGTCCCGCCTTCTGGAAGGCCGCGCCGTTGAAGCTGCCGGGGAAGTCGGCCATCGAGCCGAGGTCGAGCTTGCCCGCGACCATCTCGTTGGTCAGCGGTGCCCCGGAGGTGAAGTTCTTCCACTCGATCTGGTACTGCGCATCCTTGTACTTGCCGGTGCGCGGCAGGTACTTCTCGAGCAGCTTGAGCTCGCGGATCAGCAGGCCGCCGGTGGCGCAGTTGATGGTGGTGTCCTGTGTGCCGATGGCGATGCGGATGGTCTCGGCCTGTGCCGCCGGCAGCGCCAGCAGCAGGCCAAGGGTCGCGCCCCACAGGGCCAGTCTTCTCGTGGTCTTCATCGTGATAGCTCCGGTTGATGCACTTGAAAGGCGGCGGCCGCAGCGCGGTCAGCGCAGCAGGTAGGGGATGTCGACGGTGACCGCGCCGGTGGGACAGTCCTTCTCGCAAGGCATGCAGTACCAGCATTCGTCGAACTTCATGTAGGCCTTGCCCTTGCTGAGGTCGATGGCGAGCACATCGAGCGGGCAGACATCCACGCAGACGGTGCAGCCCTTGTGGGCGATGCACTTGTCCTCGTCCACGCGCACGGGCACGCTGGTGGGATTGAAGGCGAGGGGCATGTGGGACTCTCTTGTTCTCTTTCTTGGGGAAGGTGGCCTCAGGCCTCGACAGGCTCGCGCGCGAGGGTGGCGCCAGGCACGCGCAGGTGCTGGTAGGCCGACATCTCGTGCGCATCGAGCGGCACGATGTAGGGGTCGACGGGCCGCTTGAAGCTCGCCATCGCCTCCCCCCGCTTCTGCAGCTGCGTGTGGCAGAACCACTCGCGGTCGTTGCGCTCGGGAAAGTCCACGCGGTGGTGATAGAGGCCCCAGCGGCTTTCGGTGCGGTAGAGCGACGCGCGCGCGGCCATCTCGGCGCAGTCGCGGATGGCATGCACCTCCATCGCGCGCATCAGTTCGTGCGGGCCGGCGGCACTCAGCCGTTGCAGGTCCTCGTGTATCTGCTCGAAGCGCGAGAGGCCGATTTCCATCTTGCGCGTCACCTTGGGCGGCTGCAGGTAGTCGTTGACCATGCGACGCAGCTTGTATTCGACCTGCGCAGGCGGCAGGCCCTCCCCGGACGGGTTGCTGCCGCGAAGAAGTGGCGCGCTCACGCGTGCGTGCTCGCGTGCGACCTGCTGTGGGTCGAGGACAGGCAGTTCGTTTTCTGCGCAGTACCGCGCCGCGCTTTCTCCCGCGAGGCGCCCGTAGACGAAGGCACCGAGCATGTAGTTGTGCGGCACGCAGGCCAGGTCGCCCGCGGCATGAAGGCCAGCCACCGTGGTGCGCGCGTGCTCGTCCACCCACACACCCGAGGCCGAATGGCCGCTGCACAGACCGATCTCCGAGATGTGCATCTCCACCATCTGCGCGCGGTAGTCGGTGCCGCGCCCCGCGTGGAAGCGCCCGCGGCTCGGACGCTCGTTGGTGTGCAGGATCTGCTCGATGGTGGCGATGGTTTCCTCGGCCAGGTGGTTCAGCTTGAGGAAGACCGGTCCGTTGCCGCCTTGGAGCTCGTTGTAGAACTCCATCATCATCTGGCCGCTCCAGTAGTCGCACTCGATGAAGCGCTCGCCCCGGTTGTTGGTGGTGTGACCGCCGAAGGGGCCGGTCACATAGGCGCAGGCCGGGCCGTTGTAGTCCTTGATCAGCGGGTTGATCTGGAAGCACTCGATGCCCGACAGCTCGGCGCCCGCGTGGTAGGCCATGCTGTAGCCGTCGCCCGCGTTGGTCGGGTTCTCGTAGGTACCGAAGAGGTAGCCCGAGGCCGGCAGTCCCAGCCGTCCGGCGGCACCGGTGGCCAGCACCACGGCCTTGGCGCGGATCACGTGGAATTCGGCCGTGCGGCAATCGAAGGCCATGGCGCCCGCGATGCTGCCGTCGGCCGCGGTGAGCAGGCGCGTGACCACCAGGCGCTGCGACATCTCCACGCGCGTGCGCTTCAGGCGCCGGTACAGCACATTCTTGATGTTGTGGCCCTCGGGCATCGGCAGCACGTAGGTGCCCATGTGGTGGACCTTGCGCATCGCGTAGTCGCCGGTCTCGTCCTTCTCGAACTTCACACCCCAGCGGTCGAGCTCCTCGATCATCGAATAGCTGTTGCGCGCATAGGCCATCACGGTCTTCTGGTTGACGATGCCATCGTTGGCGGTCGTGATCTCCTTGACGTACTGCTCGGGGGTGGCGAAGCCGGGCACCACCGCGTTGTTCAGGCCGTCCATCCCCATCGAGATGGCGCCGCTGCGCTTGACGTTGGCTTTTTCCAGCAGCAGGACTTCGAGCGCCGGGTTGGCTTCCTTCGCCTTGACGGCGGCCATCGGACCGGCCGTGCCGCCGCCGATGACCAGCACATCGACGGTGCGGGTGATGATGTTCATGGGTTCACCTTGGTCGACGGGATGGCGCGGGCGATGCGAAGCCGGTGCTGGAAGGCGTCGCCGCGGAAATAGAGGTCCTCGAAATCCAGCGGCGCGCCGTCGGCCGTGTAGGTCAGGCGTTCCACGCGCAGCACGGCCGCGCCTTCGGCCACGACCAGTGCCCGCGCGAGCACCTCGTCGGCCAGCATCGCGTCGATCTGCAGGTCGGCGTGGCCGAGCGCGATGCCGTAGTCGTTCTCCAGGATCAGGAAGATGTCGCGCCCGGCCAGGTCCGCCTGGCGCAGCCGCTCGCCGATCGCATGCGGGAGGTAGGTCACCTCGTAGGACACCGGAGCGCGGTTGAGGTGACGCACGCGCTTGATCTGTGCGACCGGGTTTCCCTCGGCCAGGCCCAGGCGCTGCGCCACGCGCGGCGAAGCGGGCACGGTCTTGTGGCTGGTGACCTGGTTGCGGATCTCGTAGCCCATGCGCTCCATCGCCTCGGCAAAGCCCTCGAGCTGTCCGAGATGCTGGAAGGCCTTGGGCTTGGCGACGAAGGTGCCCTTGCCCGGGATCTTGAAGATCAGGTTTTCGCGCTGCAGGTCGCTGAGCGCCTGGCGCACCGTGATGCGGCTGACCTTGAACAGCGAAACCATCTCGCTTTCCGAGGGCAGTTGCGCATGCGGTGCGTAGGTGCCGTCGAGGATGCGCTCGCGCAGCGTTTCGCGCACCTGGGTGTAGAGGGGCACAGGAGAAAAGGCGATGGGTTCGAGTGCCTTGGCGGGAGACATGCGGCTGACCTGTTATGACCGGTTGAATGAGACCGGATGCTAGGCAGCGATGCATCTTTCGCTAAATAAGTAAATCGTGCATCGATATGCGGGAAATGCTCGGGCCACGTCCGCATGGGCTGCGGACCCGATCACAACCACGCGCCGTCGGGTCGGCTCGCTGCTGCAGCAGGTGCTGCGGCGCCCTTCACGGAATCTCCACCCGATCCCCATGCCGCCTGCATCCTCCCGGCGCATCCTCGCGCCCCAGTCGCAGGCATCGCGGCGGCAGCAACAACCGGAGGCAGGTTCGCGTGGCGCATCGCGAGTTCGCTGTCGACAGCCCTCGCACTTCAGCGATTTCGAGGGCCTTCCCCCTGCCCTGCCCTTGCAATGAACAGAACAGAGATCTTGGCAACCATCGTCGACATGGGGCGCGCGGGCCTGGGGTTCGCGCCCGTGGACGCGCTCGATGTCATCGCCGAGCTGATCGCCAGGGAGGACCCGCGGGGCAGCTCCTACGACATCAACGTCGAGCGACTCCTGCGCCTGGGGACCACCATCTGGAGCCTGAGGCACCGGCTCTTCCTGCCGGTCGAGGGTCACACGGACACCCGCACCGATGCCCTTTGACGGCTCGGCCTGCTCGATTCGTCGTGCGGAAGCCGTGTCGAGGCATCGGGTCGGACGCGCCCTTCCCGACCGCCGCGGCTACATGCCCGCGACGCCCTGGGCCAGCGCGAAGTCGAGCAGCACGCGATCCGAGGGCTCCTCGGGCCACGTGACCTGTGCCAGCCAGCGGTGGAAGGTGGTCGCCGCGATGCGGCTGGCGGGCCCGTCGCGGCGCCAGGCCCGGGCGATGGGCGCGGCGATCTGCCCGAGCCGATCTGCCTCGAAGCGCGACCGCATCTCGGCTTGCATGGCTTCGGGCATCTCCTGGTAGAGCGACTTGGCCTTCTGCATGCGATCGTTGTCCCACAGCTCCCGGATGCGATGCATGCGGTCCGCGCCGCTGGATGCGGTCACGGGCCGGGCGTGGCCCAGCGCGGGCGCTGTCTCGGGGATTTCGATCGTCCCCTTCACGCCGGCGTATCCCTTCTTCAGCGCATCCTTGAAATAGGCTGCCGGCGACTTGAGCGTCGGCAGGGACTGGCTGCGAAGCCGCTGCTCGACGTGCTCGAGCGTGCCGCGCAACTGGCCTTCGTCGGTGGTCGCATACAGGTCTTGCGCCTCGTCCTGTTTGAGGCCCAGTGCGATCAGCTTGCCCACGAGCTCGAGGTCGAAGACGTTGCGGCTGGGGTCATCGGCAGCGCCCAGGCGCTGCTGAAGCTTGGGAAGGACACGGAACTGGATTTCCTCGATGCGCCGGCCTCGCTTGTGCTCGATGAGTTCAAGGCTGAAGTCCTCGCAGAGGGCGTCGATCTCGGCCAACGCCTTGCTGATCACGTCGCGCTTGAGGAAGCGGTAGTCGACTTCCGTGATGTCGCTTCGCCCGGTCAGTACAGCGGCCCACCACAGCACGTCCTCGCGCATGGACAGTCGGCTCGGCGAGGAGAGGTAACGAGCCCCTATCTCGTAGAGGACGGCAGCGGGGTAACTGCGCATCTGGCCGCTGATTTCCAGCAACACACGGGTGTACTGGTGCGGCTTGACCAGGCGCTCGCGGATTTCTTCCGGGTAGCGCCAGGTGATCGTGCAGGGCCGGCCCCTGCCCTGCTCTTCGATCGTGACGGTACCCAGCAACTGGGAGGAGACCCAGCGCTTGAGGCCTGCGCCGCTGGTGGACCATTCGATGGTGGTCGCCTGCATGTCGCGCAGGTGGGACTTCAGCAGTTCGGTGTTGTTGGAATTGAAGCGAGCGTCGCCGATGAGCTCGCTGAGGGCGAGCTTGTAGACGGGCTCGTCCACACCCTGACGCTGCGAGTGGTAGAGCAACGCGTTGTAGATGCGGCGCGACAGCAGCGTCAGGCGACCGCGCTTGGGACGGATCGCGATGGCTTCGTTGGCCTTCGCGACGCTTTGCTCGTCGGGGGCCGGGGATGGCTTGGGCGGCTGTCGCGGAACTTCGCCGTCTTCCATGTGGCCTCTTTCAGGGATCTGTAGTTTCACATGATGCCGATGTTTTGTGAAATGGTCAATTTACAAATCCACGAAGCATCCCTTGAGACTTTGAAAAGAAACACTTGGAGAGATTGAAGAATTGACGGAGCACTTTTTCGATGCCTGACAAGGACTTGCAGAAGATTCTGTGAGGACCTCTGGGATTTGATGTGAGAAGGTTTGGGATTGAGTGTGAGATCGAATGGGATTTGAAGGCGTTGGACGTGTGAGTGGTTGGGATTTGAGGTGAGTGGACTGGGGATGCATCGTGCGGCTGGGCGCGCGGCGGCGGTGCAAGGTGCCGGAATGCGCGTCGCAAGGGCGCCAAACGCCATCGACAGGTCCGTTCGACATCTATTTCGGCCATCCCGAGCGTCTGATCCGTACGAGAATCCCAATGAACCTCACCTTGGTCCCCAAACCCTCTCACAATTGACAGGGGCTCAATGGCGAGGCTCTAGGTGGTTCTTGTTCATTCGACGGAATCCCATAGAATGGCCAAATTCTGTTGAATAAGGCTGTTCTTCATGGCATTGCCCGCTCCCAGCGGCGCTGGAAACCAGGTTTCCACGCCTCCCCTCCCGCTCTCTCCTTCCCCCTCTTCTGCACGCGCGCGGATCGACATGCCGCGCATCGCGGCGCTGGCCGTGCGTGCCGGCTCGATGGTCGAGCAGATCCGCGGCCGCCTGCTGGCGCCGGAAGCACGCAAGGTCGCGCCGATCTACTCGACCGCCCAGCTGGCGGCCCTGTGCGGTGTCGACAAGGCGCATGTGGCCTACCGCATCACCAAGGAGGATCTGCCAAGCGGGCGGCTGACGCCGGCGGGCGGCAAGCGCAACTTCGAACTCAGCGAACTGCGCACCTGGACCCGCACCTACCGCGCCGACAAGATGCGCCCCGATGGGAAAAAGGCATTCACCATTGCCGTCGGGAATTTCAAGGGTGGCGTTGCCAAGACCACGACGGCCATGGTGCTGGCGCAGGGGCTGAGCTTGCGTGGCCACCGGGTGCTGGCCATTGACACCGATCCGCAGGGCTCGCTCACCACCTTGCACGGCCTGCTGCCTGAAGCGGAGATCAGCGAGGACATGACCATCGCTCCGCTGTGTGACGGCAGCCAGTCCGATATCCGCTACGCGATCCGGTCGACCTATTGGGACGGGCTGGATCTGGTGGCTGCGGCCCCCTTCCTTTTCTCGGCCGAGTTCGCGCTGCCTGCGCGCCAGATGCAGGAGCCTAACGCTCGCTTCTGGGATGTGCTCAACGCGGGGCTGGAGAGCGTGCGTGATCTCTATGACGTGATCATCATCGACACGCCTCCGTCGCTTTCCTACGTGACCATCAATGCGCTGTGGGCCGCCAACGGAATCGTCGTGCCGGTGCCTCCGTCCGGCCTGGACTTCGCATCGTCGGCGCAGTTCTGGTCGCTGCTGGCCGATCTGGGCGCCAATCTCGATGCACAGGGTGGCGACATGGCCGGCAAGGCCTTCGACTTTCTGCATGTGCTGCTCAGCCGGGTCGACCCGAGCGACCCGGCCACCCCTGCAGTCCGGCAATGGATCCAGGCCACCTATGGCGAGTACACGCTGCCGGTGGAGATCCCGAAGACCAGCGTGACCAGCAACAAGGCGGCCGAGTTTGCCACCGTCTATGACGTGCAGAAATATGAGGGGGCTGCGAAGACCTACAAGCGTGCTTCCGACGCTTACGACGCGTTCGTTGATCTGGTCGAGCAGTCTGTGGTGAGCAGCTGGGCAGACAAGGCGCAGGTGCAATGAGAGCCTTGGCGCTTCAGCTGAAGAGGGTGCAGGGGCGGGGTGGAAACCAGGTTTCCACCGTTTCGTGGCCATGTCGCGCACTGCACCACGCCGAACTGGTCTGCGCTGACGCGTGGAAACCTGGTTTCCACGCGCCTGCGTCCGATGCGGCATGGCATCTGGAAACCAGGTTTCCACGCGATCCGTTGCGGGCAGCTTCGCTGCGGCCCTGCCGGATGCACGGCCCGCTCGCGGTGTGGAAACCCGGTTTCCACTTCCTCGCGTCTGACCCGGTACCTCATGTGGAAACCAGGTTTCCACACGATCTGTTGCAGGCGATGTCGTCGCTTCCGTCGCGCCGCGCGCGCGCGCTGTCCGTTGCGTGGAAACCTGGTTTCCACGCAACAGCGTCTGATGTGTCACGGCACCTGGAAACCTGGTTTCCACGTGATCCGTTGCGGGCCGTTTCGCCGCGGTCCTGCCGAATGCGCGGTTCGTTCGCTGCGTGGAAACCTGGTTTCCACTTCCTCGCGTCTGGCCCGGTACCTCATGTGGAAACCTGGTTTCCACACGATCTGTTGCAGGCGATATCGTCGCTTCCGTCGCGCCGCGCGCGCGTGCTGTCCGTTGCGTGGAAACCAGGTTTCCACGCAACAGCGTCTGATGTGTCACGGCACCTGGAAACCTGGTTTCCACGTGATCCGTTGCGGGCCGCTTCGCCGTGGTCCGGCCGGATGCTCGGTCCGTTCGCTGTGTGGAAACCTGGTTTCCACTTCCTCGCGTCCGACCTGGTACGTCATGTGGAAACCAGGTTTCCGCATGGCCCGTTGCGCGCGATATCGTCGCTCCCATCCCGCCATGTGCGCATGGCGCTCGGCTGGAAACCAGGTTTCCACCGCCTCGGAGGTTCCAATGGCTAGTACCCGCAAGCGCCTCGAAGCCCTGACCGCTGGATTGTCGATTCCCGAGCCGACGCCGGCCGCAGCACCGACTGCCCACGCTATCGTTGCGCCTCCGGCATCACTTCCCGGTGTTGCTGCCGCGCACGCGGTGGAAACCAGGTTTCCACCAGCGCAGACCAGCTCGCTTGCTCCGCGCACCGGTCCAGGCCAGATGCTGGCCTTCCGGGGCCAGATGCAGGCGGTGGAGGGCGAGCTGGCCGCCCTGCGCGATCGGTTGCGCCAGCACGATGGCTCGACGCCGACACGCAAGCTCGATCCTGCAATCATCCGTGCTTCCCGCTGGGCCAACCGCCATTCAACATCGTTCGAGACAGCGGAATTCGCGGGGCTTAAAGCCGACATCGAGCAGGCCGGCGGCAACGTGCAGCCGATCCTGGTGCGTCCGGTGGCAGGCGAGCCCGGACAGTATGAACTGGTGTTTGGACACCGGCGCCACCGTGCATGCTTGGACTTGGGCATCCCGGTGCTGGCGGCCATCTGGCTCGACGAGCTCGGGGACATCGAGCTGTTCACGGCCATGGACCGCGAGAACCGGGAGCGCTCGGATCTCTCTGCGTATGAGCAGGGCGTGATGTACCAGCGCGCGCTCGACGAGCAACTGTTCCCGACCCAGCGCCAGCTGGCCGAGAAAGTCGGCAGGAGCCACACCTGGGTGCGCAAGGCGTTGATGGTGGCGCAGCTCCCCTCGGCCGTGGTGGAGTGCTTTCGCAGTCCGCTGGAAGTGCAGCACCGGCATGCGGAGCAACTCAACGCGGCCCTCGACAAGGACCGCCGCAGCGTCCTGAAGCGCGCGGAGAAGGTCCGTGGCCTGAAGCTTGCGCCGGCAGCGGTTGTAGCGCGCCTGCTGGGGCTGGACGTGACGGCGAAGCCGGAAAAGCTCGCCATCCAGAGCGACGGCAAGACGGTTGGCGCCTGCGTGCGGGCAGCCGACGGGACTGTCACGCTGACCCTGCTGCCGGGTGCCGTGTCCGAACTTGCGTCGGACGCTTTGCTGAAGTCCATGGCCGAGACGCTGCAGAAGGTCCGGCTGCTCGGCTAGCGCAAGCGCGCGGCCGGTCATGTGAGCACCATTGGGAAATGGTGCTCACAGCGGCAAGGGGAGGGGAGGCGGGAGGATTCTCTGGCCCCAATGTCGTCTTCCTCCTTACGTCTGAATGCCGACGTTGAATCGGCCCGAGTCGCTTCCCTCGGCACAGCCTCTGTCCTGGGAAGATCGAGTCCAGTGCCTCATGCGATTCACAGCTCAGCCGGGCGTGCTTGAGAAACTGCATTTAGAAAGCTTGTACTCACTTCCATGGAGCATCCGGATCCCAATTCCCAATCAGTCGCACAGTGGCGGGGCGGGTGCCCTGATGAAAGCCGGGACAGCAAGGGGCGTGATCCAGGTTGTCGACCCCATTCAAGGGGGCCCATGCGGACGGCGGATGCCGAGGACGGGCCTTCGTTTTGTCGACAGAAGCATCAGGCTGATAGCCCTGGGTTGGGAGGCGGGTCCCGCGTCGCGATAGGCAAGTCCGGGTGCCGGGGCGATAGCGTCGCGGCCCAAGCCCGGCGGTTCGATGAAGAGACGCCCCGGAATATTCAATGCGAGCGGCCACTTACGGCGAAGACCGAAGCCAAATGCTCAACACGACGGCGCAAGCGCATTCCACCGTACTTGCCCGGCGCATGGCGGCTTGGGAAAAGTCATTCTGAATCAATCACTTGCGCGCGATCCTGAGCCTGCCTTCTCGAATTTGCGCTCGTCGACATCGCAAATTATCATTGATGATTATGTGAGTCTGGATCTCTCTTCGGATGAGACGGATCCAGACAGGGAGTGGAAATTGGGAAGGCCAGCATGCTGGCCTTCCCCGTGTTCGCGCCTGGCGCACCGGTAGCATTGAAGGCAAACAACACAATGAGGGTCTCAGTGAGCACGATGATTTGCAGGGGGATGACCGCAGTTGAGCGGCCAGGCAGCCGCGGTCGCGCGGGCGATTTCGGAGGTCAGCATCCCGGTCCGATCGGCGGGGGCCGAGCCGCTGCCCGGCGCCGGGCAGGGGACATGAGCCGATGAGCCGCCACCCCGTTCCGAGTCCGGAGGAACTGGCCGGACTGGATGACGAAGTGCTTGAGCGCCTGGCCATCGAGTGGCGGGCCCGCGCCTCGCGCGGCACGAAGCAGGCCTACGGCGTGGCCCATGCGCTGGAAGTCGAATGGCGCCAGCGCGCGCGTGTCAGCCGCGCCCAGCAACTGCCGCAGCCTGTGGTCGCGCCGCGCCGCTGGTGGAAGTTCTGGCAGTCCTCGCCGGGGCCCGGGTCGCCCCCTTCACCGTGAAGAAAACGTCCCCGCGCAAGCTTCATCGCGGCCACTTCGCCTTCATGCGTGCGCTTGCGCAGGGCGTCGACGAACGCGCCAGCTGGGAGCGCTACCTGCGGCTGGAGGGCGAGCATGTCGATCTGCGCACCGTGCGTCGCACGATCGCCTGGATCCGGGATGCCTTCGCCGCGGCCGCGCGTCGCGAACGCAGACCCGGCACGGCGCGTCTGATCCTGCTCGATCCCGAGCGCTTCACGGCCCCCCCGGCGCTGCCGAGCCTGGCCGAGTTCGCGCAAGCCCAGGGCCTGGAGGATTTCTCGGAGGCGGAGCAGGTCGAGGCCTACGAAGCGGCCTTCCCGCAAGGCGGCGGGGCGTCGGGCCGGGGCCGCGGCCAGCCCTCCCGGCGCGCGCGCGTCATCGAGCGCCAGCTCGAGGCGCTGCACTGGCTGGAGCGCCTGGTCGCCCAGGATCCGCGCCCGGCCGACGGCGTGTCCGCCTGGCTGAATCCCGTGCTGGCCGCGCGGCTGGAGCGTGCAGGGCTTTTGACGCTGGCCGCGCTGGTGGCGCGCATCAACGGTGCCGGGGCGCGCTGGTGGGTCCCGGTGCCGGGCGTCGGACAGCGCAAGGCCACGCGGATCATGGACTGGCTGCATGCCCACGAGCAGGTGCTGGGCCTGCGGGTGGGCGCGCACGCCGCCGCGCCGCGTGCGCAGCTGAATCCATCCGCCCTGGCATCGGTGGTTCCGGCAGCCACCGCATTGGTGCCTTACGAGAAATTCGTGCTGCCCGCGAACCTGGATGGTCGCGCGGGTACCTGCCGTGCCCCGCGGGAGGTCTGTCGGCTTGCGGCGACCGACGACCATGAGGCCGTGGGCGCGTGGCTCGCCTCGAAGGGGCGCGCCGGGCCCGCGCAGGCGCCGCTGACGTCCACGCAACGCTCGTACCGCAAGGAGGCGGAGCGGCTGCTGCTCTGGGCGGTGCTCGAGCGCGGCAAGGCCTTGTCCTCCCTCACCAGCGAGGATGCGCAGGCCTACCAGGCCTTTCTCGGGGAGCCTCCCGCCGAGTGGTGCGGCGCGCGCCACCACCAGCGCTGGTCACCGATGTGGAGGCCGCTCGAAGGTGCGCTGACGCCGGTGGCGCTGCGCCAGACGCTGATCATTCTTCGAAGCCTGTTCGCCTTCCTGGTGGTGCAGGGCTACGTGGTGGGCAACCCCTTTGCGCAATCCGCCTTGCCGGCGGATGCGCAGGGCCGGCTCGGGGCGAATCGCACGCTGAGCTTTGCACAGTGGGATCACATCGATGCGCTGCTGCAGGTCCACGTGGACACCGAGGCCGGCCGGCGTCTGCGCCGGGGCATGCGCTGGTTGTATGCGACGGGCCTGCGCCTGGCCGAGATCACCGGCGTGCGCTGCGAAGACCTGCGACCGGGAATGCCGTCGACCGCCGACGGGCTCGGTTGCAGCGACTGGCTGCTGTCGGTGACCGGCAAGCGTGGCGGGCGCCGCGAGGTCGCGGTGCCCGTCGAGCTGGTCGACGAGTTCGGCCTGGAGCTGGCGCGCCACGGCTTCGACCGGCAGGTGAATGCACCCGGCAACCACGGCGTTCCGCTGCTCGCGCGCTTCGGTGGGGGCGCCGAGCATCCCGCCGGCTGGTCGTCCTCGGGGCTGTACCAGGCCATCAAGGCATTCCTCGCGCGCGCCGCGCAGGGTCTGGGCGCGGCCGATGCCGCGCAATTGAGAAAGGCCAGCACGCACTGGCTGCGGCATTCCCATGGGGCCCATGCCCTGCGCGGAAGGGAAGGGCGTGCGCCGGTGTCCTTGGCGGTGGTGCAGAACAACCTGGGCCACGCGTCGTCCACCACCACGTCGATGTACCTGTCGAAACCCTGATCGGGCAAACGCTCGCGCGGGAGCACGCGTGGCGTTCGGTGGCCACGGGAGCGCGCTCCGGCATGTCTGCATGCATCGGCCACGCATTTGCGTTTGGCAGTGAACTTGCACCACAGGCAAGTGCACCGTGGCCAGGATCGTGCGCTGTCCGCCGGCAGACAGGGCCTGCGCAGCGCGGCGCTGATGCGCAGCTTCTTGCGCACCAGGCAGGAGTTGATCGGGGGAGCGGTCGAGGAAAGACTGACGCCCCCGTTCCCAACTTCCATCACCATGTCTTTCCTCCTGACTCGATCGCCTTTCACTCGCCTGCTGTGTCTGGTCGGCGCACTCGTGTGCGCCGGCACGGCCTGCGCGCAGGCCTCCAGCGCGGCGCGCGCCGATGCCCGATCCTCGGGCGCCTCGGGTCCTCCCGGCGAGGCGCTGAACTGGCCGACGCGGCCGCTGCGCCTGGTTGTGGGCTTTGGCGGCGGCTCCTCGCCCGACTTCGTGGCGCGTGTGCTTGCCGAACCGTTGGCGAAGGCGCTGGGCCAGCCCGTGATCGTCGAGAACCGACCCGGTGCCAGCGGCAACATCGCGGCGGACGTCGTCGCGAAGTCCACCGACAGGCACACGGTCGGCATTCTCATCAACGGCAACATGACCATTGCCAAGGTGCTGAATCCGTCGATCTCCTATGACCCGCAGAAGGACCTGATGCCCCTGAGCATCATCTGCACGGCGCCCCTGGTGCTCGCCGCGGCGCCGGAGGTCGTGAAGACCGATGCACGGGGCTTCCTCGACGCAGCGCGTGCGGCCGGCAGCCAGTGGAGCTACGGGACGCCCGGCATCGGCACGATCGGCCACCTCGGCATGGAACTCCTGAAGGCCCGCACAGGCATCGGCGCCGTGCATGTGCCCTACCAGGGCAACCCACAGGTCATCACCGGCCTGGCCAGCGGGCAGCTGCAGCTCGCACTGCTGCCGCCGGGCCTTGCCGAACCCCAGGTCAAGGCCGGCAAGCTGCGTGCGATCGGCGTGACCTCGGCGCGCCGATCGGCGCTCGTGCCGGACTACCCGAGCCTGCAGGAAGCGGGGCTGAAGGGCTTCGAGCTCGAGATCTGGACCGCAGCCGCAGCGCCTGCCAGCCTGCCGCCTCCCATCGCGCGGCGCCTGAACGAGGTCCTCGCGGAAATCATCCGCTCGCCGCAGGTGCAGCAGAAGCTCTTCCAGCACGGCTACGAGGCCGTGGGGATATCGGGCGAGGCGCTGGTCCACCGGGTGAAAGCCGATACGGCGGCGCTTGCCCAGATCATCGCCAGCCAGGGCATCAAGCTGGAATGAGGAGCGCTTTCATGAACTCGGAACAACAGCGCCCGCACGGGCAAGACGACCGCATGACCACGGTCCACGACGCCATCCCGCTTCCTGTGGGCAGCCACGATGCCGCCGAGCGCATCCTGCAGTCGCTGCGCGACGAACTCGACGGCCTGGACAGGACCCTGCTCGAGACCCTGAGGCAACGGCTGGACTGCTGCTGCCGCATCGGGCTGCACAAGCGCGATCACGCGATCCCGATGATGCAGCCCCAGCGCATCGGCGTGGTCCAGGCGCGCGCGGCCGCCTTCGCCGCCGAGCACGGCATGAGCCCGGCGTTCCTGCATGCCCTCTATGAACTCATCATCGCGGAGACCTGCAGGCTGGAGGACGAGATCATCGGCGCACCCGCGACCTCTGAATGAGCGCGCGCATCCTTCACTGGGTCACGAGCCGGCCGAGACAGTGCCTGCGGCCTTCCCGATGCCGCAGGCCTGGCAAGGCAAATCGCCGTGAGCGACCATCCCCTGGCCATCTTGCCTTGCCGCTGAAGCACATGATCATCTTTTCGACACTGGGCCCGCGGGGCAGCAACCATCACTTCGTCCTCGGGCAGTATCTTGCCGCGCACGGCCTCGCCCATGCCGCGCGCATCACGCTGTTCGACGACTTCCACAGCGGCGCGCGCGCATTGATCGCCGGTGAGGCCCACTACCTGCTGCAATGTGCCGTGCATCCCGCGGCGGCGGAGATCACGGGCACCTACCGCAGGGAGATGGCGGTGGTCGATGCCTTCATCTCTCCCAGCCAGCCGATGGCGCTCGTGCAAGCCAGGGACGGCAGGGAAGGCGCGGGCAAGGTGGGCGTGCAGCCTGCCACGCAAAGCTATGCGGACCTGAGCGCCTGGCCGGATGTGGTCCACGAACCCACGGTGCTTGCAGTCCAGTCGGGCCTGGAAGAAGGCCGCTACGGTGCCGGTATCGTCTTCGCATCGTTCGCGGCATCGCGCGCCGAGCGCTTCGAGGTGATCGAGCCCATCGGCACCGTGTGCGACGCCTGGATCGTCTACGGGCGTGCAGCGATCGACGAGGGCAGGGCGGTGGTCTGGAAGGACAGCCCGGTGGCACGGCAGTTCCGGCAGAGGGTCGGAGGACTGCCTGAACGCGGATGAGGCCTGCCCGAACATCGGGTCGCCGAACCGCTTGATGCGAGTCTCAGGCGCCCATCACTGCCAGGTCGCCTTGTTGCCCGAAATATCGCTTGGCCTTGGCCGAGAATCCGAAGGCATAGGCCCACCATGCAATCAGCGACGGCATGAGGACGAACTGCGCAAGCAGGCCCCCTGCTCGCTCTGCCTCGCTGTCATAGGTGGTTGTGTCATGCCCGAAGAGGCTCGTGACGGCAAGAAGCGCCAACACCAGCAGCCCCAGCCAGCGTCCCCATCGCCTTGCCTTGAAGATACCTGCCGAGACGATCAAGATCACTCCAAGGATGGCGAGGCGAAAGCCCAAACCCAGCAGGATGCTCCATTGACCAGGGATTTGCCTGACATAAGGTGCAAGCAGGAAGATTTCCTGTGCGATCCCGACTGCAAGCGCGATCCCCATCAGCGTCAAGAGGGTCAGCAAGAGCCACGCCGAGATGGGCCGCGGACTGCGCCGGGCAGGTGTTGCAAGGACGACGCTTTCAGGAGGACTGTAGGGATTGGGCTGCATGGATGGTCCGCGTGACCGGATGTGGGTTGAGTGTATGCGTCGCATCACATCGTCTGCATGCCATCAACCGGCCTTCCCGCTCAGCTAGCCGGGTGCCTGCCCAACATTGCCGGCGAACCATCGGAAGATGTTCGTCTGGCTCCTTCCGTTGCTCGACCGCACGAACAGAAAGCCGCGCTTCGCGTTGCCCAGCGAGTCCACTGGGATGCCGGCCGCCCGCAGGGCGGTGAGTTCTGCACTGGCGCTGATGTCGGACGGCAGTTTCAAGGTCACGGTCGCGTTGTGGATGGTCCGCTTCGGCATTGCACTGCCCCGACAAACGCGAGCGGTGAGGCAAGCGCTTCGAACATCATCGGTCGCCCTGCGCTGTTGCACAACGGTCCGATCCTCTTGTACGCATGCTGTTTCCTGTCGAGTTACGGCGCGTGCGCGTCAGAGGGTACGGCTACCGACCATGGCTCCGCGATCTTGTCGACGATCACCTGGATGCGCTTGTGTCCGTCGCCCGTGCTGGCCCAGTAGGTGAAGTGCGACCGGGGCCTCGCGATTCGGAAACCGGTGAGCATCAATCCATCGATCGACTTGTACTTGGCATCTAAGGAAGGTGCTGTCATCAGGTATTCGCGCGCCAACTCGGCTTCGCGCGATGTCGCTGCTGAATACCAGGCAACTGCGAAGCCGCCAACGCCCGGCATTGCTGCGCCGATGAGCGAACATTTGGCCTGCCAGCGCATTTGTGCGCACTCCGTCGCCTGCTCATCCAGTCCTCACCGTGTCGCGCTGCGTGGGCGGTACGCTGGGCTGCTCCCAATTCTGCGGCTGTGGCCCCCATGGCGGTGAAGGTTCTTTCTCGAGCAGCGCGCAAGCCAGCTCACCCAGATCGATGCGGAGATTCTCACGAGCGGATGTCGCTCCCGCATCCGAAGCGTCTGCATCGAGCACGAATCTCTTGAAGGTCTCCCAGTCGCTTGCGAAATGGCTCACGATCAGCCGGGCGAGATCGTAGGACAGCATGTTTCCATCGTCGGTGCGCTTGAACGACTCACCCGACCAGAACTCCTGGATCTCCTGTGGTCCCCAGAAGCCCAGGTGCTTCCTGCGCAGTTCGTGCGTGCCCGGGTAGCTCCCGGAGCCGCCTGTAATACGAAGCTCGGTATTCACTGCCAGTCCCTCGTTCAACCATAGCGGAAGCGGCAGGTGCGCCAGGCAGCTGTGCGTCATTTCATGTGCGATCACCGGCTCGATCGCGCTGAGGTCTGCCTTGACCGTCACGAAATGGGCACACCCATCGTTGATGTACATCCCGCTGCTGAATGCGAACTCACCCTGGTCCGGGTAGTAGTGCGCGACGTACCTGTAGTAGCTTTCCGCATCGTCGAAGACGATCAGGATGTCCTTTCCCCATGACGGGATCTGCGCGAGACCATCGAGCGTCGCTGCAACACGTGCGAGCGTGCGCACCATGTAGTTGAGGGTCGCCCTTGCAACGCCGTCGTCCAGCGATGACAGAAGCATCGCACTCTCGGCTTCGCGAAGCTGGAACGCGGGACCAAGTGCCTGCCGGAAATGAAGCAGCCAGGCTTTTTCCGCGGCCTCCCATGCATGCGCCTGGGCTGCCGGTGATTCGGTGTCCGAGAGCCATGACTCGACCTCCGCCCACTTCATCGCCGGAAAGCCTTCGTGAAGACTCAGGTGTTGGGAAAGATGGAGATCGGGCAGTCCGTCGGCGGAGATGACGGCGGGAGGTAACAGACCCTGCTGGGCGGTTGGCTCAACGTCGCCGGAAATCGGCCGACCTGACTTTCCCCCGAACAGGGTGCGCAGGAAATGCAGCATGCCCTATCTGGATTTCCTGGAGTGCTTGTAGAGCGCGTGTCCGATGATGCCCACCCCCATCAAAAGTATCGGCAAGCCGCCTGCCCATGATTCATACGCGGCGGGCAGGAGCATCTTGAACACGTTGTCGATCCAGCAGGTCGTGCGGCACATGCGCTGCCCAGTTCCCATCAGGACCAATCCGATGAGAACCCCGGCAACACCAATTCCGAACTCGACCTTCAACACTCACTCCTTCATGGACGTATTGCATCCAGCATCCGTCGGATTTGACCATCGCTGTTTCTGTACTTGTCCACCAAGCCAGGCAGGTCCGACTTCGGATCGAAGCTCGGTGGGTTGAAGACGGGCCCCAGCATTGTCTGCGTGCACCGGCAACCTTCCGGCGGAGAGTCCTTGAAATAGGCTGGCGGCAAGAAATCAGTGGGCGACTTGCCGGGCGTGCAGGACCGCTGCGAGCACTCCCACCGCACACACCTGAATCGGTAGTCGCCGGCCTCCGGATCAGGCACAGGCATTTGGGCTGCAGCCTCCCAAGCCGACTGGGTTCCTTCGCCGCGTGGTGTCTGGATGGGCTTGGGTCCGTGCCGCTCCCACTGACGTCGGTCGTAGGCGTTGCCACCCCGTGTTGCGGGCCGCGCGTTCCTCAGACCTTCCGGATCCGTGAAGCTCAACGGATCCGCATCGACATACCCGAAGCGATTCCACCCGCCATCCAGCCCGATCGGGTCCGGCTGGCTGTAGCGCCCGGTTCTCGCGTCGTAGCTGCGGAAATAGTTGTAGAAGAGGCCCGACTCCTCGTCCGCGTACTGCCCCGGATACCGCAGATTGAACTTCACCTCGGAGATGCCGGTCGTGCCGGGGTTCGGCGTCACATCGAGGTTCGCGAAACGATTCTTCGCCAGCGTCGGCTTGTCTTCCCCGAAGGCGCTGTAGCCCCATTGCCAGACGGCCTGTCCATCGGCATTGCTGAGCCGTCTCGGCGTGTTCAGGTGATCGCTGTGCACCGCGTACGTGGCGCCATTGATCACCGTTGCGACCGGCATCGGCCCGTTGGCTGTCGGCAGGTAGATGTAGCGTGCTTCACCGGCGCTGTGCGTGCCGCCGCTGCCGAGCTCGGCGATCAGGCTGCCTTGCTCGTCGTAGACATAGGCGTAGCCGAGCTGCTCGGCCGGCGTCGTCGCCGGGCTCCACAGCTTGGTGAAGAAGGCCACGAGGCTGTTCCAGAAGCCCGGGTCGTTCTCATCGCCTTGGCTGGGCGGGTACAGCGGTTCGGTCTTGAACACGCGCTGGCCCAGTGCGTTGTGCGCATAGCGTGTCGTTGGGCTGACGTCCGTTGCGCCCGTGGTGGCCGTGGCCAGGCGACCTTCCGCGTCGTAGCCGTAGCTCCTGAGGCCGTCGCCCGTCAGGTCGCCGTTGGCGTTGTAGCCATAGGCGACGCTGGTGCTGCTGGCGCCGTTGATGGTCTGGCTGAAGCCGGCCAGGCGGTTGGTGCCGGCCTGCAGGGTGTAGCCGCGGCTGGTCGTCTGGCCTGCCAGCACGCGGGTGCTGGCCGTACGGTTGCCGTTGGCGTCGTAGCCGAAGCTCGCGCTGTCGCCGGCAGTTGCTGTGTTGGAGAAGCTGATGATCCGGCCCGTCGGGCTGTAGCCCACGCTCCAGGTCGTGTCGGCAGCGACGACGGTGCTGTTGCCGGGATTGCTGTCGGCAGGGCCCCAGAGGTTCTGGGTGAGGCTGCCGATGCGGCCGGCCGCATCGTAGGTGTAGCTGCTGAACTCGGTCTGCGCCAGGCGCGCGGCACTGTCGTAGCTGCGGCTGGCCGCCAGCGCCGGACTGGTGGTGGTGAACGTCCAGTTCCATCCCGTGGGCTGGCCCAGGGCATTCCAGGTGATGGCGGAGACCAGCGGGTTGCCGTTCCAGCTCAGGCCCGTGAGGCGGCCCGTGGCGTCGTAGGTGTGGCTGAGCGTGCCGCTGCCGGGGTAGCCGATGCTTGCGAGTGTTCCGGTGGGGTTGTAGGCATAGCTGACCTGCTGGATGCTTGCGTTGGTCAAGGTCTGCTTCTTGAGCGTGACGCGTCCGTGTTCATCCCGGGTGTACTCGGTGATGCCGGCGCGGTCGACGATCTCGCTGAGGTAACCCATGCTGTTGGGGCTCAGGTCGTAGCGCAGGGTGGTGGTCTTGCCATCGGCGAAGACCAGGCTGGTCGGACGCCCCAATGCGTCGCGGGTGATGCTGGTGGCTTGGCCGAGCGCGTCGGTGACCTGGCTGGGCAGGCCCAGCGCATCGAACTGGCCGCTGCGGGGGCCGCTGTCGGCACTCGCCTCCGCGGTGGCGTTGCCCAGGGCATCACGGCTGTAGCTGGTGGTGATCGCGTTGAAGTCGCTGGCCTGGGTGATGGCATCCAGCGCGTTGTAGCCCAGGCCGGCGTTGGCACTGGCCGCATCGGTGACGGTCTTGACGCGCGCCAGCGCATCCAGGCCCCAGCTGGTGGTCTGGTTCAGCCCATTGGCCTGGGCGATGCGATCGCCATTGGCGTCGTAGCCGAAGCTCTCGTTCTGGCTGCTTCCTTGCGTCTGCGTGGCAATGCGGTTGAGCTTGTTGATGGTGCGGGCGGCTGTCCATGCGACCGAGCCGGATGCATTGAGCGTCTGTTCGGTCAGCTGGTTGCCGGCCGCATCGAGGGTGTAGGCGCCGCTCTCGCCGCGGTTGTTGCTCCAGCCCGTGAGGCGTTGCGCGGCGTCGTAGGTGTAGGCGGTCACCAGGCCGGTCGGCAGGGAGATCGTCGCCACGGTCCCCGTGGGGTGGTAGGTGAGGGTGGTGGTCTGCCCCAAGCCGGAGCCCACAGTGCGCGAGAGCAGCCGGTCGTACGCATCCCAGGTGAAGGTGGTGACGAGCCCGTTCGGGTCGGTCTGGCTCGCGAGACGGTTGGCGGTGTCGTAGGCGTAGGTTGTGACGTGGCCCATTGCATTGGTCGTGCTCAGCACATTGCCGCGGGTGTCGTAGGCGTACGTGGTGACGGCACCGTTGGGCTCGGTGTAGGTGTGGATGAGGCCTTCGGTGGTGTAGGTCCGCTGGCTCGTGCGTGCCGAACCTGCCGTGCCGCCGGTGTCGGTGATTGTTTCGGTGAGTTGCCTGCCGACGGCGTCGTAGGTGTACGCGGTGTCCCGACCCGTCAGGCTGACCAGCGTGGGCACCGGCAGCGTCGTGTCCCAGGTCGTGGCGATGGTCCTCTGCTCGGGCATGCCGAGCGCTTCGGTGCGCGAGGCCTCCAGGCCGCGGGTGTTGTAGGTGAAGCTGGTGACGCTGCCTGTCGCATTGGTCTGGCTCGCCAGCAGGCCTCGCGCGTCGTAGGTGAACGAGGAGTTGCTGGCCGGGCAGCCGGGCGCAGGTTCCCCCTGGATCTGCGAGATGCGCTTGACGCCGTTGACCACGGTGTAGTGGTAGGTCGTGGCGCGTCCCACCGCATCGGTCACGGTCGTCGTGCCGTTGGCGTTGTAGGCCACCTGCGTGAGTCCGGCATTGCCCGCGTGCGTGGTGCTCGTGGCGCGTCCCAGCGAGTCGTAGGTGTAGGTGGCGAAGCGCACGCCCAGTTCATCGGTGATGCCCGTCAGGAAGCGGGGGTTCGATGTGTTCTCGTAGTGGTACGTGCGACTCGTCACGTTCGCCCCGGCCGTCTTGGTGACGGAGGTCAGCCGGTTCGCTGTGTCGTAGTTGTAGGCGATGCTGAAGTTGGGTGTGGTCAGCGTGCGCGGCTGGAAGTGGGCGTCCTCCGTGTAGCCGATGCTGTTGCCGAACCCGTCGGTCACCGTCACCGCGCCATTGGTGCCGTAGGAGAGGCTGTGGGACCAGCCCTCGGGATGCGTCCGCTTGGTCAGGCGTCCGGTGGTGTTGAACTCATAGCGGGTGTTGTCGACATCGACATAGAGCCAGCCGGTGCCGGTCTGCGTGAGCGTGCCGAGCTCGTCCGCGTCGCGGGTGATGGTGGAGCCGCTGCGCGCGAAGGGTGATTCGCGACCGTTCGCATGCAGCAGCACCACTTCGGCGGTGCTGATCCTCAGACGGGTCGCGTACGAGTAGCGCCAGTAGCCGTCGGCGCTGTTGAAGATGCGCGAGAACTTCAGCGGATGGTGCGCTGAGGCGCTGCGGAAGTCCTCTTCTTCCTGCACCTTGTTGCCCATCGCGAAGTTGATGGGGTTGCCGGTGCACGACTGCGGTCCGTTGCGCTCGGTGCCGTCGCCCTTGTTCTTGCGCGGGATGACGTCCGACGTGTCGTAGTAGACCGTCATGTAGTCCGACGCGCTGCAGCCGCCGACGCTGCCCGAGACCGCCAGGTAGTTGGGACCGGGGCGCAGCGTGACGGGAACACCGCGTCCCTCGAGGAACGACACGACCGCGGTGAACGAGCCCGAGTAGTTGAAGAAGGGCGATCCGTTGAGGGTGGCGGTCACGGTGCCGGCGTCCCCTGTGGTGGCATCGCCGCCGCCGGTGCCGTATACCGTGATGTTGGGCGAGGTGACTTTCGCGCCCTTGCTCGGCGAGGTGAAGTTCAGGGAGCAGGCGGCATGGACGCCGGCGGAGATGCCCAGCAGCGTGAATGCGGTGGCGCCTTGCAGGGCGAGTCGCTTCATCAGGCGATGGCTCGAATGGCCATGCCCGGCGGTTGCGTCGGAATGCATGTGTGACCCTCGTTCGTTCTCTTGAATTCGGATGCATTGCGTCGTGCGGCAATGCCGGAACGAGCGTAACGACATGTTTTGCGAAGCCCACCAATGGCCTTTTCTGGCTTCTGTGATTGCTCATCGAAAGAATTACTTTGACGGCCGCGAGCGCTCGTCAGCGGGTCCGACGTCGCATCCTGCAGGACCGCAGGTATCGCTTCACGCAACTCCCGCACAGACTTCACGTGGAGTTCGGCGGTGTCGAGCACACTGCGTCTCGACAGCGGTCCGGTGCTGGTAGAGGCCAGGGGGAAATGCTTGGGGGGAATCGCCTCGATGCCGGCCGCTGTCGCTTTTTTCTCAGCGCAGGAGCACTCTCAGAGCAAGCGAGAAGCCGTGCCTCCTGATCGGGTGAATGCTCGACAGCACGCAGCTAGACTTCCTCCGTCGGCCAGGACCACACGGTTGCGACGTCTACGAAAATTCACCTGACTCCGGGCATCTGTGGCGTCGAAGTGATGCGGCGTTGAGCAATTTGCCGGAGGTACATGAATCCAATGAGAGCCCGCGTCACAACCCTTTTCCTTGTCGGTCTTGTCACTGCCGGCCTTTCGCACGCCGAAGGTGCGGCAAATGAACTGTTTCCGCGCATGTCGAATATCGAGAATGCGCAGCGCGATTCAAAGGGGCTGGGCCCGCAGCAAGAGATCGTGGTGGCCCCTTTCTTGGGAGACCTGTCGATCGCGCTGACGTTCGTTGGCAGGGATGGTCAGCCTGTCGCGGCGACCCACGCTGACTTGGAACGCCTGAGCCTCAACCATGACATGGCCCGCCAACTGGCATTGAAGAACTTCAAGACCAGATGCGTTTCGAAGTTCACGAGCTTCGAGGGCAACTTTTGGGCCATTGACGTTCCGTATGCGCCGGAGTGTCAAAGCGCCGTGTATTTGCTCTGGGACGAAATTTGGTTGGACGTCGGAAGAAAGCTGACAAATGGAGTGGTCGCCGCCATGCCAACCGAGGGCATGCTCATGTTTGCCTCGGCTGACGACTCTGCGGCGGTGGCGCGTTTGGAGCGGTTGATATCAAGCGAACAGGCCATGCCGATGGCAAGACCAATGTCATCCCTCATGTACATACACCGCGACGGCAGATGGGCTGTCCTGAGTGTCAATAGAGGAAAGTAGCGCGACTTCGCTGCGGTGGTCAAGCATGGTGGCTCGCCAATCACAGAAACATGACAGTCGTAATGTCACCACTGTGGATCAAGCATCCTGACATCCCATGGGGTAGCGTCGGGTGGCGCATGGGCTGGGGTGAGGCGTACTGGGATCAATGGAGAGTTTTCTTCCTGGCCCTGAAGGAGGAAGAGCGACAGCGCTACCGAGAGACCTGGCCGGAACCGGAGTCATGGCGGGGGCTGTATGCATTTATTGAGTCGGGTGAACCCCCACCCTGGGCAATCGAACACAGGAGAAAACTGGCTGGGCCGTATCCCCTACCGAGTCCCGAAGAGTCCAATATCTGCGAGCACTATCGGGTTGTATGGTTGGTCAGGTGCCACATGAGCAAGCTCGGCGTCTACGAAGTACCCGCGAGATTTCCGTCGCCGTATCTTGGACAAGCACTGGATGAGGGCGACGTGACGTTCTATGCGGAACCGAACGGCGCCTGGTGGCGTTTGTCGATTCCAAAAAGTGGCGGGCTTATCCTGAACCGACTGACCCAACCAAACGCCCCTGACACGTTGCTGTTCCGCAAGGCATAGCTGCTGTCGGCCAACACCGGAACTTACAGCCGGGCGGCTCGATGCGTGACCAGGAAGTCATCGACGCCCCCGCGGCCCGGTCGTTCGCTAGCGTTTTGCCGCTGGCGTGCGCGACCCGGCTTTTTTCTTATGTAGTGCTGGGTCAGCGTCCTAGGCCTGGGGCACCTGCCAGCTGCGACATGAAGAAATCCAACGTGTCCGCCATCGTCTTCGCGGTGGACTGGCGCGACAGGCTCCATTCCGGAAAGTGGCCGTCCACGGCCATACGCGCAAGGCCGTAGACCAGGGCGCGCGCGGCGATCTGCGCGTGCGCGGCATCCGTGCCTGCCGCGCTGCCGCTCTTCTGCGCAAAAGCTTCGTCGAACAACTTACGCATCTGCGCGCGGATCGTTTCGTTGTCGCTGCGCAAGCTCGGCGAGCCGTCGTAGTCGATCAGCGAGCGTTCGCTGATGACGCGAAAGTGCGTCGGATTTGTGCGCGCCCATTCGATGTACGCGTGGCCGATGGCGCCGAAGCGCACAAGCGGTGGCGCGTCGGCCACGGCCGATATCGCTTCCTCCACGTGCGCGCGCAGCCGCTTCGTGGCCTGCTCTGCCACGGCGGTCAGCAGCGCGGTCTTAGTAGCGAAGTGGCGAAAGGGCGCTCCCGGCGACACGCCGGCGCGCTTGGCCGCTTCGCGCACGCTGAGCTTGTCAAGGCCGCCATGCTCGATCAGCTCGACGGCCGCTTCGACCAAGGCTTCGCGCAGGTTGCCGTGGTGGTACGCGCGGGGGCTTGGGGCGGGCGGAGAAGAGGAGCGGGGTGCCATGGAGATGGAGCTTGTCGCATTCAATGTAATCGCCGCTCATTTTGCGCTAGACTGCGCCCGTCGCCATGTATGCATCGATTACATGCGGTGGCATTCCGATTTCCTTACCCATCGTTCCGACTGGAGTTTCCATGCGCATCCGTCTTGTTTTTCTGTTCGCTGCGGCCCTCTGGGCAAGCGCGGCATCGGCCCAGGAGCCAGCGCCGACATTGCAGATAGTCTGGCCGCCTGAAGGTGCCGCCGTGCAACTGGGCAGTGATGCCGAGCGCGCCATCGGCGTGGTCGTGCAGAGCAACTACAGGTTGCTGGCGGCCGGGCAGTGCGGCAGCGACGAGCGCTGCGGCCACATCCACATGAAGATCGATCCTGAGGGCAACACCTGCAACCTGCCAGGCCGTCCCTACAACAGCATGAACAGCGATTTCGGTGGAGAGCTGATCAAGGCGCGCTTCGGCCCGTGCCCGTCACCGACGGGTGAACATGTGATCGGCATCCTGCTGGCCGACGACCACCACAAACCGATCCTGGTGGACGGCAAGCCGGTGACGCGGTTCGTGAAGATCACGACTCGCTAGGGTCCTGTCCCGCTGATACCGCCAAGCCTGTGCTGGCTCTGATGGGTTTGGGGGGGCAGCAGGGGAAATGCTCACTGCGAAATACCGAGTGTTGAAGGGCCGCTTCCAGCAAAGTCGTACAGCCGGTTAGGGCCCATCTGAGACATTCATCTTTCTTGGAAGCGGTCCGTGGTGTGCTGTCTGGAGCCGCAAAGATGATACAAGACACATTGTCCTTTCCCACGGCGGGATCTGCGCAAAACCATCGAGCGTTGCGGCGACGCGCGTGAGCGTGCGCGCCATGTAGTCGAGCGTGGCTCTGGCAACACCATCGTCCAGCGACGACAGGAGTGTGGCGCTCTCGGCTTCGCGAAGCTGGAACCGGGGCCCGGGCGCTTCCCGGAACTGCAGCCGCCGGGCCTTTTTCCGCCGCTGCCCATGCATTCGCCTGGACCGTGGGTGGCTCCGTGCTGGAGAGCCAAGACTCGGCCTCCTTCCAATTCATCGTCGGAAAGCCTTCGTGGTCGACCAGGTGCTGACAAGACGGAAATCAGGCAGCCCGTCAGCGGAGATTGTGGTGGGAGGCGACAGGCTTTGCTGGACGCTTCGTTCGAGGCCACTGGAGGGTGGTCGATCAGGCTGTTTTACCGAACAGGGTGCGCAGGAAATTCAATTTCCATCCGGTTTGCTGAAGAACCCCGAGGGCGAGGCAGACATTCACCACCCGAGGCAACACAGGTAGGCCCAGTAGAACAGGGATGCGCATACAAAAAGTGCCCACCATGCAACTCGTGATCTGGAACTGGCCATCGAAAGCTTTCGATGCTTTGCCGAGCATCCCGGCTTGAGGTTAGTGGGGGTGAGCGCTGCAAGCGGTGCTGCCCAGACCCGAGCGATCTCCGTATCCATGAGACGGGCATCGATGGGCTTGAGCCTCGCCGGGAGGATTCCGTTGGTGGTCAGCTCGTGATGCCGCGCTTGCGTGCGCGGTAGGCCAGTTGGGGGCGCGTGATGCCCAGCGCACGCGCTGCAGCAGAGAGGTTGCCCCCGCTTTGTGTCAGCGCGCGGCGTATCAGCGTCTCCTCCACCTGTCCCAGCGAACCGGGCCCTTCATGGTCTGGCATGGCGCGGCTTGCGGGCCCGGCCTGGGAGGGAAGCGGGTCGCCGGTGCCGGCAAGGCGACCGTCAGATCGGACCGACAGCACGTTCTTGTCCAGTGGCTCGCCACTCGTGAACAGGTGATGCACTTCCAGCAGGCTTCCTTCGGGCGCGATGATCACGGCGCGCTCGATCAGGTTCTGCAGCTCGCGGATGTTGCCGGGGTAGTCGTAGTTCAGGAGCGCCTTGACCGCGGCCTGCGTGAAGCCCGAGACCTGCCGCGCGTGCTTGCGGCCATAGTGCTGCAGGAAATGGCTCATCAGAAGAGGCACGTCGTCGCGCCGTTCTCGCAGCGGCGGCAGGTGGATCGGAAAGACATTGAGCCGGAAGAACAGGTCGTCGCGGAATCGGCCTTCGCGCACGGCCTGGCGCAGATCGACATTGGTGGCCGCGATGACGCGCGTGTCGACCCGGATGCTGCGCGTGCCGCCCACGCGCTCGACTTCGCACTCTTGCAGCGTGCGAAGCAGCTTGCCCTGGGCCGCGTAGCTCAGTGTGCCGATCTCGTCCAGGAACAGTGTGCCGCCATGGGCGCGCTCGAAGCGCCCCGGCCGGGACGCGCCGGCGCCGGTGTAGGCCCCACGCTCCACGCCGAACAGCTCCGACTCGATCAGTGTCTCCGGAATGGCCGCGCAATTCACCGCGACGAAGGGCTTGTCGCGCCGCGCGCTGATGCTGTGCAGCATGCTGGCGAACTTCTCCTTGCCGACGCCGGACTCGCCGGTGAAAAGCACCGTGGCCGTGGTCGGCGCCACGCGATGCAGGAGATGGCAGGCCGCGTTGAAGGCGGCGGAGGCGCCCACCATCGCGTCGTTCTTGCGCTGCGCTGCGGGCAGCTGCGCCGCCTGCGGCGCCGACCCGCCGTTCTGCGGTGAGCCGACGAAGTCCCGCGCTCGCAGGTAGCGCATGTCCTCTTCCACGTCGTCCCAACGCTCCGCGGATTTACCGATCACGCGGCAGTGGCTTTCGCCCATCGAGCGGCAGGCGACCTCGCGGAACACCACCAGGCGCCCGAACAGCGTGCTGACGTACCCGGTGGCATAGCCCACCTGCATCCAGCAGGCCGGCGAACCGCCGATGCCGTACGCCGCGATGTGCTCGTCGTCCTCGCTCGAGTGGTGCCAGATGAACTCGCCCTCGTAGTCCGAGGTCTCGGGGTCGTAGCGTGCATGGACCAGCTCGACCTTCACCACGCCCTCCAGGGCATGCAGGCGGGTGCCGGCCATGGCGGCCGCGGCTGGCTCGGCCTCCGGCCAGTGCGTGCGCACCAACTGCGCGTCGCGCGCGCCGCTGACGTAGCCCGCGCGCGTGAACAGACCCCGGGCCTTCTCCTGGCCCAGGCTGTCGATCAGCTCGCGCCGCAGCGATCCCAGCGCCTCGGCGTGCAGCAGCACCATGCGCTGGTCCTGCAGCCAGATGCGTCCGTCACCGGGCGAGAAGAACAGGCATTCGCTGATGTCGGCAATCGTCGGGTGCGCTTCGCTGCCCACGTGGGAGGCCTCGAAACGGCCCAGCGCGCGTGCCACTTCAGCGCCGTCGAAACGTCCCAGCGCGGCGCCGGTGGCACGCGCCACATCGGCGAGCGAGATGCGCTGCGGGACCGGCGAAGCGGCGGCTTTGGTCAATGTCGACCTCATCTTTTGGTGAAACGGGCGAGCGATTCTTGATGATTTGGTGAAGCCTGAGATCAGGGTAAACCAGTTATTTGAAATAACCAGTAGGGCCTCGGGAATTCACCTAGTTCCCCAATGAAGATGGCCGCTCGCGGCGGCACCCAGCAACGCCTGCGTGGTGCCGCTGGTATGCCCGTTGCGGAAGAGGAGGGCGCCGCGGGCATTTCCAGCCGCGGCCAGCCGATCAATTTTTTCGCAAGAGGTAGTCATGGATGTTTCCGAGAAGCCGGCGTTCCTGGACGCGGCGGCCTGGGCGGGCAAGGTGTTCAACGGTGCCTGGGTCGCACCTGCGGGTGGTGTGCGTGATGTCGTCGAACCGGCCACGGGCCAGGTGATGGCGAGCGTCGGCATCGCCGATGCGCAGGATGTGGCTCTGGCCACGGCCGCCGCGGCACAGGCCCAGAAAGGCTGGGCGCAGGTCCTGCCGCGCGAGAAGGCCGCGGTGTTTCACCGCGCCGCGGCGCTGTTCCAGCAGCATTTCGACGAGCTGGCGCTGCATGTGGCCCGGGAAACCGGCGCGATCCTGCCCAAGGGACAGCACGAGGTGCGCGAGGCCATCACCCTGTGCCATCTGGCGGCGGCCATGCCGCTGCAGGCGCAGGGCCAGGTGCTGCCGAGCGCGAGTGGCACCACCAGCCTCGCGCGGCGCGTGCCGCGCGGCGTGGTGGGCGTGATCTCGCCTTTCAACTTCCCGCTCATCCTCACGATCCGCACCGTGGCGCCGGCCCTCGCGGCCGGCAACGCCGTGGTGATCAAGCCCGATCCGCGCACACCCGTGAGCGGCGGCTTCATGATCGCGCGCGTGTTCGAGGAGGCCGGCCTGCCCGCCGGCCTGCTGCAGGTCTTGCCTGGCGATGCGGTCGCCGGCGAGGCTCTGGTGACCGATGCGCACGTGCCGATGATCGCTTTCACCGGCTCGCCCGCCGTGGGCCGGCGCATCGGCGAGCTGGCCGGGCGCCACCTGAAGAAGGTGACGCTGGAGCTCGGAGGCGCCAACTCGCTGATCGTGCTGGACGATGCCGACCTGGACATCGCGGCCAGCAATGCTGCCTGGGGCGCCTACCTGCATCAGGGGCAGATCTGCATGGCGACCAATCGCATCCTCGTGCACGAGCGCATCGCCGCCGCGTTCACGCAGCGGCTGGTCGCGAAGGCCCAGCACCTGCCGGTGGGCGACGGTGCCAGCGGGCAGGTGGCGCTCGGACCGCTGATCGACGCGAAGCAGCGCGACCGCGTGCATGCCATCGTACAGGACAGCATCGCCGCCGGTGCACAACTGCTGGCCGGTGGCGCCAGCGAGGGCCTCTTCTACAAGCCGACGGTGCTGGCGGGCGTGAAGGCCGGCATGCGCGTGTACGACGAGGAGGTGTTCGGTCCCGTCGCCAACATCATCACCTTCGAGACCGACGACGAGGCCGTGGCGCTGGCCAACAACCACCAGGGCAGCTTGGCGTCCGCGGTGATCTCACCCTCGATCGGACGGGCGATGGCGATCGCCGCGCAGCTGAACTCCGGCATGGTCCACATCAACGACCAGACCGTCAACGACGAGTGCGTGAACCCCTTCGGTGGCCCCGGCATCGCCGGCAACGGCAGCAGCGTGGGCGGCCCGGCCGACTGGGAGGAATACACCCAGTGGCAGTGGCTGACCATCAAGAACGTACCGCATCCCTACCCATTCTGAACACGACCCCCAAGGCGAACGCACAAGGAGACACTTCATGCAGCTTCAAGGAAAAACCATCGTCGTCACCGGCGTGTCCTCGGGCATCGGCGCCGAGGTGGCGCGCATCGCGCGCTTCGGCGGCGCCCGCGTCATCGGCGTCGATCGCAACGACCCCAGCCTCACACTCGACGGCTTCGTCAAGGCCGACCTGGGTACTGCCGCGGCCATCGACGCGGCCGTGGCGCAGTTGCCCGCGCGCTTCGATGCGCTGTGCAACATCGCCGGCGTGCCCGGCACGGCGCCGGCCGGACTGGTCGCCGATGTCAACTACCTGGGGCTGCGCCATCTGAGCGAGCAGGCGCTGCCGCGCATCGCGCGCGGTGGTTCCATCGTCAACGTGGCTTCCATCCTTGGGGCCGAATGGCCGCAGCGATTGGCGCTGCACAAGGCCCTTGCCGCTGCGCAGGGCTTCGAGGCCGGCGCCCGGTGGCTGCGCGACCACCCCGTGCCGCAGCAGACCTGCTACCAGTACTTCAAGGAGGCGCTGATCGTCTGGAGCGCCACGCAGTCGCAGAAGTGGTTGCTGGAACACGGCGTGCGCATGAACTGCGTGGCACCGGGCCCGGTGTTCACGCCGATCCTGGGCGACTTCGTGAGCATGCTCGGCGAGGAGCGGGTGCAGGCTGACGCGCATCGCATGCTGCGTCCCGGCTTCGCCGACGAGATCGCGCCGCTGATCGCCTGGCTGTGCAGCGACGAGGCGCGCTGGATCAGCGGCGCGAACATCCCGGTCGACGGCGGCTTGGCATCGACCTACATCTGAGGCGCGATGACCCGCACAGCCATCCCTGCCGTTCTCGAGGCGGCGCCGCTCGATCCCGCTCTGGCCGGCTTTCTGGCGCAGGCCGCCAGCCAGGGCAACCCGCCGCTGGAATCACTGCCACCACCCCTGGCGCGGCAGGTCTACCGCGACCTGGCTGCCGGCCTGGGCCTGCCGGCGCCGGCCGTCGCGTCGGCGAAGGACCGTGTCATCGACGGACCGGGCGGTCCGCTGGCGCTGCGCATCTACCGGCCCGACGCTGAAGGGGCGCTCCCCCTGCTGCTTTTCGTGCATGGCGGCGGTTTCGTGATCGGCGACCTCGAAACCCACGACACGGTGTGCCGCACCCTGTGCCACGACGTAGTGGCCGTGGTGGTGGCGGTGGACTACCGCTTGGCGCCCGAGCATCCCTTTCCGGCGGCGATGGACGACGTGGCCTGCGCCCTGCGCTGGGTGGCCGCGCACGCGCGCGAACTGGGCGCGGATGCGTCGCGCATCGCGCTGGCCGGCGACAGCGCGGGCGCGCAGCTCGCCACCGTGGCGGCGCTGCGTGCAGCCGGCGCGATCGTGCTGCGAGCGCTGGGCCTCATCTATCCGGTCGCGCAGCACTACAGCGAGCCTAGCCCTTCGATGGCCGAGAACGGCGGAGGCAAGTTTCTCACCACCGGCGCCATGCGCTGGTTCATCGACTGCTACCTCGGTGGGCGTCAGGAATTGGCGCGGCACGCCGACTTCGCGTTGCTGCAATCGCAGACGCTGCACACACTGCCGCCCACCTGGCTGGCCACCATGGGCCACGACCCGCTGCGCGACGAGGGCCTCGCGCTGGCGTTGCGCATCGCACAGGCCGGTGTGCCGACCGAGCACCACCACTACGCCAGCGCCATCCACGCCTGCCTTCACTTCACCGCCGTTTCGACACTGGGCAGTCAGGTGATGGCTGATCTGGCCACGTGGTTGCGAGCTCAGCTGTCCATAGACATGCAGGCGAGGCATTCTTGATGCTGGACCTGATGCGAGGCACTCCATCGATTCAACGATTCCGTCGCGCGAGCGGAGGTTTGGAATTTCCCGGTACTCGTCCTGGGGAGGTGGCTCGCACGAACGGGAGCCAAACGAACGCGATCGGTGCGGGAGTCACATCACGAGGTGGGATGCACGAAGGCCGCGGGGCGGCGGGGCCGGATTTGAGACTGTCTGTGCGAGGGGAGGGCGGGGTGTCCGGGGAGATGCAGAAAGCACGGAAATCCCCGGCATCGGAACGCTTTAACTTGACCTCAGGATGCTTGAAATGCAAAAGACCGACGTTCTGGTGACGGTGATCGAGATGGCGCGTGCGAGCCACGGATTCACTCCCACGGGTGCACTGGACTGCATCTCGGATCTGATAGGCCGGCAGGATCCCGAGGATGTGTTCTATGACAGGAATGTGGAGGAATTGCTTCGCCTGGGGGCGTGCATCTGGAGCTTGAGGCAAGGCATTTTTGTGTCGGCATCCACCAGAATCGTTCCTCCGACACGGACGAGGTAAAAAGGCAGCGACTCGGATCGCGCCATCGACTCTCGCTCCTGGAGGATGTCCGGATCTGCCGGATCGACTTCGGTGTTCAGCGCTTTGCCGACATGGCCCGCATTCGCTCGCCTGCGGATCCCGTACCCCCGGCGCTCAGGTGATGCTCATCTCCAGCGGCGTGGTCTGGAATGCCAGTTGCCGCCAACGGCCTTCGTCATGGGTCCAGACCTGCATGACGCGCGAGTCGATGCGCACCGTGCCGCTGCCGTCCTTTCGCACGGCCACCAGCAACTGGCGCCCGGTCATGAGCGCCGATGTGCCCAGCAGCCGCACCTTCAGGTCCGGCCGCTCGATCTGCTGGTAGGTCACATGCGTGCCGCCCGAGCGGAAGTAGCTCTCGTAGTCGTCGGTCTGGCCCTTGGCATGCACGTGCGTGAGGCCAGGGTGCAGGATCTCGCGCAGCCGCGCGAAGTCGGCGCGCTGCATGGCGTCGCAGCGCTGTGCCTCGAGGTCGAGCAGCAGTGCCTCGTCGGCGCTGAGGGAGGAAGGTGCGGGGTTCATCGGGTGCCTTGGCAAGAAGAGAGAAAGATCAATCGCACGCGACACCCAGTCGCATGCAGGCGCGCTGAAGCAGGGCCTGGATCCCATCGGTGTCCTTCGCCACACCGTAGACGGCATGATCGGGCCGCACCAGCGCGGCGCGGCAGCCGTGCTGCTCGAACCATCGCGCGAGCAGGCCATCGGCTTCCGAGAGCGAAAGAACGCCGGGCGGCGAGGCTGCATCGGCCATGCAGACGATCCGCGCTCGCAGTGCCGCCAGCGCACCTTGCCACTGTGCCAACTGGGCGGCGGCGGGCGCGTCGCGCATCACGAGCAGGAAGCCCGGCGGCACGAGTTCGTCCATCATCTGCGCGTCGCCCGCCGCGCCAGCGCCGGCCACGCGCACGATGGGCTGTGGAAATGGCGTGCCTTCGGGCGCTTGTCCGCTGTCGATCAGGCCGTGGCGGATGCCTGGCAGCAGGTTCTGGCGCAGCTGCACCTTCACCTGGTTGCCCTGTTGCGCGCGCAGTTCGCGATCGCGTTGTGCGGCGCGCACCGGGTCCCGCTCGCAGATGATCTGCCCCAGGCGCTTGACGGTGGCCGTGACTTCCTCGACCTGAGGGCCGCGCTCGGTGCCGTAGCTGTCCAGCAGGCCGTCGCTCGCGCGGCCATCCAGCACGGCGTCGAGCTTCCAGGCGAGGTTGAGTGCGTCGCGCAGCCCCTGGCACATGCCCTGGGCCAGGAAAGGAGGCATCTGGTGCGCGCTGTCGCCGGCGAGCAGCACCGATCCCTTTCGCCATTGCTCCAGCACCACCGCGTGAAAGCGGTAGGTGGCCGCACGCCAGATCCGCGCCTCGGTGGGAGCGAGCCAGGGCGCCAGTAGCTTCCATATCGCGTCATGCGGCATCTCGCGCTGCTCGGCCTCGTCGGGCATCAGCAGGAACTCCCAGCGCCGGTGCGTGCCGGGGCCGACCACGTAGGTGCAGGGCCGCGAGGGATGGCAGTACTGGATGTTGGTGGCGGGCAGGTCCGCGAGCTTGGATTCGTGCACGTGCATGTCCACGACGATCCATGGCTCGTCGAAGTCGAGGCTCTTCAGGCGCAGGCCCAGCCGCTTGCGCATGAGGCTCGTGCCGCCGTCGCAGGCCACCACATAGCGGGCGCGCAGCTGCGAGACCTCGCCCTGCGGTGTGCGCACCGTCAGCACGGCGCCGTCGCAGGCTTCTGGGCTTCCCTCTTCCACATCCGTCACCTCGTGGCCCAGGTGGACCTGCACCGACGGCAGCGCGGCCACTGCCTCGCGCAATGCGGCTTCGAGCGCCGGCTGGTTGAAGGTGTAGGAGGGGGCCCAGGCGAGCGGATAGGGAGAAGGTCCCATGTCGAAATGCTGGATCGGCTCGCCGTCGCAGCCCTGGTAGAGGGTGGGGCGGTACGGCGTCATGTGCGCGGCCAGTGCACCCGCGATGCCGATCTGCTGGAAGGTGCGCATCGCTTCGTGGTCGAGCGCGAACGCGCGGGGCAGCGGGTAGATCTGGTCCGACTTGTCGAAGACGGCCACACGCCGCCCGCGCTGCCCCAGCAGCGCGGCGAGCGAAGCGCCCACGGGGCCGAAGCCGACGATGGCGACGTCAAGGGGGGCGTTGAGGGAAGGAGGCATGTCGTTCATTGTGCAGAATATATAAATTATGCATAAAACATTCGAACATGCATTCAGGGTTCGTACCGATGCGGGGTCGAGTGTGAGGAAGAAAATGCATAAAACTGCACTTATGCATTTTTAAAGGAGACAAGATGTCGATGATGAAAGCCGCGCGCCTGCACAAGGTGGGCGCCCCCATGGAGATCGAGCAACTGCCGATCCCGCAACCTGCCGCCAACGACGTGCAGATCCGCGTCAGGGCCTGCGGCATCGTGCCCAACCTCGGCAACATCCTGGCCAACTGGACCACTTGGTTCCCCGAGTTGCCGCTGCCGCCGCTGCCCGCGGTGTTCGGGCTGGACCCCGCGGGCGAGGTCACCGCCGTGGGCTCGCACGTGCACGCCTGGAAGCCCGGTGACCGCGTGTACGTCAACCCCAGCCTGTACTGCGGCGGCTGCAGGGCCTGCCGCAGCGGCGACCTGATCAACTGCACGCACTATGCCTTCAGCGGCTACTTCGGCTTCTCCGAGAACTCGCTCAAGCTCTACAAGAACTACCCCAACGGCGGGTTGGCCGAATACATGATCGCGCCGCAGTACGCGCTGGTGAAGCTGCCCGACAACGTCAGCTTCAACCAGGCGGCGCGCTTCGGCTACTTGGGCACGATGTACTCGGCCATGCGCAAGGCGGGCATCGGGCCCGGCAAGAGCATGCTCGTCAACGGCATCAGCGGCACGCTGGGCATCGGTGGCGCGCTGTTCGGCCTGGCCATGGGCGCCACGCGCATCCTCGGCACCGGCCGCAACCCCGAGCTGCTCGCGCGCGTGAAGGCGCTGGCGCCCGATCGCATCGAGGTGTTCTCCAATGCCAGCGGCGAAACCATCGACGCCTGGGCCAAGGCACGCACGGGCGGCCTGGGCGTGGACACCTTCATCGATGCGCTGGGCCCGGGCGCGCCGCACGAGACGATGCAGCAGGGCATCCGCTCGCTCAAGCGCGGTGGCCGCGCCTTCAACATCGGCGCCATCGCGGGCATGGTCGGGCTGGACCTGCACACCATGATGGACGATCAGCAGAGCATCGAGGGCTCGGCCTGGTTCACCGCCGGGGAGGGCCAGGACATCGCGGACATGGCCGAGGCCGGGACGCTGGACCTTTCGGTGTTCGAGCACGTGTGCCATCCGCTGGAGCGCGTGAACGAGGCCATCTCGGGCATCGCGAGCCGCAACGGTGGTTTCAGCAACTTCGTCATCAACCCCTGAGAGGTGCCCATGCAAGTCAGAAGAGTGGTGGCAGGGATCGGGGCCGATGGCCGCTCCCGGCTGTTCGAGGATGCGACCGCGCCGCGTGCCGTCGAGTTCGAGAGCTCGCCCGGCTTCGCGGCGGCGCTTCTGTGGGCCACGGGCCCCGCGGGACAGATCGAGCGCGGTGCGCCGCGCGACCGCACGGCCACGGCCGCGTTCGTTCCGGGGCAGGGGGGGACGTTGCTCATGTTCGTGACCTTCCCGCCGGACAGCACGATGATGCGCGCCGACTGCGACGGTGCGGCGTTCGGCGAGGAGTTCGCGCAGAAGATCCCCGGACTGGCCGAGACCTTCGAGGCCGACCATCCGGGCATGCACACCACCGACAGCATCGACTACGACGTGGTGCTCGACGGAGAGATCACGCTGGAGCTGGACGATGGCGCGAAGGTCCTGCTGCGCCGGCACGACGTGGCGGTGCAGCACGGCAATCGCCATGCGTGGCGCAACCTGAGCGACAAGCCCGCCACGATGCTGTTCGTGCTCATGGGCACGAAGCGCGCGGGCTGAGCCGCGGACGGCGGCATGGCCTGCTGCCTTGGCGCCTCAGGCGCGCTGCCGGTGCGCGCCGGCCAGCATCGCGATTTCGTCGAGCAGCTCTTCGAGCGCCACGCGGATGAAGTCGAGCGTCGGCGCGTCGACCAGCCGACCGTCCTGGATGCGCGAGGCCACGTTCGCGATCGCCACGTGCTGACGCACGAGCGGACGTGCGAGCGTGGCGGCCAGCGCGTCGCGGATCTGCGCCTGCGCCCGTACGCCGCCCGCGGTGCCGGGCGACGCGGTCATGATGAGCGCGGGCTTGCCCTTCAGCGGAGAGGCGAAGCCCGGCCGCGAGGCCCAGTCGATGGCGTTCTTCAGCACGCCCGGCATGCCGTAGTTGTATTCGGGCGAGCACAGCACGAGGCCGTCGGCGGCCGCGATGGCGTTCTTGAGCCGTGCGACAGGCTCGGGCGGCGCATCGCCGTCGAGGTCGGCGTTGTAGGGCGGAATGTCGTCCAGTGGAAGGATCTGCAGGATCACGCCGGCTGGCAGCAGCGGCTGCAGGCTGCGCAGCACGGCCGTGCAGTTCGAGGCCCGGCGAATGCTGCCAGAGATGGCGACGAGCTGCACGGTGGGTTGGTCATCGTTGTTCAAGGTGTTCGGCTCCGATTTTTGGGCGGAGGAGTTTATGCATAAAATCGAAACCATGTACAAAAAAGATCCGACCCCGGAGCGGACGGTTCCGCTCGTCGAACAGGCCTTCACGAGGCTGCGCCAGGATGTGCTGTCGGGCACCTACGGCGCGGGCATGAAGCTCAAGCTCGACGAGCTCCAGACCGCCTACGGCTTTTCCAGCAGCCCGTTGAGGGAGGCGCTGAGCCGGCTGGCGCAGGAAGGGCTGATCCGTTCCGACGAGCGCCGCGGCTTCCGGGTTGCGGACATCTCCGCGGAGGATCTCGCGGACATCAGCCGCATGCGCGTCATGCTCGATGTGCCTGCGCTTCGCGAATCCATCGCGAACGGCGACGACGCATGGGAGGCGCTGGTGGTCGGCGCCTACCACCGCCTCGAGAAGATCGAGAGCCGCATCGGCGACGGGCCCGTCGTGCTCGATGACGACTGGACCCAGGTCCACTCCGCGTTCCATGCGGCGCTGCTGGCGGCCTGCCCGTCGGAGCGCATGCGCAACTGGAGCGCGAGCCTCTTCGACCAAGCCGAGCGCTACCGCCGCTATTCCGCGCGCTTTCGCAAGACGGCGCGTCGCAAGTCGAACGAACACCGCAAGATCATGGATGCCACCCTGCGCCGCGACGCGCAGACGGCCTGCGCGTTGCTCGAGGAACACATCCTGAGCACGCAGCGCAACGTCATGGCGGTGCTCGGTTCGGCCGCCGAGAAGGCCGGCAGGAGCTAGCGGCCGCAACAGCCACAACAGCGGCGGCGTCCGCTTTCGGGCGCGCGCCGATCGCGGACGCCTCAGTTCCTCAAGCCCTGCCTGGCCAGCCACTGATCGATCAGCGCGGCGATCTGGTCGGAGTTGCGATCCATCATGAGCATGTGGGAGTTGCCGCTGATGCCGATCTCCGGCAGCACGATGCGCTCACCCTTGCCGCCGGCGCGCACGAGGCTGTTGCGGAACTTCTCCTGCTGCGCCGCGATGCGCTCCCAGAACGCGAACTTGCCCAGGTTGTCGCCCCAGACCCAGAGCATGGGCACGCCCTTGACGCGCGAGAAGTCATAGGTGTCGGGGTTGGGGGAGCCCGAGGTCTCGACCGCCACCAGCGCCTTGACCTTCTGCGGGTACTTCAGCGCGGAATTGAATGCGAAGTTGCCGCCCTGGCTATGCACGACGATGACGCAGGGGCAGACCTTGTCCACGTAGGCGTCGTAGGCGGCCTGCGTGGCTGCGTCGTTGGTCCCCCAGCGCGGGATCGCCTGCGTGGCGAACTGGTCGAAGGCCGCCACCGGGAACTGCGTGCCCGGCAGGGCGCGGCGCCTGGCGGGATCGGTGGCGTAGGAGTCGGTGTCGCCGATGCGGAAGAGTTCCCAGGCCTCCTTCTTCGGGCGGAAGAAGGGCTCGCTCTTGAAGATCTCCGGGTAGCGGGCCCACGACGCGCGGCCGCGCTCGACCGCGTCGCTCACGTAGACGTCGTAGCCCGCGCGCAGGAAGAAGTTCTCCCAGCCGGGCTGCCCGTCGGGCTTGGTCTCGAAGGTGGTGCCCGCCAGCCCGCCGCCATGCCACAGCAGCAGCGGGAACTTCGCCTTGGGGTTGGAAAGCCGCGTGTAGCGCGCGTACAGCGCCTCGACCTCGAAGTCGCCGTTCGGGTCGAGCTTCAGTGGCGGCGCGCCGGGCGTGAACACGAGTTCCTTCGCGGGCAGGCCCGACAGCGTGACCGTCCGGCCACCGACATGAAAGCTGCCCATCTCGGCCACCTGCAGTGAGGGGGCTGCGCAGCCGACGAGCGTCGCGACCGTCAGGGCCGCCGCGGCGCGCAAGAGGTTTCTCGCCATGGTGTTGTCTCCGTTGTCCTTGTTGTTCCGGTTGCGCAGTGTAGGAAGCCGGGCCTGCGCGACGCATCGCGATTGGCGATGGGGGTGTTCTTCTGCGGCCATCGCACCGGGCGCGCAGGATTCCCCGTGGAAACCACTATGCATTTATATTGTTTTATGCACAAAAATATCTTCATGCATTAAGCTGTGAATCGCAACGAGGCTCGCGCAGGGCCGCCGTGCAACGAAACGTCCAACCGAAAGAAGCAACGCATGAAACTGATGTCCTATTCCCTCGCGGGCCGTGAAACCTGGGGCGCCGTCGTCGATGGCGGTGTGGCCGAGCTGGCCGGGCGCACCGGCCACGCCACGCTGGCCGACTTCATCGCCAGCGCGGACTTCGCGCGCCGTGACGCACTGGTCGCCGGACTCGCCGCCGATGTGCCGCTGTCCGACGTGCGTTACCTGCCCGTCATCACGAAGCCCGAGAAGATCGTCTGCGCGGTGCGCAACTACATGGACCACCACCAGGAGGTGCTGGCCGCGGGCATGCATCGCGAGCTCTCCGAGCAACCGCCGATCTTCCTGCGCGTGTGGCGCTCGCAGACACCGCACGAGGGACCGATCGTGCGCCCGCGCGTGTCCGAGTCGCTCGACTGGGAAGGTGAGCTGGCCGTGATCATCGGCAAGGAGGGGCGCGACATCCAGGAGGCCGATGCGTGGGATCACGTGGCGGGCTACAGCTGCTACAACGACGCCAGCGTGCGCGAGTGGCAGTTCCATGCCAAGCAGATCGCCTCGGGGAAGAATTTCGAAGCGACCGGCGGCTTCGGCCCCTGGATGGTCACGGCCGACGAGATCGCGCCCGGGCGCGAACTCAAGCTCGAGACGCGCCTCAACGGCGAGGTGGTGCAGTCGAGCCACACGGGCCACATGATCTTCTCCGTCCCGCGTCTCATTGCCTATGCCTCCACCATCTTCACGCTGGTGCCGGGCGACGTGATCGCCACCGGCACGCCGGCCGGCGTGGGCTGGAGCAAGAAGCCGCCGCGCTTCATGAAGCCGGGCGACGTGGTCGAAGTCGAGATCGAGGCCGTGGGGCTGCTGCGCAACCCCGTGGTGGCCCAGGACTGAGCGCACGCTCTCCTTCGAGCCAGCAGCACAGAAGCAGCATCGCGCGAGACGTCCGCACAAGGGCGCCGCACCAGGAGACAAGACCTTGAAACGAAGAACCCTTCTCGCCGCCTGTGCGGCGACGGCCGCCGCATGGCCGGCCTGCCAGGCCCTTGCGCAGGGCTATCCGGAGCGTGCAGTGAAGCTCTACCAGGGCTTCGCCCCGGGCGGCAACGCGGATGCGATCGCCAGGGCCGTGGGCGTCGAGATGGGCAAGGCGTTCGGCCAGCCGATCGTGGTCGAGGCCCAGCCGGGCGCGGGCGGCACCATCGCGGCGGCCACCGTGGCGCGCGCCAAACCCGACGGCTACACGCTGCTGCTGGCCACCGGCGGGCATGCGGTGGCAGGGGCGCTATACAACGCGCTGCCCTACAAGACCGTGGCCGACTTCGAGGCCGTGTCCACCGTCACCTACTTCCCCTTCCTGATCGTCGTCAATGCGGGCTCGAAGGCGCAGGGGCTCGCCGAGATCCTCGCTTCGGCCAAGGCCGCGCCGGGAACGGTCGCGTACGGCACGGCCGGCATCGGGTCGACGCACCACCTCGCGGGCGAACTGCTCACCAAGATGGCTGGCGTGTCGATGATGCATGTGCCCTACCGGGGCGACGCCGCGTCCGTCACCGCGCTGCTCGGCGGCGAGGTGCCCTTCATCATCGCACCGCCCACGGCGGTGCTCTCGAACATCCAGGCCGGCAAGCTGCGCGCCGTGGCAACGACGGGGCCGCAGCGCTGGCCGGGCCTGCCGAAGGTGCCGACGGTTGCTGAGCAGGGCGTGGCGGGGTATGACGTGCGCTCGTGGGCGGGCATCCTGGCACCGGCGGGCACGCCGCGCCCGATCGTCGATCGGCTCAATGCCGAGGCGCTGCACGCGCTGCAGGCCCCGTCGGTGCGCCAGCGCCTGGAAGACATGGGCGGCGAGGCGCGCGGCAGCACGCCCGAGGAAATGAAGGCCCTCGTGGCCCGGGAACTCGAGAAGTGGACCCAGGTGGTGGCCGACGCGAAGATTCCCAGGCAATGAGCGAATGAACGGACAAACGAAATGAAGAACGAAGGAATCAAGCCATGTCACTGATCGCGCTGCGCAAGAGAAGCCTCACCGTGGAGACTGTCTTCCACGAAGGCGGCCCGGCACCCGCGAAGCCGCTGCGCATCGCCGCCGCATGTGCGGTGATCCGCAATCCCTACGCCGGGCGCTACGAACCCGACCTGCTGCCTTTCATGGCGGAACTGCGAAGCCTCGGCACCTCGTTGGCCGAGGAACTCGTGGCCACGCTGGGCAAGGACAAGGTCGAGGCGTACAGCAAGGCGGCCATCGTCGGCGTCAACGGGGAGCTGGAGCACGGCGCGGTCTGGCACGAGGCCGGCGGCTGGGCCATGCGCCAGGTGCTGGGCGATCCCAAGGCCATCGTGCCCGCGGCCAAGGTCGTCGCGGCCACCGGCTATCGCCTCATGGTGCCGCTGCACTACATCCATGCCGCCTACGTGCGCAGCCACTTCAATACATTCGAGGTAGGTATCCAGGACGCGCCGCGGCCCGACGAGATTCTCTTCGCGCTGGTGATGGCCGACGGCGGACGCGTCCACGCGCGCCTGGGCGGCCTGGCCAAGGAGCAGGTCTCGGTGCACGACGGGCAGCGTTGAGCATGACGAAGCACACCATGCGCGCCGTGCAGTTGTCCGAAACGGGTGGTCCCGAGGTTCTGCGGCTGGTCGAACTGCCACTGCCCGAGCCGGGCCCGGGCCAGGTGCGCGTGCGGGCCGCCGCGATCGGCGCGGGCGGGCCGGACGTGCTCATCCGCAACGGCACCTACAAGTGGATGCCGCCGCTGCCGGCGATCCCGGGCAACGAGATGGCGGGGACGGTCGATGCGGTCGGGGCCGGCGTCACCCGGCTCGCCGCGGGCGATCGCGTGCTCGTGAGCGCGCGCGAGCTCGCGCAGCGCGGCGGCTGCTATGCCGAGCACATCTGCGTGGGCGAATCGGTGCCCTTCGCGCTGCCCGCCACGCTGGCCTTCGAAGACGCCGTGAGCCTGGGCAACTTCCAGCTCGCCTTGGCCCTGCTGGCGAGCAACGGCAATCTGCCGGCACGGACCATCCTCGTGCCGGGCGCCGCGGGCGGCGTCGCGACCGCGCTGGCGCAGGTCGCGCGTGCACGCGGGCTGCGCGTGATCGGCACGGCTTCCTCCGAGCAAAAGCGCGCCTTCGCGCTGGACAACGGCGTGAGCGAGGTCATCGACGGCGACCCGGCGACGCTGCCCGCGCGCGTGATGACGCTGACCGACGGACGCGGCGCCGACCTCGCGTTCGACCACGTCGGCGGGGCGCTCTTCATCGCCTGCCTGCGATCGCTCGCGCCCTTCGGCATGGCAGTGTCCTACAACATCCTCTCGGGCCCGCCCGCGAACGACGTCTTCGACGAGCTGCGCAAGCTGCTCGGCCGCAGCCTGGCGATCCGCACTTTCTCGATCCACACCGTCGACAGCGACATCGTGCAGCGCCGCGGGCTGATGGAGGACGCCATCGCGCTGATGGCGGCAGGGAAGGTGCGCGCACCGCGCGCTACCCGCATGCCGCTGGCCGAGGCGCGGCGCGCGCACGAGCTGCTGGACCGCGGCGGCTCGCTCGGCAAGCTCGTGCTGATCCCGTGAATCCACCCGCATCCCATCGAACCCAGACCGAGGCCATCGTGAACGTTCCCTACATTCCCAACCTGTCGCACTGCGGCATCTTCTGCCGCGACCTGGTGGTGATGAAGCGCTTCTACACGGGCGTGTTCGACATGCAGGAAACCGACCGGGGCATCGGCGGTACCTTCCGCTACGAGCTCGTGTTCCTGAGCGGACGCGATGACCAGCACCACCAGCTGGTGCTGGCCGGTGGTCGTGCTGCGGACGCGCCCAGCACTGTGATGCAGCTCTCGTTCAAGGTGAAGACCATCGACCACCTGCGCGAAGCGCGACGGCGCGCGCTGTCGCTGGGCGCGACGAAGATGCGTGGCCTGAACCACGGCAACGCGCTGTCCATCTACTGCATGGACCCGGAAGACAACACGGTGGAGGTCTACCTCGACACGCCTTGGTACGTGAGCCAGCCGCACGGCGATCCGCTGGATCTCGACGAGGCGGACGAGGCGATCTGGGCCCAGACCGAGCGCGTGGTGCGCTCGGACCCCAGCTTCATGCCCGCCGAGGAATGGGCGGCCCGCTTCGCCCGGCGCAGCGAGGCGTTGCGCGCTGCGAGCAATTGAATGCGGCGAGCACTCTGGAATCCTGTCCGCCTCGGTGGAGGCACACTGCGCGGCGCCCACCATTGAGTGGCAACGGCCGAAGCGGTGCGGCTCGGTCTTCGCGACCCCACGTCCCCTTGTCCCTGAAGCCCAGGGATGCCGCACTGCGCGTCGATGCGTGCTGCCGCGACTCGGCCAGGCATGACCGCCAGCACCTCATCGGCGTTCGGCAGGTCCGCCAGCGGCTGCAATGGGACGCAGCCCACCCCAACCCCTCTGTCTGGTAAATACTGATCGGCACTCAGACACATGTCCGAATATTGGACATGCAGTTTGTCTGAATGGCGTGCATCGGCTGCCCGGTGCATGAGAAACACCTTGGGGATCAACGCGCAGATGCCTGGCATGTCCCGTGCAGGGATTACTCGATCTGATCCACGGTACGCGCGGATCGTCGGGGTAGGCGCATTCGTGCGTGCTCCGCTCCGTTCGCGCACGAGAACCCTGACACAGGAGACACATGACAAGCATCCCGCGACTTGCCGCGCAGGATGAGGGGGCGGCTGCGGGCTGGCTCCATCACCCTCCGAGCGCTCGGAAAACCAGAACGTCCCGCATACGGGCGGTCGACATCGAGGCCGGCGGGCTGGGAGGGCCACACGCCGTCGCGCCGGCGTATCCCGCGCAGAACGTTCGATCGCGCGCGGAGGCGCCGCAGGCACACGACAGCGTGGCGGTCTGGTTCGCTCCCTTGTTGTCCGAAAGGCTTGCGCAGGCGGGCTTCGGCACGCTGGAGCAACTGGCGCAGCGCATCAACGACACGGGCACCACCTGGTGGTATCCGGTGCGCGGCATCGGTGTGCGGCGCGCCGAGCGCGTCGTTCAATGGCTGCATGAACAACAGGAGAGCACAGGCATCCGCATGAACCCACGAAACCTGCAAGCCCGCGGACACGGCCCATGCAGCAAGGCGGCATCGGAGCACGCGGCTGGATGAGACGGCCGGGGCGTGGTGCGCGCCGCGATCCTGCCTCTTTGAGGCCCGTCCGCGTCGCCGGGCAGGGGGCTTCAGTCCGGAAGGTCGTGGCGCGTTCCCTCTGCGGTTGCCCGAGGCCTGAGCTCGAGTTTCCGGCAGGCGCTGAAGTCGTCCTGCGCCTGGAGGTCGGCGCTCGACTGCGCAAATGTCTCGGCGAGCATGGCCAGCAGATGTCCAGCCACTCGCGGGTCCAGCGCAATGCCGGTTGCAAGCGAGCGCAGGGTGTGCGCGATCTCGGCATCATCCGCGTCCCTCACCAGATAGCCTGTCGCGCCTGAGGCGAAGGCCGATATCACCAGTCCCCTCTCGTCCGTATCCGACATTGCGATGACCTGCGTACGCGGCAGCTTCGCGCGGATGTCGGCGATCAACGCCGCTGCGTCGCCGATCGGATAGAGCTGCATGTCGACGAACACAAGATCGAAGGGCAGTGCGGCCAGCATCGCGTTGGCCTCCTCGCACGTGGGTGCGAGCACCACGCGGCGCCCCGGGGCGAGCAGGCCCAGGATGCGCTTCATGCGGTGCGCGACGGCCGGATTGCTTTCCACGGCAAGGGCGCCAAAAAACAGCTTGGGTTCGCGATACATCCTTGAGGCAGTGTAGGTGGGCATGGGATCGAACACGGGCATGCTTTCTTCGAAAGTGGAAGGCCGTTGGCCGCTTGGCCGCTTGGCCGCTTGGCTGCTTGGCTGCTTGGCTGCTTGGCTGATGGTGCCCCAAGGTTGCCGCGACGACATTGCCCGAAGATTTCGCGACTTTGCGGTTTGTTGCGCAGGCGGTGCGGGGCAGAACATGGCATCCCACATCGTGTGGACCGCGTTCTTTCATTCCCCTCCAACTGGGCTCGAACTCACCGGTCCGATGCCATCAATGACTTTATAAGATGGGCGATCGAAAAAGTGGTGGCGCTCTTACTGCCATCAGCAATCGATGGCGAAAGACGTCTTGCCGTGTAGCGATCACGGCCCCAGGCCAAGGTCTTGCGAAAGAGCGGTGAGCTCTTGAAGTTTTCTTCCGATCGCTTCATCTGCTCAGCCATATTGCGCCTCAATTCCTGAAACTCGATTCGCCGATGAGCGCCAACAAGCCTGCAGGCAAGGTTGCCAGCTTCGATCTCTTTCACGACGAAAGGGCGAGAGACGTTCAGGAAGTTCGCCGCATCTTGGGTCGTGAGTTCATGCTTCTGAGGCATCAGTAACATGGGCTCGCGCTTCGCCATTTGCCGGAGCACTTCAGCAAAGAATCGCAGCGCTCTCGGAGGGAGTTCCAAGACAGGCGCATTCTTCCCGGTTCGCTCTCTGCGGAATCAAGGATGACTTTGATGTGTTCAGCTTTTGAGCGATCCAGGGCCGCCACCAGACATTGATGAGCCGCCGCAGCCATCTCCGCTTCAGCTGCGCTGGCTGGATCCAGCACGTCGTGCTCTTTCATTTTCGTTCCCCGTGAGTTTGCAGTTGCTGGGTCGTTCGGACGGGGCCTTTTGGAAGTCCCGGCCGAGATGGTGGCGCTAAACGAATTATTCGAAACACCTCTGCAGATATGGCTTCTCCCCCTAAACGCAACAATCAAGGCGTTGAGAGCTGGCACGCTCGGTGTCGTCGCCAGCGTAGATGTCGACTTGCGGAACATGCCGTCCGTCGCGGCGATGTACATCGCGTCGCGGTCCGCGTCGAAGTTCCGACGCGAAGGGCAGACCCTGCGGACGGTCGGCCGACTCTGGAGTGCTGAAGACGAAACCACCGTGCCAGCGTAGCGTCAGCGGGCTCGAGGGGCCCCCCTCATCTCGCAGCCGATAGCGAAGCGCCGGTTGTCCGCGGGGCTCCAGGCAGGCCTGCTGGGGTCAAGATGATGTGGTCGGACGATCACCTATCCCGTGTTTGCGCATCGCTTCCTCTTCGTCCCCGGTAATCCAGCCGAAGACCCTCAGGGCACCGAGCGCGTCAAGCCGCAGCAGGTAGGTATTCGTAAAACGAATCGATTTCTCGCCGCCCTCCACGGTGTACACGGCGTTCCACGCCGCATGAGCGATCGCATGGAGCGCATCGATGCTGGAGACGGTAACGCCTTCCAGTTCCATTCGCTTCATTCCAGTATCCTGGTATCGACGAAAGCCTTCGCTCGTGGCGCGCGCAAATTCCGAGTCGTTGCGTCCGATGACCACTCCGGCCGGGGCAGAGGCGATGAAGGCTTCGGCGTACAGGTCGGACAAGGCCCGCCTGTTCAGCCTTCCAGCAAGTCCCTCATTGAACTCGCGCCCATAGCGAAGGAAGAAATCGCGGAGCGCTGCCTGCCCAAGGGGCGCATATGGCGCCGAAGCGCTCGCTTGGTCGTCTTGTTCCATCGGGCCTCCTTGGTAGAACCATTCTCGGCAGAGGTCGATGGGGAGTGTGTAGGACATTGTCCGGGCCGGATCGCATGTGCGTGATCTCAGCGCAGCACTCGCCGCCGCCTCTTAGCCAAGACGCGGTCTGGTCACGAGGAACCTGGCGACTGGGCATTGTTCACAATTTGAAAAGAAGAAATACCTCGAATGTCGGGTGCCAGACATTCGAGGCAAATCAGTCTCTCCTCCCCCTCCTTCGCACGGATAGATTCCGCGCTACTTCGAGGCCTTGCACGGTCGCACGGCCTCGAAATCGCGACCAGCTTGGTGTTCTCGATGGCGGCGAGCTTCTGCATTCGAGCCATCCACCCAACACGGCTGCGCATTCGGCGACCGATCTATATGGAGTACGAGGGAACAAGATGAACAGGACATTTCGGAGTGTCTACAACGAAGCGCTCGGCGCTTGGGTTGCGGCGAGCGAGGTCAGCGCCGCGCGCGGCAAGAGATCTTCAGGCGCGGTGCTCGGCGCGGCCTTCCTGGCCGCAGCGGCGTTCGGTGGCGCATCACCCGCCTGGGCGGCCAGCGAGTGCGGCACCATCGCAGCGGGCGGCACCGTCACCTGCAACGGCGACGGTTCGCCCGCGACCGATGCCGCACCCTATGCCAGCGGCATCTTCTACTCGACGCCTGACGCGAAGCTGGTCCTGGACGGAACCGCCGGCGCCCTGACAGTCCAGCCCGCTACACCCGTGATCGCCGTGGCCAACCGCGGCGGCGCGGGCGCCGGCACGCGCGAGGTGCAGATCAACGGCGACGTGCGCATCACGACGATGGCGGGCACGGCCGGCGGCCCCACCATCGGCGCGCAGGCGTATCAGACACAAGGCGGCAATGCGTTGGTGGTGCAGAACGGAGGCACGATCAACGCCGTGGGCGAGAACGCCTTCGGCATCGCGGTGCGCACGGACGGCGGCGGCACCGCGTCCGCGATCCAGAACGGTGGCTCGATTTCGACGACAGGTACGGGAGGAAGCGGCGTGGCGCTTTTCTCCGAGACCTACAGCACGGGTGCCGCCGTCGCTACGCAGAACGGGGGCTCGATCACGACGAACGGATCGCATGCGGTCTATGCACTGGCACGCGGCAACGGCAGCGCCACGGCGACGCAGACCGGAGGATCGATCAACGCTGCGTCCTCGACCTTCACCAACGCCGGGGTCGTCGCCCAGACCTTGGGCACCGGCGATGCCCACGCGGTACAGACGGGAGGTTCGATCGTCACCAACGGTTTCGGCGGTGCGCTGGGTACCGTGGCGAGTGGCAGCGGCAACGCCACGACGGAGCAACGCGGCGGCAGCGTGACGGCGAACGGCATCAATGCCATCGCGGTTGCCGCAGTCTCCTCGGGTGCCGGCACGGCGACGGCCGTTCAGGCTGCGGGCCTCACGGCGTCGGCGACTGGCGCCAACAGCAACGGCATCGCAGCCTATGCGAGAGGAAGCGGGCGCTATGCGGTCTCGGTGGCCGGATCGGCGATCGGTGGCTCGGGAAGCACTGCTGCGGCCGTGCACACCTCGGGGGCTGGTGGCGGCACCATCGACATCGCCTCGAGCGCAATGCTCGACGGCTCCCGCTCCGGCACTGCTGTCCTGGATGAAACCGGCGCAGTCGTGGTGACGAGTTCCGGCTCCGTGACCGGGGACATCCTCACCAATGCCGGCAACGACTCGATCAGCCTGGTCGCAGGTTCGGTCAAGGGCAAGATCGACGCCGGTGCCGATGACGACCGCTTCACCTGGTCCGGCGGTACGTTGTCGGGCGGCTTCTTCGGTCAGAACGGCTCCGACACGGCCCTCGTGTCCGCAGCGGGCTACAACGGCAGCCAGATCCTCGATGGCGGCGACGATGTGTCTGCGACCGATGGCTGGGTCGACCGGTTGACCCTGCAGGGCGTCACGGCCACCGCGGGCGGCGACACCCTGCGCAACTGGGAAAGCATCACCCTGGACAACACGCGCCTGATCCTCGCCGGCACGCCTCTGACGGTGGGCGCGGGCGTGGATGGCAGCGGCAATCCCCTGGGCCTGTTCATCCGGTCCTCCAGCAGCGTGTCGCTGGGGCAGTCCGCCTTCACCGTGAACGGCGACGTGCACAACGCGGGCCTGATCAACCTGCGCAGTGCGTCCGGCGTGCCGGGCAACGTGCTGAGCATCTTCGGCAACTACGCCGGGGCGAATGGCATCGTGCAGCTGAACACGGTGCTCGGCAATGATGCGAGCGTCACCGACAAGCTGGTCGTCAATGGCAACACCGGCGGTACCACCCGCGTACTCGTGAACAACGCGGGCGGCGCCGGTGCCGCCACGATCAACGGCATCCAGGTGGTCAAGGTCACCGGTACCTCATCGGAGGGCAACTTCACCCTGGCCGCCCCGGTGCAGGCCGGCGCGTTCGAGTACGGGCTGCACCGCGGCGGTCGCACCGACGGCGACGCCAACAGCTTCTATCTGAGCAGCGTGTACAACCCCGCACCCATCCCCGGGGTGATTCCGGGAGCTGCACCTGTACCGGCCCCGGTGCCGGCGCCCGAGGTGTTCCGTCCCGCGGCGTCGGGTTACGTGATGGGGCAGCTGGCCACGGCCGAGCTGGGCCTGGGCCTGCTGGGGAGTCTGCACAAGCGGGTGGGCGAGCAGCAGACGCTCAAGTGGGACTACTGCGGCTGTGACGCCAAGGCGCCGGAGGACCAGGTCTGGATGCGCCTGCACGCACAGCGCCTGGACGTGGATGGCAAGCGCCAGTTCGGGTTCGAACAGGAGATGCAGTACTTCCAGCTCGGCAAGGATCTGGCGATCCGCTACAGCGGCGACGCCGGTGACAAGTCACGCAGCCACACGGGCATCAGCGTGGGCTACGGGCGCACCAACGTCAACTTCAATGATCGCCGCCGCGGGGATGCGGGCATGGGCTACGACACCGGCAAGATGAAGGGCGAGATGCTGACTCTGGGCGCGTACCACACGCGCTATGCCGACAACGGCAGCTACCTCGACCTGGTGGGCCAGCTGCATTCGGTGCGCAATGACTACACCGACAGGTACGGCGGCGAGGGCAAACAGAAGGGCGCCGGCCTGGGGCTGAGCGTCGAGGTGGGGCGCCCCTGGCAGATCGGAGAAAGCCAGTGGCTGATCGAGCCGCAGGCGCAATTGACCTACCAGGTCACGCGCTACCGCGGCTTCGTAGACAACGTGTCCCCGGTGGGCGGCTTCACTAGCGAGAGCCTGCGCGGGCGCGTGGGAGCGCGCCTGAGCTGGAACGACAAGGCCGAGCGCAGCGACCAGCTCACGCGCACCAACACGTTCTACTTCACTGCCAATCTGCTGCACGAGTTCAAGGATCCAGAAGCCGTGACCATCGGCAGCACCGCGGTGAGTGAATGGGGCAAGCAGACCTGGGCAGAGGTAGGTGTCGGGGCACAGCTGCCGCTGAGCAGGACGACCTACCTCTATGGCGGATTGCAGTATCAGCGCTCGCTCAGCGGCGCTCACCGCGAAGGCGTCTCGGGGCAGCTCGGTGTGCGGGTGGCATGGTGAGCGTGGCGCAACTCTCGACAACGACAAGGAAACAACCCATGCACACGAAGAACACTCCGAAGAAGAACGCGCCGAGCTTGCTCGCTCTCGGCACTGCGGCCGTTGCCGCGCTCGTGCTCGCGGGCTGCAGCAGCCTGCACGACGAGCGCTACAACTGGTGCCAGGGACAGAACTGCGCACTCACACCCGTCATGACGCCGGCTGCCGCACCAGCGCCGGTGCCGGCGGCGCCGACGATCCAGCGCGTGACCCTCAGTGCGGATGCTCTTTTTGCCTTCGATCGTTCGAGCGCGGCCGACATGCTGCCGAAGGGGCGCAGTGAACTCGACGCGCTGGCTCGCGCGCTGCAAGGCCAGCAGATGCAGGTGCAAAGCCTGACGATCACGGGGCACACCGACCGACTCGGCGCAGAGGCCTACAACGAAGAGCTGGCGCTGCGACGTGCCAACACCGTGCGCGACTACCTCAAGGGGGCGGGCGTGAATGTGCCCATGGACGTGCGATCGATGGGGGAGCGCGAGCCTGTGACGCGCGATTGTTTAGGCACGCAGCGCACGCCACGCTTGATTGCCTGCCTGCAGCCGGACCGCCGTGTCGTGGTGGACATCCTGGCTCAGACGAAGAAGAACCAGTGAGAAGCGAGAGCGCTGCCGCCCGAGGGAACCCGGGCGGTAGCGCTCCGCTGAAGATTTCCGAAGCACAAGCGAATTCCTGGTTGTGCTGTTGCCGCAAGAACCCGGACTTCTTCGGTGCGAGCCTGAGCTTCGCGAACCCTCCGTCAGCGGGAGTCTGGTGCGCAGGAACTCCGGGATTTCGCTGCTGGAGAACATGAGCGGAAATGCCTGCAACTCCTTTTGCTGCAGATAGTAAGAAATAGGAAGTAGAGAAGTCTCGGGCCCTCCCGTATTCTGGGGATGGCGATCGTCTTGAGAGGGACGGAATGATCTTCGTGCCTGCAGCATTCGCTTTGCGTTGTGTCTTCTGATCGCGGTTTCTCAAACGGAGAGCCGGAGATACCTCCCCGAGCCTCGACAGCCAGGTCAAGTTCCACAGTCGCCGGTGCCCGCGGTCTTCAACATGTCTGGCAAACGAAACGGCCCAGGCTTGTCTTCATTGCAATCCGGGAACAGGACAGAGGGCTGTCGAGCTCTTCGTACCGCGTGAATTGGGTACCAACGCACGGCGTGATCCGAGAGTCGAATTTCGGGCGTGGATGGGTCCACTGCTGCACGAGGCTCTATCGTCAGTCAAGACAAAGGAAGGCCAATGTCCGCACCCATCGAAATCAGGATCAACCCAGACTGGGCCGATCCTGCGACGCGCCCCGCATGCAAATATGCGCCGATCGTTGTCGAGAAGATCCAGAGCGTGCCAGCAATTCAGACGATGAAGGAGGTCCTGGAAAAACGCGTCAACACGTGCCGCTTGCTCGCGACGCAAAACGACAACCCTCATCTGCAGGGCACCGGCTGGTTCTCGTTCCTGCGTGCAGGTCCCTCCCACACGCCTCATCTGCGCTCCTCGAGCGTGCCTGTCATCGTCATCAGCGGAGGGAACGCGCTGAAGCTGGCCCAGGATCTGAACGCGGACCACAGCCTTGCATGGCATCCGGCGAATCTTCGAAACGAGCCGTTGTATCTCCTCGTCCACAAACTCGATTTCAGGACCTATCAGGGTGCGCTGTCGCGCATCATGAACAGCTTCCGGAACATGCACCTGATCGGCTGGGACGGCGGAAAGATGACCGGCTTTGGTGCTGCCCGCGCCGCGGCACTGGCGTTTGCCGACTCCTTGCCGTACCGACCTCAGCAGATTCTTCTGATGGACCAGGATGTGGCTCAGACTGAAGGGACGCGGCACACGAGGCCCGACGTGCAACGCAAGGTCACGGACCTGCACAATCAGTTTGCCAAGCCGATCGTCGGGCTTGGGGTCGGCTACCCCACAAGGCAGCCTGTTCCAAAGCCGTTCGCAAACGTGCCTTATCCGCGCCTGAAGGACTTTGCGTCGCCCACTCAGCAGTTCGTGTCCATCAAGGCACCGTTCCGGCAGCGCGCGCAAAGCACCCTTCACCCCTATCTCGCCAATTCGAACTACCTGAAGACAGACGATGGGCTGTATCCGGCGTTCATGGTTGCGGGTGGTGAGGACATGCTCGCAACCTACGAGCTCGACCTGATCCAGGATGACCACAACGACACCCTGCGCCACGAGCGGATCGTCAAGAAGGCACTTCAGGGGCCCAACGATCCTCAGAATCTGTATTGGAACAATGCGCGTGTCGAGACATTGGAGCGGCTCTTCAGGGAAGAAAAACGCACGCCTCTCAGTTTGGAAGGCGTGCCGTATACGCTGGAAGGGCTGTTGCTCTTGTTTACCCATAAGGGCTGGCAGGCAGGTCATCCCACTCCGGAGTCGTACAACAACGCCGCCTGCATCATCGAGCGCATCATCCTGCGCTACTTCAAGATTTCACCGCAGGGAACATTCGGGCACAACGAAGTCTTCCAGCAAAGAAAGGGCTTCATTCCCGTTGTGTGACACCCTCGTGCATGCGTCTGCGCACGCCTTCTGTCGCTCGGGGAAGCGGGGGGCGGGCTTTGCCCCGCACTGTTCGTGCCCCACCGCCCACCTGCGTGGTCAGCGTGCCGTGCTCGTCGCAGGCGCAGGCTTAGCCCGGCTGCTGCGCCTGGGCAGTGCTCGGCGATTCCTGTGCGAGCCTACAGAACAGCACTCGAATGACTTCGCAGGACCTTCAGATCAAGCACGCTGATCGAGTTGTAGTTGAGGCCAATCGCGCCGCTTTCGGCCAGCTTGCGAAGGGCCTTGTTGACGGACTGCCTCGTGACCTGCAACAGGGCCGCGAGGTCTTCCTGGGTGATCCGCAGGCCGATCTTGATGACTGATCCTTCCTTGCTTCCGTAGAGCATCGCCAGTCTTTCGAGTGTCGATGCCAGGCGCTGGGAAAAGGAGCCCATCCAGGCACCGAGCAGGGTATCCAGTACCTGTCGATGCTGCTTCATCAGCATGACGGTCATGTCTCTCCACAGCGCAGGCTGTTCGTCGAGAAACTGCAGGATTAGCGCCGTTGGCATCTGAACGACTGTCGTATCGAGACAGGCACTGAAGTCATAGAGAACCCGCTGATCCGGCTCCGGACTTTCCATGCCTTGCGTGTTCTCAAGCAGGCGCACCAAGCCGATCAGGCTGCCAGGGCCCAGCAGCGTCACCGGAGCGCGCGGCCCCCGGGGCGGCGTGCGGCTGACGATGACATGCCCCGAGATGATCGTGAAGGTCCAGGGCTCACCTGCCTCGACCCCGACAAGCTCGTGCCGGGCGAAGCGCCTGACGCGCGACTTTGCGAGCAGTCGTTGCATCGAGCCTGCGGGCCAGGGACCAAAACCCGAGGTGAGCCTCAGTGCATGCTCCATCAACGCGACGTCTTTCTGGGCGAGTTCGAAATCTGCCATTGCTTCGTGTTGGCCCTCTCGCGAACAAGCATTCACGAGAGAAGAGGGTGATGGAGCGCCGCGGGTACGGATCGTTTTTTTGGTTATTTTTTATAGCTTAATGGATCGTGGAACGTGATGTCGTTTTTCTGCGCGCCTCAAGCTCGACTTCGAAAGGAAGACGGTTCATCGAGTGGGCTCTGGAGAGTCAAGAAAAAGGGCCTCATCCTAGGAATGGCAATGCGGCGCTAGAAGCACAATGCTTGGAACGGTTGGTTGCTGATCGGGCAATCGATGCACACCGCACTTGCGGACGGCACCTTCCTTCCCGGTGTGATGACCAGACCGCCCCACTTGAACGGAGTCGCATCGACGAACCGCTTCCGCACGACTGGCAGCACAGGTCGAAGGCGGTCTCGGGGCCGGTTGCGGACATTGCCGCTTCTCCATGGCATCCGTTCGAGGCAACGCGTACCATGCCGGTCCGTCCGCCGACCCCGCTGAGATGGAGGGTTGCCTCATGGTGATTTCCTTGTGCCGATCAGACGAAGCCGCCGACCTGATAGAGGTGCTGGCCGTGCCGTATCGGGCGACCGCCGCCTACAGGAGCTTGCTGCAGTTGGGAGCGCGAGCGCTTCCCGCGGTCCGTGCCGGGCTGCGGCATGGCAATGCCGACGTGCGTTTTCACTGCTGCCGGTTTCTCGACCGATACCTGCAGCCCGACACGCTGGCGGACCTGCTCGCAATGCTGGACGACGCCGATCAGCGCGTGCGGATCACGACACTGCACACACTGGCTTGCGATCGTTGCAAGGAGGGATCGTGCCAGCCGGAGGAGGCCGAGGTTCTTCCGCGGGCGATGGAACTGCTGGCGAAAGATCCCAGCGCGCATGTTCGGGCCATGGCGATCGAGGTCGTCGGCCGGTTCGTCCACGGCAACCGGCATGCCGCGGCTGCGATCGAAGCGGCCGTGCAGTCGGACCCGAGCTCCGCGGTCCGGAAAAAGGCCGGGTGGTATGCCCCAGGGGGTGCTATCCATGGACGCTCCGCTCCGGGACGGCCTCGAAGAGCCGTTGCTTCACCAAGCGGAGATGGCTGAGCGCAGCCCCTGCTGCAAGTCTGTGTCCCGCTGCGCCTAGCCGGGTCTGGGGCCGGTCCCGTGGGTTCTCGAAGCCAAGCTGCTTGGCGTTGCAGACTTCTTCAACGAACCGAGCTCCATCGGACCGCGACACAGACGTTTGAATTAATGTATGATGATCATCATGCGAAATGCAAAAGGCAACGCCCGAGCAGCGGCCAAGGAAGAATCCCACGAACGGATCGTGGTGGCCGCAGCGCGGGCGATCCGTCGCAGTGGCTATGACGGCACCGGGGTCGCCGACATCATGAAGGAGGCCGGTCTGACCCATGGCGCCTTCTATGCCCATTTCGAATCGCGCGAGGCCATGCTGGCGGAAGCAGCGGGCCGCGCGTGCGCCGAGTCTGCCGCGGCAGCGGCGGACGTTGTTGCCAATGTGTCCTCGGAACAAGCGCTGGAGTGCATGCTTCGCACCTATCTCTCGCAGGAGCATCTGGAGCAGATTGAGATGGGATGCCCCTTGGCCGCGCTGGGATCGGAAACGCCGCGCCAAGCGCCCGAAGTACGCCGGGTGACCACCCGGCATATCAAGGCAATGATCGATCTCGTCGCCCGCCAGTCGCCGGATTGGGGGCAGTCCGGCGCGCATGAACGCGCACTCGTGACCATTGCCACGATGGTGGGCACATTGCTGCTGGCTCGTGCAGTCGACGAGCCAGCGCTGTCGAACAGCCTGCGCGAAGCGGCACTGAAGCACCTGGCCCATTCCTGAATTCACCGATCCATACGGCTTTTTGCTCGCCTCTACATATGATGATCATCATGCGATATTTGGATTTTCCCCTTCGACGCAACGTCCCTCTCTCCACTTGGCCGGGCCTGTCGGCCTTGATGGGGCACGAGTCGCATGGGCGAGGAAAAAACGTCGGGCATCACTCCCGCCCCTCAGCATGGCGCGCACGCGCAACCGTCAAACCCGCTTCTCGCGGCCTCGCAACCCGGCTCGCGTTTTCCTTCCTGGCGATGTCGCTGACTGCAACGCTCGCGGCCGTCAATGCGCGCGCTGACCAGACATCGCCCACAGGTCTGTGGAAGAACATGGATGACGTCAGCGGCAAGCCGCGAGCCCTGATCCGCATCACGGAGTCGGGCGGAATGCTGCTGGGCAGGATCGAGAAGGTGTTTCCTGGTCCCCAGGAAGACTCGAATCCGAGGTGCACCAAGTGCGAAGGCACGAACAAGGACGCACCTGTCGTCGGTCTGGAGATCCTGAGCGGTCTGAGCAGGGAGGGGGGCGAGTACGTCGGCGGCCAGATCCTCGATCCGGACAACGGCAAGGTCTACCGCAGCAAATTGCGCCTGAGCGACAACGGCAGGAAGCTCGACGTGCGCGGTTACATCGGTGTGCCCATGCTGGGTCGTTCGCAGACCTGGTTGCGCCAGGAATAAGGAGGAGAACCATGAAAGCATTTGTTCTCGATCGATACGGCAAGAAGGCTGCCTTGCGATCGGCAGACATCCCGATGCCGGAGCTGCGTGACGACGAGGTTCTGGTCCAGGTCCACGCCGCGGGCGTCAACTTGCTGGACGCCAAGATACGGGATGGCGAATTCAAGCTCATCCTGCCCTATCGCCTGCCCCTCGTACTGGGCCACGATGTTGCCGGCGTCGTGGCCAAGGTGGGGCCGCGCGTGCAGCACTTCAGAACAGGCGATGAGGTCTATGCGCGAGTCGACGATTTCCGGATTGGCACCTTCGCCGAATTCGTGCCGGTCAAGGAGGCCTCGCTGGCACTCAAGCCCAGGGGTCTCACGATGGAGGAAGCCGCTTCCATCCCTCTGGTGGGCCTGACGGCGTGGCAGGCGCTGGTTGTGAAGGCCAATCTGAAGAGGGGACAGAAGGCCTTCATCCAGGCGGGTTCGGGCGGCGTGGGCACGTTTGCCATTCAGTTGGCCAAGCATCTGGGCGCCACGGTCGCCACCACGACGAGCACGGGCAATGTCGCGCTCGTGAAGACCCTCGGTGCGGATGTCGTTGTCGACTACAAGTCGCAAGACTTCGAGGACATCCTGTACGGCTACGACGTGGTTCTGAACAGCCAGGATGGCAAGACGCTCGAGAAGTCTCTGCGGGTGCTCAAGAGGGGCGGCAAGCTCATCTCCATCTCCGGGCCGCCCGATCCCGAATTCGGCAAGGAAATCGCGGCACCCGGTTTCGTGAAACTGGTCATGCGGCTGCTGAGCTCTGGCATTCGACGCAAGGCGAAGGGCCGGGGCATCGACTACGCGTTCCTCTTCATGAAGGCCAACGGCAGCCAGCTGCGCGAGATCACCCGCCTCATCGAAGCCGGAGCGATCCATCCCGTCGTCGATCGGATCTTTCCCTTCGCGTCAATCAACGAGGCCTTGGCTTATGTCGAAGCGGGCCGAGCGAAGGGCAAGGTCGTCATCAAGTTCAAGTGAAGCTGCTTTTTTCCACCTTGGAGATTCCCATGAAGATCGAAAACACTGTTGCCCTCGTCACCGGCGCCAACCGCGGCATCGGCCTGGCATTCGCGCGCGCGCTGCTTGCCCGCGGTGCGCGCAAGGTCTACGCAGCCGCGCGCGATCCCGCAACCGTCACACAGGACGGTGTGCAGGCCCTCCGGCTCGATGTCACCCGCCCGGAAGATGTGGCGGCCGCTGCGGCGCTGGCATCCGATGCGACGCTGGTGATCAATAACGCCGGCATTGCGCAGCCAGGAGGCTTTCTGGCGGCCGACAGCGAGGACGTCGCACGGCGGATCTTCGAAACCAACTTCTTCGCTGTGCTGCGCATGAGCAAGGCCTTCGCGCCGATTCTCAAAGGCAACGGCGGCGGGGCATTGCTCAACGTCCTGTCCGTGGCCTCGTGGGTGAACGGCGGGGAGCTCGCTGCCTATTCGGCAAGCAAGTCCGCGGCCTGGTCGCTGACCAATGCACTGCGCAGCGAACTGGCGGCGCAGAAGACGCAGGTGCTGGGGCTGCACATGGCCTATGTCGACACCGACCTCACGCGTGGCTTCGACGTTCCGAAGTCCAGTGCGCAGGAGATCGTCAGGCGCGCGCTCGATGGCCTCGAATCGGGCCTCGATGAGGTGCTGGCGGACGACCTCACCCTGCAGGTCAAGCAGGGCATGACCGCGGCGCGGCCCAGCTACCTTCCGCAGGCGTCGTGAGCCCGACACGCGCCAGATCGCTGAAGCTGCCCATTGCTTCTGACCAGGCCTCGAACGACCTCCATCTGTCCAGGATTTCCATGCTTTTCGAACCTCTCGTCACCCCTTCGATCCGGCTCGCCAACCGAACCGTCATGGCGCCGATGACGCGCAGCCGCGCGGTCAACGCCAATACGCCCAACACCCTGATGGCCGAGTACTACGGCCAGCGCGCTTCGGCGGGGCTCCTCATCACCGAAGGAACTTCGCCATCGCCCAACGGCCTGGGCTATGCGCGCATTCCCGGCCTCTTCAACGAGGCGCATGTGCGCGGATGGAAGGTTGTCACCGATGCGGTCCATGCCAAGGGCGGCAAGATCTTCGTCCAGCTCATGCACACCGGCCGCGTGAGCCACACGGCCAACCTGCCTGCGGGTGCGGAAGTGCTCGGACCGATGGCCAGCCCGTGCCCGGGCGACATGCACACCGACTCCCAGGGCATGCAACCGCACAGCGTTCCGAGGGCCATGACCGCGATCGATATCGCCCGCGCGGTCGACGAATACGCGAACGCTGCGCGGCTTGCCATCGAAGCAGGATTCGACGGCGTCGAGCTCCATGCCGCAAACGGCTATCTGATCGAGCAGTTCCTGAACGCCAATGTGAACCAGCGTACCGATGCCTATGGCGCAGGCATCGAAGGGCGCAACCGCTTCGCGCTCGAGGTCGCCAGTGCCACTGCGGCCATCATCGGTGCACGGCGTGTCGGCATCCGGCTGTCGCCGTATGGCGTGTTCAACAGCACGGGCGCGTTTCCCGAGGTCGAGGCGCAATACCTGGCGCTCACAGAGAAGCTGTCGAAGCTGGGCCTGCAGTATGTCCACTTGCTGGACCACTCGGCGATGGGCGCTCCGCCGGTGCCTGCCGAGTTGAAAGCCCGGTTGCGCACCGCGTTCCAGGGCCTGTTCATCCTCGCCGGCGGCTTCGATCGCGCCAAGGCCGAAAGCGCGCTCGAAGCGGGCCAGGCGGACCTCATCGCCTTTGCCCGTTCCTTCCTTGCCAATCCCGATCTGGTGGAGCGCATGCGAAACGACATGGCGCTGAATGTCATCGACACGGCGACGTTCTACACCCCCGGCCCCAGGGGCTACACCGACTATCCGGTCCTTGCCGCTTGAGGGACGCCAGCGGCACCAACGATCGAGTCAAGACGCCGAGCAAGGCTGATCAGCCGACCACATGAGCACCGTGAGGGTGGAGCAACATGAACGAGCCGCAAGAATTGAAGAGCACCTGGAAAAGCGTACGAACGCGAACGATCACGGCGGGCGGTGTGAAGTTCGCCTACCGGGAACTCGGGGCGGACAACCCCGGCCCACCGCTTGTGTGCCTCATCCATCTGGCCGCGGTGCTGGACAACTGGGATCCCCGGGTCATCGACGGGTTCGCGGCCAGACATCGTGTGATCGCGTTCGACAACCGCGGTGTCGGTGCTTCGAGTGGTTCTCCGTCGGCATCGATGGAGGAGATGGCGCAGGACGCGATCGCTTTCGTCGAGGCAATGGGCTTCGATCAGGTCGACCTCTTCGGATTCTCGATGGGCGGAATGATCGCCCAGGAGATCGTGTTGATGAAGCCCGCGCTCGTGCGCAAGATGATCATCACGGGGACGGGCCCCGCCGGTGGCGAAGGCATCAGCAAGGTGGCGCGGGTGACGTACCTCGACATGCTTCGGGGCTGGCTCAGCTTCCAGGACCCGAAGCAATTCCTGTTCTTTACCCGAACGCCCTCCGGGATCCGCGCGGGCAAGGAGTTCCTGCTGCGCATCCAGGAACGTACCGAAGATCGCGACAAGAAAATCACCGTGGCCGCGCTGCAGGCTCAGTTGAAGGCGCTGCGCCGGTGGGGCAACAAGGCGCCTGCGGACTTGTCGAAGGTTCATCACCCCGTCCTCGTTGCGAACGGCGACAGCGATCGCATGGTCCCGAGCAGAAACACCCGCGATCTGGCCGAGCGGCTCCCGAACAGCGAACTCATCATCTATCCCGATTCCGGACACGGCGCGGTGTTCCAGTTCCATGGCGATTTCGTACGCAGGGCGCTCGCATTCCTTGCGCGCTAGTGAATCTCGCCGCCATCTCCGACGGCGGGGCTGGCTTGAGTGGCAGTCCAAAGTGGGACTGATTGAAGATCAGCATCGAGAGCTGAGCAGGCCTCGAAATCGTCGGAGTGCCTCTTCGGTCGCGAATCGTCGCAACCATATACTCCGCCGAAGTCGCGAGGCCCGTGCCTATCCCCTATTCGACGCTGTCATATGCCATCAGCAAGTCTGCCGTTATCCGAAGCTCTGTTGCGGGCAGACATGCAGGCGCTGCATCGGAAACTTTGGGCGCGAACCATCAAGCGGCAGGCTGACGAAGCGTTTCGCAGCTACTCGCATGTCAGAGTGCTCAAGCAATCCTTCGAGACACTCGTGTCCGCCGAGTCGTCGGACTTCGACGAATTCGAGCCTCATGACTATGACGATAGGGAAAAGGCCACCTCGTTCCTGCTGAAACGGCTGCTGAGTTCACTTCAATTGTGGCAACAGGAACTGAAGTGCCACAACCTGGGCACACATGAACCGGAGGAGATCGGCGCCTGCGTGAGAGCTCTCAAGAAGCCGAAGATCCAAGTCAGCTCCTAGCTCGCTCGAACTGCGCGCCCTGTCTTTGCCACCAAACCCTGGAACGCAACCCATGCCGCCCACTATCGCCACACGCAAGCCGGTCGATGAGCTCACGGCCTCGGACCTCGAGGCGTTTCCTGTCTGGGAGTTCGCCCTGGATGAGGAGGAAGACGCCGAAGAGGAGCAGGACGAGACCTGGGTGAAGCCGGTAGTAACCGGCGAAGTGCCGGTCGACGGCAGCTCGCTCAGCGTGGCGGTCGTCCTCAGGCTGGCCAACGGGTTGATCTACCCGGGGGTGATGTTCTGCGACACCCATGCCGGCTTCGACATCGCCGCGATAGCGCTTCTCACGACCGAAGGCCGCGTCCTGTTGTCGCCCAGCGATTCGCCTTCCGAAATCCGGCGCAGCCTGAAACGGCTGGGATTGACTTATGTGCAGGTCTTTCCGCTGGACTATTGCACGCGCGCGCCGTCGGCGCGCACCGGCGCCTTGGAGCGCGGCACGTTCAATGTTCAGCAGGCCTAGTCTCTGGTCGGGAGGCCGAACAGTTCTTGCAAGCAACTGACGTGTCTTGTCTCCATGAGTGACGGGCGACTTCCGGACGTCAAGAAAACTTCGACAGGGAGCGAATCGCCGATGTCTGTACTTGCCCGCCCGTTCTTCAATCTGGCGGTCCTCAAGGTGCCGCTGCCTGCGTTGGTCGCTGCCTTTGGCACGCTGACCTGGCCGATCAGCGCCAAAGCGACTCCACTCGTTTTTCCGTCACAGCCTTACAGCAGCAACGACGCCGATCCGCCTCTGCTGCTCTGGTCGCCAGCATGCGCACCTGAGCTCACGGCCTTCATGCCACGGGTGAGTTCGGGCGACTACTTCGTTGTCGAGTACGCATGCCGCCGCTTCGGCTTCGCGGGTATTGCCCTCAGAAGCACCATGCAGGATGTCGAGTGGCCGCTCAACGAGTTCATCGTGTACGAGTCGAACGAACTCCAGCGCCACGTCCGAGCCATGAAGGACTCGCCGCGCTGGGACTTCTACACGGAAGGGGCGCTTCTGGACTTCGAGAACGAGACGGCGTACATGGCCCGACGCGTACGCGACCGCCTCCAGCGTGAGTTGCTCCTCGACTACGTGGCTTCCTGGGGCGCTCCTGTGGGCCACCCCGAGTTCTGGTCGAGCTACCAAGAAGCCATGACCCTCGTGCGCTAGTCGCGACGTGATCGAGACTGAGGCCGATCAAGAGCCAGAACGCTGTTCCAGGACATATCCTTGACTTCGCACGGTGTGCAGCAGCTTCGCTTCAAACGGTGCGTCGAGCTTGCTGCGCAGACGAAGTATGGCCACGTCGACTGCGTTGCTCGTTTCGTCGAGATCCATGTTCCATACGCGCCGAGCGAGCTTCTGGCGTGACATGACACGGCCTTGGTTGCGAAGAAGCACCAGCAGCAACGCGAACTCCCTCTTGGTCAATCCGAGTTCGATCCCGTCACGGGAACACTTCGCCGTACGCTCGTTGAGTTCCAGATCGGCCAGTTGCAGCACCGGCTGCGGGTGCAGGCTGATGTTGATGTGGCGGTGCGTGTTCGGGTGGCGGGCCAGCACCTTGACGCGTGCAAGCAGTTCGAACAGCGAGAACGGTTTGACCAGATAGTCGCTTGCACCCAGTTCCAGGCCTGCCATGCGCGCGGCGACGCTGTCGCGGTCGGTGAGAACGAGAAGGGGAGCATCGGTTCTGCGCCGGACTGATTGAACGGCGTTCAGTCCGGCCAGGCCGGGGCGCATCGAATTCAGGAGGATGAGTGCGTAGTCCCCTGCGACAGCTGAATTCGTGATGGCATCGTCGCCACTTGCGATGTCAACCAGAAAGCCATGTTGCTCCAGCCCCTCGCTGAACGACTCGTCAAGGCTCGAGCGGTGGTCAATGAGCAGGATCCGCTCGGCGTCGATGTCGTCACCGCGTTGCACAGCTCGCGATCGGCTGATGCCATGGAACGAGCCGCTCAGCGTGGTTTCAAAAGGAAGCTGGGAAGCAGACGGTCGCACGGGTTCTCCGAATCCAGTACTCCAACGGCACTGTGGTGCTCTTATATGTTTGCGGCAGGTAATGAATCAAATTCACCATTCGCCTCGCTAAACGGCTTTCCCATGCGTGTGGACATGCGAGGGGCTTCTCTCACGTCTCGTCGCGTGAGCGACGGAGGCCGGCTGAATCGCGTCAATTGCCAGAGGGCCGATTCAGGTTCCCCGCCCCTGGTGTCGCTTGGCAGTGGAGCAGTGGGGTAGGAGGCATCCGGCGCCGGCCTCAACGCAATTGCCTCTGAAGATGAGCGACTCCATCTCACTTTTCGTGCCAATCAGGCCGGGCGCAGGAGGCCTGCATTTCTTCACTTGTCGAATCACCTGGCCTGCCAATGAAAACGACTTGTTGCGTCGATAGATTGCATCGAAGATCAGAGCCCCATGAGACTCGTCGCAACTGCAACCTTCCAGGCATCTTTTCCTTCTGACTCGGAGCTTTTCGGACCTGAGGGTTCGTACTTGGCCCTGAAGATTGAAAAGCATTTGCGAACTGCATTTCCGGTTGTCGAGGCATTCGACAACTGGCGCGACTGTGGCTGGTGCATCCCATGCGGTATCGGGGGGCTTCGCCTGTGGGTCCGCTTCGCACGGTACCTTCCGGGCGAGGCATGGCAGCTCTTTGTCGAGCCCGTCGGTCTACCCGGTATTCTCGGCAAGCTCCTCGGCAGACGTTCACCACCCCATGTTGCAGCCGTTCGACAACTCGCGCTCGAAGTCGATCGCGTGCTCCAGAATGAGTCCAGGATTTCGGTCGTCGCCTGGGCATTGGATCCTCGGCGCGATGCTGTGCCGGATCCCGCTTTCCTGCCATGGCCCGAGGAGGCGACGGCCTGACAGGACGCGATGGGCTTTTGCCGGCGCAAATCTTTCGTCATGTCTTTGTCGGCTACCCAGGCACAGGGGGGAGTCTTGTGCCGGGCTCAAGTCCCTCCACCCAACGGCGCGGCCGCTTGCGTCAACAGTCCCATGCACTCGACACTCCAGAAGCCCAAGCCCCTTCGCGATATTCGGTATTTCGAGAACATCGTTGCACCGCAGCGCACTGAGCCGATGCCAGGCTATGCGTCAAAGCTCTACGACTTCCCACGCGCATGCATTGCGCTTGGCCAGCGCGTAGGGATGAAGTGCGAAGAGCTGGGCGTGTCCATCGGCCGTGCTGACCATCTCTACCTGTGCCTTACGCCATCGCGACCCGAAGGAACGGTCGAGACCACCGAATACGCCATGGAGCCCTGGCATCGTTTTGCGCTGTACGGTATGGATCTCGCATTCAACGCCCTGTCGGAGGAGAAAAAGCTGGCCAAGGTCATCGAGGCAACGTTTGCAACGCTGCGCGTCCTCGCGGCGGACCAGGAGCGAGTGCTTGAGATGCTTCGACACTCGGTCGAATCGCAAGGCGAGGCACTCAGGGTGTGCCTCAAGGTCAAGGCGACCAAGCAGTACCACGTGCGCGTCGAGCAGACCGTCCCGGTGCACCCCCAACCCGCGGAGGTGTTCGTTGAAGTCACCCACCTGAAAACGCAGCGTTCGAAAAGCGCCAAGGTCGCAGAGGTGGCGCATTACGACGATGCGCCGAGCTTGGTGGATCGCATCGCGATCATTGGGGACGAGCTGACGATTCACCCTCGCAAGTCTTTTCGAGCGAGCCTAGTTACCAAGGACTATCAAGTCCCGATTCAACTCAGCTTGGCCGGGCTGAAGGGCGTCTGAGCGGCTTGATCCTTTCCCGCCGCTGGGTCGCGGCGTTGAGCGCCATGGCGCAAAGCCGGGCGCTCGTCCTCCGTCATCGCCAACCCTTGGCCCTGGCGGCGTGTGCTTCCCGTTGCTTGCGGATCTGCGCGCGGTTTGCGACGTCCAGCCGATCAAAGTCCCGGTGCTTTGCAAAATAGGGGCCAAGCCATCCGTCTTCGTGAGTGAAGCACATGGTCCACGCAAGGTTCGGGGGAAAGACGAGGTAGTCCGATAGATCGGCTTTCACCGGACGCTGATCGGTGGAGAAAGCCGTCTTTCGGTCATTGGAAAGGACAAGGTATTCGGGTGCTTCCATGGCTTCGTACTCGGCCAGTGCCTGCTTGCCCGCCCAGCTCGCATGAGCGCCACCGCTGAATACGTGCCACAGGTAGGCTTTCAAGTTGAGCCCCTGTCGTTGTTGACCGAACGCGTGCAGCCATGCGGTGACAAGCGCTGCAGCTTCCGCTTCCGAGAGGCTGCGAAGAATGGCGCCTGGCTCGACAAGGGGCGATGTGGAACGTGTCATGCGAGAAAGTATGCTTCTTGATGAGCGTTCGGACATCCCCAGCCGACGAGAGCTGGAAGATGATCGGGGTGTCGATGGCGCTGCCTGCGATCGGCGTGCTGCGCATCGATCCGGTTGGACATCATCCCCCTGGCCGAACGTTCGTCAGCTACGCGCGAAGTTGCTCCAGCTCGATGCCCACCAGGGAGTGGGCCTGGATCGCCAGTGCGGTACGTACCCCGACGACGACTTGAAATGCCTTCAGCGGCGTCGAGCCAAACTCAAGGCAGGAGCGATACACCCCTGCCGCGATGGGCTCGGCAAGTTTTCCCAAGAACACCGGGATGGGGACGACTTCATCGGCAAACTGGCCGCACGACGCGCAATGTCTCGCGCGTTCGGCCGCAGCGTAGTCCAGTGCGATTTGCGGGCGCAGCCAGAAGTAGTCCGGATCCGCCGGTAGTGCAACAAAGTCCTCTCTCGTTGCACCATGGTCTTGGAGCACCTTGCGCAGGTGCGCGGAGACCAGGAGGTAGCCGTCATAAGTCGCAGTGATGTCTCTGCGGCGCTTCTTCACGCGGTACCCGGGATGGATGTAGTCGGGGTCGACCTTGCCGCCGCATTCCGGACAGGTGGCTGGATGCGGGTGACCCATGCTCCCGAAACGCCACTCGCTACCCTGAGGATCGGGCTTGTACGTTTCGTTCCCCAGCATGTACGTGTCGTCGTCGTGCCCGTGCAGCGCGTATGCCCAAGTCGCCTGAGTCCTCTTCATTCGCTCCTCTTGTCCGTCATTGCGCGGCTCTGGAAAAGCCATGTTGAAGGCCAGATTCTGGCCTACGGCCGAAGTCCAACCGCCGGATCGGAAGGCCAACCTGGCCAGGGGGAGAAGGTCGACGCGCTCAAGAAAAAGGTCCTGAACCATGGGCCGGCTTGCGCATGGCAAACACGGCACCCGGACTAAGATCCATGCAAGCCTTCGCGCCCGGCAGTCGACGAATGTCAGCCCGAGCGAACGGCCTGCCCAGGTCACTTCATCTCCGCCTCGAACCGTCTGTTCGTGTCACACATTGGACAACCGTGAATCATCAAGAACGAGAACGCCAGGTGGTCTTCGCGCTGGAGCGTCTGCTGACCAGCGAGGACCCATCGCCGAAGCGCTGGCGCTTGGCATCGTGGGGCCTGGGCATCGCCCTGTGGCTGACCTTGTCCGCGACGTTTTTCGTCTGTCTCATGGGGCCGCAGGTCGCCCGTGGCTTGTTGGTCGTTCCGTTCCTTGCGGGCTTTGTGGGCGCGCTCAGGATGTATGTCACCACCATCACGCGCCAGTGGTCGATCCTCAGCCAGTTCATCGATCGGGAAGCCGTCCGGCAGCGCGCCGCTGAATTGCGCCATTCCGATGTCGCCCGCTGAGGGAACTGCGAGGTTCCAGCGCACCGTGCCGGCCTTGCCGCATGCACCGATCGGTGGCGTGGTGACCTTGGCGTACAAGAAAGGAAGCGGTACGCCGTCCGCCAATGTCAGCCAGTCAGCGCCTGGCGGACAGCCTGCGGAGGGTCGCTTGATTCACCATTGATGGCACGGGCCCGCCTGCACCGTGCGCCCATGGCCATGGAAGCACCATACGGCCGATTCGCTGAATGGTCCGCCCCTATCTTTCTCTCGGTGCCGAGCCGTTTGTGGTCACGGGGACGTGGACGTCCCATTGCTGCGGTGGATCGACGGTGCGTGCGCATCGCACTGCGATCACACGACGACTTTGCGGTATCACGGCACCCCGCGCGTCGGTCGACGACCAGCGAATCGTGTCCCACCGTGCATCCAGCGCGACAGCGCAGCGTGGCACGAAGACCTTGAGATTCGGCTCGCCAGCGTGCCAGATCACGCCGCCCTTTGCGTTGTGCTGCGCAACGAATGCGCGGGCCCGTTCACGGATCTCGTACAGGCCCTGCGTGGAGCCGTGGGAGCGCATGTCCTCGATGCCTGCGGCAGGGCATGGCGCTGCCGCCAGCAGCAGCCAGAGGGGCAATGCGTTTCGAGGGTGGGCCATGGTGTTTGGAAAGTGGGCTCGCGTGCATTCTCCCGTGGTTCGCCGGCGGGCCTTGGTGCACGGGGCGGAAGGTGGCCTGCACGTGCTGCGGGATCGCAGGATGGCGCTGACCCAGATGCCCGCGAAAACCTTGTCATGTGAGCATGCGTCGGTGCGTGGAGGCTGGGCGTGTCGCCGGATGGCTGCATGAAATGTCACCCAAGGAATTCACTCCGAACGCGCGGTGCAGTTCCTGGAAAGTCACTGGAACAGCGCTGACAATGCGCCAGTCGTGAACATGTGGTCCCGAGGAACCCATCAAGGAAGCCTCGTTCTTGCTGACGGCCTGGCTTACTCCTTCCTCCTTTCTCTTTGCGAGCTCGTTGATGGCCAATGACCGAAATTTCTCCGTGGCGCCGGCCCTGCTGTTGGCGCTTGCCCTCCTTGGTGGGACAGCCCAGGCCTCGGGTGGTTCGCCGGAATCGTCGAGTTGCCAGTTCACGGCCTTCGTCGAAGAGACCGACCCCGCCGGCCTCAATGTGCGCGCGGAGCCCACCCCCACGGCGAAGGTGCTTGGCAAGCTGCCGTCGGTCTGGTCGGATGGATCCGGACTGCGAGTGCGCGTTCGCGTGGGTGTCACGGCCAGCGCCAACGGCTGGTTCAAGATCCGAGAGGCAGCGGACGACGACATGTTGACCGGGCAGGCACCCCGGCCCGTCTACAAGGGCGAAGGCTGGGTCAGCGGCCGCAAGCTGGTCGTGAAGTCGCAGGCCAAGGCAGGACGTGCGGCGCCGTCGCCAGGTGCGCCCGCGACGATCCGGTTGCAGGATGACTCGCTGTTCGATGGCGACAGCACCGTGGCCGCCGGCCGGCCCGTCGACTGCCGGGGGCGATGGGTCCAGGTCGAGTACGAGGAAGCCCGCTTCCCCGCCGACCTGCGGCCGTTGCAGATCGCTGCTGCGGCGCGTGCAGGCGTACCCAAGGGACGGTTCCGGACATGGCTCAACAAGATCTGCGGCATCCAGGAAACCTCCTGCGATGGTCTTTGAGCACTGCCGCTGCGGGCGTCGTGACAGGGTCCAGTGGCGCACGGCCGGATCTCGTGCGCTTGCAGGCAGGAAGAGTCCCAAATAACGGTCCAGCGCCTCCTGGCGCAGGCGCGCCATTGCCTTTCTTCGCGATGCGAGACAGGAGCACCGGCGCAACGCATCCGGCTTGCGCGTCGCCCAGGGATGCGAGGAAGCGGGGTCTTCGTCCCTGAACACGTTGCCGAGGTCCAGGTGCATCTCGATGAAGTGCTCCGAGCAAAGCACGGGTCCATGATTTACTCGCGCGCTCGCGCGCATTGTCCGAAAACCTGTCTTCTCGCCGAACGCTGGGATGGGCTCGGGCCGGCCATGCAGGCACCCAGCCTGTCGGACTGCCCGCACTTCTGCTTGTAGTCGTCGTGCAGTTTGTCTTGTTCGTCCGGCGAGCAGTTTCCTAGCCCAGCGCGACCACGCCAAGCGCGATCACCGTCCCGACGCCGGTGCTGATGGCGGCCGCCTAGACACCGATGCCGGCTCCCACTGCGCAATCCGCGGGGTCAGTCCGAGGGCGCCAATCTTCAGATCGATTGAAATAGGAAGGGATTTCCATGATGGAAATACTTTCCAGAAAATTCCTATGATCGCCCCCGGTCAACCCCGCCGCAGCGCAACGGTCGGCCAGCATCGGCAGAGCGCTCGCACTCTGCGCCATCGATCAGAACGAGGAGACTCCCTTGGAATTTGCCAAATCATTGACTCTCAGGCTCGCCTTGGCGGCGGCCGTGACGCTGGCCGTGACTGCATGCGGAGGAGGAAGCGGAGGTGGTGGAGGGGTGCCGCTCACGGCCCTTCCCGTGGCGCCGGCGGCACCGAGCAATCCGACCGAGCCTGCGGGCGAGACACCGGTTCAGCCAACGGACCCGGTGGCCGAAGCCCCCGACGACAGCTTCGACGCCTACTACAACGTCTGCAGGGGAACGAATCCCAAGTGCTACAACGACTGGGGGGCCTTCGCTTCGACGCCGGACCGGGTGCTGGTCTATTCGCGCACCGCGGGGCCGCGTCATGCCGTGCTGGGCACGCCGATGGCCGCGGGTTTGAACCCGGTGATGAATCCGGACAACGTGATGCAGGCGGGCCTGGTTCGCATGCTGTCGGCCGAAGGCATCACGGTCGACTGGACGGAGGACGTCGCGGTCCTCAGCAGCCGCATCAACAACTACAAGGCGATCATTTTCGCGAGCTCGAACCGCGACACGCTGTGGAACGGCGCGGTCAGCACGAGCCAGGACGCCGCGCGCACCGCGCTGCGCAACTACATGCGCCGCGGCGGCGGCTTCGTCGGCCTGCACAACGCTTTCGGCGCGGAGTACAACTGGCCCTACTACGAAGGCCTGCTCGGCAACGCGAACTTCTACAACCACGGGCCGAATCGCGCCGGTGATGTCGAGATCGTCTCGGATGACCCGTCGACGAAGGACGTGCCCAAGCGCTTTTCCTTCCAGGACGAGTGGTACAACCTCATGCCCTTCCCCACGAAGGTGAAGTTCCTGGCGAAGGTCGACACCTCGACACTGAAGCCGCTGACGGCGGCGCCGCATCCGGGCCATGCGGACTTCCATCCGGTCGCCTGGTGCCAGTACTACGACGGTGGCCGGGCATGGCTCACGACCCTCGGGCACAACGCCCACTCCTTCACCGCGGACCTCTCGGGCGTGGGGGCCATCGAGTTCCAGAAGCTCGTGGTCCAGGGCGTCAAGTCGGCCATGGGTCTCACGCCCTTCTGCACCGAATAGCGACCGAGCAATTGGCTGCCGAGGCCGGCTTCGCGCAACGCGCCCAGCCTGCGGTGCGTGCGGCCTCGCGCGCATCCGTTTCCCAACTTCACCAGGTAGAGACATCCATGAAACAGAGATCATTGGTCACGCTGCTGGTTTCCTGCGGCGTGCTCGCATCCCCCTTGTTGATCGGCGCCTGCGGCGGCTCGAGCGGCGGCAGTGCGCCGGTGCTGCCCATCAGCCCGGCCCCCGCGCCACCGCCGGCATCGAGCGCGCCGCCAGCGGCATCGCCGCCTGCGGCCGCCGCGCCCGCGGCCGACCTGTCCGACTGCTGCACGGCCGGCGACAAGGACTTCCCCAAGGTGGGCGGCAATCTGGGCAACCAGAACTACTCCAGCCTGCGCAAGATCAACAAGGGCCTGGTCGGCCAGCTGGGCGGCGCCTGGGTCAACCAGATCGAGGGCGGCATGACCACCGGGACCAACCAGAGCACGACCGTGGTCGTCGACGGCGTGCTCTACATCGAGTCCGCGCTGGGCAACGTGATCGCGGTGGACGGCAAGACCGGCCTCACGAAATGGAAGTGGACCACGCCCTACGGCGCCATCACCCGCCGCGGGGTGGCCGTCGCGAAGGACCTGGGCCTGGTCTTCACCGTCGCCACCGGCAACCGCCTGGTGGCGCTCAGGACGGACACCGGCGCCATCGCCTGGATCAAGCAGTACCCGAGCAGCACCACCGATCCCGACTACCAGGGCGCGCTGCAGAAGGTGGCGCTCGTCTATCACGACAAGCGGCTCTACCTCGGCACCAACGACGGCAACCGCGGCGCCGCGTTCTCCGCCGATGCGCTGACGGGCAAGGTGCTGACCTCTTTCTGGGGCGTGCCGCGCGCCGGCGAGATCGGCTACGACACCTGGGGCGGCGCGGCCGAATCCGAGCGCACTGGCGCGACGCCGTGGATCCACCCCGCGGTGGATCCCGAACTGGGCCTGGTCTACTGGACCTTCGGCAACGTGCGCGGCGGTTCGTCGCAGAACGGCTCCACGCGCCCCGGCCTGAATCTCTTCGCCAATTCGATCGTTGCGCTCGACCTCAAGACCGGCGAGTACAAGTGGCACTTCCAGTCCGTGCACCACGACATCTGGGACATGGACAACGTGATGTCTCCCGTGCTCGCCGACGTCAAGATCGACGGGAAGGACCGCAAGGTCGTGATCTACGGCAGCAAGACGGGCATGTACTACATCCTCGATCGCAAGGACGGCAGCGCGCCGCTGGGCATCGACGAAGTGCCCGTGAAGCAGGACGCCCGCCAGGCCAGCTGGCCCACCCAGCCCTTGCCGCGCCAGGGCGCCTGGACCGAGACCTGCATCGTGGACCAGCCGCTGGGCACGGCGATCCCCGGCGACCCCAACCGCGCGGTCCCGAACTACGTGAAGGGCTGCCTCTACGACGCGCACTGGGACGTGCCGATCCTGTCCATTCCGGGACATGGCGGCGGTGCCAACTGGAACCACCAGTCCTTCAGCCAGCGCACGGGCCTGGTCTACACGGGCATGGGCTACGTGTCGGCGGCGCACTCGCTGACCGAATCGAGCAACGGCCTGCGTCCGCCGGGCACCTACATGACCGGTGCGGTCGTGGCGGTCGATCCGAGCACCAACCTCGTGAAGTGGAAGAAGCAGATGCCGTATTCGCTGGCGCACGGCAACGGCATCCTGAGCACGGCCTCCGACCTGCTGTTCATCGGCCAGCCCGACGGCAACCTGCTGGCCCTGGATGCGCATGACGGCAGCGAACTGTGGCGCTTCCAGACCGGCGCCGCGATCAGTGCCAGCCCGGTCTCCTACGAGATCGATGGCGAGCAGTACATCGCGGTGTTCTCGGGCGGCACGGGCATCCCGTACGGCGATTCGGCACCGCGCGGCGACCGGCTGTGGGCCTTCAAGGTCGGAGGCTCCGTCGCGCCCGCGCCCACACCGGTGCCGCCCGTCGTGCGCCGGCCGGTGTCGGGTTCGGCGGTGGAGGGCGCTGCATTGCCGACGCCCAACACGGTGTTCCTGGCGCGTGTGCAGACCGCTGCGAATGAGCCGGGCGCCACCGAATCGACGGCCGTGAATGCCATGACGCCGACCTTCATGCGCGTGCCGGCGAACACCACCGTGACCTTCACCAATCCGGGGACCAATGCGAACACGCACTGCGCCACGCAGTTCTTCGAAGGCAGGTTCGACTTCAGGCTGGCTCCGGGCCAGTCCGCGACCCACACCTTTGACACGCCGGGCGAATACTTCTACAACGACTGTCATAGCCCGCGCCCGACGGGCAAGATCGTCGTGTACTGATTCCGTTTCCTAGCCCCCAACCACTGAAGGAGCAATGCGATGAAATGGTGCAAGCCTGAGTTCGAAGAGCTGCGTTTCGGCTTCGAGATCACGATGTACATCTCCGCGCGCTGAGCGCGGCCCCCGACGGCACCGGCTTCGCGCCGGTGCCGTCTTTTTCTTGTGCCCCATGAAGATTCTGGTTCTTGGTTCGGGAGCGGGCGGTGGCTTCCCTCAATGGAATTGCAACTGCCGCCTGTGCGCCGGCCAGCGAACCGGGCAGGTCCGGGCCCTGCCTCGCACGCAGAGTTCGATGGCCGTGTCGGCCGACGGCGAACGCTGGGTGCTTCTGAACGCGTCGCCCGACATCGGCGCGCAGTTGCGCGCCTCGCCGGTGCTGTGGCCTCGCCATGGCCTGCGCGATTCCGCGATCGAGGCCGTGGTGCTGATGGATTCGCAGATCGATCATGTCGCGGGGCTTCTGAGCCTGCGCGAGGGATCCCGGCTGCAGCTCTACTGCACGCCCGAGTCCCACGAAGACCTCACCGGCAGCCTGCCGTTGTTGAAGGCCCTCGAAAGCTACAGCGGCGTGAACTGGCACCCGATGCCGCTCGAGCCCGGCGGCGGTGCGTGGCACGAGATCGCCGGCCTGCGTCTGCAGGCGGTGCCGGTTCCCGGCAAGGCGCCCCCTTACTCGCCGCGCCGGCAGGCCGAGGCGCGAAGCGACAACGCGGCCGTGCTGATCGAAGACCCGGCCAGTGGCAGGCGCGTGTTCTATGCACCGGGCCTCGCACGGGTCGGCGAGGCCGAGCGCCGGTGCCTCGACGGCTGCGACACCGTGCTGGTCGACGGCACCTTCTGGAGCGAGGACGAGATGGTCGCGGCGGGCCTCGGCAAGAAGCACGCCGCCGACATGGGCCACCTGCCGCAGTGCGACGGACCGCACGGGCCGGGCATGCTGAGGGCGCTGGACGCCTGCGCCGCTCGCAGGAAAGTGCTCATCCACATCAACAACAGCAACCCGATCCTCGACGAAGACGGGCCGGAGCGCGCCGAGCTCGTGCGCCGCGGCATCGAGGTGGCCTTCGACGGCATGGAACTGGAGATCTGACGCGTGACGCACCAGCAACAACAGATGCAGCAGGAGCCCTGGCCGCCGCAGGTCTTCGAGTCGCAGCTGCGCGCGATGGAGTCGCGCTACCACAGCCACCATCCGTTCAACCGGCGGCTCAACGCCGGCGAACTGCAACCTTTCCAGGTCCGGGGCTGGGTGGCGAACCGGTTCTACTATCAGTGCCGCATTCCCGTGAAGGACGCGGCGATCCTCTCCAACTGCGACGATCGCGCGACGCGCAGGCGCTGGGTGGTGAGGATGCTCGACCACGACGGGCACGGCGACCACGAAGGCGCCCACGCCGGCGGCATCGAGATATGGACCCGCCTGGGCCTCGCGACCGGCCTGCGCCGCGATGTGCTGGAGTCGCACGCGCTCGTCCTGCCCGGCGTGCGCTTCGCCGTCGATGCCTACGTCAACTTCGCGCGCACGGCGCCCTGGCAGGAGGCCGTGATCTCCTCGCTGACCGAGATGTTCGCGCCGCGTATCCACAAGGACCGGCTCGCGGGCTGGCCCACGCACTATCCGTGGATCGACACCTCGGGCTTGGACTATTTCCGCAGCCGCATCCCGCTGGCCGACCGTGATGTCGAGCATGGCCTGGAAGTGGCGATGCAGTGGTGCACCACGCGCGAACGACAGGTCCGTGCCCTGCAGATCCTGGGCTTCAAGCTGGACATCCTCTGGGCCATGCTCGACGCGATCGAGAAGGCCTATCCCGATCATCTTCCGAAGGAGCAGCAGCCATGAGCGCATGGACCGACAGCGCACAGCCGGCACTCGGCACGATCTACAGGATGCAGTGGGAAGAGGCCCAGCAGTGCCATGTGCTGCTGTTTCCCGAGGGCATGATCAGGCTGAACCAGCCGGCGGCGGAAATCCTGAAGCGCTGCGATGGCAAGACCTCGGTCGCGGCGCTCGTGGCCGATCTGGAGAGCACCTTCGGCGAACCGGATCTGCGTGCCGACGTGCTCGAGTTCCTGGAGCAGGCCCGTGGACGCCACTGGATCCGGTGAGCGCCGCCGCGTTGCCGCTGTGAAACCGCCGCTGTGGCTGCTCGCGGAGCTGACCTATCGCTGTCCGCTGCACTGCGCCTTCTGCTCGAACCCCGTGGACTACACGCGCTACGGCAACGAACTCGGCACGCACGAATGGGTTCGCGTCTTCCGCGAGGCACGCGCCATGGGGGCCGTCCAGCTGGGGTTCTCGGGCGGCGAACCGCTGGTGCGCGAGGACCTCGAGGAGCTCGTCGCGGCAGCGCACGAACTCGGCTTCTACACCAACCTGATCACCTCGGGCGTGGGCCTCGCGCCGCAGCGCGCCCAGGCGCTGAAGAAGGCCGGTCTCGATCACATCCAGCTGTCGTTCCAGGACTCCAGCCGCGAGCTGAACGACTTCCTGAGTTCGACGCGCACCTTCGACCTCAAGCAGCGCGTGGCCCGCACGATCAAGGACCTGGGCTATCCGATGGTGCTGAACTGCGTGATGCACCGCTACAACCTGCCGCACGTCGGCCGCATCATCGAGATGGCCGAATCCATGGAGGCGGATTTTCTGGAGCTGGCCAATGTGCAGTACTACGGCTGGGCATGGCGCAACCGCGAGATGCTGATGCCCAGCCGCGCGGCGCTGGCGACCGCGGAAGCGGTGGTCGAGGCGCACCGGCCGCGTCTGGCGGGGCGCATGAAGATCCTCTGGGTGGTGCCCGACTATGCCGAGGCGAAGCCCAAGCCCTGCATGGCCGGCTGGGGCAGCGTATTTTTGGTGGTGGCGCCCGACGGCGTGGCATTGCCCTGCCACAGTGCGCGGATGCTGCCCGGGCTGGATTTCCCTAGCGTTCGCGAGCACACCATCGGCAGCATCTGGCACGACAGTCCGGCCTTCCGCGCCTACCGCGGCACCGGCTGGATGAGCAGCACCTGCGCAAGCTGCGACGACCGGGAAAAGGACCATGGTGGCTGCCGCTGTCAGGCCTTCCTGCTGACCGGCGATGCCACTGCCACGGACCCGGTCTGCCCGAAGAGTCCGCGGCACGCGGAGGTCCAGGCCATGGTCGCGGCCGCGGCGGATGTGCGCGACATCGGCGGTGCGCCGATCCGTTTCGTACCGGGCGCCCGGCGATCGGGCGACCTGGTCTTCCGCACGGACGCCAATGCCCAGGCGCAGGCCTGACGCGGCCCGCGCGTGACAGTGGGTCCTCGGCCGACCATCCACCGGCTGCCGCTGGGCGGCGGACATGTCATGCATGTCGAGGAGCATGGCGACCCGGCGGGCCTGCCGGCGCTGGTGCTCCACGGCGGACCGGGCTCGGGCAGTTCGCCTGTGCTGCGCCGCGGATTCGATCCGTCGCGCTACCGCATCATCTGCCCCGACCAGCGCGGGGCGGGGCGCAGCACGCCCGCGGGCGCGATCGCGGCCAACACGCTCGCGGACCTGCTGGACGACCTGCGGCGCCTGCGCGCTCACCTTCGGATCGACCGGTGGCTGGTGGTGGGCGGCTCCTGGGGCGCAACGCTGGCGTTGGCGCATGCGCTGGACCAGCCCGGCGCCGTCGCAGGCCTGCTGCTCAGGAATGTGTTTCTTGCGCGTGCCAGCGACATCCACGATGTCTTCGCGCAGGCCGTGCGCCACGGCGACCCGGAATGGCGCATCCTGTGGAACGAGGCGCGGCGACGGCAATGTCCGATCACGGACGTGGTCGCGGAGGTCTTCGCGCATGGAAGCCCGGAGCATCAGTGCCGGATGGCAGGGCTGTGGTCCGGGTGGGAGCAACGCATGGCCACGGGAAAGCCTGCACCGCGGCCCGACGACGCGACGCTGCAGCAACTGGTGCGGCGTTACCGCGTGCAGAGCCACTACCTGAGACACGGATGCTGGCTGCGTGCGCCCACGCTCCTTCAGCGCTGCGCTGCACTGCCCGCGGTTCCCACGCTGATCGTGCATGGCACGCAGGACCTCCTGTGCCCGCCGCAGGGCGCCCAGGCACTGGCGCTCGCATTGCAGGGGCGGGCCATCCTGCGGTGGGTGCCGGGCGCCGGCCACGACCCCACGCACCCGGCCCTCGCGGCAGCCATGCGACAGGCGTTGTACGACTACGCGGTCACGCAGGCCTTCGGCGGTGCCTGCGGGCCCGTGTCGGACATGCGGATCAGCGCAGGCGCTGGCTGAGCGGGTCGCCGATCAGGGCCACCCGGGCGTCCTTGCGACGCGCCCAGAGGCGTTCGTTGCCGTTGCCGTCGTCGGCGACGAAGAGCACCGAACTGCCCAGGCGGCGGAAGCCCTGGGGCATCGCATGGCGCGCGCCATGCGCGATATCCGCGACGGCGTGCGTGCCGGCTGGTGTGCCGTCGCTGGTCCAGGGCTCGACGCCGGTGGCGCTGCCGCCGTTGGCGGAGAACCAGAGGCGGGAGCCGGTGACCGAGAAGCGTGCGGGCGACCCGTTGTCCGCACCTGGAGCGATGTCCCTGACCAGCACGGTCCCTGCCGCGGTCCCGTCGCTGCGCCAGAGTTCCGCGCCCGAGGCGCCGTCGGTCGCGGCGAAGTAGAGCCGGCCGCCCATCGCCGCGATCGGACTCGAGATGGCGCCCGACGGCCCCGGGCGGATGTCCTTCACCAGCGTCGTTCCGCGCTCGGTGCCGTCGGTCTTCCAGAGCTCGAGGCCATGCACGCCGTCGTCGGCCGCGAAGTACAGGGTGCGGCTGACCGCGGTCAGGTGCATCGGTCGGGAGGGCTCGGAACCGGGCCGAAGATCCTTCACCATGCGCGTGCCGCGCGCGGTGCCGTCGCTTTTCCACAGCTCGATGCCGTGCACGCCGTCGTGGGCGGTGAAATAGAGTTCGCCGCCCGCCGCCGTCAGGTTCTGGATGTCTGCGTCTTCGGGGCCGGGCCGGATGTCCTTCACCATGCGCGTGCTCTCGGGTGTGCCTTCGCTGACCCAGAGTTCGTGGCCGTGCGCGCGCGAGGTCGCGGTGAAGAACAGGCGGTGGCCCACCACCGTGAGCTGGCGTGCCACCGCGCGCGGGCCGGTGTCGATCGAGGACACGCGCACCGTGGTGGGCGCGGTGCCCGAGGTCTTCCACAGCTGGAAGCCCGAATGCCCCTCATTGGCCGTGAAGTACAGCGCGTCGCGAAACACCGTCAGCTCGCTCGGCAGCGCGCCTTCCTCGCCCGGCCGCAGGTCGACCACGAGGGAGGTTCCCGCGGCGGTGCCGTCGGTGCGCCAGAGCTCGATGCCGTGCACGCCATCGGTGGCCGCGGTATAGACGTGGCCCTTGAACGTCGTCTGGCCGGCGGGGAAGGCGCCTCGGAAGCCCGGGCGGATGTCCTTCAGCATCGCTGTGCCGGCACCGGTGCCGTCCGTGACCCACAGCTCCTGGCCGGTTTCGACGTGGAAGGCGCTGAAGATCAGCTTGCCGCCCAGCGGGGTCAGGCCCGTGGGCGAGACGAAAGCCAGCGCCTGGCGCTGCTCGGGCAGCACCTCGCGCTCGGGATCCTGCGCGGCCGCCGGCAACTGTGTCAGGAGCGCGAGCACCCAGAGGCCGACGCGGCCACGCCACCGCGGGCCGGGAGAGCTGGACATCGCCACCGCCTCAGCCCCCGAACCATCGCGCGGGCGCGATGACCAGCTGCGGGAACGCGACCATCACGAACAGGATCGCGAACTCGGCGATCATGAAGGGCACCACGCCGCGCGTGACATCGTCCATCGAGATCTTCCCGACGCCGGCCACCACGTTCAGTACCGTGCCCACCGGCGGGGTGACCAGTCCGATCGAGTTGTTGATGATGAACAGCACGCCGAAGTACACGGGATCGATCCCGGCGGCCTTGACGATCGGCATCAGCACCGGCGTGAGGATCAGGATGGTCGGCGTCATGTCCATCGCCGTGCCCACGACCATGACGAGCACCATGATCGCTGCCATCAGCAGGACCGGGTTGCCCATGAAGGGCTGCAGCAGGCCGACGACCTTTGATGGCAGGTCGGCCACGGTGATGAGCCAGGCGCTCACCATGGCCGCGGCGATCAGGAACATCACGATGGCGCTGGTCTTGGCCGCGCTCACGAAGATGCCGTAGAGATCCTTCCACGTGATTTCCCGGTACACCACCGTCGACACGAACAGCGCGTAGGCGGCCGCCACCACGGCCGCTTCGGTCGGCGTGAACACGCCCATGCGCAGGCCCACGAGGATGATCACGGGCAGCATGAGCGCCCACAGTGCCTTGCGGAAGGCCGACACGATCTCGGCCGAGGACTTGCGCGGCGGCGGAACGATCTTCTCGCGCCGCACGAGCCATGCCCAGGTGATCCACAGGGCGCCGCCGATGAGCAGGCCGGGAACGATCGCCGCGAGGAACAGCTTGGAGATCGACACGTTGGCCGCCACGCCGAAGATCACGAGGCCGATGCTCGGGGGGATCACCGGGCCGATCACGCCGGTGGCCGCGATGAGGCCGCCCGCACGTGCCTTGTCGTGCCCCGCGCTCACCATCATCGGCAGCAGCAGCGCGGTGAGCGCGGCGGCGTCGGCCACGGCCGAGCCGGAGAGCGCCGACAGCAGGCAGCCGGCCATGATGGTCACGTAGCCCAGGCCGCCCTTCACGTGGCCGACCAGCGCGAGCGCGAAGTCGACGATGCGCTTGGACAGGCCGCCCACGTTCATGATCTCGCCGGCGAGCATGAAGAAGGGGACGGCCAGCAGCGGGAAGCTGTCGGCGCCGCCGATCACGTTCTGCGCCAGGATCTGTGCGTCGAACAGGTCGAGGTGCCACATCAGCGCCACGCCGCTGGCGAGCAGCGAGAACGCGATGGGAATGCCCATCGCCATGGCCAGCAGCAGGGTGCCCACGAAGACGAGGATGGTCATCGGCGTACTCCCTGTGCGTCGTCTTTCGGCCCGAGGATCTGCTGGAGCTGCACGGCTTCCTCCGACTCCTGGACCATCACGAGATCACGCTCGGCGATGCGCCCGGTCAGCAGGCGCAGCAGGTCGAGCGCCAGGATGAAGCCGGCGAGCACGGAGAAGACCACGCCCGAGGCGTAGACGATGGCCATCGATGCGCCGGTGACGGGCGCGGTCACGTCCCAGTTGATGCGCGCCTGCGCGACGCTGCCCTGGAAGAGCAGCCAGACGATGTAGAGCATGACGACGTGCCCGACGGCCAGGCAGACCTTCTTGCCCAGTGGCGGCAGCTTCTGCACCACCATGTCCACGCCCAGATGCCCGTGCTCCTTCAGGGCGACCACGGCGCCCAGAAAGGTCATCCAGATGAAGAGCCAGCGCGAGACTTCCTCAGACACGGTGATGCCGGAGTTGAAGCCGTAGCGCAGCACGACGTTGCCGAAAACGAGTACGACCATCACCGCGAGCGCGGCCGCGATCAGTGCCTCGATGCCGCGGCAGCACCGGTCGATCCAGTGGCTCATGCGGCGGCCTGCGCTTCGGTCTGCCTGTGCATCTCCACCAGCGCGCGCAGGGCGGCCAGGTACGACTGCGGGCCCAGCCCCTGGATCGTGCCCTTGACCGCCGGCGAGATGATCGAGTGGGCGCGCCAGGTTTCACGCGCGGCGATGTTGGACATGTGCACCTCGATGGTCGGAAACGGCATGGCCTTGATCGCATCGTGCAGCGGCACACCGTGCTGCGTGAGTCCTGCGGGATTGACCAGCGCGCCCTGCGCGTCGTCGATGTGCGCATGCAGGAAGTCGATCAGGTCGCCTTCATGGTTCGACTGGAGGGTCTCCAGCGTCACGTCGAGTTCGCCGGCCAGCGCCTGCAGCCGGGCATTGATCTCGGCGAGCGTGGTCCTGCCGTAGATGTGGGGTTCGCGGCGCCCGAACAGGTTCAGGTTGGGGCCGTGGAGGACGAGGATCTTCATGGAGGTGGCTTCTGGCGTGGTCGACGCGGTCATTGTTTGCGGATGCGGGCGAGTTCGTCGTTGTAGAGCTTGACGATGGCGGGGTCGTACTGGGCCGCGAACTTGTCGATCGCGGGCTTGGCGATCTCGCGCATGCGCACCTGCTCGGCTGCGCTCACCTCGTTGAACTGGGCACCCTTGGCCTGCAGTTCACCGACGGCCTTCTGGGCCGCCGCGCGGCTGACCTGGCGCTGGTAGCCGCGCGCCTCGTCGGCGGCCTCGTGCATCATCTTCTGCTCGGCGGGGGACAGCGAGTCCCAGAATTTCTTGCTGACGAGCACGATGTTGGCGGCGTACACGTGGTTCGTCGCGCTGACGAACTTCTGCACCTCGAAGAACTTGTTCGACAGGATCACCGAATACGGGTTCTCCTGGCCGTCGACCGCCCTGGATTCGAGGGCGCCGTAGAGCTCGGCGAACGGCATCGGCACCGGGTTGGCCTTGAAGGCCTTGAAGGTTTCCAGGAACACGGGGTTGGGGATGACGCGGATCTTCAGGCCCTCGAGGTCCTCGGGCTTGCCGATGGGGCGCTTGCTGTTGGTGACGTTGCGAAAGCCCAGGTCCCAGTAGCCCAGGGCCACGAGGCCTTTGTCGGGCAGCTTGGCGATGAGGGCCTGGCCCAGGGGGCCGTCGAGCAGGGCGTCGGCCTGGGCGAAGCTGCTGACGGAGAAGGGAAAGTCGACGAGGCCGAACTCCTTGACGATGCCCGCGAGCGACGTGGTGGCCGGCGCCGACATCTGCTGCACCCCGCCTTGCAGTGCGGACTGCTGCTGCATCTCGTTGCCGAGCTGGGAGGCCGGGAACTCCTGCACCTTCATCTTGCCGCTGCTCTTGGCCGCGAGCAGTTCGGCGAAGCGCTTCACGCCGAAGCTCACCGGATGGTCCGCATTGTTGAGATGGCCGAAGCGGATCACCCGTTCCTGCTGGGCCCAGGTCGGGGCGACAAGGCCGATGCACAGGCCGGCGGCGGCAAGCGTACGAAGAAGTTTCACGGAAGGTCTCCAGAGGAAGGCAGAAAGGACTGATTGCGGCGATTCTGAGTTTTTCGGAAAATCTTTCCATTATGGAAATCCCTTCCCACGATCTGATAGAGTGACAACGTCGCGGAAGACGAGCAGCCGCGGTTGAACCGGGAGACATGAAATGAGCGAGATGCTGGGACGCAGCTTCAAAGTGTTGGAATACCTGGCGGAACACCCGCAGGGCGTTGCACTGTCCACGGTGGCCAGTGAACTGAAGATCCCCCTGAGCGCATCGCACCGACTGCTGACGGAGCTGATTCGCTGTGGCTACGTGCGGCAGAACCTGGCCGACGGCCACTATGTGCTGACCATCAAGCTCGTCTCCGTCGGCCTGTCGTTCCTGAGCAATTCAGGCATCGTGGATGTGGCCCAGCCGCTGCTGGACCAGCTTGCCGCCACATCGGGCGAGCTGGTGCGCCTGGCGGTGGTCGACGGCGAAGACCTGACTTTCGTGGCCAAGGCGCAAGGGGCCACCCACGGGCTGCGCTACGACCCGGACATGGGCCTGTCGGTCATGCTGTCGTGCAGCGCCGCGGGACATGCCTGGCTCTCGACGATGAGCGAGGACGATGCGATGGCCCTGGTGGCCAAGAAGGGGCTGGGCAAGCCGGAGGACTTCGGCCCGAAGGCACCCACCACGCTCAAGGCGGTGATGGTCTACGTGAAGGCGGCTCGCCAACGTGGGTTCAGCATGATCAACGAGGTCTTTGCACCTGGAATGACCGCCATGGCCGCCCCCGTCTTCTCCGTCAACGGCGCGGTGATCGGCGTGGTCACGATCGCGGGGCCCGCGGTCAGGCTGACGCCGCAGCGCATGGAGGCACTGGGGCCGGCACTGCTCGGTGCGGCCGAGGAGGTCGCACGCGCCAGCGGCGGTTCGGCGCTGTTCAAGAAGAGAGCCTGACTTGCATCACCAGGAGACAACTGCCATGAAGAAGAATCCGATTCGCAAGCTGTTGCTGGCCGCTGTGGCCGCCACGGCTGTTCTTGCCGCGCCAGGTGCGGTCGCACAGGTCAAGGAGCGCACGCTCAAGTTCGCGTTCCAGAACCAGACCGGTCACCCCCAGGCACAGGGCGCGCAGAAGTTCGCCGATCTGGTCGCCGCCAAGTCGGGCGGCAAGATCGCCGTCAAGCTGTTCGCGGGTGGCGTGCTCGGCGGTGACCTGCAGACCGTGTCGGCGCTGCAGGGCGGCACGGTCGAGCTCACGGTGCTGAACGCGGGCATCCTCTCGGCGCAGGTGAAGGAGTTCGCGGCCTACGACTTTCCGTTCCTGTTCAACAGCGGCAAGGAGGCCGATGCGGTCACCGACGGCCCCTTCGGTCAGAAGCTGATGGCCAAGCTGGAGGACAAGGGCCTGCACGGGCTGGGCTACTGGGACCTGGGTTTTCGCAACCTCACCAACAGCAAGCGGCCGATCACCAAGGCGGACGACATCGCGGGCCTGAAGATCCGCGTGATCCAGTCGCCGATCTACATCGACATGTTCGGCGCGCTGGGCGCCAACGCCACGCCGCTGCCGTTCCCGGAGCTGTATCCAGCCCTCGAGCAGAAGGCAGTCGACGGGCAGGAGAACCCGAACACCACCATCCTGTCGTCCAAGTTCGCCGAGGTGCAAAAGCACATCACCCAGACCCGGCACATCTACAACCCGCAGGCGCTGCTGGTCAGCAAGAAGACATGGGATGGCATGAGCGCCGAGGAGAAGAAGATCCTCACCGAAGCCTCGGCCGAAGCGACGGCGTTCCAGCGCCAGGCCTCGCGTGGCGCCGCCGACAGCGCGCTTGACGCGCTGAAAAAAGCAGGCATGACCGTCTCGGAACTGCCTCCGGAAGAAATGGCCAAGCTGCGCGCCAAGGTCAGGCCGGTGATTGACAAGTACTCGGCGTCCGTGGGCGAAGCCACCGTCAAGGAGTTGATGGCGGAAATCGAGAAAGCGCGGAAGTAGACGACGTAGAGATCGCCGGGGGAGTTCAATCGACGCCATCTCTCTTGGGCGATCGAGAGACTCCCAGTTGCCGTGCACGTGGTGCTCGGGCGTCAATGCACAGGACGTGCGGTCCTTCTGCAAGGAGCGAAGCAGCAGTTGGGACCTTGCCTGCCCGTCGCCGGAACGGTTCGATGGTTCGGGCCGACAGATGTTCGTGTCGATGGCGAGGAAGGAGGACGTCATCGGCATCTTCGACTGGCTGGTGCGCCGCCGAAACCCTGCATCAGGGGACGTGCCGCGACAGCACGAGAAGGTTCGGCGCGTGATCAGGCCGAGGTCTCGCTTGCGCCTGCCGGCGCCTGGGGGAGGGCAATGAGTTGGTAGCCTTGCTTGTACACGCCATGCAGCACGAACCCATTCTCGGGGGTCAGCTCAAGTTTCCTGCGCACCTTTGTCGCGTAGACGTCGAGTGTCCTCGGATCCGGCATGCGGGGCTTGTCGGCCCACAGCCGGTGCATCAGCCAATCGCGCGTCAGGATGTGGTCGAGGCCGCGGAAAAGTTCGAGTGCGAGGGTGAATTCGAAGGACGAGAGCGCAATGGCGTGGTCGCGGTTCAGGACAGTCCGGGAGTCCAGGAGGAACTTGTAGGGCCCCCAGCTGTTTCTCTCTTTCCTTGTCTTGTTCGCGGGCTTCGGCGAGCGCGAACGGGACCACAGCTGCTGCATTCTCCAGTTCAGTTCCTGTTCGATCGAATGGGTGGGATTCCATTCGATGGCATCGACTTCAATGAAGTCCTCGGTCTCGGGCAACAGATGCGGCCACTCGCCGTCGTGCAAGACAAGCAGCGCAGGCGTGTTCAGCGAATTGCAAGCCGCACAGAGGCTCTGGTATGTTTCCCTGTCCTGAGGGCGCAGCAACAGCAGGTCAAGCGAATCCGCCGTGCCCATGGCTGCCAGCAGGTCGGCCGCAGCGGCATAGGCCGCGGACCGATGCCCCAGCAAGCCCAGGTGTCTCTGCAGAATCGCTTGGGATTCTTCGTCCATGCCCAGAATCGCGATGGAGAAGCTGCGTAGGGGCATTGTCGTCGTAGGTGTCTTGTGCCTGCGTCCAGGGTGGGGTGTTGCCGGCCGGTGCCGCTCACTCCTGCAGCGTCCTTCGTGTCGGGCGCGAGCAGGTTGTTGAGGACCGTACAGGGTTCTCGCACGAGGACCAAGTAGGTGAACTGCCCGTATCCTTTGGTACTGCTCAGCAGCTCCGCTTTCAGAAAACTTGGGAGTACCACGCATGCGGTCTTCCCCGGTTTCTGCGCTCTGCGGCATTCCGGATGGGGATGGTTCCCACGATGCCTTCGTCGGCGTTTGCGATTGGTACGAGAGCGCAACGTGCGCTGAACTGCGCCGCGCACATCGCCTGGACTTCACTCCTTGTCGCTGCTTGCCTTGGCCAGTTCAAGCGCGGCGCCACGAACGGCCGCCGGATCAAGTCGAGGGAGCAGCCTTTCACCTGCTGCAAGTCCTGAAATGATCCGCTTTCTGTGCTGATCGCCGATCTCGGCTTGTCCTCTCAATTCCAGAATCGCCCGGCCCGCATCGTGAAGGATCCGGACATCGGGATCATCGTCCGGGATACCAGCCTGCTCGCAGCCGGCGACGACCGCATAGATGACTCTGCCAGCGCGTTGGGTCAGCGCTTTGGCGTCCTCTCCGATGAACGCGTGAATGCCTGCCCTGACGTTGTCTGCCTCCCAGGCACGACGGAAGAGCGCTTTTTGATAAGGGGCCAGGCCGGTGACGGGTTTGCGATGGGTGCGCTTGCGCATGCGGGCTCGTGATCTGCTTTGCTGGGGAAACCTCGAACTTGCCGGTATGCGGCAGTCAGCCGAAAGGCTGCACAAGGGCCGCAGCAAGAAAAGGCCCGCGCGCGGCGGGCCAAGAACAGTCCTGCAGCCTTGAGTTCGCAATGGAGATCAAGGGAGGGAGGAGGAATCATCGGGACTGCTCGCGGTTTCAGTCTATCTCGCCATGCATGCCTTGCCAAACCCAGTTGCGTAACACATGCGATGCGTTCGCTTCAAGGATGGATCAGTGGAGACGGCGCGGACGGCTGATGCGTGGGTTGTGGCTCGTAAAAATAACGCTATCCACTTATGCGCTGACCATCGTGCGCCGCGGACATGGAACCCGCGAGCGCAGGACCTGTTTTCCACGGGGCTCCAAATGGCCGTGAATGTGTCAAAGTCCGTGCATGGCCTTCTCACCGCTAGGGTAAGCAGTGCTGCGACGACCCTCCATCACGACCAGGACGGTGATCTTCGTGACCATCGTGTGCCTGGGCTTGGTCGCCATCGATGGCTGGAACAGTTGGCAGTCTCGCCAGCTCCACCTGCGCCAGATGAGCGTGGCGACGTCGAACCTCGCACATGCGATGGCACAGCAGGCAGACGATCAGATCAGGCTGGCCGATACGGTGCTGGTCGGACTCGTCGAGCGGATCGAATCCGATGGGACGGGGCCCGCCGAGGTGGCGCGGCTTCGCGACTTTCTCGCGGTACGCGTTGCCCAACTCCCGCAGCTGGATGGGCTTCACATCTATGACGAGGCTGGCAACTGGGTCGCGAACTCCCGTCAGGTCTGGCCGCAGAACCTGAACAACGCCGACAGGGAGTACTTCCAATTCCATCGTGCGAGCACGAGCCGCGGGTCCCATATCGGCGTGCCGGTGAAGAGTCGGACCAATGGCAGGTTGCTCGTTCCCATTTCGCGGCGCATCAACCATGCCGATGGCAGCTTTGCCGGGGTCGCGCTTGCAACGATCAGGATCGACTTCTTCGGCAAGTTCTTCGACAGCCTCGACATCGGGCAGGCGGGCGCCCTGGGACTGATACGCGAAGACGGAACCATGATCACCCGTCGGCCCTACAGCCCCAGCGTGGTCGGGCGCGACATGCGAGGTAGCGAGCTCTTTCAAGCCTATCGTTCGCAAGGGCCTGTGGGGACTGCCTACATCCGGTCTGCGCAGGACGGCGTCCTGCGGCTCAACAGCTTTCGGCGCCTTCCCAACTATCCGCTGTTCGTTGCCGCGTCCCTTTCCAAGGAGGAGATCCTCGCCGGCTGGTGGCGCGATACGCTGTGGCATTCGGGAGGCGTCGTTCTGCTCGTGTTGGTTGTGGCGGCCGTTGGGTGGCGGCTGGTCAAGCAGTTCGAGTTGCAGATTCAAACGGAGGCGGAACTGCGGCGGGCGCGAGATGCACTCGAGACGCTGAACCAGACCCTCAATACGCTCGCGATGGAAGACGGGCTCACCGGGCTTGCAAACCGCCGAAAGTTCGACGTCACCCTGGATACCGAATTCAGCCGTGCGGTCCGGGAGGCAAGCACGCTGGCCCTGATCATGATCGATGTGGATTGCTTCAAGCAGTACAACGACATCTATGGTCATGCGGCGGGCGACGAATGCCTGCAGAAGATCGGACGCACGGTCGCCGCGCTGGCGTCCAGGCGACCGGGGGACCTGGCGGCGCGCTATGGCGGGGAGGAGTTGGCGGTGTTGCTGCCCCACACCGACGTGCAGGGGGCGGTTGGCTTGGCAGAGCGAATCCGCAGCGCAGTGCGCGACCTGAAAATTGCACATGCGGGTGCTGCCAACGGCTTTGTGACGCTCAGTGCCGGTGTGGAGGCGCTGAGGCCTTCCGTGTCGAGCGGGCAGTCGAAGGAACTGATCGAAGCCGCCGACAAGGCCCTCTACCAGGCCAAGACGCTAGGTCGTGATCGCGTCTGTGCCGCAGCGCATCCATCCGCTTCTTGAATGGCGCTGCTGGGGAGATCGCCTGCATGCGTCGGCAGGTGGCGGCTGCGGTGGATCCAGTTCCACATGCGGTGCCGTTGTGGTGCATGGTTGTCTCTCGTGTTCAAGAGGGCCGCATGCTTTCGTTGTCCAGATGCAAGGCTCGGTGCGTTTGAATTAAGCATTAAGGCTTCTGGCTTGCAGCAAGCCCTCCGGACAAGGCTTTGACATCCTCGTAACTAATTGCGTGACGCTGCGGTATTGGCCCGATATATTGCGGCAACGCTGCAATGGCCTGAGCCAGCGATGGAGGGCGAGTCCAATGTCAATGTCCATCTGGGTCAAGGTTCGCCTGCCGCTGGCGATCCTTGGGGTCGGCGCGACGCTGTCGGTCGCGCTCGGTATCTCTGCCTACCAGGAAATCGGACGCAACGCCCGGGAACGCTTCGACGCCACCGCGCTCGATCTGGCGCAGAAGGTCGAAGCCAGCTTCGACGACTACATCGCCGTGCTGATCGGCCTGCGTGCGCGATTCAACACCCTCGAGGACGTGACGCGAAGCGACTTCAGGGACTACGTCGCGGGGCTCAACCTGGCGAGTGCGTACCCCGGGTTCCAGGCTGTCACCTACGCACCCTTCATCGCGGCCCACCAGAAGAAGGCTTTCGAAGAGCAGGTCCGCCGCGATGCCAGCCTCGGTGCCGGCGTGGCCTCCAGCTTCGTCATCAAGCCACCCGGCGAGCGGGACATCTACTACCCGCTGGTCTATATCGAACCCCAGGCCGGCAACGAGATGCTGCTGGGCAATGACCTGGGTGCGATGCCCGATCGAGGCAACGCGCTCGAGCAGGGGCGTGATACGGGCGGGCTGGTCACCTCCGGGCGCAAGGTCCGCCTCCCGGGGCGCGAGGCCGACATCGGACTGGCGATGCGTCTGCCGGTCTATCGCCCGCAAATGCCGCTCGATACGCTCGAGCAGCGGCGCAGCGCTTACATCGGTTCGGTGGGCGCGGGCTTCAGCATCGCGGGAGTGCTGCGCGACGTGGTCAGCCCCGATGCCGCGCGGACGCTGCGGCTGCGCCTGGTCGACGCAGGGCCAGGCAAGGCAGCGATCGGCACGCGCATCGAGACCCGGTTCGTCCCACCCACCGCATTCAGCGAGCCGCAGTTGCTGTTCGACAGTGCCGCGTTGGCGAAGCCCGCCGTTGCGGCCACTTCGCCGGCGCACCGACTCCAGCGCTCGCTCGGTTTCGAACTGGGGGGCCATTCCTGGCTGGTCGAGGTCGAGCAGGACGAGAACCAGGTCTTCGGCCCGCTCGACAAGGCCATCCCGTGGTCCATCGTTCTCGTAGGCCTGGCGACCAGCATGCTGTTGGCCGGCATCGTCTTCTCGCTGACCACCTCGCGCAGCCGGGCCCAGGTCCTGGCGAACAAGATGACCAGCCACCTGCGCGTCAGTGAACGTCAGTGGAAGGACGCCCAGCAACTGGCCAGTCTGGGCAGCTGGACCCTCGACCCCGAAACCGGGGCCCTGCAATGCTCCGAAGAAGCCCAGCGCATCCTGGGCTTCGGGGACGATTCCCCGCCATCGGACCTGCACGCGCTGCTGTCGCGCGTGCCGGCCCTGGAGCGCCCCGCAGTCCGCCGGCAGATCGCGCGGGTCTTCCATTCCACGGAGCGCAGCGAATTCGAGCACCGCCTGAGCCTGCCCGATGGCACCGAACGCTGGCTCCACGTCATTGCACAGTCGACCGAGGAAGATGGGAGGACGCTGGTGCGCGGCACCGTGCGCGACGCCACGCAGCCGCGCAAGGATGCGCTGCGGCAGAAGCTCGAGTACAAGATCGCCCGCCTGCTGGCCGGCGACGGCAGGGCCGAGACGGTGATGGGGCTGGCGCTGGAGGCGATATGCACCGACCTGTGCTGGGACTGCGGCGCGTTGTGGAGCGTGGGCGAGGACGGCCTGGTTCGTTGTGATGCCGCTTGGCATGCCGAAGACAAGGACCCGGCGGTGACGCGGTTCGTCCGCGACAGCCGCCTGCGCGAATACCGGCCCGGCGAAGGCTCGCTCGGCCGTGCCTGGAAGACCGGCGTCGTGCGGGTCGACACGCAGGCCTCCCCGGGGCATTTCGCCCGCGACGCGATGGCCCGCGAAGCGGGGCTGACCACCGGCCTCATCGTGCCCATGGTTGCCACCAATGCGACCATGGCGCTGGAGCTCTTCAGTTCCAGACTCGCCGTCATGGAGGCCGAGACGCTGGAGTCGCTGCGCGTGATCGCCCTGCAGATCGCCCAGTACAAACAGCGCAAGCTCGCCGAGCGCAGCCTGCGCTTCATGGCCAGCCACGACGGGCTGACGGGGTTGTTCAACCGCGCGGCGCTGCAAGACGAACTCGCGCGCGCCATCAGGCGCAGCAACCGCAGCCAGAAGCAGTTCGCGGTGCTGTTCGTCGACCTGGACCGCTTCAAGCACATCAACGACACCCTGGGCCACGGCGCGGGCGACGAGATGATCAGGATCTGCGGCGAGCGCCTCACGGCGATGCTGAACGGCACCGATGTCGTGGCGCGCTTCGGCGGTGACGAGTTCGTGCTGCTGCTGGAGGACCTGGACAGCGCGAACGATGCCGCGGTGCTCGCCGAAAAGGTGCTGGCCTGTTGCGCCGAGCCCTTCGTCATCGAAGGGCGCGAGTTGCACGTCAGCGCCAGCGTCGGCGTGAGCATCTATCCGGAAAACGGGGGCGATGCCGAGGCGTTGCTGAAGAACGCCGACACCGCGATGTACCACGCCAAGGGAAAAGGCCGCAACACCTACCGCTTCTACGCGGCCAAGATGAATGCGCGGAGCACCGAGCAGTTGATGCTGGAGAGCGCGCTGCGCCGCGCCCTGGAGCGCGGCGAACTGGAGATGCACTACCAGCCGAAGCTGAACCTGCAGACCCAGCGCATCGTCGGTGTCGAAGCGCTCATGCGCTGGCATCATCCGGTTCTGGGCATGGTGCCGCCGGTGCAGTTCATCCCGATCGCCGAAGAGCTCGGCTTGATCGTGTCGATGGGCAGGTGGGCACTGGAGCAGGCCTGCGCCGACGCGCTCGCCTGGCAGAAGCACGGTCTGCCGCAGGTGCTGATCAGCGTCAACCTGTCGCCGCGGCAGTTCGAGAGCCGCACGCTCGTGGCCGACGTCAAAGCCGTCCTGGATGCCTCGGGGCTCGATCCGTCACTGCTGGAGCTGGAGATCACCGAGAGCGCGATGATGGCGAACCCGGAGCATGCGGTGGAGCTGCTGCGCGCGATCCGGGACATCGGCGTCGGCCTCGCGATCGACGATTTCGGAACGGGCTACTCCTCGCTGTCCCACCTGAAGCACTTTCCGCTGTCGACGGTCAAGATCGACCGCTCGTTCGTCAACGACCTTTCGCAGGATGCAGATGCGCGTGCACTCATCGACGGCATCGTCACGCTGGCCCACGGGCTGCGGATGAAGGTCGTGGCCGAGGGCATCGAGACCGCCGCCCAGCTCGAGTTCCTGCGCAGCCACGGATGCGACGAGGCCCAGGGCTACTGGCTGTGCAAGCCCGTGTCTGCCGGCGAAGCGCGCGATTTCATGGCGCGTCACCTGCGCAACCAGTTTGCTCCATCGGTGCTCGCCTGATGGCTTCCATGCTCAATGCCTTCCTGGGGCATTGGTCGAGTGCTGCCGCGCGGCAGCCCCACCAGGTTCGTGCAGTCAAAGGGCAGCGCTGCGCACGAGCTCGATGTCCGTCGCCATCCGCTCAAGTGGGGCGGAAAGACTGCCCAGGCACCCTCACGGTTGGTCAACAGCGTGAGCGGGGCCTGAGAGCCGTAGAGTTGAAAGTCTTCGAACCCTTCGGGACGGCCTTTTCGGGCAGAAGTTCGGCGCGGTCTGTTCCGGCCCATGGGTACAGGGCGCTGAAAAGCAGTTGGTGGACTTCCAGAAAGTCTTCATACCCGATCTGCTCGCGTCGGGAGAGGTACGCGAGCGCCTCTGGAAGCTGCGCGCGAAACAGTGCGTGCTCAGCAACCTTGACGATGTCGAGGTCCTTATCCTGATGCGAGTTGCGCAAATATCCGGCTGTCTCAAAGTCCCCGAATGGATCAAACATGTGCCTTGAGTGCACGGTGATGTGCTATGACCATCTTTGTCATGTCTACCGGTGACAGCTTGCCGGCGCGCGCGAGCGCCACGAGCAGGTCGTCGGTTGAATCGCTTGCGATGTCGTCCCCAGCAAGCTTGGTGACGCTGGCAACCCAGCGATCGCTGAAAGTCGGAACGTACGAAACGCCCACGCGCTTGGCCAGCGCCATCACGTGTCGTGAAACAGCCGTGATTCTCTGAGCCTTGAGCTTTTCCCTCGTGGATGTAGCTTGGCGCGCGTCCGCCTGCCGCTTACGGGCGGATTGAAGCAGAGCTTGTTTGCCCTGTGAAGCCAACTTCGTGGGCAGGGCGTACACGCCGCGTTCGATACGCGATATGGAGCCTTTGCGACAGAGCTCGGCCAAGGCGGCAGACACCTGACTGGCACTGCCCAGAGAGCTGAGGTCGGAGCGCAGGACCACGCCATCGCTTCGAGGGCGTAGCGCTTGAAGAATGCGAGCCTGAACATCCATCTGGTTGATTTTAGAGATGGTGTTTTTTCTTTATAAATCATGGAGTTATGAGAATCCCAAGCGCTGGTTGGATTTGGGTGGCCCCAAGGCGGTGGGCTGAATCTCGGCGAGCAGTTCCAGCAAAACTTCAAGAAGCAGCTCGAGGCCAGATGCCGATCGGCCATTGCATGTATGGGCTTCCCGTACGGCTTCTCGCTCGCGGCAACGGTGACGATGCGCTCTTCGAAATTTGCGATGGCTCGGGCCGTGTCGCGCACGTGCACCTCGCGTGGTCAAGAAGTCAGCAGCGCCTGCCCTGGCCCGGCGCAACGATCTATCAAGCCTTGATGAATGGGTCGAAAAGGTGATGCTCCCCCAGCACAGGGACTGGATCGGTGCTAGACGTCGGGGCGGTGGCGATCTACAACACGGATGCGGCTTCGAGCTCTCGGCTGCCGGTTCCGCTCGCAAGCCTTCGTGTCCTATCGCCGGATATAGCTCTTCGCCCCCGTGTCGCTCAAGCAGTACCGCCCGCCGCGCGGGCCCGTGCAGATGTTGTTCGAACGGCAAGAGCGGTCGCCGGCCGCCGATGGGCGTTGCGGGGCAGCAAGATGGAGTGCAGGCCCACCCGTGCCGCAGGGCCTGCCTTCGGAGCTGCTGCAGCGCCGCCTCGACATCCTGCAGGCCGAGCGCGACCTCAAGGCAGACAACGCCTGCATCGGCGTGGCGCGCGGCCTTCTCTCCGCGCATCAGCGTCATTGCGTCGGCGGGCACGTGGGGCAGCGAGCGCTCGGGGTTGTGCAAGGGCGGCTCGGGCCTATTGATAAGATGACCGGCTATGTCAAGGCGATGGAGACCTCCGATGAAGCATTTCAGGAGGGGCGTCGTCCCGGTGGCTACGGACGGTGCCACTTGCGGAGGTCTTGAAGGGGAGGCTGGAATCTCCTCGTCCGGGGTGCCCGCATGACGGCGACCACGCCTGAGCTTGCCGGCTACGGTGGCGTGCACGCGGACATCGTCTCGCTGCTGGAGGCGGCCCGCCAGGCGACCGCGCGCAGCGTCAACGCGCTGATGACGGCCACCTACTGGGAGATCGGCCGTCGGGTCGTCGAGTTCGAGCAGGGTGGACAAGAACGAGCCGCCTATGGCGAGGCACTCATCGAGCGCCTGTCAGCGGACCTCTCGGCACGATTTGGCCGAGGATTCAGCCGGCAGAACCTGTGGCAGATGCGGCTCTTCTATACCGCCTGGCCCTCGTCTCGGCCCCAGCGGCCGCCGTCCACTTCATCGCGCGCACGCCGGATTCCCCAGACACCGTCTGGAGAATCGGCCTTTCCCGAGAAACTCCAGACGGTGTCTGGGGCCTTGCCCGACCTGCTGTCGATCGCCCAGGCGTTCCCTCTCCCCTGGTCGGCCTATGTGCGTCTGCTGTCGGTCAAAAACTCGCAGGCCCGGGCCTTCTACGAAACCGAGGCCCTGCGGGGAGGCTGGTCCGTGCGGCAACTGGACCGCCAGATCGGCAGCCAGTTCTACGAGCGCACCGCGCTGTCTGCCGACAAGGCGGCCATGCTGACCAAGGGCGCGGTCGTCGAGTCCGCCGACGCACTCACGCCTGAACAGGCCATCAAGGACCCCTTCGTGCTGGAGTTTCTCAATCTCAAGGACGAATATTCGGAATCCGATCTGGAGGGCGCCTTGATCCAGCACTTGGCGGACTTCCTTCTGGAGCTGGGTGACGATTTCGCCTTCGTCGGGCGCCAACGGCGGCTGCGCATCGACGACAGCTGGTTTCGTGTCGACCTCCTGTTCTTCCATCGTCGACTGAAGTGCTTGCTGGTCATCGACCTGAAGGTCGGCAAGTTCAGCTATGCCGACGCTGGGCAGATGCACCTGTATCTGAACTACGCCCGAGAGCACTGGATGAAGCCCGGGGAGAACCCGCCAGTGGGGCTGATCATGTGCGCGGAAAAGGGAGCTGCGGAAGCCCGCTACGCATTGGAAGGACTGCCGAACAAGGTGCTGGCCGCTGAATACCAAACCATGCTGCCAGACGAGAAGTTGCTGGCCGAGGAACTGGCCAAGACTCGGCGCGAACTGGAGACCCGGCACATCAAGCCCGGCCAGTGACGAGGCCTGGCAGCGCGCACTGGATGTACCGGACTCTCCGGCCTTCGCATCAAGACATGTCCGTGCTGCAGTGTCACGCACGCGGTACATCAGAGTTCGCCTCCTGCCCGAGGCGGAACTCGCGCTTCAATCCAGCTGCAGCCCTGGTCTTCTGCGCGATGACGCCCCACTTAGCAAAGTCTTCTCGACCGCGGCCTTGGGCATCCTGAGGCGAGTTGGCCTCGACGCACAGATCCATCTCGGCCAGCCGGGCGCGCACGGCAGGCGCTTGCAGGGCCGTACGGACGTCGCGCTGGATCTTGTCCACAGTGGGTGCGGGAAGACCGGAGGGGGCCATCAAGGTCTCGAAGAAGGTCGCATCGAAGCCGGGATGACCGCTTTCGGCCACCGTCGGAACGGTCGGCAGCAAGCCCGATCTTTCCTTGCCGGAAACCGCGATGGCGCGCAGCCGGCCGCTCTGGATATGAGGCAGAACCACCGACGCGACAATGAAGCCGCAGTCCACGTTGCCGCCCATGATGTCCAGCGCCACCGGGCCGGGTCCGCCGGCTGCGCCACATGCACGACGCGCAGATCCATCGCCAGCGCCCGCGCGGCGTCCTCGAACTCGGCGGTGGAGGGGGATTCGAGCCGAGCGCCAGCAGCGTCCACGGCTGTTGATGCCGACTCCAAGGTGCGAGGTGCGCATGATCGGCAGTTGGGCGCAGTTCCTGAATGGAGAGGGCGAGGGTGGCCGACGGTCACCGGCCGGCGTTCATTCGCCCTCGGGCACGAACAGTCCCCAGTAGGAGTCCAGCGCATCCTGGCACAGGCGCCATTGCCTTTTCTTCTCGACGCGGGACAGGAGCACCAGTGCCACACATCCGGCTTGCGCGTCGTCCAGGGATGCGAGGAAGCCGGACTCTTCTGCTCTGAACACATTGCCGAGGTTCAGGTGCATCTCGATGAAGTGCTCTGAGAGCAAGTCCTCGCGGGGCCCCGCGATGTACGACAGCAGCGAGGGAAACACACGCCGGTAGGCTTCGATCTCGAGCTGCGCGATGCTCTGCCACGCATCGAGGTGCAGCGCGAGGATGGCCGGCCAGTCGAACTGCGTCCAGCGCCTGCCGCCCAACTGCTCGTTGAGGCGCGCGATGCCTTGGCCGTCGAAGCCCAGGGAGGCGTCTTCGGCATGGCACTGCGCCGCCAGCCGTTCCTCGGGAAAGGCTTCCAGTACCCGGCTGCACAGGGATTCCTCGTCGAGGTCTTGGCCGCTCATGGCGTGCCTGCGCAGTTCTTGTAGGCGTTCCAGACGTTGCCGGCCTGTTGCTTATGGTTGTAGTCGCCGCCCGCAAAGCACTGGTTCATGATTTCCTCGCGCGCATTGTCCGAAAGCCTGTCTTCTCGCCGAAAGCGTCGAAGCAGGCGCACCGATGCCGAGAAGTACCTGCTGCTGGCCGCCTCAACCTCGCGGAGTGCGTCGCCTTCGTCGGATGCTCGGCCGCCTCCTGATGATCGCAGGCTCCAACCCTGGTCAAGGCGGAACGGCGAGACGTTCACAGCATACCTGCCTGGTCCACAGCGACGGTCGTTTGCAGGGAGGCGTACTGCGCCCCCACGAAGTGCGTGAACGAAGCGGGCCGCGCGTTCTTCATACGCATTTCTTCGGCTCTTGTACCTGCTCCACGCGTACCGGGCGCGGCGGTGGCGCCGGGAAGTTGGTCCGGCCGCCGGTCGGCAATCCAAAAATGAGGAAGATGCCTACCAAGCAGGCTGCAGCGGTGCTCTTGGCATCCGCCACCTGCACGCAGTCTGGGCAGTTCTGCGCGCCGCCGGACAGGGGGCCCTGCACTGGTGCGCCGTCGAGCCCCGAGGTCGACGTGCCGGCGTAGGCATAGAGCCCCATTGGATCGGAGAACTGCACCGGATTCTGTTGGGCGTAGCTGAAGAGCGCGATACCGCCGGTCAATCCGATCGGATCCTGGTTGACGTAGCTGCCGATGTCCGGGTCATAGTGGCGGTGCCGGTTGTAGCAAAGCCCGGTCTCCGCGTCGTAGTGCTGGCCCGGCAAGCGGATGGGCTGGCTGATGCCGCGCGGGTTGAATTCCTGCAGAAGGTTGCCCCAGGGATCACAGCGGCCCATCCATACCAGCCGGCCTCGCTCGTCCGTCAGCGCCTGTGGCGTGCCTAGGTAGTCGCAGTGATAGTGGCGCACCGCGACTGACCGCGTGTCATTTGCGACAGGCAAGGCCTCGAGTGCTTGCGCCGATGCGGGCAGCCCGTCGCGTAGCATCTGGCGGACCTGCGTGTCCATGCGCTCGCGCATGTCCAGCGGCAAGGCATCGAAAGCCTCGTGCAGTGCCTGCTGCATGCGCGGGTCGCGCGCATGCGCCGCGAGGGCCGCCAGTCCCGTGGGCGTGGCGCCGCCTGCGGCGCTGAACTGCACCAGCGGCGTGAAGCTGCCCGGCTCATACACCGTGTGGACCACCTGTCGCTCGCTCTCCGGGCTCCAGTGCTCCACATGCACCAAGTGGTCGCCGTCCCAGCCGTAGAAGGTGCGGCTTTCTCGCGCCGCCTTGCCTGGGGTCTGTTCGCTCACCGTCTTGGTCAGTCGACGACCGTGGACGTCGTAGAGATGGCGGCTGACGATCACGCTTCCATCCGCTTCGGTCGCGTGCGACTCGACGAGCCTGTTGGCGCCGTCATAGCGCAGCACAAGCCGCCGGCCATCGCGTCGCAGCGACTGTACCCGGTTGCCGCGGCTGTCGTAGGCGAACACCGCATCGTCGCCGTGGCCCACGCGATTGTCGTGCCAGCGCACGATGCCCGCCAGCGACCGCGCCGTGGACGGTCGCGGTTCCTCGCGGTTGAGCAAGTCGAAGTCTTGATCGCGCCAGCGGCTGCGGACCTCGGCGGCCCAGCCGTTGTCGTCGTGCGCGAGCTCGAATTGCAGCCGTGTGTCGTCCAAAGACGGCAGGCGATTGCCAGCCGGATCGAAGCGCCAGCGCCGCTCGGCGCTGGTCATGCCCGCTGCACCAATCAGCCGTCCGGCCGCGTCGTGGCGAAACAGCGTATCGCCGCCCGGCGACCGGATTGCCGTGAGTTGGCCTATGTCGTCGTAGTCATAGCGCCGCTGTGTGAGTTGACCGACCAGGGACACGGGCGTGCCTTCGCCGGCCGCATCCCGGCGCTGCAGCCCGGCCATGTCGAGGCTTCGCGCACGCCCCCGCGGATCCCACTGGCGCTGTACTTCGAGCACGCTGCTGCCCGAAGGCGACAACAGCCGGCGCCGGATCTCTCGGTGCAGGCCGTCGCGTTCGATGTCCAGGACGCCGCGGCCGTTGTGCAGCAGGCCGTGCAAGTAGCCCGCGCCATACATCAGATAGTCGAGCCGACCGACATCCTGTAGCAGGCTGGCCTCGCGGTTTCCGAGCGGATCGAGCGTGTGCGAGATGATGTGTTCAAAGGCGATGGTGCTTCCAGTCGGCTTGCCGGGAGTCAACGGTGCGAGGTCGTACACGCGCTGCGTCTCGGCCACGAGATGGCCCGCGGCGTCGCGCTCAATCAGCGCCTCGGCCAGCAGCGGCCCAGCCTCGTCGCTTTCGCCATCGCGCAGGTGGCTGCGCGTTGCCATGAGCTGTCCGGCGGCGTTCCACTGCAGGCGCTCGATGCGCGCGGAACTGTGCGCGGTGGCGGGTACACGAATCTCGCTCAGCCGGCCTAGTGCGTCCCACAGGTAGCGGGTGCGCAACTCATCACGATCCCTGCCATCCGAGGCTTCGACGAGCCGGCCGGCCGCGTCGTAGAGAAAGGTTTGACGGCGACCATCGAAGCCCCTCTCCTCGACGAGCCGATCCATCGCGTCCCAGGCGAAGTGGCTCACGGCACCATTCTCATTGGTCAGTCGCACCAGTCGACCGGCCTCATCGTAGGCGAAGCGCACTTCCAGTCCGCGCTGCCAGCGCTGTGTGACGCGGCCCCAGAGGTCGTAGGCGAAGCCGATGTCCTGCTCCGCTCCCTTTTCGCGCAACAAGATGCGCACGATACGCCCCGCAGTGTCGCGACGGTAGCGCGTGGTGCTGCCGTCGGGATGGTGTACGGCGGCCAGATGCCCTGCCGCGTCGTACTCGTAGCGGGTGGTCTGCCCGAGCGCGTCGGTCTGCTGCATCGCCAGGCCGCGTGCATTGAACTGCGCCTCGCTGGTGCGACCCGAACAATCGGTACGGCGTATGAGCTGACCCGTGGCGCTCCAGGCGAGTCGGGTAGCGCCGCCCTTCGCATCGACGAGCAAAGTGGGATATTCGCAGGTCAGAGGAGCCGCCTCGGGCGAGGGGTACTCTCGGCGCTCCACATGCCCGTTCGGCCGCGTGACGTGCGTCAGACGGCCCCACTCGTCGTGCTCCATCCATGTGGCGCGTCCGGCCGCGTCAACGGTCTGCACGAGAAGGCCGGTCGCCTCGTCGTACTCGAGCAACGAATGCCCGCCATCCGGCGCCTGGCTGCCCAACGCGCGCCCTTGACCGTCGTAGCGCAGTCGGGTCACTGCGCCCAGCGGGTCCATGGCCTCGACGAGACGGCCCGCCGCATCGTAGGCATAGCCCAGGCGGCTGCCATCGGCGCGCACATGCTCCACCAGCCTCGACAGGCCTCCCTCACCCTCGAAGCGATAGACCTCGACGCGCCTCAGGCTGTCGACGACGCGCGTTTGCCTGCCAGTGGGCGTAAGCTCGTAGTCGAAGCGGTAGTTCAGGCCTTCCTCATTGAAGTGTTCGACCACGCGCGCGCCAGGCTCGAGACTTTCGTAGCGGTAGGTGTGGCGCGGACCGCCCAGGTATCGGTGACCCACCATCAGGTGCCGCTGCCAAGCGAATTCGCGCACCAGCCGACCCGCGCGGTCGTGCACGGTCAGCAGGTCGCCATCAGGCGAATAGCTGTAGCGCACCAGCATGACGGATTCCGCGGGATCGGTCACCAGCGGATCCTCGGCCAGTTCGATGCCAGTCAGCCGCCAGCCGCTGTCGGCGTGCCACAGCCCCTGTGCCGCCACTGGCGAGTGCACCTGACGCCAGCTCAGCCGGTAGCGGCGCCCCACGCCGTCGACGATGCCGGTGACACGGTCGAACTCGTCGCGCTGGAAGCTCTGGCACCGTCCGAAGCGGTCCTGCTGGTGGCACAGCAGGTAGTGCGTGCCCGCGCTGGCTTCGGAATGCGTCTGCGCAGCCTGCAGCACCCAGAAGGTCTGCGCCTGGCCGTTGGTGACCACGATGCTGTGCGGATCGGCGCCGAACTCGGCGAGCACGCGCCGGAAGCGCACCTCGCGCGTCCATGCCGCGTCGCCCGGACGATTGGCGCCACGCAGCAGCCACAGGTCCTCGCTCGGACTGTAGATTGACCCGCCCTCAGGCAAGGCATCGAAGGCAATCACGCGGCCCATGCCGGTGATCAGCCGGCAGGCCTCCTCGCCCGCTTCTATGCGAAGGATGCCCGGCAAGGTCCAGCCATGCCCCAGCGGACCGCAGGGCGCGCCGTGCTCTGGGTTGACGTAGCTGCTGTACTGGCGCTGCCACACCAGCGGCATCGCACCGTGCAGGGCGAAGTCCAGTTCGGGCTCTCCCATGAGGACCTTGGCTCCCAGCGAGGGACTCACCGGGTTGCCGACCGTGACGCCGCCCGGGCACTCCGAGCAGGCAACGCCGCCTTGGCTGCCGATCAGCACCGTGCCCGATCCGCTGACGACCTTGCCGCCGGAGACGCTGTCCGAAATGCGCGCCGCTGGTTTACCGCTCATGGGGACGTGACTCCTAGCAGTTGAGCTTGTCGAGGGGCGAGAGGATCTCGATCCGTCCCGCCGTGATGCGGATGGTGCTGGCGCCGCAGCTCAGCGTGATTTCGTCGTCGGCCGTGATCGCGACCTTGCGGCCGTGCATGCGCAGCGTGTCGCCCACCGCGAGCGAATCGTTGCGCCCCACCACGGTGTCGCGCACATCTCCGACGCGCACAGTCTGCGTCTGGCCCACGTTCAGGGACTGGTCGACGCCCACGTTGGTCATCATGGTCACGCCGATGTTCTCCATATAGCTCACGCCGATAGACATGATCTTGAAGATGCCCACGTTTTGGGTGTACCCCATGCCCACGGTCTGCATCTTGAAGCGGCCGACGGAGATGGTCTCGTTGAGGTCCACCCGCTCGATGCGGTTCTGATGGATGGTGATGGTCTCGTCTTGGTCCACCTCCTCGGTGCGCCAGCCGTGCACGTTGATCTTCTCGTTGCGGTCCACGACCTCGGTGCGATCGCGATGGATCGTGTTGAACTCGTCGCGGTCGATGGTCTTGCGCCGGTCGTTGCCGACCCACTTGTCCTCGTCGTGCTCGACCTCGGTGAGCTGGTCCTTCTGCGCATGCAGCCACAGCTGCTCTTGGCCGGCCTTGTCCTCGAAGCGCAGCGCGTTGGCCGTGCCGGGCGAGTCCTTCATCCCGTCGCCCGGCGTTCCTCCCTGGGAAGAGCGCGTGAGGATGCCCGACTGGGTCTTGTTGGCCGGCAGCTCCCAGGGCGGCATCTGCGCCGCGTTGTAGACCCGGCCGGTGACGATGGGGTAGTCCGGGTCGCCGTTGAGGAAGTCGACGATCACCTCCTGGCCGATGCGCGGCACGTGCATGGTGCCGTAGTTGCTGCCGGCCCAGGTCTGCGAGACGCGGATCCAGCACGATGAGTTCTCGTCCATCTTGCCGTAGCGGTCCCAGTGGAACTGCACCTTGATGCGGCCGTACTCGTCGGTGTGGATCTCCTCGCCTGCGGGCCCCACGACCACGGCGGTCTGCGGGCCGGTGGTGCGCGGCTTGGGTGTGATGCGCGCGGCGCGGTAACTGGCGCTGTCGGGCAGGACCTCGAAGGTCTGGCGGTAGCTCGTGCCGCTGGTGCCCTCGGCATAGGCGGCATAGGCGGCGCCGATCTGGCGCAGCGCGTTTTCCTGGAAGTCGTAGGTGACGGCTTCGATCAGGTAGTGCCGGTTCTCCTGCGACCTCGGATGGCGCGTCAACTCGAACAGGTAGCCCGGCGCCAGGTGCCGCAGGTTGCCGTGGCCGGCGATCAACTCGCGTCGCGCGCCTTGCTGCTCGATGCGCACGCGCGCGTAGTTCTCGCCGTCGCCCATCTCGGTGTAGCCGCCCGGCCAGTCGTAGAGCTCGTAGTGATCCCGTTCGTGGCCCGCCGGCTGCTGTCGCGTCGTGTCGATCTCGGCGTTGGGCTTCTTGAAGTCGTAGTCGTCCGCTGCGAAGTGGCCCGAGGCGATGTCCTCGCGATGGCTCCAGGTGTCGATGAAGTCCTGCTCGAGGACCTGGGCTGCAAGCACGCCGGCGTGGTAGGGGATCTTCGCGGGCCCGTTGGCCAGGCTGACGTGCGACGCCATGGCGTCGCATAGCACGAGCTTGTGGCCGCCCTTCGCGTGCTCGAAGAAGTAGTAGAGGCCCTCGAGCTCCATCAGGCGGCTCGCGAAGCTGAAGTCCGTCTCCGCATACTGGACGCAGTAGTCCCAGGTGCGGTAGCTGCCGCTGAACTTGTCCACGATGGTGAAGCCGTAGTGGCCCAGCACGTCGTGCAGCATCTCGGGGACCGTCTTGAACTGGAAGATCTTGAAGTCGGAGCGGCGCGTGGCGTACCACAGCCAGGGCTGCAGCACCGCCTCGTAGATGTGCATGTCGCCGTCGTCCTTGCCGACGTAGGTGAACTGCGTGACCTGTCCGCTGAGAAAGCGCTTGCCGGCCCCTCCCAGCTCGGTGGCCAGATCCACTTCGATGCTCATGTCCTTGCCCAGCAAGCGCTTGGCAGCGATGTCCGAGGTGTCGCTGATCAGGCGCACCCTGTACTCGAAGAGTGAGGAGATCCGTTCCTGTCCGGTCATGGAACGGAACTTCAGGCGCTCGCCCAGTTCGCTGTGGGCGATGAAGCTGCGGGTCATTCCTTGGGTCTCCCTCGGCTCCGTGCGAGCCACAAACCAAGCTTGTGATTGACCTTCTAAACTGCCTGCCGCCATGCCGCAAGCTTCAACCCGCGATTCGAATAGGGAATGTCGGAAGCAAGTACTACCGCATCGATGTTCCCTGCGCGCGGATCCCTTGCTGCATCTCGCAGATGGCTTTGTTCTGCTGCGAGATTTGCTGTCCAGCGAAGGATTCCATGGCAGTGGCGCAAGGGCGGATTCGGCGGGTCGATGCAGCGCACCAGCCGCCGCTCAGGCAGGGGGGAAGGTTGCAGATGAAGAAGCGGTTGATGCCTGTTCCGCCCAGACGATGATTCGAATCAGCGCTGATCGTGCCCAGCCCGCGGCAGCAGGCAGTCAATGGATGACCTTGATGGGCCGCTTGCCGACATGATGCGTCATGAAAGGCAAGGGGGAACTGCGGCATCGCGAGGCCCGGGCAACTGCTTCACTTGCGATCAGCCGCTGTTGCTGCGCTGGCATCCGGCTGGCCTGCGTCGCTCACCACCCACCAGATGTAAGGGGAGTGGTCGCTCCTGCTCAGGTAGCCATACCTCAACTGATAGTTCTTGCCGGCTTCGAAAGTGAGTTCCTGTTCGTCCAGCCAAAAGGCTGTTGTGAAGATAGACGAGGCCGTTGACCTCAGCTTCTTCGCCGCCGCGACGTGCTCCGGCGGAATCCACGGCCCATCCTGTTTGAAGATCGGCGAGGGCAGCATCACCTGCATCTCAATCTTGTGTTTGCCAGCCAAGATGCGCACAGGGCGATAGAACGAGCAGTTGGTAAAACAGTTGCCCGGCCTTTTTCTATCGATATTGATGAGCACGGACGCCGGCATCTGGGCGGGTGTGAGCGTCGCCACCTGGTTGCTCCCGAGGCCTTCGGTGGACATCTCAACCGGTCCGTTGGTCGCGCAGCCGGAAAGGGCGCAAAGGATGACCAGGCACGCGAGGTACAGCTTCATACGGAATTCAGGGTTTGTTAATGCTGCCGGCAGCGGTCTACTACGGTTGCGAACGATCCCCGAGAAATTGCCAAGGTGAAGCCGTCGCAGGCTTCTTGCGAGGGAAAGTAGGCATCACTGTCGCGTGGCGCTCCAGACATTTTCAGCACCGCGTGGAACTCTAGTCCTTCGTTCGACGCTCCACATGTTGCAGCCATACCGGCCCGAAAGCGTTCCTGCATTTGGCTTCGGAAGGCAGCGCATAGGTTGTCATCCAACATGTCAACTTGGGCGAGTAGCCGCCCTCCAGAGGTCATCTGCAAGTGCCGAGCGGTGTCCGCACGGGCTGAAACAGCACATCCGCCTATTGCGACGGCTACGGCGGCGAGGAAGGCAATTTTCATGAGGCTATGCACTGTCGGATAGCTTCTTAACCAGCGGCAACTCGAACGTCTGGTCTTGGCCGTGAGCGGCGCAATCTGTGGTGTCTAGGCAAACTGTTCAGCACGAACCATGCGCGAGTCAGGAAGGAGAACTTGAGGGGCAAGGCCTTCGGCAAGTCTTTCCTGAAAAAAGTTGGACCCGATTCCATCGCTCCATTGGCCGATGGTGTACTCGCAGAGCGCGCCGAGTTCCACAGCGTTCAGCGCGCGCGGAGTTGAGTAGATGGTGCGCGCTTCCAGCCCAGTTCCCGAAAAATGAAAGGTCAGATCGCCACCCGTAACACCCAGTGCTGCGAGCCCTCGTGTTCGATCATCGTCTGCGAGGTAATCTGAGAACTCTTCGTCGGTGTAGGCAAGGCCATCAAGAGTCTGGAGTAGTCCGAGATCCTCCACAACTTCGCCATCATCCGAGCGGCGAAAGTCAAACACAGTTGCAGGCGCTGTGAAGGCGATTGTTGGCATTTCCATTCCCTATTAGAAGATCAAATCGTATGTCCGCTTGCGGCCGCATTCTCAAGCGCGGTCGAACGACTGGTTCTGGCCGACTCTATCTTGGAAACTTCGCAAAGCGATCACTCAGGCGAAGCCTCAGGGTCATCCGGCAATCCGCCAAGCTCTTAGTCTGAGCTCATTGGCAGAGCTTGATCCAACGTTCGAGTCGCCCCACCACGCGCGAAGTGTTGAGTCTTCCGATCGAGCCTTCCATATCCTCGTTGCCCTCGCTTTGGCATAGCAGAACAACCTCTTCACGCGCGTCGCCCGTGCCGAAGAAACCTTCACGGTCAAGTTGCTCCATCGCGGCAATGCAGGCCTCGAAGAGACCCGCATGCAAGACGTCGAATTCAACATCGCAAGGCAAGTCGCTGCGGTGGCATGACAGGATCATGCGGTAAGCGATGTCGAGGAACTCACCGCCCTCCGTGTAGGGCCATTCGGCGGAGCTCCAGACCTCGCTTTCATCGTCCATGTCGCCCGGAGCGCCCAAAGAGAGATCGCTGGCAGCATGGACGATGGTCATCGCACCGTCATCGCTGCCAAGCGCGAAAAGGCGGATGGTCTTGTCAGGATGGGCCGCGCGAATGGCTTGAAAGGTGTGGCGAGCACCTTCGCGAATCTCTGTAGTGAGTAAGGGGAAGTCGATTCGAGCGGGATCGTGTATGCCGTGGCGCACTCGTTTGTAGCCCTGCGCCTCGATCTCGTTGCTTCGCTGCACGAGGGCTTCCTTTGCGGCTTCGGGACTTGCGAACTCGGCGACCAGGGAGTGCCCCATGGTGTGCACCTTGCCGTTCGCGGTCCACAGCGAGTTGCCGAATTGGCGCAGTTCGTAAAAGTTCGTGGGGACCTCATCGTCGAAGCGGTAGAACAGTGACCAAGTCATCGGTGGGGAAGTCCTTCTGCGGGCGTAGTGTTACCGTGAGCATTCTTGTTGAGGGCTTTTCAAGCGGCTTCTTTCAGCCGAATTTTGCTGGATCGGCGAATGATCGGTCGTGGCCGGGTAGAACCTATGGAGCTCGGGCGTCAAGCTCATCCCAGGTTGGTGCGAGTCCCAAGCTTCGCATATGGGTACCGAGGTCCACGAAGGGCCTCGCCCCAATCTCGGACTCGACGATCCAAGTAGCCTCGCACTCCTCGCAAACGAACAGCCCAGCGCCATTGCATCTGATTGCCGTTGCGGCAATCTCGCCTTGTTCACATCTTGGGCAAACCATCGGGGGTAGTTGTGGGGCAGATGAGCCGTTCAATGTTCGCTACCCACGCGACGTTCCGCGCCAAGTCAGCGTGCACAGAAGTCGAACCGATTTGCCAAAGGCACGCGATCAGAGTCTTGCTTATCAGGTCACCTTCGCCAGCTGCTCAGCGTCGCACATCAGCCCTGTTTCGAGATGTCGTCCGTCGAATTTCGAGCGGACGAGCGGCGCTACAGTCCACTTGCTCATCCCTCGGACTGCTAGTCCTATGTCGGTGAAGAATGTTTTTCGCCCACTCTGCTATTTCCTGGTTGGGGCTGGTGGCGTACCTGCGATGCGGCAGGGTTCTACCAGCCCACCAGATGAGCAAGCGCCGCCTAAACGCCATCACGCCGACTGCGTTCACGTTCGACCTGCGCGCGCCATTCCTTGACCATCTGGCGGCGATTTCCGGCATAGCGCTCCTGCAGGAATTCGACCTTTGTTATTCGGTCGCCGCGGAACAGGCGGAAATCCTGGCGCAGTTCGCACCATCCCGCGATGAACCGTCGCGACTCGACAAAGCCCAGCATGATCGGCCAGATGACCCGCTGCGAAGCTGCACCAGCCTGATCGGTGTAGCCGATGCGCATCTTGCACTGGTCGCGCATCGCCTGACGGATCCTTGCCAGGTCGAGACCCGACGTGTCTTCTCTCTTCCGGGCGATGTAGAGCGCGTCGTCATCCAGCATCCTTCGCATGTCGGAGGGAAGCACACCACCAATCTTGGCGAGCGCATTCTGAGCGGCAAAGGCGAGCGCATCGTCCGTCTGGCGGCTGACCCACTGTGCGCCCGCGACCAGTGCCTGGAGCTCCTCCTCGGTGAATGACAGCGGGGGCAGAAGGAATCCCGGCCTCAGGATGTAGCCGACGCCCGGGGCACCGTCGATGTCCGCTCCGAGCGACTGCAGCGTGGCGATGTCTCTTCGTATCGTGCGCAGCGACACGCCTGACTCGCTGGCAAGCACTTCGCCGGACACCGTTCCACGGTGTCGGCGCAGCACCTGCATGAGGTCGAACAACCGCTGGCTGCGGGACATGTCAATCCATCACAACGAGGCCTTTGCCGGCCAGCTTGTGCCCTTGTTGGAGCGCGGTGACGAGGCGGATGGCTTCGCTCAGCGGCACGGTCTTGGCAACCGGGAGCCGCAGTTTTCCTTCTGCGGCAGCACGCGCCAGGCCATCGAGGATGTCCGCTCTCGCCTTGCAGATGATCGGCTTCAGCCTGCGATCGAACATGGAGCGCATGAACTTGCCCAGCGTCGGATTGATGTCCAGGAACACATCTGCCTCACGAAGCATCCCGAGGCCGACGGCGCTCGTCATCGTGGCCGCGGTATCGTAAACAACGTCGAAGCGCTCGCTGATAGTTGCCAAGTCGGTTGCTCGATAGTCGTAGACGCTCGTGACACCCAGTGCATGGGCACGTGGCATCGCTTGAGCGCTGCAACTGCCCGAGACCCTGGCCCCTGTCATCCGTGCAAGCTGAACGGCTGTTTCTCCAACCGCCCCGGTGCAGCCGTTGATGAACACATGCGCCTCGGGCTTCAACCTGGCCTTGTCGAAGAGACCATTCCAGGCGGTGACGCCAGGAGTGCCGAGACAAGCTGCATCCTCGAAGGAAACGCCGTCAGGCTTCTTCGCCAGGAAATTCGCATCCGTGAGCACGGCGTGGCCGCACGCACCGCTTTCCTTGAGTCTCGCAAGGCCGAACACGGCATCTCCAGGCTTGAAGCGAGTGACGCCCGGGCCGACGGCCATCACCGTGCCGGAGAAGTCAGACCCCAACGCGCGCGGGAAGGACTTTCCCGTGACCATCTTGAGATCGCCATTGCGCACTTTCCAGTCGATGGGATTGAGGGCCGCAAACCTAACCCTGACTGCCACGTCGCTCTGGCCAGGGGATTCCAGGTCGAACTCCGCCAGGCGCATCACCTCGGGGCCGCCATACCTGTCGTATTGAACTCGCTTCATTGCAGGACCGTCCGCTCAATGAGGCTGAACCGTTTACATGAAGGCGGCGAAGGGCGTGGCGTCGTAGATCACATCGGTCGATGCAAGCTTGCCGTCCTTGATCTTGACGAGCTCCGCCACGAGCGAGCGCGGCACCGGGTGCGTCTCGGCGAGGTAAACCACGACGGCCTGTTCATCGTCGCCGTAGACGGCGAGAACGGTCAGGTTCGTGAGCATCCTGGCAAAACCTTCCTGGAAGGCGCGGAAGCGCTCGATGCCGGCGGTCTGACCGATGGGCGAGGTACAGACGACATCCTCGGCTGAGATGGAGACGATGGTCTCGACGTCCTTGTTCGCGAGCGCCTTGGCGTAAACCTGGGCGATCTCGAGTGCCTTGCTGGTATTCATGGTGCTTTCCTTCAGTTGAGTTGGGGAAAGCTCAATGTAAGAAGGCATAGTGACAGATTTTGTCACCATCCTTCCCGTGGCGGTCTCTGAATGAAGGTGCCGTGAAGGACGCCAGGCGGGATGCCCGTGGCAGCAGTCCAGGCAGGTCGTCAGCGCTTGCGTGAAGGCTTGTCTGAAGCGATGGTCAATCCAGGCGCGCGCATGGCGGCGGCGAGAAAGGGCACGATCTGGCGCAATGACTCGGCAATGTTCTTTCCGCTGCACAGCCCGTCGGAGATCACGTCGACGCGCCCGGTGTCCGCCAGGGCGTACTGGTAGCTGCCGAGCATGAACATGAAGCGCCAGGAAACGTCCTCTCGTGATAGGTCGGCAAGGCTGCGTGCGAAAGCGGCCACGAACCGGCGCGACGACACGTCGTAGAGGCGCTGGCGCAGTTCGTTGGCGAACGGCGTGCCGTCGAGCTGCAGGTGCGCCTGCATGCGCAGGAACGCACGGCCGCTGTCACCGCTCATCGCCAGCTTGAATGCGGGTGCCAGGAAGCTCTCGATGAGGCGCTCCAGCGGGACGGGCGCTCCCTTGGCCGCGGCCTCCTCTGCGTCGAGCAGTCGCATGCGCTCTTCGACCATCGGGGTGCCACGGTGCAGGTAGGTCTCCTGGAACAAGGCCTCCTTGCTGCGGAAGAAGTAATGAATCATCCCTTGGTTGACCCCGGCGCTTTCGGCAATGTTGCGCAGCGAACTGCCTGTGAAGCCGTGTTCCGCGAACAGGCCTTCGGCCGCGCGCAGGATGTTTTCCCGCGCGTCGCTCTTGCGCCGCCGATGCGGCGACGACTCCGCGGCCTCCGTGGTGGCCGCGGAGTTGTCGAGATGAATGCTCTTTCCCATGGCTTTGCTACTTTCGCGGTCCGCCCGAGGCCGGTCAGCCTCCCGAGGGCGATGGATCATGTTCCTGCTCCGTGCAGGCCGTTCCATTATTAGTTATTCGAAAGACTAACAAACAAGCGGCCCAGCTCCCGCACCGATTCGGAGGGGAGGTCATGGCCCACCCGATCCCGCCCTTCGTGAACGGCCGAGCACTCGGCGCCGCAAAGGCCCCGCGCCCCGTGTTCCACGGCTGCTCTGTCAGTGCCCACCCTGGCCTCGTCCCCGTCGCTAGGGTTTGCCCTATTTTTACTTAGTCGGTCGAATAACTAATATTCGAGCCAAGTCGTCACCAAAGGAAATGAAGATGTTGAAACCGGCACTGCAGTGCATCCTGTGGACCCTTGCCCTGGCAGCACTGCCGGCTGCGGCGCAATACCCGCAGAGGCCGATTCGCCTAGTGGTGCCCTATGCGCCGGGCGGGGGCACCGACAACATCGCCCGTCTGCTGGCCGAGAAACTCGGGACCCGCCTGGGCCAGCCCGTCATCGTCGACAACAAGGGCGGTGCGAACGGCACCATCGGCGCCGATGCCGTTGCCAAGTCGCAGCCCGATGGCTACAGCCTTCTCCTGGCGGGGCTGGGGCCGCTGGCGGTCAATCAGAGCCTCTTTCAGAAGATGCCCTACGAACCGGTCAAGGCATTCGCGCCGATCGCCAAGGTGTCGTCGGCCGCCCTGGTGCTCGTGACCGGGCCCGAGTTGTCGAACGAAGGGCTCAAGGACCTGGTGGCGAGCGCGAAAAGCAAGCCAGGCCAGATCAACATGGCCAATGCCGGGGAGGGCTCCCCGCAGCACATCTGTGCGGGCCTGTTCGCGCGCTCCGCAGGCATCGCGCTGAACCACATCCCCTACAAGGGCGCGGCACCCGCCATCACCGACCTGCTCGGCGGCAGCGTCCAGGCCTTGTGCGACAACGTCGGCACCGTTCGGCCGTTCATCCAGTCGGGCAAGGTCAAGGCCTTGGCCGTTTCGACACGCCAGAGGGCCGAGGCCCTGCCCAACGTACCCACCTTCGAGGAGCAGGGCTTCGCCGGCATCGACTTCTCTCTGTGGTTCATGTTGGTGGCCCCCGCAGGAACGCCCGCCGACGTCGTGAGCCGTCTGAACACCGAGGTCAACGCCGTCCTCAAGCAACCGGACATGGTTCAGAGGCTGCGCGAGAGCGGCAGCGAGCCGACCGGTGGTTCCGTTGCCTCGGCAACCCAGTTCCTCGCCCATGAAAACCAGTCGTGGCCCGAACTGGTGCGCGCGATCGGCCTGCGCAAGCAGTAGCACCCGGCGAATCGATTGCGCCCCACCCGACACTTCACAGCACGACCGAAATGCAGCTCATCGACCTGTCCGTCGCCATCCAGAATGGCCTGTCCGTGGACCGCCCGGGCAATGGCCCGCAGATCCGATACCAGAACCACCAGGAAACCTTTGCCGCGCTGGCCAAGCCGTTCGCCGGCCTGCGCCCGCAAGACTTGCCCGACGGTGAAGCGTGGGCCGTCGAACGCATCGACCTGTCGACGCACAACGGCACCCACATGGATGCGCCGTGGCACTACGCCTCGACGATGAACCGTGGCGAGCGGGCTGCGACCATCGACGAAGTGGCGCTGGAGTGGTGCTATCGGCCGGGGGTCAAGCTCGACTTCCGGCATCTGCCGGACGGTCACGTGGTGCGTGCCGACGAGGTCGAGGCGGAGCTCGCGCGCATCGACCACGTGCTGCAGCCACTGGACATCGTGCTCGTCAACACGGCGGCGGGCGCGCGCTACGGGCAGGACGACTACCTGGACACCGGCTGCGGCATGGGCCGCGAGGCCACGCTGTTCCTCACCGAGCGCGGCGTGCGGGTCGTCGGGACCGACGCCTGGTCCTGGGACGCTCCGTTCAGCCATACCGCGCGGCGCTATCGCGAAACCGGGGATGCGTCCCTCATCTGGGAGGGCCACAAGGCGGGCCGGGAGATCGGCTACTTCCAGATGGAGAAGGTGACCAACCTGCACCTGCTGCCCCCCACGGGTTTCCAGGTGATCTGCTTCCCCGTGAAGATCCACGCCGCTTCCGCGGGGTGGGTCCGAGCCGTGGCCGTGCTGCCCTGAACACTTTCTCTCAACCCTGGAGTTTTCTTTTCCATGAACGCGGATGCTCTGATCGGAACCTGGTTCCTGCGCGAGGCCTATGCCGTCGGTCCTCGCGGCGAACGCCTGCACGACGTCTACGGCGCGCGGCCAACTGGCGTCATTCACTACGGCGGCGACGGACGGATGATGGCGCTCATCACCCACGAGGGCCGCACACAGCTCGACGGCGACAGGCAGGCGGCGCCGGAGTCGCAGCGCGCGGAAGCCTACAGATCCTCCATCGCGTACGCAGGGCGGTTCGACGTGGAGAGCGGCTGGGTCCGGCACGCGGTGGACATGTCCACCTATCCGAACTGGGTCGGGACCGTGCTGCGTCGCGCCCTGAGCTTCGAGCAGGACGCCGCCGTCCTGACGACCGCGCCGCAGATGCAGGACGGCATCGAGACCGTCATCAAGCTGGTCTGGCAGCGCCAGCCGGTCGAACACTGAACTTCATCGCAAAGACAGCCCAGCACCATGTCCAAACCGTCGCGCAAGACCATCATCACCTGTGCCATCACCGGCGCCATCCACACGCCGACCATGTCCGACGCATTGCCGTACCGCCCCGAGGACATCGCACGCCAGGCGATCGACGCGGCCGAGGCCGGCGCAGCGGTGCTGCACCTGCATGCACGCCATCCGCTCAACGGGGCCGTCTCGATCGACCCGGAGCACTTCCTCGGGTTCCTGCCGACGATCAAGGCGTCGACCAACGCGGTGATCAACCTGTCCACCGGCGGCAGCCTGCGCAACACCGTGGCGCAGCGCATCGCGCCGGCGAAGCGCTTCTCGCCCGAGATGTGCTCGCTGAACATGGGCAGCATGAATTTCTCGATGCATCCGCTGGCACGGCGCTACAAGGACTGGAAGTTCGACTGGGAAGAGCCGTACCTGCGCGAATCCGACACCTACATCTTCAGCAACACCTTTCGCGACATCGGCATGGTGGCCGAGGAGCTGGGACAGGATCATCGCGTCAAGTTCGAACACGAGTGCTACGACGTCGGGCACCTGTACAACCTCAAGTTCTGCGTGGACTCGGGGATGTTCAAGGCGCCGATCTTCATCCAGTTCGTGCTCGGCATCCTGGGCGGCATCGGCGCGGACCTCGAGAACCTGGTCTTCATGAAGCGCACGGCCGACAAGCTCTTCGGGGATGCGTACCAGTGGTCGGTGCTCGGTGCGGGGGGCGGCCAGATTCCCCTGGCCACGGCCGCCGCGACGATGGGTGGGCACGTGCGCGTCGGACTCGAGGACTCGCTGTTGATTTCGCGCGGGCAGCTCGCCGAATCGAACGCGCAGCAGGTACGCAAGGTCCGCCAGCTGTTGGAGAGCCTCGGGCACGAGATCGCAACGCCGGACGAGGCGCGTGCGCTGCTGGGGCTGAAGGGACCCGAGCACGTCGCTTTCTGAATCGCCACGGACTTTTTTGAGAACGACGTCTTCATCGTGCGAGCTTCACGATCGACCGTCAGGCGATGCTCGCAGGCTTCGGTGCTGAGCAACTGATCGCCAAAGGGGGGGACTGGCGCCATGGTCCGCGACAAGACCGTCGTGATCGATCCGCTCGGCAAGACCCGATGGTCACGATCCTTACGCCTATCTGAAGGACGTGCTCACGCGCCTGACATGGCTGGCTGTGGCTCGACAGTGCGCATGAACTCCCGAATGGCTTGGGCCGCCGCTACAGGCGCTGCTTGCAGTAGGCAATGCGGCCCCTCGATCTCTCTGAGCTGCGTTGAGGGTTGAAGGTGCTTGATGAGGTTGCCTGCTTGCTTCGGTATCAAGCGATCTTCACTGGCGCGCAGATAGAGGATCGGGGCTGTCACCTTTGCCAGGTCTGCCGAGACATCTATGGAAAGGACGGCCTTGAGCCGAGCGCGGAAGGCGGCTCCTGAGACCATGGCGAGTGCTGCACCCAATGCGCGTCGGAGGTCCGGCGTCGCGCGCCGCCCCAGCAGAGCCGCACAGGCGAAGGCCAAGGGCAACTGCTTGATCGGCGCCAACGCTGCCACGAAGCTAAACGGCGCCAGAAAGGGGTGCGGGTTTCGCACGAATGTGCAGCAAAGCACAACACCTTTGATTCGGTTCGGATGCTTCGCTGCGAGCGAGATGGCGATGGGTCCGGAAAATGATTCGCCTAGCAAGATGATCGACTCATCCGCCGGGAGAGCAGCTTCAGCGACGCTCTGAAGGGCGGCATATCCGTTTGGCGCCGCGGGCGGGTAGGCCACCACCTTGAGTGACGCGGCACCAGACAACGCATTGACTAGCGGATCGAACAGAGTGCCTGTGCCATCCATGCCCGGGAGAAGAACCAACGTGGTCATAGTCGGACAGTATCGACGGTCATGTAGGCATCAACCGGCAGACGCCTCTTCATTGGCAGTCAGGGGCGCAGCGCGAAGCCCAAACGTGGGGCAGCAAGTCGTCGATGTCGCTGGCTCGCTGCGTTGGCAACCTCCGCGCAGTCGCCGCCGGGCCAGGTGAAGCGGCCTTGGTGCAGCCGGCGTGCGGCGAGCCAGATGCCGATGCCGTCGTGCACCAGCACCTTCAGACGGGTCGACCGTTTGTTGGCGAAGACGGGCGCTCGCAAAGGCCACCAGCGCGCGACCGTAGTCCTGAATGCGGCGTGGCACCGCTTCGGCGGCCTCGATCGTACCCATACGATTCTCGTATGTCCGCCCCAGTCAAACGGTATTGGACGAGGTCCTCACGCCAGTTCGATGATTGTTCCATGACAAGCCATTCGGGTGCGGGTGCGACTCGCCTCCATGAACTTTCCGTGGTTGCACTTCGCTCGCTGATCGCGGCACGCGAGCATGTTCAAGACCACCGGCGTGCCTATGGTTGCGGTGGCCTGCAAGGGCTGTGCGCCACTGGCCGTCGATGTCATGGCCGACCACATCCCGCTGGGCACGGACGTTCCCGGGCCGCGAACTCAAGCTGCGCCGCGGTGGACGGGTCCGCATGCTTGGCGTCATTGGCATGTCCCGCGAGCTGCTCAAGAGGCCGGGGACGGCTTTGCTGGTCGCCACGCAGGGCCAGAGCGTGCAGGTGAGGTGGGATCAGATCGGACTCGAGCCCGCGGCCGTGCCTGGCGCAACGATGACCCGCATGATGGGAGAGGAACGCAGCTATGCGGCCCCCATCGTCAAGGCCACCGGCTTCACGGTCTCGAAATGAGCGCAGACGCACGCGATCCGTGCACGTGATTCGGGCGCAATCGCTTTGAGCAACGAAGGAGACAACGGATGAAATCTCGATTCCTGTCCTTGTGGACTGCTGTGTCGATGGGCCTGCTCTCTGTCGGCATGTCCGGCCAGGCGGAGGCGCAGACTCAGGCGAGCGACGCTTCTCAGCGCTCGGTGCGGATCGTCATCGGCTATCCACCGGGTCAGTCCGTCGATACGGTGGGGCGATACCTGGCATCCGCCTTGAGCAGAAGACTGGACCGCAATTTCTTTGTCGAGAATATTCCGGGTCAGAGCGGAAGCATTGCGCTGGGCAACGTTGCCAGGTCGACCGGCGACCTGAACACCCTGACTTTCTCCGCATCTTCGGCGCTGGTGATCAATCCGATCCTCTTCAAGGCCGTGAGATACAACACACTGAAGAACTTCGAGCCGGTCGCGACGCTCTACGACACCCCGCTGCTGCTGCTCGTCAATTCCAAGCTGCCGATCGATTCGGTTGAGTCGCTGGTCAGCTATGCGAACAGTCATCCAGGGGAGATCAGTTTTTCGTCACCGGGCGTCGGAAGCGTTTCGCATCTCGCCATGACGGAGTTCATTCGGCGTACCAAGCTGAAGTTCGTGCACGTCCCCTATCAGGGGGCTGCGCCATCCCTGACGGCCCTTGCCGCAGGCCAGGTTCAGGTGACCTTCGAAGGAGTGGCTGCCGCGACACCGCTCTTGCAAGGCGGCCGCATCAAGGCCTTGGCCATCAGCAGCGCGAAGCGGCTGCCCAAGTTCGAGTCGATTCCCACGATCGCCGAATCCGGTCTTCCGGGATTCGATGTCGTGCCATGGGTCGGCCTGCTGGCGCCGAGCGGTGTCGCGCCGGACAGGATCGCGGAGCTCTGGAGCGCGGTGCAGGCCATCCTGCAAACCGACGAGTACACAGCCTTGATCGAGCAGGTTGGGGGACGGCAAGCGGTTCGATCACCCTCGGAGTTCCGCAAGTTCCTCGAGGCGGAGGTTCCGCGTTGGCAGGAATTCATCAAGGTTTCGGGAGTAACTGCGGAATAAGAGAAGACTGCGCGAACCGGGCCCGAGGTTCCGCGCGTCGAATTGCATCAATAGATTGAAAGGAGACACGAATGTCATTGAACATTGCCGATGAAACGGCTTCACGCTGGACACCTGTCGAATCGAGCCCGGCCATGAAGCGCGCGCTCGAGGGATTGCCTTCGGGATGGAAGACCCGTCGATTGGCCCCGTCGCTCGGGTTGGAGTTGCAGGATCTGTTTGTGCCGGATCTCGATGACGACGGCATTGCCAGGATTCGCGCACTGCTGCTGGCCTTCCGGGTGCTGGTCATCCGGCGTCAGCCTGTCTCCCCCGCGCAGCATGTGGCGTTCGCTCGAAAGTTCGGCGATCTCGAGACGCAGAATCCGCTGCTGGCCGCCAACGCGGAATTCCCCGAGCTTGTTCAGCTCAAGGCTTCCAAGGAAAAAAAGGGCGCCGAGAACCTCTTTCACTCGGACACCGCGTTCTACGAGAAACCCTCGATGGGTTCTATTCTTCGTTGCATCAAGTGCCCGGAAGTTGGAGGAGACACCATCTTCTGCAACATGGTCCAGGCATACGCCGGGTTGCCGGAGGAGGTCAAGCGCAAGATCGACAGCATGGTGGCAGTCAACGACATCAATGTCGCATTGTTCAAAAAGATGGATCCGAACGAACGAGCCGCATATCGGGATCGACATCGTTCCGTGGAACATCCGGTGGTCATCACCCATCCTGAAACCGGGGAGTTGATCCTGTACGTGAACGAAATCCACACCACGCACATCGCCAACTACCGGGCAGTTCTGGGCTCGGATTGGGGCATGGATACACCGACCCAGATTCGCGAGCTGTTCGACCTGCTCGTGCGTCAGGCCAAGATCCCGGAATACCAGGTGCGTGTGCACTGGGAGCCGGACACCATCGTCTTCTGGGACAACCGGGCAGTCCAGCACTACGCGGTGTCCGACTACTACCCCTCGGAGCGCCACATGATGCGCGCAACCATCATTGGCGATGTTCCGAAGCGGGTTCGATAGCCCTCAGAAAATTCGCCGAGATCGAAGGGAGGATCGAACCCTTGCGAGGTGTGCCGCGCATGTTGACTCGCGCTGAAAACTGGGCCACGGGGGGCGGACAAAAACTTGGGCTGCCAGGAGGTCGTTCATGTATTCCCACGCGGGCCGTGAACCGAAGTATTCGCAGGCGCAGAAGGTGGCGGCTGTCGAGTATCACCTTTGCCCACGCTCGATGAGCGGGACCTCTTGAACAAGGCCAATGAACTGTTGAAAAAGGCCTGGGCGTCGATCTGCAGCTCCTGACCAACCGGGAGACACTGCTGATTGGCGCCCTGAGAGAGCGCGACGGCCTGCCAGATCTCCTCGCGCGGTTGGGGATTGGGTCTTGCACGTAGCTCCTTCTTCGTAAGCGAACAGTCATTCCACCTTGATCAATTGACAGCGATGCCAACGACAGGCTAGCTCTCGCTGCCTGTCCAGACCGGCGTTCGTTGGCCCGGCAGAATGCGGGTCGAGACGGGGCAAGAACTTGATGACGATGCATCGTGCAAGACCCTATCGATTCCACATATGACAAGGAGCTGACTTTTGATGCTGACGCAGACGCTGCAAGACGGCGGTGATTCATTCAAGGTGTCGGTGCAGGAAGCAGCCACTGGTGCTCCTGTGGTTCTTTTCGCAGTGGGCACGGGCGGCCAGCCAGAACGTCACGCTACTCTCCTCAACGCATTGGCCGAGTCTGGCTGCATGATCGTGGCGCCGCATTTCGAGCGGCTTGCTTCGACTACCCCAAGCGAGGACGAACTGACTCTCCGCGCAAGACGTCTCTCCCTCGCACTCGACGCATTCATTGAGCCCTCGGCGAAGGTGATAGGTGTGGGGCATTCGATTGGTGCGGCCACCCTCGTCGCCATGGCGGGAGCTCAAATGTGGTTAGGACCAGGTCGACGCATTTTGATTGCATCGGACGGTCGATTGACTCGTCTAGCTCTCTTGGCTCCCCCAACTGGATTCTTCCGTGCGCCCGCAGCACTTGATGCGGTGCGAGTTCCAGTCCTGACGTGGGTAGGTTCGGTGGATAGCATCACTCCTCCGATCCAAACCGAATGGATGGCGAGTGCGATGCCCGACTCGGTTTCCGTGGACGTCCGCGTCACAGAAGGGGCAGGCCACTTTTCATTCATGGACACTCCCCCTCCACATACAACGGAGCCACTGCCCGACAAAAATGCGTTTCTCAGAGAGTATTCGCGCGAAATTTGCAAGTTCGTGATTGGCTAAAAGCAGCCGCTCGGCACCGGAGCGCATGTCCACTGGCTTCGTGCATAGCCACAGCGCGTCGATGCGGATCAACGCAGCACCTCGCGAAGCCATGCTGCGCAATCTGCAGCCGCCGAGACGGGTCACATCACGCTCACGCCGATCGCGCCGCGCTTGAACTCAAGACGGATCTCCTCGGCAGCGACGGCAGCAACCGCAACGATCGCTGGCGCCGAGGGCGGTGGTAGCGGGGGCAACGACAGCGCGATGAACTGCGGTGCTGACTCGGCAACCGTCGTCGACATCGCCGATGGAACTGGACTCGCCCCGCGTCCGCGACGCCATTGATGCACAAGGTTGTCGTTCAACTGGAATGACAGCGCAACCACCGCAACCGATGCTCCTGGCTCTGCGCAAGCGGCGAGAACTTGCGCCTTGAACTCTGCGCTGTGACGGCGCCGTTGCTTCGAATTGACGTCCATTGATGATGTCCAGCTAACTTAGATGGACAGCATGGTCTCCGGCTTGGCCTCGGTTCTCAAGGTGGGGCGGCTGGCCGCTTACCCTTCTTCTACCATCGGGCGCGTCTGGCGGTGGGCGGTAAACACCTCTCGGTGCGCAAATCCATCACCGACATCCTTGAATCGAACCATCGCGGTTACGGCGACCGCAGGCTGCAAGCTTCGCTCACCAGGCAGGACGTGGTGATCTCCGAGAAGGTGGTGCAGCGGTTGATGAAGCAGGAGAGCCTGGTTGTTCCGAAGCCCAGGAAGCGCAGATATGCGTCATCCCTGGGGACTCGAACTCTCCATGGAACCGCAGCGCAGCCTAGAGAAGTGGCACGATGCCGAAGAGCCCGGCAGCGACGATCATGACGACGACCAGCAGCAATGCCCATCTGAGGGTGAACTTCTGGTGCGCACCGAATTCGACGCCTGCCACACCCATCAGCACATAGTTGGCGGCCACCAAGGGGCTGAGCTGATGCACCGGTTGTCCGAGCAGTGATGCGCGTGCAATGATTTCGGGCGCAATGCCGTAGCCCTTTGCCGCTTCCGCAAGGATCGGCACGACCCCGAAATAGAAAGCGTCATTGGAAAGGAAGAACGTCATCGGCGCGCTGAGCAACGCGGTGATCAGCGGCAGGTAGTGGCCGGCCGAAGCGGGAATCGCGTTGATGACGCTGTGCGCGATCGCATCGGTCATCTTGGTGCCGGAGAGGATCCCGGTGAACACGCCCGCCGCGAAGATCACGGCCACCACCGAAAGGGCGCTTGCCGAGTGCTCGGCAATGCGTTCCTTCTGGTCCTTGATCGCGGGGAAGTTGACCGAGATCGCGATGGCGAACGCACCCATGAAGAGCAAGGGCAACGGGAGCACGGCCATCGTCAGGCAGGCCATCAACACCAGGGTCAGTGCCAGATTGAAAGCCATCTTCGCTCGGCTTTGGTGAGGTGCTTGCGCGGCGTCAAGGTTCACTTCCCCGCCAAGGGCAGAGACTTCAGCGTGCACCGGCTTCCACTCGACCGTCTTCAGACGCCGGCGCTCCCTCACTCCGAGGTACCACGCCACGGCGATCGTGGCCGCGCTTGCCATGGCCATCGGCCCGATGAGTGGAACGAAGACCTGCGAGGCGTCGACGTGCAGTGCGCTCATGACGCGTGCGGTCGGACCACCCCACGGCGCGATGTTCATGATGCTGTTGCCCATCATCGTGACGCAGGGGAGGATCAGCGGGTTGATGCCCAGTCGCCGGTGCAGCGGCAGCATGGCGGTGACGCACAGCAGGTAGGTTGTGGAACCGTCGCCGTCCAGGGAAACGACCAGCGCGAGCAACGCCGAGCCGATGATGACGCGCACCGGATCACCCTTGGACATTCGCACGATGAGCCGGATCAACGGATCGAACAGGCCGACGTCGATCATCAGGCCGAAGTAGAGGATCGCGAAAAGCAGCAGCACGCCGGTGGGCGCAATGGCCTTGATGCCGTTGATCACCATGGGGCCGACATCCGCCCCGAATCCACCGATCAGGGCGAAGATGATCGGTACGACGATCAGTGCAATGAGCGCGGTGAGGCGCCCCGTCATGAGCAGCGCCATGAAGACGATGATCATGGAATACGCGAGGATGGTCAGCATGTGTGGTCTCGATATGAGGAAGGCCCGGACGGATCGTGGCGCGCCAGGCGGGACGCGTTTGTCTGCTTGACGGGCGCTCGATGGGCAGCAGTCACCCCCGCGGCGGCTGCCTGGCCGCCGCGACGAGGGCGAACGAAGGAATGAATGGCTCGGGAGACCGGCTCCCGCCGGCTAGCTCAGGGACACGCCTTGTGCCGAGCTGGGAACGTCGCTGGCAGGCATCGCATCCGGCAGTTCATGCCGCGGCTCGGCGGCATCGCCCTGGATCGGCCGGGCCGAATGGGAGACATGCTCCTCGGGCTTTGTGCGGACGTAGTCTCGCCAGACCAGGGGCAGGATGCCGCCGTGACGCCAGTACGCCACGTCTTCCTCGGTGTCGAGCCGAATGGTCAGCGGAACTGTCGTGGTCGTGCCGTCTGCTCGATGCACGAGCGCCTCCACGCGCCCGGCCACGCCGAGGCGGCTGGCCAGTGCAGGGATATCGATCCGCTCGCTGCCGTCGAGTCCCAGCGATTGCGCCGTGGTGCCTGGGTCGAACTGCAGCGGCAGGACACCCATGCCCACGAGATTGGTTCGGTGGATGCGCTCGAAGCTCTCGGCGATGACGGCCTTCACACCCAGCAAGGCCACGCCCTTGGCGGCCCAGTCGCGCGAGGAGCCGCAACCGTAGTTCTTGCCGGCGATGACGGCCAACGGAACATCGCGGCGCAGATACGCCTCGGCCGCTTCGAAGATGCGCATCTGCGTGCCCTCGGGCATCAGCTTCGTCATGCCGCCCTCGATACCGGGCACGATCTGGTTGCGCAGCCGGATGTTCGCGAAGGTAGCCCGGACCGCCACGTCGTGATTGCCGCGTCGCGTGGTGTAGTTGTTGAAGTTGCGCTTCTCGACGCCCTTGGCCAGCAGGAAATCCGCGGCCGGTGTGCCGAGGCTGATGGCCCCCGAGGGCGAGATGTGATCGGTGGTGACGGAGTCGCCGAGGATGACCAGAGGTCGCATCCCCTCGATGTCCTGAACGGCAGCAGGCTCGAGCGACAGGTTCTCGAAGTAGGGTGGGCGGCGCACGTAGGTGCTGGCGTCTTGCCAGGCAAAGCGCTCGCTGCGCTCGCCGCTCAGGGCGTCCCAGGCTTCGCCGCCATCGAACAGGTCGGCGTACTTCTCGCGGAAGAGCCCGGGTTCGTAGGCCCCTTTGACCGCATGGGCGATCTCGACGGCCGTCGGCCATACGTCGCGCATGTAGACCGGCTGTCCGTTGGAGCCTGTGCCGATGGGCTCTTTCGTCACGTCGACAGTCAGCGAGCCCGTCAAGGCGTAGATGACCACGAGGGCCGGCGAGCCAAGGTAGGCCGCGCGCACATTGGGGTGAATGCGACCTTCGAAGTTGCGGTTGCCGGAGAGAACGGCGGTACCCACCAGCTTGTCCCGCTCAATGGCTTCGACCAGGGCGTCGGGCAGCGGCCCCGATCCCCCGTTGCACGTGGTGCAGCCGAATCCGGCCACGTTGAAGCCGAGCGTGTCGAGCGCGTCCTGCAGCCCGGCTTTCTCGAGCACCGCCGCAGTGACGTGGCTGCCAGGCACCAGAGAGGTCTTGACCCACGGTTGCGTCTTCAACCCCAGCGCGACGGCTTTCCTCGCAACCAGGCCAGCGGCCATCATGTTCACGGGGTTGGCGGTGTTGGTGCAACTCGTGATGGCTGCGATCAGCACGGCGCCATCGCGCAGGGAGAAACTCTCGCCATCGACCGGTACGGCGCGGTTTGCATCGAGCGGCCGGCCCGCGATCTCCTGATGGTGTTGAAGAAACGTGCTGGGCACGGTGTCGAGGTCGAGCCGGTCTTCCGGATTGCGAGGGCCCGCCAGGCAAGGGCGGATGTCGTCGAGATCCAGTGTCACGACCGCGTCGAACGTCGGAGATGGGGTCGCCTCGCTGCGCCAGAGCTTCTGCGCCTTGGCGAACGCCTCGACCAGTTCGAGCTGGTCCTTCTCACGGCCCGTCATCCGCAGGTAGTCCATGGTGCGTTCGTCGATCGGGAAGTACACGGCGGTCGCGCCGTATTCCGGTGCCATGTTCGCGATCATCCCGCGGTCGCCGAGCGAGAGTGCATCGAGGCCGTTGCCGAAGAACTCGACGAACTTGCCCACCACACCCATGCTGCGCATGCGTTGCGTGATGGCCAGGACCAGGTCGGTCGGCAGCACCCCTTCGCGCAGCCGGCCCCTGACCTCCATGCCGACCACCTCCGGCAGCGCCAGTGCGACCGGCTTGCCGACCATCACAGCCTCGGCTTCGATGCCGCCCACGCCCCAGCCGAGGACGCCGAGGCCGTTGATCATGGGCGTGTGGCTGTCGGTTCCCACGCAGGTGTCCGGGATCGCGAGCTCGCCCTCGGCGGTCTGCTCGGTCCACACCACCTTGCCGATGTGCTCGAGGTGGATCTGATGCATGATGCCCTTGCCTGGCGGCACGATGCGCACACCTTCGAAGCTGCTGGCGCACCAGCGCAGGAACGCAAAGCGCTCCCCATTGCGCTCGTACTCTTTCTCGAGATTGATGCGCCGCGCATCCGGCGTGGCCCAGCTGTCGACCTGCAGAGAGTGGTCGATGATCACGTCCACCGGCACCTTCGGACTGACCCGGGAGGGATCGCCGCCGGCGTCGGCCACGGCGTCTCGGATGCCGGCCATGTCCACCAGCATCACCTGGCCGAGGATGTCCTGCCCGAAGACCCGCACCGGGTAGAAGCTCAGGCCGCTGCCGAGGCGCCGCGCAAGCAGGGCATCGATCTCGGCCTGGGTGTCGGTGCCGCGGCTGGCCTGGCGCAGCAGGTTTTCCAGCAGGATGCGCAGCGAAAAAGGCAGTTCGTCGACGCCGGGAACATCGGCGATCGATACGTAGCGCACGGAACGGTTCGCCAGGGCGAGTTGCTTGATTTCGGGTTTCAGTTTCATTCGTATTCCTTCGTGGGTGCCCTGGCGGGGCAGGGGAGCAAAGAGGGCGTCAAATCAGACCGACATGGGTCATGACGGAGCGCAGGCGCGTGTGCTCGTCGTCGACGAACTTCGAGAACTCGTCACCGGTGATCACGCTGGGCGACCAGGCATTGGCTTTCACGGCGTCCTGCCATCCCTTGGTCCGGGTCGCTGCAAGGACGGCGTCCGTGAGTTCCTTGCGCTGGGCCGGGGTGAGGTTGGCCGCGCCGTAGACACCACGCCAGTTGCCGATCTGCATGTCGTAGCCGGTTTCCTTCAGCGTGGGGGCGTCCACGCCCGGCATGCGGGTGGGGGCGCCGACGGCGAGCACACGGAACTGGCCCGCCTCGATGTACTTCGACAGCTCCGCGTAGCCGCCCGTGATGGCTGTGATGTGGCCGCCCAGCGTTGCGGAGACGACCTCGCCCCCACCGCCGAACGGGATGTAGTTGACCTTCGAGACAGGGATGCCGGCCGCGCCGGCGAGCTCGGCCGTGCCGATGTGATCGACCGAACCCTTCGAGCCGCCACCCCACTTCACGCTGGAAGGGTTCTTCTTGAAGTCGGCCATCAGGTCGTTGAAGCTCCGGTAGGGCGAGTCCTTGCGCACGGCGATCACGTTGTATTCCGTGAAGAGCCGTGCGATCGGCGTGGCGTTGGCCAGCGAGATCTGCGGCTTGTTCTGCACGACCCCGGTCACCATGATCGCGCCCATCACGCACAGGGCGTTGACGTCCCCCTTGGAGCTGTTGACGAACTGGGCAAGGCCCAGGGTTCCGCCCGCGCCATTCTTGTTGTCGTACATCGCGCTCTTGGCCACGCCGGCCTCCTGCATGGCCTTGCCGAGGGTGCGGGCGGTCTGGTCGTAGCCGCCGCCTGGCGAGCCTGGCGCCATGAAGCGCACCGTCTCCAGTGCGAGCGCGGGCAAGGCCGCGACGAGTGCGCCGGCGAGCGTGCCGATGCGAAGCAGTTTGCGGATCGAAAGCTGCATGGATGTCTCCTTCTCGTGGGGTGAGTGGGGCCGCGATGCGTGCAATCCGATGCTGCACATTTCGCTATATTGTATTTTCTAATCACTTTCACCAATACAAGGCGCGGGTAAACCCTGCGCGGTGCTGTAACTTTTCTTGCTTGTCCGTCGCCGCCAGGGGCGCAGCGGTGCTCAGCCGCACGGGGGAGGGGCAGGCTGGAGGGCTTCCAGGATCAAGTCTGGGGTGGCGCTGCTAGGAGGAGGATGGGGAAAACACGCCGGTGCCGCGCAGCTTGCCGCGGCGCGCGCCGTCGAGGTGAGACCTCATGAGGCTGGCGGCCAGCACGAAGTCCTGCTTCTCGATGGCATCCAGGATCTCCAGGTGCTCGGAGGCCTGCGTGTGGCGCGCCCCGCGGCGCGAGGCCTGGCGGTACTCCACGAGACGACGCAGCTGGTTGATGCGCCGCACCGACTGGAGCACGAAGCGGTTGTTGCTCCACTCGGCCAGGGTTTCGTGGAAATGGCTGTTGGCCTCGAAGAGCTCGATGGGCGTCATCGTCTGGTAGCCGCCGTCGACGATCCGCTGCTGCTCATTGCGCAACTGCTTGAGCTCGTGGGCAACGGGCATGAACGAGGGCCCGATCAGCCCGCCCGGTTCGATGAACTGCCGGAAAAGGTAGCTCTCCTCGTAGGCGTCGGGGGAGTCGATCATCGCGAGGAAGCGCCAGCCGTGGCCCATGCTCTGCTCGATCCAGCCCTCTTCGGAGATGCGCGACAAGACCTTGCGCAGCGTGCTGCGGGCCACGCCGTACCGGCGCATCAACTCGGCCTCCGTCACCTCGTCCGGCAGCTCCTTGGACTGCCGGTCCTCGGCGATCCGCAGGTAGAGCGGGTCGTCGCTCGACAGCAGGCTCGCCACGGGCCCGTCCCAATGCTTGGCGTCGACACGCAGGAAATAGCCGCGGTTGGCGTCCTGCTGCAGCACCCCCAGGTGTGCCAGATGGCGCAGCGCCGATTGCACGGGGGAGCGAGACGTCCCGATGTGCTGCGCGATGTGCACCTCGGTCAGGTGGTCGCCGGTGACGCGGTTGTCGCGCCGCACGAGCGCGACGATCTCGCGCGCGACGCGCTGCTGCAGCGAGGTCAGTTCGGGGGCGGTCGCAGTGTCATTCACCGATGGCATCCGCGTAGTCTAGGCCAGCAAGGATCAGTCGATCTTCATGCCGAACTGCTTGATCATCTTCGACCATCGCGCCCCTTCCCGGCTGATGAGGTCGCCGAATTCCTTGGGGCCCGCGCCCACCGGTTCGGTCATGCCCGCGGACAGCCGATCCGCGACGTCCTTCTCCTTCAGGGCGGCGGCCGCTGCCGCATGGAGGGTCTGAACGATCGGATCGGGCGTTCCCCTTGGCACGGCAAGGCCCATCCAGGAAACGAACTCGTAGCCGCTGACGCCGCTTTCCGCGACAGTCGGCACGTCGGGCAATGCCTTGGCGCGCTGTTTTCCCGTGACCGCAAGCGCCTTGAGCTTGCCGCTGCGCACGTGCGGCAGCGCGGCCAATGGGAAGGCGACGGCAATGCTGATCTCCCCGCCGAGCAAGGCAATGATCGCCGGCCCCCCGCCCTTGTAGGGCACGTGCGTGATGTCGACCTTGGCCATGGACTTGAGCATCTCGCCGGCCAGGTGGTTGGCGCTTCCGTTGCCCGCGGTGCCGTAGGTGTGCCTGCCCGGCTCCTTGCGCGCGAGCTCGAGGAATTCCTTCAGGTTGCCTGCCGGCACGGACGGGTGGGCCACGATGACCAGGTCGATGGACGTCAGCCAGGTCACCGGCGCGAGGCTCTCGACCTTGTAACCGGCATTCGGATAGAGCGACGGGTTCAGCGCCATGGTGCCCTGGTTCACGAATGTGAGCGTGTACCCGTCCGGCGCGGCCTTGGCACCCAGCGCGGTGCCGATGTTTCCGCCTGCGCCTCCTCGGTTGTCGATGACCACCGGTTGCCCCAGAACGTCCTGCATCTTCTTCTGCAGGCTGCGGCAGACCACGTCCGCATCACCGCCCGCCGGCTGCGGAACGATCAGCGTGATGGGCTTGCTGGGGAACCTGTCCTGGGCGAAGGCCCATTTCCCGGCCACGGAAAGCGGCAGCGCCGCAGCGCTCGCCTGCAGGAGGCTCCTGCGTCGAATCGGATTCATCTCGTTGTCTCCTGGTGGGGTGGGACCCCGGCAATCGGTCTGATTGCCGAATGTCTAAAGTGATCATATAATTCAATCTAAAGAACGGTCAAGACATGGAGACGAATCCGTACCCCACTCGTGAAGCCTGCGCGCTGCGTGCCTACGTGGGCTGCCGCACCACGCAGGAGCGCGCAGCGCGCGGTCAAGGCATCGAGGTCTTCGAGGTGACTCCCGAGGGGCCATGGAAGCATCTGCAGACGGTGGTCGCAGGGGACAACCCGTCGTACCTTCTGGCGGACAAGCAAGGGCGCAACCTTTACTGCGTGCACGGCGACGGCACTGCCGTGAGCAGCTTCCAAGTGGGCCTCGACGGCGCGCTGTCGCTTCGGGGCACGCACTCCACGCAGGGGCGCAACCCCGTGCATCTGGCTTTCAGTCCACAAGGGCGCTGGCTGCTGGTATCGAACTACGCGAGCGCAACGGTGGTGTCGTTGCCGGTCCTGCCGGACGGCTCGCTGGGCGCCGTTGTGCACAGCCTCGCTTTGCCCGACCGACAGGGCCCCCACAGGACGCAGCAGAAAGGCGCGCATCCTCACCAGGTGGTCTTCGATCCCTCGGGCCGATGGCTCCTGGTTCCGGACAAGGGGGGCGATGCCATCCACACGCTCGCCTTCGACGAATCCACAGGTGCCCTGCGTCTTGCGGCGTCGCTGCAGGTCCCGCCCGGCAGCGGCCCGCGGCACCTGGTGTTCGATGCCGGGGGCTGTCGTGCCTGGATCGTCTTCGAACTCACGAGCCAGATCGTCTCGGCTGCCTTCGACGCGGAGAGCGGACGCCTGACGCCGGTTCAGCGCATTCCCAGCATCCCGGAGAGTTTCGTGGGCGAGAACACGGGGTCGGGCATCGTCCTGGACGCTGCCGACGCCGCGATCTGGGTGTCGAACCGTGGCCATGGCAGCGTGGTGCGGCTGGCGATCGACGAGACGCGCCACACGCTGCATGCACCCGCGTGGTTCGACGCGCAAGGACGCGTGCCGCGCTTCATCTCGGCCATGCCCCAAGGCGCCGGCATCCTCGCCGGCACCCTGATCGCCAATGAGGACGCGGACACGATCGTCGGCATCGAGCCAGGCACTTCAACCCCTCATCGCACATTGGCGCGCGCAGGCAGTCCGGTCTGCATCGTTTTCATTCAAGGAACACCATGAGCACTTCTTCTCCCCAGATCGGCATCCGTGCCACCTACATGCGTGGCGGTACCAGCAAGGGCATCTTCTTCGCCTCGCGCGATCTTCCCGAAACCGCGCAACGCCCGGGTGCGGCCCGCGATGCGTTGATGCTGCGCGTCGCCGGCAGTCCCGACCCGTACGAGAAACAGATCGACGGCATGGGCGGTGCCACCTCCAGCACCAGCAAGGTCGTGATCGTCGGCCCGAGCACGCAGGCCGGTTGCGATGTCGACTATCTCTTCGGCGCCGTCGCCATCGGGTCCCCGGTCGTGGACTGGAGCGGCAACTGCGGCAATCTCACCTCTGCGGTCGGGCCGTTCGCGATCGCGAGCGGACTGGTTGACGCGCCTGCCGACGGCGTGGCCGTCGTTCGCATCTGGCAGGCCAACATCCAGAAGAAGATCATCGCGCATGTCCCGATGCGCAATGGCGCCGTTCAGGAGACGGGCGACTTCGAGCTCGATGGCGTGACCTTCCCGGCCGCAGAGATCAAGCTCGAATTCCTGGAGCCCGGCGCCGATGACGATGGTGAGGGCGGGGCCATGTTTCCCACGGGGCGCATGCTGGACGCCGTCGACGTCCCCGGTGTCGGGGTCATCGAGGCGACGCTCATCAATGCAGGCAATCCGACGATCTTCGTGGACGCCTCGAGCCTGGGGCTGACGGGCGCGGAACTGCAGCCGGCCGTGAACGGCAACGCGGTGCTTCTCGCGCGCTGCGAGGCGATCCGGGTCCATGCGACCGTGGCCATGGGGTTGGCGAAGACCGCGGCGGAGGCGACCGAGAAGCGACCGCATACGCCAAAGCTCGCGTTCGTCGCGCCGCCTGCTGGCTATGTTGCATCCAGCGGCAAGGAGGTCGCGGCTGCGGACATTGACCTTTGCGCGCGGATCTTTTCGATGGGCAAGCTGCACCATGCGATGACGGGTACCGGCGCTGTGGCGATCGCGGTGGCCGCTGCGATCCCCGGCACGCTCGTCGCGCGCGTTCTCGGCGAGGGGCAACGCAGGGAGGTCCGCTTCGGTCATCCCTCCGGCACGCTGACCGTGGGTGCGGAGGCGGTGGAAGCCAATGGAACATGGACCGTCACCAAGGCGCTCATGAGCCGCAGTGCCCGCCGGTTGATGGACGGGCAAGTGTTCGTTCCGGGCGACCAGTCGGAATGACCGATCGTGCGCCGAGGCGTGAGGCGAAGCCGTGAGCTATTCGAGACATGACGCAGAGGCGCTCGCACCCACCGGTGTGCTGCGCGCAACCATCAACCTGGGCAATCCCATCCTGGCTCGCCAGGATGCGGGCCAGCCCGCTCGGGGTGTCTCGGTGGACCTCGCGCAACTGCTCGCCAATCGGCTGGAGGTCGACCTGGAACTGATCGTGGTGGACGGCGCAGGTAAGGCGGTGTCCATCGTGGAGCGTCAGGAGGCGGACATCGGATTCTTTGCCGTCGACCCGTTGCGTGGACAGGGCATCCATTTCACGGCGCCCTACGTCTTGATCGAGGGCTGCTACCTCGTGCGAGAGGCCTCGACCATCCTGGATGGCGCGTCGGTTGACCAACCTGGCGTTCGTGTCGCTGTCGGCAAAGGCAGTGCATACGATCTGTTCCTGACCCGTGAACTCCAGCACGCGCAGATTGTTCGTGCCCCGACATCGCCGACGGTGGTCGACGTGTTTCTGGAGATGGATCTCGACGTGGCTGCAGGAGTGCGGCAGCAATTGGAATCCGACGCGAGGCGTGTACCGGGCCTGCGCCTGTTACCGGGGCGCTTCATGCTGATACAGCAAGCCATGGGCTTGCCCAAGGCGCGAGGCCAATTGGCTGCGTACCTGCTGGGCGAATTCATCGAGGAGGCCAAGGCTGCCGGGTTCGTGTCGCAAGCATTGAAACGCCATGGCATCGAGGGTGCGACGATCGCACCGGGTTGTTCGATCTAACCAGGCTTGAGACCAGGTCGAACATTGCCAATGGTCATGAAGAGGCGCTAGCTCTCGCTAGAGCCGCGAGCGTCCATCGAGGCATCCTGCCTGTCCAGGCGGGCCCTGCCCTTGCGTCGGAAGCCGTGTAGATCCGTAGCTTGAAGGTCGTTTTCACCCGAACCCGTGCGTGCCAGTTCGGTGACAGAGAGTACCCGCGAAACTCTCACCGCGGCAGACCGCTGACAGATGTCCTCCATGACGTTGAGCGCGCGGGTTGCCCACGACGCTCCTTCAATGATTGGCGAGACGCTCAGGCCAATTGGTTGTTCAGCACGAAGTGGCGGCCCTGCGCCAATGCGTAGCGCGCCGCATGCGTGGCGTTGTCGAAGCGCGGAATGAGCCGGAAGACCCGGTCATGCATGCCTCGACGGATGGAAACCGAGGCGGCGTATTGCCCGGTCTCGGTGAGTTTGGTCATTGGGGTGACGAGGTATCTGCCCACCTCGTGGGCCTGTGGAGTCTGCATGTGATGGAGCGGGCGGTTGCTTTGGGGCGCGCGCGCAAGTGTGCGTGCCAGCACTGGACTGGTCAGGCACGCGGAGTGAATCCGTGGAGGAAACGGGAACGGTCCGCAGGATGCCCTATTGAACGGACCGACGATGAAGCTCGCCGAGGAGAATGACGCTCTGCCGAGGGCGACGGGGATTGGTCAGCTTGTCGGGGAGGTGAGGCCTGTGCGGCCAGCGACTGCCGCGAGGTGTCAATCAAGGACTGAGGCAACGAGCACGCCGCAGTCGATGCGACGAGTGTAGGTGATTTCAGGAGGCGACGGTTTTCGTGTCTCGCAGGCGGCGTTCGAGTGTTAGGCTGGCCCGCATGCATTCGCATGAAGGACCGGCATGACTCAAGCGCTTCTCTCCCTCCCCCGGCAGGAAGCGCTTCGCGCCGATCTGCCCCACGTGGCTGATCTGCTGCATCGCCGGCGTGCGGGCGAAATCGATGAGGCTGTGATCGACGATCTGGTCTCATGGTCTTGGCTCGAATGGCTGGGCGGATCGCTCCAGCTGACAACCACGGGTGCAAACATCTGTCGCCAGCAGCAGCCCAAGTAGGAAGGTGTCTGCGCCATGAACCAGACGGACGTGATGCTCAAGATCGTGGAAATGGCTCGCGTTGGCGGGGCACTTCCCGCAGACGAGGCGGTATCGCTGGTCGCGGCGAAAGTCGCCCGCTTGGACATGTCGCGCGAGGGCGTTCAACAGGAAGCGACCGACCTGATGCGCCTGGGCGCGACGATCTGGTCACTGGCGGGCCCGAGGTAGATGGCGGGTACGAGCCCGCCGCATCCGCGCTCGGAGAGCCTGGGTGAGACAGCGAAAATTCGTCGCGCACTTTTCTTGTTCACTGGATCTCGTCGCACCAGACCTTGAAGCCGTCCAACTTGTCCGGACCGAAGGTGCAGGACAACGCCACGTCGCTGGCATCCCGTCCCTGCGCAATCAGCACGCGGCCGATGCGAGGTACGTTGTTGCGCGCATCGAAGGTGTACCAACGGTCGCCCAGGAAAGCCTCGAACCAGCCTGCGAAATCCATCGGGCCGAATGGCGGCGCAGTTCCGACATCTCCCAGGTATCCGGTGCAATAACGTGCGGGAATGTTCAGGCATCGACATAAGGTGATGGCCAGGTGCGCATAGTCCCGGCACACGCCTTGCCCTTCCCTGAAGGCCTCCAAGGCAGAACGGGTACGCCGAGCGTGCTGGTAGCCGAACTCGATGTGCTGGTGCACGAAATCGCAGACCGCCTGCACGCGCCCCCATCCGGTCGGCCCGTTCCCGAAACGCTGCCAGGCAAAGTTGGACAGCAAGTCGGTCTCGCAGTAGCGGCTACCCAGCAGATAGACCAAGGTGGATTCGGGCAGGTACTCCACGGGCGTCTGCGGCGCCGAGGGCACAACGATGTCCGGCGAGCCGTTGTCATGAACCACGGTATCCGTACTCAGCACGAAGCGACCCGCTGGGGCGACCAGGCGTGTGCACCAGTTCCCGAACAGATCGCGGTAGGCCGTGGTGGGCACGGCCGGATTCGTGAGCAGGTGGTCCGGGTGCAGGAGATCCGATGCTCGCGAATAGTGGATGCTGAGGGTCAGAATCATCGGCGTCGGGCGAGGAAACTGATAGGCGATTTCGAAGCCGAGCTGAATGTTCATGGACCCATCATGCGCCTTGATCTGTGTCTTCACTAGGAATAAGTGGTTCACGAGTCTCAGCTCGCCGCCCCACGCGATGACAAACGCCCCTTACCGCTGCGCCAACGTCGCCTCCTAGAATGTTAATTTCCATCTCGAAGTGCCCCATCTTTCCGTGAGGCGTTGATCCGCATGCAGAGCTCAACCTGCCTGATGGACAATGCTTCGCAAGGGCATTTCAATGGGGCCACGCTCGATGGAGGTGTGGGTCGATCGAGCGCGGAAATCCACAGTCCAGTGCGGCTTCCTGCGTGGCGCATTGCGTCAAGACCAGCACGCATCGTGTACGGCGCCTTTGGCGCAATTCGGCCTTCCCGGAGAACGCGCCGTCGGGCAACTGCTTCAGTTCCAGCAGGCATGTCCACCCTTCAGGCAAATCGATAGCCTTCAATTCGGTGCTCATGGCATAAAAGAGTAGTTCTTCCACAACGACGATCAAGATCCGCCCTCGACAGCCCTAGGGAAATGACAACGCTCTACCTCGCGATGACCGAGAAGCTCTCCATGCACTGGAGAGCTCACGACAACGTCTATCCGCAGAAGTTCGTGCTACCGCCGGTGCTGCGCGACGAATACCTCGAATGCTTGAGCTGGATGACAAGCAACCGAGGCAGGACGGTCCAGATGCCCGAGAAGCACATGGGCGTGCGCATCGAGATCGACGAGAGTTCACCAGGTGTCATGGTGGCTGCGGACGGCACCGAAGTCTCGCTGCGCTGAGGACACGCGCCTCGGTTACTCCTGCCCTTGGGCCCATCCATCCAGCTCCATGCTGCCTCACTGTACCGAGCACCTCTGGCACAACCTTCGTGCAACTAGCTCCGTGGCTTGGCCTTCAAGGGCTTGGGCGCAAACAACTCCTCGCACACCGTGCGCAACCAGCGACTGGCTGGGTCTTGGTGGTATCGGACGTGCCAGTGCTGTTTGACGGTGAACGGCGGCACTCGCACCGGACAATCGTGAACCTTCAAGGTGCTCCCACCTGAGCTGGCGAGGGTTTCGCCGATATGACGCGGCACGGTCGCGATCAGGTCGGTTGTGGATACAACGGCCGCAAGGCCAAGAAACCCCGGCAGCTCCAACAGGACGCGCCGCTCGACTTTTTGCCGCTGCAGTGCGGCTTCCAGCAACTGAGCGCCGGTGCCCCCGACGATGCCGACATGGGCCTCGACCTTGTATTCGCGCAGGCCCAATCCCTTGAGGCCGATGCGAGGGTGGCGTGCATTGACGAGGCACACCCAGTCCTGTGGATAAAGAACCTGCTGGTAGAAGCCCGATTCGAGCTGGGGCACCAGGCCGATCGCGAGATCCGCCTCGCCGGATTCCAGCGCCTGGGCCGTTTGCTCGTCGATGCGCGCGGCCTCCAGGCGAACGCCGGGCGCGACCGCGCGCACATGCGCCAGCAAGCGCGGCAGCAGGGTGATGTGGCTGGCATCCGTCATGCAGATCCGAAAGCGCCGCGTGGCGACCGACGGGGCGAAGGCTTCGGCGGGCGCGGCCACGCGACGCAGCGCGGCCAGGGCTTCTCGCACCGGCACGATCAGCTCCTGTGCGCGCGGCGTGGGCTGCATGCCGGTGGTGGTGCGCACGAAAAGTTCGTCGCCCAGCTGCCGGCGCAGCCTTCCAAGCCAGTTGCTCACGGTCGGCTGGCTCTGGCCCATCGCCTCCCCGGCCCGCGTTACGCTGTTCGTGCTGTAGAGCAGGTCGAACAGGCGCAGCAGCTTGCTGCTGAGAAGGGACGCGTCGCCTTCGATGTCGTCGTCATTGTCCAAGCGGCATCTCCATTTCAAAATGAAATGTAGATCATTGCAGCCATGCCATGGGCAGCATGATCGCCGGAACCTATCGTCGGGTCATTCCGAACGAAGGCTCACATGAAGATCTACTTTCTCGGTGCCGGGGCATTGGGTTGCGCCATCGGCGGGACCCTTGCCGCAGCGGGGTCCGATGTCACATTGATCGACCCCTTCCAGGCCCACGTCGACGCGATCAACCGCGACGGCCTGCGCATGAGGGTTGGTGATTCGGAGCGCGTCGTCCGGGTCCGCGCCGCGCTCGACTGCGCGAAGCTGGAGCCTCCGGACCTCCTCATCGTGCTGGTCAAGTCCTTCCATACGCGAGCAGCCATCGAAGGCGCGCGAGACATCGCGGGCCCCCACACAGCCGTGATGTCGCTGCAGAACGGCATGGGCCATGAAGAAATCCTCTCGGAGGTGGTGGGCGCAGGGCATGTCCTCGCCGGCAAGACCTACGTCGGCGGCGTGATGCTCGGCCCTGGCCATGTCATTGCCGGCACGCAGGGCAAGCGCACCGTGATCGGCGAGATCGACGGCCGTATCAGCGAGCGCGCCAAGGCGATCGCCGCCGAGTTCGAGCGCGCCGAGCTGCCTTGTGAGGTCAGCGACAACATCCTCGGCGCGATGTGGGACAAGCTTCTGATCAACGTCGCAACCGGCGCGCTCAGCGGCATCACCGGCCAAGTCTACGGCAGTCTCTATACGGTACCGGAGATTGAAGTCACGGCCATCGCCGCGGTGACCGAGGCCATGACCGTTGCAGAGGCCGGCGGCGTGAAGCTGTCGATCAAGGCGCCGCGCGACGCCTGGCTGATGGCTGCGCAGGGGCTGCCCTACGCATTCAAGACCTCGATGCTGCAGAGCCTGGAAAAAGGCTCGATCACCGAGATTGACTTCATCAACGGCGCGGTCGTGCGCATCGGCCGGAAATACAACATACCGACACCGGTCAACCAGACGCTGGTCGCCGCGATCAAGGGCATCGAGCGCCGCATGGAGGCGAGATGACCTCACAGGTCACGCCTAAAGCCTATGTCGAGCATGTCGCCATCTGGGTGCGCGACATCCATTGGCACATCAAGTTCTTCCACGATGTGTGCGGCATGACGATGCGGGAAGTGCAGGGCACCGTCGAAGAGCCGATCCAGTACTGGACGCTCGGGGGCATGCAGTTCATGGCCAAGCCCGATTACGCCGGCCCCGAAGGGCGGCTGGGCCACCTGGGCGTGATGTGCGAAGACCTCGAGGCCGCACTGGCCGCCGCAAAGGCCTTCGGCGTCACGGAGATGCCGCAGGGCCGCAACTGGCTGCGCCTGCCCGATGGCCTGGCCGTCGAATTCATCCAGGCCAGCCCCGGGGCCGTTGCCAAGGCGCTGGCGATCGATCCCCGCGCCTGAGCCCTGCTCGAACCGGAGACCCACACATGAACACACTCACCATCGAAGACAAGTACTGGGACGACGCCGTCGTCGGCGAGGAATGCATCAGCCCGTCGTACGAAGTGACGGAAGCCCGCGTGATGGCCTACGCCGATCTCACGGGCGACCACACGCCCGTGCATACCGACGAGGCCTACGCCCGCACCACGCCTTTCGGCACCCGCGTGGCCCACGGCCTCTTCGGCCTTTCGATCGCCGACGGCCTGAAGACCAGGAGCGACATGCGCTTCGTGCCCGGCATGTCGCTGGGCTGGGAATGGAGCTTCGTCGTGCCCATCAAGCTCGGCGACACGGTGCGGGTGAGATTCCGCGTCGAGTCCAAGCGCGAATCGAAGAGCAAGCCCGGCTGGGGCATCCTGGTGCTGCCGTCCGAGCTGATCAACCAGCGCGACGAAGTCGTGCAGAAGGGCGAGCATCGCGTGATGGTGCCCAGGAGGCCGGCATGAACGCGGCGGCACGGCAGGCATTGCCGCTGGCGGGAATCCGCGTCATCGACTACAGCCACTTCCTCGCCGGGCCCTATGTGGGCCGGTGCCTGGCCGCGCTGGGCGCCGAAGTCATCAAGGTGGAGCGCCCCGGCTCCGGCGATGCGGGGCGTCAGCACGCCTGGTTCGTCGGCGACCACAGCGGCTACTTCCTGCAGCAGAACATGGGCAAGAAGGGCCTGTCGGTCAACACCAAGGACCCGCGCGGCCGTGCCCTGATGAAGAAGCTGGTCGACAGCGCCGATGTGTTCGTCGAGAACTATCGCCCCGGTGCGTTGGACAAGCTGGGCCTGGGCTATGCGGAGCTGGCCGAGACCAATCCAGGCCTCGTCTACTGCTCGATCTCCGCGTACGGCCATACGGGGCCGGACTCGCACCGCGCCGGCTTCGGTCTCATTGCCGAGGCCAAGAGCGGCATCATGCAGATGGTCGGCAATCCCGGCGAGGCGCCGCCGCTGCTGCGCATCTCGCTCGGCGACATGTACACCGGCATCCACGCCGTGGCGGCGATCAACGCCGCGCTGCTGGGCCGCGTGAGGTCGGGCCGCGGGCAGCACATCGACATGGCGCTGTACGACACGCTGGTGTCGATGCACGAATACGCGGTGCAGTGCTACACGCTGTCGGGCGGCAAGGAAGTGCCGGTGCAGACCGGCCACGACATGCCCAATTCGACCCTGTACGGCGTGTTCCGTGCACAGGACGGCGACCTGGTCATCGCCGCGCAGGTCGACGATGCATGGAAACGCTTCGCCGCCCTGGTCGAGCGCAACGGCGGACCCGCCGGCTTCGGAGGCGACACGCGCCTGCACGATGCGGCCGGGCGCAACGCGAGACGCCTGGAAATCCTCGAGGTGGTCCGCCCGTGGGTGGCGCAGCGCCCCGTGGCCGAGATCCTGGGGATGCTCGACGGCATCGACGTGCCCTGCGCCAAGGTGCAGCGCATCGACGAAGTGCTGGCCGACCCGCAGATCCAGGCGCGCGGCATGGTGGTGGAGCAGGAGCACCCGGTGCTGGGCAAGATCCGCCTGCCCAACCTGCCTTTCCGCATGTCGAGCTGCGACACCTCGATCACGCAGGTGGCGCCCGAGCTCGGCGAGCACAACGCCGAGATCGCCGCGAGCCTGGGCTACGACGCCGCCCAGATCGCCGAGATGCAGGCCGACGGCGTTCTCTACAGCGCATGAGGAGGAGGGCCGCATGAGCGATCGCTACGCCGTCATCGGCAATCCCATCGGCCACACCAAGTCGCCGCTGATCCACCGCAGCTTTGCGAAGGCGACTGGCCAGGACATCGAATACGGCGCCATCGAAGGCTCGCTCGAGCGCTTCTCGGACGACGTGCACGCGTTTCGCAAGGCGGGCGGGCTGGGCCTGAACGTGACGGCGCCGTTCAAGCTGCAGGCGCTGGCCCTGGCGACCGAGCGGCTGGAACGTGCCGAGTTGGCCGGTGCCACCAATGCGCTCAAGTTCGAGGGCGACCGCATCATTGCCGACAACTTTGACGGCGTGGGGTTGACCAGGGACATTCAGAGCAACCTGGGTTTCTCGCTGAAGGGCGCGCGCATGCTGGTCCTCGGCTCGGGCGGTGCGGTGCGCGGAGCCCTGTTGCCCTTTCTGGCACAGCAGCCGGCAGAACTGGTGCTCGCGAACCGCACCTTGTCGAAGGCGGACGATCTGGCTGCGCAGTTCGCGGTGCATGGCCCCCTGCGCGCCTGCGCCTACGCAGACCTGGCCGGGGAGCGATTCGACATCGTGATCAACGGCACCTCGGCCAGCCTGAAGGCCGAACTGCCGCCGGTGCCGGCGGAGGCCCTCCAGAACGCGACGCTCGCCTATGAACTGGCCTACGGCAAGGGCCTGACGCCCTTCTTGCGCCTGGCGCAGAACGCCGGCGTGCCCAAGCTTGCCGACGGCGTGGGCATGCTGGTCGAGCAGGCGGCGGAAGCCTTCCTGTGGTGGCGCGGCGTGAGGCCCGACACCCGTGCGGTCATCGAGCGCATGACCATCCCGCTGGCTTGAGGCCGCGACAAGAAGGAAAGATCCCATGAAGATCCTCATGCTCCACGGCATCAACCACAACATGTTCGGCAAGCGCGATCCGAAGCAGTACGGCACCACGACGCTCGCCGAGATCAACGCGAAGCTGCAGGCGCTGGGCATGGAACTCGACGCGGAGGTCGAGTGCTTCCAGACCAATAGCGAAAGCGCCATGTGCGAGCGCATCCATCAGGGTTTCGCGGATGGCGTCGACGCGGTCCTGATCAACGCCGGCGCATGGACGCACTACAGCTACGGCATCCGGGATGCGCTGGCGATCCTCACGGTACCAGTGATCGAACTGCACATGTCCAACATCCACGCGCGCGAGGAGTTCCGGCATCACTCGGTGTTCGCGGACCTCGTGAAGGGCCAGATCTGCGGCTTCGGGCTGGACAGCTACCTGCTCGCCTTGCGTGCTGCCGTGTCGGCAGTACGGGGTGCTGGCTAGCGAGACGTCCATGCCGCTTGCGAAACATGAGGCGGGCGGTTGCGAAGAACCGGGGTCGGCAGTGACCCGGGCGGGCAAGAAGACGCGGTGTCTCTGATCGCTGCATGCCCATCTTTCGATGTCATGGCGAGCGTCGTCGCTGCAACGCCGATCGCAAGAAGACGATGCCGTGGCCAGCGAAAGCATCGGCATCGCCGCGCCGTGGAGATGGCATCAACGAAAGCAAGTTGCAGTGCTTTCGGTCATTTGAAAAATGAAATTCAGTCGCTCATTTTTAGAGGCAATTCAACGCTCGTTGTCGCCTCAGTACAGGTCACACTCATGAGTCCTGCCCTGTCGTGCAGCCCGAATCCGTGGAGGCATGGCACAGGGCCGTGACATTCAATGTCGTGTCGCCGGCGTCTCATGTGACAACGAATGTCACTTCTTGCCACTGCGTGTCCCTCGCAACGTGCGCAATGCATCCATCGGTTTTACCGATTTCATTTCATCGAACCATCGAAGCGAATGGCACGCAGCTTGCGGAATCATTTATTTACAAATTTGCGATAAATGACACATTCATCGAACGACGACAAGAATGCAGCTCTGCTGGATCGCCGCACCTTCTTCATCGGCACCGCGAGCGCATTGGCCCTTGGCACGACGGCTTGCGGTGGTGGTAGCGGCGGAGGCTTTTCGCCGATAGGGGGATCCACCGCGCAGCAGACACCGGGTGCCACGCCTGATGCTGCCGCCGGTGTCGATACGCCCGCCACCCCGGCGCCCGAGCCGACCGCTCCCGAGCCTGAAGTACGCAAGATCACGCACCCCGGCCTGCTCGTCACCGAGGCCGACCTGCAGCGCATCCGGGACAAGTTGGCCGCCAATGCGGAGCCCTGGGTGGGCGGCTTGAACATGATGCTCAAGACGAACAACACCAACCTCGATGCGAAGCCGCGCCCCCTGGCGTTGGTAACGCGAGGCGTCGATGGCGAGAACTACTGGCAGATGGTCGGCGACATGGTGCGCGCCCTTCACCTCGCATTGCGCTGGAAGATCTCCAACGACGAGAGCTATGCGAAGAAGGCGGTGGAGTTCCTCAACGCGTGGTCGTCGACCTTGACCGAGCTGGGCGGCAACTCCAACGTCTTCCTCGCCTCGGGCCTCTACGGCAACCAGTGGGCCAACGCCGCGGAACTGATGCGGACCTACTCCGGCTGGGCGAAGGAAGACGTCGCGCGCTTCCAGACCATGCTGTTGAACGTGTTCTATCCGAAGGCCCACGACTTCCTGGTCAACCACAACGGCACGGAGACCAGAAAGGTCACCCACTACTGGGCCAACTGGGACCTGGCCAACATTTGCGCCGTCTACGCGATCGGCGTGTTCTGCGACCGGCCCGACCTGGTCGCCGAAGCGAGCAACTATTACAAGAGCGGCCGCGGCTGCGGCGCGAGTGCCAACAACGTCTACTACGTGCATCCCGGTTACCTGGGGCAGTGGCAGGAGAGCCATCGCGACCAGGGCCACTCGACCCTCGGCATCTCGCTGGCGGGGATGCTGTGCCAGATGGCCTGGAACCAGGGCGAGGACCTCTTCGGCTACTGGAACAACCGGCTGCTGGCCGGTGCAGAGTACGTGGCCAAGACGAACCTCGCGGATGCCAACGGCAACGCGCTGTACACGATGCCGTTCGCTCCTTACGAGGGTGTCCATGGAGCGGGGACCGCTGCCGCGGGCACGAACAGCCTGCGACCCAACTGGGACCTCATCTACAGCCACTATGTGAGCCGCAAGGGACTCTCGGCCCCCTGGACCAAGGCGATGCTCGACAAGATCCGGCCCGAGCGCGTCGATGGCGGCGACCAGCCCGGCATCGGCACGCTGCTCTATGCGCGCGATCCGGTTCCCGCCGCCAGGCCCAGCGGTCTGAGCGCATTCCTGAACGAGGGAAAGGTGCAGCTGTCGTGGTGGGGCACCGCAGGCGCTTCCCAGTACCTCGTGCAGCGGGCAGCTTCGCTGAACGGTCCGTTCACGACCCTCGCGCCGGTCACCGAACCGCGCACCTACACCGACGACCCCGACCAGGGCACCTGGTACTACCGGATCGATGCGGTGACCGACGCCGGGGAGATGACCGGCGCAGATACCCTGCGCGTGGCAGTCCCGGGCGAGCTGTGGCTGCACCTGCCGCTCAACGGCGATGCCAACGACGCCAGCGGCCGCGGCCTGCATGCGCAATTGACGGGCGGCACGAGTTGGGGTGAAGGACGCAATGGCGGAAGCGCCGTGCAGCTTGATGGCCGCAGCGGTCACGTCCAGTTGCCAGACGGGGCTGTGTCGGCCTTGGGCGATTTCACTATCGCTGTGTGGGTCTATTGGGATACCGCGTCGGTCATCGCGCGCGTTTTCGACTTCGGTTCCAACGACGTGGCCTACATGATCCTGATCCTTCGCGACGGCAACAAACAGCTGCGTTTCTCAGGTTCTCGCAATCAGTTCTGGAAGGAAGAGTCGGTGGCCGGCGGAGAGACACCCACCGGGCGCTGGGTGCACCTGGCGGTCACGCTCTCGGGCACCGTGGGCACGCTCTACATGGACGGCGCGCAGGTGGCCACCGCGGACGGCATTTGGATCAATCCTTTCCAGCTGGGCAACACCACCCGGACCTGGCTGGGCCGCTCCCAGTACGGCGGCGATCCGTACTTCAAGGGGCGCATGCAGGACTTCCGCATCTACAGCGGTGCGAAGGACGCGGCCTTCATCGCGGACCTCGCACGCTGAGTGCCATCGGGGCATCAGCGCTGTCCGGACCACCCTGAACCCGAACCGGCGCGCGCATGCACAGGCGCGCCGGTGTTTGTTTGACTTCGACCTCTCTCGGACCTCTCTCATGGACATTCTTTCTCGGCGATGCGTTTCCGCGCTGATGGCCTCTTTGCTGCTCTTCGGTTGTGGCGGAGGAGGTGGCGGCGGCGGAGGTACCGGCATTCCGCTGGTTGGCAACCCGACGGGCCAGGCCGGCACCGGCGGTCAATTCGATGCTGGCCAGAACAACGGCGACCAAACGGCCGGCAACACCTCCGGTAGCGGGACCCAGGGCGGAACCGGTGGCAGCGCGCCTGTGCCGGCCACCGTCGCCATGGCCAACAAGCTTGGCAAACCCTCGCGTGTGCTGGTCGGGCTGGGCGCGACCTCCATCGACGACATGAAGAGCCAGGACATCCATCCCGACATCGTCGAGCGCTATCTGGTGGGTGTCGGCCCGGGGTCCTGGCCTACGTGGAACAGCCCCGATGGGGCCTATGTCACCTTCACCGCGCAGGCTGCCGACGCCTATGGTGCAGTTCCCATGTTCACGCTCTACCAGATGACCGCGAACGGCGAGGGCAATCTCAGCGGCATCAGCGATGCGACCTTCATGAGCAAGTACTGGGGGCAGGTCCGGCTGATGTACCAGCGCATCGCGGAGCTGGACAAGCCTGCCCTGGTTAATGTGGAGCCGGACTTCTGGGGCTTCGCCGCGTCGCAGGCGCCTGGCCGCGATCTGACGAAGATGGCCGCCGCAGTGAGCGGCCAGCCCGAATGCGCCACGCTGCCCGACACCGTCGCGGGCCTTGGCCAGTGCTTCGTGCAGATGGGCCGCAAGGTCGCGCCGAAGGCGCTGATCGGGTTTCCGCCCGCCTTCTGGAACGGCACGCCCGTCGAAGTCGCCGCGATGATGCGTGCTGCCGGCGCGAACCAGGCAGACTTCATCGTCGCCCAGACCAGCGACCGCGATGCGGGCTGCCGCGAAGCTGCATCGCCCCCCCCGGAGTGCCAGAACGGAAGCGCCCCGTTCTACTGGGACGCAAGCAACAAGACCAGTCCGAACTTCCACGACAACCAGAAGCAGTATTCGGACTACCGCACGGCGCTCGGCAACGGCCTTCCGATCCTGTGGTGGCAGACGCCGATGGGCGTGCCCTCCGACACGCCCGGCGGCACCGACCAGCACTACCGCGACAACCACGTCGACTACATGCTGACCAACACCCAGGAGTACGGCGACATGCACACCATCGGGATCGTTTTCAGCGCGGGAGCGGGCAGCCAGACCTCGATCAGCACGGACGGAGGCCAGTTCGCGCGCCTCTCGGCGCAGTACCTCGCGCGAGGCGGCGCCGCGTTGAAGTAGCGGTCATGTGCCTTCGCTACCGCGCGGACGCCCCCCATCGACGGGGATGACCGCGCCGGTCATATAGCTGGAAGACGCCGCGCAAGTACGCCTGCCGATGGATCGAGTGGCCCGCTCAGTTTTTCCGATCCAGCACGATGCGATGGATCTGGATCTTCTCGGGCAGCTCGATCAAGAGCTCCTTGTCCCGCGGCAGGTGGTGAACCGCCTGCGGGTCGCCTTTCGTGAACGCGGTCATCGAATCCATGTCCGCCCAATAGGAGATTGTCGTGAACCAGGTTTCGTCTTCCCGGTCCTCCCGCAGGAGCTGGACGCCGAGCGCTGTCTTTTCCAAGGGCGGCACGCCTTCGGCCAGGTTGTAGGCTTCGTATTCGTCGGCGACCTCCGGCCGCGTGCGGCCTCGCCATATGCGTGCGATGGTGGGCTTGGTGGTCATGATGGTTTGGGTTCTCCGTCAACGCAGGGTTCGGGAAAGGAAGTCCTGCACCAGGGCAAGCGCTTCTTCGAAGTGCGTCTCCAGCAGCCAGTGGCCGGCATCCGGGAGGATGTGGAGTTCCGCACCGGGCAGGTCGCGCAGGTAGGCTTGTGCCGCCGCTCGCGGCATGTAGCCGTCCTGCGGGCCCCATACGATCAGCGTCGGGGGCCGGTGCTCGCGAAGGTAGGCCTGGTACCGGGGGAACCAGCCGAGATTGGCCTCCAGCCCCTCCATCAAGCCGACCGCAATGCGGGTCCGCGCCGGCGTGTTCATCAGCGGCCAGTGCAGCTTCCAGAGATCGGGCGGGATGCGGGCCGCCACCTCTTCGGATACCTCGCCCACGAACTCGTCCCGGAATCCTTTCTCACTCACTGCCTCGACCAGCGGCTTGTGCGTGTCAGGTGTTTTCTCGGCCCAGTAGGCCTTGATGTTCTTGTATTTTGGCCCGAGCGCATCTTCATAGATATCGCCGTTCTGGATGATGAGCGCGGAAATCGCCTCGGGTCGCTGGATCGCATGACGCAGGCCGATCTGCGAACCGTAGTCATGGAGCCATAGCGCGTAGCGCTTCAATCCGAAGCTGTCGACAACCCCCGCAAGGATCGACGCATAGGCATCGAAGTCGTAGCCGAACTCGGACGGCTCCGGGGTATCGCTCAAGCCGAAGCCCGGCCAGTCGACGGCGATGGTGCGCCAACGGTAGGCGAGCGCCGGCATCAGTCGGCGAAACTGGAACGACGAACAGGGATAGCCGTGCGGCAGAAGGAGTACGGGCGCATCTCGCGGCCCGGCTTCCCGAACGAAGAGGTCGATGCCGGCGATGGTCCGTATCCGGTGGGTCGTGGCGAGCATGGCGGTGCAGTCTCCTCGCACTGGTTGCTGCTGCTGGTTGCGCGATCCTGCGCATGAGCATCGCTATATCCATGGCACGCCCTGCGTAGGACGACTTTGCATGCCTGTGAAGGAACACCGAGTCCATGGATCGAAGCGGAATCCACTCGCGCATGGTTTTTCTGCACAGCAGTGCCGCGGCGAAGAAGCGCGTCAAGGCCAGCGGGCAGACGCGAAAGACAAGCAGCAGGTCGAACCCAAAGGCGTCATCGATTGACGACTGTCGCTCGCGGCAGGGCGCGCTCACGGAAGCGGTCTACTCATCCGAATAGAACCAGACATTGCGGATAAGCCTATCGCACACTTCATAGAGTGCGATGCCTTCAACCTCCGACTCGCGGATGCCGGTGATCCGTTCGTGATCCACCACCTTGTTACCGACGACCATGCGTTGAAGGGGGGCGGATATTCCGAAGTTGAATTTCAGGCGCTCAATTCCAGAGGCAATTCGATGAGCGTTGCCGCCTCTGTGCGTGTCATCGCGGCGATGCCGTACGCCTCATGGTCAATAGGTGATGCAGATAGATCGATCCTGGCGGCAGGACCAGCCACCAAGCTGGACACTTTCAAAGGTGTCCGGCCTTTTCTCCTTTAGAGAGGGCCATTCGCTGGCGGCCTTCAGCGTACCAGGTCCTGAAAGCGGTAGTAGGCGCCCACGATGGGAAGAAACCACGGCTCGCCGAAATGGCCGGGGATCGCCGGCCAGTCGAAGTCGCGCCATGGATTGAGGTCCGCTCGGCCGCCGCTCAAGTTCGCCCGAGCGCCTCCAGGTGCCTTCTGAGCCCATGGCGATGTCCGTCGGCCGGGAATCAACCAGGGCCGTCGCTCGCAGCCGCGAGGAGCGGCACCAGAACGTCGCTGATGGGTGTGGGAATGCCGTGAGCCCGGCCGCGACGTGAGACCACACTGTTGCGAACGTCCCATTCGAGCGGCCTGCAGGCTTCGCGATCCGTGAGGATGGATGTGCCCATGTCGGCGGGAGACGCCTGGAACTTGTCGAGGATCGCCTGTGGTACTTCGTCGCCAAGTTCGGCGCCCTCGGCACGGGCCACCGCCAGGCACTCCTGCAGATAGCCCAGGGCAAGCCTGGAGATGTCGGGGCGGCCGAACATGCCCGAGCGACGATGCGTGAGCGCCATGAGTCCGGCCGCCGCGTTCTGCAGCAGCTTGCGCCAGGCCAGGGATTCGAAATTGCCTGCCAGCTCGACGAAACAGCGGGTGCCTTGCAGCGCCTCGGCGATCGCGCGGGACTCCGGCGTGTCCGGCAGGCTGAGGCGAGCGTCGCCACGCAGGCGCACTGAGCCGTTGGGCTGCGCCTGCGCAGGAAACCACACGATGGCGGGCACGATCCGCCCCCTTCGGCAATGTGGAGCGACCTTGTCCAACTGCTCGACGCCGTTTTGCAGAACGCACACGACGGTTTCGGGGCCGGTCAACGCACCAAGCCATGCTGCGGCTGCCTCGATCTGTGTCGCCTTGACGGCGAGAAAGACGATATCGACCGGGCGATCGAACTGGGTGGGATCGGTCCGGACCGGACCGGCAATGGTGATGAGGCGATCGCCATCGTGCAGCGCCAGATGATCGCGGGACGTGCGGCCGCACAGCAACGGCGTGCGGTCGATCTCGTGCAGCAGCGCCGCGATCGTGGTGCCGATGGCACCCGGACCCACGATGGCCACGGATGGACTGCTTTCTGGACTCATGCAACGGGACTCCTGCGACTTGTTGCAGAGCACCTGCTCACGCGAGGTTGTCTGCTCTGAATGAGGTGTGTAATATATTCCAAATGAAAGATGAAATTGGTAATGGAGTTTCTTCCGATGAAGGGCGGCTCGGGCAATGGATAGGGAGCATCCAGGCCCGTTGCGGCGATCTGGCCGCCAGCGAAGCGAAGGTCGTGGCTCTGCTGCTCGCTGACCCCTTGTTCGTCGGCGCCAGCACGACCGCGCAGGTTGCCGCTCGTGCCGGCGTTTCGCCACCGAGCGTGGTCCGCGCCGCGCGTGCGATCGGGTTCACCGGGTTCACCGAACTCAAGATCGAGATCGCTCGTGCCCGAGGCACGACCCGGTTCTTCGCGCCTCCCGAAGTGCTTGCTGCGGATGCGACATCGGCCGCGGTGCTCGAAACGTCCATCCGCGCAGGCACCGACGCACTGACCGCGCTCGGCGGGGCCGTTGAACTCCCTGCGCTCGACGAAGCGGTCCGCTCGATCCAGTCGGCGCGACAGGTCATCGCATTCGGTGCCGGCCCGTCGGCGGCAGTCGCCGCCGACGCGGTCTTCCGTCTGCGCGCGGTCGGCGTGACGACCATCGGCATCCCGGACTACTTGTCGGCGATGATCGCGACGCGCCTCCTGGACACCGGCGATGTCGTGATCGCCGTCAGTTCGACCGGACGCACTTCAACCACGCTCGCCATCGCCGATGCAGCGTTGGCCGCCGGGGCCTCGCTCATTGCCATCACCAATCAGTACGGCACACCACTGGCCACCCTCGCGGATACCGCGCTGGTCGTCGGCGGTGCACCACTGCCGGCGCAGATGGCCGCAGCAGGGAGCCGGCTGGCCCAACTCGTCGTGATCGACGCGCTGGTCGCGACGCTCGCCCTGCGCGATCCGGAGCGCAGCCGACGCGCAGAGCGCGCAGGCATCGACCTGCCCGACATCTGCTGATGCACCCCGGCACCGTGGCGCTCGTCCTCGCCGCGGCGGCAGCCCATGCGCTGTGGAACATCGCCTCGAAATACAAGCGCGGAGACACCCTTCTTTTCGTCTGGGCCTATACCTGCGCCTCGGCGCTGCTGTGCGTGCCGATCGGCATGGCCTTCATGGTCACGGGGCAGCAGGCGATCGATTGGCGGCTCGCGGTGGGTTCCGCCGTTTCGGCCGCATTGCACATCGCATACTCCCTGACGTTGCAGGCCGGCTACGACCGCGCGGAGCTGGGCGTGGTCTATTCGGTCGCCCGCGGCACGGGTCCCGTGCTGACGATGCTGTTCGCGGTTCTCCTGTTGGGGGAACGGCTCACCGCGGTCGCGATGCTCGGAGCGTTGCTCATCGTCGCGGGCATCCTCGTCGTTGTCGGCAATCTGTTCAGAAGCGGCAGCGGCCGTCCCGTGCCGGGGATCCTCTGGGGGGGCGCGACAGGTGCCACCATCGCCACATACACCCTCTGGGACAGCTACTCGGTCACCTCGTGGCACTTGGCGCCCGTGAGCTACTACGCAGGCACACTCCTGTTGCAAGGCCTGATCCTGACACCCATCGCGCTGCTGCGGCGGCATCGGATCCCCGGTGTCCTTCGCGCTGACGCCGTGCCGATCCTCATCGTGGCCGTGTTGTCCCCGCTGGCCTACATCCTCGTTCTCACGGCCATGCTGAGTGCGCCGGTGGCTCTGATCGCGCCCCTGCGCGAGTCATCCATCGTCATCGGCGCTTTCCTCGCGTGCTGGCTCTTTCGTGAGGACCATCTCGCACGCCGCATTGCTGGGGGAGTGATCGTGCTGGTGGGAATCGCGGCCATCAGTCTCTGATATTTCGTCGGGCCGGCACTACCGATTCGATCTGCTACGACAAGCCATGTCCGCTCGCCTCCGGCAATGTGAAGCCAAGCGCGGGAACCTCCTGAGGAAAGTCGTGATGCAAAGCGAGCGCACGTCTTGCGTCGGTTGCCTGCGTCGGGCCAGCGGACGTGTCCGATGGCCGGGTGTTCGGTCCGATGTTGTCGTTCGATATGTCGCGCAGGCTTCGCCAGAGGGCGCCAATGCTCAGCGGCCGTTGCCAGTACGGGAGAGCCGCCGGCTTGACGTCGTCGCGCGAGGGGGAGGGCGCTGGTCCTTGCTTCAGAAGGATTCGAGCGCCAGCGCGGTCACGCTCTCCGCGCCGTCGACGATGCTGTCGCGGATGCCCGGCACCTTGTTGAGGATGTGCTCGGCATAGAAGCGCGCGGTGGCGATCTTGGCCAGCATGAAGTCGGTGTCGAAGCTGCGCGAGGCGAGGTCCTGCGCAATGATCAGCGAGCGCGCCAGCTGCCAGCCGGCCACGAGATTGCCCGCGAGCATCAGGTAGGGCACGCTGCCCGCGAACACGGCGTTGGGCGAGGCCTTGGTCTGTCCCGCCACGAAATCGACCACCTCGACGAAGGCAACGCGCGCGGCCTTCAGGCGCTTGAGCACGGCCGCGGCAGCGGGGTTGTCGCTCTTGGCCAGCTCGGCC
>NZ_RXOE01000004.1 GCF_003965815.1 Variovorax gossypii | reverse complement strand
ACCCCTGCCCTCCCCCAGAGGGGGAGGGAGGGAGAAAGAAAAACCTAGAAGTCCACGGTGCAGGAGTCGCCGAGCGCCTCGCGCCACACGCGCACGCGAGCCAGCGAGGGCCGCAAGTCCGGCAGCGCATCCGCAATGAACACGCACAGGTTCTCCAGCGTCGGCGGATGCAGCCCCGCCACGTCGTCCAGCAGGTGATGGTCGAGTTGCTCGCGCACGTCTTCCAGCCGGCGGCGCAGCAGCCCCAGGTCGATCACCATCCCCGTCACCGGGTCGCGCTCGCCCGTGAGCCACACCTCCGCGTGGTAGGTGTGGCCGTGGATACGGCGGCTGCCTTCGACTTCGATCTCGCGCTTGAGCGTGTGGGCGGCATCGAAGAAAAAGCGTTGGCTGATGGTGAATCGCATCGTCAAAAACAAAAACTCAGGGAAAAAGGCGGCCGCTTCAGCGGATGCCGGTGATCTTGTGCGTCTGCACGCTGAGGCGCCACGCGGGCCGCTTCATGCATTCGGCAATGCAGAGCTCGGTGTTCGCGACGCGGTCGGGCCCGTCCATGGGCTGCAAAAAACGGTGCGTGAACTCGCCGGTGCGTGCCATCGTGTCGAGGTCGAATTCGGCCTGCGGCCACACCAGCTTCAGCTCCTGGCCGCGCTGCTGCACCCATGGCGCACCGGCCTTGGGGCTGATGCACAGCCAGTCGATGCCCTCGGGCGCCTCGACCGTGCCGTTGCTCTCGACAGCGATACGGAAACGGCGCGCATGCAGCGCGTCGACCAGGGCGGCGTCCACCTGCAGCAGCGGCTCGCCGCCGGTCAGCACCACCAGCCGGTGGTCGGCATCGGCGGCCGGCCATTGCGCGGCGATGGTGTCGGCGAGCTGATCGGCGGTCTTGAACTTGCCGCCCAGCGTGCCGTCGGTGCCGACGAAATCGGTGTCGCAGAAGCGGCAGATGGCGGAGGCGCGGTCTTCCTCGCGGCCGGTCCAGAGGTTGCAGCCTGCGAAGCGGCAGAACACGGCCGGCATGCCGGCCTGGCCGCCTTCGCCCTGCAGCGTGTAGAAGATTTCCTTGACGCTGTAGGTCATGGGGCCGGCGTCTCGATCTCGAGGTTGTCGATCAGGCGCGTGGTGCCCAGGCGCGCGGCGGCCAGCGCCACCAGAGCGTCGCCCGCGGCGGGTGCCTGCAGGTCGGAGCGGCGGCGCAGCACGAGGTAGTCGGGCTGCCAGCCGCGCCCGGTCAGCGTCTGCATGGCGCGTGCCTCTATGGCCGACAGGTCGCGCTCGCCCGAGCGCACCGCCTCGGCCATCGCCTTCAGCGCCTTCGACAGCTGCACGGCCTCGGCACGCTCGCTCTCGCTCAGGTAGCCGTTGCGCGATGAGAGCGCCAGGCCGTCGCCGGCGCGGAAGGTCTCGCCGCCCACGATCTCGATCGGCAGCGCGAACTGTCGGACCATGTGCCGGATCATCATCAGCTGCTGGTAGTCCTTCTTGCCGAACACCGCCACGCGCGGCTGCACGCACTGGAAGAGCTTCATCACCACCGTGCAGACGCCGATGAAGAAGCCGGGGCGGAAGTGCCCTTCGAGGATGTCGGCCAGCGCCGGGTCGGGGTGCACCTTGCAGGTCTGGGGCTCGGGGTAGAGCGCCTTCTCGTCGGGCGCGAACAGCACGTCGCAGCCGGCGGCGCGCAGCTTCTCGCAGTCGCTGTCCCAGGTGCGCGGGTAGGTGTCGAAGTCTTCGTGCGGCAAAAACTGCAGGCGGTTCACGAAGATGCTGGCCACGGTCACGTCGCCCAGCGGCCTGGCCTGCTTCACCAGGGCCAGGTGGCCCTCGTGCAGGTTGCCCATGGTGGGGACGAAGGCGGGGCGCCCGAAGGCGGCCAGGTGGCTGCGCAGGTCGTCGATGGTGTGTGCGATGTGCATGAGGGTTTCCTTCCTTACCAGGCGTGGAGTCGGTCGTCGGGGAAGCTGCCGTCCTTGACGGCCTGAACGTAGGCCTTGAGCGCGGGCAGCACGCCCGGCGCGTCGGCCATGAAGTTGCGCACGAACTTCGGCATCTTCCCGAGGTTGATGCCCAGCATGTCGTGCAGCACGAGCACCTGTCCGGCGGTGGCCTTGCCGGCGCCGATGCCGATGGTGGCGCAGTGCTTCAGCTCGGTCGTGAGTTCGGCGGCCAGCGCAGCCGGCACCATTTCGAGCACCAGCATCGCGGCGCCCGCGTCCTGCAGCGCATGGGCCTGCTGCTTCAGCAGCGCGCCGGCGCTGTCGCCCTTGCCCTGCACGCGGTAGCCGCCGAGCGCGTGCACCGTCTGCGGCGTCAGGCCGAGATGGGCGCACACGGGAATGCCGCGCTCGACCAGGAAGCGCACGGTCTCGGTGGTCCAGCCGCCGCCTTCGAGCTTGACCATGTGTGCGCCGGCCTGCATCAGCACCGTGGCGCTGCGCAGCGCCTGTTCGCGCGACTCCTGATAGCTGCCGAAGGGCAGGTCGGCGATGAGCCAGGCCGTGCCCTGCACCCGGCGCAGGCCGCGCGAGACGCTGTCGGTGTGATAGCGCATGGTGTCCAGGCTTACGCCCACGGTGCTGTTCAGGCCCTGGCAGACCATGCCGAGCGAATCGCCGACCAGCAGGCAGTCGACGCCGGCCGCGTCGGCCATGGCCGCGAAGGTGGCGTCGTAGGCCGTCAGCATCGCGATCTTCTCGCCGCGCGCGTGCATGTCGGCAAGGCGGGGCAGGCTCACGGGCTTGCGCGACGCGGGCGGGGAGGCCGGCGGCAGGGTGCCGTAGGGCGAGGCCGGCGGTGCTTCAGTGGCGGCGGTGGTGGGCGTGGTGTTCGACATGGTTGGGTTTCTCCCTGCGGGCGTCGGTGGCCGGGCATCCTTGAGTGAAGAAAAACGAACGGGTGAGGGTTATCGGTCCGCCGGAGGCGCGAGCACCGTGGGCGCTGTGGGCTCGGCGAGCGAGGGGTAGTCGCGGCTGAAATGCAGGCCACGGCTCTCGTGGCGGGCCTGCGCGGAACGAACGATCAGCTCGGCCACCTGCACCAGGTTGCGCAGTTCGAGCAGGTCGCGCGTGACGTGGAAGTTCGCGTAGAACTCCTGGATCTCTGCCTGCAGCAGCGCGATGCGGTGGCTCGCGCGCTCCAGGCGCTTGTTGGTGCGCACGATGCCGACGTAGTCCCACATGAAGCGGCGCAGTTCGTCCCAGTTGTGGGAGATGACCACGGCCTCGTCGGCGTCGGTGACGCGGCTGTCGTCCCAGGCGGGCAGTTCGGCGCGTTCACGCACCGGCGCCGAGGCAATGGCCCCCGCCGCGGCGCGCGCGAACACCATGCATTCGACCAGCGAGTTGCTGGCCAGCCGGTTCGCGCCGTGCAGGCCGGTGCAGGCGGTCTCGCCGATGGCGTAGAGGCCCGGGATGTCGGTGCGCCCGCTCAGGTCGCTCAGCACGCCGCCGCAGGTGTAGTGCGCGGCCGGCACCACCGGAATGGGCTCGCGCGTGATGTCGATGCCCAGCTCCAGGCAGCGCGCCAGGATGTTGGGGAAATGCTCCTTCAGGAACGCGGCCGGCTGGTGCGAGATGTCGAGATGCACGCAGTCGAGGCCGTGCTTCTTCATCTCGAAGTCGATGGCGCGGGCCACCACGTCGCGCGGCGCGAGTTCGGCGCGCTCGTCGTGCTTCGGCATGAAGCGGGTGCCGTCGGGCAACTTCAGCAGCCCGCCTTCGCCGCGCACCGCCTCGCTGATCAGGAAGGACTTGGCGTGCGGGTGGTACAGGCAGGTCGGGTGGAACTGGATGAACTCCATGTTCGACACCCGGCAGCCCGCGCGCCACGCGGCGGCGATGCCGTCGCCGGTGGCGGTGTCGGGGTTCGTCGTGTACAGGTACACCTTGCCCGCGCCGCCCGTGGCCAGGATGGTGTGCGGCGCACGGAAGGCCAGCACCTCGTCGGTCTGGTCGTCGAGCGCGTAGAGGCCCAGGCAGGCCGGGTCTTCCAGTCCGATCTTGGGGCCGGTGATCAGGTCGACCAGCGTGTGGTGCTCGAACAGCGTGATGTTCGGCGTGCGGCGCACGCGCTCGATCAGCACCTGCTGCACGGCCGCGCCGGTGGCGTCGGTCACGTGCACGATGCGGCGCTGGCTGTGGCCGCCTTCGCGCGTGAGATGCAGGTCGCCGTCTTCTTCCGAGAAGGGCACGCCCAGCTCGCGCAGCCAGCCGATGGCCTCGGGCGCGTGCTCGACCACGAAGCGCGTGGCCTCGGGGTCGCACAGGCCGGCGCCGGCGATCAGCGTGTCTTCCACGTGCGCGTCGAAGCTGTCGCCCGCCGCCAGCACCGCCGCGATGCCGCCTTGCGCCCAGGCGCTGGAGCCGTCGTTCAGCGCGCGCTTGGTCAGCACGGCCACGCGGTGCGTGGGCGCCAGGTGCAGCGCCGCCGAGAGGCCGGCGAGGCCGCTGCCGACGATGAGGACGTCGAAATCGCGCACGGCGGAAGTCACTGGATATGCAAACCGGTTGGGTCAGGCAGGTGAGTAAGCCAGCCGGACGTAGATGGGAGCGAAGGCTTCCGCCTGCGTGATCTCGATCAGCGTCTCCTTCGCGAGCTCCAGCATCGCGATGAAGGTGACGATCAGCACCGGCACGCCGCGCGACACGTCGAAGAGCTTCTCGAACTCGACGAAGCGCTGCCCCTGCAGGTGGCGCAGCACGATGCTCATGTGCTCGCGCACGTTGAGCTCCTCGCGCGAGATCTTGTGGTGCTGCACGAGCTTGGCGCGCTTCATGATGTCGGCCCAGGCGTCGCGCAGCTCGATCACGTCCACGTCGGGAAAGCGCGGCTTCAGCGACTGCTCGATGTAGACCTGCGCCTTCCAGAAGTCGCGGCCGTACTGCGGCATGGCGCTGATGGCGGCGGCCTGCAGCTTGGTCTGCTCGTACTCGAGCAGGCGGCGCACGAGCTCGGCGCGCGGGTCTTCGGCCTCTTCGCCGTCGGCCACCTTCTTGGGCGGCAGCAGCATGCGCGACTTGATCTCGATCAGCATCGCGGCCATCAGCAGGTACTCGGCCGCGAGCTCGAGGTTCGTCTGGCGGATCTCGTCGACGTAGCTCAGGTATTGCCGCGTGAGCCCCGCCATCGGGATGTCGAGGATGTTGAAGTTCTGCTTGCGGATCAGGTAGAGCAGCAGGTCCAGCGGGCCTTCGAAGGCCTCCAGGAACACCTGCAGCGCCTCGGGCGGGATGTACAGGTCCTTCGGCATCGCGAAGAGCGGCTCTCCATAGAGCCTCGCGAGCGCGACCTGGTCGACCACCTCGGGCATGTCGACCACCAGCGTGCCGTTGTCCTCGTCGCCGTTCATTGGGGCGATGCTACTTTTTCAATAGCGGCCGACACAGTGCGGACGGGGGTGTGCTGCCAATTCGGCATCGGGGAAGGGCTTACTTGGCCTGGGTCTGGTAGACGTAGGGCTGCATCGGCACGCGGGCTTCGCTGTACTCCTCGAGCAGGCTGCGGTCGAGGTGCTTGTCCCAGAGCAGGGCGCGGCCGGCGCGCTGTTCGGCCTCCAGCGTCGGCTTCTTTTCCTTCATCTCCTCGATGAAGTTCGTGATCTCGGAGGTGTAGTGGGGGCGGCGGAAGATGGACATAGACTGGACCTTTGTTGGCGCGAATTTTACCGGGGACGGCATGAAGCGAATTCAGGGTTGGCGGATCGGCATGGTTACGGGGTGTCTGGCGGCGGCGATCGGGCTCGCCGCCTGCGACCCGAAGAACATCAGCGAGCTGGAGGAGGGCGTGTCCACCGAGGCCGACGTCCGCGCGCGCTTCGGCGAGCCCGAGAACATCTGGGACGCCCCCGGACGCGGCCGTGTGTTCGAGTACAACCGCCAGCCCGCGGGCCAGAAGAACTACATGATCACCATCGGCCCCGACGGCAAGATGAGCGCGTTGCGCCAGGTGCTCACGCCCGAGAACTTCGCGAAGGTTCAGCCCGGCATGATGATGGAAGACCTGCGCAAGATGCTCGGCAAGCCCGCCAAGGTGACGCCCTATGCGCTCAGGCGCGAGACCGAATGGGAGTGGCGCTGGGTGCAGCCGCCCAACTCCGCCATGGTCTTCACCGCCACGCTGAACGACGACCAGCGCGTGGTGCGCAGCGGCTCCTCGCCCGACCGGGGCACCGAGGCCCCGTAACGCTGCAGCTACCCGCCGTGGGACGCGCCGGGCCTGCCCGTCGTCAGCTCCTCGGCAAAGCCCGATCGTTCCAGCACCTCCAGGGGCTGCGGCTGCAGCGACTCGATGCGAAGCACCCCGTCGCGTGCCAGCACCGCCCGGTGCAGCTGCCGCAGGGCGTCGACGCCGGTTGCGTCGATGTAGATGAGGTGCGTGGCGTCCAGCACCAGCGTCATGCCGCGCGGTGCGCGCTCGGCGGCGTTCACCGTCTCGTCGAGCTTGGCTGCCGCGCCGAAGAACAGCGCACCGTAGAGCCGGTAGGTGAGCACCGGTGGCTGCAGCGTGACCAGCTCGACCTCGAAGAGCCCGCTCATGCGCCGGATGAAGAGCGCGCAGGCCAGCACGATGCCCACCTGCACCGCCACCGTCAGGTCGAACACCACCGTGAGGAAGAAGGTGCCCAGCATCAGCAGCCGGTAGTGGCGGCTGAAGTGCCGCAGCTGCGTGGGCGTGAACTCGCGCCATTCGCCCATGTTCAGGCCCACGAACACCAGGATGCCCGCCAGCACCGCGAGCGGCACGTGGCGCGCCAGCGGCGCTGCCAGCAGCACCACGATCAGCAGCGTCAGCGCATGCACCATGCCCGCGACCGGCGAGCTTCCGCCCGAACGGATGTTGGTCACGGTGCGCGCGATGGTGCCCGTGGCCGGCATGCCGCCGAAGAAAGGCGTGACCACGTTCGCGATGCCCTGCGCCATCAGCTCCTGGTTGGGGTCGTGGCGCGGCTGGCCGCTGATCTGGTCGGACACGCGCGCGCACAGCAGCGACTCGATGGCGCCGAGCAGCGCGATGGTCAGCGTCGGCGTCACGAGCTGCTTGACCGTCTCCCACGAGAAATCGGGCAGCGCGAAAGCCGGCACGCCCTCGGGAATTCCGCCGAAGCGCGTGCCGATGGTTTCCACCGGCAGCTCGAAGCCCCATGACACCAGCGTGAGCGTGACCAGCGCCACGATGGGCCCCGGCATGCGTGCGCCCACCTGCACGGCCCGCATGCGCGCCACCGGGCCCACGAGGCGCAGCACCGCGCTGCCCACCTTCGAGTTCTCGCGCAGCAGCAGCGGCCACAGCAGCAACCCGCCCACGCAGGCGATGCCCAGCGCGAAGGCATACGGGTTGAAGGTGCCGATCTGCAGCGCCATCGCATGCAGCTGCGAGAACACGTCGGCCGGCATCTTCGCCACCGTCAGCCCGAGCAGGTCTTTCAACTGCGACAGCAGGATCAGCACCGCGATGCCGTTGGTGAAGCCCACCACGATCGACAGCGGCACGAAGCGCACCAGCCGCCCCAGCCCGAACAGCCCCGCCAGGAACAGCAGCACGCCCGCGCAGGCGGTGGCGATCAGCAGGTTCGCCACGCCATAGCGCTCGACGATGCCGTAGACGATCACGATGAACGCGCCCGCCGGCCCGCCGATCTGCACCGCCGAGCCGCCCAGCAGCGAGATCAGGAAGCCCGCGATGATCGCCGTCCAGATGCCAGCCTCGGGCTTGAGCCCTGAGGCGATGGCGAAGGCCATGGCCAGCGGCAGCGCAACGATGCCCACCGTGGCGCCTGCGCCCAGGTCCTTGAAGAAGCGCTCGCGGTCGTACCCCGCGAGCGCGTCCAGCAGGCGCGGACGGAAGCGGGTGAGGTTCAGCGGGGAGTGCATGGAGCGCTCATTCTGGACTGGCCTCGAGCGCCCGGGCTACTTGCGCAGCTTGTGGATGAGGAACGCCTCCAGCAGTTCCACCGCCTTGCGCCCCGGCAGCGGCGCCGTGGCGAGCCACACCTCGGAGTCGGGCAGCGATGGCATGCCCTCCTTCGCGCCCAGGATCTTCAGCCGCTTCGAGATGGTGGCCTCGCGGAACACGCCCACCGCGATGCCCGCGCGCACCGCCGCCTCGAGCCCGGTGACGCTGGTGCTGGTGTAGGCGATGCGCCACGGAATGCCCGCGCGGTCCAGCGCGCGCGTGGCCCAGTCGCGCAGCATCGCGCCCTCGGGGTTCAGCGCCAGCGGCAGCGGCCGCTGCAGGTGCGTGGTCGACGAGGCGGTGGAGGCCCAGACGATGCGCGACTTCGTCAGCCGCAGCCCTTCGCCCGAGCCCACCGCGCCCACGCCGATCACCATGTCGTAGCGCGAGCCCAGCTCCGCATGCATGGCCGACGACACGCCGTGGTGCAGCTCCACGTGGATGCGCGGGTGCTGCCTGCAGAACTCCGCGATGAGCACCGGCAGCACGCGCGTGGCGTAGTGCTCGATGGAGCCGATGCGGATGCTGCCCGACACCTCCTGCCTGTCGACGTCGTGGAAGAGCTGGTCGTTCAGGCCCAGCATCTGGCGCGCCAGCGGCAGCAGCTGCAGGCCCTCGGGCGTGGGCGCGAGCTGGCGCGTGTCGCGCGCCACCAGCTGCACGCCGAGCTGCTCCTCGAGCCGGCGCAGCTGCATGCTCACCGCCGACTGCGTGCGCGACAGCGCCTTGGCGGCGGTGGTGAAGCTGCCGATGCGCACCACCGTGTCGAACACGCGCAGCAGGTCGATGTCCACCGTGTGGCTTCGGGGGGCGACGTGGGCGGGGCGGATGTTCCTTGCGGGCATGGGCGTCTTCCGGGAGGGCTTCAGGTCATCAAGGAACGTGATGGAAGAGATAAGAAACCATCACGTTTCGCGCTGGATTGTGGGCCAAGAATCCGGCTCACGACAACGCAAACGGAGACAAGACATGCCCTATCCGATGGTTTTCATCCCGCGACGGCGGCGCCTGCTGCAGGGCGCGCTGGCCGCTTCGGTCGCGCCGGTGCTGGCCTTTCCGGCACGGGCCGCCGCGCCCTGGCCGCAGAAGGCCGTGCGGCTGGTCGTCGGCTTCCCGCCGGGGTCGTCGCCCGACGCGCTGGCACGCACCGTGGCCGATCCGCTGGCGCAGGCGCTGGGCCAGCCGGTCATCGTCGAGAACAAGGTCGGCGCGGCCGGCACCATCGGCGTCAACGCGGTGGCGAAGGCCACCGACGGCCACACCATCGGCCTTACCGGCAACGGCCCGCTCACCACCGCGAAGGCGCTCAACCCCGCCACGCCCTACGACGTGGCGCACGACCTGCGCCCCATCTCGCTGGTGGCCAGCAGCCCCTTCGTGCTGGCCGGCAGCACCGACATGCCCGCCACCGACCTGCGCGGCCTGCTGGCCCACGCCAGGGCGCAGGGCGACCGCCTGAGCTACGGCTCGGTCGGGCCCGGCTCGGGCTCGCACCTGGCGATGGAACTGCTGAAGACGCTCACCGGCATCCAGGCCGTGCACGTGCCGTTCCCAGGCTTCCCGCAGGTGGCGACGGCGCTGATGGGCAAGCAGATCGACCTGTCGTTCATGATCCCGTCGATCGCCGCGCCGCAGGCGAAGAACGGGCGGCTGCGCATGTACGGCGTGAGCACCGCCGCGCCCTTCGCCGCCTTCGCCGAGGTGCCGCCGATCCAGCCCGCGCTGGGCGCCGGCAAGGCCTTCGACGTGGCGTCGTGGAACGCCGTCTTCGGCCCGGCGGGCATGCCGCAGCCGGTGGCGCAGCGGCTGTCCGACGAGATCGCGCGCATCCTGAAGGCGCCCGACATGCGCCAGCGCCTGTTCGACCAGGGCTGGCAGGCGCTCGGCACCGCGCCCGACGCGCTGGCCCGCAAGATCGTCGACGACACGGCGATGTGGGGCGACGTCATCAGGCGCACCGGCGCGCGCAGCGAGTAGGCGGGCCGGCATGAAGCGCAGGAACCTCTTCGCAGGTGTAGCGGGTGCGGCGGGCATCGCCGCAGCCGGGCTCGTCCCGTCGTCGCAAGCGGCTGGCCGGCCTTCGACCTTCGTGCTCGTGCACGGCGCGTGGCACGGCGGCTGGTGCTGGTCGCGCGTGGCATCGCGGCTGCGCGCCTCCGGCCACACGGTGTTCACGCCCACGCTCACCGGGCTGGGCGAGCGCCGGCACCTCATCTCGCCGCAGGTCAACCTCGACACGCACATCGACGACGTCGTCAACCTGCTGCAGTTCGAGGAGCTCGAGCGCGTTGTGCTGGTCGGCCACAGCTACGCGGGCATCGTGATCTCCGGCGTGGCCGACCGCGCCGCGGCGCGCCTGCGCCAGCTGGTGTTTCTCGATTCGCTGCTGCTCGATTCCGGCAAGAGCCTGTTCTCCGACTTTCCGCCGGCGGTGGTGGAGCAGCGCCTGAAGGCCATCCGCGACACCGGCGGCGGCGTGGGCGCGGCAGCCGCCCTGCCGCCCGCCGCCTTCGGCGTGAAGGACCCGGCCGACGCGGCCTGGGTCGCGCGCAATCTCACGCCGCAGCCCGTGGGCACCTACCTGCAGCCGCTGCTGCTGAAGGCCCCGCAGGGCAACGGCCTGCCGAAGACCTACATCGAGTGCACCGGCGATCCCATCGCCACGCTCGAACCCACAAAGGCGCGCGTGCGCGCCGACGCCGGCTGGCAGCTGCGCATGCTGGCCACCGGCCATGACGCGATGGTCACGGCGCCCGGGCCGCTGGCCGAGCTGCTGGCCGAACTCGCCGCATCCACTTCATCCACCTGAAAGCTCCACGATGGGAACCCTGACCCCCGAAGAACGCCATTTCTTCCGCTCCGACGTCAACGCGCGCGACAGCGAACGCAAGCAGCGCCAGCCGCAAGGCCACATCACCGAGCCGGCGCGCCAGGTGCCGGTGCACGAGCGCTGCGACGTGCTGGTGCTCGGCGGCGGGCCGTCGGGCGTGGCGGCCGCGGTCGCGGCAGCGCGCAGCGGCGCGCGCGTGGTGCTGCTGGAGCGCTACAACCACCTGGGCGGCCTTTCCACCGGCGGGCTGGTGATCTGGATCGACCGCATGACCGACTGGTCGGGCCGGCACGTCATCCACGGCCTTGCAGCCGAGTTCATGGAGCGCCTGGGCCGCGACGCCGTGGCCGGCCCGCCGCGCGAGGACTGGGGCTCGCGCGACACCGCGAAGGCCGACTACTGGTCGCTGCGCACCGCCGCGTTCCACGGCGTGGTCACGCATTCGCCCACCATCGACCCCGAGATGCTCAAGGGCGTGTACCACCAGATGGTGCGCGAGGCCGGCGTCGACCTGATCCTGCACGGCTGGATGGTCGCGCCCATCGCCGAAGAAGGGCGCGTGAAGGGTGCTGTGTTCGAGAGCAAGCAAGGCCGCCGCGCCATTCTTGCCAGCGTGGTGGTCGACACCACGGGCGAGGGCGATCTCTACGCGGCGGCGGGCGCGGCGTTCTCGTCGGACATCGACGCGCACGACATCCACCACTGCATCAACACCTCGTGGCTGTTCGCGGGCGTGGACATGCGGCGCTGGCTGGACTTCCGCGCGCACGAGCCGCAGGCCTACTCTGCATTCCTGGCGCGCGGGCGCGAGACGCTGGGCAGCTTCGAGAAGCCCATCGTCTCGTGGCGCGACGACGTGGCCACCTTCCTCGGGCCGCGCAAGTCGGGCTTCAGCGCGCTCGACGTGGACGAGATGACGCAGGTCGAGTGGGAGTCGCGCAAGAGCATGGCCGAGCACCTGGCCTTCTACCGAGCGCATGCGCCGGGCTTCGAGAACGCCTGGCACATGCTCATGGCGCCGCAGATCGGCACGCGCCACGGCCGCCGGCTGGTGGGCGTGAAGAGCGTGCGGCGCGGCGCGTGGGACGCGGGCGCGGTGGAGGCCGACGAGGTGGGCATCAGCCCGAGCCCGTCGCCGAAGTTTCCGAACATCTCCGTGCCCTACGGCGCGCTGGTGCCCGAGAAGCTCGACGGCGTGCTCGCGGCGGGCAAGCACATCTCGTGCGACACCAACTCGCACGGCTTCATGCGCGAGATTCCTCAGTGCTGGCTGACGGGGCAGGCGGCCGGCACGGCGGCGGCGCTCGCGGCCGACGCGGGCGTGCTGCCGCGCGACGTGGACGTCAGGCGGCTGCAGGCGCTGTTGACGGCACAGGGTGTGCCCCTGAGGCAGGCTGCGGCCGAAACGCCGCGGGCGCACACTGCCGAGGCATGAACTTCCGCCTGTCGCTCGCCCACCTCGGGATGCTCGACGCCGCGCCGCCCCGGCTGGTGGAGGCCGCGCACGCGGCGGGCTTCGCGGGCGTCGGCATCCGCCTGAACCCCGCGCGCCTTGGCGAAGCGCCGTTCCCGATGGCCGTGGGCGGCGAGATGCTGCGGGAGACCTCGGCGCGCCTGCGCGACCTGGGGCTGCGCGTGCACGACGTGGAGATCGTGCGCATCGGGCCCGGTTTCGACGCGGCGCCGCTCGCGGGCGTGCTCGAATCGGCCGAGGCGCTGGGCGCGCGCTGCCTCATGGTCAACGTGGACGACAGCGACGCCGCGCGCGCGGGCGACAGCCTCGCGGCGCTGGCCGAACGCGCGCGGCCGCACGGGCTCGCGCTCGGCGTGGAATTCATGATCTACACGGCCGCGCGCTCGCTGCGGGCGGCGCAGCAGCTCGTGGCCGCGTCGAGAAGCGACACGGCGCGCGTGGTGATCGACGCGCTGCATTTCTTCCGCGCCGGCTGCGTGCCCGACGACATGCAAGGCACGCACATCGACCGGTACTTCATGCAGATCAACGACGCGCCCGCCCGGCGCCATCCGGGCCTGTCGCCCGGGGAAGAGGGGCGGGCGCACCGGCTCTTTCCCGGCGAGGGCGAACTGCCGGTGCATCGCCTGCTCATGCATCTCGCGCCCGATGCGCTGCTGTCGGTCGAGGCCCCCAGCGCGATCCGCATGGCCACGCTCGATCCGCATGCGCGCGCCGCCGCGGCCTTCCGCACCACCACCGAATTCCTTCACAGAAACGGCCATGCCCATGCCTGACGACATCCTCCCCGACACCGCCCTCGACTGGAGCGGCCTGAAGCTCGACGGCAGGACCGCCGTGCTCGGCATCATCGGCGACCCCGTCGCGCAGGTGAAGGCGCCGCTGCCGCTCACCAGGCTGCTGCAGCGGCGCGGCATCAACGCGGTGCTCGTGCCGCTGCATGTGCGGGCGGCCGACGTGGCGCCGCTGCTGCAGACGCTGCTCGCGGTGCGCAACGTGGCGGGCGTGGTCGTCACCGTGCCGCACAAGCAGCTCGTGGCCGGCCTGCCCATCGAAACGCTGCGCGCCGCGCGCGAGGCGCGGGCGGTGAACGTCGTCCGCCGCAAGGGCGATGCGTGGCAGGGCGACCTGCTCGACGGTGCGGGCTTTGTCTCGGGGCTCGTGCGCAACGGCTTCGACGTGAATGGCCGCAGCGTGGGGCTCGCGGGCGCGGGTGGCGCGGGCAACGCCATCGCCTTCGCGCTGGCCGCAGCCGGCGCGGCGCGCATCGACGTGCGCGATGCCGACGACGCGAAACGCGCGGACCTCGTCGATCGGCTGCGCGCGCTGGGCCATGCCGCGGGCGACTGGGACGCCGCGAGCCCGCGCGACCTGCTCGTCAACGCCACGCCGGCCGGCATGCGCGATGGCGATCCGCTGCCCATCGCGCCATCGGCGATCCGCGCCGGCCAGACCGTGGCCGACGTCATCATGGAGCCGCACACCACGCCGCTTCTCGCGCTGGCCCAGCGCCAGGGCGCGCGCATCGTGCACGGCCGCCACATGATGGACGAGCAGCTGGAGCGCATGGCCGACTTCTTCGCCGAGGCCCTGCAATGAGCCGCACGCCGTTCTTCCCCGGCTTCGCGGTGCACGACGTGCCGCTGGGCGATGCCGTCATCCACGCCGAAGTCGGCGGCAGCGGACCGCCGCTGCTGTTGCTGCACGGCTATCCGCAGACGCACGTGGCCTGGCATCGCATCGCGCCGACGCTGGCCCGGCATTTCACCGTGGTCGCGCCCGACCTGCGCGGCTATGGCGACAGCACCGGCCCGGCCGGAGACCCGCTGCACGTCAACCACAGCAAGCGCACGCTGGCGGCCGACAAGCTCGCGCTGATGCGCGCCCTGGGCTTCACCCGCTTCGCCGTCATGGGCCACGACCGCGGCGCGCGCGTGGGCTACCGGCTGTGCCTTGATTCGCCGGAGGCGGTGAACTGCTTCGTCTCGCTCACCGTGGTGCCGACCGAGGAAATGTGGAAGCGCGCCGGCATGGCCTTCGGGCTCAAGGCCTTCCACTGGTACCTGTTCGCGCAGCCCTTCGACCTGCCCGAGCGCATGCTGCGCGCCGACCCGGCCTACTACCTCGACTGGGCGCTGCGCAACGCGGTGCAGAAGGTCGATGCCGTCACGCCGCAGGCGCTGGCCGAATACCACCGCGCCTTTGCAAAGGAGTCGGTGCGCCACGCGATCGTGGAGGACTACCGGGCCGCAGCCTCCATCGACCTGCAGCACGACCGCGCCGACCTTGCCGCGGGGCGCCGCATCGCGTGTCCGGTGCAGGTGCTGTGGAGCGCGTCGAACACCGCGAAGCCCGATCCGCTCGAGATCTGGAAGATTTGGGCGGACGAGGTCGAAGGCGGGACCATCGACTGCGGCCACCAGATGGCGGAAGAGGCGCCCGACGAGGTGCTGGCGCGGGTTCTGCCGTTCCTGCTGCGGCACGCCCGGTCGGTCTGATCGGCCTGGTCGCCGAAGGAAAACTTTCGGTCGACTTATTCAAAACAAAGGATGCAGATACATTTTTGACATTCATTGACATTTCGTCACCGACATTACCGGGGCCGTCAGATGCACATCCTGCTTGTCGCGAGCGCGTTCAACAGCCTGACGCAGCGGGTGCTGGCGGAACTGCAGGATCGGGGCCACACCGTCGGCGTGGTGCTGGCCCTCGGCAATGACGACGAAATGCGTGAAGCCGTGCGGGCGCAGGCGCCCCAGCTCATCGTGGCGCCGATGCTTACCAGCGCGATTCCAGAGGACATCTGGCGCGCCCACACCTGCCTGATCGTGCATCCCGGCCCGCCGGGCGACCGGGGCCCCTCGTCGCTCGACTGGACGCTGCAGGGCGGCGCCGAAAGCTGGGGCGTCACCGTGCTCGAGGCCGTGGCCGAGATGGACGCGGGCGATGTCTGGGCGTGGTCGCCGCTGAAGGTGCCCCCGCAGGCCGGCAAGAGCGATCTCTATCGCGGCGAAGTGGCCGATGCGGCGGTCGACGCGGTGCTGCTCGCGGTGGAGCGCTTCGCCTCGGGCAGGCACAAGCCGCAGAAGCAGGAACCCGCGGCGCTGGCCGCCGGCTGGCGGCCCTTCATGAAGCAGGCCCGGCGGCGCATCGACTGGACTTCCGACACCACCGAGACGATCCTGCGCCAACTGCGCGCGGCCGATTCGCAGCCCGGCGTGCTCGACGAACTGCTGGGCGCGCAGTGGTACCTGCACGGCGGCCATCCCGAGGACGAGCTGCGCGGCGGCAAGCCCGGCGAGCTGATCGCCACCCGCGCCGGCGCCATCTGCCGCGCCACCGTCGACGGCGCGGTGTGGATCCGGCAGCTGAGGCCCTGGCGCGAGCCCGGTTCGAGGCTGCCCAGCTACAAGCTGCCTGCCACCGAGGCGCTCGGCGAACTGCTGCCTTCCACGGTGCCTGAGGTACCGGCACCACTGGATCTGCCGGCCGGGCGCCGTACCTTTTCTGACATCCGCTACAGCGAGCAGGGCGCGGTCGGCGTGCTGAACTTCTCCTTTCCCGGCGGCGCGATGAGCACCGCCCAGTGCCGGCGGCTGCTGGAGGCCTACCGCTTCGCCTGCACGCGCGCGACCTCGGTGCTGGTGCTGGGCGGCATGCGCGACTTCTTCTCCAACGGCATCCATCTCAACGTGATCGAGGCGGCCGAAGACCCGGCCGAGGAATCGTGGGCCAACATCCACGCGATGAATGATCTGGTCGAGGCCGTGCTGGGCACCACCGACCGGCTCACCGTGTCGGCGCTGGGCGGCAACGCCGCGGCCGGCGGCGTGATGCTCGCGCTGGCGGCCGACGAGGTCTGGTGCCGCGACGGCGCCGTGCTCAACCCGCACTACAAGCTGATGGGCCTGCACGGCTCGGAGTACTGGACCTACATCCTCCCGCGCCGCGTGGGCGAGAGCGAGGCGCTGCGGCTCACGCAGTCGGCGCTGCCGGTGAGCGCGAAGCGCGCGGTCGAACTCGGGATGGCGGAGCGCGTGCTGCGGGCCGCGCCGGAGGAATTGGGCGACGAGGTGGCCCGGCTCGCCGCCGAGCTGGCCGCTTCGCCCGACTTCGCCGAACGTGTCGCGCGGAAGAAGGCGATCCGTGAGCAGGACGAATCGCTGAAGCCGCTGCAGCGCTACCGCGACGAGGAACTGGCGCACATGCGCCGCAACTTCTTCGACGCCCGCGAGCCGCACGCCGGGCTGAGGTCTGCCTTCGTGCGAAAGGAAAGGGCGTCGCACACGCCGCCGCACATAGCCCGCCTGGGCCTGGCGGACTGAGCTGCGCGAGAGCTTTACTGGCTGTCGGGAATCACCGCGTCGGCCGCCGCGCCCACGGCCTTGCCCGTGATGCGCGCGGTGCCGATGGCCGCATCCGCCGCCAGCCCGACCGCGCCGGCTCCCACGCTCACCGCCGTGCTGGCCACCGTCACCACCGCGCAGCCGCCGAGCAGAGTCGAAAGCGAGGCGAGCACGAGGGCGCGGCGCAGCAGGGTGGTCATGGCGGTTCCTTTTTCGAAGTCGATCAGCGAACCCGCATGCCCGGCGTAGCGCCCGGCCAGGGTTCGAGCACGTGGATGCCGGGGTGGGCCTTCTCGTCGCCGTGGCTGGCTGCCAGCACCATGCCTTCGCTCACGCCGAACTTCATCTTGCGCGGCGCGAGGTTGGCGACCAGCACCGTGAGCTTGCCTACGAGCTGCTCGGGCTGGTAGGCCGAGGCGATGCCGCTGAACACGTTGCGCAGAACTGGACTCCCCTGCGGGTCGGTGCCTTCACCGGCGTCGAGCGTCAGGCGCAGCAGCTTGGTCGAGCCCTCGACCTTCTCGCAGGCAACGATTTTGGCGATGCGCAGGTCGATCTTCGCGAAGTCGTCGATGGTGATGGTCGGCGCGATGGCTTCGCCGCCCGGCAGTTCCTGGGGCTGTGCGGCCACGGGGGCTGCGGCAGGTTCCGGAGCGTCGAACAGCTTGTCGACCAGCTTGACGTCGGCGCGCTGCATCAGGTGCTTGTACTCGCCGATGGCGTGGCCGACGGGCAGCGGCTGCGCGGCGTCGGTCCAGGCCAGCGGCTGGATGTTCAGGAAGGCCTCGACGTTCACCGCCAGCGCCGGCAGCACCGGCTTCAGGTACAGCGTGAGCAGGCGGAAGGCCTCGATGCACACGGTGCACACGTCGTGCAGGCGCGCCTCGGCGCCTTCCTTCTTGGCCAGCTCCCATGGCTTGTTCTGGTCGACGTACTCGTTGACCTTGTCGGCCAGCGCCATCACCTCGCGCAGCGCGCGGGCGTAGTCGCGGCCGTCGTAGAGCGAATGCAGCTGCGACGCCGCGTCGCGCAGCGCGAACAGCAGCGCGTCGCCGTCGGCCGACACCTCGCCCAGCTTGCCGCCGAAGCGCTTGCCGATGAAGCCCGCCGCGCGGCTGGCGATGTTGATGTACTTGCCCACGAGGTCGCTGTTGACGCGAGCGACGAAGTCCTCGGGGTTGAAGTCGATGTCCTCGTTGCGGCCGTTGAGCTTGGCGGCGATGTAGTAGCGCAGCCATTCGGGGTCGAGCCCGATCGACAGGTACTTGAGCGGGTCGATGCCGGTGCCGCGGCTCTTGCTCATCTTCTCGCCGCTCACCGTCAGGTGGCCGTGCACGTACACCGCGTCTGGCGCCTTGCGGCCGCTGAAGTGCAGCATCGCGGGCCAGAACAGCGTGTGGAAGGTGATGATGTCCTTGCCGATGAAGTGCACCTGCTCCAGGTCGGGGTCGGCCATGTACTCGGTGTACGAGATGCCGTCGCCGCCGAGCTCGATGCAGCGCTTGTCCAGCAGGTTCTTCAGTGAGGCCAGGTAGCCCACGGGGGCGTCGAGCCACACGTAGAAGTACTTGCCTGGCGCATCGGGGATCTCGATGCCGAAGTAGGGTGCGTCGCGGCTGATGTCCCAGTCGCCGAGGCCGCCCTTGCCCTCGTCGTCCTTGTAGAGCCATTCGCGGATCTTGTTCTGCACCTCGGGCTGCACGTGGCCGGCGGCCGCCGTCCATTCCTTCAGGTAGGCCTCGCAGCGCGGGTCCGAGAGCTTGAAGAAGAAGTGCTCCGAGCTGCGCAGTTCGGGCTTGGCGCCCGACAGGGCCGAGTAGGGGTTGATCAGCTCGGTGGGCGCGTACACGGCGCCGCACACCTCGCAGTTGTCGCCGTACTGGTCCTTCGAATGGCAGTTGGGGCACTCGCCCTTGATGAAGCGGTCGGCCAGGAACATGCCCTTTTCGGGGTCGTAGAACTGCTCGACGCTCTTGGTGCTGATGAGGCCGTTGGCGCGCAGGTCGCGGTAGATGTCCTGTGCCAGCTGGTGGTTCTCGGGCGCGTCGGTCGAGTGCCAGTTGTCGAAGGAGATGTAGTAGCCGTCGAGGTACGGCTTGCGGCCGGCCGCGATCTCGGCCACGAAGGCCTGCGGCGTCACGCCGGCCTTGTCGGCCGCGATGGTGATCGCCGCGCCGTGGGCGTCGTCGGCGCACACGAAGTTGACGTCGGCGCCGTTCATTCGCTGGTTCCGCACCCAGATGTCGGCCTGGATGTATTCCATCATGTGGCCGATGTGGAACTTGCCGTTGGCATACGGCAGGGCGGTGGTGACGAAGAGCTTGCGCGGGGCGGACATCGGGGAGGGCGCTTTCGGAGTGGCTGACGGGGAGAACCGGGCATTTTAGGTTGCGGCGTCCCGCGGCGGGTCTGGTGGCAGCATCGACCCCATGACGCACGACATCGAACTTGCCGCCTACGTCGCCGGATTCGCCGGGTCTCCCCTTGCGCCATGGGCTGCCTCGCTGCCCTGGGAATTGCCGCCGCACGCCCCGGAAATCGTGCGCCGGCTGCTGGCCGGACTGCCTGCCGGCGACTATGCCGTCGAGGGCGAAGTGGCCATTCACCCCAGCGCCAGGGTCGAGCCGGGCGCGGTGCTCAAGGGGCCGCTGATCCTCGGTCCGGGCTGTTTCGTGGCCGCAGGGGCCTACCTGCGCGGCGGCAACTGGGTCGACGCCCGCTGCAGCATCGGGCCGGGCGTGGAGCTGAAATCGTCCTTCGTCTTCGAAGGCACGGCGCTGGCCCATTTCAACTTCGTCGGCGATTCGGTCATCGGCGCGGGCGTCAACATGGAAGCCGGCAGCATCGTCTGCAACCACCGCAACGAGCGCGCGGACAAGCAGGTCTTCGTGCGCGGCGGCGAGGGCGGGGCACTGCAGGGCACGGGGTGCGAGAAGTTCGGTGCGCTGGTCGGCGACGGGGTGCGGATCGGGGCCAATGCGGTGATCGCTCCCGGGGCGCTGCTTGCGCCGGGCCGCGTCGTGGGCCGGCTGGCGCTGGTGGACGACGAACTGGCGCAGAAGGTGGCCTGAGCGTGGGGGCACTCGGCGGCGGGCTGTCGCGCGGGCGACGTATGCTCCAGCCCCCCGATCCAGAAAAGCTGAAAGCGAGACGCAGCCGATGACCACCACTTCCATTCCCGCAACCCTGATCCCCGGCGACGGCATCGGCCCCGAAATCGTCGACGCCACGCTGGCCGCGCTCGATGCGCTGAAGGCTCCCTTCGTCTGGGACACGCAGATCGCCGGCCTGGGCGGCGTCAAGGCTTCGGGCGATCCGCTGCCGCAGGCCACGCTCGACAGCATCCGCAAGACCCGGCTGGCCCTGAAGGGCCCGCTGGAGACCCCCTCGGGCGGCGGGTACCGCTCGTCGAACGTGCGGCTGCGCGAGGAATTCCAGCTGTACGCCAACCTGCGCCCCGCGCGCACCATCATTCCCGGCGGCCGATTCGACAAGATCGACCTGGTGGTCGTTCGCGAGAACCTCGAGGGCCTCTACATCGGCCACGAGCACTACGTGCCCATCGACGGCGACCCGCACGCCGTGGCCATGGCCACCGGCATCAACACCCGCCAGGGCAGCCGCCGCCTGCTCGAATACGCCTTCGAAACCGCCATCGCCACCGGCCGCAAGAAGGTCACGCTGGTGCACAAGGCCAACATCATGAAGGCACTCACGGGCATCTTCCTGGAGACCGGCCTGGACCTCTACGAAAAGAAGTACAAGGGCAAGTTCGAGCTCGACACGGTCATCATCGACGCCTGTGCGATGAAGCTGGTGCTCAACCCCTGGCAGTTCGACATGCTGGTCACCACCAACCTGTTCGGCGACATCCTGTCCGACCTCGTGGCCGGCCTGGTCGGCGGCCTGGGCATGGCGCCCGGCGCCAACATCGGCACCGATGCCGCGATCTTCGAGGCCGTGCACGGCTCCGCGCCCGACATCGCCGGCAAGGGCATCGCCAACCCCACCGCACTGCTGCTGGCCGCCGCGCTCATGCTCGACCACGTGAAGCTGCCCGAACTGGCCACGCGCCTGCGCACCGCGATCGACGAGACGCTGAACATCGACAAGGTGCGCACCGGCGACCTGGGCGGCACGGCGGGCACCGAGGCGTTCACGAAGGCGCTGGTCAGCCGCATCAACGGCGGCTGAACCCGGCGGGGGCTTGCGGGCGCCGCATGAGAAGAAGGCTTGCGCTGCTCCTGGGAGTCCTGCTGTTCGCGGGCCTGGCTGGTCTTGCCGCAGCCGACCAGCGCTTCACCGTGGTGAAGATCGACCTGCGCAAGGAACGGCTCGAGCTGTTCCTGCGCGACGACGCAGGCGTGCCGTTCAAGCGCTTCGACCGGCTCGATGCCTGGTTGAAGGAGCGTGGCCGCCAGCTGGGCTTCGCGATGAACGCCGGCATGTACCACGAGGACTTCTCCCCGGTCGGCCTGCTGGTGCGCGGCGGCCGCGAAGAGTCGCCGCTCAACCTGGCCGACGGCGCGGGCAACTTCTTCCTCAAGCCCAACGGCGTGTTCCTCGTGTCGGACGCCGGGCCGCGCGTCGTCGAGTCGTCGGAGTACCCGGCGCTGGCGAAGGGCGTGCGCCTGGCGACCCAGTCGGGCCCGCTGCTGCTGCGCCGCGGCGTCGTGCATCCTGCCTTCATTCCACATTCCGATTCGCGCAAGATCCGCAACGGCGTCGGCGTGATCGGCCACACCGCGATCTTCGTCATCAGCGACGTACCGGTGAACTTCCACGAGTTCGCGCTCTACTTCCGCGACGTGCTCCACTGCCGCGACGCGCTGTACCTCGACGGCACGGTGTCGGCGCTGCATTCGCCGTCGCTGCACAGAAGCGATTTCGTGCGGGAGCTGGGGCCTATCCTCGGCGTTGCGTCGCCCTGAGTTTCATCATCGATTTCGAGCCATGTCTTCCACCACCTCGCTGCCCGTCCTGTCCCTTGTCGAAACCCGCGTGCTCGGCGTGCTCGCCGAAAAGCAGCGCACCGTGCCCGACAGCTATCCGCTCACGCTCAATTCGCTGGTGTCGGGCTGCAACCAGAAGACCAGCCGCAACCCCGTGCTCGAACTCACCGAGTCGCAGGTGCAGGCCGCCGTCGACAGCCTCAGGGGCTACAGCCTCGTGGCCGAGACCAGCGGCGGGCGGGCCTTCCGCTACGAGCACAACGTCGATCGCGTGCTGCGCATTCCGTCGCAGTCGGTGATCCTGCTCACCGTGCTGATGCTGCGCGGCCCGCAGACGGCGGGCGAGCTGCGCATCGCCTGCGACCGCATGCACAACTTCGCCGACATCTCGTCGGTCGAGGGATTTCTCAACGAGCTCGCGGAACGGCCGGCCGGCGCGCTCGTGGTGAAGCTGGCGCGCCTGCCGGGCGCGCGCGAGAGCCGCTGGGCGCATCTGTTGAGCGGTGCGCCGGCCGAAGAGGTGGCCGGGCCTGCAGGTGCCTCGTCCGATGCGGCATATGCGGCGAACGACGTGTCGCTCGGCGAGGTCGCGGCGCTCAAGGCCAACGTGGCGCGGCTGGAAGCCGAGGTGGCGTCGCTGAAGGCGCTGCTGGGGCGGGTGTGTTCGGAGCTGGGGATTTCCGAGGCGGGCTGACCGCCTGACGGCGCCGATGACGATCCCGCTCTCTTTCTTGTTCAAGGCGGTGGCGGCGCTGCTCGTCTTGGGCTTCGTGCTCACGGTGGTGCCGCTGGTCATCGCGGCGGCGCTCCCGCGCGGCAATCGCGTGGCGGATCGCCTCCGGGTGTTTGCCAGCGGCGTGCCGACCGTCTTGTTGTTCTGCATCGCCCGTTTCGAGATACTTCTTGCCATTGTCATCGTCGTCGCGGGGGTGACCATCGCGATGCTTCACGCATGAAGCACATCTGCCCACGCTGCAAGGAGCCCAGCATCGGCGGTCTCGCCAAGCGCTGGTCCAGCCGTGCCGTGCCGGCAGAATGTTCGGCCTGCGGCGGCCTTTCGCATGTGCTGGCCAGCACCAGCAGCGGCATCTGGGTGGGCGGCATCGTGATCTTCATGGTCTCGCTGATCGGCGGGCTCGGGCTGCATTCGGGGCTTTTCTTCGTGAGCGGGCTGGTGCTTGCGGTGGCCTTCAACGTGTGGGCATGGAGGCGCGCGAAGATGTATCCGATCTCCAGGGAAAGCGCGGGCAATGCGGCAAAGGCCGGTTGGCTGGTCGCCGGCATCTACGCCTTCGTCGCGCTCTTCCAGTAGCGGCAGGGCCCGCGAGCCGGCTTCTTCCGTTCACCGCATTTCACACGGGCTTCACGCAGCCCGCACATCCGGTGCCTAACTTCGGTCTCCATTGCGAAAACCACTGGAGCCCCGAATGGACAACGGACACATCGTCGCGTGGCGCGACCACATGCCCTACGACGACATCACGCGGCGCGCACTCGCCTGGCTCGCCGCGCTGGCCGGCATAGCGAGCCTGTATGCCTTCTTCTGGTGGGCCGCCTCGGCCACCGGCTTCTTCCTCTTCGACGGCTGGCGCCACACCTGGCAGAGCCTGGGCACGGCGATCGTGTTCCGCGACATGGACACGGTCTACTACCTGCTGAGCTGGGTCTTCTCCGTCTTCGGCGGTCTGTATGGCTGGGTAGCGCTCGTCGGATTCGCCGCCACGCACCGGCGCGGCTGGGAGGCGGTCCCCCCGTGGATCAAGATCGGCTGCGCCTTCGGCGTGGCCGCCGGCCTGGCCTTCGAACCGGGCCGGCTGCTGGCGCTGGTGCCTATCGTCTGCGCGGTGGCGCTGCTGCTGCGCTCGATGCTGATGTCGCCGGCCGAACGGCTCAGCTTCCGGACACCGGCACGTCCAGACTGAGCTTCACCGGGTCCATGGTGACCAGCGTGCGAAAGCGCTTGACGTTGTTGCTCTGGAAGAAGAGCTGCCGCGTGAGCGCCGTGTACTGCGCCATGTCGCGCACCACGAAGACGAGGATGAAGTCCCATTCGCCGGTCACGTAGTAGCACTGCTGCACCTGCGGGCAGTCCCTGAAGCTCTTCTTCATCGCGTCGAGCAGCTCGAGCTGCTCGCTTTCGGTTTCCACCTCGGCCACGATGGTCAGCGGATGGCCCAGCGCGGCCGGAGACAGCACGGCGCCGTAGCGCTGGATCACGCCCTCGTCGCGCATGCGCTTGAGCCTGCGGTTCACAGCCGCGGTCGACAGGTGCACGCGCTCGCCCAGTTCGCTCTGGGGCATGCGGCTGTCGGCCTGGATCAGTTCCAGCAGGCGGAGGTCGAGGGCGTCGAGCGGGGTCATGGATGAACGGTGGTGCGCGCAAAAACGTTGCGTCGGAGGCCTCGATTTTGCGTACCTGTCTCGCACCATTGTCAATAGCATCCCGTCATGAACCTCCACGACGCACCCCTGCGCGACACGCTTACCGGCTGGCGCCGCGCCTTGCACGCCATTCCCGAAACCGGCTTCGAGGAGGCGAAGACATCAGCCTTCGTCACCCGCGTGCTGAAGGCGCTGGGCCTGGAGGTGCACACCGGCATCGGCGGCACCGGCCTCGTGGCCAACCTGAAGGTGGGCAGCGGCAAGGGCACGATCGGCCTTCGCGCCGAGATGGACGCGCTCAACATCACCGAGCTGCCCACCGACCGCGCCTACGCCTCGGGCACGCCCGGCAAGATGCACGCCTGCGGCCACGACGGCCACATGTCGATCATCCTCGGCGCGGCGCAGCTGCTGCGCGAGCGTCGCGACTTCGACGGCACCGTGCGCTTCATCTTCCAGCCCGCCGAGGAGCACGGCCGCGGCGCCAAGGCGATGATGGAAGACGGCCTCTTCGAGCGCTTCCCGGTCGACGAGATCTACGGCCTGCACAACATGCCGGGCATGCGCGCCGGCACCTTCGCCACGCGCGAGGGCGGCCTCATGGCCAGCGAGGACAACTTCGTGATCCACGTGAAGGGCCGCGGCACGCATGCCGCCCGGCCGCACATGGGCATCGACCCCATCGTGATCGGCGCGCAGATCGTGCTGGCGCTGCAGACCATCGTGTCGCGCACGCTCGATCCGGGCGCGCAGGCGGTGGTGTCGTGCACGGAGTTCATCACCGACGGCATCCGCAACGCGATCCCGTCGAACGTCGTCATCAAGGGCGACACGCGCAGTTACGACCCGCAGGTGCAGCGCATGCTGGCCGCGCGCATGCGCGAGATCAGCGAAGGCATCTGCCGCATGCACGGCGCCGGCTGCGAGTTCAGCTACACGCACGAGTTCGCGCCCACCGTGAACTGGGCCGAGTGCGTGCCCGTGGCGGTGGCCGCCGCCACGGCCATCGTGGGCGCGGAGAACGTGGATGCGAACGTGGCGCCGATGATGATCTCGGAAGACTTCGGCGCCTTTCTGCAGGCGGTGCCTGGCGCCTTCGTGTTCCTCGGCAACGGCGCCGAGGGCGAGGCCGGCGACACGCCGCTGCACAACGGCAGCTACGACTTCAACGACGAGGTGCTCGCCACGGGCGCCCGTTACTTCGCGGAGATCGTCCGCATGCGCCTGCCCGCGCCGGCCGGCGCCACCAACTGATCGATCGAACGGATCCCATGATTTTCAGGAACCCCCAGGCGCGGCACCGCGCATACGACGAATCCCTGCGCGATGTGATGAGCATCGCGCGCGGCAAGGAAAGCCGGCAATGGCTCTCGACATGGAGCCGGCTGCAGCCTGCGCCCACGCCGGCATGGTCGCTGCCGGGGCTCGCGAGTCGGCTCGGCATCGGCGGGCTGACGGTGAAGGACGAGTCGGCGCGCTCGGCGCTCGGCAGCTTCAAGGTGCTCGGCGCGCCCGTGGCGCTGCTGCGGCTGGTGCTTCGCCGCTGGCCTGAAAGCGGCTGGACGCCTGCGGACCTGCTGGCGGGCAGGCACGCTGAAGCACTGCGCGACTTCGTGGTCGTCAGCGCCACCGACGGCAACCACGGCCGCGCACTGGCTGCCGCCGCGCAGAGCATCGGCTGCCGCTGCGTGATCGTGCTGCATGCGCAGGTCAGCGAGGAGCGCGAGGCTCCCATCGCGGCGCTGGGTGCCGAGATCGTGCGCATCGCCGGCAACTACGACGAATCGGTCGAAGAGGCCGCGCGGCTGGCCCGTGCCAATGGCTGGGAGGTGGTTTCCGACACCTCCTACGAGGGCTACGAGGAGGTGCCGCGCGACGTGATGCAGGGCTACGGCATCCTGGCCGACGAACTGCTCGAAGACATTGCCGCCGATGCGCCGTGTCCCTTCACTCACGTCATCGTGCAGGGCGGCGTGGGCGGGCTGGCCGCGGGCGTCGTCAGCCATTTCTGGGAGCGCTTCGGCGCGGCCCGCCCGGGCTTCATCGTCGTCGAGCCCGAACAGGCCGACTGCCTGCTGCAGAGCGCGCGTAACGGCCGCCCGAGCCGTGCGACGGGCTCGGTCGACTCGGTGATGGCAGGGCTGGCCTGCGGCGAGACCTCGCCGCTCGCGTGGCGCTTCCTGCAACCCGCCGTCGACCTGTTCATGACGGTGACCGACGCACAGGCCGAACAGGCGATGCGCGTGCTTGCGAGCGGGGAAGCGGGCGATGTGCCGGTGCTCAGCGGCGAATCGGGCGCCGCCGGCCTCGCGGCGTTGCAGGCACTGGCGGCCGACCCTTCTGCCCGCGACGCGGCACGACTGGGCGCCGATGCCCGCGTGCTGCTCATCAGCACCGAAGGCGCGACGGCGCCGGGCGTGTACCGCGCGATCACCGGGCGTTCCGGCGAAGAGGTCGTCGAGGCGCAGGCGCGGTGGCTGGCCGGCAGGCGCGCGTGACCCGGCCCTAAGCCGCGTTCCAGCCGAAGAAGCGCAGCACCTCGTCGCGCTGCTTCATCGTGTCGGCGCGGCCCAGCGCGATCAGGTCGCGCGTGTAGCTCGACTCGAACAGCAAGTAGCTCGCGAGCGCGCCGCCCTTCACGTCGGCCGCGACCTTCGAGCCGCCCAGCAGGTGCCGCACAGCGCCGGGCAGGGCGTCTACGTGGCGCGCCGCGATCACGTCGAGGCGTTCCGAGGGCGAGATCACCAGCAGGTCGAGCGGGCGCAGCGTGCTCTGCGCGCGCGCTTCCTCGGGAATCAGCCCCAGCGTGTGGTTGATGCGGCGCAGGCGTTCGATGTCCACCGCCAGCGCGTCCAGGAAGATGCTGGAGAGCGCATGGCCCGCGATCTGCGCCATCGTCGGATAGCCGCTGTGGGTGTTGGGCGCTGTGGCGTCGCGCGGCTCGTGCATGCGGCCTGCGCCGATCACCACGATGCGCTGCGCGCCGAGGTGGATGGCCGCCGCGATGGGCGCCGACTGGCGCATCGAGCCGTCGCCGAAGTATTCGGTGTGGCCCTGCATCGGCAACGCCGTGGCCGGGAACACGAAGGGAATGGCCGACGAAGCCAGCAGGTGCGCGTGCGTGATGCGGTCGCGCACCGAAAGGCGCTGCGAGCGCACCCACGGCTCCATCGGCACGGCCGCCTCGAAGAAAGTGACGTGCTCGCCCGAGCTGTAGCTCGACGCGGTCACGGCCAGCGCCTGCAGGTGGCCCTTCTGCATGAGCTGCGGCAGCCGGTCGAGCAGCACCATGCGCTGCAGCAGCTCGGCAAGCGGCGAGTTGTCGAGCAGCGACTTCGGCTTGATGCGCATCCAGTTGGCCGCGAAGCGCCCGAACCCGAGAAGCATGCGCCAGCGCGTGCCGCTGCCGATCACCGAGAGCGAATCGGCGCGGTACACCTGCTCGGCGCGGAACCGGCTCCAGACATCGGCGATGTGGCCCACCACGTGGTCGAAGTCGTCGCAGCCGCAGGCCAGCGCCGCCGCGTTGATGGCGCCGGCCGAAGTGCCGGTGATGACCTGGAAGGGGTTGCCGGTGCCTGTGACCGCGATGCCCGCCGCGCGGCGGATCTCGGCGATGGCTTCCAGCACGCCGACCTGGTAGGCGGCCCGGGCGCCGCCCCCGGTGAGCAGGAGACCTGTGACGGGGCTTGTCTCGGGCATTTTTGTTCGTTGTCGGGCTATTGGAGGACCGTGCGGTGCGGGCCTGTGGAGCACCTTAGACTACCGGCCATTCAGGAGTTTGATCAATGGCACTCACCCCAGAAGGGCTCATGGAGGCACTCAAGGCCGTCCAGGACCCTAACACCGGCAAGGCTTTCGCGGCGACCCGGTCGCTCAAAAACCTCCAGGTCTCGGAGGGCGACGTCTCGTTCGACCTCGAACTCGGCTACCCGGCGAAGAGCCAGCACGCGGCCATCCGCAAGGAGCTGGTGGCGGCCGCCAAGGCGCTGCCGGGCGTGGAGAACGTGTCGGTCAACATCGTCACCAAGGTCATCAGCCATGCCGTGCAGCGCGGCGTGCAGCTGATGCCCAACGTCAGGAACATCATCGCGGTGGCCTCGGGCAAGGGCGGCGTGGGCAAGAGCACCACGGCGGCCAACCTGGCGCTGGCGCTGGCGTCGGAAGGCGCCACGGTCGGCCTGCTCGACGCCGACATCTACGGCCCGAGCCAGCCCATGATGATGGGCATCGAGGGCCGCCCCGACAGCGCCGACGGCAAGACCATGGAGCCCATGGAGCGCCACGGCGTGCAGGTCATGTCGATCGGCTTCCTGGTCGACCAGGATCAGGCCATGATCTGGCGCGGCCCCATGGCTACGCAGGCGCTCGAGCAACTGCTGCGCCAGACCAACTGGAAAGACCTCGACTACCTCATCGTCGACATGCCCCCCGGCACCGGCGACATCCAGCTCACGCTGAGCCAGCGCGTGCCGATGACGGGCGCGGTGATCGTCACCACGCCGCAGGACATCGCGCTGCTCGACGCCAAGAAGGGCATCAAGATGTTCGAGAAGGTCGGCGTGCCGATCCTCGGCATCGTCGAGAACATGGCGGTGCATGTTTGCTCGAACTGCGGCCATGCCGAGCACATCTTCGGCGCCGACGGCGGCAAGAAGATGGCGGCCGAATACCAGATGGAGTACCTCGGCGCGCTGCCGCTGGACATCAACATCCGGCTGCAGGCCGACAGCGGCGCGCCGACCGTGGTGTCCGACCCCGACGGCGAGGCCGCCGGCATCTACAAGGCCGTGGCGCGCCGCGTGGCGGTCGGCATCGCCGAGAAGGCGAAGGACTTCTCGGCGAAGTTCCCGACGATCTCGATCAGCAAGAACACCTAGGAACGGCCTTTCGATGAACCTGCTCGCCTCGATGCGCTACCTGGTGGCGCTGAACGAGCACAAGCACTTCGGCCGCGCCGCTCAGGCCTGCCACATCACGCAGCCGGCGCTGTCGAACGCGCTGCGCGCGCTGGAGACGGAGTTCGGCGTCGTCATCGTCAAGCGCGCCCGCGTGTACGTGGGCCTCACGCACGAGGGCGAGCGCGTGCTGGCCACGGCGCAGCGCATGCTGCGCGACAACGAAGTGCTGCTGCAGGAGCTGCGCAGCGACATGAACAACCCGCACGGACGGCTGCGCATGGCGGCCGTGCCCACCGCGATCCCGCTGCTGTCGCGCTTCGCGGCCATGCTGCAGGAGCGCCATCCGGGCATCGTGCCGGCCGTGCTCTCGATGAGCTCGCAGGACCTGGAGACGGGCCTCGAGAACCTGTCGGTCGACCTCGCGCTGGGCTACACCGAGCGCATGCACCTGCCGGGCATCAAGCTCACGGCCTGGCCGCAGAGCGTGGAGCACTACTTCCTGCTGCGCCGTGCGAAGAAGGCGTCGGCCGACCAGCTGCGCATCGGCGAGCCGATGTCGTGGGCCGAGGCGGGCAGGCTGCCGCTGTGCCTGCTCACCTCCGACATGCACAACCGCACCATCGTCGACCAGGCGCTGCGCGAGGTGGGCGTGTCGGTGGTGCCGTCCATCGAGACCAATTCGGTGCTGGCGCTTGCGCTGGCGGTGAGCGCGGGCACGATCAACAGCGTGCTGCCCGGCAGCATGGTCGATGCGGTGCGAAGCCATCGCGAACTCGAGGCGCTGCCGCTGGTGGAGCCCGACGTGCGCACGCCCGTCGGCTTCATGACGCAGGACGGCGTGCGCGCCTCGCGCGCACTCGAGGCGGCGCTGGCCTTCCTGCAGACGCCCGAGTGGCAGGCGCAGCTGCAGCAGCACAGCGGCATGCTCGGCGAATGACGAGGCGGCCGGCGGCTGCAAACAAAGAGCCACAAAGAGGCCTCTTCATTTAGTTATTGAATCAGGTCATGCCCTGATCGAATTTGACGGCGATTAAAGCGTTCGCACACACTCCGCGGCCCGGATTAGCAATAACTTACACGTCCGGCGAACTAGGAGAAATATGGCAGGCTCATCTGCGGGCGTTCTCGAGGGAGATCGCATTGGTGGAAGCGGGGTGCAGCAGCAACCCGGCTTCCTGGAAAAAGAACGCATCATCGCGGGCCCCGGCTTCAATCGCTGGCTGGTGCCGCCGGCCGCACTGGCCATCCACCTGTGCATCGGCATGGCTTACGGCTTCTCGGTGTTCTGGCTGCCGCTGTCGAAGGCGCTGGGCACCGCCGGCACCGGCGCCCAGGCCTGCGCCAAGGACATGAGCTTCTTCGCCGAGCTCTTCGCCACCACCTGCGACTGGCGCGTGGCAACGCTCGGCTGGATGTACACCCTGTTCTTCGTCTTCCTCGGCTGCTCCGCGGCCCTGTGGGGCGGCTGGCTCGAACGCGCGGGCCCGCGCAAGGCCGGCGTGGTGTCGGCGCTGTGCTGGTGCGGCGGCATGCTGCTGTCGGCACTGGGCATCCACCTGCACCAGTTCTGGCTGATGATCCTCGGCTCGGGCGTGATCGGCGGCATCGGCCTCGGCCTCGGCTACATCTCGCCGGTGAGCACGCTGATCAAGTGGTTTCCCGACCGCCGCGGCATGGCCACCGGCATGGCCATCATGGGCTTCGGCGGCGGCGCGATGATCGGCTCGCCGCTGGCGGTCGACCTGATGAAGCGCTTCTCCACCGCCACCGATGTGGGCGTGATGCAGACCTTCGTCGTGATGGCGCTGGGCTACTTCGTCTTCATGATGGCCGGCGCGCTGGGCTACCGCGTGCCGCCCTCGGGCTGGAAGCCCGAAGGCTGGACGCCGCCGCCGGCGCAGACCAGCAACACCATGATCACGCAGCGCCACGTGCACGTGAAGAAGGTCTGGGGCATTCCGCAGTTCTGGCTCGTGTGGCTGGTGCTGTGCATGAACGTGAGCGCGGGCATCGGCGTGATCGGCATGGCATCGCCCATGCTGCAGGAAGTGTTCGGCGGCTCGCTGATCGACCTGCCGGCCAAGTACGGCGAACTCGACAAGACGCAACTGGCGGCCATCGCCGTTGTGGCGGGCGGCTTCACCGCGCTGCTGTCGCTCTTCAACATCGGCGGTCGCTTCGTGTGGGCGAGCCTGTCGGACAAGCTGGGCCGCAAGCTCACCTACACGGTGTTCTTCGTTCTCGGCGGCATCCTGTACGCGAGCATTCCCTCGTCGGCCGGCGCGGGCAGCAAGCTGCTCTTCGTGGGCGCGTGCTGCGTGATCGTGTCGATGTACGGCGGCGGCTTCGCTACCGTGCCGGCCTACCTGGCCGACCTGTTCGGCACGCAGTTCGTGGGCGCCATCCACGGCCGCCTGCTCACGGCGTGGGCCACGGCCGGCATTCTCGGCCCGGTAGTCGTGAACTACATGCGCGAGTACCAGCTGGGCCTGGGCCTGCCGCGCGAGCAGGTCTACAACCAGACCATGTACATCCTCGTGGGCATGCTGGTGATCGGCTTCATCGCCAACCTGCTGGTGCGCCCGGTGGCCGACAAGCACTTCATGAGCGACGAAGAGCTGGCCGTCGAGAAGAAGCTTGCGCACGAGAAGGCCTCGGCCGCCGAAGTGGGCAGCGGCTCGGGCCGTGCCGACACGGTGAGCCCGGCGGTCGTCGCGCTGGCCTGGCTGGCTGTGGGCATTCCGCTGGCCTGGGGCGTCTACAAGACGCTGGTCAGCGCGGCCAAGTTCTTCGGCTGATTTCCTTCTCGCAGGATCAGCGGCCCGAAGGCTGCGCGGCGAACACTTCGATCGCCGCCAGCCGGGCCACCGAACGGCCCGGCTTCACGTCGCCGGCCAGCACGAGCCGAGCCACGCCGTTGCGACCCAGCGGCGCGCCGTTCAGGCTGTAGGCAACCAGCGCAACGCGGTTGCCGGATTCGGGTGCGATCTCCGCGAGCGAGACCACCGCGCGGTAGCCGTCGCTGCCCACCGCCACCACATACATCGAGAGCACCGGGTTGCGCACCGCGGTGTCGGGCCTGAGGCCCACCGTCGCATCGTTCAGCAAGGCCCACAGGCTCACGCCGGTGTAGCTGTTGCTGCCGACCGTCACCGTGACGGCGGGCAGGGCCTGCAGTGCGGCGAGGTCGAAGACTGCGCGCTTGCCCACGGCGCCCGAGACGGTGAAGGAGGGCGACGTATCCTCGCCGGGCACGGCGGCCGCAGTGTGCGGGGCCATGCCGCTCGTGCGCGGCGGGCTGCCGGCGCAACCCGCCAGCATCGCCATCGCCGCGATGGCCGTGGCGGCAGCGGCACCGCGGCGCAGCCAGCGCGCGGACATCAGGAACAGGGTGCGGTCTTTCACTGGAACTCCTTGTTTTCCCATGGCGCATGCGCCGTATTCGTTCTTGCATGACGGCTGTCGGCCGCGCCGGCCCGCCGCGGGCGGACAATGGCGGCCCGCATTGGTTTACGCTTGGCGCCCACATGAAATCCAAAGTCCAGTTCCGTCTGCGCGTCTACCGGGACGACACCATCGCCATCGGCCCAGGCAAGATCGCCGTGCTCGAAGCCGTGGCCGAGACCGGCTCGATCTCGGCGGCAGCCCGGCTGCTGGGCATGTCGTACCGCCGGGCCTGGATGCTGATCGACGAGATGAACCAGTCGCTGGCCTCGCCGGCCGTGAACACCGCCGCCGGCGGCTCGCGCGGCGGCGGCACGGCGCTCACGCCGGTGGGCGAGGAGATCGTCAAGCACTACAGGGCCATCGAGAACGCCGCGCGCCTTGCGGCCGCGGCCGACATCCGCGCGCTGACACGGCTGCTGGCGCCATGAGTTCCGAAGCCGTTGCCGATGTCGTCTGCCGTCCGGTCGGGCTGGTGCGCAGCCGCTTCACCGAGGCCACCGGCATGCCGATCCAGACCGCCGGAGCGCCCGATGAAACCGGGCGCGTCGAGGTCTTCGCCGAGTTCGCGCCGGGCCTGCGCGACATCGAGGGCTTCGACTACCTGATCCTCGTCACGCACCTGCACCGGTGCGCGCACGAGCGGCTGGAGGTGGTGCCCTTCCTGGAGCAGGGCAACGCCTCGCACGGCGTCTTCGCCACCCGCGCGCCGGCACGGCCGAACCGGCTGGGCCTGTCGATCGTGCGGCTCACCTCGGTCGAGGGCACGACGCTGCACTTCAGCGGCAACGACATGATGGACGGCACGCCCGTGCTCGACATCAAGCCCTACGTGCCGAAGTTCGACGTGCGCGAAACCGCGCGCATCGGCTGGTTCGGCGACAGGCTCGATCAACTGCCGCGCACCCGGTCCGACGGCAGGATGGACTGACCGGGCTGCTCGGGTCGGCCAGGCTGGCCGGCTTCTTCCTGCCAGCCCTGCCAGCAAGACCACACGCTCTGCGACAGCACCTCGCGCGCCTGCGGCGGCGCCTCGCCGATGCTGCCCATGCTGATGAAGCCCGCGAGGTACTCGCCCGGCAGCACGCCCACCTGCCGCGCCAGCGTCTCGTCGAAGCAGCGCTCGCCGCTCAGCACGATCGCGCCATAGCCCAGCTGATGAGCGGCGCTCAGCAGGTTGCCCAGTGCAGCGCCCGCGCTCAGCCACTGCTCGCGCGTCGGGATCTTGCTGCGCTCTCGCGGGGATACCACGAAGCCCAGCAGCAGCGGCGGCCGGGTGGCGTGCTCGCGGGCGCGCCGCAGGTCGGTGGGGCTGGCCAGCGGATCGCGCCGGAGCTTTTCCTGCTCGAAGCACCAGGCCAGCGCTTCGCGGTTCTGCGGGCGAAACTCGATCACCCGCCACGGATGCAGGCCGCCGTGGTCGGGCGCGCGCAGGCCGGCCCTGATGATCGCGTCGAGCTCGTCGGGATTGGGCCCGGGCTGCTCCAGGCGCCGGGGCGATACCGAGCGCCGCGTCAGCAGGACTTCGAGAATGCGTTCCGCACCTGTCATGTGCCGCCACATGCGTGTCGCCGCTCCTTCATTGCTCCTTCATCGCTCCCTGTGGCCGGTCGACCCACACTGCCTGGCGACGCAGCACCTCGCCGATGTCGTCCGCGTCGGCCGTCGCCACGAAGAAGGACTGGCTCGCGCCGTCGGAGCCGGTGATGGACAGCACGAAGCCGTCGGCGTCCATGGTGCGCTCGATGCGCCATTCCCGTACCTGCGTCACGTGATGGCGAAGCTCCGGCTGGCCGGAGATCGAGCGGACGACGGTTTCGTGGGCGGAAGGGCGCATGGGGGTGTCTCCAACGCTGTATTCCCCAGTATATGAAGACTCATTGGTTTGCGCATCCCCGTGTGAACCTTAGGGCTCACCCGTGTAACAATCTCGCCGTATTTTCATGAACACGACGAATTCGCTCATCGCTTCGACCGACTGGTTCCCCCTGGTGCTGTCGCTCAAGGTCGCCGCCGTGGCGACCGTGCTGGCGCTGATCGTCGGCGTGGCGCTGGGCTGGGTGTTCGCGCGCAAGAGGTTCTTCGGCAGCAACGTGCTGGAGGCCGCGTTCATGCTGCCGCTGGTGCTGCCGCCCACGGTGATCGGCTACGCGATCCTGGTGGCGGCCGGGCGCCGCAGCCCGCTGGGCGCGTGGCTGCGCGAGCACCTCGACTACACCATCATCTTCAGCTGGCACGGCGCGGTGGTGGCTTCGGCCGTGGTGGCGCTGCCGCTGGTGCTCAAGTCGGCCAGCGCGGCGTTCTCGGGCGTCGACCGTTCGCTCGAAGCCGCCGCCAGCACGCTGCGGCAGTCGCCGTTCTCGGTCTTCCTGCGCGTCACGCTGCCGCTGGCCTGGCCCGGCATCCTGGCCGGCACGCTGCTCGCGTTCGCGCGCGCCATGGGCGAGTTCGGCGCCTCGCTGATGGTGGCCGGCTCCATCCCGAAGCAGACCCAGACGCTGTCGATGGCCATATACGACGCGGTGCAGGAGGGGCACGACGACCTCGCGCTGCTGCTGGTCATCGTGACTTCGCTGCTGTCGATCACCGTGCTGGTGCTGTCGAACCGCTTCTTCTCGCTGAAATGAGCACACCCCCAGTCTTCGCGCACTTCGTGTCGCTACGCCAACCCCCTTGCAGGGGCAACACCTGCGGCCCGGCAAAGCCGGTTCCGCGGTGTTCCCCGAAGGGGACGTAGTTTCTCTTTAGTTCTCAGCTCTCTATTACTTTCCGGAGATCATCATGCGTCCATTCCGTCTCTTGTCCCTCGTCGTCGCGCTCGCGCTGCCGCTGGCCGCAGCGGCCCAGCAGATCACCGTGTCCGCCGCCGCCAGCCTGACCGACGCGTTCAAGGAGATCGGACCCAAGTTCGAGGCGGCCAAGGCGGGTGCCTCGGTGCGCTTCAACTTCGCCGCCTCGGGCGTGCTGCTGCAGCAGATCGGCCAGGGCGCGCCGGTGGACGTGTTCGCCAGCGCCGACCAGGAGACGATGAACCGCGGCGTCGAGCAGAAGGCGATCGATGCCGCCACGCGCAAGGACTTCGTCACCAACAGCCTGGTGCTCATCGAGCCCGCCAAGGAGGGCGTGGGCCTGAAGTCGCTGCAGGACCTGGGCAGCGCGGGCGTAAAGAAGATCGCCGTCGGCAAGGTCGCGACCGTGCCGGTCGGCCGCTACACCAAGCAGGTGCTGGACAACGCCAACCTCTGGACCACGCTCGAGCCCAAGTTCGTTCAGGCCGACAGCGTGCGCCAGGTGCTCGACTACGTGAGCCGCGGCGAGGCCGAGGCCGGCTTTGTCTACCGCACCGACGCGGCCGTGGCCGGCGACAAGGTGAAGATCGCCTTCACGCCCACCGGCCACACGCCCGTGACCTACCCGATCGCCGTGGTCGCCGAAAGCAAGCAGAAGGCGCTGGCCGGCGACTTCATCGCCTTCCTCTCGACGCCCGCCGCGCAGGAAGTGCTCACGCGCTACGGATTCGGCAAGCCATGATCGATGTCGATCTGAAGCTCACGGTGGCCGACGGCCGCCGGCGCTTCGATCTCGCGGTGCGTTTCGCGACGGACGTACCCTTTGCCGCGCTCTACGGCCCGTCGGGCGCGGGCAAGTCGCTCACCCTGCAGGCCATCGCAGGCCTGCTGCATCCCAGTTCGGGCCACGTGCGGCTCGACGGCCGCACGCTCTACGATTCGGCGCAGGGCATCGACGTGCCGGCACCGCAGCGGCGCATCGGCTACCTGTTCCAGGACTACGCGCTGTTCCCGCACCTGAGCGTGCGCGAGAACGTGGCTTTCGGGCTGACCGCCTGGCACCGCCGCAAGCCCGCCGCGAAGGATGCCGAGCGCGTGCAGGCCCTGCTGGAGAGCTTCGGCCTCGCCGCGCTCGCCGACAGCCGCCCGCAGAACCTCTCCGGCGGCCAGAGGCAGCGCGTGGCGCTCGCGCGAGCCCTTGCCTGCGAACCGCAGGTGCTGCTGCTCGACGAGCCCTTCGCCGCGCTCAACCCCATGCTGCGCGCCGAGCTGCGCAACGAACTCGCGCAGGTGCGCAGGCAATGGGGCATTCCGGTGCTGATGATCACGCACGACATCGAGGACGTCCTCGCCCTGGCCGACGTGGCCTTCGTCTACAGCGAGGGCAGGGTGGTGCGCGAGATCGACCTGCACAATGCCGAAAGCCGCGACTTCGCGCTGCGCGACGTTGCCGGCGTGCAGCACGTGGAAGACACGCCGTTGAGGCGCAAGCTGCGCGGGCTGCTGATGCAGGACGTGCGCAACTGACGTCTTGCATCGCATAAGCGATACACTTTGGCGATGAAAACCGCCACCATTCCCTCCGTGCGTGTCGAGCCCGAATTCCGGGACGAGGTCGAACGGGTGCTCGGCGAAGGCGAGACCCTGTCCCAGTTCGTCGAAGCGGCCGTCCGCGCCTGTGTGCTGCAGCGAAAGAGCCAGGCCGAGTTCGTCGCCCGCGGCATGAAGTCGTTGGCCAGCGCGCGGCGCAGTGGTGAATACGTCGAGGCGGGCGAAGTGATGCAGCGCCTCAGGGCCAAGCTCGAATCGGCAGCGAAGAAGCGGCAAGGCGCAGCCCGCCGGTGAGCTACTCGGTCCGGTTCACGCGCCAGGCGGCCGAAGACCTGGAGCGGCTGTACGACTTCGTCCTGGAACGGGAACTCGCCAGAGACGGCGATCTTGAACTGGCTGCGCGGGCACTCGAAGCGATCGAGCAGGGCATAGCGACCCTCGGCTTTTCGCCCTTCACTTGCCGCAAAGCCGGCGACAGCCCCTTCATCCGCGAGCTCGTGATCCCGTTCGGCGCCAGCGGCTATGTGGCGCTGTTCGAAATTGAAGCAAGCGACTCGATCGTCGTGGCCGCCGTCAGGCACCAGCGCGAAGACGACTATCACTGAGGGAAGGGCGGCGGCCCGTTCATTTCCTTTTTGAATCACCGCATGTCCCGATTCAATTTGACGCTCCGCCGGCCCACGGCGAACACTCGCTCGCATGAGCAGCGAGCAGAAGATCGAGTTTTACAAGGGCCCCGCGGGCGGTTGGGGCGCATTGCGCAGCGTGACGAACGCGCTGCTGCGGCAGGACATTCCCATCAAGGGCGCCAAGACGCTGCTCTCGGCCAACCAGCCCGACGGTTTCGACTGCCCCGGCTGCGCCTGGCCCGACCGCAACCATGCCTCCACCTTCGAGTTCTGCGAGAACGGCGTCAAGGCCGTGGCCGCCGAAGCCACCGCGCGCCGTGCCGGCCCGGAGCTGTTCGCGAAGCACACGGTGGCCGAGCTGGCCGAGCAGAGCGATTTCTGGCTCGAGGACCAGGGCCGGCTCACTCACCCCATGGCCTACGACGCGGCGAGCGACAAGTACGTGCCGATCGAATGGGACGACGCCTTCGCGCGGATCGCCCGTCACCTGAACGCGCTGCCCGACCCCGACCAGGCCATCTTCTACACCTCGGGCCGGGCGAGCAACGAGGCGGCCTTCCTGTACCAGCTCTTCGTGCGCGAGTACGGCACCAACAACTTCCCCGACTGCTCGAACATGTGCCACGAGCCCAGCGGCAGCGGCATGCGTCCGCAGATCGGCGTGGGCAAGGGCACGGTCACGCTCGACGACTTCGAGAAGGCCGACGCGATCTTCATCTTCGGCCAGAACCCCGGCACCAACCACCCGCGCATGCTCGGCGAGTTGCGCGCGGCCTCGAAGCGCGGCGCGCGCATCGTGAGCTTCAACCCGCTGCGCGAGCGCGGCCTGGAGCGTTTTGCCGACCCGCAGGACAAGCTGGAGATGGCGACGCTGGGCTCCACGCCCATCAGCACGCACTATTTCCAGCTGCGCGTGGGCGGCGACTTCTCCGCCATCAAGGGGATGATGAAGCACGTCATCGAGCGCGAGGACGAAGCCGTGGCGCGCGGCGAGCCCTCGGTGCTCGACCATGAATTCATCGCCGAGCACACCACCGGCTTCGAGGCGCTGGCGGCCGACCTGCGCGCCGAGCCGTGGGACGTGCTGGTGCGCGAATCGGGCCTGAGCGAAGAGCAGATCCGCGCCGCGGCCGACGTGTACCTGGGCGCCAAGAGCGTCATCGCCTGCTGGGGCATGGGCATCACGCAGCACCAGCATTCGGTGGCCACGATCCAGATGATCGGCAACCTGCTCATGATGCGCGGCAACATGGGCCGCGAAGGCGCTGGCGCCTGCCCGGTGCGCGGCCATAGCAACGTGCAGGGCGACCGCACCATGGGCATCTGGGAAAAGCCGCCCGCCGCGCTGCTCGACCGGCTGCAGAAGGTGTTCGGCTTCGAGCCGCCGCGCCGCAACGGCGTCGATACCGTCGAGGCCATCCAGTCGATGCTCGACGGCAAGGGCCGCGTGTTCTTCGCGCTCGGCGGCAATTTCGCGGCCGCCACGCCCGACACCTACCAGACCTGGAAGGCGCTGAAGCAGTGCGAGCTGACGGTGCACGTGACCACCAAGCTCAACCGCAGCCACGTGATCCACGGGCGCGAGGCGCTCATCCTGCCGTGCCTGGGCCGCACCGAGATCGACATGCAGGCCGGCGGCCAGCAGGGCGTGACGGTGGAAGACTCGATGAGCATGGTGCACATCTCGATGGGCATCAACCCGCCCGCGTCGGAGCATCTGCTGTCCGAGCCGGCCATCGTGGCGCGGCTTGCCGCGGCCACCATCGGCGCGCGCAGCAGCACGCCGTGGCTGTGGCTCGTCGAGGACTACGCGCGCATCCGCGACAAGATCGAAGCCGTGTTCGACGACTTCAAGGACTTCAACGCCCGCGTCGCGCACCCCGGCGGCTTCCGCCTGCGCAACACCGCGAGCGAGCGCGTGTGGAACACCGCCTCGAAGAAGGCCGTGTTCTTCACGCACGCCGTGCCGCTGGACACCCCGTCGCACCGTGCCCGCGCGCGCTTCGCGAAGAAGGGCGACACCATCGTCTTCACGCTGCTGACCACGCGTTCGCACGACCAGTACAACACCACCATCTACGGCATGGACGACCGCTACCGCGGCGTGTTCGGCCAGCGCCGCGTGGTCTTCATCAACAAGGAAGACATCCGCGCGCTCGGCATGAAGGACGGCGACTGGGTCGACATCCAGACCGTGTGGAACGACGGCCAGGAGCGCCGCGCCGACCGCTTCAAGCTGGTGGCCTACGACATCCCGCGCGGCAACATCGCTGCCTACTACCCCGAGACCAATCCGCTGGTGCCGCTCTCGGCAGTGGCGGAGAACGCGGGCACGCCGACTTCCAAGTCCATTCCCGTGGTGCTGGTGCCGCACGAGCTGCCCATCCAGAAGCTGGCGGAGGACGAAGCGGACGGCATGGTGGCAGCGGCATGAGTGCCCTGCTGCAGGACAGCCTGTCGGTGGCCATCCTGCGCATGCTCGCGCAGGAGCCCGACGGCACCGGTGTCTCGCTGCCGCGCCTGGGCAAGCGGCTCGGCCAGGGCGCCAGCGTGCTGATGCGCCGGCTCACCATGATGGGCGATGCGGCCATCGGCGGCGTACGCGGCCCCGGCTGGGTGCGCGTGGTGCAGCACGACGACCGCTGGGTCGCGCACCTGCTTGAAGCCGGGCGGGCACAGGTGGGAACCCTGCCTCCCGAAGACGAAAGCCGCGACTGAGCCGACAATGGCTCGCCCAGCCGGAGCCAACATGTCGCAGCCAGATACCGACGATCCCGAAGACACCCTGCCGCCGCTGTCGCGGCACGCCGTGCGCGTGTTCGGCGAGCGCGGCGTCGCGCCCGAAGGCGAGCTGCGCGATGACACCCTGGCGGCCGAGGTGCCGGTGGCCCTGGTGTTCAACGGCGTTTCGCACGCGGTGATGATGGCCACGCCGCAGGACCTGGAAGCTTTCGCGCTCGGCTTCGCGCTGAGCGAGGGCATCCTCGACACCGCCAGCGACTGCCGCGGCATCGACGTGCGCACCGTCGATGCTTCTGATGCCGGCCTGCCGGATGGCATGCCCGGCATCGAGGTGCAGCTCGAAATCTCCACGCGCAGCTTCGAACGCCTGAAGGACCGCCGGCGCAGCCTCGCGGGCCGCACCGGCTGCGGCGTGTGCGGCGTCGAGAGCTTCGCTGGACTGGACCTCTCACCGCAGCCCGTGCCGCCGCGCGACTGGATCGAACGCATCGACCTGCCGACCGTGCTGCGCGCCTTCGCCGCCATGCCGCCGCGCCAGGTGTTCAACGCCGAGGCAGGCGCCATTCACGCGGCCGCATGGGCCACGGTCGACGGCGAACTCACCGACCTGATGGAAGACGTGGGCCGCCACAACGCGCTCGACAAGCTGCTCGGCAGGCTCGCTCAGGCGGGCCGCCTGCAGGAGCCGGGCTTCGTGCTGATGTCCAGCCGCGGCAGCCATGAGCTGGTGCGCAAGTGCGCGCGCCTCGGCATCGCGGCGATGGCCACCATCTCGGCGCCCACCGCCATGGGCGTGCGCATGGCCGAGCTCTGCGGCCTGCGGTTCTGGGGCCTGTGCCGTGCGCCGCGCGGCGTGCTCTATGCCGACGGGCTCGCGGCGCCGCTGTCGAGCGCCAGCACCGCATCGGCCACGGCGTCGATGCCCTGATCCGATAGATCGCCCGCCACAACGCGCTGGCGCTTCGCCCAGCTGCGGAAGTGCAGCTCCTGCGACTTCTGGTAATGCGGGTCGTAGTGCAGCGACATCAGCTCCGCGAACAGATGCGGCAGGTCGGCCTCGTGCGCCCACTGCTGCCAGCGAGAAACGGTTTCCTTGCCCTGCAGCTCCTTCAGCGCGCCAAGCTTGTCGGCCAGCGCGTCGCGGTCGTCGCCCAGGTAGGCGTAGTCGCGAAGCAGGTAGGCCAGCCGGGTCTCGGGCGTGGCCGACACCTCGATGCACGGCGCCGCACGCATGCGTGCCACCAGCGGCAAGGGCAGCGACAGCCGTCCGATGCGGATGCTCTCGCCCTCCACGTACAGCGGACGCGAGAGGTCGATGCTTTCGAGCACCGCACCGATGCGCGTCTCGAAGTGCTTCTGCGAAGGCTGCGCGACGCCCGGCAGCGAGCCGAGCAGCGAGCCCTTGTGGCGGGCGAAGTCTTCCAGGTCGAGCACCTGCGCGCCGCGCGCGGCCAGCGCGTGCAGCACGCGCGTCTTGGCGCTGCCGGTGGCGCCGCAGATCACGCGCAGGTCTAGCTTCGGCGTCAGCGTGTCGATCTGCGAGATCACGTGCCGGCGGAAGCTCTTGTAGCCGCCCGCGAGCTGCTGGGCGTCCCAGCCGACCAAACGTAGCCAGGTAACCATGGAGCCGCTGCGCATGCCGCCGCGCCAGCAGTAGACCAGCGGCTTCCAGTTCTCGGGCCGGTCGGCCAGCGTCTCGCGCAGGTGCCGTGCGATGTTGGCAGCCACCATCGCACCGCCGATGCGGCGGGCCTCGAAGGCGCCGGTCTGCACGTAGACGGTGCCGACGATGTGGCGTTCCTCGTCGTTCAGCACCGGGCAGTTGATGGCGCCGGGAATGTGGTCGAGCGCGAACTCGGCCGGCGAGCGGGCGTCGATCAGCGTGTCGAAGGCGTGGCGGTCGGCCACCCGCACGGGCTGGCGATGACTCATGGCAGAAGGAACCTCATGCCCCGATTGTCGGCGACCGAGGCAATCAGGCGTAGGCCGGTCCTAGGCCCTTGCGCAAGCGAGCGCTCGCAAAGTCCACCAGCGTGACCAGCACGAACATCGCGATCAGCACCGTCATCGCCTGCTGCTGCTGGAAGATCGACAGGTGGAAGTACAGCAACTGCCCCAGCCCGCCGCCGCCCACGAAGCCCAGCACGGCCGCCATGCGGATGTTCATTTCCCAGCGGTAGAGCGTGTAGGCCACCCATTGCGGCAGCACGATGGGCAGGCTGGCGTAGCTGAAGGAGGCGACAGGGCCCGCGCCCGAGAGCGTCAGCGCGTGCTCGGGTTCGCGCGGCGCGTTCTCCAGCGCCTCGGCGAACAGCCGGCCCAGCACGCCCGTGGTGTGCAGCGACAGCGCCAGCGCGCCCGCGAACGGCCCGATGCCGGCGGCCAGCACCATCAGCGCGGCCCAGACCAGCTCGGGCACGCTGCGCAGGAAGTTGAGGGCGAAGCGCGCCGCATGGCGCGGCATCCACCCGGCGCGGCCGGAGGCAGGCAAGGCCAGCACCGCGCCCGCAAGGGCTGCCAGCACGGTGCCCAGCGCCGACACCGCCAGCGTCTGCAAGGCCCCATGCCCGACCCTGGCGAGAAAGTCCGGCGACACGTCGGGCGGGAAGAACTCGGCGACGAACTTGCCCATGAGCCGCAGCGATTCCGCCGAGCCCAGGGCCCGATAGTCGATGCCCAGGTAGACGAAGCTCGCCACGACGGCCGCGCCGATCAGCAGCAGGGCGATGCGGCATCGCCAGCACGGTGGCGGGCGCGGAGGCATTGTCTTCGTCGTCATGCCAGCAGCCTCCGCAGCGCGCTGCTCAGCAGGTCGGCCAGCAGCACCAGCGCCAGGAACACCAGCAGGATGCTGCTGGCTTCGCCGCCGTTGAGCATCTTCATCGACTGGTCCATCAGCTGCCCCAGCCCGCCCGCGCCGACGAAGCCCATCACCACCGAGGCGCGCACCGCGCATTCCCAGCGATAGACGGTGTACGAGGCCAGCTCCTGCGCCGTGTTCGGCAGCAGGCCGTAGCACAGCGCCGCGAGCCGGCCGCTGCCGCATTCGAGCAGCGTGCGGGCGGGGCGGGTGTCGGCCGACTCGAGGATCTCCGCATAGACCTTGCCCAGCATGCCGCCGTAAGTGATGGCCAGCGCCAGCACGCCCGCGGCCGGGCCGAGCCCGAGCGCGCGCACGAAGAGCAGTGCCCAGACGATCTCCGGAATCGCCCGCAGCACCATCAGCAGCCAGCGCGCGGCCTGCCGCACGATGCCTGCCTGCACGCGGCCCGGCCCCGGCCCGATGCGCGAGATGGAAAGCGCGCGCGTCGTCACGAAGCCCAGCGGCGCGCCGATCAGCAGCGCCAGCGCGGTGCCGGCCGTGGCCATGGCCAGCGTCTCCAGCGTGGCCTTGAGGAGCAGGGCGAGAAAGGCGGGCGAGCCGTCGGGCGGGAAGAAGCCCGCGAGAAAGCCGCCGATGACCGCGAGATTGCCGCCGGTGAAAAGTGCCCACGGCTTGAATTCGGACAGCGCCAGCATCGGCCACGCGATGACGAGCGCGGCGGCGCAGGCGGCCAGCCGCCGCGCGGCGTGCGGATCGCGCAGTGCGGCAGCCCTGGTTGCGGCGTTCAAGGACAGTCCGGCCGGTGGAAGGCCGCCTCCACCATCGCGCCGGCCGGCAGCGGCCGTTGCGTCGCGATGCCGCCTTCGCTGGCGTAGAGTGCATCGAGCATTTCGGGCGTGACCTGCGCGGCCGGCAGATCGAACATCACCGTTCCGCCGCGCATGCCGACGATGCGCGGAAACCAGCGCAGCGCCAGGTCCACCGCGTGCAGCGAGGCCATCAGCGTGGCGCCCGTCGATTCGCTCTGCGCAACGAGCTGGCCGATGGCAGCGTCGGCCAGCGTGGGGTCGAGCGCGGACACCGGCTCGTCGGCCAGCAGCAATGCAGGGCGCTGGTACAGCACTCGCGCGATGCCCACGCGCTGCAGCTGGCCTCCGGAGAGGCGGTCGCAGCGTTCGAACAGCCGGTCTTCCATCGCCAGCCGCGAGAGCGCCTCATGGGCGCCGGCGATGTCCGAGGGATGCAGCAGCGAGCCCAGCGCGCGCAGCATCGACCACTCGCCGAGCCGGCCCGCGAGCACGGCGGTGACCACGCGCAGCCTCGGCGCGATGGGCGGCGACTGGTGCACGGTGCCGATGCGCGCGCGCAGCTTCTTCAGCGCCGTCGCCGTCAGCTGCCACGGCCTGGCGCCCAGCGCCCGCACCTCGCCTTCGGTGGGCCGCAGCGCCGCGCCGAGCACGCGCAGCAGCGTGGTCTTGCCGGCACCCGAGGGCCCGATGACGGCGATGCGTTCGCCGTCGCGCGCGGCCAGCGTCACGCCGGCCAGAGCGCGCTGGCCGTTGGGGTGAACGACGCCCGCGCCTTCCAGCGAAAAACTCATCCGCGCAGGCTCACTTGATCAGACCAGCCGACTTGCCCGCCGTCTCGATCCCGTCGTAGTTCGACGACTTGGTCGGAATGAACTTGCTCGCGCGCTGCAGCGCCATGATTTCCTTGTGCGCCGGGTTGGCCGGATCGAGCTTCAGGAAGGCGTCGGTCAGCTTCTTCGTGACGGCGGCATCGAGCCCCGGGCGCACCGTCCAGTTGTAGTCGTAGTAGGTCGGCGTGGTGGCCAGCACGCGCACCTTGGCGGCGTTGGGGTTCCTGGCCTCCACCAGCTTGTCCCACACCGAGGCGTTGAGCACGCCGGCTTCCGCGCGCGATGCGGCCACGAAGGCCACGGTGGCGTCGTGCGCGCCCGAGAACGCGACCGTCTTGAAGTCCTTCTCGGGGTTGATGCCCGCCTGCAGCAGGAAGTAGCGCGGCATCAGGCTGCCCGAGGTGGAGGAGGGCGCGCCGAAGGCGAAGGTCTTGCCCTTCAGGTCGGCCAGCGTCTTCGCGGTGCTGTCCACCGGCACGATGAACTTGCTGGTGAACACCTCGTCCTCCGCGCGCTGCACGATCGGCACCGCGCCGCCGTTGGTGCGGATGCGCGCCTGCACGAAGGTGAAACCGCCGAGCCAGGCCAGGTCGATCTTGTTGGTGGCCAGGCCCTCGACCACGGCGGCATAGTCGGTCACGGGCGTGAACTGCACGTCCATGCCGGTTTCCTTCTTCAGGTAGTCGCCCAGCGGCGTGAACTTGCGCTGCAGCTCGGTGGGGGCCTCGTCGGGAATGGCCGAGACGCGCAGCACCCCCTGGGCGAAGGCCCCGAGGCTCGCGGCGGAGAAGGTCAGGGCAAGGGCCAGTCGGGTGAGTGTCTTTTTCATGGATGCGCCTCAGGTGCGTGCGGGATAGGAAGGGACGGGATTGTAGAAAGCGGGCCCGATTCGATAATCGCCCCATGAACCCAACGCTCATGAACCCGCTCGCGCCTCTGCGCCTCACGAGTTTTTCGCATGGCGGCGGCTGCGGCTGCAAGATCGCGCCGGGCGTGCTGTCGCAGATCCTGAAGAACCAGGCCGGCGGGCTGATCCCGCCCGAGCTCATGGTGGGCATCGAGACCGCCGACGACGCGGCCGTCTACAGGCTCAACGACCAGCAGGCGCTGATCGCGACCACCGACTTCTTCATGCCCATCGTGGACGACCCGTACGAGTTCGGCCGCATCGCCGCGACCAACGCGATCAGCGACGTCTACGCCATGGGCGGGCGCCCGATCATGGCGCTGGCGCTCGTCGCCATGCCGATCAACCAGCTGCCGGTGGAAGTCATCGCCGAGATCGTGCGCGGCGGGCAGGACGTGTGCCGCGCGGCCGGCATCCCGATCGCCGGCGGCCACACCATCGATTCGGTCGAGCCGATCTACGGCCTCGTCGCCATGGGCCTGGTGCACCCCGAGCGCGTGCGCCGCAACGCCGACGCGAAGGCGGGCGATGTGCTGGTGCTGGGCAAGCCGCTCGGCGTGGGCGTGCTCTCGGCCGCGCTCAAGAAGGAGCAGCTCTCCGAGACCGGCTACCGGCAGTTGATCGAGAACACGACGAAGCTCAACACCCCCGGCATCGCGCTGTCGGCCCTCGACGGCGTGCATGCGCTGACCGACGTCACCGGCTTCGGCCTGGCCGGCCACACGCTCGAACTGGCGCGCGGCGCGAAGCTCAGGGCGGTCGTCGAGTGGTCGAAGGTGCCGCTGCTCGAGAACGTGCTGGCCATGGCCGCCGAAGGCTTCGTCACTGGCGCCTCCGGCCGCAACTGGGCCGGCTACGGCGCGGAAGTGAGCCTCGCGCCCGGCCTGCACGCCACCACGCAGAACCTGCTGAGCGACCCGCAGACCTCCGGCGGCCTGCTCGTGAGCTGCGCGCCTGAAGCGGTCGATGCGGTGCTGAAGGTCTTCCGTGACGAAGGCTTCGCACGCGCCGCGGTGATCGGCCGTGTCGAACCAGGAGAGCCCTCGCTGCACGTGGTGCCGTAGTTCTCCGCATTTCTCCCGGGGGAGGGCCGGGGTGGAGGCAGGTGGCGGTCGATGAAGCGCTGTGAGAAAACCAGCGCTGTTTGCCCCCATCCCAGCCTTCCCCCAAAGGGGGAAGGAGCAAGACAAAAATGGCGGAGGAAGGAAGGAGTCGAACCTTCCCGGCGACGGCTGGCGCCACCAACCGGGTTTGAAGCCCGGCCGCCCCACCAGGGGCGATCTCCCTCCATGATTCGATTCGTCGTTCACGGCCTCGCCCCGAACAACGACGTATCCGGCCGCAGCAGGTGGGTGTCCTTCACCCGCCGCGTGTAGCCGACACGATCGAAAAACTCCAGCAACTGGATCGCGCGCTTGCGCCCCAACCCGGTCGCATCGCGAAAACTCGCGGCCTGCAGCCCTTCGGGGCCATCGAGGCAATCCCGCGCAATGATTGCCAGCCGCTCCACGGTCGCCAGCGGATAGTACAAGTCCTTCACCACCTGGAAGGCCTCGCCGCGCCGCGCGAGGCTCGCGAGCGTCTGCCGCACCATCGGCTCGCTCGCCGCGCAGTCTTTGGCCAGGTCGCGCACCCACGGCGGATCGAAGCCGCCGTCGGCCAGTTTTGGCAGCAGCTTCTGCGCGAGCTTCTGCTCGGCCTCGTTGAGGCGCGCCGCGTGGTCGGGCAGATGCAGCCAGGTGCCGCTGCGCACCAGCGCGCCACGCGCGACGAGGTCGTCGAGCGCGTGGCGCCAGAGCGAGTCGTCCGCGCGCGGGCCTGCAAGCCGCTTGAGTCGGCGCGCATCGGGCCCGACCTCGTCCGGCGCGGTGCGATGGAAGTCCGCGAGGCGGCCTGCGATCTGTTCTTCGAGTGCGTCCAGGTGAGATTGCGCGATGGCCGTGTGTTCGATGCGCACCGCATCGCCGGGCAGCGGCACCGCAGCCTCGTCGGACAGCGAGAGCGCCTGCGCCGTCCGCGCGGTGTCCATGCCGAGCGGTGCGTTGTGCAGCAGCGCGGCCACGCGCGCCGCGCGGTCCTCGATGGCCCAGGCCGCGAGCGTGCGCAGCCGCTCGGGCGTGCGGCGATAGCGCACCGGCGCGAACGGATCGAGCACGCGCACGCCGGCCACGGTGCGCGTGGCCGAGGCATCGCGCAGCACGCCGCGATCGCCATGCCAGGCGCCTACCGCCTCCTTGAGCACGAGCTGGGCCAGCGCCGTTTCACCGGGCGCGAGCGCATCGCGATCGAGCAGCGCGAGCGACGCCATCATGTCGCTCGCGCCGAGGTGCGCGTGCACCGTCGTGCCCGAGCGCAGGGGCCTGGCCTCGTCGGGCCACAGCGTGAGCAGCACGTCGATGCGGTCGGTGGAAAGCGCGATGCCCGGCGTGCAGACCCAGTCGCCGCGATGCATTTCGTCCTTGGCGACACCGGCCAGCGCCAGCGCGCAGCGCTGGCCCGCATGCGCCGACTCGGCCTGCTGGTTCTGCGCATGGATGCCGCGCACGCGCACCGTGCGGTTGCCGGGCACCACGCGCAGCTCGTCACCGACGCGCACCGTGCCGCTGAAGACGGTGCCGGTGACGACCGTGCCCACGCCCGACAGGCTGAACGACCGGTCCACCGCGAGGCGGAAGGCCAGGCCTTCCTCGCGCGCGTGCTCCTGCCGGGCCACCTCCAGCAGCCGCTCGCGCAGTGCGTCGATGCCTTCGCCCGTCGTGGCGGACACCGCCAGCATCGGCGCCCCGGCCAGCGGCGTAGGCGCGAGCAGGGCTGCGATGCCGGCGCGCACCTCGGCCAGCCGCGCCTCGCGCAGGGCCTCGTCGATGCGGTCGATCTTGGTGATGGCCACCGTCGCCTCGCGCACGCCCAGCAGCGCCACCACCGCCAGGTGCTCGCGCGTCTGCGGCATCACGCCGTCGTCGGCGGCCACCACCAGCAGCGCATGGTCGATGCCGGTCGCGCCGGCCAGCATGGTGTGCAGCAGTCGCTCGTGGCCCGGCACGTCGACGAAGCCGAGCGACACGCCGTCGGGCGCGTGCAGGTACGCGTAGCCCAGCTCGATGGAAATGCCGCGCCGCTTCTCCTCGGGCAGCCGGTCGGTGTCGACGCCGGTGAGCGCGCGCACCAGCGTGGTCTTGCCGTGGTCGATGTGGCCTGCAGTGCCGATGATCATCGTGGGTGCGTCGTCACATGAAGTTGCGGGTGTGCAGTTCGGACAGCCGCTGTGCCTCGTCGCGGTCGAAGCCCAGCCGCGCGAGGCGCGCGCGACGGCCGGCCGCCATGTCGCGCTGCAACTGTTGCACGGCCGCATGGCCGCGCGCGACGGCTGAAGGCGAGAGCTCGCCGGCCGCCAGCAGCACCAGCGAGTCGAACACTTCCTCGTTGAGGCCCGCAGTGCCGGCCAGCGTGTCGTAGCGAAGCTCGATGGCGTTGCGCAGCCGCACCTGGTAGTCGGGCTGCACCGAGAGCCGGTATTCGAGATGCGCCATGCCGAAGGCGACGTGGCGCGCCTCGTCGCGCGCGGCGAGCCGTGCGATCTGCCGGGTCACCGGGTCGGGTGCGTGCGCGTGCAGGAAGTTGAGCAGGTTCACGAAGCTGCCCTCGCCGAGCACGGCCAGCAGGAAGGTTGCGATGGAGAAATCGGGCGCGTCGAACAGCGTGCGCAGCGAGGCCTGCCCGCCGGCCGTCGACAGCGCGGGCTGGTGGCCGCGCAGCGTGGCGCGGCGCGTGAACACCTCCACGTGCCGCGCCTCGTCGGCGCACTGCAGCGCCAGCAGCTGCAGCACTTCGCGGAAGTGCGGGTGGATCTGGCCCAGATGGCGCGCCGGAACCAGCAGCGCGGCGTTCTCGTTCTCGATCAGGTAGGTCATCACCTGCACCACGGCCGCTTCCACGGCGCTCGGCAGCTCGAAGGGCGCGTCCCAGTCGATGGCGGTCGCCGGATCCCATTGGGCTGCCGCCGCCTGCCGGTAGAGCTCGCCGGCCGTCTCGGCCCAGAGCTCGTCGCGGCGGTGCAGCGCGAAGAAGAAGGGCGGGCTGCCGGCCTCCACTGTGGCGCCGCGCGCGGCGAGGCCCCAGCCGGGCGCGGCGTCTTCGGCCGGCGCGCCGTCGGCGTCGCCCTGCGCGAAGCCCGTGGATTGCGCACCGAGCCAGCGGCCTTCGGCATGCGGGCCGCGCGTGACGAACGCTTCTTCCTGCGCCGCGTCGAAGTGCAGCACGTGCCCCTGGCTGCGGCACCATGCCTCCAGGTGCATGCGCCAGTCGGGCGAGTTCCCGCGCACGCGCAGCTCGCCGCCCACCGGCCGCTCGGCCAGCGCGCGGCGGATGAGCAGCAGGGCGCCCTGGTCGAGGCCCAGCGACTCAATATCGATAGTCGGGATTGGTGATGCGGCCATCGCCGTCGTAGAAGTGCTCGTCGTCCACCGCGCGTTCGAGCAGCGCGTAGCCGCTGGTGCGGCCGGTGCGCCATTCGCGCAGGCCCTCGAGTTCGAGCAGCGGGCGCACCTGCGGGTCGTCCCAGCGCATCGCCATCAGCAGCGAGACGAAGCGGTCGATGAGCGCGGCCGGTGCATCCGGGCTGGTGGTGAAGTTGCAATGGTCGTACGCGCCGGTGCGCGCCAGCACGCGCGTGCTGCCCGAAGGCAGCGTGCCGTCGAGGCCGAAGGCCAGGTGGTTGCCGTCGATCAGGCAGCAGGCGTCGATCTCGCCAGCCATCAGCGCGAGGGCCGCGTCGCGCTCGCCGCCGATGTGGTCGCCGTGCTTGCCGCCGAGCACGTCGAAGTAGCGCGCCTGGAAGTCGCGCGGCTTCAGCAGGCCTTCGGTGCGCAGATGGTCGAGCGGGATCAGCGTGGCCTGCGGCGAATCGAGCGCGCCGAACCCGATGCTCCTGCCGCGCAGATCGGCCAGCGATTGCACCGGGCTGTCGGCGCGCACCACGATGGCCGAGCGCAGGTCGCAGTCGGTATCGCGCATGGCCACGGCCTGCACCTGCAGCCCCCGGCTGCGCGCGATGCGCTCGGCACGTACCCAAGCTAGAGGCGAGTTCCACGCCAGGTGCAGCGTGCCGTCGAACTGCGCCTCGACCTGGCTTTCGTAGTTCGAATACAGCACGTAGTCGAAGGGCAGGCCGTTCTTCACGAAGAAGGCCTTGAAGCCTTCCCAGATGGTGACGACCTTGGGCGCGTAGGCCACGGCGCCCATGATCAGCGTCTGCTGCGGCATCGCGCGGCCCCTTTCTCAGAACAGCGGCAGGCCGGTGATGGCCTTGCCGATGAAGTCGTAGAGCACGTCGGAGGTCGGCGCCATCACGCTCGATGCACGCGCATCGCGGAAGAGGCGTTCGATGCCCGCTTCCTTGCGGAAGGCCGCGCCGCCGCACACGCGCATCGCGATGTCGGTCACTTCGAGCGCGGATTCGGCTGCTGCCGCCTTTACCTCGAGCACGCGCAGCATGGTGTCTGCGCGGCCCGCGCCGATGGCGGCGACGGTGTCGTCCAGCAGCGCCTGCGCCATGTCGGCCTTGATGCGTGCCTTTGCCAGATAGGCTCGGACGGTGGGCAGGTCGGCCAGCGACGAATCGAGATGCAGGTGCCGCGTCTGGCTCACATGGCCGATGGCGCGGCTCAGGGCGCCTTCCATCAGGCCGGTCGAGCACGCGGCGCTGAGCACCGAGAACCACGGCAGCACCACGCCCATCATGGTGTCGAAGCCCTTGCCGTCCTCGCCGAGCCGCGCACCGGCCGCGATGCGTACGTCCTTTGCAGTGATCGGCGTCGAGGCGTTGCCGCGCAGGCCCAGCCCGTCGAAGCGGCCGGGCTGGCTCAGGCCGTCGGACTTGGCGTCGACCAGCCACAGCGTGCTTGCGCCTTCGGCCGCGAGAGGTTTGCTCGACCACACGTAGCTGTCGGCCTCGAAGGCCGAGGTGACCCAGCTCTTGCGGGCGTCGAGCACCACGTTGCTTCCGTCCGCGCGCGCGGTGCCGGTGGGTGCCCAGAAGTGGCTGCGCGAATCGGCTTCGGAGAAGGCCAGCGTGCTCAGGTGCTTGCCGTTGGCGATTGCGCGCCGCACGGACTCGGGGCCGAACTGTTCGAGCACGGCAGTGGCGCAGTAGTGCATGCACACCACCATCGCGGTGGAAGGACAGGTCTGCGCGATGCGCGACACCACCTGCGCGGCTTCCTTCAGGCCCAGCCCCTGGCCCCCGACCGACGCGGCCGAGACCAGCCCCAGCAGGCCTGTCTCGCCCAGCGCCGAGATCGTCTCTCGTGGAAAGCGTCCCTCTGCGTCGGTGCGCTGGGCCAGAGGCTGCAGCGTTTGCGTTTCGATACCGGCGAGCACTTCGAGGGGGTTCATCGCTTTCTCCAGACAGGTGGTTGAGGGAATCGGGGGCTGCTACATCAGCCGCTCGCGCAGGGTGTCGAGCTGGCCTGTGAAGGTGGCGCTGTCTTCCAGGCAGCGCAGGTCGAGAAGCAGGCGGTCTTCGGCAATGCGGCCGATCACGGGCAGCGGAAGGCCGCGCAACGCGGTGGCGAGGGCATCGAGCGCGGTGCCGATGCCTTTCTTCGAAGTGCCGGCCGGTGCGAGTGCTAGACCCGCCGAGGGCAGGCGCTCCACCGGCAGCGAGCCGGAGCCGATCTGCCCGAGCAGCGGCACCACCTCGACGGTGAAGCGCGGCGATACGGCGGCCTGCACCGACGCCTTCAGCGCCTCGGCCATCTCGCGGATCGCATCGGCGGGCCGCGTGAGCAGCCGCAGCGTCGGCAGGTCCTGCGCGAGGCGTTCGGGCCGAAGGTACAGCGAGAGCGTGGCTTCGAGCGCGGCCAGCGGCAGCTTGCTCATGCGCAGTGCGCGCTTCATCGGGAACTTGCGGATGCGGCCCACGGCCTCCTTGCTGCCCACGATGAGCCCGGCCTGCGGCCCGCCCAGCAGCTTGTCGCCCGAGAAGGTGACCACGTCGCAGCCGGCCGCGAGCATTTCCTGCGGCAGCGGCTCGCGCGGCAGGCCGTAGTGCGCGAGGTCGATCAGCGAGCCGCTGCCCAGGTCGGTGGCCAGCGGCACGCCGCGCGCGTGCGCGATGCCGGCGAGCGTGGCTTCGTCGACCGCGGCGGTGAAGCCCTGCACCGCGTAGTTGCTGGTGTGCACCTTCATCACGAGCGCGGTGCGCTCGTTGATGGCGCGTTCGTAGTCCTGCGGATGCGTGCGGTTGGTGGTGCCGACCTCGACCATGCGCGCGCCCGCGCTGGCCATCACGTCGGGCATGCGGAAGGCGCCGCCGATCTCCACCAGCTCGCCGCGCGAGACGATCACCTCGCGCTCGCGCGCCAGCGCCGCGATGGTGAGCAGCACGGCAGCCGCGTTGTTGTTGACCACCGTGGCCGCCTCGGCGCCGGTGATGGTGCACAGCAGCTCTTCCACCAGCGAGTCGCGGTCGCCGCGGCTGCCGGTGGCGAGGTCGTACTCGAGGTTGTTGGGCGATGTCATCACCGCGAGCAGTCGCTGCAGCGCCGCGTCGGCCAGCAGCGCGCGACCGAGGTTGGTGTGGATGACGGTGCCCGTGAGGTTCAGCACCGCCTTCATGCGCGGCGCGAGGCGGGCCTGGATGCGCGATGCGAGCGCATCGCCCAGCGCGTCGGGCTGCACGTCGGCAGCGGCGAGCTTGCCCGCCACGGCCCGCGCGCGAAGCCCTTCGAGCAGCGCGCGCGCTTCCTTCACCACCAGCGTATGGCCGTGCTCGGCCAGCAATGCGCCCGGCACGGCGAGGCGCAGCAGTTGATCGACAGAAGGCAGATCCTGGGGCCTTGCCGTCGAGCCGTGGACCACGGACTCTTCGGGCGTTGCCATCAGCCGCCTCCGCCGTCGTCGGGTATTTCGGGGTCGCCGAAGAGCAGCATCAGGTTGTGGCCGCTGCGCTGGTGGCCGGCTTCGGAGACGAGCAGGTCGAGCGTGACGCTCGCCAGGTCGTCGGCGACAGGTTCGACTTCGGGGTCTTTCTCCATCGCGATCTGTTTGAGGTAATGGCCGCAGCTGTCGCAGCACTCGGCCTTGACGGCGCCGTCACGCGCGCCTGTCGCAGGCAGCTCTACGCCGGGCTGCGGCGAGAGCGACTCGAAGTGGATGCCCTTGGTGCTCTCGCAGTGCGTGCACTTGATGCGCACGTAGTGCCACTCGGTGCCGCACAGCGAGCAGTGCAGGTAGCGGAAGCCCGCTTCGTCGGCGCCGATGCGCGTGATGCTCACTGTCGGCGCGCTGCCGCAGCAGGGGCACTCGTTGCCGGGATCGGTACGTCCGTAGATGTTCTCGCCCTCGCGCTCGGCGACCTGCAGCACCAGCTGCGTCCAGTACGCCTGCAGCCCGGCGGCGATCAGCGGCGCGGCTGCGAGATCGAGCCCGAACATGATGCGGCGCGAGAGCCGATCGGCCTGCTCGTTGACCCATGCATCGTCAGCGGCCACCACGCGGTCGAGCGTGTCGCGCGCGGGGCCTTCGGGCAAGCGGGCGCGGAAGAGGCCGAGCAGGCGGCGCAGTTCCTTCAGCCACACGGGATCGCGCGTCCAGCCGAAGGCGGGCATCGGCGGCTTGAGCACCTTCGCGGCGGCTTCGAGCGCTTCGGATTCGGGCAGCTCGACCGACGCGTAGTCCTGCAGCACCTGGTGCTGCGCCTGCGCGAGGTCGGCGATGAAGATCAGGTACTCGCGCATCGGATGCGATGCTGCAAGCTGGCGCAGCCGCAATTGCCGGTCGGAGAACACGAGGGAGCGCACCGGCAGGCGCAGGAACGGCATCTGCCGCCCGGCCTGCATGGCGATCTGCTCAGGCTCGAGGATGCGTGTGGTCCGGATCGGCGGTGGGTTGCCGGGGGAGCTCGTCATCGGCGCAGTATCACTCACCTCGCGTCATTTTGCGATGCCAGAGAGGGTGATTGAGCTTGGCCCATCCCTCGGTGACCGTGCCGCGTGTCATCGCGCGCAGCGTGCCCTTGACCCAGATCGCCGCGTAGATGTGCGTGATGACCGAAAGGATCAGCACCACGGCCGAGGCCGCGTGCACCACCACCGCGATGCGCCGCACGAGGATCGGGAAGAAGCCTACGAACCACGGGCTCCAGAACATGAAGCCCGTCACCAGCAGCAGGAGCAGGCTGATGCCGAAGGCCCAGAACACCAGCTTCTGCCCGGCGTTGTACTTGCCCACCGGCGGCATGCCCGACTTGTCGCCCTTGAGCATCTTCGGCGCGTTGGCGATCCACTCGCGGTCGCCCTTGTCGAGGATGTTCTCGCGCCACATCGTGAAGAACAGGAACACAAAGCCCAGCACCATCAGGAGGCCCATGAATGGATGCAGGATGCGCGTCCACGGCCCGCCGCCGAAGAGGTTGGTCAGGAAGAACAGGCTGGGGTGGAAGAAGGCCAGGCCCGAGAGCGCGGCGGCGAAGAACATGATTGCGACGAACCAGTGGTTCATGCGCGTGGCGTCGCGGTAGCGGCGAAGGTAGTAGCGTGTCATCGCGTTCTTCTCCTCATGCGCGGGGTGCGTTGGATGAAGGCGAGGCCGGCGGCTCTTCGATCACCACCACGTCGTCGGGCTTGCCGTCGCGGTCGGCGTCGGGGTGGTCGTCCTTGGGCTCGATGGGGCCGGTCTTCATGTAGTGGAAGAAGCTGCCCACCACGGCGCCGATCATGGCAACCATCGCGAGCGGCTTGGCCACGCCCTTCCACAGCGAGACCAGCGGGCTGATCTGCGGGTCCTTCGGCAGGTCGGCGTAGAGCTGCGGCCGGTCGGCATGCTGCAGCACGTACATCACGTGCGTGCCGCCCACGCCTGCCGGGTCGTACACGCCGGCGTTGGAAAAGCCGCGCTCCTTCAGGTCGACGATGCGCTCCGAGGCGTACTCGTGCATGTCTTCCTTGGTGCCGAAGTGCAGCGCGCCGGTGGGGCAGGCCTTCACGCAGGCCGGCTCCAGGCCCACGCCCACGCGGTCGGAGCACAGCGAGCACTTGTAGGCCTTGTTGTCGACCTTGCTGATGCGCGGCACGTCGAAGGGGCAGCCGGTGACGCAGTTGCCGCAGCCCACGCAATGCTCGCTGATGAAGTCGACGATGCCGTTGGCGTACTTGACGATCGCGCCAGGCGAGGGGCACGACTTCAGGCAGCCGGGGTCGTCGCAGTGCATGCAGCCGTCCTTGCGGATCAGCCACTCGAGCTTGCCGGCCTCGGGCTCGACCTCGGAGAACTTCATCACCGTCCATGAGGCCGGCGTGAGGTCGACCGGGTTGTCGTAGGTGCCGTGCGTGGTGCCGACTTCGTCGCGCAGGTCGTTCCACTGCATGCACGCGACCTGGCAGGCCTTGCAGCCGATGCAGGCCGACACGTCGATCAGTTTCGCGAGCGGCTGCACCTGCGGACGATGGCGGATCTCGGGCGACGGCGTGGTCGTGGCCGAGCGGGCGGCGATGTCGAGGGTTTGAAGAGAGGACATCGTTCAGGCCTTCTCGATGTTCACGGTGAACGACTTGTACTCGGGCGTCTGCGTGTTCGCGTCGCCCACGAAGGGTGTCAGCGTGTTCACCAGGTAGCCCGGCTTCGCGATGCCGACGAAGCCCCAGTGGTTCGGCAGCCCCACGGTATGGACCGTGCGCCCGTCCACCTGCAGACCGACGATGCGCTTGGTGACCACAGCCACGGCCTTGATGAAGCCGCGCTTGCTCGACACCTTCACCATGTCGCCGTGGCCGATACCCTTCTCCTTGGCAAGCTCCTCGCCGATCTCGACGAACTGCTGCGGCTGGATGATGGCCGAGGTGCGTACGTTCTTGGTCCAGTAGTGGAAGTGCTCGGTGAGCCGGTAGCTGGTTGCCACGTACGGGAAGTCCTTCGGCACGCCGAGCCTCTCGAGGTCGCCCTTGAAGATGCGTGCCGCGGGGTTGGCGCGCGCCTTCTCGTTGTTCGGGTGCATCAGGTTGTTGACCAGCGGCGACTCGAAGGGCTCGTAGTGCTCCGGCAGCGGCCCCTCGGCCATGCCGGTGGGAGCGAAGAGTCGCGCTACGCCCTCGGCGGTCATGATGAAGGGACGCACCGCGTCGGCGTCGGTCGGGCTCGCGTCGGGGCGGATGTCGGGCACGTCGGCGCCGCCCCATTGCTTGCCGTTCCACGCGACGAGGCCGCGCTTCGCGATCCACGGCTTGCCGGTGGTCGGGTCGGTCGAAGCGCCGTTGTAGAGGATGCGCCGGTTAGCGGGCCAGGCCCACGCCCAGTTCTGCACCATGCCGATGCCGTACGGGTCGGCGTTGTCGCGCCGTGCCATCTGGTTGCCGGCCTGCGTCCAGGCGCCGGCGTAGATCCAGCAACCCGAGGCGGTCGAGCCGTCATCGCGCAAGAGGCCGAAGCCCGAGAGCTGCTCGCCGGCCTTGGCCAGCGGCGGCTTGGTCGGGTCCTTCGGGTCGGTCAGGTCGGCCAGCGCGCGGCCGTTGTATTCCATCGCCAGCTCCTGCGCGGAGGGCGAGTGCGGAATCTTGTAGGGCCAGGTGAGCTTGACGATCGGGTCGGGGAAGGCGCCGCCGTCCTTCGCGTAGGCCGCGCGGATGCGGTTGAAGATGCCCGCGACGATCTCGATGTCGCCCTTGGCCTCGCCCGGCGGCTCCGCGCCCTTCCAGTGCCACTGCAGCCAGCGGCTGGAGTTGGTGAGCGAGCCGTCTTCCTCCGCGAAGCAGGTGGAAGGCAGGCGGAACACCGTGGTCTGGATGTCGGCGGTCTTGACGTCGTTGAACTCGCCGAAGTTGCGCCAGAACTCGCTGGTCTCGGTCTGCAGCGGATCGATGGTGACCAGGAACTTGAGCTTCGAGAGCCCGTCGACGATCTTCTTCTTGTCGGGGAACGAGCCCACCGGGTTGAAGCCCTGGCAGATGTAGCCGTTGAGCTTGCCCTGGTTCATGAGCTCGAAGGCCTGAAGCACGTCGTAGAGCCTGTCGATCTTCGGCAGGTAGTGGAAGGCCCAGTCGTTCTCGGCCGTGGCCGCGTTGCCCCACCAGGCCTTCTGCATGCTGACGAAGAACTTCGGGTAGTTCTGCCAGTAGCTCATCTGGTTGGGACGCAGGGGCTTGAGCGCGCGGGTCTTGTAGTAGTCCTCCAGCGTCTGCTCGTTGTCACGTGCCAGCGACATGTAGCCCGTCAGCGAATTCGACAGCAGCCCCAGGTCGGTGAGGCCCTGGATGTTGCTGTGGCCGCGCAGCGCGTTCATGCCGCCGCCGGGCACGCCGATGTTGCCCAGCAGAAGCTGCACGATGGCGCCGGTGCGGATCATCTGCGAGCCCTGGCTGTGCTGCGTCCAGCCCAGGGCGTACATGATGGTCATGGTGCGCTGGGAGGTGCTGGTGCTCGCGATGTACTCGCAGACCTTCAGGAACTTGTCCTTCGGCGTGCCGGTGATGCGGCTCACCATCTCGGGCGTGTAGCGCGAGTAGTGCCGCTTCATCACCTGCAGCACGCAGTTCGGGTCCTGCATGGTCATGTCGACCTTGGCCATGCCCTGTTCGTCGAGCGCGTAGCCCCACGACTTGGGGTCGTAGTTGCGCTTCTCGGCGTTGTAGCCGCTGAACAGGCCGTCCTCGAACTTGTAGTCGGGGCCGACGATGAAGGTCGCGTTGGTGTAGTTGCGGACGTACTCGGTCTGGATCTTGTCGTTGCCAAGCAGGTAGTTGATGACCCCCGCGAGGAACGCGATGTCCGAACCGGCGCGTATCGGCGCGTAGTAATCCGCCATGGCGGCCGAGCGCGTGAAGCGCGGGTCGACCACGACCAGCCTTGCCTTGTTCTGTTTCTTGGCCTCGATGACCCACTTGAAGCCGCACGGATGCGCCTCCGCGGCGTTGCCGCCCATGATCAGCACGACATCCGCGTTCTGGATGTCCTGCCAGTGGTTGGTCATCGCGCCTCTGCCGAACGTCGGGGCCAGACTGGCCACCGTGGGTCCGTGTCAGACGCGTGCCTGGTTGTCGAACACCAGCATTCCGGTCGAGCGGAATGCCTTGTGCGTGATGTATCCGGTTTCGTTGGACGAGGCCGAGGCGCAGAGCATGCCGGAGCTGGTCCAGCGGTTCACGGTCTTGCCGTCGGCGTTGGTGGTCTGGAAGTTGGCGTCGCGGTCGGCCTTCAGCAACTTGGCGATGCGGTCGAGCGCCTCGCCCCAGCCGATGCGCTTCCACTCGGTGCCGCCGGGCTCGCGCACCTCGGGGTACTTCAGGCGCATGGGGCTGTGCACGAAGTCGAGCAGGCCGGCGCCCTTGGGGCACAGCGTGCCGCGGTTCACGGGGTGGTCGGCATCGCCCTCGATGTGGAGGATGTCGGACACCACGTTCTTCGCCTTGTCGCCCAGGCTGTACATAATGAGCCCGCAGCCCACCGAGCAGTACGGGCAGGTGTTGCGCGTCTCGGTGGTGCGCGCGAGCTTGAAGTTGCGGGCCTCGGCCAGCGCGGCGGTCGGCGAGAAGCCGAGCGCCACGATGCTGGAGCCGACCAGCCCCGCGCTGCTGACGCGGAAGAATTGCCGGCGGTTCATGTCCATGACGGAACCTCCTGCAGCGGTGAAGTGATGGGGTGTTTCATCGTGGTCTTCTTTTCTTCTTGCGGGTAACTCGAATGAACCTGGCGGGCCGCGCCGGCTACTTTGGCGCGGTGCCGTCGCCTCCGCTGGGCGCGGGCGCCGCACCGCCGGAAGAGCCGGTGCCGCCCGGGCCGCTCATGCCGCCCACGGCCGCGCCGCCTTCGGACGGGCCCTGGTGTGAGGTGGAGGATTCGACCTTGTCGCCGGAGGCGGCGGGGGCGATGCCCGTCGGGCTCGCGCCGGTCGAGGCCTTCGGCATCGGCGGCGAGGAGGGCTTGGGGTCGCAGGCGCTCGCCAGCAGGCCCGCGGTCAGGCACAGGCCGATGATCTGCAAGCGCTGCTGCTGACATCGTGGCATCGACACTCCTTGTGGGAAGGACGGGTCCGGCAACGGGCTGTTTTTATGGCCTCGTATTCCGCTTGCCGGGCGTGCCCGGTTTGCGACAAACGGGATGCGTTTGTCGCATCATGCGACAGCATCCTGCCAGGATCAAGGGCAAAAGGAGCGCAATAACCCTCGAAACCCGCCATGCCGCCGGGCGTCGGCTATCGTTCGCGCCATGAATGCCTCCCTCCGTCTGGGTTGGCGCACGCTCTGGCGCGACCTGCGTGCCGGCGAGTTGCGCCTGTTGATCGTCGCCGTGCTGCTGGCCGTGGCCGCGCTCACGGCTGTCGGCTTCTTCGCCGACCGGTTGCAGGGCGGCCTGAAGCGCGACGCGCGCCAGCTGCTGGGCGGCGACGCGGTGATCGTCAGCGACAACCCCACGCCCGAGGCCTTCGTGGCGCAGGCGAAGGCATTGGGGCTGGAGGGCACCAGTACCTACGGCTTTCCGACCATGGCCCGCGCCGACGACGCGCAGGGCGGCGCCAGCAAGCTGGTGGCGCTGAAGGCGGTGACGGCCGGCTATCCGCTGCGCGGCAGCCTGCAGACTTCCACCACCATCGACGGCGCCGGCGCCGTCACGCGAGACATTCCTCCGCCCGGTGAAACGTGGGTCGATGCATCCTTGCTCGATTCGCTGGGACTGAAGGTCGGCGACACGCTGCTGCTGGGCGACACCGGCCTGCGCGTGGGTCGCGTCATCACGCTGGAGCCCGACCGCGGCGCCGGCTTCATGAGCTTCTCGCCGCGCGTGATGCTCAACCAGGCCGACGTGGCCCGCACCGGGCTCGTGCAGCCTGCCAGCCGCGTGGGCTACCGCTATGCCGTGGCGGGCAGCGACGCCGCGGTCAAGCGTTTCACCGACTGGGCCGATGCCACCATCAAGAAGGGCGAGCTGCGCGGCGTGCGGCTCGACTCCTTCGAAAGCGGCCGGCCCGAGATGCGCCAGACGCTCGACCGCGCCGAGAAATTCCTGAGCCTGGTCGCGCTGCTCGCGGCGCTGCTGTCGGCGGTGGCCGTGGCGCTGGCCGCGCGCGGCTTCGCTGCCAGCCACCTCGACGACTGCGCGATGCTGCGCGTGCTCGGGCAGAGCCAGCGCACCATCGCCGTGGCCTATGCCTTCGAGTTCGCGGTGATCGGCATCGTCGCCAGCGCGCTGGGCGTGGCCATCGGCTTCGCGGTGCATTACGTGTTCGTGCTGCTGCTGGCAGGTCTGGTCGAGACCGCGCTGCCCGCGGCCACGCTGTGGCCCGTGGCCTTCGGGTTGGGCATGGGGCTCACGCTGCTATTCGCCTTCGGCCTGCCTCCCGTGCTGCAGCTGGCGCGCGTGCCGCCGCTGCGCGTGATCCGGCGTGATGTGGGCGGGCTCAAGCCCGCGTCGCTCGCGGTGCTGGGCGTCGGCGTTGCGGGCTTCGCGGCCTTGCTGATGGCTGCGAGCAGCGACATCAAGCTGGGCCTGATCGCCGTCGGCGGGTTCGCGGGCGCGGTGGCGGTGTTCGCGCTGCTGAGCTGGCTGGCGGTGAAGGTGCTGCGCCGCAGCGTCAATGAGGCGACCGCGCCGCGCTGGCTGGTGCTGGCCACGCGGCAGATCTCGGCGCGGCCGGCCTACGCGGTGGTGCAGGTCAGCGCGCTCTCGGTGGGCCTGCTGGCGCTGGTGCTGCTGGTGCTGCTGCGCACCGACCTCGTGGCGAGCTGGCGCCAGGCCACGCCGCCCGATGCGCCGAACCGCTTCGTCATCAACGTCATGCCCGACCAGAGCGAGGCCTTCCAGAAGTCGCTGCGCGACGCGGGCGTGAGCAAGTTCGACTGGTACCCGATGATCCGCGGCCGCCTCGTGGCCATCAACGACAAGCCGGTGTCTCCTGACGACTACACCGAAGACCGCGCCAGGCGCCTGGTGGACCGCGAGTTCAACCTCAGCAACAGCGTGGACGCGCCTGCGCACAACAGCATCACCACCGGCAAGTGGACGCCCGGCGCCGTCGGCGAGGTGAGCGTGGAAGAGGGCCTGGCCGAGACGCTGGGCCTCAAGATGGGCGACATGCTGCGCTTCGACATCGGCGGCATGCAGAACGACGCGCGCATCACCTCGCTGCGCAAGGTCGACTGGGGCTCGATGCACGCCAACTTCTTCGTGATGTACACGGTGGCCTCGCTGGCCGACGTGCCCACCACCTACATGGGCGCCTTCCGCGCGCCCGAGACGCGCGGCTTCGACAACGCGCTGGTGCGCAGCTACCCGAACGTGACCAACGTCGACATGAGCGCCACCATCAACCAGGTGCAGCGCGTGCTCGACCAGGTGATCCGCGCGGTCGAGTTCCTGTTCGGCTTCACGCTCGCGGCCGGGCTCGTGGTGCTGTTCGCCGCGGTGACGGCCACGCGCGAGGAGCGTGCACGCGAGTTCGCGGTGATGCGCGCGGTGGGCGCTCGCGCCAGCCTGCTGCGGCAGGTGCAGCGCGCCGAGCTCGCGGGCGTGGGCCTGCTGGCGGGCTTCCTCGCGAGCATCGTGGCCGCGCTGATCGGCTGGGGGCTGGCGCGCTACGTGTTCGAGTTCACCTGGACCGCTTCGCCGCTGGTGCCGGTGGCCGGTGCGCTGGCCGGCGCGGTGCTGGCGCTCGGCGCCGGGTGGTGGGGCCTGCGCGAGGTGCTTCGCCGGCCGGTGGTCGACACATTGCGGCGCGCGGCCGAGTAATTTTTCTTCTCTTCGGGGCGAGACGGGGCCGGGGATGCAATACATTCCCCGGCCCCGTACTCATTTCAGAAGAGAGAAATCCTCGCATGCGCCTGGCGTCATTCCAGATCACCAACTTTCGCTCGATCAACGACAGCGGCCTCATCGATTCCACGCAGATCACCGCGATCCTCGGCCGGAATGACAGCGGCAAGTCGAACCTGCTGCGTGCGCTCCACAGCCTGAACCCCGCCGAAGGCATTGCCGAACTCAGCCCCATCAAGGACTTCCCGCGCCACCGCCGCCTGGAAGAGTGCACGGGCGACACCCCGGTCGTGTTCACGCGCTGGAGCCTCGACGAAGGCGAGCAGGCTGAGCTGGCCGCGATCCTGCCGCGCGCGGCGGGCGTGCGCCACGTCACCGCGAGCCGGGGCTATGCCGCCGCCCGCTCGGCCGGGTTCGAAGGGCTCGGCGCCCTGTCGCTCGACGTGAGCGACACCAAGGCCAAGGTCCGCAAGATCGTGCCGGCCGTGAAGGCGGCCGCCGAGAAGGTCGCCGACGAAGCCGCGAAGGCCGCTCTCGAGCAGGAAACCGACGTCTTCGACGCCGCGATGATCATGAGCCCCGACTACATCAAGTGGTCGGCGGGCGCCATCAAGGCGGCCCAGGCCCTGCGCAAGGCGCTGGCCGTGTCGGGCGCCGAGCTCAGCGACAAGCAGGACCAGATGCTCGCCGAGCTGGAGGAAACCGCGCTTTCCATCGCCAACGACGCCCCCGCGCTGGAGCGCGCGCAGGAATGGGTGATCGGCAAGCTGCCGCGTTTTGTCTACGTCGACGAATACCCGGCGCTGCCCGGCCGCCAGAACATCGCCGAATACCTGGGACGCGAGGGCTGGGGCCAGCTCACGCCCGAGCAGCGGAGCTTCGGCAAGCTGTGCAAGGTCGCGGGACTCGACCTGCGACAGCTGCAGGCCCTGCTCGACAGGAATGACCAGGCCACGCGCAACCAGCTCGTCAACCGCGCCGGCTCGGTGGTGACGGCCGAGATCCGCCGCATCTGGAAGGACCGCGCGCTGAAGGTTCGCTTCAACCTCGACGGCCAGTACCTCGACACGCTGGTGTCCGACCCGAACGCCGCCTACGAGGTCGAGGTGAACCTGGAGGAGCGCAGCCGCGGCTTCCAGTGGTTCTTCTCGTTCTACGTCGCCTTCTTCGCCGACACCCGTGGCGGCAACGCGGAAGACGCCGTGCTGCTGCTCGACGAGCCCGGCCTGCACCTGCACCCCCATTCGCAGGCCGACCTGCTGGCGCACCTGGAGAAGGACTTCGGCAACCAGATCGTCTACACCACGCATTCGCCGTTCATGGTGCCCGCGCACCGGCTCGACGCGGTGCGCACCGCCAGCCTGAGCGAGACCGCGGGCACCACGGTGAGCAATGCCGCGGAGGGCGACGAGCGCACGCTGTTCCCGCTGAAGGCTGCGCTGGCGCTGAGCCGGATGGCGAGCGAGCCGGTGAAGCAGGAAGTCTCGAAGCCGGTGGTGGCGACGCCGGAACCGGTGAAGCCCGCGCCCGCGAAGCCTGCGAAGTCGGCCAAGTCCGCCGAGGCGGCGGCCGTGATTCCAGCTCCCGCGAAGACCGAGGCCGCGAAGCCTGAACCCGTCAAGGCCGAACCTGCAAAGTCCGTTGTCGTGGAAAGCGCCAAGCCGATGGAAGCAGCGCCTGTCGCACTGGCCGCACCGGCACCAGCCATGCCCGTGCCGGCGAAGGTCGCAGCCCCTGCAAAGGCCGAGGTGGCCAAGCCTGAGGCGGTGGAACCAGTCGTCGTGGAAAGCGCAAAGCCTGCAGAAGCGGTGCCTGTTGCAGTCGCTGCACCGGCCGTCGCGCCTGCGGAAGTGCCTGCACCTGCGACTCCCGAACCGGCGAAGCCGGTGGTCGCCGAAAGCGCCAAGCCCGTCGAGCCTGTAGCTGTAGTGCCTGTGGAGGCTCCAGCGGCGCAGCGCGTCGAAGAGCAGGCCGTCGCTGTAAGTCAGCAGGCGGAGCAGCCGGCAGAGGTCGCCTGACGGGCGCGGCCCTCAACTCATGCGGCGCCGACCATGCGTCGCATGAGCAGGCCCTTCAGGTCTCTTCGCGTGTCGCAGACGACGTGGATGTAAGCCGTGTCCGCTCTCACTTCATAGATGATGCGATTCATGCCCGATATGACCTGCCGGTACTGGGCTGCGTTCAGGTTTTCGAGCTCTTCGGGAACCCGGCCGGCTTCCGGATGGGCCTCGATCATCGCGACGGACTTCCTGATCTTTCCATAGCAGTCTGTCCAGGCCTGCGCACCGAAATTCCTGATGAGATAGCGCCTCAGGTCCTTCAGGTCGGCTTCCGCGGATCGCAGGAACACGACCTTCATTTCGTGTCTTTTTCGTCTTCTGCATCTTGGCGGTCCAGGTCCGCAAACACATCTTCCGCCGAGCGGAACTGGCCCTGCTCGATCTCGCGGTTGCCAAGTGCCAACACCTTGAGAAGCGCGAGCGTGGCTTCGTGCTCCTCGTAGGAGCGAACATCCATCACCACGAGCTTGGCTTCGCCGTTCTGGGTGATGAGCATCGGTTCACGAGTGTCGGACAGCGTCTTCACGATGTCCGCGGCATGGCTCTTGAGGTAGCTGATGGGTTTGACTTGGGTCGAGAAATTCATGGTGCTCATCCCTGATTCCTGGTCGGACTCATTATGGTCTGAATTCAGTCTGGAGCGGCTGGCGTCCGGTCATGGCGCCATGACTTCCTCTCTGAACATCCGCTCCCCCGCGAAGTCCACGAACGCCCGCACCTTAGGCGACAGCTGCCGGCTCGACGGCCACAGCGCCGAGAACTGGCCCTGCCGCACGAGGTGCGTGGCCAGCACGCGCTGCAGCTCGCCGCGGCACAGCGAATCGCGTGCGAGAAAGTCGGGCATGTAGGCCACGCCGAGGCCGGCCACGGCCGCGCCCAGCATGGCTTCCATGTTGTTGCACAGCAGGCCGGGCGGCAGTTGCGTGGGTAGGCCGGGCAAGTCCCAGTCCTCGATCTTTCCGCCGGTGACGAACTTGTAGCGCAGGCAGGTGTGCCGAGCGAGGTCGGCGGGGATCTGCGGCACGCCGTGGCGCTCCAGGTAGGCCGGCGAGGCCACCAGCACGAAGCGGAACGGGCCGAGCCGGCGCGCCACCAGTTGCGAGTCGACCAGGTCGCCGCTGCGGATCGCCACGTCGACGCCCTCGGCGATCACGTCGACCAGCCTGTCGTTGAAGTCGAGGTCGAGCTCGATCTCGGGGTAGCGCTCCCTGAAGGCCGGCAGGATCGGCAGCAGGAAGCGATAGCCGATGGTCGGCAGGCTCACCCGCAGGCGTCCGCGCGGGGCGGCCACGGCGTCCTGCATCATGGCCCGCGCGTCGTCCAGCTCGTCGAGGATGCGGCGGCAGCGCTCGTGGAAGAGGGCTCCTTCCTGTGTGAGCCGCATGTGCCGCGTGGTGCGGTTGAAGAGGCGCACACCGAGCTGCTGCTCGAGCCGCGCGACGTTCTTGCCCACCGCCGAGGCCGAGATGCCGAGCTCCCGGCCGGCCTTGGCGAAGCTCGCGTGGTCGGCCGCCCGTACGAAGGATTCGAGTCCGCTGAAGCTGTCCATGGATTGGCAACCTTTGGTTGGGAGTGTGAGGAGCAATGGGGCAATTCTCATTGCATTGATTCCTTTCTATCTTCGTGCCTTCCTTTTCCACCTTCCGCGAAGGCACGTTCCCGATGTCCCCGTCCTCCTCCAGAAACTGGCTCCTGGCCGCCGTCTGCCTCGCGGCGCTGGGCATGCCGCTGAGCTTCACCGGCCCGGCGGTGGTGCTGCCCGCCGTCCGCGACGCCCTGGGCGGCAGCCCGGTGCAGCTCAACTGGGTGACCAACGCCTTCATGCTGAGCTTCGGCGCCACGCTGATGGCCGCCGGCGCGCTGGCCGATGCATACGGGCGCAAGCGCGTCTTCCTGCTGGGGCTCGCGGTGGTGGCGCTCAGCGCCTCGCTGCTGACCCTGGCGCCGGGCATCGTGTCCTTCGACCTGGCGCGTGCGCTGCAGGGGCTGGGCTCGGCGGCGGCCTTCGCGGCGGGCACGGCCGCGTTGGCGCAGGTGTTCGACGGCGCGGCCCGCACGCGGGCATTCAGCCTGATCGGCACCTCGTTCGGCGTGGGGCTGTCCTGCGGCTCCATCCTCTCGGGCTGGCTCGCGGAGAGTTTCGGCTGGCAGGCGGTGATGCTGAGCCCCGGTGCGGTCAGCCTCGCGGCGCTGTGCATCGCCGCGCTGTCGATGCACGAATCGCGCAACCCGCAGGCCATGGGGCTCGACGTGCCGGGCACCCTGAGCTTCACCGCCGCGCTGAGCCTGCTGACGCTGGGCGTGCTGCAGGCGCCCGACAGCGGCTGGGGCAGCCCGTGGGTGCTCGGCGCGCTGGCGGGCGCGGCGGCGATGGGCGCCGTCTTCGTCGCCATCGAGAGGCGCGTGGCGCATCCGATGCTCGACCTGTCGCTGTTCCGCTTTCCGCGCTTCGTGGGCGTGCAGCTGCTGGCCGCCGCGCCGGCCTATGGCTTCGTCGTGCTGCTGGTGCTGCTGCCGATCCGCTTCGTGGGGCTCGAAGGGCGCAGCGCGATCGAGGCGGGCGCCTTCATGTTCGCGCTCTCGGGGCCGATCCTCGTCGTGCCGACGCTGGCGGCATCGCTGGCGCACCGGTTCTCGGCGGGCGCGATCTCGGCCGTGGGGCTGCTGGTGTGCGCCGCCGGCTTGTTCTGGCTCAGCCGCTGTGCGCCGGGCACGCCGCTCGCCGGAATGGTGTGGCCGCTGCTGCTGATCGGCGCCGGCATCGGGCTGCCCTGGGGCCTGATGGACGGGCTGGCCGTGAGCGTGGTGCCGCGCGAGCGCGCGGGCATGGCCTCGGGCATCTTCAACACGGTGCGGGTGGCGGGGGAGGGCATTGCGCTGGCGCTGGTCGGCGCCGGGCTGACTGCGCTGGTGACGGCGCAGCTGGGCCATGCCGCTGCCGCATCGCAGGCGGCGCAGCGCGTGACCACCGGGAACCTCTCGCAAGCGCTGGCGCTGTTGCCCGGAATTGACCGCGCGGGGCTGCTGCATGCCTATGGCGCGGCGTTCGGCACGCTGCTGTACGTGCTGGCTGGCGTGACGGTGCTGACGGCAATCGTCGTGTTCGCCTTCCTGCGCGGCGAGACGCATGCCGAGGCCGGCGCCGTGGCGCTGGAGTCGACGGCCTGCTGATGATTCAGGCCGCTTCGGCGGCCTCGAAGATGTCGCGCAGCCACTGCGTGAACACGCGCACGCGCGACGACAGCTGCCGGTTCTGCGCATAGAGCACGGAGACCGGCATCGGCGGCGGCGCGAACTCCGGCAATAGAACCTTCAGCCGTCCGTCCGCCAGTTCGCCGGCCACGCGGTAGCGCGGCACCTGCACCAGCCCCAGTCCCGCGACGGCCGAGCCGGTGTACAGGTCGGCCCCGGTCACCGAGACGATGCCGCCGAGCTGCACGCTCGTCAGCCGCCCGTCGACCGTGAATTCGAGTGGCACCGCCTTGCCCGTGGCGCTGGAGATGTAGTGAATGGCGCGGTGCGAGGCCAGATCCTCCGGACTCCGCGGCTCGCCGTGCACCGCCAGGTAGGCGGGGCTCGCCACCGTGACTTGCGGCAGCAGCGCCACGCGCCGCCCGACCATCGACGAGTCCTGCAGCGTGCCCGCGCGCAGCACGCAGTCGACGCCCTCGCGCACCAGGTCGACGAGGCGGTCGTCCTCGCCGATGTGCAGCTCCAGCTCCGGGTAGCGCGCCAGGAAGCCCGGCAGCGCCGGCACCACGAAATGACGCGCCAGCGTGCCCTGCAGGTTCACGCGCAGCAGGCCCTTGGGCGCGGCGTCGCGGAACAGGCCCTCGGCCTCTTCCACGTCGGCCAGCAGCCGCACGCAGCGGCGGTAGTAGGCCTCGCCGTCCTGCGTGAGGCGCACGGTGCGGGTGGTGCGCTCCAGCAGCCGGGTGCCGATGCGCTGTTCGACGCGCTTGATCAGGTTGGTGACGGTCGCGCGGGGAATCTGCAGGTCTTCGGCTGCCTGCGTGAAGCTCTGGCGCTCGGCGATGCGCACGAAGGCCTGCATTTCCTGGAAGCGGTCCATGGGCGGCGCCGGTTCTATTGTTGAAGTAAATGGAATGGTAATGGCAAAAGACGGCTGATTATCTTTTGGATGGAACGATCGAAGATTCGCTTCACCAACCACCCACCACTGCAAAGGAACAGCCATGACCCACTCACCCCAACCCAAGGTCGCCATCGTCACCGGCGCATCGCGCGGCATCGGCGCCGCCGTCGCGCAACGCCTCGCCAGGGACGGCTTCGCGGTCGCCGTCAACTATGCGTCGAGCCCGGCGCAGGCCGAGGCCCTCGTGGCCGAACTCCAGGCCGCCGGCGGCAGGGCCATCGCCGTCAAGGCCGACGTGGCCAGCGCCGGCGAAGTGCGCGCCATGTTCGACGCCGTCGAGGCGCAGCTCGGCAAGGTCGACGTGCTGGTCAACAACGCCGGCGTGCTCAAGACCCTGCCGCTGGCCGAGCACACCGACGCGCTCTACGACCAGACCTTCGACATCAACGTGCGCGGCACCTTCAACACGCTGCGGGAGGCCGCCGCGCGCCTCAACGAGGGCGGGCGCATCGTCAACTTCTCGAGCACGGTGCTCGCGCTGAACATGCCGGGCTATGCGATCTACAACGCCACCAAGGCGGCGGTCGAGTCCTTCACGCACGTGTTCGCCAAGGAACTGCGTGGCCGCAACATCACGGTGAATGCCGTGGCGCCGGGGCCGATCGCCACGGCGCTCTTCCTCGAGGGCAAGACCGAGGAGCAGATCCAGAACTTCGCGAAGGCGCCGCCGCTGCAGCGCCTGGGCCAGCCCGAGGACATCGCCTCGGTGGTCTCCTTCCTGGCCGGCCCCGACGCAGGCTGGGTCAACGGCCAGATCCTGCGCGCCAACGGCGGCCTGGCTTGAAGCACGCCGGCCCGTTCCCAGGAGAAATCGTCATGAGCCGACCAAATCCGTCTGCTGCCGCCCCGCGCTTCTTCAGCCTGGCCTATTCGGCCTTCACGCTGGCCGCCGCGGTGGTTGCCGCCGCAGCCTCGGCGCTGGCCCTCGTCCTCGAACTGCCCGTGTGGGCGATGTTCGTCGGCTGGGTGGCCTTCTACACCCGCGGCGTCACGGCGCGCGACGGCGTGTTCAACCTCGTGTGCGTGGGGTTCGGCGTGCTGATCGGCAAGGCTGCAGCCCTGGCCATCGGTGCGCTGGGCCCCGTCGTGGGCGCCGTGGCGTTGCCTCTGGTGGTGCTGGTCGTCGCGCTCGTCGTGGTGTCGCTGCGCGGCGTGCCGCGCTTCAACAACCTGCTCTGCTACTTCCTCGGGCTGATCGCCTTCTTCGCGATCCACCAGCCGCCGTCACTCTCGCTGTTCGGAACGCTGGCCGGCGCCGCCGCGCTGGGCTCGGTAGCCGCGTGGACCGCCCATGCGCTGCAGCGGCGCGTGCATTGAAGAAGACGCGCTCGTCGACCCCTCGCATTTCATTCATTCGTTCATTGATTCCAGGAGTTTCATCATGCAATCCGTCATCCTCGTCACCGGCGCCGGTACCGGCATCGGCAAGCTCACCGCCCAGTCGCTCGCCGAGGCGGGCCACATCGTCTACGCCTCGATGCGCGACATCGCCGGGCGCAACAACGGCCGCGCCGCCGAGCTGCGCGCGCTGGCCGCGGCGAAGAACATCCAGCTGCATCCGCTCGAACTCGACGTGCTTTCGCAGGAATCGGCCGATGCGGCCGCCGCGACCATCGTGCGGGAGCAGGGCCACCTCGACGTCGTGATGCAGAACGCCGGCCATCTGGTGGTCGGGCCCACGGAGGCCTTCACGCCCGAGGAGATCGTGAAGGTGTTCGACACCAACGTGCTCGGCGCGCAGCGCGTGAATCGTGCGGTGCTGCCGTACCTGCGGGCCCAGGAGTCGGGGCTGATGCTGTGGATCAGCAGCACCACCACCAAGGGCGGCTTCCCGCCGTTCATGGGCCCCTACGGCGCGGCCAAGGCGGCAATGGATTCGCTGGCCGTCACGCTGGCCTACGAGATCGCGCGCTTCGGCATCGAAACCTCGATCGTCGTGCCGGGCGCCTTCACCAAAGGCACCGACCACTTCCCGAGCGCGGGCAAGCCTGCCGATGCAACCACGGCGGCGGCATACGGCCGCTACGACGGCCTGATGGACCAGATCGGCGCGCGCCTCTCGGCGCTGACGCCCGACAACGCCGACCCGCAGGCCGTGGCCGACGAGATCGTGCGCATCGTGGGCCTGCCGGCCGGCACCCGGCCGATGCGTTCGCTGATCGACTTCGTGGGCGACGGCGCGGCAGAGGTGTTCGAGGTGTCCGAGCGCGTGCGCATCGAGTTCGCAAGGCGCATCGGCATGGCCGATCTGCTCGAGGCGAAAGTGCGTCGCTAAGCAAGGCGTCACAAAGAGCGGGGCGGGCTTCCTGTCCAATAGCGGCATGGAAAACCCGCCCCACGACCTCATTGCCGAACGCGTGACCGAGCTCGAGATCAAGTCGAGCTATGCCGAAGACCTGCTCGACCAGCTCAACATGACGATCTATCGCCAGCAGCAGCAGATCGACAGGCTGATCCTGCAGGTCACGCAGCTGAAGGAGCAGATGCAGAGCTCAGGCCAGGATGGCGCCGCGCGCAACCCACGCGACGAACTCCCCCCGCATTATTGATACTCCCCCAGGCTTTGCGCACTTCGTGTCGCTGCGCCAACCCCCTCGCCGGGGGCAACACCGATGGCCCGGCAAAGCCGGTTCCATGGTGTTCCTGGAATGAGCGCTCAGCCGTGCGCGTGCCAGAGCACGGCGAAGAAATGGCAGGTGCTTCCCGCGAGCACGAACAGGTGCCACACCGAGTGTGCAAAGCGCACCTTGTTGTCGAACAGGAACACCACCGCGCCGGCCGTGTAGAAGAGCCCGCCGGCCACCAGCCAGCCAAGTCCCGCCGCCGACATGCGCTCGTACAGCGGCACCGCGGCCATCAGCGCCATCCAGCCCATCGCCACGTAAAGGCCGGTGGACCACAGCGGATGCTTCAGCCGGTTGAACAGCTTGGCGCCTACGCCCAGCGCCGCCGCCGCGCAGATGGCGCCGAACAGCGTCCAGCCCAGCGGGCCGCGCAGCACGCCGAACAGGAAGGGCATGTAGCTGCCTGCGATGAAGAGGTAGATGGCGGCGTGGTCCAGCCGGTTGAACCAGGCCTTGGCGCGGCCGATCGGCAGCGCGTGGTAGAGCGTCGAGATCAGGTACAGCACGATGGCCGTGCCCGCGAACAGGCCGGCGCCGACCACGCCCGCGGCCTGGCCCTTCTGCGCCGCGCTGTAGACCAGGATGGGCAGCGAGGCGATGGCCAGCGCAAGGCCCAGGCCGTGGCTCAGGGCGTTGAAGAGCTCTTCCATCGCCGTCTGGTCGCGTGCCGCGAGGACGGAGGCTTTGCTGCGTTGAGAGGCGCGTGTCTGCGAGGGAAGGGAGGAAGTCATCGTCGATCCGTGCGCAAGAGTGGTTTGTTCGATGAAAGCCGGTCGGCTACTTGACCTGCTGCTTGCCCAGCTTGCGCGCCAGCGTGCGCCGGTGCATGCCGAGCCTGCGCGCGGTCTCCGAGATGTTGAAGCCGGTCTCGGCCAGCGTCTCGTGGATGCGCTCCCATTCGAGCGTCTTGATCGAGGTGGAGCGATTGGTCAGCTCGACCTCGGTGGTGCCGGTGGCGCGGCCGAAGGCGGCCTCGATGTCGTCGGTGTTCGAGGGCTTGGCCAGGTAGTGGCAGGCGCCGAGCTTGATGGCTTCCACCGCGGTGGCGATGCTGGCGAAGCCCGTAAGCACCACGATCAGCATCTTCGGGTTGTGCCGGTGCAGCATCTGCACGCACGCCAGGCCCGAGGCCTCGCCGTTGAGCTTGAGGTCGACCACGGCGTAGCCGGGCGTGGAGGTGGCCAGCAGGGCTTCCACTTCCGCGAGGTTGCTCGCGTGCGCCACGGCATAGCCGCGGCGCTCGAAGGAGCGACCGAGCGCGCGCGCGAAGGCGCCGTCGTCCTCGACGATCAGCAACTGGCGCTGCTCTTCAGCTTCCGTTTCGCTCATTGCCTTCCATTCCGATGGTCCTGCTGGCTGGCGGCGAGGGCTTCCTCGTCGTCCGCGTCGTCGTCCACTTCCGTCTCTTCTTCCTCGAGCACGATGGCCGCGAGCGGCAGCGTGATCTTCACGATGGCGCCGCCCTCCGGCCGGTTGGCCGCCGCGACGCGGCCGCCCACGGTACGCGCCACGTTCACCACCAGGAACAGCCCCAGCCCGCCGCCCGCGCGGCCCTTGCTCGACTGGTAGGGTTTGCCGAACTCCTTGAGGATGGCCGGCAGGAAGCCGGGGCCCGCGTCGGTGACGGTGATCGTCAGCGCGTCGGCGTCGTGTGCCGCCTCGAGGCGCAGCCAGTGCGGCGACGCCTCCAGCGCATTGTCGAGCACGTTGCAGATCATCTGCTTGAGGGCCGAGTCGGAAACCATGGGCAGGTCGCGGCCGAAGCGGTTGTCGTACTCGAAGTCTTCCACCGGGCGGGTGGTGCGCCATTCCTCGACCAGGTCGTCGAGGAAGGTGCTGACGGTGGTTTCTTCCGACGATTCGCCGCGCGCCTCGCCGGCCGACAGCAGGATGCCGCTCACGATGCTCTTGCAGCGCTGGATCTGCAGCTCCATCTCGGCCACCTCGGTCAGCAGTTCGGGGTCGGAGCTGAAATGCGGCAGCCGGCGCCAGTCGCCCAGGATCACCGCCAGCGTGGCCAGCGGCGTGCCGAGCTCGTGCGCCGCGCCCGAGGCCAGCAGGCCCATGCGCACGATGTGCTCTTCTTCCGAGGCGCGCTGGCGCAGGTCGGCCAGCCGCGCGTCGCGTGCACGCAGGTTGCGGCTGATGCGGGTGATGAAGATCACCAGCAGGGCGGCGTTCAGCGCGAAGCACACCAGCATGCCCTGGATGTAGGGGCTCCACAGGCCGCGGTCGTGGTCCAGCGGCAGCGCGAGCGGGCGCGAGAACAGCGCCAGTCCGGCGAAGCAGATGCTGGTGATGACGACCATGGTCCAGGTCGACCAGGCCTTCAGCAGCACCGCGCCCAGCGTCACCTGCAGCAGGAAGAGAAACACGAAAGGGTTGGTCGCGCCGCCGCTCAGGTAGAGCTGCGCCGTGAGCGTGGCCACGTCGACCAGCAGCGCGAGGAACAGTTCGCCGTTGGTCACGCGCCGGTGGCTGCGCGAGCGCAGCAGGCTCACCATGTTGAAGAGGGCGAGGCAGGCCAGCACCTGCAGCATGTGGTCCAGCGGCAGCCGGATCTCGAAGCCGTAGTGCACCACCAGGATGGTGGCGACCTGCCCGACCACCGCGAACCAGCGCAGCTGTATCAGCTGCTGCATGTTCTGGTGGCCGATGGCGTTGTCCAGGCTCGCGACGCCGGCGCGGGGCGGGTGCAGCTCGCCCGCGACCGCGGCGGATTCAGCCGTCGCGGCGGGCATCTTGGTCGGCGGGGCGGGCGTCGGCATGGGCCGCATTTTCGCTGCGCCGCACGAACCAGGCCGCGATCAGCACCATCAGGGCAAGGCCATACCAGGTCAGGGCGTAGACGAGGTGGCTGTTGGGAAAGGAAATGACAGTCAGGCCGCCGGCGGGCCAGGCGGGGGTGTCGGTGGCATTCGCAGGGGGCGGCGCGGCCTCCGCATCGACGAAGTAGGGCGCCACGTCGGCCAGGCCGCGCGCGGCGGCGATGGCCTGCACGTCGCGCGAGAACCAGCGGTCGCCGGCCGGATCGTTCTTGCGCAGGAAGCCGCCCTTGGGCTCGGTCAGGCGCAGCAGGCCGGCCACGGTGGTCTCGCCCTGGGGCTCGGTCGCGGTACGTGCCGCGCGTTTCTGTGCTTCAGGCGGCACGAAGCCGCGGTTGACGAGCACCACGGTGCCGTCGGCGCTGTTGCGCAGCGGGGTCAGCACCCAGAAGCCGGCGCCCAGCCTGGTGCTGGCCTGCACCAGCGTCTCTTTGTCGTGGAGGAAGGTGCCGGCAAGGCGGACATGCCGGTATTCGTCGTTGGCCGCGTTGACCGTGGGCCATTCGGTTCGCCCGGGGGCCGTGGCGGCCGGGGCATGCACGCGCTGGTCGACGCGTGCGATGAGATCGAGCTTCCAGGCCCTGCGCTCGACCTGCCAGGTGCCGAGCGCGAAGAAGCCGGCGAAGGCGAGGACTGCGCAGACCGCCAGCGCCACCCGTGCGGCGGTGGAGCGCCGGCGGACGGCCTGCTGCGCCATCAGGGCATGTTCTTCATGTCGTGCATCGAGTGCGGCATCATGTTGGTGTTCATGTGGTACATGACCCACAGCGAACCGGCCAGCGTGATGACCACGAGCACGAGCGTGAAGATGAGCGCCAGCATGTTCCAGCCGCCCTCGGACTTGGCGTCCATGTGCAGGAAGTACACCATGTGCACCACGATCTGCACCACGGCGAAGGCCAGGATGACGAGCGCGGTGGTGTTGGGCTTGTCGAAGACCTTGGCCATCACGAGCCAGAACGGAATGGCGGTGAGGATCACGGCCAGCACGAAGCCGGTCATGTAGCCCTTGAAGGTGCTGTGGCTCACCGGGCCGTCGTCGTGCCCGTGGTCGTCGTGGCCATGTGCGCCGTGGCCGGCGGTTTCGGTGTGCGCGCTCATTGCAGCGATCCCATCAGATACACGAAGGTGAAGACGCCGATCCAGACCACGTCCAGGAAGTGCCAGAACATCGACAGGCACATCAGGCGGCGGCGGTTGGCGGCGGTGAAGCCGTGCTTGGGCAGCTGGATCATCAGCACGATGAGCCAGACGATGCCGAAGGTCACGTGCAGGCCGTGGGTGCCCACCAGCGCGAAGAACGACGACAGGAAGGCGCTGCGCTGCGGGCCCGCGCCCTCATGGATCAGGTGCGCGAACTCGTACAGCTCCAGGCCGATGAAGCCTGCGCCCAGCAGGCCGGTGATGGCCAGCCAGATCAGCATGCCGCGCATGCGGCGCTTCTGCATCTCGAGCACGGCGAAGCCGTAGGTGATGGACGACAGCAGCAGCAGCGAGGTGTTGATCGCCACCAGCGGCAGGTCGAACAGGTCGGCGCCCGAGGGGCCGGCCGCGTAGCTGCGGCCCAGCACGCCGTACACCGCGAACAGGCAGGCGAAGATGAGGCAGTCGCTCATCAGGTAGAGCCAGAAGCCCAGCAGCGTGCCGTTCTCGGGGTGGTGGTCTTCGTTGCGGACGTTGAAGACCTCGAACGCGGGCGCGCTCGCGGCCACGTTGCCGGGGGAAGAGATAGCGGTGGTATTAGACATTGGCAGCCAGCAGGCGCGTGCGCGCGTCTTCGGTGCGGACGACATCTTCCGCGGGGATGTAGTAGTCGCGCTTGTAGTTGAAGGTGTGGATGATCGTGGCGGCGAGCATGGCGACGAAGCCGATGCCGGCCACCAGCCACATCTGCCAGATCAGGGCGAAGCCGCAAACCGCTGCCAGCGCCGCGATGATGAAGCCGGCGGCCGTGTTCTTGGGCATGTGGATCGGGCTGAAGCCTTCCAGCGGGCGCTGGTAGCCGCGGGCCTTCATGTCGGACCAGGCGTCGTTGTCATGCACGCGCGGCGTGAACGCGAAGTTGTAGGCCGGCGGCGGCGACGAGGTCGCCCATTCCAGCGTACGGCCGTTCCACGGGTCGCCCGTGGTGTCGCGCAGCTTGTCGCGGCGGATGAAGCTCACCACCAGCTGGATCAGGAACGAGGCGATGCCCAGCGCGATCAGCACGGCGCCGAAGGCGGCGACCTGGAACCAGATCTGCAGCGACATGTCCTGGAAGTGGCTCATGCGGCGGGTGACGCCCATCAGGCCCAGGATGTACAGCGGCATGAAGGCGAACCAGAAGCCGACGATCCAGAACCAGAACGAGCACTTGCCCCAGAACGGGTCGAGCTTGTAGCCGAAGGCCTTCGGGAACCAGTAGGTGATGCCCGCCAGCATGCCGAACAGCACGCCGCCGATGATCACGTTGTGGAAGTGGGCGATCAGGAACAGGCTGTTGTGCAGTACGAAGTCGGCCGGGGGAACGGCCAGCAGCACGCCGGTCATGCCGCCGATCACGAAGGTGATCATGAAGCCGATGGTCCACATCATGGGCAGCTCGAAACGGATGCGGCCGCGGTACATGGTGAAGAGCCAGTTGAAGATCTTCGCGCCCGTCGGGATCGAGATGATCATCGTCGTGATGCCGAAGAACGAGTTCACGCTGGCGCCGGAGCCCATGGTGAAGAAGTGGTGCAGCCAGACGAGGTACGACAGGATGGTGATCACGACCGTGGCGTACACCATCGAGGCGTAGCCGAAGAGGCGCTTGCCGGAGAAGGTGGAGACCACTTCCGAGAAGATGCCGAAGGCCGGCAGGATCAGGATGTACACCTCGGGGTGGCCCCAGATCCAGATCAGGTTCACGTACATCATGGCGTTGCCGCCGAGGTCGTTCGTGAAGAAGTTGGTGCCTGCGTAGCGGTCGAGCGACAGCAGGGCCAGCACGGCGGTCAGCACCGGGAAGGCGGCGACGATCAGCACGTTGGTGCACAGGGCGGTCCACGTGAAGACGGGCATCTTCATCATGGTCATGCCGGGTGCGCGCATCTTCACGATGGTGGCCAGCAGGTTCACGCCGGAAAGCAACGTGCCCACCCCCGCTATCTGCAACGACCATATGTAGTAGTCGACCCCCACGTCGGGGCTGAAGAGGATGCCCGACAGCGGCGGGTAGGCCAGCCAGCCGGTCTTGGCGAACTCGCCGACGAACAGCGACGCCATCACCAGGCCTGCGCCGAAGGTGGTCATCCAGAAGCTGAAGTTGTTCAGGAACGGGAAGGCCACGTCGCGCGCGCCGATCTGCAGCGGCACCACGAAGTTCATGAGGCCCGTGACCAGCGGCATCGCCACGAAGAAGATCATGATCACGCCGTGGGCGGTGAAGATCTGGTCGTAGTGGTGCGGCGGCAGGAAGCCCGCGTTGTCGCCGAAGGCGATGGCCTGCTGGGCGCGCATCATGAGCGCGTCGGCGAAGCCGCGAAGCAGCATCACCAGGCCCAGGATGATGTACATGATGCCGATCTTCTTGTGGTCGATGCTGGTGATCCAGTCGCGCCACAGGGTGCCCCACAGCTTGAAGTAGGTCAGTGCGCCCAGGACGGCCAGGCCGCCCAGGATCACGCCGGCAAAGGTCACGAGCAGGATCGGCTCGTGCAGGGGAATCGCCTCCCAGGAGAGGCGGCCGAAGACGAGCTTCGTCAGGTCAAGGTTCTGCAACATCTTATTCTTCGGTGGTGCACATCGCGGTGACGTACTTGCGCTTGGGCGTATCGAGGGAGTCGACGTCCCATGCCTGCTTGGTGGCGACGTTGAAGGCGCCGGGCTTGCCCATGCCGCCGCTGGCGTCGATGGCCATCATTTCCTTCATGCACATCTTGTTGCGGTCCACGCACTGGTTGAGGATCGCGTCGTACAGGTCGGAGGCAACGGTGGGGTAGTGGCGCACGGGCTCGCGCTCGCTCGGCACTTCGAGCTTCTTGTAGAGGTCGCGCGAGAGTTCGCCGTCCTTGCCGGTCTTGACCTTCTGCACCCACTGGTCGAAGCCTTCGTTGCTCAGGCCGTGGAACTTGAAGCGCATGCCCGAGAAGCCGGCGCCGCTGTAGTTGGCGGAGAAGCCTTCGAACTCGCCCGGCTTGTTGATGACGGCGTGCAGCTTGGTCTCCATGCCCGGCATGGCATAGATCTGGCCGGCCAGCGCGGGAATGAAGAAGGAGTTCATGACCGAGGAGGCCGTGATCTTGAAGGTGATCGGACGGTCCACCGGGGCGGCCAGCTCGTTCACCGTGGCGATGCCCTGCTCGGGGTAGATGAAGAGCCACTTCCAGTCGAGGGCCACCACTTCCACCGTCAGCGGCTTGGTTTCCGCCGGGATCGGGCGCTGGGCGTCGAGGCGGCGCAGCGGCTGGTAGGGGTCGAGCACGTGGGTGCTGATCCAGGTGATGGCGCCCAGCGCGATGATGATGAGCAGCGGCGCCGCCCAGATCGCCAGCTCGAGCTGGGTGGAGTGGTCCCAGTCGGGGCTGTAGGTGGCTTCCTTGTTGGACTGGCGATAGCGCCAGGCAAAGAAGATGGTCAGGCCGATCACCGGAATGATGATGATCAGCATCAGCACGGTGGAGACGACGATGAGGCGTCCCTGCTGATGGGCGATGTCGCCGGAGGGGTTCATCAGCACCGTGTTGCAGCCCGCCAGGAGCATGGCGGAGAGCAGCAGGAGTGCTCGGCGAAGGTTCTTGAGGATGTGCATGCCGGGGGAAAAGAGGTGCAGGGGCGACGCAAAAAGACCCCACAATCTACGCCCGATGACGGGTTTCGCCTATTGGACGTTTTGTCCTATGGCGGTAAATGTGATTCGGTGCGACGCTCTGGGGTCTCCCATGGTCTTATGGTGTCGCGCCGCGGCGTTACACCTGAATTACAGCAAGCAATGACGACGTCCAGCATCATTTCGCAAGGCGCACAGCCGCTGCCGAATCCGGCCGATCACGGCGGCGCCCGGCAGGGCGACGACCACTCGCACATCGCCCCCGGCGAGATCGCGGTCGGTGTGGTCATCGGTCGCGCCTCCGAATATTTCGACTTCTTCGTCTACGGCATCGCCTCGGTGCTGGTGTTCCCGGCGGTCTTCTTCCCGTTCGAGCAGCATCTCGAGGGCGTTCTCTATTCGTTCCTGATCTTCTCGTTCGCCTTCATCGCGCGTCCGTTCGGAACTGTCATCTCGATGATGATCCAGCGACGTTTCGGGCGGGAAGCCAAGCTCACGCTGGCGCTCTTCGTGCTTGGCACCTCCACCGCCGGCATCGCCTTCCTGCCGGGCTATTCGAGCCTGGGCTTCACGGCCATCGTGCTGCTGTCTGTGTTCCGTTTCGGCCAGGGCCTGGCGCTGGGCGGCTCGTGGGACGGCCTGCCGTCGCTGCTGGCGCTGAACGCGCCGGCCAACCGCCGCGGCTGGTACGCCATGCTGGGCCAGCTGGGCGCGCCCATCGGCTTCTTCATTGCCAGCGCGCTTTTCGCCTACCTGTATTCCAGCCTGCCGTCGGAAGACTTCCTCGACTGGGGCTGGCGCTATTCCTTCTACGTGGCCTTCGCGATCAACGTGGTGGCGCTCTTCGCCCGCCTGCGCCTCGTGGCCACCGACGAATACTCGCGCCTGCTCGAAGAGCGCGAACTGGAACCCACCAGCGTCACCGAGCTGGTCAGCTCCCAGGGCAGCAACATCCTGATCGGTGCGTTCGCCGCGCTGGCCAGCTACGCGCTGTTCCACCTGATCACGGTGTTCCCGCTGTCGTGGATCACGCTGTACTCCGACCAGTCGGTCACCGAGTTCCTGGTGATCCAGATGATCGGCGCGGCCTTCGGCGCCGCCGGCATCGTGGCCTCGGGCCTGCTGGCCGACCGCATCGGCCGCCGCTTCACGCTGGGCGGCCTGGCCGCGGTGATCGCCGCTTTCAGCGGCTTCGCTCCCACGCTGCTCGACGGCGGCCGCGTTGGCCAGGACATCTTCATCCTGCTGGGCTTCGTGATCCTGGGCCTCTCGTACGGCCAGGCAGCCGGCGCGGTGACCTCCAACTTCGCGCCCAAGTACCGCTACGTCGGTGCGGCGCTCACGGCCGACGTGGCCTGGCTGATCGGCGCGGCCTTCGCTCCGCTGGTCGCGCTCGGCCTCTCGGCCCACTTCGGCCTGGCCTACGTGAGCGTGTACCTGTTGTCGGGTGCGATCGCCACGCTGGCGGCGCTGGGGCTCAACCGGGCGCTGGCGCGGGACTGAGGTCTCTTCGCACAGGAAAGAAAAAAGGGGCCGCTCAGGCCCCTTTTTCGTTTTTCATTAGGATGCCCCGATGTTCGCCGCCGCAATCTTCGACATGGACGGGCTGCTGATCGACTCGGAGCGCCCCATCATGGCTGCCTGGATCGATGTCGCCCGCACGCTCGGCATCGAGCTTTCGCACAGCCAGTACATGCAGGTGGTGGGGCTGGCCACCGCCGAGTCCGAGCAGATCCTCGCCTCGCTGCTGGGTGGGCCCGACGCGTACAGCCACGCAGTAGACCTCGTGCGCCAGCGCCTGCAGCTGGAGCGCTCAGACGGCACGCCGCTGTTCCCGATCAAGCCCGGCGCCGCCGAGATCCTGGCGGCGCTGCGCGAGCGCGGCACGCGCTGCGCCGTGGCTTCGTCGTCGACCAGCGTGCAGATCCAGTCCTGCCTCGGCAGCCTCGGCGTGCTGGACCACTTCTCGGCCTTCGCGGGCGGCGACGAGGTTGTGCGCGCCAAGCCCGATCCGGCGCTCTACCTGCTCGCGGCCGAGCGTCTCGGCGTGGACCCGGCCGAATGCATCGCCTTCGAGGACAGCGAGAACGGCGCCAAGGCAGCGCTGGCGGCGGGCTTGCGGGTGGTGGTCGTGCCCGATCTCAAGCATCCGCCCGAATCCATCGTCGAGCGGGCGTTCCACGTGCTCGATTCGCTGCACGACGCGCTGGCGCACCTGCCGCGCTGGTTTCCGCAGCCGGCGCGCAACGCGCAATCCGCATGATCAAGATCGGCACGCTCTGCCACGTGGTCGACAGCTGCCTGGCGTCGCCCTTCACGGAGCGTGCCGTGGGCCGGATCGTGGAGGTGGTCTCCGCGCCCTACGAAGCGCCCAGCGAGCGCTACCTGCCCGGCACCTATTACGACGTGCTGTTCGAGGGCTGGACCTTCTACTGCCGCAGCGACAAGCTCGTGCCCATCTCCGATCCCGACGCCGAAGTCGAGCGCTGGGAAGACGCCTTCCTCGACGAGCCGGTGCCCACCGTTCAGAGCACCTCGTCGCGCAACTGCGGAAACACCTTCGACACCTTCGCGAGCAGGTAGTCGCCGTAGCGCCCGCTGAAGGCGTGCACGTTGGCGCGGTCCCAGCGCTCGGCGCTGTCGTCGCGCGCTTCCGCCCCTGCCAGACCTTCGATGCGCTGCACGCGCGCCTCGAAGTTCGGATCGAAGAAGAGGGGAAACGACAGCCGGTCGTGCCCCGAGGTGTTGCGCTTCACGCGGTGCGGCGTCGACTTGTAGAGCCCGCCGGTCATGCGGTCGAGCATGTCGCCGATGTTGCAGACGAAGGAGCCCGCCACCGGCGGCGCGTCGATCCATCCATCGGGCGTGTGCACCGCGAGGCCGCCGATGTGGTCCTGGTGCAGGATCGTCAGCAGCCCGTAGTCGGTGTGCTCGCCCACGCCCCACTGCACGTCGAGGCCTTCGGGCACCGGTTGCGACGGGTAGTTGAAGAGGCGGAACAGGATCAGCGGGTCGGCCGTGTAGCGCTCGGCGAAGTAGCCGGCCTCCAGGCCGAGGCTCAGCGCAATGCCTTCCATCAGCCGGTGGCCCAACTGCGTGACGGCTTCCATGTAGTCGAGGATGGTCTCGCGAAAGCCCGGCACGTCGGGGAACAGGTTCGGCCCGTGCACCGGCGTCTTCGCCTGCACCAGCGGATGCGTGGCGGGCAGCTCGGTGCCGAGATACAGGCCTTCCTTCCAGTCGGGCCGGCCCGAGGTCAGCTCGCCGCCGAGCGGGAAGAAGCCGCGCCAGGCGCGACCGCCGAGGGCCATGCGCCACCGCATCTTGGTTTCTTCGGGCAGATCGAAGAAGCGGTGGCTCAGGTCTTCGAGCCGCTTCACCAGCGTGGCGTCGACGCCGTGGCCGGTCACGTAGAAGAAGCCGTGCGCGCGGCAGGCGGCGCCGATCTGCGCGGCGACGGCATCGCGCCCGGCGGTGCCTGCGACGAGCGCGGAAACGTCGATGAGGGGGAGGGATGAGTCGGTCATGCGTCTCTCGCGAAGGGGGAGCGGATGTCGGCCAGGAACTGCTGCGCGCGCGGATGCTGCGGCCGGTTGAAGAAGTCGTCGGGCGTGGCGCGCTCCAGCACCTTGCCTTCGTCCATGAAGAGCACGCGGTCGGCCACCTCGCGCGCGAAGCCCATCTCGTGCGTTACGCAGACCATGGTCATGCCGTCGCGCGTGAGGTCGCGCATCACCAGCAGCACCTCTCCGACCATCTCGGGGTCGAGCGCGCTGGTGGGTTCGTCGAACAGCATCAGCGGCGGCTGCATGGCCAGCGCGCGGGCGATTGCCACGCGCTGCTGCTGGCCGCCCGACAGTTCGCCCGGCCAGGCGTTGGCCTTGTTCGACAGGCCGACGCGGTTCAGCAGCGCCATCGCGCGTTCGTCGGCCTGCTTGCGCGTGAGGCCGCGCAGCTGCATCGGCGCCATCGTGCAGTTCTGCAGCACCGTGAGATGCGGGAACAGGTTGAACTGCTGGAACACGAAGCCGATGCGCGAGCGGAATTCGTTCACGTCCAGGCCCGGCGCGTGGATGTCCTGCCCGTCAACGACGATGCGGCCCGACTGGATCGGCTCCAGCCGGTTGAAGGTGCGGATCAGCGTCGACTTGCCCGAGCCCGAGGGCCCGCACACCACGACGACCTCGCCCTTGTGGATGGTCTCGGTCACGTCGACCAGCGCGTGGTAGCTGCCGTACCACTTGTTGACTTTTTCGAGTTCGATCATGCGGACACCTTGGTGGCGGCGGTGGAGATGCCGCGGCGAGCGAGCCGGCGTTCCAGCCAGTAGGCGAAGCGCGAGAGGCCGAAGCACAGGATGAAATACGTGCCGCCCAGGATCAGGTAGATCTGCGCGGGCTTGGTGAACACCTGCGTGTTGATCTGCGTCGCGATGAACGACACCTCGGCCAGCCCGATGATGTAGCCCAGCGAGGTCTCCTTGATGGTCGAGACGAACTGGTTCACCAGCGAGGGCAGCATGCTGCGCAGCGCCTGCGGCAGCACCACGAGGCGCATCGCGGCGCCGTAGCCCAGGCCCAGTGCGCGGGCGGTTTCCATCTGCCCGCGCGGCAGGCCCTGGATGCCGGCGCGCACGATCTCGGCGAGGTAGGCGGCATCGAAGATCACCAGCGCGATCAGCATGGTGGTGAACTGGTCGGTCTTCACGCCGGTGACGCTGGGCAGGAAGAAATAGGCCCAGAAGATCACCATCAGCAGCGGCAGCCCGCGCACCACGAACACGAAGCCCGTGACCGGCCAGCGCAGCCAGCGCCACGGGCTCACGCGCGCCAGCCCGAGCACGATGCCCAGCGGCAATGCCAGCACCAGCCCGCAGGAGGCCAGCAGCAGCGTGAGCACCAGCCCGCCAAGCGGGCCGTTCGGGTACTGCCCGATGAGAAAGTAGACCCAGTAGTCGTTGATGATCTGAAGCATCGCGCCGTCGCCTTCCTCAGATCGTCCGCACCGGATACCGGTGGTGATACCAGGTCGCCAGTCCCGTGATCGCCAGCGACACCGTGAGGTAGGCCGCGCTCGCGAACGCGAAGGACTCGAAGCTGCGGAAGGTCGCGCTCTCGACCTGGCCGGCCTGGTACATCAGCTCGGCCACGCCGATCACGGTGGCGATGGAGGTGTTCTTCCACAGGCTCAGCGTCTGCGAGATGAGCGGCGGGATGGTCACGCGCAGTGCCTGCGGCAGCACCACGCGGCGCATGGTGGCGAGGTAGCTGAAGCCCATCGCCCGGCCGGCCTCGAACTGCACGGTGGGAATCGCGCGGATGCCGCTTCGGATGTCTTCCGCCATGAAGGCCGCCGTGTACAGCGCGAGCGCGATGATGGCGCTGTAGGCCTCGATGTGCCCCGCGTAGAGCCACTGCTTGATGTCCTCAGGCAGCAGCTCGGGCGCGCCGAAATACCAGAAGAGCATGTGCGCGAGCAGCGGGATGTTGCGGATCGACTCCACGTACGCAAAGCCGAGCCAGCGCAGCGGGGCGAAGGGCGACAGCCGCAGCAGCGCCACCACCAGCGCGATGGGCAGCGCCAGCACCAGCGAGGCCACGAGCAGCTGCAGCGACAGCAGCAGGCCCGCGACAAGCATGTCGTGGTACTTGCCGGTCAGCAGCAAGGAATAGTCGAACAGGGGCATGGGGGGCGACAGTATCACCGCCGCGAGAGGGCTTGGCTCCCTCCCCCGCTGGGGGAGGGTTGGGGTAGGGGCACGGCGGCGCCTGGAACGACGCGGCGCTCATGCGAAGGCCGCTTGCCCCCATCCCGGCCTTCCCCCAGCGGGGGAAGGAGAAAGGCTCGAGACCTGGCTCAGTCGATCTTGTCGCTCTCGAGCTTGAAGTCGCGCGACTGGAAGCCCGATGCCGTGTCGGGGCCGTACCACTTGATGAAGATCTTCTGCGCTTCGCCCGACTTCTCGAGATCGCGCAGCGTGTCGTCCACCACGGCCTTCAGGCCGCTCTCGCCCTTCTTGATGCCGATGGCCAGCGCCTCCGTGCTCAGGTTCTGCTTGAGCACCACGTACTGCGCCTTCTGCGGGCCCAGCTTGGCGTAGCTGCGCAGCAGCGCGGCCTCGTCGTCCACGTAGCCCACGCCCTTGCCTTGCTGCAGGGCCTGGAAGGCCTGCTGGCTCGTGTCGAAGGTCACGACCTCGACGTTGGGCACGGCCTTGCGGATGTTCGGCTCCTGCGTGCCGCCGCGGATGGTCAGCACCTTCTTGCCGGCGAGCTGCGGCACTTCGGAGATGCCGCTGTCCTTCTTCACGATGGCCTTCTGGCCCGTCACGAAAGTGGTGAGCGAGAAATCGATCTGCGCCTCGCGCTCCTTGTTGTGCGTGAGGCCGGCGGCCACCAGGTCCACGTGGCCTTGTTGCAGCTCGGGAATGCGCGCGGCCACGGCGATCTGCTTGAGCACCGGCTTCACGCCGATCTTCTTCGCGACGGCGTTCACCAGGTCCACCTCGTAGCCGACGATCTGGCGGGTCTTGGGGTCGACGAAGGTCGCGGGCTCGTCCGTGCCGAGCACGCCGACGACCAGTTCGCCCTTCTTCTTGATGTCGGCCAGCTGGTCCGCGTGGGCGGCGGTGCCGAGCAGGAAAGTGGAAGCGGCGAGGGCCGCGGCTGCAATCAGGTTCATGCGCATGTTCTTCTCCTTGGTGGAAAGCAGAGGGGCGAGACCATATCAATAAAACCCCTGATTATTAAATCGTCAATCGACATATGCATATGGTTAAGCTGAAGGCCGCTTTTTCGGGCTGGGTTAAATTCGCGGCGCAAAAAACGCGCTTCGGGCGCCTTTCTCCCGGTCCTTCCCGCCTCCCTCCAGCATCTCTTCGAGCGAGATCCTCATGATCATCAAACCCCGCGTGCGCGGTTTCATCTGCGTCACCACCCATCCCGCCGGCTGCGAAGCCAACGTCCGCCAGCAGATCGAATACGTCAAGGCAAAGCCTGCCATCGAAGGCGGCCCGAAGAAGGTGCTGGTGATCGGCGCATCGACAGGCTACGGCCTCGCGGCGCGCATCACGGCCGCCTTCGGCTGCGGCGCCGACACGCTGGGCGTGTTCATGGAGCGCGCCGGCACCGAGACCAAGCCCGGCTCGCCCGGCTGGTACAACACCGCCGCCTTCGAGCGCGCAGCACACGCCGAAGGCCGCTATGCGAAGAGCATCAACGGCGACGGTTTCTCCGACGCGATGAAGCAGCAGGTCATCGACACCATCCGCGCCGACCTGGGGCAGGTCGACCTCGTCGTCTACAGCCTGGCCGCGCCGCGGCGCACGCATCCGAAGACCGGCCAGGTCTTCAATTCGGTGCTCAAGCCCGTGGGCAAGGCGGTGACCTTGCGCGGCCTCGACACCGACAGCGGGACCGTGAAGGAATCGGTGCTCGAGCCCGCCACGCAGGAGGAAATCGACAACACCGTGGCCGTGATGGGCGGCGAAGACTGGCAGATGTGGATCGACGCGCTGCAGCAGGCAGGCGTGCTGGCCGATGGCGCCAAGACCACGGCCTTCACCTACCTGGGCGAGAAGATCACGCACGACATCTACTGGAACGGCTCCATCGGCGAGGCCAAGAAGGACCTCGACCAGAAGGTGCTGGGCATCCGCGCGCAGCTCGCGGCCAAGGGCGGCGACGCGCGCGTGTCGGTGCTCAAGGCGGTGGTCACGCAGGCCAGCTCGGCGATTCCGATGATGCCTCTGTACCTGTCGCTGCTCTTCAAGGTGATGAAGGAAGAGGGCACGCACGAGGGCTGCATCGAGCAGGTGCACGGGCTCTACGCCGAAAGCCTCTACGGCGGCACGCCGCACATCGACGAGGAAGGCCGCCTGCGCGCCGACTACAAGGAGCTGGCGCCGCAGGTGCAGTCGCGCGTGCTGGAGCTCTGGCCGCAGGTGACCGACGCCAACCTCGGCGAGCTCACCGATTTCGCCGGCTACAAGACCGAGTTCCTGCGGCTCTTCGGCTTCGCCGTGGAGGGCGTGGACTACGAGGCCGACGTGAACCCCGATGTGGGCATTCCCGGCCTCGTGCAGCTCTAGCAGGCGCCTGAGGGGATACTTCCGCCCATGCAGATTCAAGAAAAGCCGCCCGCCGGCACGCCCTTCGACTGGATCGGCGGCGAGCCGAAAGTGGAGGCGCTGGTCGAGCGCTTCTACGACCTGATGGACCTCGAGCCCGCCTACGCGCAACTGCGCGCGGTGCACGGCACCAGCCTCGACAATGCACGCCAGCGCCTGTTCTGGTTCCTCTGCGGCTGGCTGGGCGGGCCGCAGCACTACACCGATCGCTTCGGCCACCCGATGCTGCGCGCGCGCCACCTGCCGCAGAGCATTGGCGGCCACACCATCGGCATCAAGGAACGCGACCAGTGGCTGGCCTGCATGGACCAGGCGATGGGCGAGACGGGCGTGCCGGAAGACCTGCGCGCACGCCTTCGCGACTCCTTCTTCAAGACAGCCGACTGGATGCGCAACCGCGGTGAATAAGGCTCGCCCCCAGGCTGCGCGCACTTCGTGTCGCTGCGCCAACCCCCTGCCGGGCGCAACACCTGCGGCCCGGCAAAGCCGGTTCCGCGGTGTTCCGCCAACAGGGCGGGACCGTCAGCGAACTGAATAGACATTGACTCGAAGGACCTTTCCATGAATTCCATCGTCATCATCGGCGGCGGCCACGCCGCGGCCCAGCTTTGCGCCGGCCTCGCTGAAGCCGGGCAGGGCGCGCGCGTGCACCTGGTCTGCGAGGAGGCCTGCGAGCCGTATCACCGCCCGCCGCTGTCCAAGGCCTTCCTGAAGAGCGCCGAGGAAACCACGCAGCCGCACAAGGCCGCCGACTGGTATCGCGAGGCGGGCATCACGCTGCACCTGGGCGATGCGGCCGTGGCCATCGACCGCGAGGCGCACACCGTCACGCTGCGTTCCGGCGCGATCCTGCCGTGGGAGCAGCTGGTGCTGGCCACCGGTACGCGCGCGCGCCAGATGCCCGACCTGAAGCCCGGCCTGGAGAACGTCGCCAGCCTGCGTGCGGCCGACGAGGCGCATCGCCTGCGCACGCGGCTCGCAGCGGCGGAGAAGGTCACGGTGCTCGGCGGCGGCTTCATCGGGCTCGAAGTGGCGGCCACCGCCAAGGCGCTCGGCAAGACGGTGCAGGTCATCGAGAGCGCGCCACGCCTGCTGGGGCGTGCCGTGTCGCCCGAGCTGTCGGCGCACGTGCTGGCCACGCATCGCGCGGCGGGCATCGACATCGTGCTCGGCGCGCAGACCGGCGCGTTCGAGGTCGAAGGCGACCGGCTGGTGTCGCTGCAGGTCAACGGCGAGAAGCAGCCGGTCGACCTGCTGCTGCTGGGCATCGGCGCCGTGCCCGAGACCGCGCTCGCGCAAGCCGCGGGCATCGAGTGCGCGGACGGCATCGTGGTCGATGGCCACATGCAGACCAGCGCGGCCGGCGTGCTCGCGGTGGGCGACTGCACGCGCTTTCCCGATCGCCGCGCGGGCCGCGCGCTGCGGCTCGAATCGGTGCAGAACGCCAACGACCAGGCGCGCACGGCGGTCGCCACGCTGACCGGCGAGGCACGCGCGCACGACGCGGTCGCGTGGTTCTGGTCCGACCAGGGCAGCATGCGCCTGCAGATGGTGGGCCTGATGCCCGCGGAAGGCACGCCGGGCCTGAGCAGCGTGCGACGCGCGGGTCCGAAGCCCGAAGCGTTCTCGCTGTTCCACTACGTCGACGGCCAGCTCGTATGCGTCGAGTCGGTGAACGCTCCGGTCGACCACATGATGAGCCGCAAGCTGCTCGAAGCGGGCCGCAGCCCCGATGCGGCGGCGGTGGCGGATGCGTCCGTTCCGCTGAAGAACCTGCTGGCCTGAGCCGAAGAAGCTGCTCAGCGCCGCGCAGGCGCCAGCAGCACCACGAGCGCCCCGGCTCCGCCCTCGGCCGGCTTGGCCTGCACGAAGGCGATCACCTCGTTCTTCTGGATCAGCCAGCGCTGGGTCTTGGTCTTCAGCACCGGCTGCTTGCCTGGCGAACCCAGTCCCTTGCCGTGCACCACGCGCACGCAGCGCAGGCCCTGCTTGTAGGCATTGCGAATGAAGCCGCCCAGGGTCTCGCGCGCCTCGTCGCTGCGCAGCCCATGCAGGTCGACCTGCGCCTGGATCGCCCAGTCGCCCTTGCGCAGCCGTGCGGTGACGTCGGTTCCGATGCCGGGGCGGCGGAAGCTCATGGCGTCGTCCACGTCGAGCAGCGTGGTCACGTCGAACTCGTCGGAAAGCGATTCGCGCAGCACGCGCTGCTCGTCGAGCTGGTGCTGCACCGGGATGGGCGCGGGCGGCTCCGGCGCGAGCGGCACCACGGCCTTGCGGCGCAGCGGCTCGGTGGCACCGATGGCGCGGGCGAACAGGTCTTTCTCGGCCGCGCGCTTGCGTTCGGCCTGCGCCTTGGCCGCCGCCTCCGCGGCCTCGCGCTCGCGGGTTTCGGCGAGCACGCGCTGCACCTGCTTGAGGTCGGCGAGATTCTTGATCGAGGGAGCGCGCGCGGCCATCAGAGCAGCCCCCTCTCGGCCATCGAGAAGCTCTGCCCGGTGCTCACGATGATGTGGTCGAGCACGCGCACGTCAACCAGGGCCAGCGCGGCGCGCAGCGTCTGCGTGAGCGACTCGTCGGCGCGCGAGGGCTCGATGCTGCCGCTCGGGTGGTTGTGCGCCAGCACCACGGCCGCGGCCTGGTGGTGGATGGCGCGCGTGACCACTTCCCGCGGATAGACGCTGGTCTGCGTGAGCGTGCCGCGGAACATTTCCTCCAGCGCGATCATGCGGTGCCGCACGTCGAGGAAAACCACCGCGAACACCTCGTAGGGGCGCGTGCCGATGTGCAGCTGAAGGTATTGCTTGACCGCGTCGGGCGAATCGAACACCGCGCGCTCGCGCAGCTTCTCGCCCATGGCGCGGCGCGCCAGCTCGAGCACCGCGATGAGTTCGGAGCGCTTGGCGCTGCCGCCCATGCCCTTGACCGACTTGAGGTCTTCGGCGCCGGTGTGCAGCAACCCCGAGAGGCCGCCGAAGCGCTCGAGCAGCTGCTGCGCGAGCTGCAGCACGTTCTTGCCCGCCACGCCGGTGCGCAGCAGCAGGGCCAGCAGCTCGGCGTCGGCCAGTGCGGAGGCGCCGCGCGAGATGAGTTTTTCGCGCGGGCGGGCGTCGAGAGGGAGATCCTTGAAAGACATGAAACCCCGGGGTGAAACCTTGGCGGAGCCGGGTGGAAGCCCCGGTCCTTAAAATGAGGCTCAGTTTATCGGGACACCTCCCTGTCTTTGCCCACCTCCGCTGCTCCATGTCCCAAGTCGTGAATTCCGGCTCCTTTCTCACCCTGCACTACCGGCTGGCCGGGCCGGCGGGCGACATCATCAACACTTTCGCCGACAAGCCTGCGACCCTGTCGCTGGGCACCGGCGAGCTTTCTCCCGCCATGGAGCAGCGCCTGATGGGCCTGGAGGAGGGCACGCACGCCACCTTCGAGCTGCCCGCCGGCGAGGCCTTCGGCGAGCGCAATCCAGACATGCAGCAGTGGGTGGCCAGGAAGCTGCTCGCGCAGATGGGCGACCCCGACGAGCAGTACGCCGTGGGCGACGTGGTGCAGTTCCCCACGCCCGACGGCACGGGCAGCTACGCGGGCGCGGTCATCGAATCGAACGACACCGCGGTGCGCTTCGACTTCAACCATCCGCTCGCGGGCCAGCCCGTGACCTTCGAAGTGAAGCTCATCGGCGTGCTATGAACCCCGGAATCTCCGAAGTCATCCTGGCCGAGCCGCGCGGCTTCTGCGCGGGCGTGGACCGCGCCATCGAGATCGTCGAGCGCGCCATCGCCAAGTTCGGCGCACCCATCTACGTGCGCCACGAGATCGTGCACAACACCTACGTGGTGAACGAGCTCAAGGCCAAGGGCGCGATCTTCATCGAGGAACTCTCCGACGTGCCGCCCGGCGCCACGCTGGTGTTCAGCGCGCACGGCGTGAGCAAGGCTGTGGAGCAGGAGGCGCGCGACCGCGGCTTCTCGATCTTCGACGCCACCTGCCCGCTGGTGACCAAGGTGCACGTCGAGGTCGCCAAGCTCGCGAAGGAAGGCTACGAGTTCATCATGATCGGCCACAAGGGGCACCCCGAGGTCGAGGGCACGATGGGCCAGCTCTCCAGCGGCATCCACCTGGTGGAAGACGTGGAAGACGTTGCAAAGGTCGCCCCGGCGCAGACCGACAAGCTCGCCGTGGTCACGCAGACCACGCTGAGCGTGGACGACGCCGCCGACATCGCCGCAGCCGTGCGCATGCGCTTTCCCAAGGTGCGCGAGCCCAAGCAGCAGGACATCTGCTACGCCACCCAGAACCGCCAGGACGCGGTGAAGATCATGAGCCCGCAGGTCGACCTCGTGATCGTCGTCGGCAGCCCCACCAGCTCCAACAGCAACCGGCTGCGCGAACTGGCGCAGCGCTTGGGCACCGAGAGCTACATGGTCGATTCGGCCGCCGAACTCCAGCCCGCGTGGTTCGAGGGCAAGACGCGCATCGGCATCACCGCGGGCGCCTCGGCGCCCGAGGTGCTGGTGCGCGACGTGATCGACCAGGTGCGCGCATTCGGCGCCGTGTCGGTCCGCAAGATGGACGGCATCGAGGAAACCATCAAGTTCCCGCTGCCCAAGGGCCTCAAACTCGACGACATTCCGCCTCCTGGACACATCTCTTGAGCAATACGCAAACCGCCCCCGCCGTCGATTGGCGCTCCGAAATAGATAGCGCATCGCAAAGGCTGGGCGAGCGCGCCCGCCACTTCCTGCGTGAAACCCCGCTGTGGAAGCTGCCGGCGGCGGCCTTCGGCGTCGATGCGCCGGGCGCCGAGATCTGGCTCAAGCTCGAGCACATGCAGGTCAGCGGCAGCTTCAAGGCGCGCGGCATGATGAACCGGCTGCTGGCCAACGAGATCCCGCCGAGCGGCGTGGTCGTGGCCTCGGGCGGCAATGCGGGCATTGCGACGGCCGCCGCGGCGCAGGCGCTGGGCGTGCCCTGCCAGGTGTTCCTGCCGGGCGTGTCCCCCGAAGCCAAGCGCGCACGGCTGCGTGCACTGGGCGCCGAGGTGGTCGTGGTCGGCGAGCTTTACCCCGATGCGCTGGCCGCCTGCCTTGCGCGCCAGAAGGAATCGGGCGCCTTGCTCACCCACGCCTACGACCAGCCCGAAGTGGTGGCCGGCGCCGGCACGCTGGGCCGCGAGATCGAAAAGCAGGGCGGCCTGCCCGATGCCGTGCTGGTGAGCGTGGGTGGCGGCGGCCTGATCGGCGGCCTGGCTGGCTGGTTCGAGAAGCGCGCCCGCGTCGTGGCGCTGGAGCCCGAGAAGGCGCCCACGCTGTTCCGCGCCCGCGAGGCCGGCGAGCCGGTCGATGTGGAAGTGGGCGGCATCGCCGCCGATTCGCTCGGCGCGCGCCGCATCGGCGCCATCGCCTGGGAGATCACGCAGCAGCAGGTGCAGGATGCGCTGCTGCTGTCCGACGACGCCATCCGCGCAGCCCGGCAGTGGCTCTGGAAGGAACTGAAGCTGGCAGTGGAGCCGGCCGCCGCGCTGCCGCTGGCGGCGCTGCAGACCGGCGTCTACGTGCCGCGCGCGGGCGAGAAGGTGTGCCTGATCGTCTGCGGGGCGAACGTCGATCCCGCGACGGTCGCCTGAAAACCCCTTACTTCTCGCAGTTCACCATCCACGCGACGCCGAACTTGTCGGTGAGCATGCCGAAGCCCGTGGCCCAGAACTGTGGGCCGTAGGGCATCGTCACCTTGCCGCCTTCGGCCAGCGCGTCGAACAGCTTCCTGCCTTCGTCCACGTTGTCGGCCTGCACCGAGAGGGAGAAGCCCTTGTAGCCCTCGAAGGGCCACTCGGGCGGGGCATCGGAGGCCATCAGCTTGTGGCCGCGGGCCTCGAGCGTGGCGTGCATGATCTTGTCCTTGTAGGCGGGCGGCGTCTGGGCGCCGGCGGGGCTTTCGCCGAAGGTCATGCTGAAGGCGACCTTGCCTCCCAGCGCCTTGGCGTAGAAGGCGAGCGCTTCGGCGGCATTGCCGTTGAATGTCAGATAGGCTTCCATCGTTTTCCCTTCGAGGTGGGTTGGCGGGGCGACGATGCTACGCCCACCTAAAATCCCCCCATGCTTGACATCACCCTGCTCCGCAAAGACTTGGCCTCCGCAGTGGCCGGCCTCGAAAAACGCAAGAAGAACCAGCCGTATCTCGACGTTTCGGCATTCACCTCGCTCGAAGCTGAACGCAAGACGCTGCAGACCCGCACCGAGGAAATCCAGGCGCGCCGCAACTCGCTGAACAAGCAGATCGGCCCGCTCAAGGCCAAGGGCGAATCGACCGACGCGCTGATGGCCGAGGTCAACGCGCTGAAGGCCGAGCAGGAATCGCAATCGAAGCGGCTCGAGGAGATCCAGCCCGAGCTGCACGCGCTGCTGCTCGCCGTGCCCAACCTGCCGCACGCCAGCGTGCCGGTCGGCGAGGACGAGGCCGGCAACGTCGAGATGCGCCGCTGGGCTCCCAAGGGCGGTGCAGGCGCCAGCGCCACGCCGCTGGGCTTCGCGCCCAAGGACCACGTCGACCTCGGCGCGCCGCTGGGCCTCGACTTCGAGACGGGCGCCAAGCTCGCGGGCTCGCGCTTCACCGTCATGAAGGGCCCCATCGCCCGCCTGCACCGCGCGCTCGCGCAGTTCATGCTCGACATCCAGACCGAGAAGCACGGCTACACCGAGTGCTACGTGCCCTACATCGTCAACGCCGCCACCCTGAGCGGCACCGGCCAGCTGCCCAAGTTCGAAGGCGACCTGTTCGCCGCGAAGAAGGGCGGCCAGGACGGCGAGCCCGCGCCCGACCATTCGGCGCTGTACCTCATCCCGACCAGCGAAGTGCCGCTGACGAATTTCGTGCGCGACGAGGTGGTGCCCGAGGCGCAGTTGCCGATCAGGCTCACCGCCCACACGCCGTGCTTCCGCTCCGAAGCCGGCAGCGCGGGCCGCGACACGCGCGGCATGATCCGCCAGCACCAGTTCGACAAGGTCGAGATGGTGCAGATCGTGCATCCCGAGAAGAGCTACGACGCGCTCGAGCAGATGACCGGCCACGCCGAGGTCGTGCTGCAGGCGCTGGAGCTGCCGTACCGTGTCGTGCTGCTGTGTACCGGCGACATGGGCTTCGGCTCCACCAAGACCTACGACCTCGAAGTCTGGCTGCCGGCGCAGGACACCTACCGCGAGATCAGCTCGGTCTCGAACTGCGAAGCCTTCCAGGCGCGCCGCCTGCAGGCCCGTTTCAAGAACGCGCAGGGCAAGAACGAACTCGTGCATACCCTCAACGGCTCCGGCCTGGCGGTGGGCCGTACGCTCGTGGCCGTGCTCGAGAACCACCAGAACGAAGACGGCTCGATCAACGTGCCCGCCGCGTTGCGTCCGTACCTCGGCGGCCTCGAAGTTTTGAAGGCCTGATCGGCCGGGGCTTCAAAACCCGGCTTTTTGTCTGCTAGAATCGCAGGCTCGACAGCACCGGAGAGGTGGCAGAGTGGTCGAATGTACCTGACTCGAAATCAGGCGTACTAGCGATAGTACCGAGGGTTCGAATCCCTCCCTCTCCTCCAAGAATGGCCCCGCAAGGGGCTATTTTTTTGCCCGCAGCTCACCCACGGCAGCCTCCCGGAGGCCGCCAGCCGGCCTCCTAGAATGCACCGCGCCTCGCCCGATCGAGGGCGGGCGTGCAGAAAAAAGGGGAGTTCCAGTTGGCCAACCGTTCCTACCTCTACAGCCTCGGCAACAGGCCTGTTTCCTATGCCGACCGCCCGGAAACCATCTCGGGCCTGTCCGAATGGCCGTACGACGTGCCGTTCATGTTCCGGCTGCTCATGTCGGGCGATCCGCAGCTGTGTGCCTCGCTGGTGTCGGACGGCTTCGACAGCGACGAGCCGGGGAGCAAGACCAGGCTGCACGCGATCAGCAGTTCCTTCGATCCCGGCTTCGAGCGTGTGCGGCGCTTCATCGACATCGTTCGGCCGCTGCTTCTGGAGGCCCCGGAGACCGGCAGGCAGCCGCAGTCCCTCCTGGGCCGCTTCAAGGAACTGATCTCGCCCGGCAGGAAGGCAGCCACACTGGCCGCGCCGCCGGCGGCCCCGGTCCAACTCCCGGTCTGGCTGGACGAGACGATCGCGTTCCTCGAAGCCCACCGCGACCGCTACCTGCTGCTGGAGACGGTCGAGCTCGACACCATGTCCGAGGAGACGGAAGACGCGTTGCTCGCCTGCGTGGAGGCGGAGATCGCGCGGTGCCGCCATGTGGGCGCCGCCCTCGACGCCCTGCCGGCCGACATTGCCGAAGCGGGCCGGCAGCTGAAAAAGGCGATCGCGCAGAAGTGCCCGGCTCCGCTCGACGCCTTCTTCGGACTTCGCCTCGACGACGACTGCGACAGCACCCGCAACGGCGCCACGAAACACCCGCTCGGCCTTCAGTGGTCGGATGTGCTGTATTTCGACTTGTGGAATCGCGCCGAATTCGAGGCGCATCGCGACGAGCGCTGAGCCGCAGGCGCTCGTCAGCTGCCCGGTGACTGCCGGGTCACCGTACCTTCGAATTCCTCGACCGACGCGAGCAGCGGCGTCGCCTTGAAGCACACGAACCGCACGTCTTCGACCGCCGTTCGCTCGAGGCACAGGGCCACGGCATGCGCCTCGTCCGGCTGCATGCGCCAGAACCGCCAGCGCCCCGGGGAATCGTCAGCCAGGTCGTGCCTGAAGGCGATGGCGGTGCCGTCGCCCTCGTCGAGGCCGAAGGAGAAACGGTCCAGCGGAATCGACAGGCCCATGCCGCGCGCCTTGATGTAGCTTTCCTTGAGCGTCCACAGATCCCAGAAGCGCGCCGGCTGCAGCCCGGTGGGGAGCTGCCTCAGGGCTTCCGCTTCCTTGGCGGAGAAGAAATGCTCGGCGATCTCCAGCGGCGCGTTTCTCCCCGTGTGCTCGACATCCACGCCCACCTCGCGCTCCACCGTCAGCGCCGCCACCACCAGCGAGGCGCTGTGCGAGATGTTGAAACGCAGGCGCCGCGCCTGCTGCAGCACATTGGCGATGGCCGGCCGGCCGTAGGCGTTGTTCTCGAATTCCCAGTCCTGGGGCGCAATGGGCGCGTAGCGCGAGAGAAGCGTGCGGATCAGCCCTCGCGTCATCAGGTATCTGCGCCGGTCCCGGGCGAAGTGAAAGCGTCCGTGCTTCCCGCGTTCCTCGGGCGTCAGCAGGGCCATGGTGGCCTCCTCGCAGGCGGCGTCGTCCTGTTCCGGAACGTACAGGTGCCAGAGGTGCACCTGGTGCGGGTCGATCTGCAGTTGCATGCACCGGATTCTGGCCTGCCCCGGCGATATTCAGCCCGGCTTAAGTTTGGCCGCCGATACTGGAGGGGACGGTCCGCCGGCGTTGGTAGAGGTGGCCTGACCCAGGCACCCGCCCCTTCGATGTTGGCGGTTCCTCGAGGCCGGCGATCGTCACGTTTTCTCCTGCCCCGCATCGAACCAAGTCATGCGCGGGCAGCTTCCCCCAGCCAGAGCGGCTCGTTCGACGTGTCCGGAAAACCGGAGTCGTCCACCGGCCCAGCCAGCGCCGCGGCGGTCACGTGGCGAAGCTCGTAGCCGCGCCCGTACACCGAGTGCAGGACGAATTCATTCCCCTTGTGCAGCGACAGCTTGCGGCGCACGTTCGCCACGCAGCAGTCGAGCACGCGGCTCTTGCGCTCGATGCGCGAATCCGTCCACAGCGAGCCCAGCAGCCATTCGCGCTCCAGCAGCCGGTCGGCATTGCGGAACAGCAGCAGCGCCAGCTCGAACTCGCGCGGCTTCAAGCGCACTTCCTCGCCCTTGCGCGCCACCACCTTGCGGCTGCCGATGAAGCGGTAGTCGCCGAACATCGCGCTCACCGCCTGCGTGTTGAGCACGGCCTCGTTGCGCCGCAGCGCCTCGCGCACGCGAAGCCCCACCTCGAAATCGTCGACCGGCAGCACCGCGAAGTCGATGCCGGCGCCCCGCGACTCGGGGTCGGTGGTCGACAGCACCTCGGCCAGCAGGTCGCGCTGCATGGCGTTGGCGACCAGGAAGATCGGCAGGCGCAGCGCCTTGCACATGGCCGTGAGCACCGGCCACGCGCCTTCGTCCTTCAGCACGACCAGCAGCAGGTCGAAGTGGTGGCCCCGCGTCGCGGCGCGAAGGAAGTCGGCGCTGCTGTCGAACGGGACCGGCGTGCAGCCCATCAGCCGCAGCTTCTGGCCCCATGCCCGGCCCTGGGCGTCGTCGCAGCCCACCATGGCCACCTGTCGCGAGTCGCCGTGAGCATCGTTGTCCATGTCGGGAGCTTCCATGTGTGGGTGATCGTGATGGTGTTTGCGATTCCGGCGGGCTGCCTCAGCGCTCGTCCCGGGAGCGGGGGAGCTTCCAGCCGATGCCGGCGTTGAAGCCCCAGTCCCGCCCCGCATTGGCGACGGTCATGCCCCAGGCCATCTGCCCGTCGTCCGACATGGTCCTGAAGCCCAGGCTCGCCGCGGCGTAGCCCTTGTAGCTGCCGACGGCCAGGCCGATGGCCTTTTCGCCCGGCTGCAGCGCAGGCACATACGCAGCCGTCATGGCTGCGGCCATTGCGGTGCCCGAGTACGCGACGCGCTCCACGTCGCGCAGCGCGGCCCTGGTCTGGTCGAGTTGTCCGAGGTTGATCGCGTCGCCCGGCAGCGCGCCCGGCGCCACGTTCGCGACCAGCACGCCGTCGGCCGCGCCCGCCACGCCGTGCAGGGCGGTGGCGCACAGCCACAGCGCGACCAGCAGCCCGGCCCGCACGCGATCAGCCCGCCGCGAGGCGGTTGCCTGAGCCCGCCTGTGTCTTGCGCACGCCGTCCGGTCCGTAGAACAGCTGTGCGCTGGCCTGCAGGAAATGCAGCGCCTGCTGGGTGAAATCGAGGTGCGCGTAGACCATCGAGCCGTTGCGCAGGTTGTGCTCCCTTGCCTGTCCGGCGACCTGCAGCAGCGTCTGCCAGACCCGCTCCACTTCCGCGCCGCCGGCCGCGGCGGCCGCATCGGCACCCGCGCGGCCGGGGCCGAAGCCCAGCGTCGCCTGCAGGGCCTCGCGCTGCGCGTCCAGCTCGGCCATGCGTTCCAGCAGCACGGTCTTCCGGGTGGCAATGGACGCCAGGTCGGTGAATGCGCGGTCGGACATCGCCAGCGCCTCCTGGTCCAGCACCGACAGGAATTCCTCGATGCAGGCGGTTTCGGTGCGCAGATGGCCCAGCAGGCTCGGTTTCATTCGCTGCCGCCCTCGCGGTTCGGGCCGAGCAGGTCGCGCACGCTCGCCAGCAGGCCGTCGGCGATGCGCTCGGGGCGGACCTGGTAGCGCCCGGCACGGATGTCCTCGCGGATCGCCGCCACGCGGGCCGCGTCGAAGTCCGCGGCGGCGGCACCGGTGGCGCCAGGCAGCGAGTGAACCTGCGCGGAGGTCGGCGCGGCTTCCTTGGTGCGCTGGGCGGCGTCGGCGCCGCTCACCTGGGCCGAGTTGGCCGCGGGCGCTCGGGTAATGGGCTTGGCCGAAGGGGAGGGGGGATCGATTTTCAAGGTGATTCCTCAGGGGCTGACCCGTATATCGGCAGCCGGCGCAAGAACTTTAGGAATGAATGGCGGGCATGTACGGGTGCCTGGCTTCACTGCGCCAGCTGGATCTGTCCCTCTTCGTCCGCCACGCCGCTGACCAGCCGCCCGTCGCGGGTCTTGGCCTGCACGACGGCCCCCACGGTCGCCCCGGTCATGGCCTTGGCCTCGGTGCTCACGACGAAGCCCTGGCCCTGGGCCACGACCTTCACCGCCTGCCCCTGCTGGATCACGGTGACGCCGCGCACCAGCTCCTTGCGCAGCGGCGCCCCGGGTGCCACGCGGTTGACCGTGACCACGCCGGCCAGCTCGGCCGCGCTGGTGATGACCGAGCGCGGCAGCCGCGTGAGGTCGCCGGTGCGCTCGGCGACATCGCCCGCGCCCAGCGGCCGGCCCGCGTCGATCGCGCGCGCGGCCACGAAATAGCTGCCTTCCACCGCCACGTGCGCCTGCACGAAGCGCGTCCACGGCCGCTCCGACTGGCAGCGAACGCCCACCGACACCCGTCCCCAGGGCTTCGCGCCGGACGGCAGGAAGGCTTCGGGCGCTTCGCACCCAGGCAGCGCGGAGGTGCCGCGTCCCTCGAGGCTGATCGTCACCTTGCCCGGCAGTCCGTTCGTCTGCTGCTGCAGGTATTTCTCGATGACCGCGCCTGCGTTGTCGGCGCTGTCGGCTCCATGGGCGGTGCCGGCGGCGAACGCCGACGCGGATGCCGCGCACGCCATGGCCGCAAGCACCGGCAGCACGGTGCGCAGGGCGTGATCGCGAAGCTCGCAAGAGGTCATCGGGTCGTCGGATATGTGTGGAAGAGAGGGCCTGGATCGCGGTGCGCCACGCAGGAGGAAGGCACGGCGCCGCACGGAAATTCTAGGAATCCATCGGCCGGGCGAAGGTGCGAGCAGCAGGCGAAAACCCCCTTTGTTCGGACGATTGCAAACGCGCCCCGTGCATAGACTCGCTTTCCATCTGTCGCCGCGCCTTCGTGCGCCGGCGACGCCTCAACGGATGGAAAAGACATGATCGACAAGCTGGATGCGGCGCTTCGCTTCAACCGCGAAGCCCTCAATCTCCGCGCGGAGCGCCAGGAGGTGCTGGCGGCCAACATCGCCCATGCGGACACGCCCAACTACAAGGCGCGCGACTTCGATTTCAGCGCACGCCTGAGCGAAGCCGTGGAGCGCGGCCGCGCGTCGTCGCAGTCGGTGTCGCTCGCCACCACCTCGTCGCGCCACCTGGCGGGGCAGGCCAGCTCGCAGGCCGTGTCCGACAAGGACCTGCTCTACCGCATGCCCAACCAGTCCAGCCTCGACGGCAACACCGTCGAGATGGACGTCGAGCGCATCGCCTTCGCGGACAACGCGCTGCGCTACGAGTCCAACCTCACCGTCATCAACTCGAAGATCAAGTCGATGCTCTCTGCGATCCAGCAGTAAGCAGGCCGGCGAGCGCCCATCACCATGCCCTTCAACAGCACTTCCATGAACATCTTCAACGTGGCGGGTTCGGCCATGACTGCGCAATCGCAGCGCATGAACGTGACCGCGAGCAACATGGCCAACGCCGAGAGCGTGGCCGGTCCCGACGGCATGCCCTACCGCGCGAAGCAGGTGGTGTTCCAGGTCGCGCCTTCCGCATACGGCGCCGGGGACATCGGCGGCGTCGCGGTTGCGGGCGTGGTCGAGGACCCCTCGCCGCCGCGCCTCGTGTTCGACCCGAAGAGCCCGCACGCCAACGCCGAAGGCTACGTGGCGATGCCCAACGTCAACGTGGTCGAGGAGATGACAAACATGATCTCCGCCTCGCGCAGCTACCAGGCCAACGTCGAGGTGCTCAACACGGCCAAGACGCTGATGGTCAAGACGCTGACCCTCGGCCAGTAACCCCCCAAGAGAAACAACAGAGAGAACAGGCACGCACGCGCCATGGCCATTTCCGACACCTCGTCCATCACCGGACAGAACGCCACCTCCGCGGTGAGCAGCAACAGCAGCACTTCCAACGTCGACAGCGAGCAGCGCTTCCTGAAGCTGCTGGTCACGCAGCTGAACAACCAGGACCCGCTCAACCCGATGCAGAACGCCGAGCTCACCTCGCAGCTCGCGCAGATGAGCACCGTCAGCGGCATCGAGAAGCTCAACAGCACGCTCTCGGGCCTTGTGAACCAGACCAGCTCCAACCAGCTGCTGCAGGCCACCTCGCTCATCGGCTACAACGTGCTCTCGCCGGGCAGCACGCTCACCACCAAGGACCCCGAGGCTGGCAAGGAGCCAGCGGCGCAGGCCTTCGCCGTGGAGCTCCCGGGCACCGCCTCCGACGTCGAGATCAAGATCGTCGACGCCACCGGCAAGGTCGTTCGCACCATCGATGCCGGCTCCATGACCGAAGGCGTCAACGCCGTCACCTGGGACGGCAAGGACGACACGGGCAACGTGGTGCCCGCGGGCGCCTACAGCTTCAGCGTGAACGCGACCAACAACGGCACGACCGTGAAGGCCACCGCGCTCACCTTCTCGCAGGTGGCGGCGGTCAAGCAGGGCGCCAACGGCGTCACGCTCGAGCTGATGACGGGCAACAACATCGGCCTGTCCGACGTGCGCCTGTTCCTCTGAGCCGCAGGGCTTCTTCCCCCATCGCATCCAACGCATCCATCGCACCGAAACCAACAAGCAAGGAACCATAGATCATGGCTTTTTCCCAGGGCATCAGCGGGCTCGGCGTGGCCGCCGCCAACCTCGACGTCATCGGCAACAACATCGCCAACTCGGGCACCGTCGGCTTCAAGTCGGCCGCCGCCACCTTCCAGGACGTGTACGCGGGTTCGCGCGTCGGCCTGGGCGCCTCGGTCTCTGGCGTGACGCAGAACTTCTCGCAGGGCGTGACCCAGTCGAGCAGCCGTCCGCTGGACGTGGCCATCCTCAACGGCGACGGCTTCTTCCGCCTGACCAGCGCCACCGGTGAAGTCATGTACTCGCGCAACGGCCAGTTCACGCGCGACAAGGACGGCTACATCGTCAACGCCTCGGGCCTGCGCCTCACCGGCTTCGGCGCGAACGCGAACGGCGGCATCAGCGGCGGCACGCCGGCGGCCATCCAGATCCCGACCACGCCCATGACGCCCAAGGCCACGACCGGCATCGACGCCGAGTTCAACCTCGATGCGCGCAAGACCACGCCCACCAAGGTGCCCTTCAACGCGACCGATTCCGACACCTTCAACTACTCGAACGCCGTCGGCCCCATCTACGACTCGCTGGGCAACCCGCATGACGTGTCCGTCTACTTCGTGAAGAGCGCGACGCCCGCCAACACCTGGAGCGTGTACGGCACGGCCGACGGTGCGGCACTCAACGCCGGCGCCGCGCTCGGCACCCTGACCTTCGACTCCGCCGGCAAGATGACCGCGCCTGCCAGCGGCCAGCTGAGCCTTGGCACGCTCACCCTCACCAACGGCGCCGCGGCACTCACTCCCACGCTCGACATTTCGGGCACCACGCAGTTCGGCGCCGCCAACGCCATGAGCAAGCTCGCGCAGGACGGCTACCGCTCGGGCGAACTCACCTCGTTCTCGATCAACGCCGACGGCACCATCACCGGCAAGTTCTCCAACGAACAGACCAAGCTGCTGGGCCAGGTCGTGCTGTCTTCGTTCGCCAACCCGAACGGCCTGGAGCCCAAGGGCAACAACGTGTGGGCCGAGACGCAGGCCTCGGGTAACCCGCTCACCGGCACCCCGGGCGAAGGCACCAAGCTCGGCTCGCTGCAGTCGGGCGCGCTCGAGGCATCCAACGTCGACCTCACCTCCGAGCTGGTCAACCTCATCGTCGCGCAGCGCAACTACCAGGCCAACGCGCAGACAGTGAAGACGCAGGACCAGGTCATGCAGACGCTGATGAACATCCGCTGACGCGGCGCGACCGACAGACCGACAGAAGCAGGAGCACCCAGTGGATCGCATGTTGTACGTCGCCATGAGCGGCGCCAAGCAGGTCATGGAACAGCAGGCCGCCGTCGCCAACAACATGGCGAACGTCTCGACGCCGGGCTTCCGCGCGCAGATCGCCAACTTCCGCGCCGTGCCCGTGGTCGGCCAGGAAGCGCCCACGCGCGCCTTCGTGGCCGCCACCACGCCGGGCGCCGACTTCACCCACGGCCCGCTCACCGAAACCGGCCGCGCGCTCGACGTGGCCGTGAGCGGCTCGGGCTGGCTGGTGGTGCAGACGCCCGACGGCGGCGAGGCCTACACCCGCGTGGGCAATCTCCAGATCGGCGCGGACGGCCAGCTCACCACCATGGGCGGCCGCCCGCTGATGGGCGACAACGGCGCGCTCACGGTGCCTCCGGGCTCCACGGTCAGCATCGCTTCCAACGGCCTGGTGAGCGCGCGCGACGCGGCTTCCAACGTGCTCACGGGCATTGCGGAAGTAGGCCGCCTCAAGCTGGTCAACCCGCAGGCCACCGAGCTCGAGCGCGGCGACGACGGCCTGTTCCGCATGCGCGCCGGCCAGCCTCCGGCCGAGGCCGACGAGGCCGTCACGCTGGTCAGCGGCGTGGTCGAAGGCAGCAACGTGAACCCGGTCGAGACCATGGTGGCAATGATCGCCAACGCACGCAGCTTCGAGATGCAGATGAAGTCGCTGCAGACGGCCGACACCAACGCGCAGTCCGCCAACAAGCTGCTGGCTTACGGCTGACGCGATCCGCAACCTCTTCCGCAGGACTCCCAGAAAAATGATCCGCTCCCTCTACATCGCCAAGACCGGCCTCGACGCGCAGCAGACGCAGCTCGACGTGGTCTCCAACAACCTCGCCAACGTCGGCACCACCGGCTTCAAGCGCAGCCGCGCAGTGTTCGAGGACCTGGTCTACCAGAACCTGCGCCAGGTCGGCGGCCAGTCGTCGGACCAGACGCGCCTGCCCTCGGGCCTGCAGGTCGGCACCGGCGTGCACGTGGTCGCCACCGAGCGCATCCACTCGCAGGGCAACCTCACCAAGACCGACAAGCCGACCGACGTGGCCATCAGCGGCGGCGGCTTCTTCCAGGTGCTGATGCCCGACGGCACCACCTCGTACACGCGCGACGGCTCGTTCCAGACCGACCGCGACGGCCAGCTGGTCACGGCCAGCGGCTTTCCCGTGCAGCCCGCCATCACGGTGCCGGCCAACGCCACCAGCATCACCGTGGGCCGCGACGGCATCGTCTCGGTGGTGCAGGCGGGCAGCACGAACACCGTGCAGATCGGCCAGCTGCAGCTCGCCACCTTCGTCAACCCGACCGGCCTGCAGAGCCTGGGCGAGAACCTGTACGCCGAGACCGACGCCTCGGGCGCGCCCAACCAGGTGAACCCCGGCGTCGACGGCGCCGGCACGCTGAGCCAGGGATACGTCGAGGCCTCGAACGTGAACGTGGTGGAAGAGCTGGTCAACATGATCGCCACCCAGCGCTCGTACGAAATCAACAGCAAGGCGGTCCAGACCTCGGACCAGATGCTTCAGCGACTGGCCCAGCTGTGATGCTTCAGGCGTTGCGTCTTCTGTTGCGTCTTCTTCCTCGCTGCGGCGCGGCCGATGCGAGGGCACGGCTGCTGTCGCTGCTCGCGGTCACGGTGGCGGTGCTCGCCACCGGCTGCGCGCAGGTTCCGCGCGAGCCGCTGGTGCACCAGCCGATGACCGCGCGCGCCGACAGCTACGCGGCGGTGCAGAGCCGGCGCTCGCCCGGCGCGATCTTCCAGGACGGCCCCGGCGCCAATGCGCTCTTCGAGGACCGCAGGCCGCGCAACGTCGGCGACATCCTGACCATCGTCATCAGCGAGAAGGTCAACGCCACCAAGAATTCGGGTGCGAATGCCAGCCGCACCGGCAGCACGGCCAGCGTGTTCGCCGCCATTCCCAAGCTCATCGGCGGGCTGCTCGACGGGCAGGACGCCAAGCTCTCGGGCACCAACACGCTCAACGCCAAGGGCGGGGCCAACGCCAACAACACCTTCAACGGCGTGATCACGGTCACGGTCACGGACGTGATGCCCAACGGCAACCTGCTGGTGAGCGGCGAGAAGCAGATGGGCATCAACCAGGGCACGGAATACATCCGCTTCTCGGGCGTGGTGAATCCGCGCACCGTCTCGGGCAACAACACGGTGCCCTCCACATTGGTGGCCGATGCACGCATCGAGTACTCGGCCAAGGGCTATATCGACGAGGCGCAGCACATGGGCTGGATGCAGCGCTTCTTCCTCAACGTCATGCCGTTTTAAATGAAAAACCCCCAGGCTTCGCGCACTTCGTGTCGCTTCTCCAACCCCCTTGCAGGGGGCGATGCCTGCGGCCCGGCAAAGCCGGTTCCGCGGCATCCCGCGAACGGTCGGGCTCGCTTGCGCTTCGCGGCGGCCGCGGTGGTCGCGTCCTTGTTTTTTGGCCCCGCATATGCCGAGCGGTTGAAGGAGCTGGCGAGCATCCAGGGCGTGCGCGACAACCCGTTGATCGGCTACGGGCTGATGGTGGGGCTCGACGGCACGGGCGACCAGACGATGCAGACGCCGTTCACCACGCAGAGCCTGAACAACATGCTGCAGCAGCTGGGCATCACGATTCCGCAGGGCGTGAACATGCAGCTGAAGAACGTGGCGGCGGTGATGGTTACGGCCACGCTGCCTTCGTTCGCGCGGCCGGGGCAGAACATCGACGTGACGGTGTCCTCGATGGGCAATGCGAAGAGCCTGCGCGGCGGCACGCTGCTGATGACGCCGCTCAAGGGCGTGGATGGACAGACGTACGCGGTGGCGCAGGGGAACATGGTGGTCGGCGGCGCGGGCGCCTCGGCCAACGGGAGCAAGGTGCAGGTCAACCAGCTCAGCTCGGGGCGCATTCCGGGCGGGGCGCTGGTGGAGCGCACGGTGGAGTCGCCTGTGGGTGCCGAGGGCACTTTCTCGATCGAGCTCAACCGCTCCGATTTCGGCACGACGCAGCGCGCGGTGGATGCGATCAACCGGCAGTTCGGTTCGGGCACGGCCGAGGCCATCGATGCGCGTTCGATCCGCGTGCGCGCGCCCGAACCGCAGCAGCGCGTGGGCTTTCTCGCGCGGCTCGAGGATCTTGAAGTGACGCCCACGCAGGCAGGCGCCCGCGTGGTGGTGAATGCGCGCACGGGCTCCGTGGTGATGAACCAGGCCGTTCGCGTGAAGGACTGCGCCATCGCGCACGGCAACCTGTCGGTGGTCATCAACACCGAGCCGGTCATCAGCCAGCCGGGCGCGTTCTCGGGCGGCAGCACGGTGGCGGCGCAGACCTCGCAGATCTCGGTGAACCAGGGCGGCGGCGCGATCCAGATGGTGCGCGGCGGCGCCTCGCTGTCGGACGTGGTCAAGGGGCTCAACAGCCTGGGCGCGAATCCGCAGGACCTTGTGTCCATCCTCCAGGCCATGAAGTCGGCCGGCGCGCTGAGCGCCGAGCTGGAAATCATCTGAGGCCGATGCGATGACCGTATCCGCCACCGACCGCAGCGGCGCGCTCGACCAGCGTTTCGCGCTCGACGTGCAGGGCGTGGACGCCCTGCGGCGCACCGTGCGCAGCTCGCCGGAAGAAGGCCTGCAGCAGGTCTCGCGGCAGTTCGAGGCGCTGTTCATGAACATGGTGCTCAAGAGCATGCGCGAGGCGACGCCTTCGAGCGGACTCTTCGACAACCAGGACCAGAAGGTCTATCTCTCGATGTTCGACCAGCAGCTCACGCAGAACCTCTCGGGGCGCGGCGTGGGGCTGGCCGAGGCGATGCTCGCGCAGCTGCGCCGCAGCATGCCATCGGGCCCGCCCGACGCGGAAGCCGATGCGGAGATCGGAACGAAGCCCATGTCGCTCGAACCGCGCGGCGGCCTGCCGTACGGGCCGCGCGCCGGCATTCCCATCGGCTCGGCGCCGACGGCCCGCACGGGTGCCGACCTCGGCATCTATCAATTCAACAGCGAGCGGCGCGCACCCGGCGCCGGCGCGAATTCCTCGCTGCAGGCGCAGGCCGACGAGTTCGTCGGACGCATGGGCGCATCCGCGCAGGCAGCGAGCACCGCGAGCGGCGTGCCCGCGCCGCTGATCCTCGCGCAGGCCGCGCTCGAGTCCGGCTGGGGCAAGCGCGAGATCCGCGCCGACGACGGCACGCAGAGCTTCAACCTGTTCGGCATCAAGGCCGACCGCAGCTGGAAGGGCGCGACGGTCGAGACGACCACTACCGAGTACATCGACGGCGAACCGCAGAAGGTTCGCGCGAAGTTCCGCGCCTACGGCTCGTACGAAGAAGCCTTCACCGACTACGCGCGCTTCATCACCCGCAACCCGCGCTACGCGAACGTGCTGGCCACCGACGACCCGACCGAGGCCGCCCACGGCCTGCAGCGCGCCGGCTACGCGACCGATCCGCGCTACGGCGAGAAGCTGGTTCGCATCATGCAGAAGTTCGGTTGAGCCGCTAGCGCGCTCACCGCATCAAGGAAGACCCATGGCAGAGATCGCAGCAGGAACCGCACGCGCGCAGGCGCCCCAGCACCAGGGCGCAGGCGCCCGCCTGGAGGTCGTGACCTTCAAGCTGGGCGAAGAGGAATACGGCATAGACATCCAGAAGGTGCAGGAGCTGCGCGGGTACGACGCGGTGACGCGGATCGCGAACGCGCCGGAGTACATCAAGGGGGTGGTGAACCTGCGCGGGATCATCGTTCCGATCATCGACATGCGCATCAAGTTCAGGCTGGGCGAGCCGACGTACGACCAGTTCACGGTGGTGATCGTGCTGAACATCGGAGGGCGTGTGGTGGGGATGGTGGTGGACAGCGTGTCGGACGTGATCACGCTGACGGCGGAGCAGATCAAGCCCGCGCCGGAGATGGGTTCCGTGCTGGACGCGGATTACCTGATCGGGCTGGGCACGCTGGAGGAGCGGATGCTGATCCTGGTGGACATCGACCGGCTCATGTCCAGCGAGGAAATGGGCCTGGTCGAGAAGATCGCTGCCTGAGCGCCCGAACCCGTACAACGAAGAGACAAGAAGAGGTTCCGCATGATGAAGAACTGGACAGTGGGACGGCGCATGGGCGCCGTATTCGCATGCATGCTGGCGCTGCTAGTGCTCATCGCCGGCATCGGCGTGCTGCGCCTGCAGGCCGTGGGCGACGCGACCGAGGGCATGGCCGGTGATTCGCTCGCCAAGGAGCGGCTGGCGGCCGCCTGGCAGCTGGGCACCAACACCAACAGCATCCGCACCTTCTCGCTGCTCAAGAGCGACGACCCGGCCGTGCAGGAATACCTGCAGAAGAACATCTCGGCCACCAGCGCCCTCATCACAGAGACGCAGAAGAAGCTCGAGGCCATGCTGGCCTCGCCCGAAGAACTGGCGCTCAGCGCGGACATCAAGAAGAAGCGCGGCGACTACGTCGAGCTGCGCAACCAGATCCTCAAGCTCAAGGCCGACGGCAGCAAGGACGAGGCGGCGAAGCTGACCGACACGCGCCTGCTGCCCGCGCTCGACGCCTACGACGCGAGCATCCGCGCCATGGTGAGCCACCAGCAGCAGGAAATCGACAAGTCCGCCGCCGGCATCGGCGCCCAGTACCGCTCGGGCCGCAGATGGATCGTCGGGCTGGCCGCGCTCGCGATCGTGGCGGGTTCCGCCATCGCATGGCTGCTGACGCGCAGCATCGTGCAGCCCATCGGCGAGGCGCTGCTCATCGCGGAGACCGTGGCCGCGGGCGACCTGAGCAAGGAATTCGAAACCGAGCGCGGCGGCGACTTCGGCCGTCTGCTGCGCGGCATGGGCGAGATGGAAGACACGCTCACCGATCTCGTGACACGCATCAAGGCATCCACCGATTCGATCGCGGTGGCTTCGCGGCAGATCGCGGCGGGCAACCAGGATCTCTCGTCGCGTACGGAAGAGCAGGCGAGCTCGCTGGAGCAGACCGCGGCCTCGATGGAAGAGCTGACCTCGACGGTCAAGCAGAACGCGGACAACGCACGGCAGGCGAACCAGCTGGCGGTGTCCGCTTCGGAAGTGGCTGTGAAGGGCGGCAGTGTCGTCTCGCAAGTGGTCGGCACGATGGGCTCGATCAACGCGTCCTCCAAGAAGATCGTGGACATCATCGGCGTGATCGATGGCATCGCCTTCCAGACAAACATCCTTGCGTTGAATGCGGCCGTCGAAGCGGCCCGCGCCGGCGAGCAAGGCAAGGGCTTCGCTGTCGTCGCATCCGAGGTGCGAAGCCTCGCCCAGCGTTCGGCTACTGCAGCCAAGGAAATCAAGACGCTGATCGGCGACTCGGTCGAAAAGGTCGAAGAAGGCAGCAAGCAGGTGGAAGAAGCGGGCCGCACGATGGAAGAGATCGTGGGCAGCGTGAGGCGCGTGACCGACATCATGGGCGAGATCACGGCAGCCAGTCAGGAACAGACCTCTGGCATCGAGCAGATCAACCAGGCCATCACGCAGATGGATCAGGTCACGCAGCAGAACGCAGCATTGGTCGAAGAAGCCTCGGCAGCAGCCCAGTCGCTGCAGGAGCAGGCCGAGAACCTCGTGCGCGCAGTCAGCACCTTCAAGCTCGACGCCGACGTCGAAGAAGCAGAGGCGGTCTGAAGCACCCATGCGCACACGTCTCAGTCCCAGGCGCGCCCTGCGCATCGGCGCGAGCTTCGCCGTTCTCCTGATCATGCTGGCCGTGGCGTTGAGCCTCGGCTTCAAGGCCGGTGCCGGCTACGAATGGGCGCGCCTGACGGTCTGCGCGCTGTCCGTGGCCGCATTGCTCACCGCCGTTGCCATCGTGTGGATCGTCATGCGCTCGGTCACCCGTTCGACCCACGACGCCGCGAAGGTATCGGACCGGCTTGACCGGGTCCTGCAGCACGTCAACGCCCCGGATTCCAGAAAAGAAGAACCAGCTACCCCATGAAATCGTTTCTCAATCTCAAGATCGGCACCCGCCTCGGATCGGGCTTCGCCATCGTTCTCCTGCTGCTGATCGGTATCGCGGGCCTCGGGCTCCGTGCGATGTCCGACATCCAGACGCGCCTCAACAGCATCGTCACCGACAACAACACCAAGGTGGCCCTGGTCAACAAGATGGTGGACGCGATCCGCGACATCGCCATCCTCGACGGCAACCTGATCCTCCTGTCCGACGACGCCGCCATGAAGGAGGAGTCGAAGAAGATCGCCGCCGCGCGCGAGCGCTTCACCGAGAGCCGCACCGCGCTGGCCAAGATAGTCATCACGCCGGAAGGCAAGGCGCTGCTCGGACGCATCGACGAGAAGGTGTCCGTGCTCGTGCCGCTGAACACCCAGCTCAGCGAACTCGCCCTGCAGAACAGGAACGAGGAGGCCACCGCGATCTTCATCTCGAAGTTCCAGCCGGCCGTGCGGGCCGCGCTCACCGAACTCGACGCGATGGGCGGGCACGAGGAGAGGCGCTCGCTGAAGGCCAACGAGGAGGCCGGCGCCGGCTACATGTGGTCGCGCAACCTGATGCTGGCATTGGGCAGCCTGGCCGTCCTGCTCGGTGTGGCCATCGCATGGGGCATCACCCGCTCGATCACCAGGCCGATCGGCGCGGCGGTGCAGGTGGCTGAGAAGGTCGCCGGCGGCGACATCAGCGCGCGCATCGAGGTGCGCTCGAAGGACGAGACCGGCCGGCTGATGCTCGCGCTCAAGGAGATGAACGAAAGTCTCGTGAAGATCGTTGGCGAAGTGCGTACGGGGACCGACACGATTGCCACGGCATCGGCGCAGATTGCCTCGGGGAATCAGGATCTTTCGTCGCGTACGGAAGAGCAGGCGAGCTCGCTGGAGCAGACGGCTGCTTCGATGGAAGAACTGACCTCGACAGTGAAGCAGAACGCGGACAACGCACGGCAGGCGAACCAGCTTGCGGTTTCGGCTTCCGAAGTGGCCGTGAAGGGCGGCAGTGTCGTCTCGCAGGTGGTCGACACGATGGGTGCGATCAACACCTCGTCCAAGAAGATCGTGGACATCATCGGCGTGATCGACGGCATCGCTTTCCAGACCAACATCCTCGCACTGAACGCGGCAGTTGAAGCTGCACGTGCAGGTGAGCAAGGTCGCGGCTTTGCGGTGGTGGCTTCGGAAGTTCGCAGCCTGGCTCAACGCTCCGCTGCAGCAGCCAAGGAAATCAAGACCCTCATCGGCGACTCGGTGGAGAAGGTCGAAGAAGGCAGCAAGCAGGTGGAAGAAGCGGGCCGCACGATGGAAGAGATCGTGGGCAGCGTCAAGCGCGTGACGGACATCATGGGCGAGATCACCGCGGCAAGCCAGGAGCAGACCTCTGGCATCGAACAGATCAACCAGGCGATCACGCAGATGGACCAGGTCACGCAGCAGAACGCCGCCCTCGTGGAAGAAGCCTCGGCAGCAGCCCAATCCATGCAGGAACAGGCCAGCACCCTCGTGCGCGCAGTCAGCATCTTCAAGCTCGACGCCAACGCCGTGGCCGCCACGCGCCCCAGCTTCACACGCATCACCCCGATCCCGAAGCCCGCCAGGCCCGTGCCCAAGCGTCCGGCCAAGGCCTTGCCCGTGCGCAGGGAGCCCGCAGCCGCCCCCCGGCTCGCCATGGCCGGCGACGCAAAGGGCGACTGGACCGAGTTTTGAGAAAAAAGGACTCAAGTCCTGCGCTCCGATGCCGATAACAGGATGAACCAGTCCCCTGTTGTTGAAGAAAGAGAGCAATGAGTCTGAAGGATCTGAAAATCGGCACCCGCCTGGGTCTCGGCTTCGCGGCGATGCTGCTGCTGATGGCGCTCATTGCAGGCACGGGCGTGTTGCGGCTCACGAACGTGGGCAACGCGACCGACGAGATGGTGTCGCAGGCGATGGTCAAGGAGCGGCTCGCGAGCGAATGGCTCAGCAACCTGCGCTCCAACACCGTGGCCAATTTCGCCATGGTCAAGACCACGGATCCGGAGATCGCCGCCTACTTCTCGAAGCTCCAGACGGCGGGCTCGGCCCGCATCAGCCCGGCGCAGAAGAAGCTCGAGTCGATGCTGAGCACGCCGGAAGAGAAGGAGCTCTACGCCCGGATCTCGTCCTCCCGCGCGGTGGTGCTGGAGACTGTGGGCGTTCTCAACAAGCTGAAGGACTCGGGCCAGCTCGCGGAGGCCAACAAGCTCGTGGACACCAGGTTCTCCGAGGCCCTGGCCGTGTACGGCGGTGCCGTCGAGGCGCTGGCCAACCACCAGCGGGAGAAGATCGACGAAGCCGCCAAGGGCATCGGCACCGACTTCACCGCGGGCCGCACCACGCTGCTGGTGCTGTCCGCCGTTGCGCTGGTGCTGGGCGCATTGTTCTCCTGGCGCCTGACGCTGGGCATCGTGCGCCCGCTGGGGCACGCGGTGGAGGTCGCCGAGACGGTGGCCGCCGGCGACCTGAGCGCGCGCATCGATGTGGAAAGCCGCGACGAGGCAGGGCAGCTCCTGCAGGCGCTGAAGAACATGAACCAGAGCCTGGCCAAGGTGGTGGGCGAGGTGCGCGAGGGAACGGACACCATCGCCACGGCCTCGAGCCAGATCGCCTCGGGGAACCAGGACCTGTCTTCGCGCACCGAGCAGCAGGCGAGTTCGTTGCAGCAGACGGCGGCTTCGATGGAAGAGCTCACTTCGACGGTCAAGCAGAACGCGGACAACGCGCGGCAGGCAAACCAGCTGGCGGTGTCCGCTTCGGAAGTGGCGGTGAAGGGCGGCAACGTCGTCTCGCAGGTGGTCGACACGATGGGGTCGATCAATGCCTCGTCCAGGAAGATCGTCGACATCATCGGCGTGATCGACGGCATCGCGTTCCAGACAAACATCCTCGCGTTGAATGCAGCGGTCGAAGCCGCGCGTGCTGGTGAGCAAGGTCGTGGCTTCGCGGTGGTGGCTTCGGAAGTCCGCAGCCTTGCCCAACGCTCGGCTGCAGCGGCCAAAGAGATCAAGACACTCATCGGCGACTCGGTCGAAAAGGTCGAAGAGGGCAGCAAGCAGGTGGAAGAAGCAGGCCGCACGATGGAAGAGATCGTGGGCAGCGTCAAGCGCGTGACGGACATCATGGGCGAGATCACCGCGGCGAGCCAGGAGCAGACCTCTGGCATCGAGCAGATCAACCAGGCCATCACGCAGATGGACCAGGTCACGCAACAGAACGCGGCTCTCGTGGAGGAAGCCTCGGCCGCAGCCCAGTCGCTGCGCGAACAGGCCAGCAGCCTTTCCAGCGTCGTAGGCGTGTTCCGTCTCGGCGGCAACCGATTGGCCCTGGCCTGAAGAAGGAGGCCAGACCATGCGCGTCAACCTCCCCGTCACGGGCATCGAATACGAACTGTCGCCCGACGCCGCCCTCGTGTCCCGCACGGACCTGAAGGGCCGCATCACCTACGCCAATCCGGCCTTCATCGAGGCCAGCGGCTTCTCGATGGCCGAGCTCATGGGCAAGGCGCACAACATCGTGCGCCACCCCGACGTGCCGCCCGAGGCTTTCGCCGACCTGTGGCAGACGCTGGCCCAGGGCCTGCCCTGGACCGGACTCATCAAGAACCGTCGCAAGAACGGCGACTTCTACTGGGTGCTGGCCAACGTCACGCCCATCCGCCGCAACGGCCGCACGCAGGGCTACATGTCCGTGCGCAGCAAGCCCGGCCGCATCGAGGTCGCAGAGGCCGAGGCGCTGTACGCCCGCATCCGCGAAGGGCAGGCAAAGGACATCGAACTGCAGCAGGGCGAGGTGGTCTCGCGCGGCTGGACCAGCCCGCTGGCCCGGCTGCGCCGCATTCCGGTGCGCCGCCGTGTGTTCGCTGTGACCTCCGCGGCGGCGCTGCTGTCGCTGGGGCTGGGCATCGCTGGCTGGATGGAGGCGTCGCGGCTGGTCGCATCCGCGGGCGCGCACAGCTGGCTGCCGGGTGCCGTGGCCGTCGGCGGCGCGGGCTTCGCCCTCGCATGGCTGGGGCTGGGCCAGTTCCTGGCTCGCACGGTGTTCCGCCCGCTGGACGAGGCGGTGCATGTCGCGCGCGCCATCGCCGGCGGCGACCTCGCGCGCTTCGAGGTGCGGCGCGGCGACGAGATCACCGGCCTGCTGCGCGCCCTGAACCAGATGAGCGCGAACCTGTTCGCGATCGTCGCGGACGTGGGGGCCAACGTGGCGGGCGTGATGTCGGCATCGAGCCAGATCGCTTCGGGCAACAAGGATCTTTCGTCGCGCACTGAGCAGCAGGCGAGCTCGCTGGAACAGACCGCGGCCTCGATGGAAGAACTGACCTCGACGGTCAAGCAGAACGCGGACAACGCCCTGCAGGCCAACCAGCTGGCCGTATCCGCCTCGGAAGTCGCGGTGAAGGGCGGCAGCGTGGTCTCGCAGGTGGTCGACACGATGGGCTCCATCAATGCCTCGTCGAAGAAGGTCGTCGACATCATCGGCGTGATCGACGGCATCGCGTTCCAGACCAACATCCTGGCGCTCAACGCGGCGGTCGAGGCCGCACGTGCTGGTGAGCAAGGCAAGGGCTTCGCCGTCGTCGCATCCGAGGTGCGAAGCCTCGCCCAGCGTTCGGCGGCAGCAGCCAAGGAAATCAAGACGCTGATCGGCGACTCGGTGGAGAAGGTCGAAGAGGGCAGCAAGCAGGTGGAAGAAGCGGGCCGCACGATGGAAGAAATCGTGGGCAGCGTGAGGCGCGTGACCGACATCATGGGCGAGATCACCGCCGCTAGCCGGGAGCAGACCCAAGGCATCGAGCAGATCAACCAGGCCATCACGCAGATGGACCAGGTCACCCAGCAGAACGCGGCGCTGGTCGAGGAAGCCTCGGCCACCGCCCAGCTGCTGCAGGAGCAGGCCGACGGCCTCGTGAAGGCCGTGCGCGTGTTCAGGGCCGAGACCGCCGAGGCCGTCGCCGAGGCTGCCTGAGTGCGCTTGAAGCCACGCGAACACACCAACCCCATTCAACCCGGAGAAGAAAAGATGCTGAACAAGGCAAAAGATCCCCTGCAACAAGCCGCATCCACGTCGGCAGCGGCCGCTGGCGCGACCCGCCTGGAGGTCGTGACCTTCAAGCTGGGCGAAGAGGAATACGGCATAGACATCCAGAAGGTGCAGGAGCTGCGCGGGTACGACGCGGTGACGCGGATCGCGAACGCGCCGGAATACATCAAGGGGGTGGTGAACCTGCGCGGGATCATCGTTCCGATCATCGACATGCGCATCAAGTTCAGGCTGGGCGAGCCGACGTACGACCAGTTCACGGTGGTGATCGTGCTGAACATCGGAGGTCGCGTGGTGGGGATGGTGGTGGACAGCGTGTCGGACGTGATCACGCTGACGGCGGAGCAGATCAAGCCCGCGCCGGAGATGGGTTCCGTGCTGGACGCGGATTACCTGATCGGGCTGGGCACGCTGGAGGAGCGGATGCTGATCCTGGTGGACATCGACCGGCTCATGTCCAGCGAGGAGATGGGCCTGGTCGAAGCCGCCGCCACCGCCTGAGACCGGCGCCACGGCAGCACAGCTGTAAGGCCTGGCCCGGCTCCCAATCTTCCACCCCTGAACGCCTGCACCATGAACTTCCTCTCCAACCTTCGCATCGGCAACCGGCTGGCGCTGGCCTTCGCCATCGTCCTGGGCCTCACCGTGGTCTCGACCGCCATCGCGCTGGTCTCCGCGCGCAGCAACGCGGAGGCCACGCGGGTCATGATGCGCAGCCCGCTCGCGAAGGAGCGGCTGATCTCCGACTGGTACGTGCTGACCTACTCGGCCATCGCCCGCACGTCGATGATCGCCCGCACCACCGACGAGAGCCTGCCGGTGGTGTTCGCCGACGTCATTTCCGACAGCGTGAAGAAGGGCAGCGAGACCATCGCCAAGGTCGAGAAGCTGCTGGTGACCGACGAGGAGAAGGCGATCCTCAAGTCCATCATCGAGCTGCGCGCGAAGTACCAGGCCGCGAAGGACGACGTGGGAAAGGCCAAGGCGGGTGGCGACACGGTGGCTACCGCGCGGGTCTTCAAGGAAGTCTTCCAGCCGGCCGCCAAGGCCTATGAAACCCGCGTGCTGGACCTGCTGTCGCTGGAGCGCAAGGCCATCGACGACATGAGCGAGGCCATCGACGCGGCCAATACGCGCAGCTTCAACCTGCAGCTGCTGCTGACCGTGCTGGTCGTTGTCAGCGGCGGCGTCTTCGCGTTCTTCATCTCGCGCAGCATCGTGCGCCCGCTGGCACAGGCCGTGCAGGTGGCGGAGACGGTTGCGGCGGGCGACCTGAGCGCGAACATCGAGGTGCGCAGCCGCGACGAGGCGGGCCAGCTGATGCAGGCGCTGAAGAACATGAACACGAATCTGGCGAAAGTGGTTGGCGAGGTGCGCACGGGCACCGAGACCATCGCGACGGCTTCGGGGCAGATCGCCTCGGGCAATCAGGACCTGTCTTCGCGTACGGAGCAGCAGGCTAGTTCTCTGGAGCAGACGGCTGCTTCGATGGAGGAGCTGACCTCGACGGTGAAGCAGAACGCGGACAACGCGCGGCAGGCCAACCAGCTCGCGGTCTCGGCTTCCGAGGTGGCCGTGAAGGGCGGCAACGTCGTGTCCCAGGTGGTCGACACCATGGGGGCGATCAACACCTCGTCCAGGAAGATCGTGGACATCATCGGCGTGATCGACGGCATCGCTTTCCAGACCAACATCCTCGCGCTGAACGCTGCTGTCGAAGCCGCACGTGCAGGTGAACAAGGTCGCGGCTTCGCCGTGGTGGCATCGGAAGTTCGCAGCCTGGCTCAGCGTTCCGCATCTGCAGCCAAGGAAATCAAGACGCTGATCGGCGACTCGGTGGAGAAAGTCGAAGAGGGCAGCAAGCAGGTGGAAGAAGCAGGCCGCACGATGGAAGAGATCGTGGGCAGCGTGAAGCGCGTGACCGACATCATGGGCGAGATCACTGCGGCGAGCCAGGAGCAGACCTCGGGCATCGAGCAGATCAACCAGGCCATCACGCAGATGGATCAGGTCACCCAGCAGAACGCGGCCCTCGTGGAAGAAGCCTCGGCAGCAGCCCAGTCGCTGCGTGAGCAGGCCGGAAGCCTCTCGCAGGTGGTCGGCGTGTTCCGCCTCGGAGTCGGCCATGCCGAAGATCAGTCGCATCGACTGACCTTCGCAGCGTCGGCGGCATGAGCGAAGAAACGGAAGGCAACACAATGCAGTGGTTCCAGAATCTTCGCGTCACCGTCCGGCTGATCATCAGCTTTCTCGTGGTCGCGGCCATCGGCGCCGCCGTGAGCGCGCTCGGCATCTTTCACATGGGGCGCATCAGCGCATCGACCGAGGCGCTCTATGCCAACGAGCTTCGCGCCCTGCAGGCCGTACAGGACGCCAACATCCGCCTGCTGTACGCCAGCCGCGCGCAGATGACGCTGCTGTCGGCCGGCACGCGCGGCGAGCGCAACGCGGGCGCGAACGAGGTCAAAGCATCCATCGAGAGCCTTTCGGCGCGCGCCGCCGAGGTCAAGTCCTTCTTCGGCGAGACCGAGGACGGCGCGAAGCTGTTCGGCCAGTTCGAGGGGCTGATCGGGCCGCTGACGGCGCACATGAACGACTTCGTGGCCCTGCTGAACAAGCAGCCGCTGGACAGCTCCCAGTTCGACAACCAGGTGACCGAGGACAGCGCGCGCCTGCTGAAGGAATCGCGCGGGCTGGAGGAAGTGCTCCAGCGCATGGTCGCCTACAGCAAGGACCTTGCACGCGAACGCGCCGCGCAGGCCGACGGAACCTACAAGACCTCCAGACTGACGATGCTCGGGCTGGCGCTGGCCGGCATCGTGGTCAGCGTCGGGCTGGGTGTGCTGGTGGCGCGCCTGATGGGGCGGCAGCTCGGCGGCGAGCCGCAGTACGCCGCCGACGTGGTCGGCCGCATCGCCGGCGGCGACCTGTCGCTGGCTGTCGAGGCCGACGCTGCGCACGACGGCAGCCTGCTGCGCTCCATCCAGAAGATGCAGTCGCAGCTGACGTCGATCGTCGTGGAGATCAAGGATTCGAGCGAAACCATCGCCACGGCGTCGAGCCAGATTGCTTCGGGGAATCAGGATCTCTCTTCCAGAACCGAAGAGCAGGCGAGTTCGCTGGAGCAGACCGCTGCTTCGATGGAAGAGTTGACCTCGACGGTCAAGCAGAACGCGGACAACGCACGGCAGGCGAACCAGCTGGCCGTGTCTGCCTCGGAAGTCGCGGTGAAGGGCGGCAACGTCGTGTCCCAGGTAGTGGACACGATGGGCTCCATCAATGCTTCGTCCAAGAAGATCGTCGACATCATCGGCGTGATCGATGGCATCGCCTTCCAGACCAACATCCTCGCGCTGAATGCGGCGGTCGAAGCTGCACGTGCTGGTGAGCAAGGTCGCGGCTTTGCCGTGGTGGCCTCGGAAGTCCGCAGCCTGGCTCAGCGTTCCGCAGCTGCAGCCAAGGAAATCAAGACGCTGATCGGCGACTCGGTGGAGAAAGTCGAAGAGGGCAGCAAGCAGGTGGAAGAAGCAGGCCGCACGATGGAAGAGATCGTGGGCAGCGTGAAGCGCGTGACCGACATCATGGGCGAGATCACCGCGGCGAGCCAGGAGCAGACCTCGGGCATCGAGCAGATCAACCAGGCCATCACGCAGATGGATCAGGTGACGCAACAGAACGCCGCCCTCGTGGAAGAAGCCTCGGCTGCAGCCCAGTCGCTGCAGGAGCAGGCCGGCATCCTCGTGCGCGCAGTCAGCATCTTCAGGCTGGGCGAAGACCAGCAAGCCGCGTCCCGTGCGCAGGTCGAAGCGCCAGCCCTCCCGCGCGCCACTCCATCGCTGCCCGCGACGCCGCAACTGGCGGTCGCCGGTGCAGGTGCCGGCGACTGGCGCGAGTTCTGAGCCGGGAGCCTTCTTCATGAATACCGCGAACCCCGCGAAGCGCGAACACGCCTTCGTTCCGCTGGCCCGCACCATGACCCTGGCCGCGGCCGGCGGCATGCTGCTGGTGGCGACACTGGTGCTGGCGGTCTTCTACGCAATGGCTTCCGCGCAGCAGAAGCGCAGCGCCGCCCAGTACGCCAATGCGAAGGCCGAGGCCATCGCCCGTTCGCTGGACATCTTCGACCAGACCATGCGCCTCACGGCGGAGAACGCCTTCGGTGTCTTCCGGCGCCAGTTCGCGTCCAGCTTCGTGCTCGACAGCGCGGGGCAGGGAACCTTGAGCAGCGACGGCACGCCCATCGACGCAGCGCGCATCGCCGAGGTGGATGCCTTCGCGCGCGACTTCCCCGGCGCCAATGCGACCGTGTTCATCGCGCAGGGCGACGATTTCCGCCGCGTCACCACCTCGGTGAAGAAGGAGAACGGCGAGCGCGCCGTCGGCACGCTGCTGGACCGCAAGAGCGGGGCCTACCCCATGCTGCGCGAGGGCAAGCGCTTCGTGGGGCGCATCACGCTCTTCGGGCGTCCCTACATGACCGTCTACGAGCCGGTGCGCGACGCGGCGGGCCGCGTCGTGGCGGTGCTCTACATCGGCCTGGACATTTCCCGGCAGCAGGCCTCCTTCGGCGAAGCCGTGAGCGGAACGCGGATCTTCGAAACCGGCGGGCTCTACATCGTCGACCCCGCGGGCGCCGCCGGCGCGGCAACGCTGGTCTTCCATCCGACGGCGGCCGGCAGGAAGCTGGCCGAGTTCATGCCCGAAGGCGCATCGGCAGGCTGGCTCTCGCGGATCTCGGCTGCAGACGCGACATGGATCGACGACGCGCGCCCGGTGCTCGCCTCGGGCGACGGCAACCGGCGCTATGCCTCGGTGGCCAGGAGCGAGGCGGCGGGCTGGCTGGCGGTGGCGGAGTTTCCCGCTTCGGAAGTGCTGGCGGTGCTCTATCGCCAGATGGCCTGGATCGGCGCCTGCATCGTGCTGGCGGCCCTGGTGCTGGGCGTCGCGCTGATTGTCTTCATCCGCCGCACGGTGCGGCCGCTCGGCCTGCTCAGCGAGCACGTGCAGGCCCTCGGCCGCGGCGACCTGTCGCGGCAGCTGGCCTCCGACCGCCGCGACGAGATGGGCGTGATCACCCGCGCCGTGGAAAGCATGCGCCGGAGCCTGGCCGGCGTGGTGAGCGGCGTGCGCGCCGGCACCGATGCCATCGCCACCGCCTCGGGCCAGATCTCGGCCGGCAACCAGGACCTCTCGGTGCGCACCGAAGAGCAGGCCAGTTCGCTGCAGCAGACTGCGGCATCGATGGAAGAGCTCACCGGCACGGTGAAGCAGAACGCAGACAACGCGCGGCAGGCCAACCAGCTGGCGCTGTCGGCCTCCGGGGTGGCGCTAAGGGGCGGCGAAGTGGTCGGCCAGGTGGTGGACACCATGGCCTCGATCCATGCCTCGTCGAAGAAGATCGTGGACATCACCGGCGTGATCGACGGCATCGCTTTCCAGACCAACATCCTCGCGCTGAACGCGGCGGTCGAGGCCGCGCGTGCCGGCGAGCAGGGCAAGGGCTTCGCTGTCGTCGCATCCGAGGTGCGAAGCCTCGCCCAGCGCTCGGCCGCCGCTGCCAGGGAAATCAAGGGCCTGATCGACGACTCCGTCGGCAAGGTCGACGCGGGCACCGCCCTGGTGGGCGAGGCCGGACGGACCATGGAAGAGATCGTGGGCAGCGTCCGGCGCGTGACCGACATCATCGGAGAGATCAGCGCCGCGAGCCAGGAGCAGACCTCCGGCATCGAACAGATCAACCAGGCCATCGCGCAGATGGACGAGGCGACGCAGCAGAACGCTTCGCTCGTCGAGGAGGCCTCGGCGGCCGCCCAGTCGCTGCGCGAACAGGCCGGCGGCCTCGTGCAGGCCGTCAGCATTTTCAAACTGGACGAAGAACCGCGGCGCCCCGCGCGCGTCGAGCCGTCGCTTGCCGCGGCACCGCGGCTGGCCGTCTCCAGTGCCGGTGCCAGTGCCGGTGCCGGCGACTGGCGCGAGTTCTGAACCCGGCAAGGACCCGAACAACACACGCTATCGGGCTGCGGCCCCCCAAGGAAAGATCATCAAAACCTTCTACAACCTCAAGATCGCGACCAAGCTTCTTGTGTCGTTCGTCGCGGTCCTCGTGCTCACGGCCTGCCTGGGCGTGATTTCCGTGATGCAGCTGGGCAAGGTCCACGAGATGTCCACTGACCTCTCGACCAACTGGCTGCCGGCCACACGCTCGCTGCTCGAGCTCAAGGGAATGGTGTCGGGCTTCCGCACGCAGGAGATGGCACACGCGCTGTCGGGCTCGTTCAACGAGATGGCCGAGTACGAGAAGGCGATGGACGCCTCGTGGGCAGCGCTGCAGAAGAAGCGCGCCGAATACGAGGCGCTCATCTCGGAGCCCGAGGAGCGCGAGGTCTACCCGGTGTTCGCGAAGCTGCTGTCGCAGTACGAGCTGGAGCACAAGAAGATCGTTGCCGTTTCCCACACGCAGGACACGGACCAGGTGAGCAACATGATCCGCGGCAAGTCGCTGCAGCTCAGCCGCGAGATGAACGCCGCGCTGGACAAGCTCACGCAGGTGAACCTGGCGGGCGCCGTCCGCGCGGGCCAGACAGCCGACGCCGTGCATGCGCAGGCCAGGCTGTGGGTGATCGGCCTGCTGCTGGGCGCCGTGGCGCTCGGCCTCGGACTGGCGCTGTGGATCGCGCGCATCGTCGCCCGGCCGCTGGAAGAAGCCGTGAAGGTGGCCCAGTCTGTCGCTTCGGGCGACCTGACCAGCCGCATCGAGGCGCACACGACGGACGAGACCGGGCAGCTGCTCGATGCATTGAAGGGCATGAACGACAGCCTCGTGAAGATCGTCGGCGAGGTACGCACGGGGACCGACACGATTGCCACGGCATCGGCGCAGATTGCCTCGGGGAATCAGGATCTTTCGTCGCGTACGGAAGAGCAGGCGAGCTCGCTGGAGCAGACCGCCGCGTCGATGGAAGAGCTGACCTCGACGGTGAAGCAGAACGCGGACAACGCGCGGCAAGCCAATCAGCTGGCTGTGTCTGCCTCGGAAGTCGCAGTGAAGGGCGGCAGTGTGGTCTCGCAAGTGGTCGACACGATGGGCGCGATCAACACCTCGTCCAAGAAGATCGTCGACATCATCGGCGTGATCGATGGCATCGCCTTCCAGACCAACATCCTGGCCCTGAATGCAGCGGTCGAAGCCGCACGCGCAGGCGAGCAAGGTCGCGGCTTTGCGGTGGTGGCCTCGGAAGTCCGCAGTCTGGCTCAACGCTCCGCTGCTGCAGCCAAGGAAATCAAGACGCTGATCGGCGACTCGGTGGAGAAGGTCGAAGAGGGCAGCAAGCAGGTCGAAGAAGCCGGCCGCACGATGGAAGAGATCGTGGGCAGCGTCAAGCGCGTGACGGACATCATGGGCGAGATCACCGCTGCAAGCCAGGAGCAGACCTCGGGCATCGAGCAGATCAACCAGGCCATCACGCAGATGGACCAGGTGACGCAGCAGAACGCGGCTCTCGTGGAAGAAGCCTCGGCAGCAGCCCAATCCATGCAGGAACAGGCCAGCACCCTCGTCCAGTCCGTGAGCATCTTCAAGCTCGATGCCAACGCCATGGCGACCACGCGTCCGGGCTTCACGCGCATCACGCCGATCCCCAAGGCTGCAAAGCCCACCCCGAAACGCCCGGCCAAGGCCTTGCCGAAGCGCCAGGAGCCGAAAGCTGCACCGCAGCTCGCCATGGCTGGAGACGCCAAGGGCGACTGGACGGAATTCTGAAAACCGGAGAAGGAAGTCAAATGAACTTGAGCAACCTGAAAATCGGCACCCGACTGGGCCTCGGCTTCGCGCTGGTGCTGCTCCTGATGGCGGTCATCGCCGCCACCGGCGTGCTGCGCCTGGCGAGCGTGGGCAAGGCCACCGAAGAAGTGATGCAGCACGCCCTGGTCAAGGAGCGGCTGGCGAACCAGTGGTCCGTGCTGCTCGGACCGGCGATCTCCAACTCCTTCGCGATGGTCAAGGCCACCGACCCCAAGGTCGTCGCCTACTTCGAGAAGGCCCGGGCCGACAAGTCGGCGCTGATCAACCCGGTGCAGAAGAAGCTCGAGGAGCTGCTGAGTTCCCCGGAAGAGAAGAAGCTGTATGCCGGCGTGGCCGAGCCGCGCGGGCTCGTGCTGTCCATCATCGGCAAGATCAACAAGCTCAAGGCCGAAGGGAAGAACGAAGAGGCCATGGAGTTGGCCGACACCCAGTTCGCGGCCGCGCTCGCCGTCTACGAGGAAGCCGTCGCCAAGATCGCGTCGTACCAGCGCGACCGCATCGACGAACTTGCACGGGACATCGAGGCCGAGCACTCCAACGGCGAGACCACGCTGCTGGTGCTGTCGGCCATCGCGCTGGTGCTGGGCACTCTGTTCGCGTGGCGCCTGACGCGGGGCATCGTGCGCCCGCTGGGGCACGCAGTGGAGGTGGCCGAGACGGTGGCCGCCGGCGACCTGAGCGCGAACATCGTGGTGCAGAGCCGCGACGAGACAGGGCAGCTGATGCATGCGCTGCGCGAGATGAATGCCAGCCTGGCGAAGGTGGTGGGCGAGGTGCGCATGGGCACCGACACGATCGCCACCGCCTCGGGGCAGATTGCGGCGGGAAATCAGGATCTGTCGTCGCGTACGGAAGAGCAGGCGAGCTCGCTGGAGCAGACCGCTGCTTCGATGGAAGAGTTGACCTCGACGGTCAAGCAGAACGCCGACAACGCACGGCAGGCGAACCAGCTTGCGGTCTCGGCTTCCGAAGTGGCCGTGAAGGGCGGCAACGTCGTGTCCCAGGTGGTGGACACGATGGGCTCCATCAATGCTTCGTCCAAGAAGATCGTCGACATCATCGGTGTGATCGATGGCATCGCCTTCCAGACCAACATCCTGGCGCTGAACGCTGCTGTCGAAGCCGCACGTGCAGGTGAACAAGGTCGCGGCTTTGCCGTGGTGGCTTCGGAAGTCCGCAGCCTGGCTCAACGCTCCGCTGCTGCAGCCAAGGAAATCAAGACGCTGATCGGCGACTCGGTGGAGAAGGTCGAAGAGGGCAGCAAGCAGGTCGAAGAAGCCGGCCGCACGATGGAAGAGATCGTGGGCAGCGTCAAGCGCGTGACGGACATCATGGGCGAGATCACAGCTGCAAGCCAGGAGCAGACCTCGGGCATCGAGCAGATCAACCAGGCCATCACGCAGATGGACCAGGTGACGCAGCAGAACGCGGCTCTCGTGGAAGAAGCCTCGGCAGCAGCCCAGTCGCTGCAGGAACAGGCCAGCAGCCTCGTGCGCGCGGTCAGCGTCTTCAAGCTCGACGCCAACGCCGTTGCCACCACGCGCCCCGGCTTCACGCGCATCACCCCGATCCCGAAGCCCGCCAAGCCCGCGCCCAAGCGCCCCGCCAAGGCCCTGCCCACGCGGCAGCAGTCCAAGGCAGCGCCGCAACTCGCCATGGCCGGCGACGCAAAGGGCGACTGGACCGAGTTCTGACACTCAACTTTCGGCGGCACCTGCCGATATAGACACCAAGGCATCGCATCGGATCGATGTGATCGAGACGATCGAGATGATCGAGCGATCGATGCCACTGCAACTCACACACCTCATCGACAGGTAAAGCCATATGTCCGGAAGTTTGTTCTACACGGGTCTGAGCGGCCTCGGCGTCGCGCGCACCGCGCTGATGACCACCGCCCACAACACCGCCAACGCCTACACCACTGGCTACAGCCGCCAGGTGGCCGAGATCGCCACCGGCGGCGCCATCTCGAGCGGCTCGGGCTTCATCGGCTCGGGCGCCAACGTCACGACCGTCTCGCGCAGCTATGACCGCTACCTGACGGCGCAGCTGTCCATGGCGCAGTCGGCCTCGGCCGCGCTCGCCACCAACGGCACGCAGGTCAGCCGCATCGACACGCTGCTGGCCGACAAGACCTCGGGCATCGCCCCGCTGATGCAGAGCTTCTTCACCAGCATCCAGGGCGTTGCCAACACGCCGGCCGACCCGGCCGCGCGCCAGCAGATGATCAGCTCGGCGCAGGCGCTGGCCGGCAAGTTCCGCTCGACCGACCAGTACCTGTCCGACCTGAACTCCTCGATCAACGACCAGATCGTCGGCAGCGTGGACCAGATCAACACCTACGCCGGCAAGATCGCCAGCCTCAACCAGCAGATCAGCCAGATCAGCGCCATGGCCGGCGGCCAGCCGCCCAACGACCTGCTCGACCAGCGCGACCAGCTCGTGAGCGACCTCAGCCAGATCGTCGACGTGAAGGTGCTGCAGCAGGACAACGGCAAGTACAACGTGTTCATCGCCTCCGGCCAGTCGCTGGTGGTGGGCGACTACGCGTCCACCATGGCGGCCGTGAGTTCCGCGGCCGATCCGTCGCGCAAGGTCGTGGCGCTGCAGGGCTTCGCGGGCAGCACCGCCGAGCTGGGTGACGGCGTCATCACCGGCGGCGTGCTGGGCGGCCTGCTGTCCTTCCGCCGCGACACGCTCATTCCCACGCAGAACGCCATCGGCCGGCTCGCCATGTCGGTGGCCGACGCGGTGAACGCCCAGCACAAGCTGGGCGTGGACCTGAGCGGCGCGCTGGGCAAGGACTTCTTCACGCAGGCCACGCCGGCGGCGCTCTCGAACGCGAAGAACACGGGCAACCTCGAGATCGGCGCCTCGATCTCCAACGCCTCGCAGCTCACGACCAGCGACTACAGCGTGGAAGTCACCAACGTGGCCGGCACGCTCACCTACAACGTCACCCGCCTGTCGGACAAGCAGTCGATGGGCGCGTTCACCACCTTCCCGATCACCTTCGACGGCGTGAGCCTCGCGGCCGCCAGCGGCACCGCGCAGGCCGGCGATTCGTTCCTGATCCAGCCCACGCGCACTGGCGCGCGCGACCTCGACGTGGTCACGCTCGACCCCTCCAAGGTGGCGGCGGCATCGCCCATCGTCACCGGCAACACCGCGGGCAACAAGGGAACCGGCGCGCTGGGCGCGGCCACCGTGGACGCGAGCTACCCCGCGACGCCGCTGGCCGCGAACCTCACGCTGAGCTACGACGCCGCCACCGGCAGCCTGACGGGCTTTCCCGCGACCTCGGCCGTGACCGTCACGCTGGCCAACGGCACCAGCACCACCTATGCGGCCGGCGCGCCCGTGCCCTACACCGCCGGCGCGAAGATGAGCTTCGACGGCGTCAGCGTCACCATGACCGGCGCGCCCTCGAATGGCGACACCTTCACCATCGGCAAGAACACCTCCGGCGTGTCGGACGGCAGCAACGCGCTGCTGCTGGGCGCGCTGCAGCGCAAGACCCTGATGGCCAACGGCACGGCCACCTTCAACGGCGCCTACTCGCAGATCGTCAGCGAAGTCGGCAACCGCTCCATGGCCATCAAGGTGGCCGCCACCACGCAGGACAGCGTCACCAGCCAGATCAAGGCCAGCCGCGACTCCATCTCGGGCGTGGTGCAGGACGAGGAAACCGCCAACCTGCTGATGTTCCAGCAGATGTACCAGGCCAACGCGAAGGTGATCCAGACCGCCTCGACCATCTTCGACACCATCCTCGGCATCGGCCGCTGAGCCCGGAGCTCGTCCGGAAGATCCACAAAGTCAAGGCAAAGCGATGCGCATCAGCACCCAATCCTTCTACGATCAGAACGTGCTGGCCATGGGCCAGCAGCAGCAGAAGCTGTTCAAGGTCCAGCAGCAGCTGGCCACCAACTCCAAGTTCCTCTCGGCCGGCGACGACCCGGTGGGCGCGGCCCGCGCGCTCGGCGTGAGCCAGACGCTCTCGGAGATCTCGCAGTACGCCACCAGCCGCCAGCGCGCGTCGCTGTCGCTGTCCAACGAGGAGAACGCCCTCGACTCGGTGACCTCGATCCTGCAGAACATCAAGACCCTGACCGTGCAGGCCGGCGGCGCCGCGCTGTCGGATGCCGACCGCGCATCGATCGCCACCGCCATCCAGAGCAGCTACGACCAGCTCGTGGGCATCGCCAACTCCACCGACAGCAACGGCCAGTACCTGTTCGCGGGCTTCAAGAGCGGCACGCCGCCCTTCGTGGCCGCGGCCGGCGGCAGCCTGCAGTACGTGGGCGACCAGGGCCAGCGGCTGATGCAGGTCGACGTGGCGCGGCAGATGCCCACCTCGGACGACGGCCGCACCGTCTTCCAGTCGGTGCAGGGCAGCGCAGGCTACGTGGCGTCCGGCGCGCCCGCCAACACCGGCACCGGCGTGTTCGGCTCCGTCAGCGCGACCGACGCCACCGCGCCGAACTACGGCAAGGACTTCACCATCTCCTTCACCGCCACCGACTACACGGTGATGACCAAGGACACCCCCCCGGTGGTCGCGGCCACGGGCACCTTCTCGCCCGACACGCCCATCAGCTTCGGCGGCGTGCAGGTCAAGATCACGGGCAAGCCGGCGGCGGGCGACAGCTTCGACGTGTCGACCGCGAAGAACGCGGGCACCGACGTGTTCGCGGCCATCGGCGAACTGGTGAGCGCGCTGCGCACGCCGCTGACCGGCGGCGGCGCGGCCGCCCAGGCGAAGCTGCAGAACGCGCTGAGCACGGCCAACGTGAAGGTGACGAACGCGCACGACAACGTGCTGACGGTGCTGTCGTCGGTCGGATCGCGGCAGGCCGAGATCGATTCGCTGGATTCGGGCGGAGCGGACCGCAAGCTGCAGGAAGAGTCGTACCTGTCTTCCATCGAAGACCTCGACCCGTACACCGCGATCTCGGAGTTCTATCAGCGCCAGTCCTCGCTGCAGGCCACGCAGATGACCTTTGCTCGGCTCAACAGCATTTCGTTGTTCAACTACCTCTAGAGGAAGGACGCGGCGGCCCGAGGGGCCGCCGGTTTCCGCGGCGGGCGGAATCCACCTCTGATCGCCCAGGGCTTCCCGATGGACCGTGAATCTCCTTTCCGATTCCGGACACGGCATTCGCGCAAGGCCGGCGGTTCCAGGGGCGACGAGACAACTACTACTCCCAGATCGTCGATGCCGCTTGCAGGCCGCTGCGCGATGCCCTGCCGCCGGATGCCGGATGAAAGGAAGTCGGGCGAGATTCGCCACGACAGCCTGAAAGCCTGTAGATGTTCGCGTAGGTGCCGGCAGCGCGACGCGAGAACCTGGGAGTACGAGCGTGTGGGAATTCGTTCTTTCCGTGTGGAAGGTGGAGGTGGCCAACTACCCCATCCTCCTGATGCAGGCCGCAGCGCTGCTGGGTGTCTTCAGTCTGGTGCTCATGGTGTCGAAGTCGTCCGAAGCAATGCTGCATTCCCGGGCAACCTTCTACGGTTGGACGGTGGGGTTGACCGGGTTCGTCCTGCTGGGGATGGCGTTCCAGCTGATGAACCTGCCGTCGAAGCCGTACCTCGGGTCCGACCTGCTCTTCCTGTCCGGAATGCTGGGCGGCCTGCGCGGCGGCGCGATCGGCTGGACGCTGATCGTGGGCGCCAGGCTCCTGTTCGGCGGAACCCACCAGGCAGCCGCGTTCCTGCTGGACATGACGCTGATGGTCGGCGGGGGCATCTTCATGCACTACCGCCTGGGCCGCAGGCCGATCACGTCCTTCGGCTGGCGTGACATCGGCAGCGCCTGGCTCGTACGTGTCGCGTTCACCATGCTCTCGATAAGCCTCATCTATGCATTCCAGCTTGTTCCTCCCATGGTCAACGCCAGGGTGCTGGTGCTGCACGCCTTGAGCAGCGGCCTGTCGCTGATGATCATCGCCTGCGTGCTGGCCCTGTTGCGCAGCGATGCCAGGGAACGGGAGTCCCGCGCCCGCGCATTCGCCGCGTCGCACACGAACCTGCTGACCGGGCTTCCCAACCGGCGCGCGCTCGGGGAGCTCCTCGAAAGGCTGCTGGCCGCCGACGGCAGGCAGCACGTGCTGATGACCTTCCAGGTCGCGAACCTCGCCGAGATGGCCCGCGCGCTCGGACATGACTGGACGGACCACCTCTGGGCGCAGCTTTCCGTTGCCCTGACCCAGGGGCAGGCGAGCCAGCTGGTCGAGGCATTCCACCCCCTGTGCTTTCAACTCAACGACCTGTCGCTGACCGTCGTGCTGCAGGACACTTCTCTGGAATGGATGGAGCAGCAGCAGCTGGCGTCGAAGGTGCAGGCGGAAGCGGTGGCCGCGCTGCGGGCCACTCATGCGGCCTATGTGTCGCTGCAGCTGCGCATCGGTGTTTCCAACGTGCGGATGAATTCGCAGGCGAACGCCGCCTCGATCCTGCGCGACCTGAACTTCGCCTTGCAGAGCAACGAGCAGATGGTGCGCTACTTTCACGAGTCGTTCGCCGAGCAGGCGGACAAGGACGAGGATGTGCGGCGCCTGCTGATCGACTGGATCCGCACCGCGAGCCCGCCGATGCAGTACCAGCCCAAGTTCCATCTCCTGACGCGCCATGTCTGCGGGGCGGAGGCCCTGCTGCGGGCGCATCCGGTGAACGGGAACCTGCTGCCTCCCCCCTATGTGATCGAGATCGCGACCCGCCATCAGCTCCTGTCGCAATTCGAGTGGTGCACCCTGGAGGTCGTCGGGCGCGACATCCAGAGGTGCCTGGCCGCCGGCTGCCCCATACCTCTTTCCGTCAACATCTCCGCCACCACGCTGACGCTTCCTCTCTTCGGCGACCGCGTGCTGTCGTTCCTCGAACTGCTGCACGTGCCGCCGCGGCTGCTGTACGTCGAGATCACCGAAAGCGGCCACGTGCCGGACGTGGAAACGGTGCGCACCAACATCGCCGTGCTGCAAGGCGCCGGCGTCGGTCTTTCGCTCGACGACTTCGGCACCGGCTACTCGGCGCTGACGACCCTGGCGACCATCCCGTTCACCGAGGTGAAGATCGACCACAGCATGATCTCCAGGATCGACCAGCCGCGCATGCGCGAAGCCGTGTCGCTCGCGCTCGAGAGCGCCACGCGCTACAACGCCACGCTGGTGGCCGAGGGCGTGGAGACCGAAGACCAGTCGACGCTTCTGCTGGAGATGGGCGTGCTCTTCGGCCAGGGGTATCTTTTCTCGAGAGCGGTGCCGATGGATGACCTGATCCGGATGGCTCGTCGCAGAGCTGCGTTCCGCGTGGACGGGGCACTGAAGAGCCCGAGGCCGGATCGGATCTGAGAAGAAAAGGCTGTCACCACTCCATGCCCCACCGGAGCGCCCATGCGCGTAGCACCAGGTTGCAGGTTTCGGATCATGATCGCTTTTTCTCCATCCATCGACGAGCAGGCACGGCTGCGAGACTTCTTCCGGCTCATCAAGCCGATCTCCGTGGCTACCCAGGCGATCGGATTCATGTTCTGGGGCGCTGCGTGGTGGCTCGCGGACCCGGGTTACCAGTACGTGACCTGGCACCTGGTGCTGCTCGCATGCTGCATCGCGTTGTCCATCGCCGGAAGCTGCGCGACCAGGTTCCTTTCGTTCTTCTCGATCATCACCGTATGGCTGCTGTGCCTGGGGTTCTCCATTCTCATGTCGCAGAGCCCCGATCGCGAAGTGTGGGCGGTGTCCATGAGCGTGATCGTCTCCATCATGGGCGCGCCGCTCTTCTCCCGGTTGAGTGTCTCGGCGCTGGCGAGTTCGGGTGCATGGCTCATCTTGGGAGGTGGCGAGTGGTTAGGCACTCCCCATGGCCTGGATGCCGGCTGGAGCTTGCTGATGCCCTGCGGAACCATCACGATGGGGCTGATCATGAACGTCATCTTCGCGACGCTGCATCGCGAGAGCCTGAAACTGCGGCAGGAGCTCGAACAGCTCGCGTACAAGGACATGCTCACGGGCATGAGCAACCGGCGCAAGTTCCTGGCCGACGTCCAGAACCTTCACGAGCAGGGACGGCTTGGCGAAGGATGCTTTCTGATGATCGACGTGGACGACTTCAAGAAGATCAACGACGACTTCGGGCACGCGGCCGGCGACCTGGCGCTGCAGCGGGTCGCGGCCGTGCTCAGGGAGATCGGGGTCGGCAATGCCTTCGGCAGGCTCGGCGGCGAGGAGTTTGGCATCATGCTGGCGGGGGGCGGCACGACGCAGGCGCGGTCGATGGCGGCGCGGATCCTGGATCAGGTGCACGGCGTCCGCATCGAGGGCCGGCCCATCACGGTCAGCGTGGGCATCTCCGGCGTGGCCCGCCATCGCATCCCGCCGGAGCTGATGCGAGAAGCCGATGTCGCGCTCTATGAGGCAAAGCGCATGGGCAAGAACAGGTTCGTCCAGCACGGTGCCGTGGATTGAGTTCGCGGTTCGTCAGGGCCGCAGGCCCTGACCTTTCAGAGATGGAACTGACGGTGTTGCGGGAGGCGCTGCTCAAGTCTCATCGGCCCCAAAAAGAATGGGTGAGCCGCAAGGAAAGGGCCTTCATCGCGTACCGTTCTCGCTCAAGGCGGAGCGCAACGACTGAAGCGCGGATTCGGCCGTTTCGATCCGCCGCTTCAATTCCTCATTGACCACTCGCACCAGCGCTCCGAGTTCGGTGCGAGTCGGATGGATCTCTTCCGTATCGTTCACGCTCTGCGAAACGATGAGCTTTTCCAGGCCTGCATACGCACGTTGCAGCTCGTGCAGGTTGTCGATCTCATCGCTTGCCTGCAGCGCAAGCGATTCAAGGCTGGCGGCTTGGGACGATTCGGGAAAAGAAGAGACGTGCGCGGATGCGCGAGCAGATGCAGCCATGAATGGCCTCCAAGTGATTTCGGTTTGCTGAAACAGCCGCACTCAACGCCAATTGAGGGCGGCGGCTCGACGAGTTGGCGTACCGGGAAACCACTTGCGTGAAACCGGCCGGGCTCGCGCCCGCCCGTCGAGCCGCCAAAACTGGAGGCACGAACGACGAAGCCGCAGACCCTGCGGGTGACTGCGGCTTGCGTCGCAGTGATTTCAGCGGGACGCCAATCCCGATCACGTCTGTTTTCGACGTGACGGCGACCAGTATATCTACGCAGGTATCCGCGACGCTGGAACAATCCCCCGGTCCGCGCGAATGGCGAGATCCGCCGGCGCGAGACTCCAACATCGAACCTGCAGGACCTGATGACCACCGAAGACCTGACCCCTCTGCTCCTCGACGCACTCGGCAAGCGCATCGACGACCCCGCCGCTGTCCGGCTGGCGCAAGCCCTCGGCAAGAAGCCCTTCAAGAACGCGACGCCGGGCAATCGTTGCGACATCGGCAACCGCAAGCTCGGCATCGAAGTCATCGCCGAAATGAACCTTGCCACGCGCTCGCACTTCCCTCCGCGCAAGGACGGGCGCAAATGGGTGACCTGGGTGTCCGCTGCCTTCATCTATCCGAACTATCGCGGCTCGCTGCCGGCGGGCTTCGACTGGCAGATGGACGACGCGGCGCTCACCGCGCGCTTCAAGCGGCGCGTCGAAGGCGCGGTGGAAGAAGTGCGCTTCACGCTGCCGCCTCCGGCCGAAGGGCTGCGGGCGAAGGTGTCGATCAACTCGGCGGGCCTGCCGAAGCACATGCTGGTGAGCGTCGACGAAGAGGAGACCTACGCCACGATCTACCCCGACAGCAAGCCGGAGCATTCGGTGGAAGACGGCTTCTTCGCGAGCTGGTGTGCGCTGAACGGCATCCTGCGGCAAGACCGGCTCGCCGCCGGGCAGCTCGACGCCCTGCGTAAGCGGGAACTGTCGCCGCTGGCTTTCCTGTCTTCCAGCCTGGGCGGACTGCTGTGGCAGAACGACGTGCGCCCCGAGCATGCGGCGTTCTGCCACGCCTACATGAACCGCCTGATGGAACCGGAAAAGGCATCGGCGCTCTTCGACACGCAGGAAACGTTCAGCGACAGCAACAACTGGCGCAAGCCGGGCGACGCGATGACGCAGGACGGCTGGGAGAACTTCGACCGGATCGGGCCGCGCTATGCGCAACGCCTGGAGCAATGGAACAGGCGAGAGATCCATTCCATGGTCGACTGGCCCGAGCAGCCCTAGTTCGCGCCGGGGCTCTTCCGGAGTCAGGGCCGCAGGCCCTGCGTGAAGCGCAGCATGCTGGCGATGCCTTCCGCGAACCTCGGCTCCAGGAACGCCCCGAGGTTCGGCATCAGCAGCTGCAGCATGAAGATGCCCGCCAGCAGCGTGAGCGGAAACCCCACCGCGAAGATGCTGAACTGCGGCGATGCGCGGTTCAGGATGCCCATCGCCAGGTTCAGCGTGAGCAGCGCGGTGACGAGCGGCAGCGACAGCAACAGCCCGCTCGCGAAGATCTCGGCGCCGGCCAGCACCAGGAACATCCACCCGCCGGCCGCCAGCGGTGCATCGGCGATCGGCAGCGTGTGAAAGCTCTGGGCCAGCGCGTTCACCATCAGCAGGTGCCCGTCGAGCGCCAGGAAGATCAGCATCGCCAGCATGTTCAGCAGGCGCGACACCACCATGGTGCTGCCGTGGCTCATCGGGTCGAAGAACGATGCAAAAGACAAGCCCATCTGCAGGCCGATGTATTCCCCCGCGGCCAGCACGGCGGTGAACACGAGCCGCACGGTGAAGCCCATGGCCACGCCGATGAGCACCTGCTGCACGATGATCCACACGCCGCCCGCCGACACCACCGGTACGGCCGGCAGCGGCCCGATGGTGGGCGAGACCACGAAGGCCAGCATGGCGGCGATGAGCACCTTCACGGGCCGCGGCACCCATGCCTCGCCGAAGATGGGCGCGGTGCTCACCAGCGCGAGCATGCGCACGAAGGGCCAGAGAAAGGCCACCATCCAGCCCTCGAGCTGCGCCGAGGTGACCGAGATGATCGACGGTGTCACATCAGTTCAGCAGCAGCGGAATGCCGGAGAACAGCGCGCGCATGTAGTCGAGCATGCGGTCGAGCATCCACGGCCCCGCGATCACGAGCGTGGCGAACACCGCGAGCAGCTTGGGAATGAAGGACAGCGTGGCCTCGTTGATCTGCGTGGCCGCCTGGAAGATGCTCACGATCAGGCCGATGACGAGCGCCACCAGCAGCAGCGGCGCGCCGATGAGCAGCGATATTTCCATGGCCCGGTGGCCCATGGTCATGACGGATTCGGGGGTCATCTCTGCCTGTACCTGTACCTGTGCCTGTGCCCTGGGGATGGAACCTAGAGATAGAAGCTCTGCGCCAGCGCGCCGATGAGCAGTTGCCAGCCGTCGGCCAGCACGAACAGCATGAGCTTGAAGGGCAGCGCGATGGAAGCCGGCGGCACCATCATCATGCCCATGGACATCAGCACGCTGGCCACCACCAGGTCGATGATGAGAAAGGGTATGAAGATGGTGAAGCCGATCTGGAACGCCGTCTTCAGCTCGCTGATGACGAAGGAGGGCAGCAGTATGCGCAGCGGCACGTCCTCGGGGCCCTGCATCTCGGGCACCCTGGCCAGCCGCGCGAACAGCGCCAGGTCGCTCTCGCGGGTCTGCTTGAGCATGAAGGTCTTGAAGGGCGCGATGCCGCGCTCCATCGCCGCTTCGGCGCTGATCTTGTTCTCCGAGAAGGGCTTGTAGGCGTCGTTGTAGGCCTTGTCGAGCACCGGCGCCATCACGAAGAAGGTGAGGAAGAGCGACAGCCCCACCAGGATCTGGTTGGGCGGCGAGGTCTGCGTGCCGATGGCGGTGCGCAGCAGGCCCAGCACGATGAGGATGCGCGTGAAGCTGGTCATCGACAGCAGCAGCGCGGGCAGGAAGGTGAGCGAGGTCAGCAGCACCATGGTCTGCACGCTCAGCGACCAGGTCTGGCTGCCGCCGGGGCCGGGCGTGCTGGTGATGCCGGGCAGGCCCTGCGTCCAGGCCGCCGCCGGCAGCGTGGCGGCGAGCAGCAGCAGCGCGGCGCGCAAGCCGCGGCGCAATGCGGGATGCTTCATGGAGCGGGACTGGCCTTGCCGGAGATGGATTCGCGCAGCTTGCGCGCGAAGAGTTCCACCGCGCGGGGCGCGGCGGAGGTTGCAGTCGAGGCGAATGCCGTCGGCGCGGCGTGGGGCTGTACCTGCGCCGGCAGCGTGTGCAGCGTGTTGACCTGGCTCGGCGTGACGCCCAGCACCAGCCAGGTGTCGGCCACTTCCACCACGACCACGCGTTCGCGCTGGCCGACGGCGGCGCTCGACACCACCTTCACGAGTTGCCCGCCGCCGAGGCGCTGCAGGCCGAAGCGCCGCGCGGCCCACGCGCACAGGAAGATCAGGCCGACCACCACCGCCATGCCGAAGCCGGCCTGCAGCAGGCCCGAGGCGCCGACGGCGGCTGGGGCCACCTCGTGGACAGGCGTTGGCACAGTCGGGAGACTCATTGCATGGTCTCCGCGCTGCGCGCTGCGGCATTCGCCTTGGGAGCGGCCCGGCGGCTCATGCGCGCGCGAGCTTCTGCATGCGCTCGGAGGGCGTGACGATGTCGGTCAGGCGAATGCCGTACTTCTCGTTCACCACCACCACTTCGCCCTGGGCGATGAGGTAGCCGTTGATGAGCACGTCCAGCGGCTGGCCGGCCAGGCCGTCGAGCTCCACCACCGAGCCCTGCGACAGCTGAAGCAGGTTCTTGATGGTGATGCGCGTGCGGCCGATCTCCGCGGTGAGCTGCACCGGCACGTCGAGCACGCGCGCGATGTCCACCGGCGTGGTTGCCGCCGCCGCGGCTGCTGCGGCAGCAGCCGACGTGTCCTGGATCTGCTGGAAGACCTGCGCCGTGGCCGGTGCCACCGCGGGTGCCGGGGCCGGGGCTGCTGACGCGGCGGTCTGTTCGGCCAGGGCCGCGGCCCAGTCGTCCGCGTCGCTGCCTGCGGAAGAGGTGTTGTCAGTCATGTTCGTTCTTCAGGTCGCTGTCTTGATGGGAGATCATGTGTTGCACGCGCAGCGCATAGCGCTCGTTGGAGGTGCCGTAGCCGCACTCCATCACCGGCACGCCGCCGACCTTGGCGACGACGGTCTCGGGCAGCTCGATGGGAATCACGTCGCCGACCTGCAGCTTCATCACCTCGCCGATGGTCGAAGGCATGGAGACGAAGTCGGCCACCAGCTCGACGTCGGCCGACTGCATCTGGCGCGACATCTGCGTCACCCAGCGCTTGTCGACCTCGACCTCGTCCTGGATCGGGTTCGAGAGCAGGTCGCGGATCGGCTCGATCATCGAGTAGGGCAGGCACACGTGCAGGAAGCCGCCCACGGGGCCGAACTCGATCTGCAGCGTGGTGTTGATCACCACCTCGTTGGGCGCGACGATGTTGGCGAGCTTGCCGTGCATCTCGGCGCGCACGTAGTCGAAGTCGAGCGGGAACACCGGCTGCCAGGCCTCGCCGTAGCACTGCAGCGACAGGTCGAGCAGGCGCTTGATGATGCGCTGCTCGGTGCGCGTGAAGTCGCGGCCTTCCACGCGCACGTGGTAGCGCCCGTCGCTGCCGAAGAGGTTGTCCACCACGAGGAACACCAGCTTCGGGTCGAACACGAAGAGGGCGGTGCCGCGCAGCGGCTTCATGTGGATCATGTTGATGTTCGCGGGCACCGGCAGGTGCCGCACGAACTCGCCGAACTGCTGGATCTGCACCGGCCCCACCGAGATGTCGGGGCTGCGCCGCATGAAGTTCAGCAGCGCGCCGCGCAGGCCGCGCGCGAAGCGGTCGTTGATGACCTCCAGCGTGTGCATGCGGTTGCGCACCACGCGGTCGGGGGCGCCGAGGTCGTAGGCGGGCAGGCCGTCCTTCGGCGGGGGAGGGGGGGCCGCCTGGTCGACGTCGCCGGTGACGCCCTGCAGAAGCGCATCGACCTCGTCCTGCGAGAGCACCTGTTCATACGCCATGGATCGCTTGTCGTCCGGAGAAAGATGACGTGGTGCTCACTGCACGACGAAGATGTTGAACGAGACGCTGGAGATGCCCAGCTCGGGCGTCTCGGGCGTGAGCGGCGCGTTCAGCGCGGTGCGGATCTCGCCGGCCAGCTTGGCCTTGTCTTCGGGCGTGACCAGCGACTCGGGCGGGCGGTTCGAAAGCAGCACGAGCAGGCGGCTGCGCAGCTCGGGCATGAACTCGACGATCTGCGCCTTGGCGTGCTCGTCGCGCACGCGCAGCGCCATGCCGATCTGCAGGAAGCGGCTGCGGCCCTCGGCCTGCAGGTTGACGGTGAGCGGGTCCAGCATCACGAAGATGGGCTTCTCGGGCGCCGCCGGCTTGGGGGCCTCGGCGGCGGAAGCTGCGCCGCCCGTGAAGCGGGGAAGAAGGAAATACGCGGCGGCACCGGCTGCGGCGGCGAGGCCGACGGCGACCACGATCCAGATCAGCAGCTTCGATGAGCGGCCGGGGGCCGGCAGGGAGGCGGTTGCGACAGTTGTTGGGGGAGCCATGGTGAAGCGGTTTTCTTGTCCGGTCTATTCTTTGCGAAGTCCCGCGCGGACGAACGGCCGAACAAGCGCACAAAGGCGTTTCATATCCGTTCATTGCGAGGCGCCGGGCGGGCCGGAGCCTTGGTGCGCGCGGGGCGAAGGTGTGGCGTGAGCTGGGCCTCAGGCGAAGGTGTCGACGCCGGAGCGTGCGTGGTCGGGTGCGGCGGGGCGCACGGCTGCCGTTGCCGCCGATGCACTGCCGACCGGGCGGCTCGCACCGGGGTAGGACGATGCAGCCTGCTGCCGCGCGGCGTTCTGCTGTTGTTGCTGGCCCTGCTGCTGTGCGAACGCGGCGCCGTTGCCGAAGGGCTGGCGCGTCTCCGCGCCGACCGACGTCTGGCCCAGCGTGATGCCTTGCTCCGACAGCGAGTTGCGCAGCTGCGGCAGCGCGGCCTCGACCGCCTTGCGCACGCTCTCGTGAGCCGAGACGAACATGGCCTGCGCCTGGTTGTCTCCCATCGACAGCGTGACCTTGAGCGGGCCGAGGCCCGCGGGGTTCAGGTTGAGCTCCGCCGTGTGGCTGCCGCTGGCGCTCATGCGCGCCAGGTGCTGGCCCAGGGCCGGCGCCCACTTGTCGCTGCCGACTTCGGGGGCGATGGTGTGCACGGGAGCGCGTGCCGTGGCGGTCGCCTCGTTCGCATGTTCCGAAGGAGCCGTCGTCACCGGGGCCGGCTGCTGGAGCGCGGTGGGCGACACGTCAGGCTGGCTGTCGGTGCTGCCGGCTGCCGCGGCCGTCACCACGGCAGGGGCAGCCTTGTCGGCCTGTGCGTCGCCGGTGGTCGTGGGCTGAGCGGCGCTCGCGAGCTGTTCGGCGGTGGTGGCGCTCATGGGCGCGCGCGAGCCGGCGCCGCGGCCGGTCGCGGCGGTGCCCACGGGGGCGCCGGCGGGCGCGGATGCGGGTTTCGCGAAGCCGGTGCTCATGGTCTGAGCGGCGATGGCTGCGCGGGCGAGTTCGTGCAGCGAGGTGGCCTGGGCGGCGTCGGGCTGCGCGGTGGCTGCCTCGGTGCCGGGCAGCGCCGGCGTCGCGGGCTTCGCGGCGGAGTCCTTCGCGGCCGCCGCGGCTTCGGGCACGGCCTTGGCATCTGCGGCCGTAGAGGCCGCGTCGCCGGTGAGCGTCTTCGCGGCGGGAGCCTGCAGGGCCGGGTCCAGCGGAATGTCCGTTGCCGTCTTGGCGAGCGTGGTCGCAGCCGCTGCGGCATCTGCCGCGCCGTCGCCGCCCTGTTTCCGGGCGGCGCGTCCCGCGAGGGTCAGCGCATGCAGCGCCGTGTTCGCGGGCGCGAGAAAGGCGAGGTTCGGGTCGGCGGGCAGCGTGCCTTCGTCCTTCGTGTCCTCGTCCGCGCCGGGCTTGCGCACCGGCTTGCGGTCGAGGGCGGCGGCATCCTGGGCGCCGCCTTGCGCGGCCTCGCCGGTGTTCGCGCGCGAGCGCTCCAGCGCCGCGCCGAAGCTGCGGCCCTGGTCGTCGTCGGCGGCGCGGTTGCGCGCGCCGGCCTGCGCCGCCGACTGGGCGGCGGCGTTCGTCATGACGGGGGGCGTGATCATGGAAGTCATGTCGGTTCCTGCGTGGAGATTCGGTCGGCGTGGCTCAAAGCGTCGGATGCGAGGCGCGGTCGAAGAACTTGCGCGCGGCGCGCTCGTCGCTGTCGCGCTGCTCGCGCTTGGCCTCGGCCATCATTTCCTGCATGCGCACGCGCTCGGCCAGCGTGTCGAAGGAGCTCAGCCGGCGCTTCTGCTGCTGCCAGTCGGTGCGGCCGTGGTCCAGCCGGTTCTCGGTCTGGGTGGCGATGGCGCGCTGCTGCTCGATGGCGCCGTCCAGCGTGCCGAGGAAGTTGCGGTAGTTGCGCCACTGCGAGGAGGCCAGGCCGTCGCGCATCAGCGCGTCGAGCTGGTCGTGGTAGTCCTGCCGGTACTGCAGCAGCAGTTCGAGCTTCTGGCGGGCGTCGAGGTGCGCGTTCTGCAGCGCGCCCAGGCGCCGGGCGGCGTCGTCGGTCTGCGTGTGCGCCAGGTCGATCAGCATGCCGAGGGGGAGCTTGCGTGTCATGTCTTCTGGAGTTTTTGTGGTGTGGATGCACGTGCGTCGGGCGCGAACAGGCTCTCGAGGTGCGCGATCGACTCCTCGTAGCCCGCGCGCTCGTCCATCGACTGCTGCAGCAGCCCCTCGATGCGCGGGTACATCGCGATCGCCTGGTCGAGCTGCAGGTCGTGGCCGGGCGCGTAGGCGCCCACGCTGATGAGGTCGCGGTTGCGCTGGTAGCGCGAGAGCATCTGCTTGAAGCGGCGCACGGTGTCGAACTGCGAGGACGGGATCAGCGCGGTCATGGCGCGGCTGATGGAGGCCTCGATGTCGATGGCGGGGTAGTGCCCGGCCTCGGCCAGCGTGCGCGAGAGCACCACGTGGCCGTCGAGGATCGCGCGCGCCGAGTCGGCGATGGGGTCCTGCTGGTCGTCGCCCTCCGACAGCACCGTGTAGAAGGCGGTTATCGAGCCGCCGCGTCCGTTCGCGTCGCGCGCGCCGTTGCCGGCGCGTTCGACCAGCGCGGGCAGCTTGGCGAATACCGAAGGCGGGTAGCCCTTGGTGGCGGGCGGCTCGCCCACGGCCAGCGCGATCTCGCGCTGCGCCATCGCGTAGCGGGTGAGCGAGTCCATGATGAGCAGCACGTCCTTGCCGCGATCGCGGAAGTACTCGGCCAGGCAGGTCGCGTAGGCCGCGCCCTGCAGGCGCAGCAGCGGCGAGTTGTCGGCGGGCGCGGCCACCACCACGGCGCGCGCCAGGCCTTCCTCGCCCAGCGTGTTCTCGATGAAGTCCTTCACCTCGCGGCCGCGTTCGCCGATCAGGCCGACCACGATGATCTCCGCGCTGGTGTAGCGCGCCATCATGCCAAGCAGCACGCTCTTGCCCACGCCGGAGCCGGCGAACAGGCCCATGCGCTGGCCGCGTCCCACGGTGAGCATCGCGTTGATGGCGCGCACGCCCACGTCGAGCACCGAATCGATGGGCGCGCGTGACAGCGGGTTGATGGGCGGGGAGCTCAGCGGCACCTTGCGCGCCATGTCCAGCGGGCCGAGTCCGTCGAGCGGCCGGCCGGCCGCGTCGACCACGCGGCCGAGCATGCCTTCGCCCACGGGCAGGCGCTTGGTGTGGGCGTTGCCGGTCAGTCCCGCTTCGTCGGGCTCCGGCGCGCCGGGCCGTGCGTACACGCGCGCGCCCGGCAGCAGGCCCGCCACTTCGGTCTGCGACATCAGGAAGAGCCGGTCGCCGGCGAAGCCCACCACCTCGGCTTCGGCATGCCGCTGCGGATGGCCGGGCGGCAGCTCGATCAGGCAGTCGCTGCCCACGGGCAGCTGCAGGCCCACGGCTTCGAGCACCAGCCCCACGGCGCGCGTGAGGCGGCCCGAGGCGATGGTGGTTTCGCAGCGCGCGATGTTGGCGCGCGCCTTCTCCAGTGTGCCGAGCACCGATTGAAGGTGCGGGTTGGGGGCGGCGGTCGCAGCGGTTGCGATGGTCGCGGTGTTGGCCTGCATGCTCGTCACTGCGTCTCGGCCTGTCCGTCGGCGTCGCCGTTGAGCGCGGAGGCGACGCGCTTCCAACGCGTCTCCAGCGTGCCGTCGAGCTCGCCGGTGGCCGATTGCACGCGGCAGCCGCCGCGCGTGATGCCGTCATCGGCGCGCACCTGCCAGCCGGCGGCCTCGATTTCCTCGCCGAGGCTGCTTCTCACCAGTGCCACGTCGTCGGGATGCAGCAGCAGGCGCGGCTCCCCGCGCAGCGCGGGCTCGGTGTTGAGCAGGTCGCGCACCACGGGCAGCACCCACTCGGGTTCGGTCTTCAGGGTGCGGTGCACCACCCGGCGCGCCACGTCGAGCGCGAGCGCGAGCACGGTGCGCGAAAGCTCTTCTTCAGCGCGGCGCAGCGCGTCGGGCAGCGACTGGGCCAGCGCGCGCAGGCGTTCCGCGTGCGCGCTGGCGGCGGCGAGGCCGGTGGCCAGTCCTTCGGTGTGGCCCGTTCGGCGGCCCTCCGCGAGGCCGGCGGCCCGGCCCTCGGCTTCGCCGTCGACGCGGGCTTCCTTGCGGATGCGCGCGAGGTCGGCCAGATCGATCTTCGGCTGGGGTGGTTGGGAAGGCTGGGGCGGGGCGCTCTTGCGCTCGGCGGCCTTGCGGCTGGCGGAAGGCTTCGGGCTGCCGTCGATGGTGCCCATCTCCCAGCGCTCCCATGCGGAGAGCGCCGGCGGATTCACGGCGGCGGAGAGAGGGCGCGAGGCCCTCGGGCCGCCGGCCGCATGGCGCGCGGCTGCGTGGATGGCGGCGAGGCGCTCGCGCGATTCGCCGAAGGCGCCGGCGGTGGTGTCAGACGAACTCATCGGTGCCAGGCGTTGCGATCACGATTTCGCCGGCCTCCGCGAGGCGGCGGGCAACCTGCAGGATGGCCTTCTGCTCGGTCTCGACCTGCGACACGCGCACGGGACCGCGCAGCTCCATGTCCTCGCGCAGCGTTTCGGCGGCGCGCTGCGACATGTTGTTGAGGAACTTGTCGCGCAGCTCCATCGGCGCGCCCTTGAGCGCGATGATGAGCGAGTCGCTCTCGATGTCCTTGAGCAGGCGCTGGATGCTGCGGTCTTCCAGCCCCAGCAGGTTCTCGAACACGAACATCTCGTCGACGATGCGCTGTGCCAGCGTCTCGTCCTGTTCGCGAACGTGGGCGATGGCTTCTTCCTCCACGCTCGTGCTCATGAGGTTGACGATCTCGGCCGCGGTGCGCACGCCGCCCAGGCGGCTGCGGCGCACGCCCTGGCCGGCCAGCATCTCGGTGAGCACGTCGGTCAGCTCGTTCAGCGCCGAGGGCTGCACGCCGCCGAAGGTGGCCACGCGCATGATCACGTCGTGGCGCAGGCGCGCCGGCAGCTTCTCGAGCACTTCCGATGCCTTCATGCGGTCCAGGTGCACGAGCAGCGTCGCGAGGATCTGCGGGTGCTCGTCGCGGATGAGCTCGGCTACTTCGCCGGCCTCCAGCTCGTTGAGGCGCTCGATGCCGCCGCGCGGCTCGTCGGGCTGCAGGATGTCCTCGAGCAGGTTGCTCGCGCGGTCGTCTCCCAGCGCCTTCTTGAGCACGGCGCGGATGTAGCTGGTCGAGCCAAGGTGCAGGGCCGAGAGCTGCTCGGTCTCCTGGCGGAATTCGGCGAGCACCGCGGCCAGCTCGTCCTTCGAGACGGAGCTGAGCTTCGACATCGCGAGGCCCAGCGCCTGCACTTCGGAGGTGGGCAGCTGGTGCAGCGCGGCGGCGGCGCGGTCTTCGCCCAGTGCCATCAGCAGGATGGCGCTCTTGCGGGTTCCCTGTTCGCTACTCATCGTTGTTCATCCAGTGCTGGATCAGGGCCGCGACCATCTTCGGATCCTTGTCGGCGGCCTGGTGGGCGTATTCCATGTCGGCCTTGCGACGGTTGGCCTCGCGTTCGCGCAGGCTCTCGTCGGCCGACGGTGCGTTCGGGTCCGGCTCGGCGGGGGCGGCGACGACCGGGGCGGCCGCCACGGGCGCGGGCGGCGGAGCCAGGTGCTTGCGCATCAGCGGTCGCAGCACGGCCAGCCACGCGAAGAGCGCGAGCAGTGCGTACAGCAGGTACTGGCCGGCCGTCTTGGCGAGGTCGAGGTTCTCGCGGTCGCGCCAGAACGGAACCTCGGGCGCGGGGCCGCTGTCGGCATCGCGTGCGAAGGCGCTGTTCACCACGTTGAGCGAGTCGCCGCGGTCCTGGCTGAAGCCCATGGCTTCCTTCGCGAGGTTGCGGATCTGCTCCAGTTCTGCCGGGGTGAGGGCGCGGCTGGCTGTCTTGCCGCTCGCGTCCACCGCGTCGCGGTTGTTCACCACCACGGCGACCGACAGGCGCCTCACGCCGCCGGCGGCTTGCTGCACGTGGCGGATGGTGCGGTCGAGTTCGTAGTTGGTGGTGGTGTCCTTGCGCGAGCTGCTCGGGCCGGTGGAGGCGGTGCCTGCCGTCGAGGCGGCGGCGCCCGGTGCTCCCGGCGCGCCCGGGGTTCCCGGTGCGGGCGGCGTGCCCGGCGCGTTCGGCGCGCGCGGCCCGGTGATCGGCGCGGTCGGGTTCACCGGCGGCTGGTTCGACAGCGCGCCCGGCACGCCGCCGGGCTGGCCGCCGCCGTGCTGCGCAGACTCGCTGCTCTGCTGGCTGCGGATGGCGGCCTGCGACGGGTCCTGGTTGGGCTTGTATTTCTCGTCGGTGTGCTCGACCACCGAGAAGTCGATGTCGGCCGCCACCTGCGCGCGCACGTTGTTCGCGCCCACGATCGGCTGCAGGATCGCCTCGATGCGGCGGATATAGCCCTGCTCGATCTCCTGCGTGTACTTGAGCTGGCTCACGTCCAGCCCGCGATCGGTGCCGCGCGCGGAAGACAGCAGGTTGCCGCGCTGGTCGACCACGGTGACGCTCTTGGCGTCGAGGTCGGGCACGCTGCTGGAGATCATGTGCACGATGGCGCTGACCTGTCCCTCGTCGATGCCGCGTCCGCGCGCCAGCGCGAGCACCACCGAGGCCGAGGGCTTCTTCTGCTCGCGCACGAACAGCGACGGCTTGGGCAGCGCCAGGTGCACGCGGGCCGACTCGATGGCGCCGATGGATTCGATGGAGCGCGCCAGCTCGCCCTCGAGCCCGCGCTGGTAGTTGACCTGCTCGGCGAACTGGCTGGTGCCGAACTTCTGGTTGTCCATCAGTTCGAAGCCCACGCCGCCGGCCTTGGGCAGGCCCTGGGCCGCCAGCTTGAGGCGCGTCTCGGCCACCTTGTCGCCCGCGATCAGGATCGCGCCGCCGCCGTCGGCGAACTTGTAGGGCACGTTCATCTGCTGCAGCGACGCGATGATCGCGCCGCCGTCGCGGTCCGACACATTGGTATAGAGCACCTTGTAGTCGGGCCCGCGGCTCCAGAGCATGAACGCGGCCGCGGCGGCCACAAGGGCCGCGCCGCCGATGATCAGCGGCAGCCGGGGCTGCGCACGCATGCGTTCGATGAGCGAGGCCGAGGCAGGGCCGTTGTCTGCCGCGGGCAGCGCGCCCGCTGGCGCAGCCGTGCTCATGGATGCACCTTCTTCTTCGCGGCCGTTGCCATGCTGGGAGAGGGATTTCGATGTTGAGATTTCATTCCGGAGGGCCGGTGATGTCGTCCACGGCCTGTTCGTTTCGCGGACGATTGTCAGCAGTCACCCGGATTTCGAATGGCCGAACAGCCGGGGTTTTTGCCCTCAGTTGCGCGCTTGAATCGGGGTCTTCCCTTGATACGCTGCAAGCCAGCCGGAGGACTTCGCTCCTCCGTGTCAAGTCACGCGGAAGTGTTCAGACATACAAGAGGAAGAGGATCACCATGTCCATCAGCGCCATCGAATCGGTCCTGCAGCAGATGCGGACCACCGCGGTCCAGACGGGCATTGCGCCGTCTACGGCCGCGCCGGCCGAGGCCGGAGGCTTCGCGGCCGAGCTCAAGCGCTCGCTCGCCAACATCAGCGGCGCTCAGCAGCAGGCCTATGCGCAGGCCGAGTCCTTCGAGCTGGGCAAGCCCGGCGTCGCGCTCAACGACGTGATGGTCGACCTGCAGAAGGCGAACGTCGCGTTCCAGACCGGCCTGCAGGTGCGCAGCCGGCTGGTGACGGCCTACCAGGAAGTGATGAATCTGCAGGCCTGACCGGGTTGAAGACTCGAAGGGTGTGGCTCCCGGGGCGCGCAGGCGAACTTTTTCGTACGACCCCCTAAAGGTTCCAGGACGCTGGCCGATAACCAAGTCAACGATGGCTTGAGTCTCACAGTGGAAGCGGGTCCAGCGTTACGGCCGAAAGCCGGAGTCCACAACCTTTTTTCATCAATCAGGAGTCGAACATGGCGCAAGTCATCAACACGAACAGCCTCTCTCTCATCACGCAGAACAACCTCAACAAGTCGCAGTCGGCGTTGAACAGCGCCATCGAGCGCCTGTCTTCGGGCATGCGCATCAACAGCGCCAAGGACGATGCCGCCGGCCAGGCCATCGCCAACCGCTTCACGGCCAACATCAAGGGCCTGACGCAAGCGACCCGCAACGCCAACGACGGCATCTCGATCGCCCAGACGACCGAAGGCGCCCTGACCGAAGTCAACAACAACCTGCAGCGCATCCGCGAACTGTCGGTGCAAGCCGGCACGGGCACGAACTCGGCCAGCGACCTGGACTCGATCCAGTCGGAAATCAGCCAGCGTCTGGACGAAATCAACCGCGTGTCGGAACAGACCCAGTTCAACGGCGTGAAGGTCCTGTCGGCTGACGCCGGCAAGCTGACCGTGCAAGTCGGCGCGAACGATGGCGAAACCATCGACATCGACCTGCAGGAAATCAGCGCCAAGACCCTGGGCCTGGACGGCTTCAACGTCAACAACACCGGTTCGAAGAACAAGACCGCCACGGCTTCCGACCTGCTGGTCGCCGGCTTCACCGCTGGTGCGACGACCAACGGCATCACGGCCTACAGCCGCACGCTGACCACTGCCGCCAACGGCGCCACGGCCAACGACGTGCTGGCCAAGATGCAGGACGGCGGCACGGTCACCATGACCGGCGGCGCAACCTACACCTACAGCGCAGCGACCAAGAGCTACACCGCCACGGAAGCCACCCGCAGCCAGGCCAACACGCTCGCATCCCTGACCCCGCCGGCCGGCACCAGCGTGACCGCCACGGTCAAGCTCGGCAACCGTTCGATGGACGTCAAGATCGACAGCAACGGCGCGATGACCGACGCAGCCGACGGCTCGGCCCTGTACCTCGACGCTTCGAAGAACCTGACCAAGACGGGCGCTGGCGCAACGACCGCTGCCACGCTGTCGGCGGTGCTCGAGCAAGCCACCGGCATGTCCGCTGCTGGCGATTCGATCACCATCGGCGCGACCGGCGCTTCGTACACCGTGGTGACGGCAGCAGCCGGCGCCAGCACCTTCGCGGTTGCAGGTGAGCGCGCCACGGCCGACCAGGTTGCCGCCAAGATCAACGCTGGCGCGGGCAGCATCGACATCGACGGCGGTGGCGCTACCGCTGCCTACGCAGTGGCAGCAGCCGGCGGTGCCGTGACCGGTGCCTACATCGGTGTGAGCGGCCTGACGACGACCGCCGCTGAATCGATCAACCTGAACGCCAATGGTGTGGTGACCGATGCGCAAGGCAGCGTCGTGTACGCGGACTCCACCAAGCCCGGCAAGCTGACGACCAACGCCGTGAGCGATGCCAAGTCGACCGTCGACCCGCTCAAGGCCCTCGACGCCGCCCTGTCGAAGGTCGACAAGCTGCGCAGCTCGCTGGGTGCGGTGCAGAACCGTTTCGACTCGGTGATCGCCAACCTCGGCACCACGGTGACCAACCTGTCCTCGTCGCGTTCGCGCATCGAAGACGCCGACTACGCGGTCGAAGTGTCGAACATGACGCGCGCCCAGATCCTGCAGCAAGCCGGTACCTCGGTGCTGTCGCAAGCCAACCAGACCACGCAAGGCGTGCTGTCGCTCCTGCGTTGATCGAAAGGAACTGACCCAAGGAAGAGGAATGCCGGGCCCCTCCCGAAAGGGCGGGGTCCGGCGGGCGCAGGCCCCCCGGAGCAAGCCGGGAGTGCCTGCGCTGTCCTCTGCGGCCATGCCCTGGCGGGCGAGGCCGCAGAGGACAGCGAACCCAGCACAACAAGGTGGAAATGATGTTGAACCCCATGTCGGCGAATTCCGTGAAGGACAACCAGTGGACGCAGCTGCTCGTCGGCGGCGTCTCGGGGGCGGGTGCGGACGTGCGCGGCGCGGCCACGGCCGGGAAGGACGACGCGAAGAACGACGCGACGCCGGTCCAGGTCGAGCAGGCTGTGCGGCAGGTGAACGAGTCGCTCGCGCTGCGCGAGGTCGGCCTGCAGTTCGAGGTCGACAAGGAAACGGACATGGTCGTCGTCAAGGTGGTCGATCGCGCCAGCGGCGAGGTCATTCGCCAGATTCCCAATGAAGAAGTCGTGCGCATCGCGAAGCTGATGCACGACGGCAACGGGCTGCTGGTGGACCAGGCGGCCTGAGGCCCCCGGCACCGGCACTCTAAATCAAGGACAGACAGGAAAGCATCCACATGGCAACCATCAGCAGCCTCGGCGTAGGCGCCAATCTCGACCTCGCCTCCTTGCTCACGCAGCTCGAGACGGCCGAGAAGCAGCCCATGGTGGCGCTGCAGGCCAAGGCCAAGAGCTACACGAGCAAGCTGTCGGCCTACGGCACGATCCAGAGCGCCCTCGCCACGCTGCAGACGGCGGCCAAGAAGCTGGGCGACCCGACTCTGTTCCAGAGCGTGACCGGCACGCCGACGGTCAGCGGCATCCTGTCGGCAACCGCCACCGACGCGAGCGCGGCCGGCAACTACACCATCGACGTGACGCAGCTCGCGCAGGCGCAGACCGTGGTGAGCGCGGGCCAGGCCGACACCAAGACAGCGATCGGCAACGGCAAGATCACCATCGACTTCGGCGCCGTCTCGGGCGGCACCCTCGACGCCGCGACCGGCAAGTACACCGGGGCCACCTTCACCGCGGACGCGAGCCAGACGGCCAAGTCGATCACCATCGATCCGACCAACAACACGCTGGAAGGCATCCGCAACGCGATCAACGGCGCCAACGCCGGCGTGACGGCCAGCATCGTGAACGACGGCAGCGGCACGCCCAACCGCCTTGTGCTGACTTCCTCGCAGACCGGCGAGAAGTCGAGCATGCGGATCTCGGTCGACGGCGACGCCGCGCTGCAGAACCTGCTGAACAACGACCCGGCCGGCACGCAGAACCTGAAGCAGACGGCGGCGGCGCAGAACGCGAAGCTCAACGTCAACGGCATCGACATCACCAGCGCGACCAACACCGTGAAGGAAGCCATCCAGGGCGCCACGCTGACGTTGGTGAACACCGGAAAGACCGGGCTCTCGATGAAGGAGAACACGGCCGGCGCGAAGACTGCGATCAACGACTTCGTGAAGGCCTACAACGCCCTGCAGAGCACCGCCACCTCGCTGACCACGTACGACGCCGACACCAACACCGCCGCCGCGCTGGTGGGCGACAGCACGCTGCGCAACCTGCAGACCCGCATCCGCCAGGCTCTCACCACGCCGCAGGCCGGCACCGGCAACAGCATGAAGGTGCTCACCGAGATCGGCGTGTCCTTCCAGAAGGACGGCACCCTGGCCGTGGATTCCGACAAGCTCGACAAGGCCCTCGCCAACAACCTGAAGGGCGTGGCGAACATGTTCTCCAGCGCCACGGGCAGCACGGCCGGCTACGGCAAGCAGATCGACGCCCTGGTGGACGACGTCACCAAGGGTTCCCTGAAGGTGGCGAGCGACGGCGTGACCGCGACGATCAAGGAGCTCGACACCCAGTACGACGCGATGCAGCTGCGCGTGGACTCCACGGTCGCCCGCTATCGCGCGCAGTTCAACCAGCTCGACGTGCTGATCAACAAGATGAACAACACCAAGAACTACCTCACGCAGCAGTTCGAGGCGATGTCGAGCAGCAGCAAGTAGGCGTACTGAAGCAGCAGACACGGAGACCAGCGGATGTACACCTCCCACAACATGCGCACGGGCGCCGGCGCGTATGCCCGCGTCGGCGTGGAAACGAGCGCGATGAGCGCGTCGCCGCACCAGCTCATCGTGATGCTCTTCGATGGCGCGAAGACCGCCATCGGCATGGCCCGTCACCACATGGCGACAGGCGAGATCGAGGCCAAGGGCAATGCGATCTCCAAGGCCATCGGCATCGTCGACAACGGCCTGAAGGCCGCTCTCGACGCCAAGGCAGCCGGCGAGGCCGGCGCCGAACTCGTGGGCAACCTGTCGGCGCTGTACGACTACATCGTCCAGCGGCTGTTCCGGGCCAACCTGCACAACGACGTGCAGGCCCTGGAAGAGGCCGACCGGCTGCTCGAGAACATCGCTTCCGCCTGGCGGGAGATCGACGAGCGGGCCCGCAGCTGAAATGCAACCGCAAGAGAAACAGGAAAACATGGCATTCCGGAGTGAGGTCGTTTATTGCTACGAAGAGCTGGCTGCGACCATCGCTTCGATGCTCGTGCTGGCGCACGCCAAGGAATGGGGCCAGCTCCCCGCGCTCGAGGAGCGCTGCTCGGCCATGGTGGATCGCCTGCGAGTCATCGAGCCGCACGAGTCGCTGGATGCGGAGCAGGTCGAGCACGTGCTCTTTCTGCTCGAGCGCATCCGCTCGGACCAGGCGGAGGTGTCGGGGCTCATCAAGCCGCAGCTCGAGGACCTGATCGGGCGCATGGGCTATCTGACCCAGCAGAAGAACCTCGGCCGGGCCTACGGGCCGCCGCACTGAGCGCGCCCGCCGCCCGGACCCGACACACCGAAGAAGCCGAATCATGACTGGACTCGCCGGATTGCTCGACGCACTGCTTGCCGCAAGGCTGGCGCCGCGCCTCGACGTCCTCGGCATCAAGCCCGAGGCCGCGATAGGCGCGCCCGGCCCGGCGGTGGCGATCGGCAAGGTCGAGAACGATGTGCGGCTGCCTTCCAATGCAGCGCTCGACAGGCAGATTCCCGGCGCCGCGGCCGGCGGCACCGCGCATCTCGCCGCGGGTGCCCCGTCCTCGGTGGCCGCCCGGCTGTCGGTCGCGGCGCGCGTGATCGGTGCCGTGCTGGCCGACCTGCAGGCGCAGCCGGGCCCGGTGCGCGGCGCTGCGCCGCTGGTGCCGACGCGCGGGCAAGCCGTGAGCGCGGCGCAGCTGGCCGGCGTGCTGGCGCAGACCGTGTCGGACAGCGGCCTCTTCTACGAGTCGCACCTGGCGTCGTTCGCGGCGGGTGGTCGCTCTCTCGCGCAGATGAGGCAGGAACCGCAGGCGCAATGGGCCGTGCCGGTGGCTGCGAAGGCCGAGGCCGGTGCACCGGTCGCGTCGCCGGCGGCGACTGCCGCCGCGCTGGCGGCGATCGTCGATTCTCCCGATGCATTGCCTTCGCTCGCGGCGCCGGCGCAAGCCCCGGTGCACAAAGGCGATGGGGCCGGCGCGGCGAATGCGGTTGCACCGCAGGCATCCGCCGGCGATGCGCAATCGCGGAACGCCGACGGCCCTTTCATGCAAGGCAAACCGCAGCCTTTGGAACAGGCCGCGGCGAACGACGCGGCGCGGGTGCAGGCGGCCTATCGGCAGCCGGAGAGCGCGTCGTCGCCCGGTGGCACGCTCGATTCTTCGATGGCCGCTCATCGCGTGGGCGATTCCGCGCGCCAGGCCGATGGCGCCGCGGCCGCGCCGGCATCGCGCGGCGCCGAAGTGATCCATCCGCAGGCCGTCACGCTCGTGCACCAGCAGCTGGACTTGCTGGCGACCGCCGTCTTCCGCTGGAGCGGCCAGGCCTGGCCCGACGTGCCGATGAGCTGGTCGGTCGAGGAAGAGCATGCGCAGCCCGATGCCCGCGACAGCGGTGCGGTGGAGGAAGAGGGCAAGCGCCGCTGGTCGACCACGGTGTCGCTGGCGCTGCCGAAGCTCGGCGAAGTCGACCTGCGCCTGAGCCTCGAAGGCTCCGCCGTGCAGGCGCATCTTCTGGCGCGCGAAGCCTCGACCATGGCGCGCCTGCGCGGCGACGCCGGCCGGCTCTCGAAGCGCTTCGACGCCGTGGGCCTGCAGCTCCAGCAGGTGCTGGTGGCCGAGAAGGAGGCGGTGGCGGCATGAACGAGTTGCTCGACAACCGCAGCAGCGCCGTTGCCCTGTCCTATGCGGACAAGACGCGCGCGCCCGTCGTCGTGGCCAAGGGTTACGGCGTGGTCGCCGAATCGATCATGCGCGAGGCGCGCGAGCACGGGCTGTACGTGCACTCGTCGGCCGACCTCGTGAAGCTGCTCATGCAGGTCGACCTGGATCGGCAGATCCCGCCGCAGCTGTACCTCGCGGTGGCCGAGGTGATGGCCTGGGTCTACGGTCTGGAGGGTCGCGCAGGCGACTAATTGACCATATGGACCAATGTGAAATCATGGATCGGAATATCCGCGAAAACGGTCTTTCATCGAACGGAAATACGCTCATAGTATTTATTAATTCGATGTTGTTCACGAATAAATTACGGCCTCGAAAAGTTTCGCAAGAAACATTTGTTACCGGAAAGACTGACACCTGTAAACGACACGTTTCACTAGGGAAACAGGTCTAGCGCGTCAGACACCTCCTACTTTTTTTATCCTCCTGTCATACAAAACACTTCAACATGTAAAACTTTGTGTATATAATGTATACACGATTGTTAGGAGCACGAAGTGAGCTTTGAATCGGAAATGGGATCAGACGTGGAAAACTGCAACATCACCGCAACCGGCGTGATTTCGAGAGAAATCGGCGAGATAAATCTGGCCTATATGCTGCTGGCGCAGAAGCTGGTCAAGCAGGACCGGGCCGAGGCGATGTTCCGCCTTGGCGTGGGCCGCGAACTGGCCGATCTGCTGGCGAACATGTCGCTCAGCCAGATCGTGAAGCTGGCCGCTTCCAACTTCCTCCTGTGCAGCTTCCGGCTGGACGACCGCCCGATGTTCGCGGTGGTCGGCGAGGGCAAGGAGCCCGCGCTGCAGCAAGCCCACATGTCGATACTGATGGCCGCGCGCCAGGCGCAGGCCCAGGTCGATTCGCAGGCGCAGATGCGCGGAGCGAGCGCGGCGTGACAGCCAAGAGCGTCCTGGGCGAGGTCCGGCAGGTGCAGCTCGCGATCGAGCTGATCGGGCTCGGCGCCCGCCTGCAGTTCCTGGAGGCCGCCGTCGCGCTGAGCCGCGAGCGGCTGATCCGCCTGTACAAGGAACTCAAGGGCGTTTCCCCGCCCAAGGGCCTGCTGCCGTTCTCGACCGACTGGTACATGACGTGGCTGGCCAACATCCACTCGTCGATGTTCTACAACATCTACCGCTTCATGCTCGACGAGGCGGACGAGAACGAACTGCCCGCGCTCATCAAGGCCTATCGCCTCTACACCGAGCAGGTGGTGGCCAACGGCGGCGAGGTGGTGCTCGACTTCACCCGCGCCGAGACCATGGTGCGCTTCTTCGACAGCGACATGCTGCAGCTGAGCACCTGCTGCCGTTGCGGCGGCCACTTCGTGGCGCATGCCCACGACAACAAGAACGGATACGTGTGCGTGCTGTGCCGCCCGCCTTCGCGCGCGGGCAAGGCACGCAAGCCCGGCAAGGCCGCCGAGGTGCGCCGCAACGGGCTGGTGGCGATCGCGCCCACGCCAGTGATGGACATCGGCGGCGCCGTCTAGGAAAAGTGCCCCGCCCGCGCATGCCGCGGGCCCGGCTTTGTTGATTCGACGCTCTAAGGGGCGATAGGGGAAGCGCGTGCTGGTTCTGGTTGGATATCTCGTGGTGATAGGCGCCGTGTTCGGCGGCTACGGCCTCATGGGCGGCCACTTCGGAGTGCTGTTCCAGCCGGTCGAGCTGCTCATGATCGGCGGCTCCGCATTGGGCGCGTTCATCGCGGGCAACAACGGCAAGACCATCAGGGCGACCATCAAGGAGCTGCCGCTGCTGCTGCGCACCTCCAAGCACAACCGCCAGCTCTACATGGACCTGCTCGCGCTGCTGTACGAGCTGCTCGCCAAGGCCCGCAAGGAAGGGATGATGAAGCTGGAGACCGACGTCGAGGACCCGGCCCAGAGCGAGATCTTCACGCGCTACCCGAACATCCTGGCGCACGAGGGCATCACCGTCTTCCTGTGCGACTACCTGCGCCTTGTCATCAGCGGCAACACCGACGCGCACGAGATCGAGGCGCTGATGGACCACGAGATCGAGACCATCCGCCACGAGGCCGAAGTGCCCGGCCACAGCCTCTCGCGCGTGGGCGACGCGCTGCCCGCGCTGGGCATCGTCGCGGCCGTGATGGGCGTGGTGCACGCGCTCGGCTCCGCCCACCTGCCGCCCTCGGAAATGGGCGCGCTCATCGCGCACGCCATGGTCGGCACCTTCCTCGGCGTGCTGCTGGCCTACGGCTTCGTGTCGCCGCTGGCCTCGCTGATCGAGCAGAAGGTGGAAGAGGGCATGAAGATCTACCAGTGCGCCAAGGTCACGCTGCTGGCCAACCTCAACGGCTATGCGCCGCAGCTCGCGGTGGAGTTCGGCCGCAAGGTGCTGTTCTCGACGGAGCGCCCCTCGTTCACCGAGCTGGACGACCACGTCCGCGAAGTCAAGGCACGCTGACGCGGCAGGCACGCGAACAGGTACGCATGTCATGAGCGACGAGAAGCCCAGGGTCATCTTCAAGCACGTCCACAAGGGCAAGCACGGCGGCGCCCATGGCGGTGGCTGGAAGATTGCCTATGCCGACTTCATGACGGCCATGATGGCCTTCTTCCTCGTGATGTGGCTGCTGTCGATCTCCAGCCCGAAGCAGCGCGAGGGCATTGCCGAGCACTTCCGCATGCCGCTGCGCGTGGCGCTGAGCGGCGGCGACAAGTCCAGCCTCAGCACCAGCATGATTCCGGGAGGCGGCGCCGACGTGATGCACGTCGAGGGAGAGGTCAGGCAGGCCGATGCCGAGGAACAGGCCGACGCCGAACGCCTTGCCGAGATGAAGAAGAAGCTCGACGAGCTGATCGAGAAGAGCCCCGTCTTCCAGCAGTTCCGCTCGCAGATCCTGATCGACATCACCACCGAGGGCCTGCGCCTGCAGATCGTCGACACCGAGAACCGGCCCATGTTCGAGCTGGCCAGCGCGCGCGTGGTGCCGCACATGCGAGCCATCCTGCGCGAGCTGGCGCCCGCGCTCAACGGCCTGCCCAACAAGATCACGCTGTCGGGCCACACCGACGCCATCGTCTACACCAACGACCGTTCCTACGGCAACTGGGAGCTCTCGTCCGACCGAGCCAACGCCTCGCGGCGCGAGCTCGTGGCAGGCGGCATGGCCGACGGCAAGGTGCTGCGCGTGATCGGGTTGGCCGACAGCATGCACCTGGACAAGGCCGATCCGCGCAACCCGATCAACCGCCGCATCAGCATCATCCTGCTCAACCACCGCACGCAGGAGCGCATCGAGCGCGAGAACAGCACCGAGCCCGTCGGCACGCGCATCGGCAAGGCGGCCGCGAAAGCGCCGTAACAACAAAACAACAAGAGCTCAAGAGATGGACCTCAGTCAATTCACCCAAGCCTTTTTCGTCGAAGCCGTCGAACTGCTCGCGGAGATGGAGCAGCTGCTGCTGGAGCTCGACGTCGAGGCACCCGACAGCGAACAGCTCAACGCCATCTTCCGTGCGGCGCACTCGATCAAGGGCGGCGCCGCGACTTTCGGTTTCACCGCCCTGACCAACACCACGCACGTCCTCGAATCGCTTCTGGACCGCGCCCGCCATGGGCAGCTGCGCCTGAACGGCCGAATGATCGATGCATTCCTTGAAACGAAGGACGCCTTGCAAGAACAACTCACTGCCTACCAGGCCGGCAAGGAGCCGGACCCGGACATGGTCGCGCACATCTGTGGCGTGCTCCAGCAACTCGCGCTGGAAAGCGGCGATGCCAGTGCGGCGGCACCTGCACCGGCGACTGCACCCGCTCCGGCTCCCGCACCCGTTCCGGCCCCGGCACCCGTGGCCGCGCCCGCGGCGCCGGTCGCAGCCGGCGGCAGCGGCGCGCTTCGCATCCGCTTCGCGCGCCTGTCGGAAAGCGAATGCGATCTTCTGGCGGGCGAGCTGGCCAACCTCGGCAAGGTGCTGTCGCGCACGCGCAGCAACGACCAGTTGACCGTGCTGCTGGAGACCACCTGCGCGCCCGACGACATCGTCGCGGTCTGCTGCTTCGTCATCGACGAGTCGCAGATCGACATCACGCATGAAACAGCCGCCGCGGCAGAAGAGGCCGCTGCCGTGGTCGAAGCTCCCGTGCCCGTGGCTGCGCCGGAACCTGCTGCTGCTGCAGCAGCGGCAGCGGCAGTTGTCGCCGAAGCGTCGAAGCCGCAGGCTGCTTCCTCCGCGCCCGCCGCGGCAGCTTCGGCCGGCGCCAAGGAATCCAGCTCCATCCGCGTCGACGTGGAGAAGGTCGACCAGCTCATCAACCTCGTGGGCGAGCTCGTCATCACGCAGTCGATGCTCACGCAGGCCGCGACCATGCTCGACCCGGTGGCCTACGAGCGCTTCCTCAGCGGCCTGGGCCACCTGGAGCGCAATGCACGCGACCTGCAGGAATCGGTGATGTCCATCCGCATGATGCCGATGGACTACGTGTTCAGCCGCTTCCCGCGCGTCATTCGCGATGTGAGCGCCAAGCTCGGCAAGCAGGTGCGCCTGGACACCTACGGCAAGGAAACCGAGCTCGACAAGGGCCTGATCGAGCGCATCGTCGACCCGCTCACGCACCTGGTGCGCAACAGCCTCGACCACGGCATCGAGACGCCCGACGTGCGCCTGGCCAAGGGCAAGGACGCCACCGGCCAGCTGCTGCTGTCGGCGCAGCACCACGGCGGCAACATCGTGATCGAGGTGAGCGACGACGGCGCCGGCCTCAACCGCGAACGCATCCTCGCCAAGGCCATGCAGCAGGGCCTGCCGGTCAGCGAGACCATGCCCGACGAGGAGGTGTGGCAGCTCATCTTCGCGCCCGGCTTCTCCACCGCCGAGCAGGTCACCGACATCTCGGGCCGCGGCGTGGGCATGGACGTGGTCAAGCGCAACATCCAGGAAATGGGCGGCCACGTCGAGATCCATTCGCGCGGCGGGCAGGGCACCACCACGCGCATCGTGCTGCCGCTGACGCTGGCCATCCTCAACGGCATGTCGGTGAAGGTGGGCAGCGAGGCCTACATCCTGCCGCTGAGCTACGTCATCGAGTCGCTGCAGCCGCTCCCGGAGCATCTGCACTCCATCACCGCCGACGGCCACGTGATCCGCGTGCGCGGCGAATACCTGCCGCTGATCGAGCTGCACCGCGTGTTCGACGTGGAGGGCGCGCAGACCCACCCCACCCAGGGCATCCTGGTGATCGTGCAGGCCGACGACAGCCGCTTCGCGCTGCTGGTGGACGAACTGTTGGGCCAGCACCAGGTGGTGGTGAAGAACCTGGAGACCAACTACCGCAAGGTGCCTGGCATCTCCGCCGCGACCATCCTCGGCGACGGCAGCGTGGCCTTCATCATCGACGTGGGCGCCATGCCGCGAATCCAGCGCGCGCAGGCCGCGAGCACGGCCGCACTCGCGGGCGCGGCCCGAAGGACGGACGCCATTGCGCTTTGACACACGACGGAGACAGCTGAATGCGGTTTGATTTCTTCCGTCGCTCTTCCGAAGACACCGGCAACGATGCACCCGCGCATGCAGAGGCCGGTGCCGACGGCCGCGTGGCCTATGCCATGCTGCTCGACGCGCAGCGGCGCGTCATCGGCTATCGCATGGCATGGCGTTCCGCGGACGAGGGTTCCGAGGCGTCCGGCGCCGCGGGCGTCAAGGCGCTCACGGACACGCTCGCCATGCACCTCAATCCTGGGTCCGGCGGTTGGCTGCTGGGTTCGCAGATGCTGTTCGTCGACGTGACGGTCGACGCGCTGTTCCAGAGCGACCTGCAGTCGCTGCCGCCGCAGCAGGTGGTGCTGTGCATGGGTGCCGAGGAAATGCTCGACGCCGATCTGCGCTCCATCGTGCTGTTCTTGCGCGAGCAGGGCTTCGGCTTCATGCTGTGCGGCGCCTCCGGGCTGCCTGAAGACCCGGAGCTGCGCTCCATCGTCACCCACTTCGAGGTGGGCGCGCACGATTCCGAGACCGTGTTGCGGCTGCGGCAGGATGCCCAGCTGGGCCATCCTCCGGTGGAGCCCATCGTCTCGCGCGTGGAAGACTGGGCCGCATTCGACGCCTGCGCCGGACGTCGCGTTAGCGTGTTCGTCGACGGCGCGTTCAGCAATCCGCCGGTGCGCGAGACCGAAGACGCGCTGCAGCCCGAGGCGCTGCTGATCGTGCAGCTGATGCAGATGCTCCAGCGCAACGAAGACTTGCGCGTCATCGAAGCTGCACTGAAGCACGACGCCGCGCTCACCTACCGCCTGCTGCGCTACATCAACTCGCCCGCCGTGGGCATGGCGGTGGAGATCCATTCGCTGCGCCATGCCGTGGCCATGCTCGGCTACTCGCCGCTGTACCGCTGGCTTTCGCTGTTGCTGGCCACCAGCAACAAGGCGGGTTCGCCGTACATGATGAAGAAGGCCATCCTGCGCGGGCGCTTCGTCGAGCTGGTCGGGCAGGGCATGCTGCCGGCCAGCGAGGCCGACAACCTCTTCGTGGCCGGCATGTTCTCGCTGCTCGACCAGTTGCTGGGCGTCTCGATGGAAGGCGTGCTGCGCAAGGTGCAGCTCACCGAGGCGGTGCAGCAGGCCATTCTTTCGCGTGGCGGGCTTTACGGCCCCTTCGTCGCGCTCGCCGAGAGCTGCGAGCGCGACGACGGAGAGGCCGCACGCCTGTCGGAAGCCCTGTTCCTGAGCCCGGCGCAGGTCAACGCGGCGCAGCTGTCGGCACTGGTGTGGGCGCAGGACGCCAGCCCGGCCGCGGGTGGCCCATGACGCGAAGGAGGCCTGAAGTGCAGGGCATTCGCGCGTCTGATCGGTCCATTGGAAACGGTGGGCGCTATGTACATTGAAAGCCAAGCTTCCAGGCTGGCCGTGACGACCGAGTTCCATTTCACCGACCACGACTTCTCGCGCATCCGGACCCTGATCCACCGCCGCGCGGGCATCGCCCTGGGCGAGCAGAAGCGGCAGATGGTGTACAGCCGGCTGTCGCGGCGGCTGCGGGAACTGCAGCTGCCCGACTTCGCCTCGTACCTCGACTGGCTCGAGCAGCGCCAGGACGGCGACGAGTGGCAGCTCTTCATCAACTCGCTGACCACCAACCTGACCTCGTTCTTCCGCGAGGCCCATCACTTCCCGACGCTGGCCGACCACGTGCGCAAGGCGAAGCAGCCGGTCACCGTGTGGTGCGCAGCGGCGTCGACGGGCGAGGAGCCCTATTCGATAGCCATCACGCTGCTGGAAGCGTTGGGCGACAAGGCGGCAGCCTCGCGCGTGATCGCCACCGACATCGACACCGCCGTGCTGGCCAAGGCCGCCACCGGCGTGTTCACCACCGAGCAGGTGCGCCGGCTCGCGCCCGAGCGGCTGCGGCGCTTCTTCAACAAGGGCACCGGCGCGAACGCGGGCAAGGTGCGCGTGCGCCCCGAGGTCGCGGCGCTGGTGAAGTTCTCGCGGCTCAACCTGCTCGACAGCAGCTGGCCCGTGAAGGAGCCGGTGGACGCGATCTTCTGCCGCAACGTGATGATCTATTTCGACAAGCCGACGCAGAAGAAGGTGCTCGACCGCTTCGCGCCGCTGCTCAAGGCAGACGGCCTGCTGTTCGCGGGACATTCCGAGAACGCGTCGCTCGTCAACCAGGCCTTCCGGCCGCTGGGCCAGACCGTGTACGAGCTGGCGCGCACGCGTGCGCCGGGTGCCTCCGCATGACGGCCCCGAACGCGGCGGCACCCGAATCGGTGGCCAGCCATCACTACTTCGACCGCGACGTCGGCCTCATGGCCGTGAAGCTGCTGCCCTCGGAGTATTACGTGACCTCGAGCAACACCGTGCTGAGCACGGTGCTGGGCTCGTGCGTGGCCGCCTGCCTGCACGACAGGGAAGCCGGCGTGGCCGGCATGAACCACTTCATGCTGCCCGACGACGGCGAATCGGGGGCGGGAGGCGCCGCGCGCGATGCCGCCGAATCGATGCGCTACGGCACCTACGCCATGGACGTGCTGATCCGCGAGCTGGTTCGCGCCGGCGCGCGTCGCGAGCGGCTGCGCGCCAAGGTGTTCGGCGGCGGCGCGGTGCTGGCCAACATGACCACGCTGAACATCGGCGACCGCAACGCCGACTTCGTGCTTCGCTACCTGCGCGAGGAGCGCATCGAGGTCGCGGCGCAGGACCTGCGCGGACCGCACGCGCGCCGCGTGTGCTTCGTGCCGGCGACGGGCAAGGCCATCGTGCGCAAGCTGCGGGCGCAGACAGAGGTGCGGCAGGTGCAGCACGAGGAGGGCGAGCTGCTGCGCAGGCTGTCCACCTCGCGCGCGGCACCGGCGGCCGACAACAAAGGAATCCAGTGAGCGTCAAGAAAATCAAGGTGCTGTGCGTCGACGACTCGGCACTCATCCGCAGCGTGATGACGGAGATCATCAACAGCCAGGCCGACATGACCGTGGTGGGCACGGCCGCCGACCCGCTGGTCGCGCGCGACCTCATCAAGGTCACCAACCCCGACGTGCTCACGCTCGACGTGGAAATGCCGCGTATGGACGGCCTGGAGTTCCTCGAGAAGCTCATGCGGCTGCGGCCCATGCCGGTGGTCATGGTCTCGTCGCTGACCGAGCGCGGCTCCGAGATCGCGCTGCGCGCGCTCGAGCTGGGCGCCATCGACTTCGTGACCAAGCCGCGCCTGGGCGTGCGCGACGGGCTGCTCAACTACACCGAGCTGATCGCCGGCAAGATCCGCACGGCCGCCAGCGCGCGCCTGCGTCCCGCCGCGACCGCGCGCCCGGGCGGCGACGCACCGCAGGAGTCACTGCTGCGCAGCCCGCTGCTGAGCACCGAGAAGCTCATCATCATCGGCGCCTCCACGGGCGGCACCGAGGCCATCCGCGAAGTGCTGCAGCCGCTGCCCCCTGATTCGCCCGCGGTGATGATCGCGCAGCACATGCCTGCCGGCTTCACGCGCTCGTTCGCGCAGCGGCTGGACGGTCTGTGCCGCATCACCGTGAAGGAAGCCGAGCACGGCGAGCGCGTGCTGCCGGGCTATGCCTACATCGCGCCCGGCGGCTTCCACCTGTCGCTCGCGCGCAGCGGCGCCAATTACGTGGCCCATCTCGACCAGGAGCCGCCCGTGAACCGCCACCGGCCCTCGATCGACGTGCTGTTCGATTCGGCCGCCAAGCACGCGGGCAAGAACGCCATCGGAATCATCCTGACCGGCATGGGCAAGGACGGCGCCGAGGGCCTGCTGCGCATGCGGCGCGCCGGCGCGCACACGCTGGCGCAGGACGAGGCCAGCTGCGTGGTCTTCGGCATGCCGCGCGAGGCCATCGCGCTGGGTGCGGTGGACGACGTGTCGCCGCTGGCCGAAGTGAGCCGCCGCGTGCTGACGCACCTTCGCACGTTCGGTGAACGTGCGAACCGAGTTTGAGAGAAAGAAAACGACCTTGGAGTTGGAAATATCGTGATGGACAAGAGCATCAAAATCCTGGTTGTGGACGACTTCCCGACCATGCGCCGCATCGTGCGCAACCTGCTGAAGGAACTCGAGTTCCACAACGTCGACGAGGCCGAGGACGGCGCCGCCGGCATCGAGAAGCTGCGCGGCGGCAACTTCGGCTTCGTGGTGTCCGACTGGAACATGCCCAACATGGACGGCCTGACCATGCTGCAGACCATTCGCGCCGACCCGGAGCTGAAGAAGCTGCCGGTGCTGATGGTCACCGCCGAGGCGAAGAAGGAGAACATCGTCGCGGCGGCGCAGGCCGGTGCCAACGGCTACGTGGTGAAGCCCTTCACCGCCGCCACGCTCGAAGAAAAGATCACCAAGATCTTCGAGAAGCTGGCCAAGGAGGCCGCGTGACATGAGCCAGAACACTGCCGCCGTGGCGGACTCCGCCAACACCACCGAGGAACTGCTGGGCCGCATCGGCCAGCTCACGCGCCAGCTGCGCGACGGCCTGCGCGAGCTGGGCCTCGACAAACAGGTGGCCAAGGCCGCGCAGGCCATCCCCGACGCGCGCGACCGCCTGAGCTACGTGGCCGCAACCACCGAGCGTGCGGCGCACCGCGCGCTCAACGCCATCGACGTGGCGCAGCCGTTGCAGGAAGCGCTGGCCACCGACGCGAAGAGCCTCAGCAAGCGCTGGGACCAGTGGTTCGAGAACCCCATCGAGCTCGACCATGCGCGCGAGCTCGTGCTGGACACGCGCGGCTACCTCAACGAGGTGCCGGACCGCGCCAGCGCGATCAACACGCAGCTCATGGAGATCCTGATGGCGCAGGACTTCCAGGACCTGACGGGCCAGGTCATCAAGAAGATGATGGAAGTGGTCAACGACGTCGAGACGCAGCTGCTGCAGGTGCTGATCGACAACTCCGCGCCCGAGAAGCGCCACGAGGCCGTGCAGAGCCTGCAGAACGGCCCGCAGATCAAGCCCGGCAACCCCGATGCCGTGACCGACCAGGCGCAGGTCGACGACCTGCTGGAGAGCCTCGGCTTCTGATTCCGGAGGTCGCTTCTATTGTCCGAACTGCAGGGGTATCAGGCCCCTGATCGGCAGATTGTTCCGAGGGGCCGAATCCAATAATTTGGCCATGAGCAAGGCGTGCTGCGCCAGTGCTGGTTCGGAGCATGAATGGCTGAGGAAAGCGATCTCGAGAAAACGGAACCCGCCTCCGAGCGGCGCCTGGAAAAGGCGCGCGAGGAAGGCAACGTAGCCCGTTCACGCGAGCTCACCACCTTCGTCATGTTGGGCACGGCATGCGCCGGCCTGTGGCTCACGGCGCAGTCCCTGGGCACGAGCATGAGCGGCGCGCTGCGCCGTGGCCTGCACTTCGACCGCGCCAGCGCCTTCGATCCCTCCCACATGCTGGCCCAGACCGGGCTGATGTCGCTGCAGGCGATGACGGCCATCGGTCCGCTGTTCGCGATGATGGTCGTCGCGGCGGTGCTCGCGCCGATGATGCTCGGCGGCTGGCTGTTCTCCACCAAGTCGGCAGCGCCGAACTTCGGCAAGCTCAATCCGCTGGCCGGCATCGGCCGCATGTTCTCCACGCAGTCGCTCGCGGAGCTGGTGAAGGCGCTGGCCAAGTCGGCGCTCATCGGCGGCGTGGCGTGGTGGGTGGTGTCGCGCGACATCGAGGCGCTGATGGCTCTGATGGCCCAGCCCGCGCAGTACGCGCTGCCGCACGCGATGGTGCTGGTGGCCAAGCATTGCGCGCTGATCGCCGCCACGCTCTTCCTCGTGGCGCTGATCGACGTGCCCTTCCAGCTCTGGAGCTACTACCGCAAGCTGCGCATGTCGCGCGAGGACGTGCGCCAGGAGCACAAGGAAAGCGAAGGCGATCCGCACATCAAGGCAGCGATCCGCCGCCAGCAACAGCAGATGGCGCGCCGCCGGATGATGTCCGAGGTGCCCAAGGCCGACATCGTGCTGACCAACCCCACGCACTTCGCCGTGGCGCTCAAGTACCAGGAGGGCGGCATGGGTGCGCCGCGCGTGGTGGCCAAGGGCACCGAGCTCGTGGCCGCGCGCATCCGCGAGCTGGCCAAGGAGCACAAGGTGGCGATCCTCGAGGCGCCGCCGCTCGCGCGCTCCCTCTACAGACACACGAAGCTGGGTGACGAGATTCCCGCCGGCCTCTACACCGCGGTGGCCGAAGTGCTGGCCTGGGTCTACCAGCTCAGGCGCTGGAAGGCCGAAGGCGGCGAAGCGCCGCGCACGCCCACCGATCTGCCGGTTCCCGCAGAACTCCAATACACCGTCGACACGGCGGCACACGCATGAACGCGATGACAAACCTGATGCGCATGCCGACGCGCATGTTCGCCGGCTCGCAGCTCAAGGGGCTGGCCGGGCCGATCCTCATCATCCTCATCCTGAGCATGATGGTGCTGCCGCTGCCGCCGTTCCTGCTCGACCTGCTGTTCACCTTCAACATCGCGATGTCGGTGATGGTGCTGCTGGTGAGCATGTACACGATGAAGGCGCTGGACTTCGCCGCCTTCCCGGCCGTGCTGCTGTTCTCCACGCTGCTGCGCCTGTCGCTGAACGTGGCCTCCACGCGCGTGGTGCTGATGAACGGCCACACCGGCCCCGATGCGGCGGGCAAGGTGATCGAGGCCTTCGGCCACTTCCTGGTGGGCGGCAACTTCGCCGTGGGCGTGATGGTGTTCATCATCCTCGTGCTCATCAACTTCATGGTGATCACCAAGGGCGCGGGCCGCATCGCCGAGGTGGGCGCGCGCTTCATGCTCGACGCGATGCCGGGCAAGCAGATGGCCATCGACGCCGACCTGAACGCCGGCCTGATCGGCGAGGACGTGGCCCGCAAGCGCCGCACCGAGGTCGCGCAGGAAGCCGACTTCTACGGCTCGATGGACGGTGCCAGCAAGTTCGTGCGCGGCGACGCGATCGCAGGCCTGCTCATCATGGTGATCAACATCATCGGCGGGCTGGTGGTGGGCATGGTGCAGCACGGACTGGACTTCTCCACGGCCGGCAAGACCTACACGCTGCTGGCCATCGGCGACGGCCTGGTGGCGCAGATCCCGGCGCTGGTGATCTCCACCGCCGCCGGCGTGATCGTCTCGCGCGTGACCACCGACGAGGACGTGGGCAGCCAGCTCACGGGCCAGCTCTTCTCCAACCCGCAGGTGCTGTTTCTCACGGCAGGCATCGTCGGCCTGCTGGGCATGATTCCCGGCATGCCGAACCTGGCCTTCCTGCTCATCGCGGGCGGCCTGGTGTGGCTGGGTCGCGGGCTGCTGCAGCGCAAGCCGAAGCAGCAGGCGGCGCAGGAAGCCGCTGCCGTGCAGGCCGCGAACCTCGCGGCATCGTCCGCCGAGACCGCGGAAGCGACATGGGACGACGTGGCCATGGTCGACCCGCTGGGCATGCAGGTCGGCTACCGGCTGATCCCGCTGGTGGACCAGTCGCAGCAGGGCGAACTGCTGGGCCGCATCAAGAGCATCCGCAAGAAGATCGCGCAGGAGGTCGGCTTCCTGGTGCCGGTGGTGCACATCCGCGACAACCTGGAGATCAAGCCCAACACCTACGTCATCACCCTGAAGGACGTGGAGATCGGGCGCGGCGAGGCTTTCCCGAACCAGTGGATGGCCATCAACCCGGGCCAGGTGACGGGCTCGCTGCCCGGCACGCCCACGCGCGACCCGGCCTTCGGCCTTTCGGCGGTGTGGATCGACTCCAGCCTGCGCCAGCAGGCGCAGGTGTACGGCTACACGGTGGTCGATGCCTGCACGGTGATGGCCACGCACCTGAACCACCTCATCCAGACGCATGCCGCCGAGCTGCTGGGCCGCCAGGAAGTGCAGCAGCTGCTCGACCAGATCGCCAAGACCGCGCCCAAGCTCACCGAAGACCTGGTGCCCAAGGTGCTGTCGCTCAGCACGCTGCACAAGGTGCTGCAGAACCTGCTCGACGAGGAAGTGCCGATCCGCGACATGCGCACCATCCTCGACGTGATGGCCGAGTACGCGCCGACCGTCAAGGACCCGACCGAGCTCACCACGCTCACGCGCCTGGCGCTGGGCCGCGCGATCACGCAGCAGCTCTTCCCGGGCGACACCGAGATGCAGGTCATCGGCCTGGACGGCTCGCTCGACGGCGTGCTGCAGCAGGCCCTGGGCAACAGCAGCGGCATCGAGCCCGGCATCGCCGACAACCTGCTGCGGCAGGCGCAGGCCGCCATCGTGCGGCAGGAGCAGATGGGGCTTGCGCCGGTGCTGGTCGTGCAGCACTCGCTGCGCGTGCTGCTGTCGCGCTTCCTGCGGCGCAGCCTGCCGCAGCTCAAGGTGCTGTCGCACGCCGAGATTCCTGATTCCCGAACCATCAAGGTCACCACCGCCATCGGAGGACGAGGTTGAATTCCCCCCAACAGACAGACGTGCGCACCACCGCGCGCAAATTCGTCGCGGCCACCAGCCGCGAAGCCCTGCGACTGGTGAGGGAGGCGCTGGGCGCCGACGCCATCGTGCTCACGCATCGCGCGACCGCCGAGGGCGTGGAGATCGTCGCCATGGTCGAGGGCGAAGTGCAGGGCGTGCTGCAGGGCAGCGCGGCCGCGAAGCCCGTTGCAGCCGTTGCCCCTGTTGCGGCACCGGCCGTTCGTGTGGCACCCGCTCCTTTGCCGGTCGCCTCGATGCCCGCGCCGCTGCCTGCGCCTGCGCCCGTGCAGGTCCACGCGCCCGCCGCCGCACCAGCCGACACCGTGCTCGAGGAGCTGCATTCCATGCGCGGCATGATCGAGGAGCAGCTCGCCAGCGTCGTGTGGAACGACAGGCAGCGCCGCGACCCCGTGCGCGGCCGCCTGCTGCGCACGCTGCTCGGCGCCGGCTTCAGCGCGCGCCTGTCGAAGGCCATGCTCGAGAAGCTGCCCACCGGCCGCACCTACGCCGAGGGCATGGCCTACGTGCGCTCGGAGCTGATCCGCGCCGTGCCCGTGCATGAGGACGAGGACGCGCTGTTCGCCGCGGGCGGCGTCTATGCGCTGATGGGCCCGACCGGCGTGGGCAAGACCACCACCACCGCCAAGCTGGCCGCGCGCTGCGTGATGCGCTTCGGCGCCGACAAGCTCGCGCTGGTGACCACCGACAGCTACCGGATCGGCGCCTACGAGCAGCTGCGCATCTACGGCCAGATCCTCAACGTGCCGGTGTACGCCGTGAAGGACGCCGCCGATCTGCACCTGGTGCTGCAGGACCTGCGCGAGAAGCACATGGTGCTGATCGACACCGTCGGCATGAGCCAGCGCGACCGCGCGGTGCCCGAGCAGATCGCCATGCTGGGCCAGAGCCCCAGGCCGGTGAAGAAGCTGCTGCTGCTCAACGCCACCAGCCACGGCGACACGCTCAACGAGGTGGTGCACGCCTACCGCCACGGCAACGAGCTGGCCGGCTGCATCTTCACCAAGGTGGACGAGGCCACGCACCCGGGCGCGCTGATCGACACCGTGATCCGCCACCGCCTGCCGGTGCACTACATCTCCAGCGGCCAGAAGGTGCCCGAGAACCTGATGCAGGCCGACCGCACGCAGCTGGTGGACAGCGTGTTCCAGCCGCGCCAGCACAGCCCGCTGTTCGTGCCCGCCGAGAGCGACCTGCAGGAAGACGCTGCCGCCGCGGCGGGCGCCTCGCAGCAGGTGGCCCGCGCGCAGGGCGAGACCGACCTGCTGCGCCTGAAGTACCAGAACCTGATCCGCGCCATGGCGCACGACGCGCAGGAGCTGGCCACCACCGCGAGCGCGCTGGCCGGCGCGCAGATCGGCTTCGAGCGCGCACGCGCGCTATGGCGCCAGGCCGGTGACGAGGAAGCGGGCCAGAAGGCCGTGCTGCAGGACCTGCTGGTGCACGCGCGCGGCGAAGTGGCCGCCGCCTGCGAGACCCATGTGCTCGCGCTGTGCGGGCAGGTGGGACTGCGATCGAACGAGGGCGGCGACGCCTACGAATGCCACGGCAGCCTGCTGCTGTCGGACCGCACGGGCCTGCCGCTGGCGGCGCCCAACCAGTGGCTCTCGACGGCCGCAACGCGCGGCATGAAGGACGCCGCGCGCAAGCCCGGCGCACGCCAGGTTCCGTGGCTGCGCCAGCAGGACTTCGGCAGCCGGCCGCTGGTGCACCTGCTGACCCGCCTGCCCGGCATCGAGGCCATGGTGCAGTGGCAGGCCGCGGGCCAGCGCTGGCTGGCGCGCGCGCCGGGCTCCACCGCCGTGATCGACATGCGCTCCGGCGCGCCCGACACGCTGGCGCGCATGGACTTCGAATTCGGCGAAGCGCGGCCCGTGCGCTTTCGCGGCAAGGCGGCGCTGCTCGCCGAGTCGCATGCCGACGTGGTGCTGCGCTTCAACGCGGCGGCTCTGGCGGCGGGCATCGCCCGCGACGAGATGCCGGCGCTGCGCTGCGTCGCCACGCGCGTGGTCGATGCACGCACCGGCAACGTGCTGGCGCAGGTGCACGCGCTTTCGAACATCGGCTCCGAGGTTTCCGCGCGCCAGCTCGCGCAGTGGCTGGGCTGGGCGGTGGATGCCGAGCCCTGCTTCCGCCTGTTGCGCGACGGCGTGCAGCTCGTGGGCGGCATCGGCGAGCTGGGCGACCCCGACATCATGAAGCGGCTCCTGATCGCCGGCCAGATGAGCACCACCGTGTGGCGGCTGCTGCAGGCCGAGGGCGAGTGGGCCGACCGCGCGCGCGCGCTGCTGGGCCAGCTGATGGGCCGCCCGGCGCGCAACGGCCGCGCCATGAGCGGCAGTGCGCTGTATGCGGGCGTGGGCAAGCTCTTCCTGCTGCTCGACGCGCTGGGCACCGAATCGACCGCGCCCGTGCAGGCGCCGCGCGAGCCCGCGAAGCCGCAGAAGCTGGAGAAGCAGGATTGAGGGTGGCGCAATGAACAAGCTGGTTGCGGATCAGGCGGACGGCCTCCGGCGCCTGCTCGCGCCGACGCAGGCGCGCGTGGTCGCGGTGGCCGGCATGGGCAGCGGCGCGGGCGGTACCACCATCGCGATGAACCTCGCGGTGGCGCTGGCAGGGCAGGGCCGCAACGTCCTGCTGCTCGACGAGCACTGCCCGGCCGAAGGCTCGGCGTGCGAGGTCTGGGACATCGACCCGCTGGGCAGCCTGGCCGACGTGGCCGGCGGGCGCCTGACGCTCGACGGCGCCGAGGTGCGCGCGGCCTGCGGCGTGCGCGTGCTGCCGGCGCCGCCCGGCGCGGTGCATGGCGCAGGCAACGATCCGCGCAGGTTCTGGTACGACGGCTTCGTCATCGTCGATGCGGCCTTCGACCGCGAGGGCCGGCTGTCGGCGCTCGCGCAGGGCGCGGACGACCTGCTGCTGGTGCTGCAGCCGCACCCCTCGTCGGTCACCTCGGCCTATGCGGGCATCAAGCACCTGCAGCGAGCGCATGGCATGAGCCAGATGCGCTTCCTGGTCAACGGCGTGGTCGACGTCCAGGCCGCGCGCCAGATCATGAACAACCTCGCCCATGCCGGCAGCCGCTATCTCGCGCTGTCGCTGCAGCCCGCCGGCTGGGTGCGCTTCGATCCGCTGGTCGCCGATGCCTGGCGGCTGAAGAAGACCATCGCCGAGGCCTTTCCCGCGAGCCACGCGGCGATCGACCTGCGTCGCGTCGCAGGCGAGATGGACGGCTGGCCGTGGCGCGCGGCCGAGCCCCAGCAGGCCGTGGCCTGAGCCCAGGAAGGACGGAACGCCGTGTACACCGCACAGGGAACCATCGAGAAATCTCACCTGCTGGCGCAGCACCAGCCGCTGGTGCGCCGCATCGCGCTGCAGATGATGGCCAAGCTGCCCGCCAGCGTGGAGCTGGACGACCTGATCCAGGCAGGCATGCTCGGCCTGCTGGACGCATCAAGCCGCTACCAGGACAACCGGGGCGCGCAGTTCGAGACCTTCGTCAGCCAGCGCATCCGCGGCGCCATGCTCGACGAACTGCGCGCCGCCGACTGGGGCTCGCGCGGCCTGCGCCAGTCGGCGCGCGGCATCGAGAAGGCGATCCAGGCGCTGGGCCACAAGCTCGGACGTTCTCCCACCGAAGGGGAGATCGCCAGGGAGCTGAAGATGGACATCGAGGCGTACCAGTCGCTGCTGCAGGAGATTCAGGGCTGCCAGCTGCTGTACGTGGAAGACTTCTCCAAAGACGACGCCGACAACGCCTTCCTCGACAGCCATTCGCAGGACGCACGCAAGGACCGCCGCAGCAGCGACGACCCGCTGGAGCAGCTTCTGGAAAGCGGCTTCCGCCACCAGCTGGTGGACGCCATCTCGGCGCTGCCGGAACGCGACCAGCTGCTGCTGAACCTCTACTACGAGGAAGAGCTGAACCTGCGCGAGATAGGCGCCATCCTCGAGGTGAGCCAGTCGCGCGTGTGCCAGCTGCACAGCCAGGCGATCAGCAGGTTGCGGGCGAAGCTGAAAGATCTGCTCTAGGCTGCCCTCCGGGGCACGCCGATTGGGTCTTGTCCGTCAGCAATGCACGCCCTGCGCTGGCGCGCCGTGCCCGCACGGGCGGCAAAGCTCGGACTCTTGCCAAAGACCTCCAAGCAACCTTCCGTCAAGCTGCACGGCAACCGCCCCATCGGCGACTACGCGCTCATCGGATCGACCCACAGCGCGGCGCTGGTGCACCGCGGCGGCGACATCGAGTGGCTGTGCCTGCCGCGCTTCGATTCCGCGGCGATGTTCGCCAGCCTGCTCGGCGACGAGCGCAACGGCCACTGGTCGATGCGCGCGACCGACCGCAAGGCGCGCATCGCGCGGCGCTACCTGCCGGGCACCGTGGTGCTGGAGACGACGATTCACGTGGCCGGCGGAACGGCCGTCGTCACCGACTTCATGCCTCGCCCCGTGCTCGACGGCACGCACGAGGTGGTGCGCATCGTGCGGGGCGTGCGCGGCACGGTCGCCATGCACACGGAGTTCCGCATCCGCTTCAACTACGGCGAGTGGTGCCCGTGGATGGACCGGCGCGACGGCGCGGTGTTCGCCACGGCCGGGCCCGACTCCGTGCGCATCAGCTCCGGCGTGCCGCTGACCAACGAGAACTTCGCGAGCTTCGCCGACTTCACCGTGTCGGCGGGCCAGTCCATCGCCTTCAGCCTCGACTGGTTTCCCTCGCACCTCAAGCCGCCCGTGACGCGCGACGCCAATGCGCTGCTGGCGCGCACCGTCGCCGAATGGAGCGCGTGGACCGAGCGCTGCGGCTACCACGGAGAGTTTCGCGAGCCGGTGATGCGCTCGCTGCTCACGCTCAAGGCGCTCACCTACGAGCCCACCGGCGGCATCGTCGCCGCGCCCAGTGCATCGCTGCCCGAGCTGCCCGGCGGCGAGCGCAACTGGGACTACCGCTTCTGCTGGCTGCGCGACGCGGCGCTCACGCTCTACGCGCTGATCGGCTCGGGCTACGTGGAGGAGGCCAGCGCCTGGCGCTGGTGGCTGATGCGCGCGGTCGGCGGCTCGCCCGAGGAGCTGCAGGTGATGTACGGTCTGCACGGCGAACGCTCGCTGACCGAGCTCGAGCTCGGCTGGCTGCCCGGCTACGAAGGCAGCCGCCCGGTGCGCATCGGCAACGGCGCGCACGGGCAGCGGCAGCTCGACGTCTACGGCTCGGTCATCGCGGCCTTCCATGCGGCGCGCAAGGCCGGGCTGGCGGACATGGACAAGCTGTGGCCGCTGGAGCGCGCCATCGCGAAGCAGCTGATGGATCTGTGGCGGGAGCCCGACTGCGGCCTGTGGGAAGTGCGCGGCGAGCCGCGCCACTTCGTGCACTCCAAGGTCATGTGCTGGCTGGCCTTCGACCGGGTGATCGCGAGCGCCACCGAGTTCGGGCTCGAAGGCCCGGTCGATCGCTGGCGGGAAGTGCGCGACGAGATCCACGCCGAGGTCTGCGCGCGCGGCTACGACGCCGCGTCCAATTCCTTCATGCAGTACTACGGCGCCGACACGGTGGACGCCGCGCTGCTGTGGATGCCGCTGATCGGCTTCCTGCCGATCAACGACCCGCGCGTGCAGGGCACCATCGCGCGCATCGAGAAGGAGCTGATCTTCAACGGGCTGGTGTACCGCTACCGCACCGAGAAGGGCGTGGACGGGCTCGGCGGCGGGGAGGGCGCCTTCCTCGCATGCAGCTTCTGGCTGGCGAACGTATATGTCGCCATGGGCAGGCTGCGCAAGGCACGGGCGTTGTTCAAGCGGCTGCTGGCGCTGGCCAACGACCTGGGGCTCTACGCCGAGGAATACGACCCGGTGGCGCGCAGGCAGCTCGGCAATTTTCCGCAGGCCTTCTCGCACATCGGGCTGATCAACAGCGCGCATGCGCTGGTGTCGGCGGCCGGCGGGGTGTGGGAGCTGGCGGACATGGACGGCAAGGCGTCGTCGAAGAAGGCGGCGAAGAAAGCGGTGAAGAAGAGCGAGAAGAGCGAGAAGAGCGCTCCGCTCAAGAGGCCGAGAGCGCGAACTCCCCGGCGCTGAACACCGTGTGGAAGACCGTGCCGTCGAACATCTCGAACAGCTTCTTCGAGACTTCGCGGCTTTCGCAGCGCACGGGCGAGTCGAGCGCGCGGGCGATGTCCTCGCGGCTCGCCCAGCGGATGGCCAAGACCATCGCAAGCTCGGGGTCGCTCACGTCGCTTTCGACCTGGCGCAGTACGCGCACCTCGAGCGCGCCGGGAAAGCGAGTCCACAGCGGCACGAGCCTTTCGTGCACGTGGCGGTCGAAGGCCTCTTCCATGCCGGCCTTGACCCGGCCCCTGAAGAATGCGCAGCGGATGAACATCGGTTTCTCCTTGCTTGCCGGTTCGGGCCCGTGCGGCGTGGCCGTCAGGCGGAGACTTTCGCGGAGGCTTCTTCCGCCTGCCTGAGAAGCTGCGCACCGATGCCGGCGACGATCAGCGCAACAGGCATGTCGATCGGGGTGTGCAGCACGTCGGGCTCGCCGGCGTCCGGTCGTTCCAGCGTCGCCAGCTGGCTGTCGAGCAGGGTGGCCGGCATGTAGTGGCCGGTGCGCTGTTCCATGCGCTGGCGCACCAGCGCCGGAGGGCCGTCGAGGAACACGAAGCGCAGGCCCGGCGAGGCGGCGCGCAGCCGGTCGCGGTAGGCGCGCCGCAGTGCGGAGCAGGCCACCACCACGCCACGGGGCGCGGCCGTGCGGTCGGCAAGATTGGCGCCCACGCGGTCGAGCCAGGGCCAGCGGTCTTCATCCACCAGCGGCAGGCCGGCACGCATGCGCGCCACGGCCTCGGGCGCGTGCAGGTCGTCGCCGTCGATCCACGGAATGCCCAGCAGCTGCGCGAGCCCGGCCGCCACGCTGCTCTTGCCGGTGCCCGATACGCCCATCACCACCACGGGCAGGCGGAATGACGGCAACTGCAGCGGTGGCACGGCGCTAGAGGCTCGCGGTGATGCCGCCGTCCACGTACAGGATGTGGCCGTTGACGAAGCTCGATGCGTCGGAGGCCAGGAAGATGGCCGCGCCGCCCAGTTCTTCCACGTCGCCCCAGCGGCCGGCGGGCGTGCGGCCCGAGAGCCACGCGGTGAAGGCCTCGTCGGCCACCAGCGCCTGCGTGAGCTCGGTCTTGAAGTAGCCCGGCCCGAGGCCGTTGACCTGGATGCCGTGCTTGCCGAGGTCGATCGCCATGCCCTTGGTGAGCATCTTCACGGCGCCCTTGGTGGCGGCGTAGGGCGCGATGCCCGGGCGACCCAGCTCGCTCTGCACCGAGCACACGTTGATGATCTTGCCGCGCTTGCGCTCGATCATGCGCTGCGCGACGGCGCGGCCGACCAGGAACACGCTGTCGATGTTGGTGGTGGTGATCTTGTGCCACGCGTCGATCGGGAACTCCGCGAACGGCCCGCGGTGCTGCATGCCGGCGTTGTTCACGAGGATGTCGACGGGGCCGATGTCGGCCTCGATGGCCGCCACGCCGGCTTCCACCGCGGCGGCATCGGTGACGTCGAAGGCCGCGGCCTCGGCTGCGATGCCCCGGGCGCGCAGGGCGTCGCGGGCCGCGGTGAGCGCGGCGGCATCGCGCGCATTGAGCACGACGCGGGCGCCGGCATTGCCCAGCGCGCCGGCCAGCGCGAAGCCGATGCCCTTGCTGGAGCCGGTGACGAGGGCGGTGCGCCCGGAGAGGTCGAACAGTTTCAAGGGGAGTTCCTGGATGAGGGGCGAGACTGGCGAAGAAAGTTACCGGTATCTTTTGATTTCGTCAATGGGTGAAACCTTCGCTGGCTTTACATTCACGTATCGACTAAAGTTACCGGTATCAAATTGAGCCAGAACCGCTGCTATCCGCTGGAGACACCCGCTTGACCGCTACCGCCGCCGCTTCCCCGCACGTGCTGATGATGGGCGCCTACCCCGAGTGGGACATGGTGCCGATGCGGGAGTCCTACACCCTGCATCGCCTGTGGGAGGCGCCCGATCGGCAGGCCTTCATTGCCGCGCATGCGCAGGAGATCCGTGCGATCGCCACGCGCGGCGAGCTGGGCGCGAGCGCCGAGCTCATTGCCGCGCTGCCGAAGCTGGAGCTGGTCTCCTGCTACGGCGTGGGCACCGACGCCATCGACCTCGCCGCCTGCCGCGCGCGCGGCATCCGCGTGACCAACACGCCCGACGTGCTCAACGGCGACGTGGCGGACCTCGCCGTGGGCCTCATGCTCGCGGTGCAGCGCCGCATTCCGGCGGGTGACGCCTTCGTGCGAAGCGGTGCATGGGCCAAGGGGGCCTTGCCGCTGGCCACGCGCGTCTTCGGCCAGCGCGTCGGCATCGCGGGCTTCGGCCGCATCGGCGGCACCATCGCGCGGCGGCTCTCGGGCTTCGACGTGGAGCTGGGCTACTTCAGTCGCACGCCGAAGGCCGACAGCCCGCACCGTCACTTCGCCAGCCTGAGCGCGATGGCCGACTGGTGCGACGTGCTCATCGTCATCCTGCCCGGCGGCGAAGCCACGCGCGGCATCGTGAACGCCGAGGTGCTGCGCGCGCTGGGCCCCAAGGGCTGGCTCGTGAACGTGTCGCGCGGCACCACGGTCGACGAAGGCGCGCTGCTGCAGGCGCTGGAGGCGCGCGAGATCGCCGGCGCTGCGCTCGACGTGTTCCTCAACGAGCCGGGCATCGATCCGCGCTTCGCCGCGCTCGACAACGTGGTGCTGACCCCGCACCATGGCAGCGGCACCGAGCAGACGCGCCGCGCCATGGGCGAACTGGTGCGCCGCAACCTGGAGGCCCATTTCGCGGGCCTGCCCCTGATCACTCCCGTTGCCTGAAAAAGGAAGAAAACCATGCGCCTGCGTTGCATGTGCCTCGTGATCCACGCCCCCGACGACCTGCGCCTTGACGAACAGGATGCCGGCGAGATCGGCCCCGGCCAGGTGCTGGTGAAGGTCGGAATGGGCGGCATCTGCGGCTCCGACCTGCATTACTTCCACAACGGCGGCTTCGGCACCGTGCGCATCAAGGAGCCGATGGTGCTGGGCCACGAGGTGGCCGGCACCGTGGTGGCCGTGGCGCCCGGCGTGGAGAACGTTCGCATCGGCGACAAGGTGGCCGTCAACCCGAGCCGCCCCTGCGGCGCCTGCAAGTTCTGCCTCGAGGGCCTGCCCAACCAGTGCCTCGACATGCGCTTCTACGGCAGCGCGATGCGCACGCCGCACGTGCAGGGCGCCTTCCGCAACATGCTGCTGTGCGAGGCCACGCAGTGCGTGAAGGTGGCCGACCATGTGCCGCTGCGCCTCGCCGCGCTGGCGGAGCCGTTCTCGGTGGGGCTGCACGGCGTGTCGCGCGCCGGCCCGCTGCTGGGCAAGCGGGTGCTGGTGTCGGGCTGCGGGCCCATCGGCGTGCTCGCCATCGCGGCGGCGCGCGCGCACGGCGCGGCCAGCATCACGGCCACCGACGTGGTCGACGAGCCTCTGGCCATCGCGCGCGCCATGGGCGCAGACGACGTCATCAACGTCGCGAAGGACAAGGCCTGGGTGTCGCGTCATTCGGCCGACAAGGGCACCTTCGACGTGATGCTCGAATGCTCCGGCAACGAGCGCGCTCTGCGCGACGGCCTGGAAGTGATGCGCCCGCGCGGCGTGGTCGTGCAGCTGGGGCTGGGCGGCGACGTGAGCATTCCGCAGAACATGGTGGTGGCGAAGGAGCTCAGCATCTGCGGCTCGTTCCGCTTCCATGCCGAGTTCGCGCTGGCGGTGAAGCTCATCAACGAAGGGCGCGTCGATCTTTCCCCGGTCGTGTCGCACACCTTCCCGATGCTGCAGGCGCGCCAGGCCTTCGAGCTGGCGAGCGACCGGCAGAAGGCGATGAAGGTGCTGATCGATTTCGCGGACGCGGGGGCGGAGAGCGTCGCGGCCTGAGGGCAGGACGAAGCACCCGAGCCGCAGGCGCGGGTTGGCAGGCGGCGCTCATGGTCCGGCTACAGTCGGCCGGGAGCGAATACGCCGAGCCATGGATCAAGTGCCTGCCCGCCCCCTGCTGAACAACGAAGACCTGCGCCATGTCGCCCTCTGGGCGGCCGATTGCGCGGAGCGGGCGTTGCCGGTGTTCGAGGCAAGGGCGCCGGGTGACAGCCGCCCGCGCGAGGCCATCGCGGCCGCGCGCGCCTTCGCCGGCAGCGGCGTGCGGACAGCGAACCTGCGCAAGCTCGCCTGGGCCGCCCTGGCAGCCGCGCGCGAAGTGGGCGACGAGGCCGCGGCCGCCGCCGCGCGGTCGGCATCCACGGCCGCCGGGTCGGCCTACACCCATCCGCTTGAGACTGCGCATCAGGTGAATCACATCGTCGGCCCCGCGGCCTACAGCGTGCAGGCGATCTCGCGCGGTGCCGCCGACGAGGCCGGCACCCGCGAAGCGGAGATTCGATGGGCGATCGATCACGCGTCGCCCGCGGTCCGCGAGGTGGTGCGGCGCCTGCCGGCACGGGCGCCCGGTAAAGGAGCGTCGAGCGTGCTGTTCCACCGGATCGACGCGGCCCTGCGCAGCTGACGGTCCGCCCTTTGCCGGGCGGGCAGAACTAGTCGACCTGCCGTTTCGCGCTTCGCGCCGTCCTGCGCTTCAGCGCCGCACGAAGCTCCTTGAGGATCAGGGCCACGTACGGATTCGGGTCGTCCCGACGATGCGCGAGATAGAGGCTCGACACCGCCTCCTTGTCGAGCACCGTCTGGTAGACCACCCCGTCCGGCTGGATGCAGCGGGTGTCGCCCGACACCAGCGCGATGCCCACGCCGGCCGCGACCAGCCCGGCGATGGTCGATGCCTCGCGCGCTTCCTGCACCATGCGCGGCCTGAAGCCGGCCTTGGCGCACAGGTCCTGCACCTTCCAGTAGAGGCCGATGCCGGCATTGCGCGGATACATCACCAGCGGCTCGTCGCGCAGGTCCGCGATGCGCAGCGGCTTGCCGGCGAGCCTGTGCTCGCGCGGCACGACGGCCAGCAGCGGCGACTGGTACCACTCCTCGACCACGATGCCGGTAGGGATCTCCACGTTCGGCCGGCGCAGCACGGCGACGTCGAGGCCGCGCCCGTGCACCGCGTCGAGCTGGTCGAGCGATGTCATTTCCTTCAGCGTCAGGATCACCCGGGCGTGCTCGCGCCGGAAGCGAAGAATGGCCGCCGGCAGCGCGGGCGAGAGCATCGACGACGCCGTGTAGCCCAGCGCGATGCTGCCGACCTCGCCCGAGGCCGCGCTCTGCGCCTCGCCCTTGGCCGCCTCCACGTCGCGCAGGATGCCGCGCGCGCGCTCGAGGAAATGGCGGCCCGCCTGCGTGAGGAACACGCGCCGCTTGTCGCGCTCCAGCAGGCGCACCTTGAGCTCTTCCTCCAGCGCCTGGATCTGGATGCTCAGCGGCGGCTGCGCGATGTGCAGGCGCTGCGCGGCGCGCGTGAAGTTGAGCTCCTCGGCGACCGCGACGAAGTAGCGGAGATGGCGCAGTTCCATGATATTCAAAGAGTATTGAAAACCGAAGACAAACGGTATTTCCAAATATAAGACAGCTTGCCTACGATGCCCTCATGACAAGCAGAGACAAGCCGCAGGAGCACCCTGCAACCCGGCCTTTCCAGGGGCACCCGCTGATGATGGGGCTGGCTCGCGGAGAGCCGATGACGGCCTTCGGCATCCGCATCTCGCGCACGCCCGACATCGCCCGGCTGGCCAAGGCCAGCGGGCATCACGCGATCTGGGTCGACCTGGAGCACAGCACCATTTCGCTGGACGCGGCGGGCGCTATCTGCGCCGCCGCGCACGACCTCGGCCTGATGGCGCTGGTGCGCGTGCCGGAGCGCGAGTACGGCGCCATCGGCCGGCTGCTCGACGCGGGCGCGTCCGGCCTCATCTTCCCGCGCGTCGAAACGGCGGAGCAGGCCGCCGACCTGGCGGCCGCCTGCCGCTTTCCGCCGCACGGCCACCGGTCAGCCATCGCGGCGCTGCCGCAGTTCGGCTATCGCCGGCTTCCGGCGGCCGAGACCTACCGGCTCGCCAACGACACGGTGGTCGTCAACGTGCTGATCGAGAGCCCCCTCGGCATCCGCAACGCGGAGGCCATCGCACGGGTGCCGGGCGTGGACCTGGTGAGCATCGGCACCAACGACCTGAGCGCGGAACTCGGCGTGCCCGGTGACTACCGCCATCCGCTGGTGCAGCAGGCGCTGAACGATGCGCTCGCGGCCTGCACGCGCGCCGGCAAGCCGCTGTCGATCGGCGGCATCGCCGATGCCGCGCTGAACGCCGAGCTGCTGGCGCGCGGCGCCGCGCCTTTCCTCATGACGGGGATCGACACCGACGTGCTCCTTGCTTCGATGCAGGAGCGCGTGCGCGGCGCGCTGGCCGGCCATGCGGCGGTTGCCGTGCGGACGTCCGAGCCACAGGCTGCCTGAGCGGACGCCTCCTTCCGCGACTTCTTCGTTTTCTCCTTCTCCCGCCTTCGTTCCGAACATGAACCACGAGATCCTGACCTCCAAGCCCATGCGCGACGCGCAGACCCTGACCCGCGCGGCCTTCGAGGTTCCCGCCGGCGCCTGCGATGCGCACGTGCACGTCTTCGGCCCGGCCGAGCACTATCCCCGCGTCGATCACCCGCACTACACGCTGCCCGACGGCAACCTCGCGCAGCTGCACAGCGCGCTCGAGGTGCTCGGCGTCGAACGCTTCGCGATCGTCCAGCCCAGCTTCTACGGCACCGACAACCGCTGCATGCTCGACGCGCTCGACGCGGCGGGAGACCGTGCGCGTGGCGTCGCGATGGTGGAAGACGACGTGTCCGACGAGACCCTGCGCGAGATGCATGCACGCCGCGTGCGCGCGCTCAGGCTCGACCTGTTCCTGCGCCAGAAGCTGCCCACTTCGCAGCTGCATGCCTACATCGAGCGCAGCATCCGGCGCATCCGGCCGCTGGGCTGGCATGTGCAGTTCTATACGCCGGGCTGGGTCGTGCGCGACCTGATCCCGGTGCTGCCCGACCTCGAATCGGACTTCGTGATCGACCACATGGGCTACATGCTGGAGAGCGACGGCCTCACGCGCGCCGACTTCGACTGCCTGCTGCGCGCCGTTGCCGACGGGCGCGGCTGGTTCAAGCTCTCGGGGCCGTACCGCCTCGCGAAGGACGGCAACTACGCGCGGCTGAAGCCGCTCGCGCAGGCGATCGTCGAGACCGTGCCCGACCGCGTGATCTGGGGCAGCGACTGGCCGCACATCCCGGAAGGCGGGCGCGACACCGGCGAACTGCTGAACCTGCTGGGCGACTGGATCCCGGACCCGGTCGCGCGCCGCAAGGTGCTTGCCGACAACCCCGCTCGGCTGTTCGGCTTCTGAAACGGAAGGCATGAAGATGGCGGACACCACCATGGACTGCATCCAGGAACTGGACACCTCCGGCGCGCGCGCCGCGGAAGTCTTCGAACATGCCGGCACCCGCTACCTCGTGGTGCCGCAGCTCGCCGAGGACATCGCGGGGCAGCCCGCGCAGATGACGCTGGGCAACAGCGATGTCGACGCGCTCGTCTACCGCTGGGAGGGCGAAAGCTTCGTCGAGCACGCTCGGCTGTCCGTGCCGGGCGGCGAGGACGCCGAGTTCTTCCGCATCGGCGAGCGCGCCTTCCTCGCCACCGCCAGCCTGCGCACCGGCTCGGGCCCGTACGCGCTCGACACGCATTCGACGATCTTCGAACTGGTGGACGGGCGCTTCGACGTCTTCCAGCGCATTGCGACATCGGCCGCCAAGCAGTGGATTCATTTCGAGATCGGCCCGCGCCACTTCCTCGCGCTCGCGCAGGGAGTGACCCATGGCGATACGCCGCTCGCGCCGGGCGCCGAATCGTGCATCTACGAATGGAACGGCGAGCGCTTCGAGAAGCTGCAGACGGTGCGCTCGGGCTGGGGCTACAACTGGGCCTTCTTCGAGGTCGACGGGCAGAAGCTGCTGGCCTATGCCGACCACGCCGTGCCGTCGCAGCTGCTGCGCTGGAACGGCAACAGCTTCGAGCCCTTCCAGGAGCTGGAAGGCAAGAGTGGGCGGGCCTTCCGCTTCTTCGAGACCGAGGGCTCCACCTGGCTCGCGTTCGCATGCCTGCACGACGACACCGTGCTCTACCGCTGGAGCGACGGCCGTTTCGTGCAGCACCAGGTGCTCAGCGGACCGGGTGGCCGCGAGTTCGACTGGATCGCGACGCCGGACGGCGGCCGGCTGGTGCAGGTCAACTTCCTGCATGGAACGCGCGAGGCGCCGATCCCCCGGCTGCAGTCGACCGTCCTGCGCATGACGAAGGGCCGCATGGAGCCGGTCGCCGAGTTCCCGACTTCCGGCGGCACCGACGCATCCTTCTTCGAGGCGGAGGGCCGGCGCTACATGGTCGTGACCAACAGCCTCAGCGGCGAGGTGCGGTTCCGCACGCCGAGCCGTGTCTACCGCCTCGACTTCCCCGCGGACAAGGAGCCGGCATGAACCATCCCGCTGCCTCGCACCAGAGCCCAGAGCTGCTGCGGCTCTTCGAAACCTACACCGGCGGGCCGCACGGCATCGGCGCGAACCTGGCCGCGCTCACGGGCGCGGCGACGGCGGGCGATCCGCTCATCGTGGCCACCAGCGCGGACATCGTGCTGTTCCCCGGCAACGGCCGTGATCCCGAGGTCGAGGGCTTTCGTCTCTCCACGCGCGGCTTCAAGGAGCTGGCCGGCATCTCGCACCACGGGCCGGCGGTGGCGTCGATCCTCAAGATGCGGCTGGTCGATCCCGACGGGCCGCTGTGGCGCAGGGAAGCCGAACGGCTGGTCGCGGCCACGCGCGTGGCGCGCGAGGCCAACTCGGTGGCGCTGTGGCGCGACCGGATCGCGGTGCCGGCCTACCGGGGGCGCGAGCAGAAGATCGCCGAACTGGTCCGCTACTCGTGCGTGCTGACCGAGCGTTACCTCGAACGCGTGCTGGAGCGGCCCGAGCTCTTCACGCCCTGGGACATGCGCGAGCACTACCTCGAAGGCAGCGGCTTCGCCGTCGGCGCCACGGTGCCGATGAACGCGGTGATGATCGCCACCTTCTTCCTGGTCGGCATGGACATCAGCCACCGCGTGATCGGCTGGCTCGACCGCCATGCCATCGACTGGTCGCGCGCCATGGCGCTGGTGATCGGGCGCCAGGGCAGGCCCACCGCCGGCGTGACGTGGACCACCAATTCGGTGGCCGCCATGATCCTCGGCGCCTCGCGCCACACGCTCTCGCTCGACCGGCTCTTCATCGCGCCCCACGCCGCCGAGTTCCCGGCCGGTTCGGCGTCCGACATGACGGCCATGCGCGCGTTCGAGAGCTCGATGCGCCAGCTGTGGGCCCACACGCGCGCCGTGAGCGAACTCGGCACGCTGATGTACGACGGCTATCCGCGCTACGAGCCTTCCTCCACCGTCCGCCCCGTGCTCGACGCGGACACGCGCGCGGTGGCCGAGATGCCGGCCATCGCCGGCCCGGACGACTGGCGTGCGCTGAACACGCGCCTGCGCGTGGTGCTCGAAGACCCGCGCCAGCTGCTGTCGGGCTGCGTCACCGACTACGCCGTCGAGCAACTGCAGGCGCACGGCAACGACCCCACGCGGGTGCCGGTGCCGGGCCTGGACGGCACGGACTATCCGCCGCTGCCCTGAGCGTGAGCCGCGCCCGCGACGCGGGCGGGAGGCCTGGAAGAGAAACAGAAGAGAGACAGAAGAGATACAGGAGACAAACCATGAAAAGAATCGCTCGCTCGCTGCTCGCCGTGCTGGTCTCGGCCAGCGCATTCGCACCCGCCTGGGGGCAGGGCTCGCCCTGGCCGTCGCGGCCCATCAAGATCATCACGCCCACGCCCGTGGGAGTGGGCTCGGACATCTTCGCCCGCGCCTATGCGGACCGCCTCAGCCGCGCGCTGCAGACGCCGGTGGTGGTCGAGAACAGGCCGGGCGCGCTGGCTTCCATCGGCACCGACGCGGTCGCCAAGGCCGCGCCCGACGGCTACACGATCCTGTTCTCGACGAGCAACCCGTTCACCATGACGCCGTTCCTGCTCTCGAAGATGCCCTACGACGCGAAGAACGACCTGCTGCCGGTCACGCAGGCGCTCAAGGGCGGATCGTTCATCCTGGCCAATGCGGCAGTGCCGGTGAAGAACATTCCCGAGCTGGTCGCGCTGGCGAAGAAGGAGCCGGGCAGGATCTCGTTCGCCTCCTATGGCTCGGGCACCACCTCGCACCTGGGCTTCGAGCTGTTCCAGGAGGCCGCGGGCATCGAGCTGCTGCACGTGCCGTACAAGCAGAGCGCAGCGCCGGACCTCATGGCCGGGCAGGTGCAGCTGGGCTTCGAGCCGCCCGTCTCGGCGCTGCCCAACATCAAGTCGGGCCGCGTGAAGGCGCTGGCGTACACGGGCAGCAAGCGCAGCGCGGCACTGCCCAACGTGCCCACGCTCTCGGAGAGCTATCCGGGCGTCGAGGTGTTCACCTGGCTGGGCTTCTGGGTGCCGGCCAGGACGCCGCAGGCCATCGTCGACAGGCTCAACAAGGAGATCGTCGCCATCACGCATTCGCCGGAGATGGGCAGGCTCCTCAGTGACGCCGGCCTCGATCCCATCGGCAGCACGCCTGCCGAGGCGGCCGCCGTCATCGACCGCGAAGCGCAGGCCATGAGCCGGCTGATCAAGGCCAAGAACATCCGCATCGACTGACGGGCGATGCCCCGGGGCGCGGCCACGCACCGCGCCGCCTTCTTTCTTTTTCCGGAATTCCCACGCCACGGTGCTTGCAGCGCAAGCGCCGTGCGCCGGCGCACGCGCCAGAACTACAACGATTTCTACAACCAGGAGACAAGCATGAGGATCAGGACCACCAAGCCCCCAACCACCATCGCCCGCCGCAGCTTGCTGCCGCATGCGTTCACCGGCGCGATCTGCCTCGCGGCCGGCGCGAGCGCCACGGCGCAATCCAGCGTGCAGATATTCGGCACGCTGGACATGAACGTCACCTGGTCGAAGAGCGGCGGCGCTTCGGTCAAGTCGCTCGACCAGGGCGGCAACATCTTCCCGAGCCGCCTCGGTTTTCGCGGCACCGAAGACCTGGGCGGCGGATTGGCCGCGAGCTTCTGGCTGGAGATGGCGCTGCTGCCCGACACCGGCGAGATCCAGGGCACCGGCTTCCACCGGCGCTCCACCCTGAGCCTGTCGCACAACAGCTTCGGCGAACTGCGACTGGGGCGCGACTACACGCCCACCTTCTGGAACATCTCGCAGTTCTCGCCCTTCGGCACCGTGGGCGTCGGCGGCTCGGCCAACATCGTCGAGGGCTGGCCCTTCGGCCTCGGCGGCGCGCGCACGCTGGCGCGGGCCAACAATTCGGTGGGCTATTTCCTGCCCAAGGGCCTGGGCGGCTTCTACGGCCAGGCGATGTACGCGTTGCCCGAAGACCAGGAAGGCTCACGCTACCGCGGCGCGCGCTTAGGCTGGACCAACGGCACCATCGACGTGGCGGCGGCCTACGGCGTCACGCCGGTCGGCACCACCGACTACCGCGTGGCCAGCATCGGCGGCACCTACGATTTCGGCGTAGCGAAGCTCTACGCCAACTACTACCGCCAGAAGGCCGACACCGACAAACAGGTGAACGCGCTGCTGGGCGTGAGCGTGCCGGTGGGGCCGGGCGTGATCAAGGCTTCGGTGGCGCGCTCCAACCGCTCGGGGCCGGGACTCGACGGCGACGATGCGACGCAGTACGCCGTCGGCTACGTGCACTACCTGAGCAAGCGCACCGCGCTGTACGGCACCTACTCGTACATCCGCAACCGGGGCAACGCGGCCTATGTCGTCAGCGATTCGTCGCCGGCCGGCGTACCGGGGGCGGGGTCTAGGGGCCTGCAGTTCGGCATCTCGCACAACTTCTGAGGGGCGCCGGTCACTGAGGCAGTTCCAGCTTCTCCCAGGCGCGCAGCATGGCCAGCTGCCGACGGAGGACGCTGGTAGGCATTGCCTGCGAGCCCCACACAGGAACGCGTCCGGCGTTCTCCCCCAGCATCCAGAACTGCCGGACCGCCATGAAACGCGGGACGGCGGCCAGATCGTTGTCGGCGACGGGTCTTGCCTCGCGATAGGCCGAGATGAAGTGCTTCCACTGAGTCTTCGCCTTGTCGCTCAGCACGCCGTCGGTCGTACGTGGATGCAGAAGCCACGGATAGACAGCAAGTTCGTAGGCAAGGTAGCCAGGGCCTGTTTCATCGAAATCGAAGAACACGGCCTCGCACTGCTCCTGGGCATTTCGCACGATGAAGTTGTTGTTGCCGTGGGCATCACCGTGGCACAGCACCTGCCTCAGCGCGCCCAGGGCCGAGATGTCGGCATGCAGGCGCTCGCCCAGTTGCTCGAATTGCGGGCGCAGCTCGGCGGTCATGGTCGGGGCACGCAGCAGGCCCTGCAGCGGTCGCAGAAGGAGGTAGTCGAGGTCGAGGGAGTAGGCACTGCCGGGGCCTTCGTAGGTCTCGCCTGCGACGTGCAGGGTGGCCAGGCCTTGCGCGAAAGCCCGGATGTCTTCGGCCGAGTCGCCGGTGAACTCGCCGTCGAGGTGCTCGAACAACATCAGCGCTCGCGAACCTTCCGGCAGGGGTACCTGCACCGCGATCTCGCCGTTCGCGGCCGGCAGGCAGCGCGATACGCGGCATCCGGCGCGGGCCAGGTGCTCCAGCGCGGCCGCCTCGAACATCACGTTGGGATCGCCCCGCGGCCGTTCGGCCGAGAGCCGCGCCACCACGCGGCGCCCATCGGCAAAGCCGAGCCTGTAGACCTGGTTGAAGCTGCGCCGCAGGAATTCGCTCTCGATCACCTCGCCCAGGCCATAGTGGGCCTGCACGAACTTCGCGATGCCGGCGGCGGTTGGCGTGGATTGCGCGATCTCCAGTTCCATCGAAACCCCCAGGACAAAAGGGGCGCGATTATGCCGCCCGGGGGCGAGTGCGATGATCTTTTCATCATGAACGCAGCGAGCGACGCCAGGTTCTGGGACCGGACTTCACGCAGGTACGCGAAGAGCGCGATCGGGGATCCGGCCGGCTACGAGCGCACGCTGGAGCGCACCCGCGCACTGCTGCGGCCGGATTCGAGGGTGCTCGAGCTGGGATGCGGAACGGGCACGACAGCGCTGCGGCTCGCGGCCGATGCGGGGAGCTACCTCGCGACGGACATCTCCGCCGGCATGATCGCGATCGCCAACGAGAAGCTCGCGGCCAGCCCCGTGCCCGCGCTTGCCTTCCGCATCGCAACGGCGGAAGCGCTCGCGCAGGAAGCCGCGCGGTTCGACATCGTCATGGGGTTCAACTATCTCCACCTCGTGCGCGACCTGCCCGGCACGCTGCGCAGCATTCACGGCCTGCTTGCGGCGCAAGGCCTGTTCATCTCGAAGACGCCTTGCGTCGGCGACATGAACCCGCTGATCCGGCTCCTGCTGCCCGCGATGCGCGCGATCGGCGCGGCGCCCTATGCAAGCGCTTTCCGCGAAGCGGAGCTGAAGCAGCACATGGAGGCCGCGGGCTTCGAGATTCTTGCCGTCGAAGACCACGCGACGAAGGGCACGGAAAACCGTCCCTGCATCGTGGCCCGCAAGAGATGAAGCGGGCGGTCGGCCTGTTCGCCGCGCGTCATCACGGCAGCGCAGAATGGCCGCGATTTTTCCGGAGCCTGAACCGATGACTTTTGATGACGGACATGCCGACGTGCCGGTGCTCAAGGATGGGGACGCCCAGCAACCCATACCTTCGGCCTGGCGCTCGACCATTCGGGAGATCGTCCACGCCTTCGTGCTCGGCGACTATCGCATCGGCACTCCCATCGCGGGAGTGCGGCCCATACCGGCGCAGGATGCCCGGCAGATCGAGGACTACATCCGCGACTACGGCGAGACGCTGGTCGACCTGCCCGACGACACGTGGGATTCGTCGGTCTGCATCTGGCTCGGCAGGCGATGGAACGCGCTGGTCGATCTCTGGACGGTTTCCGAGGGTCGCAGCGACCTGGTGCTGCACCTTCACGTGTCTGAAGCCGAAGGCGGCTTCGCGTTCGAGGTCTATATGGTGTACGTGCCCTGAGAGCGCGCGGCGCGTTCAGTCCCTGCCGCGCACCATTCCGAGCGCGATGCCGCCGAGGATGAGCGCGAGCGCTCCCACCAGCGCCATGCCGATGCGCTCCCCCAGCGACACGGCGGAGCAGACGATGCCGATCACCGGCACGCCCAGCAGCCCCAGCGAAGTGGTCGTCGCGGGCAGCGCGCGGTTGATCGTGGTCATGGCCCATGAAGCCAGCGCGATGCCGAACACGCCGCCGTAGAGCAGCTGCGAGACAAGTGCCGGGCTCCACTCGATGCGCGGAACGCCTTCGAGCGCGAAGGCCATCGGCAGCAGCAGGCAGCTGGCGAGCAGCGCATGCCAGAAAACGAGTTCGAAGGGCGGCGTGACCCATCTGTGCGCGCGCACGTAGAGGATGCTGCCCGCCCAGCACAGAGCGGCCAGCAGCACGGCGGCATTGCCGGCGACCGCGCGGCGGTCGTGCCAATCGAAGCTCAGCGGATTGAAGATCAGCACCAGCCCCGCCAGGCCGATGCCCGCGCCCAGCAGCCGCCAGCGCGTGGGAGCCTCGCCCAGCAACAGCCATGCGCCCGGCACCACCCATAGCGGCGTGGTGTAGGCCAGCACCACCGAGCGGCCGGCCGTCACGTGCTGCAGGCCGATGCTGCACAGCACGGAGAACGCGGTCATGTGCAGCACGCCGACGCTCAGGATGACCGGCAGGTCCGCGCGCCGGGGCAGCACCAGCCGCCGCGTCAGCAGGCACAGCAGCAGGACGGCGAGGGCGCCCACGCCGGTTCGCAGCGCCACGGTCCACACCGGCGGAAGGTGGGCGAGCATGGCCTTGCCGACCGGCCAGTTGATGCCCCAGACCACCGCCACCAGGCCCAGCAGCCAGGGCGCGGCGCGCGATGACGTTGTCGATGCGAAGGCCGTGGCGGAAGTGCTCATTCGTAGGTGGAAGCGGATGGGTTCGACCCCGGACCTTAGGCTTGCCGTGGCATCATTTGTAGACCCAGATCAGCCCACATCGATGGAGCCACCACCACATGGACTACGGCGCCTTGCTCGCCGCATTCGCGCGCGAAGAGGGGCCGCAGGGCCCCGCGACCCGGCAGCACCGGCTGTACGCCTGCCTTCGCTGGGCGATCCTCGGCGGAAAGATCGCCGAGGGCGCGCGGCTTCCGTCCACGCGAACCCTGTCGGCCGAGCTCGGCATGGCCCGCAACTCCGTGCTCTATGCCTACGAGCACCTGGGCGCAGAAGGCTTCCTCGTCGGCACGCGCCATGGCACCGTCGTCGCGAGCCTCGGACTGGCGCGTGAAGCGGCCGTCGGGCGCGACTCGGCGCAGGCGCCCGAGGCGCCGCCGCTGGCACGGCGAGCCGCCATTCCGCACGGCGGGCCGGACGAGGCCGACCGCGCGCTGCCCCTGTGGCCCGGCGTGCCGGCGCTGGACGAGTTTCCGCTCGCCGCATGGCGTCGCTGCATGGAGCGGGCCTGGCGCGCCATCGACGCACGGCAGCTGAACTACGCCCCCGTGCAGGGCCACCTGCCGCTGCGGCAGGCGATCGCGCAATACCTGCGCGTGTCGCGCGGCGTGCGCTGCGAGGCGGAGCAGGTCTTCATCACCAACGGATCGCAGGGCGGCCTCGAGCTCTGCGCCCGCACGCTGGCCGACGCGGGCGACACGGCATGGATCGAGAACCCCGGCTACCCGGGCGCCCGCGCGGCCCTGCAGGCGGCCGACCTGCGTCTGGTTCCCATCGCGGTCGACGCCGAGGGCCTGGCGCCCAGCGCCGAAGACTGGAGCGCAACGCCTCCGAAGCTGATCTACATCACGCCTTCGCACCAGTACCCGCTCGGCGCCATGATGAGCCTGGAGCGGAGGCTGGCGCTGATACGGCAGGCGCGCGAGGCTGGCGCGTGGCTGGTCGAGGACGACTACGACAGCGAATTCCGCAGCGAGAAGGTTCCGCTCTCGGCCGTGCAGGGGCTGGACGCGCATGCGCCGGCGATCTACGTCGGCACCTTCAGCAAGACGATGTTCCCGGCGCTGCGGCTGGGCTTCACGGTGGTGCCCGCGCCGGTGGTCCCGGCCCTGCTGGGCGCGATCGGCGCCACCGGCATGCGCGGCCGGGTCGCGGACCAGGCCGCGCTGGCCGACTTCATCGAAAGCGGCCAGTTCACGCTGCACCTGCGCCGGATGCGGCAGCTCTATGCCCGGCGGCGCGAGGCATTGCAGGAGGCGCTGCAGCGGCACCTGGGCGGCGTCGTCACCGTCTCCGGCGGCGCGGGCGGCATGCATCTGTCGGCGCGGCTCGAGGCATCGGTCGCCGACGTGGACGTGAGCCGGGCGGCGCGGGTGCAGGGGCTGGGGCTGCGTCCGCTGAGTCCGTTCTGCCTGCCGGGCACGGCCGGCACGCTCTACAACGGCTTCGTGCTCGGCTACGCGGGAATGCCTCCGGAGCGGGCCGACGGGCTCGTGCGGCACATGGGGCGCGTCATCGAACAGGTGTCGCGCGCGGCTGCGAACCGGCCCTCCTGAAGCAGGGGCCTACGAACTCTCGCGCTGCTCGATGCGGAACGGGATCAGCACCGTCTCGGCGGGCGGCCGGTGCCCCTCGCGCGCACCGTCGATCACGCGCAGCAGCAGTTCGCCCGCCGCCTTGCCGATGCCCACGCAATCGACCGCCACGGTGGTGATGCGCGGATGGCAGGCGCGCGCCACCTCGAAGTCGCCGAAGCCCGCGATCGCGATGCGGCCCGGCACTTCCCAGCCGCGGCGCTGGCATTCCATCAGCGCGCCGAAGGCCGAGAGGTCGGACACGCAGAGCACCGCGTCCACGTCGGGCCACTGGCGGATCAGTTGCGCCACGGCCTCTCCGCCCTGTTCCATGGAGATGGGCGGCTGGCCGAAGCTGATCACGCGGCCGTCGGGCAGGCCCAGTTCGCGGATCGCCTCCGCGTAGCCGCGCTGGCGGTCGGCGCCGCGCGTGTCGCGGTTGGAGGTGCCGCCGATGAAGGCGATGCGCCGGTAGCCCTTGTCGTGCAGGTGCCGCACCATCGCGCCCGCGGCTTCCGCGTTCGAGAAGCCGACCGTGTGCTCGATGGGCGTGACGGGCAGGTCCCAGGTCTCGACCACCGGCACGCCCGCAGCCTGCAGCATCGCGCGAGCGGCCGGCGTGTGCGAGCCGCCGGTGAGGATCACGCCTTCGGGCCGGCGCGCGAGCATGGCGCGCAGCAGGCGCTCCTCGGTTTCCACGCGGTAGTCGGTGTAGCCCAGCAGCAGCTGCAGGCCGCGCGCTTCCACGGCGGCGGTGATGCCCTGGGCGGTCTCGGAGAAGTTGGAGTTGTTGAGGGAGGGGATCAGCACCGCGACGAAGCCCGAGCGCTTGCTGGAGAAGGTGCGCGCCGTCTGGTCGATGACGTAGCCCATTTCCTCGCAGGCCTGCAGGATGCGCTGGCGCAGCGCCTCGGAGGTCACGCGGTCGCTGCTGCCGCCCCGGTTGAGCGCGCGCGACACCGTCATCTTCGATACGCCGACGCGCGCGGCCACGTCGGCCATGGTCGCGGGGCGGGTGAGGGGCGGAACGGGGGCGGCGGAGGCTTTGGTCGGGGGCAAGGGGCTTCTTTCTCGGGAAAGCAGTCCAAGGATCAAGGATATGCGACGCAGCATCGTCGCAAACCCATGGCTGCCGAGAATACGCCGGGAGCTCCCGTCCGGGGCAGGCAGTGCCCGCCGGTCACTCGGTGGCCAGCAGGTTCTTCATGCGCACCTGGTCGCCGTTGCGGTAGTAGAAGTCGTCGGGGCGCTTTGCCTGTGCGCGCTTCTCGAGGTCTTCCAGGCTGATGCCGTCAGGGTTGGCCTGCAGCTCCTGCTCGAGCGCGGCAAGCTCGGCCTCGTTCGTCACCGTCGCATAGTCGGCCTCGCGGGAGCGCATCACCGGCTGGCCGTCACTCGTCTTGAAGCTCTTGATGCAGTTGCCTTTGCAGCTTTCGCCCGGCATCAGCTTGACCCACTTGGGACCGCCGAGATAGACGGCGTAGTACATCAGCTTGGCCTTGGCCTGCGGCACGCCTTGGTCGATCAGCCCTTCGTAGAAGACGCGGTGCGTCTTGCGCCATGGACGCACCTGGCGCACGCAGTAGTGGTCGTGGATGATTGCCGCCTTGAGGAACGACTCCTCGAAGGGCTTTCCGACGATCGGCTGGAATATCGGCGGAATGGTGGCGCCGTCGGTGGGCTCTCCGTCGTAGGTTTCCCAGACGAGCTTGTTGCTGTCGGTGAAGCGGAGCTTGTTCTTGACCTTGCACTTGCCGGTCTGCGTGCATCCCGCAGGTTCCAGCACCAGGTCGCCGACGAACTGGGCCTGCGCGAACGCCGACGCCATGCAGAAGGCGGCGGCCGCGAGGGTCCGGAAGAAGGTGCCGGATGCTTTCATCGGATCTCCTGGTGCATGAAGGTCGCGTTGTCGATGACGTTGTGCAGCTCCAGCCCGTGCTTGTCGAAAAGCTTGATGTCGGTGCTGGCCGGCGAGTAGTCGAGGATGCCGAAGTTCTCGCGCTCGCCGGTGAGGTAGTACTTGGTGACGAAGGCGCCCGAGGAGACGACCTCGAACATCTTCGTTCCGCCGGCCGGCGGCAGGAACGCGTTCTCGTGGATGTCGCCGGTCAGGAAGATGATGTTGCGCCCGTAGATGATCTCGCGGAACTTCGCGTAGTCGTCGCGGTAGCGCATCCAGCCGTTGCCGGTCGCGCGGATCGGGGTGCCGGCGCAGATCACCACGTAGCCTTGCTCATTGGCCAGTTCCTGCTTGAGGTAGTCGAGTTGCTTGCGCCCGAGCAGCGGGCTGGCGTCGCCGGGCTCGGCGCTGTACCAGCGGGTGTCGAGGAAGATCGCCCGGCCGATGCGCTGCTGCTGGTGCATCAGCGGCACCGAGTAGTAGATGCCGTCGGTGGCAGGATCGAGATGCGCCGGGTTCTGCAGCTGCTCGATCTGCATGTACTTGGTGAAGAGCCGGCGGGTCTCCTGCTTCACCGGCGCGCTGACCTTCGAGCCGTGCGCGTTGTTCCATGCGAAGTCGTGGTCGTCCCAGGTGCCGTAGACGCCGCCGCCGTTGCCCTGGCGCAGGCGCAGCGCGTCCCGCAGGGCCTTGAAGTTCGGCACGCTCCATTGCGTTTCGTACTTGCCCTGCATCAGGTCGGCGAACACGGCCGGGTTCCCGTCGGACGGATCGCCAAGATCGGGAAAGTAGTCCATGTAGATCTGGTCGCCCAGGAGGAACAGGTAGTCGGGCTGCTCCTGCGCGATGCGGTTCCAGACGTGCTGGTAGCCGTCGGGGCCGGACTTGTAGTTCATGCACGACGTGAAGGCGATCTTCATGGGGGCTCCTCGTTCACCGGTCTCTGTCTGCCGGGTGAGGCGGATCATAGGCAGCCGTCGCGCGCTGTCCCTCCGCAGAATATGGGATGGCGCTGCCCGTTCAGGCGCGCTCTTTCTTCAGCTGGCGCAGCGCGGCCCCGGCGTGCGCGACGAACCGGCCGGCCAGCAGCGAGGCCGCGAAGTTGTCGTTGGTCACCGCGAAGATGTCGAACGAGGGCGCGTTGCGTATCGGCCTGAAGCTCAGCCGGTCGGTCATGCAGCCGCGCGCCGTGAGGTCGTCGACGATGGCCACGCCCGCGCCCGCCGCCGCCATGGCGCAGGCGCTCTGGCCGGCCCGCACCTCGATGCGCGAGTCGGGCTGGCAGCGCTGCTGCACGCACCAGTCGGCAATGATCCGGCCCTGCGGGGTGTCGGGGCTGAAGGAGATCATGCGTTCCTTCAGGATGTCGGCCGGCGCCAGCGTGCGCCGCGACTCCAGTGCGTGGCCGCGCGGGAACACTCCGGCCAGCGTCCACCGCCCGATGGGGCGGGCGCTGAGCAGCGGATCGTCGATGGCCAGCGTGGAGATGGCCACGTCGGCCTCGTGCGCCACCAGGCGCTTGACCATCTCCTTCGCGAGCAGCACTTCGAAATAGAGGCGCGCGTCGGGAAATTCCTCGCCCAGCGCGGTGAGGGCGCGCGGCACCATGTCGAGCCCGGTGCCGGGGCTGCACAGCACGCGCAGCGTGAGCATCCTGCCGCCCTTCAGCGCCTGCGCGCAGTCGTCGATGCGCGCCACGCCCCGGTACACCTGCTCGACCTCGGCGAACAGCGCCTGCGCCTCGGGCGTCGCCAGCAGCCTGCCCTTGCGCCGCTCGAAGAGGCGCAACCCCAGTTGCAGCTCGATGTGCGAGAGCATGCGGCTGATGCCCGGCTGCGACACGTGCAGCGAGCGCGCAGCGTCGGTGACGGAGCCCGCCAGCATGACGGCGCGGAAGACTTCGATCTGTCGGAGGTTCATGACTTGCCTCGGCCCGATGCCATTGTTCGATAACGCGATGTTATGGGCTTGCGACATGTTGGTATTTGCCGGGCGGGCGGGGGCTTCCTAGGATCGGCCTCATTCTTCAGAACAAGCAAAGAGGCAACGAGACATGGCCACAGTCACCGGCATCACCGCCACCACCGCCGCCGCGCGCGGCATCACGCGCAGGCATGCGATTTCCACTCTCTCGGTCGCGACGCTCGCCGTCGCCTTCGGCCACCGCGCGGATGCCGCCGAGGCCTGGCCCACGAAACCGGTGCGCATCATCGTGCCCTTCGCGCCCGGCGGCGGCGCTGACGGCTCGGCGCGCGTGCTGGCCGAGGTGCTGGCACCGCAGCTCGGCCAGCCGGTGATCGTCGAGAACAAGCCCGGCGCGGGCAGCGCCATCGGCGTGATGGCGGCGCTGCAGAGCCGCGACGGCCACACGCTGCTGATGGGCAGCAACAGCATGGTGATCAACCCGTCGCTCAACCCGAAGCTGACCTACGACGTGGCGCGCGATTTCGACGCCATCGGCATGGTCTCGCAGCAGCCGCTGGTGCTGGTGGTGCCGGCCGAATCGAAGGCGAAGACCGTGGCGGACCTGGTGGCGCAGGCCAAGGCCCAGCCCGGCAAGCTCAGCGCGGGCAACAGCGGCACCGGCACGCTGGCGCACCTGACGGCCGAGCTGTTCGCGCAGGAGACCGGCACCTCGCTCGTGAGCGTGCCCTACAAGGGCGAGAGCGCGCTGATGCCCGACCTGATCTCGGGACTGGTGTCGATGGGCTTCCTGAACCTGCCGAGCGTGATCGTGCACATCCGCTCGGGCCGGCTGCGTGCGCTGGCTGTGTCTTCGGCGCAGCCGGTGGCCGAGCTGGCGAACGTGCCGACCCTGCGCAGCCTGAAGCTGCAGAGCCTGGAGGTGGAGGGCTGGGCCACGCTGGTGGCGCCCAAGGGCAGCATTCCTGCCGAGGGGTTGGCGCGACTCGAGAAGCTGCTGGCAGGCGCGCTGCAGTCGGAGACGGTGAAGAAGCGCTTCGAGGCGCTGAGCCTCGAGACATTCATCCGCGGCCGCGAGGCCACGGCCCAGTACCTGAAGGCCGAAGGCGGCCGCTGGGGGCAGGTGGTGAAGAGCCGCGGCATCCAGGTCGAGAACTAGCATGCACATGAACAAGGACATCGGAACGAGCCGCGTCGTCGAGGCCGACGTGGTGGTGTGCGGCGGAGGCGTCGCGGGCACCATGGCGGCGGTGGCGGCGGCACGGCAGGGCGCCTCGGTGGTGCTGGTCGAACGCTATGGCTTCCTGGGCGGCAACGCCACGGCGGGCGCGGTGGCGCAGTTCAACAGCTGGCAGACCGGCAACGGCCGCAAGGTGGTGGCGGGGCTTGCCGACGAGGTGGTCGAGCGGCTGCGGCGCTACGGCGGCGCGCGCGAGCACGACCGATTCGTGATGTCCACCGGGCATCACATGGACCGCGTCGAATACGAGCCCGAGGTGCTCAAGCTGGTGCTCGACGACATGGTGGCCGAGGCCGGCGTGCAACCGCTGCTGCATGCCAGCCTGCTCGACGTGCAGTGCGAGGGACGGCGCGTCGCCGGCTTGCGCGTGCTGACCAAGGGCGGCGTGCTCGCCCTGCGCCCGGCCGTGCTGGTCGATGCCTCCGGCGACATGGACGCGCTCGAGCAGGCGGGCGCACGCTTTCTCGAGCTCGGCGGCGGCGAGGCGCTGCAGCCGGCCACGATGATGTTCCGCTTCGGCCCGATCGATTTCGAGCGCTTCGGCGCGCTCTCGAAGGCGGAGCTCGCCGAACTGGCCGCCAGGGGTTATGCGCAGGGCGGTCTCGCGCGGGCCGCGCTGCACTCCAGCCGCGTTCCGCATTCGGACGACGCCTGGTTCAACATCAGCCGGCTGGCCATCGACGCCACCGACCCGATGGCGCTCGGCGGCGCGGAGATCGAAGGCCGGCGGCAGGCATGGAAGGCCGCGGCTTTCATCGCCGCCTCGGTGCCCGGCTGCGGCAACGGCCGGCTTCGCGCCTTCGGCACGCAGGTGGGCGTGCGCGAGACGCGGCGCGTGGAGGGCGACCATGTGCTGACGGCCGCCGAGCTGCTGGAACCGGTGCAGTTCGCCGACGCCATCGCGGCCGGGGCCTACCCGATCGACATCCATCCGGCGCAGGGCGGTTCGCTGCACTACGTGCCGATGGACGACGACCACGCCTACCAGATTCCGTACCGCAGCCTGATCCCGGGCGCTCTCGACAACGCGCTGGGCGTGGGGCGGGGCATCTCGGCCAGCCACGAGGCGCTGGCGGCCATCCGGGTCATGACGATCTCGATGGCGGTGGGGCACGCGGCCGGCATTGCCGCGGCGATGGCAGCGAAGGCGGCTGGCGAGGGCATGGGCGCCCAGGTGCGGGCGGTTCCGGTGCCGGCATTGCGCGAGGCGCTGCTGCGCGGCGGTGCGGTGCTCGCCTAGGCGCTCAGAGCCAGTTGCCGCTCTGCGGCATCTGCACCTTCTCGGCGGGGTCGCCGCCGGTGACGAGCGAGCCGATGAGGATGCTCAGCAGCGAGATGAAGATGCTCGCGAACAGCGCGGTCCAGAAGCCCGACACCCTGAAGCCCTTCACCAGCGCGGCCACCAGCAGGATCATCAGCGCGTTGATGACCAGCAGGAAGAGCCCGAAGGTCACCAGCGTCAGCGGCAGAGTGAGCACGATCAGCAAGGGCTTGACGATCGCGTTGGCCAGGCCCAGCAACAGCGCCGAGACGATCAGCGCGCCGGTGCTGTCGAACTTCAGTCCGCGAAAGAGATGGCTTGCGACCCACAGCGAGATGCCGGTGATGGCCCAGTGGACGAGGAAGGGAGTCAGGTTGTTCAGCATGGATCGGGTGGTTTGTGGCAGCAGACGCAGAGCTTGTTGCCGTCGGGATCACGGAAGTAGGCCCCATAGTAGTCGGCGTGGTAGTGCGGCCTGAGGCCCGGCGGGCCTTCGCAGGTGCCGCCCTGTGCCAGCGCGATGGCGTGGACCCGGTCCACCGTGGCGCGGTCGGCGGCCATCAGCGCCACCATCTGGCCGTTGCCGGGCGAGGCGGCCTGCTCGTCGTACGGGGTACCCACCAGGAAGAGCGGGCGGGGCGCGTCGGGGCCCTGCCAGCCGGCCCATGGCTTGCCGTCGTCGCGGAACCTCAGCTTCAGGCCCAGTTCGCCCATGAGCGCCGAATAGAAGGAGAAGGCGCGCTCGAAGTCGTTCACACCGATGTAGACGTGGGACAACATGCGAGTTAATTCTTCCTGGTTAACAGCTCAATTGTTGACCTGATTCTCGATTGTTACCCCAAGAAACACTGGCGGACTGGCCGTTAAGATCGCCGGCTTATGGCCAATGCGTCGATCGCCAGCATGACCCCCGCCCCGGCTTCGGCCGATGAAGCCGAATCGTGGGTACGCGGCGAGCTCATCCGCAGCCTGATGCGCTCGGCGAAGGGCTCGTACTTCGTCTCCGCGGCGCTGATGCCGGCCATGGTCGGCCTGAACTGGGCCTACGTCCCCCGTTGGGAACTGCTCATCTGGCTCCTGGCTGGCCTGATCGCCACCGCCTGCCGGGCCTGGGGCGCGCGGGTCTACGCGGTGCGCTACGCCGGGCGCAGCGCGGCCGCGCAGCAGCAGTTCACCGAGCGCTACGGCTTCGTCTGGAGCACCAGCGCGGTGGTGTGGGGGCTGTCGGTGCTGCTGTTCTTCGAACGTACGCCGCAGGTCAACCAGTTCATGAGCTGGCTCATCGTGGCCGGCGTGGGCACCTTTCCGCTCAACGGGCTGGCGCTGCATCCGCCGCTGCTCAAGCGCTACGTCAACACGCTGTTCATCACGATGCTGGGGGCGGTGCTGATACGGCTGGTGTCGATCACGCTGCAGCATCCGCAGTTCCAGTACGGCTACCTGATGCCCATACTGCCGATCCTGCACTGGTTCCTGCTGCTGAGGGCCGGGCGGCACATCCACGAGACGGCGCGCAACAGCCTGGAGCTGCTGTTCCACAACCACATCCTGATCAAGTCGCTGACCCAGCAGCGGCAGGCGGCGGTTTCGGCCGTGGCCATGAAGAACCGCTTCCTGGCCAGCGCCGCGCATGACATGCGCCAACCGGTGCTGGCACTTTCGTTGTACGCCGACTGGCTGCGCAACGAGCCCGAGCTGGTGCTCGAGCTCGCGCCGAAGATCGTGCGCGCCACGCACGCGGTGAATGCGCTGTTCGACTCGATGTTCGACCTGGCGCGCATCGACTCGGGCCAGGTGCGCCTGCACGTCGAGCGCGTCGACGTGCCCGAGCTGCTGCACGACCTGGAGCTGCAATACCGCCCCGTGGCCGAGAGCCGCGGCCTGGATTTCCGCGTGCATATGTGCGAGGGCTCGTTCCTGACCGACCCGATCCGCGTGCGCCGCATGATCGGCAACCTGCTGGCCAACGCGATCAAGTACACGACCGAAGGCGGCGTGCTGCTGGCAGCGCGGCAGACGCGCGACGGCCTGCGCGTGGAGGTGTGGGACACCGGCATCGGCATCGCGCCCGAGCATCTGCGCGACGTGTTCCTGGAGTTCTACAAGGTGGCCGATCACGCCGGCACCTCCGACGGCTTCGGCCTGGGCCTTGCCATCGTCGCGCGGCTGTCGCACGTGCTGGGTCACCCGGTGAGCGTGCGCTCGCGGCTGGGCAGCGGCAGCGTGTTCAGGGTGGCGCTGCATGACGCCGACGAGGCGGTTGCGCAGGCGCGGGTGACGGCCTCCGGCGGCTGAAGACACACTCAATCCCGCTCCCATGAAAAAACCGCGCCAAGGCGCGGTTTTTTATTTCGGGAACACCGAGGAACCGGCTTTGCCGGTCCTCAGGTGTTGCCCCCTGCAAGGGGGTTGGCGCAGCGACACGAAGTGCGCGAAGCCTGGGGGTCAGCCAGATAGCAAGCCGTTCGTGCGCGCGTAGTGCAGCGCCTGCGTACGGCTCTTCACTCCCAGCCTGCGGAACAGACGCCACAGGTGAACCTTCACCGTGTGCTCGCTGATCTCCAGGTCGGTGGCGATGTCGCGGTTGCTCATGCCCTTGTCGAGCATGGCGATCAGCTGCGTCTGGCGCTTCGAGAGCTTGCCGCTGTTGGCAGCGGGCATCTCGTCGGCTTCGTCTTCCGAGCCGGCCATCAGCAGGCCGCGCAGGGCCGCCGCCAGTTCGTTGGAGCTGGCCGACTTCTCGATGTAGGTGTCGGCGCCAGCCTCGATGCAGGCGTCTTCCATGTCGGCGGAGGGGGCCGCGGAATACACGGCGATCGGCACGTTCGGATAGACCTGCTTGACCGCGATCACGCCCGAGACGCCGTTGGTGTCCGGCAGCTTCAGGTCCAGGCAGAAGAGCGTGGGCGCGCCACGCTGCTGCACGGAGCTTGCGAGCTTGTCGAGGCGTTCGAGCTCGACGATGTTCTCGGCCGGGCGCAAGCGCCGCAAGACCATCACGATCGCGTCGCGCATCAAGGGGTGGTCGTCGATGACATAAATGCTCATGTTTTCTTCCTTTGTGATCGCACCGTCTTCTCTCGTCATGCTCATCGGCCGATAAGCCGATGGGCGTTGCCGGATCAACTCCCGCTGGTTGTGCCGGGTGTCGTTTCCGTCAGTGCCTCCAGCGCCTCTTCGACGGCGCGTATTTTTTCTGTACCGATGGGTTCCAGCTGGCCGGCCAGCGCGGCCAATGCTTCGCCGCGTTGTGCCTGCAGGATTGCGATGGTACGGCCCGCTTCCTGCGGCGACGCGAATCCACGGCTTTGCAGCAGGGTTTCGCCGCGCGCATCCAACAGCTTGAAATAGAAAAGTCCGTCCGCCTTCTCGCGGTACTGCTTGAAACTGGGCTTGGCGACCTTGGCCGCCTTGGCCTGGCCCTTGTCCTTGCCGGCCGCGAGATTGCGCAGGCCGACCGCGTGGCGCAGGCTGGCCATGAAGGGCTTCGACAGGGCCTGCGCCTTCTCGGCGCCGGCCAGCAGGGTGCGCTCGATCTGCGCCGGGTCGTTCATGAGCGCCTCGTAGCGCTCGCGCAGCGGCGCCACTTCGAGGTCGATGCGCTCGAACAGCATCTGCTTGGCGTCGCCCCAGCCGATGCCGTCGGCGTACGCCTTGCGCAGCGACTCGGTTTCCTCGGCGCTGGCGAAGGCCTGGTAGATCTGGAAGAGCGCAGAGCCCTCGGTGTCCTTGGGTTCGCCGGGTGCGCGGGAGTCGGTCACGATGCTGGAGATCTGCTTGTGCAACTGCGCGCGCGGCGCGAACAGCGGGATCGTGTTGCCGTAGCTCTTGCTCATCTTGCGGCCGTCGAGGCCGGGCAGGGTGGCCACGGCGTCGTCGATCTCGGCCTCGGGCAGCGTGAAGTGATCGCCGTAGAGGTGGTTGAAGCGCTGCGCCATGTCGCGCGCCATCTCGATGTGCTGCACCTGGTCGCGGCCCACGGGCACCTTGTGGGCGTTGAACATCAGGATGTCGGCGCCCATGAGCACCGGGTACATGAAGAGGCCGGCCGTCACGTCGGCGTCGGGGTCCTCGCCCTTGGCCACGTTCTTGTCGAGCTGCGCCTTGTAGGCGTGCGCGCGGTTGAGCACGCCCTTGCCGGTGACGCAGGTGAGGAACCATGTCAGCTCGGGTATCTCGACGATGTCCGACTGGCGGTAGAAGGTGACTTTCTCGGGGTCGAGGCCGCAGGCCAGCCAGCTGGCGGCGATCTCGAGGGTGGAGCGCTGGATCAGCGCCGGCTCCTGCACCTTGATGAGCGCGTGGTAGTCGGCAAGGAAGAAGAAGCTCTGCACACCGGGCGCGACGCTTTGCCGCACCGAATGGCGGATCGAGCCGACGTAGTTGCCGAGGTGCGGCGTGCCCGACGGCGTGATGCCGGTCAGGACGCGCAGGGGAGCTTGGGAAGACGAAGCCATGGAACGAAGGGGAAACTTAGCGCAGCAAAGCTACGAGCGGAATAAGGATCGTGTTGATGATGGAGTAGCCCGCCGCCATCAGCGGCTGCAGCCAAAGCTTGCCGAGAACTCCGGCCAGCACCAGTGCCATCACGATGAAGAAGCCATAGGGCTCGATGCGTGCAAGAAAGTTTGGCACCGGTCCATTCGGCAGCAGACCCACAAGGATGCGACCGCCATCGAGCGGTGGCAAGGGGAACAGGTTGAAGGCCCACATGACGAGGTTGACCAGCACGCCGCCTTGCGCCATCTGTACGAAAAAAGGCTCATCGATGCCAGTGGCACGCAGCAGGACGAAAAGGATGGCCCATGCCAGTGCCATCGCGAAGTTGGCCGCCGGCGCTGATAGTGACACCCAGAGCAGATCTCGCTTCGGATTACGCAGGTTGCGCGGATCGAACGGGATCGGCTTGGCATAGCCAAACAGCAGCGCTCCAGAGGTAGCGAAGTACAGCACCAATGGGATCAGCAGCGTGCCAATGGGATCGATGTGCTTGATCGGGTTCAGCGTTAGTCGACCCATCATGGCGGCCGTCTGATCGCCGAAGTGGCTTGCCACACGGCCTCGAACCACGGCGGGCACCGTGATGGCGAACAGCACCGGCAGCGCCAGGATCAGGACGGTTTGAATCTGACTTGAAATATCCACTGGGCGATTGTGTCAGACGGGAGTGGTTCTCAGCCCCGATTTCAGAGGCCCAGCACGGCCAGCGCGCCGCGCCCCTGGCGCACCACGACGGGGTCGTCGCCCGAGCCCATGGGCGTGAGGTCGACCACGGTGGTTGGCTGCGAAGGGCAGGCGCCGGCATCGATGACCGCGGCGATCTGCTTCTCGAAGCGCTCGCGGATGGTCTGCGCGTCGTTCAGGGCCTCGGTCTCGCCCGGAGCGATCAGCGTGGTGGCCAGGAGGGGCGCGCCGTGCAGCGACAGCAGCTCCAGCAGCACCTTGTGGTCGGGCACGCGCAGGCCGATGGTCTTGCGCTGCGGATGGCTCACGCGGCGCGGCACTTCCTTGGTGGCCTCGAGCAGGAAGGTGTAGGGGCCGGGCGTGGCCGCCTTCAGCAGGCGGTACTGCTTGTTGTCGACGCGCGCGTAGTTGGCCAGTTCGCTCAGGTCGCGGCACAGCAGCGTGAGATGGTGCTTCTCGTCGACCTGGCGGATGCGGCGAAGCTGGTCGACCGCGTCCTTGTCGTCGAGGTGGCAGGCCAGCGCGTAGCTGGAGTCGGTGGGCACGGCCACGATGTCGCCGCGCTCCAGCAGCGTGACGGCCTGCTTCAGCAGGCGCTGCTGCGGGTTCTCTGGATGGACTTCGAAGTACTGGGCCATGATGAAGAAAGGCTCCTGGTCAGGATTCGGCGGGCTCGATGGGCACCCGGCGCTCGCGCACCGTGAGCCATGCGCCGGCCGCGCCGCAGACCGCGATCATCGCCATGCCGATCAGCGAGAAGCTGTCGGGCACATGGGAAAAGACGATCCAGCCGCCGAGCATGGCGAACGCGATCTGGGCATAGAGATACGGGGTGAGCGTGGAAGCCGGTGCGCGCTGGTAGGCCAGGATCAGCATGAAGTGCCCCACCGTGCCCATGAAGCCCATGAGGCACAGCAGCGCCCACCATTCCCACGAGGGCAGCGAGGTCCACACGAAGGGCACTCCCAGCGAGACGAGCAGCGTACCCACCCAGCCGGTGTAGAAGTGCATGGTCAGCGGGTTCTCGGTCTGCGCCAGCTTGCTCGTGAGCACCTGGAACCAGGCGTTGCTCAGCACCAGCCCGAGCGGCAGGAAGATGGCCCAGCTGAACGCCCCGCCGCCCGGCCGCAGGATGACCAGCGTGCCGAGGAAGCCGCCCGCCACCAGCGACCAGCGCAGCGGCGACACGTGCTCCTTGAGCGTGGTGGCCGCCAGCAGCGTGATGACCAGCGGCGCGATCAGCACGATCGAGGTGAACTCGGCCAGCGGCATGTAGCGCAGGCTCAGGAAGGCGAAGATGCTCGACGCCAGCAGCAGCGCCCCGCGCAGCGCCTGGTAGCGCGGATGCCGCGTGCGAAGCAGCTCCGTGCCGCGCAGCGGCAGCAGCACCAGCGTGGTTGCCACGGCCTGGAAGGCGTAGCGGAACCACACGCCCATCAGGATGGGCACGCCGAGGGTGGAGTACTTGGTGGCGGTGTCGAGCGTCGCGAAGCAGGCCACCGCCAGGATCACCAAGCCGATACCGGCGAGGATGCGCTCCGACTCCTTGCTGACGCTGCGCTGCTGCGCCGCGCGTGCGTTCGCCAGCGCAACTGCCGCCGCGCTGTCGGTGCCGGTCCCGGGGTTCTGGCTCACTGCTGGATGCGGTCGCCGAGCAGTTCCCACACGGGAGTGAGCGCGCCGGGCAACGGCGGCAGCTTGCCGAGATCGCAGTGGCTCTCGTCGGGGCTGTGGAAATCGCTGCCGCGCGAAGCGGCGAAATCGAACTCGAGCGCCTTGTCGGCGTACTCGACGAACTCGGCCGGCGTGTGGCTGCCTGTGACGACCTCGATCGCCTGGCCGCCATGCGCCTTGAACTCGAGGAACAGCGCGTACTCCTCGTTGGCCGTGAACTTGTAGCGGCCCGGGTGCGCGATCACGGCCATGCCCTTGGCGGCGGTGATCCAGTGCACGGCGTCCTTCAGCGTGGCCCAGCGGTGCGGAACGTAGCCGGGCTTGCCCTCGGTGAGGAACTTGCGGAACACCTCTGGCGTGTCGCGGCAGTGACCCTGCTCGACGAGAAAGCGCGCGAAGTGCGTGCGGGAGATGAGTTCGGGGTTGCCGACGAACTTGAGCGCGCCTTCGTAGGCGCCGTGGATGCCGACCTTTGCCAGTCCTTCGGACATTTCCTGCGCCCGCTTGCCGCGGCCGCCGCGCGTGTCGTAGAGGCCTTGCGAAATGGCCGCGTCGTCGGGGTCGAAGCCCAAGCCGACGATGTGCACGGTTTCGCCGGCGAAGGTCACCGAGATCTCGGTGCCGGTGAGATAGCGCATGCCGTTGGCACGGGCCGCCGCTGCGGCGCGGTGCTGGCCGCCGATTTCGTCGTGATCGGTGAGGGCCCAGAGCTCGACGCCGTTGGCGGCCGCGCGCGTGGCCAGTTCTTCGGGCGTCAGCGTGCCGTCGGAAACCACGGAGTGGCAGTGAAGATCGGCATTGAGAATGGAGGACACCCTCGCATTCTATGGGGTCTGGAACATCGTTGCGGGCGCGTGGATGCTATGCAAGATGCTATTAAATAAATAGCATTACTGCACCGCTGCATGCGCCTCAGCGCTTCTTGCGAAAAGCCGCCCAGGCCGCCACCGCGGTGAAGCTGATCACGATGCCCACCACGATCCAGAAGCCGTGCTTGTGCTCCGCGAGCGGAATGCCACCCACGTTCATGCCGAACAGGCCGGCCAGGATGTTGATCGGCAGCGCCAGCACGGTCACCACCGTCAGCACGAAAAGGCTGCGGTTGTTGTCCTCGTTGACGTTGGCGGCGATCTCTTCCTGGAGCAGCTTGATGCGCTCCTGCAGCGCCTGCATGTCGCGCAGCACCACCGAGAACTCCTCGGTCGAGCCGCGCAGCGCCTGCGCGTCGGGTTCGGCCATCCATCCTGGAGGCCCCTGCAGCAGCCGGAACAGCGCGGCGGGCTCGGGCGCCAGCAGCCGCTGCAGCCGCACCAGCAGCCGGCGCAGAACGCCCAGGCGGGCGCGCTTGTGGTCGAGGCGGCCGGCCAGCAGTTCGTCTTCGATGCGATCGATGCGCGAGGTGACGCCGCGCACGATCTTCACCAGCACGTCGGCCTGTGCGCGCAGCAGGTGCTCGAGAAGCTCCGTGCTGGAGCGCGGCGCGTCGCCCGCTTTCACCGCCGTGCGCAGCGCGTCCACCGAGCGCAGCGGCTTGGTGCGCGCCGTGACCACGAGGCGCGGGCCCACGCTGATCCACAGCGTGGAGATGTCCGAGGGCTCGAAGCTGAACTCGAAGTGCACGTCGTTGATGACGGCGATCAGCGAATCGTCGTCGCGCTCGATGCGCGTGGAGGGCAGCCCCTCGTGTAGCGTCTCGTAGAAGGTGTCCGACAGATTCGCGTGCCGCACCAGCCAGCGCTCGGCGTGCGCATGGCTCAGGTTGAAGTGCAGCCAGACGTAGGCGGGGTTCTCCTGCCCGTCGCCTTCGCAGTCGTGGAGGTCTTCGCGGCTTGCAGGGCCGGTCGGGGCATCTCGCTGCTCGGCCAGCCACGCCGCCGCCTGCGCCGAGTCGATCGCTCGCGCAGGCTCCGGCGCCCGGGCGTCGAAAAGGTAGCCGCAGATCAGCCCGGCTTCGTCGCCCCCGTAGGACTGGGCAGCGAGATCATGGAATGCCGACAAGATGGTAGATACGCGAAATCAGAAGATGCGGGTGAACAGCCAGTAGAGCGACCCCGACAACAGCATCGCCACCGGCAGCGTCAGCACCCAGGCCAGCGCGAGATTGCGCAGCGTGGACAGCTGCAGGCCCGAGCCGCTGGCCGTCATGGTGCCCGCCACGCCTGACGAAAGCACATGCGTGGTCGACACCGGCAGCCCGTACATGTCGGCCGCGCCGATGGTGACCATGGCGACCACTTCGGCCGAGGCGCCCTGCGCATAGCTCAGGTGCGTCTTGCCGATCTTCTCGCCCACGGTGACCACGATGCGCTTCCAGCCGATCATCGTGCCCAGGCCCAGCGCGATGGCCACCGCCACCTTGACCCACAGCGGAATGAAGCGCGTGGCGCTGTCCAGCTCCTGGCGGAAGGTGTTCACGCGCAGCTTCGTCTCTTCGTCGAACTTCGCTGCGCCGCTCTTGTCGAGGTGGCGGATGGCCTCGGAGGCCAGGTACATGTCGTTTCGCACGTTGGCGACGGCATCGGCCGGAACGCCGGCCAGCGAGCCGTGCTGGCGCACCTGCTGGCCGATGCTGCCGGCGGTCGCGGCCAGCGCAGGCACCACGGAAGGAGCGAACTCGCGGGTGCGCACATAGGTGGAGAGCGTGTCGCGCGCGGCCGCCGGCTCCATGGCCGGCAGCGAAGTCGGCACGCTGCGGTTCAGCGCGTTCTGCGCCATCTCGGCCACGGCCACGAACTTGACGGTTTCGTTGGCCGGCATCGCGCGATTCAGCGCATAGGCCATCGGCACCGTGCCTACGAGGATCAGCATGATCAGACCCATGCCCTTCTGCCCGTCGTTGGAGCCGTGCGCGAACGAGACGCCCGTGCAGGTGAGGATCAGCAGGCCGCGGATCCACCACGGCGGCGGCTCGCTGCCCTTGGGCTCTTCATAGAGTGCACGGTTCTTCACGAAGGCTCGCAGGGCCAGCAACAGCAGGGCGGCGCAGCCGAAGCCGACCATCGGCGACAGCAGCAGCGAATAGCCCACCTTGGTGGCCTGCGCCCAGTCGACGCCGCTGGTGCCGTCGCGGCCGTGCATGAGCGCATTGGCCACGCCCACGCCGATGATCGAGCCGATCAGCGTGTGCGACGACGATGCCGGCAGCCCCAGCCACCAGGTGCCCAGGTTCCAGATGATGGCGGCGATCAGCAGCGCGAACACCATCGCGAAGCCGGCGCCGGAGCCGACCTGCAGGATCAGCTCCACCGGCAGCAGCGCGATGATGCCGAAGGCCACGGCGCCGCTGGAAACCATCACGCCCAGGAAGTTGAAGACGCCCGACCACACCACCGCGAAGTTGGGCGGCAGCGAATGGGTGTAGATGACGGTGGCCACGGCGTTGGCCGTGTCGTGGAAGCCGTTGACGAACTCGAAGCCCAGCGCGATCAGCAGCGCCACGCCCAGAAGTATGTAGGGCACCCAGGTGGTGACCGGCGCCCCGGAGGCCGTGACGTCGCCCACCAGGCTCCAGGCCGTGAAGAGCAGGCCGGCGGCCAGCAGCCCCACGAAGGTGATCAGCGTGAGCGGACCGGGCTTGGCGTCGAGCTTCGGCCGTTGCGCGGCAGGCGCCGACGGTAACTCGGCATGCGGGGCTGCAAGCGTGTTCATGGGCGATTCTGGGGTGTTGGAATGGCTTCAGATGGTGTTCGCGGCGTGTGACAACTACATGTCAATGGCGTCAAAACCGTCACGTAGTCGTCATATAGGGCGAGCAGCATGCTTTTTCGTCTCCCTTCTCAATCCTTTCTTCTGCTGCCCACCATGCTGACGAGCGCACTTCCCGACCACGAAGACCTGATGCAACGCATCGCCCGCGACCTGATCGACAGCTACGACGAAGAGCTCGAGCTGGAAATTGAGGACCGCAACCTCGACGGCCTCGACCCCGCCTCCGCAACCACCCAGTCGTCCACCGACAAGGCGGCCCGCCAGGCCTATTTCAAGGAGCTGTTCCGCCTGCAGGGCGAGCTGGTCAAGCTGCAGGACTGGGTGCAGCACAGCAAGCAGAAGGTCGTCATCCTGTTCGAAGGCCGCGATGCGGCGGGCAAGGGCGGCGTCATCAAGCGCATCACCCAGCGCCTGAATCCGCGCGTGGCCCGCGTGGCCGCGCTGCCGGCGCCCAACGACCGCGAACGCACGCAGTGGTACTTCCAGCGCTACGTGGCTCACCTGCCGGCCGCCGGCGAAATGGTGCTGTTCGACCGCAGCTGGTACAACCGCGCCGGCGTCGAGCGCGTCATGGGCTTCTGCACCGACGACGAGTACGAGGAGTTCTTCCGCACCGTGCCCGAGTTCGAGAAGATGCTCGTGCGCTCGGGCATCAAGCTCATCAAGTACTGGTTCTCCATCACCGACGACGAGCAGCACATGCGCTTCCTCGGTCGCATCCACGACCCGCTCAAGCAGTGGAAGCTGAGCCCTATGGACCTCGAGAGCCGCCGCCGCTGGGAGGAATACACCAAGGCGAAGGAAACCATGCTCGAGCGCACCCACATCCCCGAGGCTCCGTGGTGGGTGGTGCAGGCGGTCGACAAGAAGAAGGCGCGGCTGAACTGCATCAGCCACCTGCTGGGCCAGCTGCCCTACAACGAGGTGCCGCACCCGCCGGTCGAGCTGCCCGAGCGCGTACGCCATGCCGACTACCTGCGCCAGCCGGTTCCGGCCAGCATGATCGTCCCGGAAATCTACTGAAGCGCGCCCGGCCCGGGGCTGCCCCGGGGCCGGGAGTAGGCCGGCCGGCGCTTTGCGGTCACACTGCGCGCCATGGCCAGCCGTTCCACAGCCTCCGTCTTCGCCCGCGCCTACGAGCGAAACCTGCGCGCGCTAACCAAGGCAACGCTGAACAACAGCAAGCGCATCGCGGGACAGGTCCGGCGCGCCACGGCACAGCGGCTCAAGCCCCCGCCCGGCAGGGGCGACTGGCTCAGCGGCATGGCCGTGGGCCCCGGCGGGGCGCGCGGCTATCACCTGTTCCGGCCGGCCGGGCTGGAGCTCCAGCCGGGCGAGCGGTTGCCGCTCATGGTCATGCTGCACGGCTGCGGCCAGACCGGGCGCGACTTCGCCGCGAGCACCCGCATGAACGCGCTGGCCGTGCGCAAGCGCTTCCTGGTGCTCTATCCCGAGCAGGACCGGCTCGCCCATCCCCAAGGCTGCTGGAACTGGTACGAGCGCCGTTCAGGCAAGGCCGATGCCGAGGCCGCGACGCTGATGGCCGCCATCGACCAGGCCTGCCTGCTCTATCCCATCGACCGCGACCGCATGGCGCTGGCCGGTCTCTCGGCCGGCGCGGGAATGGCGGCGCTGCTGGCCACACGCTATCCGAACCGCTTCCGCGCCGTCGTCATGCATTCGGGCGTGGCGCCCGGCGCGGCGAAGTCGTCGGTCACGGCCCTCGGCGCGATGCGCGGGGAGCACGTGCCGCCGATGCCCACCACGGCAGTCGGCAAGGCGATGGGCGCCGCTGCAGTCTTCACCACCTTGCCGCCGATGCTGGTGCTGCACGGAGACGCCGACGCGGTGGTCGCGCCGAGCAATGCCGTCAGCAGCGCCACGGTGTGGGCCACGGCGCTGGGCGCGCGGCCCGGGCTGCCGCGCGACATGCAGCGAGGCAGGCGTCGCGCGATGCGCGTGACCGACTTCAAGCGCAAGGGCCGCACGCTCGTCACCCTGTGCGAGATCGCGGGGCTGGGCCACTCGTGGAGCGGCGGCGCGCCGCATCAGCTGTTCAGCGATCCCGAAGGGCCCGATGCCACGCGCATGAGCTGGGCCTTCGCAGCCGCGCAGTTCAAGAACGTCGTGAAGACCTGAGCCGGGACGCACCCCGGAAACCCGCTGCCCGAGCCGGGCGATGACCTCCGAGGTCATTGCCGCCGTGTCGCCCGGCCCGAACACTCGGGCCCATCATGACGCAGTCGAACACAGCGGCCTCCGCAGCATCCCTTTCTTCCACGACCAGCCAGGGCGCGGGCGTGGTCCGACCCGGCCGGCTGGGCCTGTGGGTCATGCTTAGCGGCACCTTCCTGGTGGTGATGGACTTCTTCATCGTCAACGTCGCACTGCCGTCGATGCAGCGCGAACTGCAGGCGAGCGCCGGCACCCTGCAGCTGGTGGTGGCCGGCTACGGCCTGGCCATGGCGGCGGGCCTCATCACCGGCGGGAGGCTCGGCGACATCTTCGGGCGCAGGCGGATGTTCATGCTCGGCCTGCTGCTCTTCGCGCTGGCTTCCGCTGGCTGCGGCTTCGCGCCGACCGCCGAACTGCTGGTGGCCGCGCGCGTGCTGCAGGGGCTGGCCGGCGCGCTGCTGCAACCGCAGGTGCTGGCGATGATCGGCCTGGCCTACACCGGCGAAGACCGCGCGCGAGCCTTCGCGGCCTACGGTCTCGCGCTGGGGCTCGCTGCCACGCTGGGCCAGCTCGTGGGCGGGCTGCTGATCCATGCCGATCTGGCGGGGCAGGGGTGGCGCAGCTGCTTCCTCATCAACGTGCCGATCGGCCTGCTGGCGTTCGTGCTCGCGCCTCGGGTCATCCCGTCTCTCGCGAACAACGGCAGGAGCAGCCTGGACCTGGTCGGCATGCTGCTGGTGGCCCTGAGCTCGGTGGCCGTGGTGCTTCCCCTGGTGGAAGGCCGCGAGCAGGGTTGGCCGCTGTGGAGCTGGGCGTGCCTTGCCGCGGCGCTGCCGCTGCTCGCCGCCTTTGCATATCAGCAGCGCAGGCTCGCCGCGCGCGGCGGTGCGCCGCTGGTGGCGCCGGTGCTGCTGGCCAACGGCCGCTTCGTCACGGGCCTGTTCACCACGCTGGCCTTCTACGCGGGGAACGCCTCGCTGTACTTCGTGCTCGCGCTGTACCTGCAGCAGGGCCTGGGGCTCGAGGCCCTCAGCTCGGGCATCGTCTTCACCTCGCTGGCGGTCGGCTTCTTCGGGACATCCATCGCGGGCGCGCGCATCACGCGGCGCTTCGGCGGCAAGCCGCCCATCGCGCTCGGCGCGCTGGTGCTGGCGGCGGGGCATGCGCTGCAGTTCGTCAACGTCGCCGGATGGGCCGGGCATTCGCACGTCGTGGCGTGGATGGTGCCGCTGCTCTTCGTGCAGGGTGCCGGGCTCGGCATGGTGATGGCGCCACTGGTGTCCACCGTGCTGGCCGGCCTGCCGCCGCAGCATGCGGGCGTGGCTTCGGGCGTGATGTCGATGGTGCAGCAGGCGAGCAACGCGCTGGGCGTGGCGCTGATCGGCATCCTCTTCTATGGGCGGCTGGGCCACGCGCCCGATGCGGCGGGATATGCAAGCGCGTTCGGGGCGGCGCTGCTGTACCTGACGGTGTCGGCGCTGCTCGTGGCGGCCTTGTACCGCAGGGGCGCACGGCACACCTAGTTGCTTGACGGCAGGGGAAGGGCGGACAGCTTCTCGGCCACTCGCTGGCACGCGGCGATCAGGTCGCGGACGATGCGTTCGTCGATGTTCATGTCGCCTTCGTATTCGCCGAGATTTCGTATCTCATGACCCTTGGCGAGCACACGCCATACCTCCGGCCCCAGCGACAGGGTGTGCGGCAACACCTGGAAGACGATGAAGCGATTGCTCGAGCGATAGCCATGCCATCTCAGCGCGGCAAGGCACATGGCATGCGCTGCGTTGTAGGCGAGATCGAAGCGGCTCTCCAGGGAGAGTTGTGCGACTTGGGCATCTGCCAGACGCGCTTGCCCGGAGCGCAGCAGGCCCGCGAATTCGCGGGCATCGGGTGCCTCGGCCGTCAGCGGCTTCGACGGACCGCACAGGTTTTCAAGTGGGTAGGACATGCGCGTCGCCAACCACCCAAAGCTTGGGCTGTGCCATGACGCGCGTGACGAATGATTCGCCGTCCTTGTGCTTTCGCATCAGTTCTTTCCTCGTGAGCATGGTCGGGTTCACTGTACGGCCGAGGCGTGCCGATACCGCGTCGAGGGCCAGAAACAGGTCCGAATACGCAAGTTCGTCACTGATCAGAAGCAGGTCGATGTCGCTTGCGGCCGTGTCGCTCTTCTTGGCCACCGAGCCGAAGACGAATGCAGCATCGATCTTGTCGGCCATGGGTTCCAGCGCTTCGCGCAAGGGGCCCGCGAGTCCGAAAGTCTTGCGCACGATGCTGCACAGCTCCTCGTAGATCGGTGAGTCTGCGTTGGCTTGGTAGTGTTTCTGATTGCCTACGCGCGAGGTTGTGAGCAGCCCACTGTCGGTCAGGCACTTGAGCTCGCGCTGCACGGCGCCCGAACCGGCGGCAGTAAGCTTGATCAATTCGCTGGAGAAAAAACTTCGGTCCGGCTGGCCGAAGAGATAGCCCAGCACGCGCTGCTGGGTTGTCGTGAACAAGGCGTCCGCAAGCCCGGTGGACTTGTCCGTTTTCGGCAGAGGCGATGGAGTTTTACCCATTTTGGGAATTTTAATGCCCGAAATGGGTTTTCCGGTTCGCACTCGATCATGAACATGACCAACGATCTTCAAGCGCTCACTCAAGCCCTGCGCGACTTCGCACAAGCCCGCGACTGGGAGCAGTTCCACTCCCCCAAGAACCTCGCCTCCGCGCTTTCCGTCGAGGCGGCCGAGCTGCTCGAACACTTCCAGTGGCTCACCGAAGCCCAGAGCCGCGATCTGCCGGCCGACAAGCGTGCCGAGATCGGCACCGAGATTGCCGATGTCTTCCTCTACCTGCTGCAGCTTGCCGACAAGCTCGGCATCGACGTGATCGCGGCGGCGAGAAGCAAGATGCTCGTCAACGCCCGCAAGTACCCTGAACCGCCTGTCCTGCCACCCGGCTGAGTACATCCGTGTACGCCACCCGGCGTATTTCCCCTTTGTGGTGCGTTCCGCAGACTCCCTCCCACGCCAGCCAAGCGCTGTCGAAAAGGTTCAACCAACCCCGGAGCAGGAGTCCACATGCAACGTCGTTTCACACTCAAGGCGCTCACCGCCGCCGTCGCGCTGGCCAGCATTTCTGCTGCGCCCGCATTCGCCGCCGACACCATCAAGGTCGGCGTGCTGCACTCGCTGTCGGGCACGATGGCCATCTCGGAAACCGTGTTGAAGGACACGGTGCTGATGGCCATCGACGACATCAACAAGAAGGGCGGCGTGCTGGGCAAGCAGCTCGAGCCCGTGGTGGTCGACCCGGCCTCCAACTGGCCCCTGTTCGCAGAGAAGACCAAGCAGCTGCTCGGCCAGGACAAGGTCTCGGTGATCTTCGGCTGCTGGACATCGGTGTCGCGCAAGTCGGTGCTGCCGGTGGTCGAGGAAATGAACGGCCTGCTGTTCTACCCCGTGCAGTACGAGGGTGAAGAGCTCTCGAAGAACGTGTTCTACACGGGCGCCGCTCCCAACCAGCAGGCCATTCCGGCCGTCGACTACCTGATGAGCAAGGAAGGCGGCGGCGCCAAGCGCTGGGTGCTGCTGGGCACCGACTACGTCTACCCCCGCACCACCAACAAGATCCTGCGCGCCTACCTCAAGAGCAAGGGCGTGAAGGAATCGGACATCGACGAAAAGTACACCCCCTTCGGCCACAGCGACTACCAGACCATCGTCGCAGACATCAAGAAGTTCTCGGCCGGCGGCAAGACGGCAGTGGTGTCGACCATCAACGGCGACTCCAACGTGCCCTTCTACAAGGAACTCGGCAACGCCGGCCTGAAGGCCAAGGACGTGCCCGTGGTCGCCTTCTCGGTGGGCGAGGAAGAACTGCGCGGTGTGGACACCAAGCCGCTGGTGGGTCACCTGGCCGCATGGAACTACTTCATGTCGATCAAGAACCCGACCAACACGGCGTTCATCAAGCAGTGGAGCGAATACGCCAAGGCCAAGAACATCGCCGGCCACAAGGACAAGCCGCTCACCAACGACCCGATGGAAGCCACCTGGATCGGCATCCACATGTGGAAGCAGGCGGTCGAGAAGGCCAAGAGCACCGACACCGACAAGGTGATCGCCGCCATGGCCGGCCAGACCTTCACTGCTCCCTCGGGCATCGTCTCGAAGATGGACGAGAAGAACCATCACCTGCACAAGAGCGTGTTCATCGGCGAGATAAAGGCCGACGGCCAGTTCAACGTGGTGTGGAAGACGCCGGGCCCGGTCAAGGCCAAGCCGTGGAGCCCGTACATCGAGGGCAACGACAAGAAGCCGGATTACCCAGCTGGCAAATCAATGTAAGTGTGTTTCTCCCTCCCCCGCTGGGGGAGGGCAGGGGTGGGGGCTGACGGCGGTCGATCCGAGCACTGCGCTTGTTCAGGCGCCGAGTGCCCCCACCCCAACCCTCCCCCGGAAGGGGAGGGGGCCAATCCAACTTCCAGTCTCATGATGCTTCGACGAACCCTTCACTGCGCACTGGCCGCCATGTTGCTGATGGCATCGGCCGCCCACGCGCTGACCGCCGACGAAGCCCGGGCCATCGCCTCCGGCGATTCCGAAGCCCGCATCGCCGCGCTCAACAAGGCCGTGCTCACGGCCGACGAGAAGACTTCCGCCTTCATCCAGGCCATGTCCGACGACGCGGTGAAGTACACGGAAGACAAGGTCTTCGTGATGAAGGACGACAAGGGCTACGACCCGGTGAGCGGCGCCGAACTGAAGGTGCCCGACACCGCCGAAGACGTCGTCAACAACAACCTCATGCGCGGCGCGCTCGATGCCGCGCAGGCTGCGCTCAAGCTCACGAGCAAGGACGACGCCGTGCGCGCCGAGGCCGCGCAGGCGCTCTTCAAGGAGCCCGACGAGTCGCGCGTGCCCATGGTCGAGAAGGCGCTGGCCGCCGAGACCAATCCGAAGATCAAGGCCCAGCTCGAGCTGGTGCGCGCCGCCAGCATGCTCGGCAGCGCCGACAAGGCGAAGCGCCTCGCCGCGGCGAAGGAGCTGGGCAACAACCGCAACCCCGACACCAAGCTGCTGCTCAACCAGCGCCTGGCCGACGAGACCGAGGCGGACGTCAAGGCCGCCATCGTCGCGTCCATTGCCAGCATCGACGGCGCGCTGGTCTGGGGCGACCGCATCAACGCCGTGTTCAGCGGCATCAGCCTGGGCTCTGTGCTGCTGCTGGCCGCGCTGGGCCTGGCCATCACCTACGGGCTGATGGGCGTGATCAACATGGCGCACGGCGAACTGATGATGATCGGCGCCTACGCCACCTACGTGATGCAGGGCATCTTCCAGAAGTACATGCCCGAGGCTGCGTTCGGCTGGTACCTCGTCGCCGCCATTCCGGTTTCGTTCATGGCATCGGCGCTCGTGGGCGCGGTGCTGGAGCGCGGCGTGATCCGCTTCCTCTACGGCCGCCCGCTCGAGACGCTGCTGGCCACCTGGGGCATCAGCCTGATGCTGCAGCAGCTGGTGCGCTCCATCTTCGGCGCGCAGAACGTCGGCGTGGAAAACCCCGGCTGGATGAGCGGTGGCTTCACCATGCTGAGCAACGTCACGCTGCCGTGGAACCGCATCTGCATCATCGTCTTCGCGGCACTGGTGCTGGTCGCCATGGGCTGGCTCATCGGCCGCACGCGGCTGGGCCTGTTCGTGCGCGGCGTCACGCAGAACCGGCCGATCGCCTCGTGCATGGGAGTGAACACCGCTCGCATCGATACCTACGCCTTCGCGCTGGGCTCCGGCATCGCGGGCCTGGCCGGTTGCGCGCTGAGCCAGATCGGCAACGTCGGCCCCGACCTGGGCCAGAGCTACATCGTCGACAGCTTCATGGTGGTCGTGATGGGTGGCGTGGGCCAGCTCGCGGGCACCGTGTACGCGGCGCTGGGGCTGGGCATTCTCAACAAGTTCATCGAAGGCTGGGCGGGCGCAGTGCTCGCGAAGATCGCGGTGCTTGTCTTCATCATCATCTTCATTCAAAAGAGACCTCAGGGCATCTTCGCCATGAAGGGCCGGAGCGCGGAAGCATGAGCAAGGTAACGTTGCCAACCAAGGGGCCACTGCTGAGCGGCAAGGGCTGGACGGCCTTCTTCGTCGCGCTGATCGTGGTGTGCGCCGTCGCGCCCGTGCTCAACATGTGGGTGCCGGTGGACAGCCCGCTGCACATGAGCGACTACGCGGTGGCGCTGGTCGGCAAGATCATGTGCTACGCCATCTGCGCGCTGGCCATGGACCTGATCTGGGGCTACACCGGCATCCTCTCGCTGGGCCACGGCCTCTTCTTCGCGCTGGGCGGCTACATGATGGGCATGTACCTCATGCGCCAGATCGGCCGCGACGGCAACTACAAGAGCGACCTGCCCGACTTCATGGTGTTCCTCGACTGGAAGACGCTGCCCTGGCACTGGACCTTCAGCGACAGCTTCATCGCCACGCTCGTCCTCGTGGTCGCGGTGCCGGGCCTCATCGCCTTCGTGTTCGGCTTCTTCGCCTTCCGCTCGCGCATCAAGGGCGTGTATTTCTCGATCATCACGCAGGCCATGACCTTCGCGGCCATGCTGCTGTTCTTCCGCAACGAGACGGGCTTCGGCGGCAACAACGGCTTCACCGACTTCAAGCGCATCCTGGGCATCCCGATCGCCACGCAGGAAATGCGCATGACGCTGTTCGCGCTCACCGGCGCCACGCTGCTGGGCTTCTTCCTGTTCGCGAAGTGGCTCATCGGCAGCAAGTTCGGCCGCGTGCTGCAGGCGATTCGCGACGCGGAAACGCGCGTGATGTTCTCTGGCTACAACCCGCTGCCCTACAAGCTCACGATCTGGGTCATCTCCGCCGTCATGTGCGGCGTGGCCGGCGCGCTGTACGTGCCGCAGGTCGGCATCATCAACCCGGGCGAGATGAGCGCGGCCAACTCCATCGAGATCGCCATCTGGGCGGCGGTGGGCGGGCGCGCCACGCTGATCGGGCCGATCATCGGCGCCTTCATCGTCAACGGCGCCAAGAGCTGGCTCACCGTGGCCTATCCGGAGTACTGGCTGTACTTCCTGGGGGCCTTGTTCATTGCTGTCACGCTGTTCCTTCCGAACGGCATCGTCGGGCTGGTGCGCAAGTGGTTGTCGAGGGAGAAAAAGAAGACCACGCCACCTGAACCCGTACAGGACGCGCGCCGCGCCGTCGCTGCAGAGCAGGGCGTCGAGACCGATGCCATGGCCTCGCTGCCTGTGGAAGCGAAGGGAGCACGCGCATGACGCCCGACCTGATGGAAGCGGGCGCCGAGCGCGCCGCACGGGCCAGCGGCATCCACTACGTGAGCGGGAGCACCGAGTCGGGCGGTCGCGCCGCCGACTTCGGGCGTCATGTCACGCCGGGTGAGGTCGACGTCACGCACGGCCGCATCCTCTACCTGGAAGACGTGAGCGTGAGCTTCGACGGCTTCAAGGCCATCAACAAGCTGTCGCTCGACATCGCGCCGGGCGAGCTGCGCTGCATCATCGGGCCGAACGGCGCGGGCAAGACCACGATGATGGACATCATCACCGGCAAGACCCGGCCCGACGAGGGCACGGTGTTCTTCGGCAGCACCATCGACCTGCTGCGCCACCGCGAGGCGGAAATCGCTCAACTGGGCATCGGCCGCAAGTTCCAGAAGCCGACCGTGTTCGAGCACCTGACCGTGTTCGAGAACCTCGAGCTCGCACTGAAGACCGACAAGGGCGTGCGCTCGTCGATGCTCTTTCGGCTCGACTCGGCGCAGAGCGACCGCCTGGCCGAGGTGCTGGAGACCATCCATCTCGCCGACAGCGTGTCGCGCCTCGCCGGCAACCTGAGTCACGGCCAGAAGCAGTGGCTAGAGATCGGCATGCTGCTGATGCAGGACCCGAAGCTGCTGCTGCTCGACGAGCCCGTGGCCGGCATGACCGACGAGGAGACCGCGCGCACGGCCGAGCTGTTCCTCTCGCTCAAAGGCAAGCATTCGCTGATGGTGGTGGAGCACGACATGAGCTTCATCCGCACCATCTCCGAGATCGTCACCGTGCTGTGCGACGGCTCCGTGCTTGCGCAGGGCACGCTCGACGAGGTGCAGGCCGACGAGCGCGTGATCGAGGTCTACCTGGGCCGCTGAGGGAGAACGAACCATGCTGACAGTCAAGAACATCCACCAGTACTACGGCGGCTCCCACATCCTGCGGGACGTGAGCTTCGAGGCGAAGCTCGGCAAGGTCACGGTGCTGCTGGGCCGCAACGGCGTAGGCAAGACGACGCTGCTGAAGTCGCTCATGGGCCTGGTGCCGATCAAGAGCGGCAGCATCGAGCTCGAAGGCAAGCCGATCCACAAGGCCACGCCCTACGAGCGGGCGAGGGCGGGCATCGGCTTCGTGCCGCAGGGCCGCGAGATCTTCGCGCGGCTCACGGTCGAGGAGAACCTGCGCATGGGCCTGGCCTACAAGAGCGGCGGCACGCCCATTCCGGCGGAGCTGTACGAGCTGTTCCCGGTGCTCAAGCAGATGATGAACAGGAGGGGCGGCGACCTCTCGGGCGGCCAGCAGCAGCAGCTCGCCATCGCACGGGCGCTGGCGCCCAAGCCCAGGCTGCTGATCCTCGACGAGCCCACCGAGGGCATCCAGCCCAGCATCATCAAGGACATCGGCCGCGTCATCCGCATGCTGGCCGACCGGGGCGACATGGCCATCGTGCTGTGCGAGCAGTACTACGACTTCGCCCAGGAGCTGGCCGACGACTACCTCGTGATGGAGCGCGGCGAGGTCATCGCGCGCGGCCTCGGCAAGGACATGGAAGCGCAGGGCGTGAGGCAGCTGGTGGCGATCTGAGCCCACTGCCAGGGGCTTCCCGGCCCTGCCAGTACAAGGTCTTCGGCAATTGCGTATCGGCGCGATTTCAGGGTTTACCCTAAAATCGCGCCTTGCCCGCTGCCGCCGGGCACCCCCTCCCAGGAGCCTGGCCTTGAACGCCTCCCCACCCGCGCAGGACAGCGCGGTCACCGATATTTCTTCCTTCACCCTGCCTTCGGGCGCACCCGCCAACTTCCTGCGCGCGGTGCTCGCGCTCGGCGTCGGCGGCTTCGCCATCGGCACCGGCGAGTTCGTCATCATGGGCCTGCTGCCCGAGGTGGCGAAGGACATCGGCGTGAGCATCCCGCAGGCCGGCCATGTCATCAGCGCCTATGCGCTCGGCGTGGTGATCGGCGCCCCCGTGCTCGCGGTGCTCGCCGCCGGCTGGCGCCGCCGCGCGCTGCTGATCGCGCTCATGGCCGTGTTCGCGGCCGGCAACTTCGCCAGCGCCGTCGCTCCCAACTACCTGCTGCTGAACCTGCTGCGCTTCGCCGCCGGACTGCCGCACGGCACCTACTTCGGCGTGGCCGCGCTGGTGGCCGCCACCCTCGCACCGCCGGGGCGCAGGGCACGGGCAGTGGGGCTCGTGATGCTGGGGCTCACCGGGGCCACGCTGGTCGGCGTGCCCATCGCGGCGTGGCTGGGCCAGTACTTCGGCTGGCGCGCCGCCTTCGTCTTCGTCGGCGTCATCGCGCTGGTGGCCATCGTGCTGCTGCGTCGCGACATTCCCGACATGGCGCCGGCCGCGGGTGCCAGCCCGTGGCGCGAGCTCGGCGCGCTCAAGCGCAAGCAGGTGTGGTTCACGCTCGGCATCGCGGCCATCGGCTTCGGCGGCATGTTCTCGGTGTTCAGCTATATCAAGCCCACGCTGATCGAGGTAGCGGGCCTGTCGCTGAGCGGCGTGCCCTTCGTGCTCGCGCTCTTCGGCCTCGGCATGGTCGCGGGCAACCTCGTGGGCGCGCGGCTGGCCGACAAGTCGGTGATGCGCACCATCGGTGGCCTGATGGTCTACGCGGCGCTGGTGCTCGCGATGTTCACCTTCGCGGCGCACAACGTGATCACGGCCGCCATCAACGTGTTCCTCATCGGTACCACCGTGGCCATCGGCCCGGCGCTGCAGATCCGCCTGATGGATGTGTCGGGCGACGCGCAGACGCTCGCCGCCGCGCTCAACCACTCGGCTTTCAACATGGCCAATGCGCTCGGTGCGTGGCTCGGCGGCGTGGCGATCGCGGCAGGCTTGGGCTGGACTTCCACCGGCTGGGTCGGCGCACTGCTGGCACTCGCCGGCCTCGGCATCTTCGGCTGGGCGATCGCGAGCGCGAGGGCCAGCCTGCGGCCCGCCGGCGTTCAGCGCTCCCCGAGCGCCTCGTAGAGCTTCAGCGCGGCGCGTGCTGCCTGCTCGTCGCAGATCAGCACCGACACCAGCTTCGCCCACAGCACCGCCGCGATGATCGGCGCCTTGTTCTCGCCGCCCGAAGCCACGATCACCGTCGGGATCTTCGCGAGCTCCTGTGTCGAGGGCGCCACCACACGCTGGTTCAGCGCGTGCTTCACCGGCTTGCCGTGGCGGTCGAGGAACTGGCCGACGATGTCGCCCACCGCCTTGGCCTGCCGCAGCTCGGCCACCGGCACGTCCTTGGGCAGTCCGTAGCGCACCAGCAGCGAGCGGGTGCTCAGGTCGCCCACGCTCAGCAGCGCCACGTCGTTGGCCGAGATCTGGCCGAAGGCATCCTTGAACACGTCCTGCGACACGATGGTGTCGCGTGACTTCGCGCTGCCCGCGTACAGCGGCGCGGCCAGGTAGCTGCACTGCGCGCCCAGCCGGCTGGCCAGCGCGCTGGCCGTCTCGAAGGTGTTGATCTCGAGGCCGCGCGTCAAGCCGCCCATCATCGAGTTGACGTGCAGGTTCGGCCACTCGCCCGGCGTGACGTGGCGGATCGTCTCGCGCAGGGTCGCGCCCCAGCCCACGCCGATGCCGCGCACGCGATGCGTCTCGAGGTGCCTGGAGAGGTATTCGCCGGTGGTGCGGCCGAGCAGCGCCGGAATGAGATCGGCGCTGCCCGGCGTGGGAATGATGACCGCCTCGCGCAGCCCGCAGACCGTGCGCAGCTCTTCCTCAAGACGCAGGCAGCTCTCGTGGCGCGAATTGATCTTGATGCTGACCAGCCCGCTTTCGCGCGCCTCGCCCAGCAGCCGGTTCACGCGCAGCCGCGTGAGCCCGAGCTTCGTCGCGATGGCGTCCTGCGTGAGGCCCTCCATGTAGTAAAGCCAGGCCACGCGCACCACCACCTGATCTTCGTCAGCCATCCGAATGCTCCGTTGTCGTGTCCGGATTCTGCCCGCGCCGATGCCGGTATTGGGGAAGTCACCCGCTTGAAACAAATGAATTTCAAAATATACACTTGTTCATCCGCCACCAGTCGGCGCCTGAATTACCCGGAGACATGAGCGAAACCACATCCCCGTTGAGAGCTGCCTTGCGCGATGCCGCCGTCACGAAAGAGGTCGTCGTCGAGCGCGCCGCGGCACGCGCGATGCCCGACCTCCTGCGGCGCGTTGCCCCCGGCGCTCGCTGGATGCTGGTGGCCGACGAAACCACCTGGGACGTCGCCGGCGCCGCCGCGCAGGCGCTGCTGGAGGCGCGCGGCATCGCGCTCGCCCCGCCGCTGGTGCTGCCCGCGCGCCCGCGCCTCAAGCCGCGCGTGTCGTCTTCGGAAGCCATCGCGCGCAAGCTCGCCGCGCATGAACTCACGCCGCTGGCTGTGGGCTCGGGCGTGATCAGCGACCTGGTCAAGCACGCCGCCTCGATGGCCGGCAAGCCCTATGTGTGCATGGCCACTGCAGCGTCGATGGACGGCTACGCCGCATCGGGCGCAGCCCTGCTCGACGAGGAGGGCTTCAAGCGCACGTTGGCCTGCGCCCCCCCGGTGGCCGTGCTCGCCGACCTGGACGTGCTCGGCACAGCCCCCGCGCGCATGACGGCGTGGGGCTACGGCGATCTCGCCGGCAAGACGGTGGCCGGCGCCGACTGGCTGCTGGCCGATGCGCTCGGCGTCGAGCCGTTGAACCGGCGCCCCTTCGACATGGTGCAGTCCCACCTGCACGATTGGTTGGGCGCGCCCGAGCGCCTTGCGATACAGGAGCCCAAGGCCCTGGGCGACCTGCTGTCGGGCCTGCTGGTCAGCGGCTTCGCGATGCAGGCACACGGCAATTCGCGGCCCGCGAGCGGCAGCGACCACCAGTTCTCGCACCTGTGGGAAATGGAAGACCTGCGCGTCGACGGCGAACCCGCCGCGCACGGCGCGTGCGTCGGCGTGGGCTGCGTGGCGATGCTCGCGATGTACGAATGGCTGCGCGAGCAGGGCGATGCCGCGCTGGCCGCCGCGGTCGCCGAAGTGCCGGAAGGCCACGACGATGACGCGCTCGCACGCGAGATCGACGCCGCCTTCGGACGCGAGGAGTTCCGTGCAGCCGCCCGCGAGGAAATGAACGCCAAGCGCGCCGCTGGCAGCCGCCGCGCCCGCGTCGCGCGCTTTGCCGGCGTATGGCCCGCGCTGCGCGATTCGCTCGCACGGCAGCTCGTCGGCGCGCGCGACATGCAGCAGCGCCTGCGCGCGGTCGGCGGCGCGGCGCATCCGCGCGATCTCGGCATCGTCGGCGCGAGCTTCGCCGCCGACCATCGCCGCGCGCGCCTGATCCGTCGCCGCTACACCGTGCTCGACCTGCTCGACGATCTCGGCTGGCTCGACCGCGCGATCGCCGACCTCTTTGCCCCCGGCGGCTTCTGGGTCGCCGAATCCTGAATTCCGAAACCCGCACCACCGACCGATCCCTCGACTCCAAGGAGACCGCGATGAACTTCCAACGACGCAGCACCCTCGCCACGCTCGCCATGTCCTCGATGCTCTGGCTCGGCGCGAACGCCCCCGCAGCCGCCGAACCCGTGCAGATCCAGTGGTGGCATGCCATGGGGGGCACGCTCGGCGAGCGCGTCGACGAGCTCGTGAAGAACTTCAACGCATCGCAGCAGAAGTACGTGGTGGTGGCCGTCAACAAGGGCAACTACGACGAGGTCATCAACGGCACCATCGCCGCCTACCGCGCCAAGCGCGCGCCCCAGCTGGTGCAGATCTACGAGCGCGGCTTCATGACCATGCTGCTGTCCGACGCCACCATGCCGGTGCAGGACCTGCTCGACCAGCGCGGCTACAAGGTCGACTGGGCCGACTTCGTGAAACCCGTGGCGGGCTTCTACAGCTACAAGGGCAAGCTCATGACCATGCCCTTCAACTCCTCGTCACCGATCCTCTGGTACAACAAGACGCACTTCGAGAAGGCCGGCTTCGCCAGGCCGGCCGAGACCTGGCAGGAACTGGAGAAGCAGCTCTACACCATCAAGCAGAAGGACATCTCCGCCTGCGGCTCGGTGCTAGCGGGCGACTACCACTGGAGCCTGCTGGAGAACTACAGCGCCATCAACGACCTGCCGTACGCAACCAAGGCCAACGGATACCAGGGGCTGGACACCGAGTTCGTCTACAACAAGACCTCGGTCGTCTCGCAGGTCGGGCGCATCAAGAAGTGGATCGACGACGGCGTGATGCAGATCGCCGGCCAGGGCCTGAGCCCCGAGCAGCTCTTCACCTCGGGCAAGTGCTCCACCTTCTTCGCCTCCACGGCGGCGCACAGCGGCATCGAGCGCGAGGCCAAGATCGACTGGAGCGCCACCTACCTGCCGTGGGAGGAGGGCAAGCAGCCGAAGAACAGCACCATCGGCGGCGCGTCGCTGTGGGTCATGAAGGGGCAGAAGCCGGCGGAATACGACGCCGTGGCCGCCTTCCTCGACTACCTTGCCAAGCCCGAGACGCAGGTCTGGTGGCACAAGTCCACAGGCTACGTGCCCCTGAGCAACAAGGCCTACCAGCTGGCGAAGTCGCAGGACTACTACAAGCAGCACCCCACGCGCGAGATCGCGATCCTGCAGCTCACGCGCGGCACGCCCACGGTCAACTCCACGGGCTTTCACTTCGGCAACTTCACGCAGACCATGATGGCGCAGCGCGAGGAGTTCGAGAACGTGGTGGCCGGCAAGAAGACGCCGCAGGCGGGCATGGACGACGCCGTGAAGCGCGGCAACGAGATCCTGCGCCAGTACGAGAAACTGAACAAGGGCCGCTACTGAGCAGGCACGCAGGCAGGGCAATTCCATGGCCGGACCCGAAGCAGGACTGAAACGCGCGCACTTCAAGGACGTGCGCCTGCCGGTGCTGCTGCTCCTGCCGCAGCTCGCGATCCTGCTGTTCTTCTTCTTCATTCCGTCGTTCCGCGCGCTGGGGCAGGCCTTCTTCCTGTCCGACCCCTTCGGCAACACGGTGCACTTCGTCGGCTTCGACAACTTCGTGCAGCTGCTGCGAAGCGCCAACTACCACGAGTCGGCGCAGGTCACCGTGGTGTTCACGGTGCTGCAGAACCTGCTGACCATCGCCGTCGCGCTGGTGCTGGCCTTCGCCAGCGACCGCGTGATTCGTGGGCGCGGGGTGTACAAGGCCATCATCCTGCTGCCGTATGCCATCGCGCCGGTCATCGCGGGCATCCTGTGGGCCTTCCTGTTCAACCCGGCGGTGGGGCCGCTCGCGCACGTGCTGCATGCGCTGGGCTTCGCATGGGACCCGAACCGCGTGGGCTCCGACGCGATGATCCTGGTGATCCTCGCGGCCTCGTGGAAGCACGTCTGCTACGACTACATCTTCCTGCTGGCCGGGCTGCTCGCGGTGCCGTCCTCGCTGCTCGAGGCCGCGGCCGTCGACGGCGCGGGGCCGCTGCGGCGCTTCTTCACCATCGGGCTGCCGCTGCTGATGCCCACGATGTTCTTCCTGGCCGTGATGAACTTCGTCTACGGCTTCTTCGAGATCTTCGCCATCGTCGACGCAGTCACCGGCGGCGGTCCCGCGGGCGCCACCAACGTGCTGGTCTACAAGGTCTACACGGACGGCTTCGTCAACCTCGACCTCGGCTCCTCGGCGGCGCAGTCGGTCATCCTGATGATCTTCGCGCTGCTGATGACGCTGCTGCAGTTCCGCTACGTGGAGCGCCGCGTGAGCTACGACATATGAACCCCGAACGGAAAGCCGCGGCACATGGTTGAACGCGCCCCCATCCTCGACGGCATCTGCCACGCCATCCTGCTGGTGGGCGTGGCCTTCGTCTGCGTGCCCCTGTACCTTGCCTTCGTGGCCGGCTCGCTCACCATCGGCGAAGTGCAGCAGGTGCCGCTGCCCTGGCTGCCCGGCGACCAGTTCGTGCAGAACCTGCGCACCGCGTGGACGCAGGCCAACTTCGGCCGCCTGTTCCTCAACTCGTTCATCGTGGCGGTGGGCATTACCTTCGGCAAGATCGCGGTGTCGCTGCTGTCGGCCTTCGCCATCACGTACTTCCGCTTCCGATTCCGCATGACGGCCTTCTGGCTCATCTTCGTGTCGCTGATGCTGCCGATCGAGGTGCGCATCTCGCCAACCTACGAGTCGGTCGCCAATGCGGCGCTGCCGGTGCAATGGCTGGTGGAGACGTTGCACCTGTCTGACGCTTGGAACGCGGTGACAGGGCACAGCATCGACATCCAGCTGCAGTGGAACATGGTCGACACCTACCCGGGGCTGATACTGCCGCTCATCGCATCGGCCTCGGCCACCTTCCTGTTCCGCCAGTTCTTCCTGACGGTGCCCGACGAACTGTGCGAGGCCGCGCGGATCGACGGCGCCTCGCCCATGCATTTCTTCTGGACCATCCTGCTGCCGCTGTCGCGCTCGAACATCGCCGCGCTGGGCATCATCCTGTTCCTCTACGGATGGAACCAGTACCTGTGGCCCTTGCTCTTCACTACCGAGAAGGACATGGCCACCGCCGTGATCGGCCTGAAGCACCTGATCCCGCGTTCCGATTCGCAGCCGGCCTGGAACGTGGCCATGAGCGCGGCGCTGCTCACCATGCTGCCGCCGATCCTGGTGGTGATCGCACTGCAGCGCTCGTTCGTGAAGGGGCTGGTCGACAGCAGCAAATAGAACGGAAGGACAATGCCGCAATGATCATCGTGGGACACCGTGGCGCTCGCAACCTCTGGCCGGAGAACAGCCTGAGCGGCTTTCGCCGCCTGATCGCATCGGGCGCCGACGCGGTCGAATTCGACGTGCAGGAAACGCGCGACGGCACGGCCGTGGTCATCCACGACCCGCTGCTCGACCGCACTACCGAAGGCTCCGGCCCGGTGCGCGAGCGCATGGCCGCCGAGGTGCTCGCCACGCGGCTGCGCGAAGGGCAGGGCGATCCCGCCGGGCCCGGCGCGGACAGGGGCGAATGCGTGCCTTCGCTGATCCAGGTGCTGCGGCTGTTCGCGCCGACGCGCATGGAGCTGCACGTGGAGATCAAGACCGACGCGGCCGGCGAGCTGCCTGCCGGCGCGGTCGCACGCATCGTGCGGGCGCTGCACGACGCCGGCGTGCAGGAGCGCAGCATCCTGACCTGCTTCGTGCCCGAGGTGCTGGCGCAGGTGCGCGAGTGCTGGCCGGGCGCGCGCGTGCTGGCTTCGCTGGACCATCGCTCGGCCGAGATGCTGGGCGGCATCGGCCGCGCGCTGGCGCGCTATGCGGCGCTGCCCGGGTGCATCGTCGCCGTCGAGAAGAAGCTGCTGGCCGCCACGTGGTCGCAGTGCCTCGGAGCGCTGGGCTCCGAGCGTCTGGGCGCGTGGGTCATCAACGAGCCCGACGAGATCGCGCACTGGCTCGCGATGCCCATCCGGCAGATCACCACCGACAGGCCGGACCTGGCCATGGCGGCACGCGGATGACCGGCTTTCCCGTCTCGCGCAGGCGCTTGCTGTGCACCGGCCTGGCGGCCGCGTCGCTGGGCCATCCTTTCCTGCGCCTGCAAGCGCAGCCGGCGACGACGACATCGCGCGACCCGTTCACGCTCGGCGTGGCGTCGGGCGTTCCGCGAGCCGACGGCTTCGTTCTCTGGACGCGGCTGGCGCCCGAGCCACTGCAGGGCGGTGGCATGGGCGATGCGCCGGTAGAGGTGCGCTGGGAAGTCGCCGACGACGAAGGCTTCAGGCGCGTGGTGGCGAAAGGCACGGCCACGGCCACGGCCGAATTCGCCCACTCGGTGCACGTCGAGGTGGCAGGCCTTTCCCCGGGCCGCTGGTACTGGTACCGGTTCACCGCCGGCGGCGCACGCAGCCCCGCCGGCCGCACGCGCACCGCGCCGGCCGATACCGACGAGTCCGCGAAGCCGCTGCGCTTCGCCTTCGCCTCCTGCCAGCACTACGAGCAGGGCCGCTACGCCGCCTACCGCGACATGGCCGCGCAGCCTCTCGACTTCGTGGTGCACCTGGGCGACTACATCTACGAAAGCTCCCGCAACTCGCATCAGGTGCGGCGCCACGAGGGCGGAATTCCAACGCAGCTTGCCGAGTTCCGCGACCGCTACGCGCTCTACAAGGCCGATGCGCAGCTGCAGGCCGCGCACGCCGCCTTCCCCTGGCTCGTGACCTGGGACGACCACGAGGTCGCCAACGACTACACGAACGACGTGTCGCCACGCACGGCAGACCCCGCGCAGTTTCTTGCGATCCGCGCGGCTGCCTACCAGGCCTGGTACGAGCACATGCCCGTGCCCGCCAGCATGCGCCCGCGCGGCGCCGATGCCCTCATCTACGGCCGCCACCGCTTCGGCCGCATGCTCGACCTGCTGCTGACCGACGGGCGCCAGTACCGCTCGCATCATGTCTGCCTCGCGGGGCGCAGCGCCTCGCCATTGGCCGACTGCGCCGACCGGCTCGCGCCCGAGCGCAGCCTCTTCGGCGCGCAGCAGGAGGCCTGGCTGGCGCGCGAACTCGCCGCGCCGCCCGCGCGCTGGACCGTCGTCGCCCAGCCCACGCTGCTCGCCGAGGCCGACCGCAAGCGCGGCCCCGAGCACGGCTACTGGATGGACGGCTGGGACGGTTACGCCGCAGCCCGCGCGCGCCTGCTCGACGCGCTGGCCGAACACAAGGCACGCGGCGGCAACGCGCTGGTGGCCAGCGGCGACGTGCACGCCTTCTGGGCGGCCGACCTTCGGCGCGGCGATGCGCGACAGGGACCGCTGGTCGCGACCGAATTCGTCGGCGGCGCCATCACTTCCGAAGGGCCGAGCGCCGCCAGCGTGGCGAACATGCTCGCGAAGAACCCGCAGCTGCGCTACGGCCGGGCCGACAAGCGCGGCTACGCGCTGATGACGCTCGATGCGCGCGGCGCCGCGGTCGAGTTCCGTGCGGTGGAAGACGAGAGGACGGCCGATTCGCCGGTCGGCACCATGGCCCGCTTCTCGGTCGAGCGCGGCGCGCCCGGTGTGCACGCCGAAGGCACCTGAAACCTCGCTCGCCTGCAGGGTCGCGCGGTCGTGCCTATGATGGCCGCCGCCCCCTCCACCCCATCCCTCATCCCATCTCCTTCCCTCCCGAGCGAGAACCGAACACCATGAGCCTTCCCACCACCCGCCTGGGCCGCACCGGCCTCACCGTCTCCCGCCTCGCCCTCGGCACCATGACCTTCGGCCTGCAGACCGACGAGGCCGTGTCGCACCAGATCCTCGACAAGGCAGCCGAAGGCGGCATCAACTTCCTCGACACCGCCGACGTGTATCCGCTGGGCGGCACCATCGAGACGGCAGGGCGCACCGAGGAAATCATCGGCAACTGGCTCGAGAAGCAGGGCCCCTCGGGCCGCCGCCGCTTCGTGCTGGCGACCAAGGCGGTCAACAAGGTCGGCCCCAACAGCTGGGACCAGGGCGCCTCGCGCAAGCACCTGCTCGACGCCATCGACGCCTCGCTCAAGCGGCTGAAGACCGACCACGTCGACCTGTACCAGCTGCACATGGACGACCGCGAGACGCCGCTGGAAGAAAGCCTGGAGGCGCTCGACACCATCGTGAAGTCGGGCCGCGCGCGCTACATCGGCGTGTCGAACTTCCTGGCCTACCGCCTCGCCCGTGCGCTGGGCAAGTCCGACCTGCTGCGGCTCACGCGCTACGTGTCGGTGCAGCCGCGCTACAGCCTGCTGTTCCGCGAGATCGAGCGCGAGCTGCTGCCGCTGGCGGCGGAAGAGGGGCTGGGCGTGATCCCCTACAACCCGCTGGCCGGCGGCCTGCTCACCGGCAAGTACAAGCCCGGCGGCAAGCCTGAGGAAAACACCCGCTTCACGCTCGGCACCGCCGGCGGCATGTACCAGGACCGCTACTGGAACGAGCGCAGCTTCAACACCGTGACGCAGCTGCACAAGCTGGCGGACGAAGCCGGCGTGCCGCTGGCCACGCTGGCGGTGGCCTGGGTGATGGCGAACCCGCTCATCACCGCGCCGCTGCTCGGTGCCAGCCGCCCCGACCAGCTCGAGGCGACCATCGCGGCCGCCGAATACAAGCTCGATCCGGCGCTCAAGCAGAAGCTGGACGAGCTGACCGCCGAGTACCGCAAGGGCGACGCCCCGCGCTGAACGGCTCTTCTCCTTCCCCCGCTGGGGGAAGGCCGGGATGGGGGCAGGCCTTCGAACAAGCGCCGTGCTCAAGTTGGCGCCGTCGTGCCCCCACCCCGACCCTCCCCCAGCGGGGGAGGGAGGAAAACCAGGAACACCGTGGAACCGGCTTCGCCGGGCCGCAGGTGTTGCCCCCGGAAGGGGGTGGGCGAAGCGACACGAAGTGCGCGCAGCCTGGGGGAGAGCCGAAACTGTCAGAACTGTCAGTTAGTCGACAGCGAGGGGTTTGATGGGGGTGCCTAGAGTGCCCTCATCATGGCCCTACCAGACGCATCTCTTCTTTCGCGCACGGCCCTGGCGCTGGCCGTCGCGCTACTCGCGGGCTGCGCCGTCGGCCCCGACTACGTCCGCCCGCAGGTGGACGTGCCCGCCGCCTTCAAGGAAACCGGCGGCCCCTGGAAGACCGCCGCACCGCAGACCATCGACGCCGACCACCCCTGGTGGGAGGCTTACGGCGACAGCACGCTCAGCTCGCTGATTGTTCAAGCCAACGCGGCCAACCAGAACATCCGCGTCGCCGAGGCCCAGTACCGCGAGGCACAGGCCATCACCGCGGCGGCGCGTGCCGGCTTCTTCCCGACCGTCGGCCTCAACGCCGGCGCCACCCGCGCCCAGAGCAACAGCACCGGCACCCTCAAGCTCGGCACCACCGACACCCTCGGCCTTGCCGCGAGCTGGGAGCCCGACATCTGGGGCGCGGTGCGTCGCTCTGTCGAGGCCGGCAACGCGAGCCAGCAGGCCAGCGCCGACGACCTCGCCGGCGCGCGGCTCAGCATCCAGACCACGCTGGCGCAGGACTATCTGCAGATCCGCGTGATCGACCTGCAGCGCGACCTGTACGCCAGCACCACCGCCGCCTACGCCAAGGCTCTCGAGCTCACGCAGCACCAGTACGCGGCCGGCACCGTGCTGCGCTCCGACGTGGCGCTGGCCGAGAGCCAGCTCAAGACCGCGCAGGCCCAGGCCGTCGATCTCGACGCGCAGCGCAGCCAGCTGGAGCACGCCATCGCGGTGCTGACCGGACAGGCGCCCGCGTCGTTCTCGCTGCCGCCGCTCGAGACTTCGTCGCAGGCGCCCACGGCCGAGTCGCTTTCCTCGGCCGCTGCGCTGCACGTGAAGCTGCCGGTCACGCCCGCCGGCCTGCCTTCAGAGCTGCTGGAGCGCCGCCCCGACATCGCCGGCGCCGAGCGTCGCGTGCAGGCGGCCAACGCCAACATCGGCGTGGCCAAGGCCGCCTACTACCCGCAGATCGTGCTCAGCGCCAGCGGCGGCTTCAGCGCAGCCACCTTGGGCACGCTGTTCAACACGCCCAGCCGGGTGTGGTCGCTGGGCGCTGCGCTGGCGCAGACCGTGTTCGATGGCGGCCTGCGCAAGGCCCACACCGACCAGGCCGTGGCCGCCTACGACGTCTCCGTCGCGCAATACAAGCAGACCGTGCTCGCGGGCTTCCAGCAGGTGGAAGACAACCTCGCCACCCTGCGCGTGCTCGACAACGAATCCGCGCTGCAGGCCGACGCCGTGCGCGCCGCGCAGCTCGCCGAGCGCATGGCGCTGAGCCAGTACCGCGCCGGCACCGCCACCTACCTCAGCGTGGTGACGGCGCAGACGCTCTCGCTCACCAACCAGCGCACGGCCGCGCAGGTGCTCGGCCGCCAGCTGGCCGCCAGCGTCTCGCTGATCGCGGCCACGGGCGGCGGCTGGAACGCCGCCACAACGACTTCCGGGAATTGATGCCATGACGACCCCAGACACCACCACGACGCACCCCCTGTACCAACGCCGATCCACCTGGCTCGCGGCCTCCGCGCTCGTGCTTGTGCTCGGCGGCGGCGCCTGGGCGCTCACCCATCACGCGGCCAACGCCGCCAAGCCCGACGCACCGAAGACGCCGCCCGTTCAGGTGACCACCGCACGCGTCGCCACCCAGACCGTGCAGGTCTACCGCTCCGGCATCGGCACCGTTGCCTCGATGGCCACCGTCACCGTCAAGGCGCGCATCGACGGCCAGCTCGACAAGATCGGCTTCGTCGAGGGGCAGGACGTGAAGGCCGGCCAACTGCTCGCCCAGCTCGACCCGCGCACGCTGCAGGCCCAGCTCGCGCAGGCACAGGCCACCAGGGCAAAGGACCAGGCCACGCTGACGAACGCCCGCGCCGACCTCAAGCGCTACACCACCTTGATCGCGCAGGACGCGGCCACGCAGCAGCAGGTTGACACGCAGAAGGCCCTCGTCAACCAGCTCGAAGCGGCGGTGCAGAACGACGCGGCCCAGGTGCAGTACGCCGAGGTGCAACTGAGCTTCACGCGCATCACTTCTCCGATGAACGGTCGCGTGGGTGCGCGGCTGGTGGACCCGGGCAACATCGTGCATGCGGCCGACACCAACGGGCTGGTCGTCATCAACCAGATCGACCCCATCGCCGTGCAGTTCACGCTGCCCGAGGACGCGGTGCAGGACATCAACCGCGTGCAGCAGCAAAGCAGCCAGCCGCTCTCGGTGGTGGCCTACGACCGCAGCGGCACGCAGATGCTGGGCACCGGCAAGCTGATATTGCTGAACAACCAGATCGACACCACCAGCGGCACCGTGCAGCTCAAGGGCAGCTTCACCAACCCGCAGCACACGCTGTGGCCGGGCCAGTACGTCAACGTGCGGCTGCAGCTCGACCGCAGGGCCGATTCGCTCACGCTGCCCGCAGCCGCCGTGCAGCGCGGCCAGGACAGCACCTACGTCTGGGCTGTAGACGCCGAGAACAAGGTCGCCAACGTGCCGGTGCACGTGGTGCAGATCGCCGACGGCACGGCCGTGATCGACAAGGGCCTGGAGGCCGGCCAGCGCGTGGTGGTCGACGGCCAGTACAAGCTCAAGCCCGGCGCCACCATCGTCGAGCCGCCGCCGGCCGCGAAGAGTGCCGTCAAGGACGCCGTGAAGGATGCGGCGAAGGTCGCCACCAGCAGCGGGAGCAGCAATTGAGCATCTCCGCCGCATTCATCAAGCGCCCCATTGGCACCACGCTGCTGGCGCTGGCCATCCTGCTGGTCGGCGCGGCGGTTTTTCCGCTGCTGCCGGTGGCGCCGCTGCCGCAGGTCGACTTTCCGACGATCCAGGTCTCGGCCAACCTGCCGGGTGCCAGCCCGGAGACCATGGCCTCCAACGTGGCCCAGCCGCTGGAGCGGCAGTTCTCGCTGATCGCGGGGCTGTCGCAGATGACCTCGACCAGCGGCCTCGGCTCCACCCAGATCACGCTGCAGTTCGACCTCGACCGCAGCATCGACGCCGCCGCGCTCGACGTGCAGGCCGCCATCAATGCATCGACCGGCCAGCTGCCCGCCAACCTGCCGAGCCCGCCGACCTTCCGCAAGGTGAACCCGGCCGACGCGCCCATCCTCATTCTCTCGGTGCAGTCGAAGACGCTGCCGCTCACCGAGGTGAACGACTACGCCGACAACATCCTCGCGCAGCAGATATCGCAGATCTCGGGCGTGGGCCTGGTCAACATCGGCGGCGTGCAGAAGCCGGCGGTGCGCATCCAGGTCGACCCGGCCAAGCTCGCCGCGCTGGGCCTGAGCCTGGAAGACGTGCGCACCGTGCTCGCCTCGGCCACCGTCAACGCGCCCAAGGGCACCATCGACGGGCCCAACCAGAGCTTCACCGTCTATACCAACGACCAGCTGCTGAAGGCCAAGCCCTGGAACGACGTGGTGCTGGCCTACCGCAACGGCGCGCCCATCCGCGTGAGCGACCTGGGCGTGGCAGTCGACGGCCCCGAGAACGCCAAGATCGCCGGCTGGGCCTATGCCGGTGCCGCCGCGCCCGAGGGCAGCACCGTGCAGAACGGCCGCTCCATCGTGCTCGCCATCACCAAGCAGCCGGGCGCCAACGTCATCGAGACGGTGGACCGCATCAACGCCGCGCTGCCACGGCTGAAGGCTTCGATCCCGCCGACGGTGGACGTCAACGCCATCATCGACCGCACGCAGACCATCCGTGCCTCGGTGAAGGACGTGGAGTTCACGCTGCTGCTGACCATCGCGCTGGTGGTGGGCGTGATCTACGTGTTCCTGCGCAACGTGCCGGCCACGCTCATTCCCAGCGTGACGGTGCCGCTCGCGCTGCTGGGCACGGTGGCGGTGATGTACCTGCTGGGCTACAGCCTCGACAACCTGTCGCTCATGGCGCTGACCATCGCGGTCGGCTTCGTGGTGGACGACGCCATCGTGATGCTGGAGAACATCTACCGCTACGTGGAAGAGGGCATGTCGGCGGTCGAGGCCGCGTACAAGGGGGCGGGCGAGATCGGTTTCACCATCATCTCGATCTCGGTGTCGCTGGTGGCGGTGTTCATTCCGCTGCTGCTCATGGGCGGCATCGTGGGGCGGCTCTTTCGCGAGTTCGCGGTGACGGTCACGCTCACCATCGTGGTGAGCGTGGTGATCTCGCTCACGCTCACGCCCATGCTGTGCTCGCGCTTTCTGAAGAACGAGCACGGCAGCAAGCACGGGCGGCTCTACCAGTTGTTCGAGCGCGGCTTCGACGCCATGCTCGGCGCCTACAAGCGCGGGCTGCACGTGGTGCTCGACCACCAGTTCATCACGCTCATGACCTTCATCGCCACGGTAGCGGCCACGGGCGTGCTCTTCGTGTTCATTCCCAAGGGCTTCTTCCCGCAGCAGGACACGGGCTTCATCTCGGGCTTCGCCGAGTCGGCACAGGACGCCTCCTTCGCCTCGATGAACGCCCGCATGATCGAGCTGGCCGACGTGGTGCGCAAGGACCCGGACGTGACCGGCTTCGGCATGAACGGCAGTTCGTCCACCTACAACACCGGCAACTTCTTCATCAGCCTGAAGCCGAAGGACGAAGGCCGCACCGCCACCGCCGACGAGATCATCACGCGCCTGCGCCCGCAGCTGGCCAAGGTGCAGGGCGTGAACCTCTTCCTGCAGGCGGGCCAGGACATCCGCGTGGGCGGTCGGGCCTCGCGCACGCAGTACCAGTACACGGTGACCGATGCCAACCTCGACGAGCTCAACACCTGGGCGCCCAAGCTGCTGGAGCGCTTCAAGCAGCTGCCCGAGCTCACCGACCTGGCCACCGACCAGCAGAACGCCGCGGCCTCTGCCGTGCTCACCATCGACCGCGACCGCGCATCGAGCTTCGGCATCTCGCCGGCCACCATCGATGCCACGCTGTACGACGCCATCGGCCAGCGCCAGGTGGCGCAGTACTTCACCCAGCTCAACAGCTACCACGTGGTGCTCGAAGTAACGCCCGCGCTGCAGCAGGACCCGGCGCTCTTCAGCAAGCTGTATCTCAACTCGCCCATCACCGGCCAGCAGGTGCCGCTGTCGACCTTCGTGAAGGTGGACACCAGCAAGACCGCCTACCTGTCGATCAGCCACCAGGGCCAGTTTCCGGCCGTGACCATCTCGTTCAACCTCGCGCCGGGCCATGCGCTGGGCGACGCGGTGAACGCCATCAACAAGGCCCAGGCAGACATGGGGCTGCCGCAGTCGCTCACCGGCTCGTTCCAGGGCACGGCGCAGGCGTTTCAAGACTCGCTGGCCACGCAGCCCTACCTGATCGCAGCGGCGCTGGTGGCGGTGTACATCGTGCTGGGCCTGCTGTACGAGAGCTACATCCACCCGCTAACCATTCTCTCGACGCTGCCCTCGGCCGGCGTGGGCGCGCTGCTGATACTGATGGCGGGCGGCTACGACCTGAGCGTGATTGCGCTGATCGGCATCATCCTGCTCATCGGCATCGTGAAGAAGAACGGCATCATGATGATCGACTTCGCGCTCAAGGCCGAGCGCGAGCAGGGCATGACGCCGCACGACGCCATCTACCAGGCCTGCCTGCTGCGCTTCCGCCCGATCATGATGACCACCATGTGCGCTCTGCTCTCGGGCCTGCCGCTGATGCTGGGCCACGGCTCGGGCTCCGAGCTGCGCCGGCCGCTGGGCTACGCGATGGTCGGCGGGCTGATACTCTCGCAGGCGCTCACCCTGTTCACGACGCCCGTGGTCTACCTGTACCTCGACCGCGCCCACTACTGGTACATGCGACGCAAGGAAGCGCGCAAGGCCCGCAAGGCCGCGAAGGAAGGCAAGGCTCCCGTGCCTGCCGAGGTGCACGGATGAACGCGGGTTGATGCCGGTTGATGCTGGCTGATGCCGGAAGGGGTGGAGACGAAGACAAGAAGGCAGAAAGCGCCATGAAGATCCTGATAGTCGAAGACGAACTGAGAACCGCGGACTACCTCTCCAAGGGGCTGACCGAGCAGGGCTGCGCCGTCGACATGGCACACAACGGAATCGACGGCCAGCATTTAGCGCTCACGCACGAGTACGACGTGATCGTGCTCGACGTGATGCTGCCGGGCCAGGACGGCTTCTCGGTGCTGCGCGCGCTGCGCGCCGTGAAGCAGACGCCGGTCATCATGCTCACTGCGCGCGACCGCGTCGAAGACCGCATCAAGGGCCTGCACGAAGGGGCCGACGACTACCTCGTCAAGCCTTTTTCCTTCCTCGAACTGCTGGCGCGGCTGCAGGCGCTGAACCGGCGCGGCCGCAAGCAGGAGCCGATGCAGCTTCGCATTGCCGACCTGCAGATCGACCTGCTGGCGCGCAAGGCTTTTCGTGGCAGTGGTGGGGGCAGCACCCGCATCGACCTCACGGCCAAGGAGTTCGCTTTGCTCGCGGTGCTGGCGCGCCGTCAGGGCGAGATCCTCTCGAAGACCGCCATCGCCGAGCTGGTGTGGGACATGAACTTCGACAGCAACACCAACGTGGTCGAGGTGGCCATCAAGCGGCTGCGCGACAAGATCGACGTGCCCTTCAGCCCGAAGCTGCTGCACACCATCCGCGGCATGGGCTACGTGATGGAGGTACGCGAGAGCGGCGGGGAGGGCGTGGCGCCGTGAAGCGCTCCATCACCGCGCGGCTGGTGATCATGTTCGCGGCCGTGGCGCTCGCGACCTTCGCGCTGGCCGGCTTCGCGTTGCACAACGTGCTGGCGCGCGAGCTGGAGCGGCATCAATACGAGGAGCTCGACACCACGCTCAAGAGCCTGCAGTTCTGGATCAAGGCCATCGGCAGCCCCGAGCGCTGGTCGCGCGTGCAGGCGCGCATGGACGCGCTCACGCCCGAAGACGGCAGCGTGCGCTTCTGGGTGCTCAGCGACGATCCGCGCTTCCAGTACGGCAAGGGCCTGGCCGAGATCGACGGTCTCACGCGCGAGGCCAACGGCCACACCAGCGTCGTCGAGCTGCCGGGGCAGGAGCGGCCGTTCCGCACGTTATCGGTTCACATCGATCCCTTCGAGCAGCGCCCGGCCGTGCGCCTGATCGTCGGGCGCAACACCGAGCCCTATGCGCGCACGCGCCAGGCCTTTTTGAGCGCGCTGGTCGCGTTCGGGCTGGGCGCGGTGCTGGTGGTGGCCTTCGCGGGCTACTGGATCGCGCGGGTCGGGCTGCGGCCGCTGGAGCGGCTGTCGAAGGAGGCGCAGGCGCTGCGGCCCAAGACGCTGTCGCAGCGGCTGCGCGCGGAGCCTCTACCGGTAGAACTCTCGGCGCTGGCCGAGGCCTTCAACGGCGCGCTGAGCCGGCTGGAAGAAGCCTACGGCCAGCTCGAATCGTTCAACGCCGACGTGGCGCACGAGTTGCGCACGCCGCTGGCCAACCTCATCGGCAGCACCCAGGTGGCGCTCTCGCGCCAGCGCAGCGCGGGCGAGTTCCAGGAGGTGCTGCAGGCCAACCTCGAAGACCTGGAGCGGGTGCGCTCCATCGTCAACGACATGCTGTTCCTCGCGCGGGCCGACCGCGGCGAGGTGGCGACAGGGCTGGTGCTCACGCCGGTGGCGCAGGAGGTGCGCAAGACCATCGAGTTCTTCGAGTTCGTGCTCGACGAGACGCGCGCGCAGGTCGTCATCGAGGGCGATGTGCTGGCCGAGGCTCGGCTGGAGAGCGCGCTGTTCCGCCGCGCCATGTCGAACCTGCTGCAGAACGCCATCGAGCATTCGAAGCCGGGCGCGCGTATCACCGTCACGCTGCGCGAGGAGGGCGCGGCGACCTGGATCACGGTTTCGAACCCCGGTGCGCCCATCGACGGGCAGCATCTGCAGCACCTGTTCGACCGGTTCTACCGTGTCGACGAGGCGCGCAACGACGGCGGCGAGCACCACGGCCACGGGCTGGGGCTGGCCATCGTGAAGGCCGTGGCGAGCATGCATGGCGGGCAGGTCAGCGCGTCGAGCGAAGGGGGCCTGAATACCTTCGGCTTCAGCGTGTCTCGCACCCCCGAAAAAACCGCCGGGTGACGCTGGTTGATGCCGGCTGGAGCCATCCGCCAATGGCCTGTGCCCGGTACGTTCTTGGGCCATGCCCGAGAATCGCTGCCGGCATGAACAGCACGCAACCTCCGCAGATTCCGCCCGCATCCGGGCCACAAGGGCAGCCATGGCGCAACTGATGTCCCTGCTCGTGCAGAACGCGATCCTGGTGGTTTTCGCCGCCAGCTTCGCCGCGCGGCTGGGGCTGCCGGTGCCGGCGGCGGCGGTGCTGGTGCTCACGGGCGCGCTGCTCGCGGCGGGCGATGTCTCGGTGGCCGGCGTGGTGCTGGCGGCCGTCATCGCCAACCTGCTGGGCGACGGGGCGTGGTTCTATGCCGGGCGGCGCTTCGGCTACCGCTTCATGCGGCTGCTGTGCCGCATCTCCCTTTCACCCGACTCCTGCGTGCGGCGCGGCGAATCGCTGATCTCCGACTGGGGCGGGCTCTCGCTCGTGGCCGCCAAGTTCGTGCCGGGCGTGTCGGTGGTGGCACCGCCGATGGCCGGGGCGCTGGGCATGTCGGTGCGGCGCTTCATCGGCTTCGACATTGGCGCGGCGCTGGTCTGGACCGGGCTCTTCCTCGGGCTGGGCTGGGTGTTCCGCAACCAGATCCAGGAAGTACTGGCCATCATGGCGCAGGCCGGCGGCGTCGCCACCGCCGCGCTGGCCGTGGTGCTGCTGGTGATCCTGGCGGTGCGCTACTGGCGCCGGCGCGCCTTCATGCGGCTCACGGGCATGCCGCGCATCTCGGTAGAAGAGCTGCACGAGCTGCTGAGCGGCGAGGAGCCTCCGCTGGTGATCGACGTGCGTGGCAAGGCCGGCGTGCAGGTCGACCCGCGCCGCATTCCGGGGGCGCAGGCCTACACGCTCAAGGCGCTGCAGCAGCGCAGCCTCGACCTGTCGCATGCCAACGGTCGGGTGGTGGTGCTGTACTGCAACTGCCCCAACGAGGTGTCGGCCGCACAGGCCGCGCGCGTGCTGCTGGCGCGCGGTGCGCGGCGGGCCTTGCCGCTGACGGGCGGGCTCGATGCCTGGGTGGCCTCGGGCAGGCCGACCACGGTCGACTGAGGCGTAGTTGTCCCGAGGGCCTGCACAAGGCCCACGCCAGCAGAAACCGGCTGCGCGTGCTAAGGTGCCCGGCCTTCGGGTTAACCCTGAATCCAGCCTTCTCGCAACCGGCAACCGGGATTCCTCCGTGTCCTCTTCATCCTCCACGGCCCCTGCGGCCCACGCTGCCCATCCTTCCGCCCCGGGGCTCACGCCCGCGCTCACGCTCGTATTCGCCGTCGCCTGCGGCCTTTGCGTAGCCAACATCTACTACGCCCAGCCGCTGATCGGCCCCATCTCCGACACGCTGCAGCTGCACGCCGGCCTGGCCGGGCTCATCATGACGCTCACCCAGCTCGGCTACGGCGCCGGCCTGCTGCTGCTGGTGCCGCTGGCCGACGTGGTCGAGAACCGCAGGCTGATCCTCGGCGCGCTGTTCGGCGCGGTGATCGGGCTGGTCGGCATTGCGCTCTCGGGCTCGGCCGTTACCTTCCTGGCGGCTTCATTCGTGGTGGGCACGTGCGCCGTCGCGGCACAGGTGCTGCTGCCTTTTGCTTCGCACCTCGCGCCCGAGGCCACGCGCGGCAAGGTGGTCGGCAACATCATGGCCGGGCTGCTGGGCGGGATCATGCTGGCTCGGCCCTTCGCCAGCGTGGTGGCCTCTGCGCTGGGCTGGCGCGCGGTGTTCGGCCTGTCGGCCGTGCTGATGTCCTCGCTCATCGCCGTGCTGTGGCGCGTGCTGCCCCGGCGGCACCCGCATGCCTCGGTGGGCTATGCGCGCACCATGGCCTCGCTGCCCGGCATCGTGTGGAACACGCCGCTGCTGCGCAGGCGCAGCCTCTACCAGGGAATGATGTTCTCCGGCTTCCAGGCCTTCTGGACGGCCGTGCCGCTGGCGCTGGTGCACGAGTTCGGCATGGGGCAGGGCGGCATCGCGCTGTTCGCACTGGCGGGTGCGGCAGGCGCATTGCTCGCGCCCGTGGCGGGCCGGCTGGCCGACAGGGGCTGGACTCGGGCCGCCACCGGCTGGGCCATCGTCGTCGCGCTGCTCTCGTTCGTGCTGGGCGCCGTCTCCATGCACTACCACTCGCTGGCCGGGCTGGTCGCGGCCGGCATCCTGCTCGACGGCGCCGTGCAGCTGTGCCAGGTGCTCAACTTCCGCAGCCTGTTCATGCTTGCGCCCGAGTTGCGCGGCCGCATCAACGGGCTGTTCATGACCTTCATCTTCATCTGCGCGGCGGTGGCCTCGGGCATCGCGGCCGCCGTGTATGCCTTCCACGGATGGGGCGGGTTGTGCCTGCTGGGTGGCGGGTATGTGCTGGTGGCGCTGCTCTACTACGCGACGGAGTTCAGGCGGGCATCGGTGCCTGCTGCCGTCGGCGGCTGACCCGGCCCGGCGGCCTCCAGGCGCGGTGGTAGCCTTGCCACCCGATGAACCTCCGCACCAAGATCGTTGCGCTCGCCGTCGCACCGCTGCTCCTGGCGCTGGTGCTGGTGGCCCTTGCGGTGCGCCACCAGGAGAACGACCTCGCCCAGCGCGAGCGTGCCCTCATCGAGAACAGCTACATGGCCCAGCGCCGCAGCGAGCTGCGCAGCTACGTGGACCTGGCCGTCAGCAACCTGATGCCGCTGTACGAATCGGGCCAGGACGACGAGGCCACCCGCAACGAGGCCCTGCGCCGGCTGGCCGCGCTCAACTACGGCGACGACGGCTACTTCTTCGTGTACGACCTGGAGGGCAAGTCCCTCATGCACTCGCGCCAGCCCGAGCTGGTCGGGCAGAACCTCTGGGAGCTGCGCGACTCGCATGGCCGCTACACCATCCAGGAGCTGATCAAGGGCGCGAAAGAGAACGGCGGCGGCTACGTCGAGTACGAATGGCGCAAGCCCTCGAGCGCGCAGCTGGCGCCCAAGCTCGGCTACGTGACCGCCATGCCGCGCTGGAACTGGATGGTCGGCACCGGCCTGTACCTCGACGACATCCAGACCACCATGGACACCCTCGACCGGCAGGTGAACGCCAACGTCACCGCCACGCTGCTGTGGATAGCCGGCATTGCCGCGCTGTGCCTCGGCGTGGTCAGCGCCGCCGGCCTGCTGCTCAACCTCAGCGAGCACCGTACGGCGGAAGCCAAGCTGCGCCTGCTCGCGCGGCGCGTGGTGCAGTCGCAGGAAGAAGAGCGCGGCCACCTCGCGCGCGAACTGCACGACGGCACCAGCCAGACGCTGGTGTCGGCCAAGCTGCTGATCGAATCGGCCGTGGAGTCGCTCGACCGCCAGCAGCAGCCCACGCCGCCCGCGCTGGTGAAGGCGCTGCAGCGGCTCAACGATTCGCTGATAGAGGTGCGCCGCATCTCGCACCGGCTGCGCCCCGCCTTGCTCGACACCCTGGGCCTGCCCGCCGCGCTGGAGCGGCTGGTCGACGAGTTCAGGGAAGAGGGCGGCGGCGTCGATGCCTCGATGATGATCGGCGGCGAGTCCTTCGAGCTGCAGCCCGAGGTGAAGACCGCGCTCTTCCGCCTCACGCAGGAGGCGCTGACCAATGTGCGCAAGCACGCGAACGCCCAGCATGTGCACATTGCGCTGAACTTCGACGAAGAAGAAGGCGTGCGGCTCGAAGTGAGCGACGACGGCACCGGCTTCGACATCGAGGCCGTGCAGCTCGACCCGAGGCGCGGCATCGGCCTGCGCAACATGCGCGAGCGCATGGAGGCCATCGGCGGGCGGCTCACCATGTGCAGCAACGCCGGGCGCACCTCCATCGAGGCCGAGGTGCCAGCACGCAGCGCGAGGGCAGCAGCGGCCGAACAGAAACAGCAGGCACACGCGCCCGCATCAGGCGCCAGAGCATGACCACCGCCAAGACCATCCGGCTCTTTCTTGTCGACGACCACCCGCTGGTGCGCGACGGCCTGCGCGCCCGGCTCGGCTCCATGCCCAATCTGGAGATCGTCGGCGAGGCCGGCAGCGCCGCCGAGGCACTGGAGCTGGTCGACAGCGTGCGGCCCGACCTCATGCTGATGGACGTCGGCATGAAGGACATGAACGGCATCGAGCTCGCGGAAGTGCTGCTGCAGCGCCAGAGCGCGACGCACATCGTGATGCTCAGCATGTACGACAACCCCGAGTACGTGCAGAAGGCCTTGCAGGTGGGCGCGCGCGGCTACGTGCTGAAAGACGCGCCCGCGGCCGAGATCGTCGCGGCCATAGAGGCCGTGTCGGCCGGCGGCACATTCCTGAGCCCGGCTGTGTCGAAAAAACTGTTTCGCACGCAGGAGCCGAGGCCGCTGCTCACGCCGCGCGAGAGCGAGATTCTTTCGGCGCTGGGCCGGGGCGAATCGAGCAAGCAGATCGCGCGCGAACTGGGCCTGAGCGTGCGCACGGTGGAGGCGCACCGGCAGAGCATCAAGCGCCGGCTGGGCATCGAGGGGCAGGCGGAGCTCATCAAGTACGCGGTGGAACATGCGCGCGAATTCGGGCGCGATTCGTGAGTTGATTCAGCCGCTTCTGCAGCCTCTTTTTCGCTGATTGACCCAGCGACTGTCAGCGCTTTGTGTACTGGCGCTGCGGCCTCGCGATTACTCGAAGGAATCGAGAAATTCTGGGCAGAAAGTTATTTCTGCGCGGGGCTGGTCTTCTATACAGTGAATGCCCCTGTGGTTGAACGACCCACCAAGTGGGCATGGAGGGCAGAGCACACAAAGACTTCTCTTGAGTGAACCGCATTGCCTTGCGGCGGGCTGTTGGTGCGACTTGCATCGACGCGAACGTGAGGCACAAAAGGCGACGGCCAAGGTGCGCGAACACCTCAGCCGTCTAACCAAGTGACGTGCAGAACTTTGGAAAGAGAGCACACCAAATGGCTAAACGAATTATGGCCGGGCCTGCAAAGCCGGCATCCGCGGACGCGACCACGACACGGGACCCGTCCGGTCTTCTGGAGAACAAGCTGGAGCAGTTGAACTCGCTGCTCTGGTGCTTTTACGGCGCCGGGGATGGATGGTTCCAGGAGGCGGGGGAGGCGCATCGGGAGAATCTGCTTTGGATTGCTTCGGATTTGGCGCGGGAGGCGGTGGCGCTTTATCAGGAGGTGAGTCCGGCTGGGTGACCGGGCTCAGGGCGCCGAGTCTCTGAAGGTGGCTTGGCGCTTGCTGTGGAACTTCGGCCCTCTTCGCGGCTTTCCGCTTTGCAGCGATCTCGGTCGGTCGGCGCGAGGCGTCGTCCGACCGGTTCTCAGCGAGTTCCGGTCATCGAGGAGCGGGCCGGGTCATGCTTTGTCTGACCGGTCTGCGGGCTGTACCTGCCGTTCGTTTTGGTCACGCGGGCCAAATTGACTCCGGCCTCAGCGGACGTCTGCTTCCCGCGCCTCTGAACTCACACAACTGATCTTGAGCGGCCGGTCGACCATTTTGAGTGGTTTGCCTCAAGCTGCCGCTCAATGTTGACGTTGTCGGATGGCGAAGCCGCTCCATTCGAAATGCCAGTTGGACATCACGATACTGCGCACCGTCGCAGGGTTTGCTCGACGAGCAGCCGTGGCCGAGGCCATCGGCTGCTGATGTAGGCTAAGCGTCATGCTGCATCAACGCGGCGAATCGTCGTTCCTCAAGTTCTGGCAGGCGCTGCTGTATAGCGACGAGCACTTCCCAGAGCCCCATCTTGCCTATCGACCAAACCAGTAGCCCAAAGCGTTCGTCGCCGGCGCTCTGCTCGACGATGCTCATAGCCTTCTCGTTCGGGATCGTGCGGCCGAGCTTTGCCAACACATAGCAGTATGAGACGCTGTCCAGACGTTCCAACTCGTCTGGAAAGTCGGCGTCTAGCTCTGCAAGTCTAAGGAAGAGTCTTGAGAGCATCCAGCCTTGGTCGAGGGACGGCAGCAGTTCCGACTTCATAGATGCCAGATCCGCAGCAGGCAGCAGCTTTACTAGGAGCCACGCACACTCTGGATCTCCCCACTCACGCCATGCGGCCACGATGATCGACAAATCAGGCACCTTGTCTTTGCCAATCAGCCTGTAACCTCGACGTCGAATGCCAACGAAACGAGAGCGAACGAATGCTTCTTGGACCAAACGCCGCTTTTTTCGAGGGAGAGTCGGGCAGAGCGAAGAAAGCGAGTAGGCAAGAATTTGGCTAGTGCGTCCGTCGGCGGATTCAACTGCCCTCAGCAACTGACGGACAAGAGTGTGATGTTCACGCCGAACCCCCGCTTCCGCATCTTCGACAACCTTTCGAAGCAGGGCATCTCGCAGGCTTGAGGTCCTCGTGGCCTCATCCCGAAGGAGCGTTGCTGCATCTTCGGGTGCGAGGCAACGCGCCACGGCTCGAAGTAGGCCGATGTCATCGACGACGGCCTGTTCAGCGAGATGTCGCAAGAATGCAAGTGGGTCGCTGAAGTCCGTCTTCATGGAGCCTAACGTTGAAGCGGGGCCGCTAGGCAAGCGGGCCAAAAGGAATGTTGCGCAGAGTGGGGTGCTCGCCGACGTAGAGGTATGAAATGGCGTGCTTTCCGAGCGTTTCGGCGTATGCCTTTGAGAACTTACCGGTAGCTTGAACCGCGCCAACCCCCGCACCCACCCAGGCAGTGATGTCTCCGGCGAGGCTGCCGAGGCTGCCGAGGCTGCCGAGGCTGTAGAGCGCGACCATCTCTTTGGAGAAGAGCACTTCGCGCTTGGCCATCCCAAGTTCCTCCTTGAGAAAGGCAAGGTCGTCGCGCATCTCGCGTTCGAAATCAGCAGCGATGTCCCGGCGATCTTCCGGCGCTGGCGCCGCCAAAGCGCGTTCCGTGGAAGCTTCAATCTTGGCCGCGAGGTTCTGCCGAAATTTTCGGTAGTGGTGCCCGGCAGATCCTTCCTCGCGCTTCCTCATGGCGACGATGTTCTCCAATGGAATGCCGTCGGTTCGCACCGTGTTGACGGCCAGACTGACCAAGCCGGCCTGAGCAGCGCTCAGCTGACCTGAGTCGATGTTGGTCGGGGGGGTGGGCCGCTCAGCTGCAATCATCTTCCCCATAAATTCATAGGCGTCGGACCTATCAGTGATCTTGCCCTTCGCGTCGCCGGCGCAGGCGTCTGCCAGCAGCGACATCAGCAAAAAGCCGATCAATGGCCGGGCGTAGTAGTCCTCATCGGGGCCTTGCAGTCGCACTAGGCTCGCAGCTTCCAGCAAGCGCCAAGTCTTGTGGGCCAGCTTCTCAGGGTACATGCCGTAGCCTGTAGCGAACTCACGGATCTTGCGGCCTTTGACGACAGACTCCGGGACTTGCGTCGTCACCAGCCAGTCGGGCAGCGGGCGTCGAAGCAATTCGACCACTCTCGCGTGCACCAGTTCCTTCTCTTGTTGGCTCGGTACGTGGGCGTGACACAGCAAATCGAGCGCTTCCAGTTCGATCCTCGGTGCGTCGTCGAAGAAGAATTCTTTTACCGGCGAGACAAAGTCAACCTGATCCCAGAGCAGCAGGGATGTCTTGAGAAAGTTCTCGTTCCTGATCTGCGTGTGGGGGTAATAGACGGCGCGCCTCATAGTTTGGACTCCTCTGCCCAGTGTGGCGCCGGATGTTACGTTGCGCAAGCGGCCGACTCTTCGATTGCGACGGTCGCGCGCTCGCGCAGCCGACACTCGGACGGTGTGTGCACGGGCGACACCACAAGATGGCCGGTTTACGCGCGCGATCCGACAGCGAGGCCGCCCTGTTGCTGCGGACCGCTCTTGGCGGGAGCAGTCGCGGAGGCCCCAGCGGCGAACGCCTCAAATCAGTCTGGAGCGGGCATACCTGAAGGGCTGCAATGCAGCGATTGCCGCCATTCGGAGTATGACGGTGGAGGGGCCGCTGCAAGCCAAGAAGCGGACACATCTAATCAGCTCGGCGACAACTGCTACAGCCTATGCATTCAGGCCAATGCCACCGGTGATACAGGCTCTGACCTGAGCGTGGGTGGGATTGGTTGCGGGATATCGTCCCCGTGAATTGCGTTAACGCTGATTCTCCGAACGCGCGCTGTTGCCGGGAGTATGCCGAGCACCAGCTGGCCAGCTAGCTCGCGGGAACGGGTTGGCCACGTGTTCACGTGCAGCGTCATCGGCAAGTCCGGAATAGGCGTTGGGTCCCAAAGTACGCGTCGATGGACGATCTGGCCATCAACAAGCCAGCGGATTTCATTGGGCTCCCAGTCGATCGTGTAGGTATGCAACGCTTTTGAAGCGTCGAACCCTAGGTCGATGCAAATGGGTGTCCCACGGTAGCCGTAATCGAACTTCGCGCCGTCTGAACCTGGGTTGTAAAACACGTTCGCCAGCATTCGATCCGGGCGGTCGCCAGTGATCTCCACATCGATCTCTTGTCTAGGTGAATCCCGATGCAGGAAGAAGCCGGTGACCAGACCCGGGACGTCCGTAGCTTGCAGGGTTACCTCGAAGCGACCGAACAGGAAGCGGTCACGGCTGGAGACTGCCGCCGCGCTCAAATTCCGAACGCCGAGCGGAGCCTGCTCAACCCGCAGTTCAACACCGCCGGCCGGGCCCGCTCGGACGTTCGCAGGGCGAAACAGGGCCAGGTTTCCAGGAAATGTGTCGTCGCGAAGCACCCAACGCGAAGTGCTGAGGTCGACCAGATCATCATCGAAACGCGTCAATACGATCGCCGACTGTGCCGGTAACTCTACAGGCTCCGTGTCGATCCCTCGCCACTCGCGTCGCTCCGGTGCCACCCACGGTGACACATCGTGTCGAAGTCTTTTCGCTGGTGCAGTGCTATTGATTGCAGTGCGTCGGTGCGTGCGGTAACCGCGGTCGGGAATGGAGGGATAGCGAGCGATAGGCGGTGCGAGGCGGAGATACTCACAAAGGGCAGGCCAGTCTCCGGCGAGCTCGTCTAGGTGCAGCACGCCCTTCCCAATCACGGTGAGAAGTTCTGAAGTTCGGGCGGCCTGTTGGTTGAGCTCGCCGAGCACGATGAACCTGGCGCCTGGATATCGTTCCCTAAGCCTCGCAAGGTGCGGTGCGAGCGAGGCGACATTGACGTAAGCGTCGAATATGCGACCGCGCCGCCCGTTGAGCAGCCGGTCCAGTTCCGAGTGAGGCAGGTCGTCTAAGTCGCTGCAGCAGCGATAGCCGAGCATCGACAACGCCATTGCCAGCGACGACAGGCCGGAGTTCTGAGCACCAAACGCAAATACGGGAGACTCGGTGGGGCGCTGGTGAAACGTGCCGGGAGTCGTATCGTTGAGGATCCCGATCTGAGTCAGCGCAGGCAAGATTGAATAGGAGTTCGTCGACTGCAGGTCGAGCCGTTGGGCGATGACGGAGCGGCGCACGGCGCGCACGTCCATCAAATGGAACTGTTGGTTGATCCACAGATCGACCGGTCCGCGACACGGAAGAAGCGAAAGGAGTCGTTGCGCACCACGCTTGGAAAGCACGCATCCGGACAAATACCAAAGCCCCCGCTCGGGACGGAAGACGTTCGGCGAAAGGGGGGTCTTTGGGGCGCCATGCCTGACCTCCTTGTACGACAAGTAAAGCACGTCAAAGGAAGGATCGGCCTGATCAGCTGCCTGCATTTCTCGCCAGGCCACGTCGACTAGCCGCCCGAATCCCCGTTCGAACCAGACGTCGTCTTCCAGAACCAGTCCATACGGTGCGTCCGAGCTTGCGATCTTCCTCCAAACATCAATATGCGACTGGGCGACAGCGATCTCTGCATCGCTCATTCGGATCGGCCGATTCAGATCAAAACTTGCAGGCAACATGTGCGGCTGTGGTTCGACGAACAACTGATCGGCGAGTGTGTAGTAAGGATCGATGTCTGGGCTTTTCAGCATGCCTGCTGGGGCGGCCCGGGCGTCGCATGCCGCGTGCCGAATAAGCCGCTGGGACAAAGGTTGACCTGCGGCGTCGACAATCCGATGTAACTCATGCATTACCGCCGCCAAGCGCTCGGGCTGTCGGTCCAGATTGATCACGTAGATGTCTGCGATTTGACCGCTTTCGGCGGCGAATGCCATCGACTTCTGCGTTGGCAGAAATGTGCGTGCGCGTAGAAATAGTGAATGAAGTAGTCGCCGTGCGATCCCCAGTGGCTCAAATAGATTCATTGAAACTTCTGCACGCGGCGTGAAAACTTTTGCCGTTTGAAAGACGCCAATTCCTCGTATCCCTGCGGTAGCTCAGTGGCCACCGCGAGACAGCGATGGAATCCCAGCCTTTCAACACCTGAATCTGATCGTTGCCTTCTGATGCCGCTCCCAACTCGAAAACTGCCCTCGAAAGGTTGCCCGGACCTGTAGTGGACTGGATTTCAGGGAGCTCACCATCCGCAGCGTCGTTCAAGAGCTGAGTCGCCCGCTCAAGTGCGCGCCTTATGATCGGATCTCTTGGACAAGCAACTAGCGGATTGTTGTTGAAGTAGAAAATCCAACCGTCGTCGTTTGCGCCTGCTTGCAGAAAGTCTCTTGGACTCACCATCGAGTCGGATTCGATGTCATAGCAGAGTGGCTGCACTTTCAGACTACTCCCATCAAACAAGCTCGAGATATCTCTCGCCATGCACACATCATCCGCATCGACATACATCCCGCCTTCGACGAACAAGTAGCACAGTCGAAAATAGTCAGCCTGCATCGCGGGGTGGTAGCAGCGTGTGAACGCGCGCGCGTGATCCGGGCCGAAAGAGCGACCGATAAACTGTGCCGCACTTTCGGTGTCGAACACACGATGGACGAAGCCACTAGTTTTCCACCTGGACCAGGTGGCAATGCACTCCCGAACGTCTTCGGGTAATTTAGCGAGGTCGTCCCAGAATTGCACAATGGAACTGGGAACGCATCGCGCGTCAGACCTAGTGGCCTGCGGTACCGACGATCTTTGGACAAGATTCCTAATGAAAGCCGAGCGCTGCTGATGATGGACGGGACTGTCTGATTCCGATTCCATTGCGGCTACAGTGATTTTGGTGCGTGCACTATGGCGGGCATTACCGGCCTTGTCCATATCATTCGTTTTCGAGAAGAGGCTCTTGGTGGCGGTCGCAGCGGGAGCCGCTACTTGGCAACGGCGCTCCAGCACCGCACCAGTCGTCGGTGAGGCTGTTCTGCTGCACTGCGATGGCCGCGTTGCGCCATGCCCCTCGGGCATGATTGTCTCTTTAGAGGAGCGGGACTAAGCATGCTGACCATCACGCATCATTCCGCCCTTGCAGGAGTGCATGGGCGGCACTGCCCTAAAGGGCAGGCCCATAATGTCAGCAGTTCAAGTGAACGGCTGTCCAGCTTCAGTCCTCCGTTTTGCTGGACTCAGAGACAGCTTTGGGTCGAAGCTAGCTGCGTATCCCATCCGTGCGAAAGACGGCTCCCAGTCTTTGCCGGCTTCTCGGGATAACGCAGCGCGAAGCGATTGGTGTGCTGGAAGGCATGAGCCGGCAAGATCCGGTCAGATTCTTCCTTGTGCGCTGGATGGCCGAGTGCCCGATGCGGTCGGTCGCGGCGCTCGGTCCAGCCGAACCTCCAGTTCAGCGACGGGTAGCTATTGCATCTGGAAGCATCAAGGCAGCATAGCTCAGCACGTTGGAGCCGAGCCGAATCCGTCGGTATCCCATTGGACCGTTGCTTGTTACGAGTTCCCGAATCGGATCCAGCGATTCGATGCCGAGAACCTCTTTCAACTGTCCGAAAAATTGCTCTGACTGAGCACGGATGAAGACTTCGAGCGCTCGGTGGTGACTCATATAGATCCATGTCAGTGGGTACCAGCGGTCATCGCCGTTTGCGAGTTCAGCACGAAGATGGATCAGCAGATCCGCCTGCAGAAACTGGTCTCGAGGCAACACTCCTGATGAGGTTCGCTCCTGGAGCGTCTGCCCGAAGGGGGTGTGATATTCGGAACCTTCAGGCGTTCTGAGCTCTTTGAGGCGATCATCGCCCTGCCAAAACACGGCGTAAGAATCGCGTTGGCCGCCGCGGTACCCATTCTTGATCGCGCCGAAGTAGGGCGCGGCCAGAAGACTCTTCGCCAGTTCGAATTCTTCGCGCCAGATAGCTATGCCTACGACGGACACGAAAAGCTCGTGAGCTAGCAGCTTGAAGTGGTCGGTTGACTCTCGGTCTCTCTTCGCCGGGTAGCACCGTGCCAAAAGATCGTCAAAGAAACGGACAAGATGCATTGACAGCTTCTGTCGCGAAACGGACTCGTGATCGACGGCGTCTAAGACAACCCTCACAAACTCATCCTTTGCTTGCCTGAGAGCTTCAAATTGCTTCACGACCAGACTGTTTGTCGCACGAGGATCTAAGATGGCAAAGCGGTCAAGATTGCGGCAAAAGCACTCCAAGTACTCTCGAAACAAGTTTGCGGAGTTCGCGCTGCCGCCCCTGGCCGCGCGACGAAACTGACTCGCGGTGAACTCGGTGCCAAGACCGACTTCAGGCTCATCGGTCAAGAATGACGGCCTTGTCCCCAAAGGTGGTCGCTGATGCAGGGGCTTGTCGAAGATCCAGCGCAGCAATTGCTCCAGGTTGCTGTCAGCTAGCTCATCAGTGCTCATGTCGATGAATATTCGCCCATGGTAGTAAGTCGGCACGAACGGCTCGCCACTTTCGGAGCGCTCTCTGACGACAAGCGCGAAGCGACCTTCGTCTTTTCCAGAATAAAGCTTGGGGGAGATGATCTGGGCTTCGGTCCCCGCTCCGCCGCGGCGGTCATTGGACTTTTCAGCATAGATGCGATCCGAAATGATGATGACTTTCCTGATTGCAGAGTCATTAACAATTCGCTCCATGAACTGGTAGGAGTTTTGCCCTTCCCTTAAGTCCCATTTGTCAAGAATGATGTCGACGCTGGCCTCTACAAGGCGTTGGCAAAAATCCAAAACCCACTGCTCATGGTCAGGACTTGACCAAGCGTATGAGACAAAGACCTTTGGGCTATCACTGGAGCTCATGATACGTTCCTCATTTACGGCCCCCTCATTTTGAGTGAAATGCCTTCGCGCCCTGCGGCAACTTGGCGATCTTGCATAAAGACTTCAGCCACTCCACCGGTCTGGTACGGTTGAACCGGCTTGATTCGGGCGTGGACTCGATCAGTCGGCCCGATGCTATCCAGGTCCGGATGAGCGGCTACTGCGGTAGTGATTCCAGCATTGCCCAAAGTCGGCTGCTGTTGTTAGCTGTCGCTCACGGCAACTTCTGCGACCGACAGCATTCAGTCTGAAGCCGCCATGCGGTAGAACGGGCCTGGTGACTGCTGCTTGACCGCGAATTTAGGCCTAGTCACCGTGTGCGGCAGCGCAGTACGCTTGATTCAGCGGCCTCATGTCCACTCTTCGCCTGCTGCCGCAGGAATAGCTATGAACCAATTTCAGAAAAGTTTTTTCATTGACAGCGGACACCAGCGACTGGAAGGCTTCCATTCAAAGAAGGCGGTTGCCGGCATCAGGGGAAAGTTGCTCGATGAGTTCAAGCGGCTGAGTTCACAGCGAGGAGGACAAGGTTCGGCGAGCTCTCTGCAAAAGCTCCCTGTCTTTCAACAGATCGGAAAGCTGTCCGCGCTCGTCAAGGTTCCGGGCCTGCATGAAACGCTGGCCAATGCCGAACTGATCGACTACATCACTCGTCTAGGTGGCCGCGCCCCATCCAGCGTTCAAGAAACACAACTACTCCTGTCCCCACTCAACCAAGGCGCCTCGACACTCGAAAACCTGAACTGGCACGTCGACATCGCCGCAAACCCCAAAGGCCCGCTCCCCGGAATACAGGCCTTCTTCCTCATCGACGACGTAGCCCCCGGAGGCGGCGCGACGCTGGCACTTGCCGGCTCGCATCGCGTCGACACCCAGGGCATGCCCACATCTTCCCGACTGCGCGAAGTGCTGAAGACCCCCGGCGACCTGAAGCGCAATCTCGATCAACTGGGCATCGAAATCATCGAGATGTCCGGCCGCGCAGGCGACGTCTTCCTGATGGACATGCGCGTGCTTCACACGCCATCGGTCAACTCGACGAAGAACGTGCGGATGATGGCCACGACCCGCTTCTTCTTCGACGGGCCTTCGCGCTAGGCCACTCCACGTCACGACGTTGACGAGGCCTGCAGACAGGGCCACCATCGCACAACGCGGCCGATGCCCGATCAGCCCGCGCACCTGTTGCAGCCACCCAGCCAACCCCGGACTAGGTAACCCCAACAGGGCACCCAAGGGCACTTGCTCCGAACAAGCCTTCAAGGAGACACCCCATGCCCGAAACCGACAAGGTATTCGCGGGTTCGATCCCGAAGTTCTACGACACGCTCATGGTCCCCCTGATCTTCGAGGCCTATGCCCTCGACATGGCGGAGCTGGTCGCGGCCTCTTCGCCCGGCGCGGTGCTCGAAACGGCGGCCGGCAGCGGCGTGGTCACGCGGGCGCTTGCGCCCAGGCTCGGCGCCGGCGCGCGCTACGTGGTGACCGACCTCAACCAGCCCATGCTCGACTACGCCGCCACCCGACAGGGCGGCGGCGCCGATGGCAACGGCGGCAGCAGCACCGGCAGCATCAACATCGAATGGCGGCAGGCGGATGCACTCAAGCTGCCGTTCGAAGATGCTTCGTTCGATGTCGTCTGCTGCCAGTTCGGCGCGATGTTCTTCCCCGACCGCACCGCCGGCTATGCCGAGGCGCGCCGCGTGCTGAGGCCGGGCGGGCACTTCGTTTTCAACGTGTGGGACCGCATCGAGGAGAACGCCTTTGCCGACGAGGTCACCAACGCCATGGCCGAGCTGTTCCCGCAAGACCCTCCGCGCTTCCTGGCACGCACGCCGCACGGCTATCACGACGTCGCGCTGATCCGCGAGGACCTGCGCCGCGCAGGCTTCACCAGCATCCAGATCGACACGCGCGAGAAGCTCAGCCGCTCACCCTCGGCGCGCGAGGTCGCCACCGCCTATTGCCAGGGAACGCCGCTGCGCAACGAGATCGAGTCGCGCGACGCCAACGCGCTCCAGTTGGCCACGGACCGCGCGGCACGGGCGATTGCGAGCCGTCATGGCGAAGGGCCGGTGGCCGGCAAGATCCAGGCGCATGTGATCGTGGCGGCGGGGTAGGGGTGCAGGCCGCACGGGTGTGGCCTAGCCAGCCCTGCAACGTCGACCGTGGAGCTGACAGCGGGTACAAACTGCAGTTCCCGATCTCGCCCAGCCGCTCTTCTTCGAATTCAAATGTCCAGTCTTCCCCACAGCCCCGCCGCCGACCGCAACAAGCAGCCGATCCTCGACGCACTCGCCGGCATCCTCGGTGAGCAGGGCGCCATGCTGGAGATCGCATCCGGCACGGGCCAGCATGCCGTCTGGTTCGCCACGGCCTTGAGCAAATGGACCTGGCAGCCCACCGACGCGGATGCCCGCGCGCTGCCCGGCATCGCAACTCGAATCGCGCAAGCCGCATTGCCCAATCTCCGGCCGCCGGTACTGCTCGACGTCACGGCGCCTCAATGGCCTTCGCAGGGCTTCTCCTTCGTTGATGGGGAAGAGAAGTTCGACGCGATCTACTGCGCGAACATGCTCCACATCGCGCCCTGGGCCGCGTGCATTGGGCTGATGCAAGGGGCGGCCCGGCATCTGCGTGCCGGCGGGGTGCTCGTTACCTACGGGCCTTATTTCGAAGACGACGTGCCGACGGCACCGAGCAATCTGGCGTTCGACGAAGACTTGCGTGCGCGCAATTCTGCGTGGGGCATACGGCGGCTTGCAGATGTGGCTGCACAGGCGCAGCGGGTGGGGCTTGTGCTGCGGGAGCGGCATTCGATGCCTGCCAACAACTTGCTGCTGGTCTTTGGCCTTTGAGCTTTTCCACAACGAAACGTGAGGCTGCAGTCGCAGCCTTCTGACATATGCCATTGCCACACCGTCGCAAGCTGAGCGTGCAACAACAGAACGCGTTGGTCGAAGAGTCGATCCAGCGAGAAGCCATCCATTGGAGGCAGAACCCTCTTCCCGAAGCACTCAGGGTCAGTGGTCTCGAGCGAGGCGTTGAGTGGGAGAGATCTATCGTCATTGGTTTGGACATCGATTTCCCTGGAATGCCAAGGCTGTTCGGTTTGCTGCTTACGCAAGATGAGAGATTCGTGGACTTCGCAGTCGACACCGACGAGACTCACAAGATCATTGAGTCAGTGGAAACTTGGCGAGACGTGACCGAAGCCGAAAACACGAATCTGCGCAATCGTGGAATCGGAGCGGGGCGTGGAGCGCTCGCGATCAAGGTGCTTCGAGCGCTGAACAGCTAGAAGATCAAAAAAATGAGGGAGGTCGGAGCCGTTTGGCCCGGTTCCATGACGTGAATGCAATTCTTCGAATTTTCTCTATTGCTGCGGGTGCACTACTGCTCGGATTCGTTTCGAACCTCGGCCTGATGGGTATCGGCCATTGGTACGAAATGAACATGGCACGCAGCGAATACGACCTCTCCGACGCATTCATGATTGCCGTCTTCGTGCAGGCGCTTTGCGTCGTTGTCGGCGGATTCATCGGCAATTGGCTGTACCGGCGGTGGCGCAACAGGAAGGCCTCGGCAGCGGACTGACCTTGCTCCGCGTGTTCTTGCATTCGCTATGCGGTGTTCAGCCTCACCGCCAGGGCGACTCCATCAGAGCCACGTCCTCGAACGACAACTCCCGCACGGCACCACCGTCACGCGGCACCGCAAACCAGCAGCGCCCAAGCGGTATCCGCCCATTGGCGTACATCACGCGAACCACCGCTTCCTGCGCGCCAAGCCGCAACACATGTGCCCCAACCGTCCGCTCCGCGTGCGTGAGCGCGAACTCAGCCAGCGCTCGCTCGCATGCGAGCCGGTGCCAGCGCCTGTGGTCCTGCCAGGCCCGAAAACGTTCGAACAGCCTCATCGTCGGTACTTTTCATCCAGTCCGGGCCGGAGTTTCGTGCATCCACAACGTGCATCGATCACGATGTTTCACTTTTGAAACGCGGGTGTGTGTCTTCATTCCTCGACGGGGCGTTTAAAGTTCGAGCCCGGTGCGCCCCGTGCGCACCTGTTTCATTTCAATCCATTCATCGTCCGACCAAAGAAAGACACCCGTTTTGAACAAGACCGACCTCATCGCCGCCATCGCCACGGACACCAACCTGAGCAAGGCCGACGCCGCACGCGCGCTCGACTCCGCCATCGACAACCTGTCGCGCGCGCTGGCCAAGGGCGACACGGTGCAACTGATCGGCTTCGGCACTTTCGCCGTGGCCAGCCGTCCCGAGCGCGAAGGCCGCAATCCTTCGACCGGCGAGAAGATGACCATCAAGGCCAGCAAGGCGCCGAAGTTCACCGCCGGCAAGGCGCTGAAGGACGCGGTCAACGCGCCCGCCGCAGAGTAAGCAAGTAAGAAAAGAGACCCAAAAGAACGTGCAGGAGGCACGCGCAGGCCTCTTGCCCACGCATCCCTCCGTGGCGCCCGCGCAGCAGTGCGGGCCGCGGAGGGCCGGCATCTTCAGGAAACCGTCGCATTCCGCGCTAGAGTTCGTGCAGGTTCACGAGCCCAGCCATCCGACATGTACGACGCGCCTGTGCCGACATCCTCATCCCCGACCACATCGCAGCAGTGGCTGCTTCGGCTTCTTTCGATAGGGGCATGCCTTCTGTTCATCGGCTGTGCGAGCCCCTCGGGGCCACGACAGGGCGGCGGCCCCGGGCCCGTCATCGGTGGCACCAGCACGTTGACAGCCGAGCAATCGAACAGCATCGCGATCCACGCGCTCGGCCTCGTGGGCACGCCGTATCGCTACGGCGGCAACACGCCCGACGGAGGCTTCGATTGCAGCGGGCTCATCGGCTACGTATACCTCAACAGCGTGGGTGAATCGCCGCCTCGCACGGTGGCGCGCATGACGGCCTTCGGCAGCCCGGTGGCTGTATCCGAGCTTCGCACTGGCGATCTCGTGCTCTTCGGCTCTTCCACGCCCTCGCATGCGGGCATCTACGTGGGCAATGGGCGCTTCGTGCATGCGCCTTCGACGGGTGGCGTTGTGCGGCTCGATCGGCTCGATGGCGTGTATTGGTCGCGCCAGACGGTGCAGGCGCGGCGGCCCTGAGCTGCTTCGGCTGAGCGAGTAGAGGCCTCAGCCGGATTTGCTGCCGCGACCGCTCTTCTTCGCGCCCTCGGCACGCGGGCTCGCAGCATTCGCCGCTGCAGCAGCACCACCATTCAGCTGCTCGACCCACGACAACGCATCGACATACGCCATGAACCGGTTGAGGTACTCCGGCGACATGTCGCGCATGAGCGTGAGCGAGCGGTGCACGAGCTGGTGCGAGTTGAGTGGGCCGGCGTTCTGGGGCACCTTCGCGCGCGATTGGTTCAGCCGCCGGTCGGCGCTGAGCTTGGACCACGTGCTCTTGAAGTAGCGAATCGACTTCAGCTCGGCGGCTGGCGCAGGCGCTGCAGCGCGAGAAGAGGGGCGGGGCATTGCCTTGCCCGTTGCCGTTGTCTTCGCTGCCGTTGCTGCCGTTGTTGCGGGAACGTCGCCGGCAGCCGGCGCATGCTTCGCGATGTGCTCGATGAGCTCAGCGAATGCGTCGCGCCCGGGCTCAGCCGGCTGTTCCGCAGCTTCAGCGGACTTCGCCTTTTCCTGATCTTCGCCATACGCTGCAAGCAGCGCGATTACCTTGTCGTCGACGATGCGCCGCACTTCGCCATCGAGCACAGCCGCGCGCCGGGCCATCGCCTCGATGACGCGAAAGCGCACCGGATCGAAGCGCTGGTCGCCACGCGCGAGCGCCGCGGCGACCATGGCGCCGGTGTCGCGAGTGGTGGCTTCTTCCTGCTCAGTCACGAGGCTTCGCGCTGGCGCTGGAAGAAGAAGGGCGCGGCGTGGGCGCCATTTCCACGCGACGGTTCTTGGAGCGGCCATCCGCATCGGTATTCGACGCCACGGGCTGTTCGGAGCCGAAGGCGGCGGCGAAGATCGTCGACGACGGCACGCCGGCCTCGATCAGCGAGCGCGTCACGGTCAGTGCGCGTTGTGCCGACAGCTCCCAGTTGTCCGCGAACTGGCGTGCGTTGTCGCGCATCTGCCGGTCGTCGGTGAAGCCGCTCACCATCAGGATCTCGTCGCGCGACTTGAGATAAGTGGTCAGCGGCGCGGCCAGGCTCTTGAGCAGCTGCTTGCCCTCGGGCTGCAGCTCGGCCGAGTTGAAGGCGAACAGCACGTTGCCGCTGATGCCGATGCGGCCGTTGGTCAGCGTCACGCGGCCCGCGGCAAGCGGCGCCGCCAGGGCCTGCTCGAGCGTCTGCAGGCGCTTGGCCTCGGCCTGTCGCTGCTTGACTTCGGTCTCCAGCTTCGACGCCAGCTCCATCTGCATGCCGAGCGCACACACGAGGATGAGCACGAAGGCGCCGAGCAGGCCGGCCATGAGGTCGCCGAACACGGCCCACACCGGCACGCCGGGCTCGTCGAAGCCGGCCTCGATGTCTTCGCGGGTGCCCATCATGCTTCGCTGTCCACGGGCGCCTGCAGTTGCTTCTCTTGCTTGCTGGCGATCTGCTGCATGTCTTCGACGATCTGCTTCTGCGACATGATGCTCAGGTCGATCACCTCGCGCGCCTGCGCGACGTAGTAGGCGAGTTGCTCGTCGCTGCGCGAGATCGATTTGCCCAGCGCGCCTTCGATGCGCTGCAGGTGGGCCGCGAGCTTGTCGTTCGACTGGCTGAAGAGTTGCACGGCGAGGCCGAAGGCCTCACCCAGGCTGGCCACTTCGACGGCGCTGCCGGCGATCTGCGCGGCCACGTTGCTCATCTTGTCGGACTCGGCTTCGGCCTTCTCGGTGAAGCGGCTGCCGACGCGCTCCAGCATCTCGGCCGATGCCGACACCAGCGTGTCGATGGCCGCGCGCTGTTCGGTCGAAGCGTGGTTCACCGCGTCGAGCAGGGTGGAAAGGGTTTCGAGGATGCGGCTGCGCTCCTCCAGCATGGTGTTGTCGCGCGCCATGCTGTCGGCGAGCTTCTGGCGCAGCTCCGTCACCACTTCGGCCGCAGCCCGTGGCGCTTCCGATGCGGCCTGCAGCAACTGGGCGATCTCGGTGACGGTGCTCTTCGCGTGCGCCTCGGTCTGCGCCGACATGTCGCGCGCGGTCTGGGCCATGGTGTCGAAGAGCTGCTGCTGCTGGCTCGCGTTGTGCGCGTTGGCCTGCTGCCATTCCTGCTGCAGCGAGGCGGCCATGGCGCCCAGCGATTGCGTCCATGCCGCGAGGCGCTGTTCGTCGCGCGACGCCATCTGCGACATCGCGTCGGCAGCCGCCTGCGGTGCCTCGGCGGCAGCCTGCAGCAGCCGCGAGGTCTCGGCAACGGTGTTCTTCGCGTGCGTCTCGGTCTGCGCCATCGTGTCGCGGGCGGTCTGCACCATCGTGTCGATGAGCTGCTGCTGCTGGCCTGCGTGGTGCGCGTTGACCTGCTGCCATTCCTGCTGAAGCGACGCGGCCATGGCGGTCAGCGATTGCGTCCAGGTCGCGAGGCGCTCTTCGTCGCGCGATGCCATCTGCGACATCGCATCGGCAGCAGCTTGCGGTGCCTCCGATGCAGCCTGCAGCAGCCGCGCGATCTCGGCGACCGTGCTCTTCGCGTGTGCTTCGGTCTGGGCCATCGTGTCGCGTGCGGTCTGCGTCATCGCGTCGATGAGTTGCTGCTGCTGGCCCGCGTGGTGCGCGTTGACCTGCTGCCATTCCTGCTGCAGCGATGCGGCCATGGTGGTCAGCGATTGCGTCCAGGCCGCGAGGCGCTGCTCATCTCGCTGTGCCATCTGCGACATCGCGTCGGACGCGGCCTGCGGTGCCTCGGCCGCGGCCTGCAGCAGTCGTGCGATCTCCGCGACGGTGCTCTTCGCATGCGTCTCGGTCTGCGCCATGGTGTCGCGTGCCGTCTGCGCCATCGTGTCGAGCAGCTGTTGCTGCTGGCTCGCGTTGTGCGCGCCGGCCTGTTGCCATTGCTGGTGGAGCGAGGCGCCCATGTCGGTGAGCGATTGCGTCCAGGCCGAGAGGCGCTGTTCGTCGCGCGCTGCCAGCTCGGTCTGCAGCTTGGCGTGCGCCTGGTCCACGGTCTGCAGCAGCGATGCGGTGTGCTGCTCGAACGCGGCGGTGGCGGAGGTAAGGGCCTGGTGCGCATCGCCCGACAGCTTCTCGCTGACCTGCTGGTGCTGCGCGAGCGCGTCGCCCCAGGTCTTCGACACGTTGCCGACGGTGCTTTCGAGGCGCGCGGAGACGCTGTCCACCAGCGCGGCGGAACGCTGCTCGAAGGTCTGCGCGAAGTGGTCGTGAGAGCCGCGCACGTCCTTCGACAGCGCTTCGCTGGTGTGCTGGTGTTCGGCGAGCGCGGTCTTCCAGGTGTCGGCCACGCGGTCGGTGGTGGCCTCGAAGCGGCCGGAGAGGCCGTCGAGCTGCTGCTGCACGGTGCTCGAGATGGTCTGGTGCAGCGCGGCCGTTTCGCGCGCGATGCCGGCCATGGTGGCTTCGACCACGGGCTGGATCGCGGCGCCCGCGACGCGCGCGCTCTCGGTCAGGCTCTGCTTGAGCGACTGGTCGACGGAGGAAGCGAGGTTTCCGTACACGGCCTCGGCCTTGCTGTGGAAGCTGTCCTGGCTGGCTGCGAGCCGGTCACTGAGGGACTGGTTCTGCCGTTCGATGGCGTGCACCATGGCCTGCAGCTGGCCGATCATCTCGGGCATCGCGTGGGCCTGCTGCTGCAGCAGCTTGAAGGACTCTTCGCGCTGGTGCGTCTGCGAGAAGACGCGCAGCACGGTGGCGATCTTCGTGTCGAGCAGTTGTCCGGCCTGCAGGCGCTCGCGGCGGCTTAGTGCAGAAGCAAGGCCCAGCATGGCCGATGCGGCCACGCCCGCCACCGAGGTGCCGAAGGCGAGGCCGAGGCCCTTCACGGGTGCGGAGAGCGAATCGCGGATGGTCTGCAGGTCGGTCGAGCTTTCCAGCGCGAGGCCGGTGCCCCGGAGCGTGACCACCATGCCGATGAAGGTGCCCAGCATGCCCAGCAGAACCAGGAAGCCTGCGAGGTACGGCGTGAGGGCGGGGCCCGGCAGGCCCACGCGCTCGCCTTCGATGCGCAGGCGCACGGCGTTGCGCAGCGAGGGATGCAGCCTGTCGAGCCAGGTGCCGAGGCTCTCGGGCGGGGCCGAGAGGTCGGTCGTGGCCTGCGTCAGGCTGTCGGTGGCCTGCTGGAAGCGGTGCAGCTCCAGCGCGCCCATGATGTAGAACGCGCCGATGATCAGCGTGACGGCCAGCGCCAGCGGGTTGGTGCCGATGTATCCGGCGCCCACCCAGCCCACGACGGCAAGGCCAGCGACAAATACGGCGTAGTGGAGGAATCGGGTCATGAGGTCCTGGTGGCCTGGGTGCGAAGGGCATCGAGCAGCCCTTCGACCGGTTGAAATCTGAAGTCCAGTTCGGCGAGCAGCACGTCCTGGGCGTCCTTGCGGAACACGTCCAGCCACTCGTCGGCGGGCTGGACACTGTGGGGGTTGTCGTCTGTCTCGGATGCTTCGGCGTCGGCTTCCGCCGGCGGAGCTTCGGCGGCCTTGCGCAGGCGCTCGAAGTGCCGCTCGAGGATGCCCGGCACGGCCGACAGCAGGCTGTATTCGCGCGCTTCGAGCACCTGGGCCATGACCACGTCGACCGATGCGAGCCGGGCCATGGCCGGCGACTTCGCCGCCATGGCCGCGCGTAGCTTGCCGCGCAGGGTGCTCGCACCCGCTTCCATGGCCTGTTGCCGGGCCAGGTAGCGGCGCTTGTAGGGGGTGAAGTCGGAAGCGGCATCCTTGCCGGCGCCGAAGGTGTCGTCCTCGACGATGGCAGTAGCCAGTGCGGTCTTGACGCGCTGGCATTCGCTTTCTTCGTTGTTGCGGGGGGCGCGGAGGCCGGTTTGCGGCGTTGCCGGGGCACCGTCGAGCGCGGCGGACAGCGAGATGGCGTCGGTCCAGCCGAACCACTGGCTCAGCCGGTCGGCGGTGGGTTGCGCGGGTTCCCGGGCGTCGACGTTGGAAAGCCTTGAGAGCAAGCGAATGAGCGCCGAGCCGTTGAAACCTGTGCGCCTTGAAACTTGCTCCATGCCCCCTGAAAGCGCCCGAATGCGCGTGATCCGAAAAACCCGGCAGTCTACAACAGGGCCCTCTGTCCGAGCCCTCCTGCCAAGGCCCGTCAGGCCCCGGCTATGTAACGAAATGCCAGTTTTTTCATCATGTGCGCGGCGAGCGCGGCGAAGTCACGTGTTCGGGCCGCAGGCCCAGCCCAACGGCCCGCGCCGGCAGCCGGCGAAGCAGCGGCCAGCGCGCAAGCAGGCGCAGGGGCAAGGGCAGGCGCCGCGGGCCTGTCGCCGGCTTGCCGTCGAGCACGGCCATGAGCACGCGGTCCTGTATGAAGCGCTGCACGGCCTGGGTGACCTGCACGGGCAGTTCCCTGCGGCGCTGCAATTGGGGCAGCAGGGCGTCGATTTCCTTCTCGGTCGCGTCGCCGGCCAGCGCGGCGGCCAGCAGGTTCGCCGCAGCCACGGCGTCCTGTACCGCGAGGTTGATGCCGACGCCGCCTACCGGCGACATCGCATGCGCGGCGTCGCCGATGCACAGCAGGCCACGGCACGACCAGCTCTCGAGGCGGTCGACCGTCACTTCGAGCAGCTTTACCGAATCCCAGTCGGGCAGGGCGGAAGGCAGCCGGTCGGCCAGGAAGGGCGCGATACGGCCGATTTCCTCGTGGAAGGCTCCGATGCCGCGCGACCGCAGCGCGTCATGGCCACCCTTGGGTATGACGAAGGCGCACTGCCAGTAGTCGCCGCGATTCAGTGTCACCAGGAAGTGGCCGCCCGCGACGTGGCCCGCGGTGGCCGACGGGTCGCCGGCCAGTCTCGGAACGGCCATCCACAGCACGTCGATGGGCGCGCCGAAGCTGATGTGCGGCAGCGCCGCCGCATCGCGCAGCGCGGAATGCCGGCCGTCGGCCGCCACCACCAGCGAGGCGTGCAGTTCGACGTCGCGCGGCTGGCCGGCATGGCGGCCGAGCCGCACCTTCACGCCGTTCACGCGGCCCTTGTCCTGCAGCAGGCCGACGGCTTCGGCGTCGGTCCAAAGCTCGAAGCCCGGGTAGCGCCGGGCCTCGTCGCACATGAAGTCGAGAAAGTCCCATTGGGGCATCAGCACGAGAAACTTGCTGTGCGAGGGCAGGTGCCTGAAGTCGGCCACCGCGACGCTGCGGCCCTCGAAGGTGGCCCGCAGTTCGTCGATGCGGTCGTGCGGGCGCTGCAGGAAGGTTTCGAGCAGGCCCAGCTCGTGCAGCACTTCGAGCGTGGACGGATGCACGGTGTCGCCGCGAAAGTCGCGCAGGAAGTCGAGATGCTTCTCCAGCACGACGACCGGCACGCCGGCACGGGCCAGCAGAAGGCCCAGCACCATGCCGGCGGGGCCGCCCCCTGCGATGCAGCAGCGTGGCGTCGAGGATGCGGGCGCTTGGGTGGTTGGCGTGTCCATGGCTCCGATCGATCCGGTCGCGCCGCGGACGACGTGGCCTGGGTTGCCCGGCACCGCGCAGTACCGGGCTCGGCCCCCGTGGCTCAGGGTTGCGCGAAGGTAACGCGCTGGGCGATGAGCACGCCGTCGACCACGCGGTCTCCGACTACTGTCACGCGCTTGCCATTGCCCAGGTCCGCGGCGGTGCCGTTTTCGAAGATGGTAGCGGAGCCGCTGGCATTCACGCGCTGGCCCCGCACCATGAAGTCGGCGGCCGACTGGTAGCCGGCGACGGGGCCGATCACCGTGAAGGACGCCGGCCCGCCCGTGCCCGGCACGTAGCGGATGCGCAGCTTCTTCGCCACGAGCACCTGCCCCGAGAGGAAACCGTCGACCTCGACCTTGACGCCGTTGCCGATGGAGCCGGCCGGGCCGCCGGTGATCTGCGCATTGCGCGCGTCGACCTTGTTGCCGAGCACGCGGAAGTCGCCGAGCGAGGCGAAGTCGGTGGCGACGCCCGCGAGCTGGAGCGCGATGCCGTCGGCCGTGGGGATTGCGTACCAGCCCTTGACCGTGGTGGCGGTGAAGTGGCCGGCCACCGGTGCCACAGTGCCGCGCACGCGGACGATGGCGCCTTCGGCCAGGCTGGCGGTGTCGAGGCCGGGGCCGTAGTCGACGGTGAGCAGGCCGAGCGAGAAGTGCCGGCCGACAAGGTCGAGGTTCTGGACGGTGCCTGTCACCAGCGGCTCGACGGAGCCCGGCGCGATCTGGACGCGCGTGGCGCGCAGCGTGCCCGGCGCGGCGGGCAGGCCCCAGACCTGGATCACGTTACCGTCGACCAGGTCGGCCGCGCCGTTGGAGTCGCCCCAGACGGTGGCGGTGTCGGTGGTCACGCGGCTGCCCATGACGGTGAAGCTGCCGTTCGAGAGGTCGATGGCGGAGACGGTGCCCCGCAACTCGGCGGCCGAGACGACCTGCGCGGCGGTGCCGCTGGTGAAGTTGGCGTCGACCTTGCCGGCGATGCGCGCGCTCATGCCGATCTGCAGTTCGCTGGCGTCTTCGATGGTGAAGGTGGCGCTGTCGGTGTCGTAGCGCAGACCGTTGAGGATGACGCTGCCCAGGCCGTCAGCGGCGCCGATGCCGGCGGCGTCCGCGCTCACGCCGGTGCCGCCCGAACCCACGCCGGAGCCGTCGCCGTTGGTGTTGCCTGCGGTGCTGGTGCTGTCGCCGCCTGCATTGCCGCTGCCGGCGCCCGAACTGCCGCCGGCGTTGCCGCCCGAGGCGTTGCCGCCGCCACCGCCGCCTGTGTCCGTGCCAGCCGTGGTACCCGTTGCCGTGCCAGAGACGCTCGCAACGCCGGTGCCGGACGCTCCGCCGCCGCCGCAGGAAAGAAGCATGGCCATGCCGCCTGCGAGCAGCAGGCCGCGCAGGACGCCGTGCGCGAACCGGAAGGGGCGTGTGAATGTGAGGATCGTGTTCATCGTGAGGGCCCGCTCTTCTTCGGCGCGGCTTCGTCGTCTTCGTAATAGGTATAGATGCCGACGCGGATGCGCGCCTTGCTGTCGGCGGGCGCGCGGTCGACGGCCTGGGTCATTTCGCGGGCCAGCTCGTGATGCAGGCCGGTCCAGCGTTCGCGCGCGAGGCGCTCGATGTTCGCGCAGTCTTCCAGCGTGAGCCCGCGCGCGTACACCGCGCGCTCGAGCATGCGGGGCGATTCGCCCAGCGTGTTGGAAACGGCCGCCAGCAGGTGATCGCGGCCGTTGTCGCCCAGGAAGGCGAGCATCGACTGGAGGTCTTCGACCGGAACGAAGCCGTCGGACATGAGCTCGGCGACGCCGCTGTCCTCGGCCACCATGTTCAGGCGCACCAGCTCATCCAGGATGGTGCGGTGATGGATGTTGCCGCGGCTGGCCAGGCGCGCCACGCGCTCGAACGAGGGCTCCTCGCTCTCGGTGGTCACGGGCAGGCGGCGCAGTGCGTCGTCGCCGGTCATCATCTGCAGCCACAGCGTGAAGGTCTTGGCCGCGGCCGAGAGCTCGGTGTGGGGCAGGGGGTCGACGGTGGAGCGGACCTTGGCGGTGACGGCCTTGCGGTTCAGGCCGGTGGTCACCGAGATCTGGCTGAGGTTGGGCCGCTTCACGCCCTGCTGGCGCCAGGAGCGTTGCGCCTCCTCGATGAGCAGGTCGCGCAGCAGTTCCTCGAGGTGCGGGTGCTTGACGCCCATGGCGAGCGCCAGCCGGACGACCGGACGAAGGATGCGAGCGCAGGCGGCAAGGGCCCAATCCAGCCGGTGTTCCATGAATGCGGTCGTTGCTCCTGGGTTCGTGAGTTCTAAGTTCCAAGACAGGGGGGCGGGCCGCCATCCAACCCCCGTCGCTGCGCCGTATTGTCGTTGGTCCGCCGGGCCGCTTTTTCCTAGGTCGACGTGCAGGTCCCGTCGTTCGACTTCGTGACGTTGGTGCGCCCCGTCGCGCTGATGCTCACGGCGCGCGACTGGTTGGCGCTGGGGGTGGTGCGGCAGATGGTGATCCGGCTCTGGCCCGCGCCCATGCCGGTGGCCTGGAACACGATGGCGCTGGCGCCGCCCGCTTCGCGCAGCAGGTAGCCGGAGGCCGCGGCGCTTTCCACGCGCAGCACCTGCGTGCCGCTCAGCACGATCCAGCCGGCTTCCCATTGCCCGTTGGTGCTGCAGCTGGTGCCGTTGGCCGAGGCGCACAGGGTGACCGGGGCATTGCGCTTGATGGCCTCGCTGCGCGCGAGCTGGCTGCCCGAGACCAGCGAGGTGGCGTAGCCGCTCAGGCGCGTGGACAGCCGGATGCTGTCGAACGAAGGCACGGCGATGGCGACGAGCACCACCAGCACGGCCAGCGTGACCATCAGCTCCACCAGCGTGAAGCCGTGCGCGCGGGCGGTGCGGGGGCGGTTGCGCATGTTGCCGGAGCTCCGCGGGCTCACTTCTGGATGAACCAGTAGACCCGGCCCTTCGGCTGCTTGAACGCGGCCTTGGGCGCGGTGCCCTTGGGGCTGAGGAAGGAGTCGGGGTTGGCGCCGATCACCACGTCGCGCATGCTGCCGTCGTCGAGCTGGACGCGGCCCACCACGGGCGAGGGCGCGAGGCCGCCGCCCACCACGTTCTGGAACCGGCCGCCGGTTCCCTGAGGAGCGGCGTTGACGTACGACACGTTGTAGACCCGCGCGGTGCCGAGGTCGGCGCGGCACGACTGCGTGTTGGGGTTGGTCGGCGTGTGGGTGTTGAAGGTGGTGATGCCGTAAGCCGTGACCGAGCTCGTCACCACCTGTTCGCCGGCGGCGAGGGCGAGGTACCAGCCCTTCTTCGTCGCGAGGTCGGACGAACTCGGCGTGGATGTGTCGGTGATGGGCTGCAGCGAGGCCTGGCACAGCAGCCCGTTGCCGGTGCCGCACCGGCTGGTTTCACTGCTCAGCCAGGTGCTGTCGGTGGGCTTGTCGACCAGCATGTAGAAGCGGTTGGTCACGCCGAGCGCGACGTTGTAGTAGCGCAGCGGCTTCTCGCGGTCGCCGGAGCCCAGCAGGATCACGAAGGAGCCGTTGTCCTCCACCACGTCGGGGGCGAACATGAACTTGCGGTTGGGCGTGCAGGTGGTCACGGTGTCGCAGCCGAGCGAGGCGACCTGCGTCATGGTCCAGGCGGACGGCGCTCCGCTGTCGAGCGCGATGCGGTAGACGTTGCCGCCCAGGTCCGCGGCATAGGCGATGCGGGCGACGCCGAGGGAGTCGGTGACGACGGTGACTTCGCCGACCACGGGCCGCGCGGTGGCGAACATCTGCAGGCGCGCGCCGGTGTCGGCGTCGAGCACGTAGATGCCGCTGCCCTTTGCGCCGCTGCCGCAGGCCTGGCTAGCGCTGTTGGTGTCGACGTCCTCGCACTTGTCGTAGCCGCCGCCGAAGATGAGCAGCGGGCTGTTGCCGCCGCCGTAGCCGCTGGCGCGCATCACCTTGGGCGCCGACCAGGTCTGGCCGAGGCCCTCGAAGCCGGTGTCGCAGCCGGTGTCGTCGCCCTGGTTGGGGCAGCCCTTGCGCCACTTCAGCGTGGGCGCGGAGGCGGAGGAAACATCGAAGGCGTAGATCAGCCGGCCGCCCCGGCGCATGCTCGCGTAGAGCCAGGCGGTGCTGTCCTTGCGGTAGGCCGAGACCGGGCCGTCCATGCCGTAGGGCTTGGGCGCGACCGCGCCGGCGGTGACCGGCAGGCCGGGGAAGTTGATGCGCGTGGTGTCGTCGTAAAGCCGCTTGAGGCTGCCGTAGAACTCCGGCGGCATGAAGGACCAGAGCTCGTCGCCAGCGGCCGCCGAGCCGATGGCCGCGCTGCGGTTGCCGTTGACGGCGCGCAGCACGCCGTCGTTGCCGCCGTAGAACACCACCACCTGGGGCGAGGCGTCGGTGCCGTAGTTGATGGCGACCGGCCGCGAGTGCACCACGTCGCCGTGCACGGAGGGGCGCATGGAGGTGGAGGTGACCGGGTTGCCCTGCGCGTCGAGCCGCTCGTCGCCCTTGTTGTCGAGGCCGCGCGCCCAGTTGATGAGCGCGGTGCGGTCGGTGTCCGCCGTGACGCCCAGCGCCGCCTTGGTGATGGCGGAGTTGCCGTCGGCGAATGCGGTGAGCGCCGTGCAGCCGCCCGGCGCGCAGGTCTTCATGTTGCGGTTGGCCACTGCGAGGCGGCGCAGCATGTAGCCCTGCGCGCCTTTTTCCACCACGTTGCCGTCGGGGCTGTCGGCGGCTTCCTTGCCCAGGCAGTCGCCGGAGGGCCGGAAGCTCCAGTAGACGTCGGTGTCGCTGGGCGCGGGTGTCCAGAAGCTGCGCGCGCAGGGTGCGACGAAGCCGGTCTGGTTGTTGACGGCGTTGTTGCCCACCGAGTCCTGCAGGATCAGCTGGTTGGTGCTGTCCAGGCCCAGCTTGTATTGCTTGAGGTTGCCGTTCCAGCGCGGAAAGGCGTCCTGGTCGGGGCGGAACATGCCCACGAACACCTGGTTCAGGTAGGTGCCCTGGGTGTTCACGCTCACCGGCAGGCTCACCGAGGAGAACACGCTGTTGACCGACTGGATCTTGCTGAAGATGTCGTCCAGCGCCGCGCCGAGCGCGCTGCCGAGGTCGGGCTGCGCCGAGATGTCGTAGTACTCGCCCTTGCTCTGGGTGGCCATGCTCTTGAGCAGCGCGCTCCAGCCCGGGCCCTGGCCGCCGGTGGCCTTGGCGGCCTCGATGGTGTAGACCTTCACGCCCATGCTGGTCTGCAGGAAGCGCGACCATTCGTCGGCGGTGTTGTCCTGCGAGCCGCTGGGGCTCAGTGCGATCTGCGTCGCATCGCCGCCCGCTGCGCGCAGGGCGGCGTTGGAGATCTGGCTGTCGCTGGTGTTGTCCTGTGCCGCGCCGTTGCTGATGTAGATGACGTAGGTGCCGGTGCAGTTCTCGGTGCTCGGGCCGACGTAGGTGGTGGCGGAGAAGCCGCTGAGCGCGTTGCGCGTGAGCGCGTAGATGTCCTTCGAGGCCTGCGTGCCGCTCACGTTGCCGCTGTAGTCGGCCTTGTTCTTGCTGTTGCCGGCGATAGGCGTGCCGCTGGCGAGGTAGCGATAGACCTCGGCCATGGTCTTGCCGGCCTTGCCGCCGTTGGACTTGTCGCCGAGCTTGTCGAGGCTGCGGATGAGCGCGCCGTACTTGATCTTGGTGCCGTCGTCCAGCGTGCGCACCGCGGCGCGCACGTAGCCGCCATCGGAGTTGGAGTTGCCCTGGCCGGTCTCGGTGAACATCATCAGGCCGACCTTGAACTTGTTGGCCTTCAGGCTTTCGAAGGCCGAGGCGAGCGCGGTCATCTCGGCGGTGAAGGGCTGGTTCCAGTTGGCCGTGTTGTCCAGCACGAACAGCACGTTCGGCGCCTGCGCCGCGCTGGGGTTGTAGCCTACGAAGAGGTCGATGTCCTCGGCGCGGGCCTGGCCCGCCGTCAACGCGGTGAGCGCGGCGGCCGTCCACAGCGAAGCGAGAAGTTTCCGGATCATGGTGCGGGCCTGTTCGTCGTCGGGTTGTCGTGATGTGGCATGCCTAGGAGGCACAGAAGGCATCGAACTGCGCCTTGTTGAGCAGCACCCGCACGCCTTGCCGTACGGCGGTGGATGTGCCGGTGATGCTGTCGGTCACCGTGGTGCTGATGTCCCAGACGGAGTTGTATTGGTCGGGCAGCGTTGCCAGGCCGGAGCCGCTGCTGGAAGCGCCGCCCGTGACGCCGCCGGGACCCGTGGAGCCGCCGCTGCCGCTGTCCAGTGCCTTGGTGGCACGCACGCAGACGGGAGGCGTGACGTTCACCTGGTAGTCGGTGACACCGTCGTTGTTGATGTCCACCATGCTCACGGTCTGCTGCGGTGCCGCGAGCGTCGGGCTGCCGTCGCTGCCGGGCACCAGCAGGCTGGAGGCGACTTCCTCGATCGCGCGGTTGGCGGCGGCGACCGCCTCGTTGCGCGTCTGCAGGTTGCCCACGGCCTTGAGGTTGGCGTTGCTCAGGTTGAAGGCGGCGGTGACCACCAGCGTGATCAGCAGCAGCATGATCATTCCGATGAGCAGGGCGGCGCCGCGCTGGCCGGTGCCGCGGGCGAGTGGCGCGCGTGGGTTCATGGCGTTTCCCTCCGGCCGGTGACGTTGGTCAGGCGCACGGAGGTGGAGAACGCGTGCCGCTTGTAGTGGTCGTTGAAGGGGCCCAGCGTGGAGCCGCCGAGCTGGTAGGTGCGGGTGTCGGTGTGGCCGGGCGACGCCTCGGCGCTGCGCGCCAGCACGTGCAGCTTGACGGCCACCACGTTGACCAGCTGGTCGGCGGTGCAGGCCGGGCTGGTGCTGCAGTGCACGAAGGCGCCGTCGGGGCTGCCGTCGCCGCGGTTGGCGGGTGTGGACTTGTTCGCGGGGTCGGCCCAGGCGATGGCCGTGGTGTAGTCGACGGCGGCGCCGGTCTTGCTCAGCGTGTCGAGGCCGAGCTCGACGCGGAAGCCCTCGACGCCCTCGATCAGCGGCACGGGCGGCTGCTGCGCGAGCGTGCCGCCCGCCAGGTCGAAGCGCGAGCGCGCGAGCGTGGGAACGCCGTCTCCGGCGGTCTCGGCGTAGTCGCGCACGTAGTAGATGTCCGCCACGAGCTTGCGCTTGGGCGATGGGGTGGTGCAGTCCTTGCGGAACATGGTGTCGAAGCCGGCGGTCGACAGGGCGAACGAGGAGGGTTTCTGCGTGCCGCACAGCGACGACTGGAAATACATGGCGCCGCTCGTGTCGGCATCGCAGTTGGTCGTGCCGGGCAGGCAGGTCTCGGCGTGGCGCACCACGAGGATGTCGGTGCCGGCCTTCTTGTTCTTCAGCAGGTCGGCGCAGCTCGCGGGGACGCTGTCGTAGGTCTGCACCGGCAGGTCGAGCAGCTGGCGCTTGTAGTCGTCGGTCCAGTTCGCGACGGAGTAGGGCAGGCACGGATCGGGCAGCGCGCCGGTGGGCACGTGCGTGGGGGCGCCGGTGACGGTGAGGTCGTCGAACTCGGGCATGTAGTTTTCCCAGAAGCCCGCGTGGGAAAGCTCGTTCTCGAGCACGAAGACGCTGAGGCGGCCGGTCTCGATCTGGCGGTTGACACGCTCCAGCTCGCGCTGCGAGTTGCTCACGTTCAGGAAGAGCGCGAGCAGCGCCGCCACCACGATGAGCATGATGGTGATGGCGACCATCAGCTCGATCAGCGTGAGGCCGCGCTGGGCCCGCAGTGGCGAGCGCAAGCGGCGCGGCGCGGCGACCGCGGTGCGGCGGCTGCTCATGAGAGCGACCCGATGCGCACCAGCGTGGTCACGGTGCGACGGCACTTGTCGTCCTTGCACTGGGTGCCGGTGTCGTACTGCCCCTTGCCGCAGGCCACGCCGTCGGGCGGCGCCGAGATCGGCCCCAGTCCCTGCCAGGCGACGGTGACGAGGTACTCGTTGTTGCCCATGTCCTCGACGCAGCCGCGCCCGCCGATCACGGTGCCGAGCTTGCTGTTGCCGGAAACCTCGGCGGCGCCCTGCAGCGCGTTGCACCACTCCTTGGCGTCCACCTGCTGCCGCGTGCCGGTGGAGGTGGGGCAGGCGGCGTCGGCGCCCAGCGGCGCGCTGGTGATGTAGCTGGCGGCCGTGCGGCGGTTGGTCGCGATGCGGCTGGCCATGTCGTTCAGCAGGATCAGCGCCTGCGAGCGCTGGTACGACTCCATCTCGGAGGCCTGCATGCGGGCCTGGAGGCCCACGAGGCCGAAGAGGCCGAAGGCCAGGATGAGCAGCGTGACCAGCACCTCGATGAGCGTGGTGCCGCGCTGGCGGCGGGCGGGGCGGCTCGTCACCATTTGCCGGACGGCGTCTTCACGCCTTCGCTGGTGAGGGAGAGCGCGCCATCGCCCGACTGCGAGCCGGTCGGCGTGAAGGTGAGCGTGTAGCTCGGGGCGCCGGTGGTGGAGAGGGTGACGTCGTAGCTGTAGCTGCCGGAAACCTCGGCGGGCAGGCTGTAGCCGCTGGCGGTGAGCGCCGCCTTGTCGGCGTAGCCGCGGTTGGCGATGAGGAACTGCTGCTGCCGGTTGGCGATGTCCAGCATCTGCGCCTGGGCCGCCGAGCGCTTCGAGCGGATGACGTACTGCTGGTAGCTCGGCAGGGCGATCGACGCCAGGATGGCCACGATCGCGACCGTGATCATGAGCTCGATCAATGTGAAGCCGCTGCTGCGTCTGCGTGCCTGCGAATGCTGGTTCATCGTGGCTCGAAAGGAATGTTTCACATTGTTAAGAATGTGAATTTATCACATTTATGCGAAATGCAAGCCCTCGAACAGGCCCGTTGCCGGGTCCGCGCAACAGCGGAATCGAGGGTTTTCCATTACGCAAAGCCACGCGGCCGCTCCGCGCGGTCCGACGGATGCGCCGACGCCCCGGCCCGGCAAAACTCCCCGGGTTCAATACCTAGGAGACATCCGCATGCACAGCATCCGACGCCATCTGGTGTGGCTGGTCGTGGCCGTGATCGGCGCGTTCGCGCTGGGCACCGTGGCCCTGACCCGAGGCGAAAGCGTCAACGCCCTCTGGGTGGTGGCCGCCGCGATCTGCACCTACCTGATCGCCTATCGCTACTACAGCCTCTTCATCGCCGACAAGGTGCTGGGCCTGGACGGCAACCGCAAGACGCCGGCGCACCGCCACAACGACGGCCTCGACTACGTGCCGACCGACAAGAACGTGCTGTTCGGCCACCACTTCGCGGCCATCGCGGGCGCGGGGCCGCTGGTGGGCCCGGTGCTCGCGGCGCAGATGGGCTACCTGCCCGGCCTGCTGTGGGTGCTGGCCGGCGTGGTGTTCGCCGGCGCGGTGCAGGACTTCATCGTGCTGTTCATCTCCACGCGGCGCGACGGCCGCTCGCTGGGCGATCTCGTCAAGCAGGAGATGGGGCCGGTGCCCGGCATGATCGCGCTGTTCGGCACCTTCATGATCATGATCATCATCCTCGCGGTGCTGGCGCTGATCGTGGTGAAGGCGCTGGCCGAATCGCCGTGGGGCACCTTCACGGTGGCCGCGACTATTCCCGTGGCGCTCTTCATGGGCGTGTACCTGCGCTACATCCGCCCGGGCCGCATCGGCGAGGTGTCGCTGATCGGCTTCGTGCTGCTGATGCTCGCCATCTTCGGCGGCCAGGCCGTGAGCCAGAGCCCCGAATGGGCGCCGCTCTTCACCTTCGACGGCAAGGCGCTCACCTGGATGCTGGTGGGCTACGGCTTCGTCGCCGCCAGCCTGCCGGTGTGGCTGCTGCTCGCGCCGCGCGACTATCTCTCGACCTTCCTGAAGATCGGCACCATCATCGCGCTGGCCATCGGCATCGTGTTCGTGATGCCCACGCTGCAGATGCCCGCCATCACGCAGTTCGCGCAGGGCAACGGCCCGGTGTGGTCGGGCAGCCTGTTCCCGTTCCTGTTCATCACCATCGCCTGCGGCGCCGTCTCCGGCTTCCACGCGCTCATCTCCTCGGGCACCACGCCCAAGATGCTCGACAACGAGCGCCACGCGCGCTTCATCGGCTACGGCGGCATGCTGGCCGAGTCCTTCGTCGCCGTGATGGCGCTGGTGGCGGCCTCGTGCATCGAGCCCGGCATCTACTTCGCGATGAACAGCCCCGGCGCGCTGGTCGGCACCACCGCGCAGCAGGTGGCTGCCACGGTGTCGGGCTGGGGCTTCGTGATCACGCCCGAGATGCTGGTGCAGACCGCCAAGGACGTGGGCGAGACCACCATCCTCGGCCGCACCGGCGGCGCGCCGACGCTGGCCGTGGGCATGGCCCACATCCTGCACCAGGCGATCGGCGGGCAGGCCATGATGGCCTTCTGGTACCACTTCGCGATTTTGTTCGAGGCGCTGTTCATCCTCACGGCCGTGGACGCCGGCACCCGCGCGGGCCGCTTCATGCTGCAGGACCTGCTGGGCAGCTTCGTGCCCGCGCTCAAGCGCACCGACTCGCTGCCGGCCAACCTCGTCGCCACCGCGCTGTGCGTGGCTGCCTGGGGCTACTTCCTGTACCAGGGCGTGGTCGATCCGCTGGGCGGCATCAACACGCTGTGGCCGCTCTTCGGCATCTCCAACCAGATGCTGGCCGCCGTCGCGCTGATGCTGGGCGTGGTGGTGCTGTTCCGCATGAAGCGCGAGCGCTATGCGTGGGTTGCCATTGCGCCGGCCGCGTGGCTGCTGGCCTGCACGCTCACGGCGGGCTGGCAGAAGATCTTCTCGTCCGACCCGAAGATCGGCTTCCTCTCGCACGCGGCCAAGTACACCGAGGGCATCGCCAACGGCGTGCTGGTGGCGCCGGCGAAGACGCCCGAGGCCATGTCGCGCATCATCTTCAACGACCGCCTCGACGCCGCGCTGTGCGCGCTCTTCATCTTCGTGGTGCTGAGCGTGCTGGTGTACAGCATCAAGGCCTGCATCGCTGCGCGCGCGGCCAACCGGCCGACCACGCAAGAGACGCCGTTCGAGGCGATGGGCGCCGCCACCACGGCCGCCCACTGAACGCCATGGGCCTCGCTGCATTGCCGGAAGCCGGGCGCTACTTCGCGCGCTCGCTCAAGCAGTCGTTGCGGCTCATGGTCGGGCTGCCCGACTACGACGCCTACCTGACGCACATGGCGGCTACCCACCCCGACCAGCCGCCGATGGGCTACGAGGCCTTCTTCCGCGAGCGGCTGGAGGCGCGCTATGGCGCCGGCAAGGGCCGCTGCTGCTGAGCCCGTCGCGGCATTGCGTTACAGCTCTTGCCTGTCGAAGCCCCGTCCCGAGGGATGGACGGGCTCATTCCCCGGGCCTAGAGTCCCGCCCATGTCCGCAGCCTCGTGGCTGACATGGAGGGTGATATGTCCCAGGATCCCTTTGCAGAGTTCAAGAACCGGTAGCGCGAGATGTGGTCGACCTTCGCGCCGACCGCCATGTTCACGACCCCGGTGGCCGGGCATCTCGTCAGGTTCGCGCAGGTCGAGCAAGGCGAGTCGGTGCTGGACGTCGGCACCGGAACCGGCGTGGTGGCCGTCACGGCGGCACGCCGCGGCGCACGCGTCACGGGGCTCGACCTGACGCCCGAGCTGATCGAGGCCGCGGGAGAGAACGCGACCATCGCCGGGCTCGAGGACATCGTCTGGACCGAAGGCGATGCCGAGAACCTGCCGTATGCCGATGCCTCCTTCGACGTGGTGCTCAGCCAGTTCGGCCACATGTTCGCGCCGCGCCCGGAAGTGGCCATTGCCGAGATGCGCCGCGTACTCAAGCCCGGCGGGCGCATCGCCTTCGCCACCTGGCCGCCGGAGCACTTCGTGGGCCGCTTGTTCGCCTTCATCGGTCGCAACTCGCCGCCGCCTCCGGCCGGCGCATCGCCGCCGCCGCAATGGGGCAACTCCGGCATCGTCGCGGAGCGCCTGGGGCCGCACTTCGATGCTCCGTTCTTCGGGCGCGGCACCATGCACTTTCCGGCCCTGAGCATCGAGCACTTCCGCCTGTTCCTGGAGCGCTCGGTCGGCCCGATGCGCAAGCTCGTCGAAGGTCTTGCCGACGATCCGCAGAAGCTGGCGGCGCTGCGGGCCGAATTCGATGCGCTGGCCGAGCCGTACTACGTCGACAACGTGGTGCACCAGAGCTACCTGCTGACGCGAGCCCGGGCGCGCTGAGCGCCGCCGTGGCGGCCCGGGAGGCGGCCGCATCTATTTAGAATCCGCCGGGTCGCGCGATGCGATCCCTTCGTCCGAAACCCCGGCCACCGCGCCGGTGCGGGCCGGCGAAGGCACCCAACCCAGATTTCTTCAAGGCAGGGCACACACGGTTTCTTCATCCGAGCGATGGAGGCGCCGGCGTGGCGCTTCGCGATTTCAAAAAACAGATCGCCCTGAGGGAATTCCTGCCATGTCCGTCCGTTCTCGCGCGCCGCGCTTTCGCCTGCGCCATCCGTCCCTGTTCGTTGCCGCCCTGGCCGCTGCCCATTGCGCGGCCCAGGCCCAGAGTGCCGACGCCACGCTGAAGGAAGTGACCGTCACTTCCGAACAGGACGTCGGCTACGCGCCTTCCGTCGGCAGCACAGCTACCAAGAGCAGCGCGCCGCTGCGCGACATTCCGCAGGCCGTCAACGTGCTGCCGGCGCAGCTGCTGCGCGACCAGGGCGCGACCTCGATGCAGGACGCGCTGCGCAACGCACCGGGCGTGTCGTTCAACGCGGGCGACGGCCAGCGTGACCAGGTGGTGATCCGCGGCTTCACCGCGATCGCCGACTGGTTCGTCGACGGCGTGCGTGACGATGCGCTGTACTTCCGCGATCTCTCCGACACCGAGCGCATCGAAGTGCTCAAGGGCCCGGCCGCCGTGCTCTACGGCCGTGGCTCATCGGGCGGCCTCGTCAATCGCGTGACCAAGAAGCCGATCTTCGAGCGCCCCTTCGGCGAGGTTTCTCTCGGCCTGGGTTCGCACGACTTCAAGCGGGCCACCGCCGACCTCAACACGCCCATCGGCGAGAACATGGCCTTCCGCCTCAACGTGGCGCGCGAGAAGTCGGGCAGTTACCGCGACCAGCAGTTCATCGACCGCTACAACATCGCGCCATCGCTGGCCATCAAGTTCAGCCCGCAGACCGACCTGTTGCTGCAGTACACCAACGCCTACGACCAGCGTCTCACCGACTTCGGCATTCCGGCGCTCAACGGCCGCCCCGTGAACGTGCCCATCGGCACCTACTATGGCTCTGTCTTCGCGAAGCGCGACGACACCACCACGACGAAGGTGCAGTCGTTCACCGCCACCCTCAACCACCGCTTCAGCGACGCGCTGACCCTGCGCAACACCACGCGCTACTACAGCTACAAGCTCGACCGCTTCAATACGCTGCCCAGCGGCACCACCGACCCGGTGCGCCTCACCGTGGGCCGCACCCGCGGTTTCGTCGACCGCGACGAAAGCGGCTGGTTCAACCAGACCGACCTGACGTGGCGCAACGAGCTGGGTGGCTTCAAGCAGGAATGGCTGGTGGGCGCTGAACTCGGCCAGCAGGACAAGCGCCTGTACTCGGTGAGTTCCGCCACCGGCTACGAGCGCGTGAGCATCCTGAACCCGGTGGCCGTGCCGGCGCCGTTGCCGCTTTCGAGCTACACGGCCACGAGCGCGATTCCGAGCAACTCCACCTTCAAGACGGCCGCGCTCTACGCGCAGAACCAGATCACGTTGGCGCCGCAGTGGAAGGCGCTGGTGGGCGGCCGCTACGACGTGTTCGGGCAGGACACGTCCTTCGAGCGCACCCTCGCGCCGCTGTCGCGCACCGACCGCAAGTTCAGCCCGCGCGCGGGCTTGGTCTGGCAGCCGAGCGAAACCCAGTCGTACTACGTGTCGTACAGCCGCTCGTTCCAGCCTTCGGCCGAGACCTTTGCGCTGTCGGCCAGCAACACCGCCAACGACCCCGAGATCACGGTGAACAAGGAGATCGGCGCCAAGCTCGACTTCCTGGACGGCGCGCTCAACCTCACTGCGGCCGTGTTCAACCTGGAGCGCTCGGGCATCAAGAACACCGACCCTACCAACCCCGCGCGGCAGATCAACGTCGGCACGCAGCGCACCAACGGCATGGAGCTGGCGCTTGCCGGCAAGCTGCCGGGACGCTGGGACATCAGCGCGGGCTATGCGTACCTCGACGGGCGCATGACCAAGTCGCTGGCCACGGTGAGCTCGCTGCAGCTGCCGGTCGGCGCCGCGATGCCGGTGCAGGGCAAGATCGCGCCGCTCACGCCTCGGCACTCGGCCTTCGTGTGGCTCATGAAGGACCTGGGCAACGGCCTGAGCGCGGGCGGCGGCATCAACTACATGGCCGCGCGCTATGCCTCGCTGAGCAACCTCGTCAAGCTGCCTTCCTACGTCACGGCCGACCTGGCCGCGAGCTACAAGACCGGGCGCTACGAGATCTCGGCGAACCTGAAGAACATCGCGAATCGCAAGTACTACGTGTCGGGGCACGGCAGCGTGGACAACCTGATCATGCCGGGCCCCGGACGCGAGCTGCAGGTGATGCTGACCGCGAAGTTCTGAGCCAGGATGCGAGTGCAGGCTCAGTCTGCGGCTGAGCCCGCCTGCGCGAATTCCAGCTTTTCCGTTCGGCGCGGCAGCGCGACGATGCCTCCACGACAACATCACTCGTGGAGAACCTCGATGCCATCCGAACTCAACCTCAACCAGATGACCGGCCTGTCGCTGCGCCTGCGCGTCCTGCTGTCGGGCGTGCTGTTGCTGGTGGCGGCGATCAGTGCGGCGCGTCCCGCGGGTGCCGACCTCGACCTGCAGGCCGAGCAGCGCTTCCAGCTCGCGCTCGAGGCGCAGGCCGGTCGCGACTACCGCGCGATGCTCGATCACCTGCGGCAGGCCGCCATCGAAGGCCACGCGGAGGCGCAGGAGATGCTCGGCATGGTGCTGATGACCGGCCCGGCGCTCTACGGCACCGCCGTGAAGGCCGACCGCTGCGAAGCCGGCGAGTGGATGCGCCGCGCGGCGGTGCAGGGCAGCGAGACGGCGAAGGTGCAACTGACCTTCCTGAACCGCCTGCGGACCTCGCCCTCCGGCAAGCGTGCCTGCGACTGACTGAGTCGGCATCCGACTACGCTGCGACTGACTGAGTCGGCATCCGACTACGGCGGCGCCCGTGCGCCGGTCGCACAATGCCACATGGCGAGGGCATCCGGTAGCCCTCGACGCGAGGACAGTCAACCATGCGCAATGTGCTCGACTTCAGTTCCTGGCAGGGCCTCTTCACGACGCTGCTGGGACTGGTGCTGGTTTCCGTCGTGGCGGTCGGCATCCGCCTGCTGGTGATGCACGGCGTGCAGCAGCGGCGCGAGCGGCAGAACCGCCAGATCAACGAGCGGCTGAAGACACTCATCGCGGCCTACAAGGTGCTGGGTGGCTCGTTCACCGGCGACCTGGCCGTCGACCCCAGCCATCTGCGTGAGCTCAGGCAGCGGGCCGAAGCCGCTTCGCCGGAGGATGCGGCGGGCCATGCCGACCTGTCCGCATCGGACCGCCGCCGGCGCATCCGCGATGCCGTGGAGGCTGCGCTCTCCGACGTGATCCTGCTGGGCACCGAGACGCACGTGCGCCTCGCGATCAAGGTGGCCAACGACATGGTCGCGGGCCGGGCGGTCGAGACTGCCGAGTTGGTCGTGGCGCTGCGCACCTTCATCCGCGATGTGCTCGACCTCGACCCCGTTCCGGCGGAACTGAGCATTCCCAGGCAGGGCCCCGTGCGAGCCAAGGGCGCGCCCGCGCGCGGCGAGGGCGCTGGTGGCGGGCGCGGTGGCGGTTCGAAGGGTGGGACCGGCGGAGGCGGCGGCGGTGGCATGGGCATGCGCGCCGAAACCGTCCTCGAAGGCGGCGACGCTCGCGCGCCGGGCGGCCACGGATGAGGCGCGTGCAAAGAGGCATGCCATGTTCAGGGATCGAACCGATGCCGGCCGGCAACTGGCGACGCTGCTGAGCCACTACCGCGATGCGCAGCGCTGCATCGTGCTCGCATTGCCGCGGGGCGGCGTGCCGGTGGGCGCCGAGGTGGCTCGGGCGCTGAACCTTCCGCTCGACGTGCTGGTCGTGCGCAAGCTGGGCTTCCCAGGCCATGAGGAATACGCAGTCGGCGCCATCGCCACGGGCGGCATCCACGTGACCGGCGAAGACGTGCCGGGCGTGGCGCGCGTCCTGAAACGCGAGCGACGCGAACTGCAGCGGCGCGAGCACGAGTACCGCGAGCACTGCGCGCCGCTGGACCTGCGCGGCATGACGGCATTGCTGGTCGACGACGGGCTCGCCACCGGTCTTTCGATGCGCGCGGCGGTGATCGCGGCACGGGCGCTCGGTGCCGCGTCTGTCGTCGTGGCCGTGCCCGTGGGCAGTGCGACCGCGTGCGATGCGTTGAAAGGCCAGGCGCCCCATGCCGACGAGGTGGTGTGTATGCACGTGCCCGAGCCCTTCGTCGCGGTCGGCAACTGGTACCGATCGTTCGGTGCGACCACCGACGAAGAAGTGCGCCGGATATTGGCGCAGTGGCGCTGAGTTTTCATTCCGTCTGAGTGCTTTTGTCCGCATCGGACGCAATCGCGATGCCTTCGCTTGGGGTTTCAACGGGTGCTTGCCGCGTGCGTGCAATGCGAGCATCGATGCGCACGGCCTTCAGCCGGCGCCATCCACAAGACAAAGAAGAGGAAGCCGATGATTTCCAGGATCTCGCGCGCCGCGGCGCTGCTCGCTGCCGTCGTACTGTCTGCGTGCTCCACGCAAGCCCCGCAGACCTATGCCGAGAAGGCCACCGCACAGGCCGCGGCCAATGCGCAGCCCGGCGGGCGGCGCTCGCCGGCCCAGCTCAGCCCCGTGCCCACGAACGAGGTGAGCCCGCAGATGCAGGCGCTGATCGCGGCGCCGTACCCGCCGCATTTCAACGCGGCGCCCAAGGACGCGGCGGAGTGGAAGCAGCTCACCAACAGCCGCGCCGCGCCGGTGATCGCTGCGATACCCGCGCTGAAGCAGAAGCTCGGCGTCTCCGTGCAGGCCACGAAGATCGCGGGCGTGAACGCCTTCATCGTCACGCCCAACAAGATCGCGCCCGGCAACGAGAAGCGGCTGCTGATGCACGTGCACGGCGGCGGCTACGTGTTCGGCCCCGGCGAGTCGGCCCTGCCCGAGGCGATCCTGCTGGCCGGCATCGGCGGCTACAAGGTCGTCTCCGTCGACTACCGCATGCCGCCGGACTTCCCGTACCCGGCCGCCATGGACGACGCGATGGCCGTATGGAAGGAATTGGTGAAGACCAACAGGCCGAGGAACATGGCGGTCTTCGGCACTTCCACCGGCGGCGCAATGACGCTGGCGCTGGTGCTGCGCGCCAAGGCGGAGAACGTGCCGCTGCCCGCCGCCATCGCACCGGGCACACCGTGGTCCGACATCTCGAAGATCGGCGACAGCTACCAGACCAACGAATGGATAGACAACATCCTCGTCACCTGGGACGGCTGGCTCGGCCGCGCCGCGCTGCTGTACGCGGCGGGCCGCGACCTGAAGGATCCGCAGCTCTCGCCGATCTACGGCGACTTCAAGGGTTTTCCGCCCGCGATCCTGACCAGCGGCACGCGCGACCTGTTCCTGTCGAACACCGTGCGTACCCATCGCAAGCTGCGCCGCGCAGGCGTGGAAGCCGAGCTCAACGTGTACGAGGGACAGTCGCACGCGCAATACGGCATCAATCCGGATGCGCCTGAGACGAGGGAGGCGTTCGGCGATATCGCGCGGTTCTTCGACAGGCATCTGGGGCGCTGATCGGGGAAAACCGCTAGCCGACCTTCGTCACCCTGGCGTTTCCCATGGGGTAAGGTTGCTCCTTCAGTAAAAGGAGCGAGGAAATGAAAAGGTTCGGCGTTGCCGTTCTGTTGGCCGCTTGTTCGGCCGCCCATGCCGTAGGCTGGAACTACGAAGAGTCGGTCGACAAGATGACAGGGAAGAAATCTGCAAGCGCTCAGACGGTTTCGGACAACTTGCTGAATTTCGACTTTCCCTATCAAGGAAAAAACCGGGGCTACCTCCCCGTCCGTCAGCATCCTCAGTACGGGCTTGATGTCCTCATTTCGATCGACAAGGGGCAGATGCTCTGCAGCACCTATGACTGCAAGGTCACGATCAAATTCGACGACGGGCCTCCGGTGCGCTTCGGGGGCAACGGGCCGGCTGACCACAGCAGCGAGACGATCTTTCTACAGGGCGCGGGCAAGTTCATTGCATCGGCAAAGAAGGCAAAGAAGATCCTCGTGCAGTTCAATGCCTTCAAGAATGGATCGCCCGTGCTGGAGTTCAGTACGCCGCAATCGCTGGACTGGCCGAGGAAGTAGGCGCGCAGCGACCAGGACATGCGACACATGGAGGCTCGATCTCAGGTCACCATGTTCATCGCATCGAACCCACGCGCCAGATCCGCCGTGAGATCCGCCGGCGCCTCAAGCCCAACATGCAGCCGCACCACCGGCCCACGCTTGCTCCAGTCCGTCACGCTGCGCGCGGCGCGCATGTTGGTCCATGCGACGAGGCTCTCGTAGCCGCCCCATGACGAGCCGCGCCCGAAGAGGCTGAGCGCATCGACGAAGCGCTCGACCGCTGCGTTCTCGACGCCCGGCTGCAGCTCGATGGAAAGCAGCCCGTTCGTTCCGCTGCAATCGCGCTTCCAGATCTCGTGCCCCGGGTGCTGAGACAGGGCCGGGCAGAACACGGTCGCGACTTCGGGGCGCTTCTCCAGCCAGTGCGCGACTTCGAGCGCATGCCGCTCGTGCACCTGCAGGCGCGCTGAAAGCGTGCGCATGCCGCGCAGCACCAGCCATGCGTCGTCGGGGCTCACGGTCATGCCGAAGGCGTCGCAGCGTTCGTTGAGCGGGCGCCATGCGGCCTCGGTCGTGGCGACGGTGCCCATCATCACGTCGGAGTGGCCCGAGAGGTACTTGGTGGCGGCCATCGTCGAGATGTCGGCGCCCAGCGCGAGAGGGCGGTACTGGCAGCCGGAGCCCCAGGTGTTGTCGGCGGCGAGCAGCGCGCCGCGCGAGTGGGCCAGTTCGGCGAGCTTCGGCAGGTCGCACATCTCGTAGACCAGCGAGCCGGGGCACTCGGCGTACACCAGCCGCGTGTTCGGCTCGAACAGCTCCTCGATGCCGCTGCCGTCCGCCGCGAAGAACGAGCTGCGGATGCCGTACGGCTCCAGGAACGAGTGCACGAGGTTGCGCGTGGGCTCGTACACGCTGTCCGACATCAGCACGTGGTCGCCCGGCTTCAGGTACGACAGCAGCACCATGCCGATGGCGGCGAGGCCGGTCGGAAAGAGCCGCGTCCGGTAGGCGCCCTCGAGTTCGCTCACCGCGTCTTCCAGCGCGAACGCGGTCGGCGTGCCGCGCGCGCCGTAGCTGAAGACGCGCTCCTCGTCGCGCCGCGCCCGTGCGTCGCGCATCGCCCCCACGCTGTCGAACAGCACGGTGCTCGCGCGCACCAGAGGCACGTTGACGGGTGATCCGCCGGCGTACGACGCGGTCTTGCCGGTGCGGGTGAGCCGGGTGTCGAGCTTCAGGTCGGCGGGAGCGTTGTGCGAGTCGGACATGTGCAGAGGAGGCGAGGAGAAGAGAAGACGAGGAGCGGGCGGCCCGCTATGTTGCTCCAATCAGTCGGCGCGCGCACCGGAAAGCTTGACGATGCGCGACCAGCGATCGATGTCCTGCTTCAGCTGCGCGGCGAAGGCCTCGGGCGTGCTTGCCACCACCTCGCTGCCGCCGTCGGTGACGAGCTTGCTCACTTCGGGCATGCGCAGGGTGCGCACGATGGCTTCGTTGAGGAAGGCCACGCGCTCGGGCGGTGTGCCGGCGGGGGCGAAGAAGCCGTACCAGTCCTCGAATCGCGCGCCGTGATAGCCCAGCTCTTCCAGCGTGGGCACCTTGGCGAACACGCCGATGCGGCGCGGGCTGGTAACGGCCAGCACGCGCAGCTTGCCGCCTTGCACCATGCCGGCCACCGATGCGGTGGAGGTGACCATCACGTCGACCTGCCCGCCGATCAGGTCGGTGAGCGCGGGGCCGGCGCCCTTGTAGGGCACGTGCGTCATTTCCACGCCGTTGTCCTTCGCGAGCACCACGCCGACGAGGTGCGACAGCGTGCCGTTGCCCGGCGTCGCGTAGGTCACCTTGCCGGGGCTCGCCTTCGCCTTGGCGGCGAGGTCGGCGAAGCTCTTGATGGGCGAGTTGGCTTCCACCACCAGCGCGAGCGGAGCGGCGTTGATCTGCGTGATGGGAACGAAGTTCTTGATCGGATCGAAGCCGGGCGACGCATACAGCGACGGGTTCACGGCCATGATCGACACCTGCGAGGTCAGCACCGTGTAGCCGTCGGCCTTGGCATCGGCCACGGCCTTGGCGCCGATGTTGCCGCCGGCGCCGCCCCGGTTGTCGACCACGGCGGGCTGTCCCATGATTTCCGGCAGGCGCGTGGTGACGAGGCGCGCGGTGGCGTCGTTGCCGCCGCCCGGCGGGAACGGCGAGATGAACTTCACCGGTTGCGACGGGAAGCCGTTTCGCGGCGCCATCGGTTCGGCTGTGGCTGGCTGCAGTGCGAGTGCCGAGAGCCAGGCGGCTGCGACGGCGAGACGGGCGATATGCGGGATGCGGCTGGCGAACGACATGACGAAACTCCTGGAATAGGAACTGACAAGGACGAACAGAAAGCGGGACCGTTGGCTGGCTGGCGGGCAGGTCAGCCGTGCGATGCGGCGGCGGGCAGCCGGAAGGCCGCGCGCTCCTGCGCATCGAGCTGCGCGACCAGGCCGGTCTCCCATGCGAGGTAGCGGCGCGCGGCTTCCTTGTTGCCGTCGTGCCGGTCGTGCACGAAGAACAGGTAGTCGATGCAGTCCGCATCGGCGGGCAGTGCGGGAGTGGCTTCCACCGGCAGGCCGGCGGCGCTCCAGGCGGCCATGCCGCCCGCCAGCAGCAGCGGGGCGGGCGAGATGCCGGCGAGTTCGGAGGCGGCCGCCCATGCGGCGAGCGCCGCGTCGTCGGCGATCAGCACCAGCTGGCGGGTCTCGCTCTTCACATCGGCCGCGAGGCGAGGCCGGATCGACCAGCGCGCCTGCGCAATGTGGCCGGCGCGAAACTGCATGCTGCCGCGCAGGTCGATCACCGCCACGTCGTTGCGCTCGATGCGTGCCGCGAGGGCCTGCGCGTCGATGGTGGCCAGCGCGGGCGCCACTGGTGCCGCAACCGGTGCGAGCGAGAGCCCGCTCGCCAGGCCACCTTCGAGCACGCTCGCGTCATGCCCCATCTGCCGCAGCCAGCTCGCGATGGTGGGCGCGCGCACGCCGTCGTTGTCGAACAGCACCAGCCGCGCGCCGCGCACGCCGAAGTACTGGTCGCCAGCCTGCATCAGCTGGCCGCCGGGCGTGTGCTGTGCGCCGGGCAGGCTGCCGGCCGCGAATTCTTCCGGAGTGCGCACGTCGCACAGGAACAGGCTGCGGCCCGCGTCGTCGGCCCACTGGCGCACGGTCTGCGCGTTCACGCTCGGCACGTCGAAGCGCGCGGCCAGCGCCTTCGCGGCGGGACGCAGGTCGGTGTTGCCGCTGTCGTCGGCGTAGCGCTGCGTGCCGCCGTGCTCCAGCTTGTGGTCGTTGAGGTACCAGCCCTGCGTGCCGTTCTCCAGCGCATACACCGGGTTGGGCAGGCCGAGGCTGATGAGCGTCTGCGCACCGATGATGCTGCGCGTGCGGCCTGCGCAGTTGATGACGATGGGCGTGGTGGTGTCGGGCACCAGCCGGCGCACGCGGTAGGCCAGCTCGCCGTTGGGGCAGCAGGTGGCGCCGGGGATGTTCATCTTGCGGAACTCGCCGGTGGGGCGGCCGTCGAGCACCACCACCTTGTCCTTGCGCGCCAGCATGTCGGCCAGCTGGTCGGCGCTGACGCGGGGCGTGTGATAGACCTCTTCGGCCAGCTCGCCGAAGGTCTTCGAAGGCAGGTTCACGCCCGCGAAGAGCACGTAGCCCGCCGCCTTCCATGCGGGGGCGCCGCCCTGCAGCACGTGCACGTCGGTGTAGCCCAGCGCGGCGAGCCGCGCGGCGGCGCGCTCGGCGACCTTGGTGCCGTCGCCCTCGTCGTAGACAACCGTGCGTGCGCCGCGGCGCGGCACGAGGCGCGGCGCGTCGAGCTCCAGCCGGCTGAAGGGCAGGGGGATGCCGTAGAACAGGTGCGCCTCGCCGTACTGGCCGTGCTCGCGCACGTCGAGCAATGCGATCTCGCCGCCGTCGTGCAGCCAGGATTTGAGGGTCTTCGGGTCGATGAAGGAAGTCATGAGGGAAAGTCGTCGGGACGAACGAAGTCCTGCGGGGCCACGGCGCGCGGCCCGCATGAGGAAGGGATGTGAATGGGGAAGCCGCGGCTAGCGGCGCGTCTGCACGCCGATGCCCATGGTCTGGTACGTGCCGGCAGCCAGGTCGTAGGCGGTGCGGCTGTTCAGCGTCTCGAGGGCGCGGCCGTACATGTGCAGGTGGCGGATGACCTGCTCGCCCTGGATCTCGACCGAGTGGATGTCCTCGGGCATCAGCGCGATGCCCTTGCCCGGCGCGACGACCACCAGCTCGGTCTGCTTCAGCTTGCCCACGCCCGGCACGCTGCCGTCGTCGGTGCGCTCGTACACGCGGTTGTGCTCGGTGCCTTCCACGGCCGCGATGCAGGCCCAGGTCGTGTGGTTGTGCGGAACGATCTTCTTGCCCGGGCGCATCACGTTCAGGTAGAGCGCATAGCTCTGGTCCGGGTCCTCGGCGATCAGGTAGCGGGCCTGGTGCTCACCGGCCTCGGGCGGTGGGAAGTCGGCGGCGCCCCAGTATTCGGTGTGCGCGGCCAGGCCTTGCAGCGAATCGAGCACCACGTCGAGTTTTTCGCGGGTGGCTTCAGCGCCGCCGATGGCTTTCTTCATCTCGGCGATGGACGCCTCGACGGCCCGGCTGCGTTGCTCGGATGGGGTGCTCATGCGGTTTCTCCAGTGGGGTTGCCTGTTTCGTGTGCATCCACTGTAGTGACGGGGGCGTGACGCAACAATCCAGCCGACGCAGTAAACACATTAATAAAATTGATGTATGCCCACGCTAGATCTCGAGTTGCTGCGCTCCTTCGCGGCCGTCGTCAGCCTCCACAGCTTTGCCGCCGCCGCCGTGCACCTGGGGCGCACGCAGTCGGCCATCACGCAGCAGATGCAGCGGCTGGAAGAGCAGATCGGCCACCCGCTGTTCGTCAAGCAGGGCCGGCAGAAGCGGCTGACGGAGCACGGCGAGAGGCTGCTCACCTACGCGCACCACATGCTGGCGCTGAACGACGAGGCGCTGCGCAGCCTGCGGCAGGGGCAGCTGGAGGGCAACCTGCGCATCGGCGCGCCGCACGACGTGGCCGAGACCATGCTGCCGCTGCTGCTGGCCGAGGTGGCGCGCACCTCGCCGCTGCTGCAGCTGGACATCCACATCGGCCGCAGCCCCTACCTGATGACTTCGCTCAAGAGCGGCGAGGTCGACATGATCATCTCCAACCGAGCCGACGCGCAGTCGCAGTTCGAGGGCGTGGTGCTGCGCAACTCGCCCACCGTGTGGCTGTGCGCCGCGAGCTACGTGCACGACCCGACCAAGCCGGTGCCGCTCATCATGGCCGACGGGCCCAGCATCTTCCGCCGCATCGGCCACGAGGCGCTCGACACGGCGGGCGTGGCCTGGACGCCGCGCTACACCTCGTCGAGCCTGATCGGCATCAAGGCCGCGCTGCGAGCCGGGCTGGGCGTGACGGCGCGCGGCGTGGAGCAGCTCGACGCCGGCCTGCGCGTGCTCGGCGCGGGCGACGGCATGCCCAGGCTGCCCGACCTGGCCTACTACCTCTACGTGCGCAGCCACGTGGTGAACCCGGTCACGCGGCAGGTGTTCGAGACGCTGAAGAAGCACCTGCGGCTGCCGCGTACCGACATGCCGGCGTAGGAGCCGAAGCGGCGCCAGGGCTTACGTCCCGGTCGCCACGCCCGTCATCGCATAGCTGCCGCGCCCGCCCTGCTTGGCCCGGTACATCGCCTTGTCGGCCGCGGCGAGCAGGTCCTGCGGGGTTTCGCTCCCGTTGCCCAGGGCGATGCCGATCGACGCGCCGATCGCCATGCCGGCCAGTTCCTGCGGCAGCGGCGCGGCAATGGCGTCGATGCATCGCTGCGCCAGCACCAGCGCGCCCTGTTCCGCCGGCGCCTTGAGGCCGGTGGCGAGCAGCACGAATTCGTCGCCCCCGATGCGCGCCACGGTGTCGGTCTGCCGCACCAGGCACTGCAGGCGGCGCGCGATTTCCCCGAGGGCCTTGTCGCCCGCCTCGTGGCCGAAGGTGTCGTTGAGGCTCTTGAATCCGTCGAGATCCAGGTAGAGCACGGCCACCTGGTGCCCGTGCCGCCCGGCGTGGGCCAGCGCCTGCTGCAGCCGGTCGCGCAGCAGCTGGCGGTTGGGCAGGCCGGTCAGCGCGTCGTGGTGAGCGAGGTGCGCCAGCGCCTCCTGGTTGTCGACGAGCTTGGCCAGCAGACGGTTGAAGGCCTGCGTGAGGTGCCCGATCTCGTCGTCGCGCACCACCCGCAGCGGCGCCAGCGCGAGTTCGCCGCGGGTCATGCGGTCGGCCTGGTCGGCGGCGCGGAAGAGCGGCCGCAGCAGCCAGGTCATGATCAGGCCGATCACGAGCAGCACCGCGGTCACGGCGGGCGCGCGTTGCTGCAGGATGAAGGTCTGCATGCGCGCCACCGGCGCCAGCGCTTCCGAGACCGGCAGCCGCGCCACCACGAACCAGCCGGCGCTGGGCACCGACGCGATGGCGGATATCTCGTCGATGCCCCGGGCGTTGCGCGTCGTGCCGCTGCCGCGAAAGCCCGCCATGGCGCGGTCGTGCAGCAGGTTCACGCCATCGGCCGGCGTCGGCTTGAGGGACATCGAGACGTCCGTCGAGGCGACGAAGAGGCGGTCGCGCGGCGAGATCACCAGGATGCCGCCGTTCTGGCCCACGCGCCCCTCCTGCAGGTGGTCGAGCAGGCCGTCGGCCGTGAGGTCCGCCATGCCGAGCAGCACTGCGATGACTTGGCCGGCGGCGTTGCGCACGGGCACGCCCATGGGCAGGGCCGAGTGCTGCGAGGCCGTGGCCCGTGGCCGGCCCACGGCGCGCCGCCCGGCGGATGCGGCGGTGAATTCCGGACTGTCCGTTGTGATTTGTCCGGAGTCGTCGAGCCGCTTGCCGTCGATGTCGGCGACCGCCAGGCCCAGCGGGAAGAGGTCGCTCAGCGCGCCTCGCTCCGCCAGCCACGCATGCAGTTGCCGGGGCTGCGACATGAGTTCCGGCGGCAGGGCGAGGGCCAGTCGTTCCAGGAAGGACAGCCGCTCGACGATGTAGTTGTCCACGTCGCGGGCCACGTAGGCGGCCAGCGCCGTCTGCTGCGTCGCCACCGACTTCGTCAGGTCCTCCCGCAGGAAGCGGGTGAGCTGGATGTAGCTGGCCGCGGTGCCGACGAGCGCCATCGCCAGGCCCATGACGAGGAGACGGAAAACCAGACTGTTGGCGGTTCTTCGGAAGGTCACGCTGGCGGCAGGTCTTGAGGCGGGCTGGTGCGGGACTGTATCCGAAGCGCTCCTGCTGCCCTTTCGGCGCCGTTTTCGCGCCCGTTTTGCGCCGTCTTCGCGTTGCCGTTCAGGTGCCCGTGTTCACGCCTGAATGCCGAAGAAATGCTGGCGGTAGCGCGGCGAAACCTCGTCCACCCGCAGCATCAGCGGCAGGTCGGCGGTGTTGAATGCCACGTCGAGCGCGGGCGGCCCGAGCAGGCGCGCGCCGCAGCGCAGGTAGCCCTTGATGAGCGGCGGCGTGGCGGGAGGAGGCAGGTCGCTGTCGGCATCGGTGTCGGGCTCAGCATCGAGCGGCAGCGCGATGCGCGGCTCCACGCGCCAGCGCTCCTCCACTAGGTGGGTGCGGCACAGCCGGTGCCACAGCCGCGCCGCGGCCGTGCCCTGGTCGTCGAGCCCGATGCTGGCGCAGCCGATCATGGTGTCGAGCGCGTGGTCGACCATGTACTGCCCGAGCGCGGTCCACAGCGCCATGATCACGCTGCCCGAGCGCCAGTCGGCGTCCACGCAGGAGCGGCCCAGCTCCAGCGCGCTGCCGCGCAGCGGGGCGAGCGGCGCCAGGTCGAATTCGGTGTCGGTGTAGAAGCCGCCCGCGCGGCGCGCCGCCTCCGGCGTGAGCACGCGGTAGGTGCCGATGAGCGGGCCGGGGCCGTGCACCGGATCGACGGCACGCACCAGCAGGTGGTCGCAGAAGGCGTCGAAGCGGTCCGCGTCCAGCCCGGGCGGCGTGCCCTCGGGCGGCGTCAGCCGGGCGCCCATCTCCTGCGCGAATACGCAGAAGCGCAGGCGCTGCGCTTCGCGAACGTCCTCCTCGCAATCGGCCCAGCGGGTTTCCAGGACGGGCGCCACGGCCGCGAGGGGCGTGGGCGAGCGGTGAGGCAGGGCGTGCGGGGCTGTGATGTCCATGTGCGTGCGACGACTCGGTCGGAAGGTGCTCAGTTGGAAGGTGGATAGCGGTCGACCAGCCGGTTCTGCCGCCGGTTGAGCCGCGCGAGCGCGAGCAGGCCGATGGGCTTCACGCCGGCCCTGCGCTGCGCCGCGCCGATGGCGAACAGCAGCCGCTGCTTGGCGAAGACCATGCGGAAGCCCTGGATCACGCCGATGTCGGGGTCCCACGCCTCGATGGCCTCGGAGCCCGCGCCGTTGACTTCCATGATGGTGAAGCCGCGCCCGGCGCCGAGCTCGCGCAGGCTTTCGTAGCGCACGTCGAAGCGCCCGAAGCGGAAGTCGGGCATGTCGCGAGCTACGGCGTCGATGGCGCGCACCAGCTCAGGCGTGACGAGCGCCGCGCCGTCGCGGTAGAGGCCGCCCACGCGCGTCGAGCCGATGGTGGCCAGCCGCACCTGCTGCCCGGCGGCGGGCACGCTGTCCGGCGGCACGCTGCATTGGTGGCGCGGCGAGCGCGCGATGCGGCGGGCGCGCACGTCGGCCGCCACGAGCTGCGCCACGGTGCTGCGGCCGTCTCCCGTCACGCGGGGAAAGTAGCGCAGCGCCAGCCCGATGACGCGGCCCTCGTCGGTGACCGGATCGCGGGCGTAGAAGATGCCGGCTTCGCCTTCCTGCGGCAGGTAGCGCTGCAGCACCACCGTTTCGTCCGCGGGGAAGACGGCCAGGTAGGCCAGCAGCGCCGCCATGTCGGGCACCAGGCGCACGCCGTAGCCGCACAGGCCCAGGTCGGGCTTGGCGACCACGGGAAACGCGAGGCCGCTGGCGGCCATGGCCTGCCGCAGCGCGTCTTCGGTGGCCGTGCCGTCGTTCAGCACCCCGACGTGTTCGGCCGTGACCGATCGCGCCAGCGGCCCCATGCCCCGGAAGTACTCGAGCTTGCCTTCGCCGGCCATCCCGCCCGAGGTGATGTGCGGATTGGCGGCAGTGGGCACGGTGGCGCCGCCGTAACGCACCGAGAGCCACAGCCACTGCACCACCAGCGGCACGCAGATGAGCCACTTGGGCATGCGCTCCAGCACGCTGCACTCGCGCACCACGGCGAGCCGGGCGGTGTCGATGCCGAGGTCGAGCCCGGCGGCCATCAGGCTGCCTCCGCCGCGCGGGTGGCGACCAGGCCGACCGCGGCGATGCGGTCGATGTGCGCGTACACCGGCCGTTCCAGCTCCTCGCCGAACACGTCGGGGTCGATCTCGGCATAGGACCAGGCCAGGCCCGGTGCCGCGAGCAGCGGCTGCATCTCGGCGAGGAAGGGGTCCTCGCCGTCGACCATCGCCACGCCGGTGTAGAGCAGCAGCTGCCCGCCCGGCGCGAGCCGTTTCAGCGACTCGGCCGCGATGCGCACGCTGAGCGCCCGCCCCAGCCGCGCGCCGCCGTGGCGGTAGGCGCGCTGCGCGGCGTCGTCGAGGTAGGGCGGGTTCGACATGATGAGATCGAAGTCGCCATCGACCGCCGACAGCGCATCTCCCTGTGCGAGCGCGACGGCGATGCCCGCCACCTCCGCGTTGGTCGCCGTGTACTGAAGGGCGAGCGGGTTGATGTCGTTCATCACCACCGTTGCCGCCGTACCTGCGTCCGCCAGCGCGCGTGCTGCCGCGATACCGCCGGCGCCGCTGCCGCATCCCACGTCGAGCACTCGAAGAGACTGCCGTTGCGCCTTGCGCGAGGCCAGTGCATGGCCAATGAAGCGTGCGAAGCGGCTGGTGTCGGGGCCGAAGAACACGGCGTTCTCCTCGACCGTGGGATAGGCCGAGTGGAAGAACAGGTCGTCGCCCAGGCTGGCGATGCGCACCGTGCTGCGCAGCAGCGATCCCTCGCGCCGCACGATGCCGGCGCGCTCCATGCCGGCCAGCAGTTCGGGCGGCAGCGCGCGCGTCTCGAAGGGCAGGTTCCAGCCGAAGATGTCGCGCAGGGTGGCGCCCGGCTCGCGTCCGCGCCGCGCGAGCACGCGCTGGTGCGTCAGCGGCGTGACCGCGGTGAAGCGGTAGCCGGTGGCCGCCACCTGGCGCAGCACGTCGGCCGCGTTCAGCATGCGGCGACCTCTTCCGGCTGCCGTAGCTCGGCGCCGTAGCGCTCGAAGCAGCGTTCGCCGCAGGTGAGCCGCATCAGCGCGCCCTCGGCGATGAACTGTCCGCAGGCCGGGTCGGCCTCGACCATCGGCAGGATCACCTCGCGATTCCACGCGCGGGAGTGCGACACGTCGAGCGCCGCATGCAGGTCGAAGTAGGCGCGCGCACGGCCGCCGAGGCCCAGCCGCTGCATGCCGGCGGCTACCTGCTTCACGCGGCCGGGGGCCGTGAGCTCGATCACGCCGAGCGCGCCGATGGCGTGGAAGGCGTAGCGCCGCGTGGTGGCCAGCGCGACCATGGTGTTGGCGAGTGCCAGCGATTCCCACACGGTGGTGTCGATGGCCGGGTGCAGGTCGAGCTCGCGCACCATCTGCTCCAGCATCTGGCCGTGCATGGCGCTTTGCTTGCCGTGCCCCATCTCGTCCCAGAAGTTGCGCGCGCATTCCAGCTTGGGCTGCGGCGGCAACTTGACCTGGGCGTAGGCAAGCAGGTCTTCGAAACCGGCCTCGCCCGCGGCCTCCTGCGTGAGAAACCAGCGCATCTGCGGCAGCGTGGCCTCATGCGCCAGCCAGTCGAACAGCGGGTGGCCCTGGCCCGGCCCGTTGTGCGCCAGCGACTCGAACCAGGCGACGAAATGCGCCGCGTTGCCGCAGGCAGCCGACGCGGCCGCCTGCACGGTGGCGCGCAGGCCTTCGACGTACTCGCCTTCGAGCAGGCGGCAGGCATGCTCATGCTCCAGCTCCTCCTTCCACCGGAGCGAAGGGATGCCGGGCCTCAGCCGTGCGGCGTTGAACCGCGCCAGTCGGCGGTGAAGGGTGTCCGGGGTGTCGTCAACAGGCATGGCCGATCCTCGTCATCCGCTGGGCAAGGGGCCAGAGTGCGCCTTTGCGCGGCGGCTGTCCGTCAGACGGTGCCTACAGATTCATCCCCGAGGCCCCGGGGCAGGGCGAAACGGCCTCAGGTGGACCAGATGCGCGGCGTGGCCGCCGGCAGCCGCCACAGCTCCGCGCGCCATGCCTGCCAGACCTGCCGCAGCAGCTGCATCGCGGGTTCGACCACGGGCGCCAGCACCCGCAGCACCACCACTTCGGCGTGCGGGCTGGTGGCGCCGGCGCTTTCGGCCAGCGGGCTCGCGTCGAGCAGCGTGCGCGTGTGCGCCAGCAGGGCGTCGCGCCGGGCGCGCGCGATCGGCGAGCCCGCCACGAAGAAGAGCGAAGCCAGGCAGCGCTGGCCGCCGAGGCCGATGGGGCTCTGCAGCAGGCGCTGGTCAGCCGCGTCGATGCGCCCGCGCTCCAGCCAGACGCCGGGCACCTCGATGTGCTGCAGGTAGGTACCGCGCTCGAAGGGCTGGCCGGCGTTGGGCAGGCCCAGCGCGGTCACGTCCCAGCCGATCAGCTCGGCGCCGGGCGCGGCCTCGATGGAGAGCCGGTTCTCCGCGCGGCAGCCGCTGTAGCAGATGGCCTCGAGCGGCAGCCATTCGAGCCGTGCGCCGGCCTCGAGGCGGATGCGCGTGCGCTGCAGCGCGAGATCGCCCTCGGAGCGGTAGAAGCGCGAGGCGCCGGGCGTGGTGATCAGGCCGTGGCTGCCGTCGGCCGCCTCGATGTCGATGTCGAGCGTGTCGCCGCCCACCAGGCCGCCCGGCGGATGCACCAGCACGTTGTGGCACACGGCGTCGCCCTCGGGATACAGGCTTTGCAGGATGCGCAGCGGGCCGTCATGGCGGAAGCGGGCGACGGTGCGGGAGGCTTCCTGCCGGTAGGAAAGATGGAGACGGGCGTGCCAGGGCATCCGGGGAGTCTAGTGCGCCGGCTTTCAGGTCTTCCAGGCGCCGTCGTGGGCCGCGCTGGCCTCGTCGATCAGCGCCGGCCCGATGCATTCGATGGGATGCGGCGAGGCACGGAACACGTCGCGGCACGAAAGCTCCGCATCGCGCTGGTCCTGCCGCTCGCCGCGGAACACGCGCAGCCGCTCGGCGTCGATGCCGAACACCACGCGGCCGATGTTCGACCAGAAGATCGCGCCCGCGCACATCACGCAGGGCTCGCCCGAGGCGTAGAGCGTGGCGCCGGCCAGCTCCTCGCGCGAGATGTTGCGCCCGGCCAGCGCGCGCAATGCGTTGACCTCGGCATGGGCGGTGCAGTCGCCCGTTTCCGTGTTGCTGTTGCCGGCCTCGGCCAGTATCTCGCCCGCGGCCGAGACGATGACCGAGCCGAAGGGGCGGTTGCCCCGCCGGCGCGCCGCGTGCGACCAGACGATGGCCTTGCGCAGGTAGCGTCCGTCGCGCTCGTCGAGCGCGGTTTCCGCGGGGTAGGTGATGCCGTTGTTGCTGCTGGTGGTGTTCATGCCTTGGGGAGGGAGCGTTCGCTGCGCGATGGAAGCATCGAGGTGTTGAAGATGGCGTCGGAGGCGGGCTTGACTTTCAGGCCGAAGACATCGGCCACTTCGTCGACCTGCTGCTCCAGCGTGAGCTTCTTTATATCGCCGAGGCCGTGGCCGCGCGTGTCGGCGGCGCCCACGTACTGCGCCGTGATGCCCCAGCGCTCGAGTTCGATTTTCTCATCGAGGATGGGCTCGCGCTGGCGCATGGCCGCGATGCTCGGTGCCGGGTTGGCGAAGGTCTCGACGATGGCCCGGTTGCTCGCGCGAAGAAAGGCGGCTACCACCTTCGGGTTCTGCGCGATCAGGTTGCTGCCCGCGAGGATGGCGTTGCCGTACAGGTTGACGCCCGCGTCGGCGTACTTGAGCACCGAGAGCTCCTCGGGCTTCATGCGCGCGAAGAGCGAGACGGCCGAGTCGTGGAAGTAGGTGGCGGCGTCGACGTCGCCGCGCACCATCACGTTGTCGCGCGCGCTGAAGTCGGTGGTCTGCCACTGGAAGGCGTCGGCGCGCATGCCCTGCTTGCGCGCGACCATCGGCCAGGCGCGGCGGGTCGATTCGACGGCCGCCGCAGCGACCTTCTTGCCCGCGAGGCTCCTGAAGTCGCCGTTCACGCCGCGGTCCTTGCGGCCGATGATCACGAACGGTGCGCGGTTGTAGTACTGGTACACAGCTTGCACCATCGGCGTGCCAGGGTTCTGCGCGTTGAACTCCACCAGCGAGCTGATGTCGCCCAGGCCCAGCTGGTAGACGCCGCTGGCGATGCGGGTGATGGATGCGACCGAGCCGGCGCCGGTGTCGATGCTCACGTCCAGCCCTTCGTCGCGGTAGTAGCCTTTGGCGAGCGCAAGGAAGAAGGGCGCGGTCTGCCCGTTGATGCGGAAGTCGAGCGTGAACTTGAGCGGGGTGAGCTTGCCGTTCTGCGCAAGCACGGCGGGGGCGGCGATGGCTGCGGCGCTGGCCGCGAGGAAGGATCGACGTTGCATGTGGGGCCTCGGAAGCTTCGTGTCTTGAATCCGGTCGCCTTTTCCCGGTGAAGGAAGAAGGGCGGCGGGCATTTCAAGAGCAATTTCCGGGCGGGCGCACTTTCATGGTGCGTGCGCTGCTGAACGCTTCTACTCTTGCGGCCGGTCATGCACGACGCATGCCAAGGGCCCTCTCGACTATCTTGCTCGGGTGTTTTGCTCGGGCTTTGCGGGCCGGGGCTTGGAGCGGCGGCGCGGTCGCGCCACAATCCGGGCGCGCAACTTGCAAGGCAGTCTGCGCAGAGTAGAAGCGTTCAGCCGCGCGATGCCCCACGCATCCAGGCAGGAAATTGCTCTTTCAGTTCGTCCCCACACGACCACGGAAGGAGTCCGCGCATGCTCGTCACCCAACAACCCGTCTTCCGCAAGTTCTGGCATGCCGTCATGCCGCTCACCGAACTTGCCAACGGCCCGAAGCCTTTCAGGCTGCTGGGCGAAGACATCGTCCTCTTCATCGACGCCGACGGCCAGCCCGCCGCGCTGCGCGACCGCTGCTGCCACCGCACCGCGAAGCTGTCGAAGGGCTGGTGCGTGGACGCCGAAGGCCAGGCCTGCGGCACCGGCGCGATCCAGTGCGGCTACCACGGCTGGACCTACGACCGCAGTGGCCAGGTCATCCGCATTCCACAGTACGAGCCCGACCGGAAGATCTCGCCGGAATACCGCACCACGGCCTACCGCTGCACCGCGCGCTACGGCTATGCGTGGGTGGCGCTGGAGGAGCCCATCGCCGACATTCCGGCGATTCCGGAGTTCGACGACCCGGGCTACCGCACCATCTTCCAGTTCTACGAGGAGTGGCAGACCAGCCCGATGCGCGCGCTGGAGAACTCCTTCGACAACTCGCACTTCAGCTTCGTGCACCGCGCCACCTTCGGCGTGGCCGCGAGCCCGAAGCCGAGCAAGTACGAGCTGGTGGAGAACGATTCGGGCTTCTACGCGGAGACGGTCATCGAGGCGACCAACCCGGTGAAGTTCCATGCGATCAGCGGCGTGACCGACCCGATCACCACGCGCCACATGCGCAACGCGTATTTCCTGCCGTTCTCGCGCCGGCTCGACATCGAGTATCCGAGCGGCGTGCGCCACATCATCATCAACTGCTTCACGCCCATCGACGACGGCCGCATGCAGCTTTGTCAATGGCTGTTCCGCAACGACACCGAGGCCGACTGCACTGCGCAGATGCTGATCGACTTCGACGAGGCGGTGACGCGCGAGGACAAGGACATCCTCGAGTCGACCGACCCCGACGCGCTGGTCGACACGCGCCGGCGCGGGGTGGAGTATTCGATGGAGTCGGACCGGCCCGGCATGCTGATCCGCAAGCACCTGATGCAGTTGCTCGCGAAGCACGGCGAGGCGGAGGTCTATCGTGGCATGAGCAGTGCCGTGATTCCGATCGCAAAGGCCGCCTGAGCGGCCTCTGCATCAAGCGCATCAAGCCGGCGCGGTCGCCGGGTTCGGGCGCGTTGCGCGCGACGAGCCCGTTTCGTAGCGGTCCATCGCCAGGCCGTCGGTGCGGATCTCGGGGCGCTGGCCCATCACCATGTCGGAGATGAGCTTGCCCGAGCCGCAGGCCATGGTCCAGCCCAGCGTGCCGTGGCCGGTGTTGAGGAACAGGTTGGCGTAGCGCGTGCCGCCGACGATGGGCGTGCTGTCGGGCGTCATCGGGCGCAGGCCGGTCCAGAAGGTGGCCTTCGGCACGTCACCGCCGGGGAACAGGTCGGTCACGACCTTTTCGAGCGTGGCGCGGCGTGCCGGGTTCAGGCGCAGGTCGAAGCCGCCGAGCTCGGCCATGCCGCCCACGCGGATGCGGTTGTCGAAGCGCGTGACGGCCACCTTGTAGGTTTCGTCGAGCACGGTCGACTGCGGCGCCAGCGATTCGTCGAGCAGCGGAACGGTCAGCGAGTAGCCCTTGACCGGGTACACCGGGATGTCCAGCCCCAGCGAGGCGATGGCGGCGCGCGAGTAGCTGCCGAAGGCCATCACGTAGCGGTCGGCCGTGAGGATCTTGCCGGCCGTGGTGCGCACGCCGGTGATGCGGCCGCCGTCGGTTTCGAGGGCGGCGATGGTCTGGCCGAAGCGGAAGTCGACGCCCATGCCGCGTGCAATTTCGGCGAGGCCGCGGGTGAACAGGTGGCAGTCGCCGGTCTCGTCGTTGGGCAGGCGCAGGCCGCCGGTGAGCCGGTCGCGTGCACCGGCCAGCGCGGGCTCGATGCGGGCGAGGCCGTCGCGGTCGAGCAGCTCGTAGGGCACGCCGCATTCCTCGAGCACGGCGATGTCGCGCTCCACCGCGTCGAGCTGGGCCTGCGTGCGGAACAGCTGCAGGGTGCCGCCGGTGCGCTGCTCGTACTGCAGGCCGGTGTCGGCGCGCAGCTGCTGTAGGCAGCCGCGGCTGTATTCGGCCACGCGCATCATGCGTTCCTTGTTCACCGCATAGGCCTCGGGCGAGCAGTTGCGCAGCATGGCGGCCATCCAGCGCAGCTGGAACAGGGTGCCGTCGGGGCGGATCGACAGCGGCGCGTGCTTCTTGAACATCCACTTGATCGCCTTCAGCGGAATGCCCGGCGCGGCCCACGGCGTGGAGTAGCCGGGAGACACCTGGCCGGCGTTGCCGAAGCTGGTTTCCTCGGCGGGGCCGGCCTGCCGGTCGAGCAGGGTGACCTCGGCGCCCGAGCGGGCAAGGTAGTACGCCGTGGTGGTGCCGATCACGCCGCCGCCGAGAACGATGACTTTCATGGTGTATTCGCCGATTCAAATGGAATGAATGGAATCTAAAGTCCTCAATGCAGTGGATTCCACTGATTTCGGCGATTCGGCAGTGGAATACACTGCCGCTCATCGTCCAAGGCCTCCTCCGAAGTGAAATGCCCGAACTCGACCGCATAGACCGCAAGATCCTCGACGTCCTGCAGCGCCAGGGCCGCATGTCCATGACCGAGCTGGCCGAGCACATCGGCCTGTCGGCGTCGCCCTGCGCCGAGCGCGTGAAGCGCATGGAGCGCGACGGCGTCATTACCGGCTACCACGCCCACGTGTCGCCCGAAGCGCTGGACAAGACGCTGCTGGTGTTCGTCGAGATCAAGCTCTCGGCCAAGTCAGGCGACGTGTTCGACAAGGTGCGCAAGGAGCTGCTGCACATGCCCGAGGTGCTCGAATGCCACCTGGTGTCGGGCAGCTTCGACTACCTCGTGAAGGCGCGGCTCAGCGGCATGAGCGAATACCGGCACCTGCTGGGCGACATCCTCAAGAAGCTGCCGGTGGCGGCCGAGTCGCACAGCTACGTGGTGATGGAAGAAATCAAGGAAACGCTGATGCTGGCGGTGGACCGCTGAGCAGCTGAACCGATGAGCACGAACAACGACGTTCCCGACGTCACCATCCGGCCCTGGCGCATCGAGGACTTCGACGCGGTGAAGGCCATCCTCGACGACACCTTCGCCGGCACCTGGCTGCCGGAACTCACGCCCGAGGCCGCCAGGGCCTACGAGGAGAGCGGCGCGCCCGTGGGCTACATCGACGAGAAGGGCCCGGACTTCTTCGTGGCCGAGATCGACGGCGAGGTGGTCGGCATGGTGCACTGGGAGCACGACTTCGTGCACGCGCTGCACGTGCCGGCCATGCACCAGCGCAAGGGCATCGCCCGCGCCCTCATGGCATTCACCGAAGACGGCATGCGCGCCGACGGCGTGGAGCTCGCGCGGCTGGAGACGGACACTTTCAACACGAAGAGCCAGGGCTTTTACCTCGCGCTCGGCTACCGCGAGGCCGACCGCTACCCCGACCTCGAATGGCACAGCGGCTTCACCACCATCCTGTACGTGAAGACGCTTTCTCCCCGAACCGCAACACCCTCCCAGAGGAAACACGCATGAGCATCTCGATCCGCCGCGACGGCACCACCGGCACGCGACACATCCTGAAGATCCGCAACCACGAGATCCCGGTCGACGCATCGCCGGCCGGTGGCGGCAGCGACGCCGGCCCCGAGCCGCACGACCTGTACGACGCGTCGCTCGCGGCCTGCAAGGCGCTCACAGTGCTGATCTACGCGCGCCGCAAGGGCATTCCGGTGGAAGACATCGAGGTGGTGGTCGACCGTGACGACAGCGAGGAGCGCAAGGGCGTCTACCGCCTCAAGTCGGGCCTGCGCCTGAGCGGCGACCTCAGCGAGGCGCAGCGCGAAGAGCTGCTGCGCGTGGCCGGAAAGTGCCCGGTGCACAAGCTCATGACAGAGGTGAAGACGGAGATCGAGACCGGCTGGGCCGAGTGAGCCGGCTCTTCCTCTCGCCAATCACTGCAGCGCGCGATATGTCCGCACCGCGCGCAGCAGCGCCCACAGGCCGGCCTCTGCCGGCACCTTCTTCTCGTTGAACGCCACGGCGATGTAGACGTCGTCCGCCGGCACGTAGGCCACGATGCTCGTGAAGCCCTCGATGCCGCCGCTGTGGCCGAGCATCAGCCCGGGGCCGTCGGGCACGTCGTAGAGCTGCACGCCCATGCCGTAGAACGAGTTGCTGCCGGCGTAGGGGCCGAGCATCGCGGGCATGCCGGTGAACATGCGATGCACCGATTCGCCCGGCAGCACCTTGCCCGCGAGCAATGCGTGCCAGAACACCGCGAGGTCGCCCGCCGTCGATGCCAGCGCGCCTGCCGCATAGGGTGTTGCGTACTGGTCGGGCGCCTCGACCGGCCTGCCCGAAGCATGGCCCGTGGCGACGGGCAGTTCGACGCCGGCCTTGCGCATGACGGTGTGCGTGAGCGCCAGCGGCTTGATGAGCCGCTTCGAAAGCACTTCGGCGAACGGCGCGCCGTCCACCTTCTCGACGATCATTCCGAGCATCGCGTAGCCGGTGTTGCTGTAGCTCCAGTTCGTGCCGGGGCAGAACTGCGGCTTCTGCGATGTGCCGAGCGCGACGATGTCGGCGGGCGTGCGGTAGGCAGTGCCCAGCGACGGCAGCGCGTTGAAGCTCACGAGCCCGCTGGTGTGGCGCAGCAGCTGCTCGATGGTGGTGAGCTTCGCGTTCGGCGCGTCGGGAAACCATTTGTCGATGGTGTCGCCGAGCCCGAGCCCGCCTTCCTCGACGAGCTGCAGCACGACCGCGGCCGTCAGCGTCTTGGCGGTGCTCGCGACCTGGAACTGCTGGTCGGGCACCACGGGCTGCGCCGGCTCCCTGCGCGCCAGGCCGCGCGTGGCGGACCAGATGCCTTCGCCGGGAATGGCGACGGCCACGCTCGCGGCCGGAACGTGCTGCAGCATCTTGTCTAGCGCATCGCCGAGGGCGGCCTGCAGCCCTGCGGGGAGCTGTCCGTCGATGGGACGCTTGAAGTCCCTGCGCCAGACCGTTTCGGGCGCGCTGCGCATCTGCGGGCCGGCCCATGCGGGAGAGGGCGAGCACGCGGCCTGTGCCATGCCCGGCGAGGCATGCAAGGCTGCGCAGAGCGCGAGCAGCGCGGCGGCGGACTTCGCCTGTCTCGTCACTTCGCAGCCTCGGCCCGCGTGCGCGCAGCCTCCACGCGCTTCGCGTAGCGGTCGCCCCAGTCGGCCAGCGGCGCGAGCGCCGCATTGAGCGTGGCGCCCAGCTTCGTTTCCGAGTACTCCACGCGCGGCGGCACTTCGTGGAACACCTCGCGATGGACGATGCCGTCGGTTTCCATCTCGCGCAGCTGCTGGATCAGCATCTTCTCGCTGATGTCGGGCAGCGCCCGCTTCAGCTCGCCGAAGCGCAGGGGCTGCACGTGGAGCTCCCACAGGATCACGGCCTTCCACTTGCCGCCGATCACGTCGAAAGCCGGGCCGATGCCGCAGTTGTAGGGTTTCTTGGATTTCATCTTCATCCCCATCAGTAGGTAATACATACATTTTGGTAAGTACCTAACTTAATTGTAGGTACTTGACCGTTAGGAAGCCCGATTCCTACGATACGTCCATCTTCACAACCCGCAACGAGCGAATCGTCATGAGCAGCAAGAGCAACGACATCAAGGAAGTTTCCGTTCTGGGCCTGGGAGCGATGGGCGAGGCCATCGCGCGGCTCTATCTCGACCAGGGCTACAAGGTGACCGTGTGGAACCGCACGGCAGGCAAGGCCGATGCGCTGGTCGCGAAAGGCGCGGTACTGGCGCGCAGCGCGAGCGAGGCGGTGCGCGCCGCGCGCGTCGTCGTGATGTGCGTCTACGACTACCGCGCGGCCGATGCCATCTTCGCGCTCGACGGCGTCGCCGCCGCCATGGACGGCCGCCTGCTGGTGCAGCTGACCACCGGAAGCCCGCAGGACGCCCGCGACGCGCAGGCGTGGGCGCGCAAGCAAGGCGCCGCCTACCTCGAAGGCGCGATCCAGGCCGCACCCGACCAGATGGGCCAGCCCGACACGCCGCTGCTGGTGTCGGGCGCCAGGCCGGTGTTCGACGAAGCCGAGCCCTGGCTGAAGGCGCTGGCCGGCGGCATCGTCTACCTGGGCGAGGCCGCGAGCGCGGCGGCGGCCATGGACCTCGCCACGCTGTCCACCATCTACGGCACGATGCTCGGCTTCATCCACGGCGCGCGCATCGCCGAGCACGAAGGCTTCGACGTGGCCGAATACGGCCGCATCGTCGCGGGCATCATGCCGACCTTCGCCGGCTTTCTTCAGCACGAGGGCTCCGTCATCCAGTCGGGCGACTTCGCCATCTCGCAGAGCCCGATGCGCATCTCGGTCGAGGCGACGCGGCGCATCCTGCAGTCGGCGCAGGACTCCGGCATCGACACCGGCTTCCCGGCCTTCGCGGCCGGCATCTTCCAGCGGGCGGACGCAGCCGGCCTCGGCGGCGAGGAACTCGCGGCGCTTATCAAGCTGCTGCGCGCGAAGCAAACATCGGCATAGCTCAGGCCCATGTCATGAACTGGATGGCGCGCAGCACCTCGGCCTCGCGCTCCATGATGAAGTCGCCGTGGCTGGCGTTGTCCAGGGTCAGGCGGTTCGGCGTGTCGAGCGCCGCCACGAGCTGATTCGAATTCGTGATGGACACGCGACGGAAGATGCGCAGATAGTCGTCAGCGTCTTTCTGTGTCTTCGCGTCGAGCGGAAGCTCGAGCCACGGGAACATGTCGCGCCTGCCAGAGGGCAGGGCGGTCACGACAAGCGACGGCGCGCGCACGGCCTTGTAGTCCGGCGAGAAGGAGTGTCCGGCTGTGTCCACGGCGGTCTCCACTTCATCGGGGGTATTGAGGCGCACGCTTCCGTCGCCGCGTATGTCGATGGCGTCGCGCAGGTTCGCTTCCAGCGCAGGCCACCAGTTCTTCGAGTTGCGCCGGAAGAAGGCGATGGCGGCCTGCAGGGATCGGCCGTCGTCCGGTGTCGGCTTGGGCTCGTGGAGCAGGCGGTTGTCCGGCACTGTCTCGCCTCCGCTGTCGCCGTCTAAGGTGTAGTCGAAGGTGGTGTCCAGGTAGATGAGTCCTTGCGTCCGTTCCGGATACAGGCCCGCGAATCGCGTGAGCTCGTTGCCCGCGATCGAATGGCCGCCCAGCACCGCGCGCTGCACGCCCAGCGCGTCGAGCACCGCTTTCAGGTCCGCGACCAGCGTATCGACTTCGTAGTACTGCGTGGCGGTCTTCACCGGCATCGGCTTGTCCGAGAGTCCGTAGCCGCGCCGGCTGATGGCGAGCACCCGCGATCTCGCTGCCAGCGCGGGTGCGAGGCTGTCGAAATAGCGTGCGTTGCCGCCCAGTCCGGCCAGCAGCACGATGACGGGGCCGGTGCTGCCGGGCGGCTGCCAGTCGCGTACCTGCAGCGAGACTTCGGGCGTGGCCGACACCTTCACCCGGCGGTCGAAGACCGTGGGCTTGCCGCCGCCACCGGTGCCAACCCCTCCTACCCCTCCGACCCCGACACCGCCGTGGCTGCCGCCACCGCAGGCCGCGAGGCCCGCGACGCCGGTCAGCGCCATGGCATGAAGAATGTCCCGCCGTCGAAGGCGGTAGCGGTCCGGGCGGGCAGTACGTGCCGGGGGCGAGGGCAGGCCATTCACTTGGGGGTTCCGTTTCCGTGTGCAGGGAATGGCTCCAGTGTCCGAGCCGCACCTGAAGGCCTGCTTCGGCATTCATGAAGATTTCCTGAAGTGCCGTGACGGCGCTTGGCAGATACTTCCGCCACATTCCGGAAACGGAGTGGTCAGTTCACGTGGAGGCTCATGAATCTCTTGCTTGTTGAGGACGACCTTGACCTCGGCAATGGCGTGCGCATCGCGCTGGCCAATCAAGGCATGGATGTGGTGTGGGTCCGCAGACTCGACGACGCCCTGCGCACCCTCGACGGCGGCACCTTCGACATGGTCCTGCTCGACCTCGGCCTGCCCGACGGCGACGGGCTCGATCTGCTGTTCCGCCTGCGTCGCGACCGACAGATATTGCCTGTGCTGGTGCTCAGCGCGCGCGACGCGCTCAACGACCGGCTGCGAAGCCTGGACGACGGCGCCGACGACTACCTGGTCAAGCCCTTCGCGCTGGCCGAATTGCTGTCGCGCGTTCGTGCGCTCGCGCGCCGAAGCTACGGCTTCAACGACGAGACCATCCGCATGCGCGGGCTGGCGCTGCACGAGCCCACGCGCGGCGTGATCGTCGACGGCGAGCCGGTCGAGCTGTCGCGCTGCGAGTTCGACCTGCTGGCGCTGCTGCTCAAGCGCACCGGCCGCGTGGTCACGCGCCGCGTGATGGAAGAGCAGGTGCTGCCCGGCGGACAGGCCAACGGCAGCAACTCGCTCGAGGTGCACATCTCCAACCTGCGCAAGAAGATCGGCCAGGGCTACATCCGCACGGTGCGCGGCATCGGCTACGTGATCGACGTGCAATCGCTGGCGCGGAGCACGCAGAAATGATTCAGGCGCTGGCGCAGCGCTGGAAGAACTGGAAACAACCTTCCCTGATGCGGCGCCTGCTGCTTGCGCAGATGGGCGTGGTCGCCCTGCTGTGGACCATGGCCATCGCCCTGCTGCTGTACGACTCCTACGAAGACCCCGAGCTGCTGAAGTTCGACAAGATCTTCCAGACGGTGATCGCGATCGCGAAGAACACCGCCGACCGGCCCGACAAGCAGCAGGAGACCATCGCCGCCTTCGACGCCGCGCTGCTCGAGACCATCGGCGACGGCGACGCCGCCTCGGACACCTCGCCGGTCCTGCAGGTGTGGCAGGGCGACAGGCTCGTCTACCGCTCGACGGCCGCGGTGCCCGTCATCCTCAATAGCGAGCCGAACCGCATCGAGACCGTGAAGGCGGGCAATCGAGAGTGGCGAGCGCGCACGCTGGCCTCGCCCGACAGCGACATCCGCGTGATGCTGGCCGAGCCCAGCGTCTGGCGGCTGACGGTCACCGTGATGTACCGCGGCTACTACCTGCTGCCGCTGGTGATCAGCCTGCCTTTCCTGATCTTTCCCGCGTGGCTGTCGGTGCGTCTCGCGCTGCGGCCCTGGCGCCGCGTGAGCCAGGAAACCGCCGAGCGCGGGCCGGCCGACCTCACGCCGCTGTCGTACACGCCGCCGCACAAGGAGCTGCAGCCGCTGGTGCAGAGCATCAACAGCCTGCTGCAGCGGGTGCGCGACAGCACCTCTCGCGAGCGCAGCCTGATCGCCGACGCCGCCCACGAGCTGCGCACGCCGCTGGCCGCCATGCGCGTGAACGTGGAGGCGCTGAAGGAGCAGAGCACCGACGAGCGCCAGCGCGAGCTCATGGGCAACCTGCTGCGCAGCAACGACCGCGCGGCCCGGCTGGTGGGGCAGCTGCTGCAGCTGATGCGCAGCGACGCGGTTTCCGACAGCGCGCTGCCCGTGATGCTGTCGTTCGACGCGCTGGTGCAGGACCGGCTCGCCATGATCGAAAGCCTGGCCAGCGCCCGCAATGTCGAACTGGAGCTGGAGTGCGAAGACCGCGTGCCGGTGCTCGGCGAGCGCGAGAGCCTGGTCTCGATGATCGACAACCTCATCAACAATGCCATCAAGTACAGCCCGCCCGGCGGCACGGTGGTGGTGAACGTGGCGCGCGACGGCTCGCAGGCCCTGCTGACGGTGGCCGACCAGGGCCCCGGCATTCCGCCCGCGCTGCGCGAGCGGGTGTTCGACCGCTTCTTCCGCAACCCCGACCAGAACCAGAGCGGCAGCGGGCTGGGGCTGGCCATCGTCAAGTCTGTGGTCGACCGCCACGGCGGCGAGGTGATGCTGGGCGAGACCGCCAGTGGCGGCCTGCTGGCCACCGTGCGGCTGCCGCTGGCCTTGGCCGATTCGCCCCAACCCATGCTGTGCAGCTGAAACCTGCCCCGGTGCACGGCCAAAGGGCGCCGTCAGGTCCATTTCGGGGCGAGGAATTACACTACCCGGCGCTGCTTACAGGACACTTTCCAAATGAAGTGGGTCATTCTTGCCATCTTCGCGCTCAGTGCGCTCTACGTTCATTTCCGCGGCCAGGTGCGGCATCGCTTCTTCAGACAGCTCTCTGACCACTCGACCTTCCTGGCCCCGCTGAACGTCTTCATGTACCTTTTCTCGAAGGTGCCGGGTACGCCCTACCTGTCGCCTTCGCAGTTTCCCGAGATGCGCGTGCTCGAGGAGAACTGGGAAGTCATCCGCGAGGAAGCGCTCGCCATGCGCAACGGCGGCAGCATCAAGGCGTCGAACCAGTTCAACGACGTGGGCTTCAACTCCTTCTTCAAGAGCGGCTGGAAGCGCTTCTACCTGAAGTGGTACGACGATGCGCATCCCTCGGCCGCCGTGCTGTGCCCGCGCACCACCGAGCTGCTCAAGGGCATCGGCACCATCAAGGCCGCGATGTTCGCCGAGCTGCCTCCGGGCAGCCGCCTCGTGCGCCACCGCGACCCCTTCGCAGGTTCGCTGCGCTACCACCTGGGCCTGTGGACGCCGGGCGTCGAGGGCTGCTACATCGACGTCGACGGCCAGCGCTACCACTGGCGCGACGGCGAGGCCGTGGTGTTCGACGAAACCTACATCCACTATGCCGAGAACACGACCGACCATGACCGCGTGATCCTGTTCTGCGACATCGAGCGCCCGCTGAAGTACCGCTGGGCCAGCGCGGTGAACCGCTGGTTCGCGAAGAACCTGCTGGCCGCAGCCGCCTCGCCCAACGATGCGAACGACAAGACCGGCGGCCTCAACCGCGCCTTCAAGTACATCTACCAGATCCGCGTGGTCGGCAAGCGCCTCAAGGCCTGGGACAAGCGGGTGTACTACCTCGTGAAGTGGGCCATCTTCGGCGGCCTGGCGCTCTGGATCTTCTGGTAAGCCCCTTCTTTCACGGCCTTCGCTGAAGGCCGAACGCGGTTGCGAAGGCCTGCGCAACCGCCTCCACGTTGCGGTTGCCTTCGTCCGAGTTGCGCCATACCAGCGAGAGCTTTCGAAACGGAGCGCGGCTTCCCAGTCCCACCTCTCGAACCGCGTAGGCATCGACCAGCGGGCGCCTGGGTTGCGGAACCACCGACACCCCCAGGCCCTGGGCGACCATCGCGACGATGGCATCCATCGAGCGCAGTTCCATCACGCAGCGCGCATCGGGCTTCAGGCTGCGCACGTACCGCGCGGCGACGCGTCCGCCCGAAAGAGACAGGTCGTAGCCGACCCAGTCATAGCTCTCCAGCAACTGCCTGACCGTCTTTCCCGAGGCGTTCGGCGGCGCCAGCAGCACGTAGGGCTGGCGGTGCAGCTCCTGCCAGACCAGGCGGCGCGAGCCGCCGGCTTCGGGGCGCACCAGCAGGGCCACGTCGAGCCGCGCCGCCTTGAGCTCGGAGATCATCTCGTCGCTGTCGTTCAGCGGCGGGACCACCACGTCCAGCGTCGGGTGCTTCTGCCGCAGCGCATGCAGCGCCTGCGGCAGCACGTCGCTCTGCATGCTGGTGATCACGCCCACCCGGATCCGGCCCGCCACCTCGACCGCCGGGCGCGAGCGCAGCATCTGCAGCCTGTGGGAGAAGTCGCCCACCGCGCTCACCACCTCGCGGGCAAATGCCGTCGGCACCACCACGCGCGTGGAGCGGTCGAACAGCGGCCGTCCGAAGTACTGCTCCAGCTGCTTGACCTGCAGGCTGACCGCGCTCGGGCTGCAGCCTACGACGCCCGCCGCGGCGGTGAAGCTGCCCTGCTCGAGAATGGTGCGCAGCGTGACGAGCATCGTGAGATTCATGAGAAATCCTCACAGTTGGTGTTTGTATATCTCGCTTTACTCATTCTATGGGGTGCCTACGATCGCTCCGGTCCATTGCAACTGTCACAACCGCCACGCCTGCCAGACCGGAAGCCCCCGACATATGAACAAGACCCGACCACATCGCCTCGTACGTGCCAGGAGCCTGGTGTGCACCCTGGGGCTCGCATTCGCCGCATGGCAGGCGCAAGCCGCCGCCGCGTGGGTTCCCGAGCGCCCCATCCACCTCATCTCGCCGAGCCCTCCCGGCGGAGGCACCGATGCGGTCTCGCGCCTGCTCGCGGCCAAGCTGGGCGAGCAGGCCGGATGGCAGGTGGTGGTCGACACCAAGCCCGGCGCCGGCAACAACATCGGCCTGGAGTTCGGGGCGAAGTCGCCGCCCGACGGCTACACCGCGGTGCTGGGCGAAACCAGCAACCTGACCGTCAACCAGTTCCTCTACAAGAAGCTCAACTTCGATCCGGTGAAAGACCTCGCGCCGGTCGCGCTGGTGGGCACGGGCGTGTCGGTGCTGGTGGTGAATGCCGCCAGCCCCATCGACAGCCTCGCCTCGCTGCTGGCCACGGCGAAGAAGAAGCAGCTTGCCTATGCGTCTTCCGGCAACGGCACCGTCGGGCACCTGGTGGCCGAAAGCCTGCGCGTGACGGCGGGGGCCAACGTGCTGCACATTCCCTACAAGGGAGGCGGCCCCGCCATGACCGACCTGCTGGGCGGGCAGGTCGACTTCTACATTTCCTCCCTGGTGTCGGCTCTGCCGCTGATCAAGGACCGCAAGCTGCGCGCGCTGGCCGTGACCTCGGGCACGCGCGATGCATCGCTGCCCGACGTCCCGACCTTCATCGAGAGCGGCTTCAAGGGCTTTGAGTACTACACGCTCTACGGCGTCGTGGTGCCCGCGAAGACGCCGGACAACATCGTGCGGACCATGAACGCGGAGATCAACAAGGTGCTCGACGCGCCCGACGTGCGGGCCGGCCTGGCAGCGCGCGGCGTCTATGTGCGCACCGGAACGCCGGAGTCGTTCAACGCCTTCCTGAACAGCGAGAGAAAGAAATGGGCGGAGGTCGTGAAAGCGTCCGGCGCGACGGCCGAATGACGCAGCAACCCCACGCCATGGCCGCTCCCGGCGCCGAAGACTGCGGCACGACGGTGGACCTGCGCAGCGACACCGTGACGCGCCCCACGCCGCAGATGTACGACCGCATCGCGTCAGCCCCCCTGGGCGACGACGGGCTCGATGGCGATCCGACCGCACTGGAGCTGGAGTCCGAGGCCGCCCGCCTGCTGGGCAAGGAGGCTGCGCTGTACGTTCCCAGCGCGACGATGGCCAACCTGCTGGCCATCCTCGCCCAGGCCGGGCGCCAGGAGGTCGTTCTTGCCGAGGCGGCCTCGCACATCTACGTGACCGAACGCGGCGCGGCCGCGCTGACCGGATCGTTCTACCAGCCCGTAGACGGCGTCGACGGCGCCATGGACCTCGGCCTGCTCGCGCAGGCACTGGCTCCGGGCCGCAACAAGCTGCGCACCGGGCTCGTCTGCCTCGAGAGTTCGCACAACAACGCCGGCGGCGCCGTATTGCCGCTTTCGCACATGCAGGCAGTGTTTGGCGCGGCCAAGGCCGCGGGCGCCTCGGTTCACCTGGACGGCGCGCGGCTGATGAATGCCGCGGTGGCGTTGGGCGTGCCGGCATCGGGCATCACGGCCTTCGCGGACACGGTGTCGCTGTGCCTGTCCAAGGGCCTCAGCGCGCCCATGGGGGCGGTGCTCGCGGGGCCCGCGGTCACCATCCAGCGTGCGAGGTGGCACAGGAAGCTGCTCGGCGGCAGCCAGCGGCAGGTCGGGATCGCCGCCGCCGCGGGGCTGGTCGCCATCACCACCATGGTGGGCCGTCTCGCGGACGACCACGCGAACGCGCGCCGGCTCGCTCACGGCATCGGCCAGCTCCAGGGCCTTTCGGCGAACCTCCCGCAGACCAACATCGTGCAGGTCGACGTGGCCGCCTCGGGGCACGACGCGGCCTGGTGGGAGGCCGAGCTGCGCAAGCTGGGCGTGCTGGTGCGCACCTGGGGCAGGAACAGGCTGCGCTGCGTCACCCATCGCCACACGGGCGAACCCGAGATCGACACAGCCCTGAAGGCGTTCGGCATCGTCGCGGCGCAGGGCGGCGGCGTTCCGCCGGACGAGTGCAAGACCGGTTGAGACTGCCGGGGCTCAGGCCCCGGTCCACACCAGCCGGCTGCGCGTGTTGCCGGCCCAGCTCACGACGGCCGCGAGCAGCGAGCCGCCGAGCACGTCGAGCAGAACGTGCTGGCGCGTGGCCAGCGTCGAGTAGACGATGCCGAGGGCCCACAGCATGTTCAGCACGCGCACCCATGCAGGCGACCCCACCGCGTGCAACTGGCGCTCCAGCAGCACGGCAGTGAACACCGCGAACGCCACATGCAGCGACGGAAACGCATTGCCGCCCGCGTCGGCGGACTTGAGGAACTGCAGCGCCGGGTACTGGGCCCAGTCGACCGCGAATGCCGGCACCGTCGTCGGGAAGAGCCAGAACACCGCGAGGCCCACGCCTGCCATGAGGGCGGCATCGCGCGCGCAGGCCCATAGCTCCGCCTTGTCCTTCGCGAAGGCCGGCGCGAGCGAGATGTAGAACCACAGCGAGCCGTAGAGCAGCATCGCGTCGTCGCTCACGCCCACCCAGTGGTCGAGCAGCGTGAGCGGCATCACTGTCGGCTCCGAGGGCGGGTTGTGCATCACCCAGAAGTAGATGACGAAGAAGCCCGAGATGCCGACGGTGGTGCCGATCATCTTCACCACCCACAGTGTGGCGATGCGCCGGCCCAATGCCTGGTACCAGGAAACGGAGGGTGCGGGGGAGGAAATCGCCGGGCGGGAGTTCATTGGCGCCCCAGCTTATGCAACTGCATTGCGTGAACATTGCGCCTTCCGCAAGAGGGCCTCTCCTAGAATGGCCGGCCTTTGGCCTCCCTTTTCTCCGTACTCCCATGAGAATCCTGCTCGTCGAAGACGAAGTCGACCTGGCGCAAGCCTTGGCTTCCGCATTGCGGCAGAACCAGGCGGTGGTCGACGTGGCGGGTTCGCTGCGCGAGGCCGAGGACGCGGCGCTCTCGGCGCAGCACGACGTGATCGTGCTCGACCGCGGCCTGCCCGATGGCGACGGCCTCTCGCTGGTGGCCTTCCTGCGCGAGAACGACATTCCCGCCGCCGTGCTGGTGCTCACCGCCATGACCGACGTGGCCGAGCGCGTGCTGAGTCTCGACGGCGGTGCCGACGACTACCTCGCCAAGCCCTTCTCGATGGACGAGCTCATGGCGCGCGTGCGTGCGCTTGCACGTCGCCCCGCGGTGCGCGCGAACCTCGTCATGACGCTCGGGCAGCTGCGCTTCGATCACCACACGCGGCAGGCCCACGTGGGCGAGCACTGCATCACGCTGCCGCGCCGCGAGCTGCTCGTGCTCGAGGCGCTGCTCGAGCATCGCGGCCGCACCGTGCTGCGCGAGGCCATGCAGGAGCGCGTATACGGCCACGAGGACGACATCCAGTCGAACGCGCTCGACACGCACGTGTCGCGGCTGCGCTCCAAGCTCGACAAGGCCGGCGCGCAGGTCGAGATCCATGCCATCCGCGGCGTGGGCTACCTGATCTGCGCGGCCCGTCCGGCGGCATGACGGCATGAGGCAGGGCCTTCTCTCGCTGCGCTGGCGGCTGATTTGGAGCCTGATCCTGCTGCAGGTGGTCGTCGGAACGCTGGTGATGGGCGGCTTCCTCGGCCTTGCCTGGGTGCTGGGGCGGGTGGTCGACGAGACGGGGCAGGAAACCATCGCGGTGATCCAGCGCTCCCTCGCGCGCGGCCCCGACGGACAGCTGGTGGTCGAGCCCACGCCCGAAGTGCAACGCCTGCGCGAGGCAGACCCGCCGTTCTGGTTCATCGCGCGCGACGAGAGGGGCTCGGAGGTGCGCAACGGCGAGGTGCCACCCATCTATGCCGCGCTCTTCGATTCGCTCGACGGCATGGAGCGCATGGCCATCAACCCAGAGAGCGACAACACCCGCCCCAAGGCCCGCTTCGAGCGCGTGGAGACCCGGGCCGGCCCGGTGGCGCTGATGACGCAGACCGGCGGCCCGCTGACGGTGAAGAACACGCTCAAGGGCACCGGCATCGCCTTCCTGTTCCTGGTGGCGCCGATGGCGCTGGTGACCTGCCTCGGCGTGATCCTGGCGACGCCCTTCGTCGTGAAGCGCGGCCTCAAGGGCGTGGTGGCCACGGCCGAGCATGCCGAGAGCATCGACGTGCACGAGCGCACCACGCGGCTGCCGCTGGCCAACGTGGCGAGCGAGATCCGCCCGCTGGTCAACGCGGTGAACCGCGCCTTCGACCGGCTCAACGAGGGCTACGACCGGCAGGAGCGCTTCCTCGCCGATGCTGCGCACGAGTTGCGCACGCCGATCACCACGCTGCAGATCCATCTCGAAGGGCTGCAGGACGGCCCGCTCAAGGTGAAGCTGATGCAGGCGTCGGCGCGGCTCGCCACGCTGGCCGAGCAGCTGCTCGACCTGCAGCGGCTGGACCGCATTGCCGCGCACGACCAGCAGCAGGTCGACCTGAAGGCGCTGTGCGAGCGCGTGGCGGGCGACATCGCGCCGCTGGCCATCATGAATCGCTGCACGCTGTCGGTGGAAGCACCGAAGCCGCTGTGGGTGCGCGGCGACGCACCCTCGCTGGAGCGCGCGCTGAGCAACCTGATCCAGAACGCCATCGAGCATGGCGGGCAGGGCTGCGACATCCAGGTGCGGCTGTGGGAGCCCTCGGGCTTCGAAGTGCTCGACTCGGGCCCCGGCATTCCGGAGGCCGACCGCGAGCGCGTGGTGGCTCCCTTCCACCGGCTGGTGCCGCGAGGACGCGGCGCAGGGCTCGGGCTGCACCTCGTGGCCGAAGTGGCGCGCCTGCATGGCGGCCAGCTCACGATCGGTTCCAGCGAATCGGGCGGAGCGAAGATGCGGCTGGAGCTGAACCTCGACCTCTGAGCGCGCGGTTGCAGGGCTCGGAGAACCACTGCGCGAAGACCTGCCCCAGCAGCCCCGAGGCCGCGACGACCGCGAAGAACCACAGCGGGATCCACGACGGCGACGCGCCCAGCCACTGGAAGAGCCATGCGGCGGGAATCACCACGAACATGTGGCTCAGGTAGACCTCGTAGCTGTTGCGGCCGAACCAGCGCAACGACGTGGCCATCGCTCCGGCGCACCAGGTCCACGGCCGCCAGTGCGCAGCGGCGAGCATCAGCGCGATGCCAAGCTCCAGCAGCGTCACCTGCAGGCCGAAGCGCGTGAGGCCCAGCTGGTACACCTCCTTGCGGAAGCAGAACACCGCCACGCTCAGAACCAGGCCCGTCAGCAGCACCGCACGGCGTATCGCTACTGTCGGCGTTTGCGGCACGCGGTGCGCGAGCAGGGCGGCGAGACAGCCGAAGGCGATGCCGTCCATGCCCGAGAGATAGGAGTGGTCTTGCCACAGCTCGTTGTCGCTGAACACGCTGCGCGCCAGCGGCCCGAGCACGATGGGCACGACCAGCAGCAGTGCCAGTCGCCGCTCGCTGCCGCACAGCACGCAAAACAGCGGAAAGCCCAGGTAGAAGGCCTCTTCCACCGAAAGCGACCACAGCACGCCCCATGGCCCAGGCAGGTAGCCGACCTGCGCCTCAAGCCAGTTGAGATGCAACCCCAGCGCCGCCAGCAGCGCCCGCCACAGCGAGACCTTCGAGGTGTCGAGCGCGAACCATGCGCTGCCCGCCAGGTGCAGCACCGCCAGCACTGCGAGCAGCAACAACAGGGGCGGCAGGATGCGCGCCGCGCGGAGGCGATAGAACGATGCGGGCCGCACGCGCGACAGATCGCCCCAGCGCCGTATCGACGCGCTCGTGATCAGGTAGCCCGAGACCACGAAGAACACGATCACCGCGTAGTAGCCGCTGCGAAACAGGATGCCCGAGGCCCGGGGCCCCAGCCACTGGGCCAGCTCCGGCGGCCCGAAGGGAATGCGCAGGTTGGCGTGCAGCAGCACCACGAAGATCGCGAGCAGCCCGCGCAGCAGGTCGACGTGCGCCAGGCGGGGCAGCGGGGCGGAGGAAGACATCGCGCGATTCTGTGGCCGTCCGCCGCGCGACGGCTGAAGGGCTCCTGAAGCACCGACAATCGCAGCCTGCCGCCATGCCTCTCGCCGACCAGGACCTTTCCCCTCCGACCGATCTCGCCACCGCACAGGCGCTGATCGCCCGCGTCCGCGCGCAGCTCGATGCCGAAGGGCTCGCCATGCGCGCACCGCCGCCCGAGCCCACCACCTGCTGCGGGCGAGGCTGCAACGGCTGTGTATGGGAAGGCTGGCTGGCCGCGGTGGCCTACTGGCGCGACGAGGCTTCACTGCTGCTCGGGTGAAGGCATCAGGCGATGCCGGTGCGGCAACTAGGGCCTGTTCACACTATTTCCGGGGTCGCGTTGGCGCTCCAAGGGGCTGGCTGCAAGGCGCCCGCGCTTGCAAGGCTGATGCCTTGCAAGCGCGGGCAACGCCGCAGACGGCCCCTTGGAGCGCCAACCCTGCGGGAAGGGCAGCCAGGGCGGGCCACTCGGCGTTGCGCTCCTGGCGTGTGCGCATGCACACGCGTCGTCGCGCGCCTTGATTGGCCCGCCCTGGCTGCCCTTCGCGACCCCGGAAATAGTGTGAACAGGCCCTAGGCCCGCGCGGGCTTGCCTGCCGGTCGCTGCCGGGTGAGCGCCAGATTGGCCGTCATCATGGCCGCGACCAGCGTGACCAGCCATGAGAAGTACACCCACAGCAGGAACATGGGGAGCACCGCGAACGCCCCATACAGCGCCTTGTACGTTGGCACCTTGACGAGATAGGTGGTGAAGCCGCGCTTGCCGAGCTCGAAGGCCATGCTGGCGACCAGGCCGCCCGCGAAGGCATCGCGCAGCCGTACCTTGGTGTTCGGAACGAGGTAGAACATGCTCGTCAGTACAACCATGCCGAGCATGAGCGGCCCGAGGTCGAGCACGAATGCGAACGAGGGCGGCAGCGCGCCGATCAGGCCCATGGAGATACCCAGCAGGTACGACGTGGCCCACAGGCTCAGCCCCAGGACGGGTGGGCCGACGACCAACATCAGCAGATACAGGCCAACTCTCCTGAAGAACGGTCGATTCTTCCGGATCTTCCACATCTGGTTCAGCGCGTTCTCCACGGTGAGCAACATCGCGATCGCCGTGCCCAGCAAGAAGAGCGAGCCGACCCAGGTCAGGCCGCTGGCGTTCGCGGCGAACTGGTTCAGGTACTTCAGCACCGTGCGTGCGATGTCCGCGGGAAGCAGCCTGCTGAGCAGGAACTCCTGGAGCGCATACTTGAACCGGGTGAATGCATGGAACCGCGTGAGCAGCGCGAAGCTCGCCGCCAGCAGGGGCACGATGGAGAGCAAGGTCGTGAACGCCAGGCTTCCGGCGACCTGGGGCAAGCGCTCCTTTCTGGCGCGGTCGATGGTCAGGCGGGTCAGGGCAAACATGTATCGCTGAGGAAGAAGGAGTCGAACGGGTTCGCGGGCGAAAGGACCGCGGCCGCTGCGGCCGATTGTCATCGGTCCGCCGGATCATTCCAGTCCGGCGTTCCGTTCGGACAGCATTCCCGTTCGACCATCCCGAGAAGTTCTGCCCTGAGGTCTCTCGCCTCGGGTCAGCTCTTGGACTTTGCGTATTCCTCCGCGCTCATCATCTCGAGGCCGACGAACGGGGCGTTGCCTTCGACCCATGCGTCGTGACCGGGCGGAATGGTGTACGACATGCCTTCCTCGATGACGGTCTGCGAGCCGTCATCCATTTGCACGGTGATCCGGCCGGAGACCGCATAACCGACATGAGCCGCCTGGCAACTGTCGGTGCCCACGACCGGCTTGATGCACTTCGACCAGCGCCACCCGGGCTCGAACTTGAAGCGTCCGAGCGTGTACCCCTCGAGGCGGACCACTTCGACCCGGGTCTTCTCGGGCTCCCGAACCTCATCCGGTTCGTCATGGGATTTCGTCTGAAGCTTGTTGACACTCATAGGACTTGCCATCGCGACTCTCCTTGCACGAGTGAGCAATTGGTCCGCGGCAGCCTCGTGCAGAACCGCACGTGAACGATTGAATGGTAGTCCTGGGCCACGCTCGCGTTGATCTATTTCTTGCACAGCCGCACTCTCTTGCACGCAACTCGATCACGTGCACGGAATCTTCGGCAAGCCGCACTGATGCCGCTTCATGCACAGGGCGGCATGTGGCAATTTGGGTAAGCCGCGTTACAGAAAATCTTCGTCCACCACCAGGGACAGCACCGACCAGCGCAGTCGCTGGGCCCAGTTCGATTCCGGTTCCCGATGCAGTACCCAGCGGCGTCCTTCGCGCAGAAAGCTCCATTGCAGGCCGCCGCGCTGCGGCGCCTCGCTCACGGTGAAGCTCGCGGGCATGCGTACGCGCCGGATCAGTTCGGCCAGCTCGCCGGCCAGCGCAGGACTGTCGACGATCAGGCCCAGCTCGGTGTTGCAATGTGCCGAGCGCCGGTCCATGTTCATCGACCCCACGTAGAACCAGCGCCGGTCGACCACCGCCAGCTTGGCGTGCAGGCGGCCCAACGAACCGCGGCCGCTGTCGGTGTCGCTCCAGGCCGGATGCGATTCGCCGGCCGGCATCAATTCGTACAGCGCAGCACCCATTTGCAGGAGTGCGCTGCGGTAGCGCGCGTAGCCGTAGTGCACCAGCGGCTCGTCGGTGGTGGCGAGCGAATTGGTCATCACCGACACGCTCGCGCCCTCGCGGCTCGCATGGGCGAGCGCCTCGATCATGCGGGGCATGGGGACGAAGTAGGGCGAGACGACGAGCACCTCGGAGCGCGCGGTCTTGAAAAGGTCGAGGTTCGCGGCCATGACCGCGCCTTCACGGCCTCGCGGTTCTCCGGCTTCCCCGACGTCTCCGCCGGCGTCGCTCGCGAAGGGGGCTTGCACCATCGCATCCGCTACCACGCGCACCTTCGCCGGCACCAGTTCGACCAGCCCCTGCGCCAGTTGCGCGCCGACCGGGCTACGCCCCAGCACGTCGCGCTCGTCGGGTGGCACGAAGCGCGCGAGGTCGCGCACCAGTTCGGCGAAGCGTTCGCGGGCATGGGCCGGCGTCGGGCGTTGGCCGGCTGCGATGGCTTCGAACGGGTACGACAGCGGCCCGTTCCAGAAGGCATCGAAGCTCGCCGACAGCGCGCGCACCGCCGGCCCGGCCAGCAGCGCGTCCATGTCGATGAAGTTCGCCGGCTTGCTGCGCCCGAAGTACTCGTCGGCGATGTTGCGCCCTCCTGTGATCGCGAAGCTGTTGTCGGCAATGAAGAGCTTGTTGTGCATGCGCCGGTTCACGCGGCCGATCTCGTGCAGCGACAGCAGCACGCGCGTGCGCAGACCGCCGCCGCGCGCCGGCAGCGGGTTGAAGACACGTACCTCCACGTTGGCGTGTGCGGCCAGCCCTGCCAGCATCTCGTCGTCGCCGCCCGCGTACAGGTCGTCGACCAGCAGGCGCACTCGCACGCCGCGCCGGGCCGCGTCGCGCAGCTCGCGCAGGAATTGCTGCCCCGAGGTGTCGCCGGCCACGACGTAGTACTGTGCGTCGACGGTATGCAGCGCGGCCTGCGCGAGCGCGATGCGTGCGTCGAAGGCCTGGTCGCCGCCGGGCAGCAGGCGCACGCCGGATACGTCGGTTGCTTCGGGCATTGCGCCGTCCAGGCCCGGCAGCGACGCGGCGGCGATGCGTGCGAGCGCGCTGTCCCCGACGTCGGTGCGTGCCTGCGACGCGACACGGTGCACGTTGTCCGGCAATGCGGCGCAACCCGCCAGCAGCGAGACCACGAGCATGGCCGCAGCGCACAGCGCGCGGGCGAGCATCGCGTGGTGGAGCGCCAGGATGCAGAACCGGCACGCAAGGGGCTCCCATGCGGCACGCAGCGCGGCAAGAGATTTCGGGGTGTTCATGGCGGTCCTCGGTGCATCGGATGCAGCCAGTCTTCCGCGCGACGCCCGCCGCAACAATTGAACGCTGCGCCTAGTCCCCGGTGCAGCGCCGGCGTGGCCATCCGACTAGGCCGTTGGTGTAGGTGCGCGCACTCGCTTGTTGGGGTGCTTTGCGCTAATCTGCATTCAGGACGGGGAGGGCCACCGTAGACGAGAGGCCTGTATGAAGGTTCTGCTGGTCGATGACCATGAGATCGTCTGGAACGGCACCCGCCTCCTGCTGGAGCGCATGGCCGCCGAGATAGAACCGGGCCGCCCCTTCCACTTCGAAGCCGTGCGGGACGCCGAGCAGGCCTGCCGGCTAGACCCCGTCGGAGTCGACCTGCTGCTGCTCGACTACCACCTGCCCCAACTCTCCGGCCTGGCAGCGCTCAAGGCCGTGAAGGCGCATTTCGAAGCCACGCCCGTGTGCATGCAGTCCGCGGAAAGTTCGCCGCAGCGCGTGCGCGAGGTCATCGAGGCCGGCGCGGCCGGCTTCATCCCCAAGTCGTACCGGCTCGAGGACATGGAGGCCGCCCTGCGCGTGGTGCTGCGCCACAGGATCTACCTGCCGGCGGAGTTCGTGCTGGCCGACGACGTGACCCGCGCGCGCGAGCCCGACGAATTGCCGCGCGAGGATCTCGCCGGCTTCCTGCGCGTCGAGCTGTCGCCGCGTCAGCGCCAGGTGTTGGCGCTGGCGATGCGGGGCATGCCGGTCAAGCTGATCGCGCGCCAGCTGATGATTGCCGAGGGCACCGTGAAGGTGCACCTGTCGATGGTCTACCGCGCGCTCGGCGCCCGCAACCGCACCGATGCCCTGTGCCGCGTCTTCGACGCGCAGGCGGCATGGGCGCTCGAGGCTGCGTGACATGCCGGCCGCACCGGACGAGCTGGACGAACGGCGCCTGCAGGTGGTCGCCGAGCAGGCCGTGGGGCTGCGCTGGCAGATCCTGCTCACCGCCGTCGTCGTCGCGGCCATCGTCTGGCGCGACCTTCCGGCGCCCTGGGTGCTGGGCTGGTTCGCAGCGGTGATCGCCAGCCGCGAGTGGCGCGCCGCCGCGCTCGCACGCATGGCCGCCGACCGCGCCCGCCCGATCGCCGAGCGGCTGCGCGCCACCGTGCGCTGGAACGTGCTGATCGGCGCCTGCAACGGCTCCGCGGCGCTGTTCATGGTCCGGCTCGATCCGACGCTGGATGCGGTCCTCACGATGATCCTGGTGTCGTGGGGCGCGGGGGCCGTGTCCACGAGCGCGACCGTGATGCCCGCCTTCCTGGCCTACGCGGGGCTGCTCTTCGTGCCCACGGCGGCCATGTGGCTGGTGGCCGACGGCTGGCTCGGCTGGGGCGTGGGCGCGCTGGTGCTGATGTTCTTCGGCGTGCAGACGCGCTTTGCCCGGCGCAACCTGCAGACCTTCGAGGAGTCGTTCGGCATCCGCGCCGAAAACCAGGCGTTGGCCGTTTCGCTGGAGTTCGAGCGCACGCAGCTGGCCATCGCCCGCGATCAGGCGGTGCGCGCCAACAACGACAAGAGCCGCTTCCTGGCCGGCGCCAGCCACGACTTGCGCCAGCCCCTTCAGGCGATGGCGCTCAACGTGGGTGCGCTGCGGCACGTGGCGATGGCGCCCGATGCGCGCGCGATCGTCGAGGTGGTCGACAGCAGCCTGGAGCAGCTGCGCGCGATGCTCGATGCACTGCTCGACGTCTCGAAGCTCGATGCCGGCGTGGTCGTGGCCCAACCCCAGCGCGTGCGCATCGACCGGCTGCTGACGGCCGTGATGGCCAGCTTCGGCGCGGCGGCAGCGGCGCGCCGGGTCGGCCTGCGCACTGCCTGTCCGCCCGGCCTGGCGGTGCGCACCGATCCCGACCTGCTGCGCCGCATGCTGGCCAACCTCATCGACAACGCGATCAAGTTCTCGCCCCCGGACGGGCAGGTCCTGGTGCAGGCCTGCACGCGGGATGCATCGGATGCATCGGACGCACCGAATGCAGAGGTCGAGCTGACGGTGCAGGACAGCGGCCCCGGCATCGCACCCGAGAACCACCGGATCGTGTTCGAGGACCTGGTGCAACTCCAGGCGGCGGGCCCCGGCGTCGCGGCTGCAGCAGGGCATGGCCTGGGCCTGGGCATCGTGCGACGGATGGCCGAGTTGCTGGGCGTGCCGGTCGAGCTCGAGTCCAGCCTCGGCGCTGGCGCCTGCTTCCGCCTGCGGCTGCCGTGCGCGGCCTCCCTCGGCGCCGATGGTTCCGAGGTTGATGGCGCGGGCGCTCCGTGGAGCCTGGACGGTCGCTGCGTGCTGGTTCTGGAGGACGACCCGATGGTGCGCGGCGCCTACCTCAACGCGCTGGGCGCGATGGGCTGCCGCGTGCTCGCCGCTTCCACGCTCGACGAGGCACTGCAGCAGATCGACGAGCCCGATGTGCTGGTGGTCGACTGCCGGCTCGGCGGCATCTCGGGCTTCGATGCCGCCGAGCGCCTGCGCGCGCAGCGCTGCGCACAGCCGGCCCTACCCATCGTCATGGTCACGGCCGACACCGACCCGGCGGTGGTCGAGGCCGCGCGGCGGCAGGCGCTGCCGCTGCTGCGCAAACCCGTCGACGACCAGACGCTCGGCCGCACGCTGGCCGCAGCCATCGAACATTCCTGAATCCGCGACCACCCCGCGAGGAGCCGAACATGAACGACGGCGGCCGCCATCACGACGAGACCCCGGGCGATCGCCTGCTCTCGGAGGGCGCCGAAGTGCTGGTGCGGGAGATCCTCGCGGCTCCGCCCGACGCGCTGCATTGCGAGGTGCTCGTTATCGGCAGCGGCTACGGCGGTGCGGTGGCGGCGGCACGGCTGGCGGGCGCGCTGCCGGTGGACGCATCGCCCGGCACGGCAGCGAACACTGTGCCGGTCAAGGTCTACGTGCTGGAGCGCGGCAGCGAATACCTGCCGGGCGAGTTTCCGGCCACCTTCGCGGAGCTGCCGGGACACGTGCGCTTCAGCATGCAGGACGGCAGGCCCGCGCGCGGCAACGCCTCGGGGCTGTTCGACCTGCGCCTGGGCGGCGATGTGAACGCGCTGCTCGGCAACGGGCTGGGCGGCGGGTCGCTCATCAACGCCGCGGTGATGGAACGCGCCACGCCCGATGCCTTCGAGGGCGGTGCCTGGCCCGCAGGCCTCGATCTCGCCGCGCTGGCGGACGGCTACGGCAAGGCCGAGGCCATGCTGGGCCTGGAGCAGATTCCCGAGAGCGTGTCGAAGCTCGACTCCTTGCTGAAAGCGGGTGAGCGGCTGCACGCGGAGCGCGGCAAGGCACACGTTGCGATCGCCTTCGTCGACGGCACGCGCACGCCGGCCCAGGTGGCGATGCACCGCTGCCTGCGCTGCGGCGATTGCGTGAGCGGCTGCAACCACCGCGCCAAGAAATCGCTGGACACCAACTACCTCGCGCTGGCTCACGCGCGCGGTGCACGCCTGTTCACCGGCGCCACCGCGCATCGCATCGCGGCCCTGCCGGGAGGAGCCGGCTTTGCGGTCGAGTTCTTCTTCACCGACCGGCGCAAGGCACGCAGCGACAACCGCCGACCCTACGTGGTGCGCGCGCGGCGAGTGGTGGTGGCCGCCGGCACGCTGGGCTCCACCGAACTGCTGCTGCGCTCCAGGGCCGCCGGCCTGCCGGTTTCCCAGGCTCTGGGCACGGGCTTCTCGGCCAACGGCGACATGATCGCGGCGGCGACCGACCAGCACGACGAGGCGTTGTCCAGTGCGCTCGAGGGCGACGCGCCGGCGCAGCGCGGCGTCGGGCCGACCATCACCGGGCTGCTGCGTATCCGCGCGAAGCAGGGCGAGCGCCCGCTGGTGATCGAGGAGTTCGCCGTTCCCGCGCCGCTGCGCCGCCTGCTGGCCGAAGTGGTGACCACCACGGACGCACTGCACGCACTTGCGCGCATGGACCTCGACCTTCACGCACCGGACGAGGGGCGCGATCCGCTGGCCGTGGACGACGACATGCTGCGCCGCACGCCGGTCTACGGAATGATGGGCGACGACGGCGCCGCCGGCATCATCGAACCGGTCGGCCATGGCGGCAGCGACGCGGTGCTGGCCGATGCGCAAGTGCGCGTCGCGTGGGACAAGGTCGCGGCCCTGCCGGTGTTCGCGGCGCAGATGCGTGCGCTGCATGCGGCCCACGACGGCGTGGGCGGACTCGGCGGCCGCGTGCTGCCCAATCCGCTCTGGAATCCGCTCCCGCCGTTTCGCAGCCTCGAGTCACTGGTGGGAGCGGCGGGCTCGGTGCTCACGGTGCACCCGCTGGGCGGCTGCCGCATGGCCGACGGGCGCGAGCGCGGCGTGGTCGACAGCTGGGGCCGCGTCCACGACGGCGCCGCTGCCGGTGCTGCTGCGCTGGTGCCCGGCCTGGCGGTGCTCGACGGCTCGATCGTGCCGGTGTCGCTCGGCATCAACCCCTCGCTCACCATCGCGGCACTGGCCGAGCGCGCAGTGCCCGTGCTGGCCGCGGACTGGGGCCTGGCGCTGGTGGATTCGCCGCAGCCCCCGGCGTCGGAGCGCCCGTTGCGCCGCGACCTGACCCGGCCCCGCGCGCCCGCGCCCACGCGCGTCTCCCTGCGCGAGCGGATGACGGGCCGCGTGCATATCGACGGCCAGGACTTCGCGTTGAGCGCCGAGGTGGAATTCGAGCCGGTCGACGTACCGGCCCTGCGCGCGACACCGCGCGCGTTGGCCCAGCCGGTGGTGGTCCTGCGCTTCGGCAAGGGCGACGACGCGCCCGTCGCGCATTGCACCGGCACCGCATCGATGCTGGTGCGCGAGAAGAGCGACAGCATCGAGCGCATCCTGCGCAGCCACGAGCTTGCCCGCAAGAAGCTGCAGGCGCTGGCGGAGGTACTGCTGCCTTCGCGCGCGTCCACGGTGGGCCCGAACGGCGGCAACGACAAAGGCGGAGAGAGCCTGGCCTTCGACGGCCCGGTCATGGCCGACCTGATGGCGCTGTGCTCGCACCTGGGGCAGGCGCGCCTCATCGAATACGACTGGACGGTGGCACGGGTGGAGCGCGGCGCGCCACTGAAGGTGGGCGACCGGCTGCGGCTCAGCAAGCGCATCGCGTTCGTCGAGGGCGGCAATCCGTGGCGGCAGCTGAGCGAGGGCGAACTGCAGCGGATCGATCACCTCGGCGCGCAGCGGTTGGGCCGGATGGTGCTGGACCCTTCCTACTTCGTCGAGAAGCTGCAGCCGCTGCTGCGTGTCGAGCATCAGCAGGACATGCCCAACCAGCTGGGCGACCTGGCCGAGCTGGCGTTGTGGGTGCTGCGCATCGTGCTGCACGTCCATCTGCTGGACTTCGTGCCGCCGCCCGACTCGCTGCGGCGCGACTGGGAGCGCCTGCCCGGCGAGGTGTACGGCGTGCGGCCCGAGCCGGTCGAGCTCGACGCCGCGGCCGGCCCTGGCGGCGTTCCGTCGCGACTGCTGTCGCGCTTTCGCCCGCCGGCGCGCCGCGCGGGCACGAGGCCCGTGATGCTGATCCACGGCTATGGCGCGAGCGGTTCCACCTTCGCGCACAGGAGCATTCCCGGCAACCTGGTGCACAGCCTGCTCGCGGCCGGGCGCGAAGTCTGGGTGCTCGACCTGCGCACCAGCATCGGCTTTCCGAACCGGCCGCGGCCCTGCTGGTCGTTCGACGAGGTGGCGGAGACCGACATTCCCGACGCCTTGCGCACCGTGCAGGCGGCTTACGCCATGCCCGACGAAGCTGCGCCTGTCCAGGTCGACGTGGTGGCGCATTGCATCGGTGCCGCCATGTTCAGCGTGGCGGTGCTGCGCCTGCCGGGGCTGCATGCGTCCATCGGCGCGGTGGTGCTGTCGCAGGTGGGGCCGTTGCTGCGCGCCACGGCTTTCAACCGCTTCCGGGGCTATGTGGCGGGCTACCTGCGGCAGTTCATCGGCGTCGACGAGTTCGACACGCGGCCCGTGCTCACGCACATGAAGCGCCTGCTCGTCGACGGCCTGCTGGCGACCTTTCCCTACCCCGATGACGACGGCGAAGCGCAGCGCCTGCGCGAGGCACCGGGCTTCGCGGCAGTGCGGCACCGGGCCGACGCCATCTTCGGCCAGACCATGCGACTGCACAACATCGGCAAGGACACGCTCGATGCGCTCGATTCGATCTACGGCTTCGTGAAGCTGCGAGGCCTCGCCCAGGTCGGCAACTACGCCCGCGAAGAGGTGCTGACCGACGCCGGCGGACAGGGCCACGCCGTCGGCTTCGAGCAGGTCGGCGAGCGCTTCGGCTTCCCGGTGTTCATGCTGCACGGCCAGCGCAACGCGGTGTTCGACTGGCGCGGCTCGTACGACAGCTTCTGGCTGCTGAAGCGCGTGTTCGGCAAGGACGGTGGCCTGTCCCGGGAGCCACCGGAGCTGCCGGACCCTTCGGACTCCTCGAGCCCTTCCGGAGGCGACCTGTTCCTCGGCAAAGGCACCCCGCACCAGCTGCTGGTGCTCGGCGCCTACGGCCACCAGGACACGCTGATCGGCGAGAAGGCCTGTCGCGACGTGTTCCCGCACATCGTGCGGTTCTTCGAGACCTTCGACAGGAAGCCCGGCCCCGATACGCCGGTGCCGCCCGACTGGCGCGCCAGCCTGCCGTGGACCGGCCCATGGCTCGGCCATGCGAGTCGCGCGGCCGGCAACGCGGGCCGGCTGCATTGCCGGCTGGCGCTGCGCCCGCCGCCCGCGCATGTGTCGGCGCGCGCCGTGGTCTTCGTGCCCGCGTGGCGACGCGGCGGGAGATGGTGCTTCGACTTCGCATGGATGGTGGCACTCCAGACCACGCGCGAAAAGCTCCTGCAGGAGGCGGTGGAGATCGACCTCTTCGACGACCGGCTCGCCGACTACCAGGGCTTCGCGGTGCTGACGGCGCACGACGACCTGCCCATGGCACGCGGCCCTGTCGAAGTGCTGGGCCGGCGGCTGGAGACCGGGCTGTTCGCGCAGCCGCAGGACGAACCGATCGAGCCCATCCGCCGCCAGGTGACGAGAACGCTGGACGCGGCCACCGACGCGCAGCTCGAGCGCGCCGTGGTGCGCCTCGACCCCGCATGGACGGGCGCCGTGCAGCGCGAAGGCGAGCCCGCGCAGGCCTCGCTGTGCTTCGCGCTCGCCAGTTGCCAGTACGTGCCGGGTCTGGTCGACCGGGTGCCCGCGCAGGCGTCGTACCGGCGGCTCGCGCAGCGGCTGGAGGCGCTCGCGCCACTGCACAAGCCGCAGCTGCTGTTGCTCGTCGGTGACCAGGTGTATGTCGACCAGACCGCGGGCCTCTTCGTGCCGGCGGGCGGCGACGACGTCGGCCAGGCCTATGCGCTCACCTTCAGGCTGGAGGCGCTGCGCCAGGTAACGGCCTCGCTGCCGACCTATCCGCTGCTCGACGATCACGAGGTGATGGACGATTGGGAGCCGGGCCCCGAACCCTACGGAACGCCGGCAGTGCGCGTCGCGCTCGAGGCCTACTTTGCGCAGCAGCACAAGCTGGTGCGCGACACCGGCCCGCGCCGCGACCAGCGTCCCTTCGACTATCGCATCGCGCCGGCCGGCTTTCCGTTCTACATGCTCGACACCCGCAGCACGCGCCAGCAGCGGGTGCTGCGCGCGGCCGAGCAAGCCGCGACCGTCGCCGCGCCGCTGGATCGGGCCGCGATCCGCGCCGAGGCCGGCATGGATGACCTGAGGAAGTGGCTCGAGGCCGCGCCCGCCGGACTGCCCAAGTTCATCGTGTCGCCGGTGACGCTGTTCCCGATGCCGCGCGCGGCCGTCTTCGGCGACCCGGCGCAGCGCCTCGGGCTGGACGACTGGAGCGGCTACCCGGCTTCGCAGCGAGTGCTGCTCGAATTGCTGCGCGACACCACCGCGCGCCACGTGGTGGTGCTGTCGGGCGACCGCCACATGTCGAGCGTGTCGAGCCTCTGGCTGCAGGCGGAAGGCGGGCCCGTGGAGGTGATCTCGGTCGTGTCCTCGGGCCTGTATGCCCCATGGCCCTTCGTCAACGCGCGGCCCGACACGTTCTGGCTCGACGGCCATGTCGAGCCCGGCCCCATGTCGGAAGCCTTCGGCGGCACCATGGTCACGGCGGCCGTGGGCACCGGCAACGGCTTCGCCATGCTGCAGGTGGAGCGCGGGGCCGGCGGCCATTGGCGGATCGGTGTCACGCTCGACCTGGACGACGGGCTCACGCGCTGCGTTCGCGACCTCGATCCGGCCGCCGGCACCGGCTGGCAGGTGGAGGGGCCGGCGCGCTTCGCAGGCGTGCAGCGCCCATGAGTCCCCGGCCTGCCGATCCGGATCGCTGGCGTCGTCAGCGAGTGAGCCAGCCGTTGATCTCCTCGATGACTTCGGTCTTGGCGCCGCCCGAGAGTGCCTGCAGGCGTATGCGAGACATCAGGTAGACGAACCGGGCCTGCGCCAGGTCGCGCTGGGCGGAGACCTTCTGCTGTTCCGCGTTCAGCACGTCGGGCAAGGTGCGGCTGCCGGCCTCGAATGAGCGCCGGTTCGAGAGGACGACCTGCTCCGCGGAACGCACCGCCTGCTCCAGGGCCTTGACCCTCAGGGTGCCTTCGGTCACGCCGCGGAATTCGCGGTGCAGCCGCACCCCGAGGTCGCGGCGCAGGGCTTCGAGGGCCTCTTCGGCCCGCTGCTGGCCCGCGACCGCCTGCCTCACGGTGGAGCTCACATGGCCGCCTGAATACAGGGGAATGTTGAGCTGCAGGCCGATGGACTTGTTGCTGTAGCGGGTCTTGATGCTGGTGATCGTGTCGCTGTCGTTGCGGGACCACTGGGCGATGGCGTCCAGGGTCGGATAGTGGCCTGCCTGTGCCTTCGCCAGTTCGTGCCTGGCTGCTTCGACCTGGGCACCGAGCGAACGAAGCTCCGGACTTTCGAGCTCGGCCCGCTCGATCCAGTCCTCCACCCGGTCGGGCGTCGGCCGGACGAGCTGCATCCTGGACGGGTCCAGCGGCGCCAGCCTGTCGATCGGGCGATTGACCAGGCTCTGGAGCTGCCTGCGCGTGAAGTCCAGGTTCTGGCGCGCCTCCAGTTCCTGCGCCACGTTGAGGTCCAGGGCCGCACGCGCCTCGTCGATGTCGGTGCGCGTGCCGAAGCCCGCGCCGAACCGCTTCTGCGCGGCATCGAGCTGGGTCGTGTAGGCCGTCTTCTGCGAGAGCACCAGCGCGAGATGCTCCTCGGCCAGCAGCGCCTCGAAATAGGCGCCGCTCACCCGGACGCCGAGGTTCTGCAGTTCGCGATCGAGAGTCGCCTCGGCATCGTCGACCTGCGCCTGGGCCTGGCGGTAGTCGGCCATCAGGTACATGCGGAAGATGGGCTGCCTCAAGCTCAGCACTTCGCTGCTGCTGGTGTAGCGCAGGTTGGCCGTGACGAGTTGCCCGGAGGTGTCCGGCGAAGTTCTTTCCAGCCAGTTCCGATAGCGCGAGACGCTTGCCGACAAGTTGGGAAGCAGTTGCGCACGGGCCTGCGGCAGGCGTTCGCGCCGGGCGTCCGTGGCTGCCCGCACGGATCGGATCGTCGAGTCCTGTTCCAGTGCTTCCCGGTAGGCCTGGGACAGGTCGAGCGACCAGGCCGGCCCCCAGAGAAGGCCGGCGGCAGCGAATGCCAGCGCGGTTTTCTTCACCGGTCATTCCTCCGTCATGGAGGCTGCGATGCGCTTGGTGAGCGGGTGCAGGAGATAGGCGAGCAGCGAGCGCTCTCCCGTCTTGAATACCACCTCGACCGGCATGCCCGGCTGCAGCGAACGCTTGCCCAGCTTTCTCAGGCCCTCCTGAGTCACCGCCACGCGCGCGAGGAAGTAGCTCGTGTTGGTCTGAGGGTCCGTCAGCAGATCGCCGGAGACCGAAACCAGCTTGCCCTGCACTACGAGCTGCGGGGAATGGGCGAAGGTCGAGAAGCGCACGTCCACCGGTATGCCGGCGTGGACGCGGTCGATCAGATGCGGCGGCACTCTCGTCTCGAGCAGCAAGGGCTCGTTGACGGGCACCACGTCCATCAGCCGTTGCCCCGGTGCGATCACGCCGCCCACGGTCTGCGCCACCAATGCCACTACCTGGCCCGAGGCGGGCGAGCGGATCTCGGTGCGGCCCAGTTCGTCCCGCAAGGCGACGAACTTCTCGAAGTCTCCGAGCACCTCGCGGCTGACCTCCGCCTGCTGAGTCTCCACTTCCTTGTGGTACTCCTGCTGCCTTGCAATGGCACGCTGGCGAAGCTCCGCGACCGAGCGTCGGGCCCGGCCCATGTTGCCGAGAAGTTCGGCAATGAAGGTGCTCGATTCCGCGACCTGGCGCTCCATCTCCATCTGGCGATTGCGCGGAACATAGCCTTCGGCAACCATCTTGCGTGTCTGGCCCAGTTCCTCGTCGAGAAGAGAAAGCTGGGTCCGGCGGCTGCTCAGCATGCTCGCGTAAGCCTGGGCCAACGCCTGCTGGCCCTGGATGTTCTCCTCGATCGATTGCAGATCGGCGCGCAGGGCGGCGCGCCGCGACTTGAGCAGCTGCTCCTGGTTGAACATCTGCTGCCGGATCAGCGGGTCCGAGGCCGCCACCTGCAAGTCCGGATGGAAGTCGATGGCGTCCAGTCCTCCCTGTTCGGCCAGCAGGCGGCCTTGTATGGCGCGGAACCCCAGGTAGCGCTGCCGCACGGTTTCGAAGCTCGCCCTGGCCGCGGCGTCGTCGAGCTTGAACAGCAACTGGCCTTCCTGGACCTGATCGCCTTCGCCGACCCGCACTTCCTTGAGGATGCCTCCGACCTGGTGCTGGACCACCTTGCGCTTCGTGTCGATGGCGACCTGCCCCTGGCTCGGCACGCCCTCGTCCAGCGGAGCAAACGCGGCCCACAGCAGAAACCCGCCGAATCCGGCGACCAGGGCCCAGACGCCGATCCGCCCGGCGCGTCCGAGCCCGGTTCCGAGGCCATCCGCATCCTGCGATCGATCTTCCCCGACCGGCGACGGGATGGCAGTCACGTCCCTGAGAGCATTCGGCTTGGCCATCTGGAACTCCCTTCGAGATCGATAGGTTGCAGGACGGCTCCGGATCAGGCCGACTGCGCCAGGACTGCCGGCCGCACGTCGGGCTGAGGTCGGCGCAAGGACGCGAGCACGGCGTCTCGTGGCCCGTCCGCGGTCAGTTCGCCGTCGCTCAGGACCATGAGGCGATCGGCCACGGCAACCGCGCCCTGGCGGTGTGTCACCAGGAACACCGTTTTCCCCCTGGATTTCAGTTCCCGTATGGCTCGCAGCAGCGCTGCTTCGCCGGTGTCGTCCAGGTTGGCGTTCGGCTCATCCAGAACGATGAGCGACGGGTCGCCGTAGAGTGCCCGGGCCAGTCCGATCCGCTGCTTCTGCCCCCCGGAAAGCAGATGGCCCGCGTCCCCGATGAGGGTGTCGTAGCCTTTGGGAAATCGCAGGATCGTCTCGTGCAGGCCGGCGCTGCATGCGGCCTCGATGACCTTGCGCGAGTCGATCTCGCCGAGCCGCGCAATGTTCTCGGCAATGGAGCCTCCGAACAACTCGACGTCCTGCGGCAGATAGCCGAGATGCGGACCCAGTTCGAGACGATTCCAGCTTCGGACCGGCACGCCGTCGAGCAGCACCGCGCCGCGGGATGCGGTCCAGATCCCGACCATGACTTTCACCAGGGTGGACTTGCCGGAACCGGAAGGCCCCAGCAGCGCGACCACTGTTCCCGCGGGGACCGCGAACGAAATGTTCTTCAGGATGGGCGCCGGGCGCCCCGCGGCTCCCGCGAAGACGCCTTGCAGGCTGATCTCGCCGGTGGGGCCGGCCCGGGGAGGGAAGGGGGGCTGCCCGGGGAACTCGGCCAGCAGCTTTTCGAGACGCCCGAATGCGGCGCGGCAGGAGACAAAGCCTCGCCACGTGCCGAGCAGCTGGTCGATGGGTGCGAGGGCGCGGCCCATCAGCACATTCGCGGCAATCATGGCGCCCGGCGACAACTGGCCGTCGATCACCAGCAGCGCGCCCGCCCCCAGCGCGAGCGACTGCTGGCTGTAGCGCACGAACTTGCTCCAGCCGGCGACGCGATTGACAAGACCATTCGCTGATGCGCTCTTGTTCATGCAGGCCGCGTGCTGGCGATTCCAGCGCTTCTGCAGGTTGCCGACCATGCCCATCGATTCGAGCACCTCGACGTTCCGGAGCTTGCCCTGCAGGTCGCCCATCGTCTCGCTCGCGGCTTTCAGGGCCGCTTCCGACGGCGCGACGGTCTTCCTCTGCCCGAACCAGGCCAGTGCGGCCTGGACCAGCGCGAAGCCGAGTGCCAGGACGCCGAGCCAGGGATGAAGAAAGAAGATCACCGCGATGTAGATCGGCGTCCAGGGCGCATCGAAGAGCGCGAAGACGCCCGGGCCCGTCAGGAACTGGCGGATCTGGTTCAGGTCCGCGAACGGCCTTGACACGCTGGGTGCCGACTGGCCGAGGCAAGCCTGAAAGCTCCCGTTGAACACCCGTGTGCCCAGTTGCCGGTCGAAGCGCAGGCTGGCCCTCACCAGCAGCCGCGAGCGCAGCCATTCCGACAAGGCCAGCGCTCCGAAAAGCAGCAGCGTGATCAGCGAAATCGCGAGCAGGGTCAGTTCGCTTTGACTGGCGAGCACGCGGTCGAATATCTGCAACATGTAGATGGTCGGCGCGAGCATGAGCAGATTGCTCAGGAAGCTCAGCGATCCGACCTGCAGGAAGTCTCTTCGGAACCCCCAGAGAGCGCGTCCCAGGTCGCTGCGGTCGAAGAACGCAGGTGTCTTCATGGCAGCGTGTGCGCCTGAAGCGCGATGCCCGCGGCGTTTCCGGCATCGCGCCGCTTCGATGCAAGGCTGCCTTCCGCCTTGCGCATCCGGTCCGCCGCCTGCTCGTTGGCCTGCCGCAGCGACGCCAGGACCTCGTCTCGCGCGCCGAACGCCTGCATCGTGCCGTCGCACAGCACCAGCATCTTGTCCGCCACGGCCAGCACGCTGGTACGGTGCGTCATGACGACGAAGGTCGTGCCGCGCGCCTTGAGGTTCAGGATGGTGCTTGCCAACGCTGCGTCGCCGGCATCGTCGAGGCTCGAATTCGGTTCGTCGAGAACCACCAGCGCGGGCTCGCCGTAGATCGCGCGCGCCAACGCGACCCGCTGCCGCTGTCCGCCCGACAGCACGGCGCCTTCGGGTCCGATCGGGCTGTCGTAGCCCAACGGAAGGCTCGTGATGGATGCGTGCAGGTCGACGGCCAATGCCGCCGCCTTGACCTTCGAAGGCCGCACCTCCCCGAAGCGCGCGATGTTCTCGGCCAGTGTGCCGTCGATCAATTCCACGTCCTGGGGCAGATAGCCGATGTGCGGGCCGAGTTCGCTCTTGTCCCAAGTGAACACGTCCGCGCCGTCCAGCCGCACCTTGCCGCTGGCTGCCGGCCAGAGGCCGACGATCAGGCGCGCCAGGGTCGTCTTTCCCGCGGCAGAGGGGCCCACGACGGCAAGCACTTCGCCGGGCGCCAGGGCGAAGGCCACGTTCTTCAGGATGGCCGGGCCATTGCCCGGTGCGCCCGCCACGAGGTTTTCGACCTGCAGCGCGCCCTTGGGTGGCGGCAAGGACATCGCGTCCGGTCTCGGGGCAATGGCGCCCAGCAGGCTGTCCAGGCGTTGCCACGCGTCGCAGGCATTGACCACCATGCGCCATTGCGCCAGGAGCTGCACCAGCGGCGCCAGGGCCCTGCCGCCCAGGATCGAGCCGACGACCATCATCGCGGCATTGCCGTTGAGCGGGTTCTTCAGCAGCAGCCAGGCGCCCAGGCCGAGCAACAGCGAACCCATCGTGACCTGCAGGAATCTGCTGACGGCCTGGCAGGCTCCGGCGCCGTCCGAAGCCAGGGCCTCGCGCTGCAGGAAGTCGCGTCGTCTGGCGATCCATCGGCGGTGGACGTCCCGCAGCATGCCCATCGACTCGATGACCTGCGAGTTTCTCAGCGCGGCGTCCGCATACTGCTGCGCTTCGATCGCGCATCGATTGGCCGCCACCAGCGGCGGCCGCGTGTTCCGGTCGTTGATCCAGCCCACGAACACCTGCAGCAGCGAGCCCACGACAGCCGACCAGCCCAGCACCGGGCTGATGGCGAACATCAGCGCCAGGAAGACCAGCGAAACCGGTGCTTCCATGAGCGCCAGCAGCGGCGGCGAATACAGGAATTCCCGCAAAGTCCGGAGGTCGTTGAGCGGTTGCACGGTTCCGCCCGGCAGCCGCTTGAGGCCCGCTTCGAAGACGGCGGCGAACACGCGGTCGCGCATCTTCCGGTCCAGCTTCTGCCCCGCCTGGTACATCACCTCCGCGCGTGCCCAGTCGAGTACTTCCATCAGGCAGTAGGCGGCCAGGACCAGCAATGTCAGCATGGCCAGCGTGAGCATGCTGCGACTGTTCACGACCCGCCCATACACCTCCAGCATGTACGCGCTCGGAGCCAGCAGCAAGAGGCTCGAGCAGACACTGAACCAGGCGGCCCGCACGAAGCAGGCGTGGAGCGTTGTCACCGCCTGCCGCAATTCGCCAGACTTTTCCTGGGGTTTCATACCACCTCGCAGGTTCGACATCGGTAAGCCTGGGCACAGGCCAGGCGAGAAGGGGCGGCATTTCCGCCACCCCTTGCTCCAGGGCTCGCTATGCGATCGCTTCCGTTTGCTGGGTCGTGCCTATCAGGTTGGCCACGCCATCGATTTCCAGGTGGACGTCGAAGTCGAAGCCCGCGAAGTCGGCGTCGCCGTCGATCACTTGACCCACGAAGTTCAGGTCCACGTCCGAATTGATCGTCGTCGACGTGATCACGTCGATCTTGATGATCTTGAACACGTCGTTGTCCGCCGTATCGGCGTAGTTCGTGCCGGTCGCGGTCAGATTCACCGTGTTATGGCCAGTCAGGCTGATGCCCGTGCCGGTGATCTCTTCGGTGCTGCTCAAGACCTGCAGGCCCGTGATCTGGTAGTTGGCGCTGTCGTAGTCGTCCTCGCCGATGCTGACCACCTTCAGGCCTCCTCCGGCCGATTGGTAGTCCGCCGCGGAGTTGGCGATCAGGAGCCTGGTCGTGGTGGTGTTGGTCGACGCATTGAACAGCTTCAGCAGAACGGCCACGTCTTCGCCGTCCGTGATCTGGTCGATCGTGATGTTGATCGCGTCGGCATAGGCCGTGTCCGTACCGACGATGGCCGCCCCGGGGCGCTGCGGCGGACTCGTCAGGTTGGGGTTGCTCACCGGATTCGACTTGTAGAAGTCGAAGTTCAGCAGCTCGCCGGACTGGACGGTATCGGAGTTCACCCCGAGTGTGTTGGTCGCGACGTTGACGAAACCGGCACTCTCGCTGGTGAAGGTCTCGCCCGGCACGAATGCGTGATTGTTGCCCGCCAGCAGGTCGCCGGAATCGCTCGGAGGCGTGGCGGACCTGGCGGACAGCACGCCGAAGAAGTCGTTGCTGTATTTCTGGACCACGATCTCCGGCGAGTTGTTGCCTATGGTGTCGTAGTTGAAGGATGCCAGCGGCGCGCTCGTGGAGAACGTCGTCTGTCCTCCGAAGACCTGGTCCAGGTCGAAGGTGAAGGTACCGTCCGTCTTGTTGAAGACGACCGTGCCCGTGGCCGCCTGCGTCGTCGTCGACGTCGGCCCGGGGTAGTAGTTGAAGCTGAAGTTGTAGGTGACCGTCGTGGCGTCTTCCGCGAAGTGGGAGACCGTCGCATCGGTGATGGGCCGTCCGCCGCCGGTCGTGCCGGTCAGGCTGTTCAGCACGATGCCGTCGGTCGACGCGTTGTCCACGTCGTCGGCGCCGATGGAGAAGTTGTAGGTTCCCGCAATCGGCTGGGCGTCGTTCGCTCCGGTGAGGTCGGAGATGGCGGTCGCCGTCGGGCCGTGGTCGTCGAACTTGATGTTCGCGCCGATGTTGAGCACCTTGGAGTCGGAGGCGGTGTCGCCATCGCCATCGGTGAGCGTCACGGCATTGGTCAGGGTGATCAGGTCGTCGGCCATCGTGGCCTGCTGGGCCGCGTAGTTCGACGAGGAGCCCGGCAGCGCGTGGTCGATTTCGGCGAACTGCCGCAGCGTCACCGAGCCGGCGCCATTCACGCTCACGTCGAAGATGGTGTTGGTCGCCGAAAGGCCTGCCTCGGTGGCGGAGGTCGAGCCGATGACCGCTCCGGCAACCAGGTACAGCCTGATGGCCGCGCCGTCGCTCGTGAGCCCGGATGCGCCGCCCTGCGTCTTCACGCCGAGCGTGAAGGTCGAGTCGGTGGTGCCCGCCCCGTCGGCGCCGTAGCTGCTCGAAGTCGTGCCGAAGGCCGGCGCGAAGTCCTGGATGGAGGAGTCGGTGGCCGCGCCGACGGTCTGTGCGTCCTGGGTGTTGAGCAGCGTCGTGTCGGTGGGCGTTGCCAGCACGATGGTCGGGCCGTCGTCGTCGAACTGGATGTTCGAGCCGATGTTGAGCAGCTTGGAGTCGGAGGCCGTGTCGCCATCGCTATCGGTGAGCGTCACGGCATTGGTCAGGGTGATCAGGTCGTCGGCCATCGTGGCCTGCTGGGCCGCGTAGTTCGACGAAGCACCCGGCAGCGCGTGGTCGATTTCGGCGAACTGCTGCAGCGTCACCGAGCCTGCCGCATTCACGGCCAGGTCGAAGACCGTGTTGGCCGCCGCGACGCCGAGCTCGGTGGCGGAGGTCGAGCCGATCACCTTGCCGTTCAGCAGGTACAGGTAGATGGTCGCGCCGTCGCTCTTGAGCCCGGAGTCGATGCCCTGTGCCTTCACGCCGAGCGTGAAGGTCGGGTCGGTGGTGCCCGCTCCGTCGCTGCCGAAGCTGCTCGAAGTCGTGCCGAAGGCCGCCGCGAAGTCCTGGGTGGCGGAGTCGGTGGCTGCCCCGATGGTCTGTGCGTCCTGGGTGTTGAGCTGCGCCGTATCGGTGGGCGTTGCCAGCACGATGGACGGGCCGTCGTCCTCGAAGACCATCATGGACCCGACCTCTGCCGTCGCGCTGGAAACCTGCAGCAGCCGGAATCCACCGATGTCGAAGTCGGCGTGGGTGTTGCCCGAGGCATTGAGGGCCGCCCCGTTCTCGATGAGTACGCGGTTGTGGTCCGCCGAGGTCGTGTATTCGACCGAGTAGCCGGCCTTGACGCCGGTGATCATCGCGACGCCGCCGGTGATGCTGATCGCGATGGCCGCACTCTGTCCGCCCTCGGCACCGTTCGCGTAGGTCTCCAGAGCCGCGCCGGTAACGGAGTCGAGCACGCGCACGCTCGTGATCGAAATCACCTGGTCGCCCGCGTAGCCATCGATGAAGCTATTGCCGGACTCGACCGCCGTGCTGTATGCGGTGATCCTGACCTGGGCACTCTTTCCGCTTTGCAGCTGCACCACGTCGAAATCGGCGGTCCTCGCTCCGAACATGCCGGTGAAGTCGATGTTCGACTCCAGGTCGGCCTCGTTCTGGTCAAGGTTCGGAATGGTGACGTTCGCCCTGGCGCCGGTCACGAACGTGAAGCGGATGCCTTCCTGCTCGGTGATCATCTGGCTGTTGGTGCCGAACGTCGTCGGCCCGCCGGCCTGGCTGGTGTTGATCGTGTCGCCGGTCGTGATGTTGATGTCGTCGGCCGTGCTGTTGGGATTTGCCCCGGATTGATTCGCCGGGTCCTTGCCCGTCGCGATGATCGACACGTCGGAAATCCGGCCGTTGACGATCGTCGGGTTGGCCTTGGTGAACATCAGGAACAGGTTCTGGCCGGATGGCGCGCCCGCGAGGTTGAAGTCCGCATCCTGGCTGACGCTGACGAAGACCTTGTCGAGCAGGTTGACTGCGTCGTCGGGGTTGGTCGCATCCGGGTTCGCTATCGCTTCATACTGGACCATCCAGATCTTGGCGCCGCTCACGGGGGTTCCCGTTTCCTCCAGGTAGGCGGCGAACACGACGACATTGAGGGCGGTCTTCCCGTAGACGACGTTGTTGTTGGTCGTGTCGGTGTAGAGGAAGATGTCTTCGCCGTCGGCGGTATTCAGTCCGCTGTCGAAGCCGTTGAGCGCAGCGCCGTTCGCGTCCGTGAAGGAAATATCGGTGACCGTGCCGGATATGCTGAATGTGAACGCGTTGGTGCCGGTATTCGACCCGTTGTAGCCGCTCAGCGCGGCATTGATGGCGGTTCCGACGCTCTGGGCCGCCAGGCGGCTGCTGAAGGCAGCCGGCAGCGAGCTCGCGGAGATGTCGTTGTCGTTGCTGTCGCCGGCAGCGGCGGGAGTAGCGGCAAGGTTCTGCAGATTGGCGGATTCGTCCAGAGTGACGGTCGAGCCGGCCGTCAGATTTAGCGCAGCCATAAACACTCCTCGGTTGAGAAAAAACCCGCCGACAGGAACCACGCGATCGAGGCGCTTTCGCTGCCAATCAACCAGGTTCGCGTATCAGCAGAGGAGGCATGCTGAACCGCCCGACGATGCCTTGTCCATAGGATAAAAGTTGTCACCCAAAGGATGACGCGCCGTGCCGGGCAGGCGCCTGCAAGCCCTTAACCTTTTGATACCTTGCGAGGGTTGCGGGCCTATCTGTCCGATAGTGAGGTCTTTACCATTACCCCACGGATACCTCCAAAACAAGTGCTTCGGAGGAAGCCATGGAAGAAGTCCCACTGTCGCCTGCCGGGCTCGAACCTGCGTGGAACGCGGATACGCGGCCGTTCACGCAAGACTTTCGCCCGACCTCGCCATTTGCGCCGCCTGCGCTGTGGACATCAAGCGGTTTTCAGCCGGCTTGCCTTGAGATTCGATCCCCTTTCCCTGCGGTCGAAGTCTGTGTTCCGGTTCTCGTCGCAACCTGCCCAGGCCGTGCATCGCCGCTGCCCGGGCCGGGCCTGTTGGCCTCGAGGCTTCGGGCCGGGCGGATGTACCAGGTCGAGCATGCGGAGATGAACGGCCTCTCCGACCTGGACGCCCGTTGCCGGCAGCAGGCGCCTCGCCTGGTGCTGGTTGACATCGCGTTGATTTCGCCCGAGAGAGTCGACAGGCTGGACGATCTGCGCTGCCGCTTTCCAGCCATCGACTGGCTCCTGGGCTGGGAGGCGCCCTCCATGTTGGGGCTGGATGCGGCGATCCGGATCCAGGCGCGCGGCTGCGTCGAGTGGGCAGCGAGCGCGGAGCAGTTCGCGCAATCGCTGGATGCCGTGCTGGCAGGCATCCTGGGCTTCCCGGGGCCGGTGTTGCAGGCACTGTATCTGTCGGTGCTGCGATTGAAGGCAGCCGGCGGACCGGCGGCGTCCCGAGCGATATCGCCTGCAACGAGGCTGACCGCACGAGAGGATGAAGTGCTCTCGCTGATGCACCGGGACCTGACCAACAAGCAGATCGCCGAGCGACTCGACATCAGTGTCAACACAGTCAAGAAGCATCTCGCGCATGTGTTCGCGAAGCAGGGACAGCACAGCCGGCGCCGGCATCTGGTCTGATCCGGCGCGGCCGCTAGCTCTTTCCTCTTGCCATGCGAAGCGGGTCGACCAGCCGGTCGTACGCCTCGGCGCTCAGGTAGCCCAGTTCGACGGCCGCTTCTCTTGGCGCAATGCGGCGCTCCACGGCGGTGCGCGTGATGCGCGCCACCTTGTCGTAGCCGAGCACCGGATTCAGCGCCGTCACCGACAGAAGCGCGTTGCCCAGGTTCGCTTCGAGCCGCTCGCGATCGACCTCGAGTCCGGCAACCAGCCTGCCTGCGAAGACGCGCGCGCTGTCCGCCAGTATGCGGATCGACTGCAGCACGCCGTGGATCAGCACCGGCTTGGCCACGTTGAGCTCGAAGTTGCCCGAGGCGCCTGCCATCGTCACCGTCACGTGGTTGCCCGCCACCTGCATGGCAGCCTGGGCCACCACTTCTGCGATGGTCGGGTTGCGCTTGCCCGGCATGATCGACGAGGTCAGCCCGTCGTTTGGCACCACCAGCTCGCCGAAGCCGCAGCGCGGGCCCGATCCCATCCAGCGGATGTCGTTCGCCATCTTTATCAGCGAGGTGGCGATCACGTTCAGGGCCCCGGACAACTCCACCAGCGCATCGTGGCCCGACATGCCTTCGAACTTGCACGGATGAGGCTCGAATGGCAGACCCGTGAGCTTGCCGATCTCCTCGCAGAAGAAAACGTCGAAGTTCTCGGGCGCATTGAGCCCTGTTCCCGCCGCCGTTCCCCCTTGGGCGAGCAGCAGCAGTCGTGGCAATGCGTCCTTCAGCCGCGCGATGCCGCTGTTCGCCTGCCACGCGAATGCCTCGAACGCCTGGCCCATCGTCATCGGCACGGCGTCCATCAGGTGCGTGCGCGCCACCTTGGCCGCGTCGGCGAAAGCGCGTGCGCGGTCTTCGAGCGCGTCCTTCAGCACGGTGAGCGAGGGGACCAGTCGCTGCGTCAGCTCCATCGCGGTCGCGATGTGCATCACCGTCGGAAAGCTGTCGTTCGACGACTGCGATGCGTTCACATGGTCGTTGGGATGCACCGGCGACTTCGTGCCCAGCGGCTGCCCGAGCAGCTCGTTGGCCCGGTTCGCGATCACCTCGTTGGCGTTCATGTTCGTCTGGGTTCCCGAACCGGTCTGCCAGATCGTGAGCGGGAAGTGGTCGTCGAACAGGCCGCGCGAAAGCTCCCCGGCGGCCGTGGCGATGCTTTCCGCCAGTGCCGCGTCGAGCGCGGCGCAGCGGGCATTGGCTCTTGCCGCCGCGATCTTCTGCAGCCCGAAGGCGTGCAGCAGGCATACAGGGAAGCGCTCGGTTCCCACGTCGAACACGCCCAGCGCGCGTTGTGTCTGTGCTCCCCAGTACCGGCCGGCCGGAATCTCCACCGGCCCGAAGGCATCGTGCTCGATGCGCGTGGCCGTCATCGCGTCAGTCCAGCGAGATGCTGGCCTTGGCCGCAACGGCTCTCCAGCGGGCCACTTCCGCTTCGGTGTGCCTGCCCAGCGCGGCGCCGGTGTACTGCTCCGGCGGCAGCATCTGGATCGCCTGCTCGGCCAGGCGGTCAGTGAAGGCCTTGTCGCCCATCACTTTCAGGTAGGCCTGCTGCACCTTGTCGAGCACCGGCTGCGGCGTGCCCTTGGGCGCGTAGATGCCGTACCAGGTCGAGGCCTCGAAGCCGGGCAGCACCGTCTCGGCGAGCGTGGGCACGTCCTTGAGCTGCGGCAGCCGCACCTTCGAGGTGACGGCCAGCGCGCGGACCTTCGCCTCCTTGATCTGCGGCAGGGCGGTGTTGGTCTGGTCGAAGATGCCGTCGACCTGGCCGCCGATCACGTCGATCAGCGCCGGCCCCGCGCCCTTGTACGGAACCTGCGAGATCCTGATGCCCGCCGAGGCGGCGAACAGGGCCGCGATGAGGTGCGAGCTGGAGCCCACGCCGGCGTTGCTGATGAAGAGCTTGTCGGGGTTGGCCTTGCCGAAGTCGACCAGCGCCTTGATGTCCTTCGCCGGATGCTCCTTGCGCACCATCAGCACCAGCGGCGTGTCGGGGAAGCGGAACACCGGCGCGAAGTCCTTGACCGGGTCGTAGGCGAGCTTCTTGTACAGCGCCGGCGCGGCGCCCATGTAGCCCATGTGCCCGACCAGCATGGTGTAGCCGTCGGCCGGCGCGCGCGATGCCTTCGCCGCGCCCACGGTGCCGCCGGCGCCCGGTGCGTTGTCGATGACGATGGGCTGGCCCAGTTCGCGCGCGACCCGCTCCGCCACGGCCCGTGCGAGCGCATCGGTGGGGCCGCCCGCCGCGAACGGAACGATCCAGGTCACGGGGCGGGCCGGATAGGCCTGCGCGCTCGCGCCGTGCGCCGCGGTTGTGAATGCCACTGCCAGCAAGGCGCGCGCGGCCAGCTTCTTGATGTCGATCATCTGTCTTGTCTCCTCGGGGTTGGTGGTTCGTCGTCGCGGCTCAGGCCGCCACTTCGGCGGACAGGGCCAGCGCGCGGTCCACCATCAGCGGCGCGAGGCCGAGGTAGTTCGCCGGATCGGTCATGCGATCGATGGCCGCGCGGTCGAAGTGCTTCGTGACCTCGGGCAGCGCCGACAGCGCCTCGGCCAGCGTGCCGCCCTTTTCGTTGACGGTGCGGCAGGCGTCGTAGACCACGTCGTGCGCCTGCTGGCGGCCGATGTGGGGCGCCATGCCCATCATCACGGCCTCGGCCACGATGAGGCCGCGGCTGATGCCCAGGTTGTGCTTCATGCGCGCCTCGTCCACGATCAGGCCGCCGAGCGCGAACTTCGCCTGGTGCAGCGCGCCCGAGGTGAGGATGAAGCTCTCGGGAATGGCGATCCACTCGGCATGCCAGGGGCCCGTGGCACGCTCGAAGTCCTGCACCATCGCATCGACCATCAGCCCCGCGTGCTGCCGCACGGCCTTGGAGGCGGCCAGCATCAGCTCGCTGGAGATCGGGTTGCGCTTCTGCGGCATCGTGCTCGATGCACCCCGTCCCTTGACGAAGGGCTCGTAGACCTCGGCGAACTCCGTCGAGGCCATGATCATGATGTCGAGCGCGATCTTGCCCAGCGAGCCGGTGACGAGCGCGAGCAGGTTCACCGCCTCGGCGAAGCCATCGCGCGCCACGTGCCAGGTGGTGGCGGGCACGCCCAGCCCCAGTTCCTGGGCCATGGCCTTCTGCACCTCGAAGCCCTTGTCGCCGAGCGAGGCCAGCGTGCCCGCGGCACCAGCGAATTCAACCACCGCCACGCGCGGACGCAGCTCGGCGATGCGCTGCTGGTGCCTGTCGAACATGGCGAGCCAGATCGCGACCTTGTAGCCGAAGGTCACGGGCAGCGCCTGCTGCAGGTGGGTGCGGCCGGCCATCGGCGTGTCGCGATGCTTCTTCGAGAGCGAGGCGAGGATGCCGCGCAGCTCGCGGATGTCCTCGCCGATGCTGTCGAGCGCGTCGCGCACCTGCAGGGCGACTGCCGTGTCCATGATGTCCTGCGTGGTCGCGCCCCAGTGCACGTAGCGGCCGGCCTCGCCGCACATCCCGACCAGCTGGTGCACCAGCGGGAGGATGGGGTAGCCGACGATGTCCGTCTCCTCGCGCATGTGGTCGAAGTCGATGCGCTCGATCTTCGATTCGCGTGCGATCGCCTCCGCTGCCTCGACCGGGATCACGCCCACGCGCGCCTCGGCCCTGGCAAGCGCGATCTCGGCATCGATGTAGCGCTGGACCAGCGCGCCGTCGGAGAAAAGCTGCCGCATCTTCTGGGTGCCGAAGGCGTCGCGGAACAGGATGGAGTCGACGACGGTGCTGGCCATCGGAATCGAGGAGCGGGTAAGGGTCATGGGAGTTGTTGAAGGTGGAAGCAGCGAACGCAAATATGTTCGGACATATTCGACTTTAATATGTCCGAACATATTCGACGAATCGGGGTTTACCCTTGACGCCATGAATGCGATCCTCGGGGGCAACATGTCTTCGCCATCCAAGCCTCACCACAGCGACATCTCGCGTCACCTCACCGAAGCCATCGCCAGCGGTCATTTCGCCGTCGGCTCAGTGCTCCCGACGGAACTCGAGCTCTGCGACCACTACAAGACCAGCCGCCATACCGTGAGGGCGGCGTTGGCCGAACTCCAGCGGCTGGGCCTCGTGTCGCGGCGCAAGAACGCGGGAACCCGCGTCGAGGCGACCAAGCCGCGCGACACCTTCCGCCCTTCGATCGCGTCGGTGGACGATCTCGTGCACTTCGGCACCGAGTACCTGCGGCAGGTGCAGTCGATCGAGGAGGTGGCCGTGGCGGCCCCGGTGGCCAGGGACCTGGATTGCGCGCCCGGCACACGCTGGCTGCGCATCTCCAGCCTGCGGCTCGACACCGGCGGAGAAGGCGGACCCATCGGATGGACCGACCTGTACGTCGACCCGGCGTATTCGGAAGTTCGCGACCTGGTGCGGGAGTCGCCCGGCACCCTCGTCAGCTCACTGATCGCCGAGCGCTACGGCCGGCAGATCGTGGAAATCCACCAGGACGTGCGTGCCGACATCGTCAGGGACGCGGCGATGGCGAAGGCCCTGCAGGTGGAGCAGGGCGCGGCGGCGCTGAAGATCGTGCGCCGCTATCTCGATGCCGAGGGGCTGGCTTTCGAGGTTTCGGTGTCGGTCCATCCGGCGGACCGGTTCTCGGTGTCGATGCGGCTGCAGCGTTCGGCTTCGTAGCCGCAGCCTGCATCGCCCGCATCGACGCGGTGGCTCACTGGTTCTGGGAGCCCCGGTGCGCCCACCCCGTGGTGTGCTTCTCGACCACGCTGAAGAGTTCATACATCAGCATCGCCATCGCGCCCACCACCATCAGGCCCGCGAAGGCCAGGCCCATCTGCATGGCCGAGCCGGCTGAGATCAGCAGGTAGCCGATGCCTTCGTTGGCCGCCGTCATCTCGCTCACCGTGGTGCCGACGAAGGCCAGCGTAATCGCCACCTTCAGCGAGCCGAAGAAGTAGGGCATGGAGCGCGGCAGGCCGATCTTCATGAGCACGTCCCAGCGCCTGGCGCCCAGCACGCGCAGCACGTCTTCCAGCTCGGGTTCGAGCGTGGCGAGGCCGGTCGCGATGTTGACCATGATCGGGAAGAAGCTGATCAGGAAGGCCGTGAGGATCGCCGGCCCGATGCCGATGCCGAACCACACGACCAGGATCGGCACGAAGGCCGCCTTGGGCAGCGCGTTGAAGGCCGTCATCAGCGGGTAGATCGCCGCGTACGCGATGCGCGAGCTGCCGATCACGAAGCCCAGCAGCACGCCCACCACGATCGCCAGGCCGAAGCCCGCCATCGTGACCCAGAAGGTGCGCCACGCGTGGCCCGCGATGACTTCCTTGAATTCCCAGAACTGGTTCCAGATGCGCCACGGGCTCGGGAAGATGAAGTCGGAAACCTCGAAGGCCGAGCAGATGATCTGCCACAGCAGGATCACCGCCACGAGCAGCAGCCAGGGCGACCAGCGTTCGATTTGCCTGGTGTTCTTCATGTGTCGCGCGCCCTCAGTGAGATACCGCCGCGGCGGACTGGGCGGCGCTCGCGCCGGTATTGCGGATGGCTCCGATGTGCCCGCGCAGCTCCAGCACGATGTCGGTGAACTCCTTCGTGTAGGTGAGCTCGAGCTCGCGCGGGCGCGGCAGGTCGATCTCGCGCTTCACCACGAAGCGGCCGGGGCTCTTGCTCATCACGTACACCGTATCGGCGAGGAACACCGACTCGCGCAGGTCGTGCGTCACCAGGATCACGTTGAACTGCTGCTCGGTCCAGAGGTCGCGCAGGATGCACCACAGCTCCTCGCGCGTGAACGCGTCGAGCGCGCCGAAGGGCTCGTCGAGCAGCAGCATCTTGGGCTCGTGGATGAGCGCGCGGCAGATGCTCGCGCGCTGCTGCATGCCGCCCGAGAGCTGCCACGGGAACTTGTCCTCGTAGCCGCCCAGGCCCACCTTCTGCAGCAGGCGGCGGGCGCGCTCCTCGTACTCCTTGCGCTTCGCCTTGAAGCTGGAGCGGTAGGGCTCGACGATCTCCAGCGGCAGCAGCACGTTGTCGACCGTGGTGCGCCACGGCAGCAGCGAAGGCGCCTGGAAGGCCATGCCCGAGATCTTCAGTGGCCCGGTCACGGGCTGGCCGTCGATGCGGATCTTGCCCATCGACGGCATCTTCAGCCCGGTGGTGAGCTTCATGAAGGTCGACTTGCCGCAGCCCGAGGGGCCGACGATGGCGATGAACTCGCCGCGCTTGACCTTCAGGTCGATGGCCTCGACCGCGAAGTGGTTGGCGCGCAGCAGCTCCTCGTTGTAGGCGAGCCAGACGTCCTGGAAGTCGACGAAGGGAGCGACGAAAGGGGCTGCGGCCGCGTCCTGCGATGCGGCTGCCATCACTTCTTCAGGATGTTCAGTTCGGCGGCCGGCGGCAGCAGCGCGGCGGTCCACACCGCGTCGGGGCTCACGCGCGTCTTGGTGTTGAAGGCGTCCGACACCTGCGAGGCCATCAGCGACATGCGGCCCGCGTTGACTGCGCCGAAGCCTTCGGCGCGCGCGTCTGCGCTGTTGATGACGGTGTCGATGGCCAGCTGCAGGCGGCGCGTCTCGAGCTTGCTGTCGATGATGCCGTCGCGCGCCTTCACCGACTCGATGGCCACCGCCGGATTGGCGATGACTTCCTTCGCGCCCTTGGCGAAGGCCGAGAGGAATTTCTTCACCGCCTCCGGGTGCTCCTTGATGAGCTTGGGCGAGGCGATGATGACGTTGCCGTACAGCTTCACGCCGTAGTCGGGGTAGGGGAGGATCACCACGTCGGCCGTCTTGGCGCCGCGCGCCTCGAGGTTGAGCAGCGAGGTGAAGGTGAAGCCGGTGATGGCGTCGATGTCGCCGCGCATCAGCATGGTCTCGCGCAGCGTCGGGTCCATGGCGGTCCAGTTGACCGTGCCGATGTTGTTGGCCTTCGCGAAGATCGGGAAGGCGCGGCGGCCCGCGTCGAACACCGGCGCGCCCAGCTTCTTGCCCGTGAGGTCGGCGGGCTTGGTGATGCCGCTCTTCTTGAGCGTCATGACCGATGCCGGCGTGTTGTTGTAGACCATCATCACCGCGACCGGCTTGTTGGGGCTGTCGGGGTTGTTGGCGTGGAACTCCATCAGCGCCGCGAGGTCGGCGAAGCCCATGTCGTAGGCACCCGAGGCCACGCGCGTGACGGTGCCGCCCGAGCCGTTGCCGGCATCGATGGTCACGTCGAGGCCGGCGGCCTTGAAGTAGCCCTTGGCGGCGGGATGCAGGAACAGCGCGGCCGGTCCTTCGAAGCGCCAGTCGAGCTGGAACTTGATCGGCGTCGAGGTCTGCGCAAAGGCCGGGGTGAGGCCGAAGCTGAGGGCCGAGGCGGCGAGGAAGGACTGGAGCAGTTGGCGCTTGTTCATGCGGAGATCGATCCGTTGGATGAAAGGGGATTGAATGCTTCTGCATTCAAGCAAAAACGGTGCCCGCACGTGATTGGTGCGAACCCTTCCTGCGGATCGAACTGGTGCGTCGCTCCCGCATTTCGCACCTTCGGCGGGAAATCCCTTCGGTTTCAGGGGGCGCTTGCACCGAATGCGAGCCAGTACGGATCGCCGACGCGCTTGCCGACGCTCGCGGCGGCATCGCGCACGATGGCGCCGAAGCGCTCGACCAGCGCGTCCGACAGCAGCTCCGCGGGCAGCGCGATGCCGAAGGCGTAGGCCTGTCGCGTGGCCGGGTCGAACACGGCGGAAGAGATGCCCGCCACGTTGGTCACGTACTCGCCGCGCGACAGGGCCCAGCCGGTTTCGCGGATCACCGCGAGGCGCGCCAGCAGGTCCTTGCGCGTGCGGGGTGCGTCACCGCGTCCCTGGTCTAGCCGGCCGCCCAGCAGGGCAGTCACTTCGGCGTCGCCCTGCCGCGCGAGCAAGGCGCGGCCCATGGCGCTGGAGTAGGCCGGTGCGCGGCTTCCCGGCGGCGTGTAGATCTGCAGCGCGCCGGCGCCGGCGCGCATCTGGATCACGAGCGTGTCGGCGCCGTCGAGCACGTTGATGTAGCCGGTGAAGCGCGTCTCGGCCACCAGCGCGTCGAGCGCTTCCTCCACCAGCGAGGCGGCGTTGCGCGAAGCGCGGAAGTGGTACGAGGCTTCCATGATCACGCCGCCCGGCCGGTAGGCGCGCGTGGCCGCGTCGCGATCGAGAAAGCCGTAGCCCGCCATCATGCTGAGGGTGCGCGAGGCCGAGCTCTTCGGCAGGCCCAGCTCCGTCACCACGTCGGTCACCGTGATGTCGCGGCGCAGCCGCGCGATCAGCTTCAGGACGTCCATGGCGTTGGCGAGGGTGCTCATAGTTCAGATGGGTTGGCGGGTGGGAATCATAGGTTCGGCGCGGAACGCGTCCGCCGGCTCGGGGTGAACCAGCCTTGACAGCGCTTCGGCGGGTTCTATCATTTGGTTCAATTTTATTGGATTGAGTTCCATAAAATGGAACTTCAGAAAATGACCATGAACCACGAGGCAACAGCGGCGATGCCGCTGCAGGAGGGCGACGCCGCCCGTCCGTCACCGGAACTGCACCCGAAGGCACTGGCGCCGGCCAACCTGATCCTGACGGTGGTGCTGAGCGTGTTCGGCGCCATCGTCGGCATCCAGATGCTGGCGAGCCTGGGCATCACGCCGAGCACCTCGCTGATCGGTGCGCTCGCGGCGATGACGCTGGCGCGCGTGCCGCTGGCCATGTTCCGGGGCTTCCGCTCGGTGCATGCGCAGAACCTCGCGCAGACCAGCATCTCGTCGGCCACCTTCGGCGCCGCCAACAGCCTGTTCCTGCCCATCGGCATTCCCTTCCTGTTCGGGCTGCCCGACATGGTTGTGCCCATGCTCGTCGGCGTGAGCCTGGCGATGCTGCTCGATGCCTGGCTGCTCTACCGCATGTTCGACACGCCCGCCTTCCCGGCGAAGAACCCGTGGCCGCTGGGCATCGCGGCGGCCGAGGCCATCAAGGCGGGCGACGGCGGCGGCAAGCAGGCCTGGCTCTTGTTGGGCGGGCTGGCCACGGGCGTGGCGGGCGCGGTGTTCAAGCTGCCGATGTCGGCCTTCGGCGTGGCGCTGATCGGCGGACTCGGCGCGATGACCGCCTTCGGCATCGGCCTGCTGCTGCGGGGCTACTCGGCGCAGCTCTTCGGCTTCGACATCGGCGCGCGCTACGTGCCGCACGGAATGATGATCGGCGCGGGCATCGTGGCGCTGGTGCAGGTGGGGCGCGTGGTGCTGAAGAGGCACGGCTCCGCCGCGCCCGGCACAGGCGCAGCTGCGTCGCTGGAGGCACGCGGTGCCACCGCGCTGGGCCGATCGCTGCGCCTCGGCGGCGTGGGCTATCTCGCGATCATGGTGCTGCTGGCGGTGGGCACGGGCGTGTACACCGGCATGTCGCCCGGCATGCTCGTGTGCTTCGTCGTCTACGGCACCTTCGCGGCCTTCGTGCACGAGCTGATCGTGGGCATCGCGGCCATGCACTCGGGCTGGTTCCCGGCCTTCGCGGTGGCGCTGATCTCGCTGCTGATCGGCATCCTGATCGGCTTTCCGCCCGAGGCGCTGGTGGTGCTGGCGGGCTTCTCCGCGGCCACCGGGCCGGCCTTCGCCGACATGGGCTACGACCTGAAGGCCGGGCACCTGCTGCGCGGCGAGACATCGGGCACGTCCTTCGAGATAGCGGGCCGGCGCGAACAGATGATCGCGGGCATGGTGGGCTTCGCCGTGGCCATCGTGGTCGTGGCCTGCAGCTACAGGCTGTTCTTCGCCAACCACCAGCCGGCGCCCATCAACGCGGCCTACGTGGCGGCCATCAAGGCAGGCATCTCGGGCGACACGGCGCGCAACCTCGCGCTGTGGGCGCTGCCCGGCGCGCTGCTGCAGATCGTGGGCGGCGCGCGACAGCAGCTCGGGGTGCTGTTCGCCACCGGCCTGCTCATCGCGAGCCCGATGGCTGGCTGGATGGTCGCGGCTGGCATCGCCTGCCGGTTGGTCGTGCATCGCGTTCTTGGCGCTGCGGCGCGAGAACGGCTCGAAGTGTTCGCAGGCGGCGTCATCGCGGGCGACGCGCTCTACAGCTTCTTCTCGGGCGCGGTGAAGAGCCTGCGCAAGTAGTGCTCCGGCACCGCGCTCCGCCTTTCCTCCTTCCCTTCATCACACAGGAACCACGAATCCATGAAACGCAATCTGACAAGCGACGACGTCCGCGCGGCCATCTGGGGCGGCGCCATCCTCGGCGGCGGTGGCGGTGGGCTGATCGAGTCCGGCGAGCGCGCCGCGAAGCTGGCGCTGCAGGTCGGCACGCCGCAGCTGTGGAGCATCGACGAATTCGACGACTCGGCGCTCACCGCCACCATGGCGCTGGTCGGCGCCCCGGCCGCGCCCGATCCGCACGTGCAGCCTGCGCACCTGCTGCGCACGCTGGAGTTGCTGCGCCGCGAACTGCCGGCGGGCCAGAAGCTGGTCGGCCTGCATGCCAACGAGAACGGCGCCGAGACCACGGTCAACGGCTGGTTCCATGCCGCGATGAGCGGGCTGCCCGTGATCGACCTGGCCTGCAACGGCCGCGCGCATCCGTCGAGCGTGATGGGCGCGCTAGGCCTGCACACCGAGCCCGACTACCTCTCGGTGCAGGCCTACGCGGGCGGCGAGCCGCATCGCTATGTCGAAGGCGTGGTGTCGGGCCGCCTGGAGCAGACCTCCGCCGTGGTGCGCCGCGCCTCCGTCGAGGCAGGCGGCCTCGTGGCGGTGGCGCGTAACCCGGTCAGCGTGGGCTATGCGCGCCGGCACGGGGCGCCGGGCGCCATCAGCCATGCCATCGCGCTGGGCCAGACGTACCTCGATGGCGGCGTCGATGCGGTGGCCCGTTCGCTGGAAGGCCGCATCGTGGCCGAGGGCGAGGTGCGCACCTACCGCTGCGAACAGCAGGAAGGGGTGGACGTGGGCATCGTCGAGCTCGACGACGCGGCGCGCACCACGATGCGCTTCATCAACGAATACATGCTGCTGGAGCAGGAAGGAAAGCGCATCGCCCGCTTCCCCGATCTCGTGATGACCTTCTCGGACGACGGCAGGCCGGTGGTGTCGGCCCACGTGCGCCAGGGCGCGCGGCTGCGCGTGCTGGTCGCGCCGCGCGCGCGGCTGCTGCTGTCACGCACGATGTTCATGCCCGAGCTCTACCGGCCGCTCGAGAAGTCGCTCGGCGAGGCCTTCGCGCCCGCCGAGGAAGCGCTGGCCTGAGCGCGCGCAAGGAGGAGCCGCCATGACGCTGCGCGTGCGATGGATACGGACGGTCGGCAACGACACCTACAACGAGCGCTTCGCCCGTGAATTCGCCGAGGTGAAGAACCCTGACACCGAGGTCGAGGTGGTTTCGCTGCGCAACGTCTCGGTGCGCCATCACGTCGAGTACCAGAGCTACGAGGCGCTGCTGGGCGCCGACATCGTTCGCGTGGTGCGAGACGCGGCCGTGAAGAAGTTCGACGCGGTGGTGCTCGGCTGCTTCTACGACCCGGTGCTGGTCGAGGCGCGCGAGATCTCGGGCGAGACGGTGGTGGTCGCGCCCTGCCAGGCCTCGTTCGAGGTGGCGGCCAACCTGGCGCAGAAGGTGTCGGTCATCGTCGGGCGACGAAAGTGGGTGCCGCGCATCGAGTCGCGCGTGCGCGAGTACGGGCACGGCCACCTGCTGGCCTCGTGCCGCGCGCTGCAGCTCGGGGTGGAAGACTTCCAGCGCGACCGCGAGGAAACCGCGCGCCGCATGATCGAGCAGGGCCGCCGCGCCATCGAGGAGGACGGCGCCGAGGCGCTGATCCTGGGCTGCACGCTGGAGTTCGGTTTCTATCGCCAGCTGCAGGACGTGCTGGGCGTGCCGGTCATCGATTCGGCGCTGGCCGCCTTCAAGCGCGCCGAGGCGCTGGCCGACACGCGGCAACGCTTCGGCTGGAAGCCCAGCCGCGTGGGCGGCTGCGAGCCGCCGCCTGAGGAAGAGGAACTGCTGGCATGGAAGGTGTTCGACCCGGACGACGTGCCGGTCGCGTCACCGTTCCATGCCTGAGCGGCTCTTGCTGCTGCTTACTTGTCGACCGTGACCTTCGCCACCGCCAGCGCCGTCATGTTGATGATGCGGCGCACCGTCGACGAAGGCGTGAGCACGTGCGCCGAGCTCGCGGCGCCCAGCAGCACCGGGCCGACCGTGATGCCGTTGGCGCCGGTCATCTTCAGCACGTTGTAGAGGATGTGCGCCGAATCGAGGTTCGGGCACACCAGCAGGTTGGCTTCGCCGCTCAGCGTGGTCTCGGGCAGGGCGGTGCGGCGGATTTCCTCCGACAGCGCTGCGTCGCCGTGCATCTCGCCGTCGCATTCGATGTCGGGTGCCATCTGCGCGAACAGGTCGCGCGCCAGCCGCATCTTGCGGGCCGACGAGCGGCTGGAGGTGCCGTAGTTCGAGTGCGATAGGAAAGCCACCTTCGGCGGCAGGCCGAAGCGGCGCACTTCCTCGGCGGCCATCACCGCGATGCTGGCGAGCAGCTCGGCGCTGGGGTCTTCGTTCACGTTGGTGTCGGTGATGAACACCGTGCGCTTGTCGAGCGTGAGCGCGTTCAGCGTCGCGAAGCCCGGTGCGCCGCGCTTCAGGCCGATCAGGTTGCGGATGTGCTCCAGGTGCACGTCGAAGCGTCCGACCAGGCCGCAGATCATGGCGTCGGCATCGCCCAGGTGCATCATCAGCGCGGCGATGGTGGTGTTCGAGCGGCGCACCATGGTCTTGGCGGCTTCCGGCGTCACGCCGCGGCGGCCCATGATCTTGTGGAAGCTCTCCCAGTAGGTGCGGAAGCGCGGATCGTCCTCGGGGTTGACGATCTCGAAGTCGACGCCCGCGCGGATGTGCAGACCGGCCTTCTTGATGCGCGCGTCGATCACGGCGGGGCGGCCCACCAGGATCGGCTTTGCCAGGCCTTCGTCGACCGCCCACTGGGCGGCGCGCAGAACGCGCTCGTCCTCGCCCTCGGCATATGCCACGCGCTTGGCGGTGGCGATCTTGGCGGCGCTGAACACCGGGCGCATGAACATGCCGGTCTGGTAGACGAAGCGCGTCAGGTGCTGGCGGTAGGCGTCCATGTCCTCGATCGGGCGCGTGGCCACGCCCGAGGCGGCCGCAGCCTTTGCCACGGCCGGCGCGATGCGCAGGATCAGGCGCGAGTCGAAGGGCTTGGGAATGATGTAGTCGGGGCCGAAGGCCAGCTCCTGGCCGGCGTAGGCGGTGGCCACTTCCTCGCTGATGTCGGCCTTGGTGAGCTCGGCGATCTCGCGCACGCAGGCCAGCTTCATCTCTTCCGTGATCTTGCTGGCGCCGCAGTCGAGCGCGCCGCGGAAGATGTACGGGAAGCACAGCACGTTGTTGACCTGGTTCGGGTAGTCCGAACGGCCGGTGGCGATGATGCAGTCCGGCCGCACGGCCTTGGCCAGCTCGGGGCGGATCTCGGGCTCGGGGTTGGCCAGCGCCAGGATGATGGGCTGGCTGGCCATGGTCTTGACCATCTCGGCGGTCATCACGCCGGGGGCCGAGCAGCCCAGGAACACATCGGCGTCCTTCACCACGTCGGCCAGGGTGCGGGCGCCGGTGTCTTTCTGGGCGTAGCGTGCCTTGGATTCGTCGAAACCGCCCGCGCGGCCCATGTAGATCAGGCCCTTGGAGTCGCAGGCGTGGATGTTGGCGGGCTTGGCGCCCAGGCCGACCATCACGTCGAGGCAGGCGATGGCTGCGGCGCCTGCGCCCGAGACGGCGATCTTCACGTCCTCGATCTTCTTGCCCACCAGCTCCAGGCCGTTGATGAGCGCGGCGGCCGAGATGATGGCCGTGCCGTGCTGGTCGTCGTGGAACACCGGGATGTTCATGCGCTCGCGCAGCTTCTTCTCGATGTAGAAGCACTCGGGCGCCTTGATGTCCTCGAGGTTGATGCCGCCCAGCGTGGGCTCCAGCGCCGCGATGATGTCGACCAGCTTGTCGGGGTCGCGCTCGGCCAGCTCGATGTCGAACACGTCGATGCCGGCGAATTTCTTGAACAGGCAGCCCTTGCCTTCCATCACCGGCTTGGCGGCCAGCGGGCCGATGTCGCCCAGGCCGAGCACGGCGGTGCCGTTGGTGACGACGCCCACGAGATTGCCGCGGGCGGTGTATTCGGAGGCCGTTGCCGGGTCGGCGGCGATGTCGAGACAGGGATAGGCCACGCCGGGCGAATAGGCCAGCGACAGGTCGCGCTGGTTCAGCAGGGGCTTGGTCGGGGTGATCGAGATCTTGCCCTTGACGGGCGAGCGGTGGTATTCGCGCGCTGCCTCGCGAAGTGCTTCTTCTGCGGGGGAAAGGGGTGCAGCCATGAAAGTCTCCTTGTTTCTGACGGGCAATGAGGCTACCGCAAAAGCGGGGCCTCTTCTTACTGGGGAAATGCCGAAAACGCCTGGATCCATATCTTCGGCCCGATAGGGCAGGTACGGAAAAGGCGGTCGGACGGGCTGGCGGGTTCGCTAAACTGCAGATCGTTACCCATTGGTTAACTGACCGGCTGTCCAGCCGGGAATCGGGCCGGGGTATCGCCGACAACGACAACACCACGACAAGAGGGGCAACAACGCATGGCATCCGGACCTTTCAACAGCAACGATCCTGACGTCGTCGTCATCGGCGGCGGCCCGTCGGGCTCCACGGTGGCCGCGTTGCTCGCGGACAAGGGGCACGACGTGGTGCTGCTCGAGAAGGCGCAGCATCCGCGCTTTCACATCGGCGAATCGCTGCTGCCGATGAACATGCCGCTGTTCGACCGCCTGGGCGTGCGCACCGAGGTCGAGGCCATCGGCATCCGCAAGCATGGGGCGGAGTTCGTCTCGCCCTGGCACGACCATTCCAGCCAGTTCCACTTCGCCGAGGCGATGGACAAGAGCTTTCCCTACGCGGTGCACGTGCGCCGCTCCGAGTTCGACGAACTGCTGTTCCGCCATGCCGGCAAGCGCGGCGCGCGTACCTTCGAGGGACAGCGCGTCACCGGCGTGGACATGGACGCCGGCAAGGGCACGCCCGACAACCGGCCGGCGGTGAAGGTCAAGGGCGACGACGGCGCCGAGACCACCTGGCGCCCGCGCTTCGTGATCGACGCCAGCGGGCGCGACACCCTGCTGTCGAACCAGTTCGACGCCAAGCGCCGCAACCGCAAGCACGCCAGCGCCGCGCTGTTCGGCCACTTCGCCAACGCCGAGCGCCGGCCGGGCCGCTTCGAGGGCAACATCACGCTGTTCTGGTTCGACCACGGCTGGTTCTGGTACATCCCGTTGAAGGACGGCACGGTGAGCGTCGGCGCGGTGGCTTCTCCGGCCTACTTCAAGCGCCGCAAGGGCTCGCTCGAGGAGTTCCTGATGGAAACCATCGCGCTCGCGCCCAAGCTGGCCGCTCGCCTGAAGAACGCCACGCTGATGGAAGGCGCCACCTCCACCGGCAACTACGCCTACGACTCGGCGTTCTGCCGCGGCGACCGCTTCATGATGGTGGGCGACGCCTACGCCTTCGTCGACCCGATGTTCTCTTCGGGCGTGTACCTGGCGATGAACAGCGGCTTCGAGGCCGCCACCGCCGCCGACCACTGGCTCAAGGGCGAGGCGAAGGAAGCCGAAAAGGCCTTCCGCCACTACGAGAAGGTGATGAAGCACGGGCCGAAGATGTTCTCGTGGTTCATCTACCGCATCACCTCGCCGGCCATCCGGCGGCTCTTCATGAACCCGCGCAACATCTGGCGCATGCAGGAGGCGCTGCTGTCCATCCTGGCCGGCGACCTGTTCCGCAACACGCCGATCGGGCCGCGCTTCTGGGGTTTCAAGGTGACGTACTACGCCTCGTGCCTGGGCATCCTGCCGCAGGCCGTGAAGACCTGGGCCTGGCGCCGGCGCAATCTCAAGGAATCCTTGGAGACCGCTGCAAAAACCTGATTCTTTTCGAGGAACACCGCGGAACCGGCTTTGCCGGGCCGCTGGTGTTGCCCCCGGCGAGGGGGAAGGAGAAGCGACACGAAGTGCGCGAAGCCTGGGGAGTACCTGGTCAGTCCGGCGTGACGGTGTGCTGGGCGAGCGCTTCCAGCGCGCGCACCAGCGCCGAGTGGTCGAGCTGGCCGTAGCCCAGCGCCGCGCACGCGTTCATCAACTGGGCAGCGCCGGCAGTCTGCGGCAGCGACACGCCCAGCGAACGTGCGCTCTGCATCGCGAGGTTCAGGTCCTTCTGGTGCAGCGCGATGCGGAAGCCCGGCGCGAAGGTGCGCTTGATCATTCGCTCGCCGTGCACTTCGAGAATGCGCGAGCTCGCGAAGCCGCCCATCAGCGCCTGGCGCACCTTGGCCGGATCGGCGCCGGCCTTCGAGGCGAACACCAGCGCCTCGCTCACGGCCGCGATGTTCAGCGCCACGATGATCTGGTTGGCCACCTTGCAGACCTGGCCGTCGCCGGCGCCGCCCACGAGCGTGACGTTCTTGCCCATCTTGTCGAGCAGCGGCTTCACGCGCTCGAAGGTGCCTTCGTCGCCGCCGCACATGATCGTGAGGCTGGCGGCCTTGGCGCCCACTTCGCCGCCGGAGACCGGCGCGTCGATGTAGCCCGCGCCCAGCGCGGTGATGCGGCGCGCGAAGTCCTTGGTGGCGATCGGGTCGATGGAGCTGCAGTCGACCACGATCTTGCCGCTGGAGCCCTTCAGGCCTGCGGCCACGCCTTCGGAGCCGGGCACGCCGAAGAGCACCTTCTCGACGTCGGGCGTGTCCGGCACCATGATGAAGACGATGTCGGCCTGGCGCGTCACTTCGGCCGCCGAGGCGCAGATGGTGGCCTTCGAGACGAAAGGCTCGGGCGTGTTGCCGTGCGTGTTCACGAACAGCTGGTAGCCGGCATCGAGCAGGTGGCCCGCCATGGGCGCACCCATGATGCCGAGGCCGATGAATCCGATTTTCTGTTGTTGGGTCGTCATGTCTCTGTTTCCTTGTCCGATTTCATTCATTCATTGCTGCGTGAGCGCCTGGCGCCAGCCGAGGCCCTCGACCGTGGTGGCGCGGGGCTTGTATTCGCAGCCGATCCAGCCGTCGTAGCCCAGCGAGTCGATGTGCTTGAAGAGCCACGGGTAGTTGATCTCGCCCGTGCCCGGCTCGCCGCGGCCCGGGTTGTCGGCCAGCTGGATGTGGCCGATCTGCGCGAGGTGCTTCGTGAGCGTGTTGCCCAGCTCGCCCTCCATGCGCTGCGCGTGATAGATGTCGTACTGCACGCGCAGGTTGGAAGAGCCGACTTCCTCGATCAGTGCCAGCGCCTGGTCGGTGCGCGTGAGGAAGAAGCCGGGGATGTCGAAGGTGTTGATGGGCTCGATCAGCAGGCGCAGGCCCGCTGCCTCGAGTTCGCGCGCTGCGAGGCGGAGGTTGGCCACCACCGTCTTGTGGGCCGCTTCCCTGTCGACGCCCGCGGGCACCTTGCCCACGAGGCAGTTGACCTGCGAGCAGCCCAGCGCGGTGGCGTAGTCGATCGCCACGCCGATGCCTTCGGCGAACTCGCCGGTGCGGTCGGGATGGCAGGCGATGCCGCGCTCGCCCTTGTCCCAGTCGCCGGCGGGCAGGTTGTGAAGCACCTGCTGCAGGCCGTTGTCGCGCAGGGCGGCGGCGAGTTCCTTCTTCTCGAAGGGGTAGGGGAAGAGGTACTCCACTCCCTTGAAGCCGGCCTTGGCGGCGGCCTCGAAGCGCTGCATGAAGGGCAGCTCGGTGAAGAGCATCGTCAGGTTGGCTGCGAACTTGGGCATGTCTTTTCTCTTCCTTCGTCTCAGTCGAGCAGCGCCGCGACGGCGGTGGGCGCGTCGGCCGGCGTCTCGGCCAGCGGCTCGAACTCGGTGATGTTGTCGATCTCGGTGCCCATCGCGATGTTGGTCACGCGCTCCAGCATCACCTCGATCACCACCGGCACGCTGAACTCGGCCATCAGGGCCTCGGCGCGGCGGATGGCCGGCGCGATCTCTTCCTGCCGATTGACGCGGATCGCCTTGCAGCCCAGGCCCTCGACCACCTTCATGTGGTCCACGCCGTAGCTGCTCTCGATGCCCGCGTCGGGCGCCGCGTTGATGTTGTCGAACGCGAGCTGCACGCAGTAGTCCATCTCGAAGCCGCGCTGCGCCTGGCGGATCAGGCCGAGGTAGGAGTTGTTCACCACGATGTGGATGTACGGCAGCTTGAACTGCGCACCCACGGCCAGCTCCTCGATCATGAACTGGAAGTCGTAGTCGCCCGAGAGCGCGACGATCTTGCGCGTGGGGTCGGCGGCGCGCACGCCCAGCGCTGCGGGAATGGTCCAGCCCAGCGGGCCGGCCTGGCCGCAGTTGATCCAGTGGCGCGGGTTGTACACGTGCAGGAACTGCGCGGCCGCAATCTGCGAGAGACCGATGGTGCTCACGTAGCAGGTGTCGTTGCCGAAGTTGTTGTTCATGCACTGGTACACGCGCTGCGGCTTCATCGGCACTTCGTCGAAGTTCGTCTTGCGCAGCATGGTCTTCTTGCGCTCGATGCACGCCTTGGCCCACTCGCGGCGGTCGGTCAGGCGGCCGGCGGCCTTCATTTCCTCGGCCACCTCGACGAAGAGTTCGAGCGCCGCCTTGGCGTCGGACACGATGCCGAAGTCGGGCGTGAACACGCGGCCGATCTGCGTGGGCTCGATGTCCACGTGCACGAAGGTGCGGCCCTTGGTGTAGACGTCGACCGAGCCGGTGTGGCGGTTGGCCCAGCGGTTGCCGATGCCCAGCACGAAGTCGCTGGCGAGCATCGTGGCGTTGCCGTAGCGATGGCTGGTCTGCAGGCCGCACATGCCGGCCATCAGCGGGTGGTTGTCGGGAATGGAGCCCCAGCCCATGAGCGTGGGGATCACCGGCACGCCGGTGGCCTCGGCGAAGCGCACCAGCAGGTCGGACGCGTCGGCGTTGATGACGCCGCCGCCGGCCACGATCAGCGGGCGCTCGGCCGCGTTGAGCATGCCGATGGCCTTCTCGATCTGGGCGCGCGTGGCGGCCGGCTTGTAGGGCTTGAGCGGCTCGTAGCTGTCGATGTCGAACTCGATCTGCGCCATCTGCACGTCGAAGGGCAGGTCGATCAGCACCGGGCCCGGGCGGCCCGAGCGCATCAGGTGGAAGGCCTGCTGGAACACCTGCGGCACCTGGCCCGGCTCGCGCACCGTGACCGACCACTTGGTGACGGGCTTGGAGATGGACTCGATGTCCACCGCCTGGAAGTCTTCCTTGTAGAGCCGCGCGCGGGGCGCCTGGCCGGTGATGCAGAGGATGGGGATCGAATCGGCCCAGGCCGAGTACAGGCCCGTGATCATGTCGGTGCCCGCCGGGCCCGAGGTGCCGATGCACACGCCGATGTTGCCTGCCACCGCGCGGGTGTAGCCCTCGGCCATGTGCGAGGCGCCTTCCACGTGCCGCGCGAGGATGTGCGCGATGCTGCCGCGCTGGCGCAGGGCCGAGTACATCGGGTTGATCGCCGCGCCGGGCACGCCGAAGGCCTGCGTGACGCCTTCTTTTTCCATCACCAGAACCGCGGCCTGGACCGCTGTCATCTTTGCCATCTGAGTCTCCTTTGGGATGGGCTCACTGTAGGAAGCGGGGCGGATTCCAAGAAGACGGCTGCGGACCATAAAACCTATTCCACGGCGGAATAAGTGACTACCATCCGGCCCATGGACAGATTGCTGGCAATGGAAATGTTCGTGCGGGTGGTCGAGACGGGCAGCTTCTCGAAGGCCGCGCGCGAGTTCAACACCACGCAGCCCACGGTGACCAAGCAGATCGCCGCCACCGAGGAGCGGCTGAAGGTGCGCCTGCTCAACCGCAACACGCGCGGCGTGAGCCTCACCGAGCCTGGCGCGCTCTACTACGAGAAGTGCAAGACCATCGTGCGTGAGGCCGAGGAGGCCGACAGCATCGTGCAGCTGCGGCAGACCCAGGCGCAGGGGCTGCTGCGCGTGGGCACCTCGGTGGCCTTCGGGCGGCGCGTGGTGGTGCCGCTGGCGCTCGAGTACATGAGCCGGCATCCGCAGGTGCAGCTCGACCTGAGCTTCGAGGACCGCTACGTGGATCTCATCGCGCAGGGCATCGACGTGGCCATCCGCATGGGCAAGCTGGCCGACTCGTCATTGGGCGCGCGCTACCTGGGCGCCAATCCGTGGGTGATGGTCGCCTCGCCCGCCTACCTGAAGAAGCACGGCACGCCGAAGCGCGCGCAGGACCTGAGCGCGCACGTGGCGCTCATCTACAGCAGCGTGGTGGGCGACGAGTTCTGGCGCATGCACACGCCCAGGGGCGAGCCGGTCACGGTGCCGGTGTCGGGTCGCTTCCGCTCGAACAACCTCTCGGCCGTGCTGGCGGCGGCGCGCGACGGCCTGGGCATCGCGCTGATGCCGCGCTACGTGGCCAGCGACTCGCTGGCGGCCGGCAAGGTGCGCGAGGTGCTCGGCGACCACGCGCTGCCCGAGCAGGAGATACACGCCGTCTTCCCGTCGCCCAAGCTGGTGCCGGGCAAGGTGTCGGGCTTCGTGGCCTTCCTGCAGGGGCGCTTCGACGAAGGCTGGTGGGAGGCCTGAATTTCTTCTTCTTCTTCTTCTTCTTCTTCAGGCGCTCACGAAGGCACCGTGCAGGCCTAGAGGAAGAGCGTAAGGCAGCGTGGCCTGCGCCACCGGTCCCGCAGCCAGGTTGTCCGCCGCGAAGCACGACAGCACCGTCTTCCGCCTGCCGAAGTCGAGCACGGTGCCCAGCACCCAGCCCGCTTTCGAGCCGTCGGGCACGAAGACGTGTTCTTCCACCATGGCCTGCGTGCCGTAGCTGTAGCGCTGGCTGCGGCCGGTCTCGACGTCGGTGCGCGCGATCGCGCCGAAGCCGGGCAGGTCGCGCCGGATCTGCGTGGCGTGCACCACCTGGCGATGGCGCAGGCCGACGCGGCGCGGGTCGATGCGCGGGAATTCGGCTTCCTGCGCCAGCGTCTTCTGCATGGCACGCTCCGTGGACAGGTTCAGCGTGGCCACGGTCAGGTGCGGCTCGGTGGTCTTCACGCGGCGGGCGCGCATCAGTTCGCGGCTGGTGACGAACACCGAGTCGGCGTTGTCCGAGCGCACGTAGTCGATGTGGATCTGCGTGCCGCGCGGCGTGTCTTCCTCCCAGGCGTTGCCGACGTGGAACAGGAAGCCGGCCGGCAGCGCGAGCACTTGGCGCTTTTCCCAGTTCCGCTTGTCGATGACCAGTGCGCGCATGCCGAGCTCCGGCCGCCAGACGTGCGCGTCGAGAAAGCTCGCGCCGGCGGCCTTGCGCTTGCTGTCGTAGACCAGCGGCGGCAGCAGGAACACCAGGTGCCGCTCGGTGACGGCGAAGTCGTGGACCATCGGCATGTCTGCCACCGGCACCACGGCCGCGCGCCGCAGCGCGCCTTCGGGCGCGATCTCGTACAGCGCCAGCAGGCCCTGGCCGGAGCTCACGCCGAAATTCCACACCGTGCCGTCCGGATCGACCTTGGGATGGGCCGAAAACGGCATGCCCGCGAGATCGGCGCGCCAGGTCTTCACGCCCAGCGTGTCGAGCGTGAGCGCGTCGATGCGCGTGGCCGAGCCGCCTTCCCACAGCGCCAGGACCTCGCCGCGCATCGGCAGCACGCTGGTGTTGGCAACGTTGATGCTGTCGGCGGAAGTCGGCGGCTCCACGCCCGGCGGCATGGTGCCGAAGGCCTCGAACAGGCGGCGGCCGGCCTTCACTTCGGCCACGCGCTTGGGCGTGGCTACATAGCGGCCCTGGTGACGCACTTCGGCCCCCTCGATCACGAAGCGATGCACCATGCCGTCGCCGTCGAACCAGTGGTGGTAGCGCTCGCCGCCCAGGTCGTGGCCGGCCGGGCCGATGCGGAACAGCGTGCCCGCCACGGCGTCGGGGAAGCGTCCGCGCACCGTGGCACGGGTCAGCGGAAAGTCGTCGGCAGGCGTGGCGAAGCCGGTCTTCCAGGGGGCGTCGGCAGCCTCGAACTGGGTCTGCCAATCGTCGGTGCCGGCCGCGCGCGCCAGCGGTGCCAGCAGGGGCAGGGCGCCGGCCGAAGCCAGCAGGCGCAGGAGTTCGCGTCGTTCCATGGCGTCGTGCTCCTCAGCGCAGGTGGATGACGGTCTGCAGGTCGGCGTCGACGGCGATCGCGGCGGCCTCGAAGTCGGGCGCGGCGCGGTTGCCCTTGGCGTCGTTCGAGAAGCCATAGCGCTCGATCGGCATGCCCATGAGGTTGGTGTCGAGCTTGCCGTTGCCGTTCTCGTCGGCGAATGCGCGCAGCGCGTAGCGTCCGGGCGCCAGTCCCGCGAACACGAGGCGGGCCTTGCCGTCCTGCATCGGCGCGGTCTGCGAGGCCACGGCCTTGCTGTCGGCGTAGCTGGCGGCGTCGTTGTACAGCGCGACGTAGAGCGTGGCATTGGCGGCGGGGCCGTCGGCGACGCTCAGGCTCAGGTCGGCGGCGAAGGCGCCGGCGGGCAGGAGGATCGCGGTGGTGCACAGGGCGTGCACGGCCGGGCGGGACATGAATGCGGGAAGTTGCATGGCGGGCCTCGTTGGAAGTTGGAGGCCCGACGATCTCGCAGGCCGGGCTCGGTGCCCAGCGCCATGTGACGAAACGCAGGATTGCGCGCGCGAAATGCGCGCGGAGGGGGCGGAACGGAGGAGCGGGCGGGTGCCTGCTCCTGCCTCAGCCGCCTCAGCCCTTCTTCTTGCCGCTGTTCTCGGCGCCTTCCACGCCTTCGGCTGCCTCGTGGCCGTTGCCCACGTGGCCCGAATCGGCGAACAGGCTCCACGCGGCCATGAACAGCGCCGCGATCACCGGCCCGATCACGAAGCCGTTGATGCCGAAGATCGCCATGCCGCCGATGGTCGACATCAGCACGATGTAGTCGGGCATCTGCGTGTCCTTGCCCACCAGCACGGGGCGCAGGATGTTGTCGACCAGGCCGATCACGAACACGCCCACGAAGATCAGCACGCCGCCCTGCCAGAAATGGCCCGTGGCCAGGAAGTAGATGGCCACCGGCGCCCAGATCAGCGCCGCGCCCACGGCGGGCAGCAGCGACAGGAAGGCCATCAGCACCGCCCACAGCAGCGCGCCCTGCACGCCGAGGAACCAGAACGCCAGCCCGCCGAGCGCGCCCTGCGCGACGGCCACCGCCACGTTGCCTTTCACGGTGGCGCGGATCACGGTGGTGAACTTGTTGAGCAGGTAGTGCGTGTGCGGCTTGGCCAGCGGCACCGCGTCGCGCATCGTCTTCGACAGCGTTGCGCCGTCGCGCACCAGGAAGTACAGCAGGTACAGCATCACGAAGAAGCTGACGATGAAGTCGAAGGTGTTCTGGCCGATGGCCAGCGCCTGGCTCGCGATGATCTGGCTGGCCTGCCCGGCGGCGGCCGAGATGCGCGCCTGCCAGGCCGCCATGTCGCCGAGGTTGAAGCGCTCGACCAGGTTCAGCAGCCACTGCGGCGAGGCGTCCAGGATCTGCTGGAAGTAGGCCGCGAAGTTGAGCTGCCCGGAACGGATGCTCTGCGTGACCAGCGCGATCTCCTGCACCAGCGACACGCCCACCATGGCCAGCGGCAGGATCACGATGAACAGGCAGATGGCCAGCGTGGACAGTGCCGCCGCGTTGGGCCTGCCGCGCATCTTCTTCAGCAGCCGCTTGTAGAGCGGCGTGAACAGGATCGCCAGCGCCACGCCCCACAGCACCGCGCCGAAGAACGGCATCAGCACCCAGAGGAAGGCGACGGTCACGACGGCGAGAAGGGCGAGGAACACGCCGCGCTGGAGTTGGGGTGAGTTCATAAGTGTCTCGGACTGTAGCCGAGCCGGAACCCAGGACCGTGTCAGCGGGTGCGCCCTCGTGCGCCAGGGCTGTTTCGGGCGATCGGCTCGCCTGGGAAGCCCGGCGGCATTGCGCCGGATGCTAGGAACTCGATAGCACGCGCGGTATTAGTGCACAGACGTGCACGGGCGCGATCACCGCCGCGCGCGCGGCAGCGCCACCGGCGCCAGCGTGGCCTTGAGCCTGCTCGGTGCATCGGGCTCCGTGGCCGCGTCGACCTCCAGCGCCCGCTCGACATTGCCGATGTGCTCCAGCATCAGCCGCCGCGCCCGGGCCGTATCCCCAGCCTCCAGCGCCGCAACGATCGCCCCGTGCTCCGCGCACGACTGCCCCGCCTCGTGCTTCGACTGGTAGAGCGTGGCCGCCAGCGTGGTGCGGGCCGTGAGATCGCGCAGCACGTCGACCAGCAGCTGGTGCCCCATCTGCTCGGCCAGGCAGACGTGGAAGTCGGCCAGCAGGAAGGCGCGCGTGGCGGCGTCGGCGCCTTCGATGGCGCGCTGCTCGTCGGCGATGTGGTCGCGCAGCTTGCGGATCACCTTCGAGAGCGGCCGGCCCGCGCTGGCCTCGAGGATGCCGGCCTCCACGATGCGCCGCGCCGAGAAGGCGTCGCGCGCCTCTTCGGCCGAAGGCTCCACCACGTACCAGCCGCGGCGCGACTGCACCTCGACGAAACCGCGCGCCTGCAGCTGCATCAGCGCCTCGCGCACCATCGTGCGGCTCACCGAGAAGTTCTCGGCCAGCGCCTGCTCGCCCAGCCGCTCGCCCGGCGCGAGCTTCTGCGCGAGGATGGCCTCGACGACGCGTTCGGCGATGACGGTGGGGCTGACGTCGGCGGGCATGTTTCTCTTCTGTTCCCTGTTCAGTGGGCGCTCGATGCGGAGGCGGTGGCCGTGGTGTTTACCACGGCTGTGTCTTCGGCCTCGGCCAGCGGCTCGTCGTCGGGCGAATAGGTGCCGTCGAGCACCGCGTGCGCGCGTTCGCGGTCGATGTCGCCTTCCCAGGCGGCGATGGCCACCGTCGCTACGCAGTTGCCGATCAGGTTGCCCAGCGCGCGGGCGATGCCCATGAACCAGTCGACCGACAGCACCAGCACCAGCCCGATCGCGGGAATCGCCGGAATGGCATGCAGCGTTGCCGCCAGCACCACGATGGCCGAGCCCGGCACGCCGTGCGCGCCCTTGGAGGTGACCAGCGCGATCGCCAGGATCGTCATCAGGTCGGCCATCGAGATCGGCGTGTTGGTGGCCTGCGCGATGAACACGGCCGCCAGCGTGATGTAGATCGAGAAGGCGTCGAGGTTGAACGAGTAGCCCGTGGGAATCACCAGGCCCACGGTCGAATCGCGGATGCCCATGCGGCGCAGCTTGGCCATGACCTGCGGCAGCACGCTGTCCGACGAGGTGGTGGCGAACACGATGGCGAGCTCTTCGCGCAGGTAGCGCAGCAGCTTGATCAGGCTGAAGCCCGACATGCGCATCACCAGCCCGAGCACCACGAACACGAAGACCAGCACCGCGCCGTAGAAGAGGGCGACCAGCATGCCCAGCTGCTTGAGCGAGCCGATGCCGTACTGCCCCACCGTGAACGCGATGGCGCCCAGCACGCCCAGCGGCGCCAGCTTGATGATGATGCCCATGATCTTGAAGAGCACCAGCGAGAGCGCGTCGACCACCACGGCCACCGGCTTGCCGCGCTCGCCGAGCAGCGTGAGCGCGCAGCCGAAGAGCACCGCGAACAGCAGCACCTGCAGCACGTCGCCGGTGGCGAAGGCGTTCACCACCGTGGTCGGGATGAGCTTCATCAGGAACTCGACCGTGCCGCCGCTCGTGAGCTTGTCGGCGTTCGAGGCATAGGCGCTCATCGCGGCCGGATCGAGCTTCGACGGATCGACGTTCATGCCCGTGCCCGGCTGGAACACGAAGGCCAGCACCAGGCCCATCGCCAGCGCGATGGTGGTCAGCACCTCGAAGTAGATGAGCGACTTCACGCCCACCCGGCCCACGCGCCTGAGGTCTCCCGCGCCGGCGATGCCGTGCACCACCACGCAGAACACCAGCACAGGGATGATCATCTTGATCAGCTTGATGAAACCGTCACCGAGCGGCTTGAGCTTGACGGCGTACTCGGGCGCAAGAAGCCCCGCGAGCACGCCGAGCACCAGCGCGATGACCACCTGACCGAATAGCGATTTGGCGAAGCGGGGCATGAAGTCTCCTGTCTGTCTGTCTGTCGTGTCTGGGTTTTGCATGCAAGCAATGCCATCTCTTGCATGCAAGAAATGTAGGCAAGACAAACGAAGAGGCGTCAGAGGGTATTCCCGGGCGTAGGCCGGGGGAATCAAGGCGTGGTCGCTTGGGGGAGATGGGGCCTGCTGCCGGAGCGGGTTCCGGCAGCAGGGTCACGGGTTCGCCGCAGCGAAGCCCGCGGGCGCTCAGCCCGGGATGTTCGGCTCGACCAGCTGGGCCAGCGAGACCAGCGACTCCTGCCAGCCCAGGTAGCACATCTCGGCGGGAATCACGGCGGGAATGCCTTCCTGAACGATGGAGACGTCCGTGCCGCAGGACACGGCGGTCAAGCTCACGGTCGTCTTCATGGTGCCCGGAAGGTTGGGATCGTCGAAGCTCGCGTCGTACGCGATGCGGGTGTGGGGAACGAGCTCCAGGTACTTGCCGCCGAACGAGTGGCTGTGGCCGGTGCCGAAGTTGGTGAAGGACATGCGCCAGACGCCGCCCACCACCGGCTCCATCGCGTGGACCTTGCCGGTGTAGCCGAACGGGGGCAGCCAGCGCTCGAAGGCGCCGGGCTGGGTGAATGCGCGATAGATGCGCTCCGGCGGGGCGCGCAGGACGCGGTGCAGGCGGACGGTATTGGTGTTGGTAGCCATGGTTGATTACTCCTGAAGAACCGAGGATGACCCTCAGCAGCACGTCGGGCGAGCGTGAGGAGAATCGACATGCCGGGAGATAGGTGAAAACCCCTATTCGGGTTCGCGCCGCTTCCCTTTTCTTACCTGCAGTCGTTCCAGTAAGCGTCGACGTTCGCCTCCAGCGGCGTCGCGACCCGCTTCAGCGACGCGCGGCCCTGGGCATCCCTGGCGACCACGAAGACGTGGCCGTCCTGGACAGGGAAGCCGTTGCGCAGGAACTTGAAGCCGCTGCGCACTGACGGAAAGTCGGCCCTGCTGAGTGCGTTGCGCAGGTCGCTGCGATTGGCGACGGAGCCCCCGGTTTCCTTCAGCGCGCTGTCGATGAGGAGTGCCGCATCGAAACCCTGCGCGGCGTACTGCGACGGGATGCGCCCGTACTTCCTTTCGAAGGCCGGAACGAAAGCCTTGTTCGTCGGGCTCGGCAGGTCGGGGCCCCAGACCGAGCCCGCCAGCGCGCCGAGCGCGGCATCGCCGAGCAGCGGCAGCGTCGTGCCGTCGACGGTGCCGATGGTCAGCAGGGGAACCTTCCCCAGCAGGCCCGACCGGTTCATCTGCCTGATGAAGTCGACGCCCATCTGGCCCGGAAGAAAGGCGACCACCGCGTCCGGCGCGACAGACCTGATCTTCGCCAGCTCCGCCGAGTAGTCGGCCTGGCCGGGCCGGGCGTGGAGTTCGCTCACCACCTCGCCCGAATAGAAGTGCCTGAAGCCCCGCAGCTGGTCCCGGCCCGACGGGCTGTCTGGCGCCAGGAACAGCGTTTTCCACCAGCCCTTGTCGACCGCATGCCTGCCCACGATTCCGGCCTGGTACTCGTCCTGGGACGAGGTGAAGACGAACCTGTTGTTGCACTGCCTGCCAGCGAGCGGCGCGGGGCCGGCGTTCGAGCCGACGAACAGCACGCCCGATCTGGCGAGCGGCCTGGCCATTGCCATCATCACGTCGGAAGAGGTCACGCCGGTGATGAAGCTGACCTTGTCCTTCTGGACCAGGTTCTCCACCAGCTGCGCACCGAGCTCGGGGTCCTGCCGGTCGTCTTCCTTGACGACCGCCACGGGCACGCCGCCGAGCATTCCGTTGCGCTGTTCCACGGCCAGCATGAAGCCGTCGTACTGGTCCTGCCCGAGTGCCGCCGAAGGTCCGGAGAGCGTGCCGATGAAACCGATCTTCACCTGAGCGGATGCGGCCAGCGCAGCGGTGCAGAGGGCGCAGGCGAGGAGGGCCGAGCGGATGCGGTGGATCAAGAGGTTCCTTGTAACGAACGAAAGAGGCCTGCGCAAAGTCAATCGCCGAAGGCCACGAGCCCGCAGCCCTTTCCCACCGCGGCTTCGAGAAGCTCGCGCATGGCGGCGAATGCCGCGAGCGCCTGCCGGTTTCCCGACAGCTCGCCTGCATTCACCGTGAAGACCTTCAGCAGCGTCGCCACCTGCGCGGGCTCGAGCATCGAATCGTCGGAGTACCTGAGATCGGCGCCTGCCTGCCTGCCCTTGTCGAACAGGGCGGCGAGCGAACGGTGCGCATCGAGATCGATGGAGCCGGCGAACTCCAGGCTGCCGGGGTCTTCCGGCATGGCCTTGGTGGAGGAGGGCGCGTAGTAGATGTCCAGCATATGCAGTCAGTCCAGCGGGTGGAAGGTTTGGACGGTCCCGTCTTCGTTCACGGTCGCCCGATAGCGTTTGTATTCTCCGCCGTACTTGAGCCTGGACTCGAAGACCGGCTTGCCCTCGTAGCTCGACTCCTTGCCGTGCTTGAGTGTCTTGCCGAGCATCGAGGCGATGTCGTCCTGGCTCATGCTCGAGTTGAACTTCGACTTCTTGGGGAATCGCAGCGGGTCCACGTGCCGGTCGTAGATGTGCTTCCAGCCCGAAGCCGCATTGCCCTGCTCGAGCACGAAGTTGCGGCTGCCCCGGTTGAAGCCGACCGGCCGCGCGAGGGTCTCGCCGCAGATCCAACCCAGCGGGTCGATCCACCGGATCGGGTTGGGCGCGTAGCCGTGCAGGTTGAAGCCCCCGGCGAGCCCGATCGGATCGGGACTGATGAAGCGCCCGATGTCCGGGTCGTAGAAGCGGAAGGTGTTGTAGTGCAGCCCGGTGTCGCGGTCGAGGTACTGCCCCTGGAAGCGCAGGTTCTGCTCCACCGGTCGTGGCGCTTCCTCGCCCTGCCGGGCGGGGCGGCCGTCGAGCGCGGTGACTTCCCATTGCTCGGCGACGGTCGCGCCCCAGGTCCTGTAGCTCGCGCGCCAGCACAGGTTGCCGTCGTCGCTGCTGAGCTCCTCCGGCATGCCGGCGGGGTCGTTGTGGAAGTGCAGGACCCGCGCGGAGGGCAACGAGGCTGACGCCGCCGCCGCCGCTGCCGCCGCGGGCGATGTCCTCGCGTCCACGCGCGCCATGGGCACGTGGCTGTCGGGCTCGTACACGTAGCTGACCACCTGCGAACCACGGCGCTCCTCGATCAGCCGCAGCCCTTCCCAGATGAAGCGCGTGGTGCCGAAGGCATCGTGCCTGGCCACGCGGCGGCCCATGGCGTCGTAGTCGAAGCGCGCGACCTGGGTGGTGGCCTCCGGCGTGTGCGGGCGTCGCGTGGTGTGCACGGCAACGAGGCGGTTCTCGTCGTCCCATTCGAAGCGCTGCTCGGTGTGCCTGCCCGACTTCTTGCACGCGAGCCGGCCGTGGCCGTCGTAGATGTAGCGCTTGTCCTCGAACACGCGCACGAGGTTGTCGCGCACATAGCCGCGTACCTCGCCGCGCATCTCGCCCCGGGGCGCTGTGGCCAGCGACGCATCGAGCAGATTGCCGGCCGGGTCGTAGGCAAAGCGCTCCTGGTTGGCTGCGTCGCGCACGGCCTGCGCTGCGGGCAGCGGCATGCGCACGGTTTCCTCGATGCGGCCGGTGGCGTCGTAGCGATGGCCGGTCGCGCCTTGCAGCGAGTGGCGGCTCTGGCGCAGTTCGCCCGTGGGGTCGTAGCTGTATTCCTTCATCAGGCCGTCGAGCAGGCGGGCGTCGGCGGTGCCCGCGCTGTCCATGGCCTGGCGCCATGAGTTGTCCCGGGTGGTGAAGGGAGAAGCCAGCGACCCCGGCCGGCTCCAGGCCGCGGCGCGGCGCCCCAGCGGGTCGAGCGCGAAGCGCGTGGAGAGCGTGCCCTGGCTGCGCGCGATCTCCCTGTGCAGGTCGTCGCGCTCGATGTCGCTGATGAGCTGGTGCACGGCCGGCGCGTCGCCGCGCTGCAGCGAGAAGTTGACCTGGTGCAGGTGCCCCGAGCCGTAGTGCAGGTAGTTCAGCGCGCGCAGCTCGTCGGCCTGATCCGCCAGCGCGGGCAGCAGGGTCCGCGTGCGGTTGCCGAGCGCATCGTGTTCGTGGCGCAACTGGTGGCGCTCGCCGGTGACTTCGTCGATGGCCGTCTCGCCCACCAGCCGGCCGAGCCTGTCGTAGGCGAAGCAGCTGCGGTGCAGCGCGCGCAGCTGCACCGATTTGCCCTCGGCCAGCGGGCTCACCACTTCCAGCTTGACGGCGTCGATGAGCTGGTCGAGCGCGCTGTAGCGATAGCGGTAATGGTGCGTGGCCGTGCGCTTCTCCACGAGCCGGCCCACCGCGTCGCGGACGAGCTCGGTGCGCAGCGGCTGCGCCGCGCGGCGCGGGCCGGCCTGCGGGGCGTCGGGCGCGAGGTCTTCGTCGCCGATGCCGGGATGGTGGGTGATGGCGACCGGCCATCCGCCGGCGCCGTACTCCACCTGCACGCGCGTGCCGCCCACGCGGCGCTCTTCCACCACGCGGTCGGCGTCGTCGTACGCGAACTCGAAGCGCAGGCCGTTCTCGTTGACCAGCGACTGCAGCCTGCGGGCGCTGTCGTAGTTCCAGGCGACGTGCCTGCCCTCCGCGTCCTGGCGCCACAGCGGCTCGCCGCGGCGGCCGAGTGCGAACCGGGTGGTGCGGCTCAGTGCGTCGGTGCTTGCGAGCAGCCGGCCCGCCGCGTCGCGGTGGAACGCCTGGTGGCTGCCGTCGGGTTGCGAGACGCCGAGCAGGCGCCCCATGGCGTCGTGCGTGAACCGCGTCTGCTGGCCCGCGGCGTCGGTCAGCGTCTTCAGGTATCCACGGTCGTCGTAGGCATGGCGCGTGGTCTTGCCGGAGCAGTCGGTCTGCGCGACGAGCTGGGCGCATTCGTTCCAGCTCAGCTTGCTGACGCCCCCCCTGGCATCGGTGATGGCGATGGGCAGGCCGCGCCTGTCGTAGCTGTATTCGGTGACGTGGCCGAGCGGATCGGTCTCGCGCACGAGGTTGCCCTCGTCGCTGTAGGCATAGGTCCAGGCGCTGCCGTCGGGCAGGGTCTCGCGCCAGGGCAGGCCGAGCTCGGTCCAGCCGGTGCTGTGCGTGCGGCCGAGCGCGTCGGTACGGCTGCTCATGAAGCCCTGCGCGTCGTAGGTGCAGCGGGTGACGGCACCGCCGGGCTCCGTCATCGCCACGAGCTGGTCGAGCTCGTCGTAGTGCGCCTGCCAGTGCCGGCCCGAGGCATCGGTGTACGAGAGCAGTCGGTGCTGCGCGTTCCAGCGCCAGACGAAGACGCGGCCGAGCTGGTCGACTGCGCGGGTTTCGCCGAAGGCTTCCGGGCCTTCTCCCTGCAGCGGAGAGAAGCCGACGTCCCAGCTCTCGCCGTCGTTGGTCCAGTGGCGGCGCACGCGCGCGTCCTTGCCGGTTCCGGTCCACGCGTAGTGGCACTCGAGCCCCGCGGCGTCGGCGTGGAAGTTCATGAGGCCGCTCTGCACCTTGCCCTGTGCTTCGTAGCCGAAGCGGCGAACCACCTCGCCGTTGCGGTCGGTCACCTCCAGCAGCCGGCCTTCCGCATCGTGCCGGTAGGCCACCAGCAGGCACGGCGTTTCGCCCGGCGCGCCTGCCGCGAGGCGGACCGCGCGCAGCTGCCGGCCGTCGCCCGCGTAGTCGAGCGCGAGCAGGCGCCCGGTGCTGTCGGTCAGTTCGCCCAGCCGGCCTTGCGCGTCGTGGCGCAGTTCGATGAAGTTGCCGTTGCGGTCTTCGAGCCGCGAGAGCTTCAGCGTCTGTTCGCGCGGCAGGTCCTCGCGCGGCGGCTGGAAGATGAAGAACAGCCCGCCCGGCACATGGATGAAGTAGTGGCCGCTCTCGGTGCGGCACAGGTCCAGGCCGTCGCGCGGGCTGTATTGCCGCGTGCCGGGTTCGATGTCGGGCAGCTCCAGCAGCCGGCCCTGTTCGTCGACGAGCGTGAGCACAGGCTCGCCCGCCGCGCCGGTGCCGGGGCGCAGCTCCATCGCGTAGGGCAGGTTCCAGCCCTGTCCCAGCGCGCCGTCGCGGCGCATGTCGTGGCTGCTGTAGAAGCGCTGCCATTCGATGGGCAGCGGCCCCGGCAGGGTGAAGTCGAGCTCGCTCTCGCCGCCCAGGAACTTGCCGCCGGTCGCCGCGTGCACCGGGTTGCCGAAGGAGCTCACCATGCCGTGGATGCCCATGCCCAGCCCCACGGCGCCTTCGATCAGGCAGGGCAGGGCGTTCCGGCCCTGCCGCGCGAGCTTCGGCAGGCAGCGCAGGCCCTTGTAGATCATGACCACGTTGAAGATGGTCACCAGCACCTTCGAGATCAGCGGCACCTCGTCGGCCACCTCGCGCACGCGCGCGGTCGGCCCGCCGATGAAGACGGTGCGCGAGCCCTCGCTGATCTTGGCGCCGCACTCGGTGTGGTCGTCCTTGCGGCAGGCCACGCCCATGTTGATGAAGACGGTCTCGGAGCCTTCGGCCAGCAGGATCTGCGGCGAGTCCCTGGAGCAGCTCACGGTGTCCATGGGCACGTCGGGCGAGGCGCGCGCCGCACCCGTGGCCTTGCTGTCGATGAACACGTCCGACGAGCCGCTGGTGATCGCGCCGGTGACGGTGAGCGTCTCGGGCACCAGCGCATCGGCTGCAGCCTCGCCGAGCCCCGCGCCGATGTAGCCGCCGGCGGCACGCGCGCCCACGACCACCAGTCCGGCCACGAGCGGTCCCGCCAGCCCGCCGGTGCCGACGATGGCCGCCGCGGCCAGCCCCGCCGCGAAGCCCACGGCGATGCCGCCGATCAGCCCGCCGGCGAACTTCGCCCAGAACCGCGCGTGCGCATTCGTGTGGGCGATGGGGTCGTGCAGGCGTGCTGCGGGCTGGCCGGCCATGGTGTGCTTGCGTGCGTGGCCTGGCGGCGTCAGCCTCGCGGCTGGAAGCTCGCGAGTGCCCGCTGCCAGATCGCGATGCCCTCGGCGTCGAAGGGCAGGGGGCTGCTGGCCGTGAGGATCAGCACGTTCCGGCTCGAGGCCGACGGAAGGAACACGGCCTGCCGCTGGTGCAGCGCCTGCCCGTTCTGCCTGAACTGCGTGGCGAGCTCGATGCCGCGCAGGTCCAGCATCGGCGAGCCGATGGCGACTTCACCGCGCGACAGTTCCTTGAGCTGGCTCACCTGCCGCGTGAGGTCGTTCATCTGGCGCGTGACGAACTGCGGCAGGGTTTCCTGCGTTCGCAGCGCGTCGCGGCTCACGACGAGCGTGGTGCCCGAGCCGTCGGGCATCGCGAGGACGTTCATCGAGCGGTCGATGCGGCCGTCGTCGGGCACATCGAACTGGCCTTCCTGGATGTGATAGTTCATTTTTTTTCTCCCAGCCTTTCGGGCGTGCCGCCTATGAGGGGTCGAAGGCCACGTGGGCCAGGCAGTCGGGGTTGCGCTCCGTGAAACCGAACGACAGCCGGCCCCAGCCGAGCGTGGCGGTATGGGTGGTGGCCTCGTCGAGCGACCGGCCGCGCGGCACTCCGGTGATCTCCAGGTTCGCGTAGTGCTGGCGAACCTCGGCCATCGGTACGCAGCGCCCGCCCAGTTCGAGAACCAGGAAGCCCGGGTGCGGTCCTTCGCGCTTGATGCGAAGGTCGATGCGTGCGAGCTCGGTGCCATCCCCGAGGCGCACTGGCGTGCCCTCGAAGAAGCGGAACACGTCGCCGCCCTCCGCGTGCGTGTCGCTCAGGGTGGTGGAAAGCGTGCGGCCGACCTTCTGCGTGGAGAACGGCAGTTGCGCCGCCAGCGCTTCGACGGCCTGCCAGAGCGTCATGGCCGTGGCCTGCGGATTCACGGGTTCAGTGCTTGCCGCCATGGGTCTTGTCGTAGGAGTTGCCGTAGTACAGGGTGTATTGCTCGCCGGTGGTCGAGGTGTTGAGCGTGCCGTAGTAGCTGCCGGCCGCGGCTCGCGCGGCCTCCCGGGTACCGCCCTTGAGCATGACGTTGTAGGCATCGTTGAACGCGGCCACGTTCGTCGGGTTCGCTCCCTTGAGGATGTCGACCTTGGCCGCGCGCCAGACTTCGCGCTGCACCTGGATCTGGTTCAGCGCGGCCTCGCCCTCGGAGCTGAGCATGCTGTTGACGAAGGCGCTCTTCGAGGAAACATCGGGCTTGAACTTGTACGAGTAGACCGCGTGCCCGACCTCGTGCGACAGCGAGGCGGTGGTCCTGTAGGGGTCGCTCTTCTCGTTGCCGTCGATCACGATGCGCTTGACGCCGGAATTGGTGTTGGCATATGTGCCGCCGCCCGCGGCTCCATAGCCGATCTTCCATCCCTGGCCCTGCAGGAACTTGATCTGGTTCTGCAGCGTGGGCGATCGCGCCGAGATGGCATCGACGCCCTTGCCAAGACCGGTGGTCACGTAGCCAGGCGGCGCGGCGGCGGGTACGGCGCTCTCGGACGCGCCGGCCGACGTGGCCGCCGCCGCGGGCGCCACCGGCACAGCTTCCTCCACCACGGCTTCTTCGGCCTGGCTGCCGATGGGCGCTTCGCAATTCAGAAAAATCTTCCCGCCCCGCTGATCCAAGTTGTCCGTGAAGTTCACCAACCCCTTCACCCCGTTGATCTTCACCGTCCCATCCGCCAGCAGCACGATCGACGACTTGCCGCAGATCAACGAGATGCTGGTCTTGGCCGTGACGAACACGTCCTGCTCGGCCGCCTGGACGAGCACCGACTTCTGGCCGGTGAGGTTGGCGTTGGCCGTGGTCGAAGTCACCGAGGCGTCGGTCTTCGACACCAGGTTGATCGCACCGGCGCTGGCGTGCGAGACGATGTCGCCGTCCGACACCACGTTGACCTGCCCGCCCTCGCTCACCTGCGTGAGCATGCCCTTGGCGGCCAGCTGCGTGAGCTGGGCGCCGGTGGTCATGGTCATCGCCGAGGTGGAGCGCATCGACACGCTCTGTCCCGAACTCATGACGATGGGCCGGGGGCTGATCATCGTCTGGCCCTCGGGGCTCACGATGGAGACCACGGGCTTGTCGATCCTGCGCGAGAGGTCGAGCATCTGCTGCGCATCGGCCATGGCCGGGTCGGGGTCGTCCGAGACGCCGGCTTCGGGCGATCCGCCGGCGGCCAGCGCGGTGATGGCCTGCGAGATGCCGCCCACCGACTGCACGCCCTGCACCAGCCCCGACAGCAGCTGGTTCTTGCCCTGCGCCATCGCGCTCACGAGCGACTTGGTTGCCGCCACCGCCTGCCCCGCCGCCTGCATGAGCGCGCTGCTCTGCGCGAGCGTGGCACCCATGTGCTCGTGGCCGTCGGGGTTGTCGCGCGAGGTCTTCTGCGCGAAGTCCTGCGTGTAGGTGGTCAGCAGCAGGCCCTTGTCCGCGCGGATGGAACCCCACTCGTTGGTGCGCAGCTCGAAGCCGTAGCTGCGCTGCACGCCAGAGCCCTGGTTCATCAGGTAGCCCATGTGCAGGTGGGTGTTGCCGTGGTCGGTGGAGAGCTCGATGTGCTCGGTGCCTCGGCTGTCCTCGAATCGCAGCATGTGCTTGCCGCCGCCGCCCTTGCTCCAGTTGGTCTGGAAGCCGGTCTGGGTCTTGTGGCGCGGCAGCTCCCACGGCGGCATCTGCGCGGCGTTGTAGACGCAGCCGGTGACGATGGGGTGGTCGGGGTCGCCGTTGAGAAAGTCGACGATCACTTCCTGGCCGATGCGCGGGATGTGCATCGCGCCGTAGTTGTTGCCGGCCCAGGTCTGCGACACGCGTATCCAGCACGAGGAGTTCTCGTCGCGCCTGCCGTAGCGGTCCCAGTGGAACTGCACCTTGATGCGGCCGTACTCGTCGGTGTGGATCTCCTCGCCGGCGGGGCCCACCACCACGGCCGTTTGCGGCCCGGTGGTGCGCGGGCGCGGCGTGACGCGCGCGGTACGGTAGGGCGCGCTGTCGGGCAGCACCTCGAAGGCCTGGCGGTAGCTGGTGCTGCTGGTCGATTCGCGGTAGGCCGCGTCGGCGGCGCCCGCCACGCGCAGGGCGTTCTCCTGGAAGTCGTAGGTGACGGCCTCGATCAGGTAGCGCCGGTTGTCCTCGGCGCTCGGATGGCGCGCCAGCTCGAACAGGTAGCCGGGCGCCATGTGGCGCAGGTTGCCTTCGGCGCTGACGAGTTCGCGCCGCCCGGCAAGCTGCTCCAGCCGCAGCCGCGCGTAGTTCTCGCCGTCGCCCATCTCGGTGTAGCCGCCGGGCCAGTCGTAGATCTCGAAGCTGTCGTGGCTGTGGCCCGCGGGCTGGCGGCGCAGCGTGTCGATCTCGGCGTTGGGCTTCCTGAAGTCGTAGTCGTCGGCCGCGAAGTTGCCCGGGGCGATGTCCTCGGCGTGATGCCAGGTGTCGATGAAGTCCTGCTCCAGGATCTGCGCCGCCAGCACGCCCGCGTGGTAGGGCACCTTGGCCGGTCCGGCGGGCAGGTCGGCGTGCGAGTCGGGGCCGTCGCACAGCACCAGCTGGTGGCTGCCCTTGGCGTGCGAGAAGAAGTAGTAGATGCCTTCCTGCTCCATCAGCCGGCTGACGAAGTTGAAGTCGGTCTCGGCGTACTGCACGCAGTACTCCCAGGTGCGGTAGTTGCCGCCCAGCCTGGTGTCGATGGCGAAGCCGTAGGGCGCCAGCACCTCCTGCAGGATCTGCGGTGCCGTCTTGAACTGGAAGATCCTGAAGTCCGACCGGCGCGTGGCGTACCAGAGCCACGGGCGCAGCGTGGCCTCGTAGACGCACATGTCGCCGTCGTCCTTGCCGACGCAGGCGAAGCGCGCGACCTGGCCGCTGAGGAAGCGCAGGCCCGGCCCGCCCAGTTCGGTGGCGAGATTGATCTCGATGGTCATGTCCTCGCCGAGCAGTTGCTTCGGCGGGATGCCCTGCATGTCGCTCACGAGCCGCACGCGCGACTCGAACAGGGTGGAGATGCGCTCCTGTCCCGTCATCGAACGGAACTTGAGGCGCTCGCCCAGCGAGCTGTGGGCGATGAAACTGCGGGTCATCCTGACGCTCGGCCGACGGCGGGAATCAGGTCTCCTTGTTCTCCTTGATGTTCCAGGCCAGCACCGTCTCGGCGCCCTTGCCGCCCTTGTCGGTCTGTTCCCAGTACTGCTGCTTCACCTTGGCGGCCTGGAATGCGTACTGAACGAACACCGCGTCCGAGCCCTGCTCGGCCGTGTACTGCACCGAGGTCACCAGCACCTCTTCGAGCGTGACGCGGGTGTATTCGATCTGCGAGCCACCGGCCTTGCACACCGACACTTCCACCTTGCTCAGGTGTTTGCCGCTTGCGCAGTTCTTCAGCACCGACGGTGCCGCCTTGTCGATGCGCGCGAGCACCTGCAGGTCGTTGAAGCTGGCCTTGCCGACACCGCCGCCACCACCGCTGACCATGTTGCCGGGCTGCGTCGCGCCCCACGCGAAGGACTTGATGTCCGTCCACTCCTTGTGGTTCGAGTCCTTCGATTCACCGTTCGCGCCTTCGACGCGCATGAACATGTCTACTGCCATGATTGATCGCTCCCTGGGTTGTTGCGTATGCCCGGAAGTTAAGCAAATCAGGCCCTGGCTGCCAGTGCAGAAGGTCACTGAGAAAAAAGAGCTATATGGGAAGCCGTATGGCCGGCGTGGACGGATACCGCCGATCCGGCCGGTTCCTTCCCCCCCGGGTACCGGCGCCGCGCGCTGCCCGCCCAGGCGTTGGGTACGTAGTTCCCCTCACGCCGTCGTCAGACAGCGATCAGCTAGCCCCAAGAGCATCGCATCGTCCGGATTTCCATCCGGATGGAGACGGGACCGGGCGGATTCACCCGCGCCGGTGGCATTCAACTACCCAGTACATCGGGAACGTATGAGAAACAGAAATCTTGTCAGGGGACTATTCCTCATGGCAATCGCGCTGGCCTTCGGCCTCACGGCGCTTCGCTACCCCATCGGAGACCTGAGCCGCGCGGGGCCCGGGCTCTTTCCGGCCCTCGTGAGCGGCATGCTGCTGGTGATCGGCGTGGCGACGGTGATCCGGGCCTTCTTCGTCGCACAGGTGCCGCTGGTCTTCAACTTCAAGAACATCGGTCTCATCCTCGCGAGCCTTTGCGGGTTCGCATTGATCTCGCAGTACGTGAACATGATCGCGGGCATCGTCTTCATGGTGTTCTGCTCGTCGTTCGCAGGCAGCTCGCCCTCGTGGGTGCGCAGCATCAAGATCTCGGCAGGCCTGATCGTGATGGCTCTGGCCCTCCAGAAACTCCTCGGCCTGAACCTGCCGCTTTACTGAGGTCACGACGATGGAAGTCCTTAACAACCTGGCGTTCGGCTTTTCTCACGCCCTGACCTGGCAGAACCTGATGTTCTGCGCCATCGGCTGCACCGTGGGCACGCTGGTCGGGCTGCTGCCCGGCCTCGGCCCGCTGGCCACCATCAGCCTGCTGCTGCCGCTGACCTATTCGATTCCCACGACCGGCGCGCTCATCATGCTGGCCGGCATCTACTACGGCGCGCAGTACGGCGACAGCGTGAGCGCGATCACGATGAAGATCCCGCATGCCAGCAGCATCGTGGCCTGTATCGACGGGTACGCGATGACATTGAAGGGGCAGACGGGTCTGGCGCTGTTCACGGCGGGCTTCTCCAGCTTCATCGGCGGCACGGTCGCCATCCTGGTGCTGTCGTTCCTGGCGCCCGTGCTCGGCGAGGTGGCCTTCCTGTTCGGTCCCGCCGACTACGTCTCGATGATGCTGGTGGGCTTCGTGTGCGTGAGCTTCGTGACCACGGGCAGCCTGCTCAACGGCCTGGCCATGTGCATGATCGGCGTGCTGCTCGGAACCATCGGCACCGACGTGAACAGCGGCATGCAGCGCTTCACGCTGGACCTGCCTTTCCTGGTGGACGGCGTCGGCATCGTGAGCATTGCGCTGGGCTGCTTCGGCATTGCCGAGATCACGAAGAATCTCGACTCGCGCGAAGAGCGCTCGCCCTTCAACGGCAAGATCAACCTGATTCCCACCTGGGCGGAGTTCAAGCGGATCATTCCCAGCGCATTGCGCGGCAGCGTGGTCGGTTCATTCCTGGGCATCCTGCCCGGCGGCGGCCCGACGATCGCGCAGTTCGCGGCCTACGCGATCGACAAGAAGGTCAGCAAGTACAAGCACGAGATCGGCTCCGGCTGCATCGAGGGCGTGGCCGGACAGGCTGCAGCCGACGAAGCGGCAGCGCGCACCAGCTTCATTCCGCTGATGAGCATCGGCATCCCCGAGAACGCCGTGATGGCGCTGATGCTGGCCGCCTTCATCATCAAGGGCATCCAGCCCGGACCGAACATGATCGGCAGCCACCCCGAGCTGTTCTGGGGCCTGGTCGCCAGCATGTGGATCGGCAACGTCTTCCTGCTGGTGCTCAACGTGCCGCTGGTGCGCTACTGGCTTTCGGTGTTCAAGATCCCTTACAGCGTGCTGTTCCCGTCGATCCTGTTCTTCTGCTGCATCGGCACCTACAGCGTGAACAACAACCTGGAAGACGTCTTCATCACGGCCGCCTTCGGCTTCATGGGCTACATGTTCATGCGCCTGGAGCTGGACGCGGCGCCGCTGATGCTCGGCTTCATCCTCGGGCCGATGCTGGAGGAGAACTTCCGCCGCGCGATGCTGCTGAGCCGCGGCAGCTTCGGCACCTTCGTCTCCCGGCCCATCAGCGGCACGCTGCTGAGCCTGATCGCGGTCTTCGTCGTGTGGCAGGTCGTATCGTTCGTCCTCCAGGCGCGGAAGAAGACCGCTCCGGCGGTGCCCGTGGCACTCGAGCCGCAGGAGTAGCGCGAGAGCACGGCGGCGAACGCCCAAGCCAGCGGCGCTGTCGGCACCGCCCGGAAACCGGGTCGGCGCCGACAGCGCCTTTTTCTTTTCCGAACGGGGCGGGTTGCCAGGCGGGCTTCAGCCGGGGAGTCGCGCGAAGCGGGACGGCAGGTATCGTTTCACGGAACTCCCTCCTGAACTTCACTGCGAATTCACCCACGGCGCGCACACTGCGTCCCGACAGCGGTTCGGCGCTGGTAGAGGCCAGGGAGAAAAAATCCGCTCAGGGAACCGCCTCGATGCCGACCGCTGTCGCCTTTCTTCCCGCACCTCGCACGGCCCTGCACCAGGCCGGACTGTCATCCGGATGACGCCATCGGCCGCTTCAATGAACCGCAGTCGTGCGGTTCACGCCCAAGTCCCGCGCCTTCACAAGGAGGAACGCCGTGAACGAGGAAGCGATCGACGCCTTCAAGGCCAGCCTGCAGAGTACCGCCGCCGAGCGTGAACAGGTGAGGAAGCTGGTGGCCGAGGGCCGCTGGCGCGATGCAGAACCTGACGTCGAACGCTCGCGCGCCTATGCGACGCGCCATCGGACGCTCATGTCGTCCAGCGGCGCGGAGTCCATCACCGGCGCCACCGAGGATTTCCAGCGGGCCAGCTTCCTGTCGCAGGGAGCACGCAGCGCCAGGGCCGTGGGCTACGTCGAGGTCAACTACGGAACCAGGGCGGAGATCGGCACCGGCTTCATGGTCAGCCCGGCGCTCTTCATCACCAACCGCCACGTCATCCAGCACGAGTCCGCGGCGCGGGGCACGCAGGTGACCTTCTTCCGCGAGCTCGACGAGCGCGGCGTGCCGAAGCCCACGACCACCTTCCTGCTCGACCCCGACCGCTTCGCGCTGTTCTCGCCCGACGACCAGCTCGACTACGCCCTCGTGGCGCTGGGCCGAAGGCAGTCCGGCGAGGCCGAGGCCGGCGACCTGGGCTTCTGCGCGCTCTCGGACCAGCCGGACAAGCACGTGCTCGGGATGAACACCAACATCGTCCAGCACCCCTCGGGCTGGCCCAAGATGATCACGGTGCGCAACAACATCCTCACGGCGCGCACCGACCGCACGCTGCTGTACGAGACGGATACCGAGCAGGGCTCCTCGGGTTCGCCGGTGTTCAACGACGACTGGCAACTGGTCGCGCTCCATCACTGGGGCGAGCCCTTCATCGACCGGAATGCCCTTGGCGACAAGCCGCCGGTGAACGTGAACGAGGGCGTTCGCATCAGTGCCATCTATCGCGACCTCGCCAGTCGCCTGAGCGGGCTGCCGGCGCAGTGGCAGTCGCTGCTGCGCGATGCGCTTGCGCTCGGAGACCCCGGCAGCGCGGCCGCCGTGGGAAGCGACCGCAGGCTATCGCCGCCCCGGCCGTCGGCACGGGAGGCCAAGGAAGTCGAGATCACGAACCCAACCACGGAGCTTCACACCATGGACACCCCGAGCAGTGCATCGCCTTCCAGTTCCATCCGGCTGACCGTGCCCATCGAATTGACGATCAGCATCGGGCAGGCGGTGCAGGCGCAGCCTGTCGTCGTCGACGCCTCCCGGTCCTCGCTTGCTTCCACTTCACTGCAGCCGAAGGTGCTGGCCCGTGGCGCCGAGGCCGTGCAGGTCGACCAGGACTACGGCAACCGCAATGGCTACGACTCGGCGTTCGTTCCGGGGCTGGAACTGCCGCTGCCGCAGCCCTCGCCGGCTCTGGCGAAGCAGGTCGCCCCGCTGCGGGCGGAGGAGCCCGACGCCGCCGAGGGCGAGCTGAAGTACGAGCACTTCAGCCTGAAGCTGAACAAGTCGAAGCGCATCGCGCTCTTCACGGCAACCAACATCGACGGCGAGACCTATCTCGAAATCGACAGGAAGACCGGCCAGCCCAACGCGTCCGAAGGAGAGGTCTGGTTCAAGGACCCGCGCGTCAGCGCGAGCTTCGTGCTCGACCAGAGCTTCTACTCGGCATGGTCGACCTACTTCGACCGCGGCCACCTCACGCGGCGCACCGACCCGACCTGGGGTTCGGCGGAAGACGCCGCGCGCGCCAATGCCGACACCTTCCATTTCACGAACTGCTCGCCGCAGCATTTCAGGTTCAACCAGAGCGCGAGGTACTGGCAGGGGCTGGAGCGCTACGTGCTCGAGAACGGCACCCTCGCGGGCGACGTGCGACGCAGGCTGGCCGTCTTTCAGGGGCCGATCTTCGACGACAAGATCGACCTGTGGGCGGACGACGTGCAGATCCCCTCGTCGTTCTTCAAGGTCGTGGTCTGGCAGGGGCAGGCCGGCCCCAGGGCCGTGGGGCTGGTGGCCGATCAGTCGAAGCTGCTTTCCGAACCTCGGCGCAGCCTGGGTTCGCCACAGGCGCTGGCCTCGGTGGACGTGAACCAGTGGCGCGTGCCCATCGAGAAGATCGAGGCCCGGACGGGGCTCGATTTCGGCGAACTGGTCCGGCGGGCCGACACCATCGCCGACGACGGCCAGCCGCGCGTCGGCGAGGGGTTGGTGCTCGTCAGGAGCTTCGAGAGCATCCGGCTCTGAGCGATGCCCTGAGCGAGCAGTCTCAGCCGAACGTGGTCGAAGGAGCTTCCGGCTCGTAGCGCAGCACGGCGTCGTGGGTGGGAATGGGCTGCGTCAGGATCTGGGCCAGCCAGTGGTCGAGCGTGTTGCCCGGCGGCGGTGCGGGGCGCTGTTCGCGCGGGGGCTTCGCCATGGCGGTTGCATCGCGCGAGATCGGGCTCACCTCGTCGGGAAACCACCGGAAGATGTCGACACGGCTCCTGTAGCCGTCACCCGAGCGCACGAAGAGAAAGCCCTGTCGTGCGTTGCCTTCCGCATCCACCGGAACACCGGCCGCTCGAAGGGCCTTGACCCTGGCCTCCGTGTCGAGGTCGAACGGCAGCTTCAAGGTGATGGTTGCGTTGTGGACCATCCGTCTCGCCATGGCTTTACCCTCATGCTTTCTGGTGGATCGATCGATTCGAAAAAGCTTTCCCGGGATATCGCTTCGGGAGGTGGCAAGCCTCCCGGCGGGGCGATGGCGCCCCTGTCTGCCTGCCTGTCCTACTTGTCGTGGTGCAGATAGCTCGCCTGCTTCGGCAGCAGCAGGCTCACGGTGAACGCCACGACCATCATGGCCGTCACGTACCAGTAGAAGTACGACTCGTGCCCGATCGACTTCAGCCCCAGCGCCACGTACTCGGCGCTGCCGCCGAAGATCGCGTTGCCCACCGCGTAGGAGAGGCCGACGCCCAGCGCGCGGATCTCGGGCGGGAACATCTCGGCCTTCACGATGCCGCTGATCGAGGTGTAGAAGCTCACCACCGCCAGCGCCAGCGTGATCAGCAGGCCGGCCGCCAGCGGGCTGCCCACGTTCTGCAGGTTGCTCAGCACCGGCACCGTCATCAGCGCGCCCAGCGCGCCGAACAGCAGCATGTTGCTGCGGCGGCCGATGCGGTCCGACAGCGCGCCGAACACCGGCTGCATGCACATGTAGATGAACAGGCAGGCCGTCATCACGTTGCTGGCGGTCTTGATCGACATGCCGGCCGAGTTCACCAGGTACTTCTGCATGTACGTGGTGAAGGTGTAGAAGATCAGCGAGCCGCCGGCCGTGTAGCCCAGCACCACGAAGAAAGCGCGCTTGTGGTGGGTGAACAGCTCGCGCATCGTGCCAGCGCCCTTGGCGGCGCGGGTCTTGGTGCTGGCGGTTTCGGTCAGCGTGCGGCGCAGCAGCAGTGCGACCACGGCAGCCACGGCACCCAGCACGAAGGGAATGCGCCAGCCCCAGGCCTTGAGTTCGGCCTCGTCCAGCAGCTGCTGGAGCACCACCACCACGACCACCGCGAGCAGCTGGCCGCCGATCAGCGTGACGTACTGGAACGACGAGAAGAAGCCGCGCTGGCCGCGCATGGCCACTTCGCTCATGTAGGTGGCGGTGGTGCCGTACTCGCCGCCCACCGACAGGCCCTGCAGCAGCCGCGCGAGCAGCAGCAGCGCCGGAGCGGCCGCGCCGATCTGCGCGTAGGTGGGCAGGCAGGCGATGACCAGCGAGCCCACGCACATCATGACGACCGAGGTCACCATCGAGGTCTTGCGGCCCTTGCGGTCGGCGATGCGGCCGAACAGCCAGCCGCCGATCGGGCGCATCAGGAAGCCGGCGGCGAACACCCCGGCGGTGTTCAGCAGCTGGACGGTGGGGTCGGACTTGGGGAAGAACGCCGGCGCGAAATAGATGGCGCAGAAGGCGTAGACGTAGAAGTCGAACCACTCCACGAGGTTGCCGGACGAGGCGGCGAAGATGGCGAAGATGCGCTTGCGCTTTTCCTCGAAGGTATAGGGAGTGTTGCTGCTGGTGGCGGGTGCCGCGTCGGCGCTGGAAGCACCGGCGGCCGCGCTTGCGGTGGCGGTCATGAAAAGGGGTCCTTGTCTCTGGCTGGGGCCCGCCGCGTTAAGAAAAAAGTCACGCGGAGGCCGTTCGGCCGAGTCTGTCCGCCTCGGGTCGCGCTGTCGTCCGTAGCTGGGGGCGGGGCGTCTACGTATCGGTACGCAAGGGTAAATACCTAGAAAGACCTGGAGGGGCCGGCGGGCCTGGCATCGGGAGCGGGGGCTTGACGGTCGCAAGGCGCCTTGCCGACAATCCGCCCGCAGCCGCCGTCACCAGATGGCGCTTCCGTAGGCGTTACCGTCATCCAACGCGTCCTTCGTCGCGAGGGTCCCAGCAGGGAAATCTCGAAGCATCGAAAGGCGCCACGGTATGCCCCTATCCTCCTGCCTCGCGACCGCCCGATCGAGACGCCCATGCGCGCCGTCTTGCCGTGGCCGTTCGCGAGTCCGGCGTTCCAGGCCTGCCGCCGCCTTTCGAGTCATCCGACTCAACGAAAGAAAGGCAGCAACCATGAACACGACAGGCAACACCATTCTCGTCACCGGCGGCACCAGCGGCATCGGCCGCGCGCTTGCCGAAGCCCTGCTGGCGCGCGGCAACCGCGTCATCGTCACGGGGCGGCGACAGGCCCTGCTCGACCAGATCACCGCGAACCGTCCCGGCTTCTTCGGGATACCGCTCGACATCGACGACCCGGCAGCGCTGTCGCGCCTCGCCGACGAGGTTCGCGCGCGCTTTCCCGAGCTCAATGTGCTCGTCGCCAATGCGGGAATCTCGCAGGCGGAGGACATGACCGCCGACAGCTGGGACGCTTCCGGCGCCGAAGCGATAGTGCGGACCAACGTCCTGGGCGTGCTGCGCGTGACGGCGGCGCTGCTGCCGGTGCTGAAGCGGCAGCCGGGCGCCACGATCATCGCGACCAGCTCCAACCTCGCCTTCGTGCCGCGCGCCGACTTTCCGGCCTACTGCGCCAGCAAGGCGTTCCTGCACTCATGGCTCCAGTCGCTGCGCCATCAGCTGCGCAAGATTCCCGTCGAAGTCCTCGAGCTTGCGCCGCCTTACGTGCAGACGGAACTGACGGGCGCGGGGCAGGCGTCCGACCCGCGTGCCATGCCTGTCGACGCTTATGTCGCGGAGGTCATGCAGTTGCTGGAGCGCAGGGACCATCCCAGGGGCGAACTGCTTGTCGAACGCGATCGAGCCAGGCGATGGGCCGAGCGCGACGGTCGCTACGAGGCCACCTTCGATGCCATGAATCCGCGTTAGAGCGCTCGCGCCGGCGCTACCTACAGCGCATGCTCCCGCAGAAACCGATCCAGCTGATGGCTGTTCGCCAGCCCCAGCTTCGCGAACACATGCGCCCGGTGCGTTTCCACCGTGCGCTGTTCCAGCGGCGCGAGTTCCTGCGCGATCTGCTTGTTGGGCTTGCCCTCGGCCACGAGGCGGGCGATCTGCATCTCGCGCGGAGTGAGCTTGTCCCACAGGGCCTGCGCGGCCTGGCGGGCCTGGCGGCGGGCGGCGACTTCGCCGGCCTGCTGCAGGGCGCGGGCGATGGTGTCGAGCAGGCGTTCGTCGTTGCAGGGTTTCTCGAGCCAGCCGAAGGCGCCGTTCTGCACGGCTTCCACGGCCACGGGGATGTCTCCGTGGCCCGACAGGAAGATCACCACCAGCGGGCTCTCCTGCGTGCGCAGCGCGTCGAACACCTGCAGGCCGCTCATGCCGCCCAGGCGCAGGTCCAGGATCACGCAGCCGGCGCGCTGCAGGTCGGTGCCTTCGAGAAAAGCCTCGCCCGATGCGAAGGTCTGCACCGCGTACCCGCGCGACAGCAGCAACAGGCCCAGCGAGCGGCGCACGGCCTCGTCGTCGTCCACGATGCACAGGTTGTTGGCGGGAGCGCTCGCTGCGGTGATGGCGTTCATGGCGGAGAGATTTCCAGCTCGAGTGTGAAGACTGTGCCACCGCCGGGCCGGTCGGCAAAGTACAGGCTCCCCCGGTGCGCCTCGACGATGGTGCGGCAGATGTTGAGGCCCAGGCCCAGCCCGCCGGTCTTGGTGGTGAAGAAGGGCGAGAACACTTGGTCGGCCACGGCCGGGTCGATGCCCGGGCCGCGGTCGGCCACGCGGATGTGCATGCGGCCTCCCTCTAGCCCGGCCTCGACTTCCACGACCCGCTGCTCCGGCGGCACGGCCTGCATGGCGTGCAGGCTGTTCGACAGCAGGTTCAGCAGCACCTGCTCGAGCAGCACGCGGTCGCCGCGCACGTCGGGCAGCCCTTGCGGAATGCGCAGCTCGGCGCGCGCCTGGCGCATGCGGATCTCGCCCTGCAGCAGCGCGAGCGCGTTGCCGGCCAGCGCGGCGACCGCGCAGTCCTCGGTGCCGACGGTGCGCTGGCGCACGAAGCCGCGGATGCGCCGCACGATCTCAGCGCTGCGCCGGGCCTGCGTCATGGCTTCGTCGAGGCTGCTCACCAGCAGCTGCTGGTTGCCCTGCTCGGCAAAGGCCTTGGCGGCGCTCGCGAAGTTGCTCAGCGCCATCAGGGGCTGGTTCAGTTCGTGCGCCAGGGTGGATGCCATCTCGCCCAGGCTCGCGAGGCGCTGGGCGTGCTGCAGCTGCTCGTCGTTCTGGCGCTGCCGCAGCTCGGCGCGCTTCTGCTCGGTGATGTCCACCACCGAGCTCATCCAGCCGCTGTGCCTGCCGTCGGCATCGATCAGCGCGGCGGTGTAGACCATGGTGATGACCTCGTGCCCGTCGCGGTGCCGCAGGCGCGATTCGAAGCCCGAGCGCGCGGGCTGACCGCTCATCATGGCGTCGTACTGCCGCCAGTGCTGGGTCACGTCGTTCGGGTGCCAGTAGGGGTAGGGCGGCAGCTTGCCCAGCAGCTCGTCGGCGTCGTAGCCGGTCATCTCGCAGAAGGCCGGGTTGACGTAGATGATGCGGCCTTCCAGGTCGCGCGCGCGCATGCCCACCAGCAGCGAGTCTTCCATCGCCTTGCGGAAGGCATGGGCCTCGTCGAGTTCGTGGGTGCGTTCGCGCACGCGCAGCTCCAGGTCGCGCCGCGCGTCGCGCTGCTCGGCGAAGCGGCGTTCGCGCAGCTGCCAGTACAGGCCGGCGAGCAGCAGAACCACGGCCAGCAGCAGGCCCAGCATCCAGGCGCGCTCGCGCGCGACGTCCACGTCGGCGTGGTCGGCCATCACGGTCAGCGTCCAGCCGAGGTCGGGCAGGCGCTCGTCGACCGCGAGAAACTGGCGCGGCCGGCCGCCGACGCTGGCGCGCACCAGATAGCTGTGCGCGCCTTCCTCGTGTTCCACCTTCCACGGCACCGCCTGGAAGCTGGTGCGCGTGCCGTACTGCTGGTCGCGCCGCATGCCCTCGAGCTCGGCGGCTGCCAGGGGGCGCGTGGACTGGTACATCCACGACGGCACAGAGCTCAGGAACACGACGCCGCGCGCGTCGGTCAGCAGGATGGGGTCGCGCACGAAGGTCCATGTCTCCTGCACCTGGCGCAGACTCACCTTGACCGTCAACACGCCGCGCACCTCGCCGTCCGTGCCGCGCACCGGCGAGGAGATGAAGAGCCCGGGCTCGCCCGTCGTCTGGCCCACGCCGTAGAAGAGGCCGTTGCGTCCCGCGCGTGCGTCGATGAAGTAGGGCCGGTTGGCGTAGGACTGGCCGACGAAGCTCTGCGGCGTCGCCCAGTTGCTGGCCGCCAGCGTGAGGCCCTGCATGTCGATCAGGTAGAGCGCGTCGGAGCCGGCGCGGCGGTTCACCCCTTCGATGTAGAGGTTGGCGCGCTGCTTCGCGGCCGGGTCGCCCGGATGGTCCAGCGCGGCCAGCACGAGCGGATGCAGGCCGGTGGTGAAGGGCAGGTAGTTGTACTTGCCGGCGGCATCGCGCAGGCCGAGCACGTGCACTTCCATGGCGCGCCGGATCGAATCGGCCTGGAAGTTCGCCTCGCGGCGCGCAGCCCACTGGCCGGCCAGGCCGATCAGCAGCAGGGCCAGCAAGCACGCTGCCGTCCAGGCGACCACGTTGCGGCGCCGGCGGCGCGGGCTGGCGGCCGGGGAGGGCGTTGGCGTTTCGGGAGTGGTGGGCGGCATGGGGGAACAGGGCCGACCGGCGCGGCGGACGGATTTTGCCCTGATCCTCCCGGCAGGGCCCTTGCCGCTCGCCCTCTGCCCGGTTCGCTCAGGCCGCGACCGGCTGCGGCTGCCTCGGCGCAGGTTGCGCCGGGGTCGCGTCCAGTTGCCTTGCCAGCGCCTCCCAACGCACCCGTGTCGACACCACGCTTTCCTGCTTCACGTGCCCGAAGCCGCGGATCTGCTCGGGCAGCCGCGCCAGCGAGAGCGCCGTGTCGAAGTCGATGGTGTCGAAGCGAGCGAGCAGGCCCTCGACCATCGCGCGGTAGTCCTCGACAAGCTGCCGCTCCATGCGCCGCTCGGCGGTGCGCCCGAACACATCGAAAGCCGTGCCGCGCAGGCCGCGCAATCCGGCGAGCACGCGGAACGCGCCCATCATCCACGGCCCGAAGCTGGTCTTCACCGCACGCCCCTCGGCGTCGCGGCGACCCAGCACCGGCGGCGCGAGATGGAAGCGCAACACCGGCTTGCCCTCGAACTGCTCGCCGAGCTTTTCCATGAAGCGCTTGTCGGTGTACAGCCGCGCAACCTCGTACTCGTCCTTGTAGGCCATGAGCTTGAAGAGGCCCGACGCGACCGCCTTCGCCAGCACATTGCTGCCGCGCTCGCGCTGTTCGACTTCGCGCACGCGCTCCACCAGCTCCGCATAGCGCTGCGCGTAAGCGGCGTTCTGGTACGAGACGAGGAACTCGGTGCGGCTCTTCACCAGCGCCTCGAAGCTCTGCGGCCGCTGCAGAGCGACCACCTTCTGCGGCGAGGCTTCGCGCGTCACCGCTGCGAGGTCGAGCGCCGCCTTGCGGCCCCAGCGGAAGGCCGACTGGTTCGCCTTCACCGCCACGCCGTTGATCTCGATGGCCTTGTCCAGCGCCTCGGCCGACAGCGGCACATAGCCCTTCTGGAAGGCGAAGCCCAGCAGGAACAGGTTGGCCGCGATGGCGTCGCCCATGAGCCGGGTGGCCAACTGCGTCGCATCGACGAAGTCGGCGCGGCCTTCCACCGATTCCTCGATCAGCGCGCGCACCTGCGCGGCCGGAAACTGCCAGTCGGGCTGCTGCGCGAAATGCCCCGTGGGCTGCTCGAAGGTGTTGACCAGCGCGTAGGTGCGGCCCGGCCGCATCCGCGCGATGGCGTCGGGCGCGCCGGCCGTCAGCATGTCGCAGCCCAGAATCAGGTCGGCCTCGCCGGTGGGAATGCGCTGCGCCTTCAGCTGGGCTGCATCGCGCGCGATGCGCACGTGCGAGGTCACCGAGCCGTTCTTCTGCGACATGCCCGTCATGTCGAGCACGCTCACGCCCTTGCCTTCGAGGTGCGCCGCCATGCCGATCAGCGCGCCGATGGTGATGACGCCCGTGCCGCCGATGCCGGTGATGAGGATGTTGTGCATGCCTTCGAGCGCGAGCTGCCTCGGCTCGGGCAGCGGCGCCTCTTCGGCCGCGGCCTTCGCGGCGACCGGCGCTTGCTTGCGCGGCTTGACGCCTTCCACCGTCACGAAGCTGGGGCAGAAGCCCTTGATGCACGACTCGTCGGCGTTGCAGGCGCTCTGGTCCACGGCGCGCTTCAGGCCGAGTTCTGTCTGCTTCGGCAGCAGCGCGGTGCAGTTCGACTGCTCGCCGCAGTCGCCGCAGCCCTCGCACACCGCGTCGTTGATGAACACGCGCCGCGCGGCCTGCGGAAACTCACCCTTCTTGCGGCGACGGCGCTTCTCGGCGGCGCACACCTGGTCGTAGATCAGCACCGAGACGCCCTCGAACTCGCGCAGCTCGCGCTGCACGGCGTCCATGCTGTCGCGGTGGTGCACGGTGAGCACGAAGCCCTCGCGCTCCGGCGGCAGCACGCTGCGGTCGGCCCAGCGCGTCGGGTCTTCGGCCACCAGCGCGAGGCGCTTCACACCCTCGGCGGCCATCTGGTGCGCGATGCGCGGCACGGTGATGGGGCCGTCCACCGGCTGCCCGCCGGTCATGGCGACCGCGTCGTTGTAGAGGATCTTGTAGGTGATGTTCACGCCCGCCGCCACTGCGGCGCGGATGGCGAGCGAGCCCGAGTGGTAGTAGGTGCCGTCGCCCAGGTTCGCGAACACGTGCCTGCGCTTGGAGAACCAGGCCTGCCCCAGCCACGGCGCGCCTTCGCCGCCCATGTGCGTGGTCGTGCGGTTGTGCTCGGGGTAGATGGCGGTGGCCATCACGTGGCAGCCGATGCCCGCGAGCGCGAGGCTGCCTTCGGGCACCTTGGTCGATGTGTTGTGCGGGCAGCCCGAGCAGTACCAGGCCGGGCGCGAGGGCGTGGCGACTGCCTTGCCGAGCACCACGTCCTTCGCGTCGAGGATGGCGAGCCGCATGCGGATGCGGTCGCTGGTGTGAAAGCGCGCCACGCGCCCCGCGATGACGCGCGCGATCTGCGCCACCGAGAAGTCGGCCGTGGCCGGCAGCAGCCACTTTCCGCGCGGATGCGCGCCCCATTCACCTTGTTCGTCGAACTTGCCGATCACGCGCGGGCGCACGTCCTCGCGCCAGTTGTAGAGATGCTCCTTGAGCTGGTACTCGACGATCTGGCGCTTCTCTTCCACGACCAGGATCTCTTCGAGCCCGTCGGCGAACTCGCGGATCGAATCGGGTTCCAGCGGCCAGGGCATCGACACCTTGAAGAGCCGGATGCCGATGCGGGCGGCCTCGTCGGCGTCGATGCCCAGTTCTTCCAGCGCCTCCAGCACGTCGCGGTACGACTTGCCCGAGGCCACGATGCCAAGGCGCGCTTTTGGCGAATCGATGGTCACGCGGTTCAGCTTGTTCTCGCGCGCATAGGCAATGGCCGCGTAGATCTTGTAGTCCTGCATCAGCGCTTCCTGCTTGCGCGCCTGCACGCCGAGCGTGTCGGTCGACAGGCGCGCGTGCACGCCGCCGGGCGGGAACACGAAGTCCGAGGGCAGCCGCGTGTGCACGTCGAGCGCGTCGGCCGGGATGGAGCCCGAAGACTCCACCGTGTCCGCCAGCGCCTTGAAGCCCACCGGCAGGCCCGCGAAGCGCGACATCGCGAAGCCGTGCAGGCCGAGCTCGATGTACTCCTCCACGCTCTGCGGATAGAGCATCGGGATCATCGACGCGGCGAACAGGTGATCGCTCTGGTTGGGCAGCGTCGACGAAGACGCGCCATGGTCGTCACCCGCCACCAGCAGAACGCCGCCGTTGGGCGAGGTGCCCGCGTGGCTCATGTGCTTGAACACGTCGCCGCAGCGGTCCACGCCCGGCGCCTTGCCGTACCACATGGCGAAGACGCCATCGACGGCGGACTCGCCCGTCAGGTGCACCTGCTGCGTGCCCCAGACGGCGGTGGCGGCCAGTTCCTCGTTCACGCCGGGCAGGAACTTCACGGCGTTGGCTTCGAGCTGCGGCTGCGCCTTCCACAGCGCTTCGTCGAGGCCGCCGAGCGGCGAGCCGCGGTAGCCCGAGACGAAGCCCGCGGTGTTCAGCCCGGCCTTCTGGTCGCGCCACTTCTGCACGAGCATGAGGCGCACCAGCGCCTGGATGCCGCTGAGGTAGATCCGGCCTTCGGTGGCCGTGTATTTGTCGTCCAGCGCAACGCTGGCCAGTTCGTGGGATGCCATGACAGGAAAAGACTCCGGGTAGGACTCGTTGGAATGCGGGCATGGCCCCGGTAGAGGGCCGGCTCGCCGGACGCCCCGGCGGGGTAGACGCCGGAACAGCAACGATTCTTCCGCTTCGCCCGCGGAAAGTGCTTCTTCGTTTGGGCAAAGTGCAGCGCATTCCGGAAGATCTGTCTCTTGCGGGCGCGATCTGCCGAAAGTATTTCGGCGGAGGCCGTGGCCCCTGCTGGCCCGACAATGTCGGCCTCGCAGACCGACCCCGAACCCCATGAGACCCGACCTCGATTCGCTGGCGCTTTTCCTGCGCGCCATTGAGCACGGCAGCCTGTCGAAGGCCGCGGCCGAGAGCCACATGGTGCTGTCGGCCGCCAGCCGCCGGCTGGCCATCCTCGAAGAGCACCTGGGCGTGGCGCTGCTCAACCGCACATCGAAGGGCGTGACGCCCACCGGCGCGGGCGAATCGCTGGCCATGCATGCGCGGCAGATACTGCGCGACGTCGACCGCATGCGCGCCGACCTCTCGGACTACGCGCAGGGCGCCACAGGCCGTGTGCGGCTGCATGCCAACGCGTCGGCCATGGGCCAGTTCCTGCCCGACGACGTGGCGAGCTTCCGCCAGCGCTATCCCGAGATCCGCGTGAGCGTGGAGGAGCACCGCAGCGTCTACATCGTGCAGGCCATTCGCGACCGGCAGGCCGACGTGGGCGTCATCACCAGCGAGGCGGCAGACCCGGCGCTGCACTTCATTCCGTACCGCACCGACAGGCTGGTGGCCATCGTGCGGCAGAAGCATCCGTGGCGCGGCCGCGAGGTGTCGTTCGAGGAACTGCTCGACTACGACTTCGTCGGCCTGGAGGACGACTCCGCCATCTCCCGCACCATGGAAGACGCCGCGATGAGCGCGCGCAAGGTGCTGCGCCTGCGCGTGCGGGTGAAGAGCTTCGAGGCCGTGTGCCGGATGATCGAAGCGGGCATGGGCGTCGGCATCCTGCCCGAAGGCGCCGCGGTGACCTATCGCAAGGAGATGAAGCTGCGCTTCATCAACCTCACCGATGCGTGGGCCTCGCGCCGCATGTACCTGTGCACGCGGCAGGAGGCGTTGAGCTTTCCGCAGCGGCGGCTGGTCGACCATCTGCTGGCGCGCGGCATGAGCTAGCGGCTGCGCTATCACCCAGGCGTGCCTGGGGTGTCTCGGGGGTTACACACAAGAACCATAAAAACGGCCGCGGTTCGCTTGCCGGCCCCCACAACAAGAGAGACCCCAAATGACACACCGAGGACGAGGATCGAGGCCCGCGTGGCCGTTCAAGACATTGGCGCTGACACTGGCCATCTTGCTGACCGCTTGCGGCGGCGGTGGTGGCGGCAACGCTTTCTTTCCACTGACTCCCCCGTCCTCGGGCGGCACGCCGCCAGCGGCGCAGCCTGAAGACCCCGCGCCAGTCACGCCTCCGCCCACATGCGCCGCGGCCATTCCGGCCGGCGCGCCGCTCGCGGCCATCTCTTCCGTGCAGGGCACGGGCAACATCAGCCCCATGGCCTCGCAGGCCGTGACCGTGCGCGGCGTGGTCGTCGGCGACTTCCAGAACACCGGCACCACCTCGGTGAAGCTGAATGGGTTCTTCGTACAGCAGCTCGTGCCCGATGCCGACCCGCTGACCTCGGAAGGTGTCTTCGTCTATGCGCCGAACAACGCCACCCGCGTGGCGGTCGGCGATTACGTGCAGGTCACTGGCGTGGTGGCCGAGTTCGGCCAGACTGCCGGTGTGGGGGCCAAGCCTGACAGCATCACGCAGATTGCCGGCACGACCCCGACCCCGCTCGCCATCAGCGTCTGCGGCAGCGGCGTGGTCGTCAAACCCACGCAGATCACACTGCCGGTCGCCGACGAGTCCACGCTGGAGCGCTACGAAGGCATGCTCGTCGAGATCGCACAGCCCCTGGCCGTGACCGAACTTTTCGAGCTGGGCCGCTACGGCCAGATGGTGCTGTCGCTCAACGGGCGTCAGTTCAACCCCACCAACGGCAACGCGACGGCGACGCATGCGCAGAACCTGCTCTCGCGCATCGTGCTGGACGACGGCGCTTCGGTGTCCAACCCGAACCCCATTCCCTACCTGAGCGCAGCCGGCACCGACGGCACTCGGCGCATGGGCGACACGACGCAAAAGGTCACGGGCATCCTGAGCCACAACTTCGGCGCCTATCGCATCCAGCCGACGGTGGCACCGGTGTTCGCGCAGGCCAATCCCCGCCAGCCCACCGCACCGGTGGTCGGTGGCTCGCTCAAGGTGGCCAGCCTCAACGTGCTCAACTACTTCACCACCTTCGTGGACGGCACGAACTCCGCAGGGCAGACCGGCCAGGTCTGCCTGCTCGGCACAGGAGTCGCAACGGACTGCCGCGGCGCCAACAACCTGAACGAGTTCAAGCGGCAGCAAGCCAAGATCGTCGCCGCCATCGCTGGGCTCGACGCCGACGTGATCGGCCTGATGGAGATCCAGAACACCGACGTGGCAACGAACGACCTGCTGGCCGCCCTCAACGCCAAGCTCGGGCCGAATACTTACGCGGCAGTCAACAGCGGCGTGTTCGGCACGGATGCGATCAAGGTCGACATCCTCTACAAGCCCGCGAAGGTCCAGCGCGTCGGCAACGTCGTGCTGCCGACCGGCACCGACCTGACGGACTACACCGCCGCAAGCGGCCGGCCGCCGCTGGCCCAGCGCTTCAGCGCGGTGGGCAACAACGGTGGCTTCTGGTTCGTGGTCAACCACTTCAAGAGCAAGGGCAGCTGCCCCACCACGGGCGACACCGATCAGGGCCAGGGCTGCTGGAACCTGGCGCGCACCCAGCAAGCCACTGCGCTCAACAGCTTCGTGAGCAAGCTCAAGGCGATGGGCACGACTGGCGAGAACGACGTGCTGATGATGGGCGACTTCAACAGCTATCTGCTGGAAGACCCGACGAAGGTGCTGGAAGGCGCGGCCAATGAGAGCCTGCTCAAGCGCATGCCCGCCGGCGACCGCTACACCTACGTGTTCGGCGGCGAAACCGGCGCGCTCGATCACGCCTATGCCTCGGCCTCCCTGGCTTCGCAGGTCAACGGCGTGAGCGTGTGGCACATCAACTCCGACGAGCCGACCGCGCTGGACTACAACACCGACTTCACGACTGATGACCGCTACGCGCCCACGCCGTTCCGCGCGTCGGACCACGATCCGGTGCTCGTGGGGCTGAACCTCGCGGCCGACACCGTGGTGGTGGAGCCCATCGTCAGCGCCTCGATTCCGGCCTCGGCGAAGACCGGCGAGACCTACAGCGTGGACATCACGGAAGCCATTCCTGGCGGGGCCAACACGATGACCTCGCTCGTGGTCGACTGGGGCGACGGCAGTCCTACCACCACGGCAACCGGTACTGGCGCGGTGACGCACACCTACGCGGCAGCGGGCACCTTCAGCGTGACGGTCACGCTGACCAACTCCGCCGGCCAGACCGCGACGAAGACGGGCAATGTGAATGTCACCACCACGGTCGTGGTGCTGCCGCCCGGCCCGCCGGACCTTTTCTTCAGCGAGTATGTGGAAGGCTCGTCGAACAACAAGGCGATCGAGCTCTACAACCCGACCGCCTCGGCGATCGACCTGAGCCTCTATGCCGTCAAGCTGTACTCGAACGGAGTGACTGCGCCGACGAGCACGCAGGCGCTGAGCGGCTCCCTGCCGCCTGGCGGCACGATCGTGTTGGCGCACGCCAGCGCCACGGCTGCCTTCAAACCGGCCGGCACTCAGGACAGCGGCGTCGCCAACTTCAACGGCGACGACGCCCTGACGCTGGAGAAGTCGGGCACGGTCATTGACCGCATCGGCCAGGTCGGGTTCGACCCCGGAACCGAGTGGAAGAGCGCCAACGGCGCAAGCACGCTGAACCAGACGCTGCGCCGCAAGCCCACGATCAAATCGGGTGATCCCAACCCGGGCATCGCTTTCGATACGGCGACGCAATGGGACAGCTTCTCCATCGACACCTCGGCGGGCCTGGGCTCGCACACGGTTAACTGAACCCGGCCAGTGGGCGCCCGAATGCGGGCGCCCTGAGAGTCTTCTAGCGTGGTGCGCTTGCTCAGCGCAACGCTTCGACGCCGCCCTTGGCGAGCACCTCTGCGAACACGTAAGGCTTGACGCCGGCGCGCTCGGCACATGTCGGTGCGTGGGGTTCGGGGTCATTCAGGGCGACGCTCAGGCCGACGGGGTACCTTGCTCCGCGAATGTCCTCCGCCCTTCGGGCTCCCCCTTTATTTCGCTGCGCAAGGCACCCCATCGGCGTGAGCGTTTTGGAGCCGCTGTGGGCTGATATGGCTCGGGGCTCGCGAGGTCTGCGCGCGGCGTGTTGCGGAAGCTGCATTAGTTCGCGGTCTTCGCGACTTCGTGCTGTGGCAGCGGTTGCTTCGCCGGCTTCTTCTCTAGAGTGAATGCCCCTGTCACTCGATACCCTACCAAGGGGAGCAGAAAGGCGCCACCCACCCAACTCAACCCGATGTTCGAAGGCTGCTTGCCTCGCGGCAGGTCGTCGGTGCGAAAGCAGCGATGCAGATGCGAGGTATCAAAAGGCGACGGCCGGGATGTAGCGAGCACCCCAGCCGTCTAACCAAGTTCGTGCACTACCCTCTAAAGGACAGCACAAAAATGGCTACCAAGACTATAGCCCGGCCAACTACGCTGGTAGCTTCCGAAGACAACGCCCAAGACCCGGCGGATCTTCTTGAAAACACCCTGTCTCAACTCGAAGCTCTCCTGTGGGTCTGCCACGGGCAAGACGTCGACTGGTGCAGCGGGGATGGGCCTCGACGATTGGACAACCTGCTTTGGCTTGCGGCTGAGCTTGCTCGCAAGGCTGGTGAGCTGTTTCAGATGAGTGAGAAGGCGCGGCGTGAGGCGCCTGAGGCTGGCGGGTAGGGGCTTGTCTGCGGGCCGCGAGATCGCCGCCTGCCTGGGAACAAGCCCTTTTGTGCGAAGAGGCTCAGGTCTCCCTGATGGCGGTAGTTCGATTCTGTTGAGAGAGCCAGCCTCGGCGTCGGCCGTGCGCTGCGGCGACAGGCAACGCGCTCATCTGCTTTGCAATGGTTGCTGTCGTTGGCTCTGGCGAAGTGAATAGGTACTATCGACCAAGAGCTGTCGTTCGGAGGCGCGGCAGCGTGCGGTCAGAAACGGCCGCTCAGCACCTGCACGCAGATTCGACGAAGTAGATCTTTCGATCTTTGTGATTCGAATGGGAAAGGAGGGCGTGATGAGTTTGAGCTTGAATTTCGTCGACAACGGAACCCAGCACAACGACATCGTGCTGGAGTGGGAAGGGAAAACTTGGGTTTGCGATTCCTATTACCTGGCGCTTGACGACTACCTGCTGCCAAAAGTCGAAGATGTAGCGAAGGTTCGAGCAGTGCTCTTGCGAGTGTTGGAACAATGGCTGGAAGTTCTGAATGAGTTGCACGTTGATGAGATCGCCTTCCTGCCATATGACTTCTCGGACCAATACACCGGTTGGCTGCGCTGCACCCGTCGCCAAGAGGGATTCCTGGTTGAAAGAGGGTGGTCGAATGTTGAAGGGTGGTCTTTCGCACCATCAAGAATCGGTAGCCTGCTGCGCAGTCTTGATGAATTTCGTGCCGACGGATCGTCTGTCGAGTTGCCTACGGAAGAACTCTTGGAATCGATCCGCAAGTCCATGGCCCGTGCTGCAAGCTAAGAGGCCACTGGAAGTGGCTAGCCTCGATCAAACGCACATCAGATGAAGTTCAACGATCTTGCCCGCAAAGCCGCGAAAGGCTCCGCACCACTGTCCTACGGTGGATCAGTTAATCCAGAAGACATGATTCGGTTTTCGCTGGCATATGGTGCTGAGGGTGCTGACGAAATTGAACGACTCTGCAAGCAACACGGCTGGCATGAGGACGGCTTGCTGGAAAACGGCAAAAGAGTAGCGCCGCTCGCGCGCTGGGCTGCGGCCTGCATTGCCTACGGGCGGGGTGGCATTGCTTCGCTGCAGCGTTTGCTGACCAATCGGACACTCGCGACCTTTGCCATCGCGGTTCTTACGGAAGTCCGCACCGAGCCTTGTGTTGCGGTGCTGCTGGACTACTGCCTGTCGACCACTCCCCTTTCGGACGAGCCAGGCGATCCGTTTTGGCAAGCGCTCAGCGCGTTGAACTCTTTGACCAGCTTCGACGACGGGCTGGTCATCACACATGAACAGCGGGAGAAGTTGAGGGACTTGGTTATCGAGACGTTCGCGGGCGCCAACACCCCATTTCAACAGACACTTTGCCTGTGTGCGTTAAGAGGGGCACCTATCGAAGGGGCACTGGAATGGGCGCAGGCTCAGACGGTGGTCGACGCGGGTGCTATGCGTGCAAAAACCGCCGCGATAAAGTCTCTCCAGCGCCGTCTTTCCGGCTCGTTCAAGCCGCCCAGTGCAGAGCAGAAGCGCCAGATCCGCAGGCAGCGAGCGCTTGATGTCTAGCGCTTTCGCCAAGACCAGACGTTCCTACAGTCGATCCAAGTCCGTCCATGAACGAATATGTCCTTGCCCTCGATCTCGAAGGCACCTTGATCTCAAACGCGATGAGCCAGATACCGCGGCCAGGCCTGGCTGAGTTCCTGACTCGTTGCGCTGAGTTGTTCCCCCGCATCGTCATGTTCACCACAGTCAAGGAAGAACGATTCCGAAAGATCGCGCGCCTATTGGTGGATGAGAAGGTCGCGCCCACCTGGTTTGCGGATATGGAGTACATCGTCTGGCGGGGCGAGACCAAAGACCTTCAATTTGTCCCGGGCGTAGATCCCCACCAAGTATTGCTGGTCGACGACTTCGAGAAGTACGTTCATCCCGGCCAGGAAGCGCAGTGGCTGCAAGTTGAACACTTCGACTACCCCTACAGCTCAGAGGATCGTGGTCTTGCCGAGGTGTTCGACGCATTGGCCGCGCGTATTGCTCGATGAACGCTGGTGCATTCAGCGGCGTGAATCGGCTAGAAGCGGTCGTTCGTCACGGCAGCTCAATATTCCATCATTGTGGCGCGCAACTGCTACTTTGCTAGGTACATTGCAACCAAATCAAGCCTTCATTGCCCCCTTAAGGAGTGGACTGCGAGATGCAAGTGTTTTCTTCTTCGGCTGCGATGCCAAGCCGCAGCGGTTGCCGCGTCGAAGGTCTTTTGTGAACCTAGTCACGAACAAGGTGCTTTGCATGATCCGAAGTCTTGTACTCACGGCAATCCTTGCCTTTGCACAACAAGCTTGCTTAGCCACGTCCATATATATCGACTTGGACCAAGCGGTGGCGCAAGCAGACGTTGTTGCTGAGGTGGAAATCGTTGAGGGGCGACTTGCAATGGCCAGCATTGGGCAGCGCTGCGGCGCCATTTACGAGGCTGTAGTGCGGTCGACGGTGAAGGGCCCTTCGGTGGGCAGCATGATCTCGTTCAGTCCTTTCAGTGGACGTGGAATCGGCAATCGATACGTGGTGCTACTGGTCAAGGCCGGGGCGCCCGGCGACTCAACGTATTCGTACTTCAAGGATCCCTTGATCGCCAGCTGGACTCCTGCCGGGAAAGAGGAGGCGGCACGTGCCCAATGCGAATCGGGCTACGCCCCACTGCGCGAGACAGGATGGGGGCTTGGAACAATCGAAGTCAAACCGAGCCCGCACTTCGACTACAGGCCAGCAGTGAGCATAAGAACCTTGAACTATGTATCTTCCACGCACTTCCCGAGCCACTGCGACTCGAAAATGATCGGTGAAACTTGCACAGGCAACACGGAGATTTTGCTCGACGAATTCCTCAAGGGCCTTGCCATGATCTACGCAGGTACAAAGTGATGTTGCTGCTGGCGAGGATGAATCGGGAAGTGTCTAACGTCCTTCGCAGTCGGCCAGAACCAGACCTTCGACGAAGGCGCACTAACAACCGCATATGACGTGCATCACAGTCAGGAAAGCTGCCGCCGCAGACGCACCCGCCATTCTCGCGCTCTATCGCGAGTTGAGACCCCATGACCCTCCGATTGCGAATGATCGCCTCGATTTACTTTGGAGGGAGGTCGCGGAAGGCCCGCAATCCATGGTGCTGGTGGCCGAATGCGACGAGGAGGTCGCCTCCACCTGCATGCTGGCCACGTTGGCCAACCTTGCGAGTGGCGGAAGGCCCATCGGTGTTATCGAACACGTTGTGACGGCGGCGAGATTCCGGCGCCGTGGGCTCAGCCGCAGATTGCTGGAGTTCGCGTTGATGGAGGCTTGGCAAGCTGGCTGCTGTAAGGTGATGCTCCTTTCCGGCATGCAGCGTTCAGAGGCTCACGGCTTGTACGAGGCTGTTGGGTTCAAAGGGGATGTCGAACGAGGGTTTGTGGCAAAGCCACCAACAACAGTCTTCGCATAGAAAACGCAGCAATCGGCCAGGACAGGACGTTCGTCGCTGTGGCTCGATTCAGCCCGAGCAGTCACCTTTAGCAACCCATGCACCCCCTGTGGTCGTCAGAAATCATGTCCGTAGAGCCATCGCCATCGACGTCTGATTCCGGTGAGTACCTCGACTGGATGTGCATAAGTCTGCGTCGCCTCTCCGACGACGACCGCGAGTGTGTCTACCAGTTCAGTAGCAATCTCTACGGTGCGGTTGGCCCGAACCGCAACGAACAGGCCAGAGCCGTCTCCGGGCGGCTGAAGCTCGTCAAGAAAACTGGAAAGTTCGAGTTACTTGAGCCGATGCCCGGTGATAGCCAGCGTCGGGTCGCCGACCGTGCGGCTCAGAAGGTCTTCGCGCATTGGAAGGCCGGCGAGCTGCCAGAAACCACGATGTACGTCGCTGGGTAGTTCCTCATGCGGCCACAACCCGACGTGCCTAGCGCTCTCAAGCTTTGCTCTTCCAGTCTGAGAGTGCTTGGCGAGCGCGTTCTGACTTGCATCAGATCTCATAACAGTCGGTAGGAAGCGGACTTTGATGAATATGGCATTTCCAGATCTGCACCCACGCATTGAGTCTGCCCTTGGACACCCGATGCCGGCGGAGCACTCCGTGCACGGTTTGACCGTTCTCCCGGCGCAAATAATAAATGACGCGGTGTTGGTCTACGAGCGATGCGGGGCTCTACACGCATTTGCCTATCTGTATCACGTCACCGACGCCGAATTCCACCACGTCAAGGAGTTCTGTGGAGCGCAAGGATGGACTACAGACGTTGATGACTAACGTTGATCAAGGGCCGCTCTGGGCCCGTTCGCGATGCTGTCGCGACCGGCGACAGTCGGCCAATAGCAGACGATCGGCCCTGAACCAGAATTCGATAAACCGCAGTCAATGGCCCAGGGTGGGGCGAGGTGAGGTCGACAGTCGACGGGAGGAATTATGGGATTTAGAAACTGGCTCAGTTCCGCTGGCGGAGCGTTGTTCGGCGCGCTACCTGTTTGTGCAGCGGCATGCAGCCTTGCGCCGTCCGCGTACGACCTAGAAGCCTTCTTGAAGCAACGAGACTCATTGCAAGTGGTCATCCTTGCCAGAGTTGTTGTGGTCGAGAATCTACCGCCTCGCCCGCAGATGCTCTCTGAGCAGAAAGTCGAGTTTGAGGTACTACGTTCATGGCGCGGAGGGAATCAATCGACAATTGTCACGACTATTGGCGTCGGCGAACCAAGTGGTATCAGTTGTAGCGGCATTGGCAACTTCCACGTGAAGCTGAGGCAAACATGGCTCTTGGTGGGAGGCTACGACAACACCGGTTTTAGGCCGTCAGCGCTTAAGAGCAAGCTTCTTCCCGATGGCGTACTTCCCGCTGAGACATTGAAGCTGCTGGAGTCCAGCAAATAGGCCGATGGCGGCCAGAAGCCGACCTTTACCGCCTGCCTCTTCCTCGAGCAGACTGGCGCATGGATGAGCCTAAACTTTCATCAAAAACTGGACGAGAAATGCGCACAACTTCGAAGATTCGTTTCATCCCGCAGTCGGCACTCCTTTTCGGAATTGCCTGTCTGTCGGTCTTGCCGATGAGCGCCTTTTCTAGGCAAGTGGCCGTTCCGGAGGCCACCGTCTCCTTTGACCTGCCTGATCGGTGGGAGTACCGGCTGGCAAGTGAACCTACGCGAAAGATAGTTGCGATTCGAGCGGGGCTCAGGGAGAGAGGCAACATCGCTTTTACTTGCCAGATCGACAGGCACGATTTGCCGCCAAACTTTCGGTCATATTCCCAGAAGCAACTTAATGAGGCATATGCCAGTAAGCCGCTCGATGCGCAAGGATTCCGAGCAAGACTCGCTACCCAGGTGCGCGGCCCGCTTTCTATCGAAAAGGTGGGACAGAGCACGATAGGGGGTGCGCTGGCCTACTGGGCCGTTGCGACGGTCACTGAGGGCCAAGGTGCTGATCAGTTCAGAGTCGTTACCAAGCACTTCGTCACTCAGACGCCAGGATTCGCGTGGATGATTCAATGCGGAGCGGGGTCTGTGGACAAGGCAAAGGACCCCATGGTTTTTTTCAAAGAGATGGAGAAGCCATTTGAAGAGTTCGTTGCTTCAATAAAATTTTTGTCCTGACCTCAACGGTGCGGGCTCGTGCGATTCGAGTGGCCGCTTTCTGCCGGGACGAGTGACCGGAAAGGGCCCGAAGCCGAAGTTCGATTCAATCCAAAGCGGTCTCTCGCCTGGTCGATCGAGTGGCGGTGCGAGGCAGATTGCTGGCTCTAAAGAGCCTTAAGGCTGCCGCGTCGCACGGCGCCATAATTCCTCGAACTCTGCGAGGGACAGTTCGGTGAGGGCCGCATCCCTTTTCAGATTTTCTGTATCGGCCTCTGGAAATTCGGGACGGGTCGTGAAGTCATACTGCTCGTTGTTATGAGCGCTAGGGGTTGCCCACCACAGCTCATGCTCAAAGCTGTTAATCATCCGAGTGATCATGCCGTCATGGACTTCGCAATAGAAGAGTCCAGGAATCCCTTCATGACTCTCGTTGTACGTTCGATAGTACTTTCGGATCGACTGCATCAGTTCGAGTATCTTGAATGAACGACCGATGATGGCCGGACTACGGCCTTGAGCGCGAAAGCGTGACCAGAGCAAGTTCACCATCACGGAACTCGTAGTGCACCCAGGCTTCAGGGCGCTCATGTCGGACCCAAGATGACTTCAAGCCCAGTAGAGCATCGTCAACATGCCCGGTGGAATGACGAACTCCTGCGGCCTTGGCTGCAACCTCTGCATCCTCAAAAGAACTAAAAAAGGGCACCCCAACGTCGCTCGCTGAGATGGGTGTGAACCCCTCAATTGAGGACGCATAGCAGAAGACCGTCTTGAGCACTTGGTTCTGGTCAAACCGGACCGCAAATCCAGCCGCCTTCGCTTCGGCCCAGTACTCGTCCTCTGTGCCCTCGCGTAGGCGATCGAAGCTATAGACGACATCGCCGACCTGATAGTCCTCTATGAGTTGAAGAATCTCTTCGTCTTTCAGCTTCTTGCCGAGCAAACTAGTCAATGTCATGCGGTTTTATTGCTTAGAGTGCGAAGGTGGTCGAATTCTGCGTGGTCGGCCCAACGTCGCTACGTCGCTACGTCGCGATTTGGCCCCGAACGCCGGATGACGGCTTGTGGCCGACTGTAGTCGAAGTGAGGTCGACGCCACCGGGCCTTGAGCCGAAGTTCGCTGTTCTCGAAAGCAGTCGTTTATCTGCTCACACTTGTGCTCACCAAAGGTCCAGTCGGTCAAACTGAAATCGAACAGTTTCTGCACCAGCCGGGACATCCCCGAAGTTGAAGACGAAGCCACGCGCCTGGACCAGTCCCTCAGCCTGATCGACTACTTCGCCGCAACCGCGATACCCGTAGCTCCCGTGACACTCCAGCCGCTCTGCACCAGCAAGTGCTTTCTTATCTGCCGGCCAGTCTTGCAGGTACGGAGACTCCAGCTCGTCAACCATGACCGGATGCAGCAGGTTGGGAACTGTTTGGCCAACCTTGTAAGAGCACTGAAAGCAAAAGGCCACCACCGTGGCCACATCGCTGGAAAGCGTAACGTTGGCGTCCCCGCTATCTGAAAGCCAGTTGATGCTCGAAATGGTGAGGTGACTCATCGAAGTTGCGATTCTTGGCTTAATTGACGGCTTGTCTTGGACGACCGCTGTTGGCCGCATTCTGCCTGTCAGCTGATAGGCTGCGCACGTTTGCCCAGTTCACGGTCTCTCTGGGAGCGCAGGGCATCGACATTGAGGACAAGTCAATGAGCACGGACAGCCGCATCATCGTTTCGCTCGACTTCCCTACCGCCGCATTGGCGGCGGACCTCGTGAAGCAGTTGGGCGCAGCCACTACGTTCTACAAGGTAGGCCTGCAGCTGCTGACGGCAGCAGGACCTTCGGTCGTCCGCGAGCTTGTAGATGCAGGGAAAAGTGTTTTCCTGGACCTCAAGCTGCTGGAAATTCCAAACTCGGTGGCTGGCGCGGTGACGGCAGCCGGACATCTGGGTGCTTCGATGGTGACTGTGCACGCCTCAGGCGGTTCCGCTGTGCTTCGCTCGGCAGTTCAAGCCGCGAGCCAGTTCCCTCAACTAAAGATTCTTGCGGTCACCGTCATCACCAGCATGAGTGACCAGGATTTGAAAGAGGTAGGTGTCGCCTCGACGGTTCCAGAGCAGGTCGCACGACTGGGTCGTCTTGCAGCCGTAGCCGGTTGCCATGGCGTTGTAGCGTCCCCATTGGAGGTGAGGCTGCTTCGTGAGGTCTTGCCGCTCGGTGCCCTTATCGTGACGCCAGGTACGCAGCTCTCAGGCGATGAACAAAATGACCACGTGCGGGCTGCGACTCCCACGCAGGCAATCGGGGCTGGCGCGACGCACGTGGTCATCGGCCGACCCATATCGCGTGCCTTGAATCCCGCTGCCGTGTTCGCGGCAGTGCGCGCTGAACTGGCTACCGCCATCCAGTGACGCTGAAGCGGCCAGGCTGATTTGGACCACCGATCAAGCAAAGCGATCAACGGTTGCCCAGCGCCAGTCCTGTCAATGCGACCGTCGACATGCTGCGGGATCAAGCCAAAGCGGCGTTCGTGCCCGTGCAGTTCGACGCCACGACCTCGCCGGCAGAAATCGGATATCCGCGTGCCGATGCTCTGGACCACAGGCCTGCGATCCGAGGTGTGGGAAGGGCCGAGATTCAGCGGAAACGTGGGTTACGTCTGCGCGGAAATCAATGGGCCGTTTACAAGCGCCGTACGCACGACACAGCGCAATACAAGCAACTGCACCGTGGCCTTCATAGTGCTCTTCCGCCGTCGCTGGCGCGTTGCTACGGAGTTTGCCCAAGCCACCCCACAACGCCCTTCGGCCACCTTGCCGGAGGGCCATCGGAGCACAAGTCGTGTCGTCGCCGAAAAAGAACGCCGCCTTCCTCGTCTCGATCTCGGGCCACCACCTCCCGGCATGGCTGTGGAGCGCAGGAAGAAGCAGGCCTCGTTCGCGTGCACCGGCCGGATCCAGCGCTCAAAGAAGTAGCGCTTTTTAGTTAATGCCATGTAACGCCATCGGGCGTTACCGACAGGCCAACCAGGCGCTTGGACGCACGCGCAGGGCTGAACGCACGCCGACTGCGCGACGTCAGAGGGGCATGTCATGTTCACACGATACGTCGTCCGCACGCTGCTTTGCATTGCCGCCGTGCCGGCCATCTCCGAGGAGTCCGCACCCATCCATGGCCGGGTGTTTCTGACCAAAGCCGAGGTAGAGACCACCTTGATCGGCAAGCCCATCGTTTCAAGCAATCTTTCGACCGGCATGGTGTCGCGCTGGCAGTTCTATTCGGATGGCCGCGTCGACTTTGTCAATCAAAGCGGGCCCGGCAAGGCGTCGGGCAAGTGGGTTCTCAACTCCGACGGCTCGATGTGCGTGACGATGATTTCTCGAACCGGCTGCCGCTACTGGTTCAGGAACGAAAAGGACGGTGGCATTGCGAATGCTCAAACCAGGGAGCCGAATGCGCCTACCGTGGCTGAGATACGGTTTGAGTGATGGTGCGAGATTGGGTGGTTCGAGCTGGGATGGACGAGGTCCGGCAAATGTTCAGTGTTGCGCCCGCGCATATCCATCCGCATTCCGCCGCAGCGGTCGAACCACGAACTTCATAGCCGCACGCGCCCCGAACAGCGAGCGGCCCGCACAGAGCAAGTGCGGGCAAGAGATCAGCGCAACGCTTCAACCAGATCGAGCACCATCCGGTCACCACCGAACTTCTCGACCCCGTGAGTCAGCAGCGCATCCACAGCCTGCGCAATGCCATGGCTCGAAGAAGACTGCTCCGCCATGTCGTTGTAGTACCCGAGGTCCTTCTTCGCATTCGCCATCGAGAACTTCAGCGAATCGGTGCTGCCCGTCAGCAGCTTGGGCTTGACGCGTTCCAGCGCTACGCCGTTGCCGCCGCCCTTGGCGAGTACGTCGACGAACACGTCGGGCTTCACACCGGCACGCTCCGCGCAGGCGGCCGCCTCGCACAGCAGCGCCACGGTGCCCAGCGAGACGAAGTTGTGCAGCAGCTTCATCGCATGGCCAGCGCCGATGCCGCCCACGTGCGTGATGTTCTCGGCGAAGCAGCGCAGCAGCGGCAGGCACGAGGCCAGCACTTGCTCGTCGCCGCCCACCAGCAGGTTCAGCCGGCCTTCGGCGGCTTCCTTCGCGGTGCGGGTCATGGGCGCGTCGATGAACTTGCCGCCCTTGGCGCTCACTGCTTCCGCGACCTTGGCGGTGGAGGCGGGCACTGCCGTCGAGCAGTCGATGACCACGGTGCCGGGGCGCAGCGTGGTCAGTGCGCCGCTGTCGCCGAGCATCACGGCCTCGACCTGCGGGGTGCCGGTGACGCACAGGATCAGCACGTCGACCTGCGCGGCCAGCGTGGCCACGTCCTTCACCGAGGTGGCGCCGGCCTTCAGCAGGCCGTCGATGGGCTGGTTGCCCGCGTGCTCCAGCACGGTGAGCTGGTGGCCGTGCTTGACGATGTTGCTGGCGATGCCGTGGCCCATGAGGCCGACGCCGACGAGGCCGACCTTGCGCGGCGCTTGCTGCTGTTCAGTGGTAGTCATGTGTTGTCTTCATCCGTGCTTGATGGCGATGGTCTTGAGGGTCGTGAATCCGAGCAGGGCCTCGAAGCCCTTCTCGCGGCCGAAGCCGCTGGATTTCACGCCGCCGAAAGGCAGTTCTACACCACCCGCCGCACCGTAATTGTTGACGAAGACCTGGCCGCAATGCAGCTTGTGCGCCATGCGCAACTGGCGCGCGCCGTCGCGGGTCCATACGCCGGCCACCAGGCCGAAATCCGTGCCGTTGGCCAGGCGCACCGCTTCGGCCTCGTCGGCGAAGGGCGTCAGGGCCAGCACCGGGCCGAAGACCTCGCGCTGCGCGATGTCGCTCTCGTGCGGCACGTCGCGGAACAGCACGGCCTCCTGGTAGTAGCCGGTGGAAGACGCGTTGGGCGACACCGTGCCGCGCGCCGCCACCTTCAGGCCGGCGGCCTCGGCGGTCGCGACCATGTCGCGCACCTGGCGGAACTGCTTTTCGTTGATGAGCGGGCCCATGTCCAGGTCTTCGGCGGGCGTGCCCGCGCGCACGGCGGTGAAGCGTTTGGCAAGCCGCTGCACCACTTCTTCATAGACCGACTGTTCCACCAGCACGCGGCTGCCCGCGGAGCAGGTCTGGCCGGCGTTCTGGATGATGGCATTGAGCAGCACCGGCTCGGCCGCGTCGAGGTCGGCATCCGCGAACACGATCTGCGGCGACTTGCCGCCGAGTTCGAGCGTCACCGGGCAGTGGCGTTCGGCCGCGGCCAGGCCCACGCTGCGGCCGGTCATGGTCGAGCCGGTGAACGAGATATGGTCGATGCCCGGGTGCGCGCACAGCGCGGCGCCGGCTTCCTTGCCGTAGCCCGTCACCACGTTGAGCGCGCCAGCCGGAAAGCCCACTTCGGTCGCGATCTCCGCCAGGCGCAGCAGCGACAGGCTCGCATCTTCCGCCGGCTTCACCACGCAGGCGTTGCCCGCGGCGAGCGAGGCGCCCACGCTGCGGCCCGCGATCTGCATCGGGTAGTTCCAGGGAATGATGTGGCCCGTCACGCCGTGCGGCACGCGCACCGTCAGCACGGTGTAGCCGCGCTCGTAGGGCAGGGTGTCGCCGTGCAGCTTGTCGCAGGCGCCGGCGTAGTACTCCATGTAGCGGGCCAGCGCGGTGGCGTCGTTGCGCGCCACGCGCAGCGCCTTGCCGGTGTCGCGCGCCTCGAGCTGGGCCAGCTCCTCGTGGTGCTCCATGACGGCTGCCCCGAGCTTGGCGAGCAGGCGGCCGCGCTGCAGCGCGGTCATGCCGCCCCAGGGGCCGTCGAAGTTCTCGCCCATGGCCTGGCGCGCGGCGCGCACGGCGGTGTCCACGTCTGCGGCGGTGCCGCGCGCGATCTCGCCGAACTTGCTGCCATCGCTCGGGTCGATCACGTCGATGGTGGCGTTGCCTTCGGACTGCACGCGGCGTCCGTCGATGTAGTGGGCTGCTGTTGCGTTCATGGTGTCTTGTCTCCTGGGGGCCGGGTCAACGGGTCGCGTTGGGTTCCGGCCAGGGTTTCTGCGTTTCGCGGATCTGCTCGAAGGCGCGGCTGAACTGCAGCACGCCCAGGTCGTCGAAGCGACGACCGGCAATCTGCAGGCCGATGGGCAAGCCTTCGGCCGAGTAGCCGCAGTTGATCGAGGCAGCGGGCTGCTCCGACATGTTGTAGGGCACGGTGAAGCCGATGTGCTCCAGCGGCAGCATCGGGTCGTTGGTCGGCGAGGCGTGGTCGGCCGGCGCGGGCATGTTGGGCGACACCGGCGAGATCACGAAGTCGTAGGCCTTGGTCGCGGCGATGGCCGCCGCGCGCGTGGCGATGAACTCGCTGTAGGCCTCGAAGATGTGCGCGCCCGAAAAGCCGGCCGCGCTCTCGGCCCATTCGCGGATGTACGGCAGGATCTTCGCGCGCTTCTCCGGCGCCATAGCCTGGATGTCGATGCACGAGCGCATGCGCCAGAAGTGGTCCATGCCCTTGAGCATCTTCGGCGTCATGAAGGCCGGGATTTCCTCGACGTGCGCACCAGCGGCCTCGATGTGCTTCGCCGCGCGGCGCACGGCTTCGGCGATCTGCGGGTCCAGCGGCAGGCCGCAGCCCGCGTCCATGTGCAGCGCCACGCGCTTGCCCTTGATGAACGACGGATCGACCTCGAAGGCATTCCAGTCGATGACTGGCGGCGGCAGTTCGGAATAGTCGCGGTCGTCGGGCTGCGCGACCGAAGCCATCATCAGCGCCGAATCGGCCACGGTGCGGGTCATCGGGCCGGCACAGCGGCCCATGTAGGGAGAGCTCAGCGGAATGCGGCCGAAGCTGGGCTTGAGCGTGTAGATGCCGCACCAGCTCGCCGGCAGGCGCAGCGAGCCGCCGATGTCGGTGCCCACGTGCAGCGGGCCGTAGCCGGCGGCGGCAGCAGCACCGGCGCCAGCGCTGGAACCGCCGGGCGTGCGCGACAGGTCCCACGGATTGCGCGAGAGCTCATGAAAGCTCGACAGCCCCGACGACAGCATGCCCAGGTCGGGCATGGTGGTCTTGGCGACCAGCACGGTGCCGTCTTCCTTCAGGCGCGCGGCGGGCGGCGAGTCGTAGCTCATCGGCACGAGGTCGTAGGCGGCGGTGCCCAGCGGCATCGCATCGCCCTTGGTCGCGAGGTTGTCCTTGATGGTCACGGGCACGCCGTCGAGCGTGCCGAGCGGCTTGCCGGCCAGCCAGCGTGCCTCGGAGGCGCGGGCTTGTTCCAGCGCCAGTTCGGGGCGGAAGAGCCAGGTGGCATGCAGCTCGGGCTCGTAGGCCGCGATGCGCTCGTTCACCGAGCGCGCCACTTCCACCGGCGAGAGTTCCTTGGAGGCATAGGCCGCGTGCAGCTCCTGCACGCCCAGGGAATACAGGGGCTTCGATGTCGACGTGCTCATCGCATCAACCCCACGAGATCGCGGCCAGGTCGTTCACCACGATCGGCATGCTCGGCCACAGGCCCTTCACTTCCTTGCGCGCGATGGTCGGGAACACCGCCTGGTAGAGGAAGCCGTTGACCGCGTCGGTCGCAAGCATGCGCTGTGCATCGGCCAGCAGGTCGGCGCGGCGCTTCTTGTTCTCTTCGTTCTGGATGGTGACGAACAAGTCGCGGAACTTCTTCGAGTCGTAGCCCCAGTAGTAGTCGGGCTCGGTGTACTTCACCAGGTCGAAGGGCTCCACGTGCGCGACCATGGTCAGGTCGAAGTCGTGCGCACCGCCGAAGGTGCCGCTGAGCCACTGGGCCCATTCCACGTTCTGGATCTTCACGTTGATGCCGATCTGCGCGAGCTGCGCGGCGATCACCTCGCCGCCCTGGCGGGCGTAGGAGGGCGGGGGCAGTTGCAGGCGCAGCTCGAGCGGCGTCTTCACGCCGGCTTCGGCCAGCAGCTTCTTCGCCTTCTCCACGTCGAAGGGGTTCATCGCGGTGGTGTCGATGAAGCCCGGCGCGCCCAGCGCGTAGTGGCTGCCGATGGGCCTGCCGAAGCCGTCGGCCGCGCCCTGGATGATCGCGTTGCGGTCGATGGCCGCCAGGATCGCGCGGCGCACGCGCACGTCGTCGAGCGGCTTCTTGCGGTTGTTGATGGTCAGGATCACCTTGCCGCGCGTGCCCACCTCGATCACCTGGAAGCGCGCGTTGCCCTTGAACTGGCTCACCGAGCGCGTACCCGCGCGCGGGAAGATGTCGATGTCGTTCGACAGCAGCGCGGCGGTCTGCGCGGCCGTGTCCGACATGAAGCGGAAGACGAACTTCTCGGTCTTCGCGAGGTTGGGGTCGCGGTAGGTCGGCGACTTCACCAGCGTGCACGAGGCGCCGCGCTGCCAGGCGCTCAGCTTGTAGGGGCCGGTGCCCACGGGTGCAGTGGCGTTGGTCTCGGCGCTCTTGGGCTCCACGATGCAGGCGGTCGACTGGCCGAGCATGAAGGGCAGGTCGGGGTTCGACAGCGTGCTGTTGACGCCCACTGTGTGCTCGTCGAGCACGACGGTGCCGATCTCGCTGAAGAAGCGCTTGTCCTTGTTCGTGCTCTTGGCGCCGCCCGCGCGGTCGAAGGAGAACTTCACCGTGTTCGCGTTGAAGGGCTGCCCGTTCTCGAAGCGCACGCCCTTGCGCAGCTTGAAGACGAAGGTCTTCATGTCGGGCGAGGACGACCAACTCTCCGCCAACATCGGCGTGACCGAGCCGTCGGCGTTCACCTTGGTGAGCGTCTCGAAGATGTTGTATTGCGTGATTTCCGCGATGGCCGAAGCGGCGCCGCTCGTCGGGTCCAGGCCCGGCGGTTCGAGCGGCATGCCGATCGTCAGCGTGTTCTTGCCGGCCTGCGCACGGGCCTGGGGCAGGAAGACACCCGGGATTGCCGCGGCCATGGCGGAAGTCATGAGTGTGCGTCGCTTCAACATTCGATAGTTCCTGGAGGTGAGTGTGGAAAAGGAAGGAAAGCCGCCCCGGCTAGCGGGAGGGCGTATGCAGGACGGCGGAAAGCAGGGTGCGCGTGTACTCGTGCTGCGCGTGCTCGAACAGGTCGGCTGGACGGCCGCGCTCCACGATGCGGCCCTTGAAGACCACGCAGACTTCGTCGCACAGGTGGTTGACCACCGCGAGGTCGTGGCTGATGAGCAGGTAGCTGATGCCGAACTGCTGCTGCAGGTCCTGCATGAGGTTGAGCACCTGGGCCTGCACCGACACGTCGAGCGCGCTCACGGGCTCGTCGGCCACGATGAGCTTGGGGCGCGTGATGAGCGCGCGCGCGATGGCGATGCGCTGGCGCTGGCCGCCGGAGAACTCGTGCGGGTACTTGTCGAGGTCGGTGGTGCGCAGGCCCACTGCGGCCAGCGTTTCGCTGGCGCGCTCGCGCTGCTCAGCACGGCTCGTTGCGGCCAGTGCTTCCAAGGGCTCGGCGACGATGCGCGCGACGGTCTGGCGTGGGTCGAGCGAGCCGTAAGGGTCCTGGAACACCATCTGGAAGTCGCGCCGCGCCACGCGCAGCTCTTCCTTCGAGAGCGCGTGCAGGTCGCGGCCTTCGAGCGAGACAGTGCCCGAGGTGGGCGTGTCGAGCGCCATCACGAGGCGAGCGATGGTCGACTTGCCCGAGCCCGATTCGCCGACGATACCCATGCTCTGGCCGGCCTGCACTTCGAAGCTGACGCCATTGAGTGCCTTCACGGTGGGCGGCGGGCCGAACAGCTTCTCGCGCGGCAGCGCGTAGTGGCGATAGAGGTTGTTCACGGCCAGCAGGGGCTGGCGGGCGGTGGCTGACTGGCTCATGCGGCGGCGGCCCTGGCGTTCGATGCGGCGATCTCGCCCAGCCGCAGGCAGCGCACCGTGTGGTTGTTCGGCAGCAGCGTCTCGCGCGGCTTCGTGCTCTGGCACAGGTCGATGGTGTGAGCGCAGCGGCCGGCGAATGCACAGCCGCGGGGCATGTCGACCAGCTCCGGCACGCTGCCCCTGATGGTGGGTAGCCGGCCGGCGCGCACTGCGCCGAGGGCGGGGCGTGCCGCGAACAGGCCACGGGTGTAGGGATGGGCGCGGCTGGCGAAGACGGCGTCGGTCGGTCCGCTTTCCACTGCGCTGCCGCCGTACATCACGAGCATGCGCTTCACGCTGCTGGCGATCACGCCGAGATCGTGCGAGATCAGGATCAGCGCCATGCCCATTTCCTTGACCAGGCCCTGGATCAGGTCGAGCACCTGCTTCTGGATGGTCACGTCGAGCGCGGTGGTCGGCTCGTCGGCGATCAGCAGGTCGGGACCGCAAGCGAGCGCCATCGCGATGCCGATGCGCTGGCGCTGGCCGCCGGAGAACTGGTGCGGGTACGCATCGAGGCGCGAGGCCGCGTCGGGAATGCCCACCCGCTCGAGCAGGTTCAGCGCCTCCTTGCGGGCCTGTTCCTTGGTCAGGCCGCGATGCAGCCGCAGCGGCTCGCCCACCTGGCGCGCGATGGTGTGCACCGGGTTCAGCGCCGTCATCGGCTCCTGGAAGATCATGCCGATGCGGTTGCCGCGGATCTCGCACATCTTCTTTTCGGGAAGGCCGACGAGCTCCTGCCCGTCGAGCTTGATGCTGCCCGCGACTTTGGCGCTGGAGGGCAGCAGGCCCATGAGCGACATCACGGTGATCGACTTGCCGCAGCCCGACTCGCCGACGATGCCCAGCGTCTCGCCGCGTTCGAGCGAGAACGAGATGCCGCGCACGGCCTGCGCCGGCCCGCGCTGGGTCTGCAGGCCGATCTGGAGGTTGTTGACTTCGAGGAGTGGCATATCGCTTAGCGGGCGCGTGCGAGGCGCGGATCGAGCAGGTCGCGCAGGCCGTCGCCGAGCATGTTCAGGCCGAGCACCGCGAGCGCGATGGCCATGCCGGGGAAGACGGCCAGCAGCGGCTGCTGGAACATGAGGGTCTGCGCTTCACTGAGCATGCGGCCCCACGAAGGTTGCGGCGGCTGCGTGCCCAGGCCCAGGTAGGAAAGGGCGGCTTCGGCAAGGATGGCGATGGCGAAGCGAATCGTGATCTGCACGATCAGCACGGCCGAGATGTTCGGCAGTACGTGCTGCATGGTGATCGAGAAGCTGCCCTTGCCGCAGGCGCGCGCGGCGGCGACGTACTCGCGCGACCAGATCGCATTGGCCGACGCACGCGTGATGCGCGCGAAGGTCGGGATGTTGTAGATGCCGATGGCCACGATGGCATTCACGATGCCCGCGCCGAAGACGGCGGTCATCATGATGGCCGACAGGATTGCGGGAAAGGCCAGCGTGAAGTCGGACAGCCGCATCACCGCTTCCTCGACCCAGCCGCGCTTGGCGGCCGCGAGCAAGCCCAGGGCGGTGCCGACCACGAGGCCGATGCCGACCGCGATCACGCCGACCAGGATGGATGCACGTGCACCGACGAGCAGCAGCGAGGCCACGTCGCGGCCGAAGGCATCGGTGCCGAGCCAGTGCGAGCCGGAGGGCGCCTGCAGCTTGTTCGCCATGTCCATGCCGTAGGGCGAGTAAGGCGTCCACAGATAGGACAGCAGCGCGGCCAGCACCAGCAGCGCGGCGAGCACGCCGCCGATGCAGAAGCTGCGGTGGCGCAGCGCGCGGTGCCAGAAGCCGGGGGCTTTCAGTGCCACGCCGGTGGCGGCGGGCAGCGCGCCGGAGGTCGGGTTGATGGC
>NZ_RXOE01000003.1 GCF_003965815.1 Variovorax gossypii | reverse complement strand
TCAGGTCTGATGCGGCCGCTCGGTATCGACCGGCTGCATGCATGGTTTCGCCCAATTCGGGAGGAATTTGGTGGTTCGGCTTTCCGCTGCACCGAGTGTTGTGTGCGTACATCACACCTGTGCCGCACGCGCGCGCAGGGCTGTTGCACGGCCCTTCAAATTTCTCCCAGATCGCCTGAAAAGATGCGCTCATGAAGAAGCTGGAGACCCTGGCGTGAAGCGCTCAAGAATCCTGACAGCGACGGTGTGCGGCGCGCTGGCCATCGCATGCGCCAGCACGAGCATCGCGATGGTCCACTCGACCTCGGTGCTCGCCGCGGGCATGTTCGTCGACCACGACAAGGCACGCACCCGGGCCCGCGTGGACACGCAGTCGTGGTGGGCCGGGTTCGAAGACCCCGCCATGGACAAGCTGATGGCCGCATCGCTCGGAGGCAACGCGGAAGCGGGCATTGCCGCCACATACATCGCGCTCAAGGTGAAGACGCTGGAGCTCGTCTACCTCGAGAACACGCGCTCGGCCGTCGAGCGGCAGATCTCGCTCATCAAGGGCAGCGCGCTGCCGCACGACGACTTCGCGAAGCAGCTCGCGCAACGGCAGGCCGGCGCGCAATCGACCATCGAGAAGCTGAAGGCCCAGCGCGCGAGCTACATCGCCTACCTGGCAAGGCAGTGCCGCATGTCGGAAGCCGCGCTCCAGGAGATGCTCGCCGACGCGCTGCAGGACAAGTCGCTGCCCCGCTTCGCGGCCGAGGTGCCGCGCGAGCTGCCGATGGCCGTGCTCGCCAACAGGAACGACATCAATCTCGCCGCCGCGCTCTACGACGCGGATCCGTCGGCGATGCCCGCGGGCACCATCGACGCCGCGGCAGAGGAGGCACGGGACATCGAGGTGCCCGGCAAGCCTCTCTACGCGCATGCGGTCGCGCAGGCGCGCGAGCAGGTGGCCGAGGCGCTGCAACGGCTTCAGATGCAGAGCGACATCGCCAACACCGCATACGCGCGCGTCGTGAATGCGCGAGCGGGCTTCGAGTCCTCCAAGCAGCGCCGCGACCGCGGCGAGATCTCCGAAGTACAGCTCATGGAGGACTACCAGGGCCTGCTGCTCGACCTGCACGTGCTGGCCGCGGCAAACGGAGAGCTTGCGCTTGCATGGGTCGTCCTCATGGGAAGCATCGGAAGCGGTGCGTCCATCGACACCGTGGCGGACCTGCAGGCCGGGCAAGGCGGACAAGCTGGGCAAATGCCGTTTCTGCACAAAGTCTCCCGAAAGTTGCGCAATCCTTGAGATTCGAAGGAGCTCTACATGACCACTGCCCTGCACAAAGTTCCGACCCGCCCCGTGCTCACGCTGGCCGGCCACGGACACAAGAAGCCGGACGCCGTCGCGCCCACGCACCGCATCTGCTCCCCTGAAAGCGAATCCGCGAGCAGCACGGCAACCACGCTGGCCATCCAGCAGCTCGCCGCCGCCTTCCAGCCGGCCTTCGGACGCATGCACGTGCTGCGCGACCTCGTCATCCCGATGTACGAAGGCAGCGCCGTACCCACGGCGCGCTTCGACGTCGCGCTGGTGTGCGAGGCCGGCGTGTACCTGTTCGAGGTGAAGGGCTGGCGCAACGCGGTGGTGTACCGCAAGACCTCGGCCCACACGGTGCCGCGCTGGTTCCTGCGCCAGCACGGGCATTCGCTGGCGCGCGAGGTGAAGGACCCTGCCTGGCAGTGCGGCCGCAAGACCACGCACCTGCGCAGCCTGGTGCCGTCGGACCTGCGGGTGCAGTACTTCGTGCTGCTGCCCTTCGACGGCGTGGAGCTCGAAGGCGTGATGCCCAGCGTCGTCATCACGCCGCAGGATCTGCCCTACATCGCGCGCGTGGCGCGCAACAACGGGCGCACCGAGCAGGGCTACCCCATGCTCGACAACGCCGCCATCGACCGCACGCTGCAGCTGCTGACCGACCTGCAGGGCGACCTGACGGTGGACGACCATATGCGCAACTGCCGCGACCGCAACACGCACGCACCTGCACCCGTGAGGCAGGCGCACCCCGGTTCACTGAAGCTGCAATGACGCGATGAGCCGCATCCTGCTGGTGGAGGAAGGGCAAGACGCCGCCTCGGTGCTGCTGGACGAGTTGCGCCGCGCCGGGCACGAAGCCGAGCACATCGAGGACGGCGCGGTCGCGCTGCACCGCATCCTGACTTCGCCGCCCGCGCTGACCCTGCTCGACGTGGAACTGCCGCGCGTGAGCGGCCTGCAGATCCTGGAGAAGATCCGCGCGCGCAGCGACCACCCGATCATCATGCTGACGGCGCGCGCGCAGGAGTCCGACCGGCTGCGCGGCTTCGATCTCGGCGCGGACGACTACGTGTGCAAGCCCTTCTCGCCAAGAGAAGTCGTGGTGCGCATCCACACCGTGCTGCGCCGCTGCGCGCAGCGGCGACACGTGGCCCGCCCTTCGATGCCGATCACCTTCGGCGCGGTGCGCGGCTGCGCGATCCTCGACGGGCACTACCTGCCGCTGACGCGCCGCGAATCGCTGCTGCTGCGCGCGCTCTCGCAGGAGCCGGGGCGCGTGCTCACGCGCTCGAAGCTGCTCGAGGCCGCGTTCCCGGAGGCGCTGGACGTCAACGAGCGCGTCGTCGACACGCACATCAAGAACCTCAGGAAGAAGCTGGCCACCGTCTCGGCCGCGCACGACTGGATCCGCTCGGTCTACGGCGTCGGCTTCGCATGGGAATCGCAGGCCAGGCAGGACGCCTGAACGCGCCGGCCTCCTTCCGGACCATTCTTCTCTTCACATGAAACTACGCTGGCGCGGCTTTCCGCTGCCGCCGATGGTGCTGCTTTCGCTGCTGATGCTGCGTTCGCACTCGGCCTCGGCACAGGACGACGCATGGACCGAGGCGCCGATCACGCTGCGCCGCACGCCCGAGCTGATCGAGACGATCCCGCCGGCCGAACGCGGCACGCGCCCGAGCATCGTCGACGGCGACCGGCTCAGCGGACGCCCCGACCTCGAAGTGACGGTCGAGGGCAATGCCTCGCTGCGGCGCGGCGACACGCGCATCACGGCCGACCGCCTCGAGTACCGGCCACCGGCCGACACCGCGACCGCCACGGGCAACGTGCACCTGAACCAGGCCGGCAACGTGTACGAGGGTCCCGAACTGCGCCTGAAGGTCGAGAGCTTCGAGGGCTTCTTCGACCATGTGCGCTACACGCTGCTGGCCAACGGCGGGCACGGCGAGGCCGAGCGCATCGACTTCGTCGATCCGAAGGTTTCTGTGGCCCGGCACGTCACCTACACCACCTGCCTGCGCGAGAACCGCCCGGGGTGGATGCCCGACTGGATGCTCAGCGCGGTCACGATGACCACCGACAGCGACACCAACCTCGCGACCGCCACCGACGCGCAGATCACCTTCCTGGGCGTGACCACGCCCTCCATTCCGTCGGTCACCTTTCCGCTGAGCAACGCGCGGCAGAGCGGCCTGCTGCCGCCGGTGATCGGCTTCGACACCACCAACGGCTTCGAGTACCTGCAGCCGTACTACTGGAACATCGCGCCCAACCGCGACCTCACGCTCTACCCCGAGCTCATGACCAGCCGCGGCATCAACGTCGGCACCGAGTTCCGCTACCTGGAGAAGAACTATAGCGGCCAGATCCGCATCGACGAGATGCCCAGCGACAGCCTGCGCGACCGCAATCGCTGGGGCCTGTGGGCCAAGCACGACCAGAAGCTCGACCCCAAGCCCTTCGGGCTCGATTCGCTGAGCACCTCGTTCAACATCAACCGCGTGAGCGATGACGACTACTGGCGCGACTTCTCGCACTCGCCCACGCTCACCTCGCGCACGCTCACGAACGAGGTCGACCTCAACTGGAGCAAGGGCGACTGGAGCGGGCAGGCGCGCACCCTCTCCTACCAGACGCTGCAGTACGCCGCCTCGCCGATCACGCCCTCGTACAACCGCGTGCCGCAGATCACGGCCAACTACAACAAGTACGACTTGCACGGCTTCGACGTGTCGGGCACGCTGGACTACTCGCGCTTCGAGATCGACTCGGCCTACTCGCCCACGCTCAACGGCATCAAGCAGCCAAACGGCGAGCGCATGGTGGGCAACCTGCAGATCAGCCGGCCGTGGGTCACGCCGGGCGGCTACGTGATCCCGAAGCTGCTGCTGCACACGGCCTCCTACCAGCTCGACTCGCCGCTGGCCAGCGGCGCGACCTCCATCAGCAGCGTCGTGCCCACGGTGAGCCTGGACAGCGGACTGGTGTTCGAGCGCGACACCAGCCTGTTCGGCAGCGCATGGCGCCAGACGCTGGAGCCGCGCGCCTTCTACGTGCGCACGCCCTACCGCGACCAGAGCCAGCTGCCGGTGTACGACACGGCCGCCAACGACATCAGCTTCGCCACGCTTTACACCGAGAACGCGTTCTCGGGCAACGACCGCATCTCGGACACCAACACGCTGACCACCGGCGTGACCACGCGCCTGATCGACCCCGTCACCGGCGCCGAGTCGGCGCGCTTCGGCATCGCGCAGCGCTTCCGCTTCAGCGACCAGAACGTCACGCTGCCGGGCGGCACCGCGGTGACCGACCGCTCGGGCGACTTCATCCTGGGCGGCCAGGTGCACTGGAATCCCAAGTGGAGCATCGACGGCCTGGCCCAGTACAACATGGACACCGGCAAGAGCACGCGCGACGCGCTCACGCTGCGCTACACGCCGGCGCCGTATCACACCCTCACCGCCGCCTTCCGCTACCAGGCCGACAGCAGCACCACCGCGAACGACGGCACGAAGACGGTGGACTTCAACTGGCAGTGGCCGCTGAGCGAGCTGACCAGAGGGCTCTTCGGCGAAAGAAAACCCGGCGACCCGGGCCGCTGGTATGCAGTGGGCCGGCTGAGCTACAGCCTGCACGACCGCGCGATGTCGGACAGCCTGATCGGCGCCGAATACAACGCCTGCTGCTGGGTGGGCCGCGTCGTGCTCGAGCGCCTCGTCTCGGGCCGGACCTCGCCCGACACCCGGCTGATGTTCCAGATCCAGTTCAACGGCTTCGGCAACATCGGCTCGAACCCGACGAGCACGCTGCTGCAGAACATCCAGGGCTACAAGCCGCTGAACACGCAGACCGAGGAACCAAGCCGCTTCACAAATTACGACTAGGAAGCTCCCCCAGGCTTCGCTCACTTCGTGTGCTTCGCCAACCCCCTCTCCGAGGGGGCAACACCTGCGGCCCGGCAAAGCCGGTTCCGCGGTGTTCCTGGCCTTGGCCGCTGCGGTTTCAAACCTCGCGGGCCTTGTTGCGTGCGCGGCGCCGGAGACTCAGGGCAGCATTTCGAACTTGAGCTCGGCCAGCGGCGTGACCTTCTCCTCGCGCACCATCTTGTACTCGGTGTTCGGGCCCAGCCACTTGGCCCAGATGCGGTCGAGCTCGCCCGACTTCTCCAGCGCATAGAGGGCGGCGTTCACCTTGGACAGCAGCACGGGCTCGTCCTTCTTCATTCCGATGCCCACGGGCTGCAGCACCATCGGCTCCTTGATCATCTTCAGCGCCACGCCTTCGGTCTTCGACTGGTTGACCAGCTTGGTGATGGTCATGGTGTTGGCGACCATGCCGACCGACTTGTTCTGCTGCACGGCCATGAAGGCAGAGCCCGTGTCCTGGAAGGTGACCGGCTCGGAGCCGTTCATCTTGATCGACAGCTCGGAAGTGGAGCCCTTGGTCGAGCTCAGGCGCTTGCCCTTGAAGTCGGCCTTGGCGGTGCCGGGGTCGGAGGCCTTCACGGCCAGCATTTCCTTGGCCACGTAGTACGGGTCGCTGAACTGGATCTGCTCGCCGCGGCTCTTGGTGTAGGCCAGGTTGGCCACGGTCACGTCGACACGGCCGAGCTTCACCTCGGGCACGCGCGCTTCCACCGACAGCGGCGTGACCTTGGCGGTGAGGCCCAGCTCCTTGGCCAGCGCGTTGCACAGGTCGACGTCGTGGCCCACCATTTCGCGCGTCTTCGGGTCGGGCGCGGCGAAGGGAGGAACGTCGGCGAAGGTGCCGCACTTGAGTTCCTTGCGCTGGCTGATGTCGCTCCACTGGTCGGCGTGCGCGAGCAGCGAGGCCGTGCCGAGGAAGGTGCCGATGGCGGCGAGGCGGAAGACGGTCTTTTTCGACATGGTGGACTCCTGGGGGATTGCGTGGAACTGAACGAGGGAAGACGGATTCAATGCGCGCGCAGGTCCGACAGGAAGCGCTGCGCGCGCGGATGCTGCGGACTGCCGAAGAAGGTGGCGGGGTCGGCCTTCTCGAGGATGCGCCCCGCGTCCATGAACCAGATGCGGTCGGCCACCTCGCGGGCGAAGTTCATCTCGTGCGTGACGCACATCATGGTCATGCCGTCGTTGGCGAGCCCGCGCATCACCGACAGCACCTCGCCCACCATCTCGGGGTCGAGCGCGCTGGTGGGCTCGTCGAACAGCATGGCCGGCGGCTCCATCGCCAGCGCGCGGGCGATGGCCACGCGCTGCTGCTGGCCGCCCGAGAGCTGCGCGGGATACGCGCCCGCCTTGTTCGACAGCCCCACGCGCTCCAGCAGCTGCCCGGCCTTGGCCTTCGCGTCGGCGCGCTTCACGCCGAGCACGCGCATCGGCGACAGCATGATGTTCTCCAGCACGGACAGGTGCGGGAACAGGTTGAAGCTCTGGAACACGAAGCCGATGCGGCTGCGCAACTTGTTCAGCGCCGCGCTGCGCATGGGCGCGTGGATGTCCTGGCCGTCGAACAGCAACTGGCCCGACTTCACTTCCTCCAGCCGGTTCACGGTGCGGATCAGCGTGGACTTGCCGGAGCCCGAGGGCCCGCAGACCACCACGACCTCGCCCTTCTTCACCTCGGCGTTGATGTCGGCCAGCGCCTGGTAGTCGCCGTACCACTTGTTGATGTTGGAGAACAGGATCATGGTGTCGTCCCTCGCGGGCGATGGGTGTGGAACAGGCGTCGCGGTCATGGCTGGGGCGCCGCCATCGGCGAAGGAAGCGGCGTGCCGTCCGCGGCCGAGGCTTGCGCCTGCGCGGCACCGAGCCGCTTGTGCGCGATGCGCCGCTCGAGCCATTGCGTGAGCTGCGTCAGGCTGAAGCAGACCACGTAGTAGGTCATCGCCAGGATGAAGAACACCTGGAAGGGCTTGGTCAGCAGCTGGTTGTTGATCTGGTTGGCCGCGAAGGTGAGTTCCTGCACGTTGATCACGTAGCCCAGCGTGGTCTCCTTGATGGTGGAGATGAACTGGCTCAGCATGCTGGGCAGCATGTTGTAGAGCGCCTGCGGCAGGATCACGAACCACATGGTGCCCAGGTGGCTGTGGCCCAGCGCGCGCGCCGCCTCGGTCTGTCCCTTGGGCAGGGCCTGGATGCCCGCGCGCACCACCTCCGAGAGATAGGCGCCCTCGTAGATCACCAGCGTGCACAGCATGGTGGTGAAGCCCGACACGTCGCGCCCGATGAGCAGCGGCACCAGGAAGTAGACCCACAGGATCACCATCAGCAGCGGCACGCCGCGCACCACGTACACCAGCACGGTGGCGGGCCAGCGCAGCACGCGCCAGGGCGACAGCCGCGCCAGCGCGAGCAGCACCGACAGCGGAAAGGCCAGCACGATGCCCAGCACCGAGAGGATCAGCGTGGCGACGATGCCGCCGAGCGGGCCGTTGGGGTACTGGCCGACCAGCAGCAGCAGCCAGTTGTCGCGGAGGATTTCGTAGACGCTGTACATCGTGGTTCCGCTTCTTTCTTCTTATCTCGCGCCTGCGATGCGGTAGCGCCGCGACAGCCATCCGCCCACGGCCATGATGAGCAGCGAGCACACCAGGTAGAGCACGGTGGCCACGCTGTAGGCCTCGAAGGTGCGGAAGCTCTGGCTCTCGATCTCCTTCACCGCGTGCGTCAGCTCGGCCACGCCGATGGCCATGGCCAGGCTGCTGTTCTTGAAGAGCGACACGCTGTGGTTGACCAGCGCCGGCACCGCGTTGCGGATGGCCTGCGGCAGCATCACGTGGCGCATGGAGCCGATGTAGCCGTGGCCGAGCGCGCGTGCCGCCTCGGCCTGCCCGGCCGGGATTGCGCGCAGGCCCGAGCGCATGTCCTCGCTGAAGTAGGCGGCCTGGCACAGGCCCAGCGCGACGATGGACAGCAGCCTCTCTGCGTTGTTGGCCGACAGCCAGCCCTGCAGCGCGTCGGGCAGCAGGCTGAAGATGCCGAAGTACCAGAACATGAGCTGCACCAGCGTCGGCACGTTGCGGTGGTAGGAGATGTAGCCGGCCACCACGCGCTCGGCGATGCGGCTCGGCGTGAGCCGCACCACCAGCAGCACGATGGCCATGGTCATGGCGAGCAGCCAGGAACCGGCCGCGATCCTCAGCGTTTCCAGCAGGCCATGCAGCAGCATGTCGCCGAACTCCGGCTTCAGCAGGATGGCAAGCAGGTCGAAGTCTTTCATGCGCCGGTTCCTTTGCCTTGCCTGGATCGGATGCGTTCGTGCCGCTCAGGCCCGTGGCGTTTCGGGCCGGGTGGTCGAGAGGCCGCCGGGCACCTGCAGCGTGGGCGTGATCTCCATGTGGCCCACGTTCACCGCGATGGGCGCCGAGATCGCGAAGGCGATGGCGTTCGCGATGTCTTCCGCCTGCGGCAGCTCGAAGCCCTCGACGAAGCGCTTGTAGGTGTCCTCGGAGTCGCCGTGCACGTGCGCGAAGATGTCGGTGGCCACGCGGCCCGGGCAGATCTCGGTGACGCGCACGCGCTTGCCGAAGCAGTCGATGCGAAGCTGGCGCGAGAGCATGCTCACCGCCGCCTTGGTGGCGTGATAGGTGCTGTTGCCGCCGAAGTTGTAGGCGCCCGCGATGGAGCTGATGTTGACCACGTGGCCGCGGTCGCGCGCCGCCATGCCGGGCACCACGAGCCGGCACAGGTGCAGCACCGCGCGCAGGTTCACGTCCACCAGCAGGTCGATGCCTTCGGCGTCGGCCTTGAGGATGGAACCGGGCCGGTCCACGCCGGCGTTGTTGACCAGCACGTCGAACTCGACTTCCTTCGCGAGCGCGGTGATGCCCGCGATGTCGCTCACGTCGATGGCGTGCGGAATGCAGCCGGTGCGCGCGGCGAGGTCGGCCAGCTTGTCGGCGCTGCGAGCGAGCGCGTGGACCTTCAGGCCCTCCTTGCTCAGGCGCTCGACGACGGCTGCGCCGATGCCCGAGGAGGCTCCGGTCACCAGTGCGGTCTTGTAGTCGGAAAACGGCATGTTCTGTTCTTTCGTCGGGTGGCAGATGGCTGCCTGGAATTCACTGTAGCCAGCGCCTGTGCGCTGCGCCAAGACGGATTGGCTGTGGAGCGATAAGCCCCCCTTATGTCGCCCGCGATCCGTGCATATGACTAAGGGTAAGCACCATGTTCGTGCCCCGATGCATCGAAGCGGCCGGTCAGTCGTTCGCCTGCCTGGAGATGGGTACCACGCGCCCGGCCTGCTCGACGACGCCGCGCACGACGCGCGCCAGCTCGACGGCGCCGGGCGTGTCGCCGTGCAGCAGGATCGAATGCACGCGCATCGGAATCTTCTTGCCGGTGACGCTGGTGACGGTGCCGTCCTCCAGCAGCTGGCGCACCCGCGCCAGCACCGCCTCGCGCTCGTGGATCACGGCGCCGGGCAGCTTGCGCGGCACCAGCAGGCCGTCGTCGCCGCAGGCCCGGTCGGCCAGGAAGGTCCTGCGCACGCGCAGGCCGCAGCGCCCGGCCGCGTCCTCGATGGCGCGGCTGGCGGAGGTGCTGACGGTGAGCGAGGGATCGAAGTCGGCCACCGCGCGCACCAGCGGCTCGGCCAGCGCGGCATCGGCGGCCGCCATGTTGCCGAGCGCGCCGTGGAAGCTCATGTGCGTCATGCGGTGGCCTGCCGTGCGGGCCATGCCGTCGAGCGCGGCGAGCTGGTAGAGCACGCAGGCCACCAGCTCCTTCGTCTCGATCTGCATCTGCCGGCGGCCGAAGCCCATCAGGTCCGGAAAGCCCACGTGCGCGCCCACGTCCACGCCGCGCTGGCGCGCCATGCGCACCGTGCGGTCCATGATGACCGGGTCGCCGGCATGGAAGCCGCAGGCCACGTTGGCGGAGGAGACGATGTCGAGCAGCGCTTCGTCCTCGCCCATGCGCCAGGGGCCGAAGCCTTCGCCGAGGTCTGCGTTCAGGTCGATGTCCATCGGGGTGTCCTTCTCTTGTTCGTCAGAGCGGGTGCAGGTCGAGCAGCGGCGTGCCGTAGCCGACGGCTGCGCCATCGGCCACATGGACGCCATCGACGATGCCTGCCTGCGGCGCGGCCACCGGCAGCAGCAGCGGGCCGATCTTCAGCAGGCCGACGGTCTGGCCGGCCTCCACGCGAGCGCCGATGCGCGCCAGCGGCGCGGTCGCGAGCGGGTGGCCGTGCAGGAAGACGCCGAGCGAGGGGGCCTTGACCGGCACGGGCTCGATCTCTTCCTCGTCCTGCGGCAACTCGACGACGTCGTCGCCCCGGCGCCCGAGGCGCAGCGTGCCCTCGGGCGTGCGCAGCTCGAGAAGGCCGATGTCGGTGCCTGCCAGCCAGGCGGCGAGTCGGGAAACGTCCTGCATGCCGTTCAGTTCCTGGCGGCGGGCGCGCCGCGATGCAGTTCCACCATGCGCGCGACCTTGTCGAGCCAGGCGCGCACCTCGTCGAGGGCATCCAGCGCCTCGTCCCAGGTGGTCTCGATGAAGCGGATGCGGCTGCCGATGGGCGCCTGGCCGAGGCGCCACATGTCGGCCTCGATCACGGTGCCGAACTTGGGGTAGCCGCCCGAAGGCTGGGCGTCGCGCATCTGGATGATGGGCTGCCCGTTGTGCGGCACCTGGATCACGCCCGGCACGATGCCGTGCGAGCGCAGCTCCATCGGCGCGATCGGCCGCAGCGCCTCGCCTTCGAGCCGGTAGCCGTAACGGTCGCTGTGCGGCGTGATCTTCCATTCGCCGGCCCAGAAGGCCTCGCGGGAGGACGGCTCGAAAGCCGCGTACTCGGCCGCCGGCAGCACGCGCACGGCCATCGCGCCGTCGCGCTCCAGCGGCAGTGCGAGCGCGGGCGGCACCAGGCCGAAGCCGGTGCGGCAGGCGCTGGCCGCGCCGGCCGCGCGCAGCAGGTCGCCCCGGCGCAGCGCGCGCCCCTCGTGGCCGCCGAATGCGCCGCGCAGCTGCGTGCTGCGCGAACCCAGCACTTCGGGCACGTCGATGCCGCCGGCCACGCACAGCACCGCGCGGCTGCCGCGCTGCGCGCCGCCTTGCGGCAGTCCCAGCGTGAGCACCTGGCCGGCGCGCGCCTGGTGCACCCACCAGGGCAGCAGGGGCTGGTCGTCCAGGCGGGCGGCGCAGTCGGCGCCGGTGAGCGCGAAGGCGCAGTCCTCGTCGAAGAGCACCTTGAACGGAAACACCGGTATCTCGACGGCCGCGGCGCCGAGCTCGTTGCCCAGCAGCAGGTTGCCGGCGGCCAGCGCGAGGTTGTCCATGGCGCCCGAGGTGCCCACGCCCCAGCGCAGGCTGCCGGTGCGGCCCAGGTCCTGCACGGTCGCGAGCGCGGCGGAGGAAAGGATCTCGATCATCGGACGATGCCCTCCACGCGGAAGCGGATCATGTCGCCGGGCTGCAGCGTCGCGGGCGGATCCTTCGCGGGATCGAAGAACGCCATCGAGGTGCTGCCGATGGTGTTCCAGCCGCTCGGGCCGGCCGATGCCGACACGCCCGTCTGCGCGCCGCCGATCGACACCGCGCCGCCCGGGATGCTCAGCACCGGCGTCTTGCGACGGGGCGTGGCGATGCGCGGGTCCATGCCGCCCAGGTAGCAGTAGCCGGGATGGCTGCCGAGGGCATACACCGGATAGAGCGGCGCGCTGTGCAGCTCCACGATGGCCTCGATGCCCAGGCCCGTGTGCGCCATCACGTCGGCCATGTGCGGGCCTCCCTCGCCGCCGTAGACCACCGGCAGCTCGACGATGCGGCCTTCGCGCCGCATGGCGGTGGCCGCGTCCCAGGCCTCGCACAGGCGTGCGCGCAGCGCATCGAGGTGGCGCGGCGCCCGGCTGAAGGTGAGCATCAGGTTGTTCATGCCCGGCACGGCCTCGCGCACCTCGGGCCAGCTCTCGGCCTCGTGCGCCAGGGCCCAGATGCGCTGCTGAGAGGGCAGGTTCATGCCGCCGGGCGCCTCGAACAGCAGCGCGGTGGTGCCCAGGAGGCTGATGGATGGTGCCGTGCTCACGCCGCGCTCCTTTGCTGCAGCCAGCGTTCGAGATGATGGATGTCGACGCCGCCGGCGGCGAAGCCCTCGTCGCGCAGCAGCTCGCGATGCAGCGGCACGTTGGTGGCGATGCCCTCCACGCGCGTCTCGGCCAGCGCGAGGCGCATACGGTCCAGCGCGTCGGCGCGGCTCGCGCCATGCACGATGAGCTTGGCGATCATCGAGTCGTAGTACGGCGGCACGCGGTAGCCCGCGCCCGCATGCGAGTCGACGCGCACGCCGAATCCGCCGGGCACCTGCCAGCCGGTGATGCGGCCCGGCGCGGGCGCGAAGGTATCGGGGTTCTCGGCATTGATGCGGCACTCGATGGCATGGCCCTGGCAGCGCACGTCGGCCTGCGCGATCGACAGGCGCTCGCCGCGCGCCATGCGCAGTTGCTGCTGCACGATGTCGATGCCGGCGGTCATTTCGGTCACGGGGTGCTCCACCTGCAGGCGCGTGTTCATCTCGATGAAGTAGAAGGCGCCCTTCTCGTAGAGAAACTCGAAGGTGCCGACGCCGCAGTAGCCGCTCTGCCTGCACGCGGCCGCGCAGCGCTCGCCCACTTCGGCCAGCAGCGCCTCGTCGATGCCGGGCGCGGGCGCTTCCTCGATCACCTTCTGGTGGCGCCGCTGCAGCGAGCAGTCGCGGCTGCCCAGCCATACGGCGTTGCCGTGGCTGTCGGCCAGCACCTGGATCTCGACATGGCGCGGGTGCAGCAGGAACTTCTCGATGTAGACCTCGGGGTTGCCGAAGGCCTGGCGCGCTTCCTCGCGGGTGAGGGCCATTGCGTCGAGCAGCGCGGACTCTTCGTGCACCACGCGCATGCCGCGACCGCCGCCGCCGCCCGCGGCCTTGACGATGACGGGGTAGCCGATCTCGCGTGCCAGCGCCTGCACAGCGGCGGCATCGTCCGGCAGCGCCTCGTCGGGGCCGGGCACGCAGGGCACGCCGGCCTTGCGCATCGCGCGCTTGGCCGAAACCTTGTCGCCCATGGTGCGGATGCAGGCGGCGCTGGGGCCGATGAAGACGAGGCCGGCTTCCTCGCAGCGCTGCGCGAAGCCCGCGTTCTCCGAAAGGAAGCCGTAGCCGGGATGGATCGCCTGCGCGCCGCTCACCTCTGCCGCGAACAGGATGGCGGACTGGTCGAGGTAGCTCAGGCCTGGCGCCGGGGGGCCGATGCACAGCGCCTGGTCGGCCTGCGCGACGTACATCGCGTCGCGGTCGGCCTCCGAGTGCACGACCACGGTGCGCAGGCCGAGGCCACGGCAGGCGCGCTGTATGCGCAGCGCGATCTCCCCGCGGTTGGCGATGAGGACGGTGTCGAACGGCATCGCGCGTGCCTCCTCATTCGAAGCGGAACAGGGGCTGCCCCGCTTCCACTTCCTGGCCCGATTGCACGAGCACCTGCCGGACGGCGCCCGCACGGTCGGCGCGGACCTCGTTGAACATCTTCATCGCCTCGATCACGCACAGCATCTGGCCGGCTTCCACCGCCTGCCCCGGTTGCACGAAAGGCGGCTCGCCCGGGGCGGGCTGGAGATGCACCACGCCGTGCAGCGGTGCGAGGCACTCGTCACCGGCAGGCGCCGGCGCCGCCGTTTCCTCGACGGTCCTCTTCGCCGCCTTGCGGGCGACGGCCGGCGTCCGCGCGACGGGCGCGGCCCCCAGCGCAGCCAGCTTCACCAGCCGCAGCGTGCTGCCGTTCTCGCTGTACTCCAGCTCCGCCAGGTCCGATGCGGCCAAAGCGTCGATGAGCGTCTTGATCTGTTCCTGCTTCATGCCGGTGGCTGTGATGGCCGACGCGCTCCGCGAGCGCGTGACGGCATGCATGAAAGGTAACGGGCCGCGAGCCTGAAGCCAAAGACGGTTTGGCTGTGCCGGGATAAGGGCGCCTTATGACGCCCACCGATACGCCAGCGTCACGGCAGCGCGGCGATCTCGGGCTCGGGCGTCGACGCGACGGTGCCGGCCAGGTCGGCCACCAGTTCGAGCAGGATGTCCTTCACCGCCTGCGCGGGCTCCGACAGCGGCAGGTGGTCGGACTGGCACAGCGCCAGCGGCGCCTCGATGACCGGATCGACGATCGGGAACTGCCAGGCGCCGCAGCTCGCCACCACCTCGCGCGCCATCGACGCCGGCAGGATGGTGGCGCCCAGCCCGTCGGCAATGGCCGCCGTGAGGGTGAAGGCCGACTCGATCTCCGCCACCACGCGCGGCACCATGCCCGCGCGCACGAAGGCCGCGTCCACCAGCTTGCGCACCACGTTGTACGGGCGCGGCAGGAAGAGCTCGATGTCGCGCAGGTCGGCCAGCTTCACCGGCTGCGAGGGAGCGGGCATCGACGCGGGGCCGACCAGGAAGAGCGGCTCCTTGAGCAGCGGAAGGAAGGTCAGCCCGTGGATGGCCTTGTCGCCGTACAGCACGGCCAGGTCCATCCGGCCGTTCATGATGAGTTCGCTGAGCGTAGTGCCGTAGTTCTCGTTCAGGTAGAGCAGGATGCCCGGGTGCCGCGCGCGCACGGTGCGAAGCAGCGGCAGCGAGAGCGCCGAGGCGGCCGTGCCCGGCGCGAGCCCCACAGACACCTGGCCCGAGAGCCCCTCGCCCGCGGCCTCCATGTCGACACGCGCCTGCTCGCACTGGCGCAGGATGATCTGCGCATGGCGGTACAGCACCTTGCCGGCTTCGGTGGGCGTCACGCCGCGCTTGGTGCGCACCAGCAGCTGCTGCCGCACCTCGCCTTCGAGCGTGGCCAGTTGCTGGCTCAGCGCTGGCTGGGCGATGAAAAGAACCTCGGCCGCCTGCGTGAGGCTTCCGATGTCCACGATCTTCACGAAATATTTGAGGCGTCGCAGGTTCACGCCTTGTCCCCAAGCAAAAGCCAAGCCTAGCACCGGCCCCGCGCGGCGGATATGGGTGCTCACCATGAGTCATAAGCTGCGCCTATACGACCAGTGCAATCTCGTCTTGGCCTCGCGGGAGCGATGTGCGTACCGTTCGGTCCATGCAAGCCACTACCTCCAGCGCCGACTCCAACGTTGCCTCCCGCATTGCCGCCCGCGTGCGGCGCATCAAGCCCTCGCCCAGCACCTCGGCCGCCGACCGCGCCAACGAGCTGCGCAGGCAGGGCAAGTCGATCGTGAACCTCGTGGTGGGCGAGCCCGACTTCGACACGCCCGCCCACATCCGCCAGGCCGCGGCCGCCGCCATCGAGCGCGGCGCCACCCGCTACACGCTGATGGCGGGCACCGTGGAGCTGCGCGAGGCCATCGTCGCCAAGCTGCAGCGCGAGAACGGCCTGAGCTACGCGATGAACGAGATCATCGCCACCAGCGGCGCGAAGAGCGCGATCTACAACGCCTTCGCGATCACGCTGGAGCCGGGCGACGAGGTGATCATTCCGGCGCCCTACTGGGTGTCGTACCCCGACATGGTGCTGGCCTGCGAGGGCACGCCCGTCACCGTGGCCTGCCCCGAGGCCAACGGCTTCAAGCTGACGCCCGCGCAGCTAGAGGCCGCCATCACGCCGCGCACGCGCTGGCTGCTCATCAATTCGCCGAGCAACCCGACCGGCGCGAGCTACACCGCCGCCGAGTACCGCGCCCTGGCCGAGGTGCTCGGACGCCATCCGCAGGTGATGGTGATGACCGACGAGATCTACGAGCACATCCGCTTCGACAGCGAGCCGCTGCCGCACATCCTGGCGGTGGCGCCATCGCTGCGCGACCGCACGCTGATCGTGAACGGCGTCTCCAAGACCTATGCGATGACGGGCTGGCGCATCGGCTACGCGGCCGGGCCGGTGGACCTCATCAAGGCGCTGGACACGCTGCTTTCGCAATCCACCGGCAACTGCTGCTCGGTGAGCCAGGCCGCCGCCGCCGCGGCGCTGAACGGCGACCAGAGCTTCGTGGCCGAAAGCGTGGCCGTCTACCGGCAGCGGCGCGACCGCACGCTCGCACTCGTCAACGACATTCCCGGCCTGAGCTGCGCCACGCCGCCCGGCGCCTTCTACCTGTACATCAACTGCGGCGGGCTCGTCGGCAAGACCACGCCCCAAGGCAAGCGGCTGCAGGAAGACGGCGACGTGGTGATGTACCTGCTCGAGAGCGAAGGCGTAGCCGTGGTGGCGGGCACGGCATATGGCCTGTCGCCCTACTTCCGGCTTTCCATCGCCACGTCGCTCGAGACGCTGGAAGAAGGCTGCAGGCGCATCGCGCGCGCCGTGGCCGCACTGCGCTGAAGACTTCACGACCAGGACGATCCCCATGCCCTACAAAGCCATTCGCAAGAACCCGTCGGCCCCGCAGGTGGCGGCGCACATCCTCGCCGCGCTGCAAGACATTCCGGTCGCCGCGCTCAGCGACAACCTGCACCGCAACATCGGCAGCGTCGGCCTGCAGCCCTACCACCGCCCCGGCCACAAGACCATGGCGGGCACGGCCGTCACCGTGAAGACGCGCGGCGGCGACAACCTCACGCCCATGCGCGCCTTCGAGTTCTGCCGGCCCGGCGACGTGCTGGTGATCGATGCGGGCGGCGACGTCACCAACGCCGTCATCGGCGGCATCCTGTCGTTCTATACCGCGACCATCGGCACCGCGGGCCTGGTGCTCGACGGCGCGATCCGCGACGTGGCCGAGATCCGCGAGCGCGACTACCCGGTGTATGCGCGCGGCGTGAACCATCGCGGCCCCTACAAGGACGGCCCCGGCGAGATCAACGTGCCGGTGTCGGTCGGCGGCATGGTCGTGAACCCGGGCGACATCGTGGTGGGCGACCAGGACGGGCTGCTGGCCTTCTCGCCCGACGAGGCCGAGCTGCTGATCGAGAAGGCCCGCGCGCATCTGGAGACGGAAGCGCGCACCATCCAGGCGATGAAGGAAGGCCGGTGGGACCGCAGCTTCCTGGACGCGCTCGAAGCGCGCTGCATGAACTAGAACTCCCCCAGGCTTCGCGCACTTCGTGTCGCTGCGCCTACCCCCTCGCCGGGGGCGACACCTGCGGCCCGGCAAAGCCGGTTCCGCGGTGTCCCGCGAACAAGCGGGGCCAATCAGGCGGCTGAGGTGCTTTCGCTGACCAGCGCCCACAGCGCCTCGGCCACCGGCGCCATCTGCGCCTGCTGGCGGTACAGACGAATGTCCACCGGCACGCGCCAGCCGCCCGCGCCGGCGTCCGTCAGCGCACCAGTACGCAGATCATCGGCCACCAGGCTCATCGGCAGCCACGCAAGGCCGCGCCCTTCCAGCGCCATGGTGCGCAGCAGCGCGGCATGGTGGGCCGTGAAGACGATCGACAGCGACGCGGCGAAGTCCTTGCCGAACTCGCTGTCCTGCATGGCCCGCATGATCCGGCCGAGCCCCGAAGCCTCGCTGTAGGCGAGCACGGAGGGCGATCGGCCCTCGCCCAGCGCATGCTGCGGCGCGCCTTTCGCGTCGGGTGCGCTCACGGGCACCAGCACGTCCTCGCTCAATCGCTGCACCGGGTACTGCGCCTCGTCCAGCCGGCCGGGCGCACCCGCATGGCCGTGGCACAGCACGAACTGCACGCGGCGCTGCAGCATCAGGTCTTCGCAGGCGTACGAGCTGTCGGAGATGGTCTGGATCGGCCCCATGCTCAGGCTCGACTCCACTCCCGCCAGCCAGCGCGGGAAGAAGGTCAGCGAAAGCACATGGGTGGCGGCGAAGCTCAGGCTGGCCGCCGCGAGGTCGTGGGCGGCGCGGGCCTTGATGCGCGCGGCCTCCAGGCCCGCCAGCGCTTCCTGCAGCAGCGGCTGGAAGCGCTTGCCCGCCGCCGTGAGCGCGGTGGGATGCGCGCTGCGGTCGAACAGGTCGACGCCCACCCATTCCTCCAGCGAGCGGATGTGCCGGCTGAAGGCGGGCTGCGCGATGGAGCGGGCCTGCGCGGCACGCGAGAAATTGCCGGTCTCGGCCAGGGCCAGGAAATCTTCCAGCCATTCGAGGTCGAGCGGTCGGTTGCCGGGGCCCATGCGCTGCGCGATCGGTTGAATAGTTGTATGCGATTCGAGTATTGGACGGCCCGTGCCCCGCCGGCAAAAGATGCACCCATTCCTGCAACTTGAACCATCACGGAGACAAAGCATGCCTTCCATCGCGAATTATCGCGGGATCATCCCCGCCATTTCCTGCCCCTTCACGAACGACCACCGCATCGACGAACCGGCCCTGCGCAAGCTGGCCTCGTGGCTGGCCGGCCACGACGGCGTGGTGGCGATCATGACCAACGGCCACACCGGCGAGGTGTTCTCGCTCACGCCTTCGGAGCGTGCCGAGGTGACGCGCATCGTCGCCGACGAGCTGCGCGGCCGCATGCCGGTGATCTCGTCGATCGTCTGCGAGGGCCTGGCCGAGGCCGCCGAGCATGCCCGCGCCGCCCAGGCCGCCGGCGCGGTGGCGCTGGACGTGATGCCGCCGCACCACTGGCTGCGCTTCGGCTTCACGCCCGGCCATGCGCTGCAGTATTTCGAGGCCATCCACCGCGCCGCGCCGGAGCTGGACCTGGTCTGCCACGTATACCCGGCATGGACGCGCGCCTCGTACTCGTCGCAACTGCTGGCCGAGCTGGCGCGCCTGCCCTACCTGCAGGCCTTCAAGGTGGGCCAGCGCGACATGAACAAGTACGCCCGCGACATCCAGGCGATCCGCGAGGCCGATGCCTCGAAGGCCATCCTCACCTGCCACGACGAATACCTGCTGGCCTCCATGGTCCAGGGCGTGGACGGCGCGCTGGTCGGCTTCGCGACCTTCATCCCGCAACTGATCATCGACCTGTGGAACGCGGTGAAGGCCGGCGACCTGAAGAAGGCAATGGCGGTGCAGGCGCTCATCACGCCGCTGAAAGATGCCGTGTACGGCGGCGGCGAGCCCACCGGCGAGGCGCATGCGCGCATGAAGGGCGGCATGTACCTGGCCGGCGTGCTCGAGAACGCCACGGTGCGCCCGCCGACCGAGGCGCCGAACGCGCGCGAGATGGACGCGCTGCGCGCCGCCGTCGAGCAAGCCGGGCTGTCGAAGCGCTGAGCCCACGGGCCATGGCGCCCGATCGAGAAAACACAAGGAGACAAGAGACATGCAACGCAAGCACTTCCTGCGCGCCACCCTGGCCGCCCTCGCGCTGGCAGCCGCATCGACCGCCGGCTTCGCCCAGAACTGGCCCAGCCGCCCGGTGCGCATGGTGATCCCGTTTCCGCCGGGCGGCACGCTCGACACCATCGGCCGCCTGCTGGCGCAGAAGCTCGGCGAGCAGACGGGCCAGAGCTTCATCGTGGAGAACCGCGCGGGCGGCAACGGCGTGATCGGCGCCGACGTGGTGTCGAAGGCGCCGGCCGACGGCTACACGCTGCTGTTCAACGCCTCGACCTTCACCACCGCGCCGATGACCATGAAGTCGGTGCCCTACGAGGTGGTGAAGGACTTCACCCCGGTGGCGCTGGTGGCGAAGGCGCCGCTGTCGGTGGCGGTCAACAAGAACCTGCCGGTGAACGACGTGAAGTCGCTCATCGCATACGCCAAGGCGCACCCCGGCAAGATGACCTTCGCGGTGGGCTCCATCGGATCGGCGGGGCACCTGTCGACCGAGCTGCTCAAGCGCGCGGGCGGCGGGCTCGACTACCTGATCGTGCCGTACAAGGGCACGGCGCCGGCCTTCCAGGACCTGATCGGCGGGCAGATCGACGGCTTCATCGACCCGATCCTCGGCTCGCTGCAGTACCACAAGAGCGGCATGCTGAAGGTGATTGCGGTGACCTCGGCCACGCGCGCGACCAGCCTGCCGAACGTGCCCACGGTGGGCGAGAGCATCCCGGGCTACGAGTTCTACAGCTGGTACGGCCTGTGGGGCCCGGCGAAGCTGCCGGCGGCCATCACGCAGCGGCTGAACGCCGAGGTCAACAAGGCGCTGGGCACCGACATGCGCGAGACGCTGAATGCGCAGGGCCTGCTGTTGACGCCGGGCAGCGTCGAGGACTTCTCGAAGTTCCAGGCCGAGGACATGGCGCGCTCGAAGAAGATCATCATCGAAGGCAACATCCATGTCGAATGAGTTCGCCACGGCGCCCCATGCGGTGGTGACGGGCAGCAGCGGCGGCATCGGCCGCGCCATCGCCTCGCACCTGCTGGAGGCCGGCTGGCGCGTGAGCGGCGTCGACCTCGCCGCGCCGACGCTGTCCTCCCACGCAGGCTTCACGCACACGGCGGTGGACCTGTGCGATGCCGATGCCATCGCGCGCGCAGCCGCCGCGCTGCAGGATGCCGATGCGCTGGTGCATGCGGCCGGCGTGCTGCGCGTCGGCGAGCTGGGCTCGCTCGACCATGTTGGTGGCGAGCTGATGTGGCGCCTGCACGTCGACGCGGCCACGCGCCTGGCCGACGCGCTCGTGCCCGCGATGGCCGCGCGCGGCAGGGGCCGCGTGGTGTTCGTCGGCAGCCGCGTCGCGCAGGGCCTGCCCGGGCGCGGCCAGTACGCCGCGACCAAGGCCGCGCTGATCGCGCTCGCGCGAAGCTGGGCCGCGGAAGTCGCGGCCCGGGGCGTGACCGTCAACGTGGTGTCGCCCGGCGCGACGCAGACCTCGATGCTGCAGGACCCGGCCCGCGCGGGCAGCGCGCCGCGCATGCCGCCCATAGGCCGGCTGATCCAGCCCGGGGAGATCGCCGCGCTCGTGGGCTTTCTTCTCTCGCCGCAGGCGGCGGCCATCACGGGGCAGGACGTCGCCATCTGCGGCGGTTCGTCGCTGCACCGCTGAACAACCTTTTCGCTTCTTTCTCATCCCCGGAACCCGACCATGAAAATCGTCAACATCCTCGAATCCACCCGCCCCATCAAGTCGGACATCCGCAACGCCTACATCGATTTCTCGAAGATGACCCTGAGCCTCGTGGCCGTGGTCACCGACGTGATCCGCGACGGCAAGCCGGTCATCGGCTATGGCTTCAATTCGAACGGCCGCTACGGCCAGGGCGGGCTGATCCGCGAGCGCTTCCTGCCGCGCCTGCTGGAGGCCGAGCCCGCGTCGCTGCTCGACGAGACCGGCGACAACCTCGATCCGCACAAGATCTGGGCCCGCATGATGATCAACGAGAAGCCCGGCGGCCACGGCGAGCGCTCGGTGGCCGTGGGCACCATCGACATGGCCGTGTGGGACGCCACCGCCAAGATCGCAGGCAAGCCGCTCTACCAGCTGCTGGCCGAGCGCTACGGCACCGGCAAGCCCGACCCGCGCGTGTTCGTCTACGCGGCCGGCGGCTACTACTACCCCGGCAAGGGCCTCGAAGGCCTGCAGCGCGAGATGACCAGCTACCTGGAGCGCGGCTACTCGGTGGTGAAGATGAAGATCGGCGGCGCAACGCTCGCCGAAGACTGCGAGCGCATCGAGTCGGTGCTGAAGATCCTCGGCCCCGGCCAGCAGCTCGCGGTGGACGCCAACGGCCGCTTCGACCTGCAGACGGCCGTCGACTACGGCCGCGCCCTCTCGCAATACCCGCTCTTCTGGTACGAGGAAGCCGGCGACCCGCTCGACTACGAACTGCAGGCCAAGCTCGGCGAGGTGTACGCCGGTCCGATGGCCACGGGCGAGAACCTGTTCTCGATGCAGGACGCGCGCAACCTCATCCGCCACGGCGGCATGCGCCCCGACCGCGACTGGCTGCAGTTCGACTGCGCGCTGAGCTACGGCCTCGTGGAGTACCTGCGCACGCTCGACATGCTGAAGGAGAACGGCTGGTCGCCCTCGCGCTGCATCCCGCACGGCGGCCACCAGATGTCGCTGGCCATCGCCGCCGGCCTCGGCCTCGGCGGCAACGAGAGCTACCCCGACCTCTTCCAGCCCTACGGCGGCTTCCCCGACGGCGTGAAAGTGGACAACGGCTACGTCACCCTGCCGCCACTGCCCGGCATCGGCTTCGAAGGCAAGGCCGACCTGATCTCCGAGATGCGAGCCCTCGCCGCCTGAACAAGCGCGGCCCATTCGCGGGACACCGCGGAACCGGCTTTGCCGGGCCGCAGGTGTCGCCCCCCGGGCGAGGGGGTTGGCGCAGCGACACGAAGTGCGCGAAGCCTGGGGGGAGTATCAAGTTCAGGGCTGAAAGCCGGAGCGGCGCACGACCGGCTCCCACTGCGCGCGATAGGCCTTGAGCATCTGCGCGGTCTCGGCCGCGTTGCTGACCACCGGCGTGATGAAGAGCGCGTCGGCCGCCTTCTGCAGGCCCGGGTCCTTCATGACGTCGCGGATCGAGTTGGCCAGCAGCTGCACCCTGGCGGGCGCCATCGAGCTGGGCGCGAAGAAGGTGTTCCAGCCGTCGGCGTCGATCTTCATGCCGGCCTCGCGAAAGATCGGGATGTTGGGCGCGAAGCTCGCGCGCTTCTTGCCCGAGGTGGCGAGGATGCGGATCTTGCCGGCCACGTGCTGCGGATAGAGCGAGTCGAGCGTGTCGATGGCGATCGGCAGGCTGCCTCCGCTCAGGTCGGCCGCCAGCGGCGCGGAGCCGCCGTAGCCCTTGATCTGCGGCTGCACGCTCAGGGCGTCGCCCACCATCAGGCCGAAGAAGTGGGGCAGGCTGCCGGTGGCGGGCACGCCGAACACGGCCTCTTCCGGATGCGCCCAGAGCCGGCCCACCAGGAACATCGCGCGGTCGAGCTGGAGCTTCTGGCCGACCGCGAGCGCGAAGTCGTAGCTGCTGACCTGCGAGACGGGCACGAAGTCCTTGTCTGGGTCGTAGCCCGCGTCCTTGAACACCAGCGGCGCGACCACCATCACGGCGGGGTTGCCCAGCATCAGCACGTTCTGCCCGGCGGGCGCGCGCTTCACTTCCTTGGCCGCGAGCCGGCCGCCCTCGCCCGGGCGGTTTTCCACGCTCACCTGCACGCCGAGCTTCGGCCCGAGACGCTCGGCGATCAGCCGCGCGATGCGGTCGGTGCTGCCGCCCGGCGCATAGCCGACCACGAGGGTGAGCGGCCCGCCGTCCAGCGCGGCGGGCGCCTGGGCATGGGCCAGGGGAGCGCAAGCGGCAAGGGCCATGCCCCCTGCCATGATGAGCTTGCGCCTGGAAAGAAATGCGGGCATCGGATCTCCTGCGGGACAGTTGTCGTGAACGGGAAGGCGCGGGTTTCACGGCGAAAATCGCGCGTCAAGACTGTTTCCGCTCGTTCAAATTTGTTACTGGTTTATACGTATGGGCAAACAGTTGATCTAATCAATCAACTGCCCGCCGAGGCGGGCGAACCACACTCACCCCGCCGTTCCGCCACCCATATGCAACAAGCTTTTCCCGATGCAGGAGCGTTGCGCGCGCCCCGTTCCCTGGACGACCTGCTGCTCTATCGCATGGCGCGCGCCGTGCGCGCGGGCAGCGGCATGGCCACCCGGCTGGTCGAGGGCGGCTTCGGCATCACGCGCCGCGAATGGGGAATGATCGCCACGCTCGCGCAGGAAGGCGAGATGACGTCGTCGGCGCTCGCCGCGCAGCTGCACCTGGACCGGGTGCGCACCTCGCGCGGACTGCGCAGCCTTGTCGAGAAGAAACTGGTGCACCGCCGCCAGAACGCGGAAGACCGGCGCGAGGTGCACGTGCGGCTGAGCGCCTCGGGCCAGCAGCTGTTCGGCGGACTCTTCCCGCGCATCGCGGGGCTGAACACCGAGCTGCTGGAAGGCATCGCGCCCGCGGACATGGAGGCCTTCCTGCGCTGCCTGCGGCACCTCGAGCAGCGCGGGGAAGAGCTTCTCGCGCAGGGCGTAGTGGCGGAGAAGGCCGACCGGCGCTCCGGCGGCACGCGGCACCGGTGGCCCGAGCGCGGAGGCTGAGTCAGGCCTGCACGTCCACGATGCCGCCGATCGAAGCGTTGCGGCTGCCGTTGCCGGCACGCTGCGAGGCGGTGGCGCTTTCCTCCATCGACGCCATGGCGCTCTTCTGGACGGCGCCCATGCGCAGCGCGTTCATCTGCTGCTGCAGCATGGCCAGCTGGGCCGCCAGCGCCTGGAGCTGCTGCTGGACCATCTTGCGCGCATCGCCTTCGGGCGTGCTGAGCAGCAGGCCCTGTGTTTCCTTGATCTGCTTCTGCGTCGCCGTGATCTGGCGTTGAATCTTCGCAATCTCGACGTTCACGTCGCCCCCGCTTCTCGCGCTGCCGGTTGCACCGATGGCATTCACCATTTCGATCCTCCTTTTTCGTGTACGAGCAGGAGTTATCGGCAGCCGGCGCGAAAAATGAAGGGTAGCCTGCCCGGCTTGCATGGCCGCGATCGCGAACTAGACTGAAGTGTGGGCACCCGCGGTGCCGGGGGCCAAGGAGCCTGCCATGTACAAGCGCGTTCTTGTGGCGACCGACGGCTCGGCGCTGTCGGAGCAAGCGGTCAAAGCCGCCATCGACCTGGCTCTTCTGACCAATGCGGACCTGGTGAGCGTCACCGTCGCGCACATCGAGCCGGTCGGCTACTTCGAGGGCTCGATGATGCTGAGCCAGCGCGACATCCAGGAATCGCAGGCGCACACCGACCGGGCCGCGCAGCAGCTGGTCGACAAGGTGGCGGCTTCGGCACTCGCCAAGGGCGTGCGCAGCGCGCAGGCCATCGTCATGCGGTCGAACCAGGTGGCCGAGGCCATCATCACCACCGCGAAGAACCAGCAGTGCGACCTGATCGTGATGGCCTCGCACGGACGCCGCAGCCTCGCGCGCCTGCTGATGGGCAGCGAGACGCTGCACGTGCTGACGCACTCGCACATTCCGGTGCTGGTGCTGCGCTGACGGAACGGTCTCCTGCCTCCTGTTTCCTATTTCGGCGCGACCTTTCGCAGGCAGTCCATCAGCAGCAGGCTGGCCGGCGTCTGCGAACGGCCGCGCAGCGTGATGATGCCCACCGGCGGGAGTTCGATCGGCACGTCGATCTTCAGGATGCAGAGTTGTCCCTGCTTCGCGAAGTGCCGGGCGACGCCGCGCGCCAGGAAGCCGACGGCCGGCCGCTGGTGCATCACCGAAAGCGTCACGAGGAACGAAGCCGTCTCGACGATGTCCGCCGGCGGCACGAGACGATGCTTGTAGAACATCTGCGCCAGCTTCGAGCGCGACGAAGCCCACGGCGGCGGTACCACCCAGGGCAGCCCGGCGAGCATCGCCCAGTTCGGCCTGGAAGCCTTCGCCAGCGGATGCTCCGGGCTCACGACGATGCACATCGGCTCCGCGTAGAGGGCCTCGGTCTCCAGGTCGGGCGATGCATAGCCGGGCTCCAGCCGGCCGACGATCAGGTCGAGTTCGCCCACGCGCAGGCGGGGCAGCAGCCGCGTGAGATCGCCCTCCTCCACCATCACGGTGGTCAGCGCCGACTGCTTCTTCAGCCGCTGGATGGCCTGCACCAGCAGGCTCGGCGTGGCCACCACCATCGCGCCGACGCTGGTGCGGCCCGCGCCTCCGCTGGCCACGGCGTCGATCTCGTCGCGCGTGCGTTGGTAGTCGGCCAGCACCGAGCGCGCGAAGCGCACCACCGTCGCGCCGTAGGGCGTGGGCTCGGTGCCGCGCGTGGAGCGCACGAACAGCTTCAGGTCGAACATGCGCTCGATCTCCGCCAGCATCTTCGAGACGGCCGGCTGCGTGATCGACAGGAACTCCGACACGCGGCCCAGGTGGCGGAACTCGTCGAGCGCCACCAGCAGTTGCAGGTGGCGCAGCTTGAGGTTGGAGCGAAGCACGCGGTCGATCTGGCTCATGGTGTCGTGGGGCGTCATGCGGCCTTTTTCTCTTCATAACCTGAAGCTCATGAAGAGAGTCCGCTATTTCATTGGATGGCAATGATTGTCTCCGGAAGAATCCGCCCTGCCTGCCGAACAACGATTCCTGGAGACAACGATGAAAACCCCTCGCAAGCTGGCACGCCGTCAGTTCGTGCTGGGCGGCCTGGGCGCCGCCGCACTCGCCAGCGCACCAGCACGCGCGCTGGCCGCCGACTACCCCGAACGCCCCCTCACATTCATCTGCCCATGGCCCGCGGGCGGCACGGCCGACCGGTCGATGCGCATCATCTGCCAGATCGCGTCACGCGAACTCGGCCAGCCCATCGCGCTGGAGAACCGCGCGGGCGCCTCGGGAATGATCGGCACCAAGGCACTGGCCTCGGCACGGCCCGACGGCTACACCATCGGCCAGATACCGATCTCCGTGACGCGCTTCTCCCAGATCGGCACCGTGCAGCTCGATCCGCTGAAAGATCTCACCTACCTCGCACGCACTTCGGGCCAGACCTTCGGCATCGCGGTGCCCGCGCGCTCGCCGTTCAAGTCGCTGCGCGACGTGGTGGCGCATGCCAAGGCCCACCCCGGCACCGTCACCTACGCGCATGCCGGCATCGGCGGCGCGACGCACGTCGGCATGGAGCAGTTCGCGCAGGCGGCCGGCGTGAAGTTCAACGCCATCGCCTACAAGGGCGGCTCGGCCGCGCTGCAGGACGTGCTGGGCGAACAGGTCGACATGCTGGCCGACAGCAGTTCCTGGGCGCCGCACGTGGAAAGCGGCAAGCTGCGCCTGCTCGCCACCTGGGGCGAGACGCGCACGCCGCGCTTCAAGGACACGCCCACGCTCAAGGAACTCGGCTACGACGTGGTGGTGGAAGCGCCCAACGGCATCGGCGCGCCCAAGGGCTTGCCGCCGGCGGTCGAGAAGAAGCTGCGCGATGCGTTCCGCACCGCCGTCAACAGCGAGGAATTCCGCAAGGTTGCGGAAAGCATCGACGCCCCCGTCATGTACCAGGACGGCCCCGAGTACCAGAAGTACGTGCAGGCCGTCTACCGGCAGGAGACCGAGCTCATTCGCAAGCTCAACCTCAAGGAGCTGATGGAAAAGGGCTGAGCAAGCCTTCCATCCGCAAGCACCTTTCCATTCCTTTTTCTTCATGAACGACAGCCCCCTGCTTCGCCTGCATCCGAACGACAACGTGCTGGTCGCCAAGAACGCCATCGCCCTGGGCGAGGCGATCGCCGAGTTCGGCGTGCGCGCCAGGGCGCAGATTCCCGCCGGCCACAAGATCGCGTCGCGCGCCATCGCAGCCGGCGAGGAGGTGAGGAAGTACGACACGGTGATCGGGGTGGCCTCGCGCGACCTGCAGGCCGGCGACTACGTGCACAGCCACAACCTCACGCTGGTCGACAGCTACCGCGACCCGGCCTTCTGCCAGGACGTGCGGCCCGTGGACTTCGTGCCCGAAGCCGAGCGCGCGACCTTCATGGGCTTCGAGCGGCCCGGTGGCGGCGTCGGCACGCGCAACTTCATCGGCATCCTCTCGTCGGTGAACTGCTCGGCCACCGTGATCAAGCGCATCGCCGCGCACTTCACGCCCGAGCGCATGGCGGCGTTTCCCAACGTGGACGGCGTGGCCGCATTCGCGCAGACCAGCGGCTGCGGCATGTCGTCGCCGAGCGAGCACTTCGACGTGCTGCGCCGCACGCTGGCGGGCTACGCGCGCCATCCGAACCTGGCCGGCGTGCTCATCGTGGGCCTGGGCTGCGAGCGCAACCAGGTCGATGCACTGGTCGATTCGCAGGGCCTCCAGGCGGGCCGGCTGATGCGCACGCTGGTGATGCAGGAGGTGGGCGGCACGCGCGCGACCATCGAGGCCGGCATCCGCGCGATCGAGGAGATGCTGCCCGAGGCCAATGCGGCGCAGCGCACGCGCGTCGGCGCGCACCACCTGAAGATCGGGCTCGAATGCGGCGGCTCCGACGGCTTCTCGGCGATCACCGCCAACCCGGCGCTGGGCGCGGCGATGGACCTGCTGGTGCGCCACGGCGGCACCGCCATCCTGTCGGAAACGCCGGAGATCCACGGCGTCGAATTCATGCTCACGCGCCGCGCCGCCACGCCCGAGGTCGGGCAGAAGCTGCTCGACCGCCTCGCCTGGTGGGAGCGCTACGCGGCCGGCCAGAACGCGCAGTTCAACGGCGTGGTGGGCCACGGCAACCAGGCCGGAGGTCTGGCCAACATCTTCGAGAAATCGCTGGGCTCCGCCATGAAGGGCGGCACCACGCCGCTGCGCGCGGTGTACGAATACGCGGAACCCATCGACGAGCCGGGCTTCGTCTTCATGGATTCGCCGGGCTACGACCCGGTGGCCGTCACCGGCCAGATCGCCAGCGGCGCGCAGCTGATCTGCTTCACCACCGGGCGCGGCTCGATGTTCGGCAGCAAGCCCGCTCCGACGATCAAGCTCGCGAGCAACACGCCGATGTTCCGACGCCTGGAGGAAGACATGGACATCAACTGCGGCGTGGTGATCGACGGCGAACTCTCCGTGCCCGAACTGGGCCGGCACATCTTCGAGCAGATCCTGCGCCACGCATCGGGCGAGCCGACCAGAAGCGAGACGCTGGGCCTTGGCGACCACGAGTTCGTGCCATGGCACCTGGGCATCGTGAGCTGAGCGCGCCGTTCAAGAAAAAATGCAAGACGCAACCCCCATGCCCCTGACCCTCTTGCGCCCCGACCTGCAACGCACCGAAAACTTCATCGCCGGCGAGTGGCTGCGCACCGTCTCCGGCCGCACGCTCGACGTGACCGATCCGGCGACCGGCGCGCTGGTCGCGCAGGTTCCCGATTCCGATGCAGCCGACGCACGCGCGGCCACCGACGCAGCGCACGCCGCCTTCCCCGCATGGCGCGCCGTGCCCGCCAAGCAACGCGCCCAGATCCTCAAGCGCTGGAACGACCTCGTGATGGCGCACCAGGAAGACCTGGGACGGCTCATCTCCCGCGAACAGGGCAAGCCGCTGGCCGAGGGCCGCGGCGAGGTCGCCTACGCGGCCAGCTACATCGAATGGTTCGCCGAGGAAGCCACGCGCGCCAACGGCGAGATCATTCCCGCACCGGTGACCGGTCGGCGCATGCTCGCGCTGAGGGAGCCCGTGGGCGTGGTCGCCGCGATCACGCCGTGGAACTTCCCGGCCGCGATGATCGCGCGCAAGATCGCGCCGGCCCTTGCCGCAGGCTGCACCGTGGTGTGCAAGCCGGCCGAGGACACGCCGCTGACCTCGCTGGCGCTGGTGAAGCTGGCGCAGGAGGCCGGCGTGCCGCCGGGCGTGCTCAACATCGTGACCGCCTCGCGCGAGCGCACGCCCGAGGTGGTCGACGCCTGGCTCGACGACCCGCGCGTGCGCAAGATCACCTTCACCGGCTCGACGCCCGTGGGCAAGCACCTGGCACGCCGCTCGGCCGACACGCTGAAGAAGCTCTCGCTGGAGCTCGGCGGCAATGCACCCTTCATCGTGTTCGATGACGCGGACATCGATGCGGCGGTGGAAGGCCTGATGGCTGCCAAGTTCCGCAACGGCGGCCAGACCTGCGTGTGCCCGAACCGCGTGTTCGTGCAGGCCAAGGTGCACGATGCCTTCGTCGACAAGCTGGCGGCGCGGGTCGGTGCACTGCGGGTCGGGCCGGCCAGCGACGAGAGCTCGCAGATCGGGCCGATGATCAACGCGCGCGCGGTCGACAAGATCGAGCGCCACGTGCGCGACGCCGTCTCCCGCGGCGCGCGCGTGGTGGTCGGCGGCAAGCGGCTGCGCGATGCGCGCTGCGACGGGCCCAACTACTACGCGCCCACGGTGCTGGTGAATGCCGACTCGACGATGGAGTGCAGCTGCGAGGAGACCTTCGGGCCGGTGGTGCCGGTCACGCGCTTCGAGAGCGAGGCGGAGGTGATCGCCGCGGCCAACGAGACGCCCTTCGGGCTCGCGGCGTACTTCTATTCGACGGACGTGAAGCGCATCTGGCGCGTGGCCGATGCGCTGGAGTCGGGCATCGTGGGCATCAACGAAGGCGCGCTGGCGGCCGAGGCGGCGCCCTTCGGCGGCGTGAAGGAGTCGGGCTACGGCCGCGAGGGCTCGGTGCATGGGCTGGAGGACTACATGCACATCAAGTACGTGTGCCAGGGCCAGCTCGACTGACTTCATTCATCTCACTCATTTCCCGGATTCGAAAGCATGCCCGCAAGCAACTCCTTCAAGGCGGCCCTGGCCGCGCGCCAGCCGCAGGTCGGCCTCTGGCTCTCCATGGCCGATCCGTACATGGCCGAGGTCAGCGCGACCGCCGGCTTCGACTGGCTGCTGATCGACGGCGAACACGCTCCCAACGACCTGCGCTCCACGCTGGCCGCGTTGCAGGCGGTGGCGCCGCATCGCGCACAGCCGGTGGTGCGCGCCGTTCAGGGCGACACCGCGCTCATCAAGCAATTGCTCGACATCGGCGCGAAGAACCTGCTGGTGCCGATGGTCGACACCGCCGAGCAGGCACGCGCGCTGGTGTCGGCCACGCGCTACCCGCCGCTCGGCATCCGCGGCGTGGGCAGCGCGGTCGGACGCGCATCGCAGTGGAGCGCGCGCTCCGATTACCTCGACATCGCCGACGGCGAAGTCTGCCTGCTGGTGCAGGCGGAGACAGTGACAGCGCTTTCCAACCTCGAGCAGATCTGCGCGGTCGACGGCGTGAACGGCGTCTTCATCGGACCGGCCGACCTCGCCGCCTCGATGGGCCATCGCGGACGCCCCGGCCATCCCGAAGTGCAGGCCGCCATCGAGAACGCGATGCGGACCATCGTGGCCTCGGGCAAGGCGGCAGGCACGCTGACTTCAGACCCGAAGCTGGCGCGGCGCTATCTCGAACTCGGCTGCACCTTCGTGGCCGTGGGGGTGGATGTGCTGCTGTATGCCGGCGCGGCGCGCAGGCTGGCGGCGGATTTCCTCGGTGCGCCTGCCGCGGCACCTGCGCCTGCCGGGTCGCAGGGCGCGTACTGAGCAAGGCGTTCAACGCTCTAGTTCAGCGGCAGGCGGCGCAACGGACTGTCCACCGCAACCGCTTGCTAGACGCGCGCGCGCCGGTAATGCATGGCGACCACGCCGTTGCCGAGCGGATTCGCAGAGACCAGTTCGAGCCGTCGCGTACAGGGCAGTCCGCCCTGGTACAGGGTCGGGCCATGGCCGGCGATCCTGGGATGGACGAGGAACCTGTACTCGTCGATCAGATCCAGCCGGTCCAGCTCGGTCGCGAGCTTGCCGCTGCCGAGCAGCACGCCTGCCGGGGTCGCGTCCTTGAGCTTCTGCACCTCCGAGCGCAAGTCGCCGGCGACGTGGTGGCTGTTGGTCCACGGGAAATCCGATCGCGTCGACGACACGACGTACTTCGGCTTGATCTCCAGCTTGACCGCCCATTCGCGCACCGCCGGCGGCGCGTCCACATCGCCGCGGGCGACCGCCGGCCAGTAGCTCTCCATCATCTCGTAGGTGGTGCGGCCCCACAGCATCGCGCCACCCTCATCCATGAGGTTGGTGAAGAAGGCGTGCGTCTCGTCGTCGGCGATTCCCTCCTGGTGGTCGACGCAGCCGTCCAGGGTGAGGTTGAGGCTGAAGGTCAGAAGTCCCATGAGAGTCTCCTTCGAGTGGGGTGCTCCGCTGGAGCATTGCTTGTCGACGAATACCTCGCAGCGGCCGAAGTGGCGCGGGCACGGCAGGCGGGGCTCAGTTGATGATCTCTCCCATGCCAACGCGCACGCGCTCCCTGAGCTGCCGGATGTACTCCGGATCGAAGGGCTCCCAAGTCTCCAGTTCGCCGACGATTCGCAGCGGCTCCCTGCTTCGGTACGAGCGCGTGGGATTGCCCGGGAACTTCTTGTCGGTGACGTTGGGATCGTCCTCGCAGGCCCCCATGGGTTCGACGATGTAGACGCGGCCACGACCGTCGCCCTTCGCCATCTCGGCAGCCAGCCCGGCGCCCTTGGGCCAGGCGGTGAAGTAGATGTGGTTCATGACGACGCTGTCGTCGTAGTTCGACCGAAAGCCGGCCGTGAGCAAATCGCCTACCTGAAGGTCCGCGCGCGTGCCGTGGAAATAGGGGCCGGCATCCAGGATAGCCATCGCGGGTCGCACCTCTGCGGAAAGGAAAAGCCGCGGAGTCTACTCGTGTCGTTCTTCTTCGCGGAAGCCGCCTCACGTGAGGTCCGGTCCTGGACTAGACCTCGGGCCTGAGCTGCTTTCGCATCGGTTGCGCCTCCATATCGAAGGCCAGGACCGCAGGCCCTTCGGCAACGAATCCGTTGCGGAGATAGAACTCCCGGGCTGTACGCGTACTCTCCAGGCGCAAAGCCTCGACCCCCGATCGATTGGCCTCGTCTTCGATTGCCGTGAGCAGCGCCTTGCCCACTCCTGCGAAGCGCACGGAGGGCACGACGTAGCAGAGCGTCACCTCACCGGATCTCGAGGCCGACCCGAATCCGACCGTCACCCCGTCGACACTGGCAACAACCGAGAACGCGCTTGGCGAAGAGATGACCATGCGCACGAAATCAGGCGTCTTGTTGCGCAGCCACCCTTGAAGCACTTTCGTGTCGCCGCGGTGGTCGTCGTGACAGCACTCGAGGATTGAACTTCGAATGACATCGCAGGCGTCGATCGCATCGCCTGCCGTCGCTGGTCGGACTTGGATTTTCATTGGCTTCCAGGGTGTCGGCTCTTGGCCGAATTGTGCCGGTGAGCCTGACCAGTTGGCTCTGGCCGACTCGAGCCGCACGCGTGGCTCGCCCCTGAAGCCGGGGCCTCGACCATTCGCGTGCCGATGCACTGGAGCGAAGGCCTGCGCTCCGAGGTATGAGAAGGGCCGAGCTTCAGCTGAAACGTGGGTCACCTCTGCGCGGGAATCAACAGACCATTTACAAGCGCCGTACGCACGACACAGCACAACACAAACCACTGCACCGTTGCCCTCATAGTGCTCTTCCGCCGTCACCGGCGCGTTGCCACGGAGTTTGCGTAAGCCACCCCACAACGCCCTTCGGTCACCTTGCCGAGGGCCCATCGGAGCACAAGTCGTGTCATCGCCGAAAAAGAACGCCGCCTTCCTCGTCTCGATCTTGCCCCCTCCCGGCGTGGCCGTGGAGTCCAGGAAGAAGCAGGCCTCGTTCGCGTGGACCGGCCGGATCCAGCGCGCAAAAATTAGCGCTTTTTAGTTAATGCCATGTAACACCATCGGGCACTACCGACAGGCCAACCAGACGCTTGGACGCACGCGCATGGCTGAACGCACGCCGACTACGCGACGTCAGAGAGGCATGTCATGTTCACACGCTATGCCATCAGCGCCCTGCTTTGCATTGCCGCCGTGCCCGCCGTCTCCGAGGAGTCCGCCCCCGTCCAGAGCCGCGTGTTTCTAAGCAAAGCCGAGATCGAGACCACCTTGATCGGCAAGCCCATCATTTCAAGCAATCTTTCGACCGGCATGGTGTCGCGCTGGCAGTTCTATTCGGATGGCCGCGTCGACTTTGTCAATCAAAGCGGGCCCGGCAAGGCGTCGGGCAAGTGGGTTCTCAACCCCGACGGCTCGATGTGCGTGACGATGATCTCTCGAACCGGCTGTCGCTACTGGTTCAGGAACGAAAAGGACGGTGGCATTGCGAATGCCCAAACCAGGGAGCCGAATGCGCCTACCGTGGCTGAGATCCGATTTGAGTGATGGTGCGAGATTGGGTGGTTCGGCCTCGCATGCAAGGCCTCGCACAGCCCATCAGGTATACCGCTTCTCCAGCGCATCCCACTCCGGCTTCCCCACCAGCCGCTGCCGCTCCGCAAAAGGCGTGACCAGCCCGCTGGACTCCTGCACTTCCTTCTCGTCGCGCAGCACCGTCAGCGCCTTCTGCATGCCCGCCACCGCCCCCTGCAGCGCCGCGTTGGCATACAGGACGATGCCGTAGCCCAACTCGCCGAGTTCGGTCGCGTTGAAGATCGGCGTCTTGCCGCCGATCACCATGTTCATGAGCTGCGGCCTGTCCAGGCGCTTCGGCAGCGCCCGGACCTCCTCCTCTTTCGTCACGGCCTCGACGAAAAGGATGTCGGCGCCGGCCTCGGCGAACTTCTGCGCCCGCTCGACCGCGGCCTCGAAGCCGTGGACGGCGGCCGCGTCGGTGCGGGCCATGATCAGCAGGTCCTGGTCCTGGCGGGCGTCGACGGCGGCCTTGATCTTGCTCACGGCCTCCTCGGTGGAGATGACTTCCTTGCCCGAGAAATGGCCGCAGCGCTTGGGCGCCACCTGGTCCTCGAACTGGATGCAGTCGGCGCCGGCGCGCTCCAGCGTGCGGACCGTGTGGCGCACGTTCAGGGCATTGCCGAAGCCGGTGTCGGCATCGACGAGCAGCGGCACCGAGACCGCGTCGCGGATGCGCGCGGTGTGGTCTGCGATTTCGGCGAGCCCCATGAAGCCCTGGTCGGGCATGCCGAACCACATGTTGGTGACGCCCGCGCCGGTGATGTAGATCGCCTTGAAGCCCAGGTCTTCGATGACCCGGGCCGACAAGGCGTTGAAGGCGCCCGGCACGATCAGGCCGCGGCGGGCCTGCGCGAGGGACTTGAGTTGCTTGCGGGTAGACATTCGAAGAACTTCCAATCGATCAGAAACTGTCGCCGGGCACGCGCACCCAGCCTTCCATCAGCACTCGGGCGCTGCGGCTCATCAGGGCCTTGGTCACCACCCATTCACCGCCGCTCTTGCGGGCCTCGGCGCCAACGCGCAGCGTGCCCGAGGGATGGCCGAAGCGCACCGCCGCGCGTTCGCCGCCGCCTGCCGCGAGATTGACCAGCGTGCCCGGAATGGCCGCCGCCGTCCCGATGGCCACGGCGGCCGTGCCCATCATGGCGTGGTGCAGCTTGCCCATCGACAGCGCGCGCACGAGCAGGTCGATGTCCGCCCCGCGCACGGCCTTGCCGCTGGAGGCCGTGTAGTCCTTCGGCGGCGCGACGAAAGCGACCTTGGGCGTGTGCTGGCGCTTGGCCGCCTCGGCGATGTCCCCGATGAGGCCCATCTTCAGCGCGCCGTGCGCGCGGATCGCCTCGAACACCGCGAGCGCCCTGGCGTCGCCGTTGATCGCGTCCTGCAGCTCGGTGCCGGTGTAGCCGACGGCCTGCGCCTCCACGAAGACAGTCGGGATGCCCGCGTTGATCATCGTCGCGCGCAGCGTGCCGACGCCGGGCACCTCGAGCTCGTCGACCAGCCGGCCCGTCGGGAACATCGCCCCGCCCGCGCCTTCTTCTTCCGCCGCCGGGTCCATGAATTCGAGCTGCACCTCGGCGGCCGGAAAGGTCACGCCGTCGAGCTCGAAGCCGCCGGTCTCCTGCACCGCGCCGCCGGCCATGGGCACGTGCGCGACGATGGTCTTGCCGATGTTGGCCTGCCAGATGCGCACCACCGCCACGCCGTCGCGCGGCACGCGGATCGCGTCGACGAGGCCGTTGGTTATGGCGAAGGGGCCGACTGCCGCCGAGAGGTTGCCGCAGTTGCCGCTCCAGTCGACGAAGGGCTGGTCGATGGACACCTGGCCGAAGAGGTAGTCCACGTCGTGGCCGGGCCGCTCGCTCTTCGAAAGAATGACGGTCTTGCTGGTGCTCGAGGTGGCGGCGCCCATGCCGTCGATCTGCTTGCCGTAGGGGTCGGGGCTGCCGATGACGCGCAGCAGCAGCGCGTCGCGCGCCCTGCCGGGCACGCGGGCGGCCTCGGGCAGGTCCTGCAGGCGAAAGAACACGCCCTTGCTGGTGCCGCCGCGCATGTAGGTGGCGGGGATCCTGATCTGCGGTGCGAAGGAAGAAGCCATGGTGTCGCGATTCTCCGCTCAGGCGATGGCGGGCGCCGCCGCGTTCGAGGCGAGGAAGTCCTGCGCGAAGCGCTGCAACACGCCGCCGGCCTCGTAGATCGAGACTTCCTCGGCGGTGTCGAGGCGGCAGGTCATGGGCACTTCGAGACGCTCGCCGTTGCGGCGGTGAACAACCAGCGTCAGGTCGGCACGCGGCTCGCGCGCGCCGCTCACGTCGTAGGTTTCGGTGCCGTCCAGGCCCAGCGTCAGGCGGCTGGTACCGGGCTTGAACTCCAAAGGCAGCACGCCCATGCCGATCAGGTTGGTGCGGTGGATGCGCTCGAAGCCCTCTGCCGCGATGGCCTCCACGCCGGCCAGCCGCACGCCCTTGGCGGCCCAGTCGCGCGAGGAACCCTGGCCGTAGTCGGCGCCCGCCACGATGATCAGCGGCTGCCTGCGCAGCATATAGGTCTCGATGGCTTCCCACATGCGCATGACCTGCCCTTCGGGCTCCACGCGCGCCAGCGAGCCGGCTCGCACGCTGCCGTCTCCCTTGCGCACCATCTCGTTCTTGAGCGTGGGGTTGGCGAAGGTGGCGCGCTGCGCGGTGAGGTGGTCGCCGCGATGGGTGGCGTAGGAATTGAAGTCCTCCTCGGGCAGGCCCATCCTGTGGAGGTACTCGCCGGCCGCGCTGTCCATCAGGATCGCGTTGGAAGGCGAGAGGTGGTCGGTGGTGATGTTGTCGGGCAGGATCGCCAGCGGCCGCATGCCCCTGAGCGCGCGTTCGCCGGCCAGGGCGCCTTCCCAGTACGGCGGGCGGCGGATGTAGGTGGATGCGGGGCGCCACTCGTACAGCGGCGCCACCTTCTCGCCGGAGTCCGGCTGGATGGCGAACATCGGCTCGTACACCCGCCGGAAGTGTTCGGGCTTCACGCTCGACTTCACGATGGCGTCGATCTCCTCGTCGGCGGGCCAGATGTCCTTCAGGCGCACCTCCCTACCGTCGACCACTGCCAGCACGTCGCGCTCGATGTCGAAGCGCACGGTGCCGGCAATGGCGTAGGCCACCACCAGCGGGGGCGAGGCAAGAAAGGCCTGCTTCGCATACGGATGGATGCGGCCGTCGAAATTGCGGTTGCCCGAGAGCACCGCCGTCGCGTACAGGTCGCGATCGACGATCTCCTGCTGGATTGCCGGGTCCAGCGCGCCCGACATGCCGTTGCACGAGGTGCAGGCGTAGGCCACCACGCCGAAGCCGAGCTTCTCGAGCTCGCCCATCAGGCCGGCCTCCTGCAGGTACAGCGTCACCGCCTTCGAGCCCGGTGCCAGCGACGACTTGACCCACGGCTTTCGCACGAGGCCCAGCCGGTTGGCGTTGCGCGCCAGCAGGCCGGCGGCGATCACGTTGCGCGGATTGCTGGTGTTGGTGCAGCTGGTGATGGCCGCGATGATCACGGCGCCATCGGGCATGCGGCCCGGCTCGTCGCGCCATGGCGCCGCGATGCCGCGCGCCGCGAGCTCGATGGTGGCCACGCGCGCATGCGGATTCGACGGGCCCGCCATGTTGCGCACGACGGTCGACAGGTCGAAGTGCAGCACGCGCTCGTACACCGCGTCCTTCAGCGCGTCGGCCCACAGGCCGGCGTGCCTCGCATAGGTTTCGACCAGCCGCACCTGCTCGTCGCTGCGGCCGGTGAGGCGCAGGTAGTCGATGGTCTGCTGGTCGATCGCGAACATCGCGGCCGTGGCGCCGTACTCGGGCGCCATGTTCGAGACGGTCGCGCGGTCGCCGAGCGTGAGGCTGGCCGCGCCCTCGCCGTGGAACTCGAGGTACGCGCCCACCACCTTCGACTTGCGCAGGAACTCGGTCAGCGCCAGCACCACGTCGGTGGCGGTGATGCCCGGCTGCGGCCGGCCCGAGAGCTTCACGCCGACGATGACGGGCAGGCGCATCCACGAGGCCCGGCCCAGCATCACGTTCTCGGCTTCCAGTCCTCCCACGCCGATGGCGACCACGCCCAGCGCATCGACATGCGGCGTGTGGCTGTCGGTGCCGACCAGCGTGTCGGGGTAGGCCACGCCGTCCTGCGCATGCACCACGGGCGACATCCGCTCCAGGTTGATCTGATGCATGATCCCGTTGCCCGGCGGGATCACCTCCACGTTCCTGAAGGCCCGCTTCGTCCAGTCGATGAAGTGGAAGCGGTCTTCGTTGCGCCGGTCTTCTATGGCGCGGTTCTTCTCGAAGGCATCGGGGTCGAAGCCGCCGCACTCCACCGCCAGCGAATGGTCGACGATCAACTGCACCGGCACCACCGGGTTCACTTGCGCCGGGTCGCCGCCCTGCTCCGCGATGGCGTCGCGCAGGCCCGCCAGGTCGACCAGTGCGGTCTGGCCCAGGATGTCGTGGCACACCACGCGCGCCGGAAACCACGGAAAGTCGTGCTCCCTCTTTCCCTCGACGATCTGCGTCAGGCTCTGCCGGAGGATGGCCGGGTCGCAGCGGCGCACGAGGTTCTCGGCGTGCACGCGCGAGGTGTAGGGCAGCGTGGCCCAGGCGCCCGGGCGGATGGCCTCGACGGCCTCGCGTGCGTCGAAATAGTCCAGGGAGGTGCCGGGGAGCTTCTTGCGGTATTGGGTGTTCATGGGGCGGCGCTCGGGCCTCTTCTTCGTCTTGGCTTGTCTCGTCTCTTCTTCGCTTTTTACTTCCGATCCTGGATCGGCGCGAACTTCAGGTCTTCCGGGCCCGTGTAGTTGGCGCTCGGCCGGATGATCTTGTTGTCGACGCGCTGCTCGATGATGTGCGCCGCCCAGCCCGAGGTACGCGCGATGACGAAGAGCGGCGTGAACATCGCCGTGGGCACGCCCATCATGTGATAGCTCACGGCGCTGAACCAGTCGAGGTTGGGAAACATCTTCTTGGCCTCCCACATCACGCCCTCCAGCCGCTCGGCGATGTCGAACATCTTGGTCGAGCCGGCCTCCTGCGACAGCGACTTCGCCACGCCCTTGATGACCACGTTGCGCGGGTCGCTCACGGTGTAGACCGGGTGGCCGAAGCCGATCACGACTTCCTTCGCCTCGACCCGGCGGCGGATGTCGGCTTCGGCCTCGTCGGGCGAGTCGTAGCGCTTCTGGACCTCGAAGGCCACCTCGTTGGCGCCGCCGTGCTTGGGCCCGCGCAGCGCGCCGATGGCGCCGGTGACGGCCGAGTACATGTCGGAGCCGGTGCCCGCCACCACGCGCGCGGTGAAGGTCGAGGCATTGAACTCGTGCTCGGCGTAGAGGTTGAGCGAGGTGTGCATCGCGCGCTCCCAGCTCGCTGGAGGCTTGCGCCCGTGCAGCAGGTGCAGGAAGTGCGCGCCGATGGAGTCGTCGTCGGTCTCGACATCTATGCGCCTGCCCTGCGTCGACCAGTGGTACCAGTACAGCAGCATCGAGCCGAGCGAAGCCATCAGCCGGTCGGCGATGTCGCGTGCGCCCGGCAGGTTGTGGTCTTCCTTCTCGGGAAGCATGCAGCCCAGCGACGAGACGCCCGTGCGCATCACGTCCATCGGATGCGCGCCGGCGGGCAGTTGCTCGAGCGCCTCCTTCAGGCTCGCGGGCAGGCCGCGCATCGACTTCAGCTTGGCCTTGTAGGCGCGCAGCTCCGCTGCGGTGGGCAGCTTGCCGTGCACCAGCAGGTGCGCGATTTCCTCGAACTCGCAGACCTCGGCGATGTCGAGGATGTCGTAGCCACGGTAGTGCAGGTCGTTGCCGGTACGGCCGACGGTGCACAGCGCGGTGTTGCCGGCCGTCACGCCGGACAGGGCCACGGATTTCTTGGGCTTGAAGCCGGGAGCCGTGGGGGTTGCGATGTCGTTCATGCTTCTTCCTTCTCTCGATGCAGGTAGGCGCCGGGAATGCGCGCGGGCCGGCCGTTGCCGTCGACGGCGACCATCTCGAACCAGGACCGCAGCACCGCCCGCGGCTCGCGCCCGAGCTGCTGCGCGGTGCCGCTCACGCAGACCGTCAGCGAGCTGCGGCCGACGCGGCTGATCCAGCCGCGCAGATGCAGCACGTTGCCCACCGGCACGGGCGCGAGGAACTGCGCGTCGCCGCAACGGGCCATTACCACGTCGGACTTCGCGAACGCCCGCGCGCACAGGAAGGCCGCCTTGGACATCAGCATCAGCGCGTTGCCGCCGAAGAGCGTGCCGTAGTGGTTGGCGTGCTCGGGAAACACGATTTCCGTGAGCTCGACCGCCTCGTTCTGGTTTGTCATGGATTCGCAATTTACGCAAATGCGTGGCCATAATGAAGGACTGAAACAGCCAATCATTGCGAATGGAAAACGCGATATTTGCGAATATTGCAAATACGCCAGGAGCCGCACGATGAGCAAGACATTCATGGGCGTGCGCCTGCGCAAGCTGCGCGCGGAGCGCGGCATGACGCAGGTGGCGCTGGCCCAGGCGCTCGGGCTCTCGCCCAGCTACCTCAACCAGATCGAACAGAACCAGCGGCCGCTGACCGTGGCCGTGCTGCTGAAGATCAGCCGCACGCTGGGCATCGACGTGCAGCAGTTCTCCGAGGACGAGGAAGCCCGCCTCGTCTCGAGCATGCGCGACGCGCTGGCCGACAACCCCGGCGGAGAAGCCGTCGCGCTGCCCGAGCTGCGCGAAGTCGCCTCGCAGATGCCGGCGGTGGCGCGCGCATTGCTCGCACTGCACCACCGCCACCAGGAAGCCATGGAGCGGCTCGAGATCATGGCCGCCGGACTCGGCGACGGACGCGGCGAGCTCACGAGCGCGCGCCCCATGCCCTTCGAGGCCGTGCGCGACTTCTTCTTCGCCCACCAGAACCACTTCGAGGAGCTGGACCTGCGGGCGGAAAGGCTCGCGGAAGAAGCGCGCGGCCACGGCGGGCCGCTGTCCGAATGGCTGCAGCAGCGGCTGCTGGAGCAGCACGGCGTGCGCGTGGTGCCCACCGAAGACGACGCCATCGACAGCCAGCGCCGCTACGACCCCGCCAGCCGCGTGCTGCGCCTGTCGGGCGGCCTGGAGCCGGGCCAGCAGTCGTTCCAGCTCGCGACCCAGCTGGCGCTGCTGGAGCAGACGCGGCTGATCGAGTCATTGCTGGAAGGCGCCGGCTTCGACGACGCCCCGACGCATGCGCTGGCCCGCATAGGGCTGGCGAACTATTTCGCCAGCGCGGTGTTGCTGCCGTACGAACTCTTCCTGAAAGCCGCGGAAAGCCTGCGCTACGACATCGACCTGCTGGGGCGCCGCTTCGGCGTGGGCTTCGAGACGGTCTGCCATCGCCTGAGCTCCATGCAGCGGCCCGGCGCGCCCGGCGTGCCCTTCTTCTTCATCCGGGTGGACCGCGCGGGCAACATCTCGAAGCGGCAGTCGGCCACGCACTTCCACTTCTCGAAGACCGGCGGCACCTGCCCGCTGTGGAACGTGTACGAGGCCTTCGCGCAGCCCGGTCGCGTGCTGAGGCAGCTCGCGCGCATGCCCGACGGACGCACCTACCTGTGGGTGGCGCGCACGGTGTCGCACGGGCAGCGCGGCTTCGACTCGCCCAGCAAGACCTTCGCGATCGGCCTGGGCTGCGACATCCGCCACGCGCCGCGCCTGATCTATTCCAAGGGCCTCGACCTGGCCGACCAGGAGGTGCCCACGCCCATCGGCATGGGCTGCAAGGTGTGCGAGCGCACGGCCTGCCCCCAGCGGGCGTTCCCGTTCATCGGGCGGGCGCTGGACGTGAACGAGAACGAAAGCAGGTTCACGCCCTACGCGGTGGCGGACGCGTAGGGCGCCGCCTCAGACGGCCGACACGGCTTCGGACGCGGCGAGGCGACTGTCGCCGAAGACGGGCGGCGTCTTCACGATCGACTTCAGCGCCGGTTCTGCCGCGCGCAACGCGCTCAGGTCGGGAATCGGCCGGCACAGGCGCGGGTCGGGTGCGAACGCCGCCTCCATCGCATGCGCCGCGCCCAGCAGCTGGTGGTCGGCCCTGAAGCCGCCGACGATCTGCAGCCCGAAGGGCATGCCCGCGTGGTCGACGCCGCAGGGCAGCGAGATGGCCGGGTGCGTGGTCAGCGTGACCACGTAGGTCAGTGCGAGCCAGCGGTAGTAGTTGGCCTGCGGCTCGCCGTTGATGGTTGCGGCGTACAGCTGCGTCCACGGGAACGGCGAGACCGGCGTGGTCGGCGACAGCACCAGGTCGTAGTCGGCGAAGGTCGGCTGGAAGCGCTTGAGAAGCCGCGTCTGCTCGGCCTGCGCCCAGGCGCTGTCGAGCAGGCTCATCTTCGCGCCCATCTCGTAGTTGGCGCGCGGGTTGGGGCCCAGGCTTTCGGGGTCGCGTTCGTAGGCCGCCTGCATCCCTGCGACGAAGGCCTCAGCGCGCAGCACGTCGAAGCAGCGGTGCGCCTCGCCCATGTCGAAGCTGACCTCGTCGCAGCGGACGAACAGGTGCCGCATGGCTTCGATCTTCCGGCGGAAGGTGGCGCGGATGTCGTTGTCCACTGCGCAGGTGCCGAAGTCTTCGGTCCACGCCACGCGCAGCCTGCCGAGGTCGACGCGCTGCGGCACGAGGAAGGACAGCGGATCGAGCGGATAGCTCAGCGGATCGCCCGCAGTCATGCCCGCGGATGCCGCCAGTTGCAGGCAGGCTTCCTCCACGGTGCGGCCCATGGGCCCGACGACCGAGATGGGCGTCCAGCCCAGAGGCTTGCGCACGCTCGGCACCACGCCGGGCGAAGGCCTGAAGCCCACCACGCCGCACTTGGCCGCGGGAATGCGCAGCGAACCGCCGGTGTCGGAGCCGGTGCACACCGGCAGCATGTCGCAGGCCAGCGCGGCCGCGGAGCCGCCGGAAGAGCCACCTGCGTTCAGGTTCGGATTGAAGGGGTTGCCGGTGGCGCCCCACACGTCGTTGCGCGAATTGGCGCCCGCCCCCATCTCGGGCACGTTGGTCTTGCCGGCGACGATGGCGCCCGCGCGGCGCAGGCGGGCCACGAGTTCGATGTCTTCCGTGGGCACATGGTCGCGGTAGATCGGCGAGCCCCAGGTCGTGAGCAGGCCCTCTGTGGGCTCCAGGTCCTTCACGCCCATCGGCAGGCCGTGCAGCAGGCCGAGCGTGTCGCCGCGCATCACGGCGTTCTCCGCCTCGCGAGCCTCGGCACGCGCGCGCTCGAAGCAGGTGGCGGTCACCGCATTGACGAAGGGGTTCACGCGCTCGATGCGCGCGATGCATGCCTCCAGCAGTTCGACGGGCGAGACTTCCTTGCTGCCGATGAGGCGGCGCAGCTCGACGGCGGATTTCTCGACGAGCTCCGTGGCGGTGTCGTGCGTGGTTTTGGTGAAGCTCATCAGTCGGCGGTGATGTTGGCGCGCGCAGCGACGGCACGCATGATCGGCAATTCGCGGTTGATCAGCTCGACGCTCGCGGCGGCGTTGCTGTAGCTCGGCTCCAGGCCAGCGGCCAGCAGCTTGGTCTTCGTCTCCGGATCGGCGATCGTCGCGGCCAGCGCCTTCTCCAGCCTGGCCTTCACGTCGGCGGGCACGCCCTTCGGTGCCGCCAGCATGAGCCACGAATCCATGTCGACCTCGGCATAGCCGCTCTCGGCGAAGGTGGGCACGTCGGGCAGCAGCGCCGAGCGCCGCGCGGTGGTCAGCGCGATGGCCTTGATCTTGCCGCTCTTGAGCTGTGGGACGGCCGCGCTCACCGTGTCGATGCTGAACGGGATCTGGCCGCCCATCAGGTCGGTCATGGCCGGTGCGCTGCCCTTGTAGGGCACATGCGTCATCTTCAGGCCGGTGGCATGCAGCATGGTTTCGCCCGCGAACTGCGCGGTGGTGCCGGTGCCGAAGGAGCCGTACGAATACTTGCCGGGCGAGGCCTTCACGTACTCGACGAACTGCTTGACCGTCTGCACCGGCACTTCGCTGTTCGCCAGCAGGATCAGCGCGACACGTCCGGCGATGCCGATCGGCTCGAAGCTCTTCACCGGGTCGTAGGGCAGGTTGCTGCGGATCGCCGGATTGACGGTGAAGGTGGAGCCCGAACTCAGCAGCAGCGTGTAGCCGTCGGGCGCGGACTTCGCCACGTAGCTCGCGCCGACCACCGTGCCGGCGCCGCCGCGGTTCTCGATCACCACCGGCTGCCCGAGCTCCTTGCCCAGCCGCTGCGCGATCACGCGGCCGTTGACGTCGGTGGCGCCGCCGGGCGGGAAGGGAATCACCAGCGTGACCGGCCGGGCGGGAAAGCCCGTCTCGGCGGCAAGAGAAGTCAGCGGCACGGCGCCAAATCCAAGGCTGCAGCAAAGCAATGCCATGCGCGCCACGAGCGGGAGACGGTTCATCGGAACTCCTGGAATTTCGACTGGATGACGGGGGTTCGAGGTGCGAACGAGTTCATCCTAGGATCGTCATGCCGGTGTCACAAGCGCAATGTTTAGAATTCTGCGTTGCCGAATCGGCAATCGACAGCATCCATTCCACCCACGCGCAGGAGCCATTCATGCCGTCGCCTCGTGCCCTGCAGGAACCCGCGGTCCGCTACTTCCTCGAGGTCGTGAAGACCGGTTCGGTGAAGGAAGCCGCGCTCAAGCTCAACGTGGCGCCATCGGCCGTGAGCCGGCAGGTGGCGCGGCTGGAACGCGAACTCGACACGCTGCTCTTCGAGCGCCATGCGCGCGGCATGGTGCCCAACGCCGCCGGTGAGCTGCTGGCCGCGCACGCCAAGCGCGCGCAGCAGGACATCGAGCGCGTCGCCAACGACATCGCCGGCCTGCGCGGACTGCGCACCGGGCACGTGCGCGTGGCGAGCACCGAGGGCTTCGCCTTCGACTTCATTCCCAGGCTGATCGCGCAGTTCCGCCTCAAGCACGCGGGCATCCGCTTTCACCTGGAGGTCTGCGCGCCCGCCGACATCTCTCGGCTGGTGCGCGATGGCGAAGCCGACGTCGGCATCACCCTGGCCGCCTTGCCCGAACCGGGCGTCGAGGTCGAGCTGCGGCACCCGAGCCCCATCCTCGCCGTGATGGCCATGGACCATCCGCTCGCGCAGCAGCGGCAGCTGTCGCTTCGACAGGTGGTGGCGTATCCGCTAGGGCTGCCGCAGGAAGACAGCTCCATCCGCCGGCTGCTCGATGCCAGCTGCTCGCGGCAGGAGCTGCGCTACGAGTTGGCCATGTCCAGCAACCACGCGAATTCGCTGCTGAGCTTCGCGGCGGCTGGCGGCGGCAGTATCGCCTTCTACGGCCCGCTGTCGATCCGCACGCTGCTGCAGAGCAAGGCGCTGGTCGCCATTCCCCTGAAGGACCGCGAGATGCACGAGCGGCACCTCGCCATCGAAACCATGGCGGGCCGGTCGCTGCCCGATGCGGCAAGGGCCTTCGTGCGCTTCCTGGTCGACGCGGTGAAGGCTTCGGGCTGAGCCCTCAGGGCTTCAGCCTCTGCCCTACTGCTTCATCAGCGTATTCGAAGGCAGCGTCTCGTCCAGCAGCTTGCGTGCCGTCTCGACGCCCGCCACCGGCAGCAGCTTCGCATCGAGCAGCCCCACCTGCACCAGCACGCTGGCCTGGTCCCAGTAGATGTGCTCGTGATAGAGCTTGTCGCCGCGGAACTTGATGACCGCCAGCAGCGGGATCTCCACGCGCTTTCCGGTCGGTGCCACGCCCGGCAGCATCCACGGGATCTCGGTGGTGTGGGTGAAGCAGAACAGCATCTCGTCGACCACCTGCGTGGCGCCCACCGTGCGCGAGATCGGCACCAGCGAGGTGTCGGGCGGGTTGCTGTTGACGAAGTGGTTCGTATAGAACGCGTGCAGCGCCTTGTAGCCCACCCCGCCGGTCATGGTCGGGATGTGGTTGACGTAGGGCTCGGCCACCATGGTGGACATGGTGTCGTCGACGTTGCGGGTGCCGAACTCGTACTCGCAGTGCTTGTCCCAAAGCGCGGGCAGGTCGTAGTGCGGGCCGATGGCGCCCTTCAGCGTGGCGATGCTGCGCTCGTGGGCCATCAGGGCCGAGGGCTTGTGGAAGTGCTCGCCGCCCAGGCGGGCGAAGGCGTGGTCCATGCCCGGGTACACGTGCAGCGAAACGCCGGGGCGTCCCTTGAGTGCCGCGACGATGCGCTCGCGCGCCTCGGGCGGGCAGAACTTGTCGAGCTCGGCGATGTGCAGCGTGAGGGGGCGCTTGATGTTGTCGGCTTCGTCGAGGGCGGCGTCGATGCCCACGCCGTAGTAACCGACGGCGACGTCGGCGTCGGTGCGGCAGGCGCTGAGGTAGGCGAGCTTGCCGCCCAGGCAGAAGCCGAGCACGCCGACCTTGGCGTCCTGCACTTCGGGCCGCTGGCGCAAGGCGGTGATGGACGCCTGCATGTCCTCCATGCCCTTGGCTTCGTCGAAGCCCTGGTAGAGGGCGAAGGCGCGCTGCCAGTCTTCCGGCGAGTAGCCGAGCTGCACGCCGGGCTCCTGCCGCCAAAACAGGTCGGGCACGAGCACCACGTAGCCCTCTTCGGCGTAGTAGTCGGCCACCTCGCGCATCGTGGCGTTCACGCCGAAGATCTCCTGCGCCAGCACCAACCCCGGGCCGGTGCCCGAGCGCGGCACGGCGAGATAGCCGCTGAAGCTGCCGCTTCCATCGGTGGCCTGGATGCGGACCTGCCGCGTGGTGTCGGTGGCTTTTTGCTGCATGTGAATTGCTCCGTTCATTGGGTGAGTGGTTCAGGCTGCGCGCTCATTGCACGCACTCCGGGTGCCGCGTAGTCACCTGGTAGTAGCCCGAGTGAAAGACCAGCGGCTCGCCGTCGAAGCGCTCGTAGCGCTCGACCTCGCCGATGAAGATGAGGTGGTCGCCGCCGTCGTACTGCCTCACGTTGCGGCACACGAAGCGGGCGATGACGCCGTTGAGCAGCGGCACGCCGGCCGTGCCCTCGCAGCAGTCGACCCCACCGAACTTGTCCGGCTGCGGCGTGGAGAACTGCCGTGACAGGTGATGCTGGTTCGCCGCCAGCACGTTGATCGCGAAGTGGCTGGCGCCGGTGAAGTCGGCCACGCTCGGCGCCTGCCGCGCCAGGCTCCACAGCACCAGCGGCGGATCGAGCGAGACCGAGGAGAACGAGTTGGCGGTCATGCCCACGCGGCGGCCGTCGATGGCCCGCGTCGTGATGACGGTGACGCCGGTGCTGAACTGCCCGAGCGCCCTGCGGAAGTCGCGCCGGTCGAAGCGGTCGACGGCCGCCTCGCGCGCCCGGTCCTCCAGGAAGCGGTCGGCCTGCGCGGCGTCGAACCACCAGGGCGCGAACGCGCGCGGGTCGTCGAAGCCGTTCACGATGGTGCTCGCCACCGCGGGCATGTGGGTGGCGCTCTGCAGCAGCTTCTGCAGGTGGGGCCGGGGCGGGGCGAGCAGGCTGTTGGTCCAGTCCGTGGCCCAGCGGGCGTAGCCTTCCCAGTAGCGGTCGAAGGTCTGCTGCATCCATTCGGCGTCGAAGGGCGCGTCGACGTTCTCGAGGATGCGCTTCAGGTAGATGTCGGCGCACTTGGCGGCGTTGTTGGAGCCTTGCCCCGTGATCGGGTCGTTGAGCACGATCGCATCGGCCAGGCCCAGCACCTTGCGCCCCGAGGGCAGCGTCGCCACCGGCTTGCGCACCACCGGCGTGAAACGGCCCGAGAGGATGCCGTTGTCGTCGGTGAGCTCGATATCCCTGCAGCGCTCGGCTTCCCAAGGCAGGAAGGTTTCGAGGATCCGCTTGCTGCGCGCCAGATGCTCCTGCGGCGTCTTCACGTCCTCCCAGCAATCCATCGGGCCGCCGGGCACGCCTTCGAACACCATGATCTCGCAGGGGCCCGTGGTGGTCAGCGCGGGGAACACGAAGTATTCGCCCACGCCGGGGATCAGGTTGAAGCACACGGCCGAATGAGGCTCGCGCGGCTTCATGCCCTTCACATAGGTCAGCGCCAGCGCGCGCTGCGGCTTGTCGTAAGGAGACCGCGCCTCGTCGCGCTCGAAGAGCCTCGAGATCTCGCCCTTGCCGCTCGCGACGACCACGAGCTCGTGCGAGCGCGCGCAGGCTTCCAGCTCGTCGATCCCCACGTCCTGCAGCACCAGGGTGCCGCCGCGCTTCTCGAACTCGGCCATCCAGGCGGGTATCTTGAGCCGCTGGTCCACCGACCGGGCGGGGCCGTCCAGCATCGCGCTCCATTCGATGGCCTTGCCCCCTTCCGGATTGCGCACCGCCATGCCGATGCCCTGCACCGGCGGGCATTCGTCGGCCCACCAGTCCAGCTCCAGTTCGCGCTCGGTCTGCAGCGCTGTCTCGAACATGCACTGGCTGGACATCACCGGCCCCTCGAAGATCTCGCGCGGGGCGCGATTCGAGAAGACCGTCACCTCATGCCCGGCACGCTGCAGTCCCAGCGCGAGCTGCATGCCGGATTGCCCCGCGCCGACGATGGCCACGCGTCGCTTCATGCCTTCGCTCCGGCGTCGGTCAGGCGACCGCCGCGCAGGTCTCGATGTAGCGCCCGGCCTCGTCCGGATCGGCGAACCACGGGAAGTAGGTGCGCGGATCGTCGAAGCCGTTGGCGAACGCGCTGGCCAGCGGCGGCATCGCGCCGGCGGCGCCGAGCAGGTTGAGCACGTGGGGCGGCGGCGGGGCCAGCAGCATGTTGGTCCACTGCGTGACCCATTGCGCGTAGCCGAACCAGTAGCGGTCGAAGGTCTGCTGCATCCATGCGGCGTCGGCCGGGTCGTCGCCGCGCGCGAGGATGCTCTTGAGATAAGTGTCGGCGCACTTGGCCGCGTTGTTCGATCCCTGCCCCGTGATCGGGTCGTTGAGCACCACCACGTCGGCCAGGCCCAGCACCTTGCGGCCCGAGGGCAGCGTTGCCACCGGCTTGCGCACCGTCGGCGCGAAGCGGCCTGCGAGGATGCCGTTGTCGTCGGTCAGTTCGATATCCCTGCAGCGCTCGGCCTCCCACGGCGTGAAGGTGTCGAGGATCCACTTGCTGCGCGCCAGATGCTCCTGCGGCGTCTTCACGTCGGCCCAGCAGTCCATCGGGCCGCCTGGCACGCCCTCGAACACCATGATCTCGCAGGGGCCCGTCGTCGTCAGCGCCGGGAAGACGAAGTATTCGCCCACACCTGGAATCAGGTTGAAGCACACGGCCGAGTGCGGCTCGCGCGGCTTCATGCCCTTCACGTAGGTCAGCGCCAGCGCGCGCTGCGGCTTGTCGTAGGTGGACTTGTGCGCGTCGCGCTCGAAGAGCCTGGAGATTTCGCCCTTGCCGCTGGCCACCAGCGTGAGATCGTGGCTCTGCGTGCAGGTCTCGAGCTCGTCGATGCCCGCGTCCTTGAAGACCAGCTCACCGCCCTTCTTCCTGAATTCGTCCATCCAGGCCGGGATCTTCACTCGCTGGTCGACCGACTGCGCGCTCGAATTGAGCCGCGCCACCCAGTCGATGACCTTGGCGCCCTTCTGCTCGGGATGCGGCACGGCCAGGCCAATGCCGTCCACCGTGGGACACACGCTCGCCCAGTGGTCCAGGCCCAGGTCGCGCTCGATCTGCAGCGAGGTGTGGAACATGCACTGGCTGGACATGACCTTGCCCTGGCGGATGTCCTCGCCCGTGCGGTTGCTGAACATCGTGACCTCGTAGCCCGCGGCGAGCAGTCCGAGACCCAGTTGCAGGCCCGACTGGCCCGCGCCGACGATGGCGATTCGCTTCATTTCATGCTCCTTCGATGCTCCGCGTGGAGCGGGTCAGTCCATCAGCTTGGGAATGGCGGGCACGGCCTGCTCCGGGCCCATGGCGGAGTAGCCGCCGTCCACCGCATAGTCGGCACCGGTCACGAAGCTCGCGTGGTCGGAGCACAGGAACAGAACCACCTGCGCCACCTCGTCGGGGTCGCCGACGCGCCCCAGCAGGTGGAAGGGCGCGGCCACGCGGTCGGTCTTGGCGCGGTCGCCGTTGGTGAGCTGGTTCATCACGGCCGACCATGTCCAGCCCGGGGACACGCTGTTCACGCGGATGCGGTCGGGCGCAAGATCCATCGCCATGTTGCGGGTGAGCTGCGCCATCGCGGCCTTGCTCACCGGATAGAGCCAGCGGCCCGTCTGCGCCACGCTCGACGAGATGCTCGTGAAATTGACCACCGCCCCGCCGCCGGCCGCCACCATGTGCGGATGCACGGCCTGCAGCATCGCCACCGCGCTTGCCACGTTCACGTTGAACGAGGTGAGCCAGTCGGCGCGCGGCGACTTGAAACCGTCGTCCACGTACGAGCAGGCCAGGTTGATAAGGAAGTGCACGCCGCCGTGGCGCTCGGCCGCCTCCGCCACACAGGCCTTCACCTGGGCGTCGTCGGTGATGTCGGTGCGCACGAAGCGCGCGCCGGCGCCCAGCGAATCGGCCAGCGGCTGGCCGTTGCTGGCATCGATGTCGGCGATGACGACCTTCACGCCGGCCGCGTGCAGTGCACGCACCACGCCGGCGCCTATCAGCGTGGAACCGCCGGTGACGATGGCGCTCCTGCCTTCGAGTCCCTTGAACATGACGCTTGCTCTCCTCGGTTGATCGAACATCGGGCAACAGGCCGGGCGGCCTGTGGAGCGAACGTTATGGGGAGGAGAGCCCGCGGCGGATCCCGCAAACGCAGGCCGTGTCCCTGGCGCGCAGTTTTCTGGCCCGGGGCGTGCAGAGGTGCCGAGGGACTGCCCGAATTGTGGGCAGGAGCGGTTTTTGCTACGGTGCCCTCGCCCCATGGAAACCGCCGCGACCCCACAGCTGCCGCTGCAGCGCTACCGGCTCTTCGAGAGCCACGACGTGGACGAAGCCCGCGAAAGCGTGGCACGCGTGTTCTGCCCGCACGGCCTGGTCACCCTGCGCCCCCGCGCCGACCTCGATGCCTGCCACCACAGCGCCCGGCTGCACCGGGACGTGAGCCTCAACTACGTGCAGTACGGCCCCGGCGTGCAGATCGACCCCGGCTACCTGCAGGACTTCTTCCTGCTGCAGATTCCGCTGCGCGGCGCGGCCGAGATCCGCTGCGGCGCGCAGCAGGTGGACGCCACGCCCCGCCTCGCGTCGCTGCCCTCGCCCACCGAGCTGCTGTCGATGCGCTGGGCCGACGACAGCCCGCACCTGATCGTGCGGCTGGCGCGCCCCGCCCTGCTCTCGCGGCTCGAATCGCTGCTGCAGGCACCCGTCCGGCAACACCTGGTGTTCGACCTCGGCGTGCCGCTGGACAACCCCGCGCTCGCGCCGCTGGTGCACTTCATCGACTACCTGCGACTCACGCTCGACGCCGGCAATGCGCTGCAGGCCGGCAGCCCGCTGGCCGAGCACGCCGAGGCGTACCTGATGGCCAGCCTGCTGATGTCGGCCGGACACAACCACTCCCGCGCCCTCGCCGGCGACACCCAGCGGCGCAGCCTGCTGCCGCGCGTGGTCCGCAGGGCCCAGGAGTACATGGAGGCGCATGCCGACCAGCCTCTGTCGCTGGCCGATGTCTGCCGCGAGGTCGGGTGCAGCGCGAGGGCCCTGCAGCTGGCCTTCCGCCAGCATGCGGGACAGGGTCCGATGGAGTTCCTGCGCGAGACCCGGCTCGAGAGGGTGCGGGCCGAACTGCAGGCATCAGCCGGAGCCAACGGAGCCGGCGTACGCGAGGTGGCGCAGAAGTACGGCTTTCTTCACCTGGGACATTTCGCGGCGCAGTACCGTGCGCGCTTCGGGGAACGGCCTTCCGAGACGCTGGCGGAAGAACGCCACGGCTGATTCGCGGCTGCCGCACCTGCGGCCCGTTCGAAACACCGGGCCCGAGGGCGAAGGCTACGCAAAGTCGGTAGCGACGAAATCCTCGGCCACATGCACGCCGTCTTCGTCGCGACGCACCAGCCCGCGGATTTCCATGGCGCGCATGATCTTGTTGACCATCTCCCGCGAGAGCCCGGAGTACGAGGCGATCACCGACTGCGTGATGCGCTTGTCGTATCCGCCCGGGCCGATCGGTGCGAGGCGGGTGAGTTCATGCAGCACGCGCAGCACCAGGTCTTCGGCGGGAAGCACGGAGATGCGGCGGAACTGGTCGCGCAGCACGTTCATGCGCTTCATCGTGAGCCCGAGCAGGCCCAGCGCCACTTCGGGACGACGCACGCAGAGGCCGCGCATCTTCGCGATGGGTACGAGGAACACCGACGAAGGCAAGGTGGCGATCAGCGTCTGCTTCGTCCGGTAGCGGTCTTCCCGGATCGAGAGATCGAAGAAGAAGTCGTTCGGACCGATGAGCTCCGTCGTCATCTCGGAGCCTTCGGCGTGGCCCGGCGTGACCACGCGCAGCAGGCCGCTGGCCACGCAATAGATCTGGTCGGTCGTATCGCCTGCCGCCAGCAGGACTTCGTTTCGCTTGTAGGAACGAGGCCTGCTGCATTCGGCGAGCGCCTCTCGTTCCGCCGGCGGAAGTCCCGCCATCAGGGGGTGCAGATACATGCCTGCATGATGCGCACCAGAGCCCGTCGGCGAAACACATAAACATGGGGGGCTCAGTCGTTTCCGGAGTCGCGCTCCCCGCGCATGCGCAGCGAATCGAACAACTGCGGCGGCAGCATCGGGCCATCCGGCTGCTGCACCGCAGCGCCGGAAAGGCCGGGCTCGGCCGGCCGCAGCTCGCCGAAGTCGGTGGCGGCGAAGTCGGGCGACACGTGCACGCCGTCTTCGTCCCTGCGAACCAGGCCGCGGTTCTCCATCGCGCGCATGGTCTTGTTGACCACCTCGCGCGAAAGGCCCGAGTAGGAGGCGATCACCGACTGGGTGATGCGCTTGTCGTATCCGCCCGCGCTCGCCGGCGCGAGCAGCGTGAGCTGGTGCAGCACGCGGCTCACCAGGTCTTCGGCCGACAGTGCCGAGATGCGGCGCAGCTGGCCCCTGACCACGGCCATGCGCTTCATCGCGAGCCCGAGCAGGCCGATGGCCACTTCGGGATGCGCGGCGCACAGCCGCCGCATGGCGGCCACCGGCACCAGATAGACGGCCGAAGGCAGCGCCGCGATCAGCGTCTGCGTGGCCTGGTAGCCGTCCTGCGCAAGGGACGGCCCCATGAAGAAATCGTCCTGCCGGATGAAGTCGGTGGTGACGTCGGTGCCTTGCGCGCTGCCCTTGCCGTGGACGACGACGCGCAGCAGGCCGCTGGCCACGCAATAGATCCGGTCGGTCCAGGTATCGGCGGCGAGCACCGTCTCGTTGCGCCTGAAGGAACGCAGCTCGCAGCTCTGGACGAGCGCCTCGCGCTCTGCCGGAGGCACATTGGCAATGAGGGGATGCAGGTACATGGCTTGTGGAACACCCGGCCATGCAGCCGTGCACGCCGCGCTGGCGGAAAAGCCCCGGCGGGCGCACGAGCGCTCGCCGGGGCATGGATGGCGCGCCGGTCAGCGCGCCGAAGCGATGGTCGACACGGCGGAGTTGCCCACCGCGGTCGCCGTCACCTGGTTGCCGGCCGCGCGCAGCGTGCTGCCGGTGGTGGCGCCGGTGATGCCCGTGCCGTAGTTCACGCCGCTCGCAGTCGCGACGATGGCACCGCTGTTGGTCTGGTAGTTCGCCACCGCCACCGTCGGACGGTTCGCCACCGTGGCCGCGACGGTCACGGCGTTGGTCGCCGTGTTGCCGTAGGCCTGCGCAGCGACGGTGTTGTCCGTCAGCGCGGCGGTGCCGTTCGTCAGGCCGGGAGCCGTGCCCGCGCTCACGCCGTTGAGCGCGACCTGGTACGTGCCCGTGGCGCTGGCCGTCACGTTGCCGCTGTTGCCCTGCGTGTTGAGCAATGCCGCCGTGGCCTGCGTGGTGCCGCCCGCGGTGCTGCCCGCGACCGCCGCGGCGGCGGCATAGCCGCTGCCCGCCGACAGGTTCAGCGCGTTGGTGGCTGCGTTGCCGCGTGCCAGCGCCGTGGTGCTGTTGCCGTCGATCGTGATGCCGCTGTTCAGCGCCGCCGGCGTGGCCGGGCTGGTGCCTTCGAGCTTGAACGTGGCCGAGGTCGAGGCGCTTGCCGTCACTGCCGCGCTGCTGAGCTGCAGGTTGTTCAGGCCCGCGCTCGCGCCCTGCACCGCGGTGCCGTTGAGCGCCACGCTGTTGTCGGCACGGTTGGCCGAGGCTTCGGCGGTCGTGCTGTTGCCGCTGATGGTCGCGGTGCTGTTGACCAGGCCCGTCGTGGCCGCGGCCGTCTGGTCCTGGTTGTACAGGCGCGTGGTCGCGGTGCTGCTCACCGAGGTCGTCGCCAGCTGGGCATTGTTCAGCACGTGGTCGCCGGTGGCCGTGCCTTGCACCAGCACCGCGTTGCCGGTGGCGCCGGCCGGCGTCACGTTGGAGGCCTTCACGCTCAGGGTGTTGGTCACGTCGTTGATCACGCCCAGCGACGTGTTCTTGTTGCGCGACAGGTCCACCGACGATGCCGAGACAGCGCCCGGCGCGTACAGCTCGAGGTCCGAAGCCGCCGAGACAGCCGCGGCGCCCGACTGCGCCGACGACAGCGCCGACGTGCTCGCGACGTTGGTGCCGCTCAGGCTCAGGCTGTTGGCCGCGGTGTTCGCCACGGCGGTGCCGCGCTGGCTGTTGTCGGAGACGCTCAGCGCCGAACCCGAGATGGCCGCGCCCGCGGCAGTGTCGACGGCGAAGGTGCCGTAGACGCTGGTCGACAGCGCGGGCACGCCCGTGACCTGCTGCACGTTCGACACCGTGTGGTCGGCCTGCGCACCGGTCGTTCCGCCGACCAGGCCGCTCGCGCTGGCCGTGGTCGCGCCGCCCGAGGCGATCGTGTTGCCGGTGACCGAAGCGCTGTTGGTGGCGCTGTTGCCGGTGACGGCGGCGCTGCTGCTGTTGCCGGTCACGGCGAGCTGCGAGCCGGTGACGTTGCCGGCCACGGCCACCGTCACGCCGCCACGGTTCGGAACCGCGGCCACGGCCGGAGTGCCCGGGATGGTGGCATCGAACGGCACGGCGGAGCCAGTCTGCAGCTGGCTGTAGGTCGCGACCGAGACCGGGCCCAGGATGGACGCGGGCGCGGTCAGCATGCCGGCCGTGTTGCCGCTGCCGACGCTCCAGCCGTTGGCGGTCAGGTAGTTGATCTGGGCCTGCGTGAGGCTGGCGATCTGCACGCCCAGCACGCCGCTGGTGATCGTCGTGGTGTTGCCGACGGTGTTGCCGCCGAGCACGTCGGTGTCGATCACGTGCGCGCTGTAGCTGAAGGGCGCCGATGGCGACGCGGGCGTTCCCGGCGTGCCGGCCTGGCCCGCCAGTGCCTCGATGGCCGCACTGGTCGTCTGCACGTTCTGCACCGCGCTGGAGGTCGACAGGCTGTTGCCCGCGAGCGTCAGGCCGTTGACGGCGCTGTTGCTCGTGGCGGCGGCGCTGGCGCTGTTGCCGTTCGACGCCACGCTGGAGCCGGTGACGTTGCCGCCAACCTGCGTGCGGATCTGCGAAGCGTCCGTGCCCAGGACGCCGTTGCGCAGCGATGCGCTCAGGCTGCCCGAACCGTTCTGCACGCTCTGCACGCTGAAGGCCGCATCGGTCGTCGCGGTGGCGCCGACGCTCACGGCGCGCGGCTGTTCCGTGACGGTGGCCAGCGTATTGCCGGACACGTCGAGGGTATTGCCGCTCGCGCGGTTGCCGTAGGCCAGGGCCTGCAGCTGGTTGCCGGAGGTGGCGACCGTCGATGCCACGACGTTGTCCTCGATCGCAGTGGAGACCACGTTGCCGCCCGGCACCGATGCGGTGATGGCCGCGCCGTTCACGTTCTGCACGCTGGTGACATTGCCCACCGATGCCGCGCCGGCCACTGTGGCGCCGGTGCCCAGCGCCAGCTTGGCGGCGTTGGAGACATCGTTGCCGTAGGCGGCGCCGACCAAGGCGTTGCCCTGGTTCGAGACGGTGCTGCGGGTGACGTTGCCTTCGATCAGCACGGTCTGCGAGCCGACCGGCCCGACACCGCGGCCGTCCGCAACTGCCGAGACGTCACCGGACACCGACTGGTTGCTCAGCACGCCGTAGGCGGCATTGACGCTGGCCGTGCCGGCCGCGGGCGTCGCCACCGAGGCAGGTGTCTCCGACAGCGGCACGCTCGCGCTGTTGGCCGACACGTTCAGGCTGTTCGCGCCCGAGTTGCCGTACGCCACCGCGCGCTGCAGGTTGTTCGTCAGCGCGACGGAGCTGTCGGTGGTGTGCGTGCCGAGATAGACGCCGGCCACCGAGCTCGTCAGCTCCGCGCTGACCGGCGAGCCCTGGTCCACGACCTGGACGCTCGCCACGCCGGCGCCCGCGCCGACGGTGGTGCCGGTCAGCGACAGCGCGTTGTTGGCGCCGTTGCTCACGGCCACGGCTTCCTGCGTGTTGCCGCCCACGGTGAAAGTGCTGCCGTGGATGGTGTCGCCGCCGGTGCCGCGCGAATCGGCCATCAGGCCGATGACGGAGCCCAAGGTCTGGGCGCTGACGGGGGCGGAGTAGTTGCCCTGCAGGTTCGTCACCGTGGCCGCGCCCGCGGCCGTGACGTTCCCGTCGGGCAGGCTGCCGCCGGCGAGCGTGGCATTGGCGCCGGACAGCGGCAGTGCGTTCGCCTGGAGCGCGAGGCTCTGGCTCGCGCTGCTGCCGTAGGCCGTCGCGGCGGTGCGGTTGCCCGTCACCGAGACTGCGCTGGCGTTGTTGGTGCCGTCCTCGCCGCCGGTGATCGCGGCGATCGCGCTCAGGCCCGCGGCGGCGTTCACGCCGCCGTTGTAGTTGCTCTGCTGGTTCGCCAGCGCCGCGGTGGCGGTGAACGAGGCGGCGTCCTTGCCGCTGAGGATCGCGCTCGACGCGGCATTGCCGGTCGCCGATGCGGTGGTCGCGTTGTTCGCGACGGTGACGGTACCGCCGTCGACCGACTGCACGCCCGCGACGATGCCCGCGCCCTGCGTGGCCGCGCTGAGCGAGACGCCCACGTTGCCCTGGCTGTTCGACACGACCAGATCGGCCGCGACCGTGCTCGACAGGCTGCCCGCGTTGTAGACGCCGGTGTTGGAGGTGGCGCCGCCCGAACCGGCGACCGAGACGCCGTCGGCCAGCACGATGCGATTGCCGGCCGTGCCGGTGGTGGCGCCGAGGGCTTCGTTGCCGGTGGCGCTGCTGGAGATGGTGTTGCCCTGCACGGACAGCGCGCCTTGCAGCGTGTTGGTGCTGCCGGCGGTGTCGCTGCCGATGGAAGCGATGATGGCGTTGCCGCTGGCCGAGGCCGTGTGCGTCACCGGCGTGGCCGACTGGTTCAGCTGCTGGTTCGCGACGACGGCCGAGCCGGTGAAGGCCGGCGCGCCGCCGGCCTGGATGCTGGCCGTGCTGTTGGCCGCGTTGCCCTTGAGCGTCGCGGAGACAGTGTTGCCGTCGAGCGCCGGTGCGGCGTCGACCGCGTTGGTGCCGGGTGCCGTCAGCGTGAGCGTCAGGTTGTTGCCGCTGGCCGACGCGGACGAAGCCGCGCCGGTGGCCTGCTGCACGGAGTTGACGACCAGGCTGCCCTGGGCCGTCACGCTGCCGCCGGCGGGCGTGTAGGCCAGCGAGACCGAGCCCGGATTGGTCGAGGCATAGTCGACGGGCACCGCGCCCGAGATGGTCGACGAGCCGCTGTTGAGCGTGGTGCTCGCCGCGATCGTGTTGCTGGTGTTGGCGGCACCGCCGCTCGAGAAGCCGTCGAGATCGACCTTCACCGTGTTGCCAGTGGCGAGGCTGGAAACGACGCCGCTGTTGGTCTGCACGCCGAGCGAGGCCGCGCCTTCGGCGGGCGTCGCGCCCGTGCCGCCGGTCAGCGAGAGGTCGACCGCGTTGACGAAGGCGTTGCCCGTGGCGCTTGCCTTCACCGCGTTCTGCGTGACCGTGTTGCTGTTGCCGGTCTGCGGGCCGGCCGTCGTGATGTCGATGGTGGTGCCGGCGGCCGTGGCGGTCACCGGCAGCGTCTTGTCCTGCACCGACTGCACGCTCTGGTAGGCAGTGGTGTTGGCGGCCACGGGCGTGACGACCGTTTCGGCGGCCTGCGCGCCGCTGGCCACGAGCGTGGCCAGCACGGCCATGCCGATGCTGTTGAGCGGTGCGCCGTTGACGCGGCGGCCCGAGTGCTTGCGATTCTTCTGCATGACGTTCCTTTGATGGATCTGAAAGAAGGACTGACTGGATGGATTGCTGATCGGCGGATTGCCGTTGTTTGCTGCGATGAAGACCTTGTGTGTCCCGGTTACTTCCCTTCGGTTGCGTTCCCCTCACGGACCGGACGGGCCGGTCCACCCCTCACCGCACCCTGGACACGGAGCTTTGCGATCTCCTGCAGGCCGGGGCCGTCGCGATGAATCGACGTATCCGCCTTGTCCGGGCGCCATGTGACGCTGATGCCGCCGGGCGCCAGGCCGCGCGACGCGAGCGCCGTCGTGACCACGCCGATGCGCTGGTCGGTCAGCAGGTCGCGCTTGCCGGCGTCCCAGTTCTCGGTGTCGCGCGCGACCAGCACGACCTCGGTGGGCGCCTTGGCGGCGGCCGCCGCGATCTGGTCGAGAAGGTTCAGCGTGCCGCCCGTGAGCGCGGCCGCGCCGAACTCGAAGGGGATCTGCACGCTCGAGCCCGTCAGGCTCGCGCCGGTCTGGCTGGCCGCGTTGACGGCCTCGCCCTGCTGCACCACCGCGCCGGCCGAATCGACGAGCGGGTTGGCCACCTTGCGCAACTCCTCGGCGGGCGCGACGCGCAGGTCCTCAGTCAGGCGCATGCCCAGGCAGGGGTTGGGGTCGACCTTGGCGACCGCGGCCACCAGGCGCACCACGCCCTCTTCCAGCGCGGCGCGCACGCCCATCTGCACGGGCTCCTGGCCCTTGGCGCCGACGTCGATGTCGTAGAGCTTGCTGCCGAAGAAGCGGAAGACGTTGAAGCCGACTTCGTAGCCGTTGAACTGCTTCGTGAGGCTCACGGTCTTCACGATCATCAGCGTCTTGGTGTCGACGATGCGCAGGTCGACGCCCACCGACTGGGTGAAGGTGCGCGCCTTGATGCCCACCTGATTCACGCCGATCTCGGCACCGCCCGAGTTGATGTTGTAGTTGAGCTCGGTGATGCCGCCGACGATGAAGTAGTCGGACTTGTTGATGGTGCCGCCGAAGTACGGCAGCCACGGCACGGCCTGGCCGCCGCTGGGGCCGCCGAGCTGGTGCGTACGGCCGTCGCCGAGCTGGCGGCGATCGGCATAGCCCAGTTCACGTTCCGCGATGACCGGGTCGAAGCGCTCGGCCACCTGCACCGCGCCGCCGAGCTTGCCGAGCGCCGAATACACCATCAGCGCGCCGCCCTGCGTGATGGCGTTGCCTTCGTTGATGCTGTACTTGCCGGTGTAGTCCTTCACGTCGCCCACGGTGATGACGAAGGGCGGGCGCTGGGTGGCGGCCACGTGGTCGCCGAAGCAGGCGAGAACCGCCTCCATGGGCGTGACGTTCTGGCGCACGGCGGGGCCGAGCACCACGGGCGCTTCCTTCGGCGCCATCTGCTGCTGCGGCGCGGTGACGCAGCCGGCCAGACTCATGACGGCGGCCGCCGCGGCCAGTCCGCGCGACGCGGCTTTTCCGCGCGGCAACGCGCGGATCGACTTGAATGTGATCATTCCTCTTGCTTCCCTGTCTGCTTTGGGGGTCAGTTGAGCGCGCCGAAGGCGCAGGCCGAGCTGCCGCTGATGCTTGCGCTCTGGCTGCCGGTGTTGGTCTGGTTGGAGTTCAGGGCCTGGCTCGACCAGCCCTGCACGTTGCTGGTGGTGGAGCCGATCACCGCCGAGCCGACCGTGCCGCTGTTGGCCTGGCCGGTGCTCACCGTGCCCGTGCCGCCGACGCCGGTGCTCGAGTTGCCGGTGGAGTTGGCCGACGCGCCGCTGGTGCCGGGCGAGTTGGCGGTGGTGCTGTTGGTGCCCTGGTTGCCCTGCGCGGTCGAGGTGACGTCGCAGTTGTATTGCTTGCCGATGTAGTTGTTGGTGGTGTAGTTGGCCGCGCCGTACGAGCCGGCCTTCTTGCGCTGGATCATGTCCTGCACCGCCGCCTGGTTGGCCTTGTCGGCGGAAGTCTGGAACTGCCACGCGGCGTTCTCTCCGACGTTGTTGGCCAGCGCGCATGCGCCGGTGGCGGCCAGCAGGCCGAACAGCGCGGCGCGCGTGGTCCTGGAAACCCTGGTGATTTGAGTAAGCATGAAAGTCCTACGAAACGAAATGGGAGAAGGTCGAGGCCGATGCGCGAAGCGGTCAGGCGCGCATCGCCGCCCTTCGCATGGGAACCGGCTCGGTGAAGCCCGGCCACACGAGCAGCTCGGCGTCCTCCTGGGTGGCTGGCGCGGCCGGTCTGTCGGGCGCATGCAGCGCGGCCTCCAGCGCGCGGTACTGCGCCGCGGCGATCAGGTCGCTTTCGCTCATGCCGGGAGGCTGCGGGGTGCACTCGAGCATCAGCTCCTGGACGGCACGCTGCAGCAGCAGAAGGTCGGTGCTCAGGCGCGCGAGGCGCAGCTGGATGTCGGTGTTCAGGAGGCTCATGGTCATTCAGCCTCCGCGCTGCCACCGGCGTCGCCGCCAGCGGGCGAGCCGATGCGCGCATGCCGCTCCGCGCCTCGCACGCCGAAGCCCTGCATCCACTGCGCGCCGGCCTGCGACGCGATGTGCAGGTCGTCGTCGCGCTCGATGCCGTCGACGACCACGTGCGGCGCGAGATGCGTGCACAGCGACAGCATGTCGCGCAGGCACTCGCGGCCGAACGCGCCTTCACGCGCGCGGCGCAGCAGGGCGGCGTCGAGCTTGACGATGTCGGGCCTGCAGGCTTGGACGGCCGCGAGGTTGTCGGCACCGCTGCCGAAATCGCGGATGGCGATGCGGCAGCCGCGCAGCTGCAGCTGCACGCAGAAGTCCCGTGCGGCCTCGAAGTCGGGCAGCGCCGCGCTGTCGACGATCTCTATCACCAGCCGCGAAGCCAGCGCGGGCTCCTTGTCGAGCACCGCGAGCAGCGAGGCCCACCAGTGATCGACGCGCACGCCCTGCGCCGAGATGCTCACGCCGATGTGCGCGGAAGGCTGCATCCGCAATGCGGCGACGGCATGCCGCATGACGGTGCGGTCGAACGCGCGCGTGAGGCCCAGCCGCTGCAGGCAGGGCATGAACACGTCGGACTCCAGCAGGCCCTGTTCGCCCCGGCCCGATGCGATGCGCGTGCGGCCTTCGCGGTAGAGCACGGTCGCGGCGCTGCCCGGTTGCACGACCGGCCGCCACGAGAACGTCAGCTCCTCGCCGCGCGTGGCCTCGCTCAGGCGCACGGCCATGTCCATGTCGGCCCGGTAGAGCTGGCGCCAGCCGTCGGCGCGGGTCTCGTGCGCCTCGGGAAAGGGCTGCGCGGTCCACAGTGCCAGTTCGATCTCGGAGGCGCCGAGTTGCTCGGGCGGGCATACGTCGATCCAGTCCGCGTGCAGCTGCACCAGCGCGGCGATGCCGCCGGCGCGCACGGGCTCCGCGCCGAGCACCGCGAGCAAGGCCTCGATGGGACGGCTCGCGCGCCGCATCGTGCGGGGAAACTCGCCCGGCGCACGGCCTTCGAAGATCGCGCATTCGAAGGCTTCGTTGTGCCAGAGCAGGAAGCAATCGTCCCGCAGCCTGGCCATGTCGGACGACGCAGACACGACGAAGTTGGCGCAGAGCCGGCGCTGGATCTCCAGGCTCGCGGCCGATGCGAAATCCTGTCCGTACGCTTCCGCGAGGAGCGGAAGGTTCGCGACGAACACGAAGGCGCAGGCCCTGCGCGTCGCCGCACGGCCCACGGGCGCCGCGAAAGCATGCGCGACGCTCGCGACAGGCTCGGTGCGCGAGTCGTGCAGACACACCCCCGTCGAAGCGCGCGGGGCCCGCACGGCGGGCCGGTGCGCACCTGAGGGCCAGGCGGTCAGTGCTGAGATAGCAGCCATTGCATCCTCGATCCAAAAATCTTCTCGAACCCTGTAAGGGAGGACCGGCCGCTTCTGTCGCGGCAACGGCTCTCCATCTCGCGCAGCGGCGCGAGATAAAAATCGAAATCCGAAAGTCAGCGGACGAACGCGAGCCGCCATGCACGAGCCCTCGCAAGGGCCATCGGCAAGCAGCTATCGGGTCGCTGAAGGCAGTCGCACGGTTCGCGGCGGATCGCCGCGATGCGCATCACTGCAAGGAGAACACTAGGAGTCGGGCTTCATGATCGTGGCCTTCGATGTGACGGGGCCACGCGCTCGTGCGGCATGCCCACGAACCGCATCGAGCGGCTCGTACGTTCGGAAGAACGAGGGTATGCAGGTCATCACGTGCAAGCTCCGTAGGACGTTTTTGAAACAAAATGAATACTACGGATTGCAGTAGGTCTTGGCATTCGCTTTCGGATCGCGGATGTGTGCCAGTTCACATTTGTCAGCAGCTGGCACGAAAGACATCGCTACTGCTCCCATCAACATGGGAGGTGCCGGGATCACCGCCCCGGCGTGCGGGGAGCAGTTCAGCTTTTCGCCGGCTCCTGGCGCCATTCCTGCTGGATCAGCGCGAGGCCTTCGCGGTACGTGGTCACCTCGAAGTCGTGGAACCGGCGCTTGAACTTCGTGGAATCGAAGAGGTTGTCCTGCTCGTAGCGCGGCAGCAGTTCCGCGATCTCGCGCACCCGCCTGGAGAAGAGGCCGGCGGCAAGCAAGGTCCGCTTGCCGATGACCGAGAAGGCCGCATCGCGGCCGAAGACCTCGGCGGCCATGGCGACGAAGCTCCTGTAGGTCTGCCGGTCATCGCAGCAGGGCAGGTGCCAGGTCTGACCGAATGCATCCGGCGTGTTGCCGAGCATGGCCAGCGCGCGGCTCGCATCGGGCGTCCAGATGAGCGTGCGCAGCGTGTCGTCGCGCACCGGCACGCGAGGCTTCTTCGCGGCCTTCAGGTTGTCGATGACCAGCGCGTTGGTGAAGCTCTGCGTCTTGCCGGGTCCATAGAACTCCGGAGCCCTTCCGATGAGCACCGGGATGTCGCCTCGCGCCATCTCCTCGAGCACCATGGACGCCATCGCCGCGCGCACGCGGCCCTTGCGCCCCACCGGCGCGAAGGGCGTCTGCTCCGTCTGCAGCCGGTCGTCCTGCGGGTACATGTAGGTGTTGTCGAAATAGGCGAACTTCGCGCCCGCCGCCCTGCTCGCCTCGAGGGCGTTATTCAGCATCGCCGGAAACTGCTCTTCCCACAGCCGGGAGTCGGGCGGCAGCCCGGCGGTGAAGTAGACGATGCTGCTGCCCTCGACCGCTTCGGCGGTGCGGCGCGCATCGAGAAGGTCGGCCTGCACCAGCACGTCGGTGTCATTCACCTTGCGTGGATTGCGGCTCACGAGCCTCAGTTCGCGCGTGTACCCGCTGTGCAGTTCACGCGCCAGTTCCACCGCGATCTGGCCGTTCGCACCCAATATCGTCTGCATGCCGTTTCCTCGAATCGCAGCGCCGCATCGCGCTGCATCTGCTGCCTGTGCCGCACCTCGTGCGTATCGGCGCGAGAGTAACCTTGAAGCAAGGTTCAATGTCAAACTGCAGCTTCGCATGGAGCACGGCCCACATGAAGATCGGAGAACTCGCCCAGCAGACAGGCCTTGCGGCTTCCCGCATCCGCTTCTACGAACGCATCGGCCTGCTCAAGACCGCCGAGCGCCAGGCCAACGGCTACCGCAGCTATCCCGCCGACGCGGTGCTGATGCTCCAGCTGATCGCCACCGCGCAGCGAGCGGGCTTCAGCCTCGACGAATTGCGCGCGCTGCTACCCGGCGATCTCTCGCAATGGGAACGCGGCAGCTTGCTCGACACGCTGCGCCGCAAGGTGGAAGACATCGAGACGCTGCAGGTGCAGCTCGCGAAGAGCAAGGCCCAACTGGTCGAGCTGATGGCGCAGATCGAGGCGAAGCCCGACGACATGAGTTGCTCCGCCAACGCGAGGCGCGTGCTGTCGGAGATGAAGTTGTCCTCCCTGGCAAGCGAGGCAAGGCCCACGAAGGCTTCACGCAACGCCTGAGCTGCGAAAGCGCAACCGGACGACTCCCGCCGATCAGAAGGCGTGGCGTATGCCGAAGTCGTAGCCGATCGCGCTGCGCGGCTCCATGCCACCGGTGGTGACGTACGCAGCCTGCGGAAATATCGCCGGCAGGCTCACCACCAGCGGCGTGACGCCCATCACCGTCGGGTTGTTGTGCCCGTTTCGGATGCCGATGCGCGCCACCGTCGCATACAGCGCGGTGCGCCTGGACAGGTTGTGCACGTAGCCCAGCGCCAGCTTGTCGACCGAGGCGTCGCTGTTCGGCAGGCCGTTGCCGTTCTTGAAATTCACGCGCGCGAACGAAGCGCGGATGACGCCCGGCCCCACCGGCATGTTCACGCCGGCGACGAAGCCGTCGTAGCGGTCGGTGGAGCGCGTGCCGAAGAGCCCGGCGTTGTCGCGCGCGTCGCGCACGCTCGACCATTCGCCGAAGACCTTCACCGCGCCGAAGTCGTAGGAGCCGCCGAGGTTCAGGCTCTTGATCTTCTCGCCGGCGGGTGCGGCGCTCACGAGCGTGCTCTCGCCGTAGGCCAGCGCCACGTCGGCCGGGCCGCTGGCCCACCCTACGCGCGCGCCGGCATAGCGCCCGCGCCCGGAGGGGCTGTCGGTCGTGCCGCTCGTCTTCACGTTCTCGTGGAAGGCGTACTGCACCTGGCCGTAGAAGCCGCCGAGCCCCGGCGGCAGGAAGTAGCTGACGGCATTGCTGGTGCGCAGGTAGCTGTCGGTGCCGGCGGAAAGCCCGCCGTTGAGCAGGCCGCCGGTGGCCAGCGCCCGGGAGGCGGCGATATTGCTGTTGACCACCGCGACCAGGTTGGTGCCCACGCCGTTGACGGAGAAGGGATCGAACACGGCGTCGTTCCAGAACGACGCCGTGTAGTCGCGGCCCAGTCGCAGTTCACCGAAGGGCCCCGACAGGCTGAGCGTGGAGCGGCGACCGAAGTTCGCGATGCCGCCGCCCGTGTCGTTGGCCAGCGGCGCTTCCAGCCAGAAGCCCGCCGCGAGGCCGCCGCCCAGGTCCTCGGTGCCGCGAAAGCCCAGCCGGCTCGACGCATAGCCCGAAGGCGACAGCACCGTCTGGCTCTGCGTCACCTGCCGGGCCGGTGTGCCGCCCCAGGACCGGCTCTTCGTGCTGTAGTGGCTGACGCCGGCGTCCATCACGCCGAACACGGTGAGCGACGACTGCGCCGCGGCGCCGCCGGAGACAGCAAGCACGGACAGCAGCAGCATTGTTCTTTTCATGGACATGTTCTCCTCACGTGGACCAGGTGGATCGCGACAGGCGCGGTGAAGCGCCCCGGTGCTTCGAGAGCACCAGGGCATCGGGGGACTTCGGTATCAGGGGCTTGAGCGGATCAGGGAATCAGGACGGTCGATCCGGTCGTCCTGCGGGACTCGAGCGCACGATGCGCCTGCGCAGCGTCGGCGAGCGCGAAGCTCTGCTGCGGTTCGCTGACGATGCGCCCGGCCAGCACGTGGTCGAACAGCTCGCGAGCCATGTCGAGCATGTGGGCGCGCGGGTGGATGTAGTGCACCATCGCCGGCCGCGTCATCCAGATGGAGCCCTTGGCCGCGAGCAGCTGCGAGTCGACCACCACGGAGCCCGACGAAGTGCCGTTGCTCACCAGCGTGCCGCGCGGCTGCAGGCAGTCGAGCGAATCCATCAGCGTGTCCTTTCCCACCGAGTCGTAGACCACCGGCACGCCACGGCCCTCGGTGATCTCGCGCACGCGTTGGACGATGTTCTCGCGCGAGGTCACGATGGTGTGCGCGCAACCGTTGGCGCGGGCGAGCGCGGCCTTCTCGTCGCTGCTGACGGTGCCGATCATCGTCACGCCCAGCGCGCGCGCCCACTGGCAGGCGATCAGGCCCACGCCGCCGGCGGCCGCGTGGTACAGGATGGTCTCGCCGCCCTCGAGCGGATAGACCTGGCGGAACAGGTACTGCGCCGTCATGCCCTTCATCATCAGCGTGGCGGCGGTGCGGTCGGAGATGCCATCCGGCAGCGGTATCAGCACGTCGGCCGGCATCACGCGGGCCTGCGAATAGGCGCCCTGAGGGCCGAGGAGATAGCCGACGCGATCGCCGGGCCTGACCTCCGTCACGCCCGGCCCGACGGCCTCCACCACGCCGACCGCGTCGGACCCCAGCCCGTTGGGCAGTGCCAGCGGATAGCGGCCGGTGCGGAAGTAGATGTCGATGAAGTTGACCGCGATGAAGCTGTGGCGCACGCGTGCCTCGCCGGGCCCGGGGTCCGCGACCTCGACGTCCTCGAGCTTCAGCACTTCGGGCCCGCCCGTCTCGTGGAAGCGGATGGCCTTGACCATGTGATCTCTCCTCGTTTTGCTGTTTGTCGGCACTGAGCCCCTGCTCAGTTCAGCCTGATGTCGTAGCTCTTGACGATCCCGGCGTTGCGGGTGAACTCTTCCTGCAGCTCGACCTGCGCCTGCGCGGGCGTGCGCTCCGCCATCGGTTCGAAGCCGGCGTTGGACGCGCTCGCGCGCACCGCCGGGTTGGCCGCGACCTTCTGCAGCACCGCATGGATCTTCTCGACCAGCGGTGCCGGCATCTGCGAGGAGGCGATCACGCCGGTCCAGTTGCCGAAGTCCAGCGCCGGATAGCCCAGCTCCGCGAAGGTGGGCACGCCGGGAAACTCCGGCAGGCGGGCCTTGCTCGCGACAGCCAGCAGCCGCACCTTGCCCGCGGCGATCAGCGGCCTGGACGTGACCGCGCCGTCGAACATCAGCGGCACCTGCCCGCCCATCACCTGGGCCAGCGCCGGAGCGGAGCCCGGATACGGAACGTGCTGCATGTCCAGCCCCGCCGTCTTGTTCAGGATGGCACCGGCGTACTGCGACGCCGTGCCCGCGCTGTAGGAGGCATAGGACAGCTGGCCCGGATGGGCCTTCGCGTAGGCGATGGCCTCCTTCGCGTCCTTCGCGGGAAACTGCGGCGAAGCGATGAAGAGCATCGACGAGCGCGCGATCAGCGCGACGGGCTTCACGTCCTTCAGCGGATCGAAGCCGCCCTTGAGCACGTGCGGCACCTCGGTGAGCACGTTGCTGGCGGTCATCATCAGCGTCTGGCCGTCGGCCGGCTGCGACAGCAGGTACTTGACGGCAATGGCCCCGCCGGCGCCCGGCTTGTTCTCGACCACCACCGGCTGGCCGATGTCGCGCGAGAGCTGGTCGCTCACGATGCGCGCGAGCACGTCGATGGTCCCGCCCGGCGGCGCGGGAACGATCATCTTCACCGGCTTGTCGGTGTATGCGGATGCCCACGGCGAGCCCAGCGCGGCAGTGGCGGCGACGAGCATGGCGGCAAGAAGAGAAAGACGCGGCATGGCTGCTCCGGTGATCGGTGAAATCGGGGAATCCGGGGGTTCCGGGGATTCAGGCCGCCTTGCGCAGGAAGCCCTGCTGGCCGCCGTTGCGGTTGGGCGCGAAGCCGTTGGCCAGCAGCGACTCTTCCGTCGTGTCGTAGAACACGCCGATCTTCGAGATCTCGCGCGCCTGCTGCGCCGTGGCGATCGGGCGGCCGAACTCGCGTGAGATGCGCACCAGCTGCTCGACCTGCGCCGCCGTGCCGATCTTGGCCGTGCGCGACTGGTTCCACAGGTTGTCCTCGGTGCCGCAGCGCACGTGCAGGCCCATGGCGATGCCCATCATGTTCACGGGCAGCACGTTGAGCACCGAGCTCTCCACCGTGAGCACCGCGCCGTCGGGCACGGCGCGCACGAAATTGGCGAGGCTGTAGATGTTCGGCGCGTCCATGCCGCCGCCGATGGCCACCCAGTTCATCACCAGCGGGCCCTTGTAGATGCCCCGGCGCATGAGCCGCTCTACCGATTCGAAGCTGTTGATGTTGTAGCACTGGAAGGCGCTCTGGATGCCCGCTGCCGTGAGTCGGCGGATGTGCTCCTCGGCCCACCCCGGCTGCGCCGGCACCGTCATTTCCTTGTATGCGTTGAAGACGGCCGGGTCTTCCATCGAGGTGCCGCGGATGTCCCGTGCATCGAACTGCTCGAGGATGTTCATCTGCGAGGTGTTGATGGTCACCGTGACCTGGTCGGGCTTCGGATCGAGTTCGGCAAGCATGTGGCGCGTGTCGTCCGAGAGCCACTTGGCAGCGGCGCCTTCGGTTTCCGGCGCGAAGCTGATGGAGCCGCCCACCTGGATGATCATCTCCGGCACGCGCGCACGCACGCCGGCGATCAGCTCGTTGAACTTCGACAGCCGCTTGCTGCCCTTGCCGTCGAGTTCGCGCACATGCAGGTGCAGCACGGTGGCGCCGGCGTTGTAGCAGTCCACCGCCTTCTGGATCTGCTCTTCCATCGTCACGGCGATCTCGCCGGGAAAGTCCGAGGGCAGCCATGAGGGCGCATAAGGGGCGGCGGTGATGATCAGCGGCTGCTGGTTTTCGGGGAACAGGTGACCGTCGAGGAAGTTCATCGGGAGCTCCGTGGGAAATGCGGAAGAAGAAAAAGAAGAAGCGCGAGGATCAGAAGGTCGGCGTGCCGACGATGCCGGCGCGCTCCATCTTTCGGTGGCATGGCGGGTAGTCCATCACCGCGTAGTGCTGCGTGGCGCGGTTGTCCCAGATCGCCACGCTGTCGGGCTGCCAGCGCCAGCGCACCTGGTACTCGGGGATCGCGGCCTGGCTGATGAGGTACTGCAGCAGCGACGAGGCGCCCTGCGTGAAGTCCTGGCCGTATCGCACGTTGGCCGGCGTATGGAAGTTGGTGAAGTGCGTGGCGAATCCGTTGACGAACAGCACCCGCTCGCCGGTCTCGGGATGAGTGCGAACCACGGGGTGCTCCGCATCCGGGTACTGGGCCTTGAGCGCCAGGCGCTTCTCGATCGGCATCGCCGCGCCGAAGGTGCATTCGATGCTGTGGCGGGCGCGCAGCGGCTCGATCAGCTCCTTCACATGCCCGGGCAGCCGCTCGTAGGCCATCGCCATGTTGGCCCACATGGTGTCGCCGCCCACGGGCGGGCATTCGACGCAGCGGAGCACGCAGCCCATCGGCGGGGCCTCGCGCCAGGTGGCATCGGTGTGCCAGCTGTTCTCGTAGCGGTCGTTGGGCGCGTCGGGCGTCTTGTAGATGCGCACCAGGCCCGGGTGCTCCGGATCGCTGCCGGCGACGGGATGGTCTTCGAGTTCGCCGAAGCGCCGCGCGAAGGCCACGTGCTGCGCCCGGCTGATCTTCTGGTCGCGCAGGAACAGCACCTTGTGCCGCAGCAGCAGCGCCTTGATCTCCGCGAACAGGGCGTCATCCCGTGCCACATCGGCCAGGCTGACTCCGACGAGTTGGGCGCCGATGGCGCAGGTCAGTGGTTCGATCCGCATGTCTTGTCTCCATGTGGGCCGGCGGCAATCCACGGCCTGGTCCGCGGAAAGTCTTGTCGTCGTGCGTTTCTTTTTTCTTGCCTGCCCTTGCTCCAGGGTCAGTGCATGAAGGGAACTGTAGGAGTGCAAGTGCCGCTGCGCTTTGCATTTCGTGCCATTCGCTTTGCATTTGATGCCAGAATTCCCCGCACTTGAGCACTTGTGAAAGGCCCGGCATGACGGCTCTGGTGCGCGCGGCGGCACTGACGAACTTCCCGGAAGTGGCGCAGGAACTCGGCTATGACCCGGGCGCGGCATTGCGCAGGGCCGGGCTTCGCGCGCAGCTCGTCAGGGAACCCGACCAGCTCGTCGAGGCCGATCGCGTGGCGCGCCTGCTGGAGGACGCGGCGAGCCAGACGGGCTGCGAATCTTTCGGGCTGCGCATCGCGGCGCGGCGCCAGCTGTCGAACTTCGGCATGGTCAGCCTGCTGCTCATGCACCAGCCGACGCTGCGGCAGGTGCTGCTCACGCTGATCGAGCACCTTCACCTGCTCAACGAGAGGCTGGCCATCCAGGTCGAGGACGTCGGCAGCATGGTCGTGCTGCGCGAGGAGCTGGCCTTGTCGGAGCCCGCGCGGCAGTCCATCGAACTGGCGATCGGCGTGCTCTACCGGATGTGCGAGGCACTGCTCGGAGACAGGTGGCAGCCGGCCAGCGTGAGCTTCGCGCACGAGCCGCCCGCCGACCCCGCCTTTCACCGCCGCTTCTTCAGATGCCGCATCGAGTTCGACGGCGGCTTCAACGGGCTGGTGTGCCGCGCGGCGGACCTGGACGTACCCAACCCGGGGGCCGACCCCGTGCTCGCCGCCTACGCGCGCAAGCTGATCGCGACGCTCCCCGACGATCGCCAGCGCTCGATCGACCAGGAAGTGCGCAAGGCCATCTACCTCATGCTGCCGGCAGGACGCGCCACCTGCAAGTCGGTGGCGCTGGGCCTGGGAATGAGCATGCGCACGCTGCAGCGCGAACTCGATGCACGCAAGCTGACCTTCAAGCAGCTGCTCAACGACGTCCGGCAGGAACTCGCCCGCCGCTATGTGGCCAACAGCCGCTACAGCCTTGGCGAGGTGGCTGCGCTGCTGGGCTACAGCACGCACAGCGCATTCACGCGATGGTTCGGTGCGCAGTTCGGCTGCTCACCGGAGGCTTGGCGCGGCAGCCGCGTGGATTCGCCGACGCCTCGCACTACACGAGCCGTGCAATCACGCGCTAGGAAATACGGGAACACGGCGATCAAGTGAGGCCGTTGCGCCCACGACCTGGCGCTTCAACCCGCTTGAAGAGATTGCACGAGGCGCACAACGTCGAACTGCCGGCGACAGCCGGTCTTGCGCATCAGGTTCTTGAGATGGCTGCGCGCGGTATGCATGGTGCAACGCTGCAGAGCCGCGAAATCGAACACCGTCTTCCCTGCAGCGAGGCTTGCCGCGAGCCTGGCTTCCGTCGCCGTCAGCCCCAGCTGGTCGGCGATCACGTGCGACGCCGCGAAGGACGCGGACTGGGAGGCCACGATGAAGACCAGTGCCAGCGGGACCGAGCGAGGCGATGCGAGAGGATGGCTGGCCTTCAACGGAAGGACGGATACCTGCAACGGCGGTCCTTCCCCGGACCGCATGCGGAACCCGCCGCCGATGGTCGAGCTCCGCCCCGGAACGCACACGTTTCGCACGAGTTCCTCCAGCCGGGCCTGCGCGTCCTCCTCCCGGAATTGCCAGTATCCGCACAGCATGCGACACGGGCCCGAAGATGTGCAGAGACTGTGCGCAAGACGGTTGACGTACTTCACGCGGCAATGCGGGTCGAGCACCGCGATGGCCTGGGGCAGGCTTTCCAGCGCCGACAGCCCGATGGCCGCATGGTTCGCGAGTTGCCCCGCGTGATCGACGGGGATGTGAGCGGGAGTCTGCCGTGACATGAACCTTGGACCGGAATACCTGAACGAACGGTGATCCTAGGAGAGCGGCTTCGGGTGCGCATTGGACCAAAGTCCAATGCGCCGCACGCCGGCCCTGCATAGCATGGAAGACCGATCGTTCCTCCACCACCGCACCAGAGGGTCTTCTCTTCATGCTCGACATTCCGCAAACAGCATTCGATGCGCTGGGCAAGAGCCTCGCCCAGTACTACGAGAAGGAAATGACAGCGGGCGTGCGCATGCTCCTGGACCGCATGCGCACCAAGGACTGGGGCGTGGTGAGCGCGGCCGTCGTGCAGAAGACCGACTTCGTCGAGCGGAGCTGGGACGCCTTTCGCGCAAAGTCCAACGACAGCTTCAGCGTTCCGTTCAAGAAGAAGCTGACCATGCTGCTGGGCGAGTACTGCGGCAACACCGCCGACATGCAGAAGCTGGTGCTCAAGGGCGTTGCCGCGGTGGCCAAGGCGGGACTGGGCGCCATCCCGGTGCCCGGTGCCAAATACCTCAAGCAGGTGGTGACCGGCGGCGTCAAGATAGGAACGCTGCTCGTGGGCCAGGCCGAAGGCGGCATCGACACCTACCTGCACGGCAAGAGCATCCGCGAGGCCGACGCCGTGATTTCCGCGCGCGGCAACAAGGACACCGCGCCGCTCTTTCGCGACGACCGCGATGCAATGGCAGCGGCGGAGGCGGCCATGGCCCAGTACAAGCACATCGCCAACCTGATCAATTCGATGCCGGACCAGATCACCGGCCTGAACGACGCAGTGCTCTATCCGGGCGTGGCGGCCAAGGTGCGCATGGCCGCGTCCGACCTGCGCCAGCAGCTCATCAGGATCAACGCCTTCGTGGAAGACATGCAGAAGCGATCTGAGCGCATCGCGGAGCTGATGCACTCGGACACCGACCAGATCTCCGAGCGCATGGTCGACATCGCCAAGGACGTGGTGTTCAACGCGTATCACACGGCCCGTGCGGATGCGCGGCAGGCATTGACGGGGATGGGTCCCAAGGGCAAGCCTTACCAGGCAGCCAGCCGGCCGGTGCTCAAGCCGCTGCTGCCTGGCGAGGGCGGCGCCACGCAGCTGGCCAATCTGGTCGCCTACGCGCTGGCGCTGGGTAACTACGACGCGCTGGAGATTACGCAGCCGACGCTGGTGTCTTCTTCCAACCCGGCGGTGCAGATCGGGCGGGGGCGCAGCAATGCGGTGGCGGCTGTTGGGGGACAGTTGCCGAGGGTTCCGCCGCCGGTGCCGCCTCGGCCTTGGTGATGGGGTAGCCGCAGCAATATGAAAAAAGTCCCGTCGCAGAGGCTGCGCGGGACTTTCAAAAACTGCCAGAGATTGATTCTGGCGGAGAGTGTGGAACTCAAATAGCTATATATGTCAATAACTTAACTTCAGAGTACCACAGCGAATACCTCATTCCACCGAGGCTTGCGGACGACCCGTCGGCAGCCGTCATAAGTCGGCCGCGCTCGGAACGCGCACCTGAGCCGAAGATTTGCGAACGACGCAAAAAGTTCGCACACCAAGTTGTAACGCGCAATCGTCCACGGTCGCATCGGATGATTCAGATCATGGCTCACTATTAATTTTTCTCGACTCCCGAATCACTTTCAGCACATCGTTGATTTTCTCGTCTCCGTACTTTTTGCGCAGTATTTCCTGCGTCGCTTTGCTTAGGCCACCGAAACTTCGTTTGTAAGACATAGCAAGATATTTGTCGATATCATTGAACATCATTGCCCGCCTCACAATTCCAACCTTTGTTCCTGGAGCCGTTTGGTTGATATTCAGCAAGAATTCGGGCGAGAGAAGTTTTCGCAAATCCCCAACGCTCGATACCCCAAAGTTTACCAACTCGTCGAATGCCGAAACAAGCGACGATCCTCTTTTATCGGGATCAATGCTTTTACCAAACGGCATCGACTCAAGAAATCGACCGACTATCTCCGGATTCAGTTCCTCCGCATCATTTATCGCAAGCGGTTCTTCTGTGGTTTTTTGTTTCGCATGCTCATCTAGATCTTTAGCCAGCGTAGAAAACTCCCTATCAACCAACTCCAATGTCCCAGCGAGCAAATTCAATCGCCGCCGAATTGCTTGAGGCAAATCACCAGAAAACTTGTAACTTCTATCGTGTTCAATCTCCGCCCATGCATGTTGAAGAACCGTTCTAATCTGAATTTCAAACTTTAGCCCTTTGTACTGCGCCAGCTCTGGCAATTCGAGACGCTTCAACCCCAGGTCACAGATATAGTGCACCGACCTGTAACCAATTTGATCAACAGCAAGCTCCTCAGATTTGTCGACGCCCAGCTCGGGATGAGCATGGAATGCTTTCTCCAAAAGTCGACAAACCACCGGGATTTCAGAATCTAAGTAAACAATTACCCTAACGCCTAGAAAATCTGTTAAATCTTCAAATGAATCGTAACGCTTTCGTGAAAATTTCTCCAAAAGACTTTCCAGAGTCTTCACCCGAGCCGATACCGTTAAATATGCAACTCCTTGCTCTTTCAGCAAACTATTAATAGTGGCTGCGACGTTATCTGCCAACGCTCTAAAGCGTGGCTCAGCGGCTCGATACCAGGCAGCCAGTTCATCTGTTGAAGGAGTTTTTGTACTTTCCATGATTGCTCGGTTGCTGAATCGGGCTAAGATTGCATCAACCTTTGTCGTGGATCAATTACTTCATCTTACAGGCTCGATTCCTGTTGAAGGCACCAACAAGCCGTTGATATTCAACGGCTTTTTTTCGACCAGGACAAGACCGGGACAAAGCGAGCCGAACTTGGCCACCGAGTAAACCAAATCTATCCGTTGTCAGACATACGAAACCGAGGCGTTCCCTGTAAAACTAGACAGTGCATCACCGCTGCACAGCGACACACGAAAAGGTTTTACGCCTCCACCGTCGAACCATATCGAGCGGCTACGGTTGCGCGAGCAACCGCCACCGGCGGCGACTCGCCCTCCAGCCACGGGCCGCGCCCTTCAGGCAACCGTCCGCCAGGGCGACCTACCACGATGGCACACCACAGATACCGCTTACCGGGCAGCGGGGCGACTTGGATTGCATCGCGATCTAGCACCCGGTCGAAGCCCGGCCATGCTTCAGAGTAGGCGACGCCGGGCGGCTCGCCCCAGCGCTCGCGCCCCCCATTCATCGAGCGCCGCGCCGCTCAACAATGCGACCTTCATTGCCGGGCCTTCGTCAGCTTGCCCGTGAAGGTTCGCGCGTTGCGCTGCCCCTTGTCCTCGTGGCAGTTGTTGAAGATGACGTGCGTGTTTCTCACCTTGAACGCCAAACACACTGCCTCGCCGGCCAGCTCGCCGCGTACGCAGGCAGCACGATGCCGAGCTGCTGCGCGAGGTCTTGCGCCTCTTTGATCTTCAGCATGGTGTCGTAGAAGTCGCGGCCCATCTGCGCGCTCAGGTCTTGCGGCGCCACCAGCCCCGCACCCACGCCGGCAATGCGCGCGTTCATGTCCTTGAGCGGGTCCACCCACTCCCAGCGACGGCCGAGCCAATCGTGCGGCGCGAACTTCGCGACTTTCGCCGCCGGCAGCGGGCTACCGGTGGGCATGGTGATCGCGTTAGACAGCAGAGACATCACGAGCCATTCGGAGCGCACGCGCTTGAGCAGGATGTCGATGAACCACTGCTGATCCGAGGACCACCGGTCGCGCTCATCGAGCGTGCCGCTGCGGATGCTGAAGAAGTTGACGCCTTCGAGGTCGTTCGCGAGCGCGTGATACGAAACCCGCCAGCCGCTCGCGACACGCTGCAGGGCCGTCTTCACGAACGGACCGAAGACCTCGTTCGGGTACTTGCTCTCGTGCGGCTTGAAGTCATAGCCAGGCGGCAACGTGTCGTAGACGCCGGGCTGACTCGTGGTGATGGCCTCACCGCCTTCGCCCTCTTCGTGCTGGCCCACTGGCAACACGCCCGGGGTCGCATCGTTGTTCTGCGTGAAGAAGCCGAAGTGATTCGCGCCGTGCTCGGCCGCCAGCACCGCGGCCAGCATGAAGCCGCCCAGGTGGTGCAGGCTGAGCATGCCCGGCGCCATCCACGGAATGCCGCGCACCTGCTCGGCGCGCTCGACCTTGAAGCCGTGAATCACGTCCTCGGCCGGCAGGCGCACGCGCCGGCGCGATGTGCGCGGGCCATCGTTCGGATGCGCCTCGAAGATGTGGATCGCGACGGTTCGCCGCCAGGCGTTGACCTCCACGCCCATGATGACGGTGTTGCCCGTCGATGGCTCGATTCCGTTGAACGTGGTATCGATGCGATCCACGTCGATGAGCTGCAGCGCGAAGTTGAACTCGTTGCCAGCGTCGGGCCCGCGCACGAGCCGCACCAGAAACTCGCCATCGCTCGGCAAGCCACCGACAAGGGTCTCGCACATGTCGCGCAGCGACTGCCGTCCGGTCACGTCGCACACCGCCTGCCAGCGCACGAAAGCGGCCTCTATGGCGTCGTTGGCGAGCTTGTCGGCCTTGCCTGGTGCGTTCTCGCTGCGTGCCTGCATGACGAAGCCAGCCGGCCCGACCATGTTGGTTTCGACCATGCCGCAGAACTTGCGCGCGTAGTCGTTGTTGTTGCGCAGCTCGCGGCCACGCGCGCGCAGCCGGTCGAGGTCGCCGCGCAGCTCTTCGTTGATGCTGGAATAGGTCGCGATCCAGTCGGCCGAGAGCCGATCAATGCGGGCCGCCTGGAAGCGGCGGACCTGTGTCTTCTTGGCCGCGAACTTGCCGCCGAAGACGCGGTGCAGGAAGGCGGGCGTCTTCATTGGCCGAACCTCACCATGATGCGACCCGATACGCCTCGCGGTCCGCTCTTGCCCTCCTCTGCCGCGACCTCGCGCTGGTACTTCGTGCGCAGTGCGTGCAACTCGGTGAGCGGGATGTACTTCAGGCGCCGGCCGTTGATTTCGTATTCGGCGGTCGCGCTGGTGGCCCGGCCTTCGAGAACCGCCTCGATGGCCTCCAGCGTGCGCCGCGCGTGCGAGCGGATGTCTGCCACCGCGCCGAATGACGGAGTGACCGTCAGCCGCCCCGTGGCGACCGTGTAGACCTCATCGGCATTCGTGACCCGGGCACGCCAGTCGTAGGAGCCAGGCGCATAGGTTTGCGTAGTCTGCGGAGAGACGACGACGCGGTGTGCGTTGCCGTTAGCCGTTGCGGCGATTTCGTAGCGGTGCTGCGCGTTGAGCAGTTCGTAGCTCAGTGCCCAGCCTGCAGAGGGCGGATAGTCGGCGAGCGTTCGCGTCCATTTGACGCTGTCGCCGGGAATGATGGAAATAGGTTCGGTGTTGAAAGCGTCGATAGCCACGGTCGGGCCTTTGGTCAGTGTTGACCGGACTATCGAAGACGCACGCCGACATCAACAAGGCATGGAGTGTCACCATTCCCCAGCCTGGTGGGCCCCATCCAGGACGCATCTCAACGCGAACGAGACTAAGACGCCTGTTCAACCTGCGGCGCTTTTGCAAACATCGAGAGTCTCTCCGCTATTTCCTCTACAGTTTTCGCGATATTTTTTTGAGTACCCGCCTGCAGTTTCTCCATCTCAATCAGCCCCGACTCCACTTTTCGAAGAAATTCGAACGCATGAATTGCCTTGGCTGCCCCATGAGATTTTGCCCACCCCGAATTTCGCTGCCCTTTGCCAAGCACAGCTTCGGCCGCAACATAATTTTTATAATCATCCGCCTCAAAAATATCTTCTATTCCATCACACCCTGCCAATTTATACATTCTCTTTTTTGCCCAGGACGAATCATCCAAAAACATATCCCGCTTCAGACGATTAAAAACACCTCGACCTGTTGCCTCGTCATCCACAACAACAAGAAATTCGAGCCCCCATCCCAAGAATAAATTTGCAAGCATGGGAATATTTGAAGCACCAGTTGCGGCAAGAAATTGCACCTCTTGAGTGCTTTTAGCCAAAAGCCAAAATGCCCTCAAATAATACTGAGCACTCAATTCCTCAAGAATTACGTTATTTCTTTGCTTGATAGAAGTTTGCCGCGCCAAAGAAACGCCCATTGCAACATATATTGGGCTGAGCGTATCGATATTTGCCGCACCAAGTGCATGAGCGCCTATTAACTTCGTAGGATTGCCCGGTTCCGCAGAATCGCGTTCCACCGCAACAACTCGATTCAAGCGATCATGACGAATCAAATGGGGACTGTGTGTAGAGTAAATGACTCCAACTTTGGAGCTGATTTTCTCCACCAACTCCATGACATCCGTTTGTGCTCGCTCATGAAGATTGGAACCCGGTTCATCGAGCAGAAAAAAGTGATCTGAATCCGCCTCCGCGGCTGCGCGCAGTTGAAGAAAGAAGGAGATGAACCATCTAGTCCCTTTGCTTCTTTGCCGGGGATGAAGCGTATTATCTCCATCGCTAATTAAGAACTCCAAAAAAGACTGCCCTTGCTTTTCTCTTCCCGTCGGATACTGATGCACAGCACAGCTCAATTCAATTCCGCTAACCTCTCCAATATTCTGTTTCCAGAAAGCTCGAAAATCGTCTGTAATCTTCTTATTTGCTCGCCTCAACAAAGCGGTTTGCCCTTTGGTATCACTAGCAAGAAGCGTATTTAATTGAATCCCAGCAATAGACAAGAAATTCAGGGCAGCAACAGAGCCGGCGCCTTTAAGAACGGCATTCGCCGAAACATCGATTCGATTCGGCAATAAGCCAGACTCCTCATCGAATGGAACGAACGTCGGGGCAGATTTATAAATAGCTTTCCTGAATTTCGAAATTTCATCCTTCAATGCAAGTCGAGCTTCTTCAAGCGCCACAGCATCCAACTCGTCGCGCGCCTCAACATCCAAATCACCTAGCGGCAAATTATCAAATACATGCGTAATTCTAGGCTGCTCTTCATCAACAGAATAAACAAAGAATTGCCACTGCAACACGCCATTCAGAGGAATTAATCTTTTCGCGACCTTTGCCCGTAGCGCCTCGTTGGAAATTTCAGAAAGCATTCCTTCGAGCTCGGATGAAGAGGACTGCGTTTCAAGAAAAACCGCTGGGGGTTTTTCGCCATACCTAAAATCCTCAACAGAAGGATGCAAATCTGTAAAAGTAAGAGCCAACGCGTCTAGAACCGCCGACTTTCCCGATTCATTTTGTCCGACCAATGCCGTAATGTTGTCACCAGATAGTTGAATGCGCCCCGTATCAACAATCGATCTAAAGTTAGTCACTCGAAACGCCACAATTTTCATTATTTAATCTTCACTAGAAAAAGGACTCACGCCTCATCGTTAAACAAACGCAACGGATGACAGTGCCATCTTTAGATTGTGTATTCGATATTTCCCGCACAACGAGGGGTTTCCACCAGTTTTCGCGCGCCTAGTCGAGACGCCGAGTGCCACCCCTCATTCATGAGTTCAGCGAAGCCATTTTGAGACAAAGGCGCTGGGACGCTTGACGATCCGCAGAACCTGGCGCTCCGAAAGCTCATAGCGACGGGCAAGCAGCTTCAATCGCTCCCCGCCGAGGTAATCTCTCATGATCCGACTGTTGCGGTTGCTGTGCCCCTCGCCACGGTGCTTCGCGATGAACACGCGCACCGCCCCAATCGGCGCGGACGCTCGCCTCCACCCCCTTCACCAACTCGGGCGTCAGTTCGCCTTTTGCCTTAACAAGTGCGTCTTGCACGCGAAAAAGGATGTCGAGAACGATATCGTTTTGGTTCGTGTTGCTCACCATGTTCTAGCTGAATGAGATTGACGGAAAGGACGTTGGATAGCCCGGCGCGGCAGTGCCGGTTTCGTGGGTGCGACTGGCGGCAACGGTGCTGTCAGTACGGGAGACGAAGGCGTCTTCATCGCGCTCGGCTCGACGCTCGCTGGTTCGGAAGGCTGCTCGACCGATTGCGTTTCGCGTGGAATATCCGCCGGTGAAACCTCTGCAGTCTGTTCCACGCGAAACAGATCTGCCGTTGGCGGCTGAACGATGGACTCCAACCGCTCCCACATCTTTCCGGTGTACAGGTGCAGCCCGAGCATGTGTGTGCAGAAGACCGCGTAGACGGTGGAGTCCAACGCCTCATTGCGAGCGCCCGGCGACTTCATCCACCGGTAGGCTTCGCCACCGGCCACGCGCTGCGGCACGCGCGCCTCGGAGGTGAGCTGCGTATAGAACTCCTGCGGCAAGTCCTTGCTGAAGTGAACGAAGCCGGCACCTCTCTTCTCGACGCACAGGCGCCCGTAGATCAAGTCCTTTGCCGTGTCGGTGCCCACGTACCAGAGCCGAGCAGAGGGAATGCATACCGCTCCAATGTGTTCTCGACCTGAATTTGATGCTTGCCGTTGGAGAGGGTCGGCAGCTTCGCCTTGAGCCAGTCGCGCGCCACGGCTTCGAAGGTCGGCGCTGCGGCAGCCGCTGGCGGCCCCTCGCGAGAAGACGCATGCGCTTTGCGTGCATCAGCGAGGCTTACCGCAGGATAGAGACCATAGGTCTTCGTCTTTTGCTTTCCGCTGGCGGTGTAGTTCGCTCGCCAGCTCTTCGCACCGGTCGGCGAGACGAACAAATAAAGGCCGTGCGCGTCGGTCAGCTTGTAGGCCTTCTCGCGCGGTTTGGCCGCATCAACAGCTTTAACAGTGAGGGTCATGGTATCGGCTTGAAAATACCATGATTGATGCCACGTTTGGCGTTCGGCTAGGGGGGATCTGTGGCAGATCGCACCGGACCGAAAAGGACATCTGCCCCAATGAAAAAGTCCCGCCGCATGGACTGCGAGGGACTTTCAAATACCGCCAAGGATTGATTCTGGCGGAGAGTGTGAGATTCGAACTCACGGACGCTTTCACGTCGGCAGTTTTCAAGACTGCTGGTTTAAACCACTCACCCAACTCTCCGAAGCCTGCAATTTTAAGCCGACCGCGCCGCCCTACTCCCCGTCGGGCAGAAACATCGCCTGCAGGTCGCTCAGGAAGTCCAGTCCGCGCTCGGTCGGCCATACGCGGAACAGGTCGCGCGCCACGAGTCCCTTGCGCTCCGCCTCCTCGAGGCCGCGCTGGATGGAGGTCATCGCCAGCCCGGTGCGCTCGCTGAACTGCGGCAGCGTAAAGCCCTGCTTCAGTCGCAGCGCGTTGAGCATGAACTCGAACGGCAGGTCAGCCAGCGCCACTTCGTCGCTCTGCGACACCGCCGCGCCTGCGCGGGCGTTGTCCATGTACAGACGCGGCTCGCGAAAGCGGACCTGGCGCACGATGCGGTGCGCAAAGCTCAGCTTGCTGTGCGCGCCTGCGCCGATGCCAAGGTAGTCGCCGAACTGCCAGTAATTGAGGTTGTGCGCGCACTGATGCCCCTCGCGCGCATAGGCCGACACCTCGTAGCGCGACATGCCCTTGGCGCCGGTGCGCTCGGTGATGCGGTCGAGCATGGCGTAGGCGATGTCGTCCTCGGGCAGCGTGGGCGGGAACTTGGCGAACCAGGTGTTGGGCTCGATGGTCAGGTGGTACACCGAGAGGTGCGGCGGCGCGAGCGCCAGCGCCTGCGACAGGTCGGCGTCGAGGCCTTCCAGGGTCTGGCCCGGCAGGGCGTACATCAGGTCGAGGTTGAAGGTGTCGAAGGTGGCGGCGGCCTCTTCGAGCGCTGCAATGGCCTGCGCGCGGTCGTGCACGCGGCCCAGCGCCTTCAGGTGTTCGTCATTGAAGCTCTGCACGCCCACCGACAGGCGCGTGACGCCGGCGGAACGGTAGGCACGGAAGCGGTTGCGCTCGAAGGTGCCGGGGTTGGCCTCGAGGGTGATCTCGCAGTCGGGCGTGAGCTTCAGGCGCGCGCGCATGTCGCCCAGCAGGCGGTCGATGGCCTGCGGGGAAAACAGGCTCGGCGTGCCGCCGCCGATGAAGATGGTGTGGACGGTGCGGCCCCAGATGAGCGGCAGCGCGGCATCGAGGTCGGCCACGAGCGCGTCGATGTACGCCGCTTCGGGAATGCCGTCGATGTCCGCCTCGCTGGTCGCGCGCCATTCGTGCGAGTTGAAGTCGCAGTACGGGCACTTGCGCAGGCACCACGGCAGGTGGATGTACAGCGACAGCGGCGGCAGCGCGCTGAGCTGCAGCGGACCGGGCCGCATCCAGTGCAGCACGTCGTTGGCCTGCGCAGCACCGACAGGCTGCGCCGGCTGGATCGGGAAGGTGGTGGCCATCAGGACTGCAGCCAGCGTTCGCGCATCAGCGCCAGCATGGCTTGCGCCGCGCGGCCGCGGTGGCTGTTCGCGTTCTTCACTTCGGGCGGCAGCTGCGCGAAGGTCTTGCCGAAGGCCGGCAGGTACATGACGGGGTCGAAGCCGAAGCCGTTGTCGCCGACGGGCGCGGGCGCGATCTCGCCGACCACGCGGCCGACGGCGATGAGCGGCTCGGGGTCGTCATGGCTGCGCAGCGCGACCAGCGTGCTCACCAGCGCCGCACGGCGATTCGCCACGCCGTCCAGCTGCTCGAGCAGCGCCTTCACGTTGTTGGCATCGCCCTTGGCGTAGCCGAACTGCGTGGCGTAGTAGGCGGTGTCGACGCCCGGCAGGCCGCCGAAGGCATCGACGCACAGGCCCGCGTCGTCCGCCATGGCCGGCAGGCCGGTGGCTGCGCTGGCATGGCGTGCCTTGGTCAGCGCGTTCTCGACGAAGGTACGGAAGGGCTCCTCGGCCTCGCCCACGCCCAGCGCCGATTGCGGAACGAGGGTGACGGCCAGCTCCGCGAAGAGCTGCTGGAGCTCGGCGAGCTTGCCCGCGTTGTTGGAGGCCAGGACCAGCTTCATGGATCAGCTCTCGAGCAGTGCCTGCTTCTGCAGGGTCACGAGCTCGCCGATGCCCTTCTCGGCCAGGCCGAGCAGGATGTTCATTTCCTCGCGCGTGAAGGCCACGCCTTCGGCGGTGCCCTGCACTTCGACGAAGTGACCGGCGCCGGTCATGACGACGTTCATGTCGGTGTCGCAGGCCGAGTCCTCGGTGTACTCGAGGTCGAGCAGCGGCGTGCCTTCGACGATGCCGACCGAGATGGCGGCCACGTGGCCCTTGATGGGCGAGGCGGCCAGGGCGCCGGAGGCGATCAGCTTGTCGACGGCGTCCTGCGCGGCGACGAAGGCGCCGGTGATGGCCGCGGTGCGCGTGCCGCCGTCGGCCTGCAGCACATCGCAGTCGAGGTGGATGGTGCGTTCGCCGAGCGCGGCGAGGTCGAACACGGCGCGCATCGAGCGGCCGATGAGGCGCTGGATTTCCTGCGTGCGACCGGTCTGCTTGCCCTTGGCGGCCTCGCGGCTGCTGCGGGTGTGCGTGGCGCGCGGCAGCATGCCGTATTCGGCCGTGACCCAGCCTTCGCCGCTGCCCTTCTTGTGCGGCGGAACCTTCTCCTCGACGGAGGCGGTGCACAGCACGCGAGTCTGGCCGAACTCGATGAGCACCGAGCCTTCGGCATGGATGGTGAAGCCGCGGGTGATGCGCACCGGGCGCAGCTGGTCGGCGGCGCGGCCGCCGCTTCGTGTGAAAGCAGTCATTGTCGAATCCAAGAAAAGAAAAAAGGGGCGGCCGCTGTCGCGCGGCCTGTTCAGCTAGCTCTTGCGCGCGGCCGATCGGCGGATGGCTTCGTTGATCTCGGCGATGGAACGCTCGATGGCGTCTTCGTCGAGATCGTCGATCTCGTTGTCCGCGGGCATGCCGGCCTGGATGGTCGAGGCGAACACGCCATCCTCGATGGTTTCGGTGGAAACGCCGCTGCGGTCGTCCGCGCTGTCGGGCATTTCCCATTCGAGCGCGATGAGCGTGACGTTGTCGCTGTGGCTGCCGCCCTTGCGCAGGGCCATCTCGGCGAGGTCGGGGGCGGCGTCGGACACGGGCTTGCCGGAGGAAAGCGTGTGCACGATCAGCTCGTCGTCGAGCACGCCCCAGACGCCGTCGGAGCACAGCATGATGCGGTCGCCGCGCTGCAGCTGCAGCGGCGCCGAGACGTCGAAGAGCGGCGTGGTCGGCGAGCCGAGGCAGGTCAGCAGCAGGTTGCGGTTGACGGGCATGTCGGAGCCGTGCGGCTTGGGTCGCTCGGCGTGCGAATGGTCGCGTGTGCGCACCAGCAGGCGGCCGTCGCGCACGACGTACAGGCGCGAGTCGCCGCAATGCATCCATGTGGCGGCGTTGCCCTGGAGCACCGCCGCGACAACGGTGGTGCGCGGGGTGTCGAGCATGGCCTTGTGGCTCGCGTAGCGCATGATCTGCTGGTGCGCGGCCATGGCCGATTCGGCCAGGAACGACTTCACGTCCTTCACCGTGGGGCGCGCCTCGCGCTGGAACAGCGCGGCGATGGTCTGCAGCGCGAGCTGCGCCGCCACTTCGCCTTCCGGGTGGCCGCCCATGCCGTCGGCGAGCACGAACAACCCCGATTCCCGCGTGTAGCAATAGCCCATGCGGTCTTCGTTCTTGAGACGCCCGCCCTTGCGGCTGACCTGGAAGACGGAGAATTTCATGATGTCATGCAGGGCGCGTGGTGGGCGCGGCAGCCTTGGGCAGGCCCTTCTTGTCGAAGGAACGGATGTTGTCGATCGACAGGCGCACCTTCTCGCCCACCGTGAGCTTCGTATAGCGGCGCTCGCCCTCGCGGCTGAGCTCCTTCTGCAGCGCGAAGACCGATTGCGGGCGCGACAGCGGATCGAGCGACATGCACCACTCGACCACCTCGATCAGGTTGTCGGAGTACACGCCGCGAAGGCGCGACAGCGACAGGCTGAGGCGGTCCTTCTCGATGCGCCGGGGCGCGTCGTTGGGCGGGTAGCCCTGCATGCAGGCGTAGATGCAGGCGCCGATGGCATAGATGTCGGTCCAGGGGCCCATGGACGAATCGCGCCGGTACATCTCGGGGGCTGCGAAGCCAGGGGTGTACATCGGGCGGATGAAGATGCCTTCCTTGCTGAGCACTTCGCGCGCGGCGCCGAAGTCGATCAGCACGGCACGGTCGTCGTCGGTAACGAAGATGTTGGCCGGCTTGATGTCCAGGTGCAGCATCTTGTACTGGTGGACGATGCGCAGGCCGCGCAGGATCTCGTCGAAAAGCGAGCGGATGGTCGACTCGCGGAACACCTTCTGCTTCTTCAGGTCGCGCGCCGTGACCACGAAATCCTGCAGGGTCGCGCCCTCCAGGTAGTTCATGACCATGTAGACGGTCTCGTTCTCGCGGAAGAAGTTGAGCACGCTCACCACCGATGCGTGCGAGATCTGCGCCAGGGAGCGCCCCTCCTCGAAGAAGCTCTTGAGGCCCAGCCGGTAGAGGGACAGCTTCTCCGGCGGCACCTGCGGAGCAAGCTCGCCCGGCCCCCGGGTGGCGAGCGACGACGGCAGATATTCCTTGATGGCAACCTGCTGTCCGCTGGAATCGATGGCGAGGTAGACGACACCGAAACCGCCCGCGGAAAGCCGGCGTACAACGCGGTAACCACCAATGACCGTATCGGGCGGCAGGGGCGTAGGCTTGACCTTTGACATAATCCGGGAGTTTCGCCCGAAGGCGATGGTGCGGCAAGCGAACGCGGTGCCGACGCCTCGGTGCATGCAAGCAAAACCACAGTGAGGCGCAATGCCAGTTTACAGCATGACCGGCTACGCCAGCGGCCAGAACGGCCCCGCAGGCAGCCACTCCGAAGCCGAAGCACGGCCTTCCGCCGCGGGCCGGCTCGGGGTTGAAATCCGCTCGGTCAACAGCCGCTTCCTCGATCTCACCTTCAAGCTGCCGGAGGAACTCCGCCAGCACGAAACCGCGCTGCGCGAGCTGCTCACGGGCAAGCTCAAGCGCGGCAAGGTCGAAGTTCGGGCCGCCATCGAAAGTGCGGCCCAGGGAGGCGTGGTCGAGCCCTCCGTCAAGCTGCTGCAGCGGCTCAACGGCGTGCAGGACAGCATCAAGGCATGGCTGCCCAGCGCACGGGAGCTCAGCGTGGCCGACGTGCTGCGCCTAGCCGGCGGCGACAGCGCCACCCGAGGCGACTGGGGCCCCGACCTGCTCGAAGTGACGGGCAAGGCGCTCGAAGGCCTGGTGTCGGCCCGCCAGCGCGAAGGCGCCCGGCTGGCAAAGATGCTCGAAGACCATCTCGCCCAGTTGCGCACCCTGGTGCAGCAGGCCGGCCCGCTGGTGCCCCAACTGGTCGAGCAGCAGCGCACCCGCTTCCTGGAGCGCTGGCAGGAGGCCATGGGCCTGACCTCCGGCACGGGCGGTACGCTGCCCGAAGCCGCCCAGGACCGCGCGCTGACTGAGGCCACCGCCTTCGCGATCCGCATCGACGTGGCCGAGGAACTCACCCGGCTGAACTCGCATCTGGACGAGATCGAGCGGCTGCTCAAGAAGGGCGGCGAGATCGGCAAGCGCCTCGATTTCCTGATCCAGGAGCTTCACCGCGAGGCCAACACCCTGGGCTCGAAGTCGGCGGCACTGGAGCTCACGCGCATCGGCGTGGACATGAAGGTCCTGATCGAGCAGATGCGCGAGCAGGTCCAGAACATCGAATGACGACGAAGACGAGCGAAAGAATGGATTACCCCGGCAATATCTTCGTGGTGGCGGCGCCCAGCGGCGCGGGCAAATCGAGCCTGGTCAAGGCGCTGATGGAACTCGATTCGGCGGTCCAGCCCTCGGTTTCCCACACGACCCGGTCGCCCCGCGGGCAGGAAAAGCATGGCCGCGAGTACTTCTTCGCCTCGCCGACGGAGTTCGACGCGATGATCGCGGCCGACGGCTTCGTGGAATGGGCCCATGTGCACGGCCACCGCTACGGCACCTCCAAGAAGGCCGTCGAAGACCGCATCGCCCAGGGGGCCGACGTCATCCTCGAGATCGACTTCCAGGGCGCGCTGCAGATCCGCAAGACCTTCGCCAACGCGGTCATGATCTTCATCCTGCCGCCCAGCTGGGAAGAACTGCGCTCCCGGCTCGAACGGCGCGGGGAAGACAGCGCCTCGGTCATCGAACTGCGCCTGAAGAACGCCGCCGAAGAGATGGCCCAGGCGGGACAATTCGACTTCGTTATAATCAACGAGTTATTTGAGCGGGCACTTTTCGATCTCAAGGCGATTGTCCACGCTCAGCGGCTCCGGTATTCCGCGCAGCGCCGAGCGCGTGCCGACACCTTCGCCGCACTGAACATCCCCTGATTTCCGAGCCCACCCGCTCCCAGACCGACCGAAAGATCCTCATCATGGCCCGCATCACCGTCGAAGATTGTCTCGTCAACATTCCGAACCGCTTCCAGCTCGTCCTGGCCGCCACCTACCGCGCGCGCATGCTGAGCCAGGGCCACGCCCCCAAGATCGAGAGCAAGAACAAGCCCGCCGTGACCGCCCTGCGCGAGATCGCAGAAGGCAAGATCGGCCTCGAAATGCTCAAGAAGGTGCCGGGCTGATCTGACGCAGCCCTGCAACGAAAAGGCACCGCAATGCGGTGCTTTTTTTATGTCCGGACGCGTCCACACATCGGTCACGCTAAAGTGGTAGGCATGAGCGCGGTCGCCAAATCTCAGTCCCATGCCCCCAAAGGCACGCCGAAGCCGAGCCCGGCGGCGCTGAATGCGGCCGCCGCGAGCTTCGCCGCACTGACCGCGCGGCTGGACTACCTGAGCCCTGAAGACACCGAGCTGGTCCGCCGCGCCTACCGTTTCGCGGACGAGGCGCACCTCGGTCAGCTGCGCAACAGCGGCGAACCGTACATCACCCACCCCATCGCCGTGGCGGCGCAGTGCGCCGAATGGAAGCTCGACGCGCAGGCGCTGATGGCCGCCCTGCTCCACGACGCCATCGAGGACTGCGGCGTCACGAAGCCCGAGCTCATCGAGCGCTTCGGAGCCCCGGTTGCCGAGCTGGTCGACGGGCTCACCAAGCTCGACAAGCTTCAGTTCAACACCCGCGAAGAGAACCAGGCCGAGTCGTTCCGCAAGATGCTGCTGGCGATGGCACGCGACGTGCGCGTCATCCTGGTCAAGCTGGCGGACCGCACGCACAATATGCGCACGCTGGCCGACGCACCGCGTGAAAAGTGGGGCCGGATCTCGCGCGAGACTCTGGACATCTACGCGCCCATCGCCCATCGCCTGGGGCTGAACCAGACCTACCGCGAGTTGCAGGAGCTGTCGTTCCGGCATTTGAAACCGTGGCGTTATGCCACGCTGTCGAAGGCCGTCGCCAAGGCGCGCGGCCGACGCCGCGACCTGATCCAGAAGGTGCAGAAAGAGGTCGAAGCCGCCTTTTCGGCCGCCGGCATGACGCTGCGGATCGCCGGCCGCGAGAAGACGCTTTATTCCATCTACCGCAAGATGGAGGAAAAACACCTGAGCTTCGCCCAGGTGACCGATATCTACGGTTTCCGCCTGATCGTGCCGAACGTGATCGCCTGCTACACCGGGCTCGGCATCCTTCACCAGATGTACAAGCCCCTGCCGGGCAAATTCAAGGATCACATCGCGATCGCCAAGCTCAACGGCTACCAGTCGCTGCACACCACGCTCGTGGGACCGGCCGGCGTGAGCGTCGAGTTCCAGTTGCGGACCGAGGCGATGCACGTGGTGGCCGAATCGGGCGTGGCCGCACATTGGCTGTACAAGGCCGCCGAGCCCAACGCCGCCAGCAACGACCGGCTGGGCACCAAGTGGCTGCAGTCGCTGCTCGACATCCAGGACGAGACGCGCGACGCCGCCGAGTTCTGGGACCACGTCAAGGTCGACCTGTTTCCCGACGCGGTCTACGTGTTCACGCCCAAGAGCCAGATCATGGCGCTGCCCCGCGGCGCCACGGTGGTCGACTTCGCCTACGCCATTCACAGCAACATCGGCGACCACACCTCGGCCGCGCGCATCAACGGCGACCAGGTGCCGCTGCGCACCGAGCTCAAGAACGGCGACGTGGTCGAGGTGATCACGGCACCGGTGTCGACGCCCAATCCGGCCTGGCTGGGCTTCGTGCGAACCGGTCGGGCGCGCTCCAAGATCCGCCACTACCTGAAGACGCTGGCGCATGCCGAGTCCGAAGGGCTGGGCGAGAAGCTGCTCGCACAGGCACTGCGCGCCGAGGGCTTGAGCAAGCTGCCCGAGGACGACGAGGAACATCAGGCGCTGTGGGAGAAGCTGCTGCGCTTCACCGGCAACCGCACCCGCTCCGAACTGCTGACCGACATCGGCCTGGGCAAACGCATCGCGAGCATCGTCGCGAAGCGTCTGGTGGCAATGCTTTCCGAACTGGGCGAACGGCCCGACGCGCTGCTGCTGAGCCGCGAGCGCTTCATTTCGCATGAAACGGTGTCGCAAGGCGCTGTCACGCTGGACGGCAGCGAGAACTCTTCAGTGCGCTTCGCGCTGTGCTGTCGACCGATTCCCGGCGACCCGATCGTCGGCTACCTCGGCCATGGCGAAGGCCTGGTGGTGCACACCGAAGACTGCGGCGTCGGCCAGCGGCTGCGCCACAAGGACAGCGAGCGCTTCTTCGCCGTCGAGTGGGCGGACGAGCCCACGCGTGCCTTCGAGACCGGAGTGGTGATCACCGTGCGCAACGACAAGGGCGTGCTGGCGCGTGTCGCAGCCACGCTGGCCGATGCAGAGGCCGACATCACGCACGTGGAGATGGCCGACGAAACTCCGCAGGATTCGACCGACCTGCGCTTCGTGATCGCCGTGCGCGACCGCGCGCATCTGGATGCGGTGCTGAGGGCGGCGCGGCGTACGGCCTCAGTGCTGACCGCTTCCAGGACGGTTCCCGCGCCCTGACCCTCCGTTATTCCGTGGCCGGACGCGGCGCCGGATAGCTCACGGACAGGATCTCGACATCGTGCGCCCCACCCGGCGTGACGAGCTTCACCACGTCACCCTCGCGCGACTTCAAGAGCGCCCGCGCGATCGGCGATATCCAGCTGACCTGCGACTTCGCACTCTCCGCTTCGTCGATGCCGAGGATCGTGACGCTGCGCTCGGCGCCGGTTTCGTCGGCATAAAGGACGGTGGCACCGAAGAAGACCTGATCGCGGCCATGGTGCACAGACGGATCGGTGACCTCCGCGATCTCGAGGCGCTTGGTGAGAAAGCGGATGCGACGGTCGATCTCGCGCAGGCGCTTCTTGCCGTAGAGGTAGTCGCCGTTCTCGGAACGATCGCCGTTCTTCGCGGCCCAGTGCACGGTCTCGACGATCTTCGGGCGCTCCTCGTCCATCAGCTGCAGCAGTTCGTCGCGCAGACGTGCGTAGCCTTCGGGGGTGATGTAGTTCTTGCCGCCCGCGGGGATCGGAGGCGAGGCACCATCGGCGCCGTCGTCGTCTCCGTCGGAATCCGTTTCCTTGGTGAATGCCTTGTTCACGCCAAACCTCCGAAAAGAAAAAAGCCCGCAACTCGCGTTGCGGGCTTTCTTTATAGTGGTGCGGCTGGCAGGAATCGAACCCACGACCCCTTGGTTCGTAGCCAAGTACTCTATCCAGCTGAGCTACAGCCGCACAGCTAGCAATTATAGCCCGCTTTATTGTCCTTTTCGGATTTACTCGGGCGAACTGTCACGAAAGTAGCGCAAAGCCCGAAAAAGAAAAATGCCCGGAAGACGAATCTTCCGGGCATTTTCAAGATGGTGCGGCTGGCAGGAATCGAACCCACGACCCCTTGGTTCGTAGCCAAGTACTCTATCCAGCTGAGCTACAGCCGCGAAGCTCTCGATTATAGCCTGTTTTTGGCTGCTCCCCGAAAGCACGACAAAAGATGCAAAGATCGAATCGCCGAGGGAGTGGTGGTAGGCCGTGCTGGGCTTGAACCAGCGACCAACGGATTATGAGTCCGCTGCTCTAACCAACTGAGCTAACGGCCCACGCGGAACGATTCTATTCGCGCCGCGCGACCTACTTGCGATGACTGAGCGCATTGCTCACCAGACGCGACGTGATGTCGACGATCTGGATCATGCGCTCGTAAGGCATGCGCGTCGGCCCGATCACGCCCAGCGTGCCCACGACCTGCCCGTCGACCTCGTAGTTGGCACTGACGATGGACAACTCCTCGAACGGCACCACCTGGCTCTCGCCGCCGATGAAGATGCGCACGCCCTCGGCCTTGCTCGACACGTCCAGTAGGCGCATCAGCTGGGCCTTCTGCTCGAAGAGCTCGAAGGCGCGGCGCAGCTGCCCCATGTCGCTGGAGAAATCGCTCACCGCCAGCAGGTTGCGCTCGCCGGAGATCACGACGTCGTCTTCCTGCGCCTCGGTCAGCACTTCGGAGCTGACCTGCACAGCGGCCTGCATCAGCGTCGCGATCTCGCCGCGCAGCATCTCGATCTCGGACTGCAGCCGGTCGCGCACCTGCTCGATGGTCAGGCCAGCGTAGTTCGCGTTGATGTAGTTCGAGGCCTCGACCAGTTGCGACTGCGAATAGTCGGCCTCCGGAAAGATCACCCGGTTCTGCACATCGCCGTCGGGCGAGACGATGATCACCAGCAGGCGTCGTTCCGACAGCCGCAGGAACTCGATCTGCTTGAACACAGAAGCACGCCGCGGCGCCATCACCACGCCGACGAACTGCGACATGTTCGACAGCAGGTGCGCCGCATTGGCGATCACCTTCTGCGGCTGGTCGGGCGCGAGGCTCGGCGCGGTCATCTGCTCGCGCTGGGCGGTCAGCATCGTGTCGACGAAGAGGCGATAGCCGCGATGCGTTGGAATGCGGCCAGCCGAGGTGTGCGGGCTGGCGATCAGCCCCAGCGCCTCGAGGTCGGACATGACGTTGCGGATGGTTGCCGGCGACAGATCGAGCCCCGAGGAACGCGAAAGCGTCCGCGACCCCACGGGTTGCCCGTCAGCGATGTAGCGCTCGACGAGCGTCTTGAGCAGCAACTTGGCACGGTCGTCCAGCATTGCAAGATTTTAGTGTTGTAATTTGTGAGATATGACCTCTCGCTTTCGTCACGTAGCCCTGATCGGCAAATACCAGGCTTCCGGCGCCCGGGCGCAGGCGGATGCGCGCGACAGCGTCATGGAGGGCATCGGCGCCTTCCTCGAATCCCAGGGCTGCACGGTGTTCGTAGAGCGCCCGACGTGCGAAGAAGCCGATGACGGCGCCCCCGCCCATCCGCGCTACCAGGCCCTCACCGTCGAGGAAATCGGCCAGCGCTGCGACCTCGGCCTCGTGGTCGGCGGCGACGGCACCATGCTCGGCATCGGCCGGCAACTGGCCAGCTACGGCATTCCGCTGATCGGCATCAACCGCGGCCGGCTCGGCTTCATCACCGACATCCCGCTCGACAACTACCAGGCCACGCTCATTCCGATGCTGGCCGGCGAATACGAGGAAGACCACCGCAGCCTGATGCAGGCGCAGGTCGTGCGCGACGGCGTATCGGTGTTCGACGCCTTTGCGATGAACGACGTGGTCGTCAATCGCGGCGCCACCTCCGGCATGGTCGAGCTTCGCGTGTCGGTGGGCCGGCATTTCGTTGCCAACCAGCGCGCCGACGGCCTGATCATCGCCACGCCCACCGGCTCGACCGCCTATGCGCTGTCGGCCGGCGGGCCACTCTTGCATCCCGCCGTGCCGGGCTGGGTGCTGGTACCCATCGCACCACACACGCTGTCGAACCGCCCCGTGCTGCTGCCCGACGCCGACGAGATCGTCATCGAGCTGGTCGGCGGGCGCGACGCCAGCGCCAATTTCGACATGCAGTCGCTGGCCTCGCTGGCGATTGGCGACCGCGTGGTGGTGCGCCGCTCCGACTTCCGGGTGCGCTTCCTGCATCCGCGCGGCTGGAGCTATTTCGACACGCTGCGCAAGAAACTTCACTGGAACGAAGGGGGCTCCTGAAATGGCGCTGCGACGCATCGCACTGCGCGACTTCGTGATCGTGCGATCACTCGAACTCGACCTGTCCGGCGGCTTCACGGTATTGACCGGCGAAACCGGTGCGGGCAAATCCATCCTGATCGACGCGCTGCAGCTGGCGCTGGGCAATCGCGCCGATGCCGGCGCGGTGCGCGAAGGCGCCGAGCGGCTCGACGTGAGCGCCGAGTTCGATGCCGATCCGGCCCTCGGCAGCTGGCTCGACGAAGGCGGCTTCGAGGCCGGCGACGCACTGCTGCTGCGCCGCACGGTCGACCTGCAGGGCCGCAGCCGCGGCTGGATCAACGGCAGCCCCGCCACCGCCACGCAGCTGCGCGAACTCGGCGACCGCCTGCTCGACATTCACGGTCAGCACGCCTGGCAGAGCCTGACGCGGCCCGAGGCGGTGCGCGGCCTGCTCGATGCCTACGCCGGCGTGCGCACCGACGCGCTCGATGCCGCATGGCAAGCCTGGCGGCAGGCGCTTTCCGCGCTCGAGCACGCGCGCTCGGCGCAAGACTCGCTGCAGCGCGAACGCGAGCGGCTGCAATGGCAGATCTCCGAAGTCGCCAAGCTCGCGCCGGGTGCCGACGAGTGGGAAGAGCTCTCCACCAACCACTCGCGCATCTCGAACGCGCAGGCGCTGATCGACGCGGCCCAGGGCGCCAGCCAGGCGCTCGAAGACGACGACAACGGCGCCCTCTCCGCGCTTCAGCGCGCGGCCACGCTGCTGCAGAACTGCGAGCACATCGAGCCCGAGTTCCGCGCACTGGGCGAGGTGCTCGCCTCCTGCGTGGCGCAGGCCTCCGACGCGGCGCACACGCTGCACGGCTACCTTCGCGATGCCGACACCGACCCGCAAAGCCTCGCCGAACTCGACGAGCGCATGGGTCTGTGGATGTCGCTCGCGCGCCGCTACAAGCGCCCGCCGGCCGAGCTGCCGGCACTGCTGGCCGGCTGGCAGGCCGAGCTGCAGGCGCTCGACGCACAGAGCGATCTCGAAGGCCTGGAACGCGCCGAGCAGGCCGCGCAGCAGGCCTACATGAAGGAAGCCAAGGCGCTGGGCAAGGCCCGCAAACAGGCCGCGCCGCGCCTCGGCCAGGCCGTCACCGACGCGATGCAGGGCCTGGGCATGCAGGGCGGGCGCTTCGAAGTCGAGCTTCAGCCGCTGGCACAGCCCAGCCGAGCAGGCCTCGAGGACGTCGCCTTTCTCGTGGCCGGCCACACCGGCAGCACGCCCCGGGCCATCGGCAAGGTGGCTTCGGGCGGCGAACTGTCGCGCATCGCACTGGCCATCGCAGTCACCACCAGCCAGCTCGGCGCCGCGCAGACGCTGATCTTCGACGAGGTCGACTCCGGCGTTGGCGGGGCGGTCGCGGAGACCGTCGGCCGCCTGATGAAGCAGCTCGGCCGCGACCGCCAGGTGCTCGCCGTGACCCACCTGCCCCAGGTGGCCGCCTGTGCCGACCACCACCTCGTGGTGGCCAAGCGCCAGACAGCCGCCACCGGCAGCGACGGCCCGCGCACCGAGAGCGGCGTGTCGCGCCTCGACGACGACAGCCGCGCCAGGGAAATCGCCCGCATGCTTGGCGGCGAGAAGGTCTCGCAGACCTCGCTCGCCCACGCGCGCGAAATGCTCGGCCACAAGACTTCGGCAGCCCTGCAATGACCCTCGATCTCGTGCTCATCACGGGCATGTCGGGTTCCGGCAAGTCGGTGGCCCTGCATGCGCTGGAAGACGCGGGCTACTACTGCGTCGACAACCTGCCGCCCGAGCTGCTGACTTCGTTCATCGCGCTGCAGCACGAGCAGCAGGCCACGCGCGTGGCCATTGCCATGGACGTGCGAAGCGGCGTCTCGCTGCCCATCGTTCCGCAGCAGCTCGAGGCGCTGCGCCGTGACGGCGGGATCTCGCTGCGCTCGCTGTTCCTAGACGCGACCACCGACGCCCTGCTGCGCCGCTATTCGGAAACCCGCCGCCGCCACCCGCTCTCGCGCCAGGAAGGCCGCACCGACGCACCCGAGCAGCACCGCGTGCTGACCCAGGCCATCGAGCTCGAGCGCGAGCTGCTGGCCGACCTGCGCGACGGCGCCGACGTGATCGACACCAGCCTGATCCGCCCGGCGCAGCTGCAGAGCTACATCAAGTCGCTGATCTCGGCGCCGCAGAGCGCGCTGACGCTGGTGTTCGAGTCTTTCGCCTTCAAGCGCGGCGTGCCGCTGGACGCCGATTACGTGTTCGACGTGCGCATGCTGCCCAACCCGCACTACGTGCCGGCGCTGCGCCCGCTCACCGGCCGCGACGAGCCGGTGATCGAGTGGCTGCGCGAGCACGACGACGTGGCGCGCATGTACGACGACATCGAGCAGTTCCTGACGCACTGGCTCGACGCGCTGGCGCGCGACCATCGCAGCTACGTGACGGTGGCCATCGGGTGCACGGGCGGACAGCACCGCTCGGTGTTCCTGGTCGAGCAACTGGCGCGCTCGTTCGGCGCCCGCTGGGGTGCGCTCAAGCGCCACCGCGAACTCGACGCGATTTGATCGACTGGCGGGCTGGCTAGGCCTCGCCGCCTTCCAGCAGCTTGCGCATCGGCGCCGGCAGGCCCAGCCGGCTCCACTCCTGCGCCTCGAACCAGCGCGCGCCCTCGCCTTGCGGGTGGCCGTCCTGGATCTGCACCGGGTGCAGGTGCAGATCCTTGTGGGTCAGGACGTGCACGAAGGCCGGCAGGTCCTGCGCACCACGTCGCGCCGCCGCAGGCAGGGCGGCAAGAAGCTCTTCGCGGCTGTCGAACACCGGCAGGCAATAGAGCCCGGCCCAGACGCCCTTCGACGGCCGCTTCTCCAGCCACACGCGGCCTTGCGCATCGCGCGCCAGCAGCACCCAGAGCGACTGCGCGCTGCGCTTGAGCTTGCGCGTCTTGACCGGGTAGCGCTCCGGCGCACCTTCACGCAGGGCCACGCAGCTTTTCTGCACCGGGCAGATCATGCAGCTCGGCTTGCGCGGCAGGCACACCGTGGCGCCCATGTCCATCACGCCCTGCGTGTAGGAGGCAATGGCTTCCTTTTCCTTCGCGGACGGAAGCAGTTGCGTCGCCAGGTCCCACAAAGCGCGCTCCTGCGCCGCGGAAGACATGTCGCCAGCGAAGCCGAGCACGCGCGTCAGCACACGCTTCACGTTGCCGTCGAGGATCGCCACGCGCTCGCCGAAGCAGAAGGCCGCGATGGCAGCCGAGGTCGATCGACCGATGCCCGGCAGGGTGACGAGTTCAGCCGCGGTACGCGGAAACTCGCCGCCGAATCGCGCGACGACTTCCTGCGCGCAGCGATGCATGTTGCGCGCCCGGCTGTAGTAGCCCAGCCCGCTCCAGAGCCCGAACACCTCGTCCTCGGTGCCGGCGGCCAGCGCCTTCACATCGGGAAAGCGTTCGAGAAAGCGCGCGAAGTAGCCCAGCACGGTCGACACCTGCGTCTGCTGCAGCATCACTTCCGACAGCCACACGCGATACGGGTCGCGCGTGTTCTGCCACGGCAGCTGGCTGCGCCCGTGGCTGCGCTGCCAGCTCACGATCTGCGCGGCGAAATCCGGGGGCAATGACAGGGTTGCAGTCGCCGCCTTGGAGGCGGAATCTTCAGGCCGCACGCAGTTCGCCGATGGTGGCCGCGGGCTGCGGCCTTCCGTGCTGCGCGATCAGCGAAGTGAACTCGCGCAGCTGCACATGAAGCTCGGAGAGATTGCTTTCCTGCGCGGCGAGTTCGACCAGCCGCTCGTCGAGGTTGCCCGCCGCGCTCTGGATGCGCTCGATCGCCTCGATGCGCTTGCTGAAGTTGCGACGGCGCTCCTTGAGCTGCGCATCGATCTGCGCGCTCGCGCCCTTGCTCCAGCGCTCGACCTCGGTCATGGCGGCCTCGTTGACCAGCCGCAGCCGGCTGGCGAGCGCGCGGACCAGCTTGTCGCAGAAGTCGGCCTGCGCGAGCTTCAGCAGGTTGCCCACGCCCAGGTAGTGGATGTGGCTGCGCTCGATCTGCGCCAGCTCCTGCTCGAAGCCCGTGAGGTCGGGCTCGGCCGGCGCCTGCAGGGTGAAGCCCTGCTCGGCGTTGAGCTGGCGAAAAGTGGCGTGCAGCATCGACTGGATCTCTGCCGTGGTCGCCTGCACCTCGCGCAGGTTGTTGCGCAGCGAGTCGAATGTCTCGGCGTACACCTTGCGCACGTTGAACTTGACGCCGGGGCGCTTGAGCGCGGCCGAGAGCTTCACCATGTCGGCTTTCAGCGCGGTGCGGCCGAGCACGGCATACACCTCGCGCAGCAGCTTGCCCTGCACCGAGCGCAGCGCCAGGATGCGCGTGTTGCTGCCCTCGAACTCGGCGTGCTCCTGATCGATGCGCGCGCGCATGTGACGGATCACCGAGACGTTCTTGCCGCGCAGCCCCTGCAGCTCGAGCGCCTGCTCGGCCAGGTCGCGCTGGCGCACCTTCAAAATGCGCTCGGCTTCGGCGCGCAGCGCGGTCATGCCCGCATCCACCGCGAGCCGCAGCATGGTCTCGCGCTTGCCGAGCACGCCTTCGGCGAGCAGCGATTCGAGCGCCGGCAGGCGACTGGCCTGCAGCAGCTGGCCGTCGTGCTGGATCTTGGCCTGCAGGCCTTTCTGCGCGGACACGGGCAGCACCTGCGCCAGCGGCACTTCGAGCAGGCGGGCCGCGCCTTCGCGCTGGCGCTCGATCTGCTGCTCGATCTGCGCGGGCGTGCTGAGCGTGTCCCACATGGTGTCGATCTTGTTGAGCACCACGAAGCGCGTGTCGTTGCCTTCGTCCTCGGTGATCAGGTGCTCGCGCCAGATGGAAAGGTCGGAGCGCGTCACGCCGGTTTCGGCGCCCAGGATGAAGACCACCGCGTGCGCCTGCGGGATCAGGCTCACGGTGAGTTCGGGTTCGGCGCCGATCGCGTTCAGACCCGGCGTGTCGAGGATCACCAGCCCCTGCTCCAGCAGCGGGTGCGGCATGTTCAGCACCGCGTGGCGCCAGCGCGGAATTTCCACGCGGCCTTCGGCGTCCTGCACCGGGTTGTCGTCGGGCGTGTCGTCGTTCCAGAAGCCCAGCGTGCGGGCCTCGTCCTTGCTCACCCAGCGCACCTCGGCGACCTTGCCCATCGCCTGCGCCAACTGCTCGGCGTTGCCGACGTCGATGGCGATCTCGGTCCAGCGCGTGGGCTTGTCGCGCCAATGGGCCAGCGAATGAGGCTCCAGCCGGGTCTCGATGGGCAGCAGCCGCAGCTTGGGCGCATGCGCGGCGTCGTAGCCCAGCTCGGTCGGGCACATCGTGGTGCGGCCGGCGCTCGCGGGCATGATGCGCCGCCCGTAGCCGGCGAAGAAGATGGCGTTGATCAGCTCCGACTTGCCGCGCGAGAACTCGGCCACGAAGGCGACCATGACCTTGCTGGTGCGGATCTGCGTCTCGAGCCCGCGCAGGCGCTCAGCCACTGCCTGGTCGAGCAGCTCGTTCTCGGTCAGCCAGCGGGACAGCCACTGCAGCCGGTGGGCGAAATTGCTTCGCCACGCACCGTGCTGATCGAGTTGTTGGTTGAAGGAGCGGCTCAAGGGGAATATGTAAGAAACAATTTACAAATATACATCGGCGGGCGTGCTGCCACCGTTTCTAGATTGTTTCTATTTTGCTGTTTCCATCGTGCGAGCCTGCGCCTACTTCTGGCAGTTGGGGCAGTAATAGGTGGCGCGCTGCCCCTGGCGCAGCAGCCGGATCGGCGTTGCGCAAACCCGACAGGGCTCGCCGGCCCGGCCGTAGACAGTCGCTTCGAGCTGGAAATAGCCATTCTGTCCGTCCACATTGGAGAAATCGCGCAGCGTGCTGCCGCCCTTCTCCACCGCCCGCGCCAGGATCTCGCGCACCGCCGCATGAAGCTTGGCGGCTCGTGGGCGGCTGATGCGCGCCGCCGACAGCGTCGGCCGGATACCCGCCTGGAACAACGCTTCCGACGCGTAGATGTTGCCCACGCCCACCACCACGTCGCCCGCCAGCAGCACCTGCTTGACGGCGGTCTTGCGCTTCCTGAGGCCAGCATGGAAGGCATCGAGGTCGAAACCCTCGTCCAGCGGCTCCATGCCAAGGCCGCCCAGCAGCTTTATCGCCCAAGGCGCGGACTCGTCTTCCACGTAAACAACTGCACCGAAGCGGCGCGGGTCGTTGAGCCTGAGAGTGCCGCGGTTGGTAACAAGATCGAAGTGATCGTGCGGGCCAGGCGGCGGCAGCGCGGCATCGAAGCGCAGGCTGCCCGACATGCCCAGGTGCAGCAGAAGGATGCCGCGGTCGAGATCGATCAGCAGGTACTTGCCGCGCCGGCGCACCTCGCGCACCTGCCGTCCGACCAGCGCCTCGGGCAGCACCATCAGCGCCCAGCGCAGGGGCTTGCCGATGCGCACCGCTTCGATGCGCCCGCCTGCGATGCGGTCGGCAAACCCACGGCGGGTGACTTCGACTTCGGGTAGCTCGGGCATGAAAAAGTAAATCTTCGGCAAACGCCAGCGGCAACGAAGCCCCACGCGATGCTCGTACAAAAGGCTGGATTATTATGGTCAGATGAATCTTTCGCCCCGCCGACACCGCCTTGCGGCGGCCGCGTCTCTCGCCTTGCTGGCCTGCGCCGTCCAGGCGCAATCCCCCGATCCCGCAGCCCCCACCAGCCCCGCTCCCGTCATCGAACGGCCGGCTCCGTCGAAGCCCGTGGTCAGGCCGCGACCGGCCGCAGCCAAGGCGGCTGCCGAGCCCGCGCCGCTGCAGTCAGCGCTGACGGCCGACCTGTTCTACGAGATCCTGATGGGCGAGATGACGGCCCGTTCGGGCGATCCCGGCTCCGGCTATGCGTTGGTGCTCGACGCCGCACGGCGGCTGCGCGACGGCAAGCTGTTCCAGCGCGCGGTCGAGATCGCGCTGCAGTCGCGCTCCGGCGACGCGGCGCTTGCCGCGGCACGGGCCTGGCAGGAAACCCTGCCGAACTCGCGCGACGCGCGACGCATCGAGTTGCAGATCCTGATCGCGCTGAACCGCATCAGCGAAACCGTCGAGCCGCTGCGCGCCGAGGTGACCGCCACCTCGCAGATCGAGCGTCCGCTGCTGATGGCCGTGATCGCGCGCAACTACTCCCGCGCATCCGACAAGAAGCTGGCCGCCTCGGTGGTCGAGCAGGCGCTGGTCGACGAGCTGAAGAGCCCCACCACCGGCGGGCTGGCCTGGGCCACCGTCGGCAGGCTGCGTCTCAACGCGGGCGATGCTTCCGGTGCGCTGGAAGCCGCGCGCAAGGGCCAGGAGATCGACCCGGCCTCCGACGCGCCCGCCGCTCTGGCACTCGAGATGATCGACCCCGGCCAGCCGCTGGCCGAACCGATCGTCACGCGCTTCCTGAACAACAACCCGAAGGCCTCGCCCGACCTGCGCGTCGCGTATGCGCGCGTGCTGGTCGAGAACCGCCGCTACAGCGACGCCTCCGCGCAGCTCCAGGCGCTGACCACTTCGCGCCCCGAGCTCGCGGAACCGTGGCTGCTGCTGGGCAGCCTGCAGATGCAGGCCCGGCAGGACGCCGCGGCCGAGGCTTCGATCAAGCGCTTCATCGAGCTGTCGGCCGGTTCGAAGAGCGGCAACAGCAAGGATGCCGACGATGCGGCCGACCGCAAGCGCGGCGTGTCGCAGGCGTACTTCGCGCTGTCGCAGCTGGCCGAGCGGCGCAAGGACTATGCGGCGGCCGAGCGCTGGCTCTCGCGCGTCGACGGCGCCGACGAGGTGGTGGCCGCGCAGACCCGCCGCGCGACCCTTCTGGCGCGCCAGGGCAAGCTGCCCCAGGCCCGCGAGATCATCCGCGGCCTGCCCGAGCGCACGGCCGACGACAAGAAGCAGAAGTTCCTTGCCGAAGTGCAGCTGCTGCGCGACGCGAAGCAGTACCAGGCGGCCTACGACATGCTCGCCCAGGCCTCGGCAGCGTCGCCGGACGATGGCGACCTGGTGTACGACCAGGCCATGATCGCCGAGAAGCTCAATCGCCTCGACGACATGGAGCGCCTGCTGCGCCGCCTCATCGAGCTCAAGCCCGACAACCAGAACGCATACAACGCGCTGGGCTACTCGCTGGCCGATCGCAAGATCCGTCTCGAGGAGGCACGCACGCTGATCCAGAAGGCGGTGCAACTGGCGCCGGAAGATCCGTTCATCGCCGACAGCCTGGGCTGGGTCGAGTTCCGGCTCGGCAACACGGCCGAGGCCATCCGCATCCTCGAGGCGGCCTACAAGACCCGGCCCGATCCCGAGATCGGCGCGCACTTCGGCGAAGTCCTGTGGACCTCCGGCCAGAAGGACCGCGCGGTCACGATCTGGAAGGAAGCCCTGCTGAGCGACGCCGAGAACGAAACGCTGCAGGAAACGCTGAAGCGCCTGCGAGTGAAGCCCTGACATGGCGCAGGCAGGAGCACTCGCGCCGATGCAGGCCGGCCGCCATGGCCGTCGCGCATTTCTGGCGGCGGGCGGTGCGGCGGCACTGCTGGCCGCCGGATGCGCGCAGCTGTCCGGCGGCTCTGCCGTGCCGAAGCCTTCGGAGAGCTGGAGCGGCCGCATGTCGCTGCGCATCGAGAGCGAGCCGGTCCAGACCTTCGCCGCGCTGTTCGAACTGCGCGGGTCTGCCGAGGCCGGCGACCTCACGCTCACGACGCCCATCGGCAGCACCCTCGCCCAGTTGCACTGGGCGCCGGGGGAAGCACTGCTGAAGGACGGAAGCAAGACACGGCGCTTCGACTCCGTCGACGAACTGATCGAGGCGGCCACCGGCGCGGCCATTCCGGTCGGCGCCCTGTTCGGCTGGCTGGCCGGCCGCAACGAGCCCGTGCCAGGCTGGAAGCCTGATCTTGCGCAACTCGGCGCCGGGCGGCTGAATGCCGTGCGCGAATCGCCGAGCCCGCGGGCCGACCTGCGCATCGTGTTCGAGCGGTCATGAAGGCGATCTACGACCTTCCCGCGCCGGCCAAGCTCAATCTCTTCCTTCACATCACCGGCCGGCGCGACGACGGCTACCACCTGCTGCAGTCGGTCTTCATGCTGATCGACTGGTGCGACACGCTGCACGTCGAACTGCGGCGCGACGGCCAGCTGAGCCGCGAAGACCTGACGACTGAACTGCCCGCGGACGACCTGATCCTGCGCGCCGCACGCGCCCTGCAGCCGTTCGCGGCGCCCGGGCAGGGCGCGCACATCGGCGTCGCCAAGCATGTGCCGGCACAGGCGGGCATGGGCGGAGGCTCGTCGGATGCCGCCACCTGCCTGCTCGCGCTGAACCGCCTGTGGGGGCTGAACCTGCCGCTGTCGCGGCTGGCCCACATCGGCCTGAAGCTGGGCGCCGACGTGCCCTTCTTCCTCGGTGGCCGCAACGCGTGGGTCGAGGGCATCGGGGAGCAAATCACACCGGTTACACTCCCATCCGCGCGTTTCGCGGTAGTCAAACCACCCGAGGGACTCGATACCCGATTAATTTTTTCGGCTTCAGATCTCCAACGCGCTACGCCTGTTGCTATAATCTCAGGCTTTGCTGCAGACAGCGAATCGTCTGAAGCGACAAACTTGGGAAACCAGGTTTTCGACTTCGGTCACAACGACCTGCAGCCGGTTGCCCAGCGACTTTGCCCCGCGGTCACCGAAGCCATCGAATGGCTCGGCACCCAGGGATTGAAGGCCCGGATGACCGGCTCCGGAAGCTCGGTGTTCGCGATGCTGCCGCAATCGCCGCAGGAAGCGGAACTGCTCGAGGCCCCCGAAGGCTGGCAAGTTCGTCAATGCAGCAACCTGGAAGTTCATCCGCTCCTTGGATGGGCAACCTGAAGATGATCGGATCGTTCATTCGGTTCGATGCGACGTATATCGGTTGGTGGTGAAAACCATCGACCCGTGTAGGGGAGTCGCCAAGCTGGTTAAGGCACTGGATTTTGATTCCAGCATGCAAAGGTTCGAATCCTTTCTCCCCTGCCAAATCTTCACGACTGCGGCCCGATGGCCGCAGTCTTCATTTGCAGCCCACCCGCTGCAATAATCGGCGGCTCACCGGCCGCCACGCATACGAACCTTTTGGCGGCTTCCTAAGCCCACTTGCACTGCCGGGACGCGCTCATGCAGGCTAATCACCCTGATTTCATGGTTTTCACCGGCAACGCCAATCCGGGCCTTGCCGCAGAAATCGCGCACAACCTCGGCACTTCGCTGGGCGCTGCCCGCGTCGGCCGCTTCTCCGACGGAGAAGTCACCGTCGAGATCAACCAGAACGTCCGGGCGCGCGACGTGTTCGTCGTTCAGTCGACCTGCGCGCCGACCAACGAAAACCTGATGGAACTGCTGATCATGGTCGACGCGCTCAAGCGCGCATCGGCCGAACGCATCAGCGCCGTGATCCCCTACTTCGGCTACGCCCGCCAGGACCGCCGTCCGCGCTCCAGCCGCGTGCCGATCTCGGCCAAGGTGGTGGCCAACCTGCTGGAAACCGTCGGCGTCGAGCGCGTGCTCACGATGGACCTGCATGCCGACCAGATCCAGGGCTTCTTCGACATCCCCGTCGACAACATCTACGCCTCGCCGGTCCTGCTGGGCGACCTGCGCGCCAAGAACTACGAAGACCTGATCGTGGTCTCGCCCGACGTGGGTGGCGTGGTCCGCGCCCGTGCGCTGGCCAAGCAGCTGAACTGCGACCTCGCCATCATCGACAAGCGCCGCCCGAAGGCCAACGTCAGCGAAGTCATGAACGTGATCGGCGAGATCGACGGCCGCAACTGCGTGATCATGGACGACATGATCGACACCGCCGGCACGCTGGTCAAAGCAGCCGAAGTGCTGAAGGAACGCGGCGCCAAGAGCGTGTACGCCTACTGCACGCACCCGATCTTCTCGGGCCCGGCCATCGAGCGCATCACGCAGGGCTCGGCCCTCGACGAAGTGGTCGTGACCAACACCATTCCCCTTTCCGACGGCGCCAATGCCTGCGGAAAGATCCGCCAGCTCTCCGTGGCGCCGCTGATCGCCGAAACGATCCAGCGCATTGCCAAGGGCGAGTCGGTGATGAGTTTGTTCTCGGATCAGGACAACCTGTTCTGACCGGGGCATGAAGCGGGCCTCCTTTGCTGGAGGCCTTTTTGAACCGGAGTCGCACTGGTCGCGGTGGACTCTCACAGGAGCTAGTTATGAAATTCGTCGCTTTTGAGCGCGCAAAGCAGGGCACGGGTGCGAGCCGCCGTCTCCGCATCTCGGGCAAGACCCCCGGCATCGTCTACGGTGGCGACACCCAGCCGCAACTGATCGAGATCGATCACAACGCGCTGTGGCACGCCCTGAAGAAGGAAGCCTTCCACTCGAGCGTTCTCGAGATGGAACTGGGCGGCAACGTCAGCAAGGTTCTGCTGCGCGACGTGCAATACCACCCCTTCCGCCAGCTGGTTCAGCACATCGACTTCCAGCGCGTGGACGCCAAGACCCGCATGACCCTGAAGGTGCCCGTGCACTTCAAGGGCGAGGAAGAGTCCGAAGCCGTCAAGCTCGACCACAACCTGGTCAACCACGTCACGACCGAACTGGAAGTGAACTGCCTGCCGACCGACCTGCCCGAGTTCATCGAAGTCGACCTGTCGGGCCTGAAGAAGAACGGCACCGTCACGCTGAAGGACATCAAGCTGCCCCGCGGCGTGAAGTGGGTCAGCCACGGCAAGGCAAACCCGGTGCTGGCTTCAGCCGTGACGCCGGCTGCTGAAGAAGAAGCTCCCGCCGAAGGCGCAGCTGCTGCCGACGCAGCCGCCGCTCCGGCCGGCAAGGGTGGCAAGGCCGCGGCCAAGACGCCCGCTGCCAAGGCACCTGCCAAGAAGTAATCCGCTTCTTCGCATTCGTTGCTTCTCGAAGGCCCGCCTCGTGCGGGCCTTCTGCTTTTCCGGCGACCGGATAATCCACGACCATGATCAAGCTGTTTGTCGGCCTCGGAAATCCGGGCCCCGAGTACGAAGCCACGCGGCACAACGCAGGCTTCTGGTGGATCGACGCCCTCGCGCGCGAATGGAAGCTCAATCTCGTGCCCGAGCGCAGCTACCACGGCCTTGCCGCGCGCACGAGCATCGGCGGCCAGAGCATCTGGCTGCTGGAGCCGCAGACCTTCATGAACCTGTCTGGCAAGTCGGTGGCCGCCTTGGCGCGCTTCTTCAAGATCGCGCCCGAGGAAATCCTGGTGGTGCACGACGAACTCGACGTTGTCCCGGGCCAGGTCAAGCTCAAGTTCGGCGGCAGCCATGCGGGCCACAACGGGCTGCGCGACATCCACGCCCAGTTGGGCACCGGCGACTACTGGCGGCTGCGCCTCGGCATCGGGCACCCCGGCGTGAAGTCGGAGGTCGTCAACTGGGTGCTCAAGAAGCCGCTCAAGGAACAACGCGAAGCGATCGAGGACGCCATCACCCGCACCCTGCACGCGATCCCCGCGCTGGTGGCGGGCGAGATGGAGAAGGCGACCCTGGTCATTCACACGAGCAAACCGCCCCGGCCCAAGCCGCCGCGGAGGGAGCCCGGCGAAGGGGGCACAACGCCTGCCGCCACCTAGCCGGCCATTGAAGTGCAGGGAGGGAGAGAAATAAAAAATGATGAGCGAAAAGAAGAAAGAGAAAGAGGAAAGCAGGAAGACGGCTTCGAAGGCCGCAGCTGCTATGTTTTCAATAGCACTCGGCATTTGCTCCGCGGGCGCCTACGCCCAGGGAGCGAGCACCTGGCGATGCGGCAACGCCTATTCCGACCGCCCCTGCGAGGGCGGCAGCACGGTGAAGGTGGACGACCGCCGCAGCAACGAAGACCGCCGCGCCGCCGATGCCGGCACCCGCAACGCGCAAACCCAGGCCGACCGCATGGAGCGCAACCGCCTGTCGCTGGAAAAGGCTGCCCATGACCGCGACCAGCGGGCCGCGCGGGAAGCGAGAAGCGCCGCGCTCGCGGAAAAGCGCCTCGCCATCGCCGAGCAGAAAGAGCGGGACCGCGCACGCAAGGAGGCTGGCGAGCCGCGCAAGTCGAGCATGAGCTTCACCAGCGGCCAGAGCGCGAAGGCAGCCGGCGACGCGCCGGAGCGCAAGAAAAAGAAGCGGAAGTCGGCCGACTAGGCGCCGGACGAAGCAGATGATGCCGCCGCCGCGGCAGTCACCTTGATCGCCGTGAGACGCTGGTACTTCTGCATCAGCGTCTCGCGGCTTTCCACGTGCTCGGGATTCACGGGAATGCAGGCCACCGGGCAGATCTGCACGCACTGCGGCTCATCGAAATGGCCTACGCACTCGGTGCACTTGTGCGGATCGATCTCGTAGAACGCCTCGCCCATGTAGATCGCATCGTTCGGGCACTCGGGCTCGCAGACATCGCAGTTGATGCATTCGTCGGTGATCATGAGGGCCATACCCCCGATTATCGCGGCTCCCAACGGGCGGGCCGTCGGTGAATGACAAAGGCCACATTCGGGGCACACTTGTTGCAGGAGTCAGTTATGCTGCGCCCCGCCCCATGAGTCTGTTTCTAGTCAAGCGCTTCGCCACGCTGATCGGCACCCTGATCGGCGCCTCGGTCATCGTCTTCCTCGTGCTGGAGATCCTGCCCGGCAACGCCGCGCAGATGCTCATGGGCCCCGACGCCTCGCCCGAGGCCGTGGCCGCCCTGGCCACCAAGCTCGGCCTCGACCAGCCCGCATGGACGCGCTACTGGCACTGGATCGGCGGCCTGCTCACCGGCAACCTCGGCGACAGCTACGCCTACAGCTCCCCGGTGCTCGACCTCATCCTCGAACGCCTCGCCTTGACGGTGCCCCTGGCCGTGCTGGCCATGACCTTCACGGTCGTGATCGCACTGCTGGTCGGTGTCACAGCCGCGGCCCGCCACAACAAGCTCGGCGACGTCGGCCTCATGGGCATGGCCCAGGTCGGCATCGCCATCCCCAACTTCTGGTTCGCCATCCTGCTGATCCTGGTGTTCTCGGTGCAGCTGCAGTGGTTCTCCGCCGGCGGCTTCGAGGGCTGGGGCGAAGGCATCTTCGCGGGGATCAAGTCGCTGCTGCTCCCAGCACTGTCCCTGGCGGTGGTGCAAGCGGCGATCCTCGCTCGCATCACCCGCTCGGCGGTGCTCGAGGTGATGCGCGAGGATTTCGTACGCACTGCCCGCGCCAAGGGCGTATCGCAGCGCATGGTGCTTTGGACCCACGTGCTGCGCAACGCGATGATCCCGGTGATCACCGTCATGGGCATGCAGTTCTCCGAGCTGCTGGCCGGCACGATCGTGGTGGAGAACGTGTTCTATCTGCCGGGCCTGGGCCGGCTGATCTTCCAGGCCATCAGCAACCGCGACCTGATCGTGGTGCGCAACTGCGTGATGCTGCTGGCGGCCATGGTGGTCATCGTGAACTTCGTGGTCGACGTGCTCTACGCCGTCATCGACCCGCGCATCAAGGCCAGCGACATATGAGCACCGCCGCAGTCCCGAGCGCCGCGGCGCTCAAGGTTCCGGGCTTCTGGCGCCGCGCGCTGCACCACCGCAGCTTCGTGCTGGGCGGAACGCTCACGCTGCTCCTGCTGCTGGCCGCCGCCGTATCGCTGGTGTGGACGCCCTGGTCGCCCTACGAAATGGACATGGCCAACAAGCTGAAGCCTCCGACGGGCTCGCACTGGCTGGGCACCGACACCTATGGCCGCGACGTGGCCTCTCTGCTGCTGGTGGGCGCACGCGCGTCCATCCTCGTGGGCATGATCGCGGTCGGCATCGGCCTGGTCGTCGGCACCGCGCTCGGCCTGCTCGCCGCTGCGAAGCGCGGCTGGGTCGAGGAAGCCATCATGCGGCTGACCGACTTCTCGCTGGCCTTCCCCGCCATCCTCTCGGCCATCATGATGACGGCCGTGTTCGGCGCAGGCATCGTCAACGCGATCATCGCGATCGGCATCTACAACATCCCGACCTTCGCGCGCATCACGCGCGCATCGGCCAACGCGATCTGGTCGCGCGAGTACGTCGCCGCCGCGCGCGCCTGCGGCAAGGGCAGCTTCTCGATCACCATGCAGCACGTGCTGCCGAACATCTCGGCCGTGCTGATCGTGCAGATCACCATCCGCTTCGCCATCGCCATCCTTGCCGAAGCCGCCCTCTCCTACCTGGGCCTCGGCACGCAACCGCCGCAGCCCTCGTGGGGCCGCATGCTCAGCGAGGCCCAGACGATGATGTTCCAGGCGCCCCTGCTCGCGGTATTCCCCGGCATGGCCATCGCCTTCGCGGTGCTCGGCCTGAACCTGCTGGGCGACGGCCTGCGCGACCTGCTCGATCCGCGACTGGCCCGCGCGAGGTAGGCAAGGTAAGCAAGATGCCCCTGCTCGAAGTCAAGGACCTCCGCATCGGCCTGCAGACGCAGCGCGGCCCCGCCGAGGCCGTGCGCGGCATCGACTTCACGCTGGAGCGCGGCGAAACGCTGGGCATCGTCGGCGAGTCGGGCTGCGGCAAGTCGATCACCGTGATGTCGCTCATGGGCCTGCTGCCCTCCACCGCGAAGGTCGGCGGCAGCATCCGCTTCGACGGCACCGAGATCGTCGGCCTGCCCGAGAAGCAGATGTGCGAGATCCGCGGCAACCGCATCGGCATGATCTTCCAGGAGCCGATGACGGCGCTGAACCCGGTGCACACCATCGCGCGCCAGGTGGGCGAGCCGCTTCGGCTGCACCGTGGGCTCTCGAAGGCCGACGCCCGCAAGGAAGTGCTCGCGCTGCTGGAGCGCGTGGGCATTCCGGACGCAGCTTCGCGCCTCGATGCGTACCCGCACCAGTTCTCCGGCGGCCAGCGCCAGCGCATCGGCATCGCGATGGCGCTCGCCTGCGGTCCCGACCTGTTGATCGCCGACGAGCCCACCACCGCGCTCGACGTCACCATCCAGAAGCAGATCCTCGAGCTGATCAAGAGCCTCGTGGCCGAGCGCGGCATGGCGCTGATCCTGATCTCTCACGACCTCGGCGTGATCGCGCAGACGGTCTCGAAGATGCTCGTGATGTACGGCGGCAGCGTGGTCGAGAGCGGCCCCACCGAGGCCGTGTTCGCACGCCGCGCCCATCCCTACACGCAGGGCCTGTTCGCCGCGCGTCCGGCCATCGGCGCGCCGCGCGGCCTGCGGCTGGCCACCATCAGGGGCAGCGTGCCCGAGCTGGTCGACCTGCCGAAGGGCTGCCCCTTCGCGGGCCGATGCAGCTACACCATCGACGCCTGCAGGACCACGCCGCCGCCGGCCACGATGCTGCCGCACGAGCATGCGGTGCGATGCATCCGGCTGGAAGAGATCGCGACCGAGGTCGCCGCCGCACCATGAGCGAGAAGACCAACGTGCCGCCGCTGCTGAAGGTCACCGACCTCGTTCGCCACTACGCGCTGCCGCGCGAGAAACTCTTCGGCCCGCCGCCCACCGTGAAGGCGCTCAACGGCGTGAGCTTCGAAGTGCAGGCAGGCCGGAGCGTGAGCATCGTCGGCGAATCGGGCTCGGGCAAGTCGACCATCGCTCGCCTCGTGATGGCGCTCGACACGCCCACCTCGGGCACCGTCTCGCTCGAAGGCCGCGACCTGCACGCGCTCTCGAAGGAAGAGCTGCGCGTGGCGCGACGCGACTTTCAGATGGTGTTCCAGGACCCTTATGGCTCGCTCGATCCGCGCCAGACCGTCGCGCGCATCGTCGCCGAGCCGCTCGAGGCATTGGCCGCTACCAGCCGCTCGGAGCAGCGCGAACGCGCCTCGGACAGCCTGGCCGCAGTAGGCCTGCGCACCACCGACCTCGATAAGTACCCGCACGAGTTCTCCGGCGGCCAGCGCCAGCGCATCGCCATCGCACGCGCGCTCATCACGCGCCCCAAGCTCATCGTGGCCGACGAGCCCGTGAGCGCGCTCGATGTCTCGGTGCAGGCCCAGGTGCTCAACCTCATGCAAGACCTGCAGCAGCAGTTCGGCATCAGCTACCTGCTCATCAGCCACGACCTCGCGGTGGTCAACCATCTATGCGACAACGTGTGCGTGGTGTGGAAGGGGCTGATCGTCGAGCAGGGCCCGCCCGCCGAGCTCTTCCATCATGCGCAGCACGAGTACACGCGCACGTTGCTCGACGCCGTGCCTCGCACGCCCACGGGCGGCACGCTGCTCGCGGCCTGACTGACATCGAAGCGTCGCCCACCCTGCTTAGGATGAGTGGGTCATAAGCATCTGGTTGCGCATGCGTCCGCCGTCGCGGATGATGCCTGCCCCCTGTTTCGAGGACACCGCTCCATGCTCAAACGACGCACCCTGCTCGCCACCGGCGCCGCAGCCCTGACACCGCTGGCCCTGCCGACGCTCGCGCTGGCACAGAAGAGAAAGGATGCGCTGGTCATCGGCCTCACGCTCGAGCCCACGGGCCTGGACCCCACGGCCAAGGCCGGTGCCGAGATCGCAGAGGTGGTGCTCTACACCGTCTTCGAAACCCTCACCAAGATCAACTCCGACGGCAGCGTCACGCCGCTGCTGGCCGAAAGCTGGGAGGTGTCTCCCGACCTCAAGACGCTCACCTTCAAGCTCAGGCGCGGCGTGAAGTTCCAGAACGGCGAGCCCTTCAACGCGCAGAGCGTGAAGTTCTCGTTCGACCGCGCGGCCGCCGCCAACAGCACCAACAAGGACAAGCGCACCTTCACCAACATCGCGACGCAGGTGGTCGACGAGCACACGGTGGTGCTGATCACCAAGGAGATCGAGCCCGACCTGCTGTTCCTGCTCGGGCAGGCCTCGGCCATCATCGTCGAGCCCAAGACGGTGGAGACCAACGCGACCAAGCCGGTCGGCACCGGCCCCTACAGGCTCGACAACTGGGCCAAGGGCTCGAGCATCGTGCTCGCCAAGTGGGACGGCTGGCGCCATGCCGACGCGGTGCAGATCCGCAAGGCCAGCTTCCGCTTCATCTCCGAGCCGGCCGCGCAGACCACCGCACTGCTCTCGGGCGACGTCGACCTGTTCCCGCATGCGTCGGTGTCGCGCAGCCTGCCGCAGTTCCAGAACGACAAGCGCTTCCAGGTGGTGTTCAACGCATCGCGCGGCAAGACCATCCTCGCCATCAACAACCGGCGCAAGCCGCTGGACGACGTGCGCGTGCGCCGAGCGATCTCCGCGGCCATCGACCGCAAGGCCGTGATCGAAGCCGCCGTCGACGGCCGGGGCATTCCCATCGGCAGCCACTACGTGCCGGGCGCGCCGGGGTACGTCGACACCACCGGCATCAACCCATACAACGTCGAGAAGGCGAAGCAGCTGCTGGCCGAGGCCGGCGTGAAGACGCCGCTCGAACTCGAACTGGTGCTGCCGCCCCCGCCCTACGCACGCCAGGGCGGCGAGCTGATCGCCGCGCAGCTCGCCAAGGTGGGCATCGTCGCGAAGATCCAGAACGTCGAATGGGCGCAGTGGATCAGCGGCACCTACGGCAACAAGAACTACGACCTCTCGCTGATCCTGCACGTCGAGCCCTTCGACCTGGTGAACTACACCAAGCCGGAGTACTACTGGGGCTACCAGTCGGCGAAGTTCAACGAGGTCTTCGACAAGGCGCGCAACGCCGCGCGCCCCGCCGACCGCCTGCGCTACCTGGGCGACGCGCAGCGGCTGCTGGCGGAGGACGCGGCAAACGTCTTCCTGTTCCAGCCGCAGTTCATCACCGTGGCCGGGCGCAACCTGCGCGGGCTGTGGAAGGACACGCCGATCTTCGTGAACGACATCGCGTCCCTGTCCTGGGCCTGAGCCCGGCGCGCCTTCGCCGCGGCGACTCCAGGGCTCTACGGGAACCTCCCGAGGAAAAACCGGCCCGAGGGCCGCGCACCGGCGCGCCCGCTGCGAGAGAATGACCGGCCGCGCACGTGGCATCTTTCGTGCTGCGTGCCGTGTCTTTCGCGGCGTCGCGCCTCCCTTCGGGGCACGGCGTGCGCCGGAGCAGTCGCCCGCCATTCGAATCTGGCTTGTTTTTCCGGAGATCACACGTATGTTGAACCGTCGCACCCTCCTTACCACCGCCGGCGCCACCGTGGCGCTGGCCAGCCCGCTCGCCGGCATGGCGCAGGGCAGGAAGGACGCCATCGTGATCGGCATGGCGCTCGAGCCGCCGGGGCTCGATCCGACCACCGGCGCCGCGGCCGCCATCGCCGAGGTGGTGCAGTACAACATCCTGGAGACGCTCACCAAGATCAATTCCGACGGCAGCGTCACGCCGCTGCTGGCCGAGAGCTGGGAAATCTCCCCCGACCTGAAGACCTACACCTTCAAGCTGCGCCGCGGCGTGAAGTACCAGAACGGCGAGCCCTTCAACGCGGCCGCGGTCAAGTTCTCGTTCGACCGCGCCGGCAGCGAGAAGAGCACCAACAAGGACAAGCGCACCTTCGCCAACCTGAGCACGCAGGTGGTCGACGACTACACCGTGGTGATCATCAACAAGGAGATCGACCCCGACCTGCCCTTCGTGCTGGGCCAGGCCACGGCGGTGATCGTCGAGCCCAAGAGCGCCGAGGGCAACGCCACCAAGCCGGTCGGCACCGGCCCCTACAAGCTCGACAACTGGGCCAAGGGCTCGTCGATCACGCTGAGCAAGTGGGAAGGCTTCCGCAGCCCCGCCACCGCCAAGATCAACAAGGTCACCTTCCGCTTCATCTCCGACACGGCGGCACAGGCCGCGGCCATGCTCTCGGGCGACATCGACGTGTTCCCGCGCATCGGCACGCGCGTGGTGCAGCAGTTCAAGATGAACCCGCAGTTCCAGGTGATCCTGGCCGGCTCGCGCGCCAAGACCATCCTGTCGATCAACAACAGGAAGAAGCCGCTGGACGACGTGCGCGTGCGCCGCGCCATCCTCGCGGCCATCGACCGCAAGGCGGTCATCGAAGGCGCGGCCGACGGCTTCGGCGTGCCCATCGGCAGCCACTACGTGCCGGGCGCGGCGGGCTTCGTCGACACCACCGGCATCAACCCCTTCGACATCGAGAAGGCCAAGAAACTGCTGGCCGAAGCCGGCGTGAAGACGCCGCTCGAGCTGAAGATGACGCTGCCCCCGCCGCCGTACGCGCGCCAGGGCGGCGAGGTGATCGTGGCCCAGCTGGCCAAGATCGGCATCGTGGTGAAGGTGCAGAACGTCGAGTGGGCCCAGTGGCTCAGCGGCACCTACGGCAACAAGGACTACGACCTGTCGATCGTGTCGCACGTCGAGCCCTTCGACCTCGGCAACTACGCCAAGGCGGACTACTACTGGGGCTACCAGTCGAAGGCCTTCGACACGCTGTTCGACAAGATCAAGACCACCGCCAACGCCACCGAGCGCAACAAGCTGCTGGGCGACGCGCAGAAGATGCTGGCCACCGACGCGGCCAACGGCTTCCTCTACCAGCCGCAGTTCCCGACGGTCGCGAAGAAGAGCGTCAAGGGCATCTGGAAGGAAAACCCGATCTTCGTGAACGACCTCTCCGCACTCTCGTGGGGGTGATCAAGCTCGCCCCCAGGCTTCGCGCACTTGGTGTCGCTTCGCCAACCCCCTACCGGGGGCAACACCGGTGGCCCGGCAAAGCCGGTTCCACGGTGTTTCCCGAAGGAGCCGTGGGCATTTCGTGCGCTGCGAATCGCGCGGAATGCGGAGCATGAGTGAGTAAAGCAATGTCCGATGTCGCCTTGCTGAGCAGTCTTTCCGCGCAGGAACTCGCGGTCGCCTACCGCGACCGCAAGCTCTCCCCGGTCGAGGTCACGCAAGCCGTGATCGCGCAGGTCGAGCGCTGGGAGCCGCACCTGCAGGCCACGTGGCTCTTCAGGCCCGAGGCCGCGCTCGGGCAGGCGCGCGCCTCGGAGGCGCGCTGGCTGCGCGGCGACGCGCTCGGCCCGCTCGACGGCGTGCCGGCCACCATCAAGGAGAACATCGCGACGCGCGGCGACCCGATGCCCGCGGGCACCGCGGCCGTCGACCTGAAGCCCGCGACCGCCGACGCACCGCCGGCCGCGCGCCTGAAGGAAGCCGGCGCGGTGATCGTGAGCAAGACGACGATGCCGGACTACGGCATGCTGTCCTCGGGACTTTCGAGCTTCCACACGCTGGCGCGCAATCCGTGGGACCTGCGCCTCACGCCGGGCGGTTCCAGCGCGGGTGCCGGCGCTGCCGCCGCGGCGGGCTATGGCCCTCTGCACCTGGGCACCGACATCGGCGGCTCGCTGCGCCTGCCGGCGAGCTGGTGCGGCATTTTCACGCTCAAGCCGAGCCTGGGGCGCATTCCGATCGACCCGCCCTACATGGGCCGCGCAGCCGGGCCGATGACCCGCACCGTGGGCGACGCCGCGCTGCTGATGCAGGCGCTGTCGAAGCCCGACGCGCGCGACAGCATGAGCCTGCCGCCGCAGGAGATCGACTGGGCCGGCTTCGACGTGTCGCCCGACCATCTGCGCGGCCTGCGCATCGGGCTGCTGCTGGACGCGGGCTGCGGACTGGCTGTGGAGTCGGAGATCCAGGTGGCCGTCGAGCAGGCGGCACGGCTCCTGGAAAAGGCCGGCGCCATCATCGAGCCGATGCAGCCTTTCATGTCGCAGGCCATGCTCGACGGCATGGACCACCTGTGGCGCATGCGCTCCCTGGTGGACCTGAAGGGCCTGCGCGCCGACCAGCGCTCGAAGGTGCTGCCCTACATCCGCGAATGGGCCGAGAGCGCAGCCGAGTTCAGCGGCGAGCACGTGTTCCGCAGCTTCAGCCAGTTCCACGCGACGCGCGTGGCCGCCGTGAGCGCATGCGCGCGCTTCGACTACGTGATCTCGCCGGTGTCGCCGAACATGCCTGCAGCGGCCGAGGCCCCGTCACCCACCAACGACCCGCTGCGGCCGCTGGAGCACATCGGGTTCACGGTGCCTTTCAACATGTCGGAGCAGCCGGCCGCCTCGGTGAATTGCGGGTACTCGGCGGGCGGATTGCCGATCGGGCTGCAGATTGCCGGCCAGCGATTCGACGACCTCGGGGTGCTGCGCGTCGCTCGCGCCTTCGAGCAGATCCGCGAGCCGCAGCGGCCCTGGCCCAAGGCCCCGGGGCCCTAGGCGCGCCCGTCAGCGCAGCCCGGCGCCCTCGTCCTTCGACAGCTTGGTGAACGACAGCAGGGACAGCAGCGTCATCGCGCCCACCACGCCGAAGGCCGGGGAAAAGTCCGCCGCGCTCAGCTGGCTGGTGCTGCTGCCGTTCCACCATGCCGCCAGCGTGACCAGCGTGGCGCCGAGCGTCACGCCCAGGCTCAGGGACAGCTGTTGCGCCATGCTGTTGAGGGTGGTCGCGTGGCTCATGCGCGGCTTGGGAATCTGCGAGAAGCCCAGCGTCTGCAGCGACACCATCGCCATCGAATTCACCAGCCCGCCGAACAGCAGCGTCACGAAGATCTGCACATGCGGCGTGGCGGGCCGGAACTGGCCGTAGCTCACATAGCAAAGGCAGGTCAGGCAGGTTGCGCCGACCAGCAGCGAGCGGAAACCCACCGTGCGTATCGCCCTCGCCATGACCGTGCGCGTGGCCAGCGAGCCCAGCGCGGCGGCCATCGTCAGGCTGCCCGAGGCCAGCGGCGAGAGCCCGAAGCCCAGCTGCAGCATCAGCGGCAGCAGGAAGGGCGAAGCGCCGATCGCGATGCGCAGCGGCGTGCCGCCGATGATCGACGCGCGGTAGGTCGAGAAGCGCAGGATGCCCAGGTCGATCAGCGGCTCGGCCTTGCCGCGGCTTCGCAGGTGGTAGACCAGCGAGGCCAGCACGCCGACGCCCGCCATCGCCCAGATGACCGACACCGGCAGCAGCGCCTTGCCCACCATCTCCAGGCTGCCGAGCAACGCCGTCAGCCCCAGGGCCAGCAGCACGAAGCCTTCGATGTCGAAGGGCGCGGGAGAGCTGTCTTCGGGCAGATCGCCGATGAAACGCATCGCCCCGGCGATGGCGATCAGGCCGAAGGGGATGTTGACCAGGAAGATCCATCGCCACGAAGTCAACGTGACGATGGCCCCGCCGAACAGCGGCCCCGCCAGCCGGCCGAAAGCGGGCGGCACCGTGAACCACACCATCGCCGAGACCATCTGCGCAGGCGGCACGCTGCGCAGCAGGATGAGCCGGCCGACCGGCAGCATCATCGCGCCGCCCATGCCCTGCAGCACCCGGAACGCCACCAGCTGCGGCAGCGTCTGCGCCGCCCCGCACAGGGTGGAGCCCAGCGAGAAGAAGGCCACCGCCGCGCAGAACACCCGCTTGGGCCCGAAGCGATCGGCCAGCCAGCCGCTGACGGGCAGGAAGACCGCCAGGCTCAGCAGGTACGAAGTGATCGCGAGATTCAGGTGCAGCACGCTGACGTCGAGCGCGTGCGCGATGGTCGGCAGCGCCGTGGCCATCACCGAGGTGTCGAGGTTCTGCAGGAAAAGAGGCGCGGCGACGATGAGCGGAACGATGCGGTAGCGGGGCGGCATGGGCGCATTGTCCGGGAGGCGAATTAGACGAGACTTCGCGGCGCCGGGCCGTTCTCAGGTGGCCGCGTACCGCCCAGGCTTGTGATTGACCCAGAGAAAGATCCCCATCACCACGGCAGCCAGCACCGACCACCCCACGCGCTGCGGCGGAATCACGAACAGGGCAAGCAGCACCACCGAGCAATCGATGCCGATCTGCACCTTGCCCGCGGGCCAGCCGCGCTTTTCCTGCAGGTACAGCGTCAGCACGGTCGCCCCGCCGAGGCTCGCGCGATGGCGGGCGAGGAACAGGCAGCCGGTGCCCAGCAGCAGCCCGCCGAGCACAGCGGCAAAGGCCGGGTTCAGGGAATCGATCGACAGGTAGCGCGGCGCCAGGTCGGTCATCACCGAAAGCAGCGCGATGGCCGAGAAAGTCTTCATGGTGAACGCCCGCCCCATGTGGCGCCAGGCGAACCAGTAGAACGGCAGGTTGACCAGGAAGAACAGCTTTCCGAAGCTCAGGCCGGTGGCGTAGTGCAGCAGGAACGCCACGCCGGCCGTGCCGCCCGTGAGCAGACCCGCCTGGCCGAACAGCATCATGGCGATGGCGACGAAAAGCGTGCCCGAGAAGATCGCCTGCGCGTCGTCGAAGCGGGAATGGCGTAGCCAGTCTGGCTGGGTGGTGGGAGGTGGCGCGTCCATGGCTCTCTTGACGCAAATCCCGCGCCACCCTGGCGCCCGGCTCACACCAGATGGGTGGCCAGCAGTTCCCGGGCACGGGTCACGAACGCGGTTTCGCCCCGGCGGCCGGGCAGAAACTCGAAGGCCACGCGCGGCAGCGCCGGCAACCCGTGGGGCGTGGCGAGCCGCGTCACCCCCTCGCTGATCGCCGATTCGTTGAGGCAGGCCACGCCCAGCCCCGCCGCCAGCGCCGACTGCAGCCCCGCCACGCCAGACGCCACGTGCGCCAGCGTATAGGGCACATGCCTGCGCCTCAGCAGCGCCACCGTGAACTGGTGCAGCGAACAGGTGTCGGGCAGCACCAGCAGGCGCACCGGCTCGCCGCGCACCAGCCGCATGCCCGCCGCACCCAGCCACACCAGCGACTCGCGCCGGATCACCGACGCCCGGGGCTGCGCGGCGGAAACACCGGCGATGTTCATTCCCACCGCCACGTCGAAGTCGCCGCGCGCATAGGCGGCGCGCAACTCGTCGCTCTTCAGGATGGCGACGTGCAGCCGCACCTGCGGATAGCTCTCGCCCAGCCGCCCGAGCAGCCGGGTCAGGTCGCCGGGCCGGAAATAGTCGGTGACGGCCAGCCGCAGCTCGCCCTGGAGCGTTTCGCCGTGCAGGTCGCGAAAGGCCTCGTCGCTCAGCGCCAGGATGCGCCGCGCATAGCCCAGCAGCCGCACGCCCGCCTCGGTGGGCGCAACGCCGGCCTTGCTTCGCGTGAGCAGCGACTGCCCCGCGCGCTCTTCCAGCTTGCGGATCTGCTCGCTCACCGACGACTGGGAAAGAAAGACGCGCGGCGCCGCCGCAGTGAGACTGCCGGCGTCGACGACGGCGGCCAGGGTGCGCAACTGCTCGAGATCGAATCCCTGCATGGCTCTTCATCCATCCGTTATTCCGATGGAATGCATCATATCTTCCCGCTTTTCCGATGGCCATCGGACTCCCACAATCACCCCATCGACAACCCGTTAATCCAAGGAGTCCACCATGCCCCACATCGTCGTCCACCTCTCCGGCCAACCCAACGCCGACCTCACCCGCAAGACCGTCGACGTCGTTGCCGAGCTCACGCAGAGCGTGCTCGGCAAGCAGCTGCCGGTCATCGCCATCACCGTGCAGTACATCGCCGCCGACGCCTGGTTCATCGGCGGGCAGTCGCTGGCCTCGCTGGGCAAGTCGGCCTTCCACCTCGACATCAGCATCACCGACGAGACCAACACCAAGGCCGAGAAGGCGCGCTACCTGCGCGAGGTGCACGCGGCCATGGCGAAGATCCGGCCGGACCTGCACGAGGTGTCGTACATCCACGTGATCGACGCGCGCGGCGCGGCCTACGGCTACGGCGGCAGGACGCAGGAGTACCGCCACCAGCAGGCCGGCGTCTGAGCCGCGTCGTCGAACATCGTCGCACGACGTTGAAGCATCGCCGGGGGCATGGCACCATGCCGCCATGCCCTCCGGAACCCCCACGAACAGCGCCCCGCCCTTCGCCGACAGCCTCGGCAACCCGCTCACCCTCGACGATGCCGCCAGCCTGCCGCTGGTCGACGACTTCGTCATGGGCTTCATCTCCAGCGAAGCCCGCGCCGTCAACCTGATCGCGCTGGCGGACGCCGACGCGAGTCCCATCGTGCAGGCCTACTGCGCCACGCTGCACCTGTTCGCCGAGTCGCGCGAGGCCGCGGCCAATGCGCGGCCGTTCCTCGCGAAGGCCCGTGCCGGCGCTGCACGCGCGACGCCGCGCGTGCAGCGCTACATCGCAGCCATCGAAGCCTGGGCCGACGGCGACATCGCACGCGCCATCGCGCTGCACACCGAGCAGGCCCTGGAGCATCCGCGAGACCTGGTCTCGGTCAAGCTCGGCCAATACCACTGCTTCAACACCGGCGATTGCCCCGGCATGCTGCGGCTCGCGCTGGCGGTGCTGCCGCATGCGGCCGACGTGCCCTACGTGCACGGCATGGCGGCCTTCGGCTACGAGCAGTGCCACCTGATGCGCGAGGCCGAGGCGAGCGCGCGCCGCGCCATCGCCATGTGCCGCAAGGAGCCGTGGGCCCATCACGCGCTGGCGCACGTCATGCTCACCGAGGGCCGGCTCGCCGAGGGGCTGGCGTTCATGGAAAGCGTGAGCGACACCTGGACCGGGCTCAACTCCTTCATGGTCACGCACAACTGGTGGCACGTGGCGCTGTTCCTCATCGACATGGGCCGCGATGCCGAGGCGCTCGCGGTGTACGACGAGCATGCGTGGGGCGTGGTGAAGGACTACTCGCAGGACCAGATCGGCGCGGTCTCGCTGCTCGCACGGCTGGAGCTCGCGGGCATCGACGTGGGCGATCGCTGGAGCGACGTGGCGGGCTACCTGCGGCAGCGCCAGGCCGACCATGTGCTGCCCTTTCTCGACCTGCAATACCTCTACGGCCTCGCGCGCGCCGGCCGCCCGGAGGCCGATGCCTTGCTGCGCAACATCGTGGCCTTCGCGCCGGATGCACCTGCCTCGACCCGCGCGGCATGGCAACGCGTGTGCGTGCCGGCCGCGCACGGGCTGGTGGCGCATGCGCGCGGCGACCTCGCTGCGGCCATCGAGGGCCTGGGCACGGCCCTGCCGCGCATGATCGAGATCGGCGGCAGCCATGCGCAGCGCGACCTGTTCGAGCAGGTGTACCTCGATGCGCTGGTGCGCAGCGGCACCGAAGCCTCGCTGGCCGCCGCGCAAGGCATCCTGCAGCAGCAGCTCAACGGCCAGCCCGAGTCGCTGCGGCTGCGCCGGCAGACGGCGGCGGTGTACCGGCGGCTGGGCCTCGGGCAGCTCACGACACAGGGCTGAGCACGGCCCGGCAGCCCATGCCTTCAGGTCATGGGGCATGGTGCAAAAGGAATTGGCGAGGGCGCGGAGACGGCTCCTAAACTGGCCGCACTCCTTCAACAAGAAGCCTTCGCGGGCCAACCATCCCATGCGCAAGTCCCTCGTCACGCTGGCGGTTCTCTCGACCCTCGCGCCCTTCTCCGTCAACCTGCATGCCGCCAACGAAGCCCCCGTCGCGCTCGACCTGCTGCTGCGCGGCGGCACCGTCTACACCGGCGACTCCGACACGCCGGTGGTGGGCGACGTTGGCATCGCAGGCGATCGCATCGTGTTCGCCGGCAAGGCTGCGCCGACGCAGTTCACCGCGAAGCGCGTGATCGACGCCACGGGCATGGTGGTGGCGCCGGGCTTCATCGACGCGCACACGCATGCGGATGCCGACCTGCACTCCAGCGACCCGAAGAAGCGCCTGAACATTCCGTTCATCACGCAGGGAGTGACCACCGCGGTGATCGGCAACGACGGCTTCGGCGGATTCGACATCGCGGCGCAGGCGCAGAAGCTGCGCGCCGCGCCGGTGGGCACCAACGTCGCCATGTACGTGGGCTTCGGCCCGGTGCGCATGAGCGAGCTGGGCGAGGCCAACCGGGCGCCGACGCCCGAACAGCTCGAGGCGATGAAGAAGCGCGTGAGCCAGGGCATGTGCGAAGGCGCGCTGGGCCTGTCGACGGGCCTCTTCTACACGCCGCAGAACTTCTCGAAGACCGAGGAGGTCATCGAGCTCGCGAAGGTGGCGGCGCGGCATGGCGGCCTCTACGACAGCCACATCCGCGACGAGTCCATGTACAACATCGGCCTCAAGGGCTCCATCGACGAGGTGATCCGCATCGGCCACGAGGCGAAGCTGCCGGTGCACGTGGCGCACATCAAGGCGCTGGGCGTCGACGTGCAGGGCCAGAGCGGCGACATCATCAAGCGCATAGAGAAGGAACGCGCGGGCGGCCTGGACATCACGGCCGACCACTATCCGTGGACTGCGTCGAGCACCCGCTTCTCGGCCGCGCTGCTGCCGCCCTGGGCCAACGAAGGCGGCCGCGCGGCGACGCTGCAGCGCTTCGACGACGCCTCGCAGCAGGAGCGCCTGCGCAAGGACATGCGCGAGAACCTGCGGCTGCGCGGCGGCCCCGAGACCATTCTGTTCTCGGCCGGCAGCACGAAGTACGTGGGCAAGACGCTGGCCGACGTGGCCAAGGCGTCGAACGCCGATCCGGTGGACGCAGCCATCGCCGTGCTGCGCGACGGCGACCTGATGATCGCCTCCTTCAACCAGAGCGACGACGACGTGCGCGCCTTCATGAAGCGGCCATGGGTCATGACCTCGTCCGACTCCTCGCTGGGCCATCCGCGCGCCTACGGCACCTTCGCGCGCAAGTACGACCAGTACGTGGTGAAGGAGCACACGATCTCGCTGGCGCAGTTCATCCGCGGCAGTTCGTCGCTCACGGCCGACACGCTGGGGCTGAAGCAGCGCGGCCACCTGCGTCCGGGTTACTACGCGGACGTGGTGGTGTTCGATCCGGCGCGCTATGCGGCGAAGGCCACCTACACGCAGCCGACGTTGCTGTCGGAAGGCGTGACCACGGTGCTGGTGAACGGACAGCTCGCGGTGGACGGCGGCAAGCCCACGGGCGTGGGCGCCGGCCAGCCGCTGCTGCGCACGCCGAAGCCGGGGAGCTGCGGCTCGGCCGGCTGAGGCAGCCTCAGCCCTTGTTCTTCAGGTGCCGCGTCTGGTCGTAGGTCGGCTGCGGCGGCAGGTCGGCCAGGTGCCGGGTGTCGGCCCACTCGACGATCTCGATGTCGTCGGGCCGCTGCGGATCGGCGATGCGGATGCGATTGAAGCCCGCGTTGGGAATCTCGCTGCGGCGCGGCCCGCTCAGGCTGAGCCCCCTGGCGGTGCGCCACACCATGTCGAGCACGCCGCCGTGGGTGACGACGATCAGGTGCTGCCCCTTGTGCGCGGCCGCGATGCCGCCCAGCGCCGCGACGATGCGCGTGTGGAACTCGCGCGCCGTCTCGCCCTCTGGCATGGCGTGGTCCTCGCGGAACTCCAGCCATTCCTCCCAGGCACGCGGATGCAGGCTCTGGATCTCCTCGGAGCGCATGCCCTCGACCACGCCGAAGAACTGCTCGCGCAGCGCCGCCGAGGTGACCACCGGCAGCGACAGCTGCTGCGCCCCGGGCGCCGCCGTCTGCTGCGCGCGCATGAGGTCGCTGCTGATGACGTGCTGCACCGCCGTCTCGCTGGCCAGCCTCAGGCCGAGGCGGCGGGCCTGCTCGTGGCCGATGTCGTTGAGCGGAACGTCGGCGTGCCCCTGGAAGCGGAGCTCGCGGTTCCAGGCGGTCTCGCCGTGGCGGATGAGGATCAGGTCGGTGGTGGTTTCGGGCTTGGGCGTTGGCATTGCCGCCCATTTTCCACCCTGCGAGTGACGCTCAGGTTTTCACGCTCGCACCCTGTTGCACGACCGCCACCACCGCTTCGGCCGCGGACACCGCGCCCAGTCGCATCGGCGACGGCGTGAGCAGCGCCAGCACCCAGGCGATCACCACGCCGCCGACGATGGCGCAGACCACCACAACGGCGGTGTACGCCACGGCCTTGTCGGGCGGGCACTTCATGAGCACCGGCAGGCCGGTGTAGAGCAGGTAGACGCCGTAGAGCGCCGCCAGCGCGCCGAGGACCGACAGCGAGGGCAGCAGGCTGAAGACGCCGCCCACGAAGGCCGCAGTGCTCGCATAGGCCGAGAGCTTGAGCGCACCGATCTGGCTCTTGGTGCCTTCGAAGGTGGGCGCCATCGCGTCGATGATGAGCGCGAGCACGAACACCATCACCAGCGACAGCACGTAGCCCACGATCATGTTCGCGAGCCCCGAGGCCAGCGGCACGCGGAAGCTCACGCCGAAGGCGCCGATGCCGATGAGCGACAGGCCGATGAAGCTGGCCACCGCCGGGATCAGCGCGAGGATCATCACGTAGTTCTTGTAGAGCGATGCGGCGTCGGCCGGCTCCGAGTCGATCTCGGGCCAGGTGGCCTTGGGCTTGAGCAGGATGGCTTGGACGCGTTCGACCAGATTCATTGCGGGGTTCCCGGACATGTGACTTGGAGTATGTCGAGGCCGGCCTCCGATGGCTGCTGGCCATGAGGCCTATGCCGCGACCTATGCCGCTGCGCTCGCTGCGGCAATCGCGCAGAATCCGTGACCATGCCCAATCTGATCCTGCTGCCCGGCCTCGCCTGCGACGAGCGCATCTGGGAAGCCCAGCTGCCCGCCCTTCCCCCCGCCTTCGGCGCGCGCGTGAGCGACGTCCAGCGGCACAACGACACCATCGAAGGCATGGCCGCAGCCGTGCTGCGCGACAACGAGGGGCCGCTGGTGCTCTGCGGTGCCTCGATGGGCGGCATGGTCGCCATGGAAGCGGCCCGCCAGGCCCCCGAACGCATCGCCGGGCTCGCGCTGCTCGGCACCAGCGCGCGGCCCGAGACGCCCGACATGTTCACGCTGCGCGAAGGCGCCATCGAGTACTTCGAGCGCGGCGAGCTGCGCGAGGTCATCGAGCCGAACGTCTACTTCGCCTTCCACCCCGCGCAGGCAGCCGACGAAGTGCTGGTGCAGCGCTACCTCGACATCGTGCTCGGCGCGGGCGCCCGGCAGCTCATCAGCCAGAACCGCGCGGTGATGCGCCGGCCCGACGCCCGCCTGCACCTCGCATCGGTACGCGCGCCCGTGCTGCTGGTGTGCGGCAACGAGGACCGGCTCGCGCCCCCCGAGTGCACGACCGAGATGGCGGCGCTTCTGCCGCAGGCGCAGGTCGTCTGGGTGCCCGATTGCGGCCACATGCTGACGATGGAGAAGCCCGCGCTCGTCAACGCCGCGCTCAACGGCTGGCTGGCGAAGCACTTCCCGGCCGCCTGAGCCCTTAAGCCTCCCGGCCGGCTCAGTGCAGCCGGCCGCCGGTCTCGGCGATGTCGTGCTCCACCGCGAGCGCGGTGGTCACGGCGACGCGCAATGCCTTGACCAGCGTTTCGAGCGACATGCTCGGCGCGCCCGGAAAGCGCGCCGCCTGCTGCGGAAGGTAGGGAATGTGGATGAAGCCCCCGCGCAGCCCCGGCACCGGATGCGTCGCGATGCGGTGCATGAGGCCGTAGAAGATGTGGTTGCACACGAAGGTGCCCGCGCTGTTCGAGACCGAGGCCGGAATGCCTGCCGCGCGCAGCTCGCGCACCATGGCCTTGATCGGCAGCGTCGAGAAGTACGCGGCGGGAGCGCCCGGCACCACCGGCACGTCGATGGGCTCCCGGCCCTTGTTGTCGGCAGTACGGGCATCGTCGATGTTGATGGCGATGCGCTCCGGCGTGAACTCGGCGCGTCCGCCGGCCTGGCCGATGCAAAGCACCAGCTGCGGCTGGAGTTCGTCCATCGCGCGCATCAGCGCATCGATGGCGTCGCCGAAGACGCAAGGCACCAGGCGCGCATGCACCGTCGCGCGGCCGACCTTCCAGCCGTCGAGCTCGCGCACGGCGTCCCAGGAGGGGTTGAGCGTCTCCTGCTCGAAGGGCTCGAAGCCGGTGAGCAGGACCTTGATGGGCTTGGCTGCCACGGCCTGCCTTGCTCGTTCAGGCGTTCGAGCCGTCAGGCCATCGCCTGTACGGCGATGCCCTCGGCCTGCAGCCGCTCGCGGATGCGGCGCGCGAAGGCCAGCGCATGGGCGCCGTCGCCGTGCAGGCACACGGTCTGCGCGTTGACGGGCACGACGCTGCCGTCGATGGCGGTCACGCGGCGGTCGCGCACCAGCGAGAGGGTCTGTGCGATCGACTGCTCCTCGCTCTCGATCAGCGCGCCCGGCTGGCTGCGCGGCACGAGGCTGCCGTCGGGCATGTAGCCGCGGTCGGCGAACACTTCCTCCACGGGCTCCAGGCCCGCGCGGCGGGCCGCGTCGATCATGTTGCTGCCCGCGAGCCCGAAGAACCTGAGCGAGGGATCGAAGCGGCGCACCGCCTCGCACAGCGCATCGGCGAGTTCGGGCTCCTTCACGGCCTGGTTGTAGAGCTGGCCGTGCGCCTTCACGTGCGAGAGCTTGCCGCCCTCGGCCTTCACGATGGCCGCCAGCGCGCCCACCTGGTAGAGCACGTTGGCCACGATCTCCTCGGGCGGCAGGTGCATGGTGCTGCGGCCGAAGTTCTCGCGGTCGGGAAAGCTGGGATGCGCGCCGATGGCCACGCCGTTGCGCAACGCCCAGCGCACGCACTGCTGCATGGTCTTCGCGTCGCCTGCGTGCCAGCCGCAGGCGATGTTGGCGGAGCTCACCAGCGCGAGCAGGGCTTCGTCGTTGCCGGCGCCTTCGCCGAGGTCTGCGTTGAGGTCGATTTGCATGGCGGGGCTTCCTTTTGCTGTCGCGGTTCTCTCGCGACTATCTCGCGGTTTTCTGCAAAGTCTATGCCGCGCGCGACCAACCCGCAGCAGCAAGCCCTTGCGCCACCTGCGACAGGTAGCGCTGCTGGCCGGCCCACGCATCCAGCGCCTGCGGCTGGTCGACCTGCACGAGGCGCAGCCTGCCGTTGAGCGGCGCCTGCGCGAGCTTCCAGAGATCGGCGCGGATGACCACGCCGATGCGCGGATAGCCGCCCGTGGTCTGGGAGTCGCCCATCAGGATGATCGGCTGGCCCGAGGGCGGCACCTGGATCGTGCCGGGGATCACGCCCGAGGAGAGCATGTCGCCGCTGCGCTTGCGCTTGAGCTCGGCGCCTTCAAGCCGGCTGCCCATGCGGTTGCTTTGCGGCGTGATGCGCCAGCGCTCGCCCCAGAGCTGCTCGCGCGCGGCCAGCGTGAACAGTTCGAACTCGGGGCCGGGCAGCACGCGCAGGGAGATGGCGCAGTCGTCCTCGCCAGGTCCCCAGTCGGGGCCCCGGACGCCGAAGGCGCGGTGCTGCCGCTGCGCGGCGTCGAGCCTCGAAGCGCCCGTCGGCAGCCGGTCGCCCTTGCGCAGCGCGCGCCCCTCGTGTCCGCCGAAGCCGGCCTTGAGGTCGGTGCTGCGCGAGCCGAGAACCGCCGGCACCTCTACGCCGCCCGCCACCGCCAGCCAGCTGCGCACGCCGGCCTTCTTCACGCCGGGCGCGTTGGCGCCCGCGAGCCTGAGCGTCTGGCCGGCCGCGACCGGCACGCTCCAGCAGGGCCACAGCGGCACGCCGTCGAGGGTGGCCTGGAAGTCGTCGCCGGCGAGCGCGATACGCGTGTCGGTCTCGAACTGCAGCTCGCAGCCGCCCATCGTGAGTTCGAGCCCCGCGGCGCCGTCCGCATTGCCCACGAGCCGGTTGGCCAGCGTGAGCGCGAGCACGTCGAGCGCGCCGCCCGGGCAGATGCCTAGCTGGCGATGGCCGTGGCGGCCCAGGTCCTGCACCGACGCGAGCACGCCGGGCTTGCGGATGACGATCATGTCTGCACGCTCTCCGCCACGAAGCGCACGCGATCGCCGGGGCGCAGCAGCGTGGGCGGCTCGGCCGCGGGGTCGAACAGCTCGAGCGGCGTGCGGCCGATCAGCTGCCAGCCGCCCGGCGACACCAGCGGATAGATGCCGGTCTGCTCGCCGCCGATACCGACCGATCGCGCGGGCACGGCAAGGCGCGGCTCGGCGCGGCGCGGCGTGGCGAGCTCGGGCGGCAGCCCGCCCATGAAACTGAAGCCGGGCAGGAAGCCCAGCAGGTAGACGACGTACTCGGCGCCGGTGTGGCGCCGCACCACCTCGGCCGGCGTGAAGCCGGTGTGCGCCGCGACGTCGGCCAGGTCGGGCCCGTGTTCGCCGCCGTAGGCGACCGGGATCTCGACCAGCCTCCCGCTGACCGCGCCGGCGGCCAGCCTGGGCCAGGCCTCGAGCACCTGGGCGGTGAGCGTGTCCAGGTCGATGACGACGGGATCGAAAGTGAGCGTGAGGTTGTTCATGCCCGGCAGCGTCTCGCCGACGCCGGGCCACTCCCGCGCATGCTCGGCCAGCGCCCAGATGCGCTGCTGCTGCGCCAGAGTGGCCGGCGCGGGCAGCTCGCACAGCAGTGCTGCATCGCCCAGCAGATGCAGGCGGGGCGGAGGGGTGCCGCTCATTGCGGCTTATTCACGGCCGAGGCTGCGGACCTTGGCGGCGAGCTGCTGCTCCACGTTCGGGGAGACGAACTTGTGGACCTCGCCGCCGAGCATGGCGATCTCGCGCACGAAGGTGCTGGAGATGAACTGGTACTTGTCGCTTGGGGTCAGGAACACGGTCTCGACGTCGGGCATCAGCGAGCGGTTCATGCCGGCGAGCTGGAACTCGTAGTCGAAGTCGGTCACGGCGCGCAGGCCGCGCACCATGGCCTTGCCGCCGCGCGCGACGACGAAGTCGCGCAGCAACCCGGAGAAGCTCTCGACGGAAACCTGGTCGCTGTAGGGCTTGACGGCCTCGCGGGCCATGTCGATGCGTTCGGACAGCGTGAACAGCGCCTTCTTGTGGTGGCCCGCCGCCACCGCGACGATCACCTTGGAAAAGAGCTGGGTGGCACGGCGCACCACGTCCTCGTGACCGAGGGTGATGGGGTCGAATGTGCCGGGATAAACCGCGATGACGTTGCTGGCCATGGTTGCTTCTTCCTCATGCTGCCGGTGCGGCTTGTCCGGCGGATTATGCAGTCCCCTGCGCCGCCGGCCTCAGCAGATGCGCGTGAACCGCGCCGGCCTTGAGGTAGCGGAACTCCGCGAGGCCAAGCGCCGCGAGCTCTTCGCCGCTCCAGCGACGCGGCGCCTCGAGGTACACAGAGCCCTCGGCGCGCAGTGCGCGCGCGGCGGCGCGAAGCGCGGGTTCGTAGAGGGCGACGTTGTCGAAGGGCGGATCGAGGAACACGGCGTCGAGGCTGCCGGCCGGCGCGCGTTCGAGCGCCGTGACGCCGTTGCCGCGCTCGATGCGCACGGCCTCGGCCTCGAGCTTGGTCTTCACGGCCTGCAGCTGGGCGACGAGCGAAGCGTCCTGCTCGCACAGCAGCACGCCGGCCGCGCCGCGCGAGGCAGCCTCGAAGCCGAGGGCGCCGGTGCCCGCGAAGGCATCCACGCACTGCCAGCCCGGCAGCTCGCCGCCACCGGCACCGGCCAGGCTCGCGAGCCAGTTGAAGATGGTCTCGCGCACGCGGTCGGGCGTGGGGCGCAGGCCGGGCTTGTCGGCCACGGCGAGGCGGGTGCGCTTCCATTCGCCGCCGATGATGCGCACCTCGCTGGGCTTCGACGGGCGCTTCACCGCAGGCTTGGACTTGCCTGCTGGCGCGGAACGGGAGGCTGGGGCGGCTTTCTTCTGGGGCATGCGGCGAGCTTAACGCCGCCGCATGCGCTGGCTCTCACGCCCCCGTCAGCGCGCGCCGCGCCAACATGGCCGCCAGCACGAGCATGGTGCCGCCGACCAGCGCGTCGAGCATCTGCCAGGCGCGCGGCCGGGCGAACACCGGCGCGAGCAGCCGCGCACCGAAGCCCAGCGAGGTGAACCACAGCACGCTCGCCGCGCTGGCCCCTGCCACGAACCAGACCTTGAGCATGCCCGCGTACTGCGCGCCCGCGCTGCCCACGAGCAGCACCGTGTCGAGGTAGACGTGCGGATTCAGCAGCGTGAAACCGGCCGCCTGCGCCACCACGGCGGTGCGCGACAGCGAGATGCCCTGCGCCGTGGCCTGCAGCGCCGCGGGCTGGCGCGAACGCCACAGCGCCCTGAGCCCGTAGGCGCACAGGAAGGCCGCGCCGAGCCCCGCGAGCACGGTGGCCAGCATCGGCCGTCCCTGGAGCACCTGCGCCATGCCGGCCACGCCGGCGCCGATCAGCACCGCGTCGCTGGCGGCGCAGAACAGCACGACCGCGCCCACATGCTCGCGACGCAAGCCCTGGCGCAGCACATAGGCGTTCTGCGCGCCGATGGCGACGATGAGGACCAGGCTCATGAAGAGCCCGTTGGCGAAGGCGGTGGTGACGTGTACGGCTTGCATGCTTCGAGGATGCCGTCCGCACCGAATTAATTCAAACTAAACTTTCTTAATCCGATTCAGTTTTTCTTCATTCAAACCATGCTGGACTACGCCGCCCTGAACGCCCTGGCCGCCGTCGTGCGCGAAGGCAGTTTCGAACGCGCCGCCCGCGCGCTGCATGTCACGCCCTCGGCGGTGTCGCAGCGCATCAGGCAGCTGGAGGAACGCACCGGCGGCGCCCTGCTGGTGCGCGGCCAGCCCTGCGTGGCCACCGAGGCCGGGCAGCAGCTGTGCCGACACGTCGAGCGCGTGGGCATGCTGGAGCACGAGCTGCGCGAGACCCTGCCCGCCCTGGGCATGGGCGGCGGCGAGGCGGGCGACGAGCGCGTCACGATACGGGTGGCCGTCAACGCCGACACCCTCGCGACCTGGTTCATCGCCGCCGCCTCGGCCTTCGCTGCGCAGGAACCGGGCGCGCTGCTCGACCTCTCGGTGGACGACCAGGACCACACGGCCGAACGGCTGCGCAGCGGCGCGGTGCTCGCGGCGGTGACGGCGCTGGCCCAGCCGGTGGCCGGCTGCAACAGCGAGGCGCTGGGCACCATGCACTACGTGGCGGCGGCCAGCCCGGAGTTCGTACGCGAGCATTTCGCAAAAGGCGTGGGCGCCCGCACGCTGGCGGAGGCGCCGAGCCTGGTGTTCGACCGCAAGGACCGGCTGCAGGCGCGCTGGGTACGGCGCATCTGCCACCGCAACGTCGAGACGCCCAGGCACTGGATCCCGTCGCCCAGCGCCTTCGTCGAGGCGGCGTGCTCGGGCATGGGCTGGGGCATGCACCCCGTCAGCATGGTGGCCGACGCACTCAGGGAAGGAAGGCTGGTCGAGCTGGTGCCGGGCTCGACGCTGCCGGTGCCGCTCTACTGGCAGCACGCGCGCGCGGCGCCGAAGCTGCTGGAGCGGTTGGGAGCCGCCGTGCGCGCAGCCGCCGGCAGCGGCCCGCACGCCTTGGGCTAGGCACTCCCCCCAGGCTTCGCGCGCTTCGTGTCGCTGCGCCCCCCTCGCCTGGGACGACACCTGCGGCCCGGCGGAGCCGGTTCCGCGGTGCCCACGAAGGAGCCTGTCGCAGGTGCCGGGAGAGGGACAGGCTACTGCTGCGCCTTGGCGGTTTTCGCGTCCTTGGCGTCCTTGGCGCCCACCACCACCGTCACCATCCGCTCGGGCTGCAGCTTGCGCTGGAAAGCAGCCTTGATGTCGGCGGCCGTGACCGCGTTCATGCGCGCGGTCCAGGTGTCGAGGTAGTCCAGCGGCAGGTCGTGCCAGGCGATGTTGGCGACGTTGCCGATCAGCTTGCGGTTGCTGTCCAGCAGCAGCGGGAAGCCGCCGATCAGGTTGTCCTTGGCGGCCTTCAGCTCGCTGGCGGTGGGGCCTTCGGCCACGAACTTCGCGAGCACCTCGCGCGACACCTTGACGGCCTCCTCGGCCTGGTCGGGCCGGGTCTGGAAGCCGACGCGGAACGCGCCCGCCTCGAGCCCCGGCGCGAAGCCGCTGTAGATGCTGTAGGTGAGGCCGCGCTTCTCGCGCACCTCGTTCATCAGGCGCGAGACGAAACCGCCGCCGCCCAGCACGTAGTTGCCCAGCGTGAGCGCGAAGTGGTCCGGGTCCTTGCGCGGGTAGCCGGGCTGGCCGATGAGGACGTGGGCCTGCGCCGAGTCGAAGGCGATGCGCTCGTCCTTCGGCCCGGTCAGCGCGGCCACCGGCGCGATGGGCGGCAGCGGCGTGCAGGCCTCGGGGCCGGGCAGGCGCGACAGCAGCGTGGTGGCGATGGTCTCGGCCTCGGCGCGCGTGACGGCACCGACGATGCTGAGCTTGGCGCGGCACGGCACGATGAGCTGCTGGTAGCGCTGGCGCATGGCGGCGGTGTCGATGCGCGCGAGCGTTTCTTCAGTCACTTCCTGGCCGTAGGGATGCGCGCCGTAGACGTCGGCCGCGAACGCGCGGCCGGCAATGGTGGCGGGCTTGGTGTTGGCTTCCTTGATGGCCGCGTTGATGCGCTCGCGCTCGCGCTGCCACACGTCGTCGGGGAAGGACGGCTCGCCGATCTCGCGCGCCGCCAGCGCCACCGCCTTTTTGAGCAGCGCCGGATCGGACAGCGAGCGCAGCGAATAGCTGGTGCGGTCGGTGCCGGCGCTCGCGTCGAAGCTGGCGCCCAGGTCGGCCCAGGCTTCGCCCAGCGCATTCTGGTCGAGCGCGGGCTCGCCGTTCCTGCCGGCGCGCACGCCCTTCTCGACCATGGTGGCAGTGGTGCTGGCGAGGCCGGCCTGCGCGGCGGGGTCGCGGCGGCTGCCGGCGTCGAAATCGATCTGCACGTCGACGATCGGCAGCGCGTTGGTCGACACCAGGTAGATCTTTGCACCGCTGGCCAGCGTCCAGTGCTGGATGGGCAGCGCGGCCTGCGCGACGGTGATGCCCGCGATGGCGGCCGCGCCCGCGAACAGGGCGCGGCGCGCGATCTTCTTGAGGAGAGTCTTCGTCATGGAATCGGGCCCTTTCAGCGCATTTCGCCGGCGGGCGCGGCAAAGCCGCGGCCACGGGGCTTGGCTTCGGGCGGCAGCGGACGCAGCGTCGCGACGGTGAGCTGGTCGTCGCCGAAGTACTTGGCGGCCACGGCCTGCACCTGCGCGGCCGTGACGGATTGCAGCCGCGCGACGATGCGCTCGCTGGCGTCGAGCGGCAGGCCCTGGATCCAGTTGCTGCCGAGTTCGCGCGCCTGCGCCATCACCGAGTCGCGCTTGTAGGTTTCGCTCGCCACCCACTGGGTCTTGACGCGTGCCAGTTCGGCTTCGCCCACGCCGTCCTTGGCGATGCGCGCCACTTGCGCACGCAGGGCGGCTTCCACCACCTCGGCGCTCTTGCCCGCGGCCGGAACGCCGTCGAGCACGAAGAGCTGCGGGCCGCGGCCGACGAAGCCCGAGTAGGCACCGGCCGAATCGGCGACGCGGTCGGGGCCCTGGGTCAGCGCGCGGTCGAGCCGGGCACCGGCGTAGCCGTCGAGCACAGCGGAAAGCACCACCAGCGCCCAGGCGTCGCTGTTCACGTCGTCGATATTGGCGAGCTGCGGCACGCGATAGGCCAGCGACACATAGGCCTGCTCGGCGGGCGCCTTCAGCTCGAGGCGTCGGATGCCGCGCTGGGCCGGCTCGGTGCGCGGCTTGCGCTCGGGCACCGCGCGCGAGGGGATGCGGCCGTAGTACTTCTCGGCCATGGCGCGCACCTGGGCCACGTCGACGTCGCCGGCCACCACGAGCACGGCGTTGGCCGGCACGTACCAGCGCTTGAAGAAGGCGCGTGCGTCCTCGGGCGTCATGGCGTCGAGGTCGCTCATCCAGCCGACCACGGGGCGGTGATAGGGAGAGGCGGTGAAGACGGCGGCGTTCTGCTGCTCGCCGAGCAGGGCGCGCGGCTGGTCTTCGGTGCGCAGGCGGCGTTCTTCCTTGACCACCTCGATCTCGCGCTTGAACTCGTCGTCGGGCCACTGGTTGTTGGCGAAGCGGTCCGATTCGAGCTTCATCACCTGTTCGAGGCTGCCGACCGGGATCTGCTGGTAGTAGCCCGTGTAGTCGCGGGTGGTGAAGGCGTTTTCCTGGCCGCCGAGGGCGGCCACGCGGCGCGAGAACTCGCCGGGCTTGATGTCCTTGGTGCCCTTGAACATCATGTGTTCGAGCGCATGCGCCACGCCGGAGGTGCCGTCGACCTCGTCGATGGAACCGACGCGCACCCAGACCATCTGAACCGCCGTGGGCGAGCGCCGGTCGGGCTGCACGATCAGCGTCATGCCGTTGGCGAGCGTGAATTGCTGGGGGCCGGGCGCCGCGGCTGCGGCGGCGGAAGACGGGCTGGAAGCCGGTGTGGACTGGGCCTGGACAGGCATGGCCCACGACGCCAGAAGCGCCATCGCCAGCACCGCACCAGACGCAGCACGGCGTGGCGGGAGGTGTTTCATAGAATGGCTCGGATTGTAAAAAGCTCCCGATGTTCAGTTTCTTCAAGAAAAAACCGCCTGCCGAAACCCCCGATGCGCCGGCGTCCACCCCGCCGGCCCCGGCGGCGCCTGCCCCGGAGCCCGCGCCGGCGCGCTCGGTGTTCTCGCCTTCGAGCTGGTTCGGCTCGAAGCCGACGGTGGAAGAAACGCCTGCCCCGCCACCCGCACCCGCTCTCACACCCGCTCTCACACCCGTTGCAGCACCGGCACCGGCGCCAGTGCCTTCGCCAGCTCCTGCGCCGGCCCCCGCACCGGTTGCATCGCCCGCTCCAGCCCCTGTTTCCGCTCCTCCGGTTGCCGCCCCCGTTCCGGCGCCAGCGCCGGTCGTCGCGCCGATTGCCGAACCCGTCATCGCCACCGAGCGCAAGGGCTGGTTCGACAAGCTCAAGACCGGCCTGCGCAAGACCGGCACCGGCATCCAGGCCGTGTTCGTCAACGCGAAGATCGATGAGGATCTGTACGAAGAGCTCGAATCCGCCCTGCTGATGGCCGACACCGGCGTGAAGGCGACCGAGTACCTGCTCGACGACCTGCGCGGCCGCGTGAAGCGCCAGATGGCCACCGACGCCTCGCAGGTCAAGGCGCTGCTGGCCGAGACTGTGGCCGACCTGCTGCGTCCGCTCGAGAAGCCGCTGGTCATCGGCCAGTTCACGCCCACCGTGATCATGGTGGCCGGCGTCAACGGCGCGGGCAAGACCACCTCCATCGGCAAGCTCACCAAGCACCTGGCGGACGAAGGCGCCTCGGTGCTGCTGGCAGCGGCCGACACCTTCCGCGCGGCGGCGCGCGAGCAGCTGCTGGTCTGGGCCGACCGCAACACCGTGGAGATCGTGAGCCAGGAAGGCGGCGACCCGTCGGCCGTGAGCTTCGACGCGGTGAACGCCGGCAAGGCGCGCGGCAAGGACGTGGTGCTGGTCGACACGGCCGGCCGCCTGCCGACGCAGCTGCACCTGATGGACGAGCTGAAGAAGATCAAGCGCGTCGTCACCAAGGCCGACGGCACGGCGCCGCACGAGGTGCTGCTGGTGATCGACGGCAACACCGGCCAGAACGCGCTGGCACAGGTCAAGGCCTTCGACGAGACGCTGGGCCTCACGGGCCTGGTCGTGACCAAGCTCGACGGCACGGCCAAGGGCGGCGTGCTGTGCGCCATCGCGCGGGAAAGGCCGATTCCGGTCTATTTCATCGGCGTGGGCGAAAAGCTGGAAGACCTGGAAACCTTCAACGCCCGCGAATTCGCGCAGGCACTGCTCGGATAAGAAAGAAAAAAACGGCCCCGGCTTGCGCCGGGGCCGCTCACTTTCTCTCTCCCCTACCTACTCCGTTCGCGAGAAACGCGATGCCTTGAAGATAGGGCACAGGGCCGGTAGCTGCCAGTGTCGAAAGTCATGGGTTTCGATGACTGTGGCGTCTATTCGCTGCATCTGGCGACAAAACAAATACAAATGAATTCAAAAGCAGGCTCAATGCCTGCGGCCGCCTTTGCCTTCATCTGGCAACCGCGACCTCGGCCATCGCCTGCAGCAGCAGATCGGCCACGACCGGCTTGAACAGCACCGGTACCCGCGATTCGCGCACGCGCTGCAGCCGGTCGGGCGAGGTCTCGCCGGTGATGAGCAGCAGCGGCGTCGTCGCCCCCTCGGCCTGGCTGAGCCGCAGGCCGGCATCGAGCCCGTCGGCGCCGTCGGCGAGCCGGTAGTCGCAAAGCAGCAGATCGAAGGGCCGCCCCTCGCGGGCCGCCAGGCGCAGCGCGGCCGCGGCGCCGGCCTCGTCCGCCACGGCATGGGCGTCGATGGCATGGGAGCGCAGCAGACCGGTCATCGCCTCGCGGATTTCCAGCTCGTCGTCGAGCAGCAGCACACGGCCGGGCAACGCCAGCGCGGAGGCGCCGCGCTCTTCGATCAGGGAGGCCGTCGCGAGCGCTCCGGCCGGCGCCAGGGCCGGAGCACTCGCCACGGGCACCACCACGCGGAAATGCGTGCCCCGCCCTGGCCGTGAGTGCATCTGCACCGGGTGCCCCAGCAGCCGGGACAGCCGCTGCACGATCGACAGCCCGATGCCCAGGCCCCGCGAGCGATCGCGGCCCGGATTGTTGATCTGATAGAACTCCTCGAAGATTCGCCCCGACTGCTCGGCCGCGATGCCGATGCCGGTGTCGCGCACCTCGATCCACACCGTTTCGCCGCGCTCGCGCGCCGTGACCGTCACACCGCCGCGCATCGTGTACTTGAGCGCGTTGTCCATCAGGTTCGACAGCATGCGGTGCAGCAGTTGCGGGTCGCTGTGCACCCACAGGCCGCTGGCGCGCACGCGCAGCTGCAGCTGCTTGTGCTCGGCGCGCGCCGCGAAGGTGTGGTTCAGCGGCAGGAACAGCGCATCGAGCTGCACCGCGCGGGGCTCCGGCGTGATCACGCCGGCGTCCAGGCGCGAGACGTCGAGCATGGTGTCGAGCGAGGCGCCCAGCGCGTTCACCGCGCGCATCAGGCGCTCGGCGTTGCGGCCCTCGGGACGGTCGCGCAGTTCGTTCTCGAGCGCGGCGCCGAAGAGCGCGATGGCATGCAGCGGCTGGCGCAGGTCGTGGCTGGCGGTGCCGAGGAAGCGGGTCTTTTCCTCGCTCGCGCGCTCGGTGGCGGCGATCTGCTCGCCGAGGCGCGCGGCGAGCGCCTCGTTCTCGAAACGCAGCATCAGCGATTCGGTCAGCAGCTTGTGCTGCCCGATGCCCGCGTACAGCGTCAGCAAGAGGTAGGCCGCGCCGGCCGCCGCCAGGAACAGGTGCAGGCCGTCGCCCTGCCACGCCAGCGCGGTGATCATGCCCAGCGACATCGGCATGGTGTAGCCGAAGAGCGCCGGCTTCAGCGGCCAGAGCGACTGCGCCGCCCGCGCGCAGCTGCCGACGATCACCGCCATCAGCAGCGAGGTCATCGGCAGGTTGTTGTGCGGCACGATGAGCCAGGGCACTACCGCCGTGACCATGCTCACCAGCGTGACCATGCGCGAGATCTTGCGCGCCCAGTAGGCGCTCTCCCGCACGGGCCTCGACGGATTCCAGCGCGGCGTGAAGAACACGTAGATGTCGGCCATCAGCAGGCCGCCCAGCCAGAACAGCAGGCTCGGGTCCTTCAGCTGCGAATAGATGATGCTGCCGAACACGACCACGAAGGCCATGTGCGTCAGCGTCGAGACGCCGTAGGTGCTGTAGACCGAGGCGACGTGCTCGCGCAGCACCCGCTGGCCGAGTTCGTGGTCGGCGACGGGGGTGCTCGGCGCGGCGGGCTGCACGCTCAATGCAGGGTGCTGATCAACTGGGCGCGCGAACGCATGCCGAACAGCAGCAGGATGGTCGAGACATGGTTCTTCACCGTGCCTTCGCTCAGGTTCGCGAGCTGGGCGATTTCCTTGTTGGCCTTGCCCTCGAGCACCCACTGCAGCACCTGCATCTGCCGCGGCGTGAGTTCCTGCCATGCGCTGGCGTGGGCGAATTCGGCATACCCGGTGAGCGCCCTGGGCACTGGCTGAGCTGGCGCGGCCTGTTGCTGCTGCGACGACGCGTCGGCGCCGCCGTCGAGCAGGCCGCAGGCGCGGATGAAGCTCACGACTTCCTTCAGGTCAGCCGACTTCGGCAGGAAGGCGGCTGCGCCGAGCGCGAGCACGCCCTGCGCCAGCGTGCTGTTGCCGGTGCCGGAGAGCACGACGATCCGCGCGTCGGGAAAGCGCATCCGGAACTCGGCCAGACCGCTCAGGCCGTGCGTGTCTGGCAGCGCCAGGTCGAGCAGCACCAGGCCGATGGACGCCTGATGGGCCTCGTACAGCCTCAGCGCGTCGGCAACGTTGCTGGCCTCGAAGACCTCGATGCTCGCACCGGACGGGCTCGCCTGGGCCTGGACCAGCGCGCAGACGCCCAGTCGCAGCAGGTCGTGGTCGTCCACGACGAGGATCGCCCGGGGCGTGCGGGCGGCCGTGCCGGTCTCCGCGGCCGGGGACAGGGGTGCGGGTGAGGAGTCGAAGGGAGGCACTCGCCGATCTTAGCGATGTAACCTTCCGGTGACAGTGTAGAAAGTCACGCCAGCCTCCGTGGTTGTAGTGCTTTATGCTACTTATTTGATAGCAATTTCACATGGCATCCGCGCTTGCCATCGGGCTTCTCTGTCGGCACCATCGAAAGTCTCGCCGCATCGCACGGCGCCCACGGAGACTTGCCATGACGCACACCGCCGCCGCCCCTCTGGAATCGAGCGACCGCAAGGTCGACCGCCTGCTCGCCCACTACGAGGAAAGCCACCGCAATCCGACCAACGAGCTGATCCACTTCGTGGCCATCCCGGCCATCATGCTGAGCATCGTCGGGCTGCTGTTCGCGATCCACCCCTGGGTGGCTTATGTCTTCGTGGCCGCCAGCCTCGTCTACTACGTGCTGCTGCGCGCCCCGGCCTTCCTAGTGGCCATGCTCGTCCTGACCGCGCTGGCCCTGGTGCTGGTGCACGCGATGGGAGGACTTGTATTGCCGGTTTCCGCCGCTATCTTTGTAGTGGCCTGGATCTTCCAGTTCGTGGGTCACAAGATCGAGGGCAAGAAGCCGTCGTTCTTCGAAGACATTCAATATCTCTGGGTCGGTCCCCTGTTCGTCTTGTCCAAGCTCTTCCTAAGACTGGGCATCCGCTGGTAGCCCCTGGCTATTCCAGCGATAGAAATTCAAGGGAACCCTTGGATTAGCACTCCCTCTAACCGAGTGCTAATATGGCCAACACAAAGGAGTTCCCCCTGATGACAACGCTGTCTGGAGTCTCTGCCAACCAGCTGGCCGTCGCCAACCCGTGGTCGATGGTTCCCCCGCTGGGCAACCTGGACGCCTACATTTCGGCCGCCAACCGCCTGCCGATGCTCACGCTCGAAGAAGAGCAGGGCTACGCACGCAAGCTGCGCGACCACAACGATCTCGAAGCCGCCGGAGCGCTCGTGCTGTCGCACCTGCGCCTCGTGGTCTCCATTTCCCGCCAGTACCTGGGCTACGGGCTGCCGCACGGCGACCTGATCCAGGAAGGCAACGTCGGTCTCATGAAGGCCGTGAAGCGCTTCGACCCCGACCAGGGCGTGCGGCTCGTGAGCTACGCCATGCACTGGATCAAGGCCGAGATTCACGAGTACATCCTGAAGAACTGGCGCATGGTCAAGGTCGCGACGACCAAGGCCCAGCGCAAGCTGTTCTTCAACCTGCGCTCGATGAAGCAGGGCTTCAAGGCCGACTCGGCCGCGGCCGATACCGGCACGCACCGCGATACGCTGAGCCCCGACGAGGTGTCGCAGATGGCGACCCGCCTCAACGTCAAGCCCGAGGAAGTGCTCGAGATGGAAACCCGCCTGTCCGGCGGCGACATCATGCTCGACCCGGGCCCGACGGACGACGGCGACGAAGCCTTCGGCCCGATCGCCTACCTGGCCGACGCCTCGCAGGAACCCACCGCCCTGCTCGAATCGCAGCAGCGCGACCGCCTGTCGAGCGACGGCATCGCGACCGCGCTCGAGGCGCTGGACGACCGCAGCCGCCGCATCGTTGAAGAGCGCTGGCTCAAGGTCAACGACGACGGCTCGGGCGGCATGACGCTGCACGACCTGGCCGCGGTTTACGGCGTGAGCGCCGAACGCATCCGCCAGATCGAAGTGGCCGCCATGAAGAAGATGAAGAAGGCGCTCGCGGACTACGCGTAAGCCAGCCCGTCGCCCGTCAGGAACAAAGCCCGGCACTGCCGGGCTTTTTCATTTGGAGAGCGTCCGCAGCGCCCGCTTCGCGATGTAGCGGGTTTCGGCCGTGTCCGACTCCGCCACCCACCGCGCGCAGAGCTTGTCGACCCATTCGGGCTGGCTCTTGCTCGCGTCGTTGAGCCAGTTCGCGACCGAGTTCTGCACGTAGCGGCTGGTATCGGCGCGCAACGGCTCGATCAGCGGCAGCGCGCGCCAGGGCTCGGTCTTGAGCGCCTCGATCTGCGCACACCACACGCCGCGCGGCCGCGTGAGCTCGCTGGCGAAGCGGCGGATGTTGGGATCGGCATCGAGCACCCATCGCTGCAGCAGCACGATCGACTCGTCGAGCGACCCGATCACCGCGTCGCGCACGGCCATCCACGCGATCTCGCGCACGCCGAAATGCGGGTCGGCGGCAAAGCGCCGCACCGCCTCCAGTTGCGCCGCCAGCGGCAGGCCCGAGAGCGTGACCCATTGCGCCGCCCAGCATCGCGCCACGTCACTGGCGTGCGTGGCCAGCCGATGGGCGACGGCATCGCGTTCGCCGTGCAGCGCCGTCAGGTCGTAGAGGGCGCGCGCGATGTGCCCGTGCCGCTGCATCGGCTTGAAAGCACCGAGCATCGCGATGGTGTCGGCCAGCCGCTCGCTTTCGGCGTCGAGCCCGATGTGCCCGGCCACGCTGCGCGCCAGCCGGGGCAGCTCGAGCGCCAGGAATTCATTGAGATTGACGGTTTCGAGCAGCCCGTCGTTGAGGGCATCAAGCACCTCTGGCGGAATCAGCGCGATGCGGAAGGCGCCCTTGCGCCCCTTCAGGTGCCCGAGCTGGTCTGCGACAGCCATCTGGTGGCGCCCCTTCTCAGGAAGCCAGCAGCGTCTTCAGGTCGGACACCATCGGCGCCACGCCCGCGCCGTAGCGCGCGTAGAGCCGCAGCCTGCCCTGCGTGTCGTAGACGTAGCTGGCGGCCGAGTGGTCCATCGAATAGCTGGTCGGCGTCTTGCCATCGACCTTCTTGTAATAGACCTTGTAGTCCTTCGCGACCGCGACCAGCTCGTCGGCCGTGGGGATCAGCGCGACGAAGCTCGGATCGAACGCGCCCATGTAGGCCTTGAGCACCTCCGCCGTGTCCCGCGCGGGGTCGACCGTGACGAACAGCACCTGCAGTTTGTCGGCGTCCTTGCCGAGCTGCTGCTTCACTTGAGCCATCTCGGTCATGGTGGTCGGACAGACGTCCGGGCACTGCGCGTAGCCGAAGAACAGCACGACCAGCTTGCCCTTGAAATCGGCCATGGTGCGGACCTTGCCGTCGGCGTCCTTCAGCGAGAAGTCCTTGGCGTAGTCGGCACCGGTGATGTCGACGGCATTGAAGCTCTGCCTGGTCTCGCTGCAGGCCGAGAGGCCCAGGCCGAGGGTGGCGCCAACGCCCACCCAGCCGGCGCCGGCAGCCATCAGTCGAAGAGCGTTGCGCTTGTTCATGGAAACGAAGTCAGTGAATGTAGTGATCGACCAGAAGCGCGAGGAACAGCACGCTCAGGTGGATCAGCGAGAAGCGGAAGGTCTTGCGCGCCAGCGTGTCGGAGTAGCTGCGCCACAGCGCGAAGGCATAGCCCGTGAAGCCGACGCTCACCGCCACGGCCACCGCGAGGTACAGCCAACCGCTCATGCCGTAGATGAAGGGCATCAGGCAGGCCGCGAAAAGGATGAAGGTGTAAAGCAGCACCTGCAGCCGCGTGAACTCGTTGCCGTGCGTGACGGGCAGCATCGGCAGCCCCGCCTTGCGGTAGTCCTCGACGCGGTAGAGCGCCAGCGCCCAGAAGTGCGGCGGCGTCCACAGGAAGATGATGAGGAAGAGAATCAGCGCCTCCGGCCCCACCTCGCCCGTCATCGCGGCCCAGCCCAGCACCGGCGGCATCGCGCCCGAGGCGCCGCCGATCACGATGTTCTGCGGTGTGAGCGGCTTGAGGATCACGGTGTAGATCACCGCATAGCCGACGAAGGTGGCGAAGGTCAGCCACATGGTGAGCGGGTTGACCATGAACCACAGCAGCGCCGAGCCGGCAGCGCACAGCAGCGCGGAGAAAACCAGGGTCTGCCTGTCGCTGAGCTCGCCGCGCGCCGTGGGGCGCCAGGCGGTGCGCTTCATCTTCGCGTCGATACCCTTCTCGACGAGGCAGTTGAACGCCGCAGCCGCGCCGGCCACCAGCCAGATGCCGACGCAGGCCACTGCCGCGAGCTTCACTTCGGCCCACGAAGGCAGGCCCGGAACGGCCAGCACCATGCCGATCAGAGCGCAGAACACGATCAGCTGCACCACGCGCGGCTTGGTCAGCGCGTAGAACTGGCGCAGCACGTTGGCGTTGCCTGTTTGCTGAACGGGGATCGGGGTGCTCACGCAGCGGCCTTTCTTTGATTTCTTTGACTGTTGTTGTTCTGACCAGCCGCATTGTCACTGGCGCGCGCGATCTGCGCCGCCGGGACGCGCCGGCTCTCGCACAGCGCCCAGGTGAGCACCACGGCGAGCGCCGCGGCGCCGCCGGTGTGAAGCACGGCCGCGGCCAGCGGCCAGCCGAGCAGCACGTTGCCCAGGCCGGTGGCCAGCTGGAGCAGCGCCAGGCCCGCGAGCCATCGCGCCTGCGAGCGCAGCGCCTCGATGCGGCGCATGCGCCACGCCAGCACGCCCAGCGCGACGAACACCGCGTAGGCCATCAGCCGGTGTGCATAGTGGATCGCGGTGAGCGCGGAAAAATCGAGCGGCTGGCCTTCGCCGGTCACGCCCAGGTGGCGCCAGATCTCGAAGCCCTGCGCGAAGTTCATGGGCGGCCACCAGCTGTCCTGGCAGGTCGGGAACTGCGTGCAGGCCAGCACCGCATAGTTGGTGCTGACCCAGCCGCCCAGCGCGATCTGCAGCACGAGCAGCACAGTGGTCGCGATGAGGCCATTGCGCAGCGCGGGCGATACGGGCGTGGGCAGCCGATCGGCGGCTGCCTGCCGGTAGCGCACTGCCTGGATGCAAAGCAGCGCCAGCAGCACCACGGCGCCGAGCAGGTGCAGCGTAACGATCGCGGGGAACAGCTTCCAGGTCACCGTGAGCGCGCCGAACGCGCCCTGCAGGCACACCCAGACCAGCGTGAAGGCCGGCCACCAGGCGCTCAGCGTGGCATGGTGCCCGCTCTCGCCCGAAGCGGAAGACGGCGGCGCGAGGCGCTGGCGGCGGCGCACGATCCAGGTGGCGACCGCGAGCGTGAGGATCAGCACGCCGACGCCGGTGGCTAGGTAGCGGTGGACCATCTCGACCCACGCCTTGCTGTGCGTGACGGGGCCGGTCGGCTGCGCGGACTGCGCCATCGCGATCTCGTGGCGCGCGCCGTGCGGGCTGGCGTTGCCGTAGCAGCCGGGCCAGTCGGGGCAACCGAGGCCCGAATCGGTGAGCCGCGTGAAGGCGCCGAACAGCGTGAGGTCGAAGGTGAGGAACAGCGTGAGCACCGTCAGCGCATGCAGCCGCCGTGCGGGGCCGCTGCCCGCATTGCGGCGCCAGACCCACACCAGCGGGCCGAGCGCGATCAGCACGCCGACCGCCATGAGCCAGGCGATTGGCGTCAGATCGTAGAGAGAGCTCGTCGTGTCCATGCTGCGTCTGCCGTGCGGTCAGCGGCCCGGTTCGTCCCACGACGCCGAGGCGCGCAGCAGGCGGTCGAGGTCGCGCTTGGCGCGGCTGGCGCCGGCGGCGTCCATGCGGGCGGGGAAGCGCATCATCCAGTTGCCCATCGGATCGACCACGTACAGATGCTCGGCCAGCGAGTGGCCCTGCGCGGGCGCGAGCCACTTCGCCAGCTGCTCGGCGGGCACGCGCAGCACGGTCGCGCCGTGCAGGCCGTTGTTCAGGCGTTCGGGCACGGGAGCGGCGTCGCTCACGAGCCAGACGCGGTCCATGCGATCCTTTTCGCGGCCGAGGCTTTCGCGCAGCTGCCGCGCCAGGTAGAGCTGCTGCTCGCACAGCGCGTCGCATGCGGCATCGGCCACCGTCACCAGCAGCCACTGGCCCTTGAGCGTGGAGAAGTCGACCGGCGCGCCGCTGCGATCGGCGGCAACAAGCTTCGGCAGCTCGCGCTGCGGATCGATCAGCTCGCCGTAGACGCTGCGGCCTTCGGGCCGGATCACGTAGTAGGTGAAGTACGAGGCGATGACCGGCGAGGCGCACATCAGCATCACCGCGATCATCTTCCAGCGCCCGATGACCGTGCGCCGGCCCTCCGCGCCGTCGAGCGCCTGGTTGGGCGACGGCATCGAGTGCACCGTCAGGCCCAGCGGCTCGTCAGAAGCGGCCATCGCGTGCGCGGCGCCTTGCGCGGCGGAGGGGCGTGATGAATTGGAACCAGACATAGAGGATGACGACGAGGGCCGACAGGCCGAACCACTGGAATGCGTAACCGTAGTGCCTCTCGAGGCCCAGCGCCGGCGCCGGCCAGTCGCGCTGCAGGCCCTCGGAAGCCGGCCCGCCCTGCTGCAGCGACACGTCGGTGCGCAATGGCAGCTTGGTCTCGGCACGGAAGGCCTCGAGGTCGAGATTCTGCCGGATGGGCGAATACCCTTCGGCGACCGGTGCCGCAGCAGCCGGGGCTGCGGGAGCGGAAGCGGCTTCAGCAGGCGCGGAGGCCGCTGGCGCTGGCGCGGGCGCGGGCGCGGGCGCGGGCGCCGGCCCGGCGGCGGAACCCAGCTCCAGCAGATGGCTCGGCGGCGGCTCGATCAGGCCCGTGACCTCGACGATGCCGGCCGGCGTCTCGACCGCTCCCAGCTTCGTGCGATCGACGAAATTGCGCTGGATCCAGCCGCGCTGCACCATCACCGTCTGCTCGGTGCCTTCGAGGGCGAAGGGCGTCAGCACATAGAAGCCCGGCACGCCGTGCATCTGGCGGTTGTCGAGGTACACGGTCTGCGGCGTGAGCCACAGGCCGCGCAGGCGCACCGAGCGGTGCATGGCGTCGGAAGCCTTGCCGAGCGCGAGGAACTCGGCCTGGGTCAGCGGCGGCTTCAGCTTCTCGGCGTCGATGCTGGCCTGCAGTGCTTCTTTCTGCGCGGCGCGAGAAAGCTGCCAGCGGCCAAGCGAAATGGTGGCCGACACGGTCAGCGCGGCGGCGATGGTCAACACCCAGAAGCGGCCTCGCCGGAGGCGCTTCTCGGGATACAGGGGTTCGGGGGTCACTGGAGGGAACGGGGCGTGCGGCCGATAATGCGGGTCATGAAATACTTCGTTGCCCTGGTGTTCGTGGGCATCTTCGCAAGCCTCGCGTTTGCCCTCTACTTCATGCTGAAGGACGGGCGCAACGGGCGTGCCAAGAGCGGCGGCATGGCGCGCGCGCTCACCGTTCGGATCGGCCTGTCGGTGTTTTTGTTCCTCTGCATGCTGCTCGCCTGGAAGTTCGGATACATCCAGCCCACCGGACTGCCGCTCGGCAAGTAGGTGGTGCTCGTTCCAGGAGAACCAAGAAAAAGGCGCCTTCCGGCGCCTTTTTTCTGGAATGCCGAGAGGTCCTTCGCTCAAAGCCAATAGACCAGCAGGTAGAGACCGAGCCAGACCACGTCCACGAAGTGCCAGTACCAGGCCGCACCCTCGAAGCCGAAGTGGCGCTCGGGCGTGAAGTGGCCCTTGCGCAGGCGCAGCGTGATGAACAGCAGCATCAGCATGCCGATGAACACGTGCAGGCCGTGGAAGCCCGTCAGCATGAAGAAGGTGGAGCCGTAGGTGCCCGAGCTGAGCTTGAGGTTCAGTTCGGTGTACAGGTGGTGGTACTCGTAGCCCTGCACGCCCAGGAAGATCAGGCCGAGCAGCACGGTGAGCCACATGAAGCGGATGGTCTGCGCGCGATGGCCGGCGCGTAGCGCGTGGTGGGCGATGGTCAGCGTCACGCCCGAGCTCAGCAGCAGCGCGGTGTTGATCGTGGGCAGCCAGAACGGGCCGACGGTCTGGAAGGGCTCGACGATGCCGGCCGGCGAAGCGGTGGCGCCGGGAGCGACGCTGGGCCACACGGCCTTGAAGTCGGGCCACAGCAGCGCGTTGTCGAGGCTGCCCAGCGCAGGCAGCGCGTGGGTGCGGGCCCACCACAGGGCGGTGAAGAACGCGCCGAAGAACATCACTTCGGAGAAGATGAACCAACTCATGCTCCAGCGGAACGAGAGGTCCACCTTGTGGCCGTACTGCCCGCTTTCGCTCTCGCCGATGGCGGCGCGGAACCATACGAACAGCGTGGCGAGCCAGATCACCATGCCGGCCAGCAGCGACCAGGCGCCCCACGCATGCCCGTTGATCCATTGCGCGGCACCCAGGATCACGAAGAACAGGCCGATCGCGGCCGAGACCGGATAGGACGAAGGTCCGGGCACGAAGTAGTAGGGCGTGGTTCCGTGGGTGGTTGAACTCATTTCTTCAGCTCCTGGCTTTCTTTCTTCTCTCGATTCAATGGATTCTGCTTGTCGTGGAACGCGTCTTTTCCGTCAGGCCGAGGCCGTGGCGACCACATGGCGCACCAGCAGCACAAGCGCGACCACGAAGACGACGACCGCAACGAACGCCACCGCGATGATGTGCAGCGGATTCAGCTTGCGCAGGTCTTCCTGGTAGGCGCTGTTCTTTCGCACGCCGAAGAACGACCAGCCCACCGCCTTCACCGTGTCCCACAGCGAAGCCTTCGGCCGGTTCGAGGGATCGGTCACGAGCGTGGCTCATCGGCGGTGCCGGAAACTGCCGCGACCGGGGCCGCGGGCGTCTTGCCGCCCACCTCGAAGAAGGTGTACGACAGCGTGATGGTCTTCACGTCCTTGGAAATCTTCGGGTCGATCACGAACGCGACCGGCCACTGCTTCTTCTCGCCCGGATCGAGCGTGTACTGGTTGAAGCAGAAGCACTCGAGCTTGTTGAAGTACGGCGCGGCCTGCTGCGGCGCGTAGCTCGGGATGGCCTGCGCCGCCATGCGGCGGTTCTGCACGTTCTGGAACTCGTACATCACCGTGTTGAGCTGGCCCGGATGCACCTGCATGGTCCGCTCCGCGGGCTTGAAGTCCCAGAGGCCGCCGCGCACGTTGGAATCGAACTCGACCGTGATGGTGCGGCTGGTGTCGACCTGCGTGTTGTCGGGCACGCGCACGTTCTTGCCGCCGCTCGCTCCGCCGGGCACCTCGAGCTCGGAGAGCGCGAGGATGTTGATGCCGGTCATCTCGCAGATCGCGCGATACATCGGCACCAGCGCGTAGCCGAACGCGAACATGCCGCAGGCCACGACGGCCAGCTTGCCGACCATGCGGACGTTGGCGCGGCGGATGCGAGGACCGAGGCTCATGCGCGTGTGCTCCCGTTCGTTGCCTGCTCGAATGCCCGGCTCAGCGACCGCTGAACCAGACCATGCGGACGATGAAGCCGATGAAGAACACCACGGCGATGGAGGCCAGCGTGAGCCCCATGCGACGGTTGTTCCTTTTCTGCTCGGGTGTCATCGTGTGCCGCAGAGATCGTTCAACCGATCACCCGGGTGGCGGTCGCGTCGAGCTTGGGCGGGTTCTCGAAGGTGTGGAACGGTGCCGGCGACGGCACTTCCCACTCGAGGCCTTCGGCGCCTTCCCACGGCTTCTGTGCAGCCTTCTCGCCCTTGCCGCGCATCGAGGGCCACACGATGAACAGGAAGAAGTAGAGCTGGGCGAAGCCGAAGAAGAACGCACCGACCGACGCGATGGCGTTGAAGTCGGCGAACTGCATCGGGTAGTCGGCATAACGTCGCGGCATGCCGGCCAGGCCCAGGAAGTGCATCGGGAAGAAGGTCACGTTGAACGAGATCAGCGACCACCAGAAGTGCACCTTGCCGCGCGTCTCGTTGTACATCACGCCGGTCCACTTGGGCGCCCAGTAGTAGAAGCCCGAGAACATGGCGAACAGCGAGCCGGCCACCAGCACGTAGTGGAAGTGGGCCACCACGTAGTAGGTGTCCTGCAACTGCGTGTCGATGGGCGCGACGGCCAGGATCAGGCCGGTGAAGCCGCCCATCGTGAACACGAAGATGAAGCCGACCGCGAACAGCATCGGCGTCTCGAAGGTCATCGAGCCCTGCCACATGGTGGCGATCCAGTTGAAGATCTTCACGGCCGTGGGCACGGCGATCAGCATGGTCGCGTACATGAAGAACAGCTGGCCCGTGAGCGGCATGCCGGTCGTGAACATGTGGTGCGCCCACACGATGAACGACAGGATGGCAATCGACGAGGTGGCGTACACCATCGAGGCGTAGCCGAAGAGCTTCTTGCGGGCGAAGGCCGGCACCACCTGGCTGATGATGCCGAACGCCGGCAGGATCATGATGTAGACCTCGGGGTGGCCGAAGAACCAGAAGATGTGCTGGTACATCACCGGGTCGCCGCCGCCGGCGGGGTTGAAGAAGCTGGTGCCGAAGTGGCGGTCGGTCAGCGTCATCGTGATGGCGCCTGCGAGCACGGGCATCACGGCGATCAGCAGGTAGGCGGTGATGAGCCAGGTCCAGCAGAACATCGGCATCTTCATCAGCGTCATGCCGGGGGCGCGCATGTTGAGGATGGTCACGATGATGTTGATCGAGCCCATGATCGACGAGGCGCCCATGATGTGCATCGCGAAGATGCCGGCGTCCATCGAGGGGCCCATCTGCAGCGTGAGCGGCGCGTACAGCGTCCAGCCTGCGGCGGGTGCGCCGCCGGGCATGAAGAACGAGCCCACCAGCATCAGCGCCGCCGGGATCAGCAGCCAGAAGCTGAAGTTGTTCATGCGCGCGAACGCCATGTCGGAGGCGCCCACCTGCAGCGGGATCATCCAGTTCGCGAAGCCCACGAAGGCCGGCATGATGGCGCCGAACACCATGATCAGGCCGTGCATGGTGGTGAACTGGTTGAAGAGCTCGGGGTTCACCAGCTGCAGGCCCGGCTGGAACAGCTCTGCTCGGATCAGCAGCGCGAGCACGCCGCCCACCATCAGCATCGTGAAGCTGAACAGCAGGTAGAGCGTGCCGATGTCCTTGTGGTTGGTGGCGAACACCCAGCGGCGCCAGCCGGTGGGCGCATGGTGATCGTGATGCTCGTCGTGTGCGTGATCGCCGTGGGCTGCGTGACCGTGGGGGTCGAGAACTGCGCTCATTTCGTTGTTCCTTGCAATTTCTTCGTCGCGGGACGCTCGCGCATCACTTGCCGCGCAGGGCCAGCACTTCGGCCGGCTGCACCAGCTGGCCCGTCTTGTTCGACCAGCTGTTCTTGGTGTACGTGGCCACGGCCGCGAGGTCGGTATCGCTCAGTTGCTTCCAGGAGGGCATCGCGCCGTTGTTCTGACCGTTGAGAAGCACAGCCAGCTGGATCTTGTGGTCGGCGTCGGTCACCTTGGCGGAGCCGTCGAGCGGCTTGATCGGGCCGGCGCCCTTGCCGTTGGCCTGGTGGCAGGCCGCGCAGTTGGCGGCATAGACCTTCTCGCCGCGCGTGAGCATGTCGGGCAGGGTCCAGACCTTGGTCGGGTCGTCGAGCTTGGCGGCGGCTTCCTTGCGCTTGGCGGACACCCAGGCCGTGTAGTCAGCGGCCGAGAGCACCTTCACGTGGATCGGCATGTAGGCGTGTTCCTTGCCGCACAGCTCCTGGCACTGGCCGTAGTAGTCGCCGACGGTCTCGGCGCGGAACCAGGTGTCGCGCACGAAGCCGGGAATGGCGTCCTGCTTCAGGCCCAGCTGCGGCACGGCGAAGGCGTGGATCACGTCGTTCGCGGTGGTGATGATGCGGATCTTCTTCTGCACCGGCACGACCAGCGGGTTGTCGACCTTGAGCAGGTAGTCGTCGGGCATCTGGCCCTTGGCACCTGCGTCGGACATGGCGCGCTGCGAGCTGTCGAGCGTGGAGATGAAGGCCAGGCCCTCGCCTTCGCCGTTCAGGTAGTCGTAGCCCCACTTCCACTGGTAGCCCGTGGTCTTGATCGTGAGGTCGGCGTTGGTGGTGTCCTTCTGGGCCACCAGCACCTTGGTGGCGGGCAGCGCCATGACGATGACGATGAGGAAGGGCACGATGGTCCAGATGACCTCGACCACCACCGATTCATGGAAGTTGGCGGCCTTGTGGCCCACCGACTTGCGGTGCTTCCAGATCGAATAGAACATCACCGCGAACACGCCGACGAAGATGACCGTGCACAGGATCATCATGATCGTGTGGAGCAGATGCTGCTCCTGAGCGATCTTGGTCACGCCGACCGGAAGATTCAACTGGCGCACCGAGGGGCCGCCGGGCAGATCGTTGACTGCGTGCGCCGCGCTGCTGAAAGCCGCGCCGGCCGCCAGCAACAGATTCGCCGGCCTGTACTTATTGCGCCAAATGCTCTTCATCGTGTTCACGTTTCTTCAATTTTTCGACAACCAACCGTGCAGCACTGCGCGAGCCCCCTCAGGCGCCGCGTAACGCCATTCGAATCTCGCGGGCCAAGGCCGCACGCAACTCCGGGCGTACATAGCGCCCCACCCTGACCGATCGACCCTGCCCCGAGACCTCGATCAGCGAGCGATCGCCGGTCTGGGGTTCGATCCGCACCTGGTGCGGAAGAAATTCCGTGCGCTCGTAATGCCCGCCGTTCTCGAGCTCCACGACGAGCCGTCCCTCCTGCAGCGCGATCTTCTCGCCGTCGGTCGCATGTCGTGCGTAGACCATGAACGCAAACCCGACAGCGGCCAGTTCGAGCCAGGCAAAAGGCAGCACCATGGGCGCACCGTGCAGCCAGAACAGGGTGCCGATGCCGAGCGATACCACGCACAGCGAAGCGTAGAGCCAGCCCAGCTGGCCCGGCGTCACCGAGCAGTTGCGCTTCAGGAACCATTGAATGCTCTGGCCTGAAACGGTGGCAAATCGAAACACGGAATTCGACACGGGCGAGTTCAGCAAATCGGTGCGTCGACGGTCGCCAAACCCCTCGTACAAACAGGATTCGACACCCCTCGATCGCGGGACAATACCCGCGAGTTTCACGCAACGGCGGATTGTAGCGGGTAGATATCAGTGCCCGAGTGCCCTGTGGGACGCCTACGGGTCACTACTAGTAGGCAAGAAACGGCCTGTGCGACAGGCGTTTTCGCCGACTCGCCGGCAAGCGATCAGGCGCCCGGGCGACCCCGTTGCAGCATCGATCGCATCTCGCGCAGCGACACCGCGCTTTCGGCCGAAAGCGACACGCGCGGCATCGGCTTGAACGCGTGGCCGTAGACCACTTCGAAGGTCAGCGCGATGCGGCCGTCGCCGCCTTCGGCCGGTGCAAGTTCGGGCAGCGCCTTCTTCAACTCCTGCAGCCAGCCCTTGCCGCGCAATGCGGGAAAGCGCGCCGGATGCAGGTTGCGGCCCAGCGTGCGCAGCTCTGCGAGCGCGGCCTCGGGCGTGGCCCAGGTCAGCACGATGCGCTCCATGTCCATCACTGGCTCGGCGAAGCCGGCATGCACCAGCATGTCGCCCCAGTCGTGCATGTCGGTGTACTCGTGGCCAGCGGCCGGCCAGCCCAGGCGGGCATGCAGCGCGCGCAGCTCGCGCACGGTGTCGGGGCCGAGGCAGGAGAACATGAGGAAGCCGTCGGTCGCCACCAGCTTGTGCCAGTGCGCGATCAGTGCCTCGGGGTCGGCCGCCATGTGCAGCGACATGTTGGCCCAGAGCAGGTCGACGCCGTCCTCGGGCGGTGCCTCGAAGCGTGCCTTGCCGGCCTGCCAGCGGCGCGCGCTCCACCACGGCGCTGCCAGCGCCTGGCCGGTGGCCGCGGCGAGCGCGGGCTCGGGTTCGATCACGAAGGAGGCGGCGTCCTTGTAGCGGCGCGCGACGAGTTCATGCGCCTCGAGCCCGCTGCGCAGCGGCGCCCAGTCGGCCCAGCTGCGGGGCTGGGCCTTGATCCACTGCAGCCGGTCTTCCATGCGGCGACCGATCTCCTCGTGCAGCCAGGGAGAGGCGCCTTCTGCAGGCGCAAGCCGGCGCCAGCGGGCGGCCGCCGTGGCATCGATGGTCGGCGGTCGTCTTGAGGGGTCGGTGGCCATGGGGCCGTGAGTATATTGAGGCGATGCTCAGCCACCGGGCCATGTGGCCTTTCCCGTCTTCAAGACCTCTCGGGGCTTTCACCGCCCTGCTCGCGCGGCTGCCCAGCCAGTGTGCGGTCTGCCGCGCCTGGCCTTCGCGCCCGGTGTGCGATGCCTGCGTGGCCCGCTTCGCCCCGCCCACCGCGCGATGCGGCGGCTGCGCCCTGCCCGTCCCCGAAGGCGTGAGCCGCTGCGGCGAGTGCGTGAAACATCCTCCGCCGCTGGACGCCTGCCTCGCGGCCTGCACCTACGCATGGCCCTGGCCGGACGCCATCGCGGCGTTCAAGTTCCGTGGCGAAGCCGGCCGGGCCGGGCCTTTCGCCACGCTGCTGCGCAGCGCGCCCTGGGTGGAACCGGCGCTGGAAGCCTGCGACATCGTGCTGCCGATGCCGTTGGCGTCCGGCCGTCTGCGCGAGCGCGGCTTCAACCAGGCACATGAGCTGGCACGGCGCCTCGCGCCGACCAAGACCGACGCCACCCTGCTCCTTCGCACGCGCGAGACGCCGGCCCAGAGCGGACTTTCGCGCGCCGACCGGCTGCGCAACCTGCGCGGCGCCTTCGCGGTGGAGCCGCTGCGCGTCGACGAACTGCGCGGCCGGCGCCTCGTGCTGGTCGACGACGTGATGACCAGCGGCGCATCGATCTTCGCTGCCGCCCAGGTACTGCGGCAGGCCGGCGCCGCGCACATCACCGCCATCGTCCTCGCCCGGACCGATCCGCCGCGCTGAGCCGGTCGCGCCGGCCCGCCGACAATCGACGCATGTTCAATATCGTTCTCGTCCACCCCGAAATCCCGCCGAACACCGGCAACGTGATCCGGCTCGCCGCCAACACCGGCTGCAAGCTGCACCTTGTCGAGCCGCTGGGTTTCTCGATGGACGACCGCCTGCTGCGCCGCGCCGGCCTCGACTATCACGAGTACGCCGAAGTGAAGCGCCATGCCGATTGGCAGGCCCTGCTCGCATCAGAGCAACCCGCAGCCGACCGCATGTTCGCCCTCACCACGCGCGGCACGCAGGCCGTGCACGACGTGCGCTTCCAGCCCGGCGACTGGCTGGTGTTCGGTTCGGAAACCAGCGGCCTGCCGCCCGCCCTGCGCGATGGCTTCGCCGAACCGCAGCGCCTGCGGCTGCCGATGCGCGAAGGCCAGCGCAGCCTGAATCTCTCGAACGCGGTGGCCGTGACGGTGTTCGAGGCCTGGCGGCAGAACGGCTTCGGCTGAAGCAACAGTCCCTTCGGGCAACAGGGGCGCATCCGATCGGCCGGACGCGCCGTATGGAAGACATGCCGGCTGTCAGATGGAAGCAGGCCGGCATCGATCCATTCACCACCTTGCTCGAAGGAGTCTCGCCATGAACGCCAAGCCGATCACCCTCGCCGTCTTCGCCACGCTCGCCTTCGCCGGCGGCGCCCAAGCCTTCCAGGGAGAACAGAACCCGCTGCCGCCCGCCCCCTTCCAGTCGACGCTGTCGCGCGCGCAGGTGCAGGCCGATGCGCGCCAGCCGCTGCAGATAAGCAATGGCGGCACCGGCGTGCAGCAGGCCAGGAGCGGAAACATCGACCGCGACGCGGTGCGCGCCAGCGCGCGGAGCATCACCCGCCAGGGCGCGGCCACCTACGGCGAAGTGACCGACCGCAGGATGTAAGAAAAAAGGGAAAGAAAGAGGGCTGCCGCCGCTTCAGCGGTAGCGGCGCACCACCGACTCCGCCACGCAGGCCGGCTTGGCGGCGCCTTCGAGCTCGATGGTGGTTTCCCAGGTCATCTGGAAACCGTCGTCGGCAATGGGCTCGGCCGTCAGCAGCTTCATGCGGGCCCGCAGGCGCTTGCCCACCGGCACCGGCGACATGAAGCGCACCTTGTTCAGGCCGTAGTTCACGCCCATGCGCGACTCGACCACGTCGAGCGCCGTCTCGTAGAAGCGCGGCAGCAGCGACAGCGTGAGAAAGCCGTGCGCGATCGGCCCGCCGAAGGGGCCGGCCTTGGCCCGCTCGATGTCGACATGGATCCACTGGTGGTCGCCCGTCGCCTCGGCGAACTGGTTGACCTGCTCCTGCGTGATGGCGATCCAGTCGCTCACGGCGACCTCCTGGCCGACGCAGGCGGCGAGATCCTGAAGGGTCTGGAATGTCTTTTTGGTCATGCGGGGCATTCTGGCGTCTGGGGCTGCCGCGCGGCTGTCGGCCTTGCGACAACCGGGCTCAGGGAAAACCGGGATCGGCTCAGGCGTCGAGCCACTCGCAGATCGGCTGCCACTGCTCCAGGTCGCGCTGCACGCGGCCGGGCGCGATGTCGAAAAGCGTGAGCCCGCGCGCCGCGAGCTGCACGTAATTTTGCGTGTCGCGCAGCTCGCCGATCACCGGCACGCCGAGCCCCGCGATGAACTCGTGGAGCCGGTCTGCAGCCAGCGTGCGTGCGTTCACGCGCATGCCGACGAGGCCGATCTTCGTCTTCTCGGCGCGGCGGTTCTCCTGCAGACGGTCGAGGAAGTCGCGCGTCGCGTAGATGTCGAAGATGCTCGGCTGCAGCGGCACGATCACCCGGTCGGCCAGCGCCAGCACTTCCTTGAAGCGCCAGCCGTGCAGGCCGGCGGGCGTGTCGAGCACCGCGTGCGTGGTGCCGCGCGGCGGGCGCACCACGGTGCTTTCGCCGGTGGCTTCCCAGGTGGAGATGGTCCGGGCCATCGGCGGTCGCAGGCCCAGCCAGAGCCGGGAGGATTGCTGGCGGTCCACGTCGCCCAGCATCACGGCATGGCCGCGGCTTGCGAAATAGCCCGCGACGTTCGTCGCGATCGTCGACTTGCCCACGCCTCCCTTGGGATTGGCGACCAGAACCACCGGCATAGATGCACTCCTCCAGAACGGCAATAGCGGGGATGTTAGTCGCTGGCGCGTTTTTGCCCGGCGAAACGCCTGCCAGCGTGCTCTTGAGATATGTTCGCGGGATGACGACAACAACATCCACGGGAACCCCCGCCGACCGCCCGGACGGCGGTTCCGGCGGCATCTACGTGCTGGCCGCCCACCCCCACTGGCGCGACTCGCGCGTCAACCGGCGCATGCTCGCCGCCGCTCGCGCCGTGCCCGGCGTCGACGTCAACGATCTCTACGGCAGCTATCCCGACTTCGCCATCGACGTCGAGGCCGAGCAGGCCAGGCTCGCCCGGGCCAGCCTGGTGGTGCTGCTGCACCCGATCCACTGGTACTCGATGCCCGCGCTGCAGAAGCTCTGGCTCGACGACGTGCTCTCCTACGGCTGGGCCTACGGCCCCGGCGGCACGGCGCTGCAGGGCAAGGACCTCTGGCTGGTCGCCACCACGGGCAGCCCCGAGGCGAGCTACCACCCGCAGAACTACCACCGCTACTTCTTCGACGCCTTCCTGCCGCCCTACGAGCAGACCGCCGCGCTGTGCGGCATGCGCTTTTTGCCGCCGCTGATCTTCTACGGCGCGCGCAGCGCCAGCGAGGCCGACGTGAAGTCCCACGTCGAGACCTTCGCCCAGCGCCTGGGCAGCTACCCCGACTGGCCCGAGATCGAGGAGATCGACATCTGCGTGTCCTGCCCCGTACCCGAAAGCGACCGGCCGGCCGACAACGACGACGTCGCCAAGGTGGTCTCCAATGCCTTCCAGGCGGCGATGTCCCACGGCCTGGCTACCGCGACGGCCATCGCCTCCGCGGACGACAACGGCAGGAAGGCGCCCTGAATGGAACACGCACCCGCCTGGCTGACCAACAGCCTGATCTACCTGAGCGCCGCCGTGCTGGTGGTGCCGCTTTCGAAGGCACTGGGCCTCGGCTCGATCATCGGCTACCTCGTGGCCGGCATCGCCATCGGTCCCTGGGGCCTGGGACTCGTTTCCAGCGTCGAGGACGTGCTGCATTTCGCCGAGTTCGGCGTGGTGCTGATGCTCTTCCTCGTGGGCCTTGAACTCGAGCCCAGGCGGCTGTGGAACCTGCGCCGCCCCATCTTCGGCTGGGGCACGGCGCAGGTGCTTAGCTGCGCCGCGGTGCTGTTCGCGGTGGGCTGCGCGGTCGGCGCCGAATGGCGCGTGGCACTGGTGGCTGCGCTGGGCCTGGCGCTGTCGTCCACCGCCATCGCGCTGCAGGTGTTCGGCGAGCGCAACCTGCTGAAGACGCCCAGCGGCCAGGCCGGCTTCTCGATCCTGCTGTTCCAGGACGTGGCGGCCATTCCGATCCTCGCACTGCTGCCGCTGCTGGCCGGCGCCACAGCGGCCGAACAATCGATCACAGGGCTGGAGCGCGCGCTGGAGGCCGCCAAGATCATCGGCGTGATCGGCGGCATCATCCTCGGCGGCCGGCTGCTGCTGCGCCCCATCCTGCGCTGGATCGCGCGCAGCGACACGCCCGAGATCTTCACCGCCGCCGCCTTGCTGCTGGTGGTGGCCATCGCGGCGCTGATGCAGCTGGTGGGCCTGTCGATGGCGCTGGGCGCCTTCCTCGCCGGCGTGCTGCTGGCCGAGAGCGAATACCGGCGCGAACTCGAGACCGACATCGAGCCCTTCAAGGGCCTGCTGCTGGGCCTCTTCTTCATCGCGGTGGGCATGTCGATCAACTTCGGCGTGCTGGTCGCGAGCCCCTGGATCATGGCGATGCTGGTGGTCGGATTCGTGGCCATCAAGCTGGTGGTGATCTACGCGCTGGCCAAGGCGATGGGCATTGCCTACCAGGAGCGGCCGGTGTTCACGCTGCTGCTCGCGCAGGGCGGCGAGTTCGCCTTCGTGGTGTTCCAGGCGGCGGGCCCCGACGTGCTGCCGCCGCAGGTCACCTCGCTGCTGATCGGCGCGGTGGCGCTGTCGATGCTGCTGTCGCCGCTGCTGCTGGTGCTCCTCGACAAGTTCGTGCTGCCGCGCTACAGCCAAGGCACCGGCACCCGGCTGGAGGAAATCTCCGAGCAGCAGGACGCCAAGGTGCTGATCTGCGGCTTCGGCCGCTACGGCCAGATCGTCGGTCGCATGCTGATGTCGCAGGGCCTGCGCGTGACGGTGCTCGACCACGACGCCGACACCGTCGAAGGCCTGCGGCAGTTCGGCTTCCGCGTGTTCTACGGCGACGCGACACGGCTCGACCTGCTGCGCACCGCGGGCGCGGGCACGGCCAAGGTGATCGTGGTGGCGGTGGACGACATCGAGCAGTCGCTGGAAATCGTCGACCTCGTGCAGGAGAACTTCGGGCAGGCCCGCATCATCGCCAGGGCACGCAACGTGACACACCTGTTCCAGCTGCGCGACCGCGGCGTGACGGAAGTCGAGCGCGAGGTGTTCGAGTCGTCGCTGCGCAGCGCGCGCGCCACGCTCGAGGCGCTGGGCTGGCCGGCGCACGAGGCACGCGAATCGGCAATGCGTTTCCGGCGCCGCAACATCAAGCTCAGCGACGAGATCTATCCGCACTACAAGGACCGCGCCAAGCTGATCGCCGCCAACAAGGCGGGCCGCCAGCAGTTCGAGGAACAGATGGCGCGCGAGCGCGAGGAGCGGCAGCGCCGCTCGGGACGCGACTGGGAACGGCTGGAGGAAGAAGAGCAGGCGGAGCAGACGCCCTGAAGCGTCTGTAGCGCCTGCAGCGCCGACTAGATCGCGACGGTCAGGTACACGCCCTCGCGCCCCACCAGCGGCGCGCGGGTCGGCATGAAGATCGTGCAGTCGTCGCAAGGGGAGCGGATCTCGTGGCCGTCGTCCACGGCGATCAACTCGCCCTTCTGGAAGACCTCGAAGCCCAGCACAGGCCGCGCGAAGGCGAAGCTCTTCGTCTTCACCATGTGCACTTCGAGCAGGCGGAAGCGTCGCGCGGGCGCCTTCGCCGCGGCGGTCGGCGGCGGGTCGACCAGCCCCAGGTGCGCGAGGAAGCGCAGCGTGACGTCGGTGGCCAGGTCTGCGGCCGACCGGCTGAAATGCTGTCCGCATTCCACGACCACCGCTGCGCCGTCGACGCCCTCCTCGCCGTGGCGGCCGTACGCCGTCACGCCCGTGCCGGGCGCGCCGCCCACGGGCATCACCAGGTGCACCAGCGGATTGCCGACGGCCAGCGCCAGCCCGGCGTTGCGCTCGAATTCCGGGTACACCCAGAAGGGCTGCACCGGCGCGCGCGTGGAATGGATGTCGAGCACGTAGTCGGCCGCGTCCAGCACCGGCCGCAACTCGCGCGCGCGGCGCAGCTCGGGGCTGTCTTCGCTGCCGTCGAGCATGGCCTTCGACCAGATGCGGTTGAGGTTGTGCACCAGCTGGCGGTTCTCGTAGGGCCGCTCGACGTCGAAGGCGCTGTAGGCCTCGACGTTTGCAAAGCTCACGGTGAGCGTGCCGGCCTTCGGGCGCACGCCGGTGTCCAGCAGATGAGTGGCGGCGACCATGCCGCAGATCTCGTTGCCGTGGGTCAGCGCGTTGACCAGCACGTGCGGCCCCGGCCGGCCCGACTCGAAGCGGTGCACGTAGTCGATGCCGGTGTTGCCCTGCCGGTAGGCGGAGATGTCGCGCGGCAGCACCTCCAGCGGCGCGGTGTCGGGCGCGAACGATGACTCGGTCATGCTGTCGTCGCTCATTCGCCGCGGATGCCGGCGCGCTTGACCAGGTCGCCGTAGACCGCGAGCCGCTCCGACATCATGGCGGTGAACTGCGCGGGCGACTGCGCCTCCGGCGGCAGCGAGCCGCGCGACTGCAGCGCCTCGACCATCGAGGGCTGGTCGGCCACCGAGCGCACGGCCTTGTGCAGCGCCTCGACGATCTCCGGCGGCGTCTTCGCGGGCGCGGCCAGGCCGATCCACGAGGTGGTGTTCAGCACCGGATAGCCCAGCTCCGCGAAGGTCGGGATGTCGGGCAGCGCCGCCACGCGGGTGGGCGCGGCCACGGCCAGCGCGCGCAGCTTTCCGGACTGGATCAGCGGCAGGAAGGGTGCGAGGTTGTCCAGCCCGAACTGCACTTCGTTCGAGATCAGCGCGGTGACCAGCGGGCCGCCGCCGCGGTACGGCACGTGCGTGGCGTTGAGCTGCAGCTGAGACTTCATCAGCTCCACGTTGAGCTGCCCCATGCTGCCCGGCCCCGCGCTGCAGAAGTTGAGCTCGCCGGGGCGCGACTTCACCAGCGCGACGAACTCCTTGAAGTTCTTCGCGGGCACCGCCGGGTTGACCAGCAGCACGTTGATCGAGCGCGCGAGCTGGCTGATCGACGCGAAGTCCTTGATCGGGTCGTAGCCCGGGTTGGGCTGGGTGAGCGGGTTGGCCAGGTGCGAGCTCTGCGACGAGGCGACCAGCGTGTAGCCGTCGGGCTTGGCGCGCGCCACCTGTGCGCTGGCGATGGAGCCGCCGGCGCCGGCGCGGTTGTCGATGACCACCGGCGTGCCCAGCGCCTTGGCGAGCGGGTCGGCGTAAAGCCGCGCGATCAGGTCCACGGAGCCGCCCGCGGGGAACGGCACCACCAGCGTGACCGGCCGCGAGGGCCAGGCCTGCGCCTTGGCGGCCAGCGGCAGCATCGAGGCGAGGCCGGCGGCGAGGATCTCGCGGCGGCGCAGTGCCGCGGCGGTGAAGATGGGTTCCATGGGGCGTCCTGTCGTGCAGTCAAAAGTGCGCGCATTGTTGCAAGATGATTTCAATTTTGCAATGACCATTGCAAAATCAGGTCCAACGCGACTCCACGTGCAGAATGCGCGCGACCATGAACCTGAACCAACGCATCTCGGGCTACGGCAGGAAGCTCACCAAGAGCGAGCAGCGCCTGATCGACGAGTTGCAGACGCGCTACCCCCAGGGCCTGCTCGAATCTGCAACGAGCCTTGCAAAGAAGGTGGGCACCAGCGCCTCCACCGTGGTGCGGCTGCTGGCCAAGCTCGGCTACCCCAGCTATGCCGAGGCGCAGATCGAGGCCCGGTCGGAGGTGACCGCGCGGCTGTCGTCGCCGGCCACGCGCGCGGACGCCGTCATCGCCGACGACGCATCGGTGCGCAGCTGCCTGGCCAACGCGCTGCTGCACGACCAGCACAACCTGGCCTCGACCTTCGCCGCGCTCGACGTCGCCGCCTTCGAGGGCGCCGTGCGGCTGCTCACGCAACGCAAGGCGCGGGTGCACGTGACCGGTCAGCGGCACGCCGCCGCGCTGGCCGGCCACCTTTCGCTGCACCTGAACATGTGCCTGCCCGACGTGCGCCCCATGAGCGGCGGCGGCCCGCTGCTCATGGAAGACCAGCTGCTGTGGATCGGCGAGAACGACGTGCTGCTGGCCCTCACCTTCAGGCGCCACGCGCTCGCCACCGCGCGCGCGGCCAAGTACTTCAAGGAAAAGGGCGCGAAGGTCATCGTCATCACCGACGGCCCCTCGGTGGCCGCGGCGGCATCGGCCGACCATGTGATGCTGGCGCGCACCTCGAGCGCGTCGCCATTCGATTCGTACACGGCGGCGTTCTCGCTGTGCAACGCGCTGGTCACCGCCGTCGTGCAGCGCCGCAGGAAGGAACTGGGCGCCGCGCTCGAACGCGGCGACGCCCTGTGGGAGCAGCACTGGAACGACTCGGCCGCGCAGGCCGGGCGTTCGCGCAGGAAGCCGTCGTCAGCTGCCTGAGGCCGCGTCCAGCTTCAGCAGCCGCATCGCGTTGCCCTTGAGGATGCCAGGCATCACCTCGGGCTTGAAGCCGGCGTTCTCGAAGTCGCGCATCCAGCGGTCGGGCGTGATCAGCGGGTAGTCGCTGCCGAAGAGCACGCGATCCTTCAGCAGCGTGTTGGCGTACTGCACGAGCTGCTTCGGAAAGTACTTGGGGCTCCAGCCCGACAGGTCGATCCACACGTTGGGCTTGTGCGTGGCCACGCTCAGCGCCTCGTCCTGCCAGGGGAAGCTGGGGTGTGCCATGACGATCTGCATGTCGGGGAAGTCGATGGCCACGTCGTCCAGGTGCATCGGATTGCTGTACTCCAGCCGCAGCCCGCCGCCGCAGCGCATGCCCGAGCCGATGCCGCTGTGGCCGGTGTGGAAGATGGCCGGCAGGCCGTACTCGGCGATCACCTCGTAGATGGGCCAGGCCATGCGGTCGTAGGGGTGGTAGCCCTGCACCGTGGGGTGGAACTTGAAGCCCTTCACGCCGTGCTCCTCGATGAGCCGGCGCGCCTCGCGCGCACCCATCTTTCCCTTGTGCGGATCGACGCTGCCGAAGGCGATCATGATGTCGCTGTTGTTCTTCGCGGCCTCGGCGATCTCCTCGTTCGGGATGCGGCGACGGCCCATGTTCGACTCCGCGTCGACCATGAACATCACCAGCCCGATCTTCCGTTCACGGTAGTACGCCACGCTCTCGGCGATGGTCGGCCGGCCGCTGGAGCCGAAGTACTTGTCGGCCGCGCGGTCGTACTCCTCGCCGTAGTTGTCGAACGGGTTCCAGCAGCTGACTTCTGCGTGGGTGTGGATGTCGATGGCGATCAGGTTCTGGTGGTCCATGTCTTGTCTCCGATACGGGTAAGTCCCTAGGCTCTGGGGGCTCCAAATTCCTTGAATTGATTATTTCCCATAACCATAATTCGACGCAACCCCGGACTCATCATGACCAATCCAGACCTTCAACTCGACATCCGCGACGAAGTCGCCATCGTCCGCCTGACGCGCGGTTCCAAGCGCAACGCGCTGTCCGACGGACTGATCCTCGCCCTGCGCGACACCTTCGAGAAGCTGCCCTCCAGCGTGCGCGCGGCGGTGATCGACGGCGAGGGCCCGCACTTCTGCGCCGGCCTCGACCTGAGCGAGCTGAAGGAGCGCGACGCCGGCCAGGGCATGCAGCACTCGCGCCTGTGGCACGGCGCGCTCGACCTGATCCAGCACGGCCCGGTGCCGGTGATCGCCGCGCTGCATGGCGCAGTGGTGGGCGGCGGGCTCGAGTTGGCCAGCGCCTGCCACATCCGCGTGGCCGACCGCTCCACCTTCTACGCGCTGCCCGAGGGCTCGCGCGGCATCTTCGTGGGCGGCGGCGGCTCGGTGCGCATTCCGAAGCTGATCGGCGTGGCCCGCATGACCGACATGATGATGACCGGCCGCGTCTACAACGCCGAGGAAGGCGAGCGCGCCAACTTCGCCCAGTACCTCGTCGACGAGGGCCAGGCTTTCGACAAGGCCTTCGAGCTCGCGAAGCGCGTGGCCACCAACGCGCCGCTCACCAACTACGCGCTGATGCACGCCCTGCCGCGCATCGCAGAGCAGTCGGCCGACCACGGCTTCTTCACCGAAGCGCTGATCTCCGGCATCACCCAGGCCGCGCCCGAAGCCAAGCAGCGCGTGCGCGACTTCCTCGAAGGGCGTGCCGCGAAAGTGAGCAAGGGATGAGCGCCGTCCGATACCGCCCGCTGGTCTTCGGCGTGACGCGCGCGGTGCTACGCGACGGCGCGCCAGGCACGCAGTACCTGAGCGCCGAAACGCAACTCGAGCCCTACCGCGAGCGCATGACCGACCGCCTCGCCTACTGGGCAGAGCGCACGCCCGAGCGCACCTTCATCGCCCGTCGCGAACGGCTGGCCGACGGCAGCACCGGCGACTGGCTGCGCGTGAACTACGCGCAGGCGCTGGAGGAAGCACGCGGTATCGGACAAGCCCTGCTGGACCGCGGCCTGAGCGCCGACCGCCCGGTCGCGATCCTCAGCGAGAACGGCATCGAGCACGCGCTGATGGCGCTGGGCTGCCTCTACGCCGGCGTGCCCTACTGCCCCGTATCGCCGCCCTACTCGCTGGTGAGCCAGGACTTCGAGAAGCTGCGCCACGTCTTCGACACGCTCACGCCGGGCCTCGTTTTCGCGAGCGACGCCGCGCGCTTCGCCAAGGCCATCGCCGCAGTCGTGCCGGCCGGCACCGAAGTCGTGCTGGCGCAGGGCACGCTCGAAGGCCGCCCCACCACCGCGTTCGACGCACTGGCCTCGACGCCCGCCACGCCCGCCATCGACGCGGCGATGCGCGCGACCGGCCCCGACACCATCACCAAGTTCCTCTTCACCTCGGGCTCGACCAAGATGCCCAAGGCGGTGATCAACACGCACCGCATGTGGTGCGCCAACCAGCAGCAGCTGCGCCAGTCGATTCCCGCACTGGGCGACGAGCCGCCGGTGCTGGTCGACTGGCTGCCCTGGAACCACACCTTCGGCGGCAACCACAACGTGGGCATCGTGCTGGACAACGGCGGCACGCTCTACATCGACGACGGCAAGCCCACGCCCGCCGGCATGGCCGAGACGCTGCGCAACCTGCGCGAGATCGCGCCCACCATCTACTTCAACGTGCCCACCGGCTTCGAGGCCATCGCGCAGGCGATGGAAACCGACGCGGTGCTGCGCCGCAACCTGCTGTCGCGCGTGAAGATGTTCTTCTACTCGGGCGCGGCGCTGTCGCAGCCGGTGTGGGACAGCCTGCACCGCACGCAGGAGTCGGAAGTCGGCGAACGCATCGTGATGGGCACGGGCCTGGGCATGACCGAATCAGGCCCCTTCGCGCTCTACGTGACCGGCCCCGACGTGAAGTCGGGCGACGTGGGCCTGCCCGCGCCGGGCATCGAGCTCAAGCTGATCGAGGTCGACGGCAAGACCGAGGTGCGCTACCGCGGCCCCAACATCACGCCCGGCTACTGGCGCGCGCCCGAGGCCACTGCCGAGTCCTTCGACGAGGAAGGCTTCTTCTCCACCGGCGACGCGGTGAAGTGGATAGCCGAAGACAACATCCATCGCGGCCTGCGCTTCGACGGCCGCATCGCCGAAGACTTCAAGCTCGCCACCGGCACCTTCGTGAGCGTGGGCCCGATGCGCGCGAAGATCATCGCGGCCGGCGCGCCCTACGTGCAGGACGCGGTGCTGACCGGCATCAACCTGAAGGAAGTCGGCGCGCTGATCTTCCCGACGCAGAAGGTGCGGCAGCTCGCCGGCCTGAGCGCCGACGCATCCATGCGCGAGGTGCTCGAGAGCGCCCCCGTGCAGGCGCACTTCCAGCAGGTCGTCAACACGCTGGCCGCCGGCGCCACCGGCAGCGCCAACCGCATCGCGCGGCTGCACCTGATGGCCGAGCCTCCGTCCATCGACAAGGGCGAGGTCACCGACAAGGGCTCCATCAACCAGCGCGCCGTGCTCAAGCACCGCGCCGCACTGGCCGATGCGATGCACGACGCCAGCCTGCCCTTCACCCTCAAGCCCCGCTAGACATTCCAGGAGACGACACACCATGAAGATCGAAGGACAAGCCGCACTGGTCACCGGCGGCGCATCGGGCCTCGGCGAAGCCACCGCGCGCGAACTCGCGCGGCTGGGCGCGAAGGTCGCGGTGCTCGACCGCAACGCCGAACTCGCCGCGAAGGTAGCGGCCGACATCGGCGGCATTGCATGCGCCTGCGACATCACCGACACCGACAGCGTGGTCGCCGCGCTCGACAAGGCCGAGGCCGTGCACGGCCCCGCGCGCATCCTGATGAACGTGGCCGGCATCGGCAGCGCCAAGCGCATCGTCGGCAAGGACGGCAGCCCCGCGCCGCTCGAAGACTTCGTGCGCGTGGTCAACATCAACCTGATCGGCGGCTACAACATGGCGCGCCTGTTCGCCGCGCGCTGCGCGAAGCTCGACGCGCTCGACAACGGCGAGAAGGGCGTGATGCTCTTCACCGCCTCGGTCGCCGCCTTCGACGGCCAGGTGGGCCAGCAGGCCTACAGCGCCTCCAAGGGCGGGCTTGTCGGCATGACGCTGCCGATGGCACGCGACCTCGCGCAGCACGCCATCCGCGTGTGCACCGTGGCGCCGGGCATCTTCGCCACGCCGCTGTTGCTGGAGCTGCCCGAGCCGGTGCAGCAGTCGCTGGCCGCGTCGATTCCGTTCCCGCCGCGCCTGGGCAAGCCCTCGGAGTTCGCCGAGCTGGCCTGCCACATCGTCACCAACGGCCACCTCAACGGCGAGGTGATCCGCATCGACGGCGCCCTGCGCATGGCGCCGCGCTGATTCCGCTTTCAGTCAGCCACCGCAAACCAGGAGACAAGACCATGACCAACAGACGCCAGTTCGTGACGGCGCTCGGCGGCACCGCCGCCATCGCCGCCCTGCATCCCTTCGCCGCGCTCGCCCAGGCGGTGCAGCAGGTAGTGAAGATCTACTACGGCTTCCCGGCCGGCAGCGCCGGAGACAGCGTGGCGCGCCGCGTGGCCGAGAAGCTGGGCGACACGCCCTTCACGAAGGTCAATCCGGTGGTCGAGAACAAGCCGGGCGCCGGCGGGCGCATCGCGCTCGACACGCTCAAGAGCTCGGTGGCCGACGGTTCGGTGCTGTGCCTCGCGCAGGCTTCGGCGCTGTCGATCTATCCGCACATCTACACCAAGCTGGGCTACGGCATGGCCGACTTCGCGCCGATCTCCATCGGCGCGGTGATGACGCACGCACTGACCGTCGGGCCCGCCGTGCCCGCGAGCGTGAAGACGCTGAAGGACTTCGTCGCATGGGCCAAGGCCAACCCCGGGCAGGCCAGCTACGGCTCGCCGGGCGCGGGCTCCACGCCGCACTTCCTGGGCGCGCTGCTGGGCCTGAACAGCGGCGCCGACCTGCGCCACGTGCCCTATCGCGGCTCGCTGCCGGCCATCAACGACGTGGTGGGCGGCCAGATCGCATCGAGCATGACGCCCGCCGGCGACGCCATTCCCTTCGCCAAGGCCGGCAAGCTGCGCGTGCTCGCCATGTCGGGCTCGCAGCGCGCGGCCTACCTGCCCGACGTGCCGACCTTCACCGAGCAGGGCTTCCCCGAGATCGTGGCCGACGAATGGTTCGGCTTCTTCGCGCCGGCGAAGACGCCCACGGCCGTCATCACGGCCGCGAGCACGGCGATCCAGACCGCGCTGAAGGACAAGAGCGTGGCCGACGGCCTGCTGTCGGTGGGCCTTCTCGCCCATGGCTCCTCGCCGGAGGACATGCGCAAGTCGCTGCAGTCCGAGTACGAACGCTGGGGTCCGCTGGTCAAGAAGATCGGCTTCACGGCCGAATCCTGATTCGCCGATTCGTTCTCCTGCTTCCCTGCCCCGATGGATTACAAGCCCCGCCCCGAAGACGTCCGGTTCATCCTGAACAAAGTGCTCGACGCGCCCGCGCGCCTGGCCGCGCTCGCCCCCTTCGCGGAGGTCGACGAGGCGCTGCATGCGCAGGTGCTCGAGGAAGCCGGGCGCTTCGTCGGCGAGGTGGTGGCGCCCATCAGCCGCGGCGGCGACGAGACCGGCTGCCGCTTCGCCGATGGCCAGGTCGCCTCGCCGCCGGGCTTTCGCGAGGCCTACCAGGCCCTCGTCGATGGCGGCTGGCCTGCTCTCTCCGCCGCGCCGGAAGACGGCGGCCAGGGCCTGCCCGCCGTGCTCGAAGCCGTTCTCTACGAATGGCTGGCCGCCGCCAACCATGGCCTGACGATGGCGCCCGGCCTGCTGCACGGCGCGTACGCCTGCCTCAAGCATCACGGCAGCGAGGAGCTGAAGCAGCGCTATCTGTCGAAGATCGCGACCGGCGAATGGCTCGCGACCATGTGCCTCACCGAAGCGCACGCAGGCAGCGACCTGGGCCAGGTGCGCACACGCGCCGTGCCGCAGGCCGACGGCAGCCTGCGGGTAAGCGGCGGCAAGATCTTCATCTCGGGCGGCGAGCACGACCTGACGCCCAACATCGTCCACCTCGTGCTGTGCCGGCTGCCCGATGCGCCGGCCGGGCCCAAGGGCCTGTCGCTGGCGCTGGTGCCCAAGCTGCTGCCCGACGGCGCGCGCAACGCGGTGCACTGCGAGCGCATCGAGGAAAAAATGGGCCTTCACGGCAGCCCCACCTGCACGATGCGCTTCGACGAGGCCACCGGCTGGCTGGTCGGCGAGCCCGGCCGCGGGCTGGCTGCGATGTTCGTGATGATGAATTCGGCGCGCCTGCACGTGGCGCTGCAGGGCATCGGCCTGCTCGACGCCGCCTGGCAGAAGGCCGATGCCTATGCCGCCGAGCGCCGCCAGATGCGCGCGCCCGGCCCCGTGCCCGCCAGCCGCGGCGGCGAGAGCGCCGACCTGATCGCCGAGCACCCGGCCGTGCGCCGCATCCTCGATACGCAGCGCGCCTGGATCGACGGCGCGCGCACCATCGCCTACCGCAGCGCGCTGATGCTCGACGTGGCCGCGCACGACGCCGACCCGAAGGCGCGCGAGCGCGCGCAGCGCTGGTGTTCGTTCGTCACGCCGGTGCTCAAGGCCGCGTGCACGCACCAGGCCTTCCACGGCGCGAGCGAATGCCTGCAGGTGTTCGGCGGCCACGGCTACGTGCGCGAATGGGGCATCGAGCAGATAGTTCGCGATTCGCGCGTGACGATGATCTACGAGGGCACCAACGAGATCCAGGCCATCGACCTGCTGGTACGCAAGGTGCTGCCCGACGGTGGAGCCGGCATGTCGGCGGTGCTGCTGGAGCTGCGCGACACGCTGGACGCCTCGCGCGAGGCCGACGCCGACGTGCAGCGCCGGCTGGCGCAGCTGCGCTACCTGGGCACCACCGTCGCAATGGCAGCGCATGCCAATCCGGTGCTGCCGTACGAGGTGGCCGACGACTATCTGCGCGCGACCATGCTCGCGATGATGGCGTGGGCCTGGGCCCGCATCGAGGCTGCCTCGCCTGGCGACGCGGAGAAGGCGCGCGTGGCGGCCGCCTTCAGGCGCTGGGTGCTGCCCGAATTCGAGATGCGGATGGGCATCGTCAAGAAGGCCTGCGAGACGGTCGCCCTGACGCATGCGGCCGCGCCTGGCGGCGCTGTCTCCAACTAGCCACTGAAACCTCTCGTTGCAGTGCGCCCGCGGTTACGCTCGGGCCATGGCCTCCACCCCGAAATCCGCCCCCGCGAAAGCCGAGCAGGCCGCCGTGCCACAAGGCAGGCCCGACCGGCTCGACGCGCGCATGCTCGAAGCCCTGGTCGGCTACAACGCCCGCCGGGCGTGGCTGATCGTCAGCGCCTTCTTCGCGGAGCGCATGGCGCCCTACGGGCTCAAGCAGATCGATTTCTCGGTGCTGTCGCTGCTGGCGCACAACCCCGGCGCCACCTCGCGACAGCTGTGCAATGCGCTGGAAATACTTCCGCCGAATCTCGTGAGCCTGGTGGCCACGCTGGACAGCCGGGGGTTGATCGAACGTCGCCCGCATCCGCATGACGGCCGCGCCGTGGGGCTGCACCTCACGCCGGCGGGCGAGTCGCTCATCCGCGAAGCCGAGCAGACGGTGGTGCAACTGGAAGCCGACGCCAGCGCCAAGCTCACCGCGCGGGAGCGCGAGACGCTGATACGGCTGCTGCAGAAGATCTATCTGTAGCGCAGGCCGCGGGCCTCAGAGGCCCCGCTCGACCATGTCGATGAGCTGCTGGCCGAGCTTGTAGGTTGCCTCGGCCGGCATCTCGCGCAGCGGCCCGTCGATGATGAGCAGCGCCAGGCCGTGCACCGCGCTCCACGCGCAGTACTCGGCGTTCGGGCGCCGCGCCGGGTCGAGCACGCCGGCGTCCACCAGCCGGTCGATGGCCTTGCCCAGGAGCTGGAACGAGTCCAGCCCGCTCGCGCCCGCCTTGCCGGGGCCCAGTTCGCCGCTGCCCTCGTCGGAGATCACGAAGGCCGTGCGGAACAGGCCGGGCTCCGCCTGGGCGAAGCGCAGATAGGCCGTGCCGATGGCGCGCACCTGCCCGCGGGCGAAGTCGGCGGGCGGCTGGTCGCAGGGCTGCGCCGCCAGTTCCTTTTCCATCGCGACCGCCGCGGCGGCCAGCGCCGCCTCGCGCACCGCCAGCAACAGCTCGTGGCGGCTGCCGAAATGCCGGTACGCCGCGTTGGGCACCACGCCGGCGCGCCGGGTCGCCTCTCGCAACACCACCGCGCCGGGGCCGCCGTCGCGGGCCAGTTCTATGCCTGCTTCCAGCAGCGCGCGGCGCAAATCGCCGTGGCGATAAGTGCTGCGGGCGGGCGGCAGGCTGTCGGGGACGTTGTTGAGCTTCATTGCATCTCCATGTGGACACTGTCCATTATCTCTGTTATTCTTTGTGGACGGTGTACACAAAGTAATCCGATTGTTTGCGGCCCGTTGCACCGGGGGCCTCCGAGTCACCTCTTCAGTCCAAAGGAATCGTCATGAAAGTCCAGTCTTACCTCTCGTTCGAAGGCCGCTGCGACGAAGCGCTCGGCTTCTACAAGAAGGCGCTCGGCGCCGAAGTCACCCAGCTCATGCGCTACGAGGAAGCGCCCGCGGGCGCCCCGTCGGAAAACGCCGAGGCCGGTTGCGCAGGCGGCATGCCGCAGCCGGACAAGGTGATGCACGCCGTGTTCCGCATCGGCGAAACCGAGTTGATGGCCTCCGACGGCGGCTGCTCGGGCAAGGCCGAGTTCAAGGGCGTCATGCTCGCGCTCACCGCCAACACCGACACCGAGGTCGTCAAGTGGTTCAACGCGCTGGCCGAAGGCGGCCAGGTCATGCAGCCGCTGATCCCGACCTTCTTCACCTCCAACTTCGGCATGCTGACCGACCGCTTCGGCGTGGGCTGGCTGCTGGTCGTCGCGCAGCCGACCTGACCGTCGGCCTTTCCCCCCGCACCCCGATCTCCAGAGAAAGCTCCCGCCATGCTCAAGAAAATCGCCCTCGTCGTCGTGCTCGCGATCGCCGCGCTGCTGATCTACGCCGCCACCCGGCCCGACACCTTCCGCGTCGAACGCACCGCTCGCATCGAGGCCCCGGCCGAGAAGATCTTTCCGCTGATCGACGACTTCCACCGCTGGGGCACCTGGTCGCCCTACGAGAAGCTCGATCCCGCCATGAAGCGCAGCTTCGGCGGCAGCGCGAGCGGCAAGGGCGCGACCTATGCCTGGGAAGGCAACGACAAGGCGGGAGCGGGCCGCATGGAGATCGTGGAGTCGGCGCCTTCGTCGAAGGTCGCGATCAAGCTCGACTTCATCAAGCCCTTCGAGGGCCACAACACGGCCGAATTCACGCTGCAGCCCCAGGGCGGCGCAACGCAGGTCACCTGGGCCATGTACGGCCCGAGCCCCTACGTGGCAAAGCTCATGGGCATCTTCTTCAACATGGACCAGATGATCGGCAAGGACTTCGAAACAGGCCTGGCCAATCTCAAGGCGGCTACCGAAAAGTAGTCAGCGAACACAACCAGTCATCCAAGGAATACACATGTCTCAAATCCACGCCTACCTCACCTTCGACGGCAACGCGGCAGAGGCCATGCGCTTCTACGAGAAGACCCTCGGCGGCACCATGCAGATGATGATGACTGTCGGCGAAGCGCCCGACACCGAGCAGTTCCCGCCCGAGGCGAAGAAGCGCATCATGCATGCCTCGCTCGCCTACGGTGGCGGCATGCTGATGGCCTCCGACTCCATGCCCGGCCAGCCGTACGAAGGCATGAAGGGCTTCGGCGTCGCGCTGACCCTCGAGACCGTGGCCGAGGCCCGGCGCATCTTCGACGCCTTCGCCGAAGGCGGCCATGTCGGAATGCCCTTCGAGAAGACCTTCTGGGTCGAAGGCTTCGGCATGGTGACCGACCGCTTCGGCACTCCGTGGCTCATCAACGGCGGCAAGCCGCTGGTCTGAGCCGTCCCTTTCCGTTCCAAAGGAATTTCGCTTCCCATGACCAACCAACTCGACAGCCGCAAGCGCTGGCTCGCATTGATGGTGCTGTGCCTCGGCGTCCTGATGATCGTGCTCGACACCACCATCGTGAACGTGGCGCTGCCCTCGATCCGTACCGACCTTGGCTTCACCGAGACCTCGCTGGTCTGGGTGGTGAACGCCTACATGCTGACCTTCGGCGGCTTCCTGCTGCTCGGAGGCCGGCTCGGCGACCTGTACGGTCACCGCCGCGTGTTCCTCGCGGGCCTGGTGCTGTTCACGCTGGCATCGCTGGCCTGCGGGGTCTCGACCTCGCAGGGCCTGCTGGTGGCCGCGCGCGCGGTGCAGGGCCTGGGCGGCGCGGTGGTTTCCGCCGTGTCGCTCTCGCTCATCATGAACCTCTTCACCGAACCGGCCGACCGCGCCAAGGCGATGGGCGTGTACGGCTTCGTGTGCGCCGGCGGCGGCAGCATCGGCGTATTGCTGGGCGGCCTGCTCACGAGCACGCTGAGCTGGCACTGGATCTTCCTGGTGAACCTGCCGATCGGCATCGCGGTGTATGCGCTGTGCGTGGCGCTGCTGCCCAGCGCGCGCGGCCATGCGCACGGAGAGAAGCTCGACGTGGCCGGCGCCATCACCGTCACGCTGTCGCTGATGCTCGCGGTGTACGGCGTGGTCAACGGCAACGAGGCCGGCTGGGGCTCCACGCAGACGCTCGGCCTGCTCGGCGCTGCCGTGGTGCTGCTCGCGATCTTCATCGCCATCGAGTCGCGCGTGCAGCATCCGCTGATGCCGCTGGGCCTCTTCAAGCTGCGCAGCGTGTCGGTGGCCAACGTGGTCGGCGTGCTGTGGGCCGCGGCCATGTTCGCGTGGTTCTTCATCTCGGCGCTCTACATGCAGCTGGTGCTGAACTACACGCCGATGCAGATCGGGCTGGCCTTCCTGCCCGCCAACATCATCATGGCGGTGTTCTCGCTGGGCCTGTCCGCGAAGATCGTGATGCGCTTCGGCATCCGCAAGCCGCTGGCGGCCGGGCTCTGGCTCGCGGCCATCGGGCTTGCGCTGTTCGCGCGCGCGCCGGTCAACGGCAGCTTCGTGGTCGACGTGCTGCCTGGAATGATGCTGCTCGGCTTGGGCGCGGGCATGGCGTTCAACCCGGTGCTGCTCGCCGCGATGAGCGAGGTGAGCCCGTCCGATTCGGGCCTGGCCTCGGGCGTGGTCAACACCTCTTTCATGATGGGCGGAGCGCTGGGCCTGGCCGTGCTGGCCAGCGCGGCGGCCGCGCGCAGTGCGTCGATGGAAGCGGCCGGCGCGCAGATGCCGCTGGCGCTCACCGGCGGCTACAACCTCGCGTTTCTCGTCGGCGCCGTGTTCGCGGCGGCGGCGGGTCTGCTCGGTGCCTTGCTGCTTCGCTCCGCCATGCCGGGGCAGATGCAGAACAACGAGGAAGCAGCGGCACCCCACGGAACGGCGGCATCGCAATGAGCGACACCACGCCATGCAACCACCGGTCTTCTTTCTTCAACGGTTCCACAGACTATTCAGGAGAACAACCATGGCTCGTTATGTAGACGGCTTCATCGTCGCCATTCCCACCGCCAACGTCGAGGCCTACCGCAAGCTGGCGCGCAAGGCCGGCAAGGTCTGGATGGAATACGGCGCGATCGAATACGTGGAGTGCATCGCCGACGACGTGAAGCCCGGCAAGCTCACGTCCTTTCCCCAGAGCGTGAAGCTGAAGTCCGACGAGACCGTGGCCTTCTCGTGGATCGTCTACAAGTCGCGCAAGCACCGCGACACGGTCAACGCGAAGGTGATGGCCGACCCGCGCATCACCGCGATGGACCCGAAGACCATGCCCTTCGATGCGAAGCGGATGATCTTCGGCGGCTTCAAGAGCATCGTCGAGTTTTAAGCTCGCCCCCAGGCTTCGCGCACTTCGTGTCGCTTCGCCCCCCTACCGGGGGCAACACCTGCGGCCCGGCAAAGCCGGTTCCGCGGTGTTCCGCGAAAAGGCCTCGCTTCGCCGGCCTCAGGCCAGGAAGCCGTCATAGACGAGCTTGAGCCCGGTCAGGAACATGCCCAGATAAACGAAGCGATAGAACCACGTCGCATCGATGCGCCTCGCGATGCGGATGCCGATCCACACGCCCAGTGGCGCAAGCGGCATCAGCACCAGCGAGGTGGCCAGGGTGCGGAAGTCGAGCAGGCCGAGCCACGCGTAGGGAATCCACTTGCTGAGATTCACCACGAAGAAGAAGTAGGCCATCGTCGCCGTGAAGATCACCGGCGACAGCCGCAGCGGAATGACGTAGGCATTGATGGGCGGCCCGCCCGCGTGCGCGATGAAGCTGGTGAAGCCCGACACCGTCGTCAGCACCGCGCCGATGCCGCGCGAGGGCAGCGGATCATTTGGCTTGGGCGGAAACACCAGCCGCTGCGCGAGGAAGAGCAGCGTGAACACGCCGACGATGCCCGCCACCGTGTGCGCCGAAAGCATGCGGAACAGCAGCGTGCCGATCACCGTGCCCAGCAGCCCGAACGGAATCAGGAACTTCAGCAGCGAGCGATCGAAGTCGCGCCGGAACGCCGCGAGGCCAAGCACGTCCATCAGCAACAGCAGCGGCATGAGGATGGCGGCCGCCTGCGGCACGGTGACGGCCAGCGCCATCATCGGCACGGCGAGCGAGCCGAAGCCCGCGCCGAAGCCGCTCTTGCTGATGCCGAGCAGCAGCACGGCGGGAATGGCGACCGCGTAGAAATGCGGGTCGGTGATCAGGGGAAAAGCCATGGGAGGGAAGAGCGCAGAAAAAAGCCTGCCGTGGAGGCAGGCTCGGCGAGCGTAGCAGGATGGGGCGTTCCCTGCTGGCGCGCTTCCCTTGGCCGCCTCGTCAGCGCTCGAGCGCGCCGCCGGCGAGCCAGCGGGCACCGCGCCGGTACAGCTCCTCCACCGCCGGCCCCTTGAGCATCGGCATGTCGAGCTTCACCGTGTAGCCGATGCGCTGCTGGATGTAGGTCAGGTGGCGATAGCCTTCGGGCAGGCCGGCCAGCACGTCCGCGTCCAGCTTCACCGTGGCGGCCGGGTCCACCGGGTCGATGCGGTCCTTTTCGTAGATCGGCTGGCGGTGCAGCAGCTTCCATTCGCCTTCGTGCTTTTCCACGAAGTCGTAGAAGCGGCCGGTGCACACCGCGTCGCACAGTACGCCCTCGACCATGCCGCGCTGCGAAATGGTCATCTTGGTCTGCGCGATGGCGCGCTCGCCGGCCACCTCGATGGCCGAGCCGCCGAGGAAGTGCAGGATGCTCACGCCCTTGGCCCAGCCTTCCTTCGTGACACGGATGAACTCGGTGTACGGCCCCTGGAACCAGGTGGCCATCATCACCCCCTCGGGATGCCACACGGTGGCGAAGCGCTCCCAGTCGCCGGCATCGCGCCACACGGCCCAGCGCTCGATCATCCGGCGGATCAGCAGTTCCTGCTGCAGGGTTTCGTTCATTTGCGTTGTTTCCTTGGTTGGTCTTGCTGGATCAGGCGGGCTGCGTCAGCGGGTTCAGCACGAAATCGAAATCGAGGCGCCAGCGGCCGTTGTCCTGCTTCTTCCACGGCGCGACCAGCGACTGGCGCACCGCGAACACGGCGTCCGAGTCCAGGTACTCGTCGCCTTCACGGAACACGTGCGTGATGAGCCGCTCGTAGCCCGGCGCCTCGATCTTGAAATGCAGGTGCGCGGGCCGCCACGGATGGCGCTTCGTCGCGCGCAGCAGGTCGCCCACGGGCCCGTCGACCGGGATCGGATACGCCACCGCCACCACGCTGCGGAAGTGCAGCGAGCCGTCGGGCCCGGTGCGCAGCGTGCCCCGGTTCTCCGCATGGTCGAGCCCGGCGTGCTGCACGTCGTAGTGCCCGCCCGCGTCGGCCTGCCACACGTCGACCACGGCATTGGCCAGCGGCTCTCCGTCGAGCCCGCGCACCGTGGCGTACACGTCGCAGGGCTCGCCCTCGGCGCCGTTGGCCACGTCGTCGCCGTGCTCGTACTCTGGCGCGCCGTCGAAGTAGAAGGGGCCGAACACGGTGGCCTCGGTGCAGCCGGCCGGCTTGTCGTTGTTCATCGCGATGGTGAGCATCGAAAGGCCCAGCACGTCCGACAGCAGGATGAACTCCTGCCGCTTGTCGTCGCACTTCTGTCCGGTGGCCGTGAGGTACTGGATGCCCTGGAACCACTCGTCCTCGGTGAGCTTCACCTCGCGCGCGAAGGCGTGCAGGTGCTGCACCAGGCTGGTCAGGATCTCGCGCAGGCGCGGATCGGGCGTGTCGGCGAAGCGCGCGAGCACGGCCTGCGTGATGTTGTCCTGGTTGAGGTTGCGCATCGTGGCTGTCTCCGTGGTGTTGTCTCCGGGGTCTCCGGGAATAGGGCGCACTGTAGGCCGCGCGCGGTTGGCACGAAAGCATCGGGGCGCAAATCATTTTTCCGCCCAGCGGAACGGTCGGGCGCGGCCTGCGCCAAAATCATCCGGACCTGAAAAACAATCCCGGAGACGCCGCCCCATGGACCGCTGGACCGAAATCGCCCTGCTCGTGCAGATCGCCGATGCCGGCAGCCTGAGCCGCGCCGCCGAGGCGCTGGGCCTTTCCAACGCCGCCGCGAGCCGCCACCTGAGCGCGCTGGAAGAACGGCTGGGCGCGCGGCTGGTCGAGCGCAACACGCGCCGCCTGTACCTCACCGACACCGGCCGCGAGTTCTGCGGCCGGGCCCGCACCATCCTGGCCGACCTGTCGGACGCCGAATCGGCGGTGAACGCCACCGCGTTCAATCCCACGGGCACGCTGCGCATCACGGCCTCGCTGTCGTTCTCGATCCACCACATCGCGCCGCTGCTGCGCGAGTACACCCAGCGCTACCCGGGCGTGACGGTGCACGTGGAGACGGCCAACCGCTACTTCGACCTGATCGACAACAACATCGACGTGGCGATCCGCACGCGCGAGTACGAGCCCGACTCGAACGTGACGATCCGCCGCCTCGGCGAAACGCGGCGCATCCTGGCGGCCTCGCCGCGCTACTTCGCGCAGCACGGCTTCCCGAAGACGCTGGACGAGCTGAAGCAGCACAAGCTGCTGATCTACACCCACGCCAACAACCCGAACGAGCTGCGCTTCAGGCGGGGGAAGGAAACGCACACGGTGTCGGTCACAGGCCTGCTCGAGTCGAACGACGGGCAGGTGCTGCGCGCCGCCGCGCTCGACGGCATGGGCATCCTGGTGCAGCCGACCTACATCGTCTACGACGACATCGTGGCCGGCCGGCTGGTGCCCACGCTGGACGACTGGGACCTGCCGCACCTGACCATCAACCTGGCCTACCCGAGCCGAAAGCACCTGTCGGCCAAGGTGCGCAGCTTCATCGACTTCATGGCGGCGCATTTCCGCAAGATGGACTACGAGCGCAAGTGGACGGCCCACTTCGGCCCCCACTGACCCGGCCATGGGGCCTTTTCGCCAAAACATGTGCGTAAACGCACATTCCGCATTTCCGCAGCCCCGCACACTGGAACCGCAACCGTCGCATTCCGCGGCGGACCCACCGTTTTCCAGCAAGGATCTGCCATGAACACCCAGGCCACCGCCGCCAACACCCCGCGTGCGCCGATCGCGTCGCCGCTGTCCGCCCTCTCCCCCGCCACGCTGGACGATTCCGGCAAGCTGCTGATCCGAGTGACGATCGGCTTCCTGGTGCTGCTGCACGGCATCTTCAAGCTGTCGGCCGGCGTGGGCTTCATCGCCGGCATGCTGGCCAAGGCCGGGCTGCCGGGCGGCATCGCCTACCTGGTGTACGTGGGCGAGATCGTCGCCCCGCTGCTGATGATCGCCGGCATCTACACCCGCGCCGCCGCGGGCGTGGTCGTCATCAACATGCTGGTGGCCTTCGGCCTGGTGCACATGGCCGACCTGTTCGCAATGACGAAACAGGGCGGCTGGGCGCTGGAACTGCAGGGCCTGTACCTGTTCGGCGCGCTGACCGTGGTGCTGCTGGGCGCCGGCCGCTTCTCCATCGGCGGCACCAAGGGCCGCTGGAACTGATCGACCCGGGACTCAGCCGGCGTCGCCGCGCACCTGCGAGACCATAGCCTCCAGGCGGGCCACGTCGGCGACCAGAAGAGCCTTGTCGTCCTTGCGCAGCACGCCGCTGCGCGCCAGCACGTTGAGCTCGCGGGTCACCTGCTCGCGGTTGGTGCTGATCTGGCTGGCCAGCGCCGCATGCTTGGGCGCCGGGTCCAGCCGGGCCTGGTTGCCCTCGACGCCGGCGGCGCGAGCCAGGCGCAGCAGCTCGGCATGCAGCCGGTTCTGCACGCCCAGGGTGCTCAGGTCGATCACCCGCTCGGAGAGCTGCCGCACCAGCGTCGCCAGCCGCAGCATCACCCGGCCGGCCACCAGCGGCTCGTCGCGCAGCAGGGCCATGAAGGCGGTGCGGTCGAGGCTGGCCACCACGCTGGGCTCGAGGGTGACGACATCGGCCGAGCGCGGGCCGCCGTCGATGGCGGCGATGTCGCCGAAGTGCTCGCCGGCCTCGGAATCGCGGAAGGTCACCTGCCGGCCGTTGGCCGAATAGGTCGTCACCCGCACCCGGCCCGAGACCAGCAGGAACACCTCGCCCTGCTGCTCGGCGCGCAGCAGCAGGGGCTTGTCGGCTTCCACGCTGTGCCAGAGGCATTGCTGGGCCAGCAGGTCGAGGCGCTGGTCTGAAAGGCCTTCGAGCAGCGCGATCTGGCGCAGTGCGAGGCTGGAGCGGAGGGTAGGTTCGGGTTTGGCCATGCCGGAGGTCGGTGGTCAACGGGAATAGGCGCGCGGATTATGCTCGGGTGCCGCTTCGAACCCGTTCATGGCCAGACGTTCCCCTCAAGCCGCCTCCGCCGCTACTTCCGCCCCCTTTTCGCTGAGACCGCCGACACGGCGCAATCTCCGCTGGGCGAGCGGCCTGGTGCTGATGGCCTACGTCACGGCGCACCTGCTCAACCACTCCCTCGGCATCTATTCCTTTGCCGCGGCCGAAACAGTGCTGCGCGGCGTGCAGGCGTTCTGGCACAGCCTCGCCGGCACGGTGCTGCTGTACGGCGCCGCCGCCACGCACCTGGCCCTGGCCGTGGTGGCCCTGTGGGAGCGGCGCACCCTGCGCATGCCGCCGCTGGAGGGCCTGCGCGTGGCGCTGGGCTTCGTGCTGCCGCTGCTGCTGATCAAGCACCTCGCCGCCATGCGCGGCGCCTACCTGGCCTACGGCATCGAGGGCTCCTACGTGCGCGTGGTCTGGGGACTGTGGGAATGGCAGGGCGCGGCAGCGCAGCTGCTGATGATGCTGGCGGCCTGGACCCATGGCTGCCTGGGCCTGCACTTCGCGCTGCGGGCGCAGCCGGCGTGGCGGCGCTTCTCCCACCTGCTGCTTGCCGTCGCGGTGGTGCTGCCGCTGGCGGCGGCGATGGGCTTCGTCTCGATGGGGCGGGAGTTCCAGTGGAGCGGCGTGCCGCCCGTCGTGCTGCCGACGCCCGAGCAGGCCCAGGCGCTCGGCACGGCGGAAGACGCCATCAAGTGGCTCTACGGCCTGTCGCTGGCCGCGCTGCTGGCGGCGCGCTGGGGCCGCAACAGCTTCGCGCGCTGGTCGCGGCAGCCGATGGTCGCGCTGAGCTACCCCGAGCGCACCGTGCAGGTGCCGCGCGGCTGGAGCGTGCTGGAGGCGAGCCGCTCGCACGGCATCGACCATGTGTCGATCTGCGGCGGCCGGGCGCGCTGCTCCACCTGCCGCGTGCGCGTGGCCGGCCCCGCCGAACACATCGGCGAGGCCGGCCGCGACGAGCGGCGCACGCTCGAACGGGTGCGCGCGCCGGCCGACGTGCGGCTGGCCTGCCAGCTGCGCCCGCGCGGCGATATCGAAGTCACGCCGCTGTTCGCGCCGCTGCCCAACGAGGGCCGGCCCGCGCCGGTCGGCCGATTCGGGCACGAGCGCGACGTGGCGATCCTGTTCGTCGACCTGCGGCGCTGGTCGGGCCTGTCGGAGCGGCAATGGCCCTTCGACCTGGCCTACGTGCTCGACCGCTATTTCGCCACCGTGGGCGCGGCCGTGCGCGAGAGCGGCGGCGTGCCCAACCAGTTCATCGGCGACAGCGTGATGGCGATCTTCGGCCTCGAGTGCGACCTGCCCACCGCCTGCAGGCAGGCGCTGCGCGCGACCGAGCTGATCGGCCAGCGCATGGACGCATGGAGCGAAGGCTTCGAGGCGCAGTTCGGCCAGCGGCTGGAGTTCGGCATGGGCCTGCACGCGGGCCGCGCGGCGGTGGGCGAAGTGGGCTATCTGGAAACCACCACCTTCACCGCCATCGGCGAAGTGGTCAACACCGCGAGCCGGCTGCAGGACCATTCGAAGACCGCGTCGTCGCGCCTCGTCGTGTCGCTGTTCGCAGCCGAGCAGGCCGGCGTGGCACAGGCCATGGGCACGGCCGAGATGCTCGTCGTGCGCGGCCGCTCCGAACCTCTCGCGGTGCTCTACGCATCGCGCGACACCGTCCCGCTGTAATTGCCGAAAGCGGTGCGCAAACGCACATCGCGAACCACGATGCGGTTTCACACTGCATCCCGTGGCAACGACGAATGTCCGCCGCCCACACCAGTCAGCAAAGGGACTCGCATCATGAACACCAAGCAACGCATCGCCGCTCTCTCCGCCATCGCATTCGCCATGCTGGGCGCAGCGGGCGCGGTACACGCCGAAACCTATGAAGGCGTGCATCCGATCACCTCCGCCGCCAGCCGCGCCGACGTGCGGGCCGAAGCGGTGGCAGCCGCTCGCGCCGACAACCCCTACGCCGACGGCGCAGACGCCGGCCCCGCCGCGGTGATCGCCTCGTCGACCACCCGCGCCACGGTTCGCGCCGAAGCCGTTGCCGCCGCGCATGCCGACAACCCCTACGCAGAAGGCGCTTCGTCGGGCGTGGCCCCGATGGTGGCCAGCACGGTCGACCGCGCCGCTGTGCGTGCAGCAGCCCGCGCTGCCGCACGTGGCGACGCGCTGCCGCTGTAATCGGCACCCGCCATCCGCCTCGCTTCGGCGAGCGAGCGCACCGAAGCCGGCCCTTGCGAAAGCAGGGCCGGTTTTTTCTTGTGCGTGTATATCGACGGCGGCTTGCCCTATTGCCTGATACCCGATTGCGCGAAGCGGTGCGCAAACGCACAGCGCCCATCGCGCCGCGGTTCGACACTGCATGCCGTGGCAACGACGAATGACCGCCGCCCACGCAGTGAACCAAAGGGACTCCCGCAATGAACACCAAGCAACGCATCGCCTCTTCCGCTTTCGCCGCGGCCTTCGCCCTGCTGGGCGCCGCCGCCGCGCATGCCGAAGCCTATGACGGCGTGCATGCCATCACCTCGTCGGCCAGCCGCGCCGACGTGAACGCCGAAGCCGTGGCTGCCACGCGCGAAGGCAACACGTATTCGGACACCGCCGCCGAAGGCGCCGTGGCCTTCAAGTCCACGCTCGATCGCAACGCCGTTCGCGAGCAAGCCGTGGCCGCCGCGAACAACCCGCTGCAAAGCCTGGACCGCCGCGCCTTCTATCGCGACGAAGTGCCTGCCGCCTACAAGAAGCCCAGCGTCTCGTTCACGCAGCAGGCCGGCCTGCCGGGCACGGCACGCCCCTGACGCCCGAGCTCAGGGCCGCACGCCTTCCCAGGCGTTCTGCAGCAATGCTCGGATCGCCGCGCGCTCCAGCGGGCGCGGGTTGGGGTACTGGTTCTTGAGCGCGTGCTCGCAGGCCAGGTCCAGGTCGGCTTCCTTCATGCCGATGTCGCGCAAGGCGACCGGCGCACCGTTGTCGCGCGCCAGGTCGTACACCGCCTGCGCGGCGCTGCCGCTTCCCTCCAGCGCCTTCACGATGCGCTCCATGGCCCGCGGCGCCGCTTCGGCGTTGTAGGCGAGCGCGTGCGGCAACACGATGGTGTGCGTCTCGGCATGCGGCAGGTTGAAGCTGCCGCCCAGGGTGTGGCACAGCTTGTGGTGCAGCGCCATGCCGACGTTGCCCAGCACCGTGCCGCACAGCCATGCGCCGTAGAGCGCGTCGCTGCGCGCATCCGGGTCCTTGGGTGTGGCGCGGATGGCCGGCAGCGCACGGCCGAGAGCGGCGATGCCCTCCTGTGCCATCAGGTCCATGATCGGGTTCGAGTCGACCGCGTAGAGCCCTTCGGCCGCGTGCGCGATGGCGTTGATGCCGCTGGTCACGCTCATGCCCACGGGCAGGCCCAGCGAGAGCTCGGGGTCGTAGATCACGGTGCGCGGAAGCACCTTGAAGTCCTTGCCCGTCTTCTTCATGCCGGCTTCGGTGATGCCGTAGATCGGCGTCATCTCGGAGCCCGCGTAGGTGGTCGGAATGGCGAGGATCGGCAGGCCCGAATCCAGTGCGATGGCCTTGCCCAGCCCGGTGGTGGAGCCGCCGCCGATGGCCACGGCGCAGTCGGCGCCCAGGCGCGTGGCCACTTCCCTCGCCTCGCGCGCGGTCTCGATCGGCACGTGCATCACGGCACGGTCGAACACGCCGGCCGCGTGCGCGCCCAGCATGTCGGCCACGCGCTCGGCCTGCAGGCGCTGCTCGGGCGTGGACAGCACCAGCGCCCGGCGCGCGCCGAGCGCATCGATCTCGCGTGCCAGGTGCTGCAGCGAACCGGCGCCGAAAACCACCCGCTGGGGCACGCTGTTGTAGACGAACGATGGTGTGGTCATGGCTTTCCTGTCTCTCGAATGTTCATGCAGCATCTGTATGGCTGATACGGCCCTTGATGAGAACGCCGGTCATCGCCAGCACCGCGGGCACGATCAGCACCGTCAGCACCTGCTCGAAGTTCCAGCCAAGGCCCAGCAGCGCCGCCCCGAGCCAGGCGCCCAGCACCGCGCCGAAGCGCCCGATGCCGAGCATCCACGATACGCCCGTCGCCCGCACATGGGTCGGGTAGTAGCGCGCCGCCAGCGAGGGCATGGCCGACTGCGCGCCGTTGATGCACATGCCCGCGAACAGCACCAGCAGCACGAGCGCCAGCCCGCTGCCCATGCTGTGGCCCACCGCCACGGCGAGCACCCCGGCCAGCAGGTAGCAGATGCCGATCACCTTGTGCGGGTTGCCGCGGTCCATGGCCCAACCCACGCCCACCGCGCTCAGCACGCCGCCGAACTGGAACAGCGCTCCCACCACGGCCGACTGCGTCATCGATGCGCCGCTCTCGCGCATCAGCGTCGGCAGCCAGCTCGTGAGCAGGTAGATGATGATGAGCCCCATGAAATTGGTGCCCCACAGCAGCAGCGTGCCCGGGCCCAGGCCGCCGGCGAACATGCGTGCCAGCACCGGGCCGCGCGGCCCCATGCCTCGGGCCTGCTGGCCCGGAATGGTGAACTGCTCGACGCCCGCCAGCGATTCGCGAGCGACCGGCTGCAGCACCTTGCGGATGCGCTCGACGGGCTGCCCCCGAACCACCATGAAGCGCGCCGACTCCGGCAGCCAGAACAGCAGCACGGGCAACAGCAGCACCGGCACGATGCCGCCGATCAGCAGCAGGCTGTGCCATCCCCAGTGCGGAATGATCGCGGCCGAGAGAAAACCGCCGCCGGCCATGCCCAGGTTGAAGCCGCAGAACATCGTCGTCACCAGCAGCGACTTGACCTTCTCGGGCGTGTACTCCGACAGCAGCGTGGTCGCGTTCGGCATGCCCGCCCCCAGCCCGATCCCGGTCAGGAAGCGCAGCACCACGAGCTGGTCGATGCCGGTCGCGAAGGCCGACCACAGTGAAAAACCTCCGAACACCGCCACCGACATGCACAGCACCGCCTTGCGCCCGAAGCGGTCGGCCAGCGGCCCCGAGCCCAGCGCACCGAAGATCATCCCGGCCAGCGCGGCGCTCATCACCGGGCCCAGCGAGGCACTGGGCACGCCCCAGTCGCGTACGAGCGCCGGCGCGATGAAGCCCATGGCGGCGGTGTCGAGGCCGTCGAGCAGCACGATCAGGAAGCACATCGCCACGATGCCCCACTGGTAGGGCGACAGCGGGCGGGCGTTGATGAGCCACTGCACGTCGACGATGCGGCGCGTGGCGATTGAACCTGTGTCGGTCATGGGCTTCTTTTGTCTCCATCGCTGGTTTGCGATGGGCGCGAGTGTCTCGCCGGCCCGGGACCGGTTCAACGACAGGAACGGAAAGGAGTTTTCCGCTCAACCTCCGGGGCCTGCCTTGCGCCCGGCCGCAGAGGCATGGGCGATCAGCACGAGAAAACCGCCCACCATCGCCACGTTCTTCAGGAAGTTGTTGAGCTGCCCGTTGAACTGCGCCGCGTCGGCCGCCCAGAAGGCGTGCGCGATGAAGCCCGTGGCCAGCGTGAACAGGGCCAGCGCGCCGGCCACCCATTGCACGCGCCAGCCGGCGATCAGCAGCAGCCCGCCGCCGACTTCGAGCGCGATGGTCAGCGGCAGCACCACGTCGGCCAGCGGAATGCCGAGCTTGCCGAAGTAGCCGAGCGTTGCGCCGTAGGTCAGGAGCTTGCGCACGCCCGCCACCAGGAAGATCGCCGCCATCAGCACTCGCGCGGCCAGGACCAGGCCGCGCCCAGTGTCGTCGTTGGTTGTGGTTGTCGTCGTCATTCGTTTTCTCCGGAAGATGTTGCCGGGCGCGCGGCGGCGCCCGTGAATTTCAGTCGCCCCATGCACAGCACCATGGCGCAGGACAGCAGCGCCGGCACGGCCGCCGCGATGAAGAGCGCGCTGTTCGTCCAGTGCAGCCCGATGAGCCAACCCGCCAGCACCGGCCCCACGATGGAGCCCGCGCGGCCGATGCCCAGGCTCCAGCCCATGCCGGTGGCGCGCACCGTCGTCGGGTAGACGCCCGAGGCCAGCGCGATGAGCGCGGGCTGCGCACCGACCACGCAGAAGCCGCTGACCGAGACCACCGCGAGCAGCAGCATCAGCGGCAACGCCGGCTGGCCGATGACGGCAATGGCAATCGCCGCGACGCCGAAGACCGGCACCAGCACGCGGTAGAAGCCCACGCGGTCGATCAGCGGCCCCATCGCCACCGTGCCGACCACGCCGCCCACCTGCAGCAGCGTGCCCACCAGCACCGCCGTGCCCGCGCTGTAGCCCGCTCCGACCGCGATGGTGGGCAGCCAGTTCGCCAGGAAGAACAGGTTGAGCAGGTTCATGAAGTTGATGCCCCACAGCAGCAGCGTGGCCGGTGCGCGGCCCGCGCGGAACAGCTCGACCACCGGTGCGCCGTCCTGCTTCGCCTCGTGCACCACGTAGCGGGTTCCGGGGCCGGCGCGCACGCCGGGCGCGATGCGGCCCAGCCACTGCTGCACCCGGTCGAGCTTGCGGCCCCGCAGCACCAGGAACTGCATCGACTCGGGCATGTAGCGCCACATGAGCGCCGCGATCAGCAACGGCACCACGCCGCCGAAGACGAACACCGCCCGCCAGCCGCCCCAGGGGATGAGCACCGCCGAGATCAGCCCGCCCAGCACCGCGCCGCCCGTGAAGCCGCACGACACCCACATCATCAGCGTGACGCGGCGGCGCTGCGGGCTGTACTCGCTGGCCAGCGCGCTGGCGTTGGCCATGATGCCGCCCAGCCCGATGCCGGTGATGAAGCGCATCGCCAGCAACTGGTCGAGCGTGCGGACGAAGACGGTGGCCAGCATGCACAGGGCGAAGAACACCGTGGCGCCGAGCAGCACCGGGCGGCGCCCGATGCGGTCGGCGCAGACGCTCAGCACCAGCGAGCCGACCAGCATGCCGAGCAGGCCCGCGCCGAACACGGGGCCCAGCGCAGCCTTCTCTATGCCCCAGGCCTGCACGATGGCGGGAGCGACAAAGCCCATGGCCTGCACGTCGAAGCCGTCCATGACGACCGCGCAGCCCACCAGCAGCAATATCCATTTCTGGAAGGTACCGACGGGGTGGCTGTCGATCAGCGCCGGGATGTCGATGGCGGCGGCCGCGGCTGCGCCACCGGTGTCCGGGGAGTTCGGCAGGAGCTTCACGCGACGGCCTCGTCGTCGAGGCAGTTGGCGGCCGTCCATCCGTACAGCCATTCGAGCGCGTCGTAGAAGCGTTCCTGCGGACGGCCCTTCCACATGCTGTTGCGTACCAGCCGCTCCACTCCCTTGGCGTGGTAGATGCGGCCCATCTCGCGCGCCGACAGCACCACCCGCGCGGTGCGCGCCACACGGGAGCGCTCGTACAGCGCGAGCGCGCGCGGCCAGTCGCCCTCCTCGCGGCGCAGGGCGAGGCCCAGCGTCACCGCGTCCTCGCAGGCCATGCAGGCGCCCTGCGCCAGGTACTGCACCATCGGGTGCGCGGCGTCGCCCAGCAGCGTGGCGCGGCCGAAGGTCCATTGCTCGATGGGGTTGCGGTCGGCCGTGGAGTAGCGCTTCCAGGCCTTGGGAATGCGCAGCAGCTGTTGCACCTGCTCGCAGGTCGAGCGGAAATAGCGCTGCACCTCGGCCGGATCGCCGTCCATCGAGCCCCACTCCTCGGGCTGGTCGCTGTGAAAGGTGACGGCGATGTTGAACTTGTCGCCGCCCTTCAGCGGGTAGTGCACCAGGTGGCAGTTGGGCCCGACCCAGATGCATGGCGCGGTGAAGCGCAGCGCCTCGGGGAAGTCGGCCGTGTCGATCACCGCGCGGAACACCACGTGGCCCGACACGCGGATGCTGTCGCCCACGTACTGCTGGCGCACCGCCGAACGCACGCCGTCGCAGCCGATCACGGCCTGGCCTTCGTGGCGGTTGCCCTGCGCGTCGATGAGCGTCACGCCGCCCTCGTCCTGCTCGATGTGCACGACCTTGGTCGAGGTGAGGAACTCGATGCCCTCGGTCGTGGCCTTCACGCCCTCGAGCAACGCGCCGTGGATGTCGGCACGATGGATCACCGCATAGGGGTTGCCGAAGCGATTGCGGAATCCGTCCGACAGAGAGATGGAGGCCACCCGCTTCGCGTCGAGTGCGTCGAACATCACCATCTCCTCGGTGTAGACCGCCTTGGCGCGCAGGTTCTCCCCTACGCCCAGCGCATCGCAGGCCGCGAAGGCGTTCGGGCTGAGCTGGATGCCCGCGCCGATCTCGCCGATGTGGGCCGCCTGCTCGATCACCTTCACGTGGTAGCCCTCGCGCACCAGCGCCAGCGCCGCCGCGAGGCCGCCGATGCCGCCGCCGGCCACGAGCACGGGGCGCGTGTCTTTGTGCCGCGTGCTCATGTCACTTCAACCCGAAGAGCTTGACCGCGTTGTCGCGGCCGATCTTGCGGCGGTCGTTCTCGCTGATCTCGCACCTGTCGAACCAGCGCGCCGCGTCCTCGTGCTTCTCGAACGGGTAGTCGACCGAATACATGATGCGGTCCGAACCCACTTCGAGCATGGTCGACAGCAGCGTGGGCGTGCGGAAGTTGCCACTGGTCGTGATGTGCACGTTGCTGCGCAGGTAGTCGCCGATCTCCCTGTCGCAGGGCATGCCGCGACGGCCCTTTCGCAGGATGTGATCCACGCGCCAGATGTTGAACGGAATGCCTTCGCCGAAGTGGCCGAGGATCATCTGCAGCTCGGGGTGGCGGTCGAACAGGCCACTCGACAGCAGTCGCAGCGCATGGATGCCCGTTTCCACCGCGAAGGCCCAGGTCGGGCCGGTGAGCCAGTGCGCGCCTTCGTAGATCGGCTCGCGGTTCAGGAGCGGGTCGCGCGGGTGCATGTAGAAGGGCTTCTTCAGCGCAGCCGCGGTCGACCAGAAATCGGCGAAGCGCGGATCGTCGTAGTAGACGACGGTGTTCTCGTCGCCCACCTGCGAGAAGCCGTTGACGAGGAAACCGTGGAAGCCGAGCTGCGTCACGCAACGCTCCAGCTCGCGCGCGGCCGCCTCGGGGTCCTGCATCGGCAACGCGGCGAATCCGCCGAAGCGCGTGGGATGGCGCCTGATTTGCTCGGCCAGCACGTCGTTCGCGCGCCGCGCGACCTCGACGGCGCGCTTCGCGTCGGGAATGCCCTGCACAGCCGGCGAATTGAGCGAGAGGATCGACAGCTCGGTGCCCCACTCGTCCATCTGCTCGATGCGCTGCTGCTCGAAGTCGAGCAGGTTGTTCTTCAGGCCCTGCCACATCTCGGGGCGGGCGTACACCTGCGAATCGGTAATCGTCAGGTCGATCGCGAAATGCTCTTCGAGCGCAATCTTGTTCTTCATGGGGAAATCACTCCGGTTTGATATTGAGCTTGTCCAGCACGGCCTGCCAGGTCTTGCGGTCTTCGGCGATGTAGCTCGCCAGTTGTTCGGGGGTGCCGGGGCGCGGGTAGGTGCCGAGCTCGCGCGACTTGGCGACAACGTCGGGCAAGAGAAGCGCCTCGTTCATGTCCCTGTTGAGCTTCGCGAGCACCGTCGGGTCGACGCCCTTCTTCGCGATCACGGCGAACCAGCCGTGCGCCACCGCGCCCGGCACCGTCCTGCTCGCGAGCGGGAACTGCTCCAGTCCCGCCTCGACGCGGTCGCCCATGCTGGCCAGCACGCGCATGCGGCCGCCCTGCACGTTGCCGGCGACCACGTTGTAGGTCTCGACCATCATCTGCGTCTGGCCGCCCAGCGTGGCCTGCATGGCTTGCGCGCCGCCGGGGTAATGCACTTCGAGGAACTGCGCTCCTGATTGAAGCCCCAGCAATGCCGACGCCAGGTGCGGCGCCGTGCCCCGTCCGTTGTCGGCCACCTCGATGCCCTGCGGCTTGGCGCGCGCGGCGGCGATGAAGTCTGCGAGCGTCTTGTAGGGCGAGTTGGCCGGCACCGCGAGCATGAAGGGCGCGACGGCCGCGAGCGTGACCGGCACGAAGTCGCGGTTGAAGTCGTAGGTCACGCCCTTGATGGTGCTGGGCGCCACCGAGATCGCGGAGCCCTGCACGAAGCCGAAGGTGTAGCCGTCGGTCGGCGCCGCGAGGATCGCGTTCATGCCGATCACGCCGCTGCCGCCGGGCTTGTTGTCGACGATCACGCCCTGTCCCCACTTCTCGCCGAGCTTGGCGCCTACGTGGCGGATCAGCACGTCGGGCGCGGAGCCCGCCGGAAACGGCACCACGAAGCGCACCGCCTGCTGCGGCCATCTGGCCGCCGTGCCCTGCGCTTGCGCCAGCGTCGCCGCACAGGGAAGAAAGGACGCAAGAGCCCATGCAAGGGCAGCTCTCCGGGAAATGTTCAGGTTCATCCTCGTCTCCTTTTTTACTTGATTATTCAAGTAATTGCGGCGGACTATATACTTGATTGTTCAAGCATGTCTAGATGAAAACCCTCCCCCAAGACCACGATCTCGAGAAGGCGATCCCCTTCCTCCTGGCGCGCGCCGGCGCACGCATGGGCAATGCCTTCGCGAAGGCGTTGAAACCCTATGGACTGAGCCTCAGCGAATGGCGCGTCTGCGCGTCGCTGCAGCACACGCCGCAGCAGACGCTGTCGGAGCTGGCCGCGCACGCATCCACCGATCTCTCGGCGCTGTCGCGCATCGTCGACCGGCTGGCTTCACATGAACTGGTGGCGCGCGAGAAATGCGACACCGACAAGCGCGCGGTGCGCATCGCGCTCACCGAGCGCGGGCTCGCCCTGACGCTGGAGCTGATTCCGCTCGCGCAGCACTACGAGGCCGTTGCGACCTCGGATTTCAGCGCAGCGGAGGTGAAGACGCTGCGCGCGATGCTGCTGCGCCTGTACGCGAACGCGACGCCGCTGGCCTGACCTGGATTAGATCGGCGAGACCCGTACCGTCGAAGCCTGGCGGCTTTCGACGATCGCGAAGCACACAGGCAGGAAGCGCTCGATGACCGCGCAGTTGGTGCGCGTGTGCTCGGTCACCTCGCTGCAGGTGAAGGCGCATTCCTTCTTGCCCTGCCACGCCGCGAGCGCCAGCAGTAGCGCCAGCTGGTCGGCGAGATGCGGCCCGACGGCCGACTCGCTCTTCTGGAACGCGCGCAGCTCCTTCACCAGCCCATGCGCCACCTGCTCGGCGCTCAGCGACTTCTCGCCGAAGACCGTGAACACTTCGGTGACGTGCTCGTAGGCCAGCGTCGCCAGCAGCGCGTTGCCCGGACCTTCGTTCTGGCGCACCGAGCCGAAGCGCAGCTGCTCGCCGGACCAGCCCATCGCGCCGCCCAGCGTGTCGAGCTCGCGCGTCGGCACGTGGCGCGGCAGGCCCGGCGCCAGGCACTCGGCGTAGTTCGACTGGTGCGCTCCGCGAGTCATCAGGTCGAAGCCCTGCAGCGCGCCGGCTGCCGGCTCGATGACTGCCTCGACCTCGCCACCGCCGGCCGGATAGAAACCGCAGCGACGCAGCGTCAGCTGCAGGTCCGCACCCAGGCGGCGCACCAGCGGGGCGAAGGCGCGCTCCAGGAAATGGAAAGGCGGTGCCATCGGGTTGTGCGTGCCGCCGCTCAGGTGCACGCGGCTCTGCGCACCGGCCAGCAGCAGAGGCGGCAGCACGGTCTGCAGCACCAGTATGCAGCTGCCCGCGCCGGAGATCGCGAAGCGGTATTCGCCAGCACGCACCGGGCCGGGCACGAAACGCAGAGACTGCGACCCGAGTTCGGCGCCATCGACTTCCGCGCCGCTGATGGCAGCGGCCGCGTTCACGCACGCGAGGTGCTGGCGCATCAGGCCCGGCTTGGCACGGCCAGCGCGGATCTTCTCGATGGCCATGGGCTGGCCCGTGACCATCGACAGCGCGAGGCTGGTGCGCAGGATCTGGCCGCCGCCCTCGCCTTGGGAGCCGTCGAGTTCAACCATGAGCGGCCTCCTCGTCATTCTTCTGCTTCTCGAAGCGCAGCACGGTCTCGTGCAGGAAGGCATCGAGGCCTGCCTGCTCGGACTGCGGCAGCGGCGTCACCGGCTCCGCGGCGTTGGCCGCCAGCTCCGATTCGATGAATGCATGGATGCCGTTCCAGCGCGGGCTGGTCGCGGATTCGCCGGCGCGCATCTTCACTTCGAGCAGAGCGTTGATCTCGTCGATCAGCGCGGCGTCGCGCACCGGGTCGAGCGTGCGCTGCGCCAGGTCGGCGAAACGCATCGGCGGCACGCCCGGATGCGAACGGATCCAGCGTGCAGCCAGCAGCGGGCGCAGCACGTAGAGGTACTTCTTGTAGCGCACCTCGTCGGCCTGCAGGTGCTCGCGGAAGTTCTTCTTCGCCATCGAGCTGTAGTGATGCCAGCCGCGCGCGTTGGAGAACACCGCCTCCGACAGCTCTCGAAAGCGCGGCATCGCGGTCGCGTCGTCGCGGTAAACGACCGGCGAGCGCAGCCATTCGAGCAGCGTCGGGTTCGATTCGCGCATCAGGCCCAGCGCCTTGCGCAGATCCCATCCGTTGATGTCGAGGTCGCCGCTGATCGGCACCTCGATCACGTCGCGGCGTGGCGTCACCGTGAGGTACCACGGCAGGCGGTTGACGTAGATGAAGCGCACGTCGTAGTCGCTGTCGGGCGAGGCGAAGCCCCAGCCTCGGCTGCCGGATTCGCAGGCGAAGAGCACGGTCACGTCGTGCTTTTGTTCGATGTCGCGCAGGGCCTCCATGATCTGCGCGCGCATGGCGGGCTCGATCGGGTGGGCGGAGCGCAGGAATTCTTCTTCGGTGTTCATGGCAATCTTCTTTTTCTTTCTTCTTTCTTCTTCAATCAACCTCGGGAGACGGTGACGTTGCCGGCACTGTCGAGCTCGTATGTGTCCAGGTCGTTGGCCAGGAACGCATGGCCGCGGTAGTGCGCCTGCGTCTCGGCCATCAGCGCCGCCATGCCTTCTTCGTTCTGGTGGCGCGCGCTGAAATGCGTAAGGATCAGGTTCGGCACTTCGGCGGACTGCGCGAACTCGGCGAGCAGGCGTGCGGAGCTGTGCATCGGGCCGGGACCGACCTTGTCGAGTGCGTCCTGCGTGAAGGTGGCTTCGTGCACCAGCAGCTGCACGCCCTTGCATGCATCGCGCAGCAGCGCCGGATCGGCGTTGTCGCCGCCGACCACCGCAGCGGCCGTGTCGACCTGCGTATCTGCGAAGTCGGCACTTCGCAGCACTCCACCGTCGAAGGGCACATCCTCGCCGCTCTGCAGCACGCGCCACGCCGGACCGGGAGGCAAGCCGACGGCTCGCAGCGCATCTGCCTTCAGCCGCACGCGCCGCGTCTCGACCTGCACGCGATAGGCGTGGCTGGGCACTCGATGCAGCAACGCATGACGTTCGATGCGCACTCCGGGTGCCTCATACACCAGTTGCTGCTCTTCGAGATCCACATGCTCGACTTCGTAGGGCAGATGCAGATCGGTCAACGCACGCGTGGCCTCGAACCATTGCCATACCGGCAGTGGCGCAATCAGCTTCAGCGGCTTCGTGCGCTTGCCCATGCCTGCACTCGCGAGCAGTCCAGGCAAGCCGTAGCAATGGTCGCCGTGCACGTGCGTGATGCAGACGGCGGCCAGGTCGTTCAGGGACAGTGGCGTCTGCAGCACACGGTGCTGCGTACCCTCGCCGCAATCGATCAGGAACCAGTCGGCACCGAGCACCGTCTGCACGGCGAGGCCGGAAACATTGCGGTGGCGCGTGGGGGTGCCGGAGGAGGTCCCCAGGAAAGTCAGTTTCATCATCATCTTTTCGATCACTCCCTGCGCGCAAGCGCGCTCCTCGCTGCATCCGCTGCAACCCGTTCCCATCCGGAGTATCGGCGCCCGCCTTCCGGACGAGCCGCCATGAACGCATGGAGCCTTTCAAGGTTCGCCTCGCCGCCCCAGCGCCCCATTGTCTGTATCGCCACGACGCGCAGGCTCCACCATTTGCTTTGCAGGGCGGCCCGAACTTCAGCCTTGGCTTGTGCGCTCGGCTTTGCTGCACCCGATGCACGCAGACGCTTCGTCCTCTCGAGCAGAAGGTTGGCGCCAGGTGCGGCGGTCCGCAACCGCTCGCGCCGTGCGCGCCGACATGCAAGACAACGCACGGCACGACTATCGATATGGCCGTGCATCGTCTCGTACCACCATTTCTGCTGCTTGGCCGTCCACACTTCTTCAGCTCCGCAATCGCGGCAGGTGAACTGGCGTGCCGCATAGAAGGCGGGCAGTGGGCAGCAGGTGTTGTTGTACAACCCCAGGACAAGCCGATCTGCCGGCTCCCAGTCGAGCGGATGCGCCCACTCGATCTGAGGCTGGCGCGCGTCCGGCACGCGCAGGCGCGCAGCCAGCACAGCGGCACGTCCGAGGCGATGCGCCTTGATCTCGGCGCGGCGTTGCTTGTTGCTTGTTGCTTTTCATTCTTTTCGAACCTCCGTAATACATTGCTACGAAGGCAGGCCCGCTTCTCCGAACCTCTCCTCTATAGCTCTTCCACTGTCACGACACCTTCGCCCGCAGCGAGTTGAACGATCCGGCCAAACACCTGCCGCGCGAAGTCGCTGTTCGCATGCAGGCAGATGACAAGGCCATCGGCTTCAATGCCCACCGAAGCCTCCGGCCACTTCGTCGGCGCGGACACCGCCGACGAATGGAAAGCCCCACCAGTGCCATTCATTTCCAGATGGCAGCCGCGGCCGGCCTTCCTCAGGATGGCCTCCGCGGCGGCTCGTGACGGCGTTGCCATCCTGATGCGGTATTCGACTCCCACAGCGTCCTCAACCCTTCACGCAAACAACCTGCTTGAGCGTGTAGACCACCTCCACCAGGTCCTTCTGCGCATCCATCACCGCGTCGATGTCCTTGTAGGCCATCGGGATCTCGTCGATCACGTCGGCGTCCTTTCGGCATTCCACGCCTTCCGTCGCGGCGATCTGATCGGCCACGGTGTAGAGCTTCTTGGCCTTCGTACGGCTCATCTTTCGACCGGCGCCGTGGCTGCAGCTCATGAAACTCTCCGGATTGCCCTTTCCGCGCACGATGTAGCTCTTGGCGCCCATGCTTCCGGGGATGATCCCCAGCTCGCCGGCCTTGGCGCTCACCGCGCCCTTGCGGGTCACGAGCACGTCTTCGCCGAAGTGCGTTTCGCGGCTCACGTAGTTGTGGTGGCAGTTCACCGCTTCAACGTGCGCCTCGAAAGGCTTGGTGATGACCTTGCGCGCGGCCGCGACCACGCGCTGCATCATCACTTCGCGGTTCGCTCGCGCGAACTTCTGGGCCCAGCCCACCGCGCGCACGTAGTCACCGAAGTACTGGGCGCCCTCTTCGAAGTACGCCAGGTCCTGGTCGGGCAGGTTGCGCTGGTGCTGCTCGGCGTCCTTCTTCGCGAGTTCGATGAAGTGTGTGCCGATGGCGTTACCCACGCCGCGCGAACCCGAGTGCAGCATGAACCACACGGAACCCGCCTCGTCCAGGCACACCTCGATGAAGTGGTTGCCCGTACCCAGCGTTCCCAGGTGCTTGTGGTTATTGGTGTTCTTCAGGCGCGGATAGTCTTCGCAGATCGCGTCGAACTCGTCCACGAGTGCACCCCACGCCACATCGGTTTCGTTCGGCGGCGTTTCCCACGAGCCCTTGTCGCGACCCATGCGCTTGGGATTGGAGCCGTGCGGCACGGCCTTCTCGATCGCCGAGCGCAGCGGCGCCAGGTTGTCGGGCAGGTCGTTGGCATTCAGCGTGGTCTTGCACGCCATCATTCCGCAACCGATATCCACGCCAACCGCGGCCGGGATGATGGCCTTGAAGGTAGGGATCACCGAACCCACCGTCGCGCCGATGCCGTAGTGCACGTCGGGCATGGCCGCGATGTGCTTGAAGACGATGGGCAGGCGGGCCGCGTTCTCGAGCTGCTTCTGCGCCTCGTCTTCCACGGGCACGCCGCGGGTCCACATCTTCACGGGAACGCCGTTGGCGACTTCGTGCAGGTTGTAGTTCATTTGATTTGCTTCTTTCATCATCGTCTCGTTCGTCAAATTCGTTCAGGCCATCGACCGCTTGTGCAGCGCGATGGAAAGGCTTTCGTAGTCCCGCAGCGGGAAGTCGTGCTCGACCCACATCTCGCGGTATCGCTTGGGCCCCACTTCCACATGAATGCGCTGCAGGATCGCATGGATGTTGCGAACCAGTTCGGCACGCCGAATCTCGCCTTGCGCGACCACCTCGTGGTCGTCCACCGCGACGATGCCCCAGCTTGCCCAATCGCGGTACTGGCGCAGCTCGTACTGCAAAGTATCCCCGGTGCCGGTGACCACGAGGATCGCTTCGCCGGGCTCATCCATGAACACCGCCTCCGCATGCGCCGAGCCTTTCTGCAAGGCCAGGCCCATGCGCGCGAGATCGCCCAGCGAGTCGTGCAGATAGGACACCGCGCACTCCAGCCGCTGCGGCTCGGCGCGAAAGCTCATTTCGGCCCAGCCTGCGTCGTGCAGGTCGTATGCGATCAGATCCTTTGCCTGCGATTCTTCTTCGATCATTTTTCTTTCCCTTTGCGCTTCATTGGTGGACACGGCGGGATTCGAACCCGCATCAATACGGCGACCGTGGTGTTTGAATCCAGCGGCCCAGTCGACGATTGGAAACGCGCGCCAGTGACAGACCCGTCATCGGAGCCAGCACCTGCATCCTCAACCTTGCTCGTCGACCGACTTGCCCGCCGTACCTGGTCTTACCCAGGCTGCCGGCAATATCAACATTTTTGGCAGTGGCGCTCCCTTCTGTGCCTGCGTGCCCGTATCTCTTCTTTCTCTTTCCGAGCTATCGCTCAGGAACCGTTCGGCCGAAGCGTCACCAGTCCGTTGAGCACCTGGTCCAGACCGCCGACCACCGAGATCTTGTCGATCCGCTCGGCCACGCGCTCCAGCGTTTCGAGTTCCTTCATCCGCAATGCGACAGGGTTGCCCTCCATCACCTTGGCGGTGTTCAGCAGCGAGCGCGTTGCCGCGGTTTCCTCGCGGCGACGGATCACGTTGGCCTGGGCCGACTTCTCTGCCTCCACCACCTGGGCGAGGATGGTCTTCATCTCGCCGGGCAGGATGATGTCCTTCACGCCCACGCTTTCCAGCGCGATGCCGGTACCTTCCAGCCGTTCGCGCACCTGTGCCAGCACCGTCTGGTCGATCGCCGCCTTGTTTTCCAGCAGCGCATCGAGCGTCTGTTCGCCGACGGCGGCGCGCAGGCCGAACTGCAGTTCGCGATATACATGCTCGGCAGGCTTCGGCATCTGTGCCATGGCCTGCCGCACATCGGTGAAACGCCACACCGCCGACATGTTCAGTCGCAGGCCCACCTTGTCGCGGGTCAGGATTTCCTGTCCGCTCACCTCGGCGATCTGCGAACGCAGGTCCACGCAGGTCACTGCCACCTGTCGGTTGAAGCGCCAGAAACCGTGGTTTCCCGGCGGCAGCAAGGCCTGCATCTGTCCTTCGAGCGTCAGCACGCCGGCATGGAACTCGGGCACCTGCACCAGCAGAACGCCTTCGAGCCCCTGCACCGCACGCGGGCGCAGCGCCACGCTCTGCAGCTTTGCCAGCAGCTCGGCCGGCAGGCGCGCATCGGCGGCCACGTCGATCACATCGATGCGCTGCTCGCGCAGGCCGCGCCAGTACAGCTTTCGCGTCGCGGGCGGCAGGATCTGCACCAGCACGCCGTCTTCATGGCGCAGGCCGACCTGGGTCTCGGCCAGCGACACCTGCACAAACTCGCGCTCGACCAGTTCAGGCTCACGAGCCAGGAAGTAGTCGGCCAGCTCGTGTTCGAACACGGGGTCGGCGAGCGAGAAGCGTTGCAGCTGAACGGTGTCGAAGCCCGCAAACACGCGATGCTTTCCAGGGCCGAGCAATCGCTCGAAATCCCCGTTTCGCAGCAACAGCGCGCGTTCGTTCTTCTTGATGGTGTATTGGTTGAAACCCAGCATTTTTCTTCTCCTGTTTGTTCGGTTCGGCTGTTCGCTTCGTTCGTTCTTTCGTTCGCTCAGCCAGTCAATCGGTCGTTACTTCATCAATCAATCAAGGCCCTCGAAAGGGCAGGCGGCGGACACTGCAGCAGCCAAGGCCTGACATGCGGCGGTCGCGCGGTCCGGTCGGTGCCTCCCTCGTTGCATGCGCAACGCCGTCACTTCCCTCGCCGTCAATGGCCACACGCAGTTCCTTGCCACGCACGCGGTGCGCAAGCCGCCTGCGCTTGGCACTGTGTCGCGCGCCGCAGGGTTTTCGGGCCCTGCGCCATCGCTCCGGTGTGCCGGGGCGGGGGGCTTTCGCCCCATCAGATGGCGGTGCGAGCACCGCCAGGGTTTTTCGCGGGAATCGAACCCACAACGCCGTGTGGTTAGCACGGTGCTCAACCATGAGCAGAACTGAAACAAGTTCAGTTGCCAGCCAGTTCAACAGCGGCATACCGCGAACCCAAGACAGGATCTGGCCTGCGGCACCGGGCCGCTTTCATGCGGCACCTGCGAGCGGATGAACTGCATCCGACGGGTTGTCTATTGCAGCCAGCGTGCCAGGCCGGAAAAAGCAAGGTGAAAACGCATTCGAAAATCGCGTAAGTTATTGATATGAATAAATAAATTCTTTTTCACCGATCGATTCATGCTGCCTTCGACCTGCTAGCATCCAGGCATTTCGTATAAATTCAGCTAACTTTTTATTCATGAAGCCAATCGTCGTCATCGGCTTCCTCGGCACCCAGCTCGACGCCGGCCAGGGCGCGGGCCGCTGGAACAAGTGGCGCCCCACCGTCTCGCTCGCGCAGCACGAGGACATGGTCGTCTCGCGCATGGAGCTGCTCTACACGGTGCGGCACAAGGCGCTGGCCGAGGTGGTGAAGGCCGACATCGCCACCGTGTCGCCCGAGACCACGGTCAACCTCGTGCCGCTGGACCTCGCGGACCCGTGGGACTTCGGCGAGGTCTACACCCGCCTGTACGACTGGGCGCGCGGCTACAGCTTCGACACCGAGCGCGAGCAGTACTGGACGCACATCACCACCGGCACGCACGTCGCGCAGATCTGCATGTTCCTGCTGTCCGAATCGCACGTGGTGCCCGGCGTGCTGGCGCAAACCTCGCCGCCGAAGAAGCAGCGCGAAGGCGAAGCCGGCAAGTGCACGCTGATCGATCTCGACCTGTCGCGCTACGACGTGATCGCGCGGCGCTTCGACGCGGAGCAGCGCGATGCGGTCGCCTTCCTGAAGAGCGGCATCGCCACGCGCAACGCGCGCTTCAATGCGCTGATCGACGAGATCGAGCGCGTGGCCGTGCGCTCGCGCGCGCCGATCCTGCTGGTGGGGCCGACGGGCGCGGGCAAATCATTCCTCGCGCGGCGCATGTTCGAGCTGAAGCAGTCGCGCCACCAGATGACGGGACCGTTCGTCGAGGTGAACTGCGCGACGCTGCGCGGCGATGGCGCGGCATCGACGCTCTTCGGCCACAAGAAGGGCTCTTTCACCGGCGCCGCGGCCGACCGCGCGGGCCTGCTGCGCACCGCACACCAGGGCGCCCTCTTCCTCGACGAGATCGGCGAGCTCGGTCTCGACGAGCAGGCGATGCTTCTGAAGGCCATCGAGGAGAAACGCTTCTTCCCCGTGGGCGCCGACAAGGAAGTGGAGAGCGACTTCCAGCTGATCGCCGGCACGAATCGCGACCTGCGCAGCGACGTGGCCGAGGGCCGCTTCCGCGAAGACCTGTTCGCGCGCATCAACCTCTGGACCTACGACCTGCCTGGCCTCGCGCAGCGGCCGGAGGACATCGAGCCCAACGTCGACCACCTGCTGGCCATCCACGCCGCCGAGAACAACCGCGTGGTGCGCTTCAACGCCGAGGCGCGCGCCGCCTACCTGCGATTCGCGCAAAGCGGCGAGGCGATCTGGAGCGGCAACTTCCGCGACCTCTCGGCCAGCGTGACGCGGCTGACCACGCTGGCCGACGGCGGACGGATTCCGGTGGCGCTTGTGGAAGCCGAGATCGCGCGGTTGCGCTGGCTGTGGAAGCACGCGGGCACCGCACCCGCAACCAGCAGCGACGTCGACCTCGACGCACTGCTCGGCGAGGAGCGCGCATCGGCCCTCGACCTGTTCGACCGCCTGCAGCTCGAGGCGGTGGTGCGCGTCTGCCGGCAGTCGCGCAGCCTGTCCGACGCCGGCCGCCAGCTCTTTCAGGCTTCGCGCGCGCAGCGCAGCGTGGTGAACGACGCCGACCGGCTGCGCAAGTACCTCGTCAAGCACGGCCTGGAATGGGGCCGGATAGCGAACGCCTGAGCTATCCTCCGCCGCGATGGCCATTTCCGCATTCGCCGTGAAAGTCCCCGCAGCCGAGCACCTGGTCGCAGACCTGCGCCATCGCTACGACGCGACGGCAGTGCAGGGAGTACCGGCTCACATCACGGTGCTCGTTCCCTTCATGGACCCGGCGCTGATCGGCGCCGAAGTGCTGCAACGCGCGCAGCAGGCACTGAGCCGGACGCCGGCGTTCGACTTCGCCCTGCGCGAGGTCGGACGCTTTCCCGAAACCGCCTACCTTGCGCCGGAGCCGGCCGCACCCTTCATCGAGATGACCCTGGCGCTGGCGGAAGCGTTTCCCGAATTTCCGCCGTACGGCGGTGAGCACGACAGCGTCGTTCCGCATCTCTCGGTGGCGCACGGCAGTGCGGCCGACGCGGATGCGGCTGCCATCGAGCTCCAGTCGCGCCTGATCGCATCGGGCGCCGTGCGCGCGGCATGCACGGCAGTCACGCTGATGGAGAACTCATCGGGCAACTGGCGTGACATGCATGTCTTCCAGCTGACCCAAGCCCCCGAACGACCCATGCGCAACGTCCTCTTCATCTGCAGTCGCAACCAATGGCGCAGCCCGACGGCGGAGCAGCTCTGGCGCCGGCATCCGCTGGTTTCCGCGCGCTCGGCCGGCACCAGCCCGAATGCGCGGCACAGGGTCTCCGTCGACGACATCGAATGGGCCGACGTGATCCTCGTGATGGAAGAGAAGCACAAGTCGAGGCTGATGGCCGAGTTCTCGCGGATGCTGGCGCACAAGCCGGTCCACGTGCTCGACATTCCCGACGAATACAAATACATGGACCCCGAACTGATAGAAGAACTCCAACGCTCGGTCGGGTCCATCCTCGAAATCGATTGAACCCATGTCAGAAATCTACATAAGCACCGACGTCGAATCCGACGGCCCCATCCCGGGCCCGAACTCGATGCTCAGCTTCGGCTCGGCCGCCTACACGGCCGACAAGCAGCTCGTCTCCACCTTCAGCGCCAACCTGCACACGCTGCCCGGCGCGGAGGCCGACCCCAAGACCGCCGCCTGGTGGAAGACCCAGCCCGAGGCCTGGGCCGCCTGCCGCACCGACCTGCAGGAGCCGGCCCACGCCATGAAGAACTACGTGAGCTGGCTCAAGGGCCTGAATGCGCGGCCGGTGTTCGTCGCGTATCCGGCGGGCTTCGACTTTCTCTTCGTCTACTGGTACCTGATGCGCTTCGCGGGCGAGAGCCCGTTCAGCCACTCGGCGCTCGACGTGAAGTCGTTCGCGATGGCGATGCTCAGGCTCGACTACCGCGACAGCACCAAGCGCGCCATGCCGCGTCGCTGGTTCGATGCCGGGCTGCCGCACACGCACGTGGCGCTCGACGATGCCATCGAACAGGGCGCGCTCTTCTGCAACATGCTCGCGGAAAACCGCGCGGCATCTGCCGGCGGAAAGCCCGCATGAAGGGCGGCGCGGTGCGTCGTTGGTTCGGAAGACTGGCGATGTGCGCCTTGCCGCTCATGCTGGGCGGCTGCGTGCAGTCGATGTTCTATTACCCCGACAACGTGCGCTACGAAACGCCCGACGCGCTGGGCATGCGCTACGAGAGCGTGCAGTTCGCGAGCGCCGACGGCACGCGCCTCAGCGGCTGGTTCCTGCCCGCGGAGAACCGCCAGAACCCGAAGGAGGCCAAGGGCACGGTGGTGCACTTCCACGGCAACGCGCAGAACATGAGCACGCACTGGCGCTTCGTGGCCTGGCTGCCGAAGCGCGACTACAACGTGTTCGTCTTCGACTACCGCGGCTACGGCCAGTCCGAAGGAAAGCCGGAGCCCAAGGGCGTGTTCGAGGACTCCAACGCCGCGCTGAACTACGTGCGCTCGCGCGGCGACGTCGACCCCGAGCGGCTGTTCGTCTTCGGGCAGAGCCTGGGCGGCACCAACGCCATCGCGGTGGTTGGCGCGGGCAACCGCGCGGGCGTGAAGGCGGCGGCCATCGAGTCGACCTTCTATTCCTATTCGTCGATCGCGAACGACAAGCTCAAGGGCGCCGGCCTGCTGGTGAGCGACGAGTACGCGGCGTCGAAGTACGTGGCTGCAGTGGCGCCCATTCCGCTGCTGCTGATCCACGGCACGGCCGACCAGGTGATTCCGCTCGCGCATTCGAAGCGCCTCCTGGCCGAGGCGCGCGAGCCCAGGCGGTTGATCGAAGTGCCGGGCGCCGGCCACCTCGAGCCGATGACGGCCCTGCGCTACGGCGCCGCCTACCGCAAGGCGCTGACCGAGTTCTTCGAGTCGGCACAGCATCCGATGCAGCAGTGACGACCACAGCCATGAAGCATTTCGACGAAGCCGCCACCCGCGCACCGCTCGGTTTCGATCGGCTGGTGCCCGCATTGCGCGCGGCCTTCGCGGCCGAAGCCCGGGTGCCGCCGCGCCACGTGCACGCCATCGAAGCCGCCGGGAGCAAGGGCACCGTGCTCATCATGCCGGCATGGAGCGACGCGGGCTTCCTGGGCATCAAGACCATCAACATCTTCCCCGGCAACAGCGCACAGGGGCTGCCCGGCCTGCATGCGACCTACGTGCTGTACGACGCCCGCACCGGCGTGCCGCTGGCGATGATGGACGGCAACGAGATCACCGCGCGCCGCACGGCCGCGGCATCGGCGCTGGGCGCATCCTTCCTGGCGCGGCAGGATTCGCGCCGGCTGCTGGTGCTGGGCACCGGCCGCATCGCGCGCATGCTGCCGGCCGCGCATGCGAGCGTGCGGCCCATCGACGAGCTGTGGGTGTGGAACCATCGGCCTGAAGGCGCCGAGGCCTTGGCGGCGCAGTGGCGTGCCGAGGGCTGGAACGCACGGGCCGCCACCGACCTGGAAGCCGCCGTGCGAGAAGCCGACATCGTGAGCTGCGCCACGCTGGCCACCGCGCCGCTGGTGCGCGGCGAATGGCTGGCGCCGGGCTCGCACCTGGACCTGATCGGCAGCTTCACGCCCGCAATGCGCGAGGCGGACGTGCAATGCTTCGCGGGCGCGCATGTCTGCATCGACACCGAAGAGGCATTGCAGAAATCCGGCGACCTGCTCGACGCGATGGCGGCCGGCACGCTGCGCGCCGAGGATGTCCGCGGCACGCTCGCCACGCTGTGCCGTTCAGAGCAGCCCGGCCGTCCGAACGAGGCCGGACGCACGGTTTTCAAGGCCGTCGGCAGCGCCCTCGAAGACCTCACCGCCGCCACGCTGGTGTGGCAATCGAGCGACATCGGCTAATCCTTATGGCCTAGTTTCAACCCCTCCAGGGTAGGGTTTTCCTACATCTGGATACGTCGTGTAGCTAATAGCGCACAGGACGCAACGAGCGTACCGTGGCACCTGACACCATCGACTCGGGGGGTCACGACATGCTCAGTACCGAACACAAAGCCAACATCCTGCGCAAGGCCGGATACACCGTGCCGGCCAGGCCGGGGGATGCCAACAGCGCGTATCAGACGATCCAGTGTTGGCAGAAGGCCGTCGACACGCTCTACGTGACGTACGCCGCCAGCCGCGCCGCCAAGAGCCTGCGCGACGCGGAGGAGGCGAGGATGCTGGCCCTGCTGCAGCTTCGCTCGGCCAAGGCCTACGCCTGAGAACCCGGCAGGCCGGGCGTTCTTCAGGGCTTCTTCTGCTTTTCCGGCGCGTCGTTGCTGCCGCCGCGCGGCAGCTGGCCCGCCTTCATCGCCTCGCGGTTCGCCGCACGGCGCTTGGCCGCGGCGGCGCGGCGTTCTTCCCTCGACATCTTTGGCGCTGTGGTCGCGCGGACTTCACCTTCCTGCATCTGCGGCCCGCGTGCCGCCGCGGCGCCGTCCACGCGGCGCTCCTTGCGCGCCTCCGCGCGCTCCGCCCTGGTGGTGGGCGCCGTGGGCCGCGCCTTTCCTTGAGCCGGGTCCGCTTCGCCCGAAGACTGCGCGGATGCCACCGACACGACCATCATCTGAGCCAGGGCCAGACCGACCGGCACGAGCATTTTTTTCATTGCGATGACCTTTCAGGACGAGTGAAGAAACTCGGCGGGCATTGTGGTCAGGGACAGGGCGTGCTGTCCACTCCGGAGCGCCCTCAGCCTGCGTGCCGGCGATCGCGCAGATAGGCTGCGATCAGCCGGACGAGCTCGCTCCTGAGCACGGGCAAGCCCAGGTCGCCGCGACGCGCCGCCGCATGGACGACCCCTTCGACTGCGGAGGAGAGCATGCGAGCAGCCGTCTCGTCTTCGCTGCTGCTGTCGTCGCCGTCACGGCCGGCCCGGCCTGCGTGCGCGCTCGATGCGACCAGCGCCCGATAGCGCCGCTGGTATTCCGCCTCGAACTCCGGATAGCTGGAACGCGCGGCAAGCGGCACTTCGTCGACCAGCACGCGGTGCAAGGCCTGGTCGACCGAGTGGGCGGCGATGACGCCGTCGACGAAGCGCTCCACCCGCCGGTCGAGCGAGACAGCTTCGTTGCCGTCTTCTGCCTCCTCTTCCGGGTCGGACAGCGCCACGAGCACCTCGGCGAGATGGCGCTCCCTGATGGCCTCGGCAATGGCGAGCTTGTCCGGGAAGTACTGGTAGAGCGAACCGACGCTGACGCCGGCGACCGCCGCGATCTCGTTGGTGGTGAAACGTGCCCATCCCCGACGCGCCAGAACGCGAGTTGCGGCCTCGATGATCACGTCCACCGTGGCGCGTGAACGCCGCTGGCTGGGCGCCTTGCGCATGGTCCTGCGCTGTGGGGGAATGCGAGTACCCAAGATCGGAGCTCCACTCAAGAATAGGACCGGACCGCACGCACGCGCAGTGCCCGTTTCATCGTTCAAGGGGGAGATTGTGATGAGTACGCAGACGCTTCTGGCCTCGCTGTTCCGCTACAAGGCCTGGGCCGACGAAGGATTGCTGGCAGGCTTGGCCGACCTTGCCGGGAAGGCCCCGCCCGACGACTACCGCACGGCACTGCGCGTCTTCAACCATGCGGCCATCGTCGACCGCATCTTCGTGGCGAACGTGCAGCGCACGGCGCACGCCTTCACAGCCACCGGCGCACCCGAGCCGCCGCCGCTCGAAGCGCTGGCCGATGCGGTGCGGGAAACCGATCGCTGGTATGTCGACTACGTCTCGCGGCTGAGCCCGCAAGAGCTCGAGGAAAGCATCGAATTCACCTTCACCGACGGGGCGCCAGGACGGATGTCACGCGAGGAAATGCTGGGCCACGTGGTGGCGCACGCGGGCTATCACCGGGGAGAGGTCGGGCGGATCATGACCCGCCTCACGGGCTCATCGCCGCCCGACACCTTCACCGGCTACCTGCACCAGGCCGAGCCAGCACGCCGCACGCAGGGCGCGTAGCGGCGGCGCTTTTAGGCCAGGCTCAGGAAGATCCGCCGGCTTACTTGCCCTGTGCCGACTGCAGCACCGGGTTCTGCATGGTCGAGATGACCTTGCTGTTGACGCGCGAGCCGCTGGTCACGTTTTGATCGGGCGCCGCGGCGGTGGCCATGGCTTCCTGGTAGACCTGCGCCGGGTCGCGGCTGGAGGTGAACGGGTCGGCGCCACGCGAGCCGCGCGTCACGTTCTGGTTGGGTGCGTGGGCCGTCTCGACGGCCTGCTTGTACATGGCTTCGGAATCGGCCGTGGACGTGAACGGATCGGCGCCGCGCGAACCGCGCGTGACGTTCTGGTCCTTGGCGTGAGCGGCGGCGATGGCTTCGGCTTCGACGGCTTCGCGGGTGCGTTGCTGGGCGTGGGCGGAAGCGAGGGAGAGCACGGCGAGTGCCGCGGCAAGGGCGAGTCGGGAGGTCTTCATGATTCGGGTCTTTTCTGTGAGTTGTCGGTCCGGATGAGGCTTCCACGGGGATGCGGGAAAACCCTGAACGAGGCTATTCAGGGCAAAAGGCAGGTCAATGACGCCCCCGCGGCGCGGCCCGGCTCTTCGCCGCGCCGTGCAACCTCTGCGAACTTCTGTTAACCAGAACGGCGTCACCTGCCCCGCCGAAGCGCTTCGCGCTTGCGCACAGGGCTCGGGTTCTGAGACAGTCGCCCGGCTTCGGCCCGATCGCACCCAACGAAACATCCAACGAACGAGGGGAAAACCGCAACCATGGGACTGTTCGACTTCCTGAAGAAGAAACCCGCCATGCCCGCAACGCTCGAGGAGGGCATGGCCTCGCAGGCCGAAGACTTCGTCGGAGCCTTCTCGCAACCCGGCGCGCCCATCGACGGCTCGCGGCTGGACTACACGTCGGCCTCGCTGCCGCTGGTCGACCGCGTGCTCGACGACTTCTTCAAGCAGCAGGCGCCCCTGCCGGACGATCTCCACTTCCTTGCATCGGCCTACGTCTTCGAAGTCGCGCGCCGCGAGTTCGGCGGGCGCTACCTGCGCGGCGACGAGGACAACCCCTTCGTGCTCGTCATCGGCCAGGGCGATTCGCAGGTCGGCGTGTGCGTGATGGGCAAGGTGCGCGGACGAGCCACCAACGGCCCCGAAGACGACCTGGGCTTCTTCTACGCCGGAATCGCACCCGCGGTGGCGCGCGGCGTGAGCGCGACGATCATCTGAGGCCAGTGCGTCGTGCAAGGCCGAAGTCACAGCCGGCTGCTACCCGCTGCGCCCTGCCCCTTCGAATAATGCGGCGACGGCCCGCGCCCCTACGGGCCGGTCCGCATTCCAACCTCGTTCGAAGGAGACAAGAGACATGGCGCGCAAGATCCTGATGCTCTGCGGCGACTACGCCGAAGACTACGAAACCATGGTGCCCTTCCAGACACTGCTGGCCGTGGGCCACACGGTCCACGCCGTGGCGCCCGACAAGAAGGCCGGCGACTGGGTCCACACCGCCATCCACGACTTCGAGGGCGCGCAGACCTACAGCGAGAAGCCGGGCCACCGCTTCACGCTGAACGTCAACTTCGCCGACGTGCGCCCCGAGGCCTACGACGCGCTGGTCATTCCCGGCGGCCGCGCGCCGGAGTACCTGCGCATGAACACCCGCGTGGTCGAGATCGCGCGGCACTTCCTGGCCGCCGACAAGCCGCTCGCCGCGGTGTGCCACGGCGCGCAACTGCTCGCGGCCACCGGCCTGCTGAAGGGTCGCAAGGTGTCGGCCTACCCCGCTTGCCAGGTCGAGGTGGAGCTGGCGGGCGCCGAGTACATGGGCATTCCGGTCGACCAGGCCGTGACCGACCGCAACCTGGTCACCGCGCCTGCGTGGCCCGCGCATCCGGCGTGGCTCTCGCAGTTCCTCGTGGTGCTGGGCACGCGCATCGAGCATTGAACTCGCGGCGGGCGGCACGGCGCTACAGTGCACGCGTCGCCCACCCTACTTTCCCCAAAGGAGACAACCACCATGTGCGAAGTCTTCATCAGTGCCGATCCGCAGAGCTACGACGCGCGCACGCGCTCGGTGCGGCTGCACGGCGTGGTCACCAGCATCCGGCTGGAGAACCTGTTCTGGCAAGTGCTGGAGGAAATCGCGCAACGCGACGGCATGGTCGTGGTGCAGCTCATCGAGCGGCTCTACGACGAGCTGGTGGCCGCGCGCGGCGAAGTCGGCAACTTCGCGTCGTTCCTGCGGGTGAGCGCCCTGCGCTACGAGGCGCTGCTGGCGCAGGGGCGCATTCCGGCCGACAACTCGGTGGCGATCCGCTCGCTCGATGCGAAGGCCGTGCTGCACGAGCTGCCGAAGGGCTGGGGCGGGCCGCTTTCCGGACAACGGCCCACCGCCAAGATACACACGCTGCGCGCGGCAGCGCGATGACGCGCTTGCGCCTGTCGCGTCAGTCCAGCGAAACGTTCGCCTTGCGGATCACGTCGGTGAAACGCTTGGTCTCGCTCGCCACGAACTCGTCGAACTGAGGGCGCGTGGTCGGGAAGGGCTCGTAGCCGAAGCTCTTGAACTTCTCCAGCACGTCGGGCTCGGCCAGGCCCTTCTCGATGTCGCGCTTGATCTTCTCGGTGACCGATGCGGGCAGGCCCCTGGGCACGGCGATGGCGTTCCAGCCGATGACCTCGAAGCCCTTCGGGCCGCCCGATTCGGCGACCGTCGGCACGTCGGGGAAGGCTGCCACTCGCTGCGGCGCGGCAGCGGCCAGGAAGCGCAGCTTGTTCGCGCGCTGCAGCGGGCCGGCGGTGGCGCTGCTGCCCAGCGCGAAAGCCAGTTCGCCGGTGGCGACCGAGGTGTAGAGCTGCGTGGTTTCCTTGTAGATCACATGCTCCATCTGCGTGCCGGTGGCCGACTCGAAGAGCTCGGAGCCGAGGTGCACCGGGTTGCCCACCGACCACGAGCCGTAGTCGAGCTTGCCGGGGTTGGCCTTGGCATCGGCGATCAGGTCGCCCACGGTCTTGTACTTGCTGTTGGTGGCGACGGTGAAGAAGAAGTAAGTCTTGAACAGCGGCAGCAGCGCGTCGAAGTCCTTGCTCGTGTCGTAGGGCAGCTTCTTGAAGAGCGCCGGGTACGCGGCGAGGTGCACGTTGTCGAGCACGATGATGTCGTGGCCATCCTTCGCGCCACGCTTGAAGGCATCGATGGCGATGAAGCCGTTGCCGCCGGGGCGGTTCTCGACCACCACGGGCTGGCCCCAGGCGCGCGAGAGCTTGTCGGCCACCAGGCGGGCCACGCCGTCGGGGCCGCCGCCCACGGGGAACGGCGTGATGATGCGCACGGGCTTGGTGGGAAAGGCCTGCTGCGCGGGCGCGGCCGCAGGCAACAGGGCTGCGGCGGCCAGTGCGAGCGCGGCAATGCCAGCGCCGCGGCGCGTTGTCTTCTTCGACGTGTGGTTCATCCTCTGATCCTTCTTTCTCTCTGTCCTCTTGGGTTGAAAAAATGCCATCGGGCCGCTGTTGCCGCGGCTGCCGATGGCCTTGTCTTCTTGCTTCTCTGGTTGTTTTCGGTTCGGTCGTCCTGCGTCGCCCGCGGCGCGTGCCGTCGTCAGACGCGCTCGAGGATCACCGCGATGCCCTGTCCCACGCCGATGCACATGGTGCACAGCGCATAGCGGCCGCCGCCCTTGTGCAGCTGGTTGACTGCAGTGGTGGCCAGGCGCGCACCGCTGGCGCCCAGCGGGTGGCCCAGCGCGATGGCGCCGCCGTTGATGTTCACGCGCGCGTCGTCGTCCTTCAGGCCCAGCAGGCGCAGCACGGCGAGGCCCTGCGCGGCGAAGGCTTCGTTGAGTTCGATGACGTCGATCTGGTCGAGCTTCAGGCCGGTGAGCGCCAGCACCTTCTGGGTGGCGGGCGCGGGGCCGATGCCCATCACGCGCGGCGCGACGCCGGCGGTGGCCATGCCGACCACGCGTGCGCGCGGCGTGAGGCCGTGCTTCGCGACGCTGGCTTCGTCAGCCAGCAGCAGCGCGCAGGCGCCGTCGTTCACGCCGCTGGCATTGCCGGCAGTGACGGTGCCGTCGGGACGCACCACGCCCTTGAGCTTGGCGAGCGACTCGAGGCTGGTTTCGCGCGGATGCTCGTCCTTGCTGACGATGATCGCGTCGCCCTTCTTCTGCGGCACGGTCACGGGCACGATCTCGGCGTCGAAGAAGCCCGACTTCTGCGAGGCCACGGCGCGCAGCTGCGAGTTCAGCGCCATCAGGTCCTGCGCCTCGCGCTCGATCTTGTAGTCGGTGGCCACGTTCTCGGCCGTCTCGGGCATGGAGTCGACGCCGTACTGCGCCTTCATGAGCTTGTTGACGAAGCGCCAGCCGATGGTGGTGTCGTACACCGCGTTGTTGCGGCTGAAGGCGCTCTCGGCCTTGGGCATGACGAAAGGCGCGCGGCTCATGCTTTCCACTCCACCGGCGATCATCAGGCCCGCTTCGCCGGCGCGGATGGCACGTGCCGCCGTGCCCACTGCATCGAGGCCCGAGCCGCACAGGCGGTTGATGGTGGCGCCACCGAGTTCGATGGGCAGGCCCGCCAGCAGCGCCGACATGCGCGCGACGTTGCGGTTGTCCTCGCCGGCTTGATTGGCGCAGCCGTAGAGCACGTCGCTCACGGCCTGCCAGTCGACGTTCTTGTTGCGTTCCATCAGCGCCTTGAGCGGCACGGCGCCGAGGTCGTCGGTGCGCACGCTGCTGAGCGAACCACCGTAGCGGCCGAAGGGAGTGCGAACGGCGTCGCAGATGAAGGCTTGGTTGGTCATGTCTGTCTCTCTTGGATTGCTTGAAGGGGTCAGGCTGCGATCGGGAGTCCGACGAGCTTCTCGAGTTCTTCGCGGCTCAGGCCGTCGACCAGGTCGACGAGCTTCAGGCCCTGCGGCGTGCGTTCGAGCGTGGCGAGGTCGGAGTACACGCGCTTGACGCAGCCGATGCCGGTCAGCGGATAGGTGCATTCCTTCACCAGCTTGCTCACGCCCTGCTTGGTGAGCAGGTCCATCATGACCCAGGTCTGCTTGGCGCCGATGGCGAGGTCCATCGCGCCGCCGACGGCGGGAATGGCGTCCTTCTCGCCGGTGTGCCAGTTGGCGAGGTCGCCGGTGGCCGACACCTGGAACGCGCCGAGCACGCAGATGTCGAGGTGACCGCCGCGCATCATCGCGAAGCTGTCGGAATGGTGGAAGAACGAGCCGCCCGGCAGCAGCGTGACGGGCTGCTTGCCTGCGTTGATGAGGTCGTAGTCTTCCTCGCCGGCCTCGGGCGCCGGGCCCATGCCGAGGATGCCGTTCTCGCTCTGCAGGATGACCTCGCGGCCCTTGGGCAGGTGGTTGGCCACCAGCGTGGGCTGGCCGATGCCGAGGTTGACGACGGCGCCGTCGAAGATGTCCTGCGCCACGCGGGCGGCGAGCTGGTCCTTGGTGCGGCGTGTGTACGTGGTGCTCATGGTCATGCTGCCTTCTTGAAGCCGCCGGCCTGCGTGGCCACGCGTTCGATGCGCACCACCTGGTGCACGAAGATGCCCGGGGTGACGATGGTTTCGGGGTCGAGGGTGCCGAGTTCGGCGATGTCGTGCACGGTGGCGACGGTCTTCTTCGCGGCCATGGCCATCACCGGACCGAAGTTGCGAGCCGCCTTGCGGTAGACCAGGTTGCCCCAGCGGTCGCCGCGCTCCGCCTTGATGAGCGCCACGTCGCCGTGGATGGGGTACTCGAGCACGTACTGCACGCCGTCGATCTCGCGGGTCTCGCGGTTGCCCGCGAGCTGCGTGCCATAGCCCGTGGGGCAGAAGAAGGCGCCGATGCCGGCACCCGCGGCGCGGATGCGCTCGGCGAGGTTGCCCTGGGGCACGAGTTCGAGCTCGATCTTGCCGCTGCGGTAGAGCCCGTCGAACACCTGGCTGTCGGCCTGGCGCGGAAAGCTGCAGATGATCTTGCGCACGCGGCCTGCCTTGAGCAGCGCCGCGAGGCCGGTCTCGCCGTTGCCCGCGTTGTTGTTGACGACGGTGAGGTCCTTGGCGCCCTGCTCGACGAGGCCCTCGATGAGTTCGTTGGGAATGCCGGCGGTGCCGAAGCCGCCGATGAGAACCGTGGCGCCGTCCTGGATGCCTGCCAGGGCATCGGCGACCGAGCGCGCGATCTTGTTGATCATGAAGCCTGTCTCCGGGAGTGAGGAAAGTGAGCGAAGAAACGAACCGATCCTGAACACGTCGACCGATTTTGCGAACCGCCGATTTGTTCGTCTAAAGAACATTTGTTCGTATAATGAATTCTAGAGAGGATCGAGCACCATGGCAACCCACCCCGCACAACCCGAAACACCCGCGCCCGGCGACAGCTACGTGCAGTCCTTCGCGCGGGGCCTGCAGGTGATCCGCTCGTTCAGTGCCAGCGCGCCGCACCAGACGCTCAGCGAGGTGGCGGCCGGCAGCGGGCTGACGCGCGCGGGCGCGCGCCGCATCCTGCTCACGCTGCAGACGCTGGGCTACGTTGTGACCGACGGCAAGCTCTTCACGCTCACGCCGCGCATCCTCGACCTCGGGTTCGCGTACCTCTCGTCGATGCCGATCTGGAACCGCGCCGAGCCGGTGATGGAAGCGCTGGTGCAGCAGGTGCAGGAGTCGTGCTCGGCCGCCGTGCTCGATGCGACCGACATCGTCTACGTGCTGCGCGTGCCGACCAAGAAGATCATGCACATCAACCTGGGCGTGGGCTCGCGCCTGCCGGCCTACTGCACCTCGCTGGGCCGGCTGCTGCTGGCAGACCTCGACGACGACGAAGTGCGCGCGCGGCTCGAGGCATCGAACATCGAGGCGCTGACCAAGCACACGCTGACCGACATCGACGCGCTCATGGCCAAGGTCGCGCAGGCACGCAAGCAGCAGTGGTGCGTCGTCAACCAGGAACTCGAGGAGGGCCTGATCTCCGTGGCCGCGCCCATCGTCAACCGCCAGGGGCGCATGGTGGCCGCGCTCAACATCAGCGGACAGGCGAACCGCACCAGCGCGAAAGCGATGCAGGAGACCATGCTGCCCGCGCTGCGCGAAGCGGCGGACAGGATCTCGCGAATGCTCTGATCGATCCTGCGGCCTCGCAACCGAATGGGCATTCATGGACAGGTCACATCGGTTTTCTAGATTGCGCCCCTCACTACAACACCGGAGGGTCCAATCATGTCCAGTCGCTTCATCTCGTCCGCATTGCCGCGCCATCTCGCGATCGCGGCCGTTGCCTCTGCCGTCCTCGCCGCTTGCGGCGGCGGTGGCAACGGAAACGGCATCGTCTTTCCGCCCGTGGCGGGCACGCCGGCTCCCGCGCCTGCCCCGGCGCCGGCACCCGCTCCTGCACCGCAGCAGGACCCCTCCGCGGGACTGCCGCACAAGCTGACCGGCTGGGCCTCGCTGCCCGCCTCGTTCCGCCAGCCCGGCCCGACCACGGGCCAGTTCATCACCGCCGCGCTCGGCGTGACGCCGCCCTTCGTCGGCGGCCAGCCGCTGCCGGGCTTCTCGGCACTGCTGAAGAACGACGACGGCACCTGGACCGCCATGCCCGACAACGGCTACGGCAGCAAGAGCAACTCCGGCGACTTCGTGGTCGGCTTCTACAACGTCAGCATCGACTTCCGCACGGTGGCCAACGGCACCACGGTGCCCGGCACCGTGAAGGTGAACAGCCATGTCGCCTTCAACGACGCCAACGGCTTCCTGAAGGACGGCAAGGGCGTCGACCTGAAGATCACCGCCGACTTCGCCAACTACCAGAAGGTCGATGGCAACAACCTCGTCGACACCGGTACGCCCGTGGACCCGAGCATCGTCAGCGGCCGGCTGCTGACGGGCTTCGACCTCGACGTGGAATCGATCGCCCGCGCGAAGGACGGTACTTATTTCGTGGGCGAGGAGTTCGGCCCCTACATCCTGCACTTCGACAAGAACGGCACGCTGATGGGCGACCCGGTGCCGCATCCTTTCCTGCGCAGCCCATCCAACCCGCTCGTGATGACCCAGGGCGCCACCGTGACCTCGCTTTCGAGCCGCGGCTTCGAGAGCCTGGCCTTCAACGGCGACAAGACCCGCCTCTACGCAGTGCCCGAGGCAGCGCCCTCGCTCGCCGCGCTGCGCCCCGTGGCCGACGACGAGCGCTATCTGAACTTCTTCGAATTCGATCCCGCCTCGATGCTCTACACCGGCAAGAACCCGGTCTACAGGAAGGACGGTCCGGTCAAGGACAACCAGATCGTGATCGGCGACATGACCAACATTGGCGGCAACAAGTTCGTGCTGATCGAGCGCGACAGCCTCTACGGAGCGAAGGCTGTGGTCAAGCGCCTGTACATGGTCGACCTCGACGTGAAGGATGCCGACGGCGTGCTGAAGAAGACGCTGCTGGTCGACCTGCTGAACATCTCCGACCCGACGGGCATCGGCGGCCCGCTGGCTGGCGTTGCGGCCGGCAAGTTCACCATGCCATTCGATTCGGTGGAGAGCGTCGAGGTGGTGGACGACAACACGCTGGCCGTCGCGATCGACACCAACTTCCCGACCGAAGACGGCCGGGTGCAGGGCAAGCCGGACGACACGGAAGTCATCACCATCCGCTTCGACCAGCCGCTGTTCAAGCGCAAGAGCTGAAGAAGACTGCCGCGCGGCGGGCTGGCCGCGCCTGCGGTCAGCCTTCCGAGTGGATGCCCTTCATGATGATCACGCCGCCCAGGCGCGTGGTGTCGGCGCGCATGCGCTTGGCCAGCGTGTCGGGCGAACCGGGCTGGGCCTGCCAGCCGGTCTTCAGCAGCGCCTGGCTCACGTCGGGCGAGCTGATCACTTCGACCAGCGCCGCGTTGAGCCTGGCGACGGCCGCGGGCTTCATGCCGGCGGGCGCGGCCAGCGCGGTCCAGATCTCGAGGTCGGCGCCGCGCACGTCCGCGTCGCGAATGGTGGGCAGTTCGCTCGCCAGCGGACTGCGCTCCGGCGAGGTCACGCCGATGGCCTTGATCTTTCCCGACTTGATGTGCGGCATCGCGAGGCCCGGCGGCAGCAGCGCCAGCTGGATCTCGTTGGCCAGCAGGCCCGCGATGACCTGCGGATTGCCGGTGTAGGGCTTGTGCTGCGCAGTGATGGCCGCGCGACTCTTGATGAGCTCCATGCCCAGGTGGCCCACCGTGCCCACGCCCGGTGTGCCGTACTTGCCGCCGCTGCCGAGGTTGCGCACCCACAGCAGTTGCTCGGCCGAGGTCTTGCCCGTGGCGCTGCCCGACACCGCCAGCACCAGCGGCGCAGTGCCGATGAGGCCGACAGGCGCGAAGTCCTTCTCAGGATCGAAGGGCAGCGCGGGGTTGAGCAGCTTGGCGATGGTCAGGTTGCCGTTGATCAGCGCGCCGACGGTGTGATCGTCGGTGGCCTTCGCCACCTGGTCGGCAACGGTGTTGCCGCTGGCACCGGGCTTGTTCTCGACGATCACCGGCTGACGCAGGATCTTCGACAAAGGCTCCGCGATGGCACGGGCCGCGAGATCGGGCGATGCGCCTGCGGGAAAGCCGACGAGGATGTGGACCGGCTTGGTCGGCCACGTGGCGTCGCCGGTGCTGCCGTTGCGTTGCTGGGCCCACGAAGTCTTCGCAAGCAGCGAAGCGGCAATGGCTGCCGCGCCGCCTTCGAGCAGGCGGCGTTTGGTGATCGTCAAGATGACTCCAGGAGAGTGAGAAAAACTGGGGAAAGTGCTTACATTGTGTTTACAAGACGTTACAGGACGAAGATGCTTTTCGCAAGTCCGAAGTGGCTTCCCGTCAGGGTCTCTCGCGTAGGAAAGTACTACCGGAAGGCGATATATCGAGCAGTTTTCTCTGCGTGGGAAACAGCGACCAGCCCCATCGCTGTTGCGCATGGCCCCACAGCCCTTGCTTGAAGAACAACGTGACGAGGATCGCGAGCAACCCGAGCCCCAGCAGGTACCAGGTGCCGTAGTCGCTCAGGAACTTGTTGAGCGCCCAGAAGATAAGCGCGCCCACCAGCGGCCCCTCGATGCGCCCGATGCCACCGATGACCACCATGAAGATGGCGAAGGCCGTCCAGTTGACACTGAAGGCCGCGTCGGGACTGATGCGCAGGTTGCCCACGAAATAAAGCGCACCCGCGAGCCCCGCGCCGAAGGCCGCGACCACGTACACCGCGAGCTTCATCCGCGCGACCGGAATGCCCTGAGACTCGGCCGCCACTTCGTTGTCTCGTATCGCGAGCAGCGCGAGGCCGCGCTTGCTGCGCAGGAACAGGTACACCAGCACGACCGCCGCGACCACGCAGGCCAGCGCCATCCAGTAGGTGGTGCTCTCGCGCGTCGCCTTGTCGATGCCGCGCAGCGCGGTGAGCGTGGTGCCCGAGCCGCCGCCCACCGCCGACACGTTGGCGAAGCTCAGCCTGAACACTTCCGCAATGACCCAGGTGCCGATCGCGAAGTAGCCGCCCGAGAGCCGGAACGCGACGAAGGACACCGGTATCGCCACCAGCCCCGCCGCCAGCGCACCCAGCGGTATCGCGATGAACGGGTTGACGCCCGCGAAGTTGCCGAGCATCAGCATCACGTAGCCGCCGAAGCCGAAAAAGGCCTGCTGCCCGATGCTCACCATGCCGCCGTAGCCGGCGAGCAGGTTCCACATCATCGCGAAGATGAAGTAGCAGGCGATCTCGACGAACTCGCGCATCCAGCTCGACTCGCCCCAGAACGGAAGACTGGCGGCTACGAGCACGATGGCAACGCCGGCAACGAGTGCCGCGCGGCTCGCGGCTGTCGCGCGTTCGACCGCGACGATGGAAGGAGGCATGTTCGTCATCGGCCTTATCCGCGTGTTTTTGGAAAGAGTCCCTGCGGCCGCAGCACCAGCACCACCAGGAACACGATGTGCCCGAACCAGATGCCCCAGCCCGGGTCGAGCCTGAAGCCGATCTGCTGCGTGATGCCGAGGATCATCGCGCCGGCCAGCGTGCCCCAGAAGGAGCCCATGCCGCCGATGATCACGGCCTCGAAGGCGAAGAGCAGCAGCAGCGGCCCGTCTGAAGGCGACACCGTCGTGCGCATGCCCTGCAGCGCGCCCGCGACGGCGATCAGCACGAAGGCGATGGCCGTGGCGAACGCGTAGACCTTCTTCGCGTTCAGCCCCATGAGCTCGGCGATCTCGCGGTCGTCCGACACCGCGCGAAACGACCGCCCCAGCGCGGTGTGCGCGAAGAGCCACTGCAACGCACCCGTGGCTGCGATCGCGATCGCCAGCACCACGAGCGGCAGCACGCCCACCGACATCGCATCGCCCAGCGCGATGCCCTGCGTGCTTAGCCCACCGGTTTCGATGGCGCGCGGGTCGGCCGAGAACACTTCGAGCAGCAGGTTCTGGATCACGATCGAAAGTCCGAAGGTGACGACCAGCGAAGGCAGCGGATCTTTCCCGAGCGTGCCGTTGAGCACGTAGCGCTGCAGCGCGTAGCCGAAGCCGAAAGCCACCGGCAGCACGGCGAGCGCCACGAGCCACGGCGCGGCATTGCCCGTCAACGACACGCCCGCGATGACCGCGAACGCGCCGAGGATGATGAAGTCGCCCTGCGCCGTGTTGGTGAGCCGCATCACGCCGAACATCAGCGACTGGCCCAGCGCGAAGAGCGTGTAGAGGCCGCCGAGCAGCACGCCCTGGACAATGGTCTCAAGCATGGGCCGCCTCCGCGATGCCAAAGTAGGCCTGCGAGATCTGCTCGCGCGTGAGATCGGCGGAATGGCCTTGCAGCGACACGCGTCCCTCCTGGAAGCAGTAGATGCGCTTCGAGACCTGCCGCGCCATCGTCACGTCCTGCTCGACGATGACCACAGTCATGCCCTCTGCGGTGATGCTCGGCATGGCCGCGTAGATCTCGCGGATGACGATAGGCGCGAGCCCGAGCGAGAGCTCGTCGCACAGCAGCACCTCTGGGTTGCTCATGAGCGCGCGGCCGAGCGCGACCATCTGCTGCTGCCCGCCCGACAACGAGGTGCCCGGCTGGTTGCGCTTCTCGGCGAGGATGGGAAAGAGCGCGTACAGCCGCTGAAGGTTCCACGGCCCCTTGCGCGCAGGCGTGGCGCCCATGAGCAGGTTCTCCTCCACGCTGAGGCTGGCAAACAGCCTGCGCCCCTCGGGAACCATGGCGAGCCCGCGGCGCACGATGTCGCCGGGCGGCAGGCCGCCGATGGGCTCGCCCTTGAAACGGATCGCATCGATCGGCGCGCGCACCAGCCCCGTCAGGCTCTTGAGAAAGGTCGACTTGCCCGCGCCGTTGGCACCGATGATGGCCACCAGCTCGCCCCGATCAAGCGAGAAGTCGATGCCGAAGAGAGCCTGCGCGTCGCCGTAGAAAGCCTTCAGCGCGCGGGTGTCGAGCAGCGCGGTCATGCCTCCATCCCCATGTACACGCGCCGCACCTCGGGGTCGTTCATCACCGCGCGCGGCAGGCCTTCCGCGAGCTTCTGCCCGAAGTTGATGACGAAGAGCCGGTCCGCCAGCGAGAGCAGCGCATGCACGACGTGCTCGATCCAGATCATCGTCACGCCGCGCGCCTTGATGCGCTTGAGTTCGCCGACAAGCACCGCGGCCTCGGGTTCCGTGAGCCCGCCCGCGATCTCGTCGAGCAGCAGCAACTGCGGCCGTGTGGAGAGGGCGCGCGCCAGCTCCAGCCGCTTGCGATCGAGCAGGGTCAGCCCGCCCGCCGGCTTGTTGGCATGCGCCATCAGGCCCGTCTGCTCCAGCACCTCGTGCGCGGTGCGCCATGCCTCGCGCTCGGTCTGCTGCCCGCCGAAGCAGGCGGCGGTCACCAGGTTCTCGAACACGCTCATGTTGCCGAAGGGCTGCGGCACCTGGTAGCTGCGGCCGATGCCGGCGTGGCAGCGCTGGTGCGGCTTCAGCCGCGTCACGTCGCGGCCGGCGTATTCGACGCGCCCGGCGTCGACGCGCACGTCGCCGGAGATCAGGTTGAACAGCGTGGTCTTTCCCGCGCCGTTCGGCCCGAGGATGCCCAGCGTCTCGCCTTCGGTCACCGCGAGCGTGATGTCGTCGGTGACCTTGAGCGCGCCGTAGGACTTGCTCACGGCATGCAGTGCCAGCAGGGTCATGGTGTCCCCGGACTCAGAGCAGCCGCAGCTTGCCGCCGGTGGGAATGTTCGTGGCCGCCTCGTTGTTCACGATGGTCAGCTCCACCTTGTACTTCTGGCCCTTGCCCCACTGGCCGAGCACCAACGGCGTCTTGCTGACGTTCTTGAACGGCCCTTGGCCGCCCCACTTCACCGGACCGACCACCGAGTTGATCGAGGTCGACGCCACCGCGTCGCGCACGTCCGAAGCCTTGAGCGACTTCGCCCGCCCGAGCGCGTTCGCCGCCACCTCGAACAGCGCATGCGCGAAGCCGATCGGCTGCGTCCACTGCTTCTTCGTGCCGGCCTCGTAGGCCTCGGCCAGCGCCTTGGCGCTCTGCTGCGTGAGGCTCGAGGCGAAGGGATGCGAAGGGCTCCACCACACCTCGGTCGAGAGACCATCGCCCAGGTCGCCCAGCGCCTCGATGGCGCCGGGGAACAGCAGCGCCTTGCCCAGCGTGATGACCTTGGGCTTGAAGCCCTGCTGCCGCGCCTGCGTGAGGAAGGTCTTGGCATCGGGTGGAATCACCACGCCGGTGACGATCTCGACGCCCTCCTTCTTGAAGGCCGCGATTTGCGCGCTGAAGTCCTGCGTGCCATTCTGGAAACGGCCCGGGTCGGTGAGCGTGAAGCCCATCTGCGCGAGCGGCTTCGGAAAGCCCAGTTCCTTGTCGCCCCACGCGTTGCCGTCGCCGTCGTTGGGGAACAGGCCGCCCACCTTCTTGTTGGTGGCCAGCGTCTTCCAGCCGTTGGTGAAGTTGGCGATGACGTCCTCCAGGCCCCAGAACATGTGATACGTCCAGTTGAAGCCCTTCGCCGGGTCGCCCTTGCGGCCGAAGAACCACGGCTGCCACGGCACCACGCTGGAAACGCAGGGCACCTCGTTGAGCTCGCAGGCGTCGCTCACCGGGTTGGCGGTCTCGGGCGTTCCCGCCGTGAGCACCAGCGCGACCTTGTCCTTCAGGATCAGGTCGTTCGCCACCTCGCCCGCACGGTTGGGGTTCGACTGGCTGTCCTTCAGCACGATCTGCACGGCGTACTTCTTTCCGCCCACGCTGATGCCATCCTTGAAGGCGGCCTTCATCTGGTCGATGACCCACTTGTCGGCCTCGCCGAAGGGCGCGAGCGGCCCGGTCTGCGGCGACACGTAGCCGATCTTCAGCGTGTCGGCCGCGAACACCAGCGGTGCCGCGCCCGATGCCACCAGCGCGGCCGTGGCCTGTGTGAACTGTCTGCGATTGAAGGTCATGGTTGTCTCCGTCTCTTGTGTTTTTGATGCCGCCTGATCGAGGGTCAGCGCGCGAAGTGCGGCGGTATCTGCGCGTCGACGTTCACCCACACGCTCTTGACCTGCGTGTATTCGCGCATCGCGTCGAACCCCATCTCGCGGCCGTAGCCGCTCTGGCCTACGCCGCCGAAGGGCGAGCCGGGGTTCACGCGCTTGTAGCTGTTGATCCACACCATGCCGGCGTGCAGGTCGCGTGCGACCTTGTGGGCGCGCTGCAGGTCGCGGGTCCACAGGCCGCTGCCCAGGCCGTAGTCGGTGCCGTTGGCGATCTGCATCGCCTCCTCGTCGGACTTGAAGGTGAGCACGGTGACGAAGGGGCCGAACACCTCTTCCTGGGCGACGCGGTCCTTGTACGACTTCGCGCGCATCACGGTGGGCTCGACGTAGCAGCCCCTGGCCAGGTCGCCGCCGGGCGACCTGCCGCCCGCGAGCAGTTCGCCGCCCTCGCCCTGCGCCACGTCGACGTAGCCCAGCACGCGCTCGCGATGCTGCGCGCTGGTGAGCGGGCCCATCTCCGTCGCATCGTCGAGCGGGTTGCCGAGGCGGATCGACTTGGCGAGCGGAATGAATTGGTCGAGGAACTCGTCGGCGATCTTCTCGTGCAGCATCAGCCGCGAGCCCGCGATGCAGGCCTGCCCCTGGTTGTGGAAGATGGCCCACGCACTTCCGTTGACGGCGGCCTGCAGGTTCGCGTCTTCGAAGACGATGTTCGGCCCCTTGCCGCCTAGCTCCAGCTGCACCTTCTTCAGGTTGCCCGCGCTGGCCTGCACGATGCGCCGGCCTGTGGCTGTGCTGCCGGTGAAGGCGATCTTCGCGATCTCGGGGTGCTCCGCGATGTACTGGCCCGCCACGCTGCCCAGTCCCGGCAGCATGTTGACCACGCCGGGCGGAAGGCCAGCCTCGGCCATCAGCTCGGCAATGCGAAGGGAACTCAGCGGCGTGATCTCCGCCGGCTTCATCACGATGCAGTTGCCGGCCGCGAGCGCGGGCGCCATCTTCCAGCTGGTGAACATCAGCGGGAAGTTCCACGGCACCACCTGGCCGACGATGCCGACGGGCTCGCGCAACGTGTAGTTGAGAAAGCCCTCTTCCACCGGAATGGTCTCGCCCTGGAACTTGTCGGCCATGCCGCCGAAGTAGCGGAAGCACGCGGCGGTGCGCGGCACGTCGAGGCGGCGCGAGTCGCGGATCGGGTGGCCGGTGTCCAGCGATTCGAGGCGTGCGAGTTCTTCCGCATTGGCCTCGATGAGGTCGGCGAGCTTCAGCAGGATGCGGCCTCGGTCGGCGGCGGCCATGCGGCTCCACTTGGGAAAGGCGCGCTTCGCGGCGGCCACGGCCTTGTCGACGTCGGCCTTGCCCGCGAGTGCCACGTCGACGATGGGCGTGTTGTCGTGCGGGTTCAGCGTGGCGAGGGTCTCGCCGGATTCGGCGTCGACGAAGCGACCGTCGATGAAGAGCTGGTGGCGGATGGGCGTGCGCGGGCCTGCCGAGGCGGCAATGTCAATGGGCTTCATGTCTTTGCATTCCTCCCTCTCCCCTTGGGGAGAGGGTTGGGGTGAGGGGGCAGCGGCGGCAAGAACACCACCCTCACCCCAGCCCTCTCCCGCTCGCGGGAGAGGGGGCCATTCAGAACTGGACCGGAATCTCCGGCGACTCGCCCTTCTGGATCTCGTACACCAGGCTCGGCGAGCCGTTCTCCCACACCAGCAGCATCGAGCGCTTGGGGCTGAAGCCCTGGTGGCGGCAGTAGGCGGGCATGGCGGCCATGTCGCCGGCCTTCATGATCACGCGGGCCATGGGCCTGCCGGTGTTCTTGTCGCCGCAGTCCCAGTGGATCTCGTCGGTCATCTGGAAGAACCACTCGACGCGGTCGTTGCCGTGGATGATCGGCAGGATGTGCTCCTCGGTCGTCGGGCACATGTAGCTGTGCTTCACCACCGAGGTGAAGCTCGGGTTCCACGTGACCTGCGAGCGGCTCAGGAAGCCGAAGAGATTGAAGGCGTGCACCTCGTTCTCGAAGCCGGGCTCGGGGTGCAGCTCGGGCTGGCCCTGCGGCACGTCGGCGAAGGCGCGATTCACCGGTGCCCCGCGCTCGTCGCTGCGCAGATCGAGGTCGCCCTTCAGGCCCACGCAGCGCTTGGCCAGTTCACGCGCCCTGGTGATCTTGGCCGTGTTGTTGCCGTTCTTGCGGCCGTAAGGCGAGCCGGTTTCCTGCGGCGCGGCGAAGGGGTCGAAGCTCTCGTTGGTCCAGTCGTCGAGCATGGCCTCGAAGGTGGCGCGGATCTGGGCGGTCGGAAAGTTCTCGAGCAGGTCGATGCCGGCGTCCTTCATGGTGCCGTTGAAGCTGCCGGCGTACAGGTCGACCGACTCGTAGTGGTTGACGGTGCCGAACACGTCATCGAAGTTGACCCAGCCGTAGAAGAAGCCCCAGGCCACGTCGCGCATCAGTGCGCGCAGGTAGCTGCCGGCGTCCATGGTGTGGCTCATGGGACGGCCGTCGCGGGTCTTCCAGCCGATGTGCACGAAGTATTCGTCGCGGTGGAAGCTGAAGCTGCCGAGCGAGAAGTCCTTGTAGCCGAGGGTGGCGTCGGGCTGCGACGCGATCACCTTGGCGAGTTCTGCGGGTGCGTTCATGGTGTGTGGCTCCTGGGTGTTTGGTGCAATCAGTGCGACTGGCAGATGTCGGCCCACTTCTCTACCGAGAGTTCGCCCTTGCAGCTCTGCAGCACGATCACGCCCGGCTCGCCGGCATTGCGGAACTGGTATGCGGTGTTCTTCGGCAGCAGGCCCTGGTGGCCGCGCGAGAGCTTCATCCAGCCCATCTTCCTGCCCTTGGGCTCGCCCTTCACGAGCACGGCGCCGTTCTTGTCCTTGTCGGCCACCGTCTGGCTCGCGTCGAGCTGCACGAGGTGCACCTCGACGTCGCCGTCCATCACGAGCGCGAACTCGTCGTGCGCGCAGGTGTACCAGGGCGAGGCGCCTTCGGCGCGCAGCGTCTCCAGCACGTAGATCTGGTTCTGGCCGAACACGACCTTCTCGTAGGGCTTGCTGATGCTCGCAATCTCGAAGCAGTTGGAGAACGCGTAGTGGCGCACGTCGTCGTCGATGGGCTCGACGTGGCCCTTCTCGAAGTGCTTGAGGGAACCGAAGCGGGTCTTGTAGGCGGCCGGGGTGGCCGAAGTGGTGGCTGGCATGGCTTGTCTCCTTGGATGAGCGAACTCTAGGAGGCAGGCGCCGACGCCGGTAGGGACCAGTTTGGAAGAGGATTATTCGGAGCTTCCGAATAATCGGCGGGGTTTTCCCCTAGCCGCTCGAGCGGCTGAATTCGATGAGCTCTGAGGGGATCAGGCCCCGCTCGATCAGCGTCGCATCCCACGGCGGCACGCGCGTGAAGCGGGTGGCGATGTGCTCGATGAAAAGGCGCAGCTTCAGCGCATTGCGCGAGGTGCCCGCGTACACGGCACTCAGCGAGAACGACGACAGCTGGTGGTCGGACAGCACCACGCGCAGGTCGCCGCGCGCGATGGCGTCGCCCGCCACCAGCGTGGGCAGGCAGACGATGCCCGCGTGCTCCAGCGCGTATTCGCGCAGCAGGTGCACGCTGTTGGTCAGCAGGGCGGCCGCCAGGTAGATGGTGATCTGCTCGCCCTGATGGTGAAAGGTCCATCGGTCGCGCGTGGGGTAGCCCGAGTAGAGGCCCAGCTTGTGCCGGTGCAGCTCGCGCGGCGTGACCGGTTCGCCGTGCGCCTTCAGGTAGGCCGGCGTGGCGCAGAGCACGCGCCGCACCGGAAAGAGCGGCCTCGACACCAGCTCCTGCGAGGCCGCGGGAAAGATCTGCAGCGCGCAATCGACGCCGGCCTTCACCGGATCGGCCACCGCGTCGCTCACGATCAGCTCGAGATGGATGTCCGGGTAGGTCGACTGGAACTCGCGCAGCAGCGAGGCGAAGCGGCCCAGCACCATGCCGGTCAGCGCGTGCACGCGCAGCGTGCCCGAGGGCGTGCCGCGCGCCTCGCGCATCTGGTCGACGATGCTGTCTGCGCGCGCCACCAGTTCGGTGCAGTCGCGCAGGAAGGCCTGGCCCATGTCGCTGAGCCGCACCACGCGCGTGCTGCGGTGAAAGAGCGGCGCGCCGAGGAACTCCTCGAGCTGCTTGACCCGCGTGGTGACGACCGAATTGGCCACGCGCAGCTGCCGCGCGGCCTCGGCGAAGCTCTGGGTCTGCGCTACGCGAACGAAAGTTTCAATACTTTGGAGGCGGTCCACGGCGGCACTGTACTGCGGGGCCGCCCGGCGCGGGGCTTCGGGCGGCGTTGCGGGCAAGCCTAAAGGGCGCGAAAGGCCCGTCATCCCTGTATCGGGGGGTTACCCGCCCCACTTACAATCCCTGCCGCATCACCCACCCCTACGAGGTCTTGTCCGCAATGCCCAAGAGCCCCAGGCCACGCGCCCGTTTCAGCTTCTTCCCCACCGTGCGCGCCCTGCTCCTGGCCGCGGCCACCTGTGGCGTCGCGCTTCCCGCGCTGGCGGCCATCGAGCACGAGGAAGTCGACAAGCTCATGCAGGCCGGCAAGCTCGACGAGGCGATGACGAAGGCCGAGGCCTTCCTCAAGGACAAGCCGCGCGATCCGCAGATGCGCTTCCTCAAGGGCGTGATCCAGCTCGACACCGGCAAGCGCAATGAAGCCATCGCCGCCTTCACGCAGCTCACGCTCGATGCGCCCGAGCTGCCCGAGCCCTACAACAACCTCGCGGTGATCTACGCGAGCCAGAACCAGTTCGACAAGGCCCGCGCCGCGCTCGAAAGCGCGATCCGCACCAACCCCAGCTACGCCACCGCCCAGGAGAACCTCGGCGACGTGTACGCGCGTCTCGCGAGCCAGGCCTATAGCAAGGCGCTGCAGCTCGACCAGAACAACACGGCGGTGCAGCCCAAGCTGGCCGTGATCCGCACGCTCTTCACGCCGACCCCGCCGGGCGGCAAGCCGACGGCGCTGATCGCCGCCGCTGCTCCCGCGCCCGCTCCGGCCGCGAAGGCGACCCCGGCACCGGCTCCCGCACCTGCCGCACCGCCGCCGCCCGCCAAGGTCGCGGCCGCACCGGCCCCGGTGGCCGCCGCGCCCAAGGCGCCGGAAGCAGCCTCTACCCCGGCTCCCGCGCCAGCACCGGCTCCGGCGGCCAGCACGGCCGCCAACGCCGAGGTCGAATCGGCCGTGCGCGCCTGGGCCTCCGCCTGGGCCAGCCAGGACATGGATCGCTATCTCGCGGCCTACGGCTCCGACTTCGCGCCGGCCGGCGGCCAGAGCCGCAAGAGCTGGGAAGAAGACCGCCGCGCGCGCATCGTCGGCAAGTCGAGCATCAGCGTGAACATCGAGAACCTCGCGATCAAGGTTGACGGACAGAACGCGACGGCCCGGTTCCGCCAGATCTACCGCGCGGACAACCTCAACGTTTCGAGCCGCAAGACGCTGGAGATGCAGCGCTCCGGCAATCAATGGCACATTCGCAAGGAAAGCGTCGGCGGCTAGTGGCAGACATCGTCCGGCAGGGCCGGCTCCAGACTCCTCCGTTCCGTCTGCGTGGCGGGCAACAGCTGATTGCGGCACTGATGACCGCGTCGGCGCTGATGCTCGCGGCGCCCGGCGCCGCGCTCGCATCGAACGGCCCCGGCAAGCCGGGCACCACCAAGGCGGGCGGCAGCGCCCACAAGGAAAAGGCCAAGGCGAAAGCCTCCGCAGGCAACGCACGCGCCACGGCACGAACCGGCGCGACCGGCCGCGCTTCTTCCGTCAGGGAAGCCAGGGAATCCCGCGGTGCCCGAGGCAAGAAGGGCGTGGCCGAAGCCCGGACTGCAGTCGCCGCGACAGCAGCGACTTCGGCGACCGCTGCAGCGGCGGCAAGAACCACGCGCAAGCCCGCATCGGCAGGCGCCATCCAGGAAGCCAGCAACGCGGAAGCCCGCCTGATCGCGGTTTATGAGCTGTTCGGCCGCGGCCAGACCCGTCCTGCTCTGGCCAAGGCGCGCGACCTGGTGCGCGACTATCCGAACTTCCAGCTCGCGCAGCTCGTCTACGGCGACCTGCTCGCGGCGCAGGTGCCGCCGTCGAACTCCCTGCCCGACACCGCCAGCATCGCGAAGATGCGCGGCAACCCGGCCATGGCCGAGCTGCACGAGGAATCGAAGCGCCGCCTGCAGGCGCTGCGCGAACGCCCGCCGGCCAACACCGTGCCGTCGCAGTTCCTTGCACTGTCCACCCGCAGCCGCTACGCGATCGCCGTCGACGCCTCGCGCTCGCGGCTGTACCTGTTCGAGAACTCGGACAAGGGCCTGAAGCTCACGGCCGACTACTACATCTCCGTGGGCAAGTCGGGCACCGACAAGGTCACCGAAGGCGATGCGCGCACGCCGCTGGGCGTGTACTACATCACCAGCAGTCTCGACCCGAAGTCGCTGAAAGACTTCTACGGCGCCGGCGCCCTGCCCATCAATTACCCCAACCCGTACGACGTGCGGCGCGGCAAGACCGGCGGCGGCATCTGGCTGCACGGCACCCCGCCGCAGCAGTTCGCCCGGGCACCGCTGGCCAGCGACGGCTGCGTGGTCATGGCAAACCCCGACCTGAAGCAGCTTTTGCGAAAAGTGCAAATCGGCGCCACCCCGGTGGTGACCGCGCACAGCCTGCAATGGATTTCGCAACCGCAGGCAGAAAAAGAAGCACAGTCAATTACAAGTGCTATCACCAGTTGGAAAGATGCACGCGCCAGCGGAAATGAAGCGCAATTGAAGAAATTCTATTTGCCCGATTTCCAGCGCATCAGCAGCAAAAAAACAACCGAGGGAATTTCGGTTGTCGACGACGAAGTGAAATTCGCGCAAGGCAAGCGCGTGCAGTTCAAGGACATGTCGTACCTGCACTGGCGGGACGGCGACGACACCATGGTCGTTACCTTCGGCGAAGTGTTCGAAGGCGAGAAGAGCGGACGTTCCCGGCGCCAGTACTGGTTACGCCAGGGTACCGAGTGGAAGCTCTTCCACGAAGAAATCCTGGGCTGAGGCCCGGTCGAAGCCCTCCCACCAACGGGGTCACCCCCTCCAACTCGTGACTTTTTGCTCACGAGTTTGGCCTTTCTTGAGTGTTACATCTGCCCCTCCGGGGGCTGTGCTACGTAACACGTAACGCGTTTGTTCCCGTAACAGCCCCGCCCCGCGCGTTCCCCGCGGCGTAACGTCACATCCCCCCTTCATGGGAGGCGCCATGTGGCCCACAGAGGGAAAAATTCGTTTCCAAACTGTCAACCAGCTGTCCAGGGTTTCCCCGGTTCCGGCTGGCAAGAGGCTGGCCGCTATCCTGCTTTACCCCTTTTGGCTAGCACACCCTGACGAAAGTCTTGCGGGTTTGCCTTGTTGATACACGGAGTTACGCTGTATAACATCCACCTCGCAAGCCTTTGTTAACACTTCCTGAAAGGGGAAATCATGCATAGCTCAATAAAGCGTTTTTTGCACGATGAGGAAGGCGCGACCGCAATTGAATATGGAATTATTGCGGGCCTTATTTCGATCGCAATCGTCGGGGTTCTTTCTGGAGATACTGGTTTGGGCGGCAAGCTTTCGACCGTTTTTTCCACGATCACGACCAAGTTGGCGTCCATCAGCACCCCCTAGCCGACGACTCCGTTCCCACGGTTTTCCGTTGATTTTCGAAATCCCGTTTTCAAGTCTTTAGTTTTCATCCCTGAAAGGCCGCATCATGCTTAACTCCATCACCCGTTTCCTTCGCGACGAAGAAGGCGCCACCGCCATCGAGTACGGAATCATCGCGGGGCTGATCTCCATCGCCATCGTGGGCGTGCTCTCGGGCGACACCGGTCTCGGCAAGAAGCTCTCCGGTATCTTCACCTACATCGCCGGCAAGCTGACCGTTCCGACGACCTGAGCATCCGAACCAGTGATGCGATCGGCGTGTTTGCTGTGGTTGCTGTTCGTTGCCGTGTATGACTTCCGTCAACGCCGCGTCCCCAACTGGCTCGTGCTTGCCGGCGCCGCAGTCGCGCTGGCGGCACTTGCCCTCGGGATGCAGCCCTTCGGCCTCGACTGGACCACGGCACTCACGGGCGCAGCCGTCGGCTTCGGCTGCCTGCTGGTCATCTACGCGATCGGCCTGATGGGAGCAGCCGACGTGAAATTCGCAGGTGCGCTCGGGCTCTGGGTCGGCCTGCCCGCGCTGTTGCCGATCTGGGTCGGCGCCAGCCTGCTGGCCGGGCTTCACAGCGCGCTCTGGCTCGTGCTGCAACGCTGGCCCGTTCTCCCCCGGCTTGCACTGATGCTGCAAGGCCGCGCCTCTTCAGGCACCCCCTCTTTCTCCGCTGTCGAAACCGATGGCGGCGCCGCGCCGAAGCGCAGGCGCATCGTTCCCTACGCGGCTTATCTCGCCATGGCCACTGCGGTCTGGATGGTCTGGGGGCGACAGGGCTAGCAGTTCACTGCCTCTGTCACTGCGGGTCATCCATCTCTCAATCCACACGATCGCTTGCCCCCACTCTTTCATCCGCCGCCCATGATCAACATCACGAAAATCATCGCCGCAGTCCTCGTGCTCCTGGCCATCGCGCTGGGAGGCTATGCATGGATGCTGAGCCGGCAGGCCCCCGCTCCGGCCGCGGCGGCCGCGAACCCGGCCACCGCGCCAACCAAGGTGCGCGAGGTGCTGGTCTATCCGGTGGTGGTGGCGGCCAAATCCCTGCCCGCGGGCGAGGCGATTCCTGCCGATGCGCTACGCGTGGAGCGCCTCACGATCAACCCGGTCGGTGCCTTCCAGGACGTGAACGTCGCCGTGGGCCGCGTGCCGGTGCTGGACCTTGCCGAAGGCACTCCCGTGATGGAAAACCAGCTGGTGTCGGGCCTTGCCACGCGCATCGACGAAGGCGAGCGCGCCGTCGCGATCAAGGCGGACGAAGTGATGGGCGTGGGCAACAAGATCCAGCCCGGCGATTTCGTCGACGTGTTCATCACCCTCAAGTCGGACGGCAAGGACGTGGACCGCAGCCAGGCGCGCCTGCTGCTCTCGCGCAAGCGGGTACTGGCCTTCGGCAACGCCTCGGTCGACGGCCTTCCGTCGAAGGCCCCGGACAAGGCGGCCCAGCAAGCCCAGCGCAACGACCAGGCCCGCACCGCAGTGCTGGCCGTGCCCATCGACGAAGTGAACCGCCTGACCATCGGCGACGCCAGCGGCCGCCTGATGCTCGCGCTGCGCAACCCGGCGGACAAGTCGGAGCCCGATCCCAAGCTCTTCGCCGAACTGCCCACGGCCCTGCAACCCGCCCAGGCCAAGGCCGGCGAGGCGCGCCGCGGCCCGCTGGAAGGACTGGATCTCGCCCAGGCCGGACTGACCACCGCCGATCTCGTCACCGGCGGCAAGGGCCCCTCCGTCCGCCCGATGGCCACGGAGGTCCGCGCAGTTTCCGGCACTCCCCGCGCCGCAAAGCCCGCGCGCAGCGGCGGGCTCCAGGTCGAGGTCATCCGCGGCAACCGCAGCGAAACCGTGAACTACTGAGCCCATGCCGGCCAGCCGCCACCAGACACAGGTCACCCAGGAAAATCAAATGCATCACATGCCCCGCGAGTCGTCGACCCGTGCCGCTCGCAGTTCAAGAGACGTGAAGGATGCCGCGCCGAGACTGCTGCGCTCGTCGCTGATCGCCGCACTCGCGATGTCGCAGGCCGTCTGGCCGCTGGCCGCGACCGCCGCCGACGCGCAGGGAACGGGAACACGGCCGCAGTTCCAGCCGCAGCGCCCGATGGCTCTCCCCGTCGGCACGCAGCGGGAACTGCTGGTCGGCAAGGGCATCGACCGCATGGCCATCGGCGACGAGGCCATCGCTGCCGTCACCATCACCCGGCAGACACCGAATTCGCCGGCCGCGCGGCTGATCGTGACGGGCAAGGCCGTCGGACACACCACGCTGATGGTCTGGGAAAAGGGCAACACCGCCGCGACCACCTACGCGATCGAAGTGCGGCGCGCCACCGCCAACGTCACCGGCACCATGGACAACATGGCAGCGCACCAGGCGCAGCGGACCGCGGCACTGGCCAGCCTGCCGCCCGGAGCCGAGAAGACCGACCTCATCGACCGCTCGACCGTGAACGTGCGCAGCAGCACCGTGCAGGTCGAGGTGAAGGTGGTCGAGTTCAACCGCAGCGTGCTCAAGCAGGCGGGGCTCAACATCTTCAGCACGCGAGCCAACTCGAGCGGATTCAGCTTCGGCGTCTTCACGCCTTCGTCGCTAGGCAAGACCACCTTCTCCAGCGATGGAAGCATCAGCGGCGAATACAGCAACCCGGTATCGCAGGCTTTCGATCTTCTCTTCAACTTCGGCAAGGCTGGCATCGGCCTGAACGTGGGCTTCCTCGAAGGCAACGGGATGGCCCGGGTGCTCGCCGAGCCCACGCTGGTGGCACTGTCGGGCCAGAGTGCGAGCTTCCTGGCCGGCGGCGAGCTTCCGATTCCCGTGCCGCAGGGCCTGGGCACCACGAGCATCGAATACAAGCCCTTCGGCATCGGCCTCACGCTCACGCCCACCGTGCTGTCGAACGAACGCATCGTGCTCAAGGTGGCGCCCGAAGCAAGCGACCTCGACTACACCAACGCGCTGAGCCTCAACGGCGTCGCGGTGCCCTCGATCTCCACGCGGCGCGCCGACACCACCGTCGAGCTGGGCGACGGCGAGAGCTTCATCATCGGCGGCCTCGTGAGCCGCACCACCACCTCGAACGCGGACAAGGTGCCGCTGCTGGGCGACCTGCCGATCCTGGGCACCTTCTTCAGCAAGAACAACTACCAGATGAAGGAGAAGGAACTGGTGATCCTGGTCACGCCGCACCTGGTCAAGCCCATTGCGCGCGGCACCGATCTCACGCCCTACCTTCCCGGCACCGCCGAACAGCGCGACGGCGCGGTGTGGCGCTCCTATTTCCTGGGCGGCGCGATCGACACGCCGGTTCCCGGCTTCTCCCGCTGACGACAGCAACCAATGACCCGGACCATGCATCGCAGGCTGGCACCATGAACGCACCACGCGACAGCATTCCCGAAACAGGCAGCGAGACCTATCTCTTCGCGTCGAGCAACGGTGGCCACATCACGTGGCTGACCGACGCGCTCGGCACCCTCGGCTCCGTGGTAGTCCTGCCGCCGGACACGAAGTCGATCGACGAACGCATCGCCCTTCTGGGGCCGGTGGCTGTCTTCATCGACTTCTCGCCCGACCAGGGCGCCACCGCGAGCCAGCTCCATCAGCGCCTCAAGCGCGACTGGCCCACGCTGCCGGTGCTGGCCACCGGCGTGTCGGCAGAGCCGGCCGCCATGCTCTCGGCCCTGCGCGCTGGCGTCGACGACTTCATCGACATGGCCGCGCCGCCCACCGACGCGGTGGTCACGCTGCGCACATTGCTCGAGCGTCGCAGCACGCTGCAGGGCGGCACGCGCGGCAGCACGCTGGCGCTGCTGGGCGCGCGCGCCGGCCTCGGCGTGACCACGCTGGCCACCAGCCTCTCGCTGTCGCTGAACGACCAGCTCACGCAGGCGCCCCAACGCCCGCCGGGCCGCAGCTCGCGCCACGGCGTTGCGTTGCTCGACCTGGGCCTGCCAGCGCGCGACGGCCTGCTCTACCTCGACACGCAAAGCGGCTTCAGCTTCGTCGACGGCGTGCGCAACCTGCGCCGGCTCGACCAGACGCTGCTGCACACCGCGCTCGCGCATCACACCAGCGGCGTGGCCATCCTGCCGCTGCCCGCGAGCCTTGCGCAGGTGCGCGAAATCTCGCATGCCGACTCGGTCTCGCTCATCAAGCGCCTGGCCGACTTCTTCGACTTCCAGATCGCGGACCTCGGCGGCTTCTCGACCATCGACTTCATGGCCCAGACCGTGCGCGAGGCCCAGCAGGCGTGGGTGGTGTGCGACCAGAGCATCGGCGGCATCGTCTCCACGGCCAACATGCTCAAGGAGCTGCGCGCACGCGGCGTCGAGACCGAACGGCTCTCGCTGGTGGTGAACAAGTTCGACAGCCACGTGGGCCTGTCGGCCAAGGACATCGCCGAGCGGCTCGAGCTGCCGCTGCGGCACGTGCTGCCGGCGCGCAGCGCGCAACTGCTCGCCGCCGCCAGCCGCGGCGAGATGCTGGTGCGCACCGCGCGCAGCGACCCCTATTCGCAGGCCGTGACGGGACTCGCCCGCAGCCTGCACCAGGAATACATGTCTGCCACGGGCCAACCCCCGGCCAAGGATCCACGCTGGGTTGCGCTCATGTCGCAGGTCACCGGCCTCTGGAAGAGTTCACACGAAGGTTGAGCCCATGTCCACCGATATCGAATTCGCCGACGACGACCAGGCGTTCATCAACTCCCAGCAGTTCCAGGACATCAAGAGCTGGACGCACGATCACCTGCTCAGCCGCATCGAGGAACTGGGCGCGGAGTTCGGCCGCTGGTCGCGCGCATCGATCCAGCAGTTCGTCGAACTGGAGGTCGACAGCTTCGTGCGCCTGCGCCGCGTGCCGATCAACGACCGGGAGATGCAGCTCATCTCCGATGCGCTCACGAAGGAACTCGCCGGCTTCGGCCCGCTGGAAGACCTGCTCAACGACCCGGCCGTCGAAGACATCCTGATCAACGGCTACCAGAACGTGTACGTGTCGCGCCACGGCGTGCTGGAGCGCGAGACGGTGCGCTTCGCCGATTCCGAGCACGTGATGCGCATCGTGCGGCGCATCCTCGCGCCGCTGGGTCGCCGGCTCGACGAATCGAACCCGATGGTCGACGCACGCCTGCCCGACGGCGGGCGCATCAACGTGATCATCGAGCCGCTGGCCATCGACGGCCTGTCGGTGTCGATCCGCAAGTTCCGCAAGGAGCCGCTCACGCCGGCCGACCTGGTGAAGCTCGGCACCTTCGACGCGGGCATGGCGCAGCTGCTCGAGATCGCGGTGCGCGCGCGCTGCAACGTCCTCGTAAGCGGCGGCACCAGCTCGGGCAAGACCTCGCTGCTGAACGCGCTGGCCAGCTTCATCCCGGCGCGCGAACGCGTCATCACCATCGAGGACACGGCCGAACTCTCGCTGGGCACCAGCCACGTGGTGCGGCTCGAAAGCCGCCCCGGCGGCTTCGACGGCCAGGGCGTGGTGTCGATCCGCGACCTGCTGCGCAACAGCCTGCGCATGCGGCCCGACCGCATCATCGTGGGCGAGGTGCGCGGCGCCGAAGTCATCGAGATGATGCAGGCCATGAACACCGGCCACGAGGGCTCGATGGGCACCATCCACGCGAGCTCGCCGCGCGAGTGCCTCTACCGCCTTGAAATGCTCGCGGGCTTCGCCGGCTACCAGGGCAGCGAAGTGAGCCTGCGCCGCCAGATCGCCAACGCCATCGACTTCATCGTGCAGATCGGACGGTTGTCGAACGGACAGCGCCGCATCATCTCGCTGAGCGAGGTCACCGGCGTCAACGACAACGTGGTGGCGATGCAGGAGCTCTACCGCTACGAGCCCATCGTCTCGCCCGACGGCGAGGAGCGCGACCGCTGGGTTTCGCTGGGCATCGCGCCGCACTCGCCCAAGATCACGCGCTTCCGCCAGTCGCTGCAACGCGCATCGCAGCATGGAGGGGACCACCGTGCGTGAAGCCCTGCTCGTCGCACTCTGCATCGCGCTGCTGATGGCGGCCGCGGGGCTGCTGCTGTGGCAATGGGCGAAGAACCGGCAGGTGCGGCTGGCGACGGAGCGGCATCTCGATCAGCAGATCCAGGCCACTGCCGCGGCCTCGGCAGCCAATGCGACGCCGATACCGATGCCGCTGCGGGACCTCGCCAGCGACGGCCTCGCCTCCGGCCTCACCACCGACCCATGGCTCGCCACCGAGGCGGCGACCGCCGCTCCTGTACGCGCCAGCCTGCTCGAACGGGCAATTCCCGGCTGGATGATGGGCGTGGTCGAGCCACGCACCATCGCCTTCACGCTGGGTGTCATTGCCGGTATCTGCCTGCTGGTCGGCGTTCTCGTCGGAGGACTCGCCGCGCTGGGCGTGTTGTTCCTCCTGGTGCTGATGACGAGCTTCGCACTGTGGTTGCAGCTGCAGAAGTTCCGCCGCAAGCTGATCCGCCAGCTGCCTGGCTACATCGACGCGATGGTGCGTCTGATCACCATCGGCAACTCCACGCAGGCCGCCTTCCAGCTCGCGATCGCCACCACCCAGGCACCGCTGCGCGGTCACCTGGAACGCTCCGCGGCACTGGTTCGCGCAGGCGTGGACCTCGACCGCGCGCTGCACCAGACCGCGGAGAACGTTCGCATCGAGGAGATGTACCTGCTCGCCTCCATCCTGGGCCTGGGCGTGCGCTACGGCGGACGCGCCGACCTGCTGCTGGAACGCGTGGGCAACTTCATGCGCGACCGGGAGCAGGCGGAGCAGGAGCTCGTCGCGCTATCGTCGGAAACGCGTCTGTCGGCCTGGATCCTGGGCCTGCTGCCGGTGGGCGTGGGTGCCTTCCTGATCCTCACCAACCCCAGCTATTTCCTGGGGATGTGGAACGACGACACCGGCCGCATCCTGATCTTTTCCGCGGTGGGCCTGCAACTGACGGGCGCGGCGCTGCTCTACCGGTTGGCGAGGCTGGCATGACGTTGACGCCCAACCTGCTCGCCATCGTCAGCCTCGTGCTGCTGGCGCTGGGCCTGCTGGTCGGCGCCGGAGCGCTCGTCGCGGCCGAACTGCGACGCACGCGCAGCGGGCAGGCCATCGGCCGGGCCATCCGGCAGGCAGCCGTCGTGCCGGACCTCAAGTCCACCGTCGAAACTCCGGCGGACCCCGATGCGCCCTTCAAGCCCGAACTGGACCTGCCGTTCCACTGGCTGGATTCGCGCATCGGCCGGGCCCTGGTGGCGGACGAGGATCGCAACCTCATCGACCAGTGCGGGTTGCCGTCGAAGCGGGCCCAACTGGTCTTCCTCATCGCGCGGATCTCTCTCGCCTTCCTGCTGCCGTTGCTGGCGTACCTGTTCTGGAGCAGCGGACACACGCGCAGCACCGCCACCATCGTGCTTGCGGCAGCTGCGGCCATCGGATTCATGGCGCCCAAGTGGGTGCTGGGCCGGATCGCCGCAGGCCGGCGCGAACGCGCAGCGCGGGAGCTGCCGCTGTTCGTCGACCTGCTGCGGCTGCTGCAGGGCGTGGGTCTGAGCCTTGACCAGAGCCTGCAGATCATGGCGACCGACTTCTCGCACGTGCTGCGCGTGCTGGGCTACGAGCTGAGCATCGCCAATGCGCAATACAGCCAGGGCCGTACCCGCGAGCACTCGCTGCACCGCCTGGCCACGCTGCACAAGAACGAGAACATGCGCGGCCTCGTCTCGCTGCTGGTGCAGGTCGACAGGCACGGCGGCGCGGTGCAGGAGCCGTTGCGCGTGTTCAGCGACCGGCTGCGCGAAAGCCGTCGCTCCGAACTGAAGGAGCGCATCGGGAAGATCACCGTGAAGATGACCGGGGTCATGGTGAGCACGCTGCTGCCGGCACTGGTCATCGTCACCGCGGGCCCGGGCTTCATCGCGATATTCCGTTCACTGGGAGGCATCATCAAGTGAAAACCGAAAACCTTCCCGCTCGCACACTCGCCGCCAGCCGCCTGCTGGCGTGCGTCGCTGCCGCGATCGCCATCACCGGCTGCGGCACGCTCAAGGACCAGTACGCAGCAACTGCCGATGCCCAGCAGCGCGCCTCCGCTGAAGCTGCCGCCGACACCAAGGCCGGCGCCGCGGTCGACACCAAGGCCACCTATCTCAAGCTCGTCGAGCAGATGCAGAAGGAAGGCCTGTGGTTCGCCTCGCTGGCACACATCGACGCGCTCGAACAGCGCTGGGGCGTGTCGCCCGAGTCCACGCGCATGCGTGCCGACGCCCTTCGCCAGGCCGGCCAGGCCGAGGCGAGCGAGCAGGCCTACAAGCGGCTGATCGGCACGCCGCTCGAAAGCGCCGGTTACCGGGGTCTCGGCCTCCTCGCAGGCGCTCGCGGCAGCTACGCCGAGGCCGCACAACTGCTGAGGCAGGCCCAGCGCCTGACACCCACCGACGCCGCCCTGCTCAGCGACCTGGGCTATGCCAGCCTGCGCGCCGGGCAGATCGCCGACGCGCGGCTGCCGCTGATGCAGGCCCTGCAACTGCGCCCCGACAGCGCACAGGCCCAGTCCAACCTGGCGCTGTATCTCGAAGTCACGGACCAGGGCGAGCAGGCCAACAGACTGATGGAAGCCAATCGCATGTCCCCCGCCGCCCGCGCAGCGGTGCGCGACGCAGCGCAGCAGCTTCGCGCAGGCGGTGTCGCACCGGCGGCCACCGGCGCATCGCCTGCCCCCGTGGCCGTGCGCCCGCTGCCGAGTACTGCGGCACTGGCACGCGAAGACGCGGCCCCGCCGCCACTGATGCTCAAGGCCTCGCGCTGGTCGGGCAACGGCGGCATCCGTACCGCCAGCCAACTCAATCCCGCTGCGGCGGACGCCACCGCGAATGCCGCCGCAGTCTCCCTTTCGCCGAACTCGACTTCACGAGGCACCCCATGAAAAAAACGCCCGCTGCCCGTCTTGCCGCGCTCTGCGCATCCGGCTTCGCCGCCACGCTGATGGTGGCCGCGCCCATGGCACTCGCGCAACAGCAACAACAACTTCAACAGCCGTCCAGCGCGGCCAAGGCACAGGAGCCCGCAGCGCCTGCAGCAAGCGCGCCGACACCTGCCGCTGCCGCAACAGCAGCGCCGCAGCAAGGCCAGGATGAGATGGCCGAGGCCGGCGAGTACGTCTATGAGCGGCTGCAGGTGGGAGACGCCACGCAGGGGCTGCTCGCTTGGCAGCGCGGTGGAGAAATCTCGTCCGCCACGCCACGGACCATCGCGGGCGACATCGCCAGCCGCAGCTACGAGCGCTACCTGAAGAGCTTCGAATACCCGATCCCGGAGCGCATGACGTCCAGCGTCAAGTCGACATCGGGCGGCGGTTCCAGTTCCGGCGGCGGTGCGCCGAAGTAGGCAGCCCCAGGCACGAACAGAGAGCCAGGCATCGCAATGGCAACACCACGTCTTCTCACCCGCACGCGCGCGCACTCCCAGCGCGGCGCGTACGCGGTCGAGTTCGCCATGGTGTTCCTGATCTTCTTCGCGCTTCTCTACGGGATCATCAGCTACGGCATGCTGTTCGCGTTCCGGCTCGGGCTGCAGAACGCGGCGGAAGACGGCGCGCGCGCCGCGCTGCGCTACCAGTCGACCTTCGCGGCACGCGCCACCCAGGCCCAGACGACGGCAACGGCCAGCAGCAACTGGATGCCCGCGGTGGTCACGCGCACCGTCAGCGCCACCGTGTGCGGCGTGGTCAGCAACAACTGCACGGCTCCCACCTGCGGCGCCACGTGGGACACACGCTGCCAGATGGTCGTGACCGTCACTGCCACCAACCTGCAGATGCTGCTGCCGCCGTTCCCGAGCTTCGCCATGCCCACCACCATCGTCGGCAAGGCCAGCATGCTGCTCGACGGGAGGGCACCATGAACCGCTGCGGGCGCACCCGGTCGCTGCAGGGCAGCGAGCGCGGCGTGGCTGCCATCGAGTTCGCGCTGGTCTTTGTCGTTCTGTTCAGCGTGCTCTACGCGCTCGCGACCTTCGGTGCGGTGCTCTACACGCAGCAGTCGGTCACGCGCGCCTCGGAGGAAGGCGCACGGGCCGTAGGCCTGCTCACTCCGGCGCCGACCGCGGCCGACCCGCGGGTCAAGGACGCGGTGTACGACTCGCTGGCCAATTCGCTCGTCGTGCCCGTGTCGGCCAACACCAGCGTGACGACACGGCGCAGCTGGATCGTCTCCAACGTCACGGTGGACGTGGCGCGCAGCGACCCGAGCGGCCCGGGCGCCTACATCCGCTATGTCGTGACCGTGACCTATCCGTACAGCGCCAACCGACTCCTGCCGACGATGCCGCTGCTGGACACCAGCCAGTGGATGCCCGATCAACTACGCAGCCGGACCACCGCCGCGCTGAAGTCTTCCTGAGGGTGTCAACGACATGAACACCGTACTCCGGAGACCTTCTTCCTCGAGCCGCTCGCGATCGCGCGGCTCGGTCATCATCAACACCGCGATCGCGCTGAGCCTGATCGTCATCACGCTGGTGGGCACCGAGATCGGCTTCATGTACTTCATGAAGCGCGAGTTCCAGAAAGCGGCCGACCTCGCCGCACTGGCGGGTGCACAGCAGATCCGTGCCGGCTGCACGGCGGCGACCACGGCGGCGCAGCTCAATGCCAACGGCGCGTCCGGCGGCGTGCCGGGCAACATGCCGACAGGCCTCACGTTGCTGCCGGGCGAAGTCCAGTGCGGCTACTGGGACAAGGACACCAGCTTCCAGTCGCCGGCCGTCACCGGCACGGCCAACGCGGTGCGCGTGGCCTTCCAGAAGGCTTCGCCCACGCTGCTGTCGTTCTTCACGGGCAACCGGCTCATCAGCGTGAGCGCGGTGGCAGCCCTGAGCGCGCCGCTCGCCGAGTTCTCCGTGGGCAGCAAGCTCGTCGTCGTGAGCGGAGACTCGACGCTGGGGCGACTGCTCAAGGGCATCGGGCTCGACCTGTCGGGCACCTCGCTCGTGGCCTATGACGGCTTGGCGCAGGCCAAGATCACGCCCGGCGGGCTGCTGGCTGCGCTAGGCATTCCGGTAGCTGCCGACATCGGTGTGGGCGAGCTCAACACGCTGCTTGCAGGTCGCTCGGTTGCACTGGGCGACCTGCTCAATGCCATCGTTACGCTGGCCGGGCAGAACAGCCTGCTGTCCAGCAACATCGCGCTGCTGCAGGCCATCCAGGCCAAGCTCGGGCTCACCAACCTGATGGTGCAGCTGGGCTCGCTCGCCGATGGGCCGCGTGGATTGTTCGCGCAGATCATTTCGCCGGGCGGCACGGGTAGCAGTGCGCTGAACGTTGGAGTGAGTGCGTTGGACCTGCTCTACACCTCGATCGGCGTGGCGACTTCTCAGCACGCGGTCGACATCAACTCGCTCAACATCAATCTTCTGTCGCTGGCGAAGGTGTCGGTGAAGGCGGGCGTGATCCAGCCTCCGTCCATTGGCATCGGCGGCATCGGAGCCAAGGCCTACAACGCACAGGTTCGCACCTTCATCCATGTGACAACCGACGCCGGGCTGCTCGGCTCGCTGCTGGCGCCGCTGGTCAAGCTCGACCTGCCGATCGTGCTCGATGCGGTCACGGGCACCGGCACGATCACCGACATGTGCACGCCTGCACTACAGGACCCCGTGAGCGGCAAGGATCGCGTGCAGTTTTCCGTGAACAGGAAGATCGCGAACGTGTGCGTGGGAGACATCGCGTCGACGGACGTGTTCTCCAAGACAAATGCCTGCAGCTATCCGGCCACACTGAAGGACATGGAACTCATCAACGTGTTGGGCCTGCTCAAGGTGAACAACCATCTGGCCCTGGCCGCACTGGAAGCCACACCGGATGCTCAGCTGACCCTCGCTGAAGGCGAGACCGGCACCACGCCGGTCAACAATCTGCAACTGGGCACGCTGGTATCGGACCTCCTCGGCCAGTTGACCAACCTGCTCTTCGAAGGACCTACGCCAACAGGCACTCCTAGCAGCCAAGACCTGGACAAGCTTACCAATCAGATCTGGGATCAAACGGCTAGCATCTGTTCTGCGGATACGTCCTCTTGCCGCGCTCAGCGACTCGACCAGGCTCGCGCCGTCATCGGCCAAACCTCACAAACCAGCGGTCTGCTTACAGGCTTGCTGAACGGACTGGGCGACCTGCTTACAAGCATTGCCAATCCCTGTTCGGGTGTGATTCTTCTCGGTGGCGGCGACGTCACTGGGTGCAAAAAAATGATCAAGGACACCCTGAGCAAGACAACCGATGCCAATGCAGGCGGCAAAGTCTCAAACGCATTGTCCGTTCTAGCTGGATTGCTTAAGCCCGTCCTCAACGCAATTGGCGAATCCATCCTCACCCCGCTCCTGACCAACGTGCTCGGCATCAACCTCGGCCAGGTCGACGTGAACCTGAAGTCGCTCGACTGCAAGGGCCTGCCCATGCTGGTGTACTGACGCCCCTTTCTTTCCGATGAATTCCCCCGCCGCCAATTTCGACGAACTCGACCTCTTTGTCTGGGAAGGCAAAGCCGACATCCTCGACCGCATCGCGCGGTGCATGGCGAGCTTCGACGTGGAGGTCATCCGGGCCGACGGCATGCCGCCTCCGCCGCAGGAGCAGGGTGCGGCTCTTCGTCCTTCGGTGGCGATCATCAGCGTCACGGTCATCGACAGCGGCGGGCTGGCGCATGCCACCGAGCTGCTGCAGGGCATGCCGGTGATCTGGGTGGCCGCGGGTTCGCGCGAGCGCGACTCGCGCACCTATCCGCCCGAATACCTGCATGTGCTGCCCTACGACTTCACCTGCGCCGAGCTGCGCACGATGGTCGCGAAGCTGGTGCGGCAGCTGCGTGCGCGCGAGGTGGCGCCGCAGGCGCCCGACGTGCTGGTGGCGCACTCCGATGCAATGAAGGCCCTGCTGGCCGAAGTGAACGCATTTTCCGACTGCGACCACAGCGTGCTGGTGCGCGGCGAAACGGGCGTTGGCAAGGAGCGCATCGCGCAGCAACTGCACCTCGGCCACCAGCGCTACGGCAAGGGCGCATTCGTGGCGGTGAACTGCGGCGCGATTCCCGACGGGCTCTTCGAGTCGCTCTTCTTCGGTCATACCAAGGGCTCGTTCACGGGCGCGGTGCATGCGCATCGCGGCTACTTCGAGCAGGCCACGGGCGGCACGCTGTTCCTCGACGAGATCGGCGACCTGCCGCGCTACCAGCAGGTGAAGCTGCTGCGCGTGCTGGAGGACAACGCGGTGACGCGGCTGGGCGCGACGGCGCCGGTGCGGGTGGACTTCCGGCTCGTGGCCGCCACCAACCGCAACCTGCGCGAGATGGTGGCGAGCGGCGAGTTCCGCGCCGACCTGTTCTACCGGCTCGCGGTGATCGAGCTGCACGTGCCCAGCCTCGAGGAGCGCGGCGAGATCGACAAGATCGCGATCTTCAAGGCGCTGCTGACCAACGTGCTCGGCGAAGAGCTCGAAGCGCTGGGCGAGACGCCGCACTGGCTCAGCGACGCGGTGGCAGAGACGTACTTCCCCGGCAATGTGCGGCAGTTGCGCAACCTCGCGGAACGCGTGGGCGTGATCGCGCGGCAGCTGCACAGCTGGGACCAGAACCTGATCCAGCGCGCCATCGCGCTCACACGCGGCACGCCGGCGCCGGCGGCCTCGGCCGACCGCAACGGCGCGGGCAGCAACGGCAATGGCGCGGGCGGTTTTCTCGACGGCAGCGCCGACCGCAAGGGCTGGAACAGCAGCGAGCGCAACCGCATCATCGCGGCGCTGGAGATCAACGACTGGAAGCGCCAGGACACGGCGCAACACCTGGGCATCAGCCGCAAGGTGCTGTGGGAGAAGATGCGCAAGTACCAGATCCTCGACGGCGAGCCTGGCATCCCCGAAGAGCAATAGGCTCGCCCCCAGGCAAGACTTGGCTCGCCCCCAGGCAAGACTTGGCTCGCCCCCAGGCTTCGCGGCACTTCGTGTCCGCTTCGCCAACCCCCTACCGGGGGCAACACCTGAGGCCCGGCAGAGCCGGTTCCTCCGTGTTCTGGAATTGGGCTTCGCTGCGCTTGCCCGTTCCCGGTTTGGTCAGGGGATGGAGAGTCGCTGGGTTTTGCGCAGGGCGGGCGGAGGCCCTGCCATTCCGACCGTGCGTTCGGCCACCGGCTCGGTTGCGCAGGCGGTGTTGCTCGAGATGCAGAGGGTGCCTAGCAGGCCGTCTTCCGTGAGCACCTGGCGCCTGGGGGCGCCGAAGAGGCCGTCGATCCAGCCGTTGGGGCTCAGCGGGTCGATGCGCAGTTCGCCGGTGGTGCGCGCCAGGCGCAGTTCCGAGATGCGCAGGTCGAAGACGCCGTCGACGTAGTCGAACAGCAGCGTGTAGTAGTCGAGCTGGGCGTCGAGCACCTTGGGCAGGGTCTCGCGGCCGAATTCCATCAGGCGGCGGCGGCCGCGGAAGGCCTGGCCCGAGGTGCTGACGGCTTCCATCAGCTGCTTCTCGCGCTCGCGGCCGGAGACGGTGCGCGACCACGAGGCGGCCGTAAGCTCGAACAGGTTGTTCTTCACGCCTTCGAGCTTGGCCTCCTGGTTGGCGACTTCGGCCAGCGCCGACTTCAGGCGCAGTTGCCGGTCGAAGCCGTTGCCGAAGTTCCAGTTGAGTTCGAAGGCCGCGCGCGTCGGGTCCTGCGGCGACACGCCGCGCGGGTCCCTGCTCTTCACGAGCACGGCGTCGAGCGTGGGGTAGAGGCTCGCGTCCTGCTGGTCGGCCAGCGCCCTCGCCCGCTCGATGCGGCCCTGCGCCTCGGCGATCTCGGTGCTGCGCGCCTCGGCTCGGCGCAGCGCTTCTTCCTGCGTGGCGATGCGCCATTGCGCGGGCGCCGCGAGCACGGGCAGCGACTCGGCATTGGGCGAGAACTTGAAGTAGTTGCGGAACTTGGCGATCGCCTCGTCGCGCTGGGCCTCGAAGTCGGATTCGCGCGCGGCCACCAGCGCGCGGCGCGAGGCGGCCATGTTGAGGTCGTTGTCGCCGCTCACGCCCAGCGCCACGCGGCGGGCCTCGGCCTTCGAGAGCTCGGCCACCACCTCGGTGGCCTTGTGCGCGATCTGCTTCTTCAGGTCGAAGCGCTGCACCTGCAGGTAGGCGGTGAGCGCGTCCAGCACCACCTTCTGCGATGTGGTGATGACGGCTTCGTCGTCCGCCTGGTTGCCGGCCTCCGCGGCGCGCTGCGCTGCACTCATGGCGCCGCCGTCGAGCAGGCTCACGCGCGCCTCGGCGGTGAGCACCGTGTAGCTCTGCGTCTTGGCATTGGCCGCGCCGCTGTTGTAGTTGCCGGACGAGGTGCCGACCTTGAACTTCGGGTAGCGTGCCTGCTTCGCGGCATCCACGCCGTAGCTGCTGGTGTTGGCCGCGGCCTGCGCGGTCTGCACCTCGGGGTATTCCTGCGACAGCGCGATCAGGGCCTGCTTCACCTGCTGCGCATAGCTGGCCGCGCCGAGCGACGGCTGCGAGAGCCTGCGCGCGAGAACCAGCGGAACGGCCGGCGAGGTGATGACCGTCTCTTCCTGGAACGGCTGCTGCTCCTGCGCGAAGGCGGCGGGCGGCAGCGCGAGGCCCGCGAGGCCCGCATACAGGCTTCCGTACAGGGCCGCGCAGACGGCGCCGGTGCCCACGCGGCGCAGATCGACCGGTTTGCGGTACTTCATGGTTCGCGGAAGGCTTCGCGGCGAAGCTTGAGCACGGGTCGCAGGATGTACCAGATGAACGGGTCGGTGCCCACACGCAAGTCCACTTCGGACTCCATGCCGGCGGTGATGCGGTTCTCGTCGCGGCCCACGTGCGACTGCGACATGCTGATGAGCAGCCGGTAGTAAGGCGCGCCGTTGGAGATGGCCGGGTCGCGGTCGGCGTCGGCCGCCACCAGCTTGACCTTGCCCTCGACCGCGCCGTAGCGCAGGTAGTCGTAGGCGGTGATCTTCACGCGCGCCTGCTGGCCCACTTCGACGAAGCCGCGGTCGTTGGGATTGAGCCGCGCCTCGACCATGATCTCGTCCTCGTCGGGCACCACTTCGAGAATCGATTCGCCGGGCTTCACCACCCAGCCCGGGCTGGAGTTGCGCAGGCCCTTCACGATGCCGTCCGACGGCGCCTTCACCACGGTGCGCGAGCGCTGGGTGCGCGCGCGCGCCAGGTCCTCGGCCAGGCTCGCGAACTGGCGCTCGACGGTGGCGAGCTCGTCCGATGCGCGACGGCGGAAACGTCCCTCGGCCTCGGCCATCTTGGCCTGCGCCTCGGTGATGGAGGCATTGGCCGAGACGACGCCCTGGCGCGCCACCGCGAGCTCGCTGCGCACGCTCTCGGCCTGGCGCCGCTTCTCCAGCACCTCGACCTGTCCGACCAGCTTCTCGCTGAGCAGCTGCTCGGAGATCTCCAGCTCCTTCTGCATCAGCGCGAGCCGGTCACTCAGGCCCTTGGCCTTGGCCTCCTGCTCCAGCTTCTTGCTGCGCGCCTGCTCCAGGCCCGACACGGCACCGGCCATCACGCCGCGCTGCTCGAGCGCGCGCGCCTGGTAGGCACCGGTCTCGCCTTCGAGCACGCCCTCGTCGATGTCTGTCGCGAAGGATGCGCGCGTGAGCGGCTGGCCGCGGCTCTCGGCCATGAGCCGCACGCGCGTGGCCTGCGTGGCGGCGTAGCGGGCGGTGAGCTCCTCGAGGTTGAGGCCGCTGCCGCCGAGGTCGATCTCGACCAGCGACTGGCCCTGCTTGACCTTCTCGCCTTCCTTCACCAGCACGTTGCTGACGATGCCGCCCTCCAGATGCTGGATGGACTTGACGCGGTCCGACGGGATCACGCGCCCCGGCGCGACCACCACGGTCTCCATCGGGAAGCCCAGGCCGACCAGTGCGAGCAGGCCGATCGCACCGCCGATGATCCACTGGCGCCGCCGTCCCTGCGGCGAGGTCTGTGCCGCGCGCTTGTCGTTCTCGTCCTGAAGAATCTGCGGCAGGTCTATTTTCAAATCGCGTCCCCGGTCACTCGTCGTTCATCGCTGCTGCGCGTCATGCCATCGAACGGGAGGCCGGCGTAGCTCCCGCCGCGCCGTCTTCCGAATCGCCCAGCGCCACCAGCGGCTTCTTCACGCCGAAAAGCTTCGGCACCATCACAGCGGCCGCGCCCTGCTCCACATTGCCCTGGCCGGTGACGTGGTAGACCACGTTGGCCGCCGAGACGATGCGCAGCGAGTGCGTGACCACCACCACGGTGCGTACCTTGGCCACCGCGAGCAGCGTAGCGAGCAGGTTGCGCTCGCTCTGGAAATCGAGGTCGTTGCTGGGCTCGTCGAGCACCAGCACAGAGGGCTTGCGCAGGAAGCTCATGGCCAGCGCCAGCTTGCGCCGCTCGCCCACCGACACGCCGGTGCCGCCTTCGCCCACCATGGTGCGATAGCCGTCGGGCAGCCGCGAGATGAAGTCGTGCGCGCCCGAGAGCTTGCAGGCCGCGACGATCTGCTCGTCGCTCTGGCCCGGCGCGTTGCGGCGCATCACGTCGATGAGCGAACCGCCGAACCAGTAGACCTCCTGCGAGAGGTAGCTGATCCAGCGCGAGAGTTCTTCGCGGCCGAACTGCGAGAGGTCGTATTCACCGATGCTGACGATGCCGCGCGTGGGCGTGTACAGGCCCGACAGCAGCTTCACCAGCGTGGACTTGCCCGCGCCGTTGCGCCCCACGATCACGTGCAGGCCGCCCGGGCCGATGTCGAGGTCGACGTTTTCCAGCACCGGCTGCTGCGAGTTCTCGGTGAAGCTGAAGCTCACGTCCTTCAGCGTGATGCGGCCCAGCGGCTGGGGCAGCGTCATGCCCGTGGGCGGCTTCTCCACCGGCTCGCGCAGCACGGTCTCCAGGCGCTTGGCTGCTTCCTTCGCGGTGGCCAGCGAGCGCCAGTTCGACACCAGCCCCGCCACCGGCTGAAGCGCCTTGAGCGCCAGCATGTTCGAGGCGACGAGGCCGCCCACCGTCATCCACTGCTCCATCACCGAGACCGCGCCCACGGTCACGACGACGACGGAGAACACGGTCAGCAGCACTGTGGTGCCGTCGCGCGCGCTCTCGATCTGGCCGTTCTTGCTGAAGCTCTCGGCGAGCCAGGCGTTGTAGGTCTGGCGCCACATCTCGACGGTGGGACCGTCGTTGGCCTGGGCCTTGAGCGTCTCGCGCGCGTTGCAGATCTCGGCGGTCACGCGCTCCAGGCCACGCCCGCGCTGCACTTCCTCGACGCGGCCGGAGCGCACCTCGTCGGCCCACCACCAGGCGAGGAAGGACATGATCGCGAGGAACAGCAACACCACCGGCAGCACCGGCAGCGCGACGATGCCGATGACCACCAGCGCGAAGACGGCCATGGGCAGGTCGAAGATGGATTGAGCCAGCCCGCCGGTGATGGTGCCGCGCACCGAAGCCACGTCGCGGAAGTACAGGTGCCACACCGACGCGGGCCGCGCCTCGAGCGCGCGCAGCGGCCGGCCCAGCATCGAATCGAGCAACGCGCCCGAGATGCCGTGGTCGACGATGGCGCCCGCATTGCGCAGCAGACGCGAGCGGCGCGTGCGCAGCCAGAACTCGATGCACAGGAAGAACAGGATGCCGCTGACCAGCGCGGCGAGCGTCGACGTGCCGCTGCGCGAGAGCACGCGGTCATACACCTGCAGCAGGAAGATCGAGGGCAGCAGCCCGAACAGGCTGATGGGCAGCGAGCGCCATGCGGCGCTCTTCACGAGCGGGTAGGCGGCGCGGAACGCGGCGTTCAGCGCGCCCGCGTAGGGACTGGCACCGGGCTCGTCCGGAGTCTCGGCAACCAGTTGGCTTGGCAGGAGGAACTTGATCATGGAGAAGAGCCGGTTCGTCGTGCAATGACGCCTGCGTCATTATCAACTGTTACCCGGCTGTTACAAGGCAAAAATTGATGCGCGGTGCGCTTCAAACACACATCAGCAAGACAGCTTCTGCCCTCTCGTCACATCGGCCCTGATCCCATGAACCGGCTCCGGTTGCGCGGCGCTTCCCATAACCGCGCAACCGGCCGGCCTCCCTGCCCTGGCCTCCCCTGTCTGTCCGGGCAAACCCTGTGCGAACACCAGCGCGATGTTGGCGCACAGCAGCATGCACAGCACCCATGCGCACAGCAGTTGCAGCCAGCCCAGCCACCAGCGCCGCGAGGGCTCGCGCCGCAGCCGCGGCTCATGATCGAAGAAGGGCGAATGCAGGAGTGCGTTCCATCTCATGGCAGTGCTTTCAAAACGCGGGCCAGCCTCGACAGGCCGATGCCCGCGGAACTCTTCGCCAACACCCAGTCGCCGGGCTGCAGCAGCCCGCCCAGCGCGGTCGACAGGTCGGACACGTCGACGAACCAGTGCGAGCGGACCTTGGTGCGGATGCGCGCATGCAGCGCGCGCATCAGCGGTCCGCACAGCAGCACGCGGTCGGGCTGCGATGCAAGCAGCTCGGCCTCGAGGTCGAGGTGGTGGCGTTGCGCGGCGGGGCCGAGCTCCTGCATGTCGCCGAGGATCGCCACTCGCCGCGCCGGCTCGCAGGGCGCCTGCGAGAGCAGCTCCAGCGCCGCGCGCATCGAGCTCGGGTTGGCGTCGTAGGTCTCGTCGATCAGCTTGAAGCTGCCGCCGCCGATGTGAATGGTGTGCAGCGCGCCGCGTCCGCCCGGCGGCTCGAAGTGCGCGAAGGGCTCGACCGCGGCCGCCAGCGGCAGGCGCATCGCCTGCAGTGCAGCGAGCGCCGCGATGGCGCTCGCGCCCATGTGGCGTCCCGGCGCATTCAGCCACAGCTGGAAGGGCTCGCCCGCCACCAGCGCCTGCACCTCGCCGTGGTCGAAGCCGAGCAGGCGCACGTCGGCGTCCCTGTGCTCGCCGCAGGTCACGATCTGAAGCTGCTGTGCCATCGCCGCCTCGGCGAAGGTCGCGAACTCGGCCATGTCGCGGTTGAGCACCACGCTGTCGCCCGGCACCATGGCCTGGAAGATCCGGCTGTCGAGACGCGCGGCCGCTTCCGAGGGGCCGCGGTGCTTCTGCGACGCGGTCGAGAGCCCCGTCACCACCATGAGCGACGGGCGCACCAGTTGCGCGGAAGCCGGCATGTGCGAGGTGCCCATCTCCAGCACCCAGTAGGCCGCATGGCGCGGCATGCAGGTCATGTTCCAGGCGATGCCCGACGGCAGGCTGATGTTGCCCTCGGGCTGGCCGACCTCGCCCCACACGGTCAGCGCGCCGGCCAGCATGGCGGCCACGGTGCCGCTGCCCGCGCCGCTGCCGAGCACGCCGCACACGCGGCCCGCGAATTCGGCGCGCGCATGGTCGCCCAGCTCCAGCACGGCCTGCAGCACGTTCGACACCTTGAGCACGGGCACGCGCTTGTCGAGATGCGGCTTGGGGTCGGAGCACAGCACGGCCGCGGCCGGCTGCAGCACGCCCTTGAGCGTGACCGCCGCCAGCGGCGTCTTCGAGGGTCGCGTCTGGTGGTCGAACACCACGCGCCCCTTGCGCATGAAGGAGCGCTGCGCAACGCCGGCGGCGCGCCATCCGTCCTCGGGCTTCACGACCCATTCGCCGCCGGTGACGCGCGCCATCTCGCTCGCGGTCCACACGGCGCCGTCGTCGCGGCCTCCGCCGGAGCCCGTGCCCGCGGCGCCCGGCGAGGCGCGCCGCTCCACCAGGTAGCGGTGGTAGGCGGCGAAGCCCGAGAGGTACTGCTCGACGTCGTCGATGCGCACGCGGAACGAGTGGTGGCGGATGAAGAACGAGCCCACCACCGTCGACGGACGGCGGAAGTACATCGCCATCTCTGGCCAGAAGAAACCGTTGAGCAGGTAGTGCGCGCGGTAGTCGAGCGCGCGGTAGAACTTCTCGGTGTCGAGCTCGTCCAGAAGGTGCCGCATCGCGGGCATGCCTTCGAGCCGCTGGAGCATCTGCTGCGCGGCCAGCATGAGTTCGAGCAGCGTCGGGAAGGTGGTCTTCCGGTCGAGCACGAAATCGAGATACCCCGCCACGTTCTGCAGGCCGAAGCGGAAGTACTTCTCCTGCGGGCTCCAGTGCGTGAGCTCGTGCACGCAGCAGCTGAGCCAGTGGTCGTGCGCCTGCCAGTGCTGGCTGGCGATGAAATGGTCGAAGGCCTTCTCCACCACGGCAAGCCATTGCGGCTCGCGCGTGAGGCTGTACAGGCGCATGAGTCCGTAGGCCGCCTCGCCGTCGTAGTAGATGATGCGCGAGGCCTGCTTGACCGTGAGGTCGGCCGCGTGCAGCACGTGGTTGAAGCGTCCGGTGGCCGGGTCCTGCAGCGAGACGATGCCCAGCGCGAGCCGCTCCAGCAGCGGCAGCCAGCGGCGCGTTTCCATCAGCTCGCAGTACTTCACCAGCGCGAGCACGCAGGCCGCGTTGCCGCCGAGCTTGATCTCGCCGCCGGTGTCGACCAGGAAGGCCACGGCGCGGCCGTCGAGCAGCGTGTAGTCGCGGATCAGCGATCCGGTGAGATGGTCCAGCGCCCGGTCGATGGCCGCGCGCAGCGTCTCGTCGCGCGTGAGCTCCCACGACTCGAGCATGGCGTAGACCGCGCTCGCGTGGCGCATCGCGTCGTAGGTCGGGATGCGGCGGTCGAAGCACGGGAAGTAGCCGTACACGAAGAGGCCGTCGCCCTGCACCTGGCGCGCCAGGTACGACGAGCCGCTGCGCACGAGGTCGAGCACCGACTGCGGATTGAGCGCCGGCAGCTGCCGACGACCCGCGTCGAGCCCCGTGCCCACCAGCTTGTGCACCACGCCGTCGGGCTGGCAGAACACACCCACGGTCGCGAGCAGGTAGACCGGCTGGTCCGCCGACATGTCCAGCGGCGGCGAGCGCTCGAAGCGCGCCTGGCTGTAGACCTCGAAGTTGCGCGCGTTCACCACCGAGTGCGGAATGGTCGAGTCGCCGCACAGCATCGCGTTGGCGTTGAGCTCCTGCTCGGTGAAGGCCATCGAGAAGTCCTTGTCGAAGGCCAGCCCGAGGCGGAAGTAGTTGCGCTTGACGGCGGTGAGCTGGGTCTTGAACTGGGCCCAGTCCATCGGGCTCGCGCCCTCGACCCAGTCGATGCGCAGCCACGGCGACACGATGCCGCGCTCGCGCACCCAGCTCTCCATGTGTCCGGCGCCCTCGCGCCAGGCGGTCTCGAAATCGGCGGCCCGCGCGTGCACCACGTGCGCACGTTGCGAGCCGTCGCTCACGGAGAAGAACAGCGTGAAGGCCGGATACGGGGCCGGCAGCGCCGCGCACACCGACACAAGGCGTTCGTGGCAGGCGTGGAGCTGGTCTGTGAAGGACATCATTCGGCCCCGTTCGGATGCGGGAAACCGGCCACGCCCGTCATCTGCTTTCGCTCTGGTGACGTGTGCGCGGACCGGGAACTGCCACGACCGAAGTCATCGCGGTGATCCGGCCTCAGCGATAGCTGAATTCGGCTCTGCGATTGAGCTGATAGCCCTCCTCCGTGGTTTCGTTCGATGCGGGCTTTTCCAGGCCCCAGCTGATGGCCTCGATGCGTTCGGCGGGCACGCCGAGCTGCGTGAGCGCGCGCGCCACCGAGTCGGCACGGCGCTGGCCCAGCGCCAGGTTGTATTCGCGGCCGCCGCGCTGGTCGGTGTGGCCCTCGATCACGACCCGGCTCTGCGGCCGGTTGCGCAGGAAGCTCGCGTGAGCCTCCACGATGTTCCGGTCGCCGGGCCTGATGTTGTATTTGTCGAAGTCAAAGTAGACGATCTTCGGCACGCCGACCGGTCCGTTCTGCACCGGCGGCGGCGGTGCCGGCTCCACCTTCGGCACCGCGGTGGCGGCCTTGTTCGAGTAGTAGTAGGTCGCATCGTCACGACCGCTCTTGGGGGCCGCGCAGCCCACGAGTGCTGCGCCGAGCGCGACGATGGCCAGTGTCTGGAAGTTCTTTTTCATGTTGGTCCTTTCGCGGGACAGGCCGGTGGCGGCCTGTCCCTGGTGCTGCAGCAAGCTCCCTCGCCCCTCTTCCTTCTGTTGTCTGTTTCCGGACGATCAGCCCAGCAGGCCGTGCAGGACGTTCGTCACGGGCGACACGGCGTGCTCGACCAGGCTGGTGATCGGGGTCACAACCTCGGTCACCAGCGGGGTCACGGCATGTTCGACGCCGCTCACTGTGCTGTTGACGGCATCCGCCACCGGAGCGACCGTCGTCGTGGCGCCTGCCAGGATGTCGGTCACCGGAGCGGTCGCGTCGTGCACTGCGCTGGTGGCGCTCGACACGACCGGAGCCGCGGTGTCGGTCACGCTGCCGGCGACGTCGGTCACCGGCTGCAGGATGTTGGCCACCGCGCCGTCGCTGCCGGTCAGGCCGCCGAGCAGGCTGCCCACCAGGCCGTCTTGACCCAGGAGGCTGCCGACGAGGCCGTCACTGCCGAGTACGCCGTCGAGCAGGCCGCCAGCGTCGCCACCGGTCACGCTGCCGAGCAGACCGCCGACGAGACCGTCGCTGCCGAGGACACCGTCCAGCAGGCCACCAGCGTCGCCGCCGGTCACGGTGCCGAGCAGACCGCCGACCAGGCCGTCGCTGCCGAGTACGCCGTCGAGCAGGCCGCCGGCGTCGCCACCGGTCACGGTGCCGAGCAAGCCACCGACAAGGCCGTCGCTGCCGAGTACGCCGTCCAGCAGGCCGCCAGCGTCGCCGCCGGTCACGCTGCCGAGCAGACCGCCGACCAGGCCGTCGCTGCCGAGTACGCCGTCGAGCAGGCCGCCGGCGTCGCCACCGGTCACGGTGCCGAGCAGGCCACCGACCAGGCCGTCGCTGCCGAGCACGCCGTCGAGCAGGCCGCCAGCGTCGCCGCCGGTCACGCTGCCGAGCAGACCACCGACCAGGCCGTCGCTGCCGAGCACGCCGTCGAGCAGACCACCAGCGTCGCCACCGGTCACGCTGCCGAGCAGGCCGCCGACCAGGCCGTCGCTGCCGAGCACGCCGTCGAGCAGGCCGCCAGCGTCGCCGCCGGTCACGCCGCCGAGCAGACCACCGACCAGGCCGTCGCTGCCGAGCACGCCGTCGAGCAGGCCGCCAGCGTCGCCGCCGGTCACGCCGCCGAGCAGACCACCGACCAGGCCGTCGCTGCCGAGCACGCCGTCGAGCAGACCACCAGCGTCGCCACCGGTCACGCTGCCGAGCAGGCCGCCGCTGCCGAGCACGCCATCCAGCAGGCCGCCAGCGTCGCCACCGGTCACGCTGCCGAGCAGGCCACCGACCAGACCGTCGCTGCCGAGGATGCCGTCGAGCAGGCCGCCAGCGTCGCCACCGGTCACGCTGCCGAGGAGGCCGCCGACCAGGCCGTCTTCACCCAGCACGCCACCGAGGAGGCCGCCGTCGCCACCGAGCACTCCGCCCAGCAGGCCGTCGTCACCCAGCACGCCGCCGAGCAGACCACCGTCACCGCCGAGCACGCCACCCAGCAAGCCGTCGTCACCCAGAACACCGCCGAGGAGACCACCGTCACCGCCGAGCACGCCGCCCAGCAGGCCGTCGTCACCCAGCACGCCGCCGAGCAGACCGCCGTCACCGCCGAGCACGCCGCCCAGCAGGCCGTCGTCACCCAGGACACCGCCAAGGAGGCCGTCGCCGGACAGGACGTTGGCCACGCCGTCGGTCAGGTAGTCGACTTGCGCCGTGACGCCGTTCAGCAGCGCCGCCGTCGTGTTCGTGCCGAGCAGCTGGTCGGTCAGCGGGCTCAGCAGGCCCGCGGCACCGCTTGCCACCTGGCCGACGAGGCCGTCGACCGGGTCGAGCACGTTGGGGTCGTTTTCCGAGAAGCTGGTGCCGAGCACCGGGCCCAGCAGGCCGCCGACCGTGTCGGTCAGGCCGTCGGCGACGCCGACCACCGGTCCGAGCACATTGGTCAGGCCGAGCCCGCCGAGCACGCCTTGATTCAGGCCGTCGACCAGGTTGCCGAGCACGCCGTCGGCCGGGTCGAGCAGCGCGGCGCCGGTGCCGGGGGTGCCGCCACCGCCGACGCCGTCCAGCAGACCGCCGAGCAGGCCGCCGACGATGCCGTCCTCACCCAGCAGGCCACCGACCGGGCCTTCTTCGCCCAGCAGGCCGCCGACCAGGCCGTCCGGCCCGAGCAGGCCGCCGGCGACGCCGTCGTCGCCGAGCACGCCGCCCAGCAGGCCGTCGTCACCCAGCAGGCCGCCGACAAGACCGTCGTCGCCGAGCAGGCCACCCACGAGGCCGTCGCCGCCCAGCAGGCCGCCGACCAGACCGTCATCGCCCACCACGCCACCCAGCAGGCCGTCGCCACCGAGCAGGCCTCCGACGAGACCGTCGCCGCCCAGCACGCCGCCGAGCAGGCCGTCATCGCCGAGCACACCGCCCAGCAGGCCGTCGCCGCCCAGGACACCGCCGAGCAAGCCGTCGTTGCCGAGCAGACCGCCCACGAGGCCGTCGTCACCCAGCAGGCCGCCGACCAGGCCGTCGTCGCCGAGCAGGCCACCCACCGCGCCGCCAAGCAGGCCGCCTTCGCCGCCGAGCAGGCCGCCCAGCGGGCTGTCGGCGATGATGCCGGAGATGGCGCCGTCCTGGCCGAGCAGGCTGTCGACCAGGCCGCCGTGGCCCAGCAGCTCGCCGGTGAGGCCGCCGCTGCCGAGCAGGTTGGAAAGGGTGCCTTCGCCGCCCAGCAGGCCGCCGACCAGGCCGTCGTCGCCGAGCAGGCCACCCACCGCGCTGCCGTCGCCGAGCAGGCCGCCCAGCAGGCCGTCGTCACCCAGCAGGCCGCCGGTCAGGCTGCCCACCGCGCCGTCGCCCAGCAGGCCGCCGACGAGGCCGTCGTCGCCGAGCACGTTGCCCAGCAGGCCACCCACCGCGCTGTCTTCGCCGAGCAGGCCGCCGACGATGCCGTCGTCACCGAGCAGGCCGCCCACGAGGCCGTCTTCGGCCAGCAGGCCGGACACCAGGCTGCCTTCGCCGAGCACGTTGTCGAGCACGCCGCCCAGCAGGCCGTCGTTGCCCACCAGCTGGTCGGTGAGGCCGCTCAGGCCGAGTGCGTCGGTCAGGCCGCTGATGATGCCGTGGTCACCGACCAGGTTGGTCAGGCCGTTGTCCAGCGCGTCGGTCAGGTAGTCCACCTGGCCCAGCACCGTGCCGAGGATGGCGGTGGTGGCACCGGCACCCAGCAGGTTGTCGAGCGTGGGGCTCAGGCTGTCGCCCAGCAGGTCGGTCACGCTGCCGACGGTGTTGTCGATCGGGTCGAACTGGTTGGGGTCGTTCGGCGTGAACTCGCTGCCGAGCAGCGGAGCCAGCACGTCGTCGAGCGTGTCGGTCAGGCCGTCGACCGCGTTGGTGACCGGCGTGAGCGAATCGCCGAGGCCGAGCGCGCCGCCGAGGCTGTCCACGGCGTGGTTGACGAGGCTGTCGCCGGGGTTGAGGAGGGCGTCGCCGTCTGCGTCTGCGTCTGCATCGGCATCGGCATCGGCATCGGCATCGGCATCGGCATCGGCATCGGCATCGGCATCGGCGTCAGCGTCGGCATCGGCATCGGCGTCAGCGTCAGCGTCGGCATCGGCGTCGGCATCGGCGTCAGCGTCAGCGTCAGCATCGGCATCGGCATCGGCGTCGGCGTCGGCGTCGGCATCGGCATCGGCATCGGCATCGGCGTCTGCATCCGCATCCGCATCCGCATCGGCATCGGCATCGGCGTCAGCATCGGCGTCTGCATCACCGTCCGCATCCGCGTCGGCGTCGGCATCCGCATCAGAGTCGGCATCCGCGTCGGAATCGCCAGGGTTGGTCGGGTTGCCCGAACCGACGAGCAGCGGGAACGCGCTGTCGCTGCCGCCGCCACCGCCGCTGAGCGCGGCACCCAAGGCTGCGGCGCCCAGGGCGCCCAGTGCGAATTCACCCAGCCCGATGCCGCTGCCGGCAGCGAGCTTCTTGGTGACGGCCAGGGCAGCGGCATCCGCATCGCTGTCGGGCGGGGTCACCTGCAGGTCGCCCGAGGCGACATCCACATTCACTTGTTCGAGGCCGCCGGGCAGCTTGGTCGAGCCGATGGTGGCGTCGGTGCCGCCGGTGAACACACCTGCGAGCGGGGCCTTGTTGGTGGCCGATCCGGGGAAGAGAACATTGGCGTGGCCGTCCTGCGGAACGATCACGCGGTCGCCGGCCATCAGTGTCTGATTGCCATCGACGGGAATGCGGACACCGTCGCGCATCACCGCAACGCCTGGCGTGGCATTCGATAATGTGCCGATGCCGGCGGGGGCCGCGGTTGCGGCGGGTGCCGCCGAACTCACCACGCCGGGAGTGCCGAGCGGTGTGACGGTAGCCTGGGCGATGACCACAGGAGCAGCGCCAGCGGCGGCAAGTCCCTCGGTCGTATTGGTCGATGCTTGTTGAGCGGTCATGGCAGCCTTCTGTGACAAAAGATGCCTACTCAGGGGCAACTAGCGTGCCGCTTTTTCCGCGCCCCATGCCAAAGCGGCCCGGAGCATCGCAACTTGTTGATTCGTATGGAAAATTTTCTTTTTGGCGGGCTGCCGGCGGGGTGTGGAAACAGCTCGTAAGCAGGTCATTTGGCGAATCGTTACGTAACGAAGTAACGCCGCGTACCCGGAACGTCCGACACATCCGAGGGCTCGTGGACACACCTGCGGATGCGCCTGCAAGGGCGCCCGCGAGCACCGCACCCACTCTTCTTTCCTTCACCTCTATATAGATATGTTCAACCCCTCCCAGGAAGACGTGCGCCGCTTCTTCTGCGACGTCTACGCCAAGCACCGGCAGGGCCTGCCGATGGAAGCGCTCGAGACCATCGCCGCCGGCTGGATCGACCAGCACCCCGAGTACCACGAGGACCTGGCCGACGCCGACGCGGCGGTGGCGCGGGTCTACGACGGATCGAACGGGCGCGAGAACCCGTTCCTTCATCTGTCGATGCACCTGTCGATCAGCGAGCAGTGCTCCATCGACCAGCCGCGCGGCATCCGCCAGGCGGTCGAGCTGCTGGCGGCGCGGCGCGGTTCGCTGCTCCATGCGCATCACGAGGCGATGGAGTGCCTGGGCCAGATGATGTGGGAGAGCCAGCGCGCGGGCCGTCCGCCGGACGGCGAAGGCTACGTGGCCTGCGTGCAGCGCCGAGCCACGAAAGACTGAGGACTAGCCGCCGGCCTTCGGCTTTTTCCTGGCCCTTGCCGGAACGGCGCCCTGTTCCTTCGCCGCCTCGCGCAGCAGCGCGGCCATGGCGGCGCGCAGGGCCGAGGGCTCGGCGTCGCTGCGCTGCAGCAGGCCGACCGGTTCCTCGGTGCCGCCGGTCTCTATGCGCAGCCGCACGAGGCGCCCGTCGGCCAGCTCGCTTCGCGCGGCGCCCAGCGGCGTGATCCACACCGCGTCGGACACCGCCACCAACGCGCGCGCCACCGCCACGTCGAGCGTCTGCAGCGCATTGGCCGGCAGCACGAGACCGCGCGCCGATAAAAAGCTCTCGGTGTTGTGGCGCGGGATCGTGCCCTCGCCGTACACCACCAACGGATAGGCCAGCACCGCCTGCACAGACACCGCCTTGTGCGCCAGCGGATGGCCGGCGCGCACGGCGAACACCAGCGCCTCGGTGTGCAGCAGCTCGAAGCTCAGGCCGCCCATCAGGCGCGGATCGCTCATGCGGCCGACCACCAGGTCGAGCTCGCCGGCGCGCAGCTCGTCGAGCAGCGCGGCGTTGGCCGCGCTCTTCACCACGATCTGCACCGAGGGCCGGCTGTCGCGCAGCCGCGCCAGCGCCAGCGGCAGCAGGGCCGGGGCCACGCTGGGCAGCGCGCCGATGCGCAGGCGCTCGATGCGCGCGCCCGTCTCCGGTGCCACGGCCTGCGCGCTGGCGTCGAGCGCCTCGAGCACGCGCAGCGCGTGCGCGAGCAGCTGCTCGCCGGCGGCCGTGAGTCCCTGCACGCCGCGCCGGCCGGCCTTGCTGCGCTCGACCAGCCGCGTGCCGGCGATCGCCTCCAGCTCCGAGAGCGTCTTCGACACCGCCGGCTGGCTCAGCGCCAGCCGCTCGGCGGCGCGCGCGAGATGGCGCTCCTGCGCCACCGTGACGAGGCAGCGCAGGTGCCGCAGCTGCACGTTGCGCACGAAGTCCTGGCGAAGATCGGTGAGCGGGTCTTTCAAGGGTGGGCTTTCAATTCCCTATGGTTATTGAAAACGTAGCAATCTTCAATTTACATCATCGGATGCCGCTTCTAAAGTGGCGGCTTCCGGATTCGTCCCACGACAGGAGACAACGTTCATGTTGACCAAGACCAAGGGCGCCTCGCCCATCCTCACGCCGCGCGACTGGGATGCCCACCCCAGCTACGTCTACCCCGGCTACAAGTCCACCGTGAAGCGCGGCCCGCAGAAGCCGCTCATTCCGCTGAAGGCCTCCCTCGGCGAGCTGCAGCAGCCGGTGTACGGCCACGACAGCATCGGCGAGTTCGACAACGACCTCACGCGCAACGCTCGCCGCAACGGCGAGCCGCTGGGCGAGCGCATGATCCTCACCGGCCGCGTGCTCGACGAGCGCCGCCGCCCGGTGGCCAACACGCTGGTCGAGCTGTGGCAGGCCAACGCCGCCGGCCGCTACGTGCACAAGGTCGACCAGCACGACGCGCCGCTGGACCCCAACTTCCTCGGCGCGGGCCGCTGCCTCACCGACAGCGAAGGCCGCTACCGCTTCCTCACCATCAAGCCCGGCGCGTACCCGTGGGGCAACCACCCGAACGCCTGGCGCCCGCAACACATCCACCTGTCGCTGTTCGGCCAGAGCTTCGCGAGCCGCCTGGTCACGCAGATGTACTTCCCCGGCGACCCGCTGATGCAGTACGACCCGATGATCACCGGCACGCCCGAGCGCTACCGCAACCGCCTGATCGCCGACTTCAGCCTCGACATCACCGAGGAAGGCTACGCGCTGGGCTACCAGTTCGACATCGTGCTGCGCGGCGCCGACGAGACCCCCTTCGAGAACCGCTGAGCCAGGAGACACGCACCATGCTGATGACCGCACAGGAAGCCGACTTCGGCCAGACCCCCTCGCAGACCGTGGGCCCCTACTTCGCCTACGGCCTCACCGCCACGCAGTACGGCTACGACTTCGACCAGCCCTTCGACGCCGTGCTCGCGCTCGACGATGCCAAGGGCCAGCGCATCCGCCTCGAAGGCCGCGTGATCGACGGCGACGGCAACCCGATCAACGACGCGCTGGTCGAGATCAGCCAGCCCGACGGCGAAGGCCGCTATCCGCAGACGCCCGAGGAAGCGCGCGCCATGGGCTTTCGCGCCTTCGGCCGCGTGGGCACCGGCACGCACGAAGGCAACCGCTTCGTGTTCCACACCGTCAAGCCCGGCGCCGAATCGCCCGGCGAGGCACCGCACATCAACGTCATCGTGCTGATGCGCGGCCTGCTGCTGCATGCCTTCACGCGCGTGTACTTCAGCGACGAGGCCGAGGCCAACGCGAAGGACGCGGTGCTTCAGAGCGTGCCGGCCGACCGCCGCCACACGCTGATCGCCCAGCGCGTGGAGCAAGGCGGCGCCGTCACCTATCGCTTCGACATCCGCATGCAGGGCGCGGACGAGACGGCGTTCTTCGACGTCTGATCCACCGATCTCTCAGGGAAATCCCCGACACAAAAAAGCCCGCAGCAGCGGGCTTTTTTGTTTGTGCGCAACGAAGCGCCTGCACTGAACGCTTATTCGGCGCCGTGGTGGATGCGCGACTCGGGCACCGTCTTCAGTTCACCCGGCAGCGAGCTGATGTAGCTGGCCAGCGTCTTGAGCTCGGCGTTGGTGAACTTCTTCTCCTCGACCTGCTGGCCCATCACCGCGTTCGAGCGGCCCAGGTGCGAGTTGTTCTTCACGCGGTACGACTTGAGCGCGACGAACAGGTAGTCCGCATGCTGGCCGGCCAGCTTGGGCACGGTGCCGTCGTTCGGCGTGTTGAAGTTGGCGCCGTGGCACTTGGTGCAGCTGTTGTCGGCGTTGCGGGTGATGAGCGCTTCTACGTTGGCGGGCGTGGCCTTGGCCAGCGTGGCCGGCGGCGCGCTACCGTCCTTCAGGCCGAGCTGGCTGTAGTAGGCGGAGATGTCGGCGATGTCCTGGTCGGTGAGCGTGTCCGCGATGGCGCGCATGGTGGGATGCTTGCGGTCACCGCCCTTGTACGCGGTGAGCGCCGCCGTGATGTAGGTGGCGCTCTGGCCAGCGATCATCGGCACCTTGTGAATCTCCGGGAAGCTGGCCTGGTAGCCGATGATGCCGTGGCAGCCCACGCACATCTGTACCTTCTTTGCTCCGTCCTGGGCCTTGCCAGTGACTTGTTGGGCTTCAGCCGAGACCGTCACGGAAGCGACAGCAAGGGCAAACATCGTGGTCAACAACTTGTTCATTTTGCGCGCACAATCTCGTGGAGAGTACAGTTTTTCGGATCAACATTCGATTATATGCAGGGGTCCCCTGGAACCCTGTGCAGGCCAACCCTGAGGCTGCACGACGCACATCGGGTGTGTTCTTTTCTCCACCCCCGTCCTCGTTCCATCCGTTCCATCCATCGCACTCATGAAATTCCAGGGCTCAGACAACTACGTCGCCACTCAGGACCTGATGCTCGCGGTCAACGCTGCCATCACGCTCAAGCGCCCGCTGCTCGTCAAGGGCGAACCCGGCACGGGCAAGACAATGCTGGCCGAGGAAGTGGCCCAGTCGCTCGGCCTGCCGCTGCTGCAGTGGCACATCAAGTCGACCACCAAGGCGCAGCAAGGTCTCTATGAATACGACGCCGTGAGCCGCCTGCGCGACTCGCAGCTGAAGGACGTCGACGGCGGCGAGCGCGTGAGCGACATCAACAACTACATCGTCAAGGGCGTGCTCTGGCAGGCCTTCACGGCCGATCAGCCGGTGGCGCTGCTGATCGACGAGATCGACAAGGCCGACATCGAATTCCCGAACGACCTGCTGCGCGAAATCGACCGCATGGAGTTCTACTGCTACGAGACGCGCGAGCTCATCCGCGCCAAGCACCGGCCGGTGGTGTTCATCACCTCGAACAACGAGAAGGAGCTGCCCGACGCCTTCCTGCGCCGCTGCTTCTTCCACTACATCAAGTTCCCCGACGCGGAGACGATGAAGCACATCGTCGGCGTGCACTTCCCCGGCCTCAAGCAGGAACTGCTCGCGGCCGCGATGAAGACCTTCTACGACGTGCGCAACCTGCCCGGCCTGAAGAAGAAGCCCTCCACCTCCGAGCTGCTCGACTGGCTCAAGCTGCTGGTGGCCGAGGACATCCCTCTCGAGGCGCTGCAGAGCAAGGACGACAAGGTCGCCGTGCCGCCGCTGGTGGGCGCGCTGCTCAAGAACGAGCAGGACGTGACGCTCTTCGAGAAGCTCGTCTTCATGCAGCGCAACAACCGCTGATCCATGAGCAACCAGAAACACTCCACCAGGCAACTCATGAAGCTGGGCATTGCCCAGGCCGTGATGTTCATGGTGGGCGCGCTGCTGGGCCGCGGGCTCGGGCTGCTGCTGGGCCTCGACGCCTTCGGCAGCGGCGAATACAACAAGCGCGAGCTCATCGGCATCGCGCTCATCGGCCTGGGCGGCGGCGCCGGCGCGCAGGCCGCACGCTTCTGGTACGTGGGCAAGTACGGCGATCCGCGCGGCTGAGGAAGCCCGCGAAGAGCCTGGAGGAAAGAATGGCATTCGTCGAACCCGTCACGCTGAAGGCCCGCGGCATCGCACTGGTGCCGCTCGCGCCGGCCCATGAAGAAGGCCTGCGCGCCGCGGCCGCCGACGGCGAACTGTGGAAGCTGCGCGTCACCTCCGTGCCCGAGCCGGAGAACACGCGCGCCTACATCGAGACCGCACTCAAGACCGCGGACCGCTTCGCCTTCGCCGTGACCGACGAGGCCACCGGCACCGTGCTCGGCAGTACCAGCTTCCACGACATCCTGCCCGCCGTGAAGCGCGTGGAGATCGGCTACACGTGGTACGCCGCGCGCTGCCAGCGCACGCATGTCAACACCACCTGCAAGCTGCTGCTGCTCGCGCATGCCTTCGACACATTGGGCTGCAACGTCGTGGGCTGGCGCACCGACAACTTCAACTTCGCCTCGCAGCGCGCCATCGAGCGGCTGGGCGCGAAGAAGGACGGCGTGATCCGCGGCAACGTGATGCGCCGCGACGGCACCATCCGCGACACCGTCATGTACAGCCTGCGCGCGGGCGAATGGCCCGAGGTGAAGGCGCAGCTGCTGTACCTGCTCGACAAGCCGCGCGGCTAAAAGCGCCGGCGAGCGACGACAACACACAACGAAGGAGCGCCACCATGCTCATCGACTTCTTCTACACCCTGCGCTCGGCCAAGCTGCCGGTGTCGGTCAAGGAATACCTCACGCTGCTGGAGGCCCTGCAGGCCGACGTGGTGGGCCCCAACTCCGACGGGGCCCACAGCCTGGACGACTTCTACTACCTCTCGCGCACCGCACTGGTGAAGGACGAGAAGCACTACGACAAGTTCGACCGCGCCTTCGCCGCCTACTTCAAGGGCGTGGAGATGCTGACCGACTTCACCAAGGAAGTGCCGCTCGACTGGCTGCGCAAGACGCTGGAGCGCGAGTTCACGGCCGAAGAGAAAGCCAAGATCGAGAAGATGGGCTGGGACGAGCTCATGGAAACGCTCAAGAAGCGCTTCGAGGAGCAGAAGGAACGCCACGAGGGCGGCAGCAAGTGGATCGGCACCGGCGGCACCTCGCCCTTCGGCAACGGCGGCTACAACCCGCAGGGCGTGCGCATCGGCGGCGCGGGCAAGAACAAGAGCGCCGTGAAGGTGTGGGACCAGCGCGCCTACAAGGACTACGACGACACGCAGGAGCTGGGCACGCGCAACATCAAGGTCGCGCTGCGCCGGCTGCGCAAGTTCGCGCGCGAAGGCCACGACGAAGAGCTGGACCTCGACGACACCATCCACTCGACCGCCGCCAACGCCGGCTTCCTCGACATCAAGATGCGGCCCGAGCGCCACAACAACGTCAAGGTGCTGCTGCTGATGGACGTGGGCGGCACGATGGACGAGCACATCCAGCGCGTGGAGGAGCTGTTCTCGGCCGTGAAGACCGAGTTCAAGCACCTGGAGTTCTTCTACTTCCACAACTGCGTGTACGACTTCATGTGGAAGAACAACAAGCGCCGCTTCTCCGAGAAGTTCGCCACCTGGGACATCCTGCGCAAGTACAACAAGGACTACAAGCTCATCTTCGTCGGCGACGCGACCATGAGCCCCTACGAGATCCTGCAGCCCGGCGGCAGCGTCGAATACAACAACGAGGAAGCCGGCGCCGAGTGGATCCAGCGCCTTACGCACACCTTCCCGAAGTTCGCGTGGATCAACCCCGAGCCGCAGGGCGTGTGGCAGTACCGCCAGAGCATCGCGGTGATGCAGCAGCTGATGTCGAACCGCATGTACCCCCTCACGCTGCGGGGCCTCGAGGAAGCGATGCGCATGCTGTCCAAGTAGGACGATGCCGGCGATCCGGCCGGGCCTTCAGGAACCGGCCGGGCTTGCTGTCAGAATCCGCCCATGGTCAGGGCGGTTCCTGTTTCTTCGCCGGCATGGTGGCCGGCTTTCCTTTTGTTCGGCGTCCTGCTCTTGCAAGGCTGCAGTCTGCTGCCGAAAAAGGAATCCGCCGAAGAAAACAAACCCGTGACCGGCCTCGTTCGCAGCGGCACGGCCGGTGCCGGCACCACTGCGTCCGACAAGGATGAAGAAGGCGACGGCAAGAAGGCCGGCAACAAGCGCGACGCCTTCACCGTCGACGTGCGCGGTCCCGAGACCGTGCGCGACTACCTCAAGCTGCACCTCGAGATCCAGCGCTACCGCGAGCTCGACGACCTCGGCGCGACCGAGATCTCCCGCCTCATGGTGGCGGCCGAGACCAACGCCCGCGAGCTGCTCGCCACGCTCGGCTACTTCACCCCCACGCTGACACTGGAGCTCAACGAGACGCCGCAGGGCGAGAAGGCCCCGCGCGAGATCGTCATCAACGTCTCGCCCGGCGAGCTCACCAAGGTGAGCAACGTGCAGATCAGCTATGCCGGCCCCATCGCCGACGATGCCGCCGCCGAGTCGCAGCGCGACACCATCCGAACCGCATGGGCCCTGCGCGCCGGCCAGCCCTTCAGCCAGCAGGCCTGGGACGAGGCCAAGACCACGGCGCTGCGCAGCCTCACCGCCAGGCGCTTCCCCACAGGCAGCATCCGGATCAGCCGCGCCGAGGTGGATGCCGACCGCAGCGAAGCCCGCCTGAGCGTCACCTACCAGTCGGGCCCGGCCTACAAGTTCGGGCCGCTGGTGCTGCGCGGCATCCAGCGCTACGACCCCGACGGCGCGCGCCGCATCGCGCGCCTGCCCAGCGGCCAGGACTACGACCAGCAGAAGCTGCTCGACGCGCAGCAGCGCCTGGCCAGCAGCGGCTACTACGACTCCGTTTTCCTCACGCTCGACACCGAGAGCGCCGACCCGCTGGCCGCGCCCGTCATCGCGCAGCTGCGCGAGGCGCCGCTGCAGAAAGTGGTGCTGGGCGTGGGCTTCACCACCGACAACGGCCCGCGGCTTTCGATCGACCACATCCATAACCAGGTCCCGCTGCTGGGCTGGCGCGCCGTCTCGCGGCTGTCGGTGGACAACGACATCAAGTCGCTGTCGACCGAGTTGAAGGCCATTCCCGACGACCGCGGCTGGCGCTGGTTCTCCGGCGCCGAGCTCAAGAGCGAGCAGTCGGGCAGCTACGTGGTCGACAGCGGCCGGCTGCGCGGCGGGCGCAGCAAGTCGGGCGACCACATCGACCGCAGCTACTTCCTGCAGTACGACTACGCGCAGAACCGCGGCACCAACGCACCGCCCTCGGCCTCGGCCGTGACGGCCAACTGGGGCTGGACCGGGCGCTACTTCGACGACAACGCCACGCCCTCGCGCGGCTTCGGCCTCGCGCTCGAGGTGGCCGCGGGCTACACGCTCACCGGCGAGCAGGTGCCGTTCACACGCACCTACGCGCGCTGGCTCGGCGTGCTGCCGCTGGGCTCGGCCGAGGACAAGGAACTGCGCGCGCGCCGCAGCCGCCTGCAGCTGCGCGTGGAGGCCGGCGCCGTGTCGGCCAAGGACAGCGCGCAGATCCCCTCCACGCTGATGTTCCTGACCGGCGGCGACACCACCGTGCGCGGCTACAGCTACAAGCAGATCGGCACCGTGCGCGCCGACGGCACGACCGTGGCCGGCCGCTACCTCGGCGTGGCCAGCGTGGAGTGGCAGCGCCCCTTCGTCTACAACAACAAGCTCACCGAATGGGAGAGCGTGGTGTTCGTCGACGCCGGCGCCGTGGCCGACAAGCCCGGCGAACTCAAGCCCAAGGTCGGCGTGGGCGTGGGCGCGCGCTGGCGCAGCCCGGTCGGGCCGGTGCAGGCCGACCTGGCCTACGGCGTGGACTCGAAGAAGTTCCGCCTGCACTTCCGCCTCGGCTTCACCTTCTGACGCAGGCAACGCCAGATGCAGACCGACGACGACAACAAGTCCACGCCGCCCTCGCCTCCCCGCCGCTCTCGCGCGCGGCGCGCGATGCGCGCCCTCGCCTGGACCATCACAGGCCTGCTGCTCGCGGTGGCACTGCTGGTCGCCGGCGCATGGTGGTGGCTGGGCTCCGACACATCGCTCGCCTTCGCGCTCGCTCAGGCGGCGCAGCGCCTTCCAGCCGGCCAGACGCTGGAAAGCCGCGACGTGAGCGGCTCGCTTCGCACCGGCGGGCGCATCGGCTGGCTCAAGTACCAGAGCGAGAGCATCGCCGTGGAGGTGAACGACGCCACCATCGGCTGGCAGCTCGCGCCGCTGCTTCAGCGCAAGGTGCAGCTCGGCGAGGTGCACGCGAAGCAGGTGCTGATCGAGAAGCGCGGCCCGCCGAGCGAAAAGCCCACCGAGCCGCTCGAACAGCTCGCGCTGCCGGTCGAGGTCGAGCTGCCCTTCCGCGTCGACGAGCTGCGCTGGGCCGGCCCGCCCGTGCTGCAGGCGCTCAATCTCTCGGGCAACTACAGCTACAAGGCGGCCGAGCATCTGCTCGAGGTGAAGGGCGTGGACATCGCCGACGGCCACTACAGCACCCGCGTGAAGCTGCAGGGCCCCGCGCCGATGGCGATCGACGTCGCGCTCGACGGCCGCGTGAAGGCACCGCTGGCCGAGGACCACGACATCGACGTGCTGGCCGCGGCCACCGTCAAGGGCACGCTCGCCGGCACCGCCGCCCGCCTGCAGGTGGCCGCCGAGCTGAAGCCCGCCGAGGAGAACGCCGACGCACCGATGGAAGCCAGCCTGCAGGCACAGATCGCGCCCTGGCTGCCGCAGCCGGTGATCGACGCGAAGGCCGACCTGCGCAACGTCGACGCATCGAGCCTGTGGCCCGGCGCGCCCGAGACAAGGCTCACCGGCATCGTCGAACTCCAGCCCGACGCCGACACCGGTCCCTCCGCATGGAAGGCCTCGGCCGACATCCGCAACGCCGTGCCCGGCCCCTGGGACCAGGAGAAGCTGCCGCTCGAACAGGTGCTGGCCAAGGTCGGCTTCGACGGCACGAGCTGGGCGATTTCCGAAGCCACCGTGCGCGCGGGCGGCGGGCGCATCGACGCGGCCGGCAAGTGGAGCCCCGCGCCCTCCCCCTGGCAAGCCCAGGCCACGGTGCGCGGCGTGCGGCCGGGCGCGCTCTACAGCGAGCTCTCGGGCGCGCCGGTCAGCGGCCAGCTCAAGGCCGAGCAGAAGGAAAGCACCATCGTCTTCGACGCCAATCTGCGCGCCGAGGGCGGCGCGGGCAGCAAGGCCCTGCCCGGCTTCGCGCTCGACCGCGCGCTGGCGCAGGGCCAGTGGAAGGACCAGGTGCTCGACCTGCGCACGCTGCGCATCGAGGCGCAGCGCGCCAGCGTCGATGGCCGCCTGCAGGTGCGCGTGGCCGAGCAGGCGGCGAGCGGCAAGCTGGCCCTCGCGTTGCCCGGCGGCAGCGCGCAGGTCGAAGGCCGCATCGCGCCGGATTCGGGCAGCGGCGAGATCAGGGCCGCCATCGACGATGCGGACACCGTGCAGCGCTGGGTGCAGGGCCTGCCGGGGCTGTCGAAGGTGTTCGCGGACGCGAGCGCCAAGGGCTCCGCAAAGCTCGACGCCAGCTGGCAGGGCGGATGGCGCACCATCCAGCGCCGGCTCGAAAACCCCAACGCGCCCGTGCCGCGCGGCAGCACCGAACCCAGCATCAAGGCAGCGCTCGGCGTGCCCCGCCTGGACCTCGCCCTGCCCTCTGAGCAACCCGGCGGCGCCACCACCTCCGCCCAGGTGCGCAACCTGCAGGCCGACCTTGCCGGCAGCCTCGCGCAGGCCACGCTCGCGCTGAAGGGCGAAGCCGCCACCGGCACGCAGAAGATCGACATCGACACCCGCGCCAGCGGCGGCATCGCCGGCGCCGGCCAGTGGCGCGCAGCGCTGGCCAGCCTGAAGCTGCAGGCGCAGGACAGCGCCCGCCCCGGCGCGCCATGGGTGCTGGAGCTGGGCCGCGAGGTCACGGCGACGATCCGCACCGGCAACAACAGCGCCGGCACCGCGCCGCGCCTCGACGTCGAGGCCTCCGCCGCCTCGGCCACGCTGCGCGGCCCCGTGCCCGGCACGGTGCGCATCGACTGGCAGCCGCTGCGCTTCAGCCAGAGCGGCGCCGCGCCCAACCGCGTGTTCCGCCTGCAGTCCAAGGGCCAGATGCAGGGGCTGCCGATGGCCTGGGCGGGCGCGTTCGGCGCCAACACCACGCTCGGCGAATACGGCATCAGCGGCGACCTGATGTTCAACGGCGACTGGGACATCGACGCCGGCGACACGCTGCACGCCAAGGCCCGCCTCGCGCGCCAGAGCGGCGACATCCGCGTGCAGGCCGGCGAGGCCGCGCTCGTCACGCGCATCACCAGCACCGGCACGGGCACCGCCAGCGAGCGCACGATGAATTCCGCCTCGGCCAGCGGCGACGCGCCCAGCACGCCTGCCGGCCTGCGCCAGGCCGAGCTGCGCCTCGATGCCGACGGCGACGCCGTGCGCGCTGTGCTCGCATGGGACAGCGAGCGCGCCGGCAAGATCGACGCCGACATCAACACCCGCGTGCAGCAGCGCGCGGGCGGCTGGCAGTGGGCGCCCGACGCGCCGCTGGGCGGCACCATCAAGGCCACGCTGCCGAACCTCGGCGTGTGGTCGATGCTCGCGCCTCCGGGCTGGCGCATCGCCGGCACGCTCGACGCCAGCGCCACGCTCTCGGGCAACCGCGCCGTGCCGCGCTGGAACGGCACGCTGGGCGCCGACAAGCTCGCGCTGCGCGCGCCGGTGGAAGGGCTGGACCTGCGCGACGGCCGGCTGCGCGCCACGCTCACCGGCGAGCGCGTGGAGATCACCGAATTCACGCTCAAGGGCGGCGCCGGCAGTTCCGCGCGCATCGGCGGCCAGAGCGGCAACCGCAGCACCACCGCCAGCGAAGCCCGCACCGACGGCGGCACGCTCTCCGCCACCGGCGACCTCAGCTGGGGCCCGGCCACCGGCAGCGCGACAGGCATCCGCATGGCGCTGCAGGGCCAGCTGCGCGCGCTGCGCGTGCTGGTGCGCACCGACCGGCAGGTCACGCTCTCGGGCGACCTGCAGGCAAAGCTCGACAACGGCCAGTTCACCGTGCGCGGCAAGCTCAAGACCGACCGAGCCGTCATCATCCTGCCCGACGAGACCGCGCCCAGCCTGGGCAGCGACGTGGTCGTGCGCTCCGCAGCCAAGGACCGCGAGACCGCCGAGGCGGCGCAGCGCGAATCCGCCCGCGCCGACGCGCAGGCCGCGAAGCCGCAGACGGCCAAGCCGCCGGACGTGGCCGTCGAGTTCGACCTCGGCGACGACTTCGCGGTGCAGGGCCGTGGCATCACCACGCGGCTCGAAGGCAACCTGGAGATCCGCAGCACCAGCCTGAACGCGCCGCCGCGCATCACCGGCGAGGTGAAGACCGTGAAGGGCCAGTACCGCGCCTACGGCCAGCAGCTCGACGTCGAGACCGGCATCGCGCGCTTCAACGGCCCCTTCGACAACCCGGCGCTCGACATCCTCGCGATCCGCCCGAACCTCTCGCAGCGCGCGGGCGTGCAGATCACCGGCACCGCCCAGTCGCCGCGCGTGAAGCTGTATTCGGAGCCGGCGCTGTCCGATGCCGAAACGCTCTCGTGGGTCATCCTCGGTCGCGCCTCGGCCACCAGCGGCGGCGAGTCGGCGCTGCTGCAGCAGGCCGCGCTGTCGCTGCTCGGCAAGATCGGCGGCGCCACCACCGGCGGCAGCCTGGCCAGCCGCTTCGGGCTGGACGAACTCGGCTTCAAGGGACCGGGCAACGGCGGCGACCTGCGCGAATCCGCCGTGACGCTGGGCAAGCGCCTGTCGAAGGACTTCTACATCACCTACGAACGCAGCATCGGCGGCACCTTCGGCACCCTCTTCATCTTCTACGACCTGACGACGCGCCTCACCCTGCGCGGCCAGGCCGGGCAGACCAGCGGCCTCGACCTGATCTACACGGTCAAGTACGACTGAGGACCGGGAGCGTATTGCCCCGACTTCGGCGCGCGATCAGCAAGGCACGCCCTTTCGCCCGGGTCAGACCGACTGTCGGGCCCTCTCGAGCTCGGCGTGCGCCAGCACCCGTACGTCCGTGGCGGGCTGCGCCGAGCCGTTCCTGAAGAAGGGACTCTGGCGCCAACGCCCCGTGAAGCGGGCGCCCAGCACGAAGCGTGCAATCTTCAAGGTGCCGACAAGCGCTTTGAACCCCGGTTTGGCGACAGGCCCCTTCGCATGGGTGGGATTGACGTCGAAATGTCCCGGCCATGCTTGGGCCACCTGCTGCGCCGACTCTCCGAGGCAGCTGTGCACGATCCCCACGTACGACATCTGGGGCCGCCGGACGGTGTTGGCGATCGGGGTCCCGCAGCAGCTCGCGTACCAGCGATAGAGGCCCTTGTCGGTGAGCGAGAGACACGCCAGCTGGTCGCTGCCCTGCGTGAAGGCGAGGTTGCTCTGCAGCGAGGCGACGATCGCCGTTCCGCCGTTCGCATCCACCGTGCGCTCCGGCGCGCCGAGCGCATGCGCGGCGGTCTGGCAGTCGCGGCAATAGCACACGAGCCTGAGGGCCTGGTCGGGGAAGGCCAGCGCGCCGCGCACTTGGCCGCAGCGGCAGCGGATGGGGTGAGGTGTGCTCATGGACGAAGGAGAAGAAGAGTTGAGGGGCGCAGGTCGGTCACTTGCCGACTCCTATCTGCTGCGGGTACTGCTGCTGGTGCTGCTCGCGCCGGCGACGATGAAACGAAGCATGTTCTCGAGCACCTCGTCGAAGTCCGCGGAACGACCGAGCTTTCCGGCCAGTTGAAGGGACACGGCTCCGTGGATTGCGCTCCAGAAGATCCGCCCCAGCAGGCGCGGATCCCCCACGAGGGAACCGTCCGTGACCAGTCGCTCCATCGGAGCCGTCATGATCTGCTCGGCACGCTGCGCAGCCCTCTCCAGGTCCGGGAAGTCCGAAATCGCGGGATGCGGCAGATCGAACATGAGCTTGTACGCCCGTGGGTTCTCGAATGCGAAGCGAAGGTAGGCCTTGCGTACCGCAGCCGAACGCTCCCAGACGCTGCCCTGCAGCCCGAACGCATCCTCCAGGGCTTGCGAGAAGCGATCGAGCGCAGCCGCGGTGACGGCGGCAAGAATTTCGTTCTTGTCGCGAAAGTAGCGGTACGGCGTCATCGCGCTGCAGCCCAGCTGTTGCGCAAGTTGCCGCACCGAGACGCCTTCCACGCCTTGGTCGGCAAAGGCGCGCTCTGCGACGTCGAGCAGGCGACGGCGGAAGTCTTGGACCTCCGCATCTGACAACACTTTGGGCATGTCGTATCCAGTCTGCTTTTATTATTTACACAGTAAATATACGACGTAAATAAATCTTGAGCAAGCGTCCTCATTGACGCTCTCGGCGGAAGCGATGTGAACAGTTGATCAACTGAACTGCACCAGATGGAAGTCGGCACGACGATGCTCGAGGATTCGTCAGCAGCGGTCGTTGCTCGATATCGCGCAGCACAGCGGCACCGCAGTCAGGTTATACGCGAGCGATCATGTTTGCCTGTCGCTGTTGCTCTGCGTGGAAGCACTTGGACAAACAAACGCTCGCGGACTTCGGCCTTGACCCGCGTCTCGCGCGCGTGATAAGAACCGTCCCTCGCCTTCACCGAGGAGCGACGACTATGAAAAAAGATGGAGACAAGGGCGAGAACCTTTCGAGCTTTCCAGAAGGTTCTCGGACGTCCGCCCCACCCGGGCTCTCGCGCATCGCGTTCATGCGCGGCGCGCTGCGCGGCACGATCGCGCTGATCGCGGGCATCGCGGCGGTGGCTTCCATTCCCTATTGGGGTGGCGAGCACTTCCCGGTCACAAGCCTCGTGATCTACGTGGCTGGCATGGTGTTCGTCGCGATGCCGCTGTGCCTCTACTACGAGTCGCTGCTGCAGGCGCAGGAAGGCACGGCGCCCGAACAGCCTCAGCCCCAGTCTTCCGTCGCGCCCAGGCCCTTGCAGGCCTGAGCCCGCGGCGCCGGCTCAGGCCGCCGCAGCGGGCAGCAGCGTCGCGCGATGGCTGCGGATCGCCGAGGCGACGATCGGCATCAGCAGCGGCGTCTTTCCCGCGTCGAAGTCGCGTATCAGCTGGATGCGCATGCTCGGCGCCCAGAACGACTTCAGGTGCGCGGCGATCGCCTGCGTTGCGGCGCCCGAGTCGCTCGGCGACTGCGCCTGGAAGAAGGTGCCGATCTGGTTGGCCATCTTGACCAGCTGTGCCGAGTGATCGTGCTCCATGGGACTTTCTGAAAAATGTGTTGCTTGATGAAGTGATGAATCTTCAGCGCACGCTGTGCTGCTGCGCCGTGCGCAGCCTCTGCGGGTGGCTGTAGACGCCCAGGTCCTGCTCGCGCGCGAAGCCCACCAGCGTGAGGCCAGCGCGCTGCGCCGTGGCCACCGCGAAGGAGGTTGGCGCCGACACCGCCGCGAGCAGCGGCGCACCGGCCATCGCGGCCTTCTGCACCATCTCGAAGCTCGCACGGCTGGTGACCGCGATGAAGCCGACGGAGGCATCGACGTCGTTGGCCGCGAGCGCACCGACCAGCTTGTCGAGCGCGTTGTGGCGGCCCACGTCCTCGCGCAGCCACATCACCTCGCCGTCGTCCGAACACCATGCGGCCGCGTGCACGGCGCCGGTGGCTTCCTGCAAGGTCTGCTGCGACGGCAGCTGCGACATCGCGCGGCCGATGGCCTCGCGCCCGAAGCGCACCGTGGCATCGTCCTGCAGAACCGGCAACTCTCGCGAGACCTGCGTCAGGCTCTCGGTGCCGCACAGGCCGCAGCCGGTGCGCCCGGCCATCGAGCGGCGGCGCTGCTTCAGGCGCGTGAAGGCCGCGCCCGACACCTGCATGTGCACCGTGAAGCCCAGCGCCGACTGCTCGGCCTCCACCGAATAGAGCTCGTGCGCCGCATCGAGGATGCCCTCGCTCAGCGAGAAGCCGAGCGCGAAGTCTTCCAGGTCGAGCGGCGTCGCGAGCATCACCGCGTGCGAGATGCCGTTGTATTCGAGCGCCACGGGCACCTCCTCGGCCACCCAGTCCTGCACGTCGAAGGGCCTGCCGCCGCGCACGCCGTGCACGGGCAGCAGCTGCGCGCCTTCGCAGAACCGGACGGTGTCGGCATCGGTGGCCAGCATGTTCATACGGGTCGCGCCCTCACTTGGCCGGAACCGTCTCGCCGCCCTGCGGCGCCGATGCGGCAGCGAGCAGCTCATGCTGCGTGCGGTTGAAGCGGCTGTACTCCTGCTGCCAGGAAGAAGGCTGCATCACCGGCATCACCTGCACCGCCGTGACCTTGTACTCGGGGCAGTTGGTGGCCCAGTCGGAGTTGTCGGTGGTGATCACGTTCGCGCCCGACTCGGGGAAGTGGAAGGTTGTGTAGACCACGCCCGGCTGCACGCGCTCGGACACCGTGGCGCGCAGCACCGTCTCGCCCGCGCGGCTCTGGATGCCGACCCAGTCGCCTTCCTTCACGCCGCGCTCCTCCGCGTCGTGCGGATGGATCTCCAGCCGGTCCTCGCTGTGCCACTGGTTGTTCTCGGTGCGCCGCGTCTGCGCGCCCACGTTGTACTGCGAGAGGATGCGCCCGGTCGTCAGCAGCAGCGGGAACTTGCGCGTGACCTTCTCGTCCGTCGCCACGTACTGCGTGACGATGAACTTGCCCTTGCCGCGCACGAAGCGGTCGATGTGCATGGTGGGCGTGCCGTCGGGCGCGTTCTCGTTGCAGGGCCACTGGATGCTGCCGAGCTCGTCGAGGCGCTTGTAGCTCACGCCGTGGAAGGTGGGCGTGAGCGCGGCGATCTCGTCCATGATCTCTTCCGGGCTCTTGTAGTCCATCGGATAGCCGAGGGCCTGCGCGAGCTTCACCGTCACTTCCCAGTCGGCAAGGCCGGCCTTGGGCGGCATCACCTTGCGCACGCGGGAGATGCGGCGCTCGGCGTTGGTGAAGGTGCCGTCCTTTTCCAGGAACGAAGAGCCCGGCAGGAACACGTGCGCGTACTTGGCGGTCTCGTTGAGGAAGATGTCCTGCACCACCACGCACTCCATGCCCATCATCGCGGCCGCCACGTGCTGCGTGTTCGGGTCGGACTGCACGATGTCCTCGCCCTCGCAGTACAGGCCCTTGAAGCTGCCGCCGATGGCTGCATCGAACATGTTGGGAATGCGCAGGCCCGGCTCGGGGTTGATCTGCACGCCCCAGGCCGACTCGAACGTGGCGCGCGTGGTGCTGTCCGACACGTGCCGGTAGCCCGGCAGCTCGTGCGGGAACGAACCCATGTCGCAGGAGCCCTGCACGTTGTTCTGGCCCCGCAGCGGGTTCACGCCCACGCCCTCGCGGCCGACGTTGCCGGTGACCATGGCGAGGTTGGCGATGCCCATCACCGTGGTCGAGCCCTGGCTGTGCTCGGTCACGCCCAGGCCGTAGTAGATGGCGCCGTTGCCCGCCGTGGCGAAGAGGCGCGCGGCGGCGCGCATCTCGGCCGCCGGCACGCCCGTCACCGCCTCGGTGGCCTCGGGCGACTGCTCGGGGCGCTCCACGTACGACTTCCATTCCTTGAACGAGGCCGAGTCGCAGCGTTCGGCGACGAAGTCGTCGGCCATCAGCCCTTCGGTGACGATGACGTGCGCCAGCGCCGTGACCACGGCCACGTTGGTGCCGGGCCGCAGCTGCAGGTGATGCGCGGCCTTGATGTGCGGCGACTTCACGATGTCGATGCGGCGCGGATCGACCACGATCAGCTTCGCGCCCTGGCGCAGCCGCTTCTTCATGCGCGATGCGAACACCGGGTGGCCATCGGTCGGGTTGGCGCCGATCACCATGATCACGTCAGCCTTGTCCACCGAGGCGAAGGTCTGCGTGCCCGCCGATTCGCCCAGCGTCTGCTTCAGGCCGTAGCCCGTGGGCGAATGGCACACGCGTGCGCAGGTGTCGACGTTGTTGTTGCCGAAGGCGGCGCGCACCAGCTTCTGCACGAGGTAGGTTTCCTCGTTGGTGCAGCGCGACGAGGTGATGCCGCCGATGGAGTCCTGGCCGTACTTGGCCTGCAGGCGCTTGAACTCGCTGGCCGCGTAGTTGATGGCCGTGTCCCAACTCACCTCCTGCCACGGGTCGGTGATGTTCTTGCGGATCATCGGCTTGAGCATGCGGTCCTGGTGCGTGGCGTAGCCCCAGGCGAAGCGGCCCTTCACGCAGGAGTGGCCTTCGTTGGCCTTGCCGTCCTTCCACGGCACCATGCGCACGACCTCGTTGCCCTTCATCTCTGCCTTGAAGGCGCAGCCCACGCCGCAGTAGGCGCAGGTGGTGATCACGCTGTGCTCGGGCTGGCCGAGCCAGATCACCGACTTCTCCTGCAGCGTGGCGGTGGGGCAGGCCTCGACGCAGGCACCGCAGCTCACGCACTCCGAATCCATGAAGGCCTCGTCCTGGCCCGGCGACACGCGCGACTCGAAGCCGCGGCCGCTGATCGTCAGCGCGAAAGTGCCCTGCGTTTCCTCGCAGGCGCGCACGCAGCGGTTGCACACGATGCACTTCGACGGGTCGTAGCTGAAGTACGGGTTCGACTCGTCCTTCTCGCTCTTCAGGTGGTTGGCGCCGTCGAAGCCGTAGCGCACGTTGCGCAGGCCGGTCACGCCCGCCATGTCCTGCAGCTCGCAGTTGCCGTTGGCCGAGCAGGTGAGGCAGTCGAGCGGGTGGTCGGAGATGTAGAGCTCCATCACGCCCTTGCGCAGATCCTGCAGCTTCGGCGTCTGGGTGCGCACCTTCATGCCCGCTTCGGCCGGCGTGGTGCACGAGGCCGGGAAGCCCCGGCGTCCCTCGATCTCGACCAGGCACAGCCGGCACGAACCGAAGGGCTCCAGGCTGTCGGTGGCGCAGAGCTTGGGCACCTGGATGCCCGCATCCACCGCCGCGCGCATCAGCGAAGTGCCCGCGGGCACCGTGACTTCATTGCCGTCGATCTCCAGCGTCACCTCGCGCTCGGATTCGCGCTTGGGAGTGCCGTAGTCGATGTCCTTGAGATGGTCCAACATGTCTTTAGCTTTCTCTCTGATCTGGCAATTCACCACGGCTGTGCGAAGCGCAAACCGACTCCTTCACACCTGCGGCGTCCGCACCTGGGTCGCGGAACACCGTGGAACCGGCTTTGCCGGGCCACCGGTGTTGCCCCCTTGAGGGGGGAGGCGGCTACACGAAGTGAGCAAGCAACGGGGATGGGCATATCACGCAGCCTTGCGGTCAGGCGCTTCGATTCCGAAGTCCTGCGGGAAATGGTCCAGCGCCGAGAGCACCGGGAACGGCGTCATGCCGCCCATGGCGCACAGCGAGCCGTGGACCATCGTGTCGCACAGGTCGCGCAGCAGCATCACCTGCTGCGGTCGGTTCTGGTTGCCGCGGATCTTGTCGATCACCTCGACGCCGCGCGTCGAGCCGATGCGGCACGGCGTGCACTTGCCGCACGACTCCAGCGCACAGAACTCCATGGCGTAGCGCGCGAGCTTCGACAGATCGGCCGTGTCGTCGTGCACCACGATGCCGCCGTGGCCCACGGTGCCGCCGACGGCCGCGTAGGCCTCGTAATCGAGCGGCAGGTCCCACTTCGATTCGGGCAGGTAGGCGCCCAGCGGCCCGCCGACCTGCACCGCCTTGATCGGCCGGCCCGAGGCCGAGCCGCCGCCGTAGTCGTAGAGCAGCTCGCGCAGCGTGACGCCGAAGGCCTTCTCGACCAGGCCGCCGTACTTGATGTTGCCGGCCAGCTGCATCGGCAGCGTGCCGCGCGAGCGGCCCACGCCGTAGTCGCGGTAGAAGGCCGCGCCGCGCGCCAGGATCAGCGGCACGCTGGCCAGCGTGATGACGTTGTTGATGAGCGTGGGCTGACCGAACAGGCCTTCGATGGCCGGCAGCGGCGGCTTGGCGCGCACGATGCCGCGCTTGCCCTCCAGGCTCTCGAGCAGCGCAGTTTCCTCGCCGCACACGTACGAGCCCGCGCCCTTGCGCACCGCGAGCGAGAAGCGCTTGCCCGAACGCAGGATGTTGTCGCCGAGGAAGCCCGCAGCCTCCGCGACGCGGATGGCCTCGTTCAGCGTCGCGATCGCATGCGGGTACTCCGAACGCACGTAGATGTAGCCCTGCGTCGCGCCGGTGGCGAGGCCCGCGATGGTCATGCCCTCGATCAGCATGAAGGGGTCGCCCTCCATGGTCATGCGGTCGGAGAAGGTGCCCGAGTCGCCTTCGTCGGCGTTGCAGACGATGTACTTCTGCGCCGCCGCCGTCCCCAGCACCGTCTTCCACTTGATGCCCGCCGGGAAGGCCGCGCCGCCGCGTCCGCGCAGGCCCGAGTCGAGCACCTGCTGCACGATCTCCTCGGGCGCAAGCGCCAGCGCACGGCGCAGGCCGGCGAAGCCCTCGTAGGCCTGGTAGTCGGTGAGCGACACCGGGTCGGTGATGCCCATGCGCGAGAAGGTCAGGCGCTCCTGCTTCTTCAGGTACGGAATCTCCTCGGTCGGGCCGAGCGCGAGCGGGTGCCTGCCGCCGGTGAGGAAGCCGGCGTCGAACAGGCCGGCCACATCGTCGGGCGTCACCGGTCCGTAGGCCATGCGGCCTGCGGGCGTGTTCACCTCGACCAGCGGCTCGAGCCAGAACATGCCGCGCGAACCGTTGCGCACCAGCTCGAGCATCAGGCCGCGCGCCGCGGCCTCCTTGGCGATGCATCGGGCCACGCGGTCGGCGCCGGCAGCGAGCGCGGCCGAATCGCGCGGAACGTAGACGGTGATCGTGCTCATGCACGGCCTCCTTCGGTCTGCGCGACCAATGCGTCGAACCCCTTGGCCGTCATGCGCGCATACGGCTGCTCGTCCAGCGTCATCGCGGGCGACGAGGCGCACAGGCCGAGGCAGAAGGCCGGCTCCAGCGTGAACGCGCCGTCCTTCGTCGTGCCGTGCGCGCTGCAACCCAGTCGCAGCTCGGCGTGCGCGAGCAATGCATCCGCGCCCATCGACTGGCAGGCCTCGGCGCGGCAGATCTGGATCACGTGCCGGCCCGCGGGCTGGCTGCGGAAGTGGTGGTAGTAGGTGACGACGCCGTGCACCTCGGCGCGCGAGAGGTTCTGCGCCTCCGCGATCACCGGCACCGCGTCGGCGGGGATGTAGCCGAGTGCGTCCTGCACGTCGTGCAGTATCGGCAGCAGCGCGCCGGGCTCGTCCGCATGCAGCTGAAGGATGCGCTGCACGGCCGCGAGTTCGTCCGTGTCGTGCTGCCCTTGCCGCGCCTGCTGAACCTGTTCTGGTTTCATGGTCCGTCCGATCTGCTCCGTTGCCGTCAGCTTGCAAGCGGAGCTGTTTTCATCGTGGTTCTGTCACGGGTTCGACGTCGTTGGATTCGACGCGAATCCCGTGGTCATCCGCTTGGGGATCAATGTCGATGAATCGGGCGTCGGGGGCCTTGACACAAGTCAATTTCCGCCGAAACAAGCACGGTGCCAATGCGCACAAACCCTGCGGCCACGCGGGGTTTCAATGCGCCCAACCCTGCGGCCGCGCAGGGTTTCAATACGCACAACCCTGCGGCCGCGCAGGGTTTCGGAAGGACCGGAAAGACCCTATCGGGTGGAGGCTTCGCGCGCCCTCTGCAGCTGCGCTTCGGCCTGCGCGTCATCGACCTCGCCGACGACCTTCGCGGGGCGGCCCGCGATGCGCGAGCGGTCGGGAAAGACCTTGCCCTCGGTGAGCAGCGAGCCCGACTCGACGACGCACCCTCGGCCCACCACCGAGCCGTTGAGCGCGATGGTGTGCTCGCCGATCACCGCGCCGTCGCCCACGGTGCAGCCGTGCAGCATCACGTGGGGCTCCACCGTCACGTCGGCACCGATGGTCAGCGGATAGCCCGGGTCCGCGTGCAGCATCACGCCCGCCTGCACGTGGCTGCCGCGGCCGACCTTGATGGGCTCGTTGTCGCCGCGCAGCACCGAGTGCGCGCCGATGCGGCTGCCGGGCGCGAGCACGACCTGGCCGATCACGCTGGCGCTCTCGGCCACGCGGGCGCTGGCGTCGATGTCCGGTTCATGCGCGTCAAGTCGGTAGATCGTCACTGCGGGGGCTCCTGTTCATCGGCAAAAAGCCCCGCCATCTTCATGGCGGGGCTGTGTGGGGGAAGGAATGTCCGGATGGTACCGGCGATGGCGGCCTGAAGTTGTTCTATTCGGTACGGCTCGCCTCGATGTGCTTGCGGCGCATCGGCCGCAGCACGAACCAGGCCATGAGCGCGGCGAGCGCATTGACCGCGCTGGCCGCGATGAAGACGGCCTGCCAGCTGCCGGTGGAGGCGGCCAGCACGCTCGACAGCGGCACCAGCAGGGAGGCCGTGCCCTTGGCGGTGTAGAGCATGCCGGCGTTCGATGCCGCGAACTTGGAGCCGAAGGTGTCGGCGCAGGTCGAGGGGAACAGGCTGTAGATCTCGCCCCAGGCGAAGAACACGATGCCGGTGAGGATCACGAAGAGGATCGGGTTCTGGCCGTAGTGGTAGAGCATCAGGATGCCGACCGACTCGATCGCGAAGGCGATGAACATGGTCTGCTCGCGGCCGATCTTGTCGGACACCCAGCCGAAGAAGGGCCGCGTGAGGCCGTTGAGCACGCGGTCGATGGCCAGCGCGAAGGTCAGCGCGGGCAGCACCAGGCCCATGATGTTCACCGGCACGTCGATGATCTTGAAGTCCTTGGCGATGGGCGCGAGCTGCGCGGTGGCCATCAGGCCGCCGGCCGCCACCATCACGAACATCGCGTACATCACCCAGAACACCGGCGAGCGCAGTACCTCGGACGGCGCGTAGTCGCGGCGCGACTGCTGCACGTTGCGGCTTCCCGAAGCCTTTGCATGATCGGGAGCGCGGGTCAGCATCCATGCGAGCAGGAACACGATCAGTCCCTGCCCGATCCCAAAATAGAGAAACGCTGCTTCGTAGCCGCTGGACTTGATCATCGCGGAGATCGGGATGATCGTGAGCGCCGAGCCCGCGCCGAAGCCCGCCGCGGTCATGCCCGCCGCGAGGCCGCGCCGGTCGGGGAACCACTTGAGCGCATTGCCCACGCAGGTGCCGTAGACGGCGCCCGCGCCGATGCCCCCGACGGCCGCCGCGATGTACAGCAGCGCCAGCGAGTCGGCCACCGAGTTGAGCACCCAGCCGACGCCGCACAGCACGCCGCCCACCAGCACCACGGGGCGTGGCCCGAAGCGGTCGACGAGGTAGCCCTCGATGGGCACGAGCCAGGTCTCGGTGAGGACGAAGATGGTGAACGCGACCTGGATCGCCGCGCGACTCCAGCCATGCTTGTCTGCGATCGGATTGACGAAAAGCGTCCAGCCGTACTGCAGGTTGGCGATCATCGCCATGCAGACGATGCCTATGAGCAATTGACCCCATCGGTACGCCTCGGATCGGGTCGCGCTGGCGCCATAGGTTTCGGACGGGGGGTACATCGCGGGGTTGGATCCTGCGATCGTGGAGGTGGGCCGAGTCATGGAGTTGTCCTTGGTGTTTTCGTTGAAATCCGACAGGCTGCAAAAGCAGGGCAATCAGTCGAGCGATCAGTGCGCATCGACGGGCGACGAGGCCTCGTTGACATCGATACACGGCATGGGAATCACCAGTTGTCTGCGCGTGGATGACTGTCGGACCGAGCGACTCAAAAACTCTTGACCTCAGTCAAGTTCACACGAATCGCGCTCTCTCGGAACCCCCGAGGTATCCCTATGAAATCGCACTGCATTCGATGCGTGAAGAGAGTGCTCTGCGAGACGCATCCAACGATGCGTTCGCGTTGCATGAATGAAGAGAAATCGACGACGGAACTTCGATGATTTCCGCGTGATGCTTGCGCGATGCAAGCGACGGTTCGCGCGATGTTTTCGATGGCTTCGCGATGCGCGTTGCGCGTGCATCCGATGCTCTTTCGAACGGCTCTGGCAGGGGCTCCGACAGAGGCCCTGGCAGCGGAACCCGAGGCGTATCCGGCGCCTGGTCCGACAAGGAAAAATTGACCTAGGTCAAGAAACGCAAAAATCGCGTTTGCTCTCGTCTAGGGTAAACCCTAAAATTCAGGGTAATCCCTTCGGTCTTTCCGATTCAGTTTCAGATTCTTTTTTTGGAGCACTCAATGAGCCACACCACCATCGATTCCAACGCACTGCGCGCCCCCGCTTCCTCGTCGACCGCCGGCAACATCATGCGCGAGCTGTTCGCCGTGATGCCCATCGTGATCTTCTACAAGGCCGCGCGCACCGCACTGATGCAGCGCCGTTCGGCGCCCGTGCAGCGTTGAGCCGCAACGCCGGATTCACTTCTCCCGAAGAGCGCGCGCGATTCAGTCGCCGCGCTCTTTTTCTTTCTAGCCCTCGAAGGGCACGATCTGCGAGATCAGCGAGGGCCCGTCGCTCAGCAGGAAGTCCTTGAAGGCCTGCGCCACCGGCGGCAGCCGCTTGCTGCGCCGATGCACCACGTACCAGTTGAGCATCAGAGGAAAGCCCTCGACGTCGAGCACGCGAAGGCTGCCCGCGCGCAACTCCTGGCTCACGGTATGCGCCGACACGAAGCTCACGCCCATGCCCGCGATCACGGCCTGCTTGATGGTCTCGGTGCTGCGGATCTCCATCGCGATGTTGATGCCGCTCAGGTCGCCGCCGAAGCCGTCTTCCATCGAATGCCAGGTGTCGGACGCCTTCTCGCGCACCACGAAGGGCTCGCGCATCAGGCGTTGCACCGCGATCCGTTTCTCGCCCACCAGCGGATGGCCCGGCGCCGCGACGATCACGTAAGGGTGCGGCGCGAAAGGCTGGTTGACGGTGTCGAGGTCGGTGGGCGGGCGCACCATGATCGCCAGGTCCGTGAGGTTCTCAGCGATGTGGGTCAAAAGCCCCGCTCGGTTGTGCACGGTGAAGTTCAACGTCACGCCCTGGTGGCGGCTCGCGAACTCGACCAGCAGGCGCGGAAAGAAGTAGTCGCCCGCGCTGATCACGCCCACGTTGAGCTTGCCGCCCGAGACGCCCTTGAACTGCATCATCGCGTTCTCTGCAGCCTCGAACTGCTGGATGATCGCGCGGCTGATCTGCAGCAGCTCGCTGCCCGCGGCCGTGAGATACACCTTCTTGCCGAACTGCTCGAAGAGCGCATTGCCCGCGTGCTCCTCGAGCTTGCGCACCTGCGTGGAAACGGCGGGCTGCGTGAGGTGCAGCTCCTCGGCCGCGCGCGAGAAGCTCAACAGCCGTGCCACCGCCTCGAAGACCTTCAGCTGGCGCAGGGTCGCGTGCTTCATGGGGGCCGCCTGCTGCAGCGCTCAGCGCGGTATTCGGGCAACGTGCAGCAGGTTGGTGGTGCCCGACTGCCCGAAGGGCAGGCCCGCCACCACCACCACGTCGTCGCCTTCTTTCGCGAAGCCTTCGGCGCGCGCCGTGCGGCAGGCGCAGTCGATCATCTCGCCCACGTCGTGCACGTCGTCCACCAGCACCGCGTGCACGCCCCAGACCATCGCCATGCGGCGCGCCGCGGCGATGTCGGGCGTGAGGCTCAGGATGGGCACTGCAGGGCGCTCGCGCGCGGCGCGCAGGCTCGTGAAACCTGAGGAGGTGTAGGTGACGGTCGCCGCCGGCGCGAGCAGCGAAGCCACCTGGCGCAGCGAGGCGCACACGGCGTCGGCCGTGGTCGACCGCGCCGCATCGTGCGTGGCGTCGATGCCCGCGCGGTATGACGGGTCGGCCTCCACGCGCGCGATGATGCGGTCCATCATCGCGACCGCCTCGAACGGATACTTGCCGGAGGCCGACTCGGCCGAGAGCATCACCGCATCGACGCCGTCGTACACGGCTGTCGCCACGTCGGACACCTCTGCGCGCGTGGGCACCGGCGAGGCGATCATCGATTCGAGCATCTGCGTCGCCACCACCACCGGCTTTCCGCGCTTGCGGCAGGCGCGCACGATCAGCCTCTGCAGCTCGGGCACCTGCTCCGGCGGCAGCTCCACGCCGAGGTCGCCGCGCGCCACCATGATGCCGTCGCACAGCGCGACGATCGCGTCCAGGTGCTCGATGGCCGCCGGCTTCTCCAGCTTGGCCATGATCCAGGCGCGCGAGCCGATGATGGCGCGCGCCTCCTCGATGTCCTCGGGCCGCTGCACGAAGGAGAGCGCGACCCAGTCCACGCCCATCGACAGGCCGAAGGCCAGGTCGTCGCGGTCCTTCGGCGTGAGCGGCGAGATCGGCAGCAGCACGCTGGGCACGTTGACGCCCTTGCGGTCCGAGATCGGGCCGCCGACCAGCACCGTGGTCTCGGCGAAGTCGGGGCCGTGGCTGTCCACGCGCAGCCGCAGCTTGCCGTCGTCGAGCAGCAGCTCGGTGCCGTCCTGCAGCGCGGCGAAGATTTCCGGATGCGGCAGCGGCGCGCGGCGTGCATTGCCTGCTGCCTTGTCCATGTCGAGCCTGAAGCGCGCGCCCGCATCGAGCTGCGCGCGGCCGCCCTCGAAGGTGCCCAGGCGCAGCTTCGGCCCCTGCAGGTCGAGCAGGATGCCGATGGGCCGGCCCGACTCCCGCTCCAGGCGGCGGATGGTCTCGAGGCGCCGCGCGTGGTCGTGCTGCGTGCCGTGGCTGAAGTTGAGCCTGAACACGTCCACGCCGCGCTCGAACAGCTCGCGAATGGCCGGCTCCTCGGTGGTGGACGGGCCGAGGGTGGCGACGATCCTGGCGCTGCGCGTGCGTCTCATCGACGGACCTCGGGATCCAGGGTATTGCTCCCTCTCCCCTTGGGGAGAGGGTTGGGGTGAGGGCCGACGGCGGTGATCGAGGCGGGGTGCGCGCGAAGGCCACCCCCCTCACCCCCGCCCTCTCCCCGAGGGGAGAGGGAGCAAGGCATCGCGCTCATGCCGCGATCTCGTGCAGCTTCACGCGGCCGCGCTGGTCTTCCATGGTGCGCGCGAGCAGCTTGACGAGGCTGTAGACGGTGTCGATGTGCGGCGTGGGCGTCTCGGTGAGCCGGGCCAGCTCGACCACCGCGCCGACCAGCGCGTCGATCTCGGGCGCGCGGCCCGCTTCCACGTCCTGCAGCATCGAGGTCTTGTGCTTGCCGACTTTCTCCGCGCCCGCGATGCGCTTCTCGAGCGTCACGCGAAACTCGATGCCGAGCTTGTGCGCGACGGCCTGGGCCTCGCGCATCATCGCGGCGGCCAGCTCGCGCGAAGGCGGGTACTGGCAGATGTCGACGAGGGTCGAGTGCGAGAGGCTGCTGATCGGGTTGAAGGTCAGGTTGCCCCACAGCTTGAGCCAGATCTCGGCGCGGATGTTGTCGAGCACCGGCGCCTTGAAGCCCGCGCCGGTGAAGCAGGCCGAGACGCGGTTCACGCGCTCGCTGGCCGAGCCGTCGAGCTCGCCGACCGGGAAGCGGTCGCCCTCGATGTGCTTGACCACGCCGGGCGCGATGAGCTCCGACGCCGGATAGACCACGCAGCCGATCACGCGCTGCGCCGGGATCTTCGCCGCGACGGTGCCCGAAGGATCGACGCTGCGCACCGGCGTGCCCTCGAGCGCGCCGCCGTGCTTGTGGAAGTACCAGTACGGGATGCCGTTCTGCATGGTCACGACCACCGTGTCGGGCCCGAAGAGCTTCGGCACGTCGTTGGCCACGGCCTCGACCTGGTGGGCCTTCATCGCGAGCACGACGATGTCCTGCGGGCCGGCCTCGTCGTAGCGGTCGGTGGCCTTCACGTTGCGCGCCACCTGCTCCTCGCCTTCGGCCGAGACCAGCTTGATGCCGTTGCGCGATATGGCGTCGAGGTTGGCGCCGCGCACGATGAACGTGACGTCCTCGCCGGCCAGCGCGAGTTTTGCGCCGACCAGTCCGCCGATGGCGCCTGCGCCGATGATTGCAATCTTCATGTCGATCCCCAAGAGTTGAAATCCTTGCGCGACCCTTCTGCTGCGTTCAGCCGAAGCGGTTGCTGAGCTTTCCGATGCCGCCGATCTCGATCTCCACGAGGCTGCCGGGCTTCATGGAGCCGACGCCGACCGAGGTGCCGCAGAGGATCACGTCGCCGCGGTGCAGCGTCATGTCCTGCGAGATGAGGCTCACGAGCTGCTGCACCGAAAAGCGCATGTCGCTGATCGGATAGTCCTGGCGCACCTCGCCGTTGAGCAGCGTGGTCACGGTGAGCGTGGCGGGATCGAGGCCGGTGGCGACCACCGGGCCCATGGGGCAGAAGGTGTCGAAGCCCTTGGCGCGCACCCACTGCGCGAAGGAGGCGTCGCGGTTGAGGATGTCGGCCACCGTCACGTCGTTGGCGCAGGTGTAGCCGAACACATGGTCGAGCGCATCGGCTTCCGACACGGCGGTGGCGGTCTTGCCGATGACGATGCCGAGCTCGCCCTCGAACACGACCTTGCCGTCGCACAGCGGCTTGCGGATGGGCGCGCCGGGCGAAAGGTACGAGTTGGGCGTCTTCAGCAGATACAGCGGCTCGGCCGGCACCGGCAGGCTGAGCTTGGCGCCGAGCGCGTGGAAGTTGTTCCACAGCGCGATCACCTTGGTGGGCTCGGTCGGCGTGAGCAGCTGCAGCCCCTCCAGCGCGAACACGCGGCCGGTGGGCTCGGAGCTGCCGAACATGTCGCCCCGGCGTTCGTGCACGGCGTCGCCCTCGAGCGTGCCGAAGCCGATGCCGCCCGCGTGCTCGAAGCGGACCCATTTCCTCTGCTGGTGCTGCTGTTCCATGTTGTTATCTGCTTTCTGGATTGATGAGAATTCGGGCCCGTCGCCGGTCGGTCAGTCGAACGGGAGGTAGTCGGGAATCACGAGCGAGGCCAGCAGCTTCCCCATGTCCGCCGGATTGCGCGTGACGTGGATGCCGCATTCCTTCATGACCGCGAGCTTTTCCTGCGCGGTGCCGCGGCCTCCGGAGACGATGGCGCCCGCATGGCCCATGCGCTTGCCGGGCGGCGCGCTGGCGCCCGCGATGAAGCCGACCACGGGCTTGGTCATGTGGTCGCGGATCCAGCGCGCGCATTGCTCCTCGGCGTCGCCGCCGATCTCGCCGACCATGATCACCGCGTCGGTGCGCGGGTCGTCGTTGAACATCTTCAGCACGTCGATGTGCCGCAGTCCGCCGACCGGATCGCCGCCGATACCGACCACCGTCGACTGCCCGATGCCGAAGCTCGCGAGCTGGCTCGCGGCCTCGTAGGTCAGCGTGCCCGAGCGCGAGACCACGCCGATGCGCCCTCGCTGGTGGATGTGGCCGGGCATGATGCCGATCTTGATCTCGCCGGGCGTGATGAGCCCCGGGCAGTTGGGGCCCAGCAGCTGGGTCTTGCTGCCCTGCATGCGATGCCGCGTGCGGATCATGTCACGCACCGGAATGCCTTCGGTGATGCAGATGACGAGGTCGAGCTCCGCATCCACCGCCTCGTCGATCGCGGCTGCGGCGAAAGGCGGCGGCACGTAGATCACGGAGACGGTCGCTCCGGTCTCTGCCTTGGCTTCCTTCACGGTGCCGAAGATCGGAATGCCTGCCATCGACTGGCCGCCCTTCAGCGGGTTCACGCCCGCGACGAAGCAGTGCCTGCCGTTGCCGTACTCCAAGCAGGCCTGCGTGTGGAACTGGCCCGTCTTGCCGGTGATGCCCTGCGTGATGACGCGGGTGTGCTTGTTGATCAGGATGGACATGTCGCAAGCTCCATCGACTTTGGGGATGAGCGCTTCATCGCTGGCGCTCCCAATTGCTGGCCGCGCCGATCGCCCGCTGCGCGGCCTCGGCGATGTCGTCGGTGTTGATGATCGCCAGGCCCGACTGCGCGAGGATGGTCCGCCCCAGGTCCTCGTTGGTGCCCTTCATGCGCACGACCAGCGGCACCGCCAGGCCGGTCTCGCGCGCTGCGGCGACCACGCCGTGCGCGATCACGTCGCACTTCATGATGCCGCCGAAGATGTTGACCAGCACCGCCTTGAGCTTCGGGTTGCGCAGCATCAGCTTGAAGGCCTCGGTCACTTTCTGGGGCGTGGCGCCGCCGCCCACGTCGAGGAAGTTGGCGGGCGCGCCGCCGTAGAGCTTGATCGCGTCCATCGTCGCCATCGCGAGGCCCGCGCCGTTGACGAGGCAGCCGATGTCGCCGTCGAGCGCGATGTACGAGAGGTCGAACTTCGAAGCCTCGACCTCGATCGGGTCTTCCTCGTCGGTGTCTCGCATGGCCGCGATCTCCGGCTGGCGGAAGAGCGCGTTGGCGTCGAAGTCGAACTTCGCGTCCAGCGCGATCACGCGGTTGTCGCGCGTCAGCACCAGCGGGTTGATCTCCGCCAGCGAGGCATCGCTGCCGTCGAAGGCCTGGTAGAGGTTCTGCATGAGCACGCGCGCCTGCACCAGCGAACGCTCGGTGATGCCGATGCGGCGCGCCATGCCGTCCACGTCGGCGATGCGCAGGCCGGCATCGGGGTCGATGAAGAGCTTGTGGATCTTCTCGGGCGTGCGCGCGGCCACCTCCTCGATGTCCATGCCGCCTTCGCTCGAGGCCATCAGGGCCACGCGCTGCGAATTGCGGTCGACCACGAAGCCGAGATACAGCTCCTTGTCGATCTCGACGCTCTCCTCCACCAGCAGCTGCCTCACCACGCGGCCCTCGGGGCCGGTCTGCGGCGTCTTCAGCGTCATGCCGAGCATCTGCCCGGCGTGGCGGCGCACCTCGTCCACCGACCAGGCCGGCTTCACGCCGCCGCCCTTGCCGCGGCCGCCCGCATGGATCTGCGCCTTGACCACCCAGGCCCGGCCGCCGATGCGGCTGGCGGCGTCGGCCGCCTCGTCGGGCGAGCGGCAGACGAATCCGCGAGGGGTCGCCACGCCGTATTGGCGCAGCACTTCCTTGCCCTGGTATTCGTGGATGTTCATGGCCGGAACGGGTCGTTCATTTGAATTGGAGGAATTCAGGCGCCGAGCTCGACGCCGTGGCTTTCGGCCCAATTGAAATAGCTCGAAGAGGCCATTTCCCGCTTTCTGTGAATTTCCTTCTTCTGCTCGATGGCGACCGCCAGGAATTCGGCGTCGTAGGCCTTCAGGAGATGCGGCTGGTGGGTCTTCAGGTAATGGCCGATTCGCTCGTTCGCATCCTGGCCGAGGCCCATCAGGCGGTCGTAGGTCTCTCCGTCCCAATGCCAGCGCAATCCCAATTCGAAGAATGCGGCGTTGTAGGCATTGCGTTCGATTTCATCGCGCCAGTATTGGACGGGCGAATGGTTTTCCATGATCTTCTCCTTGAATGAATGCCGAAGAGGTTGAATTGATCGAGAAATTCCGGCGAGTTCAAAATGTAGGATCGATGGACGATAAATAAAAATTAAATGAATTTATAAAAACCATTCACCAGGAGTTATGGACCGGAGGCGCGCAATTCGCAGGCGCAGGAACCCTCTGCGTCGCCCGCAGGCGGCGCTGTCTCAAGACTCGAAGATGACGGGAAGGCGGGCCTGCGCCGCGCCTCAGATCACGCGTTCGGCCCGCAGGGTCGCCAGGTCGTCCGCGCCGTAGCCGAGCTGCCTCAGCACTTCCTCGGTGTGTTCGCCGAGCAGCGGCGAACGCGTCACCACCGTCGGGCTGTCGGACATCTTGATGGGGTTGCCCACCGTCAGGTACTTGCCGCGCACCGGGTGGTCGACCTCGACGATGGTGCCGGTCTCGCGCAGCGATTCGTCCGCGGCGATCTCCTTCATCGACAGGATCGGCCCGCAGGGAATGTCGTACTCGTTGAGGATGTCCATGGCCTCGAACTTGGTCTTGGTCATGGTCCACTGCTCGATACGCGCGAAGATCGGCTTCAGGTGCAGCAGGCGTGCGGCCGGCGTGGCGTAGGCCTCGTCGTCGATCCAGCCTTCCTCGCCGATGACCTTGCACACCGCCGGCCACACGGCCGCCTGCGTGATGAAGTAGATGTACGCGTTCGGGTCGGTCTCCCAGCCCTTGCACTTCAGGATGGAGCCCGGCTGGCCGCCGCCCGATGCGTTGCCCGCGCGCGGCACCGCGTCGCCGAACTTGCCGTCGGGGTACTGCGGGTACTCGTGCATGGTGCCGGTGCGCTCCAGCCGCTGCTGGTCGCGCATCTTCACGCGGCACAGGTTGAGCACCGCGTCCTGCATCGGCGCGAGCACCTGCTGGCCGCGCCCGGTGCTGTTGCGCTGGAAGAGCGCCGCCAGGATGCCGAGCGCCAGGTGCAGGCCGGTGCCGCTGTCGCCGATCTGCGCGCCCGTCACCAGCGGCGGGCCGTCCTCGAAGCCGGTGGTGGAGGCCGCGCCGCCGGCGCACTGGGCCACGTTCTCGTAGACCTTGCAGTGCTCGTACTTGCCGGGCCCGAAACCCTTGACCGAGGCCACGATCATGCGCGGGTTGAGCTTCTGGATGTGGGCCCAGGTGATGCCCATGCGGTCGAGCGCACCGGGCGCGAAGTTCTCCACCAGCACGTCGCAGGTCTTGATCAGGCTGTCCAGAACCTCCTTGCCCTTGGGGTTCTTGGTGTCCAGCGTGATCGAGCGCTTGTTGTGGTTCAGCATCGTGAAGTAGAGGCTGTCCGCGCCGGGAATGTCGCGCAGCTGGCCGCGCGTGGCGTCGCCTTCGCCGGCACGCTCGACCTTGATCACGTCGGCGCCGAACCAGGCCAGCAGTTGCGTGCAGGTGGGGCCGGACTGCACATGGGTGAAGTCGAGGATGCGGACGCCCTCGAGTGCTTGGCTCATTGACTGTCTCCTTCTTGACCTGGGAACTGCAGTTGACTGTGCTCGCCGGTGCCACGATCGGCGTGCCAGGCAAGGCGGGACGACGCCGCGGGCTCGCGCCCGCAAGGAGGAGCAACGCCGCATGGCGCGTCGAGGGTGGTGCTGGCGGGCGCAGTCAACTGTCGTTCCCAGGTTCGTTCATCGTGGCTTCGACTTCTACCAGACGGGCGCGAAGTTTGCGCTCCTCCGCGAAGCGGGCTGTCTCGTCGCGGACGATGGCGACGATGCCGGTGACCTCGTGAGCGGCGGAGAACAGCATCGACACCGTGAAGGCAATGGAGAGCGTGTGCCCGTCCTTGTGCAGCGCGGGAACGCGCAGCAGGTCGGCGCCGTACTTGGTGACGCCGGTTTCCATCGTCTTGTTGTAGCCGTCCCAGTGCCGCTGGCGTTGGCGCTGGGGAATGATCAGGTCGAGCGACTGGCCGAGGGCCTCGGCCTCGCTGAAGCCGAAGATGCGCTCGGCTGCGCGGTTCCACAGCGTGATCGCGCCCTCCGCGTCGCACACCATGATCGCATCGCCGGCGCCTTCGACGAGCTGCTTGAAATCCAGGTTCGCTTGCATGAGTGCCTCCCGGGCGCTGACTGCTGGCTGGGGTCTGTCACTGTGCGGGGGAATCTGGTTGGTGTGAAGCCCCCTGCACAGGGCTGCTGCTGCCCTACACGGCCTTGGCCGCGTGCAGGCTGGCGATCTGGTCCTGGCTGTAGCCGAGCTCAGCCAGCACGTCGTCGGTGTGCTCGCCCAGCAGGGGCGAGGCGGTGACTTCGGGCTTGAGGTCCGAGAACTTGATCGGGCTGCCGATGGTCCAGTAGCTGCCGCGTTCCTTGTGCGGGACTTCGACGATCGAGCCGCTCTTGCGCAGCGACTCGTCGTGCAGCAGTTCCTTCATCGACAGCACCGGGGCGCAGGGAATGTCGTGCTTGCGGAAGATGTCCACCGCCTCGAACTTGGTCTTGTCCTTGATGAAGTCCTCGATGGTGGCGAAGATCTGCTCGATGTGCGGCTGGCGGGCCTTGGCCGTCATGTAGTCGGGGTCGGTCTTCCACTCGGGCTTGCCCAGCGCGTCGCAGATCGGCTCCCAGGCATGGCCCTGCACCGTGAAGTAGATGTAGGCGTTGGGGTCGGTCTGCCAGCCCTTGCACTTCAGGATCCAGCCGGGCTGGCCACCGCCGCCGGCGTTGCCGCCGCGCGGCACGACCTTGTCGGCGAATGCGCTCATCTCGTGCGGGTACTGCGGGTATTCCTCGAGGTAGCCCACGCTGTCCAGGCGCTGCTGGTCGCGCATCTTCACGCGGCACAGGTTGAGCACGGCGTCCTGCATCGAGCAGGCCACCTTCTGGCCCTTGCCCGTCTGCTCGCGTCCGATGATGGCCGTGAGGATGCCGATGGCCAGGTGCATGCCGGTGTTGGAGTCGCCAAGCGCCGCCGCCGAGATCGTCGGGACGGAGTTCCCGCCCTTCCACCAGCCGGTGGTGGAGGCGGCGCCGCCGGCGCACTGCGCCACGTTCTCGTACACCTTCAGGTCTTCGTAGTGGTGGCCTTCGCTGAAGCCCTTGACCGACGCGACGATCATCTTCGGATTCAGCTCCTGGATGCGTTCCCAGGTGAAGCCCATGCGGTCCAGCGCGCCGGGGCCGAAGTTTTCCACCAGCACGTCGGATTCGCGGATCAGCTTCTCCAGCACGGCCTTGCCCTCGGGCTTCTTCGTGTCCAGCGTGATCGAGCGCTTGTTGCTGTTGAGCATGGTGAAGTAGAGCGCGTCGACGTCCGGAATGTCGCGCAGCTGCGAGCGCGTCACGTCGCCCGCGCCGGGGCGCTCCACCTTGATCACGTCGGCGCCGAACCAGGCCAGCAACTGCGTGCACGCGGGGCCGGCCTGCACGTGCGTGAAGTCGATGATCTTGATGCCGTTGAGGGGCTTGTTGCTCATTGGGATATCTCCTTGAATGAAACGAAACGCGGGTTACTTCTTCTTCGCCGTGGCGGGGTTCAGGCTCGTGATGCGGCCGCTCTCGGTGCCGGCGGTCTCGTCGATGACGGCGTTGATCAGCGTCGGGCGGCCCGAGGCGACGGCCTCGGCCAGGGCCTTCTGCAGCTCGTCGGCGGTGGTGGCGTTGACGCCGACGCCGCCGAAGGCTTCCATCAGCTTGTCGTAGCGCGCGTTCTTGACGAACACCGTGGGCGCCACGTCGGGCGTGCCGCTGGAGTTCACGTCGGTGCCGCGGTAGACGCCGTTGTTGTTGAAGACGATGACGCAGACCGGCAGGTTGTAGCGGCAGATGGTTTCCACCTCCATGCCGCTGAAGCCGAAGGCGCTGTCGCCCTCGATGGCGATCACCGGCTTGCCCGTGACCACGGCGGCGGCCACGGAGAAGCCCATGCCGATGCCCATGATCCCCCAGGTGCCCACGTCGAGGCGCTTGCGCGGCTCGTACATGTCGACGATGCTGCGCGCGAAGTCGAGCGTGTTGGCGCCCTCGTTGACGACGATGGCGTCGGGCCGTGCCTTCACCTGGTCGCGGATCACGCTGAGCGCGCTGTGGAAGTTCATCGGCGAGGGCCGCGCGGCCAGCGTGGCGGCCATCTTCGACAGGTTCTTGTCCTTGCGCTCGGCGATGGCGCCGGTCCACTCGGCCGGCGGCTTGGCCCACTTGGCGTCGATGCCGGCCAGCAGCGCGGCCACGCAGGAGCCGATGTCGCCGATCACGGGCGCCTCGATGGCGACGTTGCTGTCGATCTCGGTCGGCGCGATGTCGATCTGGATGAAGCGCTTGGCGCCCTTCTCCTGCGCCCAGGTCTTGCCCTTGCCGTGCGAGAGCAGCCAGTTGAGGCGCGCGCCGACGAGCACCACCACGTCGGCCTCCTGCAGCACGTAGGAGCGAGCGGCGGCGGCCGACTGCGCATGCGTGTCGGGCAGCAGGCCCTTGGCCATGGACATCGGCAGGTAGGGAATACCCGTCTTCTCGACCAGCGCGCGGATGTCCGCGTCGGCCTGCGCGTAGGCGGCGCCCTTGCCGAGCAGGATCAGCGGGCGCTTGGCGCCCTTGAGGATGTCGAGCGCGCGCTGGACGGCGTCGGCCGCCGGGATCTGGCGCGGCGCGGCATCGACCACCTTGATGAGCGAGGCCTTGCCGGCCGCCGCGTCCATGGTCTGCGCGAACAGCTTGGCCGGCAGGTCGAGGTACACGCCGCCCGGACGGCCCGACAGCGCGGCGCGGATGGCGCGCGCGATGCCCACGCCGATGTCCTGGGCATGCAGCACGCGGAAGGCGGCCTTGCACAGCGGCTTGGCGATGGCGAGCTGGTCCATTTCCTCGTAGTCGCCCTGCTGCAGGTCGACGATCTCGCGCTCGCTGGAGCCGCTGATGAGGATCATCGGGAAGCAGTTGGTGGTGGCGTTGGCCAGCGCGGTGAGGCCGTTGAGGAAGCCGGGGGCCGACACGGTCAGGCAGATGCCGGGCTTCTGCGTGAGAAAGCCGGCTGCGGCGGCGGCGTTGCCGGCATGCTGCTCGTGGCGGAAGGAAATGACGCGCAGCCCTTCGGCCTGGGCCATGCGCGTGAGGTCGGTGATCGGGATGCCGGGCAGGCCGAAGATGGTGTCGATGCCGTTGAGCTTGAGGGCATCGATGACGAGATGGAAGCCGTCGGTGGTCTCGCCCACCGGCGTGCTGTCTTCCGTCACGCTCTTGAGGACGCGGACCACCGCGTCGCCTTCGGCATCACGGTTTTTCGCAGGCTTGAGGGCTTCGTCCAGCGTGGTGGCTGCCTCTTTCTCTGTTCTGACTGAAGACATGTCTCTCCTTCTGCATGGGTGAATGGCCTAGGCCCGAGCCGCGACTATGATTCGGGCCAAACTTTCGGCCGTTGACCTCGGTCAACTTTCCCGAAAACGGCGCAGCCCCCGATGAGCAGCGCCGGCAGCGAACTCGAGAAGACGGTGACCATGACGTTGTTGGAAAACCATCCGGAGAAGAACATCATTCGTGCCCAGCTCCGGCAGAACGTGCTTCTCAAGGACCTGAGCGAGGCGGATCGCGCCGAACTGGAAGCCCACCTGGTCATCGTGGACGGCAACAAGGGCGAGTTCCTGCTGCACCAGGGCGTGCGGGAGATGGAGCAGTACTTCATCCTCGACGGCATCCTCAAGCGGGTGGTGAGCAACCCGGAGGGCAAGGAGATGATCCTTCGCTTCGCCGACGAGAACGACATGGAGACGAGCTACGCCGCGCTGCGGCTGGGAACGCCCACGCCCTACGGCATCGTCTGCGTGACCAAGGCGCGGGTGGCGAGCCTGCCGCTGAAGGAGTGGATCGCCTTCCTGAACAAGCATCCCGAAACCAAGGAGCTGTTCGAGTTCCTGGTGATGCGGGGCATGAGCGAGATCATGGCGCACACGATCACGCTGCACCTGCTCGACGCCGCGGGGCGCGTGCACCGGTTCATGCGCAAGCATCCGGAGCTGGAAGACCGGATTCCGAGCAAAGAGCTGGCTTCGTATCTAAATCTCTCAGCGGAAACCCTTAGCCGGCTTCGCAAGCGCGGGAAGATCTGAGCGCGGCTCAGGGATTGCTCCCTCTCCCGCAAGCGGGAGAGGGAGCAAGAAGCGAATTCCAGGCTCCGCGCTCAGGTCTGCTTCGCCGAAGCAAAGCGCCGCGTGCTGGCCATCAGCCTCAGCTGGTTGTGCACCCCCGTCACGCCCACCACGGAAGCCGCGATGTTCTCGGTCTGTGCTCTCTCCTCGCTGTCGAGCACGATGCCGCGCAGCAGCAGTTCGCCCTGGTTCGCGGTGATCGTCACGTTGATGTCGCGCGTCGCATCGTGCTCCTTCAGCGCCGCGCGCACACGTGCCTCCAGCGCCATGTTGGCGAGCAGCGCGCGCGAGGCCGGCGTTTCGGCGAACTCGGGGCGATTCACCATCAGCCTGATCTGCTCGACGCAGCTCTCGACCGACAGGCGGTCCGTGTTGAGCACCAGGTCGTAGAGCACCGGGTCGCCCCAGGTCACGCCGAACTGCGAGTGCATGCGCGCGGCGTGCGCCTGGTCGCTGCGGCGAATCTCGGCTTCGGCGAACTCGGCGTCGTCGGTCTCGAGGTCGGCCATCAGCCATTCGATGCGCTTCTTCATGGAGCGCGTGATGCGCACGCACACCACGTGCGGCACCGCCCGCAGCAGGCAGGTGGCGCCCCAGCCGCGCAGCACCACGTTGCCGCGGTCGGCCAGCGCGAAGAGCTCTTCGGCGGTGTAGAGCGCCACGCTGCGCCTGTCGGTGGTGAGGCGCTCCACCAGCCCCGCCTTGCCGCTGCGCAGCCGGCCGATCAGGCTCGTGGAGACCTGCATCCGGTCGGCCACGTGCTCGATGACCTCGTGGCGCATCACGGCGAGGCCGAGCGTCTCGGCGAGTTTCAGCGAAACATCCTTCGCGAGGGAACCCATCTCCTGGGTCAGTGCGATCACTGGCATGTGCTCTCCTCCTTGCTTCAATCCACCGGCCGCTCGACCGCGAACTCGTCGGGCTTCTTCGGCTTCTTGACGAAGGCCAGCGCCTTGGAGATCAGCGGCCAGAACAGCAGCACCAGCGCCAGCGTGGTGATGCCGCCGACCAGCGGGTTCGAGAACATCACCATCACGTCGCCCTGCGACACCAGCATGGCCTGGCGGAACGAGTCTTCCGCCTTGTCGCCGAGCACCAGCGCCAGCACCAGCGGCGCGAGCGGGAAGTCGAGCTTCTTGAACAGGTAGCCCAGCACGCCGAAGCCGAGCATGAACCAGATGTCGAGCATCGCGTTGTGCACGGTGTAGGCGCCGATCGCGCAGATCACGATGATCACCGGCGCGATGATCGAGAACGGAATGCGCAGGATCGACGCGAACAGCGGCACGGTGCTCAGCACCACGATCAGCCCGACGATGTTGCCGAGGTACATGCTCGCGATGAGGCCCCAGACGAAGTCCTTCTGCTCGACGAAGAGCAGCGGCCCGGGCTGCAGGCCCCAGATCAGCAGGCCGCCCAGCAGCACCGCGGCGGTGGGCGAGCCGGGAATGCCCAGCGCGAGCATCGGCAGCAGCGCGCTGGTGCCGGCCGCGTGCGCGGCGGTCTCGGGCGCGACCACGCCTTCGGCTTCGCCGGTTCCGAACTTGGCGCCCTTCTTCGACATCTTCTTGGCGAGGCCGTAGGCCATGAACGAGGCCGGCGTGGCGCCGCCCGGCGTGATGCCCATCCAGATGCCGATGAGCGAGCTGCGGATCGAGGTCAGCCAGTACTTGGGCAGCTGCTTCCAGGTCTGCCACACCACCTTCGGGTCGATCTTCGCGCTCTTGCCCGAGAACTTCAGGCCCTCTTCCATCGACAGCAGGATCTCGCCGATGCCGAACAGGCCGATCACCGCGATCAGGAAGTCGAAGCCGCGCATCAGCTCGGGCTGGCCGAAGGTCAGGCGCAGCTGGCCGGTGACGGTGTCCATGCCCACGCTCGCGAGCGCGAAGCCCAGCGCCATCGACGCGAGGATCTTGAAGGGCGAACCCTTGCCCATGCCGACGAAGCTGCAGAAGGTCAGCAGGTACACCGCGAAGAACTCGGGCGAGCCGAACTTGAGCGCGAACTTGGCGACCAGCGGGGCGAGGAAGGTGATCATCACCACCGCGAGGAAGGCGCCCACGAACGATGAGGTGAAGGCGGTGGTGAGCGCGGCGCCGGCCTGTCCGTTCTGCGCCATCGGGTAGCCGTCGAAGGTGGTGGCCACCGACCACGGCTCGCCCGGGATGTTGAACAGGATCGAGGTGATGGCCCCGCCGAAGAGCGCACCCCAGTAGATGCAGGACAGCATGATGATGGCCGAGGTCGGCGACATCGTGAACGTGAGCGGCAGTAGGATCGCGACGCCGTTGGCGCCGCCGAGCCCCGGCAGCACGCCGATCAGCACGCCGAGGATGATGCCGACGAACATCAGGCCGATGTTCATCGGCGAGAGGATCACCGAGAAGCCCTGCATCAGGGCACTGATTTCTTCCATTTCGCTTGTGCTCCTTGGGTCGGGTTCAGTAGCCGAGGAATCGAAGCGGATCGAGCGCGCCCTTGAAGAGCGGCACCTTGAACCAGACCTCGAACATGCAAAAGAAGAGCGTGTTCACCGCCAGCGCGGCGAACACGCTCTTGAACCACGCGTACTTGCCCAGCACCACCATGAACAGCGCGATGTAGATCGCCGACGCCACGTAGATGCCGAGAATGGAGATCGCCAGCACGTAGACAGTGGCCGGCACCAGCACCGACAGCACGCGCTTGAGCTGCACCGAGTCGACGAAGACCGCGGTGTTGCGGTTCTTGCCGAGCAGCGACTGGTAGAGGATGCCGGCGCCCGAGATCGTGATGATCACGCCGATGAAGAACGGGAAGTAGCCGGCGCCGGGGCCGTCGGTGGTCCAGCCGGCGCCGAGCTTGCGCGCCTCGAAGACGACCACCAGGCCGATGACCAGCAGCGCCACTGCGACCGCCGCCTCTACGAGGTGGGTGGAGATGCCCGTGCGCGCCGGGCCCTCGGATGTTTCGTCGTGCTCCATGGAGCCCCCATCGTGGTTGTGTGGAAGAAGGAAAAAAAGCAGGAGGGGCGTGCACCCGTGGCGCACGCGCCCGCTGCCGCATGCCGTGCGCGGCAGTCGTCGCAGCCGGCCAGCGCCGGCCTACTTGTTGCTCGCGAGGAAGCCCGCGTCGGACATCAGCGTGCGGTGCGTGGCCTCGGCTTCGGTGAGCCACTTGGCGAAGGCATCGCCGGTCATGAAGGTCGGGTTGAAGGCACCCTTCTCCATGTACTCCTTCCACTCCGGCGTCGCGGCCACCTTGGTCAGCAGGTCCTTGTAGAAGGCGAGCTGGTCGGGCGTGACGCCGGGCGGCATGAAGATGCCGCGCAGCATCGTGTACCTGGTGGGCACGCCCGCTTCCTTGCAGGTGGGGATGTCGTTCCAGGACTGGGTGTCGGTGACCTTGGCCTTGAACGGCATGCGCTCGTCGTCGAACACGCACAGCGCGCGCAGCTTGCCCGCGCGCCACTGCGCCACGGCCTCGATCGGGTTGTTGACCGTCGACTGCACGTGCCCGCCCACCAGCTGCACCGCCACCTCGCCGCCGCCCTTGAAGGGCACGTAGATGAACTTGGTGCCGGTGGCTTTCTCGAGCGCGACCGTGATGATCTGGTCTTCCTGCTTCGAGCCGGTGCCGGCCATCTTGAACTTGTTCGGCCCCGCGGCCTTCACCGCGGCGACGTATTCGCCGGCGCTCTTGTAGGGCTCGGAGGCGTTGGTCCACAGCACGAACTGGTCGAGCGCCAGCATCGCGACCGGCGTCATGTCCTTCCAGTTGAAGGGCACGCCCGTGGCCATCGGCGTGGTGAACAGGTTCGACAGCGAGATGACGATCTTGTGCGGATCGCCCTTCGCCTCCTTCACCGCCAGGAAGCCCTCGGCGCCGGCGCCGCCGGACTTGTTGACGACGATCAGCGGCTCCTTCATCAGCTTGTACTTGATGACGATGCCCTGCAGCAGGCGCCCCATCTGGTCGGCGCCACCGCCGGTGCCGGCGGGAATCACGAACTCCACCGGCTTGGTGGGTTCCCATGCGAAGGCGGGCGCGGCACCGGTCACCAGCACCACCGCGGAGGCAGTGGTGGCAAGTACGGCAGTCGCGCGGCTCAGAACATTCGAGGCGATCTTCTTCATCAGGGTGTCTCCTGTGTAGTGATTTCGCTCTTTTTTGTTCTTGAATCTGAGCAGAGATGCGAACGGGCACGATGGTGCGCGCCGACGATTCGAGGCGGCTTGATCGCGGTCAACTTTTCGCAGATTTCGTATTCGGGTTAGCCCGCGCTGGCGATGCGCGCGGGGCTGCTCGCGACCCCGGACCGGACTGTCATCGCAAACCCTATAAAATCGCGGGCGCGCTGCGGACTCACCGCCTCGCGTATCCATCCGGTCTTCGTAGTTCAATGGATAGAACGGGGTCCTCCTAAGACTCAGATACAGGTTCGATTCCTGTCGAAGGCACCAGCAAGCCGTTGATGTTCAACGGCTTTTTTTTCGACCGGGACATGCGTGGGACATTCAGCAGATTTCGGACGCTGAAGTCGGCAGACCCATCCGTTCGTCACGCTCGTGCCGCGCGGGCCTCCTAGCCGGCTGACTCCCGGCAGCGTGCGGCGTCCAGTGCATGGCCGCAAGCGTGGAACTCCCGCGCCGCCGCGGCGAAGCCTTCGCGTGCGGCAGCGACACGGCCGGCGGCCCGTTCGATGTGCGCCTGCGCCTCGTGCAGCGAGGCGTACCAGGCCGGCAGCTTCATCACCACGTTGGCCAGGTATTCGGACTGCTGCTGGTGGCTGGCCGCCAGGTCCAGTTCGTGCGCTCTCGCGGCCGCGATGGTGGCCGGGATGGCGAAGGTGATGCGGCAGCCGGGGCAGCTTTCCAGCGGGCCGCGCACGTTGGCCTCGGCCTCCTCCAGCACGCCCAGCGCAGCATCGGGCTGCGTGGCCATCGCGATGCGGGTGCCGTAGATGCGGTCCAGCAGGTGGAAACCGACGTCGGACTGGCGCGCGACGTCGAGCGCTTCGTCGAGCAGGCCGCGCGCCCGGTCCATCTGCCCGCGGTAGATCGCCAGTTCGGAACGGCGCTGCAGCGACAGCGCTTCGCCCGTCGCGCCGCCGATCGCGCGGTGCATGCGCCCGCCCGCCACCAGGTCCTGCTCGGCGGCGTCGAGCTGGCCGCTGAGCAGCCGGGCCTCGCCGCGCAGCGTGACCGCGAACGCATGCCCGCGCGCCGCGCCCAGCTGCTGCGCCTGCGTGGCCAGCGCATCGGCGAACGCGATGACCTCGGCGTACGGCCGCGAGCCGTACAGGAAGCGCTGCGTGATGCACAGGTGGCCATCGAACACGCGCACCGCCAGCTGCGGCAGGTGGCTAGTCTCCTTGAGGTCGGCCCACACGCTGCTGTGCAGGTCGCCGCGCGCGTGGGCCGCCGCGGCCTGCGACCAGGAGGCGATCACGAGCGTGCCTTCGTCGCCGGTCTCCAGGGCGATCCGGCGCACTTCGGCCGACCGGCGCGTACCTTCGGCGGGGTCCCCGAAGCCCAGGGCCGCCGCGCCGCTGTACGCCAGCGCTTCGGCCAGCCGCCCCGCCACCGTGGTGGGATGCACGTCCCGCAGGTACTGCAAGGCACCGGGCGGGTCGCTCATCTTCACTTGCGCCAGGGCCCGCTTGGCGCGCAGTTCGTGGGACAGCGCCTCCGGAACGACGGCGGCGGCCGCATCGTAGGCGGCCAACGTGCCAGGCCGGCCCAGCGCATCCAGGGACTCGGCACGCAGCGCCAGGGCTTCCGGCTGCGCCGCCCGGTGCGCGAGCAGCGGCTCGACGTGGCGCAACACGTCCTCGTAGGCACCGAGGCGGAAGGCCTGACGCGCAGCCGCCAGAGAACACGGCATCGCCCGCTCGGCATCGCCCGCGGCAAGCCAATGATGGCCCACCAGGCCCGGTGCCGCACCGCCTTTCGCGAGCCGCGCCGCCACATCGCGATGCAACAGCACACGCCGGTGCGGCGGGATGCCTTCGGCCAGCGCGTCCCGCACGAGTGCGTGGCGGAAACGGTAGCGGCCATCGGCTACCACCAGCACGCCCGCGGCCAGCGCCTGGTCGAGCCGCGCCAACGCGTCGTGGCCTTCATCGGCGGCCAGCGCCACGGCCGTGGCCACGTCGAAATCTTCGGCCGACAGGGCCAACCGGCGCAGGGCCTCCGTCGCGCCGGGGTCCAGGTCGCACAGGCGTTCGGCCAGGGCCGACGACAGGCTGCGGGACATCACCGCCGTGGCGCCGTCTGAGCTGGCCGCTCCGCGCGCGAGCTCGACCACGGCAAACGGCAGGCCTTCGGCACGACGGGCGATGGCGGTGGCGGCCTCGGCCGTCATCGGTGCGTCGGCCGAGCGGGCTGCGAGCAGCGCCGCTTCTTCCTCGGACAGCGGGCCCAGTTCAAGGGCCTCCAGCTGGCCGGCGCGCTGCAGGCGCGAGGTGTTCCGATCCAGCAGGGGCGGCAGCGCGTGCCGGCATGCGAGCAGCACGAACACCGGGGGGCCGCTCGCAGCCAGTTGCGTCAGCGCCTGGGCGCTCGCGTCGTCCGCCGCGTGCGCATCGTCGACGATGAGCAGCACCGGCTTTTGCGCGGCGGTGGCCAGCAGCAGCCGGCGCACGGCACCCACCATCTGGTGGCGCCCGAGCGGCAGGGCCAGCGGCTTCACGTCGCCCGAGGCGGTCATCTGCGCCAGCACGGCCTGGGCGTGCGCACCGATGGCCTGTGCCGCGTCGGGCAGTTCGCCGAGCAGGGGCTCCACCAGGTCGGCCGCGATGCCGTAGGGCCGGGTCCAGTCGCCGGCCTGCAACGAGCGCACCTGCCAGCCCAGGCCCCGCGCTTCTTCGGCGAGGCGGCGGCAGAACGCGGTCTTGCCCATTCCTGCCGGCGCGCGCACCACCGCGCCCCCCGGACGGCCCGCGAGGCTGGCGCGCAGCCAACCCAGGACACGCACAAGTTCCATGGCACGGCCGACGAAACGCGGCGCGGCACCTTCCAGGCCCGCCACGCATTCGCGGTACAGCGCCTCGGCCGGCGGGCCGGGGCGCATGCCCAGGGTCTGCTGCAGATGGTCGCGCAGGTGGCCGTACCAGCGCAGCGCCGAAGAGCGTCGCCCGGCCGCCAGTTCCTCGCGCATGAGCTGGACATGGGCCGCCTCGTCGGTGGGGTCTTCGCGCACCAGCCGTTCCAGGTCGCCGGTCTGGCGCAGCAGCTGCAGGAACTTGTCGCGCAACCGCTGGCGCGGCGCCTCGGTCCAGGCTTCGTAGCGGGCGTCCGGCAGGAGGTCACCGCCGTAGAGCTGCGCGGCCGCCTTGCAGGCCTGCGGGTCGCCGCTGTGCAGGGCCTCGTCCGCTGCGCGCTCGAACCGGTCGACGTCGCACGCCACAGCCTGGTCGGGCAACAGGAAAACCCGGCCGCCTCGCAGCACCAGGGCGTCGGGCAGGCCGATGAACTGGCGCGCGTGGTGCGCCGCCTTGCGCAGGTTGGCGCTGCCTGCGTCGGGGTCCAGGTGCGGCCACAGGGCTTCCACCACCTGCTCGTTCGCCAGGCTGCGTCCGGGCTGCAACGCCAGCAGCTGCAACAGCTCGGCGGCCCGCCGGGTCAGCGGCACCGGCGGAGCCGGCGGGTCATCCCCGGCCAACCCCACGCTCAGGCGGAATGGGCCCAGCAGCCGGATCGACACGGCATCGGACGACGGAGTCGGTGGGGGCGACATCGCGATTCCTTTCCACCGGCACAGGCCGGGAACGTTTCAGGAACGCCAAGCGTGGAGGATGAGTATGCCGTCTATCGAACCTGGCGGGTGCAACGAATAGACGCACCACCCCCGCGCCCGCGGACCCTCAAGGAGTACCTCATGCATATCGCAAAAGACACAGTCGACGTGAAGATGGAAATTCCCGGTGCCGTGATCCGGCAGCGTTTGAATTTCGGTGACGCGACCGGCTACAGCAAGATCAGCGGCGAGTACTTCACGCTGTCGGCGGGCGTCGACACGACGCCGCTCTTCCAGGGCCTGAACAACCACAACTCCTGCCAGTGCCCGCACTGGGGGTTCGTGCTCAAGGGCCGGATCACCACCACCGACGACGCCGGGGAGCAGGAGACCGTCCAGGCCAACGACCTGTTCTACTGGCCGCCCGGCCACAACGTCAAGGTCGACGCCGACGCGGAGATCGTGATGTTCAGCCCGCAACACGAGCACACGCACGTGATCGACCACATGATCGAGAAGGTGAAGTCATGAACCCGAACAAGGCCCTCTGGGAAAAAGGCGACTTCACCCGCATCGCCGAGAGCATGCGCGAGAGCGGTGAAGACGTCGTGCGGCACGCGCACATCACGCCCGGCATGAAGGTGCTGGACCTCGGCTGCGGCGATGGCAACACCGCCATCCCGGCCGCGAAACTCGGCGCACAGGTGCTGGGCGTCGACATCGCCGCCAACCTGGTCGCCGCGGGCAACCGGCGGGCGGGCCAGGCCGGGCTGTCGGCCAGCTGCCGGTTCGAGGAAGGGGACGCCTGCGACCTGCGGCTCGAGAACAAGTCCTTCGACCTCGTCATCAGCATGTTCGGCGCCATGTTCGCGCCCAAGCCCTTCGACGCGGCACGGGAGATGGTGCGTGTCACGCGCCCGGGCGGCCGCATCCTCATGGGCAACTGGATCCCGAACGACCCCACGCTGGTGGCGCAGATCCTGAAGATCAGCTCGTCGTATGCGCCCCCGCCGCCCGAGGGCTTCGTGAGCCCGATGGGCTGGGGCTCGACCCCGAACATCATCGAGCGCTTTGGCGCAGCGGGCGTCGCTTCGGAGGCCATCAGCTACGAACGCGATAGCTACATCTTCGACTTCAAAGGTTCGCCGGCGGAGTTCGTCGACACGTTCCGGCAGTTCTACGGCCCGACCATGAATGCATTCGACGCGGCAGCCCAGGCGGGGCGCACCGACGAACTGCGCACGGAACTGGTGACGCTGTTCCAGAGCCAGAACCAGAGCCAGTACCCCAACACCTGCCTGATCGCCGCGACGTTCCTGCGAGTGACGGTGGAAGTGGGCTGATCCGCGGTGTCCCGTCGCCCGGCCGGCACGAACCGCGGGAAGCGCTCGCGCTCCCACGCGCGGCCTGCGGCTCGATCCTCCTTCACGCCCGCGCGCACTGCGGTTGCATCACGCCCGCCCCCTGGTGGCTGGCCAGCTTCGCGTAGATGCCTTGCTGGCGCAGCAGCTGCTCGTGCGTGCCGGCTTCGGCCAGCGCGCCGTCGTCCAGCACCAGGATCAGGTCGGCGTCGCGGATGGTGGACAGTCGGTGGGCGATCACGAGCGTGGTCCGGTGCTGCATGAGGACGTCCAGCGCGCTGCGCACCTGCATTTCCGAGAGCGTGTCCAGGTGCGAGGTGGCCTCGTCCAGGATGAGCACCGGAGCGTTCTTCAGGAAGGCGCGGGCGATCGAGATGCGCTGGCGCTGGCCGCCCGACAACTGCATGCCGCGCTCGCCCACGCGCGTGGCCAGGCCGTCGGGCAGGGTCTGCACGAAGCTCGTCAGGGCGGCACGCTCCAGGGCCTGGGCCAGTTCCTCGCTGCCGGCGTCGGGGCGGGCCAGCCGGATGTTCGCCTCGAGCGTGTCGTTGAACAGGTAGGTGTCCTGCGACACCAGCGCGACGCGTTCACGAAGGCCGTCGAGCCGAAGCTGGCGCACGTCCACGCCGTCGATGCTGACGGTGCCCTGGCGGGGGTCCCAGAACCGCAGCAGCAGGCTGGCCACGGTGCTCTTGCCCGCGCCGGAGGCGCCGACCACGGCCACGGTGGCTCCGGCCGGAACGGTGAAGCTCAGGTCGCGCAGGGCGTCCCGCGTCTTGCCGGGGTAGGCGAAGAAGACCCGCTCGAAGGCCAGCGACAGGCCGTGGGTCGACGCCGGCGGAAGCAGCGGACCGTCGACGACCGGCTCGGGCTCGTTGTTGACCACATGCAGGCGACGGGTGGCCGCGATGGTGTCGGCCAGCTGCCGACTGACCTGCGAGATCTCGGACACCGGCAGGAAGGTGGCCGACGCGATCAGCACCAGCAACGGCAGCATGCCGGCGGGCAAGGCACCGATGGCCACCTGCCACGCGCCGATCACAGCGACGGTCAGGCCGCCCAGCCCCATGGCAATTTCGAACCACGCGGTCTGCCGCGACAGGTCGTCCAGGATCTCGAGGCGCCTCGCGCGGCTCTGGTCGGCCACCGCGAGAAACTGCGCGCGGCGGCGACCCGTGGCCTGGAAGGCGGTCAGGTCGGCCAGGCCCTGGATGGTTTCGGCGGTGTGGGCGCTCATCTCGCCCAGCGCGTGACGGGCACGGTCGCCCAGTGCGTCGACCTTGCGCCGCCCCCTGATGGGCGACACCAGCGCATAGGCCAGGAACGGCAGCAGCGCCAGGGCGACAGGCCAGCTGTACGCCGCCAGGAAACCCAGCACCGACAGCGGCACCAGGACCGAGACGATGGCCGGCGCGATGGTGTGGGCGTAGAAGTACTCGACCATTTCCACGTCGTGCGTGGCCAGCGCGACCAGGTCGCCCGAGCGCCGCTGCAGCAGGTAGGCAGGCGCCAGCCGCTCCAGCTTGTCGTAGAGCTTGATCCGCATGCCGGCGAGCAGCCGGTAGGCCATGGCGTGCGCCAGCCAGGACTCGAGCCAGTGGAACAGCGCGGCCAGCGGCGCGGCGACCAGCAGGCCGACGATCAGCGCGGTGGTGTCGCGGCCGTCGCGGATCGCGGCCACCACCAGCGCGCTGAGCACGCCGACGCCGATGAAGGCCGCCACGCGCGCAACGCCCAGCAGGATCGTGGCGATCAGCGTGCCGCGCCAAGGCTGTACCACCGACAGCAGGGTGGCCAGCGTGGCCTTCCAGCCGACCTTGTCGGCATCGGCGTCCAGAAGGCGCGGCTCCGGCCTGCGACCGCCGTCGTCATCGACATCGACGTCGCCATCTTCTCTTGAGCCGCGCGGCGAGGCCGTCTGCGCCGCCGCGGGCTCCGGAGCGACGGCGGTGCCGGTGCCGGCCAGGTCGAGCGCCTGCTCGTGCATCAGGCGGTGATAGAGGCCCTGCTGGCGCATCAACTCGGCGTGACGGCCCTGCTCGACCACGCGCCCCTGGTCCAGCACCAGGCAGCGGTCGGCGCCGATGATGCTGGCCAGGCGATGCGCCAGGATCAGCGTGGTGCGCCCGGCCATGAGTCGGTCCAGCGCCTGCTGGATCAATGCCTCGTTCTCGGTGTCCACCGACGACAGCGCTTCGTCCAGGATCAGGATGGGCGCGTCGCGCAGCAGCGCGCGTGCGATCGCCACGCGCTGGCGCTGGCCGCCCGACAGCTGCAGGCCGCGTTCGCCGATGGGCGTGGCGTAGCCCTGCGGCAGCGCCATGATGAAGTCGTCGATGTTGGCGGCACGGGCCGCGCCGCGCACCTGTTCGTGGGTGGCGTCGGGCCGCCCCAGCCGCAGGTTGTCGTCGATGGTGCCGTGGAACAGCGTGATGTCCTGGCTGACCAGTGCGATCTGGCTCAGCAGCGTCTGCGTGTCGAGGCCGTTGATGTCGTGGCCGCCCACGCGGACGGTGCCGGCCTGCGGCACGCACTCGCGCAGCAGCAGGCGCACGATGGTGGACTTGCCCGCACCGCTCGGGCCCACGATGCCGACGCGCTCGCCGGCCGCGATGCGGAACGACAGGCCCCGGTGGGCGGGACGTTGCGGCGAGTACGAGAACGCCACTCCGTCGAATTCGATGGTGGGTTCCAGGCGCGCCGGTGCGGCCGTCGCCTGGGTAGCGGGTGCGGCGGTCACCGGTTGGGCGTCCATCAGCGCGTGGATGCTGGCCGCGGCGGACTGGCCCAGCATGCCCCGGTGCAGGACGGAACGCAGCTCGCGCAGCGGCCGGAAGATCTCGGTGCCGGCCATCAGCACGATCAGCAGCGCTTCCACGCTCATGTCGCCGGACGCCACCCGCCAGGCGCCCAGTGCCAGCGCCAGTGCAGCGCCCAGCGCCACGCCCAGGTCGCTGATGCCGCGCGTGAGCAGGCTGACCGAGAGCACCCAGAAAGTACTGTCGGAGAGCTTGCGGGCGCGCGCGGCCAGGCGCTCGCCCCAGGCCTTGCCCTGGCCGTAGGACTTCAGGGTAGGCAGGCCCTGCACCGCGTCGAGGAACTCCTCGCCGAACTCGTCCATGGAACGGCTGCGCGCCAGGCTGGCGCGGCGGTCCAGCATGTGCACCGCCATCGGGCCGAACAGCGCGAACAGCGCCGCGACCAGGAATACCAGCGCGGTCGGCACGTCCCAGAAGGCGATGACCGCGAAGATCGCGAACGGCGCCACCGCCGCGATGACGACCTGCGGCAGGTACTGGCCGAAGAAGGTCTGCAGCTGCTCCACGCCGTCCACCACCGTCAGCATCACGCCGCCGGTGCGCTGGTTGGCGAACCAGGCCGGGCCCAGCGCCACGATGCGGTCGTACAGCCGCGCACGCAGCGCCTGCTGCACGTCGGCCGAGGAACGGTTGGCCTGCACCGTGCGCAGGTGGTCGAACAAGGCGCGCAGCAGCACCATGGCGCCGACGCAGGCGGCCGGCGCGATCCACTCCTCGGCGGGTGCTCCCTCGAACACGCGCGCCAGCAACTGGCCGAGGAAGACGTAGCGGGCGATGCCGGCGGCCAGCGCCAGCAACCCCAGGAAGATGCCGCCCGCCATGCGCAAGCGCAGTCCCGCGGTCAATTGCCAAAGCCTGATGTCGAAGTACATGTCGGTCGATGCTTTCTGCGAAGCCGCGATGGTCTTGCATCCGCCGCACGTGCGAAAGCGATAGTTTTTCAATCGGGAGTTGAGATAAATTGCACCCTTCGACGACCTGCCGTTCATCCCGATCCTCATGCCGCCCCTGGCCGCCTTGCGCGCGTTCGAAGCCGTTGCCCGCCTGGGCAGCCTGAGCCGTGCCGCGTCGGAACTCAACGTCACCAAGAGCGCCGTCAGCCATCAGCTGCGTGCGCTGGAGTCCGACCTGGGGGTGCTCCTGCTGCACCGCGGCGGCACGGTGCGCCGCGCGCAGACCACCGAGGCCGGTGCCGCGCTGCTGGCATCCGTACAACAGGCCTTGACCCTGCTGGAGACCGCCTGCGGCAATGCGCGCGCCAGCGCCCGAGGCGGGCGCCGCCGCAGCCTGAACGTGTCGGCCAACCCCTCGTTGGCCGCGCTGTGGCTGGCGCCGCGCATCGGGCGCTTCATCGAGCTGCACCCCGACATCGACGTGCAGGTGTTCCTGCACGCCAGCCAGGACCCGGCCTGGAAGGCGCAGGACATCGACCTCGCGTTCCTGCATGTGCGCGACCTCGGGCCGCACCTGGCGGCGCCCGGCGACATCCCGTTGATGACCGAGACCGTGGTGCCGGTCTGCAGCCCTGCCCTGGTCGCGCCGCACGAGCGCGACGATCCGGCCGTGTTCGCGCGCCACCGCTGGCTGCAGGAAAAGCATGTCGACAGCCCCGAGACCGACTGGCGCACCTGGCGCGTGCGGCTGGGCCTGCCGGAAGGCGCCGGCCAGGATCCGCTGGTGCTCAGCGGCCTGTCCACCGTGGCCGCCGCTGCGGCGGCGGGCGTCGGCATCGCGCTGGGCCGGGCGCCGCTGATCGACGAGGAGCTCGCCCGCGGCCGGCTGGTGGCGCTGACGCCGGGCCTGAGCATGCCCGGCTCATGGGGCTATGTGATGCGGATCCACGCCAACCGGCCGATGGACGCATCGCTGCCGACGCTGGTGGAGTTCCTGACCGAAGAGGGCCGCCGCGCGCCGACGTGGTGACCTTGCATGGCCCGGGGTGACCGGACGAAGGCCCGGACGCCGAGTCCGGAAAGCCTCGCCCCGCTCGCGGCGCGCTAGAAAAGATGCTGCTGCGAGGTCGTCAGGGCCGCGAAGCTCTTGCCCATGGGCTGGAGGATGGCGTCGGCGATCGGCTGCAGTTGCCGGCTCAGGTAGTGGTCGTAGTCGATGCGGGAGTGGAGGACCTCCATCGGCTCCGGGCCGCTGCGGGTCATGACGTACCGGATCCAGCCGCCGTTCTGGTACTGCCTGGGTCTGTGGAGCCGGTCGTTGTGTTCGTCCGCGATGCGCGCGGCGCGCACCTGCGGCGGCACGTTGACGAGGTAGGCATCGAGGCGATGGCGCAGGCGCTTCCTGTAGACGAGCAGCTCGTCCTTGCCGCCGGACAGCGTCGAGCGCACGTACTCCCTCACGAACTCCTCGTAGGGCTCGCCCCGGAAGATGCGCGAGAGCAGCCCCTCCTGGAACTGCCGCGCCAACGGGGTCCAGTCGCTGCGGGCCATCTCCAGGCCGCGGTAGATCATTTCCTCCTTGCCCGCGGCGTCCTTGCTCAGGCCGGCATAGCGCTTCTTGCTGCCCACGTCCGAGCCGCGGATGGTGGGCATGAAGAACTTGCTGTAGTGGGTGTCGAACTCGATCTCCAGGAAGTTCTCGAGCTTGTGTGTCTCGCGAAGGGTGCGCGTCCACCAGTCGTTGATGTCCTTCACCAGGCCCGCCGCGACGGCATGTGCCTCCTCGTTGGCGTGGGTGCGCCCGAGCCAGATGAAGATGGAGTCGGTGTCGCCGTAGATGGTCTCGTAGCCCCGGCGCTCCACGAATTCGCGCGTGAGCTTCATCATCTCGTGCCCGCGCAGGGTCACGGCGGACACCAGCCTGGGATTGAAGAAACGGCATTCGGACGCACCCAGCACGCCGGCGAACGAGTTCATCAGCAGCTTCAGGGCCTGCGACAGCGGTTCGTTCCTGGCCCGCTTGGCCTCGTCCCGCGCACGCCAGAGCGTGGTCACGATCTCGGGCAGGCAGTGCCTCGTGCGCGAGAAGGTCGTCCCCTGGGGCCCCTGGACGAGCATTGAAGGGTCGGCGGCGTTGGCGCCTTCCACGAGGCCCACGGGGTCGACGAGGAAGGTCCGGATGATCGAGGGATACAGGCTCTTGTAGTCCAGCACCACGACGGAGTCGTAGAACCCCGGCTTCGAGTCCATCACGTAGCCGCCGGGAAAGGCCTTGCTCGCGATCTCGCCCACGCTCGGCGCCACGTAGCCCAGGCGATGCATGCGCGGCAGGTAGTGGTGGCTGAACGCCGCGATGGAGCCGCCGAAGTGGTCGATCTGCAGGCCCGTGGTCTGGGCCCGCTCCATCACGAACTGCAGCAGCTTCGCCTTCTCGAAGATGCGCAGGACCAGTTCGCAATCCCGGATGTTGTAGAGCGCGAGCGCGGGCTTGTCCTCCTGGTAGCGCCGCTCGATCTCCGCCATCTTGTCGTACTCGTCGCCGATGGCCTTGCCCTCGCCCAGCAGCGCCTGCGAGACGCTCTCCAGGCTGAACGAAGGAAAGCTCCACATCGCGGCCCGCAGCGCCTCGATGCCGTCGACGATCACCCGCCCGGGCACGGAGGCGAACAGGTAGCCCTGCTTGCCCGGATGGGTGCGCCAGTCGATGGTGTGCCGATCCCGTCCAAGAAGCAGCTGCGCCCCGCAGTCGTCGGCCGTCTTCTGCAGCACCCGCAGGTCGAACTGGATGACGCTCCAGCCGACGATGACGTCCGGGTCGTTCCTCTCGAACCAGTCGTTGAGCTTCTCGATCATGGACTTGCGGGTCGGGCAGTAGACGAGCGAGAAGTCCGCACTCGCCGCTGCCTCGCCCGGCACGGCCGGCGGCTCGCCCAGCATGAAGACGGTCCGGTCCTGTGTTGCGTCCAGCGCGATGGAGTAGAGCGCCTCGTACTGGCTGGTCTCGATGTCCAGGGACACCATCCTGAGCGCCGGACGGTAGTCGGGCGCGGGCCTGAGCCTGCAGTCGACGAGCGCGGAACGGTCCGTGTGCCCTCCTTCCACCTGCACGCCGGCGGTGATGAACCGCTCCATGAGGTGGCGGTCGTGCGGACGCACGTCGGCCTCGAGCAGCGGGATGTCCTGCGCCCGGAGTGCGCGTGCCAGCCGGCCGATCTGCCGGAAGTGCTTCGCGTAGACACCGACGACGGGTTCCTGCTGGAAGTTCTTCAATTCGAGCTCGCGAATCTCCACCCCAGGCATGGCGGCCAGCTGCGCCTCCACTGCCGCACGGTGCCGGGTCGCGACGAAGGCGACGGAGGTCTGGGAAGTGAGCACGACCCGCATCGGCCCCGCATCCGTGGCCAGCCAGTATTCGATTTCCGTGCCTGCCGGGGCATCCCGCCAGTGGCGGGTGAGGATGAAGCCCTTGAGTTCGGTGGGCGCCACGGGAGGCTGGAGCATGGGGGGGCGAGGAAGGGCGGACTCGGTCACCACCGATTCTTGCGCAGTCGCCACTGCATCTGACAGCGCCACTCGTCCGGGCGCCTTCCGGCACGCAGCCGAACTACTCGGTGAGCGCGCGCTTCACGTCTTCCTGCAGGTTGCGCAGGTGGTCGCGCATGGCCGCGCGGGCGCGCTCGGCGTCGCGCGCGCGCAGTGCGCGAATGATCTCACCGTGCTCGTCGTGGTTCTCCGGCTGCCGGTGCAGCGGACTGTGCAGCCGGAAGAGCCGTGCATTGACGCGCAGTTCTTCCACCAGCCGCGGAAACACCACGTTGCCGCTGGCCGTGGCGATCAGCATGTGAAAGCGATCGTCGAAGTGCCAGTGTTCGGTTTCGCTGTGCTCGCTGGCGCCGAGCGTCGCGATGTCGGCCTCGAGGGTCTCGATCTCGGCATCGGTGATCTTGCCCACCGCCAGCGCGATGGCCTCGCACTCGATCACCTCGCGCGCGCGCATGCAGTCGAAGTATTCCTTGGTCTCCAGCGCACGCACGGCGTAGGAGCGCGCGTCGCGCCGCACCAGCAGCCCCTCCCCCGCCAGCCGCACCAGCGCCTCCCTCATGGGCGTGCGCGAGATGCGCAGGTCTTCCGCCAGCCGTGCCTCCTGCAGCGGGCTGCCGGCCGATATCTGGCGATCGAGGATGAGGGTGCGCAGCCGGTCGTAGGCCTGTTCGGCCAGGCTGGCCGAGCGCACCTCCAGGGGGGCGATCGTGATGGTGGCGGGCTGCGAGGGGCTGGGAAGGCTGGGCATGCGGGAATGGGCGGAAGCCACGAGGGCGGGTGAGCTTAGCAGGGCCCGCCTGGCGGGCTCAGGGCCATTCTTTCAGAGCCATTTGTCCAGCGGATTGCCGTCGTTGGGCGCACGGGGCCGCAGGCACGGAAGGAACTGGCCGGAGCCGGGCTCGGCCTGGAACACGCCGTCCTGCCACACCACGCGCCCGCGCGAGACGGTCAGGCCGGGCCAGGCGCGCAGCCGCATGCCCTCGTAGGGGGTGTAGTCGGCGTCGTGGTGGAGCATGTCGTTGGACAGCAGCTTCTCCTGGCCCTGGGGGAACACGTCCCACACCACGAAGTCGGCGTCGCTGCCCACGGCGATGGTGCCCTTGCGCGGGTACAGGCCGTACAGGCGCGCCGGGTTCGTGGCCGTGAGTTCGACGAAGCGGTGGATGTCGATGCGCCCCTTGAGCACGCCTTCGCTCATGAGCAGCGGCAGGCGGGTTTCCACGCCGGGAATGCCGTTGGGGATGCGGTCGAAGGAAGCGTCGTCGCCGGCCACTCGCTTGCCGTCGCTGCCGTTCATGTTGAAGGGCGCGTGGTCGGACGAGACGATGGTGAAGAGTCCGCTGGACAGGCCGTTCCAGATGAACTGCTGGTTCGCCTTGTCGCGCGGCGGCGGGCTGCAGATGCAGCGCGCGCCGTGCATCGGATCGTCGGGGTCGATGCCCAGGTCCTCCGCGCTCAGGAACAGGTACTGCGGACAGGTCTCGGCATGGATGGGCAGCCCGCGCCCGCGCGCCCAGTGGATCTGCTCGACGGCCTCGCGGCCCGAGACGTGAACGATCAGGATGGGCGTGTCGACCAGTTCCGCCAGCGCGATGGCACGGTGCGTCGCCTCGCGCTCCACCGCCATCGGCCGCGAGCTGGAGTGGTAACGCGGCGCGGTGAGGCCCGCGTCGAGCAGCTGCTCGGTAAGCCAGGCGATGCAGTCGCTGTTCTCGGCGTGGATCATCGTCATCGCGCCGTGGCGGCGGGCGGTGGCCAGCACCTCGATGATCTGGCGGTCGTCCAGCTTCAGGTCGTCGTAAGTCATGTAGATCTTGAAGGAGGTGTAGCCTTTCTCGATCAAGGCGGGCAGCTCGCGCTGCGTCACGTCGCGCGTGGCGTCGGCCACGATCAGGTGGAAGGCGTAGTCGATCACCGCCTTGCCCTCGGCGCGGCGGTGATAGTCGTCGACGGCCTCCTGGACGCTGCGGCCCTTCTGCTGCGCGGCGAAGGGCAGCACGGTGGTGGTGCCGCCGCAGGCCGCCGAGCGGGTGCCGGAGAGAAAGTCGTCCGCGAAGCGCGAGCCGTCGCTGGTGGGCTGGTCGAAGTGGCAGTGGCCGTCGACGCCGCCGGGCGTGACCAGCCGGCCGCGCGCGTCGATCTCGCGCGCGGCGCTCGCGTCGAGGCCTTGCGCGATGGCGCAGATGCGCCCGTCGCGCACGCCGATGTCGGCGGTGTAGCGGTCGCCGGCGGTGGCGATGTCGGCGTTGCGCAGGATCAGGTCGTAGGTGCTCATGGGCGTTGGTTCCTCATCGTTCTTCCTAGCGCTGCTCCAGCGCAGGTTCGGCGGGCACCGCCGGCGGCGTGGCGGCATTGCCGTAGGCACGGCCGTAGTGGCGCTCGATGCGGCGCTGGACGAAGTCCCAGGCGGTGGTCATGAGCAGGTAGTAGATGGCGGCAACGATGAAGAGCTCGAGCACCATGAACTTCTCCTGGATCAGCACCTGCGTGCGGCGCAGCAGCTCTTCCATCGAGATCACCGAGGTGATCGAGGTGGTCTTGAGCAGGCCGTTGATGCTGTTGCCCAGCGTCGGCACGATCAGGCGCATGGCCTGCGGCAGCACGATGTAGCGCATGGTCTGCGCGCTGCTGAAGCCCACGGCGCGCGCCGCGTTGGTCTGCCCGACGGGAATCGACTGGATGCCCCCGCGCACGATCTCGGCCAGGTAGGCCGCCTCGTTGAGGATCAGCCCCAGCAGGGCCGACTCGATCACCGAGAGCTTCAGCCCCAGCTGCGGCAGCCCGGTGAAGATGATGATGAGCTGCACCAGCAGCGGCGTGCCGCGGAACACCCAGATGTAGAAATGCGCCGGCGCCGCCAGCCAGCGGTGGCTGGACAGGCGGGCCAGTGCCAGCGCGCAGCCCACGACCAGCCCGCCCGCGATCGCCGCGAGCGTGAGCCACAGCGTGGTCACCGCGCCGCTGAGGATGTACGGATTGAACAGGTAGTCGAAGAAGCCCGACCAGCTCCAGCCTTGTCCCATGGAAGTCTCCTTCGCTTGCTCGATGGCGATGTCGATGACGGCGCGCCGTCAGCTCGCCGGGCCCTTGACGGCCACGGCGCCGTCGGCGGCCTTGACGCCGTACTGGTCGAACAGCTTCTGGAAGCTGCCGTCGGCCTTCATGTCGTTCATGACCTTGGCCATCGCGGCGGCCAGGTCCTTGTTGCGCGCGGCCAGCGCGACCGGCGTGGGGAACAGGCCGTGCAGCACGCGTTCGAAGTCGCCGCGCTTCTGGTATTCGGCGCCGGTCGAGTCGATGGACAGCGCCACCTCGACCTGCCCGGCGCGCAGCGCCTGGAAGGCCATCGCGAAGTTCTCGAAGGTGCGGATGGTCATGCCCTTCATGCCCTTGTCGGTGAGCTGCTTGTCGAGCTCGCGCGCCTTGCGCTCCTCGAAGCCGCCGATCTCCACGCCGATGCTCTTGCCCGAGAGGTCTTCGGGCTTGGCGATCTTCAGCGGGTTGCCCTTGGCGGCGCTGATGCTGATGGCCTGGTCTTCATAGACGAGCATCTGCATGAGCTTGGCGCGCTCGTCGGTGAAGAAGATGCCGGTGTTGATGACGTCCCAGCGGCCGGCCTGCAGGCCGGGGATCATGGCCGAGAACTCGATGCGCACGTACTCGGGCGTGAGGCACAGGCGCTTGGCGATCTGCTCGCCCAGTTCCACGCGCATGCCCTTGAGCGCGCCGGACTGGTCGACGAACTGCATCGGCGGCAGCGTCGGGTTGACCGACATGGTCAGCGTGCCCTTCTTGACGAGGGCCGAATCCGGCACGGGCGACTTGCAGGCCTGCTGCGCGTTCGCGACGCCAGCGCAGGAGATGAAGAGTGCCGTTGCCGACGCGAGAGCGGGGAGCAGTTTCATGATGTTTGTCCTGGAGGGAGGATCGAGGCGACGAGGTGAGAAACGGAAAAAACGGGGAAACGGAGAAGCGGGAATGAGATGCCTGGCGTGGAGCGGCGGTGGCGTCAGGCGCGGATCGAGTCCAGCAGTTCGAGCCGCGCGAGCTCGCGGCGCAGGTCCGCGACGTCCGCATCGGGCAGCGGCAGGCGGGGGGCGCGGGGCTTGCCGACCGGCAGGCCCATCATCGACAGGCCGTCCTTGGAGGCCGCGACGTAGCGGTGGCCGCCGACCCAGCGCACGATAGGCAGCATCTTTTTATAGAGCGCGAGCGCGGCGGGCATGTCGCGCTCGTCGGCCACCAGCTCGAACAGGCGCGCCGACATCTTCGGGATGAGGTTGGAGCACACGGCCACCCAGCCCTGGGCGCCGAGCCAGAACGATTCGTAGCCCAGGATGCCCGCGAACACGGTCATGCGGTCGCCGCACAGCTCGATGATGTCGCGCACGCGGGTCACCTCGAGCGTCGACTCCTTGATGTACTTGCAGTTGTCGATGCGCGAGAGGCGCGCCACCAGCTCGGGCTTGAGGTCGACGTTGGCGGTGGCCGGGTTGTTGTAGACCATGATCGGAATGCCGATCGCCTCGCCCACCTTGCGGTAGTGCTCGAACAGCTCGTCGTCGGTGGGCGTGCTGTAGAAGGGCGGAATGATCATGACGCCGTCGGCGCCCATGTCCTCGGCCTCGCGGCTCAGCCGCACGCACTCGTCGGTCCACTCCGCTCCGGTACCGATCAACACCGGCACGCGTTTTGCAGCGGTGCTCACGCAGGTTTCGATCACCAGCTGTCGCTCGTCGGGCGTCAGCGAGAGGAACTCACCGGTGCTTCCCAGGGGGATCAGCCCGTGGATGCCTTCCTCGATTTGCCAGTTGACCAGCTTCTTCAGCGCAGGCACGTCCACGTGCTTGCCGTCGGCGGTCATGGGGGTGATGAGCACCGTATAGGTGCCTCGGAACGCTGTCATGGGCAGTCCTTGGGGAAAATTCGGATCGACTCGGTATATGTATACGTTGAGTATACGTATACAATTCAGCTCGTCAACCGTAAGTTGACGTTCTTCCTCCGCATTGCCCATGAGCGCCAGACTGACCCACCCTTCCATCACCCCGGCCGGGCGCCCCGTGCGCTTCTGGTACGACGGGCAGCCCGTCGAGGGCCTGGAGGGCGAAACCATCGCGGCGGCGCTGGCGGCCGGCGGCATCAAGGCGATGCGCCACACCCGCGGCGGCGAGCGCCGCGGTCTCTACTGCGGCATGGGGGCGTGCTTCGACTGCCTCGTCACCGTCGATGGCCAGGCCAGCCAGCGCGCCTGCCTCACGAAAGTGGCCGACGGCCAGCAGGTTCGCTCGGCGCAGCCCGCCGGCACGCCCGACGATCCGCTGCGGCCGCTCACCCCAGCGCCCGGCGCCGAACCCGAGCGCCGTCAGGTCGACGTGCTCGTCGTCGGCGCGGGCCCGGCCGGACTTTCGGCCGCGCTCGCCGCGCGTCGCGCCGGTGCCGATGTGCTGGTGCTCGACGAGCGCCCCCAGTCCGGCGGCCAGTTCTACAAGCCGCTCGCGCCTTCGCACGCAACGCCCGCACCGGCCGACCGCCAGTTCGCGCAGGGCCTCGCGCTCGAACATGAAGTCCGCGCAGCCGGCGTCGCCATCGCCCAGGGCGCGCAGGTCTGGGCCGCCTTCTCGCCGCGCGAGGTCGCGGCGCTCATCGATGGGCGCGCCTGCGTCATCGGCTGCCGGCAGCTCGTCATCGCCCCCGGCGCCTACGAGCGCCCCGCGCCCTTCCCCGGCTGGACCCTGCCCGGAGTGATGACCACCGGCGCCGGCCAGACGCTCGCGCGCGCATACCGCGTCGCACCCGGGCGCCGCGTGGTGATCGCCGGCAACGGGCCGCTCAACCTGCAGCTCGCCGCGGAGCTTCTCGCCGGCGGCGCCGAGGTCGTCGCCGTGCTGGAGTCGGCCCCGCGCCCCTCGCCGCGGCAATGGCGTCATCTGCTGGCGGCGGCGCGCACGGCCCCCGACCTGCTGATCGATGGCTGGCGCTACATGCGGAAGCTGCGCGCACGCAAGGTGCCCCTGCTGTGGGAACACGCCGTCGTTTCCGCAGAAGGCTCCGCCGAATTGAGCTCGGTGCAAGTAGCGCGGATCGACGCCCAAGGCCACGCCGTGCCCTCCACGGCGCGCCGCCTCGAAGCCGACACGCTCTGTCTCGGCTACGGCTTCATCCCCTCCACCGAGCTCGCGCGCATGCTCGGCTGCGAGCACCGCCTCGCGCCCCGCCACCTCGGCTATCTCGCGACCGTCACGCAGGAAGACGGCGCCACCAGCCTGCCCGGCGTGTATGTGGTGGGCGACGGCGCCGATCTCGGCGGCTCCCGCGTCGCACTTGCGCGCGGCACGCTGGCGGGCACCGCCGTCGCGCGCAATCTCGGCCTGCAAGCCCCGGAACCCGAAGAAGCGACGGAAAAACTGCATCGCGCCGAATGCTTCCAGCAGGCGCTGTGGTCGATCTACGCGCCGGCGCCCGTATCCCTCGAAGCGGTGCCCGACGAAACCCTGCTGTGCCGCTGCGAGGAGATCACCTTCGGCTCGGTGCGCGAGCAGATCCGCGCCGGCAGCGACACGCTGGCCGCGCTCAAGCGCAACACGCGCCTGGGCATGGGCCGCTGCCAGGCGCGCTACTGCGCCGTCACCGCTGGCAGGTTGTTGACCGAGATGACCGGCCGACCGCCGCAGGTGGAGCAGTACTTCGCGCCTCGCCCACCAGCCAAGCCGGTGCCGGCCGGCGCACTCGGCTTCGAGAAACCCGAGTGGGGCGGCCACAAGCCCGCCATCACGCCCAACCTCGCGCGGCCGGTGGAACAGGCGCCGTTCGGGACCACGCTGCGCACCGACGTGCTGGTGATCGGCGCCGGCGTGCTCGGCTCCTGCCTCGGCTACTACCTGTCGAAGGCCGGCCAGGACGTGACGGTGGTCGACCGCGACGACATCAACCTGCAGGCCTCGGGCGCCAACGCCGGCAGCCTGCACGTGCAGCTGCTGTCCTTCGACTTCGGCGCCAAGGCGCAGGAAGGCGGTGGCCCGGCCGCGGCCACCTTGCCGCTCGGGCCGATGTCGGTGCGCCTGTGGCAGGAGATCGAGGCCGACTGCGGCGAAGACCTGGAGATCAAGATCACCGGCGGCCTCATGGTCGCCGACAGCGAGGCCGGCATGCGCTTCCTCGAGGCCAAGGCCGCTCTGGAGCGCAGCCACGGCATCGATGCGCAGGTGATCGATGGTGCCGAACTGCGCCGCCTCTCACCTGCGCTATCGGCCGAGTTGCTGGGCGCCGAACTCTGCCCCATGGAAGGAAAGATCAACCCGCTGCGTGCCACCTACGCGGTCGCGCGGCGCGCGCAACAGCAGGGTGCGCGCATGCTGCGCGGCTGCGACGTGCAGTCCATCGAGGCGCTGCCGGGCCAAGGCGCCGGCTTCATGGTGCGCACCTCGCGCGGCACCATCCACGCCGGGCGTGTCGTGAACGCGAGCGGCGCATGGTCGAGCGCCGTCGGCCGCATGCTGGGCGTGAACATCCCGGTCAAGGGCGCGCCGCTGCAGATGATCGTGACCGAGCCCGCGCCGCCGCTGGTCAACCATCTCGTCGCGCACGCCGACCGGCACCTGAGCCTGAAGCAGGCGGCCAGCGGCGGCCTGATCATCGGCGGCGGCTGGACGGCCGCCTTCAACGAGGACATGCGCCTCAACCGCGCCGAGCGCGAGAGCATCGAAGGCAACCTCTGGGTGGCCGGCCACGTGCTGCCGGCCGTGCGCGGGCTGCACATGGTGCGCTGCTGGGCCGGCATGAACGTGAACATCGACGGCGCGCCGATCCTCGGCGAAGTGCCGGGCCGCCCCGGCTTCTACAACGCCGTGACCTCCAACGGCTACACGCTCGCCCCCATCACCGCGCGGCTGGTCGCCGACCTGATCGTGCGCGGCCGCGCCGACATCGACATCAGCCCCTTTCTCATCGACCGCTTCCTCTGACCGCCATGACCGAAAACGCCTCCCCGCGCGACACGCTGCGCGACTTCATCGACACGCACTTCGACGAGCAGGTGCGCACCCTCGCCGAGCTGGTGCGCTGCCCCTCAGACAACCCGCCGGGCGACTGCGCCCCGCATGCCGAGCTCACCGCGCGGCTGCTCGAGGCCATGGGCTTCGAGGTGGAGCGCCATGAGGTGCCCGCCGAACACGCGGCCGCGCACGGCATGCGCAGCGTGACCAACCTGATCGTGCGCGAACGCTTCGGCGACGGCCCGGTGGTGGCGCTCAATGCGCACGGCGACGTGGTTCCGCCCGGCGCGGGCTGGAGCGTCGACCCCTACGGCGGCGAGGTGCGCGACGGCTGGCTCTACGGACGCGGCGCCGCGGTGTCGAAGTCGGACTTCACCACCTACGCCTTCGCCATGCGCGCGCTCAAGCACCTCGCGGCCTCGGGCTCGCCGCTGGCCGGCACCGTCGAGCTGCACCTGACCTACGACGAGGAAACCGGCGGCATGACGGGGCCCGACTGGATCCTCTCGAAGGGCCTGAGCAAGCCCGACTTCGTGCTCTCCGCCGCGTTCTCTCACCACGTCGTGGTGGCGCACAACGGCTGCCTGCACCTCGAAGTCGTCGTGCGCGGCACCTCGGCGCATGCCGCGCGCCCCGACACCGGCCACGACGCGATCGAAGCCGCGGCCACCCTGCTGCCCGCGCTCTACCGCTACCGCGACAGCCTCGCCGACCGCCCCTCGCGCACGCCGGGCATCACCCATCCCACGATGGTGGTGGGCCTGATCGACGGCGGCATCAACACCAACGTGGTGTCCGACGTGCTGACCCTGCGCATCGACCGGCGCATCGTGCCCGAGGAATCGCCCGAGGCCGTCGAGGCCGAGCTGCGCGAAGTCATCGAAGCGGCCTGCCGCCCGCTGCCCGGCATCTCGGCGGAAGTCCGCCAGATCCTGCTGGCCCGCCCCTTCGCGCCCGCGCCCGGCGCCGACGAACTGGCTGCCCTGGTGTGCCAGGAGGCCAGCGAAGTCATGGGCAAGCCCGTGACGCCCATCGGCGTGCCGCTGTACACCGACGCACGCCTGTACAGCGAGGCGGGCATTCCCACCGTGATGTACGGCGCCGGCCCCGAGTCGCTGCTCGAAGCCAACGGGCATCGCGCCGACGAGCGCGTGCCGCTGGACGAGCTGCGCAAGGCCACGCGCGTGGTCGCCAACACCCTCCACCGGCTGCTCACGCGCTGAATCCCATCGCATCGAGGACACGACATGATCGAGATCAGCCACGTCGACAAGAGCTACGGCGCCTTCCAGGTGCTGACCGACTGCACCACCCAGGTCCGCAAGGGCGAGGTCGTGGTGGTCTGCGGGCCTTCCGGCTCGGGCAAGTCCACCCTCATCAAGTGCGTCAATGCGCTGGAGCCGTTCCAGCGGGGCCGCATCACCGTCGACGGCGTGTCGGTGGGCGATCCGAAGACCGATCTCAACAGGCTGCGCGCCCGCGTGGGCATGGTGTTCCAGCACTTCGAGCTGTTCCCGCACCTGTCGATCGAGGACAACCTGTCGATCGCGCAGGTCAAGGTGCTCAAGCGCTCCGCCTCCGAGGCCCGCACCGCATCCATGGCGCTGCTGCAGCGCGTCGGCATGCGCGCCCATGCGCACAAGTTTCCCAGCCAGCTCTCCGGTGGCCAGCAGCAGCGCGTGGCGATCGCCCGCGCGCTCGCGATGAACCCGGTGGCCATGCTGTTCGACGAGCCCACCTCCGCGCTCGACCCGGAGATGGTCAACGAGGTGCTCGACGTGATGGTCGAGCTCGCACGCGAAGGCATGACGATGATGTGCGTCACCCACGAGATGGGCTTCGCGCGCAAGGTGGCGAACCGCGTGATCTTCATGGACCGGGGCCGCATCGTCGAGGACTGCGCCAAGGAGGAGTTCTTCGGCAACCCCTCGGGGCGCTCCGACCGCGCGCGGCAGTTCCTCTCGAAGATCCTGCAGCATTGAGACGGCACCGCCTGCGCCGGGAGCCGCCGGGATCTCACCTGGGCTGGATCGCCCGCCTGATCCGGTCCGCGTAGGTCGTCAGCGTCGGCACCATCGCCACGACCTCCTCCAGCGTGCGGCGGCTCTTCGGTGCGGAGATCGTGAGCGCCGCCACGACCTGGCCGTCCGTGTTCTGTATGGCCACCGCGGCGCCGACCACGCCGACGATGTACTCCGACTCGTTGGCCGCATACCCCTGGTTCTTCACCTTCCGAAGGCGCTCCTGGAGCACCTTGGGCTCGGTGATGGTCTTGGGCGTGAGCGGCTCCCAGGGCCCCGAGGCCATGAACCTGGCGAGTTCGTCCGGCGGCAGCGCCGCCAGGAAGACCTGCCCGCTGGACGTGCAGTGCAGCGGCGCCTTCTGCCCGGCCTGGAACTGCAGCGTGAGCGGAGACTGCCCCATGACGCTCGCGATGTACTCGACCTCGCCGGAGGACATCAGCGCGAGGCCGCAGGTCTCCCCGGTCTTCTGCGCAACGGCCGTCAGCAGCGCCTGGATCGGCGCGTAGACGATCGTGGAGCCCAGGATCGACGTCGCCAGTCCGACCAGCTTGGGCGCGACCGCGTACTTGCCCTTGACCGGCATCTTCTGGAGGAACTGCAGCTCCTCCAGCGTGGCGATCATGCGATGCGCCGTGGGCCTGGGCAGGTCGAGGAGGTAGACGATGTCGGCCGCGGAGATCATGCCCATCTTCGCCGCCAGGTTGAGCACCGCGAACAGCCGCTCGACAGGCGTTCCCGCGACGGCCGTCGAGGTCTTCTTCGCTTTCCTGGTCGCAGCGCCCATGGCCGCATTATTCCGGCTTCTAGCGTCGGCCCGGGACGGCATAGCGACTCTTCAGTACGGCCACGAGCTGCGACGTCGCCGAGCAAAGCACCATGTAGATCACGGCGACCGCCAGGTACATCTCGACGAGGCGCGCATCGCGCTGGGCGATCTTCGAGGCGGCGCCCAGCAGATCGGTGACCGACAGCACGTAGACCAGCGAGGTGTCCTGGAACAGGATGATCGTCTGCGTGAGCAGGATCGGGCTGACCACGCGCAGCACCTGCGGCAGGATGATCAACCGGTAGCCTTGCCAGGTCGACATCCCCAGCGCCCTGCACGCGCCGTACTGCCCCTTCGCGATCGACTTGAACCCGGCGCGGATGATCTCGGCGTAGTAGGCGGCCTCGAACAGCGTGAACGTCACGAAGGCAGTCCACACGGGTCCGATCTGCACCGGTCGAGAAGCCCCGGTCATCCACATCAGCACGAGCGGCATCAGGAAGAAGAACCAGAAGAGCACCATGATCAGCGGCACCGAGCGAATCAGCGTGATGTACGCGCTCGCGAGCTGCGACGCGACCGGCACCTCCAGGTGCCTCACGAGAGCGAGCCCGATGCCGAGCACCAGGCCGCCGGCAAAGCCGACCGCCGTGAGCTGCAGGGAGAACACCAGGCCGTCGAGCAGGAACGGCCAGGCCTGCGCGATCACTGAGAAGTCGAAGTGGTTCATGGCTTGGCCGCCTCCTTTCGCATGGGAAAGAAAAGGAAGCGGCGCTTCGCGATCACGGGCTCCGTGCCGGGCGTGCGAAGTCGTTTCTCCAGGCCGTGCATGACGGCGTAGACGGAAAGCGCGAGCAGCAGATAGAGGATGGTTGCCGCGCCGAAGGCCTGGAAGGTCTTGAAGGTGAACTCGTTGATCTGCCGGGCCTGTGCGGTGAGCTCGAGGAGGCCGATGGTCAATGCCACCGACGTGTTCTTGAAGATGCCCATCACCTCGCTGGTCAGCGTCGGCATGATGATGCGCAGCGCCTGCGGCAGCAGGATGGTGCGATACACCCCCAGCTCCGTCATGCCCAGTGCCCGGGCCGCCGAGCGTTGGCCGTAGGGCAAGGCTTCGATTCCTGCCTTGACCTGCTCAGCCACCCGCGCACCGGTGTAGAGCGACAGCGCGATCAGCGCAGGAAAGAAGGCACCCCAGGGCGGCACCATCTTCTTCATCGCGCTGCCGAGATCGGCCGGCAGCAGTTCCGGCAGCACGAAGTACCAGAGGAACATCTGGACGATGATGGGAATGTTGCGGAAGACCTCGACGTAGAGCCGCGCGGCCAGCGCGATGGCCCTGTTGGAGGATGTCCGGCCGCAGCCGACCAGAACCCCCAGCACGAAGGCCACGCACCAGCCCGCCAGGGCCAGCGCGACCGTCCAGGCCAGGCCGCTGAACAGCCAGGCGAGGTAGAGCTCCTCGCCGTCCTGGACTGTCTCGAAAAGAACTTCGAACACATCGAGCTCCGGTCAGTGTCAGGTGATGGTGGTCGCGATGCCTCAGTCGATCCGGTCGCTCGGCGCCTTCACGCGCTCCCTGAGCTTCTCCGTCATCGGAAAGGCCAGGCTCACGTTGCGCGGCGGGATCGGCGATTCGAACCACTTCCTGTAGAGCCTGTCGAACTCGCCGCTCTTCATGAGGCCGCCGATCACGCCGTCGACAAGAGCTTTGAACGCCGGGTCGTCCTTTCGCAGCATCAGGCCGTAGTAGATATTGTCGAAGCCGCCGGGCACGAGGGCAAACGACGCCGGGTTGCGCGAGTTCGCCTTCTCGCCCGCCAGCAGGATGTCGTCCTCGAGCCAGGCCACGGCCCGGTTGCTGTCGAGCGTGAGCATCGACTCGCCATGGTCCTTGGCCGCGATCGTCATCAGCGCCATCTTCTGTTCTTCGTTGAACTTGCGCGCGAAGCCCACGGCGTTGGAGCCTTGCGTAACCACGATGGTCTTGCCCTTGAGGTCGGCCGCGCTCTTCACGCCGGAGTCCACGCGCACCAGCCACAGCGGCTGGCTGACGAAGGTGGCCACGGAGAACGCGACCTGCTTCTGCCGCGCCGCGTTGTTCGCCGTGCCTCCGCACTCGACGTCCACGGTGCCGTTGACGACCAGCGGGATGCGGTTCGACGAGTTGACGGCCACCTGCTTGACCTCCAGCTTCGGCAAGTTCAGCTGCTGCTTCACCTTGTCCACGATGGCCGCGCACAGGTCCATCGAGATGCCGACGGGCTTCTGCTGGCCGTCCAGGAACGAGAACGGCACCGACGACTCGCGGTAGCCGAGCGTGATCGCCCCGGTTTCCTTGATCTTCTGCAGCGTGTCCCCGCCGGTCTGGGCGAAGCTGGGCATGGTCGCGGCCAGCAGGCATGCTGCGGCAACGGTGAGAAACGACGACTTCGGGTTCATGAAGACTCTCCTGCGATCAATGAAGAAAAAACGGATGGCGATCAGTCGACCCGGCTTGCCGCGGCCGGCTGGGCGGCGCGGCTCAGGCGCTGCCGGATCAGCGATACGACCTGGTCGACGTCTTCGGAGGTGTTGAAGAGGCCGAAGGAGATGCGGATGCCGCCGCGCTCGGGCGATACGCGAACCTGGTTCTGCGTGAAGTAGTCCAGCCACTCCGCGACCGGCAGGTCCAGCACGTAGATGTGCGCGCGGCCCGCACGGGCTCGTGGACCGACGAGGCGCACGCCGAGCGTTTCGAGCCCGCCGATCAGCCGGTCGCCCAGCTCGAGCACATGGGCCTCGATGCGCTCGACGCCGGTCTTTCGAATGAGTTCGATCGAGCTCGACAAGGCATGCAGGTCGGGGAGGTTGTAGTTGCCGAACTCGAAGCGCCCTGCATCCTTGCGCGGCGCCAGGTCGTCGGGCCGCGCGATGTAGTCCTCGGGAGGATTCGCCAGGCTGCTCATCGCCAGGTACGCCGGCTGCAGCTCGTCGAGACCTGCCTTCACATAGAGGATGCCCAGCCCCTGGGGCACCAGCAATCCCTTGTGGCAACCGGCGGCCAGCACGGACACGCCCAGCTTCCGTACATCGACCGGCAGCACGCCGATGGACTGCATCGCGTCGACGACCAGGTAGATGCCCTTTTGCGCGCACAGACGGCCGATGCTGGCGATGTCGTGCCGCTGGCCCGCATGGAAGGTCACGTGCGACAACGAGATGACCCGGGTCCTGGCGTCGATGAAGGGCTCGAAGGTTTCCGCCGTCGCGACCTCGTCGTCCGCCACCTTCACGAAGCGCACCTGCACGCCCTTGCGCTTCAGGTTGAGCCAGGCATAGGCATTGTTCGGATGGTCGCCCTCGAGCATCAGGACCGTGTCGCCTTCCGCGAGCGGAACGGCATTGGCGGCGATGTTGAGGCCCTCGGACGTGTTCTTCGTGAAGGCGATCTCGCCGGGCAATGCGTTCAGCAGCGCGGCGACGTCCTCCCGGGCGCGCTCGACGCGGCGCATCCACACCGGCTTCGGGCCGGCCATCTCGTTGCCTTCCGCGAGAAATTCGGAAAGCGCCTGGCGCACGCAGGTCGCCATGGGCGTCTGGTGCGCGGAGTCCAGGTAGAGCATCCGCTTGGTGACCGGAAACTCCTGGCGGATGGAATCAATCTCGAGAATGGCGGACATGGCTTCCTCAGTTCAACAATCGTTGCCCCGGAATGGGGCGGCTGGTGCACGGAACGCATGACCACCGTGTGACGTGAATCGATGCGACGGTGTCATCCTAGGAGTGCCTTCGAGTCACCACGTCTCGATATTCGGCCGTTCCGGAGGCCGGGCTTACGAGGAAAAACACGGGTAGATCGCTCCAGAAGTCGCGTCCGGATTTCGAGACAAAATTTCGTTGCAAACCGCGTCGAACGAGCGCTTCCAAGCACTGCCTGCAGGGTTTTGGAGAGGGCTGGGCAGCAGGCGCCCCCTGCGATGGCGCCCTTGCCAGAGCAGGACTCCTGCACCATGCCGGGGCAACGTGAGCCCGGAACCGTTCGGATGATTTTTTGCGTTGCACTTTCCGGACGCGAATGCAACCAGCGCGCCACACGGGCAAGCGTGATGCAGGAGGCGGCCTGCGAAAGCCCACGCGTCGGGCTCCTGCGTATCGAAATCCGAACACCTCGAGACGGCACGCGGACATACCATCCGCCGCGCCCTGCAGCTGCAGGACTTCGTGAGCAGGCTGATTGCCGTGCCATGCGCTTCGGTGCTTGCGGGTTTCCCTCTGCCACGAAGCCAACGTACATCGCCGTGCCTTGCGGCGTTCGCCCCTCGAGGAACCTTCGTCCCATGAAAACCAAAGCCGCCGTCGCCTGGAAATCCGGAGCTCCGCTCACCATCGAAACCGTGGACCTCGAAGGCCCGAAGTTCGGCGAAGTGCTCGTCGAGATCAAGGCCACCGGCATCTGCCACACCGACTACTACACCCTCTCGGGCGCCGACCCCGAAGGCATCTTCCCCGCCATCCTCGGCCATGAAGGCGCGGGCATCGTGGTCGATGTAGGCCCCGGCGTCACCACCCTGAAGAAGGGCGACCACGTCATTCCGCTGTACACCCCCGAATGCCGCCAGTGCAAGCTCTGCCTGAGCCGCAAGACCAACCTGTGCCAGCTCATCCGAGGCACCCAGGGCAAGGGCCTGATGCCCGACGGCACCAGCCGCTTCAGCCTCGACGGCAAGCCCATCGCCCACTACATGGGTACCAGCACCTTCAGCAACTACACGGTCGCCCCTGAAATCTCCCTGGCCAAGATCCGCGAGGACGCCCCCTTCGACAAGGTCTGCTACATCGGCTGCGGCGTGACCACCGGCATCGGCGCGGTGATCTTCACGGCCAAGGTGGAAGCCGGCGCCAACGTGGTGGTGTTCGGCCTGGGCGGCATCGGCCTGAACGTGATCCAGGGCGCCAAGATGGTGGGCGCGGACAAGATCATCGGCATCGACCTGAACCCCGCGCGCGAGGAAATGGCACGCAAGTTCGGCATGACGCACTTCCTGAACCCGAAGGACCACGAGAACATCGTGGACGCGATCGTGCAGCTGACCGACGGCGGCGCGGACTACAGCTTCGAGTGCATCGGCAACACGAAGGTGATGCGCCAGGCGCTGGAGTGCACGCACAAGGGCTGGGGCCGCAGCATCATCATCGGCGTGGCCGAGGCCGGCGCGGAGATCAGCACGCGGCCGTTCCAGCTGGTCACGGGCCGCAAGTGGGAGGGCTCGGCCTTCGGCGGCGCGCGCGGGCGCACGGACGTGCCGAAGATCGTGGACTGGTACATGGAAGGCAAGATCGACATCGACAGCCTGATCACGCACACCATGCCGCTGGAGAAGATCAACGAGGGCTTCGACCTGATGAAGCGCGGCGAGTCGATCCGCGGCGTGGTGCTGTACTGAGCGATGAGCTTCACGCTGGCCTCGGAGCATTTCTGCCATGGTGGCGCGCAACGACTGGCAGCGGATGGGATAGGCCTGTCAGTTCGTTCTTGATTTCTGTCGAACACCAGAAAGAAAAAAGCCGTTCATCAACGGCTTTCTTGTTTGGTAGAGAGCTATCCCGGGAGCCGGGTCGTCCGCGACATGCTCAATAGGAGCCTTCCCGCGGGAGCTTGACCGGATGAAGCTCCAGATCGCCGAACTGGTCGATCACGACGGCTCTCATTGCCGCGACAAGAAGAGTCTCGCCATTGGCCTCGACTGTCCTGAAGCCCTGCTTGACGGCGATGCACCATCTGGTCGCCCCGAATCCGTCCCACCTGAAGCTGATCCGCTCCCTGTCGATGATCGGTCCGCCATCGGACCACATCGAAGACGGAGCGAATGAAAACGCTTCGCGCTTTGCGGGAATCACGAAGCACGACGGCCTTCCCTGGGGCCGAAGGATGGTCGGCATCATGCCAAGGGCACGCGCCACCCAGTAGTCAAGTTCCGCCCCGTTTACTTCTGAAACTCTCATGACCAGCCATTCTTCCGGGAAAGACCTCGGAGCCGGCACCAGGAACGGCGGCATTCGTGACGTTTTGCATCGAATGCACTGAAAGCTTCCCACTTTTCCCTGGGTTGACACAGAGGGAAGGCAACGCCGAACGACTGCCTTAGGCCTACACCCGGCTCGAAGGCCCGCGATGTAAAGCGCTTACAAATTCGCAGGTTCTCTTGCCGAGTCCAGCAACACGCGCCAGGGCCGTGACTGTTACGGCCCGGGCATGTAACAACGCTACGTAACAAGCGCCGAAGCGCGCCCGCCAGGAGGCCTCCCGGCAGGCCGCCCTCACCCCTCGCCTGCCGAAAATCCATATGCAGATCAACGACTTGCATGTGGATCGGCGCCGTTCCGGCAGCTGCGCAAAAAAGCGGCACACAAGTTGCCCCGTCAGCCAGTCCCATCACCGAGGAGGCTGCCATGACGGATGCCAACACAACGATTTCTTCGACCGCCGGAGGCGCCGACGGCGGTGCCGCACCGGTGATCCTCGCGCAATCGACAGTGAGGCCGGTCGCTCCCATGGGCGCGGCGGCCGCCACGGTGCCGCCGGCCGCGCCGGCAGGTGTCGGGTCGCTGTCCAACGCCACGCCCGGCACGGTCGTCATGCGCGACGGGGTGGCGATTCCCGTCTCTGGCAACCAGACGCTGATGGCCGGTGACCGCGTGATCGTTCCGCAGGACGGTCACGCCAATGTGCTCTTTCCCGGATCGGCCACCAACAAGGCCCCGCTCGCCGGCGTGTTCACCGGCGGAACCGACGCCACCATCAGCTCGACCAAGCTGGCCACCGGGCTCGAACAGGTGAACGTGGATGTGGCCAAGGGCGACCTCGAAGTGACCGCGCCCGACAGCGACGCCGAAGCCGCCGCGCTCGCGGTGAGCAAGAAAACCGCTGCCGGCAGCGGCATCGGATTGGGCGAGTTCGCGCTCGGCGCGCTGGGCGCCGTTGGGCTCGCCGCGGCACTGGGCGGTGGCGGCGGCAGCGACAGCGCCGTTCCCTTCTTCATTCCAGGCATCGGCGAAGGAGACGCCGATGCGGACTCCGATGCGGACGCGGACGCAGATGCCGACGCTGATGCGGATGCGGATGCCGACTCGGATTCCGATGCAGATTCCGATTCCGATTCGGACTCGGATTCCGACTCGGATTCCGACTCGGATTCGGACGCAGACGCGGACGCAGACGCCGACCACCTGCTCGACCCGGGCGACGGCGTCGCCGGCCATCTGGTCGGCGCCCTCGACAACCTGCTCGGCCTGGGCGGGAGCGGCGGTACGGCAGCCGCCGCGCGCAGCGCCGCGGTCACCAATTCCGCGGGCACGCTGGGCTCGCTGCTGCCCACGGTCGACGGCCTCACCGACCTGGTGGACGACGTGCTCTCGCCCATCGCCGGCGACGAGTTCAGGCCCAACGATCCGAACGGGTTCGACCCGCTGGACAACACCGTCGACAACATCACCGTCAACCTCGGCGGCGTGCTCACTCCCGTGGTGGACGGCCTGCTGGGCAACGGATTGACCGACGCGCTCATCGGGTCGCTGAACGGCCAGGTCGACTACCTGACCGATGCGCTGAACAACATCCTCGAGAACGTGCTCGGCAGCGACGGCCTGCTCGGCGGCGTGACCACCGGCCTGGGCATCGACGGCCTCGTGGACGGCCTGATCGGCGACGACGGCGTGGTCAGCCAGGTGCTCGAAGGCCTGCTGGGCGACGGCAGCCTGATTGGCAGCGTGCTCGGCGAGGACGGACTGGTCGGGCAGTTGCTGGGCGATGGTGGCTTGCTGGGCGGTCTGCTCGGCGGCGACGGTGGATTGCTCGGTGGCGTGCTGGGTGATGACGGCCTGCTGGGCGGCCTGCTCGGCGGCGATGGTGGCCTCCTCGGCGGTGTGCTGGGTGACGACGGCTTGCTGGGTGGCTTGCTCGGCGGTGACGGCGGCCTCCTCGGTGGCGTGCTGGGTGACGACGGCTTGCTGGGCGGCCTGCTCGGTGGCGATGGTGGCCTCCTCGGCGGCGTGCTGGGTGACGACGGCCTGCTGGGCGGTGTGCTCGGCGGCGACGGCGGCCTCCTCGGCGGCGTCCTGGGCGACGACGGTCTGCTGGGTGGCCTGCTCGGTGGCGATGGTGGCCTCCTCGGTGGAGTCCTGGGCGATGACGGCCTGCTGGGCGGCGTACTCGGCGGCGACGGTGGATTGCTCGGCGGCGTACTGGGTGACGACGGCCTGCTGGGTGGTGTACTCGGCGGCGACGGCGGCCTCCTCGGCGGCGTCCTGGGCGACGACGGTCTGCTGGGTGGCCTGCTCGGCGACGACGGCCCGCTGGGTGGCGTGCTCGGCGGAGAGGGCTCGCTCTCCGGCCTGCTGGGCAGCGAAGGTCTCACGGGCGGACTGCTCGGCGAGAGCGGACTGGTCGACAGCCTGCTCGGGCCCGACGGCACGGTCGGTCAGTTGCTGAGCGCGACTCCGCTGGCCGGCCTGCTGGGCGGCGAAGGTGGTCTGCTCGGCGGCGTGCTAGGCGATGACGGCCTGGTCGGTGGCCTGCTTGGCGGCGACGGACTGCTCGGCGGTGTACTGGCCGACGACGGTCTCCTCGGCGCCGAGGGTCCGCTCGGCGGTCTGCTGGGCGACGACGGCCTGCTGGGTGGCCTGCTTGGCGGCGACGGTGGCCTTCTCGGCGGCCTGCTGGGCGGCGATGGAGGCTTGCTCGGCGGCGTCCTTGGTGACGATGGACTGCTGGGTGGCGTACTCGGCGGCGACGGCGGCCTGCTGGGCGGCGTTCTGGGCGACGACGGTCTCCTGGGTGGCGTACTCGGCGGCGACGGCGGCCTGCTGGGTGGCGTTCTGGGCGACGACGGCCTCCTGGGCGGCGTGCTCGGCGGTGACGGTGGCCTCCTCGGCGGTGTACTCGGCGACGACGGCTTGCTGGGCGGAGTGCTCGGCGGCGGCGACAGCGGAGGCGGCCTGCTCGGTGGCGTCCTCGGCGAAGACGGCCTCGTGGGCAACCTCCTCGGCAGCGATGGCCTCCTCGGCGGCGTGGTCGGCGGCGGCAACAGCGAAGGCGGCCTCCTCGGCAGCGTCCTCGGCGAGAACGGCCTGCTGGGCGGTGTGCTCGGCGGCGACGGCGGCGGCGCAGGCGGCCTGCTCGGAGGCGTGCTCGGCGACGACGGCCTCGTCGGCAAGATCCTGGGCAACGACGGTCTGGTCGGCGGCCTGCTCGGCGCGCTGGGTGGCGACGGTCCGGTGGCCAACGTGCTGCAGCCGGCGGGAGACACGGCCGCCACGACGGTCGCCGCCGCCGGCAGCACGGCCGGCAGCACCACTGCCCCGGCGACGGACATCCTGGCCGGTGCCGCGAGCGCCGTCGCACCGGTTGTCGATACGGTGGCCGGCGTCGTCGAAGGCGCAGGCCATGCCGTGAGCACCGGGCTGGGCGACGCGGTGGCTCCGATCACCAGCCAGGTCGAGCAGACGGTGAGCCACGTCGTGAGCCCGGTCACCAACATCCTTCACGGCCTGCTGGGCTGACCAGGCCGGCGGACGGGCGGACCCGCGCATCGCTTGCCGCAGGCGATGTAGGCAAGCGCCCACGCGCCCGGCCTGTCCTGTCCCGCAGTCACGGGCCGCCCGCGCGGCCAATCTGGAGGCCTGAAGGTCTTCGGCGGAAGACGGAAGAAATTCCATTCCGCGAACGGACTTCGGTTCCTCCTCACGGCGCTTCATCGCGTCGTTAAGCGCTCCCTCGAGGAGCGCTTTTTTTTGCCCGCGCCCCCGCCTCGCGCTGGGCCGGACACAGTCGCCGCGCAGTCAATGCCACGTAACAAGGCATCGATGTAATCAGATTGATCAGATTTGTAAACCTCCTCCCGCCCACATCCTCCCCGCCCGACGCGGCGGGAGAAATCGATCTCCAGTGACCTCCGATCTCCGCACTCCCCGCTCCACCAACGTCCTCGGCCGCCGCCTGCTCGCCACCTTCGGCATCGTTCTGCTGCTGACGCTCGCCGGCTCCGGCATCGGCATCCGCGCGCTCTCCAAGGTGGACGAGGCGACGCGCGAGGCCATCCGGCAGCACGGCGTCTCGGAGCGCATGGTGGTGGACGCCTACCGCCTGCAGTCCATCAACGCCGAGCGCTACAAGGCGATGGCGCTGAGCTCCGAGCCCGAAGTCGGCGAGATCCTGGCCGCGGACATCCAGGCGACCGAGGCGAAGTACGCCGGGCTGATGCAGCAGGTGTCGCAGCGCCTGCAGAGAGCCTCCGATCGCGAGCTGCTCGAGCGGGCACAGGCCGCGGGCAAGGACTTCGGAATCGCCGTGAAGGAGCTCGTCGCGGCGCGCGACTCCGGCCTCACCGAACGCATCCGCACGGTCTACGCCCAGCGCTTCCAGCCGGGCTCGGCCGCTCTGCTGGAAGCCCTGTCGCGACTGGCGCTCGCGCAGCGCGAAGCCATCGACGAGGCCGGCAGCAACGTCGAGGCGCTGAGCGCCTCCGGCCGCCTGGCGCTGGTGGTGTTCGGCGCGGCGGCCCTGCTGCTCGGCGCGGTGCTGGCGCAGTGGCTGGTGCGCAGCATCAGCCGGCCGATACGCGCAGCCGGCGAAACAGCCGGCCGGGTCGCGAGCCTCGACCTGCGCCAGGACATCGAGGGCCATTCGCGCGACGAAGCCGGCCGGATGCTGCTGGCGCTCGGCGCGATGCAGGGCTCCTTGCGCGAACTGGTCCTGCGCGTGCGCGAGTCGGTGCAGAGCGTGCGCGTGGCGGCGAACGAAATCGCGCACGGCAATTCGGACCTGTCGGCGCGAACGGAAGAAGCCGCGTCCAGCCTGCAGCAGACCGCCGCGGCGCTCGAGCAGGTGATGCGCAAGGTCGAGCAATCGAGCCAGGCCGCGGGCCGCGTCGAGCAGATGGCCGGCGCCGCGGCATCCGTGGCGGCGCAGGGTGGCGAGGTGGTGTCGCAGGTGGTCGGCACCATGCAGGACATCCATCGCGCGTCGCGCAAGGTGGCCGACATCACCGGGGTGATCGACGGCATCGCGTTCCAGACCAACATCCTCGCGCTCAACGCCGCCGTCGAGGCGGCGCGTGCGGGCGAGGCGGGGCGCGGCTTCGCGGTGGTCGCGTCGGAAGTGCGGCAGCTTGCCACGCGCTCGGCCTCGGCGGCGCGCGAGATCAGGAGCCTGATCGACGACTCCGTGCAGCGCATCGAAGCCGGCACCGTGCTGGCCGACGGCGCGGGCCAGACCATGGAGCGCATCGTGGCGTCGATCGGGGAGGTCGCCGACACCGTGGGCGCCATCACGGCGGCGACCCGTTCGCAGACGCACGACGTCGCTCAGATCAACGCCGCCGTCGCGCACCTGGACCGGATGACGCAGCAGAACTCGGCGCTGGTCGAGCAGTCGGCCGCCGCCTCGGAAGGCCTGCGCGATCAAGCGCGCAGCCTCGACGCGCTGATCAGCCAGTTCGTGTTGCCGGGCGATGACGGCAAGGCCGCGGCGGAAGATGCGCAGTGGCTGCCCGCACGCGCGGACGCCCCGGCCCGCGCAGTGCGACTGGCGACGGCACGGAAGGGCCGCCTGCTGCCGGCCTGAGCACTGTCACCCTGTCCGCCTCAGCGGATCAGGCTCATCGGCGCGACCTGCGGCGTCACCTTCGCCTCGGTCGCCGTCAGCAGCTGGCCGTTCGATTCCTTCCAGCACATGAGGTTGGTGATGCCCGAGCCCGCCGGGCCCGGTGCCTGTATCGACACCGCCTTCCACCCCTTGCACGCGCCGCCCACGGTGGTGGGCCGGTCCAGAAACACGTAGTCGGTGCCGGCGTCGATGCGCATCACGCCGACCACGCCGGGCGGAAGCGGCTTGCGCGTCTGGGCGGACGCCGCGCATGCGGTCGCGGCCATGACGATGCCCAGTAAGAAGATGCTGCGCCCCATGCGTGCTGCTCCGGTGTTGCCGAAGGTCGATGTTACTTTTGCGCTCCTTCCGGCATCGCGGCGCATGCCCCCTGCCCTCATTCCCTCCCCAATTTCGGTTATGGATCGAAGACGTCCGAGTCGCTCCAATCGGCGCCTTGCGGCCACGATCGGCGTGCCGCGCTGGAACTGTCTTCAGAAGAATCGACGAGGAGCTCGGGCATGGATCGGAGAAGGTTTGCACTCACCGCGGTGGGCGTCGCGGTATTGAGCGGTTGCGGTGGTGGCGGCAGCGGAGGCGGTGGCGGATTCGCCTTCCCGCCGGTCGGCGCGCCGCCCGCCCCCGCGCCGGGCGAACCTCCGGCACCTCCCGCGCCGCAGCCGCCGGCCCCGCCCGCGCCCAACCCACCGGCACCGGCTCCCGTTCCCGAGCTTGCAACGCCGACCTCGCTGCCCGCATCGACGGTCCTTTCGCAGAGCCTCGCCATCCACGACGACGACATCAACGCCGCCGTCGGCCCCGGCCAGGCGAACTTCTGGGACCTGACGCCCGACTTCAGCATCGGGAACGGCTGGAACGGCCAGTTCGCCGGCTCGGGTTCAGGCGCAGGTTCGGGCGCATTGACCTTGGGTGTGACCGTGGGTGGCGGCTTCGCGGGCTTCAAGATCAACCAGACCTTCGCCGAACTGACGCCGCTGGGCCCCGAGATGACAGCGGCCGACGGCCTGAAAGTGGTGTCGATCACGACCGACCCGCAGTTCCAGTCGAACGGCGTCGCGGCTTTCCTGCACGCGGTGCCCGATGCACGGCTGCAGCAGACCCTGGACCTGCGGCAGACCACCGGCCGCGTGAGCCTCGGGTGGACCGGCAATTGGGGCGTGAAGCGCGGCAACTTCCACGACGAGTCGGCCTTCATGCAGGTGGTGCTGCGCGACACCAGCGGCGGACTGCTCTCCACGCTCTTCAGGGTCGACAGCAATGGCCAGTCGGGCACGTGGGGGTTCGCCTGGCTCACGTCCTTTTCCGGCCAGGTGGTCGTGCTGTCGTTCGAACAGTGCAACCGCGGCCAGGGCACGTCGATCGAGATGGTGTCGGTGGACGACGACGCCGCGCGCAGCTTCATCGTCAACGGCGACTTCAGCAGAGGGCTGACGGGCTGGACCGTGTCGCCCACTCGCGGCGCGCAGAACATCCGATCCGGCGTGAGGACACTGCGCGGCCTCGACGTGCAGCGCACCTTCTACGCGCAACCAGACCAGGCATGGGGGCGCATGACGGACACCTTCCACAACCCCTCGGCATCGCCCATCACGGCAAAGGTGACGTACACCAGCTTCCTGGGCTCCTACGGCGCGGGCGTGATCTACCCACCGGCGGGCGCGCCGCAGAAGGCGCTGGCGGTGTGGGACGGCCTGGGCAAGGGCCGCGACGCGGGCTTCGTCTTCGGCGCGGCGGACCACGTGGACTACGCCTCGACCTCGGCGCTCAACAGCTCGGACGGCAGCAACGTGGTGACGATGGATTTCGACATCACCGTGCCGGCCGGCGGCACGGTCACGCTGGCGAATTTCCTGATCCTGACGGGCACGAACACCTGGATCGGCGCCGCGGGCATCGCGACCCGCGCCACCGATGTGGACGCGCAGGCCGCCGCCATCGCCGCGGACTTCCGCACCAATGTGCTCTACCAGCGCGGCCTGACGCAGCTGCAGCTCGACACGCTGAAGAACTTCTGAGCAGCAGGGTGCGGGTGCCTCGCGGCACTCACACCACGCGGTGCTCTTCCACCACGAAGGCCGTGATCTCCGCCAGGAAGGTGAGCGCATGCGCCATCGTCACCTGCCCCTGCGGCGAGGCGAAGGCGGCGTTCAGCGTGTCGGTGCTCTCGAACCACAGCTCGACGATGCCGTCTATCGGCAGTTCCGCATAGCCGCAGGGCGTGCCCTTCACGAGCTCGCGCGCCGTCACCACGTTCTGGCGGTAGCCGCTCACGCCGGGCATGCGGCGCACATGATCGGCGTGCACCTTCCACTCGCGGCGGAAGTCGTCCTCCGACTGCTCGATCGGCCGGCGCAGCAGCGAGATGCGCTTGAGCAGGCCCTCGGGCTTCGGCGGCAGCGCGATCACCTCGGTCTGCGCGACAGTCACGATGTGCAGCCCACCGAGAAAGCGTTCCTCGTCGGCGCGGATGGCGGCGGCGAGCTCGCCGCGATTGAAGGCCGCGTCGGCCTGCGCGCCCTCGTCGAAGCGCAGTTGCGAGAAGCCGTCGAAGTCCCACGGCCCGCGCGCGAAGTCGATGCCGCGCTGCAGCCGGTCGAGCACGAGGTTCTGCCGATAGTCGCGCAGCGTGGGCAGCTGCGCCACCAGCGGGCCGTGCCTGTCGCGCCAGTGGTCGCGGAAGGCCTCGTCGGTCCATTCGGGTTTCTTGCGGATCAGGCCCATGCGCAGGGTCGTCGGTTCGCTCATCTTCATGTCTCCTCGTTGGTGGATTGCCGCTCGCGGGCTTCGGCACGCGCACGCGCCAGCCCGGGCGCGCGCTTGGCGAGCCACACGCCATGGCGCACCGGCCAGCGCTCGAAACCGGGATCCGCGCCGAGCGCGGCGGCCGCGTGGTGCGGCCAGTAGGGGTCGAACAAGGCCTCGCGGCCCAGCGCGATCAGGTCGGCATCGCCCGCAGCGAGCACGGCCTCGGCCTGTTGCGCATCGACGATCATTCCCACGGCCTGCGTGGGCACCTGCGCCTCGCGCCGGATGCGCGCCGAGAACGGCACCTGGAAGCCCAGCCCGCGCGGCACCGGCAGCGCGCGCGTCTCCTCGGTGAGCCCGCCCGAGGAGCAGTCGATCACGTCGACGCCGCAGCGCTTGAGTTCGCGCGCGAGCACCACCGAGTCGTCGAGGCTCCAGCCGTCGAGCGTGCCGTCGACCGCCGAGAGCCGGCAGAACAGCGGCTTGTGCGCCGGCCATGCGGAGCGCACGCGCTGCGCGATTTCCAGCGCGAGCCACATGCGGTTGTCGCGGCTGCCGCCGAGCGCGTCGTCGCGATGGTTGGCGTTGGGCGACAGGAAGCTCGCGACCAGGTAGCCGTGCCCGAAGTGCAGCTCGACCACGTCGAAGCCAGCCTTGTCAGCGCGCACCGTCGCATCGACAAAACGCTGCACCACCGCCGCGATGCCGTCGGCGTCGAGAGCTCGCGGCGCCGACCAGCCCGGTCCCGCCGCGAGCGCGCTCGGGCCCAGGCGCTCCCACGGCTCCTCGTCGGCGGCCATGCGCGCATCGCCCAGCGCCGCGCCGCCTTCCCACAGCGGCTCGCTGCCGGCCTTGCGCCCCGCATGCGCGAGCTGCACGCCGATGGCGCCGCCCTGGGCGTGCACGAAATCGACCACGGCCTTCAGCGGCGCGATCTGGCTGTCCTTCCACAGGCCGAGGTCGGCGGTGCCGATGCGCCCGCGCGGATCGACCGCGGTGCTCTCGGTGAGGATCAGCCCCGCGCCGCCAAGCGCGAACTTGCCGAGATGCACCATGTGCCACGGCGTGGCATGGCCACGGTCGGCGGCGTGCTGGCACATCGGCGAGATGACGACGCGGTTGGACAGCGTGAGGCCGCGCAGTTGCAGGGGCTGGAACAGCAGGGGAAGAGAGTCGGAAGACATGAATCGAAGGAATCAGGGCATCGGTCAGGACACGGTGGCCGCGGGAGACCGCGTGCCCAGCCAGGTGCCGCTCATCACGGCGGCGAAGCCGAGCAGGTGCCACCAGGTCAGCACCTCGCCGAGCAGCAGCGCCGCGAACGCGACGCCGAACACCGGCACCCAGTAGAGAAAGACGGCGGTGCGCGCCACGCCGATGACGGAGATGGCGCGGTTCCAGATCAGGTTGCCGGCGGCAGTGGCGGCCACGCCCGAGAACAGCACCAGCGCCCATGGCCACGCGCCCGGAAAGATCTGCGCCGCGCCCAGCGGCGAGGGCCCGAGCAGCGTGTGCAGCACCAGCATCGCGGTGCCCAGGACGTAGATGCCCCAGCTCATCGACAGCGGATCGATCTGCCGCGCCAGGCGCTGCACGCCCACGCCGCCGACGGCGAAGCTCACCACCGAGAGCGCGAGCATCAGGTCGCCCAGGCCCGCGCTAGACAGGCTCGCGCCCGGATGGCTCAGCACCACAGCTGCGACGCCCGCGAAACCGAGCGCCACGCCGAAGAGGCGCCGCGCCGTGAGCGCCTCGCGGAACACCAGCGCGGCCATCAGCGCCGACACCAGCGGACTCAGCGCCATGATCAGCGCGCCGTTGGTCGCGGTGGAACGCTGCAGCCCCAGCGCGAACAGGATCTGGTTGGCATACACCATCAGGAAGCCGCAGCCGGCCAGCGCCGCGAGACGGCGCATGCCGAACACCGGCACCCCGCCGCGCCGCCACAGCACGATCGCGCTCAGCGCCAGGCAGGCCACCGCCATGCGCAGCGCCGCCAGCGGCAGCGTGTCGAAGAAACCTGTCAGCACCTTCACGGCCGACACGTTCACGCCCCACACCAGCATCGCCACCAGCAGCCAGGTCTGCACGGCGGCGGGTGTCGCGTCCGGTGCGCGCGCGGCGGGGGCGGGAGTCACCTCAGCCTTCGAGTTCGTTCCACATCTCGATGTCGCGCTCTGCCGTCCAGATGCGCGGGTGCACATAGCCCGTCGCTTCGTCGTATGCGCGGGTCACGTCGAAAGGCATGCAGTGGTCGAAGATCACCCAGTGGCCGTACGTGGGGCGCAGCGCCGCCACGGTTTCCTTGTAGATCGCGTTGAGCGTCTTGCCCTGCGCCACGCCGTTGTTGACCAGCGTGTACACGTCGGAGATGAAGGCGCGCGTGGAGGCGATGGCCTTGCGCACGTCGGCTGCGTTCTCCAGCGCTGCGCCGCGGCCGGGCACCAGCTTCTCGAAGCCGAAGCCCGCGAGACGGTCGAGCGTGGTGGGCCAGTCTCGGAAGTAGCAGTCGCCTGCGTAAGCCGTGCTCTGATATTCGACGAGGTCGCCCGCGAAGCAGATCTTCTGGTCTTCCAGGTAGGCGATGGTGTCGCCCTTGGTGTGGCCGCGGCCGACCTGCGCGATCTTCACTTCGAGCTTCTCGCCCAGCCACACGCTCATGGTGCCGTCGAAGGTCATGGTGGGCCAGGTCAGGCCCGGCGGCACCGATTCGACGTTGCGGAACAGGCGCGGGAAGCGGCCGATCTCGCTGGCCTTGTCCTGCTCGCCGCGCTCGACGATCAGGTCGTAGGTGTCGCGGCTGGCGATGATCTGCTCGGCGCCCTCCTTGAAGTAGGCCGACGCGCCCAGCACGCGCACCGCGTGGTAGTGCGAAAGCAGCACGTACTTGATCGGCAGCGGCGTCACTTCGCGGATGCGGCGGATCACGTCCTGCGCCATCGCGGGCGTGGCCTGGGTATCGACCACCATCACGGCCTCGTCGCCGATGAAGATGCCGGTGTTCGGGTCGCCCTCGGCGGTGTAGGCGTAGGCGTTCTCCGAGAGGCGGGTGAACGAGACCTTCTTTTCCTCGAGGTCGGCGTGGCTGGCGAATTTCTTGGCGGTCATGGGAGTTCCTTTGAAATGAGCGATGGAAGTCAATGCGTGCCGAGGTACGCGGACTTCACCTTGGGGTTGTCGAGCAGCTCGCGGCCGGAGCCTTCGAGCGTGATGCAGCCGGTCTCGAGCACGTAGGCGCGGTCGGCCACGCCCAGCGCCTGCTTGGCCATCTGTTCCACCAGCAGGATGGTCAGGCCCGAGCTGCGCAGCTGACGGATGGCGTCGAAGATGTCCTTGATGATGAGCGGCGCGAGCCCCAGCGAAGGCTCGTCCAGCAGCAGCAGGCGCGGCTCGCTCATGAGCGCGCGGGCGATGGCCAGCATCTGCTGCTCGCCGCCCGACAGCGTGCCCGCGTGCTGGTTCTGGCGCTCCTTCAGGCGCGGGAAGCGCGCGAACTCGCGCTCGATGCCACGCGCCACGAAGGCCTTGTCGTTGCGCCGCGAATAGGCGCCGAGCATGAGGTTCTCGCGCACCGTCTGGTCGGGGAACACGCCGCGCCCCTCGGGCGACAGCGCCACGCCCAGGCCCACGCGCTTGTGCGAAGGCACGTTCGTGCTGTCGTTGCCGTCGATCAGCACGCGGCCCTCGGCCACGGGCTCCAGGCCGACGATGCTTTTCAGCAGCGTGCTCTTGCCGGCGCCGTTGGCGCCGATGATGGTGACGACCTCGCCCGCGCGCACTTCCAGGCTCACGCCCTTGACGGCCTCGATGGCGCCGTACGAGACCTTCACCGATTCAATCTTCAACATGGTGTTCCGGTCTTTCTGCTCAGGCGGCCACGGCATGTGCCTGCGGTTCTTCTTGCTCGTCGTCGACGCCCAGGTAGGCCTCGACCACGCGCGGATTGGCCTGCACCTCGGCGGGCTTGCCCTCGGCGATCTTGATGCCGTAGTCGAGCACGATCACGTGGTCGGAGATCGACATCACCAGGTCCATGTGGTGCTCCACCATCAGGATCGACACGCCGCACTTGCCGATGCGCAGCAGCAGTTCGCCGAGCTCGGCGGTTTCCTGCGGGTTCAGGCCGGCGGCCGGTTCGTCGAGCAGCAGCAGCTGCGGCTCGGTGGCCAGCGCGCGCGCCAGCTCCACGCGGCGCTGCAGGCCGTAGGGCAGGCTGCCGGCGGGCCAGTGCGCAAGGTGGCCAAGGTCCACGAGGTCGAGCAGCTGCAGCGCACGATCGCGCGTCGCCTTCTCCTGCCGGTTCGCCGTTGGCCATGCAACGAGCGACGAGAGGAAGCCGTTGCTCATGCGGCTGTGGCGGCCGAGCATGACGTTGTCGAGCACCGAGAGATCCGCGAACAGGCGCAGGTTCTGGAAGGTGCGGCCCATGCCCAGGCAGCAGATGGTGTGCGCCGGCTGGCCCACGATGTTGCGGCCCAGGAAGCGGATGGAGCCCGCGTCGGGTTCGATCACGCCGGTGAGCATGTTGATCATCGTGCTCTTGCCCGCGCCGTTCGGCCCGATGAGCGCATGGATGTGGCCGCGCTGCAGGCGGAACGACACGTCCTGCGCCGGCTTCACGCCACCGTACGACTTGGTCACGCCCTGCACCACCAGCAGCTCGCCTTCGCCGCCGGGGCCGATCTGGCCGGGCACGCCGTTGCCGCCCGCACCTTCGCCGCGATGGCGCGACTTCATGAACCACTTGTTGAACAGGCCCACCACGCCGCCAGGCATCACGTACAGCGCGAACAGCAGCAGGAAGCCGTACAGGAAATGCTGCGCCGAGGGCCAGCGCGCCAGCAGCGCGTCGGTCAGCGTGAGCAGCACCGCGCCCACCAGCGGCCCGTACATCGAGCCCGCGCCGCCGAACAGCACCAGCAGCAGGATGAAGATCGACAGGTGGAAGGTGATGAAGTCGGAGTTGATGTACTGGTTCTGCTGGGCCACCAGCGCGCCCGCGATGCCGCAGGTGACGGCAGCGACCACGAAAGCCATGACCTTTGCGCGGTACACGCGCACGCCCACGGAAGACGAGGCGATCTCGTCCGCCTGCAGCGACAGCAGCGCGCGGCCGAAGCGGCCGTTCAGCAGGTTGCGCAGCAGCAGGTGCATCGCCGCGCACAGCACGATGCCGAGGATGACCCACTGCGTGGTGTCCAGCGGCGCGCCCTTCCATGTGAGCGGGCGGATACCGTAGATGCCCTGTGCGCCGCCGAACACGTCGGTCCATTCGCCCACGAGCTTCTCGACCACGATGCCGAAGGCCAGCGTGACCATGGCGAGGTACGGCCCCTTCACGCGCAGCGAGGGCAGCGCGATGAGCACGCCGCACAGGCCCGAGATGACGGCTGCCAGCGCGAGCGCGAGCCACGGGTCCATGTCGGTGCGCGAGGTCAGCAGCGCGACGCCGTAGGCGCCCGCCGCGAACAGCCCGGCCTGGCCGAGCGATTTCTGTCCCGCGTAGCCCACCAGCACGTTCATGCCGGCGGCGCAGAGGTAGTAGACGCACATCATGAAGGCGATGCGCAGGTAGTAGTCGTTGCCCGACATCGAGACGATGCCGCAGAGCACCGCGGCGACCAGCACCACGGCCAGGGGATGGGCCAGGCGCTTCATACCTTCTCCACCGTCGTGCGGCCGAACAGGCCCGTGGGACGGAAGGCCAGCACCAGGATGACGAGCGCGAACACCGCCACCTCGCGCCACTGCGCCTGCCAGAGATTGACCATCGACTCGAGCACGCCGAGCAGAAAGCCGCCGATCACGCAGCCGCGCGGGTTGCTCAGGCCGCCGATCATGGCGCCCGAGAAGCCCTTGAGCCCCACGGTGAGGCCCATGAAGAGCGAGGCCTGCGCGATGGGCGCGAGCAGGAAGCCCGAGAGCCCCGCCAGCGCCGAGCTGACGACGAAGGCGCCGATCATCATCGCGTTGGTGTTGATGCCCATGAGGCTGGCGACGTTGCCGTTCTGCGCCACGGCGCGCATCGCCTTGCCGATCATGGTGTTGTTCATGACGCGGTCGAAGCCGAGCATGACGACCACCGCCACGCCCAGCGTGAGCAGTTCCTGCGGGCGCACGCCCACGCCGAACATGCGGATCACGGTGTCGCCCACGGGCGCGGGCACCACCACGGGCTTCGGGCCCCAGATGGCGAGCCCCACGCTCTGCAGGATCACGCCGAAGCCCAGCGTGCTCATCACCCACGCCATGCCGGGGCGGCCGGCGAAGGGCCGCACGCCCAGCACGTAGAGCAGCCAGCCGAGCAGCCCCATCACGCCGAGCGCCGCCAGCAGCGCGAAGAGCTGCGCGCCCGCGCCGGGCACGGCGTCGCCGAAGGTGGTGGAGCTCAGCGGCTTGCCCAGTACCAGGAACAGGGCGCTCATGCCGATGAACGCACCGGCCGAGACGAACTCGCCGTGCGAGAAGTTAAGCGTCTTGGTGGTCGTGAACGTGATGCTGAATCCCAGCGCCACCAGCGCATAGGCACCGCCGACGGCGAGCCCGCTGATGAGCGCCTGCAGGAGCGCTTCAACCATGGTGTGTATCTCCGTTGCGAAGCGGGCCGGCCGGCGCCTGGGCGCGGCGGCCACGCATCTTTCTTGTCTTGCTTACTGCTTGAAGTCGGCCGGCTTCAGGCCCTGGATCAGCGCGTCGCCGTAGGGCAGCAGCTTGCCGTCCTTCCAGCGGATCCAGACCAGGTCCTTGGCGGTCAGCGCCTCGTGGTTGGTCTTGCTGAAGGGCTTGTCGTAGGTCTTCAGCACGCCCTGCACGGGAGTCTTCAGGTCTTCGAGCGCCGTGCGCACCGCCGCGCCGTCGGTGCTGTTGGCCTGCTTCATGGCCTGCGCCAGCAGTTGCATCGAGTCGTAGCCGTGCAGCGCGAACGAGAACGAGCCCGGGGCCTTCAGCTTGGCGCCGATGCGGTCGAACAGCTTCTGCTGCGCGGGCGTGCGGGTCTCGCTCACGGTGCGCATGAAGATCGGCTTCTCAGCCAGCGCCTTGCCGGCCGCGTCGTAGAAGGTGATGTTGTCGGCGGCCCAGGAGGTGAGCGTCAGCGGGAAGTAGTTGATCTTCTCCATGCTGCGCACCAGTTGCGCGATGGGCGTGCCCTGCGCCCACACCACCACGGTGTCGACGTTGGCGGCCTTCATCTTGCTGAGCTGCGAGGTCATGTCGGTGTCGCCGACGCCGAAGCGCTCGGTGGCCGCGATCTTGATGTCCTGCAGCTTGGCGATCTCTTCCATGTCCTTCAGGCCGCCCTGGCCGTAGCCGGTGGTCTCGGCCATCAGGCCCACCACCTTGGAGCCGGCGGTGTTCTTCTTGACGTAGGCCATGAGCGCTGCCACCTGCTCGCGGTCGACCATCGACACGCGGAACATGTAGTTGTCGGCGCCGGGGCTCATCGGCTTGGTGATGTCGGTGCCCGAGCCCACGTTGCCCAGCACGGGAATCTTCTTCTGGTTGGCGATGTGCTTCCACGCCATCGCGTTGCCCGAGTTGGTGGGGCCGAACACCGCGACCACCTTCTCGTTGTCGATCAGGTCGCTCATGTTCTGGATCGACTTCGGCGGTGCCGACACGTCGTCGCGCGTCACCAGCGCGAGCTTCTTGCCCAGCACGCCGCCGGCGGCGTTGATGTCGGCGATGGCCGCTTCCATGCCCAGCACCGCGGCCTGGCCGCTCTGCGCCGAGGGCGACGCGGAAAGGTCGCCGTTGTAGCCGACCTTGATGTCCTGCGCCATGGCACCAGTGGTGCCTGCCGCGAAGGCGGCGAACGCGGCCGTGGCGAGCAGCGTCTTGTACAGACGGATGGTTTTCATTTTTTGTCTCCTGAGGTTGACGGACGAGGAAGCGGAAAGGAAAGAGGGAAGAAAAGCGCGGCTCAGACGGCGAGGAAGCCGCCGTCCACCGGCAGCACGATGCCGGTGACGTAGCGCGACATGTCGCTGGCCAGGAAGATCACCGGGCCGACCAGGTCTTCGGTCTGGCCGACGCGACCCATGGGGATGCGCGTCATGAACGATTCGAGGCGCTGCGGGTTCTCGCGGGTAGCGGCGGTCATAGGCGTCTCGATCACGCCGGGGGCCAGCGCGTTAACGCGCACGCCGGCGGGCGCGAGCTCCTGCGCGAGCGACTGCGTGAGCATCTTGATCGCGCCCTTCGACGGCGAGTAGCCCAGGCTCGCGCCCTGCCCCGCGTAGGCGGCGATGGAGGCGATGTTGATGATCGAGCCCTTGGTCTGCTTGAGCACAGGGATGAAGGCCAGCGTGGTGTTGAAGGTGCCGTGCACGTTCACGTCGATGGTCTTCTTCCAGTTGGCCGCGGCGTTCGGGCTGCTGGTGTTCTCGCGGATGATGATGCCGGCGTTGTTGACCAGCAGGTCGACGTTGCCGATCTCCTTGCCGACGCGCTCGGCCAGCGCCTGGCAGGCCTCGGGCGCGGTGACGTCGAGCACGAAGGACCAGGCTTCGCCGCCCGCGTCGCGCACCAGCTGCGCGGTTTCGCTGACGGTGGCGTCGTTCATGTCGGTGACGACGATGCGGGCGCCGGCCTGCGCCAGGCCCAGCGCGAGCGCGCGGCCATTGCCCTGCCCCGCGCCGGTGATGAAGGCGAGGCGGCCTTCGAGCAGGCGGGGTGCGACGTTGGATGGAAAGGCCATCGGTGTCTCCTTCTTTCTATCTATCTATGTGTGTATGAAGCTCAGGCGGCGCGGCTGACCGGCACGGCCTCGCGCTGCTCCACCTTCAGCTGCGCCGCAGCCTTGGCTTCGGCCTGCGCGACCTGCAGTCCGGCGACGTAGCCGAAGGTCAGGGCCGGGCCGAGCGTGATGCCGGCGCCGGGGTAGTTGCCGCCCATGACGCTGGCCGCGTCGTTGCCCACCGCGTAGAGGCCCTTGATCGGCTGGCGGTTGGCGTCGAGCACGCGGGTCTTCTCGTCGGTGACGAGGCCGGCGAAGGTGCCGATATCGCCGATCACCAGCTTGATGGCGTAGTACGGGCCGTTCTCCAGCGGCGCCACGCACGGGTTCGGCGTGATGTTGGCGTCGCCCTGGTAGCGGTTGTAGGCCTTGCTGCCCTTGCCGAAGGCGGGGTCGTCGCCGTTGCGCGCACCCTTGTTGAACTCCTGCACGGTGGCTTCGAGCGTGGCCGGTGCGATGCCGAGCTCCTTGGCCAGTTCGCCGACGCTGGCGCCGCGCTTGAGATAGCCGCTCTTGAGGTGGCGGCCGATGGGCAGCGGCGCGGGTGCGACGCAGCCCAGGCCGTAGTCGCGCAGCGCCTTGTGGTCGCACAGCAGCCAGGCCGTGACCTCGGGCTCGCCCTCGCAGGCCTTGACCATCGCCTGCACGAAGTCGTGGTACGAGTTGCCTTCGTTGGTGAAGCGGCGGCCCTTGGGGGTGACCGCGATCACGCCGGGCTTGGCGCGATCGATGAAGTGCGGCATCACGCCCTTGCTGCCGTCGGGACGCGTGGTGACCGACGCGGGCACCCAGGCCGCGGCGTGCGGAATGGTGCCGTCGACGCGGCCGCCCACGGCCTCGGCCAGGCGCAGGCCGTCGCCGGTGTTGGTGGAAGGCGATGGCGAGTAGTGCTCGCGGCCGGTGGGTGCGTGCGGGAAGAGCTGCTTGCGGCGTTCCACGTCGTAGGGGAAGCCGCCGCAGGCCAGCACCACGCCGCGCCTGGCGACCACGCGCACGTTCTGGCCTTCGTGCTGCACCACCGCGCCCGAAACGCCGTCGTACTCGACCACCAGCTTCTTCACCGGCGAGGAAAGCCACACCGGAATGTTCTTGTCCATCGCGGCCTTGGCCAGGCGGCCGGCCAGCGCGTTGCCGTTGGTCAGCGTCATGCCGCGGCCGTGGCGCAGCACGTCGAGGAAGTGACGGCTCAGGCGCTTGGTCACGTACCAGAACGAGGTCGGCGACTTGAAGGCCCGCATGAAGTGTTTGATCTCGGGGCCCGAGCCCAACATCATCCCGAACACGGTGAGCTCGGGCAGCGGCGGCGCCAGCTGCTTGATGCGCTTGCCCAGCTCACGGCCGTCGAACGGGCGCGTGACCATCGAGCGCCCGCCCTGCTGGCCGCCGGGTGCCTCGGCGTGGTAGTCGGGGAAGACGGCCGGCATGTCGAACTGCACGCAGGTGTTGCGCGTGAAGAAGTCGATGGCCTTGGGGCCCATGTCGAGGAAGGCGCCGACGCGCGCGGCGTCGAAGTGCGTCGTGGTCTCGTGCTTCATGTATTCGAGCGCAGCGCCCTCGGGCTCGTGGATGCCCTGCTCCGTGGCCAGGCGCGTGCCCGGAATCCACAGCCAGCCGCCCGAGCGCGCGGTGGTGCCGCCGAAGCGCGGCTCCTTCTCGACCACCAGCACCTTCAGCCCCTGCGATGCCGCGGTGACCGCGGTGGCCATGCCCGATGCGCCGCTGCCGACGACGAGCACGTCGCATTCAAAAGTGTTCTGTTCCATGTCTCTGTCTGTTCGCTTGTTTGTGTAAGACCAAAGTTGCGCCGCAGTTTAGGCAGCGAGATTGATATGGTCAAGTGTCTTCGTTACTATCAGATGATCAATCATCATCGATTGAACACGACCATATCAGTAGAAACCCCGATGGCTATACTCGCCCCCACTCTCACTCCCCACGCCGGGCGCCCCATGGAAAAGCCAAGACGTGGCATTCAGTCCGTCGAAATCGGAACGCAACTGCTGGTGGCGCTCGGGCGCCACGTGGCGCCGATGGCGCTGCGCGACCTGGGCAAGGCCGCGGGCGTGCCCGTCGGCAAGGCACACCCCTATCTCGTCAGCTTTCTGAAGGTCGGCTTCGTCGTGCAGGACAGCGCGGGCCGCTACGAACTGGGCCCGCTGGCGCTGCAGCTGGGGCTGGCCAAGCTGCAGCGGCTCGACCCGATCAAGGAGGCGTCGCCCCTCATCGAGCAGCTCGCCTCCGAGACCGAGCAGAGCATCGCGGTGGCCGTGTGGGGCAACTTCGGACCGACCGTGGTGCGGCTGGAGGAGCCGATCCATCCGCTGCACGTGAACCTGCGCACCGGCACCGTCATGTCGCTGGCCTACACCGCGACGGGCCGGCTCTTCGCGGCCTACCTGCCGCCCAAGGTGGTGGAGAAGATGATGCTGGAGGACCTCGCTCGCGCGCGTCCGGCGGACGGCCGCGGCTCCACCGTCGAGCTGTCGCGTGCGGAGATCGAGGCGCTGCTGGTCGAGACGCGGCTGCACGGCATGTCGCGCACACTGGGCCAGCCGATCCCGGGCATCGACGCCTTCTGCGCGCCGGTGTTCGACTCGACCAACAACCTGGTGCTGGGCATCACCGCCATGGGCCCCGAAGCCACCTTCGACCGCGAATGGGATGGCCGCGTGGCGGCACCGCTGAGGGCCTGCGCGCTGGAGATCTCGCGCCGCCTGGGCTTCGTGCCCACGGGCGAGCAGCCCTGAGCACGGGGCGCCACCGCCCCTTCAACAAGAAAAAAGGCGCTTCGTGAAGCGCCTTTTTTCATGGCCCCGAAGAACCGGTCAGTGCGTCTCGCGGCGCAGCTGCTGCACGTCTTCATGCAGCGACTGCGCCCAGGCGCGGCGGTCGCGGCCTTCCGGATCCTGCGGCTCGCCGAAGCGCACGATGGCCAGCAGCGGCGGCGCACGCAGCGTGTTCCACAGCGAGACGACGAGGTTGTCGTCGTCGATGTAGCGCGGCGCCTGGCTGGTCTCGCCGGTGGCGGCGTCGGCGAAGCGCAGCGCGGCGGGCAGCACCGGCGCGCCCGAGGAAATGGAAGCCTGCAGCAGGTTGGCGTGGAAGGGCAGCAGGCCGTGGCCGTCGCTGGTCGTGCCCTCGGGGAACACGCCGATCAGGTCGCCGTTGCGCAGCGCGTCGGTCATGCGGTGCACCACGCGCAGCGCGTCGCGGCGGCGTTCGCGCTCGATGTAGAGCGTGCCCGAGCCGTTGGAGAGCGTGCCGATCAGCGGCCAGCCCTTCACGTCCGACTTCGACACGAAGCGCACGTGCCGCGCCGCGTGGATGGTGGTGATGTCCAGCCACGAGAGGTGGTTGCAGATCAGCAGCACCGGCCCCTTGGGCGGCGGCGTGCCCTGCACCACCAGCGTGATGCCCATGAGCTCCAGCATGCGCCGCGACCAGGCCTGCACGCGCGCGTTGCGCTCGAGCTGCGACAGCTTCGGAAAGGTGAAGCGGATCGTCCACCAGCCCGAAGCCGCGTGCGCCACCGCGCGCGACAGGCGCCAGCAGGCTTTCAGCGAATGAATCATCGAACGGGCCCCTTCCCCGCTACGTCAATGCGCGATCGCGGAACACCGCGGAACCGGCTCTGCCGGGTCGCCGGTGTTGCCCCCTGCGAGGGGGTTGGCGTAGCGACACGAAGTGCGCGAAGACTGGGGGTGAGCGTCATCTCAGCCGTGGACGATGCGGCCCGCCACCAGCGTGTGGCGCGCGCGGCCCTGCAGCGGATAGCCGGCGAAAGGCGTGTGCTTGCCCTGGCTCCTGAGCGCGCCGGGCTCCACCTGCCATTCGAGCGCCGGATCGGCGATGCACAGGTCGGCCACGCCGCCTTCCTGCAGGCGGCCGATGCCGGTGCCCGCATCGGCGGCGCTCAGCAGGCGCGCGGGCGCGGAGGTGACGACCTCGATGGCGCGCGCGAGGCCCGCGCCGCTGCGCTCGCCCCACTGCAGCGCGAGCGGCAGCAGCAGCTCGAGCCCGGTCGCGCCGGCCTCGGCTTCGGCGAAGGGCAGCGTCTTGGCGTCGGCCTCGACCGGCGTGTGGTCGGACACCAGCGCGTCGATGGTGCCGTCGGCCAGCGCGGTCGAAAGCGCGTCGCGGTCGGCCTGCTGGCGCAGCGGCGGGTTCAGGCGGGCGCGGCTGTCGAAGTAGCCGATGTCGGTGTCGGCCAGGTGCAGCGAGTTGATGCTGACGTCGCAGGTGATCGGCAGGCCCTGGGCCTTGGCCTGGCGCACCAGTTCCACGCCGCGGGCGCTGGAGATGCGGCACAGGTGCACGCGCGCGCCGGTGGCCTTCATCAGCTCGACGATGGTGAAGATGGCGATCGTCTCCGCCGACACCGGCACGCCCGCCAGGCCGAGCCTCGTGGCCAGCGGGCCGCTGGCGGCGACGCCCTTGCCGAGGTCGCGGTCCTGCGGACGCAGCCACACGGTGTAGCCGAAGGTGCTGGCGTACGACAGCGCGCGCTGCAGCACCTGCGTGTCGGCCAGCGGCACGTCGGCCTGGCCGAAGCCGATGCAGCCGGCCTCGGTGAGCTCGGCCATCTCGGTCAGCACGCCGCCGGCCAGGCCGCGCGTGAGCGCGCCCAGCGGGAACAGGCGCGCGGCCTGCAGCTTCTCGGCGCGGAACTTGAGCATCTCGACCAGGCCGGGCTCGTCGAGCACCGGGTCGGTGTCGGGCGGGCACACGAGGCTGGTGACGCCGCCCGCGATGGCAGCGGCCATTTCACTCTCGAGCATGCCCTCGTGTTCGTAGCCGGGCTCGCGCAGGCGCGCGGCCAGGTCCACGAGGCCGGGCGTGACGATGCAGCCCGTGGCGTCGATGGTGCGCCCGGCCTTGAAGCCGGCGGGAATGCTGCCGCCGATGCCGGCGATCTTGCCGTCGGCGATAGCGATGTCGGCTTTCTTGTCGGTGCCCGACGCGGGATCGACGACGCGGCCGTTGGTGATGTGGATGTTCATGCGTCTGTACTTCCGGTGACAGTCATGGCCTTTTCGGGAAACACCGTGGAACCGGCTTCGCCGGGCCACTGGTGTTGCCCCCGGTAGGGGGTTGGCGAAGCGACACGAAGTGCGCGAAGACTGGGGGCGAGCAACATTTCTATGCTTCGTTGCCTGCGACGATGCTCATCACCGCCATGCGCACGGCGATGCCGAAAGTGACCTGCGGAAGGATCACGCTCTGCTTGCCGTCGACCACGGCGGAGTCGATCTCCACGCCGCGGTTGATGGGGCCGGGGTGCATCACGATGGCGTCGGGCTTGGCCAGCTGCAGCTTTTCCTGCGTGAGGCCGAAGGTCTTGAAGAACTCCTGCGACGAGGGCAGCAACGCGCCGCTCATGCGTTCGTTCTGCAGGCGCAGCATGATGACCACGTCGCAGTCCTTGATGCCCTCCTCCAGCGTGTGGAACACGCGCACGCCCATGCCGGCCATGTCGCTCGGCACCAGCGTCTTGGGGCCGACCACGCGCACCTCGGCGCAGCCCAGCGTGGTGAGCGCGTGGATGTCGGAACGCGCCACGCGCGAATGCAGCACGTCGCCGACGATGGCGACCGTGAGATTCGAGAAGTCCTTCTTGTAGTGGCGGATCGTGTACATGTCGAGCAGCCCCTGCGTCGGGTGCGCGTGGCGGCCGTCGCCGGCATTCACCACGTGCACGTGCGGCGCGACGTGCTGCGCGATCAGGTAGGGCGCGCCCGACTCGCTGTGGCGCACCACGAACAGGTCGGCGGCCATCGCGCTCAGGTTGGCGATGGTGTCGAGCAGCGACTCGCCCTTGGTGGCCGAGGAGCGTGCGATGTCGAGGTTGATGACGTCGGCGCTCAGGCGCTTGGCCGCGATCTCGAAGGTGGTGCGCGTGCGGGTGCTGTTCTCGAAGAACAGGTTGAACACGCTCTTGCCGCGCAGCAGCGGCACCTTCTTCACCTCGCGGTCGCTCACGCTCGTGAAGTTGGCGGCCGTGTCGAGGATGTGCGTGACGATGTCCTTGGGCAGGCCCTCGATCGACAGCAGGTGGATCAGCTCGCCGTTCTTGTTGAGCTGGGGGTTTCGCTTGTAGAGCATTACTTGCTTTCCTCCACCTTCAGGCTGAATGCGCCGTCGGCAGCGCGGGCCAGCGCGAGCAGCTGCGAATTCGGCAGCGTGAGCTTCTCGGCCGCGAAGTCGGCGGCAACCGGCAGCTCGCGCCCGCCGCGATCCACCAGCACCGCGAGGCGCACGCTGGCCGGGCGACCGAAGTCGAACAGCTCGTTGAGCACCGCGCGGATGGTGCGGCCGGTGTAGAGCACGTCGTCGAGCAGCAGCACGTCGGCGCCGTTCACGTCGAAGGGCAGCGAGGTCTGCGCGCTGGCCGAGAGGCCGCGGCGCGAGAAGTCGTCGCGGTGCATGGCCGACGAGATGACGCCGGGCGCGCCGGGCAGGCCCAGGTCCTTCTGCAGCCGCTCGACCAGCCAGGCACCGCCGGAGGTGATGCCCACCAGCTTCGTTTCGGGGCGCATCAGCGGCTTCACGCCGGCCAGCAGCTTCGTGTAGAGCGCTTCGGCATCGGGAATTGAACTCACGGGAGACTCCTCAGAAATTGCTCCAGGATGATGCAGGCGGAGGCCGCGTCGGCGTCGCGCGCGCCCGAGGCCAGCGCCTCGGTGGTGCTGTAGCGCTCGTCGACCTCGAACACCTGGAGATTGAAACGGCCGCGCAGCTGGCGCGCGAACTTCTGCGCGCGGCGGGTGTTCTCGTGCGCGGCGCCGTCGGGGTGGTAGGGCACGCCGATCACCAGCGCGTCGGGTTGCCACTCCTTGATGCGCGCCCCGACCTGCGCGAAGCGGGCGTCGCCTTCGGCCTTGATGGTGGGTTGCGGGGTGGCGGTGCGCAGCAGCCGGTTGCCGCTGGCCACGCCCGTGCGCTTCAGGCCGAAGTCGAAGGCCAGGAAGCTCTGGAAATGGGCGGGAACAGCGGCAGATGCCGGGGACTGAGCGCTCTCGGACATTGCCGGTCCCCTCACAGGGGGCCGCCGCGCACGGCCGCCCGAAGCGGCCGGCCCGCCCCCGGTAGGGGGTTGGCGAAGCGACACGAAGTGCGCGCAGCCTGGGGGCGAGCCAAGTTCATCATGCGTGTCCGGCGTCGGGGGACAGCTTCCAGGCCTCGAGGCCCAGCAGCATCAGCGCCTTGTCGTAGCGCTGCTCGATGGGGGTGTCGAAGATCACGGCCGGGTCGGCGCCCACGGTGAGCCAGCTGTTCTCGGCCAGCTCGGACTCGAGCTGCCCTTCCCCCCAGGCCGCATAGCCCAGCGAGACCAGCACCTTGCGCGGGCCCGCGCCGGTGGCCAGGGCCTCCAGCACGTCCTTGGAAGTGGTCATCTCCAGCCCGCCGGGGATGGTCATGGTCGAGGCGTAGACCGATTCCTCGGGCTTCTCGGCCTGGGTGAAGACTGGTTCGTGCAGCACGAAGCCGCGCTCGGTCTGCACCGGGCCGCCCTGGAAGACGGGGGCTTCGCCCAGCTCGGGGCGGGCCAGGTGCAGCTCGATCTTCTCGAACAGCACCTTGAGGTTGATGTCGCTGGGCTTGTTGATCACAAGGCCGAGCGCGCCGCGCTCGCTGTGCTCGCAGAGGTACACGACGCTGCGGTTGAAAGTTTTGTCTTCCATCCCGGGCATCGCTATCAAAAAGTGATGCGTGAGGTTCATCGGGGCAGAATCGGCGGCCATATGCCCCCGATTTTACTGGCCGTCGACAAGACCTATCCCAAAGGGCTCATGTGGTTCCGCCGCGACCTGCGCGTGGACGACAACGCCGCCCTCTACCGGGCGCTGAGGGCCTGCCGGCAGGTGCTGTGCGTCTTCGTGTTCGACAAGGCGATCCTGGACGCCCTGCCCACGGTCGACCGGCGGGTGGAGTTCATCCGCGAGTCGCTGGTGGAGCTCGAGGCCGAGCTGCGCGCCCTGGGCGGCGGGCTGATCGTGCGGCACGCCGTGGCGGCGCAGGAGATTCCGGCGATTGCCCGGGAGCTGGGCGTGCAGGCGGTGTTCGCCAACCGCGACGACGAGCCCGACGCGCTGGAGCGCGACGCCAAGGTCTTCGGCGCGCTGGCCAATGCCGGCGTGACCTTCCACACCTACAAGGACTCGACCGTCTTCGACCGCGACGAGGTCATGACCAAGACCGGCCAGCCCTACACCGTGTTCACGCCCTACAAGCGGGCCTGGTTGGCGAAGCTCGACTCCTTCTTCCTCAAGTCGTACCCGGTGCGCAACCACGTCGACGCCCTGGTGCCGTCTCCGCAGGCCTGGGGCGAGCCGGTGCCCGCGCTGCGCGAGATCGGCTTCGAGAAAAGCAACCTGTCGACGCTGGAGATCCCCACCGGCACCCGCGGCGCCGGCCAGCTCTTCGAGGATTTCTTCGAGCGCATCGACCGCTACGACCAGGCGCGCGACTTCCCCGCCGTGCGCGGCCCCAGCTACATGGGCATCCACCTGCGCTTCGGCACGGTGTCGATCCGGCAGATGGCGAGCCTGTCGCACCAGCTCTCGCTGCAGGGCAACACGGGCGCGGCGACCTGGCTGAGCGAGCTGATCTGGCGCGAGTTCTACTTCCAGATCCTGGCGCACTTCCCGCACGTGCACAAAGGCGGCGAGTCGAAGAGCTTCCGCCCCGAGTACGACAAGATCCAGTGGCACCACGGCAAGCACGCCGACCAGCTCTTCGACGCCTGGTGCCAGGGCCGCACCGGCTACCCGCTGGTGGACGCGGCCATGCTGCAGATCAACCAGAGCGGCTACATGCACAACCGCCTGCGCATGGTGGCCGCAAGCTTCCTGTGCAAGGACCTGGGGCTGGACTGGCGGCGCGGCGAAGCCTACTTCGCGCTGCACCTGAACGACTTCGAGCTGGCCTCGAACAACGGCGGATGGCAGTGGGCCAGCTCCAGCGGCTGCGACGCCCAGCCCTACTTCCGCATCTTCAACCCGGTGACGCAGAGCGAGCGCTTCGACCCCGAGGGCAAGTTCATCCGCCGCTACCTGCCGCAGCTGGCGGGGCTGTCGAACGCGGCGATCCACGCACCGTGGCTGGCCTCGCCGGTGGAGCTGGAAGCCGCCGGCGTCAAGCTCGGCGAGACCTACCCGAAGCCGGTGGTCGATCACGCCGAGGCGCGGGAGAAGACGCTGCAGCGCTACGGGGTGGCACGGGCGAAGAGCCTGCAGAAATGAAAAGGGGCCCGCAGGCCCCTTTTTCTCGATCACCGCCCGCAGGCGGCGAATGCATCAGCCAGCGTCAGGCGGCAGCAGCCAGCGCCGACTCGGTCGTGTACGCACGCACCAGGCGCAGCAGTTCCTCTTCCGAGTACGGCTTGCCGAGGTAGTGGTTCACGCCCAGCGTGCGCGCGTAGTCGCGGTGCTTCTCGGCGATGCGCGAGGTGATCATGATGATCGGCAGCTCGGCCAGCGCGGCGTCGGCGCGGATGTTGCGGGCCAGGTCGAAGCCGTCCATGCGCGGCATCTCGATGTCCGACAGCACCACCGCCGGGCGCTCCTGCTGCAGGCGCTCGAGTGCCTGCAGGCCGTCGGCCGCGAGCGACACGCGATAGCCTTCGCGCTGCAGCAGACGCTGCGTGACGCGACGCACCGTGATGGAGTCGTCCACCACCAGCACCAGCGGAATCTGCGGCGCCACCGGCGCCAGCGCCTGCAACGGTTCCTGCGGCGCACCCTGGTCGACCGGGGCGGTCGCCGCCGGAGCTGCCGTCAGCGCGGCAGCCTGGCGCTCGCGCGCCTGCTCGCCGTGCACCGCGGCCAGGGCCACGGGGTTGTAGATCAGCGCCACCGCGCCCGAGGCCAGCACCGAGATGCCGGCCAGGCCGGGCAGCCGCGCGAGTTGCGGGCCGAGGTTCTTCACCACGACTTCCTGGTTGCCCAGCACTTCGTCCACGTGCAGGGCGACGCGCTGCGCCGCGCTTCGCACGACCACGATGGTGTTGTTCCGGGCCGGGCCGTGCTCGCTGCGGGTCGAGGCCTGCAGCAGCGCGCCGGTCCAGTAGAACGGCACATGCTCGCTGCCGAAGGGATGGCTGTTGTTCAGATAGGCCGCTTCGAGATCCGTGCCGCCCACGCGCTGCACAAGCTCCACCAGGTTCGACGGAACGCCGATGGACACCTCGCCCGCGCGCAGCATCACCACGTGCGTCACGGCGGTGGTCAGCGGCAGCACCAGCTTGAAGGTGGTGCCCTGGCCCTGGGTGCTGTGCGTCTCGATGCGGCCGCCGAGCGCCGCGATCTGCGCGCGCACCACGTCCATGCCGATGCCGCGGCCGGCCAGTTCGGAAACCTGCCCCGCCGTCGAGAAGCCGGGCTTGAAGATCAGCTCGGTGGCCTCCTCGGCCGTGAGCTCCTGGTCGGCGCCCAGCAGGCCCAGCGTGCGGGCACGCTCGGCGATGCGCTTGTGGTCGAGGCCGGCGCCGTCGTCGCGGAAGCTCACCGACACGTCGTTGCCTTCGTGGTGCAGGTCGATGACGATCAGGCCGCTGGCGTCCTTGCCGGCCTTCTCGCGCACGGCCGCATCCTCGATGCCGTGGGCCACGCAGTTACGCAGCAGGTGCTCGAAGGCGGGCGTCATGCGGTCCAGCACGCCGCGGTCCATTTCGATGGAGCCGCCGACGATGTCCAGGCGCACCTGCTTGCCGGTGTCCTTCGAGGCCTGGCGCACCACGCGGTAGAGGCGGTCGGAGATGCCCTCGAACTCCACCATGCGCGTGCGCAGCAGGCCGCGCTGCAGTTCGCGCGTCTGGCGCGCCTGCACGCTGAGGTCGTCTTCCGTCGCCTGCACCGTCTTCTGCAGGGTGCGCTGCACGGTGGCCACGTCGTTCACCGACTCGGCCATCATGCGCGTGAGCTCCTGCACTCGGGTGAATCGGTCGAACTCCAGCGGGTCGAAGCTCTGCTGCGAGTCCTTGGCCTGCGCGAGGCGAGACTGCATCTGGCTTTCGGCCTGCACCTCGATGTCGCGCAGCTGCTGGCGCAGGCGGTCCAGGTTGCCCGTCAGGTCGGACAGCGAGCCGCGCAGCTGGCCAAGCTCGGCTTCCAGGCGCGAACGCGTGATGATGACCTCGCCGGTCTGCGCGACCAGGCGGTCGAGCAGCTGGGTACGGATGCGCACAGCCTGGCCGGTCGCGGCGCGCAGCGGTGCCACCAGGGCGGCCGGCGCGGGGCGCGGCTGCAGCGTGGCGGGTGCCGTTGCTGCCGGCGTCGTTTCGGCGGCGGGCTCGTCGTCGAGGCTCGCCGCGGGAGCGACGGTCTCGTCGTTCGCCGGCACGCCGGCTTCGGGCGCCTGCGAAGCGACAGCGACGGGCGCCGCCGACGTGGCGGCGGCCACGATCTGGGCCAGCTCGACCTGCGTGGCGTCGTCGGCCGCGCGCAGCGCGTCGAAGGTGGCCTGGAGGGCGTCGAGGCGGGCAAGCAGCTTCTCGATGTCGGCCCGCTCGGCGCCCTGGGAGCCCAGGACTTCGATCTCGGACTCCATGCGGTGCGCGCGCTCGCCCAGGCGCATGGCGCCGGCCAGCCGCGCACTGCCCTTGAGCGTGTGCAGCGTGCGAAGCACCGAGGCGCGCGGCGCGCTGTCGTCGGGGTGGTGCGCCCACTGGCGCAGCGCCTCGCCGAGCTGGGGCAGCAGTTCGGCCGCCTCTTCCTCGAAGATCGGGAACAGGTCGACGTCGACCGCGTCGGCCAGGTCGATGGCGTCTTCGGAATCGTCCAGAGCCACGTCGGCGACGGGCTCGCTGACCACCACCTGCTGCAGCGGCCGGGCTTCGGCGCGCATGGCGACTTCGGTGGGCATCGGCGAATTGGCGATGTCGCGCAGCGCCTGCAGCGTGCCTTCGGCGGGGTCGCGCAGGAGGCCGACTGCGAACTGGTGCAGCAGGCGGCGCAGCTCGTCGGCGGCGGTCACCAGCACCATGCCCTGCTCGCGGGTGCCGCTGCCCTGCATCTGCAGGTGCTGCAGCGCGGCTTCGAACAGGCGGGCCATGCCCGAGAGGCTGTGGAAGCCGACGGTGGCGGAGCTGCCGGCCAGCGAGTGGGCCAGCGCGACGGTCGAGTCGGACAGGCGCTCATGCGACTCGAGCGCCCACTCGCCCACGTCGGTGGCGAGCTGGCGGGACCATTCGTCGGCCTCGTTGAGGTAGACGTTGTAGAGCTGGATGCCGATGCGCAGCGGGCCGATCACCTTGACCTGGTCTTCGGCGCTTTCCTGCGACGCGGCCGGCGCGGCGGCCACGACCGGCTCGGGCTCGACGGGCGCCACGGGCTCGGGAGCGGCGTCGGCGACGAGGATCTGCGCTTCTTCGGGCACGGCGGGCGCCTCGAAGATGGGCACGACCACTTCCTCGGCAGCTAGCAGGGCAGGCTCGGGTTCAGCTTCGGCCACCGGTTGCGGCGCGGACTCGGCGACCGGCTCTTCCACATGGACTGCATGCAGCGGTTCGGGCGCGGGCGCGGCCTCGACCACTTCGGGTTCGACGACGGGCTCGGCGGCGGCCTGCACGGGCAGCGGCTCGGGTTCCCATTGCAGGTCGGGCAGGCCAGCCGTGGTGGGCACGGAGGTGACGATGGGTTCGGCAGCGGGAGCCGGCGGCTCGGCGGGCTCCGACTTCAGTTCCACGACGGCAGGCGTCCTGGCTGGCGGCGCCAGGAAGTCGAACATCTCGCCGCTCGGCAGCACCAGCGGCGGCGGAGGCTCGTCGGTCTGCTTGGCTTCGAAGTCGATGAAATCGGTCGAGGCGAAATCGTCGTCGGCCTCGGGCGTGGCGGCGGCCTTCGCGGGCTCCGGCTCCTGCCAGGCCAGGGTTTCGAGCGGGGCTTCGGGAACTGCGGGAGCTTCCGGGGCAGCAGCGACAGGCGCCGGCGCGGGTGCTTCCGCCGTCAGGGACAGGTCCGGCAGGTCGGGCAACTGCAGCGGAGGCAGCTCCGCCGCCACCGGGGCCACGACCTCGATGGGCGCGGGTTCTGGCGCGGAAACGGGCGGCTCGGCCGCGATGTGGCGCGCGGCCACAGCAAGGGCTTCGGCATCGGCCACGCGCACCGGCGGAGGCACGGGTTCGCCCGCCAGCAGCGCGTTGGCCACGCGGCTGAACGGCGCGGACTTCCAGCCCTGTGCGGAGCCGGCGGCGATGGCTTCGACCCACTCGCCGAATTCCTTCATCGTGCGTTCGGTGCCTGCCAGCAGTTCCGGCGTGGCGGCGCGCTGGTCGGCCAGCCAGGTGTTGAGCACCTGCTCGAGCGACCAGGCGGCATCGCCGAACTCGGTGAGGCCGACCATGCGCGAGCTGCCCTTGAGCGTGTGGAAGGCGCGGCGCAGGATCGTGAGTTCTTCGGTGTCGTCCGGGTAGCTGGCGAGCTCAGCGATGGCGGCCAGGCCGTTCTGCACCACCTCGCGGGCTTCGTCGAGGAAGATGTTCTGCAGGTCGTCTTCTTCGAGCTCGGTGACTTCGGTGTCGGGCAGCGCGGTCGGGCCGGAGATCTTGTTGGTCCAGCTGTCGGCCTTGCTGCTGAATTCCTCGATCGGCGAGGGCTTGGCCTTGGGCGCGGCAAGCGCCGCGAGCTTCGAGGCTATCTGGGCGTCGACTTCCTCGATGCTGAGCACCGGGGCGGCCGGAGCCTGGCTGGGCGCGGCGCCCTCGCCGGCCGTGGCGTCGGCGGCCTGACGGCCCATCAGCGGCTTGAGTTCGCCGGCATCGGCGTCGAACACGAACAGGCGCTTGGCCAGCGCGGGCTGGTAGCCCAGCATGTCGATCAGGAAGCCGAGCGCGCCGAGGTTGTTGCCCAGCGCGTCGAAGCCGGCCATTTCCTCGGCCGGCGAGGTGCTGACGAGCATCGCCTCGACGTCTTCGCGCATGCGCTGCACGGTGAGCGCGGCCTGGTCGAGGCCGAGCACGGAGAACACACCGCGCATCTGCATGAGTTGCGTCGGCACGGTGCGCAGCAGGCCCTTTTCAGCGGGGCGGCGGAAATACTGGTCGAGCGACTTCTCGAGTTCGCTCAGGTGGCTGCGCAGCTCGTCGACCACGGTGCCCATGGTCTGGCGGTCGCTCACGCGGCGGTAGAGATCCTCCATCCACGGCTCGAGCGGCTCGGAATGGCCGCCGGCGCGCACGCGCTCGATGCGGCCCGCCAGCTGCAGCGTGCGGGCGGTGAGCTGCGGATCGCTCGGGTCCAGGTCTTCGAGGGCGGCTTCCAGGTAGAGCACCGAGGTGGCGACTTCCATCGCGAGTTCGGTGCCCGGAGCCTGGCCGGAACGCACGGAGGCTTCGACCGCATGGGTGAGCGCCTGCACCATCGGCAGGCTCGGCGGATGCAGCTTCTGCAGTGATTCGCCGAGCTGCGCGAAGGTGTCGGCCACCTGGCGCGTGCGGGTGATGTCGCCGCCCGAGAGCGCCGACCACATTTCCTTGGCCGTCTCGATGCGCTTGCGGGCCTGTTGCAGCACCAGCGGATCGAAGCGGCCGAACTGCTCGACGTTGTAGTCGACGTGCTGCTCGCCGGCGATGCCCCAGGCGAGGCGCACGGTGCGCAGCGTGGCGGCGTCGTCGCCGGCTGTGGGCACGGCCTGCGCGCAGAAGAACAGCAGGTCTTGTCCGAGGCGGTCGGACACGAGGCTGTCGCCGCGCGCGAGCGTGGCGTATTGCAGCAGCACGCGCGAGGCGGCGCGCTTGACGTAGGCGTCGGGCGTGATCAGCCCGGTGGCCAGGGCCTCGAAGAAGCCCGCGGCCAGCGTCCAGAAGCTCGCGACGCGGGGCAGCAGCGCGCCGCGGCCGAGGCCCAGGCACAGCGCATGCAGCCGGCGCGCGGCCTGCGTGTCGCCGCTCTTGATCAGCTGCAGCACCTCGCGGTCGAGCCGCGAGCGCACGGCGGGGTCGTAGGCAACGGCCGCCTGCGTGAGCGCCGGCTTGATCTCGACCCAGCGCCAGGCGGTGCTCCAGAGGTCGGCCGGGTGCACGCGCTCGTTGCCGACCAGCTCCAGCACATCGCGGTACTGGGGAAAGAGCGCCACCGAGGAAACCGGCTTGCCGGCCAGCAGCGCGCCGAGGAAGTCGGTGACGGCGAAGCCGGCACGCTCGATCTTGTTCACTGCCGCTTCGTTGCAGCGCTGCGGCTCGGCGATGAAGCCCTGCACCGCGAACTCGATGGCGCCCAGCACCAGCGCGGGCGAGGAGTGCCCCACCATCTGGAGCGCGCCGACGGCCTGGTGAAGTTGCTGGCGGGCCATCTGCAGCGGCCCGCTCTCGGGCTCGCTCGCGGCATCCACCTCGCGCACGAAGCGCCGCAACGACTTGCCTACACCGTCGAGGGATTTCTGGATTTCTCCCAGCACCCAGGCCAGCGGCCCGAGGTCTTCGGTGACCGGCGTGTTGCCGGCGTGAGGGGCCGTGGCAGGGGTTTGAGTCGACACGTTGGGTGCTCGCCGTTCTTAGACTGTCAGTTTTCCAATGGACGCAGGGCGCCCCGAATGCGCAAGGCCGTCGCGGCCACTTCAAGGAACACCGCGGAACCGGCTTTGCCGGGCCGCAGGTGTTGCCCCCGGAAGGGGGTTGCCGAAGCGACACGAAGTGCGCGAAGGCTGGGGGAGATCGTCATCACGCAATCTTGAAACGGGCGACCGAGCGGCGCAGTTCTTCGGCCATCTGCGAGAGTTCGCGCACCTGCTGGGCCGTGGTACGCGTACCTTCTCCGGTCTGTTCCGTCACCGCGAAAATGTGCTGGATGTTCGCGGCCACCACGTTGGCCGAGTCGGCTTCGCGGGAGGCGGATTGCGAAATCTGCTCGATCAGGTCGGCGAGTCGGCGCGACACGCGGTCGATCTCGGACAGCGCGGTACCCGCGTTGTCGGACAGCTTGGCCCCTTCGACCACACCCTGCGTGGAACGCTCCATGGCGCCCACCGCGTCCTGCGTGTCGGTCTGAATCGCCTTCACCAGCGCCGAGATCTGGCGCGTGGCGTCCGCGGAGCGTTCGGCCAGTCGCTGAACTTCTTCCGCCACCACCGAGAAGCCTCGGCCTGCTTCACCGGCGGACGCTGCCTGAATGGCGGCGTTCAGAGCCAGCACGTTCGTCTGTTCGGTAATGTCCGAGATCAGCTCCGTGATTTCACCGATCTCCTGCGAGGATTCGCCCAGGCGCTTGATCCGCTTGGAGGTTTCCTGGATCTGGTCGCGGATGGAGTTCATACCGCCGATGGCGTTCTGCACGGCCTGCAGACCCGAGGATGCGGCCTGCAGCGACTGGCGCGCCACCGTGGCGGACTCTTGCGCTTGCGTGGACACGCCGTTGATTCGCTCGGCCATGGTCAGCACCGACTGGCCGGTTTCGCGAATCTCGCGCAGCTGTTCGGTGGAAGCCGCCAGCAGTTCGGTCGAGGTGCTTTCCACCTGCGACGTCGTCTGCGCCACGCGGGTAGCCGTGTTCTGCACGTTGCCCACCAGCAGTCGCAGTTCTTCCACCGTGTAGTTCACCGAGTCGGCGATGGCGCCGGTGATGTCCTCGGTCACGGTCGCTTCCTGCGTCAGGTCGCCTTCGGCCACTGTCTGCAGTTCGTTCATCAGGCGAAGAATGGCGGCCTGGTTGGCGTTGTTCACGCGGCTGGCTTCGTCGGAAGCCTGTTCGGCGGCCAGACGCTCGCGTTCGGCGACGGCGGCGCGTTCGCGGCCTTCGCGCACCTGCACGAAACCGATGGCGCCGGCGAGTGCCAGGGCGGCCAGCGAGAGCACGAACAGCAGCACGATGGTGCCGGCGCCCAGGCCGGTGCGGGCGGAGAGCTTTTCCTGCAGGTCGCCGAGCGACTTACGCAGCGGCTCGCTGTCGGTCAGGATGGATGCCTGCGCTTCGCGCGCTGCCACCAGGCCCTGCAGGTTGCCCAGAATGGCCGAAGCCTGCGTGCGCATCTGCTCGTAGGTCTTCAGGATGGCCTCGAGCTGCTGGCGCGTCTGCGGGTCCTTCGAGCCGGGGAAGCGCTGCTGCGCATTGCCGTCGAGCAGGCCGCGGGTGGTTTCCTGGAAGGTGTTCAGGTCCTTGCCCAGCAGGAACACGGCGTCGGGGTTCACGCCCTCGACCGTGAAGAACTCGTTGGTCGACTTGCCGATGCGCTGCGTCAGCATCACGAGCTGGCCGGCGGCGGAGATCTCGGGCAGCGTGGCGTTCTGCTGCATCTTCAGCGAGGCGACGGTTTCCGTCATCTCGAGCAGCGTGGACGACTGCTGGTTGATGTCGCGCAGAGCGGCACCCACCTGCGTCAGGATCTGGCGCTGGGCCAGCACGGCCTTGGCGCTGGCCTCGGCGCGGGTGACGAGGGGGTTGATCTTGCCCATCTCCTCGTCGTACTGGTTGCCGACGGCTTCCAGGCGCAGGGAGTCGTCGCCGTTGGTCAGGCCGTGCACGCGACGCGTAAGGTCGTCGGCGCTGTCCTTCACTTCGACGAACGCCGAGGGGCTGCCGACGAGGGCCTGGGAGATCGACTTGGCCAGGCGCTGCGACTGCATCAGCGACTGGCCGGTGGCCGCCACCTGCTGCGCGAGGCGCTCGGCGCGAAGAATGGAGGAGCCGGCAACCAGCAGCAGCAACAGCACCACGATCGCCAGCATGATGGCCAGGATCCGCTGTTGTTTCGCCGGGCTGGAACCCGCACGGCCGCCGGTGGCGTCGGGCAGCGCCTCGACGGCCGCCGCGCCGGGCTCGTTGGCGGCATCGCCGCCGCCGGGCAGGTCGACGTCGCCGAAGCTGGTGTCGGCGGGCGCGGCCCCCTTCTTGGCGAGGCGCACGGTTTTCTCGTCCGGAACCTGGACGGTGTCGACATCGTCGATCGATATCGAACCGGAGCCATCGACGCGGGCCTTGTCGTTCCCGTTGTTCACGGGCAGTAATTTCTTGAACTTGTCGGCGATCGAGCTCACGGTCGGTCCTTCAGGTGGTTTCCGGTACGACTACGCACCAATACTCAAAAACTGGGGTTGCTGCGAAAGCGCCTGCAGGTTGACTTCCTGCCAGCGCTCCCCCGCTGCATCGGTAAACAGATGCCCGTGCCAGGCAGGTGCTTCTGCGCCAGGAGGCTCGGACGCCGTGAAGGCCTCCGCCCCCCGCAACCCCGCCAGTCGATCGACCAGCAATGCGCAGTTGACTTCGAGCAGCTCGTTGAAAGCAACGAGCCGCGACTGGATGCGCGCCGCCTCGGTAGCGGCCAGCGCGCCCGGGACGCCAGTGGCGAACGCCGAAAGCTGCACGACGCCGTAGAGGCCGCCGCGCAGGTTGGCGACGCCGAGGAACCACGGCTCCGTGTAGGGCACGGGCTGCGGCGGCGTCCAGGGAAAGATCTCGCCGGCGTGTCCCAGCGGAAAGAGGTATTTGCCCTCGCCCGCCTCGACCGCCAGCCACGTGGCGGCCACGCCCGTCGTGCGAGCGGCCTGCAGGCGGCTCGCCAGCCGGGACTGGAAGGCTCTCAGAGCATCGCGATTCGCCATGGACTCGGCAGGCTTTCGCTCAGTTCAGCGCGCTGATCTTGGACATCAGGTCGGCGGCGTTGACCGGCTTCACGATGTAGTCGCGCGCGCCCTGGCGCATGCCCCACACGCGGTCGGTCTCCTGGTTCTTGCTGGTGCACAGGATGATCGGGATGGCGGCGTACTTCGGGTCGCGGGCGATGGCGCGCGTGAGCTGGAAGCCGTTCTGGCCGGGCATGACCACGTCCATGAGGATCAGGTCGGGGTGCTCTTCCTCGAGGCGGCGCATGGCGTCGTCGGCGTTTTCGGCCGTCTTGACGGCAAAGCCGTTCTTCTGGAGGAGGTCGGACAGGAACACCAGTTCCGTCTTGGAGTCGTCGACGACGAGGATTTTGCGAATAGGCATTACTGCACTTCCTGTTGAACGGTGCCAAACTGCTGCACGGCCTGCAGCAGCTGGTCTTTGGTGAAAGGCTTGGTCAGGTAGTCCTGGGAACCGACCATGCGGCCGCGTGCCTTGTCGAATACACCGTCTTTCGACGACAGCATGACGACCGGGACGTTGGAAAAGTGGGCGTTGCGCTTGATGATGGCGCAAGTCTGATAGCCGTCGAGGCGCGGCATCAGGATGTCGCAGAAAATCAGATGCGGCTTGTGGTCGTTAACCTTGGAGAGCGCGTCGAAGCCGTCTTCCGCGAGAAGAACCTCGTGCCCACCCTGCTTCAGAAAAATCTCGGCACTGCGCCGGATGGTGTTGCTGTCGTCGATGACCAGCACCTTGTAACCAGATCCATTCGGGCCCATTGCAAACGCTCCTGCTCATGAGACTTGGAAGCCCGCCGCGCCGAACATCGACGCAGACCGCGTAGCTCTATCTATGCCATGCTTTCAGATTTCAACCATTTCGAAGTCTTCCTTGCGCGCACCGCACTCAGGACAGGTCCAGTTCATCGGAACATCGGCCCAGGCCGTGCCTGCCGCGATGCCATCTTCCGGTACACCAACCGCTTCGTCATAGATCCACCCACAAATCAGGCACATCCAAGTTTTCGTATTCATCGGAGCTTAAAGTCCTTGTTCATTAAATGCAACGAGTGTATCTATGCGTATCTCACTGGCAGACGGTAAACGTCGCGCCTATGCCACCATCCAGGGGATTCCGCACGGCGTATGACCATCTACTTACTTCCAGCAGACAACGCCCGCAAACCGGGCGATCTTAACGACCCCTCGCAGGACGACGGCGAACTGGCCGAACGCGACCTGAATCCCCCCTGCGTGCTGGTCTTCAACGCCAGCGATCCCAGCGGGGCGGGCGGCCTGGGGGCCGACGCCCTGGCAATGGGGTCGGTAGGCGCACACATCCTGCCGGTCGTCACGGGTGCCTATGCCCGCGACACGGCAGAGATTTTCGATCACTTCCCCTTCGACGAGGAAGCCATCGCCGAGCAGGCGCGCTCCATCCTGGAGGACGTGGAAGTCCAGCTGATCAAGGTGGGCTTTGCCGGCACCACCGAGGCGCTGAGCACCATCGCGGAAACCGCCGCCGACTATCCGGAGGTGCCCGTGGTGGCCTACATGCCCAACCTTTCGTGGTGGGACGAGAACCTGATCGAGCCCTATCTGGACGCTTTTCGGGAGCTGGTCCTGCCCCAGACGACGGTGTTGGTTGGAAACCACAGCACCCTGTGGCGCTGGCTGCTTCCGGACTGGAACGGCGATCGTCCACCCGGCGCGCGGGACATCGCCAAGGCCGCCGGCGAGTTCGGCGTGCCCTACACGCTGGTCACCGGCCTGATGCTGCCGGACCAGTTCATCGACAACGTGCTGGCCTCGCCGCAGTCGGTGCTCGCCAGCGAGAAGTACGAGCGGCTCGAGGCCGTCTTCGCCGGCGCGGGCGACACCCTGTCGGCCGCGCTGGCCGCCCTGCTCGCCAGCGGCACCGACCTCGTGGCCGCGACCACCGAAGCGCTGGCCTACATGGACCGCTGCCTCGACGCCGGTTTCCGCCCCGGCATGGGCCACGTACTGCCCGACCGCCTGTTCTGGGCCGAACCCGAGGACGAAGACGGCGGCGAAGACCCCGACACACCGCCCGACTTCGCCCTTCCCCCACACGACACCCGACACTGATGACCGACCGCAACGACATTCTTTTCGAGCGCGCCCGCGCCGTGATCCCCGGGGGCGTGAACTCGCCCGTGCGTGCCTTCAAGGCCGTGGGCGGCACGCCCCGCTTCATCCAGCGCGCCCAGGGCGCCTACTTCTGGGACGCCAACGACAAGCGCTACATCGACTACATCGGCTCCTGGGGCCCGATGATCCTGGGCCACGGCCATCCCGCCGTGGTCGAGGCCGTGCAGAAGGCCGTGCTCGAGGGCTTCTCCTACGGCGCGCCGACCGAGCGCGAGATCGAACTGGCCGAGGCGATCCTCGCGCTGGTGCCGTCGATGGAGATGGTGCGCCTCGTGAGCTCGGGCACCGAGGCCGCCATGAGCGCGCTGCGCCTGGCGCGCGGCGCCACCGGCCGCAAGAGCATCGTCAAGTTCGAAGGCTGCTACCACGGCCATGCCGACGCGCTGCTCGTGAAGGCCGGCTCCGGCCTCGCCACCTTCGGCAACCCGACCTCCGCCGGCGTGCCGCCCGAGGTGGTGCAGCACACCATCGTGCTCGAGTACAACAACCTGCAGCAGCTCGAGGAAGCCTTCGCGCTGCACGGCAAGGACATCGCCTGCCTGATGATCGAGGCGATCGCCGGCAACATGAATTTCGTGCGCGCCACGCCCGAATTCGCCCGCCGCTGCCGCGAGCTCTGCACGCAGCACGGCGCCCTGCTGGTGTTCGACGAAGTGATGACGGGCTTTCGCGTGGGACTGCACGGCGCGCAAGGCGTGCTGGGCATCAAGCCCGACCTCACGGTGCTCGGCAAGGTCATCGGCGGCGGCATGCCTCTCGCGGCCTTCGGCGGGCCGCGCGCGATCATGGAGCAGCTCGCGCCGCTGGGGCCGGTCTACCAGGCCGGCACGCTGTCGGGCAATCCGGTCGCCACGGCCTGCGGCCTCGCCACGCTGAAGGAGATCGCGAAGCCCGGTTTCTACGAGGCGCTCGGCAAGAAGACGCGCTCGCTGGTCGACGGCCTGAAGGCGGCCGCGGCGGCCGAAGGCCAGCCCTTCAACGCCGACAGCGAAGGCGGCATGTTCGGCTTCTTCCTGATGAAAGACCTGCCGCAAAACTATGCCACCGTGATGACAACCGACAACGCGAAATTCAATGCGTTGTTTCACGGTTTGCTGGATCGCGGCGTGTATATTGCGCCCGCGCTTTACGAAGCAGGCTTCGTGAGCGCGGCCCACAGCGACGAGGACATCGCCGCCACCATCGAAGCAGCACGACAAATCTTCAGGACACCCTAGCCCATGAACTCCCTGCGCACGTTGCCGGTCTTGAGCATCGCTCTTCTCCTTCCCGGCTTCGCGGCAGCGCAGGAGTCATCCTTCGATCCGAAGAACATCTGGATCAACCCGGGCTTCTATTCCGCACACTTCGACAGCGGCAAGGGCCTGGAGAACGTCAACCAGGGGCTGGGCTTCGAGTACCCGCTGAACGACACCTTCCGGGTCACGGCGGGCACCTTCCGCAACAGCGACCGCCGGCAGTCGAACTACGTGGGCCTGTACGCGCTGCCCTTCGAGTTCTACGGCGTGAAGTTCGGCGCGGTGGTTGGCGGTTTCGACGGCTACCCGAACTACCGCAACGGCAACTGGTTCCCGGCCATCCTTCCGGTGGCAGCCATCGAGGGCAAGAACTGGGGCCTCAACATCGCCTACGTGCCGACCATCAAGAACCGGCTGTACGGCGCGGTCACCTTCCAGCTGAAATACCGCTTCGGCAACCACGAGTAGCCGTCGTCGTCGCCAAAGAAAAAGGCCGGCAGTGCTGCCGGCCTTTTTCTTTGAAATGCCGTGCCGCCCCTTCGCTGGACGGCTGCACTTTCAGTGCCTGAAGTGGCGCACGCCCGACAGCACCATCACCACGCCGCGCTCGTCGGCCGCGTCGATGACTTCCTGGTCACGCATCGAGCCGCCCGGCTGAATGACGCAGCTCGCGCCCGCATCGACCACCACGTCGAGGCCGTCGCGGAACGGGAAGAAGGCGTCGCTGGCCACGGCCGTGTCCTTCAGCGACAGGCCGGCGTGCTCGGCCTTGATGCTGGCGATGCGCGCGGAGTCGAGGCGGCTCATCTGGCCCGCGCCCACGCCCATGGTCATGCCGTTGGCGCAGAACACGATCGCATTGCTCTTCACGTACTTCGCGACCTTCCATGCGAATAGCAGGTCCTGCAGCTGCTGCGGCGTGGGCTGCTTCTTGCTGACGACCTTGAGGTCGGCAATCGCGAGCTCGTGGTTGTCGGCGGTCTGGATCAGCAGGCCCGAGCCGACGCGCTTGACGTCCATGGCGTTGCGGCCGTTGTCCCAGTCGGTGGTGCCGCCCTTGGGCAGTGCGATCTCGAGCACGCGCACGTTGAGCTTGGCCTTGGTGGCCTGGAACACCTCGAGCGCCTCGGCCGTGTAGCCGGGCGCCATCAGCACTTCGACGAACTGCTTGGCGATTTCCTGCGCGGTGGCGCCGTCCACCGGACGGTTGAAGGCGATGATGCCGCCGAAGGCCGAGGTCGGGTCGGTCTTGAAGGCCTTCGAGTAAGCCTCGGCCGCATCCTTGCCGATGGCAACGCCGCAGGGGTTTGCGTGCTTCACGATCACGCAGGCCGGCACGTCGAAGCTCTTCACGCATTCCCACGCGGCATCGGCGTCGGCGATGTTGTTGTAGCTCAGCTCCTTGCCCTGCAGCTGCTTCGCCGACACCAGCGAGCCGGGCGCCGGATACAGGTCGCGGTAGAACGCGGCCTGCTGGTGCGGGTTCTCGCCGTAGCGCAGGTCCTGCACCTTCACGAAGCGGCCGTTGCTCTGCGCCGGGAACAGCGAGCGCTTGGGCGCGGGCTGGCCGATGCTGGCGTCGAAGTCGATGGCCGAGAGGTAGTCGCTGATCGCGCCGTCGTAGTCGGCGATGCGGTTGAAGGCGGCCACCGAGAAAGCGAACTTGGTCTTGTCGCTGAGCTTGCCGTTCGCCTTGAGTTCGGCCAGGGCCACGGCGTACTGCGACGAATCGGTCAGCACGCCCACGTCCTTCCAGTTCTTGGCCGCGCTGCGCACCATGGCCGGACCGCCGATGTCGATGTTCTCGATCGCGTCTTCCAGCGTGCAACCGGGCTTGGCCACGGTGGCCTCGAACGGATACAGGTTGACCACCAGCAGGTCGATGGTGTCGATGCCGTGCTCCTTGATGGCGGCAACGTGCGCGGGCAGGTCGCGGCGCGCGAGCAGGCCGCCGTGGATCTTCGGATGCAGCGTCTTCACGCGGCCGTCGAGCATTTCGGGAAAGCCGGTGTGGTCGGCCACCTCGGTGACGGGCAGGCCGGCGTCGGCCAGCAGCTTGGCGGTGCCGCCGGTGGACAGCAGCTTGATGCCCAGCGCGTGCAGCGCCTGGGCGAATTCGAGGATGCCGGTCTTGTCGGAAACGGAGATGAGTGCAGTCTGGGCCATTGGATATGCCGTGGAGTTATTTCAAAAGTTTGTGCTCGACCAATTTCTTGCGGAGCGTGTTGCGATTCAGGCCCAACCACTGCGCGGCCTTCGACTGGTTGCCCTCGGCGCGCGTCATCACGACATCGAGCAGGGGTTTCTCGACCACGCGCACGAGCATGTCGTACATGCCGTCGGGTTCGGTGCCGCGCAGATCGCGAAAGTAGCTGTCCAGACTGGTGCGCACGCAGTCCTCGATGTGTTTCTTGCTCATTGCTTCTTCTCTTTTTTTCAATCGACGGCGCAGGCCGTCTCCTCTTCACCTGGCAACGCCTCTTCGTCCACCAGGTGCTGCGCGGGCATGCGGTCCATGCGGTCCGCAAGCCCGTCGAAATAGTCGCCGACCGCGCGCAGCTGCTCGGCACAGTCCTCGATGAGATTCATGCGTGCGCGAAACGCTTCGCCGTCCGGCAGCGTGCGCACGTACCAGCCGATGTGCTTGCGCGCCGTGCGCACACCGCTGTAGTCGCCGTAGAGCGCATAGTGCTCCACGAGATGGTCGAGCAGCAAGCGGCGCACTTCCGCCACCAGCGGCGGCGCGCGGTGCGTGCCGGTTTCCAGGAAGTGCGCGATCTCGCGGAAGATCCACGGCCGGCCCTGCGCGGCGCGGCCGATCATCACGGCGTCGGCGCCGGTGGCCGCGAGCACGTCGCGCGCCTTCTCGGGCGAGCGGATATCGCCGTTGGCCACCACCGGAATGCGCACCGCGGCCTTCACGGCGGCGATGGTGTCGTACTCGGCGAAGCCCTTGTAGCCCTGCTCGCGCGTGCGTCCGTGCACGGTGAGCATCCGCACGCCGGCCGATTCGAAGTCGCGCGCGAGCTTCACCGCATTGCGGTGTTCCTGGCTCCAGCCGGTGCGCATCTTGAGCGTGACCGGCACGCCGAAGGGCTGCGCGGCATCGACCACCGCCCGCGCGATCTCGAGCGCCAGCGGCTCGTCGCGCATGAGCGCCGAACCCGCCCACTTGTTGCAGACCTTCTTGGCCGGGCAGCCCATGTTGATGTCGATGATCTGCGCGCCGCGCTCGATGTTGTAGACCGTGGCCTCGGCCATCATGGCCGCATCGGTGCCGGCGATCTGCACCGCAATGGGGCCCGGTTCGCCGTCATGGTTCGCGCGGCGCGAGGTCTTGAGCGAACCCCAGAGCTCCTTGCGCGAGGTGACCATCTCGCTGACCGCGTAGCCGGCGCCGAGCTGGCGGCACAGCATGCGGAAGGGCCGGTCCGTCACGCCTGCCATGGGCGCGACGAACAGGCGGTTTTCCAGCGTGTGGTTGCCGATCTGCAAGGTCATTTTGAAGGGGGAGCGTGCGCGTTCGGCTGCTGAAAAATGAGGCACGATTGTAGCCACGCCGCATTTCAGCGACTGAAACGATTTGCGCCTCCGGCACCCGTACAAATACCGGTGCGCGCCGGGGCTTTCTCCCACGCAGTTGCGGCACCGTCGCTGCCTATACTGCGCCGACCTTATGCAAGCCTGGCTCGATTCCCTCCTGGCGCTGCTGGCGCTGCCGCAGTACGGCCTCTCGACCCTGTTCGTCGCGGCGTTCGTCTCCGCGACGCTTCTGCCGGTGGGCTCCGAGCCGTTCCTCTTCGGGCTGCTCAAGCTCAACCCCGAGATGTTCTGGCCCGCCATCGCTGTGGCTACCCTGGGCAACACGCTGGGGGGCGCGGTCGACTGGTGGATGGGCTACGGCGCGCACAAGGTGGCCGACAAATACTCGCACTCGAAACACCATGTGCGCGTTCTGGGCTGGCTCGAGAAGCTCGGCCCGAAGGCCTGCCTGCTGAGCTGGCTGCCGCTGGTGGGCGATCCGCTGTGCGCCGTGGCGGGCTGGCTCAAGCTGCCCTTCTGGCCGTGCGTGGCCTACATGGCGATCGGGAAATTCCTGCGCTACGTCACGATGACGGTCGCGCTGCTCTACGTGTTCCCTTCCTGAGGCCCGGGCTCCGGCTCCTCAATTCAGCAGTTCGTAGGGCCCGCCGCGCTCAAGTGCGCGCTTGTACGCGGGACGCGAATGAATGCGCTCCAGGTACGCCATCAGCTTCGGCCTCTTCGCATCGAGCCCGCCGCGCGCCTGCGCGGCCTCGACCACGAAGCTCATCTGGATGTCCGCGCCCGTGAACGCGTCACCAGCGAACCACTCGCTCTTGCCGAGCTCGGCTTCCATGTAGTTCAGGTGGCTCGCGATGTTCGGATTGATGAACGCCGACTTCGTCTTCGCCGCGATGGCCTTGGCGATCGGCTTCGCGAAGAAAGGCATCTTCGCCGTCTCGATGCGGTCGAACACCAGCTTCAGCAACAGCGGCGACATCGCGGTGCCTTCGGCGAAGTGCAGCCAGTAGCGATAGCGCAAGGCCTCCGGCGAACCCGCCGCCGGCGCGAGGCGGCCACTGCCGTAGCGCTCGATGATGGCCTCGATGATCGCGCCCGACTCCGCGAGCGTCAGTCCGTCATCCGTCGTGACAACCGGTGACTTTCCCAGCGGATGAATGGCCCGCAGCGAAGCGGGCGCCAACATGGTCTGCGGATCGCGCTGATAGTGGACGATCTCGTAGGGCAACTCGAGCTCCTCGAGCAGCCAGAGAACGCGCTGCGAGCGCGAGTTGTTGAGGTGATGGACGGTGAGCATGAGAGTGGCTTGGCAGGAAGGAACGGGGCGCGCGGAGTCTAGCGCCGGCTCTGCAACCCCGACACATGGCTTGCGACACCAGGCCGACAACGGCCGGCACGTTGATCAACGCCTACTTCACTCCAGCCTTGCGCAATTCTTCAGCCGTGATGCGAACCGGCTTCTGGCCCCGCTGCACCACGATGGCGGTGTTGGTGCGCACTGCGGCTTCGCGCGCCGCCCGTGCTGCGCGCCGGATCGCGATCAGCGAAGCGGCGAGATCCTTGTCCTTTGCCTGCGCGAGTTGATCACTGGTCACGGTGCTTCACCCCATTCAATGAGAGCCGGCTCCTCACCGGCGTTGTCGTACAGCGCCCAAGCATCCACTGCAGCACGGTAGCTGCCTTCGAAGTTCCTGCGTCCTGCCTCGAAGCGGCGGCGAATCACATCTTCAGGAATGTGATGCCCGCCCTGCCGGACACGTTCTGCCACGCGTGCAACGGCAAATTCTGCCGTCGGGAGTGCCAGAAAGAAAAGACTCACGTGATAGCCCGATGCTCTCCATGCGCCGATGTGGCGCAGGTAGCCAAGCCCCGACAACGTGGTCTCGAAAGCAAAGCTCTCCCGACGGCGCACGCATTCCGCGATCTCTTCCAGCATCAGGCGCCCGGCCTTGATAGCTTCCGCTTCCGGGGCGAAGGGCGAAAGTCCCGCCGCAATCAGATCGGCATTGATGAAGCGCGAGAGCTGCGCTTCCTGCGGAAGAAAAGCGCGGGCGAAGGTGGTCTTGCCCGCGCCATTGGGGCCCGCAATGATGACGATCTTGGGACTACTCATCAGCGGGGCATTTCACCCGGCGGGTATCAGGAGCTGAACAGGAAGTTCATCACGTCGCCATCCTTGACGACGTATTCCTTGCCTTCCGAGCGCATCTTCCCCGCGTCCTTCGCGCCCTGCTCGCCCTTGAAGGCGATGTAGTCCTCGAACGCGATGGTCTGGGCGCGGATGTAGCCCTTCTCGAAGTCGCCGTGGATCACGCCTGCCGCCTGCGGGCCGGTGTCGCCGATGTGGATGGTCCAGGCGCGCACTTCCTTCACGCCGGCGGTGAAGTAGGTCTGCAGGCCCAGCAGCTTGAAGGCCGCGCGGATCAGGCGGTTCAGGCCCGGCTCTTCCTGGCCGATTTCGGCGAGGAACATCTTCTTGTCCTCGTCGTCCATCTCGGCCAGGTCGGCTTCGATCTTGGCGCAGATGGCGACCACGGGCGCGTTCTGCTTGGCTGCGTATTCGCGCAGGCGATCGAGGTACGGGTTGTTCTCGAAGCCGTCTTCCGCCACGTTGCCGACGAACATCGCGGGCTTGGCGGTGATCAGCGTGAAGCTCTTGACCAGCGGCTGCTCTTCCTTGGTGAACTCGAGCGCGCGCACCGGCGTGTTCTCGTTCAGCGCGGCCTGGCAGCGTTCGAGCAGGCCGACGAGCTTCTGCGCGTCCTTGTCGCCGGAGCGCGCCACCTTGGTGTGGCGGTGCAGCGCCTTCTCGACCGTGGCGAGGTCGGCCAGGCAGAGTTCGGTCTGGATCACCTCGATGTCGGAGATCGGGTCGACCTTGCCGGCAACGTGCACCACGTTCTCGTCGTCGAAGCAGCGCACCACGTTGACGGTGGCGTCGGTCTCGCGGATGTGGGCCAGGAACTTGTTGCCCAGGCCTTCGCCGGTGCTCGCGCCGGCCACCAGGCCCGCGATGTCGACGAACTCGACGATGGCGGGCACCACGCGCTCGGGCTTGACGATCTCGGCGAGCTGGTCGAGGCGGGGGTCGGGCACTTCCACCACGCCCACGTTGGGCTCGATGGTGCAGAAGGGATAGTTTTCCGCCGCGATGCCGGCCTTGGTCAGCGCATTGAAAAGGGTGGATTTACCGACGTTGGGCAGGCCGACGATGCCGCATTGCAAACTCATGGGAGGTCCTCTTGGGTAACCCGCAATTTTAGGCGAGCATGTCCGGATGCCCATCCGACAGGTCTTCGAGCCGCCGCGCGCCGTCTTTTGCGATCAGGGTTAGCACCGATTCGCAAACGTTTGCGCAAACGTTTCCCTCAGTTAACATCGGCGCCCCGGCCAAGACCGGCGCACCGTTGTTCCGATCAACCAATCCCAGGAGACATCCAACATGAAGTTCACCCGCCGTACCCTGCAAAGCGCTGCCGCACTGACGCTGCTGGGCGCCTTGGCCGGAACGCCCGCCTTCGCGCAGGAAAAACCGAAGGTCGCGCTGGTCATGAAGTCGCTGGCCAACGAATTCTTCCGCACCATGGAAGACGGCGCCAAGGCGCACCAGAAGGCCAACGCCTCGAAGTACACGCTGGTGGCCAACGGCATCAAGGACGAGACCGACACCGCCGCCCAGATCAAGATGGTCGAGCAGATGGTGGCGCAGAAGATCAATGCGCTGGTCATCGCGCCGGCCGATTCGAAGGCGCTGGTGCCGGCGATCAAGGCAGCCATCGACAAGGGCATCCTGGTGGTCAACATCGACAACCAGTTCGACGCCGCCGCACTCAAGGAAAAGGGCATCCAGGTGCCCTTCGTGGGCCCCGACAACCGCGCCGGCGCCAAGCTGGTGGGCGACGCGCTCGCCAAGGAGCTGAAGGCGGGCGACAAGGTCGGCATCATCGAAGGCGTGTCGACCACCTTCAATGCGCAGCAGCGCACGCTGGGTTATCAAGACGCGATGAAGGCCGCCGGCGTGACGGTGGTGGGCGTGCAGTCGGGCCAGTGGGAAATCGACAAGGGCAACACGGTCGCCGCCGGCATGATGCGCGAGCACCCCGACCTGAAGGCGCTGCTCGCCGGCAACGACAGCATGGCGCTCGGCGCAGTGGCCGCGGTCAAGGCCGCCGGCAAGACCGGCAAGGTGCTGGTCGTTGGCTACGACAACATCGGCGCCATCAAGCCGATGCTGAAGGACGGCCGCGTGCTCGCCACGGCCGACCAGTTCGCCGCCAAGCAGGCCGTGTTCGGCATCGAGACCGCACTGAAGGCCATCGCCGACAAGAAGAAGCAGGCGGACATGCCAGCCGAGGTGAAGACCGACGTGGTGCTGGTCACCAAGGACTCGAAGTAAGCAATACACAAGAGAGAAAGCGCAGACGTTGACAGCATCCGCCGCCATGACCCCATCAACGGCCCTGCCCGTGCTCTCCCTGGGCGCCATGGGCAAGGACTACGCGGCACCGGTGCTGGACGACGTCTCGCTCGTGCTCAACCCCGGCGAAGTGCTGGCCCTCACGGGCGAGAACGGCGCCGGCAAGAGCACGCTGTCGAAGATCGTCTGCGGCCTGGTGCAGCCCACGCGCGGCCAGATGCTGCTCGACGGCAAGCCCTTCGCGCCCGCCTCGCGCCGCGACGCGGAGCGCCTGGGCGTGCGCATGGTCATGCAGGAACTCGGCCTCGTCACCACGCTGTCGGTGGCCGAGAACCTGCTGCTCGACCGCCTGCCCAACAAGACCGGCTGGATCCGCCGCGCCAAGCTGCACGAGCTGGCCGCGCGCCAGCTCGCCAAGATCGGCATGGAGAACATCGACCCGGCCACGCCCGTGGCGCGGCTGGGCATCGGCCAGCAGCAGATGGTGGAGATCGCGCGCAACCTGCAGGACGACACGCGCGTGCTGGTGCTCGACGAGCCCACCGCCATGCTCACGCCGCGCGAAACCTCGCACCTGTTCGAGCAGATCGACCTGCTGAAGGCGCGCGGCGTGGCCATCGTCTACGTGTCGCACCGCCTGGAAGAACTGCAGCGTATCGCCGACCGCGTGGCGGTGCTGCGCGACGGCCGGCTGGTGGACGTGCGCGCCATGGCCGGCGTGCGCGAATCCGAACTCGTGCAGCGCATGGTCGGCCGCGCGGTGCACGAGCACGAAGGCCGCGACCGCCGCGTGGCCGGCCCCGTGCTGCTGAGTGCGCGCGGCATCGGCCGGGCGCAGGTCGTGCGCGACGTCGACATCGACCTGCGCGCGGGCGAAGTCATGGGCCTGGCCGGCCTGGTCGGCTCGGGCCGGACCGAACTGGTGCGGCTGCTGTTCGGCGCCGACCGCGCTGACCGCGGCGAGATCACGCTCCATGAAAACAACCAGCCCGTGCAGCACGCGCGCAAGGGCTGGCGCTCGCCGATGCAGGCCATCCGCGCCGGCATCGGCCTGGTCACCGAAGACCGCAAGTCGCAGGGCCTGCTGCTGCCGCAGTCGATCCGCGTCAACGCCACGCTGAGCGACCTGGGCGCGATCTCGCACGCCGGCTGGCTGCAGCGCGCCAGGGAACGCGGCATCGCGCAGAAGCTGGTGGAGCTGCTGCGCATCCGCTCGCGCAGCATCGAGCAGCCGGTTTCCACGCTCAGCGGCGGCAACCAGCAGAAGGTGGTGTTCGCGCGCTGGCTGCACCGCGAATGCAAGGTGCTGCTGCTCGACGAGCCCACGCGCGGCGTGGACGTCGGCGCGCGCGCCGACCTCTACGCCGAGCTCGACCGCATGACCGACGCCGGCAAGGCCCTGCTGATGGTGTCGAGCGACCTGCGCGAACTGATGGCCATGTGCGACCGCATCGGCGTGATGAGCGCCGGGCGCCTCGTCGCCGTGTTCGAGCGCGGCGAGTGGACCGAGCAATCGCTGCTGGCCGCAGCATTCAGCGACGCGACTGGACGCGCCGCCAACCCGCCGACGGTATCCCCCCTTTCCGTTCCGACCCCGGTCACCGCCGACACACCATGAACGCTGCCGCCTCCCCGACCTCCACCCCGAAGCCCGCGCCTTCCGCGCTCAAGGGCCAGCTCGGCACCTACCTGGGCCTGACGGTCGTGCTCGCGGGCATGATCGCGCTCTTCGGATCGCTCAGCGAATACTTCCTGACGCGCGAGACCTTCGTCTCCATCGCGAACGAGATCCCCGCGCTGGCCGTGATGGCGGTCGGCATGACCTTCGTGCTGATCATCGCGGGCATCGATCTCTCGGTGGGCTCGGTGCTGGCGCTGAGCGCGGCCGTCACGGCGGCCGCCATCCTCGAATGGAAGCTCTCGGTGCCGCTGGCCGCCGCGCTCGGCCTGGCTACCGGGCTGGTCTGCGGCACGGTCACCGGCGCGGTGTCGGTGGCCTGGCGGCTGCCGAGCTTCATCGTGTCGCTGGGCATGCTCGAGGCGGTGCGCGGCGGCGCCTATCTCGTGACCGATTCGCGCACGCAGTACGTGGGCGACGCCATCTCGGGCCTCGCGGCGCCATGGATCGGCGGCATCTCGGCCGCCTTCGTGCTGGCGGTGGTGCTGGTGGTCGTCGGCCAGATGGTGCTCACGCGCACCGTGTTCGGCCGCCACGTGGTGGGCATCGGCACCAACGAAGAAGCGATGCGCCTGGCGGGCGTCGATCCGCGCCCGATCCGCATCATCGTGTTCGCGGTCACCGGTCTGCTGGCCGGGCTCGCGGGCCTCATGCAGTCGGCGCGCCTCGAGGCGGCCGACCCGAACGCCGGCGTCGGCATCGAGCTGCAGGTGATCGCGGCAGTGGTCATCGGCGGCACCAGCCTGATGGGCGGGCGCGGCTCGGTCATCAACACCTTCTTCGGCGTGCTGATCATCGCGGTGCTGGAAGCCGGCCTCGCGCAGGTGGGCGCCAGCGAGCCGAGCAAGCGGATCATCACCGGCGCGGTGATCGTCGTGGCGGTCATCATCGACACGCTGCGCCAGCGCCGCGCGGAACGCCGCCTGGCCTGACGACGCAGCCCATCCAGGAACAGGAAGAAAAGACATGGCCACCATCAAGGACGTCGCGCTGAAGGCGGAGGTGTCGGTCACCACCGTCTCGCACGTGGTCAACGACACCCGCCACGTGAGCGCCAAGGTGCGCGAGCGCGTGGAGCTCGCCATCCGCGAGCTGGGCTACGTGCCCAACGCGATGGCGCGCAGCCTGAAGAGCAACACCACCTCGACGCTGGGAATGCTGATTCCCAACAGCTCGAACCCCTACTTCGCCGAGATCGTGCGCACCGTGGAAGACCGCTGCTTCGGCGCCGGCTACACGCTGGTGCTGTGCAACACCGACGACGAGCCCCACCGCCAGAGCGTGTACCTGCAGGTGCTGGCCGAGCGGCGCATCGACGGCCTGATCGTGGTGTCGACCGGCGAGGGCGACCACGACGCGCTGGCCAAGCAGCTGCACGGCCTGCGCATGCCGACCGTGCTGGTCGACCGCGAGATCGCCGACCCCGCCTGCGACCTGGTGGAAACCGCCCACATGCAGGGCGGGCTGCTCGCGGTGCGGCACCTGCTGTCGCTGGGCCACAGGCGCATCGCCTGCATCGGCGGGCCGGTGGGCGTGATGCCGAGCGAGCAGCGCATCGAAGGCTGGCGCATCGCGCTGGCCGAGGCCGGCGCCACGCCCGGCATCGCCAACGGCGATCCGCTGCTGTGGCGCGGCGGCTTCACCAGCCAGGGCGGCTACGAGGCGATGCACGCCATCCTGCGCACCGAGCGGAAGCCCTCGGCCGTCTTCGTCTGCAACGACCTGATGGCCATCGGCGCATTGCGCGCGGCGCACGAAAGCGGCGTGCGCGTGCCCGACGAGCTCTCGATCGTCGGCTTCGACGACATCGAGCTCTCTGCCTACACCAGCCCCCCGCTCACCACCGTGGCGCAGCCCAAGGAGCGCATCGGCGCGATGGCGGTCGACATGCTGCTGGAGCGCGTCGGCGGCAAGCGCCGCGATGCGCGCAAGGTGGTGCTGCAGCCCGAGCTGCGCGTGCGTGCGTCGACCGCGCGGCACGCGAGCTTCCGCGAGCCCGCCGCGCCTGCGGCCTCCGCCGGGGCCGCCGCACCCACCGCAGCCGAAACGCCTTCCACGCCAACCCGAAAGTCCCGCACCCCGTGAGCCTGAAGCCTTCATCCAGCAGCCCAGCCCTGGCGCCGCGCATCGTGGTGCTCGGCAGCCTCAACATGGACCTGGTGCTGCGCGTGCCGCATGCGCCAGCCGCGGGCGAAACCCTGCTGGGCCACTCGATCGCCACCATTCCCGGCGGCAAGGGCGCCAACCAGGCCGTGAGCTGCGCGCGCGAAGGCGGCCATGTGCAGATGATCGGCTGCGTCGGCGACGACGCGCACGGCGCCGCACTGCGCGATTCGCTCCAGCGCGACGGCATCGACACCGCCGCGCTGCGCACCGTGGCGGGCGAGCCCACCGGCACGGCGCTGATCCTCGTGGAAGACGGCGGACAGAACCGCATCGTGATGATTCCCGGCGCCAACGCGCGGGTGGAAGTCGACGAAGCCGCGCTGAAGCAGCAGGTGCAGGGCGCCGCCTTTCTCGTGGCGCAGTTCGAGACGCCGATGGAACAGGTCGCGCGTGGCATCGCCGTGGCGCACGGCGCGGGCTGCAAGGTGCTGCTGAATCCGTCGCCGGTGCAGGCGATCGCCGAGCCGCTTTGGCCGCTGATCGACACGCTGGTCGTCAACGAGATCGAGGCGCAGACGCTGTGCGGCCAATCCGCCGACAGCCCGCAGGAGGCCGCGCAGGCCGGCCAGGCGCTGCGTGCCAGGGGCATCGCGCGCGTGGTGGTCACGCTGGGCGCGCGCGGCGCGGTGGCGGTCGATGCCGACGGCGCGCGCCATCATCCCGCGCCGAAGGTGCAGGCGGTCGACACCACGGCCGCCGGCGACACCTTCCTGGGCGCACTCGCGGTCGCGCTCGGCGAGGGCCAGTCCTTCGACGAGGCCGTGCGCCTGGGCATCCGCGCCGCGGCGCTGTGCATCCAGCAGCCCGGCGCCCAGCCTTCCATTCCGCAGCGCGACGCCGTGCTGCGCAGCCCCATGCCTCCCGACTGGATCAAGCTTTGAAACGCTCTCCCCTGCTGCACGCCGAACTGTCCCACGTGATCGCCTCGCTGGGCCACGGCGACATGCTCGTGCTCGGCGATGCCGGCCTGCCGATTCCCGACGGGCCGCGGCGCATCGACCTCGCCGTGGCGCGCGGCGTGCCGCTGCTCGACGACGTGCTGAATGCGGTGCTTTCGGAAATGCAGGTGGAAGGCATCGTCGTGGCCGACGAAGCGCTGGGCGATGCGAAGAAGCTGCCGGGCTGGTATCCGCAATCGCTGGGCATCGAGCCGCAGACGGTGTCGCACGAGGAATTCAAGCGCCGCACCGCGAAAGCGCGCGCCATGGTGCGCACAGGCGAATGCACGCCCTACGCGAACATCATCCTGATAGCCGGGGTCGCATTCTGACTAACCCCCAGGCTTGCCCACTTCGTGTGGCCGCCAACCCCCTTGCAGGGGGCAATACCAGCGGCCCGGCAAAGCCGGTTCCGCGATATTCCCGGAACAGACGGAACCTGCCCGGCTATTCAAACCTGTAGTTCGCGCCCACCGGCTGCCCGACCTTGAGCGTGTGCTCCACGCCCTGGATCACGATGCAGTTCATGCCGAAGGTGATGCCGCCGTCCACCCGCGCGTCGGCGCGGTAGGTGCGCAGCGTGTTGCCGACCTCGGGGCTGCTCAGGGCCGTGGCCGGGTCGATGTCGGGGATCGGGCAGCGCGTGCAGGGCTTGACGGGGCGCAGCTCGGCCTCGCCTTCGCCGGTCGTGATGTGCAGCGCGTCGACGCGGTCCTCGTCGTGCGACTCGATGCCGGCCAGCACGATGTTCGGGCGGAAGCGCTCGATGCCCACGGCGCCGTGGCCCTGGGCCGCGAGGCGGTCGTTGAGCTCGGCCAGCGAACCTTCGCTGGCCACCAGCAGCGCGTAGCCGTCGGCGAACTGGGTCTGGGCCTCCACGCCGTCGGTCCACTTCATGCTCGACAGGCGCCTGTGCTCGGGGTCGAAGCGCACGAGGCGCAGGGTCTGCGGCTTGCCGGGCTCCGAGAGGAAGTCGCTGAACCATTGAGCGGCGATGTCGCCCATGTCGTAGGCGGCGACTTCGTCCTTCCACACGCGCACCCGCACCGGCTTCTCGACGCGGTCGAAGGCCAGGTGCAGCGCCAGCATGCCGGGCGCGCGCAGCACCACTTCCGTGTGCTTCATCTGCGGCTTGATGAGCGCCATGCGCGGCAGCTGCCGCTGGGTGACGAACTCGCCCTGCTCGTCGACCACCATCCAGGCGCGGTCGAACTCGAGCCCCGCCTCGGTCAGCAGCATTTCGGGGAGCTCCACGCCGGCGCAGGACTTGACGGGGTAGACGAACAGGCGCGAGATGGTTGCCTGGAGATCGAAGGCGGGCTGGGACACGGTGGGGGTTTCCTTGGAATTCGGCCGAGATTGTCCTGCAGCTTTCGAAAATTCCTGGTTCCTCCCAGGGATACCGCGGAACCGGCTTCGCCGGGCCGCTGGTATCGCCCCCGTGAGGGGGTTGGCGAAGCGACACGAAGTGCGCGCAGCCTGGGGGCGGCCGCAGTCCATACAATCCCTCGATGGCTCTCCCCCCCGAAGTTTGCATTCGCGGCGCCGGCATCGTCGGCCGTACGCTGGCCCTGCTGCTCGCACGCGAGCGCGTGCGCGTCGCGCTGGTGGTGCCGCCGGCCGCGCAGGGCAAGGAAGACATCCGCGCCTACGCGCTCAACACCGCCTCCCGCGCGCTGCTCGAATCGCTGCGCGCCTGGCCCGACGCGGCGCACGCCACCGCCGTGCGCGAAATGCTGGTGCACGGCGACGAAGGCGGCCGGGTACAGTTCAGCGCCGCGCGCCAGAAGGTCGATGCGCTGGCCTGGATCGTCGACGTGCCCGCGCTCGAACGACAGCTGGCCGACGCGGTGCGCTTCCAGCCGCTGATCGAAGTGGTGAACGAGCCCGTGGCCGCGCCGCTCACCGTGGTGTGCGAAGGCAAGGCCAGCGCCACGCGCGAGGCGCTCGGCGTGAGCTACGAGATCACGCGCTATCCGCAGCACGCGATCGCGGCACGGCTGGAAGCGGCGCAGTCGCACGACGGCACCGCGCGCCAGTGGTTCAACGACAAGGGCGAGGTGCTCGCGCTGCTGCCGCTGGACGGCACGCACGGCAAGACCGTCGCGCTGGTGTGGTCGGCCGACCAGCTGCGCGCGCCCGAACTGCTCGCGCAGGGCAATGACGAATTCGCCGCCGCCGTCACCGAGGCCAGCCACAACTCGCTCGGCGCGCTCAGGCTCACGAGCGAGCGCGCCGCCTGGCCGCTGGCCCGCGCCATCGCCGACCGCTGGACCGGCGCCATGCCCGGGCAGCCGGGCCGCTCCTGGGCGCTGGCGGGCGACGCTGCCCACACGGTGCACCCGCTCGCCGGCCAGGGCCTGAACCTGGGCCTGGCCGACGCGGCCGAGCTGGCCGACGTGATCAAGAACCGCGACTACTGGCGCAGCGTGGGCGACGCTCGCCTGCTGCGCCGCTACGAACGCGCCCGCCGCGCCGACGTGCTGCAGATGAGCCTCGCGACCGACGGGCTGCAGCAGCTCTTCGCGCACGACCTGGGCCCGCTGCAGGCATTGCGCAACTGGGGCATGCGCGGCTTCGACCGCACGCGCCTCGTCAAGCACTGGATCACCGCGCAGGCGATGGGCCTGAAGGCCTGAGCCCATTCACTTCCGACCGAACAAACGGACTCCCGATGACATTCGTACGCAACCTTCTTCTCGCCGCCTGCACGCTCGGCGCGGTCGTGGCCGCCACCGCAGGCGAAGCCGAGATCCGTAAGAACCTGCCTGCGCGCATTCCGCAGTTCCCGGCCATCGACGAGGTGTCGAAGTCGCCGATCCCGGGGGTGTACGAAGTGCGCGTGAACGGCTCGCAGATCTTCTACACCGACGAGCAGGGCAACTACCTCATCCAGGGCAACCTGATCGACGTGAAGGCGCGCAAGAACCTGACCGAGGAGCGCGTCGAGAAGCTCAGCGCCGTCGCCTTCGACCAGCTGCCGCTGAAGGACTCGATCAAGATCGTGCGCGGCAACGGCAAGCGCAAGCTCGCGGTGTTCGAGGACCCGAACTGCGGCTACTGCAAGCGCTTCGAGAAGGACATGAAGACGGTCGACAACGTCACCGTGTACCTGTTCCTGTATCCGGTGCTCGGACCCGATTCGAACGTCAAGTCGCGCGACATCTGGTGCAGCAAGGACAAGGGCAAGGCCTGGAGCGACTGGATGGAATCGAGCACCCGCCCGGCCTCCGCGCCCGCGAGCTGCGACGTGACCGCGCTGCAGCGCAACGTCGAGTTCGGCCGCAAGTACAACATCACCGGCACGCCCACGCTGATCTTCAGCGACGGCACGCGCACGCCGGGTGCCATTCCCGCGGAGCAGGTCGAGAAGCAACTCGCGGCTTCGTCCAGCTGATGGCGACGAAGGCTCAGGCGCAGCACGCGGCGGGCGTGCGCTATCGCGTCGAATGCGCCGATCCGCACGCGCACCTGTTCGCAGTCACGCTCACCATCGACGCGCCGGCCGCGCAGCAGCGCGTGTCGCTGCCGGTGTGGATTCCGGGCAGCTACCTGGTGCGCGAGTTCGCCAAGAACCTGCAGGGCCTGCGCGCCGCGCAGGGCCGCCGCAAGCCGGTGCTGACGCAGCTCGACAAGTGCAGCTGGCTCGTCGAATGCACGCCCGGCCAGCCGCTGGTGCTGAACTACCAGGTGTGCGCCTACGACAACTCGGTGCGCACCGCATGGCTCGACGCCGAGCGCGGCTTCTTCAACGGCACCAGCGTGTGCCTGCGCGTCGAGGGCCAGACCGAGACGCCGCATGCGCTGGAGATCGTCGCCCCCGCGCTGGCCGACGACGCCGCGCGCTGGTCGTGCGCCACCGCCCTCGTGCCGCTGAAGGCCGACAAGCACGGCTTCGGCAGCTACAAGGCCTCGGGCTACGACGAACTGGCCGACAGCCCCGTCGAGATGGGTGCCTTCTGGAGCGCCGAGTTCGAAGCCTGCGGCGTGCCGCACCGCTTCGTTGTCGCGGGCGCCGCCGCATCGTTCGACGGCGAGAGGCTCATCGCCGACACCAAGGCCATCTGCGAAGCCGAGATGCGTTTCTGGCACGGCGACAAGGTCGGCAAGCGCGGCGGTCCGAAGCCGCCGATCGACCGCTACGTGTTCATGCTCAACGCGGTCGACGACGGCTACGGCGGGCTCGAGCACCGCCACTCCACCGCGCTGATCTGCAACCGCCGCGACCTGCCTCAGCGCGGCGACAAGAAGAAGCAGCCCGACGGCTACACCACGCTGATGGGGCTCATCAGCCACGAGTACTTCCACACCTGGAACGTCAAGCGCATGCGGCCGGCCGAGTTCGCGCGCTACGACTACAGCCAGGAGAACTACACGCAGCTGCTGTGGTTCTTCGAGGGCTTCACGAGCTACTACGACGACCTGCTGCTGCGGCGCGCCGGGCGCATCGACGACACGGCCTACCTGCGCCTGCTGAACAAGACCATCAACCAGGTCATGCAGACGCCGGGCCGGCTGGTGCAGCCGGTGGCCGACGCGAGCTTCGACGCCTGGGTCAAGTACTACCGGCAGGACGAGCAGACACCCAACAGCACGGTGAGCTACTACACCAAGGGCGCGCTGGTGGCGCTGTGCCTCGACCTCACGCTGCGCCACGAAGGCAAGGGCTCGCTCGACGACGTGATGCGCCTGCTGTGGACGAAGAGCGAGGGCGGGCCGATCTCCGAGGACGACATCGCCGCCGCGCTCGAGGCCGTGGGCGGCCGCTCGTACGCGCTGGAGCTGGCGCGCTGGGTGCATTCGACCGAGGAGCTTCCGCTCTCGCAGCTGCTGCGCGTGCACGGCGTCGCCACGCTCGAAGACCCGTCGCAGCCGGCGCAGGCGCTGGGCCTGCGCGTGGCCGAAGCCAACGGCGGCGTGCAGGTGAAGGTGGTGCTGCGCGGCGGTGCGGCCGAGAAGGCCGGCTTCTCCGCGAACGACGAGTGGATCGGCGTCGAGCTGCCCGCCGCCGGCAAGAAGGGCCAGCAGCGGCCCGCGCAGGCCTGGCGCATCGCCAGGCTCGACGACCTGGCGCTCTACCTGGGCGAGACGACGAAGTGCACGGCCATCGTGGCGCGCGACCGCAAGCTGATCCGGCTGCCGCTCGTGCTGCCGACGGGCGCGACCACCTGGCGCCTGTTCTCGCACGATGCCGGCAAGTTGACGAACTGGCTGGCCGGCTAGGGCCGCTAGGGCCGGTTCACGCGCTTTCCGCCGCGGCCGGATTCCTCACGAACATCATCGGCTGAGGCTCGCCCACCAGCACGCAGGGCTTGCCGGTACGCCGGCAGTGGTCCTGCACGCGCCAGTAGGCACCGTGGCTCAGGCAGCCGGTCTGGCAGATCACGAGGTCGGCCGCGCGCAGGCTGGCTTCGAGCGCTGGGTCGTCCGCCGCACCGTCGCCGCCGTCGTGATGCAGGTAGCGGCCGCCGGCGATCTCGACCAGCTGGCGCGCGAGCGATGGCGCCTCTTCCTCGTGGCCGATGCACAGCACGGCCTTCTCCCGCAGGTCGGCCGGTGCCTGCGACTGCGGCGGCATCGCCAGATGGCGCTTGCTGCCCGGCGACAGCAGCGCGTTGAGCCGCTTGGGCAGCGCGCCACCGGCCGAGGCGCGGGCGGCGAGCTCCTCGCGCACGATGGCGATGGCCGAATCCCTCGCCACCAGTGCGCCGCGCAGGCGCACGATCTGTGCTTCCAGCCGCTCGACGAGCGCGGCCTGTTCGACCAGCAGGCGCGAGCAGCGCTCCTGCACGCGGGCATAGGCCCGCAGCAACACGGCATGTTCTTGCATCGGGAACTCCATGGCGGGCATTCTAGATGAGAGCAATTCTCAATTGGAGCGCCTCACCCTTGCCGCTCAGTGGGAAACCGACTTCGAGAACACGTTCACCACCACCACGCCCGCGATGATCAGCCCGAGCCCCGCGATGGCCGGCGCGTCGAGCTTCTGGCCGAACCACAGCCAGCCCACCAGCGAGATCAGCACGATGCCCACGCCGGACCAGATCGCGTAGGCGATGCCGGTGGGAATCGTGCGCAGCGTCAGCGAGAGAAAGTAGAACGCAATGACGTAGCCCGCCACCGAAGCCAGCGTCGGCCACAGCCGCGTGAAGCCTTCGGAGCTCTTGAGGAAACTGGTAGCGATCACCTCGGCCACGATGGCGACGAACAGGAAGCCGTAGTTGGAGTTCATGGCGGCCACTCTATGGGAACCCGCAATGCCCCCGCACCCACGGCGGCCATGCTGGGTATAGTGAAGCGCGTTTTTCTTCCCCTTTCCCGTTCCCCCGGAGACACCATGAGCTACGAAAACATCGAAGTGCGGACCGAAGCAGGCAAGGTCGGCATCATCACCCTCAACCGCCCGAAGGCCCTGAATGCGCTCAACGACGCGCTCATGACCGAGCTGGGCCAGGCCCTGAAGGCCTTCGATGCCGACGACGCCATCGGCTGCATCATCCTCACGGGCAGCGAGCGCGCCTTCGCCGCCGGCGCCGACATCGCGGCGATGGCCAAGTACAGCTTCATCGACACCTACAAGGGCGACTACATCACCCGCAACTGGGAAACCATCCGCTCGATCCGCAAGCCGGTGATCGGCGCGGTGGCCGGCTTCGCGCTGGGCGGCGGTTGCGAACTGGCGATGATGTGCGACTTCATCATCGCGGCCGACAACGCCAAGTTCGGCCAGCCCGAGATCAAGATCGGCGTGATCCCCGGCGCCGGCGGCACGCAGCGCCTGCCGCGCGCGGTGGGCAAGAGCAAGGCCATGGACATGGTGCTCACGGCCCGCATGATGGACGCGGCCGAAGCCGAGCGCGCCGGCCTCGTGAGCCGCGTGGTGCCCTTCGAGAAGCTCGCCGACGAGGCGCTGGGCGCGGCACTGGTGATCTGCGGCTTCTCGCAGATCTCGGTGATCGCGGCGAAGGAATCGGTCAACCGCGCCTTCGAGAGCGGCCTGAGCGACGGCGTGATGTTCGAACGCCGCCTGTTCCACGCGCTGTTCGCCACGCAGGACCAGAAGGAAGGCATGGACGCCTTCCTGACCAAGCGCCAGCCCGACTTCAAGAACGCCTGACGGCGGCGGGACTGCCCGCTGCTCGTCAGCGTTGCAGCAGCGAACGCAGCGCGTCGAGCGCCTGGGCCGGCGGGGTGCCGACCAGCGCAACGCCTCCGGGCGGCGAAGTCCAGCGCACCTGGCCGCCGGCGATCTCCAGCACGGCGACCAGCGTCTTACCCCTGTAGAGCCCCAGCCGCGCCTCGACGGGCGCGGCCAGCGGCTCGTCGGGCGTATTGGCCGAGCGCGCCACGGTGCTCACCAGTGCCGGCAGGCCTTCGATGTCGTCGCGCTCGTGGCGCACGCTGGCGCCTGCGCGCGTGAAGCCGAAAGACGTCCAGCGATCAAGCGCCGCGAAAGATGCTGCCGTCGTGCTTCGCGGCCTTGCGAGCTTGGCCGCGGCTGCACCCGGCGCAGTCGGGTGCAAGGCACCGGAAGCCCCGGCGCTGGCGTTGTCCTGGGCGGCGAGTGCCGGCGCGGAATCCTGCTGCGGCTCACGGTATGGCGGCGCGGCAGCCGGTGCGGGCGCAGCGGCAGGCGCGGGCAAAGGCGCTGGGACTGCGGCGATGACCGGCGGCGGCGGCGCGGCTGCAACGGGAGGAGCCCCTGCCGCATAGGCGCGGCGCTGCTGTTGCTCGTCTCTCGCGTACGACTCGCGACGCTCGTCGCGCGTGATGGGTGCCGGCGCGGCCTGCTCGGCCACGATCGGAGGCGCCGCCGCTGGAGCGGCTGGAGCCACCGGCTCCGCGGGTGCGACCGGCGCGGCGGGAGCAGCCTGCGGAGCGGATGGCGCCGGCTTTGCCGCCTGCCGGACGGCGTCCGCATTCGCGGCCTTGGCAACCTGCTCGGACTCCTTCGCGGCCGAAGAAGAATCGCGCGAAGCCCTGGCACGTTGTTCAGCAGCAGGCCCCGCGGGCGCTCGCGCCACAGCAGGCGGTGTCGGCGCCGCGGCGGGAGCCTCCTGCGCACCGGCCGGCGGAGCAGCCTCCGCGGCAGATTGGGCGGGTGCCGACGCAGGTGCCGGCGCAGCGGCGGGCGCCGGTGCAGTCGTCGCCTCACCCACGCGCGCTTCGCCGTCGAGCCGCGCATCGGGCACCGGCTCGCGATGCCAGAGCACCGTCACGAAAGCGGCCACCAGCACCGTGGCGAAAGCCGCGTTCCACGGCATGCGCGCACGCGGCTCGCCCCCGCCGAACAGGCGACGCCACCAGGGCAGCGCACTCGCGTTGTTGGCGGCCTGGCCCGCGGCAGCCTGTACGGGCGCGAGGTTGTGCGCCATCTTCAGGATCGCCTCGCGGGTGCGCGGATGGGGCGTGGCTTCGCTGTCGGGCGCGTGGTCGAGCGCACGGCGCAGCGCCGGGTCGCGCAGGTCGTCGCGCTCGTCGCCGGATGCGGTGATGTCGTTGCCGCTCATGCCTGCTTCTCCAGCACCGACAGATAGCGCTCCATGCAGCCGCGCAGCTTCTGCAGGCCGTAGCGCAGCCGGCTGCGCACGGTCTCGAAGCCGATCTCAAGGCTCGCGGCCAGCGCCTCGACGGTCAGGCCGTCTTCATGGTGCAGCAGGAACGCGGCGCGCTGCTCGGCCGGAAGCTCGTCGAGGCAGGCCAACAGGCGGCGGCCCGCGGCGCGCCAGAAGGCGAGTTCTTCGGCGGACGGATGCGCCGCCGCATCGACGGCTCCGCGCACGCCGCGATCGAGCGTGGGCACGGCGTCGCCGTCGTCGTCCGGATGCGCGTCGAGCGCCACTTCGCGCCCACTCACGCGCAGCCGGTCCATCGCCAGGTTGTGCGCGATGGTGAAGGCCCAGGTGCGCCACGTCGCGCCCTGCGGCGAGAAGCTCTCGCGCGCCGAGATGATGCGCACCCAGGTGTCCTGGAACACCTCGTCGGCCTGCGCCGCGAGCCGCGCGCCCAGCAGCCGCTTGACGAAGCGGAACAGCCCGCCTTCGTGGCGCGCGTAGAGCACGTCGAACGCGGCTGCGTCGCCCTGCGCGTAGGCCAGCATCAACTGATCGTCGGGCATGGCCTCTCGCTCGGGGGCGTTCTTGGCTGAAGGGGCGCGGGGAAGCGCGGACATCGGAGGATTTTCACCCGAGCTTGTACGGACGAAGAGGCGCACCGGGGTTCGTGGCGGCAAAAAAATTCACGACCGACTAACCCCGCCGGCGCAAGCGGGCCGTATCAGCCTGCACCCAACCACTCGGAGTGCTTCCATGACCCAGCCTTTCGCCACCCGCTTCCGCCGCCCGCTCGTCGTGCTGCTGTGTGCCCAACTGCTCATGGGCGCCAGCGGCGCCACAGAAATGCCCGCCATCGGAAGCTCCGTGCGCTGGCCGACGCCCGCGCCCGACAGCCGCACACTGCCGACGCAGACCTTGCCGAACTTCGAAGCGCCTTCCGCCACGCACTGCGCGCGGCCGGTGCGCACCTACGAGACGCCGGGCATGCCGCGCGTCTCCGGCGCGCGGGAGGAACGCAGGTATGCCGAGGCATCGAAGGAATACAGGGCGAGTCCTTCCGTCGTGCCTTCGCCCACGACGCCAAGGCCGCTGGCTGCACCCGCGGCCAGGTCGGCCCCGGCCGGAGCAGCTCTCGCCGATGCCATCGCGGAAGCACCGCCGGCCTCGGTCGCACCTGTCGCACCGGTCGCGCCCGCCCCCGCGGCCCGCGTTTCCGGCGAGCTTCAAGCGCCCGTACAGGCCCAGCGCCCGGCCAACGAACCCGTCACCGCCGGCATGGTCGACGACAACGCCGACTTCAGCGAATACCTGGCCTTCCACGGCCGCACGCAGGTTCCGCACCGCGAGCGCGACATCAGCGCGCGCTACCTGCTGCAGGTGCGCGACGCGCGCGGCACGGTCGTACCCGATGCCGAAGTGGCCGTGCAGGCCGCGAACGGCGCCGCCATGTGGGCCCGCACGGATGCGGGCGGCCGCGCGTGGCTGCACCCGAACGCCTTCGACAAGGCGCAAAGCCCGGTCTACGAAGTCACGGTGCGCAAGAACGGCCGCCAGAGCACCGCATTCCTGCAGCGCGGCCAGAAGAACGCGGTCGACGTGGTGCTCGGCGGCAAGCCCGGCTCCGTACCGGCACGCGCCAGGCTCGATCTGGTCTTCCTGATCGACGCCACAGGTTCGATGGACGACGAGATCGCCAAGCTCAAGAGCACCCTGCGCACCATCGCCGACCAGGTCGCCGGGCTGCCGAGCCGCCCCGACACCTGCTTCGGCCTCGTGGCCTATCGCGACCGCGGCGACGAGTTCATGGTGCGCCGCCACGACTTCACCAACGACCTGAACGCCTTCCAGGGCGTGCTCGACGCGCTGCGCGCCGCGGGCGGCGGAGACTACCCCGAGGCGATGAACGAGGCGCTGAACGAAACCGTCCACAAGCTGAGCTGGCGCGGCAGCGACACCACCCGCCTCGTGGTGCTGCTGGCCGATGCGCCGCCGCACCTCGACTACGGCGGCCCGCAGTACGACGACGACATGGTCGCCGCGCTGGGCAAGGGCATCAAGGTGTTCAGCGTGGGCGCCTCCGGGCTCGACAAGCAGGGCGAATACATCCAGCGCCAGATCGCGCAGTACACGGGCGGGCGCTTCGTGTTCCTGACCTACAAGGAAGCGACGAACCCGGCGAGCGGCCCGGGAACGCAGACGGTGCACGACGTCGGCAACTACTCGGTGCAGACGCTGGACAAGCTGATCGTGCGGCTCGTTTCCGAAGAATTGGGCAAGTTGCCGTCGGGTGGTTGAGCAACGCGTTCGGAGTGGGCTATAATCTTGGGCTCGGTGTGCAACACCACCGAACGGCTCTTTAGCTCAGTCGGTTAGAGCGATGGAATCATAATCCACAGGTCCGCGGTTCGAGTCCGTGAAGAGCCACCAACACTACTTTTGCGGTTGTCCGCTCAAGTCCAAAAGCCCTAAGTAAATCAACTACTTAGGGCTTTTTTCTTTGCACTTGCTTCCGCATCAGTCCGGGTGCTTCCGCAGCATTTTGCAGTAACTACGTCAGTAACCTCATCGCCGGGCCAATGAGACGAGTGACGGTTACTGCGGCGCGACTCTGAGCCTTCGGTTTATGCGCAGCTTCGCCGCTGATGGCCCAGCTTGCTTAAGCTGCTATTCAGGCGGACCTTACCGCTCACGGATTCAGCTGTGGCTCTACAGCGAACTTGAGACTGGTCGCGGTCCTTCCTAGTCGCAAGATTGAGCGATCGCTCTACGGGCATCTCCGGTCCTCCAGCTTCAGAGCCGGCACAACAACTCAGGTTTGTCGTGCGAATTGATCGGCGCCATAGCCCTCACCGCACTGAACTCTCCACCGGCGCCGTTGGGCGCGGTTGACCTCAATGCTGGATGCCCAAGCGGAACGACCTGCGAAACCATGCATTCAAAGTGTTGAGGTCGCGCAATGCAGAATTCGGGAAATGACCGAAGAGATCGTCGGGGAGTTGCAAAGGATCGTGCGGGCGCACCGCCAGCTGGATGCTGGCGCGCACGGATTGGAACTTCGGCCGGTGCTTCCCTGCGGGCCGCATGACGCCGCAATCTGCTTCGTTGGCAGGGATCCGGGCGAAAAGGAGGCGAAATGTGGCCGCCCATTCATCGGCGAGTCCGGGCAACGTTTGCGGGACTGCCTGCTGGAGTTTTACGCCCCCTCCATTATCCCAAGCGAACAAAGCAGGCTCGAAATAGGCGAACGATTCTTCTGGGTTAACACGGTGCCGTTCAAGCCCAAGCGCAATAAGCCGTGGAGTCAACCGGTGCGGGTCGCGTGTCAGCCTATGCTCCTCCAGCTGATGCAGTCCCATTGGGGCGGTCGTGATGTCGTGACTTTTGGGAACGAGGCGTTCTTCTGGTTCGGGATCGGCCAACCGCGTGCGACTCGGAAAAAGTTTCGCGCTTTTTGGAACCAAGGCGACATTAAATACGAGCGGAGCATCGAAGTGCCATTGCCCGGGCTTGAGCGAACCGTCCGCCTGCACCCTATGCCACACCCCTCACTGGCCAACGCCCGATGGCGGGTCCGGTTCCCTGAGTTGTTCAAGCAGCGGTTGTTCGAGTTAAGCGACCCGATAGTGGCCACCCAACGCCGCTCCTAACCCCTCATGGTGACGCAGACGTCAGCCTGAACCTCGACGCCAGTGATGGGTGATGGTGCTTGATGGCCTGAACGCGCAACGCTTCGGCGAGGCGGGTCTTGCCCGCCCAACATCTGATGACACTCGGCGTCACCACGTCAAATCCCTCCTGCCAAAAATAGCAGGTCAGGGTTACCAAGTGGGTCAGGATTGATGGAAATCGTCGGAGCGAGTAAGCCCCTACTTTATGAAAATCAACAGATTACGGACAAGCGCTACGACCGGCAAAATCCTTTGTGCCGATTTTTTGAGCTCTCGGTACCGAGATTTTTATGATCCCCACAAGAACGCGGCCTTACGGATGCATTCCTACCAAGTTATGCACAGCAAATTCACAAGCTATCAACAACCTTATCCAAGTGACGGCCCATATCTCGTGGCGTAGCATTGCCGCCATGGATGTTATGGACTTTTACGGCGATGAGAGTTGCTGCCATGGCGGCGATCACTTCCTAGTCATCGGTGGCATTGCCATTCCCCAAATTCAGGTCTCCTCGATGGAAGACCGGCTTCGCGCCGTGAGGGCTACCCATCCAAAACACCTCGCTAACAGCGAAGTGAAATGGTCGAACACAAGTAGGGCTGTCTTGAACTTCTACAAAGAGTTCAGCGACGTGTTCTTCGACGCTGCCAAAAACGGGGAGGCGAAGTTCACCAGCTTGTGCATGGACAAGCGCACGTTCAACCACAAGACGTACAACGCCGGCGATCCCGATATTGGGTTCAACAAGATGGTCTACCAGCTCCTGCTGCACAAGGTCGGCAAGGTGTGGGGCAAGACGCATCGGATCACGGTAAAGCTCGATCATCGGACCAGCAAGGACGACCCCAACGAGCTGTGCCCCATGCTGAACCACCACCTCAAGCGTCAGGGCATCGACACGTCCCCGTTCAAGAGGATCGAGTTCAAAGACTCGAAGAAAAGCGAGCTGATCCAGCTGAACGACCTCCTGATTGGCACGCTCGGCGCGAACCACAACAAGAAGACTGGCGCGGCGCACAAGCAGGAACTTGCCGACCACATCATGAAGCAGGCAAAGAACACCTGCCATCCGAAGTCGATCTACGGGTGGAGCGCGACCACCTTCAAAGTCTGGCCGTTTGAGTTCAGGGGAAGGTGAGTCCTAGGGCCTAGACTTTCGCCGCAACGCTCGTCGCTTCCTCAACAGGTTGTAGAGGCTTCGGTCCCTAGAAGTCGACCCCACTGTACAGGATTTAGAGGCTCGAGCAACCTTCGGGCTCGCCCTAACCCTGCGCCGGTTCTAGACCCCTCCTGTGGAGTAGGGGATCCTAGCCTTCAGGCGCCTACGCTGCTCCACTTGATGCGACTTTCTCTCGCTCGGCCGCACGGGGAATCGACCAATCGGCATCACCGCGCCGATTGACGGGCAACTCATAGTCGGTACGAAGAGTGGCTCCGCAGCCTCGGCCCGCCTCAAACTTGCACGACCTGCAGATCTGGAAAGGCGCCCTTAAGCGTCAACACGACACCTTCCGAGATGGCTGAGCCGATCAAGACGATCCGCTTCTGCGCGGCCGCGAGAGTCCTCAAATGGTCCGACAGTTTGCGCGCGAAGCTCGGAACCAAATGCTGCCGAGGGCCCATCACGACGTAAATCGTCTCACAGTTGGAATACATCGCCGGCAACTGGTCCTCGACTTCCAATGTCCGCATGAAGTCGCCATAGTCGACCGAACACACGGTGGTCCGAAGCACTTGCTCCGAAGAAGTGATGAAAGCGATCTCAAGAACGTTGCGGTTGTCTTCTCGTCTGTAAGAGGTGATCAGTCGGTCGTTTAACTTCATCAGAGATGCAGCGGCCTGCTGCCCGCCATGATGTTGGACATCGGCAAGCAATTGACCAAAGCTGTAGGGTCCGTCGTCGCTCCTGATCAGGATGCGATTGAGATCGATATCGAGATTGAACTGCCGTGCGCCGCCATGTTTGAAGGCGTTGTCCATCAATTCGGCGACCACGTCTCTGACGGCATATCCGATGTCCTTTCCCCACACATCGACTATGCAACTGTCCAATACTGCGTCACACATATCGTTCATAACATCGAGGCCGATTTGAGTGATAGACCTCTTAACGACGGCCAAGGGCACCTCGTGTCCCTGGCGCAAGTGCACTTGTACCGATCGCCCAGTCTCTTGGCTCAACGACGCTCGGAGTTCAGCCAGTTCGCGCCAGCGACCGAGCATCTCGGTCGTGAAGCGCACCTCGTCGGTATCGATCAGCTTGGCGTGCGTTTCGCACATCCAAATCCCATTGCTGTAGTCAGACAGCAGGCTCTTATCAAATTTCGAGAGATCCAGGCGCCGGCGAGCGCCCTTTCCTTGCGACGCGGCGCAGATATGCGCCGCGACGCCAGTGTTCGCCGTCTGGGTACCCGACTCTTGAGATGGACCAGAAGTCGGCGCGTGGCAGTTGGGAAATGAACAGACGTTTCCGGCGCGAGTCTTTAGGCTTCGGATGACTTCCGGGCTGAAATCTTCGCGCATCCAAGCTTCCTTTCAACGTTCGGTGGGCCGATTGACCGCCTCGTTACCAGTTCGTATTGCTAGGGTCATTGCAATTCTAGTGAGGGATCGTAGCCCCGCCGAGCTTCCGAAAAGATGTCAGCGCCGTTCGCTCGCACCTCACTAGGAGCTTGCGCGTCGCACGCTTTTGGCCGATCAACAAGCCGAAAACGGGCGAGCGAAAACAGATTCGCCGTTGTTCGTTCTCTCAAACCGCCGAAGCTCGACCGCGCTTGAGAACGTGCGTAGCCGCGAGCTACCGTTCGCGAGCGGCAGCCTCTGGTCGGTAGTACCCATTCGCGGGAGTCCTTCGAACGCCTGCAGTCGCTGAGAAGCTGCTTTACATCGACCGCCAGCTCAGACTAGTTGCCGACATCGCTGAGAGCTGCCGCCCTGTCGGCTACGTGTGATCTGAGGCAACTGTTCAATCCAAGCGCGCAACAGGCGCTCGCATGCCTGAAGATTGGACGTCAGATAGAAGGCTCCAAAATGGGAGCTACCGCCCCTGACCGGGGGACACTCAACAGCGAGAACGCGGCATATGGTGTTTGACTTCTCAGAAATCGCCCCTACTCCTCGTGGACAGCAGGATGCATTTGAGGAGTTGGTGTGCCAACTCGCACGACGTCATCCGCCTGACAACGCCATCGAATTCCGACGCATACACGGAGCTGGAGGAGATGGTGGCGTGGAAGGCTATTGGGTACTTGAGAACGGAGACGAGATTGGGTACCAGGCGAAGTACCATTTGAAGTCAAAGGATGTCGACTGGGAAAAGATTGATGAGTCGGTGACAACGGCTCTGAAATTGCACCGTCGGTTAAGAAAATACGTGATCGCACTCGCTTGCGATCTCACCGACATCACTGCGGGCAAGGGGAAAAAGGGTTGGGAATACTGGACCGACCACAAGAAGAAATGGGAGGTGGAGGCAAGGAGTACCGTCGGACACGACGTGACATTCGATCCGTGGACAGCCTCGGTCACTAGCGGCATGCTCATGGAGCCGAACATGTCGGGCTTGGCAGCCTATTGGTTCGGGACGTTGCCGCTGTCGTCGCAGTGGATGAATACGCAGATCCACCGGGCAGTGGCGGATCTGGATGAGCGATACCACGCCGAAGACCATGTGCATGTCGACGTCGAGCGATTGTTCGACCTGGTTCTCCGCAGCGAGAAGGGGTTGGAGTATCTTCGCGCTGAACTGCAACGGCTCAGGGATAGCTCGAGCAAGCATCTAGTCAATGTCCCCGGAGATCCGGGTCTATACACGGAAGTCATGGAAAAGGCCATGGCCGATGTAGCCGAGGTTCTGCAAGTGGCGGAGCTCATCGATTCGGCTTCCTGGACGCCTTGGCGCACCCATAATTGGCGGCAGCAAGCAAAGACTGCGCAGGGCTCAGTGTCGCTGTTGGCCACGCGCATCAGAGAGAGCCTCAAGGTCGCCGGGATTACCGATGAGGCCAGACGGCAAGGACGGAGCGCAATAGATCGGCTCAGCCGAACAATCGCTAACTTGGCGCAACTGGAACGCATTTGGTCCGGTTTCGCACTTCAAGCTGAGCGTGACCGAGCGATTCTCTTGCACGGCCGCGGCGGCGCAGGCAAGTCTCACCTGCTTGCACATCAAGCCGAGGCGGCTGTTTGCGAGGGACGGCCTGTCGTGTTGGTGCTGGGGCAGCATCTGCGGGCGGGAACACCGATCTGGCCGCAGATCCTGCAGCGCCTTGGCGTCGAGGGGACGCCCGAGAAGTTCCTGCAGGCACTTGACGTGTCAGCCGAAGCGGCGAGTAGACGGGCGCTCTTCCTAATCGATGCCCTGAATGAAGGGGCGGGCACCACGGTCTGGCGCGGCGAGATTGCCAGCTTCCTCGAGACATTCAAACCCTTCCTGAACGTCGTATGCGTGCTCAGTTGTCGTACTGAGTATTTGCCATATGTCCTCCCCAAGGCAGTCCAGGATCTTGTGCAAATTGAAATTCGCGGCTTCGTTACGCCCGAGGAGCAGCGCAATGCAGCTCGCGTGTATATGGACCGCAAAGGCATTGCGCGCCCAAGCACCCCATGGCTGGCTGAGGAATTCACCAATCCGCTATTCCTGCGCAGCGTCTGCGTTGCACTCCAACGGGACAACAAGCACGAATTCCCTCGTGGACTAGCAGGCATCAAGAAGATTCTGGCCTTCTACGTCGAAAGCGTCGCGCGGCACCTAGTACCCGACTACGAAGGCAGTAACGACCTTAGATCGCCAACTTGGGCGACGCTCTTGGCCATCGCCGATGCGATGGCCAAAGGTCGGTGTGATTTCCTCTCAAGGGAAGCCGCCAGCGCCATCGCACAGATGAAATTTGCGTCGTTCGCCACGCCAGCCAATCAGACGTGGCTAGAAGTGCTCCAACGCAGTGGCCTTTTTCGATTCGATCCGGATCCGGACGCGATTGTCGGCGAAGATGACTCGCTGCCATCGTCCATCGACGTTATTCGCTTTTCGTTCCAGCGCTTTCAGGACCACTTGATGACCGAGGCGCTGCTGAGCCCAGTTACAGACGTCCGGCGCGCGTTTGCCAGCCGTGGGGCACTTCACTTCCTAACGGACCGCAAATCCTGGACAGCTGCGAGCGCGGGTCTTTTTGAGGCACTGGCAGTTCAGGTGCCTGAGCGATTCGGGTGCGAACTCGTTGACGTTCTTCCTGGAGGCTTCGCCCGGTGGCATGGCACGACGGGAATCGACTTGGCCTTTCTCGAAAGCATTCGACTACGCAGTAGTGCAGCCTTCAGCGCTCGCACCACGGAACTGTTCGAGCAGGGAGGCGACTGCGGTAAATGGGCTGTGTCAGTGCTGCTTGAGCTCGCGTCAATCCCTGACCACCCATGGAACGCGGAAGGAATGCATACCCGACTGAGTTCGGTGTCCTTGCCGCAACGCGACTCCAGGTGGAGTCTTGCCCTGAACGACATTGGACAAGAGGACGACAGCTACGGGTTCAATTTACTATGTGTTTGGTGCGCGAGCCCCGAGGCTGCGAGCGCAGTTGACCAAACTCGGGAACTAACAGCACTGGCGCTTGGATGGTGCTTGACCAGCAGCAACCGAAGGGTGCGCGACAAAGCCACAAAGGCCATCACACACCTGATGCTCGCTCAGCCAGGCGTGCTTGGGTACTTAGCTGAGCGGCTGGCGCATGTTGACGACCTGTACGTTGGCGAGCGACTGTGGGCGGCCGCCTTCGCCGCCTGCTGCCTAGACCCGAGTCAGTCAAGGCTGAGTTCGTATGCGCAGACAGCATGGCGGTCTGTGTTCGATCATCCGCGGCCTCCGGCGAACCTCCTCATGCGTGACTATGCCCGTGCGATAGTCGAACTGGCGTCACGCGAGGGCGCGGGCATTGAAGGCATAAGCATTGGCCGTTGCAAGCCACCGTATGCTGATGCCGCCATTCGTCTAAATAAAGTACCCAAGTTGAGCGATGCTTGGCAAAAGAAGCTTAGCGATGGAGCGAGTCGCATCGTATCCTCATGTTCGCACTTCGGTGACTTCGGGGACTACGACATCAAACCCGCGATGGGAGCGATCACCACTGTGCCGCTGAGCACGCCTCAGGAGCCCTCGAAGGCGGATGCTTTCCGGGACTTTAAAAAGTCCGTGCTCGAAGACCGGCCAGAGAGAATGGCTGCGTTTGACGAGCTGGCAAGCCACCGGCGCTTGATGCGCATACCGCAGATGGTGGAAAAGAGGGGGGCTTTTTCCTTTAGGTCGAAGAAGCCTTCTGCGCGCGAGCTCGCGAAAGCTGAGGAACTTGAGCGCCGCTTCCTTGCCCGTCTCACGACGGACGAAGTGCAGTCCTTTGAGCGCAACGCGAAGCCTTGGCTGGAAGACAGCCACTTGCCAGCAGTTCCGAAGATTGACGTCGCGAGGTGCTGTACGTGGGTGGCGCTACGCGCCATTGCGATTGGAGGGTCAGCAGTTGACAAGGGAAATGACGCGTATGGTTCGTCGAGTGAGCGGCCGACCGTCGAGCGGCTGGGAAAGAAGTATCAGTGGCTTGCGCTCAGCGAACTGCTCTGTGGATTGACCTCAACGCTTTTCCTCGAGTCCGGATGGGGCGAAGAGCACACGCTGAGGTCTTACGACTTGCCTGTCGATGTTGGATTGGTAAGAGACATTGACCCGACCGTGTTGTCCTTCAAATCTGGGTCGACAACCCGGCCTGAGGACGATTGGCTGCTCGGTCCCGAAATCGCGCTGGAGTCAGTCGGTGAGGCACAACTCAGCAGTTGGCCCTCGCGATCCGATCCTGGGAAGGACTTCGACAAACTGGTCGTCAGAACCAACACGGATGGGCACCGCTGGTTTCTGCTGTACGAGCACGCTCACGTCACTGAGCAGTACCCGGAGAAGACAAGAGAGCACGGTCTGCGACAGCAGGAATTTCGACGAGTCTTCAGCGTGTTCGTTGAAACGTCCCAGCTCGATGAGTTCATCGCGGCACTGTCTAAAGACCAGCAAGTCGACGTGAGCGAGTGGGAGGTTCCACAACTCATCGACACCCCGTACTTCGGCGAATGGCCGTGGCGCGCAACTTGGCCGCAAGCTCAATGGAGTGAGCGGGTTTCCAAAATCTCGCCGGCCGTCCGCATGACATTCCCGTTGACCGAGTACGCTTGGGAGTCGCATCTTGATCTCAGCCTGCCGGAAGGCGCCCGCGCCCACATGCCGGCTCCTTGGCTCGCGAGGAAGCTGAACCTTGATTTGGTGCCAACGCTACGTGAGATGCTCGACCCCCAGCGTAGTCAAGGTACCTTCATTCAGAAGATTTCGCCCCAAGGAAGCGTCGCTCTCTTGCAGGAACGCGCGCTAGACCGTCTGCACGTAGAAGCAGCTTTGACTTGTGTGTGGCTTTTGGTCGCAGAACGCAATGCCTGGCCAGATGGGAGCAACGCAGCCGGCACGTGGCGTCGGACTGAAGGAGTGGCATGGTTGAAGGCTGGCCATATCATGAGCAAGACGTGGAAGCGGGACGGATCGGCGGCAAATGCCTCCTCGGCAGCCCGTACCGCCCGTGGACGGCCCCGTGGCAAGTAACGCATGGGCAGGTTTGCGCAGTCGACCTCGGCAAGGCCTTCCCAACCACGCCTATTAACGACGGAGCGGACTCTGCCCGGATCGCATCATCAACACGGTAGCCGATGTTCGTTGCGCTGCAAATTACGCTTGCAGTGCAAGCGATCGATCTTCGACGCCCACTCACGGCAACTAGTCTGAATTGGCCGTCGGAATGGTGACATCTCCTGTATAGCGGCTACAGTGTCGCCAGAGATGCTCGTCAGTGGCAGACGTAGCTGCAAATGGGGATCGCAATTCTCGTTCTGGAAGTTTTCTTCACGAATGCCGTAGTGCTGTACTTGCCCAGATGGCGTGGGGCGCGGCCTTGCTGGTCTTGAAGAAAAGTGTCTGGTGGAGGGCCCCTCGACCAGGCGCAAGCGCGAGTTTCTGAACCTTCATTGCGACCCCACCACTATTTTCAACTCGATGTCGAGCCTCGCTTCCACCGCACCCGACACGACGGGCACCGCGACGGCAATGAGGTGGGGCTCGTCGAACATGCGAAGGACCCTCTCGCCGCCGTTGGCGCCCGCGTCTCTCCAGACGAGCTCTGATACGACGCGGTAGATGGCAGCGCAGGGGGTGGCCGGTTCGTGCCTTTCTAAGGAATCGTCCTGCGTGCGGACCTCCAGCGTGCTGGACCCGGCGGCAAGGGGCACCTGCATCAACTCGCCCACCAGTACATCGAACTTCGACGCGGCGCTGGGCGCCAATGCCTGCGCCATCTCCCTGCGCAACGCGACACGGAAGAAGAACGGGTCCGTCGCGACTCTAGAATGAACCAGCGATGCACCGGCGAATTCGCTCCTTGCGCCGAACGTCACCAGAGGTTTGCCGTCCCTCGGCATGGGTTTCGTGGTATGGCTGATGGTCAGCTGCGGCCATTCAGGGCGCACCCAGCCCGTCCACGCCGACGGCGTCGAGAGCAGGAAACGCGAGTCGAACTGGTCGGGCATGGGTTGCCCCGCGTCAGGCATGAGGTCGATCGCCTTGAACGCGCGGTACCGCACGGTCACCTCTCCAAGCGACGGCTGCACGCCGCCGCCCTCGATCGGCGGCAGGTCGAAATAGTCGACGAACGTAGCCGGCACGGCGGCGCCCTGTTTGTCCCTCGTCATCGCCGCGTTCCTCAACGCCCATCCGACCGGGGTATCGAGCTTGAAGAAGAAGCGGCGCGTGTCAGGCTCGAAATCATCGTCCGGGACCGGCGAGCTTTCGCCCAGCAACCACTGGCGCAGTGCCTTGTACTGATCATCCCATGGCGAACCGACCGGCGCCGCCTGGATGGCGCGAAGCAGGGCCCATGCCGGGTCACGGGATACTGCCCGCGCAGGTTCCGCAGCCTGCGTCTGACGCTCGACGAAGATGTACTGCTCGTTGGCCCTGACTTCATCGGCATCCCAGCTGACGACCGTGCGCGGGAAGAGCGCGAGGCCATCTTTCGGCAGTGCGCTGGGGAGGAAGTCGCGCCACTTCTCAAAATCGTCGCGATGGACGGCATCGAGCAGCTGTGTCGCACCGGCTGCACGCAGGCTCTGGATCGGCAGCGGCGCGATGGTGGCGGCCAGTGCAAGCCCGAAAAACTTTGGCTCGCCCTTTACGTCCCACCAAGTTTCCTTGTTGGTGCAATCCGCTGCGCAAAGCCACCATGCGCCGAACTCGCGGTAACCCCCGCCGACGGGGAGGGTCACTTCGTAATCCTGGACGCTGGTCGATGAAAGAGGACCTTCGCACGCGGTGGTGAGCTCAGCACCGGCGAGAGCCACCTGCAGTTTCACGCCCGCGGGCGGATCGCCGCGCGACGGGATCAAGAATTCCGCGGACTGCAGCCTCTTGACCTTGACCGATGCGCCATCGAGGAAGGCGAGCCCAGTCCATGTCCCACCTCCGAGTTCATGCAGCACGACGAACTGCGGCCTTGCCGTGACCGACGCGGGCGGCTTACCGCCTTCGAACGCAAGTACGCCGTTCGCGAGCGTCGCTACCGGGGAGGTGTCCGGCAGCGGCCATGGGCATCGAGCCGTGTAAACACGGTACTGAGCCACCGGCACAGCATCGGTCCGCCGTTTCGCGCTCCACTTCAGGCGGACAGCGCCGCGGAAGCCGATAATCGGATGCGACTTCTCGCGGGGCTGCGCCGCCTCGCGGGTGAACAGGTTGTCCAGCAGCTGTTCAAGACCAGTCGGGTGCTCGGCGGGCGCCTCGAGACGCCGTATGGCCGTTTCGATCAGTAATCGCCGCGCGGTCCCCCGCTCCTTGTGCTGGTCGTCCAGGTCCTTCAATTCGATGATCTTCGCCAGCACCTGGTCGCGATCCACGCCGACAACGCCCTGGACCGGCTTCGCGCGGACGAGATCGGCGGCAAAAGCCTGTAGGTCCAACGGCGGAAACTTGTCTTCGGGGGGAGGCGCGGTGACCGCCTGGCTTTCCGCGCACGGGCTGAAGCGCGGATGGTTGCGATACTGCGAGCCCGCCCCCTGAGCCGGCACGGCCCACCAGTCTTCGTCGAATCGGTCCTTGCCGTCGGCGCCAGTGCTGCGGCGCAGGTAGCGCACGCGCTGCACGGAATCTTGCTGGACGAACCTCGACCTGTCGTCGGGTACGGCGTGCGAGATCAGGGCCACGTAGTCGTACCCTTTGTCGCCAAGCGACAGGGCGAACTCGACCTTCTGCGCGACCGGGGATTTCACGTCCGCGCAGGTGCGGCCCCAGACCTCCCAACCCTCGGCGGCTCGCGCGTCGACGCGACGCGCGAGCACCGCATTGAGCTCGCCCTGCTCCGCAGTCAACGAGGAAGCGGTCGGTTTCTGGATGTCCCGGATCGGTCGCCGCATCATCACGATCTCCGCTTTCAGCGGCAAACGGTAGTAGTTGTCGACGCTGCTACCGATCAGCTCCTGCGGCGCGACTTTCCATTGCACCACGAGCTTCTCGCCGTCGCGGGCGCACGTCGTTTCATCCGCCGCCGAAGGAGCGGAGCGCCACCGCGGCACGAAGATCGTCCTGGCAGGGCCGTGCTCGTCGGGTGGTTCACTGCCAACCGCCGGAACAGGCGCCGACTCTTGGCCGAAGACGTCCACGCCGGTGATCCACAGTCGGTAGCGCTGCGGAAGCGCGCTGTCGGGCAATGCCCCCGTTCCGGGGCGTGTCTTCTCCACCGTCCAGATGCCGTGTGCGTCGAACTGGTCAGGCCGCCCGCCGCCTTGCTTCTCCCAGCGCACCTCCGGCGGCGCTCCATTGGCCGGGAAGATGTCGCGCAAGCTGATCGATAGTTGCGCGCATTGCTCCGTGGCGGTCGGTGTCGGATACGCGACCGCAGTCCCGCTCTGCTCGATCGCAGTGGGGCGGCCCAGCAATGCCTCATGTGGTGGGTCGTCGAGAACCCGCAGCGCGGCGATGCGGCCCGGGTCTTGGAAGGCGTTGCCGGCCAGGTCCCTTCGGAACGAATAGCGGCGCGTGACGAGGAAAGGCCGGAGCTCGTCGATTGGGGGCTGCGTCTCCGGCTGGTCGAAGTATTTCTGCATCGCCTTCGATGCGCCTTCCCACAGGCAGTACACATTGAAGGCGTAGTCATAGTCGGCCGCAGGCGCAGGCGGCTTGCGCCGGACGACCCGCAGCCCAACGAGGCCGTCACCCGTCACGGGCTTGGCTCGCAGGAACATCGTCTCGAAGTCGTCGGCTGTGAATTCATGCCCCTTGTCCGCCTGGAATGAGGAGACGATGTCGTAGTCCACCCACGCGCTGAACTTCGAGGCGTCCGGCGGAGGATAGTCACCGACCTGAGTGTCTCTCACTGCATCGAATGCATGCTTGCGCAACCTGAACGTGCCCGCCTTGCACTTGTCGAACGGCAAGTCGGGCGAAAAGCTGTAGAAGCCCGACTTCTTCAGCTCCGCCGGGCGTTGGCGCGTGACCCGAACCTTGATGTCCTTCCCGGTCTGGCCCGACGACAGCTGGAAGTCAGTGCCGAGACCGAAGGCTTCCGCGGCAACGACACGCGCGCCCTGGCGCGCGGGCGGGCAAACCTGCGTTGGTTGGTCGGCCATCGTGAGTGCGGCATCGCACCAGTAGTCGAGCAATTCACCGCCTTGTACCGTTCTCATGCCCATCAAGCCACGAATATTGGCGGCGTCGCCGGCGATGCGCGCGGCTTCGGCTCCGGCGATCGACAGGAGCGAGAGCTGAGCGGCGAACGCTCGAGCACTTGCGGCCGCGTCGACCGGGAGGATCTTCTCGACCCACGGGAAGACTTCCGCGGTCGTCGGAATGCGCCCGAACGATTTCAAGCGGCTGCGCACGTGCCCCCTCAACTCTGACGCGTGCCCGGGGAAGCGGCGCACCAAGGTGGCGAACAGCTCAGCCCAAGCCTTGAGTTCCTCCGCTGTCGCGGAGGACGTGCCGGCCCGCATGCCTTCGCGCCCCATTGATCGAAGGGCGTTCGCCGCGAGGTCGACCAGCTGGCGATGCACGTGCGCGGGGCTCGAATGTCCGAGCAGGTGCGCGATGCCGAGCGCGAGCGTACTGTTGTCGGGGGCGGTGAGGTCGTCCTTCGCGGGGTCGACCTGGCGCCACGGGTGCGGCGAAGGCAGCAGATTGGAATAGGGCTGGCCATCGGGCATCTTCGCCAGCTCGACCAGCGTCCTCGGCGGGTCGAGCATGACGTACGGGTGCGGAAATACAGTGCGCTGATCCACGACGCCGCTGCTACCGACCTGGACGAGCTCCACCAGGAACGAATCCTCCGGCAGCGGGAACATGACATCGCCGGTCGAATCTTCACGCAGGATCCAGCGGACCCGCACGCGCACGTCCTGGCTGCCCGAAGGCAGCAGCACCGCCATCACTTCGATGGATTCGCTCATATCACCTCCGCTTCGGCAGCCAGCAGACGGTCTATCAGGCCGGCCTGGAGCCGGTTGCAATCACCGGCGGGGCCGGAACCGCGGTTGATCATGACGATGGAGAAGTGGCAACTCGTCGAATAGGAACTGCAGCCGATCTTCACCGACACCCTGAAGTCGAAACTGGCTCCCATGTAGAGGATGCCCTGCTCCAGTTCGCCGTTGACGTTGAATGCCGCGCGCGCGTCAATGCGCACGCCCGCGATCGTGACGCCAAGGAAAACGATGGAGGCGTGGCCCCAGACGTCGGCGAAAATCGACGCGCTGACGGGCATGACGTCCTGACTCACATCCACGAACACCTCGATCGCATCGAGCAGCCAGCCGCGATCGGCATCGGCGCCCGTCGGATCCGTGAGGCGAAGCACGGGCACGTCCACCATGGCCACCTGCTTGCGGCAGAACATGAACGTTCCGCCCACCATGACGCCCACGTCGGCGCGTGCATCGGCGATGTTGCTGCCCGTCACCTGCCACGAGTTGCTATAGCCCACGCGCACGGCGAAGCCCAAGCCGAAGCTGACCGGGTTGGTGAAGTACCAGGCCTTGAACCCACCCTGGAAAGTGTTGATGGGCCAGGCGCCGCTGATCCGCGCAGACACAGCCCTGCTCCAGTCAGGCGTGGGTATGCCCAGGTCAGGATCGGTATAGATGGGCGGATAGCCTAACGAGAAGCCGATGCCCTGTTTGTCGCCCCATGCGAGCGTGACCGAGAAATACCCCGCAGTGACTTCGACGCCGCCGCCCACCTTCAGGCCAGGCAGTTGGAGACCCGCGGAAACCAGCTTCTTCGCGAAATCAATCAGCAGGTGGAAGTCGGTTTCGAACGCCGCGAGCAGCTTTATTCGGGCCGATGCATAGAACAGGCCCGAGTCCGACCAAAGCGCGGAGAGATTGTCGTTCCCTCCAGGGGCGGTCGCCAGGTAGCGGTCCGGGCTGAACTGCCCGGTAAGACCCACAGCCAATCCGAGGCCGTCGGTGGCGCGTTGCCACGTATTGAGCCACGCGAGTGGGTTCTCGCCCCGGACGGGAAACAACGAACGTGGCAAGACGCTTTCGGGCGATGCCAGTGCCAGGCGCAATGCGTCGCCCGCCGACTGCTGGGCCCCGTAGGCGATGAGGAACACCGAGTCCTGCAGCTTCGTCCCGGCAACGGATGGATCTTTGCCCATCATCAAGGCGCCCACCCAGAACGGTCGCCCTTGCGAACCGATGCGGATGTAGATGCCCGCCTCGCCCGAGTTCGACAGGCCCGACACCCGCACGGAACCGTAAAAATCCCGCCTTACCGCGTCTGGGAGGTCCTCGCCCGAGGCATGAGTCCCCCCGCCTATGCCTTGGGTGGGGTCACGCCATGCAAGCGCCCCGGTGATCCCCACACCGAATGCCTTGAGATCGATTTCGACCTCCTCGAGCGAGACGTCGAAGCCCACGTCGTTGCCTTTCACCATGACGTCGACCTGGCCGCCCGTGCGTTTGATTCCCGGAATGCCGGTGTCGAGGGCGAAATGGATGCGGCTTCGAATGGCGTTGGCCAGGACGAATTCGACGGCGCGAATGCCGATCGGCCATTTTCCGAACATCCGCGACGGCGCCTCCGCCGGCAGCCGCAGCGCGAGGTTTGGCGCGCCGCCGCTGTCGAGCGGGATCGACATCACCGCATCAATCTCGGTCTGGTCGAAGAACGGGATGGCATCGCGCAAGGTCTGGCCGGCGACCAAGCCCACCTCGAGGGTGGCCGAGCGGAAGTCGGTGCGGAAGCGCTTGAAGGAAAACTTCTCGAAGCCGGGGAGCGAATCCGTGTCGATCGTGCTACCGTCCCTCGGCTTCAACTCGAAGATCGACTGCTGGCCCGAGACGGCGCCGAACTGGCCTTCGCCGAGAAGTTCGACGGGCTTGCCCGTGCGCTTGCCGATCACGGAGTGAAGGACCAGGCGGAGCGTCAGCGCCGACGTCGCCGCTTGACCTTGTGACCCGGTGGTGCGGTACGCCGACAGGAGGAGTTCCACCGGTGGCCTCTGCGAAGAATCGAAAGGATAGAGCCGCACGGCGCCCATATCGTTCTTCCATAGCGCACTCCAAGTATGGCCGTTCGCATCGAGCCAACCGTACTCCAGCCGCAGGTCGGCGTTGATCGCGTCGCCCAGGCGCCGGAAGAATTCGAAGCCTTGCGGCACTTCGGGCAATACAAGCGGCACGTCCGCGATGAAGATGCCGCTCCAGAGGTTGCTGCCCGGGTCTTCCACCGCGCCCAGCAACTGCCCCGAGTGCTGCGCGCGCGTTCTCGGCCAGAGGGCGGGATCCTTCGCCGCCGAGTCCTTGAAGAAACCGGCGCCGAGGTTCAGCGCAGCCGGCGAAAAAGTGGCGGCCCGGCTGTAGTCGAATGCGAACGCGCACGCCAGCGGCTTGCCGTTGCGTTTCATGTCCCAAAGCCACGTGGCCGTCGCGGGGTCGGCCCCCTCGTACAACGGAATGCCCAGACCCGCGGCGAATGGCCAGAGCGCGCCCGTCGCGGTGTCGCCCGTCTTCATGTGCTGCTTCACGTTGTCGCGCACGAAGTTGCGGAACCAGTTCCTTTGCGTGCCGTCGCCTTGCAAGTTGCCCAGGCTGACGACGACGTCCTCGAGATGATTGCGCTCGGCCCACTTGCCCAGCGCAGTTTCATCAAGGTTGAGTTTGAGCTCCCGATCAAAGAATTTCTTCCAGCCCTGCCCTTCGTATGCGCCTGCGATGTACGTAAGCACAAGGCCGAGCGTGGCGTATGCCAAGGTCTCGTTGCCCTCCGCTGCCTTTGCCTGGCCCTGCGCTGCCGAAGGCGGCGGCAACTTCTTGAACGACACCGCGTCGAAACCCGTGCCCAGGTTTGCCATGTCGTGAAGCGTGAGCCCCTGCGGCCCGTCGAGCTCCCAAAGCTTCTGCCAGTCCGGCTGCACTTGCATGCGCGGCGCCACGGTCGATTGATTTGCCTCGAGGATCGCCTTGGCGCGCAGCCGCATCCGTACCGAACGCGAAAACGCATCTGCGTCCTTCGTCTGGAGGAACGAGGCCGCGCCACCGAAAGGCGGAACCCGCAGGCTTGCGGAAGCCGAAGTGAGCTTGCCCTCCCAAACGTCTTGCTTGGCGCCGGCGACGGCGGTGAGGTTGTAGATGAACGGCGAACCCCTGCCGCTGCGGTCCACCTCCAGCAAAGCTTGCCCGATGGGCATGTGGAGCACACCATGCCGCGCGTCCTGCGAGCGCTGGCCTTCCCTCGGCCCGAGCCAGCCACAGGCGAGGCCGACCAAGGGTGCCTTGGGGTTGGCCAAAGCGCCGGCCTTGAGAAGAACCGTGGCCTGCAGGTCCTGTGCGTCGAGGACCTCCTTCGGCCTGCCGGTGCTGTCGACGCCCGGGATTCGCAGGCCGTCGAACCGGGGATCGTCGTGGATCGAGGCCGGCGGCTGCGGATTGGAGCCGAAGGTCACGCTCTTGACGAGGGACGTGTCATGGCCGGTCTTGGGTAGCTCCGCCGTGACTTCGATGCGCGAACCCGGGACGGACCAGGTCGCGCAGGTTCCGAATTCGATGTCATTGCGAGCATCGCGGTGCAGGAAGGCACGCAGGCGCCCGAGCTCGATACGTACCTTCTCGACAGGCAGGTTTCCGCCCTGGCTTTGCGGCGAGGTGAGCTTCAGGGGGTATTTGGGCGGCGGCATCAGGCACAAGAGCGCCATGGACACGGGCGCTTGCGGCGCGTCGAGATCGAGCGTCGACGGCACGCCCTTAGGGGTGAAGTGCAGACGCACCCGCGTCACGTCCAACTTCATGTAATTGACGAAGAACGTGAGCGGCTGGTAGTTGTTGCCGCGCGTCGCAGCGAATGTGATGCCTGCCTGCTCGAGGCCGGAAGACATCAGCGGATAGAGCTTGCAGCTGTGCTCGACCATCCAGCCTTCATCGTCCTCCACGAGGCGGCCGCCGCCGGGCGTCCACGACTGCAACCAACCTGCGTATGCGGGGCCGCCGCCGGATTCGCCCACGGGCTTAGGGCTGGGAGTCGACTGCACTTGCGCATCGTTCACGCCAATGCCGGGGAGGAGCAACTCGAACAGGAAGCTGCCCGGGTACTTAGGCACGTTCGTCTGCTTGCACGACCACACGGAGAACCTATCGAAGACGACGCTGGTGGCTTTGCCGATCGCCTTACCGAATGTCCACTTGCGAACAACGATGCCCGGCCCCTCGCCGGCGCCAACGACGTCCGCCTTCACCGATATGGGGGGGCAGAAATCAAGCCGCCTCCCCCCGCCCGGCTCCGCTGCGCCCGCGATCACCGGGTCTGAATCCGGCACCCTTACTTCGAAGGATGTCCCCAAAAGGCTAATGCCGAGCATCCCGGAGATCGCGACGCGCCCGTGGGGCTGGGGCGTGACGACGCTTGAGGCCGTCGTTTTGAGCGCGAACAGCGCACTGGGAATGCCTGTGAGCAAGTCGAAGGTGTTGCTCTTAGCCATGGCGCCCTCCCGGCGAAACGAAACGGGGCAGCACCTTGTGTGCGCGGTCGGCGCACTGCTGGTTTATCCGCATGGTCCCTCCTCAAATCTCGCTGCCCTCGGCCGCGAGTTGTATTTGGACGTTGACTTGGCTGCCGTGGTGATCCATGAGGTACCACTACAAGCGACGCGAGGATCTGCAATCGCTGCGAGGCGAGGCTGGCAAAGCCAGATCACATATCGAATGTTTGCGTGAGGTAGCTTGCAGTTCTTAGGGCTCGTTAGTGGCAGTGGGAGCCGCCGTTTTTGTGGTCGCGATGACAGCCGTTCTTGTCAGCACCTCCCGAGTGCGCAAGTGCTCCACAACTTAAGCAAAGCGCAGCGATCAGTACTGCAACCTTCTTCATGACGCCTCCTCGTTCCAATGAGCGCTGGAGTGTGTACCTCCGCTTCTATTGTCGGGCAGGGGTTTACGAGCGTTCTCCCATGAACATGGGATGAGCGCGAGGCATCGAGCATCGAACGTGACGATGGTTGGTTGCTGGGGCCGTTGAACTGAAAGTCTGATTCAGTCCGACTGCCGACGCTCGGTGCGTCCAGGCGAATTGGGCACTACCGCTGCAACGCAGTCCTGAACACTCTACTCACCATGAGCTACTGTCGCTCGCCGACGCCAGCACCAAGCCAGTTGCTATGAGAGCGTGCAACCACATGCGCTGATCTGCCGACGGGCGCAAAGAGACGCGGAATCGCAGCGGTTGACGGGATCGACGGGTTACGTTAGGTTTCAATCTCCATCTTTGCTCCTGTCGGCGGCAGGAGCGATCAAATCTTCAATGGCTGTCTTGATTCCTGCGTTGAGTACCTGCGTCGCCCGCATGACGTCCGGCGAGCGCCGCTTGGCGGAGCGCTTGCAGCAGAAGCTCGACGACGACTACCTGCTGTGGTTCGACGTCCCCATCGGCCCCAAGCAGTGCCACCCCGACTTCGTCGTGCTGCATCCCCGCCGAGGCTTGCTGATTCTGGAAACCAAGGATTGGCGCTTGGACACTATCCAGAAAGCCAGCCGCGGCGACTGGCTGATCGCGCCCGATGGCGTGCCCAAGAGCGTCCCAAATCCGATCGAGCAGGCCCGGCATCAAGCGCTGCAGGTCGTCGATGCCCTCAAGCGCGACGCGCAGCTAATCCAGCATGAGGGCAAATGGCAGGGCATGCTCACCTTCCCGTGGAGCTACGGCGTCGTCTTCACGCGAATCACACGCAAGCAGTTCGACGCCGCCGGTCTCGGGCGCGCGATCGAGTCGAACCGTGTTGTCTGCTCCGACGAAATGCTGGAGGACGCTGAGCCAGAGGCCTTCCAGAGCCGACTATGGGACATGTTTCCGCAACTCATGCGTGGCGCGCTGTCGTTGCCCCAGATCGACCGGGTGCGTTGGAACCTGTTTCCCGAGGTGCGCGTCCCCGAGCAAGGTGCGCTCTTCGACGATGCAGACGACAAGGCGACCATCCCCGACTTCCTGCGCGTGATGGATCTGCAGCAGGAGCAGTTGGCGCGCAGCCTAGGCGACGGCCACCGGGTCATCCACGGAGTTGCAGGCTCCGGCAAGACAATGATCCTGGGCTACCGCGCCGAGTACCTAGCCAAGGCCGCGACGGACCTGCACAAGCCCGTGCTCGTCCTTTGCTACAACGAGCCGCTGGCGGTCAAGCTGCACGCCACCATGCAGGCCAAGGCATTGGCAGACCGCGTCCATGTCCGCCACTTTCACAAATGGTGTCGGGACCAACTCGTGGCGTTCGGTCAGCCGTTGCCGCCCAACGGCCTTGCCGTGGGTGCCAAGATGGACCAGATGGTGCACAACGTTATCGACGGGGTGGACCGCAAGATGATTCCGTCGGGCCAGTACCTGGCGGTGCTGGTCGACGAGGGCCACGACTTTGCGCCCGAGTGGCTCAAGCTGGTCACTCAAATGGTCGATCCCACGACCAACAGTTTGCTGCTGCTGTACGACGATGCCCAGAGCATCTACGACAAGCGACGTGGCAAGCCCTTCAGCTTCAAGAGCGTTGGAGTCCAGGCGCAGGGCCGCACGACGATCCTCAAGATCAACTACCGCAACACCAGGCAGATCCTGCAGACGGCGAGTGCGATGGCGACCGAGCTTCTGCGGCCCCAGGAGAAGGACGATGACGGCGTTCCGCTCGTTCAGCCCGTGAGCTGCGGCCGGGACGGGCCGGAACCGATCGTGATCGATCTGCCGAGCACCCGGGCGCAGGCCGACCGGATCGCGGAACTCATGGCCAGCGCGCACAACGAGGGGCACGCCTGGGGCGACATGGCGGTGCTGTGCCGAAGTTGGACCTTGATGGACGAATGCTCCCGAGCCTTGGACCGTCGTCGCCTACCGCACAAGGTGCGCAAGGCCGCGCACGATTTCGATCCCGCCGCAGACACCATCAAGGTGATGACGCTCCATGCGAGCAAGGGGCTGGAATTCCCGGTCGTCGCAGTGATGGGCGCGCGCCAGGCGGTTGCGGGCCTTGAGGTGCTCGCCAAGGAGGACGACGCCTTAGAAGAGATGCGGTTGTTCTACGTTGGCGCCACGCGTGCCACGTCGCGGCTCATGATCGCCAACGCCATCCGGCAGTGAGCAAGACCTATCTGCTGATTGATCTGCAGAACCGGCATCCCGCGCCGGAGGACGTCGCGTCGTGGATGGGGGCGAATGGCGAGGCTTGGATCTTTTTCGGTGAACACGAGATAGGGCTGCTCGCGCAGTACATGGAACTGGGCGACCGAGTCTCTCTTGTCGATATCTCCAAACCCGGCAAGAACTCGCTCGATTTCCACCTTGTTCTCTATCTGGGCTACCTGGTCGGTCGGCATGAGCCAAGGGCCCGCTTTGTGATCGTCGCGGCCGATGGAGACTACGACCCTGCCATCTTGCATGCCCGATCGAAGGGACGACAGGTCGAGCGTGTGGAAGTCTTGGGGCCACTGCCTGACGAAAGAAAATCTGCACCGATCCAACAAGATCCCTTGTCGCAGCCCTCGAGAGCGTTTAGCCCTCCAGCCGGCGAAGCAATAGAACCCATTCCTCTTGCGCCAAACATCAAGAAGCCGAAATTCATCGTTCAGATTTCCTCCGAGATACGCAAGGACTTTGTTGAGGCTGGGAAGCCAAAAACCTTGAGCGCGCTCGAAAAGAGAATCCAGTGGCGTTTTGGCCCCGAGCCAGTACCCGACAAGGTCGCTGAAGTGATGACCGTGCTTGTGATGTCAGGTGAGCTTCGGATTTCCAACGGATCGGTGAAGTATAGAAATCACAACACCCCTGATTGAAGTTGGCTTCAGCCTGACTGCATTCATCTTCCCTCGCCTCCTAACAGTCTGCTCGCCTTCAGAGCAGTCATTGAGCGCGAGCGAATGAGATTGGTTGTTCGAGCCCGCCGGCACCCCCTCAGCCAGCAAGGTGCCCTCCGACAGCTCGAATTCAGTCCGGTAAAGTGGTCCAAGGTCAGCGCTCACCCTACGAACGGGGCTGGCCAATTACAGGGAGGACAACTTGGGTCAGAAATTGGATTTCACGCGTATCCGAGAGCACCGAGGCACGCAGATGGGCGGCTTCGAAGAGCTCTGCTGCCAACTGGCAGCCCTCGAGGACCCGGCAGAGGGGGCCAGCTTCATCCGGAAGGGGTCTGGCGCTGACCAGGGCCTGGAGTGCTACAGAACCTATGCTGACGGGCGTGAAGTCGGCTGGCAAGCAAAGTACTTCGTCAACGGCTTCGAGAGCGGCCAAGTTTCGAATTTGAATGACTCCCTCAAACGAGCGCTCGCGGCGCATCCTCGGTTGCGCAGGTTTGTGGTCTGCCTGCCTATCGACCTGAGGGACAACCAAGCTGGAAAAAAGGACAGCGAGGTCCAACGCTTTGAGAAGTGGCGGACCAAAAGTGTCGCCGCGGCAGAAGCCGACAAGCGAGAGCTGACCATCGAGCTTTGGAGCGCGTCGAGCATCGAAGAGCGACTAGGTCGCGATAACCCCATGTACTCCGGACGTGCTCGCTACTGGTTCGACGCCGTCCGCTTCAGTTCAGCATGGTTTCGAGAGAGGTTCAGCATCGTCCGCTCCAACCTCGGCGAACGGTACAGCCCAGATAGCCACGTCGACCTCCCCATCCAGCAGCTGCTGCAGTCCATCTCACGTACTCCCGAGATGTTCCATGCACCGCACGACTGGGCCGCCAAGGTTACGTACAACCTGGACGGCGCAGTTGTAAGCCTGGAGAGAGAAGGTTTGCAGCAGGTTGCGGACCAAGTTCGTGAGGCTTCTGAACCGCTTCTGCGAAGCCTCGCAGAGCCACCTGCGTTGCCGGAGGAACTGGTTGCAGTGGAAGTCTGGAC
>NZ_RXOE01000015.1 GCF_003965815.1 Variovorax gossypii | reverse complement strand
CTTACAGGTCGAGGATCTTCGCCACGACGCCCGAACCCACGGTACGGCCGCCTTCGCGGATAGCGAAGCGCAGGCCTTCTTCCATGGCGATCGGAGCGATCAGCTTGACCGTGATCGACACGTTGTCGCCGGGCATGACCATTTCCTTGTCCTTGGGCAGCTCGATCGCGCCGGTCACGTCCGTCGTGCGGAAGTAGAACTGCGGACGGTAGTTGTTGAAGAACGGCGTGTGACGGCCGCCTTCGTCCTTCGACAGAACGTACACCTCGGCGGTGAAGTGCGTGTGCGGCTTGATCGAGCCGGGCTTGCACAGCACCTGGCCGCGCTCGACTTCTTCGCGCTTCGTGCCGCGCAGCAGCACGCCCACGTTGTCGCCGGCTTGCCCCTGGTCCAGCAGCTTGCGGAACATTTCCACGCCGGTGCAGGTGGTCTTGACCGTCGGACGGATGCCCACGATTTCGATTTCTTCACCGACCTTGATCACGCCGCGCTCGACGGCGCCGGTCACCACCGTGCCGCGACCCGAGATCGAGAACACGTCTTCCACGGGCATCAGGAACGTGCCGTCCACGGCGCGCTCGGGCGTCGGGATGTACGTGTCCAGGGCTTCGGCCAGCTTCATGATCGAGCCTTCGCCGAGTTCGCCCTTGTCGCCTTCCAGGGCCAGCTTGGCCGAGCCGTGGATGATGGGGGTGTCGTCGCCGGGGAATTCGTACTTGTCGAGGAGTTCGCGGACTTCCATTTCGACCAGCTCGAGCAGTTCCTTGTCGTCGACCATGTCGCACTTGTTCAGGAACACGATGATGTAGCCCACGCCCACCTGGCGAGCCAGCAGGATGTGTTCACGGGTCTGGGGCATCGGGCCGTCGGCGGCCGAGCACACCAGGATGGCGCCGTCCATCTGGGCGGCGCCGGTGATCATGTTCTTCACGTAGTCGGCGTGGCCGGGGCAGTCGACGTGTGCGTAGTGGCGGTTGGCCGTTTCGTATTCGACGTGCGCGGTGTTGATCGTGATGCCGCGGGCCTTTTCTTCAGGCGCAGCGTCGATCTGGTCGTAGGCCTTGGCTTCGCCGCCGAACTTCGACGACAGCACGGTCGCGATCGCAGCCGTCAGCGTGGTCTTGCCGTGGTCGACGTGACCGATCGTGCCCACGTTCACGTGCGGCTTGGTGCGGGTGAATTTACCTTTTGCCATTTTTC
>NZ_RXOE01000014.1 GCF_003965815.1 Variovorax gossypii | reverse complement strand
TCAGCAGCAAGGCAATGCCGCTGTCTTGCACCATGTAGGACAGGCGGTCTGCCGGGTACTCGGGGTCCAGGGGCACGTAGGCGCCGCCGGCCTTGAGCACCGCCAGGATGCCCACCATCATCTCGACAGAGCGTTCCACGCAGATGCCTACCAGCACGTCCGGGCCCACGCCCGAGGCGATCAGGCGATGGGCAAGGCGGTTCGCACGGGCATTGAGTTCACCGTAGCTCAGGGCTTCGTCGCCGAAGACCAGAGCAGGTGCCGAAGGCTTGAGCCTTGCATGCGACTCGATCTGGCGGTGCACCGGCTGCTCGCCCTCGTGGCAGCGTGCGTTCTCGCTCCACGCCGCAAGCTGCGCGCGCTCGGCTTCGCCCACCAGCACCACATCCCCCACCGCCTGCTGCGGCTGCTCGACCAGCGCCCGCAGCACCGACAGGTAATGCCCTGCCATCCGCTCCACCGTCTCCCGGTCGAACAGCTCCGATGCATAGAGAAGCGTCGCCTCCACGCTGCCGTCCTCGAGTTCCAGCGTCTGCAGCGTCAGCTCGAACTGCGCGTCCTCTTCCTCGAAGTCAAGCCGCTGCACCGACACGCCCGGCCATTCGGCCAGCGAGCGATGGTCGCGCCGCACATGGTTGAACATCACCTGGAACAACGGATTCGCGCTGAGGCTGCGCTCGGGCCGCAGCGCGCCGACCAATTGCTCGAACGGCAGATCCTGGTGGGTCTGCGCTCCGATCGCCGTGTCGCGCGTCTGCACGAACAGCTCCTCCAGCGTCATCCGCGCATCGATACGCGCACGCAGCACCTGCGTGTTGACGAAGAAGCCCACGACGCCCGCCGTCTCCGCCCGGTTGCGGTTGGCAATGGGCACGCCGACGCGTGCATCGGCCTGCCCCGTGTGCCGGAACAGCAGCGCATTGAAGCCCGCGAGCAGCGCCATGAACAGCGTCGCGCCCTGCCCCTGGGCCCGCTGGCGCAGGCGTGCGACGGTATCGGCCGGCAACGCGACCGTGACGCGCGCCGAGCCGTAGCGGCCGTCGGCGTTGCGCGGCCGGTCGGTGTGCAGCGAGATCACCGGCTGCTCGGTGCCCAGGTGATCGCGCCACCACGCGAGTTGGCGTTCGCCCTCTCCGCCTTCGAGCCACCGGTTCTGCCAGACGGCGTAGTCGGCGTACTGCACAGGCAGCGCGGGCTGCGCCATCGAACGCCCCTGCACACGTGCTGCGTATTGCGCAGCCAGTTCGTCCAGCGTGAGCTGCACGGACCAGCCGTCGGACACGATGTGGTGCATCACGACCAGCAACCGATGCGCCTGGGCATCGGTCTTCAACAGCACGGTGCGCATCAGCGGGCCGCGCGTGAGGTCGAAGGGCTCGGTGCGAATGCCGCGCACTTCATGCTCGATGGCGGCCTCGCGGGCCCCGGCTTCCAGCGTGCTCAGGTCGATGCACGGCAGCGCGACCGGCAGGGTCTCCAGAATGACTTGCTCCACCTCGCCATCGCCTTCCTCGCGGAAGACGGTGCGCAGCGACTCGTGGCGGTCGACCAGCGCCTGCACGCTCGCGCGCAGGGCTTCGACATCCAGATGCCCCGAAAGCACCAGGCCGCCGCTCAGGTGATAGGCCGTGCGGGCCGGGTCCAGCTTCCACAGGAACCACTGGCGGCGCTGGGCGAAGGACAGCGGTGCCCGGTCTTTCTGCGGACGCGGGGGAATGGCGCTTTCGGTTTCGCGCGTGCCGGCCACGTTCGCGCCGCGCAGCCGCTCTTTCAGCCTGGCGCGTTGTTCGGCGCTCAGGCTGGCGCGGCGTGCGGAGATATCCTGGATTTCGGGCATGACGGTGCTTGTTTCAGACGGTGGCGGCATCGGCCGGGTCTTTGTTCTCGCTGCTTTCGCCGTTCTCGATCTCTTCGATCAGGCGGGTCTCGACCAGCAGGGCCAGGTCGGCGATGGTTGGCGCCTTGAAGAAGGCGGCCGGGTGGAGTTCGATCTCGTAGGCCTTGCGCACGCGCGCCAGGATCTGGATGGCGAGCAGCGAGTCGCCGCCCAGTTCGAACAGGTTGTCGTGGATGCCAACGGCGGTGATGCCCAGCATGTCCTGCCAGACCGCCGCGAGGCCGGTTTCGAGGTCGCCATCGGGCGCAACGTAGGGCGTGTCGAGTGCAGGGCGTGGATGGTTGCGGCGGCCGGCGCGTGCCGCATGGGCCAGGGGGCCGGACTCGATCAGCTCGAGCATGCCGCTGTCGAGTTCACCGAGGCGCTGCTCCAAATCGGTCGTGGAGATCACGACCTGCGAGAAGGCTGGTCCGTTGACGATGCGCTCGAGCGCCAGCGCGCCCTCGGGGCCGTCCATGCCGACGCCTTCGGGCAGCACCATGCCCGCGGCCATGCCGAGGTCGCGCCAGGCGTCCCAGTTGACCGAGAAGACGGCGTGGCGGGCGCTGCGCTGCACCTGCGCGGCCAATGCATCGAGATACGCGTTGGCCGCGGCGTAGTCGCTCATGCCGAGGCCGCCGGCCATGCTGGAGATGGACGAGCAGAAGAGCACGAAATCGAGTGCGTCTTCGCGCACCGCTTCGAGCAGTGCCTGCGTGCCGCGCAGCTTGGGCGCGAACACGGCGTCGACCATGGCACGGTTGCGCTGGCCGATCATCCCGCTGTTGGCATGGCCTGCCGCGTGGATCACGCCGTGGATGGCGCCGAAACGCGCCCGGGCCTGTGCGGCGGCTGCCTGCATCTGCGCCGCATCGGCCACATCCGCCGACAGCACGAGCACTTCGCCGCCCAGCGCTTCGAGTTCCAGCAGCTGCAGCAGCTTCCGGCGCAATGCTGCCGGCTGCTCGGGCGATGCGGCCAGCGCTTCCCATTTGCTGCGCTCGGGCAGCGGGGTGCGCCCGAACAGCACCAGCTTAGCCTGCCACGACTTGGCAAGGTGCCGCGCCACGGAAAGCCCGACACCGCCGAGACCACCGGTGATCAGGTAGACGCCGTGGGTGCGCAGCCGCTGCTGCGGCCCGGCGCCCGGTGCCGGCAGGGCCAGCGGCTCATAGGCCTTCACCCAGCGATGCGGCCCGCGATATGCCACCAGCGGCTCGTCATGACGCGCCGACACATCGGCCGCAAGCTGCTTCACCAGCCATGCCTCCGCGTCGCTGCCGGGCACGGGCAACACAACGTCGGTCACGCGGCAGTCGATGTGCGGATATTCCTGTCCGATCACCTTGGCCAGGCTGAACAACGTGGCCTTCTCGGGGCACAGGGGCTCCAGCCCGCTGACGTCTTCCATCTGGTTGGCGACGACCTGGATCGCCAGCTTGCGTTCGCTGCCGGCCGATACGGCGTCCAGCGCCTGCGCGAGGGCCAGCAGGCTGAAGAAACCGCGCTCCAGCATCTGGTCCGACTGCGAAGGCGCCGCGAGTTCGTCGTCAACGCTCCACAAGTGATGAATCTTCGAGACCGGCCCCAGCTCGGCCTGCACCTTGCGCAGCACCTGCTCGTGGTCGGACCGCTCGCCCGGACGCACCGCGTAGTGGCGCGGGCTGATCTCCACGAAGGCAGGCCCCTGCTCCACCCAGACCACGGGGTGCGTATCGGCATCCTGGTGCAGGTGACGGATCAGGCTGTCCGTGAGGCTGCGTGTCTCGCCGAACACCAGCGTGCACGTGCCAGCCGGCGCAGGGGTCTGCACGGGCAGCAGCGGTTCGGTGCGCTTCCAGGTGGGCACGTAGAAAACGTCGGTCGCAGCGCCTGTCGCGCCGGCCTTGGCGCCGCCCTCGAAACTGCCCGCCTCGACCCAGTACGACTGGCGCTGGAACGGATAGGTCGGCAGCGGCACTTGCCGACGTGGCTGGCCTGCGCGGCAGGCGGCCCAGTCGATCTCCACGCCGGCGCACCAGAGCGCGCCGGTGACGCTGGCCAGTTGCCGCTCGTTGCGGGCCTGCTGCTGCGGATGTGCCTGGCTAGCCCAGATGCCTGCAGCCGACGCGGCCAGCGGATGCTGCCGCGCGAGCCCGGCCAGCGTTTCGCCCGGGCCCACTTCGAGCACGACACGCCCGGCCACGCCGAGCAGCACGGCCAACCCGTCGGCGAAGCGCACGGTGCTGCGCAGATGGCTCGCCCAGTAGGCCGGATCCACCGCCTGCTCGGGCGTGATGGGCTTGCCGGTGACGTTGGAGATGAACGGGATGCGCGGTGCATGGCGCGGCACCGAGGCGACCACCTGCTGCAGCTCCGCCACGATGGACTCGGTCATGGCCGAGTGCGACGCAATGGCGACATGCAGGCGGCGCGGCAGCAGGCCGCGGGCGGACAGCTGCTTCTCGGCCGCCTCGATGGCCTGCAACGGCCCCGCGAGCACGCACAGCTGCTCGCCGTTGATCGCCGCGATGTCGCAGCCGGCCTGGAGGAAAGGTGCGAGCTCGGCCTCGGTCAGCGCGATGGCCGTCATCGCGCCGGCGGGCATCGACTGCATCAGGCGGCCGCGCGCGGTGACGATGCGCAGCGCGTCTTCCAGGCTGAACACGCCGGCCAGGCAGGCCGCCACGTATTCGCCGAGGCTGTGGCCCAGCATCACGGCGGGCTGTACGCCGCGTGCCATCCAGGCGCGGGCCATCGCGTACTCGACGATGAACAGCACCGGCTGCGTGTATTCGATGCACGACAGCTTGTGGTCGGCTGCGGCTTCGGCACCGGCCGCCGGGTACAACAGCTGGCGCAGGTCCATGCCCATCGCGTCGTTCAGCAGCGCGCAGCAGCGATCGACCTCGCCGCGGAACACCGGGTCGTCGCGGTACAGCGCGGCGCCCATGTTGGCGTGCTGCGTGCCCCCGCCGGGGAACAGGAAGGCGACCTCGGGTGCGGTGGCCGGCGCGCGCATCACCTGCTCGAAACCGCCCTCGGGCGACAGCAGCGTCTGCGCGCCCATGGCATTGCCGTTGGCGACGATGGTCGCGCGCAGCGGCTGCGCGCGACGGCCGCTCTGCAGCGTGTGCGCGATGTCGGCAAGCGACTGGTCGCTCGACGCTTCGAGGTGGCGGCCCAGTTGCCGGCCGGCCTGCTGCAGCGCGGCGGTATTCTGGGCAGACAGCGGCAGCACCTGCCAGCTGGACGATGTTTCGGCCGATTTCACGGCCGGCGCCTCTTCGAGCACCACATGCACATTGGTACCGCCGATGCCGAACGAGCTGACCCCCGCCCGACGCGGCGTGGCGCCCGCGGGCCATGCCTTGGTCGCTGCATTGACGTAGAACGGGCTCGCCGCGAAGTCGATCTGCGGATTGGGCCGCTCGAAATGCAGGCTCGCCGGCAGCGTCTTGTGCTTCAGCGCCATCACCGTCTTGATGAGGCCGGTGACGCCGGCCGCCGCGTCGAGGTGGCCCACGTTGGTCTTGACGGAGCCGATGGCGCAGTAGCCGGTGCGTCCCGAATCGGCCTGGAAGGCTTGCGTCAGTGCGGCCAGCTCGATGGGATCGCCGAGCACTGTGCCGGTGCCGTGCGCCTCGATGTAGCCCACGGATTCGGCGGGCACACCGGCGATCAGCTGGGCCGCGCGGATGGCCTCGGCCTGCCCGTTGACGCTGGGCGCGGTGAAGCCGACCTTGTCGGCACCGTCGTTGTTGGCGGCGGAGCCCTTGATGACGGCGTGGATGGTGTCGCCGTCGCGCAGCGCGTCGTCCAGTCGCTTGAGCACCACGATGCCCGCACCGCTGCCGATCACCGTGCCCGCGGCCTTCTCGTCGAAGGCGCGGCAATGGCCATCGGGCGACAGAATGGCTCCGGCCTGGTAGAGGTATCCGTTGTCCTGCAGCAGGTTGAGCCACACGCCGCCGGCAAGTGCCATGTCGCAGTCGTAGCCCAGCAGCGACTGGCAGGCTGTGTGCACCGCGGCCAGCGAGGTCGAGCAGGCGGTCTGCACCGTGACGGCCGGGCCACGCAGGTTGAGCTTGTAGGCCACGCGGGTGCACAGCGATCCGCCGGAGTTGCCGCTCATGAGGCCCAGCAGGTCGGCAATGCCGCGTCCGTCGCCCAGGCCGAACGCTGGCAGCAGGTGCCGCATGAGGTACAGGTTGGGGCCTTCGCCCGCGTAGACGCCGATCTTGCCCGGCCAGCTGTGCGCGTCGCAGCCGGCGTGCTCCAGCGCGGCCCACGCGCACTCCAGGAAGATGCGCTGCTGCGGATCGAGGTACTCGGCCTCGCGCGGCGAGTAACCGAAGAAGCCGGCATCGAATTGATCGAAGCCCTTGAACTGGACGCCCGCCTTCACATAGGCCGGATCCTCGAGCAGCTCCTGCGAGATGCCTCGGGCGCGCAGCTGCTCGTCGGTGAAGCCAGCGACGGACTCCACGCCGTCGCGGATGTTGCGCCAGAACACGTCGACATCGTCGGCGCCCGGAAAGCGCCCCGCCATGCCGACGATGGCGATCTCGATGCCGGTGGTGGCGGCCGCATCGGGCTGCCCGGCCTGTTCGTTGAGGGTGTTCATCAGTTGACTCTTTCCGCGGATTTGCGACGTTGAAGCAAAGCGGCGCGCTGGCGCAGCGCACGGTCGTCGCCGGCCGTGGGCGACGACGCCGTGGGTGCGGCGGCGCCGCGCTCCATCCACTGGGCCAGCGAACCGACCGTGGGGTACTTGAAAAGCTGGACCAGGGCGACGGAAGTGCGCAGCCTGTCTTCGAGCAGGCGGTGCACGCGGACCAGCAGCAGCGAGTGCCCGCCGAGGTCGAAGAAGTTGTCGTGAATGCCGACCTTCTCCATCTGCAGCACTTCAGCCCAGATGGCGGCGATGGTTTCGGCGATGGGGCCTTGCGGGGCCTCGTAGGGTTTGTCGCTGGTGATGGCGGGGACGGGGAGCGCCTTGCGATCCACCTTCCCGTTCGCGTTCAGCGGCAGTGCCTCCAACTCCACGATCGCGCTCGGAACCATGTAGTCCGGCAGCGCTTCGCCCAGCTTCTGCTTCAGGGCTGCCGTGTCGATCACCTGGCCCGCGTTGCCCGAGACGTAGGCCACCAGCCTCGTGCCTGCCGGGCCCTCGTTCGCCACCACGACTGCTTCTCTGACCTCCGGCTGCCCCTGCAGCCCAGCCTCGATCTCCCCCAGCTCGATGCGGAACCCCCGCACCTTCACCTGGTGATCGATCCGCCCCAGGTATTCCAGCTGGCCATCGTTGTTCCACCGCACAAGGTCTCCCGTGCGGTACAGCCTGCTTCCGTTGGCCGCTGCGATGAAGCGTTCGGCCGTCAATGCGGCTCGCTTCAGGTAACCCCGAGCGAGGTTGACCCCGCCCAGGTACAGCTCTCCCGCCACCCCCACCGGAACCTCGTTCAGGCTCC
>NZ_RXOE01000013.1 GCF_003965815.1 Variovorax gossypii | reverse complement strand
GCAGCGGCTCTCCATCGAGCAGCCGACACGCATGGTCCCGTTCAAATTCGGAGGAATCTTGTGGTTGGCCATTGCTTTGCGAGAACTGTTGTTTGCACGCAAACCATCGCCATCGACCGAAGGAAACACCTCGTTCAAGAAGTCTCCCAAAAGCGGCGCGATGCTCCTGCGATCGAAGGAGCTCTCCATGACCATCGCCTTGCCGCCAAGCACTACCGCCACCTCGCTGGGTGTGCAGCAGCTCGCCAACGCGTTCAGCCCCACCTTTTCGTACCTGCGCATTCTTCGCAACCTCATCATCCCGATGCCCGAGGGCCACACGGTGCCCACCGCGCGCATCGACGCGGTGCTGGTGTGCGAGACCGGCGTCTACCTCTTCGAGATCAAGGCCTGGCGCAACGCCTTCGTCTACCGCAAGAAGTCGGACCAGTCCCCGCCGCGCTGGTTCCTGCGGCTGCACGGGGGCAAGAGCGCGCGCGAGGTGAAAGACCCCGCATGGCAGGGCGGACGCAAGACCTCGCAGCTGCGCGCCCTGCTTTCCGACGAGCTGCGGCTGCAGTACTTCGTGCTTCTGCCCTGCGAGGGCATCGAGCTCGAGGGCGTGATGCCTGCAGCCGTGATCACGCAGCAGGACCTGCCCTACATCGCGCGCCTGGTGCGCAACAACGGCCGCCTCGCGCGCAACTACCCGCTGCTGGACGACAGGGCCGTCGACCGCACCGTGGAGCGCCTGCTCGAGATACAGGGCGACCTGACGATCGACGACCATCTGCGCAACTGCCGCGAAAGAAGCGGCCAGGTGCCGGAAGCCGTCGCAATGCCGGCATGGTCCGCGCCGAACGCAATGGGGTTGCAGTAAGGCAAAGCCGAGGTAAAGACCCCGAGCACTCCGGGGCGGGCGGGGAAAAGTCCCAAATTTCTCCGACATTGGCGGGAACCATGCGGCGATGCAGTTTCCCAAGTCACTCGCAGCTGCAGCCGTGCTGCTTGCCTCCATCGCCGCTTCTCCCGCCTGGGCATTCGATCCGTTCACCATCAGGGACATCCGGCTCGAAGGCCTTCAGCGCGTCGAAGCCGGCACCGTCTTCGCCACCATGGGCCTGCGAGCCGGCGACACCTACAGCGACGAACGCGGCAGCGCCGCCATCCGCGAGCTGTTCAAGCTCGGCCTCTTCAAGGACGTGCGCATCGACGTGAACGGCAACGTGCTGGTGGTGGTGGTGGAAGAGCGCCCCACCATCGCCGACGTCGACTTCGTGGGAACCAAGGAATTTGACAAGGCCGCGCTGCAGAAGGCGCTGCGCGAGATCGGGCTGGCCGACGGGCAGGCCTACGACAAGGCGCTGGCCGACCGTGCCGAGCAGGAGCTCAAGCGGCAGTACATCAGCCGCAGCCTCTACAACGCGCAGGTCATCACCACCGTCACGCCGCTGGAGAAGAACCGCGTGAACCTGACCTTCACGGTGACCGAGGGCGAGCCCGCGCGCATCAAGGAAGTGCACGTGGTCGGCAACAAGGCCTTCAGCGAGAGCACGCTGCTCGACCTGTTCGACCAGGACACGGGCGGCTGGCTCGACTGGTACACCAAGTCCAACCAGTACTCGCGCACCAAGTTCAACGGCGACCTGGAGACGCTGCGCTCCTACTACATCACGCGCGGCTACCTGGAGTTCCGCATCGACTCGACGCAGGTCGCCATCTCGCCCGACCGCCAGACCCTGACCCTCACGATCAACATCACGGAAGGCGAGAAGTTCGTGGTGGCCGGCGTGAAGCTCGCGGGCGACTACATGGGCCACGAGGACGAGTTCAAGACGCTGGTGACCATCCGCCCCGGTCGGCCCTACAACGGCGAGGACGTGGCCGCCACCACCAAGGCCTTCACCGACTACTTCGGCACCTTCGGCTACGCCTTCGCGCGCGTGAAGGCCGACCCCGAGATCGACCGCGCGAACAACCGCGTGACGCTGGTGCTGAAGGCCGAGGCTTCGCGCCGCGCCTACGTGCGGCGCATCAACATCGGCGGCAACTCCAGGACGCGCGACGAAGTGATCCGCCGCGAGTTCCGCCAGTACGAGGGCGCCTGGTACGACGGCAACAAGATCCGCGCCTCGCGCGACCGCGTCGACCGCCTGGGCTTCTTCACCGACGTGAACGTCGATACCGTCGACGTGCCCGGCTCGCCCGACCAGGTCGACCTGGCCGTGAACGTGACCGAGAAGCCCACCGGCTCGCTGCAGCTGGGCGCGGGCTACTCCTCCACCGACAAGGTCTCTCTGACCTTCGGCATCACGCAGGAGAACGTGTTCGGCAGCGGCAACTACCTGGGCCTGAGCGTGAACACCAGTTCGTACAACCGCACCATCTCGCTCACGGCGACCGACCCGTACTTCACCAAGGACGGCATCTCGCGCACGCTGAACGTGTTCCACACCACCACGCGCCCCTACTACGAGGCCGACGGCAACTACAAGCTCGCGAGCGACGGCGGCTCGGTGCGCTTCGGCTTCCCGGTGGGCGAGCAGGACACGGTGTTCCTGGGCATCGGGCTGGAGCGCTGGTCGTTCACGCCCGGCACCAACGGCACCTACACGCTGGTCGACGGCTCGTACGTGTACACCGCCACGCCGCAGGCGTACCTCGACTACTTCAAGTGCACGGGCACCGCCCCGAGCGTGAGCTGCGCCAAGTCGAGCATGATCGCCATCCCCGCCACGCTGGGCTGGTCGCGCGACGACCGCGACAGCGCGCTGGTGCCCACGCGCGGCCGCCTGCAGAGCGCCAACCTCGAGATGGGCGTGGGCAGCGAGCTGCGCTACCTGAAGACCAACTACCAGTACCAGCAGTACTTCCCGCTGTCGAAGCAGTACACGCTGGCCATCAACGGCCAGCTCGGCTATGCGCGCGCGCTGGGCGACAGCACCTATCCGATCTTCAAGAACTTCTACGCCGGCGGCCTGGGCTCGATCCGCGGCTTCGAGCAGAACTCGCTGGGCCCGAAGGACTCGGTCACCGAAGGCGCGCTCGGCGGCACGCGCAAGGCGATCTTCAACATGGAGTTCAGCACGCCCTTCCCGGGCGCGGGCAACGACAAGACGCTGCGCCTGTACACCTTCTTCGACGCGGGCAACGTGTTCGCCGATCGCACGGCCGGCATGACGGATGCTCAATGGAAGGCGCAGAACCGCATCCGTGCCTCCACCGGCATCGGCATCAGCTGGATCTCGCCGCTGGGGCCGCTGCGGCTGGCCTATGCGGTGCCGCTGATCTACCAGAAGGAAGACACGGCCAACAACATCGCGGCCGACCGCACGCAGCGCTTCCAGTTCCAGATCGGAACCTCGTTCTGAGCGCAAGGAGTCCTGGCCATGGGTCGAATCCTGCTGGTGGAGGACGAACGCCACGACAGCGCCTCGCTGCTGCTGGGCCACCTGCTCGGCGCGGGCCATGAGATCGAACGCATCGGCGACGGCGAGGCCGCGCTGGAGCGCATCCTGGGCGAGCCCCCGGCGCTCACCCTGCTGGACGTGGTGCCGCCGCGCATCGACGGCATCCGGGTGCTGGAGAAGGTGCGATCGCACTGCAACCACCCGATCATCATGCTGACGGGGCGCAGCCACGAGGCCGACCGCCTGCTGGCGCTGGACATGGGTGCCGACGACTATGTCTGCAAGCCCTTCTCGCCGCGCGAGGTGGTGGCGCGCATCCAGACGGTGCTGCGCCGGCATTCGCAGTGGCGCGACAGCGTCGCTAGGCCCTCGACGGCGGTGCGCTTCGACGATCCGCGCGGCAATGCCTGCCTGGAAGGGCAGGCGCTGACGCTGACGCGCCGCGAACTGCTGCTGCTGCGGGCGCTGTCGCGCGACCCGGGCCGGGTGTTCACGCGCTCCAAGCTGCTCGAGGCGGCGTTTCCGGAAGCCTTCGACGTCAACGAGCGCGCCGTGGACGGCCACATCAAGAACCTGCGCAAGAAGCTGGCGGCCGCCGTGCCTTCGCACGAGTGGATCCGCTCGGTCTACGGCGTGGGCTTCAGCTTCGCGGAGCGGCCGGCCTGAAAGGGGCCAGGCACTCAGCCTTCGGCGCGCGGCGGCACGATCGCGCGTATGCGCGCCGCGCCCTCCGGCGAGCGCGGACGCGGCATGCGCAGGCCGTCGGGCGGCATGCCTCCGGGAGGCATCCCCGCGTGCGGCGGACCGCCGGGACGCGGCGGCCGGTCGATCGCCGGGCTCGCCGCCGGGTCGACCACCAGCGCGAGCGTGGCGACATAGCGCTGGCGCTCCTCGCGCACCGAGCCGAGCACCGTGGCACCGGCCTTCAGCGCGATGCCGTCGGCGCTGTTCAGCGTGTCGCGCAGCCGCGAGCGCTGATAGGGCGAGACCTGCGTGTAGAGGAACTCGCTGAGCGCATCGGGCAGGAAGAACTGGGAGGTGAGCACCGCACGGGCGCCGTTGATCACCTTGAAATGGATGTGCGTGGTGCGCCCCGCGTACCAGCCCGGGTACACGCTGCGGAAGAAGACCGCGCCCTCGCGGTCGGTGCGCTGGCTGCCGCGCAGGAAGGTCTTGCCCTCGAAGGAGAGCGCGCGGTCGTCGCCCTGCTCGCCGAAGCCCGAGTAGCGGCCCTGCGCGTCGCAGTGCCAGAGGTCCACGCGCAGCTTCGGCAGCGGACGGCCGGCCGCGTCGCACACGGTGAAGCGCACCTCGAGCGGCACGCCGTCGAGTCCTTCGGTGATGTCCGAACGCTCCAGGGCAAGGTCGAGGTAGTAGGGCCCTTCGGTGGTCTGCGCGGTAAGCGGCAGTTGCCGCGCGGCGGCGGGTGCCGGGCTCGCGGCGGCCGAGAGGCCGGCCGCGCCGAGGGCGGCCAGCAGGCCGCGGCGCCCGATGGGCGCCTGGGAATCGGGAAGAGTCGTCATGGAGTGCGTTTTTCTTCTTCCGCCGCATCGGGCGGGGAGGGCCGCGTGGCCCGGCTCTCCGCCCAGAAGACGATCAGTGTCCAGGCCTGGGCGAGCAGCCAGAAAAACACCGTGATCGCCAGCAGCAGCGACAGCGGCAGGTCCATGTGCGGAGTCATGGGCTGCATCGTGCAGGCCGATCGGGGAGAAATGATGGAGAACATTTCTCCCAGATTCCTCCACATTCGGCCGCGATGATCGGCTGTCGACCCACCCTGCCTCCCCTCGCCCGTCCGCCATGCATGCCGCAGAATGCGGCAATGCCTCCCCCGAGCCCATGCCTCACCTGACCCTTTCCAGAAAGATCTTCCTGGCGCTGGCCGCGCTGTTGATCGTGCTGCTGATCAGTTTCGCGGGCCTGTCGATCATCGCGCTGCAACGCGGCCTGGGCTCCTACGTGGCCGAGATCGAGATCCGGCGCATGGACTGGCTCGCGCAGCAGCTGCAGAAGTACTACGCCACCAACGGCGACTGGAAGGGCCTGCACAACAACGACGACGCCTGGCGCCGCCTGCAGATGGGCCGGATGGCCGCCGCGCTCGACACCGCCGGCAACGGCAATGGCGACGAACGGCGGCTGCCGCCCTGGTACGAGTACCGCACCATGCGCGGGAATCCTCCCCCTGATGGAGGCGGTGGTGGCGAAGGCGCCGACGGCGGCAGGCCGCCGCCCCCGCCGCCTTCGGATTCGGGGCTGTCGTCGCCCCAGCTCGAGCTGACGCCGCGCCGGCTGCCGACCGTGCCGCCGCCGTGGTTCTTCCGCGATCCGCGCGACATGCCGGACTCCATCTTCCAGCGGCTGGCCCTGCTCGACGCGCACGGCTCGCGCGTGGTGGGCGCCGAGGTCGACCTCGCGAACGCCGCGCGCACGCCGATCCGCCGCGACCGCACCGTCATCGGCTACCTGGCGCTCACGCCGCTGCAGGGCCTGGAGAGCGAAGCCGACCGAGCCTTCGTCGCGCGGCAGTCCGGCGTGATCGTGCTCACCGGCCTGTGCGGCCTCGGCTTCGCGCTGGTGCTCTCGTGGCTGCTGGCGCGCCGCTGGTTCAGGCCCATCGACGAGCTCACCCAGGCCGCGCAGGACGTGGCGCGCGGCCGGCTTTCCACCCGCGTCGCGGTGCAGGGCTCGGACGAGCTGGCGCTGCTGGGCCGCACCTTCAACGACATGGCGCAACGGCTCGACACCATGGAAGCCTCGCGCCGCGCCTGGCTGGCCGACGCGGCCCACGAGCTGCGCACGCCGCTGGCCGCCATGCGCGCGGAAATCGAGGCGCTGCAGGACGGCGTGCGCACCTTCGACGAACGCACCGCCCTGCGGCTGCACCGGCAGGTGATCCGCCTGGGCCAGCTGGTCGACAACCTGCGAAGCAGCATGCGCGAGCCGCAGAACGACCTGCTCACGGCCACGGTGTTTCCGCTGTCGCTGCTGAAGGAGGCGCTCGACCACACCCGCGACCGCTTCGCCGCGCGCGGCATCACGGTGGATCGCCGCGCCGTCGACCGCATCGGGGCATCGGCGCAACCCGCCGTCGAGGGCGACGCGCACCGGCTGCACCAGGTCTTCATGAACCTGCTGGAGAACACGCTGGCCTACACCGACCAGGGCGGCGAGCTGCACATCGATGTCCTGGTCGATGGCGCGTGGACCGGCAACCGCATCACGCTGGTGTTCGACGACAGCGCGCCGGGCGTGCCCGAGGCCGAGCTGCCTCGCCTCTTCGACCGGCTGTTCCGCGGCGAGACCTCGCGCAGCCGCGAACTCGGCGGCTCGGGGCTGGGCCTTTCCATCTGCCGCGCGACCATCGAGGCGCACGGCGGCACCATCGACGCGTCGGCCTCGCCCCTGGGCGGCCTGCGCCTGACCCTCACCCTTCCACTGGCAGCAACGTCATGACACGCATCGTCATCGTCGAAGACGAAACCGACATCGCCTCGGTGGTGCAGGACTACCTGCGCCACGCAGGCTACGAAACCGAGCACTTCATCGACGGGCAGAGCGCGCTCGAAAGCATCGTCGCGACGCCGCCCGACCTCACGCTGCTGGACATCATGCTGCCGCGGCTCGACGGCATCGAGGTGCTGCGCCGCGCGCGCGAGCACACGACGCACCCGATCATCATGCTGACCGCGCGCATCGAGGAGGTCGACCGGCTGCTGGGCCTGGAACTCGGCGCCGACGACTACGTGTGCAAGCCCTTCTCCCCGCGCGAGCTGGTGGCCCGCGTTCGCGCGGTGCTGCGCCGCACCGCGCCGGGCCTGGCGCAGGGCTCGGGCTCGCAGAACGACGCGCCGGGGCTGGTGCTGGACGACGTGCACTGGCGCGCATCGCTCGAAGGCACGCCGCTGAACCTCACGCGGCGCGAGTTCGGGCTGCTGCAGGTGCTCTCGCGGCACCCGGGCCGCATCTTCTCGCGCGCCCGACTGCTCGAGTTGGCCTACGACGACACGGTCGACGTGACGGAGCGCGCCATCGACAGCCACGTGAAGAACCTGCGCCGCAAGCTCGGCGCCGTGACGCCGGAGCACGACTGGATACGGTCCGTGTATGGCGTGGGCTTCGCGTGGGAGGCGCCGGTGGGCTAGGGCCTGTTCACACTATTTCCGGGGTCGCGAAGGGCAGCCAGGGCGGGCCAATCAAGGCGCGCGACGACGCGTGTGCATGCGCACACGCCAGGAGCGCCAACGCAACCCTGGAAATAGTGTGAACAGGCCCTAGTCGCCGCTGCCGTCGAGACCCGAGGCGCGGATCTGCGTGGCGGTCTTCGCCCAGGTCTTCTCCAGCATCCGGGACAGGTACGAGCCCGACTCCCAGCCCACCTGCAGCGCGATGGAAAGCACCGAATCGCACGTGTTCCTGAGCAGATACTCCGCGCGCTCCAGCCGCCTGCGCTGCAGGTAGGCCAGCGGCGACACGCCGTGCTTCGCGCGGAAGACGCGCTCCACCTGCCGGCGCGAAAGACGGTGCTGCTGCGCGAAGGCCTCCAGCGACAGCGGCTGTGAAAGATCGGCTTCGATGGCCTCCGCGAGCAGTTCGGCCACCAGCAGTGCCGAGGTGGGATCACCGTCCGACAGCGGATTGCCGCCAAGCCGCGCCGCCTCCATGACGAGCGCACCGCACAGCGCGTAGTTCTCCGCGGTGCCGGCCTTCGCCGACTCGAACATCCGCTGCGACAGCGCACGCAGCGCCGTGCTGCCCGCGCGCATGCCCTGCAATGGAGCCGAAACGCCCTGCGCCTGCAGCGCGGTCGCCCACAGCCCGGGGTCCACATAGACCGCGACGTGCGTCTGCCCCGCCGTGAGCGTGGTGGTCGAATGCGCGCTGCCGGCGGCGAACCAGAGGAAGTGCCCCGGGCCCAGGGTCTGCGCGCCGCCCTGCGCATCGCTGACGCTGAAGCGTCCCGCCAGCGGCACGAAGAGCATGTCGCAGTCGTGCACGTGGGTGTCGGTGGCATAGCGCTCGCGCGCGTTCGCGACCATGGTGGCGTGGTGCGACAGGCGCTCGACGAACAGCGACTGGCGCGGCGCCGGTATGCGGGTGTTCGTCAGGTGCATGGCCACTCCTTGTCGCAATTGAACTCGTGCATGTCGCAATCGGCCGCGCGCGTTCGCGCACGCTCAACAGAATCGGGAACACCACTCCCGCAAGCAAGAAACATGAAACCCCAAGCACTGCGCCGCCGCGCGCTCATCGGGCTGGCAGCCGCCGGCATCCTGTACGGCCCCGCCGCCTCGTGGTCGGCCCCGGAAACGGCCTATCCGGCCAAGCCGGTGACGATCATCGTACCCTTCCCCGCCGGCGGCGGCACGGACGTGATCTTCCGCTCGGTGCAGCAGCGGCTGCAGACCGCCCTCGGCGTGTCGGTGATCATCGACAACCGCTCCGGCGCCGGCGGCACCGTGGGCACCGGCTTCGGCGCGAAGGCGAACCCCGACGGCTACACGCTGGTGGCCGCCACCACCTCGACCATCGCCTCCGCCGACGCGGTGTACCCCAAGCTGCCCTACGACCCGGTCAAGGACCTCGTGCCCATAGGCACCATCGGCACCACGCCCTTCGTGCTGGTGGTGACGCCCTCGCTGGCGGCGCGCGACGTGAAGGGCTTGGTCGACTACGCCAAGGCCCATCCGCAGGCCCTCAACTACGGCAGCATCGGCAACGGCAGCCTGAGCCATCTGGCGGGCGAGCTCTTCAAGCAGCGCACCGGCATCGAGATGACCCATGTGCCCTACCGCGGCGCGGCCCCCGCGCAGGCCGACCTGATGGCGGGCCAGATCCAGACGCTGTTCGACAACCCGCCCTCGCTGCTCGCGCAGGTGCGCGGCGGCCGCATGCGGGCGCTGGCGATCAGCGAGCCCTCGGCCGGCTTCGAAGGCCTGCCTACCTTCGAGCAGGTCGGCATCAAGGGCTTCAGGCCGCAGCTCTGGTATGGCCTGATGGCGCCGGCGGCCACACCGCAGCCGGTGGTGCAGCGACTGCGCGCGGCGCTCGACGCGGCCATGCGCGATGCAGCCCTTCGCGCTGACATGCAGTCCAAGGGCGTGACGCCGTGGACCGTGCCGCCCGATGCGTTCCAGGCACAGATACGCAGCGACATCCAGCTCTGGGGCGGCATCGCGCGCTCGGTGAATGCAAAGGCCGAATGAAGATGACGACGACCCACCTTCCGCACGCCCACAACATCCGCGTCTTCGTGGGGGCCGACCCCGGGACCGGCGGCAATCCCGCGCCGGTCTGGCTCGATGCCGACGCGCTCTCGACCGCGCAGATGCAGGAATACACGCGGCGCAGCGGGCATGAATCGGTCTTCGTGCTCAAGCCCGAAACGCCCGCGCATGCCCTGCGCATGCGCTACTTCGTGCCCAACCACGAAATGGAGATGTGCGGCCACGCCACCGTCGGTGCGCTCTGGCTGCTGCACCGGCGCGGCGAATGGGACGGCTCGCCGATCGCCATCCAGACGCTGAGCGGCACCGTGACGGGCCAGCGCGTCGACGGCACGGTACGGATCAGCCAGCCGCGCGCGGTGGTCGAGGAAGTGACGCAGCAGGCCCTGGTCGACGAAATCGCACAGTGCCTGGGCATCGATGCGGCGCGCATCGTGGGGCCCGTGCTCAACGCCGCGACCAGCCGCGTGAAGACGCTGGTGCGACTGGCGGATGCGCAGCAGCTGCACGGCCTGCGCGTGGACTTCGCGCGTGTCGAGTCGCTGTGCGAGCGGCTGGGCTCGACCGGCCTGTATCCGTACGCGATGTCGCAGGGCGAGGGCTGCGCGGTCAGCGCACGGCAGTTTCCGAAATCCTCCGGCTATCCCGAAGATGCGGCCACGGGCATCGCCGCGGCGGCACTCGCATGGGGCTTGCGCCGCCTGGGCCTGGTCGGCGGGGACGCACTCACGGTGACGGTGCGACAGGGAGAAGCCATGGGCTCGCCTTCCGCCATCCAAGTGGGCTTGCCGTTGGAAGCGATGGCGCAGGAAGGCTGCCGGGTCGGCGGTGAATGCTGCGAGGAGCCACCGGAGGATCTGCGCCTGGAAGTGCTCTGCCCGCCGGAAGCGGCGCGTGCCGGTCCTTCCGGAACCTACGCCACCTTCTCGAAGGCCGGCAACCTGTGGCATTCGAGCGGCGTTGTCGGGCGCGAGAACGGCGAAGTCATTGCCGGGCCGCTGCGGGGGCCGGACGACGTGGCGCACGGCCAGCGCGCGGCGGTGGCCGCCGTTGCCGCTCTGCTGCGCGCCGCGCGGGAGGAACTGGGCAGCCTCTCGCGCATCGCCCGCGTCGTCACGCTGAACGGGTATCTCCGGACCGGCGGCGATTTCGCGGAGCACGCGAAAGTGATGGACGCGGCCTCGGCCCTGCTGCGGCAGGTCTTTCCCGAGGCACCGCTGCCGGCCCGAACGACCGTCGGCGTCGTGTCGCTGCCACGCGGAGGCGCGGCCGAGGTGTCGTTGACGCTGGAAGTGCGCGACTGACCGGCGCGGCGGTCGCCTTCTTCCTTCTTTCCTTCTTACTGGTACGCCGCCAGCTCCTGCTTGGCGATCGCGTTGCGGTGCACCTCGTCGGGACCGTCCGCCACCCGCAGGTGGCGCTCATAGGCATAGAAGTGCGTGAGCAGCGTGTCCTGGCTCAGGCCCATCGCGCCGAAGGCCTGCATGGCCCAGTCGACCACCTTCACGCAGTTGTTGGGCGTGAGCACCTTGATCATCGCGATCTCCTTCGCGGCGACCTTGTTGCCCACGGTGTCCATGCGGTAGGCGGCGTTGAGCACCATCCAGCGCGACTGCTCGATGAGCATGCGCGACTCGGCAATGCGCTCGCGCCACACGCCCTGCTCCGACAGCGGCTTGTGGAAGGCGGTGCGCGACACCAGGCGCTGGCACATCATCTCCAGCGCGGCCTCGGCCATGCCGATGGCGCGCATGCAGTGATGGATGCGGCCCGGCCCGAGGCGGCCCTGCGCGATCTCGAAGCCGCGGCCTTCGCCGAGCAGGATGTTCTCGACCGGCACGCGCACGTTCTCGAACACGATCTCGGGATGGCCGAAGGGCGGGTCGTACACGCCCAGCAGCGCCATGTCGCGCACGATGGTCACGCCGGGCGTGTTCTTGGGCACGAGGATCATCGACTGCTGCTTGTGGCGGTCGGCGTTGTCGGGGTCGGTCTTGCCCATCAGCACGAAGATCTCGCAGCGCTCGTTCATCGCGCCGGTGATGTACCACTTGCGGCCGTTGATGACGTACTCGCCGCCCTCGCGGCGGATGCTGCAGCGGATGTTGGTGGCGTCGCTCGATGCCACCTCGGGCTCGGTCATCGCGAAGGAGGAGCGGATCTCGCCGGCCAGCAGCGGCTTCAGCCAGCGCTCCTGCTGCGCCTTGGTGCCGTAGCGCGCCAGCACTTCCATGTTGCCGGTGTCGGGCGCGGAGCAGTTGAAGATCTCGGAGCTCCAGTAGCGCCGCCCCATGATCTCGCACAGCGGCGCGTACTCGACGTTGCTCAGGCCGGGCCCGTGCTCCGACTCGGGCAGGAACAGGTTCCACAGCCCGCGCTCGCGCGCCTTGGCCTTCAGGCCAGCCATCATCGGCAGCTCGGCGTAGGGGCGGCCGGCGCGGGCGTTGGCGGCCAGCTCCTCCTCGTGGCGCTTCTCGTTCGGGTAGACGTACTCGTCCATGAACCGGAGCAGTTCCTCGCGCAGCGCGATCACCCGGGGCGTGAATTCGAAATGCATGGTGCGTCCTTCAGCAAGAGTCGATGTGTTTGCGTGCCTTGACGGTAAGTCGCGCGCCGCGTTTCGCACGGTCTTCCGCGCGACAGCGGGGCCCTTGCGCTGTCACCTTGGCAGCAGCGGCCGGCGCGACAATGCGGGCATGACCGCCAGATCACCGGATGCCTCGTCCCTGCCCGCATCGCCGCGCCCCGTGCGCATGGCGGCCACCCTCATCGTGCTGCGCGACGGAAGCGACGGCCTCGAGGTGCTGATGCTGCGGCGGGCCGAGAAGGCCGACGACCAGAACAGCGGCGCCAGCGTGTTTCCGGGTGGGGTGATCGACGCGCACGACCGGGGCCTGCACGAAAGCTGCAGCGGCCTCGACGACGGTGCCGCAAGCGCACGCCTGGGCCTGTCCGAGGGCGGCCTCGACTACTACGCGGCCGCGATCCGCGAATGCTTCGAGGAAGCCGGCGTGCTGTTCGCGACCGACGCCGCCGGCCAGATCGTGGCATTGGACGATCTGCCGCCGGCGCAACTCGCGGCCATGCGCCAGGCGGCGGAGCAAGGCACCGATGCCCTGCTCTCGCTGTGCAGGCAGAATGGCTGGAAGCTCGCGACCGACCGGCTCGCGTACTTCTCGCACTGGCTCACGCCGCCGGGCATGCCGCGGCGCTTCGACACGCGCTTCTTTCTCGCGACGATGCCCGAGGTGCAGAGCGTGCGTCCGGACGGCCGCGAGACGGTCGAGCACATGTGGCTGCGCCCCTCCGAGGCCGTGGCGCCGGCGCGCGGACTCAAGCTGATGAACGTGACGCGGCGCATCCTCGAGGGCCTTGCGCAGTTCGACAGCGTGGCCGGGCTCATGACGCATGCGCGCGACCTCAAGCACATTCCGCGCGTCATGCCCCGGCTGGCGGACGGCCCCAAAGGACGACGGCCGGTGAACATGGAGGAACCCGCATACGAGGAAGTCGGCCATGTCGACCCCGACGGCCAGGGCGGCGGGCGCTACGCGCACGAGGCCGGGCTGGCGATGCGGCTCTCGGCCCGGGTGCTGCGGGTCACGGGCGAGGCGGGCGATGCATCGGGCCCACTGGTGCACAGCTACTTCGTGGGCACGGCGGGCGGCGACTGGGCGTTGATCGACGCGTTGCCCGCGAGCCCCGCGCACATCGAGGCGCTCGTCGCGGCGGCGCCGGGGCGCGTGCGATGGCTGCTGTCGACGCATGGCCACGCGGAAGAAGCCCTGCGCGACATCTGGGCCGATGCCTCCGCCGTGGTCCCCGCGCCGGGCGAGCGGATCGAACTCGGCGAGGCCACGCTGCGCGTGCTGCAGGGCGACGGCGATGCGCACTCGCGCCGGTTCCTGCTGGTCGAGGACGGGATGCTGTTCGCGGGCTCGTCCGCGGACCATGCGGCCGGCGAAGACGAAGTCCGCTGGATCGCGGCGCGCCACGGCTTCCTTCGCCGCCCGCGCAGATGAGCAGGTAGAGAGACAGAAAGAAGAGACGAATCTTCGAGCCGGTGCCACGCGGCCGTGGCATGCATCGTGCAAGATCGGCCCATCATGCTTCCCCTGTCTCCGGACGCGCTGCGCCAGCAGCTGCGGTCATTCGCTTCTCGCGCGCAGCCCGTGCGCATCCTCCTCACGCTCGGCAGTCTCATGGCGGCTTGCGCCTGGACCGGCCATCCCGACGCGGTGATTCCCCTGTTCCTCGGCGCCATCGCCAGCGCGCTCGCCGAGACCGACGACAGCTGGCGCGGCCGGCTGCGCGCGCAGCTGGTCACGCTGGGCTGCTTCGCTGCCATCGCCTTCGCGGTGGAGGCGGCCTTCGGCATGCCGCTGCTGTTCATCGCCGGCCTGGCGCTCTCGGCCTTCTGCCTCACGATGCTCGGCGCGGTGGAGGCGCGGTACAAGGCGATCGCCTATGCGACGCTGATCCTCGCGATGTACGCCACGCTCGGCATCGAGAACATGGGTTCGCATGGCGTGGCGCATCGCGGACGCGAGCCGCTGCTGCTTGTGGCCGGCGCGGCCTGGTACGGCGTTTTCTCGGTGCTGTGGTGCGCGGCCTTTCCGGCGCAGCCGGTGCAGGCGCGGCTGGTGACGCTCTTCACGGTGCTGGGCAACTACGTGCGCTTCAAGGCGTCGCTCTTCGAGCCGCTGCGCGGCATCGACATCGAGCGCAAGCGGCTCGCGCTCGCGCAGCTCAACGCGGAAGTGGTGACCGAGCTCAACGCGGCCAAGGAAAGCATCTTCCGCCGCATCGGCGCGCGGGCGCCGACCGGGCGCATCTCGCGCTACCGGGGGCTGTACCTGATCGCGCAGGACGTGCACGAGCGCGCCAGCTCCTCGCACGACGACTACAACGCGCTGGCCGACGCCTTCTTCCACAGCGACCTGCTCTACCGCTGTCAACGCGTGCTGGGCCTGCAGGGGCTGGCCTGCCAGCGGCTGGCCGAGTCGGTCGCGCGGCGCGAACCCTTCGAGGTGGGCCCGGAAACCGTGCAGGCGCTGGCCGACCTGCGCAGCGCCATCGAGCACGAGCGCGCTCGGGCCGATACCCCTGCGCGGCTCGCCCTGCTGGCTTCCGTGGAAGCGCTGGCGCGCAACCTCGCGCTGCTCGACGGCCAGCTCGCGGGCGCCAGCCAGCCTTCGGCACGCGCCGGCCGTACGGAGATGGGCCTGTTCGACCGCTCTCCGCGCTCGTGGCGCGACGCGGTCGAGCGCGTGCGGCGCCAGCTCACCGTGCGCTCGCCGCTCTTCCGTCATGCGCTGCGGCTGTCGATCGCGCTGGTGGCGGGCTATGGCGTGATGCAGGCCATTCACCCGGCGCAGGGCTACTGGATCCTGCTGACCACGCTCTTCGTCTGCCAGCAGAGCTATGGCGACACCATCGCGCGCATGGGGCAGCGCATTGCCGGCACCGCGCTCGGCGTGGTGGCAGGCTGGGCGCTGCTGCAGCTCTTTCCGCAGCCGCTGGTGCAGTCGGTGCTCGCGGTGGTGGCCGGGGTGTTGTTCTTCGCGACCCGCACTACGCGCTACCTGCTGGCCACCGCGTCGATGACGCTGCTGGTGCTGATGTGCTTCAACCAGGTCGGCGACAGCGGCGTGCTGCTGGTGCCGAGGCTGGTCGACACCGCCATCGGCAGCGCCATCGCCGGGCTGGCCGTGCTGCTCGTGCTGCCGCACTGGCAGGCGCGGCGCATCAACGAGCTGGCCGCCGCCGCGATGCGCGGCCATGCAGGCTACCTGCGGCAGATCGTCGTGCAGTACCGCACCGGCGCCCGCGACCACCTCGACTACCGGCTGGCGCGGCGCAACGACCACAACGCGGACGCTGCACTGTCGACCGCCGTGTCTGACATGTTCCGCGAGCCGGGCTACGTGCGGCCGCGCGCGGGGGTGGCGCTGCGCTTCCTGATCCGCTCGCACACGCTGCTGAGCTATCTGTCGGCGCTGGGTGCCCACCGCGCGGCGCTGCCCGATTCGGCGCAGATGGCGGTGCTGCATGCGTCGGCCGAAGGGGCGATCGCGGCACTCGAGGCGCTGGCAGCCGGGCTGGAAAAGGGCGTGGTGGATGTAACGGACGGTGCGGAGGCGGAGTCGGCTGCGCGCGCCGCGCTGGCGCAGGCCACTGCCGACGGCGGTGAAAGCGGGAGCGCCGGCGACCCGCAGGCGCGAACTTTCCATACCGAACTCGGTCTGATATGGCTGCAGATAGACGCCCTGCGCACCCACGCACGCGAATGGCTGCAGTCCGAAGGCAGCGAAACCACGACCGCGCCGGCCTGAGGAACGGAACATCCGTGCGATCAGGTCGGTTGAAAACGCCGCAGCGAACTTCGTCATGCGCGACGGCTAAAATACCCCTACATGTCCCGCTGGTTTGCCGCTACCGTCCTCGCAATCATGTTGTCCTGCTACGGCTTCGCCGTGCTTGCCCACAACATGATGGGTGCCGGCCATTCCGCACATTCGCACGCTGACCCGCAGGCCGCTCAGGCCACCCAGACGCTGGTCGTCAGCGTCGCCTTCACCGCCTCCTCCGACGCCCCGGCGTTGGCGGGTGATGCCGACAAGGCATCGGACGACACCCTCTCCATCGACGAAGCCGGCTCCGAACACGCCGAGCTGGTCGACGCCCGCAACGGCGCGCCCGCGCTGCTGCGCTTCACGGAACAGCCGCCGAAACTCGGCCTGACCACCATCGTCTCGCCGTTCCTGGCGCGACCCAAGCGGCCACCCCGCGCCGCTTCCTTCGTCGCCTAGGCCCCTAAAGCCTTCGCGACCGGGAGCCGCCACGGCTCCCCATGTGCGATCCGGGCCGTCCGCCACCTGCGGCGCCCGTCTCGCAGCCGCTACCCCGCATCTCATTCACGGCCCTGTGCCATTTCGCGTGCGCCATCGAGCGCCACGCGGCCGGTGCAGGTCCAGCTCAAGGAACCAACACAAAATGAACAACAGCCCTACCGCCTATCACGACAGCATCGATCTCCCGATCGCCTCGCCGCAGGAGCGCAACCGCGTCCTGCGCAACACCTACTGGCTGCTCGCGCTGTCGATGGTGCCCACCGTTCTCGGCGCCTGGATCGGCGTCTCCACCGGCTTCTCGCGCGCCATGTCGCCGGGCATCGGCCTGATGGTCTTCCTCGGTGGCGCCTTCGGCTTCATGTACGCCATCGAGAAGACCAAGGAAACCGCCGCCGGCGTGCCGGTGCTGCTGGCCTTCACCTTCTTCATGGGCCTGATGCTGTCTCGCCTGGTCGGCACCGTGCTCGGCCTGGCCAACGGCGCCAGCCTGGTGATGACGGCGTTCGCCGGCACCGGCGCGATCTTCTTCGGCATGGCGACGCTGTCGTCGGTCATCAAGCGCGACCTGTCGGGCATGGGCAAGTGGCTCTTCATCGGCGCCATCCTGCTGCTGGTGGCCGGCATCGCCAACTTCTTCCTGAAGTCGAGCGCGCTGATGATGACGCTGTCGGTCCTGGCCATCGGCATCTTCTCGGCCTTCATCCTGCACGACCTCAAGCGCGTGAAGGACGGCCTGGAGACCAACTACATCTCCGCCACGCTGGGTGTGTATCTCAGCATCTACAACGTCTTCCAGTCGCTGCTGGCCCTGCTGGGCATCGCCGGCGGCCGGGACGAGTAATTCCCCACGAAGGAAGGAAAACATCCCATGCGTCTCACCACCAAAGGCCGCTTCGCGGTCACCGCGATGATCGACATCGCCCTGCACGGCCGTTCGGGCCCCGTCACCCTGGCTTCGATCAGCCTGCGCCAGCGCGTGTCGCTGTCGTACCTGGAACTGCTGTTCGGCAAGCTGCGACGCGCCAGCCTGGTCGAATCGACCCGGGGCCCCGGCGGCGGGTATTCTCTGAGCCGCAAGGCGGCCGAGATTTCCGTGGCCGACATCGTCCTCTCGATCGAGGAACACGATGCCGAAACCACCCACCGGCGCGATGCCGACGCGCCGGGCGAAACGGGCCGCTGCGAAATCGACGAGCTCTGGGCCACCGTGAACCTGCGGGCGGTCGAGTTCCTCAAGTCGATCTCGCTGCAAAGCCTTGTCGACGAACAGAAGGCAAAGGGCGTACAGGCCGCGGTGCGGACCGAGACCCGGCGTACGCCGGCCGGCCAGCCGGCCACGCGCAAGCCTTTCGTCGTCGATGCGCCGAACTCGGTGTTCGCACTGGGACGGCGCCAGCAAAGCGCCAGCTAGCTCCGAGCCAGCCAGCCGACCGGCCCACGCGGCAGGGCCCGCCGTCACGGATCGACGTGGCGGCGGGCGCCTGCCTGCGTGGGCTTTTTCGTTGGTCCTTATCCCTCGGAAGCCTCAGGAATCCTTCATGTTGCAACGCAGCACGGCAGGCACAATGCACCATAACAGTGCAAAACATCAAGCATGCGCGACCCGGGCGACTCCGGCTCGCGCCGCATCGCGTTCCCGGACAGCCATGACTTTCAAGCTCCTGTTCCCTCTTTCCCTGCTCGTGCTCGCTGCTTGCGGCGCCAGGCAGACCTCCGACACCGAAGCGGCACCGCCCGAAGTCGGCGTGATGGCGCTGCACGCGGGCGACGTGCCCGTGCACACCGAACTCTCAGGCCGCACGGCCGCCTTCCGCGTGTCCGAGGTCCGGCCGCAGGTCAACGGCATCGTGCGCAAGCGCCTGTTCGAGGAAGGCAGCATGGTCCGCGCGGGCCAGGTGCTGTACGAGATCGAGCCCGGCCCCTTCGAGGCGGCGCACGAGCAGGCGCAGGCCGCGCTCGCCACGGCCCAGGCCGGCATCGCGAGCCTGCGCGGCAAGTCGGAGCGCTTCGGCGAACTGGTGAAGGCCAACGCGGTGAGCAGGCAGGAGCACGAGGAAGCCCAGGCCGCGCTCGTACAGGCCGAGGCCGGCGTGAAGGCCGCGAAGGCGGCGCTGAAGGCCGCGCGCATCAACCTCGAGTTCACGCGCATCGAGGCGCCCATCTCGGGCCGCATCGGCCGCTCCAGCGTGACCGAGGGCGCGCTGGTGGCGCCGGGCCAGGCCACGGCACTCGCGACCATCCAGCGCATCGACCCGATCTACGTCGACGTCGTGCAGTCCAGCCTCGAGCTCACGCGGCTCAAGCGCCGCTTCATCTCGGGCGACATGGCGCCCGCCAGCACGCGCGTGAGCCTGCGCATGGAAGACGGCCTGCCCTACCCGCACGCCGGCACGCTGAAGTTCACCGAGGTGGCCGTCGACGCCGCCACCGGCTCGGTCACGCTGCGCGCCGAATTCCCCAACCCACAGGGGCTGCTGCTGCCCGGCATGTACGTGCGCGCGCAGGTGGAGTCCGGCGTGGAGCGGCAGGCGGTGCTCGCGCCGCAGCGCGGCGTGTCGCGCAACGAGAAGGGCGAACCCACCGCGCTGGTGGTCGGCGCGGGCGACAAGGTCGAGCTGCGCGCGCTCGAAGTGCGCAGCGCGGCGGGCGACCAGTGGGTCGTGACGGGCGGGCTGCGCGAAGGCGACCGGCTCGTGGTCGACAGCCTGCAGCGCGCCCACCCCGGCGACAAGGTGAAGCCGGTGCCGGTGTCGGCCGCGGCGGCACCTTCCTCGGCAGATTGAGACAACTCCAGTGATCGCCAATTTCTTCATACAGCGGCCCGTCTTCGCATGGGTCATCGCCATCCTGATCATGCTGGCCGGCGGCGTGGCCATCCGCACGCTGCCGGTGTCGCAGTACCCGGACATCGCGCCGCCCACCGTCGTCGTCTCCGCCAACTACCCAGGCGCCTCGGCGCAGGCGGTGGAAAGCAGCGTCACGCAGGTCATCGAGCAGCAGCTCAAGGGCATCGACGGCCTGCTGTACTTCAAGTCGACCAGCAGCTCGGCCGGCTGGGCCGAGATCAGCGTCACCTTCCGCCAGGGCATCAACCCCGACACGGCGCAGGTGCAGGTGCAGAACAAGGTCAGCCAGGCCACCAGCCGCCTGCCGCAGGCGGTGCAGCAACAGGGCGTGACGGTCGCGAAGTCGCAGAACAACTTCCTGCTGATCGTGGCGCTCTACGACGAGACCGGCCGCCGCACCGACACCGACGTGGCCGACTGGATGGCCAGCAACATGCGCGACCCCATCAGCCGCGTCGACGGCGTGGGCTCGGTGCAGGCCTTCGGCGCAGCGTACGCGATGCGCATCTGGCTCGACCCGCACCGGCTCGCGAGCTACCAGCTGATGCCCTCGGACGTGACCGCCGCCATCGCCGCGCAGAACACGCAGGTGTCGGTCGGCGAGATCGGCGCGCGGCCCTCGCCCGCGAAGCAGCAGCTCAATGCCACGGTGACGGCGCTGTCGCGGCTGCAGACGCCGGCGCAGTTCCGCGACATCGTGCTGAAGACGCAGGCCGACGGCGCCGTGGTGCGCCTGGGCGACGTGGCGCGCGTGGAAATGGGCAGCGAGTCGTACGCCGAGACCACGCGGCTGAACGGCCACCCCGCCGCGGGCGCGGCCATCATGCTGGCGCCGGGCTCGAACGCGCTGACCACCGCCAGCGCGGTGAAGGCGCGCATCGCCGAGATGGAGCCCTCGCTGCCGGCCGGCCTGCGCGTGGCCTACGCGGAAGACACCACGCGCTTCGTGAAGATCTCGATCAAGTCGGTCATCAAGACGCTGCTGGAGGCCATCGCGCTGGTGGTGGTCGTGATGTACCTGTTCCTGCAGAACTGGCGCGCCACGGTCATTCCGGCCATCACCGTGCCGGTGGTGCTGCTGGGCACCTTCGGCGTGCTCGCGGCATTCGGCTACTCGATCAACGTGCTCACGCTCTTCGGCATGGTGCTGGCCATCGGCCTGCTGGTGGACGACGCCATCGTGGTGGTGGAGAACGTCGAGCGCGTGATGCACGAGGAAGGACTCGACCCCAAGGCGGCCACCATCAAGTCGATGAAAGAAATCACCGGCGCGCTGGTCGGCATCGCGGTGGTGGTGTCGGCGGTGTTCCTGCCGATGGCCTTCTTCGGCGGCTCGGTGGGCGTGATCTACCGGCAGTTCTCGGTGACGATCATCGCGTCGATGGTGCTGTCGGTGGTGGTGGCCATCGTGCTGATCCCGGCGCTGTGCGCGCGCTTCCTGAAGGCCGGCGACACGCCGCGCACGCGCGGCTTTCTCGGCGCCTTCAACCGTCGCTTCGACGCGGCACAGGGCCGCTACGTGGGCCTGCTGGGCCGCATCCTGCGCAAGCCGCTGCGCTTCACGGCCGTGTACGCGGCCATCGTGGCCGGCATGGGCGCGCTGTACCTGAGCCTGCCCGGAGGCTTCCTGCCCGAGGAAGACCAGGGCAGCGTGATGGTGCAGCTCACGCTGCCGGCCGGCTCGACGAGCAACCGCACCGATGCCGTGAACCGCATGGTCGAGAAGCACTTCCTGGAAACCGAGAAGGACACGACAGACACCATCTTCACGCTCTCGGGCTGGAGCTACGGCGGCTCGGGGCAGAACATGGGCATGGCCTTCGTCTCGCTCAAGGACTGGTCGGAACGCAGGCAAGCGGACAAGCGCGCGCAGGCCATCGTCGAGCGCGCGGGCACAGTGCTTTCGAAGCAGCAGCGCGACGCCGAGGTCTACGGCATGGTGCCGCCGCCCATCGAGGGGCTGGGCGAATCCAACGGCTTCGAGTTCTGGCTGCAGGACACCTCGGGAATGGGCGCCGAGCGGCTGGTGCAGGCACGCGAGTCGCTCGTGCGCGACGCGAAGAAGGATTCGCGCCTGCAGTCCGTGCGCGCCAACGGCGTGGCCGGAACGCCGCAGCTGCAGGTGGACATCGACCAGCTCAAGGCCTCGGCGCTGCGGCTGTCGCTGGACGACGTGAACACCACGCTGGGCATCGCCTGGGGCGGCAGCTACGTCAACGACTTCATCGACCGCGGCCGCGTCAAGCGCGTGTACGTGCAGGCCGATGCGCCCTACCGCTCCGACCCGGACGACATCCGCCAGTGGTTCGTGCGCGGCGCCACCGGCGCGATGACGCCGTTCACGGCCTTCGCCACCACGCGCTGGTCGCAGGGCGCGCCGCAGCTGGAGCGCTATAACGGCCTGCCGGCCGTGCAGATCCAGGGCGCGGCCTCGCATGGCACGAGCTCGGGCACGGCGATGGCGGCGGTGGAAAGCATCGCGAAGAAGCAGCGCGGCACTGGCCACGCATGGAGCGGCCTCTCGTACCAGGAGCGGCTCTCGGGCGGGCAGGCACCGCTGCTGTTCGCACTGTCGATCCTCGTCGTGTTCCTGTGCCTGGCCGCGCTGTACGAGAGCTGGTCTGTGCCGTTCTCGGTGATGCTGGTGATTCCGCTGGGCGTGCTCGGCGCGGTGATCGCCGCGTCGCTGCGCGGCCTCTCGAACGACATCTACTTCCAGGTCGGGCTGCTGGCGACCATCGGGCTGTCGGCGAAGAACGCGATCCTGATCATCGAGTTCGCTGAAGCCGCGCTGCGACGTGGCGTGCCGTTGCTCGACGCGGTGGCCGAAGGCGCGCGTCTGCGGCTGCGACCTATCCTGATGACCTCGCTGGCCTTCCTGGCCGGCGTGGTGCCGCTGGCGCTGGCTACCGGCGCGGGTTCGGCGAGCCAGGTGGCCATTGGCACTGGCGTGTTCGGCGGAGTGCTGACCGCGACTGCGCTGGGGATCTTCTTCGTGCCGCTGTTCTACCTGCTGGTGAAGCGGACCGCGACAGCGCTTTTCAGGCGCAACGACGTCGCCGCGGCGGCGCCCTGAGCCGCGGGCGCCATCGTCAGCTTTTTCCGGCGGCGGGCGATTGCTGCCTCGGCAGGCCCGGCAGGGTCCAGCCGAAGGTCATGCCCGCCGCCGAGATCAGGATGGCGGCCGCGCCCGCCAACTGCAGCGTGCCCAGCCGCTGGCCGAAGGCGACGTAGTCGACGCCGATGGCCACCAGTGGATAGATGAACGACAGTGCGCCCGCCACGGGCGTCGACAGCTTCTGCAGCGCGCCGTACAGCAGCACGAACACCAGCCCCGTATAGATCACGCCCATCGCGAGATGCACGCCCCAGGTGGCCGCATCGGTGGGCAGCGTCTTCAGGTTCGCGAAGGGCGCGAGCATCACGATGCCCACGCAGACCTGGATCAGCGCGATGAGATGCGGCGCGATGCCGTCGAGCTTCTTTGCCACGAGGGCCGCCACCGCGTAGCAGAAGGCCGCGCCCAGCGCCATCAGCACGCCGACGAAGTAGGACGAGCCTCCGGCACCGCCACCGGACTTGGCCTGCGCCACCAGCACCACGCCGGCGAAGGCGATGCACAGCCAGATCGCCTTCATCGCGGTCAGCCGCTCCGACATGAGAAGCGCGCCGAGCGCCACCAGCATGAATGGCTGCGTGTTGTAGACCGCGGTGGCGATGGCGATCGACGCGTGCGAGAACGACGCGAAGATCAACACCCAGTTGATGACCAGAGCCACGCCGCCGAATGCAGCCAGCGCGAAATTGCGCAGCGTGAGGCCGCGTCGCAGCAGGCCGAGCACGAAGCACACGACCAGCAGCGTCGCCGCGCCGAACACGCAGCGCCAGAACAGCAAGTCGGGCAGCGGCTGGTTGAAGCGCACGACGACCCATCCGATGGTTCCGGAAATCACCATGGCCGCGCTCATCTCGAGCGCACCGCGAAGCTGTGTCTGCATGTCTTTCCGTTCCGAGCGGCAGGAAGCAAGGCTGCAAGCGTGCCACGGTCCGCGCGAATTGGATATGCTTTTAATAAGGCAATCGCCAGCAATGGCCGTTGAAATCAAGGCACTCAACCCAGTTCACCGGAGATGGTCTTCATGCTCGATCCGATCGACGAATCCATCGTGCAAGCCCTTGCCGGCAACGCGCGCATGTCCCTGAAGGAACTGGCCCACCACGTGGGGCTCTCATCGCCCAGCGTTTCCGAACGGCTGCGCCGGCTCGAGGAGCGCGACGTGATCCGGGGCTACACGCTGGACGTGAATCCGAAGGCGCTGGGATACCAGTTCCAGGCCATCGTGCGCATCCGTCCGCTGCCGGGGCAGCTGCAGGCGGTGCAGAAGCTCATCGAAGGCACGCCCGAGTTCTGCGAATGCGACAAGGTCACGGGAGAAGACTGCTTCGTTGCGCGGCTGTTCCTGCAGTCGCTCGAACAGCTCGACGGCATCCTCGACCGCATCGCGAGCAAGGCCGAGACCAACACATCCATCGTGAAGGCGCAGACGATCCGCAGGCGGCTGCCGCCCTTTCCGGGGCAATGAACGAAGAGTGAATGAACGAACGAGCGGCTGAGGGCTAGGGCCAGAACTGCTTCAGTATCTCGGGCAGCATGTTCTCCACGAAGTCGTTCGTGCCCGCGCCGCCGGCGTGTCCGCCGAACCTCTCGTCCAGCGCGAGATGCGCGAAGCCGTGCACGGTGGACCATGCGCCCAGCACCGTCGCCTGCGTCGCGCGGTTCAGTGGCTTCTTTCGGCCCCAGCCGGTGTAGTCGCGCACCGCCATCTCCAGCTCGGCGAATGCTGCGTCGCCGGAAGCCTCCAGCCGTGCGTCCGACGTCAGGCGGTCCTTGCGGAACATGAGCTGGAAGCGCGCCGGATAGGCCAGCGCGAACCGCACATAGCCCATGCCCTGGCCGCGCAGGCGGCGTGCGGGATCTGTGCCGCCGGTCTCGGTGCCCTCGCGCAGGCAGCGCGTGAGTTCCTCGAAGCCGAGGATCGCCACCTCGGTCAGCAACCCGGCCGCGCTGCCGAAGTGATGCATGGGCGCGGCTGCCGACACGCCCGCACGTCGCGCCGCCTCGCGCAGGGTGAAGCCCTCGATGCCGCGCTCGGCCAGCAGGACTTCGGTAGCCCCGATCAGCGCCGCGCGCAGATCGCCGTGGTGATAGGGCACGGGTGCTTCTTCGATTTTCTTTGCCGCCATGGCTGCCTGCTGTTTCCCGGTCTTCAAAGGAGGAACTCTACCTCCTCGAAGAATCAGGTTGCGCTTTTATCTAAACACTGTAAAGATAACATCTTTCCGACCCTGGATTGCCTTCTTCGATCGCGAGGCGCACATGTTCGATTCACTTTTCAGCGCAGGCAGCACTGTCGCCCTTCCCGCCTGGGCAGCGCTCGGAGCGGCCCCATGGCTGGGCCGTGCCAAGCCGTTCATCTGGGCCACGACCGGCATCGTCATTCCCGTCGGCCTGGGGCTGGCGTACTGGTGGCTGATGGCAACCTACTGGTCGGCGGCCGGCGGCGGATACAGCTCGCTGTCGGCGGTGCATGCGCTGTTCCAGCATCCGGGCCTTCTCACGGCCGGGTGGTTCCACTACCTCGCCTTCGACCTGTTCGTGGGCACCTGGATCGCGCGCGAGGGAGAGCGCGCGGGCATCGCGCCGGTGCTGCTCATCCCCTGCTTCGCCCTCACCTTCCTGTTCGGCCCGGTCGGCCTGCTGGCTTTTCTGGCGCTGCGTGTCGCGCCCGCGTGCATGGCACTGGCGTGGGAGCTGCATCGGCGCCAGCCGCAGCTCGCTTGGTTCGGTGGTTTGCTGCTCGCGGCGATGGTGCCGTCCCTCGTGGCGGCGTGGCTCGATCCGCGCACGCTGAACGGCGTCGGCGTCTGGGTCAAGCCGCTGAAGTTCATGGCTTCGGTCAGTCTCTATGCGCTGACCACCGCATGGCTGATCGGCGACCTGCCGCACGAGCAGCGCGGTGCCCGCATCGCACGCATCATCGTCGCGGTGGTGATCGCCACGGGCGTCTTCGAGATCGGCTACATCACGCTGCAAGGCTCGCTAGCGCAGGCTTCGCATTTCAACGAAGACTCGACCTTCCACATCGTCATGTACAGCCTGATGGGCGTGGGTGCGCTGCTGCTCAGCGCCACGGCACTGCCGCTAGCGTGGCTGTTCGCGCGCCACGGCGATGCGCTGGCAGCGCCCTACCGGCTGGCCGTGGTGCTGGGGCTGGTGCTGACCTTCGTGGCCGGCGCGGGCGCGGGCATCGCGATCAGCCAGCATGGCGGATCGACCATCGGTGCCGTCGCGGGCGGCGCCACGCTTCCGCTGTTCGGCTGGTCTGCAACCGGAGGCGACCTGCGCGTGCCGCACTTTCTCGGCGTGCACGCACAACAGCTGCTGCCGCTGGCGGGTGCGCTCATCAGCATGTCGCTCATGCCATGGGGCCGCGCCGCGGTGTGGCTCCTGACGGGCCTCTATGCAGCGCTGATTCTCTGGACATTCAGCCTGGCCTACGCCGGCATGCCGCTGATTCCCCTCGGCCTTCAGCCGGCGGCATAGCGGTAGATCAGGAAGGCGCCCGAGCACAGCACGGCAAGCGCCACCACCTTGATGAACTGCTCGCGCGACAGGCGCAGCGTGATGCGCCTGCCCACCGCCGTGCCCACCAGCATGGCCGGAAACAGCAGCACCGCCAGCCACAGGATCGACGTCTGCGCATACACGCCGGCCAGCAGGAAGAGCACCGCCCGCGTCAGCGTGCTGAGCCCGATCAGCGTGGACTGCGTGACGCGGATGCGTTCCTTCGCCTCGATGCGCCCCGACAGGTAGATCGCGTAGATGAAGCCTCCGCTGCCGAACATCGCCGAGAAGATGCCGCCCACGAAGCCGAAGGGCATCGCCGCGCGCTGCGACAGCCGGGAGGCGGGCTTGATGCCGCTGAGCGAATACAGCGCATAGGCCACCGCGAAGATGCCCAGCGCCAGCAGCATCAGCTGCGGCCGCCCGAGCAGCAGCAACGCCGCACCCACGAGGCTGCCCAGCGCCATCACCGGCACAAGCCGCCGCAGCTCGCCGACGTCGGCCGATCGCGCATCGCGGCTCACGTTGGCCACGGCCGCGAAGAAGTCGAGCAGCGCCAGCAGCGGCACGACGCTGGCGACCGGAATGAAGTTGGCCAGCACCGGCCCGGCGACCAGCGCGGTGCCGAAGCCGGCGATGCCGAAGATGACGTAGGCGACGACGACGCCCGTGCAGACGACAGCGAACTGGGAAGGCGTGACAGGCAAGGTCCCGAATATGAAATCCATGCCCGCGAATCTATGGACTTCACTCCTTCCGCGCCAATGCCGAATTCGGCGCCCATCGATCTCGAAATCAGCTAGACGGCACGCAACGACGCGACCAGATCCTGCGCGAGCCGCGAGGCATCTTCCGAGCGCCACAGCACCAGCACCGTGGTGCGGACATCGTCGCCATCCAGCGTGAGCAGCTTCACGCCTTCCGGCGCCATGCGCCCCATCGACTCGGGCACGATCGCGATGCCGAAGCCGGCCTGCACCAGCGCCAGCTGCGACCACTTTCGCGAGCGGACCTGCGCGCTCCTGGGGTGATAGCCCTGCGCACGGCAGAGCTCCGCCACGCGATGGCTCAGCCCGCCGCGTTCGAGATGCGGCGTCGCGACGAACGGCTCGTCGCGCAGTTCGGCGATGGTCACGCGCTCGCGGCCGGCCAGCGCATGCGTAGCGGGCACGGCCACCACCAGCGATTCGGAGAAGAGCGGCGACTGCTGCACGCCCGGGTAGCGGCGCAGCACCGGCTCGCGCGCCAGGCCGACGTCGGCATTGCCCTGCTCGATGTCCATCGCCTGGTACTCCGACGCACGCTGCGACACTTCGATGGAGACGCCGGGATGGCGCTGTGCATGCTTCTTCAGGCATTCGAGCAGGCCGTGCGTCAGCGGCACCGAGCTCGAATGCAGCAAGTGCACCGTGCCTTCGATGCCGCGCTGCGCATGGCGCGCCCCTATGGCCGCGCTCTCCAGCGCCGCGAGAATGCGCCGCGCATCGCCGTACAGCGAGCGGCCTGCGGGCGTCATCTCCAGATGCCTCGCATCGCGCTCCAGCAGCGGCACCTGCAGATGCCGCTCCATTTCCTTGATCTGCCGGCTCAGGGCCGACTGCGCGATGAACAGGCGCTCCGCCGCAAGGCTGAAGCTGCCCGCGTCGACGATGTCGACGAAATAGCGGAGCTGTTTGTGGGTGAGCATGCGGGCGTCCTGCCGGGCCGGTACGTGGCCCCGTGCGCCGATTCTGCAGTGGTGTGTTCTGTCCTGTTTTTGCGTAGATGCGTGCGATTGCGCGCCACCCCGCCGTCCCAGAATGAAGCCGCCGTGCGAGGTACGGCAAGCGCATTTCCACACAAGACCAAGGAGACCTTCATGATCACTTCCCGTCGCGGCCTGCTGGCCGGTTCCGCCGCCATGGCAACCGGCGCCATCGCCGGCTGCGCGCTGCCCGCCGGGGCCGCCCGCGCACAGGCCACGCCGTTCGATGTCGCCCCGTCGACCATCCCGATCGTCGGCAGCGAGCAGGTCTATCCGGTGCGCCGCATCTACTGCATCGGCCGCAACTACGAGGCCCATGCGCGCGAGATGGGCTCGGATCCGAGCCGCGAGCCGCCCTTCTTCTTCCAGAAGCCGGCCGACGCGATCCAGGTCGTGACGCCCGGCACCGTGGCCGACCATCCCTACCCCACGCTCACGAAGAACTACCACTACGAGGTGGAGCTGGTGGTGGCGCTCGGAAAGGGCGGGCGCAACATCCCCGCGAGCTCGGCGCTCGACCACGTCTACGGCTACTCGCTGGGCCTCGACATGACGCGGCGCGACCTGCAGCGCGAGATGGGCGACCAGAAGAAGCCCTGGGAAATCGGCAAGAGCTTCGACCACTCGGCGCCCGTGGGCCCGATCCATCCAGTGGCGAAGGTCGGCCATTTCACCGACGGCGCGATCTGGCTCAAGGTGAACGGGCAGACGAAGCAGAACGCCACGCTCAGGCACATGATCTGGTCGGTGGCCGAGCAGATCAGCCGGCTGTCGCAGGCCTTCGAGCTGAAGCCGGGCGACATCATCTACTCGGGCACGCCTGAGAACGTGGGGCCCGTGGTGCGTGGCGACCTGATCGAGATCCACATCGACCGGCTGCCCGAGCTGTCGGTGCGGATCGTCTGAGCACGGGCACTGCCCAGGCGCGAAGGAAGCCCCGGGGGCGCGAGGGTGAGGGTGGCCACTCCTTTTTTCCTGCCAGATTGATGCCGATCATCGGCGGCTCCGCAATCACAGAGCCGCCATGTCCCAGCCTCCGCAAGCCATCTACATCGACGACCTGCACGCCCCGCAGGTGTTCGCGGACGAAGTCTCGGGCTACTGGGTCAACGCGGGCTGCGTCCACATCACCTTCGACGCCAGCCGCGTCGATCACAGCTCCGACAAGTGCCCGGTCCACCGGGCGGCGGTGCTGCGCGTGACGCTGCCCATTCCGATCGCGCAGGTGCTCGCGGTCAGCCTCTACGACTTCCTGAAGCAGCGCGGGCTGGCGCCGTCGCCGGGCAACGGCCACTGATCCGGAAGAGGCAGCCCGCACGGGCCGCAGGGCCAAGCTCCAATATTTCTACGAGATTCGCGTTGAAGATGAGAGTCATTCTTATCTACAACGCGAGTCAAAGTTGATCCCAGGACGCCAGAACACCGCCGTCGCCGTCACGGCCCTTTCGCCGATTTCCACGGCCTCCCCGCTCTCATTCAGGCGCAGCGCATTCGGCCCGCCCGCGCGCGCCACGCTGCTGGTGCTGTGGGCCGCGGCCCAGATCGGCCGCGCACACGCGCAGGAGGCGCAAGGCAAGGACGCTGCCGCGGCAGCGCTGCCAACCGTGACGGTTACCGCCGAGTCGCAGGACGACACGCAGCAGCACCTCGGCGCCAAGGTGAGCAGCGGCGCGCTCGGCGCGCGCTCGCAGCTTGAAACGCCCTTCTCCACCACCGTCGTGCGCGGCGAGGACATGGCCGAGCGCCAGGTGTCGAAGCTGGGCGACGTGTTCGCGCTCGACGCATCGGTATCGGACAACAGCGGCGCCTACAGCGCCTGGGCCAGCTACATCACGGTGCGCGGCCTGCCGCTGGACTGGCAGAACGGCTACCGCATCAACGGCCAGCCTTTCCTCAGCTACGCCATCACCCTGCCCTACGAACACTTCGAGCAGATCGAGCTGCTCAAGGGTTCGTCGGGCTTCATGTACGGTTTCGGTTCGCCGGGCGGCATCGTCAACTACGTGACGAAGAAGCCGACCGACCAGCCGGTACGCAGCATCGAGGTGGGCTACAAGACGGCCGGCATCTGGAGCGAGCACGTCGACCTGGGCGGGCGCTTCGGCACGGACGACCGCTTCGGCTACCGGCTCAACGCCACGCACGAGGAAGGCAAGACCTACAACGACGGCAACGTGCGCCGCGACTCGGTGTCGCTCGGACTGGACGCGAAGCTCACCGACAAGCTCACCTGGACCTTCGACTCGCTCTACCAGAAGCGCACCTCCACCGGCCAGACGCCATCGATCTACCTGGGCAGCTACACGGGCACGCAGTTGCCCGCCACCATCAGCGCCGACAACCAGGGCCTGGTGGGCGCGGGCCAGCACCTGGCCACCGACTTCAACCTGTATTCGACCGGCCTGCAGTACAAGCTCTCGCCCGACTGGACGCTGAGCACCAGCTACAGCCACAGCAGCGCCACGCGCAGCCGCAACGAAGGCATCGCCTACCTGCTCGACTCCAGCGGTAACTATGACGACTACCGCTCCGACAGCGCCGAGGGCCATCGCTTCAACCAGTGGCAGGCCATGGCCACGGGCAAGCTGCGCACCGGCGACTTCGAGCACCAGCTGACGCTGGGCGCGTCGTGGCAGAAGCAGGTCAACTACTACAGCAGCAACAGCGTCTACCAGTTGATCGGCAGCGGCAGCATCTTCGGACAGAACACGAACAGCTACGCCAGCTCCACCGATTTCACGCCCTACCGCAACAGCGACATCACGCAGCGCGCCGTGTTCGCGAGCGACACGCTGAAGCTGTCCGACAGGTGGTCTGTGCTGGGCGGCCTGCGCAGCACGACCTACGAGCAGATCGGCTACGACACCACCGGCGAGCGCAACTCGAGCTATCGCAAGAGCGGCGTGATCACGCCCACTCTGGCGCTGATGTTCAAGCCCGCGCCCGACACCACGCTCTACACCAGCTATGTCGAATCGCTGGAGCCGGGCAGCACCGTCGGCAGCCTCTACGCCAACGAAGGCCAGTTGCTCAACCCGCTGAAGAGCAAGCAGTACGAACTGGGCCTGAAGACCGAGCGCGACCGCTGGAGCGCCACCGCGGCGCTCTTCCGCATCGAGCGCGGCGCCGAGTACGCCAACAGCGCCAACGTGCTGGTGCAGGACGGCCAGTCGATCTACCAGGGCCTGGAACTCGGCGCCTCCACGCGCCTGGGCTCGCAGTGGCGGATCGGCGGCAACCTGATGCTGCTCGACAGCTCGTACGAACGCGGCAGCAGCTACATCGGCAACCGCGTGGCGGGCGCTCCGAAGCTGGTGGCGACCGCGCAGGTGTCCTACGACGTGGCGCAGGTGCCGGGGCTCAGGCTCTCGGCCGACATGAAGTACACGGGCAACACCATGCTCAACGCGGCGAACCAGCTGAGCGTGCCCGGCTACACCATCGCGAACATCGGCGCGAGCTACACGACGCGCATCGGCGGACGCAACACGACCTTCCGCGCGGCCATCAACAACGTGGCGAACAAGCGCTACTGGGAGTACCAGTACGACAACTACATCAAGCCCGGCGACCCGCGCACGTTCAGCGTGAGCGCCAAGCTCGATTTCTGATTCCGTTGCGCAGTCACGGCCGTCCAGGGGGCGGCCGTCCAATTTTTCTCCCCCTTTGAAGTCCACGATACCGGTCATGAAGACTCTCCGGCATCGCAACCCGCACGACGCGTTCCGCGCGCTTCGCCTCGACGGCCTTCCAGCGCTCGCGCACGCGGACGGCCTTCCCCCGGAACTCGTCATGCGGGCCCGATGGAGCGGCAGAACATCGCCCGCTTCCTCCGCCATGCCGCGATCCGCGAAGTCCGTGTGGCTGCCGCGTCTTGCGGGCCTGCTGGCCTTCGGCGCGCTGGCGGCCGGCATCTTCCTGGCGGCCAGCGACACATGCACGGAGCGCGGGACGGCCGCAGCCGGCAACTACAGCCGGTCGACGCTCGCACCGATCACGACGAGCGGCACCGGTTCTCGCGACGGCAGCTGCAAGCGCACGCATGGCCGCTTGGAGCAGTCGAAGACGGCGCCCTGAAGCGGGCCGGATCCTGCAACTCACGCCTGAAGGCACTTCCTTGCGCGGCCTGCCCTTCCCTGCCGGAGCCTCGCGTCCAAGCCGGCCGCAACTCTTCTTCGGCGCCCTCGTCGTCGAGAGCGATCCCGTCGTCGCGAGCCGCATGAAGCGCATCCTGGGACATCTCGCGCCGGAGCGGCGGGTGGTGCTTGCGCCCACATGCGAGGAGGCCGAGGCGATGCTCGCCTCGTTGCCATTCGACCTGGTGCTCGTCGACATGCAGCTCTATCCGATAGGCCAGGGTGCTGCGCTGATCGGCGACGTACGCGCGAAGCTGCCGCGCGCACAGGTCATCGCCATGTCGGATACGGACGAGCGGGAACTGGTGCTGTCGGCCTTCGCCTCGGGAGCGACGGGCTATCTCCTGAGCGATGCGGAAGACGCCGACATCGCCTTCGCATTGCGTGCCTTGGCCACCGGCACCGTGCTCGATCCGCGAGCGGCCGGCCATCTGCTGGACCTGGTCGCCGAAACGCTTGCGACGCCGGAGCGCGTCTCCACTGATGGCCTCCGGGAAGAGAGCGGCTTCGGTGCCTGCCGCAAGCTGGAACTCAGGCCTCGGAGCCAGGCGGCTGCCGACGAAATGCGCCGCAGTCTTCCGGACTGAAGCGACAGTGCCGCGCCTGCGGTGGCTCGTGCGCCGCGACGCAGCGCCGTGCGAGGAACGCGATGCGCCGGGCGTCCCAGGCCAGGAACATCGCAAGCAGCGCGGCGTCGCAGACAGCCAGCGCGATCAGGGTGCGCCAGTCCCACAGCCAGTCGAACGATGTCATGGATAGGTAGGGGTAGTGATGAATGCGAGGCCCCGAGATTGCGGGCTTCGCATTTCCTGCGAATTTCAGCGTGTTGCGGGCACTCCCCCAGGCTTCGCGCACTTCGTGTCGCGCGCAGGGGCGATGCTTGCGGCCCGGCGGAGCCGGTTCCGCGGCATCCCGCGAACGGGGGGCCGGGACTGGGCGGAACGAGCCTTCAGGCCTCGCGCGTGCGCGTGACGGCGGGTACGAACATGTAGCCCTCGTTGCGCACCGTGCGGATCAGGTCCGCACGTGTCTCGCCGGAAGCCAGCTTGCGGCGCAGGCGGCTGACCTGCACGTCGATCGCGCGGTCGTACGAATCGCTTTCGGCGCCCAGGGCGTACTGCACGAGCTGGTCGCGCGTCAGCACGCGGCGCGGGTGCTGCACCAGCGCCCGCAGCAGGCGGAATTCGCCGTCGGAGAGATCCACCAGCCGGTCCTGCGGGTCGTGCAGCTGCCGAGCCTCGAGATCCATGCGCCAGCCGGCGAAGTGCAGCACCAGGGGCTGCTGCTGCCCCTCGGGCACCTCAGCACTCGCCTGTGGCGGCTGCGGCGCAGCTCGTGCAGGCTGCCCGCCAGCGGCAGCCCCATGCGCAGTCCGGCGCAGCACGGTGCGGATGCGTGCCAGCAGCTCGCGCGGGTTGCACGGCTTGGCAAGGTAGTCTTCCGCGCCGATCTCCAGGCCCACGATGCGGTCGATGTCCGTGCCCACGGCCGACAGCATGATGACGGGCGGCCCGCCGATGCGCTGCAGCTCGCGCAGCGCGCTCAAGCCGTCCTCGCCGGGCATCATCACGTCGAGCACGATGAGTGCGTATTCCGCCTGCGCGAGGCGCTCGCGCATTTCGGCCGGATGGCCGGCGGCGTCGACCTGGAAGCCATGCTTCTCCAGGAAGGACGCCACCAGGCTGCGGATGCCGGCGTCGTCGTCGACGATGAGGATGCGGGTGGACAGGTTCACGTTACGGCGGATCGGGTAGCGCATCATAGGCCGCGCACTGCCCCCGCCCGAAGCCCCTGCAGGCGCTGCAATGTATTGCAATGCAGTGAAATCCGGCAGCAACATCCGCTGAACAGACTCGCGCGCTCGAACGCTTGCGCATGGCCCGGCCCCGCGCAAGCGCGCTGACTTGGGAGAAAAAGATGGGAATGCAAAGATCGAGCCACGCCGGCGTGACATCACCTGCCGTCCGTGCCAGCATCGCCCCATGAAAACCCAAGGTACCGCGCGCCGCTGGCTGGGTCCGCCGCTCGCGTGGCAGATCATGGGCCTGCTGCTGGGCGGGCTGGTGGTGGCGCAGATCGTGACGCTGGCGCTGACCGTGCTGCTCCCGCCCCAGCCCCAACGCCAGTGGCAGCTCGGCGACATCGCGCGCGTGCTCTCGGGCCGCAGCGCCGAGGGCCGCAACGCCCACCTGCTGCAGCGCACGCTGCAGGCAAAGGCGCCCCAGCCCAAGGGACAGGGCTGGCTGACGTCCGAACGCTCGCGCCGTGACTTGGCGCAACTGCTGACGCGGGACGAAGCCGAGGTGCGGCTCTACTTCTTCACTCCGCTGCCGTTCGCGGGCACCACGGGGCCTGTCGCCGCCGCGGGCGACGGGCATGACGCGTCGCGCGGCATCGCCAGTGCGGCTTCCGCAGGCGGCTTCCTGAAGGTGCAGGCCCGGGGCGGACCGCCGGGCGGCGGTGGTGGCGGCGGCCCGGGAGGCCCCGGGGGCATGGGATTTCCGGGCGGCTTCGGAGGGCCCGGCGGAGGCTTCGGCACGGATCGGGGACAGAGGGACAGCATGACGGGGACTCCGCCGGCGCCTCCGCCTTCATCACAACAACAGCAGCAACAGCAGCCATCGCCGCCCACCGGCACGACAACCCAGTCGCCGCCAGGCAGTGCTCCGGCCGCAGATCCGGCGGGCGGCCCCTCCGCATCGCCCCGGTCATCCACGCCGGCCGCAACACCCGAGCCTGGCGCCACGCCACCGACCACGAGTTCTCCTGGCAGCACGACGACCGCACCACCGTCCGGCACCACGGGCGCGACCGGCACGCCGCCATCGCCTTCCCCCGCACCGGCGCCACCCGCGACGGCCATCGCGCCGAGAGCACCTGAGCCGGCCTCGCCATCACAGACGGCACCGCCGGGCATGGCCCGCGGCCAGCCCACCGCGCCATCGATGCAACCCGGAAGCAACTTGCGAGGCCTGCCGCCGTTCGTCGAGAGCCCCCCGCCGCGCGAGACCCCTTCCAGGGCGGAAGCTCCTCCGTCGACTCCCGCGCCGCTGCCACGCTCCGAATCCGCTGCACGCCCTTCCTCGCCCAACCCCGCGCCGGCGGCAAGCACGGCACCGCCAGCGGCAGTCACGGCCGAGCCGCCACGCGCACCCGTCAACACCGAGGCCACGACCACCGAGACCGCCGACACCGCGCGCCCCGCCACGCGCGGCCTCTTCGGACTCGCGCCCGCTCCCTTCGTGGAAGGCGACTTCATCGCCGCCGTGTACACGCCCGAGGGCAGCTGGGTGGTTGTACAGCCGGCGCCCGAGTCCTTTCCCAATGCCTGGCAGCGCCGCGTGCTGCTGTGGTTCCTGATCGCGGCGGCCATCGTCGCGCCTGCGGGCTGGCTGTTCTCGCGCCGGCTGGTGCGGCCCATCGCCGGCTTCGCGCGCGCGGCCGACCAGCTCGGCCGCGACCCGTCGGCACCGGTGATGGCGCTCGAAGGCCCCGCCGAAATAGGCCGTGCCGCGCAGGCCTTCAACCGCATGCAGGCACGACTGCGCAGCTTCGTCGACGACCGCACGGTGATGATCGGCGCCATCAGCCACGACCTGCGCACGCCCCTCACGCGCCTGCGCTTCCGCATCGAGGATGTTCCCGACGACGTGCGCGCCGGCATGCTCGAAGACGTGCAGGAGATGGAGCTCATGATCGGCTCCGTGCTCAGCTTCATCCGCGACGCCTCAGTGGTGACCGCGCGCGAGCGCATGGACCTCGCGAGCCTCGTCGAGGACGTGGTCGAGCAGGCCGCGTTCGTCGGCAAGGACGTGCAGCTGCGGCGCACGGAACACGCACCGGTGGAGGTCGACGTGATCGGCATGCGCCGCGTGCTCGACAACCTCATCGAGAACGCCGTCAAGTACGGCCGCCTGGCACGCGTGCGCCTGTTCACCGACGGCCCCGACGCCGTGGTCGAGATCGGCGACCGCGGACCGGGCCTGCCCGCCAGCGAACTCGAGCAGGTCTTCAAGCCCTTCTACCGCACCGCACAGGCCCGCTCTTCGAGCGCGGCCGGCAGCGGGCTAGGGCTTGCCGTGTGCCGTTCGATCGCGCGCGCGCACGGCGGGGACGTGGTGCTGAAGACGGGCTCGCACGGGCTGGTCGCGCAGGTGCGCGTGCCGCTGATGCTCGAAGCGCAGCGGCTTGCAGCCGCGCATTGAACGGCACACGCCAACGCGCATCGATACGACGCGACGGATGACACCACCGGCGAGATGCCATGGCACGCACGGCCGCGCGTCATGACGAAGCGGCACGAATGTACACGCGCCTTTACGTCCTGAAACACCTGCTCGAACACGCATGAACCACCCCTGGACGGGTGGCATGCGGACTGCAGAAAGAAGCACGTCCCGGAGATCTTTCCGGGCGCACTTTCTCAACTGCAGGAGTTTCACAATGAACCGTCGTTCCTTCGCACGCAACGTGCAAAAGGGTTTCACTCTTATCGAATTGATGATCGTCGTGGCGATCATCGGTATCCTGGCTGCTGTGGCGCTGCCGGCTTATCAGGACTACACGGTGCGCGCCAAGGTCACCGAAGGCCTGTCGCTCGCCGATTCGGCCAAGACCGCTGTCTCTGAAAACGCTGCAAACGGCGCTGCGTTCGCGTCTGGCTGGAATGCTCCGTCGGCAACCAAGAACGTAAGCGGTGTCGTTATCGGTGACACCGGCATCATCACCATCACCTATACCGCAGCAGCAGGCAACGGCACCTTGGTGCTCGTCCCCGTTGATGGCTCTACCGCATCGGGAACGGCGCTGACCGCGGGCACGATTCCCACCAATGGCTCCATCACCTGGATCTGCGCATCTGCAGACTCGACCACGTCCAACGCCGTAGCTTCTGCCGCAAAAGGCACGCTGGCCGCAAAGTACGCACCGGCCGTTTGCCGCACCTAATCGATCAAGCGTCTGACCAAATGAAAAAGCCGCCTCAGGGCGGCTTTTTTTGTCTGCTTAACGACGAAGCTCTTGTGCCTTGGTCTTCTGATACGCAGCATCCACCAGTGCCTCGCATCGTCCCGCGCCCGCGGTCTCATAGCAACTCTGCTGAAAGACCTGATACATATCGAGCGCCACGCGAGCTGCAAGTCGCTCACCCGCTGGCGAAGGCGGGACTTCAGCACATTCATAGAGATCCGGCACACCCACCGCATTGCATTTCTGCTGCGCGACGACCATGCTGCGCACCACGACATCCGCGCCAAAATCAGCTGGCTCGTCGACAGAAAGGTGTGAGCCGCCACAACCTGCCAGCGCCATGAAAACGAAGGGGCATGCAACCCGCATGGACAGACGCACGACTATGACTCGCCGCATCCAGTCCTCATGCCTTGAATTTGGCGACAAGCCACCGAATGTCCCAGCGAGGCCGCCTTGGCAATCCACATGATCGCCAGGCTCTCATCCTTGGGTACCCCAAAGCCGGATGCATGGCAGTTCCCGAGCCACTGCATGGCGTCGGCGTTGCCTTGCGCGGCGGCAAGATCGAACCAGTAGACGGCTGCGCCGAAACGGCCTGCTACGAAGAACATTGCGCCGGCATCGGCTTGCGCACCCGCGTCGCCGCTGTCGGCCTTCACGATCACGTGCAGTTCCTCGCCAATCAACGCGATGTCGATCAGATCGATGATCTGCGCAAGGGCAAGCATCGCCCTTCCGCGCGAGTCTTCCTTGTGCTTGGCGATCGTTCCATCCGACACGCGCCGCCACAACGTTCGCTTGCTGATGCCGGTCATTGCGATGGCGGCTTCGAGACTGATGGCATCGGGTCTCAGCGCCGGCTCGTCATTGGGCGCGAGGCCTCCGTGCTCACCAGTTGATTCGGCGTGCTTCATCACCCTTCGGCCGGTTCCCGCAGACGGTCTCTGTCGATCTGCTTCACTTCGCCGACTGCTGCGTGGCAGCGGTTTCTGCACCGTCATTTGCGAGGCGCAACGCCGGCAGGCGGTGGCGGAATGCGATCACCGCCCTGCGATGGTTTCGTGAAGCCCGCCTTGGTCATGCACGCCGTCATCGCGGTCTGATCGGGACCACCGTTCGAATCCTTTGCAACGCTTGCAGCGCAACTCTTCAACGCAGCTTCCACAGCCGTGCCGCCACCATCCGCTGTTGTCGATGCTGCGCATGCAACCGTCGCAAAGCCCGTCATGCACGCCAGAGCCAGGGACAGCCGGATCTTTTCTCTCATCAATCATTTCTCCTGAACATCGTTGCACTCGATGCAAGGCGAAATGCATGCCAGCAGAAGAGGCTTCGGCCTCTTTCTTTTCAGCAATCACTTCTCCTGAACATCGGCCAATCCGATACGGCATGGATGCTCGGAGACAAAGTCGGAGGAACCTCGGATTCAGCGCTTCCCACGCGCACACAAACCCCAACGCATCAGCGAGATTCCTCCCAAATTGCGTGTTCGACTCGGCGTCCAGGAAGTTTCCCGTTGCTTCCGATACACGAGGAGAAGAATCACCATGACGCGGCTGCAGAAGACGCCCCAGGAGCTCCATGCGCGGGCGCGCGGCTTCACCTTGATCGAGGTGATGGTCACCGTGGCGATCGTGGCGATCCTCGCGGCGATCGCACTGCCTTCCTACACGGACTACGTCCGGCGCGGTCGCATCCCGGAGGCGACCTCCAACCTTTCGGCCAGCAACGCAAAGATGGAGCAGTGGTTCCAGGATGCCAAGAGCTACTACGCCACGGGTTCCACCAGCACATGCGGCGTGAGCATCTCCAACACCAACCTGAAGTACTTCACGCTCACCTGCACGCCGAGCTCGTCCACGAGCTACACCATCACTGCCACCGGCTCGTCCGCCATGGCCGGCTTCGTCTACACCATCGACCAGGACGGCACCCGTACGTCCACCATCACTGGCGTATCGGGATGGACCTCGTCCTCGTCGAGCTGCTGGATCACGAACAGGGGCGGGAGTTGCTGATGCGGGCACGGCCGCTTTCGATGCGGGGATTCGGCTTGATCGAGTTGATGGTGGGCATCACGATCCTGGCGATCCTGACCCTGCTGGCCGCCCCCTGGTTCGGTGACTGGACACGCAACACGCGCCTGCGCAGCGCGGCCGAGACACTGCGCTCCGATCTGCAGATGGCCAGGGCGGAAGCCATCCGGCGCAACACCGGCACGCGGCTTCAGTTCGTCACTTCGCTGGACGCCGGTTGCGCGCTGAGTACCAGCGTGGCGATCTGGGTAGTGAACGCCACTCTCTCCCAGACGCCGGCCGGCGCCTGCGGCAGCGCGCCCTACCTGATAGGCAGGAGCCCGCTCGAAGTGAGCAAGAGCTCGGACCTGGTTCTCACCGCAACGCGCAGCACCGTGGGCTTCGATGCGCTGGGCCGCCAGGCGGCCACGACCAATCCGACCACCTCCATCGCCGCGCTGACGGTGCAGTTGACCAGCGCCAGCGGCACCTGCGTCGCGTCCGGCGGCTCGGTGCGCTGCCTCAACGTGATCGTCTCGCCCGGCGGTGACTCCCGCATCTGCGACCCGGCACGCAGCGGCACCACCGATCCCATGACTTGCTGACCATGACTCGCCACCACGCTCCCTCATCCGCCATCGGCGGCTTCACCCTGATCGAGGCGATGGCCGCACTGCTCATCTTCGCGATCGGCCTGCTGGGCATCACTGGCCTCTATGCCAGCACGGCGCGCACCGCGACGGGTGCCGAATTCCGTACGACCGCCGCCATGCTCGCCAGCGATCTGGTCGGCCGCATGTGGATGAGCGATCGAACGGCCGCCACCCTTCAGGCCAACTACGCAAGCACGACTGCCGGTACGGGCTACACGAGCTGGAAGGCGGCCGTCGACAAGTCGAGCCTGCCGGGCGTCAGCAGCCTGCCGCCGACGGTCACTTTCAGTACGGTCGCCGGCGGCGGCAGTTCGGCCATCAGCAGCAGCCTGGCCACCATCACCATCTACTGGAAGGGCCCTGGCGACAGCAGTGCGCACCAGTACGTGGCCATGGCCCAGATGAAGCCGTGAGGAGCTTCATGCCCGCATCGCGCCTCGTCCGTGGCCAACGCGGCCAGCACGGCTTCAGCATCATCGAGCTCATGGTCGGCCTGCTGATCGGCATGTTCGCGGTGCTGGTCATCGTGCAGCTGCTGTACTCCACGAGCACGCAGCAGCGGCTGACCAGCACCAGCGGCGACGCCGAGATCAACGCCGCCACGGTCACCCATGTCCTTGCACGCGAACTGAACCAGGCTGGCCTGGGCATCAGTGCCTACACGCTGCTGGGCTGCAGCCTCACGTACACCACGACCTCGGACAGCAAGAGCGTCACGCTGTCTTCGCTGGCCCCGGTCACGGTGAATCCCGGCACTTCGCTGGTGCCCTCGGGGGACGCCAACACCGACACGCTCCTCATCGTCAGCGGCAGTTCGGCCAGCCCCTCCGAAGGAGACGCCCTCGCCGGCACCAGCACCGCGACCAGCTACACCGTGTCCACGCCATCGTCCTTCGCCACGGGCGACTGGGTAACGGCCGCCTCGACCACGCGCGACAGCAGTTCTTCCTGTGCCCTGGTCCTCGGCAAGGTGACCGCCATCGCGAGCTATGTGCTGACCGTGTCCACCGGCACCGCCGGCCTGGCGTCGGCGGAAGCGGCCGTCTACAACCTGGGGGCGGCACCTGTCATCCGTGCCTATGCGGTGCGCAACGGCAACCTCACCGTGTGCGACTACACGGCCTACAACTGCGGCGACACCAGCTATACGACGACGCTCAACAGCAGCGTCTGGGTTCCCATCGCCAGCCACATCGCCAGCCTGCGGGCCCAGTACGGCCGCGACACCAGCGACCTGGTCACGCCGAAGATGGATGGCGTGGTCGACAGCTACGACCAGACCACTCCCGGCGGCACGAGCGATGCCTCGGGCCTGTCCGCCTACTGCGGCTGGCTGCGGGTGGTCGGCCTGCGGCTCGCGGTGGTCGCGCGCAGCCAGCAGTACGACAAGGACGCGGTCACCACCACCGCACCCACCTGGTCCGGAAGCACCGCAAACACCAGCACCTCCAGCACGCTGACCACCGTGACGCCCTCCGCCCTGGCGATCGACCTCAGCGGCAACTCGGAGTGGAAGCACTACCGATACAAGACCATCGAGACCACGGTGCCGCTGCGAGACATCATCTGGAACGGCAACCAGGTCACCTACCAGAGCGGAGACGTTGCATGCTGAGCCCATGGCGCCCGTGGCCCGGGCAGCGCGGGCAGCGCGGCTTCGTCATGATCATCGCGCTGATCGCACTCGCGATCATGAGCATCGCCGCGATCGGCCTGATGCGCACCACCTCCGCCTCGGCGAGCATCGCCGGCAACCTGGCCTTCGAGCAGGCGGCGGCCACCTCTGCCGACCAGGCGGTGGAGGCGGCGGTGACCTGGCTGGAGAACAACAGCGGGCAGACAAGCTCCAGCACCGCCACCACCTGCTCGACAGGGACCTCCGTGCTGGCCTGCGACCAGACGAGCCGCGGCTACGCCGCCACGCGCACCGACCCCAGCAGCACGCAGTCGTGGTCGCAGTTGTGGACCCAGCTGGTCAGCGCCGGCTACACCGCCGTCTCGCAGAGCCAGGACGGCTCGGGCAACACCGCCTCCTACCTGATCCAGCGCATGTGCGCCAGCACGGGCGATGCGTCGTCCGCCAACGGTTGCGGCAGTTCACCCCTGGCCGTGAACACCGGCGGCAGCAAGAAGTCAGGCAGCACCCAGTCGTCCAGCAGCCAAGTCTATTACCGCATCACCGTCAAGGTGAGCGGTCCGCGCAACACCGTCTCTTTCACGCAAGCCATGGTGGCCCTATGAACATGTTTCCTCACGGCCGCTGGCGCCCCTGCATGGGCGCCCTGGCGCTGATCCTCGCGGCACCCGCCTTCGGCGCCCTCACCGACCTCGCAACGGCTCCGCTGGAAACGTCCTCGGCCACGCTGGTGAAGCCCAACATCATGTTCATCCTGGACAACTCCGGCAGCATGAGCTCCGCCTACCTTCCGGACTGGGCGGACGACTACAGCGCCAGCAGCTATCCCTACCTCTACCGCAACAGCCGCTTCAACGGCATCTACTACGACCCTTCGGTCACCTACACGCCACCCGTCAACTACGCCGGCACCAGCTACACCAGCATGACCTCGGCCAATACCTCGGCATGGACCAAGGTGCCGACCGACGGCTTCGGCGTGATCTCCACGGGCACGACGGACCTGACGGGAACGAGCACTCCCGCCACGTACTACACCTTCATTGCGGGCGAGTACTGTTCCTCGGCCAACCTGCGCACATGCAACAAGCAGAGCGCGGCCACCACCGCCTATGCCTACCCGGCCTACCTGCGCTGGTGCACCACGTCCGCGTTGAGCACCTGCCAGGCCGTCTACGTCGACAGCACCTCCGCGCCGGCCACCTACAAGTACCCGCGGTATCCGGGCATGAGTTCCACCGCGACGATCGTCCTCGCCGGGTCGGGCAGCACGAGCATCAGCGGCATCACGGTCAACGGCGTGCAGATTCTCTCGGCCACGACCTCGGCCAGCACGTCGTCCACCACGGTGGCCACCAACATCGTCACGGCCATCAACAACTGCACCAGCAGCAAGACCGGCAACTGCGGCATTGCCGGCTACAGCGCCAGCCGCAGCGGCAGCACCGTGACCATCACCTCGCCCAAGGGCGCCGATGCCTACGGCTACTCGCCCGTGGTCACGCAATCCGGCAGCATGACGGCCACCGTCACGGCCTTCAGCGGAGGCACGCCGGGCAGCTGGGTGCAGACCACCATCAGCAGCAGCACGTCGACCTATGCCTACCCCGGCACGAGTGCCCGCTCCACGACCCGCACCGACTGCACCACCAACAGCACCACCTGCACCTATGCGGAGGAGATGACCAACTTCGCCAACTGGTGGGCCTACTATCACACCCGCATGCAGGCGATGAAGAGCGCCACAACCCTCGCCTTCAGCGGACTGACCTCCAGCTACCGCGTGGGCTACATGACCATCAACAAGGTCAGCAGCTCGACGGACTTCCTGAACATCGCCGACAACACCACCACCAGCGGAGGGCAGAAGTCGCTGTGGTACGGCAAGCTCCTGGCGGCCCAGGCCAGCGGCACCACGCCGCTTCGCACCGCGCTGTCGAATGCCGGACGCTACTACGCCGCCAAGATCTCCTCCATCAACGGCGTGACGACCACCGATCCGATGCAGTACGCCTGCCAGCGCAACTACACGCTGCTGTCGACCGACGGCTACTGGAACGAGACCGCGACGCCTTACAAGGTCGACGGCACGACCGCCATCGGAGACCAGGACGGCAGCGAGTCGCGCCCCTATCTCGATGGCAATGCGGTGTCCAACACGCTGGCTGACACGGCGGAGTACTACTACGTCACCGACCTGCGATCGTCCTCCCTGAGCAACGCGACAAACTCGAGCGGCACGGACGTATCCAGCAACAGCTATTCCAACAAGCGCCAGAACATGGTGACCTCCACCATCGGCCTCGGTGCCTCGGGCTACATGCTGTTCGATGCCGACTACGCGAACGCCACGAGCGGCGACTACTACGACATCGCCAACGGCACCACCACCAGCAGCACGACGCAGGCTGCGGGGATATGCAACTGGCAGAGTGCGGGCAGCTGCAACTGGCCCACGCCTGTCAGCAACACCCAGACCGCCATCGACGACCTCTGGCACGCGGCCGTCAACGGCCGTGGCGGCTACTACAGCGCCTCGAATGCGTCAGACATCAAGACCAGCCTGACCAACTTCCTCAACACCGTGGACGCCACGACCAGCAGTTCCGCTGCCGTCACGCAAAGCGCCGCCGTGCTGACCTCCACCACCACCGGCTATACCTTCTCGACCACTTACTGCTCCGGCAAGTGGTTCGGTGAACTGGCGCGCTATGCGGTCAACTCGAGCACCGGCGTCACCTCCACCACCGCGGATTGGGCCGAGTCGGGTGCGGGCTCCGACTGCTCGAGCACTTCGGGCAGCCTCACCACCACGGCGCTGCTGGACAACGTCGGCTACGCCTCGCGCACCATCTTCACCTACAACCCCAGCACCGCGACGAAGCTGAGCTTCGCCTGGGATTCGCTCACGACGACGATGCAGGGCTACTTCAAGATCGCGTCGATCAGCTCCCTGTCGCAGCTGTGCAGCTCCGGCACCAGCTGCCTGGCGACGGCATCGCAGGTGGACAGTTCCACCGCCGGCACCACCACTGGCGCGGGTGGGGTGAACCTGGTGAACTACCTGCGCGGCGACCGCAGCAACGAGGGCTCCACCAACACCAAGTACTACCGATCGCGCACCCACGTGCTGGGCGACGTCGTCAACTCCACGCCGGTGTACATCAAGGCCCCTTCGCGCAGCTACAGCGACACGGGCTATGCCAGCTTCAAGACCTCCAACGCGTCTCGCCAGGGCATGGTCTATGTGGGTTCCAACGACGGCATGCTGCATGCCTTCAATGCCGACACGGGCGCCGAGACCTGGGCCTACATTCCCTCGGTCCTGCTGCCCAACCTGTACAAGCTGGCGGACAAGAACTACGCGTCCAACCACGTCTACTTCGTGGACGGCCAGATCACGCAGGCCGACGTCTACTACAACAGTGCCTGGCACACCATCATCGTGGGCGGCCTGGGCGACGGCGGCCGCGCCTACTTCGCGCTGGACGTCACGGACCCGAGCTCCCCGACCGTGCTTTGGGAGTTCAGCTCCAGCAGCACGCTCACGCCCAACCTGTACGACACGGACCTCGGCTACACCTATGGAGCCCCCGTGATCACCAAGCTGTCGGACGGAACCTGGGCGGTCGTCCTCAGCTCCGGGTACAACAACGTCTCCGACGGCGACGGCAAGGGCCACCTGTGGATCAGGAACGCCATGACCGGCGCGCTGATCAAGAAGATCGACAACGGCATGGGCAGCAACGCGAGCGGCAGCACGGTGACCGGCTGCTCCGTCGTGCCCTGCCCCAGCGGCCTGGCGAAGATCAGCGGCTGGACCAACAGCTCCACCGACAACACGACCACCCAGGTCTACGGCGGCGATCTGTACGGCAACCTCTGGCGCTTCGACATCAGCGCGCTGACCGCCAGTAGCGGCAGCGCCACGGTGCAGCTCCTGGCCACGCTGTCCGACAGCTCGGGCAACCGCCAACCCATCACAACGGCGCCGGAGCTGGGGCTGGTGAACAGCCAGCACGTGGTCTTCGTCGGCACCGGCGCCTACCTGGGCGTGACCGACATCACGACATCGCAGGTGCAGTCCATGTACGCCATCAAGGACACGCTGAGCGGAAGCTCCAGCACCACCGCCATCTACAGCAACCCGCGCAGCAACGCATGCAGCACGGGGACGACAACCAACTGCTTCGTCAAGCTGGCGCTCACCGATACCTCCGGGGTGCGCACGGTTTCCAGTTCGGTGAGCTACAGCACCAACTTCAGCAGCATGTACGGCTGGTTCGTGGACATGCCCGAGTCGGGCGAACGCGTCGACGAGGATCCGGTGCTCAGCTCCGGCACGCTGGTCTACGTCTCCAACACGCCCAGCACCTCGGGCGCCTGCAGCACCGGCGGTTCCAGCTACATCAACTACGTCAACTACGCCACCGGCCTGACTGTTTCGGGCGCCGACAATGCAGGCGTACTCCTGTCGAGCGCAGGTTTGTCGAGTTCGGCCGCACTCGCGGTAACGACCAGTGGGAAGACCGTCGCCACCACCAAGGACTCCACCGGTGCCGTGACGACGACGACCATTCCGGTCTCCTCATCGGGCGGTACGCGCCGCATCTCCTGGCGACGGCTGACCGACGGTCGGTGAAGACGCGCATTGCCGGCGTCGCGGCCAGCGTGCCGCCGGGCCTGCGCCATCAACTTGGGCACCGGGCAGCCGGCGCCGGAGAACAACGCCGCCTGCATCTCCGAGTCGCAGGCAGGCCGGCGGCGCGCCGCGTCAGACCGCCAGTGCCTGCCCCACGTCCTGCGTCTTGCGGCGCGCGAGCGCGAGGTTGGACTTCGACTTGTCGAGCACCAGGTAGACGAACAGGCCTTCGTGCTTCTGCAGCGGGCGGATGATGTGGTACTGGCGTCCGAGCGTGATCAGGATGTCCTCGATCACGTCGTTCAGGCCGAGCGCATTCATGGTCTTGTGCTTGGCGCGCACCACCTCGGTATTGCCCGCGGCGGCAACTTCCAGGTCCACGCCCGAGCCGATCTGCCCCAGGATCATGCCGCTGCCGGAATCGACCAGCGCAGCGCACAGCGCACCGTCGATCGTCATCAGTTCGTCCATGGATTGCTTGATATTTGCCATCGAAGTCTTTCGTAGTGCATCGCCCTGAGAATCGGCCGCCACCCGGGCGAGTGATGAGCGGCGGCCGCTTTTTGAAAGGCTGTAAGCGCGCTCGGGCTCAGGCGCGCTGAAGGGCAAGCGTCGCCTGCTTGGAGAAGTACAGGACCTGGCCGATCACCGCGTCCTTGCCCGTCACCACGCTCACGATGAGGTCGGCCTCGTCGTTGCGGGCCTGCAGCATCAGGATGTGGCCGAGCGCGGTCTCTATCGCGACGTTCTCGCACTGCCCCAGCCCGCTCTCCTCGCCGGCCACCGCCCCCAGCGCGGCCAGCGAACTCGCGATGGCGGACAGGCGCGCGACCTGCGCGTTGTTCTCGGTGCGCGCGGCCAGCTCCAGGCCGTCTTCCGTCGCGATCACCACGGCCTTCGCGCCCTTGATCTCGCGCATGAGCGTGTCCACGGCGGTCTCGGCGGCGTCCTTGATGCGGGGGGAGATGTTCATGTGGCTCGGGTCCGGCGAAGGGAGGAAGAAAGGAAAGAAGGGAAATGAGAAGAGGCGGCGCGATGCTCAGGCTTCGAGCTGCAGCAGCAGCAGCTCGAGCAGCTGCACCACCTGCTGCGGATCGGTCACGTTGGCCGGCAGCACGGGGCGCAGCACGCCCTTGTCCTGCATGCGCTGGGCGTAGGCGTCGAGGCCCGGCTCGGGATGGGTCTCGGTGCGGCCCACCGCCACCACGCAGGCGGTCCTGTCGATGAGCTCGGAGAAGCCGTCGAGGTAGACCTCGAGGTCGGCCAGCGGATCGGGGCGGCTGTTGTCGACCAGGATCACGAGGCCCAGCGCGCCGCGCGCGAGGATGCGCCACATGAAGTCGAAGCGCATCTGTCCGGGCGTGCCGTACAGGCGCAGCTTCTCTCCGTTGTCGAGCGTGAGTTCGCCGTAGTCCAGGCCGACGGTGGTCGTGGCCTTGGCAACCGAGGTGTCGCTGTTGCGCACCTCCGTGCGCACCGGCGCGATCTCGCTCACGGCCGCTATGGCGGTGGTCTTGCCCGCACCCATGGTGCCGGTGAAAAGTATCTTGTGCTCCACGCTCATTCAGGGTCGGTCGATGTCGTCGATGTCATGTGGCGCAGGCTCATCGCTTCAGGCCCTCGGTCCGGAGGCCAGCAGGCCGAGGCGGCTGCGGATGCGCGCGAGCAGGCCCGGCTGCACAGTCTCTCGCACCGCGACAGGCGCGAAGGGCGCCTCGGTGCCGCCCCGGACCTGCGAATCGGGCCAGATCGACTCGGGCGCGCGACTGGCCGCGAAGCCGGTGCCGCCGTTGCTGCTGCTGGCCGCGACGAACCCCGCGTTCTCGAGCGCCGCGATGAAGTCCGCGCACTCCTGGGCGCTGGCGCCCGATCTCTGCTGAAGCGCCTGCAGCGAAGCCGGACGGCTCGCGAGCAGCGTGGCGAGCTTCATGCGCATGGTGGTGTCGAGCAGCGCGAGCGAAGGCCAGCGCAGCAGGCGGTACTCGTCGCCGCGCTCGGCGGCACGGTCGCGGGATGCGGCAAGACCGAGCTCGCGGGCATGGACCACCATCGCGCCGAGGCGGTTGAGCATGGCCTCGAGCGCATCGGCATGCAGCGGCAGGCGCAGGAAGGGGCCGCGCGAGGGCGGGTTCTCGCCGATCGTCAGAAGCGGCACCGAGCGGTCGTCTGCTTCGGCGGGCGGCGCCGGGAGCCGGTCGCCCACCACGCGCAGGTCGGCGTCCTCGACCTGCCAGGCCCAGTGCTGGTGGGTGCGGTGATCGAGCAACCGAACGAGGGACTTGAAGAGAAGTTCGTCGCGAGCAGGCAGGCCTTCGACGCTGAAGCTCAGCAACGGCCGGCGACTGCGCGGCAAGTTGGCTGGCGAGTTCATCGGCGGCTCGGGCGTAGCCATGCGGTGACCAGCGCCGAGCGCACCAATTTGGGGCTTTCTTGCGATTTGACCTGCAATTCCGGAGCTCCCATCGGAAAGGCACCCTGCGGACAGCCTTGCGGCCCGCCTCCAATCGAATGCCTAAGTGTTAAATGATTGTTTCTGGGAAAATATAACACTCGTTGCAATTAAAAACACTAGATTACAAAACCCGACTAGGACCTACGGGAATCGGTAGCGAAGAGCCCCGGCCGTTGCCGTCGCAGGAGCCCGCAGGCTTCCCTCAAGATGCCTCCCACATTGCCGCGCAGACTCGCCGGCATGTCCAAGCCAGCCCTCAGCCCGTGGATCCGCCTGCGCTGGCGCCTGCCGGAGGCGGGCCTGTTCGGGCATGCGGTCGAAGGCCACTGGTTGTGGGAGCCCGACACGCCCGCGGTGCGCGCCGCATTCCAGGCCGCCGTGGAAGCAGGCAACAGGGCCCATGGCGCGGGGACGCACTGGGTGGAGCAGGAGGAGATCGGGAACGCTCCGGCACCCTGGTGACCTCGACGCCGCCGGAGCCCGTCACTTCCTTTCCTTCGTCGAGGCGCCGATGAATATCTGCCTCCGCAGGCTCCTCGCGCCTTGAGCACTTCTTCACGCATTGCCTCCACTACTTGCTGGATGTCATTTCAGGCGCATCCGACATTCATATAGTCCCTGCCGACTAATCAAAGGCAGGCGCAATGCCCATGTTCCCGTGCGGAGCGGGCACGCCGGCATGCGCAAACCGGGGAGGACCAGAGATGGCAGTACAGGGAGAAGAAGAGGACATCTGGCTGGACTTCAGCCTGGGTCTGGGCGGTTTCGCGGAGGTCACCGCCGTGACGACGCCGCTTGACGACCGGAGGAAGATCCGCGTGCGCGTGCCGCCGGGCAAGCTCATTCCGATCGTGTTCCTGCCCGGCATCATGGGCAGCAACCTGCGCCTGTCCCGCGAGCGGCAGGAGCTGCTCAAGCGCAGCGACAACCTCTCGTGGTCACCCGACAAGAAAGGCGATGCCTTCTCGCGGCGCAACGCAAGCGCGGCAGCCCGCCAGATGCGGCTGGACCCGGACGAAGTGGAA
>NZ_RXOE01000012.1 GCF_003965815.1 Variovorax gossypii | reverse complement strand
GGCCGCCACGTCGTCGATCGCAGCATTGGTGGCGAACAGTTGCGAGCCGTTGATCGCATCGGTCGAGGTCCCGGAGATCCGGCCGGCCGCCACGTTGGTGATCGTGCGCTCGTTGCCCACGCTGCCCACGCTCACGGTGCTCGTGGGGTTGGTGCCCTGGAAGTTGTAGGTCGTGCCGCCGATGGTCACGCTGGGCGTGCCCACGGCCGTGGTGGTGACCGAGCCGGAGCCCAGCGCCACATCGCCTGCATTGGCGCTCGCCGTCGCCGCATCGCCGATGGCCACGCCGCCCGCCTTGCCCACCGCGCCGGCCGTCGAGCCGTTGCCCAGCGCCACAGAGCCTTGGCCGATCGCCTTGTTCCCGTTGCCGATCGCGACCGCACCATTGGCCTGGTTGGCTGCCGTGGCCGAGGCCGTGCCGTCGCTGTTGGCGATGTTGTCGGCGCCGCCGGTGAAGGCACCGTTACCGCTGGCAAAGCTCGGATCGCCGATCGCGACGGCCCCGTTGCCGTAGGCGGTGTTGCCCGAACCGATGGACACGGCCTTGCCTCCGGTGGCGGTGGCGTTGGTGCCGATTGCAACCGCTTGAGCCGAATCCGCGCGGGCATTGCTGCCGGCTGCGATGGTGTTCAGGGCCGTGGCGCTGGCCAAGCGGCCGATCGCGATCGCTTCCGTCTGGGTCGCGGACGACTCTCCACCGATGGCGATGGCACTGGTTCCCGCTGCATTGGCGCCCGCGGTCGCGTTGCCGCCCAACGCCAGAGAACCGGAGCCCGAGGCGCGCACGGCCGTGGCGGCATTGGTCCCGCCCGAGCCGAGCGCGGTGGCGTTGTCGGCAGCCGCGGCGGCCCGGGTACCGAGCGCGAGGGCGTCGACTCCGGCAGCGCGGGTCGCGACGCCCATTGCGACGGCGCGAGCCTGAGACGCTTCCACGTCCGTGCCGACGGCGATGGCCGCCTCGGCCGTGGCGCCCGTTCCTGCAACCGTGCGTGCGCCAAGATTGATGGAGTTGATCTGGGAGGCGATCGACTGGAAGCCGATCGCGATGGCGTTGCGGCCGCCCGCGCTGGCGCTGCTGCCTTGCGCGACGGCATCCAGTGCTGAGGCGCTTGCCTGGGTACCGATCGCGATCGCGTTGCCCACGCTCGCTTTGGCGTTCAGGCCGATCGACGTCGTCGCGTTGCTCGCGACGCCGATGCCTGCGTTGGTGCCGATGGCGATGTTGTCGTTGCCGCTGACCAGATTGCCTGCCGAGGCTTTCAGGGTGGCATCGTAGGCGACCGTGCCGTCTCCTGTGCCGAAGGCGACGTTGCGCGTGCCCGTGACGCCCGAACCTGCGCCCCGCATCGCACTCGCGATGCCTCCCCCCATGGCGGTGTTCTGCGCGCCGCTGACCAGCGTTCCGGCGGCAATGCCCACTGCGGCCGAACCCGTATTGGCGCTCGTCGAGCCCGCGCCCGCGCCTTGGCCGACCGCGACTGTGCTGGCCCCGCTTGCGACCGACTGGGCTCCGAGTGCGAGCGAACTATTCCCCAGCGCCCGAGCGGCATTTCCTACGGCAGTGGCTGCTTCGTCGGTCGCCCTTGCGGTGGAGCCGATGGCGGTTGCCGTCTGGGCGGTCGACGCGGCTTGTACACCGATGGCAACGGCAGCGTTACCGCTTGCGGTTACGTCCGTACCGATTGCGATCGAACTCTCACTCAATGCGCCTGTCCCCGGAGCGGTACGTGCGCCGAGGTAAAGGGCATTGATCGCAGAAGCAATGGCGCCGAAGCCGACAGTCACGGCATTCAGTTGTGTACTGCTGGCGCCATAACCTATGGCAGTGGCTCCACCTGCAGTCGCTTGAGACTGCTGGCCCGCGCACGTGGCGGAGCCGCTGTAATAGTTGTATGGCGCCGTGGTGCATATCGCCGACTGCGCCTGCGCCAGCGACGGCGCGGCCACGCCACCCAGTGTCATCAGCGCCGTCATGAGCCCCGCGCGCAAGTGCCCGGAGGCGAGCAACGTGAGCGCGCCGGGCGCAGCCGCCACGCGGCTGCCGCCCCGCTTGCCTCGGGCGCGGGTGTTTTCCGACGCCGCGACCCAGGCGCCAAGGGATTCATTCCAAATTGAACAATAAGTCGTATTCATGGGGCTCCGTCCATTCGATTTAAACCGCGTCTCCCTGGAAATTGCTCTATTAACTGTTGTTTACAACTATTGACGACGGAGTTAACGATTGCAACTTGGCCTGTTGCTTTTCGGAGGAATTTGGTCGAACAGATTTAGATTTCCATATAAAAATCGAAAACCAATAGTAATATAAAGTTACTAATTAATTAAATTACTTACCTCATTTTTGGCCTTTTGAGATGTGACTTCCTTGTCGTTTTTTTGTTCTTTCATCGAAGACCCGATGAATAGCTGCCGCTTTTCGTGGCGTATTGCCGCGATTGCAGGAAAGTTGCGGCCGGGAGGCGACGGCGGACGGAGAAACGCCCGCGCTAGCGGTTTGGAAGAGGCCCCGGCGTCGCTGGGACAGCGTCCTCGACGCGAAGTCGCATCAGCGAACCACCTGCCACATGGGCCTGCAGGCCCTGACGCCCGCTGACGCTCTGCGGCAGGCCAGTTGCCTCGATGGAGTGGGGTCACCCGCCAAGCGCCCCAGCCCACACGGGATGTGTTTCCTCCAGCGATCGCCAGGATGGAGGGCGCCCGGCGCGAAGTCGTGACCGCCCGGCAAGAGCTTGAAGTGGCTGAACGCAGTTCCTGCAACGGCATTTCGCGATCACCTGGATGTTTCTGCGGGTGCCTACCTTCTCAAATTACCTCGCCGGCAGCCAGCACCAAATGGATCCGCCTTGCAAGGCATGGCGCGCCATATTCAAGGGCTTTTTCGATCAATATCTCCCCGGAAGCCGTTGCTCATACGCAACGACTTCCGGGTAAAGCTCTCGCAACCAAGGGTCTGCGTAGCGATTACATCGAAAAATGAATTGGTGAATGTCAATTTTGATATGAATAAAAAACCACAAACCCCGTTAAGCCGCTCACGATGCATGCCCGAAAGAAATCAATTTATTTAATTTCACGCGTCGTTGCCCCTGCCTCACGGTCGCGAATTCGAGAAGCTTGGGTGCCTCTGATGGACTGCGGTCCGACACAGACCACCTGCTGAGAGGATGCGTTTTGCAGGGTCAGATCAGGGCTCCAAGCGCTGCTGTGGCTGGTTGTCCGACCAGGGGCGGGGTTCTCGAGCGGGGCCTTCATGGCTTGGGCTGTTGCACGCAGCGTTCGGCATCTGCTCAACGACGCGGGCCGTCTGCGCCCAGAACGCCGACATCGAGAAATTCAACGGCAAGGTCCGCGACGAAGGTCTGAACAAGCAGTGATTCGAATCGCTTGCGCAGGCCGGCGAAAGGTCACCCGGCGGCGGCGCGACTACAACGAGAAGCGGCCCCACATTTCGCTGGGCCGCACCCGGCCGGCCAGGTTCGCCACCTGGCATCCCCGCCGGGCTCAGGATTCCATGGAAATCAACATCCGCGCCATTCGGGGAGCAGCAACATCCCCTTCCCTGGGGCCTCTCAAGAAGGACCGTGCAACTCACCCATGGGCGATGGGCCAGGATCTGAGCGTGGCGGTGCTTCTCCGATCAGCCCAGGCGCCACCTGCACGTTGTTGCGCCCCGCTCCCTTGGCCTGGTAGAGCATCTCGTCGGCCTGCTTGACGAGCGCGGCCGCCGTCGTGGCGCCGCCCCGGTAGAACGCCAGGCCGATGCTCGTGCTGATGGCGATCGTGCGCTGCTCGACGGCGAACGGTGCCTGCATCGCCACGATCAGCTTCTGGGCTGCGGACACCGCGCCATTCGGGTCGGGCAGGCCTTCCATGATCACCGTGAACTCGTCCCCGCCCAGGCGTGCGCGCACATCGCCGGCGCGCAGCGCCTGCGACAGCCTGCCCGCAAAGCCCCGCAGCAGTTCGTCTCCCGCCTGGTGTCCGAACTGGTCGTTGATCCGCTTGAACCCGTCGATGTCCAGGTACATCAGCGCCATCAGCTCGCCGGGCGATCCGTCGACCTGCCATGACTCGCCGGAGGGAGTGCCGCCAGTTTCGCCCCGGCACACCATCACGGTCAGTGTCGACGCACCACTCAGGCAGATTCAGCGCCTGCCGGGTGCGCAGACCGGTCGCAATACTCGATCAGGAGCTCGGTGAGGACCCGCACCTTCCGCGCGGGATGCGGACCTGGCGGGCGGATGACATAGGCACCGGCCGGAGGTGGTGGATGACGTGTCATGACCGGCACGAGTGCCCCGGAAGCCACATGTTCATGGGTGAGCCAATCGGGCAGGTAGGCAATCCCGAGTCCTGCTGTGGCTGCGGCGACCAAAGCAGTGCCGTTGTCGGCCTTGAAGCGCCCCTGCGGACGGACCGTGATGACCTTGTCGCCGTCTATGAGTTGCCAGGCCTCGGTTCCCTGCATGAGAGCCTGATGGGCGACGAGTTCCTCCGGTGTCTCGGGCGATCCATGCGCCTTGACATAGTCCGGACTCGCGACGAGCTTCCCGTGGATCGGGCCGATGCGTCTTGCAATCAAGTTGGAGTCCGGAAGATAGCCAACCCGTATCGCACAGTCGTAACCCTCCGCGATGAGGTCAACGAAGCGATCGCTGTAGCAGGTCTGGATATGAAGCCGAGGGTGGCGTCGTGCCATTTCCGCAAGGATGGGAGCGAAGTGAGTCGGGCCCAGAGAAAACGGCACGGCAACACGCAGGCGGCCACGAAGTTCACCGGCGGGCAGGATCGTTTCCCGGGCCGCGTCAATCTCGGCGCAGACCCTGGCTGCGTGGTCCCGGAACGTGGTCCCGGCTTCAGTGAGCGCAGCGCCGCGGGTGGATCGCGCAAGCAACTGGACACCGAGTTCCGCTTCAAGCCGAAAGAGGCGACGGCTGACGATGGACTTGGACACGCCGAGCCGGAGCGCGGCGGCCGAAACCCCGCCGGCATCGGCGACTTCCACGAACGTCCGCAGCTCTTCGATGTCCAACTCGGTGTTCCTCTTTCTGCGACACAGCTCGCCGCGGGATGGTACTACCGCGTCAAAAAGGGGAACAACACAATCCTGAGCTCGGGCTGCATCGCCGACGACGCATGTTTCCCGAAGAGCAATTCCGCTCACACCGGCACAAAGGATCCATCCATGACTTTTCGCAACGGCCTTGCTTCGCTTCTTCGTCCCGAAGACTCGGTACTCGTTCTCATCGACCACCAGCCCTACCAGCTCGCCAATCTGAACAGCCACGACCCGCAGGCGGTGGTGAACAACACGACCGCCTTGGCCAAGTCCGCCAAGGCCTTCGGCGTCCCCACCATCCTGACCAGTGTGATCGCGGCTCGAGGTGGTCTGATCTTCCCGCACGTCACGGACGTGTTCCCCGATCAGGAAGTGATCGACCGGACCTTCATCAACACCTGGGAGGATCGGAAGGTTGTCGATGCGGTCAAGGCAACGGGGCGCAAGCAACTGATCATCGCCGGCCTGTGGACCGAGGTCTGTGTCGCGATGCCGGCGATCCAGGCGCTGGGCGAGGGCTGGGATGTGACGGTGGTCACGGATGCGTCGGGCGGCACTTCGGTGGAGGCCCACGAGGTCGCGATCCAGCGCATGATCCGCGCGGGCGCGAACATGATGACGTGGTTGGCGGTGGTCTCGGAGTGGCAGCGTGACTGGGCCAGGACGGAACATGTCGCAGAGCTGACCGAAGTGCTCAAGCAGCACGTCGGCGGCAGCGGTATCGCGTACCTGTGGGAACAGCAACTGCTCAACACGCCTGTGCCAGGCAACGCAGGATGATCCGAGCGGGAACGAAGGGCCGGGATGCATTGCAGGCGCCGGTCGCCGAGCGGTCGCAGGCCCTCTACCGCGAACCCGTCTGCGCCGAACCCGGCCTGAACTGAAGGCGACTTCGTCGCTGTGCGCGGCCACATCCACTGCTGAGCGGACGAACTGCTGGTGCGCACACCAGACAGTGCCTCAGATCGAATAGCCGAGGACCATCGCGATGCCGGCCTGCTTGTTCGGCCGGACAAAACTGTCGCGCGTCAGGCGCCCCATCTTGATCGTGAGCGTATCGGTCTTGAACCACTTGTCGTAAAGCGCGTTGATCTGGCCGCTCGCATACAACTGCGCGAGGCTGCGATCGACGGCCGCCAAGAGCGCGGTGTCGCCATGGCGCACCATCACCGCATAGGGTTCGACCGACAGGGCGAGGCTGCTCAAGTTCAGCTTGTCGAGCGCCCTGTCATTCGAGGCCAGGCCTTGCAACAGCGAATCATCCTGCGCAAAGGCGCGCACCTTGCCTTCTTTGAGCGCCTTGTAGGCTTCGCCGTTGTTCTCGTAGGTGATGAGCTTCGCCTCGCGCAGATCTGTACCGGCGAGTTGCTTGAAGAGCTTTTCGGATGTCGAGCCCTTGCTCAGCGCCACGGGAAGGCCATTGAGGTCCTTCACTGCCGCCACATGCAGATCCTTGCCCGTGAGCACACGCATCCCGGCCACGAAGAAGGTGTAGCTGAAGTCGACCTTCTCCTGGCGAGCCACGGTGTTGGTCGTCGAGCCGCACTCCAGGTCGATGTCGCCGGCGAGCAGCTTCGGGATGCGTTCCGGCCCGGTCACGAGCTTGTACTGGATCTTGATGTCGGGCAGCTTGAGTTCGCGCTTGATCTCTTCGACGGCATTCAGGCACAAGTCGATCGAATAGCCAGCAGGCTGCTTTTGTGCATTGACGAACGAAAAGGGTGGCACGGCCTCGCGCACACCGAGCACGATCGTGCGCGTTTCACGAATCTTGCTCATCGTGTCGCCAGCAGCCTGTGCCGGCGACGCTGCCAGCGCGACAACGAGCGGAATCATCGTGGCGCGCACCACATGCATGGGGGAAAAGTACATAGGGACTGCGAGAACCTCAACGGGTATCTATGGGCTCGGCCCGTCCAGCGGGAGGACGCTCGGCCGCGAGTGCGTGTCGAGTTCCGCCTGCATGCGTCATCGAGAAGTGCGCGGCGATTATTTGCAGACCGCACGCTTTCTACTAGCCCTGAAGAATGGAATGCAGGTACTCATTTTTCAAAGCAATCGACGGTAGCGCGAGCGTCTCGCAGACCGTCAGGACGGGCCTGCGAGACGCTTGCCTTCATGCGTCGAAGCGCACGATGAGCTGAGTCCCCGTGTAAGTCGGCGTGACCTTGAAGCCCGGCGCATTGATGGCCGAGAAGCGGCCGGTCAGGGCGCCGCTGCTGATGACCGTGAGCGTGTCGCCCGCGCCGGGCGCGAAGCCGGGCTTGAAGCTCAGGTTCAGCGTGCCATCCAGGGCGGCCACCCCGGCCACGTTCAGCCTGCCGGCGCCGTTGCCGCCCAGATTCAGTTGCAGCGTCGTGCCCGCCAGTTGCGTGTAGGCGCCCGCCATGGTGATCGTCGAGGGCGCGTTGCAGACCAGCGTGCCGCCACCGACATAGACGTTGCCCTGGCCGAAGGCCCCAGCGGCATCCGCCTGCAGCGTGCCCGCCACGAGCTGCGTGCCGCCGGTGTAGCTGTTGCTGCCGCCGAGCGCGAGCGTGCCGCTGCCCTTCTTCGTGAGCTTGCCGGCGCCGGAGATGTTGTTGCGCCAGCTGTCCAGCGCGTTGAAGCCGCCGAGGCCGGCGTCCATGGTCACGACCACATCGCCGTTGAAGACGCCGTAGCCATCGGCTGCGTCGAACAGGTTCAGCCGGCCCCAGCCTTCGGGATCGTCCATCACCGGATAGCCCGAGGCCACGGCCGTGGTCTTGAGCACCACGCGGCGCTGCGTCGCGTCGAGGTAAGGCAGGCGCGTTTCGAGCAGCACCTCGGCTCCCTTGGGCACCACGGCGGGCTTGGTGGTGTCGCCCACCGGCTTGAAGCCGAAGGTCAGCCGGCGCAGGTAGTCGGCCTTGCTCGCGGCATGGTCCGCAAAGCGGTCGGTGGCGGTGCCTTGCGAATGGGCAAAGGCGTTGAAGGCGGCGGCATCGCCCGCGCCCACCGCGGCCGTCAGCACGCTCTGCGCCTGGGCATAGGCCGCGGCCTTGCGCGCGGCGTTGGCGCCGGTGGAAAGGCTCGCGGTCGCCACGGCCTGTCCGTGCAGGCGTCCGCCGACCACATCGAGCGGCGAATGCATGCCCGCGAGGATGCGGTTCTCGCCGAGCTCGAGGCCGCGCGCCACCATTTCCTGGAAGCGCTGCGGCACGACGTAGGCGGAGGCGATGGCGTCGCGCACGGCCTCGGCCGTGTGGCCGCTGACGAAGCCGCCGTCCGTGGCCGGAGTGCCGCTCTTGGCAGGCTCCAGCGCGGGCACCACCTTCACGCTGTTGCTCCAGCGCCAGGGCCGTGCGTACTTGTAGAAGCGCTTGGCGGGCTCGGTGGAGCCGTTCTCGCCGATGTTCTTGAGCAGGTCGACCACCGTGCCGAAGCCCGGGTTCGCGGCGCCGGCCACGCCCACGTCGTTGCCGCCGTCGTTGTAGAGCACCGTGGTGGCGTCCGCTGCGATGCCGGTGATGGTGGTGACCTGCTGCGTGGCCGTGCGCCAGGCGCTCGTGAGCGGGCCCATGCCGTCGCTGATGCTGTAGCCCTTGCCGCGGCGGTCGTCGAGGTAGGCGGCCAGTTCCTGCGCACTGGTGCGTGCGTTGGTGGCGTCGACGACGTACTGGATGTTGCGGTTCAGCACATCGGTGTTGAGCATCTTTCCATCGGTGGCGTCGCCCGGGACGCCGCTCCATGTGGAGGCGACGACCGCCGGAAAGCTTCCCTGCGCGGGGGCCGACACGCCTGCGTCGACCAGCAGCGTGCTGGGCTGCCAGAAGTCGAGGAAGCCGGCGACCACGCGCACGCCGGCATTGGTGTCCTTGGTCGCGTAGCGCGCATCGCCGCGCTGGTTGGTCGCGACGTTGTCGACGAAGGGCGGCACGGCGACGGCATCGGGAACGGGCGCCGTGTCGGTGAAGCCCAGGTCCTTCGGCGGACCTGCCACGACGACGGCGGGCGGATTGGTCGCAGCCGGTGGCGTTGCGGCGATCGGGAACGAGACGCCGCTGCCGCCTCCACCACCGCAGGCCGAGAGGCACAGGGCTGCGACGAGGGTGATGGCAAAGGGACGGGCGGAGGGCAGGAGATGGGCCATGGAGAAATGAATGGAGGGAGAAGTGAAGGCTCTGCGCAGAGCGAGCGATGCCCGCGGCCCCGGCAATCTAGGGACACAAGAAGTCATTCCCATGAACGCCGACGCACGGCGCCCCATCGTGTGGTGCCGGTGCCCCGAAAGCGGCTGAATTGACCGATCCGAGCCATCCGGTCAGCCACGCGTCAGATCAATTCCTTAATTGCCAAAAATCAATTTGCCGATTACCCGGAATATTGAGGCAATGGCCTTTGAATACGCGAATTTATGCGGCAATAAATTCACGAAAGCATCATATTCAATCCATAAAGTTTGCGCCTTCCGGATTCACCAAGCACCGGAAAAAGAATTTGATGCATTCCGAATTCAGATGCCATGACAAAACACATATCCCTCGATAGCAAGAACATAGATCTCCATCAATTGGCACGCGTCCCCGAAAACAGGCGCCGCGAGTTGCTGAAGCTGATGCTGGCCGGCTCTGTCACGGGCGTGGCGGCTGCCGCGCTGCCGGGCTGCGGTGGCGGCGGCAGCAATGGCGCCAGCGTACTTCCATTTCCGGCGACAGGGACCGGCGGCACATCGCCCACGAACTCGCCTGCCAGCGCCCCGCCTGCTGCACCGGGTGCCACGTCCCAGAAAATATCCAGCTTCACGATTTCCGTGCTTCCGGATACCCAGTTCTATCCCCGCTATGCGTCGGAAAAGATGGGCGAGCTCTACCAGAAGCTTTATGCGGGAATTGATCCCAAATACGACAACCCCTTCAAGACCCAGACGCAATGGATCGCACAGAACGCCAGCCAGCTGAAAATGCCGTTCACGATCCATCTGGGCGATATCGTCGACCAGTCCTGGTACTACAAGGCCGAAGGCTCGACGCCCTGGAGCGCCACGACCGACCTCGTGGGCAACGGCCAGATCGGCAACGGGCAGGTCACGAAGGAATGGGAGCTTGCAAGCCAGGCGATGCAGGTGCTCGAGGCCGCCAAGTGCCCCTACTCCATCTGCGCCGGCAACCATGACGTGGGCGCCATCGGCTCGGACATGCAGTGGGGACCCGACTGGGGCGTCGGCGTCACGGGCTTCGCCAACAACGACGGCTACCAGGACGGCGGCAGCCACCGCGTGGGCCTGTTCGAGCCCTACCTGCAGGTGTTTCCCGCGGACCGCGCGAAGCGGCAGGCCACCTTCGGGGGACGGCACGCATCCGGCTTTCACGAATACCACGTCTTCGAAGCCGAGGGGAACAAGTTCCTGGTGCTCTCGATGTCGTGGCGGGCGTCGGACGACGCGATCGCCTGGGCCAACCAGGTCATCCAGGCCAACAAGACGATCCCCGTCATCCTGGTCAATCACCAGCTGGTCGGCATCGGCAGCGACGGCAGGACCGCGGCGGACACGGCCTACTCGAACTACATGTGGGACAAGCTGATCAAGGACAACGACCAGATCTTCATGGCCGTCAGCGGCCACTACCACGGCTCGTGCATCGGCACGAAGAAGAACTCCCGCGGCAACGATGTCCACCTGATGGTGGTGGACTACCAGATGGCCTACATGGGCGGCAACGGCCTGATGCGCATGTTCGAGTTCGACCTGACCAACAAGAAGATCGTCGCCAGTTCGTTCTCGCCTTGGGTGCCGCTGAAGCCGGCCGCGACGCTCAACGAATTCGACGCCGCGTGGCTGTCCGATTCGAACCAGTCGTTCACGCTGGACATGGACTTCGCACAGCGGTTTTCTGCCTTCAATCCCGGCTTCTCCGTGCCCGCGGGGTCGATGGACGGCAGCCTGACCGATGCGGCCAAGAAGCTCATCCTGACGAACTACAGCCAGCCTCCGCAGAAGGCGGCCGCACTGCCGTCGGGCCCCGACGACTATCCGAAGGTCGACAACACGCTCGCCCATTGGCGCTTCTTCAACGCGACGGCCGCGGAGGGCGATCTCTTCCCCTATCAGCCCGGACAGCAGATCCAGGACGTCTCCGCGGGAGGCAAGAACCCCGTCTCGGTGAACACGTGGGCAGGACAATCAGGCGACCTGGTCTGGTCGAAAAGCCATCACCCGCTGTCGGCCGCGCCCGGCAGCCTGCGCTTCCTGAACGCCACGAAAACCAGGTTCACCTACTTCACCACCGACCAGGCCTCGACACTGAACGTGGAGACCTTCCCCAAGGGCTACACCATCGAGGCGTTCGTGTACATCGACCCGGGTTTCGACGCGACGAAGAACGGCTGGATGGGCATCCTGTACCGCCTGGGGGCGCGGTCGAACCTGCCTGGCTTCGCCTCGGACGATGGCGACTGCGCGCTGATGTTCGCCTTCTCGAACCTGATGGAATTCCAGTGGGAGGTCGCTCCGGTGAACCAGGCGACCAACCTGACCTGCTGGTCGGGCGGCGTGTCGGCCGGCCAATGGCTGCACGTCGCCATCGTCAACGACCCCGCAGCTTCATATGCGACCACCATGTACGTGGAGGGTGCGCCCGTCCTGCGCAACAACACCAACATGCAGGGCATCCAGTTCGTGGCCCCCACGCAGCAGCTCGCGATCGGCTGCGGGCAGTGGGCCGGCAACATGTCGACGGGCTTCCTGGGAAGCATCGGCGAGATGCGCATCGTCGGCGTGCCCCTGACTGCCGACAAGTGGCTGACGGCGCGGGCCTCCTGATCTGACTGTCTGCTCCCCTCGGGCCAGCCTGCCGGTGGCGGACAACGACGGCAGCGGTGTGACCGAAGCCTTGCAGGCCAGCTGTGGATTCCCGCGCGCGATCGACCCACACTTCCATCGAGCGTTGCTCCATTGAAATGTCCTTCCTGATCATTGTTCATCAGGCAGGCTGAGCTCTGCATGCGGATCAACGCCTCACGGAAAGCTGGGGCACTTCGAGATGGAAATCAACAGGAAGGATGCAGGTCGCTGGCCCGCGGCCTTCGTCGGCGTACTCGATGTGGACTTCGGTACCGTCGCGCGCCGAAGGGTAGGTGATCAGCTTTCGGGGCCACGCGGGCCTGCGTCGCAGCCTGTGCAGTGGTGTTTGTTGTCTCCATGCCCGAAGTCTTTCCGGGACCCGGACCAAGGGTAAGCACATGGCGCCTATGGCAGCCATGTTTTTCGCCTATTCATCGCCGTTTGCCGATGCGCGGCAGCGAAGCCGGCTTGCACGCGTTCATCCTCCCAGTCCCTGCAGTTCACCCGCCCGGTCCAGCGACCAGATGTTGCGCAGCAGCGTGCGCGCGCGCTCGATGCCGATCACCGGCGCCGCCAGCTCCAGGAGCTTGTCCTCGAGCTCCGCGTCCGACAGCGGCAGCTCGGGGTCGCCCTTGCGGTCAGGCTGCAGCCAGACGTGGCGCTGGCCGTCGACCGTCTCGATCTCCACGCGCGCCGAGCGGCGCCCGGGGAAGGCAGCATCGAGTTCGGGATCGACCGCGGTCGCGACGCGCGCCATCATGGCGCGCGTGTCTGCATCCACCAGCCGCTCGGGCGTGTACGCCGAGAGCCGCACGCTGCCATGCACCAGCGCCGTGGCCACCACGAAACGCATGCTGAAGCGTGCTTCGTTCTCCGTGCGCGGGTCCTCGTAGCAGGCGATGTCCAGCGCGGGACCATAGGTGGCCACGTGAACGCGCTGGATGTCCGAGGGCCGCAGGCCATGCCGGCGCACCAGTTCGAGCGCGGCGTCGATGGCGGCGAAGGTATGGCCGCAGCCGATGTGGTTCTTGAAGGTCAGCCGCGTGATGTGGAAGTCGCGCCCCAGCGTGTCGCCCACCGCCGACCAGTCCGGAGCGTCGCTCATGGCGCGGCCGAAGCCCGCCTCGCCCTCGAGCACATCGAGCGAGCCCGTCACGCCTTGCGCGGCCAGTTGCGCGGCGAGCACACCACCTTCGGCAGCGCGGCCCGCATGCAGAGGCTTGGACATCGAATCCATGCGGAAAGCCTGCTGCAGCCCCGCCGCGAAGGTGGCGGCCGTGGCCAGCGCATGGGCGAAGGACGCGCCGTGCAGCCCCAGCAGGCCGGCAGCGGAAGCGGCCGCGCCCAAGGTGCCCACGGTGCCGGTGTTGTGCCAATGGCGATAGTGCGCCCGCCCCATCGCCACGCCAATGCGGGTCGAGACCTCGTAGCCGAGCACCACGCCCCGCAGGAATTCAAGGCCGCTCGCGCCTCGATCCTGCGCGATGGCCAGCGCGGCCGCCACCGTGGCCGCGCCGGGGTGGTACATGGCATCGCGGAAGCTGTCGTCCACCTCGGCTGCGTGGGCGGCGGTGCCGTTGAGCAGGGCGGCCGCGCGAGGTGTCGCGAGGCGGCCGTCGGGCAGGCGGGCGCGCCCACGGTCGAGGTCCTCGGCAAGCAGCGCGCGAAGCTGCGGCATGGGCGCCACTTCCAGGCCGGGGAACAGCGCGGCATGCCAGTCGATCACCGCGCGCTTGGCGTGATGCAGCACCTCGTCGTCCAGCCGGGCCTGGCGGAATTCGGTGGCGTAGCGGGCGAATACTTCGGTGGCGTGCACGGGATGTCCGATCGGTTCGAGAAGAAGAGAAAAAGAAGACGGGAGGCGACAGCGCGTGCTGCCGGCCAACCGCTCAGGCCAGCACGGCCACCCCGTCGGCGGCACGCACGCCCAGCCCCTGCGGCAGCACGAAGACAGGATTGATCTCCGCCTCCACGAGCCGCTCGCCGAGCTGCGCCGCCATCCCCGAGAAGGCGACGATCGCATCGACCAACGCCTCGACGTCGGCCTTCGGCCTGCCCCGAAAGCCGTCCAGCAGCGGCCAGGTCTTGAGGTCCTGCGCCATCGACAGCGCCTCGGCACGGCCCAGCGGCTTCAGCCCCTGCGCGTCCTGCGGCAGCAGCCGCATGGCGGTGTCCTTGAAGAGTTCCGCCGTCACGCCGCCCATGCCCAGCAGGATGGCCGTGCCCAGCGCATCGCGGTGCATGCCCAGGATCAGCTCCGTGCCGCCCGACACCATTTCCTGCACGAGGAAGCGCTGCGGATGCACGCCGGTGCGGGCCTTCACCTCGGCCGCCATGCGGCCGATGCGCTCGCCGATGGTGTCGCCGGTCAGCCCGACCGCGACGCCGCCCACGTCGCTCTTGTGCGTGATCTCCGACGACAGGATCTTGAGCACGACGCGCCCGCCCAGTTCGCGCGCGGCGGCTTCCGCCTCGGCCGGCGCAGCGACCACCCGTTCCGCGGCGCACGGTACGCCGAAGCGCGAGAACAGCTGCTTGGCCTGCGCCTCGTCCAGCGAGCCGGAGGGCAGTTCGCCGATGTCCGCCGGCGGCGATGACGCATCGTCTCCCTCGGGCGCCACGAAGCGCTGCACGCGCAGCATGCCGGCCAGCGCGGCGGTGCAGCTCTCGGCGGCCGTGAATGCCGGCACGCCGCGCCGCGTAAGCAGTGCTCCCACTTCGGGCGCATGCGGGCTCACGTAGGCCATCACCGGCTTGTCGGAGTTCGGCAGGCATTCCTGGATGGCACCGGCCAGCAGCTCGGGCATGGCCAGGCTGGAGGAGCCGACGATGATCACCAGCGCGTCGTAGCTCGGGCTCGCCAGAAGCGCATCGATGGCGCCGCGCAGCAGGTCGGGGCGCAGGCCTGCGAGCGTCACGTCGATGGGGTTGCGGTCCAGCACGGCCTCGCTGCCGGTCTGCAGCGCGCGCAGCGTGTCGGCGGTGGCAACGTCGGGCGCGGGCGTGTCGAAACCCGCCACGCCCAGGTCGTCCGACACCAACGTGCCGGCGCCGCCGGTGGAAGTAAGGATGGCGACGCGCCTGCCGCGCAGCTTGCGGCCCGTGCACAGCGCGGCCGGAATGTCCAGCAGGTCGGAAAAGCTCTGCGCCCTGATCACGCCGACCTGCCTGAACAGCGCGTCGTACATGCTGTCGGCGCCCGCCATCGCGCCGGTGTGCGACACGGCGGCCTTGGCGCCCGCTTCCGAGCGACCGATCTTGAAGGCCACCACCGGCTTGCCGAGTCGCGCGGCCTTCAGGCATGCGGCGCGGAACCTGCCGGGGTCGCGCACGGTTTCGACATAGAGCGCGATCACCTTCGTGGCCGGATCCTCGGCCAGGTGGTCGATGAAATCGGCCAGTTCGAGGTCGACTTCGTTGCTCGTGGAGATCAGCTTCGACAGGCCGATGCCGCGCGCCGCGGCACGCGACAGCAGCGAGCCCAGGATGCCTCCGCTTTGCGAAACCACGCCGATGCCGCCGGCCTGGAACTCGTCCATCTCCAGCGCACCGGACGGCGACAGGACGATGTTGTCCGTGAGGTTGACGAGCCCGATGGTATTGGGCCCCAGGATGCGCATCGGCCCCGCCGCCTCGACCAGCTGCTGCTGGCGCCGCGCGCCCTCCTCGCCGGTCTCGGTGTAGCCGCTGGCCAGCACGATGGCCGCGGCGCAGCCGCGCTGCGATAACTCCTTCACCGCCAGGTGCGCGCGCTCGGCGCCGAGCAGCACGACGGCGACGTCCGGCACTTCCGGCAGCGACGCGATGTCGGGATAGCACGGCAGCTCGCCGATGCGCTCGACCTTGGGGTTCACCGGCATGATCCGCCCCGCGAAGCCGTGCTTCTGCAGGTAGGCCACGGGCCGGCCCGTGGTCTTCTTGGGATCGGCCGAGGCGCCGATGACGGCGACGCTGCGCGGGGAAAGCAGTTTGGCGATGGCTTCGTTCATGGCCTCACTCCTTCGAAGCCGTCCTGGCCAGGAAGGCCTCGACCGACGCGCGGTGCTCGCTGCTGGTGTAGCAGATGCCCTGCGCCTGGCTGCCCTGCGCGAACACGTCGTGCGAGGAGAGCTCGAAGCTCTGGTTCAGGATGGTCTTCGTCAGCGCCAGCGCGGTGGAGGACGCGGACGACAGTTCGCGCGCCCATGCCTGCGCGTCGGCCAGCAGGGTCTCGCCGCTGGTCTTGCGATCGACGATGCCCAGCGCGAGGGCTTCGTCCACCTTCACCTGCCGGCCGGTGAAAATCAGTTCCTTCGCCTTGGGCAGGCCCACGCGGCGCGGCAGGAAGTACATGCCGCCGCCATCGGGAATGATGCCGCGCAGCACATAGCTCCAGGCGAAGCTGGCCCACTCGCTGGCAATGACGAAGTCGCAGGCCATCGCGGTGTCCGCCCCAAGCCCGGAAGCAGCGCCGTTGACTGCCGCGATCACCGGCTTGGGCATGGTGTGGAGCAGTGCCTGCACATGGTGCACGCGCTGCTGGCGATGCCAGCCGTTGAAACCAACCTCGCCCGCCGGCGCGTTCATGCGCTTCTGCATCCCGCTGATGTCGCCGCCGGCGCAGAAGCCCTTGCCCGCGCCGGTCAGCACCATCGCCCGGATGGCCTTGTCGGCGGTCACGCGCTCCAGCACGTCGATGAATTCGGTGCGCATGTCGTCGCTCATGGCGTTGCGCTTGTCCGGGCGGTTGAATGTCACGGTCGCGATGGCGTCCGTCACCTGGAAGTCGATGAGGGTGTAGGTCATTTGCTGTTTTCCTGGGCTGGCCGAGTCAGCCGTTCAATCGGGCTTGATGCCGTTTTCCTTGATGACGCGCGCCCACCGCTCTTCCTCGGTTCGCACGTAGCTGTCGAGTTCCGCCGGCGCTCCGGCATTGATCGCAAGACCTTCGTGCTCGATCTTCCGCACGAAGTCGGGTGCGCGGGCGGCCTTGCGGCCGGCTGCGTTGAGGCGCTCGATGACCGCGGGCGGCGTACCGGCCGGCACGTACAGGCCGTACCAGCTCTCCACCAGGTAGCCAGGCACGCTGGCGGCGATGGCCGGAACGCCCTTGAATGCCGGCGACGGCTCGGCCGTGGTCACGCCCAGCGCGCGCAGCTTGCCGGTGTCGACGAAGGTGGACACCGCCGCCGCGGTGGCGAACATCATGTCGACCTGCCCGCCCAGCAGATCGGTCAGTGCGGGACCCGCGCCCCGGTAGGGAATGTGCGAGAGCTTGACCTTCGCGAGGTTGGCGAACATCTCGCCGGCCAGGTGGGCGGAGGTGCCAGCGCCCTGCGATGCGAAGGTCAGCTTGCCGGGATTGGCCTTCGCGGCGGCGAGCAGGTCGGCCACGGACTTGTAGGGGCTGTCGGGGCGCACCACCAGCACGTTGGGTCCGCGACCGATGAGGAGGACGGGCGCGAAGGCATTGTTGCTGCCATAGGGAAGCCTGGGCTGCAGCGCCGGGTTGACGGCATGGGCGAACGAGGCGACCACGACGCTGTAGCCGTCAGGCGCACTCTTGGCCACGTTGTCCGTACCGATCAGCGTTCCGGCGCCCGGCTTGTTGTCGACGATCACGGGCTGGCCGAGATCCTTGGACATCTCCGCACCCAGCGTCCGGGCGATCAGGTCGGTTCCTCCGCCCGGCGCGAAGGGCACGACCATGCGGATGGGCTTGTCCGGATAGGCGAATGCCACGCCGAACGCGGCGAGGCCGAGGAAAAGAAAGAAAAGCGCGCGCAGTCGGCGCAAGCCATAGGCAACCATGATCTGATGTCTCCAGAGCCAAGCAATGAATCCCTTGTGGTCGCGAGCGTTCTTGGCTACGCCGCGGGTGGGTTCATGAACTTTAGGAGGAAGTGATTCATTCAGGGCAGCCCAATTCCACTGGTTGGAATTATCCTAAGATGGCCCACGCCGGAAAGAGCTCGCTCGGCTCGGAACCATGTGATCAACGAGAGCGGGTCATGAGCCGGCCTCGCAAAGCCGCTGCATCTCACGACATGACTGACCAAGCTCGCCATTTCCTCGACCAAAAGCCCGGTCGATCACCCACGAACCGCTCGCTGGAACGGGGAATAGAGATCCTTCGCGCATTCCGTCCCGGCTCCGAGTTGCTGGGCAATGGCGAACTGGCCGAGCGCACCGGCCTGTCCAAGGCCACGGTGAGCAGGCTCACGCAAACGCTGGTGGGCAGCGGCATGCTGCAACTCGACAAAGCCGAACGGGCCTACCGGTTGGCGCCAGCGGTCCTGAGCCTTTCTCATGCGATGCGGACCGCGTCGCGCGTCTTGCAGGCAGCGGCCCCGCTCATGCTGGAGTTGGCCAGGCATCGCCATATCAACGTAGGACTGGCCGCGCCCGACAGGGAGGAAATGGTTTACCTGGAATCCATTCGCTACGCCAAGCGTGCGGCGCTGCGCCACGTGGTCTCCGGCCAACGCGTGCCGATGGAACTGACTTCGCTCGGACGCGCATACCTGGCTGTGCTCGCGCCGCAGCACAGGGCCCAGCTCATGCGGCTTCTTTCACAACGCCGCGTGCGCTGGAAGCAAATCGAGACCGAGATCGGGCAAGCGTGCGCCGATGTGCGCACCAAAGGCTTTTGCGCCGCGGCCTGGCAACCCGAGGTCGTCGCGCTGGCCACGCCGCTGCAGGTGGAAGGCACCATCTACGTACTGAACGTCAGCCTTTCGACCCGGGAGTCGATTGCTGCGATCGCGCAGGACCTGGGACCGGCGCTTCTCGGCTTGGCGCAAGCCGTCCGTCATGAACTGCTTCTGCAGGAGCCGAGGTCCGGTTGAGTCATCCGATGGCCTGCCGATTCCTCAACCACGCGCGTCGGGATGTTCGTGGCGGCTGACCGCCTACTGACAAATCAATCCGCGCGTCCGGCCTACCTTCGACGTGAAACAGACGCCGAAGATGTTCGATCCCGAGGTAGACAGGCCAGAGCATGACCCGGTCACGTCCGCGTTGCGCATCGGGGACGGTCTTTTCGTTGGCCCGGAACGCCCATCAACTCGCGCAGCAAAGGTCGACATTGCCGTCTTTTGAGCGCGCGAGACTTCCCCCGGGGCGAAATGTCGTTGAGCGTTTCGCTTTCGTCGTGGTGACAAGCTACGTCGGGATTCGCCCCGGCCAGGTGCAGACACGGCCGTCGGGACGAGGTCTGAGGCATCCGGTGCTAACCAGCGCCGAAGCGCATCTATACGCCTCGGCGCTGATGCCGCTCAGGCCACTTCGACGTTGATCCGCCTCGGCTTCGCGTGCTCTGCCTTGGGTATCCGCAGCTTGAGCACACCTTGCACCAGTTCAGCGGCCACCTTCTCGGTGTCCAGTTCCTTGCTGAGCGTGAAGACGCGCTGGAAACGCCCCATCCCGACCTCGGTGTGGCTGGTCTTCAGGCCATCGGGCACGGTCAGGCTCGACTCCGCTTCGATGGTCAGGGTCTCCGCTTCCACATGCAGGCTCAGGTTCTCGCGCGAGACGCCCGGAAGGTCGGCATAGAGAGTGATACCGCCCGCGTCCTCGACCACGTCGACGGGAGGCGTGAGTGCGGCGCTGCCGTAGCGCGACGCCTTCTGCCGGGGATCGGTGCTGGCCGGAGCACCGGAAGAACGAGTCTGGATGTCGTTGTTCATGGTGTTCATCTCCTTGATTTCACTGGACGGTGATGCGTCGCGGCTGCGCCGACGCGCGGCGGCGAACGGTGATGTGAAGTACGCCGTCGCGCAGCTTGGCGTCGACCGCTTCGGGGTCTGCGTCGTCGGGCAGCGTGAGCATGCGGCGGAACGCTCCCTCGAAGCGCTCGTTGATGTGCACGGCTGCCTTCGCGTCCGCCCCGGGCAGCACGCTCTTGCGCTCGCCGGCGATCGTCAGCAGACCGCGCTCGAGGTGGACCTCCAGGGTGGCCGGGTCGACGCCAGGCGCAAAGGCATAGATTTCCACAGCCTGAGCAGTCGCGCCGACATTCAGTGCCGGGAAACCGTTGCTGCCGAAGCCCCGGATGGTGGGGGCCAGGTCGAACGCCTGCTGCATGTCCCGCTGCAGGCGATCCATTTCCGCGAGCATGTCGCGCGGGAAGAAAGATCGGTACATGGCTGAGCCTCCAAATATCTGGAACGAGTAAGACCTGAAAACGGACCGAGGTCCTTAATGGGGCAGATGTTGCGAACTGCTCGACTGTGGAGGCCCGCTCGCGTAGGAGCGAGCCCGTGCCGTGAAGCGCGGCGAGCGGTATCGCCAGCGCGGAGGTCGCGATTCCGGATAGTTGAATTTCGCCAGTTCCTCACGCCCCTTCTGGGTGATGGCCAGCACTTGCGCGGCCGAGGCGGAACCGGACATGGACAGCGGATCCGAGGGCGATGGCACCAGGGCTACGACAAGCCCGGCGGCCCGAAGTATCCGGACCTGATCAATGTCCCCGCTGCGATAGAACGTGACAGGTAGGCGAGAGCCGGCGATTTGCTTGAGCAAGTTCATGGTCATTGCAGTACCTCCTTTTCGGTCGACCAGTTTCCGACGGAGGAGAAGATAGGCGATGCTTCGCCGATTTCAAGATGGAAATTTTTCTATCGGGTTGAAGCGCTGATAGTGCTGATCACCCTTTCTCCCTGGCGGCGCCGTTAGGTTGGCTACGGCGTGGGAGAAAGAGGCCGCCTTCGGACGGTTTCTTATGACGAAGGCCCCCTGAGATCGACTCGCGCGTGCTGAGCTCAGCGGTCGTTCGTCACTTTTGTTCAACACGCCAGCTCAGACCCGAGCTTCTCACGTTGCTTGCGCGACTGCGCAGACTCGCAGCACGGCAATCCCTTTGAGGCGGCTCATTCATACCTGCGAAACGGCGTCGCCATGGCCCACGCGAGGAAGCCGTGCGCCCTGTCCCTGAATCACTCCTCGTCGGTGTGCACGCCGGCCCACTTGGTTCGCAACCGGCCCGCCAGACAGCCGCCCATCGGCCGCTGGCTTCGCTCCGGCTAGCGAAGACATGGACGAAGCGCCTGCCGGACTCCAAGATTCGGAGCCGCTCGGAAAAAGGTGGCGGATCGCATTGGCCGGGCATCCGGAGCCGACCGCCGTCTTCCTGAGTTCTTCGCTCGGTGACGCCCGACGGGTGCGGGGACGGGACAGCAAGGGGGAAGCCTTCGTCACGCGCAGCGTGATGAACACCCCCTTGCAGGCGAAGCCGGTGCCCCGGCACCGGGCCCGCACAGTCACCGCGCAAGGCGAAGGACGAGGTAAGACGGACCACGGCCCCTGCCACGGACCGCGGCGCACCGCCACAGCCACAGCCACCGCCGTGCGGCGAGCGCCCTCACCTGCCGCGGGCAGGTCCGATCGAGAAAGGGATGTCCAAGGCAGCGCCAGCCCCCGCCCGCGCCAGGGATGCGCAAGGTGGCCGCAGGCCGTCCCCGCAAGGGGATGTGCGCGCCTGCGCGAACCTGCAGCAGCCCGACGGAGGCGAAGCCGCCGGGGCGCCCGCATCGATGCCCCTCACCACCGCGTCGCCCGCCATGGGGTGCATGTGTGTCCGCAGCGTGAACATCCCCCGTTCCGGTGATGTTTTAGTTCCAGCGAACCCCTACCCACGCTCCTCTTTTTAGGACGTTTGGTTACATGCAATCTGTTTTGGTTGCATTTTCAAACGCGTCCCGAATCCGGTTTTTTTCACTCAGGAGCAGGTAAAGACGATGGACCGCAGAAAGTTTTCGCTCACGATGGTCGGCGCAGCCGTATTGGCCGGATGCGGAGGTGGTGGTGGAGGCAGCAGTGGCGGATTCGCCTTCCCAGCGATCGCGAGCGCGCCGCCACCGGCACCAGCGCCCGCGCCTGCATCGGCACCCGCCCCCGCGGTCGATCCCGGCCCGGTCGTGCCCGCGGGCCCCGAGTTCGCCACGGCGACGGCCCTGCCGGCCGGTGCGGCCTTCCTGCAGACCATCGACGCGACCGATGGCGATGGCTATATCTCGCCCGGACAGGCCAACATTTGGGACCTGAACCAGGACTTCTCCATCGAGGACGGAGGCAATGACCAGTTCGATGGCGCCCTGCATCTGACGGTCGATGTCGGCGGCACGCAGGCACCGTTCCCGTCGGACCAGGTCTACGCGGAACTGAGCGCCCTGGGCCCGGAGATGGGCGCGTCGGACGGCGTCAAGTCCGTGCCCTTCACCTCGGACGCCCAATTCCTGAAAACCTCCGGCGGCTACGCCTTCCTGCATGCTGGCGCGGAGGTGCGCCTGCAGCAGACGCTGAACTTGGCCAGCGCCGTCGGCGGGGTGACGCTCGCCTGGAGCGGCGTCCCCAGCCAGGGCAACGCCGGCAGTCCGCTGGCGGATCCCGGCCAGTACGGCCAGGTGGTGGTGCGCGACACGGCGGGGGCGTTGCTGGCAACGCTCTTCAGGGTCGACGGCTCGGGAACGACAGGCGCGTGGGGCTCGGGCTCGCTGACGGCGTTCGCCGGCCAGACCGTGGTGCTGTCGTTCGAGCAGCGGGTCTGGGCGCAGGGCTCGGCGATCGACAACGTGTCCGTCCAGGATGCCAACAACACGGAGTTCGTCATCAACGGCGATTTCGAAGCCCAGGGCACGGGCTGGACGGTGACGGCCGCCAAGCTCGCGCAGAACGTGCGCACGGGCGTGCGCACGCTCAACGGCCTGGAGGTGCAGCGCACCTTCTTCACGCAGCCGAACCTGCTGTGGGCGCGCATCACGGACGTCTTCCACAACCCCAGCGCCGCGACGATCGACGCCGTGGTGTCCTACGACACCGACCTCGGCTCCGACGGCGGGGGCATCATCTACCCCACGCCGGGCGCCACGCAGAAGGCGCTGAGCACGTGGGACGGCACCACCGGCGACCGTGACATCGGCTTTGCTTTCGGCACCGCGGACAGTGTCATCTACACCTCCGCCACGACGCTGGGCATCCGAGACGGCAGCGAGAACGTCAGCGTCAGGTTCAACATCTCGGTGCCGGCCGGCGGCACCGTCACGCTGATGAACTTCGTGGTGCTGACGGGCACGGACACGGGGCTCACCGCCACGGACATCACGGCGCGGGCGACCCAGGCGGACACGCAGGCCGCGGACATCGCCAACAACTTCCGCACGAACTTCGCCTACCAGCGCGGCCTCACGCAGGCCCAGCTGGACACGCTGAAGAACTTCTAGGCGGGCGGCGACGGCGTCGAGGCGCCAGGCCCACCGGCATCGCGCCTTACGGGAATGTCTCGTCGAGCTCGTGCCAATCGGCGCCGGCTGATTGACCTTGGCATGAGCCAGTCGCTACATTGTTTCGGTGGAGCTTGGGAGAGACGGATTGCCCGGAAATTGGTACTACGTGCTTTCATGCATCGCCGCGGCGGTGCTCGCAGGCAATCTGTTCGCGACAGTGGTCGTGCTGCGCAGCGACTTCTATTCCCCGCTTCAGCAGCGCCTGCAACTGGCCCTGGTGTGGCTGATTCCCGTGCTGGGTGCGGCCTGCTGCGCGAGCTTCGCATCCATCCACGGGCGCGCGGTGCCCAAGCCCGACGAGCGCTTCCCGAAGCCCGATACCTTCGACCTCCCCGGTGGTGAGGGCAACAGTCTCTGAGTCCGTCGACGCCTGCAGCCGTCATCGGCGATGGCCCCGCGCACCGCTTTCCGAAATTCCCTCTCAAGGCACAACAAGGAGCAGATGAAAATGATGAGTTGGTCGATGGAGCACTGGCTCGTTCTTCTGGCCACAGCGGTGATCTTCGGGATACCACTGTGGCGGATCGTCGCGCGCACCGGGCATCCCTGTGTCATGGCGATCCTGTTCTTCATCCCGTTGATCAACGTTGGCATGCTCTGGTGGCTTGCCTGCGGGAAGTGGCCCAGCGCGCCGGATCGGTCCTGACGCATGCCGGTGTTCGCCGATGCCCAAGCCTTGCGCGAGTCGCTGCGCAAGGCCGGGCTGAACGACCATGCTCGCGGCATCGGGGCCTCCGTGCGGCCCGTGCTGCTGTTCGTTCGCCGCCAGGAGAAGGACGACACGTTACCCGTGGGCACCAGCAAGATGGCCGGCAACCCCGACCTGCCGCCTGGCATGCCATGGCCTATGCGTCCCGCGCTGGCCTCGCCCGAGCGCCATATGGCGCAGCTTCGCAAGCAGATCGAGGACATCCGCAATCCCAGGCCATCGATGTCCGAGACCGACATCGAGCACTTGCTGCAAACGATGCGTGCCAGCGGCGCCACGCGGAAGGACCTGGAACTCATGCGCGACGCGCTGCGCGGCCAGACGCAGCGCAACCCGAAGATGGACGCGAGCCGCATCGCGTGGCTAGAGGCTCGCATGGTCGCGCTGCAGACCGAATTTCCGCTGGCCTTCATCGCACAACTCGATCTGGGCCAGCTGTCCGCACTCCCCGGGTTCGATCCGGCCCTGCCGCGCCGCGGCGTGCTCTCCATCTTCATGGACGCGATCGGCGACGACGATGGCAAGACGCCGCTTCACCGCGTGTACTGGCACGATGTGAAGCCGGTTGCGCTGCGGCGGCGCGAGTGGCCGGTCGAGCTCCAGCGCTGGAGCGACCGCTGGACCTCCTATGGCCATCCCGCGCAACCCGAAGAGGCCTGGTCCCGTCTTGCGATGGCCGACCGTCTGCTGCCGCATTCAGGCCTCAGCGTGCCGCATCACTGGAAGACGGCCCTGCCGGAGCACAGCAGCAAGGCGATCTGGGCCTGGTTTCAGAAGCCGGACGCCCTGCAGCTGCTGCCTCGCCTGCCCCCGGGCGATACTGCGCCCGGAGGCAATTTCGGCGACCGCCTGGGCGGCTGGCCCGATGACATCCAGGGCCACGCCGAAGATGAGGTGGATCCGGCGGGCCGACACATCGTCGCGCCCGGGCGCACGCCCTGGAGGCATCTGTTCTCCTATGGCGGCGAATACCATGCCGGCGCTCGTCGCATGGACCCCGTGGCCAGCGGCGACGGCAACCACTTCCTCATGATCCGCGACGAAGACCTCGCACGGCGTCGGTTCGAGCGCGTGCGCGACGTCTATCAGTCGACCTGAGCGCCAGGCTCGGATCGGCAGGAGGCAGGTGATGCCGTGATCGAGCTAACCGAAGCCCGATGCCGTGTTTCCTGCCACCTACATCGGTGGGCGCCTGGAGCTCGACACCGACGTGATCAAGGAAGAAATGCGGGAGATGACGCACGAGTTCATGCGCACCTGCCCGAACCCCGGCGCCATCCTTTTCGAATGCACGAACATGTGCCCCTTCAGCGCTTTCGTCGCCGAGGAGTCCGGCCTGGCGGTGTTCGACCGCCACACGCTGATCAACACCTTCTACAGCGCGGTGAATCCGAGGAAGTATCTCTAGGTCCGCGCCACGGGCGGCCGCCAATTGATCTGACCTCCCTGGAGTGCGAGTGGCACGCCGCCTTGGTCGACCGCTTGGGAAACCTGCCTGCTTGTCACGCTGAACTGCTTGCCGCCCGGTGCGCCTATCGAAGGAAGCGCCCGGGCGCGAACGGCAGCGGATCGATGTCGCACGGCTCGCCGCGCATCAGCGACGCCAGCAGGCGAGCGGTTCCCGGCCCGGTGCTGAAGCCGATGTGCTGATGGCCGAACGCGAGCCACAGACCGGGGTGCCGGGGACATTCGCCGACGATGGGCCGGCTGTCCGGCAGGGTGGGCCGGCTTCCCATCCAGGCCTGCGCTTCGAGACGGCTTTCCAGAGGAAACGCTTCACGCGCCGCGCGCTCCGCCAGCTCGAGCTGAACAAGATTCCTCGGTGCATCGCGCTGAGCGAGTTGCACGCCGGTGGACAGGCGCAGGCCTTGTGCCATGGGCGAAAGCACGTAGGCGCCGCCCGTGTCGTACACGGGCCGTCCGAGCGAGGCGTTGCCCACCGCGTTGTAGTGCATGTGATAGCCGCGCTCGAAGGCCATCGGCACCGACAGGCCGAGCGATTTCTGCAAGAACTCACGGGTCCACGGCCCCAGCGCGAGCACGACCTTGGAGGCCTCGAGCACCGCGCCGCTCTCCTCGCGCAGCTCCCAGGCACCGCCCGTACCGGATCGGCCGAGTCCGCCGATGGCCGCCTGCCTGACCTGTCCTCCGCGAGAAACGAAAAGCCTGGCGTACGCCTCCACGACCTGGCCCGGGCTGTCCACCGAATCGGTGTCCTTGATCCACAGCGCGCGCGGAAAGAGAGGCTTCAGGTGAGGCTCGAGGTCCGAGAGATCGTCCGCGTTCAGGACCTGCGTGGCGACACCGAAGCGCTCGAAGGTCTCACGCGACAGCCGACTGCCAGCAAAGCCCCCCTCGCTGCGATAGAGAAACAGCCACCCATTGGTGCGCAGGCGTTGCGCCGCCTGTGCCTCGACGAGCAAGCGCCGGTGCTCCGATATCGAAAGGCGGATCAGCGCGTCCAATGCGGCGGCGGTCTCCTGGAACACGCTGGCGCGCGCGCAGGCGAGAAAGCGCACGGCCCATGAGAGGTTCCTGGCGAGGAAAACGGGGTCGTAGCGAAAGCTCGCCGCGGTGTTCTTCAGCAGCCTCGGCAGCACCGACCACAGCCCGGGATGATTGAACGGCATCAGCGAACTGCGCGCGATCACACCGGCGTTGCCGTACGAGGTCTCGCGACCCGGCGCCGTGCGGTCGAAGAGCGTGACCTCATGCCCTCTGCGTTGAAGCTCCAGGGCGCACGACACGCCGACGATGCCGGCGCCCACAATGGCAACAGTGTTCTTGTTCATTCCCACGATTTTCGTCGGCGGCGAAGGCTAGCCCAGATAGGCGACATCCTCGGGCTGCAGCGCCAGCGGATCGAGCTTCTTCCTCGTGAGCCAGGAATACACCGGCGGCACGCGCTCAGCCAGCGACTCGACACGGATGTCCATGAGGCAGGGGCCGTCGTGGTCGAAGGCTTCGTCCAGTGCCGTGATCAGTTGCTCGGGGGTCTCCACCGTCCAGGCCTTGAGGTCGAAGGCCTGCGCGATGGCCTGGCCACGCGGCGGCAGGAAGTCGACGCCGAAGCATTCGTCGTGGCCCTTGAGGCGATGAAGGCCCTTGATCCATCCGAAGCAGCCGTTGTTGAACAGCATCAGCAGCGCCGGGACCTTCTTGCGCACCAATGTCTCGAGTTCGCCCACGGCCATGTTGAAGGAGCCGTCGCCGAACATGCCGATGGGCCGGCGGCTCTTGTCCGCATACCAGGCGCCAACCACCGCGGGAATGGCCGAGCCGAGTCCGCCGAAGGCGCGGGGGATCACGAAGCGGGTGCGGCGGTCGCCGATGCGCAGGAAGCGCGTCATGTAGGGCGTCGGCGTGCCGGCATCCGAGAGGATGTGCACGGCCTTGCCGTGCTGCTCGAGGCGGCGGTTGAACTCGCGCACCACGCGCTCGGGCCGCAGCGGCACGTCGTCGAGCGACAGCACCGACTCGGCATGCGACCAGAAGTTCGAGCGGTAGGCGTTGAGGTGGTCAACCCAGTCCTGGTGCTTCGAGGTGTCGAAGTCCGCAGGCGCCTCTTCCAGCATCTGCCGCAGCACGAGCTGCGCGTCGCCGGCAATCGACAGCAGATTCTCGTAGTTGTTCGCCAGGCGCTCGGGGTCGATGTCGATCTGCACCACGCGCTTGTTCAGCGTCGTCTTCGGGAAGGTCCATCCGACGGTGACCACGGAACCCATGCGCGAGCCGACGAAGACAACGAGGTCGGACTCTTCGAGCGCGCGGTTGGCATGCGGATGAAAGCCGTTGTCACCGATCACGCCAATGGCCAGCCGATGCTCATCCGGCAAGGCGCCCTGGCCGGTGATGGTGTTGACGACCGGAATGTTCAGCCGCACCGCGACATCGGTCAGCACGCTGCCGGCACAGGAGCGGTTCACGCCGCCGCCGGCCACGAACAGCGGTTTGCGCGCGCTCTCGAGCAGGCCGAACAGCGCGTCGAGCTTGCCGGGCGCCGGCGCCATCGGAAACGCGGGGAAGGTCCTGCACTCGGGCTCGGCATGCAGCGAGATCGTGGCAGGGTCGATCTCGGCGAGCAGCATATCTTCCGGGATCTGCAGGTGCACGGCGCCGGGCGTGCCCGAGCAGGCAACGCGAAAGGCACGGCGGATGATCTCGGGCAGCTTGTCCGCCGACTTGACCTGCACCGACATCTTCGTCACGGGCTCGAACAGCTTCGCGCAATCGAGCTCGGTGATCATGCCGCGGCCTTCGCCGGGCAGCGGGAGGTCGATGGTCAGAAGAATGACTGGCACCGAGGACGCGTTCGATTCAGCCACCGGCGGCAGCGAGTACATGGCGCCGGCGCCCGACGGACATTCGAAGATGCCGGGCTTGTCGGTGAGGCGTGCATACGCGTCGGCCATGTAGCCCGCGCAGCGCTCGTCGCGCGCCATCACGTGCTCGATGTCGCCCATGCGGCGCTGCAGCGCCTCGTAGAACGGGACGTTGGTGTCCCCGGGCACGCCGAAGAGGACGTCGACGCCGTAGTTGATCAACATTTGCACGAGCACATCTGCACCACGCATGGGTAGCTCCAGTTTCAGGAAGGATGGATGAAGAGACAGGGGCGGCCGCCGGCCCCCTGCAGGGTGCCGGTGCCCAGGAGACGAACGGTTCAGGCGAAGGGGATCGGGCGGACGACCGATCAGGCGTGCGCGGGCTCGCCCTTGTGCCTGGGTGCGGGCGCGGAAGACGGCACGCCCAGGCCCTGGTAGTAGTGGCCGACCTTGGTGGCCAGGAACTGCCCGAGCGGCGCCTGCTCCTGCCCGACGAAGCCGTGCGCGGGAAGCTGGCCCTGCCGCAGCAGCTCGAACACGCCGACAACGCCGGCGGCCGTGGTCAGCTCGATGGCGGTGCGGTCCTTGCCGCGCAGCGGCGCTCCGAACACGCGCCCGACGCGCGTCTCCTGCTCGAAGCGGCCGTCGCGCATGCCCGAGGCCGAGGCGAAGAGGATCACCACGTCCTCGCGGCTGTGCGGCACGGCATGCTCGAGCACCTGGCGCAGCAGGTCGCGGCGCTCGATCAGGCGCAGGTCGTGCAGCAGGAAGTTCATCGCATCGCGGTGGCCGGGGTAGCGGATGGTCTTGTAGTCGAGGTTGCGGACCTTGCCCTGGAGCGTCTCGCACAGCGTGCCCAGGCCGCCGGAGGTGTTGAAGGCTTCGAAGGCTTCGGCATCGAGCGTGAAGGTCTCGTGCCCTTCCATCGGTTGCACCGACACCAGCTGGCCGTTCACGATGGCGTCGCACGGGTTGCAGTACTCGTTGATGACGCCGTCGATGCTCCAGGTGAAGTTGTAGCGCAGGCTGTTGGTGGCATTGCGCGTGAGGGCGCCCACGCGCAGGCGCAGGTCGTAGAGCTCGTCGAAGCGGCTAGCGAGATAACCGCCGAGCATGCCGATCACACCGGGTGCCAGACCGCTCTGGGGCATGAGGACCGAGGTCGCCGTCTTCGAGATCTCGCGGATGGCCTTGGTGGCCGCCACGTCCTCGGTCAGGTCGAAGTAGTGCACGCCGCATGCCGCGGCTTCCAAGGCCACGCGCTGCGCGAGGAAGAACGGCAGGCAGTTGATCACCACCGAATGCGCGCGCAGCACGGCGCGAAGGTCTTCGGTGCTCTGCACATCGAGCGAGATGCGCCGCACCAGGGGATCGCCTTCGTCGCCGCGACCCGCCCTCAGGTCAGCCAGCGTCACGGGCAGGCGGTGGTATTCCGCAATCATGTCGGCCACGGTGCTGCCGACCTTGCCGGCCCCCAGAACCAGAACTTTCTCGATCTTCACTTGGGTCATTTCATTTCTCCTGCGGGGCACCGTCGCCCTGTAAAAGAACTGTAAAAGTGAGTCTTGGCAGTTGATAGAGCGCAGATCGGCGAAAGGGCTGCGCGCTTCGTCGATACGACGACGCCGTTCGTCGGCTTAGGCCATCGCGGCCTCCTCGTTTGTCCCGATTGGCCCCGGAGGCCCGATCCGTGACGCTTGCAGTGCTTGCGATCGGTGCGTCATGCACCCCGGTTTTTCCGTCGCAGGCGCCCCCAGCCCCAACCCCAGGTCATGACTTTCAGGTCTGAAGTCGCTGCGCGCAACGAAGCGCCGCATGCCCGGCCGAAACCGACGAAACGGCGCGCCGGGCTGCATTTCGCCAAAGACGCCGACGGTATGACGAGAGAATTCCGTCATCCTGACGATGTGCCGCGTTGATTGTGACAGTCCGGACTTCTAGACTTGGACCCGGGCTGGAAAGCGATACTTTCCTTTTCTTTTTGTGGCGAGCTTCTTGCTTGGAGTGAACGTGCTTACCAAACGAATCCTTCTCCGTGCCCTCGTGGCTGTGACAACCGTCTGCGCGCTGGGCTCGACCTTCGCCCAGGAATCCGCTGAAAGCTCGCTGGCCCGCGTGCAGCGCACCAAGGTGTTGCGCGTCGGCGCCGTCGCGGGCGCCATTCCATATTTCGCCAAGGACATCACGACCGGCAAGTGGGAAGGTTTCGGCCCCGACTTCGCGGAGAGCCTGGGTCAGAAGCTCGGCGCCAAGGTCGAGTACGTCGAGACCACCTGGGGCAATGCGGTGCTCGACCTGCAGTCCAACAAGATCGACGCCATGTTCGGCATGGCCCCCACGCCGGCGCGCAAGGAAGTGGTGGGCTTCTCCGACACGCTCTTCGACAACACCTACACCGTGGTGTGCAAGAAGGGCATCCCGCAGAAGACCTGGGAGCAACTGAATTCGCCCGACATGAAGATCGTGGTGGACGTCGGCTCCAGCCATGACCAGCTCGCCACGCGCGTGCTGCCCAAGGCCGATGTCTCGCGCCTGGAGAACTCGGGCGCCGCCACGATGTCGCTGCAGGCCGGCCGTTCCGACTGCCAGATCCTCGTGATCCTGCTGGCCCAGCCGCTGCTCGCCAAGCGCGGCTCCATCGGCACCATGTACATCCCGCAGCCGGTCTACACCGCTCCGGTGAGCATTGGCCTGCGCAAGGAAGCCGACACCGGCATGCAGAAGGCCGTCAACGCCTGGCTGGCCGATGTCCGTGCGAAAGGCGACGTCCGCAGCATCATCCTGAAGAACATGGAGAAACTCGCGGGCGTGCCCGCCAGTGCCTTCCCGCCCGAAATCAAGTTCTGAGGGCGCTTCGATGGACGGCGTGGAATCTTCGAGCGAGCCGAAGAGCCGCTCTGCACTCGGCACGGCGCTGCTGATCATTCTGGCCCTCGCGGGCGCCTGGGCCGCCCTGCGGCACTTCTCCGGTGGAGTCCTGGGAGCCGGGGCGGGCGGCTACGACTGGGACTTCGGCGTGCTCTGGAAGTACCGCAGCCTGCTGATGTCGGGCCTGCTCTACACCTTGCTCTTCACGGTGATCTGCGTGGTGCTCGGGCTGCTCGTCGGCCTGGTGACGGGCCTGGGGCGGCTGTCGAGCAACCCGGTCATCACGGCGCCGCTGCGCGCCTACATCGAGGTCTTCCGCTGCACGCCGGTGCTGGTCCAGCTCGTCTGGTTCTACTACGCACTGCCAGTGCTGACGGGCATAGAGATGTCGGCGGTCGTGGCCGCCACGCTGTGCCTGTCGCTCTACGGTGGCGCCTTCTATTCGGAGATCGTGCGCGGCGGGATCATCTCGATCGACGCCGGCCAGACCGAGGCCGCCAAGGCGCTGGGCATGACGCGGCTGCAGCTGCTGCGGCGCGTGATCCTTCCGCAGGCGTTCAAGAAGATGGTGCCGCCGCTGATGAACCAGTCGATCATGCAGCTGAAGAACACCTCGCTGCTGTCGGTGCTGGCCGTTCCCGACCTGCTCTACCAGGGCCAGGTCATCGCCCATGACACCTACCGGCCGCTGGAGCTCTACACCTTCATCGCGATCGCCTACTTCGCGGTTCTGCTGCCCATCACGATCTGGGCCAAGCGCATGGAATTCGGCTCCGGCCCGAAAGAGGTTTGACATCATGGCCCGCCCCCTGATCGAAATCGCCAACCTGAAGAAAGCCTTCGGGCAGAACGTCGTCTTGAAGGACATCTCGCTGCAGATCGAGCGCGGCCAGGTGGTCGCGATGATCGGGCCTTCGGGCTCCGGCAAGTCGACGCTCTTGCGCTGCATCAACCTGCTGTCGATCCCGAATGCCGGGCGCATCACGGTCGGCGAGCAGACCATCGAGTTCGACGGTGCGCGCACCGCGCTGCCCAGCGAGCGCAGCCTCGCGCGCTTCCGGGCCTCGACCGGCATGGTGTTCCAGCACTTCAACCTCTTCCCGCACATGACCGCGCTGCGCAACGTCATGGAAGGGCCCGTCACCGTGCTGAAGACGCCCAAGGCGCAGGCCGAGGCCGAGGCGCGCGCGCTGCTGGCGAAGGTCGGCCTGCTCGAGCGGGCCGACTACTACCCGGACAAGCTCTCGGGCGGACAGAAGCAGCGCGTCGCGATCGCGCGTGCGCTGGCCATGAAGCCCACGGTGATGCTGTTCGACGAGGCGACCTCCGCGCTCGACCCGGAGCTGGTCGGCGAAGTGCTCAACGTCATCAAGGGCCTCGCCCGCGAAGGCATGACGATGATCCTGGTGACGCACGAGATCGGTTTTGCGCGCGAAGTGGCCGACCAGGTGATCTTCATGCGCGACGGCATCGTTGCCGAATGCGGACCGCCGGGTATCGTGATCGACAACCCTCGGCAGGAATCGACACGTGCGTTCCTCGGGCGCTTCAAGGCGTCGTCGGAAGCCGCCAGCAGCAGTAGCAGCAACGTCGTCGCGGCCGTGGCGTGAGCATGCCGCCCTGGCGCTCGGGCCAGTGCCACTGCGGCGCGGTCCGATTCGATTTCTCGTCCGACCTCCTCAAGGGCGTGCAATGCAACTGCAGCTACTGCATCCGCAAGGCGGCGCTGCATCACCGCGTGACGGCGGGCCGATTCATCCTGAGGTCGGGGCAAGAAGAGCTGTCGGTCTACCGCTTCGGAACGCAGCGCGCCGCGCACTTCTTCTGCCGGCACTGCGGCATCCACACGCACTGTCACCCGCGCTCGGCGCCTGAGCAGGTGAACGTGAACCTGCACTGCGTGGACGAGGTGGCCACGATGGCCCCCGCCATCGAGATCTCAACGTACGACGGCCGCAGCTGGGGCACGTGATTTCGACAGTGCACCCGATGACGGCCGCGACGCGGCCGCTTCGGCCACCAGCCAGTCGCGAAATGCCCGCACCAGGCGATTCTCGGCAGCAACTTCAGGCACCACGACGTAGTAGGCCCGCTGCGTCAGCAGCGCCTCGCGGAACAGCACGACCAGCCTGTCGGAGGCCAGCTCTTCCTCGACGAGGAACTTCGGGACCAGCGCAATGCCCAGGCCGTTGGCCGCCGCTTGCGCGAGCATGGCGAAGTGCTCGAAGCGCGGGCCGCGCATCGCATGCGCCGCGCTCACCTTGACCTGCTCGAACCACTCCGACCACTGCATGGGACGCGACGATTGATGAAGAAGGCACTGGCGCGCCATGTCTTCGCGCGTGTGGATGCCGCTGCGGCGCTTGAACTCGGGACTGCACACCGGGACCACGCTCTCACCGAGCAGATAGTCGCAGGAGGCACCCGGCCAGAAGTCGGCGCCGAAATGGATCGCCGCATCGAAGGGCTCGCGCGCGAAATCGAAGGGCTCGGTTCGCGCCGCGAAGTTGACGGTCACGCCCGGGTGCAGCGCGGCAAAACGCTTCATGCGCGGGATCAGCCATCGCGTGCCGAAGGTCGGCAGCACCGCGAGGTTGAGCACCTCGCCCATGCCGCCCATGGTCATCACGCGCTGGGTGGCGCCGGACACGCCGTCCAGGCCGCTGCGAAGCTCCGCCGCATACACGCGGCCGGCCTCGGTGAGCACCACACGCTGGCGCACGCGGTGGAAAAGCGCCGTGCCCAGTTGATCCTCCAGCAGCTTGATCTGTCGCGAGATGGCGCTCTGGGTCAGATGCAATTCCTGCGCGGCGCGCGAGATGCTGGCGTGGCGTGCCGCGCTCTCGAAGGCCAGCAACTGGCCCATGGGGGGAAGAAATTCGCGTCTGAACATGATGATCAAAGCGTAAGACTGTTGGCACCAATCTTGAATGCAGGGGGCTGGATGGCGGCCCGAGTTGATTCCAGTTTGACATGAAATCGTTCCGACTTTTCGCTATCCATCATCCGTTGCCCTGGCGATAGTGATGCCCCGACACCGGCGCCCGGACATTCGCTTCGATCGGGTCACAATCCACTCATTTCCGCTGCAGGGGCCGCCATGGACTTAAGACTCGACGACCTGGACCGCCATCTGTTGACGCTGCTGCAGGCCAATGCGCGCGAGCCCGCCGCCAATCTCGCGCGCAAGCTCAAGATCGCCAGGACCACCGTGGTCGCGCGCATCGCGCGGCTGGAGCGCGAGGGCATCGTCTCCGGGTACGGCGTGCGCCTCGGCCAGCGGCTGGAGCAGGCCGCGGTGCGGGCCTTCTGCGGCCTCAGCGTCAATGCGAAGAGCGCCCCCGCGATCATCAAGGCGCTCGAGCGCTTGCCCGAGGTGGAGGAAGTCTGGGCCGTGAGCGGCCAGTTCGACTACATGGTGCTGCTGCGGTGCGGCACCCCCGAGCAGCTGGACACGCTGCTCGACCAGATGGGACAGATCGACGGCGTCAACCAGACGCAGACCTCGATCGTGCTCAGCCGCAAGATCGATCGCCGCAGCACCGTGGAGTGAATGGCAGGCTCGACGATATGACGACAACCCGTGACGCCGGCGCCTTCCTGGGCGTGCTGATGCTCGACACGCGCTTCCCACGCCCGCCGGGAGACATTGGCAACCCCGAGACCTTCAGCCGCCACGGCATCCCGGTGCGGTTCCATGTGGTCGCGGGCGCTTCGCCAGAGCGCATCGTGAAGCAGGCCGACCCTGCGCTGCTGCAGCCCTTCGTCGATGCCGCACGGGCAATGGTCGACCAGGGCGCGACGATGATCACCACCAGTTGCGGCTTCCTGGCCGCCTACCAGGACACACTCGCCAACGCGGTGCCCGTTCCCGTCGTCACCTCGAGCCTGCTGCAATGCAAGGACTTCGCACGGCCGGGCATCCTGACCTTCGATGCGGCTTCATTGAGCCCCGCCATCCTGGCCGCGGCCGGCGTGCCGCAGGAAACGCCCATGCAGGGCATGGCGCCCGGGTGCGAGTTCCACCGGCGCATCCTCCACAACGAGACACAACTCGACCTCGTTGAGGCCGCCCGGAATGTGGTGGACGCCGCACGCCGCCTCGTGGAGTTCTCACCCTCGGTCGAGGACATCGTGCTCGAGTGCACCAACATGCCGCCCTACCGCGAAGCAGTTGCGCGTGCGACAGGGCGCCGCGTGCACGACATCGAAACGCTGCTGGTCGCGCGTTGGGTGGAGCACGGGAAGACCCGCCGCACGTAGGCAAGAAAAGGCCCGCAGAACCACTCCGCGGGCCAAGGCTGGCTCCGGGGGCGCGCCGCAAGCCGGTCGCGTCTTCCACCGCCGCCCCTCCTCCTCCTTCTCCTCGAATTCCCGTTGGCGGGCACGCCGTCGAAGGCCGTGCCTGCGGCCGAATTGCGCGACCAATACGGTCCCTGTTTTGGTGCCAATACAGTTATTTATAACGATTCAGGCCGTAAATGGAATGCCTTCGGCAAGGCACCGTACGATTTGCGCGGCTTCTATTTTTTATTTTCAACCCCTTTTTCAAATCAATCCGATCAGTTAATCATTTTTATTTATTCCGCAATCCATCAATCCCGCCAGCGCCCTTTGGCCGCCTGACGCGGAAGAATTTTTATCGTTTCGGATTTCATTTTCTTCATCTCTTGGAGATTTCATGGACACCAATGCCGGTCGATCGATATTTCCCGCTCCGCACCCCAGCGTTGCGTGGATGGATGGTGATTTTGTCAATTGGGAGCAGTGCACCTTGCATGTTCGCACCCAGGCAGGATTTTTCGGTGCGAACATATTCGAGGGACTGCGCGCCTACTGGGATGAAGCCACCCAGAAATCGTACATCTTCCGCCTGGACGACCACCTGAAACGGCTCGAGCAGTCGATGAAGATCATGCGGATGAAATCGCGCTTCGATACACCGACGCTTCGCCGGGCGACGATCGATCTGCTGAGCCGCTGCGAATTCCAGGCGCATGCGCAAATCAACCTGTCGACGTATTTCAGATATTCCGGCCCCGGCGAACCGCTGGTCGCCACCGAAGACACGGGCGCGCACATCACCGCGATTCCGTTGCCGCGCTCCCCCAAAATCGAGAAAGGGGTTGCCGCCGCAATTTCCACCTGGCGCCGAATTTCGGACGACTGCATTCCACCGCGCGCGAAGGTCGCGGCCAATTATCAGAACAGCCGCCTTGCGCAAAACGAAGCGCGCTTCAAGCAATTCCTCCCTGCGCGCAGCCGGTTGTCCGACGAGGCGGCGTTCGCGCACACGCACACCGGCCGCTTCCTGCCTGGCAGCCGAAGCCAATGCGCCAGCCGCCCACAAATACTTCTTGTCGAACACGACGACACGATGTCGGCCTACAGCGGCGACCGTGCCGGCAGGAGACCGTCTGCAGATCTCAACATCCGCAGGACCGAGCAACCATGACGTTTGGCGTTTTCCTGGTGGAGGACGAGCCTCAGGTACAGGACAGTCTCAAGGTCGTGATCGAAGGCTTTCTGCGCGCCGAGGTGATCGGGGCGGTCCAGACAGAGGCCGAGGCCGTTACCTGGCTTCAGGCGCACGAAGGAGGCTGGCACCTGCTCGTGGTGGACCTGCTGCTTGCGCAAGGGTCCGGGCTTGGCGTGCTCGCATCGCTGGCCCACTGCCCGCAAAAGGGCACGGTGGTGGCGCTGACCAACGCGGCCTCGCAAGACAACCGGGAAGAGTGCCTGCGCCTCGGCGCCGATGCGGTCTTCGACAAGGCGGCCGAAGTCAACGAATTCCTGACCTATTGCGCCGCCCGAGCGGAGGATCATTCCGGCTAGGGATCGCGCCCGTGCGAAACCATCAATGGAAGAGCACGGCAATCAGGATGATGATGGGAATTGGCACGCCGAGGAAAAACAGAAGCAGTGAGCGCATGGTTCATCTCCGTTTGGGGTGAGAAGAGGTTCAGAGGTCACGGCGACGACCGCCGTAGGTGGCACTCAAGCTGGCCACGAAGGCACCGATCAGCAGCGAGATGAAGATCCACAGCGTGCTGTACGCGGACGCCTTGCGGGCGGTGTCGGCGGCCGCCCTTGCCTTGTCTTCCGCATCCTTGAGCCCGGCCTGGGCCCGGGTGAAGGTGTCGTTCACGCGCTTCTCCGCATCCTGCTGGCTCAAGCCGGTGCGCTGCGCCACCAGCTGGCCGGCATAGCGCGTGTCTTCGGGCGGAAGGCTGCCGGCGCGGATGCCGTTCGCGAAAATGCGCCCCACCTCCACCGACGCGGCGGTACCGGATCGCTCCGTCGTGGCCTGCTGCGCTGCGGCCGCGCCGTCGGCCGGCGCCGCTGCGGCGTTCGGATCCTTGCGGAACAGCGCGTCGACGAAGTAGGCACTCCTACCAGCCGACTCTTCCCTCCCTGCGCCAGCGCCAGGGGTTCCTGTCATGGCGGAGGTGGCTGCGGACGCAGCCCCTCCCGCGACCGTGGCCCCCGCTTGCGCTCCGGTGCCCAGGATCGCTCCGATCGTCGAAGTGAGCAGCGCTGCCGTGATCAGCGTGGCCACGGCCCACGCGAGAAAGCCGTGCGCCGTGTCCCTGAAGTACACCTCGTCGGTGTGCACGCCGGCCCACTTGGTTCGCAACCGGCCCGCCAGATAGCCGCCCATGCCGGAGGAGGCAATTTGCGTGAAAGTGATCCAGGCAATGGCCGAGATACCAATGGCCGTGACGCTCGCGCCTTGCCCGGACCAGGGAGACACCGAAGACATACCCAGTCCGGTGCCAAGCAGCAACAGGATCAGCGACAGCGCACATGCGCCGACTGCGCCCGCGAAGATCGCACCCCACGAGACGCCGCTTGCGGCTCGCACTGCAAACGCCTCGTCGTCGAGGGATACGGACCCCAATGGACTGCGGCGCAGAGGATCGGTCAGTTCGGCCATTGCTTTCTCCTGTTCCTGAAATAAGGCAACACACTGCGCAGCGGCAGACGCCCCGTGGGTCGGCGGTGAAGCTTTTGCCGGGTAGGCGGGGAAGCCGCCGCTACCGGGATTGCGCCAAGGTCGGAAACTGGCCGGCCTAAGGCGGTGGTTCCGTCTTGAAAAGGCCCCGAACGTTGAGCGCGGCCAAGCAGACCTGGAGGGCAACGAGGGCCGTGGCGGAAGTGTGCAAGGCCCAGACGGTCCACAGCACATTGCTGAGCAGGAAAGTCCCGAAGCCCACGTTCCTGCGCGGCTTCGCGCTTGATGCGATCAACCAAGCCGCGGAGAGGGAGGCAACGAACGCCGGCCATTGAACGAGATCAAGGACTTCGCCCATGGCGTCACGCGCCGGCAGCAATCGCCGGTTGCATCGCCGCCGCACCCGCCGACTCGGCCAGGCGTTGCGCCACGGCATTCAGCAGGGCGCCCGCAAAGCCGCCGCGCGCCCTGGCATCGGTGCGAGCGCTGGTCACAACCCGTGGCAACGAACTCCATGAAACGCTGCAGCCCGCGTCGACCAGCGCTTTCACCAGCGCAACGTCTTCGCTGCACGCGAGATGCCGGAACCCGCCGACGCAGCGGTACGCCGCAGCCGAGACGCCAAGGTTCGCGCCATGCACGTGGGTGTGGGATTCGCAGTCCGAATAGGTCTCCTGGAAATGCGCCTGGAGCAATGCCGCGTGGCGGCCGTGAGGCGACCAGTCCCGCACGGACACCGTTCCGCACACGACCTCTGTCTGAAGAGAGAGTTGAGCCGCCAGCCAGTCTTCGGAAACCAGCGTATCGGCATCCGTGAAAGCCAGCCACCTCGCCCCTCTTGCCAGCAGCGCCTTCGCACCCACGGCGCGTGCCATGCCGACGTTTCGTGCGCGGATGGTCACGGTCATGACGCCGCAACTGGCCGCCAGGATGCCGGTGGCGTCCGTGCAATCGTCCAGCACCACGATCGTCTCGACGGGCTCGCCCATCAGTGCGGCGTGCTGCGATGCGAGGCGCACCGAGGACAGGCATCCGCGGATCAGTTGTTCTTCGTTGTGCGCCGGGATGACGATACCTAGCATGGTGGAGCCTTCTTGCCGTAGTGCGTTTCGGGGTCGGATTGCCAAGTACCCAAGATAGAGATCGGCCCCGCTATGCCGCGTCAGGCGACGCGCGGGGGCCCTGTAGGCGATTGGCATCCAGGGAAAGGAAAACAGCCGGGCGACGCGGCCGCATGGACTACGCGCGGGTCACGGCACGGGTGCTAGAAGAGTTGAACTTCCAAACTCAGGAGCACGCCCATGGCAGCATCGAAAGACGGCAAGTCAAAGTCGGCCTCTACCTCACCGTCGTCGTCGATAAAGGAGGTGAAGCCGAACCTGCATCAGCAGAGCCACGAGACGCAACGGTACGGCGAGATCATCAAGCTTCCGAATGGACTCTCGGAGAAGGTCTGCAAGCAAAGCGTGGCGCTGCTGAACCAGTGCCTGGCCGACACGATCACGCTGCGCGACATGTACAAGAAGCACCACTGGCAGGTGGTGGGGCCGACTTTTAACCAGTTGCACCTCATGTACGACCAGCACTACGAAGGCCAAGTGCTGCTGGTGGACATCGTCGCCGAACGAATTCAGCTGCTTGGCGGTGTCGCGCTCGCCATGGCGCCCGACATCGCCGAGACCACGCAGATCGCACGACCGCCCCGTGGACGCGAACCGGCTGCCGTGCAGTTGCGCCGACTGGCCGAGGCGCATGAGCAGATCATCATCTCGGCGCGTGATGCGGCTGAGCAGGTCGACAAGTCCGGGGACGCCGGCAGCAACGACGTGTTCGTCAGCAACGTGCTTCGCACCAACGAACTGCAGGTGTGGTTCCTGACCGAGCACCTGGTCGCCGCTTCGCCGGTGACTGCCTGACGCCGCTGGTGGTGCCAAGGGCCCCGCGCGACAGCCGCTGCTTCACATGTCCGAACCCGCGCTCGCCGATGCCTTGCGGCAACTGCAGCTTCGCTACGGTTGCGACCTCGCGCTGAAGCACCTGGTCGACGCGGGCATCGACGCGCTTCCCAAACCGGGCGCCGGCCGGACCCTGGCGCGCTGGCGTGTGCTGGCCGATGTGGCGGCCCATGACCTTTCATTGGTGAAGCTGTTCGAAGGGCACACCGATGCGCTCGCCATCCTTGCCGAACTCGGCGCTGCGCCGGCCGCACCTGCGCTTGCGCGCTGGGGCACCTGGTGCGCGGAGCCGCCCGACGCGCGCGTGATGCTCGACGCGACAGAAGGCCACCGCGTTCGTCTCACCGGCACCAAGGCCTGGTGCTCGGGCGCCGCGAGCGTGACTCACGCCGTCGTGAGCTGCTGGAACGCGGCCGGCGAACCGTGCCTTGCGGCTGTCGCCATGGATCAGCCCGGTGTACGAGTGACCGGCAATGGCTGGCATGCCGTCGGCATGGCAGCGAGCGCCAGTGTCGATGTGCGCTTCGACCGCGCGGTGGCCACGCAGATCGGGCGGCCCGGCGACTACGTGAACCGCGCCGGCTTCTGGCAGGGTGGTGCCGGCATTGCGGCATGCTGGTTCGGCGGTGCATTCGGCATTGCGCGCGCGGCTCATCAACGCGCGGGACCGGCACCGGACGCCCATCGCCTCGCGCACATTGGTGCCATCGAAGTGGCTTTGACCGCGGCCGCCGCGCAACTGCGAGAGGCCGCAGCCTGGATCGACCGGCACCCCCAAGACAACGCACAGCGCATCGCCTTGCGTGCGCGCCTCGCCGTCGAGCAGGCGGCCAACGTCGTCATGCACCACGCCGGCCGCGCGGTCGGCGCCGGCCCGCTGTGCCGCGACCCGCACTTCGCCCACGCGATGGCGGATCTGCCCGTGTTCCTTCGCCAGAGCCACGCCGAGCGCGATCTTGCGGCGCTGGGCCAGCTCGCCGCGAACGAGAAAGAAGAGCCTTCGTCATGGACGCTGTAGCGCGCCGCGCCATCCGGGGTGAAGGCACGACCGAGATCGAGTGGAGCCGCTGGCCCGGCATCGCGCGACTGCCTGTGATCGAGCCGCAAGAGCTGGTTCCGGCGGGTGCCCGCGCCGTGGTTGTCGCGCCGCATCCCGACGACGAGGTGCTCTCGGTTGGTGGCCTTCTCGCGCTGCTGGCCGACTGCGGCAGGCCCGTTGAAGTGATCGCCGTCACCGACGGCACTGCCAGTCATCGGGGCTCGACCGAATGGCCCGTCGAACGGCTCGCGCGCACCCGGCCACGGGAAAGCCGAAAGGCCCTGCACTGCCTGGGCCTGGCCATCGAGCCCGCAAGACTGGGCCTGCCCGACGGCGGCCTGAAGGAACTGCGCGCCATGCTCACGGCCGAGCTCGTCTCCTTGCTCCGGCCCGGTGACGTGGTGTTCACCACATGGCGCCAGGACGGCCACCCCGACCACGAGGCGACCGGCGAGGCCTGCGCGCTGGCGGCTGCGAGCACGGGCGCCCGCTTGGTGGAAGTGCCCGTCTGGGGTTGGCACTGGTCCCGTCCCGGCGATGCGTGCATGCCCTGGCAGCGCGCCTTTCGGCTCCCGCTGAGCGAAGAGGCCGTGCGGCGCAAGCGCATGGCAGTCAAGGCATTCACCAGCCAGTTGCGGCGCGATGCGTCCACCGGCTCGGGCCCGGTGCTTCGCGCCACCACCGTCCAGCGCGCGGCGCGCCCCTTCGAAGTGGTCTTCCTTTGAGCAGCGGCAATGAATGACCAGCGGCCTTATTTCGAATCGCTCTATGCGGCGAGCGAAGACCCCTACGCACTGCGCCACCGCTGGTACGAGGCGCGCAAACGGGCACTGCTGCTGGCCGCGTTGCCGCGAGAGCGCTTCCGGAGTGCCTACGAGCCCGGCTGCGGAGCCGGCGAACTCACGCTTGCCCTTTCGCAGCGCTGCGACCATCTGCTGGCAAGCGACTTCTCGGCGCATGCCGTGGACATTGCGCGCAAGCGCACCGGCGAGCTCGCCAACGCGCACGTTGCGCACCACGTGCTGCCCGCCGACTGGCCGCGCGAGGCGGGCCAATTCGACCTCATCGTGCTGAGCGAGCTGGGCTACTTCCTCGACCGCAACGACATGCACCTGCTGGCCGCCTGCTGCCAGGACACGCTGGCGGCCGACGGCACTCTGGTGGCCTGCGACTGGCGGCCAGACTTCGCACAGCGCAGGCTCCCCACACAGGAGGTACACGACGCGCTGGCTTCGCTCGGCCTGGCGCGCCTGGCGTTCCATGAGGAAGCAGATTTCGTGCTCCAGGTCTGGACACGCGATGGCCGCTCGGTGGCTGAGCGCGAGGGCATCCGCTGACCCGCGTCATCGTTACCCTGACACAGGCGCTTCGGTGTGCATGACACAGCGCCAAGCGCCACCGTCACGGACCCACGTGGACGTGTCCGCCATGTGCTGCTCCACCCTGTCCGATTTTCCTCTCGGCGACAGAATCTGATGGACCTTGTAGCTCAGCACGGCGGTGCTATCGCCGGGAAAGGTGGCCTCCATATCGCTCAGCTCGAACGACTCGATTGTCATGGTCCCTTGCTCTGCCATCTTTCGATAGCCAGCGTGGTCGAACTTCATCGAGCCATGGGAGCTCACCATGAAGGCTGGTTCACACAGCAACTCGATGGCCGTGTCCGTGTCGGTGTCCACCATCGACTGCCAGAATTTCTTTTCAAGAGCGAAGAGCTCGCGGCTGTTGTCTTGCACGTACGTCTCCTGGTATTTTGGGGAAGGCAACGATCGCGTCGCAACAGACTCCGTGATGCAAGGTCACCCGCAGAGTTAGGGTCAGTTGCTTCCTACGACCCGGCTACGACGGCTGTACCGATGCCCGCTCGACCTGTTCGCACCGTCCTGTTGTTTTCAACGCCCGGTCGAACGACGCCTGAAGTTCCAGAGCAGGATATGGCTTGTACAGAAGCTCGAATTCCCGGCTGCGGTCGTTCGCAAGCACGTGGCTATGACCGCTGGTCAGCGCCACCGGCAAGCCTGGCCCGCGCCAGCCCGCCGTGTGGCGGGCCTACATGGGCCACCACAAGCAGAGAACATCGTGCATCGATATCACAAACGCGGCATCTGGCCCTTCGTCGACGGCTTCTGGGTGATGGCGCTCGCCAGGCTGGGTGCGCACGAGCTGGCCTGGTCCGAGCTCGTGCAACTCGCGCAGGTCAACGCACTCGACGACTGGCGCTTCACCGAGTGGTTCACGGGCGGACGCTGGCACCCATGGGCATGGCCGGACAGAGCTGGAATGCCGCGGCCTTTCTGCTGGCCCGGCGTGCCCTGCTGCACGGCGAGACGGCCGGCTGAGGCCTCACGGGCCCTCCTGCACACCTTTCATCCCGGCCAAGTCCGTGCGCCCGAGCATCCGCCGCAACGGCGTCGGCATGCACTTACGGCCGGTTCGTGCACCGTCCTATCGACGCTCCAGCCGTGGCTCCTAGTCTGGGTGACAGGCGCGGGACATCTTGTGCAACGAAAGTCCTCGGCGCCCCCCAAAGGAGATGACCATGCAGAAGCTTATATGGACCTGCGCCGTCGCATCCTCTCTCACGATGCTGTCGGCTCATGCGCAGATGGCTCCGCCTGCGGCGACCGTCGACCCGGCCGTCGCCGAACTCAAGGCTGGGCGCGACAAGATTGCGGCCGACTACAAGGCCGATCGGGCAGCTTGCGACGCCATGAAGGACAACGCCAAGGACGTGTGCGTCGAAGAGGCCAAGGGCAAGGAAAAGATCGCCAAGGCCGAACTCGACCAGAAGCTGAAGCCCAGCGACGGCAACGCCCGCAAGGTCGCGGAAGCCAAGGTGGACGTCGCCTACTCCATCGCGAAGGAAAAGTGCGACGACCAGAAGGGCGATGCCAAATCCGCCTGCATGAAGCAGGCCAAGGCGGACGAAGAGAAGGGCAAGGCCGAGGTCAAGGCGATGAAGAAGTAGGTCGAGGAACCGAAAAAAGGAAACTCGACCATGAAGGAGCAGCAGGCCAGGAGCGACGAGCGGGATGACAGCCGCCATGCCTTCACATGGGGCATCCCGGCGGTCGTCGTCGTCTTGCTTGGCGCACTTGCATACTTCCATGCGCTCCAGCAGCGCTTCGAAGTGCCGATTGAGATGCCGCCTGCGCAGAGTGCTCCCGGCGGCGAGGTGCCCGCAGCCCCATCGAACAAATAGACAGAGACGGCGAGACAGCGTTCTCGGCAGCACCAAGCCCCGGGGGCCTGTGCGGGGCTTCGGCTCGCGCGGACCGGAATCCGGTGGCGACGAGAGGGACTTCTGTCCATGATCACGCGATTCATTTCATGTGCGCGACTCATGTGGGCGCAGATGAAGTTCAGCCCGGGCGTGGTTCCCCGATGACCCACCAGGCGCGGCTTGCTGTGCGCGAGTGATAGCGGCTCGTGCAGCAGCGGGTTGCCGAACAGATGGATTTGTCCGACGGACAGGGAGTTGGCAGCGCGCCACCAGGCGTCGACTTTCTCAAAGGTGCTGACTGCCGGCGCCACGGATTCCATCGCCGTCCGCCTGGATTCGTCTGTTTCGTGCATGGCACCAAACGCACGAATCGGTTGAGGCAGTCTCGTTCTGCAGGAGATCTTCCCGCTCCGGGAAGATGACCTGAACTCCTTCGGAATTCTGGCTCCAATTCTGGCTCTGTCAGCGCGAAGTGAAATCGTCCGACATGCTCTCTCGCGGTTGCGGCCCAGAGTGAAGCTCTTCTGCCAACACCCAAGCCCTAGGAAAGGAGTCTGCGATGATCCGAAAACTCGCCTCGGGGGAATACCGCCTCTATTCGCGCAAGACCGATCCGAAGACCGGCAAGCGCCGCAACCTCGGCACATTCAGCTCGCGGGAACAGGCGCAACAGCACGAGCGCGAGGTGCAGTACTTCAAGCGCCACGGCTGAGGGCGCCGAAGCGCTGCGCACGAAAGCGCCGCTGGAGCCCGCGAGCCGCAGGCGTCGGGGACAGCACCATGCCACGACCTCTTCTCAGAGTCCTGAAGGCCGCGACCTTTGTCGCAGGCTGCCTGCTCGCAGTGCAGGCAGGAACGCAGGTGTCGCTGCCGTTGCCGGCGGAGATCGATGCAACGGGTTCGGCCCACGGGGCCGTGAAGGACGAGCCGACGGCCAACGACACCGCGCGCAAGGCAGCCGAAGCGAAGGTGGAGGCAAACTACGCCGCCGCCATGAAGAGATGCGACCCCCTGAAGGACGCCCGGAAGTCCGCCTGCACGGCACAGGCAGAAGCAGAAAGAACGAAGGGCATGGCCGACATCGATGCGTCTCTGCGCGCCGCCCCCAAGGGACAACCACCCACGAAGAGCACGCCATGAGCCAAGCCGCGGCCGGCATGCCCTATCTGCCCCGCTCCTTCGGCTTGCTGGCCTGAATGTCCTCGGTCCACGCGACCACGTCCTGCCTGGTCATCCCGCTCACCGGCGTAAGCCGCCCGTCCACGTAGCCCATCTTCTCGACGTCGTGCAGGTACTGCTCTCGCGACAGCAAGGTTCCCGCGCACACATGGTCCTCCGGATGAGGCGCCTCGCGCATCTCGCCGGCCAGTCGATCGATCAGGCAAGCGAGCAGCCAGCCGGGGATGCGATGGCGCTCGCCGGGGTAGACGTACCCGAACAGCGTCACATGGGCCAGCAGCACCCGCCAGTGCGGGCCGAAGCGCTCCAGCAGGTCGGCCCAGTCCATCCGCTCGGCGCGGGCCAGCAGCAAATGCGCGATGTCGCCGCCGTCGTAGCGCTCGCGCTCCATGATGAAGGCCTTGGACAGCACGCAGTCCTCGGCATTGGCGACGAGCACCGGCACGCCCAGGATCTCCGCATGACAGTTGCCGCGAAACCAGCGCTCGTCCACAGGCGAAAGGCCGTTGCCCGAATTGAAGATGAGGTCGATGAATTCCTCGCCGTCATGCACCTTGGCCAGCCAGTGCGGATGGCTCAGCTCGACATGCCAGCCGTGCCGGCGCATCAGCCGTGCAATGCGCTCGTAGTCTTCGCGCCGGATGAACAGGTCCAGGTCCTTGGTCGCGCGGCGGATGCCGGTGTAGCAAGCCTGGGCGAAGGCGCCGCCCACGAGAAACGGGATGTCCGCGCCGTTCAGTGCGCGCAGGGTCTTCCTGTAGAAGGCGGCGACATGAGGCTCGACTTCCTTTTCCAGCGAAGGCGCGAGATCGGAAAGAACGGTGGAAGGCCTCATGCGCGCAGCGTAGGTTCGGCGGGCGATCCTCGGGCCGGCGCAAACGGCCTCATCGGGCGTCGGTTGGCGCCTACAGCCGCAGCGGGATGAAGCCGATGACGGCCAATCGCGCAGGGGCGCAGTCTGGCTGTGCCCTTTTTCTTCGGACCACCGGATCACCATGCCCCAGCCGAAATCCTCTTCCCACATCCGGTTTGCCGCGGTCGGCGACCTCCATGTCCAAAGCGACGCCGCCGGCCAGCTGCACGACTTCTTCGCGCAGGCTGCCGACCAGGCCGATGCGCTGCTGCTGTGCGGCGACCTGACCGACTACGGCACCGCGGAGGAAGCCAAGGTCCTGGCCGAGGAGCTGAGCGTCGTATCGATCCCCGTCGTGGCCGTGCTGGGCAATCATGACTTCGAGTCCGGCACGCCCGAGCTGGTGATCGCGGCGCTCAACCAGGCGGGTGTTCGCGTGCTCGATGGCTCCATCTGCGAGATCGAGGGTGTGGGCATCGCCGGCGTCAAGGGCTTCGGCGGCGGCTTCGGACGCGGGTCGCTGGGCGCCTGGGGCGAGCCGGCGATCAAGCTGTTCGTGCAGGAGGCGCTCAACGAGGCGATGAAGCTGGAATCGGCGCTGGCCAAGCTGCGCACCCGGCGCCGGATCGCGCTGCTGCACTACTCGCCGGTCGTCGGCACGGTGCAAGGCGAGCCGGCGGAAATCTTCCCGTTCCTGGGCAGCAGCCGGCTGGAAGAGCCTCTGCTGCGCTATCCGATGGACGCTGTCTTCCACGGCCATGCGCACCGCGGCACCTTCGAGGCGCGCACCATCAACGACGTGCCGGTCTACAACGTCGCCAGGCCGCTGCTGCAGCGCACGCGGCCCGACGCGCCACCCTTTTTCCTTTACGAGTTGCCTCGCGAGGCGCTCGGGGAACCAGTGCGGACGGCGGCATAGACCGGCTCATTCGCTCTCGTCCGAGTGCGCCCAACATGACACACCGGGCGGCACCTGTTCACGCACCCTCTACACAAGGCCGGGACGATATTCGAGGTCAGTCTGCTCCCGCATGCAGAGGGCTTCCAACGGGCAAGAAACTGCTTTCGTTTTCTTTTTCGGAGCACCGATGTCCGACCGACACCTCATCGAAGAAGCACAACAAGGCTGGCCACCCGGCGAGTGGCTGGATGAACATTGAGTTCGGGTGAATACGCCGCTCGCCGCTCGCCCATGGCCCGTCGCGTTGGACTTCCGCTTGTGGCCGAGTTGGCGACTTTGGCCTTTGCCGCCGACAGGCCGATGCTGCTCTCGAGATGGTGACCGATGCTGCGGTGCTACCCGATGTCTCGCTGGCGCAAGCCAGGGCCTGTTCCTCGGCGCTGTGGCAGGGCGATCCGGAAGGCATGCGCACGTTGAAGGCGGTGATCCGGGAGCACTGGGCCGGCTTCACGGCTGGTCGGTTGGAGAGGACTTCCTGATCTGCTCAGGAGACGCCGGAGGCGTCGGCTTGCCTGCCTGCTCGATCTGCTCTATCCAGGAGATACATTGCTGCTTCAGGATGGCGATGCCTGCTTCGGTGGAAATGTCGGGACGGCAAAGCACAAGCTTGCATCGATGCCGACCGCGAAAGGCAATGTCCCCCACTGCGGAGAAGTCGCCCTCGTTGCTTTTCAATAGATAGATGGTGCAGGTCCATGGCCCCGAGCGGGTTTCGTGAATAAAAGTCTGTTCATTCATGACACACCTCGTGACTCTGCGCGGGCGCGCGATCCCGCATCAATGGCTCGGCGTGGGCACAGGCAGGGATGAACATACCCGCAAGTTCCGAACGCACCAATTCAGACGCTGAGGAAATGGTTTTTTGACGGTCGTCATGAAGAATGCTGGACGCCTCCAGACGCAATCACAGGCCGAGCGAGTTGCCTCATGAATCCCTGAAAGGAAAGAGCAGAGATTGAAGGAAATCCGCTCGACCTCCAGGGGCCGAGCGGAAAAGCCTTGCGCCGTCACGCACAGGCGTCGGTGCAGGGGGAGACACGGAAGTCCATCATCGGCGTTGCGCGGACCAGTCCTTCGCAAGACGAAGCCGGGAATTCCCGCCCTGAAGATCGCTTTTGAATGAATGGGTTCAACGGGCGCTGTCGATGATCTGGCCACCGTCAGGCGTCAGGCTGTACCCTGTCAGGTACTGCGCATCCTTGCTGGCAAGGAACAGGACGACCGGCGCGACGTCTTCCTCCGGCGATCCGTAGCGGGCCAGCGCATTGGCCGGCGGAGGAACGTTCGCCGCGCCCCAGGTGTCCGCGATCGGCAGCACGTTGTTCACGGTGATCTTGTCGGCACCCCACTCGCGTGCGGCAGAACGGGTCAAAGCGCGCACGGCTTCCTTCGCCATGTTGTAAGGGCCATAGCCCACCGAGCCAAGGACGCCAGCCAACGAGGCGAAGTTGATGACGCGGCCCTCACCACTGGCCTTGAGGTGGGGATAGCAGGCCTGCATCGTGCGCAGATAGGCAATCGGGCCCATCTCGAAATTGCGCTGCAGTTGCTCGATTGACAACTCGAGGATCGATGACGAGACGGACGACGGATCGAAGGCGTTGTTCACGAGGATGTCGATCCCGCCGTACGTGGCCGCCACCTTGTCGATCGAGTCCTTGACCTGATCGGGGTCGGCAATGTCGCAGACCACGCCAAGCGCAACGCCGCCTGCCGCCCGGATCTCGGAGACGACACGATCGACGTTTTCGGCAGTGCGTGAAACAACGGCCACGTTCGCGCCTTCGGCCGCAAACAGCTTCGCGGTGGCGCGGCCGATGCCGCGACCGGCGCCGGTGACGAGAGCAACTTTTCCATTCAGTCGAGTCATGATGAATTCCATCAGTTGAGGGTTGCTTGCTGCGCCGCCATGGCCAGGGCATCAGGCGACGGGATATCGCGGGCAAGGTTCTGCGTTGCGAACGAAGCGACGAGCAACACGAGGCCCACCGCTGCAGGCAGGGCGCCGCCGGGCTTGCGCACACCAATGTGCGCAAGCCCGGAAAGCAGCAGGTGATAGAACATGCCCGCGTAGGCGAGATCGCTCAGCGGTACGCTGATGCGCGACAGGATCGCGGCCACAGCCAGGATCTTCACGACAGTGAGGACCGGCACGAGATAGCCAGGGTAGCCAAGATCGGCCAGCGCTTGGCGAACCCAGTCCCTCTTGGCTACGTAGGCGGCGGCAGAAGCCAGATAGAGAAGCGACAGCAACGCGGTGCTGATCCAGTATGTGTAGTTTCCAGTCATGAGGTTTTCCTGATCGAGCGTCATTGCATCGATCCGCAGCAAGGATGTCGCCTAACATCGAAAACCACAAGTAGGATGAAAAAGTGATGCCTAGTATGGAAAAGCAGACCAAGGGAAATGCCGAGATCAACATGCACGAGGAAATGCGCCGCGCGTTCGCGCTGCTCTCGGGCAAATGGAAGCTGGAAATCATGTGGCTGCTCAATCAGCGCATCTACCGCTTCGGGGAACTGCGAAAGGCGATTCCCGGCATCACTCAACACATGCTGACGGCGCAGCTTCGCGAGCTCGAGGCGGATGGCCTGGTGTCGCGCACCGTCTTCGCGGAAGTGCCGCCCCGCGTCGAATACGAGATCACATCGAAGGCCCGGGGACTCGGTCCGACGATGCAGGCGCTCACGGCCTGGTGGAACGAGCATGGAAAGAGCGTCCCGGTGAAGTCGAACGCGCGCGGTCGCAAGGCCAAGGGAAGCTAGATGCGGTAGGCCAAGCGAGCGCCTGATGACGTCCGCGGCCATCGACGCTCCGTGGGGCGGCGCCTCCGCGATGACGCTGTGCGTCTTTGCGCTGATCGCCTCGGCGCTCCAACAGATGCTTTCGTCGAGGCCAATCGCATCAGCGGCGGCACCGCGCCGCTCTTCGCGTACTCGGGAGCGGGCATCGAGCAACTGTCGCAACGGCTGGCATACGAACACCTGAAGGGCGTTGTCATTTCCCAGGTCACCCCAAATCCCCAAAAGGGCAGCAGCCGCCCAGTGCGCGAGCTCAACAACGCCGTGGCCCAGCAGGGCCCAACGTCTGATGACACTCAGTGTCGCCACGTCAATCACTCCTGTGCTCCCGCCGCTGAAAGCGGCAGGCCGGGGTTACGACGTGGGTCAGTTTTGGATGGAAATCACACCACCGGCAGCAGAGGGATCGCCCCGCCGATGCCTGGGAAGGCGCGCTCCCCAGGAATCACTTGGCTGAGCCTATCGACCAAAAAGAGAAGTCGAATTGCAAAGTTCGCCGGCGCAATTGGCGGCCGCAAAAAAAAGGTTCTTGGCCTGACCACTTGGCATCATGTAGTCCCCGATCAGTCCATGGCCCTGCGCCCCCTGCGCATTGACCTGCTCCATCCACTTGGCACTGCCCTCAGCCGGATCCAGCGCAGAGAAGCTGAAAGTGGACGACTGGCTGCCGTCTTGCACATACAGCAGGCCGCTGCGGTCTGAGAAGCTGTACGGAGAACGGAACCGGAAGCCACGTGCGCCCTGCCCATTGAGCTGGGCCCACAGATCCGCATCGCTGCCTGGCGAGGAGGGAAATTCGTAGACGTAGCGCGCACGGCCGGCGCTGCCCTTCTCGTAGATGGCCACGGTTTCCGTGCCGACCATGAAGCCCGGCGCCAAGTTCAGGTAGCCGTTTGCCCCCTGTGCATTGGCCTCCTGAAGAAAGCCCGCACTGCTCGAGGAAGCGGTGGTGAGAACATACGAATAGGTGCCGGCGTCGTCCTTTCTGTAGAGCGTGACGCTCGCACCGCCCACCGCATAGGAGCCGGCCCAGCGGAATCCCCGTGCGCCTTGTGCATCGAGCTGCGCCTGGAACGCGCTGCGATTGGTGGTGGTATCCAGCAATTCGTAGACGTAGCTTGCACTCCCATCCTTCACATAGGTCTCAACGGTACTGACGTTCTGCCCGGACACAAAAGCCAGGGATGTGAGAAAGCGAAAGCTCCGTGCGCCCTCGGCATTGAGATGACCGAGGAACGCATCCTTGTCGGCAGCGGGCGACAGCGCCTCGTACATGTACGTGCGTGCTGCCGCAGCAGGTGCGGGGGCGGGAGACGGCGCCGGAGAAGGCGCTGGCGTACTGCCAGAATCCGGCGGCGCAACGGATCCCATGGGCAGTGAGGAAAATCCGCCGCCGCCTCCTCCCCCGCCACCGCAAGCGACGAGAACCGCGGCCGCGACAGCGGTAAGAACCAGTTTCAACTTCATATCTTCGAACCTCCTTGAATGGGACTTCTCTTTGGATGGGCCTCGTCAGAGGCAAAGGTTGCGTGCCGCCATTTCGGTGCTGCACGCCGCCAGGGTGGATGCGTGTCTGCCGCTGAAACGACGAAAGAGTCCAGCCTGCCCCGCTCCTTCAGCCTGCAGCCAGTCCGCCTCGAACGCCGCCACGACGGCCGGTGAGGCCCGGCGCCAACTCTTTCGATGTCGCGTTCGATATCCCGACTGCAGAGCGCCCGTCGATGTCGTTGTTCGTTGGTGAGCCCATGGCTCGCCAGAGCCAAGGCCAACGAGAACCTGTGGGTACCGACCAGTCAGACACACGCTATGAACGCGAATCGCAAGATTCCTGCTTTGGAGAATTGCCGGCTTGGCGCGGTGGCAAACGCCCTCTCAACGAGTCGCACTCCTGTGTGCGCATGTTGAGAGAGGGCCCTACACCCCTCACGCCGAATGGGCGCGCTGGAGTCGCAACGATCTGGCGACGACGCATCGGTGGTGCCCGTACGGTCACCACCTCGGCACATGCTAGTTCGGGTGTCCCACATCCCGAGTGCAACTTCATCCACATCCGGTGGAGAGCCGGCACCGCCCTCTCAGCCGTGGAGACGCAGCCACGTCCGCGACCAGGCACACCAGGCCACGGAACATGCTGGCCCGTTCTGTGCCACCCGCAAACCGCTTGACGCTTCGCCGGCCAGCCCAGATACTTAAGCATCTTCTTAAGTTTTAGGCCAGCGATGTCCTTTGCCCTCTACTACCACCCGCTGTCTTCTTTCTGCTGGAAAGCGCTGATCGCGCTCTATGAAGCCGACATCGCGTTCGAGGCGCGGCTGGTGAATCTCGGCGATCCAGCCGACCGTGCCGCCTTCCAGGCGATCTGGCCGCTGGCCAAGTTCCCCGTGCTGCGCGACAACACGCGAGGCAAGACGATCCCGGAGTCGAGCGTCATCATCGACTACCTGGCGCGCACCGAGCCCCGCGCCGCGTCCCTGGTGCCGGGCGATCCCGAGTTGGCGATGCAGACCCGCCTGCTCGATCGACTCATCGACAGCTACATCCACGCGCCATTCCAACAGGTCGTTGCCGAACGGTTGCGCCCCGATGGTCAGCACGATCCTTTCGGCGTCGAACAGGCGCGTCGCCAGATCCGAGCGGGCTATGACCTCGTCGCCCCCATGATCAGCGGCAGCGGGCCCTGGGCCATGGGCGAGTCCTTCACCATGGCCGACTGCGCGGCGCTGCCGGCGCTGTTCTACGCCGACTACGCCGTCGGCCTGACCGAATGGCCCGAACTCGCGGCCTACCTCGGTCGCCTGAAGGCGCGACCCAGCGTGGCCCGCGTGCTGGCCGAGGCCGAACCCTACTTCCAGTACTTCCCCCTGAGGAACGGCTGATGCCACACGCGACCGCCAATCTCGACCTGACGTTCCAGGCGCTCGCGGATCCGACGCGGCGCGACATCGTGGAGCGCTTGTCGCGCGGCCAGGCCACTGTCAGCGAGATCGCCGAACCCTACGCGATGTCGCTGCCGGCCGTCGTCCAGCACCTGGCGCTGCTGGAGGCCAGCGGCCTGGTGCGCTCCGAGAAGGTCGGACGGGTACGCACCTGCCGCATAGATACCGCCACGCTCAGCCTTGCCGAGATGTGGTTCAACCGGCGTCGGGCGGAGTGGGACCAGCGTCTCGACCGCCTCGGCGAACACCTCAAGCACTTCCCAGACGGAGAATCAAATTGACAAATCAGACCGAACAAAACCGCAGCGTGTCCCACGGAGTCTTCACCATCGAACGCACCTATGCGGACGTGAGGCCGCAGCGGGTGTTCGACGCATTCGCGAGCATCGAGGGCAAGAACGGCTGGTTCACTGCGCCCAATGACAACTGGGACATCGTCGAGCGGACCATGGATTTCAAGGTCGGCGGCCGCGAGCGACTGAAGGGCAAATGGAAAACCGGCATGGTGACCGAGTTCGACGCGACCTACTTCGACATCATTCCTGGAGAGCGGATCGTCTACACCTACGAGATGCACCTGGACGGACGCAAGATCTCGGTCTCGCTCGCCACCCTCGAGTTCAAGGCGTCGGGCGCGGGAACCCAACTGATCATGACGGAACAGGGCGCGTTCCTCGATGGCTTCGATGACAACGGCAGCCGGGAGCGAGGCAGCCGCGAGATCATCGACAAGCTCAGTGCCTATCTGCAGCGCTGACGAAAGCCAAAGACCGGGGCCACCTTGACGCTCGGTCAGAGCTTGACGTTTGCGCTGCACTTCGCAGTCGACGTGCCTTGCGACACGGCGACTGCGTGTTGCACGAACCTGACGCCGGTGAGATCCTGGGGCGCTCGCTGCAGGAGCGACTCGCACGACGACGCTGCGCCGACATGCCGAGGCGGTCCGCAACGGCCTGCCGACCCTCCCGCCCCTTCCTCTGTCCGGCTGGTGCGAAACTCTCAACACCGTTGAGAGAAAGAAGACAAAGAAACTCACGTGCACGCACCGGGCAGCCGTGCGAGACAAAGCACGGCCCGGATGCTTCTGAGCGGCGATCCGTGCGCTCGGAGACACCATGGAGGCGCCGCATTTGCCCGGTGCCTGTTACCACTGTCTTCACCCCATTCAAAGCCCAGCTCTTCGGCGGGGCCTCCAACACCTCCGGCCGTCCAGGTGAACGGGGCCGGGCGTGAGCAAAGCCGTCGGAGCAGCACGCCGCGCGGCGGCGACAACAACGACCGCGAAGGCCTCGCGTCTTGGAGAGGGATGAGCCTGCGGCGCCGCGCTTCAAGAGCGAGCGAATCGGACGCCCGCCGGCATCCGACGTCCCTCGTCTCTCCCACTGTCCCAGCTCAGGCCTGTCGAACCCCATATCCGGGAGGCCGCAGGCCTCAAGAGGGTGCCGAAGCGGGCCGCATCCCGTAGAAGTTGATACTGGCCAAAGGCTTCCTCGCGGTGTCTTCGAAGACCATCCACAGGGACATCGAGCGCTTGCAGACACCCGCCGCAGTGGCCTGGGTGACGTGGATATGGGCCGAGCCGGCCCTGTACTCGAGCATCCTGCAAGGCGTCTGGCCGGCCTGGGCGACATCGGTGGCCACGAAGTCGAAAACGAGGTCGTTCTTCAAAGTGCCGGCATCGCGATGCCGGAAGTTGCCGGAGAACGCGCACATGCCGAGGCCGTAAGCCATCATCGGCGAGATCACGCCGGTGAACGAGCCATCAGGCGCCACGACGAGTTCGCCCGCAGTGACCGCGTTCAGATCGCCCCAGCGTTTGGCAAGCACCGTCGAGTCCACGGCGAGCGAATTGCCAGGCGAATAGGTCCAGGGGCCGAAAGTCCTCGAGGCAGAGGCTCCGATGGTGTAGCTGCCGCTCAAGGTGCTGTTGGCGCTGAAGTTCCCGTTGCCCGACAACGGTTTCGGATTGCCCATCTCCGGATAGAGCATTCCGGAGCCGAGGTTGAACTGCCAACTCGAACTGGCGGCGCTGAAAACGAGGTCGCCGTAAAACGACGCATCGAGTCTGGGGAACTGCGCCCCGCTCAAGGTCATGAACTCGTAGGTCGAGCCTTGCGCTCTCGCAGCACTGTCGATCTGCATGGTTCCGCCACTGAAGCCCCCGGCGAGCGGTGGCGCCTCCCAGACACCTTCGATCCCGTTGCCCACATCCGCGATCGAACCGGCCTGCGGTGCCGTCAGGCACTCGCCTGGATCGGATACGGGAAGCGTCTCGGATTTGAAGGAAGGTGCGGTATCCAAGGCCTGTGCCGGCTTGTCGCTGGACGACGCGGCCGGTGACAGAGCGAATCCACCACCACCGCTGCTCCCGCCGCCCCCGCAGCCTTGCAGCATGGCGAGAACGAGTGCGGAGGCCGACGCCGCGACGATGCGGCTTTTCGTTCGCGACCACTCCTCGTGGCCGATATTCGAGACGGTCATCGCGACCAGCGCATGCAAAACGTTTGTCTTCACGACATGCCCTCCTGAGGCCAGAGATCCGGGTGTTCGAAGTCTCGCGGTGGGAGGAGCAAAGAAGCCAGTGCAGAAAGTCATCGGCATTTTGTTTGCGGCCACACGCCGTGCGGCAGCCAACCGGGAAAGCAGGACACGCCCTGTTGATCTCCATGGAATCCTGGCCTGCAATTGAATGCCGCGATGGATGCCATGGTTCATCACCACGCCGTCGTCGACCCGCAGCTGCTGCACGCGCTTGAAGTACTCGGGCAGGTTCTTGCGGCCCACGTGCTCGAACATGCCGACGCTGGTGATGCGGTCGCATCGGCCGCTCACGTCGCGATAGTCCTGCAGATCTCGATGCGGTCTTCCAGGCCCGCGACCTTCACGAGCTCGGTCGCGAGGTCGAACTGGATCTGCGACAGCGTCACGCCCACGCAGCGCGCGTCGAACTTCTGCGCCGCGCGGATGACCCGCGCACCAGCGATATCGATGACATCGCCCACCTTGGCCTGCGAGTCGATCCTGTTCTCGATGCGGGCCGCTCAAATGTCGAGCGCGGGTTCGAGCAGCAAGGTCAGCGAAACACTTCATTCTGTCCCGCTGACCCCGCCCCGACGTCATGAGCGAAAGTGCTCGGAGACCATCCCGGGACGTCACCCGCTGAGCATCCGCGTCGCGCCCTTGACCAGGGCGTCGTGCAACTCCTGCGTCACGCGCGAGGCGGTCAACACCACCAGCGGCACCATGATCCGCTCCCGCAGCGGCCTGGGCTGTACGCCCGCATAGCGATGCAGCGCAAAGGGCGCAGGCAGGCAGGTGCAGCCGCGGCCGGCGCCGATCTGCGCGAAAACGTGCAACGGATCGGGTGCCGGCGCCTCGGCCTACCGACTGTTCTGCGAAGACGCCTTCAGCGTGTAACTCGCGTCAGTCCTGGGTGCGGCGGACCACAGGGCTAGGGAGGAGCGGCGCGCCAGAGGTAGCCGTGGCGCGGTCCGCGCATTGCGCCGGCCCCTGGCAGTCCCATCACCGATGATCGCTCCTCAGACCGTCTGCAAGCGACCCCGCAAGCTCCTGGTTCGGCCAGCGCTCGACGATTGCGACAACCTCCTGGAGATCGAGCGAGCCAGCTTCGCATCTGCGATGCGCGAAAGGCAGCTTGGTGGGCGACGGTCGTCACAAAATGAGGGATGAAATGCTGGATCAAGTACGTATAGAGGCCGCAGAAAAAGAGGCTGAGCAAGCGACTGATATCACCGGGCAACTTGCCCCCTGGTTGAGGCTATTGGCCGACGAGGATGAAGAAATGCGCAGTGCCGCTTTATCTGCCCTCGCAGGTTCTCGATTGAGAGGGGATGAAATGACAAAGGTGTTCGTCGAGGCAGCCTGCGCTCCCCTTCCTGCCGCAAGATGGCAAGCGATGTGGTGGTTTGGCGATGAAGAAGATAGGGGCGTCGGCACGGCGGCATTCGACGCGTTAACAGCGGGCCTGCGGGACGCCGATGCCCGTGTGCGTGCTGCCGCCGCCCAAGGTCTGCGTTTCAGCGACCCCGCCGCGATCGACCCGCTGCTGGTCGCACTGTGTGATACGGATGCCGATGTGCGCAGTAACGTCGTGATTGCTCTCAAAGACTTCGACCTGCCCGACCCGTCTGTATTAGAGGCGTTGATCTCTGTTTTCCACAACGATCTCGACTTGGAGGTCCGTGAGGAAGCTCTGCATGCATTGGCTTACCTCAACGGAAGCCAAGCATTGGATGTGCTTCGATTGGCCACTCGCGCCGAGGACTTGAGGCTCCGTTTGGCCGCCGCGCTAGCGCTTAGCAACTCGCGCTCGCTGCCTGAAGAGCATCGGCTTGAACTCGTTGCGTTGATGCTGACAGATAGCAATGAGGAAGTGCGTGAGCGTGCCGTTCGCTCGCTAGCCCCGCTGTTCGACAAGCAGCCTGGGGCTGCTTCGCTTCCGCTTTGGCATGCTGCGCTATGCGACCCATCTGAAGAGGTGCGAGTGGCGGCGATTGAGGCGCTGCCGCTTGCAGGCCAGGGCCTTGCGGAGCGCCTATCGCCGCTCGTGTTCGAGTTGCTTGAGGATCCCGTTGCCGAGATACGCAATGCCGCGATCAAGGCGCTTAAATTCGACGCGAGCGCGCCGGTTCCGCCAGTATTTCTCCGTCTATTGCAGTCGTCTGAGGGGACTGACCTCCAGGCCCGCAGGCTGGCGGTACAAGCACTCGCATACCGTGGTCGCGCCGATGACACGGTCCCACTGCTATTGCCGCTCCTGAACGAGAGCACGCTGACAAGGGAGGTTACTGACGCGCTCATTGATCTGCCGGATCGCCGTGCGCTCGCCCCGTTGCTGACACAACTTGATCACGAGGATGACGATTGCTGCGCCAACGCCGCGCTGGCACTGGCTGCGATTGGCGATAGTGAAGCCATTGAACCGTTGATCCGCACCTTGAACAAGCGTGAGCCCTACGTGCGCCGGCGCATCGTGTGGGGGTTGAGTTTCTTCACTTCGAAGCATGTGATGCCGGTATTGACCGAGAGCTTGTCGGACCCTGCACCAAGCGTAGCCCGTACCGCGGCCAGGGCGCTGCTGGAAACGCTCACGCCCGCCCAGATTCGCGCGTTGCTATGTCGCTTACCTCTGCTGCGGCGGCTACCGGCGCCAGCGCGCGAGCTGCTGCGCCGCGAGCTCGGGCAGGAATTGGAGGAAGGTGATAGCTCCCCGGGTCCGAATTGTCAGCGTCTGGTGCGTTTGGGGACCATTGAGTATGAATAAGCGCGGCTAACAAAACGGGGCGAGATTGCGAGAGCAGATGACACAGCAAGCCAGAGGAAGCACGGCGATATGAACGTCGATGCAGCACTCGAAGCGAGTGCACAGCTTGCCGGAGGCACCAGCCAGGAATGCGTGCGTTCGACTATCGCTGCCCTGCGCAAACGGCGAAGCCAAGGTTCTGCTTCATGTTGGCAATGGTCTGTTCGGAGATGACCGTGCCTGAGCAATGCCACGCAGGTCTCCCTTGATCAGCGTCACCTGGGCCCTGCTCACCGCAACGTCCGTGCCAGTTCCCATGGCCACGCCCACGTCGGCCTTGGCGAGCACAGGTGCGTCGTGGATGCCGTCGCCGGCCATGGCGACGACGCGCCCCTCGCGCCGTACTTCCCGCCCGTTTTGCATGCCCAATATGTCCGAAAAATGTATATATTTTTCGGACAGGAGTTGGTCATGTCCGACATTGCGGCCCGTATCTCATCGCTGATCGACGCTTCCGGCCCCGGCCATGTCTGGGTTCCGGCCGACTTCGCGCAGCTTGGCTCCCGGGATGTCATCGACAAGACCTTGCAGCGCATGACCCAGCGCGACCAACTCCGCCGTATTGACCGGGGGCTCTACGACAAGCCCGTCACAAACAGGCTTACCAAGCGCACGACGACCCCGGACTATCGGGCCATCATTGACGCGATTGCCCGCCGCGACAACCTGCGCATCCTGGTTGACGGCATGACGGCCGCGAACGATCTGGGCCTGACCGATGCCGTCCCTGCTCACGTCACCATCTATACCGACACCCGGCGCCGCTCCATCCGGCTTGACAAGCTGCTGATCGAGTTCAAGCTGTGCGCGCCAAGCCGGTTGTATTGGGCGGGCCGTCCGGCCATGCGCCTAGTGCAAGCCTTGCACTGGCTGAAGGACACGCTGCCTTCGGACAGCGACCATATCTGGAAAAAAATCGGCAGGCTTCTGACGGACAAGAAGCAAGGCGATGCCATTCGCGATGACCTGACGCAAGGATTCAGCGTGCTTCCGATCTGGATGCAGGACTATTTGCGCCCCCTCCTTGATCTCATGCCGGACGCGGCAAGCGCCAGCAAGCCAACGCCTGTCCAGAAGAAATCGCACAGCGACATACCGGCAGGCGTGAAATGAACGAGGCCTATCAGACCGTCATCACTGCCAGCGACGAAGAACGCCGCGATCTGTTTCTTGGCACGGCGGCTCGCCTTGGCACTGCCGTCCAAAACGTCGAGAAAGACTTCTGGGTCTGCTGGACGCTCGATGCGCTTTTCAATGGACTGGAGCCGGGGTCCGCGCCTTCTCTTTAAAGGCGGGACATCGCTCTCGAAAGCCTTCAGCCTGATTTCACGGTTCTCGGAGGACATCGACATCACGGTGTTCCGTGAAGACCTTCATCAGGCCGTAGACGTGGCGGAGCTTGAGGCCATGAGCGGCAAGAAGCGCCGCGCGCGGCTCGATGAGATCCGTGATGCTTGCCGAACCTACATCGACGGCCCCTTCTTCTCGCAGTTGCAGGCTTCGACGGCCACGTGCCATGGGGTCCCGTCGGCCGGGTCGACGGTGCAGGTGCTGGGGTGGATGTGCACGGCCTTGCGCGCTGCAGTGGAGATGGGGAGGTTCCTGTGCTCGCGGGACGCCTGCTCGCCGCCATGGAGGTCGTGGCGACCGGCCTCGTGCGCGGTGACGCGCATGCCGCTCAGGCCTTCCTCAGGGCCACCAGGACGTACGCATCGACCTCCTCGCGCAACGCCTGCGCAACGCCCGTGGCGGGATAGCGCCTCGTCAGGTGCTCGCAGAACGGCTCGAGCGTCGCGGCCGTGAGGTCGTCCATCGCTTCGACGACGAAGCCGGCGGCATGGCAGTCGCGCAGGTAGCCCGCCGCGTCCTGCCGGGCGTTTTCCGGGGGGACCCACCACGGCGGTTCCACCACGGGATTGAAGAGCATGTCGCTCATCAGCAGCATGCCGCCCGGCTGCAGCACACGGGCGGCCTCCACCAGGAAATCGAAGCGCGACCGGAAATGGAACGCCGCTTCGACCGAGACGACGCATCGCACGCTCGCATCCGCGAAGCCCAGCCGCGTGGCGTCCATCGCACAGAAGGTCGGACCGTCATGCCGCTGCCGCGCATGCGCGAGCTGCGCGGGCGACAGGTTCACCCCGATCACGCGCGACAGCGCCAACAGGGCCGCGAGCTGCGCGGTGGAAGCGCCCAGGCCGCAGCCGACGTCCAGCACGAGGTCGCCCGGGCGGCACAGGGCGCGCGCGCCCGCCGGAACGGCCGGCGCGGCCACGCGCCGCACCAGCGCGGCGCAGGCCTGCGCGAGGCTGCCGGTCGCGGCGTCCCAGTGGCCGACGTTGTAGTAGTCGCCGCCACCGTAGAACGCGCGCATCTGCGCGTCGAGGATCATGCGGTCGTAGCGCTCGACGAATGCGGCGTCACCCATGGCGCCCCTCCTCCTGGCTCAGCAGCATGAGCGGCAGGGCGGCCAGTCCCCGCTGCACAAGGGCCCCCCGGACCCGGCGCAGGGCCGGCATGTTCGCGGGGAGCGCGAAGCCGCGCGCCACGATCTTCGAGAACGCCGTGGCCCCGATGCGCAGCGCCAGGCGCGCACCGATGCAGCGCCACGCACCGCTGCCGAAGGACAGGGAGTCCATGGGGTTGGCCCGCGCGAAGTCCAGGCCGTCGGGATCCTCGAAGACGGTCTCGTCGCGGTTGGCCGACCCCGTGCACACGAGGACCTCGTCGCCGCGCGCGATCTCGCGCCCGTGCAGCGCGAGCGGCTCGCTCGCCACGAGCACGATGTATTGCAGCGGACTGTCGTGGCGCAGCAGCTCCAGCATCGCCCGGTCGGCCAGCGCCGGCTCCTGGCGCAGCCGGGCCTGCGCCTGCGGATGCATCGCCAGCGCCAGCAATCCGTTGCCGATGAAGTTGAGCATGTTGTGGTGCCCGGCGTAGACCAGCACGAGCAAGGCGTTGAGCAGCCGGTCGCGTCGATCCGCCGCAGGGCCCTGCGCGTCGACGGCCGCGTGCAGGCCCGAGATCAGCGCGTCGGGCCTGTCCTGCGCCTGATCGATGAGCGCATCCATGCAGGCCTGCAACCGGGCGACCGGCCCCGAAGCGGGCGCCGCGATGCCCGCGCCGCGCAGGCCCTCGAACAGCGAGCCGTCCAGGCCGCCCATCGCCTGCGCAAGTGCCAGCGTCTGCGCATCCGAAAGACCCAGCATGTCGCCCACCGCCTGCATGGTGAGCGGGTGCGCATAGGCGGCCAGCACGTCGCGGCTGCGGCCTTCTCCGAGTCCATCGAGTCCATCGAGTCCGCCGCCTCCGCCGTGTCCACCAAGCCCATCGAGCAGCCGGTCGGCCAGCGGCGCGAGGCGCTGCGGCATGCGCTCCAGCACCTGGGTGTTGAACACGGCACTCATCTGGCGGCGCAGCGCACCGGGCGGGTCGGACGGCGCGAACAGGCGCAGGGCCTGCGCCAGCGCCCGCTCGTGCGGCGAGCGCAAGGCATCGAGCTCGGGCGCGTGGCCCCAGTGCGCGCAGCGCGGATCGCGCAACAGGGCCAGCACATCGGCATGGCGCGAGACGATCCAGCGCCCGGGCGCCACCGGGTGCACGGGCGACTGTTCGCGCAGGCGCCGGTAGACCGGGTAGGGATCGGCCAGCGCCTGCGGCGAGAACGGATCGAGCAAGGTCGCGTCCATCGCCATCAATAGCCGAAGAGGTAGTTCCAGCCGGTGCGCAACTGGCTCGGGTAGTAGGTCCGGAAGGTGATGCCCTGCAGCGACTGCGAGACCCGAAGAAAGTTCTCGCCTGCAGGTACGATCCGAAACCCTCGCCTGGGAAAGTCGTTACCGGCGGTCCAGGTCGATCCGGTCGCGGCACGCACCGGCTGCCCCAGGTCACGCGCCGCCGTCCGGGCCACGCCGGATGTGCCCGCGTAGCAAACCCCCGACAGGTCCAGGCCACCGCCGGCGAAGTTCGCCCCACCCAGGTCGGCGATCACATGCGAAATGTCCTGGTTGGGCAATCCCTGCCCGACCGGGCCCACAGGTCCGTTGGTGAAATCCAGCCTGGTGTTGCGCGCGCCCCCATGCGCGTTCAGCCCCACCACGTCGCGCCGGCCAATGCCCGCCACGCCAGGGCCGATGTTGCCTTCGCTCACGACAGTGGCGCCATGCAGGGTTGCATTCAGCCGCCCGGTAGGCCGATTGGTGATGACCCTGCTCGGCCGGGCGAGCCGGGAGGCGGTGCGGTAGTTGACCGCGCCCGTGATGCCTCCCAGCACCGCGCCGGACGCAGCGCCGATCGCCGCGCCCATCCACGCGGCCTGGCCCACGCCCTCGTTCAGCGGTCGGCCTTCGATGAGGTTCACGCCCACCTGGTTCATGGTCCCGGCCACGACCCCGTCCGCAGCACCCGCCACGGCCCCCACCACGATGCCGCTGCCGATGGAGGTGGAGGTCGACACCCCGATGGCGCCGAGCGCGGCGGTGGCCATCAGGCCCCCGCCGAACGCCGCGGCGCCCCCCGCCGCTCCCGCGACCAGACCGGCGGCCGCATAGAGGAAGAACTTGCCGACGTCGAAGTTGCCCTCGTGCGTGACGGCGTAGGTCACCGCGCCGACGACCGCACCGATGATCGCGCTGACGATCACGGCGATGAGGAAGGCCGTCAGCGCCTCCTCGCCGTCCGGGTCCACGAGGCCGATGGGGTTGTTCAGCACGTAGACGTAGGGCGACGATCCCTGGCGCCGCGGGTCGACGGCGACGAAGCGGCCCAGCTCCGGGTCGTAGAAGCGCGCCTGGTAGTTGTACAGGCCCGTCTCGGCGTCGAACTCCTGGCCCGTGTAGCGGTAGAACAGGATGTCCGGCCGGCTGGAGCCGGCGCGCGTGACCGTCACGCCGAAGGCGGTGTAGTCGTACTGCGCCACCACCGCGCCGGTGGCGTCGACCACGCAGCGCACGGAGCCGAGGTGGTCGCGCACCACCGCGTAGCGCTGCCCACCGAGCTGCATCCCGATCAGCCCCGAAGGGCCGTAGAGGTACTGCGCCTTGGTGTCCTCGGCACCCGCCGTGCGGCTGAGCTCCAGCAGCGGGTTGCCGCTGCTGTCGCGCAGGTACTGCTTGGCGCTGATCTCGGCGCCCGCGGCATCGGTGAGCCGCTTCACGCTGCGCGCCTGGCTGGCGTCGTAGCCGAAGATCACCTTGTGCCCGTTGTCCAGCGTGATGGTGTCGGTCATGCCGGTCGACGGGCTGTACGCGATGTCGCTCAGGCCCAGACGCTGCGCCGCGATGGCCGCGCCCTGCGCGTTGTAGCGGAAGGCGTCGAGCGTGGTGCCTACAGCGTCCACGGTGTCGACGCGGTCGGTGTACGGCTGGTAGGCGTAGGTCCGGGACACGCCGAGTGTTTCCAGCGTGGCGAAGTTCCCGTTGGCGTCGTAGCTCAGGGCCGCGTCGGTGCTGTCCTGGCCGTTCTCGCTGCGCTGCGCCATGAGAAGGCGCGACTGCGTGTCGTAGGCGTACGCGAAGCGCTGTGCGTCGCCGGCATCCGAGACGGTTTCCACGCTCGCGATCTTGCCGTCGAAGTAGCCCGCGTCCTGGTAGCCGCCCTCGGTGTAGCTCAGCCCTTCTTCCCAGATGGTGGTGCCCGCACTCGTGGTCGTGGTGGTGCCCTGCAGCCATCCCGGCGGGCCGTAGCGAGACTGGCTCAGCAGGTCCAGGGCCGCGGCCAGCCGGACCACCGAGCGCTCGACCTGGCCCGCCGCGTTGTACGAGAAGGTGGCGAAGGCGTCCGGCTGCTGCGGCGTGCCGACCTCGAAGACCTGGCCCAGGCGCGTGTAGGCATAGCTGATCTGCGCGATCTCGCTGTCCTGCGGGTAGGTCAGGCCCACCACGCGGCCCAGCGCATCGTAGGCATAGCGCGTCGTGCGCGCGGTGGCGTCGAAGGCCGTGGCGGTCTGCGTCTCCTCGCGCACCAGGCCCCCCGTGTCGTAGGCATAGCGCTGATCGACCTGCGTGAGCCCGTCAGGCGCCTGCTCGGTGCTGCGCACGATGCGGCCGAACTGCGTCGGGTCGCTGCCGTCGCCGTCGTAGGCGTAGCTGCGGTTCACGACCGCGCCCTGCGCGGCGCCCGGCCAGGCCGGGTCGTCCAGCGCGATGCGCTGCAGCGCCTCGCGGTTCCACTCGGTGCGCACGACGCCGGCCTCGATGTCGCGGCCGATGGCGTCGTACTTCACGTAGCGGATGGTCGCCAGGCCGTCCTTGTCGTCGGGACCGGCCGCGAAGCGCAGCTGGCTGCCGGGGCCGAACACCGAGCGCGTGAGGCCCGCATCGGGTTCGCTCGACTCGATGCCCTCGCCCAGGAAGTTGTAGGTGGTGGTGCTCGCCCAGCGCCCGGCATCCGGGTCGCCCGCGCGCTGCGCATCGACGCCCGCGGGCGGCAGCGTCTTCACGAGGCGGCCGCTGCCGTCGTAGAAGTACTGGGTGACGGCGAGGCCGCCGTCGTCCGTCAGGCTCAGGCTGGCCAGCGCCTGGTCGGTCTGGCTCGTGAGCGTGAAGCCCGGGTTGCCGTTGGGGTCCGTGATCTTCTTGACGAAGTACTGGTTCGACGGCCAGGTGTCGCCGCCGAACTGCCCTTGCACGTTGGTGCCGTAGCTGAACTGCTGGATGTGCGGGTTGAGGTCGACGCCTGCGCCGGTGCCGCCTGTGCCGTAGGCGATCGCCAGCGCCTTGCCCGGCGCGCCCTGGCGCGAGGCGAGCGACTGCGCGGTGCGGAAGTACTCGGTGCGCACGTACGGGAAGCCTTCGTCGTCGGGGTAGGCCGACGCGGCGCGCCCCGTCATGACGCCGCTGGTCGGATCGAAGCTCAGCACGTAGTCCGCGTCGTAGGCCAGGCCCCGGCCCGGCGCGTTCGCGGGCTTCACGCCGATCGCGGCGCGCCCGATCGGGTCGTACAGCGAGCCCGAGACGATGCTGCCCTCCCCCGTGAACGACTGCTGCTGGCGTTCCTTGCCCGAGCCGTCGAGGAACACCGCCGAGAGCGCCGGCGCGCGCAGCATCGCCAGCGCCGAGACGCCGACACCCGTGCCCGTGAGCACGAGGCTGGCCGCGCCGCGCACGAGCGCGCCGCCGGTCTGCGCGAACAGCAGGCGCCCCCCGGCGTAGAAGTGCACCGAGTTCGTGCCGCTGGCCGGATCCACCGGCACGAACAGCGCCCAGTCGTTGGCGAAGCGGGCCGCGCCGAGATCGTGGGTCGTGCCCGCCAGCGTCAGGCGCCAGCCGGTGGCCGGCTCCCAGCGCACGCTCAGGTCGGCGCCGATGTCCACCCCCGTCGCGCCCGCCGGCGGGATCGGCGCGCCATCCGTGTCCTGCGGCAGGCGGACGGTGACGATCACGCCGTAGTCCGCGAGGTCGCTCGAGGGGCGGAATGCGATGCTGTCGGTGCCGCTGCCGGCATGGGTCAGCACGCCGTCGATCACCTGCCAGGCCGCGGTGTTCGCGATGTCCCACTGCGATGTCCAGTCGCTGCCCTGCATGAAGTCGGCAAGAACACCGCCGCCGGCCGACGCCACCTGCGTCACGGCATTGGGATCGGTGGGCGCGAACACGAAGTCGGCGCGCGGATCGTTCTCGCGCACCAGGTAGGCCATGCCGCCGCCGTGCACCTGGCCGCTCGCGCCCGCCTGCGCCGCCACGCGCTGGCGGCTGTCGAAGACGCTGCGCGCGGTGTTGCCGTTGAGCGCCAGCGTGGCCGTCTCGGCGCCGTAGAGCTCGTCGTACACGCTCACGCCGACGCTGCCCACCAGCGGCGCGAACATCACGTCGTCCAGCAGCAGCACGCCCTGTGCGCCCGACTTGGCGTTGCACAGCTGCAGCGACACCGCGTTCGCCGACGCACCACCGCCTCCACTGCTTCCACCGCCGGCCGGCCACACCACCGGCCAGTGGCGGTAGGCCCAGGCGCCGTCCGAGCCCGCGATCTCCAGGCTCAGCGTCGCCTGGCCGCCGGCCACGACCTGCCATTGCGCCTTGCCGGCCACGCCGTCGAATCCGGCCGGCGTCTTGACCCAGCAGGCGAGGATGTAGGTCTTGCCGCCCTCCAGCGACAGCCCGGTCGACAGCACCTGCGAGGCGTCGCCCGCCAGGCGCAGCGCGCGGCTGCCGGTGTGCGCGTCGCCGGGCACCACGAGGTCGCCGGGCAGCGGCTGGCCGCCGAGGCGCCAGCGCGCGAGGTCCTCGTAGCTTTCGAAGCCGCTGTACAGCGTTTCCGCCGTCGTCGCGTTGGCGAACTCGGCGACGCGCGCGGTGCCGCAGCGGTTGAGCAGCGTGGCCGTGGGCCGGCCGAAGGCATCGCGCGCCTCGATCGTGGTGCCGCCGCTGTCGCGCACGGTGACCTCGCCGCTCAGGCGCCACAGGTCGTCCGAAGGCAGCGCGGCGTTGTCCCATGCGTCGAAGCGCACGGGAATCGGCAGCGTGGGGTCGTAGACCGATGCGCTTGCGGCCACGAAACTGCGCCTGGGCGCCCAGCGCTCGCCCGCGCCCTCGGGGTCGTCGAACCACGGCGCCAGCGTGTTGAGCGAGACGGTCTGCGGCAGGCCGGGTTCGGCCATGCCGTCCTCGCGCCAGAAGCGGATCGAGACAGCCACCGGCGCCCAGATGTGCGCGGCCTTGAGCTGCGCGTACGCGCTCACCTGCCACGCGTAGTAGACCGCGCGCGACAGGATCTCGTGCTTGCCCTGGCTGTTGTAGTTGTCGACGAAGTCGCTGCCCAGCAGGCCGGTCTGCCACGAGTAGTCGGAGCCCACCTGCCGCGTGACCGCCACCGAGGCGACCAGGTTGCCGTCGCGCACCGCCACGGGCAGGTAGCGCGGGGAGGCCGGATCGGGATGCAGGCGCCAGTGGCCCCCGTCGCGCGCCGGCACCAGCAGGGCCTCGGCAGGCAGCGCCACGTCGCGTTCGCCGAGCGCCCGGACCAGCGCGGGCGGAACGGCCACGGGCTGCGGCGCGCGGCCGCGGGTGGATGCGGACGAGGATGCGGACGAGGACGAGGACGCGGAGACGGATGCGAGCGCGAGGCCGGCCTGCGGCACCTCGATCGCTTGCTCGTACTGGCTGATCTCGGTGCGCGGGCGCTTCACGTAGCCGCCGATGATCGGCAGGCGCGTCGAGGCGTCGTCGATCGAGGCGATCTCGGTGCGCACGTCGTAGACGTTGTAGGTGCGCTCCACCGGCATGCCCTCGGCGTCGTAGTCCGTCTGGTCGAACAGCATGCCGTTGAGGAAGCTGTAGTACGTGGTCGCCGACGGATCGAGCATCGCGTCGTCCGGCACCAGGCCGCTCGTGCGCGGCGAACGGTTGTTGTGGAAGCGGTACTCGGAGCGCCCGAACAGGGTGTCGACCGGGGGCGGGTAGGCCACGCCCGCGGTGCCTGCGTCCGCGCCATAGACGACGGTGGCGGCCGCGAATTCGGTGACGGTGCCCTCGGGCGAGACGGTGACGTTGTCGCAGTCGTAGTAGAAGCGCGAGCATTTGCTTGCCGCCGCCCACACGCCGCCCCAGTCGTCGGGGTAGCCGTCGTCGATGCGCAGGGCCTCCACCGGGTAGCCGCCGACCTGGCCCTCGATGCCGTGCTGCACGAACTGGTAGAGCTTGAGCGCGCTGGGGTTGTCGAAGCTGCCCTGGTAGGTCATCAGGGCGCTCGGCCCCGCGAGCGTGGTGCCCTGGCCGCCGTCGGGCACATGGATGCGCTCGTTCGCCAGCACCACCTCCGCGGCCGCGTCGACCGTGCCGTTGCTCAGCGGCAGCACGTGCGTGTTGCCGCTCTGGTCCTCGTAGGCGATGAAGTACGGCGCGCGGTTGACCAGGCTCTGCGCGACCATGTTCGAGTCCAGCACGTACACGGGCTGCAGGACGTTCGCCGGATCGCGGTAGTAGACCTGCCGGTCGACCGACACGTAGTCGCCGTTCGCGGTGGGCGTGATGCCCAGCTGCGAGATCGGGATCTGGACAGCCGCCTCCCAGCTCGGCTGGTAGGGGTTGAACAGCGCGATGGCCGCCTCCTCCTTGCCCGAGACCACCGCGACGTCGCTGCCGTAGACGAAACGCGGCGGGTCGCCTGTACCGCCGGGCACCGGCAGCGCCCCCGGCTGCCAGGTCTGCCCGTCGTAGCGAAACAGGTTCGCCACGTTGCCCAGCACGCTGCCGCTGACCACAGACTGCGCGTAGGGCAGCTCGGTGTCCGCGTCGATCGTGAGGCGCTCGTCGAGCACGGTGCGCGCGTAGAAGCTGTCGTCCCACTGCAGCACCTTGACCGTGTAGCGGATCGTGCGGTCGTCCCCGCCGTTGACGTAGGTCATCGAGGCGAAGCACGAGCCCAGGCTCCAGAAGTTCGTGGGCGTGCTGTCGAACTGCCAGTCGACATCGCTGAGGGTGCTCTGGTCGATCTGCGCGGCGGCGAAGCCCGAGCCCTGGCGCACGCGATACCACAGCTGCAGAGAGACGCGGCGCGACGCGGCATCGGCCGACGCCAGGGCCACGTAGTCCGCGCTCGCGCAAAGCGCGTAGCTCGCGTTCGAGGGCACGGCGAAGGCCCCCGATTCGTCGATCCAGCGGCCGGTGCGCTCGTCCCACACCTTGGCCATGAGGTTCGGGCCCGAGCTCAGCGCCACGGCGAAGTCCGTGCCGGTGGCGAGCTGGGCCTGCTCGCCGTTTTGCAGCGGCAGGCTCGTGAAGTCCTGCTCGGCGATCCACTGGCCGTAGCGCCCCTTCTGCTTGTGGAACAGCAGCACGAGGAAGTCGGCGCTGGTGCCCGCGGTGCGGCACGCCAGCGCGAAGAACTCGGGCTGCACCGACACCTGCAGCGTCGCCAGGTCGATGTCCTGCGACAGGTTGTAGGTGCTGGGGGCCTCTACCCACTGCCCGTTCCACGAGAAGATGCGCACGTCCAGGCCGCTGTTCGCGCCCTCGTAGTTCACGAGCACCGCGTAGTCCGCGCCGAACCACACGCGCGGCGCGCCGCGCGAGGCCACGGGCAGCGCGCGGTCGGTGCCGGCCAGCAGCGTGTGGCGGTAGGTGTAGCTGATGCGTCCGCCCTGCGGGTAGAGGATGCTGCGCAGGGCGCCGCGGTTGAAGTCGGCGCTCAGCTGCTGCGACGGGTCGTTGTAGTAGTCGAAGCGCACGTCGGGCATCGCCAGCCCCTGAGGCGTGGTATAGGTCACGGCCGTGAGGTAGCGCTTGACGTAGTCGGGGTCGTCCTGGTGGTCCAGCGACATGTTGACCAGCGCGTACTCGAAGCCCACGCGCTGGATCAGCGCCCCGGGCGCGGAAGGCGCGTCGTCGGCGTTGCGCACCTCCACCGAGGCGAGGAAGTGCGTCTCGTAGCGGTCCTGGTAGGCGTGCAGTGAGGGCGTGTTCGGGTCGAGGTGCGGCACCTGGTACTCGCGCGCCGTGTCGTCGTTGCGCTTGGGCGCGTAGTTGAAGACGAGGGTGCGCACCATCGGCACCACCACGCGCTTCAGGCGCGAGGACACGGTGTAGGCCAGCCCCGCGTTGTCGCCGATGACGGCGAGGGTGTTCTCGTACTCCATGCGCACGCCGTCGCCCCAGGGCGGCACGATGGCCGCGAGGTTCCAGCCCACCGCGTAGCGGCTCTGGCCGGAGCTCACCACCGTGGCATCGCTCCAGTTGCCCTCGGCGCCGACCCACTTGACGCCGTACTGCACGGGGCCGTCGTCGCCGCCTGCGCTCGCACCGGCCGCGCCGCCGTACAGGCGGCGCGTGCCGTCTTCCTGCACCAGCTCCCACTGCTCCTTCTGCGGGTAGTAGCGGATGCGCCAGAACAGGTAGTTCTCGGCCTCGTACTCCCAGTAGGTGGACGTGACCGCGGTGCGGAAGAGCCGGTTGGAGCTGCCGCCGGCCACCAGGTAGCACACCCCGTCGATGGGCTTGGCCGCGAGCGCCGCGTCGCGCGCGATGAACTCGTAGCCCAGCGACCATCCCATCCCCACGGGGCCGGTGGGCGCCGTCAGGTTCCAGGTGTCGACCTGCTCGCCGGTGTTGCTGTTGTAGATCAGCGCCAGGCTCGCGTCGATGCCGCTGCGGCTGGCGAGCGACACCACGCTCAGCGGCACGCTCACGTCGCCGCGAAACAGGTTCACGCTCTGGGCGATGCCGCCCAGGCCGCTGGGGTCGATCTGGAAGACGCGCTCCGCGGGCGTCTGGGCCTGGGCGCCGAGGCCCTGGGTGTCGGTGGTGTTGGAGCCGGACATGGAAGGTTCCTCGATCAAGGGACTGCGCAGGCGGGCCCGGGCCGGGGGGCCAGGGTCCGCGGGTGGATGAAGTCGACGCGCTCGGGCGCCACGCCCAGGCGCGTGCCGCGCGCGGGGCGGCTGCCCAGCGGGTGGCCGAGATGGAAGTCGTCCTCCACGGCGAAGCCCTCGAGCAGGGCCACGCCGTCGACGACGCTGCGGTGGTAGTAGCGCAGGCCCTCCTCGGCGGGAACGGCCACGGCCGTCGCGACGGCGCGCACCGCCTGCGAGCGGTTGCCCGGCGAGGCATGCAGCAGCCGCTGGTCCATCACCACGGCCTCGCCGCGGCGCATGGGCAGCTCGCGCAGCAGGCCCGCCTGCGCGTAGGCCTGCAGGCTGTCGGCCGCCGGCGTCGAGCCGGGCGCGCGCGCGCCGGTGTTCACGCGGTGGCTGCCCGGCACGAGCACCAGGCAGCCGTTGAGGCCCGAGACGTCGACCAGCGGCGCCCACACGCTCACGGCGGGCCGCCCCTCGGGACGCGAGAAGCTGATGTCCTGGTGCAGCGGCATCTCGCCGCCGTCGGTGCACGGCGCCTTGACGGCAAAGCCGCAGAACACCGACCGGTAGCCGGCCAGCACGCGCGCCAGCGCGGGCGCCAGCACCGCCTGCACGGCGTGGTGGACCGCGCCGCGCGCGGCGGCATCGGGGATCAGCAGGCTGGCCGCGAAGGGGCCTTCGTGCAGGACGGCATGCTGGGCGAAGGCCGCCTGCAGGCGGTCCAGCTCGGCAGGCGACAGCAGCCCGACCACCGCGTAGCCGTCGCGCGCGAAGTCCGCCTCGGCGCGGGCATCGCTCAGGGTCACGGTCGCCGCCGCGCGCGGCGGCGACCCGGCGGGTGCGCCCGTCATGGCCCGGTCGGCCTGTGGCCGTCGCGCGCCCCGCCCAGCGCGCGCAGGCGCTGCCACGCACGCGAGGCCACCACGCGCGGCAGGGCCAGGAAGACCGCCGGCCCCGCGGCCACGCGCTCGCCGTGGACCAGCACGGGCATGCCCTCGAGCGCCGGGTGCTGCGCGTAGAAGTCCCGCGCCTGCGCGGCGTCCAGCGGCACGCGGCGCACGGCCCCGAGCGACAGGACCACCGCCAGCCGGGACAGGACGACACAGGGCGGGCACTGGCGCTTGAAGAACAGCAAGGCGGCGCGCCGGCCGTGCAGCAGCGGGCTATCCACGCAGGACCTCCGTGAGCACGAACAGCGCACTGGCGGTGGTGATGGTGCCGGCCTGGTCCCGGTACAGCTCGCCCGCGGGCTGCTGCCAGGGCGCCGTGCAGGCGGGGTCGGTCACGCGCAGGTTGAAGCCGCCGGTCCAACCGCCGTCCACGCGCTGGGCGCCCAGCAGGTCGCGCAGCAGCCGGTCGGCCTCGGCCGAGCCGGGTTTGCGGAAATGCGCGATGCCCGCGGCATAGGCGAGCTCGAAGGCCCCCGGGGACGGATGGACGGCACCCGAACCCTTGCCCGCGCCCACGCCGGTGCCCGCACCCGTGCCCACATGCGCCGGCGCCGCGCCGCACGTGCCCTGCCCCAGGCGGCGCAGCAGCAGCAGGTGGTGCCAGGTGCTGTAGTGGTGCGTGCGCCACCAGTAGGCCGGCCAGTTGCCGTCGGCCAGGGCGGTGCGCGCGACGCAGGCCTGCAGCGTGCTCGACAGCGCCCGGCGGGCCTCGTCGTCGAGCGCCAGGCCGGCGGCGGCCGTCACGCAGGGATGCGCCTGCCCCCAGGCCTGCGGGCCATCGTCGTAGGTGGCGAAGCCGCCCTCCTCCCGCCAATGCCGCAGGAGGCTGCGCCGGTCCGCCGGGGCCACCTCGCGGCCGAGGGCGCGCAGCAGGCGGATCGCGAAGCCGGTGGAGTCCGCGTCGATGCCCGTCGTCTCGTTGTAGCCCCAGCCCGCGGCATAGGGCCGGTCCCGCGTGAGCCGGTCGGCGGTCCGCCCGGCGGCCGCGAAGGCCCAGGGCAGGTCCGCGACCCACGCGGCCTCGGCCAGCGCGAGGCCGGCGAAGGCGCTCACCCACTGGGTCGAGGCGCCCACGGGCAGCCGGTAGTCGGCGAAGCCGCCGTCGGCGGCCTGCAGGTCGCACAGGTAGGCGCAGGCCGAGGCGATGCACGCGCGCAGCGCGCGGCGGTCGAGCGCGGCCGGCAGGCCCGGGCCCGACGGCTTGAGGTAGATGTTCAGGCGATGCTGGCCGCGCCGGTCGACGCCGGCGCCCAGGAAGGCCACCTCGCAGTGCTGCGTGTCCAGGGCCGCCTGCACGGGTGGCACCGGCAGGCCCAGCCCGTGCGACACGCGCGCCACCAGGTCCAGCCAGGACGCGGCCGGCTGCGGCATGCAGTGCCCGCACAGGTCGATCTTGGTGTCCTCGAGGGCCCCCGAGGCGAAGTCGAAGCCCGCACTCATCACCAGCCCCGACAGCGGGAACTCGCGCAGCCCGACGGCCGTGGCCAGGAAGGCCGCCAGCCCGGGATCGTCCAGCAGCGGCAGCCCGAGGGCCGCGAGGCCCACGGGTGTGCGCAGGCGCCAGTACAGCTTGGCCCGCGCACGCTGGCGGGAGAGGCCCTCGATGCCGATGCTCGAGAGCTGCACATGCGGGCGCAGGCGCTCCAGCGTGCCGAGGGCTTCCGCGGCATCGGGCAGGACCACGTGCAGCCAGTCGCGCGTGCGCGCCCAGACCGCGTCGCCCAGCGGCCGCACGTCCACGTACACCGCGCAGCCGGGCTGGCCCAGGCCCGTGCCGATCCACAGCAGGCTGCTTGGGTAGGCGTGCAGCGCCGACTCCTCGAGCAACAGCGCATCCAGCAGTGCCTCGCACGCGGGTGCGAGATCGCCGGCGCCGCCGCGCTCGAGCGCCAGGGCCAGCGCCTCGCGGCTCGCGACCAGCCGCGCCGGTGCGTCGGCCAGGTGCCATGCCGGATCGACCAGCATGCGCAGCCCCGTGCCCTCGCGCGATTGCGACAGGCACAGCTGGGCCGGGCTGCCGTCGTTGTTGAGCTCGGAAAACCCGCCCCGGCGGCCGTCGCCGCCTGAGGGCGGCGACAGCAGCGCCCAGCCGGTGGCGGCCACCTCGCGGGCGTCGAGGCCGGCCAGGCGTGCGCCCTCCTGCCACAGGCGCTCGACGCCTGTGCGCAGCGCGGACTGCTGCACGTTCGTCATGCGGATCGGCGCCCGGGCGCTCAGACCTTGGTGATCGAGAAGGTCGAGGTCGCCCCCGACTTGCTGCCGCGGTTGCCCGCGCGCCCCGGGCTGCCGCTCTTGCCGGCGCTGCCCCCCGGGCTGCCCGCCGCCCCCGGACCGCCGGCGCCGCCGGCGCCGCCGCCCTCGCCCGGCTGCGACTGCGCGGTGCGCCCGACCATGGCGGCGGAGGCGCCGCTGTCGAGCGAGTACCGGACGGTGACCGTGGTGCCGTCGCCGCCGTTGCCGCCATAGCCGCCGTTCGCGCCGTTGCCGCCCGTGCCGCCGTTGCCGCCGCCGCTGCCGGTGCACTTGTAGGCGCCGTCCTTGTCCGACTTGCCGCCCTGGCCGCCCGAGCCGCCATCGCCGCCGCCGCCGCCGTCGCCGCCCGAGCCGCCATTGCCGCCCGCGCTGAAGACGACGATGTTGTGGCTGGCGTCGCCCAGCAGCTTGGTGACGGTGATCGTTGCCGGGAAGGCCTGCTTGCCGTCGGCGCCATCGGTGCCGTTGCTGCCGTTGCCGCCGGTGTCGCCATTGCCGCCGGCCGTGCTGTCACGGCAGCCGCTGGCCCAGTTGCAGTCGCAGTTGCGGCCGTTCGAGCCGTCGCTGCCTTTGGGGCCGGCCGTGCCGGCCGTGCCCTTGGTGCCCGAGTAGCCGAGCACCACGATATCGCCCAGGGGGACGTCGTCGATCAACATGTGTGTACTCCTTGCGTGCTTGCGTGGGATGTGGGGCTCAGCTCGTCTTCTCGAGCGAAGCGAAGGTCACGGTCGACTTCACCTGCACGATGACCTCGCCGCCCGCGATCTGCACGGCGCCGAAGTTCGCCGGGTCCTCGTTCACGACCAGCGGGTTGTCCGGCGTCACGATGCGCACATCGCCTTCGGCGAAATCGGTCATGCCGGCGGGCTGGGATTGGGGGGTCTTGGTTGCCATGGCGGGTCCTTCCGTTCAGTTGAGCGAGGGGGCGCCGCAGAACTTGCGCACGCTGCCGAAATGGGCGTGGCAGGGCGTGTGCAGCACGAGCTGGCCGGGTGCGTGCAGGTCGAACTTGCTGCACAGCAGGACCGCGGGGGCGCCGACCACGCTCAGGCGCGCGCCGGGCATGACGCTGAGTTCGTCCATCGCGTAGATGGCGGCCTCGAAGGTGCCGTGGTACAGCCCGATGACGTCGCGGTAGTCGCGCACCAGAGCCGAATCGCCGAACAGGTAGACGCGGCCCGCGCGCTCGATGTCGGCGGCCTCCTCGGCGGTGAAGTCGCGGCGCGAGGACACGGAGCGCCCGGACCACGCCCGCGTGGGCAGCGGCCAGTACTGGTGGGTCTCGGCATGTGCGCGGCAGCTCTCGTCGGGCGCGCCGATCCAGCGCTTGAAGAGGTCGACATCGGTGGTCGTGAGCATGAGCGGGGCCACCGCCGACGCGTCGGCGGGGTCGCTGCTGAGCACGCGCTGCTGGCCGCGCTCGACGCTCAGCGACACCGGCGCGATGTCGCGCGCCGCGTCGCAGCGCGCGAGCGCTTCCTGGATGGCGGCCGCGCTCTCCTCGCTTTGCAGCGCCAGGGCGAAGTGGCCGGGCAGGGACGCGGCCGCGGAGGGCCGGGCGGCGCCCGACGGGCGCCGGGCATGCCCGCGCGGCGGGTGTCCTGTAAGTCCTGTGAACATGGTTCTCTCCTTGGGAAAGCTGGAAACCATCTCGAGCGGGCTGTGATTCATCACCCTCAAAAGCTGGCCATGGAATGCGCCGGTTATTTGCTGTAACTGCATGCAACCGGCTCGCGCAGCCTATCAATTTATTTCGCCAGCGCCAATGGATTTGGCGAATTAATTTTTCGACTAGGCACAAGGAATTAATTTCCCTTTCAGGCCAAAAAATGAAGATATTCAGAATCCATCAATTCAGGAAAAATCAATTTCACGGCATTACAACCAATACCGGCCATCAAAGCAGAATCTTTGGATTAATCCCTTCGCAGCACAAGGCACCGTGACCGCGCTACAGCGGGCGGCGGAGGGCGGTTTTCACCAGCATGGTGCGGCTGCACGTCGATCGTGATTTTTGGGGCTTTTAATTTGAAAACGGAAGAACCAGTTCGCCGAAGTCAATCCCGAAGACTGGTTAATTCGAATTGCCGAGGCCAGCACTTCAATTGCAACGATCAGCGATCCGAAATCGACCCGAAGCGGCAAGAAACGGCCTCAGAACCTACAAGGCCTCGGCAATTGGTATTGCATTTCAAATGCAATACCTCATGAAAACCGCAGGGTCAAAAAGGTATATCCGAGCGAAAAGAACTGGTGGGCACGACGACGCGGTGCCGAGGCGGTCGGCAAGGGCCTGTCTGCCCTGCCAGTCCGGCGAGCGCGAAACTCTCAACGCCGTTGAGAGAAAGAACCAGAAACCCCCGGACCCGCGCCGGGCTGCCACGCGGCCCGATGCCGCACGGCCGGGGCCGGATGCCGCGCAGCGACGACCGTGGGGCGAGGAAGCACCATCGAGGCACTACATTTGCCCGGTGCCTGCCTCCACCGCCCCCACCCTGTTCGATGACCTGCGCTTCACCGAGGACCTGAAACCCCGCGTCGACGGTAGGCAGCCGCCAGCCGCGCACGCCGTCAACCGCAGCCCGATGGTTCGGTCCCGGCACATCGGACCGCCCATCCGCGCGCCACAGGCACGTCGCGGCCGGGGCACTGCGATGATCACCCGGCTGATGTCCCGTCCCCAGGCACCCTGCCCCCGATCTCGCGAAGCTGGCGCCGCGAGCCCCTGGCGCATGCGCCAGGTTCGCGGGAGCTGCACCGCGCAGGACCTTCTCGCTCGGCCTGCGCGGAAAACGACCAGCACACGCCCCGCCCTCCAGATGGACGGGGTCCAGGCATGAGCAAGGCCGTCGGACCGGCACGCCGCGCAGCAGCGGCGGCAACGACCGCGGAGGCCGCCTTCGGCGAAGTGCTCGCGCTGATCCAGGGCGCACGCCAGCGCGTGGCCCGGGCCGCCAACGCCGAGGTGATCGAGCTCTACTGGCGCATCGGCGAGTACCTGCACCGGCGCATCGAGGCCGACGGCTGGGCCATGGGCACCGTGGAGCAGCTCGCCGCCTACATCGCGCGGCGCGAGCCGGGCCGGCGCGGCTTCTCGGCCCAGAACCTCTGGCGCATGCGGCAGTTCTTCCTGGCCTATCCGCCGGACTCGAAACTCTCAACATTGTTGAGAGAAGTCCCATGGTCCTCGCACCTGCACATCCTCAGCCGCGCCAAGCGCGAGGAGGAGCGCGAGTTCTACCTGCGCATGACAGCGCAGCAGGGCTGGCAGGTGCGCGAGGTGGCGCGGCAGATCGACAGCGGCCTGTTCGAGCGCGCCCTGCTCCAGCCGCCCAAGATCTCGACGGCGTTGAGAGAGATGCAGCCGCAGGCCGCACAGCACTTCAAGGACGCCTACCTGCTGGACTTCCTGGCCCTGCCCGAGCCGCACTCCGAAGCCGAGCTGCACCGCAGCCTGCTGATGAACCTGGGGCGTTTCCTCACCGAGCTGGGACGCGACTTCTGCTACATCGGCAGCGAGTACCCGGTGCAGGTGGGCGGCCAAGACTTCGCGCTCGACCTGCTGTTTTTTCACCGCGGCCTGAACTGCCTCGTGGCCATCGAGCTCAAGGTCACGGCCTTCGAGCCCGAGCACCTGGGCAAGCTGAATTTCTACCTCGAAGCGCTCGACCGCCAGGTGAAGAAGCCGCACGAGAACCCGGCCATCGGCCTGCTGCTGTGCGCGAGCAAGGACGCCGAGGTGGTCGAGTACGCGCTGAGCCGCTCGCTCTCGCCCGCGCTGGTGGCTCAGTACCAGATGCAGCTGCCGGACAAGCGCATGCTCGCCGAGAAGCTGCACGAGTTCTACGCCTTGAGCGCGCCGGAAGCGGCACCCGACCCCACGGCAGCAACGCCAACAACCGCGACAGCGAAGACGAAGAAGAGAACGGCGACACCGCAAGCGCCGAAGCGCAGGAAGCGCGGCGCTCCCTGACCGGACACGACGAGCCTCGATCCCAAGGCCGCTCAGAGCGGTGAAGCAGCCAAGCGTCCTCCTGCAGGACGGGACAGCCCGGCGCCCGCCCCTACTCCCTCAGCGTGGAAACCACCGAGAGGTACGACACCGGCCCCGAATGGATGGCCTCGATGCCATGCAACGCCGTGGCGTCGAACAGCAGCGTGTCCCCTGCCCCCACCTCGACCACCTTCGCGCCGTAGCGATAGGTGACCGACCCTGACAGAAAGTACAGGAACTTGAGCCCCGGATGCTGGAAAGTCGCGTACGGCCCGGCCTCCGGCTGCAGCGTCACCAAGTACGGCTCCACGAACAGGTTGCCGGACAGCGAATGCCCCAGCAACTCGTAGCGGTAACCCGCCACGGCGCCGATGCGGTCGACCACGAGTCCCTGCCCTGCCCGCACGTGGCAGAAGTCCGTGCGCCGGGCCTGGTCGCCGAAGAAACGCGACACCGGCACGTGCAGCCCCTGCGCGAGCCGCTCCAGCGTCTCCACCGAAGGCGAGACCAACCCACGCTCGATGCGTGAGAGCATCGACGCTGAAATCCCAGACGCCGCAGCCAGTTGGCCAGCAGATGCTCCCTCCGCCATGCGCAGCGCCCTCACCTGTGCGCCGATGCGCGACACCGACGAACTGCGCACAGGCTGCAACGATTTTTTGGGACGCACGCGCGAGATTGATGCCGGCAACCTGGGCGATCGGGCGGTGGGAAACGGAGATGGAAGCCGAGAAGTTCGCATGAACGCAAGCTCTTCGCAGATGCACACAGCTCGCGAATTGTGACTCAAACACGGCTGACTTAAAAGCATCTTTCTCGAAGACTTCCTGCGTGGCTGGCCCCAGGAATTCTTTGAAGCACCCCGCAGCGTCGGCGCGGGAAGTGCTCGCGCTGAATTTGATCCGGCTACGCGGATTGAGGGGGTGGTCGCAAGAAGCGCTGGCTTTCGAGGCGGGGTTGCATCGGACCTTTGTCGCTCACGTTGAACGTCAAGCTCGCAACATTTCTCTCGACAACCTTGAGCGTCTCGCCTTGGCCTTGGAAATCCGGCCTTATCAGCTCCTCGAGGAATGAGGACATCCCCCTGCATGTTGATCCGTACAACAAAGCCTGATAGCACCGCGCCAACTCATCAGGGCTGTGTACGCACCATAACTAGGTAGATGGGCCGCCTCAAGATGGAATCCTCTATCTGCGATGCCGGCCAATCATCAAGAACATGTGCGGACAGCATTGAGATTGACTTCCGACGCCACCCGCCTCCCTCACACCCTTTGGCTGAGCGCCTTTTCGATCTTCTTGTCGGTCTTGTACTGGCCCAACGCGTACACTGCCCATATCGTCGCCGGCAGCCATCCAATCAAGGTGAGCTGGAGAATCAAGCAGATGACGGCGGCGATCGGCCGACCAATGGTGAAGAACGCCAGCCACGGCAAAATCAAGGCGATCAACAGACGCATTTCTCTTTCCTTTCTGCGATTCAATTCTCCAGACCTACGATCGCGAAGCCAGCATCGACCAGCTACGCCACGTTCATGATCGATATCACCCCGAAGGAACCGCTTCGAACGGCTGCTTCGCAGCCATCGCGCACAAGGATCCAGATCTTCGAGTTTCGGGTGGTTCCGCCCGCCATTCTTCTTGGCACCTCGCCATGCGAGTCACTGCTCCGACTCTCCAAGATAACGCCGGTTCCATGAATTCCAAGCCGAGTTTGCCGAGCAACGGAAACAGTCCGTCTTCGTCACACAGGTGAGCACAGGCTCAGTCGCGCACGCTTGACTTGCAGGTGCGCGGCCACTCCCTCCCTCAGGGGCGCATGGCACTGAGGCTCAAACGCATCTGCGGCTCGAGCGAGCGGACCTGCTCCATGAAATGCAGGCACCTGGCCTGAAGCGCATCGAGCGTTCGATCTGCCATCCGAGCGAAGGCGAAGACATTCATGCGCAAGCCGCTCGGCATCGACGGCCCTCCGGTCGAGGCGACGGGGTAGCGGAAAGCATATGAGCCGGGATCGATGCGGTCCAACTCAAAGAGGAACTGCAGTTCTTCCTCATCAAAGACGCGCAGCGCCAACGGCAGCCTCTCGCGCATTGCAGCAAGCACGGGCTGCGCCATGTCCAACAGCTTCGCCAACGAATGCTCACGCCACAGTCTCGGCAGCAACTGGCGCAGCGCCTGGTCGTCCACGCTCATCTTCGCAATGCGATGCAACATCGCCTTAAGGTACAGCTCGATGGCATGCCGATAGAGAAAGACGGCCGGGCAGGCGGTGTGGTCGGTCTGGCTGGTCTCACCAGATTGCTCCAGCGCGTCGATCAGGCCATGCGCAGCATTGCGATAGGCCTCAGCATAGGCGAGCACATCTTCGGGTGCGCTGGCGCGCCAGTTCAGCAACACGTTCCCATGCGTACCGATCGGGGAGGCACAAAATTCTTCCGTCGTCATGGACGCGACAGCATACGCGGCGCGCCGAACCCGGAAGTGCGAGTGATCCTGAGCCGTGCATTCCGCCGCAGCCCCACCGAACCCCACAGGCCGATCCTTGATGCCGCTCACTTTACGCCCCGCCTTCAGGGGCGCACTACTCAGATCTCCGCCCAGATTGCCTGGGTTTCGATGACCTCGGGGAACCGGTCTTCAGAAAATCCCTGCGGGTAGAGGCTGTCCGACGCGCCGGCCTAGCGAACCGGCACGGAACGTGCCCCCCCGAGCGGCTCGTGCAGCAACCGGACGTCGTCGAGCGGAGCGATCAGAACCTCTTCGAGCGACAGTTTCCAGAAGCTGCGGGAGTACTTGTGATCGCACTCGATCGACGTGTTGACGATCCAGCCCTGAATGTCGGCCGCAGCCGCCGCCACTCCTGGACGCTGCACAAGTGGCGCTTCCGCTGCGCCAAACGTCTCACTGGAGACGGTCATCGTCGCGCCCTCTGTGAGCACCGATCGCACCCGCAGTCGCTTTGCATAAAGTGGTGCTGGCATACTGCCAAGTCTCGCGCCGTGACCGCCCAAGAAACATCGATTTCACCTCGAGCACCACGCCGTCGCGCGCACAGATCAGGTCCCCCCAGCATCATCGGACGCGCTTCGTGGCGGCTGCCAGTTCAAGACCACAGTAATACCGCCCCCAAGCTCGTCTCGATGCGGTCTGTCTCGGTCCGGTACTCACCCGGGGCAACCCGAGACAACCCAAGTTGTTCAGCACCCCAGTGCCGTTGTCCTGCAAGCCGGCAAGCCAGGGCAGTTGGACTAGCATCGATCCGAACCGCAAATAGGGTCGCCCGAGAAGCACCAAGTTGCCCTTCACTGGCGCGCGGTGACGGCGAAGGAAACCTCGGCAAGTTACAAGAAAATGAGCCTGAACGACCGACTGTGACCGACTAGACTGCCGCTATGAAGTACGACGTGTTTATCAGCCACGCAAGCGAAGACAAAGATGATGTAGCGCGACCGCTTGCTGAAGGCCTTCGTGATCGCGGATTACGCGTCTGGATTGACGAAATGGAGCTAAAGCTGGGAGACAGCCTTCGTAGAGGCATTGATCGCGGCTTGGCGGAGTCACGATATGGACTTTTGGTTCTCAGTCCCAACTTCCTGCGCAAAGAATGGCCTCAAAAGGAGCTTGATGGCCTGGTGGCTCGTGAAGACGGATCGCAGAAGGTCATCCTTCCGGTCTGGCACCAAGTAAGCAGGGAGGACATTACAAAATACTCCCCTCCGCTTGCAGACAAGCTCGCGGCGCCCACTTCCAAAGGATTGAACTACGTTATCGACCAAGTAGTTCGGGCTATGGAGACTTCGCCGAAAGTGAGTGAAACGTCACTTGCAGAAGAAGGCAGCGCCCGCGGTTTTGGTGTCGATCAGTTGGTCGCGGAATTGCTCGACCGAGTCGTTGATGCAGCCGACAAGAGCTTCCAAGAAGTGACTGGAGTGCGGACCGGCTTTCTAGATCTGGATCGCGTTATTGACGGGCTGCAACCAGGGACGCTCACGCTCTTGGCAGGACGCCCCTTACACGGGAAGACCGCATTCGCTCTTGAAGTTGCTCAGCACGTCGCCACGGTGGAGAGCCTTCCTGTCGTACTCTTTTCACCGGCAACCTCCGCTAAGAAAACAACAGAACGACTCATTAGCACGATTGGAAAAATCCCTGCCCTCCATATGCGTGCGGGCCAGTTGACAGACGCAGGATGGGTTGGTCTGACTAGAGCCGTGGAGCGGCTCTATAAAGCGTCCATCTACATTCTCGATGAACCATCCACGTCGGTTTATGAATTGCAAGCCGAGGCTCGAAAGCGAGCCAAGCTATGGGGTGGTGTTGGAGTCGTCATAGTGGATTCGCTTCAGCATCTGCTTGGCAATGACCGCACTGACGCCGGAGAGATTTGCAGAGAGCTTAAAAAACTTGCTCGTGAAGTTAACTGTCCGGTGCTAGTGACATCCAACTTACCTCGTACAGTGGAGACTCGAACGGATCGCCGACCAATGCTCGCCGACCTCCACGAAATCAGCAATGTCGAGTCGCATACAGATACGATTCTTTTTGCTCACCGTCAGGCTCTGTATGAGCGAGAACTGGTAGAGCCACACATCTTAGAAATCATTGTCGCACTGCAGCGGGAAATTCAGGGCGCCTTAACTATCAGGCTAGCCTTCAGTGACACCGGCAGCATTGAAAACATCGTTCCCGAACCACGCGCATAAATTTCAACATCTTGATTAGGCACAACCGCGTGAGGCCTGAAATTGAACTCCCCCACACCGGTGAATTTGGCAGAAGCGCCTAGTTCAAATTGGCTTGATACACCCACGAAGAGCTGCTCGAAATTCAGCCTCGTAGCCGTCGCGTATCGACCGCAGCGCCGAAGGAAGGTGTGACCGCCAGCCGGCCGGGGCGACCGTGTAGGCCGCATCGGCGTCTGTGGCGTGGCGCCAGTTATAGGAACCAGGCGCATAAGTCTGCGTGATCTGCGCAAAGACCACGACACAGTGCGCGACACCGCCAGCCGTTGCAGCGATTTCGTAGCGGTGCTGCGCGTTGAGGGGTGTAGCCCAGTGCCCAACCGGCCGAGGCTGGTTAGTCCGCAAGTGCGCGCGTCCATCTAACAATATCGCCGGGAGTGATTGAGACGCGTTCGGTGTGAAGGTGTCAATTGCACGGTCGTGCCCATGGTCCGTCCCGACCGCACTATCAACGGCATCAGGTGACATCGACAAGGCGGAGCGTGTCACCTCCCGCACCTCACTAGCCCTAGTCAAAATCGACCATCGTGCCGAACCAGTCGTCTTTCGACGCCGCGTACATCCGCACCGGCCGCAAATGCAGCGCGTCGCTGTACTGCTTCAACTGAGGGGGATGCTCGAAATAGCGCGCTGCATTCGCCTGCGCTTCGCCAGCGTCGGAGTAAAAGGGCCGACGGATGCGCTCCGAGATGGAGAAGTCGTCTGTGTTCAGGCCGACGTACTCGTAACCCCCTTTGAAGAACCCTTCGAGAACAAGTTCATCAACGATGGGAACACCGCCCAGTGGCACACCAACTTGCGCAACGGTGCTCGTCGCAACTAAGGGCTTGACATCGAAGTCCTGGGGCAGGTTCCAACCAAACTGCTTCATATCTACGATGAACTCTTCGCGATGCGCCTCGATGAGTGCGACGCGCATCTTCACTTGCTCGACGGCATGCTCGATGGCGGCCCGGTGAGTACCGATGGATGTCGACTCGGTCGGTTCAAGGATGCACTTGGCTTCTAAAACGAAGACCCGCGAACCAACGCAAAACAGTGCATCAATTTGCGCAAAAGTCTTGTCGGTACATCGGAATGTGTAGTCGCAAGGGACAACCTTAGCAACTCTGGAAAGCATTGGCGAGGTCGCTACGGCGTTTACGAGGCTTGTGCGCAGATGTTGCTCAAACGCAGGTCCACGGTCTTCAAGCTTGACCTTAAGCTGCGCCATCCAGCGCTCAAGAGCAAAGCGCAGGTTTGGCGGCGCAGCAATCGCTCCAAAAACCGGATATAGCTTCGACGGGTCGCCCGCCGACACTAATGGCTGTGTCCAGAATTCCTGTTGACCTTTACCAACGAAGGTAAGGAATTCGACGATAGCCTGCGCACCGGGGACGGGTATGCCTGTAGCCTCGTGCACGGCGGCTGTCAGTGCTTCTTTTGTGAAGAACGGGACGTACTCGCGCATGTCGCTCAGCGCTTCTGGATCCACTGGCGAATCGGTCTTCTGCGCTAACGATGTCATTTCCCACAACTGACTTGCGGCCTGCGCGATCACCATCCAGCCATCAAAGAGTTGGGACAGTGATGCGCCAGCCAGCTGCGGCTGAGACTCGCTGAGCAAGGAGTCGTAGTACGGCGGGCATGCCATCGTTCTCAACGCAAGAAGCAATGCGTGATTGTGCGAGTCTGCTTTACCCGGCCCAAGCTGGATGCGCTGTTGATCACCGTCGATCAGGATGGCCTGGACTTCTTTAATTTTTGGCGTCAGCCCTTGATCCTGCGACTGCTGGATAACCCGGACGGCGTAGGAAGTCGATTCGATGCCGAGCGCGAATCTTCTTGCCGCTGCTGCACGCGTGCCGCGCTTTGCGTCGATATCCATAGGAATCGCGAGCATCTTGTTGCCTTCGCCGTTAACGATATACGTGTTCCACACGCAATCCTCCCATAGGTTCTCCGCTTGATCGTATAGAGCCCCAAGATTGATTTCCAATCGCACGTCGTTCCAATTGACGTCGGCAAAACTGTCATCGGCGATCCTTGGCAGCCCTGCTAAGGCGACTTTGACAGGTATAGCGATACCATCGAGCATGCTGCCGAGCGCCGCATCCGCGTTGTAGCTGCTGCCATCGGCCAATCTGATCTGAGTCGCCGCGAGGTCACCAATACGAATCTCTCCGGAGATGTTTTCTCCAGCAGCTTCCGCAGATCGCTTCTTTATCTGAAGCTGGAGCGCTTCGAACTGGTGGTTGGCGGCAGCAACGAGTGCCTTAACCTGCGTCTGGGTCGAAAGATGCGAAAGCGAGGACTGCTTGATGGCCTTGCGAATAGCCCCAAGTTTCGAGTGGATATGCTGTCCGGAGACATACAAGGCGATGTCCGCACTATCTTCCGAGGAGAACTCGTCGCGAGCCTTCCTCCAGGCTTCAACCGTGAATGTCTGCCTCCTTGGCCCGGGCACCTTGCCTCGCCTGACTTTTTCAGAAAACTCGCCCATTAGCTTCTCTCTCGTATCGGTGTTTTTCTCCCAGTTGATAGTAGCTGGAGCACAGGAACGGCGCGGGCATACATGTCGCACAGTGCCCTGCTCATAGCCGTCCCATTTGAAGCCGTGCGGCACCCTTCTTCCTTGCCCAACCCACAGCAGCGGGTGGCCCCCTCGTGCCAGGCACTCGCGAGCAAATGAGCTAAGGCATAGGCCCGAGTGCCAGAGGCTCGATCGTCTCCCGCTCACCGAGCTCCATGTATGGCGCAATCAGGTCCACCTCGCGTTCGCCGTAGACGAGACCCAAGCCTCACCATTCGCGCCCATCCATGATGCGACATCCTCCGGCACTGGGTGCCGGTTCTGCAGATCGATCAGCAGATGGGTCTTGTTCACTGTCTTGTGCGCGCTCGCCATGAGCCCCGCGATCCGGTCGGCCTGCGCACGGGTGTTCGGCAGTTCGATGACGATCGGCTCCGGCCCTTCCCTGCCGCAACTCACCGGCTGAACGAGCGGAACGCCATCGTCGTCCTTCTCCTGAGGCCGAAGCAGCTCGGTGGCCATCGCGCTTGCCGTCTGTCTGCAGGATCTGACGAGTGTTGCGGTAGTTGATCCTCAGGATGGTCGTGCGACCCTGCGCCTGCACACCGACGCTCTTGAAACTGAAGGGCTTGCCGCTGCGCTTGTCGTAGATGCTGTGGGCATCGTCGTACAGCAGCAGTAGGCTGTTGGTCGCAGGGTCAACCATCTGGGTGACCAGCTTGAGCCACTCGGGCGCGAAGTCGTGGCCTTCGTCGATCAGCACCGCCAAGTATTGGCCCGACGGAATCATCTTGCGATCCACGCCATTGATGACGTTGCGCACCATCTGCTCCATCTTGGCGCCCACGGCAAGGTCGTTGGACGGCAGCGGCTGGCCGAGCGCCACGAGCCGGTCTCGGCACCATTTGTGGAAATGCCGCACCTGGACACGGTCGGCCAGCCCCTTGACCAGCATCGTCGCCTGCAGCTTGATCGCCAGCGGTTCGTTGTAGCAAAGCACGAGCACGGGCTTGTGCGCGTCCGCGGTGGCCTTGGCCAGGTACTCGGCGCGGTACCCCAGGATCATGGTCTTGCCGGAGCCCGCCACACCGTAGATCACCCGGTGGCCGTCGCCCAGACTGCGCGCGAGTTGCTCCTGCTGCAGGTCCATCACGCGCAGAAGATCAGGGACCGTGGCCTTTTCATCCGCATCGTCGAAGAGCGCGCCCTGCTGCGGCACCCGCACCTCGGGAAACAGATTCCATCGCACCCGATCGATCTACGGCAGCGAAAGCGTGCCGCGCATCAGCACCGGGAACATGTCCCAGAGCCTGCCCTGAAAAGACTCCGGCTCGGCATCCTCCAGCATCTCGTCGGAACAGACCACGCAATTGGGTTCGATCGCGCTCCCGAGCCCCGCCGCGTCGAACTGCTTGCGCGTGATCCGGGTGAAGACAACACAGTAACTCCATGGAAAGGTGAGCATGCCTTTCCATTTGCCCTCATGCTGGATCAGCTGCGGATCGCGCTTGAGGGCGTCGACCACCTGCAGCGCCTGATGCCGGGCCTGCTCGATCGGGTTGGAAACACTCTTCGGAACACCGTCGGGCACGATCGACCAATCGCCGCGACTGGCCTGCTGGATGGTGTCCAGACGCCAATCCTTGGCCTCCAGGATCAGCAAGCCGCGACTGGGGTGCAGCACGACGAAGTCAGGGTGGCGCTGCTTGGGACCGATCGGAACATCGAACCACAGTAGGTAGTCTTCGTTGGCTTCTGCTGCAGCCGCTCCGCCAATCGACGCTCGCCCGAGGTCATCCGGGCGACGCAGGTGCTCAACGCAAGAATCAGGACAGCCATTGCAGATGCGACTACCGGGGAATCGGTCAACGAAGAGGTGAAGCGCAAGCTACCGTAACAGACGGATACGGTCAATCGCTTCGACTGCTGGCCAACTGTGGGGATTCAAATCTCGACGCCCTGTCACCCCAAGAAGATCAAGCACTTGCACAACAACCGAGCTTCTGCAATCCGGTTGGTGATTCAAAGTTGCTTAACTTTTCCTACTCGCCCGATCAATGTCATTTGGCCCCTGAATTTACGGTCCACTTAGAAGCGGAACTGGACGTCGTCACCCGCCCAGTTTTGCGGATCCCATTGCACACTCACTGCCTGAGGCGTACCGCCGTCAGCGCTGGGTTCTATGCGCTTGACCTTGCGTCCTGCGTAGCCGTCATAGAGGATGCTGACGCCGACCTCGGCAGGCAAGACATCGGAGAGTTTTGCCACCCCTTTGCGTCGTACCGTCAGCGTCGTGCTGGACGTCACCACGATGCGCGAAAGAGTTCGGCGGGCAATCTCGATGCTGCGCTGGTGAGTCCAGCGGCCTGGCTCCTGGCTCACGTCGAGCACCGGCGTGAAAATCCAATCCGGACGCGTAGCAATGGCAACCTGTCCCGCAGGGGCCTCCTGCTCGAAATCCTCGCAAATCGTGACGATCACGCGGCCAAGGTCGGGCAGGTCGCAGACCGTAAGAGTCGTGGACGCCGCGATGTCCTCCATGTGGCTTTTGTCGTCGTGCGCAGGATCGCGCGCAACCGAGCATTCCGCCATCCTCGTGGCGGTCATGTTGAACGGGTGAATCTTGCGCTGCTTAAAGAGGACCCAGCCGCGGCCTGTCATGACGGTGGCCTCATTGAAGTGCCGTCCGGTCGAAGGGCAGGGGTCGGTGCTCAAGCCGCTGCCGCAGATCACGAGCGCGTTGTCTGGGGCGACAGCGCGGGCGCTCAACCGCCTCTTCAGGCTCTCCAGCGCCGTGTCGCTGGAGACCAGCTCCGGCAGAGTGATGACCCCGGCCCCTTGGTCCAGGAGGCTTACGACGGCGTCCGTGAGTCTTGTCGCAAGTGCGTCGGGGTCTGTGGGGCGGGCGTCGAGGTACGCTCGTCCGATGCGCGCGCTGGCACGAAAAGTCAGGTCGTTCGCGTCCTCGGCCACCGGCGCAACGCCGACGATCTGCGCCTTTGCATCCGACAGGCCAAACCGATAGGGCGAGACAACGAGAAAATCGATCTTGTAGATCGTGTGAGACGGAACCAGCGTCAGGTGCTCGAACTGGGACGCTAAATTTGCGCCGTTTGCAGTTTCGCTTTCCTCATCCAGTCTGCGGGATGTCAGCTGACCTTTGGGGACCACGGTTCCGATGGTGGGCACGTGTGCATAAGAATGCTCAACAGTTCGGCGTGTCTTCATCTCATCGAGTAGCCCGCCCAGCGCGACGCTGCGACCCGCAAGGCGGGTTTTTCGTGCAGGGTGGATATCCATGGCCGCATCGTCAAGTGCACACATCGCGACAAACGCGCGTTGATCCCGATTGTTCTGGGCAATGGTCGTTGCGAACGTGACGGCCTTGCCCTCCACATAGGCCAGGACCTCCGCTGGGACAGCGGGATCCGGGCATGCGCGAATCAATCTGGTGAGCTCTGTGCACTCCACGGCCGCACGGCCATGCCATGGGGTAAGGATCACCGCCTGCGCTTGCGCTTCGATCAGCTGCCACAGAGTTGCGAACAGTTCTCCGGGCAGCACGTTAAAGCATTCCGGTTGAGAGTGATCGACTTCTGGAGCGCTCTAGCGTCTCCTGGAGGAACATCAGCACCGGGTGCCTGTCTTCGGGCATGAACTCCATGGCGGAACTGAGCATGTGCCTCAGCAATTGCGGCTCGTGCGGCTCCTGGTTAGGGCCAGCGCGTTTGAGTACAAGGTCATACAACAGTTGGGGGTTGCCTGTAGCCCGGATCGTCTCGAGCACCAACTCGCACAAGCGTGGTGAAGGTGCGCGTGAACTTTGCTGGATGAGCTGGGATAGCAACACCTCTGTCTCGGTTGCGCGGCCGAGCTTGAGAAGCGCCAGTGCGCGCATTTCCGCAGTTTCTGGCAACTGCGCATCTGCGGAGTGATACAGCAGCGAATCTTCGAACTCAAGCTTTTCGATGACGGCAAGTGCTTCGCTCCAGTCATTGCGCCGCACGAGCGCATCGGTCTCGACGATGGCCAGTCGTCGCTCGAGGATGGATGTCAAGGCACGCGCATCGAGCAGGTGCGCGGCAAGCGACTTGACCTCCTCGACAATCGCGCGAGCGCGCTCGGGGTGAACAACGGCCGCAACCTCCGCATACAGACCAAGCACGTTGGCGGCTTCGGAGGATCGGCTGTTTCGCATTTCGCGCCCCCCGCGCAGGATCGCCATGGCTCGCTCAAGAACGTGCAGGGCGGCCTCGTAGTCGCCCGCCTGCACATGGCGCTCCGCCAGGAGACGACGTGCGCGCAGGGCGTCGCCGAGAAAACCTGCCGGTACGCGCAACCCATCGAGATCTTCGAATCTGTCGAAGAGCTCGACCATCTTCTGGTAGAGCGGAAGCGCTGCTTCATTGCCTCGTGACGCAAGTGTCAACTCCGCCAGCCGCTCGTATCCGCGTGCGTGGCGCCATGCGGAGCTTGTAGATCCGTCGGACTTGTAGATATCTACTGCCTCGCCAGCCGCCCGCAGCGCTTCTTCGTAGCGCCCGAGGCGTTGCAGATGATCTGCACGTCCTTGGAGCGCGGCGGCAAACCGGATGCGGTAGCCACGGCGATCCTGTTCATAGGCGCGCTTGGCGAGTTCGAACCCTTTTTCACTCAAGAAGTCCGAAGCGCGCGAATCGGTATCGTTGAGCGCATTGGCCTGTTCAACGCAGGCCAGCGCGAGCGCGCCGGTCCAATCGGTGCGCTCCTGAGGTTCATCGAGCGCATCATCAAGCCAGTGCGTTAGCTTGGCGATGACCTCACTGTTGGGTGCGCCCGAGAGTGCTTCCAGTTCCGCAAGGCGCGGATCATCGAAGGCGGCGCGGCGCCAGAAGTAAGAAATGATCGCGGGATCCAACTCCACGGCCGTCAGTTTCCGCTCGGAAATTCGACCAGCGAGGTTGTGCATCGCATCCAGCAGCGAGCCGCTGTCGTCCGGAATTTCCTCAAAGACCGCAAGCTTTTCCTCGAACGAGCACCAAGGAAAATGACGGATCTCGGAGCGCCTGAGTTCGTGCGCCAACCGCGCGGTGGGCAAACGCAAGATGCCTTGAAGCGACTCGACGCAATGACGCCGCGCCGATGTCACGGCGCTGCGATCCTCGACGCGTGAGGGGGTTATGATCATTTCCACGCGAGGCTGCCCGCGCTGCGCTCTTGTTCGCACAATCGAGCGGGCAACTGCCGCTGTTCCCTCGATACTTTGTCGGTTGTAGACCAGGCACATGACCAGTGCATCCGGCAACTGCGTGGTGCATAACCCTGCCGTGTCTGCCACTCCGGTACGGCTATCGATAAGAATGTGTGTGTAACGCTCCTTGGCCCACGCCATGAACGAATCTAGGAAACGCTCCCCGCCGAAGCGCCCGTAGAAGCTGCTCCAATCCAACCCGCCGACCTTGTCGCTGTAGTGGTCGTCCTGGCGGCCCGCACCGATGAAATGAAGGCACCCGGGGCCTTCCAGGGGCAGCTGCAGTTCTTGGACAAGCTCGTCTCCCGGGGCGAGTTCGCCTGCGGAATCCGCCTTTTCGGGGTCCGCCAAGGCCAAGATATAGCGCCAGATGTGATCTACGAGCCCCAGGTAGCGGGCCTGACTGGGATCGTCCAGGAATGGATGAAAGTACCGATGCAGCCCCGGCGCCTCAAGGTCCCAGTCGATGGTGAGAACCTTCTCCCCGTTGGTGGCCAGCGCCCAGGCGACGTTGGCCATTGTCATGCTGCGGCCGCTGCCGCCCTTGTACGAGTAGAACGTCGTTACCTTGGAGGTCATGCGGAATTACTCAGGCGAGGCAGTTCACTGCCGGAGACATTGGCAGCAGGTTTGATTGCATTGAGGCGCAAACCCTGGTTGGCAGCAAGGTCGATCACGTTGGTGTGTTCCAGTGGCACTCGCTGTGCGCGCTGAACACCTTGTTCGACCGCGAGCCGGCCAATGGGGGTCAGCGCATTGAAGACTTCACGCCCGCGACGCTGTGGCGCCACAAGGTCGAGCTCCCGCAGCTTTCTGAGATGGCGACATATCTCCGCGTCCGACTTGGTGACTTCAGCTGCGAGATCGACGTTGCGAAGCGGGTGTTTGGCAAGCGCGCTCAGTATTCCCGCATAAGGGCTGCGCCCAGCGATCGATTCCGCCTCAGAGTTCGCCGTGCGGGCCGCCGCATAGCCCAGCAAGTCCGCCGCTGCTGCGAGCCGCCCCCCGACGAAAGCAGGTGAAGCTGGATCCAAGTGATGCACGGCGTCCACGCGTTCGAAAGCCTGGCGAGCAGCTTGAGCTCCTTCCCCTAGGCCGCTCACCCCCATGCTTTGGAATGCATCTGCTATGCGTTCCATCAAGGCCGAGAGCCAGGCGTCAACCTTTGGATCAACATTTGACCCCTCAGAAGTTGTCAATGCGTTGATTTGGTCGAAAATTTGCCAAGTTCTGGTCATTGCCTAGACCCCAAGAGTAGCGGCGAGGCCGCGCCGGCCTCGAAGAGTCAATGATTCTATCAATGATAACGAAGACAGAGCATTCCTTGAGTGGTCCACAGGAATTTCTGAGCGAGGCGCGGAAGGTCAGCATCACCTAGTGGTGAATGTTGCTGAATGGTCGACCCACTTTGAATCCCCATCAACGCAAGGCCCCCCGGAGAACAAAACCGTAGTACTGAATACTGGACACATACATAGTGCTGTATAAAATGCCAGGCTCCAGACGCTGACCTCCAGGCGTCCGGCAATTTCGTACGCGTGGAGGGAAGGAGCAAGCATGTCCAGGAACACCAAGCAGACATCTCCGACCGTGGCCTCCGTCGCCGGTAGAACACTCGGAAACGCATCAGCCAGTAGCATCCAGCGCTCACTCGCAGGCTCGGCATTGCGGCAAAGCGGCCGCCCCGCGCAGACCGGAGCGAAGACGGAGGACCGAGCCTCGCGCGCGCTGGACAATCCTCACTCATCCAAGGTGACCAGGACGCTTGCCGGGAGTGTGGTGTCCCAATCGAACAAGACACGATAGACCATCGCCCACAGCCTCATGCGTTGTCCGCAGCGCATGAGCGCGGCGGCATGGGCACGCATGATCTGACCCGCGACATGATCGGATCAAGTGCATGGCCACACAGCGCGGGCAGTGCTCCTCGCATCCCGTCTCCAGCCTCCAAGCCGCGACCTGACAGACCTCTCAGCAAGGTGCGCGCGCTTTGCAAAATAGAATGCCCCCGGTGACTCTCGCGCACTCCATCCACCCCGACGACACACCTGCGCTGCGCAAGGAGCGAGGGGCCTTTTTCACGCCCGATGAGATCACCCGGTTCATCGCCCACTGGGCCATCCGAAAGGCAGACGACCTCGTGATGGAGCCCTCGGCAGGCGACGCTGCCTTTCTCGTCGCAGCCGTGGATCGCCTTCGCGAACTCGCACCGGGCTCCGATGCACAGCCCATCGTGGACGGTGTCGAGATCCATGCCCACAGTGCAAAGGTCGCCCGCCAGCGCGTGCTTGATGCGGGCGGCCAGGCCAATGTGAGGCAGAGCGACTTCTTCGCGATCGAGCCCGAGCCGGTCTACGACACGGTCATCGGCAACCCGCCGTACATCCGCTACCAGGATTTCTCGGGCGAATCCCGTGCGCGCTCGCGCGAGGCCGCCCTGCGAGGCGGCGTGTCGCTCACCGGCCTTGCCTCCAGCTGGGCCGCCTTCACCATCCACTCTGCCCTGTTCCTGGGGCAAGGCGGACGCCTCGGACTGGTGCTCCCGGCCGAGCTGCTGTCGGTGAACTACGCGGCGCCCGTGCGCCGCTTCCTCTTCGAGCGCTTTCGCGACGTGCAGCTCGTGCTCTTTGCCGAGCAGGTCTTTCCCGAGGCCGAAGCGGATGTCGTGCTGCTGCTGGCCGACGGGTACCTTGAGGGCCCGGCCAACCACGCCACCATCCGACAAGCCAGGAACGCGGCAGAGCTCGCCTCGCTGGGCGTGGGACAGACCTGGACGCCCACGGACCCGGCTGCAAAGTGGACCTCCAGCCTCGTCGACCCCGAGGCCGTCGAGCCGCTGCACAAGCTGCTGAAAGAAGGCCTCTTCACCAGCCTGGAGACATGGGGAGACACCACCCTTGGCATCGTCACGGGCAACAACAAGTACTTCACGCTCTCGCCCCAGCGGGCCAAGGAGCTCGGCCTGCACACCAAGGAACTGCTGCGCCTCTCGCCGCCGGGGAGCTCACACCTGCGGGGTCTCTCGCTTTCGAGCGACATGCTCACGAAGCTGGGTCGAGAGGGGCAGGCCACCCTCCTCTTCTACCCGAGCACGCCACCTTCGGCCAAGGCCGCTGCGTACATCGCGGACGGTCATCGCACCGGTGTCGATACGGCCTACAAGTGCCGCGTGCGCAAGACCTGGTACCAGGTGCCGCTGGTCCCCGCTGCGGACCTGTTGCTGACCTGCATGAACGCAGACACGCCCAGGCTCACAGCCAATGAAGCGAAGGCTCGGCACCTCAATTCGGTGCACGGCGTCTACCTCGCACCCAAGCACCGGGAACTCGGCTGCGAGCTCCTGCCGCTGGCGAGCCTGAACTCAGTCACGCTGCTGCATGCGGAAATGGTCGGGCGCGCTTACGGAGGCGGCATCCTGAAGATCGAGCCCAAGGAGGCCGATGTCTGGACCATGCCCTCGCCCGCGTTAGTTCTGGCCCGTGCAGAAGCGCTTCGCACCATCAGACAACAAGTCGTCAACCTGCTTGCCGATGGCAGGCTGCTCGACGCAGTAGCGCTCGTGGATCAGGCGCTCCTGGCGGACGTCGGTGACCTTTCAGGTTTACAGATCGAGCGCATCCGGCAAGCACGGGCAGAATTCGCCCATCGTCGCATAACGAGGGGGGCCAGTGGCCGTTAAACAATCCGCAAGAGCGAGAGCATGGGTTCTTTTCGATCGCATCGTTGCGCTTGCAGCCCCCGACGAAATACACAGCAACCCTTGGCGCAAAGGTCCGAACGATAAGCTGTTCTTCGAGCCCGACTATGCGACCTTGGAGCGTTTGCTTGGAGTGCCGCTGCACCTCAAAGCCGGCACCACGTCCGGCGTGCCGGCGCTGGCGCTCGACGTGTGGCTGAGCTACGAGCTGCGACGCGCGGGCTTCGACGCTGACCAAGCTTGGCCGCGCCCGGCTCATCCACGCATCCTTCCAGGTGCTGTGACAGAGCTGCTGAAAGACTTGCCCAAGGCAATGCGGCAGCCACTAGAAGATCGCCTGATCAGAAAGGGCTCGATCCCAGGTGTCACCTCGTCCAGTGCATCGATTCTTGGCAAGAACTACCTCAAGCAGGTCGACGTCATCATCACCGACTGGGTCACGGGACCCGAGCTCCTGATTTCAACCAAGCGCATGGACTCGTCCTACGGCAAGAACGCCCCGAACCGGGTCGAGGAGTCCTACGGCGACGCCAAGAACCTGCGCCTGAGGCACCCTCTCGCCGCCCTTGGCTTTGTGTTCGGACTTCGCTCCGACATTCTTCAAAAAGAACCTTACGTCGCGGATTGGTTGTTCGACTTGCTCGCCAAGCTTGGGCGCGAGGACGATGCGTACCACGCCACCTGTCTCGTCCTGATGGAGTATGCCGACGATGCAGCGCTTCCCGATACGGGCGAAGAGGCGCCCGCCGCTGGTGTGCCGGAACCCGGCCCCGAGGCAGACGCGGAAGAGGATGCACCGGCATCGGTACCTGTCACCCAGGTAGATCAATACATTGAGCAACTCCCAAAGGTAAGGGTTCTGCAGGACAAGACTCCGGAAGATTTGGCGCCTAGCCGCTTCCTTGCGGCGATGGTGGAGCGCGTCCTCAGCGCAACGCCGGTCAACATGCACACAGAGGCGCGGAGGCGACGGAAGGCAGCGCAATAAGAGGATCGATGCCCCATCGCGGCTAGCTTTACGTTGCGGCCGTTCGCGTGGCGCGGGGGTTCCCGCTGTAGGCCGACTGCGCGCGAAGAGTGGCTGATTCAGAGCCAGTTTCCCAGCAGGATGAAGGGGGCCCAGAAATAGGGATGCGAGTACTGTCTGGGCGAAGTAAACGAAGCGGAAGTCATCCCCTCACGCAAATTGCCTCCTCCTCGGAGCATCTCGAGCTGGGCACGCTGCAAGGCCTCGCTCTTCGACACGGTCTTGCCGTCCTGCCGCAGGGTATAGAAGCGCTGCATGAATTGCGCTGTACTCGGATCTGCCACTGGCCACAGCGTTGCCAGCACGGCAGACGCCCCCTGTTGCTGAGCCAGCAAAGCCAGCCCTTCGATTTCACGTCCGGCAAGGTCGCGGCCGCCGCCAACACCGGTCTCGCAGGCCGAAAGCGTCAGCAGATCACTGGACTGGAAGCGGTAGCGCGAACCCGCCAAGTCGCGCAGCGTAAGGCGAGTGCCGTCGCCCAGAAGAAGAAACGAACGGGTATCGCTGCCAGGAGAAAACTTGAAATGGCTGGCCACATGGATCACCGCAGGTGCATCGCTGAGGACACTTTGAAGCCGCTCTGCAGTGAACTCACCATCGATCCATGCGACACCTGGCAACACTCCGGAAGACATGCCCGACGCCCCTCTGACTACCGCCGCGATCTCCTTGCGCACACTGGGAAGCTCCAGAAAATCAGGGTCGACCTTCGCGGAGACCCCTAAACCGGCAACATTCCAGTTGGGCCGAGGAGGCTGCATGCCCATAAGCGGCGCCGCCTCGCTCATCAGGGCGATGCGATACCGTTCGACCAGATATCTGGAGCCGTCGTGCAAGGCAGCAAAGGGAACGTATCTCAGCACACCAGTGAGTGAAACCATCAAGGTGTCGGCACCATCCTCTTTGAGTGCCGCCGCAATCGGCCTCACGAGCAACTCATAGAGCCTGCCGCCCGCTTTGCTCGGATCGGCACGTGTATCCTGCACGGCCTCGCGAAAACTCTGAACCAATTGCCCGAGTTGCTGGCCTTCGAGGGAGACCTCTCTCGAGAACTGGAGTTCGGGCGTGGTCACCAGGATGTAGATCTTCTTGTCCAGAACAACGTACTGCAGGGCCACCACCCGCGAGCCGGATCGCTTGCTCAGCTCGCTCAGCCCGGCCACCGATGCCCTCAGCAGGGGGACGGCGCTCCTCGCAGTTGCACCTGCACTTTCCGCGTCGGCCGAGGGAGCCTCGCGCCGGATGGCATCAAGGGTCCGTCCGAAGCTGCGCTGCTCGTCATCGACAAAGTCACGCAGTTGCTCCCACCGGCGCCGCTGCGGTGCAGTCAAGCTGTCAAGGCGACCCAGCGCCTCAAGCTTGCTCAGCTCCGCGCTCACTGCACCGAACCGCGCCGCGCTCAGGTCAATTGCAGCTTGCCATCGAGTCTCCACGCCGTCCACCTCGGCACGAACGTTGCGCGGGTCCTCGCCGGGCCCACTGCGCTGCGTGAACTGCTGCAATTCATCCAGTTTGTACATCGAGAGAACCTGCTGAGCTTCCCCGAGGCGTCCGGCATCGATCAACAACGCTGTCGCGTTCTCGAACACCACGTGGCGTGCTTTCATGAGCGAGACCTGAGATTGCGCATCCAGGCCGCTCAACTGGCTTCTGACATGCTGCAATTCGTTGACGGCTCGCTTGGCGAAAAAAATGGCCAGCGAACTGCTTCCAGCGAGCGCCAACGCCCGGCTCATGGTGTGGTCTGCCGCGGATCGCCATTCCGGCAGGCCGCCGGCGTAAGCCGACGACAGGGCTCGGGTCGCCCAGAGCGTAGCACCTTCGACGTCGCGCAGTTCGATGGCTGCTTCGGCGCGCGTCACCAGCGACCGCGTGACCCGCCAGTGGGAAAAACTCAGGGCGGCCTGCAGATTGTCGTTCGCACCATTCAACAATTGAACGGCTCCCCCCGGGTTCCCGGCACGCAACCGCGCCTCCGCCCACCTGACACGCAGGTCGGCCAACCTGGGATGCACGCCGGGCAGTCGTCGCGCGGCATCGGTCGCCGTTGCATCAAAAGCGGCTTCCGATTCATCATGCCGGCCAAGCTCTGAGAGGCTGCTGGCCAGGTTCGCGGCGTCATCGCCCATGTGATCCCCGGCCAACCGGATGGCCTCACGACCATCATTGACAGCTTCGGCGTACATCCCGAGTCGGCTCGACAACAGCGCCCTCGTGCTCAGCAACCTCGCGCGAACGCTGTCATTGCCAGCAGCATGCCAGAAGGACTTTTCCATGAGCTGCGATGCCGCCGCGTACTGCCCCGCATATGTCAGCGTCAGGACTTCGGCTTCCAGAAGCCTTGCATAGCTTGCATTCGGGCTTGGAGAAGATGGAGGAAGCCCCTTGAACAGGCGCTGAACCCGAACCTTGTTGATGGCCAGCGCGTCATCGAAGCGCCCCTGCGCCCGAAGAATTTCTTCCACAATGCCGAGTGCCGAAAAACCAGAGTATTCACCGTCACCATCATCCGAAGTCCATTCCTGATACGGATCGACAAGGCTGAGGAACACGATCCTGGACTGCAGAAGTGTCTCGAGCGCCAATTCGTAGAGTCCCGCCTGGCTGTAGATCACGGCGACCTCTTCAACCCCTTCCTTGGGCCATATGGCGGCTCCACTGGCCCCCACAGACGACGAGGACACCTCCCGCAAGGCTTCGAGCGCAAGCTTGGGATTACCAGCTTCACGCTCCGCGGTCGCAAGCGCGAGATGCAGTTGGAGCATCGTCTCAGCAGGCGGCGTTGTCGCACGACGCTTCAGGATGGCTATAGCCACCCGCAAGGCTGCAATGGCCTGCTGCGGCTTCGCAGATTGCCGGGAGAGCTGATCGACGAGCAAGCCGGCACGGGCCACGTCGATGGATTCAACATCGGGTGAGACCTCCAGGACAAACTTCGCCAGAGCAAGGCTGATGTCGGCAGAATCCGTCGACGCAAGCTCATCGGCAAGCACCAACGCAAGCTGGGCGACATTCGCCCGGCCAAGTGCCGCCTCGCCCTGATCTCGCAGTTCCGCATCCATCGTCCTCGCAAGTGCAACGGCCGACTCGAAGCGGCGCTGTGCCCGCATCTCATGCCATCGATCGAGCTGCCGGTCCATGTGTTCGGACGATGCGTTGAACCGAGCCACTGCCTCGTTTGCCTTTTCCACACTCGCCGCCTGAATCGCCCGCTGGCGTTGACGCTCCACAGCCGGCATGGTGTAGAGCGCACCCCAAGGATCAGTCTTGTGACGTGTGACTTCAGGCTCTCCATCAGAGCGAACTGTCTCTTCCAGCACCACGACACCTTCTGTGTCAGACGAGTCTCCCCCAAACACCCATTTCGTATCGCCGGACACCCTGGACTTCACGCGTCCAGCAGAGGAGTTTTCGTAGGTTGTGACGATGCCATCTTTGCTGATTCGAATTGGCAACCCGAAGACCTGCTCGTAGTCAATTTCAGTGATCTGCTGCGCGACAAAAGTGCGAACACGTTGCAGCGCAAATCTTCCGTCAGCGGACGGCGCATGCCAGAACTCATAGAAATTCGAGGCCACCGGTGTCCCTCTGCACCGCTTCAACACTTGAGAGGAATAGTGCTCCCTGCCAGGAGTCACATAGGTGTAGTTCTCAATACACTCTTCGCGATCCTGAAATGAGATGACCCAATCTTTCCTATCGTCGTAGTACAGATGAATGGCAGTTTTGTCCGGCCATTCGGCCCGCGTAAGGTTATGCCTTGCGTTGTAGCGATAGCGATAGGTTTTTATCCATGCGTTCTCTACTTCGATCAGATCGTCATCGCGGTTGTGTCGATACCGAGAGAGGAGAAAAGTTGTTTCTCCTTTCAACTGCCGACGGACTGAAGTTATCTTTCCGTTCTCGCTGTAGGTCAGGATGAGCTCATGTCCTTCTTCGTTCTGTACGCGAACCGGTTTGTCTGCGTCATAGGTGATTTCGATGCGCCGACCGTCCTGATGCCGCAGCCCAATCAAGCGACCGCTTCGGTCGAAGATGAGCTGCATCGGTGACTGTGCCGAAATAAGGCGGATCTCGTCCTTGTGAAAAACCAAGGCGGCATCGCCTACGCCCATCTCTGCAAGAGTCTGGCCCGTCAGGTCGGGCCGCTTCCTTCCCAGACTCTTCGCCAGATTGCTATCGAGGTACTCGTCCTCCAGCAACGTTTCGCGCAGCTTCAACCAATGCCGGTCATCACGGCCGCTTAACATTCGCTTGAAAGTACCCGAGACCTCAGCTCGCATCCGAAGCCTCGTCACCATGTCATCCAAGCGGCGTTCAACCCCATCGAAAACCTGTGGCGCCCCGAATCTGCGTTGCTGCCCGCCACCACAATGCGTCAGCTGAACCACTCCTGACTCAAAGAAATCAAGCTTCGTCTCGATATCCGTACACCAGCCGAATCCGAACACTCCGTCGTGCAGAGATCGGCTGTTGTACGTGCGCTGCACACCGAGATTGAGAAGATATTCTTCGCTCCAGAAGCGATTGACCTCCTCACGAAGAGGTGCAATGTCGATCCACGTATGGGAGTAGTTGGCATTCTTCATGTCCACGAGAGCGTGTGCAGGAAGCTGCGGAAGCACAAGAAAGAGGAACGACAACAAGCCCCGCAGCGAAGTGATTCGTCCCCAGGACATCGCTTCCCCCGTCGATCAGTGAAGTTCCCAGCGATAGGGAGGCAGCGAGCCGACGCGCCTCAAATGAGGCCGCTTGTCCGCGTCTTTCCCTTGGCGTATGAGAAAGAAAATATCCGACAGCACCGTTTGCGAGTCGCCGAAGTACGAGTGGTTCAGTCCGAAGAATTCGCGCGCAACTCTGCTGGCGTCAACAGAGTCGACGTCGGGATCGAGATAGAGCGCAGTTCCCCCCATTCCCAGGCGCACACCACCGTTGAGGAACTCGGACGAACCCAGCGCCAGATCGTGGGATGACGCATACAGCGTGAGACGTGGCCCGCGATTCTGAACGCGCCGTGCCCAGTTCAGCCGGTAGTAGTCCTGATCGACATCGGGTGCAGCCAGTACCACCTCACGGAAAGCCTTCCTGCTTGATGTGCTCTCGTCAAAGAGTGTCGCCAGTCCACCAAGAAGAACGCGGTTTCCCATGCTGTGTGCAACCACGTAGATCGGCCCGGTCGGCAAGGCTTCGACCAGATCCGAAAGCACCTGGGCCGAGGCCTGCCAGGAATTCTCCGCGTCGCGCCCGTCACGAAGATACTTCAGCGTCGAGGCATCAGAAGGCCAGGCAAAGAAAACTGTCGGCCCAGGAAATGCAAGGTCGTAACTGAGCTGCGCCGCGCGCTTGGCAGCGTTCGCGAAATCGACGTTGTATCCATGGACAAACAGCAGAACGCCCGGCTTTTCGAAGCTCGCGGCCTTTCGGCGCAGTTCAGCCAGCCATGCATCTCGCTCAAGCACAACCGGCGGGGCGCTGATCGAGAAATTGTCCATCGCAGACACCTTCTCAAGGCGAAGGATGGCGGCACTTTCGTTGTCTCGCATGCGCGGCTGGCTTTGCACCGCGACCTCGACCTCTCCATAGGACAGCTTGTCCACCCGTTCCGAACCATAGCTCGCAGGAGCCGTATCACTCTTGCTTGCGTTCAACTGCCTGTTGGTTGCGTAAAAGATGCGCAACCAGGTGGCGTTGCCATCCGCCGTTTTGGAGCCTTCGGAAACGGCAATGGCGATGCTGCGGACCATACGAGGGACGAAGGTCGCGAAACTCCGATCACTGCGTGAGATAAGGCTCTCGAACTCGGGCATGGCATCAGCGCGGAGATCAACTGACAGTTCGACCACTCCGCCGTCGAGTACCGGGCAGTCCTGGGCGTTGAAATTTTCAACATAGACGCGAGACGCCTGCTCGGGCCACAGTGCCTGATTGATAAGTTGAGCCTGAAGCGCATTCAGCGCAGCCTCGCTGGGAACTGCTCCGCGCAACAACAACCTGACTCTGGCCTTTTTTGTGAAGGGACGGTCTGAGTCGTAACCCAAGCCGTGGGCGCAAAGGTCGTAGGTGCGGTCAACCTGAGCTGCAGGCTCGGCGACCGCCTCCGCCGCGGAGGCTGGTCGAAATGCCCAAAAGATTCCTGTGATCAGCGCCATCAGCGCAAGAGCCGGCTTGTTCACGAGAATTCCCCCTCAGAACTTCTGATCGACAAGTCGCCATCCAAGGACATTTGGATGATTTTTCGTTTGATGTAAGTGTGAATCCTGCTGCCAATTGTGTAAAGCATGGACTTGGAATGAGCCTCAGCCAGGATAGTCCCCGAAGCGTCGAAGGCTGACCTCAACTTCTGAGGCAACGGGCTTCAGTCAGACCGACAACGAGCTCAGCGACCTGCAATCGGCGCGAAGGAAAAAACACTGCCACGCGGTTCGCGAAGCGGCGCACACAGGATCTCAATGCACGGTCAATCCTCCTCAGGATCGCCCCTCGCCCGCAGCTGTTCGATCACGCCGGGCTCTACGAAGACGCAGGTCACATGACGGAGCGAGTTACATGCTAGCTGCTCAGTCTTTTCCCAACATCGAGGAGCGCGTCCGCATCGGCAATGCGATGGAAGGCCACGCGGCCTGGTCAAAGACCGCTGCGGCCTGAATCTCTCGCGGGAGGACGCGGCCTCGGAACCGGTCCCCATAGCCGTCGAGAACTGCTTCCTTCGGGCCACCCCACTTGCTTCACCCTGATCACCAGGGAAGAACGCCAGAAGTTCCGTGTCCCGGTGCCGTTCAATTTGCCCTGCACGTGTGAGTGATGCCTTCCTGGCCGTTCGCGATCGGGATGAGCGCGCTCGCCCGATCGACCGGATGCGGGTCATCGCTCGGGACTGGAGGTCAGCCCGCCTATCCGAGCGCCTGCACCGTGGCCGCTGCGTGCCAATATGCAGGGATGGAGCCGTCTCGGCATCCCACAAAAATGGGAGCCACACGGATCCATTCCACGCCATACGATCTCGCACAGGTGGGCTTCAAACACCTGACGCTTGATGACCGCCGTAGCGCAGCATCCATCTGTCTGGCGAGTTCTTGTGGATGTCAACGGCGGCCCCGGGGTGTACGTGGCGTGCGCCACACGGCCTGTGACGCACGCCACCGGACAGAGATCCTTGCGATGCTCAAACCGGCGAAGCCTAGTAGATACTTACAACCTACTGCGGGTGAGGAAGCGGAAATGGTCAAAACGGTGTTGTTCGTCCATGGCACGGGTGTGCGCAAGCATTCTTACGAATCGAGCGCGGCGCGCATCGCCGAAGGCCTGCGGAGCATCAATCGCGGCATCCGGTTGGAGCCCTGTCTCTGGGGGGACGTTCATGGTGCCCGACTGGGCATGAATGGCGTCTCCATCCCCGAATTCAACGGACCTATCGCTGCCGTTTCAGAAGAAACGCAGATGGAAGCCCTTTGGGAATTGCTGGCGCAGGACGCCCTGTTCGAGTTGCGGGAACTGGCGGCTGCCGGAAATCCCGACGACCTGGATGCGCCGCAGGACAGGATCGACAAGGCCAAGCTGCTGACGCAACTCGCCGCGCTGGAGACCAATGCAGTTCTGCTCGCGCGAATCCAGGAGCGGGCGCTGACGGCCCAGTGGCAGCAGGCCGTACGCGCAGTGGCGACCTCGCAAGCGGCCAAGGACGCGGTCGACGCCGCGAGCCGGGTCGACACAACGCTGCGCCTTGGTCTCTCGCGCGCGGTCGTGGCATCCCTGCAGGCGCGCCTGCTGGAGGACAACATGGCGGTCCTTCCAGCGCCCCTGCGCGATGCGCTTGTCAAGAAAGGCGTCGATGAACTCGGAGGCGGAGAGCTGAATATCTTCACCGACTGGGTGACCAGCAAACTCAAGGGCCTCGGCCTGCGCTGGGCGACGGCCAAGGCCAAACGGGAACGCGATGCCCTGTACACCGCCGCCGCGCCCACCGCCGGCGATGTCCTGCTCTATCAGGCACGCGGCGCGAGCATCCGCGATTTCATCGCCGAACGGGTCGGTCAATGCGGCGACGATGTCGTCATCTTCGCGCACAGCCTGGGCGGCATCGCCTGCGTCGACCTGCTGATCGAGCGATCGCTTCCGCAGGTCAAGGCACTGGTCACGGTCGGCTCGCAGGCCCCGTTCATGTACGAGATCGGCGCATTGACCAGTCTGGAGCTTGGGAAACAGCTTCCGACGCACTTCCCTCCGAAGTGGATCAATTTCTACGACTGCAACGACCTCCTGAGCTACAAGGCATCCCAGGTCTTCGCCGGCCGTGCGACAGACCACGAAGTCCGCAGCGGGCTGCCGTTCCCGATGTCGCACAGCGCGTACTGGGACATGCCCGAACTCTGGCAAACGCTCGAGCCGCACCTCAAATAGCAGGCCAAGATGCCCATCCAGTTGCCTGCACCTGATCAGGTGCGCGCCATCGTCGTCGGCATCGAACGCTACGCCGGGCTTGGAGAAAGATTCACCGCCCATGGTGCGGCCAAGGGTGCGTTCTCGTTCGTGCACTGGCTGATCGAGCGCAAGGTCTCTCCTTCCAGCATCGCGTTGTGGATCTCGATGGCCGATGGCTCGGATGCAGGCCAAGCCAGTCACGCGGCTGGCCTGGTTGGCGTGGCAACCCGGGAGTTCGTGTCGGAGGACTTTCGCGGTGCGATGAGCCAACCCGACGAAATTCTTGCGGATGGCCAGTTCCTGATGGTTTACTTCTGCGGACATGGCGTTGTGTCCCGGGAGGGCAGCACCCATATCCAGCAACTGCTGGTTCTGCCTGAAGCGACCAAGAACCAGCTTCGCTGCATCGCCATACCGAACTGGCAAGACCTCTTCCATGGCAGTGGCTGGGAGTGCTTCCGAAAGCAGCTCTGGATCGTCGACGCGTGCAGGAACCAGTGGAGCAATGCCATGCCGACGACACTCGAGAAGTGGATCCCGGGCAAGGTCCATCCGGTCAAGCAATGCAGCATGTTCTCCTGCGGGACCGGGGAGACGGCTTCCATCACCTCAGACCAAGGGCCACGCTTCACCCGAGAGCTGATCACCACATTGAGGTCCAAGCTTCCGGCTGATCGCGATTGGCCCGACTTCGTGGAGGCATTCAATGAAGCAGCCACACGACTTCGCGACGAATCTTCGTCCTCGCAGGATCCCGTCCTGCTGATCGGTGCGGACTGGAGCGGTTCGACGCTCGTGCCCGCGCCCGACCTTGCGGCTCAGTTGCTCGGGCATCTGGCGGATCTCTCATGGCCGAACAAGGACTTCCTGCCCTACCTGAGGCGAGTGGACATTCAATCGGACTTCGCCGAACCATTGGATCTGGGCCTCGCAGTGGATCGCCTATGCAACCTGATGGCTGTCCGGGGCCTCCCTCCGGTTCTCGAATTCGCCGCGCGCGTGGCACGCGCCGCCGGTTCGCCGAAGCTGGAAGAATGGGTCAAAGCCCGTCTGTCGCCACAGCAGATGGCTGAACTGGCTGATTGCCTCGCAGCAGATGGTGGCAGGGCTCGGCTTTCGCTGTGGTACCGCGACGACGCGGGCCATTCCTGCATCGAGGGCGATCTCGAGATCCTGGACGCAGGCGGCGGCTTGCGCACCTGGTCGCGTCCACCCGCCAAATCGGTCACCGCCGACACCCTGGTCAAGGTGATCGGGCAATGGGTGGATGATGTCTATGCGCACGTCAGCACAGGCTCCGACGTCGTGGTCGAGCTGTATCTTTCGCGCAAGCTGCTGACTTCTTCAGCACTCGATACAGCTGACATCCAGACGGAGGAAGGAGAGGTCGTCCGGCTCGGCAGAGACCTGGCAGTCCTGCTGAGATCCACGGACCGGTACAAGGGCCGCATGAAGCGCCTGCGCTGGACCAGGGAGGCGCCCGCAATCCTGTCCAGGCTCGGCGCAGCCGACGCCAACGCCTTGCATTGGGCCGATACGGCCGACGCACGGAAGATGGTCCCTGCGGCATTTCTCGCCAAGACGAAGGAAGCCCCGGTGTGGCTGGGATTCGAGTCCGCGTGCCAGGCCGGCGAAGCGCTGCTGGATACCGCGTTGACCGAGGGCCTGCCCGCCGTCATTTTCCTGCGAGCCAGCAGCGATCCGGCCGCCATGGCGCCGCTGTTGGCCCAGCTCCAGCAGCTCCTGAGGTCCTCGCTGGACCAGTTGCCGGACGCCCTTCGCGACTGGCGGTCCACCGGACAGGACGAAGTCAGCAAGACGGCATCGCTGTTGCTCGACGACCCCGGTCACTTTCCGAAGATCTGGGCACCGTTTACCCAACCAGGAGGATGAATTCAATGGCCCCGACAGAAAACTGGCGGATCTTCACAGGCGAGCGCATGCCGCACAATGGCCTGGCGGACCTGCCCGATCCGCCTCCCTGGCGTCCCCGGCGCAGCAAAGTGGAGCGGGAGCGGCCTTGGCCGAGAAACAAGCGAGAGGACAACACGCTGCCCCCCGCGGCATTGAAGCGCGGCCGGGACTTCCACTCCACGGACAAGATCATCGACATGGTGAACGCGGCGCTCTACCTTCGCCGCCCCTTGCTGGTGACGGGCCAACCCGGCAGCGGAAAATCCTCGCTGGTCGATGCGATCGCCTACGAGCTGCGCATGGGCCCGGCCCTTCGCTGGTCCGTGACGTCGCGCAGCACCTTGCGAGACGCCCTCTACCAATACGACGCGATCGGACGCCTGCAGCAGCAGGAGTCCGGCACGCCAGCCGCCATCGGGGACTTCATCACCCTCGGGCCGTTGGGCACGGCACTGCTGCCGACCCAGCGCCCCCGCGCCCTGCTCATCGACGAGATCGACAAAAGCGACATCGACCTGCCGAACGACCTGCTGAACATCTTCGAGGAAGGCGAGTTCGAGATTCCCGAGCTGCGCCGCCTCGGCGCGCAAGCCTCGGTGGAAGTCTTCACCTCCGATCCGCTTCAGCCCCGGGCCGACATCAAGGGGGGCACGGTCTCGGGCCACGAGTTCCCGTTGATGATCCTCACGAGCAACGGCGAGCGCGAGTTTCCGGCGCCCTTTCTGCGCCGCTGCCTCAGGCTGCGCATGCCCAATCCCACCGGGATGCTCGACGAGGACGACAACAAGGACTGGCGCCGGCTGAACGCCATCGTCGATCTGCACTTCTCGCCGCAAGACCGCGACGCCGCGGAGTCGATCATCGACGCATTCAAGGCGCGCGCGGGCCAGGGCAAGGAAGTCGCCACGGATCAGCTGCTCAACTCGATCCACTTCGTGCTGAGCTCCCAGATCGACCCGGGCACGCAACGCGACGCCATCGTCGAGGAGCTCATGCGCGAGCTCGTGGTCGCCGGCAGCTGAGCGATCGCGTGGAAATCGGCGAGCTCATCCGTCGGCTGCGGGCGGCCGGACTGGAGGTCGATTGGCCCGACCTGCGGGACATGCTGTGGCTTGCGCCCAAGCTCACGCCGCTCGGGCGGCACACGCTGGAAGAAGCGATCTCTCCCGTCGAGCCGTCAACGCCCTCCTCGCCAGCGCAGACGACCCCGGATGCCAGGCCGGATGAGCAGTCGTCGGTGCCGCGCCCGCATGGGATTTCCGACAGCGATGCCGAGAGGGCGGCCGCGTACGCGGCCGGGGGCACGGGAGGAGGTGCCTCGGCGCGCAGGATTCAGCTGCGCGGCGCGCCCGCCTTGCCGCAGGCGCTCGCCATCGCGCGCGCGCTTCGTCCCTTGTCTCGCCGCCGCGCGGGCAAGCGCCTCGAGTTGGACGAGCGCGCCACGGCCGAATTCATCGCCGAAGCCGGCTACCGCGGCGCCGTATGGCGGCCGGCACGCGAAAGATGGTTCGACATCGTCGTTGCGATCGACGACGTGCCGTCGCTTGCAGCCTGGGGACCGACGGTCTCGCGGTTCGAGCGCCTGCTTCGGCGCCAGGGCGGCTTCCGGGACGTGAGGACACTGCTTCTTCGGCCCCAGGGGGAGCGCGTCGGGACCTTCGGCCCCGACGGACGCGAGGTGTCGATCTCGGCGCTGCAGGATCGCGACGGCCGACGCATCGTCATCGTGGTTTCCGACTGCACGGCACTCGCATGGCGAGACGGTCGCATGGGCGCCTGGATGCAGGCCGCAGGCGGCCATGCCCCCGTTGCCGTGGCACAGTTGCTGCCGCAGTCGCTGTGGCCCAACACCGCCATCGGCTTCGCGGAATTGCAGACGCGCTCTCCGCGACTGGGCGCCACGGTCCCTGAAATGCGGGTGAAGCTTCCATCCTGGGCCCACGGGGAACCCGGGATGGTCGTCCCCGTCGTGGCGCTCGAACCGGCCGCCGTCAACACATGGGCAAGGATGATGAGCGCGGCGGGCGAGGCGTGGAGTCCGGCGGCCCTCCTGCCGCTGCCGGACGTGGACCCGGACAACGCAGCAGCCGACGACCAGCCCACCGCGGTCGAGAGACTTTCCCGGTTTCGAGCCAGCGCGACACCCGACGCGCAGAGGCTGGCGGCCTACTTTTCTGTCGTCAGGCCGCTCAGCCCGCCGGTCATGCGCGTCATCCACTGGGCGATCGCACCGGCAAGCGGGGCCGTGGCGCTGGCCCAGGTGTTCCTCGCGGGAATCCTGTTCCCGGTGCCCAAGCCCGAACCTGAACCGGGGTCCGGGCCATCGTCGAATGCCGACGACAAGGAGTACGACTTCTATCCCGGCCTGCGCGACCCGCTTGCGCAGACGCTCACGCGAGCCGAATTCGTCCAGATCAACCTGGCGCTGCATGACTACCTTCAACAGAAAAGCGGCACGGACTTCGATTTTTTCGCGCTGCTCGAGGATCCCGCCGGCAGCGCCCGGCTGCCCGCCGCGGCGTTGCCGTTCGTTCAGTCTTCGAGGGCGTTCGCCCGTCGATTCGGTGCAGACGCGCCCAGCACCGCCGAAAAGAAATTCCTCGACATCCGCGAGCCGGTCGCGGAGCTTCGCATCACCCCCGAGGGAGATCGGCTGGCTTTCGTCTACCGCAGCCCCCGCGGGCAACTGACGCTGCGCCACGACCTGCCTCAGGGAGTCACAGGACTGCTGTCCCGGGCACTGCATCAAGGCACCTACAGGACACTGCAGGAGCTGGCCGAAGCCGTCGTTCCTGCGGGCCTGTCCGAATCCACGGCCATCGTGCAGGGCCCCGGGCTTGTCGAGCTGCTTGTCGATGAGGCCATCGATTTGCTGCCATGGGAGATTCTGCTCGGCCCCCCCCGCGTGGCGGTCGAGTCGCTCGCGATCGAACGAGGCCTCACACGGCGAGCGCTCGGGCCCCGCCGTCGCGTTCCTACCGAGTTCGGGGAACCCGCGCAGGTTCTCATCGTTGCCGACCCTCCCACGAATCAGAAGAACATGCCTTCCTTGCCGGGAGCACGCCACGAGGCGGATTCGATCGCCACCCTGCTGGAACAAGCGTTGAGCACCAGGTCCGTGCATAAGCTCGTTGCAGGCAGTGCCATCGACGTCATTTCCAACCTGCTGCTGACCGCTCCCCGGGTTCTTCACATCGCGGCCCACAGCAGGCTGCGGACCGGCACGGGTTTCGACAACGAGTTCGGTAACAGCGGCATGGGCGATCGCGTGGAGATTTTGCTGGATCAGGACAGTCGGCTGACGCTGCGGGACTTCGGGTCGATGGAACGCGTGCCGGAACTGATTTTCCTGGGGACTCACTACACGGCGGCGATGGCCCCGGAGCTGATCCGGCTGGGCGCCCAGGCCGTCGTCGGCTGCTTCGGCCAGCTCAATGACGAGCCCGCAAGGGACTTCGCCATTGCCTTCTACGAGGCGCTGGCGCGCGGGTCGCCACTGATCGAAGCGATGCGGGAGGCCCGACAGCAATGCTGGCGCAAGCACCCTTCCGATCCAGCCTGGGGACTGTTCCAGTGCTACGGCGACCCGTCCTGGCGCCTGCTGAAGCGCCCACCCGCAACGATCATCGCACCCGACGGCATTCCGCCCATTGAAGCCCCGCCCCCTCGCGCATGGGTTCTGGTCGCCGGAACGGGAGACAAGAGCAAGCTCAGCGCGAAGCTCGCGCGCACCTGCAAGGATCTGGGTGTGGGCTTGGCGCGCGGCGGCTATGGCCTGGTGACGGGGGCATGGCCCGGCGTCGATCAGGCAGTCATTCGCAGTTTCGTTGACGAATTGGAACTTGACGTCCCCAACGCACCGCTCGATGCAAGGCTGATGCACGTGATGACACGCAGCAGGAAGCCGCCGAGCCAGGCAGGGCAGCTCAAGCGAGTGACGAAGGGCGAAGAGGAATACACCGAGAGCATCCGCCACGCCCAGTTCGTCGTTCTCGTCGGCGGATCGGGGGGCACCCTGGAGATCGGCGAGCGAGCGCGCGCCGCCGGTCGACCTGTTCTGCCGCTTGCCGACACCGGTGGCGCAGCAAGAACATTCCATCGGCTGTTGACCACCGATCAGGAAGCCCCGGGGTCCGAGAAGGATACGCCGATGAACCTCAAGGTCCTTGCGGCGCCGGCGCCTGTCGTCGTCGGCCATGTCCTGGACATGCTCGAACTGCTGACGAGACAGCTCACCGATTCGCAACCCGAAGCCTAGTGCCACTCCCCTCCTGAGAATCGCAGGCCATCTTCGCACCGCGGTCTTTGGCCACGCAGGGAGGGGATGGCTCTCCTCACGCAGCATCGGCCCCGTCACGCCTTGATTTCAGCTGTTGCGACTTGCCACCGGAGAGGCTGGAACGGTCCGACTTGAGGATAGAGTCGCCCCCCAGAGCGCGCAAACCGCGCCCTGGGGGAGCATCCACCTCTATCACTGCCAGTTGGCAACAATCACGGCGTTCAGGCTGCTTTGGTAGTTCGGCGGCAGCGTAGTCTGCCCCGCCGCCGGCGGAGAGAAGCTCGCCATCGCCTGCACGAGGTTCTGCACGTTGCTGTCGCTCAGCACGCGGCCGTCGCTGGTCCTGAACTGCTCTACGTGGTATTGGCTGCCCAGGTACCAGTTGTTCAAGGTGAACTGATCGGAAGACCCGATCACGCTCACCTCGAGGTTGTTGCCGACCTGGCGGAACCACAGCTGGTCCGTCGCGATGTCGGCGCCGAACAGGGCCACATCGGCATTTCCCGCCGTGGCATCGTTCTCGACGATCGTGTCGCTTCCCTGGCCTCTCCCCATGCGGTAGGTGTCGTTGCCGGCCCCGCCTGTCAGGGTGTCATTGCCTGCACCACCCTCCAGCACGTTGGCAGCTGCGTTGCCTGCGAGGGTGTCATTGAAGGCACTGCCCTCCAGGTTCTCGATGTTCTGCAGCGTATCGCTACCCGAGCCGCCGGTGGCCTGCGCCGTGGTGACGGCCAGACTGACTGTGACAGCGGAGGCCGCGTAGAGATACGAAGCCGTATCCGTTCCCCCCAACCCGTTCAGCGTGTTGTTCCCGGCACCGGCATACAAGATATTGTCGAGCGTGTTGCCGGTGCCGTTGACGGCACCCGTAGCGCTCAAGCGCAGGTTCTCGACATTGGCGGCCAGCGTGTGCGTGAGGGTCGAGATCACCGTGTCGGTGCCCTCGCCCGCCAGTTCGGTCACCACATCGGAGGCGTTGTCGACATAGTAGGTATCGTCTCCGGTCCCTCCCTTCATCGTGTCCGCGCCGGCCAAGCCATCGAGCACGTCATTGCCGGCGTTGCCGGTCAGCGTGTTCGCGGCGCTGTTGCCGGTCAGCACGTTGTCCAGTGCATTCCCGGTGCCGTTGATTGCCGTCGTACCCGTGAGCGTCAGCCTCTCGACATTGGCACCCAGCGTCCACGTCACGCTCGACTCCACGGTATCCGTGCCCTCGCCGGCGTTCTCGTTCACGACGTCTGAAGTCGAGTCCACCACGTAGGTGTCGTCTCCCGTGCCGCCGCTCATCGTGTCGTTGCCGGTACCACCGTTCAGTCTGTCGTTACCTGCGTTGCCGATCAGCGTGTCGTTTCCACCGCTGCCATTGAGGGTGTCGTTGCCCGAGCGGCCAGTCAGCGTTTCGGCCGACGTGGTGCCATTGAGCGTGAGGTTCTGCACCGTCACGGCAATGTTGAACACGTCCTGAACGGCGAGCCCGCCCTGGTCCGTTGCCGTCACCCGCACGCTCAAAGGCTGCAGCGAGCCGATGGGCACCGTGCCGGTGAATCTGCGCGTGCTGGCATTGAAGCTGAGCCACGAAGGCAGCGCCGAACCATCTGCGAGCGTGGCCACATAGCTCAGGCTGTCGCCCGCGTCCGGGTCCGTGAAGGAGCCAGACGGTATGGTGTAGTTGATCGCGGTGCCCTCGGCCACGCTCTGGTCGGCCAATGGCGTGGCGATGACCGGGCTCTGGTTGGGCGGCGTGACGCTCAAGTTGACATAGAAACCCGTGCCGGAGCCGTAGTTGTCGGTGCCCCAGAGCACGAACTGCAGGCTGCCGAGGTTGGCCGATGTCGGCGTCCCGGAGAACGTGCGCGTCTGTGCATCGAAGGACAGCCAGGACGGCAGCGGATCGCCGTTGGGCATGGTCGCGCTGTAGATCACCGAATCCCACGCATCCGGGTCGGTGATGGTGTTGAGCGGCACCACATAGGTGAACAGGGTGCCCTGGCTTGCCCGCAAGGTCGGCAGGTTGCTATTGACGGTCGGCGCATGGTTGTTGTTGGCCCGATCCACCACGGACTGGATCATGGCCTGGTCCCACACCGTGCCGTTGGCGAATTCGATGTGATCGATCTTGTGGTCCATCGTGACGCCGCCGGTTTGCGTGTTGGCGCCGTAGTAGTCGAGGAACGCGATCTGATCGGAGGTTCCCTTGATCTTGAAGAAGATATGGCTTCCCGATTGGAAGGCCAACACATCGTTCTCGCCAATGCCCGCACCGAAGCGCAGCGTGTCGAGCGCATCGAGTGCGTCGGTGTTGTCAATGGTGTCCTGGCCATCGCCTGCGTTGAACACGTAGACATCGTCGCCGGCCCCGCCCGAGAGGAAGTCATTGCCCTGACCGCCCGTGAGCAGGTTGTTGCCGTCGTTGCCCCAAAGGCCGTTGGCCAGGTTGTTGCCCGTGGCATAGAGGTCGTCCGTTCCATCCAGCGCCAACCGCTCGACATTGGCGCCCAGGGTCCAGCTGATGGAGGAACGAACGAAGTCATCGCCTTCGCCCGCGTTCTCGACGATCGTGTCGCCCACATCATCGATCTCGTAGTAGTCGTCCCCGGTGCCACCGATCAGCGTGTCCTGGCCCTCGGAGCCGAACAGCGCGTCGTCCCCGCCGCCGCCGATCAGTGTGTCGTTGCCGCCCAGCCCCAGCAGGTTGTTGTCGGCATCGTTGCCGGTGATGACGTTGTCGAGTTCGTTGCCGTTGCCCCGGTAGACGGTGCCTGCGAGCGTCAGGTTTTCGACGTTGCCTTCAAGCACGTAGGTCGTGTCGAAATTGCGGATGATGGTGTCGATGCCTTCATCCTGATGCTCCGTGACTCGGTTGTCGTACTCGTCGACGATGTAGGTGTCGTTGCCCGCACCGCCCGCCATGACGTCGTCCCCAAGGCCTCCGTCGAGCACGTTGTCGCCTGCATTGCCGATCAGGACGTTGTCGCCGTCGTCCCCCGTGGCATTGATGTTCAACGTGCCGGTCAGCGTCACGTTCTCGATGTTCGCGATCTCCGAGACCGAGAAACTCCTGCCGATCTCCACCGTGTCGTAGCCTTCGCCCTCGAGTTCGACCACGACATCGCCGGCGCTGTCGATCACGTAGGTGTCGTCACCCGCACCGCCCTCCAGGTGGTCTTCGCCCCCGCCCCCGTCCAGCCGGTTTTCGTACTCGTTGCCCACGATGACGTTGTCACCGGCATTCCCGGTGCCGTTGCGGCCATCCTGGCCGACCAGCGTGAGGTTCTCCAGGTCCGTTCCCAACACATAGCTGATCGTGCTCAGGACCGTGTCGGTGCCTCCACCGGCGGCCTCCACGATGACGTCCTGCGCGTTGTCGACCTTGTACACGTCGTCGCCATCTCCACCGTCCAGCGTGTCGACACCACTGCCGCCGTCAAGGACGTCGTTGCCCGCGCCGCCCACAAGAGTGTCATTGCCGCCTTCGCCACGGAGCGTGTTGTCGAGCGCGTTCCCGGTGATGACATTGGCCAGTTCGTTGCCGGCGCCATCCAGGGCATCGGGGCCCACCAGCGTCAGATTCTCGACATTGCTCCAGAGCGTATGGCTCACGGTGGCGAACACCGAATCGGTGCCGCTTGCGAACGCTTCGTTGACCTGGTCTCCGACATCGTCCACGCGGTACTCATCGTCCCCGGTAAAACCGGCCATCAGATCAGCGCCTTCGCCGCCGTCCAGCAGGTCGTTGCCCGCGCCGCCATCGATGGTGTCGTTGCCCGCCATGCCCAGCAGCGTGCTGCCGAGGACGCTGTTGCCCACGATGGTGTTGTCCGCGGCGTTGCCAGTGGCGTGCGTGGCCAGGGAGCCCTGGACGATGCGCAGGTCTTCGATGTTCTCGGCCAGTACATAGTCGATGCTGGTGAAGATGGCATCGCGGCCCTCTCCTTGTGCCTCGCTGACGGTGTCGCCGGCATCGTCGACGTGGTACTCGTCATCGCCCGCGCCGCCGACCATGGCGTCTGCCCCCAGACCTCCGTCGAGGCGATCGGCACCCTCGCCCCCGTTCAACTGGTCGGCGCCAGCGCCTCCGAGCAGCACGTCATCTCCTGTGCCGCCCTCCAGCGCATCGTCGCCCGTGCCACCGCTCAGGCTGTCGTTGCCGTCGCCGCCATTCAGGATATCGATGCCATCTTCGCCCAGCAGTTCGTCGTTGCCAGCTGCGCCAAGGAGTGTGTCATCACCGCTTCCGCCGATCAGGCTGTCGTCGTCCGAGCCGCCATCCAGCAGATCGTCGCCGACACCGCCCTCCAAGCGGTCCTTTCCTGCATCGCCGTAGAGCTGGTCGTTGCCACCCGCGCCGAGAACGATGTCGTCGCCGTCACCGCCGCGGCCGATGTCATTGCCCTCGCCAAGATCGAGGGAATCATTGCCGCCCCGGCCGTCGACCACATCGTCCCCGGCCAGGGCGTGGATGACCTCTCGGCCTGAAGTACCGCGCACCGTGTCTGCGAACTCGGTCGTCGGGATATCGACAGGCACGGCATCGAGCAGTTGCGCGATGGACATCGTCACGCCGTCGGAGAACCTGATTTCCTGAACGGGCGAGGTCCCAGCCAGATCGTCGTAGTCGACACCGTCGAGATGGATCTCGGTGGTGCCCGTGGCATCGCCGATCACTAGTGAGCCAAGCGAGAGTCGGACCAGCCCGAAATTGAATCCCCCTTCAAGAACCAGCACGTTGTGCGAACCGTCATCCACATCAGAAATGCGTTTCGCACCACTGCCCAACGCAACGTAGAAGAAGTCAGCGCCCTCCCCTCCGTCGAGAAAGTCATTGCCGGCGCCGGATCGGATGAAGTCGTCGCCATTTCCACCCAGCAAGACGTCGTCTCCTTCGCCGCCCCACAAGTAGTCGTTGCCATCGTCGCCAGACAGGTAGTTCTTCCCAGCACCACCGAGAAGTGTGTCGTTGCCGTCCCCGCCGTATAGATAGTCGTCGCCTGTAAGCGTAGTGGTGGAGAACGAGCTCTGCTGATCCTCTCCAGACAGAAAGTCATCACCCGCGCCGCCAATCAGGACATCGTTGCCTCCACCACCGAAGAGCGTGTCATTGCCATCCCCGCCATCGAGGTGATCTTGGCCGTGATACTGGGCGGCAACCTCCGAGAGCTGCCCATCGCCAAGGAGTACGTCGTCGCCAGCGCCGCCGGTCAGGATATCGTCCTTGCCTAGGCCGAACAGCCGATCATTGCCGTCTCCGCCGTCGAGCGTGTCGTTCCCATGGAACTCTCCGCTCAGTTGCGCTTCGACCAAGTCCCCGACGAGGATATCCGCGCCGTCGCCACCGATGAGCATGTCGTCTTTGCCGCCACCATAAAGCGAATCGTCGTCCCCTCCACCGTCGAGGTAGTCATTGCCGTGTGCCGAGCCAGCCAGCTTTTCACTGCTGTCGTTGTCGCCCCACATCCGGTCTTGGCCCGCACCACCAAACAGGACATCGTCCTTTCCGCCTCCAACCAATTGATCGTCCCCAGCGCCTCCATCGAGATAGTCCTCGCCATGGAAGTCTGACGAGAGATCGGCCTCATTGAAGGAGTCTCCCAAGAGGGAATCGTCACCAGCCCCTCCAATCAGCGTATCGTTCGAGCCACCTCCGGTCAGTTGATCTGCACCATCACCGCCATCGAGATAGTCCGCGCCGTGGAATGCGCCACCGAGCTGAGCCTCGTCGTCGTCGCCCAACATGACGTCGGCACCAAGACCACCCAAGAGGGTGTCGTTGCCTCCACCACCGATCAGTTGGTCCTCGCCATCTTCGCCATCGAGGTAGTCGTCGCCATGAAACTCCCCAGCCAGCTTTTGATCGGAGTCGTGATCACCCCAGAGGTTGTCGTTACCGCTGCCGCCGTACAGCGTGTCGTCATTGCCACCTCCGACCAATTGATCGTCGCCGTCTTCGCCATCTAGGTAGTCGGCCCCGTGGTACTGCCCACCCAACTCATCTTCATCACGAGAGTCGCCCCAGAGCAGATCCGCACCGATCCCACCATACAGGACGTCATTTGCGCCGCCGCCGTTGAGGTTGTCATCACCGGCACCGCCGTCGAGAAAGTCATCGCCGTGCTCCGCTTCAGCAAGGGTCTGGTAGTAACCCGCATCCTTGATTCCATCGCCCTCGAGACCGTCATTGCCGTCCCCTCCCAAGAGGACGTCATTGCCACCATGGCCCCAGAGAACGTCGTCGCCCGTGCCCCCCTCAATGCGGTCATTCCCACGGCCAGCGATGACGAGATCGTCACCAGCACCACCATCGACAACGTCGCCGGCCGTATCCATGGAGGTCGATCCCCCACCCTCGATGGTGCGGCCACCACTTCCTACCTGGTAGACGCCCCAGTTGCTGCCTTGGATCCACGCGGTGGTGCCGGCCGGCGGCGCCCAGGAGTCATCCGGCTGTCGCGCGCTCACACTGAGGCCGGTTGCACTCAGGATGACATCCTTTCCTTCACCGCCACGAAGGATGTCGCTTCCGGAACCACCTGCGATCAGGTCATCGCCTGCTCCGCCATCGATCTCGTCGTCACCACCGCCACCCGACAAGGCGTCATTGCCACCAAGGCCATTGATCCTCTCTTTGCCACCGCCGCCATAGATAACATCATTGAAGTCCTCCTCCTCGACACCGCCGACAAGGGTGCCGTCGGATGCCCAGTGCGTTCCGCTCCAGTCGTAAGTATTGAATCTTGGATCACCCACATGGACGTCGAAATTGGTTTCGATGCCGTTGATGAGCGCGCGCTGGTCGCCGTTGTAGGTCTGCACCGCCTCATCGGAATCCTGCAGGCTGATGTCCCATTCGTTGGATTCCGTCGACCCAGTTTGGCGGATATAGGTAGCACTCAGCTTGGCAGTCCCATCGTCTTCGACGTCACCCACCTGAATCAGAGCTACTCGAATTTGGGTCTGCCCCTCAGCAAGAATGATCTCTGCGCCATCCGCAGGTACGATGTCATCGCCGAGCACGACTTGAAATTTGTCCGTCAAGTCAGATAGCGATAGTCTGATCACTTCACCCGCCTTGGCAGGAAGATCAAGGTAGATCGTGAAGCTTCGCCCTGCCCCCTCCCCGACGTTTGTCAGTCCCGTAAGAGATGCGACATTGAAGTCTCGGTCTTCAAATGGATTGGCGCCACTGCCCTCACGGATGGCTACGCGTGTATTGCTGCCAAGCTTTATTCCAAGGTAGCCCTCATTTTGAGCTGCGGCAAAGTCGAAGTTGTCGATCCGTACTGTCGCAGTGTTACTGGTGTCGCGTGCCTTCTTGATCAGCAGCGAGTATCCGGTCGTGGACTCGCTGCTTTCATATAGCGTGTAGCTGTAATCCTCGCCACCGATCTTTGCAAACCATACATTTCGCCAGCCACTTCCTTGTCCGATCATCTCGCCGCTGGCGCTGATCGCAGTCCCATTGATCTTGATGATCCCCCTTCCATCACTGTCGATGATGGCGTCCTTGCCAAAGATCCCTTCGAAAACGTAGGTATCGACTCCCTCGCCGCCGAACAGCATGTCGTTGTCCGCTCCGCCCTCCAAGGTGTCGTTGCCAGCAAGGCCAACGAGCAAGTCTCCGCCGCGCCCGCCTTTTAGGACGTTATCCAACTCGTTTCCGATGATCTCGTCGTTTCCGCTACCCCCAATGGCATTCTCTATTTTTGTGTCGAAAGCAATGCCGACGTTGTCTGTCAGTCCGCCCACAGAGCTCAAGGAACCAGCCTGCAGACGGAGCACCACACGTGAGCTCGGGTCGGTGTAGGCGGATGCATCCAGCGTATCGGTGCCTCCCGAATCCCAGATATCGCGTCTCTGCCCTTGAAATATTTCCTTGAGCTGCAGGCCCGCCAGTCCTTCCGCGGCCAATGGATTGAACTTGTAGACCGAGTCTCCCGATTCAGAAGCTGTGTTTGGCCCTCCAAAAATTGCCCTGAGCGCAGCAATGTCGTAGGCCAAGGGTGTGATCGGCTCCGATGAACTCGACAGTGGAGCACTTTCATAAGACATCACGCTACCGCTGCGCGTGATCGAGGAGTCCGTTATTGCGTCTGGGTAGTCCTGAGTCCCGAATGGATGCTTCAGACCCAGGGCATGCAATATTTCGTGGACGAGAGCATAGAAAGAATAGCTCCCCAGCTCGGTTCCCGTCGTGCCGGTCACTGGAGTATTCGACATCAACACATCGTTGATTCTCGGTTTATCGGCGTAAGGTGCGACTCGGTAGTTGATTGCGCCATACGATGGCAGCGTGGTGTTTCCGAACCGGATGTCGGAGGTAGCTCCTGCAGTTGCCAGCACGAACTTGACGTTCGTGATGGTCTCGATGATGTCGAAGATCTTTCGAACTGCCTGCTGCTGAGCCGTTGAAAACGCCGTGAATCCATTCAGATACTTCGCGGTATCGTCAGCCGAATATCCGGTGGGCACCGCAGCCATGAAGGAGTAGGTAATAGTCCTTCCGGTGCCATACGGTTGCCACTTTGCATCGATAACTGCTGCACCAACTGAATCTGCCATTTCGCTGTCCTCAATGGTTGATAAGTTACTTCTTGCGATTTGCAATCGCTCTCAGAACAAGAGGCTCCTCTACCAACGACAGTGCATGCGTCTTTGATTGATAGAGTCGGTATGTGCGTTTGTCTGCGTCTACGAGTACGCCTCCATCTGTGAGAAATATCATCTTTCTCCCTCGATATTTGAGATGGTCCTCTCGCGGGATTGCAGCGGAGATACGGATGGACTCCTTTCTCTGCAACTTCCTCTCAGGCCGATCTTTCAGAACTCGAACGACGTTCACGATGACATCGATAGCGCGATTTCCCATTTGATTGTCACCATCGAAATCGCGGCCATACTCCTCGGGTAGAACGGTCAAACTGAGCCCTCTGAACTTGACGGTCCTGATCTCGCCGATCAGGATGACCTCGGATGCCTCAACGTAGTCTTCCAAGGTCAGCGCCGGCGGAGGAGGTGGAACTGTCGCGTTCCCTACCGATAGGCTTCCCCATAGACCGAGCCCCAGAAAGCACATCGCTGCACGGCGGTTTGTCTTTCCCTCTCGCGAGTCGAGGTGCTCCCAATCCCATCCATGCGATCTGTTGGGACAGGTATCTTTGAAGTTCATGGATGTCTACCTTTCTCTCAAACTTTCACTCGTCGCTCGCTGAACCGGACTGAGCAGGAACTCGATGATTCGCCGCTTGCCCGTCTTGATCTCCGCCGTCAGGTTCATCCCCGGGCTGAGCTTGATCGGCCTGCCGTCCACGTCGATGGTTGTGGAGTTCAGGCTGAGCGTCACAGGGAAGATCGCCCCGCGCTTCTCGTCATTCACGGCATCGGCCGTCACCGTCTTCACGGTCGCGTTCACCGTCCCGTAGCGCGTGTACGGGAACGTCTCCAGCTTGATCGCCGCTTCCTGCGTCGGACTCACGAAGCCGATGTCCTTGTTCTCCAGCGTCACCTCGGCCGTCACCTGCGCCCCGTCGGGCACGATCACCATCAGCGGCTGCGCTTCCGTGACCACGCCGCCTTCGGTGTGCGCGGCGAGCTGCTGTACGGTGCCCGCCACTGGGGCCTTCAACGTGGTGAGCCGCTCTCGCTGACCGGCCTTGGCCAGGTCCTGCGTGCCTTGCTGGCGCTTGAGTTCGGCTGCGGCCTCCCGCGTCCTCAGGCTGTGCTTCGTCTCCGCGATGTAGGCGGCCCTTGTGTTCTCGCTCTCTCTCAGCGTGGCGTTGGCTTCAGCCAGTCTGGCTCGTTGCGTTGCAAGGTCCCGCTCCATCTCGATGCGCTCGCGCGTGCGGTCCTGGTTCGCGTGGCTCGACATGAAGCCCTGGTCGGCCAGCTGGCGGAAGTCGGCTTCTCTTTGTCTTGCGATGGGAAGCGTCGTCTCCAGCTTGGTGACCACCTCGCGCGCGGTCGCGATCTCGGCCTGACGCCGGTTGATCTCCGCCGCCGCCTTGGCCAGCTTTGCCGTGATGTCGCTCCATTCGTCATTGAGCTCCGCGCGGGCTGAACTGAGGTCTTCGTCGGTCCAGCCTGCCGGAGTGGCCTTGCCCAGATCCGGCGCAGGTGCCTCGGCGGCGTTGGGAGTAGCAGTCAGGGCCTTCAAGAGCGCCCGGGTGCGCATGACTTCGGACTGCGCCGCCTTCAGCAGCTCATTGACGTTCGTCCTGTCGGCCGTGGCCATGGTGGGGTCAAGCTCGACCAAAGACTGGCCTGCCTCCACATGGTCTCCATCCCTCACCAGCACCCGCTTGACCACGCTCACCTCCAGCGGCTGGATGATCTTGGTGCGCTCGCTCACGATGATCTTGCCGGGCGCCACCGCCACGATGTCCACTTGCCCGAAGATGGACCAGGCCAGCGCGATGAGGAACAGCACGATCAGCGCGTAGGCCAGTCGCCTGGGCGCGGGGTGCACGGGGGTGTCCTGCAGGCTGAGTGCTGCGGGCAGGAAGGCGGCCTCATCAGTCAGCCGCTTCGGGCCGGCCAGCTCGTGGCGATGCTTCCAGGCCGCCTTGAAGACCGCACCGTAGCGCCCCAGCAGTTCAAACGCTGGATGGCGAACGCTGGGTGCATTGGCTGCAGGAGCCGTTGTAGATACTTCAGGCGTCATGCAGGAGCTCCCGCACCCTTGGCGCTGTTGCTGCCTTCTGTCTCCGTCGGATGCCCACCGCCCTGCATGTTCCACAGGTGCGCATAGATGCCCTTGGGCCGGGCTAGCAGGCTCTCGTGCGTACCGCCTTCGACAATCCTGCCCTTGTCCATCACTATGATGCGGTTCGCATGCCGCACCGCGCTCAGGCGGTGGGCGATGATGAAGACCGTTCGCCCCTTGCAGATGTGCGCCATGTTGCGCTGCACGATGGCCTCGCTCTCGTAGTCCAGCGCGCTGGTCGCCTCGTCGAAGATCAGGATGCGCGGATGGGTGAACAGAGCCCGGGCAATGGCGATGCGCTGGCGCTGCCCGCCCGAGAGGCTCGCACCCTGCTCGCCGACCATGGTGTCGTAGCCCTCGGGCAGCTCGCTGATGAACTCATGAGCCCCGGCCAGCTGTGCCGCCTGGATCACCGCATCCAGCGGCGCCGCCGGATCGACGATAGCGATGTTCTCGCGCACGCTGCGGTTGAAAAGGGTGTTCTCCTGCAGCACCACGCCCACCTGTCTTCTGAGCTGCGCCGCATCGATCAGGCTGATGTCGATGCCATCGACCAGCAAGCGCCCTTGCTCGGGGGTGTACAGGCGCTGGACGAGCTTGGTCAGCGTGCTCTTGCCGGAACCCGAGCGCCCGACGATGCCGATGACCTCGCCGGGGCGCACGTCGAGGCTGACGCCATTGAGCACAGGTGCTGCCTCGGGGCGATAGCGGAAAGTGAGGTTGTCCAGCGTCACGCGGCCCTTGAGGGCCGGGAGCTGGGCGGCAGTGCTCGGTGGCACCTCGGTGCGGGTATTGAGGATGTCCCCGAGCCGGGCCATGGAGATGCCGGTCTGCTGGAAGTCGGTCCACAGCTGGGCCATGCGCATGATGGGCTGCGACACGCGCTGGGCGAACATGTTGAAGGCGACGAACTGGCCGACGGTCAGGTCGTTGTTCATCACAAGGTGCGCGCCGTACCAGAGCGTGGCAGCGTTGACGAGCTTGCCGATGAGGTTGACGCCTTCGTGCGCCCAGCTCGCGAGGTTCTGGGTCCGGAAGCTGGCCGAGACGTAGGCTGCGAGCTGGTTGTCCCAGCGCCGGGCGAAGGCGGGCTCGAGCGCGGTGGCCTTGACGGTCTGCACGGCGCTGACGGTCTCCACCAGCATCGCCTGGTTCTCCGCGCCGCGCGCGAACTTCTCGTCCAGGCGCCGGCGTAGGACGGGCACCACGGCCAGGCTCAGCCCGAAGTACAGCGGCATGCTCGCCAGCACGATCAAGGTGAGGGGCACGCTGTAGAACAGCATGACGGCCACGAAGACGATGGAGAAGACGACGTCCAGCAGCACCGTCAAGGCGTTGCCGGTCAGGAAGCTGCGGATGTTCTCGAGTTCGCGCACGCGGGCGACGGAATCGCCGACGCGCCGGGCCTGGAAGTAGGCCAGGGGTAGTTGCACGAGGTGGCGGAACAGGCGTGCGCCGAGCTCGACGTCGATGCGGTTCGTGGTGTGGCTGAAGACGTAGCTGCGCAGGCCATTGAGCAGCGATTCGAAGACGACGACGACCAGCAAGCCGATGACGAGCACATCCAGCGTGGTGAGCCCGCGGTGCACGAGCACCTTGTCCATGACGACCTGGAAGAAGAGAGGACTGACCAGCGCGAAGAGTTGCAGGATGAAGGAGATGAAGAGCACTTCGCCCAGCAGCTTCCTGTGCTTGACGAGGCTGGGGATGAACCAGGAGAAGTCGAACCTGGCGAGTTCGCCTGCGAGGCTTGCGCGGCTGGTGATGAGGATGAGTTCACCTGTCCAGTGCGAGGCGAAGACTTCCAGGGGTTCGATGACCGGGCGGCCGTTTGAGGAGGAAGGGTCTTGCAGGAGAACACGCTGGGCGTCGCACTGGGCGAGGATGACGAAGCGTTCCTGGCCGGATTCATCGCGCAAGACTGCCAGGGCTGGCAGCGGCGTCAGCGACAGACGGTCAAGGGTGGTGCGCGAGGACTTGGCCTTCAGCCCCAGGTGCTTGGCTGCGCGCAGCAGCGTGGCGGTGTCGACGCTCTCAGACGATACGAGGCCCAACTGGTGCGACAGCAGCGAGGCATCGGCTGCGATCTGATGGAAGCGGGCGAGGGTGCACAGCGCGACGAGAGACGGGTTTGCAGCACCCCCTGCATCAGGTGCTTCTTGCGGCCGCGCCCCTTCCTCCCCCTGCGGCTGTACAGCCGCCTCCAGCACTCCCATTTGGGATCCCTCGAGTGTTCTTTTGAAACATCAAGATACCTGAGTAGGAACTGACTGACAATCGCAATATCGCGACATACTTTTAGGCTACATCGAGCAGGCACACAGCGATGCGCTGGCCCAAGTAGGAGGGAACTGCATCCATGTTTCTAAAGAACACCGGCGGCGCCTACGAGCCAGCATTTTTTATCATCCGCATCGATGCCGACCAGGCGCCTGAAGATCTGCTGGCTCAGAACGAATCGACGTTCATCCACGAATACCTTCACCTCCTGCAGGACTTGGTCTTGCCGTATTGCATGCGGGAAACATCGCCCGCCTCGAGACTTTTCTCTTGCAGATCAAGAATGCGAGGCTCCTGGGCGAATTGCGTCTGCCGAGCTCGTACTCGGATGCGAGCGTGGCACTGGTGAAGCGAATCGGCGAGGCCACCTGGGGGCAAGCTCGTCGCATGACGACGTCGCCGAGATCAACCGCATTGAGCTGATTGAAGAGTCGGTCGAGGGTCAGGACTACAAGCTTCAGAAGTACCTCCTGTCTGCACGAGGCGTGCATGACTATCACTTTGGCGCCTTACCTCATGCAGGAGGTGCAGGTGCAGCACCTGTCAAGACCGCAAGGGAAGGCACGCTGTCCCGCATACGAACTTCCAGCATCGCGAGCAGTGCGCGCAGCGCGGCGCTGTTCTGGCGGCGCTGTGCGTAGGCTGCATAGAGCCAGATGTCGCCGGGCATGAAGTCCTGAAGAACCGGCACCAGATGGGCGCCTTCCACGTATGGTTGCGCGAGCAGCTCGGGAACACATACCGCACCAATGTCCGCCAGCGCTGCGCCGATCAACGCACTCGCATCGTTGGCGTCCATGCGTCCCCGAACGGGGACGTTATAGGGCCGACCGTCCACCTCAAACGCAATCTGTGGCGGCCCGGGCACGACCGAGTAGGCGAGGACATCGTGCTTTCGCATGTCATCGGGATGTACCGGAATGCCGCGCCGCGCCCAGTAGCGCGGTGTGGCGCAAAGGGTCAGTCCCATCCGGCGCAGGCGCCGTACGATCAGGTTCTCGTCGCCGATCCGCCCGAACCGCAAGGCCATGTCCACCCCCTCTTCGACCAGGTCGATCACGCGGTTGCTCAGCTTCAGGTCCACCAGCACGTCGGGATGGCTTGTGAGGAAGTCCCCCAGCAGACGCGGAAACGCGGTCTGAACCATCCCGTGCGGCGCCGTGATCAGCAAGCGGCCGCTCGGGTGCGAGCCCCGTGCCTGCAGTTCGCTCGTGGTCTGCTCGATCATCTCCATCAGCGGCGCACATCGCGCCTGCAGCAAGCGGCCTGCGTCCGTGAGGGAGACCGAACGCGTCGAACGGTTGAGCAACCGCACGTTGAAGCGAGCCTCCAGCGCCGCGACGTGCTTGCTCACGCTGGCCTTCGAGATGCCGAGCCTGCCCGCTGCGCGCGAGAAACTGCCCTGGAAGGCGACTTCTGCAAAGGTCCTGAGGAGCTCGAATCCGTCCATCTTTCATCCTGTCACTCGCGAAGTGGCCCATTGCAGATGACTGCCCTTCGCCCTCACGGGGGCGACGCAGTGGAACCGCTCTCCCATCCGCCCCCCAGGGCCATGAATACCCCGACTTGGTACTCCGCCAACCGGGCGTCGGACTCAGCCAGCGCGGCTTCGTGCGAGGCCAGGGTGCGTTGGGCGTCCAGCGCATCGAACTGGCCAACCTTTCCGCTGATCAGCAGCGCCCGCGCCTGATCGGCCACGGTCAGGCTCTGGTCGCGTGCGGCAGCGAGCGCCGCATGGCGGTCGAGCTCCCGGGCATAGGCATCCAACGCGGCTTCGGCTTCTCGCAGCGCATTCAGCACGATGCCTTCGAATCGCGCGAGCGCGCCGCGAGCGGTTGCTTCAGCCTGGGTGATGCGCGCTCGCGCGACACCCGTGTTGGGAAAGGACCAGCTGATCAGCGGCCCCACGCTGTAGCTGAAAGTCTCTCGGTTGGCGAACCGTTCGACAAAGCCGGCGGACGCCGATGAGAGGCCCAGCGTCACCTTGGGATAGAGATCGCCCGTCGCGACACCGATTCGCGCCGTCGCGGAGGCCAGGCTTCGCTCGGCCTGCCGCACGTCGGGGCGCCGGGCGAGCAGCGCAGCGCCGTCGCCCACGGGCAGCAGTCCGGCCACGCGTGGAGGCTGCTCGCAATGGCTGATGGCTTCCGGAAAGTCGCGCGGCGGCGCGCCCGTGAGCGTGGCGAGCCGGTACAACGCCTGTTGGCGCCGGGCTTGCAGCGGGGGGATGGCGGCGCGCAGGATTTCGAGCTGCGCGCGCGCACGCGCGGTATCCATGGTGCTCGCCTTGCCCGCGCGCTGCAGCCGCTGAGCAAGGCCGAGCGCCTCTTCCTGCAAGCGCACCGACGCCCGCGCCACGCGCAACTGCAGACCGCTGGAACACACCGCGGCATACGTCTGCGCCGTCCCGCCGGCAACGCTCACGCGCACCAGGTCCACCGCGGCGCCTGCAGCGCCGGCATCCGCTTCGGCGGCTTCGACGGCGCGGCGCAACTGGCCAAAGAGATCCAATTGATAGGACACGGCCATGCCCATGCTGTAGTTGTGCCGGCTCGGTGGCACATGGTCGGGTTGCAGCACCGACAAGCCCGAGACGTGGCCGAAGCTCGGGCCGCCCTGGAGAGTGACCGATGGCTGTTCGCTCCCGTGCGCCTCGGCCTCGAGGGCCACGGCACGCTCGAAGGTGGCCAGGGCTTGCCGCAGATCGGTGTTATGCGCCAGGGCCTGGGCGATCAGGCCGTCGAGCTGCGGGTCGTCGAAAAGGCGCCACCAGTGCACAGGCATCGTTGCGTCCGATGCGGCCGCGCCGCCGGAGAGGAACGGCCCGGCCGAAGCAGACTGCGCTGCGGTGAGCGCGGCCGGAGCGACGTAGTCGGGGCCGACGGGACCATGGGCACAGCCAGCCAGCAGCGCACATACGGCAGCGGTTGCGAGAGCGAGGACGCGAGGCGGCTTCATGAGCGCGGCTCCTGAACGCGAGCCGCGGCGGCGGCAGAAGCTGCCCGGTCCTCCATCACCTCGACGGAGACGGTCTGCCCGACGACCAGGCGAACATTGGCCGGCAGCGGGTCGAGCTTTACCCGCACCGGAACGCGCTGCGCGAGCCTGACCCAGTTGAACGTCGGATTCACGCTGGGCAGCAGGTTGGCACCGGTGCTGCGGTCGCGGTCGCCGATGCCTGCAGAGATGCTCTCTACCTCGCCTTCAAGGGCGGGCGCGTCCATGGGGGTCACACGCACCCGGTCGCCCAACCGGATGCGCGCCAGCTTGTTTTCCTCGAAGTAACCCTCGACGTAGATCGAATCGTCAGCCACGAGCGCCAATGCGGGGTGGCCTGCCGTCGCATAGGCGCCCTGGCGCAGATCGAGATTGGTGACACGTCCCGCCGCGGGCGCGCGCACTCCTGAGCGCTGCAGGTTCAGGCGCGCCACCTCGAGCGCCACCTGCGCCTGGCGCAGGGCCGTTTCGGCAGCCAGCAGCGCACCTCTGGCCTGCTCGACGCGCAGGCGCGACTGCTCGCGCACCTCCTGCGCGACAAGCCCCTCCAGTTCGTCGTTGCGGCGGCGCTCGCGCTGCGCCTGGGCCAGCGCGACCTGTTGATTGCCGATGACGATCCGCTGGGCGGCGACTGCAGCCTCGGCCTGCTGCAGCGCCAGCGTGAAGCGGGCTGCGTCGATCGAGAAGAGCAACTCGCCCGCCCCGACCGGCTGGTTGTCGCGCACCGCCACGGCGGCCACCATGCCGGAAACATCAGGCGCCACCTGGACGACGTCGGCCCGCACCCGGCCGTTGCGTGTCCAGGGTGCCAGTTCATAGTGGTCCCAGAGTTGCAGAGCTGCCCAGCAGGCGGCCGCAGCGATCAGCGCGGTCAGCAGCATGCGAAAGAGGGAGGGTACCGGGCGCGGCAGCCAGGCGGGAAGACGGACGGATTTGGTATTCATGGTCGAGCAGCGGGACAACGGGTCAGTTCAGGAGGAGATGGCGCCGGTCAGCCGGACCAACGCATAGAGCGACAGGAGATACAGCCCCAGATCGAAGAGCGGTGGATGCCACACCCACCGGTAGACACCGAGCAGCGACAGCAAGCGGCGAATCCACCTGGCGCAAGCCATCGCGCCTCCTGCGAGCAGGAGCAGGCCGGGAACGTAGAGGCCGAAGAAGCTTGTTTCGATCATGGTTGCAGGTCCGAAGGCGCAGAAGGAAAGAGATCCCTGCGCAACCCCACGAGGGCCGAGACAGCGGGCTCGCACGCGGTGCTTGCGAGGCAAAGGGCCAGCAGCCGGTCGATCTGCGGCAACAGCGCGTCGAGCCGCGGCGGCGATTCCGTGGCTCGGGCGAGGAAGGCTCGTTCGAGCGCGGCCAGCAGCTCGCGCACAGGCATTTCGGGCAGCAGGTGGCGATGCTGCTGAAGAGCGCCAATGCTGGCGCCCATACGAATTTCACGCATGGCGAGCTGCGCCGCCTCGCCAGCCTGGTCTGCGGGGCCGCCAGCGGTGCGCGGGACCAGCAGCGCGATGCGGTCCAGCATGCGGCCTGTGAACGCGTCGCGCGCCAGCGCGCGCTTCGGGCGTGCTGCCATCTCGGAAAGATCGCGCCAGGTGGCCCGGTGGATGCGCTGCACGCTCCATTCGCTGCTCACGCTGCGCACGATGGCGGTGGCGCGCGCGGCAATCAGGGCACCGGCGAAGAGGGCCAGATTGCCCTCGAGAAAGCTGACCCAGTCGGCGCTGGCAATGTCGTGCAGGGCCAGCGTGCCGGCCACGCCGAAAAACATGCCCAGTGCCGTGAGGCTGCTTGCCGGACGAGCGAGGTAGCCGCCCACGACCAGGAACAAGGGCGCGATACACAGCACCAGCATGCCGAAGTCGTGCGCCAGCGGCATGACGCCGAGGATGTAAAAGGCAGACACCGGCATCGACCACAGCAAAGCGACCAGGAACTTGTGCATGCCCGGCACGGGATCGTCCATGGTGGCGAAGAAACTGCAGAAGACCGCCGCCGCCATGGCCATCGACGAGCCCGCCCGCCAACCGCTGAATATCCACGCCGCGCATGCGATGCAGGTGGAAAGCACGACCGTGAATGCGGAGCGCAGCGCCAGGCCCCTGTCCACGTGCAGGACGGGTCGCGAAGCCTCTCCTCGCTTCGGAGGCGGCGCGTGGCCGGCCAGCCCGGCGGCGATGTCGACGCGAAGCGCGTTGCACCAGCGCCATCCGGCGACCAGCTCGTCGACATGGGCGGCGACGTCGATATTCAGCGCACGCACCCAGGACGAGTTCCGCCGGTCCGCGCCCTCCGCCCGGGCAGCGGCGCGAACGCCGTCCAAGGCGCCGGGCGGCGCATCGGCATCGAGGCAGGCGCAGCCTTGTGCCATGACTCGGGCGACCGGGTCGGGCACGCCGCCTGTTGCATCGCGCAAGGCTGCGAGCCGGTCCTCCAGGGCCGAAAGCGAAGGCGTCAGTGCCGCAAGGCCGTCGTGCAGGTCGCCCACGGCATGTCGGGTCCAACGCAGGCCGCCGGTATCGAAGGGCACGTGGGTGGCCAGCAGGCGCAACTGGGTGATGTCGGTGGCGATGCGCCGCCTGTCCTGTGCCAGCCGGTTGCCTGTCTCATCGTCGGCACCAGGGCTCATCAGGTCGCCGGCCCATCGGCGTACATCGCCCAATGTGCGGTCGATCAGTCCGAGGAGTGAAGGCGCGAGGCTGGCGGGCAGGACGATGCTGTGCACGAGGCTCGCGCAGACGATGCCCAGCGCGATCTCCTCGGTTCGGGCGACGGCGGTGTCGAACATCGCCGCGGGCGCGTCCACCAGCGGAAAGCCGATCAGTGCCGCCGAGTAGCCTCCGAGCATGAAGGCATAGGAGCGCGCGCTTCGGTCCATCAGCGACAGGTAGAGGCACGAGCCCACCCACAGCGCCAGCGCGAGCGACAGAAGCACGGGCGACCCCGACAGCGACGGGATCAGCACCACGGTGGCCGCGCATCCCAGCACGGTGCCGCACAGGCGGTAGAGCGACTTCGAGCGCACATGGCCCGCCAGGGGATGGGCCACGATGTACGCGGTCATCATGGACCAGAAGGGCCGGGGCAGCCCGAAACGGCTGGACAGGTACAGCGCGAGCATGGCCGCGAAAAAGCTCTTGAGCGAAAAGAGCCACTCCTGCCTGGAGAAACGAGGCCGCGCGATCATGCGGCGCCCCTGGAGATCGGGCTCGAAGGCGTCGATCTGGCCTCAAACTTGTTGCGAATCATTTGCATGCATCGATGCTAGGCATCTGCATGCAAGGCAAGAATCGTAAACTTGGACAAATGATTTCTCTTTTCGGTCATCCCGGATGAACCGTTCCGTCCGTGCGACGTCTCGCGCCAGCCTCGACCTGGACTACGAGCCGTCGGTGCCCGTCATGGCACATCGCGTGGATGTCGAGGAGCGCGAGCGCGAGGTCCCGATTCACGTGCATCGATCGGGCCAGTTGGTGATGGCCCTGCGCGGGGCGGTCTCCTGCGACGTGCCCGGTGCGATGTGGATGGTTCCGCCCCAAGCGGGCGTGTGGATTCCGGGCGGCACGCCGCACAGCAACCACAGCACGGCGAACGCCGTGATCTTCTACCTGTTCGTTGCGCGCGATGCCGCGCCCCTGCCCGCCAGCTGCTGCACCTTGCGCATCAGCCCGATGCTCGGCGAGATGATCCAGTACCTGGCGGAACAACCACCCTCCTACGAGCCCGGCGGGTCGACCGATCGGCTCGCCCATGTGCTGCTGGACCAGCTCTGCGCCATGCCGAAGGAGGAGATTTCCCTGCCCATGCCCGAGGATGCGCGGCTGCGAAAGGTGTCGCGCGCCATGATGCGGGACCCGTCCGACCGCCGTACGCAGAAGGACTGGGCCCACCAGCTGGGCATGAGCGAGCGGACGCTGAACCGGCTGTGCACGGCCTCGACCGGCCTGAGCTTCGGACGCTGGCGACGCCAACTGCACATGATGGTCGCGCTTCGGGAACTGTCCGGAGGAGCGACCGTGCAGCAGGTCGCCTACGACCTCGGCTATGAGTCGCCCTCGGCCTTCATCACGATGTTCAAGAAGGCGTTCGGCAAGCCTCCCGCCACGTACATCAATGACCGGCTGATGGCCGGAGGATGAGGGGCGTCCGCTTCAAGCCTTTACCGGTAGGGGCGCGCGTGGGTCACGCCGCCGTCCACCACCAGGGTGGCACCCATCACGTAGTCTCCCGCGCGCGAGGCCAGGAATATGGCCGCACCTGCGATGTCCTGCGGCGTGCCGATGCGCCGGGCGGGAATGTGCCCCGACAGCGCCTGCCCATGGTCGCGGGCATTGCGGTTCATCTCGGAGGGAAATGCGCCCGGCGCAATGGCGCTGACCGCGATGTTGTCCTGCGCCAGCCGCATCGCCATGCGCCGCGTCAGGTGAACCAGTCCGGCCTTGCTCGCAACGTAGGAGTAGTTCTCCTGTGGGTTGAGCCCGATGCCGTCGGTGGAAGCGATGTTGATGATCTTCCCCACGCGTGCCCTGGCCGCCGCGCGCAGCGGTCCGGCAAGTGCCTTCGTCAGGAAGAAAGGCGTCTTCAGGTTCAGGTCGACCACCTTGTCCCAGCCGCTCTCCGGAAAAGCGTCGAAGTCTTCTCCCCATGCAGCCCCGGCGTTGTTGACCAGGATGTCCAGCGTCGACTCATGGCGGGCGTAGGCGTCGGCCATCGCCTGGCAGCCCGCGACCGTGGACACGTCGTGCGGCAGCGATACGCAGTGGCCCGTGCCCGCGAGTTCCCGCGCGGCCAGGTCGCAGGCCTCGGCCTTGCGCGCGCTGATGTAGACGCGTGCGCCGTGCGCCAGGAACCCCTCGGCGATCATGCGGCCGATGCCTCGCGAGCCACCGGTGATGAGCGCCGTGCGGCCCTGCAGCGAGAAAAGATCCTGGGCACTCATGGCGACCTCACCGCGGTACCCGCACGCACGGACGTGCCTTCTTCTGCGGGCAGCTCGAGACGCGCTCGCCGCACATAGGCCGTTCCGTCGAACAGGCGCCGCGCCGTGCGCGTGAAGTGCACTTCGCGCACCGTCCATTCGTTTTCGCCCGCATGCTCGACATTCGCGAAGATCTTGAGCACCCCGCTCGGATGGCCGATGCGGATGCGCGCCGGACCGGCATGCGTGCCCCGCGCTTCGGCTGGAATGGTTCCCGCGATCTGCGCCGCGACCGAGAGGCAGACCGAGCCGCCACCGGGGAATGCCTTGTGCATGGCGCCACCGTTGAGCACCATGCGCGCGACGAAGTCGATTTCCGATGACTGCACGACGCGGTCGCCGGCAATGGTCCGGTAGTCCTGCGCTTCGCTGATCAGGATCTGGTACGGCGTCAGGATGCCCGACGACGGAAGACTGCAGCGTTCGACGGCCCAGCGCCTCACCTCCTCGGCCATCTCGTAGATCTCGGGGCCGAGCTGGCCCGGCAGTTGCGTGCCGGTGATGCCCAGGTCCGCCGCGCGGATGAACACGCACGCCGTGCCGACATCGACCACCGACACCGGTATTTCGCGGCCGAGCTTCGACACGTGGACCCAATCGCGCGCCTGCCCCGTGGGCAGCAGCTTGCCGGTCGTGGAGCCGCTGGTGTCGGAGTAATCCAGTGCCACCTCAGCACCGGTGCCCGGCACGCCGTCCACTTCGCTGTCGCCCTCCACGCGTGGCTCGCCGTCGGCGCATTGCACGGCCATCCGGAGGATCTTTCCGGTGTTCGTGTTGTGCACCCGAACGGTGGTGACGGGTTCCTGCACCGGAACCAGCTTCTCCTGCAACGCATACACCCCCGTGGCCGACGAAATGTTGCCGCAGACGATCTCGAAGCTGGCCGTGGGCTGGTCGATGCCGATCTGCACGAAGGTGTAGTCGATGTCCGCATCCGGGCGCGACGGCGGCCCGATGATGGCGCACTTGCTCGTCAGGATGTCTGCGCCGCCGAGCCCATCGATCTGCCGCACATCCGGGCTGCCGAACAGGGCCAGCAGGAATCGAAGGCGCGCCTCGGCATCGGCGGGCACGTCCTGCTGCGAGAGGAAAACGGCCTTGCTCGTGCCACCGCGCATCAAGGTGACCGGTACGTTGATTTGTTCTTTCATCGGCCCAGTATGCGGTTGCACCCGGGCCGCCGTCCTTTCAGTTTGGCTGGCCTCTCTTTAGCCTGGCTGCATGCTTCGCATGCTTTAGCGCAGCTAAAGAATGCCGAGCAGAAATCCAATGACCACGAGGAGGTGCGTCTCGATACTTCCTGTCGCTGTGGCCCGCTCCACACGAACAGGAGACACCTTTTGAAGATCATCAAGCGAACGGAATCCCCCTTCCGTGACACCCCCGGCGGCATGGTGCTTGTCGCCACACGCGTGGCCAGCCAGCCACCCCAGTTCCCGCCGATCGAATTCGTTCACGACGACCAGAAGGTCGAGGAGATCGAGCTCGGTCCGACCGGCTCCCTCTACAGCTTCACGATCGTCCACCCCGGCAAGGAGAAGCAGCCCTACGGCCTGGCCATGGTCGACTTCGCGCCTGGCGTTCGTGCGTTCGGGCGGCTGCTGTTCGGCACCGAGGCGCCCGCCATCGGCAGCCGCCTGAGGGTGGTGCCCTTCGCGTTGCCGGACGGCACGCCCGACTATGCCTTCCAGGAGTGATGCGAGATGAACCAACCACTGATCACCGGGGTCGGCATCACGGACTTCGGCCGCTTTCCCGAACTGACCGAAGAGGCCATGGCCCAGGCAGCGATTCTCGATGCCCTGGCCGATGCCGGCACGCAGCTCTCGCAGGTGCAGGCGTTCTACTGCGGCAACGCGCTCGGAGCCATGCTGCCCGGCCAGCGTGCATTGCGCGAGCTGCATGCCGAGGGCGGCGCGGTCTACAACGTGGACAACGCCTGCTCCAGCGGCGCCACTGCGTTGAATCTCGCGCTGCAGGCGCTCAAGGTCGGCCAGTACGACACCGTGGTGGTGTTCGGCATGGACCACCTGAGCAGCCTCGGCGGCGGCCCGCTGCAGCTCAGCCAGAAGGACTGGAACAACCGGCGCGGAATGATCATGCCCGCCCTGTATGCCATGCGCGCCACGCGATACATGCACGACCACGGCCTCACGCTGGAGACGCTGGCGGACATCTCCGTCAAGAATCGAAAGCACGGCGTCCTGAATCCCATCGCCAAGTTCGCCAAGCTGGCGGGCCGCGAGGAGGTTCTGGCGTCCCGTCCGGTGGCCGAGCCGCTCACGCTGCTCCAGTGCTGCCCAGCGGTGGTCGACGGGGCAGCGGCGCTGGTGCTCAGCACCAAGCCTGCCAAGGGCGTTGCAAAGCCGGTCCGTGTCCTGGCATCGGTGGTGCAGTCGGGCCTGTTCGAGACCGCACCGGTCGACATGACCGAGGCCGAGATCACCGCGCGTGCCGCCAGGCTGGCCTATGAACAGGCCGGCATCGGACCGCAGGATCTGAGCCTGCTGGAGGTGCACGACGCGTTCACCATTTCCGAGCTGCTCTACTACGAGGCCCTCGGTCTTTGCAGCCGGGGCGAGGCGGCAAGCCTCCTGCAAAGCGGCGCGACCACGCTGGGCGGGCGCGTGCCGGTCAACCCCAGCGGCGGACTGATCGCCAAGGGACATCCGCCCGGAGCGACGGGCGTCGCGCAGGTCGTGGAGGTCTGCGAGCAGTTGCAAGGCCGCGCCGGCGCACGGCAGGTGCGCGGAGCGCGCATCGGCCTCACGCAGGTGACCGGCGGCGGCATCTGGGGCGTGGACCACGCCGCCTGCTCCATCAACATTCTTTCGCTTTGATTGCAAGCACCATGAACCAGACAAGCACAACCACGCCGGCCTCGCTGCACGGCCTCGTTGCCGTCGTGACCGGTGGCGCCAAGGGCATCGGCCTGGGCATCGCCCGCGAACTCGCGCAGGCCGGATGCCGCATCACGCTGTGGGACTTCGACGAGGCGGCGCTGCAGGCAGCCGAGCAGACCCTTTCGGACGAAGGCTTCGACGTGCGGACCTTCCAGGTCGACGTCAGCTCGGTGGAACAGGTGGAGGCGACCGTGGCCCGGCTTCTCGCGTCTCATGGTCGCATCGACATCCTGGTCAACAACGCAGGCATCGGCGGCGACAAGCTGGTCTCCAAGATGGATCTCGCGTTCTGGACCCGAGTGATCGAGGTCAACCTCCATTCGCAGTTCATCTGCTCCAAGGCGGTTTTGGCACAGATGGCGCAGAACCGGTTCGGCCGCATCATCAACATCGGCTCGCGCGCATGGCTGGGCAACCGCGGCCAGGCGGCCTACTCCGCCTCCAAGGGCGCCGTGGTGAGCCTGACGCGCTCGCTGGCGCTCGAATATGCGCGCAAGGGCATCACCGTGAATGCCATCGCACCCGGCATCGTGGAGACGCCGCTGTTCGAGACGCTGACCGAGGAGGTCCGCCAGGGGCTTCACAAGACCGTGCCGATGGAACGCATCGGCCAGCCGCAGGACATCGGCCGTGCAGTCCGGTTCTTCGCGGAACCCGGCTCCAGCTACGTGACCGGCCAGCTCCTGTACGTCTGCGGCGGGCGCAGCCTCGGCAGCCCCTCGGTATAGCGCGTCGAACTCACGACATGTGCAATCCAACAAGACTGAAGATCGCATGCTCGCCAACGCATTGAGCGGTTTGAAAGTGATCGACTTCACGCAGGTGATGGCCGGTCCGACCTGCACGCTGTGCATGGCCGACCTGGGCGCCGACGTCGTGAAGATCGAAGCGCCTGCCGGCGATCTCTCGCGGGCCCTTTCGCCCTGGGTGCAGGGCGAGGGGGTGGCCTTCATGGCGCTCAATCGCAACAAGCGCAGCGTCGTGCTCGACCTCAAGCACCCCGAGCACCTGCAGGCGGCGCAGGCGCTGGTCGCGCAGGCGGATGTGCTGGTGGAGAGCTTCCGCCCGGGCGTGATGGCGCGCCTCGGGCTGGACTACGCCGCGGTGTCCGCGGGCAATCCGCGGCTCATCTACTGCTCGGTCTCGGCGTATGGCCAGCACGGCGCCAGCAGGGATCTTCCCGGAGTCGACGGCGTGCTCCAGGCCGTGAGCGGCCTGATGAGCGTCACCGGCGCGCGCGACGGGGAACCGTGCAAGGTGCCGGTGCCGGTGGTCGACCTGGTCACGGGGTCGCTGGCAACCATCGCGGTCCTGGCCGCCCTCGCGGACCGGCAACGCACGGGCCTGGGGCAGCACGTCGAAGCCAGCATGTTCGCGAGCGCCATCGCGCTTCAGCACGTGAGCTTCGCGTCCTACTTCGCTGACGCCCAGGTGCCAGGGCCGCAGGGGCATGCCGCGCCGTATTCGACCCCGAACGAGGCCCTGCGCTGCGCCGACGGATGGATCATGGTGGCGGCCTACCACCCCGCACGTTGGCAGGCCCTGTGTGCCGCCACAGGCGCGCCGGAATTGGCCCGCGATCCGCGCTTCGCCGACAACAAGAGCCGCCTCCAGCACCGCGAGACGCTGCTGCGCCTGCTCGAAGCGCGCATGCTCGCGCATCCCCGCGCCTTCTGGCTGGAGAAGTTCGCGGCCGTGGACATCATCTGCGGCCCCATCAACAACTATGCGGAGGTGGCGCAGTCCGCGCCCTTCCTCGAAGCGGCGCTCGCGGAGCAGCTGCAGCATCCGGTCGCCGGGCCGATGACGCTGCCACGCAGCGTGCTCGGCGCGGTCGGCGAGCGGCCCCGGGCGCGACGCCCGGCCCCCACGCTGGGCCAGCACACCCGGGAGGTGCTGGCCGAGCTCGGCATGCCGGCCGCGGCCATCGATTCGGTGATCGCGCCCAGCCCTTCCCAGAACTGAAGCACAACCATGCCCATCGTCAAGACAGTCCAGAACGGCGTCGCCGTCGTCACCCTGAATCGGCCCGAGGCCATGAACTCCATCGACCCGGAGTCGAACGAGCAACTGCTCGCGATCTGGGACGAGGTGTCGAACGACGAGGACATCCGCGTGCTCGTCCTCACGGGTGCAGGCGAGCGCGCCTTCTGCACAGGCGCGGACCTCAAGAAGACCATGCCGCCCGCCGACAGCGCGGCGCGGCAGGTCTTTCGCTGCGGAACCGGGCATTTCAACTTCGGCACGCTGCAGACCGACAAGCCCGTCATCGCCGCCATCAATGGCTACGCCCTGGGCGGCGGGCTGGAGCTGGCCTTGCTGGCGGACATTCGCATCTGCTCCGACAACGCCCGCTTCGGCTTGCCGGAAGTGCGGGTCGGCAGCATCCCGGGCGCCGGCGGCACGCAGCGCCTGATCCGCGCAGTCGGCCAGTCGGACGCGATGTGGATGCTGCTGACCGGTGAACGCATCGATGCCGCGGAGGCGCTGCGGATCGGATTGGTCAGCAAGGTGGTTCCCTTCTCCGAACTGAAGCAGGCAGCCCTGCAGCTCGCAGGCGCGATGGCAGCCAATGCCCCGCTGGCGATGACCGCCGCCAAGCGCCTCGCGATGAACGGACGCGAACTGCCGCTGGCGGGCGGGCTGGCCCTTGAGCGCCAGGCCTTCGGGCTGCTCAGGGACAGCGAAGACCGGCTGGAGGGGCGCCGCGCCTTCGCCGAGAAGCGTCCTCCGGTATTTCGCGGCCGCTGAAATGCCTCGCCCGGAAGACGGATGCGTCTTGCGGGCGAGCCTTCGATCTGCTCGCACGCACGAGTCGACGCTCGAACAAGCGATGTGAGCCTTCCCCTGGAGCATCCCGTGAAGAAATCGCCTGCCGCCTGGCTGAACACCCTCGCACTCATCGTTGCCGCGTTCGTCGGCGCATCGCCGGCCATCGGGCAGCAAGCCGGCCGCCCACCCGCCAGGATCCTGGTCGGCTTCTCGCCCGGTGGCACGCTCGACGTGGTGACACGCGCGCTTGCCGATCAATTGCATGGCCCGCTCGATCGCACCGTGGTGGTGGAGAACAAGCCGGGCGCCGGCGGGAAGATCGCGATCGATGCGATGCGCTCCGCTCCCGCCGACGGCAGCGTGGCCATGCTGTGTCCCGACTTCCTCGCATCGATCTACCCCTTCGTCTTCAACAAGCTCAACTACGACCCGCAGCGGGACATCCTGCCGGTGTCAACGGTGGTCGAGTTCCCGATGGCACTGGCCGTGCCCTCCTCCTCGCCCGTCAAGACCTTCGGCGAATACGCCCAATGGGTGCGCGCGCATCCGGAGAAAGCCAACTTCGGCCACGCGGCATCGGGCGGCCCGACGCACTTCCTGGGACTTCAGATCGCCAGGATCATCGGCACACCGCTGCAGGACATCCCTTTCCAGGGCGCAGCGCCGATGATCGTGAATCTGACGGGCGCCAATGTCGCGGCGGGCACCTCCACGGTCGGGGACTTCGCGCAGCACCACAACGCCGGCAAGCTGCGCGTGCTGGCCGTCACCTCCGCACGACGCTCGCCGCTGCTGCCGGACGTGCCGACCTTCGGCGAACTCGGCCGCAAGGAACTCACCGCAGTCGGCGTGCTGGCCATCTGCATGGCCCCCGGCACGCCTGCGGCCGTCGTCTCCGAATGGAGCGCTGCCGTGCGCAAGGCGGCAGCCACAGAGCAGTTCGCGAGCAAGGTCCGCATGCTCGGCTTCATGAACACGGGAAGCTCGCCCGCCGAAGCACGCGCCAGGTTCGGCGAGATGCGCGTGTTCTGGGAGCCGGTCGTCAAGGCCTCGGGATTCAAGGCCGACTAGCGCGATGACGCGATGACGTGCTCCTCGCGGTCCGCCTAGCGCACCGAGCGGATCCAGTCCCGAAAGAGCCGGACCGGCGCCGTGGCCGCCTTCAAAGGGTCGCAGACGAGGTAGTAGCCGAGCTCCGTCCTGGCGACGTGGTCCACCGCCACCACGAGGCGCCCGGTGCGCAGGTCCTCCTGCACGTACGCCCGCTGCGCCATTGCCACGCCCAGGCCGTCCGCTGCGGCCTGGTAGCACAACGCGGCATTCGCCAACGCGATTCCCGGCAGGCATGGGGTGTCCGCCAGGCCGGCCGAGCCGAGCCACAGCGGCCAGGCTTGTGGCCGCATCATGGAATGCAGCAGGTCGGCCCGCAGCAGATCGCCGGGCACCTGGAACTGACCCGCCAGGGCGGGTGCGCAGACCGGGACGAACTCGTCGTCGAACAGGTGGTCGAGCTCGACATCGGCCCACTCGCCCATGCCGTGCCGTATCGCGCAGTCGGCGCCTTCGAGCCGGACGTCATCCGCGAGTGCGATCGTTGCGATCTCCAGGGCGATGTCGGGATGAAGCGCATGGAAGCCGTTCAGGCGGGGAACCAGCCAGCGGATGGCAATGCTCGGAGGCACCTTGAGGCGCAGCCGCTTCTCCCGCTGGCTGTCGGCCAGGTCGCCCAGCGCGTCGTGCAGGCGATCGAAGGCGTCGCAGACGCGCGTGGCGAGTCGTTCGCCCACCGCGGTGAGTTCGATCTCGCGACCGGCCCTCTGGAACAGCTGCACGCCCAGCCCCGCTTCCAGCAGCTTGATCTGCTGGCTCACGGCACCGGGAGTGACGTGGAGCAACTGGGCGGCTCGCGATACCCCCTTGGCCCGATACACCGCATCGAACGCCCGCAGCGGGCTCAGGAGCGCGCGAAGGTTCTGCATGACAGGATGAGATTTCCGGAGAACTCAGTGCTGGCTGAAGAGACAGCTGCCTGCCTCGGCACTCGCACACATCGGCTTCAACATTTCTGAATGCCGATGGTGCGGTTCAGGAGTTCCTCGTCCTCACGCAGCGCGGCTGCCGAGCCGGCATAAGCGGCAACGCCCCGCTCCAGCACGATGACATTTGTGGAGAAGTCGAGAACGACGTCGACGTGCTGCTCCACGAGGACGCAGCCGACTCCGAGCTGGTCGCTCATCCGGACGATGGCGTCCATCAGTTCCTCGCGCACCATGGGAGCGAGGCCCTCCAGCGGCTCGTCGAGCAGCAGAATGCGCGGCTGGCCAACGAGTGCCCGTGCCACAGACAGCATCTGCTGCTCTCCGCCCGACAGCTGCGTGCCACCGTTTCGCCGCCGCTCCTTGAGCCGCGGGAACAGTGCATAGACCGGCGGCAGGGCCACGCCGGCCGAGCGCCCCTGCAGGCCCGACAGCAGGTTCTCCTCCACCGTCAGCGAAGGAAAGATGTCCCGGCCCTGCGGCACGTAGCCGAGCCCTGCCCGTGCCCGTGCGTACGTGGTGGCGCCGCCGATGTCGTTGCCGCCGAAGTGGATGCGGCCCTGCATCAGGTCCGCCAGGCCGATCGCGGTTGCCAGCGTGGTGGTCTTGCCGGCGCCGTTGCGCCCGATGAGGCCCAGGCGTTCGCCTTCGCGCACGCTGAAGCTCAGATGCTCGACGACTGGCACGCCGGCGTAGCCGGTCGTGACGTCGTCGAACCGAAGTTCAATGGGAGGGCTGGGCATGGTGAGCGTCTCGTCCGAAGTAGATTTGTTTGACTTGTTCGTTGGCCGCGACTTCCTGCGGCGACCCCTCCACCATCACCGCGCCGGCAACCAGGACGATGATGTGCGAGGCGAAGCGGAACACCAGGTCCATGTCGTGCTCGATGAGCAGGACCGACAGATCCTTCGGCAGGCCCTCGATGGCGCTCATGATGCGGCCGCCTTCTCCCTGCGGCACGCCCGCGCCGGGCTCGTCCAGCAGCAGCACCTCGGGCTTCATGGCGAGCGCGAGCGCGATCTCCGCAAGCCGCTGCTCGCCGAGCGCCAGCCGCCCGACCACCCGGTTCGCATAGGGGTTCAGGCCCAGCATGCCGAGGGTCTCGTGGACCTCGTCGTGCACGCGCGCGGAACGCGCCGGCGAAGGCCACCACTGCATGGAGGCGCGCAGCCGCTGGAGCACCGCGACCCTGACGTTGTCCGCCACGCTCAGGTCCTTGAACAGGCGGCTGATCTGGAAGGTGCGAACGATGCCGCTGCGCACGCGTGCGTACTGCGGCAGCTGCACGATCGAGCGGCCGTCGAGCTGGATGTCGCCGGACTTCGGACGGATCGCTCCGCTGAGCAGGTTGACCAGCGTGGTCTTGCCCGCGCCGTTGGGCCCGATCAGCGCCGTGCGGGCACCCTGCGGGAGGGACAGCGTGACGTTCTGCGTGACGGCCAGGCCGCCGAAGGAGTGGCACAGGTTGCGGGTTTGCAGACGGGGAGTCATCGGGCTCCTCCGTTGCCGCCCAGACGCCTGGCGTATGCCGCGGCCCGGTCCAGGAGCCCGATAAGACCTTCGGGCAGGACGATGAGCACGACGATCAGCATCGACCCGATGACGAACAGCCAGTGATACGGGTTCAAGGTCGACGCGATGTGGTGGATGGTCATGTACGCGACGGTGCCGAGCACCGCACCGGCCAGGCGGCGCGTGCCGCCCAGGACGATCATGACCACCACACCCGCGGACGTCGTGAAGTCCAGCATGAAGAGATTGGCCACCTTGCTGGTCTGTGCCGTCAGTGCGCCCGCCAGCCCCGCCACGACGCCGCCGACGGTGTAGACGGCCAGCAGGTGCAGGTACACGCGCCCGCCGAGTGCCTGGACGCGCCCCGGGTCCTGCCGGATCGCCCTGGCCGTCAGGCCGAAGGGCGACTCGGCCAGGTTGCGCACCAGGAAGTACACCAGCACCAGCGCGCCCAGCGCGTAGAAATAGCCGGTGTGCCCCATGAAGTTGAACTCCCAGAGGCCGAACAATGGGGCGACCTCGAAGCCGGCAAGTCCGTCGTCGCCGCCGGTGAGCCACCTGGCCCAGTTGGCGAGCTCGAGCAGCAACTGCGCCACGGCGATGGTGAGCATGACCAGCGTGAGCTTGGTCGAGCGCAGCATGACGGCACCGCTGAGCAGCGCGATCAGCCCTCCGCCCAGGCCGCCGAGCAGCAGCCCGGCGACGGGATCGGTCGTCAGGTACAGCGCGGTCCATCCCGCGACGTAGGCGCCGGCGCCATACAGCGCGGCCTGGCCAAGTGTCGCGATGCCCGCCTGTCCGAGCACGATGCTCAGCGACAGTGCAAAGATCGACATCGTCGCCATGTTGGTCAGCAACCCGAGGTCCTGCGGGAACACCACGAAGGCCAGCAGCCCCGCGAGCGTCAGGACGATCTCGGCGCGCAACTGCTTCCACGGGCGAGCACGGGGCGGCGCAGCCATCGCCATGGGCGGAATCACCGCGCTCATGCCTGCCTCCCGAACAGCCCCTGCGGGCGGAACAGCAGGACGACGATCATCGTCAGGAAGAAGGCAGCCGATGCGAGCTGCGGAACCATGTATTTCATCGAGGTCTCCACGATGCCGAGCAGCAACGCTGCGAAGAAAGAGCCAAACAGATTTCCGTTTCCTCCGACGGCCACGACCGCCAGGAGGATCACCAGGTACTTGGAGGCGTAGGTCGGCTCCATCGGCAGCATCTCGGCACCGGCGATGCCGCCCAGCGCCGCGAGCGCCGCACCGATCGCGAAGGTGGCCGCATAGATCCTGGTCGTGTCGATGCCGATGGCCCGGGCGATCGGCGCGTTGTCGACCGCGGCGCGCACCCGGATGCCGAAGGACGACCGGTCCACGGCGAGCCACAGGACGGCGACGACCACCAGCCCGCAGGCGACGACGATGAGCCGGTGCCGGGGAATGGAGCGAAACCCCAGGTCCACCGAGCCGCCGAATGCCTCGGGAAGCGCGACGGATGTCACCGACGATCCGAACATCAGGTTGACCGCCGCGGTCGCGACGAACATCAGGCCGATCGTCACCAGCATCTGGTCGAGATCGTCGCGGCGGTAGAAGCGGCGCAGCAGGGTGCGCTCGAAAAGCACCGCCACCAAGGCCACGACGGCGATCGCTAGGACGAAGCCCAGCCCGACGGGCACGCCCAGGCGCTGAGGAATGCTCGCCGCGAGAAAACCACCGAGCATCGCGAAGGCGCCATGGGCCAGGTTCACCACACGCATCAGGCCCATGGTCATCGACAGGCCCACGGTGATCATGAACAGGATCATGGCGTACGTGACGCCGTCGACCAGGATGCTGCTGAGAAGCGCAAAGGACATGCTGCAGTCCCTGCGTTACTTGGCCGCGCCCTGGATGCGTCCGTAGTCGGGCTGCATCTCGAAGGTCCGGAACTCGCGGTTGACGAAACGCCCCGAGGAATCCTTCTCGACCACCCGCATGTAGACGTTCTGCACGAACTCGCGGGAGGCCGGATCGATCTTCACCGGACCGCGCGGGCTTTCCCAGGAAAAGCCCTTGGCGGCGGCAAGAGCCTTGGGTCCGTCGCGCTTGCCGTCCGTCGCCTTGACCATGTGATAAATCACATGCAGGCCGTCGAACGCATTCGCGAGCTGGACGGTCGGGATGGCCTTGGGCGCCACTTCGGCCAGGGCCTTGACCGCGGCATGGTTCAGCGGCGAGTTGTGCGTCGCCGAATAGAACATGCCGGTCTCGATTCCCAGCAGCTCGGGGCCGATCGCGCGCAGCTGGTCTTCATCCGTCTCGCCCGTGCCCAGGAAGCGCACGCCCGCGGCCCGCAATCCCGCTTCGTTGTAGGCCTTGATCATTGCGTAGGTGGCCGGCCCTCCAGGACCGAAGACGTAGAGCGCATCGGGCTTGAGCGCCTTCACGCGCTGCATCAGGGGGCCGAAGTCCGTCGTCTTCAGCGGCGCGCGGATGGCCTCGAGCAGCTTGCCGCCTCCGGCGACGAAAGCGGTGTTGAAGGCCTTCTCGGCGTCGAGGCCGGGACCGAAGTCGCTGACCAGCGACACGACGTTCCTGATGTTCTTCTCGAGCGCGTACTTGGCCACCGGCACGGCCATCTGCGGCAGCGTGTAGGAGGTGCGCAGCAGGTAGTCGGACTTCTCGAGAAGCGAGGAGGTCGACGCATTGAAGATCACGACAGGCACCTTCGCCTCCTGTGCGAGCGCGGCGACAGCCAGCGTATCGGGCGTGAAATACAGGCCTGCGATGTACTGGGCGCCTTCCTTGATGATGAGCTCCTGGGCCAACGCCTTGGCCTGCGCGGGATTGATGTCCGGCAGGTCGCGGTAGATGACTTCGATCGTGTGCCCGCCCGCAGTGGTGCCGTTGAGCTTCTGGTAGGCCTTGGTCGCTCCTTCCCAGGTCTGCCCCACCGCGGAGAATGGTCCGGACATGGGTGCGATCACACCCACCTTGACGACGTCGGCGCGGCTTTGCAAGGCCAGCGTCGCGAGTGAGACCGCGATCGCGGCAATGAGTCTGAGGGTCATCTTCTTCTCCAAGTGGTGCGGGTCGCTGGGGGCATGCGCCCGGGTTTTGACGAGAGGTGGGTCGGGAATCGTGGGACGGCGCGACCCGGCTTCAGGCCGGGACGCTGTGGGGCTGCGCTGCTTCGGTCGCCTGCAGGGCGGCGTCTCGGGGCATCAGGGTCGCGTACTTCTGTTCCATGTCGAAGAGGTTGGCCGCGTGCGCCTGCAGCGACCGGTCGCCCACGCAGTCCGTGACGACCAGGGGGCGAAAGCCGTGGCACATGGCATCGACCACGCTGGCACGGACACACCCGCTGGTGGTGCATCCCGCGATCAGCAGCGTCTGCACGCCGCGCTGGGACAACCAGGAAGCCAGCGAAGTGCCGAAGAAGGCCGAGGGATGGATCTTGCGCAGCACCAGCTCGCCGCTGCGCGGCTGCAGCTGCGCGACGACCTGGCTTTGCGGCGCGTCCTCCCGCAGGGCCAGGATGGACGGCACCTTGAGCGCGAAGATGTTGGCGTCGGCGCCATCGTCCTGGTACACGACGCGCGTGTGGACGATGGGCCATCGGCGCTCGCGTGCGGCAGCCAGCAGGCCGCGCGTGCATTCGATGGCCGGCTCGATGTTGCCGCCGCCGAACGTGAGCGGATCGGCGAATCCGTTGACGAAATCGATGATCAGCAGGCCGTACGGCGCCTTCGGTGCGACGGCGTTGCCGAAGCCCTGCTTCTGGTAGATGTCCGGATCGGCGTTCATTGGAAGGCCTCGTCGATGACCTTGCCGTCGCGAACCACGACGACGTCGTCGAGCTTCACCGTGCAGTTGCGCAAGGGAATGTCCAGGTGGCAAGGCGTGGTGCGAGGCCCTCCGGCCTCGTTGTTCGGGCCCAGCGAGAACAGGAAGTTGCCTTCGAACGCACGCGCGTCCTGCCCGGACGTGGCTTCGCGGTCCACCAGCGACAGCGTGTGCCAGTAGCAGCTCGGCTGCATCCCCCAGCCGATGTGCGCGATCGCGTAGGCCTCGGGGTCCTTGTAGGCCTCCATGAACTCGCGCAGCAAGGCGGCGTCGATGTCACCTTCGATGCTGCGCACGAAGCCTTCGCGCAGATGCATGGTGATCCTGTCCGAGACGTAGTTCTTCTGCGGCAGCAGGATGTCGCCGCGGTCGATCACGATGGTGCCGTCGCTGCCGCCTTCGTTGGCGAAGGTGAAGAGGAAGCCGCTGGGCCAGTGGTCCCAGCGCCCGGGCTCCTCGCAGAAGCCGTACTCGGAGATGGTCGGGTAGTCGCCGAGCTTGAAAGTCACGTCCGTGCCGGCCGGCGAGGTCACATGCATCTTCCTGGCGGCCTTGAGCAGCTTCGATGCGGCGAGCACGCGTTCGCGATCGGCCTCGGTGGGCACCGCCCGCACCAGCACCTCGGGCGGCTCGACGGCCAGGAGGATCTTCGTCCCCGACTCGAGGATCTCCATCTGCTCGGGCGAGAACAGCAGCAGCATCAGGTCCAGGACGATGTCGCTGTTCTTCATCGCCGCGAGCGCGACAGGGTTGTTGGTGAGGGGCGTCTCCCCCAGGTAGTTCATCAGGTCGCGGCTGGGGGCCTTCTCCGCGTTGATGGGCTGCAGCTCGATCCTGGTGACGACCGCGCCCGCGGCCTGCGCCGCGATCGTCGCGGTCTGCAACGTCTGCGGATGGGTGTGGGGTCCGCACAGGATCGAGACCTTCTGTCCGCGCTCCACCTTGCTGAGCTTCAGAACCTCGTCCCAGGCCTTGACCATTTGATAATCGCTGACTGGCATTTTTCGTCCTTTGTTTGAAAGTGTCAGATCTGCAGGAGCGCAAGGTCCTGCGGGCTGCCCAGCTTGAAGAGCCGGCGGGCATTGCCGTGGCACACCTGCTCGCGGGTGCGCGCGTCGAGCGGCGCCTGTTCGATGAAGGCGCAGGCCTCGGCGGTGGACTCGTAGGGGTAGTCCACGGAGAAGAGCACGGCCTGGGCGCCGAGCTCGCCGATGGCGCCCAGCAGAGCCGGCGCGGAGCACACGCCGGACGTCGTGATCAGGATGTTGCTGCCGATGTACTCGCTGGGCTTGCGTGCCAGCTTGATGCCCGAGGGGTAAGCGGCGAAGCGGCTGTCGATGCGCCAGCGTTGATACGGCAGGGCCTCGCCCATGTGGCCCAGCAGCAGGGTCAACCGCGGAAAACGGTCGAACACCCCGCCGAACAGCAGGCGCAGTGCATGCCCCGCCGTCTCCACGCCCCAGCCCCAGGCGGCCCCCTGGAGCACCGGCATGCCTTCCAGCAACGCCGGCGGCTGGCTGAACGCGTTGGGGTGCAGATAGATGGGCACGCCGAGTGCCTCTGCGCGCTCCCAGAACACGTCGAACTCGCTGCCTTCGTAGTAGCGGCCCAGGGTGTGGCCGTTGATCAGCGCGCCCTTGAAGCCGCACTCGACGACGGTGCGCTCGAGTTCCCGGGCTGCGGCCGCCGGGTCCTGGAGCGCGACGTGCGCGAAGGCGCCGAAGCGCTGCGGATGGCGCGCCACGCGCTCGGCGAGGAACTCGTTGTTCTCGCGTGCGCGCCGCACGGCGGCTGCGCCGTCCGCCTCGGCCTGTACGCCGGGCATCGTCTGCGACAGCACGGCGTACTCGATGTTTGCGGCGTCCATCTCGGCCAGGCGCTGGTCGTCGAAATCGCTGAGCCTGGCATCGAGCCGCGCCACGAAGTCGGCCGGCAGCGCGCGCGTGTATTTGGCGGAGTACGCATCGAAGCCGGGGGCGGAGAAGTGCTCTTCGAGCGCGATCTTGGGGGTTTGATTCATTGTCGTCCTCATTGGATTCAGGCCGGGTACGCCAGGGCCGTGTCGAGAATTTCCGTGTCGTGCACCACTTCGCGGCTGGCGATGAGCAGCCGTTCGCCGTCGCGCACAAAGCGGTCGTGGTAGATGCCCGCGAGATGCACGGTGGAAGGCCCCTCGACCAGCGTCTGCATCAGGATGAAGGGGGTCTGCGAGCTGATCGTCTCGCCCGTCTCTTGCAGCACGCGCGTGATCCCCAGCACATGCAGCATGTGCCGTGGCGCGAACATCTGCGAATGCGCCACGGCGAGCGCGCGGTCGGTGATCATGTCCAGGCCCTCGCAGTAGACGAGGCCCACGGGCATGTCCAGCAGCGCGTTCTGGCGCGAGGTGATCCGGTAGGTCGCCTCCTTGCTGAAGAACTCGGGCCAGCGCTCGATGTCGTTGGCATCGAGGGCGGCGCAGTACTCGACGTGGAAGGAGTCGACCTCCGCGCGCAGCTCGGCCGCGCGGCGCGGCGAGATCGTGGATCTGGCGTAGGCGAGCCGCTCTTTCATGCTGCCACCTCCGCGACACGGATGCCCATGACGTCCCGGTAGTACTGGTAGAGCGACCGGATGCACGACTCCGAGATCAGGTTGCGCGCCGTTCCCTGGTGGCCTGCATCGAGCTTGACGACGTTGTTGTCCGTGGACGAATTGCGGATGCCTTCCTGCACGAACTTCAATGCCTCGTTGTCTTCGAGGCCCAGGAAGCCGGAGGGGCCCATCAGGTTGCCCTGCCGAAGGCGGTGCCGCGTCATCTCGGGCGTATCGTCCTCGTAGCCGAACATGGTCCACTGCATCACCATGCTGTTCGGGCCGTTCGGAATGATCTGGCGCACACCCATCGTGTTCATCTGGCGCTGCACGATCAGGTTCGGCCACATGGTCATCATGTTGGCGGACCAGGGCGAATCGAACTCGCGCACGTAGTCCAGAAACCGCTCGTCGCGCAGCCGGAGCTTGTCGCTGAACGACCGCATCTGCGCCTTGTCGTCGGCGTCGACCGTGGCATAGACCTGGTCGGGCTTGGACGACGCCATGTAGCCGTGGCGGCCATGTTCCTTGTCGGCGAAGACGATCGACTTGATGCCAGGCACCAGGAGGCCGAACACCACGAGGAACGAATGCAGCAGCGTCGCGTGGTATGGGTCCTTGAGGTTCTCGTGGTACATCTTCCAGTTGCACGGAAGCTCGTTGCGGCAGTAGCCCAGGATCCTGAGCTTGCGGCCCGAGAACGGAACGTCGAACTCCTGGACGATCTCCTTGGTCATGTACTCTTCCAGTGGCGGCGTCTTGTCGGAGTAGGTGGCGAACACCACGCCGTTGCGCGTGGCCACGCGCAGCTGCCGGGTACCGTGCTCCGCGTTCTTGAAGTCCGGCGGCATGCCGCCGACCTTGTTGATGCCGCGCTTGAACGGAACGCCCTGCAGGTTGCCCTTGAGGTCGTACGACCACTGGTGGTAGGGGCAGACGAACTCCTTGGCGTTGCCGTGGCTGGAGCGACAGAATTCGGCGCCGCGGTGGGCGCAGCGGTTCTCGAAGACGGAGATCGTGTGGTCTTCCGCGCGAACGATCACCACGGCCGTTGCGCCCACGTAGCCTCGCTTGTAGTCGCCGGGATTCGGGATCTCGGCTTCCAGCGCGACGAAGTTCCAGGTGTCGCCCCGGAAGATGCGCTCGATCTCCTGGTCGTAGATGGCCTGGCTGGTGTAGACCCAGTCCGGAATGTTGTTGAGCGCGTCCGCGGGCCAGACGCACTGTTCCAGGGGCGGGTTCTTTCGGGCATTCGTGATGCCGATGACCGCCTGCGATTGATACATGAAAGCTCCTTAGGCTCTGAGGTGTGGTTGAACGGTGGAAGGGGCGCCGCCTCGCATCTGCTTGGCCCATGCGCGCAGATCGGTGGCGTCCCGCTGGAATTCGTCGAGCAGCACCGGCTGGCGCTGCTCGAAGAGGGGCCGAATGGCGCGCAGATCGGCACCGGCGTTGATGGCCACGCCGTGCAGCGGAACGGCACCGCGATGGCCGATCCACAGCACCTTGCCGGTGGCCGGATCGCCTCGGCGCACGTATTCGAGACCGGGGGCCGGCAGGCCCAGCATCTGGATGTTGTGCCGGCCCTGGTCGGTCCAGAACCAGGGCACCGCCGGTGCCGGGCTGGTCGCACCGAGCATGGCGGCCGCGGCGGTGCGGGCCTGCTCGTTGGCGTTCTGCCAGGATTCCAGGCGCGTCGGCGTCGCGTGCCCCGGGCGTTGCTGGCTGGTGCAGTCGCCGCACGCGAACACGTGCTCGTCGCTGGTGCGGCACTGCGCGTCGACCAGAACGCCACCGCCCGCCGCGATCTCCAGGCCCGCATCGCGGGCCAATGCGTCGTTGGGCGAGAGGCCGATGGCCACGACGATCTCGTCCGCCTCCAGGTCACCGGCATGGGTCGACAGGCGCATGCGGCCATCGGGCAGAGGGTCGACGCCTTCGAGGGCGGTGCCGAGCAGGAGCCGCGCGCCTGCCTGCCGCAGACCGGATTCGAGCCACGCCGACGCTTCCGGCGGAAGAAATCGATCGAGCAAGGACTTCGCGCGCTCGACCACGCTCACCGCCGCACCGGCCGACAACGCGGAGCTGGCGATCTCGAGGCCAAGAAAGCCGCCACCCAGGATCGCGACCCGCGGCTTGCCCTGGAGGGCGGCGCGCAGCCGTCGCGCGTCGTCGAGGGTGCGCACGTAGTGCACGTGCGATCGGCCCGCCGGTGCGGACGCCAGCGTGCGGGCCTCGCCGCCCGTGGCGAGCAGGCACATCTCGTACGGGAGCACCTGGCCGCCGGCAAGGCGAACCTGCCGCTTCGAGAGATCCAGGGCCACCGCATCGCTGCTGCTTCGAAGATCGATGTCGCCAAGTTCCCATGCGTCCTGCGAAAAGACGCCGAGGCTCGGCTCCTCGGCCGCCACCAGCACGGCCTTGGACAGCGGGGGCCGCTCATACGGCTTGTGGCGCTCCCTCCCCAGCATCGTGATGCGTCCGCGGTAGCCGTGTTCGCGCAGCGCATGGGCGGCGACCGCCGCAGCCTGGCCCGCACCAACGATGACGACGCCGGGCGAAGTCATTTCGCGGCCGACGACATCACGTAGATGTCATCGCCTTCCTGCTTCACGGCGTGAGTGCGCAGGTCCACGGTGACCGGCGCGCACATCGCCCTGCCCGTGCGGATGTCGAAGCGGCCCTGGTGCAGCGGGCATTCGACACAGCCGTCCTCGACATAGCCCTCCGACAGCAGCGCGGTGGCATGCGTGCACATGCTGTCCGTGGCGAAGAACTCGTCGTCGATACGAAACAGCGCGACGCCGTGGCCCGCGACGTTGACGGTTTTCGCTTCATCGTTTTTCAGCTCTCGCGCCGAAGCGACTTTGATCCAGTTCATGGCTCCATCCGGGGATTTTCCGGACCCTTCAAAATTAGTCAGTGAACTGTCATATTAGTTGGACTCATATGTGATTTCAAGTACGGGTTTTTACTGTCCGACGTTGCACCAGATTGGATCCGAAAGGCAGACAAATAACGCCACAGAAGCGATTTATGCCAATGCAGATGCACCACTTTCGAGATGTTTCCTAGTTAGGGTTTGCATCGACGGCAGGCTGCTTCCATCGCGCCAGCATCGGTCATATACTTGTGAAAGTGAACTGTCATATCGTGCGAATCAAATGTCGAAACGCACGTTGGCGATCAAGCCCTTGTGCGGGGTACGGCGAAGAGACTTGTTCTTGCGCGCCGATCACCTGGGCATTGCCGGGCATGGGCGGACTCGATGGAGTCCGGCACCAGGAAACCAGTCAAGGAAAAGGAAACGCATGGACCGAGCAGACATTCCGGCGAGGCTGTTGAAGCGCGAGGGCATCGGCGCCCGGGTGCCTCGCAAGGAGGACGCGCGCCACCTCGTGGGAAAGGGCAACTTCGTGGGCGACTTCGTGCTGCCTGGCCTCCAGGAGGTCGCGTTCCTGCGCAGCCCGCTCGCGCACGCGGTGGTCACCGGCGTCGACATTCCAGAGGCGCTCGCGGGGAAGGTGTTCCTGCGCGAGATGATGTCGGATGCGGCGGACATCGGATCGCCGTCTTCGGTGCCCACCTATCAGTACTCGGCGCTGCCGCCGCTGGCTTCGGGCAAGGTCCGTCACGTCGGCGAGGCCATCGCGATGGCGGTGGCACCGACACGCGCCATGGCGGAAGACCTGCTGGAGGAAGTGGAGGTCTCGTACGACGAACTGCCCGTGTACCACAGCGCGGATTCCGCGCTCGCGGCCACGGGGGAGTTCATGCACCCTGACTGGAAGGACAACGTCTTTCTCACGCTGCGGACTGATCGCGACTTCGAAGCACTCGCCGCGAAGGCCGAGGTGAAGGTCAGCCGCACGGTCGAGCTGTCGCGCCAATGCATCGTGCCGCTGGAGGGCAAATCTGTCCTGGCCTACTGGGATTTCCAGACCGACCAGCTCGTGGTCGTCAGCGCCACCCAGGTCCCGCATCTGCTGCGCGTGGGCATCGCCCAGCACCTCGCGATGAACGAGGAAGCCGTGCGGGTCGTGTCCCCGGACGTCGGCGGCGCCTTCGGCTACAAGGGACAGCTCTATCCCGAGGACCTCTGCGTCGCCTGGCTGGCCAAGACGTATCGCACGCCGTTTCGCTACCTCGAGGATCGGCGCGAGCACCTGATCGTCGGCGCCAACACGCGCCAGCATCACTACCGGCTCACGGCCTATGCGGACCGCACGGGCAGGCTTCTGGCGCTGGACGCCGTCATCACCATCGACGGCGGCGCCTATTCCTACTATCCCTTCTTCGTCGGCCTGGAGCCTGGCCAGGCGATCGGCAATCTGCCCGGGCCCTACAGCTTCCGCGGCTATCGGTGCGAGACCCTGTGCGTTGCGACCAACAAGCCCGGCTTCATGGCCTACCGTGGCGTCGCGCGCACCGGCGTCTGCTTCGCGATCGAGCTGCTCATGGACGCCGTGGCCCGCGAGGTGGGGCGTGAGCCGTGGGAGGTACGGCTGGAGAACCTGGTTCCGGCCTCGGCCATGCCCTATGTGAACGTGGCCAACAAACACTTCGACAGCGGCGACTTTCCGGCAAGCCTGCGCCGCGCCGTGGAGATGATCGGACTGCAGGCCGTGCGCGAGCGCCAGGCGCGCGGCGAGCCTGACGGGCGGCTGATCGGCTTCGGCACCGCCACCTATACCGAGCAGTCCGCCCACGGCACGACGGTGTTCGCGAACTGGGGCCTGCCAGTGGTGCCCGGCTTCGACCAGGCGGTCGTCAGGATGACCGCGGACGGCGGACTCGAAGTGCGTGTGGGCGTGCACTCGCACGGCCAGGGCATGGAGACCAGCTTCGCGCAGATCGCCAACGACGTGCTGGGCATTCCGGTGGCAAGGATCCGGGTGGTGCACGGGGACACGGCACTCACGCCGTTTTCTTCGGGCACCTACGCCTCGCGCGCCACCGTCATGTCGGGAGGCGCCATATCGGTCGCGTGCAAGGAACTGCTGCCGCGGATCCAGTCGATCGCAGGCTACCTCATGGGTGTGGATGCGCAGACCGTCGCATTGATCGAAGGACGCGCCGTGTCCGGCGACAAGTCGATCCCGCTTTCGGAGGTCGGGGGCGCGTGGTACCTCACGCCGCAGGACCTGCCTGCCGACGTTCATCTCGGCGGCCTGGAGGTGTCCCGTGCGTACAAGCCCAACGTCGATACAGGCACCTTCACCTATGCAACGCATGCGGTGGTGGTGGCCGTCGACACCGAAACCGGCGAGGTCGAGATCCTCGACTATGTGGTCGTGGAGGACTGCGGGACCATGGTCAATCCCATGATCGTGGAGGGCCAGACCATCGGCGGCATCGCACAGGGCATCGGCACCGCGATGTACGAGGAGAGTCCGTACGACGAACAGGGCCAGCCGCTGGCTTCCACCCTGGCGGACTACATCCTGCCGGGTGCCACCGAGGTGCCGCGCATCCGCATCGACCATTTCGAGACACCGTCGCCGCACACCGAATTCGGAGCCAAGGGCGTCGGCGAAGGTGGCGCGATCGCGCCGCCGGCGGTGATCTTCAATGCGGTGAACGACGCCCTGCGCGGCACCGGTGCTGCCGAGGTGCTCATGACACCGCTGACGCCACGCCGCTTGCTCACGGCCCTCGAAAGCGCGAATCGCGAACAGGAGCACGCCCGATGAAAGCGCCGAAGTTCGCATACACGCGCGTTCTCGAGGTCGGCGAGGCGATCGCCGCACTGGCGGCAAGCGCAGGCACCGCGAAGGCCATGAGCGGGAGCCAGTCCCTCGGCCCGATGCTCAACCTGAGGCTGGCGCGGCCTGCTCAGGTGGTCGACGTCGCGCAGATTCCCAGCCTGCGCACTGTCAGCCGCAAGGCCGACTGGATCGAGATCGGTGCCGCCGTCACCCATGCGGAGATCGAGGACGGCACGCACCCGCCGCTGGCCGCGCACCCCATGCGCCAAGTCGCAGGCGGGATCGCCTACCGCGCGATCCGGACCCGAGGCACCGTGGGTGGCAGCCTGGCGCATGCCGATCCCGCGGCTGACTGGGTGGTGGTACTGGCGGCACTCGGCGCGCGGATAGTGGTCAGGTCGCCGCGCGGCGAACGCACGATCGACGCCGACGCATTCATGCTCGGCGCCTACACGACCGTGCTCGAGTCCGATGAACTGATCGTGTCGGTCGCCGTGCCTTCGGAGACATCCTCCATGCATTGGGGATATCACAAGGTCTGCCGCAAGCCGGGCGAGTTCGCGGAAGCCAGTGCGGCGGTGTATTTCGACGCTTCACGCGAGCGTGCGCGCATCGTCCTCGGGGCTGCCGACGGCCCTCCCCTGCTGCTGCATCCGCTCGCAGCCGAGATCGCGCACAACGGTGCCGCCGCGGCCGGCCGCGAGTCGTTGCGGGCAGCCGTACGCGCCGCGCTCCCTGAACGCGACGCCATCGACCAGAAGCTCTTCACCGCCTGCCTGGAGCGCGCACTTGAGCAGTCCGGCGTCCTGGCCGGTGCCAAACACGCGGAGTAAAAAGACTTGGACCCCATTTCCATTCAAGTGAACGGTCGCAGCATCTGCCGACCGGCCGAGCCCAGGGTGCATCTGGGCGATTTCCTGCGCGACGAACTGCGCCTCACCGGAACGCACCTCGGCTGCGAGCACGGCGTGTGCGGTGCCTGCACGGTGCTCGTCGACGGCCAGCCCACGCGCTCGTGCATCACATTCGCCGTGGCATGCGAAGGCCGGGAGGTCACCACCATCGAGGGCTACGACGACGACGCGGCGATGCAGCGACTGCGGCAGGCATTCACGCGCCACCATGCGCTGCAGTGCGGTTTCTGCACGCCGGGAATGCTGGCCACGGCGCGCGACATCGTGCTTCGCTTGCCCGATGCCGACGAAGCGCGCGTGCGCCTCGAGTTGTCGGGCAACCTGTGCCGCTGCACGGGTTACCAGGGCATCGTCGACGCCATCCTGGACGTGCTCCAGCAGCAACGCGACACCCCCGACGCGCAGTTCGAGAAGCTGCGCCAGAGACTCGTCGCACCGCGAACGGTCGCGCTGAAACGCGTCGCCGCGGCGACGCCCGCCGAATCGCCGGTACCGTCGCCTGGCAGGACCGCGGCATCCGATCCGGCCGCCGCGGCGGACATGGCAGAGGTCGATCCCGTGGCGATGGCCAAGGCCAAGGCGAAAGGCAACGCCATCGAGGTCCATTTCGACGTGCCTCATCCGATCGACCGGGTGTGGGCATTCATGGGGGACCTGCCCGCGGTGGCGTCGTGCCTGCCCGGCGCGACCATCGACTCGCACGAGGGTGAAAGGGTCAAGGGCACGATCGCCATCAAGTTCGGGCCGATGTCCGCAGCCTTCGCCGGCGCGGCGCGGCTGGAACGCGACGATGCCGCCAGGCGTGCCGTCCTTCGAGGCGCGGGCCAGGACAGCCTCAGCAAGTCGCGCACCCAGGGCGACATCACCTATCGGCTCGAAGCGCTGGCCGCCGACAACACCCGGGTCCACGTGGACATGGTCTACGCGCTTCAGGGGCCGCTCGCGCAGTTTTCGCGCTCGGGGCTCGTGAAGGACTTCGTACGCCGCATGGTGGCGGACTTCGGCAAGCAGATCTCGCGTCGGCTGAGCGGCCAGGCGGCTTCGGTCGACGAGCCGCAACCCACGGTCTCCATGGCCGCAATGATGTGGAGCGTGTTATGGAACCGCATTCGAGGCTGGTTCGGGAGGCCGCCGCAGTCCTGAGACTGTTCGTGCCGGGTGCCGCATCGCTTCCAGCGCAACGGCGAAGGTTCGTGTCGATGCCGTTTGCGCCGCCAGTCGGGGCGGGAGCGGCTGGTGAATGAAACACCACGGAGTCGCAATTGAGTTCATTTCTTCATGGCTACCACGTGCGCGCCAACGGGGTTCGGCTGCACCTGCTGCGCTATGGCGGGCAGGGCCCGCGCATGCTCCTGTTGCCCGGCATCACGAGCCCGGCCATCACATGGGGCTTCGTCGCCGAGCGACTGGCCCGCCACTTCGACGTTCATGTTCTGGACTTCCGCGGGCGGGGCCTGTCCTCCAGCGTGCCCGGCATCGACGCCAGCCTCGATGCCATGGCGGGCGACGTGCTCGACCTGCTGGAGGTGCAGGGGTGGTCGTCCGTCACGCTGCTGGGGCACTCCATGGGGGCACGCGTCGCGATCCGCGCCGCGTCGCGCGACGCGCGCCGCCTCGACAGGTTGCTGCTGATCGATCCGCCCGTCTCAGGCCCCGGCCGCCGCCCCTATCCCGTGCCGCTGTCGTGGTACGTGGATTCCATCCGGATGGCCACCCAGGGCATCACGGCCGACGGGCTGCGTCCCTACGCACCGACCTGGACGGACGAGCAGTTGCAGCTACGGGCCGAGTGGCTCCACACGTGCAGCGAGGAGGCGGTGGTCCAGGCGCATGCAGGTTTCCACGGCGACGACATCCACGCCGATCTGGCGAGGTTGCAGACACCCGGGCTGCTCATGACGGCGGGGCGCAGCGGCGTGGTGCTCGCCGAAGACCTGGCGGAGATCGGAAACCTCGCACCCCACCTGAGGCAGTGCACGGCCCGCGACGCCGGCCACATGATCCCGTGGGACGACGAGCTGGATTTCCACCGCCTGTTGGGCGAGTACTTCGAGGTCGGCCTGCTGTAGCGGCTGGCGTTCTCGTTCCTTTTGCATATGGGGGAGCCGATACACTCGCCGGCTGACACTATTGGCGATCTCGAGATGATGACGAAGCGTTCTCCCGCCCGGAAGAAGACAGGTGGCACCACCGAGGTGGAGGCGGCAAAGCCCAAGGGTCCAGAGCCATTCAATCCGCTGCGCGAAGTCATGTGGCGGCGTCCGGGCTTCCTGATCCGCCGGCTCACTCAGATCGGGCAGGCGATCTTCTTCGATCTGTGCAAGTCCGAGAGCATCACGCCGCTGCAGATCGGCATGTTGACCGCGCTTTCGATGAATCCGTGGCTCGATCAGAAGGCCCTCGGCCGCGAGCTTTCACTGGATCGAACGACGACGGCCGAAGTGGTCAAGCGCCTGGTCGACAAGGGGCTGGTCGAGACCCGCGTCAATCCGGACGATCGCCGGTCGAGGCTGTCGGTGATCACCAAGGACGGACTGAACCTGATCAACGACCTGCAGGACAGCATCCACCGCTCGCAGGAACTCTTGATAGAGCCGCTGTCACCCGAGGATCGCGCCGTCTTCATGAAGCTGCTGGCTCAGCTCGTGGATGCCCACGAGAAGATGGAGAAGCAGGGCTAGCCCGTCTGGCTTGAACCTTCGCCTCGTCCCGCCGGCTGCCTGGCGCCCCTGTCCGGCCGAGCCGAATTTTTCATTTACCTTGGATCTGCTTCGAAAGAAAAATCGAGATGAGCTACACCGCCCCCATCAAGGACATGCTGTTCGACATCGAACACCTGGCCAACATCGGCGAGATCGCGAAGCTGCCGGGCTTCGAGGACGCCGGCCTGGAAACCGCACAGGCCGTGCTCGAAGAGTGCGCGCGCTTCAATCAGGACGTGGTCGCGCCGCTGAACGTGCCGGGCGATCGCAATCCCTCGTCGCTCAAGGACGGCGCCGTCACCACCACGCCGGGCTTCAAGGAAGCCTTCGCGCAGTACGTGGCGGGC
>NZ_RXOE01000011.1 GCF_003965815.1 Variovorax gossypii | reverse complement strand
AAGACGGGAGCAAAGGAATCACCATGGCTACCAAGCAAAAGATCCGCATCCGCCTGAAGGCATTCGACTACAAGCTGATCGACCAGTCGGCCGCTGAAATCGTGGACACCGCCAAGCGCACCGGCGCGATCGTCAAGGGCCCCGTGCCCCTGCCGACCCGCATGAAGCGTTTCGACATCCTGCGTTCGCCGCACGTCAACAAGACGTCGCGCGACCAGCTGGAAATCCGCACGCACCAGCGCCTGATGGACATCGTCGACCCGACCGACAAGACCGTGGACGCGCTGATGAAACTCGACCTGCCGGCCGGCGTGGACGTCGAGATCAAGCTGCAGTAATCCATTCGGCTTCGCGCCGCGATTGCTAGAAAACCCGCCTGCAGAAATGCAGGCGGGTTTTGTGCTTTATGTCACGCGGATGTGGCATCCTCCCGTGCCGGCCGCCGTCAATCATCGAGGCGCCGGGTAGCTGAAACGAGGGCAGCACAACCATGAGACACCGTATCTCCTTTGCTTCGAGCCTTGTGGCTTGCATCGCAGCAGTGCTGCTGACCGCCTGCGGTGGCGGCGGAGGGGGAGGCGGCGGTGGAATTCCCTTGTTGCCCATAGTTCCGACGGCGCCGGTCGCGTTGAGCGGCACGGCCACCTACGAGTCGGTGCCCAATCCCAGCGGCCGCCTCGTGTATGCCAACACCACGGTCAAGCCGGTGCGCGCAGCCTTCGTCGAGGTGCTCGACGCCACCAGCGGCAGCCAGCTGGCCACCACTTCCACCGACGACAACGGCGCCTATTCGGCGAGCGTTCCAGGAAACACGAACGTCATCGTCCGCGTGCGGGCCCAGATGACCCGCACCGGGGCGTTTCCGAGCTGGGACGTCACCGTGCGCGACAACACGCAATCGAGCGCCATCTATTCCATGCAGTCGTCGGCGTTCTCCACCGGCAGCGCGGCGCTCACCCGCGACCTGCGTGCCGCCAGCGGCTGGGGTGGCTCGAGCTACACCAGCCAGCGCGTGTCCGGGCCGTTCGCCATCATGGATACGGTCTACACGGCGATGCAGAAAGTGATGTCGGCGGCGCCTGCGACGGCGTTCCCGTCGCTGAAGGTGTTCTGGAGCGTCAACAACACGAACGCCAGCGGCAGCATCGCGCAGGGGCAGATCGGCACCACGTTCTTCATCGGCAGGAGTTCTGGCGCCGAAATCTACGTGCTCGGCAAGGAAGACGTGGATACCGACGAATTCGATGCTCCGGTCATTGCGCATGAATGGGGGCACTACTACCAGGCCTCGTTCAGCCGTGACGACTCGACGGGCGGCGCGCACTCCACGAGCGAGCGCGTCGACCGCCGCCTCGCCTTCTCCGAGGGTTGGGGCAACGGCTGGTCGGGCATCGCGCTGGGGCGCAGCAACTATGTCGACTCGGGCGGACCCGGCCAGGCCAGTGGCGGAAGCCTCGATCTCACGAGAGGGCCGACGGCCACCAATCCGGGCTGGTTCAGCGAATCCTCGATCCAGTCGATCTTCTGGAATCTGAACCAGCAGGTCGGCTTCAAGCCCATCCATGATGCGCTGACGAGCGCGTTGTTCCGGAGCGGAGCGCCGGTGACCTCGATTCATCCGTTCACGGCGGCATTCAATTCGGTCGCCTCGGGCAATGCGTCGGCGTTGGCAACGTTGCTCGCGGGCCAGAACATCAGCGCCGCCTCGAACGATCCCTACGGTGTGCAGGAAAGCAACAACGGCGGCGCTCCGGCCGTGAGCTATGTGTTGCCGATGTACACGACGGCGGCGGTCGGAGGCTCGGTTACGCAGGCCTGCGTGACGAACGCCGCGGATCCTCAGCGCCAGGGGAACAAGCTCGGAAGCTTCGCCTACCTGCGCTTCACGGCGCCGGCCAGCCGCAACTACCTGTTCACGGTCAGCCCGCCGGCGGGCGCCAGCCCGAACTTCGTGATCTACCGGGGCGGGGTGGTGAGCCGGAACACGAATACGGTCAGCCTGTCGGCTGGCGACTATGTGCTGGTCGTCAACGATGTCAATAACGCTGCCGCAAGCACCTGCTTCAACGTTTCGATTCAATAAATAGACAGCAGCGAGGAAGGCCGCCATGAACCTCCGTTCCAGCTCGATGATCGCCGCCGCATGCTTGGCGCTTTTTGCCGCATCTGCATGTGCGGACAGCACGTCGACGCCGCGCACCGCCAAGGGCACCGCTTCTTCCAGCCAGGCTGCGCCCATGACGGCTACCGCGCGGAAGCCCAACGATTCCGGCGTCGCGATCCAGTATCGGGTCGAGGGTACGGCCAGGGTCGGCCGGGCGATTTCGGTCGTATTGCAGTTCGACGGCGTGAGCGATCCGGCTGGCGCCACTGCGCGCCTGACGACCGACGCCGGCCTGACCCTGACGACGAGCAGCACCCTCGCGCTTCCCGCCGGCCAGAGCACGACCGCCACCGCCATGGTGACCAGCGACCGCGAAGGCCTGGCCTACCTGAACGTCTTCGTCACGCAGAACGGTGCCATGAGCATCGTCGCCATTCCTGTCCAGACCGGCTCGAGCGCGCCGGCCATGAAGGCCGCGGGCGAGCTGAAATCGTCCCCGGAAGGCGAAAAAATCATTTCGATGCCGGCCAAAGAGCCGAAATAGGCCGAAAAACGCCCCATGAAGGGGCGCCAAGGCCCGAAAGCGCCGCAATGATGGCGCTTGCGCCAAGCCCGCAGCGCGGGCTATAATCGCTGGCTCTGCCCTTGTTGCGTCCGCATGGGCGCTATGCGAGCAGAGATTTATCAACCTTCTTCCGCTGCTCGGGGAAACCCGGCAAACGCTGTCGCCAATTGAAGTGGCAGCGGCGAAGGAAGCTTCCATTTTTGGAGAAAACAAATGAGTCTGAGCAACTCCCTCGGGTTGCTGGGCCGCAAGGTGGGGATGATGCGTCTCTTCACCGATGACGGGGACGCAGTTCCTGTCACGGTGGTGGATGTGTCCAACAACCGCGTGACCCAGATCAAGTCCCAAGAGACCGATGGCTACGTCGCCCTGCAGGTGACGTTCGGTTCGCGCAAGGCATCGCGCGTGACCAAGCCCGAAGCCGGCCACCTCGCCAAGGCGGGTGTCGAAGCTGGTGAAATCATCCAGGAATTCCGCGTTACCGCCGATACCGCAGGTCAGCACAAGGCTGGCGGCGTGATCCCGGTGGCAAGCGTCTTCTCCGTGGGCCAGAAGGTGGACGTGCAGGGCACTTCCATCGGCAAGGGCTACGCTGGCACGATCAAGCGCCACAACATGAGCTCGCAGCGCGCGTCGCACGGTAACAGCCGTTCGCACAACGTGCCCGGCTCGATCGGTATGGCGCAGGATCCCGGTCGCGTGTTCCCCGGCAAGCGCATGACGGGCCACCTCGGCGACGTCACCCGCACCACGCAAAACCTCGACGTGATCCGCATCGACGAAGCACGCCAACTGCTGCTCATCAAGGGCGCGATTCCGGGTTCGAAGGGTGGCTTCGTCACCGTGCGTCCCGCCATCAAGGCCAAGCCGCAGGCCCAAGGAGCGAAGTAATGGAACTCGAACTCCTGAACGAACAAGGCCAGGCCGCGTCGAAGTACGACGCACCCGAGACCGTGTTCGGCCGTGACTACAACGAAGACCTGGTCCACCAGATCGTCGTTGCTTTCCAGGCCAACGCACGCCAAGGCACTCGCGCCCAGAAGGACCGCGAGCAGGTCAAGCACTCGACCAAGAAGCCTTTCAAGCAAAAGGGAACGGGCCGCGCCCGTGCCGGTATGACTTCCTCGCCGCTGTGGCGCGGGGGCGGCCGGATCTTCCCGAACATGCCTGACGAAAACTTCTCGCAGAAGATCAACAAGAAGATGTACCGCGCCGGCATGGCGTCCATCTTCTCGCAGCTCGCTCGCGAAGGCCGTCTGGCCGTGGTCGACTCGATCAAGGTCGACTCGCCCAAGACCAAGCCGCTGGCAGCCCGTTTCAAGGCGATGAATCTCGAGTCCGTGCTCGTGATCGCCGAAGAAGTCGACGAAAACCTGTACCTTGCCTCGCGCAATCTGGTCAACGTTCTCGTGGTCGAACCCCGCTACGCCGATCCGGTGTCGCTGGTTCACTACAAGAAGGTGCTGGTCACCAAGGGTGCCGTCGACAAGCTCAAGGAGATGTTCGCATGAGCCGCGTGAACCCTACTGCCGCTGAACGTACGTTCGAAGAAGGCCGCCTGATGGCGGTGCTGGTCGCCCCGATCGTGTCCGAAAAGGCCACGATGGTCGGCGAGAAGTCGAACGCTGTCACTTTCAAGGTGCTGCAAGACGCCACCAAGCCCGAGATCAAGGCCGCTGTCGAACTGATGTTCAAGGTCGAAGTCAAGGGCGTGTCGGTGCTCAACACCAAGGGCAAGACCAAGCGCTTCGGCAAGTCCGTCGGCCGCCGCGACAACGTTCGCAAGGCCTATGTGACCCTGAAGGCCGGTCAAGAGCTCAACCTCGTCGGGGAAGGCGCTTAATCATGGCCGTCATCAAGATGAAACCCACTTCGCCGGGCCAACGCGGCGCGGTGAAGATCTCGCGTGACCACCTGTTCAAGGGTGCTCCTCACGCCCCACTGCTGGAGCCCCAGTTCCAGAAGGCCGGCCGCAACAACAACGGCCACATCACGATCCGTCATCGTGGCGGCGGTGCCAAGCACCACTACCGCGTTGTCGACTTCGTGCGCAACAAGGACGGCATCCCGGCCAAGGTCGAACGCATCGAATACGACCCGAACCGTACCGCCCACATCGCTCTGGTCTGCTACGCCGACGGCGAGCGCCGCTACATCATCGCCCCGCGCGGTCTGGAAGCCGGTGCAACGCTGCTGTCGGGCGCCGAAGCCCCGATCCGCGCCGGCAACACCCTGCCGATCCGCAACATCCCGGTGGGTTCGACGATCCACTGCATCGAACTGCAGCCCGGCAAGGGCGCGCAGATCGCCCGTTCGGCCGGTACCTCGGCCACGCTGCTGGCCCGTGAAGGCGTCTACGCCCAGGTCCGCATGCGCTCGGGCGAAGTTCGCCGCATTCACATCGAATGCCGCGCGACCATCGGTGAAGTTGCCAACGAAGAGCACAGCCTGCGCCAGCTCGGCAAGGCCGGTGTGAAGCGTCACATGGGTATTCGCCCGACCGTTCGCGGCGTGGTGATGAACCCGGTCGACCACCCGCACGGTGGTGGCGAAGGCAAGACTGGCGAAGGCCGCCATCCTGTCGACCCGTGGGGCAATCTGACCAAGGGCTATCGCACCCGTAACAACAAGCGCACGCAGGTCTTCATCGTGTCGCGTCGCAAGAAGTAAGGGATAGCCAATGACTCGCTCTCTCAAGAAGGGTCCGTTCGTCGACCACCACCTCGTGGCCAAGGCCGACAAGGCCGTGACGACCAAGGACAAGAAGCCGATCAAGACCTGGTCGCGTCGCTCGATGGTTCTGCCCGAGTTCATCGGCCTGACCATCGCTGTTCACAACGGCAAGCAACACGTGCCTGTGTACATCACCGACCAGATGGTCGGCCACAAGCTCGGCGAATTTGCGCTCACGCGCACGTTCAAGGGGCACCCCGCGGACAAGAAAGTCCAGAAGAAGTAAGGAACGACCATGTCTGAAACACGTGCAGTCCTCCGCGGTGTCCGCCTGTCGGTCGACAAGGGCCGTCTGGTCGCTGACCTGATCCGCGGCAAGAAGGTCGATCAAGCGCTCAACATCCTGCAATTCACGCAGAAGAAGGCCGCTGTGATCGTCAAGAAGGTGCTCGAATCGGCTATTGCCAACGCCGAGCACAACGACGGTGCCGACATCGACGAACTGAAGGTCAAGACCATCTACGTCGAGCAAGGCGCCACGCTCAAGCGCTTCACCGCGCGGGCCAAGGGTCGCGGCAATCGCATCAGCAAGCCCACGTGCCATGTGTACGTGACGGTTGGCAACTAAGAAGGCCTGGAAGAAATATGGGACAGAAAATCCACCCAACCGGGTTCCGCCTTGCGGTCACCCGTAACTGGTCCAGCCGTTGGTACGCAAGCGACCGCGATTTCGCGGGCATGCTGGCCGAAGACATCAAGGTTCGCGAATACCTGAAGAAGAAGCTGAAGAACGCTTCGGTGTCGCGCGTCATGATCGAGCGTCCCGCCAAGAACGCACGCATCACGATCTACTCGGCACGTCCGGGCGTCGTGATCGGCAAGAAGGGCGAAGACATCGAGAACCTCAAGCGCGAACTGGGCAAGCAGCTCGGCGTGCCGGTTGCGGTCAACATCGAAGAAGTGCGCAAGCCCGAAATCGATGCGCAGCTGATCGCCGACAGCATCACGCAGCAGCTCGAGAAGCGGATCATGTTCCGCCGCGCCATGAAGCGCGCCATGCAGAACGCCATGCGTCTGGGTGCCCTGGGCATCAAGATCATGTCGGCTGGCCGCCTGAACGGCATCGAAATCGCACGTACCGAGTGGTACCGCGAAGGCCGCGTGCCGCTGCACACCCTGCGCGCCGACATCGACTACGGCACCTCGGAAGCCAAGACCACCTACGGCGTCATCGGCGTCAAGGTCTGGGTCTACAAGGGCGACACGCTGGGTCGTAACGACCTGCCCGCTGTCGAGACGCCGCGTCCTGAAGAAGAACGTCGTCCGCGCGGTCCGCGCCGTGATGGCCGCCCCGGTGGCGACCGTCCGGGCAGCGACCGCCGTGGCCCCGGCCCCCGCGCCGGTGCCCGCGGTCCGATCGGTGGCAACACCGCTCCGGCCGATGGCAGCGACAAGCCCACAGAAGCAACCGGCGGTGCCGGTGCAGACTCGAAACCCGCCGTTAAGCGCGTCCGCAAAGCCGCGCCCGCTGCAGCAGCGGACGGTGCCAAGACCGAGTAATCGGTCGCTCCCGGGCACGCAAGTGCCTGGGGCCCTCACGGAGTAACAAAACATGCTGCAACCTGCACGCAGAAAGTTCCGCAAGGAACAAAAGGGCCGCAACACCGGCATCGCGACCACGGGTAACTCGGTCGCGTTCGGTGACTTCGGTCTCAAATGCACCGACCGCGGCCGCCTGACGGCGCGCCAGATCGAAGCCGCTCGTCGCGCGATTTCGCGTCACGTGAAGCGCGGTGGCCGTATCTGGATCCGCGTGTTCCCGGACAAGCCGATCTCGACCAAGCCCGCCGAAGTGCGGATGGGTAACGGTAAGGGCAACCCCGAGTACTACGTCGCCGAAATCCAGCCCGGCAAGATCGTGTTCGAGATCGTCGGCGTGCCCGAAGAACTCGCTCGCGAAGCGTTCCGCCTGGCCGCCGCCAAGCTGCCGCTGCGCACGACGTTCGTCGCTCGCCAGCTCGGCGCCTGAGAGGAGAACATCCATGGCAACACGTAAGAAGACCGCCGCGGCTCCGGCCAAGGTGACGAAGGCCGCAACCCTGCGCACGAAGGACGTCGCAGGCCTGCAAGCCGAGATCAAGGACCTGCAGAAGGCCCATTTCGGCCTGCGCATGCAGAAGGCCACGCAACAGCTGTCGAACACCTCGACGCTGCGCGTGACCCGCCGCGACATCGCGCGCGCCAAGACCATTCTTGCTCAGAAGCAGCAAGAAACCCAAGCCGCCAAGTAAGGAGTGAACATGACGGAAGCTAAAAAATCCCTCAAGCGCACCTTGATCGGCAAGGTGGTCAGCGACAAGCGCGCCAAGACCGTGACCGTGCTGGTCGAGCGTCGTGTGAAGCACGAGCTCTACGGCAAGATCGTGGCCAAGACGAGCAAGTACCACGCCCACGACGAAAAGGGCGAGTACAAGCTGGGCGACACCATCGAGATCACGGAAAGCCGTCCGATCTCGAAGACCAAGAACTGGGTCGTGACCCGTCTGGTCGAGAAGGCCGTCCTGGTCTGATCAATCATTGGAGCCCCCTGGGGCAACCAATCCGGAAACGGCCCACAATGTGGGCCGTTTTTCTTTTTCAGGAGCACATTCAATGATCAAAGTCGGCGACACCATTCCCTCGGCCACCCTGCAGGAATACTCCGAAGTCGAGGGCGAAGGCTGCAGCATCGGCCCGAACCCCGTGGACGTGACCAAGGCAACGGCTGGCAAGACCATCGCGCTGTTCGCGCTGCCCGGCGCTTTCACCCCCACCTGCTCGGCCAAGCACGTGCCGGGCTACGTGCAGCACTTCGACGACTTCAAGGCAGCCGGTGTGGACGAGATCTGGTGCGTGAGCGTGAACGACGCCTTCGTGATGGGCGCCTGGGCACGCGACCAGAAGACGGGCGCCAAGGTGCGCATGCTGGCCGACGGCAGCGCCGATTTCGCCAAGGCCACCGGCCTCACGCTCGACCTGACAGGCCGCGGCATGGGCCTGCGCAGCAACCGCTACTCGATGCTCGTGAAGGACGGCAAGGTCGCCACCCTCAACGTCGAGGCGCCCGGCAAGTTCGAAGTCAGCGACGCCGGCACGCTGCTGGCCCAGGCTCGCGGCTGATCCGATCGGCGGCTCAGCCGCTCAGAGATCCACCTTGAGGTAGTGGGCCCCGGCAACGGGGTTGTGATAGTAGGGCGGCACTTCCACGAAGCCCAGGTCTTCGTAGAGTGCCCGCGCCGACTCCATGTCGTCGAGGGTGTCGAGCAGCACGCAGCCATATCCGGCGCTGCGTGCCGCATCCAGGATCGCCTCCGCCAACTGGCGGCCGAGCCCCAGGCCGCGAAAGCCGGGGCGCACGTACAGGCGCTTCATTTCCGCCGCGTTCGCATAGTCCGCGTTGTCGAGCGGACGCAGCGCGCAGCATCCCGCGACGTGCGCGAGCGTGCCGTCGGCGCGCTTCAGCGTCGGGGCCTGACGCCCGGCGTCTTCCTTCACATTGGCCGGATCGACCAGCGCGAGCAGCAGCGTGCCGCGCGGCTCGGCATATTCGCCGGGCAGTTGGGCCAGTTCGCCGTCGAAATCCTGGAAATCCAGGTCGATGCCCAGCGAGCCCGCGTAGTCGCGGAAGATCGTGCGCACCGCCTCGATCTCGTGCGCTTCTTCGGGCGTGAGCAGCACCACGGCGGGTACCGCCGACAGCGGCAGGGGGCGTGACACGGAGAAGCTCATACGCGCAGCGAGGAAATCCACCAGGCCACGCCCGCGCACAGCGCGAACAGGATCAGTGCCAGCCAGCGCGAAGCCGCGTCGTCGCGGCTCGGCGCCACCTGGCCGCTTTCCGAGGAAACCAGCTTGTCGCCCGTCACCATCGGCCGCACCAGGCGGTGCCGCTTGATCAGCACGTAGAACAGCACAGCCAGCACGTGCAGGCTGACGAGCGCGATCACGGCCCATTTGCCCTGCGCCTTGTGCCAGCCGGTGGCCAGGCTCACGACTTCGCCCGAGACAAAGCGGGTGAGCGGCCCCGAGGCGGAGATCTCGTCGTCGGCCATCAACCCGGTGGAGACCTGCACCGCCAGGATGGTCAGTACCGCGAACACCGACAGCGCGCCCAGCGGCGTATGCCCGATCAGGTGGTCCGGATGCGCCCGCCCGCGCAGATAGGCCGCGAGCGAGCCCGGTCCGTAGACGAAGGCGCCGAAGCGCGACCAGCGCCCGCCGACAAAGCCCCAGAGCACGCGAAACAGCAGCAGCGCGAGCACCGTGTACCCCAGGCGGAAGTGCCATTCCATGGCCCCGTTCAGGCCGGTGCCGATCATGCCGATGACGGCGACGGCCAGCGCCCAGTGGAAAAGGCGCGTCGGCAGGTCCCAGACGCGGGTGCGGGCGCCGGGGCCGGAGGCCGCGCGAAGGGCGGCCACGGAGGAGTCGGTCATCGAGGAAGGCGCCGGGGGCGCAATGCTGCGGAAGGCGCAGATTAGCAAAGTCCGGGCCCCGGACCGCTTCGGGTTGTTGCTATGCGCCGGACACGGCCCGCCCCTACACTCGCTCGCAGCGCTGCGTTCGACGGCGTTTTTCTCCCACAACGAGGATCCACGATGACCCGAATTGCTTCGTTAGCCCTTGCAGCCGCCTGCGCTGCCATGTCCCTTCCCGCGGCGGCCCAGTTCGCCAAGCCCGAGGACTCCATCAAGTACCGCCAGAGCGCGTTGTTCGTGATGGGCCAGCATTTCAGCCGCCTCGGCGCCATGGCCAACGGCCGCGCGCCCTACGATGCAGCTGCCGCCGCGGCCAATGCCGAAGTGGTCGCCGACATGGCGAAGCTGCCCTGGGCGGGCTTCGGTCCCGGCGCCGAGGGCGGCAAGGCCAAGCCCGAGATCTGGAAGGAAGACGCCAAGTTCAAGGAACGCCAGCAGAAGCTGATCGAGGAAACCGGCAAGCTGGTGACCGCCGCCAAGGCAGGCAATCTCGACGCGCTCAAGGCCCAGTTCGGCCCGACCGCCGCGAGCTGCAAGGCCTGCCACGACAGCTTCCGCAACCAGTAAGCAGCGGATCGCAGCACGACAAAAGCAAAAGGCGCCCTTTCGGGGCGCCTTTTCTTTTGGGGGATCGATTGGGGATCAGGCTTCTGCCAGCAGCTTTTCGATCAGCTTGTGCAGTTCGGCGAAGTCGGGCTCGCCCACATAACGCTTCACGATCTCCCCGCGCTTGTTGACCAGGTAGGTGGTCGGCGTGAGCTTCACGTCGCCCCACGCCTGCGCCACGCTGCCGGTGTTGTCGATCGCCACCTTGAACGGCAGCTTGCGCGTCTCGGCGAAGTTGACGACGTAGCTCGGCGGGTCGTAGCTCATTGCCACGGCCAGGGTGTCGTAGCCCTGCGCCTTGTACTTGTCGTAGGTGGCGATGACCTTGGGCATCTCGCCCACGCAGGTCACGCAGCTGGTCGCCCAGAAATTGACCAGGGTGACCTTGCCTTTCAGGTCCGCCGTGCTCTTCTGCGTGCCGTCGAGCAGCACGAAGGTGGAGGCGGGAGCGGCGGTGGCACCGGAGCCGAGGTACACGCCCACGCCGGTGGCCAAGGCGACGACGACGGCGGCTGCAGCGAGGTATTTCTTCATGGCTTGGTGCAAGAGAAGGGCGGCGCGATTTTAGTTCCGCATGCCGGATCCTGCTGGCGACATCCCGCTGGCCCGGCGCCGCTCGATAATCGCTGCCCCATGCCGCCTGCTGTCGTCCTTTCTTCCCGGCTCGTGCTGGCCGCGGCTGCCCTGCTCGCAGCCTGCAGCCCCGCCTTCAACTGGCGCGAGGTGCCGATCGCCGGAGCCGGCCTGGTTGCGATGCTGCCCTGCAAGGCAGACCGCGCCACCCGCGCGTTGCCGTTGGGCTCCGAATCGGTGCAGGTCGACATGACGGGCTGCGAGGCCGGCGGCGCGACCTTCGCCATCGCACATGCCTCCGCCGGCAGTCCCGCGCAGGCCGAAGCCTGGCTTCATGCCTGGCAGGCCGCCACGCGCAGCCAGCTGGGCGCGGCGCAGGTTGCGGAGTCGCGCCCCAGCGTGCAGCGCGCGACCGCCGTGCCCGCTCCGCTGCAGCTCGACGCGCTGCCACAGCCTCAACAGCAGCCGCAGGGCGCCGCCACGCAGCTGCAGGTGCTCTGGTTCGCCCAGTCGCAGAAGGACGGCACCGTCGCGCTCTACCAGGCCACCGTGCTCGGCCATCCTTCCTCGGCCGAGGCGTCGAAGACCTTCTTCGAGGGCCTGAGGCTGCCATGACCGGCGGCATGTTCGCCGCGGCGGCGCTGCCTGCTATGGTTCTGATAGCTGTCTCGACTGGCGGCGTGTCCGCAACGGCCGGCCCGATTCGTGCGGCACTGTCCGTTTTTCGCGGCTGTCGCGTTATGTCGCATATCTACTTCCCCTGGACGGCCCCGCATAATCGACGCGTCGTCCTCCGTCCCGCATGAACAGCATCCTCATCATCGCCCACTCACCGTTCGCGCACGCGATGCGGCAGTGCGCGCTGCATGTGTTTCCCGATTGCGAGCAGGCCATCGTCGCGCTCGACGTACTGCCCAACGTGTCGCCCGAAGAAACGCTGGCTGCCGCGCGCATCACGCTCGCGCAGCAGCTGCACACGCCGCGCTCGCAGGTGCTGGTGCTGGCGGACGTATTCGGCGCCACGCCCTGCAACGTGGCGCAGAAGCTGGTGGACGGCGTGCGGTCGCGGCTGGTGGCGGGGGTCAACCTCCCGATGCTGCTGCGTGCCGTCACCTACCGGCACGAACCCCTGGAGACGCTGGTGCAGCGCGCCCTCGCGGGCGGCACTGCGGGCGTCATGCAGGTGGCGGTGGCGGCTCCCCAGAACCAGGCGAAAAGAAAGCACAGTGATCAAGAAATCCGTGACCATCAGCAATAAGCTGGGCCTGCACGCACGCGCATCGGCCAAGCTGACCAAGCTCGCAGGCAGCTTTCCCTGCGAGGTGTGGCTCTCCCGCGGCGACCGCCGCATCAATGCCAAGAGCATCATGGGCGTGATGATGCTGGCCGCCGGCATCGGCACCACCGTCGAGCTGGAAACCAACGGCCCCCAGGAAGAAGAAGCGATGAACGCCATCGTCCAACTGATGGACGACAAGTTCGGCGAAGGCGAATGAAATGGCTCACCCCCAGGCTTTTTCACTTCGTGTAAACGCCCCCCCCCTCGCCGGGGGCGATGCCAGTCGCCCGGCAAAGCCGGTTCGACGGCATCCCGCGAATTCGTGTAAGTACCGCGCCCACAGCGGATCGGGGGACTGAAGGCATGACTTTCGCAGTCCACGGCCTCCCCGTCGCCCGTGGCATTGCCATCGGGCGCGCCGTGCTGGTGGTGTCGAGCCGCATCGACGTGGCCCACTACTTCATCAAGCCCGAAGAGATCGAGACCGAGATCGATCGCGTGCGCACCGCGCGCAACGCGGTGGCCGACGAGCTGGCGAAGCTGCAGGCCAACGTCGCGCAGATGGGGCCGAACGATGCGCCGCACGAGCTCGCGGCGCTGCTCGAGGTGCACCAGATGCTGCTGCAGGACGAGGCCCTGAGCGGCGGCGTCAAGCACTGGATCAGCGAGCGGCTCTACAACGCCGAATGGGCGCTGACCACACAGCTCGAGATCATCGCGCGCCAGTTCGACGAGATGGAGGACCCATACCTGCGCGAGCGCAAGGCCGACCTCGAGCAGGTGGTCGAGCGCCTGCTGCACCGCATGAAGGGCACGGCCGCCGTGCTGGCGCCGAGCCCGCCGCGCCGCAAGCGCGCCGCCTCCGCTGACGATGACAACGACGACCCCACCGCGGGCGACGGCATCGACGTGCCGCTGGTGCTGATCGCGCACGATCTCTCGCCGGCCGACATGCTGCAGTTCAAGAAGAGCGTGTTCGCCGGCTTCGTCACAGACGTGGGCGGGCGCACCTCGCACACCGCCATCGTGGCGCGCAGCATGGACATCCCGGCCGTGGTCGGCGCGCGCACCGCGAGCCAGCTGGTGCGGCAGGACGACTGGGTCATCATCGACGGCGACGCGGGCGTGGTGATCGTCGACCCCTCGCCGATCATCCTGGCCGAGTACGGCTTCAAGCAGCGCCAAGGCGACCTCGAGCGCGGCCGGCTCGCGCGGCTGCGGCACAAGCCGGCGATCACGCTCGACGGCCAGCGCGTGGAGCTGCTCGCCAACATCGAGATGCCCGAAGACACCGTGGGCGCGGTCAAGGCCGGCGCGGTGGGCGTGGGCCTGTTCCGCAGCGAATTCCTCTTCATGGGCCGCGACACGGGCACGCGCCAGACCCGCCTGCCCGACGAGGAAGAGCAGTACCAGGCCTACAAGCGCGCGGTCGAGGGCATGCAGGGCATGCCGGTCACCATCCGCACCATCGACGTGGGCGCCGACAAGCCGCTGGACAGCATTTCGGCCAACAAGCAGGAGCACCTGAATCCCGCGCTCGGCCTGCGCGCCATCCGCTGGAGCCTGGCCGATCCGGCGATGTTCCTCACGCAGCTGCGTGCCATCCTGCGCGCGGCGGCGCACGGCGAGATCCACCTGCTCATTCCCATGCTCGCGCACGCGAGCGAGATCCGCCAGACGCTCTCGCTGATCGACTTCGCGCGTGCCGAGCTCGACAACCGCGGCGCGGTGTACGGCCACGTGAAGCTCGGCGCCATGATCGAGATTCCCGCCGCCGCGCTCACGCTGCGCATCTTCCTCAAGCACTTCGACTTCCTGTCGATCGGCACCAACGACCTGATCCAGTACACGCTGGCCATCGACCGTGCAGACGAATCGGTGGCGCATCTCTACGACCCCGCGCACCCGGCCGTGCTGCGCCTGGTGGCCGACACCATTGCCGAGTGCCGTCGCCAGGGCAAGGGCGTGGCCGTGTGCGGCGAGATGGCGGGCGACGTCGCCTTCACGCGCCTGCTGCTGGGGCTGGGCCTGCGCAGCTTCTCGATGCATCCCTCGCGCATCCTCGCGGTCAAGCAGGAAGTGCTGCGCGCCGACACCGGCAAGCTCGAGGCCTGGGCCAAGGGCGTGCTCGAATCCGACGATCCTGCCGCCGCAATGGCTGGCTGACACCATGAACTGAGCGTACTTTTCACTCACCCTCACGGGTGAGTGAAAAGAAACGAAACACGCCGAAACTGCGGCGAAAGGACTTGCGCAAACCCCGCAAGCACGATCAGGCCTTCTCTTCAACCACTGCAAGAAAGGCCTGAAATGAAGTCCGTCTCCTTCACCCAGATCGTCGCCGTCGCATCCTTCGCCATGCTCGCCGCAGCCGGCGCGAAGGCCGAGAGCTACGAGGGCGTGCAGCCCGTCGTGTCGGCCAAGAGCCGCGCCGATGTCAACGCCGAAGCCATGCGCACCGCATCGGCACCCGACCAGAACGTGGTGCGCGGCTCGCGCGGCGCCGAGACCATGGCCGTGTCGACCGAGCGCGCGCGCATCGTCGCCGAAGCCGTGCGCGCAACTGCCGCGCCCGACCAGAACGTATCGGCCAGTTCGCGCGTGAACAGCCAGGTCATCTCGACCATGCAGAACCCCGTCGACGCGCGCGCCGCTGCGGCCAACGCCAAGAGCAGCCGCCTGTAAGCAGCAGTCCGGCTTGCCGCCACGCCTGTCGCAATAAAACGAAACACGCCGCAACCGCAGCGAGAGGACTTGGCCCGGTGCAGATCGCACCATGGAGCTTCCTCCTCAACACAACATCAGGAACACAAGGAATCACCATGAAACACTGGATCAAGCGCACTCTCTTCGGTTTTGCGGGAGCTGCCATGGTCGCGGGCAGCATCGCCGGCTGCAGCAGCTATCGCCACGGCTGGGGCGGCGACAGCGCCGAGTTCCGCGCGAAGATGGTCGAGCGCGTGGGCAGCAAGCTCGAGCTCGATGCCAACCAGAAACAGAAGCTCACGGTGCTGGCCGAGAAGCTGCAGGCGCAGCGCGAAGCCATGCGCGGTGCCGGCGGCTCGGGCGATCCGCGCTCGCAGTTCAAGGCGCTGTTCGCGGGCAACAAGCTCGACCAGGCCGGCGCCGCCCGCCTGATCGACGAGAAGACGGCCGCCGTGCGCAGCGGCAGCCCCGAGATCATCGCCGCCGCCGCCGACTTCTACGACAACCTGAACGCCGCGCAGCAGCAGAAGGTGCGCGACTTCATGGAGCGTGGCGGCCGCCGCTGGAGCCATCGTGGTTGAGCTTCCGTCGTTCCGCCTGCCGCTTCTGCGCGGGCGAGACCCGTGGGCCGGCAAGGCCGGATCCACGGTGTCTCCGGCGGAGGCCGCGACGGCGGTCACGGGCGGGGTGCGCGCGCTGCTTCAACTCGAAGGCGCCGTGGTGCTGGGCGTGGCGCTCGCCGCCTACGCCCAGTTCGGGGCGGGCTGGGGCGTGTTCGCGCTCTGGCTGCTCGTGCCCGATCTATCGCTGCTGGGCTACCTCGCGGGCCCCCGCACAGGTGCGGCGCTCTACAACGCGGCGCATTCGTACGTCGGTCCGGTGCTGCTGCTGGCGCTCGGCGTGTTCACTGCCACGCCCTGGGCGGTGGCCGGCAGCCTGATCTGGCTGGCCCACATCGGCGTCGACCACGCGCTCGGCTACGGGCTCAAGTACGCGACGGGTTTCGCCGCCACGCACCTGGGCCGCATCGGCAAGGCGGATCCATGGTGAGCGACGAGTACATGAGCAGCGACGACACCGCGTCCCATGCCGTGCACGCGCCGGCCGCGCGCGCATGGATGCTGACGGAGGCGCTCACGCTGGGCATCGCGTCGATGGTGCACGCGGGGCTCCTCGTGCCCGGCTACGCGCACACGGCGGCCCGAACCGCCGAGGCCGTGATCGCCACCGTGCTCGTGCTGGCCTCGGTCGAGACCTGGCTGCGGCCGCACCACGCGCGCCGCGCCGCTATCTTCGGCCAGGGCTTCGCGCTGCTGGGCACGCTGGTCGGGCTCGGCACCATCATCGCGGGCATCGGCCCGCGCACCGTGCCCGACGTGGTCTACCACGCGCTGCTGCTTTCCACCCTCGTGACGGGCCTGACCTGGGCGGTGCGATGCCGGCGGGTCTGATGGTCAGCGAAGTCATCCGCCACTTTCTCGTCCGGAGGCACAATCCCGCCATGCCGCGCATCCTGCTGATCGACGACGACGAACATCTCGCCGCGCCGCTGACCACCTACTTCGCGCGCTTCGGCTGCACGCTCGAGAGCGCCGTGCGCCCGAGCGAAGGGCTGGCCAAGCTGCGCGCGGGCACTTACGACGCGGCCATCCTCGACGTGATGCTGCCCGAGATGGACGGCTTCGCGTTGTGCCGCGAGATCCGCAAGGAAAGCGACATTCCCATCGTGATGCTCACCGCCCGCGGCGAAGTGATGGACCGCGTGGTCGGCCTCGAGCTCGGCGCCGACGACTACGTGCCCAAGCCCTTCGAGCCGCGCGAGCTGGTGGCGCGCGTGCAGACCATCCTGCGCCGCCAGCGCAGCACGCCGCAGGCGGCAGCCAACGGCACGCAGTACCGCGTGTTCGACGGGCTTTCAATCGACCTCGACCGGCGCCAGGTGCTGCGCCACGGCGAGCGCGTGGAACTCACCGGCACCGAGTTCGAGCTGCTCGCGCTGCTGGCCGCCGAGCCCGGCAAGGTGTTCAGCCGCGACGACATCCTCAACCGACTGCGCGGCCACGAGGCCGAGCTCTACACGCGTGCCGTCGACATCGTCGTGAGCCGGCTGCGCAAGAAGCTGGAGCCGCTGGACTGCATCAAGACGCTGCGCAACGCAGGCTATGCGCTGGCGGTGGCCCGTAGCGAGCCTGCATGAATTTCGGCCGAAGCAGGGAGTCCCGCAGGATGCGGTGGCGCGGCGAGGAATGCCGCGACGAGATGACGCGCGGCGACTGGCACGCCAAGTGGCACGCGCGCTGGAACGAGAAAGTGCAGGGCAAGCGCCGCTGGCGCCGTTCGCTGCGCGTGCGGCTGGTGCTGATGTTCGTGATGCTCGCGCTGGTGATGGCGGCGGTCTTCATGGGCGGCATGAAGAAGTCGTTCTCCACCGGCTGGGCCGAGGCCGCCAAGCCGATGCTGACCGACTACGCCGACCGGCTGGTCGCCGAGATCGGTGCGCCGCCCGATGTCTCGCGCGCGCAGGCGCTGGTGGCGCGATTGCCGATCACCATCCGCATCGTCGGACCCAAGGTCAACTGGGATTCCAACCCCGGCGGCGCGAACAGCCCCGGCGGCTGGATGCACGACCGCGAGGACGTGTTCGGCGGCGACAAGTGGTTCATCCGCCCCACGGCCGACGGCCACCGCGTGATCTTCGGCTGGTCGCCCAAGCTCTGGCAGCTGGCGCCGCGCGTCATCGGCTGGGCCACGCTCGGCCTGCTGCTGTCGTGCGTGCTGCTGGCGTACGCCTACGTGAGCCGGCTGCTGCGGCCGCTGATCGACATCCGCGAGGGCGCGCAGCGCTTCGGCCGCGGCGAGTTCACGCAGCCGATTCCGATCCGCCGCAACGACGACCTCGGCGACCTGGCCGAGCGCATCAACACCATGGCCGAGGACATCCAGGCCATGCTCGACGCCAAGCGCGGGCTGCTGCTGGCGCTGAGCCACGAGCTGCGCTCGCCGCTCACGCGCGCCCGGCTCAACGCCGAGCTGCTGCCGACCACGCCCGAGGGGCAGGCCGAGCGCGATGCACTCCTGCGCGACCTCAACGAGATGCGCGATCTCATCAGCGACCTGCTCGAGAGCGAGCGCCTGGCCAGCCCGCACGTCGCGCTGCAGCGCGAGCCGGTCGACCTGGCGACGCTGATCCGCGAGATCGTGGCCGAGATGCCCGGCGCGCAGCACGTGCACCTCGACCTGGCCGAGGGCCTGCCGCCGCACGCGGTGGATCGCATGCGCATCCGCCTGCTGGTGCGCAACCTGCTGGACAACGCGCTGCGCTACAGCGCCGACGCGCCGCGGCCGCCGTGCGTGTCGCTGCGCGCGGTGCTCGACGGCAGCAGCCAGGGCGCGGAGATCGAGGTGCGCGACCACGGCCCCGGCGTGGACGACGAGCAGCTCGAGCGGCTGACCGAGCCCTTCTACCGCACCGACGGCGCCCGGGCGCGCGCCACCGGCGGCGTCGGCCTCGGCATGTACCTGTGCCGGTTGATCGCCGAGGCGCACGGCGGCAAGCTCACGTTGCGCAACGCTCAGCCGGGGCTGCAGATCGTCGTCAGGCTGACCTGAGGCGAGGGGCCGGCGCCGCCGCCGGCCCGCCTGTCACCTGCGCTACCAGCCCGGCCCGGGCCCGCGACTACGATGCAGGCGCCCGCGCACGAGCGCCCGTCAAGCCCCTCATTCAAGGTCAAGGAGACAGACACCATGAGCACCCCACTCACCAACCACCAGGTCCGCCTCGCCAAGCGCCCCGAGGGCACTGCCACGCGCGAGAACTGGAAGTTCACCACCGAGCCCGTCGGCGAGCCGGCCGAGGGCGGCGTGCTCGTCAAGACGCTGTCGCTGTCGCTCGACCCCGCCATGCGCGGCTGGCTCAACGACGCCAAGAGCTACATCCCTCCCGTGGGCATCGACGAAGTGATGCGCGCCGGCGGCGTCGGCCGCGTCATCGCGTCGAAGAACCCGCAGCTCGCGGTGGGCGACACCGTCTACGGCACGCTGGGCGTGCAGGAATACATCCTGATCCCCGCGGACCAGGTCAAGCGCAACGGCCTGGTGAAGATCGACCTGAACGTCGGCAGCATCACCCAGTGGCTCAACGTGCTGGGCATGCCCGGCATGACCGGCTACTTCGGCCTGATGGACGTGGGTATGCCCAAGCCGGGCGAGACGGTGGTGGTTTCCGGCGCGGCCGGTGCGGTCGGCCAGACCGTGGGCCAGCTCGCCAAGATCAAGGGCTGCCGCGTGGTCGGCATCGCCGGCGGCGAGGCCAAGTGCGACTGGGTGGTGAAGGAGCTGGGCTTCGACGCCTGCATCGACTACAAGGCCGGCGCCGCAGCGGTGCGCGAGGGCCTCAAGACGCACTGCCCGAAGGGCGTGGACATCTACTTCGACAACGTCGGCGGCGAGATCCTCGACATGGTGCTGGCGCGTCTCGCGCGCAAGGCCCGCATCATCATCTGCGGCGCCATCAGCCAGTACAACAACGCCAACAGCATGCCCTCGGCCGGTCCGAAGAACTACCTGAGCCTGCTGGTGAACCGCGCCCGCATGGAAGGTATCGTGGTGTTCGACTATGCCGACCGCTATCACATCGCCATCGCCGAAATGGCCGGCTACTTGAAAGATGGGCGCATGAAGAGCAAGGAAGACGTCGTGAAGGGGCTGGACACTTTCCCCGAGTCGCTCAACAAGCTCTTCGCGGGCGAGAACTTCGGCAAGCTGGTGCTGCAGGTCGCCGAAATCTAGTGTCGAGTTGTTAACGTTCGTGTAAATTTCACAGACATCTTGAGTGCAATGTTAACTACGGTTAACTAGCGCCAACGCACCTTCTTCTTGCGTCATCGACTGCATAGACTGCGCGCCTGCCTTGCATCAGCAGGTCGCAGTTCAGTCACATCAATCCCCAGGGAACGCAAGAAATGCAGAAGTCTGTAATCACGAAGTTCGCAGCGCTGGCCATCGCCGGCGCTTTGTCGCACGGCGCATTCGCCGCCGACGGCACCATCAATTTCACCGGTGAGATCGTCGACGCGCCCTGCTCGATCTCTCCCAACAGCCAGAACATGACCGTGCCCCTGGGCAAGGTTTCGCGCACTGCGTTCGACGGCGCCACCGCCGGCACGGCAGTGGTCGGCAAGAAGGCCACCCCCTCCAAGTTCAAGATCGACCTGCTCGGCTGCGGCGCCACCGCCAAGGGCGCGACCGTGACCTTCTCGGGCACGGCCGACCTCGACGACGCCACCAACCTGCGCATCGCCAACGCCGGCCAGGTGGGCGTGGGCTCGGCTTCGGGCGTGGCCATCGAACTCGGCGACTCGGCCGGCACCAAGATCCCGCTGGGTTCGGAATCGGGCCAGTACGTGCTGGGCCTCGGCGACAACTCGCTGAACTTCCAGGCTGCCTACGTCGCCACCAAGACGACCGTGACGGTCGGTCCGGCCAACTCGGTCGCGCAGTTCACCGTCGCCTACAAGTAAGCAGGCGCGCCCGCGGCATCCACGGCCCGCCGAAGCGCCCGCCGCTTCGGGTCGGCCGGCGATGCCGCCAATGCCCGGCGCCGCATCCGGACTCCACGTCCCCGCCGGCGCCGGCATCCCCTTTTTCTTCCCGCTTTTTCCGACGGCGCTGCAACGCGCGCCGTCGCGCCGGGTTCGCGTGTTCCACGTCCTTCATGCGTTCGGCCCGGGCCGAGGACTTCTTCTCTTCTCTTATGTGCAGCAACAACCGCTTCCGATGGGCTCTCGCCGTCCTGCTGACGCTGGGCCTGCAGTGGCCGGCCGGCGCGGGCGTGATGCTTGGCGGCACCCGCGTGATCCTCGGCGAGAAGGACCGCGAAGCCTCCATCCCGGTGAAGAACACCGGCGTCTCGCCCTACGTGGTGCAGAGCTGGATCGACGCCGGCGAGGGCCGGAACAAGACGCCGCTGCTCGTCACGCCGCCGTTGTCGCGGCTCGACCCGGGCATGGAGAACATCCTGCGCATCATGCGCACCACGGGCGAGCTGCCGTCGGACCGCGAGTCGGTGTTCTGGCTCAACGTCAAGGAGATCCCCGAGAAGTCCAGGGACGAGAACGTGCTCCAGATCGCGGTGCGCAGCCGCATCAAGGTGTTCTACCGGCCCTCGGGACTGCAGGGCAAGTCAGACCAGTCGCGCGGCCAGCTCAGGTGGGCGGTGAGCGCCGGTGCGCAGGGGCAGGGCGCGGTGCTGAAGATCGCCAACCCCACGGGCTACCACGTGACCTTCACCGCGCTGAATGTCAACAATGGCCAGCAGCTCATCAACGCCGACATGGTGCCGCCCTTCGGCGAAGTGGCGTACCCGCTGAGCGCGGTGAAGGCGCCGCAGGCTGTACAGGTCGGCTACACCACGCTCAACGACTACGGCGGCGAGACGCCCGAGGAGCGCGTGCAGGTGCCGGCCGGCGCTGAGCCCGTGGCGGTGACGGTCGAGACGGTCACCCCGCCGCCCGCCGACGGCGCAAAGCGCTGAGGCATCCCCCATGCGCCGCTGCCTGTCCGCTCCTCGCGCGCCGTTCCGGCTCACCCTGTGCGCGGCCCTGCTGGGCGCGCTGGGCGCGACCGGCCACGCGCAGCAGCGGCAATCGCAGCAGCAGGCCGCCTCCAGCTTCAACGAGGAATTCCTGAACATCGGCGGCGACCAGCCCCACGCCGACCTGTCGCTCTTCTCGTTCGGCAACCGCGTGCTCGCGGGCAAGTACATGGTCGACGTGTCGCTCAACGAGCGCGGCACCGGCCAGGCCGAGATCCGCTTCGTCGACAAGGAAGGCAGGAACGACGCCGAGCCCTGCATCACGCGCGGCATGCTCGACGGCTGGGGCGTCAACGTGGCGGTGTTCGCCGCGCTGGCGAATGCGGCGGACGACACCTGCGTCGACCTGTCCGCCATCAGCCCCGAGGCCAGGTACAGCTACGACGCCGGCAGGCAGCGCCTGTTCGTGAGCATCCCGCAGGCGGCGCTGAAGCGCTCGGCGCGCGGCGCGGTCGGCCCCGAGAAGTGGAGCAGGGGCATCACCGCCGGCATGCTGGACTACCAGCTCAACTTCGCGCGCTACAGCGGCGACAAGTACCGCAGCGACGTCAATCCGTTCGCGACGCCGCAGAGCGCCTTCGACGGCAATCCCTTCGCCGACACGAACAAGACCCTGCAGCGCAACACGCTGTTCGCGGGCCTGCGCGCCGGCTTCAACTACGAGGACTGGCGCTTCCGCCACTTCTCCACCTACAACCGCGGGATCGACGGCCAGAGCCGCTGGCAGGGCATCAACACCTACGCGCAGCGCGACATCGCCTCGATCAACGGGCAACTGCTGATCGGCGACGGCAACACGCCCGGCAACTTCTTCGACAGCGTCCCCTTCCGCGGCGCGCAGCTGGCCTCCGACGACGCGATGCTGCCCGACAGCCAGCAGGGCTACGCACCCACCGTGCGCGGCGTGGCGCAGACCAACGCGCGCGTCACGGTCCGGCAGAACGGCTACATCATCTACAGCACCTTCGTCGCGCCGGGCCCGTTCGTGATCGACGACCTCTACCCGACCGCGTCCAGCGGCGACATCGAGGTGACCATCACCGAGGCCGACGGCCGCGAGGTCAAGTACACGCAGGCCTTCTCCGCCGTGCCCACGCTGCTGCGCGAAGGCACCTGGCGCTACTCGGCCACCGTGGGCAAGTACCGCAACAACTACTTCGGCACGACGAGCACCGGAAGCCGCCCCACGCTGACGCAGCCCGCCTTCGTGCAGGCGACGCTGGCGCGCGGCCTCGGCAACGAGTTCACGCTCTACGGCGGCCTGCTGGCGGCCAACATCTACCAGTCGGTGCTGGTGGGCGTGGGCAAGAACATGAAGGACTTCGGCGCGGTGTCGGTCGACCTCTCGGCCGCGCGCACCACCGACCGGACGCCGGTCAACGGCGCGAGGAACTTCAACGGCCAGTCGGTGCGCTTTCTCTACTCGAAGGCCATCCTTTCGTCGGGCACCAATTTCCGCGTGGCGGGCTACCGCTACTCGACCAGCGGCTTCCGCACCTTCCAGGAAGCGGTGCAGATGCAGGACCTGCTGCCCTTCGAGTCCTTCAACAGCCGCCGCAACGAGATCCGCTTCGAGGTCTCGCAGCAGATCAAGGACTGGGGCAGCGTCTTCGCCTCGGCCCGCCAGCAGAGCTACTGGGGCACCAACGCGAAGGACAGGCTGGTGCAGGTCGGCTACTCGGGCAACTACAGGCAGTTCGGCTACAGCGTCTACTACAACTACACCACCAGCCTGAACCGGGCGCCGGTGCGCCAGCTGATGTTCACGCTGAGCATTCCGCTGGGAGACACCCGTGCCAGCGCGCAGTACGCCGTCAACCGCGACAGCACTGGCCGCCTCAACCAGCAGGCCAGCGTCTACGGCTCGGCCTTCGACGACAGCCGCCTGACCTACAACGTCACGGCCAGCAACGCGAACCAGGGCGGCGGCAGCAGCGCCAGCGCGAGCGCCAGTTATCTGTCGTCGGTGGGCCGGCTCGATCTCGGGTACTCGCAGGGCCGCGGCTACGGGCAGAGCACCGTCGGCGTGGCCGGCGGCCTGCTGTTCCACGGCGGCGGCGTCACGGCGTCGCAGCCGCTGGGCGAGACGGTGGCGCTGGTGCAGGCGCCCAAGGCGCAGGGCGTTGGCTTCGAGTCGCAGCCCGGCGTGGCGACCGACCGGGCCGGCAACGCGGTCATTCCCAATCTCACGCCGTACCGGCTGAACCGGCTGGCCGTGCGCACGAGCGACCTCGGCGACACCGTGGAAGTGAAGAATGCCGCGACCGAACTGGTGCCCACGCGCGGCGCCGTGGTGGTCGCGAAATTCGAGACCTCGGTGGGCTTCCGCCTGCTGATGGTGCTCACCGACCGCAAGGGCCGGGCCCTGCCGCTGGGCTCGAAGATCGAGAACGAGGCGGGCCAGGAGGTCGGCATCGTCGGGCCCGACGGCCAGTCCTTCGTGACCGGCGCGGCCGACAGCGGGCGGCTGACCGTGCGATGGGGCCAGGGCCAGGCCGACCAGTGCGTCGTGCCCTACAGCCTGCCCGACGAAAAGAACCCGCCGCCGATCCGCGAGCTGAACGGCCAGTGCGCCGCCACCGGGCCGAACGCCGTGCAACCGAAGGGAGCGGAATGAGCCGCAGCAGCCATTCATCCGGCGCGATGAAGATCGCGCGCCTCGCCTTTCCGACCCTCGGGGCCCTCGCGCTGCTGCTCGGCGCGCAGGCCGCGCGCGCCGCCTGCTACGTGACGCCGGGCTACATCGAGAAGACCGTCAACATGGCGATGGGCCGGGTCGTCATCCCGAACGACGCCGCGGTCGGCACCATGTTCAAGAGCCAGCTCTTCCCGCTGCCTCTGACGGGCACCACCAACAAGCCGTGGACCTGCTCGGGCGGCGGCAACGTGAAGGGCGTCATGCTGCAGGGCTCCCCCGTGGCGGGCTACGACCACGTGTACACCACCAACGTGCCCGGCGTCGGCATCCGGCTGTCGCGCTACTTCGACCAGACCGCGGTCAACTACTACCCGCACGATCGCTCGACCACCACGGATTTCGGCGACTTCAACGCGGCTTCCCGCTTCCAGGTGGAGCTGTTCAAGATCGCGACCGTGACCGGCAACGGCCCGCTGGCCCAGGGCACCTACACGCAGTACTACAGCGTGGCGGACAACAAGTCGGTGCTCACGACGAACCTGCTGGGCGAAGGCATCACCATCATCACGCCCTCGTGCTCGGTGGACCTGGGCTCGCGCAACATCACGGTGGATTTCGGCAAGGTGCCCCAGAACAACTTCAAGGGCAAGGGCACGACCACGGGCGACCGCAAGTTCGACATCAGGCTCAACTGCAAGGCCGGGCAGAACGCGCAGAACACCGTCTACCTGCGCATGGACGCCACGCCGGATCCGTCGAACGTGCAGGGGGTGCTGAAGATCACCCAGGGCGGCACGGGCACCGCGACCGGCGTGGGCATCCAGGTGGTGGACAACCAGAGCCAGCCGGTCAAGTTCGGCGACGAGGCGCTGGTCGGGCCGTCGAAGGACGGCGACTACGTGCTGCCCTACACCGCGCGCTACTACCAGACCGCCGACAAGGTGACGCCGGGACGCGCGGACGGCACTGCCACCTTCACCCTCGACTACAAGTAGCCCCGATAGCCCGAGCCCCGGGGGCGGGGCCGGCGCTCAGCCCAGGTCGGGCCGCAGCGGGATGTCGCCCAGCGCGTCGTCCTCGCGTAGTCCGCGCGCGGCCTTCAGCAGCTCGATCGACAGGCCGTCGCCGTGGCCCGCAAAGCCCCGGGCGATGCCCTCGAGCACCGTCGACAGGCCGGTTTCGCCGTCGTTGCGGGCATCCATGCTGATGTTGAGCACCCGGGCCGCCATCTGGCGGTAGGTGACGGCGCCCGCGCCCTCCAGCGCGGCCACCAGGTCGAGGTACAGCGCCAGGTTCAGGTCGAACACCAGCTTGGGCGTGATCTCGAAATCCCTGTTCTTGTCGTCCATGTGGGTTGGCTCCTTTTTTCCTGAGCCTCCACTCTAGCCACAAAAAATGAAGCCGCCCCGTCGGATACAGCCTGATTCAGCACGCAAGCATCACCGCGCGCGCGTGCCCATGATCGCCGCCGAGATGATCAGCCAGGCCGCGAGCACGATGGTCCAGGTCAGCGGACGCCCGGTCACGAGCAGCAGCAACGCCGTCGAGCCCAGCGGCGTGATGTAGCTCAGGATGCCGATCTGCCGCGCGTCGCCGCGCTTGAGCGCCATGTCCCAAACAAAGAAGGCCGCGCCCAGCGGGCCCAGGCCGCACAGCACCAGCAGCAGCCAGTCGCGGCCCGACAGCGCCACCGAGGGCTCCAGCACCGCGTGGCAGGCCAGCGAGAGCGCGCCCGAGACCAGCCCGAACAGGCCGATCGCCGAGGTGGGGAAGGCCGGCACGCGCTTCGTCCACAGCGAATAGCTGGCCCAGACGAAGGCCGAGGCCAGCGCCGGCAGAAAGCCCCGGTAACCCGAGAAGGACGCATTGCCGCCGCCCGCCCCGAGGATCGCCGCCGCGGCCCCCGCGAAGCCCAGCAGCCCCGCCACCAGGTGCAGCGGCCGCAGCGACACGCCCGGCAGCAGCACCGGCGCCAGCACCACCATCAGCAGCGGCCACAGGTAGTTGACCAGGTTGGCTTCGACCGGCGGCGCGTAGCGCAGCGCGATGAACAGCAGGAAGTGATAGCCGAAGAGCCCGTAGATCCCCAGCGCCAGCGTGCGCGGCGGCACCTTCCAGGCGGCGCGGTCGCGCAGCACCAGCGGCCAGCTCGGCACGCTGCCGATGATGAGCGCCAGGCCCGTCAGCAGGAAGGGCGGCAGATGGGACAGGGCCGTGCCCAGCGAGGCGAGCGTGGTCCACAGGGCGATGGCGATCAGGGCATAGGCGGTCGATGGCATGGACGGCGAGGCTACGCGATGCGGTCGTCGCGCAACGCCGGTCCGTCGTCGCGAAACGACGGTTTGGGCTTTGCTCCTTCCCCCGCTGGGGGAAGGTTGGGATGGGGGCAGGCCGTTGATCGCGCTCCGTGTTTTCTTGTCGCCGTCGTGCCCCCACCCCGGCCCTCCCCCAGCGGGGGAGGGAGAAAGTCAGCGCCTCAGCGTCGGAGGGCGGCCGTCAGCGCCGACGGCGAGCGGTAGCCCGTGCGGCGCGCCGTCTCCGCCACGCTCAAGCCGCCCAGCCGCAGTTCGCGCGCATGCGCCAGCCGCAGCGAGCGCAGCCACTGCATCGCGCCCATGCCCTGCTCGTCGCGGCAGCGCTGCGCGAACTGGCTGGGGCTCAGGCAGGCGACCTCCGCCAGGTCGGCCACGGCCAGCGGCTGGTGCCAACGGGCGCGTGCCCAGTCGGCGAGCAGGGGCCAGTCGATGCGGCGGCGGCGCGAATCCGATGAGGATGCCGGTGCCGGATTCCATGCCTCCAGCAGCAGCGCGGGGCCGTGCTGCAGGGCCAGCGCCGAGGCCTGCGGCTGCTTCATGCATTGCGCAAGGTAGCGCGCCAGGGTGTGCAGCTGAGGCGAATCGGGAGATGCGCGTGCGGCGCAGCGGGCCCAGCCCGCATGGGTGGTGTCGAGCACCAGGCACACGGCACCATGCCTTTGCGCGCTGAAGTCGTGCCGGTCGCCCGGCGCGACCACCTGCGCCTCGCCGGCGGCGATGCCGGCGCCACGGCCTTCCACCTCGATCTCGAGCACGCCGTCCAGGCCGATCAGCACCTGGAAATGCTCGTGCGCGTGGCTGCCGTGCGAGTGGCCGTAGTCGCGCAGGGCCAGGGTGTGCGTGGCGGGCGTGTGCATGGAAAGGAGCGGGGAAGGGAGGACGCGATTGTCCGACTCCGGCCCGCCGCTGTCATCCCAGCCGCAGCAGCAGCGCCGAGGCCGCGCACACCAGCAGGAACGGAATGCTGATGCGGTGGAACTCGCGCAGCCCGTTCGGCAGCTTGGCGAGCCGAAGCGCGATCAGGTTGGCCAGCGAGCCCAGCACGCAGCCGAAGCCGCCAACGCTCACGCCGGCCGCCAGCGCCGGCAGGTCGCGCACATGGCCGTCCAGCAGGATCGCGGCCGGCACGTTGCTGATGAACTGCGAGGTGACGATGGCCGCGAGGTACGCGCGCCAGCCCTCGGTGATCGGCCAGTGGCCCAGCAGCGCCACCACGGCGGGCAGCTCCGCGAGCTGCCGCAGGTCCACGAACATCAGCGCGATGATCGCGAGCAGCGCCCAGTCGATGCCGCGCAGCACGCGCGGATACGCCACCAGGAACACGCCGAACACCACGCCCAGCCCCGCCAGCAGCCAGTGCCGGTCGAGCGCGACCACGAAGCCGACGAAAAGCAGCGCCGACAGCGCCAGCATGCGCGGCTGCACCGGCGCGGCTTCGGCCTCGGGTTTCAGCTCGATGGGCGTGCGCGGCACCAGCAGCCACACCGCGACGAAGACCCAGAACAGCATCACCGCCACCGTCGGCCCCATCATCCCCATGAAGGCGACGAAGCCCTCGCCCGAGCGGTGCCACAGGTACAGGTTCTGCGGATTGCCGATGGGCGTGAGGGCCGAGCCCGCGTTCACCGCCAGCGCCTGCAGCACCACCAGCCGCGCCAGCGGCAGGTGCGCCTGCGTGGCGAGCACGCGCGTGAGCGGCACCAGCAGGAAGAGGCTCACGTCGTTGGTGACCAGCGCCGAGAGAAATGCCGCGCTGGCCGTCAGCAGCAGCGCGAGGCTGCGCTGGTTGTGCGTGCGTGCCAGCAGGCGCTGCGCGGCGGCCTGCAGCATGCCGCTGCGCTCCACGCCCTGCGTGATGGCCAGCAACCCGGCGAGCGCGCCCACCGTCTGCCAGTCGACCAGCCGCAGCCAGTCCATCGGCGCGCGCGGGCGAAGGAAGGCGAACAGCACCGCGACCGCGACCAGCACCCACAGCAGGCCGTTGCCGCCGCCGCCGTGGTCGGGCGCCGCCGCCGCGCCGGTGTCAGCGGCCGACGAGTTCACGCAACTCGCGCTTGAGCACCTTGCCGATCGCGCTGCGCGGCAGCTCGTCGATGAAGGCGAGGCGCGCCAAGCGCTGGGTCTTGCCGAGCTGGGCGTTGGCCCACTGCAGCAACTCGTCTTCGCTGGTGGCATCACCCTCGCGGCGCACCACGAAGGCCACCGGCGTCTCGCCCCATTGCTCCGACGGCACGCCGATCACCGCCACGTCGGCCACGGCGGCGTGGCCGCGCAGCACGGCCTCGAGGTCGCTAGGGTAGATGTTGAAGCCGCCGCTGATGATCATGTCCTTCTTGCGGTCGAACAGCGTGAGGAAGCCGTCGGCGTCGAAGCGGCCCACGTCGCCGGTGCGGATGAAGCGCTTGCCGGTGGCGTCGAACCATTCGGCCTCGCGCGTCTTCCCGGGCTGGCGGTGGTAGCCGGTCATCATGCCGGCCGAGTGGCCCACCACCTCGCCGGCCACCTCTGTGTTGTCGCGCGGCAACTCGTTGCCTTCCTCGTCGATCAGGCGGATGTCGCTGCCCTCGGCGGGCCGGCCCACCGTGTGCAGCTTGGTCGGGTTCAGGTGCGCCTCCAGGATGCAGGTGCCGCCGCCTTCAGTCATGCCGTAGAACTCGACCAGCCCGCCGGGCCAGCGCTTGAGCACGTCGGCCTTCAGCGCCGCGCCGAAGGGCGCGCTGGTGCTGAACTTGTGCCTGTACGAAGACAGGTCGTGCTCGTCGAAGCGCGGATGCGCCATCAGCCGCTGGTACTGCACCGGCACGAGCATGGTGTGCGTCACGCGGCGCTGCTGCGCCAGCTGCAGGTAGCCCAGCGCGTCGAACTTGGGCATCAGCACCACGCAGCCGCCGAAGGCCAGCGTGGGGAAGAACACCACCAGCGTGGTGTTGGAGTACAGCGGCGTCGACAGCAGCGTGACCGTGTCGGGGCCGTACTCGTACTTGGCGCCGCGCTGCACGTGGGCCCAGCGCATGCCGTGGCCCTGCACGATGCCCTTGGGCTCGCCCGTGGTGCCCGACGAATAGATGATGTTGAAGGCCCAGCCGGGCTGCACCTCGACGGCCTCGGGCCGTGCGCCCGCCGGCGCGAGCCATTCGTCGATGCCGCGGCCGACCTGCGAGCCGTCGAGCGCCACGCGCGGGATGCCGCCTTCCTTCGCGGGGCCGATCACTTCCGCGGCCGATGCGTCGCTGAACAGGATGCGCGCGTCGGCGTCCTCGATCATGCGGGCCAGGCTGGCGGGCGTGGAGCCGGGTGCCAGCGGTGCCACGGCCACGCCCGCGCGCAGCGCGCCCAGGAACACGGCCGCGTAGTTCACCGACGACGAGGCGCAGATGGCGATGGCGTCGCCGGCCTTGAGTCCGTCGCGCTGCAGGCTGGCCGCGATGCGGTCCATCAGCGCGTCGAGCGCGCGGTAGTCCAGCGTGCGGGTGGCATCCGCCAGCGCGGCATGGTCGGGCGTGTGTTGCGCGTGGAGGCTAATCAGGTCGGCAATGGCGCCGAAACTGCGTTCCATGGCGGCTTGGACGGCAGGGTGCGTTTGCAAAGTCATCTTCCTTCTTCTTGGCCAGCCGGCAGGATAGCGAAATGCTCCCGCTTTCGGCCAGCGCCTTGGCGACCGCCCGGGTGCAGGACGGCACGCCGTCAGTTGCCGCTCAGGAAGGCGGGGCGACGATCCCCGGGCGCCTTTCGCAACAAAGCGGCGGCGCTTGTTGTCACCAAGGACAGGGAGTTTCCGTGCACATCATCTGGACGATTCTGATCGGCTTCATCGCCGGGCTCCTGGCCCGCGCCGTGCTGCCGGGTAACAACTCGATGGGGTTCATCCTCACCGCGGTGCTCGGCATCGCCGGCTCGCTGGTCGCGACCTATGCCGGGCAGGCCATGGGCTGGTATGCCGCGGGCGCGGGCGCCGGCTTCATCGCCTCGGTGGTCGGCGCCGCGGTGCTGCTCGGGGTCTGGCACCTCGTGACCCGCTGAAGCCAACTGATCCGATCACCAAGGAGCTCGCCATGGGTTTACTCGACATCCTCCAGCAGGCCATCGGCAACAACAACGCCGAAGCCCACCTCGACCAGGTCGCGCAGCACGCCTCGCCCGGCGAGCTGGGTGCGGGGCTCGCCGCGGCGATGCGCTCGGACCAGACGCCGCCCTTCGGCGACACGGTCGGCCAGCTGTTCGGCCAGTCCTCGCCGTCGCAGCAGGCCGGCGTGCTCAACCAGATCCTGGCCACGCTCGGCCCGGCCGCAGCCTCCGCGCTGGCCGGCGGCGTGCTCGGGCGCATCCTGCAGCCGGGGCAGACGCAGGTCACGCCCGACCAGGCCTCGCAGCTTTCGCCCGCGCAGGTGACAGAGATCGCCACGCACGCCGAGCAGCAGCACGCGGGCGTGATCGACGAGGTGAGCCAGTTCTACGCGCAGCACTCCGGGCTCATCAAGACGCTGGGCGGCGCGGCCATCGCCATCGCGCTGGCGAAGATGAAGGAAAACGCGACGCGCGGCTGAGCGGCTTCAGCCGGCCGAAGCCGGCTGCGCCGTGTCGCCCCCGCCCATCACCTTGTAGAGCGTGATGCGGTTGCTCTGCTCCGACAGGCGCAGCGTGATCAGCGTCTGCTGCGCCGTGTACAGCGAGCGCTGCGCGTCCAGCACTTCGAGATAGCTGTAGCTGCCGTTGCGGTAGAGCGCTTCCGACAGCGTGAAGCTCTTCTGCGTGGCATCGACCAGCGACTGCTGCGCCGCCAGCTTCTCGCCCAGCGAGCCGCGCACGGCCAGCGCGTCGGCCACTTCCTTGAACGCGGTCTGCACCGTCTTCTCGTAGGTGGCGAGGTCGATCTCGCGCTGCGCCTTCGCCGAATCGAGGCTGGCGCGGTTGCTGCCGGCGTTGAAGATCGGCAGGCTGATCGAGGGCGCGAAGCTCCATGTGCTGTTGCCGCCCTTGAACAGGCCCGACAGTGCCGTGCTCGACGAGCCCGAGCTCGCGGTCAGCGAGATGGTCGGGAAGAAGGCCGCGCGCGCCGCGCCGATGTCGGCGTTCGAGCCCTGCAGCGTGTGCTCGGCGGCCAGCACGTCGGGCCGCTGCTGCAGCAGCGTCGAGGGCAGCCCCGCGGGCACCTCGACCAGCGCGCTGGCGGTGGTCATGCCGGCGGCCGGCAGCAGTTCGTCCGGCACAGTGGCGCCGGCCAGCAGGTCGAGCGCGTTGCGGTCCTGCGCCACCTGCGCGGTGTAGCCGGCCACGTCCACGCGCGCCGAGTCCACCGTGGTCTGCGCCTGGGCCAGCGCCAGCGCGGTGCTGGCGCCGAGCGCCTTCATGCGGCTGGTCAGTTCGTAGGAGCGCTGCTGGCTCGCGAGCGTGTCCTGCGCGAGCTTCAGCCGCTCGTTGTCGGCGGCCAGCGTGAGCCAGGCCGAGGCGACCTCGGCCACCAGGCTGATCTGCGTGCTGCGGGTCGTGGCCTCGGTCGAGAGGTAGCTCTGCAGGGCCGCCTCGTTGAGGTTGCGCACGCGGCCGAACAGGTCGAGCTCGTAGCTGCTGAAGCCCAGCGAGGCGGTGTAGGTGTTGCCGATGGACGATTCGCCGCTGCTGCTCGTGGCCGCCGAGGTGCGCTGGCGCGTGCCGCCGGCCGTGGCCGAGACGCTGGGGAACAGCTCGGCGCGCTGTACGCCGTATTGCGCGCGCGCCTTCTCGATGTTCTGCACGGCCACGCGCAGGTCGCGGTTGTTCGCCAGTGCGAGCGTGATGGTGCGCCGCAGCCGGTCGTCGGTGATGAAGCTCTGCCAGCCGGTGGTGGCGGAGACGGTGCCGTCCTTGGCGTCCCTGGTGTCCTTTGTGTCCTTTGTGTCCTTCGCGTCCGTTGAGGCCGGCCAGGCCTTGGGCACGGGCGCCTCGGGCCGCGAGTACACGGGGGCGAGGTTGACGCAGCCGGCCAGCGTCGCGGCGGCGAGGAGCGCGCAAAGCGCGCGGAGTCTGAAGCGAGGATGTGTCATGGCTTTCATGCCTCGGGCAATGCGGGCAGCGAGGCCGGCGTGGTCGGAGTCGTAGGCTTTTTCCGTTGCGCGAAGAAGCGCCGGATAGCGACGAAGAAAAGCGGCACGAAGAAGATGCCCAGCGCGGTGGCGGTGGCGATGCCGCCGAGCACGCCCACGCCGATGGCGCGGCGGCTGCCCGAGCCCGCGCCGGTGCTCAGCGCCAGCGGCAGCACGCCGAACATGAAGGCCAGCGAGGTCATCAGGATGGGCCGCAGCCGCAGGCGCACCGCCTGCAGCGTGGCCTCGACCAGCGCCATGCCCTCGTCCTGCAGCTGCTTGGCGAACTCCACGATGAGAATCGCGTTCTTCGCCGACAGCCCCACCGTGGCCAGCAGCCCCACCTGGAAGTACACGTCGTTCGACAGCCCCGCCAGCTTGGTCGCCAGCACAGCGCCCAGCACGCCCAGCGGCACCACCAGCATCACCGAGAACGGCACCGACCAGCTTTCGTACAGGGCAGCCAGGCACAGGAACACGAACAGGATCGACACCGCGTACAGCAGCGGCGCCTGCGAGCCCGACAGGCGCTCCTGGTAGGAGCTGCCCGCCCATTCGTAGCCGATGCCCTGCGGCAGCTGCTTCATGATGCGTTCCACCGCATCCATCGCCGTGCCCGAGCTCACGCCAGCGGCCGGGTCGCCGATCAGCTCGAAGGACGACATGCCGTTGTAGCGCGACAGCTGCGGCGAGCCGTAGGTCCAGCGGCTGCTGGCGAAGGCCGAGAAGGGCACCATCTCGCTGTTGCCGTTGCGCACGTGCCAGCGGTCCACGCTGTCGGGCTGCATGCGGAAGGGCGCGTCGGCCTGCACGTAGACCTTCTTCACGCGGCCGTTGTTGATAAAGTCGTTCACGTAGCTGCCGCCCATCGCGCTCGAGAGCGTGTCGTTGATGTCCGAGGTCGACAGGTTCAGCGCGGCGGCCTTGCGGTCGTCGATGTCGATGGCGAACTGCGGCGTGTCGTCCAGGTTGTTGCTGCGCACCTGGCTCAGCGCCGGGTCTTTTCGGGCCAGCGCCAGGAACTGCTCGCGCGCCTGCACCAGCGCCTCGTGGCCGATGCCGCCCAGGTCCTGCAGCTGCACGTCGAAGCCGGCGTTGGAGCCCAGGCCGCGCACGGCCGGCGGAAGCATCACGAACACGTTGGCGTTGCTGGTGCGCGCGGCCATGTCCATCGTGAAGCGGCGCGACAGCGATGCGGCGTCCTGCGCCTTGCCGCCGCGCTCGCTCCAGTCCTTCAGCGTGATGAAGGCATTGCCCGTGGCCTGGTCGCCGCTCAGGCCGGTCAGCGTGATGAAGTGGGCGACCTCCTTCTGCGAGGAGAGGTACTGCTCGAAGCTCTTCATGGTCTGCTGCAGCTGCTCGTCGGTGGCGCTGGCGGGCAGCTTCACCTGCGCCATCAGCGTGCCCTGGTCTTCGTCGGGCAGGAACGATGTGGGCAGGCGCATGAAGGTCACGCCCAGCACGCCCACCAGCAGCGCATACACCAGCAGGCTGCGCTTGCCGCGATGCAGCAGGCCGCCCACGCCCGAGCGGTAGCGCTCGGCGTTGCGCTCGAAGTTGCGGTTGAACCAGCCGAAGAAGCCGCGCTTCTCCTGGTGGTGGCCGGCCTCCACGGGCTTGAGCAGCGTGGCGCACAGCGCAGGCGAGAGCGTCAGCGCCACCAGCACCGACAGCAGCATGGCCGCGACGATGGTCACCGAGAACTGGCGGTAGATCACTCCCGTCGAGCCGCCGAAGAAGGCCATCGGAATGAACACCGCCGACAGCACCAGCGCGATGCCCACCAGCGCGCCGGTGATCTCGCCCATCGACTTGCGCGTGGCTTCCTTCGGCGAGAGCCCTTCCTCCGTCATGAGCCGCTCGACGTTCTCCACCACCACGATGGCGTCGTCCACCAGCAGCCCGATGGCCAGCACCATGCCGAACATCGTGAGCGTGTTGATCGAGTAGCCCAGCAGCGCCAGCACGCCGAAGGTGCCCAGCAGCACCACCGGCACCGCGATGGCGGGCACCAGCGTGGCGCGCAGGTTCTGCAGGAAGAGGTACATGATCAGCACGACCAGCACCATCGCCTCGGCCAGCGTCTTGGCCACTTCCTCGATGGAGATGCGCACGAAGGGCGTGGTGTCGTAGCCGACGACCGCCTTCATCTGGTTGGGGAAGAAGGGCGAAAGCTCGTCGAGCTTGGCCTTCACCGCGTTCGACACCGTGAGCGCGTTGGCGCCGGTGGCCAGCTTCACGCCCATGGCGGCCGCAGGCTTGCCGTCGAAGCGCGAGCTGATGGTGTAGCTCTCGCTTCCGAGCTCGATGCGCGCGACGTCGCCCAGCCGCACGATCGCGCCGCTGCTGCTGTCCGACTTGACGATCACCTCGCGGAACTGGTCGGCGGTGCGCAGCTTGCTGCGCGCCGTGATGGTCGCGGTCAGGCGCTGGCCGGCGGCCGCCGGCAGCGCGCCGAGCTGGCCGGCCGAGACCTCGGTGTTCTGGCTGGTGAGCGCGGTGGTCACGTCCGAGGGCATCAGCGAATACTTCTGCAGCTTCGCGGGGTCGAGCCAGATGCGCATGGCGTAGCCCGAGCCCAGCGTCTGCACGTCGCCCACGCCGTCGATGCGGCTGACCACGTCGAGCAGGCTGCTGGAGATGTAGTCGCCGATGTCGGTGGCCGAGGCGCTGCCGTCCTGCGAGATCAGCGAGACGATCATCAGGAAGTCGGTGCCCGACTTGGTGACCGTCACGCCCTGGTTCTGCACCGACTGCGGCAGCTGCGACTCGGCCTGCTGCAGCTTGTTCTGCACCTGCATCTGCGCCACGTCGGCGTTGGTGCCGGCCTCGAAGGTGAGCTCGATGCGCGCGGTGCCCGAGGAGGTGCTGCTCGAGGACATCGAGACGAGCCGGTCGAGGCCCTTCATCTTCTGCTCGATCACCTGCGTGACCGAGTCCTCGATGGTCTTGGCCGAGGCGCCCGTGTAGGTTGCGTTGATCGTGACCTTGGTGGGCGCGATGTCGGGATACTGCTCCAGCGGCAGCGTGCTGATCGACAGCGCCCCGGCCAGCATGATGACGATGGCGATGACCCACGCGAAGATGGGCCGGTCTATGAAGAAGCGTGCCATGTGCGTGGCCTCCTCAGCGCGCGGTGGGCGCGGCGGCCGCGGCTGCGGCCCCCGCGCTGGCCACCGTGGCGTCGGAAGCCGCCACGGCCTTCACCGAGTCGCCCGCCTTCACCTTCAGCGAGCCCTCGACGATCACGCGCTCGCCGGCCTTCAGGCCCTCGGTGACCTGCCAGCGGTTGCCGACCGCGCGCGACACCTTCAGCGCGCGCTTCTCGACCTTGCCGTCGGCCGTGACCACCAGCGCCGACGCGTCGCCGCTGGCCGTGCGCGTCACGCCCTGCTGCGGTATCAGCAGAGCGCCCTCGGCCACGCCTTCCTCCAGCACTGCGCGCACGTACATGCCGGGCAGCAGCGTGCGATCGGGGTTCGGCACCAGGATGCGCAGCGTGACAGCACCGGTGCCTTCGTTCACCGTGACGCTGGAGAACTGCAGGCGCCCGGCGTGGCCGTAGGTGCTGCCGTCCTCCAGCAGCAGCTTCACCGAGGCTTCGCTCTTGTCGCTGCTGCCCTTGAGCGTGCCGGCCGCCAGTTCGCGCTGCAGCCGCAGCAGCTCGGTGGTCGATTGCGTCACGTCGACGTAGATCGGATCGAGCTGCTGCACCGTGGTGAGCGCAGTGGTCTGGCTGGCCGTGACCAGCGCGCCCGGCGTGACCGTGGAGGCTTCGATGCGCCCTGCGATGGGCGCAGTGATGCGCGTGAAGCCGAGGTTGATGCGCGCCGTGTCGAGCGCGGCGCGGGCCACGCCCAGCTCGGCCTCGGCCTGCTGCAGCGTGGCCTGGCTGTCTTCGCTGGTCTGCTTGCTGACGGCCTCGATCTTCGCGAGCTCCGCATTGCGGCGCGCCGTGACCTTCGCGGCGTTGACCGTCGCTTCCGACTTCGCGACGGTGGCCTGCGCGCTTGCATAGGCGGCCTTGTAGCTGGCGGGGTCGAGCTGGTAGAGCACCTGCCCGGCCTTCACCAGCGCGCCTTCCTCGAAGAGGCGCTGCTGCACGATGCCGCCCACCTGCGGGCGGATCTCGGCGCTCAGGCGGGAGCGGGTGCGCCCCGAGAGCTCGGTGGTGACGGGCTGGTTCTCGGGCTGCACCGTCACCACGCTGACCTGCGTGGCGGAAGCGCCTTGGGGTCCTGCGGCGAGGCCGGGAGGGCCGGAAGGAGAAGAAGGGCCGGGCGAAGTGGAGGAAGAGCCGGAGCATCCCGCGACAGCGCCCAGCAGGCCGATGGCCAGGGCGCACGCGAGGCCGGTGCGGTTGAAGCGGGAAGACATCATGTTCGGAGTTCCAATCAGGTTGGAACCCATGGTCTTCAGGGAATGTGGAGCGAATGTGGAGGTCCCCGCGGCCCGCACGGCCATGGGGCGGCGATGCACCGCGCGGGCCCCATCTGGCTTATCTTGTGGCCCTTCATGAAGATCAGCATCACCACCAAGCTCTTTCTCGCCGTGCTGGCCACCGCCGTGCTGGCCGTGGTCGCCATGGGCGCCGCCTCGCGCTGGAACTTCGAGCGCGGCTTCGTCGGCTATCTCAACGAACAGGGCGTAGAGCGGCTCGACGCCGTGGTGCCGAACGCCGCCGCGGCCTACCGGCTGAACGGCAGCTGGGACTTCCTGCGCGACAACCCGCGCCCCTGGTTCGAGATCATGCGGCCCGCGCCTTCCGCGTCGGGCGAGCATTTCGAGCCGGGCCGTTCGCCGGCGCTGGTGTCCGACCTGACCGGTGCCGTGCTGCGCATCTCGCTGCTCGATGTCGACAGGCGGGTGATCATCGGCTTCAGGGACGTGCGCAAGGGCGCCGTCGAGCGCGCCGTGGTGGTCGACGGCAAGACCGTGGGCTGGGTCGTCATGATGCCCTTCCAGAGCGTGAGCGAGGCCGGCGACCAGCGCTTCCAGAAGAACCAGCTGCGCGCGAGCTGGGTCATCGGCAGCCTCTGCGTGCTGCTGGCCGCGGGCATCGCATGGTGGATCGCGCGGGTGCTGCTCGCGCCCGTCAAGCGTGTGGCGACGGCTACCCATCGGCTGGCGGCGGGCGATTACGCGAGCCGCGTGGCCGTGGCCTCGCACGACGAGGTGGGGCAACTGGCGCGCGACTTCAATTCGCTCGCCAACACGCTGCAGCGCAACGAGCAGATGCGCCGCGAATTCATGGCCGACGTGTCGCACGAGCTGCGCACGCCGCTGGGCGTGCTGCACGGCGAACTCGAAGCCATGGAAGACGGCGTGCGCCGTCTCGACGCGCAGGCCGTGCGCTCGCTGCAGCACGAGGTCGGCATGCTCAACCAGCTGGTGACCGACCTCTACGACCTGTCGCTGGCCGACGTGGGCGCGCTCGCCTACCGCAAGGCCGACGTGGACGTGCGCGACCTGCTGGAGCCGAGCCTCGATGCCTTCCGCGAGCGGCTGGCCTCGGCCGGCCTGCGGCTGGAGCTGGCGCTGCCCGCGCAGCCGCTCGTGGTGTTCGCCGACGAGCGGCGCATGCAGCAGCTCTTCAGCAACCTCGTGCTCAACACCTGCCGCTACACGGACGCCGGCGGCGTGCTGCGCATCGAGGCGCGCGAGGACGGCGACCGCATCGCCATCGACCTCATGGACTCCGCGCCGGGCATCGACGAGGCCTTGCTGCCGCGCCTCTTCGAGCGCTTCTTCCGCGGCGAGGGCTCGCGCAACCGCGCCAGCGGCGGCGCGGGGCTCGGGCTGGCCATCTGCCGCAGCATCGTGGAGGCGCACGACGGAACCATCGAGGCCAAGGCCTCGCCGCTGGGCGGCGTGTGGATCGCGATCCGCATGCCGAGGGCATGAGGAGGAGGGCAGGACGATGACGACAGCAACGACGAACGACACGCCGGCGGCGACGGCCCACATCCTGATCGTCGAGGACGAGCCGCGCATGGCCGCGCTGCTCGCCGACTACCTGCGGGCGTCGGGCTACACCTCGCAATGGATCGCGAACGGGCTGGAGGCGGTGCCCAGCGTGAAGGCCCGCCGGCCCGACCTGGTGCTGCTCGACGTCATGCTGCCCGGGCAGGACGGCATGAGCGTGTGCCGCGAGCTGCGGCAGTTCAGCGAGGTGCCGGTGATCATGCTCACGGCGCGCGTCGAGGAGGCCGACCGACTGATGGGGCTCGAGATCGGTGCGGACGACTACATCTGCAAGACGCCCTTCAGCCCGCGCGAGGTGGTGGCGCGCGTGAAGGCGCTGCTGCGGCGCAGCGGCTATGCGGCGCGCGAGGCGTCGCCGCTGCAGATCGACGCGCAGGCCTACAAGGCCGCCTGGCAGGGCACGCCGCTGGATCTCACGCCGGTCGAGTTCCGCCTGCTGAAGGCGCTGGCCGACGCGCGCGGCCGCGTGCTCTCGCGCGACAGGCTGCTCGACCATGTGCATGCCGACCAGCGCGCCGTGACCGATCGCGCGGTCGACAGCCACGTCAAGAACCTGCGCCGCAAGCTCGACGCGGCGAGCGGAGGGCAGGAGCTGATCCGGTCGATCTACGGGGTCGGCTACAGGCTCGACTTACCGTGAAACTCCCCCAGGCTTCGCGCACTTCGTGTCGCTGCGCCAACCCCCTCGCCGGGGGCGACACCTGCGGCCCGGCGGAGCCGGTTCCGCGGTGTCTCGCGAAGGGGCTGCGCCTGATTCTCTAGCCGTCGGCGTCGCGCGCGAGGCTGCGCTGGTTCCATGCGTGCATCGATGCGGCACGCTGCGGCGTGTATTGCGTAGGGAAATGCACGAAGTGGCTCTCGCCGGTGGCGTAGATCACGGGGGCGTCGAGCGACAGGGCATCGACCACCTGGGCTTGCGTGATGAGGCCGCGCGCCCTGAACGCGTTCGCGAAGTAGGTCTGGTCGCCGCCGTTGGCGTGGATCGACGAGCGGTCGGGCGCGTTCTCGATCTGCTTGCAGACGTCCTCGACCAGCGCATGCATCGCGGGCGTGTTGCGCACGCCGACCACGCTGGAATTCATGTTCCACGCCGTGTGGTCGTTGCCCACCAGGGCATCCCGCCCCTCGACCAGCGGCTCCATGTGCAGCGACTGGTTCATCGCGATGATGTCCGCGTCGACCCATAGCAGGAACTCGTGCTCCGCGAGGTGGCGCCGCATCACGTGCGGCTTGGCCCACGAGCCCGTCAGCCCGTTCGCGAACTCCGGCACCTTGCGGTAGAGGTGATAGCCGTAGCCATGGCGCAGGCAGTAGCGCGCGAAGCTCTCTTCGTGGATGCGGCCGTAGCTCGCGATGTGGTGCGTGTAGATGCTCACGAAGGCGATGCGCGCGCCGGGGTTCAGGTGCAGCTCGTCGCCCTCCGGCTGCGCGGCTTCGGCGAGCACGAGGCAGGGCGGGCGTTCGCCGGCGGCCAGCGCGGCGGCCTCGTCGACCAGGTTCTGCACGCCGCGGAAGTCGTAGTCCAGCGTCGGCGTCCACCGGTTGCCGGGCCCTGTGCGGCGCCAGGTGGGCGCGTCGCTGGCCACCAGCGGCCGCACGCCGCGGATGGAGTCGTGATATCCGCCGCCGGGCCAGCTGGCCTGCACGTTGGTATAGACGCCGTTGGGCAGCGCCAGGCCGCAGGGGCGGGGCGGAAAGACGTGCGCGACCAGCGAGTTCTCAGGCTGCTCGTCGTCTTCCAGGATGCGCACCGCCCAGTGGGAGACATGGTCGACCAGCTGGCGAAGCTTCTCGCGCACCTCGGCCGTGTTGCGCAGCAGGAGCATGCTGGTGTTGCAGAGCGCGTCGTCGTCGGGCTGCGCGCTGACCAGCGCGTCGATGCCCGCGAAAGTCTCTTCCAGCGCACGGGGCTCGTAGACCACCGCGAACTGGTCGAGCACCAGCAGCAGGCTGCCTTCGCCGATCTGCGCCAGGTGGTGGTAGATCGCGTGGTAGCGGAAGTAGACCGGCTGGCGCGGGCCCCACACATGGGTGCTGTCGACGACGCGGTGCGCGTAGCCGTGCCGCCGCGCATAGGCCGCGTGGTTCTCGACCAGGCCCGGGACGGGGCGAGTCGACAGCGTGGTCAGGACGGTGGCTGGCATGTCGTCGGGTGCGGGGCGCCCGGGGCTCGGGCTGCTTGCCGTACGGCATCGATGATGTACCCGATTTCCTCGTCGTCGAGCATCGGGTACAGCGGCAATGCGAGCGAACAGCCGGCCAGCCTTTCACTGTGCGGCAGGGCACCGCGGTCGCCGTGCCAGGGTCGTAGCGCCTCGTGCAGGTGAAGCGGCTGCTCGTAGTAGACGCGGGTGGCGATGCCGGACGCTGCCAGCCGGGCCGCGAAGTTCTCGCGCTCGAGCGGACCGGGCAGCCGGACGACGAAGTAGTTCCAGGCGTGGCCGGCCGAGTCTTTCGGCAGGCGCATCGGCAGGTCCGACCAGGCCGCGAGGTAGCGCGCGGCGATGGCGCGACGCCGCGCGAGGTTCGCGGGGAAGTCGTCGAGCGCGGCGTGGAGCAGGCAGGCCTGCAGCTCGTCCATGCGGCTGTTGTGCCCGAGGCAGCGATGAACGCCGTCGCGGTAGCCGTGGTTGCGCAGCAGCCGGGCCTTGTCCGCGTGGCGCGGGTCCTTGAAGGCCAGCGCACCGGCGTCGCCGGCGGCGCCCAGGGTCTTGGTTGGATAAAAGCTCATCGCCGCAGCATCGCCCCAGGTGCCGGCGGCGTGACCTGTCGTGGCGCCGTCGCCGGCCCGGGCTCCCAGGCACTGCGCCACGTCCTCGACCAGCAGCAGCCCTTCGTCGCGGCACCAGTCGGCCAGCTCGGGCAGGTTGCTCGCATCGCCGAACAGGCCCACCGCGAGGATCGCGCGCGTACGAGGCGTGCGGGCCTTGCGGAAATCCTCGGGCATGGGGATGAAGTCGTCCGGCGCGCTGTCGACGAAGACCGGCCGCGCGCCGGCTGCGAGCACCGCTTCCGCGCAGGCGACGAAGGTGTAGGCCGGCACCAGGACTTCGTCCAGCGCGTCGCCGCCGCCCGCATTGCCGATGCCGAGGCTCTTGAAGGCCAGCAGCAGAGCCTCGGAGCCCGACCCTGCGGCCACCGTCTCGCGGCCTTGCAGCAATGCCGACAGCCGCGTCTCCAGGGATTGGACCTGCGGACCGAGGATGTAGGTGCCGCTGCGCAGCACGCCGGCCAGGGACTGGGCCAGGCGCGCCGCCGTCGGTTCGGCGCAAGCCGCCGGCCGGAACAGCGGGATCTTCATGCGCGCAGTATCTGGCAGGCGCGGGTGACGGCCGCCAGGCCATCCGCGCCGGACGCGATGCGGCTGGGCTCGCCCAGCACCGCGCGCCGGAAGCCCTGGTACTGGCGCGCCAGGGCATCGTCGCCGCCGGCCGCCGTTGTCGACGCCGCGCCGCGCAGGTCCAGCCATTGCTCGCGATGGCCGTCGCACAGCTGCAGCCGGGCCGCGGGCAGGCTGCCGTAGCCGCTCTCGAACTCGGCGACAAGCGCATCCAGCCGCACGCGGGCGCGCACGCCATGCGCATCGACATGCAGCGCGAGTAGCTCGAGTGGCGCCTCGCCGGGAATTGCGCACAGCCATGCGAACAGGTCGAGGTCGTGCACCATCAGGTCCAGCACGCTGTCCCTGGCGGTCGCGATGCGGGTCGAGCAGCGCCGGAAGCGCATGAACGGACGGGCGCTCCGGCTCTGGCGATGGTTCGTGGCCGCGTTGCGCAGCCGGCCCAGGAGCGACTCGTCGAACACCGGATTGAAGCGCTCGATGTGTCCGGTGCCGAGGGTGACGCCGCATTGCCGCGCCGTGCGGATCATCAGGGCGCCTTCGTGCCGGTCGATGCACAGCGGCTTTTCCACCAGCACATGACAGCCGCGTCGCATCAAAGCCATCGCGACCTCGGCATGCGCGTCGTCGCAGGTGGCGACGGTGGCCGAGGCGATGTCCCGCGGCATGTCGTCCAGGCTGGACAGCAACGGCAACGCGGCAAGCTCGCTTGCGACGCGGGCCGACGGCGAGCAATCGACCAGCGCGCGCAGATGGAAGCCTTGCAGGGAGAGGAGCTTGCGGGCGTGCACGCAGCCGAAGCGGCCGATGCCCACGACCGCATGGGACAGCGCGGTGTCGGCGGCAAGCGGGGCCGGTACGGTGACGACGGGATCGGCGACGGTGGCCGTGCTGTCGTCGTCGCTGGCGGGCGTCGTGAAGATCATCGCGGCGTCGTCGCTGGCTGATGCGTCAGGTCAACGGCGAATGGCGCCGCGCAGCCGGTCGGCCACGGCCTGCAGGTGGGAGCCGCGGATCACGTGCTTGTAGACGCCGGCGGCGACGCGTTCTTCGCCGAAGACTTCGAAGGCGGGCTTGCCCGCGGGCGGCTGGGCCAGTTCGTAGCGCGTGGGCTGTGCGGCGAAGAGGCATTCGCGGCCGTAGGCCTGGGCGCCGAACTCGGCGATGAAGCCCGCCAGCTCCTGCTCCAGCTGGCCGCCGAAATGGCGCGCGTAGCCGTGCATGTCGTCCAGCTTGGCCTGCAGCTCGTTCGCATCGAGCTCGACCACGACGTGGCGCTCGGACGCCAGCCGCGCCGGCGGGCTGGGGTGGCCCACGGTGGGATAGCCGAGCGAGACGACCTCGCGGCCGCGCGCCATGACCTGCGCCGCGACCTGGTTGGCCATCAGGCGGCACATGTCGTGCGAAGGGTTGTAGTCCTCGGCTTCGTCGGCGACGATGCAGTCGATACCCTGCTCGACGACGTGATCGGCCAGCGCATCGACCCATCGCGTGAAGAGGCTCGTGTCGCCTTCGAGAAGGGCGCGGTAGATGTCGGCGTCGGCGACCGGCTGCACCACCTCCGGGATCCAGCGGGCACCGGCGCGCGAGAGATTGTCGACCGTCGGTTCGAGCCGCGGCACGCCGGTCGATCCGGCGCCGTTGGTCAGCACCACGAAGTCGGGCCGCTCGTTGCGCAGCCACTTCCAAAGCAGCAGTTCGTGGCCCGAATGGGCGGCGATCACCAGCGACTTCATACCTGCGGTTCGCCGGGGCGAACCAGAGTCGAGATGCGGCGCAGCGGTTCGGTCACGCGCCATGAGCGGCTGGCGTAGACCTCGCGCAGTTGCGCCTGGAGCAGGGCGAGTTCGGTGCGTGCCTGCTGCGCCTGCCGCACGGCTTCGGCCAGCCGTTCGTTGCAGTGGGCATTCGACTGCGCCGCGTGCTCCGCCTCGGCCTGCACCGCCTCGATCCGGCTCTGGTACATGTGCTGGTGGTCGTTGAAGGACTGCTGCAGCCCCGCGACATGCTGTTGCAGCAATGCAATGGTCAGCTGCGCAGCCGAAGGATTGCCGCGCCGGATCCAGTCCTGCATGTAGCGGGACATCTCGTCCGCCCGCTGGCTCGCGGGAACCTCGATCACAGGATGCTCCCGGACCATACGTTGTACGCAGCTCTCGAGCGCGCCCAGCGTGGCGTCGAGACTGCCATGCGTGCGCATCCATTCACCAGCCCTGGCCGCATCCTCGGCGTCGTAGCGGTCGAGTTCGGCACCTACGCTCTCCCGCGTGATCTGCTGGATCAACAGCGCTCGGCCGAAATTCCAGTGCCGCGTGCGGGCCACGGTCGCGGCCGTCACCATTTCGCCCATGCCCCAGGCCGGATCGAGCACCACCACCGCGTTTCCGGTGCACAGCGCCTCGGTGGCGCAGCGGCCCTTTCCGAACACGATGTCGTAGCGGCCCAGCGCCTCGGCCGGGTCGGGCAGGTGGTTGCCGGTGCCGCTGCCGATCACGTCCAGCGACAGCCCGCGCTGCACGCAGGCGGCGCGGATCTCCTCGAGCTGCTCGTTGTGCGAGGCGTAGTTGCTGAAGACGAGCGCCGTGCGGGCCCGCTGCGGCAGTGCGCCGCGCAGGGGAAAGCGCGAGAGGTCGACGCCGTTCTGGATCAGCTCGATGCGCTCGCGCTCGATGCCGAACTCGTGCACCAGCCGTTGCGCGCAGTTCTCGTCGACCGCCACATGGCGCACGACCTGTGCGAACTGCGCGGGTCGTCCGTGGTCGGCGCTGCGGTCGTGGCAGATCGTGATGACCGGCACATCGTGGAAGTGAAGCAGGGCGCGAACTGTCTCGTGATGCGTGTTGCCGACGATCACGTCCGGCCGCGCCGCCATGTCCGCCAGGTCGGTGACGCAGGCGATGGAGGCGAAGCGCAGCTCGTTCGCCATGTCGCCGAAGGCCGTCGCGAAGATGGTGACGGCGTGCCCGCGGCGTCGCAGCCACATCGCCAGGTCGCGCGTGAACATCTCGGCGCCCGTGCGATGCAGCAGGTAGCACATCGCCAGGAGGATGTGCAGGGGCTTGCCCTGCCGCGGGGCGTCGTCCGCGGCGGGCTGTGTCGCCGCGGTGTCGTTGTTCAATCGAGCGCCGGCGCGCCGGCCAGAACGTGTCCTGCCTGCTGGTCCGCGTGGTAGCTCGACCGCACCATCGCGCCCACGGCGGCGTGGCTGAAGCCCATCTTGTAGGCCTCTTCCTCGAACATCTTGAAGGTGTCGGGGTGCACGTAGCGGCGCACCGGCAGGTGCGAGCCCGACGGGGACAGGTACTGGCCGATGGTCAGCATGTCGATGTCGTGGGCGCGCATGTCGCGCATGACCTGCAGGATCTCTTCGTCGGTTTCGCCGAGGCCGACCATGATGCCGCTCTTGGTGGGCACGTTGGGGTGCAGCGCCTTGAACTTCTTCAGCAGGTTCAGGCTGAACTGGTAGTCGCTGCCGGGGCGCGCTTCCTTGTAGAGGCGCGGCGCGGTTTCCAGGTTGTGGTTCATCACGTCCGGCGGCGCGGCCTTGAGGATCTCGAGGGCGCGGTCGTCGCGGCCGCGGAAGTCGGGCACGAGGATCTCGATCTGCGTGGTGGGCGAGAGCTCGCGGATATTCCTGATGCAGTCGACGAAGTGCTGGCTGCCGCCGTCGCGCAGGTCGTCGCGGTCGACGCTGGTGATCACCACGTACTTCAGGCGCAGCTTGGCGATGGTCTTCGCGAGGTTGAGCGGCTCGTCCTTGTCGAGCGGATCGGGGCGGCCGTGGCCCACGTCGCAGAACGGGCAGCGGCGCGTGCACTTGTCGCCCATGATCATGAAGGTGGCCGTGCCCTTGCCGAAGCATTCGCCGATGTTCGGGCAGGAAGCCTCTTCGCAGACGGTGTGCAGGTTGCTCTCGCGCAGGATCTGCTTGATCTCGTAGAAGCGCGTGGTGGGGCTGCCGGCCTTGACGCGGATCCAGTCGGGCTTCTTGAGCACTTCGCCGCTCTGCACCACCTTGACGGGAATGCGCGAGAGCTTGGCCGCCGCTTTCTGCTTGGCCAGGGGGTTGTAGGTTTCGGCGCTTTGGGCGTCGCGGACGACTTCTGTGGTGCTCATCGGTATGTCAAGGCGCCAGGAAGGTGGAGAGCTTCTGGCTCAGCACCGCGGCGGCTTCTTCCCATGTGGTTTGGATGCCGATTGTAGAAAGGTCGACCGTTTGCAGGCCGGCATAGCCGCAAGGGTTGATCCGCGAGAAGGGTTCGAGGTCCATCCGCACGTTGAGCGCAACGCCGTGGTAGGTGGCGTGGCGGCTCACCTTGATGCCCAGCGCGGCGATCTTGCCGAGGCCGCGGAACGGGTCGGCGGCGGGCATCGGGCCTGTCAGCGCCGCGTGGGAGAACGGGTCGTCCAGCCGCACGTAGATGCCCGGGGCGCCCGCCACGCGGTGGCCCGTGACGCCGAAATGGGCCAGCGTGCGAAGCACCGATTCCTCGATGCGAAACACGTATTCCTTGACGAAGTAGCCCGCGCGCCGCAGGTCGATCAGCGGGTAGGCCACCACCTGGCCGGGGCCGTGGAAGGTGACCTGTCCGCCCCGGTCGGTCTGCACGATGGGGATGGCGCCGGGGTTCAGGATGTGGTCCTGCTTGCCCGCGATGCCTTGCGTGAAGACCGGGGTGTGCTCGCAAATCCATAGCGCATCGGGCGTGTCGGGCGTGCGCTCGAGCGTGAACTGCTTCATCGCCGCGAAGGTGTCGGCGTAGTCGACGCGACCCAGCGCGAGCAGTTCGATGGCAGGAACGGCGATGGCGGCTGTGTCTGTCATTGCATGGCCTGCCGTGCGAACGGCTTGCAGGTCAAAGCACGACCTTGACCATCGGGTGCGAGGACAGCGCGCGATACAGGTCGTCGAGCTGTTCCCGGCTGGTGGCCGTGACTGTGATGGTCACGCCGAGGTAGTTGCCGGCCTTGCTGTCGCGCAGCTCGACGGTGGTGGCGTCGAACGTGGGGTCGAAGCGTTCGGCGATCTGCGTGATTGCGTGCACGAAGCCGTCGGCCTTGGCACCCATCACCTTGATCGGGAACTGCGAGGGGTACTCGATCAGCGATTCCTTGCGCGGATCGGGGATCGAGGTGGTTTCGGTGGTGGTCGTGTTGTCGGTCATGCCGGGACTCCGTGCTTCTGCTGCTTCTGCGTTTGTGCGTTGCGTACCTTGGCCTCCTGGTAGGCCTCGTACAAGCTCTTGTAGATGGGGCCGGGGCGGCCGTTGCCAATAGGCTTGCCGTCGAGCGTGACGACCGGCAGCAGTTCCTTGCTGGCCGAGGAGATCAGCACCTCATCGGCGGCGAACACTTCCTCGCGCGAGATGGGGCGCAGCGCGAAGGGAATGCCGAGTGTCTTGCTGAGACGCTCGAACAGGCCGTAGCGGATGCCGGTCAGCACGAGGTTGTTCTTGGGCGGGCCCATCAGCTTGCCGTCCTTCACGATCCACACGTTGCTCGACGAGGCCTCGCTGAGCCAGTCGTCGCGGAACATGATGGTCTCGGCCGCGCCGGCCTCCACGCTGATCTGGCGCGCGAGCACCGCGCCCAGCAGGCTGGTGCTCTTGATGTGCGCCTTCTGCCAGCGGAAGTCGGCCGCGGTGACGCAGGCCACGCCCTTGGCACGCACAGCCTCGGAGATGGGCGGCAGCGGGTTCACCATCACGAACACGGTGGGGCGGATGCCGCGCACCATCGCATGGTCGCGCGGGGCCACGCCGCGCGTTACCTGAAAGTACACTGACTGGGGTTCATCCCCGCCGGGCGCGACGAGGCGCATCACGATCTCCCGCCATTGCTCGAGCGAGAGCGGGTTCTCGATCTGCAGCTCCGCGAGAGAGCGATCGAGGCGCGCCATGTGCTCCTCGAAGCAGAAGGGCTGGCCGAAGTAGACGGGGACGTATTCGTAGATGCCGTCGCCGAAGATGAAGCCGCGATCGAGGACGCTGATCTTCGCGTCGCGCAGGGCGGTGTACTCGCCATCGAGGTAACAAAGCGTGGCGGGCAGGGCGTCGGTGATAGGGTGCATGGAGGAATTATGGTTGTGCACGCCGCGTCGGGTTCGCGTCAGGGAATGCAGTGCCGATTTGCGTGTGCGACAGCGCGGGTGGCGGGACAGGCTGGGTTTTTACTTATAATCAATGGCTTTGTAGAAATTCTGGGTCGTCATCCGGGCTTCATTCGAAATGAAAACAATCGCCCGCCAGGACTCGGAGGTCGCTGAAGACCTCGACGCAGAATTCAAGCCGTTGACCGCCGATGAGGCGCGTGAACTGCGAGCAAAGAACCCATCGATCTCCCCGTGGCGGGTGATCGCGGGTCAGTTGGTTGTCGGTCTGGTGGTGGCTTTGGCTGCCTGGGGACTGACGGGGAGGCAAAATCTGGGCTGGTCCGCCGCATATGGCGCGATCGCGGTGGTTGTTCCATCGGCGGTCTTCGCACGCGGGCTGACCGGTCGGTTTTCCTCCCTGAATCCGGGCACTGCGGTGTTCGGATTCTTCCTGTGGGAAATGGTCAAGATGGCCTTGTCGGTGGCGATGCTGATCGCTGCGCCAAGGCTGATTACGGCGCTGAGCTGGCCAGCAATGCTGATCGGCCTGGTGGTGACAATGAAGGCGGCCTGGTTGGCGGTGATGTTCTCGCCCCGGCGCCGGAAACTGAGAGACGAGTAACGGAATGGCTGCTGAAAACGCTGCGGAACATGGTCAGACCGCTGGTGAATACATCGTTCACCACTTGACGCACCTGCAAAGCTCCAAGCCCGGAGGTGTGGCCGACTTCTCGGTTTTCAACTTCGACTCTCTCTTTTTCTCGATCACGCTCGGCATCCTGGGTTGCTGGTTGCTCTGGCTGGCTGCCCGCAAGGCCACTTCGGGTGTTCCCGGTCGTTTTCAAGCGGCTGTCGAACTGCTCGTCGAAATGGTCGACCAGCAGGCCAAGGGCATCGTCCACAACGCCACGAGCCGCAAGTTCGTCGCTCCGCTGGCCCTGACCATCTTCGTCTGGATCTTCCTGCTGAACGCAATGGACCTGTTCCCGGTCGATTTGTTCCCGGCGATCTGGGCCAAGATCTTCCACATCGCGGGCGAAGATCCGCACCACGCCTATCTGCGTGTCGTGCCCACCGCCGACCTGTCGGTGACCATGGGCATGTCGGTGGCTGTGCTGCTGATCTGCATCTACTACAACATCAAGATCAAGGGTGCCGGCGGCTGGGTCCACGAGCTGTTCACCGCGCCCTTCGGCAATCACTGGGCCCTGTACCCCTTCAACTTCGCCATGCAGATGATCGAGTTCGTCGCCAAGACGGTCTCGCACGGCATGCGGTTGTTCGGCAACATGTACGCCGGCGAACTGATCTTCCTGCTGATCGCCCTGATGGGTGGTGCCTGGTCCATGTCGGCCACCGGCATCGGCCTGGCCATCGGCCACATCATCGCGGGCACGGCCTGGGCCATCTTCCACATCCTGATCATCACGCTGCAAGCCTTCGTGTTCATGATGCTGACGCTGGTCTACATCGGCCAGGCCCACGATCACCACTGATCATCAGTTTTCGTTCTTGTTTTTGTTTTTCTCTTCAACCAAAGTCCTCTAGGAGTCATCATGGAAGTTATTAGCTTTGTTGCACTGGCCGCCGGCCTGATCATCGGTCTGGGCGCTGTGGGCGCATGTATCGGCATCGGCATCATGGGCAGCAAGTACCTTGAGTCGGCCGCACGTCAGCCCGAACTCATGGGTGAACTCCAAACCAAGATGTTCCTGCTGGCTGGTCTGATCGACGCCGCTTTCATTATCGGCACCGGTATCGCCCTGTGGTTCGCAACGGCCAACCCGTTCCTGTCGCAAATCGCCAACCTGCCGAAGTAAGTCTTTCTCGTCGGACCTGCGTCGTCGTTCTCTGGCCCTGCTAGCGAATGGCTTCGATTCAATCCCATAGAGAGGGTGAAAAGTGAGCATTACCGGTACCCTGATCGTTCAGATGATCGTGTTCCTGATCCTGGTCGGGTTCACGATGAAGTACGTGTGGCCGCCGATCGCGAAGGCGCTGGACGACCGCGCCGCGAAGATCGCCGAAGGCCTCGCTGCAGCCGACAAGGCCAAGTCCGAGTTGTCCGCCGCCAACAAGCGCGTGGAAGCCGAACTGGGTCAGGCGCGCAACGAGTCCGCGCAACGTCTTGCCGACGCCGAACGTCGCGCCCAGGCCATCGTTGAAGAGGCCAAGGCCCGCGCGACCGAGGAAGGCAACAAGATCGTCGCCGCCGCACGCGCCGAAGCCGAACAGCAGGCACTGAAGGCCCGCGAAGCCCTGCGCGAGCAGGTCGCCGCACTGGCCGTCAAGGGCGCAGAGCAGATTCTGCGCAAGGAAGTGAATGCGGGCGTTCACGCCGACCTGCTCGCCCGTCTGCAGACCGAACTCTGATAGAAGCCATGGCAGAACTCGCCACCATTGCACGCCCCTACGCCGAGGCGCTCTTCAAGGCTTCGTCGTCCGACGTCGCCGGAACCAGCGCCTGGCTCGAAAAGATTGCCGCCATCGCGGCCAATCCGGAGCTCCAGCAGTTCGCCGACAACCCGAAGGCCACGGCCGAACAGGTGGTCGGCGTGGTCGCCGGTGCATTCGGTGCACCGCTGGCTCCCGCTGCCCAGAACTTCCTGTCCGCGCTCCTCGAGAACGGGCGTTTTTCGGTGCTGCCGGAAATTGCGAAGCAGTTCCGGGCACTGGCCAACGCGAAGAGCGGTTCGTCCGACGCCGTTGTCTACAGCGCCTTCCCGATCGAAGCCGCGGCCCTGGCCAACGTTTCGGCCGCGCTTGAAAAGCGCTTCGGTCGCAAGCTCCAGGTCACGGTTCGGCAAGAGCCCGAACTGATCGGCGGCATCCGTGTGGTGGTCGGCGACGAGGTGCTCGACACCTCCGTCAAAGCGCGCCTTGAACAAATGAAAGTTGCGCTGGTGGCCTGACGGCTCCCGGCCCCTTACAAAGAAAGAAGGAAAGAGTCATGCAACTCAATCCCGCAGAAATTTCCGAACTGATCAAGAGCCGCATCGAGGGCCTCGGGGTCAGCGCCAACATCCGCAACGAAGGCACCGTGGTGTCGGTGACCGACGGTATCGTGCGCATCCACGGCCTGTCCGACGCGATGCAGGGCGAAATGCTGGAGTTCCCGCCCACGGCTGACGGCACGCCGTCGTTCGGCCTCGCGCTGAACCTCGAGCGCGACTCGGTCGGCGCCGTGATTCTGGGCGAGTACGAGCACATCTCCGAAGGCGACACCGTCAAGTGCACGGGCCGCATCCTGGAAGTGCCCGTGGGCCCCGAGCTCATCGGTCGCGTGGTGAACGCCCTGGGCCAGCCGATCGACGGCAAGGGTCCGGTCAACGCCAAGATGACCGACGTGATCGAGAAGGTCGCACCGGGCGTGATCGCCCGCAAGTCGGTCGACCAGCCGATGCAGTCCGGCCTGAAGTCCATCGACTCGATGGTGCCCGTCGGCCGCGGCCAGCGCGAGCTGATCATCGGCGACCGCCAGACCGGCAAGACGGCCGTGGCCATCGACGCGATCATCAACCAGAAGGGTCAGAACATGACCTGCGTCTACGTTGCGATCGGCCAGAAGGCTTCGTCGATCAAGAACGTGGTGCGCGCACTGGAACAAGCCGGTGCCATGGACTACACGATCGTGGTTGCTGCTTCCGCTTCGGAATCGGCCGCCATGCAGTACGTGTCGGCCTACTCGGGCTGCACGATGGGCGAATACTTCCGCGACCGCGGCGAAGACGCGCTGATCGTCTATGACGACCTGTCCAAGCAGGCCGTTGCCTACCGTCAAGTGTCGCTGCTGCTGCGCCGCCCGCCGGGCCGCGAAGCCTACCCCGGCGACGTGTTCTATCTCCACAGCCGTCTGCTCGAGCGCGCGGCCCGCGTGAATGCCGACTACGTCGAAGCCTTCACCAAGGGCGCGGTCAAGGGCAAGACCGGTTCGCTGACCGCACTGCCGATCATCGAAACGCAAGCCGGCGACGTGTCCGCGTTCGTTCCGACCAACGTGATCTCGATCACCGACGGCCAGATCTTCCTGGAAACCAACCTGTTCAACGCAGGTATCCGCCCCGCCATCAACGCCGGTATCTCGGTGTCGCGCGTGGGTTCGTCGGCCCAGACGAAGATCATCAAGGGCCTGTCCGGCGGTATCCGTACCGACCTGGCCCAGTACCGTGAACTGGCTGCGTTCGCGCAGTTCGCTTCCGACCTCGACGAAGCCACCCGCAAGCAGCTCGACCGCGGTGCCCGCGTGACCGAACTGCTGAAGCAGCCGCAATACAGCCCGCTGCCGATCTCGCTGATGGGCGCGTCGCTGTTCGCAGTGAACAAGGGCTTCATGGACGACCTCGAGATCAAGCAGGTGCTGCCGTTCGAACATGGCCTGCACCAGTTCCTGAAGTCCAGCCACGCCGCGCTGCTCGACAAGATCGAGAAGGCAAAGGCTCTCGACAAGGAATCGGAAGCCGAACTGCTGGCCGCCGTGACCTCGTTCAAGAAGTCGTTCGCCTGATCGACCCTTGATCGACGCAAGAAGGAGCTCTCATGGCAGCTGGTAAGGAAATCCGCGGCAAGATCAAATCGGTGGAAAACACCAAGAAGATCACCAAGGCCATGGAAATGGTCTCGGTTTCCAAGATGCGCAAGGCGCAGGAACGCATGCGCGCCGCTCGCCCCTACAGCGAAAAGATCCGCAACATCGCGGCCAACCTCGGCAAGGCGAACCCGGAGTACACCCACGCGTTCATGAAGACGAACGACGCCAAGGGCGTCGGCTTCATCATCGTGACCAGCGACAAGGGCCTGTGCGGCGGCTTGAACACCAACCTGCTGCGTGCCGTCACGGGCAAGCTGCGCGAAGCGCAGTCCGCGGGCAGCGTGGTCGAGTCGGTCGCCATCGGCAACAAGGGTCTGGGTTTCCTGAACCGCATCGGCGCCCGCGTGGTGGCCCATGTGACGCAGCTGGGCGACACGCCGCATCTGGACAAGCTCATCGGGCCGGTCAAGACGCTGCTGGACGCCTATGCCGAAGGCAAGCTGTCGGCCGTGTACCTGTGCTACACGAAGTTCATCAACACCATCAAGCAGGAGCCGATGGTGGAGCAGCTGCTGCCGCTGAAGGCCGAGACGCTGCAGACCGAGTCGGGACATCACTCGTGGGACTACATCTACGAGCCCGACGCGCAAAGCGTGATCGACGAGCTGCTGGTGCGCTACGTGGAATCCCTGGTCTACCAGGCAGTGGCCGAGAACATGGCGTCCGAGCACTCGGCGCGCATGGTGGCCATGAAGGCCGCGACCGACAACGCAGGCAACGTGATCAACGAGCTGAAGCTGGTCTACAACAAGACCCGCCAGGCCGGCATCACGAAGGAACTGTCGGAAATCGTGTCCGGCGCGGCCGCGGCTGCAGGCGTTTGATTGAGGCAATGCAACAGGCCGCGTTGCTGATCGGGTGCGCTCCGCGCGCCCGATAACCCAAGGCCTTTTTTAGGGGACTCTGCGCAAAATGAAGAAGATGCTTGCTCTGGTGGCTGTTGCTGCCGCTCTGACCGCCTGCTCCAAGAAGGAAGAGGCGCCCGCACCTGCACCGGCTGCTCCCGCCGCTGCACCTGCTGCGCCCGCTCCGGCTCCCGCGCCTGCTCCGGCAGCAGCGCCGGCGGCAGCTCCTGCCGCAGCACCGACGGCTTCCGCCGCCGACCTGCCGCAGGAATGCAACGACTACCTGGCCAAGGTCCAGACCTGCGTCGCTGCGCAAAGCGGTGCTGCTGCCGACGCCATGAAGGCAAGCCTCGACCAGACGAAGGCCACCTGGGCTTCGATGGGCGCGGACAAGGCCGCGCTGGGCCAGGCCTGCAAGGCTGCTTCCGACGCCTTCGCCGCCCAGGCGACGGCCATGAAGTGCTGATGGGAAACTGACAGCAGGACATTCAAGGGTGCCGGCCCCGCCGGCATTCTTGCAAAAGCGGCCCGTTTTGGCACCAGGACGCTTCTGCAAGAACCTGTCGCAAATTTATTGAGATCCATCCAGAAGGAAACGCCATGGCTGAAGGAAAAATTGTCCAATGTATCGGCGCCGTGGTCGACGTGGAGTTCCCGCGTGACCAGATGCCCAAGGTGTACGACGCCTTGAAATTCGAAGGCGGCGGGCTGACCCTCGAAGTTCAGCAGCAGCTCGGCGACGGCGTGGTGCGCACCATTGCACTGGGCTCGTCCGACGGCCTGCGTCGCGGCCTGGTCGTGACCAACACCGGCGCTCCCATCACCGTGCCGGTCGGCAAGGCCACCCTCGGCCGCATCATGGACGTGCTCGGCCGTCCGATCGACGAGCGCGGCGACGTGGGCCAGGAGCTCACCGCTTCCATCCACCGCAAGGCTCCCGCGTACGACGAACTGTCGCCCTCGCAAGACCTGCTGGAAACCGGCATCAAGGTTATCGACCTGGTCTGCCCGTTCGCCAAGGGCGGCAAGGTGGGTCTGTTCGGTGGCGCCGGCGTGGGCAAGACCGTGAACATGATGGAACTCATCAACAACATCGCCAAGGCTCACTCGGGTCTGTCGGTGTTCGCTGGCGTGGGTGAACGTACCCGCGAAGGCAACGACTTCTATCACGAGATGGCCGACTCCGGCGTCGTGAACCTCGAGAAGCTCGAGGACTCGAAGGTGGCCATGGTCTACGGCCAGATGAACGAACCCCCGGGCAACCGTCTGCGCGTGGCGCTGACCGGCCTGACCATCGCCGAGTCGTTCCGCGACGAAGGCCGTGACGTTCTGTTCTTCGTGGACAACATCTACCGCTACACGCTGGCCGGTACCGAAGTGTCGGCTCTGCTGGGCCGCATGCCTTCCGCCGTGGGCTACCAGCCGACGCTGGCCGAAGAAATGGGCCGCCTGCAGGAGCGGATCACGTCGACCAAAGTCGGCTCGATCACCTCGATCCAGGCCGTGTACGTCCCTGCCGACGACTTGACCGACCCGTCGCCCGCCACCACCTTCGCCCACTTGGACTCGACCGTGGTGCTGTCGCGTGACATCGCCTCGCTCGGTATCTATCCCGCCGTGGACCCGCTGGACTCGACCTCGCGTCAGCTCGACCCGAACGTGGTCGGCGAAGAGCACTACAACGTGGCCCGCGCCGTGCAAGGCACGCTGCAGCGCTACAAGGAACTGCGCGACATCATCGCCATTCTGGGCATGGACGAACTGGCTCCCGAAGACAAGCTGGCCGTGGCCCGCGCCCGGAAGATCCAGCGTTTCCTGTCGCAGCCGTTCCACGTGGCCGAAGTGTTCACGGGCTCGCCCGGCAAGTACGTGCCGCTGGCCGAAACCATCCGCGGCTTCAAGATGATCGTGAACGGCGAAGCCGACCACCTGCCCGAGCAGGCGTTCTACATGGTCGGCACCATCGACGAAGCGTTCGAGAAGGCCAAGAAGGTCGCTTAAGAAGGAATCACCATGGCAGGCACCATTCATGTGGACGTGGTCAGCGCGGAAGAGTCGATCTTCTCGGGCGAAGCCAAGTTCGTCGCGCTGCCCGGTGAAGCCGGTGAGCTCGGCATCTTCCCGCGCCACACCCCGCTGATCACGCGCATCCGCCCCGGCGCCGTGCGCATCGAAACCGCCGACGGCAAGGAAGAGTTCGTCTTCGTGGCCGGCGGCATTCTCGAAGTGCAGCCGAACGCCGTCACCGTGCTGTCCGACACCGCGATCCGCGGCAAGGACCTCGACGACGAGAAGGCCAACCAGGCCAAGGCCGCCGCCGAAGAAGCGCTGAAGAACGCGAAGAGCGACATCGACATCGCGATGGCGCAATCGGAGCTGGCCGTGATGGCCGCCCAGATCGCGGCGCTGCGCAAGTACCGTCAGAAGAAGTAATCGAAGTCGGGCTTCCGGCCCGTCGTCGAAGCAACGAAGAAGAAAGCCGCCTCCCAGGCGGCTTTTTTTCGTCCATTAATCTTCGAATTGTCTATCTTCAGTCTGAACAAGGTCGAAGTTCGGCCTTGTCCGGCTGAAGCCCGCCACCTAGTATTCGCCTTCGTCCGGCGGCTGCCGCTGCCGGGCCAGGACAAAGAACACCGGAGACAAGACGCGTGGCACCCTGGAGTGGCATCACCGCGGACGAAATGCGGCTGCTGGAAACGACCTTCTGGTCGGCCGGCGGTTCGAGGCATGCCATGGCCGAGCAGCTCGGCTTCTCCAAGAGCAAGGCCAACGGGCTGATCGCCGGCCTCGTGGACCAGGGCCTGCTCGCTGAAGCCGGCCTGCAGCGCTCCTCGGGCGGACGCCGCCCCGAAAACCTCCAGCTTCATTCCGGACTCGGCGTGCTCGTCGGCGTCGACATCGGCGCCACCAGCCTCGACGTGGCCGTGCTGCGCCCGGACCTCAGTGTGCTCGCGCAACACGACGAACCCGCCGACGTGCGCGAAGGCCCCGCCGTCGTGCTGGCCCGCGTGCGCACGCTCATGCGCGAGTTGCTGGCCCGTTGCGGTCATGCGGCCAAGGACGTTCTCGGCATCGGCATCGGCGTGCCCGGCCCGGTCAACTTCGAGATCGGCCAGCTCGCGAATCCGCCGCTGATGCCCGCCTGGGACAGCTTCTCGATCCGCGACTACCTGCGCGAGGACTACGCGGCGCCCGTCTTCGTCGACAACGACGTGAACCTGATGGCGCTCGGTGAACTGTGGCGCCTGCGGCGCTCGTTGCAGAACTTCCTCGTCATCAAGATCGGCACCGGCATCGGCTGCGGCATCGTGTGCCATGGCGAGGTGTACCGCGGCGCCGCGGGTTCGGCCGGCGACGTCGGCCACATCTGCGTCGACCAGGAAGGCCCGCGCTGCCACTGCGGCAACCTCGGCTGCGTGGAAGCGATGGCCGCCGGCCCGGCGATCACGCGCATGGCGGTGCAGGCCGCCGAAGCCGGCGAGAGCGCCGCGCTGGCCGAAGTCCTGCGCCTGCACGGCCGCATCGATGCCGTCGACGTCGGCCAGGCCAGCCGCGGCGGCGACACGGCGGCCAACGCCATCATCCAGCGCGCGGGCAGCCTGATCGGGCAGATGCTCGCGTCGGTCGTCAACTTCTTCAATCCGTCGCATGTGTTCATCGGCGGCGGCATCACGCGCATCGGGCCGCTGTTTCTCGCTGCCGTGCGGCAGAGCGTCTACCAGCGCTCGCTGGCGCTCTCCACGCGGCACCTGGAGATCCAGTACACGCCGCTGGGCATGCAGGGTGGCCTGGTCGGCGCCGGCGTGCTCGCGATGCAGGAAACGCTGAAGGCCCGCGGGGTGGCGCCATGACCAACGCGGTCGACAAGCGCGAGGCGAAGAGCAGCGTCGCCGTCGAGTTCGACGGCATCGTGAAGGCATTCGGCCCCGTGCAGGTGCTGCACGGCGTGAGCTTCGCGCTCGCGCCCGGCCGCGTGTACGGCCTGCTCGGCGAGAACGGCGCAGGCAAGTCCACGCTGATGAAGATCCTGTCCGGGTACGAGTCGGCCACCGGCGGCGCGCTGAAGATCAACGGGCAGCCGCAGCAGTTCGCAAGCTCGCGCGACGCCGAGGCGCTGGGCATCGTGTTGATACACCAGGAGTTCAACCTCGCCGAGGACCTGAACGTGGCCCAGAACATCTTCCTCGGCCACGAAAAGAAGATGTGGCCCCTTGGCCGTCGCTTCGCGCCGTCCGTCCCCCGAGGGGAGCAAGGAAGCTTGGGGCGGCCCGGCGCTTCCTCGAAAGGCTGGCTGCTCGACGACGCCGCCATGGAGCGCGACGCCGCCTCCGCGCTCGCGGCCGTCGGCCTGAACATCGACCCGCGCACCAAGGTGCGCAAGCTGATCGTCGCCGAGAAGCAGCTCGTCGAGATCGCGAAAGCCATCGCCCGCCGCGCGCGCCTGCTCGTCATGGACGAGCCCACGGCCACGCTCACGCCCGGCGAGACGGAGCGCCTGTTCAAGCTCATTGCGCAGCTGCGCGCCGACGGCGTCACCATCGTCTACATCTCGCACAAGCTCGACGAAGTGGAGCAGGTGACAGACGAAGTCATCGTCATGCGCGACGGTCGTTTCGTCGCGCGTGCCCCGACGGCCGACGTCACGCGCCAGCAGATGGCCAACCTGATGGTGGGCCGCGAGCTGGCCGACCTCTATCCGCCGCGCGATGCGGTCACCGCAACCGGCGCGCCCGCCATGCGCGTGAGCGGCTTCAGCGTGCCCGGCTGGGCACAGGACGCGAGCTTCGAGGTGCGCCCCGGCGAGATCCTCGGCTTCGCGGGCCTCGTCGGTGCCGGCCGCACCGAGCTCTTCGAGGGGCTGCTGGGCCTGCGACCCGCGAGCGGCGGCAGCGTCGAGATGCTCGGCAAGCCCGTGCCGCACGGCAAGGGCTGGCGCAATCCGCGTGACGCGGCAAGGGACGGCCTCACCTACCTGAGCGAAGACCGCAAGGGCAAGGGCCTGCACGTCAACTTCGGCCTGCGTCAGAACCTCACGCTGATGGCGCTCGAGCGCTATGCCCAGCCCTGGCTCAAGCCCGAGGCAGAGCGCGGTGCGCTGGCCGAGGCGGTGAAGGACTACGGCATCCGCACCGGCTCGCTCGACGTGAAGGCCTCGTCGCTGTCGGGCGGCAACCAGCAGAAGCTCGCACTCGCCAAGGTGCTGCAGCCGCGGCCGAAGGTGGTGGTGCTCGACGAGCCCACGCGCGGCGTCGACGTGGGTGCCAAGCGCGACATCTATTTCCTGATCCAGCGACTCGCCCGCGAAGGGCTCGCGGTGATCGTCGTCTCGTCGGAGCTGATGGAGCTGATCGGCCTGTGCCACCGCGTCGCGGTGATGCGCGCGGGCCGCATCGTCGCCACGCTCGACGCCGACCATCTGACAGAAGAGGAGCTCATCGCTCATGCCACCGGAACAGCAGACACAACCGCCGCGCACGCTTGAAGCCGCGCAGCAGCAGCACCGCAGCGAGACCAAGCCGCGCTGGACCGAGCGCCTGCACGGCCTCGGCCCGGTCATCGGCCTGGTGCTGCTGTGCATCGCCGGCACGCTGCTGAACGGCGACTTCGCGACCCTCGACAACGCGATGAACGTGCTCACGCGCACGGCCTTCATCGGCATCATCGCGGTGGGCATGTGCTTCGTGATCATCTCGGGCGGCATCGACCTGTCGGTGGGCTCGATGGCCGCGCTGATCGCGGGCAGCGTGATCATGTTCATCAACTGGGCCGGGCCGGCCTCGGGTTCGCCGCTGCTGGCGGTGGTGATGGGCGCCGTGCTGGCCGTGGTGCTCGGCGCGGTGTTCGGCCTCGCGCACGGCCTGCTCATCACCAAGGGCCGCATCGAGCCTTTCATCGTGACGCTGGGCACGCTGGGCATCTTCCGCGCGTACCTCACCTACTTCGCCGACGGCGGCGCGCTCACGCTCGACAACGAGCTGTCGGACCTCTACGCGCCCGTTTACTACGCGAGCCTCGCGGGCATTCCGGTGCCGGTGTGGGTGTTCGTGATCGTCGCCATCGTCGGCGGCCTCATCCTCAACCGCACGGCCTACGGTCGCTACGTGCAGGCCATCGGCTCCAACGAGCAGGTGGCGCGCTACGCGGCGGTGGACGTCGACCGCGTGAAGATCCTCACCTACGTGCTGCTCGGCGTGTGCGTGGGCATCGCGACGCTGCTGTACGTGCCGCGCCTGGGCTCGGCATCGCCGACCACCGGCCTGCTGTGGGAGCTGGAAGCCATCGCCGCGGTGATCGTCGGCGGCACGGCGCTCAAGGGCGGCGCGGGCAGCATCACCGGCACGGTGGTGGGTGCGATCCTGCTCTCGGTCATCAGCAACATCCTGAACCTCACCAGCATCATCAGCGTGTACCTCAACGCGGCGGTGCAGGGCTTCGTGATCATCATCGTCGCGTTCCTTCAACGCGGCCGGCGCTAGTTCTTTCCCGTTCCGTTCCATCAACCAAGAGGAGACATCCAGCATGACGACTTTCACCCGACGCCTCGCACTCACGGCGGTTGCCGCCGCAGCGTTCGCCAGCCTGCCCGCGCTTGCCGCGGAGAAGGTCAACCTCGGCGTTTCGATTCCCGCGGCCACGCACAGCTTCATGGGCGGCATCAACTACTGGGCCAACCAGGCGAAGAAGGACCTGGAGAAGGAACACAAGGACCTGAAGATCACCATCAAGACGGCCGCCAACGCGCCCGAGCAGGCCAACCAGCTGCAGGACCTCTCGACGGTCACCAAGATCAACGCGCTGGTCGTGTTCCCCTTCGAGTCGGCGGCGCTGACCAAGCCCGTGGCGCAGGTCAAGGCCAAGGGCGCCTATGTCACCGTGGTCGACCGCGGCCTCACCGACACCAGCGCACAAGACGCTTATGTTGCCGGCGACAACACGGCCTTCGGCAAGATCCCGGCCGAATACATCGTCAAGCAGCTCGGCGGCAAGGGCAACGTGGTGGCGTTGCGCGGCATCGCGACCACGCTGGACAACGAGCGCATGGACGCCTTCAATGCCGTGCTCAAGAACAGTCCCGACATCAAGCTGCTCGACGCCAAGTACGCCAACTGGAACCGCGACGACGCCTTCAAGGTCACGCAGGACTACCTGACGCGCTTCAAGAACATCGACGCCATCTGGGCCGCCGACGACGACATGGCCGTGGGCGTGCTCAAGGCCATCTCGCAGGCCAAGCGCGACGACATCAAGATCGTGTTCGGCGGCGCGGGCGCCAAGGACATGGTCAAGACCATCATGGACGGCAAGGACAAGCGCATCACGGCCGACGTGAGCTACTCGCCCAAGTTCATCTACGACGCGATCAAGCTCACGGCCGAAGCGCGCCTGAAGGGCGAGAAGCTGCCGGCGACGACCATCATTCCGTCGGTGCTGATCACCAAGGAAAACGCGAAGGACTTCTACCACCCGAACTCGCCGTTCTGATGTTCTGAAGCGGCGGGCCTGCTTTGCTCCCTCTCCCTCTGGGGAGAGGGTTGGGGTGATGAGGGCCAGCGGCGACGGCGAAAACGGTGCGTGCGCAAATGCCGCCACCCTCACCCCAGCCCTCTCCCCAAGGGGAGAGGGAACAGTTTCCGGAAACGCCGAGACGATCGATGACAGACACACCTCCTCGCAAACTGCGCTATGCCATGGTCGGAGGCGGGCGCGACGCCTTCATCGGCGCCGTGCACCGCAAGGCCATGGCGCTCGACGGGCAGATCGAGCTCGTCGCGGGCGCGCTCTCGTCCAGCCCCGAGAAGGCGCGCGCCTCGGGCCGCGACCTCGGCCTGGCCGACGACCGCAACCACGGCGACTGGCAGGCGCTGCTGGCCGACGAGCTGAAGCGCCCGGAGGGCGAGCGCATCGACTTCGTGTCGATCGTCACGCCCAACCACGTGCACTTTCCGGTGGCGCAGGCCTTCGCCGAAGCAGGCTTCCACGTGGTGTGCGACAAGCCGCTGGTGCACACACGCGAGCAGGCCGACGCGCTGGTCGCCACAGTAGCCAAGCGGGGCACGGTGTTCGGCGTCACCTACAACTACACCGGCTATCCGATGGTGCGGCAGGCGCGCGAGATGGTGCGCTCGGGCCTGATCGGCGAGGTGCGCAAGGTCGTCGTCGAATACAACCAGGGCTGGCTCGCGAGCCATGTCGAGGCCAGCGGCGGCAACAAGCAGGCCGACTGGCGCACCGACCCCGCGCGCAGCGGCGCGGCCGGCGCCATCGGCGACATCGGCTCGCATGCCGAGAACCTCGTGGCCACCGTCACCGGGCTGCGCATCGAAAGCCTGTGCGCTGACCTGGGCGCGCTGGTGCCGGGCCGCATGCTCGACGACGACGGCAGCCTGCTGCTGCGCTTCGAAGGCGGCGCGCGCGGCGTGCTCATCGCCTCGCAGATCAACACCGGCCTGGAGAACGACCTGCGCCTGCGCGTGTCGGGCACGCTGGGCACGCTCGAATGGCACCAGGAGCAGCCGAGCCGGCTGGTGCACCTGCCGCACGACGGACCGCTGCAGGTGCTCACGCGCGGCGCGCCCTGGCTGTGCGAGTCGGCGAAGCGCGCGAGCCGGCTGCCGGCGGGGCACCCCGAAGGCTTCATCGAGGCCTTCGCGAACGTGTACGCGGGCGTGGCGGCGGACATCCGCGCCAGGCTCGCGGGCCTGCCGGCCGATCCGCTGGCTGCCGACTACCCGCGCGTGGAGGACGGCGCGCGCGGCGTGCGCTTCATCGAACGCACGGTGGCTTCGGCGAAAAGCGAATTAAAGTGGACGCCCTGGTAGCGCGCCGCGCGCTGCCCGGGCCTCCATGACACCTCCCGCGTCCGACGTCACCTCTTCTTCTCCGTCGTCCTCTTCCGCATCGTCTTCGTCGAGGGTGCCGCCGTGGCTTACGGCCCTGTGGAAGCGCAGCATCACGCTGTTTCCGCTGAAGCTGGTCGGCAACACCGTCGCCACGCTCGGCTTCTTTCCGTTGTACTTCTGGATCATGAAGAACGCGGGCCAGGCCTGGGTGCTGCCGCTCACCCCCATCGACCGGCTGGTCGCCTTCTGGCCGTGGCTGCTGCCGGTGTATCTCTCGCTCTGGGGCTACATCGCACTGCCCGTGCTGCTGGCCAGGGACATGCGCGAGCTGCAAGGCTTCTCGCTGGGCTGCGCGACCATGACGCTGCTGGCGCTGCTCGTGTTCTGGTTCATGCCCACGGCGATTCCCAATTTCGTGGTCGAGACCACGCCGGGCACCTCGCTGCAGTTCCTCAAGATGGTCGACTCGGCCGGCAATGCCTTTCCCTCGCTGCATGTCTCGTTCTCGGTGTTCACCTGCGTCGCGCTGGCGCGGCAGCTGCGCGCGGTGGGCGCACCGGCCTGGCTGCGCGTCGCCAACGTGGCGTGGGCGGCGGGCATCGTCTATTCGACGATGGCGGTGCGCCAGCATGTGCTGATCGACGTGCTGGGCGGTTTTGCGCTGGGCGTGGCGTTCGGCATCGCCACGCGGCAACGACCCGGGGCGCAGGCGTAGGCCGATCGCGGTATTCCAACGCGGCGGCGCGCACGGTACAACCCGGGCTTCGCCATCCGAAGGAGCGGGAGTCCGCCATGAAGATTCGCCTTTCCGCCGTCGTGACCTGCATCGTGGCCGGTATCGTCGCGGGCCCGGCGTTCGCGCTCGACTTCCCCGCCCGCAAGCCCGGCCTCTGGGAGATCCAGACCCAGACCGGTGAAGCCACGGGCAAGGGCGCCAGCCCAGGCGGCGGCACCCACACCATGCAGCAGTGCATCGACGCCGCCACCGACAAGGCCATGCGCGACATGGGCCAGGGCATGGGCAAGGACATGTGCTCGAAGCAGGAGCTGCGCACCGACGGCGGCAAGCTGGTCATGGACTCGGTCTGCAAGATCGGCAACACGGTGGCCACCTCGCATGCGGTCATCAGCGGCGACTTCAACACCGCCTACCGCATGGAGAGCAGGTCGACCTACAGCCCGCCGCTGATGGGCCGGGCCGAAGGCACGAGCGCCATGGAAGCACGCTGGATCGGCCCCTGCAAGGCCGACCAGAAGCCGGGCGACATGGTCATGCCCAACGGCATGAAGATGAACGTGCTCGACATGATGAAGAACCGTCCGAAGCGTCCGTAGGGTAGGAGCCAGCCCACAACGCTTCGCGCCCGCCGTTCGGCGGCGCGAAAGCCCGGCAGCGCCTACGATGGCGTGCCATGCCTCCCGCAAAGCAGGAAGAAGACCTCCTCGTCGTCGCCAGGCCCGAGGGCCTGTACTGCCCGCCCGGCGATTTCTACATCGACCCGTGGCGGCCGGTGGCGCGTGCCGTCATCACGCACGCGCATTCCGACCACGCGCGCCCGGGGCATGCGCACTACCTGGCGCATACCGACAGCGCCGGCACGCTGCGCGCGCGCCTCGGCCAGGACATCCCGCTGCAGACGCTGCCCTACGGCGAGGTGATCGAGCACCACGGCGTGCGCGTCTCGCTGCATCCGGCGGGACACGTGCTGGGCTCGGCCCAGGTGCGGCTCGAGCACGGCGGGCGCGTATGGGTAGCCTCGGGCGACTACAAGACCGAGCCCGACGGCACCTGCGAGCCCTTCGAGCCGGTGCCCTGCGATACCTTCATCACCGAGTCGACCTTCGGCCTGCCGGTCTATCGCTGGCCCAGGCAGGCCGAGCTGTTCTCGCAGATCGACGCATGGTGGCGCGCGAATGCAGAGGCGGGACGCGCATCGGTGCTCTTCTGCTACGCCTTCGGCAAGGCGCAGCGCATCCTGCACGGCGTGGACGCGAGCATCGGGCCCATCGTCGTGCACGGTGCGGTGGAGCCGCTCAATGCCGTGTACCGCGCGGCCGGCGTGGCGCTGCCGCCCACGTTGCGCGCGGACGACGCGGGTGTCGATGCCGCGCTGCTGAAGCGCTCGCTGGTGCTCGCGCCGCCCTCGGCGCAGGGCTCGCCGTGGATGCGCCGCTTCGGCAACTATGCCGACGCCTTCGCGAGCGGCTGGATGCAGCTGCGCGGCACGCGCAGGCGGCGCGGCGTGGACCGCGGCTTCGTGATGTCCGACCACGCCGACTGGCCCGGCCTGCAGCAGGCCATCGCCGGCACGGGAGCCCAGCGTGTGTTCGTCACGCACGGCAGCGTGCAGGTGATGGTGCGGTGGCTCGGCGAGAACGGCCTCGACGCGCAGGCCTTCAGGACCGAGTACGGCGACGAGGACGACCAGGGGGCGGAGGCGTGAGATGAAGGCTTTCGCCGCGCTGTACCACGAGCTCGACGCCAGCACCTCGAGCCTCGCCAAGCAGGCGGCATTGCAGCGCTACCTGCGCGAGGCCGACGCGGCGGATGCCGCCTGGGCCGTCTACTTCCTCGCCGGCGGCAAGCCGCGCCAGCTGGTACCAGTCAAGCTGCTGCGCCTGCTCGCGCAGGAGGCGGCGGGCCTGCCCGAGTGGCTGTTCGACGAGAGCTACGACGCCGTGGGCGATCTCGCCGAAACCATCGCGCTGCTGCTGCCGCCGCCCAGCGAGGCGCACGATCTCGGCCTCGCAGGCTGGGTCGAACAGCACCTGTTGCCGCTGCGCGATGTCGCGAAGAGCGCGCCCGACGAGCTTGCCGACCGCCTGCGCGCGCAATGGCGCCAACTCGCGCCAGAGGAACGGCTGGTGTACTTCAAGCTCATCACCGGAGCCTTCCGCGTCGGCGTGTCGAAGCTGCAGGTCACGCAGGCACTGGCGGCTGTAGGAGGCATCGACGCCAAGCGCGTCGCGCAGCGCCTCATGGGCTACACGCACATCGGCGGGAGGCCTCGGGCCGCCGACTACCAGGCGCTCGTCGCGCCCGAGTCGGGCGCGGAGCAGGAACAGAAGACCAGCGGCCAGCCGTATCCCTTCTTCCTCGCGCATCCCTTCAACCTGCCGCTAGAGCAGTTCGACGCGGTGCTGGGCCCGCCGCAGGACTGGATCGTCGAATGGAAGTGGGACGGCATCCGCGCGCAGCTGCTGAAGCGCGCGGGCGCCGCATGGGTGTGGTCGCGCGGCGAAGAGCTGGTGACCGAGCGCTTCCCCGAACTCGCCGCGCTCGGCGAGGCGCTGCCCGACGGCACCGTGCTCGACGGCGAGATCGTCGTGTGGCGCGAAGGCCGCGTGCAACCCTTCGCCGAGCTGCAGAAGCGCATCGGCCGCAAGACCCTGGGCGCGAAGCTGCTGCGCGACATGCCGGTGGTGCTGCTGGCCTACGACATCCTCGAATGGGAAGGGCGCGACCTGCGCGCGCGGCCCCAGCCGGAGCGCCGCGCGCTGCTCGACGAACTGGTCGAGCGCATGCGGCACCCCTCGCTGTTGCCCAGCCCGATGCTCACAGGACCCGACTGGCCCGACCTCGCGCGCCAGCGCGAAGCGGCGCGCGCCATGGGCGTGGAAGGCATGATGCTCAAGCGCCGCGACGCGCAGTACGGCGTGGGCCGCACCAAGGACGTGGGCGTGTGGTGGAAGTGGAAGATCGATCCGCTGAGCGTCGACGCGGTGCTGATCTACGCGCAGCGCGGCCACGGCCGGCGCGCGAGCCTCTTCAGCGACTACACCTTCGCGGTGTGGGACGGCCCGCCCGGGCAGGAAGACCGCAAGCTCGTGCCCTTCGCCAAGGCCTACTCCGGCCTGACCGATGCCGAGATGGCGCGCGTGGACGCCATCATTCGCAAGACCACCGTGGAAAGCTTCGGGCCGGTGAAGAGCGTCAGGCCCACGCTGGTGTTCGAACTCGGCTTCGAGGGCATCGCGCACAGCACGCGGCACAAGAGCGGCATCGCGGTGCGCTTTCCGCGCATGCTGCGCTGGCGCGAGGACAAGCCGGTGGAAGAGGCCGACACCCTGCAGACGCTGGCGGCGCTGTTGCCCACATGAACAAGTCGCAGGACCTGTCTTCACTCCCTCCCCCGCTGGGGGAGGGCGGGGGTGGGGGCACGCGGCGTTCGAACAGTGCGCGGCCCGCTCAAGGCCGTCTGCCCCCATCCCGACCTTCCCCCAAAGGGGGAAGGAGCAGGGCGGTCAAGGCCGCGCTCGATGCGTGGTTCGCCGCGCGCGGATGGAAGCCGTTCAAGTTCCAGCGTGAGGTCTGGAAGGCCATTGCCGATGGCAGGTCGGGCCTGCTGCATGCCACCACCGGCGCGGGCAAGACGTATGCCGTGTGGCTCGGGGCGCTGCAGGCTTTCGCGCGGGCGCGCAAGGCGAACGCAAACGCACGGCCCGTTGCCGAGCCGCTCACCGTGCTGTGGCTCACGCCGATGCGCGCACTGGCGGCCGACACGCTGCGCGCGCTGCAGCAGGCGCTCGAAGCCCTCGGTGCCGAAGTGCATCCATGGAGTGCCGGCGCGCGCAGCGGCGACACCACTTCGGCCGAGCGCAACGCGCAGAACCAGCGCCTGCCCACGGTGCTCGTCACCACGCCCGAGAGCCTTTCGCTGATGCTCGCGCGTGCCGATGCGCGCGAGGTGCTCGGGCATGTGCGCATGGCGGTGGTCGACGAATGGCACGAACTGCTGGGCAACAAGCGCGGGGTGCAGGTGCAGCTCGCGCTCGCGCGGCTGAAGCGATGGAACCCGGGCCTCGCGATCTGGGGAATGTCGGCCACGCTGGGCAACCTGCGCGAGGCGATGCATGCGCTGCTGGGCCATGAAGACGGCGTGCTCGTGCAAGGGCAGGTGCCGAAGAAGCTGGTCGTCGATTCGCTGCTGCCCGGCGTCGCCGAGCGCTTTCCGTGGGGCGGGCATCTCGGCCTCACGATGCTGCCGCAGGTGATCGAGGAGATCGCCGCGAGCAGCACCACGCTGGTCTTCACCAACACGCGATCGCAGGCAGAGATCTGGTACCAGGCCATGCTCGAGGCCAGGCCGGAGTGGGCCGGGCTCATCGCGCTGCATCACGGCTCGCTCGACCGCGAGGTGCGCGAATGGGTGGAGCTGGGCCTGAAGAGCGGCGAGCTGAAGGCGGTGGTCTGCACTTCGAGCCTCGACCTTGGCGTGGACTTCCTGCCCGTGGAGCGCGTGCTGCAGATCGGCTCGCCCAAGGGCGTGGCGCGGCTGCTGCAGCGCGCGGGCCGTTCCGGCCATGCGCCGGGGCGGCCTTCGCGCATCACGCTCGTGCCCACGCACAGCGTCGAGATGGTGGAAGGCTCGGCCGCGCGCACCGCCATCGCGGCAGGGCACATCGAGGCGCGCCACTCGCCCGAGCAGCCGCTCGACGTGCTGGTGCAGCACCTGGTGACCGTGGCGCTGGGCGGCGGCTTCGTACCCGACGAGCTGTACGAGGAGGTACGCGGCACAGCCGCCTACGAAGGCCTCTCGCGCGAGAACTGGCAGTGGTGCCTGGAGTTCGTGGCGCAGGGCGGGCCATCGCTCGCGGCTTATCCGGACTACAAGCGCGTGGTGCCCGATGCCGAGGGTGTCTGGCGCGTGCCCGATGCGCGGCTCGCGCGGCGGCACCGCATGAACATCGGCACCATCGTGAGCGACGCGAGCATCTCGGTGCAGTACCTCGGCGGCTCGAAGATCGGCAACGTGGAGGAAAGCTTCGTCGCGCGCATGAAGGCCGGTGACTGTTTTCTCTTCGGCGGCCGCATGCTGGAGCTGGTGCGCATCCACGACATGACGGCCTGGGTGCGGCGCGCGAGCGGCAAGCGGGCCGCGGTGCCGCGATGGGGCGGCGGGCGCATGCCGCTGTCGAACACGCTGGCCGATGCGGTGGTGCAGCAGCTCGCGCAAGCCGGCGAGGGTCGCTACGACTCGCCGGAGCTGCAGTGCGTGCGTCCGCTGCTCGAGATACAGCAGCAGTGGTCGGCACTGCCCACGCCGCAAACGTTGCTGGCCGAAACGCTGAGCACGCGCGAGGGCTCGCACCTGTTCCTCTATCCCTTCGCTGGCCGGCACGTGCACCTCGGGCTCGCGAGCCTGCTGGCCTGGCGCATCGCGCAGCACGAGGCGCGGACCTTCTCGATCGCGGTCAACGACTACGGCTTCGAGCTGTTGAGCGCGACGGAGGTCGACTGGCCGGCGCTGCTGCCGCAGGTGCTGGCGCTGCCGCAGGGAGAGGACGCGCATGCACTGCTGCTGCACGAGGTGCTGGCCTCGCTCAACGCCAGCGAGCTCGCGCAGCGGCGCTTCCGTGAGATCGCGCGCGTGTCGGGTCTCATCTACCAGGGCTATCCGGGCGAGAAGCGCAGCAGCAAGCAGCTGCAGGCTTCGTCGTCGCTGTTCTGGGAGGTGTTTCGCAAGTACGACCCCGGCAACAGGCTGCTGCAGCAGGCCGAGCAGGAACTGCTCTCGCAGGAGCTGGAGATCGGCCGGCTGCGCGCCAGTCTGGAGCGAATCGCCATGCAGCAGCTGGTGCTGAAGCCGCTCGCGCGGCCGACGCCTTTTTCGTTTCCGCTGATGGTCGAGTTGTTCCGCGAGAAGCTGTCGAATGAGAACGTGGCCGACCGCATCGCACGCATGGTCGAGCAGCTCGAAAAAGCCGCGGGCGGCGCGGTCACGGCCGGCGGCGTGGAGCGCGTGAAGGGAACGCTGGCCTTCGGGCAGGAAGGGCCGGGAAAGCCGCCGAAGCCGGTGAGCCAACGGCGCGACCGCAGGCGGCCCTCACGGCCTTCCCGGCCGCTGCCACCGCTTTGAGTCTTCAGCCCGCGCCGTGCGCCTTCACCCAGCGCACGATGTCGGCCGCGCCCATCGCGCCGGCCTGCCGCGCCACCTCGCGTCCGCCGCGGAACAGCGCCAGCGTCGGGATGCTGCGAATGTTGAAACGCGCGCCCAGTGCGGGCACCGCCTCGGTGTCGACCTTGGCGAGCCGCACGTAGGGCTCCAGTTGCGCGGCGGCCTGCTCGTAGGCCGGCGCCATCTGCCGGCAGGGGCCGCACCAGGGCGCCCAGAAATCGACCAGCACCGGGATCTCGTTACGGGAGATGTGGCGGTCGAAGGTGGCCGCGTCCGCCAGCGCGGTGGAATGGCCGGTGAACAACGGGCGATGGCAGCTGCCGCAGTCGGGCGCGCTGCCCAGCTGCGCCGTGCGCACGCGGTTGGTCGTGTGGCAGTGCGGGCAGACGATGTGCAGCGGGGGCGATTCGGTCATGGCCGGCAGATGGGGGCTCTGGAGGGCCTTTGCAAGGCGGTCGCAGGTTTTGCGACACTGGCTTCGTGGCTTCTCCCGATACCTCCGCTTCGCCGCTTGCCGTCCACTGGGCAGGCGAGCTGCTGCACCTGCTGCCGGAGCGCGCACTCTGGTGGCCCGCGCAGCGCGTGCTGTTCGTGGCCGACCTGCACCTGGGCAAGGCCGCAACCTACCGCGCCCTCGGCCAGCCGGTGCCGGGCGGCACCACGCAGGAGAACCTGGCGCGGCTCGATGCGCTGCTCGAAAGGCATGAGCCGCAGCGCATCGTGTTCCTCGGCGACTTCCTGCATGCGGCCCAGGCGCGCACGGTGCTCGCCGCCGTGGAGGCCTGGCGCGTAGGCCATGCGGCCATCTCCATGACGCTGGTGCGCGGCAACCACGACAGCCGCGCGGGCGACCCACCGGAGGCGCTTCACATCGAGGTGGTCGACGAGCCCTTCCTGCTGGGGCCTTTCGCCTGCTGCCACCATCCGCAGACGCATGCGACACACTTCGTGCTCGCGGGCCATCTGCATCCCGTCTGCAGGCTCCAGGGGCGGGGTCGCGACAGCGTGCGGTTGCCGTGCTTCGCGAGCGACGAGCAGCAGGCCGTGCTGCCGGCCTTCGGCGAGTTCACGGGCGGTTGGTTGATGGAGTCGGCGCCGGGGCGGCGCTTTCATGCTGTGGGCGGTGATGCAGTGTGGTCGCTGCCGTTCCAGGAGTGACTCTTGCTCCTTCCCCCGTTGGGGGAAGGCCGGGATGGGGGCAGGCAGAGCGCCGAGTGCGGGCGCTGCTTGCCCCCACCCCAACCCTCCCCCAGCGGGGGAGGGAGGAGGAAGTCAGAGAACGACCGGCTCGTCGGGCAGTTCGTTCACGTCCACTTCACCATCGGCCAGCGGAAAGTGCTCGACCAGCAGAGCGGAGATTTCTTCCAGCGCCTGCGTGAGCCCGTCCTCGAAGCGGCCTTCGCGAAAGGCCGCGCTCATTCGCTGCGCCATCGCAGCCCATTCGGCGTCGTCGACGTGCGCGTCGATGCCCCGGTCGGCCACGATCTCGATGGCGTGTTCGGCCAGCAGCAGGTAGATGAGCACGCCGTTGTTGTGCGCCGTGTCCCACACGCGCAGCTTGCCGAACAGCGTGACGGCACGCTCGCGCGGTGGCGCATGGCGCCACAGGTACGACATCGGCAGGCCGGCCTCGACGCAGATGCGGATCTCGCCGCTGTGGCGCCGCTCGCTCGCGCTCACGCGGCCGGCGAGGCGCTCCAGCGCGGCCGGAGGAATCGCGCGCCGAACCTCGGATTCGTCGATCCAGCGATGGCGCCAGATGCGGCCCAGCTTCGTGAAGAGGCCCGCGTCGGTCGGCTTCGCGTTCATGGTCTGCATCGTTTTCACCAGTCCCCCGACGCGCCGCCGCCGCCGAAATTGCCGCCACCGCCGGAGCTGAAACCTCCGCCCCCGCCGCCGCCACCACCGCCACTGCTCCAGCCTCCGCCGCCGGAACTCCAGCCGCCACCACCGCCGCCGCCCGGCCGCCCCGTGCCAGCGATCAGCGACACGATGAGCGCCACCAGACCCGCGATCACCGCGATGACGATGCTGGTGGTGATGAAGAACACCACCACGCCCACGCCGCCGCCCACGACCATCGTGCCCAGCTTCTTGCCGAGGATGGCGCGCGCGATCGGCGCGCCGATGAAGACGCCCACGAACAGGAAGATCGCGAGGTTCTCCCAGTCGAAGCCCTCGTTGCCGCCACCGCCGCCGCCCGTGTTGCGCGAGGGCTCGGGCAGCGGCTCGCCGTCGACCAGCCCGATGAGCCGGTCCACCGCCGCGTTCAGCCCGCCCGCGAAGTCGCCGTTGCGAAAGCGCGGCTTCATCTCCTCGTCGATGATGCGTGCGGCCGCAATGTCTGGCACCGCGCCCTCAAGCGTCTTGGCCGTGGCGATGCGCATCTTGCGGTCGTCCTTGGCCACCACCACCAGCAGGCCGTCGCCGACGTCCTTGCGGCCGATCTTCCAGGCATCGCCCAGGCGCTGCGTGTAGCTCGCGATGTCCTCGGGCGCTGTGGTCGGCACCATCAGCACCACGATCTGCGAGCCCTTGCGCTGCTCGAAGGCCGCGAGTTTGGTCTCGAGCCCGTTGCGCTGCGCACTGTCGAGCGTGCCGGTCTGGTCGATCACGCGCGCGGTGAGCGTGGGGATCGGAAGCAGGCCTTGTGCGAGCGCAACGCCGGCCAGGGCCGCGAGGACGACCGCGGCCAGCGCGCGACGGAGCAGTGCGGCAATGGCCATCGGCGCTGGCTTACTTTTTCGGAGCGCTGAAATCGACGGTTGGCGGCGCGGAAATCTGCGCCTCGTTCTGCACTGAGAAGTTCGGCTTGGTCGCGTAGCCGAAGACCTTGGCCGTGATGTTGGTCGGGAAGCTGCGTGCGAGCACGTTGTACTCCTGCACGCTCTCGATGTAGCGGTTGCGCGCCACGGTGATGCGGTTCTCGGTGCCTTCGAGCGTCACGCGCAGGTCGCGGAACGACTGGTTGGCCTTGAGGTCGGGGTAGCGCTCGGACACCACCATCAGCCGCGACAGCGCGGAAGAAAGCTCGCCCTGCGCCTGCTGGAATTTGTTGAACGCTTCGGGGTTGTTCAGCGTCTCGGGCGTCACCTGGATCGAGGTGGCCTTGGCGCGCGCCTCGATCACCTTGGTGAGCGTGTCCTGCTCGAAGCTGGCCTCACCCTTGACGGTGGCCACGATGTTCGGCACGAGGTCGGCGCGCCGCTGGTACTGGTTGAGGACCTCGCTCCAGGCCGACTTGCTGGCCTCGTCGAGGGACTGGAACTGGTTGTAGCCGCAGCCGCTCAGGGACACGACAGCCGCGAGAATCAAGAGCCAGCGCTTCATCATCATTTGCATTACCTCCGCAGAAGATGCGGAAGGTAGCATAGACGGCTCCATGCCCGTCGATCCTCTACAAGCCCTGCAAGCCGCCAATCGTGCGGTATTGCCTGTTGCCTCTTCCGCCTTCGGAACGCTGCTGATCGCGGGCGCGACCGGCGCATTGGGTGCAGAGCTGCTGCGGCGACTGGCGGGCAGCCACCGACATGCACATACGCGCGTGCTGGCGAAAGAGCCGATCCGCGACGGGCTGCGCGGTGTCGAGACCTACCTGAGCCCGGAGCTGCCCATCGGGCAGTGGCCGCCGACCTCGGCCCACACCGCCATCATCGCCTTCGATCCGCCGCGCCTGTACCACGACCGCGAACGCGCGCTGTGGGTACCCGAGCCCTCCGACCTGCCTGAGCTGGCCCGCTGGCTGCGTGCTTGCGGCGTACAGACGCTGGCCATCGTGCAGCCGCACGACCAGGGCAAGCTGCCCGAGGCGCTCAAGCGCGGGCTCGCCAGCCTCGACGAGCAGGCGGTGGTGGCCTGCGGCTTCGAGCGCGTGATCCTCGTGCGATCGGCGCGCAAGCCGGCGAACGCGAAGCTCGCCAACCCCTTCGAGCGGGTGGCCGCGTGGATGCTGTCGGTCGTGCGCTTCATGGTGCCCAGCAGCGAGCAGCCGGTGCGTGCGGCGAAGGTGGCCGAGCTGGTCGACGTGGCGCTGCGCATCGCGCCGCCCGGCGTGCATGTGGCTGCCCCCGAACTGGTGTGGGAGTCCGCGCAGGGCGACATGCCGGCTGTGGCCGCGCGCTGGCTGGGTGTGCTGGGCTGACGAGGTTCAGCCGCGCCACTGGCGCAGCAGTTGCTCCGAGTCGACCACCAGCCCGAGGTGCAGCGACACCATCGCCAGCGCCGCGCCTTCCAGGTGCGCATCGGTGCCGCGCACCAGGTCGCGCAGCACGATCACGCGGTAGTTGCGGTTGCTGGCGTCGAAGGCCGTGTTGAGAACGCAGCAGTCGGTGAAGCCGCCATTGAGTACCACCGTCTCGATGCGCTGGTTGCGAAGAAGAAAGTCGAGGTCGGTCGGGTAGAAGGCCGAGAGCCGGCGCTTGCCGTCCACGCGCATGTCGCCGGGCTCCACGCGCGTGACCCATTCGGTCCACTTCGAGCCCTCGATGGCATGCGCGTCGGCATTCGGAATCTCGCCCACGTGCAGCGGAAAGGTGCGGCGCCATGCGGACGGAATGCCGTTGATGTCGTCCACCCCGCCGGGCCGCAGCACCGACCGCACATGCACGATGCGCACGCCCAAAGCCCGCACCGCGTCGTGGAAGCCGTCGATGGGCGCCACCACGTCGCGTGCGCGCGGCGCGGGGCAGGGGCAGTCGGGGCTGTCGTCGAGATGGCCACGGTGCATGTCGATGGAGACGACCGCGGTGGTCGTGGGATTCAGGTAGTCGGCGAACTTCGCCGTGTCGAGCTCGCGCTCCTCGTCGTAGACCCAGGCCTTCATCGGCGTTCTTCCCGCACATAGGGTTGGCCCAGCGCACCGGGCTCTTCATCGGCGCCGCGCCGGGAGAGCGCGACCCACACCATCACGCCCAGCGTCACCGCATACGGCGTCATCATCACGAAGTACTGCGGCAGCTGCACGCCGGCCGCGGCCAGTTGCGGGATCAGCGCCTCGATGCAGCCGAAGAGCAGCGCGCCCACCAGCGCCTTCCAAGGCGACCAGCGCGCGAAGATCACGAGGCCCACGGCGATCCAGCCGCGTCCGCCGGTCATGCCCGCGATCCACAGCTTGGTGCTCACCACCGAGATGTAGGCGCCCGCCAGCCCCACGAGCGCCGAGCCCGCGAGCACCGCCGCGAAGCGCCATGCCGTCACGCGGATGCCCGCTGCGTCGGCCGCCTGCGGGTTCTCGCCCACCGCGCGCAGCCGCAGGCCGGCGGAAGTGCGCGCGAAGAACCATGCCACCGCGCCGAAGATCGGCAGCGTGAGCCATACCATCGCGTTCTGCTCGAAGAGTCTGCCCACGACCGGCAGCAGAGACAGCGGCCACAGGCCCATCGTGCCGATGCCTTCGGTGGCATGGTTGGTCCACTCGGCCATCGAGCCGACCAGCGCCGTGAGCCCCTGGCAGAAGAACACCAGCGCGAGCCCGGCGATCACCTGGTTCACGCGCAGCCAGATCACCATCACTGCGAACAGTACGGACACGACACTGGCTGCCAGCATCGCGAGCACCAGCGACACGGCCGGCTGGCCGATGACGATCTGCGCGCCGATGCCAGCCAGCGCGCCGACCAGCATCAGGCCCTCGGCGCCGAGCGCGAGCACGCCCGCGCGCTCGCAGATGATGAGTCCGAGCGCTGCCAATGCATAAGGCACAGCGAAGTCCGGCGTGCTCGCCAGCCAGTTCAGGACGATGCCGCCGCTCATCGATAAGCCTCCGCGCTTCGCGCTGCGGCGCGAGCTTGCTTGGGGCGGCCCGGCGCGGCGCTCATGCCGAAGCCTCCCCACCCACGCGGCGCAGCCGGTGGCGGATGAAGAAGTCGCTCGACGCCACGCACACCACGATCACCGCCTGTATGAGCTGCACCATCGAGAACGGCACCTGGTAGAACACCTGCAGGCTGCGACCGGTGACAAAGAGCGCCGCCACCAGCAACGCCACCACCGTGGCCGCGAGCGGGTTGTTGCGTGCGAGGAAGGCGATGAGGATGCCCGAGAAGCCATAGCCCTGGTAGAAGGCCTGCGTGAGCCGCCCCTCCTGCCCCGCGGCTACCGCGAAGCCCGCGAGCCCGGCCATCGCGCCCGACAGCAGCACCGCGCCGTAGATCGTGCGCCGCACCGGCACGCCGTTGGCATGCGCCACGCGCGGATTCGCATCGACGAAGCGCAGGTAGAGCCCCACGCGGCTCACGCTCACCAGCCACCACGCCAGCAGCGCGACGACGCCCGCGAGCAGGATGGAGCTGCCGATGCCGGCACCCAGCTCGGGCAGGCGCTCGAAGGCGCGGAACTGCGGCGAGTAGGGGAAGTTGTCCTTCGGGTCCTTCCAGCTGCCGTAGACCAGGTGCAGCAGGAAGTTGGCCGCCATGTAGTTGAGCATCAGCGTCGAGATGATCTCGTTCACGCCGAGCTTCAGCTTGAGCCACGCAGGCCCCAGCACCCACAGCAGGCCGCAGCCGACGGCCGCGACGAACATCAGCGGCAGGCGCAGGTTCTCGGGGCCGATCTGCCACATAGAGACGGTGGTCGCGCCGATGGCGCCCCAGATCATCTGGCCCTCGAGCCCGAGGTTCCAGAAGCGCGCGCGGAACGCGATGGAGCCGGCGAGGCCGACCAGGATCATCGGCGCGGCCTGGAACAGCACGGCGCGAAAGTTCTGGCCGTCGAAGAAGGTCTGCATAACGAACTCGTTGGCGAGTTCGTCGGCAGGCACGCCGGCCGCCACGAGGATCGCGGCGGAGATGGCGAAGCCCGCGAGCAAGGCGGCCGCAAGGATCAGCGCCTGCCAGCGCCATGGCATGTGCTGGCGGATCTCGAGCGCGTAGCGGCGGCGGGCCAGCGGCTGCGTCGCGCGCGGTGCCTCGTGGGCGATGGGAGAAGGAATCTTGGAAGAAGGAGCTGCCATGTCGGCCATGAGGGATGCGTCAGCCATGGTCCACCATCGCCTGTCCGATGGCCTGCCGGTCCGCGGGCTGGGCGAACTCGCCGGCGATGCGTCCGCGCGTCATCACGCCCACGCGGTCCGCGAGCTGCAGCACCTCGTCGAGGTCCTCGCTGATGAGCAGCACCGCGGCGCCGCTGTCGCGCGCGGCGCGCAGGCGGGCATGCACCTCGGCGCTGGCGCGCACGTCGAGCCCGCGGCTCGGGCTGTGCGCGAGCACCAGCGTGGGCGACTTGCCGAACTCGCGCGCGAGCACCAGTTTCTGCGCGTTGCCGCCCGAGAGCAGCGCGGCCTTCTGCGCGACCGAGCGCACGCCCTGCACGTCGAAGGCGCGTACCGCTTCCTGCGTGTCGCTCTGGATGCGGTTGCGGCGCAGGCGCCACACCGGCCCGTAGCGACCGGTGTGCACGCGGCCGATGGCGTAGTTCTCCGCCACCGAGAGGCCTCCCGCGAGCGCGAGCCCGTAGCGGTCGGCCGGAATGGCGGCGATGCCGATGCCGCGGCGCACCGATGCGGCCATGGTCTTCAGGTCGCCGTGGCCTTCAAGCCGGATCTCGCCTTCAGTGGCTTCGCCCGGCAGGCCCATGATCGCGCCCGCCAGTTCGCCCTGGCCGTTGCCGCCGACGCCGGCAAGGCCGTAGATTTCGCCCGCGTGCAGTTCGAGGTCCACGCCGTCGAGCACGCGGCGGCCCTCGGGCGAGGCGGGCGTGCGCAGTCCGCGTACCGAAAGGCGCACGGGGCCGCGCGATGCGGCTGAAGGCTGGAATCCCTGCGTGGCGATCGACTCGCCCACCGTGAGCTTCACCAGCTCGGCCACCGACGCTTCTTCCGGCTTCAGCGTGGCCACCGTGCGTCCGCCGCGCATCACCGTCACGCGGTCGGCATACGTCTTCACATCGGCCATCTTGTGCGTGACCAGCACCACGGCGGCACCCTTGCGCGCCAGCCCCTGCACCGTCTGCAGCAGGCGCGCGGCCTCCTGGTCGGTCAGCACGGCCGTGGGCTCGTCGAGGATCAGGATGCGCGCGCCGGCCAGCAGCACCTTGAGGATTTCCACGCGCTGCTGCTCGGCGATCGACAGCGCGTCGACGCGCTTCGACGGATCGATGTCGAAGCCCAGTTCCGCGGCCTTGTTGCGGATGTCGCGCGTGATCTCGCGCAGCCGCTCGCCATGGCTCTGGAACTCGGCCGGCGGCGGTGCGGTGAGCAGGATGTTCTGCGCCACCGTGAACGGCCGCACCAGCTTGAAATGCTGATGGACCATGCCGATGCGGTGTTTCGCCGCGTCGCGCGGGCCGGCGAATCGCACCGCGTTGTCGTCCACCAGCAGCTGCCCGGCCTCGGGCGCGTAGAGCCCGGCCGCGATGTTCATCAGCGACGACTTGCCCGCGCCGTTCTCGCCCAGCAGTGCGTGCACTTCGCCCCAGCGCGCTGCGAAGTGGGCGTCGGTCAGGGCCGCGAAGCCGTCGAAGGACTTGCGGATGCCGGTGAGTTCGAGCGCATTGGGCATGAGGTGCTTGGCCTTCGGCTCACTTCTGCGTGACCACGCCCTTGACGAACCAGTCCATCTTCCAGAGGTCGGCGTCCGACAGCACGGCGCCCTTGGCCACGCGTTCCTTGCCGTCGCGGTCGGCGAGCGGGCCGGCGTAGATCTGCTTGCCCTTCATGATCGCGTCACGCTCGGCGGTGATGAGCGCGGCCTTGTCCTTGGGCACGGCCGGGCCGAAGCCGGCGATGTCGGTGCCGCCGTCCTTCATCTCGATGAAGGCGCCGTACTGCGCGGGCTTCCAGCCGCCGGCGATGATCTTCTTGAGCTCCGGCGTCAGGAAGCGGTCCCACACCCACACGGAGGAGCACAGCGTGGCCTTGGGCGCGAACTGGCGCAGGTCGCGGTGGTGGCCGGTGCCGTACACGCCGCGCTCCTGCGCGACGATCTGCGGCGTGGGGCTGTCGACGTGCTGGCCGATCACGTCGGCGCCCTGGTCGATGAGTGCCGCGGCCGCCGCGCGCTCCTTCACCGGGTCGTTCCACGCGCCGGTGTAGATCACGTTGACGGTGGCGTTCGGGTTCATCTTCTGCGCGCCGAGCGCGAAGGCGTTGATGGTCCAGTTCACCACGCCGAAGGGGTTGGCCGCGACGAAGCCGAGCTTGCCGGTCTTCGAGGCCGCGCCCGCGGCCATGCCGCAGAGGTACTGGCTCTCGTAGGTGCGGCCGTAGAACGATTCGAGGTTGCTGCCGTTGGTGGTGCCCGATCCGTTGAGGAAGGCCACGTCGGGGTACTTGGCGGCCAGGTCCTTGAAGCTGTCGGAGTAGCCGAAGGCGGTGCCGATCACGATGTTGGCGCCGCGCTGGATGAACTTCTCGGCCGCCGGCTTGATGGCCGACGCGTCCTCGGGCACGTTCTCCACGAACTGGATCTTCTGGCCGATCTCCTTCTCGATCTTCACGCGGGCCTCGTCGAAGGCCTGCGTCCAGCCGCCGTCGTTCTTCGGGCCGAAGTAGAGCATCGCGATCTTCGGCTTGTCCTTCAGCGTGAAGCCGTCGGCCGCCGCGGCGGGCAGCGAGGTGAAGAACGCGCCGCCGGCCGCGATGGTCATCGCTAGGCCCAGGCCGGGAGTGAGGGTGCGCAGCTGCTGCATGGAACTACCTTTGAGAAGAGGCGTTGAAGAAGCGTTGAAGGGAGGAGAGGCGAAACGGAAAGAAGCGGCGCAGCGCGCGTCACATCATGAAGTTGATGCGGAACACGTTGCCCTCGGGATCGAGCAGCACCGACTGGTACCAGTTGTAGTAGGTGACGTACGGCGGCTTCACGAGCGTGGCGCCGGCTTCGAGCGCAACGGGCACCATGCGGTCGACATCGGCCTGGCTGTCGACGTCGATGTTCAGCAGGAACTTCACGCCGCGCGTGTCGGAGAACTCGCTCAGGTGCAGCAGCTCGTAGGCATCGAGGGCGTTGAAGCCGAGGCTCGACTTGCCGGTATCGAGCCCGCGGAAGATGGGCGAGCGGATCGCCTCGATCTCCTCGAAGCCGAACACGCGCTGGTAGAAGCCGCTGAGCGCGACCACGTCCTTCGCGAAGACGTTGACGTATGACAGGTGAGCCATGCGTTCAGGCCGCCACTTTGGTGCCGCCGAAGGTCGTCTGCTTGACGAACTTCGAGGTGAGGTGGTCGCCCGAGGAAATGGGCGCGTACTTCGCCTGCTCGCCCGGCGCGAGGCAGCTCGGCAGGCACTCGACCATCGCGTCGTAGTTGGGCTGGTGGAAGAACACCAGCGACTGGCGGCGGTTGGTGCTCGCCACCTCGAAGGGCGGGTTGATCACGCGGTGCAGCGTGGACACCCACTGGTCGTTGGTCCACTGCATCATGAGGTCGGCGATGTTGACCACCAGGCCGCCCTCGACCTGCGGCACGTCGACCCATTGGCCGGCCTTGTTGAATACCTGCAGGCCCTTGTCGTCGGGCAGCACGATGGTGAGGCTGCCGTAGTCGCTGTGCGCGCCCGCGCGCAGCTGGCCGGGCAGCGGCTGCTCGCGCTGCGGCGGGTAGCTCAGCACGCGGAACATGCTGATGTGCTTGTCGATCTTGTCGTCGAAGAAGAACTCGGGCAGCGACAGGCCGAGCGCGAAGACGCGCATCAGCGAGCGCGAGAGATCGCTCATCGCATCGAAGTAGCCCTCGTAGGCTTCGCGGAAGCCCTCGATGGGCGGCCAGCTGTTGGGCTCGAAGTGCGGGCCTGCGGCGGGGCCGCGGTGGTAGTCGTCGTCCGGCACGTTCGAGGGGCCGATGGAGAACGACTCCTTCAGGTCGCCCGGCGCCGCCTCCTCGAGGCTGTAGGAGAGGCCTTCCTCGCCCACGGCGCTGTAGCCGCGCACCGCGTCCTCGCGCGGACGATCGACCTTGCGCTTCTCGCCCAGCGGCATGTCGAAGAACCTGCGCGAGAGCGATGACACGCGCGAGATCAGATCGGGCGAGATGCCGTGGTTGGTGATGACGAGAAAGCCGATGCTGCGGCAGGCCTCGTCGACTTTCTTCGCTACCTCCGCCTTGCCTTCGGCGGTTCCGGCGAAGTAGGGCGCGAGATCGATGATGGGTACGGAAAGCAGGGTCATGGCAGGTTCCTCATGCTTGGCATGCCTTTCGCCATGCAACGTCTGTGCCAGTTGGACCAAATGGACAAAACCCATCCGTCGCGTCAGCATGGTGCGCATTGCCGTGCCGCGAAGACGGTTGCGGCGCAAGGCGATGCATCGCGGCTTTACAGTGGTGCGTTGTCCTGTCCACCGATTCACGACCGAACGAACGAGGGAAGAGCGAGGGAAGATGCCGAAGACCAAAGCACTGGCCGCGAGCGCCAGCAAAGAGATCCCGGTGCGCAAGCGCGCGAAGCCCGCGGTGCGCAGCGCGTCCGCGGTGAACCGCAGGCTGCGGCAGATCGAGGACAAGCGCAGCGCGATCCTCGGTGCCGCGCTGGGACTGTTCTCGCGCTTCGGCCTGCATGGCACGTCCATCGACCAAGTGGCGGCGCGCGCCGACGTTTCGAAGAGCAACCTGCTCTACTACTTCGCGAACAAGGAAGAGCTCTACGTCAACGTGCTGCGCGACCTGCTCGCGCTGTGGCTCGAACCGCTGCGCGGCTTCAGCGCGGAGCAGGACCCGGCCCAGGCCATCGGCGACTACATCCGTCGCAAGCTGGTGATCTCGCGCGACCGGCCCGATGCGTCGCGGCTCTTCTGCCTGGAGATGATCCAGGGCGCACCGCTGCTGCGCGACGAACTCGACCGAGAACTGCGCACGCTGGTGGAGAAGAAATCGGAAGTGATCCGCGCATGGATCGAAGCGGGCAAGCTGGCGCCTGTCGATCCGCATCACCTCATCTTCGCGCTGTGGGCGGTGACGCAGCACTACGCGGACTTCGGCGTGCAGGTGCAGGCGCTGTCGGGGCACACGCTGGAAGACGAGGCATTCTTCGAGCGCACGGTGGAGAACGTGCAGCGCATCGTTCTCCAGGGCATCGCGCCGCGCTGAGGCTTACTCCCTCTCCCCTTGGGGAGAGGGAAGGAAAAGAGATCAGTGCTGCTGCGGTGCCGCGATCTCGTGGTACTGCCGGTCGAAGTAGATGAGGCCCTGCGCCGCGCCGCCGATGGCGATGGAAACCGCTTCGCAGAACAGCACGTCGTGCGTGCCCGCGCTCGTCGCGTGCACCACGCGGCAGTCGAAGGACACGGCCGCGTCGTCGAGCACCGGCGAACCGGTGGTCTTGCTGCTCCAGCGGGCTGCGGCGAAGCGTTCGTCCATCGGCGTCCTGCCGCCGAAGAGCGCGGACAGCGACTGGTGCCCGGCAGCCAGCACGTTGACGCACAGCACGCCATTCGCCTTGAATGCCGGGTACACCGAGGCCGAACGATTCAGGCACACCAGCAGCGTCGGCGGCTCGTCGGTCACGCTGCAGACTGCCGAGGCAGTGAAGCCCGCGCGGCCCGCGGGACCGTCGGTGGTGATGATGTTGACCGCTGCGCCCAGCCGTGCCATCGCATTGCGGTAGTCGGCCTTCTGCAAGCCGGGGGGAATCGATGCCGATGGGGAGACGGGGTTCGAGGCCATGGCGTTGTGCAGCATGTCGCGCGGCTCCTTCAGGCCAGCAAGCAGGCCTCGTCGAATGCCAGCCGTGGCAGGCGGCCGAACACCTTCGACGCGTCGCCGTGGCCGAGGTTGATGAGGAAGTTGACGGTCCAGTCGGTGCCCTCGAAGAAGGCCGCGTCGACCTTCGCCTTGTCGAAGCCCGACATCGGGCCCGCGTCGAGGCCGACCGCGCGCGCCGCGAGCAGCAGGTAGCCCGCCTGCAGGCTGGCGTTGCGGAAGGCGGTCTCGTGCGCGGCCTCGGGGCTGCCGGTGAACCAGCTGCGCGCGTCGGCATGCGGGAACAGCGTGGGCAGCCTGTCGTAGAACTTGCGGTCCCACGCGGCGATGACCGTGACGGGCGCGGCCATGGTCTTGTCGAGGTTGCCCTTCGACAGGGCCGGCGCGAGGCGTTGCTTGCCCTCTGGCGTGCGCACGAAGACGAAGCGCGCAGGCGAGCAGTTGGCCGAGGTGGGGCCGAGGCTCGCTAGCGCGTAGATCTGCCGCAGCTGCGCGTCGGTGACGGGCTCGGCGGTCCAGCCGTTGTGGGTGCGCGCGTCGGTGAAGAGCAGCGACAGCGCGGCGTCGTCGAGAGTGTTGGTGGAGGTCATGCTGGAACGGCGGGTGCGCTGACCCGCGAAAGAAAGTCGAGCAGGCTGCGGTTGAAGGCTTCCGCCTCGGTCACGCTGTGGGCATGGCCGCCGTGCGGCACGAAGTCGAGCGTGACGTCGCGCATGCCGTCGGCCAGGCGTTGGGAGCAGGTCCAGGGCACGAGGGTGTCGTCCCTGGCCGCTGCAATCAGTGCGGGAGCGGCGATGTCGGCGAGGCGTGCGTCGACGTCGAATGCCCGAAGGGCGGCGATGCGCGCCCTCATGTTGGCTTCTCCCGGAAAGTGCGCGAAGGCGTGATCGACTTCGTCGGCCACGCGCTGCGCGTTCCCTGCGGCCCAGGCGGCGGGGTAAAGGAAGATCGGCTGTGCTTCGACATACGCACGCGGTCCGCACGCGCCCAGCAGTGCGAGCCGTGCATCGAAGCAGCGCGTCGAATGCGGATTGGGCTTCGACCACGCATTGACGAGCGCGAGGCTCGCGATGCGCGAAGGTGCGTCGAGCGCGAGCTGCAACCCGACGAGGCCGCCGAGCGCGTGGCCTGCGAAGTGGCACTGCGAAGTGTTCGTCGCGTCGAGGATCTCGATCACGTCCCGGGCCATGTCCGCGATGGCATAGGCCTCGGGCAACGCGGCGGGGCTGCGGCCCGTGCCGCGCTGGTCGTAGGCGATGACGCGGTACCCGGCGACGATCAGCGCGCCGAGCTGCGGCTGCCAGAACCCGGCGGAACCGCCGAGGCCCGACGACAGCAGCACCGTGGCTGCCGCGCCGGACGGTCCGTGCACCTCGTAGTGCAGGGCGCTCATGAAGCTCAGGCCTTCTTGCCGACGTGTGCGATCGAGGCGATCTCGATCAGCGCATCGGGCTTCACCAGGCCGCACTGGATGCAGTAGCGCGCGGGCTTGGTGCCGGGGAAGAACTCGGCGTACACCGCGTTGATCTTCGCGTAGTCGGCCCAGTCCTTGAGCATGATCTGGTTGAAGGTCACGTCGTCCATGGTGCCGCCGGCAGCCTCGACCACGCCCTTGATGGTGGTGAGCACGTGGCGCGCCTGCGCGCTGGCGTCACCCACGTGCACCACGTTGTTGTCCTTGTCGAAGGGCAGGGTGCCCGACACGTAGAGCACGCCGTCGGCGAGCGTGCCGGGAACGAAGGGGGCGATCGGCACTCCGGTGCCGGGAGGGATGATGGCTTGCTTGGGCATGGAGACTCCTTGTTGGTGAAGAGAAATCAGGCGATGGCCGCTTCGGCCGGTGCGGGGTGGGTAGTGGAGGCGGGCGCGAAGACGCTGCAGAAGTGGTCCACCGTGGAGACCCATCCGAAGAAGGTCTCCACGTTGTAGACCGAGGCCTTCTGGATCGCGGGCCCGCCGAGTTCGTGCGTGGCGTCTTCCAGCATCACGGCGAAGTACTCGAGGTGGAAGGCATCGCGCAGCGTCGATTCGACGCACACGTTGGTGGCGATGCCGGTGAACACCAGGTGGCGGATGCCGCGCGCGCGCAGCGTGCTGTCGAGCGTGCTGTTGAAGAAGCCGCTGTAGCGCGTCTTCGGCACGACGATGTCGCCGGCCTGCGGTTTCATTTCCTCGATGAGCTCGTAGTCCCAGCCGCCCTTGGCGAGGAACTTGCCCTGCAGCTCGGGCTTCGCGCGCATCGTCTTGAGCGCGTTCGACTTGTGCCAGTTCGGCGAGCCGGGGCCGCCGGCCTCGACGTAGCCCGCGTCCCAGCCGTTCTGCAGGAACACGACGAGCATGCCGGCGGCGCGTGCCGCCGCGATGGCGCGCACGATGCCGGCGATGGTGCCCTGCGCGCCGGAGATGTCGAAGCCGGCCGAGTCGACATACCCGCCGATGGATGCATAGGCGTTCTGCATGTCGACGACGATCAGCGCGGAGTCGCTCGCGTGCAGCGCGAGCGGCTCGGGGCGCGCGGGAAGTATCAGCGGCGCCGGTGCACCGGGTGCGCGCGGTGCGCCGACGGGCGTGTTCGAGGTGAGGGTGGCGTTGCGTGCGGGAGTGGTCATGTGGCGCTCCTTCCGCTCAGGCCGCGAGGCGCTCGGGCTCGACCTGCGAGGGCACGGGACTCGGCACGTGCGCGCGGCTCTTCATCAGCGGCTGGATGCGCTCGCCGAAGGCTTCGACGCCCTGCACGAAGTCGTCGAAGGTCAGCAGCACGCCTTCGGTGCCGGGCACCTCTGCCACTTCGTCGAGCATGCGCGCGACGTTCTCGTACGAGCCTACGAGCGTGCCCATGTTGATGTTCACGGCGGAGGTCGGGTCGGCCATCTGGCGCACGTTGGTGTCGGCGCCCGACTTCGTGTCGGCCGCGCCCTGCTGGCCCAGCCATGCGATGGCCTCGTGGTCGGCGCCGGCCTTGTAGTGCTCCCATTTGGCGCGCGCGGCCTCGTCGGTCTCGGCGGCGATCACCATCATCAGCACGTAGGTGGTGACCTTGCGACCGGTCTTCGCGGTGGCCTCGATGAGCTTCTCGGCCGCGGGCGCGAAGGCCTTGGGCGTGTTCACGCCCTTGCCGAAGCAGAAGTTGTAGTCGGCGTACTTCGCCGAGAACTCCATGCCCGCGTCGCTCTGGCCGGCGCAGATCACCTTCATGTCGGCCTGCGGCTGCGGGCTCAGGCGGCAGTCGTCCATCTTGAAGTGATCGCCCTTGAAGTCGGACGAGCCCTTGCCCCAGAGGTCGCGCAGCACCTGGATGTATTCGGACAGGTACTGGTAGCGGGTGCCGAAGAACTGGTCGCCGGGCCACATGCCCATCTGCGAGTACTCGGGCCGCTGCCAGCCGGTGACGAGGTTGAGGCCGAAGCGGCCGTTGGAGATCGAGTCGATGGTGGACGACATGCGCGCCACGATGGCCGGCGGCATCACCAGCGAGGCGGCGGTGGCGAAGAGCTTGATCCTGCTGGTGACCGCGGCGAGGCCGGCCATGAGCGTGAAGGACTCCAGGTTGTGGTCCCAGAACTCCGTTTTGCCGCCGAAGCCGCGCAGCTTGATCATGGACAGCGCGAAGTCGACGCCGTAGTGCTCCGCCTTCAGCGTGATCTGCTTGTTGAGCTCGAAGCTGGGCTTGTACTGCGGTGCGTTCTCGGAAAGCAGCCAGCCGTTGTTTCCGATGGGAATGAAGATGCCGACGTTCATTGGAAGGGCTCCTGTTGCGGGTTCGAGAGGCTCCTTGCATGCGCCGTGCCAGTTGGATAAGTCATTTCAGATCAATGGTTTATGAGAAATTGGCGTTTTCTTTTTGACCATTTGGTCCAAAACGGAGCATGCGATCCGGCCGGGCTGCGGCCAGCCGGTGCGGCAAGGACCAAAGCGGTGCAGTGCCGGCGTCATGGAGCGCACGGCAAAATCACGCCATGCCCAAGACCCCACTCCGCGCCGCCGCGGCCATCGGCGGTACCGCCGACGATGTCGAGGCGGCCTTCTACGAAGCGCTGCAGCGCGGCGACATCGATGCGCTGATGGCCTGCTGGGCCGATGAGGACGAGGTGTTCTGCGTGCACCCCGGCGGCCCGAGGCTGGTGGGGGCCGTGGCGATCCGCGCGGCCTTCGAGCAGATGTTCGGCAACGGCGCGATCCACGCCATGCCGGCGCGGGTGCGCAAGATCGATTCCCTCGCGAGCGCGGTGCACAACGTGCTCGAGCGCATCGAGGTGCTCACCGCCGAGGGGCCGCGCCATGCCTTCGTGCTGGCGACCAACGTCTATCACAAGACCGCCCAGGGCTGGCGCATGGTGGCGCATCACGCGAGCCCCGGCACCGCGCGCGAACCGGACGACGCGAACGATCCGCCCCAGGTCCTGCATTGACGATCGATTGATGCTTTCTCCCGCAGCTTCCTTTTCTCCTGTTGCGGCTGCCGCCGCGACTTCCTTCGAGTCGATGGACTACGCGGCGCCGCGCTGGCTGCCCGGCGGCAACCTGCAGACCATCTGGGCCGCGCTCTATGCCCGCCGCTTCGACGGGCAGGCCCCGGTCTACCGGCGAGAGCGCTGGTCCACGCCGGACGGCGCCGACTTCATCGACGTCGACTTCGTCGATGCGCCGGTTGCCGGCGCGAGGCCGCTGCTGGTGCTGTTCCACGGACTCGAGGGCTCGTCGCGCAGCCACTACGCCGAAGCCTTCGCGGCTTTTGCGACGTCGCGCGGCATGGCCTTCGCGGTGCCTCACTTCCGCGGCTGCAGCGGCGAGATGAACCTCGCGCCGCGCGCCTACCACTCGGGCGACTTCGAGGAGATCGGCTGGATCCTCGCGCGCATGCGCGAGCAGCATGCGCAGAAGGGCGGAGGGCCGGTACTTGCGGCGGGCGTGTCGCTGGGCGGCAATGCGCTGATGCGATGGGCTTCCGAGGCGGGCGAAACCGCCTCCGGCGTGGTGAGTGCCGTGGCCTCGGTCTGCGCGCCGCTCGACCTCGCGGCGGGTGGCGAGGCCATCGGACGGGGCTTCAACAAGCTGGTCTACACGCGGATGTTCCTCGCGACCATGAAGCCCAAGGCGCTGGCCAAGCTGGCGCAGTTTCCGGGCCTGTTCGACCGCGAGCGGCTGGTGTCGTCGCGCAACCTCTACGAATTCGACAACGTCTTCACCGCCCCGCTGCACGGCTTTCGCGACGCCGACGACTACTGGGCCCGGGGCTCGGCCAAGCCGCACCTGGCCTCGATCCGCGTGCCCGCGCTGGTGGTGAATGCGCGCAACGATCCGTTCATTCCGGCGAGCAGCCTGCCGAAGCCCGGCGAGGTCGGGGCGCACGTCACGCTGTGGCAGCCCGCGCATGGCGGGCACGTCGGCTTTCCGATGGGGTCGCCGCCGGGGCATGTGCGGGGCATGCCAGAGCGGGTCGGCGGGTGGTTGACTCAGTTCGCACCCCCTGTTCATTCGTGAGGGCCGCCGCGCACGGCCGCCGGAAGCGGCCGGTCCGCCTCCGGCAAGGGGTTGGCGAAGTGACACGAAGTCCACGGAGCCTGGGGGCGAGCAAAATGCTGCCATGGACGACATCGTCAAACAAGCGCTCGCCAAGTGGCCCAACGTGCCGCACTGCTACGGCTGGCTGGGCCTCGACGCGCGCGGCAACTGGTACATGCGCGACGACCGCACCCAGGCCATGGGCCCGTTCCGCTCGGCCAAGGGCTCGATGCTGCGGCACGACAAGCTGATCGAATTCATCCACCGCAACTACGAGCACGACGACGAAGGCCAGTGGTTCTTCCAGAACGGGCCGCAGCGCGTCTACGTGGAGCTGGAGGCCTCGCCGCTGGTCTGGCGCGTTGCCGAGGATGCGAATGCGAGCGGCGGCTTCGCCGTCACGGCCCATACGGGCGTGGCCACCACGGTGTCGGATTGCCTGCTCGATGAGGAAGGGCGGCTCTACCTGGTCTCGCCGCTCGGGCTCGGGCTGGTGCACACGCAGGACGTGGGCATCGCGGCGGAAGCCGTGGAACGGGGCCTGTGGACACCCGCGAACGTGCAGGCCGGCGAGTTGCCGGCGCGCTTCGGCCATGTGCTGAGCCCTGCCGAACGCCACGCCGCCGTTGCGGCCGCGTCGCACCCCTGAATGAAAAAAGCCGGCGCTGGGCCGGCTTTCTTTCGTTGCTGATCAGGGAAAACGCTTACTTGGCTGGCGCGCTGGCCGCTGCGGCAGGAGCCGCACCTGAAGCGCTTTCGGCAGGCGCCGCGGCTGCTGCGGCGGGGCGATCCGGCACCGGGAACTTGGCGCCGCCGGCATTGGCCATGTAGACCACGGCACGGCCCACTTCGAGGTCTTCGAAGTCGCCGCCGCCCTGCGCAGGCATGGCGCCCTTGCCCTTCAGGGCATGTTCGAGCAGCGTTGCATACCCCTGGCCGATGCGCGGGCCCCAGGCTGCGGCGTCGTTCAGGTGAGGGGCTCCGGGGATGCCGGGCGCTCCGTGGCAGGCGACGCACTGGGCCTTGAACACGGCCTCGCCGGCTGCGAGCGGGCGGTTGGCGTCGCGGATCTCGATGCTGCCGACCTTCTTGAGGCGTTCGGCCACGTCACGGTCGCGCGCTTCCTTGGTCACGCCGTAGAGCGCCATGTTCTCGCCCTCGGCGGTGCCGGCGGGCTTGGTACCCGAGACCACGTAGGAGACAAGGCCCACGATGATCAGGATCGGGACAATGAAGGAAAAAAATACCGCGAGCAGCAGTTGCTTCGGGTTCTTGATCGGCCCGGTGTGGGCTTCTTCTGTGGCCTGGTAATGCGGGTCTGCGCTCATTCGCGTCCTCAATTATCGGGGGCTCGTCGGGGGGCTTTTCCTAACCAACCGGCGATTATAGGGAGTGCCCTTGCCGGCGGGGGCAAGGGAGCACCCTTATGGGACGCCTTGGCGTCTCGGCCCTGATCGGGCTCGAGACGCCCTCGAGGGCTTCAGCCCTTCTCGCCGTTGCCGTCGCGCGTGGCCCAGCCGCCGCCCAGCGTCCGGTAGAGCGTGACCTGGTTCTGCAGCTGCAGCAGGCGCGAGTTCACGGCCGATTGCTGGGCCGTGAACAGCGAGCGCTGCGCATCGAGCAGGTCGAGCGCGCTGGCGATGCCGTTGCGATAGCGCAGGTCGGAGAGCTTGTAGCGCACCGACTCCGCATCGGCCTGCGCACGCTGCGCGCGCACCTGCTCGCCCAGCGTGGCGCGGCCCGCGAGCGCGTCGGCCACTTCGCGGAACGCGGTCTGGATCGACTTCTCGTACTGCGCCACCGCGATCTCGCGCCCGGCCTTGGCCGAGTCGAGCGTGGCGATGTTGCGGCCGGCGTCGAAGATCGGCAGCGTCACCGTCGGAGCGAACGACCATGCCTTGGAGCCGCGGTCGAACAGGCCCGAGAACTCGCTGCTGGCGGTGCCGATGGAGCTAGTCAGCGACACGCGCGGGAAGAAGTTCGCGCGCGCCGCGCCGATGTTGGCGTTGGCCGCGATCAGCTGCTGCTCCGCCGAACGGATGTCGGGTCGCTCCGCCAGCAGGTCCGAGGGCAGGCCGGCCGGCACGTCGGGCATCGGCTTGATGCCGTCCAGGCCCTTCGCGCCGCCCGCCGTCGCATCGGCCGGCACCGGCGCGCCCAGCAGCAGGGCGAGGGCGTTCTCGTCCTGCGCGCGGGTGCGCTGCTGCTGCGCGTAGGCCGCGCGCGCGGCCTCGAGCTGACCGTTCGCGGCCTGGTAGTCGAGCTCCGACGAAACGCCGTTGTCGAAGCGCAGCTTGGTAAGGCGCACCGATTCTTCGCGCGTGACCATGGTCTGGCGCGTGATCTCCAGCAGCTCGTCGTCGGCCAGCAGCGTGAGCCAGCCGTTGGCCACCGACGCGATCAGGCTGGTCTGCACCGCCTTGCGGGTCTCGTCCGTGGCGAGGTACTGCGCCAGCGCCTGGTCCTTCAGCGCGCGGATGCGGCCGAAGAAATCGATCTCCCACGAGGTGAAGCCGAAGTTGACGGCGTACTGCGACGACACGCTGCCCTGGCTCGGGTCGATCGCCTGGTAGGCGTTGGGGCTCGAGCGCGAGCCCGTGCCCGTGAGGCCGAGCGCGGGGAAGAGGTTGGAGCGCTCGATCTGGAACTGCGCGCGCGCCTGCTCGATGTTGAGCACCGATACGCGCAGGTCGCGGTTGTTCGCGAGCGCCGTGCGGATCAGGCCCGCGAGCCGCGGGTCGGTGAAGAAGTCCTGCCACGGCAGGTTGGCCGCGGCCTGGCCGGACGGCTGCGCCGGATCACCCGGGTAGGTGGTCGGCACCGGCGCGGCGGGGCGCTCGTAGGTCGGGATCAGCGAGCAGCCCGCCAGCAGCATCGCGGCGGCCAGCGCGGTTGGAATCAGTTTCTTAGTCATGTTGTGGTTGCTCCGGTGCAATGCCGGCGGCTTCGGCGTGTCGCTTGTCGGCCTCGTGCTGGCGTGCGCTGCCCTTGAACAGCTTGCGCACCACCACGAAGAACACCGGCACGAAGATCACGGCGAGGGCCGTACCCGTCACCATGCCGCCGAGCACGCCGGTGCCGATGGCGCGCTGGCTTGCGGAGCCCGCGCCCGAGGCGATGAACAGCGGCACGACGCCGAGGCCGAAGGCCAGCGAGGTCATGATGATCGGGCGGAACCGCAGGTGGGCGGCTTCCAGCGCCGATTCGATGATCCCCTTGCCCTGTGCCTGCAGATCCTTCGCGAACTCGATGATCAGAATCGCGTTCTTCGCCGACAGGCCGATGATGGTGATCAGCCCCACCTGGAAGTACACGTCGTTCGAATAGGAACGCAGCATCGTCGCCACCAGCACGCCCAGCACGCCCAGAGGCACCACCAGGATCACCGACAGCGGGATCGACCAGCTCTCGTACAGCGCGGCCAGGCAGAGGAACACCGCCAGGATCGCGAAGGCATACAGGATGATGGCCTGCGAGCCCGCGAGCTTTTCTTCACGCGACTGGCCGGTCCATTCGAAGCCGAAGCCTTGCGGCAGCTGCTTGGCGAGCTTTTCCATCTCGGCCATGGCCGCGCCCGTGCTGTAGCCGGGTGCCGCGTCGCCGCTGATGCGGATCGCCGGATAGCCGTTGTAGCGCACCGTCTGCGTGGCGCCCGTGACCCACTTGGTAGTCGCGAAGGCCGACAGCGGCACCGGCTGGCCCTGCGTGTTGCTGGAGTTCAGCTTGAGCAGGTCGTCGGGCTGCATGCGCGCCGGAGCGTCGGCCTGCACCACCACGCGCTGCAGGCGGCCGCGGTTCGGGAAGTCGTTGATGTAGCTCGAACCCAGCGCGGTCGACAGCGTCGTGTTGATCGCGTCGAAGCTCACGCCCAGCGCGTTCGCCTTGTCGCGGTCGATGTCGATCTGCAGCTGCGGCGCGTCTTCCAGGCCGTCGGGACGGACCTGGGCCAGCACCTTGCTCTGCGAGGCCATGCCCAGCAGCTGGTTGCGTGCCTTGATCAGCGCGTCGTGGCCTGCGCCCGAACGGTCCTGCAGGCGGAAGCTGAAGCCGCTGGCGTTGCCCAGTTCGGGAATGGGCGGCGGGCTCAGCGGGTAGATGAAGGCGTCGCGGATGCCCGAGAGCGCGCCGAAGGCACGGCCGGCGAGCGCGCTGGCCGAGTGGGCCGGGTCCTTGCGTTCTTCCCAGTCCTTCAGCGTCACGAAGGCGAGGCCGGCGTTCTGGCCCTGGCCCGAGAAGCTGAAGCCCATCACGCCCACCATGCTTTCCACTTCGGGCTGCTTCAGGATGAAGCCTTCGACCTGCTGCATGACCGACAGCGCGCGCTCCTGCGTCGCGCCAGGCGGCAGCTGCACGTTCACGATGATGTTGCCCTGGTCTTCCTGCGGCAGGAAGGAGCTCGGCAGGCGGGTGTAGGTGAACACCACCGCGCCGATGATCGCGACGTAGATCACGAGGTAGCGCGCGGCGCGGCGCAGGATGCGCGCGACCACGCTCTCGTAGCCCTTGGCCGTGCGCGAGAAGCCACGGTTGAACCAGCCGAAGAAGCCGGTCTTCTCGTGATGGTGGCCGGCTTCCACCGGCTTGAGCAGCGTGGCGCACAGCGCCGGCGTGAGCGACAGCGCCATGAAGGCCGAGAAGGCGATCGAGGCCACCATCACCGCCGAGAACTGGCGATAGATGTTGCCGGTGGAGCCCGCGAAGAACGCCAGCGGCACGAACACCGAGATCAGCACCACCGTCACGCCGATGATGGCGCCGGAGATCTGCCTCATGGCCTTGCGCGTGGCTTCGAGCGGCGGCAGCCCCTCCTCGCTCATGATGCGCTCGACGTTCTCCACCACCACGATGGCGTCGTCCACCACGATACCGATCACCAGCACCATGCCGAACATGGTCAGCACGTTGATCGAGAAGCCCAGCGCCAGCAGCGAGGCGAAAGTGCCCAGCAGCGCGATCGGCACCACGATGGTCGGGATGATCGTGTAGCGCCAGTTCTGCAGGAACAGGAACATCACGATGAACACCAGCGCCACGGCTTCCAGCAGCGTCTTGACCACTTCGGTGATCGAGATCTGCACGAAGCGCGAGCTGTCGTACGGAATCGCCCACTTCACGCCCTGCGGGAAGTAGCGCTCGAGTTCGGCCATCTTGGCGCGGATCGCCTTGGCCGACTGCAGCGCGTTGCCGTTGGGCGTGGGCTGCACGCCGATGCCGACCGCGGGCACGCCGTTCAGGCGGGCCGAGGTGGCGTACGACTGGCCGCCGAGCTCCACGCGCGCGACGTCCTTCAGCCGTACGGTCGAGCCGTCGGTGTTGGCGCGCAGCACGATGTTCTGGAACTGCTCCACGTTGACGAGCTGGCCGTTCACGGTCACCGTGGCCGCGATGGCCTGGCCGGGAATGTTGGGCAGGTCACCCAGCGTGCCCGAGGACACCTGCGCGTTCTGCGCGCGGATGGCGTTGTTGACGTCGGTCGACGACAGGTTGAAGCCTTGCAGCTTGGCAGGGTCGATCCACACGCGCATCGCGTTCTCGGAACCGAAGAGCTGCGCCTGGCCCACGCCGACCACGCGCTGCAGCTCGGGCACGACGTTGCGCGCGGCGTAGTCGCCGAGCGCCACCGGGTCGAAGTTCGGGTTGTCCGAGGACAGCATCACGAACATCAGGAAGTTGTTGCGCGACTTGTCCACGCGCACGCCCTGCTGCGTCACGGCGGAGGGCAGGCGCGGCGTCGCGCGCGACAGCCGGTTCTGCACGTCCACCTGCGCGAGGTCGTCGTTGGTGCCGGGCTCGAAGCTGATCGTGATGGAGCCGGTGCCGTCGGCCTGGGCCACCGATTCCATGTAGATCAGGCCTGGGGAGCCGTTCATTTCACGCTCGATGACGGACAGCACGCTGTCCTCGAGCGTCTGGGCCGAGGCGCCGGGGTAGGCGACGTTGATGACGATGGCGGGTGGCGCCACCGGCGGGTACTGCGAGATCGGCAGCTGGGTGATTGACACGCCGCCCACCACCAGGATGAACAGTGCGATCACCCAGGCGAAGATCGGTCGGTCGATAAAGAATTTGGCCATTTGCGGGCGCGCTCCTGATTACTTCTTCTCGGCCGGGGTCTTCTCGGCGGAGGCGGGCGCCGCGGGCGCGGCCCCCTCGGCGGCGGGCTTGGCCGCGCCGCCGTTCGGGTTGGGCTTGGTCCACGGGACGGCCTTCACCGGCGTGCCGGGCGGCATCATCTGCAGCTTCTGGAAGCCGTCGACCATCACCTGTTCGCCGGCCTTCAGGCCGTCGAGCACCACCCACTGGTTGTCCTTGGCGGCGCTGATCTTCACGCTGCGCTGGCTGATCTTCCCGTCCTTGTCGACCACCGACACGGTGTCGCCCTGCTGGGTGCGCGTGACGGCCTGCTGCGGCACCGTGATCGCGTTGGTGGCCTGCGCCTGCTCGAGCTTCACTCGCACGTACAGGCCGGGCAGCAGCTCGCCCTTGGGGTTGGGCACTTCGGCGCGCAGCGTGACCTGGCCGGTGGTGGAGTCGACCGTGAGGTCGGAGAACAGCAGCTTGCCTTCGAGCGGGTAGTCGGTGCCGTCTTCAAGCACCACGCGGATGGTCGCGGCTTCCTCGCCGCTCGCGCGCTTGTACTGGCCGGCGGCCACGGCGCGGCGCAGCTTCATCGCATCGGAGGCCGACTGCGTGAAGTTCACGTACAGCGGATTGATCTGCTGCACCACGGCCAGCTCGGTGGCGTCGCCCTGGCCCACCAGCGCGCCCTCGGTGACGAGCGCGCGGCCGATGCGGCCCGCGATGGGCGAGGTCACGTCGGCATAGCTCTGGTTGATCTTGGCGGTCTGCAGCGCCGCGCGGCCCGATGCCACGTCGGCCTCGGCCTGCTTGGCGGAGGCCACGGCGGTCGCGTATTCCTGCTTGCTGACGGCATTGGCCTCGACCAGCGGCTTGTAGCGGTCGGCCAGGGCCTTGGCCTGCACGGCATTGGCTTCGGCGCGGGCCAGCGTGGCCTGCGCGTTCTGGGTGGCGGCCACCAGCGGCGCCGGGTCGATGCGGAACAGCAGCTGGCCGGCCTTCACGTCGCTGCCTTCGCGGAATTCGCGCTTCAGCAGGATGCCCGATGCGCGGGCGCGGACCTGGGCGATGCGGGAGGCCTCGAGGCGGCCGGGCAGCTCGGTGACGAGGCCGACGTCGGTCGGCGCGGCCACGACCACGCCGACTTCGGGCGCGGGATGGCCACCGCCACCGCCTCCGCCGCCCGGGCCTCCGGGCGCATCGCTCTTGCCGCAGCCCGCGAGGACCAGCAGGACGACGGCGGCCACGGTCGCGAGGCGCGGCGAAAAGGACGATTGGCGCGAAACATGCAGGAGAGGCATGCGATTCCTTTGATGCGAAGACGGGAGATGGCGGGCGCGCGGTGCGAACCGGAAACCTGTACAGCCAGGTCGGCCATCGGGGAAGCCGGCTAGTTTACATACATTCATGGATGTATAGTGACAGCCATGCAATGGCCCCACGATACATAGAGGGCGTTGTCTTTACAAATCAGGAGACTTGGTGGCACGTCGTACGAAGGAAGAGGCATTGGCCACGCGGCATCGGTTGCTCGATGCCGCGGAGCTGCTGTTTCAGGCGCAGGGCGTCTCGCAGACCACGCTGCAGCAGATCGCGCAGCAGGCCGGCGCGACGCGCGGCGCCATCTATTGGCACTTCAAGGACAAGGCCGATCTCTTCAACGCGATGATGGAGCGCGTCATCCTGCCGCTGGAGACCTCGCCCAGGGCGGCGGCTACCGCTCCCGGCGTCGACGACCCGCTGGCGGAAATCGAGGAGGGCATGGTGCACGCGCTCACCCTCATGACCACCGACCCGCAGGTGCGCCGCGTGTTCGACATCGCGACCCACAAGGTCGAATACACGCACGACATGGCCTCGGTGCAGCAGCGCCACCTCGACGCCCGCAACGCCTGCGTCGGCGACTTCGAGAAGGCCCTGCGCATGGCCGCGCGCCGCGGCCGCATCAAGCTGCCGGTGCCGGGCCACGTGGCGGCGCAGGGGCTGCATGCGCTGATCAGCGGGCTCATCCAGAACTGGCTGCTCGACCCCCAGGCCTTCGACCTGGTGCCCACCGGCAGGCGCACGTTCAGGGTCTACCTGGCGGGCCTCGGCTTCGTCCGGCCGTTGCCGGGCGCACCCGTTGTGGACGAGACCGAAACCGTCGTCGCCTGATAGGCGATAATGCGTGGCTCCGGTGCACGCCGGACCCAGATTCCTCGCTGTATTTCAACGGATAGAATTCGGCCCTCCGAAGGCTGAGATCCAGGTTCGATTCCTGGCGGCGGGACCAGACACCAAGCCGGACACATTTCGAATGTGTCCGGCTTTTTTGTTTTTCCCCGAAGCAAACCGCAACCGCCCCTCGCTCGGGCGGCAGCCGATCCTCTCCCGCGCATTTCCCGAAGGGCCTTGAAGGCTCGAAGACATCGCGCGTCCACACGGCATCAGACAACTCTGGGGACAGTTTCGGCACAAGTCATGCCTTATCCACAGCCGGATCGACTTCCAGGATGTTGTTCCATTTCCGGAAGCAGTCCCGAAGCAGGCACACACACAGTAGTACGGGAACCGCAAGTCCTTGTCACGCAAGGAAAAAACGGTACTGTCCACAGCGCGGGTTTACCCTTATCTACTACTACTATCTTTAAATAAGAGAAGTAAGTAATTAAGAAGTGGAAGCCGGCGGGACGCACCCGAGCGTGCGAAACCCGGTGAGCCCAGGCATCGACCTGTAACATTCGACACCTCCGCTGTCGGGCAGCGACGGGGCGCGCGGCCGGCACGCGCATTCGTTCACGAATCGGCAAGCCATCTCGTCGTTGTCAGATGGAAGACCGTGCCCGCTCGGATACTCCGACGAAACATGCCGCCGATCAGAGCGGCGATTTCAGGGAGGATCCATGTCCATCTTCGATGGCACGCGCCGGCACGTTCGCCGGTCGTGCGTTCCTGCGCCTTCGGCGGTGCGATGACACGTCGCGTCACCATTCGAACGCCGATGGGGGAGGCGCTGCAGTTCCACCGGCTGGCCGGCCGCGAAGCGTTGAGCCAGCTCTATGCCTTCGACATCGATCTGCTGGGCAGCAGCAACGGCGTCGATCCCAGGGTGCTGCTCGGCAAGCCCGCCACCGTGGAGGTGCGGACGGAGAGCGGCGATACGCGCCATCTGGGCGGTGTCGTCGCATCCTTCGGTCTGACCGGGGAGGACGCCCGCCATTCCTTCTATCGCATGACGCTGCGCCCATGGCTGTGGCTCGCCACGCGTCGAAGCGACTTCCGCATCTTCCAGAACAAGACCGTGCCGGAAATCGTGGCCGACGTGCTCGGCGGCTACGGCTACCCCGTGGAGAAAAGACTGGGCCGCGACTACCGCATCCGGGACTACTGCGTGCAGTATCACGAGAGCGATTTCTCGTACGTCTCGCGCTTGTGCGAGCTCGAGGGCATCTGCTACTACTTCAGGCACGAGGCGCAGCGGCATGTGCTGGTGCTCGCGGACGACATCGCGAGCTCGCACGATCCGCTGCCGGGAGGCGACATCGTGCGCTTCCACCCCCTGGAGAAGGCGGGCATGACCGGAGGGGGATCGAGCCCGAACGAGCGCATCTACGAATGGAAAACCGGGGAGGAAATCCGATCGGGCCTTCACTTCACCAACGAGTTCGACCCGCTCAAGCCAAGGGCGGATCTTTCCAGCCGGCGGCAACTGCGCGCCGGCCATGCGCACGACGACTTCGAGCTCTACGAATGGCCCGGCGGCTACCGGCAGTACGACGACGGCGAGACCTGCACGCGCATCCGCACCGAAGAGCAGCTGAGCGGACGCTGCACCGCGAGCGGGCGTTCCAACAGACGCGAGCTCGCGCCGGGCTACACCTTCCAGCTGGCGAGTCATCCGAGGGATGACCAGAACCAGAAATACCTGCTGACCAGCGTCGGCTACGAGCTGCAGGAAAACCTCCGGGCCAGCGAAGGCGCCGACGCGGGCGAAGGCTCCATCCAGCGCTTCTGCTTCGAAGCGCAGCCCGTCAGCCATGCATGGCGACCGCCGCGCGCCACGCCGAAGCCTCGCACGCGCGGTCCGCAGACCGCCATCGTGGTCGGCCCGAAGAACGAAGAGATATGGGTCGACCAGTACGGCCGCGTCAAGGTCCAGTTCCACTGGGATCGCCTCGGCCGACACGACGAGAACTCCAGTTGCTGGGTGCGCGTGTCCATGGCCTGGGCAGGCGAGACCTTCGGTGCTGCTGCGCTGCCTCGCATCGGGCAGGAAGTGGTCGTCGATTTCCTGAGCGGCGATCCGGACTGCCCCATCATCACCGGCCGCGTGTTCAATGCCGAGAACATGCCTGCGTGGCGCCTGCCCGACCAGAAGAATCTCTCGGGCATCCGCAGCCGCGAGCTGGGCGCAAGCGACGGTTCGGGCCGTGCGGGCGGAGCGCGGGGCAATCATCTGGCACTGGACGACCATCATGGCAAGCTCCAGGCCCAGCTCAAGAGCGACCACCTCAGCAGCAGCCTGAGCCTCGGCCACATCGGCCGCATCGACGACACGTCGGGCCGCAAGGACGACCGGGGTGAGGGAGCCGAACTGCGCACCGACGGCCATGCGGCGGTGCGCGCCGCAAAGGGGCTGCTGCTCACCACCGAGGCTCGGCCCGGCGCGCAGGCGCATATCACCGACCTCGGCGAAACCGTCGCGCGCCTGACGGCCGCGCGCGATCTGCACGAGCGCCAGGGCCAGATCGCGCAGGAGGCCAGGGCGCACGAAGCGGGCGACCAGGATGCTGTCACGACGGCCCTCAAGGAGCAGAACGATGCGATCAAGGGCAGGAGCGGAGGCTCGCAGCCGGACGCGTTTCCGGAACTCGACGAGCCTCACCTCGTGCTCGCCAGCGCGGCCGGCATCCAGAGCACCGCGGCGGGCGCCACCCACATTGCCAGCATCACGCACAACGCCCTGAGCAGCGGCGGCCATACGAGCATCAGCGCGGGCAGGAGCTTCCTGGTGAGCGTCAGGGAGGCCGCGCGCCTCTTCGCGTACAAGGCCATCCGCCTGACGGCCGCCACCGCGGGCATCGACATCGTCGCTCTGCAGAACAGCATCAACCTGCTGGCCAGGCTGGAGATCAAGCTCGAAGCCGACAGGATCGCCATCACCGCGAAGGAGGAGATCCTGATCAGCGGAGGCGGCAGCTTCAGCAAGTGGAACGCCTCGGGCATCGTGCATGGAACCAGAGGCCTCTGGCGCGAACACGCCGCTACCCACAGCTATGCGGGGCCGATGGACATGGCCAAGCGGCTGCGCATGCAGGGCGTTAGCCATGACGACAAGTACAGCGTCCGTTTCGCGCCGCTTGGCAGCGACGAAGTCTTCAGGCACGCGGAGATGGCAGGACTGCCCTACAGGATCCTCGGCGAGAAACAGGAAATCAAGGCGGAGGGCGTGATTCCCGACGACGGGCGGCTCCCCAGGATCAGCTTCGAGACGCCCGACGAGGCGGTGCTGGTCGTGGGCGAGGAGGCGTGGGACTGGGCGCCCGTGCCGACGATCCACGCGCTGCAGGGCAGTCCGGACAACGACGAAGGCGACGAGGTCCATGAGGACGATGAATCGCCCGATGCCGAAAGCTCGAGATATGCCCCGCCGGGAGGTGCCTCGGCCTTCGATCACTTCCTCCCCGAGTCGGCAGTCGCAGCTCATCTGAGCAGCCTGGCCTGAGCGCGAGAGACCAAGCATGCCCAAGCTGATATCCGCTACCTACCACCCCAACATCGAAGTCGCCGAGTTCATCTGCGAAGACGGCCGACACCTGCTGCGCTCGGGCGGAACGCTGCCATGGCGCATCAACAACCCCGGCGATCTGACCGCCCGGATGGTCGACGGTGTGCCCGCGCCCAGAAAGGCAAAGGGCTACGTCGGATTCGCCACGACCAGATCGGGCCGGACCTTCCTGATCTTCCCCGATGAAGATGCGGGGCGAGAGGAACTGAAGGCGAACCTGAAGCGACTGCACGGCGACAGGACGATCCCGGAAGCCATTCCTGTCTACGCCCCGAAGAAGGAAAACGACACGGAAAAATATGCGCGCGATCTGCTCAAGACGAGCGGCATTCCGGCCAGCAGAAAGATCGGCGAGTGCAGCGATGCCGAACTCGAAAAGATAGTGAACAGCATCGCGGAGATCGAGGGGTATCACGCCAACGCCGAGACCAGAAAGGAAACCTGGGTCGCCGTGAGCAGGATCAACGCGACCGACGGCAGCCAGCCGTTGCCCGACGCCGAGATCATTCTGCAAAGAGGAGGCAAGGAGGAAACGGTCAAGTCCGATGCCACGGGGCGATTTCCTCCCGTGATTCATCCGGCCGACAGATCGGCCGTGCACGTCAAGGTGGCGGAACCGAAGAGCAAGAAGGCCGTGGTGGTCGGAACCATCGAGGGCGACGTCGGGAGGGATTTCAATCTGCTGGCGAAATTCAGGAGATGGAAGGGCGTTGCTGGATCGGAGAAGGTCAACAGTTCGACGGTGGGGCAGAGGAAGCCCATGAGCTATGTGGTGCAGCCCGGGGACAGTCTTTGGAAGATCGCGACGCTTTATCGCACCAGCGTTGCCGGCATCAAGGAGGCAAGCGGACTCGACCGCGACAGGATCTACCCCGGGGAGGTGCTGCTGATTACCGGGAGCGGCAAGGCAAAGCCGGACGGCAGGTCATCGAATCCCCCGTCCTTGGCCGCCAAGCCCCCGCCTGTGAGTGCACCGGCGAGCCCGGGAGCTCCGCCGAAGCGCGTACGTGTTTCTGCTCCCGCACCACCGCCTGTTTCGTCTGGAATCAGGTCATCGGATTCGGAGCGATCGAAGGAGGGAACTGGGAGGGTTCTGGCCCTCATCAACCCGATGCCGGGGCGGGCGCCTTGGATGCCTATTGCCATTGCCGAAGCAAAGCTCAGACGTGGGGAGACTGAGGTCACGCTGCAGGACAAGATCAACTATCACGTTGAAGTTGACGACAGCATCAAATCCATGATCGGAAGGAATAACGCCTGGTGCGCGGCCTTTGTGAATTGGTGCCTGATGCAAGCGAACTACCCCATCGAAAACGCGAACTATCCGGGGCGCAAAGTGGCGAAAGCACGAGCGCATGGGTTCTACGAAGTAGATGGACCAAGGGAGAAGTCGGAAAAGGCAACGAAGAAGATCAGAAATCCATTATTTGTTGAGTTGGAAAGGCCGATTTATGGGGCCATTGCCATGGTTACGTCTCCGGCTGGTTCAGGGCAACATGTTGGATTCGTATATGCAAAGAGTGGATCCAATGGATTGATTTTGCTTGGAGGAAATCAGGGAAGTCAGATCAATTTTTCTTACTTCAATATTGCACCTGTCGCCCCATATGTGACGAAAAACAAAAAAGGTGAAATCGTCAAGCATAAAGGGAGTTCGAACTACCTGAAGTATCTTGTCCCAATTGCTTATTGTGAGCAAGCCAAGAGAGATCTTCTAAATCCAGGGATAGAGGAGCGGAGCGCATCAGAGATTAATAAGGAAATGGGAATCGAGGCCGATAAATCGAGTGCGGCAAATGCAACTCCAAATTTCAGATGATATGGCTTTGTTTTTTCGATCACGATCATTTGCATTCAAATTGTTGCGGCAAGGAGTGCTTCTCTTTGCCGTTCTGTCACCGCTTTTTTCTTTTGCTGGATATGCTGGTGGGCCGTATGTGGTATGGGTGAATCTTGATCGCTCTTCCGATGGCGAGAAGGTCGATCAAATTATTGTTGATTTTCTTTCGGGTAAATCGATCGAGTGCGATGGGCAATGGAAAATGGGAGATTCACTTTTGTATATGAAAAGGCGCCCGCCATCGATAGATGATGAGCTGGTTCGGGATGCTTTCTTGGGAAAAAAGAAAACAAAAATGAAGCAATTGGATGTTGCATTGAGACGTTATAGGGATGCGGAATTTCCGCATCACGAAGGCCTTGATGGAATCATTGTCTACTCGCGTCAGCCCGAGATGAAAATAATGAGCTTTACAGCTGGGGCGCGGAGAATTGAGTCTGTGGCCGTTGCTTCGCAAGGAAATGTTCCAGTGAAAGAGGATGTGGAAGACGCGTTTTGTGCTCTTCTACCACCCATCACTAGGGCATCATAAGAATGAGTCATCCAATTGCGGCATGAGTTGCGTGTGCTAATGCGTCGATGCTCGAGTCAGCGTTCTTTTATGGTAAAGGGCGTGCGATTGCCCTGGGGAAATGAGATGAAGATGAATCTTCTTCGGAGGCGCGTTGTAGGCATGGTTGCCTTTGTAATTTATACTTTTCTTCCGATTGACTCTTTTGCTGGGTCGCGGAGCGATCATTTTGTTGCATGGGGCAGCCTTAGGGGCGGCGTGGAAAATCAAGAGATTGCAGGGAAAATTAAAGAGTTTGCGAATAGCGATCGCATCGACTCTGCTTGCGATATTCAATGGAAAAACAATGACTCGATGTTGTACTTCAATAATCACCTCTTGAAAATTCCAGATGATTTGCTCAGGAAGGTTTTCATCGAACGTGATAGTGAATCTTTCTCTGCGCTGAGCCATGCGTTGCGCTCCTTCAGACATCTGGAGACAAATGCCCGTGACGGATTGGATAGGATCATTTTTTACGACGGAGAAAGATCCTTCCGCATGATGAGCTTCACGGTTGGTACGAGAAGGGTCAAAACCTACCCGCAAGTGTTGAGGGCGCCCGCAAGAACGAAAGAGATTGAGCGTGCTTTCTGCTCACTTCTTCCTCCAATCACTCGAGCTCCTTAAGGGGGACTCGAGCGGCTGCTTCGATCACGGAGCGCTTGAAGGTGCTGATGCACGAGTCCGTGCCCTTGCTGCGAAGCGCTCGTGATTGCCCCTGCTCCCTGCCCATGCCACCATCCCCGCATGCCCTACCAACTCCATTACTGGCCCACCATCCAGGGCCGCGGTGAATTCGTGCGGCTCGCGCTCGAGGCGGCTGGCGCGGACTATGTAGATGTGGCGCGGCTGCCCGAGACCGAAGGCGGAGGCGAGTCCGCGTTGGGCGAACGATTGGGTGACCCCGACAGCGCGCGCCCGGCGTTCGCGCCGCCGTTCCTCGTCGACGGCGACATCGTGGTCGGACAAACCGCCGCGATCCTGCTGTACCTGGGCCCCAGACTCGGCCTTTCGGGCGTGGGCGAATCGGACGGGCTGTGGACGCACCAGCTGCAGCTCACCATCGCCGATGCGGTGGCAGAGGCGCACGACACGCACCATCCGATCTCGGTCGGCGCCTACTACGAAGACCAGCGCGATGCGGCCATGCTGCGCGCAAAGGCTTTTCGTGAAGAGCGCATTCCGAAGTTCCTCGGCTGGTTCGAGTGCGTGCTTCAGCGCAATCCCGCGGGCAGCCAGCATCTGGTGGGCGACACGCTGACCTACGCCGACCTGTCGCTGTTCCAGCTGGTGGACGGCTTGCGCTACGCGTTTCCAAAAGCCTCGGCGCGGGCGCTGGCCGCGACACCCGCAGTCGAGAAGCTGCATGCCAACGTCAGGCGCCGCCAGCGCGTGCGCGACTACCTCCAGAGTCCTCGCCGCATCGCGTTCAACGAAGACGGCATCTTCAGGCGCTACGCCGAGCTGGACGGCTAGCTCTCCGAGCTTGCCGGTCAGTTGACGAGGGCGGCCGCGTCCTTCCACGCCGGCAGCAACACCAATCCTGCGACCGTCACCGGCTTGCGCTGCGGGCCGAAGAGGTACCGGTGAGGCACCATGCCTTCGAGGTGGTGCAGCACGTCGCTGCGGTCGTCGATGAAGTGCGTGATCCGCAGCTCGCGGCAGTGGTCGGCCTTTTGCGTCCGCTGCAGGCAGAAGCGAAGGTTCGCGGGCGCGATGCCGGTGCGCTCGAAGAAGCTGTGATGCCGCAGCCACGCACGGCTCTTGGCCTGCACGCTCGGCCCGCATTTCGACACCAGCCACACGCGGCCCTCGAACTTCTCGACCAACGGGCCGACAGCCTCGAACATGCCTTCGTAGGGCGGTGTGTCCAGCGCGTCCTGCAGCGAGCCGCCGATGAAGGATGTGTCCGCGCCGCCGGCGCCTTCGGCCGCGATCAGCACGCGGCCGATGTCGATGCCGAGCCGGGGGAGTCGGGATGCGGGTGCAGATGTAGATGCAGATGCAGATGCAGATGCAGATGCAGATGCAGATGCAGATGCAGATGCAGATGCAGATGTGTGTTTCATTTCTTGTTCCTTGTTGTCTTGAAGCAGGCGAATCGTAGAAATGAAGCTCATCACCAGGAACTACTGTTATTGGATGAGCTATCCATAGAATGGATAGCCAGATGGACATCCCCCGCACCAACCTCGATGCACTGCAGTCGTTCGCCGTGTTCGCCGACACGCTGAACTTCAGCGAGTCGGCGCGCCTGCTGCACATCAGCCAGCCGGCGCTGCACGCCAAGGTGCGCAAGCTGTCGGAGCAGATCGACGCGAAGCTCTACGTGCGGGTGGGCGGTGCGCTCGAACTCACTGCCACGGGCGAGCAGGTTGCGCGGCATGCGCGGGAGCTGCTCGCGTTCAACCAGCGCTTCGTGAAGGGGTTGGCGCAGGGGCAGGACGCCCCGGTCGTCACCCTGGCCGCCGGTGAGGGCGCGTATCTCTACCTGCTGGGCAAGGCGCTGTCGCGGTTCTCGGGCGCGGGGGCGTCGCCGCACCTGCAGCTGCTCACGCGCGATCGCGACGAATCGATCCAGGCGGTGCGCTCGGGGCAGGTGCAGCTGGGCATCGCGCCGCTCGGCACCGTGCCCGCCGATCTGCGTGCCGTGCGGTTGACATCCGTGGGGCAGGTGCTGGTCGTGCCGCGAGGCCACGCGCTGACCTCGCGCAAGACGGCGCGCCTGCGCGACCTGAAGGGCGCACAGCTGATCGTGCCGCCGGCGGGGCGGCCGCACCGCGAGTTGCTCGGCCGGCTGCTGCAGGCCGAGTCGGTGCAGTGGCAGCCATCGCTCGAAGCCAACGGCTGGGAGCTGATGCTGCGCTTCGCACAACTGGGCTTTGGCCTCACGGTGGTGAATGCCTGCTGCCACATTCCCAATGGCCTGGTGGCGATTCCGCTGCAGGGCTATCCGTCGCTCGACTACCACGTGTTCCACGCAGCCGACCGGCCACCGACCGCGCACGTGCAGCGGCTGATGGACGCGTTGCTCGCACACGGCGACCACTGGAAGACCCGATGACGTCCGAAGACGCCAGCAAGTTCATCGCCTACATCCTGCGGCATGCGCCGGAGTCCATCGGCCTGCGGCTCGATGCGCAGGGCTGGGCCGGCATCGAAGCGCTGGTGGCCGGAGCCGTGGCAGCAGGGCGCGACCTGACGACGGCGGATGTCCTGCACGCAGTCGACTCGGGCGCGAAGAAGCGTTACGAATTGTCGGCAGACGGGCTGAGCATTCGTGCGCTGCAAGGCCACTCCACACCGCAGGTCAGCCGCAGCTTCGAGGCGATTGCTCCGCCGCCGCTGCTTTTCCACGGCACGGCCACGCGTTTCCTGGCGTCCATTCGTGCCCAGGGCCTGCTGCCGGGATCGCGGCAGCACGTGCATCTGTCAGCCGACGAAGCCACTGCGGTGCTGGTGGGGCAGCGCCACGGCAAGGCGCATGTGCTCAGGGTGGATGCGGGCCGCATGCATGCGGCGGGCCATGTCTTCCATCGTGCGGAAAACGGGGTCTGGCTGACCGCGGCGGTGCCGCCGGAGTTTCTTTTTCTTCCGCCGGGCTAGTCCTGCTCCGCCTCGTTGCGGATGCGCAGGGCAGTGTCGTACAGCGTGTTGCGCGGGGCGCCGCTGATTTCGGCCGCGAGCTTCACGGCCGTCTTCACAGGCAGTTCGGCCAGCAACAGGCGCAGTACGCGCTCGCCTTCCGCGCCGCCGTCGCCGCTCACGGCCACGGGGTGCAGCACCAGCGCGAACTCGCCGCGCGTGCGGTCGCGGTCGGCGCCGAACCAGTCGGGCAATGCGCTGGCCGCGACGGTGGCGATTTCCTCGAACTGCTTGGTGAGTTCGCGGCCCACAGTGACGCGGCGCTCGCCCAGCGTGGACAGCGCGCGCGCGAGGTTCTCGATGCGGTGTGGGGCCTCCAGCAGCACCACCGCGCGCGGCTCCTGCGACAGCGCCTGCACGGCCGTGTCGCGCTCGCCCGACTTGCTCGGCAGGAATCCAGCGAAGACGAAGGCACTGCTGCTGGCATTGCCGTCACCGCCGCCGTCGGCCACCAGCCCCGCGGCACCGATCAGCGTGGTCACGCTGCTGGCACCCGGCAGCGGCAGCACGCGCTGCCCCGCGGCGCGCACGGCGGCCGCAAGGCGTGCGCCGGGGTCGCTCACGCCGGGCGTGCCGGCGTCGCTGACGTAGGCGATGCGCTCGCCCTGCGCGAGCCGCGCGACCACGGCCTGCGCGGCCTCGGCCTCGTTGTGCTGGTGCACAGCCAGCAGCCGGGAGCCGGGGCGGTCGATGCCGTAGGCGCGCAGCAGGGTCTGCGTATGGCGCGTGTCCTCGCAGGCGATGGCGTCCACCAGCTGCAGCACGTGCAGCGCACGCAGCGTGATGTCGGCTAGGTTGCCGATGGGCGTGGCGACGACGTAGAGCGTGCCCTGCGGATAATGCTGCGCACCCGCGGCGTCGTGCGCGGCCGCGAGGGCGGCGCCGAAAGAAGCAGGGGCGAGTGAAGCCAAGGGGTTTCTCCGTCGGAACGAACAAGAAGTCAGAAAAAGAGATCGCAAGCAGGCCGCAGACAGGGAGGGCCATGAAGACCGACACCACGACGAAGCATCGGGGCGATGCGGCGGAAGACGCCGCGCTCGACCACCTGCGGGACGCCGGCCTCGTGCTGCTCGCCCGCAATTATCGGACGCCCGGGCGCGGCGGCGGCGAGATCGACCTGATCATGCGCGATCCGCGCCCTTCGCCCGCGGGCACGTTGGTGTTCGTGGAGGTCCGCCAGCGCAGCACCGGCGCGCACGGCGGCGCGGGCGGCAGCATCACCGCGGCGAAGCAGCGGCGCATCGTGCTCGCCGCGCAGCACTACCTGAGCCGGCTGCGCACGCTTCCGCCGTGCCGTTTCGACGTGGTGCTGGTCGAGGAGAAAATCACCTGGCTGCAAGGGGCTTTCGACGCGGGCTGATGCCTCTCGTCATGCCCTCGCACGGGAACCGAAGCGCTGACCAAGGCTCCACAACTCAAACGTCTTGTTTCACAACCCGCAGTTATCATCCCGCCTCATGCTCGAGCAACGGATTCAGCAGCACTTCATCGACAGTGCCGACCTCAAATACCAGACCGGACCGGTCCTCAGCAAACCCATCTCTCAAGCGATGCAGGCCATCCTGGCGTGCGTGACCAGCGGCGGCAAGGTGCTCGCCTGCGGAGCCGGCGTGTCGGGCCTGCTGGCGGCCCAGTTCGCCGCGCAGTTCGTGGGCCGCTTCGAACGCGAGAGGCCAGAGCTCGGCGCCATCGCGCTGCCCGGCGACGCCACCGACCCCGGTGCCGACGGCGCGGAAGCCGTGGATGCCGACCGCTTCGCCCGGCAGGTCCGTGCGCTCGGCCAGGCCGGCGACGTGCTGCTGGCATTGAGCATCAGCGGCCAATCGGCTTCGGTGCTGGCCGCCGTGACCGCGGCGCACGAGCGCGACATGACCGTGGTCGCGCTGCTCGGCAATGCCGCGTCGGGCGCGGGCGGCTCCATCGGCCGCGCGCTGCGCGAGACCGACGTTCAGATCAGCGTGCCGCACGAGCGTGCGGCTCGCATCCACGAGATCCACCAGATCGCGCTGCATTGCCTGTGCGACGGCGTGGACGCCCAGTTACTCGGAGAACAGGAGGTTTCCTCATGACCATGACGACCATGACGACGACATCGACCCAACGTTTCGCTCTCGCCCTGACCCTGGGCGCCGCACTGGTCACGAGTCTTTCCGCCTGCGTGCCGCTCGTCGTGGGTGGCGCGGCCGTGGTGGGCGTGGGCATGGTGGCCACCGACCGCCGCAGCTCGGGCGCGCAACTGGACGACCAGGGCATCGAGCTGCGCGCGGCGGCCCGCGTGCGCGACATCGCCAACGACCAGATGTACGTGAGCGTCACCAGCTACAACCGCCAGGTGCTGCTGACGGGCGCCGTGGGCAGCGATGCAGACCGCCGCCGCGTCGAAGACGAAGTCAGCCGCATCGTGAACGTGCGCTCGGTGGTCAACGAGCTGACCGTCGGCTCCTCCAGCACCTTCCAGGACCGCTCGAACGACCTGTACATCACCGGCAAGGTGAAGGCCTCCCTGCTCGACGCCAAGGACATCTTCGCCAATTCCTTCAAGGTGGTGACCGAGCGTGGCGTGGTCTACCTGATGGGCATCGCCACGCGCCGCGAGACCGATCGCGCCACCGAGATCACGCGCGGCGTGTCGGGCGTGGTCAAGGTGGTGCGCGTGGTCGAGGTCGTGAGCGAGGCCGACCTGGCGGCAAGCCAGGCGGCGAACCAGGCCGCCGCGCAGCGCGGCGGCGCGGGGCCGGCGCCGGTGACTTCGGCTACGCCCTCCACGCCGTCGTCGTCTTCCTCCACCTCGCGCGTGCCGCTGCCGCCGATGGAGCCGCTGCCCGCTTCGGGCTCGTCCACGTCGACGCCGTCCTCGAGCGGGGTGACGACCTCGCCGGTGCGCTGAAGAGCCGGCCGGCGAGCCAGAACAAAAAGCCCGCATCAGCGGGCTTTTTTCATGGCGTCACCTGGCTGGTCACTTGAGCCGCGTGATGAGGCTCGAGGTATCCCAGCGCCGCCCGCCGGCCTGCTGCACGTCGGCATAGAACTGGTCGACCAGCGCCGTCACCGGCACGCGCGCGCCGTTGCGCTTGGCTTCGTCGAGCACCAGGCCCAGGTCCTTGCGCATCCAGTCGACGGCGAAGCCGTAGTCGAACTTGCCTTCGATCATGGTCTTGCCGCGGTTCTCCATCTGCCAGCTCTGGGCCGCGCCCTTGCTGATGACGCCCAGCACGGCTTCCATGTCGAGTCCGGCGCGCTGGCCGAAGGCGATGGCTTCCGACAGGCCCTGCACCAGCCCCGCAATGGCGATCTGGTTGACCATCTTCGCGAGCTGGCCGGCGCCGCTCTCGCCCAGCAGCGTGACCGCGCGCGAGAAGGCCATGGCCACCGGCTTGATGCGTTCGAACACCGCCGCGTCGCCGCCGCACATCACCGTGAGCGCGCCGTTCTGCGCGCCGGCCTGGCCGCCCGAGACGGGTGCGTCGATGAAGTGCAGGCCCAGCGCCTGGGCCGCCCTGGAAAGCTCGCGCGCCACGTCGGCCGAGGCGGTCGTGTGGTCGACCAGCACGGCACCCTTCTTCATGCCGGCGAAGGCGCCGTCGTCGCCCAGCACCACCGAGCGCAGGTCGTCGTCATTGCCGACGCAGCTGAACACGATGTCGGCGCCCGCGACCGCTTCGCGCGGCGTGGCGGCATGGCGGCCGGGCGGGCCGAATTCGTCGGCCCAGGCCTGCGCCTTGGCGGCCGTGCGGTTGTAGACCGTGACGCTGTGGCCGGCCTTTGCCAGGTGGCCGGCCATCGGGCCGCCCATGACGCCGAGGCCGAGGAAGGCCACTGTCTGTGCGGGAACGGATTCGTAGGTGCGGGGGTTGATGCTGCTCATGGGGCGACAGCTTAAAGCCATTCCGTCGCAGGTGGGATGCGTCTAACATATACGTGAACGTACAGGTTTGGGTAAAATCGCCCCATCATGACCGTCCAGAACCCCGCCAGGACCATCACGGTGCGCGACGCCGCGGCCCGGCTCGACGTCACGCCGCGCACGCTCAAGTACTACGAGGAACTGGGCATCGTGGTGCCGGTGCGCAGCGAGGGCGGCTACCGCCTGTACGAGCAGGCCGATCTCGACAAGCTGGCACGCGTGCTGCGCATGCGCTCGCTGGGTTTCTCGCTCACCGCCATTACCGCGATGCTTCAGCAGCCGATGGAGGCGCCGGCCGAAGGCGGGCGTCCGCGGCTGTCGAATGCCTCGCTCAAGACGCTGCGCGAAACCCTCACCGGGCAGTTGGCGACGCTCGACGCGCGCGTGGCGCAGGTCCGTCGCGAGCTCAAGGAAGCCGCCGCGCTGCAGGCGCAGCTCAAGCGCGATCTCGACTACGTGGAGCGCCGCCTCGCCGGCGAGCCGGTGGAGGAGGCGCTCGAGCAGCGTCGCAAGGAACGGCCCGCATCATGAGCACGACGGCCCTGGCATGGCCTTCGCGCGGCAGCAGTGCCGCGGTCGCGCTGCTGCCCTGGGCCATCGGCCTCGTCACGGCCATCGACTATTTCGACAACGCGCTCTTCGCCTTCTTCGCCAGCTACATCGCCGGCGGCGTGAACGCCTCGCCCGACGAACTCGTGTGGGCCTCGAGCGCCTATGCGCTGGGCGCCGTGCTCGGCATCCTGCAACAGCATGCGTGGATCGAGCGGCTGGGCTACCGGCGCTACCTGGCAGTCTGCATGTTCGCCTTCGCCGCGGGCGGCGTGGGTGCGGCGCTGTGCGACAGCTCGATGCAACTCACGCTCGCGCGTGCCGCGCAAGGCTACTTCGTCGGTCCGATGCTGGGCGCCTGTCGTATCCTGATCCAGATCGGCATTCCGCCCGCGCGCCGTGCCAAGGCGCTGAAGGCGTTCATGGTGCTGATCGTCTTCGGCGGTGCGCTGGCACCCATCGCGGGCGCCTTCCTGGTCGCCAACTTCGACTGGCGCTGGCTGTTCGCGAGTACCGCGCCGGCCGCGGCGCTGATCGGCCTGCTCGTGCTCTGGACGCTGCCCGACATCGGCGACGTCGAGCCGCACGAGCGCACCGAGCCGCACTACATCGCCTACGTGGTGTTTGCGCTCGCGCAGGCCGCGCTGCAGGTGGTGTTGACGCGCTCGCACTTCGAGCTCTTCACCGGCTCGCCCGCGCTCATCGGCCTCACCATCGCGAGCGTGGCGGGGCTCGCCTGGTTCGGCTGGCAGCAGTGGCGGCACCCGGCGCCGCTGGTGCGGCTGCATGCGCTGCGCAATGCCTCGTTCCGCGTCGGGCTGGCGCTCTACGTCGTCTACTACTACCTCTCGACGGGCTTCAGCTACCTGCTGCCGCGGATGATGGAGGGCGGCCTGGGCTTCACTGTGGGCAACGCCGGCTACTTCACGGGTGCGGCCTCGTTCGCGACCGGGCTGCTGGTCTTCGTCTACCTGAAGTACTCGGCGCGGCTGGCGCGCAAGAAGTGGCTGATCGTCGTCGGTTTCGGCATCGCGGCGCTGGCGGCGTGGCTGCTGTCGCGCGTCACGCCGCAGGCCGGGCGCGAGGCACTGCTGGTGCCGCTGCTGCTGCGCGGGCTGCTGATGCTGTTCGTCGTGCTGCCGGTGGCGAACCTCACCTTCAAGCCTTTCGCGGCGGAGGAGTTCGCGCACGGCTACCGCCTGAAGAACCTCGTGCGCCAGCTGGCGATCTCGTTCGCGACCTCGACCGTGATCGCGCTCCAGCAGCACCGGCTCGCGCTGCACGAGGTGCGGCTGAGCGAATCGGCCAATGCCGCGAACGCGAGCTTCATGCAGGCGCTGGATTCTTTGACCCGCGGCTTCGCCGCGGCGGGCCATGCGGCCGGCGAGGCGCATGCGATGGCGCTCGGCACGCTCTATCGCACGCTGGAGCAGCAGGCCACGTTCATGGCCTCGCTCGACGGCTTCACCGCGATGGCGGTGATTGCGCTGGCTGCCGGCGTGTTCGCCGCGTGGCAGCGGACGATCGACTGATCAGACGATCGCGAAGTGCTCCGTGCCCGCGGCCAGGTCGGTGCTGCGCGCACGCTGGCTGTTGAGCTTGATCTGCAGCCGCAGGTCGTTGGCCGAGTCGGCGTTGCGGATGGCGTCCTCGAAGCTGATCGAGTGGCTCTCGAACAGGTCGAACAGCGCCTGGTCGAAGGTCTGCATGCCCAGGTTGCGGCTCTTGCGCATGATCTCCTTGATCTCGCCCACTTCGCCCTTGAAGATCAGGTCGGAAATCAGCGGCGTGTTCAGCAGCACTTCCACCGCGGCCACGCGGCCCAGGCCGTCTTCCGTCGGCACCAGCCGCTGCGAAACCAGCGAGCGCAGGTTCAGCGACAGGTCCATCAGCAGCTGGGCGCGGCGCTCTTCGGGGAAGAAGTTGATGATCCGGTCCAGCGCCTGGTTGGCGCTGTTGGCGTGCAGCGTTGCCATGCACAGGTGGCCCGTTTCGGCGAAGGCCACGGCGTGTTCCATGGTCTCGCGGTCGCGGATTTCGCCCATCAGGATCACGTCGGGCGCCTGGCGCAGCGTGTTCTTCAGCGCGGCCTCCCAGCTGTCGGTATCGATGCCCACCTCGCGCTGCGTCACCACGCAGTTCTTGTGCGGATGCACGAATTCGACCGGGTCTTCCACCGTCACGATGTGGCCGAACGAGTTCTCGTTGCGCCAGTCGATCATCGCGGCCAGCGTGGTCGACTTGCCCGAGCCCGTGGCACCCACCAGGATGCACAGGCCGCGCTTGGTCATCGACACGTCCTTCAGCACCTGCGGCATGCCCAGCCCGTCGATGGTCGGCAGCTTGGCGGGAATGGTCCGCAGCACCATGCCAACCTTGCCCTGCTGCACGAAGGCGTTCACGCGGAAGCGGCCGATGCCGGTCGGCGAGATCGCGAAGTTGCATTCCTTGGTGCGCTCGAATTCGGCCGTCTGGCGGTCGTTCATGATCGAGCGGGTGAGCGCCAGCGTGTGCGGCGCGCCCAGCGCCTGCTGCGAGACCTTGGTGACCTTGCCGTCGACCTTGATGGCCGGCGGGAAGTCGGCCGTGATGAACAGGTCGCTGCCGTTGCGGCTCACCATGAGCTTGAGCAGGTCGTTGATGAACTGGCTGGCTTGATCGCGTTCCATGAGAGCGCTCCTTGATCTGTTTAGATTGAACCCGTTGGCGGCCGACCGCCGGGCCGCCCCAAGGCGGCCGCGCCTCCCCCTTGGAGGGTGGAGTTACACGCAGCGCAGCGAAGTGAAAAGCCGGGGGGCCTCATGACTAGCCTGGGAAATTCTCTGGGATCTTGGCCTTGCCGCGGGCCTCTGCTGCCGAGATGGTATTGCGGCGCACCAGTTCCGTCAGGTTCTGGTCGAGCGTCTGCATGCCCGAGCCCTGGCCGGTCTGGATGGTGGAGTACATCTGCGCCACCTTCGCCTCGCGGATCAGGTTCCGGATGGCTGGCGTGCCCAGCATGATCTCGTGCGCCGCCACGCGGCCCTGGCCGTCCTTGGTCTTGCACAGCGTCTGCGAGATCACGGCCTGCAGCGACTCCGAGAGCATCGCGCGGATCATTTCCTTCTCTTCGCCGGGGAACACGTCGATGATCCGGTCGATGGTCTTGGCGGCCGACGAGGTGTGCAGCGTGCCGAACACCAGGTGGCCCGTCTCGGCGGCGGTCATGGCCAGGCGGATGGTTTCCAGGTCGCGCAGCTCGCCCACCAGGATGGCGTCGGGGTCTTCGCGCAGCGCGGAGCGCAGGGCGTTCGAGAACGACAGCGTCATCGGCCCCACTTCGCGCTGGTTGATCAGGCACTTCTTCGACTCGTGCACGAATTCGATCGGGTCTTCCACCGTGAGGATGTGGCCGTACTCGTTCTCGTTGAGGTAGTTGATCATCGCGGCCAGCGTGGTCGACTTGCCCGAGCCCGTGGGGCCCGTCACCAGCACCAGCCCGCGCGGCTTGAGCGCCAGTTCGCCGAAAATCTTCGGCGCGTTGAGTTGTTCGAGCGTGAGGATCTTCGAAGGAATGGTCCGGAACACGGCGGCCGCGCCGCGCGCCTGGTTGAAGGCGTTCACGCGGAAGCGCGCGAGGCCGTCGATCTCGAACGAGAAGTCGACCTCCAGGAACTCTTCGTAGTGCTTGCGGTGCGTGTCGCTCATGATGTCGTACACCATGGCGTGCACGCCCTTGTGGTCGAGCGCGTCGACGTTGATGCGGCGCACGTCGCCGTTGACGCGGATCATGGGCGGCAGGCCCGCGGAAAGGTGCAGGTCGGAGGCTTTGTTCTTGACGCTGAACGCCAGCAATTGGGTGATGTCCACGGGGCTCCTCGGCTCGGGTTTCGTGACGTTTTGATACGATTTTGGACGATTATGACGATGATTGGCGACGACCTCCAGCAAGTAAACAACCGGATCGCGAAGGCATGTGTAACGGCCGGCCGTGACCCGTCGGAAGTGCGGTTGCTGGCGGTGTCCAAGACCTTCGGCCCCGAGGCGGTGCGCGAGGCGCACGCGGCGGGCCAGTCGGCCTTCGGCGAGAACTACGTGCAGGAAGGGCTGGACAAGATCGAAGCCCTCGCCGACCTGCGTTCTTCCCTCGAATGGCACTGCATCGGGCCGCTTCAGAGCAACAAGACGCGGCCGGTGGCCGAGCACTTCGACTGGGTCCACAGCATAGACAGATTGAAGATCGCGGAGCGTCTTTCGGCCCAGCGGCCGGCGCACCTGCCGCCGCTGGATGTATGCCTTCAGGTTAATGTGGACGGCGGTGCCAACAAGTCCGGTGTGCCTCCGGAAGAGGCGCTGGCGCTGGCGCGCGCTGTGGCGGCTTTGCCACAACTTCGGCTGCGCGGGCTCATGGCGATTCCCGAGCCGGCCGCCGGCTTCGAAGCGCAGCGCGATCTGTGCCTGCGCGCGCATGCCGTGTACCAGTCGATCCGCGACGCGGGCATCGCGCTGGACACGTTGTCGCTCGGCATGAGCGCGGACCTCGAGGCCGCCATCAGCGCGGGCAGCACGATGGTGCGCGTCGGCACGGCGATCTTCGGCGGGCGCACCTACGCCAAGCCGGCCTGATCTGATCGCCTCTTCGTGCGTCAGACTCCCAGCGGCAGCCGCGCGCTGTTCTTCACTTCTTCCATCACCGCATAGGTCCGCGTCTCGCGCACGCCGGGCAGCTGCCACAGCACGGTGCCGGCGAACTCGCGGTAGGCGGCCATGTCGGCCATGCGGGTCTTGAGCAGGTAGTCGAAGCCGCCCGCGACCATGTGGCATTCCATGATCTCGTCGCGCACCTGCACGGCGGCCTTGAACTGGTCGAACACGTTGGGCGTGGTGCGGTCGAGCAGCACCTCGACGAAGACGGTGAAGCCGCGGCCCAGCTTGTGCGGATCGAGCCGCGCCTCGTAGCCCTGGATGAAGCCGTCGCGCGTGAGCCGCTGCACCCGCGCCAGCACCGCGGTGGGCGAGAGCGCCACAGCCTCGGCCAGCTTGAGGTTGGTGATGCGGCCGTCTTCCTGAAGGATCTTCAGCAGCCGGAGATCGATGCGGTCCAGGTCGAGCATTGGAGGATTATCCAGCCCGGACAGCGAATCGTGGCGGAAGATGCGGCCTATGGCCGCCGGCTATAGGAGATAGAACCAAGGAACTGCCGGCAGCCTACCCTGGACTACCCAGGGAGCCGCCGTGCGTCCCGTGCGCCGTCAGCGAACTTGCGTTTGCATTTGCGACTGCGCGGCCGCCTGCTGGTTCTTGAGCTGGTCGACCAGGGCGCCGTAGGCCGGGCTCGCGCGCAGCCGGGCGTATTCGGCGGCGGCTTCGCGGTAGCCCGGCTTCATGGTGTCGGCGCCGGCTTCGCTGGCCTGCTGGGCCGCCAGGCCCGACTGGATCCAGAGACGCGTGTCGGCCGCCACGGCGGCGCGGCTGTTGGCCGAGACCGCGACCGGCTCCTGCTGGTAGCCGCTGGTGTAGCCCTGTGTCGGCGCGGTCTTCAGCCACTGCACCGCGTCGGCGGTCACCGCGGCGCGCGTCGTCGACGAGGCCAGCGGCGCGGGGCGCGGATCGCCCTCTGCATAGTTGCCGGCGAAGCTCGGCGCGGCGATCGTGCCCAGCAGGGCGGCGAGGGCGGCGGTGCCGAACAGACGGGTGGCGGAAGCTTGCTTGCTCATTCGTTACTCCTTGATGTGTGACGTTGGTTGCTGGGTTTGCCTGGGTTGGTGAGGCAACTCTACGAAGCGGATCCGCGAGGTCGATAACCCGTCGATGACGTTTCTGTCATCTACGGGCTCGTGCGTGCCTATCGCTCGCCCGACGGAATCGTTCCCGCCCGCATGGCCTTGATGGCCTCGGCCTCTACCGCCTCGCGCGTGGCGGGCTGGCCGGTGCGCGCGGCCGGCCAGGGCGCGCCGCGGCTCACGTTGTTCCACGCGGGCTGCTTCTGCGCCGTCGCCAGCTCGGCGACGACCCTGTCGCGCGAAGGGTCCTGCTTCGCGTGGTCGGGGTAGCGCGTCACGCCGGCTTCGGTCGGCGCGAAGTGGTACTCGCCGGCGGCGGATGCCGCCAGCGGTGCCAGCGCGGCGGCGGCGAGAAGGGAAGAAGAAAGAAGAAGCGTGCGATGCGGCATGGTCGGTGTCTCCTGGTTGTTCGCCGTCGCCGGAAATGGCGCCGACCGTGCCAATCTAGGAAGCGATGCCGTCAGCCTCCGCACGCCGCGATTACATCGGCGCAATGTGCGCGCCGCGGCGCCACCAACCTCTCTTGCATAACCGCCTCCGCGGCGCGCATAAGCCATGGCGCAACGCGCGGCGGAGGTCTATCGTTGCGGCCACCCTAACAAACCGAGCAAGGGAACTCATATGAGCGAACAACTCTCCTTCGTCAGTCCTACAGCCAACAGCCCGTGGGGCACATATCTTTCGCAGGTCGATCGCGTCGTGCCGTACCTCGGCCCGCTGGCCCGCTGGGTCGAAACCCTCAAGCGCCCCAAGCGCGCGCTCATCGTCGACGTGCCCATCGAAATGGACGACGGCACCATCGCCCACTTCGAGGGCTACCGGGTGCAGCACAACATGAGCCGCGGCCCGGGCAAGGGCGGCGTGCGCTTCCACCCCGACGTCACGCTGGAAGAAGTGATGGCCCTGTCGGCCTGGATGACCATCAAGACGGCGGCGGTCAACCTGCCGTACGGCGGCGCCAAGGGCGGCATCCGCGTCGACCCGAAGAAGCTCTCGCTGCAGGAGCTCGAGAAAGTCACTCGTCGCTACACCAGCGAGATCGGCATCATCATCGGCCCGCACACCGACATCCCCGCGCCCGACGTCAACACCAACGCGCAGATCATGGCGTGGATGATGGACACCTACTCGATGAACGTCGGCGGCACCGCCACCGGCGTCGTCACCGGCAAGCCGCTGCACCTCGGCGGTTCGCTGGGCCGCGTGAAGGCCACCGGCCGCGGCGTGTTCGTCACCGGCCGCGAAGCGGCACGCCGCCTGGGCATGGACCTGCGCGGCGCGCGCATCGCGGTGCAGGGCTTCGGCAACGTGGGCTCCGTCGCGGCAGAACTCTTCGCCGAAGCCGGCGCCAAGATCGTCGCGGTGCAGGACCACACCGGCACCATCGTCAACAGCAACGGCCTCGACCTGGCCAAGCTGGTGCCCATCTCGCGCACCGACGGCGTGATCGGCTTCAAGGCCGGCGGCGACATCGTGCCGAACGAGGATTTCTGGAACACGCCCTGCGACATCCTGATCCCGGCCGCCCTCGAAGGCCAGCTCACCGCCGAGCGCGCGCAGAAGACCACCGCCAAGCTGGTGCTCGAAGGCGCCAACGGCCCCACCGTTCCGCAGGCCGACGACATCCTCGCCGAGCGCGGCGTGCTGGTGGTGCCCGACGTGATCTGCAACGCCGGCGGCGTGACCGTGAGCTACTTCGAATGGGTGCAGGACTTCTCGTCCTTCTTCTGGGACGAGGACGAGATCAACGTGCGCCTCGACCGCATCATGATGAACGCGCTCAACCACATCTGGGACACGGCGGACAAGCACAAGATCACGCTGCGCACGGCGACGTACGCGGTGGCCTGCGAGCGCATCCTGATGGCTCGCCAGGAACGCGGCCTGTATCCCTGATCGCAAGGCGCCAGTCCTTGTATCCTGCGGGCCCATGAGTGGCCCGCCAATTCACCTCGATCCCGCGTTCGTCGCGTCGCCCGATGCCCTTCTCGAGTGGCTCAGGTCCGCGGTGACGTGGGATGAGCGCATGCGCGCACGCAAGACAGCCAGCTTCGGCGTGCCGTATGACTATTCGCAGATTGCCTACGAAGCGGTGCCGATACCGCTTGAGCTGGAAGTCCTGTGCGGCAAGCTCGAAGCCGAACTTGGCTTTCGTCCCAACAATTGCCTCTTGAACCTCTATGCCAACGGTGCATCGTCGATGAGGTTCCACTCGGACGACAGTACGGCATTGGCACCCGGCACCGGCGTTGCCATCGTGTCGGTCGGGGCCACGCGCTCCATCGCATATCGCAGCAAGGCCGACAGCAGTTTGCGCTTCGACTACCCATTGCCTCACGGTTCTTTGCTCTACATGTCGGATGCCGTCCAGCAGGACTGGCTGCACGCAATTCCCAAGGCCGAAAGCGCGGGGGAGCGCATCAGTCTGACGTTTCGCGCGATCCGGAAATGATGACGAAGCAGTAGCTGCAGCGTGCGTTGACGGCGCTCGGCGGCTGACGCTTTCAGCCAAAGCTTCTGTTCGTTTTTCGACTCGGCCTGCATCCTGACTGGCTGATGTTTTTTTGACGGATGGAGAAGCTACGCTCGGGGGATGACCACCAACCCCGCGCAAAAGCTCTCCTCTCTTCCTCCTCTCCCCGCCGAAAGTGCCGCCCGCCTGCAAGCCCTCATGGCCAGCGGGCAGCGCAGGCTGCTGGGGCTGGTCGGCGCCCCCGGCGCGGGCAAGTCGACGCTCGCGGCGGCGCTGTTGCAGGCGGTGGGGGCCGATCGTGCGCAGGTCGTGCCCATGGACGGATTCCATCTCGCCAATGTCGAGCTGCAACGGCTCGGCCGCGCTGATCGAAAGGGCGCGCCCGACACCTTCGACAGCGCTGGCTATGTCGCGCTGCTGCAGCGCCTGCGCGAGCAGCGGCCCGATGGCGACATCGTCTATGCCCCCGAATTTCGCCGCGAGATCGAGGAGCCGATCGCCGGTGCGATCGCGGTGCTGCCTTCGACGCAGCTCGTCATCACCGAGGGCAACTACCTGCTGCACGACGCCGGTCCCTGGGCGGAGGCTGCGGCGATGCTCGATGAGGTCTGGTACGTGGACATCGACGACGCGGTGCGTGAGGAGCGCCTGGTGCGCCGCCACCAGCAGTTCGGCCGCAGCGCAGAGGAAGCGCGCGCCTGGGTCGAGAGCACAGATGCTCCCAACGCGCGGCTGATCGCGGCGACGCGGGTGCGTGCGCATCACATGCTGCCCTGGTCCTGATCTCTGCCAAAAATTTCGCGCGGCTGCGGGGAACGCGGCTGCATGGAGTCCGCTCGAAGCCCTGCCGGCAAGGCCGCCGGTTAGCATTCGCCGCTCCATGCCGTCCATGCATACCTCCTTTCTTCCTGTCGTCCACGCCCGGGTCGTCGTCATCGGCCTGCTTTCCGCTCTCGTGCTTGCCGGTTGCGGCAGTACCTCCCGCCGGGTGAACTACGAGCCCGAAGCCTTCGGCTCGACCACCACCCACACCCGCGACTACGAGGCCACCGAGGCCCAGACCTGCGAAGCCGCGCGCCGCGCGCTGCTGAGCCAGGGCTACATGATCACGGCCGCCAACGCCGACCTCGTGACCGGGCGCAAGAGCTTCCAGCCAGCGTCCGAGGTGCATGTGGAGGTCGAGTTCCGCGTGGTCTGTGCGCGCGAGAGCACCCGGAGCGGCAAGGCGAGCCGGAACACCGTCGCCTTCGCCACCGCGCTGCAGGACCGCTACGGCCTGAAGAAAGTGAACAACTCGGCGAGCCTCGGCGTGGGCGCGATCGGCTCGCTCTCGCTGCCGTTCTCGGGCAGCGACGATGCGATGGTGAAGGTGGCGAGCGAGACGCTGACCGACGAGCGCTTCTACGACCGGTTCTTCTCGCTGCTCGACCGTTATCTCGAAGGGCCTGAAGGTGAAGAGGAGGCCGGGGCGCCCGCCGAAACGCCGGCCGCATCGCCACCGCCTGCTGCTTCCTCGTCCCAGCCGGCACCAGTGCCCGCGCCTGCAGTCACCTACCCGGTAACTTCGTCGCCGAACCGGGGCTGAGCGGCGCCAGGCGCCAAAAATACCAAGACACGTCTTACAATCTGGGCATGGCTTCCACCATCCCGGATCCGGCGCAGTGCGCCTCGCGTCTTCGTACTTCCGTGTCGCTGCTGACGCGCCAGTTGCGCAGCGGCAGCGCCACTCCCGAAGGGCCGAGCGTGGCCAAGCTCAGCGTGCTGGGGCAGCTTCACCAGCATGGGCCGTGCACGCCCACGACGCTGGCGGGGCTCGAGCGCGTCAAGCTCCAGTCGCTGACCCGGCTGCTGGCCGAACTGGAGGCCGAAGGCTGGATCGGCCGTGCGCCGCATCCGGCCGACGGGCGCCAGTGGCTGCTGTCTCTCACCGCCGAGGGCACGCGCCGGTTGAAGGCAATCATGCGCACGCGCGAAGCGGCGCTTGCCGAGGCGATCGGCGCCACGCTCGATGCCGACCAGCGCGCCCTGCTGTTGCAGGCCTGCGGACTGATCGACGGCATCGCGGCCGCTCTCGGCGGCGGAGCAAGGGAGCCAGGGCCATGATCGGATCGAGCGCGCTGCAACGCCTCACCGGCCCCTGGCGGCATGGCCGCTGGCGTCCCGGCGCGCAGCTCGCGGTGGCCGTGGCCATCGCGTGGGGCGTGGCGACGGCCTTGCGCCTGCCCGAAAGCTTCTGGGCCGTGATGAGCGTGCTGATCGTCATGCGCCCGAGCGCCGGGTCCACGCTCGATGCCGGATGGGATCGCGTGCGCGGCACGGCCGCCGGCGCGCTCTTCGGGCTTGCCGGCGTCTATCTGCAGCACCACGGCGCACCGGTGCTCGCGACCACGCTGGGCGTTGTCATGCTGCTGTCGTTCGCCGGCGCATCCGTGCCGGGCCTGCGCAGCGCGCCGGTGGCTGCGCTGATCATCCTGTCGGCGAGCGGCATTCCGGGCCATTCGGCGCTGCAGGTGGCGATGCTGCGCATGGTGCAGATCGGCATCGGCGTGGGAGTGGCGCTGGCGGTCTCGACGGTGATGTCCGAGTACCACGCGGGCGCTCGCTTCGACGAGGGCTGCGCCGCACTGCTGCGCGGCCTCGGCAGGCGCATGGGCGCCTCGCGACGGCCTCCTGTGGATGCAGCGGAGACAGAGCGCATCCAGGCAGGCACGCGCGCGGCGCTGGGCCGCCTGACCGCCCTGGCCGGCAGCGCCGACCTGGAGGCTCGCTGGTGGCGCCGCGGCCGGGCACGCGGCACTTCGTATCGCGACAAGGCCCGGCTGGCGGCGCGCATCTTCCAAGACGCCGCAATGCTCGACCGCGTGCTGCGGCAGGCGCAAGGCGCCGGGGCCGATGCAGGCTGGCACGAAGCCGCGCAGGCAGCCGGCGCGGCCGTCAGCGGCATGGCCGACGCGCTCGAGGGCAAGGGCCCGCCGCCGGATCTGGCCGAGCTCGGCCGCCGCGCGCAGGACTCCCGCGATACCGCCGCGAATGCGCCGCTCGCCGCGCCGCTGGGCCTGCTCCTCGACGACCTGCGCCGCCTGCAAGGTGCCCTCGATCCGAGTCCGCCGAAGCAGTCCGACAGTCTGCGAGGGGCATCGACGCCCTAGAATCTTCCGAAAATTCATTCGTTTCGGAGAGGGACGGGCATGGAAGATCAGTCGCAGGACGCGCGTTACGCGCCGCCGCAATCCCATGTGGAAGACGTGCTGCAGCCGGGAGGGGCTCAGTCCGGTGAGCTCGCATCGCGTGGCACGCGCTTCTTCGCCGCAATGCTCGACGCCGGCATCTCCATCGCCGTGATCTGGCTCCTCTCGAAGCTAACCCCCGTCAACCTCTGGGAAGACGACGGCCTCGGCATGTGGGAGCCGCGCATCTCCAGCGCGGTGGCCGGCATGGTGCTCTACCTCGTGCTGCACGGCTACCTGCTGGCCACCCGCGGCCAGACCATCGGCAAGGCGCTGTTCAGGATCCGCATCGCGCGGCCCGACGGGTCGCAGGCGCAGATCGGGCGCATCCTCGCCCTGCGGGACGGCCCGATGTTCTTCACCAGCATCTGGCCGCTGCTGGGGCCGATCTACGTGCTGATCGACTGCCTCTTCATCTTCCGCGCGTCGCGCCGCTGTCTGCACGACCAGATCGCCGACACCGTCGTGCTGCAGGCCTGAGCCGGGCGCGACGCCAGTGAGCCTCGACACGCTCTACACCGCCGAGACCCCGGAAGGCATCGCGTTGTCGCTGCGCCCGGCCGGGCTGGTCGCGCGCGGCCTGGCGTACCTCATCGACTTCGCGATCCGGCTCGGCATCTTCGTCACCATCTCCTTCGCCGTCGGCATGATGGGCAAGATGGGCGTCGGCATCCTGCTCATCGCCTACTTCTGCCTCGAGTGGTTCTACCCCGTGGTTTTCGAACTCACGCGCGCGGCGGCCACGCCCGGCAAGCGCGTGATGGGCCTGCGCGTGGTGATGGACTCGGGCCTGCCCGTGACCCCCGCCGCCGCGCTCACGCGCAACCTGCTGCGCGCGGCCGACTTCGTGCCTTCCTTCTACGGCGCGGGCATCGTGTCGATGCTGTGGCGGCACGACAGCAAGCGGCTGGGCGACCTCGCCGCCGGCACGCTGGTGGTGTTCAGCGACCAGGTGAGCCTGCACGGCAGCCTGCCCGTGGCCGAGCCGCAGGCGCCCGCACGGCCGCTGTCGGCGCGCGAGCAGATGGCCATCGTGTCGTGGGCCGGCCGCGCCACCCGCCTCACCCCCGAGCGTTTCGAAGAACTCGCCCGCGTCGCCGAGCCGGTGCTGGGCCCCGACACCACCGGCGCCTCCGCGTCGCAGCGCCTGCTTGGCGTGGCGCAGTGGGTGCTGGGCCGTCGCAACGGTGCCGGCGCCGCCGATGCACGTGGAGGAGCAGGGCGATGACGCCGCTCGATTTCGAAGCCGCCTACGCGCCCCTGTGGGCCGAGCTCGAGGCCGTCATCCGCGTGGCCGAGACCAAGCGCAAGTTCGACGGCGCACGGCTCGCCACGCTGTATCGTCGCGTGTGCGAGCACCTCGCGCTGGCGCAGGCGCGGGCCTATCCGATCCATCTCACGCAGCGGCTCGAAAGCCTCACGCAGAGCGCGCACCGGCTGATCTACCGCAGGCACGACTACGGCCTCGCGCGCTTCGCGCGGCTGGCGCTGGTCGACTTTCCCGAGGCGGTGCGGGCGCATCGCGCCTACCTGCTGGTGTCGGCGCTGATGTTCGTGCTGCCGCTGCTGGTGGCGGGCTGGGCCGCCTGGCGCGACCCAGGCTTCATCCTGCACCTGCTCGACGCCAATTCGGTGCAGGAGTTCGACTCGATGTACAGCGACAGTGCCGAGTCGCTGGGCCGCACGCGCAGCGCGGGCGACGACTGGCAGATGTTCGGCTTCTACATCATGAACAACATCGGCATCGGCTTTCGCTGCTTCGCGGCCGGCATCTTCGCCGGCGTGGGCAGCGCGGTGGTGGTGGTGTTCAACGGCGTGCAGATCGGGGCCGTGGGCGGCTATCTCATCGGCTCGGGGCACGCCCGGAACTTCCTCTCCTTCGTCGTCACGCACTCGGCCTTCGAGCTCACGGCCATCGTGCTGGCCGGCGCGGCGGGCCTCAGGCTCGGCTACTCGTGGGTGGCGCCGGGGCGGCACACGCGGCTCGAAGCCCTGCGGCTGGCCGCGCGCCATGCGGTGGTGATCGTCTACGGCGTCATCGGGCTGCTGCTGGTCGCCGCGGCGGTCGAGGCCTTCTGGTCCTCGGCGCGCTGGATCGCGCCGGCCGTGAAGTACGGCGTGGGCGGTGCCTGCTGGGTGCTGGTGCTGGCGTACCTCGGCTGGCAGGGCAGGCCGCGTTCTGTTGACGCGAAGGCCGGGGACGACCATGCAGGTTGACGGCCTCGCCATCGCGCTGCGGCCGCGGCCCATGGCCGAGGCCGCCGACCTTGGCGCGCAGCTGGTGCGCAGCCACGCGCGCTCGGTGTGGCGCACCTTCCTGCCGGTGTACATCGTGACGGTGCTGCTGGCACTCAGCACGGTCGAGATCGCGGGCTGGCTGCCCAGCCTGCTGATCTTCTGGCTCAAGCCCTGGCTCGATCGCAGCCTGCTCTTCGTACATTCGCGCGCGGTGTTCGGGCAGGAGACGCGCTGGTCCGACCTGTGGGCCAACCGCCGCACCGTGTGGGGCGGACAGCTGCTGCGTACGCTGCTGTGGCGGCGCTTTTCGCCCTGGCGTTCGTTCACCCAGGCCATCGACCAGCTCGAAGGCCAGCGCGGAAGCGCAAGGCGCAAGCGGCGCACGCAGCTGCTGCGCGGGCGGCGCGGCGCGGCCACGGGCATGCAGCTGGTGTTCGCGAACGTCGAGATGGCGCTCGATATCTGCCTGCTGTCGCTGCTGTTCTGGTTCGCGCCCGAAGGCGGCACCCGCGATCTTTTCGGCTGGCTCACGCAGTCGGACGCATGGCTGCAGAGCCTGTTGACTGCCGGCGCCTATGCGCTCGTCGTCGGCGTGCTGGAGCCGTTCTACGTGGCGGCCGGCTTCGCGATGTACCTCAACCGCCGGGTCGAGCTCGAAGCCTGGGACATCGAGCAGGAGTTCCGTCGTGGGTTCAGGTAGCACCCCCAGGCTTCGCGCACTTCGTGTCGCTTCGCCTTCCCCCTTGCAGGGGGCGATACCGGTGGCCCGGCAAAGCCGGTTCCACGGTATCCCTGGAAGGGGGCTGGTGGTCGCTCTGCTCGTGTTCTTGTGCGTGGGGGTGTTGGCGCCTTCGGCGGCCCTGGCTGCGGACGGGGCCGCATCGACGCGCGAGCAGGTGAAGGCCGCGATCGACAAGGTTCGGGCCGATCCGAACATGCCCGGCACCAGGACGGAGAAGCAGCTGCGCTTCAAGGACCGCGACGAAGAGGAAGAGGAGCCCGAGAAGAAGGCCGACAGCCTCGACTGGCTGCGCGACTTCGTGAGGGCGGTGGCCGAGGGCGCGCGCTGGCTGATCTGGGGGCTGGCCGCGCTGGCGCTGGCGTGGCTTGCGATCCGGCTGCACCGCTGGATGCGGGTGCGTGCCGGTGGCGCGCGGCCCGGCAAGGCGCCGTTGCCCAGCCATGTCGGAAGCCTCGACATCCGGCCCGAGAGCCTGCCCGAGGACATCGGCAATGCCGCCGCCGGGCTCTGGCAGCGCGGGCAGCCGCGGGCGGCGCTGTCGCTGCTGTATCGGGGGGCGTTGTCGCGCCTGGTGCATGCGCATGAAGTGCCGGTGCGCGCCGCGAGTACCGAGGGCGAGTGCGTGGCCCTCGCCGCGGCCCGGCTGGCGCCGGAAGCGCAGGCTTTCTTCGTGCGGCTGGTCGAGGCCTGGCAACTGGCTGCATATGGCGGACGGCTGCCCGCCACGGCGCAGGTGCTGGCGCTCTGCGACGAATTCGACCGGTACCTGCCCGATGTGGCTGCCGATGCTGCGCCAGCCGGCAGCCTGAAGGGCGCGGCCGCATGAACAACACATGGGTGGTTCGCATCGTCTCGGTGCTCGTGGTGGCGCTGGTCGGCTTGTGGCTGGTCTCGGCCACCGAATGGGCCGACACCGAGGTGCCGACGCCCGCGAGCGGCGAGGCGAAGAAGAACCGGTTCTACGGCGCGCAGGCGATGCTGCGCGAGCTCGGCATGAATGTGGTCAAGCGCGAGAGCCTCGACACCATGCCGCCTGCGCAGGCGCGGCTGGTGCTGGCCTCCAGCTATTGGGACATGTTCCCCGAGCGGGGAAAGCGCCTGCGCGAATGGGTCGAGCAGGGCGGTCATCTCGTGATACCGGCCTATCTCGTCAGCGGCGAGCAGCTGGAAGACTGGCTACCGCTGGTCCGCGAAAAGCAGCCCGCGGCGGACGAGAAGAAGAAAACCCCTCCCGAGCCGAAGAAGAAAACGCCCGCCTCGCGCCGCTTCGACCCGCCCCCGAAGGACGCGGATTGCCACGCCGTGACCGAGCCCGACTCCGTGCCCGCGAGCTTCGCCGGTGGCCGCAGCTTCCGTGTCTGCGCCTGGTGGTCGTCGTCGCGCTACAAGCCCGCCGACAAGCAGCCGCCGCCGCTGTGGACCGCGGTTGGCGCGCGCGGCACCACCGAGGCGATCCGCGTGCGTGTCGGCCGCGGCACCGTCACCGTCATGCCCTGGGGCCTGTGGCACAACGAGAACCTGGTGCGGGCCGACAACGCGCTGTTCGCCGCCGCCGCCGTGCAGGCGCGCAGCGGCGCCGAAGTCTGGTTCGTCGTCGAGGAGACGCGCGAGCCCTTCATGCTCTGGCTCTGGCAAAGGGGCTGGGTGGCGTTGGTCGTGGGCATGCTGGCGCTGGCCTTCGCGCTCTGGCGTGCGGCCGTGCGCTTCGGGCCGCTGGCGCCTTCGGCCGGCACGCACCGGCGCTCCATGGCCGAGCAGGTGCGCGGCACCGCCGGCTTCCTGCACATGCATGGCGCCGACGCGCTGCACGCGGCGCAACTGCGCGCACTGAACGAGTCGGCCCGCCGCCAGCTGCGTGGCTACGTCCATCGCGATGCCGCGGCGCGCGCAGCCGCCATCGCGCAGGCCACCGGGCTGGAAGCCGCCATGCTCGTGCGGGCGATGGACGGGGCGCGCCCCCGTCATGCCGGTGCCATGGCGGTCGACCTGGAGGTGCTCGAAACCGCGCGCCGGCGGCTCGATGCCAACGGGCCGTTCATGCCCCGGTCCTCCGCCTCATCTTCTTCTTCCGCCCAATCCACATCCTGAACCGAGAGACGCACATGCAAGCCATCCAACCCGAAGAACTGACGCGTGCGGCCCAGTGGCTGCAGACGCTGCGCGCCGAGGTCGGCCAGGCCGTGGTCGGCCAGTTGGAGGCGGTCGACCAGACGCTGGTGGCGCTGGTCGCCTCGGGCCACGTGCTGATCGAAGGCGTGCCGGGGCTCGGCAAGACCCTGCTCGCGCGGGCGCTGGCGCAGGCCATGACGCTGCGCTACGCGCGCGTGCAGTTCACGCCCGACCTGATGCCCTCCGACATCACCGGCCACGCGGTGCTCGACATCGCCTCGCGCGGCGACGGCAGCCTCGGCACCCTGCGCGTGCACCAGGGGCCGGTGTTCACCAACCTGCTGCTGGCCGACGAAATCAACCGCGCGCCGGCCAAGACCCAGAGCGCACTGCTCGAAGTCATGCAGGAGTACCAGGTCACGCTCGAAGGCACGGCCATGCCGCTGCCGCGCCCCTTCATGGTGATGGCCACGCAGAATCCGATCGACACCGAGGGCACCTATCCGCTGCCCGAGGCGCAGCTCGATCGCTTCCTGCTGAAGATCGACATCGGCTTTCCGAGCCACACCGAAGAGAACGCCATCGTGCAGCTGACCACGCGGCAGCGCGCCGGCAACCAGTTTCCGCTGGAGGCCGTGCGTCCCTGCCTCGACGAGGCGCAGGTGCTCGAGCTGCAGCGGCTGGCCTGCCTGGTGCAGGCCGACGAGCGCGTGATCGACTATGCGGTGCGCATCGCGCGCGCCACGCGCGACTGGCCGGGCCTGTCGTCGGGCGCCGGGCCGCGCGGCACCATGGCCCTGGTGCGCGCCGCCCGCGCCGCCGCGCTGATGGCCGGGCGCGACTTCATCACGCCCGACGACGTGGCGCGCCAGGCGCTGCCCGCGCTGCGGCACCGCGTGATGATCTCGCCCGACGCGCAGCTCGAAGGCATGGGCGTGGACACCCTGCTGCGCGCCGCGCGCGACAGCGTCGAGGCGCCACGGCTCTAGGCCCGCGGATGCGCGCTGCTGTTCCGATCCCCGCGCGTGCGGCCGTGCTGGCGCTGGCCGGCCTGAGCGCGGCCGCCTCCGTGGCGCTGCTGCTGGGCGCGCCGCTGGCGTACGTCGCCGCCGTGGCGGGCGTGCTGCTCGTGCTGGGTTTCGTGCTCGCCGGCTTCGACCTCTGGAGCAGCCTGCGCGCGTGGCGTGCGGCGCCGCTGCGCATCGAGCGCAACCTGCCGGGTGCGTTCTCGCTCGGCGTGCCCACCGTGCTCACGCTCACGCTGGTCAATGAAGGCACCCAGGCCTGGCAGGTGTCGGTGTTCGACGAGCTCGACACCCACTTCGCCTTCGAGGGGCTGCCGCAGGCGCACGCCGTGCCGGCGCTCTCGCGCGTCGCGCTGCGCTACACGGCCACCGCCACGCAGCGCGGCGTCGCGCAGTTCGGCGCCACGCAGCTGCGCTGGCGCACCCGCCTCGGCTGCTTCGAGCTGCGCCAGACGCTGGGCGAGCCGCGCCGGCTGCGCGTGTATCCCAACTTCGCCGCGCTGGCGCGCTACGCGTGGCTCTCGGGCGACCGGCGGCTCGCGCAGATCGGCATCAAGACCTATGCGCAGCGCGGGTTGGGCACCGACTTCCGGCAGCTCGCCGACTACAAGACCGGCGACTCGCTGCGCCACATCGACTGGAAAGCCACGCAGCGCCAGCGCCGGCCCATCGTGCGCGAGTTCCAGGACGACCGCGACCAGTGCGTGCTGTTCCTGCTCGACTGCGGCCGCCGCATGCGCGCCGACGAAGGCGCGCTGGCGCAGAAGGCCAGCAGCCACTTCGACGAGGCGCTCAACGCGCTGATGCTGCTGAGCTACGTCGCGCTGAAGGAGGGCGACGAGGTCGGCGCCATGACCTTCGGCTGCCCCGCCGAGGAGCGGCGCGACTTCGCCCCGCGCAAGGGAACGGCCACGCTCAATGCGCTGATGAACCGGCTGCACGACATCCAGCCCGGCGCCACCCATTCCGACTACCTGCTGGCCGCGCAGGAACTGCTGCGCGTGCAGAAAAGGCGCGCGCTCGTCATCGTGCTGACCAACTTCCGCGACGAGGACGCCGCCGAGCTGCGCCCCGCCATCAAGCTGCTGCGCCGCAAGCACCTCGTGCTGGTGGCGAGCCTGCGCGAACGCGTGCTGGGGCACATCGCCGCGCAGCCGCTGGTGCATGCGCGGGACGCAGTCGACGTGGCCGCGGCGCACCTCTTCGAGCAGTCGCGCCGCGACGCCTTCGCGCGCGTGGTCGGCAACGACCCGCTGTCGGTCGACGTGGAGCCTGCCGACCTGGCCGTGGCGCTGGTGAATCGCTACCACGCTGTCAAAAGGGCTGGCCTTTTGTAAAGGTCTTTGCCCACAATGGGCTCTTTACAAAGCAGAGGAGAGAGAAGCAAATGACGACCGATTTCACCAATCCCAATCCGTACGCGGCGCCCCGCTCCGCGGTGGCCGATGTCTACGACGGCGGCACCGATGCCGTGCAGCCGGTGAAGCTGTGGTCCGCCAAGGGTCGCATCGGGCGGGCCCGCTTCCTGGCTTACACGCTTTTTTCTTACCTCATCTTCATCGTCGCGGCCGGCGTGATGGGCGGGATCCTGGGCTTCAGCGGCCTCGCGCGCTCCGAGGGCGTGATCGGGGGGCTGACCTTCCTGCTCGCGATCCCCTATCTGGTCTTCTACGTGCTGACCGGCATCCAGCGTTCGCACGACATGGACTGGTCGGGCTGGATGCTGTTCCTGGCGCTGATCCCCTTCGTCGCGCTGATCTGGGTCTTCAAGTCGGGCACCAAGGGCCGCAACCGCTTCGGCGCGCCGCCGCCGCCCAACGGCATCGGCGTGCTGATCGGCGCATGGCTGCTGCCCGTGATCACGGTGCTCGGCATCCTCGCGGCCGTCGCGCTCCCGGCCTACCAGGGCTACACCACACGCGCCAAGGCGGCGCAGGTCGAGCGCCCCTGATTCATTTCGATGCTCGGCATGGCCCGTTCGCGAGACACCGCGGAACCGGCCTTGCCGGGCCGCAGGTGTCGCCCCCAGCGAGGGGGGAGGAGAGGCGACACGAAGTGCGCGAAGCCTGGGGGAGTTCCTGCTATCGCACCAGAGTCGACTTGCCGAACAGGCTCTCGATGAGTTCGACGGCCACTTCGGCCGTCTGGTTGCGCACGTCGAGCGCAGGGTTGAGTTCCACCACGTCCAGCGAGCCGAGCCGCCCGGTGTCGGCAACCATCTCCATGCACAGCTGCATCTCGCGGTAGGTCGGCCCGCCGCGCACGCCGGTGCCCACGCCGGGTGCGTCGGCCGGGTCGAGGCAGTCGAGGTCGAAGCTCACGTGCAGGTGCGTGTCCTCGTCCACGTCCTGCAGCGCCTCGGTCATGGTGGTGCGCATGCCGTGCTCGTCGATGTGGCGCATGTCGAACACGTTCAGGCCCAGCGTGCGGATGGCTTCCTTCTCGTCGCCGTCCACGCTGCGGATGCCGATGAAGCGGATGGCGTCGTGCTGCAGCGCCGCACGCTCGCCGCTCCAGCCCGTGAGCACCGCCGGCCCGTGGCCCAGCAGGCACGACACCGGCATGCCGTGCAGGTTGCCGCTGGGGCTGGTGGTCTCGGTGTTGACGTCGGAGTGCGCGTCGAGCCACAGCACGCGCAGCTTCTTGCCGCGCTTGCGCGCATGCCATGCCACCGCGCTGATCGATCCGATGGCCAGGCAGTGGTCGCCGCCCATCATCAGGGGCACGTGGCCCGTGCCCAGCGCGGTGTCGACGGCCGCGTACACCGAGCGGTTCCAGGCGATCACCTCGTCGAGGTGGCGCAGCCCGTTGGCCGGCGGCGCCCAGGGCGTGGCCGGGCCCGCGAGGTTGCCGCGGTCGATGACCGTGTAGCCCTGCCGCGCGAGCGCCTCGGGCAGGCCCGCCACGCGCAGCGCGTCGGGCCCCATGCCGGCGCCGCGAACGCTGGCGCCGACGTCGGTGGGCGCGCCGATCAGTTCGAGGGTGACGTTCGCGTTGCTCATCTCAACTCCTCAGGTGTTGCCACAGGTAGGCATAGCCCAGCGCGTCCATGAAGGCGGATTCCTTGTTGTCCGTGGCCGCGCTGTGGCCGCCTTCCAGGTTCTCGTAGAAGCTGCTGTCGTGGCCCAGCGCCGTCATCTTCGCGTGCATCTTGCGCGCATGCACCGGGCCCACGCGGTCGTCGCGCGTGGAGGTGGTGAAGAGCGCGGGCGGATAGGCCCGGCCCGGCTTCGCGTTCTCGTAGGGCGAGAAGGCGCGGATGAACTCCCACTCCTCGGGCTGGTCGGGGTCGCCGTATTCCGCGATCCACGAGGCGCCGGCCGACAGGTGCGTGTAGCGCCGCATGTCGAGCAGCGCCACCTCGCTCACGATGGCGCCGTAGAGCTGCGGATAGAGCGTGAGCATGTTGCCCATCAGCAGGCCGCCGTTGCTGCCGCCCATGGCGCCCAGGTGCGCGGGCGAGGTGACTCCGCGCGCGATCAGGTCTTCGGAGACGGCCGCGAAGTCCTCGCAGGTGCGCAGCCGGTTCTCCTGCAGCGCGGCCTGGTGCCAGCGCGGGCCGTATTCGCCGCCGCCGCGGATGTTGGCGACAACGTACACGCCGCCCTGGTCCAGCCAGGCGCGGCCGATGCTGCCGCTGTAGCTGGGCTGCAGGGGGATCTCGAAGCCGCCGTAGGCGTACTGCAGCGTGGGGTTGCTTGCGTCGGCCTTCAGGTCCTTCGGGGCGATCTCGAAGTAGGGCACGCGCGTGCCGTCCTTCGAGGTCGCGAAATGCTGGCTCACGCGATGGCGCGAGGCATCGAAGAAGGCGGGGCTGTCCTTCAGCACCTGGGGCTCGCTCTTTTCAGCCGTGCCGATGGTGCCGATGTAGAGCGTGGTCGGCTGCAGGAAGCCGCTCACGGTGAGGAAGTAGTCGTCGTTCTCGTCCTCGTCGATGCCGCCCGCCGCGATGGTCGAGAGCTCGGGCGCACCGCCCAGGCTCTCGCGCTTCCACGGCCCCGTTCCACCGGCGGGAGGCGTGAGCACCTCGAGGCGGTTCACCACGTCGTGCATCACGTTGACGATCAGGTGGTTGCGCGTCCACGAATGGCTGTCGAGCGCGGTGGTGTCGTCGGGCTCGAACAGCACCGTGAGCTCGCGGCGGCCGGCCATGTAGTCGTCGAACTTCACGGCCAGCAGCGAGCCCGACCTGTAGGTGGCACCGGCCACGGTCCAGTCGGTGCGCGGCTCGATCAGCATCCACTCGCGCGTGATCTCGGCCAGCGAGTCGTCGGGCACGTCGATCTTGGCGAACGTGCCGTCGGCCTTGCGCAGCCAGGTCTCGCTCTCGTAGAAGTCGATCTGCCGCGAGACGAAGTCGCGCTCGAAGCCGGGCGTGTTGTCCCGGTAGGCGCTGACGGACATGTCCTCGTGCAGGCCTTCGTACACGGTCACCGCGCTCTCGAGCGGCGTACCGCGCCGCCACTGCTTCACGATGCGCGGGTAGCTGGAGCTGGTCATGGAGCCGGGGCCGAAGTCGGTTGCCACGTAGAGGTTGTCGATGTCCTTCCAGCCCACGTGATTCTTGGCCTCGGGCAGCGAGAAGCCGCCCGGCACGAACTGCTTCGTCTCGAGGTCGAACTCGCGCACCACGTCGGCGTCGGCGCCGCCGCGCGACAGCGAGATCAGGCAGCGCCGGTACTCGGGCTCCAGGCAGTCGGCGCCGTGCCAGACCCAGTTCTCGCCGTCGGCCGCGGCCAGCGCGTCGAGGTCGAGCACGCTCTCCCATTCGGGGCGCGGCTTGCGGTACTCGTCGAGCGTGGTGCGGCGCCACAGGCCCTTCGGATGGTCCTTGTCGCGCCAGAAGTTGTAGAAGAAGCGCGGGCCGATCTTGCGCACCATCGGGATGCGATCGTCGGAGTCGAGCACCTCGAGGATGCCCTGCTGGAGCGCCTCGAACGCAGGCGACTGCGCGTAGGCCTGCACGGTGATGGCATTCTGGGCGCGTGCCCAGTCGAGCTGCCTTTCGCCGTCGATGTCTTCGAGCCAGAGGTTGTCGTCCTGGGAGGGCTGCGGGGGGAGGCTGGATGTCATGGCCGCAGTGTACGGAGCCCGCGTGAAAGACCGCGAACGGCACGGTTGTCGCCCCGGCCGGGCGACTGGCACTTTCCTGCTACTGCGGGCAAACCCCTGTCGCGCGAGTGCCTTCCCCCGGTGGAAACACTGAAGAACCAGAGGCCCGGGAACGCGATGCGCACGGTATCCTGCCGAACGGCGCATGCCCCACCAAGGAGAGACAACACATGAAACACCTGAGCGGTCTTGATGCCACCTTCCTGCACCTGGAAACGCCGGAAATGCCCATGCACGTGGGCTCGCTGAACGTGCTGGATCTGCCCAAGGGCTACAAGGGCGAGTTCTACGAGGACGCCAAGAACTTCATGGCCAGCCGCATCCACCTGGCCGACGTGTTCACGCGCAAGCTCGCGCTGATGCCCTTCGACATGACCAACCCGGTGTGGGTCGAGGACAACGACATCGACCTCGACTACCACGTGCGCCACATCACGCTGCCCAAGCCCGGAACCAACCGGCAGTTGCAACAGTACGTGGCGCGGCTGCATTCGTCGCTGATAGACCGCAGCCGCCCGATGTGGGAGTTCTACATCATCGACGGCCTCAAGAGCGGGCAGGTGGCGCTCTACACCAAGGTGCACCATGCGGGCATCGACGGGCAGGCCGGCGTGGAAGTGGGCAAGGCCATCTTCGACCTCGAGCCCACCGGCCGCGTGGTGAAGCCGCCGCGCGGCCGACCGCGCGGCAACAACTACCAGCTGGGCATGGCCGAGCTCGCCACCGCGGCGCTGCGCAACACCGCGCAGCAGTACGTGAAGCTCTTCAAGATGGCGCCTGCCATCGCGCGCGCCATCAGCGGCCTCGCCAAGCCCGACGAGAAGGCGGCCGAGAAGGACACCGCCGCCGCGCCGAAGAAGTTCAACCTCTTCGCGCCGCGCACCTCGCTGAACGTGTCGATCACCAACCAGCGCACCTTCGCGGGCCGCACCATCTCGCTGGCCGAGACCAAGTACATCGCCAAGCACTTCGGCGTGTCGCTCAACGACGTGGTGCTGGCCACCGTCTCCGGCGCGTTGCGCCACTACCTTGCCGACAACAACGAGCTGCCGGCCAAGCCGCTGGTGGCGGGCGTGCCGGTGAGCCTGCGCGAGGCGGGCGACGACACGGCGAACAACCAGGCCAGCATGATCCTCGTGAGCCTGGCCAGCGATATCACCGACCCGGTGCAGCGGCTGAAGGCGATCAATGCCTCCTCGAACAGTTCGAAGTCGACCATGAACCGCTTCAAGGCGGTGGTCCTGGACGACTTCCCGACCTTCGCCGCGCCCTGGCTGGTGTCGGGCATCGCCTCGATGGTGGGGCGCTCGGGCATCGTCAACCTGCTGCCGCCCGCGGCCAACGTGGCGGTCTCCAACGTGGCGGGCGCCCCCTTCCCGATGTACTTCGCGGGCGCGCTGGTCACCTGCTACTACCCGGTGTCCATCGCCAGCCACGGCACGGCGCTCAACGTGACGGTGCAGAGCTACAACGGCCGCATGGACTACGGCCTGATCGCCTGCCGCCGTGCCGTGCCCGACATCACCGAGATCGGCGACTACATGCTGGCCGAGCACAAGCTGCTGATGGAGCTCACGCAGAAGCACCCGGCCGCCGCCGGCGCGGCGCCAGCGCCCATGCCGCCGAAGTCGGCCGTGCAGGAGCCCTCCGACGAAGCCGAGAGCGCGCCCGCCGCTGCCGCTGGCAGGAAGAAGCCGGCCGCGCGCAAGAAGGCGGCGGTGAAGGTCGCGGCGAAGAAGGCTCCAGTCAAGACGCCCGTCAAGGCTGCTGCCAAGCCCCCCGCCAGGAAGGCCGCGCCGCCCAAGCCGCCGGCCCGCAAGGCCGCCCCGGCGAAGCGCTCCAGCGCTCCCAGGGCCGCCGCGGCATGATCGGCAGGCCGGGCCGGCCGAAGAAAATTGGGGCAGTTGGACTAGTTTTCCGACCGTTCTAGTTTTCCAGGCCTAGGCCCCGCGGAAGAAGATAGGCCCATCGCGACTGATTCATCTCTCGTTTCCTTCGCGAAGCCCATCAACTTCAAGGAAATCTTCAGCATGTCCACGCAAACCTCCATCGCTTCCGCAGCCGTTCACGTCGTCGGCCAGTACAACGACGCGGGCAAGACCCTGGTCGGCGCCTACCGCGCCGGCGTGCACCGCCTGCTGGGCGGCGCCGCTTCGCGCTACAGCGACTTCCTCGGCAGCCGCCAGATTCCGCTGGTGAGCGAGCAGGTCAAGGCCAACCTGATCGGTGCGCAGGAGAAGATCAACGGCTTCCTGGCCAACCGCGTCGATATCGACACCGGCCGCATCGTCTCGGTCATGGACCGCGTCGCCGCCGGCACCACCAGCGGCATCGAAGCCGTCGCCGGCCGCGTGGCCCGCGTCGAATCGCCGGTCGCCACCTCGGTGATCAACGCCCTCGGCGCGCTGAACCAGCCGCTGGCCACCGTCTCGGTGCAGATCGCCGACCGCGTCGTCGCCGGCACCAAGCAGATCGAATCCCGCGTGGTCGGCGCTGAAGAAGCCGTCAAGCCGGTTCGCACGGTGAAGGCCAAGGCCACCGCCGCCAAGAAGCCGGTTCGCCGCGCTGCTGCCCGCAAGGCGGCCTGACCCCCGGGGCGCCTTCTGGCGCCCTTTTCCCTTTTTCCGGCATCTGGAGCACTGCATGGCGACCCGTCCTGACGAAACTGCAAAGTTGAAGAAGAGGGCAGCGCCTGCGAAGAAGGCTTCGGCAGCCGCCAGGAAGACGGCGCCCCGCAAGGCGGCGCCAGCGGCGAGCAAGAAGTCCGCCGAGCCCGGCAAGGCCGAAGTCCTGCTGCGCGCCGGCCTCAAGGCGCTGGACAACGTGCGCAACGACGTCGCCAAGCGCCAGGCCAACGTGATCGAAGGCCTGCTCGGCATCGGGCACGGCAAGGTTCCCAGCCTCGGCCTCGACAGCTTCGGCATCCGCAAGTTCGAGGACGTGTTCGACCAGCGCGTCGCCACCGCACTGCAGCGCCTGGGCATCCCCGGCGCCGACGAAGTGCAGGCCCTGCGCGACGAGATCGCCCGACTGCGCGAGCGCGTGGCGCAACTCGAAGGCACCACCGGCACCGCCGCCTCCCGCGGCCGTCGCGCCCAGCGCTGAGCGACAACGCAGCGACAAGCCAAGCCGGTTGTGGCCAGTTCCAACACCACGCGCGATCGCATCCTGCAGGCCAGCCTCGCGCTGTTCAACGCGCAAGGCCTCGCGGCCGTGTCGACCCACAAGATCGCCGCCGAACTGGGCATCAGCCCGGGCAACCTGCACTACCACTTCAAGGCCAAGCAGCTCATCGTCGAGTGGCTGTTCAGGCGCTTCGAGCAGCGGCTGGAGGCCCTGAACGGCTCGTCGGCATCCATCGCGGCCATCGACGACCTCTGGCTCGCGCTGCACCTGCGCTTCGAGGCCATCGACGAGTACCGCTTCATCTACCGCGACATGGCCTTCCTGGCCAGCGAGTACCCCTCGCTGGGCCAGCGCGCCCAGGCCCTCACCGCGCAGAACCTGCTGGCCGCGCAGACGCTGTGCGAGGGCCTCGTGGCCTCGGGCGTCATCGAGACCAGCGCGGAGCAGGCCCGCATCCTGGCGCTGCAGATGGTCTTCACCACCACCTGCTGGCTCTCGTTCGAGCGGCTGGTGCCGGGGCGCGATGCCCTGGCCCAGGCCGACCCGGGCCTTGCGGCCTTCTACACGCTCACGCTCGTCTCGCCGTATGTTTCCGGCGAATCGAGGGCTTACCTTGATTACCTGAGGGCCAAATACCTCGGATAAATGCCGCTGTCGTCCCACGGGGCATTGAGTCCGCGGGCCTCATGTTCGTCCTGAAGCAGATAAAAACCACAAAGGAGCCATCCATCATGACCACAGCCACCTACGCCAAGGAACACGTCACGCCGCCCTCGCGCCTGCTGCTGCTGGCCGAAGCCCGCGCGCTCTGGGAAACCGGCGCCGGCCTCGCCATGTGGCCGCTGCTGCAGCTCACGCCGCGCGGCGACGGGCACCCGGTGCTGGTGCTGCCGGGCCTGGTGGCGGGCGACGGCTCCACGCTGCTGCTGCGCCGATACCTCTGCAGCCGCGGCTACGACGCCCACGGCTGGGGCCAGGGCCGCAACTTCGGCCCGCGCGAGGGCGTGGAGCAGGGCATGGTCGAGCTGCTGAAGACGCTGCACGACAACAGCGGCCAGAAGGTCAGCGTCATCGGCTGGAGCCTGGGCGGCGTCTACGCGCGGATGCTGGCTTCGTCCTACTCGCACATGATCCGCAACGTCATCACGCTGGGCAGCCCCTTCTCGGGCAGCCCGCGCGCCACCAACGCATGGCGCGTCTACGAGGGCGTGAGCGGCCAGAGCTCGCACGACCCGCGCCGCATGAAGTTCGTGCAGCCCACGCCGCCCGTGCCGACCACGTCCATCTTCAGCCGCACCGACGGCGTCGTCGCATGGCGCTGCAGCATCGAGAAGACCGGCCCGCAGTCGGAGAACATCGAAGTCATCGCCAGCCACCTGGGGCTGGGCGCGCACCCGGCGGTGCTCTATGCGGTGGCGGACCGGCTGGCGCAGCCGGAGGGCGAGTGGAAGCCGTTCAACCGCGGGGTGCTGGGGCCGCTGGTGTATCCGGATCCGGATCGGGACGCCTGAGCCGCAGAGGCTCTAACCAAGAACCAGAAAGCCGGCGGTTGCCGGCTTTCTGCTTTCGAGGACTCGCACCTGGCCGCGCGACCTACCCGCTTCATGGGATGGGCTTGAACAGCCATCGCTTTGCATGATCGGCCCCGACGGCCAGGCAGTGCGCCCGGCCCCCAACCGAGAGACGACATGGCCAATCTCAGCCAGGATCAACGCCTGCGGCTTGCCAGCTACATCAACCTCATGGACGCTCGCCCCGTTGCGGCCCCGCTCGGCACGCCCAGGCAGCGCTCCGGCTTTCCCGTGCCGGGAACCGGCGCCGGCAACGTCTACGACAACGCGTGCTGGAACTGGGCGCTGACAGGGGGCACCGGCCGCATCCGGGACCCGGGCAGTGCGGTGTCGGTGTGGGAGGACATCATTGCGATGAACATCCTTGTCGAGCCGCCCGTCGTCGCGGGAATCAACAACGTCGATGCGAACTATCCGGGCTCCGGCGCCGACTTCACGCTGCTGCGCAACAACTGGGTCGCAGCGGCGGGCGGCAACGTGGCGGCCCAGGACACCTTCAAGGAGGCGATGCTGCGCATCGCCGCACGCAAGAACGGCATGACCGTGTCCGTGCTGCCGATTGCCGCCTGCACCTACACGCTGCACATGAAGACGGCCCAGTGGTACAGCTGGCACCACATGGGCATCGGCATCAATCTTTCCTACCGCGGAGCCATGCGCCGCACGATCGTGCAGACCGTGCCCCAGACGCACGTGTGGCATGGCTGCAGCGTGATGTGGGATGAGGGGCAGCCCGATACCGTGATCGGAGTAAGTGAGTTGAAGCGCGCGCATGTGGATGTCCTCGACGAGGTGACCGTGACGTGCTGCATCTGCAACGCGGTCCCGCTGGGCCTGCTGAGGCCGACCAAGGGCTGGCACCGTTGTGGACATTGCTCCGCGGTCTATTGCCGCGTGCACAAGGCGGCGCTCAACATCGTGACAGCCAAGACGACGTTCAACCCGCACACGGTGCGCACCTGCAGCCGGCTGGGTTGTGTCGGACAGACGCGCCAGATCTGACGCCGGCAACCAGGAACTGCGGTGGCTATTTCGCTCCGAGCTTCTGCAGGGTCAGCTGGAAGTAGTGCCAGACGTTATCCTCCGGTCCGTTCCTCAACCGCTTTTCCACCTTGATCTGCGGCCACATTTCGATGCGGTTGGCGCCGACATGGAATGTCGGGACCTCCTGCCCCGCATACAGCCTGCTCTCGTAAGACCAAGTGCCTTCGCCATGCTTGCGCTTCAGAACCTCGGCGATGTACGCGCCGTAGGTCAGGGACATGAGCCGGATCTCGTAGTCCGAAGGCGACGCGAGCTTGCCCGAAGGCTCGTACTGCAGCTTCCGGAAGGCATCGTGGAGCTTTCCCAGTCGCTGCTCGACGAGCTCGATGCTTTCCGGCGAATAGTCCAGCGTGACCCCGTTCGCCGCGGTCACGCGCACGGCGCGCTCCGCCAGCACCGTCATGTCCTCGTCCATCGTGGTGGGCGAAGCCTCGGCCGCCTGCGTGGCAGCCGCAGGCTGCGCAACGGCCGCCGCGGGCAGCAGGAGCATTGCCGCGAGCAGGGGCAGGTATCTCATGGAAGTCCTCTCTTGCCAGTCGGCTGGTGTACTCGTGACATCCGGTCGCATTGTTGACGGCCGCGTCGCGGCGGGCCAGTGCAGAAAGTCATGCGGCCCCCGGGGGGTAGGCGGAACGGCGTATCTCCAGCCAGGCAAATCCACCTTCAGGCCATGACTTCTGTCACTTGCGGCGCGCCCGGCCCGCCCAAAACAATGGCGGCACCATGCACAGCCTGCCGCCTGTCCACCCCTGCATCAAGCATGTCGACTTCCTGGAGTCGATGCGGCCGGTGCTCGACCAGATCGAGGCGCGCGGCGGCGATCGGGAGGCGCATGCGCCGGTGGCCTATCCCTTCGCCGCAGACTCCGACCTGCTGGTGACTTTCGCGGTCGACACGCCCGCGCAGTTCATCACGCTGACGCCGCAAGGCATGGCGGAAACGAGGCTCGACGCGCAGTCGCTGTACGAACTGGCGATCGACAACATGCTGCGGCTCGTCGCGTCCAATGTCGTCACGCGGGATCTCGGCATGTACAGGGCCCTCGTGGCGGGGGATGGCTTCGAGGCCTGCATGCTGCTGCTGCCGGACCTTTGGGAGCTGCTTGCGCTGGGATTCGAGGGCGAGCTGCTCGCGGTGGTGCCGAGCCGCGACGTCGTCTACTTCATGGACAGCGGGGCCAGCTTCGAGAAGCGCGGCGAGACCGTCTCGGCCGCCGAAGTGTTGGGCCGTATGTGCCGTGCCGCCGCGGGTGTCAGGGTCGGGGCGGGGCCGCACGGCCTCTCCGACAAAGTGATGGCGCTGACGCCCGACGGCTGGTGCGTGCGCGGCACCTTGAAGGACTACTGCGAGCCGGCGCTCGAAGCCTGAGCGCCGCCAGGCCCTCGGGCCTTCCTCAGTTCCCCGCCCACACGTCCAGCACGTAGCGCTGGTCGGCGATCATCCTGTCCATCCACGCGGTGCTGTCGTGCCCGTGCTCGCGCGCGAGGTCGCTAAGCGTGCGCCGCACGTCGGGCTCCATGCGCGAGCCGTCGCCGCACACGTAGACCACCGCGCCCGCTTCCAGCAGCTTCCACACGTGGGCGGCCTGCTCGCGGATCAGGTCCTGCACGTAGACCTTGCGCTCGCCCGCGCGCGAGAACGCGGTGTGCAGCTTCATCAGGCCGCGATGCGCCCATGCCTCGAGTTCGTCCGCGTAGATGAAGTCCTGCTCCGGATGGCGGCAGCCGAAGAAGAGCAGCGCCTCGCCGAGCGCGGTGCCCGCCTCGACCTGCGCCGCGCGCTCCTGCAGGAAGCCGCGGAAGGGCGCGAGCCCGGTGCCGGGGCCGACCATGATGAGCGGCCGGCTCGCGTCCTCCGGCAGCCTGAAGCCCTCGGCTGTGGTCTCGCGCACCACGCCGTGCACCGTGTCGCCGGCTTCCGCGCGCGCCAGGAAGTTGGAGCACACGCCCTCGAAGGTGCCGATGCCCGACTTGGCCGGTCCGTTCACCACGCCCACCGTCACGCTGCAGCGGCCCGGCGTCATCGTGGGCGACGAGGAGATCGAGTAGTAGCGCGGCGAGAGCGGCGAGAGCATCTCGAGGAATACGGCGAAGGGCACCTGGCAGGCCGGGAACTCGTCCAGCAGGTCGAGCACCGACTTGCGCTTGTGCAGCACCTCGGCCTTGTACTTCGCCTGCGAGGCTTCGTCGCTGCCCGACAGCGCCACGAGCTTGGGCTTGCTGAACGGGCACTCGGTATATGCCGCGAGCGTCGCGATCTGCTTGCGCGTCGCCACGTCCTGCAGTTCGACATAGTCGCCCAGCAGGCGGTCGACTGCCACCACCTGTTCCACCGGAAGCGCTGCCTTGCGGCCAGCCGCGGCGTGCAGCCGCACATGGGCGGTGCGGTCGAAGCCGAAGCGCTTCATCGCGCGCTCGACCTGCGCGGGGCCGTTGCGCGGCACCACGCTCAGGTGGTCGCCGGCGCGGTAGACCAGGCCCTCGGGCAGCATCAGCTCGACGTGGCGGGTCGAGCGGCCGGCTTCGCCGTCGCTGCCGCCGCTTTGCAGCTCGCGGTTCTCGATCACGCGCAGCGCCACCGCGCCCAGCGCGTCGACGATCGCGTTCTTCTGCGGCGGCGGCAGTTCTTCCAGCGTGTAGAGCGGCTCGCTCTGCGCGGGCGTGTCGGCGCCGGTCTTGATGTCGAAGGCCTTTGCCAGCTCGGGCCAGAGCGCGTCGCTCCAGTCCTGGAAGGCGCCGTCCATGTCCTCGCGCGCATCGCCCTCGCCGCGCGAGTGAACGCGCGCGGCGCCCAGCGCTTCCAGCCGCTCGTCGATGCGGCGCGGCACGGCCTGGTAGGTGGAGGCCCAGTCGGTGTTGCCGCAGCCGAAGACGCTGAAGCGCACGCCGTTGAGCGAGTCGTCGGCCTTGTCGAGCCAGCGGTGGAACTCGGCTGCGTTGTCGGGTGCCGCGCCGTTGTACGAAGCGCAGACGATGGCGACCGCGCCGCTGGCCGGCAGCCGCTCGGCATAGTCGTCGAGCGAGGCCAGCTGCGTGGAGAAGCCGCGCATCTCGCCGGCCTCTGCCAGCTGGCGTGCGAGGTCCTCGGCCGTGCCGAGGTTCGAGCCCTGCAGCACCAGCAGCGAGGTGCCATGGCGCGCCGCCTGCGGTTTGCGCGCGGCAGCCTGTACGGGCTGCACCGGGGCGGCGGCCGCGTCGGTCATGTTGCCGCGCGGGCGCGTGGCCGGGTCGCGCAGCAGCGCCTTGATCCTGAAGTTCTCGGGCTTGATCGTCAGCGCTTCCTTGATCTTCAGCTTGTAGCCCGTGTGGTCCACCAGGTTGAAGCGCTGCAGGATCATGCCCAGCGTGAGCACCGCTTCCTGCAGCGCGAACTGGCGCCCGATGCAGGCGCGCTGCCCGTTGCCGAAGGGCTTGAAGGCGTTCACCGGCCGCTCGCGCTCGGCCTCGCGGCTGAAGTGGTCGGGGTTGAACTGGTCGGCGTCCTCGCCCCAGATGCCCTTGTCGCGATGCAGCGCCAGCGCGTGCATGATGACCATGTTGTTCTTCTTGATCGTGTACTGGCCGCCGATCTTCGTTTCTTCCTTGGCGCGCATCGAGATCGCGGGCGCGGTCGGGTACAGGCGCAGCGACTCCTTCAGCACCTGCATCACGTACTGCAGGCGGTTGACCTGCGCGTAGGTGGGCTTCTGCGTGGTGTCGGGGCCGAACACGTTGTCGACCTCGGCCTGCGCCTTGGCCATGGCGTCGGGGTTGTTCAGCAGGAAGTAGATGGCGAAGGAAAGCAGGCCGCTGGTGGTTTCGTGTCCCGCGATGAGGAATTCGATGCACTCGTCGCGGATCATCTTGTCGGTGAGCTTCTCGCCGCTCTTCTTGTCCACGCCCGCGATCATGTAGCTCAGCAGGTCGGGCTTGGTGGCGATGTCGGCTCCGCTCGCGCGCCGCTCCTCGATGATGTCCTCCACCATCTTGTGCATGTAGCGGATGTCCTTGCGCTGCTGCGCGAGTTCCTTCTTCAGCATCAGCTCTTCGAGCGGCAGGCCGCGGCGGTTCTGCACAGTCTCCAGCGTGCGCACCATCGCATCGACGAAGGGATGGAAGCCCTCGCGGTAGAACGAGTTGAAGCGGTAGCCGAAGCCGCAGAGGCCGATGGTGTCGAGCGTGAGCGCGGTCATGTCGCGCACCACGTCCACCTCTTCGTCGAAGTTCAGGCGTTCCCACTTGGTGACCAGTTGCCCGGCGATGTCCAGCATCATCGGGTGGTAGGCCTGCATCGCGCGCTGGCTGAAGTTGGCCAGCAGGATGTTGTGCGGCTTCGACCAGGTTTCCTCGTGCGTGTCGGAGGTGAAGAGGCCGTGCGACGCGGCGCGCAGCCGGCGCAGCGCGCCGCGCGTGCTCTTGTCGAAGCGCTCTTCCTCGCAGAGCTCGTCGACCAGCGCGGGCGATGACACCACGATCACCGGCATGCCCGGCATGTCCAGCCAGTAGATGCCGCCGAGGTCCTGCGCGATCTTCCACATGTCGAGCACGGGAGAGTCGGACCCGATCGACAGCAGGTTGCCGACGAAGGGTTTCTTCGCCGGGTGAGGGATCGGATGGAGCGAGTTTTTGCCTGCCATGGTCTTGTTGTGCCTTTGGAATGGACCCGCCTCTGATATCCGGGCTTCGCAAGCCGGAGTATCCCGACGGCACAGGCGGCAGGCAGGACGGGGTTTCCCTTACAAGACCCCGCCCTCTTCAGCAGTCGTGAAGGAATCGCTCAGGGCCGGACCATCTTGCACTCCGTGCCCTGTGCCAGTTCGTTTCCGGTATAGACCGCGTCGGTGCGAAAACCATAGTTCGTGCCTTCCCAGCCCGTCTTCACCGTCTTGCCGTCCACCGGCGCGATGGTGTTGACCACCTGCGGCAGCAGCAGCTGGTGGTCTTCGCCGCGCATGCGCACCGGGCCCACCACGGAGTCGAAAGTCAGGTCCTCGAGTGCGCGCGCGACCTTCACCGTGTCGGTGGAGCCGGCCTTGTCGATGGCGGCGGCCAGCAGGCGCGGCGTCATGTCGATGCGCGGCGCGAGGAAGTCCTTGCCCGTCTTGGCCTTGTAGGCCTTGGCAAGCGCGTCGACCTTCGGCGTGTCGGCCTCGCCCGGGTGCCATTCGGCCACCCAGGTCAGCTGGCCCAGCTTCGCCTGCGACACGGCAGTGACCGTGCCCGGCACCGAGCCCGCGCTGTGGTTGAAGTAGCGCAGGTTGTAGCCTGCGTCACCGGCCGCCTTCAGCAGCAGCGTCATGTCCTGGCCCCAGTTGCCGGTGATGACCGAGTCGGCGCCGCTTTGCTTCACGTTGGCGATGTAGGGCGCGAAGTCCTTCACGCGGCCGATGGGGTGCAGCGTCTCGCCGACGAACTGGATGTCGGGCCGCGCCAGGCCCACCAGCTGGCGGCCGTAGCTGGCCCACTGCTTGCCGTGCGCGTAGTCCTGGTTCAGCAGGTAGACCTTCTTCACGTCCGGCGTCTTCTTGATGTAGTTGGCCAGCGCCTTCATCTTCATCGCCGTGTTGGCCTCGGTCTGGAAGTGCCAGAAGCTGCAGGCCTTGCCCGTCATCTCGGGGTCGATGGAGGAGTGGTTCAGCACGATCAGCTCCTTGCCCGGGTTGCGCTGGTTCCAGCGCGCCACCGACTGCACCAGCGCCGTGACCACCGAGGAGCCCGAGCCGCCGGTCACGATGGCCTTCGCGCCCTGGTCGATGGCCGCCTGCAGCGCGCTCTGGCTTTCCTGCGCCGAGAGCTTGCTGTCGAACTGAAGCAGCTGCAGCTTGGTGCCGCCGAGCACGCCGCCTTTCGCGTTGATGTCCTCGATGGCGTACTGCGTGTGCATCAGCATCAGCTCGCCCACGTTGGCGAAGGGGCCCGACAGCGGATCGATGTAGGCGATCTTGTAGGTCGCCTGCTGGGCGTGCGACGCGCCGGCGGTGGCCAGCAGGCAGGCAAGGGCGATCCGCGCCAGTGGCGCTTTCCTGAACTTCATGGTGATTTGTCTCCGGAGGTGTTGTCTTCAGTTCTTCGTGCGCAGCCCGATCACGCGGCTTGCCAGCTTCGTGAGTTCGGCCACGACTTCGTCGGGCGAGAGGCGCCCGCCCGGGCGGTACCAGCTGTAGAGGAAGCCCGGCAGGCTGCAGGCCGCGAGCGCGGTGATCTTGGTCTCGGTGAAGTCGAGGTCGCCGTCGGCGCGTGCTTCCTCGAGCAGCGGGCACAGCAGGTCGTAGAAGTGATGCGCGAGCTTCTTCTGCGCGGCGATGTACTCGGGGCGGTACACCTGCGGCTCGCGATAGGGGAAGAAGGCCACCGGGTGGTGCGAGATGGTCGCGCGGATCAGCCGCTCGATGCCCTCGAGCACCTTCTCGCTCGCGCGGCGCGGGTCGGCGGCGGCGAAGTCGAGCGCGGTGAAGCAGTCGACCGCGGGGCGCCACGACAGCGTTTCGAAGATCTCCTGCTTGTCGCGGAAGTAGTAGTACACGAAGGGCTTGGTCACGCCCAGCTCGCGCACGATCTGCGCCATGGTGGTGTTGGCATAGCCCTGCGCCGCGAAGAGCTGCGCCGCCGCCTGCAGGATGCGCTCGCGCTGCAGATCGGTGCCCTGCGTGGCCGCGCGCTGGCGGCCGGTGCCCTGCGGAAGGTGCGGCTGTGCCGTCGTGCTGCTCTCGCTCTGCTGCTGCTCTTGCGTTGCAGAGGGTTTGTGCCGTGTCGCGGAAGTTATACCCATGGGTAGGATTGTTCGTGCACCATGCGGCATTGGCAAGCGCCCGCCCGCCGCAGGCGGCTATCGATAACCCTGAGAAAGTGACGCCATGGAGACATTGCCCGAACGCCCGCAGCAGCCCCTGCACGAGTACCTGCGCACCCACGCGCGAGAGCGGGGCGGCAGCCCCGCCTGCATCTGGTACGGCCACTCGATGAGCTGGGCCGAGCTCGACCGCGCGAGCGACGCCTTCGCCGCGCGCCTGCAGGCGCTGGGCGTGAAGAAGGGCGAGCCGGTGGTGCTCTTCCTCAACAACTGCCCGCAGTACCTGGTGGCGCACTTCGGCATCCAGAAGATCGGCGCCATTGTCTGCCCGAGCGGGCCGCTCAACAAGGAGCACGAGCTGGCCTACCAGGTCAACGACCTGAAGGCGCGCGTGATCGTCGCCGCCGCGCCGCTGCTGCCGGTCGTGCGCAAGGTGCAGCCGGAGAGCGCGCTGGAACACGTCTTCGTGGTGCACTACGCCGACCTGCTGCCCGACCCGCCCTCGCTCGACCTGCCGGCCGAACTGGCGGCGGAGCGCAAGGCCGGCCGCGCCGCGGCCGAGGGCTGCGAAGACTTTCTCGCCGTGATGCGTGGCGATGCGAAGCCGCAGCCCGTGGCTATCGCCATGGACGACGTGGCGCTCATGACCTACACCTCGGGCACCACCGGCCTGCCCAAGGGCGCGATGCTGAGCTACGGCAACGCGCTCTTCAAGACGCGCGCGGCGGCCGACTGCAACGGCGTGGGGCCCGGGGACGTGTTGCTGTCCATCGCGCCGCTGTATCACATCGCCGGCATGCTGATGGGCGTCAACGTGCCCGTGCTCACCGGCGCGACCTCGGTGCTGATGCATCGCTTCGATCCGCGCGCGGTGCTGCAGGCCATCGACACCTACAGGGTGAGCTGGTGGTACAGCATCGCGCCGATGAACGTGGCCTGCATGCAGGTGCCGGACATCGCGGGCTTCGATCTGTCGAGCCTGAAGATGAACCCGGTAACCAGCTTCGGCATCACCTTCACCGAGCCGCTGGCGCTGCAGTGGCGCTCGCACGCGCCCAACTGCACCTCGTTCGAGGCGGCCTACGGCCTGAGCGAGACGCACACCTGCGACACCTACACGCCGCACCACGCGCCGCGCTGGGGCACGCAGGGCATCGCGGTGCCGGGAGTGACCATCCGCATCATCGACACCGATACGCAGGCCGACATGCCAACGGGCGAGGTCGGCGAGATCGTGCTCACCAGCCCCGGTTCGTTCAAGGGCTACTGGAACAAGCCGGAGGCCACGGCCGCCACGCTGCGCAACGGCTGGGTGCACACGGGCGACATGGGCAAGATCGATGCAGACGGGTACCTTACCTTCATCGGCCGCTTCAAGGAAATGATCAAGGTCTCGGGCTACAGCGTGTTCCCCGAGGAGGTCGAGACCATCCTCATCAAGCACCCGGCGGTGGCGCAGGCCGCGGTCATCGCGCAGCCTGACGCCGAGAAGGGCGAGGTCGTGAAGGCCTTCATCGTGCGCAAGCCGGGCGCCGCGCTCGAAGCCGATGCGCTCATCGCCTGGTCGCGCGACAACATGGCTAGCTACAAGGCGCCGCGCGCGGTGAGCTTCATCGACGCGTTGCCCACCACCGGCGCGGGCAAGGTGCTGCGCCGATTGCTCAAAGACAAAAGCTGAGAGGTTCCGTTTGCTGTTCTCCAAAGTTCTGATTGCCAACCGCGGCGAGATCGCGGTGCGCCTGGTGCGCGCGCTGCGCGACCTGGGCATCGCCAGCGTGGCGGTGCATGCGCGCGACGACGCGGCGGCGCTGCACGTGCAGCTGGCCGACACGGCCGTTGCGCTCGACGCGACGGGGCCTTCTGCGTACCTCGACATCGCGGCGCTGATCGCCGTGGCGAAGGCCCGGGGCTGCGATGCGGTGCATCCCGGCTACGGCTTTCTCAGCGAGCGCGCCGATTTCGCGCAGGCCTGCGCGGATGCCGGCCTGACCTTCATCGGCCCAACGCCCGGGCAGCTCGAGCTCTTCGGCGACAAGGCGCGCGCGCGCGAGCTGGCCGCGCAGTGCGACGTGCCGGTGATGCCCGGCAGCGCCGGCGCCGTGACGCTCGCGCAGGCGCAGGCCTTCTTCGCCGAGCAGCATGCACAAGGTGCCGGCGTGATGGTGAAGGCCATCGGCGGCGGTGGCGGGCGCGGCATGCGCGCGGTGCTGAACGCGGAGGTTCTGCCCGAGGCGCACGCGCGTTGCATGTCGGAGGCCAAGGCCGCCTTCGGCATCGAGGGCGTGTACGTCGAGCGGCTGATGCGCAATGCGCGGCACATCGAGGTGCAGGTGCTGGGCGACGGCAAGGCTGTCGCCAGCCTCGGCGAGCGCGAGTGCACGCTGCAGCGGCGCTTCCAGAAGCTGGTGGAGATCGCGCCCAGCCCATCGCTGCCCGAAGCCTTGCGCGCGCAGGTCACGCAGGCGGCGCTGCGCATGGCGAAGGCGGTGGGCTATCGGGGCCTCGGCACCTTCGAGTTTCTCGTCGACGCGGCATCGGCGACGCTGCCCTTCGTCTTCATCGAGGCGAACCCGCGCCTGCAGGTCGAGCACACGGTGACGGAGGCCGTGACGGGGCTCGATCTGGTGCAGCTGCAGATCGCCGTCGCTGCCGGCCAGTCGCTGGGCGAGCTCGGCGTGGAGCCCGATCGCACGGCGGCGCAGCGCGGCTTCGCGGTGCAGTGGCGCATCAATGCCGAGACGCTCGACGCGCAGGGCAATGCCCGTCCTTCGGGCGGCACGCTCGCGCGCTTCGATTTGCCGGCCGGCCCCGGCGTGCGCGTGGACACGCACGGCTACGCGGGCCTCGCGCCATCGCCGCACTACGACACGCTGCTGGCCAAGCTCATCGTGCACTCGCCATCGCCGCGCTTCGAGGACGCGCTGCGCCGCTCGCTGCGCGCGCTGGACGAATGCCACATCGACGGCATCGCCACCAACCTGCCGCTGCTGCGTGCCATCGCGGCGCGGCCCGAGTTCGCGACGCAGGCGGTGCACACGCGCTTCGTGGAGGCGCACCTGGGCGATCTGCTCGCTGCCGCAACCGCCTTCGAAAAGCAGGCGAGGAAGACGGTGCAGACACCGGCGGAATCGTCGCCTGTTGCCGATGACGACGGATCGGACGAACTCACCGTCAAGGCCCCGATGTCCGCGCGCCTCGTGCAGTTCGAGGTCGAGGTGGGCGACGTGCTGCCTGTCGGCGCGCAGCTCGGCGTGCTCGAGGCCATGAAGATGGAGCACCTGCTGCACGCGCCCGTGGCCGGCCGCGTGGTCGCCCTGCTGGCCGCGCCGGGCGACTATCTCGTCGAGGGGCAGTCGCTGGTGCAGCTCGAAGCCGTCGACGCGCAGGCGGTGCAGGCGGAAGCCCGCGCCGAGCAAGACCTGGATGCGATCCGCCCCGACCTGCGGAAGGTGATCGACCGCCACGCCTACACGCTCGATGCCAACCGCAAGACGGCGGTCGACAAGCGCCACGCGCAGGGCGGGCGCACCGCGCGCGAGAACATCGCCGACCTGTGCGACACGGCGTCCGATCCCGGCAACTTCATCGAGTACGGCGCGCTCGCCATCGCCGCGCAGACGCGCCGCCGCTCGCTGGAAGACCTGATTGTCAACACGCCCGCCGACGGCATGGTCACGGGGCTGGGCAGCATCAACGCGAAGCAGTTCGGCCCCGAGGCCTCGCGCTGCGCGGTGCTGGCCTACGACTACACCGTGCTGGCCGGCACGCAGGGCATGCGCAACCACCACAAGACCGATCGGCTGCTGGCGGTGGCGCACCAGCTCAGGCTGCCGCTGGTGCTGTTCGCGGAAGGCGGCGGTGGGCGGCCGGGCGACACCGACATGCCCATCGTGGCCGGCCTGAACAACCACACCTTCAGCCAGTTCGCGGCACTGTCGGGCAAGGTGCCCGTGGTGGGCATCGTGCACGGGCGCTGCTTCGCGGGCAACGCGGCGCTGCTGGGCTGCGCCGACGTGATCATCGCCACCAAGGGCAGCAACATCGGCATGAGCGGCCCCGCGATGATCGAGGGCGGCGGGCTCGGCACCTTCGCGCCCGAGCAGATCGGTCCGAGCGGCGTGCAGTCGCGCAACGGCGTTATCGACATCCTGGTGGAAGACGAAGCCGCCGCGGTGGCCGCCGCGAAGCAGTACCTCTCGTACTTCCAGGGCGCGACCACCGATTGGGAGTGCGCCGACCCGCGCACACTGCGCCATGTGGTGCCCGAGAACCGGCTTCGCGTGTACGACGTGCGCGCGGCGATGCGCGGCGTGGCCGACACCGGCTCGCTGCTCGAACTGCGCGCGGGCTTCGGCGCGGGCATCGTCACCGCGCTCGCGCGCATCGAGGGCAGGCCGGTGGGCCTGATGGCCAACAACCCGCATCATCTCGGCGGCGCGATCGACGTGGAGGCGGCCGACAAGTCCGCGCGCTTCATGCAGCTGTGCAACGCGCACGGCCTTCCAATTGTTTCGTTGTGCGACACGCCCGGCTTCATGGTCGGGCCCGACATCGAGGCGCAGGCGCAGGTGCGCCACGTGTGCCGCATGTTCATGGTGGCCTCGCATCTGCGCGTTCCCTTCTTCGCCGTGGTGCTGCGCAAGGGCTACGGACTGGGTGCGCAGGCGATGACGGCCGGCGGCTTCGATGCGCCCGTCTTCACCGTGGCCTGGCCCACCGGCGAATTCGGCGCGATGGGGCTCGAAGGTGCCGTGCGGCTGGGTTTCCGCAAGGAACTGGCCGCGGCTCCCGAGGGCGCCGAGCGCGATGCGCTCTTCAAGAAGCTGGTGGCGCAGCAGTACGAGAACGGCGAGGCGATCCACATGGCGCAGACGCTGGAGATCGACGCGGTGATCGACCCCGCCGAAACACGCACCTGGCTGGTGCGTGGCCTTTCATCGGCCACGAAGGCGCAGGGACCTGCGGTTGCGTATGTAGACACCTGGTAACCGGGCTTTAGACCTCGTCACGCGCGGGGGAACAGTGGCTCCGTACACTGGGCCGCTTTGCGCGCATGAATCTGGTCTCCCGATGGGCAGCCCGCCTCCGCGACGTTGCCGTCGCGCACTGGGTGGCCGCCTTCCTCCTCGCCCTGCTGGCCGTCGGCGTGCAGGCCGTCACGCCCGATGGGCGTCCGCGGCAGCCCGCCGAGGCGCATTGGGTCGCGAGCTGGGCCGTGGCGCCTGTCGAGTTCGCCGAGATGGCCGCGAGCCCGGGAGGCGCCGGCTTCTCGTCGCCGGCGGGCAATGACCTGCGCGGGCAGACGCTTCGCCAGAAGGTGGAGCTGTCGCTCGACGGCGAGCGCATCCGCATCCGCTTTTCCAATCGCTTCGGCAAGACGCCGCTGCGCATCGCCGCCGCGAGCGTGGCGCGCGGCACCGGCGGCGAGGCGTTCTCGCCGACCTCGCTGCACGTGCTGCGTTTCGGCGGCCGCAGCAGCCTCACCATCGCCCCGGGCGCGGATGCATGGAGCGATGGCGTCGACCTTCCGGTGCAGGCGGGGCAGACAGTGGTCGTGAGCGCCTTCTTCGACCGCACCACGCCGTTCGCCACCGCGTCGATGCTGGAGTCGGGCTCGACCTGGGTCACGGCCGGCAATGCCGTGATGACGCCGAAGCTCAGGAACCCGTCGACGCTGGTGCTGAACCAGATCGTGACAGGGCTCGACGTGCTCACCACCAGGTCCATTCGCACTGTCGTGGCATTCGGCGATTCGATCACCGCCGGCAGCACCGAAGCCACCAGCGGTGCCTATCCCGACATGCTGGCCACGCGCCTGCGCGATACGCAACCCGGCGGCCAGGACGTCGCGGTGCTCAACCTCGGCATCGGCGGCAACCGGCTGCTGGCCGACGGCATCGGGCCCAGCGGGCTCTCGCGCTTCGAGCTCGACGCGCTGAAGCAGAGCGGCGTGACGCACGCGATCATCCTGCTGGGCACCAACGACATCGGCCGCGCGATGTTCGCCAAGGTGCCCGGTGCCGAACTGAAGCCGCGCGACATGCCGACGGCCGAGCGCATCACCGAGGGGCTGAAGCAGCTCGTGAAGCAGGCCCGCGCCAAGGGCGTGAAGGTGCTGATCGGCACCGTGCCGCCGTTCAGGAACACGCCCTACTGGAGCGAGGCGAACGAAGTCATGCGCGAGGCCGTGAACCGCTGGATCCGCAGCAGGCAGGACATCGACGGCGTGATCGATTTCGACGCCGCGCTGCGCGATCCGGCCGACCCGCAGGCGCTGAACCCGCTCTACGATTCGGGCGACCACCTGCATCCCAACAAGGCCGGCCATGCAGCGATGGCCACGGCCATAGACCTGCACGAACTGCAGGAGTGAATGCCGGAAAACCTCTGTGAACCTCTGTGAGTGAGCGCTAGCAAGAGCCTAAAAGGCCCCAAAGGCGCGTCACAGCTTTACACAAGACTTCGTGTCTGGCTTACAGGAGGTTCACAAGGGCTGGGCAGCATGAAGGCTCCTCCAACAACTCATGAGGAGTTCTTCATGAAAAAACTCGCATTGGCTCTTTCCGTCGGCGCTGCATCGCTTCTGTCGGTGGGCGCACTGACCGTTCCGACGGCCGTGCAGGCGCAGCCTGTGATCACCATCCAGACGCCGCCGCCTCCGCCGCGCTATGAGCGCGTTCCCCCGCCGCGCCGCGGCTATGTGTGGGCGCCGGGACATTACGAGTGGCGTGGCGGCCGCCACGTGTGGATCGGCGGCGGCTGGGTCCGAGCCCGCCCGGGCTACGCCTACCGTCCGCCGGAGTGGCGCCAGGACGGCGGCCGCTGGGTCTACAACTCGGGTCGCTGGGACCGTGACGGCGACGGCGTGCCGAACCGCTATGACCGCCGGCCGAACAATCCGTATCGCAACTGACGGCAGCGCCTGAAGCACGCATGCCCCCTTTTCAGGGGGCATGTTCGTTTCAGGGCCTGCTGCTCGACGAGGATCCGGGGTTCAGCGGAACACCACCGTGCGATGCCCGTTCAGCAGCACCCGGTGCTCGCTGTGCCACTTCACCGCGCGCGCCAGCACCTGGCTCTCGGTGTCGCGGCCGCGGGCCGTGAGGTCTTCGACCGTGTCGGTGTGGTCCGCGCGGGCCACGTCCTGCTCGATGATCGGGCCTTCGTCGAGGTCGGCCGTCACGTAGTGGGCGGTGGCGCCGATCAGCTTCACGCCGCGGTCGTGGGCCTGGTAGTAGGGCTTGGCGCCCTTGAAGCTGGGCAGGAACGAGTGGTGGATGTTGATCGCGCGGCCCGAGAGGCTGCGGCACAGGTTGTCGCTCAGGATCTGCATGTAGCGCGCAAGCACCACGAGCTCGGCGCCCTCGGCCTCGATGATTTCCAGCTGCTTCGCCTCGGCCTGCGCCTTGGTCGCGGCCGTCAGCGGGATGTGGTGGAAGGGCACGTTGTAGCTGGCGGCCAACTGGTAGAAGTCGCGGTGGTTCGAGATGATGGCGCGCACGTCGATGGCGAGCAGGCCGCTCTTCCAGCGGAACAGCAGGTCGTTCAGGCAGTGGCCTTCCTTGCTGACCATGATCACCGTCTTCATCGGTTCGGCGGCGGCGTGCAGCTGCAGGGTCATGCCGAAGCCTGTGGCGAAGGTCTTCAGTTCCTCGCGCAGCGCGGATTCGCTGTGTGCGCCGCAGGCGAAGCGCACGCGCATGAAGAACAGGCCGGTGTCATGGTCGTTGTACTGGGCCGCCTCCTCGATGTTGGCGCCGCGCTCGAGCAGGAAGCCCGAGACGGCGTGCACGATGCCCGTCCGGTCGGGGCAGGAAAGGTTCAGGATGTAGGCGGGCGTATTCGTCGTCATATCAGTTCAGTTGCTCGATCAACCGGCATGCGGCTCTACCGCCGCGCGCCGATTCCAGGGATACCGCGGAACCGGCTTTGCCGGGCCGCAGGTATCGCCCCCGGCAAGGGGGTCGGCGGCCACACGCAGTGGGCAAGCCTGGGGGTGATCCATATCCAGGGGCGTAATTGTGGCAGGGGTGCCAGAATCGCGATTTTCCCCTCCCAGATACCCCAACCGCAGGAGCGAGACATGGCCTATCAGGACTTCAACATGGACAACCAGTGGTTGCCCTTCACCCCCAACCGTCATTTCCGCAAGGACCCGCGCGTGTTCGTGGCGGCCGACGGCATGGAGTTCACCACCCACGACGGCCGCAAGGTGATCGACGGCATCTCGTCGCTGTGGTGCGTGGGCGCGGGCCACAACCGCAAGCCCATCAACGAGGCGATCAAGCAGCAGCTCGACACGCTCGACTACGCCACCGCCTTCCAGGTGAGCAACGACAAGGCCTTCAAGGCTGCCGAGATGATCGCCTCGCTCGCCCCGGGCGACCTCAACAAGGTGCTCTTCTGCAACTCGGGTTCGGAAGCCGCCGACACCTCGATGAAGGTGGCGCTGGCCTATCATCGCGCGCGCGGCGAGGGCCACCGCAACGTGTTCATCGGCCGCGAGAAGGGCTATCACGGCGTGGGCTTCGGCGGCATGTCGGTGGGCGGCATTCCGGGCAACCGCAAGGTGTTCGGCTCGGCCTTCCTGCCGCGCGTGGACCACATGCGCTTCATCCACGACCCGGTGAACCACGCCTACATCCACAACGAGGAGCCGGTGTGGGCCGAAGACCCGCTGGTCGAGCTCGAGACGCGAATCCTGCCGCTGCACGACCCGAGCAACGTGGCCGCGATCATCGTCGAGCCGGTGGCCGGTTCGGCCGGGTGGTACCTGCCGCCCAAGGGCTACCTCAAGCGCCTGCGCGAAATCTGCGACAAGCACGGCATCCTGCTGATCTTCGACGAGGTCATCACCGGCTTCGGCCGCATGGGCACCAACTTCGCGTCCGACTACTTCGGCGTGGTGCCCGACGTGCTGAACTTCGCCAAGTGCGTGACCAACGGCGTCATTCCGCTGGGCGGCGTGATCTGCCGCGACAAGCTCTACGACGCGATGATGAAGACCGACGCGCCCGAGCACGTGGTCGAGTTCTTCCATGGCTACACCTACTCGGGCCACCCGGTGGCCTGCGCCGCGGCCATCGCCACGCTCGATCTGTTCAAGCAGGAGAACCTGTTCTCGCGCGCCGGCGAGATGGGCAAGGTGTTGGGCGACGCATTCCACAGCACGCTCAAGGGCCTGCCCAACGTGATCAGCATCCGCAGCCTCGGCCTTGCCGCCGCGGTGGAGCTCGCGCCCATCGCGGGCACGCCGGGCAAGCGCGCCTACGAGATCTTCCTCGACTGCTTCCACAAGGGCGCGCTGGTGCGGCCGGCGGGCGACGTGCTGGTGATCGCGCCGCCGTACATCGTGGAGAAGTCGCATATCGACACGCTGGTGAACACGCTGGCCGATTCGATCAAGGCGCACGCCTGAGCGAACGCTGAAAGGGCATCGCACATCGATGTCCGGATACGGCGAGTGAAGGCGGCGGGGAACGCGCAACATCAAGTTGTTCGCGGCCCCCGCCGCCTTCTCCTTTTCGAGGACACGATCATGCTGAAGCTGCAACTGAGCCGTCTCGATTCGCCGCTGGGCGAGCTTCTTCTCGTCACCGACCACGCCGGCGCGATCCATGCGCTGGACTTCGCGGACCATCGCGCCCGCCTGCATCGTCTTCTGCGCCAGCTGCACGAGGACGGGATCGAACTGGCCGAAGGCATCGCTGCACCGCAAGCGGTGGCCGATGCCCTGCGCCGCTACTTCGACGGCGACCTCTCCGCCATCGATGCGCTGCCCGTCGCGACACTGGGCGACGCACTGCAGCGCAAGGTATGGGCCGCGCTGCGCCGCATTCCGGCGGGGCGCACCACCAGCTATGGCGAGCTCGCGAAGCAGCTGGGCTTCGACGATCCGCGTGCGGCCATCGACATCGGCGCGGCCAACGGATCGAACCCGGTCAGCATCGTCGTGCCATGCCATCGCGTGATCGGCAGGAACGGAGAGCTCAAGGGCTATGCGGGTGGCGTCTTCCGCAAGCGGCATCTGCTGCGGCACGAGGGCGCGCTGCCCGATGCCGATGTTGCTCGCGAACAGGCGCCCGCAACCGCAACAGCGATGCAGCAGACGATGCAGCTCGCGTTCTGAACCCGGGCCGGTCGCGCGTCCTTTTTTCCCTTTTTTATTTCTACCGGTTCACGGGATGCCGCCTACCGGTTCCCGGGATACCGGCCATCTCGTCCCGTCCCTAGCATCCCTCCGCGAAACGTAGCACTCGGGAATCCTTCGGGTGCGTCTTGCGGAGAGGGGACGTCATGCAACGCGTATTTCTTTTGGCCGTGGTGTGCGCGCCGCTGGCCGCGTTCGCCAACAACGCCGGCGAGAACGCCGCATGGCAGTTCCAGACCAGCACCGACAAGGTCAACCAGGCCGCGATCCAGGACATGATCCGCAAGCAGAAGAGCGGCTACTACTCTGCACCGGTCTACAACACGACCAACAACATCGGCCGCCAGTACAACTGCAACGTCTCGGCCACTTCGACGGGCAACGACGGCAACAACAGCACGGTCGCGAATTCGCCGAGCACGGCAGGCTCCACTTCCAACGCATCGGGCAACGACAGCCGCACGGCCGTGGGCACGCTCGGCGGCGCGACGGTGGGCACCTCGCAGGCCAACTCGGGCGCGGTCGCATCGGGCATCGTCGGCGGTACCAGCTCACAGGTGCAGGGCGCGGCCAACCAGGCGCTGAACTCGACGCAGGGCAACACCGGCGCGCAGACCGCGAGCGTGGGCGGCAGCTCGGCGTGCGCCTTCGGCGTGCTCAACTGAGCGGGAGCGCGTCATGCAGCATCGCATTCGCCGCACATTCGTTCTCGCAGCCGCCGTCGCCACGCTGGCGCTGGCGGGTTGCGTCTCCGCGCCGCAGCAGCGCTTCGCGCCGAACGAGGCACCCGTTGTGCTCGGCCCCTCGGTGCGCGACAACGTCACGCCGATGGAGGCGGTGCTCGCCTGCTACGCCGACCATATCGCGGCCACGCGGCGCCCGCCCGTCATCATCGGCGTGGGCGACGTGAAGGACTACACGGGCAAATACAGCATCAACGAGGGCAACGCCATCACGCAGGGCGGCGCGCTGATGGTGTATTCGGCGCTCGGCAAGCTCGGCGGCGCGGTGAGCATCGCCGAGCGCTTCGACCCGGTGATCGCCGAGCGCGAGCTTGCGTACGCCGACCGTCGCCAGCTCGGCGACGGCCGCACGCACCAGCTCGGCGGACCCAACGGCGGGCAGAACGTGCCGTGGCTGCCGTACTTCGGCGGCACCATCAACAAGTCCGACTATTTCATCGTCGGCGGCATCACCGAGCTCAACTACAACATCAACTCGGGCGGCGCCGAGTTCGGCGTGAACCAGGTGGGCGTGAAGGCGCGCACCTTCAGCCAGTCGGTGAGCATCGACCTGCGCATCGTCGACACGAAGTCGCTGATGGTGGTGCGCACCGTGAGCCTCACCAAGCAGTTCAACGGCTACGAGGTGGGCCTGAACGTGTTCCGCTTCTTCGGCAGCAAGCTCTACGACGTGGACATCGGCGCCAAGGGCCAGGAGCCGGTGCAGATGGGCGTGCGCGCCGCGCTCGAGGAAGGCGTCGTCCGTCTCATGTCGGCCGTCACGCAGGTGGACTACCGGCCCTGCATGACGATGCGTCCGGGCGGCGGCGAGCCCATTTCGCTCACGCCCGCGGCCGAACTGCGCAAGGTCGACAACCCGGGCGTAGCGACGGCGGGTGGTGCGGCGGTCGCTTCGCCGGTGGCGCAGGGCAGCGTGGCCGTCAACGCGGGTGGCGCCGGTGGCGCGCGCCTCACGGGCACGGCGACGCAGGTGCCTTTCGACTTCGGCGCGACCACGCTGGGCGGCAGCTCGCTCGCGCTCATCGACCAGATCGCCGGCGCCGCCAAGAAGGGCACGACCGACATCGTGCTGGTGGCGCGAGACACCGAGAACTGGGACGCCCGCAAGCGCGACGAGCTCACCGACCAGCGCATCGCGGCCGTCACTTCGGCGCTGGCCAACCGCGGCGTGGCGCCGGGTGCGATCAGCATCACCTGGCGGCCCGATGCGGCCGATACGTCGATCCACCGCGACGGCCCGGGCCTGCAGGAAATCGCCAAGCTGCGCATCGGCAGCCCGGTGGTCAGCGGCGCTGCGCCTTCTTCATCTTCTTCCGACAGCGCCGTCAAGGGCGACTGACCGCTCCGCGCGTTCCGCGCAGCGCGCATCCATCCGTTTTCCGAGCCAGACCGCATCCAACATCCGAGGAGTCATGACATGAAAGCACGCAAGATCCAGAGCCGGGCCGCACGCGCGCCCATGTTCGGCCGCAGCAGCATCGGCACCGCAGTCGCGATGGCGCTGATCGCCGCGGCCTCCGGCGCGCAGGCCGCGGAGACTTCGGTCGACGCCGCCTACAACGGCACCGCCACGGGCACGCCCTCGGTGAATGCGGGCACCACCAACTCTGCGAACGTCAACGCCGCCATCACCGGCGCCACCGTGGGCACAACGTCCACCGGCACGCCGTCGAATCCCAACCCGGTGGCGATCAGCACCAGCGGCAACCTGATCGGTGCGACCGCCACGGGCAACAGCTTCGGCAACGGCATCCAGGCCGCGCCCGGCCTGCCGGTGAACAACGCGGCCACTCTCGGCGTCGCGACCAACACCGGCGTCATCAACAGCAGCGTCACCGGCAGCAAGCTGGCCTCGGAATCGAGCACGCTGCAGACCGGCAGCGTGGTCAACGCCGACAACACCATCTCCGCCGCCACCACGCTCAACAGCGGCAGCTCGATCGTCTCGGGCGCCGCGGCGGTCGCTGCGCCGGCGCAGGCGGGTACCTCGGTGCTGACCTATCCGGCGGGCGCGCCGCTCTTCGACGCCAAGGGCAACATCGTCGTGACCTCGCTGCAGTCGGCCACGGGCACGGGCTCCAGCGCGACGGTGCTGGGCAACATGGTCGACCTGATGCTGACCGCGAACGCGGGCAACACGCTGACCACGGCCGCATCGCTGGAACGCAATTCGATCTCCGCCGTGCTCAAGGCCAACAGCGCCAACAGCACGGCCGAGATCCAGTCGGGCGGCGCGCCGACCTTCGCCGGCTCGGCGGTGGTCGCGAACCTGCAGGCGAACGGCAACGGCATCCTCGCGACGCGCTCGGCCTCCAACACCGGCTCGGTGATCATGGGCATCGTCAGCGGCGCGCCCGCGGGCGGCTCCAACGTGCTGCAGGGCTCGCTGTCGGTGCAGGGCAACGCGATCTCCAGCGCGGCCACGGGCAACGAGGCGCTGGGCGCCACGGCCGGCGTTGCGGGCAACCGCATCCTGATCGACGACGTGAGCGTCGCGGGCACCGGCACGGCCGCCACCGCGGCCAACAACAGCATCCACAACGGCGTGGGCGTGACCAGCAACGTCAACAGCGACCTGGCCATCGTCAACAGCCAGGGCAACCTCGGCGTGACCACTGTCGCCCAGACCACGGGCGCGCAGATCCTGGCCGGCGTGCAGTCGAGCAAGAACAGCCAGGTCACGCTCGCGGACAACAGCATCACGGCGGCCGTCACGGGCAACACGGCCTCCAGCGCCATCGCCACCGGCAAGAACGCGGCCTCGTTCACCGGCACCGCCGCGGTGTCGAACCAGCAGGCCAACTCCAACGCGCCGGTCAGCGCTCTGCTGCTGCCCTCGGTCATCGCGGCGCAGACGGGCGAGTCGCCCGGCACGGGCCAGACCACCGGCAGCACGGTCAGCGTTTCCGACAACACCTCGGCGGCCACCGCGCAGGGCAACCAGATCACGCAGAGCCTCGCGCTGCAGGCCGGCACGGTGGCGCTGGGCACGGGCAACGCCACGCTCACGGGCGGCACGAATTCCGACGGGCGCGTGTCCGCCGGCGGCTCGGCCACGCTCACCAACCTGCAGGGCAACTACGGCAGCGGCGTCGCGGCCACCAGCATCGGCTCGCAGATCTGGCTGGTCGCCAACGGCGGCGGCGCGCCGGTCGCCAACAGCACGCTGGTGCTGGACGACAACCGGCAGGAAGCCGTGGCGCTGGGCAGCGGCGCCACCAACACGCTCACGCTCTCGGGCAACTCGGTGGGCACGGGCGCGGGCATCGCGAGCGCGCAGATGAACGACGCGAATTCCGCCGTCGGCGCGGGGCTGTCGAACCCCGAGGCGCGCCTCCTGGTGAACGGCAACCTCAGCGGGGGCTCGGCCGCGCTCACCGACAACCTGCAGCGTGCCATCGCCTACGGCAACTCGGCCGCCAACACGCTGGGCGTGAGCGCAGGCAACCTCGCGGCCGCACCCGGCCTGGGCATCACGCCGGCATCGAGCGTCACGGTCGACCTGCTCGGCGGGCTGCCGTTCAGCAACTCGGCCGGCGCGCTGCCGACGGTGAGCGCCGCCTACGGCGTGCTGAACGACCAGTCGGTGCAGGCGAACGTCAACTCCGCGGCCACCGGCGCCAACACCTTCGCGGCCGCGGTCGCGGGCAACGTCTCCGCCGCCAGCGTCGCGAACAGCGGCAACGCCTTCGTCGCCGCCGCCTACGGCAACGACGCCGCCAGTGGCGTGACGCTCAATATCAACAACCTGAGCGGCGCGAATGCCTCGGTGGCCAACGTCACCAACACGCAGGCGGTGGCGGGCGCGGGCACCGGCGTCTCGGCCATCGCGGCCGGTGGCGTGGTGGCCGGCACCACGGTCACGGGCACGCTGGCCGACGGCTCGGTCACCAGCTCGGGCAACACGGCCGAGGCGCTGGCCTACGGCAGCCGTGCCACGGGCAACACGGTGAAGGTGACGGGCAACGACATCGACACCTCCGGCTTCTCGCTGTCGGGCGCGACGCTGACAGGCAACGTGCTCGCCACCAACGCGGCCTTCAGCGTGCAGAACGCGCAATCGGGCCAGGGCTCGGTGTCGGCGCAGCGCAGCGGCGGGCCCGAGGTGAACGTGGTGGTCGGCGGAGCGGTCAGCAACTCGAAGATCGCCGCCACCGGCAACGCCACGCTGGCCGGCGCCACCAGCAACAGCGCCGCCAACGGCGTGGGCATCGATGCCGTCGGCGTCTCGACCACCACCGCGGTGCAGAACCTGCAGCTCACCAGCGCGGTGGTGAGCTCGCTCACCGGCCAGGAAGGCCCGCTGCTGACCAACAAGGACGGCGTGCAGGTGGTGCTGGGCGGCGCGAGCATCCAGGGCTCGCAGGTGACGGTGGACGGCAACTCCGCAGGCGGCTCCGCCACGGGCAATGCCGCGGCCAACCGCATCGACGTGAAGGGCAACACCATCGCGGTGGGCAACGGACTGCCGCTCGGCGGCGCGACCAGCATCGCCGGCATTGCAGGCGCGGTGGCCGACCATGCGCTCTCGAACATCCAGCTCGTGACCAGCCCGACCATCTCTTCCAAGACGGCAGCCGCCTTCGGCGTGGACACGGCGCCCGGCGCGGTGATCGCCGGCTCGACCCTGAGCGCCTCCAACAACACGCAGAGCGCGAAGGCCGTGGCCAACACCGGCAGCAACGCCATCGCGCTCGCGGCCACCGACGTGTCGGCCCGCGCCGCGCTGATGTCGGGGCAGGGCAGCACGGCGGCGGTGGAGGCGCGTTCGTTCATGCAGGCCTTCGCGCCGGCCTCGGTGTCAGGCTCGTCGGTGAAGCTGTCGAACAACGCCAACACGGCGCTGGGCGTGATCAACGACGTGGACAACAAGCTCGCCGTCACGGGCGGCACCTCGGGCTCGCTGCCGGCGCCGGCGCTCATCGCGCAGGGCCCGCTGCCCGGCAACACCATCGCCGCGGGCGACCAGGTGCTGGTGAACCGCCAGTCGGCCGGCACCTCCGTCACCAGCACCGCCGACACCGCGATCTACAACGAGGACCGGCTGGTGGCCGGCAACTCGGGCCTGGTCAACAGCAGCTTCGCAGCCTCGGGCAACACGACGTATTCGGAAGCGTCTGCCAACCGCGCGACCAACGCGGCCTCGCTGGCCGGCGGCGCCTCGCAGTCGGCCAGGACGGCGGTGCTGAACGCGCAGGACAGCAGCGCGGCCGTGACCGCCAACGCCAACAACGCGACGAAGCTCACGCTGACCGGCCCCACCGCGCTCGTCGGCAGCAGCGCGACGCTGGACGGCAACAGCACCATCGCGGCCGCGACCGGCAGCGCAGCCACCAACAGCATCGACGTGAAGAGCGGCGCCATCGCGGGCGGTGCGCCGGCGTCGGCCACCGCGACGGGTGGGCCGGCTTCGTCCGTGGCGGTGTCGGCCGACCATGCGCTGGCGAACGTGCAGGTCGGCTCCGGCGCGGTCTCGGCCACCGCGACGGGCAGCATCGGCATCGACTCGGCGCCGCTGTCCGCAGTCAGTGCCTCGACGCTGGGCGTGACGAACAACAGCCAGAGTGCCAAGGCCGTGGCCAACACGGCGCTCAACAGCGTGACGCTGGCAGGCTCGAATGTGGGTGCGCGCACCGCGCTGCAGTCGAGCCAGGCGGGCACCGCGCCGGTGACGGCATCGTCCACGCAGGAGCTGTTCGCGCCGGCCGGGTCCACGGGCTCGACGGTGCGGCTCTCGGGCAACAGCAACACCGCGCTGGGCGTGATGAACGACGCCTCGAACACGCTGAGCGTGAGCTCGGTCAACACCCTGCCTGCGGGCGCCACCGGCTCGGCCGCGCTCGCCGAGACCGGCAGCGCCGACAACGTGACGGCCACCGGCGACCACGTGCTGTCGAACCGCCAGACGGCCGCATCGACGGTGAGCAGCACCGCCGCCACCTCGATCCACAACGACGACAACGCCGCGCCCACCACGGGGCTGATCAACGGCGCGCTCACGATCTCGGGCAACAGCACCTTCGCCGAGGCCACGGCCAACCGCGCGGCCAACACCGCCACGGTGGCGAGTAGCGCGACGCAGGGCGCCAGCACCGGCATCCTCAACGTGCAGGGCAGCACGGCGGGCGTGACGGCAACTGCCAGCACGGTGGCCAATGCCACGCTGGCGAGCGCGGTGCCGCTCAACGGCAGCAGCGTTTCGCTCGACGGCAACACCACGGCGGCGCTGGCGCGCGGCAACGCGGCGACCAACGTGCTGGAGTCCGGCGCCGGCAGCAGCTACGGCGGCGCGGCCACGGTGGGTACGTCGAGCCTGGTCGGCGTGCCGTTGGCGCTCAACGTGGGCGCCAGCGCGGCGATCCTCAACAGCCAGAACAACGCTGGCGCGGTGACAGCCACCAGCACGGGCACCAGCTACCAGGTGGCGCTCAACGGCACCGGTGCGGGCGTGTCGAACGGCACGGCCGGCGTCACCGGCAACACGCTGGCCGCGCAGGCCTTCGGCAACAGCGCGACCAACCGCGTGACGCAGACGGCGCTGAACACCGGCGCGCCGAGCGCGGCCATCGGCAACTACCAGGTCAACAGCGGCGCGGTGACGGCCACGGTGACGAGCGTGAACTTCGGCGTCGCGGTCTCGGGTCCGGTGGGCAACAGCACGCTGCGCACCACGGGCAACCAGATCACGGCCTCGGCGACGGGCAACTCGGTGGTGTCGACGATCACCTCGCGCTGAGTCTGCGGAATCCTGAAGAAAGAAAAGCCGCGGGCCTTCGGGCCGGCGGCTTTTTTCTCGTGGGGCGCGCGCTCAGGTCTTCGGCTGCGGCCTCGTCTGTTGCTGCTGCTGTCGCTTGAATTCGGCGCAGTAGTCCTTCTCGGGCAAAGGCGGCGTGCGCCAGATGCGGTCGTAGTCGCCCGTGGCGGGGTCTGTCGCCGAAGTGGCCTGCGCGGCCAGCAGCCGCACGGTGGCGACCTTGACCTCGTCGGGCAGGTGCTGCGGCACGCCGAGCGCGCGCACGACGTGGCCGGCACCGGCGATCAGCAGCACCGTCTGGCCCGGCTTCCTCGCCTTGACGACGGCCTGCGCCATTGCGCGGTCGCGGCCGACCTGGATGCGCGTCATGGGAACGATCTGCGACTCGGGAAGCATCCTGCAGTGGCCCTCGCGCACGGCGTCCTGCTGCGCGGCGTAGGCCTCGCCGTTGAGCTGCACGTCGAGCGAGACGTCGGCCATGGCGTCCTTCATGCGGGCGCGCGGCAGGTTGGCGCCGACCACGGGCACGCCCGCGCGCACGGCGGCCATCACGGCGGGGCCGTAGCTGGCCCAGGGCCAGGCCTTGTCGCTCCAGTCGAGGGCGGCCTGCACCTGCGCCTCGGTGGCGGTGCGGGCGAGCTGCGCGGTGCTGCGGCCTTCCTCGGCCATCTCCAGCGCCAGCGCGGCGAGATGTCCGCGCTCGGCCAGCGCCTCGACCGCCTCGCGCTCGATGACGTGGTGCTCGGGGGCGTCGTGCTGCTCGCCGAGCAGCAGTGCGTCCACCGGCTGCAGCGCCGCGACGCGGCGGGCGATGGGGGCATCAGGCGCGTCGGCGGCGCCGGAAGAAGAAAAGGAAAGCGCGGTGCAGCCCGTCGTGAACGCGGTGGCGGCGAACAGAGGCGGCAGCAGGAAGCGTGAAGCCCGGGCGGGCCAGTAAGGAAGAGGCATCGCGCCATACTATGCCCTCGGCGCGCGCACGCGGTGCCGTCCGCCGCCGCTTTTCCCTGTCGTCCCTTCCTCCGGTCCGTGTCTTCCCGTTATCCCGTTCGCGTACTGGCCACGCTGTTGCTGGCGCTCGCTGCCGCGTGCGCGTGCCTGGCCCTGCACACGCCGCTGCCCTGGATGATCGGCCCGCTGCTCGCGGTGTCGCTGGCCTCCATCGCCGGCGCGCCCACCGCGAGCTACACGCCGCTGCGCAACGCGGGGCAATGGACCATCGGCACGGCGCTCGGGCTGTACTTCACGCCGCACGTGGTGGGGCTGGTGGCCAGCGTGTGGTGGGCGATCGTGCTGGCCATTGCCTGGGCGCTGCTGCTGGGCGTGGGCTTCGGCCGCTGGCTGCATTCCATGCACGCGTCGCGCATGCCGCAGGTGCCGGCGAAGTCGATGAGAGCCACGACTTACTTCTCGGGTGCCATCGGCGGTGCCTCGGAAATGACCCTGATGGCCGAGTCGGCCGGCGCGCGCACCGACCTGGTGGCCGCGGCGCACAGCCTGCGGCTGGTGGTGGTGACGGTGACGATCCCCTTCGCGATGCAGTGGAGCGGGCTGCACGGGCTCGAGATCAACCCGCCCGGCGTGCGCGAGGTGAACCCCGGCGGCCTCGCGCTGCTGGCGGCGGCGACCGGCATCGGCGGCCTGGCGATGCGCGCGTTGAAGCGCACCAATCCGTGGTTCATCGGGCCGCTGCTGGTGGCGATGGGCTTCACGATGGCGGGCCAGTCGCTGTCGGCCGTGCCCACGTGGATGTCGAACACGGCGCAGCTGGTGATCGCGGTGAGCCTGGGCGTGCGCTTCAGCCGCGAGTTCCTGCACACGGCGCCGCGCTGGCTGGGCTCGGTGGTGTTGGGCACCTTCGGCATGCTGCTGCTGTGCGCCGCCGTGGCCTGGCTGCTGGCCTGGGCGACCGGGCTGCATCCGGCCACGATGATCCTGGGCACCTCGCCGGGCGGCATCGCCGAGATGTCGATCACGGCCAAGGTGCTGCAGCTGGGCGTGCCGGTGGTCACGGCCTTCCAGGTCTGCCGGCTGGTGGCGGTGCTGCTGATCGTGGGGCCGATGTTCCGGTGGATCTATCGCTGAGGGCGGGCGCCCGGCGAAGAAGCAGAAAGCAGCAAGGAGCGCCCGCGGGGCGCTTTTTCTTTGCCCGTTCGCAGGCTTCGGTTACTTCCGAGACTTTTTCCTCACACGCTGCTAATTGTTTCCTAACTCTTTAGGTTTACTGCGCCCGTCGCTGGCCAGTCATACCAAAGACCACATTCGGCTTGCGATCCAGGGCCGGACACCCGTCCGGCGGTTCTTTCCAACATCTACTGTTCCGAGGGCGAAGCATGAATATCCCGAGACTTGGTGGCGCCATCGCCACGATGACGGCCGTCGTGGCGCTTGCAGTGCTGCCGCTGCAGTCCGCGCAGGCGACGACGGCGACCACGACCTTCAAGGTGACGGCAACGGTGCTGAGCTCCTGCGCCATGTCCACGCCCGATACGCTCGCCTTCGGCAGCTTCACGCCGGGCACGGCCCTCACCGGCAGCACCGCGTTCACCGTGCAGTGCACCTACGGCACGACCTACTCGCTGGGCATGAGCGGAGGCACCAGCGGCTCGGTGACGGCACGCACCATGACCAGCGCCACCGCGACCAGCGGCTACAACAGCCTGTCGTACGGCCTCTACAAGGACTCGACCTACGCGACCAACTGGAGCAACAGCACCACCGGCACCGACTACACCGGCACCGGATCGGCCGTGACCTACACGGTCTACGGCAAGATCCCGGCCGCCCAGTACGCAGTGGCGCCCGCCACGGACTATACCGACACCATCACCCTGACGCTCACCTACTGAGCGTCGCGGATCGTGCTCGTCGATCGGCTCATGCGCCATCTCGCCGGCAGCATCGGGATGTCGCGCGCGGCGGCCATCGCGCTCGCAGCCGCGATGGCCGGCTCCTTCGATGCCGGCGCCGCCAGCATCCAGATCGCGCCGGTGCGCGTGGTGCTGCAGCCCGGCCGGCCGGTGGCCTCCCTGACCGTGACCAACGACGGCGCGAGCGAGATCCCGATGCAGGCCGAGGTCATGAGCTGGTCGCAGAAGGACGGGCAGGACGTGTATGCGCCGACGCGCGAGGTGCTGGTCAATCCGGCCATCTTCCGGATTCCGCCCAATGGCCGGCAGATCGTGCGCCTCGGCCTGCAGGTGGGCGCGCTGGCCGACGCCGAACGCAGCTACCGGATCTTCCTTAGACAGCTGCCGCGCGACAAGGCGCTTCCCGCGGCCGATGGCGGCGGCGGCGAAGCGCCCGGGGCCGGCCCCGAACTGCAGACCCTGCTGCAGCTGGTGCTGCCGATCTTCGTGCCTCCTTCGACGCCTGCCGGCACGCCTTCGGCGACCTGGCGCCTGGACGCGCCGGTTGCCACGTCCGCACCTCCGTCCGCGCCCACGCTGGCCGTCGACAACCTGGGGCGCGAGCATCTGCAGTTCACGCAAGTCACCGTGCGCCAGGCGGATGGCAAGGAGCTGCTGCGCCAGCGGATGTCGGTCTACGTGCTGCCGCGGCAGGGCGCCCGGTTGTCGGTGCCGCTGCCTTCGCTGCCGCCGGGCACGAGTCTGCAGTTCGAGGCGCAGACGGATTCCGACGTGCCGCTGCCCCCGGTCTTCCTGCAGGTGCCAGGTGCGGCTGCCGTGGCTCGCTAGGCTGCTGCCGGCCTGCGCTGCCTGCTGCTTCTGCGGTTGCTTGATGGCGATGCAGGCCCGGGCGGCGGACGATGCGGCGCCCGCTGCGCTGATCGTCGACGTGGAGGTCAACGGCGCGGCGCAGGGGGCCGCGCTTTCGGCGCTGCGGCAGGGCGGCCGGCTGCTCTTCAGCCGCGCAGACCTGCAGGCATGGCGCGTCGTCGTTCCCGATCGCACGGCGGCAGTGGTCGATGGGGTGGACTACTACGACCTCGCCGCGTTGCCGGACGGCAGCGTGACGCTCGAGGAAAGCACGCAGACGGCGCGCGTGAGCCTGCCGGCGACGGCCTTCGTGGCAAACGCGCTCGCAGGCAAGGCTGCGGGCCGGCCTGCGCTGACGCCGTCGGTCAATGCCGCCTTCGTCAACTACAGCGTCGCGCTGCAGCATGACCGCAACGGCACGGCCGCGTCGGGGCTGCTCGACGGCACGGTGTCCGGCCATTGGGGACTGCTGGCGAACAGCGTGCTTGTCGGGCAGACGGCCTACCAGGATGCGGCGGGTGTTTCGTCGCTCGCGCGGACGGTCCGGCTCGAGAGCTACTACCGCCTCGACGACCCCGACAGCCTCACGCGGCTGACAGTCGGCGACGCCATCACGCAGAACGCCGCGTGGTCCACGCCGTCGCGCTTCGCCGGATTGCAGTTCGGCACCCAGTTCGGGCTGAGCCCCGGCTACATCAGCTATCCCGTGCCTTCTCTCACGGGCGGGGCGGCCGTGGCGTCGACGCTCGAGGCTTACGTCAACAACACGCTGCACTACCAGGGGCAGGTCGCTTCAGGCCCCTTCTCGCTGAACAACGTGCCGGTGCTCACTGGCGCGGGCGAGATGAGCTTCTCGGTGTCTGACGCACTGGGCGTGCGGCGCACCGTCACCACGCCCTACTACGTGAGCACGAACCTGCTGCGCGCGGGCCTGTCGGACTACTCGGTCAACCTCGGATGGAGCCGCCGGAACTACGGTCTTCGCAGCAACGACTACGGCAGCATGTTCGCCGCCGGCAACTGGCGCCGCGGTCTCAGCGACACGGCCACGCTGGAACTGCATGGCGAGGGTGGTCCACGGCTTCAGGTCGCCGGCGCCGGCCTGACCTGGGTGTGGGCGCCTTTGGGAGAGTTCGGCATGCACGGCGCGACCAGTCGTTCGCAGGACACGGGCAGCGGAAGGCTGGCGCGTGTCTCGTTCGCGCACATCGCCCCGGAGTGGAGCTTCTCGGCCAGCCGGCAGACGGCGAGCGCGGGCTTCATGCAGGTCGCCTGGCTTGACAGCCAGACGCACACCACGGGACAGGCCCAGTTGTTCGTGGGCCGTTCCCTCGGCCGCCGCCTCGGCAGCCTGGGGCTGGCCTATACGGCACTGCGCTACAGCAGCGGCGACGAGGCGAAGGTGCTGTCGCTCAACCATTCCATCCAGCTCGGCGCCGTGTACCTGAATACCTACGTGGCGCGCACCGATTCAGGGGCCACCGCAGCGAGCCGGCAGCGCGTGGCCTCGGTCGGGCTGATGTTGACCCTGCCGCTGGGCGAGCGGCAGACCGCGTCGGCCACGATGGGCCGGAACAACGGCAGGACCACCACCACGATCGACGTGAGCCAGACGCCGCCGAGCGACGAGGGCCTGGGTTGGCGCGTGGTCGCCTCGCACGGCGAAACCGAGCGCGCGCAGGCCGAGGCGACCTGGCGCACGCCCTATGCGACGTTCACCGCGCAGGCCGTCGAGCTCGACAAGGAAACCAGCGCAAGAGTCCTGGCCGAAGGCTCGCTGGGCTATGCGTCGGGCATGTTCTTCGCGGCGCAGTCGTCCAGCGACGGCTTCGCGCTGGTGACGGTGCCCGGTGCAGCCGGCATCAGGATCTACCGGGAGAACAACCTGGCGACGACCACCGATGGGGAAGGGCGCGCGCTGGTGACGGGACTGCACGCCTACGAGGCGAACAGGATCAGCGTGGACAACGGCGACCTGCCGATCTCGGCGCAGGTGCACTCCGACGTGCTGCAAGTGGTGCCCTCGTACAAGGGCGTTGCAGTGGCCACCTTCGACATCTCGCGCGATGCGAGCGTCACCATGCGAGTCCTGCTGCCCGACGGCTCGCCGCTGCCGGCGGGCATCGATGTCGTGGGAGAGAACCGCGCCGCGCCGCTGATCACGGGCTACGGCGGCGCGCTGCAGCTCGACCGGCCCCGCGCGGGCGAACGCTTCGAGGCGAGATGGCGCGGCGGACGTTGCAGCTTCACGGTCGGCCCCGTCTCCACCGCCGGCACCTTGCCACAGATCGGACCCTACACATGCGAAACAGGAACGCCCGCGTCATCGGTCTCGGCGCGCTGATCGGCGTGCTATCCCTGTGTGCCGCACCGGCGCACGCGACATGTTCGGGCTCGGGATTGGGAACGCTGAACTGCTCGGCCACCGTCAGCGCGACGGCCATGAGCTTCGGCAGCTACAGCGCGGGGACGTCGAGCGCCACGACCACGAGCAGCACCATCACGGTGACAGCCACTTTCTCGGGGCGCATCCTCGGGACCGACACCCTGAGCTATACGTTGAGCCTGAGCGCGGGAAACTCGGGAACGACCGCGAGCCGCTACATGAGCTACGGCTCCCGCACCCTGAGCTACAACCTCTACACCAGCTCGGGCTATGGAACGGTGTGGGCGACGGATACGGTGTCGGGCAGCGCTTCGGTATCGGTCGGGTTCAATGGGAATGCCAGCGCGAGCACCACGCACACCGTCTACGGACGCATACCCGCCGGCCAGTACACGGCCGCACCGGGCAGCTATTCCGACACCATCACGGTGACCGTGACCTACTGAGGCTTGCGTGTCGCGTGTTGCGGTTTTCGGTGGGGGCTCAGTGCACCAGGACCGGGGTGTGCGCCAGTTCGGCGTAGCCCTCGAGCGTGTCTTCGACTTCTTCCTGGGTAGGGGTGTTGAGCTGCCATGCGGCGATCTGCTGCTGGAACAGTTCCGCCCATGAGCCATCGAGGTAGACCTCCTTGCCCGAACGCTTGTCCACGATCTCGAAGCCGTGGCGCTCCAGAACCGGCATGTTCGGCTGCGCGGGCGCGTCGCCCTCGTTGGGCTGTACGTGCACGACGACGAAAGACTCCGAGTCATAAAGCATGTTCATGGCGGGCCCTGTGAGAATGTCGATGGCGTTCATGGGGGTTAGATAGCAATCAACGCGCCAGTTTCAAGATAGGTTGTCTATTTGTAAAACCAACAGGCTAATTGGCATATCTCCAGTCCCTTTTGCTCCGTTGGTGTGACTTTCTCCTCAATTTGACGAGCCCGCAGGCAGGGGTTTGCGCAATTGCGCGTCAGCGAAGTCCCCGTTGGTCTCCGTCTGCTTGATGCGCACGGGAAGGTAGCCGTACGCTGGCGCAAGCCAGAGCTCCAGTTTTCTATCGAAATCCCGGCGTGGGTCGCGCGTGAGCTTGCGGGCGACGTACTCGCCGGCCGGGAGGCTGAGCTTTTCCTCCTCGCCGACCACGAAGACCCAGACATCGGCGTCCTTGGGGCCCACGGTCTGCACCGAGATCTTGGTGCCGGCCGGATAGCGCTCCGGGCTGGCGGCCAGCAGGCCGCCGAGCTGCATCATCACGCTCATGCGGTCCTGGGCGCCGGCCAGCAGGGGCACCGGAGGCGCGTTGTTGCTGAACACGACCTGCCCCCGGTCGCGCGCGAAATGCGAGGCCACCTCGGACTTGCGGCTCTCGGAATACCGCTCCGGCTCCAGGCCGGAAGGGCCGATCCGCCCGGTGCTGTGCCAGTTCAGCAGCGTGAAGAACACCGCCTTGAGCGTCAGCCGTCCGTCGTAGCGGCTGCCGTCCTGCAGCCAGACCAGCTCGCCGAACACGCCGCGCTGCGGGGAGGCCCCTGACTGACCGGTGGCTTCGAAATCGAGCGTGACCGAGCCCGGGATCTTCATCGCCTGGGTGCCCGCGATGGTGCCCGAGCCTTCGCCGCCGGCGGCTGCCGCGGTGCCGGTTCCGGTGCCGCCGGCGGGAGAGGTCGGGCCCGCCGGCGCGCTGGCCGCCGCTTCCGGCGACGTCGCTCCTGAATCGGTAGCGGCCTGGGCCGTCAGGTCGGGCGTTTCCGGGGCGGGATTCGTGGGGGTGTCGGGTTCCGGCGTCGGCGCGACGGCTGCCGGGGCCGGCTTCGGCCTGGGCGCCGTGGGCTCGCGCGGGCGTCGCGGCTTGGGCGGCGGCGCGGGCTTGGCCTGGGCCGGTGCGGCGGCAGGCGCGGGTGCTTCCGAGGCCGGCGGTGCGATGACGATGGTTCGCGTGCTGAACTTGCTCGCCAGCGGCGAAGGCTCCGGCCCGATGGCCATCGGCGCCACCCCGAGCAGCACCACGTGGACCAGCGCCACGAGCAGCGTCAGCCCGATCAGCGCGCGCCACGACGGACGCTCGGGCAGGCCTGCAGGCAACTGGGAAGAAGGGGCGACGAGCGTCGGCATCGTTGTGTGGAGTGAGGCGCCGGCCCGGAGGTTCACGAAGACCACCTCGGTAAACTGCCGCCCGTCCAACCAGTTTAAGTGGGAGCGGCGCCCGGTCCGTGCCGGCGCCGCGTCCCCGTCCTTCCTCCCAGCAAGCACGCACCGCATCATGAAACTCGCCACCCTGAAGGACGGCTCGCGCGACGGCCAGCTCGTCGTCGTATCGCGCGACCTCACGCTCGCCCACTACGCCACCGGCATCGCCAACCGGCTGCAGCAGGTGCTGGACGACTGGGGCTTCATGAGCCCGCAGCTGCAGGACCTGTACGCCAGTCTCAACGCCGGCCGCGCGCGCCACGCCTTTCCCTTCGATCCGTCGATGTGCATGGCTCCGCTGCCGCGCGCCTACCAGTGGGCCGACGGCTCGGCGTACATCAACCACGTCGAGCTGGTGCGCAAGGCGCGCAACGCCGAGGTGCCCGAGAGCTTCTACACCGACCCGCTGATGTACCAGGGCGGCAGCGACGACTTCCTCGGCCCGACCGACGACGTGGTCGTGCCCAGCGAGGCCATGGGCATCGACTTCGAGGCCGAGATCGCGGTCGTCACCGGCGACGTGCGCATGGGCGCCACGCCCGAGCAGGCGCTGGAGGGCATCCGCCTCGTGATGCTGGCCAACGACGTGAGCCTGCGCAACCTCATCCCGGCCGAGCTGGCCAAGGGCTTCGGCTTCTTCCAGAGCAAGCCCGCCACCGCTTTCAGCCCCGTGGCCGTGACGCTCGACGAGCTCGGCGAGGCCTGGCAGCAAGGCCGCGTGCACCTCGCGCTGCAAAGCAGCTGGAACGGCCGCAAGGTCGGCATGTGCGACGCCGGCCCGGAGATGACCTTCCACTTCGGCCAGCTCATCGCCCACATCGCCAAGACGCGCAACGTGCGCGCCGGCAGCATCGTGGGCAGCGGCACCGTGAGCAACAAGGGCGTGGAGAAGAACGGCCACATGGACTGGCCCAAGGGCTACTCGTGCATCGCCGAGAAGCGCTGCATCGAGACCATCCAGACCGGCCAGCCCTACACCGACTTCATGAAGTTCGGCGACACCATCCGCATCGAGATGAAGGGGCTGGACGGGCGCTCGCTGTTCGGTGCGATCGACCAGGAGATCGTGTCCACCGCCGGCCGTCCGAAGGAAGCGCCGGTGTCGCTGGTGAAGCCGCAGCAGGCCGGGGAAGTCGGCGACGAGGCGCCGCAGGCGGAAGAGGCCTCGGAAGACTGAGGCTGCTCGCTCAGTGCGGCCCCGCGCCGCGCAGCAGCTCCTTCTGCGACCGTATCCCCAGCCGCCGGAACGCGCGGTACTGGTGGGTACGCACCGTCGTCAGCTCCACGCCGATCTCGCGCGCGGCCTCCTTGGCCGTGCGGCCGGCCATCAGGTGGCCGATGACCTCGCGTTCGCGCAGGCTCAGCTTCAGCAGCCGCGATGCGAGGGCGGGTTCCACCGCCTTCCGCGCAGCCACGGCGCTTCGGCCGTGGGCGGCGGTGGCGTCGGCCAGCAGCGTGGCGTGCGCCTCGATGAGCGCGAAGTCCGCCGCGCCGAACTCCGGCTGCGCGAGGCTGCGGTAGAAGCTCACCGCCACGCGCTGCCCCGTGGGCTGCAGCAACAGCACCGATGCGCGCTCGCGGATGCCCACGTCGCCATAGCAGGCGGCGCGGTACACCGGGTCGGCCACCTCGTCGGCGCGCTGGTGGCCCATCCATAGCTGCGCGCGCTTCGGCAGCTTGCGCGCCGCGAGCCAGGCCATGTTCGGGTCGAGCAGGTCGAAGCGCTGCGCCACGTAGCGCTCCGATGTGCGCTCGGCCGTGCTGCCGTAGCTGCTGGCGGCCGACACGAGCTCGATGCGCCCCGCGGCGTCGACCACGAACACGGTGCAGAAGGTCACCGGCATCACGCGCTGCATGGCCTTGAGATAGCTGGTCGCCAGGAGCGGCGTGCCCACGCCGGAGAGCACGTCGCCGACCACGGCCGCGGCCAGCGTCGTGTCTTCGGCGGGGTGGATGCGCCAGCGTCTCATGCGTGGAAAACGGGGAATTGGAGAGCGGGGATTCGGGTAACTACCTCGTACGAAGTTATGACATTGCCGCCCCGCGCGCATCGGGACAATCCCGCCGGATGACGAACTCCCCCGCTGCCTCTCCCGGCGATGCCGCCAGCGGCCCCGTGCCACCGCCGGCCAGCGCCACCGAACTGCCGCCCTCCGTCGGCGCCTTCCACTACACGCGCTACGAACCCAGGACGCCCGCGCTCGAACCCGGCGGCGTCGAAGCCGGCAGCCATCCGGTGGTGATCGCGGGCGGCGGCCCGGTCGGCATGGCGCTCGCGCTGGGGCTCGCGAACCACGGCGTGCGCAGCGTGATCCTCGAGGCCGACGACACTGTGTGCGTTGGCAGCCGCGCGGCCTGCATCTCGCGCCGCAGCCTGGAGATCATGGAGCGGCTCGGCGTGCTGCGTGCCTTCATGGACAAGGGCCTGCCATGGACCGGCGGGCGCAGCTTCTACAAGACGGCCGAGGTGTTCCGTTTCGAGATGCCGAACGACGAGCGGCAGAAGCTGCCGCCGATGATCAATCTCGAGCAGTACTACGCCGAGCACTACCTGCTGGAGGAAATCCTGCGCCGCAACGAGCGCACGCCGGGGCTCGTCGACATCCGCTGGGGCACCGAGCTCACCGGCCTCTCGCAGGACGACGAAGGCGTGACGCTCGATGTGCGCAATGCCGAAGGCGCCTACCGGCTGCGCGGCCAGTGGCTCGCGGCCTGCGACGGCGGCCAGAGCTTCGTGCGCAAGACGATGGGGCTCGCGCTGGAAGGCACGGGCTACGAAGGCCGCTACGTGATCATCGACATCGAGCTGAAGAGCGGCCACCCGACCGAGCGCCGAGCCTGGTTCGATCCGCCGTGGAACCCCGGCTCGACCGTGCTCATGCACCGCCAGCCCGATGACATCTGGCGCATCGACTACCAGCTGCGCCCCGGCCAGAGCACCGAGGAGGCGCTGCAGCCGGCGGCGGTTGCCGAATTCGTGCAGCGCCATCTCGACGCCATCGGCGAAGGCCACCTGCCGTGGAAGACGGTGTGGACCTCGGTCTATCGTGCCGGTGCGATGACGCTCGAGAGCTACCGCCGCGGCCGCGTCGTCTTCGCGGGCAACGCGGCGCATGCGATGCCGATCTTCGGCGTGCGCGGGCTCAACTCGGGCTTCGACGACGCGGACAACCTCGCGTGGAAGCTGGCCTTCGTGGCCAAGGGCCTGTCGGACGCGGCGCTGCTCGACTCGTACTCGCAGGAGCGCATCGAGGCCTTCCACGTGAACGCCGAGAACGCCATGCGCAGCACCGAGTTCATGTCGCCGCCGTCGCGCGGCTTCGACCTGCTGCGCGAGGCGGCGCTGTCGTTGTCGGAGGCGCATCGCGGCATCGCGCAGCTCATCAACCCGCGCCAGACGCAGGCGGTGCGCTATGCCGCCTCGCCGCTGTCGAGCGATGGCGACGCGCTGCCCGCAGGCCCGCTGCCGGGCGAGGCGATGCCCGAGCAGCAGCTCGAACGCGGTCACCTCACCGACTGGATCGCGCCCACCTTCACGCTGCTGGTGCTGCGGCCCGACCTCGTCGCGCTGCCGGCCGCGGACATCGAGCGGGCACGGAAGGGCGCGCTGCCCTTCGTGTTGCGCAGTATCGCCAGCCCGGGCACCGACGGCGCCGATGCGCACGCCGCGCCCGAAGTCTTCGAGGCGCTCGGCGCGCGGGACGGCGCGGTCTACCTGCTGCGCCCCGACGGCCACGTGGCCGCGCGCTGGCACCGCCTGCCGCCGGGCGCCCTGCAACCCGCACTGGCCCGAGCGGCCCGGGAGCTTTCCGCATGACTACCGCATCCCAACTTCAACCCGATGCCCGCGACCGGCTGTATGCCGAGTGCGCGCGCGCCATCTCCGAAGCCGGCGCCGAGCGCGAATCGCTGTTCCTCGCGCGGCTCGCGCTGCTGCTGTTCGAGCAGGTCGGCGACGAGGCGCGCTGCCGCGCCGCGCTGGCCGACGCCCTGCGCGCGCTGCCCGTACCATCGCTGTCCGCTTCCTGATTTCCGGAACTACATACAACTAGCTGATTGGAGACCGCTTCCATGGATCGCCGCACCCTTCTCGCCACGCTCGCCTCCGGCGCCGCAATGGCCGCATCGCCCTTCGCCCGCGCGCAGGAGTACCCCGCACAGCTCATCAAGTGGGTCGTGCCCTATCCGGCGGGCGGCGGCACCGACGTGATCGCACGCGTGCTGGCCGAGGCCATGCGCCAGACGCTGGGCCAGCAGATCGTGGTCGACAACCGCCCCGGCGCATCGACCAACATCGGCGCCGACATCGTCGCCAAGAGCAAGCCCGACGGCTACACCATCCTGTCGGCCGACAATGCGGTGCTGGCCTTCAACGAGCATCTCTTCAGCAAGCTGCCCTTCAGCCCCGAGAAAGACTTCACCTACATCGGCGCCATCGGCAAGTTTCCGCTGGCACTGGTCGTGCACCCCGACTTCCCGGCGAAGAACTTCAAGGACTTCCTGGCCTACGTGAAGGCCAACCCCGGCAAGGTCAACTACGCCTCGCCCGGCAACGGCTCCCCGCACCACCTGGCCATGGAAATGTTCAAGGTGCGCACCGGCACCTTCATCACCCACATTCCGTACCGCGGCGCCGCGCCGGCCATGGCCGACGTGATGGGCGGGCAGGTGCCCTGCATGTTCCTCGACCTGGCCTCGGGCCTGCCGATCATGCAGAGCAACAAGGTGCGCGTGCTGGCCATCGGCTCGGGCGCGCGCAGCAAGCCGCTGCCCAACGTGCCGACGCTGGCCGAGGTGGGCGTGCCCAATACGGAGGTGTTCGCCTTCCAGGGCATCCTCGGCCCGGCCGGCCTGCCGGCGGCCGTGGTGAACAAGCTCAACGGCGACCTGAACAAGGCCTTCAGCACGCCCGCGGTGCAGAAGCGCTTCGACGACTTCGGCATGGAAGCGATGCCCGGCACGCCGGCGCAGTTCGCGGCGCTGTCGCGCGCCGAGTCGAAGCGCTGGGGTCCGATCATCAAGCAGGCGGGGATCAAGCTGGACTGAGCTCGCCAGGAGCAGCTCTTTTCGCGGGACACCGCGGAACCGGCTTCGCCGGGCCGCAGGTGTCGCCCCCGGTAGGGGGGTGGCGCAGCGACACGAAGTGCGCGGAGCCTGGGGGCGTTATCTTGTGTACGCCTTGCGCGAGCCGTCCTCGAAGACTTCGTCGTCGCGCTGCAGCTCGCCGTTCTCGTCCCAGGCGCGCTCGCGCGTCACGCGGCCCTTGGCGTCGAAGTTCGACTCGGCCAGCAGCGTGCCTTTTTCGCTGAAGCGCTGGTGGGTGCCGACCGGAATCTGCCGGTTGCGGCCCTGGAGCTCGTAGCGGCCCTGCGCGGCGCGCTGGCCGCTGTCGTAGAACTCGGTGATCTCTACCGCGCGCGCGTCGCCGCTGCCGCTGTAGGCCGACTTGCTGCGCGGCTGGCCGTTGAGGTAGTAGCTGTCGTCGACGATCGGCTCGCCCGCGCTGTTCCAGCGCTGGTCGCGCACCAGCGTGCCTTTCTCGGAGAAGGCCTGCTCGCGCACGCGGATGCTGGCGCGCTCCACCAGCAGGAACGCCGTCTCGCGGCGCTTGACGCCCTCTGACGAGAAGCTCTGCTCGGTGCGCTGGTTGCCCACCGTCTCGTCGAGCGACGAGGTCTTGCCGTTGTCGTAGAAGCTCTGCGCGCGCACCCGCTTGCCCGACACGTACGCGAGCCGCGAGCGCAAGGTGCCGCGGGCATCGAACAGGTCGACCTGCGACGGGCCCGTGCCCGAGAAGCCGCAGAGCTTGGCGTCGTCGACCACCGGCGCCAGCGTGGGCGCGTCGGCGCAGCGCAGGGCCGAGAGCTGGCCGTGCTCGGTGAACTCGACCGACGCGCGCTCGTTGCCGCCGCCGGTGTCCGAGTTGGGATAGAAGATCGCTCGGCGCAGCTTGCCGTCGGGGTAGAAGCTGCGCACCAGGCCGCGCTCCTGGCCGTCGTCGTAGGTGGCGTCGCGCAGTACGCGGCCGGTGGGCGAGAACTCGCGCGCGCGGCCCTGCAGGTTGCCCTTGGCGTTGAGGCTGTGCTCCTTGGCGAGCTTGCCCTTCTCGTAGATGCGCACTAGGCCCATCGACACGCCGTTCTGTATCTGCGACTCGCGCTGCAGCTCGCCGCTCGTGCGGTCCTTGCAGCGCAGCAGGCCGGTCTTGCCCGCGGTGCTGCTGCCGTCGTCGGGGTTCACGCTGCGGCCGTTGATCTCGCAGTCGAGCTGGGCATGCGCGAGCGTGGCGCACAGCAGCGCGAGGAGACCGATGACGGCGGCCGGGCGCGGGATCATTGGCTGCCTACTTGTCGTAGAGGGTGTCCAGCGAACGGAAGCCCTTGACCTCGATCGGATTGCCGAACGGATCGAGGAAGAACATCGTCCATTGCTCGCCCGGCTGCCCCTCGAACCGCACCTGCGGCTTCAGCACGAACTCGGTGCCGGCGGCCTCGAGCCGCTTCGCCATGGCCTGCCAGTCGGGCAGCGCGAGCGCGAGGCCGAAGTGCGGCATAGGCACCATCACGTCGCCGACGCGGCCGGTGGGGGCGGTGGCGAAGGGCTCGCCCAAATGAAGAGAAATCTGGTGGCCGAAGAAATCGAAGTCAACCCAGGTGTCGGTGCTGCGGCCTTCGGCGCAACCGAGTACGCCGCCGTAGAAGCGGCGGGCGCCGTCGAGGTCGCGGACATTGAAGGCAAGGTGGAAGATGCTCTGCATGGTTTCGGATTATGGGCAGCGGTGCTGTGAGAATGCCGGACTTTCTTTCATCATGGAGCAAGCCTTGCGGATACTCCGGACCTTCGTCGCTCGGATGCGCGACGCCCTTTTTCCTTCTCCTTCCGCGCCGGAACTCCGGCGCGTGCCGCTGCGGCTCCTGGCCGGCGCGTGCTGCATGTTCACCCTCGCCGCGGCCCATGCCGCGACCTGCCCGCCATCGGCCATCGCGAGCCTCGAGAAGCCCGGCGCCGGCCTGCGCAACGGCATCGACCGCGGGGTGCTCTGGCGCATCGAGCGCGACGGGCGCACCTCGTGGCTCTACGGCACCATCCACATCGGCCGGGGCGACTGGGTGCGGCCCGGCCCCACCATCCAGAAGGCGCTGATGCAGAGCGACACCGTCGCGCTCGAACTCGACATGCGCGACGAGTCCACCGCCCGCGCCATGGGCCGGCCGGCCGATCCCGAACTGCTGGCGCGCATGCTCAGCGGCGAGCGCGCCCGCCGGCTGGAGCGCCAGAACACCGAGGCCTGCGTGCCGCCGGGTTCGCTGTCGAAGCTGCAGCCGATCCTGCAGGTCACGGCGCTGGCCGGGCTGGTGGGGCGCCCCGACGGGCTGTACCCGGAATTCGGCGTAGACGAAACCCTGGCGGTCGCCGCCCGCAACAACAACAAGCCGATCGTCGCTCTCGAGAATGCGGCCGACCAGCTCAAGGTGCTGACCGGCGGCTCCGAGTCCGAAGAGGCCGAGCAGGTCGACGCGGCGCTCGACGAGCTGGAGTCCGGCAAGCTGCGCGGCCAGCTCAAGGAACTGGCCGACGTCTGGGCGCGCAGCGACGCTGCCCGGCTCGCGCGCTATCCCGAATGGTGCGACTGCCTCAACACGCCCGCCGAGCAGCGGCTGCTCAAGCGCCTGCTCGACGACCGCAACCCGAACCTTGCCGACGGCATCGAGCGCCTGCACGCCGGCGGCAAGGGCGTGTTCGCCGCGGTCGGCGCGCTGCACATGATCGGCCCGCAGGGGCTGCCCACGCTGATGGCGGCGCGCGGCTTCACCGTGACGCCGGTGCTCACCAACGCGCAGGAGCAGACGGCGCAGCCGATGCCCGCGCTCGCGGCGCCTTCGCCGGCGCCCAGGGCAGTGCGCGGCGGCAAGGCGGTCAAGGGCCAGCGCGGGAAGGCTGCGCCTGCAGCGGCTGCAAGGGGTGGAAAGCCGGCCAAGGCGGCGCCCGCCGCGGCCAGGGGCGGGGCCCGGGCACCGGCCAAGGCAGCCACCAAGACGACGGCCTCCAAGGCCGCGGCCCCTGCCGCCAAGGGCAAAGTGCGCAGATAATCGCGGCCGCCATGCACGCGCTGCACCGATCCACCCGCTCCATCGCCCTCGCCGGCCGGTGGGTGCTGCTGTGGTTCGTGATGTCGCTGGGCGTGGCGGTGGCCTCTCCGCTGGTCAACCCGCAGGCCGTGGAGCTGGTGTGCTCCGGAGCCGGCTCCATCAAGGTGGTGGTCCATACCGATGACGGGGCGCGCGAAATGGGCGCCTCGCACATGGACTGCCCGCTGTGCGTGCTCACCGGCGCGCCGCCGCCGGTCGCGGCGGCTCCCGTTTTCGATCTTCCCCTGCCGCTGGGCCGCGTGGTCCAGCCCATCCCCGCCGCGCGCCTGGCCGCGGCCACCGCGGCGCCTTTGCCGGCGCGCGGGCCCCCGACTTTCTCCTGACGCTCTCGAAACCGTAGCTGTGCACGCGCGCCCGATGCGCGTGCACGGCCTGTCCGGCTTGAAGTTTCACGGAGAAGGTCCCTCTTGAAAAAGCATTCCCGCGCCCTGGCGATCGCCATGGCATTCCCGCTCGCCGCGCCCGCGCTGGCGCAGCAGCAGCCGTCCGCTGACGCGCCCGAGGGCGCCGGCGGCGGCCGCACGCTCGGCACCGTCACGGTGACGGGCGGCCGGCCGACCTCGCTGCCGGCCCAGATCCCGACCACCATCGAAGGCGTGACGCACGACCAGATCGTCGAGACCGTCAACGCCACCGACAGCGAGGACGCGCTGAAGTATCTGCCGAGCCTGGTCGTGCGCAAGCGCTACATCGGCGACTTCAACCATGCCGTGCTCGCCACGCGCGCCTCGGGCACCGGCAACAGCGCGCGCTCGATGGTGTTCGCCGACGGCATCATGCTGTCGAACCCGCTGGGCAACGGCGCCACCTACGCGCCGCGCTGGGGCATGGTGTCGCCCGAGGAGATCGAGCGCGTCGACGTGCTCTACGGGCCGTTCTCGGCGGCGTACCCCGGCAACTCGGTGGGCGCGGTGGTCGACTACGTCACGCGCATGCCCACGAAGCTGGAGGCGCACGTCAAACTCAGCGGCTTCGTGTCGAACTTCGACCTGTACAACAGCCACTCGTCGCCGGCCGGGCAGCAGCTCGACCTGTCGCTGGGCAGCCGCAGCGGCGACTGGTCGTGGTGGCTCAGCGCCTCGCGCACGCACAGCAAGGGCCAGGCGCTGGTGTTCGGCAACCGGCTCGTCAGCGCCGGCACCGTGGGCAGCGCCGGCACGCCCGTCACCGGTGCGGTGGGCGGGCTGAACCCGTCGAACCAGCCCTGGTGGCTGGTGGGCGGCTCCACCATCTACGACACCACGCAGGAGCAGGCCAAGCTCAAGGTGGCCTACGACTTCTCGCCCACCGTGCGCGCCACCTACACGCTGGGCGCCTGGAACAACACCACGCACGGTGGTGTCGAGACCTGGCTGCGCGACGCCCTCGGCCGGCCGGTGTACGGCGGGCGGGTGAACATCGGCGGGCGCACCTACAACCTCGACTCCCCCAGCGCCGCGCTCGCGCCGACCGAGACCGCGCTCACCCACTACATGCACGGCCTCTCGGTGAAGAGCCATACCGGCGGCGTGTTCGACTGGGAGGTGGCGGCCAGCCTGTACGACTATTCGCGCGACACCTCGCGCACGCCCACCACGCCGCTGCCGGGCGCCTTCAGCGGCGGCCCGGGCCGCACCACCGACATGGGCGGCACCGGCTGGAACACCTTCAAGGCCGCCGGCACCTGGCGGCCCACCGGCTCGGCGGAAGGCGTGGGCGCGCACGTGGTCGACTTCGGCTTCCAGCAGGACACGGCGCGCCTGCGCACCAGCGTCGGCAACACGCTCGACTGGATCGACGGCTCGCCCGTCACGCCGTTCTCGGCCTTCAACGGCAACACCCGGCTGCAATCGCTCTACGTGCAGGACACCTGGCGCTTCGCCAAGGACTGGAAGACCACGCTGGGCCTGCGCCACGAACGCTGGGAGGCCTACGGCGGCCAGCTCGGCAACGCGAGCACGCTGCTGGACTTCTCGCCGCGCAAGAACAGCTACGACTCACCCAAGGCCGCCGTCGCGTGGCAGGCCACCTCCGACTGGCTGCTCAAGGCCTCGACCGGTCGGGCAGTGCGCATGCCGACGGTGACAGAGCTCTACCAGGGCTCGATCGACGGCAACCGCATCGTCAACACCAACCCCAACCTGCGCCCCGAGCGCTCGTGGACCACCGAGCTCACCGCGGAACGCGACCTCAAGGGCTGGGGGCTCGACGGCGTGCTGCGCACCACGCTGTTCTTCGAGAACACGAAGGACGCGCTCTACACGCAGGCCCTCAACAACCTCGTGAGCACGGTGCAGAACGTAGACGCCATCCGCACGCGCGGGCTCGAGGTGGCGCTGAACGCGGTCGACGTGGGCGTGCGCGGGCTGGACCTGAGCGGCAGCCTCACGCTGACGCGGTCGAAGATCACGGCCAACAGCGGCTTTCCGGCCAGCGTCGGCCACGACCAGCCGCGCGTGCCGAGGGTGCGCGCCACGCTGCTCGCCACTTACCGGCCGGACGACCGCTGGAGCTACACCGTCGGCGCGCGTTACAGCGGCAGGCAGTACGGCACGCTCGACAACAGCGACCCCAACGGCTTCGCCTACATGGGCTTCTCGAAGTTCTTCGTGGTCGACGCGCGCATCCGCTACCGGATCGACCGGCAGTGGAGCGCCTCTTTCGGCATCGACAACCTGAACAACAACAAGTACTGGGCCTTCCACCCGTACCCGCAGCGCACCTACGTGGCCGAACTCAAGTTCGACCTCTGACTCTTCCACTCCAACTGCAAGGACCACACGACATGATGAAAACGACTTCGATGGCCGCTCTCAGGACCACCGCTGCTGCCTGCGCCATGCTGGCCGGCATGGGCGCCGCGGTGGCGCACGTCACCCTGCGGCCGGGCGGCGTCACCGTCGGCAGCGACTACGACGCCGCCTTCCGCGTCGGCCACGCCTGTGAAGGCGCCAAGGCCACGACCGGCCTGGCGGTGCGCCTGCCCAAGGGCTTCATCCTGAGCGACGCGCAGGCGCGCAAGGGGTGGAAGCTCGACGTGCAGAAGAGCGCGAAGGACGGCGACGGCGAGGTCCGCTGGACCGCCGAGAAGCCCGAGAACGCGCTGCCCGGCAGCGAGCGCGCCGAATTCGTGCTGCGCGGCAAGGTGCCCGCGACGCCCGGCACGCTGTGGTTCAAGGTGCTGCAGACCTGCGACGTGGGCGCGGCCGACTGGGCCGAGGTGCCGGCTTCAGGCAACTCGACCGCCGGCCTGAAGAGCCCGGCCGCGAAGCTCAACGTGGTGGCCCAAGGCGTGGCTACCGTCGACGTGCGCGACGGCTGGGTGCGCCAGTCGGTGCCGGGCCAGAGCGGCACGGGCGCCTTCATGAAGCTGACTTCGCCCACCGGCGCGAAGCTGGTGAGCATCTCCACGCCGGCCGCCGGTGTCGCCGAAGTGCACGAGATGAAGATGGAAGGCGACACCATGAAGATGCGCGAGCTCACGGGCGGCCTCGACCTGCCCGCGGGCCAGACCGTCGAGCTCAAGCCCGGCGGCTACCACGTGATGATGATGGACCTGAAGGGCGCGCTGGCGAAGGGCGCGACCGTGCCGATGACGCTGAAGTTCGAGGACGCCAAGGGCGTGAAGACCTCGCTCGACGTGACGCTGCCCGTGGGTACGCCCGAAGGTGCCGATGCGGCCGGGGCGGCGCACCAGCACAAGCACTGAGCGGCAGCTTCAGGGTTTCAGAGCAGCTGGTCGGGCGCCAGCGGTCCGAAGAGCTTGAGCAGCAGCCGCAGCGTGGCGCTGGCGTCGGGCTCGGTGGTGCTGTCCTTCAGGCCACTGCCCTCGGGCGCGCGCCACAGCAGCGAGCCGTCGACCAGCTCGACGTGCCACGAGCGCTCGCGCATGCCGCGCTCGATCTGCTCCGAGGCGGCGCGCGAAAGCTCGTTGCTGCGGATCAGCAGCGCGATCTCGGTGTTCTGCAGCTGCGAGCGCAGGTCGAGGTTCATCGAGCCCACCACCAGCAGTCGGCCGTCCATCACCAGCACCTTGGAGTGCAGCATCGCGCGCGATTCGCCCGACACGCCCGCGCTTCCGCTGCTGCCGCCCGAGGAGCCGAAGACGTTGCCGAAGCTCGCCTGCTCGCTGCGCAGCTCGTAGAGCTCGATGCCCATCTTGAGCAGCTCCTCGCGGTGGCGCGCATAGCCGACATGGGCCACCGGCGCGTCGTTCGAGGCCAGCGAGTTGGTCAGCACGCGGATGCGCACGTTGCGGGCCCGGGCGGTGGAGAAGGCCTGCAGCATGTCCTTTCCGGGCACGAAGTAGGGCGAGATGATGACCAGATCGGTTCGTGCCTGGCCGATGAGCTGCAGCAGCCCCTCGACCACGGTGTCGCCGCCGGCAGCCAGGTCTGAGGCCGCTTCCAGCGAGGCCGCGCCGCGCGAGCTGCCGGCCTTGTCGTCGGGCCGGCTGACCACGAGGCCGGGCGCTTTCCGGTTGCCGGGATCGGAGTCGGCGGGAATCTTGCCGGGCTTGTCGGCCAGCATCACGGCCGGCGCCCAGACGAAGGTGGCGGTGCGCAGGTCGAGCGGCTTCTCGTCCCAGGCGCGGGCGCGCTGGGCGGCCGTGGGGGCTCCGGCGCCTCCTTCCTGCTGGCGGGCCGACTCCTCGGCCAGTTCCTGGTCGGCCTTTCTCGCGCGGTCGCGCATGGCCTGGAATTCCTCGCGCGTGACCAGCGACTGCACCGGATAGGCGCGCTCGTTGTTCCAGTAGCTGTCGAAGCTGCGTGACAGGTCCTGCACGATGGGGCCGGCCGCCAGCACGTCGACATCGACGAAGTTGCCGTTGGCCGCATTGCCGAAGTAGGCGTCGCCGAGGTTGCGCCCGCCCGTCACGCCCAGCACGTTGTCGGCCAGGAACAGCTTGTTGTGCATGCGCTGCTGGATGCGCGAGGCGTCGTCTATCGAGTTGAGCAGGCGGCTGAAGGTGGAATCGCGCGAACCCGCTAGCGGATTGAACAGGCGCATCTCGATGTTGGGAATGAAGGCCAGGCCCAGCACCAGCGCGTCGCGACCGGTGGTGTGGAAGTCGTCGAGCAGCACGCGCACCCGCACGCCGCGCTCGGCGGCCGCGCGCAGGCCGCGCACCAGGCGGCCGGTGCTGGCGTCGGCGTGGATGGCGTAGTACTGGAGGTCGAGCGTCTTCTGGGCGCCTTCGATCAGCGCGAGGCGGCTGCCGTAGGCCGCCTGCGGACCGCCCAGCAGCAGGAAGCCGGACTCGTAGCGGGCCTTTTCGGCCTGCCGGCGCTGCTGGACCAGATCGGCCAGCGCGGTGCCGGTGGCCGGCGAGGCGATGGCGGTCGAGACGGGGCGGTCGACGTTCTGCGGCAGCTGCGCGCAGGCGGCGAGGATCAGCAGCGCCAGCAGTGCCGCCGATCGGCGGAAGAACGTCTGGAAGGATGAAGGCATGCGGCTTTCCCGGGGCTTGGAGGGAGGTGCCGCATATATAGCCTAGTCGGCGCCCGCCGCGCGTCGGACGGCAGGCGCGCCCGGGTGTCAGCGCCCGGCGGAGAGTTCTTCCTGGCGCTCCATGGCGGCCAGGAGCTCGTCGTCGATCTTGGCGTGGCGCTCCGCCAGTTCGGCTGCGCGCGAGGAGTCGGTGGCGTAGATGGCGCCGCCGTCCAGCTCGAGCATCTCGGTGATGCGCTGCTGCTCGGTCTCGAGGGCCGCGATCTGGGCGGGGAGAGTGTCCAGTTCGCGCTGCTCCTTGTAAGAGAGCTTCTTGCGGGCGCCCGGTGCCGTCTTGGAGGCGGGAGCCTCCGCTGCAGGGGTGGGCGCGGGAGCCGCGGCCGGAGCTGCTGCCGCAGTCGCGGCGAGGCGCTGCTCGGCGATCTCGCGGGCGCGCTTCGACTGGGTCAGCCAGTCCTGCACGCTGCCCTCGTACTCGCGCCAGCGGCCGTCGCCCTCATAGGCGATGGTGCTGGTGACCACGTTGTCGAGGAAGGTGCGGTCGTGGCTCACGAGGAACACGGTGCCGTCGTAGTCCTGCAGCAGGTTCTCGAGCAGCTCGAGGGTGTCGATGTCGAGGTCGTTGGTCGGCTCGTCGAGCACCAGCACGTTGGCCGGACGGGCGAACAGGCGGGCCAGCAGCAGGCGGTTGCGCTCGCCGCCGCTGAGCGAGCGAACGGGGGAGTTGGCGCGCGCGGGGGAGAAGAGGAAGTCGGAGAGGTAGCTCTTGACGTGCTTCTTCTGGGTGCCGATCTCGATCCACTCGCTGCCGGGGCTGATGAAGTCTTCCAGCGTGGCGTCGAGATCGAGCTTGTCGCGCATCTGGTCGAAGTACGCCACCTGCAGGTTGGTGCCGCGGCGGATCTTGCCGCTGTCGGGTTCGAGCTCGCCGAGGATCAGCTTCAGCAGGGTGGTCTTGCCCGCGCCGTTGGGGCCGAGCAGGCCGACCTTGTCGCCGCGCAGGATGGTGCCGCTGAACTTGCGGATCACGGTCTTCTCGCCGAAGGACTTGGTGGCGTCGGTGAGCTCGGCCACGATCTTGCCGCTGGCCTGGCCGGAAGCCACGTCCATGTTGACGCTGCCTTGCACGTTCCGGCGGGCTGCGTGGCTGGCGCGCAGTTCCTGCAGGCGGGTGATGCGGCTCTGGCTGCGGGTGCGGCGGGCTTCCACGCCCTTGCGGATCCAGATCTCCTCCTGGGCCAGGAGCTTGTCGGCCTTGGCGTTGATGACCGCCTCCTGGGCGAGCTGCTCTTCCTTTTGGGCGAGGTACTGCTCGAAGTTGCCGGGGTAGGAACCCAGCTTGCCCCGGTCGAGCTCGACGATGCGGGTGGCGACGCGGTTCAGGAAGCTTCGGTCATGGGTGACAGTGACGACGCTGCCCTTGAAGTCGATCAGAAGCTGCTCGAGCCATTCGATGGAGTCGAGGTCCAGGTGGTTGGTGGGCTCGTCGAGCAGGAGGACGTCAGGGGCGGCCACCAGGGCTTGCGCCAGGGCCACGCGCTTGCGGGTGCCGCCGGAGAGCGAGCCGACGCGGGCGTCGCGATCGAGGTGGAGGCGGTGCAGCGTTTCCTCCACGCGCTGCTCCCAGTTCCAGGCGTCGAAGGCTTCGATCTGGGACTGGAGGGCGTCGAGGTCGAGGCCCTCGGCACCAGATAGATAGAGGTCGCGCAGGGCAATGACGGGGGCGAGGCCCTGGCTGGCGGCGGTGAAGACATCCGCATCCATATCCAGCGAGGGCTCCTGGGCGACATAGGCGACGCGGAGGTTCTGCTGCAGCTGCAGGGTGCCGTCGTCGGTCTTCTCCAAGCCGCCAAGTATCTTGAGCAGGGAAGACTTGCCGGCGCCGTTGCGGCCGATCAGGCCGATGCGTTCCGATTCGAGAAGAGAGAAGTCCGCATGATCCAGCAGCGGAACGTGACCGAACGCGAGCTGCGCGTCGAGGAGTGTGATGAGTGCCATGTGGCGCGGATTATCGGAGGAGGCGATGTCAGGCCGCCTGCGGCCTCTATATAGAGATAGGACAGCCTCTGGGGGAACAGGCCCTTGGGAGAGGCCCGTTTCAAGTTTCTTTGCGGGAGGTCTTGCGAAGGCCGAAATCTGTCATATACTCGTGGGCTTCGCTGCTGAATACCTCTTGGTGTTCAGGTCCAGCCGGTCTCTTCGGAGGTGGTTGGATGGGGTGAAGAAAAAGTCTTCGAAAGTTGACGCGGTTTGAAAAAACGGTGCATAATCGAAGGCT
>NZ_RXOE01000002.1 GCF_003965815.1 Variovorax gossypii | reverse complement strand
TGTGGTGACGCCAGGGCCGACGTCGACCACGATGCCCGCGCCTTCGTGGCCCAGGATGGCGGGGAAGATGCCCTCGGGGTCGGCGCCCGAGAGGGTGTAGTAGTCGGTATGGCAGATGCCGGTGGCCTTGATCTCGACGAGCACTTCGCCGAACTTCGGGCCTTCGAGGTCGACGGTTTCGATGGTGAGCGGGGCTCCGGATTTCCAGGCGACGGCGGCTTTGGTTTTCATGTGTCGTTGACGAAAAGTGAGTGAGTTGCAGGAAGAGAAGAAATGCGTGGCTCGGCTCAGATGCCGTGCAGGAACCATCCACCGTCGACCATCAAGTCGGTGCCCGTCACGTAGCTCGCCATTGGCGAAGCCAGGAACAGCACCGTGCTCGCGATCTCGAAAGGCTCGGCCTGCCGGCGCAGCGGGATGTTGTCGAGCACGCCGCTGTCCTGCAGTTGGCGGAACAGCTCCGGCTTGAGGTTTCCCGGCGTGGCGGTCAGCCCCGGCGACACCGAGTTCACGCGGATGCCGTGCGGCGCCAGGGCGAGCGCGAGGTTGCGCGTCATCGCCAGCACGGCGCCCTTCGATGCATCGTAGGCGCAGTGGTTGGGCATGGGCTTGTGGCCGCAGATCGACGACAGGTTGACGATCGCCCCGCCCTGCCCGTGCGCCTTCATGCGCCGGCTCGCCGCCTGCGCGCCGAAGAACATCGCCTTGCAGTTCACCGCGAACATGTGGTCCCAGAAGGCGGCATCGATCTCCTCCACCGCGCGCAGCGGATAGATGCCCGCGTTGTTCACGAAGACGTCGATGCGCCCGTGCATGGCGACCGCCGCATCGAGCAGGCCCTCGATCTGGTCGTGTTCGGTCACGTCGGTGGGGACATGGCGCACGTCGAAGCCTTCAGCCGCGAGTTCGCCGCAGCGACCTGGATGAAGATCGCCGACGACCACGCGCGAGCCGGCCTCCGCGAAACGCCGGGCGATGGCCAGGCCGATGCCTTCGCCGCCGCCCGTCACCACGGCGGTCTTGCCGCTGAAGTCGAGCAGGTCGGCGAAGGGCACGTGCGGCAGCGCCCGATAGGAAGGTGCGTCGCTCATCAGTAGATGGAACGGACGATGCCGCCGTCCACGCGCAGCGCCGCGCCGTTGATGGCGCTCGCGCGCCGGCTGCACACGAAGGCCACGAGATCGGCTACTTCCACCGGATCGATGAGCCGCGCGATGATCGATGTGCCGCGGTTCTCCGCGACGAAGCGTCGCTCGGCTTCCTCGTAGGGCAGTTCCGGGAACAGCTCCTGCACGAAAGCCCGGACGCCCTCGGTGCGGGTAGATCCGGGCACGACGGCGTTGACCGTCACGGCCGCCCCCCGGGTCAGCTCCGCCAGCGTGCGCGAGACCGACAGCAGCATCGACTTCGATGCGCTGTAGTGCGGCAACTCCGGCGCGGGCACGATGGCCGCCTCGCTCGACAGGAACACGATGCGGCCCCTGCCCCGCTGCAGCATGCCCTGTATGTAGTGGCGGCCCAGCCGCACGCCGCTCATCACGTTCACCTCGAAGCTCTCGAGCCACTGAGCGTCGGTGGTCTGCGTGAAAGGCACGGACTCGTAGATGCCGAGGTTGTTCACGAGGATGTCGATCTCTGGCAGCAGCGCGATGGTCTCGCCGCAGCCCCGGGCATCGCCGTTGTTGGCGACCAGCCCCTCGAGCCGCGCGCCGGGCGCGCTCTCGCGCAGGTCGACGAGCGCGGCGTCGACCGCCTGCGCGGTGCGTCCGTTGACGTGGACGATGGCGCCTTCGCGCGCCAGCGTGCGGGCAATTTCGCGTCCGATGCCGCCTGTCGATGCTGTGACGAGCGCGCGTGCGCCCTCGAGTCCGAGATCCATAAAGTGTCCTGTTGTCGTGGAGGAAGATTTCTTGGAGGAAGCGGCTGACCGCCTTCAGCCGTCGAAGCGCGGCGCCCCGTTGTGCGCCGTCAGCCCGCCATCCACCGGCAGGTTGACGCCGTTGACGAACGAGGCATCGTCCGAAGCAAGGAAGGCCACGGCAGCAGCGACCTCGGCCGGCTCCGCGATGCGACCCATCGGGTAGGCCCTGGCAAAGGCCTCCTCGATCTTGGCTGGGTCGAGCTTCGCGATCGCGGCGTCGAACATCGGCGTTCTCACGGAGCCCGGGCACACCGCATTCACGCGGATGCCGAACTTCGCGAGGTCGAGCGCCATGCTGCGCGTGAGGTGCGTGACGGCACCCTTGCTCGTGGCGTAGGCCGCCTGCCCGAAGTCTCCGCCCAGGCCGGAGATCGAGGAGAGATTGACGATGGCCGTCGGTCGGCCCGCCGCCTTCAGCAGCGGCAGTGCCGCCAGCGACAGGCCCATGGTGCCTTCGACGTTCACCGCCATGAGCCGGCGCCAGTGCGCCATGTCGGTCTCCTCGAAACTGCCGCCGTGGTGGATGCCCGCGTTGTTCACAAGCGCGTCGAGCCGGCCGTGCCGCGCGCGGATGCGCTCGATGGCGGCGGCGATGTCGTCGCTGCTCGTGACATCGAGCCCGATGGCGAATGCGCCCTGCCCCTTGGCCTCCAGCGAAGCGGCGACGGCAGTAGCGGCCGACAGGTCGCGATCGGCCACGACCACCGCGGCGCCCTCCTGCGCCAGGCGCTGTGCGATCGCCGCGCCGATGCCCGAGCCCGCGCCGGTCACGAGCACGATGCGCTGTTCGAAACGTTGCATGCCCGCGCTCCTCACACGAACTTGGTCACGCCGCCGTTCACCGCGAGCTCCACGCCGGTGATGAAATCGGCCTGGGCCGAGGCGAGGAACAACACTGCCGCCGCCACGTCCTCGGGGCGGCCCAACCGGCCCGAGGGGATGTTCGCGGTCTTGAGGAAGATATCGACCGCTTCCTCGCGGCCCGAGCCGTACTTGGCGGCGAGCGAGTCGAGGAAGCCGCCGGGGCGGTCCCACAGCGCGGTGCGCACATGCGCGGGCGACACCACGTTGGAGCGCACGCCCTGGCCGGTGAACTCGGTCGCGAGGATCTTCGACAACATCAGGATCGCTGCCTTCGACACGCTGTAGTCGGGCAGCAGCGGATGCGGGATGCGCCCCGTCTCCGAGGCGCAGTGCACCAGCGCCCCGCGCTTGCGCTCGAGCATGTGCGGCAGCACCGCGCGGCTCATGCGCACGTAGCCCATGAGGTTCAGGTTGAAGGTCGCCTGCCAGTCCTCATCGCTGATCTTCAGGAAGCCGTCGCGCGCGGTCGCCACGCCCGCGTTGTTGAAGAGGATGTCGATCTGGCCGAAGCGTTGCAGCGCTTCGCGCGTGAGCTGCCCGGCGGCGTCGGCGTCGCGCATGTCGGCCTTCACGGGGTGCAGACCGTCGCCACCCAGCGCCTGCAGCGCCGAGGTGTCGAGGTCGGCGGCGACCACGCGCGCACCGGCCTCCAGAAACTGCCGCGTGGTCGCCAGGCCGATGCCGGCTCCAGCGCCCGTGACGATCGCGACGCGATCCTTCAAGCTGTTGTCCATGGTGTTGTTCTCCGTTGGTTGTCTCTTCAGGGGATGATTCGTTCGTGGCGCAGCTGGTCGAACAGGTCGAGGAACGACCGCTCGGTGTCCTGGAAGCCGAGGAAACCCAGGCGCCGGCTCTTGTTCATGTCGTTGACGCACTCCATGGGGCGGCCCAGGTCGAGGTCGGTGTGCCAGGCCGATGCCAGCTCGTCGATGCCGTGCGGCTGCAGGCGATGCGCCTGCACGAGGCCGCTCCACAGCGGCGCCATGTCGGCCATCTGCTGCAGTAGCGGCACTTGTGCGCCCGGATACGGCGCGGCCTCGAGACCGAAGTAGCCACCGATCACGCTCCACAGCCGCTTCCAGCGGAACACATCGCCGTTGGCGACGTTGAAGGCCTCGTTGCGCGCCGCGGGCGCTGTGGCGGCCCAGGCCAGGTGCCGTGCCAGCAGGCGCGCATCGGTCACGTCGCTGAGGCCCGCATGCTGTGTGGGCGAGCCGGGAAACAGGAAGGGCCGTCCGTGCGCCTTGCAGACCGAGGCATACACCGCAAGCGTGACGCCGATGTTCATCGCATTGCCCACGGCGTAGCCGACGATGGTGTGCGGCCGATGCACGCTCCACGACCAGCCGTTGCGCGCGGCGAACTCGAACACCACGTCTTCCTGCACGTAGTAGAAGTTGTCGATCGGAAGGCGCGGCTGGTCCTCGCGGAACGGCGTCTCGGGCTGGTTGCGCGCATACATGTCGAACGGTCCGAGGTAGTTCTTGGTGCCGGTGACCAGCGCCACGTGCCGCACCGAGACCTGACCGGGGCCGCTCACGGCATCGAGCACGTGACGCACCATCGCGCCGTTGACGCGGCAGTTCTCGGCCTCGCTGGACATGCGCGTCCAGGTGCAGAAGAAGACGTGGGTCGGGCGTGCATCGGCCAATGCGCGTCGCGTAGCCTCGGCATCGAGCACATCGAGCGCAACGTGCTTCACGCGCGACAGGCCCGATGGCGGCTTGCGAGAGATGCCCAGCACCTCCCAGCCGCCTTCGGCCAGCAGCTGGCGTGCGAGGTTGTTGCCGACGATGCCGGTGACGCCGACGATGAGTGCGCGTTTGTCGAACATGGAATTCCTTTCGATGTGAAAGCAGCGGGGGCCCTGGCCTCAGCCGCCCTGTCTGCGGCTGTAGAGGCCGACCATGACGACAACGACGAGCCCGTAGCAGATCTGCTTGACGGCTTCGGGCACATGCATCAGCGACAGCATGCTGCTCATCAGCGTGATCAGCAGCACGCCCGCCACGGTGCCGCCGTAACGACCGCGACCGCCCAGGATGCTGGTGCCCCCGACCACCACGGCCGCGATGCCCGGCAACAGGAACGGGTCGCCCATGCGCTGGTACGACTGCCCGGCGTAGCCAGCCAGCAGCAGCCCCGCGATGGCGCTGCAGACGCCCGAGGCCACGAAGGCGCCGAGGATGACGCGGCGGGTGTCGATGCCCGACATGTGGGCAGCCACCTCGCGCGTGCCGACCGCGTAGATGTAGCGCCCCATCAACGTGCGCCGCAGCCCCCACACCACGAAGGCCGACACCGCCAGCCACACCAGCACCGCGTTGGGCAGCACGCCGAAGCTGCGGCCCGCGCCCAGCGCGGCCATGACGGGCGAGGGCTCGCTCGATATGACGGTGTTGCCGGCATAGAAGGCCACCGCGCCCAGCAGGATGGTGTTGACCGCCAGGGTCCAGATCAGCGACGGAATGCGCAGATAGGCCACGCCCACGCCATTCAGCAACCCGATGAGAGCGCCGGCGGCGATGCCCGCCAGCGGGCCGAGCTCGGCCCAGGCGCCGCCGCCGGCGCGCGTCACGGCCGTGCCGACGGTGGCCGCGACCGTCAGCGTCCAGGGCACCGACAGGTCGATGTGCCCGAGCAGGATGACCAGCGTCGCACCTGCGGCGATCACACCGAGGAACGCACCGCTCTGCAGCTGCAGCAGCAGGTAGGTCGGAGAGAAGAACTGGCTGTTGAGGGTGCCGCCCAGCAGCAGCAGGGCCGCGAGCGCCAGCAGCACGGCGCCGGTGGGGGTCTTGAAGTGGGAGCGCAGATTGGTACTGGGTGCGAGCGTGCTCATCGGAAGATCTCCAGGCGGTTGCGGATGCGCAGCAGGCGCGTGGCGCCGAGCGCGACGGCGCAGATCAGCACGAGCCCCTCGAACAGCGGCTGCGCGAGCGGCGGCACGCCGGTGAAGAACATCAGGCTGCCGATGGTGCGCAACATGAAGGCGCCGGCGATGGTGCCGAGCACGCTGGCCACGCCGCCGCTGAGTGCCGCGCCGCCGAGCACCACCGCGGCCACCGAGTTGAGCGTGTACGGCAGGCCGATGGCGGCGTCGCCGCTGGCGGTCTGGAAGCCGAGGAAGAGCCCCGCCATCGCCGCGAAGAGGCCCGCGGTGGCATAGGCCACGACCTTGGCCCGGTCGACCGACAGGCCCGACATGTAGGCGGCCTGCTCGGCCGAACCCAGCGCGAACAGCGTGCGGCCGGTGAGAGAGCGGCGCAGCGGCTCCCACACCAGGAGCACCACCAGCGCCAGCGCGACCAGCGAGGTGGGCACAAGATCGCCCAGCGTACCGGTCATGGCGTCGCTCAGGCCTGCGTCGACCTCCCCGCCCGGCGTGGGCCGCACGAGCAGCGCGACGCCGGTGTAGATGGTGCCGGTGGCCAGTGTCGCGACGATGGGCTGGATGCGCGCGTAGACGACGATCATCCCGTTGACCACGCCGCACAGGGTGCCCACCAGCAGGACCGCTGCGACGCCCAGCGCGACCTGCAAGGGATCGCCCTGCACGAGCACCGAGGCCACGCAGTTGCACAGCGCCATGATGGCGCCGATGGAGATGTCGATGCCGCTCGTGAGCACTACCAGCGTCTGCCCGATGGCGACCAGCGCGAGCGCCGCGCCCTGGTTGAACCAGGCGGTGAGCACGCTGGCCGAGGCGCCGCGCGGATGAATGGCCAGGAAGGCGACCAGCAGCACGGCCAGCAGACCGAACGCGAGCAGCGTGCGCGCATGGTGGCGCAGGTGGATGGAGGCGGACTTCATGCAGCGCACTCCCAGGCCGCGGCATGCACCCGGCTGTCGTTGGCGGGCGCATCCCTGCGCCCGAGATTCATAGCGTTCATGAGGATCTGTTCTTCGGTGAGCATCGCGCCCGCGAGCGAGGCGCGGACCTGGCCGTCGTACATCACGAGCACGCGGTCGCACAGGCCGATGAGCTCGTCGCAGTCGGTCGAATAGAAAAGAATGGCCAGGCCCTTGGCGGCCAGGTCGCGGAACAGACGGTAGATCTCCTGCTTGGTGCCGACGTCGACGCCGCGCGTCGGGTCCATCAGCAGCAGCAGACGCGGCTGCGTGGCGAGCCACTTCGCCAGCACCACCTTCTGCTGGTTGCCGCCCGACAGCGTGGAGACGGCCACGCGGGTGTCGGGCGCCTTGATCTGCAGCGTCTTCACCAGGTCGGCGATCAGCGCGCGCTCGGCGGCGTGGTCGACCACGCCCCAGCGGCTGATGCGGTCGAGCGCGCAGACGCCGAGGTTGTCGTGCACCGACTGGCCCAGCGCCAGCCCTTCGGTCTTGCGGTCCTCGGGGATCAGCGCCATGCGGTAGGCCTCGCGCTTGCCCCCGCGCGGCCCGTTCGGCGGCGTGGATTGCTCGCCGATGCGGATGTCCCCGCGCACGTCGCGCAGCAGCCCCGCGAGCGCCAGCATCAGCTCGCGCTGCCCCTGCCCATCGAGGCCGCCGAGGCCGACGATCTCGCCGGGACGCACCGCGAGCTCGACGCCCTTGAGCTGCGTGCCCGAGCGCAGGCCACTCACCTGGAGGTAGGGCCGCACGGAGGCAGCCGGCGGCTGCGGCTTGGGCGGATACACCTGTGCGATCGGCCGCCCGATCATGAGCCGCACGATCTCCTCGTGCGGCTTGGAGCCCGCTGGAAAGGTGCTCACGTGCTCGCCGTTGCGGAACACCGAGCAGGTATCGGCCAGCGCGTCGACTTCGTGCATGCGGTGCGAGATGAAGAGCACGCAGGTGCCCTCCTCGCGCAGCGTGCGCAGCAGGCGCATGACCTTCTCCACGTCTTCCGCAGTGAGCGCCGAGGTGGCCTCGTCGAGGATCAGCACGCGCGGGCGCCGCACCACGGCCTTGGCGATCTCCACGATCTGCCGCTGCGACAGCGGCAGATCGATGCAGCGCTCGCGCAGGTCGATCTGGCGGTCGCAGCCGATGCGCGCGAGCGCCTCGCGCGCCATCTCGTTCTGGCGGTGCCGGTCGATCAGGCCCAGCCGGTTGCGCGGCGGATTCGCCAGGCAGATGTTGGCTGCCACGCTCAGGTGCGGCACCAGCGACAGCTCCTGGAAGATGCAGACGATGCCTTCGTCGAGCGCCTGCGCGGGCCCCGTCATGCGAAGCTCGCGGCCGTCGAGCCGCACCACGCCGGCGTCGGGCCGCACCACGCCGGCCAGCGTCTTCATGAGCGTGCTCTTGCCCGCGCCGTTCTCGCCGAGGATGGCGTGGATCGAGCCGCGCGCGGCGCTGAAGGACACGTCGCTGAGCGCGGCGATGCCTCCGTAGCGCTTGCTGACGCCGACGAGCTGCAGATAGTCGTTGTTCACTCGGAATCTCCTGGCTTTGCAGGCCGGGGCCTGCTCAGTTGTTGTCCGGGTTGAACTTGTTGATCTCGTCGGGCGTGAAGCTGATGCCGCAGCTCGCGTAGCTCGACACCGTCTCGTAGCTGTCGGGCAGGTTCGGGAAGTAGTTGACGTCGGGCTTCATGTCCTTCGTCAGCACGTTCGGCGTGGGCAGGTTCACCAGCGAGGGCAGCGTCTGGCCCTGCAGCAGCGCGATGGCTGCGCGCATCGCGACCGGGCCTTGTCCCGGCGAAGTCGACACCGAGATGCCCGGGATCTTCTGCTCGATCAACGCCTTGACGAAGCCGTTCTCCGCGTCGCCGCCCACGGGCACCGGCGGGTGGTTGGCGGCCTTCATGGCGCTGGTGACGCCGCGGCAGCCATGCTGGCACACGACCGCGTCGAACTTGCCGTTGACCGCGATGGCGTCGGCCACCACCTTCTGCACGGTGCCGGTGTCCCAGTTGCCGGTGACCTCGACCACCGAGATGTCCTTGTACTTGTCGAGGATCTTGCGCACGCCCGCATGGCGGTCGCGGTCGGTGGAGTTGCCGGGCAGCCCGCGCACCTCGAGCAGCTTGCCCTTCTTCACCGGCATCAGGTCGACCACGGCCTGGGTCTTGATGTCGCCCTCGAACTCGACCCATTCGGGCGTGATGCGCAGCACGTCCGGGCTGTCGACCGGGTTGTCGAAGGACACGAGCACGGTGCCCGCCTTCTTCGCTCGGCGGATCACGGCGTCGAAGGCCTTGGGATTCACTGCGATGAAGGCGATGGCGTCGTATCCGGCCTGGATGAAGTTGTCGATGGCGGCGATCTGGCTCGCCACGTCGGCGCCAGTGCTGACCACCTTCAGCTCCTTGATGTCCTTGGCCACGTCGGGGCGCGCGGCCCAGGCGCGGGTCTGCTGGATCATCTGCATGCGCCATGGGATGCCGGTATGGCCGTTGACCAGCGCCACGCGGTAAGGCCCCTTGCGCGCCGGGTAGCTCACGGTGGTGCTGACACCGGCTGCGGGCTTGTAGCAGGCGGGCAGGAAGGTCTCGGCTGCATTCGATACCGAGACGGCGGTGGCCGCGGCGGCGAAGGCGACCGCCGGCAGGACACGGCGAAGGTTGCGCTGGAAGGTGGGGTTCATGGTTTGTCTCCGGTTTTGTTGAAAGGCAGAAGCTGGAAGGCAGCAGGGATGGCGCCGGGGCTCTAGGCGACCTCGTGCGCGGGAAAGTTCATTTCGATCGTGACCCCCGAGGGATCCTCGAAGAACACCTGGTGCAGGCGCAGGCCGGGCACGGTGCGTTCGCGGAAGGCCACGCCTTCGCGCGACAAGCCCTTGCGGAACTCGGCGACGCCGGTGGCGATGAACGCGAGGTGGTCCAGCGTGCCGGTGCCGCTGGCCGCGGCCTTGTCGCCGAGGTAGTCGCGCAGACCCGACAGGTTGCGTTCGTCGATGCCGATGAGGTGGACCACCCCGTAGTCGGACTCGTCGTCGCCGTTGTAGAGCCACGCGCCGGGGAAATCGAACGCGGGGCGAAAGCCTTCGCGCAGGCCGAGGACCCGCGTATAGAACTGCACGGACGCGGCGAGCTGCGCTGTCCGCACCGAGTAGTGACCGAGCCGCGAGATGGGCATCTTTTGCATCCTTTTAATGATCGATTGATAAATAGTAGTTTGCAAGAATCCGATGGAGACATCTCGTTTTCCCTAGGTTGCAATGGATGGGAAGAAAGAAAGGCCGTGGTGCGAGAGATGCCTTTTGTATCGAATCTACGAGGATGGAGTGTCTGGAAGCCGTAGCGCCGGGCGATCCCCTAACATGCAGGGCGGCAGGGAACTCCTCGTGCCCATGCAGAGAGCCATCCACCCGCCAATTTAATGTTCAATCGATAATTAAAATACCCAACGAAAGCAGCAAGCCCATGCGCACGACGAGCACCGCATCCGCCGCCGACGAGGCCGCCCCGGCCGCGCGGCGGCGCCTCGCGCCGGAGGACCGGGAGCACCAGATCGTCCAGAAGGCGATCGCCTTCTATGCGAGCCACGGTTTCGAGGCCAGCACCCGCGACCTCGCGAAGGAACTGGGCATCACGCAGCCGCTGCTGTATCGCTACTTCCCGACCAAGGACGCACTGGTGGACCGCGTCTACGAGGAAATCTTCGTGCGGCGCTGGAACCCCGAATGGGAAGAGTGGCTCGCCGACCGCGCGGTGCCGCTGGCCGACCGCCTGAAGAGATACCTGCAGGACTACGCGCGCTTCATCCTGCGCAGCGAATGGGTGCGTATCTTCATGTTCGCCGGACTGACGCGCGGCGGCATCAACCAGAAGTACCTCAGCCGCCTGCGCGAGCGGCACTTCAAGGTCATCGCCGCCGAGATGCGGCACAGCTTCGGCATCCCCGATCCGAAGACGCCACAGGAGGAGGAAGACGAGCTCGAGCTGGTCTGGGCCATGCACTCCAGCGTGTTCTACATCGGCGTTCGCAAGTGGGTGTACGAACAGCCGGTGCCGAAGGATCTCGACCGCACGATCGGCTTTCGCGTCGACGCGTTCCTCGCCGGCACGCCGATGGTGCTCAAGAACGCACGCAGCTGAGCCGCGCTATTCGTCGAGCGTGACGCGCTCGTAGAGAAAGTCGAGCACGGCGCGCACCCGCGCCGGCAGTTCCTTGCCCGGGCCGATGAACACGGCGTGCACCGGGTCGGTGTCGCCGGGATTGAAGGACTCGAGCAGCGGCACGAGCAGCCCCTCGTCGAGGTCGCGGCCCACGTGGAAGCGCGCGAGCCGCGCGATGCCCACGCCTTCGAGCGCCAGCTGGCGCATGGTCTCGCCGTCGCTCACGTGCATGTTGCCGCGCGGCACCACCGACAGGCGTGTGCCGTCCGCCTCGACGAAAGGCCAGACCTGTGTGTGGCGGATGAAGCCGAAGCCCAGGCAGTTGTGGCGAGCCAGGTCCTGCGGGTGCACCAGCGTTGCGCGGCCTTCGAGGTAGGCCGGCGAAGCGACCACCGCGAAGCGGCTCTGGCCCAGCTCACGGCTGACGAGCCCCGAGTCCTTGAGCGGGCCGGTGCGGATGGCGATGTCGGTTTTCTCCTCGCGCACATTCACGACCTGATCGGTCAGCACGAGGTCGATGAAGATCTCTGGATAGCGCGCGAGAAATTCCGACATCAACGGCAGCAGGCAGCGCCGGCCGAAGGGCACGTTCGAGTTGATGCGCACTCGCCCGCGCGGCGTGGAGGCCTGCGACACCTCACGCTCGGCCTCGGCCATCGACTCGAGGAGGCCGCGCGCGCGCTCGTGAAAGCCTGCGCCCTCGGGCGTCAGGTGCAGCCCCCGCGTCGAACGCACCAGCAGGCGCGCCCCCAGCCGCGCCTCGAGCCGCGCGACCAGCTTGCTCACCGCGGACGGCGTGAGCGACAGGCGCCGCGCCGCGGCGGAGAAGCTCTGAGAGTCCACCACCTGCACGAAGACTTCCATCTCGCCTGAACGATTGATCTCCTGGCGGGCCATGCGAAGTTATTTCACAACTGTTATTCCAACTGTGAGTCTAGTTCACCGACTCGGGTCTCCCTAGAGTCCGAGGGCATCGTTCATCCAAGGAGACACGCATGCTGTTCACCCCTCACAAATTCGGCCGCCTGAACCTGGCGAACCGGGTCGTCATGGCCCCCATGACCCGCTCGCGCGCGGACCAGCCCGGCGACGTGCCCAACGAGTTGATGGCGACCTACTACGCCCAGCGCGCCGGTGCCGGGCTGATCGTCACCGAGGGCACGCCGGTCTCCGAGGTGGGGCGCGGCTACTCGCTGACTCCCGGCATCTACTCGCCGGCCCAGGTGGCGGGCTGGAAGAAGGTGACCGATGCGGTGCACCGCCGCGATGGCCGCATCTTCGTGCAGCTGTGGCACGTGGGTCGCCGCTCGCATGCGTCGATCTCCGGGCATACGCCGGTGTCGGCCTCGGCCGTGAAGCACCCCGACAAGGTCTACGGCCCGCTGCCCGAGGGTGGTTTCGGGATGATCGAGACCGGCATGCCGCGCGCGATGACGCTCGCCGACATCGAGGACACCATCGGCGACTTCGTCACCGCCGCGCGCAACGCCATCGAGGCCGGTTTCGACGGCGTGGAGCTGCACGCCGCCCACGGCTACCTGATCGACCAGTTCATGCGCCTGCACAGCAACCAGCGCAACGACGCCTACGGCGGCAGCCAGGAAAAGCGCGTGCGTTTGCTGCACGAGGTCACGCAGGCCGTGGCGAACGCGGTGGGCGCAGACAGGGTCGGCATCCGCGTGTCACCCTTCGTGACCGAGGGCTACGCCGACGAAGACCCCGAGATTCCCGCCGTGACTCTCAAGGCACTGCAGGCGCTGGCCCCGATGGACCTGGCCTACGTGCACTTCTCGGAGAACATCTCGCGCTACACAACCATGCCGCCGGCCTACCGCCAGGAGGCGCGCGCTCTCTATCGCAACCCGATCATGGTGGCCGGCAAATACACCAAGGAAAGCGCGCAGAAAATCCTGCATCAAGGCCTTGCCGACCTCGTCGCATTCGGCCAGCCCTTCATCACCAACCCGGACTTCGTCGCGCGCATTGCCAACGACCATGCGCTCACGCCCGTCAACTACGACGCGCATGCCACCTTCTACGGCGGCGACGGCAAGGGCTACACCGACTACCCCGCCTTCGCGGAGGCCGCGTGACCGCCGCGCTGGAGCGCCTGTTGCACGGGGGCTTCAGCATCGGACTGGAACTGCCGCTGGACAACGACTGGAGCGCTGCCGGCGAAGCGACGCGCCAGGCCGCCGGCCGCCTGCGCGGCGAGCCTGACATCGCGCGGCACGCGACGCTCGCCCAGTTGGCGGACCGGCTGGGCTTCCGGGCGCTCTGGGTGCGCGACGTGCCGCTGTACGACCCGAAGTTCGGGGACGCGGCTCAGGTGTTCGAGGTCTTCACCTACCTCGGTTTCCTGGCCGGTGTGACGCGCGACATCCTGCTCGGCACGGCCGCCGTGGTGCTGCCGCTGCGCGAACCGGTGCTCACGATGAAAGCCGCGGCCACGGCGGACATCTTGAGCAACGGGCGCCTGTTGATGGGCGTGGCCAGCGGCGACCGGCCGGTGGAGTACCCGGTTTTCGGCCGCTCATTCGAGGCACGCGGCGACGCCTTCCGCGAACAGGTCGGGATGCTGCGCCGCTGGACCTCGGACGCCCTGGGCGAGGGACTCGAGGTCCTGCCCCGCCCCGTCCGGCCGCTGTCATTGCTGGTGGCAGGCCTCGGGCAGCAGTCGATCGAATGGGTGGGCCGGCACATGGACGGACTGCTTGCCTATCCTCGCACGCCGGAAGAGCACCTCGTGCGCACCCGCGCATGGCATGCCGTGGCAGGTCCGGCCAAGCCCTACACGAGCTTCATCCACCTCGACCTGCTCGCGCAGGCCGACGCACCGGTCACGCGGCATCACTTCGGGGTGATGACGGGGCGCCAGGGCCTGATTGCCGAGCTGGAGGCCATGCGCGAAGCCGGCGTGCAGCACATCGGCCTGCATCTGCGCCGCTGCCAGCGGCCCGTGGCGGAGGTGCTGGAGGAGATCGGCAGCTACGTGCTTCCGGTCTTCCACGAGCGCTGAAAAGGCAGCCCCGACCGCCCGCAGGCAGCCGCCGGCCTCGCGGCCTTGGCAAGCAATGCGCGATCTGCATGCTGCCCCAGGGGCGCGCGGGCAATGCCGCCCCTCCCTGCCCCCTCTCTCCCTCCGTCCGTTTCACCTGCTTACCCTGCGTGCCACGGGGAAATCGAGTGCTTTTGCTAAGCTGGCCGCCCGCGCGCCGCCGCCATACTGCAGCGTCCCCGGCCAAGACGGGTGCCTTGCCTGGGCATGCGGCGACAGCAAGAGATCGAGAACAACGAAATCCCCTTGAAATCAGGACCTCCGAGAGCCTCATGAAAATCGCCACCTGGAACGTCAACTCCCTCACCGCGCGCCTGCAGCACGTGCTCGACTGGCTCATCGCCAACCCGGTCGACGTGCTCTGCCTGCAGGAGCTCAAGATGACGGACGACAAATTCCCGCTCGACGTGCTCAAGTCGGCCGGCTACGAGGCCGCGGTGTTCGGCCAGAAGACGTACAACGGCGTCGCGATCGTGAGCCTCGCGCCGGTGCGCGACGTGGTGAGGAACATCACCGGCTTCAGCGACGACCAGTCGCGCGTGATCGCGGCCACGGTGGAGACGCCCTCGGGCCCGCTGCGCGTGGTCAACGGCTACTTCGTGAACGGACAGGCGCCGGGCACCGACAAGTTCGAATACAAGATGAAGTGGCTCGATGCCCTGCGCGACGCGCTGCGCCAGGAGCTTGCGAGCAACCCCGACCTCGTGCTGCTGGGCGACTTCAACATCACGCCCGAGGACCGCGACAGCTTCGACCCCGTGGGCCTGAAGGAAACGATCCACCACACGACCGAGGAGCGCAACCACTTCAAGGCGCTGCTCGACCTGGGCCTGAAGGACAGCTTCCGCATGTTCGACCAGCCCGAGAAGAGCTACTCGTGGTGGGACTACCGCATGCTGGGCTATCAGAAGAACCGCGGCCTGCGCATCGACCACATCCTCGTGGGCGAGTCGCTGGTGCCGAGCGTGAAGGGCTGCATCATCGACCGCGTGCCGCGCAAGTGGGAAAAGCCGAGCGACCACGCACCGGTGGTGCTCGACCTCGACCGTGGTGCCTGACCCCATGCGCTCGACGCTCCTTCGGACCGGCCGTCATCTGGCGCTTGCAGCGGCGGCGCTATCGCTCGCGGCCTGCTCGCTGCTGAAGCCGGCCGACAAGGCCGGGGAAGGCGACAAGGGCACCACCGCGACCACGCCCTCCGGCGAGACGGCGACCGACAGCCGCGATGTGCCGACGGTGCGTCTGATCACCGCGCAGACGCCCGCGATACGCACCTACCGCAAGATCGGCGCACGCCACATCTACAACAAGTACGCGAACCGCATCTACAAGGGCAAGCTTCCGCCGCTGGTGTACGCCGTGGTGGTGGTCGAGACCGACATCGACGCGACGGGCAAGGTGACGAACGTCACCTTCAGCCGCACGCCGAGCCACGCGCCGGAAGTGGCGCCGATGATCGCGGAGATGATCAAGGCCGCGTCGCCCCTGCCCAGTCCGGGCAAGCTGGGCGGCCACACCTACGTGGACACCTGGCTCTGGGACCGCAGCGACAAGTTCCAGATCGATTCGCTGACCCAGGGGCAAAGAAGCCGCTGAAAGAAAAAAGGCCCTGAAGGGGCCTTTTTCATTCGATGCCGAGTTCCTGGATCTTCCGGGTGATGGTGTTGCGCCCGATGCCCAGCTTCTGCGCGGCCTCGATGCGGCGGCCGCGCGTGTTGGCCAGCGCGGTGAGGATCAGCCTCGATTCGAAGCGGCGCGAGAGCACGTCCCACACGTCGGTGCGGCCGGCAGCCAGCAGGGCCTGGGCCTCGGCCTCGAGGCCGCTTTCCCAGTTGCTGGTGCCGGTTGCGGGAGCATGGGCTTCGGCGGGTTCGGAAACGGCATGCACCGGGGACGCCAGTTCGCCGCCCGACGTCGGGAACGACGGCGCAGGCTGTGCCGTCAGGGTCGATGCAACGGCCGGTGCTTCGGATGCCACATGCGCTTCGGCGCTGCCGCCGCCCGCCATCACTTCCGGCGGTAGATCTTTCGCCTCGATCAGCTGGGCCGGCGCCATCACCGTCAGCCAGTGGCAGATGTTCTCCAGCTGGCGCACGTTGCCCGGGAAGTTGAATGCCGCGAGCTTGGCCAATGCTGCATCGGAGATGCGCTTGGGCTCCACGCCGAGCTGGCGCGCGCTCACCTGAAGGAAGTGGCGAGTGAGCGCGGGCACGTCTTCGCCGCGTTCGCGCAGGGCCGGCAGGCGCAGGCGGATCACGTTGAGGCGGTGGAAAAGGTCTTCGCGGAAGCCGCCGAGCTTGACGCGCTGCTCCAGGTCCTGGTGGGTCGCCGCGATGACGCGCACGTTGGCCTTCACCGAGTTGTGGCCGCCCACGCGATAGAAATGGCCATCGCTCAGCACGCGCAGCAGGCGCGTCTGCAGGTCGAAGGGCATGTCGCCGATTTCGTCGAGGAAGAGCGTGCCGCCCTCGGCCTGCTCGAAGCGGCCGCGGCGCATGGTCTGCGCGCCGGTGAAGGCGCCGCGCTCATGGCCGAAGAGTTCGCTCTCCAGCAGGTCCTTGGGAATGGCGGCCGTGTTGATGGCCACGAACGGGCCGTTGGCGCGCGGCGAGTGCTTGTGCAGCGCACGCGCCACCAGCTCCTTGCCCGAGCCCGATTCGCCGGTGATGAGCACCGTGACGTTGCTTTGCGAGAGCCTGCCGATCGCGCGGAACACGTCCTGCATGGCGGGCGCCTGGCCGAGCATCTCGGGGGCGGCGACCATGCGCTCTTCCGCCACTTCCTCGCGCTGGCTCTCGTCGACGGCGCGACGGATGAGTTCGACCGCGCGCGGCAGGTCGAAGGGCTTGGGCAGGTATTCGAAGGCGCCGCCCTGGAAGGCCGAGACGGCGCTGTCGAGGTCGGAGAAGGCCGTCATGATGATGACGGGCAGGCCCGGATGCAGGGCCTTGATCTTGTCGAGCAGATCCAGCCCGGAGCCGCCGGGCATGCGGATGTCGCTCACCAGGACCTGGGGCGCCAGCTGATCGTCGTCGGCGGCCTGTTCGAGTGCTGCGAGCACCTCGCGCGTGTTGGTGAAACTGCGCGTGGGCAGGTCTTCGCGCAGCAGAGCCTTCTCGAGCACGAAGCGAATCGATTGGTCGTCATCAACTATCCAGATCGGCTTCATGCATCTCCTCTGTTGCCGGTGGCTGCGCTAGGGCAGCGGTATCAATATCTTGAAATCGGTTCGGCCCGGGACGCTGTCGCACTCGATCACGCCGTGATGCTGTTGCACAAAAGTTTGTGCGAGCGTCAATCCCAGCCCGGTCCCGCCTTCCCTGCCCGATACGAGCGGATAGAAGATGCGGTCCTTGATCGTGTCCGGCACACCCGGTCCATTGTCGATTACATGCAATTCCAATGCCAATCGATACCACTGCTTGTTGAAGATCACCTGACGGGCCACCCGCGTCTTGAAAGTGATCTGCGCGTCGCCTGCCGCGCGGCGCTCGGCCAGCGCCTGCGCCGCGTTGTGCGCGATGTTGAGCGTGGCCTGGATGAGCTGCTCGCGGTCGCCGCGGAACTCGGGAATGGAGACGTCGAAGTCGCGCTCGATGTGCAGGTCGCGCGGAAACTCCGCGAGGATGACCGAGCGCACGCGCTCGCAGACTTCGTGGATGTTGACGTCGCCCACCACGTGCGGGCGGCGGTGCGGAGCCAATAGACGGTCGACCAGCGTCTGCAGCCGGTCGGCCTCGTGGATGATGACCTGGGTGTACTCGATGAGGTCGCGCGACTCGACCTCCATCTGCAGCAGCTGCGCCGCGCCGCGGATGCCGCCCAGCGGGTTCTTGATCTCGTGCGCGAGGTTGCGGATGAGTTCCTTGTTGGCCTGCGCCTGATCGATGAGCCGCTCCTCGCGGTCCTGGCGCACCTGCTGCTCGAGCGGCGACATCTCGATGATGAGCTCGCCCTTCTTCTCGCCATGCGCGAGGGACACCTGCACCGGCATCAGCTCGTGGTTCACGCGGCGCAGGAAGGCTTCGTAGCGCAGCGTGGCGAAGTCGTTGCTGCTGGCACCGTCGATGGCCGTGCGCAGCACCTGCGGCTCATGGAAGCATGCGCCGAACTGCGAGCCTTCGAGGGTGCGGCGCGATGTGCCCAGTGCGTCTTCGAGGCCTGCGTTGGCGAACAGCACGGAGCCGTTGCTGTTGACCACGGCGATCATCGTGGACAGCAGGTCGAAGGACTGGAAGCGCGAGTTGGCGCCGGCCGCCTTCTTCCCGAACACCATGACGTCTTACTGAGGCTGCTGCTTGGCAGGCAGCCGGGCGATCTCGCGGCGGATGCCGGCGATGTCGCTCTCGTTGCGCGCCAGCTCGGCCTTCATTTCGGCGACGCGGTCCAGGTACTTCTGGTAGTTGCGGCCTTCGCTGCCCTGCTTCTCGGGCTCGCCGTTGTTGTATTCCTTCTGCAGCTCGGCCTGGCGGGCCTCGGCCTTCTTGAGCTCGGCCTCGAGCACCGAACGCGCCTCGCCGTCACGGGCACGCTGGTCGACGCCTTCCACGCGCGGGCTGCCTGCCGGCGAACGCGCCGCGGACGAACCGCCCGACGACGACGAGGAAGAAGCAGAACCGCCGCCCGACGCCCGCGTGCCCTGCACGACCGTGACGTTGCCGCCTTCCATGATCTTGCAGCCCTTCTGCTGCGCGATGGTGGCGTTGTTGGTGTACTCGTTGCCGCAACGCCAGACACGCTCCTGCGAGAGCGCCGGCAGCGCGATCAGTGAACCGGCCAGAAAGATGAGGGAAGCTGTCTTCATGTGTATCGGTGGAGAGCGGCGACAAAGGGGCATTTTCGTGCAATTCGACGGCAAAAGTGACCAGATGTTCCACCCCAAAGAAAAAGGACGGCCAGGCCGTCCTTCCATAACCCATCAGGCTTACATCCCCAATCACTGCCCCCTTCGGGAGATACCGCGGAACCGGCTCTGCCGGGCCGCAGGTATCGCCCCCCCCGGAAGGGGGTTGGCGTAGCGACACGAAGTGCGCGCAGCCTGGGGGCGAGCCAATTACAGGGAGTAATACATGTCGAACTCGACGGGGTGCGTCGCCATGCGGAAGCGCGTGACTTCCTGCATCTTCAGTTCGATGTACGCGTCGATGTAGGCATCGGTGAACACGCCGCCCTTGGTCAGGAACGCACGATCCTTGTCCAGGTATTCCAGGGCCTGGTCGAGGCTGTGGCAGACGGTCGGGATCAGCGCGTCTTCTTCCGGCGGCAGGTGGTACAGGTCCTTGCTGGCGGCTTCGCCCGGATGGATCTTGTTTTCCACGCCGTCGAGACCGGCCATCAGCAGCGCGGCGAAGCCCAGGTACGGGTTCATCAGCGGATCAGGGAAGCGCGCTTCGACGCGGCGGCCCTTCGGGTTGGCTACGAACGGGATGCGGATCGATGCCGAGCGGTTCTTGGCCGAGTAGGCCAGCTTCACCGGAGCTTCGAAGCCGGGGACCAGGCGCTTGTAGCTGTTGGTGCCGGGGTTCGTGATGGCGTTCAGGGCACGGGCGTGCTTGATGATGCCGCCGATGTAGTGCAGGGCGAAGTCCGAGAGGCCTGCATAGCCGTCGCCGGCGAACAGGTTCTTGCCGTCCTTCCAGACCGACTGGTGCACGTGCATGCCGGAGCCGTTGTCGCCGACGATGGGCTTGGGCATGAAGGTGGCGGTCTTGCCGTAGGCGTGGGCCACGTTGTGGATCACGTACTTCTGCAGCTGGACCCAGTCGGCGCGCTGGACCAGCGTGCTGAACTTGGTGCCGAGTTCCATCTGGCCGGCGTTGGCCACTTCATGGTGATGCACTTCGACCGGGATGCCCAGCGATTCGAGCACCAGGCACATTTCCGAGCGCATGTCCTGGAAGCTGTCGACCGGGGGAACCGGGAAGTAACCACCCTTGACCGCGGGACGGTGGCCGGTGTTGCCGTGTTCGAATTCCTTGTCGGTGTTCCACGAGGCTTCTTCGGATTCGATCTTCACGAAGCAGCCCGACATGTCGTTCTTCCAGCGCACGCCGTCGAACACGAAGAATTCGGGTTCCGGACCGAAGTAGGCGGTGTCGCCCAGGCCCGATGCCTTCATGTAGGCCTCGGCGCGCTTGGCGAGCGAACGCGGATCGCGCTCGTAGGCCTTGCCGTCGGCGGGGTCGATCACGTCGCAGGTCAGGATCAGCGTCGTTTCTTCGAAGAAGGGATCGATGTTGGCGGTGTTCGGGTCGGGCATGAGCTGCATGTCCGAAGCTTCGATCCCCTTCCAGCCGGCGATGGACGAGCCGTCGAATGCGTGGCCCGAGGTGAATTTGTCTTCATCGAAAGCCGAGACCGGCACGGTCACGTGCTGCTCTTTGCCGCGGGTATCGGTGAAGCGGAAGTCGACGAACTTGACCTCGTTTTCCTTGACGAGCTTGAGTACATCGGCGACGGTCTTTGCCATCAGTTTCTCCTGAGTTGGATGGTGGTTAGGAATACAGGGACGTGGGATGCAGTTTCTGTGCCATTGTCGCCTCACCGGATGAGGCTTCGATGGCCGCCGCAGAACCCAAATGAAGGCGGAAATTCACTATTTTGGTGCATTGATTTTTATCGCACCAATTCGGGGCCGAGCTTGGCGTCAAAAGTGTGCAGGCCTTCGATCAGCTGAGCATATGCGGCATCGAGCCGCTCGGCATTGCCCTTGACGCCCAGTTCGATGTGCCGGCCGTAAGTCGGATGGTCGACACTGGGCAGGCTGAACACCTTGATTCCGGCGTGGGTGGCCTCGATGGCCTGCATGAGCGGCGTCAGCGTGGCCTCCATGGCACCGAAAACGATCACGGATTTCTCGGCGACGGTCTTGCTGGCGAACAGACCGGCATAGCGGCCGTCGAGCACGGATTCGATCATCGGCCAGGCCATGACGGGAAAGCCCGGCACGAAGTGCACGTCGCTGACGCTGAAGCCCGGGATCTTGTTGTACGGGTTGTAGATGAGCGTGGCGCCCTGCGGGAACACGCCCATGTTGAGCCGATGCACGTTGTCGGCCCGGTCGGGTTCGTAGGGCAGGCCCTGCTCGCGCGCGGTGTCCTGCATGCGCTCGCGGATCAGCAGCTCGGCCTCGGGGTGCAGCGCCAGCGGCACGCCCAGCGCCTTCGCGGCGCACTGGCGGGTGTGGTCGTCGGGCGTGGCGCCGATGCCGCCGGTCGAGAAGACGATGTCGCCAGAGGCGAAGGCCCGCTCGAGCGCGGCGGTGATGCGTTCGGGCTCGTCGCCCACGTACTCGGCCCAGCTCAGTTGAAGGCCGCGCGCGGCAAGCAGTTCGATGACCTTGGCCATGTGCTTGTCGGCACGCTTGCCGGAAAGGATCTCGTCGCCGACGACGATGAGACCGAATGCGCGTGTCATGGAGAACCCCATTGGGAAAGAGCGGCCTTGCTGGCTTCGTCGGCCTCGATGGCCGGCGTGCCGCCGCCGGCAGCCGGTGCTTCGGCCGCCGCGCGCTGGGCGCGAAGCTGCGCGAGCGCATCGAGGCAGTAGTGAGCGAACCACAGGGCCGAGAAGGCGAAAACCAGCGTGTAGATCCAGATGGCGATCGGCACCAGCACGAAGAATGCGGCGGCGAACAGCAGGCCCGAGGCCCAGACGATGCTGGGCGCGGCGCCCAGGTAGCCGCACAGCACGCCGATGCACAGCAGCGGAAGCCGGTGCGCGCGCAGCAGCGCGGCGCGCTCCTCGGGGCTGGCGTGCTCGGCCAGCGCGTCGAAGCTCATCACGCGGTAGGTGAGCCAGCCCCAGATCAGCGGCGGCAATATCAGCACCAGCGGCGGAATGAGCCACAGCGGCATCGAAACGACGAGGGCGATCAGCGCCAGGACGGTGGCGCCCAGCGAGCGCGCGACGCTGCCGAAGAACGAGGCGCCCTTCTTCTGCTCGAGCGCCGGAAAGCGCCGCGCGCCCACCAGCTTGGTCAGGGCGGGTGCCATCAAGCCGGCCACGATCAACAGGCAGACCACCACGATCACCGGCGTGGCGGCGAACACCACGACCAGCGCGGCCAGCGCCGAGGTGACGTCGCCCGAGAAGAGACGGCCGATCCAGGCCCAGAAGCTCGACAGCAGCGGCCAGGCGTCGAGCGCGCCGCGCGTCCAGCTCACTGCGGCGTCCCAGTAGAAGTAGCCGAGCAGCGAGGCCAGCACGATCATCAGCCCCAGCGGAAGCAGCGACAGCACGATCACGCGCGGCAGCATGCAGTAGGCGACCGCGCGCCAGAAGGAGTCGAGGAGCAGGCGCATGAAGCAGCGAGGATAACGCCTCGGGCGGGCCGCTCAGGGCCCGGAGCCCCTCAGCCGCGACCGACCATTCGCTTCAGCCCGAGCCACTGCTGGGCCCAGAAGCCCCGGCCGTACTCGCGCACCCGGCCGTCGGCGCCGGGCTCGACCTGGTCGCGGATGCCGGTCGGGTCGTAGCGGTCCTCGAAGTTGGCGGTGCGGAACAGCATGTCCCACCAGGGCAGCAGCACGCCGAAGTTGTGGCCGCCGAGTGTGCTGCGGCCGTTCGATTCATGCCCCAGCCCGATGCTGTGGTGCAGCCGGTGGAAGCGCGGGCTGATCCACAGCCGCTCGCCGATGGCGCCGAAGCTCAGCCGCAGGTTGGCGTGCTGCAGGCTCTCGCTGAGCTGGGTGAAGGCAACGAAGGCGATGAACTGCCCCGGCGCCACGCCGATGAGCTGCGCCACGATCACGATCAGCGTGTCGTGGACGATGTCGTCGAGCAGGTGGTTGCGGTCGTCGCTCCACATGGTCATCTGGCGCTGCGAGTGGTGCAGCGAATGCAGACCCCACCACCAGTTGAACTGGTGCTGGCCGCGATGGATCCAGTAGCCCACGAAATCGAGCACCACGAGGTAGATGGCGAAGGCCACCCACGCGATGTCGGTCACGCCGGGCCACACCTCGTCGAGGTGGAAGGTGCCCCACCCCGCCGTGCGCAGCGCGCCCAGGGCGTCATCGAAGAAGGGCTGCAGCGTGAAGAAGAGCGCCAGCCGGAACAGCCCCAGCCGGTGGATCAGCGTGTAGAGCACGTCGATGCGGATCGCGTGGCGGTCGACCACGGGCTCCACCGAGCGCCAGCGCTGCAGCGGGCCGATCACCGCGATCAGCACCAGGATCTGGATGACGCCCACCAGCAGCCAGCCGGTGGCGTCGAAGGCGTCCTCGGTCCAGCCGCCAAGGCCCACGGCGTAGACCAGCGGCTGCACGGCGGTTTCGAAGAACCAGCCCTGCATGGCGGAAAAGGCGTCTGTCAGCCAGTCGATCACGATCAGGAAAACTCGTCGTTCAGGGGTGGGAGGCGATCCAGGCCTTGAAGTCAGGGTGCTGGCGCAGCGTGCGGAAGCAGAAGCCCTTGGCCTTCAGGCCGACGATCAGCGGCTCGAGGTTGGCCGGCGCCCACGGATCCTTGCGCGACCAGATGCCCAGGTGCGCGAGCAGGATGTCGCCGGGGCGGATGGTGTCCAGCGCCTGCGTCAGCAGCTTCGCGTTGCTGAATTTCTCGCTCGGCAGCTCGTCGCCGAGGAAACCGGCGGGTGCCCAGCCCACGTACTTGTAGCCGCAGCCCTCGGCGGCGGCCAGCAGCGCGGGCGAGGTCTTGCCGCCCGGCGCGCGGTACAGCGGCAGCGGCTTCTTGCCGGTGACCGCCGCCAGCCGGTCGGAGGCCTTCTTGATGTTGGCGCAGTACTCCGCCGCGCTCCAGGTCGATTCCTTGCCGTTCTGCGGGCCGGCCGAGGGCTTGATGCGGAAGCTGGGCGGCGAGCCCTTCACGTCGGCGCGCCAGTAGGAGTGGTCGTAGGTGTGCGAGCCGAATTCGTTGCCCTCGGCCGCCCTCGCCTTCCACCAGGGCGCCCAGTGGTCGTCGAGGCTGTCGCCGTCGGTCTGGGTTCGCTCGGCGGCGGCGAAGAAGGTGACGCGCACGTCCTGCCGCTTGAGCACGTCGGCCACCAGGGGCGCTATGCCCATGTGGCCGGTGTCGAAGGTCAGGTAGACGGGCTTCTCGCAGGCGGCCGGTTCCGTGGCCGCCCATGCGCCGGGCGACAGCGCCGCCGCCAGGACGACCATGGAGGCCGCGGCGGCGACTCCGACGTGCCTAGATGCGCTTCGCATGATCCAGCGTCCACACGCCGTGCGGCGAACGGCCGACGTTGACCTGGCGCACGACCTTGTTGCTGGCCAGGTCCACAACGCTGAGCTTCTTGGCCCAGCGCGAGGTCACGTAGAGCGTCTTGCCGTCGGCCGAGACGTCCATGCAGTCGGGGCCGCCGGGCACCGGGTATGTCGCGACCACCTTCAGCGTCGTCAGGTCGATGCGGCTGATGGAGTTGGCAACCCGGTTGCTCACGAAGACGCTCTTGCCGTCGCCGGCCGAGCGGAAGGCATGGGCGCCCTTGCCCGTGGGGATCTTGCCGACCAGCTTCGGCTCGGCGCCGGCCACGTCGAACACCTGCACGCCATCGCTGCCGGTCAGGCCCACGAGCAGCGTCTTGTCGTTGTGCACGCCGAAGATGTCGGCCGGCATGGCGCCGGTGGTGGTGCGCCACTTGACGGTCTGCGTGGGCAGGTCGACGGCGATCATCTCGTCGCTGTCCTGCATCGTCACGTAGGCGATGGTGCTGGTGTTGTCGATCCAGATGTGGCTGGGCGTCTTGCCGCTGGCGATGCGCTTGGCCAGCTTCAGGTCCTTGCCGTCCCAGCGGTAGACGTCGACGTGGTTCAGGCGGTTGCCGGCGGTGACGAACCACTTCATGTCGCGCGAGAACTGCAGCTGGTACGGATCGAGGATGCCGTAGACCACGCGCTGCACTTCCGCCGTGCGCGGGTTGAGGAAGGTCAGCGAATCGCCCGCCGAATTGGCCACGATGACCGACTTCTCGTCGGGCGTCATGTAGATGTGGTGCGGCTCCTTGCCGGTGGGAATGCGCAGCTTTTCCGTCCAGTCGACCGGATTGATGACGCTCACGTTGGCGTCCAGCGAGTTGAGCACGAAGATCGGGGGAGGCTCGGCCGCCGTGGCGGCGGCCGGGTACATCGCGAGAGCCGTCAGGCAGGAGAACAGGAAGGCCGTGACGCGGCGGCCGTTCGATCGGGCAGGAAGTCGCAAGGGAAGGTTCCGGGAGAGAGTTCGAAATGTTAACGGCCCGCCCTTAAGACTGGCTGACCGGGACTGTGCCCTTTCCCCCGCTTTTCCCGTCTATTTCGGCGCTTTCCCGGATTTGGCGGGTTTGGCCGGTGCGCGCAGGGCCGCGACCTCGTCGGCGGCCAGCCAGCGCCACTGCCCCGGCGCAAGGTCGGCCGGCAGCGCCAGGTCGCCGATGCGCGAACGGTGCAACCCCTCGACCCTGTTACCGACCGCCGCCAGCATCCGCTTGACCTGGTGGTACTTGCCCTCGGTGAGCGTGAGCCGCAGGTGCAGCGGGCTGTCGGACTCGCAGGCGGCGGCGCGAACCGGCTTCGGGTCGTCGTCGAGCACCACGCCGGCCAGCAGCTTCGCGATCTGGGCCTCGTCCACCGGATGCTTGGCCGTCACCTCGTAGACCTTGGGCACGTGGTGCTTGGGCGAGCCCATTTTGTGGATGAACTGGCCGTCGTCGGTCAGCAGCAGCAGGCCGGTGGTGTCCTGGTCGAGCCGGCCGATGGCCTGCACGCCCTGCACCGCGCCCTTGTTGGGGCGCAGGCGCAGCGGCGACGGCAGCAGCGTGTAGATGCTCGGGTAGGTCGAGGGCTTCTGCGAGCACTCGGTGCCGGCGGGCTTGTGCAGCATCAGGTAGGCCTTCTCGTGGTACTCCCACGGGGTGCCCTGCACCGTGTATTGAAGGCCTTCGGGGTCGATGTCGGCGAACGGGTCGTCCACCACCTTGCCGCCGATGATCACGTGGCCCTGCTGGACCAGCCCCGCGCACACGCGCCGCGTGCCGAAGCCCTGGGTATAGAGGATGTCTTGCAGATGCATGGAGAAATGAAAAAGCGGCCGCGCCGCAAGGGGCACGACCGCCTTCGAGTTTGCCGCAGGATCAGTACCCTGCAGCCAGGCCCGTGTTGCGGCGCGGGTCGTTGGCGCCGTAGAAGCGGTTGTTGCCGACCGGCTTGCCGCCCAGCGACGGCGCACCGACGATGATCGCCGCCAGGTGGTTGGCCGGCTGCGGCACGCCCAGGTTGTGGCCCATGTCGGTCAGGATCTTGCGGGTGTCGGGGCTCAGCGCGTAGGTCTCGACGTTGGTGACGTCGGGCAGCCACTGCTGGTGGAAGCGCGGCGCATCGACGGCTTCCTGCACGTTCATGCCGTAGTCGATGGCGTTGATCATGGTCAGCATCACCGCGGTGATGATGCGGCTGCCGCCCGGCGTGCCGACCACCATCACCGGCTTGCCGTCCTTGGACACGATGGTCGGGCTCATCGAGCTCAGCGGGCGCTTGCCCGGCTCGATCTTGTTGGCCTCGCCCTGCACCAGGCCGTAGAGATTGGGCACGCCCACCTTCGAGGTGAAGTCGTCCATCTCGTCGTTCAGCAGCACGCCGGTCTTGGCGGCCGTGACCTTGGCGCCGAACCAGTCGTTCAGCGTGTAGGTCACCGAGACCGCGTTGCCCCACTTGTCGGCGATCGAGTAGTGGGTGGTGTTGCTGCCTTCATGCGGCGCGACGCCGGGCTTGATCTCCTTCGAGACGCCGGCCTTCTTCGGGTCGATGACGGCGCGGATCTTCTCGGCATAGCCCTTGTCGAGCAGGCGATCGAGCGGATTCTTCACGAAGTCGGGGTCGCCCAGGTAGCTGTTGCGGTCCACGTAGGCGTGGCGCATGGCCTCGATCTGGTAGTGCACGGCCTGTGCCGAGTGGTAGCCCAGGTCCTTGAGCGGATAGCCCTCGAGGATGTTGAGCATCTCGCAGATGATCACGCCGCCCGAGCTCGGCGGAGGCGCCGACACGACGCGGTAGCCGCGGTAGTCGCATTCCACCGGCGCGAGTTCGCGCGTCTTGTACTGGTCGAGGTCGGCCTGCGTGATCAGGCCCTTGCCTGCCTGGCTCGACGCCACGATGGCGCTGCCGACCCAGCCCTTGTAGAAGCCGTCGGTGCCCTTGGAACTGATCTCGCGCAGGGTCTTGGCCAGGTCCTTCTGGACCAGCTTGTCGCCGACCTTGTAGGGCTCGCCCTTGTTCAGGAAGATGGCGGCCGTGGCCGCGTCGTCCTTGAAGTCGGCCGTGGCGGTGGCGAGCAGGTCAATGTCGCCCTGCTGCAGCGCGAAGCCCTTGTCCGCCAGCTGGATCGACGGGGCGAGCAGCTCGCCGCGCTTCATGGTGCCGTACTTCTCGCGCGCGTATTCCATGCCCGAGACGCTGCCCGGCACGCCCACGGCGAGGTGGCCCTTGGTGCTCAGCCCCTTGATGACGTTGCCGTCCTTGTCGAGGTACATGTTGGCCGTGGCGGCCAGCGGCGCCTTCTCGCGGAAATCGAGGAAGGTCTTGCGGCCGTCGGCCAGCTGCACGGTCATGAAGCCGCCGCCGCCGAGATTGCCCGCCGCGGGGTACACCACCGCGAGCGCATAGCCCACGGCCACTGCCGCGTCGACGGCATTGCCGCCGCGCTTGAGCACGTCGACACCGACCTTGGTGGCCAGGTGCTGCGCACTCACGACCATTCCGTTCTCGGCGGCGACAGGCGCCACCGACGCGGCGGTCGACGCGCCGGCGGCCGTCAGCGCGAGCACGGCCGCGACGGCGGTGCGCAGCTTGGGAGTCCAGTGGATTTGTTGCATGTAAGAGTCTCCTCTAGAGCGTGATGAAGGGAAGGTGAGCGGATGAATGAAAGAAGGACGGGCGGACGAGCGCGGTTCAGGCCGTGAGCAGCGCCTTGCGGCGCAGGGCATCGAGCGCCACGGCCACCTGTCCGCGAGCGAATTCCCTGATTACCGACGGCTCTGTCAGCGGCTTGTCGTCCTTGACGAAACGCAGGCGGTCGCTGCGCACCTCAGCCTCGAGATGCTCGGCCAGCGCCTCGTGCGAATGCCGTCCGTCGAGCAGCGGCAGCAGGCTTCGCTCGAGCAGCGACACCGTCACGTGTTCGTGCCATTGGTTGCAGGTGTTGACCGTGACACCGGAGCCCTGCACGAGGCCGACCGTGTTGCGCACCGCGGGCAACGCCTGAGGCAGGTTGGAGACCGCATCGGCCGCGGGCACCGGCGAGCGCCTGATGCGCAAGGCGCCGAGGATCAGCAGTTCCTCGACCATCGCCATCACGACCGGTTCGGCGGCCGCCGGGGGCTGCCCAGCCAACCCGGCCGCGGCCTCGACGAGGGCCGAGACGGACATCGAGGCGGGATAGCGCGTATCGAGCAGATGCGCCACGGCCTTCTGCACGGGCTGGCGCATCGTGACCTTCAGATTCCGGATCGCGGTGCACGGCTGCTCGCGGGCATCGAGCGTGAACGCGCCGCCATCGTCGATCTTGAACATGCCGGCGAATTCGAGCCGGCGGATGCGCGCGGGGTCCAGCTTGTAGCGGATGCGCCCGGCCTGCGGCTGCCTGACGAGCAGGGTCTGGCGAAAGGTGCGGTTGATCAGGAAATCGAGGTACTGCTCCATCATCACCTGGCTGCCGCCGCATTCGCGCAGCAGCGGGTCGCGCACCTTGTCGCCGTAGTTCTGCACGAACATCGTCGACGGCTCGGCGTCGCACAGGTAGGCCAGGCCGCGGGCTTCAGCGCGTGCGACGAATTCCTTGAAGTAGCAAGGCGCGTTGCAGGGCTCGAGGAACTCGTGCAGCAGGTACGAACTGTTGGCGCTGCGCACGATGGGCATCGCCTCTTCGAGCGTCTTCCTGAGCACGCTGTCGGCGCGGGCCGACTGCTCGAGGAAGTCGAGCATGCCGCGCGCGTAGGAGAGCTTTTCTTCCGGCGTGTCGCGCGGGCCGCCGCGCAGGATCATCGCGTCGCGCACGATCTCGCGCGCCTTCCAGCCGGGGTACACGTTGTAGCTGACATAGGCCACGCCGTTGGGTGCGAGGTTCTCCTGGCAGATGCGCAGGATCGCATCCTGCACCGGCCCCGGCACCCAGCTGTAGACGCCATGACAGACGATGTAGTCGAACTCGCCGAACGAGGCATCGATGTCCGCGAGATTGAAGGCCTTGAGCTCGATGTTCGACAGTCCTGCACGCCCGATGACCGCCATGCCCTGAGCCACCTGCACCGTCGACAGGTCGACGCCGATCGCGCGCGCCTCGGGATGGCGTGCCGCGAAGGGGATCAGGTTGCCGCCGGCCGCGCAGCCGAGCTCAAGCACGCGGGCTCGCGCGGGCGGAGGAACGTCGAGACCGAAGAGAAAAGCCAGCGCTTCCAGATGCTCCATCGCTGACTGAGGGAACGGATGCGAGTCGTAGGGCACCGCGTCGTAGTAATTCGTCAACTCGGAGGTCAGGGAATCCGACACGGGCGTCCTTTTCGGGATCTGGGCAGGCAGCAAGAGCGGGAGATTGCAGTGACTGCAATGTGACAGTGCTTGCCGACTATAGCCTCGCGCCCAGGCAAAAAGAAGCGCAGCTGCACGGGGCTGCATCGCGAACGCCGCACGCATAAAAAAAGCCCAGCACGAGGCTGGGCTTGAAACGCCTATCTGCTTGGCAATGCATCAAGGCCCCCGCACAGGTTGACCAGCGGGGGACGGTTTACCCGTCAAGGAGAAATCGGATGAACAGGACAAGCAGGCAGCGAACCGTGGGACCGGTTTGTGAACAGCTTGTTTTCCATGGGCATAGTCTACTGTATATTTGTACAGTCTTTCAGCAAGGATGCCCGCCATGTCCCCAACCGAAGAAACACCCGCCCCGCCCAATCATGCGCTCAAGGAAGCGCTGGCCTGGATCTCGAAGTTCGCACATGCGTGGAAGGCGATAGAGCCCTCCCCGAAGAGCCTCAGCATCGACGGCTTCATCATCTGGGGTCCCGTGCTCTACGAGAAGCACAAGGGCGAAGATCCGGTCCAGTTGGCGCGGCAATTGTTCGGGCGGTCGGGCGAATACTTCAAGTATCTCTACCCCGAGCGCGGGCGCAGCTCGAACGATCCGCGGTCTTAGAATGCCCCGATGAATTGGCGCACACTGCTTCCGCTTGCTCTCCTGGTCCTGGCCGGCTGTTCGACCCCTCCCAACGAAGTGATGCAAGTCCGCGAAGGCGTGCTGCGCGCCATGACTTATGTCCAGGCCTCGGACTACTGCGATGCGCGCGACAAGACGCCGCGCTGGCTTGGCAGGGCCCCTGCGGAACAGGGCGTGCTCTTTCAGTGCTACTGAGTTGAAGCCGGGCGGCTGGGCGCCGCCACGAGGGAGCTGGAGGAAGACTCGAAACGTACAGCCGCAGTACGTTCTTCAATGAGCCCTTCACCTGATGAAGGGCGTTGCCCTCATCAGGAAGGAATATGGTGGGCTGGGGTCTACTGAATGATCGCCCAGAAAGCGCATCCCTCCACACTTTTCCATTTACAACTATGGATTTGTTCCCCGATTTGTTCCCCGGTTTCCGGGCTAGAGCCCATCTCACTGATAGCTCGGGTGCAGCGACTCGCCCCCCTCGGAAACCAAGGATAGCCCTAGAGGCAGCAACCAGTCTGAAATCGGCACGGCCGAAGGGCGGCCGAGTGTGAAGCGCCAATCAGCCATTCCCGATAAGCTGAGTCTGGACACCAGTACCGGGTCACCAGTGCCGCTTTGCAGGTTGTGCCAGTGTAGTACTCGCCAAGACATCGGTTCGATGGACTTCTGGTAGGTCCCGTCGTAGGCCCACACGCGACATGGACTGAATGAACCGCTCGGGCTTGCCGCTGGTCTTCGATCTGATGAGCACCGAATACAACCATTGAAGCTTCACGCATCCGCCAAGCCTTCTCGGTTGATTCCTCGCTCGCCGATCAACATCTCAAACTAGGACCGGCGGACCTTGTTCAACCCTTCCTTTGTTCGCACCAAGCATATTGACAACGATTCTGGCCTACCTATTTTCGGCGATTGCCACCGATCTTTTGGCAGATACGATCGAATCGCGGCAATTCCCTAATTTTTGCGAAGGATATTTTATGTGCCTGGATGGAATCATCGAGTACGAAAATTTCACTTTCACAAACAAAGGTCAATCAGATGTGGACGGTTTCGAACCAAAGCTTTCGGCCATGTCACATCGAATCATCTTCGCAGCAAGCGAGGCAAAGAAGTTAGCAAAGAAATTTCGAGTTATATACGGATTTCACGGAGATCCGAATGGAAAATACTTCATCTCCTTTGATGCCGACGAAATAGAAAAATCCAAAACCATAGCCAATAAATTCGACAACATTGAAATGATATACATGGACGGAAAGAATCAAGCGCTGGTGAATTTTGAGCCATATATCGACGAAGGGTTTGTTTTATTCACCTGGTGCGATAGCAATAATTTTCTGACTGACAAATATCCAGGTAAACTGAAAAAACCGAAATGATGCTCACCCCGTAGGGCAAGGGGCTCTGCCTGGGCATGCTCGTCAACTACTCTGGCGAAGGCTCGCTGAGTACTGAACTGACGCTGCGCTGCACCAATGGTTCGCTGCGCAGCGGCAGAAGGTGCCAGAGGGGATCGGCCACCGCCAAGGCGCTCGGCTACAGCCTGAAGCGCCGGCTGACGCTCACTCGATACATCGACTGCACCGATCTAGCGGCTGATAACGATCGGGTGGAGAACCAGATCCCGTCGATCGCATTGGGCCGGTCCAACTGAGTCTTCGCCAGCAGCTTGCGAACCGGACAGCGAGCCGCGGCGGCCGTGGGCCGAGTACACTCCGCGCGCCTCAATGGCCATGAGCCACACGCCTACTTCAAGGACGTCCTCGAGCGGTTGCCGCAGTATTGGTCGCCATTGGCAGTCCGATGCTCTCTTTCTGCAGATGCTGGACTATGCGATCTTTAGTGATGGCGCCCGCCGCCAGATCGCAATGAAGTCTCGGCTGCCATTAACGGCGCGCGAGTAGAGCCATGACGGCGTGAGCTTCTCATGCGGAAGGGCCCAGATGGGCTTGTTCGCATGGACCTGCTCGTTGCCAATGAAGATGTATTCGTCGCACGATGCAATGAGCCTTGCCTCGTCTACGCCGAACATGTTCCCTCCGGCATCCGGCCGGCCCGCGTCGAACAGATGCGTGACCCAGCACGCGATGACAACGTTTGGCCTGTATCTCTGCACGGCCGCTACAGCGTCCAGCTTCTCAACGTGCTCCCCGTAGGGTACGGTCGGTTGCCCAATCTGCTGGTAATGTGCCTTGACCGCCGACTCCTCTTGCTGGCGGTTGTCTGTCGCAGGAATGGAGAGGGCTCCTGCGAGCGCGCCGTGCCCAGCGCCGATCTCGATAGCTGTCTTGCCCCGGATGCGGGCTCGAAGGAAATCACACAGATCTTCGGTGGGGAAACTGTACAGACCGTGACGCACACCGAACACAAGCCGTTCTTGTGCCGTAGTGCCTTCAAGGGCTCGAGCAGGGACCACACGAAGCCGCCCGTGGCTATCCAGCAGCAGGCTCGATATGTCTCTCACGTTTGCGGCATCAGTCAAATACGCGTCCATGAGGCTTATTGTTACCGAGCGACAAGACCGGCACGTCCCAGTTACGGCGATGAACTCCCCGCCGCATCGATAGGCAGCAGCCAGCGCTGCCAGTACTGTCAAAATGTGTTCGCCGTACGCTTACGGAGGATCGACGGCGAAGGCAAAACACATCCACGGACGGCTTAGCTGGAAAACCTCGCTGAGATGCGAGGTCTTAGGGCACGCAAGATTCGAAGCGACTCTCCTCGTAGTAGCACCCGCAGCAGCAAGAGTCTCATAAACCGGACTCTGCCAAACCTGTCGCTGTAGCGCCGTATTTCGGAGCTAGGTGATCGCGCAGCTTTTACCTGATCTTGCCGGCCCGAGGTTTCAGTTGTCAGGCTTTAGACCAGTGCGTTCAATCACCGGCTTCCAGCGGCGCAACTCCTCGCTCATGAACTTACTCAGTGCATCGGGTGTGCTGCCCATTGGATCGAAGTACGCAGCATGCAGGCGTTTGAGCGTTTCAGGCTCCTTCAGTACGGCCGCGATCTCGCGGCTCATGCGCTGCACGATTTCTGACGAAGTTCCCTTAGGCGCCATATAGGCGTACCAGGGGACCGCCTGTATGTCTGGCAAGCCCGCCTCGCGTAGCGTCGGCAGCTCAGGCAGCAAGTCGGAACGCTCGGCCGAAGTGACTGCCAGCGCTTTGAACCGCCCTGCCTTGGCCTGCGACATCACCGCCACCGGTGGAAGGCAAGCGTACTGCACATCACCTTGGATGATGGCCGTCACAGCCTGTCCAGATGAAGCGTAAGGAATGTGCACCGCGAAAGAGTTCGTCTTGAGTTTGATGAGCTCCATTCCCAGATGCGAGATCGAGCCATTGCCTGTCGACGCGAAATTGAACTTGCCGGGATTCTGCTTCATCGCCGCGAGCCAGCTCTTGACCGAATCGACATTCATCGAATTCGATACTACGCAAACATTCGGCGTCGTGGCTGCGAGTGATACAGGAACGAGATCCTTGAACGGATCGTAGGGTAGATTCTTGTAGAGGACGGTGTTGTAGACCAATGGCGCATTGACCGAAAGCAAGAAGGTGTATCCGTCAGGCTGCGCCTTCGACGCTTGGTCCGTGCCGGTGTTCCCGCCAGCACCGGGCTTATTGTCAACGATCAGGGGCTGTCCGATACGAGCCGAAAGCCTGTCATTGACGATGCGCGCAAGAATGTCAGGCGACGACCCGGCTGCGAACGGCACGACAATGCGTACTGGCCGCTGTGGCCAAGCCTGCGCGTGGGCGATTGTCGGTCCGCCAATCGCGATAGCCGCTTGGATCGCCAAGCTAATGCCATATGGAAGGCGATTCGTCATGGCTGCGCCTCCGCGTCAATCATCCCCTGATGGTCTTGCTGCTCTCTCGCGATAAACCCTTCGATCAGGGCGAGATAGCAAGCCTCCACAACTTCAGGATATGCGCCCTCCTTCTTCGCTAGCGCCTTCACCTTTTCGATCACTTCCAGTTGGCGCTGAGGCGCCGAGACCTGAAAAGCATCGCGCTTAAAGCGTGCCGCGTCCTTTACGTAACGACCGCGCTCGGCCAAGAGGGCGACGATCTGCTGATCGATTGCGTCGATATGCTCGCGCACCTCGGCCAGACTCGCGCACAGCGGCACGTACGAGGGATCAGTAAAGCGCCTTAGCGGCGCGCCATGCGCCTCTGGTTCTTCCCGAGGACTGAGGGCCGATGTGGTGTCGTTCATGCGCTGTCTCCTGTTGTTACATCGTGAGTTGGTGTCTCTATCGGATGATGATCCTCACTAATGGGTCATCGCTCAATAGAATGCGATCAATAGTTCATATTGATTTTGAGAATGTGACTGCAGCGCATGACAGGATCCCGCATCGCTGACGCGCCTTCTGTCGCTACAGACATCGGGCGGCAGTGGAGCTTGCGTCGTGCGTGCAACAGTTCGCCGGAAGACTAGGTGGCCGAATCAGCCGGCTCGAAGCTAGTTCGGCACTTCTTGCCGAACGATTTTGGCTACGTCGATGCAACGCGGCACGACGTCATGAGTTGGCCTTCAGGGTCGATTTATCAATCGATGCCTTGTGATCTCCAGACAATCGCCGGCGCCCCCAAGCTAGCAGGTCGTCCACATAAGTGAACACCACCGGCACCACCAACAGGCTCAGGAAGGTCGAGGTTATGAGGCCTCCAATGACGACGATGGCCATTGGTTGACGAAAACTTGGCTCCGCACCCAGACCCAATGCGTTGGGCAACATCCCCGCACCCATTGCGAGCGTCGTCATCACGATCGGCCGCGCGCGTTTGTGGCAGGCATCCACGAGTGCATCCAGCCGGCCCATCGCGCGTTCGCGGCGAGCCACTATGGCGTACTCGACCAGCAGGATCGAGTTCTTGGTCACGATGCCCATCAGCATCAACACGCCAATCACCACGGGCATCGCAAACGGCTGGTGCGCGACCCATAGAGAGATGAAGGCGCCTCCCAGTGCCAGAGGCAATGCGGACAGAATGGTCGCAGGCTGCAAGAAGTCATGAAAAAGCAGCACGAGCACCGCGTAGATGCAGAACACCCCGATCGCCATGGCGATGCCGAAGCTGATGAACAATTCGGACATGCGCTGCAGATCTCCCTGCTCGACGCGGTGCACACCGGCCGGCAGGGACCGCAATGCCGGCAGTGCCATCGCCTCTTGCCGAACATCACCGATCGGGCGACCGTTGAGCTCCACGGTCAGTGTCACATTGCGCGAGCGATCGATGCGGTCGATCTGCGACGGGCCGCTTCCGAGGACGACTTCGGCCACGGAGCCAAGGCTAACTGCTCCATTCGTGCCGGCCACCCGCAGCGAGGCCACGGAATCCAGGCTGCCACGCACCGCGTTGGTATTCATCGTTACACGAATCGGAACCTGTCGCTGCGGCAAGTTGAGCTTCGGCAGCGAGGTTGAGTAGTCGCCGTAAGTGGCCAGCCGCACCGCTTCAGCCAGCGATTCAGAGGTGACACCAAATGCCGCCGCTCGGGCGTAGTCCGGACGAACCTGAATCTCCGGTCGCTGAAGTGCTGCACTTGACTTGACATTGCCAATGCCTTTGAGCGTGCGCAGCTGCGCCTCGGCTTGCGCAGCGGCCTTGGCCAGCGCCTGCGGATCGTCGCTCGCCAACGTAAGGTCGACCACCTCGCCGCTATTGCCGCCACCCACTGCGATACGTACGCCCGGCAGCTGTCGCAGCTGCTCACGCATCTTCGCCTCGACGGCAGATTGCTTGAGCTTACGTTCGCCGCGCGGCACCAATTCAACAATCAACGTGGCGCTCGATACATCCGCCGTCGATGAAGCCCGCGGCCCGTCGAAGCTGCTAGCCGTGCCCACGGAGGCGAAGACCCCCTTCACTTCGGGCAGCGCGCGAAGCAGCACCGCAGCACGCTGACTCGCAGATACAGTGTCATCCAACGTACTGCTCGACGGCAACGTTATAGCAATCCGGCTTTGCGCTCTGTCCTGCGCTGGCAAAAAACCAGTAGAAAGGAATGGCACGACGGAAAGCGCCAAACCGAAGAACGCGGCCGTGGCAAGCATCGCGCTTTTGCGATGCGTCAACGCCCAGCGCACCCACCCGAGATAGCGTGTCATCGTCGGCCCATCACCGGGCACCTCGCTGCCTGCCACGCGAGGCTTGAGCAGATAGGCAGCCATCATCGGCGTCAGCAACCGAGCCACCAGCAGCGACGCGAGCACCGCCACTGATGCGGTCACGCCGAACTGACGGAAGAACATGCCAGGAATACCGCCCATGAATGCCGTCGGCAGGAAGACCGCCACCAGAGTAAAGGTAGTAGCGATCACCGCTAGACCGATTTCGTCGGCAGCCTCCATCGCCGCCTGGAAGGGCGTCTTTCCCATGTTCAGATGGCGCTCAATGTTCTCGATCTCAACAATGGCGTCGTCAACCAGGATACCGACCACCAATGCGAGCGATAGCAACGTCACGGTGTTCAAGGAATACCCGGCTAACGCCATGAACCCAAAAGCTGGAATGATCGACAACGGCAATGCGGTGCAAGAGATCAGCGTCGCGCGCCAGTCCCTCAAGAAACCCCAGACCACGATGATTGCGAGCAGCGCCCCTTCGAGCAGGAGATCCATCGAGCCGTCATAGTTGTCCTGAATGCGGGCCACTGTGTTGCTCACCTCGAGGATGCGCACCTCCGGATGAACCTGACCGAAGCGCTTTATCTCTGCGCGTACATCCTCGGCCACTCCGACGTCAGAGTACCCGCGCGAACGTGTGACTTGAAAGCCGATCACCGGCGTGCCATCTCGGAAAGCAAGCGTGGTGCGTTCGGCGTGCGTATCGCTGACGCGCGCCACCTGATCCAAGCGTACGTAGCGACCATCAGGGAGCGGCACTGTGATCGCGCCAACCTCGGCCGGCGAACCCACGACGGCGAGCATGCGACTCGACTGACGCTCGCCGCCTATTTCCCCTTGGCCTCCAGAAGCTTCCTGCTGCACGGCCTTCAACCGTGCCGACACGGCTGACGGTGTGACACCGAGGCCTGCCATCAACGTAGGTTCAAGCTCTACATGCACCTCGCGATCGACCCCTCCGACACGCGCGACCTTACCGACTCCCCTCACCGCCAGCAAGGCTTTGGTCAAATCATTGTCGACGAACCAGGACAAGTCTTGCTCGTCCAATCGCGGCGATTCGATCGTGAAGGTTATCAGTTCCGAATTTGCGGTAGTCAGCTTGGACACCGTCGGATCATTCATGCTCGCCGGCAGGTCGGCCCGTGCGCTGTCTACTGCGTTGCGCACCTCGGACAGCGCTGCCTCGCTGTTCTTGTCAATCTCGAACATGACGCTGATGCTGACCGTACCGTCGGTAATCGTCGTCTTGATATGGTCTAGGTTGGTCAAAGAAGCGAGCTTGTCCTCGATCTTTCGAGCTACCTCTGATTCCAATTGCTCAGGTGCCGCGCCCTCAAGCCTGGCCGACACCTGGATGGTTGGAAGATCGATGTCCGGAAAATCCTGGATTTGCAGCTGCCGGAAGCCGATCACTCCCAGCACGGTGAGCAGAAAGAACAGCAGGACAGCCGGAACTGGGTGGCGGATCGACCAAGAAGAAAAGTTCATCGACGCACCCTTTCGCGGGCATCCGACGCCCCAGCGGAAGGCTGAGTAGTCGCAACAGTGACGTATGCACCGTCTGAGAGGAAGGCGCCGCCGCTGCCGACAACTCGTGCATCGGCGTCCAAGCCGCTGAGTATTTCCACGCGCTCGCCACGTCGACGTCCCACGGCCACGGGCCGGCTCATGACTTTGCTGTCGCTACCGAGGAGGAAGACATACGCACGGCCGTCGCGCAGAACGACAGCTCCGGCGGGCACGGTGAGCGCCGGCTTGTTGCCAAGCTCGATACTGCCGCTGCCGAACGTTCCCGGGCGCGCGCCGCTTTCAATGGGCAGGCTGACATATGCGGTGCCACGCCCTGTGTTGGGCGATAGTGTTGGGCTAACCAGGCGCACCTCGCCTTGCACAACTCGGCCGTCGGCTAGCGTGACGTGCGCCACCCGCCCCGGCTTCACAATCTCGAGCTGCTGCGCATCGAGCTCGGGCCGCCACTCGACACGGCTCTGGCGCACCAGCCGGAACAGTTCATCTCCAGCGTTTACGACGTTACCCAACACCGCACTTTTTGACGAAACGATGCCATCGTCGGCCGCTATCACGCGGGTCTGTGAAAGCTTCAACCTGATGCTATCTAGCTCGGCCCGCGCCGAGTCCAGTGAAGCCCGGGAAGTCTCTGCGGCTATGCGGTATTCCTCGATCTTCTGCGCCGACAGTGCACCGCTGTCTTCAGCCATACGCGCCCGCCTCAGGTTGGACTGCGCCTGTTCCAAGGCCGCGCTCGCCTGGGCCACAGCGGCCTCCTGTTTGCGCTGGTCGTTGCGCAGGCTGTCGTCCGCCAGTCGGGCGAGCAATTGACCGCGCTTCACCTGCGCCCCGACGTCGGCCTTCAGTTCTATCAACTGCAGCCCCCCCGTCTCAGGCGTAACGATGACTTCCTGCCAAGCGGCGAATGGACCACTGGCCTGCACCAGCTGTGGCCAGGTCTGCGCCTGCGGCTCGATGGCCGTGACGGTGAGAACGCTGGCTGGCTGGCCAGCGTTCACCTGTGCACTGGCGCCCGGCTTCGAGCAGCCAGCCAACCCAGATACCATCAGAGCCACCAATACAGCGGTCATGTGTCTGGAATTCAAGATGTTCCTCCTTGGATGGTGTCGTTTGCATTGGCTGGAGGCTGAGCGCCTTCCCCGGGCAACCAGCCCCCGCCAAGCGCCTTATAGAGTGCGATCCAATACTGGATGCGGTTCTGCTGCAGCGTGAGCAAGCTGATTTCGGCCGACAAGGCCGAGCGGCGCGCCTCCTCCAGCGTAAGCAAGCTATCGTTACCGGCGCGCCAGTTGGCCTCGATCGCCTCGAAGTGCCGGCGATATTCATCGGCCGCGCGCGCGGCATCGTCAGAGCGCTGAGCGGTGCTATCGAGATTGACGAGCGCCTGTTCAACCTCCTTGACCACTGTGCGCACGCTTTGGCGCCAATTAGCCAGCGCCGAGATATAGCTCGCCTTTGCGCTGTCCAATGCAGCGCGTCGCCGGCCGCCATCAAGCAGTGGGATCGACAGCGATGGACCGAAGGACCATGTCGTCAGCGATGGCGCGCCACTCACCGCCGACAGATTGACTGAACCGGACAACGACAGGCTGGGATAAAGATCTGCCCGAGTCGCGCCGACTTCCGCGCTGGCGGCAGCCAACTCACGCTCGAGTGATGCCAAATCCGGACGCTGGCGCAGCACTTCAGCTGGCACGCTGCGAACCTCGATCAATTGCGGCTGAGGCAGCTTGCCCTCGCTTCGCCCGAGCAGCATACGCAGCGCCGGCTCATCGCTACCCGTCAACTGGACGAGCGACTTCACCAACAACTCGCACTGGCCGCGTTGCGCCACGAAAGTCGAGCGCGTGCTGGCCAAGCTCGCCCGCGCCAACATGCCATCTGAACGCGCAACGAAGCCGGCGCGCACCGAAGCGGCGGTGGCCCTGTCTGTCTCCATCGTCGAAATCAGCTGCCGACCGTAGGCGTCGGCCAGAAGCCCGCAGGCGCGGTATTGCACATAGGTGTCCGCCACTTCAGCGGCCAGCGAGATCCGGGCGTCGTGCCAATCATCGACACGGGCGTCGATTCGAGCCCTCGCGGCCTCCGCGTTGCGCCGCGCCTTACCGAACAGATCGATCTCCCACGACGCGTCAAGCCCGGCGCTGCGTGCGGTGGCGGTCGCCAGCTCGGACGAAAGCTGCTGCGAGCGCGCCCGCGCCAACGAGGCGCTACCGCTCAGGCCAGGGAGGCCGGATGCCTCAGCGGTGACCAGAGTCGCACGCGCCTTTTCAATGTTCGCCCAAGCTTGAGCGAGGGTCGGGCTTTCACCTTCGGCCTGTTCGATCAGTTGGTTCAGTACCGGGTCATCGAACTGCCGCCACCACTTTTCCATTGCGACGATGCTTCCGCCATGCGGCAGTGGAGCGTGCCACGCGGCAGGCGCATTGATCTCGGGCGCGCGGTAAGCCGGACCTCCTGTACACCCGAGAAGCGCAGTGAGCAGGCCCAATACCAGGACGTTTGAAGCGAGGAAATGGGGAAGACTTTCAGCAAATGGGGGGCGAGGACACATGAGAGCGGGAATAGCTAAAGCGCAAATATCCCGCGAGGCACCTTTCCCGCTACTTACTGACAGGTGTCCAGCGTCATGAGGAGGCCGGTAAGTGCGCCGTAATTCACCTCCGCCGAAGATCCTGTTCCCTCAACAACGGAAGTGAAAGCCTCCTCATGCAATCGCTGACCATGCGTCCACCTCCAAAGTGGATTTCCACTCTTCTCGCTCGTAAGATAGCGATCTCAGCAATTGCATACACGGCTTGGATTCCAGGGTTGGCGCTGGCCGACGAACCGGTTTTGCAAAGTGTTAATCAATCCAGTGAGTCGACCTGGGGCCTCGGAGTAGTAGGCATGTCGAACCAGAAGGCCTACAAGGGCATCAGCAGAGACAACCTCGCGCTGCCGCTTGTGTACTTTGAAAACCATTGGGTGCGCGTTTTTGGCCCCCGCGTGGAATTCAAGCTGCCAAGTCTTGACATCACGGCCTCCCAGAAGATCGATTTCCGACTGCTGGCCCGATATGACGAGAGCGGATACAAGCCGGACGATGCGGCAATCCTCTCCGGAATGGATGAGCGCAAGGGTGGGCTCTGGGCTGGTGGCAAGGTGATTTGGCGCAACGATCTGGCCGACATCAGCGCCGAAGTCCTTGCAGACGCTTCAGGCCACAGCAAGGGACAGCGTGCCACGCTGGGACTAGAGAAAACCTTCCGGCTCGGGCAAAAGGTAATGCTTGTCCCACGCGTCTCAGCCTCGTGGATGAGCAAGAAGTATGTCGACTACTACTACGGCGTTCGGGACAATGAGATCCGCGCGGATCGCCCCTCTTACATCGGAGAGTCTGCAGTCAATGTCGAGGTCGGGGCGAGAGCATCGTACCTATTCAATGCATCTCACTCGGTTTTCATAGATGTTGGCGTCACGAGCCTCGCAAAGGAAATCAAGGCAAGCCCATTGGTCGATCGTTCGACGGAAAACCGAGTATCCATGGGCTATTTGTATAGATTCTAATGAACCGCATTCTTTTGGTAGAGGACCACGAACGACTGGCAGGTCTGATGTGCAAAGGCTTGGCAGATGCCGGCATTGCCGTCGATGTCGTCATGCGCATCGATGCCGCATGGATCGCCATGCAGCAAATCCCATATCGCGCACTGGTCTTGGATCGGGGGCTACCGGATGGCGATGGACTTGCCTTGCTGCAGCGGCTTCGCGCGGCTGGAACCGGCATTCCCTGCCTGGTGCTGACGGCTCGCGACGCACTGCGTGATCGAATCGGAGGCCTGGAAGCCGGCGCAGACGACTATCTGCCCAAGCCCTTCGCGATGGACGAGATGGTGGCCCGGGTTCGAGCGTTGCTTCGACGTCCCGTGGATCAACGCCCTCTCAACCCGACTGCAGGCGATCTGCAGTTGCACCCCCAAGCGGGCACGATGCATTGCGGCGAAGACAGCGTGACGCTCGCTGCCGCTGAGATGCAAATCATGCTTTCGCTGATACAGGCACGCGGTGAGACCGTTCGCAGAAGTGCACTTGAAGCAGGCGGATGGGGCTTGACAGAAGCTGTCACGTCGAATGCCCTTGATGTTGCATTGCACCGCTTGCGCCGCAAGCTGCTTGCCATCGGCTCACATCAGCGGATTGTTAACTTAAGAAATCTCGGATATGCGCTTCGTGACGCCGACCGCACTGAATAGCCTCAGCCTAAGAGTCTTGGGTGCTTATCTCGTGGGTGTTGTGTTAAGCATCTTGTTGATCGGCTTGGGGCTCACGGCATTGCTCACCTTTCACACTGAAGTAGTGGAGAAGCGAGCCTCCATCCAAGCCAGCAAATTGGCTACTCGTCTAATGTTTAGCACGGATGGGGCGCCCATCGGACTCCGCTCGATCGAGCATGAGGCAGATTGGATCTATCAAAGCTTCAAGGATGAACTAGCCTACCGTGTTCTCGATGCGTCTGGACAGGTGATTCTTTACTCTCCGGCCGGAGAATCGTTCTGGACTTCCAGCGGGCTAACCACTCTTCATCTCACACGAGGACATTTTGTATTTGAGAGAGAGGGGGTGGCGATACACGCAGCCACTGAACCCGTGCAACATCAAGGACGGACTTGGTATATACAGTACGCGTTGAGCGCGAGAGCGGCCGACCTGTTCCAGACTGAGTTTGCGTTGCCGTTCATGGGTAGAGGTATTGCGTTATTCAGCATAACCTTGATGATCGTCTTCGGCGCCTGCGCGTACGTGACGATCCGACGTACATTCGAGCCACTTCGCGAACTCTCTGCCTCAGCCTCGGCGATCTCCCCCCACTCCCTTCACGCGCGACTTCGACCTGAAGGCGTGCCAGCGGAAGTGGCTCCGCTGGTGCAGAGCTTCAACCAGGCGCTTGAGCGACTCGAGCACGGATACCGAGGACAGCAGGAGTTTCTTGCAGCAGCAGCACACGAGCTGAAGACGCCCCTGGCACTCATTCGCGCACAGATCGAGCTGAACGAGTTCAGTGCCCATCGAGCCTCGCTACTTCAGGACGTCGAGCACATGACACGCCAGGTGCAGCAGCTGCTGCTCTTGGCGGAGGTGCGAGAAGTCCAAAACTACCACTTCGAATCTATCGACATCTTGGATGTGACCCAGGAAGTCTCTAGTTATCTGCAGCGCATGGCTCAAGGAGCCGGCGTATGGGTGAACCTGCAGCCAAATGCAAGCCGCCCCTCATGGCTAGCCGATCGTGGTGCACTCTTCACGCTACTAAAGAATCTACTCGAGAACGCGATTCAACATGCACCCCGAGGTTCAGGCATATACGTCGATGCCACCGCCACGGAACTGACCGTACGAGACTGGGGACCTGGTGCGGACGAGGACACACTTTCCCGAATTTTTGTCCGTTTCTGGCGCGGCCCGCATCGCCGGGACAAAGGGGCTGGCCTTGGCTTGGCCATTTGCCAAGAAATTGCTCAGGCACATGGCTGGACTCTAACTGCAGAACAGGCGGACCCCGGATTGCGATTTGTGCTGTCAAGGAATGGCCCGCAACAGAACGCACCTGTGTAGGGACTCGCACTCGAGGCATTCCCGCAGCGACTAATTGAACAATCAAAAATGGATCAATCCAAACCACGACGCGTCCTCGTCATGACCGGCGCTACCGCCGGACTCGGGGCGCATGCGCTGCAATACATCGCTGCTAAGGCCGATGTGCGAGTCATCATTGGTGCCCGCGGAGGTGGACGCACAGTGCACCCCGGCATCGAGACCTTGCCGCTCGATCTTTCATCCCTCGCCAGCGTCCGCAAGTTCGCCAGTACGATCAAGCTGCGGCTCGGCGATGCCAGCATCGATGCCCTCGTCCTCAATGCCGGCATGCAGACCTCCAGCAACGAGCAGCGAAGTGCGAATGGTTTCGAGTTGACATTTGCTGTGAATCACCTCGCCCATTACCTTTTGGCCAGACTACTCATGCCACGCATGGCTGCCGGCGGTCGTTTAGTGATCACTACGAGCGAAACCCATGATCCTGCTATCACACCGATCGCGCCAAGGACTCTCGATCCGTGGACTCTGGCGCACCCGATCACGACGGGTTTCGGTAGCGGCATCCGAGCCTACGCGGCCTCCAAACTATGTAACCTGCTAACTGCGCAGTCGTTTGCTGCAATGCGCGACATCAAGGAACGCAAGATCAGCGTGGTCGCTTTCAGTCCCGGACTTACCGCCGGAACCTCGCTTGGTCGTGACAACTCGTTCGTCGCACGATTGCTCGTCACGCTCTTGATGCATACCGTTTTCCGTGTGATCGGACTTTTCCGGCCTGAGTACGTCGCGGGCACACCGGAGCGTTCCGGAGAAATTCTGGCTGACGTGGCCTTGGGCGTTATCAGCCCACCTCACGGACGAATCTATCTCTCGCTTGTCAAGGGAAAGCCGACATTCCCCGAGCCGTCTGAACTGGCGCGAAGTCAAAGCGCGCGTGATCAACTATGGTCCGAGAGTGCTGGGATGGTCGGTATTGAATGGCTCTGGCGGGCGCGATGAACTCCGTACCCGGGGGGCATCAATATGGACTTCCTGAAGCGATGCAATCGGGAAGCATTCCCACAGGAGCAGCCGCGTTATGACGCGGTCCTAGAACACGGACTGCCAATTGAAATGACCCCAAAGTTGCATGCGTCACCACGCGTCCTGTTTCTAGGACCGGAAAGCGCAGCGCGCGACAAGTTCAGCCATATCCTCAATCGCTCCGGTTTGACGATCGAGACTGTGCACCCTCGGCACGCCGAACTACGGATCTCATCGGGTGCGCCGTATGCATTGATTCTTCTTGATACAGCGCTATTGTCCGATGCCCTGCCTACAGTGTGCTCCATGCAGCGCATGACCCGCACGCCACTACTTGTTCTGACTGAGCGAAGCCATGTCCCCGATTGCCTCGCAAGTCAAGGCCTATGCACTACTGAAACCTTGTTCAAACCTTGCGCACCCGGCGATTTGCTTACACGAGTTTGGGCCCTGATATTTAACCCGAAGGCACCTGACGTCACTTGGCCCCGATTGGCGGACTTGGCCATAGATAGGAAGCGCGGCAAAGCATTTCGCCGCGGCATCGACCTTAGGCTTACGGCCACTCAATTCGACCTACTGGACGTACTCATGGCCCATCCAGGTCGGGTGATGTCGCGCGAAAGACTGATGGCAGCCGTATGGGGGCCGCGTGTGGATCCGCAGTGCAGCATCGTCAGGGTCGCCATGTTGAGACTTCGCCAAAGATTGGATGCCCCGTTCGACCTGAAGCTGATTCACACGGTGCACTATGAAGGATATGTCGTGGAACTGCGTCTCTAGACGCTGTACTCGCCTACTGACTGCACGACTTCACTGTCCGAACGGACTTGCAGCAACGCGTGAATACAGCTCGCCGACAGACTGACCCGGACATCCGTAGCAATTGCCGATAAACCCGATCGCGCCAAGGTTTAGTTGCGCAACCACTTTTGTACTGTATAGTACAGTACATATTCTGTAAGAGGAGAGCAGCTTGGTCGACGACAAACACACACCTCCGAAACACCGGACCGTCAAAGGGGCTCAACGCCTGCGGGATCTGACCTCCGTCGCCGCAGAACTATTTCTTGAGCGCGGCTTTGACGGCGTGGCCGTCGATGATCTGATTGCCCGAGTGGGCGGCTCACGTAGCACCATCTACAGCCACTTTGGCGACAAGGAGGGGCTGTTCAAAGAGGCGATGACGAGCCTGTGCGCTGAAGTTGCGAAGCCTCTGGATCAGTTGCACATCACAGGGCGGGAGCCCAGCGAAGTGCTTTCGCTACTTGGCAGGCAATTGCTGGTATCTGCGCTCTCGCCGCGTACGTTGGCACTCCATCGGCTCTTGGTCAACGAAGGCCGACGTTTTCCTGATGTTGCACACGCGATGTGGGAAGTCAGCTATGGCAGGGCCGTAGAAATCCTTGCGAGATGGATCTCTGAACAGCAGCGATCCACTCTAGGACTCACAAGCACAGTGCCCGCTCAAGCGCTGGCCGAACACTTCATCAGCATGGTGGCGAGCAACGCCAAATTGCGTGCTGCCTCGGGCCTAGTCACCACGCCCCTGCCCGAAAGCGAGGTCAGCGAGATCGTGCGCTACGCCGTGAACACCTTTCTCCACGGCGCGTTAGACCAACCAACTCGGCCGACCAGCCGAAAAAGTGGTCCACGCTCCAGGAGCGCCACTTAGCGCTCCTTTCAGGTACTTCAACCGCCTTCCTAATCCTTTCAGGAGCAAGAGAATGAATGCAACCAACGCGAGTGAATTCCTCCTCGGAGGACATTTGCCTGTCCGTCGCCTGGGCTTCGGCGCCATGCGTCTTTCAACCAATGGATTCCGGGGACCCGCGCGTGATCCAGAAATCGGCCGCAGCGTACTGCGCCGCGCAATTGAACTCGGCGTCAATTTGATCGACACCGCCGAGTTCTATCAGAGCTCCGATGGCAAAGTTCGCGCGAACGATTTGATCCGTGAAGCATTGCATCCGTATCCAGCAGGGCTGGTGATCGCAACGAAGGTGGGTGCCGTCTTCAGTTCCGATGGCAGCTACAGGCACGGGACCGGAGCTGACATGCGACGCTTGGTGGAGGACAACCTGCAAAGTTTGGGACTGGACCACCTGGATCTGGTTTACCTCCGTATCGGTGAGATGGCTCCGCCGCACGGCGAGTCACTGGGCGAACGCTTTGAGGCGCTGGCCGCATTGCGCGAGGAGGGATTGATCCGAAATCTTGGCATCAGCAACGTCGACATTAACCATCTATCCGAGGCTCGCTCGATCGCCCCTGTGGCTGCTGTTCAGAACCACTTCCATGTCAGCAAGCGTGACGACCTCAGCCTATTGGATGAGTGCACGGCCGCCGGCATCGGCTTTAGCCCATTCTTCCCGTTGGGCGGAGGCGCGAACAAGACCGAAGAGAGTCGTTTGGTACGGATCGCAACTCGACATGGAGCCTCCCCCGCCCAGATCGCGCTGGCTTGGTTGCTGGCCTATTCGCCCGTCATGCTTCCGATTCCTGGCACGGGCTCCATTGATCACCTCGAAGAGAACGTTGCGGCAGCAACCATACGACTTTCGGAAGAAGATCATGCCGAACTCGCGTAGAGCCGAGCGGCAACCAAGTATGCCCCGCTTTGCTGGAATATTTGCGATCCTGATGTCGGCCGTGACAAGCATCAGTTTGCTTGGAGCCTGTACCACGTTGGCGAGCGCGGAGAACCCGCCCTCGTCAGTTGCCTTCGATCAGTATCGAAGCGAAACGCTTAATCAATTGCGCACGGGACGCAGTTTCCAAGGAGACGACAAAGAAGCAGAACTACTCTGGAACGCTCCTCAGGAATGGTGGCCTCCTCAACATGGAGCACACTCAAAACCCAACAAGGGAATCCTGCTCGTTCATGGGCTTGGTGATTCACCGTGGTCTTTCCATGACGTCGCACCAGCACTCGCCGCGCAGGGATTTCTCGTGCGCACAGTACTCCTTCCCGGCCATGGAACGCGCCCTGATGATCTCCTCACGATAACTGCGGAACAGTGGCAACGGACCGTCCAAGAGCAAGCGATGACGCTGGAGCGCGACGTTGAAGGCCCGGTATACCTGGGGGGTTTTTCCACAGGGGCCAACCTGGTGCTCGACTATGCCTATGGCCACCCGGAGATTGCCGGATTGGCGCTTTTCTCACCAGGCTTCAAGAGCATGCCCTTTGACTGGCTAGCGCCGCTGGCCTCGCGGATACGGCCTTGGATGATCACCCCCAATGGTTCATTTCCGACGCAAACCCCCGTGCGATACATGAACGTACCGACCAACGGGTACGCGCAGTACTATCGCACGAGCGTTGCTGCACGGCGACTGCTTCGCCGCTCCTACGACAAGCCAGTTTTCATGGCCGTCGCTCAGCATGATTCGGTGCTCAACACCGAATACCTTCTCGACGTTTTCCAGCAGCGCTTTACCAATCCACAAAGCCGCTTGATCTGGTACGGATCAAGACCGGGGAAACTGACCGACACAAAGCGCGTACTGATCAGAGAAGACAGGCTGCCTGAGCAACATATCAGTCAGTTTTCTCACATGGGGCTGCTGTTCTCACCCGAAAACCCCCTTTATGGGCGCGGGGGAAGCCTTCGCATCTGTCTGAACGGGCAAACCGCTCAGGCCGCCCAGGCTTGCAAGCAGGGCGGGTTCACTTGGTATTCGGACTGGGGATACCGTGAAGAGGGAAAAGTTCATGCCCGGCTCACCTTCAATCCTTACTTCGACTGGCAACTTTCAATACTGGTGTCCACGCTGGGAAATGAAAGGAGCCTTCAATCCCCCGCCAGCGATGCATTCACGACACAGAGCATTCCGAACATACCGGACTTTGAAAGTACCGCCTTCGAAGCAGTTGCAAGAGTAGCGCTGCAAGACAAAGCGTCGCGCACGCCTCAAGCCATCCTGGCGCAGTGATCTGGTGCGACTGGCACCGGCTTTCCTTTTTCAATGCCCCCAACAAACGACACAACGAGAGAGTCTATGAAAAGAGTGCAATTCGGCCGCTATGGAGGCCCTGAAGAGATGTCATTCGGACAACATACCTTGCCAAAACTGGCGCCGGGTCGCATTCGGGTGCGTGTGAAAGCTGCGGCGATCAATCCGCTTGACTGGAAACTGCGCCAGGGCGCCATGAAGGTTGTCACCGGCTGGAAGTTTCCGCAGGGCATGGGCTCGGACTTCGCTGGCGTGGTGGAGGAAGTTGGAGGCGGAATCACATACTTCCGAGCAGGAGACAAGGTTTTCGGGACTGCTGAAATCAGGAGACAGGGTGCCTTTGCCGAACTCGTGGATGCCGACGCGAATCTGGTGATTCATAAGCCTGCTTCTCTTTCCTTCAGCGAGGCAGCTTGCATCCCTATTCCCGCGGCAACTGCCTGGGCAGCCATCATTGGCGCAGCCAAGGCTGGCCCTAAATCACACATCTTCATCAACGGCTGTAGTGGTGCCGTGGGCAGCTTTGCGGTTCAACTGGCGCGGACCTATGGAGCGCGCGTTTCCGGCTCCTGTGGCTCGTCCTCCACTGCCGCCGTCAAATCCGCTGGTGTCGCACCCGTATTCGCCTACACCGACAAAGCGGCAATTTCATTAAACGGCCCGTATGACGCTGTCTTTGACACTCTCGGCACATTGCCGGTCAGCGAAGGACTGAAGTTACTGAAGCCCAAAGGTTGCTTTGTCGACATCAATCCCACGCCAGGCAGGATGCTGCGGGGCTTCGTCTCAGGGCGCTACAAGCTGGTATTTGCAACCACAGGATTCAAGGACTTGCCCGATATCTCAAAAATTGCGGCCGAAGGAAAGCTTCGCTCATCTATTGGACTTGAGGTGCCATTCGCCGATGCGCTGGCAGCGATCAAGGATGCCGAACTCGGCCGACGCCCAGCTGGTCGAATTGTGCTACTCATGTAGCAACGAACGAGGTCGACAAGCAGGCGGAGGATAGCGATAGCACTGCGTTCTTTTGCCTGAGGTGGATTCACCGCAACTGAGTGAGTCCACATTTTTCTGCAACACGAATCGAGGTAATGCATCATGAAAGATCAGGAAAGACACATCGGCGAAACCATTGACCCGATCTCAAAAGTCAGCGCCGAAACTTCGGCGCTCGCGAGAAAGCATTGGGCGCAGCCCAGTTTCTTCAATGACAATCTGCTGATCGACGCGCTGCTAAAGCACATATTGAGCCTGATGCCCTATGGCATGACCGATTATGGAGAAGTCATGGACGTGGTGTATCAGCTCAGCGGGAGCGACGAAGAAGCTTGGGTCAACGCCTGGGCGGCCCTGGCACGTCGACTACATAACAGGGCAGAGGAGGCAGACGGAAAGGGCAAGCACGTTACCGCAGCGAGCGCCTATCTCCGAGCCTCTACCTACTGGCGCTGCGCGCTACTGTATTTCAGCGACTTCGCGGATACGCGAATGAGGGAGTATGCAGTTGCCAGCGCTGATTGCTACCAGCGATATATCAATCTGTCCGGCTACCCCGGTGAGCGCATAGAGATCCCTTATGAGGGAAGTTTTCTTCCCGGCTATTTCTACAGATCACCTCATGCAAAGGGGAAGGCTCCACTTCTCATCGTTACGCCTGGTCGAGACACATGGGCAGAAGACACCCGATGGGTTTGCGAAGGCGCACTTCGGCGAGGCATTCACTGCCTGACTTACGACGGTCCCGGCCAAGGGCTCGCACTAAGGCTGAACCATCTCACTTTTCGCCCTGATTGGGAGAAGGTTGTCAGCCCGCTAGTTGATTTCGCATTGGAGAAATTTTCGGAGATCGACGCCTCCAGCATCGGGCTGATGGGATTAAGCTTCGGTGGCTATCTGGCGCCCCGTGCCGCCGCATTCGACAAGCGAATCACGCTCTGCGTCACCGACCCAGGCAACATCAGCTGGGGACGCCAGATCATCGCTCAACTCAGTCGTTTCCACGATCATCCGCTGGATGAGATTCCAGAGCAAATGAGAAACCTTGTGCGTGACTACGCCTGGAAGCACGGCGTACCCAACACGATCAAAGATGTCGTGCAAGCTCTGCAGCCCTATGACAACTCGTCCATTCTGGACAATGTGACCTGCGCGACTCTCGTCTTAGACGGCACGGGCGAGGTCTTCCATGGGGCCAAATCATTCCATGATTCCTTGAAGGGCCCTAAGGAATATCTGTTGTTCGATGAGACGTCGACAGCACAGTCGCATTGTCAGATTGGCGGCTACGCCACTGCCACGGAGTACATCTTCGACCGGATTGCCGAGCGGCTTGGATGCGCATAATGAGCGCTCCTCGCTTTGAGCTGGCCCTGCTACGCAAGAGGGGATAGCCCTCCCCCACTTCCAGAGCTTGCAACGAGTCCGAGAGTGCCCCTACATGGCAGAGCTGTCACTCCTAACACCTCTTGAGATAAAACCTACATCACGCAACTCGCCGAAGTTCGGTTCTTGCCCGTTCATCAGTGGCTGCCCACACGAGCACGTGGTCCACGTGCTCATAAGCGAGTCTTGAAGTCTCCCTCCTTCGTAATCGCGGCGAGGGTGCAAGCAGTTGTAGAGCACGAGTCCTCCCGAGAGATGGACGCGGCTGTCGTCAGGGGGTGCCGGCCATGGAAAATGCCTTTTCCACGATGGGGCGGAGCTTTAGTTTGCCTCCGCCGGCATACCATTCGTCTAGAGCTGCCGTGAAGGCAGTCATTGCTGTACCAACTACGATCCGGGCCTTCAGCAGGCTCATCGTCTTCTGCCCTACTCTCTCAACAAGAGCCGCAGCAAGCGCCTGCTCCCAAATCATTCGCTTCTCCAGGTCTCTCCCGACCAGCGACGGTGTCTCTTTGGTCAGCCTCATCATCGCCAAAGCCGATCCAGGATTAGCGTCGTAGCGAACGAGCAGGGAGGACAGTGTTGCGCAAACTGCTTCAAAGGGGTTTTCCTGCACTGGCCTATCGCCCAGTTCTCTCACCAATGCAGGCGTCTTTTCTTCGAACCATGCGAGAACCAGGTCCTCCTTGGTGCTGAAGTAGCGAAAGAAGGTTCGTTTCGCGATGCCCAGTGGCTCCACGATCTGGTCGATCGTGGTATTGACAAAGCCTTGCTTCAAGAACAACCCAACAGCAAAGCGAGCTATCTCCTGACGGGTGGCTGCTTTGTGCTGTTCGCGTAAGTTCGGAATCTTTCCTTTCATGGATCTCATTCTATCCACCTGACACCAAGGGTCATTATGGCACTAAGTGCCATCTGTGGCACCATATGCCACCATGCAAGGCAATGCGGTGTCTGCGTGATGAGCGTTGAATCAAACGAATGAAAGATGATCCACATGAAAAGTGAAAAACATCCCGGCGATGCATCGTGCAAGCAGGCACCAGGGATATTCGTTCCGGTTATCGATCGGAATCGATGCGAAGGAAAAGGTGACTGCGTTCCCGCGTGTCCCAAAGACGTCTTTGTCATCGGCGTACTGCCCCCCGCCGAGCGAAACTCTCTCACTTGGATCGGCAAGGTCAAAGGATTCGCCCATGGCTGGAAACAGGCGTTCATGCCGAACGCTGATGCGTGCGAAGCCTGTGGCCTATGCGTTTCCGCCTGCCCTGAAAAGGCGATCAAGCTAGCTCGGGCATAACGGATTTCGCGGCAATGACACCGGAGTCACACAGGTCTCAAGCAGAGCGGCGCGAGCGGATGCAAGCCTCGCCACTTTGGGACGGCCAACGTTTTCGCAACGTGCATCCGATGCTGCCCGACTTACGCGATCCGAACCGAACGACACCGTCGCTGAGAGAAATCTTTTCCGATCGCAAGCGGCGCTCGCCACCAGGTCCACTTCCATCTATGAGCCCATTGGAACACTGGCTCAGTCCGCCCGCGACAGGGCTGCGCGCCACATGGCTGGGCCATTCGACGGTCTTGATTGAAATCGACGGTCTACGCGTCCTTACAGACCCCGTCTGGGGACCTCGAGCATCGCCTTCACGCCTGATCGGGCCCAAACGCTTCCAGCCAGTGCCAGTCGCCCTGAGCGCTCTCCCGCCAATCGATCTGGTGGTGATCTCCCATGACCACTACGATCATCTGGACTATTCCACCATCCGCGAGTTGGCCAGCCGCGATGTCCCCTTCGTTACTTCCCTTGGGGTCGGAGCTCATCTCGAAGCATGGGGCGTTCGACCAGGACGCATCATCGAGCTCGATTGGTGGGATTCACATACCCTCCCGAACACCGGCCTAGTGGTAACCGCTGCGCCGGCGCAGCACTTCTCCGGCCGCGCTGTGATTGATCGCAACGCGACTCTCTGGTCTTCGATCGTCCTGCGATCGCAGCGACATCGCGTATTCTTCAGCGGCGACACGGGACTCACGACTGAGTATCAAACAATCCGAGAACGCCTGGGGCCATTCGATCTAGTGATGTTGGAGGTCGGCGCTTATCACCCTGCCTGGGGTCATATGCATCTAGGACCAGAGAACGCACTCAAGGCGCTCAGCCTGCTCGGCGGTGGACCGTTCTTGCCGATTCACTGGGGCACATTCAGTCTGGCAATGCATGCATGGGATCAACCTGCAGAGTTTCTGCTAGACGCAGCGCCGAAGCTGAGCACTCAAATCTTAATGCCGCGCCTGGGCGAGCCGATCGAACCACAGATCGATCAACGCATTGATCCGTGGTGGCGTAACGCCAGCGCAACTGTTCAACAGTCAGTCGCTACGAGGTGGCAGCCACAGACGAAATGATTCATATCTGAACGCGCATCGCACAAGCGAAACATCCATCTCGCATGAGTCGCTCGTGGTGGCCTCTGTCAACTCGGTAGGAATCCTCTCGTAGCCTGTGGTTCGCGTGGTTCTATGTTTCCTTGCAAGATCACACTTGAACTCGTCTCGATTCTGAATTTGATCAAGCATTGAAGCATTGATTTGATCATTCGCCACAATCATCCAGCAATCTTTCCACCTGAAAGATGAGATAGCGCAGCCACGGATTGGTCCTTTGGGCACCCTAAAAGCCTTCACCGGATTCAGGCCTCGAGAGTTTCATCAGTAGATCAACAATGGCGTTCGGCCGATGAAACTAGGCGATCCGGCCTGCGATATGAGAAAATCGGCGACATCAGCACGCGAGATTCTTCCGCCTCGAACGCTTCGAAGATCGGTCAAAGCACGGTACCGACCTGTGCGAGGACCGTTGTTCAAGAAACCAGGTCGCACAATGATCCAGCGGTCGATATCGCGCATGATGATGCGTTCTTGACGATCCTTGTCGGCATACATCCTGCCCAAAACAACTGGCCTGAACAGATAGTCATAGAGAAGGCTGCCATGTCCACGACTGTCTCCGGCCCCCATGCCGGTCACGGCAATGAGCAATTGCTCAGGCGCGAGCGCTCGTGACAAGTTCTCGGCACAACGAGAAAACAAAGTGACCGGCTGGAAGAGTTGAGTCGTGCCCAAGCAGTCATAGACGACATCTTGCCCCCGAACGACCTCCGTGATCGCCACAGCATCCTCTGCATTCCCTTCGACAACACGTAGACGGGGGTCGCGAATCGGCATGCGCTCCTGACGACGAGCCAACACGGTGACATCGTGGCCATCTGCCAGCGCCCCTTGGGTCGTCGCCAGTCCAATTCCTCGGGTTGCCCCGATGACGGCAATCTTCATGGAAGTCCACCTTTGAATTGAAGCCTGCCGGCGTTTGACTAAACCGTGACTCGACTTTCGTCAATCGAGATCGACCATGGCCGCACTCTCGCTCCATAGCTGAGCCTGGGCCTGCCTGCTTCTAGCCGTTTTGGAGGGATCGGGGAATGTTGGCTTGCCCTTGACCAGGCTGAGATAGATTCGCCCGTGCGGAGGAGTAATCGTCCCGAGCGCAACCTCCGCTAGCATTTCGCCCGAGCGCTCAGGCGTTCCGATGACATATTCAGGCCGGAAGAGCCCGATCACTCGGAAAACGGTGTGCATCAGGAACGTAACAACTGAGCGCGCGACAAACGAGCTGTCACGACCGAGCGCAGTGCCGCCAGTAAGGCCAGGACTGAAGGCGACCACTGTGAAACGACAGGCCTTTGCCTCGCCCAGCACTGCGAAAGACTGCGCCGTCAACAAGTTGCATAGCTTGGAAGCCGCGTAGGCGCGGATGCCTGAGCCGAAGCCACTCTTGCTCGGACGCGCCAGTACCTGTGGCTCCAAGGTCCTGGGCGCGATCGGACTGACAGCAGGATCGTGTGTTTCGCTCGTAGTGATCACCATCCGTCCCCCATCGCTCATGTGCGGCAGCAAGAGTCGAGCTAGCAGATAGTGCGCAAGATGATTCACGGCGAAGGTCAATTCGTAGCCCTCGGCACTCCGCTTCTCGTTGCTGGAGGTCTGCATACCAGCGTTGAGGACAAGACTGCCGATGCGCGCCCCACCAAGCCGGCGTATGACGGCCTCGGCGAAATCACGAACGCTAGCGAGCGAAGCGAGGTCAAGTGGTATGACTTCAACACCTCGAGGTACCGTTCGCTCACTCCCGCGAGCGCCAATGATGATCTGTACGCCCGGCTGTACAGCCAGAAGTTGCAGCGCATGCGCGCCCAGGCCGGCGGTTGCGCCAGTCATGACCACAATACGTCGCGGTTTATTTTGGTCCATATCTTTAACGGCTCAACTTCAAGTCCGGTTTATCTCCATCCCAACTTTGAAATCCCCCAGGGATCTCCTGGAATCGGAGGCACTTCGCCATCATGGTGCCGCTCAGGCACACCGTTTCGCCCTTGACCTCCCATGTGACGGACAGCGCGAAAGGCAATCCGCCACTAATGCTTCCCGTACCATCTTTGTTAAGCGCAAGCTTGAAGCTCCTCCCATTCGGTGCCGCAGCGGACCATGGGACTCCGTCGGCGAGAACTTCAGCCGCTTTCTGCGGAGGCAGATACACCCGAACCTCATCAGCAAAGGTCGCGAGTGAGGCAGATACGGCAATAGCCGCTATTGAAAGCCTTGAATGAAATTTCTCCATGCTGCTACCCCTTCTTCCTCTACACGTGTGGAACGGATTCCGACGGCACGAGTCCCCGCTCAATATCTGCTGAAAGCCGCCCCGGCAGTAGTCGCATCGCGGCCAATCGACGCCTCATGAGAAAGCCCCTTTTCGCTCATGCGGGGCAGGTTGGCCTTTGCCACGAACGGATGCATCTCCAAGCACGTTGGCATTGACTTCCGTGGCGCCGTTGCGCCAGCCCACTTGCTCCGGATCGATATCAACGTGCTTAAGCGTTCGGGAGAACACGCTGTGCTTGGCTTCTGCGAATGGCCTCTGCCTCGTGACACAAATGGCCTCAACTTCCCAGACCGATCCGGCGCATTCATCGATCATCTCTGCCGCAGCCTGGTTGGCTAAGGCAACTGACGGCACACACAGTGCATGAGCAAGTGCCGAGATCGTCAACCTGCGTGCAAGAAAGGCCGAAAGAATCCTTGAAGGTTGACGCAGACGCGAGCGAACACGAAAGCGCAGACGCGATAGTTGCATGGAAGCTTCCACATCAAATGTTGAAGACACGGATCTTCCTTCGCAATGCATTACGGCGTACTTACCAATTGGAGCGGGCGGCGGAAGTGTGGCAAAGAGAGTCTGGCTCGGGCTCAGAAGAAAGCACAGCGCATGTGCAATCAATCCGCCGTTCCAGCACTACATCACTACCAAGACCATCGGTGAATGCATAACCATAGTGCACCTCTTTCAACGGTCGCAGCTGAACAACAGGCGGACTAAGAAAGCCGAATGAGCCGAAAAGAGAGCACCAACGCGGTAAGTACGCAGTAAGACGACAACAGCAAGGATCGGAGTTCTACGCCTCAGCGGAGATATGCGTCTCCACCATTGAGGCCTCTACTCCAAACACGAGCTACATGAACTTCTGTACGCCCGCAACACTTCATATTTGAATGAATGGAAGGTGAAATGAAAACACCCAGGCTTTCTTTACTGATCGTCATGCTGATGGTCACCAGCGCACAGGCCCACGCCGTTGAGAAATACCCGGACGCGCCTACGACCCCAGTGATGATGATCACGGCTCCCCTCGACGCGACCACAGTCATTGCACTGGAAAGCTCCGATGCCCGAGATTCGAAAAGCGCAATGCTGCACTCTGGCGCAGCGTCGGGCAGCGCAATCACCGCTGAAGCAGAAACGTCGAATCTGGTCGATTCGGATCCCGATTTGATCAGCACCAAATTGCCTGTGCAGGACCCTTGGGAGAATTTCAACCGCAAGGTCCACGGCTTCAACACCAGGGCGGACAGGCTCGTTCTCCGCCCTCTGGCAGTTGGCTATGACGAGGTCGTTCCGGACGGGGCAAAGGCTGGTGTATCGCGTTTCTTCGCCAACCTGGGTTCACCAGTAACAATATTGAATGAAGTCTTGCAGGGGCGCTTTGGTCACGCCGCTCAATCGTTGGGGCGATTTGTCACCAATACCACGGTCGGTATTGGCGGCGTGTTTGATCCTGCCGCCCAGCTTGGTATGCCGAAGCGGCATAGCGCAGATTTCGGGCAGACGCTAGCAACCTGGGGCTGGGAAGATTCACGTTATCTGGTAGTGCCAATTTTTGGCCCCCGAACCATACGGGACACGATTGGCTTGGTCAGTGATCAAGCTCTATCCCCCATAAACCAGATCCAGGAAAGTGGTGCGCTCATTGGACTTCAGGTACTAGAGACCATCGACGGGCGAACCCAATTGCTGCCCCTCGACAGGTTCCGTCGCGACGCCATCGACGACTACATCTTCGTGCGCGATGTTTGGGCTCAGCGACGCAATCAGCAGATTCATGCAGATCTGCGGAACGCCAGTGACTAAGGCCATGACAATCCGGTCCTTTCCCCAAAAAGGGAGGGATCACAAGCGACGTGACTCCAACGGGGGTAAGGCAGCATCGATCAAACTGTGCGCGCTCGTCGTGAGCGCAGTATTCTCTTGCGGTTGCTCTCAGTCCCGTGTTGCACCAGTCGAAGATCGCGTCAACAACCCCACACCATCATCTCTGGTCCAGTCCATGGATCAGCCTCACGGTCTCAATCCGCGGCATAAGAAAGCCGCTGCCGATGATTCGCCGGCATTAGGTCGCTCCTGCAGCGTCGAACTCTACGGCGACTCCATTCTTCATGGAGGCTATCTTGGGGATCGGCGTCTCGTGGAACCTCCGGCGGCCGCACTGCAGCGCATGCGTCCTCGGTACCACGTTATCGATCGCACCGTCAATGGAGAAACTGCGAGCGCACGATCAGGTTCGTTTGAAAACGAAGCACGAATAGGTCGCATCGTGATCATCGAACATGGGCTGAATGATTCCCTCCAGAACTTGCCGTTAGAGACCGCCTTGCGATCCATGGTAGTGAGCGCCAAGGCCGAGGGACGTCATGTAATTTTGACAGGCCTATCGCAAACGCTAGGTGGCGCTGACATACGTGCGCGAGGGGATGCGATTGTTCGGCGAGTGGCCGCAGATCTATCGGTTCCCTTCGCCGACTGGGGCAGTGTGCCACTTCGCGTGGGAGAAATGGCAGACGTCATTCACCCAGCTCAGCCATACTCCACCCGGCTAGTGGAGCGCTTGATCCAGGTACTGGACAGCTTGTCGCCCGAATGCGCATGAGACGCCGCAAGTCCGGAGTTCCGACAACTCACGAATACGACGAGGTGGGGCGCTCGACATCCGGCCTGCTCGCGCAGGTGCTGGTAGCGAAGTACCTTGATCACCTGCCGCTGTACAAGCAGGAAGCCATTCCGGAGACATGACGGAGCCACTGCAAGATTTGCAACAGGACGATTCAATTACCCGAAAGAGTAGTCATGAACACCGACCCGCTCCTGCTGCAGGAGATCGTTCGCCTCTACGAGGCCGAGCCCGACCTGCTGACCCTGCCGCCCCTGCTCTTCGAAAGCGTGACCCGACTGACGGACTCCGACGTGGTCGGCTGGACGGAGGTGCACCATCGCAGCGGCGAGCTGCGCGCGTTGCTGTCGATCGAGGAAGACCCGGCCCGGCGCGCGACGGCATTCCAGGCCTATGCACGCCATGCCGGCAGCCATCCGTTCTGGCAGAAGGACCCGGCCTTCTTCGGCGAGCGCGCGGTGCGCGAATCGGACGTCTTCACCGACGAGGAGTTCATGGCGCTGCCCATGGCCCGCGAGGTGTTCCTGCCATCGAACGCCCACCGCATCATGGGCGTGCTGATGCTGCACGGCGAATACTCGCTGGACCTGAGCGCGCACCGCGTCGTCGGTCGCCCGGCATACAGCGACGCGGAGCGCGACCGGCTGCAGATCTACCGAGGGCACGTGCTGCGCGCCTACCGCCAGGCGCAGCAGCGCACCGTCGACAAGCTCCCCGCGGCCGACCGCCTCCGCTATGCCTTTCCCGAGCTGACGCAGCGCCAGGTCGAGGTTGCCGTGTGGATCGCGGAGGGCAACTCGAACGACGCCATCGCCAACGCCATGAGCGTCAGCCTGGACACCGTGAAGGCTCACCTGAAGGCCATCTTCAGCAAGATCGGCACCGACAGCCGGCTGGCCCTGGCCAAGCTCGTCCACACCGTGCCGCCGTTCTCGCAGATGCCGCCGCTGTGGAAGCTGCCGCTGGCGACTTGGAAGACGCAGAGCACACCACGATTACCTGTCGAGACTTTGAGAGCGAAGGCCCAGATCGAGTCGGGCGTGGTGCCTGAATCCGGTCCTGGATGACTCGACTCAATCGTCGCCAGCTGCTGGTTGATTGGTGCAACCAGCGGCATTGCGACATGCTCGGTGGGCTTCGCTCAGGACCGATATCCCAACAAACCAATCCGGATGCTTGCCCCCTGGACAGCAGGCACGCCAGCGGACATCGTGGCACGCAGCGTCGCCGACGGCCTCGGTACCGCACTCGGTCAGGCGGTGTATGTCGACAACAAGAACGGCCCGGCAGGCACTGTGCAGTGCCGGAAGCACTCACGGCGCCAGCGGACGGCTACACCATCTACGTGCTCGCATCGACTTCGCTGGTATCGCCGGCTCTGTATCCCGCCAGCGAAATCAGCTTCGTGAAGCAGTTCGATTCTATTGGACAGCTGATGGCGTTCAGCTGCGGCCGGTGGCGCTCCACGCGGAGGACTTGTGCCCCCTTCGCGTGCAAGTCTTGCGCCATGACTGGGTAAGCGCTGCGGCCAAAATTACGTTTGCGTGATGGTTGCCGACCGCTTCTGTGGGCATGTCCGACGACACGACTTCTTCAATCTGTGCGGGCCTGCTCCTCGCACTGGCGGCACAATATCTCCAGGCCGCGCGCCTGCAAGAACCTACCCGAGAATGAGTGCCTCCTTACCCCCTTTCGCTTCCCGCGCGCAGAGCAGGCCGCGCGGCAATGGCACTGCCACACGCGATGTCCTCATTGAAGCAGCCATTCCCCACTTCCTGCGGCACGGCTTCGAAGGAGTCTCTGTTTCGCAACTTGCCAAGGCAGCCAAGGCCTTCCCAAACCATGTGACCTACCATTTCGGAGGCAAGGAGGGGTTGTTTGTCGAGGCCGCCTCGCAGGCCATGCTGCGTGCCGCCAAGCAAGCTGAGAAGAGTTCGCTCAACAGCGCGTCTGTCGAGGAACATACGCGTCTGCTCATCAGCAACCTTCTCGGTCCCAGCTCTGGCACCGTCATGCTCTTTGCCGAAGCCATGTTGCTGGCTCGCCGCAAGCCACATCTGAGCACGCGAATCAAGGCGACGCTGCACCAGCTCAACGATGCTGGCGAGGCCGCGATGGTGCTCACGTTGATGCGAACCGGATGGAGAACTCGCGTGGCGCCAAGCGTCATCACGCGCTCGTTCTGGGCTTCCATCTTTGGACTGGCGCTGCAAAAAGCAGCGATGGGAAAGGCCTTCGAACAGGAAAGCGCCGAAGCCGTGGCACGCCTCATGATCAATCTGGACAACGCCCCTGGCGAAAAAAAGTATGACTCGCCCCGGCCGTGAAGCAGGACGTCAGACGCGAGCGGCGTTGCGCGAGGCCGCACTGGCGCTTTTCGTGGAGCAGGGCTATGAGCCTGTGACCATGGCCGCCATCGCAAACCAGATCGGTGGTTACCCCAATCAGGTCACGCATCATTTCGGCAGCAAGGATGCGCTGTTCGCCGAAGCCAGCGGTCTGGCCATCCTGCGGGCAGCGCGTCATGCGGAGCAAGCGGCAGTTCATGCGGATTCTATCGAGTCGCACGCGCGCATCCTGATCGCCAGCCTGCTGGGACCTGGTGCGTCCTCGGTCATGATGTTCGCCGAAGCGATGCTGATGGCGCGCAACAAGGCTGCTCTCCGCCCCAGCATCCAGAGCGCGCTGGACAGGCTGCATGCCGTCGGCGAGGCCACACTGCTTGAGACCCTGTCGCGGCATCGATGGAAAATCCGCACCAGTCCCGAGATGGTGACACGGGCATTCTGGGCCTCTGTGCTGGGGCTTGCACTCGAGAAGGCTGCGACCGGCGATGCCTTCGAGCACCAGAGTGCCGAAGCCGTGGCCCTCTCGATGATGAATCTCAATCAGGACTACATTGCGAAGATCGAGTGATAGCGTCCGCAATGCGCATCACTCGTCCACGAAATTTCGACGCGCTACCGGATCCCTCACCTCGAACAGTTCTATCTTGACGTTATCCGGTCCCGAGGTCATGGCAAAACCTCCTCCGGGTGTGCGCACGATCTCGCTTACAGCAACGCCGGAGCGTCGCAATCTTCCGACGAAGTCGTCCAGATCCTCCACCATCATGCCCAGATGGTGGAAGGCATTGCGCTCGGGTGGTGGACTCTTTCTCGACTCGAAGAAGTGCAGTCGTCCCTTGCCCACAACCATGAAGACATTGCGGTCGCCGTCGATGAGATCGTCGAACACGATCTTGCCGCCGAAGTGTTCGATGTAGAAGCCGCAGGTTCTCTCCATGTCATGGGTAACCATGTGCACGTGGTGCAGATAGACCCCGGGTCTTACGGTCTGTTCTTGGTGACTCATTTCTTCCATTTCTTGTGTTGTCGCATGTCGTGCAGGCCTTCCACATCCGGTTCGAACCCGTGAGGAAAGATCAGGTGCTTCTGGATCTTCTGGGTCCCCGTGACCGGCAGTGCGTCCACGAAGTAGACCCAGCCGGGCACCTTGTAATAGGCCAGCCGAGCGGCGACGTGGTCGAAGATCTGCCGGGCCAAGGTCGGGCCAGGCAACGATCCGGCAACCGGCACGACGCAAGCCAGGACTTCTTCATCGCGCAACGCGTCGGGGACCGACAGAACCGCCGCTTGCGCCACCAACGGGCTTTCGGCGAGTGCCGCTTCGACTTCGGCGCTGGAGATGTTCTCGCCGCTGCGTCGAACGATGTTCTTTCGACGATCCACAAACGTGAACATGCCATCGGCTGAGCGCGTGCACAGGTCACCGCTGTGAAACCAGTCTCCCGACCAGGCCGCTTCGGTGGCCGCAGCATCATCGAGATACCCGTCGAAGAATCCGTGCCGTGGTCTTTCCTGGCTGTGGCGCACCACGAGTTCTCCGACGGCACCGTCGGGCAGGGGCTGCCCTTGATCGTCGACGATCCGTGCCTGCAGTCCCGGCAGCGCCCGGCCGCAGGCACGGGTATCGATATGGCGAGGCTCTTTGTCCACGATGAGAAAACGCCCCGTCTCAGTCATCCCCCACACTTCCATCAGGCGGATCCCGAAACGCTCCTCGAACCGCCGATGGGCCGCTGGATCCACGCCTGCACCGAAGGCAAAGCGCACCTGGTGCTGTTTCTCTTCGGGCGCCTCGGGCAAGGAGAGCAAGGCCGGAATCATGATCCCGAGGTAGTTGAAGCGGGTCGCCCCGGTTTCCACCACATCCTTCCACCAATGGGTGCCGCTGAAGCGCCCTGGCAATACGAAGGAGGCACCGCGAAGGATCACGGCACCCGCCGTGGAGACCATCGAATTCATGTGGTACAGCGGAAGCGGGTTCATCATCCGTTCGCTGCCTTCGGCGATCGCGATTTCGCCCGCGAGGCTGGCGTTGTAGGCCGCGGCCTCCTGCAGATAGACATTGCTCAGTACACAGCCCTTGGGCTTGCCTGTGGTGCCCGAGGTATAGAGGATGGCTGCGCTGCGCTGCATCGGGTTGTCCGCTGCTGGCGGCAACTGCGCGCGCCAGATGTCGCCCAGATCCTGCGGCCCATCGATGGAGAGCGTGATCGGCAGGCCCGTTGCGGCGATGGACTGGGCGAGCAAGGCCTCCACCGTGGACAGGCCGACCACCGCACCGCATCTGGCATGCCCGATCTGGTAGGCCAGCTCCGGCACTGTCAGGTCGGTGTTCAACGGCACCACGCAGGCGCCCAGGCCGTTGAGCGCCAGGTAGTGAATGAAATAATGCGGACGGGACTCGAATGCCAGAGCCACGCGGTCGCCGGCCCGGATGCCCTTGGCACGGTAGTGTGCAGCCATGGCCTCGATCTGGGCCAGTGCTCTTGCATAGCTCAGTTCACGCGGCGCATCCCAGGACTGGGCGTGACGGCTTGGCACAACGAGAAAGGGCCTATCGACGTGGCGCTGCGCCGACTCGAGGAAGACGTCGTAGAGACTGTTCTTGAGTGTCATGGAAGGTTCTGTGAGAAGGTCGTAGAAGTCATGAGACATGCATGGGGGCTGTGCGCCTGCGCCGTGAAGCCCATTCGCGAAGCCGGCCCACGAGTCCGTTCGGGAAGAAATAGACCGCCAGCACGAACAGGCCGCCGAACCACAGCATCCAGCGGTCGGGTTCGAGGAAGTGATTGAGGACAGGAATGCCACTCGCATGGGGGGCGGTCACGGCCAGCAGCGACTGCAGATAGTTTTCGGCCGCCACGAAGATCACGACGCCCAGCACCGCTCCATAGACGGTGCCCAGACCGCCGATCACCGCCATCAGCAGGATGTTGAGCATGACGTTGAAGCCCACCGAGGTCTGCGGCCCCACATAGCGCATCCAAAGTGCCATCAGCACGCCGGCCGTGGTAGCGAGCAGGGCAGCGATGATGCTGACTGCCAAGCGGTAGATCAGAGTGCGATAGCCAATGGCCTCGGCGCGGAACTCGTTCTCTCGCATAGCTTGCAGTACGCGACCGAAGCGAGAGTTGACGATGCGCAGCATCAGCAGGAACAAGAATGTGCAGGCCGCAATGATCAGGAAGTAGCTGAGCGTGCGCCCGTTGAAGCTCACAGCGAAGCCTGCGATCTCCAGCTGCCGCATACCGGGCATGAGGAGCTCGGGCACGCGGAAGCTGCGGCCGTCGTCACCGCCGGTCAGATCGCTCCAGCGCAGCACGACGGCGCCGAATGCGGAAGCTGCTGCCATGGTCGTCATGGCATAGAAGATGGTTTTGACGCGCAGCGAGATCAGCCCCAGCAGCACTGCGAGCGTCAGTGACACCCCCATCGCCGCGCCAATTCCCATGCCTAGCGCCGCCCAGTTCGGGCCCTTGAGATGAAATGCGATGCCAACGCCATATGCGCCGATGCCGTAGAACATGGCGTGTGCGAAGCTGACCATCCCCGCGTAGCCCAGCAGCAAGTCGAAGCTGCCGACGAGTACCACGAAGACGACGATGGTCACCGCCACGTTCATCATGCGCGCGCCGGGCATCAAGAAGGGTACGGTGATCAGATACAGCGCGATGAGAGCCAGCAGAAGACTTAGCCAGCGGCTGCGCGGCAGGTCGTCCGACAGCACGGCCGATCCAAGTTGTTTGAGCATGAAGTTCCTTTTCCTAGCGGCCTGCCGAGTAGAGCCCCGTAGGGCGCCACAGCAGTACCGCCACCATGACCACCACGTTTGACACCAAAGCCAGGGCCGGCAGGAGATAGCTCACGTAGTTCTGCACCAGTGCGAGAAGCAGTGCCCCGACGAAGCAGCCTCGGATTGAACCCAGGCCACCGATGATCACGACGATCAGCAGCTGCACCAGCAAGTCGGCACCGACCAACGAGCTGAACTGTTCGCGATAGAAGCCCCACATCGCGCCTCCCAGTCCTGCCAGCGCAGCGCCGGCTGCAAAGACCAGCACAAATACCGTCTCGATGCGGTAGCCGAGCGACTGCACCATCTCTCGGTTCTCCACACCGGCGCGGATGACGAGACCGATCCTGGTGCGTCCGAAGAGCGCGAGCAGCCCGATGTAAAGCAGCAGGCCGACAACTACGGCGATGAGGCGATAGCGCTCCACGGAAACGCCTGCAAAGTCGAACGTGCCTCGTACGGCCTCGGGCAAAAGCAGGCTCATCTGCTGAGGGCCCCACAGTGCCAGGATGATCTGCTCGATCATGATGAGCGCACCTACGGTGACCAGGATCTGCTTGAGATGATCTCCATAGACCGGGCGTACGAACAGGCGCTCGAACACCCATCCCACTGCTGCTGAAGTCACGCCGGCCCCTAGCACCACCGTGAGCATGCCCAGCAAAGACATGAGGTTGGAGGTCCCGTAGAGCACAGGCGACACGAGCGCTGCGACTGCCACGCCGACGTAGGCGCCCACGGCGACGAACGAGGCATGGCCGAGGTTCATGACATCCATGAGGCCGAATACCAGAGTCAGGCCGCTGGCCATGATGAACAACAGCATGCCCATGGCGAGCCCCGCCAATGTCAGTGTTGCCCAGACAGGCAAGGATCCGACGAGTGGCAGCGTCAGCACGGCGAGCAGGGACATCACCAGCAGCGGCAGGGCATCGCGCCGAGCCTCTCTCATTGGAGGCAGGACCTCGCCATTCCGCGTGACGGTCAGTATTGGCGAGCCGTGAGGAATGGAAGGCGTCGCCTTTGCGGGAATGTCAGCGTTCATGGATAGAGTGCGCAGCTGCCTCGGTGTCCAGACCGAGCAGGCGTTCCTGAAGAGAAGGTTGCTGAACGAGGTCGGCCATGCTGCTCTCGTGGACGATGCGGCCGTCGTCCATGACGACAACGTGATCGCCCAGCATGCTCACGAAATGGAAGTTCTGCTCCACCAGCAAGATGGTGGTATCGGCTTTCTTGAGCTCCAGCAGCGCATGAATAAGGCTGTCCACCATGCCCGGGGCCAGTCCCTTGGTTGGCTCGTCGATGAGCAGCAGCTGACGCGGCTCAATGATGGCGCGTGCGATCGCCAGCATCTGCTTCTGCCCACCCGATAACGTGCCCGCAGGTCGGAGCCAGAATCGCCGCAGTGCGGGAAACAGCTCGAAGATCCACAGCAGGCGTTCGGACTCCAGGCCGCTCGACAGTGCCGCAAGACGTACGTTCTCTTGTACCGTGAGGCTGGCGAAGATGCCCATGTCCTCTGGAACGTAGGCGATGCCGCGCCGGCTGATCTCCGGTGTGGACAGATGCGAGATGGCTTGTCCGCCGAGCTGGATGGCGCCGGCACTGGCGCGCCATAGACCCATGACGGTGCGCAGCGTGGTGCTCTTGCCCGCGCCATTGCGGCCCAGCAGCGCGGTGATGCCGCGGCGTGGCACCTGGAAGGAGACGCCCTGGAGAATGTGATACTCGCCGATGTGGGTGTGCACGCCGTCCAGGCGAAGCAGATCGTCGCGACTAGGCATGTGCGACTCGCTGTGTTGACGGGCTTGTTCCCAGGTAGGCATCCTTGACGATCTGGGAGTTCATCACCTGTGCGGGAGCTCCGTCTGCCACGAGCGTGCCGTTGTGCAGCACGATGATGCGATCTGCCAGCGACCGGATGACGTCGAGTTTGTGTTCGACCAGGAGAATCGTCCGATCGCCCTGGGCCTTCAAGGTCCGGATGAGGTCCAGCACGCGTGGCACCTCATCGGCGCTCATTCCTGCAGTCGGTTCGTCGAGCATGAGAACCTTGGGTTGCAAGGCCATCAGCATGGCGACTTCCAGCTTGCGTTTGTCGCCATGCGGCAAGCTGGCTGCCGTGTCCTGTGCTCTGGCGGACAGGCCTGCGGCCTCCAGGTGTCCGTGCGCTTGCTGAATCAGATCTACGCGGACACCGGTGCGTGCGAGAAAGTTGAAACCAGCGCGAGCTCTGCTCTGAACCGCCAGCCGGACGTTCTCGAGCACGCTCAGGCGAGGGAAGAGGTTTGTCAGCTGAAATGCGCGCCCCAGGCCCAAATCCGCTCGTGCGGGTGCGCTGGCTCGGGTGATATCGAGGCCGCCGAGCAGCACCTGCCCGCTGCTGGCCCGGATCTGGCCCGATAGCAGATTGAAGTAGGTCGTCTTGCCGGCTCCATTGGGGCCGACGATGGCAGTCAGTTCGCCAGCCCGGAACTCGGCTGTGGCAGCATTGACAGCGACATGTCCACCGAAATGGACGCTCAGGTGTCGCGAGGCGAGTGTGACGGCCATGTCCGCTCCGTTCGCTCAGCGCTTCTTGACCTGCAAAGGGACAGGCAATTCGCCGGCCGGCACCTCGCGCACCGGATCCAGCAGGTCCCATTCGCTGTTGCCGGATGCTCCCTTCATGCGGAAGACGTACATGGGCTGGATGGCCTGATGGTCTTCCTTGCGGAAAGTCAACCGGCCCTTGGGAGTGTCGAAATCCATGCCCTCCATGGCCGCGATCAGCTTCTCCGAGTCGGTGCTGCCCGCCTTGCGCAAGCCACTCAGGATGGCTGCGACACTGATGAAGCCGCTTGCCGTGAATCCGTCGGGCGGTACCTTGTAGCGCTTGAGAGATTCGGCCACGAAGGCATCGTTCATCGGATTCTTCGGGAAGGTGTAGAAGTAGGCCATCCCCCCGATCAATGGCAGACCTGACCACATCCTGGCGTGTTCGTGGTTGGGGCCGCCCACGGCGACGAAGTCGATGCGTTCGCCAGCTGGAACGAGTTCGGAAATCTTGCGCGTGGGATTGCCGGCACCCCAGATCACCACGATGTACTTCTTGCCGGAGGCTCCCTTGAATCGACCGAGGATGCGCTGCATAGGCGCTGTGAAGTCGGTCGTGGATTGAGGCACGAACTCCTCATGTGCCACGTCAACCTTGATCTTCAGTGCCTTGATCGCCTCCTTGAAGGCCGCGACCCCGTCCTTGCCGAACACATAATCCGGTGCCAAGAAGGCGATGCTGTCGCCGTCCTTGAGCGCTGCGGCTGACGCCAGCGCATCCTGGAAGGAATTGCGGTTGGCTCGAAACAGATAGCGATTCCAGGCGCTACCCGTCAGCGAATCGGCCACCGCTGGGTCCACCACCAGGATCTTGCGGTATTCCTCGGCTACCGGTGCCATCGCCAGTGCGCCGCCTGACCATGACGTGCCGATCGCGAGGTCTGCTCCATCGTCCGCGAAGGCCTCTGTCAGCAGTGCCTTCGACATGTCGGGCTTGAACTGATCGTCTTTGACGATCAGTTCGATCTTGCGGCCCAGCACCGTCATCGTGCCGCCAGTGAGCTGGTCAAGCGCAATCCGAACCCCTCGCTCAGTCTCGCGGCCGAACTGCTCCGCAGGCCCCGTCTTACTGGCGATGAGCGCGATCTTGATGGGCTTGCTCGTCTGCGAGAAGGCGGCCATCGGTACCCAGAGCAGGGCAGTTGCAACGGCCAGGCGCGCCCAGCTCGGGATGTGCTTGTCTCTCATGAGAGTCTCCGTTTGTCGTTGGTGAAAGCGAATGCCATTTGTACGTCAAACAAATAAATTTGTATTTAGTACAAATACCAAAAGCGTCACCCAGGAGACAGGGGAGGGGCAAGAAGAAAGAGGCTTGATCGCCGTGCTTGGGGCGGGGCGACTTGATGCCCGACTTTTGGAAAGCGCAGGTGGCGACGCACAGTGGTCGGCCCCCTCGGCACGCTGTCAACCATGGTCGGCGGCCCCGAACCCTCGGCCCGAATTCCGGCATCGGACATTAGTGCTTATCCGATGATCCTTCCGGCGAAGCTTCATGCCTGCGAACCCTCATCGACGATGCGCTCGAAGATCGCGGCATCCCATTGCAGGAGATCGCGGAAGTGAATGCGATCCCAGAGCTGATCCAACTGACTGCAGGCGTTGGCTGCACGATCCTCCCCCTCGCTGCGGTCGCGGAAGAACCGCGCGCCGAAATCCTATCCGGCATGCGGATCGAACCGGCGATCTCCAGGCCAATGTTTCTCATGCGAGCCACTACGCGTCCACAGACAGCCGCCGTCACTGCGGTGCTGCGCCCTATCGCCAGACTCGTCCTCCGGCTCGTCGGGGGCGCGTGGCCCGCACGTTTGGCCACCAGATAGCCCAGGACCGCGCGTTCCAGGTCCAAAGCGGCTCCCGTGCGAAACCGCGACCAACATGGAGTTCCAGCAGGGGAAACGTGCGCGCGGACTCGCGCAACCTGTCGCCGACAGGACCATGATCAACGACCGCCTCTATGACATTCGTCATATAGCAGCTACGATCGCGGACTTAACGCTTGGCACATACAAAGCGAAGTCAGGCATTCCTAGGTCGCGCGGTGAGCAGGTGCCTGCGCGCCGGGGGCGACGAGAATTTGAAGAACGCAGCGGTCGAATCGGTCTCCGAGGCATCTCGCCACATGACCTGCCAAGCACTGATCTTCGACGTCGGAGCTGATCTGAGATGACCCTCGCGCCGGCGGTCCGGACTCAAGCATCGGTTAAGAAAGGCAGATATGCACATGAGCGCTCGTGCGAATGAACTAGCGGCCTATGCCCAGGCCGACCACGCGAAAACGCATAAGGCGGCTGCCAGCAACGCAGCCGAGAAGGTCAATGCAGATCAATTACAGGCGGACTGGGAAAAGTTGCAGCGTGATGGCTACGTCATCCTGGAGAGAGTGCTGGATGGCCAGCAACTGCTATCCATCAAGGCTGACATCGTCCCCCGGTTGTCCCTAACCGGCCGAAACAACTTTGAGGGACATAGAACCCAGCGCCTCTACGCTGTACTCGAGAAGACGCGGGCGACCGATCCGTTGGTGGAGCACCCTCGGATCCTGGCGCTGCTCGACCGACTTTTCCTTCCCAACTACCTACTTTCGCAGTTGCAGATCATCAACATCCTGCCGGGAGAGTCGGCGCAGATGATGCACTTCGATGACGCCTTCTACAAAGTGAAGCGCCCCCGTCTTGCGCTGGGCGCGGCGACGGTCTGGGCCTTGGATGATTTCACCGGGACCAACGGCGCGACGCAACTGATTCCCGGCAGTCATCTTTGGGATGATGACCGTGTACCGACCGCTGATGATGTGGTGGTCAATGCTGTCATGCCAGCAGGCTCTGTGATCTTGTTTCTTGGCACTTTATGGCACGGCGGTGGAGCCAACCGATCCGACGCATCGCGGCTGGCGGCGACCGCGCAGTATTGCGAGCCTTGGTTGCGAACGCAGGAAAACTACTTTCTTTCGGTATCGCGTGATACGGCCCGGCAGTTGTCTGAAGACATGCTCCGGATGCTCGGATATTCCATTCATCCTCCCTTTATGGGAATGAGCAACGGCATGAGCCCCAAACGTGCCCTCGATCCGAGCTGATAACGGGGCCACCATCGGCCCAGCTCGATGGCCGAGCCAGTTCACGCGCGCATTGGCGATCGGGCTGAGTGACGGCCTCACGTTCTTCATGCATACGGTTCGGCGACGCTGCTTGCACTGTTAACGCTGGTCGTACTACTGATCTTCAAGGGCCTGAAACAGTTCAAGGGCGAGGACGCCGAGGCGACAGCGGCGCGATTCCTACGGGCGTTCGAGTCCGCACCTCAGCTATGCTGCCTTGATGCGCCTTGAAGATCTGGATGTCTTTCGCGCCGTTCACGAGACCGGCAGCTTTCAGCGGGCCGCGCTTCGCTGCGGACTAAGCCAGTCGGCAGTCACAAAAGTGGTGCGCAAGCTCGAGGACGAATTCGGCGTCCAGTTGATCGAGCGCGGCGCAGGCGCACTCGCACTAACTCCCGCTGGCCGCACGTTGTACTTGAGAGCTATGGAACTCAGCGCGCTCACAACCGCGACACGGCGCGACATGGCCGGCGAGGTCGCCGCAATGCGCGGGGCAATACGGCTCGGCGTCGTTCCCGCGTTGCTCGCCAGTGTGGCCGCACCGGTGCTAGCCGACATGCTGCCGGGACCGCACTCCGTCCAGTTGCTAGTGAGCGTCAAGCACTCGGCAGAACTGGTGCGCATGCTGGAAGAAGGCAAGCTCGACCTAGCGGTATGTTTCGGCGTGCAGTACCTCCCACCCGATGTGGTGCGCACGCGGATCGGTCCCCAGTGCTACAGGCTTGTGGCCCGCGCGGGTCATCCACTTGCATCAGGTGCCCCTAATTTAGAGCAGCTTTCAAAGTCACGCTGGCTGCTTCCCACGTCCGACGTGACGCTCAGGACCGAGATCGAGCGAATGTTCGCCGAAGCGGGTTTCCGTGAGCTGGATGTGCGCGTCGAAACCGACACCTCGGCCACGCTTCTGATCCCGCTCCTCCGCCGAAGCGACCTGCTCACGGTGCTTCCCGAGCAAGCCTTCCAGCCGCTCGCTGGTGAAGGGTTGGCCGCGCTGGACATCGACCTGCATGCACTGACAGGCGAAGTAACGGTATATCACCGACGCAAGACGCCCTCCGTCGGGTTGCTGATGGAGTTGAAGCATCGGCTCGAGACTCAGGCCCGAAACAATTCCCTTTCTGGTCGGCCTAGCCAGCATTCCGCCAAGGAATCGATATAGGAAAAAAAGTCGTCGGGGCCTCTCTAAAGTTCCTGAACGGCCCCGGGACGTTCATTCGCAACGTCTCGGATCAATCTGGTGTATCGCGCCATCTGGCTATCGGTCTCAAGTAGATCGGGTTCGGGTGAGCGTCGGTGCGCTCGTTTGAATGGACTCACGTTCGCGCCGCCGCAACCGTGGCCGACGGTGAAGAACCAGACCGCGGCCGTCCCCCGTCAAGGAAGCCGAAGAGCGGCTTTGCAAAGAGAAAGCGACTGATGGATTTTCAGGGCAGCCTGTATGAGCGTTTCCGCCAATCGGCACACGTGTTTGAAAAAAATCCACTCTTGGCCGTTCCAGGTCGGCTGGCCGAAACATGGGAGGTACAGCGGGAATTTCGGTTCGGCGAGGTCCTTGCTCGGGTCGACGCGCTGAAGGGGGTGTACGCGGACCAGGGTGTGAGCGAGGGAGGGCGAGTGGCTCTGGCCTTCGAATCGAGGCCGGAGTTCGTGTTTCACTACTTGGCGCTCAATGCGTTGGGAGCCTGCGTGGTGCCGCTGAACACTGATCTGACGGTCGCCGAGCTGTCTTACCAACTGGGACACTCCGGTTGCGATGCCATCGTCGGCCTTCCCCTGCTGCGGCCGCTGCTTGCGAGTTCCATCGAAGCCTCCGGTCGCGCCATTGCGTTGAGCACCAACGGCCCCGAGGGACTGCCCCGCTTGCGAAACCACGCGAATGCTGCCGCCGTACAAACAGTGCCCTTTGACCGCGCAGCCGCCATCCTCTACACCTCTGGCACAACCGGCCGCCCCAAGGGCTGCGTCCTGACCAACGGCTACCTGCAAACTGCGGCTGACTACGCCCGCCAACTGCCACCCCATCTGGCCTTCGCCGAAGGTGTTGAGCGGCAGATGAACCCGCTGCCGCTGTATCACATGAATGCGATCAACACGCTGGGCACCGCCGTCGTGACGGGCTCCTGTTATGTGATGCCGGGACGGTTCAGCGCCACGCACTGGTGGAACGACATCGCAGACACCAAGACAACTCGCTTCAAGTACCTCGGGATCATGATCCCTGCCCTGCTCGCTCAACCCGAAACCGAACGCGATCGGCACTCGGGTGCGAAGGTGGCGTTCGGCGCGGGCGTCGACCCGGTGCTGCACGAGCGATTCGAGCAGCGGTTCGGCATTCCGCTCATTGAGGTCTGGGGAATGACGGAGACCGGCCGTTTCATGTGCGTCGACCGGGAGCCTCGCCAGATCCATACGCGGGCCTGCGGCAGGCCGCTGCCCGGCATGCAGGCCCGCATCGTCGATGACGCGGGCCAGGAAGTGGCCGAGGGCACGGTGGGCGAACTCGTGGTGCGCCACACCGCAGAGGCCCCCCGCCATGGCTTTTTCAGTGGCTACCTCGACGATGCAGAGGCCACCGAGGCCGCATGGGCCGGCGGCTGGTTTCACAGCGGGGACCTGTGCACCCGTTCGTCCGACGGACTGTTCACCTTCGTCGATCGCAAGAAGAACATCGTACGCCGCAGCGGCGAAAACATCTCCAGCGCGGAAGTTGAGGCGGTTCTAGCAGCCAGCCCGCTGGTTAAGCAGGCGGCCGTGATGGCGGTCCCGGATGCGCTGCGCGACGAAGAAGTTCTCGCCTGCGTGATTCCTGCTGCGGGAGTCACCCGCGACCGTTCACTGGCGCTGGCGCTGCATCGGTTCGCGGCGGAACGACTGGCCTATTACAAACCGCCTGGCTGGATCTATCTCGTCGACGACTTGCCGATCACTGGCACGCAGAAGGTGCAGAAGCACCGCATCTTTCCCGACGGCTTCCATGCCGGGCTGCCCGGCCTGCACGATGTGCGTGACCAGAAGCGCTGGAAGAAGTGAGGCAGACCGCCATCGTCCCAATCCCCATCAAAGAGAAGAATCCATGACAGCAACCACTACCAACTCAGAACACAGTCGCAGTCGCAGTCGTCCGTATGGTCTCGACGATCGCTATCACCTCCAGCACGTGCACCTTTTCGCATCGAACATCGACGAGACAATCAACTTCTACAAGACGTGGTTCAATGCCCGCGTCACCTGGGACGGCGATTACGGCGGCGCACGCAATGTGTTCATGAAGATCGGCATCGGCGCCATGCACCTGTACGAGCAATCGCCGCGCGATCTGGGGCGCAATGCCGTGCACCATCTGGGCATGCAAGTGGTCGGCCTACATGAGGTCTACGGGCGCATGAAGGCGGCGGGCCTGCATCTCCCCAACCCCGTTCGGGAGCACTCTGGCGGTGGCTACTTCATGGTCAAGGCGCCGGACAACGTGCTGCTCGAAGTGTTCGAACCCGGAAGGAATCGCGATCCACGCGTACGTGAGTACTACGGGTTGGGCATCGACGAATGACGCCTTGCGCGGCCGAACCCCGGCTTCACTGAAAAACCCGAACTCGATGGCCAGCAGCGGGGAAGCGCTGCCAAGTCCAACACGTCCATCGCGCTTCCGTTTAAGTTCAAAAGAATCGCTGCCCGTACTCACAGAACCGGCGCAGCAACGAAGGAGACATACATGCAATTCATCAAGATCATCATCGCAGCTACAGCGCTTGCCTGCAGTGGCCTGTCATCGGCCCAGAACTACCCCAGCAAGCCAGTGACCCTGGTCGTGCCAGCCGCGCCTGGAGGAGGAACGGATATCCTGGGAAGAGCGTTCGCCGAACAGTTGAAGAAACGACTTGATCAGCCGGTCATTGTGGACAACAAGCCTGGAGCCTCCGGAATGATCGGGACGCAAGCGGTCGCCAAGGCCTCACCAGATGGCTATACCTTGCTATTCACCTATTCGTCTCCGATCTACTATGCGCAGCACACCTTCAACAACGTCCCCTACGACGTCAAGCGTGATCTGGCGGTGATCTCGGAGGTCGCAACCAACACCATGATCCTTATGGTGAACAACGATGTGCCCGCAAAGAACATGAAAGAGTTTGTTGCATGGGCCAAGAAGGAAAAAGGGCGTCTCAGCTACGGATCACTTGGGACGGGCTCTGGCGGACATCTCACAGCAGCTTATCTGAGCAAGTCTCAAGGCCTCGAAATGGTCCATGTGCCTTACAAGAGTGAAGCACCTTTCGCCCAGGATCTTGCAGCCGGCGTGGTGCCGTGGGGCATGGGAACGCTTGCGCCCATGCTTCCGCTGATCCAAAGCGGCAGGGTGCGGCCGATTGCAGTTCTTTCCGAGAAGCGGCTGCAGGGCTTGCCGAACGTCCCCACCATGAAGGAGGAAGGTTTTCCTGATCCTGAACTGGTCACCATGTCCTGGTTCGTCTTCGCTGCTCCTGCTGCGACGCCAAAGCCGATTCTCGATCGGCTCGAGAAGTACGCGCGCGAAATTGCCCAATCACCCGCAATGAAAGCGAGACTAGAGGAGCTTGGGATGGATGCAGTGGGCGGTAGTGCCGCAGACTTTCGCCGAAACTTCGATGCGACGGGGCCGCTCATCGAGAAGCTCGTGAAGATCTCAGGCGCGCGCAACGAATAGTCCACACTCGAAGAGTTTCAATGCGCAGTCGCCGCCTCCAACAAGGCTTGCAGTTCAAGCTGAACGGCGTCAAGCGCCTGCGTGCTGCGCGCAACTCGACACATCGCAACAGTGCCTTCGATGGCAGCCACGACGAGCGCCCCCAGCCGCTGCGCGCGACTTGCGGCCACGCCTTCGCGGCGCAGCGCTGCGGCCAAGATGGTTTCCCAGCGCCCGAAGGCCTCGTGAGCCAGCTCGCGAAGTTGCTTCCCCGACTCGGCGTCTTCCTCGTCCGCCATGGGTTCAACCGCCACCGCCAGTACGGGACATCCGGCCTCGAAATCCGAGCTCTCGAGGATGCGGCGCCACCAGCCGATGAAAGCTTGTAGGCCTTCGGCCGCACCGCGTTCCTTCATCAGCGCTTCCAGCGGTACAGCCACACTCTCGGCGGCGTGGCGCACAGCCTCTTCCAGCAGTTGCTGCTTGCCGCCGGGGAAATGATGAGCCAATGACCCGCGCGGCGTGCCGGTGTGCTGCACCACGGTTCGCAGGCTTGTGGCGTGCACGCCGCGCCGGCTCAGCAGGTCTGCGGCGCCGGCGATCATCTTGTCTCGGGTGGAGGAGGACATACGGGTTGCTCTCTATGTCAAATGTCATAGAGAGTGTATGATCAAAATCACTATGACACTTGACATAGAAAATCCGAAGCCTCGTATTCGCCGAGGCGCACAGAACCCCATCCCAAGGAGAAATCGCCATGACAGATGAAACCGCTGCGGCCCAGGTGCGTATGTCGGTCCAAGACCACGTATGCGTGATCTCGCTGAACAACGCGGCGAAGAAGAACGCGATCACGCCGGAAATGATGCAGCAACTGTCGCAACACCTCACGGCTTTCGACGACGACGAGGAGCTGTGGGTGGCCGTGCTGGATCCAGCGGGTGAACACACCACCGCGGGATTGGACATGCCGAAGTTCTTCGGCCCCACTGCTATCGCGAAGCCGATCCCTGCGCAGCAGGTGGATCCGCTTGGACTGGCCCGACGCTGCCGTAAGCCAGTGATCTCGGTCGTTCATGGCGTCACCTACACGGTGGGCATCGAGATGATGCTCGCGGCCGACATAGTCATTGCGGCCGACACGGCGCGCTTCCACCAGTTGGAGGCAAAACGAGGTATCGCCCCTCTAGGGGGGGCGCATTTCCGCTATCTGCAGCGCATGGGCTGGGGCAACGCTATGCATCTGCTTTTCTTGAGCGAAGAGTTTTCGGCTCAGCGCGCGCTAGAGGTCGGTCTGGTGCAGGAGGTCCACCCCTACGGTGCCCACCGCGAACGCGCGCTCGACATTGCTCGCCGTATCTGCACCTGTGCGCCACTCGGGCTGCGTGCCACTAAAGCGGCGGCGCTGACTTATGTGCAGCAGGGCGAAGCTGCAGCGATCGCCGCCATTCCCGAAATCCGCAAGCAGGTCTTCGCCAGCGCTGACTTCAAAGAAGGCCTGCAGTCGTTCATGGAACGGCGCGAGGCCCGCTTCCAAGGCCGTTAAGTTTCGGTCATCACTTTCGTCCATCCGACCACGAACTACCGATCCCATCATGACCATCGTCACCGTGACCACCCCCGAAGGTCGTCTGTCGCTCGAGCAGCGGCGCGAACTCGCCCTTTCGCTGACTGATGCAGTGCTCGTCCCCGAAGTTGGCCAGCTCGCGCCACCGGCTCGCATCGGCTTCCAGGTGCACTTCGTCGAGCGCACGCCCGACCGTATGGCAATCGGCGGCCGGCTTCTGTGCGACCGGTCGACCGCACCCGATGTCGCCACCTTCGACATCTGCGTGATGGATGCGTCGTGGCCACTGTCGATGCGCAAGCAGGTGACCGAGAATGTTCTGGCAGCGATGGCAAGGGCGTGCGCAATGGACCAGCCCTCGCCCGCGTGGTGGACCACGTTCCGCACCATTGACGAAGGCAGTTGGGGCTCGCGCGGCAGCGTGCTGTCGATCCTGGACCTGCTGGGCAGCGGCGTTTTCACGCCTGAGCGTGTAGCCGAGATCCGCAAGGCCCTGAGCTGAGCACGGGCGCGGCACGAATGTCTGAATCCTTACCTCTTCAATCTCCCATCGACCGATTGGTTGAACTGATCTCCCTGCAATCTACTGCACCTGATTGCTTCACCGGACAAAGCGAAGACATCGGCACTCCATCTGTGTTCGGCGGCCAGGTGTTAGCCCAAGCCCTCCTTGCTGCCGGGCGCACGGTCCCTGCCGAACGATCGATCCATTCGATCCACGCTTACTTCTTGCTGCCAGGAGTTCATGCACCGATCAATTATTCGGTAGACAGAGTGCGCGACGGTCGCAGCTTCACCACGCGGCGCGTGGATGCCAGTCAGGACGGCGAGACGATTTTTGAGTTGCTCGCGTCCTTTCAGTCGCCAGAATCCGGCGTGGAACACCAGCCGTTAATGCCGGATGTGCCCGAGCCCGAAACGCTTCGCAGCGAACGCGAATACCGCCTGTCAATTGCCGATCGAATTCCCGCACACATCCGAGAAAAGGCTCTGCAGCCGCCCGGCATCGAGTTCCGGCACGTCAACCCCATCGACTTACTGAACGCCCGGCCACGGCCAGCGACGATGGCCAGTTGGGTCCGGGCCTCGGCTCCCTTGGCGAATGATCCGCTCCTGCATCGCGCACTGCTGGCGTATGCCTCGGATCACACTCTGCTGCTCGCCGCGACAATGCCCCACGGCTTGAGTCTTCTACGTGGCGATGTGCGACTGACCAGCCTGGATCATGCGATGTGGTTTCATCGCGACTTCAGGATGGACGAGTGGCTGCTTTATCAGATCGAATCCCCTTGTACTAGCGGCGCGCGAGGCCTATGCCGCGGTCAGTTCTTCGATCGCAGTGGGCGACTGGTTGCTTCCACCATCCAGGAAGGAGTGGTCCGAGATCAACGCCGCATTCAAACCCGAACGGCCTCACCCAGCCTGGCCCGCGCGCCGTTTATCCTCACACACTCTTGACCACCGCTGCGACGTTTGCGCTGAAGGCCTCGGCGGCGCGCAAGTTGCCAGCGAACATCCCCTCCGCTGAAGCGCTGGAACGTGAGGCCACGAGCAGAACCATGCCGCCAACGAGATGATTGAGAGCTCATCCCGCGCCTCGACACCCACGGACTTTGTTCTGCGGCACTTTCAGCGCGCGCAACCGATCCTGAGGGAGGCGATGCTTGCCCAAACGGAAACAGAATCCGAGCACGTCGCCCCCTCTGTGTTCATCCATCTGGCAGCCCCAATTCATTCCGCCCGATCGTTCTAGCTCCGTGCTGTTTTCATTCCTTACTGAGCATCGGGCCGTACGCCTCGATTCGCGACTCAACGACGAGCGCCCCCAATCTCGGGGAATATCGGCCTCCCAAACCACAGGTTACAGCTGGACGATAGCGTGCTTGTCAAGCGTCGCATCACCGCCATCCCGCAAAAGGCTAAAGGCGTTTCCCGGCTACGTCGCTGCACAGAGGGATCCACGGCCGCCAGCCGACCTTATCGACCATCGGGCCATCCTCACTCGCATCGACCTCGACCAGTGGCGGACCGGCGAGAAGACGGTTCCGCCATGCAGGAACACGAGCACCGGCAGTATGCTGGTGGCGCGCGACGCCCTGCTGCCAAGGCTTTGGCTTTGGCGTACTGCCTGGCTTCCTTGCGGACACGGCAATCAGTGACGGATCGCTTGGTCCCACTGCTGACGGGGCATACCTTGAGCGGCCGAGATGCGAGCGCGTTGTAGCCTCGAAGTCAGCCGCCGTAGCTCGCTCGTTCGGCATCTCGTGTCTACAGCACTGACATGTTCGCGCCGTAGACCTGCGTTCCTGCCTTCTCCAGTTTTCACCCCACCACGGGAGCCTTCTTCACCTCCTGGATGAATCGGGCTTCGTAGATCTGCGCCTCCCACCATTCCAGCAGTGGCTTGCGCTTGTGCGCGAACTCCACGTAGTGGGGCATGCGGATGTGGTCATCCAGGTTCTTCTGCTCCTCCCATAGCTCGTACACGAACATTTCCTGCTCGTCCTCGATGGAGGGGTAATGAGAGTAGGCCAGATTTCCCGGCTCATTTCGGGTGTTAACCACGTTGTCCATCACGAACGACAACAACTCGTCTCTCTTGCCCGGCTTGAGCCTGTACTTGACTGCGACGACGACCGCCATGCTGCATTTCTCCTTTTGCCAACGCCTGTGGAAGCGGCTTTACGCCACTCAATGAACGGAATGCCCTTTGCGACCCTACGAACTTCATTGGTCGGACTGAACGGCCCTCGTCGCTTGCAACTCAGCGCGCAGCTTGACAAGTGACTTCGCCGATCGAGCATTAAGTCGCAAGCTCAACATGCATCGCCTGAAGCAGTCGCTCGACTTCGCGTTGCGTGCCCACGCTGATTCGCACCCACTCGGGCAGACCATACGAATCAACAGGCCGGACGATGAGGCCGTGCTTTTCCAGCTCGCGCGATAGTGCCGCACCCTGCCCCACCCTAGCGAGAACGAAATTGGTATTTGAATCGAGGATCTGAACCCCAAGGTCCGTCAAACCCTTCACCAACACTCGGCGCACGCGATTGTTCATCTCGATGGTGCGAGACAGGAACTCCTGGTCACCCAACGCCGCGATCGCAGCCACCTGAGCCGTGTGCGTTACGGTGAATGGGGAGCGAACCCTGCGAAGCATGCCCGCGAGTGCGGGCTGGGCGATGCCGTATCCCACACGGAGTCCCGCCAGACCATAGGCTTTCGAGAAGGTGCGCAGTACGACGAGATTTGGAAAACGCTTCGCCCAGTGGATTGAATCTCCCCGAAGTTGCGGGCTCATGAACTCGAAGTAAGCCTCGTCGAGAATGACCACCACGTGCGGAGGTACGTCCGATAGAAAGGAGACCAGCTCGTCCGGCTCCACAACCGTCCCCGTCGGGTTGCCCGGGTTGGCGATGTAGACCAGCGAGGGATTTTCGCCGAGTGCCCGTCCCAATCCGTCCAGATCGACTTTGAGACCGGGTGATGGAACGACGATGGGCACGGCACCCAGCCGTTTCGCCGCATTCACATAAGCCTGAAAGGAGTACGCCGAATGCGCCGACTTTCGTCCACCCTCCAGAATCGTTGCGGCTACGTTTCCCAGCACACTCTCGGACCCGGCGCCGACGACCACCCACTCCGGCGAGATGTCATGAAACTGCGCAATAGCCTTCACCAGAAAGGCACAGTCGCTGTCGGGATACCTTGAGATGTCGATCGCCGCCTTGGCCAGTGCTGCCAGCGCCTTGGGGCTTGCCCCGAGCGGGTTCTCGTTCGATGCGAGCTTGACGATCTCGTTCTCCTCGAATCCAAACCGCGCGGCCAGATCGGAGATTGGCAATCCAGGCACGTAGGGTTTGAGGGATTCGATATGAGCGGGGTAGATGGGCATTGCAGTCATATGCGCATGCTCTCGTAGTTTCCCAGCCTTGCCCAGTCAGGCCGCGTCGTTCATGATTGCCTTTGGAAATCACCCTTCCCGCTCGCAGCCATCGCATTCATGACATTGCAGCAGTTGAAAGATCTTGTCGCCGTCGTCGCCCATGGTGGATACCGCGCGGCTTCTCGGGTTCTCGGTGTTTCTCAGGCCGGACTGACCAAGAGCTTGGCCAAATTGGAAGAAGAGTACGGCATCGAGTTTCTACAGCGAACCGCGAAAGGCGTTGTCCTTACGGCGCGTGGGGAGGAGTTCATGGCCCACGCGCGGGCTGTCCTGCTGGAAGCGGAGCGTGCCGAGCATTGGTTGCAAGCGATCAAGACGCCAGCCGATGTGCAGGTCAAGGTCGGGGTATCTGTCGAACCCTCCTTGCGCTTGGTACCTGCGGTATTGAAAGACTTCCGCCGTACCTTTCCTCAAGCCGTCATCCACCTCGCGCAGCGCTCGTCCAGCGAGCTTCTGGCAGCCGTTCGCGACGGCAGGCTGGATCTGGCCGTGATGCGGCTGCCCCAGTTGGACGAAACAGGGGACTTGTGCGTTCAGACGTTGTACACGGCGGCCGCCGCCCTGTTCGTGCGCCGGGGTCATCCGCTGCGCAACGCGAAATCCATCGCAGATCTAGCTGCCTCGGAATGGATCGTGGTGGGTGATCCATCTCGCCCGGGCCACCAGGACGAGAGCATTCAGGAATTGTTCCTACAGCATCTTCTAGGACGGCCGCGCTTCGCTTGTGTATCGGACTCGCTGTTTGGAGCTATTTCGATGCTTCTTGAATCCGATTGCGTCGCGCGACTGCCTTCGTCGCTGCTCACACACCCGCTCGCGGCCAATACGCTGATCGAAATCCCTATCCGGGAACAAGCGGATCTGATCTTCCAGGTCGGTATCGTCTACAAGGCCGGAAGACGCTTGAATCCTGCGGCATCGCAACTTGCATCCATGCTCAAATCGTTCTCGCGCATGACACAGGCCCTTCAACGCTCCACCGCTGCGCAGGCTTGAAGCTTGATAGCTACGAGAGAAAGGGTTCGCTGCCTTATTGGCGGATCTTGCCCAGGCCGCTCACGATCGACAGTTCGACATAGCGCGAGCCCGTGTGCTGCGTCGGCCTGAAGGTCACGCTGTAACCGCCCATGTCATAGGGCGCCATGCTATGCAGCGCGCTCGCCATGCCTTCACGCGTCGGCTTCGCTCCCTGGCGGCGCACCGCTTCAACAATCACGCGACCGGCAATATAGCCTTCCATCATCGCAAAACTCAACGGCACTTCGGGTTGTTGCGCCTTCACCGTGTCGCTGAACTCCTTGGTAAGGCGGCCCTTGATCTGATAGGGGCTTGGCGCGACCTGCGCGATGATCACCCCCGCCATCTGCTCGTCGCTCAGGCGTTGCGACAGCTGCTCGATTTCGGTTCCAGAATGTCCCAGCAACTGGGCCGTGCCGCCAAGGCTGCGGTAAGCCTCGATGAAGGCCGCGGCCGCAGCGCCACTGGTCACCATGAGGATGGCCTGCGGCTTTGCCTGTATGAACCGGCTCGCCGCCTCGCTCACCACGGTGGTGTTAGGTGCGTAGGAAGCTCGCGTGATAATCGTAACGCCCGCCTTTTGCGCCTCGGTATCGGCGGCAGTCACCAGCGCCTGCGCATTGAGGCTGTTTTCGTAGAGCAGGCCCAAGCGCTTGATACCCACAGTAGCCAGATGCGCAGTCATCTGGGCGAGTTCGTCGCGAAGGTTGGCGCGCACGCTATAAAGCATTGGCGTCTCGTCCTGCATCTCCGCGCTTCGATAACCCACGAGCACGAGACGCTCGTCTTTCAACAGCCCTGAAGCTGCCAGATCCGAGATATTTCGGCTGCCGAAGTAGCCAGCCAAGACCAAGGGCTTCGCTTCGGCCACAAGTTGCCGGGTGAGCGCCACCGTGTCGCTGGGCTGGCCACGATCGTCTTTGCGCACCAAGGTGAACGTATGGCCATTGGTGCCGCCCTCCTTGTTCACCGCTTCGAAGTAGATCTGCATGCCCGCGCTGTAGGCTCGGCCCTGCCGCGCCTCCGGTCCCGTCAAGGGAGCAACCTGGCCCACGACGATCTGCGCCGCATCTGCGGCCTGTGCGCCGAGGGACAGCCAAACCGCGGACACGGCAATGAATGATCGGGCATTCGAACAAAGGAACGATTTCATTTCATACCCTCTCATGATTGATGCACGTCGCCGCCGACGCGTTTTCAAGAACCGCAGTTACTCACACTAACGACATGTGCCATGTCTGAATCGTTTTTGCCGGAATGAAGCAGGGCTTCCCCCGCCTTTTCCTGCTACTCAGGCTTGAAGCCGGATTCGCGTACCACCGGAGCCCATTGCTGAAGCTCCTGGACCTGCAGGCGCGAAAATTCCGCGGACGGCATGTAGGCGCTTTCGATCACCATCTTGTTCAGCCTCGCGTTCAATTCCTGTGAGGCAAGTACCTGGGCGAAGGCGTGATCCACGCGATTGACGATGTCCTTTGACGTCTTCGCCGGCATGAAGGCTCCGAACCAGCCTTGCACCGAGGCCATCTTCACGCCTTGTTCGGCGAGCGTGGGAATCTCGGGTGCGAGTGGATAGCGCTTGTCACTGAAGATGCCGACCACGCGGATCTTGCCTGCTCGCTGATGCTCGATCTGATCGATTAGCGTGTCGATGCCCACCGGCAGGTGACCGCCGATCAGATCTGACACCAACGGCGCACCGCCCTTGAAGGCGACATGGGTCCAATTGACTCCGGTCTCTCTCCCGAACACAAGGCCGGTAAAGTGCGCCATGCCTCCAGCACCTGAAGTTCCGTAGCTGGGATTAGGCGACGCCTTCATCGCAGCGATGAGTTCTGCCACGGTCTTGGTGTTGGACGAGCCAGGAACGGCAAGGCCGAAGGGGTAGCTCGCGAGGCGGGAAACCGCGACGAAGTCATCCGTGATCTTGTAATCCAGTTTTTCCGCATAGACCAGCGACTGGATGGTGGTCAACGAGTTTGGTGCAATCAGGATCACGCTGCCATTCGCAGTCTCGCGCTTGACCTGCGATGCCGCGATTCGTCCCCCGGCACCCGGCCGGTTATCGACGACCACCGTGGCCTTCAAGGCATCCTGCAGCGGTTGCTGAATGAGCCGAGCCAGCGTATCGACGCTGCCACCAGGTGGATAGGGCACCACCAGTTTGACCAGCGGCGGCATCTGTGCGTGGGCGGAAAGAGCGATCGATGCGACGGCCAGCCCGAGGAGAAGAATGGAGCGACGAGGAGCGATGGTCATGATCTTGAGTTGGTTAAGTGAAGGACGCGCGATGCTGTCTTTACTCTGTCATCTTTGAAAGCTCTGCTAGCGCATCGCGATTGCGTGCAGCAATCGGTGAGGCGCTTATTCACCGCTTACTCGACACGAGCACCGGAGGTACGCACAACTGGTGTCCAGCGCTTGATTTCGCTGGCCATGAACTGGCCGAGCTCGGCGGAGTTCGACCCCACTGGCTCGGCACTCAGATCCTCCATACGCTTGCGCACCACCGAGGTTCGCGTTGCTCGCGCCGCTGCGTCGTTGAGTCGCGAGATGACAGATGAAGGTGTATTGGCTGGCGCCAGCAGCGCGTTCCAGGTTTCAGCGAGAAAGTCGGGGAAGCCGGCCTCGGCCGAAGTCGGCGTGGTCGGCAGGCTTGAAAGTCGCTGCGGCGTTGTCACCGCCAGCGCGCGAAGCTTTCCAGATTGGATATGAGGCAAAAGCGCAGGAACGGTGTCGTAGACGATGTCGATGCTCCCCGAGAGCAGGTCCTGCAAGGCAGGCGCCGCGCCCTTGTAGGGAACATGCGTCGACTGCACTCCTGCCTGCGAATTGAACATCTCGCCCATCAGATGGCTGAACCCGCCCACCCCCTGGCTACCGAAGGTCAGCTTGCCAGGATCTTTGCGCATGGCCTGCGCGAGCTGTCCTAAGGATTGCCAAGCCGAGGACGCCTGTACCACTACGACGCCGCCCACGCGAGCGATCAGGGAAACGGGTGCAAAGCTGTGTATCGGGTCATAGGGCAGCTTCGCATGCAGCGCGGGGTTGATCGCATGGGTGGACACGGTGGCCATCAGCATGGTGTATCCATCCGCCCGCGATTTCGCCACGATGTCCGCCCCCATGCTCCCACCAGCGCCCGCCCGGTTGTCGACCACTACGGGCTGCCCCAGTGCGCCGCTCATTTCGACCGCCACGAGTCGAGCTACGATGTCGGTTCCGCCACCGGCTGCAAAGGGCACGACCATCTTGAGTGGCCTTTGCGGGAAAGGCTCTTCCGCCTTCACGCCATAGCAAAGTGAAACGGCGGATGCAAGAAGGATGTGTCTGCGCAACATTTTTCAGTGGCCCATGCTATTGGCGAAGAGCGGTCAGGCACCGTGCAGCGACCGGTACTGCAGGAGATCCTCGATCCCGAACCGGCCGTTCTCGCGCCCGAAGCCGGACCAGCCCCACCCGCCAAAGGGTGTCGCGAGATTCTGGGCGGCGCCGTTGATCACCACCTGCCCTGTCTTCATGCGCCTCGCGAATGCGGCGGCACGCGCCGGATCGGCAGACCACACCGCACCGGACAGGCCATAGCGCGTGGCATTGGTCAGGGCAACGGCTTCATCCTCGGAGTCGTAGGCCATTACCGAGAGAACGGGTCCGAAGACCTCCTCCCGTGCGATCTCCATGTCCGGTCGCACGCCGGAGAAGACCACCGGCGGCACGTAGTACCCCTGCGAGAATTTTTCTGGCACCTTGCCAGCCTCTGCCACCAGACGCGCGCCCTGTTCGCGCGCACGTGCGACCATGGCCAGCACCCTTTCATGCTGGCTGCGACTCGCGACCGGTCCCAGGCGAGTGCTCGCGTCCAAGGGGTCGCCTAGCGGCCATGATTCCAATGCGGCGCCGAGCCGGCCTTCGATCTGCTCGAGCAAGCCTCGAGGCGCGATGAGACGGGATTGGCTGACACATGCCTGTCCGGAGTTGGCCATGCTCAGGCGCACCACAGCGGTCAGAGCCGTCTCCAGGTCGGCATCGCCGAGCAGCACCGCAGCAGACTTGCCCCCCAACTCCAGAGTGACCGGTTTGAGATCCTCCGCTGCCGCGGCCATGATCTGGCGACCGACCGCGGTCGATCCTGTGAAGCTGACGTGCCGGACGTCGGGATGCCGAACGAGCCTGTCTCCGACATCGGGCCCGCCCCAAACCATGTTCACCACACCCGGTGGCAAGCCTGAGCATTGGACCGCTTCCATGAAAACCTGCGCGGCGCCCGGCGAGACCTCGCTGGGCTTCAGAACAATGGAGCACCCTGCAGCGATGGCTGGCGCGACCTTGGCGACGATCTGATGCAGAGGGAAATTCCAGGGCGTGATTGCGGCAACGACCCCCGCCGGCACTCGTTCGACCCGGCCGTTGCCGATCTGCTCGATCCATGTGACCTGTGGAATACCGTCCCTCGCGAACTGCAGGCCCTTCAAGGCCATGGGAACCTGCATGAGCTGGCCCAGCCACACAGGGCAGCCCATCTCGCGGGCCAGAAGCGAAACCGCCTCGTCAGTGCGCTTGAGAAGTTCCGCGTGCAGGCGAGTCAGGGCCTCGCTTCGCTCCTCCAGTGTCGATTGTGACCACGCCTCCGATCCGGCGCACGCGCTTCGGACCGCTTGATCGACGTTCTCCTGCGTGCAGGGAACGACCTCGCCGATGGTTCGCCCCGTGGAAGGGTCCACCACCGGCATGGCGGAAGTGCCTTCGGATCGCACGAAGGCCCCATTGGCATAGAAGCTGTCGTAGCGCCTCATCGCGAGGTCTCGCCGAGCGGATTGGCAGGCGCCTGCGGCCCACTCATGCCCTTCATGGGCTGAAGCCGAAGCAGATGCCACGGGCTCGGCATCACGCCCACCTTGGCCTCGATCAGCACTGGCCCAGGATGTGTGTTCGCCTCGCGCACGGCGGCCTCCAGCTGCGATGGCGATCCCACCGCTTGGAAGGCGACACCGAAGGCGCGCGCCAGCAATTCGAAGTCGGGGTTGGCAAGATCAACGCCAACCTCTGCACCGAACTCCCGCTTCTGGATCGCACGCACGTTGCCGTAGTGCCCATCATTGAAGACGATCAGGGTCACCGGAAGCCGGTAGCGCTGAGCGGTCGCCAGCTCCTGCATATTCCAACCGAAGCCCCCATCCCCGGTCACCGAAACAACACGCCGTCCCGCGGCACCAACCGCGGCCCCAAGCGCGACGGGGAAACCATAGCCCAGTGTCCCTTGATATCCCGGCCCGATATAGGTTCGCGGCGCGTAGACGGGAAACGCGATCCGTGCCAGGTAGCCTACCTGCGTCAACTCGTTGACAAAGATTCCGTCCTCCGGCATCGCCTTGCGGATCGCCCGGACATAGGAGGCCTGCGGTTCCACCAAATCGATCTGGCCCTGCGCCCAGCGCTTGACCGACGCGGCCTGCTCATTGGACAGCCTGGCATTCACTTCCACCCGTTCCGCCAGTTCGCGCAACGCTGGCAAGGCATTGGCCACAAGCGACACCTCGGGCGATCTTGGCGGGCCCAGGTCCGCTTCGTCGATGTTGACGTGGATGTATCGGACCTTGCCGGCGGGCCAGGAGGGCGTCGGCGTCAGCACATCTGCGAACCGACTACCCGCGACGAGGACCACGTCCGCATGCTCGAAGACTGCGCGGCCCGCCAAGGCATTCATCGCTAGCGGATGGTTGTCGCTGATCGCTCCTCGACCGTTGTCGCTCATGACAACGGGCGCGCCGATCTTTTCGGCAAGGCGCTGCAGTTCAGCATGCGCATCGCTTGCCACAATGCCTCCACCCACATAGATGACGGGAAAGCGCGCCGCATCCAGCAGCACGACCGCTCTCTGAACCTGCACGAGGTCTTCCGCGCTCAGATTCGTCTGCGGCTGGGCCGCTTCTGGAGCGCTGGAATTGACGTTGGTCAACGCGCTCAGATAGTCGTGGGGAATCTCCAAGCCGACCGGACGCGGCCGGCCTCGTTCGAGTTCGCGGAAGGCTTTGTCCAGAGCGACACGGATGTCGGAGGGGGACGTAGCCATGTGATGCCATTTGGTCAGTCCCCGGACGAAGCCCGACTGATCCTTGATTTCGTGCAGCAGTCCGCAGCCTTTGCCAATGCCGCTGGAATGGATCTGTCCTGTCACGAACAGAACCTTGGAATTTGAAGCATAGGCCGTCGCCAAGCCGGCGCCCGCGTTGAGCGCGCCGGGCCCAGGCACCACCATGGCAGCTCCGATACGGCCAGTGGCACGGTAGTAGCCGTCCGCCATGTAGGTGGTTGTCTGCTCGTGCCGAGGGATGAACAAGCGGACCTCATCACTTCGCTGCCGCAAAGCGTCCACAGCCCAATCGAGCTGGATGCCCGGGATGAGGAAGAGATCCTTGATGCCGTTCTTGATCAGGCCATCGACCAATGCCTGGCCTCCGGTAGATTGCGGTGTGTCGCTCATGTGCTGCTCGCTTGAAGTGGAAAATGGGTGTGCTGACGCCGAGGATGGGGCGACATGTCAGGCGCCCGTAGCGTAGGACCGAGGTTGATATCTGGTTGTAGGGCGTGCTCGCCGACCTACTCGGCCTTGGCTCCGGTGGCCTTGACGACCGCGCCCCATTTCCGGGATTCGGACGCGATCCAGGTCGCAAACTGATCCGGCGTGCTTGCGATCACCTCGAACTCCATGTCGTGAAGCCGCGCCGTCATATCTGGTGAGTTCAGGATCTTGGCGATCTCACGGTAATAGCGTTCGATAATCGGCTTAGGCGTTCCAGCCGGAGCAAGCAAGCCGACCCAGCCGGTGGCCTCTAGATCCCTGTACCCGAGTTCGATCAGTGTCGGGACATTCGGAGAACTCCGAAACCGCTTCTCCCCTGTCGTTGCCAGCAGTTTCAGTCGCCCCTGAACCACGAACTGTTGGACGTTCCCGGGCACCATGAATGCCACCTCCACATTCCCGCCGAGCAGATCCGTCACCGCCGGCGTAGCTCCTTTGTAGGGAACATGCGTGACGCTGATGCCAGCGGCGGCCTTAAGCATCTCCATCGTCAAGTGCGAAGCGCTTCCCATGGCAACCGAGGCGTAGGAATACTTCCCTGGACTGGCCTTCGCCTTGGCGATGAATTCCTTGGCGGTCGAGAAGTCCGCCGCAGGCCCCGCCACCAAGTACTGCGGAGTCTTCACTGCCAAGGTGATGGGCGCCAGATCCTTTTGCGGGTCGTAAGGCATCTTGGCAAACAGCGACGGATTGATCGCCAACGGGCCGTTGTAGCCGACCAGTAGGGTATGACCGTCGGGAGGCGACTTGGCCACGAAGTCAGCGCCGATGTTGCCGCCCGCTCCCGGCTTGTTCTCCACGACGACAGGCTGTCCCAGAGCCTCCTGGAGTTTTGGCGCGATCAGCCGGGCCAAGGCGTCATTGGTACTTCCCACGATGGGCACCACGATCTTGATGGGTTTCGTGGGTGCCCACTCCTGGGCGACAGTCGGTGCTCCGGCCAGCATGAGGCCCGTCGCGGCGAGCCCCGCCGCCATCATTCTGTGCATCATGAGTTCACACCTACTTCGCTGGAGGCGGCATGCGCGAGATCAGGTCGGCCCACTTCTTGGACTCACCTGCGATGAACTGACTGAAGGTCTGCGAGTCCATGTAGGCCGGCTCCGCAGCCAGGTTCGTGATCTGTTGTTGAACGTCCGAGTTTGCGAGAGTCTTCTGCAGCGCTTCGGAGAGCTTGGCACGCACGTCGGCAGGCGTCTTGGCGCCGACGAACAGCCCCATCCAGGCCGGTGCCGCGTACCCTTTCACGCCTCCTTCGGCGATTGTGGGAAGCTCTGGCGCAACCTTGCTGCGCGTGGCACTGGTGACCCCCAGAGCTACGAGCTTTCCAGCCTTGATGTGCGGGTAGGCGGACGTGAGGTCAACGACGGCTAGCGGCACCACGCCTCCCAACAGATCGGTCACGGCCGGACCGCTCCCACGATATGGCACCGCGGAGAGCGAGACGTTCCCCATCTTCGACAATAGTTCTCCCGACAGATGTTGGGACGTGTATTGGCCTGGGGTCGCATACGAGATCCTTCCGGGCTTCGCCTTGGCATCGGCCAGAAGGGCTTGCAGGTTGCCGTAGCTCGCCGAGGCAGAGGCCACGACTATCAGCGGAATGTCTGCCACCTTTCCGAGGGGATGCAGATCCCGCTGCGGGTTCAGCGGCGGCGCATCGGGCAGATGAGGATTCACAGCAATCGCGCCCGTAGCCCCCAGGCCGATGGTGTAGCCATCCGCCGGCGCACGCGCCATCGCCATCAGGCCCAAGGCTCCGCCAGCCCCCGGCTTGTTGTCCACGACGACCGGTTGGCCGAGTTGGTGCGACATCTCCTTGCCGACGATGCGCGCAATGGCGTCAGCGGAGGCGCCGGGCGCGAAGGGCACGACCAGGGTGATGGGCTTGGCCGGGAAGGATTGGGCTCCCGCCGCCCCGCAGATCATCGAAAGAAGCGCGAAGGGGGTGGCCAGCCGCCAGATTGAAGCGATCACGATTTGTCTCCTTTGGGTTTTATTCAGGTTGAAGGTTGGCCGCTTTGGCAACCTTGGTCCAACGGGCGATGTCGCTCGCGATGCGCTTGGACAGGGCCGCGGCGTCGCTATCGCCTGGATCCATGCCGAGCGCATGCATCTTCTCGACCATGTCCTTGTCCTTGAGGATCTCACCCGCTGCCGCACGCAGCTTGGCGAGCACCTGGGCCGAGGTGCCCTTGGGCGCCATCAGGGCCGTCCAAATCGGAGCGTCGTACCCCGGATAGCCCAGTTCAGCAATCGTGGGCACGTCCGGTAAGGCAGCCGAGCGCTTGGCGGTCGTGACTGCGAGGGCCTTGAGCTTGCCGCCCTTGACCTGCTGGATCACAGCAGGGCTGTCCAGCACGCCCGACTGGATCTCGCCACCAAGCAGGCCCGTCACGACGAGGCCGGACCCCTTGTAAAGGATGTGATTGAACTTCACACCCGCGGTGGACGAAATTGTCTCGGCCACGAGCACGAACGAGGTCGTCGGCGTCCCGTTGTCCAGCTTGCCGTCCTTCGTGGTCTTAGAGAACTGCACGAGTTCAGCAAAGTTCTTCACGGACAAGGAAGCCGGCACGGTCACGACGAGTGGAAACGTTCCGAGCAACGCGATCGGCTCGAAGTCCTTTAGCGGGTCGTACGGCAGGTTCTTCATCAAGATCGGATTGGTCGTCAGTCCGCCGCTAGAGGACACGAGCAGCGTGTAGCCGTCCGGCTGCGCCTTGGCGACGAAGTCGTTGCCAATGGCGGAGTTCGCGCCGGACTTGTTCTCGACGATGAAGGTCTGCTTCAGCTTTTCCTGCAACTTGGCTGCAAGCAGGCGGGCGAGGATGTCGTTGGTGCCGCCGGGCGCGAAGCCGACGACGATCTTGACGGGCTTGTCCGGATAGGCCTGGGCCGAAGCGACCTGGGGGGCGAACGAGATGAAGGTCGTGGCGAGCGCAGCGCCGAGTATGCGCAAGGCTGCCCTGCGTGGGCGTGCCGATGGCTTGTGCATTGTCTTGTCTCCGTTGGGTCGTCGGGGGCGACGCTATCAATCCAGTCCGCATGCCGGATTGGAAGTCCATTTTATGGACACAATTCCAAGATCGTCAAATTTTGATCAATCAGTCCGCCTGACGGACAATCAATGACATGCCACAGTTCGGTGCAAATCCGGCGACCTGGAACGAGTGACCAGACCAGGCAGACCAGGCTTACGTGGCCTGGATGCTCGCGTCAGAAGGCCTTGATGCCAGGCACGCCCCTGTCACCTCAATAAGCCCACGCAGGATCCCTGGCCAGACGGCATCGACGCGGACCACCCTCGCCGTTCGCGCAGTCAAGTTGCGTGCGACGAATTTGCAATTTGCTTGCGATTGAGGGCATCGATGGCGTAGCCGAATTGGCGTCTCATTCAGGCCAGTTGCTGACCTCAGGCCGATTCACTTCCTTACTGATGCGCCCTATGCGCCGCGCACCTCCACGGCAATGGTTCACACCAGGAGCGAAGTAGGTGCGCATGAAGGTCAAAGCACGTTGCCCCCATCAACGTGTTGACCGAGTCAACGTATGCCTTTGTGCTGCGAGGATTCCCGAATCGCGTGGCTACAACCGACTCCTCTTTCGCATGATGCTGCCCCGTCGTTCGACTACTGGCGGAGTGGACAATCTTCTCGTCGCCGGGCGTTGTGCCTCCATGACCCACAACGGCCAATCAGCCGCCCGAGTGACAGGTGCCTGCTTCGTGATGGGCCGGGCTGCCGGTGCAGCTGCTGCACTGGCAGTGTCAGGCGGGGTCTCAGTCCACGAGATCGACGTCAAAACGCTTCAACGTACGATCGAGAGCCAGAGCGCCTTCCACGGGCGAGGATCGCTCGACGATCATCCTCAATAGAAGTTCGAGAAAGGCGTATGAGAACGGCGTTACCGCCGCGTCATTCCGGGCGCACTACCGAAAGCACTTGGCAGTCTCGCTTCGGCAAAGCACTCAGGCGGCATTTGTTTCCTTGCTCCCATACCCCAGCATGGCTGAGAGGTTCTTTGACTCCTCCTGCAAGAGCTTTGTGATCTGTTTGAGGCGCTCCGCCCCTAGTCTCACTTCGGGGCCGAAGACCCCGATCGAACCCGCCACAGCCGCATTTCTGTCAAAAAACGGCACCGCGACGGCTACGGCCCCGGGAATGAGTTCGCTGTGGCTGCTCGCCCACCCGCGCTTGCGCGTACGGGCCAGTTCCACTTCGAGCTCCTTGGGATTGATCCCGGTCCCCTTCGCATAGGAACTCATCTCCTCCGCAGTGGCCCCCATGTACGCCAAGATCGCCCGGCCCGTGGCACCACGCACGATCCTTTCCGTGTAGCCAACGCCGCGCTTGAAATTGAGCGGTTGGGGGCTCGGCAACTCCGCGACACAGAGCCTCAACTCGCGCTGGGGCAGAAACATCGCCACCGTCTCGCCTGTTGCTCTCCAGATTCGCCGCAGGACCGGTTCCGCCACGGCGGCCAAATCGAGACTGGACGTCCAGACGTGGGCCAGACGCGCGACTGAGGCTCCCAAGCGGAATCGCTGTGGCTCCCCGACGGAGATCAGAAACCCGTGCTCCTGCAGCGTGTACAGGAGCCGGTAGAGCGTGGGCCTGGACAGGTCCACGCGCTTTAGCAACTCGGATGCGGAAAGCTCGAAATCCTGAGCCGTGAAAGCCAACAGGATTTCCAGCGCACGCCCGACGGCGCGCACGTTTTCATTCTTGTCTGTGGTAGCCACAACAACTCCTCTCGATGATGACATTTCTTGCCTATTGTCCGCCACACGGACACAGTCCTGCGGACCACGCCGACAATCTGTGCAATGCGTGCGCCGCAGTCGCCAAGGCGCCGAAGATGCTGCATCGATAAAGCTTTTTTATGAATCGCTGCAGAGGTTTCATTTTCCTGTTGCCGATGCACTGCCTCTAATCAGGGACTTCTTCTATACCCATCTGGAGCACCGCATGACCAAGAAAATCGAGACGCAAGTACTGATTGTCGGAGCGGGGCCAGTTGGCCTGACACTCGCCATCGACCTGGCTCAGCGAGGTATTTGCGTCCTCGTTGCGGAAACACGGCATCGCGGCGAGCCCCCCAATGTCAAGTGCAATCACGTGTCGGCCCGCACGATGGAGATCTTCCGTCGCCTCAACATATCGAAGGCGGTGCGCGAAGCCGGTCTTCCACCGGACCATGCGAACGACGTGTCGTACCGCACCACCTTCACAGGCCAGGAGCTGTCCCGGATCCACATCCCAGCCAGGGCAAGCCGGTACAGCGACAGGAGCGGGCCCGACGGATGGTGGCCCACCCCGGAGCCACCGCACCGAATCAACCAGATCTATCTCGAGCCTGTTCTCTTCGCTCATGCAGAAGTGACCCGAGGCGTGACCATTCTCAACCGCATGCGTATCAACAGTTTCAGCCAAGACGACGGCGGCGTGAGTGCCCTGGGTGTCGACATCGACACCGGCGAAGAGATTCGGATTTCCAGCCTGTACATGATCGGCTGCGACGGCAGCCGCTCCGCCGTGCGTAAGGCCATCGGCGCCAAGCTCTCCGGCACGGATGTCGTGGGGCGCGTGCAGTCCACCTATTTCCGGGCACCCGATCTCCTCTCACGCGCCGAGTGCACTCCGGCATGGGCCACGTTCTCGCTCAATCCTCGCCGCAGCGGTAACGTGTACGCCATCGACGGGCGGGAGACGTTCCTGCTGCACAACTATCTACGCTCGGACGAACTGGATTTCGAATCCGTCGATCGCGACTGGGCGATTCGCACCATCTTGGGCGTCAGTGACGATTTCGAGTACGAGATCCTTTCCAGGGAAGATTGGATCGGGCGTCGCCTGGTGGCCGACAGGTTCCGTGATCGACGGGTCTTCATCTGCGGGGATGCATCCCATCTGTGGATACCGATGGCCGGCTATGGCATGAACGCGGGCATCGCAGACGCAATGAATCTGTCATGGCAACTGGCCGCGCGCCTGAATGGTTGGGGCGGCGAAGACGTACTGGCCGCCTATGAAGCCGAGCGTCAGCCGATCACCGAGCAGGTCTCCAAGTTCGCCATGGACCACGCATTGGCACTGCAGAAAGAACGCGAAGGCGTACCGGCGAGCATCGAGGAGCCAGGCCCAACCGGCGTGGCGGCTCGCAAGCTCGCCGGGCAGGTACTTTACGACCTGAACGTCAAGCAGTACTGCTGCGGCGGCCTGAACTTCGGCTACTTTTACGATGCCTCGCCGCTGATCGCCTATGACGGCGAAGCGGCCCCTGCCTATGCGATGGACCAGTTCACGCCATCCACTGTCCCTGGTTGCCGCACGCCTCACTTCTGGTTGGCTGATGGCCATTCGCTCTACGATGCAATGGGCTCCGAGTACACGCTGCTGCGATTCGATCAGGCAGTCGACATCGGCCCGTTGGAACACGCTGCAGCACGCAGGGGCGTTCCGTTAACGATTCTGGATGTGCAGGCAAAGGAGGTGCCGAGCGCATACCGAAACGCGCTCGTGCTTTCTAGGCCAGATCAGCACGTCGCCTGGCGCGGCGACTGCCTTCCTGCAGACCCGCTGGCGCTTGTCGATCGACTGCGCGGCAGTCTCTCTGGCAAGGCTGTCCTTTGAAGGAGCGCAGGCGCGAATGACGGTCCGCCTAGTCGGGCGTGGTTCGCTATGGCTTCCGAAAGACGAACTCCTGCAGGCTCACGGCGGTGGGCGGCAGTGTGCTGCCTCGCCTGAAGATGAAAGCGGTGTTCCGCTCCACCAGTGGGCGCAGAATGCGACGCGTTTTCAGGCTGTCGTTCCGCGAGGTCCCCACGATCGAACCCGGCACCACTGCGACACCGAGGCCTCCGGCTGCGAGCGCGATCGCAGTCGTGAGCAAAGACACCTCATTTGCGATCCGAAGCTCGACGCCCGCGTCCAACGCTGCGCGATCAATTCTCCTGCGCACACCGTATCCCGGCTTGACCGTGATGACAGGGTACGCACTCAGTTGTTTCCACGTCAGGTGCTTCTCTGTGGAAAAGTACCTCGGCGTTGCCACCGCCACAAGTGAGTCACGGAGAAACACTTGCTCCACCAGGCTCGGGACGGCCGCCTCCAGCGTTCCGATGCCGCAGTCAACACGCCCGCTGACGATTCGCTCGACGAATTCGCCGGGGGAGCAATCATCGATGAGCAGTTGCACATCCGGATGAAGCGCGGCGTACCCCCGCAGTATCGATGGCAGAAGCGTCTGTGCGACCGTGGAAGTCGCGGCAATGCGAAGCCGACCTCGCCTACTTCCGGAGTAGTCGGCCATCGACCTTCCCAGTGACTCGAGTTCCGCCAGCGTACGCACGGCGTAGCCATAAGCCTCCACCGCCGCCTCCGTGCGGCGCAGGGAGCGCGTCGAACGATCGAAAAGACGCACGCCAAGACGTTCCTCCATTTCGCGGAGCAGGACGGTGACGGCCGGCTGCGTCACTGAAAGCATCTGGGCTGCAGCCGATACATGGCCGCTTTGATAGACCGCGACGAACGCGCGCAACTGCCGCACCGACGGCAATCCGCGCAGCGACAAGGGTTCTCTATGAATCATCTCTCGATTGAAACCTCACGTGGACTCGTGCGCACCCCACTGCTGCTCGCTTACGTTTCAGACACCGCAGCCACAACAGCTCGTCTGGGCGATGGTACTTCTCGCATTTGTCCGCCACACGGACACTTTGACGCACACTCGGACAAGTCCATACAATGGATGAAATGTCCACCCCACGGACAAGCATAAAGGAGACTGTTTTATGAGTTCGATCGTTCCGGTCACGCTGCTGTTTTCCGACGGCGTCGCACATCGACTGGACGTGCCGTGCGGCAAGAAGATCGTGGAAGCTGCCAGCGAAGCTGGACTGAATCTCCTGACCGACTGCTCCAACGGCCAGTGCGGAACCTGCACTGCGCAGTTGCTTTCAGGCACGGTTGAGATGGAGGACTATGACGCGGCCATCCTGCCCGATGACGACCGCGACGCCGGCATGGTCCTTCCCTGTGTCTGCCGCGTCACCAGCGCGTGTGCGGTGGAGTTTCCTTACGAGTCGGCCGAAGCTCTCTCAGAGGAACCCGCGCCAATCGACGGGGAGGTCATTGGGGTGCGCCAGGTCGCCAGCGAGACCATGCTGCTTGAGGTTTCAATTCCGGATGGGATCCAGTTCGAGCCCGGACAGTACGTGCGGATCCATCCCGAAGGCTCGGACTTTCATCGGTCGTATTCCATGGCCAACGTGCCAGGGAGCAGTCGTCTGGAGTTCTTCATCCGGCTCGTGCCGGACGGAGCCTTCTCGAACTGGCTGACCGGTGCCAAGGCAGGCGACAAAGTGGAACTGAGCGTTCCCCACGGCACCTTCTTCCTGCGCGACGAAGATCGCCCTCGTCTCTTTGTCGCCGGTGGCACTGGCGTGGCTCCGTTCCTGTCGATGCTGCGAAGCATGGGTGACAAGGCCCGGGCGCAGCCCACCACGCTGCTTATCGGCGCACGCACGCCCGGCCACCTGTTTGCGCTCGAGGAACTCGAGGCTCTTCGCTTGGCCTTACCGCATGTCCAGGTGAGGCTGGCCGTCGAGCAAGACGCGAACGCCGACTGTCACCAAGGCTACGCGACCGATCTGATCACCGCTCTTGGCCTGGCCCCCACCACACGTGTCTACCTCTGCGGCCCGCCGCCGATGGTTGAAGCCGGCCGCAGGGCCGCAGAAGCAGCAGGCCTGCCGCGCCAGGACGTCCTCTGCGAACGATTTGCCTGATTCCTCCGCTCTCGCTCACCCTCAACCGAGATAACCCATGATCCCGATCACCACCGAATCCCGTTACAACGCGATGATCAACCTGCGCAAGGGCGAGATCAGCCGCGAGATCTTTTCCGACAAGGAGATCTTCCAGGAAGAACTCGAGAAGGTCTTTACCCGCGCATGGCTGTTCGTCGGCCACGAAAGCCAGGTCCCCAATCCCGGTGACTTCTTTACCTCGCGCATGGGCGCCGAATCGGTGATCCTGGCCCGCGACAAGAAGAAGAAAGTCCATGTATTTCTGAACTCGTGCCGCCATCGCGGCATGAAGGTTTGCCAGTACGACCACGGCAACACCACTCTTTTCACCTGCCCCTACCACAGCTGGAGCTACACCACCGAGGGCAAGCTGTTCGGGGTGCCGCAATTCAAGAACCTTTATGAGGGCTGCCTGGATAAGGAGGAATGGTCGCTCATCGAGGTGCCAAAGATGGAGATCTACAAGGGCACGGTATGGGCGTCCTGGGACAAGGATGCACCAGACCTCATGACCTATCTGGGCGATGCCAAGATGCACTTGGATCTGGCTTTGGATTGTCGCGACGGTCGTGAGGGCGGCTCCGAGGTTCTCTTCGGCGTGCACAAGTGGATCATCCCCTGCAACTGGAAATTCGCCGCAGAGAACTTCCTCGGCGATACCTATCACAACGTAAGCCACCGCTCCGTGGACCTGATCGGCATCGGCCCTTCCGCTGAAGCCGGCGCCAAGGGCCGCCGCGACAACGAGCTCGAGAAAGCAAAGCACCTGTGGGTGAACTTTCCCGCTGGCCACGGCGTGCACAGCGCCATCATGCCGGAAACCTGGGAGTTCCTCGACACCTACCAGAACGATCCGATCGTCGCAGAGTACTTCCGTGAAGCCCACGCCAAACGCAAGGAGCGGCTCGGCGCCGAGCAGCATCGGCTCGTACCGTTCGTCGGCACGATCTACCCGAACGTGTCCTTCCACGGCAACCAGCCGCGCAACCTGTGCGTGTGGCACCCGCACGGCCCGGAGTCCACCGAAGCCTGGCGCTTCTTCCTCGTCGATGCGGATGCCCCACAAGAGGTCAAGGACTTCCTGCGTAGCTACTACATGCGCTACTCCGGCCCGGCCGGCATGACCGAGCAGGACGACATGGAAAACTGGAACTACGCCACCGCCGGCAGCCGCGGCGTCATTGCCAAGCGCTACCCCTACAACTACGCACAATCGCTCGGCAAGGTTGAAGCGAGTGGACCCGTCGCCGGCAATGTCAGCCTGCAGGTTAGCGAGGAGAATCCGCGGCAGTTCTACCGTCGCTGGCGCGACTACATGAACAGCGCCGACTGGGACACGCTCCTGGGCCGCAAGGACAAGGAGCCGGCGAGCTTCGCCGCCTGATCATGGGCGTCGTCATCGTCACAGGTGGAACCTTCGGCCTGGGCCAGTCGATCACGGTCGAACTGGCTCGGCGGGGGAACAAGGTCGTGGCCTTTGGTCTCGCACAGCCGCAGGTTTCCAGCACGGCCCAGGGGTTCGACAGCCTCATGGGTGAACTGAAGAGCGCAAGCTGCACCGCCGATATCCTGGAAGCAGACGTCTCGAATGCAGCAGACGTCCAGCGCGTCATCGATCACACCATCGAAAGACACGGCGCAATCAACGGACTGGTCAACAACGCGGCGATCGGTCCGCTGGGAACGGTTCTCAGCACTGACGAATCGACCTTCGAACGCATCGTCGGCGTGAACCTCAAAGGCACCTACCTCATGTCGCGAGCCGCCCTGCCCCACATGGTTCGCGCAGGGGGTGGGTCGATCGTCAACATCGGTTCCGGCGCAGGCTGGGGCAAACCGAACATGGCGATCTACAGCGCCAGCAAGGGAGCGATCGTCGCCTTGAGCACCGCCATGGCCTACGACCACTTCCACGACCGCGTGCGCGTCAACGTCGCCATTCCGGGCGGAGGCGGGATTGTCTCAGGCATGAGTGTCGGCCGCATGGGCGGCGACGTCTCTGCCTTCAAGAGCAAACCAGCACCTGGCACGGTCGCAGGACGCCCGGCCAACGGGCGAGACCTCGCCAATGCAGTCGCGTTCCTGCTTTCCGACGACGCAGCAACCATCTCGGGGACCGTCATCGACGTCGGCTGCTTCGCCCACCAGGGCGGGCCCATTCCCTCCATGCACTGAGCCCAACACCAGGAGAAATCATGTCTGAACTCGCCGAACCGGTGATCGAACACATCGCCCGCCTTCCGCGCGACGCGAAGTATTACGAAGTCAAGCGCGAAATCGAGGAGTTCCTCTACGACGAGGCGAATCTCCTCGACGAACGGCATTTCAAGGAATGGGTGGACACCCTCGCCGATGACCTCGAGTACTTCATGCCGATGGAATACAACGTCAAGGCGGGTGAACACGCGCGCCGCGAACTCACCACCCGTGAGAAGCAGATGAGCTGGTTTAACGAGGGTAAGTGGACCCTGACCAAGCGCGCCGAGCAGATTCTCACAGGCGTGCACTGGGCGGAGGAGCCCCTTTCGCGCGTCAGCCGCCTGGTGAGCAACGTGCAGCTCACTGCTATGCAGACCAACGATGGCGGTGATCTTGAGGTCGACGTGTCGAGTCGCTTCCTCACCTACCAGAACCGCTGCGAATACGAGCAGTACTTCTTCGTTGGCGATCGCAAGGATCGCATCCGCAGGACGGCCAACGGCTGGAAGCTCGCACGCCGGGAAATCCGCATCCACCAGAACGTGCTTCTGGCAAAGAACCTCAGCATCTTCTTTTAACAAGGGGGCGCCATGCTCAATCTCATCAATGTCCAGGTCGGGCAGACCATCCGCCTGAAAAACGGTGCCGTGGCCGAAGTCACCGAGAACATCGGCGACGGCATCTGGCTGCAGTTGCGCAACCCCGAAAGTGGTGAAGAGGAACTCGTCCACTGCGAAGAAATGCTGGAGTTGGTCGAACAGCCGACCAACCAGCCCTCAAGCCCCACCTGAACGCGACGGCCGCCACCGCGGCCAGCGGAGCCCTGACTTTGAACCCCCACGACTATCACTTCAACTACGCACCGTACCAGCTGACAGGCACGGTCTACGGCACCTTGCTCAATGATCGGCATGCGCTGGCGGCGCTGGGCGACAGCATCCACGAACTGCCGTACAAGGGCGCACCAAAGGCACCCGTGCTGTACGTCAAGCCTCGAAACACCTTCCAGCCGTCCGGCGCAAGGGTGATCACGTCGCAGGCAACCCACGAGTGGGAAGTCGGAGGGTCGCTGGCGCTGGTGATCGGTCGCACCGCATGCCGCGTCTCCGTCGACGACGCATTCGAATATGTCGCCGGCTACACCGTGGTTGCGGACCTGAGTGTGCCCCACGAGAGCTTCTACCGCCCCTCGATCCGATTCAAGGCTAGAGATGGATCGTTGATCGTCGCCGATGAGGTCGTCGCGCAACAGACCGTCACCGATCCTGGCGCGCTGACCTTGCGCACCTATCTGGATGACCAGCTCGTCCAGGAATCCTCGCTGAACAACATGGTCCGTCCAGCGGCCCAACTGCTCGCAGATGTCACGGACTTCATGACCCTTTCTCCCGGCGACCTGCTGCTGCTCGGTGTGCCGCACGGCGCCCCCCGCGCTCGCAAGGGACAACAGGCCTCTGTCGAGATCCGTGGCGTCGCCACGGTGCACGCCAGCTTCGTCGGAGAAGATCAATGAAACGCGCGCGTGTTGCATACGCAGGCGCCATTCACGAAGCAGTGCCTCATCATCAAGGAGTGCAACTGGCTGATGGGCGTGTCGCCACCGAAGACGCCGTGGTGTGGTTGCCGCCGTTCGAGGTCGGCACCATCATTGCCCTGGGCCTGAACTATGCCGATCACGCCAAGGAGCTGTCCTTTGGAGCGCAGGAAGAACCACTGGCCTTCTTGAAGGGCCCCGGCGGCGTGATCGGCCACCGAGGCGTGACACGCCGCCCGGCGGGCGTGAAGTTCATGCACTACGAGTGCGAACTGGCCGTCGTCATCGGCAAGGAAGCCCGCAAGGTGCGACGCGAAACCGCCATGGAACATGTGGCGGGTTACACGGTGGCCAACGACTACGCGATTCGCGACTACCTCGAAAACTGGTATCGCCCCAATCTGCGCGTGAAGAACCGCGACGGAGGAACGGTCCTGGGCCCGTGGTTCGTGGATGCTGCCGATGTCGGTGAGGAGGTCGCGTTGCAGATGCGGACCCTGGTAAATGGCCAAGTGACCCAAGAGGGCAACACTCGCGACTTCGTGTTCGACATTCCCTATCTCATCGAGTACCTGAGTGCGTTCATGACGCTCTCTCCTGGTGACGTCATCCTCACCGGCACACCGGAGGGCGTGGTCGACGTGAAGACAGGCGATGAAGTGATCTGCGAGATCGAGGGCATCGGCCGACTGATGAACACCATCGCGGGCGACGAAATTTTCGGGCGCTAACCCGACCCTGGCAATCAATACTGGAACCAAGACATGCGAATCGACCATCTCATCGGCGGCAAGTCCGTCAAGGGCTCGGACTACTTCGAGACCGTCAACCCCGCCACGCAGGAAGTGCTGGCCGAAGTCGCCTCGGGCGGCGAGGCCGAGGTCAACGCGGCAGTGGCCGCCGCGAAGGAAGCCTTTCCCAAGTGGGCCGGCATGCCCGCGCCCGAGCGCGCGAAGCTCATCCGCAAGCTCGGCGACCTGATCGCGAAGAACGTGCCCGAGATCGCGCAGACCGAGACCAACGACTGCGGCCAGGTCATCGCCCAGACCGGCAAGCAATTGGTGCCGCGCGCGGCCGACAACTTCTACTACTTCGCCGAGATGTGCACGCGCGTCGACGGCCACACCTACCCCACGCCCACGCACCTGAACTACACGCTGTTCCACCCGGTGGGCGTGTGCGCGCTCATCAGCCCGTGGAACGTGCCCTTCATGACGGCCACCTGGAAGGTCGCGCCCTGCCTGGCCTTCGGCAACACCGCGGTGCTGAAGATGAGCGAGCTCTCGCCGCTGACAGCCGCGCGCCTGGGCGAGCTGGCGCTGGAAGCCGGCATTCCGCCGGGCGTGCTGAACCTGGTGCACGGCTACGGCAAGGAAGCCGGCGAGCCGCTGGTGGCTCACCCCGACGTGCGCGCCATTTCCTTCACCGGCTCCACCGCCACCGGCAACCGCATCGTGAAGAGCGCAGGCCTCAAGAAGTTCAGCATGGAACTCGGCGGCAAGAGCCCCTTCGTGATCTTCGAGGACGCCGACCTCGACCGCGCGCTCGACGCGGCCGTGTTCATGATCTTCAGCAACAACGGCGAGCGCTGCACCGCCGGCTCGCGCATCCTGGTGCAGCAGTCGATCTACGCGGACTTCGCAGCCAAGTTCGCCGAGCGCGCCAGGCGCATCACCGTGGGCGACCCGCTGGACGAGAAGACCATCGTCGGCCCGATGATCTCGCAGGCGCACCTGGCCAAGGTGCGCAGCTACATCGAGCTGGGCCCGAAGGAAGGCGCGACGCTGCTGTGCGGCGGGCTGGAAGCGCCCTCGAACCTGCCCAACCGGGTGAAGAAGGGCAACTACGTGACACCCACCGTGTTCGCCGACGTGGACAACCGCATGAAGATCGCGCAGGACGAGATCTTCGGCCCGGTGGCCTGCCTCATTCCGTTCAGGGACGAGGCCCACGCCATCGAGCTGGCCAACGACATCCAGTACGGCCTCTCCAGCTACGTGTGGACCGAGAACATCGGCAAAGCCCACCGCGTGGCCGCCGCCGTCGAGGCCGGCATGTGCTTCGTCAACAGCCAGAACGTTCGCGACCTGCGCCAGCCCTTCGGCGGCACCAAGGCCTCGGGCACCGGTCGCGAAGGCGGCACCTGGAGCTACGAAGTGTTCTGCGAGCCGAAGAACGTGGCGGTGTCGCTGGGTTCGCACCACATTCCGCACTGGGGCGTGTGACCATGGGCAAGCTTGCTCTCGCCGCCAAGATCACGCACGTGCCTTCGCTCTATTTGAGCGAGCTGGACGGTCCACGCAAGGGCAGCCGACGGTCCGCCATCGATGGTCTGAAGGAGATCGGCCGGCGCTGCCGTGAATTGGGGGTAGACACCATCGTGGTGTTTGACACCCACTGGCTGGTCAATGCCAGCTATCACATCAACTGCGGCCCGCGCTTCCAGGGCGTCTACACCAGCAACGAGCTACCGCACTTCATCAGCAACATGCCCTACGAGATTCCGGGAAACCCTGTGCTCGGAAGGCTGCTTGCGAAATCGTGCAACGACTGGGGTGTGGAAACGCTGGCGCACGAAGCCACCACGCTGGGCCCGGAGTATGGAACCTTGGTGCCAATGCGCTACATGAACGAAGATTTGCGCTTCAAGGCAATCTGCGTCTCGGCTCTGTGCACCAGTCACTACCTCAATGACAGTGCGCGCCTGGGCTGGGCCATGCGCCGCGCGGTAGAGGATCACTACGACGGCACGGTGGCCTTTCTCGCCAGCGGCTCGCTGTCCCACCGCTTCGCGCAGAACGGGCTGGCCCCGCAGTTTGCTGACCGCGTCTGGAGCCCGCTGCTCGAGCGCATGGACCGCGACGTGGTGAAGATGTGGGAGAACGGTGAGTGGGTCGACTTCTGCACCATGCTGCCGGAGTACGCCGTCAAAGGCCACGGCGAGGGTTTTATGCACGACACGGCCATGCTGCTGGGCGCGCTGGGCTGGTCGGCCTACGCCGGCAAGGCCGAAGTCGTGACGCCCTACTTCGGATCCTCCGCGACCGGGCAGATCAACGCCCTGTTTCCGGTAACACCACAAGACGGCCACGCCATTCCGAAGGCCCAGGCATCTAGTGCCGAAGGCTTCCAAGCCGTTTCCCGCCTCTGACCCACCACGACATCGAACCGCATGCCGCATCTGGTCGTTCTCTACACCCCAAATCTCGATGGCCGCACCGATATGCCCGCGCTCTGTCGGCGCTTGGCGGACGTGATGCTCGAACAACGCGACGAGGACGGACGCCAGGCCTTCCCCACCGGCGGCACACGAGTATTGGCTTTTCCAGCAGCGCACTACGCGGTGGCCGACGGAAAGGCCGACTACGCGTTCATCTACCTGAACCTGCGAATGGCCGCGGGACGCTCGGAAGCCGTCAAGAAGAAGACGGGCGACGAACTCCTGGCGATCGTCAAGGCGCATATCGGTCCGATCTTTGGCCAGCAGCTATTGGGCTGCACGCTGCAAATCGACGAGCCTCTCGGGCAAGTCTATGACGGCAAGCACAGCAACCTGCATCCCCTCTTCAACAGGAAACACTGAATTCCATGCTCAACGACAACTTGATCCACCAGCTCGCTGCAGAGCTTCATGCCAGCGAGAAGTCTCGCGTACAGGTCGAGCACTTTTCCAAGCGCTTTCCGGAAATGAACATCCAGGACGGCTACGCCATCTCACGTACATGGATGAAGCTCAAGCTCGCCGAGGGCCGCATCGTCAAAGGACACAAGATCGGACTGACTTCCCGCGCAATGCAGCAGGCAAGCCAGATCACGGAACCGGACTACGGCACGCTGCTCGATGACATGTTCTTCGAGCCGGGCGATATTCCTGTCGACCGGTTCATCGCACCGCGCGTGGAGGTCGAGCTGGCCTTTATCCTGAAGGACAAGCTCGAAGGCGAAGGCACGACGATCGAGGATGTGCTGGCTGCCACGGAGTATGTCCAGCCGGCGATCGAGATCATCGACTCGCGCATCGAGCAGTTCGATCGGCATACGAAGGCCATGCGCAAGGTGTATGACACCATCAGCGACAACGCCGCAAATGCAGGGATCATTCTTGGCGGCCACAAGGTCCGGCCGAGCGAGGTCGATCTTCCGTGGTGCGGCGCTGTCCTGCGCCAGAACGGCGTTGTCGAGGAAACCGGTCTGGCCGCCGGCGTTCAAGGCCATCCCGCAGTTGGAATCGCATGGCTCGCTCGGAAATTGGCTCCTTGGGGCGACGCCTTGCTGCCGGGCCAAGTGGTCCTCGCCGGATCGTTTACCCGGCCCATGGCCGCCAAGCGTGGCGATGTCTTCGACGCCGACTACGGATCACTCGGCCGGTTCGAGTTCAGATTCGCCTGAAGGGACCGACCATGCAAATGCCTGAGAACACCTTCAAGCAAGCGATCAGAAAGCGCCAGGTGCAGTTGGGTCTCTGGGTCGGCTTTGCCGACGCCTATGTGGCGGAAGCCCTTGCCACCTCCGACTACGACTGGCTGCTGATTGATGGGGAGCATGCGCCCAACGACCTGCGGGGTGTCCTTGCGCAGTTGCAGGCCATCGCACCGTACCAATCTCACCCGGTAGTCCGGCCGCCGGAGGGAACGACGGTCAACATCAAGCAACTGCTCGATCTCGGCGCGCAGACCTTGCTGATCCCGATGGTGGAGACACCTGAGCAGGCACGGCAACTCGTGTCGGCGACGCGTTATCCGCCCAATGGCGTTCGCGGGGTGGGAAGCGCCCTCGCCCGCTCCTCGCGCTGGAATCAAATCGAGGGCTACCTCGACAAGGCCCAGGATGACATCTGTCTTCTGGTGCAGGTGGAGAGTGCAACTGCGTTGAGCCGAGTTTCCGAGATCGCTGCGGTTGAAGGCGTGGATGGCGTGTTCTTCGGCCCCGCCGACCTCTCGGCCTCGATGGACCTGCTCGGCCAACCCGGGCACCCCAAGGTCCAGGAAGCCATTGTCCAGGGCATTCGCTGCGTCGTCGCTGCTGGCAAGGCAGCGGGCGTCCTTTCCGCAGACCAGACGCTCGCCAAGAAATACCTGGGGACAGGCGCCACCTTCGTCGCGATCGGAGTCGACACCACGCTTTTAGTGCGCGCTGCCAAGGATCTGCTTGTCCATTTCAGGGGCACAACCGCCGCTCCTGTGGGACCGTCGGGAGCCTATTGATGCTGAAACTCAAGGCCCCCTCCCTGCTTCGCTCGCAGATCTTCGTCGACGGCCGCTGGCTCGACGATAAGAGTGCTCCTGCCATCGAGGTTCGCAATCCCTCCGGCGGCGAGATCGTCGGCGCCGTCCCGCGTGCCGGACGCGACGCAACGCGCCGAGCCATCGAGGCCGCCGACGCCGCGTACAAAGGCTGGAGCCGCACTACTGCCGAGCACCGAGCGCGTGTCCTGCGTCGCTGGTACGAACTGATGCTGGAACACCAGGACGATCTCGCCGCAATCATGACTGCGGAGCAAGGCAAACCATTGGCAGAGGCCAAGGGCGAGATCGGCTATGCCGCCTCGTACATCGAGTGGTTTGCCGAGGAAGCCAAGAGGACCTACGGCGATGTCGTGCCATCTCCCTGGGCCGACAAGCAGATCCTGGTCAAGCGCGAGCCCGTGGGCGTCTGCGCCGCCATTACACCTTGGAATTTCCCCGCCGCCATGATCACTCGCAAGGTGGCGCCCGCCTTGGCAGCTGGCTGCACGATCATCGTCAAGCCGGCCGAGCAGACGCCACTGTCCGCCCTGGCTCTAGCGGCACTCGCGGAGCGCGCCGGGGTTCCTCCCGGTGTCCTCAACGTGATCACAGGCACCGCACGGGAGATCGGAGCCGAGCTGACCAATAACCCGACTGTTCGCAAGCTCAGCTTCACGGGCTCCACCGAGATCGGACGCCTGCTCGCGAGCCAGTGTGCCCCGACTCTCAAGCGGCTATCGCTCGAACTTGGCGGCAACGCACCATTCATCGTCTTCGACGATGCAGATGTTGATGCAGCTGTCGAGGGCGCCATCGCCTCCAAGTACCGCAACAGCGGCCAAACCTGTGTCTGCGCCAACAGGCTCCTAGTCCAGGAAGGGATCCATGACGCCTTCGTTGCCAAGCTGTCGATTGCCGTCAAGGCCCTCAAGGTAGGGGATGGTAGAGATGCCGACGTCCAACAGGGTCCGCTGATCGACGATGCGGCCCTGGACAAGGTACTTACGCTGCTCGACGATGCCGTCGGCAAGGGCGCACGCATTGCCGCCGGCGGCGCTCGCCACCGGCTGGGCGGCACCTTCTTTGAACCCACGGTGGTGGCCGAAGTCACACCCGAGATGCGCATCGCGAACGAGGAGATCTTCGGGCCCGTGGCACCGATCATGCGCTTTCGTTCCGAAGACGAGGCCATCGCCATCGCCAACTCGTCGGAATTTGGTCTCGCCTCCTATTTCTACTCTCGCGACATTGCACGGGTCTGGCGGGTTGCCGACGCCATACAGGCCGGCATGGTGGGCATCAACACCGGCATCATCAGCACGGCCGTGGCGCCTTTCGGGGGCGTCAAGCAATCGGGTATGGGCCGCGAAGGATCCCGACTGGGCATCGAAGAGTACATGCACACCAAGTACATGTGCATTGGCGGACTTTGACGAACGAGAGGAATTTGCACGATGGAAACTGAAACACAATTGCGCCGCGACCTCGCGAACTGCTACCGCCTGTTCGATTGGCTAGGTTGGACCGAACTCATCTTCAACCACATCACGGTCCGGGTTCCAACGCCAGCGGACGAAAAGGCGCAGTACCTGATCAATCCCTTCGGCCTGCACTACTCCGAAGTGACGCCGGAGAATCTTGTTCGCATCGATATCGACGGCAATGTGCGCGACGGCAGTGGTGGATGTGTCAACAAGGCCGGCTTCATCATTCACAGCGCCATTCACGCCGCCCGCGAAGACGCACATTGCATCATGCACGTGCACACCACCGCGGGATGCGCGATCTCGTGCAAGGAGGAAGGCCTGCGGCACGACAATTTCTACACCGCGATGCTGTATGAGGACGTGGCATACCACGAGTACGAAGGCGTCACGACCAAAGAAGACGAGCAACCGCGACTCGTCGCCTCGCTTGGAAAGCGAAACCACCTGATCCTTCGCAATCATGGCCTGCTCGTCGTCGGACCGAACATTCCCTCGGCATTCAACCGGCTGTGGACGCTGCAGCGCGGCTGTGAGATCCAACTGGCTTCGGACGCCGGCCGTGGTTCGAATCGCCGGATCCCTACAGAAATCCTCAAGGCCGTACCGGAAACCCGCGTCGCTGGCAGCGCAGAAACGCACCGCCTCATCTTCGAGACGATGCTCCGGCGCGCCGGCATCCCGCCCGCTGCATGACACACATGCTTTGCGCACCCAAGAAAAGGTCCCGCTGTGTCGCGCGAGGCTCATGTCGGGTATTTGGTGCCGGGCTCGGCACCGTCCATTAAGCAAACGCGCATCCCTTCCTCCTGGGTGCCGACAAATGCGTGCCCAGCTATAGATGCCGCGCCACTGTCGAATCGCGCTCTCCTCCGCGAATAGTTTCGTCCGAAGAATATCTCGGCTGTACCGCCTCCAGCCACGGTCAGCGAGCACCTTAGGACGTCGCTTTGCGTTCAAACCAGTCGAGATGCGACGTTAAGGGGTTCATCGTCAGCACATCGTCGTACAGCATCACAAGGCCATTGGGAGCATAGAGTTCACCAAGTCGGACTCCAACCCAAGTGATTGGCATGGGAATCGATGACTGGACCGATGCCGGAGGGAAGAAATCGCTGATCAAGCGCATCGAGAAGGCGTTAAGCAACCTGCCAGCCGAGTTCCCAAACGACCAGGGAACCGCATGCGGTGCCTTCGGAAGGCCATGGCTATTTGAGCACGGAGGTCTCGGGCACCTTCTGCATTACAACCTGGCCGGCCACCCATGCCCCAAAGTCTTGGTATTCCGCAGGAGGACTAGCATGCCCTCACCCGGAGGGTCGGCACCGGCCTCGACCACCTGAGCGTTCAGCAACTGCGCGAGATCTGTCTACCGTGCAGACGCGCCGCACCGAGACAGGCGAGCGCGCCGGACAGATGCTGCGAGCACGACTGATGGACGTCAACCTTGAGGTATTCGAGCGAACTAGCGCGAGTTGCGCCCGAAGAGCAGCCCGCGTCTTGAGTGAGCATTCAGCCTGGACGACTATGCGGAGTGCGGCGCAAAACAGTGGCGATTGCAAGCAAGCATTCGAGTCGCGATCCTTACGTCGAAGCGCTCACCGCTCCCTGGGGGCACGCGCACCGTGCAACCCCATTCTTACAATATTTCCAACCAGGGACTGTCAAGCAGTCGCAGCCAGGGCCCTGCAGCCAAGCCGAAAAAGAGCCGGCCTAGCGAGAAAACTCGTAACTCTCCAAGGATCTCTCAGCGTGCAGCCATACGTCGTCGAACTGCCCGAATCTGAATTCATCACCTGTCATGAGCTGGCGCTGGCGGTCGCATTTGCGATGGTGCCAAGCACTCCTGAGCAGAGGCTGGACGAGCCCCTCGATCGCGCCTCTTGGAGAATGCCCTCGCTTGGAAAACTCGCGAAGCCCGAGTCGGATGCTCGACTAGGGCCTCTGGAACAAGTCGGAAAGTTTCAGGTGAGACGCCCATTGCCGGAAAGCCCCACCAACGATTGGCGTCCTCTAACGTCGGAGCATTTGCTCGCCGAATGTGCACGACGTTTAACAGATCTGCAGGCGTGGGTCATACGCAAGGAACTGTCCATCTTTTCCTCCTCTTACGTCAAGGCGCAGGTTGTTGCACCAGGCGCGTATCTGCGCCGCTGTGATGCCATTCGATATTGCGAAGAATCGGGGATGACGGTGAACAACTCCTCGGCCCCCCTTCCCAGCGCTTTGGCATCGGCAGCTGTGACTTCACCTGCACCTGTTCTAGCCAGCGCTGCATTGCTCGATCCTGATTCGTCGGGTCTGAACAGCAAGAAAATGCCGTCCGCTGCGTTCATGCCCCCGCCGCCGCCCTCCAGGCCCAGCACGCGTCTGCTGCGCTCCAAGGAGGCCATTGCCCTCACAGGTCTTTCACGCTCAAGCTTTTACGAGCGGCAAAACCCGAAGAGCCGCTACTTTGACAAGACCTTTCCCAGCCCCGTGCAAATCGGGCAGAGCGCCATGGGATATCGGGAAGACGAGCTTGATGCATGGATCGCATCTCGACCGCAGAAGGATCGCTGAATATCCCCCATAACGGCGCCGACCAAAATTGGCCAACCCCTGCCAAGTAGGCAAGAGCCCGCGTCGTATCTGTCTGCGCTCGCCAATTGCCTTGCCCCCTCTGCTTGCCGCGGCACACCGTTGTACCCCGCAGTTCATTAGGTAGAACGGCCTCGGGGCTCGCTTACGAACGACTGCCTGACACAGGCGATGTGAATCCCAACCATGACCGTCGAAAAATTTGACCCCCCTTATCCCATCGAGGGCTTAACACCCAAGATCAAGGCACTGGCCAACTACATCAATAGGGAGAACCAATCCCCGCTGCCAATGTGCGCCATCTCCGCGTTGGCGGGCTGCACATTGGCCATTCAGGGACTGATCAAGGTGAAATGGCGCGACGCTCCGGCTTCACCGGTGGGGATGATCTTCATCGTGGAGGCACTCAGCGGTGAGCGCAAGACGGCGAACGATCAAATTGCCTTGAGAGAGCACCGTCGGTTCGACGAGCAGCAGTCTCGTTTTGAAGCAGAGGATGCAAAGCAACACGCCCGAAGACAAGCAGTTTGGGACTCGAAAAGAAAAGCTCTTCTTCGCGCTATTGGGCAAGGCGCTGCCAAAGATATCGACACGAGCAAGACCGAAGAATTGCTCGAGAAGCACGAAAAAACTTCACCGTCTCAACGCAAACGACCTCGGATGCTCATCTCGGATATCACGGCACCAGCAGTCGCAAGGCATCTCAGCGAAAAATACCCCTATGCTGGATTAGTTTCAGATGAAGGTGGCGTGATCTTGAGTTCCGGCGCACTGAGTAATCCGGCGATGATCAATTCCATCTGGGATTCTGGAGACGGCGTTACGGATCGAATGGGTCGTGGTCGCACAGAAGTGTATGACGCCAGCCTGACGGTTTACCTTCAGGTTCAGCCTGGCGTGTTTGAGTATTTTCTTGCTCGCCAGGGCCATCTGACTCATGCGAGTGGAAATTCAAGCAGATGGCTTTACACGAACCCTCCATCCAAACAGGGGACGCGGTTTATTAGCGACTACGTCGAGATATACGGGGATACCGGGGAGTCCTATCATACGCGAATCCGAGAGCTGCTCTCGCAATACGATCGCGAGAAGTTGCCTCGAAGAAAGGAAAAAACCTTCACACGTGCAGCACGACAATATCTTGACTGGTTTTCAAATAAGATCGAAAAAGAACTGGCCGAAAACGGTCGATTCTATTTCATGCGTGGAGTGGCCACCAAAGCAACTGAAAACTGCGCTCGCTTGGCAGCAAGCATGCACGAGTTTGAAGGAGGGACCGAGGAGATTGACGCCCAAGTGGTCACTGGCGCTATCAAGATAGTTGCTTGGCATCTGAACCAATATCGCATGCGCTTTGCACCGCTGACGCAGATGGAGCGCGATATTTTGGAATTGGAGGAAAGCATCTTCAAACATTACCACCGATGGGCAAAGACCAATGGTCAAGTGAAAGGAGCCGAGCTGGCGAGGTATGCGCCCAAACGTCTTCGGCAAATCGACAAGCTTCTTAGTGTTGTCCTGGAGCTGGCTCTTTTGGGGAGGCTGCAGGTCTGGGATGAGAGCGGCGGCAGTTGGAAGGTCAACCTGCACTTCTGGATTCCGGATCATGCTCCCGCGCCTTCCCCAGAGGAACTGGAGTCAGGCGTTCGATTCCGATACCACCCGAATCGCCAGCAGATGCTGCAGCGAGTGGCCCAGATAAAAGCTCTCACGGGGCACACCGAAAAGGGGGACGGAAAACACTTGCTGTGGCCAGGTTGCCATCTTCCATAATCTGTAACGACGCTGCTATTTTGCTATCAGATAGCAAAATAGCAGCGTCTGCCGTTCATGTAGTTTTTGCAATCTCAGTTTGAGATGACTCTTGCTAAGCTGATGTGAGGCAGCGAGCAGTCCACCTCCTAAGCCCTACTGCCGCAGCAAGCAGATTTCGGCTTATCGCTCTCGTGCAGCGATCAACCCCTTCTTGCCTTCTGCATCGAGCGCCCGAACCCCGGCCGGTCCCAGGTGCCGCTCGGTAGACGAAGCGAGGCCACGCTCAGTCCTGGTTCGATGATCGACGCGCGCGTCGTGCCCGTAGTGTTCGAGCATGGCATTGACGGTCTCAGCCCAGTGTTCTCGCTTGCCCTTCAATTCGGCTGCCAGTTCGCTGCGCGTTTTGCCTCCGCTGTCTTTTCTGCATCCGCCGCGCTCGGGCTGAGCGGAGTTGTAACGACGAAAGTGCTTCTCGGGAGAACGGATGATTCCATCAGGCACGCGATCTGAAATCATGAGATGCACATGGGGCTGAGGGACGCCCCCTAGAGCTGCTAGCGGACGATGAACCGCAAATTCGAATGGCTTGTTGCCTGCACATTCTCGTGCATAGCTCCATGCCAATTCGACGTTCTGCTCCGTGCTGAGTTCGTTGGGGAGTGCCACAATGGTTTCGCGATAGATTGCACCATTGCTGCGCTCATGGCGATCTGCCACGGCCCAAAACAACTCAGGTGTGCCATCAGCCCATTCAGGCAAATTGCCGAAACCTCGTGCCACGAGGTCTTCTCTGTCTGCGTAGTGGCCTACACGAGAAATGTACTTCGAATGCCGGCGCGCACTGCCCTTGCCACCGCTTTTGATATCAAAATAGAAGGTCGCCATCTCATTTTCTCCATCTGAGGTTTCCTATGTTTGGAGAAACGGTAGATGCGCGTGCTCACCGCTCTAGTGCTTAGATTTCAATTACTGAGCGATCCAGCCTTCATTAATTGCACGCTTCCATGTTCTCCAGAACATGGAAGTGAGCGAGTAAAAAATTGCCAAGAAGAAGAAGAAGAAGAAGAGGAAGGGAAGATAAGTTGCGGACCGCTCCAAGCCCGAAGACAAGCAAGCGATATCTGCGCCAATTCCTTCGCACTCCTTGAAGCACTTGGTCACCAGATGCCTTTAGAGGCATCCATGAAAATTCACCTTCGTCGGACTTCACGGACGCAAGAAAGTGGCAACACAACAGCGATTCAATAGGCACGACACGACACGACACGACACGACACGACACGACACGACACGACACGACATCATCACCTACCTACAAGAAGTTCATTGTCGATACGTCTTACACCCGCGCAATAGCTGGCTCAGCTGCATCAGCATCGAGACCTAAATAGGCACGCCTCAGCTCCGGTCGGGCCATTAGTTCCGCCGGCAATCCCTGCGCGACGATCCGCCCTTCTTCCAGCACAGCAGCCCGCTCGGCTACGTCTAGCGCCATGCCCACGTTCTGCTCCACGAGTAACACTGCAATGCCATCAGCATGGATACGCCGAATGGCGCTGAACATATCGAGCACAATGCCCGGTGCAAGTCCCAACGAGGGTTCGTCCAGTAGCAGCAATCTGGGCCGCGCCATAAGCGCACGACCGATAGCCACCATCTGCTGTTGCCCACCCGACAGCGAGCCCGCTGGCTGACCTAGCTTCTCCTTCAGCGCAGGAAACAGAGCACAGACATGGTCAAGGGACCGTGCCCGCTCCAGCCGAGCTGTGCGCAGATAACTGCCAAGCTCCAAGTTCTCCCGCACTGTCATCTCCGTGAACAAGCGCCTGCCCTCGGGCACCAGTGCTATGCCCTGTGCGCAGAAGCGGTAGGGAGCCAAGCGTGAAATGTCCTCCCCCTCGAAGCGCATGCGTCCGCTGCTAATAGGATGCAGCCCCGCCACCGCATTGATGAGCGTGCTCTTGCCGGCGCTGTTCGGCCCGACGACGCACAGCAACTCGCCCTTGCCGATGGACAGCGATACGTCCCACAGTGCAGTGGCATGTCCGTACGCGACACGGATGGACTCAAGTTCAAGCATGGGCCAACTCCTTTGCCACATTCGGCTTGAACATTGCGTCCCCCACAACGGCGGTCTCCCTCACCTCGATGGTCTGCCCGAGATAGGCCGACACCACCTCAGGCCGCTGCATCACGTCCTGCGGCGCCCCTTCGGCCAGCACTTCGCCGCGGTTGAACACCACGATACGGTCGCACAGGGCCATCACGGCGCGCATCACGTGCTCGACGAAAACGATGGTGGCACCTTGATCACGGATGCGACGGATGAGCGCCACGGCCTCATCGATCTCGGATGGCGTGAGGCCCGAGAGGACTTCATCGAGCATCAACACCTGCGGCCGGGAAGCCAACGCACGCGCGAACTCCAGGAACTTGCGTTGATGCAGATTCAGGTCCGCGGGAAGGGCATGCGCTCGTTCCGTGAGACCGGTGAACGCCAACCACTGCCAAGCCTCGGCCTGCGCCGTGCGTCGGTCCAGCGCGGCCGCACCGAACATCGCGGGCAACGCCACATTCTCCAGCACCGTGAGATGCGCGAAGGGGCGCGGGATCTGGTACGTGCGCGCAATGCCACCCTGCGCAATGCGGTGCGCCGGCAAGCCGGAGATGCGCTGCCCTGCGAAATCGATGTGTCCGGCAGTTACCGCGTAGTGGCCGCTCGCGACGTTGATGAAGGTTGATTTGCCTGAACCGTTGGGACCAAGCAAGCCGAGAATCTCGCCGCGCCGCACCTCCAGGCTCACACCGCGCAGCGCATGCACGCCCTTGAACGACTTGCGCACATCCCGCGCACGCAGTAGTACTTCACCAGGAATGGCGGCGGCCTTCGTTTCTTCGATGGCAGCGGGCACTTGTCCCGGCACGCCCGGACGGCGCGATGCCCCACGCTGCGCGCTCCACCACGTCAATGCCTGTCCTAGCAGTCCCTGCGGCATAAAGAGAATCACCACGATCAGTACCAGTCCGGTCAGCCCCTTGCCGAGGATCGCGCTGTCTCCGCCCGTGAAGGCGAACAGCAGCAGCGTGATTGCGGTCGCTCCGACGATCGGTCCCGCCCAGTGGCGCGTGCCACCGAGCACCGACATCAAGACCACCGTGAGCGGCATCGCGATGGTGAAGGTATCACCCGTCGTGACGTACGAGACGAAAAGCGCATGCACGCCTCCAACCACGCCCGCCAGCGCACACGACAGCGCGAAGGCGCCGAGCTTGTAGCGGTACGTTGGCACGCCCATGACCTCGGCCACGTCCTCGTCGTCATGAATGGCAAACAACCCCGTGCCCAGGCGAGAGTGATAGACGACCAACGCCGCGAGCACGGTCAGCATCGCCACACCTAAAGCCAGCAAGTAGAAAGTACCCGCCGCCGTCGGCCCCATCTGCGGCACCGCTACCGCGTTCATGTACACGCCAGGGCCACCGTCGATGGGCGTGTTGAGGATGATGGTCGCCACGACGAAGGTGGCCGCAAGCGTCAGCAGCGAGAACAGTTCGGCACGCACCGCCTGCACGCGAAACGCGACGGCCCCCAGGATGGCTGCGAACAGCGCTGCCGCCACGGCCGCAGCGGGCAATGTCCAAAGGAACGGGATATCGAAGCGCGTTGCGAGCGTGGCGGTCGTGTACATGCCGATGCCGAAGAACGCACCATGCCCGAAGGAGAAATAGCCCGAGTAACCCGACAGCAGGTTCCAGGACGTGGCCAGCGCAATCCAGTGCAGCACCAGGTAAAGGATCGACTCGTAGAACGCCGGCAGGCCAAGCCACGGCACTGCGGCCAGTCCCGCTCCGACGGCAAGGATCAAGAGTAGCGAGCGCCTCATGCCACCCTCCCCGGCCGCACCAGCAGCACACACATCAGCAATGAGAACGACACCAGCGGTGCCCACGAAGGCGCGGTGATCGACATGGTCACCGCCTCAGTCACACCGATGATGCAGCCCGCAATCAACGGTCCGAGCGGGCGGCCCAAGCCGCCCAGCATCACCGCGGCGAACACCACGCCGATCCAGGCATAGATCTGTGATGGCGACAGCGTGTATGCAAGCGCAATGCAGACCCCCGCAACACCTGCCAGCGCCGCGTTGAGGCCGGAGAGCATCAGCGCCAAGGCGTTCTGGTTCACCCCGAAGGCTGCGGCAATAGGTGCATCTTCCGCTGCGGCACGCATCGCCTTACCCAGGTCGGTGCGACGCAGCGCGAACCACACAGCCAGCGAGATGCCGGCGCCCATCGCCAGCGTGATGAGCTCCGGCAGCGGCAGGTACAGCGGCCCGATCTGCAGCCTGTGCTCCGCGTAGCTCGATTCGAGTTTGCGATAGTCCGCCGTCCAAGTCCACTGCAACAGCGCCTCGATGATCACCGTGATGCCGAAAGTGACAAGCAGTGAATTGAACGGGCTCACGCGAAAGCGCGTCAGCACCCAGTGCAACGCCGCGCCCAGCACAAAGAAAAGCGGCACGATCGCCACCAGTGTGAGCAACGGATCGACACTGCGATGGCTGGAAAGTTCGTACGTGAGATATGCGCCGAGGAAGGCGAGCGCGAAGTGCGCGAGGTTGATCTGCCGCAGCATCCCCCACGACAGGCTGAGGCCGAGCCCCAGCAAGCCGTAGAGTGCTCCGGTGAACAGGCCCGCCAGGATCGACTGGGCCAGCAGCGTGGCACTGGGCAGATTCATCAACTGGCCACCCCGCGCGTTTGCAGCTTCGCGCCAGGGGCTGCCCACTCCTTAGGCCATACCACCACCCATTTGCCGTTCTGCACCTGTTTGACGCGGCCAAGGTCGTCACCGAAGTTGCCGCGCTCGTTGAAGCGCAGCTTGCCCTGGATGGTGTCCACCTTGTTGGCACGCAGCCACGTGGCCATGGCCTTGTCGTCGAGCCCTTTGGTGGCGACCACGGCGGCTTCAATGATTTGCCAGGCCGAGAACGACGCGGCCGCCTGCGTCTCTACAGCCGTATCGGGCATGCCCGCCGTGAGCGCGCGCTCACGGTAGACCTTCACGAATTCGGCCGCCGTCGGGTTGTCCGTAAAAGGCGGGTGATCTTCGAAGATGGTGGTGGCCAGCGCACCGTTGGCCTCTGGCGCCTTTAGCATCGGCGCAGGTGCGGGCACGTGGTAGAAGTGATGCAGCGGCGCGTAGTCGATCTTCTTCATCGCATCGAGCAACTGGTTTCCTTCCAGACCGATGGCGCCATTCCAGATGAAGTCGGGGTTGGCCTCCTTGAGCCGGCCTGCGATGGGACCGAAATCCCGGTTGCCGAAGTCCCACTCGAGGAACAACACTTCTTTCAAGCCTCGCTGCTTCGCCACTTCGCGCGCCCCCAGCGCCACAAAATGCACCGAAGGAAACTTGCTGGTCACGATGGCGATGGTCTTCGGCGGTTTCGGCGAGGTCGCCAGAGCGTCCATCACCATCGCTGGCATGGTCTTCTCCGGATCGGGACCAAGCGACCAAGCCGGGAACTGCTGGTCGTACTTTGCCAAGCTCGGAATGCCGAAGGTATGGTGCACCAACGTCTTGTTGTAGCGCTGGGCCACGCCCATGGCCGAAAGGATGGCACCCGTGGCGTAAGGGCCGATGAGCAAGTCAACTTTGTCCGCCGTGACCAGCTGCTCGTAGAGCGTGCGCGCGAGATCGGGTTTGGACTGATCGTCCTTCAGCACCCACTCCACCGGCCTATCGAGCAGACCGCCACGCCGATTGAGTGCGTCCAGGTAGATCTCACCAGTAAGCTTGTGCACCAGCCCTGTGGCCGAGAGCGGACCGGTGAGCGCCAGCGTGCCACCCACGCGGATGGGCTTGCCCGAGGGCTGCTGCGCAGCCGCGACACCGCTGAACAAGGCGCCTGTGCCGAGGGCACCGATGGCGCCGGCGGCCGCAACCAGTGAACGACGATCGATGCTCATTTTTTGTCTCCGTGATTTTTAAGCTACGGCGGTGTGCCACGTTCAGTCGCCGTCCACGACGGGATTGGAGAGAAGGCCGACACCTTCGATTTCGACTTCACATACATCGCCCGCCTTCATGAAGACCTGCGGCTTGCGCGCCAGCCCCACGCCCGAGGGGGTGCCGGCGATGATGATGTCGCCGGGCTGTAGCGCGAACGGCTCGGAGCACACAGACACCAAGGTGGCAACGTCGAAGATCATGTCGCGCGTATTGGCGTCCTGCAGGACGGTGCCGTTCAGGCGTGTCTGCAGCCTCAGGCCGGTGGCGCCCGAAGGCAATTCGTCGGCGGAGACGAACTCGGGTCCGAAAGAGCCCGAGCGGTCGAAGTTCTTGCCCATCATCCACTGTGCGGACTTGAACTGATAGTCGCGGATGGAGCCGTCGTTGAATACCGAGTAGCCCGCGACATGGTTCAACGCATCGTCCTTCCCGATGTAGCGTCCGGCCTTGCCGATGACGACCAGGAGTTCCCCTTCGTAGTCGAACTGCGTCGACACGTGCGGCCGCACGATCGGCTGCTTGTGGCCGACCCACGATGAGGGAAACCGATGGAACAGCACCGGGTAGGTCGGCGCCTCGAATTTGCTCTCGGCCGCGTGGTCGACGTAGTTGAGGCCTACTGCGATGGCTTTGGAGGGTGACTGCACGGGCGGCAGCCAGTCGATGTCCGACAGCGAAAGACGCGTGCGGGCGGTGTTCCCGGCCTTCATCGCGGCGGCCATGGCATCGGGACCGCCGCGAAGCAGTTCATCGAGAGTGGCGGGCAGGCCCACTGCCGTGAGGTCGACGACCTCATCGCCCAGGCGCAGGCCGAGGGCCTGCTTGCCATTGTGGTGAAAGGAGAGAAGACGCATGGGGTTCCTTGTGGTGGTGGGTGCTGAAACAGGTCTCAGGCTTGGTCGGCCTCGACCTCGAAATTGGTGACGAAGTCCTCGGGCACTTTCGGGCCCCAGGCATAGAAGGAGTCTTCGGGTGGATGGTCGACAGCCCGCCAATCGAAGTCGCCGGGCACGAAGTCCATGTCACAGGAGTACTCCGAGTAGCTGCCCCACGGGTCGCGCACGTAGTGGAAGTAGTTCGAGCCGAGCACGTGGCGCCCCACGCCCCAACCGCGCACATGACCTGCGGCATACATCTGCTCCATACCCCGGCCGACCTCGTCGATGTTCGCGACGTCCCAGCTCAGGTGATGCAAACCCGGTCCGTTCGAACGCGCCATGGCGATCAGATGGTGATCGCTGCCATGGACGCCGTGCATGAAGACGATGAGATCGCCCGAGCGGTCCGTGACGCGCAAACCCAGCGCGTCTTCGTAGAAGTGCACCGCCTCGGGCACCTTGGCCGAGAACATCAGAATGTGCGAGAGCCGACGCGGATGCACCTTTGGAATGCGCGCTCGGTTCGGCGAAGCGCCCGTGCCGACGGGCGGGCGCGGCGCGACCACAGGTTCGCTGCCCTGATCCGGCGCGCTTTTCGGAGCCACGACGACCTGCACCGGGAAGCCCTCCGGATGCAGCACCCACAGGCCGCGGTCATCACCCAATGGATGCGGCGAACAGCGCGGCACGCCCTGCTGCTCGATGCGCGCAGCGATCGCGTCGAAATCCTCCGCGAAGCAGGCGAAGCGCAAGTACTGCAGCTTCTTCACTCCATTCGATCGGTACAGCGAACCCCAGGGATGCGGATGTCCCACCGTGAACAGATCAAGCCTGTCACCCTCTCTGCGGGGCAGCAATCCGAAGGCCTCGTAAAAGCGCGCGGCCTCGTCGAGATCAGGCACGGTGAAGACGAAGGCATCTAGCGAATGCACGCTGTGCAACGCCGCGCGCTCGGGATTTTTATGGGTGCGAAGCTGGATGTCGGCCATGGCATGTGTCTCCATCAGAAATCCACGGTGCTATGAATAATATATTCTTTTGCATACAGTCTATTTATTAGTAATCCATGGATCATTAGGGTTAACAAGTAACATCGAGCGGTTTTCGCGATGAACGGGAGCGCAATGAACGAGAAAACCAAGGGCATGAGCCAGACGCGGCAGGTGTTCACCACCTTGCGCGCGGCTATCGTGGGCGGACGTCTGCTGCCGGACTCGAAGCTAAACATCGCCGCGCTGGCCGAGGATCTGGACGTGAGCGCCGGGGCTGTGCGCGAGGGCCTGGCCATGCTCGAAGCCGAAGCCTTGGTCGTTTCTGAGCCGGCGCGTGGCTATCGGGTCAGCCCCATTTCAGCGAGCGACCTGGAAGACTTGGTGAAGGCACGCATCGAGGTCGAGAAGCTTTGCCTCGCCGAAGCCATTCGGCACGGCGACCTGTCGTGGGAGGGCAGCGTGGTGTCCGCTCACCACCGCCTCCAGCGTCTGGCCGAGCGCGATGCATCGATGCCAACGATGCTGAGCGCGGAATGGACAGCCAGTCACGCGGAATTCCACAACGCGCTGGTGTCGGGCTGCCCGAACACATGGTTGTTGCGCATGCACCAAACGCTCTACCAGCAGAGCGAGCGCTACCGGCAGCTGTCGGCCCCCCTGTCCAAGGAGGCACGGGACGTCGGCGCCGAGCATCGCGCTCTGCTCGAAGCCGTGCTCAATCGCGACATCCAGACAGCGCAGGCGCTGATCGCTGAGCACCTGCAGACAACGGGACGCCTGCTACTCACGGCACTGAAGAAGAACCCGCGCGCGGAGAAATAGAAGCTACGGTGCGTGGCAAGGGTCCCCGGGTCCATGCGAACGCCGGCCGGTGAACATCCCGCAGAGGCATGCGGGCCGGCCCCGGACCTCGGCGCATACTCATCGACGATCCTAGCCTCCTTCTCAGCTGCTGGTCAGCCATCGACCCGCATGGGTGCCGCGCGGCGCTTATGACGTAGCGGCACAGTTCAACGCAGCAGCGCCGCGATCCGAAGACGCGTTCAGCAAGCCGGAGTTGCGAACTCCGGCCGGAACTTCTGGGCTACGCTTCTGCGTGCGATATGCTGCGCGGCTTTTTGAACTTGGAGTAAATCGATGGAAGATGTGAAAATCCTTCAGATCATGCCCGCCGAAGGGTGGGTCGCAGTCTACGACGGCGGCGATGAAGGAGAAATGGAGGAGCCGCTGGCTTGCTTTGCGCTGGTGCAAGTCGACTACAAGAATGGCGATGGCGTCCAGACCGAAGTGCGTGGCATGGCGCCCGATGAAAAGCTCATGGGATTTGTGGAAGACGCCACCAACTTCGTGACGATCCGCCGCGCCGAAGAAGCCGAGGTGGAAGACGAAGAGGACGGTGAAGCTGTCGAGTAGCTTCCCCCCGCGCTGGCAACTCAAAAACGGCCCCGTCGAGGTCCGTTTTTCCATTTACGAGAAAAAGTCGTGTGAACGCGTCGACTCTTGGGCCTCGTCCTAACTTGGACTACTTGATCCGTCCAAGATCGGAAAAGGAAATGACGCCGACTAGAATTCTGCTTGCAACAGATAACTGAAAGTTCGAATGAGAATGTGTGCATGACCAATATCAGCCAAATTTTCAAATCCGAGATCAGTCGTGTAGCACGCAAAGAGGTACGCCAAGAGATCGAAGGACTTCGTAAAGCCTCAGCCCAGCATCGTGGTGCCATTGCTGCTCTGCGACGTGAAGTAGCTGAGCTTCAAAGGCAACTTGGTCGACTTAACAAGGCCGCAGGCAAACCACCTAGTCAAGAGGGAGCAGAAGATGGTGCCGATCAGCGCGTGGCGCGACGCTTCAGTCCCACGCGCCTCGCCAGTCATCGGACTAAGCTAGGTCTATCCGCTGCGCACTACGGCCAATTGGTCGGCGTATCCGGTCAAACCATTTTTCATTGGGAGCAAGGCAAAGCACGTCCTCGGGCGGCGCAGTTGGAAGCGATTGCTGCCGTGCGTGGAATCGGCAAGCGAGAGGCAGAAGAGCGCTTAGTTGCAGCTGGCCTATAGTCACTCTGCTTGGAAGGAGCGGCATACCTCCTCTGGCTGCGATCTTGCAGATCGATTTATTAGAGCCTCTCCATTCTCTTGACATACGCATAAGCAAATCCTCGGCTTCTCTGGCGGATTGCATCGAAACATGCAGTACTACCTGGATTGTCAAAGCGGGTTTGGTCGCTGATGGCGCTCAGACTCCGGGAAGCCATGCAGCCGAATGCTCGCCTTGAGGCGTGAGGATTCTCTCAATCCCCTCCACTCATCTAGGAAGCGCTTTTCGTTCGCGCCTTGCTCGAGCAGCTTGTACTAGCTGACAGCCTTGAAAGAAAAGCGCAAGCCCAAGATCCCGCTAGGTCTCAGAGGGCCCGATTGGATCATCGCGGGCGCAGTCAGAGTTTTCTAAGCTGCACCCGCCTAGACGAAAAAATTGCTTAAGCGAACCGAGCGCTCCTCCTCAGACTGAATCCGAGGAGAAGCGCTCATATTCGGTTCTCAAAGTGTTTTCAGGCCACGTCGATCAATTGGCCGATCAATGCAGTGTGCATTGGTCAAGCCGGCCAGCCGGCTCTCTTCTTCCGCAGCTCGCCCTACTTCTTGCAGACAGTAGGGATCTGCTTGCTTGCGTTCGAGCATTGCACGATCCACCCGTTTGAGAAACTCCTCATCGAAAGCAACCATCTCCAGCTTGGATTGCGCTCCTGACGCTAGCTCTGCTTCTGTGTCTCTCATGAGGGTCTCCCCTCAAGAAGAATCCTCTCCACATGCCTGGCCCTCGCTCCATGCGCGGGAAACCCCACGATGACGGACCGATCGCGCTGCTGACAGATGCCGCAGCTCAGGCAGTCGGTGTTGCCGACGCTGGACGGACACACGATGACCGGGCGTCCACTTGGCGTGCGAGTCGGCTTGGTGGTGCCCACAGGCAAGACCACCACCACGGGCGCGACTTCAAGCACCGCATAGCCATCCGCCTGCGCCAGCGTCTCAGCGCTCAGGTTCACAGCAAAGCCGAGTTGGTTGGCCTGACGAATCGCCGCACGATTCGCCCGCGTTGGCGGATAGTGCGTATAGGTGAATCCACGCCGCCCCCGGTTGGCCATGGCCAACCTCGAGAGCAAGTGCACGTCAATCGTCCCCGGCGCGCTCGGCGTCAGATCACCCGCCTGGTTGTGTCGCCACAGTGCGCGGCGCGGCAACGTCCGGATCTGCGCCAACAGTTCGTCAAAGGAGCCCCCTCGGGCTCCTGCGGAAACAGCTCGCCAATGCAGCGCCAAGAGACCGTTCTCGGCATAGCAGCCGCTTTGCCGAAAGCTACAACCTGGAAGGCAGGTGTTCGCACTTGTCGTGGTGACGGCCATGGGCCCTGTCTTGGCGTTGCGGCTGACACGGGTGAAGTGATATATGAATGGTCCGGCGAATGCTGTCGATGAGGCACGCAGCATCGGACCACCGCGAGAAGTCGTGGTGACCAAGGTGTTCTCCTTCGAGGAATGGGTGCCGTGATTTCGGTCACGGACATGAGGCGTGCGAGCCCTTCCCTGCCCTACCTCATCGGCTCAAGGGGGCAAGAGATCGGGAACGCGGAGTTGGGAATGGATCGACTTTGGAAGCCGCAGCAGTGCCGTGAGGCTTACTCCTGGAGGTGGCGCTTGAGCCTTTGCTGCACCTCGAGAGCGCAGCCGTGCCAGGCGTGGCCGTTGACCAGGCCGGTGTCCAACGCGTCGGGATCGGCTGCGGCCACCCGATAGGCGTAGTAGGTCAGCGCCTGAAGCACGAAAGCCTGGATCAGCGCGCCATGAGCACTGAACTCCATCAGTTCCGCCACAAACTCGACATTGGTCTGAGGCTGTGATCGGCTCATGCTTGCGCCCTCGCCTCTATCGCCTGCACAAGAGTCGGAACTGAGGCGCGTGCCGGCAACACTGTCGCCTGCCAGAGCTGCCTCGCCTTCATGCGCAGGATCACGCCGTCCTCACGCAGGACCTCCCAGCCCCGGCGTCCCAGGCTTCTGCGCAACTCGTAGACCTGCCCGTCGTACATGACGCTCAGTCCCTCACGGATGGCGGCGCGCCTGGCCGCGCGGTTCGCGTGGAACTCCCTCACCTTCTCCCGCCACGGGCCCGCATGGGGCCCAACGGGAGCGTCGGCACGGTCGAGGAAAGACAACGGACAATCGAAGTAATACGGGCCGACGGTCTCGTCCATGCTCTTGACGGCAACCTCGCCGCGGCGGCTGTCGATGAGGGTCAGCCCGATCCATTTACGCCCAGCATGTTCGCCGGCACGCGTCTGCGCCAGGAACCACAGCCGATTGCCGACGGCGCGGTGAGCCAGCACCATCGAAGAAGTGCCGATGCTGCTCAACTCATCGTAGACAGCCTGATCCTTCGTCGCCCGGTAGACGATGTATCCCATGTCAAGTTCTCCGATCGATGTGGGCAAATGCATTCAAGGCCATTCGAAGACCTCGAAGCCCAGTTCACGCGGGAGCGCCGCATGGTCCGGACACAGTTCGAGTGCCTCGCAGGCTTGCCGGTCGGCCAGGATCAGGAGGTCGCGCATCACGCCCCAACCCAGTGTTTGAGCTGCGACGACATTGGCATCGGTGACGTCCAGACGCCAGCAGAACGCATCGAGTTCGATGCTCGCGAGCGACGCTTCTGGTTGTGACATTCCCGTGCCAGAAGCAGACGCAGGAAAACAAGGAAACACAGAAAGAGGAACGATGTCCTGGTGCTGCGCGTGGATCTGGCGCGCCACCACCCAGGGCAGATGGCGGGAGGTGATGCGCAGCGTTCGGCCGATGTGAGGGTCCAGAATCGGATCGACCTTGCGGCTGGATGCCCCGATCTGGGGAAAAGTATGGGTCATGATGAAACGGACGTGATTCGTTGAGATGAAGACTTGAAGGGGCTTGGGATGAGGTCCGCGCGGGCGCGCGCGAACGCGGCACAATCACCGCCATGACAACAAGGCAGATGCAAACACTGTCGGACGAGGAACTGGGAGCGCAGGCGCTCGAATGGCGGCGCAGAGCCCTACAAGGCGAATGGCATGCACGCGGCATTGCCCACGAGTTCGAATCGGAGATGCGCCGACGTACAGGTGCGCCAGCGTCCAACTACGACAGCCTCGACTTGCGCTCGCTCGAACTACGGGCCGCCACCCAACGCCGCTGGTGGAGGTTCTGGCAGGCCAGCTGAAGGGCTGGACTTGTCAGGCCTGCAAGGCTTGCTGTTTCATGAGCGGAGCCTGGTCGAGCTCGACACAACGCCAGAACTCGCGCTCAGCCTCGATAAGGCGGGCGATCTCTACCTCGTCGCGTTCGACCCGGTAGATGCGCAGGTCCTCTCCGCCGATCAAGGCAGCGACGTCGACAGCGTTGGCGCCGGTGACGCCCAGTTGATGCAGCATCTGGATTCGCACGTAGCCAGGGAGGCCCTGCTTCCAGTGATCCGCCTCCCACAGGCCGATGCACCTGCATTCCAGCAACTGGACATCCTGGTGCCCCACGACTTCGCGGCCGAGGTACGCGAACATCCAGGAGTGCTCGAAATGTCGCAGCAGGCCAGCCACGCGGCGAACCCGATGGCCGCAGCGCAGCGTGTAGTGCGCTGCCACGATAGGTTCGAGCAGGCGACTCCAATAGACCGCACCATCAGACTTTGTTTGCAAATTCGGGGGCGGCTGAAGCAGATCCTGGCGTCCGGTCTTCTCCATCCAGAGCCGGACGGGCGACTTGAAGGGGTCGCAACCCACGGCTGCGGCCGCCTCCAGGCTTGCAATGCCGGCTTCGGGCATGTTCGGCCAGCGCTCTGACACAGGCTCTCGCGCACACAGATGCGCTGCCGGGGAACACTTGGTGTTGGTGTGTAGATGACGCATGGGTTCTCTCCTGATTGAGATGGCTTCCAAAGCAAAGAGCCCCGCACTCCACACAAGTGGAAAGCAGGGCTCGATGCGGTTGAGGTTGGGACTGAGGTAGTCGGGACCGGAGGGAGGATCGAGATCGGCCGCCGGGCGCTTCACTTGACGAGCTCAAGCGCCTGCTCCAAAGCTCGCTGCTTCAACGCAGCGCCTTGTCCGAACCAGGCGCTGTCGAGGCGGTACTCGTGACTGCGGGCACGGCGCTCGTGGTCGACGAACTCTGTCATCGCGCTCAGCAAGCCCCAGGTCGTTCCCTTGGCCGCGGAGAGCTCGGCGCCACGCCCCTTGCCTTCGTACAGCTCCAGAATCTTTCTTGCAGCCCACCCCCGCGGGACAGGAGGTGCGGGAGGCTGGTCGACACTGGGTGCGGCATGTACGTCCACTCCATCGAGTCGACCCGACTCCATGGGCCCGTAGAGCACACGCTCGATGTACTGCATGGCCTCGCCGCTCTTGACCTTGCGTTCGGACAGCAGCTTCATGCGGTACATGAAGTCGTCCCATTGGCCGACGGCGATGCCGAGCTGGCGTTTGACGGCGTCGGCATCGAAGCTCGTGCTGTGTGGCACGCGGATGACGTTGCTGGTGCTGTCCAGCGCCACGGTCAGGGTGTTACTGCACACGACCCGCACGGTCGTGGGCGTCACGCTGGTGGCCAAGGTGCCGTCGCAGGATGTCGCCAGCAGGAGATAGCCGTTGACGATGTCGTTGCCTTTGAGCACGGCCTGCTTGCCGGTGCGCGCCAAGGCCCAGACCTTGCGACCGCCCTTGAGAACACCGGCAGTCTCCATCTCGTAGCCACCGATCTCGGTGAGGTCGCGGTAGAACTCCAGGACTTCACGGGGTTGCACGACCTGGTAGCGGCTGGAGACGACCGACAGCGCAGCGCGGGTGTCGCTGCGGTAGAGCACTTTCTGCTCGGCGAAGGATTCGAGGGTCTGGAGGGAGTCACCGCTGCCGGGCTCGTCGCCAGCGGGAACTCCGTCGGTCATGAAACGGACTGGGGTTTCCTGGATGGTCCAGTCCATGCCGGCTTGCTGGGCCCAGACCTCGAGGGGTTGTCTGAAGGGAAGGTGATGACCCAGGCGGTGCCAGGGGGTGTCGCCGACGTAGGCCATCTGTTCGATTTGGTGAGCCATGGGGAGTCTTTCTTGAATGAGCGAAGAAGAGTTGAAGGACGCGCAAAGCCGATGGGTGCACGTCACTGGGCATAGGGATCGTCGGGATCCGCGTCGTACGGATCCATGCCCGGCCCAGACCCTTCGGGTCGGTAAGGGGACGGCGACGGAGACAACGAGTCGGACGCGGGCCACGGCGGCTCGGCGCCGCGCCGGCCGCTGAAGGTGTGCCCGCATGCGGCGCATCGACAGTTGTTGAGCACGCGGTCGTCGATCACACGGCCGAAGATCGCGCCGATCTCGGTGCCGAGCGCGCCACCGCCCAGCCCGCCGAGCACGACACCGATGACGGTGCCCAGGGTGCCGCCGGCTGGACCGAAGGCGATGCCGGCGGTGAAGCCGGCGCGGGCACCACGCAGCGCACCGGCAACGCCGCCGGCCGCGCCGGCCAGGCCGCCCAAGGTGCCACCTGTTCGCTGGCCGATGTCTCTCGCTTCGATGCGATCGGAGCCGCAGTTGGGACATTGGAGATAGGTCAAGAAGTGAGTTCCTTTGCTTGTGGTGGATCGATGAATGGAGGTGGATGGCCCAACAGCAAAAAGCCCGGCCGACCACGCGGGTCGTGCCGGGCTGCTTCGCCGAAGGGATTGCTTGGATGGAGTGGGGAAAGGAAGACAGAGAAGCTCAATCGACGATGCGCCCTGCCAAACGAGCCAGGCGTGCGTACTCGCTCAGCGGTTTGTTGGCTTTCCAGTGCAGGTCGCGCTCTACACCAAGAGCACCGCCCATCAGGCGGATCGAGTACAGCTCGCGCACGGACACCACTCCAATCTCGGGAGTGCCCAGACCAAGATCACACAGGCCGTAGGCCAGGTCTTCGTCGCCGGGATCCAGTTCTGTGATGAGCCAGGTGGCAGCCCCGCAGGGGTTGAACCACTTGACCACCGGGTGCGGATCGAAGTGCGGGTTGTCGCGCGAAGCTGCGCCGTTGGCGAGCAGCAGCTGGCGCAACTCGGGGGTGATAAGTTCCATGGGGATCTCCGTAAGACTTGCCCAGATGAACCGGGCACTTTGGTGTTTGGGAAAGAGTCAATGCGCGCCGTACGGATGGGCAGGCGGCATAGCGCCCAGCCAGACGGCCGGGCGAAGGGGTGGTGCGGAAACGAAAAAGCCGCCCGAAGGCGGCTTGAGAAGGGTTGAAAGATCGAGACCGCGGCTCAGCCCGGGCGTTTGCCACTGCGGCACTCGGCCTCCCATTCACCGAGCTGGTCAGCGGTAATCACTTCATCCTCGCCGTGCTGGACGCGGAAAGCGACGATCCGCGTATCCACGCAGCTCCGGAGCTTGGCTGGGGTGGGCTCCGTGCCCGATGAGAGTGCCGTGCCTGATGTGTTCGAAGTGGCGGCGACCACCGCGTGATAGCACTCGGCGGTGAGTTGTCCGATGGCTGAGTCAGCGTAGAAGCCTCGCCCCTCTTGGGTCAGTTTGTCGCGGCGCTCCTTGACGCAAGCCCGGATCTTTTCCTGGCGAGCGTCTTCTGCGATCTGCTCCTGGTCAGGGATATATTGCTCTCGGGCATTTGCCTCGTAGACCAGCTTGCCGTTCTCGTAGCGCGCAGCGACGTACTGCTCGTTCACGGTTCGCTCGGTCTTGGGATCGCGCTTCGAGCGCACGACCTCGCCATCGAGCTTGCCCATCACCCAGTTCTGGCGATATTCGAGAATTCCTGACTCCTCAATGAACTTCTCCTCGACGCCGTGCTTCAGCCCCATCTGCACGTTCGCTCGGTAACTCAGTTGGGCGCCATGCTTGGTGTACTCGACGATCTCGCCCGTGATGGCGCCGTCTTCGACTGGGGTGCGGCGCACGAGCTTGCCGGTCTGGTCGTCGAAGATTTCCTCGGTCCGCGCAAGCTTTCCTTGCTTGAAAGTCGCGTTGTAGACCTCTCGACCGCTCTCCGGGCCATAGACGACGGACCGTCCATCAAGGACGCCGTGGTCAGTGCGGACCACTGCCTCGGGTTTGTTCGTGCCCGGGAAGTAGAACTTGAATTCGCCGGTGAGCACACCTTGATCGAACGTCATTTCATAGGCCTTGAATTTCCCTGCGCCCGTGGTGCAGGTCGTGGCTCCGTCCAGGACGCCTTCGTCGACGCGCACTTCGCAGACTTGGCCCAGGGCGTTGTGCTGAACGCCCGGGGCCGCCTTGTCCAGCACGTTGGTGGGGAGCGTGCTGATGGTGTCGAACTCCTTGCGTATGAGGATCGTGTGACTGGGCACGTTGTCGATCTTGCCGCTGAAAGGCTTATCGGCGCCTTGACGATAAAACTTGCCCTGGACGATCTCCGCATTGCGAAACTCCAAGGTCGAGGGACCACAGGCGGCCAGCAGGAGTGCGGCGGCCACGGACATGCACGGCGCGAGAAGCGCCTGGATGTGGGTTTTCATGGTGTGCGAAAGGAAGGAAGTGGTTGGCCGCCTGGCTCACTTGCGGAGCGACAAGCCGATGGCGCCGCCGACAAGCACCAGCCCCGCGAAGCCCTGGAAAGCTTCCTCGTCGGAGGCGAGAGCGATCAGAAGCAGCGCGGTCATGATGGTCATGACGATCTTGGCGCTCTTCGGAAAGGTCTTGATGGTCGTGCCGACGAGGTAGTAGATCTCCCCGCTCCAGGCGATGACTACCGCAGCCGGCGGGAACACCAGGAACATGCAGACGAGCGCCCAGCGCTGGCGGAACCAGGGGATCGAGCCATAGGGGCCGGGTGACGAGCCTGCTGAAGCTTGCGTCGCCAGCGGTGCCTGTGCCGTGACGGCTTGGGGTGCGCCGCATTTGGGGCATGTCGGGGCGGTTTCGTGGATCTCGTGGCCGCAGCCGCGGCAGTGGACGAAGTTGGTCATGCTGATTTCTCCTCTGGTTGTTTCTTGAAAGGCGGCCGGCGCTGGATAGATTGCCAACGCACGCGCTATGACGACCGAACAGAAGACGCAGCCGCCTTCGAGGTCACAGAAGTCATATGTGACTCAAGATTTTTTGAATCGCTTTTTTTGCAGATCTACACGTCAAAACCACTGCCGCAGACGGAAGGAACAAGGCAAAGCGCACCCATACACCGCAAACTCCTCTTCGGACCACTGTCGGCGATCAGTCGTCTGCGTTCTCTTGCCCAACAAGCCCTTGAACCACTCGACCTGTAGGGAATGAGACAGATCAAATTGCAAATGTGGTTATTAACCCGTGGATTATAGGCATACACTTTGAAACCCTTGGGGCATGTCCACACCAATGCTCTCTCGCGGCGGCCGGCCTCGAGGCAGGGTGTCCTTCAATCAGGAAAGTGCGAAGGCTTTCGGGATAGTGGTACGCGGATTCCGCAAGCAAGTCGGTCTGTCCCAAGAGGCATTGGCACATATGGCCGACATCGAGCGAACTCACTTCAGCAGCATTGAGCGCGGAACCAATCAGCCTTCGCTGTGGTTGATACTCAAGATTGCAAGAGCGTTGGGCGTGAGCAGCGCTGACCTGATGGCCGCGACAGAAAGCGCTTTAGCTAGTTCTAGCGTTTGAATTCTGAGCCTGCTTTTGGGCACCGTGCAGCACTCAAGCTTCGGACATGCTCGAATAGCGCAGACAACTCCCCCGTAGTAGGTTGTACAGAGGCGGCCGACTCGGTCATCAAGACGGCGCGGCGTATATCTCGCCTCGTACGCTGCTCAAAGGATCCGAGGTGGGACATCCCAAGCACAGCCAGTTCAGCGTGGCCGAGGTGCTCGAGCACGAGCGGCCTCACCTGATGCCGATGTCCGAGCCCTTCGATGGCTACGTGGAGGACCGGCGCGAGTGTCGGGCACCTGCCTGGTCTCGGTGGCGCGCAACCGTTACTCGGTGCCGTGCGAGTTGGCCGGACAGATGGTTAGCACGCGGCTGTATCCAAGCATCGTCGTGTTCGTCGCCGATAACGCAGGAGTCGATCGACACGATCGCGCAGGACCTCGGACCGTCGCTGCTCTGCCTGGCGCAGCCTGTACGCGACGAACTCGCGCTGCAGGTGCCGAGGTCCGGGTGAACTGGCCGTTGCGTGGACTAAGCTATCCGGGATCGATTCGGAACAATTGAGAAAGCAGATGAATGCGGAACGACTGTTTGCACTAGTCGGAATGACCAATACCGACAACGACGTGATCGACGCGGTCCAGGCTCATGGTGGATCGATCAGAGCGCTCTCCGAGAAGAAGCTGGCGGAGTTGACGATCGATTTCATCCAGCTGAACAAGCTGGGTGTCGCGCTCGCGTTCACGCCAAGGGAATTCTTCTTCCGAAACTATCGCGATCCGATCGGCACCGGCCCGTACGCGATGAGTGGCGTTTTCTACTACCCCAATGGGGCGGCAAAGGTTTCCGCCTATCTGGGATCCGTTCCGTTCTCGTCCGGCCCGGTCGGAAACCGCAGCGAGGCGCTCGCAGCCTTCGGTGAGCCGCACGAAACCGAGGAAGAGAATGGCGATGTCTATTGGGATATCTGGATGAAGGACGGCCGGCAGGTCAAGGTCGACTACAACGACGAATTGGCCGTGAAGACGGTTCTGGTCTCGTTCCCCATGAAGGATTGAGGCGGCGTTTCAACGATTTGGGGGGCAGGTGTGCGGGCGACGCTCCCGTTGTCCTGCGCGTCGATGTCCACGACGAGACGATACGAAGCACCAGGGTTGCTTGAAGGAGTCGGGCTTGCAAAGGGAAATCAATCAGGTCGCGGAGACCACCGAAGGCATCGTGTTCATGGGCCTGGCGTACCCTGCAGGGGACGTCGGTGCGGCGGTCGGAAGCCTCTATCGGCTCGCCCCCGGCAGCAAGGCCGGCGATCAGGCCCTCCACATCCTCTCGACCAACGATGCGCTTCGTGTGCTGTGGGTGTCTCCTGCCGACAGCCTCTGGGTAGGCAGCGCCGACGGGCGTGTGGGCACCACCGCATCGACGGGGTGGGCTGCGGCCGAGGGAGACCTGGCGTACGAAGCATTGAACGGAGGGCCGGCCTGGACGGTCTCGACCCTGCCACGCGACCGTGTCAAAGGCTTGCCCCCCAATGTCACCGCCATGTGGGGCAGCGCGGACGACGACGTTCATGTTGGCGTGCATGGCGGCCACCTGTACCACTGGAATGGCAAGCAATGGACCCAGACGCGAGACGGCGACGGCACGGCCGACCAGACGATCCGGACCATCCGTGGGCATGCAGCCGATGATGTCTACGCGGTGGGTGCTGTCGGCACGCTGCTGCACTACGACGGAAAGCGGTGGCGCAATCTGCCCATTCCCGGGACACCGACGGAAGGGGAATCGCTTGGCGGAATCGCTTTGCTGCCTGACCGGACAGTGATGGTTTGCGCATCCGGCATCCACGGACGGCTCTTGCATGGCAATGCCGCGGGCTTCACGGAGTTTGGTCGCTATCCCATGCAACTCAACAACGTGGCGGCACTGGGCGATCGCCTGTTGTTCGCAGCTTGGGACGGCGTGGCGGAGCTTTTCGGACGCGAGGTCCGCATCGTCAAGGACAACTTCAAGACGGCGGGTGCGTTCGAAGGTCGAGGCCGTGTGTTCTTCACCGAGCCCGCCGCGCCCCGCATGCAGTACATCGTGCATGACCCGGCCAAGCAGGCAACGCCCTGGACTCGCAGCAAGTTCTGAATCAGGCCGCCGGAAAGGCGCTGGCTTCCGAAGCCTGCCGTCCGACGAATCTCCGGATTCATCTTTGCTTGGACTTTGATTGACGAGCTACCTTCCCAGCACGCGCATTGAAGTCTTGAGCCGGCCCCAGGCCGAGGTCATGACTGTTGACATGGGTTCGCCTTGCGATCGGCCTTGCCGACCGCTTGGTATCGGCGCTGTTCGGCATTCCAGCTCAGCGTGGGAAGGTCATACGACCCACCGACGCCCGGCGTGTCGACATGGACGCGAATCTCCTGCGGAATGCCGTCCAACCAACGCCCGTGCCTGAGCTCGAGCATGGCCGGCTGGTCCCACGGAAAGAGCTGATCGATGCCGCCGACACAGCGGAACTCGCTGTCCACCAGCAACGGTGTCGGGAAGCTCTCCCACGGCGCGTTGGCCGGCCTGCCTTCGTAGTAGACGGATGCAAAGATGGTGACCAGTGCCACCTGCGGCCGTGCATCGGGCGCCGCCAGTCCGCAACGGCGGGTTGCCGCCAGGTAAGGCCTCCACGCGGCTGGTAAGCGGTCTCGGTCCTTCGCTTCCAGCAGCGTGCAAGACCCAGGCTGCAACTTCCGCCAGGCGCCAACCGGCTTTCCGGCACCCTTCGCGGATGCAAGCTCAGACCATGCAGGTGTGCCCAGCAGGATGCCTGCGGCCAGCAATACCTTTGTGATGGCCGCCAATCCGCTGGTACGGGTTGGAGATAGTTCCAGGCGCATTCAATTTCTCGACTCGTTCAGATCGACAGCGCCCGCGGTATGCCGCAGGTCCGTTCATGGTGACGTCTCGACCCGAGTATCGGGCAGGCCGCCATAATGCGACACTCCTCCGATGCCGACACCCAAGAGCGCCGCACGCTTTCCCGTTGTTCTCTCCTGGCGCTCTGCCGGCTCAGCATCGCTGGACGACGCACCCGGGCTCGAGCGCTTGTGGAAGACCTGGAATGACCAGCTGTCGTCCATGGAGTCAGTGGCCAGCAGCCGCGGCTGGCAGATCGAGCCGCTGGCATTCGGTGCACCGGTTTCCGAAAAGACGCTGAAAGCACTCGATGCCAAACTGATGCGGCGCACGGGACGCCTGTTGCCCGCGCAACTGCGCTGGCTGCTGACCCGCGCCTCGGCCTGCACCTTCGGCTGGCGCGCCTCGGCCGAAGACGAGCCGGATGGCAAGTTCGCTGCCTGTTACGCAGGCGGCGCAGGAGCACTCTGGGACGTGGAGCAGATCGACCCCACCGGCCAAGCCTTGTCCAGTTGGGTTGAGAGCTGGGTGGAGGACCTGCGGGAAAACGAAGAGGATGCCGAGGCCACCGCGATGCGGGTGCTCTGGGATCGGCACCTGCCATTCCTGCACCTGCCCAACGGCGATCTGCTGGTGCTGGACCTGAGCAGCGACGACCCTGCTCGCCAGCCCGTGCGCTATTTCAGCCATGAACGGGACGGTCTGCACGGTCATGTGCTCGCTGCCGACCTGTTCGAATTCCTCGGTGGCTGGATGGCACTGGGCTGTGTGGGCTCGACCTGGCATTGCTGGGATCTGTTCACGGCCGACGAAGGACCCGAGCGCGTGCGCCTGGATACTGCAGGCCCTGCCGCCGAGCGCTGGCGCATGTGGCTGGCCGACGACCCAGCGTACGGCCCCGAGGAGGGCGCGATGCGCCCCCAGCCCGTACGTGCGAGCACGTCGGCCGATTTCGCATTGCTCGAGGCCGCGATCAACGGAGACATCAAGGCGGCCGAAGCGGCGATCGCCGCGGGTGCCCGGCTGGACTGCGCGGACCTGGACGATCAATACAACGACGAGAACACGGCCGTGGTCCTTGCCGCTAAGCGAGACGACCTCGCGATGCTGGAGTACCTGTTGCGCCATGGTGCCTCGCTCGCGTCCCACAAGCTACCGCTCGTGGCCGCCATGACCACGGCGCGCGCCCCGACGCTGCTGTGGCTGATCCGCACCGGCGCCCGCATCGACCCCTGGCCCGAAGAGCGCTTCGCGGCCCTGCACCGGCTGCTGGATGCTGAACAGCTGTCCGACGACGAGTACTTCGCTGTACTCGACGCCATGCTGGCTGCGGGAGCCAATCCCAACGTAGGGTGGGACGCCGCATCCAGAGGGGCGTCGACCACGATGCTGATGCGCACAGGCCCCATGAGCCAGGCCCGTCTGCTGGCTGCCGGCGCCGATCCACATTTGCGGGACCTGCAAGGTCGCACGGCCATGCACCATGCGCGCTCGCCGGAGCAGATCAAGGTACTGACCGATCACGGCCTGGATGTGAACGACTTTTCCCGCCCTCCGCCCGGTGACACGGTCACCACCCCTTTGCAGGATGTGCTGGGTGAATGGTCGGAGGCAGCACCCGCCGAGGCCGTGCAGGCCTTCCTGTCGGCCGGGGCCGATCCGGCCCTGGCGGACTCACTGGGGAATAACGCCTGGGCATACTGCAGGCATCTCACATGCGCCCAGCTGCTGGCTGAACATCTGCCCTTCGATCCGGCTTGGCGCAATGCTCGGGGCCAGACCTGCCTGCATTTCGCGGTGGAGCAGGGGCAGCGCCTCTATGCCCATTCCCGCGCACTGTGGCCCCAGCTGGTCCGCTGGGGGTTGGAGATTGACGCGCAGGATGCCCACGGCAACACGGCGCTGCACCTCATGGTCGGATATGTCGACAGCGAGCACGACTTGCCCAGCGTGCAACAGCTGATCGATATGGGGGCCTCGTGGGAGGTTCGCAACCATATAGGAAAGACACCGCGGGACCTGCTCAAGAAGAAGTACCGGATTTCGGCTGGCGCTTTGCGGACGCAATAGGGGCCCGGGTCGCCACTTACAGGCCCAACTTGATGCGCATTACAAATGTTCGGGAAAGCCCCTCAAGGCTGCATCCGGGAAGGGTGCGACACCGAAGGTGGAAGAGTGAGTAACGTATGACCCAATTGTTAGATTTGTTGTCCGCCGAAGATTACGCGAAGCGCTTCCAAGGCACGGGGATCCGGGACTGTGCCGTCATTCTCGAATGACTGCAGAACCGAAGTATCGACATCCGCGACAAACGAGAGCAAGAGCTCTTCGATATTCTGTTCATCAGCGGCATCGAAGTCTTCGTCAACAAGCGCACTCAGGGCGATGTCACGGGACCGGGAAGGGCGTTGATCGCGAAGATTGGCAAGGCGGAGATGCCAAGCTGGAGCCGTGTTGACGGTCATAGGAAGCCCTTGCATTTCGCCCAGGCTAGGTACTGGGCAATGACGGCATCGTACTTGTTTCCGAACTGGGATCTCACATCGGCGATGTCCATCATGACCGCCTGCATGAAGCTCGCCTTCCCCGTTTTTATGAGAGCTTCCTGCGTGGCCCTGTAAGCGTTTGCTGCGACTTTTCCAGAATAGGTTATCGCCTACCGGGTTTCGTTGGCTCGATCAAGACGGGATCCGGTTTGGCCACATGCTGTTCCAGAAGTCGGCGCCCTTCGGCGTCCAGCAGTCCGAAGACAACCCCGTTCATTTGCATCAGCTGTCGCTCGCGCTCTCGAATAGCCATTTCCTTCGCATCGTCGCCATAGCGGCTGACGCTGAACGATTTCTGCAACTTCTTCCCTGGCGCGCACTGCGTGTGCGCGGTCCACAGCAAGGGACGACCGTCAGCGTCGCGGCGGCAGAAGATCCCAGGAAGGTTGTCCTTCGTATCGATACGAGCGCGCTGTGCCTGCTCACGCCGAGTCAGGGCTGGATACATCACTACGACTTGGTCTCTCCAAGCCTGGGCGGCTGCGAGTCCAGCTTTCTCACCGTACGTGCTGAACATGAAGACCTTGCGGTGTCGCCGTCCGTCGCGCATGACGCAGACCTCCCAGCGGTCTTTGGCACGCCGGATACCGTACATGGCCAGAGGATTCGGCACACCCAGGGGCATGGAAGATCAGAAGCTTGAGTTGAGACTGAATCCGAGCACAGCCGAATTCGATGAGGAGCCGTTGTTCTACTTGCTTTTGGGGACTGACTGGGCGCTGTCAGAGAAGGAAACAGTCGCACCGCTTTCGTCTTCGATCCATCCGCGCCAGGTGCCACGGCCCCACGAAGTCTTGACTTCGTACTGGATCACATAGGTCTTTCCTGGTAGCGCTACGAATCTCATCGGAATCGTGTCCGCTTGGAATTGCGGAATCGTTCTGAGTCCGACCACGACGGCATGCTCGCCAGGTGGCAGTTCCCAGCGGTCCACAGGTCGAAGAACGTGCGGGACCCTTTCGCCATCGACCGAAAAGAAATAGGTGGCTCCTCGCGGCCCGGACTTGATGATGGCGAGGTTGGACAATGGTTGCGCCTCAGTGCCAGGGACGCGATAAGGCGAGCCAGTGCAGCCCGCGAGCATTGCCGCGGCCAACGCGAGCCCCATGGCGACATTGAATTTTCTATTCATACCGATTCTTTTCCTTCCTCGTGCCTCATCGTTCTCGATCGAAGCTATTGCTCCTCGACTGCCGGCAGACATTTCACTGAACTGATGCAACAGCGCTCCGACCGCTTCTGCGCGCGACCATCACTTGGTCGTCCTCTCAAGCTGCGGCTTCGAGATTGCTTCGTCTGCCAAGGCACTAGCGCCTTCTAAGAATTGCTTGCCGGCAAGGAAGCAAACAGCTTGGGTTGGTGCCAGCAACGCAGGATCTAGATTGAGTGGCCCTTTTTCCTGCTCTCTGGCCAGCCACGAGTTCATGCATCTGCGCTGCTCCAAACCGGCCCGTTTGCGCAAGACCTCATCGAACACTGCGCGGCTCTCACGTAGAGAGCCATCGGGGTTCAGATGAGATGCGGCCCACCGAACGCCGTCGGTGCCGAACATGTCTCGCAGAAACATGCACGCAGATTTTGCAGCCTCGTCCCGCTTGCTCGATTTAAGGCAACGGGCCACCAGCTCTTGAGAGGCACGCTGTTCCGCGGCCGTGATTGGAGAAGACAGCTTCGTCGGACCAGCGCAGGCCGAGACAACCATGACAAGCCCTAGGCCAGCCAGCCAGCCACCGACGCGCCAAGCGAGCACGCAAGACCCCGGGCTCGGCGTACAAGTGAATCTTGGACCAAGCCCCATCAGAAGCTTGCGTTGAGATTGAAGCCCAGCGTGACCTTCGCGGTACGGTAGCCCTCCGGCTTGCTGATCGGCGCACCGACGAAGAAGTCGTAGCTCAGCTTGCTCCACTGGCCGCGCACGCCGATGACGGCCCCGGCCAAGCTGCGGCCGAGCAGATCGACCGTCGAGCGGCCGCCGACGTGGCCATAGTCGGCACCGACGTACAGCTCTGCCCCGCTTTGACCCACGGCCCATCCGATGTCGTTGCGGATGAGCCAGCCGCGCTCGCCCATCAGGCTCGTCTCGCCGTCGAAACCGCGCACCGTGTAGCGGCCGCCGATGGCGAAGCGGTCCTGCGGCGTCAGCGGCGTGCGGTTCCACTGAGCGCGGATCAGGCCGGAGTAACGCAGCTTCTGTTCGCCCAGCTTGAACGGTGCGTTCAGGCTGATGTCGGCGGTGTAGAGCTTCAGGCGCGAGGTGCCCTCGCCGAACTCTTCTTCCGGCGCGACGCGTGAACCGAAGCCGCCAGTGCCGCGCTTGTAGGCCAGCGTGCCTTCCAGCGTCGCCTCGCCGAGGTACTCCTTGTGATTGAGGCTGAGCTCCCAGCCGCCGACCACGCGGTGCTGCACCTCGACCTCGGTGTCGTCCACGAAGTTGCGCGACTCGCGGCGCCAGCCCTTGATCGCGATGCTCGTCTTGCGGCTCTGGTCGCGGTAGACGAGACGCGAGAGCTTGACCTCGGCGTTGTTGGTCTTGCCGGCGTAGACGTAGTCCTGGTTCAGGCCGGCGACGCTCTGGTGGTACTGGCTGTTGGAGGCCGTGAGGCCCAGCAGCCAGTAGCCGTAAGGCAACGAGTAGTGAACGGTCTGGCCTTCGGTGCCCTTGGCCGGGTCGCCGAAGACATGGTTGTTGATGTTGTGGTTGGCGCTGACGTAGAACAGGTCGTTCAGGCCGAACGGATTGTCCAGGGACAGAGTGGCGCCGGCCTGGTAGCGGCCGGTGGCTTCGGTTCCGCTGTCGTCCAGGCTCAGGGTGACGCGCCATTTCTTGGCCTGGACGTATTTGACGACGAGGTCGCTGTCGCCGGGCTTGGCGTTGGGGGCGGTTGAAGGCTCGATCTGGATGTCGGCTTCGGCTGTGGGGGTGCGCTTGAGGTTTTCGAGGCCTTGTTCGATGTCGCGCAGGTTCAGCAGGTCGCCGGGGCGCGCGGGGATAGCTGTGGCCAGCAAGGCAGAACTGCCGAGCAGCGTAGACGAAGAATCGGGTGTCGTCCGAATGGATGCGATGCGACCAGGCACCAGAGAGAGTGTCAACGTGCCAGTGGACAGATCCTGCGGCGCGGCGAGGACTCGGGTGGTGACAAAGCCGCGGGCGATGACGGTTTGCTGCGCTCGTGCGAGGACTACGTTGACACCCGCCGTGCCGAGGCAGCGGCCCACGGGTGAATCATTGCCCTCAGGGCCTGAGAGATCTGCGACGGCCCATCGGAAAGACTCGGACTGCTCACCAACCAGCAGCACGCGATCGATGCGAAAGCACGGCGACTCGGATTCAGGAATGCGCTGGGCCGGAGCGGGCGGCGCAGCCTGTGGACGCTGGTCGATAGTGCGTTCGTTCTGCTCACGAAGGGCACGCTCTCGCTCTTGTTGACGTTGCTGTTCAACGAAGGGTTGCGGCGTTGATGGGGATTGCTGGGCAGCCGCGAGAAACGGCACCGCGACAGCTGTCACCGCCAGTACATGACTCTTCATCTCGACGGTGTTCAGCGCGAAGATGCGGGACAGCCTGCGATGTCCCGAGCCTCAGCGGGTTGAGGTGCTTCGGGATTGGTCGCATCCATGACAGCGAGACGGCAAGACATCTTTTCTCCCCAAACGAACTCGACCGTATAGGCACGGTTCTCTGCAGGAGTGAAGCTCACGGTCACCGGACCGCAACTGCCAGCGCGGTAGGCCACGTTCGCTCCGCCTGTGCTCCAGTTGCCTATGCCCCGCACCTGGATGGGCTGCCCCGGTGTCGCGTCATGCGCAAGGTAGGGGCTGGCGCGCGTGCCAACGCGTGTCGCGCGTGCGATCCATGGGTAGACGATGCCGCTGCCCGTATAGGCAGCGGCGCCCAGATGTTGAAAGTCTTTGCACGGCGCTTCGGCGATGCTGACGGCGAACTGGGCATTGGACGTCGTGCCTGCAGCGCCGAAGGTGCGCATAACCAGCTTGGCGGTGCCTGGCTCGATCTCCTTCAATTCGTTGTAGCCGGTGTCGGCACGCAAGTCTGCCGCTGCAGCTTCGGGGTTGATCTGCGAGTATGTGCAACCGGTCATTGCGATCGTGGCAGAACCTAGCGCCACTACGAAATAACAAGCCCGCTTTGTCGATTTCTTCATGTACTCCCTCTAATGGCAACCGCTCTCGCGCGGGCGCATTCCTTGACTCGCGACAGACGCACATCAAGTTAATTAATCTTCTAAGAACCACGCACCTAGCGTCAGATCGATCTGCGATTTTGCCTTAAATGCCTCAAGATCTATAGGCAATACCGCATGCGCCAATTCATCCAAGTCCTGGCTTTGACGAGCGATCTCGGTTGCAACAAATAAACTCGAATCAACCGCCTCATCACCGGCACTTCCAACCGGAAGTCGCAACACCGAATAAGCCAGCGAATCCAAGATATTCATAGAGAATTCAGCAATTACCTTGCAAGACAAAGGATAGTTAACCAAATTTATTTCAGTGATGGCATCCAATGCATAAACAAAGTTGGCCGCCGCATCCTCCGCATCAAATGTCGCCTCGATAAGGGGAACTCGCTCGAGTGGCACTCTTTGCTGCCAAAGAGCATCTAAGTACTCACGTGCGCGATCAGAGTCTTCAGGGCGCACCACTGTTGTCGATTTGTCATAAGCAAATTTTTGTCGCTCGGCGCATAGCAGGCAAAACACCCGTGCCTGCTCAAATGAAAGCTTGGATGCTCTCTCCTGTACATGCGCTAGGTGCTTCAACATCTTTCTCACTTACCACCTCGCATTTGTTCTATTGCGGCCGGGATAACAGGAAGGGTAATCACGGGGTTAATGGACACACCAATTGTAGTCCCCGCACCTGGCAATTTTGTCGTCAAATCCAAAGGCCGTCCAATAACGCCTCCATTGGCCGCTGCGGTGCCAGTAAGATTGATCACGTTCGCCAGCGCTTGACGAGCAGCGCAGCTATCGCAAGCATAGTGACTGGTAACTTGAATTGCGCCTGCCGGATTTTCAGCTGCATTTATGCCGCGGGCCTCTGAATGATGTCCCGCCTCTCCATCAGCATTTGCAGATTTTCCTCCGGCAACAAATTTGACATTGCCTTCCCCAAAAATCTGATTTGCGAGCTCCCGCTGCGCTGGCGTGGGCATACCCCCGACACGACTTAGAATCAAAGTTCCATCTCTCTCCATCGTCAAGGTTGATGGATTTTGGCGACGCGCGATGCCTTCTGGCAATGCCCCTTGAATTTGGTCAATTGCTGCCTGCCGCTCCGCCGTTGTCCACTCCGAAAATGGGCGCTGGTTTGTAGGCGTTGAGTCTTTTTCATAGCGACCATTGATCAGCAAACTCATTGTGATTTGCTGTCCTTGACGTGAATCCGCCGCAGTTTTGAAATTCTCAGGAATTGCACCCGATTGCTTGGCCCATGCCGCAGCTGTTCGTGTTGCGGCATCAGCGACCGCTCTGTCGGCGGCACTTGCCTGTGGCATAGCAGCGAGCAGGTCGGAGTACATCATCAATTGGCCGAGCACGCTGACTTGCTCGGTCTTTGACAAATTGGAAAAGGTCGGACTACTTGTAGCGTTGGCGAATGCATATGTCAATGCATTCAGATTCGGGCTTGTGCCTTGCATCTTTCCGGCATTGCCATAAAGAGTCGCCAATTGCCCTAAGTATTGAGAATTTATCGCTGGATCGTAATATTCCGCAGTCCCCGAGTAATCCATTCGTGGGCCGCCGGAATTCTGGATCACCGCAAGAATATTTCTTGCACCAGCATCCTCCGAATAGCGATCGGCAAAGGTCGAGTCATTCAGGCGCAACGCCTCCTGAGTTAGCCTAGACTCCCATTGCTCAGCGGTCAGCCCCTCAGTGCCTGCAAGTGATCGAGCACGACTTCGAATCGCATCTCCCTGTGTCGGGTGCAGCTGTCGATTATTGATATCGATGCTGTAGGCACTCGCTGCGCCTGGTGCTCCACCGACCAAGCCTCCAATCGCTGCAGCGGTCGCCGCCCCAACAGCCTGCGCCACCGGCGCTGGAAGATCCAGGTCGGCAATAGCTTGCCCCACCCTCGGCATCAGGGTTGCGCTGGCACCAGCCCCCAGCGCCCCAGCAACGCCACCGCCCAAGGCACCTGCCGCCGTATGTGCAGCCACTCGGTATTCCCCACCTTCGTCCCACTTCGCGGCCTCGGCCTTATCTCCACGCGCCAAGGCAGCATCTCGCTGCTTGTCCGAATAGGTTCCGATCTCGCGCGCCGCGTTCTGATTGAACTGCTGGGTGATCTGAGCCTGTGCCTGGACGTTCTTGACGATGGCCTGGGTGTTCCAGTCCTTGATCAACGTGCCGGCGCTGCTGTTGTCCCCCGTTCGCACACTCTGATCGCCCGCAATGCCCGAGATGCCGGATTTCGTGACGCTGGCTTGGTTGTTGCCGCTGTAACTACCCACGCCCGCAGCCCCGCTGGGGCGATTGCTCGGCCCAGTCCACGATGCCGTCATGTCCCTGGCAGGCGCCGTCTCCGTGGCGGCGGTCGGCGCCGTGGTGTAGCCCACACTCAGTCCTCCACTGACCGAGTAGCTGCTGCCGCTTGACTGGCTCACGTTCTGCAAGTCAGTCATGGTGAGCGCACCACCCGTGCTGAAGTTGTTCTTCTTGCCGTCGATCGCTGCCTGCGTGCTCTCAATCACCGCACCCTTCAGGTCAGTGTTGCCCGCGACCTTCACATCAAAGCCGCCATCTCTGGCTTTGATACCCGATTGCACGGCCGGGCTGACGAAGATACCCTCAGCTTTCGCGCCTGCCGCGCTGCCGCTGACGGAGGCCACCGCGCCGTAGCAGATCGGCGGAATGCACAAACTCACTCCAAAGCCGCCGCTGGACTGCCGGCTCTGACCCACGCTCACATCCTGCAAGGTGGTGATCTTCAGGTCACCTCCGACATCCGCCGTCACGCGGTTGCCTTCGATCGTCGCCCCGTCGAGCGTGAGGTTGCGACCTGTGGAGACGTTCACCGCCTTGCCACCGGAAACCTGGGTGGAGTTGTACGTGGTGTCGTTCTGATTGTTGCTGCCCTTGCCGCTCTGCACGCCCAACTGGATGCTGAAGCCGTTTTGAGCACCTGCACCGAAAGTCACGCCCACATTGGCGCCACGGCTGGAGTTCTGGCCTACCGTCACGCTCGTGTTCTTGCTGGCCTCCAAGGTAATGTCATTGTCCGCCACCATGTTGACGGTATTGCCAGCAGCGATAGTGGAGCCCACGGCGCGAATATTCGAATCCTTGTCGCCGCCCGTGGCCACGATGTTGACGTTGTTCGCACCTACAACGCTGGAACCTACCGCCTCACTGGTGTTGGTGAAGCTTGTGCTCTGGCTGCTGTTGCGACTCACGTTGACGCTGACGCCATAGCTCAGCGGACCTGTCCCGCCAATTGCTTGCACGGCGTCATAGGCCTGCTTGCCGCTCATAGCCAGATTGATGGCACCAAGGGCCTGCATGCGGCCGTCGCCGCCGATGTCGCCCATGGCCTTGATCGTGCTGGATCCCCCCTTGAGAGTGTCGGTGCCCACCCCCATGAAGTTCGCGCTGCCGCCTACGATGGTGCTGGAACTCTTGTCGAGAGTGATCGACTGCGTGGTGTTGTACGCCTCGTTGATCACGACGTTCTTGGCTAGGATGTTGACATCGCCCCCCACCAGCGGGCCGGCCTGCCCTGCAGCCAAGACGCTGCTGGCCGTCTGGCGGTACTCATTGCCAGCCACCAGAGTCACATTGCCTTGGAGGCTGGCGACTTGGCTGGCCTGCTGTGTCGTACTGATTTCGGCATTGGCCTGCGAGCCCTTGACGTTGCCGATCGCGGGGTTGTACCACTGGCCGATCATCCCTGACTTGCTGTTGGCGTCGTAACTGCTCGAAATCCGCTGGTTCTGAGCGCTCTCCACGGTCAGGTTCCGTCCAGCCACCATCGTGATGTCTTTGTCCACCACGACGGTCGCCGCCTGCAGCGTCGTGTCTCGTCCGCTCACCGTTTGCAGGCTTCCAGCCGAAATGGTGGTGCCTATAGCCTGGGTTGAGATACTTGCATCGGCATGATTGGAAGATTTCTTGTTGCCCGCGATCGCGACTGCTGTGACGTCGCCCATGAACGTTGCGGCGGCTAGGCCCATGCCAAATGCAGTGCCGCTGGTCTTGCTTTGCGCTGCATGCAATTCCAGGTCGGTCTGATTGGCAGTCGTGAGGTTGATATCACGGCCTGCAGACAGGCTCATCGCATCGTCCGCATGGAGTTGTGCCGCCTGCAGCTTGATGTCGTTGCCGGCCACCAGCATGACACTGCTGCCGCTCAGGCTGCTAGAAAGCACCTCGGTGGTGGCACTAGTGTCCATGGTGCTAGAACTGCTCTTCTTGAAGAGGCTCTTGGAGGACTTCTGAGTGGCCGATGCGGTATTTGTCGTTGCTTGCCCCGAAGTGACGTTGATATCGTTGGTGGCGGTGACAACCAATCCACCATTCACACTTTGCACAGCACCCGCTCGCACGTTGACATCGTTGCCAGCGGCCAAGCGCACGTTGTCCTGCCCCTGTATGACGGAGCCTACTTCGCGACTTTCCGAAGAAATCCCCGCTGCACCTGGTGCGCTGAATACAAGCGTATGGCCTTCGGTGACGGTGCCGAGATTGATATCGTGTCCGGCACCAACGCCCAATGAGCCGGCACTGATCATGGCGGCCCCCACCAGATTTACATCATGGCCTGCGGACGCGAGCAAGATGCCCCCCGGATTGGTGACATAGACTCCTGCTACACGATCGATGGCTGTGCTTGCGCCAAGGGATCGCGTCGTGGTCTGCACGTTGATATCTCCGCCTGCTGTCAGTACAGCAGTTTTTCTGGCGGTGATCGCAGAACCGATATTGTTGATGTTGGTGCGCGCGTCGATATCCACGCTGCCTCCCGCAATTCGGCCCCCATCAAGGTTGTTGACGTTATCGGCAGTGATCGACACCAGTGAGCGGCCGGCGATGGTGCCTTTATTCGTTACATCGCCCGAACTCTTGATTTTTACTGCGTCCGCGCTTAACAGCGCCCCCGATCCGTCAATGTCGCCTGGCTGCACCCGCACATAGACCTGCGGCACAAGCACCCTCTGCGCGGAGCCATCGGGTAAGGTGACGGTTTGCTCGACCAACCAGACGATGTCGCTCGTGAGCTGGGCCATCTGAGCGGCAGTCAACGCCACGCCCGGACGAAGCCCGTACTGTTTCGCAAAGGTCACGCCGGCATTCATCAACGCCGCATACTGGTCCTCGTCGTTGTTAAAGCCGCCCAAATATCGATACCCAGTCAGGCGAGCAACCTGCTCGCGGATAAGTTGCTGCTCGTAGAAGCCATCGCCCAGACGCTTTAGGATGTTGTTCGGGTCGAGTCCAAAGCTGTTGAGCAGATAGTCGCTGCTGAGCCAATTGCGGTAGTTCGCAAACCTTGGGTCCGTCTCGATCAAGTAGTTGCCGCCCGCCTGCGTACGAAACAGGCTAGCCTGAGGCACGTTCAGATTTGGTGTACTGGTGCGCACCACCGCAGGTACAGTTTGGGTGCTGCCGGTACTGGCTCCCCCGGATGCGCTAGCCCCAGAGCCACCCGCACTTACTACCGTCCCCACATCGGCGGCCACCTCCACGATGACTCCCGCGCCAGGACCGCCGCTTGCGCCACCAGCCCCGCCACCGGCCGCACTGCCAGACCCTTTGACGGCGCTGCCGGCGTTGTAGCCCGTGGTCGCATTGAGGTTCTGCTGGTACTTGTAGGCGCCCAATGCGATGCTCTGCGGGGCGGCCACAATGGGAATATTGACGGCCTGCACCTGGCCCTTGTTGTCGATCACGCTCGCCAGACCCGACACGTTCACCGAACCGGTGAGCTGGCTGGACTGGTAGTCGTTGGCAGTGATGGTCCCGCCCGCAAGCACTTGGCTGTCCTGGTTGTACAGGCGACCATTGACCGTCATGTTGCCGCCTGCGATCAGATGCGCGGGATCGGCGTTGACGGCCGTGTCAGTGACAGTGGTGATGTTGTTGGTCCAGACGCCATATCCCCCCATGCCTACCAACTCGCCCGTGTCCTTTCGGTAGACGAACCCGTTGGCAGGATCGAGGTTGACCTCGTCCATCGTGTACTGCGTAGTCCGCCCCACACCACTGCCCATCGGCGTGACGGGTGCTATACCGACCGCGACGCTCGAGACCGAGGTGGGCGTGCCCAACTGGATGTGCACATCGCGGTTGTTGACGTTGGCCATCGAGATGGACATGTTGCCCAGCGACTGGATGTCTGCGCTCAGGTTGTCGAGCGTGCCGCCCTGGCCCGTGGCCTTGCGGTTCGCATCGAGAGCCCCACCGATGGCCATGTTGTTGCTGCTGAAGATCAAGGCATGCTCACGGTTCGTGAGATTGCCCGCGCCGATATCGAGGTCGCCGCGCGAGGCAATAGTCGCGGCCGTTGTCGTGCCCCCGGCGATCTCGACCTCATTCACCAGCGTACCGGCGCTGATCGAAATGGCGTTGCCATAGATGCGCCCTGTTCCGATGTTATTCAGCGTTCCCGCGTTGACCTGCGTGCTGCCTTGGCTGTCGATCAATCCTCTGTTGTTGAGGGTGCCCACGTTGACGACGGTGTTCGTGCCCGACATCTCGCCCGTGGCGGTGTTGTCGATCACATTTCCGTTGACCGCGAGCGTCTGACCTGCGAGCAGCTTGGCATTGTTGGTCAGGTGGCCGGTGGTGCCATAGCTGAGATTGCCGCTCACGCTGATATCGCGGTTGTTGACGATGTCCTGCGTGAGCGCGACGGATAAGTCCTTGCCAGTCGCGAAGCTCCCGTCGTTGCTGAATTTGGCGGCGTCGATCTGGAGACTGTTCGTCGCCGTCAAGGTGCCGCTGCTGTTGACCAGGTTGAGCGTCTTTGCACCCGGATTCCCTGCGTTCGGATCGACGATCTTGAGGGTATCGCCCGCAGACAGCAGACCACCCGTGGAGTTGTCCACGGTGCCGCCGCTGGTCAGCGTGAGATTCTGTGCGGCGCGAATAGCTCCGGTCTTGTTCCCCAGGCCAGCGGCATTGATCTTAACGTTCGTGCCCTCGATGCCCTGGTTCGTGCCGCTGGTGTTGGCGTTGTCGACACTCGCTGCATTCAGCGTAGTGGTATCGCTGGAGCGCAGCAGGCCGCCAACGTTCTTGACTGCACCAGCATTGACCGTCAGGGTCCCGACCGCCTGAGTCTCACCACCGCTGTTCTCGAAGCTCGCACCGTTGGTGTTGATCGTGACCGCTGCCTGTCCGATGAGCTTTCCGCCGACGGTGTTGGAAAAGCCCTGCGAACCTTGTGTCGTGGCAGTAAGAGCTCCCTTGGCACCGATAAAGCCTGAGTTGTTGTTCACGGAACCTGCTCTGAGCGTCAGAGTGTCAGCGCTCGTGATACCGCCCTGGCCATTCGTGTAGCCGGCTGCGTTGGTGTTGGTGAGCGCCAGGCCGTTGGTGTCGATGGTCATCGCCCCGCCCGATTGGACAAGACCGGTGTCGTTGTTGAGCGCTCCAGACTTGATATCGACGGTGGTGGTCGCAGCGATGGTTCCCTTGGCGCTGTTGTCCAACGCTCCCCCGTGAGCGTCGATGCTCAGGCTGTTGCCGAAGATCTTGCCGCCCGCGCTGCTCAAGCCACCGTTGCTCAGCGTGGTCGAGCCGCCAGCCTGCAAAGTGCCGCCGGTGTTGGTGGTGGTGCCTGCGGTCGTGACTTTTAGGTCGCCGCTGACGGCTGCCGTCGTACCTGCACTATTGTCCAGGCTGGCTGCTGTCAGCGTCGTGTTGCCATTGGCCGCAAGCGTGCCGCCCACATTCGTCGCGACACCCGAGACAGTTGCATCCAGGTTGCCGACAGCGGTCAGACTGCCAGTGTCGTTCTTGAGGCTCCCGGCCGAGACACTCGTATTCGCGCCTGAGGAAATCTTGCCTGCCGCGGAGTTGTCGAGCTGACCGACAACGGTGAGGTTCAGGTCTGACGTTCCTGCTGCCTGCAGCTTGCCGCCCTGGTTGGTCATCGATCCTGCGTTGGCGACGATCGCGCCATTGCTTGCGATGGTTCCCGCGTTGTTGGAAAGAGAGCCGCCAACGTTGAGCGTCGTGGTGCCTGTGCCCGCCTGCACGATGCTGCCGCCGCTCTGGTTACTCAGCGAGCCGGCTGTGATATCGATCTGCTTCGCGTAGGCGGTGCCCGCATCCTGGTTGAAGGCGCCGGTCAGGCTGACGTTCAATGCGCCGTTACCTGTGATCGCGCCACTTGCTCCGTTGAAGCTGCCTCCCGCGATGGTCAGCGTACCGGTGCCGGCATGGTCGATCTTGCCGGCCGTGTTCGTGATGGACGCTGCCTGAAGCTTCAGGTCCTGGCCATTGGTCGCGATATGCGAATTCGAGTTGTCGATGCTGCCGCTGACGGCAAGAACGGTCGCACCAGTGCCCGTCTGGACGATCTGGCCGCTGTTGGTGTTGGCGATGTTCGAGGCGTTGATCTGCAACTGGGCGGCATTGAGCTGGCCCGCGTTGTTCACCAATGCCTGAGCAGGCTGCGCGTTGGCCGTGATGGCGAGCGTGCCCGGCGTTGCGACGGTGGCACCGCTGGTGGTTACGTTGCCTTGGTCAGCCGTGACTGCGATATTGGCGGCGCCAGTCTGGCTACCGGAGAGGTCGACAGAAGCGCCCTTGAACGTGGCGTTGCCACCTGCGATGTTGGTGCCCGTGGAAGTCAGCGCCTGGCTGGCCGCAACGGTCATATCGCCCGTGCTCTGCAGATTGCCGCCGCTGCCATCGAGGCTGCCAGTCTGGACCGAGAGATTCGCGCCGCTGGCAATGTGCCCCGCGGTGTTCAAGAGTTGCTGGCCAATGGCGAGCTGAACACTGCTGCCTGCCGATGAGATGTTGCCATGGCTGTTGTTCAGGGACTGGGCAGCGACATTGAGATTCTGGTTCGAGGCCAGCGTGCCAGAGGTGTTCTGAACTGCGCCGGCAAAGCTCGCAGTCAGCGCACCGGTAGCCGAGATGGTGCCGCGCGTGTTGTCGCCATTGCCCCCCACCGTCAGATTGACATCGGAAGCGCTCGTGAGCGTGCCATCTACGTTGAGCAGATCACCAGTGGTGGTGATGCTCAGACTGCCCGCATTGAGCTTGCCACCCGTGTTGTCGAAGGAGCCGACGTTCGCACCGAAGCTCTGGCTGACATTGAGCGTGCCGCCCGCATTGCTGAAACTCGGGCCTGCAACGGCCATCGTCGCGACATTGAGCGAACCGCCTGCGTTGTTGATCTGCGGCGTGTTGAGCGTGATGAGACCACCCGCGTAGATCTTGCCGCCATCATTGGAGATGGTCCCGCCAGCGGTGATGGCGCCCGGTGCGGGCGGGGTGTAGGTGGTTGGCGTGGATGTACCGCTAGAACCCGTGTCGCTGCCTCCCGTGGTCGATGGCGTGGTCGTACCGCCGCTGGTCGGACTCGTTGTTCCGCCGCCATTCGAACCTCCGCTGCTCGTACCACCGCTGCTTGCACTGACGCTCACGGGCTCGGCACCAATCACACCGCCATTGGTATTACTCAAGACCGGCGAGGCAATGGTCAGGCCTGCCGAACTGGCTTGGCGGATCGTGCCGCCGCGGTTGGAGATATCACCGGGCGTGGTCAGTTCGACGCGCTGGCCTTCCAGCGTGCCGGTGTTCTCAAGACGGCCTGACGCCGTGACGACAAGACCGCCAGCACCAGCACCGATGCTGCCCGCATTGCGCACGCCGAGGCCGGCTTCGCTCCCGATCAGGACGATCTTGTTGGCGTACATGCCGCCCAGTGCGGCCACGTCCAGAGCAAAGGTGGGGGTGGAGCCTGTGCCGGCAGTCGGAGTGATTTGCGTGTGATCGGCGCTGATCTGATTTGCGCCAGTCACAACCTTGAGCTCGCTCGCCCAGATGCTCGCATTGGCCTGCACGGCGCGCGCGAGAATGGCCGCGTAGTCGGTCTTGCTGGCATCGAGGCCGGCCCCTTCGATGGTGATGGTTCCACCACGAACGAGGAAGCTGTCGAGGCCGCCGATCGCATTGAACTGCGGCGTGCCGGTGGTAAGTGTCGCCCGTGAAGCGTTGATGAAACCGCCTCCGTCCACGCTGATCCCTGCCGGATTGGCGATCACCACTTCCGCGCGCTGGCCGCCGACCTCGATGTAGCCACGAAGCTGGCTGGGAGAGCCGCCGTTGACTTCGTTGAGGATGATGCGCGCAGGACCCGTTGCGAGGTTGGGGTTGCCCTGGACAAAGCCGCCGAGCTGCGTCTGTACCGCGGTTCTGCTGTTGTTCAGGATTGCACCGTTGGTCCCGACGTTGAAGGCGTTGTAGACGTTGCGCGAGACACCTGCTGCGCTCGGGGTCTGCACGTTGATGAGCGGGACGCCGTTGGGTGCGACCAAGACAGTGGGACGAAGATTGCCGGGAACATTCGGGGCGCCGACGATCTGGGCGTATGCGGATGTCGTCAGCATGGCCGCCAACGCAGCCCCAATCAGCACGGGGGCGAGGGCCGCGGCGCTGGCCGGCGCGCTTCCAGATGCTTTCGTCGCCTTGTTCGCCCCTTTGCCCGTGCTCGTGGCAGTTTCCTGAACCACCATCCGCATGCTTCTGGCGGCATTGAAGACGACACGATGAAACTGGCGATTCATGCCCTGACTCCCTGAAATTTTTGAGTGCTTTTGGCGCTTTTGTATCAAAAAGCGTCAATTTCGATTATCGGGTGCGAAAGACCTAAAAGAAGGGCTGCCGCATGTCAACCTGCGGATAAGGTCACGAATAAGACATCGGCAAATCTCAAGAATTCTTTAAATTTAATTCTTAGGTATTCATGTTTGCAGGCGGCAAATGTGCAGGCATCTGCAGCAGCCGACTTCGTGGCCCTGATGCCCTGTCTCTTTTGACAGATGCGGGCGCTCCGGAAGGCGTCCGAAGATCACGCTCGAACGATCTCGACTCAACCGGCGGACCTGGGAGCACAGAAATGCCGACTGTGAAACTTGAGGGCTTCATCGAACTGGACGGCTACTTCGTCGCACTCTGTGCAGCCCAGCAGAGAGATGGCTGGTGGTCGTGGGTGCAGTTCGAGCAGGATTTGGAATTCGGGGATGGCTTTACGAAGATCCCAGCTTTTCGTCATCGCGTTCCGGGTGTGTTCGCGACCAAAGCACGCTCACTCAAGGCGGCGCTTGAATACGCCTTTCAACTCGTCGAAAAGGGTGCTGTCGAGGTATGGATGCACTGATCGGCAGGAAGTGCTTGCGAGGGACTGCGCAGTACGTGCGTGAGACTCGCCACGGACCTCTGCGCCCATGGACATTCGGAGGTCGTCAATCAAGGCGGACACAATCGGCGAAATGAGCACCTCGAATCGACCTTATCTATCCTTCTTCGTGATCGAGCACGCAGAGCATGGTTCAGCTGCGCTCGAGGAACAACACCGTGGAGGCCAGCACTACAGGTTCCTGAAGGTGACGGGACACTGGTCAGCCAAAGGCACGCGGGCGGTCCCCTTGTTGGCATGGACGGATCGCCAGGAAGTGGAGGCAGCCGCAGCCATCGCCAGCAAAGCGCGAGATCGAGTGTTCAAGGTGTCGTCACTGGGCGGGGACAGCTTGGTCGCGGAGCAGTTCGCGGCTTTCAGTGAGCGTCATGCCGAGGCGCTGCTTGGCTATCTTCCCTACGCCACGGCAGCAGCCAGGAAACTGGAGGAATTGCGCGTGAGAACCATCGACTGTGCCGGTGCGGTGTTGCGCGTACATCGCGCTGCAGATGCGGAAAGAATGCAGGTACTCAAAGACGAGGGCCGGCTACTCCAACAAGCCCACCGCCTCACGGTCTTTTCCGCGGCACAGTTTCTGACTGGCAAGAAGGCCGATGAAATCCTCGCACTGCTGAAGACGGGTGAACTCGACTCTGAAGAGAAGCTTTCGATCGAAGAGCTGCGCGCAGCCGTGCAGCTCGCCAACAACTACGAGCGAACTGGCAAGCTGCTCGTGCGTCTCTACCCTTGATAAGCCTGATAGATCTTGCTAAATGACCGATAGCCAACCAGCGGGGCGACTGCTTGGTGCAACCTTACCGCGAACGGCTCGACAATGGCCCATGATGGGAAGCGCTTGTAACCCGTTCGGATGTACCGCAAACCCTGAAAGTCGTTGAGCGCAAGCAACAAGATCATCGCGCGTAAATCATCAGCGCGCATCCGAAAAACGTCCCGCAATCCGAGTTCTTTAGCCTTTCGATAGCAAGCTCGGATGTCGTGCCCAAGTTCGCGCGAGCGAAGAGCCCTTGGTTCAACGCCTTTGTACCGAAGAAATGCTTTGAGCGTCAATTCAATGCCATGCATCGCGAGAAAATACGCTGGCACAGGTGAGACATGCTCGAAGCCCTTTCGCTGGCCATGTCGCTCATCAACCAGCAACGCTGCATCGATATATTCATAGGCGAATCGTGCCAACCCCATCGCGGTGGTGCGATACCCATCCTCATCATCCGGGGTAGTAGGCAGCAAGATGCTGTTCATGGCGCAGTGATCAGTGAGATGTGCGGGGACTTCCAGTGTAGGCTCAACGCGGAAAGAGCACTATGCAGGCACGCTCCGACGGCAGACAACCAACAGCAGGACTTTCGCGATATTGGGAAACCGCCAGTCGTCCCGTTCGCGCGTGGCGCTACGCGGCCGGGATGCCAACGCCCCTGCGCTGCAGCAGCTCTTGCTGGATCTGCATGATGGTGAGCTTCTTCTTGCCGGCGTCCGTCTTCACGTAGCCCTCCTCCGATCCGGTCGCGTAGAGATAGGTCCCCTGGACCGCCGGCACCTTCACTTCCGCCACGTACAACGGTGATGGACCATCGCTCGCCACCGGATGGAATTTGATACTCAGGGTGGTCAGCGCAAGGGGCGGTTTGATGTTGCCGACCCGTCCGACTACAACTCGACGAATCTCATCGCATTGCGCGTCGGTCAGTGGCACGCCCACCACGGTGCGAGCATCGGTGACTCCCCAGAGAATGCTTCCCGTCTGCTCGACGCCAGCATTCAGGAAAGCGACCACGTATTGGTCGGCAACCTGGCCAATCGACCCGACGGGGTTTTGGCCTTTCACTTCCTTGAGCTCGCAAGCCCGGCTTTCCTGTGTTGGAAACGTCTCGCCTAGCTTGAATGTTTTCATGCGCTCCCTCGAACGCTTCCGAGTCTGCAGGCGAAGCGACGTGAACGACGCGGTCTTCGCGTAGTACGCCATGGCCCGCAACGGGGACGCATGCCGCGGTAGCCGGATCAGTTCTTTGCCGAACGATTGCCCGGCATAGGAAGAAGTCACCACGATCACTTGCGAGGTACGACCAATCAGCTGAAGCAAGTCCGCACAGAACCGGGCAGCGCGCGAGTCCAACTGACCGATGATTCCGTCTACCAGGAGCGGGAGGGGTGCCGCAGGGACCCTCGCCATGAATTCACGAACGACACCGCTCATGATCCCCACGCTTGCGGAGTGGGCGCCAGACTCAAGCCAGCCGCTGCGGTGCATTTCATCCCAAAACTCATTTCGCAAAATCTCCGGTGGTGCGGTGCTCTCAAATGCTGCGATATCGCGTTTCGTGAATGGTCCATTTCCGATGCGCTCATCAAGAAGCAGCCTAGGTCCAGACTTTCGCCGCACAGCCGCCAACAACTCCTGACTCATGGAAGTGCTGTTGTGGATGAACTCGCATCGCGCCAGCCCGCCGGCATCGGCCGTCACGCACAGCGATGCGACCTCCTCGGTCCCGCCGTCGCCAAAGCACCAGGGCAACCCTTGCGGGTCCTTCGCCCTTGGGATCCATGGTCACGGCCCGTTTTCCTATGATTGCAGCCAGCGCCGCGCCGACCGTTGACTCTTGCCGGACGCGTTGGCCCCCGAAATGACGGAAACGCCCGAAGGCGGGAACTCGACGGCGATGTTTCGGAACGAGCCGAAGTTCGAGAGGGCAAGGCGGATGAAGTGCACGGTGGCTGCCACTCAGTCTTCAGCGAAGAACTCGTTCGCGGCCACCTCACCGGAGCGCTTCGCCAGCTTCGAACTTGGCGGGATTGCCAGGCGCCGCTGCTTTGATTGCGCCGTGCGTTCAGCCTTTTCCAGGGGATGCCCGAGGAAGTGCTCCTGAAGGGTGTTCTTCAAAGGGGAGTTGTTTGTGGCTTGGCCGATCTCGACGAGGTCGCGAGCCGACACCAGTTTGATGCCGTACTTCTTCGTCCTTTCGGCGGCCGCGGCAATCAGCGCCTCTGCCTCGGGGGTGAGTGTGCCCGAGGTCCAGAATTCAAATTCGAACCTGCACTTGTGCCAGAAAGTGTTGGCGGCTGCGGCTTTGCGCAGGAGGGGAATCCGATCTCTCAGCCAACGTTCGATCATTTCGTCGGGCACGGTGCCGCCGGGCCGGTAGCCTTTGCACTCGATGAACCGGATCGCGTGGTCCCGATGTTCAACCAGGACGTCGACTTCGGCGGAGCTTCCGTCCGCGCGGAACACTTCATTCACCTGAATGGACGTGTGGGGGCTGGTGGTCCGCACGATCTCAGCAACCAAGTATTCAAACAAGGCTCCGCGTAGATTGTTCGCCGCGCCCTCTATGTGACTGAGCTGTGCGAACACCGCGTCGATCTTTTCGAAGGTGCCGGCGCGCGGGAAGACCTCGCGCAGCAGTTCCGCCAGCTCCCGCAGCGCCTTGGCCACCTCCAGGCCAAACAGCGACGCTGTAGTGGCGGACATGACTCCCTGTTCCCTGGCAAGCGCGTAGGCCTCGGGGGTATACCCGTCCGCGACGAACACCTGTAGACAGGCGCCGACTTTGGTCAGGCTCCGCAACGTTGTGCACTTGTTGATGAATGGCCGTAGTTCGTCCGCCGACACGTTGACGCCCAATAGCACGTCGCAGACCAGGAAGCCTGGCTTGGGCTTTGCTCTTGGGACACGCTTTGCCAGCGGCCCAAGGTAGGAAGGTCCAGCCAGATCCCAATGGAAGGTCCCCACCTTGGGCTGGCGGTCGTTCTCGTCGCGAAGCTCTACTTTGTTGTAGCTGACCATCCCCAGATTTCGCGCCCAGTCCTTCACAGCGCCCAGCAGGACTTGTTCCGTGTAGAGCCGAGCACGCATCCGCGCGAGCTCAAAGGCATCGGATGCACTCTGGTGCGACAGCTCCACACATTCGCCGATACCCGGTTCGTCGACGGTGCGCACAAGCTGGGCAGCCTTCAGCCGCTCCAGAATGCCCGCCGGGGACAGGTGGCCGCGCTGCGCAACAGGAGCGCCGCACGCGATCGTGAAATGCCCGACCGGCATGGCGCCGCCACGTGCCATCAGCGCAGCCAATCCGCCTCCATATGACACAGAGTTGGCAAGCAACTCATGCGTCAACGCATGCCAGAACTCGGGGGAGCCGTAGTCGGATTGGAGGTACACGAACCGCGCACGGTGCGGAAACAGGATGTGCGCCAGCTTCTTGATCGAGGTAGCGCGCGAAACCTTCTGCCGCGCATTGACGGCGGACAAACCATGCTCCTTGATCAGCGCTGCCACGAGGGTGGTGCTGACACAGGGACCAATGTTCTTCAAGGTGGTTTCGACCAGGTCGGGCATAGTACGGTAGTGTTGTCACACTACGCTATTTATAACACGTTAATACGTGGTACCTGGCTCCCCATTTGCACGGAGGATGGACGCACAGTTCCACGCGGTTTTTCAGACCATGAACAACCGCTCCCGAGCATTCGCTGTCACAATTGCTGAATTCTACTTGCCACTGTCGCACAGCTGTGCGACAGTGAATCGGGTACTCAGCCAACGGTCTAGCGCGGGCGCATTGCAAGGACTCGCACTGGGGCTGCCCACCACGCCGACCTCAGTGCTGAAAGCGCTGCAAGCGGTCCGAGATGCGCCGGAGACTCCCAAGCTCCCAAGCGGGTTTAACTGTATGCATGTACAGTACCCGATGGCTCCTGTCGTCCATGCTCAATTGACGCCTGTCTGGTCGTTCCAGCACCTTGGACGGCTGTTTCCACGATGCCGTTGCGTCGACATAGCTCCAAGCCACCTGCATACATCGGCTTTACAAGTTAGCAAATGTATCGAACAATACCCGTATAGCAACCACTGCGGGCTCGACTATGGCACCTGCAGCAGAAAAAGAGGGGGAGTGACGCTTGCGCATTGGAAAGCACGCCTTTCAAGGTATCCATCTGCATGTGTCGCATCCGCTGCGCGCGAATCGGGCGCTACTTGCTTTTTCGCCTGGCACATTGGCTTAGGCGCGAGCTTCGATAACGCCGTGTTCAAGACCCCTTTCGGGCCGTTCGATGGAGACAGCTGGGAGCGTCTCTGCCAGCAAGTATTCAAGAAGAAGTTTGCCGCTGACGGATACCAGCACATTCCTGCCACGCCCGGTGATTTTGGACTCGAGGGGTTCACTACCACCACGGGTTGTGGTTTCCAGTGCTACTGCCCTGACGCGCTCTACCCCGGCAAAGAGCTTCACGAAAAGCAGCGCGACAAGATCACTACAGACCTCAAGAAGCTTAAGACCTACGAGCAGGACCTGAAGAAGCTGCTGGGCACCACGAAGTTGCGCCGCTGGTACTTGGTGACGCCCACCGTCGCGCGCAATGAGCTGATCAAGCACGCACGCACCAAGGAAGCCGAAGCGAGGGCGTGGAACCTCTCGATCCTGGCACCAGACTTTGAGGTACTGATCCAGGATGGCGATCACTACGCCTCCGAAATCCAAGAGCTGCAGTTCGCTTTTGGCAAGGCGCTGGATTTCGGAGGTCTGCCAACGGTACTTCCCCCGCTCGGCAGCGCGCCGGAAGTGTACGAGAACAACATTGTCCGAAAAACCAAGGCCAGACTGCAAGGCCGCTTCACCGCCGACAAGATTGCGGTGAAGGAGGCGGAGCTCAACCAGCGTACGAGGCGGGAGTTTTTGGAACACGATAGTCACTTCCGTCGGATTAACGAGCAAGCCCCCACCGTTCATTCGCGCCTGATGAGGCTCATCAATGGATACGAGGCCCACGTCCTAGAGACACGCGCAACGTGGGAGGGAACTCCGCAGCAGCTCACCGACAAAATTCGAGAAGGCTTGGCCGAACGCATCTCGAAAGAGCTCGCGCCGCATATCGACGAAACAGAGGCGGCGCTTATCGCGCGATTGATGGTCGCACGATGGATTGCTGTTTGCGAGCTCGACTATGAATGAGCTCATCGAGGAACGACGCCACCTCGTTTTCGAACGTCGTCCTGCTCCTGTGTTGGTGGAGCATCGACCGCTGTACAAGATTTGTCAGCTATTGCTTGTGCTGCGCTTGTCATCTCGCGGCGGCAAATCCACGCTGCCGCGGCTGCACCTCTTTAATTGGGCGCTTAAGCGCACCGGCCGCATGCAGAAACTGGTCGATGCCGCGAAGGCGAAGGCTCTACATATCACCGCGTGGGGTTTCGATCCGGCTGTTGCCATCGCAATTCGCTATGCCGTTGCCGAGGATTTGATAAAGACGACCTCCACCGGCTATCAAATAACTGGAAAGGGGCAGGCTTTGATCGACGAGGTTCTCGAGGATGAGGCCACCTTCTCCCAAGAGCGGGCTCTTCTGAAGGAAATCGGCAAGGAGATCACCGAGAACATGGTTGAGAGTGTTGCAAAGGGATGGGAATCGGCATGAATATTCGAGCCATAAAGGTTAGACTTGCGACGGTCAAGGGAGACTTTGGTTTCAAGTTTGAATTCGGCCGAGGGTTGACCGTGATTCGCGGAAGCAATTCGAGCGGCAAGAGCACGTTGTTCAACTGCCTCATGTACGGTTTGGGCATGGACGAACTGGTAGGCGGCCGAGGCGAGAAGGTTCTACCGTACGCGGTCAAGGAATTTTTCAACCACGGCGAAGAACGTGTGGAAGTTGCGGCATCGGAGGTCTTCGTCGAGCTGGAGAATTCGAGTGGCGCCAGCATTACGTTGCGCAGGGCAATTCGCGACACCGCTCGAGACACCAAGCTTGTCGAGATATTCGAAGGTGGTCACCTGACGGTCCCTTCGGCCGGCCTTGGCTCCCCGAAGCCGACCTTCCTCTTCGATCCAGGAAGCGCCAAGAAGCAAGAAGGCTTCCACCATTTTCTTGAGACCTTCATCGGATATCAGCTTCCGTCGGTCGCCACGACATCCGGCGGCATGACGAAGCTCTACCTGCAGGCAGTTTTTGCCGCCTTGGCTGTCGAACAGAAGCGAGGCTGGACCGACTACATCGCCAACATTCCCTTCTACGGTATACGAGACGCGCGTACCCGGGTCACCGAATTCCTGCTGGGTCTGAGCGTATTCGAGCGGCAGGCGAAGCGCGCCGAGTTGGATGCGGATTCGATGGCCATCGACACAAATTGGCGCAGGGCCTACGACAACTTGTGCCAAGCTGCGGCAGTCAACGGCGTGGTTATCGAAGGCCTGTCAGTGACTCCGACCGCGTTGCTCGACGCTTCGTCTGTCCAGTTCGTGAAGTCGAACGGGCAGACAAAGATCTCCCTTGCAGAGCATGTTGGCCAACTGAGGGCCGAGCATGCGGCACTCGGCGCGAAAGCCGAAGCATATGGCAAAGCCTCTGGTGCCGAGGCGCTACAAGAGCTCGATTCGGCCTCCGAGGAGCTGCAACGCCTAAGCGTGCTTCACGAGCGCGCCACTGCAAACCTGGCGCTCCAAAAGGCCTCGCAAGAAGAGTTGTGCACCCTATTGGCCGAGGCAAATGAGGATCTGGACCGCAACAAGACCGCCCTCAAGCTCCGCGACCTTGGCGCGCAGATGGAAATAGACGTTGCGACCGACCACTGTCCGACGTGCCATCAGCCGGTCGATGACACGTTGCTTTTCGGCATTGTGTCCGGCCCCCAAATGGATCTGCGCACCAACATCGAGTACCTCGAGAGCCAGCGCAGGATGTTGCAGCGCCAAATTAATGGGTCGCAGGAAGAGATTCGGCAGTCCGAGATCGCGGTAGCTGACGTGGCCGCAAGGCTCGCAGCGAAACATGACTATCGAAACTCGCTGCGAGGCGACGTCAGTACTGGCGCAGCAGAGTCACGTGCCATCGTGCGCCGCCAGATCCAGATCGAACTCGAACTGTCCAACCTTGCAGGGTTCGAGACGCAGGCCGCAACTTTGCTTATCAATCTCGAAGGCGCTGCCGCCAGACTGGCAGTCAACCAGGCTGCTCGGAGGGCCTTGCCCAAAGATGCCTACAGCGAGCAGGACCTGTTGAGGATCGGCCTTTTCGAAAAAAACTTCCGCAGTAATGCAAGCTCCTTCGGCTATGAGAGCGCCGAGATTCGAGACATTCGGATCAGCACGGACACACTGACCCCGACACTCTCAGATCTCGAGCTTCGGGAAATTATTACCAAGCCGAAGGCCAGTCTCATCGCAGATTCAAGCGCCAGCGACTTTGTCCGCCTAATCTGGAGCTACCTGCTGGCGCTGTATCAGACATCAGCCACGCGAGGCTTTGAAGGGAATCATCCAGGTGTCTTGCTCATGGATGAACCTGGTCAACACTCCATGCGCTCAAGCAGCCAGCACGCGCTGCTGCAGTTGCTGAGCGGCGAGGGGAAGCTGCAATCCATCGTCGCGGCCTCGTTTGACGAGAACGAGTCCGTGTTCAAGGAGGCGACCGCCGGCCTTAAGTTCAAGCTGATCGAGTGGGAAGGCAAGGTCATCCAGCCACTCCAATGACCTCGAAAACAGAAGATTCGAAGAGGCCTCGCAGACACTTGGCGACGCTCAGCCCGCCGGGCCAAGTACCAGCTTGAAAACCTCATTGCGCTTGGTCGTCCGGGCTATGCGCCGAGCAGCCATCCGGATCGGAATCGTAATCGATATGCCCGCCCTAGAATCTCCGCCCAATCAACGAAAGGAATCAGCGTGAAGATCGACATCTACGAGATCACCTCGAAACCGATGAGCTTTGTCAGTGTTCCGGCAGGGGCGGATGTGACCGTCGCGGTGCCGCTCGACATGGAATTGCGTCCTTTCAGGCAGGGAATAGACCTCGACGGCGCGCGGAAGCCGCTGGCCCTCGACACAGACGAGATCAAGGAGCAGATTGCGCGCCAGGGCTATGCCCTCCACGCCGCCGACATCTCCGTGGCCGGCGGCTCCTAGCCTGTCCCAACGCCGCGCGAGTCTTCCCGCCGGCGAACGTCACTCGCGCGCCGTCCAGAAGCCATGGAACGAAAACCGTACTCACGCTACTTCACAGAGGACTCTACTCCCGCCTGGAAGTGCCCGTCGTGTCACAGCGGGCTATTGAAACTCTCCAAGGAAAACTTGCTGAGGCGTCAAACAGCTGCCAGCGCAGCTGAGCAGAGACAAGACTTCTCTGAGTTTGAATGGATCAAGACCAAGGTGGCCGCCATGTTCGTTTGCAGTCATTGCGGTGAGTCAGTCGCATGCGCCGCGGACGGATGGGTCGATGAGATCTACGGCGACGATGAATATGGAGACATCCAACGCGATTGGGAGGATCGGTTCACCCCACGGTATTTCGCCCCTCCACTCGTGCTTATGGACATCCCAGAAGACTGCCCCGAGGGAGTTGCAAGCCATCTCCAAACCTCGTTCTCGATGTACTTCTGTAATCCTGGCGCGAGCGCCAATGCCGCCCGCATTGCCCTCGAAGTTCTGATGGACGAATGGGGAGTCCCGAAGGATGACAACGGGAAAACGCTCACGCTCCACCAACGCCTGCAGCGACTGCCCCCGGCGTACTCTGGTCTCGAAGAGTTACTGCTGGCTGTAAAGTGGCTCGGCAACGACGGCAGTCATGGGGGAAACCTGACCAAGGACGACGTCAATACGCTCTACGACATCTTGGAAGTCGCGCTGCACGAAGCCTATGACAAGAAGAAGGACACGGTCCTTGCCAAGGCCCGCGCAATCAACCAGACGCGCGTGAAAAAGCCCTAAGTCAGCGGTACACCCGCTCCGGGTCAAGCGAGATCTCAATCATCGTCTGGTAGGCCTGGACACACATGCACTCCTCAACAGCCCGGCGCGCGAGCGTCCCGCTCACCTCGGGCGGCGCCACGTGCAGCCCGCGATATTTGGGCCCTTGTTGTGGAACTGGATGCCGGCGAGATTGCTCACGAAGGCGTACGCGTGTAAGCGTCTCGTGAACCCATCTTGAATCGGCGTTAGGAGCAAAGGATGCTCGTATCCACTAAAACTTGGTGGACACGTGAACACTATCTCTCCTCAGCACACAGGCGATCGGCGACGGCGCCGCCTGCACAGCGACGAGTTCAAGGCCAACGCCGTTGCGTTGGCTGCACAACCCGGTATGTCGATGGCGGCTGTGGCGATGTCTCTCGGTATCAATGCGAACCTGTTGCGTCGCTGGGTGCGTGACGCGGAGATCCAGCCGCGTAGGACCGAGCCAATTGATGTACCGAAGGCATTGCCTGGTGCCACCCCAAGCCCGGCAGTCAGCGGATTCGTGCCTGTGCAGTTGCCCGCGCCGGCTGAGGCGCCTGCGCCTGCCGGAGACATCCGCATGGAGGTGCGCCGCGGCGCAGTGCACGTCGTGGTGACCTGGCCAGCCGCGCTGGCCAGCGAGTGCGGTGGCTGGCTGCGAGATCTGCTGCGGTGATCAAGGTCGAGGCCGTCTGGTTGGCCGTCGAGCCGCTGGACATGCGATCGGGCACCGAAGCTGCGCTGGCGCGGGTCGTGCACGTCTTCGGCGCCGCCAGACCGCACCACGCCTATCTGTTCGCCAACCGCCGCGCCAACCGGATGAAGGTGCTGGTGCACGACGGCATCGGGATCTGGCTGGCAGCCAGACGGCTGCACCAGGGCAAGTTCCTCTGGCCTCATGACGCCGCTCCCACGCTCAGCCTGAGCCGTTCCCAGTTCGACGCCCTGGTGCTGGGCCTGCCGTGGCAGCGAGTCGGCGAGGCCGGCTTGATCCGCGTGATCTAGCGCAATTGCCGAAGTTGCTGATGCTCTCCCGGGTGTCCTGGGGCATCATCACCTTCCGTGAGCGACACGGCCACCAACCTCGACCACCTGGACGCGCAGCAACTGCGTGAGCTGGTGCAGTCGCTCATGGGCCGGGTGGAGGCCGGTGAACTGGAGATCGATCGGCGCGACCGCGAGATCGCGTTCAAGCAGGCCACCATCGACAAGCTCACGCACGAGATGGCCGTGCTCAAGCGGTTGAAGTTCGCCTCGAAGTCGGAATCCTTCTCCACTGAGCAGAGGAATCTGCTGGAGGACACTCTCGACGCGGACCTTGCGGCGATGGAGCTGGAGTTGGAGCAGCTCACACCGGCCAAGGCTGCACCTCAGGGCAAGCAGCAGCCCAAGCGCCAGGCACTTCCTTCCCATCTACCGCGTCGCGAGATCCACCACGAGCCTCGCAACGTAGCCTGCGTGTGTGGCTGCGTGCTCAAACGCATCGGTGAGGACGTCGCCGAGAAGCTCGACTACCAGCCCGGCGTGTTCACGGTGGAGCGCCACGTCCGCGGCAAATGGGTGTGTGCCCGATGCGAGACACTGATCCAGGCGCCGGTGGCGCCCCACATCATCGACAAGGGCATCCCGACAGCCGGGCTGCTCGCGCAGGTGCTGGTGGCGAAGTACCTTGATCACCTGCCGCTGTACAGGCAGGAAGCCATCTTCGGCCGAGCGGGCCTCGCGATCCCTCGTTCGACGCTGGCCGCCTGGGTTGGCCAGTGCGGCGTTCACCTGCAGCCGCTGGTGGATGCACTCAGGAGCGAGATGCTTCGCAGTCAGGTGCTCCATGCGGACGAGACCCCCGTGGCCATGCTCAAGCCCGGCCACGGCAAGACGCATCGGGCGTACCTCTGGAGCTACTGCACGACGGCCTACGACGCACTATCCGCAGTGGTGTTCGACTTCGCCGACAGCCGCGGCGGGCAGCACGCCCGGGCCTTCCTTGGGCTTGGCGGCGAGAGCGGCTGGCGCGGCACCCTGGTGTGCGATGACTTCTCCGGCTACAAGGCGTGCTTCGAGCTGGGCGTTACCGAGGCCGGCTGCCTGGCGCATGCCAGGCGCAAGTTCCATGAGCTGTGGGCCAACCACGGCAGCCCGATCGGTGAGCAGGCCTTGAAGTTCTTCGGCGAGCTCTACGAGGTTGAACGGGTCGTGGCCGAGCTGGAACCAGAAGACCGCCGGCGCGTGCGCCAGGAGCGCTCACGGAAGGTGGCCGATGCACTCCATCAATGGCTCACCGCGCAGCGACAGAAGGTGCCCGAGGGCTCGGCGACCGCCAAGGCCATCGACTACAGCCTGAAGCGCTGGCTGGCGCTCACGCGCTACATCGACGATGCGGATCTGCCGGCCGACAACAACCGGGTGGAGAACCAGATCCGGCCGATCGCCCTTGGAAGACAGAACTGGCTGTTCGCCGGCAGCTTGCGCGCCGGCCAGCGAGCTGCGGCCGTCATGAGCCTGGTGCACTCGGCGCGTCTGAACGGCCATGAGCCGCATGCGTACCTGAAGGATGTCCTCGAGCGGCTGCCTACGCACCCGGCCAGCCGCATTGCAGAGCTGCTGCCGCATCGCTGGTTGCCAACGTCAGCTTTCTGATCCATGCCGTCGTTAAGAGGGGTCGATCGCGCGCTCACACCGGGTCAGCTTGCGAACTCGAAACAGGCGAGCTAACCACGAGCGCCGCAATCCCCCGCGTGCGACAGGCGAGTGGCCTCGGACTTGCAAGAGCTTCAGACCTTCAACCCACCGTCGACGTACAGCTCGGTGCCATTGATATAGCTGGTGAAGTCACTCGCAAAGAAGGTCACCACGTTGGCGACTTCGTCGATCGAGCCGATCCGTCCAAGCGGGCTCTTGGCAGCCAGTGTCTGGATTCGACTCTCGTCGCTCACTGCGCCGAGCGCCTCCCGCAGTGAGGGCGTATCGATTGCGCCGGGGCTGATCGTGTTGATTCGGATGCCACTGCCCTGCAGGTCTTTGATCCAGGTCTTCGTGAAAGCGCCCAGGCCCGCCTTTGCTGCGCCATAGACGCTCATGGAGACCGGCGCTTCGTGGGAGGCAGTGGACCCGATCAGGATGACTGAGCCGCCGGGCTTCATGAGCGGCAGCGCAACCTGCACGGTGTGCACTACGCCTAGCAGGTTCGTGCCGATGACCTTGGAAAATTTCTCCTCGGTGATCTCGCCGAGGCGGGCATTGGCGCCAACGGCCGCATTGGCTACCACGACATCCAGCCGGCCGAACCGCTCGCGGATGATCGCGGCCAGCCGCTCCATGTCGGCGCGGTTCGACACGTCCGCGGCGAGCCCCAGGCAGTTCGGTCCGATACGTTCAGCAGCTTGCTCGATCGTGTCTTGCTTGCGGCCCGTAATGACGACGCGGGCGCCGCATTCGACAAACTGCCGCGCGATGGCGGTTCCGATCCCGGAGCTTGCGCCAGTGACGACGGCTACCTTTGAGTCGAGTGAAATTTGCATGTGAATTCTCCATATCACATAGGAATGCGGACGGGCCGGAAGGCTCCTCTTGGACTAGCCTTGGGCGGTCGGCCGGACAACGATGGTGCCGACGTCGACCTCCTTGGGTTGCTCGATGGCGAAAGCGATGCAACGCGCGATCGCGTCTGGGCCGATGGCCATCTCGCCCATCTGCTTTTCCACGGCCGCTCTCGCGGACGCGTCGGTGTTGGATGAAGCGAACTCGGTCGCAACGAACCCGGGCGAAACCTCCGTGACGCGCAGCGTGGGGCCGGCCTCTTGCCGCAGGGCTTCGGTGAGAGTTCGCACGGCGTTCTTGGTCGCGGCGTACACGCCCTGTGCGGGAACGATCCGAAGCCCTGCAGTCGACACGATGTTGATGACGTGGCCGCTCCCCTGGAGTCGAAACACCGGAAGCGCCGCGGCGATCCCGTAGAGCACCCCGCGGATGTTGACATCGATCATTGCGTCCCAGTCCTCGACGCGCAGCTCATCGAATCGCGACAGCGGCCCGATGCCCGCGTTATTGACGACCACGTCCACGCGGCCGAAGCGGGCCACTCCGGTGTCGACAAGCATCTGCAAATCCTGCCGGCGCGTCACGTCTGTGGGCCGGTACACGGCCTGCCCGCCTGCCGCTTCGATCTCCTGGGCCAGTGCGCGAAGCTGTGTCTCGCGCCGCGCCCCGAGAACCACTTTGGCGCCGCGGGACGCCAGGTGCAGCGCGGTCGCGCGGCCGATGCCGCTGCTTGCGCCGGTGATGACAACAACCTGATCTAAGCTCATGGGAACCTCCAATTGCGATGGTTCTAAGGTAGCCTCCGGAACTGCCACCGTCTCTTGCGAAACGCCATGGTTTTCTCGCGATCGTCCAAACCAGCAGCTGATCCGCTGTGGAACGTGATCACGGCCCTCGGCGCTGGCAGCGCACGACGCACTCGCCTTGAAGCTTCCGGCCACTGGAGCCTGTCGTTTCCCGTTGTCGACCGGATCAAATTCGTGGCAGTGCTTCGTGGTCGCTGCTGTGTGGTCCTGCCGCGAGGGGAAGTACATGACCTGGCACAGGGCGACGTGTGCCTGGTGGGGCGCACCCCCTATGTCGTCGCAAGCGATCCCAAGACGCCGGCGATGGACGGCCTCCCTCTTTTTACGAATCCCGATCGAGAGGTCGTCCGCCTGGGTGGCGACGAGAGCGTCCTCATCGGAGGAAGCGTCAGCTTGTCCAAGGCGGGAATGGCGTTCGCCCTCGACGCGCTGCCGCCATTCCTCCACATCGGCAGTTCATCACCTTCCGCGACGGCCGTGGCGCGCACCCTGGGCTTGCTGGAAGTGCAAACCGAGATAGCAGCGATGGGTGGAACACTCGTCGCGGTCAAGCTCGCCGAAGTTCTGCTGGTGGAAGCACTGCGCGTCTATTCGGCAGAGAAGGGCCGCGCGTTTGTAGGATGGGTCTCGGCGCTCGGGGACAGGCAGATCGGCGAAGCGCTTCGGCTGATGCACGGTGAGATAGCCATCGCCTGGACCGTGTCCACGCTCGCGAAGCGTGTCGGGATGTCGCGGTCGGCCTTTTCGGATCGTTTTACCAATCTCGTGGGCCGCCCCCCCATGGACCACCTACGCGCACTTCGCATGGCGCTCGCCCAGCAGATGCTGCAGGACGGGGCCGCGGACGTCGGCTTGGTGGCCGCACACGTCGGGTATTCCTCTCAGAGCGCATTTGGTCAAGCGTTCAGACGCACGTTCGGCCGTTCCCCGATGTCGACTCGGAAAGGCATCAGTCACTCTCACGGAGCACAGACCGGGCCATGACGCATATAGCGGGACGTGGCTCAGTCTTAGTCGTTCTATGCAATAAGCTGTTCCCTCCGGCCTGCTTGTTGGAGGTGGGTGGGTCAAAGCGGAGCTAGGTCAGCGAGCGTTCTGGTGGGCCAAGAAGTCAGTCAGGCAGCCACGCGGTGCGCTCGTCGCTGTGAACTGGCAGAGACCGCGCGCGCATCGGCTCCTCGTCAAGATGGGACACCCATCCGCTTACGTACGCGTCCGGCAAAGTCATCTTGATCCTGTCTTCGCTCCATAGGAGGCTCTACTCCTTAACTTCTTCGTGGACACGTGGACACTTCTGTTCTGGAGCCAGCCGGCCGGCGCCGCAGGCGCAAGTACAGCGCCGAGTTCAAGGCCGAACTCATCAGGGCCTGCCAGCAGCCTGGCGTATCGAGCGCGGCGATCACGCTGGCCAACGGGCTCAACGCCAACATGCTTCGCCGGTGGGTCAACTGCGCCGAGCAGCCTGAGTCTGCCGCTGCACCTGCCAGGCCGCTGCCGCCGCCCCCCTGAGTTCGTCCCCTTGAAGTTGCCTGCACCGCAATCACAGACCGACATCCGCATCGAACTTCAACTCGGCGGCGTCAGTGTCTCGGTGAGCTGGCCGGTCAGCGCCTCAGCGGACTGCGCGATTTGGGTGCGCGCGGTGCTGCGGTGATCCGAGTCGATGCACTGTGGCTGTCGGTGGAGCCGATGGACATGCGAGCCGGAACCAACACTGCATTGGGCCGGGTCGTGGCGGTGTTCGGCGCTTCCCATCCGCACCACGCCTACGTCTTCGCCAATCGCCGCAGGGACCGGCTCAAGGTGCTCGTGCATGACGGCATCGGCATCTGGTTGTGCGCGCCGCCTGCATCAAGGCGGCTTCGTTCGAGCCTCGCTGATGAACGAGGCTCTGACGCAGGCGCAGTTCAACGCACTGGTCCTCGGCCTGCCGTGGAAGACACTGGGAGAAGCCGGGATCATCACGACGCTGTGCCGCAAGCAAAGCGCCCGCAAGAGCCTCCGCCGATGCGCGCGGCAGTCCTCCGATACGCGCCGCGGCGGAGAGTCAGCGGGACACCTTGACTTGAAAGTGCGCTATACCTGACGTGCCGACCATTGGGGTACAGGGCTGGCTTTCACGTACCCCCGATCTGGCATTTCGATACCCCTCGAGATACCCCCAAGATGCGCCGGATTGAGGCATACTGCATCGGACTCAATCAGACAACGGAATAGCCCTCCCCAGAGGAGAAAACAAAAAGGCCGGACACCTTTGGAAGTGTCCGGCCTGGTATCTGGTCCCGCCGCCAGGAATCGAATCAGTACACTCCTCCGTGAAGCCGGTCCAGGTAGTCCGCCCACTGCTGCATCATACGGGTGCGATGTTGCATGTACTGCGTGCGGTTGTAAGCCCGACCGTTAGCATCCTTCACCGCATGGGCGAGTTGAGCCTCAATGACCAGCGGATCGCAGTCCAGCCGCTCCGCCAACATGGTCCGAGCTGTTGCCCGAAAGCCGTGCCAAGTCTGGACCTCCGCAGTGTAGCCCATGGAGATAAGCGCTGTACGAACAGAATTTTCGGAGATTGGTCGCTCATGACTACGCTCCCCAGGAAAAACGAGAGCGCCACGCCCCGTCAAAGGATGCAGGTCACGTAGCAATCTCACCGCCTGCGTCGGAAGCGGAACCAGGTGCGGACTGCCATGCTCCTTGCCAGCCTTCTCCCGCTTCATCCTTGCAGCAGGAATGGTCCAAAGCGCCGCATCAAGGTCCACCTCCGCCCAGGCAGCAGCTCGCAACTCACCCGGCCGCTGGAAGAGCATGGGAGCAAGTTGCAGCGCCGCCCGGACGATCGGACCGCCCTTGTAGGCACGAATCGCGCGCAACAACTTGCCAAGCTCCGTCGGATCCGTTATCGCGGCGAAATGTCGGCCTCTGTAGGGCTGCAGCGCGCCCTTCAGGTCGCCTGTTATGTCTCGACTCGCCCTACCGGTAGCAACCCCATACCGCCATACCTGACGCGCCAGCATCAGGCCTCGATCTGCGGTTTCGATCGCACCGCGCTCCTCCACTTTGCGGAGAGTGGCCAGAAGCTCCACAGGATCGATCTCAGCCAATCGACGCTCGCCCAGCCAAGGGAACAGGTCACGCTCGAATTGGCGCAGCGCACGCTCCGCATGGCCAGCGCTCCACTGATCCTTCTGCTTCCCGTACCACTCCATGGCAACCACGCTGAAAGTGTCACCGGCGGGGTTGGTCGCCTTGAGCTTCTGCACCTTACGCGCCTGGATCGGATCGATACCGTCCGCCTTCTGAAGCTTGGCGGTGTCTCGGGCCTTTCGCGCCTCCGCCAAGCTCATCGTCGGATAGCTGCCCAGAGCCATCCGCCCCTCTTTCCCATTCGCATAGGTCTTCCAGAACCACCGCTTCGAGCCGGCAGGACTCACCTCCAAATACAAGCCAGAGGAGTCGGTGAATCGCGCACGCTTCTTGTCTGGCGGACAGGCGGCGTTCTTGCAGTGTTTGTCGGTCAACATGGGGGAGGCAGTCCGAAGATCAGGGCAACCGGGGAACAAATACCCCGAAAGTCTCAAATTCTGCCCTATGTTCCCCGGTTTGTTCCCCGCTTTTGGCTTGGCTGCCAATGGACGTCGTCGGATTTCATCGGACCGCCAACAGGTGATTTCCCAATGAAAAAGGGCGTTCACCGGACTTTAGTGAACGCCCTCGGACGTTATGTTGGTGGAGCTGGGGGGATTTGAACCCCCGTCCGCAAGCCTTCATCGCGCAGTTCTACATGTTTAGTGATCTGTTTTGAGTCTCGCTTCCGGAGTCGCGCAGTCACACGCTAAACCGGACGCCAGCACCCTATTTTCTCGCCCCGACCCAAGGTACCCGGATCGGAGCCAGCCCATGTAGTTATCCTTGCAGCCGGGAGGTCAGGATTGCTCCAGACCCCCTTGCCCAGCCCATCGGCCAACTGTTGCAAGGCTCACTGGCAATTAAGCAGCGAGTGCGAAACGTTCGTCGTTTGCAGTTAGTTTGTTTGAATCTGTTTTACGAGCGCATTCAGCTCGACATGCCCCGCTGCGACTCCGAACCCACGTCGAAACCAGTGCAGCCCCAAGGGAAGAGTATTTTAGGCGCTATCGAGCAACTTCAAGAGCTCGAGGGGTGAAGTTATCGAAGCATCTGCTTCCCAGAGCGTCGAATCGGCCTGATTTCCCATGTAGCCGTATGTCGCCGCGACGGTGCGCATGCCTGCCGCGCGGCCCGCGATGATGTCGCGCTCGTCGTCGCCCACGTAGATGCATGCCTCGGACGGCACGCCGAGCCGACGCGCAGCCTCATGCAGAGGTTCGGGATGCGGCTTGGCAAACGGCGTGGTGTCGCCGCTCACCACCGCACCTGCACTCCCGAACAGCGGGATGGCCCGCGTGAGCGGATCGGTGAAGCGCATCGACTTGTTGGTGACGACACCCCACAGGAGCCCACGCTCGCGCAGCGCCTCGATCAGAGCCTGGATACCGTCGAACACCTGGGTGTTGAGCAGCATGCGGCGCTCGTAGGTCACGAAGAATTCCTCGCGCAGTTCGGGAAACTCGGGCGACTCCGGCGTGATGCCGAACGCAACGCCGAGCATGCCGCGTGCGCCCGCTCCGGCCATGGGGCGGTAGCGCTCCAGCGGGAGCGAGTCGAGGCCGCGGTCTGTACGCATCTTGTCTGCCGCAGCGCCCAGGTCGGGGGCGCTGTCGATCAACGTGCCGTCGAGGTCGAACAGCACGGCCTTTGTCTCGACGCCCATCATCCTTGCGATCCCGGTTTTTGCGTCGCGAACATGTAGTTGACGCTGGTGTCGTTGCTCAGCCAGTAGCGACGGGTCAATGGGTTGTGCTCCAGCCCACGGGTATGCCTCAGATCGAGGCCAGCCGCACGGCAGTAGCCGGCCAGTTCGCTGGGCCGGATCAGCTTCGCATATTCATGGGTGCCGCGCGGCAGCATGCCGAGCACGTACTCCGCGCCCACGATCGCCAGCATGAAGGCTTTCAGGTTCCGGTTGATCGTCGAGAAGAACACCCATCCGCCCGGCTTCACAAGCGAGGCGCAGGCCTGGATCACTGAGGCCGGCTGCGGCACATGCTCGAGCATCTCCATGCAGGTGACGACGTCGAAGCTCCCGGGCTGCTCCGCGGCCAGCGCTTCAGCGCTTATCTCGCGGTACTTCACGCCCTTTGTGCCAGCCTCGAGCGCATGCAGTTGCGCAACCTTGAGCGCCTTGCCCGCGAGGTCGATCCCCAGGACTTCGGCCCCCTTGCGGGCCATCGAATCAGCCAGGATGCCGCCGCCGCAGCCGATATCCAACACACGACGTTGCGAAATTGGCGCAATACCGTCAATCCATTCCAGCCGCAATGGATTGATTTCATGCAGCGGGCGAAATTCGCTTTCCAAATCCCACCAGCGATGCGCGAGCTCTGAAAACTTGGCCAGTTCGGCCGGATCCGCATTCAGGTTTTCTGTCATGAAGCGATTATGAAACGAGCGATGTCCGATAAACACCGAGTAGTCTTTACCGAAGATCAATCGCGAATTCGGCAGCCATAAAAAAACCCCGCCGAAGCGGGGTTTCATTGTCGATGGAATCGATCGATTAGTTGGCGCGGGTGCCGACCACTTCGATTTCCACGCGACGGTTCTTGGCGCGGCCTTCCTTGGTGCGGTTGTCAGCCACAGGCTGCTTCTTGCCCTTGCCTTCGGTGTAGACGCGGTTGCGTTCGATGCCCTTCGAGACCAGGAAGGCCTTGACGGCTTCGGCGCGACGCACCGACAGACGCTGGTTGTAGGCGTCCGTACCGATCGAGTCGGTGTGGCCCACGGCAATGATGACTTCCAGGTTGACGCCACGGATCTTCTCGACCAGATCGGTCAGCTTGGCGCGGCCTTCGGGCTTCAGAACCGACTTGTCGAAGTCGAAGAAGGCGTCAGCAGCGAAGGTCACCTTCGAAGCAGCGACTTGAGCAGCGGGCGGGGGAGTCGGGGTACCGGGGGTCGGAGCCACGGCAGCCGGAGCGGGAGGAACCAGAGCGCCGTCGCAACCAGCAGCAGCCGTTGCGGGCGTCCAGTTGGCATCGCGCCAGCACAGTTCGTTCGTGCCGTTCTTCCAAACCAGTTCGCCGGTGCCGTTTTGCCAGTTGTCGATCGTAGGACCGCCGTCCGCAGCGGTGACACGGGTCTGCGCGCCGGCGGCAGTGGCGAGCGCAGCGACTGCAAACATCATCGCCACTTTATTCAGTTTCTTCATGGTTCTCCTCTTGGGGAAAAAGCCGCAGCCGCGCTGCGAATCAAGGACGCTTTAAGTGACCACCACCCAAAACGTTGAGGCGATTGTGCCATAGGGTCTTTGGCAAACAGGCCGCTGGACAGCCCGGAAGCGTAGGACGGAGGCGGAATAGGCGCCTTGTGTTGCGGCGGTGCGACACCCCTCACAGCGTAAAATTTCGCCTTCCTGCCGCCAGCCCCTTGCTCATGACCTCCTTCGCAAAAGAAACCCTGCCCATCAGTCTCGAAGAGGAAATGCGCAGCAGCTATCTCGATTACGCCATGAGCGTGATCGTGGGCCGAGCGCTCCCCGATGCCCGCGACGGCCTCAAGCCGGTGCACCGCCGCGTGCTCTACGCGATGCACGAGCTCAACAACGACTGGAACCGGCCATACAAGAAGTCGGCCCGTATCGTCGGCGACGTCATCGGTAAGTACCACCCGCACGGCGACCAGTCGGTCTACGACACCATCGTCCGTCTGGCCCAGGACTTCTCGATGCGTCACATGCTGGTCGACGGCCAGGGCAACTTCGGGTCGGTCGATGGAGACAACGCGGCCGCAATGCGGTATACGGAAATCCGGCTGGCCAAAATTGCGCACGAAATGCTGGCCGATATCGACAAGGAAACAGTCGACTTTCAGGACAATTACGACGGCTCCGAAAAAGAGCCCAAGGTGCTGCCGAGCCAGCTGCCGAATTTGCTGGTCAATGGCTCCGGCGGTATTGCGGTCGGCATGGCCACGAATATCCCGCCGCACAACCTGAACGAGGTTGTCGACGCCTGCCTGCACCTGCTGCGCAACCCCGAAGCCAGCATCGACGAGCTGATGGAGATCGTGCCCGCGCCCGACTTCCCCACGGCCGGCATCATCTACGGCATCAACGGCGTGAAGGACGGCTACCGCACCGGCCGCGGCAAGGTCGTGATGCGCGCCAAGTGCCACTTCGAGGACATCGACCGCGGCCAGCGCCAGGCGATCATCGTCGACGAGCTCCCCTACCAGGTCAACAAGAAGACGCTGCAGGAGCGCATGGCCGAGCTGGTGCACGAGAAGAAGATCGAAGGCATCAGCCACATCCAGGACGAGTCCGACAAGTCGGGCATGCGCCTGGTCATCGAGCTCAAGCGCGGCGAAGTGCCCGAGGTGGTGCTCAACAACCTCTACAAGCAGACCCAGCTGCAGGACACCTTCGGCATCAACATGGTGGCGCTGGTCGACGGCCAGCCGAAGCTGTGCAACCTGAAGGACCTGATCGAGGTCTTCCTGCAGCACCGCCGCGAGGTGGTCACCCGCCGCACGGTCTTCAACCTGCGCAAAGCCCGCGAGCGCGGCCACGTGCTCGAAGGCCTGGCGGTGGCGCTGGCGAACATCGACGAGTTCATCCGCATCATCCGCGAATCGCCGACGCCTCCGGTGGCCAAGGCCGAGCTCATGACGCGCAGCTGGGACAGCAAGCTGGTGCGCGAGATGCTCACCCGCACGCGCGCTGACGGCGGTGTGATCAACGCCGACGACTATCGCCCCGAGGGCCTCGAGCGCGAATTCGGCATGGGCAACGACGGCCTCTACCGCCTGTCGGAAACGCAGGCCCAGGAAATCCTGCAGATGCGCCTGCAACGCCTGACCGGCCTCGAGCAGGACAAGATCGTGGCCGAGTACAAGGAAGTCATGGCCGAGATCGACGACCTGCTCGACATCCTGGCCCGGCCCGAGCGCGTCTCGACCATCATCGGCGAAGAGCTCGGCACCCTCAAGCAGGAGTTCGGCCAGTCGAAGATCGGCGCGCGCCGCAGCCAGGTGGAGCACAGCGCCTACGACCTATCGACCGAAGACCTGATCACGCCGACCGACATGGTGGTCACGCTCTCGCACAGCGGCTACATCAAGAGCCAGCCGCTGGGCGAATATCGCGCGCAGAAGCGCGGCGGCCGCGGCAAGCAGGCCACCACTACCAAGGACGACGACTGGATCGACCAGCTCTTCATCGCCAACACGCACGACTACATCCTGTGCTTCTCCAACCGCGGCCGGCTCTACTGGCTCAAGGTGTGGGAAGTGCCGGCGGGTTCGCGCGGCTCGCGCGGGCGCCCCATCGTCAACATGTTCCCGCTGCAGGAAGGCGAGAAGATCAACGTCGCGCTCGCGCTGACGGGTGAAAAGCGCAACTTCCCGGCGGACCAGTACGTGTTCATGGCGACCTCGATGGGCACGGTCAAGAAGACCGCGCTCGACGAGTTCAGCAACCCGCGCAAGGGCGGCATCATCGCCGTGAACCTCGACGAGGGCGACTACCTGATCGGCGCGGCGCTCACCGACGGCAAGCACGACGTGATGCTCTTCAGCGACGGCGGCAAGGCCGTGCGCTTCGACGAGGAAGACGTCCGCCCGCTGGGCCGCAATGCGCGCGGCGTGCGCGGCATGTCTCTCGAAGCCGGACAGGGTGTGATCGCCATGCTGGTGGCCGAGGACGAGCAGCAGAGCGTGCTCACCGCCACGGAAAATGGTTACGGAAAGCGAACAAGCATTACCGAATACACCCGTCACGGACGGGGAACCAAGGGCATGATCGCGATTCAACAGAGTGAGCGCAACGGCAAGGTCGTTGCTGCGACTCTCGTGCACGCCGATGATGAGATCATGCTCATCACCGACAAGGGTGTGCTGGTGCGCACCCGGGTTGCCGAAATTCGTGAACTAGGTCGCGCGACGCAAGGCGTTACGCTGATCGGGCTCGACGAAGGCGCCAAACTCAGCGGGCTACAACGTATCGTCGAAAACGACGCGAACGGCGAAACCGAGCCGGACGCGGACGATACTTCCTCATCTTCAACGGAGAATCCTCAGTGAAAACAATCAAACTCGCACTTCTGACGGTCGCCCTGGCAAGCAGCTCGATGGCGGCGATGGCCCAGGACAAGGCCACGCTCATCAAGCAGTTCATCGACATCCAGCGTCCCGGCATCGAATCGCTGGCACGCGGCCTGGTCGAGCAGTCGAGCGCCCCAATCGCACAGGCGGGTTCGCAATACCTGCAGACCCAAGTGCCCGAAGCCAAGCGCGAAGCCGCCGCCAAGGCAGCCGACGCTGAGCTGAAGAAGTACTTCGACGAGACCTACCCCATCGTGCGCGACAAGGCAGTGCAGCTGGCGCCCGGCGCCCTCACCCCGCTGATGGAGCAGAACTTCAACGAAGACGAGCTCAAGCAGCTGCTGGCCTGGATCAACTCGCCCCTGAGCAAGAAGTACCAGGAACTGAACCCCAAGATGCAGACCGCCCTGACGGAAAAGCTCGTGTCCGAAACGCGTGCAACGGTCGAGCCCAAGATGCAGGCACTCGACACCGCCGTCGCCAAGGCCCTCGGCGCTCCGACCGACGGTGCCGCTCCCGCCAAGGCACCTGCCAAGGCTCCAGCCAAGAAGTAAGGGCAACGTGACCCAGCAGCAGACCCCGACCGGCAAGCGTCCCTACAACTTCTCGGCCGGTCCGGCCGCCATGCCGGAGGCGGTGCTGCAACGCGCCGCCGCCGAAATGCTCGACTGGCAAGGCAGCGGCATGAGCGTGATGGAGATGAGCCATCGCGGCAAGGAGTTCGGTTCGATCTGCACGCAGGCCGAAGCCGACCTCCGCATGCTGCTGGCGATTCCCTCGAACTTCCACATCCTGTTCATGCAGGGCGGCGGGCTCGGCGAGAACGCCATCGTTCCGCTGAACCTGTCGCGCGGCAAGACCGCCGACTTCGTCATCACAGGCAGCTGGAGCAGCAAGTCGCACAAGGAAGCGCAGCGCTACTGCGCCGCGCGCGTGGCCGCCAGCAATGCCGACGACCAGCACACGAAACTGCCCGATCCCGCGACCTGGCAGCTCTCGAAGGATGCCTCGTACGTGCACGTGTGCTCGAACGAGACCATCAACGGCATCGAGTTCCAGCAGTTGCCCGACCTGGCCGCGCTCGGCAGCAGTGCGCCGCTGGTCATCGACTTCTCGTCGCACGTCGCCTCGCGCAGCGTCGACTGGAGCCGCGTGAGCCTCGCGTTCGGCGGCGCCCAGAAGAACCTCGGCCCCGCCGGCCTGACCATCGTGGTCGTGCGCGACGACCTGCTCGGGCATGCGCTCGAGATCTGCCCGAGCGCGTTCAACTACAAGACCGTGGCCGACAACCACTCCATGTACAACACCCCGCCGACCTGGGGCATCTACATGGCGGGGCTCACGTTCAAGTGGCTGCTGGAGCAGACCGAGGACTCGCATACCGGCGTCGCCGCCATGGAGCAGCGCAACATCGCCAAGGCGAAGCTGCTGTACGACTTCATCGACGGCTCCGATTTCTACGCCAACCGCATCGACCCGGGCTGCCGCTCGCGGATGAACGTGCCGTTCTTCCTGGCCGACGAGGGCCGCAACGAGGCCTTCCTGGCCGGCGCACGCGAAGCCGGGCTGCTGCAGCTCAAGGGCCACAAGTCGGTCGGAGGCATGCGCGCGAGCATTTACAACGCCATGCCGCTAGCAGGGGTGCAGGCTCTCGTGGCCTACATGCGAGAATTCGAGCGATCGCATGCCTAGGCGCATGCCCAGCCGCTCGCACCGATGACCGCCTCCGCACCCACACCGCCCTCCTCCTCTCCCGACAATTCCGAAAGCCTGGCCGATCTGCGCGTGCAGATCGACTCGCTCGACCAGCGACTGCTCAGCCTGCTCAACGAGCGGGCCCACGTGGCCGAGCTGGTCGGCGAGGTCAAGAAGCGCGAGGGCACGCCGTACTTCCGCCCCGATCGCGTGGCGCAGGTCATCGACAAGATGCAGAAGAGCAATGGCGGCCCGCTCAAGGACATCCACGTGGCCGCCATCTGGCGCGAGATCATGTCGGCCTGCCTGGCGCTCGAGTCGCCGCAGCGCGTGGCCGTGCTCGGCCCCGAAGGCACTTTCTGCGAGCAGGCCGCCATCGAGTACTTCGGCGGCGCCGCCGACCTGATCTACTGCGCCAGCTTCGACGAGGTGTTCCACGCCACCGCCGCGGGCAGCGCCCAGTACGGCGTTGTCGGCGTCGAGAACTCGACCGAAGGCGTGGTCACGCGTTCGCTCGACCTCTTCCTGCACTCGCCCACGCACGTCGTCGGCGAAGTCAGCCTGCTGGTTCGCCATCACCTGCTGCGCAGCAGCAACTCGCTCGAAGGCATCGAGGCCGTGCTGGCCCATCCCCAGGCGCTGGCGCAATGCCAGACCTGGCTGTCCAAGCACCTGCCCAACGCCGAGCGGCGCGCCGTGTCGAGCAACGCCGAGGGCGCCCGCCTCGCCGCCACCAATCCGAACTGGGCCGCGCTGGCCGGCGAACGCGCCGCCACGCGCTTCGGCCTGCACATCGTGGCGCATGCGATCCAGGACGACTCCTACAACCGTACCCGCTTCTCGGTGATCTGCCTGCCGCAGACGCTGGCCATGCCGCCGGCATCGGGCCGCGACTGCACGAGCCTGATCGTCTCGGTGCCGAACCGCCCCGGCGCGGTGCACGACCTGCTGGTGCCGCTGAAGGTCAACAACGTCTCGATGACGCGCTTCGAGTCGCGCCCCGCGCGCACCGGCCAGTGGGAGTACTACTTCTACATCGACCTCGACGGCCACCCCTCGCAGCCCAACGTGGCTGCCGCGCTGGCCGAACTGCGCGGACTCTGCGCCTTCTACAAGGTGCTCGGCGCATACCCCGTCAAGGCCTGAACGGCAGGCAGACACACAGAGACAGCATGTTCGAACAACTGGGACTGATCGGCTGCGGCCTGATGGGCGGCTCCTTCGCGCTCGCACTCAAGCGCGCGAAGCTGGTGAAACGCGTGGTGGGCTACAGCAAGTCGCCCTCCACCACCGAACGGGCGCGCCAGCTCGGCGTGATCGACGTGGCGGCGCCTTCGGCGCTGCTGGCGGTGTCGGGCGCCGACATCGTGCTGCTGGCGGTGCCGGTGGCCGCGTCGGAGGCCACTTTCAAGGCCATCCGCCACGGCATCTCGAGCGAGACGCTGGTCATGGACGTGGGCTCGACCAAGGGCGACGTGATCGAGGCCGCACGCAACGGCCTGCAGCGCCAGTTCGCGAGCTTCGTTCCAGCGCACCCCATTGCCGGCAAGGAGCTCTCGGGCATCGAGCATGCCGAGGCCTCGCTCTTCACCGGCCGCCAGGTCGTGCTGACTCCCGTGAAGACCACGCTGCGCTCGAACGTGCAGCGTGCCACGCAGGTCTGGAGCGGCATCGGCGCCAACGTCGTCACCATGACGCACGAGGAGCACGACGGTGCCTTCGCCGCCGTGAGCCATTTGCCGCACCTGCTGGCCTTCGCGTACATCAACGGCCTGGCCGCGCAGCCGCAGGGCGAGCGCTTCCTGAGCCTGGCGGGGCCGGGCTTCCGCGACTTCTCGCGCATAGCCGCGAGCGATCCGGTCATGTGGCGCGACGTGCTGCTGGCCAACCGCGAGCACGTGCTGGAGCAGTCGCGCGCCTTCCGCAAGGCCCTGGACGACTTCGAGGCGATGATGTCCGCAAGCGACCTGCAGGGCCTCGAGCTCTCCATCGCCGCGGCCAGCAAGACGCGGGCGGCCTGGAAGCCGGCCGCCGACACCGCGTCGCAGCAGCAGGACAACTGAGATGTTCTCGACGACCTTCCTCGACCTCCCGCCCCTGACGGGCGCGGCCGGCACGGTACGGCTGCCGGGTTCCAAGAGCATCTCGAACCGCGTGCTCCTGCTGGCGGCGCTCGCCAGCGGCACCACGACCATCCACGACCTGCTCGACTCCGACGACACACGCGTGATGCTCGACGCGCTGCGCGCCCTGGGCTGCGGCGTCGATCCCGACGGCAGCACGCTGCGCATCACCGGCCTCGGCGGGCAGTTGAAGCCCAATAAGGCGCTGCTCCCCCTCTTCCTCGGCAATGCCGGCACGGCCATGCGCCCGCTCACCGCGGCGCTGTCGCTGCTGGGCGGCGAATTCGAGCTCAGTGGCGTGCCGCGCATGCACGAGCGCCCCATCGGCGACCTCGTCGACGCGCTGACGCAGCTCGGCTGCCGCATCGACTACCTCGGCAACCCCGGCTACCCGCCGCTGCGCATCCGCCCGGTGCCGCATGGCGAACTGGCGCTCGACGCCCCGATCCGCGTGCGCGGCGACGTGTCGAGCCAGTTCCTCACCGCGCTGCTGCTGGCGCTGCCGATCGCGGCGGCCGGTGACATCGTGATCGAGGTGGTCGGCGAGCTGATCTCCAAGCCGTACATCGAGATCACGCTGAACCTGCTGGCGCGATTCGGCATCCAGGTGCAGCGCGAAGGCTGGGAGCGCTTCACCATCCCCGCCGGCAGCCGCTACAGCTCGCCCGGCGACATCCACGTCGAGGCCGACGCCTCGTCCGCCAGCTATTTCATCGCGCTCGGCGCCATCGCCACGGGCATTTCCGGCAAGGACGGCATCCGCATCGAGGGCGTGGGCGCGGACTCGATCCAGGGCGACATCCGCTTCATCGATGCCGCCCGCCAGATGGGCGCGATGGTCGACAGCGGGCCGAACTGGCTCGAGATCCGCCGCGGCGCCTGGCCGCTCAAGGCCATCGACCTCGACGCGAACCACATTCCGGACGCCGCGATGACGCTGGCCGTGATGGCGCTGTACGCCGACGGCCCCACCACGCTGCGCAACATCGCGAGCTGGCGCGTGAAGGAAACCGACCGCATCGACGCCATGGCCAACGAGCTGCAGAAGCTCGGCGCCACGGTCGAGGCCGGGCCCGATTTCATCCGGGTGCATCCGCTGGCGCAGGCCGGCTGGCGCGCCGCGAGCATCCGCACCTATGACGACCACCGCGTGGCCATGTGCTTCTCGCTGGCGGCGTTCAACCCGGCCGGCGTACCGGTGCGCATCCTCGATCCGCACTGCGTCGCCAAGACCTTCCCCGACTATTTCGAGACGCTCTTCTCGGTGGCCGAGACCGCCGAGGTGCCGGTGATCTGCATAGACGGCCCGACCGCCTCGGGCAAGGGCACGCTGGCGGCCGAAGTGGCGCGCCTGCTGGGCTACCACTACCTCGATTCGGGCTCGCTCTACCGCGTGACCGGCCTGGCCATGCGCCGCGCCGGCCTGAGCGCCGATTCGCAGCACGAGGCTCAGATAGCCGCCCTCGCCGCCGCCCTGCCCCTGCAGTTCACCGAGGGCAAGGTGCTGCTGGACGGGGAAGACGTCAGCGACGAGATTCGCACCGAGGCTGCCGGCATGGACGCCTCCCGCGTATCCACGCTGCCGGCCGTGCGCGAGGCGCTGCTGACCCTGCAGCAGCGTTTTCGCCAGCTGCCGGGCCTGGTGGCCGACGGCCGCGACATGGGCACCGTGATATTCCCCGACGCCACGCTCAAGGTCTTCCTCACCGCCAGCGCCGCCCAGCGTGCCGAACGGCGGCATAAGCAGTTGATTTCAAAGGGAATTTCGACTACACTCGACAGTCTTCGCTCCGACTTGGAGGCACGCGACGCCAGGGATTCTTCCCGCAGCGTCGCCCCCCTGAAGCCGGCGCAGGACGCCCGCCATCTCGACAACTCCCAGTTGTCCATCGAGCAATCGATCGATACGGTGTTGGACTGGTGGCAGGAAATTCAGCCGTTCAAGCCCGCTTGAGCGGTTTGAAGTGACAGCCTTTCAAGTCCGCTTGAAAAGCTGGCGCCAGACGGAATATCCAGAGGCGCATACCGCTCCAGCAGGCTCCTTCCGCGCGACAGCGCACCGGCCTGCTGGTTGTTCAACCAACCGGGCTCACGCCCACAAAACCGCCGTCTACAGACCCACAGCAGCCGCACGCAATTTCGCAAGAGCGCCTGCCAACCCTGCCTGACGGAAGGAAACATAAATGTCTGAATCTTTTGCCGATCTGTTCGAAGAGTCCCTGAAGCGTTCCGAAATGCGCACGGGCGAGGTCATCACCGCCGAAGTCGTGCGTGTGGAACACAACCACGTCGTCGTCAACGCCGGTCTGAAGTCCGAAGCGTACGTGCCGATCGAAGAGTTCAAGAACGACAAGGGCGAACTCGAAGTGCAGGCCGGCGACTTCGTTTCCGTTGCCATCGGCAGCGTTGAAAACGGCTACGGCGACACCATCCTCTCGCGCGACACCGCCAAGCGTCTGGCTTCGTGGCTCGCCCTCGAGAAGGCGCTGGAATCGGGCGACTTCGTCACCGGCACCACCAGCGGCAAGGTCAAGGGCGGCCTGACCGTCCTGGTCAACGGCATCCGCGCGTTCCTGCCGGGCTCGCTGATCGACACGCGTCCGATCAAGGACCTGACCCCCTACGAGAACAAGACCCTCGAATTCAAGGTCATCAAGCTGGACCGCAAGCGCAACAACGTCGTGCTGTCGCGCCGCGCCGTGGTCGAGGCCAGCATGGGCGAAGAACGCGCCAAGCTGATGGAAACGCTGAAGGAAGGCGCAGTCGTGCGCGGCGTGGTCAAGAACATCACCGAATACGGTGCGTTCGTGGACCTCGGCGGCATCGACGGCCTGCTGCACATCACCGACATGGCATGGCGTCGCGTGCGCCACCCGAGCGAAGTCGTTCAGGCCGGCCAGGAAATCACCGCCAAGATCCTCAAGTTCGACACCGAGAAGAACCGCGTGTCGCTGGGTCTGAAGCAGATGGGCGACGACCCGTGGATGGGCGTTTCGCGCCGCTACCCGCAAGGCACCCGCCTGTTCGGCAAGGTCACGAACATCGCCGACTACGGCGCGTTCGTCGAGCTCGAGCCCGGCATCGAAGGCCTGGTGCACGTCTCCGAAATGGACTGGACCAACAAGAACATCGCTCCGAACAAGATCGTCTCGCTGGGCGACGAAGTCGAAGTCATGGTCCTGGAAATCGACGAAGACAAGCGCCGCATCAGCCTGGGCATGAAGCAGTGCAAGGCCAACCCGTGGCAAGAGTTCGCTCAGAACACCAAGCGCGGCGACCGCGTCAAGGGCCCGATCAAGTCGATCACCGACTTCGGCGTGTTCGTGGGTCTGGCTGCCGGCATCGACGGCCTGGTTCACCTGTCCGACCTCTCGTGGAACGAAGCCGGCGAAACCGCCGTTCGCAACTACAAGAAGGGCCAGGAAGTCGAAGCGATCGTGCTGGCAGTCGACGTCGACCGCGAGCGCATCTCGCTGGGCATCAAGCAGCTCGACAGCGACCCGTTCACCACGTTCACCACGGTGAACGACAAGGGCCAGATCGTGACCGGCAAGGTCAAGACGGTCGACGCCCGCGGCGCCGAGATCGACCTGGGTGAGGACATCGTCGGCTACCTGCGTGCTTCGGAAATCTCGCGCGACCGCGTCGAAGATGCCCGCAACGTGCTGAAGGAAGGCGACGAAGTCACGGCCATCGTCGTGAACGTGGATCGCAAGACCCGCAACATCCAGCTGTCGATCAAGCAGAAGGACATGGTCGACGAGCAAGGCGCCATGGCCAGCCTGAGCCAGCAGTCGGCACGCGAGAACGCGGGCACGACCAGCCTGGGCGCCCTGCTGCGCGCCAAGCTGGACAACAACGACAGCAAGTAAGCTGAGCCGGAAGACAGAGCAGGCCCTGGGGCCGCTCTGTCTTTTTTTTCGTCCACGTTTTTCGTTTATGTTTGGCCTATGACACGCTCGGACCTCGTCGAAGAACTCGCAGCCCGCTTTGCACAGCTCACGCACCGCGATGCCGAATACGCCGTCAAGACCATCCTCGACGCGATGAGCGACGCGCTGGTACGCGGGCACCGCATCGAGATCCGCGGCTTCGGCAGCTTCTCGGTCAACCGACGCCCGCCGCGCATCGGCCGCAACCCGCGCTCGGGCGAGAGCGTGCAGATCCCCGAGAAGCGGGTGCCGCACTTCAAGCCTGGCAAGGCACTGCGCGAAGCCGTCGACGCAAAGACTGTCGAGCTCGACGCCAAGGACGCCAAGAGCAAACTCAAGTGACAATCGCACAGCTCCTTTCAGGGGGCCGCTGCGCGCGGCCGCCCGAAGCGGCCGGCACGCCCCCGGTAGGGGGTTGGCGAAGCGACACGAAGTGCGCGCAGCCTGGGGGCGAGCAATAATTCACCGCCAACGGGAACGTGCATGAAATACCTCCTGTGGCTGCTCAAGGCAGCCATTTTTTTTACGCTCTTCGCCTTCGCGCTGAACAACCAGCACGACGCGACCGTCTACTTCTTCTTCGGCACCTACTGGCGCGCGCCACTGGTGCTCGTGGTGCTCGCGGCCTTTGCGGGCGGGCTCGTGGTGGGAGCGCTGGGCATGCTGCCGGGCTGGTGGAAGCATCGCGCCGCGGCAGCGCAGGCACCGGCCAGCACCGAAGCCCAGCCGCCCGCACCGGCGGCCACCGCGGCAGCCGCAACCCCGGCAGCACCGACCATCTCCGCCACCGATCTCCCCGCCGTACGTCAACATGGACTTTGATCCCAGCTGGCTGCTGATCAGCCTGCCCGTCGCCTTCGTGCTGGGCTGGCTCGCATCGCGCTTCGACATCCGCCAGCTCAAGCTGGAGAACCGGCAGGCGCCCAAGGCCTACTTCCGCGGTCTCAACTTCCTGCTCAACGAACAGCAGGACCAGGCCATCGACGCCTTCATCGAGGCCGTGCAGAACGACCCCGACACGCAGGAACTGCACTTCGCGCTCGGCAACCTGTTCCGCCGCCGCGGCGAGTACCAGCGCGCCGTGCGCGTGCACGAGCACCTGTTGGGACGTGGCGACCTGAGCCGCAGCGACCGCGAGCGCGCGCAGCACGCACTCGCGCAAGACTTCCTTCGCGCCGGCCTGCTCGACCGCGCCGAGGCCGCGCTGCAGAAGCTCGAAGGCACGCGCTACGAGAACGAGGCACGGCTCGCGCTGCTCGCCATCTACGAGCGCTCGCGCGAATGGGCGCAGGCCGCCGACGTGGCGCAGAAGCTCGACGAGTCCGACCAGGCCAGCTACAGCACGCGCCGCGCGCACCACCTCTGCGAGCAGGCGACGGAACGCGTCGCCGCAGGCGACCTGCCCGGCGCCGAAAAGCTGCTGGCGCAGGCCGTCGAGCTGGCGCCCCAAGCTCCACGCCCGGCCATCGACACCGCCAGCCTGCAGATGCGCAAGGGCGACGCGAACGCGGCCTTCGACACGCTCGTGGCCCTGAGCGACACCGCGCCGCTGGCGCTGCCGCTCTATGCCGCCACGCTGCAGCAGGCCGCCGTGGCCGCGCATCGCGAGGCCGATGCGCTCGAACTGCTGCAGCGGCGCTATGTCGAGTCGCCTTCCATCGACGTGCTCGAGGCGCTGATGGCGCTCGGCGGCAAGCCGTCCGCGACCACGGAAGAACCGAACCCCACGCCGCGCGACGGCTACATTGCACATCTCGCGCAGCAGCCCTCGCTGGTCGCCGCGTCGCGCTGGCTCGCGGGCGAAAAGTTCGAGCACGAGCAGTTCCATCCGCAGGTGCAGCGCGCGCTCGACCAGGCCACGCGTCCGCTCATGCGCTACCGCTGCGCGGCCTGCGGTTTCGAGGCACACCAGTACTTCTGGCACTGCCCCGGCTGCCAGGCCTGGGACAGCTATCCGCCGCGCCGCGTCGAAGAACTCTGATCACTTTTCTGAACAATGGTCACGTGGAGGCCGGCACGGCCTTCATGCGTCAACGCCCTGCTTTCGTGTCTCGTTGAGCGCGGGCCGACATTTCCGTCGGCTGTCACTCATCAACAAGATTCAGGGAGTTTTAATTACCATGTTCAAGAAGATCCTGGCTACCACGGCCATGCTGTTCGCGGTCGCATCGTTCGCCGCCGTCGACGTCAACAAGGGCACGGAAGCCGATCTCGACGGCATCAAGGGCGTCGGCCCGTCGATGTCCAAGCGCATCCTCGATGCACGCAAGACGGGCGAGTTCAAGGACTGGCCCGACTTCATGCAGCGCGTGAAGGGCGTGAAGGAGAAGAAGGCGGCCAAGCTCTCGGCAGAAGGCCTGACCGTCAACGGCAAGAGCTTCGGCGACGCGGCGCCCGCCCCATCGAAGGGAGAGAAGGGAACGAAGGAAGCGAAGGCCGCCAAGCCCTGATTCCGCTTAGGTAGAAATATGCAAAGCCGCCTTCGGGCGGCTTTTTCATGCGCGCGAGCATGCACGCGATGGCAGGGAAAAGCCTCAGGAAGTGGCCCGGAATTTGCACGTAAGCTTCCTTTCGTTTTGCTTTCACTACATTCCGGAGCGAGTCAATGAATCACAAGTTCGGCATTGCCCTCGCGGGCCTCACCCTCGGCGCCGCGGCCTTCGCCCAGACCAAGTGGGACCTCCCCACCGCCTACCCGGCAACCAACTACCACACGGAAAACATCACGCAGTTCGCGAAGGACGTCGACGCGGCCACGGGCGGCAAGGTGAAGATCACGGTGCATGCCAACGCTTCGCTGTTCAAGGCGCCCGAGATCAAGCGCGCGGTGCAGAGCGGCCAGGCGCAGGCCGGCGAGATCCTGCTGGCCAACTTCGCCAACGAGAACCCGATCTACGCGCTCGACGGCGTTCCCTTCCTCGCCACCACCTACCCCGACGCCAGGAAGCTCTACGACGCATCGAAGCCCGCCATGGAGAAGCTGCTCGCGGCCCAGGGCATCAAGGTGCTCTTCGTGGTGCCGTGGGCGCCGCAGGGCATCTACACCAAAAAGGAAATCGGCTCGGTGGCCGATCTGCGCGGCATCAAGTGGCGTGCCTACAGCCCGGCCACAGCCAAGATCGCCGAACTCATCGGCGCGCAGCCGGTGCAGATCCAGCAGGCCGAACTCAGCGCGGCCATGGCCACGGGCGTGATCGAGAGCTACATGAGCTCCGGCTCCACCGGCTACGACACCAAGACCTACGAGCACATCAAGAACTTCTACGACACGCAGGCCTGGATCCCCAAGAACGCGATCCTCGTGAATGCCAAGGCCTTCGACGCGCTCGACGCGACCACCAAGGCCGCCGTCACCAAGGCCGCAGCCGATGCCGAGGCACGCGGCTGGAAGGTGGCCCAGGAGAAGAACGAGGAATACAAGCGCCTGCTCGCCGAGCGCGGCATGAAGATCCACAAGCCCTCGCCCAAGCTCGACGCCGACATGCGCCAGGTCGGCGGGATCATGCAGGCCGACTGGCTGAAGGTGGCCGGTGCCGATGGCGCCGCCATCGTCGACACCTACAAGAAGAAATGATGACTCCCCCACGCTCATCGCTTCGCGTATCGCTGCCCCCCGAGGGGGCGCAGGCCTCCCTTGGGGCGGCCCGGCGGGAGACCTGAGCCATGCGCCGATTCCTCGACCGCCTGTACGACGGTGCAGGCGCGCTGGGCGCGCTCTGCGTGTTCCTGATCTTCGTGCTGATGATCCTGGCCGGCGTGGGCCGGCAGATGAACTGGCATGTGAGCGGCCTCAACGACGTGGTGGCCTGGCTGTGCGCCGCCGCCGCGTTCTTCGCGATGGCGCATGCGTTCCGCCACGGCGACTTCGTGCGCGTGACGCTGCTGCTGGAAGCGGTGTCGCCCAAGGTGCGCCGCGCGCTCGACGTGACCTGCCTGCTGATCGCCGCGGTGTCGGTGGCTTACCTCACCTACTGGGCCACCAGCTTCACTTATGAAAGCTACGAGTTCGCCGAGATGGCGACAGGCCTGGTCGTCATTCCGATCTGGATTCCGCAATCGACCTTCGTGATCGGCTGCTGGCTGCTGCTGATCGCCATGATCGACGAGCTGGTCGGCGTGGTGCGCGGCGAGAAGCCCAGCTACCAGCGCGCCATCGAGGAGCGCCACGCGGCGGGCGACTTCTCCTCCGACGTCTGAGCGCACACGACACAACGACAACAACAGCAAAGACACCCGATGTTCGAAAACCTCTGGATGGGCGCGCTGCTGCTCGCGATCATGCTGCTGCTCCTGGCGGGCGGCGTATGGATCGCGATGACACTGGCCATCGTCGGCTGGGTCGGCCAGGCCTTCTTCACCAACACGCTGCCGGGCAAGAACCTGTTCTCGGCCTTCTGGGAGAGCAATGCAAGCTGGGAGCTGGCGGCGCTGCCGCTCTTCATATGGATGGGCGAGATCCTGTTCCGTACCAAGCTCAGCGAGGAGATGTTCGAGGGCCTGCGCCCCTGGCTCAACCGCGTGCCCGGCCGGCTGATGCACACCACCATCCTCGGCTGCGGCGTGTTCGGCTCGGTCTCGGGCTCGTCGGCCGCCACCTGCGCGACCATCGCCAAGGTGGCGCTGCCCGAGCTCAAGCGCCGCGGCTACAACGAGAAGCTGGCCATCGGCTCGCTGGCCACCGCCGGCACGCTGGGCATCCTGATCCCGCCGTCGATCACCATGGTGGTGTACGCGGTGGCGGCCGATGCCTCGATCATCCGCATCTTCCTGGCCGGCTTCCTGCCGGGACTGCTGCTGATGGTGCTGTTCTCGGGCTACATCGGCTGGTGGAGCCTGCGCAACCCGGGCCAGGTGCCGCCTGCGGATCCGCCGACGACCTTCATGGAGAAGATCCGGCTGTCGGGCAACCTCATTCCCTGCGCGCTGCTGATCGTCTTCATCGTCTGGGTGCTGGTGGCCGGCTGGGCCACCGCCACCGAGTGCGCGGCTTTCGGCGTGCTGGGCTCGCTGGCCATCGCGGCCTGGGGCCGCAGCCTCACCTGGAAGAACTTCAAGGACGGCATCATGGGCGCCACGCGCACCAGCTGCATGATCATGTTCATCCTGGCCGGCGCCGCCTTCCTCACCAAGACCATGGCCTTCACCGGCATCCCGCGCGAGCTGGCGGAATGGGTCGACAGCATGCACCTGTCGCCCTACGCGCTGATCGGCGCGCTGGTGCTGGTGTACCTGGTGCTGGGCACCGCGCTCGACGGCATCTCGATGATCGTGCTCACCAGCGCGGTGGTGCTGCCCATGATCCAGAAGGCGGGCTTCGACCTGATCTGGTTCGGCATCTTCATCGTGCTGCTGGTCGAGATCGCCGAGGTCACGCCGCCGGTGGGCTTCAACCTCTTCGTGCTGCAGAACATGACGGGCAAGGACAGCAACGTGATCGCGAAGGCGGCGATCCCGTTCTTCTTCTGCCTGGTGCTGTGCATCGTGCTGATCACGCTGTTCCCGAGCATCGTGACGATCCTGCCGGACGTCGTGATGGGCCGCGAGAAGTAGCCCGGCCGGGCCGCCGCGCGGCTTGCGGATAATCGCGGCCATGCTGCTGAACGTCATCGTCATCTGTCTCGCCGCATGCGTCGGCGCCCTCATGCGCTGGGGCTTCGCCCTCTGGCTCAACCCCGGCGGCATCCTGCCCTGGGGCACGCTGGCCGTGAACCTGATCGGCGGCTATCTCATCGGCGTGGCCATCGGCGTGTTCAGCGGCCTGCCCGACATCAACCCCGCATGGCGGCTGATGGTGATCACCGGCTTCCTCGGCACGCTCACCACCTTCTCGAGCTTCTCGGCGGAAGTCGTGGGCATGCTGACCGGCGGCCGCGTCGGACTCGCAATGGGCACCATCGCGCTGCACCTGGGCGGCTCGCTGTGCATGACGTGGCTCGGGCTGCGCACGGTTCAGGCGTTCTCCTCCTGAATCGCATGAAAACCAGGTGAAAAACTGCCTTATGTCTTGCGGTTATAGATAAGGCTTTCCATAGGGTCGGCCGATAGAATCGACCCCAATGCCCCTGGTCTTTCTCGTCGCACTCCCCTTCATCGCCAGCGTGCTGGCCGCGTTGATGCCGTCCAACGCGCGCAACAGGGAGTCAACCCTCGCAGGGCTGGTCGCGCTGGGCTGCGCCATCCAGGCCGCATGGTTCTTCCCGCAGATCGCCAACGGCGGAGTGCTGCGGCAGCAGATCGAATGGCTGCCGGCCCTGGGCCTCAATCTCGTGTTCCGCATGGACGGCTTCGCATGGCTGTTCTGCATGCTGGTACTGGGCATCGGCGCGCTGGTGGTGCTGTATGCGCGCTACTACATGTCGGCCTCCGACCCGGTGCCGCGCTTCTTCTCCTTCTTCCTCGCGTTCATGGGCGCGATGATGGGCGTGGTGCTCTCGGGCAACCTCATCCAGATGGTGCTGTTCTGGGAGCTCACCAGCCTGTTCTCGTTCCTGCTGATCGGCTACTGGCACCATCGCCGCGACGCACGGCGCGGCGCGCGCATGGCGCTCACCGTCACCGGCGCGGGCGGGCTGTGCCTGCTGGCCGGCGTGCTGGTGCTGGGCCGCATCACCGGCAGCTACGAGCTCGACAAGGTGCTGGCCTCGGGCGATCTCATCCGCGCACACGAGCTCTACCCGGCCGCGCTCACGCTGATATTGCTCGGCGCCTTCACCAAGAGCGCGCAGTTCCCGTTCCATTTCTGGCTGCCGCGCGCCATGGCCGCGCCCACGCCGGTGTCGGCCTACCTGCACTCGGCCACCATGGTGAAGCTGGGCGTGTTCCTGATGGCGCGGCTGTGGCCCGTGCTCTCGGGCACCGAGCAGTGGTTCTGGATGGTGGGCGGCGCCGGTGCCATCACGCTGCTGCTCGGCGGCTTCATCGCGATGTTCCAGCGCGACCTGAAGGCGCTGCTGGCCTACTCCACCATCTCGCACCTCGGACTCATCACGCTGCTGCTGGGCCTGAACAGCCCGCTCGCGGCGGTGGCGGCGGTCTTCCACGTGATGAATCACGCCACCTTCAAGGCGTCGCTCTTCATGGCGGCCGGCATCATCGACCACGAGACCGGCACGCGCGACATCCGCAAGCTCAGCGGCCTGATGCGGCTCATGCCCATCACCGGCACGCTGGCCATCATCGCCAGCGCCTCTATGGCCGGCGTGCCGCTGCTCAACGGCTTTCTCTCGAAGGAAATGTTCTTCGCCGAGACGGTGTTCATCCAGGCCACGCCGTGGGTCGACTCCAGCCTGCCGCTGATCGCCACGCTCGCCGGCATCTTCAGCGTGGCCTACTCGGCGCGCTTCGTGTTCGACGTGTTCTTCGGCCCGCCCTGCGGCGACGAGGTGCCCAAGCATCCGCACGAGCCTCCGCACTGGATGCGCGTGCCGGTCGAGCTTCTGGTGCTGGTGTGCCTGGTAGTGGGGGTGGCGCCGGCGTGGTCCGTCGGGCCGATGCTCGCGGCGGCCGCCACGCCTGTCGTCGGCGGCACGCTGCCCGAATACAGCCTGGCCGTGTGGCACGGCTTCAACCTGCCGCTGCTGATGAGCTTCGTGGCGCTGGCGGGCGGCGCCGCGCTGTACCTGCTGCAGCGCCGCCAGCGCGCGCGCGGCGGCCTCGAGAACACGCCGCTGCTGCACCGCTTCGACGGCCAGGTCATCTTCGAGCACCTCATCGCGCTGCTGAGCGAAGCCGGCCGCCGCAGCCGCCGCCTCTTCGGCACGAAGCGCATGCAGTGGCAGTTGCTGCTGCTGGTGGTGGTGGCCGTCGCGGGCGCAAGCGCTTCGCTGTGGCTCACGCCCGCCGCGCCCGGCACGCGCGAGCTGCTGCCCTTCTCGCCGATGTTCGCCATGACCTGGCTCATCGGCGGCACCTGCGCGGTGGCTGCCGCGTGGCAGGCCAAGTTCCACCGGCTGGCGGCGCTGATGCTGGCTGCGGGCGCGGGCCTGGTCTCGTGCGTCACCTACATCTGGTTCTCGGCCCCCGACCTCGCGCTGACGCAACTGGTGGTCGAGGCCGTCACCACCGTGCTGATCCTGCTGGGCCTGCGCTGGCTGCCGATGCGCAGCAAGGACGTGGTGCAGCCCGCGCGCGCACGGCTCAAGCCCTGGGGCCGCCGCGGCCGCGACCTGCTGATCGCCGCCATCGCGGGCAGCGGCATGGCCGCGCTGGCCTGGGCCATGATGACGCGCACCTTCCCGCAGAGCATCTCGCCCTTCTTCCTCGAGCGCGCGCTCACCGAGGGCGGCGGCACCAACGTGGTCAACGTGATGCTGGTCGACTTCCGCGGCTTCGACACCTTCGGCGAGATCACCGTGCTGGGCATCGTGGCGCTCACCGTGTATGCGCTGCTGCGGCGCTTCCGCCCCGCCATCGAATCGATGGCGCTGCCGATCCAGCAGCGGCTGCAGGCCGACGACGGCAGCAGCGACCTGCTGAACCCGCGCCGCGCCAAGGACACCGCCGTGGGCTACCTGATGGTGCCGGCCGTGCTGGTGCGGCTGCTGCTGCCCGTCTCGGTGCTGGTGTCGGTCTACTTCTTCATGCGCGGCCACAACGCGCCGGGCGGCGGCTTCGTCGCGGGCCTGGTGATGTCGGTCGCGCTGGTGCTGCAGTTCATCGTGTCGGGCACCGAATGGGTGGAAGAGCACCTGCGCATCTACCCGCGCCGCTGGATCGCCATCGGCCTGCTGCTGGCGCTGGCCACCGGCGGCGGTGCCGTGTTCTTCGGCTACCCGTTCCTCACCACGCACACCGCGCACCTGCACCTGCCGCTGCTGGGCGAAGTGCACGTGCCCAGCGCCCTCTTCTTCGACATCGGCGTGTTCGCGCTGGTGCTCGGCGCCACCATGCTGATCCTGACCGCGCTGGCCCACCAGTCGATACGAAGCCACCGCTGGGCCGACGAGCAAACCGAAAAAGAAGCCGAGGCTGCCGCCGCTACCGCCGAGGGAGGAGCCAGCTGATGGAAATCGTGCTCGCACTCGCCATCGGCGTGCTCACCGGCTCGGGCGTCTACATGCTGCTGCGCCCGCGCACCTTCCAGGTCATCATGGGCCTGACGCTGATCTCGTACGCGGTCAATCTCTTCATCTTCAGCATGGGGCGGCTCAAGGTCGACAGCGAGCCGGTGCTCATCAAGGGCCTCACCGCCACGCTGGCCAACACGGCCGACCCGATGCCGCAGGCGCTGGTGCTCACCGCCATCGTGATCGGCTTCGCGATGACGGCACTCTTCCTCGTCGTGATGCTCGCCTCGCGCGGCATCACCGGCACCGACCACGTGGACGGTGAAGAACGGCAGGAGGCGGAGTGACGGAACTCTTCCATCTGCTCGACCGGCTGCTCGAGTTCAGCATGCCGCACCTGGTGGCGGTGCCGATCCTCGTGCCCATGCTCACGGCCGCGCTCATGCTGCTGCTGGGCGAGAACCGCCGGCGCACCAAGTCGGCCCTGAGCGTGGTCTCGGGCCTTGTCGGCCTGCTGGCCGCGCTCGCGCTGCTGCGCTGGGTGAACGCACCCGATACCGGCGGCGGGCCGGGCTCCATCGGTGTCTACCTGCCGGGCAACTGGCGCGCACCCTTCGGCATCGTGCTGGTGGCGGACCGGCTCTCGACCATGATGGTGGCGCTCACCGGCGTGATCGCCTTCGCCGCGTCCATCTATTCCACCTCGCGCTGGGACCGCGCGGGCGTGCACTTCCACCCGCTGCTGCAACTGCAGCTCATGGGCCTGAACGGCGCCTTCCTCACGGGCGACCTGTTCAACCTGTTCGTGTTCTTCGAGGTGATGCTCGCGGCCTCCTACGGCCTGCTGCTGCACGGCTCGGGCCGGCTGCGCGTGCAGGCTGGGCTGCACTACATCGCGATCAATCTTGCTGCGTCCTCGCTGTTCCTGATCGGCGCGGCCATCCTCTACGGCGTGACCGGCACGCTCAACATGGCCGACCTGGGCATGCGCATCGCCGAGCTCGCGCCGGGCGACCGCGGCCTGGTGCACGCGGCCACGGCGATCCTCTTCACCGCATTCTTCGCCAAGGCCGGCGCGTGGCCACTCAATTTCTGGCTGGTGCCGGCCTACAGCTCCGCGGTCTCGCCAGTGGGCGCGGTGTTCGCGCTGCTCACCAAATTGGGCATCTACACCGTGCTGCGGCTGTGGACTGTGCTCTTCGCGCCCGACACCGGCGCGTCGGCCGCCTTCGGCCAGCCGGTGCTGGTGGGCGCGGGCATCGCCACGCTGTTCGTGGCGGCCTTCGGCATCCTCGGCACGCAGCGGCTGTCGAACCTTGCGGGCTTCAGCGTGCTGATGTCGGCCGGCACGCTGCTCGCCGCGGTGGGGCTGGGGCAGCCGGCCGTGTGGGCCGGCGCGCTCTTCTACATGCTGAGCTCCACCCTCGCGGTGAGTGCCTTCTTCCTGCTGATCGACATGATCGAACGCTGGCGCAATGCCGGCATGAGCGTGGCGCCGCACGAGGCCGCGGGCACCGCGCCCTTCCTGGCCGAGGACCTGAGCGCGCTGAGCGACGTGAACCTCGACGACGACGCGCAGGCGCTCTACGGCCGGGCGATTCCGGCCGGCGTCGCCTTCCTCGGCCTGAGCTTCATGATCTGCACGCTGCTTCTGACCGGCCTGCCGCCGCTGTCGGGCTTCGTCGGCAAGTTCGCGATGCTTTCGGGGCTCATGGGCGGCAGCGGCGCGATCGGCGCGACCGGCTGGACTTTCCTGGTGCTGCTGATCGCCTCCGGCTTCCTCGCATTGATCGCGCTGAGCCGCACCGGCATCCGCCATTTCTGGACCCAGCCGCACGGCAACCTGCCCTCGCTGCCGGCGCTCGAGGTGCTGCCGGTGGCCGGGCTCATCGTCGCCTGCATCGCGCTCACGGTCTGGGCCGAGCCGGTGCTGCGCCACGCGATGGCTACCGCCGAGGGCCTGCGCACGCCAACGGCCTACCGCGCGGCAGTGATGGAGGCGCGGCAGGTTCCGAATCCGGCGCCGTCTGCCAAGGCCGAAGGAAAGGGCGCCACGCCATGAAACGCCTGATTCCCTCCCCGCCGCTTTCGCTGGCGCTGCTCGTCATCTGGCTGCTGCTCAACCAGTCGCTCGAGGCGAGCACGCTGCTGTCGGGAGCGCTGCTCGCCATTGCCGTGCCGCTGCTGACCAAGGGCCTGCGGCCCGCCACGGTGCGCATGCGCCGGCCCGGCGTGGCGCTGCGGCTGTGCTGCATCGTGCTCTACGACATGTCGGTGTCGGTGTTCGCGGTGTCGCGCGCGCTGCTCACGCGCCGCAGCGAGCACATCCAGGCGAGCTTCCTGCGCATCCCGCTCGACATGCGCGATCCCAACGGGCTCGCGGTGCTCTCGATGATCATGTGCCTCACGCCCGGCACCGCCTGGGGCGAGGTGGCCTTCGACCGCAGCACCCTGCTGATCCACGTGTTCGACCTCGAGGACGAGGCTGCCTTCATCGAACAGATCAAGAGCCGCTACGAACGTCCGCTGATGGAGATCTTCGAATCATGACGCCCATCCTTTTCTGGTCGCTCAAGTTCGCGCTGTTCCTGCTGGCTGTGGCGATGCTCTGCGCCGTGGCGCGCCTGCTGATCGGCCCTTCCGCGCAAGACCGCGTGATGGCGCTGGACTGCCTCTACATCAACGGCATGCTGATGATGCTGGTGCTGGGCATCGTCTACGCGAGCGACGTGTACTTCGCCGCCGCGATGCTGATCGCGCTGTTCGGCTTCGTGAGCTCGACGGCGATGGCCAAGTTCTTGCTGCGCGGGGAGGTGATCGAATGAACGATTTCATCTTGGGCCCGCTGCCGCTGTGGGCCGAGATCGTCACCGCCGTCTTCGCGGTGCTGGGCGCGGCCTTCGCCGCCATCGGCTCCTTCGGCCTGGTTCGGCTGCCGACCTTCTTCCGCCGCATCCATGCACCCACGCTGGGCGCCACCGGAGGCGTGTGGTCGATGACGGTCGCCACCATCGTGTATTTCTCGGTGCAGGGCCACAGCCTCTCGCTGCACGGCGTGCTGATCGTGCTCTTCGTGGCGCTCACCACGCCGGTCACCACCATCTTCCTGATGCGCGCCGCCTTGTTCCGCGAACGCCAGAAGAACGGCGACGTGCCGCCGCCCTCGCCTTCGGACCAGGGGCCGATCCCGCCCTACGAGGGCTGATCGAAAGAAGGTTGCGGCGAGGTCACGCGGCCAGCAGCCGCTCCTTGGCCTGCGCCACTTCCATCTCGCGCGGCAGCGTCACCGCGTTCTTCACCGCGAGAATCTCCGCCATCACGCTCACCGCGATCTCCGGCGGCGTCTTGCTGCCGATGTAGATGCCGATGGGCCCGCGCAGCCGCGCGAGCGATTCCTCGGTCTGGTCGAAGTGCTCGATCATGCGGTCGCGCCGCGCATCGGCATTGCGGCGCGAGCCGATGGCGCCGACGTAGAAGGCATCGCTCTGCAGCGCTTCGAGCAGCGCGAGGTCGTCGAGCTTGGGGTCGTGCGTGAGAGCGACCACGCAGCTGCGGCGGTCGGGCCTGAAGGCGGTCACCGCGTCGTCGGGCATCTCGGTCGTGATCTGCACGCCGGGCAGCGACCACGCGGTGCGGTACTCGGCGCGCGGGTCGCACAGCGTGACCGCGAAGCCGCTGAACTTGGCCATGGTGGCCAGGTACTCGGCGAGCTGGCCGGCGCCGATCAGCAGCATGCGGTACTCGGGGCCGAAGGTGTTGGTCAGCTCGGTGTCGTTCACCGTGAGCTCGTCGGGCGCCGTCGCCTCGGCAAGCCTCACCGCGCCGGTGGCGAGCGTCACCGTGCGCTGCATGAGCCTGCCCTGCTCCAGCTGCGCCACCAGCAGCTCGAGCGAGCCGGCATCGGGCGCGTACTCGAGCAGCAGCTCCAGCGTGCCGCCGCAGGGCAGCCCGAAGCGGTGCGCCTCGTCGGCGGTGATGCCGTACTTCACGAGCGAGGGCGGCGCGCCCAGCGGCACGTTCTCGGCCTTTCCGTGGGCGTGGCTGTAGCGCGCGATCAGGTCGTCCTCGATGCAGCCGCCCGAGACCGAACCGACCACCGCGCCTTCTTCGGCCAGGGCCATGATCGAGCCCACCGGCCGGGGCGACGAGCCCCAGGTTCGCACCACCGTCGCCAGCAGCGCGCGCTTGCCGGCACGCCGCCAGTCGCGCAGCGTGCGAAGCACCATGACGTCGAGGTTTTCCATGACGGCAAGCCCCGCAGTTTCAGGCAGCGTCGCCGCCCGGTGCGGCGGGCGCGTCCTTGTCGTCCTTCTTGCCGAGGCCGATCTTCTTCATGAGGCCCGACATCATCCCGGCCTTCTCGGCAGGCGCCTCGGCGGCTTCCGCCGCGGGCGCGGGCGGCGGGCCGTAGCGGCTCTGCATCTCGGCCTCGAAGCGCTTGAAGAAATCGTCGGCGGTGGACTTGGCGGCGCCATCGATCAGGCGCTGGCCGAGCTGGGCGATCTTGCCGCCGACCTGGGCCTGCACGGTGTAGTCGAGCTCGCAGCCAGCGGTGGGGGCAGGCGGTGTGGCGGCATCCGCCTCGTGCGCGATGCCAGCGTCCGCCGATGCAGCAACAGCAACAGCAACAGGCGCTTCAGCCGCCACGGGCTTGAGCGTGACGCTCGAGGAGCCCTTGGCGAACCCGGCCACGCCGCCCTGCCCCTCGAAGGTGAGCTTGTAGCCATCGGGCGCCACTATGTCCGACAGCAGCACCTTGCCGTTGAACTTGGCCGAGACCGGGCCGATCTTCACCGCCAGCGCGACGCTGTACTGGTTGTCGCCCGTGAGCTCGAACTTGTCGCAACCGGGAATGCACTTCTTCAGTGTTTCCGGGTCGTTGAGCGCTTCCCAGGCCTGTTGTTGGGTGACGCCGAGGCGGCGGTTTCCGAGCATTTCCATGGTGGGTTTCCTTTGTCTTCCTTCCCGTGCGCCGCTAGCGGCCGGACCGCATCAGGGCGGCCAGGCTCGCTGCGAGCTGTTCGAGTGCGCTGAGATTGTGAACCGCCAGCATCGCGTCCGCTTGCCGGTGCAATACGGCAGCCCCACGCGCCAGAGGGGCGTAGCCCTCGAAACGCAGCAGCGGGTTGAGCCACAGCAGGCGGCGCGAATGGCGCTTGAGCCACAGCAGCTCCTGCTCCAGCAGCGAGGGCTCGCCGGTGTCGAGGCCGTCGCTGATCACCAGCACCAGCGTGCGGCGGCCGGTCAGGCGGCGGGCATGCGCGCGGCGCAACTCGGCCAGCGAGGCGCCGAGCCGGGTGCCGCCCGCGAAGTCGTCGATGGCGAGGCTGGCGGCGCCCAGCATCGCGTCGGTGTCGGCCAGCCGGAAAGCAGGCGTCAGGTCGGTCAGCCGGGTGCCGAAGGCGAACACGTCGCGCCGGCCGGCCCGCCGGGTCGAGGCATGAAGAAAGGCCAGCAGCAGGCGCGCGTAGCGCTCCATCGAGCCGGAGACGTCGACCAGCACCAGCAGCGGCAACGGCTGATCGCGCCGGGCGAGCCGGGGCAGCCGCATGATCTCGCCGCCGGTGCGCGCCGCCTCGTGCAGCACGCCCGGCCAGTGCATGCGCGCATGCTGCCGGCCCGCGTCGCCGGCCACACGCAGGCGGCGCGACGGCAGCTCGGGAATGGGCAGGCGGATGTCGCGCGCGAGCCGCTCCACCAGCCGGTATTCGGCGGCGCCGAGCGCATTGAAATCGGCATGCTGCAGGCGCTGCCTGTCGCTCGAGGTCATGGCGGCATCGAACTCGATCTCGCGGTCGGGCTTTGCCGGCTCCACCGGCTTGGCGAGGGTGCGTGGCGCACTGAGCGCCTCGCGCACGCGCGGGCGGCGCTTCGAGGGCTCGGCCTTGCCTTCTGCGCTCGGCAGCATCTGGGCGAGCAGCTTGTTGGCCAGCTCCGGGTCGCGGAACCAGGCATCGAAGAGTTCGCGGAACACCATGCGGTCCTGCTCGCGGCTGACCATCACCGCCTCCATGGCTGCGCTCAGGTCGAGCCTGTCTTCCACGCCCACCAGCGTGGCGGCCTCGGCGGCCAGCGCGATGCGCATGGCGTCGGTGCGAACGCCCGCGCGGCGCAGCGCCCGGCCGAAGGCGGCGATGTTGCCCGCGAGCTTGCCGCTGCGGACGTCGCCGAGTTGCTGCACGCCGGTGGTGGCCATCGACAGCTCACGCCTCGGGCTTGAGCAGATCCGACGCCAGCTCCTGCGTCAGCGCGGCCACGTCGTCGCGCTGCTTGAACAGGATGCCTGCGGTGTCGACCACCACTTCGGGGTCGAGCTCGACGGTGTCGAGCGCGATCAGCGCCCTCGCCCATTCGACGCTCTCGGCAATGCCGGGCGCGCGCTGGAAGGCGTTGGCGAACGGCGCCTCGCGCAGCCGCGCGACGAAGGCCGCCACCTGGGCCGACAGCTTCTCGCCGGCCTCGGGCACCTGCGCGCGCACGATGGCCAATTCGCGTTCACGCTCCGGGTAGTCGAGCCAGTGATAGAGGCAGCGGCGCTTGACCGCATCGTTGAGCTCGCGCGTGCGGTTGCTCGTGAGGATGGTGACGGGCGGCGCCACCGCGCGCACCGTGCCCAGTTCGGGAATGCTCACCTGGTATTCGCCCAGGTACTCGAGCAGGAAGGCCTCGAAGGGCTCGTCGGCGCGGTCCACCTCGTCGATCAGCAGCACGGCACCGGGCAGCGGCGTCTGCAGCGCCTGCAGCAGCGGCCGGCGGATCAGGTAGTGCGGCTGGTAGACCTCGGCCTCCACGTCGCGCGCTGCGCCCGTGGCCTCGGCGGCGCGCATGTGCAGTAGCTGCGCTGCGTAGTTCCATTCGTAGAGCGCCTCGCGCTGCTCCAGGCCGTCGTAGCACTGCAGGCGCAGCAACTCGCGGCCCAGCGCCGTCGACAGCGCCTTCGCCAGCTCGGTCTTGCCGACGCCGGGCTCGCCTTCGAGCAGCAGCGGGCGCTGCAGCTTCAGCGCGAGGAACACGGCCGTGGCCAGCCGCCGGTCGGCGAAGTAGCCGGCCTGCACGAGTCCGGCGGAGAGGGAATCGATGCTCGGGAAGATCATGGCGAAGCGTAGCGGAAGACGCGAGGCTGTCGCGTCTTCCAGCAAGCGAACAGAGCGCCCCCGGGGTTCTTCAGCCCAGGGCCTTGGTGACTGCGCGTTGGGTCAGCACGCTGATCAGGTTGGCCCGATACGCGGCCGACGCATGCAGGTCGCTGTTCAGGTCGCTCGCGTCGATCTTCACGGCGGCGGCGGCCGCGGCGGTGAAGCTCTTGTTCAGTGCGTCTTCCAGCCCGGCATGGCGGAACACGCCGTTGCCCGCGCCGGTGATCGCCACGCGCACGCCGCTGTCGTACTGTGCGAGGAACACGCCGACCAGCGGGAAATTCGACGCCTTCTGGCGCAGCTTCTCGTAGACGGCGCGCTTCGGAACAGGGAAGCGGATCGCGGTGATCAGCTCGTCGTCTTCCAGTGCCGTGGTGAAGAGGCCGAGGAAGAAGTCGTCGGCGGCGATCTCGCGCTTCGAGGTGACGATGGTCGCGCCCGAGGCCAGCACCGCGCTGGGGTAGCACGCGGCCGGGTCGTTGTTGGCCACCGAGCCGCCGATGGTGCCCATCGCGCGCACCTGCCGGTCGCCGATGCGCGAGGCCAGGTCGGCCAGCGCCGGATAGGAGGCTTTCACGTCGGCGTTGTTCGCCACGTCAAGGTGGCGCGACATGGCTCCGATGGTGATGGCATTGCCGTTCTTCGCGATGCCGGTGAGTTCCTTGATGCCGCTCAGGTCCACGAGCTGTTCGGGGGCCGAGAGGCGCAGCTTCATGGAAGCCAGCAGGGTCTGTCCGCCGGCCAGCGGCTTTCCGCCGGCGCCGATGAGCTTGGCCGCGTCGGCCACGGAAGCGGGCCGTTCGAGTGTGAAGGCGTACATGGCGTGATTCCTTCTTTGTTGTACTTAAGGGTTGGCGGCTGCGGCCTGCATCGCTTCCCAGACGCGGCTGGGTGAGGCAGGCATGTCGAAATCCTTGACGCCCAGCGGCGCCAGCGCGTCGAGCACGGCATTGATCACGGCCGGCGGCGAGCCGATGGCCCCCGCCTCGCCGCAGCCCTTGGTGCCCAGCGGGTTGTGCGTGCACGGGGTGCACACGGTGTCGAGCTTGAACTGCGGGAAGTCTCCCGCGCGCGGCATGGCGTAGTCCATGAAGCTGCCGGTGAGCAGCTGGCCGGTCTCCTTGTCGTAGACGCAGTTCTCGAGCAGCGCCTGCCCGATGCCCTGCACCAGCCCGCCGTGCACCTGGCCCTCGACGATCATCGGATTGATGATGGTGCCGAAGTCGTCCACCGCGGTGAAGCGGTCGACCCTGACCTCGCCGGTCTGCTTGTCGACCTCGACCTCGCAGATGTAGGTGCCGCCCGGGAAGGTGAAGTTGGTCGGGTCGTAGAAGGCGGTTTCGTTCAGGCCCGGCTCGAGCTTGTCGAGCGGGTAGTTGTGCGGCACGTAGGCCGTGAGCGCCACCTGGCCGAACGGGATCTTCTTGTCGGTGCCCTTGACCGTGAACTCGCCGTTGGCGAACTCGATGTCGGCGTCGCTCGCCTCCATCAGGTGCGCGGCGATCTTCTTGGCCTTGGTCTCGATCTTGTCGAGCGCCTTCATGATGGCCGCGCCGCCCACCGAGATGGAGCGCGAGCCGTAGGTGCCCATGCCGAAGGGCACGCGGCCGGTGTCGCCGTGCACCACGTCGACGTTCTCGACCGGAATGCCCAGCCGCGCCGCCACCACCTGCGCGAAGGTTGTTTCATGGCCCTGGCCATGGCTGTGCGAGCCGGTGAACACCGTCACGCTGCCGGTCGGGTGTACGCGGATCTCGCCGCATTCGAACAGGCCCGCGCGTGCGCCGAGCGCACCCGCGATGTTCGACGGCGCGATGCCGCAGGCCTCGATGTAGCTCGAATACCCGATGCCGCGCAGCTTGCCCTTGCCCTCGCTCGCCGTCTTGCGCGCGGCGTAGCCGTCGACCTCGGCCAGCACCCGGGCCTTGTCCATGCAGGCGTGGAAGTCGCCGGTGTCGTACTGCAGCGCCACCGGCGTCTGGTACGGGAAGCTGCTGATGAAGTTGCGCTTGCGGATCTCGTCCTGCCCCAGGTTCATTTCCCAGGCGCAGCGCGACACCAGGCGCTCCAGCAGGTAGGTGGCCTCGGGCCGCCCTGCCCCGCGATAGGCATCGACCGGGGCGGTGTTGGTGAACCAGGCATCCACCTCGACGTAGATCTGCGGCGTGGTGTACTGGCCCGCCAGCAGCGTGGCGTAGAGGATGGTGGGCACCGCGGTCGAGAAGGTCGACAGGTAGGCGCCCAGGTTGGCGTCGGTATGCACGCGCAGCGCGAGGAACTTGCCGTCCTTGTCCATCGCCATCTCGGCGTGGCTCACGTGGTCGCGGCCGTGCGCGTCGGACAGGAAGCATTCCGAGCGCTCGGCCGTCCACTTGATGTTGCGGTTGAGCTGCCTGGCGGCCCAGGTCAGGCACACGTCCTCTGCATACAAGAAGATCTTGGAGCCGAAGCCGCCGCCCACGTCGGGGGCGATCACGCGCACCTTGTGCTCGGGCAGGCCCAGCACGAAGGCCGTCATGAGCAGGCGCTCGACGTGCGGGTTCTGGTTGGACACGTACAGCGTGTAGTCGTCGCTCGCCCGGCTGTAGCTGCCGATGGCCACGCGCGGCTCGATGGGGTTGGGCACCAGCCGGTTGTTGACCAGGTCGAGCTTGGTCACATGCGCCGCGCCGGCAAACACCGCGTCGACCGCGGCCTTGTCGCCCAGCGCCCACTTGTAGCACTGGTTGTCGGGTGCCTCGTCGTGCAGGGTGACGCCGCCGGCCTTCTTCGCCGCGTCGGCCACGCTCACGAGCGCGGGCAGCACCTCGTAGTCGACCACCACCGCCTCGGCCGCGTTCTTCGCCTGCTCGACGGTCTCCGCCACCACCATGGCCACGTGGTCGCCCACGTAGCGCACCTTGTTGATCGCCAGGATCGGGTGCATCGGCTCCTTCATGGGGGTGCCGTCGGGGTTGTTGATGAGCCAGCCGCAGGGCAGCCCGCCCATCTTTCCCTCGATGTCCTTGCCGCTGAAGATGCCGATCACGCCGGGCATCTTCAGCGCCTCGGCCGTGTCGACCGACTTGATGGCGGCGTGGGCGTGCGGCGAGCGCACGAAGACCGCATGGCTCTGGTTGGCCAGCGTGATGTCGTCGGTGTAGTTGCCGGCACCGGTCAGGAAGCGGTAGTCCTCCTTGCGCCGCAGAGCCTCGCCGATGTGCGGCAGGTTCGAGAAGTCGGAAGCGCCCATGATGTCACTCCCTTCAAGCCATTGCGGTTGTCTTGACGGGGGTGCCCGAGGCCATCGCCTCGCCGCCCATCTTCACTGCCTTCACGATGTTCTGGTAGCCCGTGCAGCGGCACAGGTTGCCGTCGAGCAGCTCGCGGATTTCCGACTCGCTCGACTTGGGGTGGTGGGTGCACAGGTCGATGGCGCTCATGACCATGCCGGGCGTGCAGAAACCGCACTGCAGGCCGTGGCATTCCTTGAAGGCCGCCTGCATGGGGTGCATGGTGCCGTCGGCCTCGGCGATGCCCTCGATGGTGGTGATTTCTGCGCCGGCCGCCTGGGCCACCAGCACGTTGCACGACTTGACTGCACGGCCGTTCACGTGGACGGTGCAGGCGCCGCACTGGGCGGTGTCGCAGCCGACGTGGGTTCCGGTGAGGTGGAGGTGCTCTCGGAGAGCGTGGACCAGGAAGGTGTTGGGAGGAGCGTCGACCGTGACCTGACGGCCGTTGACCTTGAAAGCGACCTGCATTTGGCTGTCTCCGTAAAAGGTGATGGCTGTTTCAGCGAAAGCATCTTGGATGCCGACCTTTCGCACTATCCTAGGCAAAACCCTTGACACTTGCACAGACCGCGCGAAATTCTCAAAATGAAACAGCTTGCCATCCGGCGGGCCAGGAAAAGCCTGCATACATGCGCGAAAAACCACGATGTCTGTATCAATCGTTTCGCCGCCTCCTGAGCGTTCCCTGGCCATCGCCCAAGCCCGCCGCGAACTGATCGAAGGCGAGTCGCCCGTACGGGCTCGCGGGGCCGACTGCATCGATTCGTGGATCACCCGCTCCTGGCAGCGCTGCATCGAGGCCGGGCACAGCCCGCGGCAGCGCGTCAGCTTCGATCCGGTGAGCCGGTCGGCGAGCATCGACATCGCCGAGCGCAACCGGGCGCTGGTCTCGGCGGCCCGACCGGTGATCGACCAGCTCTCCCGAGCCATCGCCGACACCCGCTACTTCGCCGTGCTGACCGATGCCGACGGCATCGTGGTCGACGTGGGCAGGCTACCCGACGGTACCGACGCCGCCACCCGCTATGCGCGCGACCTCGCGCGCATCGGCGTCGACCTGTCGGAGCGCGCCATCGGCACCAGCGCCATCGGTACCGCGCTGGCCGAGCAGGAATCGGTCTGGCTGCACCGCGGCGAGCATTTCTTCGACGACACCAGCGTCTACAGCTGTGCCGGCGCTCCGCTCTTCGGTCCTCGAGGCGACTGCATCGGCATGCTCGACCTGACCGGCGTGCAGGTGGTCGAGCGGCCCGAGCTGCGCCACCTGGCGACCCTTTCCGCGCGCAGCATCGAGAACATGCTGGTGATGCGCGAGCCCTGCGAGCTGCTGCTGCGCCTGGCCTGGCCGGGCAACTCCGGCAGCGAGGCCACCGAGGGCCTGCTGTGCATCGACGCCGTGGGCAACGTGACGGGCGCCAACGCGGCGGCGCGGCAGATGCTGCACCAGCCGTTGCCGCGCAGCGAGCATGCGCTGAACTTCAACGATCTCTTCGCGCTGCCGCTTCACATGATGTTCGACGCGGCCCGCCGCGGCGACGCCGTGCTCGAGGTGCCGCTCTGGTCGGGCCTGCGGGTGCAGGTACGGCCCCAGCGCGGCGGCAACGGCAGCACGGCGCCCGCAAACGTTTCCGACAACCGGCCGCGGCTGCGCGACGTGGAAACCGCGCTGATCCGCAAGGCGGTGGCCGATGCGCGCGGCAACGTGGCCGAGGCCGCGCGGGCCCTGGGCATCAGCCGGGCGACGGTCTACCGCAAGCTGTGGCGCGGACGGCCTGCCGGCGCGCCGGACTGAGCTCGCGGCTGAAGGCCAGGCCGTTCATTTCTCGTTCAGTTTTCTTCGCTCAGGCGCCGACCGGCACCTTGTCCAGGAAGCCCGTCACCGAACGCAGCTTGCCCGAGTCGACCTGCGCGAAGTCGGTGCCCTGGATCAGGTCTTCCGCACCGCTCGGCCCCAGCGTCCACGAGAAGCGCAGGTGGTCGCCGTGCGCGTCGGCCTTGCCGAGCAGGTTGAAGCGGAAGCCCGGATAGCGCTGGTGCACCGCGCCGACCAGCGCGCTGATCTGCTCGTGCCCGCTGGCCTGCGCGATCGGGTCGACGTAGTGCGCGTCGGTGGTCCATCCGGCTTCGATGAGCGCCGCGCGGCGCGCCGCGTCGGTTTCGTTCCAGACGGCGATGTAGCGTTGGGCAATGGCGGTGGCGTCGTGTGCGGCGGTGTTCATGATGACCATTCCTTTCGGTGTCCAGACCCGCAACATCGCGGGGTGAAGGAATGGTCGCGTCGCACGCGATTCGCGTCGATGACCTCTCAGGTCATGGGATCCGGCTACCGTAGCGGATGCTCTTGAGCACGCCGTTCTGGAACAGCAGCATCGTCTCGAACTGCCCCGAGCCAGGCCGGTAGGTCCACTCCTCGCTCTGGTCGCAATTGCTGTTGTTGTTGACGATGACGGTCTTGCTGCCGGTCGAGGAAGCCGGCGGCACGATCACCTGCGGGTTCGGGTCGGGCTTGGCGCAGAAGTTGTCCTTGAACACCGGCTCGCCGCACTTCTGCAGGATGGTGAACTTGGAATCACCCTTCTGCGCGAAGTCGCGATTGCAGTTGAGCGTCTGCGCCTGTGTCGGCGCGACGAACGACAGTGCGGCCAGCAAGGCGGCGGGAATGAACGGAGATCGCTTCACGGTGTTTCCTGTGTCTTGTGCGAGCGATGGTAGTGACATTCCGGCGCCGAACCTGAAGCCAAGACCCCGTCAGACCGCGTCGAGCGGGAACACCGGCCTCCTTACCTTGCTGAACGGGAACAGGCTGTAATCCGAACTGGTGACACCGGGGCTGTCGCACTCCACCAGCGCGGCCGACAGCGGCTCGAACACGGGCCGGCAGTACATGCGCGACTTGAGCAGCAGAAAGCGTTCATTCCGCGGATCGAGCCCCGCGCACTCGAAAACGCCGATGTCCCACGGCTCCTGCGTGCGCTCGGTCACCACGATTCGCGCCGCGCCCGTGTCGAAGAGCACCGTGCGCCCCATGCTGCTGCGCTGGCCGGTGTAGGTGGGGCCGGTGATCACGTACTCGCCGTCGGAGATGGCGCGCACCGTGCCCGTCAGGCGCACCGGCGTCTTCTCGAGGCCGATGCCCGCGAGCGAGACCTTGTTGCCGAGTGCCACCGTCGCCTGCGCACCCTCGCCCGCCGCGATGAGTTGCGCCACGGCCTCGGGGTCGCACAGCGGCCCCACGCCGATGCCGTGCAGGCCCTGCGCGAGCGCTTCCTGCAGCACGTCCATGGTGTCGCAGCTGCCGCCCGACATGCAGTTGTCGCCGTGGTCGAGCAGCAGCACCGGGCGCGTCGCGCCTTCGGCGATCAGCTTGGCGCGTGCGACCGACTCCGCCAGCGGCTCGCTGCGGTAGACGAAGGCTTCGCGCTCCGCCCACATCTGCGAGGCGATGCGGTCGGCCGTGGCCTGCGCGCGCTCGGGCGAATGCGCGTCGACGACGATCACGCTCATGCACGGCGCCTCGATGTCCGACAGCGAGAAGCCGGCCAGGATCGACACCGCCAACGATTCCGATTTCTCGGCCTCGCAAGCCGCTTCGATCGCGCGCTTCATCGCGCCGGTGAAGGAGGCGCTGCGCAGCGTGTGGGCCATCAGCGGCAGCCGGTGCCAGCGCATCGCCGGCCTGCTGCGGCCGGCCAGCAGGTCGAGCAGCAGGCGGCCGGCGTGCTCGCCGGTCTCGTACATGTCGACGTGCGGATAGGTCTTGAAGCCGACGATGACATCGGCGTTCTCCACCATCGCCGGCGTGACGTTGGCATGCAGGTCGAGCGCCACGCCGATGGGCACGCCCGGCGCCGCCGCACGCAGGCGCAGCAGCAGGTCGCCTTCGCCGTCGGCGCTGTTCTGCGCCACCATCGCGCCGTGCAGGTCGAGCAGGATGGCGTCGCAGCCCGGGGCCGCGTCGACGATGCGTTGCGTCAGCAGATCGTAGGCCCGTGCATCGACCGGCCCGCTCGGGTTGGCGGAGGCCGATACCGGCGTGACCACTTCAGCGCCCGCCGCCTCGGCCAGGTCGATGAAGGCCGACATCGCGGTGCGCATGCCCTTGTTGTCCTTGTAGGCCTGCTCGCCGAAGGTCGGGCCGTCAGGCCCGAAGGCCGCGAGCGGCGTGGGCACTGGCGAGAAGGTGTTGGTTTCGTGGTTGAGACGTGCGATCAGTACTTTCATTGCGCAAACTTTCCACCGCTGGCCAGCATGGTGATGTCGCCGAAGCTGGAGCCGTTGCGGTTGTCAGGCCTGAAGGCGAGCGTGTATCCGCCCAGGTCCATGGGAGGCGAAGTCTCGATGCTGCGCCGCAGCGACTCGGTGGTCACCGGCCCCTTCACGCGCTGCAGCGCTTCCGCGAATGCCTTGGCCGTGATGTAGCCCTCCAGGCCCAGGTAGGAGCCCTCACCCTCGCTGCCCGCGCTCCTGCGCGCGCGCTGGTATTCGTCGACGATGGGGAAGCGGGTCTTCCAGAAAGGCGGCATCACCTGCGACAGCACGATGCCGCGGCTCTTGTCCCCCAGCTCCTTGTAGAGCAGGAAGGAGCTGGCCACCGAGTTCGTGTAGATCTGCGGATGCACCGGCGCCGCGACCAGCGCGCGGATGACGTTGATGGCCGGCATGCCCGCCGCGATGACGTACACAGCCTGCGCGCCGCTGGCGATGACCTGCTGCGCGGTGCGCGCCGGTTCTTTCTCCTGCGGATCGAAGCGCAGCGACAGCACCGGGGACAGCCCGTTCTTCTGCAGCGCCTCCAGCGCGTCCTTCTCGATGCCCTTGCCGTAGGCGTCGTCGCTCGACACGACGGCGATGCGCACCACGCCCACCGTCTTCAGGTGGTTCATCACGCGATGCACCTCGTCGGCGTACGACTCGCGCACGTGGTAGATCGGCACCTTCGGCCCGCGCAGCACGGCCGCGCCGGTCAGCCCGCCGAAGATGAAGCTGTCGTACTTCGCCGCGACCGGCACCATGGCCGCGCCGATGCCCGTGCCCATGGTGCCGAAGAGGCAGACCACGCGGTCGGTGCCGAGCAGCTTCTCGGCGTTGGCCGCCGCCTTGTCCGGCGCGTAGACGTCGTCGTAGGTGATCAGCTTGACGGGCCGCCCGCCGACGCCGCCGGCCTTGTTCAGCTGGTCGAACAGCAGCTTCTGGCCTTCCATGAACGCCAGGCTGTTGGGCGCCAGCGGTCCGGTCAGCACGGCGGACTGGCCGACGAGGATGGGCTCGGCGGCCGGCGCCGCCGCAGCCCACGCCAGGGTCAGCGCAGCAAGGGCAATACGCCAGGTCTTCACGAGGCGACTCCCGCGCTCTGCAGCATCGCCTGCAGCAGCACGTTGCAGCCGGCTTCGAGATGGTCGGGCTGCGCGTCCTCGATCTCGTTGTGGCTGATGCCGTCGAGGCAGGGCACGAAGATCATGGCCGCAGGGCACACGCGCGCGAGGTACACAGCGTCGTGGCCCGCACCGCTGATCACGTTCATCCATGTCATGCCCTGCGCCTGCGCCGCATCGCGCACGGCCGACACCAGCTTCGGCGTGAAGGGCTGCGGCGGGAAGTACACGACCTGCTCCACCGAGATCTCGACCTTGGCCTTCGCCGCGATGCGCTGCACGGTTTCCTTCAGGGCGGCGTCGAGGGCCGACAGCACCACGTCGTCGGCCGCGCGCAGGTCGACGCTGAGCTTCACGCGGCCCGGGATCACGTTGCGCGAGTTCGGATACGCGTCGATCCAGCCGACCGTGCCGCGCCCATGCGGCGCATGGGCAAGCGCGATGCGGTTGACCTCGATCACGAGCTCGGAGGCTGCGAGCAGCGCATCCTTGCGCAGCTCCATCGGCGTGGGGCCGGCATGGGCTTCCATGCCTTGCACCACCACGTCGTACCAGCGCTGGCCCAGCGCGCCCTCGACCACGCCGATCACGCGCTCGTTGGCTTCGAGCACCGGGCCCTGCTCGATGTGCGCCTCGAAGTACGCGCCCACGGGCGATGCCGTTGCCGAGGCCGGCGTGCTGCCCGCGTAGCCGATGGAGGCCAGTGCCTCGGACACGCTCACGCCGTCGTTGTCGCGCTGCGACAGCGCATGCTCGAGCGTGAAGGCGCCGGCGAACACGCCCGAGCCCATCATCACGGGCACGAAGCGCGAGCCTTCCTCGTTGGTCCACACTGCCACTTCGAGCGGCGCCTCGGTCTCGACCTTGGCGTCGTTCAAGGTGCGGATCACTTCGAGCCCGGCGAGCACGCCGTAGTTGCCGTCGAACTTGCCTCCCGTGGGCTGCGTGTCGATGTGGCTGCCGGTGGTGACGGACGGCAGCGCGTTGTTGCGGCCGGCGCGGCGCGCGAAGATGTTGCCGATGGCGTCCACGCGCACCTCGCAGCCTGCCTCGCGGGCCCAGCGCGAGAACAGGTCGCGGCCCTGGCGGTCGAGGTCGGTCAGTGCGATGCGGCAGACGCCGCCTTTCTCGGTGGCGCCGAGCTGCGCCAGTTCCATCAGCGAGTTCCAGAGCCGCTGGCCGTCGATGCGGAGTTCGTCGTGTGAGTTTTTCATGGCTTTTCCAGGAAGAAGGAAGGGACTGCGGGAAGCCTCAAGCAAGGCCCACGCCCAGGTAGCGGTCTTTCACTTCATGGTCGGCCATGAAGGCTTCGTTGCCGGCCTCGTGCACGATCACGCCCTGCTCCACGATGTAGTGGCGGTCGGCCAGCTGCACGCAGACTTCGAGGTTCTGCTCGACCAGCAGGATCGCCACGCCCGCGGCCTTGATGGTCTTGAGCTGCGCCACGATCTCCTCGACGATCACCGGCGCCAGGCCTTCGACCGGCTCGTCGAGGATCAGCAGGCGCGGGTGGTTCATGAGCGCGCGGCCGATGGCCAGCATCTGCTGCTCGCCGCCCGAGAGCTGCCCGCCGCCGTTGCGCCGCCGCTCCTTCAGGCGCGGAAAGATGCGGTAGATGTCGGCCAGCTGCCAGGGCGACTGGCGCCGCAGGCCGAGCAGCAGGTTCTCTTCCACCGTCAGCAGCTTGAAGATGCCCCGATGCTCCGGCACCAGGCACACGCCGCGCGTGGCGATGCGGTGGGCCGGCATGCCGGCTATGTCGGCGCCCTGGAAGCGCACGCGCCCGCCGGTGGGCGCGACCGCGCCCGCGATGCTCTTGAGCGTGGTCGACTTGCCCGCGCCGTTGCGCCCCAGCAGCGTGACCAGCTCGGCCTCGCCCACGGTCATCGACACGCCCTGCAGCACGTGGCTCTTGCCGTAGTGCGCGTGCAGGCCCTCGACTTCAAGGATGTTGCTCATGCCTTGCCTCCGGTGATCATGTTGCCCAGGTAGGCGGTGCGCACGCGCGCATCGGCACGGATGTCGCCCGGAAGCCCCTCGGCGAGCACGCGGCCCAGCTGCATCACGGTCACGGTGTCGGAGATGTCCATCACGATGTTCATGTTGTGCTCGATGAGAACCACGGTGTGCGCGTCGCGCAGGCCGCGGATCAGCTGCTTCATGTCGTCGAGGTCGTCGATGCCCATGCCCGAGGTCGGCTCGTCGAGGAAGATCGCCTTCGGCCTTGCGGCCAGCGCCATGCCGACTTCGAGGCGGCGCTGCTGGCCGTGCGAGAGCTCGCCGGCCGGCGTGTTCGCCAGGCGCTCCAGGCCGATGCGCTGCAGCACCTCGTCCACGACCTGCGTGCGGGCCAGTTCGCCGACCGGCGCGCGCCAGCAGTTCATGGCCTGGCGCGGCGAAATGCCCTGCGCCGCCACGCGCAGGTTCTCGCGCACCGGCAGGCTCGCGAACAGCGCCGTGACCTGGAACGAGCGCGCCATGCCACGCTGCACGCGCTTGTGATCGGGCTCGCGCGTGACGTCGTGGCCGTCGAACAAAATGCGCCCGCCGGTGGTCATGCCGGTGCCGGTGAGCATGTGGAACAGCGTGGTCTTGCCCGCGCCGTTGGGGCCGATCACCGAGTGCACGGTGTTGCGCCGGATCTTCAGGTCGACCCCGCCGAGCGCGGCGAACTTGCCGTAGTGCTTGGTGACGCCGACGGCTTCGATGAGAACGTCGCTCATGCTTTTTCTCCTTGCGCGGCAGGCGAGACAGGAGCAACAGGCGCGGCCGGAGCCGCCGGCGTCTTGCGGAAGATGCGTTTCCAGGCGCCCTCGCCCAGCCCCCAGAGCCCGCGCTGCATGCCGATGCTCACGCCGATCAGCAGCAGCCCCAGCAGCAGCAGCCAGCGCGGCCACAGCGTGGAGAGCCAGTCGGCCAGCAGCACGTAGAACGCCGAGCCCAGCACGGAGGCGAACAGGTTACCGGTGCCGCCGATCACGGTGATGACCAGGATCATCTCGCTCGTGTGGTACTCGGCGTTCGACAGCGGCGCGATGCCGGTCATCATCGCGTGCAGCCCGCCCGCGAGGCCGGTGACGGCCCCCGAGATCACGAAGGCCAGCAGCTTGAAGCGCTTGAGGTCGTAGCCCACCGCGGCGGCGCGGTCCTCGTTGTCGCGGATGGCCAGCAGCGTGCGGCCGAAGACCGAATCGGTCACGCGCAGCAGCAGGCCGAAGGCGACGAGGAACACCACGGCGACGAAGGCGTAGTACTTCCAGGGCGTGTCCATGAAGCCGGGGCGCGGCACGTCGAGCAGGCCGTTGTCGCCGCCGGTCAGGCCGGTGGCGGTGTAGGCAATGAAATAGAACATCTGCGCGAAGGCCAGCGTGAGCATCACGAAGTAGGTGCCACGCTGGCGGATGGCAACCCAGCCCACCACAGCCGCGCCGAACGCGCCCATGGCCACGGCAGCGGCCAGCGCGAGCGGCATCGGCAGCTGCAGCCGCGTGAGCAATATGGCGATGGTGTAGCTGCCCAGCCCGAAGAAGATGCCCTGCCCGAAAGAGAGCAGCCCGGTGTAGCCCAGCAGCAGGTTGCAGCCCAGCGCGGCCAGCGCGTAGATGAGCACCTCGCTCGCGAGCGAACCCGAGCTCAGCACCAGCGGCAGGCCCAGCACGGCGATGAGTGCCAGGAGGAAAGTGATTTTTCTCGGCATGGCGTGTCCGTTCATGCTTTCCGGCCGAGGAGGCCATGGGGGCGCAAGAGCAGCACGGCCGCCATCGCGATGTAGACCATCAGGCTCGCACCCGGCGGCCAGATGGTGCTCATGAGGCTTTGCACGATGCCGATCAGCAGCCCGCCCACGAGCGCGCCGCCGAAGCTGCCGAGCCCGCCGATCACCACGACCACGAAGGCCACGGCCAGCGCTTCCACGCCCATGAAGGGCTCGGCGCCGCGGATGGGCGCGGCCAGCACGCCGGCCAGCGCCGCCGTGGCCGCGCCGAGCGCGAACACCAGGCTGAACACGCGGAACACGTTGATGCCGAGCAGCGACACCATCTCGGTCGACTCGCTGCCCGCGCGCACCGCGCTGCCCAGGCGCGTGCCTTCGAGCACCCACCACAGCAGCACCGCGAGCACGGCGGTGAAGCCGATCACGAAGAGCCGGTACTTGGGATAGACGAACGAGCCCCACATGACCACGCCCTGCAGCAGGTCGGGCGTGGCGACGCTGTTGCCCAGCGGGCCCCAGAACACGATCACGATCTCCTGCACCGCGAGCGCCAGGCCCACCGTGACGAGGATGTGGAACTCATGCGCCTTGGCGTACACGCGGCGCAGCAGCAGTTTCTCGGCCAGCCAGCCCAGCGCGCCCACGAAGAGCGGCACCAGCACCAGCGCGAGCCAGAAGTTCATGCCCCATTGAAGGGCCTGGAAGCAGAGATAGGCGCCCAGCAGGTAGAAGGCCCCGTGCGCGAAGTTCACGAAGCGCAGCAGGCCGAACACGATGGACAGGCCGACCGCCAGCAGGAAATACAGCATGCCGATGCCGATTCCGTTGATGGTCTGTAGCAGGTAGACGGACATGGGAGTCGAGGGGTACGCGCAGGTACGTGCGGGCGGACCGGGGCCCCGCCGCACACCGAGCGGGTGCGGGCGAAGGCATCGGTCCGGGCGGCGTCAGGCCAGCTTGCAGCCCGTCTTGTCTACCGGGAGGAAGGACTTGCCCGAGCTGACCACGTCGACGTAGTCCGCCGCGTCCTTCATCTTCGACTTGGCCTTGCCCTTGAGCAGGTAGTAGTCCTTCACCACCTGATGGTCGGCCCTGCGGATTTCCTCGCTGCCCGTGAGCCCGTCGAACTTCATGCCTTCGAGCGCGGCGATGACCGCCTTCTGGTCGACCGAGCCGGCCTTCACGATGCCGTCGATCAGGATCTTGGTGCAGATGTACGAGCCGGCGAGGCTGTAGTTGGGCACGATCTTGAGCTTGTCGGCGGTGCGCTTCACAAGGTCCTTGTTGAGCGGCGTGTCGGCGGTGTGCCAGTACTGCGCGCCGAAGTAGACGCCGTCGCACAGGTCGGCGCCCAGCTCGTCGAACTGCTCGAGCCCCGAAGCCCACGCCATCAGGATCGTCATGTTCTTGTGCATGCCGAAGCTCACCGCCTGGCGCAGCGCGGCCGACGACTGCGCGCCGAAGTTCAGCAGCAGCAGCACGTCGGGCTTGGCGGCCATGGCGTTGGTGAGGTAGCCGCTGAACTCCTTCTCGGTGAGCGAGTGGTAGCTGTTGCCCACGTGCTCGATGCCCTTCTCCTGGAAGATGTTCTTGGCGGCGCTCAGCAGGCCGTCGCCGAACACGTACTGCGGCGTGATCGTGTACCAGCGCTTGGCCTTCGGCATGGAGGCGATCAGCGGGCGCACCGTCTGTTCGATCGCGCCGAAGGTGGGCACCGACCAGCGGAAGGTGGCGGGGTTGCAGTCCTTGCCGGTGATCTCGTCGGCGCCGGCGGTGGTGATGAAGAGGCCGCCGGCCTTCTCGGCCTCCTTGCCCATGGCCAGCGCTTCCGACGACAGGATGCCGCCGGCGAAGAACTTCGCGCCCTGCTGCTGCGAGGCTTCCTGCACCTTGCGCACCGCCGTGGCCGGCTTGCCCTCGGTGTCGAGCACCGTGTAGGCCAGCGGACGCTTCAGCACGCTGCCGTACTGCTCGATGGCCAGCTTCATGCCCAGGTCGGCGAACTTGCCGTTGGCGGCGAAGGCTCCCGACATCGGGACCGGGCAGCCGAAGCGGATCGCCTCGGCCGATTGTGCGAAGGCGGCGCGGCCCGCGAGCAGCGAGGCGGGGGCAGCCGACAGGGCGGCCAGCTGAAGAAGTTGTCTGCGTTGCATGAGTTCTCCGGTCGTGGTGGGAAGTAAGGAAAAGGGACGCCAGCGATCGCGGCGAATTTAAGCGGATAAATTGGATTAATATGTTGGTAAAAACCCGCTAGCAACAGCCGTGCCAAAATCTGCGGCGCTCCCCTTGGGGCCCAATACCTGCTTACAGGTCACCTTCTGTTTTTCCATCGCTCCGAACGCATGAATTCGTCTCCATCTGATCGTGAAATGCCGCGGAACCGGCTTTGCCGGGCCGCTGGCATTGCCCCCGGCGAGGGGATGGGCGAAACGACACGAAGTGCGCGGAGCCTGGGGGTGAGCGAATGAAAGTGGGGCAGAACCGTCCCAAGCGGCAAAAGCTCTCGGACGTCATCGTCGAAGACGTCAAGCGCTGGATCGTGGCGGAGCGCAAGCAGCCCGGCGACCGGCTACCGAACGAGAAGGAACTGATCGAGCTTTTCGGCTATTCGAAGAGCACCGTGCGCGAGGCGCTGAAGGCGCTGGAGGTGCGCGGCCTGATCTCCATCCGCACCGGCCCCGGCGGCGGGGCCTACCTGCAGCAGGTGTCGGTCGAGCACGCCTCGGAGCCGCTGCGCAACTTCCTGCACTTCCACCATCTCGACGGCCATCACATCTACCAGCTGCGCAAGGCGCTGGAGCCCGAGCTCGCCGTGAGCGTGGTGGGCAAGCTCACGCCGGAGCAGTTCGAGAAGCTGGAAGAGAACGTGCGGCTGTGCACGGTCGAGCCGACCGGCGAGGACGAACTGCGCGCCCAGCGCGAAGCCGAGCTGGCCTTCCACACCATGCTGGCGGAGAGCTGCCCCAATCCGGTGCTCTCATTCATGTGCCGCTTTCTCAACGACCTGCTGCGCGACCTCGTCGTCTACAAGAAGGCGCTCGACCATCATCACTTCGGCGAAGCGAACGTCGACTACCACACGCAGCTGCTGGCCGCCTACCGCAGGGAAGACGCCGACGAGGTGCGCCGGCTGATGACCGAGCACATGGTCGACGCGGAGCAGCACATGCACGAGATGGAGGCGCACATCGGCGCCAAGCACCTGCTGCTGCCGAGCGGGCAGCGCTGACCCGCTGACCGCTACTTCCGGTGCGCCTGCTCCAGGCACTCCTGGAACGCCAGCACCGCCCGTGACGGCTTCGGCGAGCGCCGCAGCAGGCTGACGAAGCGGCACGCATAGTTGAAGCGCGCCGGCAGCACCGCCTTCATGAGCCCGCGCTCTTCGAACACCTGCGCGTAGTGGTCGGGCAGGAAGCCCAGGAAGCGCCCCGAGAGAATCAGCGTCGCGATCGCCTCCTGGTCGAAGCCAGTGGCCATGCGCGAGAGCTTCGCGCGGTGGCTCAGCTCCATGTTGGGCGAGTGGTAGCCCAGCCCCGCGAAATGATGTTCGCGCAGCCGGGCCCAGGTGAGCTTGTCGTGGCTCACGCCGAAGAGCGGATGCCCCGCGCCGCAGTACAGCAGCATGGTCTCGTCGAACAGGTCGGCATAGACGAGGCTCTTGGAGGCGCGGTGCGCCGGAATGATGCCGATCTGGAAATTGCCCTCCAGCACCCCCTGCTCGATGGCGTTGATCGAGCCCACGTGCACGGCAAGCCGCACCTCGGGCGCGATCTCGGTGAAGCGCGCGATCGCCTCGCCGATGCGGGCCTGCGGGTTGGTCGCGGTCTTGTCGAACAGCGCCACGTCGAGCTGCCCGCCCATGCGGTTGTGGATGTCGTCGATGCTGCCGCGGAAGGCGTCGACCGAGGCCAGCAGGCGCAGCGTCTCGTCGTACACGCGCTGCCCCTCGGCCGTGAGCGCGAAACCCGCCCTGCCCCGGCGGCACAGCACCAGTCCGAGGCGCGTTTCCAGGTCCTTCACGTGGCGGCTCACGGTGGAGGTGCCGATGTTCAGCTCCAGCTCGGCGGCAGCCATGCCGCCGCAGTCGACCACGCTCTTGAACACCTTGAGCAGGCGCAGGTCCATGTCGCTGAGCTGCCCCAGGACGGCGCGGTTGCGGGCACCGCTTTGGGTACCGGCTTCGGTGGCGGTTCGGGCTTTGGCCTTTACTTGCATGAAACGTCAAGTGAACATTGATATTGCGCCATTCTCCACACTGAAGGCTCTGCGAACAATCGGCGCATCCCATCACCCCCGGAGCCCGCCAGCGCGGGAAACGCCATGACCATCGCAACGCCCGTCACCGAATCGACGCCCGCCGTGCGCACCGACGCCGCCTGGCTCGACGCGCACTGGATGCCCTACACCGGCAACCGCAACTTCAAGGCCGATCCGCGGATCGTCGTGGAGGCCAAGGGCGCCTACTTCACCGACTCCGACGGCCGCAAGATCTTCGACGGCCTCTCGGGCCTGTGGTGCTCGGGCCTGGGCCATGGTCGCCCCGAGATCACCGAGGCGGTGAGCCGCCAGATCGCCAAGCTCGACTACTCGCCCGCCTTCCAGTTCGGCCACCCGCTCTCCTTCGAGCTGGCCAACAGGATCAAGGACATGACGCCCGCCGGCCTCGACTACGTGTTCTTCACCGGCTCGGGTTCGGAGGCCGCCGACACCTCGCTGAAGCTGGCGCGCGCCTACTGGCGCACCAAGGGCCAGGCGAGCAAGACCCGCCTGATCGGTCGCGAGAAGGGCTACCACGGCGTCAACTACGGCGGCATCTCGGTCGGCGGCATCGCGGCCAACCGCAAGCTCTTCGGCCAGGGCGTGGAGGCCGACCACCTGCCGCACACGCAGCTCGCCTCGAATGCCTTCACGCGCGGCATGGCCGACAACGGCGCCGAGCTGGCCGACCGCCTGCTCGACATCATCGCGCTGCACGACGCATCGAACATCGCGGCCGTGATCGTCGAGCCCTTCGCGGGCTCGGCCGGCGTGGTGATCCCGCCCAAGGGCTACCTGAAACGCCTGCGCGACATCTGCACCGCCAACAACATCCTGCTGATCTTCGACGAGGTCATCACCGGCTTCGGCCGCTGCGGCGCGCTCACCGGCGCCGAGGCCTTCGGCGTGACGCCCGACATCATGAACATCGCCAAGCAGATCACCAACGGCGCGCAGCCCATGGGCGCCGTGGTCGCGAGCAAGGACATCTACGACACCTTCATGGCGGCGGGCGGCCCCGACTACATGCTCGAGTTCCCGCACGGCTACACCTACAGCGCGCACCCGGTGGCCTGCGCCGCCGGCATCGCGGCGCTCGACGTGCTGCAGAAGGAAGACATGATCGGCCGCGTGCAGGCACTGGCACCGCACTTCGAGAACGCGGTGCACAGCCTCAAGGGCAGCAAGCACGTGACCGACATCCGCAACTACGGCCTCGCCGCCGGCCTCACGATCGCAGCACTGCCGGGCGAGCCCGCGCGCCGCCCCTACGAGATCGCGATGAACTGCTGGAAGAAGGGCTTCTACGTGCGCTACGGCGGCGACACCATCCAGCTCGCCCCGCCCTTCATCGCAGAGAAGGCCGAGATCGACCGGCTGGTGAACGCACTGGCCGACGCGCTGGCCGAAACGGCCTGATCCTTTAGCGCTACAGGGGCCGCCGCACCGCCGACCAGGCGACGGCCCGTGAGCGGCGCGGTCCTACACCCCCGCGGCCCGCAGGTTCCCAGAATCTGCCGGGCTGCCGATGACAACGCTGCAAACAGACATCCCCGCCCGCCTCGACCGCCTGCCCTGGTCGCGCTGGCACTGGCGCGTGGTGATCGCGCTGGGCGTGGCCTGGGTGCTCGACGGGCTCGAGGTCACGCTGGTGGGCTCCATCGGCGCGGTGCTGGAGCGGCCCGACACGCTGGGGCTCACGGCCGGCGAGATCGGGCTGTCGGGCTCGGTGTACGTCGCGGGGGCGGTGCTCGGCGCCCTACTCTTCGGCCGGATGACCGACCGGCTCGGGCGCAAGAAGCTCTTCCTGATCACGCTGACGGTCTACACGGTCGGCACGCTGGCCACGGCCTTTTCTCCCGACTTCGCATTCTTCGCGCTGTGCCGCTTCGTCACCGGGCTTGGCATCGGCGGCGAGTACGCGGCCATCAACTCGGCCATCGACGAGCTGATTCCGGCGCGCGTGCGCGGGCGCGTCAACCTCGCGATCAATGGCAGCTTCTGGATCGGCGCGGCGCTGGGCGCGGCGCTCAGCCTGGTGCTGCTCGACGCGCGCGTGATCGGGCCCGTGTGGGGCTGGCGCGCCGGCTTCGCGCTGGGCGCGGTATTGGCGGTGGCCATCCTGCTGGTGCGGCGCCACGTGCCCGAGAGCCCGCGATGGCTCGTCGCGCATGGGCGGGCCGAGGAGGCGAAGCGCATCGTCGAGCGCATCGAGGCGGAGGTCGAGGCGCAGCACGGGCCGCTGCCGGCGCCGCAGGGCTTCGTCGTCAACTACACCGCCGCGCGGCCCGAGAGCCCGCCGATGCGCCAGGTGGCGCGCGTGCTGTTCAAGCGCTACCCGCAGCGCAGCGTGGTCGCGCTGGCGCTGATGATTTCGCAGGCCTTCTTCTACAACGCGATCTTCTTCACCTACGCGCTGGTGCTCACGCGCTTCTACGGCGTGCCCGAAGGCAGCGTGGCGCTCTACATCTTTCCCTTCGCGCTGGGCAACGTGCTGGGGCCGCTGCTGCTGGGCCCGCTGTTCGACAGCGTGGGCCGGCGCCGGATGATCGCGCTGACCTATGTGCTCGCGGGCGTCGGCCTCGCGCTCACGGGCTGGGCCTTCATGCAGGGCTGGCTCGATGCGCGCGGGCAGGCGCTGTGCTGGTCGGCGGTGTTCTTCCTGGCATCGGCCGCGGCGAGCTCGGCCTATCTCACGGTGAGCGAGGTGTTTCCGCTGGAGATGCGGGCGATCGCCATCGCGATCTTCTACGCGGTGGGCATGGGCGCGGGCGGCTTCGCGGCGCCGCTGCTGTTCGGCCTGCTGATAGAGACAGGCAGCCGCGGCGCGGTGATGGTGGGCTACTGCATCGGCGCCGGGCTGGTCATCGTGGCAGGGCTGCTGGCGTTGCGCCATGCGGCGGACGCGGAACGCAAGCCGCTGGAGGAAGTGGCGCCGCCGCTGTCCTCGGAGGCCGGCGGCGAGCGCTGAGCTGCTCCGCTGCCTCTAGAGCGCGCAGGTCCTGAAGCCGATGAAGCCGTCGTCGCGCCCGGGCAAGGCGAAGTCGCGGCGGCGCGGCGACCGCAGGCGCGCACGCGTCGCGAACGAAGCCCCGCGCAGCACGCGTGCCCGTCCGAAGGCGGCGGCCGGATCGAACTCGGTGCCGGCGCTCCACGGGTCGGCCCGGTAGCCGGGCCAGGGCTGCAGGGTGCCCGCGGTCCACTCGTGCACGTCGGCCCAGCGGAAGCCGCGGCGCGCCGCCGTGTGCGCGGCGATCTCCCATTCGACCTCGGTCGCCACGCGCCGCCCGGCCCAGCGCGCCCAGGCGTCGGCCTCCCACCAGCTCAGGTGCACCGCGCTGTGGTGGCCGGCTGCGCGCACGGTTGCGCCGAAGCGCTGCTGCAGCACCGAGCCGCCGGTGCCGTTGCGCGCCGCGCCGATCTGCTCGACATGGCGCGGCCCGCGCCGCCCCTCGATCTGCGCCGAGAGCCAGCGCCAGCCTTCGCCGTGCCAGAGTTCCTCGCGGTCGTAGCCGCCGTCCTCGACGAACTCGATGTACTGGTTCCAGGTGACGGGCTGGGCGTCGATCTCGAACTCGGGCACGTCCACCCGGTGCGCCGCGCGTTCCTGCGCGAAGGCGAAGCCGCTTTCGGGCATGCCCAGCTCCCAGCGCGTGGCCGGCAGCAGCAGCGGCTCGCGCGTGACGGCGATGGGCGCCTGCTCGACGCCCAGCGGCAGCCCCATGGTCTGCGCCATCACCACGAACTGCTCGCCGCGCATGTCCTCGTGGAACAGGGCGAGGCGGTAGAAATACAGGCCGGCGTCGGTTTCTGCGGCGTTGTCGAGCAGCTCGAGCGTGCTCTCCAGGGTTTCGAGCAGGTAGGCCTTGGTCTGCGAGAGGTCCGGCAGGTCGGGCGGCCAGCGGCGCCCCGGGCCTGAGTGGGCCGGATTCCACCAGTCGTCGGCCCCCGGGTCGATGGCGGCCAGCCGCGTGGGCCGCATCGGGCAGTCGGCGCCGAACGCCCGCTGGGTGTTGCGCCCGATCCACCATTCGGCGAACCAGCCGATGTGGCCGGCCAGCCAGGCCGCGGGCACCACGCCGTCTTCCTCGGGCTCCGGCGGCCGGGAGAGCGCCTCGGAGCCCAGCGCCTGTTCGTAGAGCGACAGCAGGTGCAGCGTATGGTTGCGCGCGTCGATCAGCGCCAGCGACAGCAGCTCCTTGCCGGCCCGGCACATGTCGGGCGAATCGATCGAATGGGGCTGGCCAGCTGCGCCCGAAGGCGTGGAAGGCGGAAGACGCGAAGACATGGAAGATTATGGCGACCGGCCACCCGCCCCGCCGGCCGCCCGGCCCGCATTCCGGGTAAACCCCTCCCCAGGTTGCAAGGCAATACAAAGGTTCACCGGGGTAACATCGCGGGCTTTGCGCAGCCCCCACCAGGGGCCGGCGCTCCATCATCGGGATTCGTGGGAGACACCCCCTTGTCTGCATTCCTCAAGTTCGCGACCGGCATGGACTGGATCAGCGAAAAACTCGGCAAGATCGCCGGCTACGCCGTCCTCGCGGCATCGCTCATCTCGGCCGGCAACGCACTCATCCGCTACGGGCTCGACTTCAGCAGCAACTCCTGGCTGGAGATCCAGTGGTACCTGTTCGCCGCCACCGTGATGCTGGGCGCCCCCGTGGTGCTGCGCTTCAACGAGCACGTGCGCGTGGACATCATCTACGGCAAGCTCAAGGGCTACGGGCCGGTCTACGTCGACCTCTTCGGCCTCATCTTCTTCCTGCTGCCGGTGATGGGCCTCTTCACCTACCTCACCTGGCCCTTCTTCTGGAACATGTGGGTCACAGGAGAGATGTCGGGCAACATCGGCGGCCTCATCCGCTGGCCCGCTGCGCTGCTGATGCCCGTGGGCTTCGCGGCGATGTTCCTGCAGGGCGTCTCGGAAATCATCAAGCGCATCGCCTACCTGCGCGGCCTGATCGAGATGGACACGCACTACGAGAAGCCGGTGCAGTGACGGGCGCAGTTCTTCGCGCGCCTTCCGCCATCGCCCTCTCCCGCACCGCAGGATAAGTAGAAATGCACATGGAAAATTTCGCCCCGATCATGTTCGCGGGGCTCGTGGTGATCATGCTGATCGGCTTCCCGGTCGCGTTTTCGCTCTCGGCCCTCGGCCTGATCTGCGGTTTCTTCGCCATCGAGATGGGCTGGTTCCCGGCCGGCTTCATGGCCAACCTGCCGCTGAACGTCTTCGGCATCCTGTCGAACGAGACGCTGCTCGCGATTCCGTTCTTCACATTGATGGGAGCCGTACTGGAGAAATGCGGGCTGGCCGAGGACATGCTCGACTCCATGGGCCAGCTCTTCGGCCCGGTGCGCGGCGGCCTCGGCTACTCGGTGATCATCGTGGGCTTCATCCTCGGCGCCATCACCGGTACGGTGGCCGGCCAGGTGATCGCGATGGCGATGATCTCGCTGCCGATCATGATGCGCTACGGCTACGACATGCGCTACTCGACCGGCGTGCTCGCCGCGTCGGGCACCATCACGCAGCTGGTGCCGCCCTCGCTGGTGCTGATCGTCATGGCCGACCAGCTCGGCACCGACGTCGGCCAGATGTACAAGGGCGCCTGGGGTCCGTCGATCCTGCAGGTGCTGATCTTCGCGATCTACACCTTCATGGTCGGGCGCATCCGCCCGCACTTCGTGCCGGGCCTGCCGGCCAGCGCGCGCACGCTCAACGGCTGGGCGCTGTGGGGCAAGTGCCTGCGCGGCATCATCCCCTCGGCCATCCTGATCTTCGCGGTGCTCGGCTCGATGGGCGGCCTGCCCTTCATGGACAAGGCCATCGCCACCCCGACCGAAGCCGGCGCCATGGGCGCGGTGGGCTCGCTGGTCCTCGCGCTGATCCACCGCCGCCTGAACTGGCAGCTGCTGAAGGATGCCATGGAAGGCACCATGCGCCTGACGGCCATGGTGGTGTTCATCCTGATCGGCTCGCGCGTGTTCTCGCTGGTGTTCCAGGGCGTGGACGGCGCCAAGTGGATCGAGCACATGCTGTCGGGCCTGCCCGGCGGCCAGGTCGGCTTCCTGATCGCGGTGAACATCTTCGTGTTCTTCCTCGCGTTCTTCCTCGACTTCTTCGAGATCGCCTTCATCATCCTGCCGCTGCTGGGCCCCGTGGCCCACAAGCTGGGCATCGACATGGTGTGGTTCGGCGTGCTGCTGTGCGTGAACATGCAGACCTCGTTCATGCACCCGCCCTTCGGCTTCGCGCTGTTCTATTTGCGAGGCATAGCGGACACGCTCTTCAAGAACGGGGCGCTACCCAAGAAGGTGGAGTCGCGCGACATCTACCTGGGCGCCGTGCCGTGGGTGGCGATGCAGCTGCTGCTGGTGGCCATCGTGATCTTCTTCCCGCAGACGGTCACCGTGTTCCTCGAGAAGGAAAAGGTCGTCGACATCGACAAGGTCAACCTCGACATGCCGGTGGAAGAGCAGCCCAGCTCGCCCGACAACAACGGCGTGAACATGGAAGACCCGTTCGGCAACGAGAAGAAGGACGAGTCCTCCACTCCGCCGCCGTCCACCGATGCGCCGCCGGCTTCCGGTGAAGCCACCAAGCCGTGAGCGACCAAGCCCGCGGCCCCGCTGAAAAACCAAAACAACAAGACAACGACAACAGCCCCGGCGACGAAGCAGCCGGGGCCATCATCGAAAGCCCCGCCTTCCCGCCGCTGCTGCGCACGCTGGCGGTGGTGCTGGTGATCGATCTCTTCGTCTTCGCCGCCTGGAGCCTGCCCTCGCTGCGCACGGCCGACTGGTCAGCCAGTGCGCTGGTGGTGATGGGCATCGCGGCGCTGTGCGTGGTGTGGGTCGGCTACTGGATCGTCTACAGCCGCACCCGGCTCGAAGGCGACGTGCTGGTGCAGACGTGGCTCTGGGACAAGCGCGTGAGCGCGCAGGAAGTGGCGCAGCTCAAGCTGGTGCACATCCGAATGCTGGAGCGCGTGATCGCGCCGCGCCTGCTGGTGCGCCGGCGCTTCGGCGGCATGACGTGGTTCCACTCGGCCGACGCAAGCGTGCTCGTCGCCTTCGGCGAGCAGGTGGCGAAGCGCTCGATACCGCCATCGCCGCCGCAGACGTAGCAGCAGCGCCTTATCGGTGGAGCAGCCGCTCCATCGCTTCGCGGATGGCCCGCGGCTTTTCGACACCGTCGCCGACAGCCGGGCAACTGGCCGCCTGCGCCCTCTCCTTGCCCTTCGGCCCCACCGTGGCGTGGAGCCGCTCGCAGTCGCAGCGCAGCCGCCCCTTCAAAGCCTTGGTGCGCGCATTGCGCAGCTCGGCCACCCAGCACGAATCGCCGCAGCCGCACGAGCGGTATTCGAGCACCTCGCCCGGCGTGTTCCACGGCAGCGTGTAGCTACCCGTGCCGCCGGCGGCCTGGGCGCCCGAAGCGAGCATGGCCATGAACAGCATCGCGGCGAAAGACGGCATTCGGGGCATCGGGAGAGTTCTGGAGATTGGAGAGCGAAGCATCGACGAAAAAAAGCCCCGCCGATACCGGCAGGGCTTCCATCCTGTTCAAGACGAGGCTCCGTGAAGGCGCCGCTGCCTCCTACAGCTTCTGCTGCTGCATGAAGCGGTCGAAGGTACCTTCGGTGTAGCGGAACCAGGCGTTCTGGTCGGCCAGGAATTTCGACCAGTCGCCGTAGATCTTCTTCCACTCGGGGTTGGTGTTGTTCAGGTCCGAGTAGATCTGCTGGGCCGACTTGAAGGCGGCGTTCATCACGTCCTGCGAGAACGGGCGCAGCTTGGTGCCCGAGCCGACGAGCTGCTTCAGCGCGATCGGGTTCTTGGAGTCGTACTTGGCCGTCATCGTGATGTTGGCGTGCGAGGCAGCCGCCTCGACGATGGCCTTGTACTCGGCCGACAGGCCTTCCCATGCCTTGGTGTTGATGTAGAAGTCCAGCTCGGGGCCGCCTTCCCACCAGCCGGGGTAGTAGTAGAACGGGGCGATCTTGTTGAAGCCCAGCTTCTGGTCGTCGTACGGGCCGACCCATTCCAGGCCGTCCAGCGTGCCCTTCTCGAGCGCGGGGTACAGGTCGGCGCCGGGAATGGATTGCGGGATCACGCCGAAGGGCTCGAGCACCTTGCCGGCGAACGGGTTGGTGCGGAACTTCAGGCCCTTCAGGTCGGCGACCGACTTGATTTCCTTGCGGAACCAGCCGCCCATCTGGGCGCCGGTGTTGCCGCCCGGCAGGTTGATGATGTTGTACTTGGCGTAGAAGGCGCGCATCAGCTTCAGGCCGTTGCCTTCGTACATCCAGGCGTTCTGCTGGCGGGTGTTCATGCCGAAGGGCACCGCGCAGCCCAGGCAGAAGGTCGGGTCCTTGCCGTAGAAGTAGTACGGAGCCGTGTGGGCCATTTCGACCGAGGCGTTCTGCACGCCGTCGACCACGCCGAACGCGGGCATCAGCTCGCCACCGGCATGCACGGAAATCTGGAACTTGCCGCCCGTCATGTCGCTGACGCTCTTCGAGAACACCTCCGCGGTGCCGAAGATGGTGTCCAGCGACTTGGGAAAACTCGACGCCAGGCGCCAGCGAACGGTGGCTTGCGCGTGAACCGCGGGGGCGATGCCGGCAGCCAGAACGCCCGCGATGCCGGCGTTTTTGATGAGGGAACGACGATCCATTAGATAGCTCTCCGAGTTCTTTGAAAAAACGAAACGCGGCTTGTGACCGCGTTGGGGACTTTTGTGTAAGTCCCGGGGATTGTAAAAACGCGCTTACACGCCCCGGGGCGGGTTTACCCTGCGCTGTTGCTGCTGCCGCGAACGAAGCGCTCACGGATCGACGCCTCGATGCCGATCGCGTCCAGCCCGATCGATGAGAGCAGCTTCGCCGGATCGCCATGCTCGATGAAGCGGTCGGGCAGGCCCAGCTGCAGCACCGGCTTCTGCACGCCGGCCGCCTGCAGCGCCTCGAGCACCGCGCTGCCCGCGCCGCCCATGAGCGCGCCCTCTTCCAGCGTGACGATGGCATCGTGCGTGCCCGCCACCTTCAGCAGCAGCTCGACGTCGAGCGGCTTGGCCCAGCGCATGTTCACCACCGTGGCGTCTAGCGACTCCGCTGCCGTGAGAGCCGGGTACAGCAGCGTGCCGAAGGCCAGGATGGCGATGCGCTGGCCCTCGCGGCGGATCTCGCCCTTGCCGAACGGCAGCGCGTCGAGCGTGAGGTGCGGCGCGACGCCGGCGCCCGAGCCGCGCGGATAGCGCACGGCCACGGGATGGTTCTGCTCGTAGGCGCTGGTCAGCAACTGGCGGGTTTCGCGCTCGTCGGCGGGACACGCGATGCTCATGTTCGGGATGCAGCGCAGGAACGGGATGTCGTAAGCGCCCGCGTGCGTCGCGCCATCGGCACCCACGAGGCCCGCGCGATCGAGCGCGAACACCACCGGCAGGTTCTGGATGGCGACGTCGTGGATCAGCTGGTCGTAGGCGCGCTGCAGGAAGGTCGAATAGATCGCGACCACCGGTTTCAGCCCCTCGCAGGCCAGGCCGGCGGCGAAGGTCACGGCATGCTGCTCGGCGATGCCGACGTCGTAGTAGCGATCGGGGAAGCGCTTCTCGAACTCGACGAGGCCCGAGCCCTCGCGCATCGCGGGCGTGATGCCGACGAGACGGCCGTCTGCGGCGGCGGTGTCGCACAGCCACTGGCCGAACACCTGCGTGAAGGTCTGCTTGGGCGCCGAGGCCGGCTTGACCAGCCCCACCTGCGGATCGAACTTGCCCGGGCCGTGGTAGGCCACCGGATCGGCCTCGGCCAGCTTGTAGCCCTGCCCCTTCTTCGTGACCACATGCAGGAACTGCGGGCCGTCGAGGTGCTTGAGGTTCTCGAGCGTGGGCACCAGCGAGTCGAGGTCGTGGCCGTCGATCGGGCCGACGTAGTTGAAGCCGAACTGCTCGAACAGCGTGGCCGGCACGACCATGCCCTTGGCATGCTGCTCCAGCCGCTTGGCCAGCTCGAACAGTGGCGGCGCGTTGCGCAGCACGCTCTTGCCGACGTTCTTGGCGGCGGCGTAGAAGTTGCCGCTCATCAGCTGCGCGAGATAGCGGTTGAGCGCGCCCACCGGCGGGCTGATCGACATGTCGTTGTCGTTCAGGATCACGAGCAGCTTGCAGTCGCACACGCCCGCGTTGTTCAGCGCCTCGAAGGCCATGCCGGCCGTGAGCGCGCCGTCGCCGATGATGGCCACGGTGTAGCGGTCCTCGCCCTTCTGCTTGGCGGCCATGGCCATGCCCAGCGCCGCCGAGATGCTGGTCGACGAGTGGGCGGTGCCGAAGGTGTCGTACTCGCTCTCGGTGCGCTGCGGAAAGCCCGAGATGCCGCCGATCTGGCGCAGCGTGGGCATGCGCTCGCGCCGGCCCGTGAGGATCTTGTGCGGATAGGTCTGGTGGCCCACGTCCCACACCAGCCGGTCGTGCGGCGTGTTGAAGACGTGGTGCAGCGCGACCGTCAGCTCGACGGTGCCCAGGTTGGAACTCAGGTGGCCGCCGGTGCGGGAGACGTTGTCGAGCACGCAGGCGCGCACCTCGTCGGACAGCTGGCGCAGCTGGGCCCGGTCGTATTTGCGGATGGGCGAAGGGTCGTGGAGTGTGGGAAGCAGCGGTGCAGCCATGGGGGAAGGTTTGTTCTTTGCTCAGCGGTCGCGGTCGACCACCATGTGGGCCAACGCGCGCAACGCGGCGGTGTCAGCCAGGCCGCTACGTTCGAGCGCGGCGAGCGCGTCGGCCAGCAGCTGGCGGGCCTGGGCGCGGGCGCCGTCGAGGCCGAGCAGCGACACGTAGGTGGGCTTGTCGGCCGCGGCGTCCTTGCCGGCGGTCTTGCCCAGGGTCTGCGAATCGGCCGTGACGTCGAGGATGTCGTCGACCACCTGGAACGCGAGGCCGATGGCCGCGCCGTAGTCGCGCAGCGCGGCCAGCGCCGTAGCACTCACCGTGCCGCAGGCGGCGCCCATCTCGACGCTGCCCTGCAGCAGCGCGCCGGTCTTCAGGCGGTGCATTTCGCGCAACTGCGCTTCGTTCAACGCGACGCCGACGCTGGCCAGATCGATGGCCTGGCCGCCGGCCATGCCCTGGCTGCCGGCGGCGCGCGCGAGCAGGCGGCACAGCTGGGCCTGGGTGGCGGTGGGAATCTCGTCGCCCTCGGGTGTCAGCAGCTCGAAGGCCAGGGCCTGCAGCGCGTCGCCGGCCAGCAGGGCGTCGGCCTCGCCGAACTTCACGTGCACCGTGGGCTTGCCGCGGCGCAGCACGTCGTTGTCCATGCACGGCAGGTCGTCGTGCACCAGCGAATAGGCGTGGATCAGCTCGGTGGCGCAGGCCGCGCGCAGGGCGGCAGCCTGGTTGCCGCCGACGGCCTCGCTGGCAGCCAGCACCAGCAGGGGCCGCAGTCGCTTGCCGCCGTCGAGCACGGCATAGCGCATGGCGTCGCCCAGGAGCACCGGGGCATCGACGCCGACCCAGCGCGACAGCGCCGATTCGACGTTCGCCAGGTGGGGCTCGCTCCAGCCGGCGAGCGTGCGGGCGTCCCAGTGGCCGGAATTCAACGTGGCGGCGCTCATTCAGGCGTCCAGACCTTGAGGCTGCCCGAATCGAGCACCTTGATCTGGTCTTCGACCGCCTGCAGCTTGTCGCGGCAGAAGGCGAGCAGCGCCGCGCCGCGCTGGTAGCTCACGAGCAACTGGTCCAGGGGCAACTGGCCCGATTCGAGTTCCGCAACCAATTGCTCCAGTTCCTGAAGCCCGGCTTCGTAACTGGCAGGCAGCGGACCCGTGTCGGGCGTTGCCGCCGGGCTGGACGAGGAAGGAGGGGGCACCTTGGGCATGCAAGCGAAACGTGGGTGAAACGGGGCATTTTAGGACCGGGACCGGAACAAATGGCGGGCGGGCCGCCCCCCTGCCCTCGCGGAGGCTGATCGCACATTGCGAAACGGCGCGGGAAGCCCCGGGGGGCGAAAAAATGGCCCCGGGTACAATGCGAACTTCTCTCGTTGACGACGTTCAACACTGCTCCGGGCCGCCGAATCCTCATGGCGGCGCCTTCCGTTCTTTTCTTCCTTTTCTCCCTGTGGGGAGCTTGGTCAGGTCCTCCATGTCTGATTTAAGTCTTCAACTGCAGCAGGCCGCGAGCCAACTTCCAGTTTCCGCGTATTTCGACGAGGCGCTCTATGCCCGCGAAATGCAGAACCTTTTCTCGCGAGGGCCCCGCTATGTCGGCCATCGCCTGGCCGTGCCCGAAATGGGCGACTTCCACACCCTGCCCCAGGAGCACCAGGGCCGTGCGCTCGTCCACACGCCCAAGGGCGTGGAGCTGATCTCCAACGTCTGCCGCCACCGCCAGGCCCTCATCCTGCAGGGCCGCGGCCAGCTCGAAAGCCAGTCGGGCGGCAACATCGTCTGCCCTCTGCACCGCTGGACCTACGCCGCGAGCGACCCGCGCACCACCGGCACGCTGATCGGCGCCCCCCACTTCGAGCAGGACCCCTGCCTGAACCTGCACAACTATCCGCTGACCGAATGGAACGGCCTTCTGTTCGAGAAGAACGTCGACGGCTCCGGCCCCGACGTGGCGGCCGACATGGCGGGCCTCGGCCCGCAGGCCGACCTGGATTTCAGCGGCTACGCGCTCGACCGCGTCGAGCTGCACGAGTGCAACTACAACTGGAAGACCTTCATCGAGGTCTACCTCGAGGACTACCACGTCGGCCCGTTCCACCCGGGCCTGGGCAGCTTCGTCACCTGCGACGACCTGCGCTGGGAGTTCAAGCCCCGCTATTCGGTGCAGACGGTGGGCGTGGCCAACCGCCTGGGCCGCGCGGGCAGCCCGGTCTACCAGAAGTGGCAGGAGCAGCTGCTCAAGTACCGCGAGGGCAAGCCGCCGAAGTACGGCGCCATCTGGCTGACCTACTACCCGCACGTGATGGTCGAGTGGTATCCGCACGTGCTCACGGTGTCGACCCTGCACCCCGTGAGCCCGACGAAGACGCTCAACATGGTCGAGTTCTTCTACCCCGAGGAAATCGTCGCCTTCGAGCGCGAGTTCGTCGAGGCCCAGCAGGCCGCCTACATGGAAACCTGCGTGGAAGACGACGAGATCGCCGAGCGCATGGACGCCGGCCGCCGCGCGCTGATGCTGCGCGGCGACAACGAGACCGGCCCCTACCAGAGCCCGATGGAAGACGGCATGCAGCAGTTCCACGAGTGGTACAGAGCTGCCATGCAGCAACCGGCCTGAACCCGAGCCCCTTTCCGCCCCGCATTTGCCGGGGCTTTCTTTTTTCTTGATCCGGATTCGAAACGATGCAAGCGCTGTGGATGGTGCTGGGGGCCTTCCTGTTCGCCACGATGAGCGTGGTCGTGAAAGTCGCCTCGGCGTGGTTCAACAGCGGCGAGATGGTGCTCGGGCGCGGTCTGATCGGCATCGTCTTCCTCTGGCTGCTGGCGCGCAACCGCGGCGTGCCGCTGGCCACGAAGTACCCGGGCATGCACGCCTGGCGCAGCACCATCGGCGTGGTGTCGCTCGGCGCGTGGTTCTATGCCATCGCCCACATGCCGCTGGCCACGGCCGTCACGCTCAACTACATGAGCAGCGTGTGGGTCGCGGCCTTCCTGGTCGGCGGCGCGCTGCTGGCCTGGGTGCCGGTGCCCGGGCGTGACGGCCGCGTGGAGCGCCCGCCGCTGCAGGGCACGCTGGCGATGACGGTGCTCGCGGGCTTCGTGGGCGTGGTGCTCATGCTCAAGCCCACCGTCAACGGCAACGAAGGCTTCGCGGGGCTGCTGGGACTGCTGTCGGGCCTGACGGCCGCCTTCGCCTACATGCAGGTGGTGGCGCTGTCGCGCATCGGCGAGCCCGAGCTGCGCACGGTCTTCTACTTCGCGGTCGGCTCTGCCGTGGCCGGCGGCATCGCCACGGCATTCACCGGGTTTTCGGGCGGCGGCTCCTGGACGTGGCAGCATGCGCTATGGCTGCTGCCCATCGGCCTGCTCGCGGCGCTCGGACAGCTCTGCATGACCCGCGCCTACGCCACCGCCAAGACGCAGGCCGGCACGCTGGTGGTCGCCAACCTGCAGTATTCGGGCATCGTGTTCGCGGCGTTCTACGGCGTGGTGCTGTTCGACGACCGCATCGACTCCGCCGGCTGGGCGGGCATGGCCCTTATCATCGCCAGCGGCATTGCTGCAACCGTGTTGCGACAACGGGCGGTGCCCAAGGCGCCGGCCGAGGAACACTGAAGCACGCAACTGCATTTCCAGATCTCGAGACTTCGAAGGAGCAAGCGCCATGTACACCACCCTCATCTCCGTCGAACAACTCCGGCAGCTGCAGGCCGGCGGCAAGCCCTTCATGGTGTTCGACTGCAGCTTCGACCTCATGAAGCCCGAAGCCGGTGCGCAGCAGTACGAGGCCGCGCACATTCCGGGCGCGCTCTACGCCAACCTCGACACCGACCTCAGCGCGAAGCACGGCGCTCCCGGAGCCCACGGCGAAGTGGTCGTGGCAACCGAGGAAGGTCCTCCCGCCTCGGGCGGGCGCCACCCGCTGCCCAGCCGCGAGAAGTTCGCGGCGTGGCTCTCCAGCGTCGGCTTCGCCAACGAGATGCAGGCCGTGGTCTACGACCGCAACGGCGCCAACTACTGCGGCCGCCTGTGGTGGATGCTCAAGTGGATGGGCCACGACGCCGTGGCCGTGCTCGACGGCGGACTGCAGGCCTGGCAGGCCGCCGGAGGCGAAGTCACGAGCCGCGAGGAGCCCGCGCGCTTCCAGTCGAACTTCGTCGCCGGCGAGCCGATTGCAAGGCTCGTCACCACCGACACGGTGGTGCGCCGGCTGGGCCAGCCTGACCAGAACCTGATCGACGCACGCGCCGGTGCACGTTACCGCGGCGAGGTGGAACCTCTGGACCCGATCGCCGGTCACATCCCCGGGGCCCTGAACCGGCCTTTCGCCGAGAACCTCGGCCCCGACGGCAAGTTCAAGCCGGCATCGCAATTGCGTGCCGAGTTCGAAGCGCTGCTCGCGGGACGCGACGCGGCGACCGTCGTCCACCAGTGCGGCAGCGGCGTGAGCGCCGTGCCGAATCTGCTTGCCATGCAGATCGCGGGATTCGGGACGACCGCGCTCTATGCCGGCAGCTGGAGCGAATGGAGCAATACGCCGGGGCTGCCGACCCGGCAAGGCGCTGAACCATGAAGCACATCCGACTCCGACGTACCACCGGTCTCGCAATCGCAGCCGCCGCGATGTTCGCGGCCGCCCCGTTCCTCACCGCACAGGCCCAGCAGCAGCACGCACACGTGCACGGCCAGCTCAAGCTCGACGTGGCCGTCGACGGCCCCACGGTGGTGATCGACATGGAATCCCCGCTCGACAACATCGTCGGCTTCGAGCGCGCCCCCAAGACCGACGCCGAGAAGAAGATCGTGGAAGACGCCGTCGCCCAGCTGCGCGCGGCCGACAAGCTCTTCATCGTCGACCCGGCCGCCAACTGCAAGCTGGGCCCGGTCGACCTGCGCTCCGGCGCGCTGGGCCTGGGCAACCCCGATCCCAGCGAGCCCGTCGGCCATGCCGACCTCGACGCCACCTTCTCCTTCAACTGCACCAACGCGGCCGCCGCGAAGTTCATCGACCTGAACCTGTTCGGTGCATTCAAGGGCCTGCGCCAGATCGACTCGCAGATCGCCACCGCGCAGGGCCAGTTCAAGCGCCAGCTGAAGCGCCCCGCCGGTGCGCAGGCGGCCCAGCCCGCACGCCTGAGCTGGGGCAAGTGACACCGTGAGCGACCTTCCACAGGCCGGAACCTCGGCCTTGCGCGTCGTGCTCGCCGCCGAGGCTCTGCGCTTCAGCTGGCCCGGCGCCAAGGCGCCATGCATCGACATAGAGGCCTTTCGCATCACAGCCGGCGAATCGGTGTTCCTGCACGGCCCGAGCGGCTGCGGCAAGAGCACGCTGCTATCGCTGCTGGCCGGCGTGCTGGTGGCCGACGAAGGCCGCGTCACGCTGCTGGGCCACGACTGGTCGAAGCTCTCGGGCACCCAGCGCGACCGCAGCCGCGTGGCGCACGTGGGCTACATCTTCCAGCAGTTCAATCTTCTGCCTTACCTGAGCGTGATCGACAACGTGCTTCTGCCCTGCCGCTTCTCGCAGCGGCGCGAGGCCAACGCATCGCGCAGCGGCAGCTCGCGCGGCGAGGCCGAACACCTGCTCGACCAGATGGGCCTGGACCGCAACCTGTGGAAGCGCCAGGCGCTGCAGCTCTCGGTCGGCCAGCAGCAGCGCGTGGCCGCGGCGCGCGCGCTCATCGGCCAGCCCGAGGTGGTGATCGCCGACGAGCCCACCTCCGCGCTCGACGAGGACCGGCGCGAAGCCTTCCTCGACGTGCTGCTCACGGCCTGCGCCGAGCACCACAGCGCGCTCGTGTTCGTGAGCCACGACCAGCGCATCGCGCAGCGCTTCGCGCGGCACGTGCTGCTTCCCGAAATCAACCGCGCGGCCACCAACGCCATGGCGGTGGACGCATGAAAGCACTCTTTTCCATTGCATGGCGCAGCGCCTGGAACCGGCGCTTCACGCTCGCGCTGACGGTGTTCTCGATCGCGCTCTCTACATTCCTGCTGCTCGGCGTCGAGCGCATCCGCACCGAGCTGCGCGAGAACTTCGCGTCGTCCGTCTCGGGCACCGACCTGATCGTCGGCGCGCGCACAGGCTCCACGCAGCTGCTGCTGTACTCGGTGTTCCGCATCGGCGCGGCCACCAACAACATCTCGTGGAAGAGCGTGCAGGCGCTGTCCGCGCATCCGGGCGTCGACTGGGTCGTGCCGCTGTCGCTGGGCGATTCGCATCGCGGCTTCGCTGTGCTCGCCACCTCCACTGACTACTTCACGCACTTCCGCTACGGCGACAGGCAGACGCTGAAGCTGCGCGAGGGCAAGCCCTTCAGCGAGCTGTTCGACGCGGTGGTCGGCGCCGAGGTGGCCGACAAGCTCGGCTATCACGTGGGCCAGAAGATCACGCTCGCGCACGGCAGCGGCGAGCTCAACGTGGCCGAGCACGCGGACAAGCCCTTCACCGTGGTCGGCGTGCTCGCGCGCACCGGCACGCCGGTCGACCGCACGGTGCACATCGGCCTCGCGGCGATGGAAGCCATCCATCTCGAATGGGTGGGCGGCGCGCCGATGCCGGGCGTGCACATCCCGGCCGAGCAGGTGCGCAAGTTCGACCTCACGCCCAAGAACGTGACGGCAGTGCTGGTGGGCCTGAAGAACCGCGCCGCCGTGTTCGGCGTGCAACGCTGGATCTCGACCTACACCGGCGAGCCGCTGATGGCCATCCTGCCCGGCGTGGCGCTCGACGAACTGTGGAGCGTGATCGGCATCGGCGAGAACGCGCTGCTGCTGATGTCGGCACTGGTCGCGCTGGTGAGCCTCGCAGGGCTCGTGTCGGTGGTGATGGCCGGACTCAACGAGCGCCGCCGCGAACTCGCGGTGCTGCGCGCCGTCGGTGCGGGCCTGCGCCATGTGCTGGCATTGCTCGCGCTCGAAGGCGCGCTGGTCACCGTGCTTGGCGTTGCGCTGGGCCTGGTGATGGCGGTGCTCGGCATCGCCCTGCTCTCGCCATGGCTGCAGTCGCAGTTCGGGCTGACACTGAGCCTCTCAGAACCTACACTGAACGAATGGCTGCTGATGGCAAGCCTGCTGGTCGCCGGATGGCTGGCGAGCCTCTTGCCCGGCATCCGCGCCTATCGCCTCTCCCTTGCAGACGGCCTCTCGCCGAGGATTTGAACCATGCCCTTCGCACAAGAAAAGACGTTGTCGACGTTGTCCACGAGCAAAGCTTTCACGCGGCTTTCAATGCTGCTCGCAGGCGCCGGCCTCGCCGCTGCCGCCTGGGCCGCCGAGCCCGCGCCCAAGGACACCACCGCCGCCAACCCGCTGGGCGGCAAGGCCGCACCTGCTGCCGCGGCCAAGGCCGCGCCGGGCCAGCCGCGCCAGATCACCTGGGAAGAACTGGTGCCCAAGGACTGGGACCCGGCCAAGGAGTTCAAGGGCATGGACCTGAGCGCGCTCGACGACGGCGATCCGCGCGCCAACGAGCTGCTCATGAAGATGCAGGAGGTGTCGAACAACGCGCCGACCAATCCGGCGATGAACGGCACCGAGATCAAGATCCCCGGCTTCATCGTGCCGCTGGAAGAAGCCAAGGGCGAGGTCACCGAGTTCCTGCTAGTGCCCTACTTCGGCGCATGCATCCACACGCCGCCGCCGCCGGCCAACCAGATCCTGCACGTGGTGCCGCAGAAGGGAGCCAAGTTCCGCGCCATGGACACCGTGTGGGTCACCGGCAAGCTTCAGACCCTGCGCAACGACTCGATGATGGGCGTGAGCGGCTACCACGTGAGCGCCGCCACCGTCACCAAGTACACCGGCGGCTCCAAGTAAGGAGGCCGCGGCCTCCGGGCCGTGTGGTTCTGCGCCGACAGGCTTGACGGCACGGAACCGACACAGACCGTTGCATCCGCGGCGCAGGCTCTGTCATCGCCTGCCGCCGCGCTCCGTTGAAGAAGTCCGGGCACGACGCCGGCGTCTTCATGGAAATCCAGATGACAAATCTCCCCACCGCCCCGCGGCTGTTGACGATCTCGCTGTGCATCGGCGCCCTCGTCCTCGCAGGCTGCGACAAGTCCCCCTCGAACACCCCCGCGGCCGTTGCTTCGGCGCAGGATCCGGCGACCACCATCCCCGCGCCCTCCGTGCCGCAGACGCAGCCGCCTGCCGCCGCACCCGTACCGACCGCCTACACGCCGCCCAGCGCCGACAAGCTCTACGAGATGGTCGCGCCCATCGCGCTCTATCCCGACAAGCTGGTGGCGCAGATCCTGGCCGGCGCCACCTATCCCGACCAGATCACCGCGGCGCACGAATGGCTCGCGCAGAGCCGCAATCTCAAGGCCGGCCCGCTGGCCGACGCGGCCAACCAGCAGCCCTGGGACCCGAGCGTGAAGTCGCTCACCGCGTTCCGCCCCGTCATCGATCAGATGGCCGGCAACATTCCGTGGACCCAGGCACTCGGGCAGGCCTACTACAACGACCCGGCCGACGTGATGAACGCGATCCAGGTCATGCGCCAGCGCGCCGCGAAGGCGGGCCGGCTCAAGAACAACGACAAGATGCGTGTGGTCACCGACGCGCCGCCTCCGAACTACGCGCCCGCCCCCGACCTGCAGCCCGTGTACGCGGGCCCGGCGGTGATCGAGCCGCCGCAGGAGTTCATCACCATCGAGCCGGTGCAGCCCGACCTTGTGTATGTGCCTGCCTACGACCCACAGGTGATCTACGGCGCGCCGCAGCCGGTGTATCCGGGCTATGCCTACGCGCCGCCTGTCCAGGTGGTGTCGCCGGGCTACAGCGGCGGCCAGGTGCTTGCCGCCGGCGCGCTCGCGTTTGGCGCGGGCGTGATCGTGGGCGCCGCGCTCGAGCGCCACGACTGGGGCTGGCATTCGTGGAACATGAACTGGGGCGCGCCGCGCTGGCGTGACCGCGACCGCGGCCCCGCGCCGGTGGCGCCGGCCTTCGCGCGGCCCGCGGTGGTCTACAACAACAGCACCTACGTCTCGCGCTCGACCACCGTGGTCAACAACGTGCGCAACGTCAATGTCTACAACAACAATGTCGGACCGCGCGGCGTGTTGCCACCGGGAGCGCCGCCCAATTTCGCCGCGGGCCCGGGCGCCGCGCAACAGTTGCAGCAACAACAACAGCAACAACAGCGGGCTCTCTTCGCCCAGCAGCAGCAGGCCCAACAACAGGCGCAGCAGCAACAGCAGCAACAGCGCCTCCAGCAGCAGGCCGCGCTCGCGCAGCAGCAGCAACAACAACAGGCGCGTTCGCAGCAGCAAGCCCAGCAGCGGCAACAGGAACAGGTCCAGCGCCAGCAGGCAATGCAGCAACGCCAGGCGCAGGACCAGTCCCGCCAGCAGCAACAGCAGGCGGCCCAGCAGGAGCAGATGCGCCGCCAGCAACAGACCCAGCAGCAAGCACAGCAACAGGCGCGCGATCAGCAGGCACGGCAGGCGCGTGGCCTGATGCAGCCTCAGCAACAGCAGCAGCCAGGCCAACAGGCACAGCTCGCACAGCAGCGCCAGCAACAACAGGCCGCGCAGGAGCAACAACGCCAGCAGCAGGCCCAGCTCGAACAATCACGCCGACAGCAGACGCAGCAGGACCAGATGCGTCGCCAGCAGCAGGCGGATCAGCAGGCGCGTGCGCAACAGCAAGCCCAGCGGCAACAGGAACAGATCCAGCGCCAGCAGGCCATGCAACAACAACAGGCGCAGAACCAGGCCCGCCAGCAGCAACAGCAGATGGCCCAGCAGGAGCAGATGCGCCGTCAACAGCAGGCGCAGCAACAGGCCCAGCAGCAGGCCGCGCGCGCGCAGCAACAACAGCAGATGCAGGCCATGCAGCAACAGCGCCAGCAGCAGATGCAGCAGCAACAGGCCCGCGCACAGCAGCAGGCGCAACAACAGGCTCAACACCAGCAGCAGCAGGCCGAGCAACAGCAGCAACGCATGGCTGCCGCGGCCGCCGCACGGCAACAGCAGCAACAACAGCACCAGCAGCGCCGGCCCGGCGACCCCAGGCAGCAGCAGCAATAGCGCGCCCGCGCTACCGCCCGGCGGCGGCGCGCACCCTCAGCCTCAGTTCTTGCCGATCTCGGTCAGCAGGCGCGTGACGAGATAGATGCGCGGCACGATCGAGTCGACCTCGATGTACTCGTCGCGCGCGTGGTAGCCGAAGCCCGCGAGGCCGAAGCTCTCGACCACCGTGGCCTTGCCCGAACGACCCGCGTAGCCCGCGTCGGTGCCGCCGCCGGTCATCGGCGCCAGCGCGAGGTCGCGGTCGATTTCCTTGTAGATGACCTGCGCCTTCTCGGCGAGAGCCCGGCCCTTGTCGCCCGCGATGAAGGCCGGGCGGCCCACCTCGACCTTCACCGTGGTCTCGGTGTCGGGAATCAGCTTGCCCGAGGCGATCTTCGCCTGCAGCGCCTCGGCGAGCTTCTTCTCGGCGCCGGGCTGCGTGATGCGGATGTCGCCCTGCGCCTGCGCCTTCTCGGTGATCTGGTTGAGCGGGCCGGTGGCGCGCGCCACGGTCCAGTTGAGCGTGGCGCCGGGGATGTCCTTGGCAAGGTCCTTGGTCTGCAGCATCTGGTACGACAGCTCGTACAGAGCGTTGCGGCCCAGTTCGGGCGCGGCGCCCGCGTGCGATGCGCGGCCCTTCACCTCGAGCGTGGCGGTGGCGATGCCGGCCGCGCCTAGCAGCAGCGACTCGCCCTTGACCACCGACTTCGCGGCCGTCGGCTCGAACGAGAGCACCGTGTCGTGCTGGTCGGCCGTGGTCGCGATCAGCTCGCCCGAGCCGACCGAGCCCACTTCCTCGTCGGGGTTCATCAGCACGGTGAGCGTGTCGTAGTCGCGCCAGCCGGCGTCGGCCAGGATCTTCACCGAGGCCAGCATGACCGCCAGGCCGCCCTTGTCGTCGGCGATGCCGGGGCCGTAGATGCGGTTGCCGTCGACCTTGTACGGCTGGCTGCCCAGGATGCCCGCCGCGTACACGGTGTCCATGTGGCCCTGCAGCATGATCTTTCGCTTGCCCGTGCCCTTGAGAGTGCCGATCACGATGTCGGCGCCCGCGCCGGCCGTGGCCTTGCGGCGCTCGGTCTTGAAGCCGGCGGCCTTCAGCCGGCCTTCCACCACGTCGGCCATCTTGAGCAGGCCGTCGACGTTGAGGCTGCCCGATTCGATCAGCACCATTTCCTTGAGGTTGTCGATCACCGCCGGCTGCGCCTTCTCGGCGGCGGCGAGCAGCTTCGCATCGGGCGCGGCGTGCGCACCGGCGGCGGCGCCGAGCGCGAGGCCGCAGGCCAGGGCCATGGAACGAAGCGGAAAGGAGGGCAAACGCAAGGTCATGGTGTTTTTCTCGGGAGTGGATGACGGCGCACAGCATAGCCAAGAGCCCCCGCATGACGAGCAAATCGGAGACACGCCGCGACCGCGGCTGGCTGCGAGGCTGTGAGACTGTCAGGTGCCGGGATTCAGTCCCGCCCCCGGTACTCAGTACTGTTCGAAGATGCGCTGGAGTTCCTTGGGGTCGTTGGTCCTGGTCAGCCCCAGCATCAGGAGGATCCGCGCCTTCTGCGTGGTGTGCATCATCGAGGTCACGAAGCCGGCTTCGGCGAACTGCCCGGTCGGCGTCACGATGCCGCTCATGGCGCGGGAACCGACGACGATGGCCACGCCTTTCTGCTGCGCGGCCTTCAGGCTCTGCATCGTGACGTCGGGCATGTTCGCATGGCCCACGCCCGCGTTGACGATGCCCTTGGCGCCGGCGGCCACGGCCGCGTCGACGAGCACGCCGTCAGAACCCAGCGTCGTGTAGTTGATGTCCACGCGCGGCAGCTTCTGCAGGCCGGACACGTCGAACTCGCTGTGCACCGTGTGCCGCTTCAGGGGCTGCGCGACGAAGAACGGCGTGGACTTCTGCATGTACCCCAGGTCCCCGCCGTCCAGGCTCTTGAAGGTGGCGACGTTGGTCGTGTTGGTCTTGGTGACGCTGAACGCGCTGCTGATCACCTCGTTCATGCTCACCATCACGCCCTTGTCCCTGGCCGCGGGGCTCGCGGCCAGCGCCACCGCGTTGACCAGGTTCAGCGGGCCGTCCGCGCTCATGCCGGTGCTCGGACGCATGGAGCCCACCAGCACGACGGGCTTCGCGCTCTTGACGACCAGGTTGAGGAAGTAGGCGGTTTCCTCGAGCGTGTCGGTGCCGTGGGTGATCACGATGCCGTCCACGTTCTTCGACGCGAGTATTTCGTTGGTGCGCTTTGCCAGCGTGAGCCAGTTGTCGATGCCCAGCTTGGAGCTGCCGACATTGAAGATCTGCTCGCCCGTGATGTTGGCGAACTTCTCGATCTCGGGCACGGCGGCCACCAGTGCCTCGATGCCCACGGGCTTGAGCCCCTTGCTCAGCCCGTAGTCCGTGAGCGCCAGGCTGTCCGCGCCCCGGCTGGCGATGGTGCCGCCCGTGGCCAGGATCACCACGTTGGGCTTGGCCGGTGTCTGCGTCTGCGTTTGCGCGGTGGCTTGCCCGGCGCCTCCGAGGAGGCCGATGGCTGCCAGAAACGTCAAGGCGATTTTCTTGGGGTTCATGATTCGATGGTTTTGAAGGAAGGAGGAAGAGAAGGCCCGGATCAGTGCCGTTCGAGCACCCTGCCCGGCCGCAGGCCGGTGGCGCGCTGTCCATCCCAGACCCGTTGCCCGTTGACCCAGACGCCCTCGATGCCCCGGCTGGCCTGGACGGGGTTGTCGAAGGTCGCGAGGTCCGTCACGCGCTGCGGATCGAAGACCACCAGGTCGGCACGCAGGCCGGGTTGCAGCAGGCCCCTGTCGCGCAAGCCGTAGTTGGCCGCGGCCAGGCCGGTCATCTTGTGGACGGCTGCTTCCAGCGTCAGCAGGCCCTTGTCGCGAACCAGCCGCGACAGCACCCGCGTGAAGGTGCCCCACTGGCGAGGATGCGGATGCGGGTCGAAGGGCAGCCCGTCGGAGCCGACCATGGTGCGCGGGTGCGCCAGGATGCGCTCGACGTCGCGCTCGTCCATCAGGAAGTAGATGGCGCCGGCGGGGGCGAGCCGCTGCAGCATGGCGTCGTCGTCCAGGCCCCATTCGTGCTGGAGCTCCGCGAAGTCGCGGCCCTGGGCCGAGGGATCGCCCTTGGACCAGGCGATGAGCGTGCGGCGCGCCAGCCGTACGCGGTCGAGCCGCAGCATGGTCGAGGTGGCCGGATAGGGATGGCAATCGAGGCAGACCGGCTGCATCGCGCCGGCCTCCTCGATCCGCGCAAGGGTCTGCGCCGATCGGCCATGGTTGCGTTCGCCGGCCAGCTTGTGGTGCGAGAACACGACGCGCGCCGCGAGCGAGCGCCCGATCTCCAGGGCTTCCTCGATCGCTTCGTCGATCCGGTCGGATTCGTCGCGCAGATGGACCGCATAGATCATCCCTCCCCGGCCCCGCATCGTCTCGCCGATGTCGATGATTTCCTGGGTGGTGGCGTGCTGCGCGGGCGGATAGAAAGTGCCGGTGGACATTCCGAACGCACCCGCATCCAGCGCTTCGGCCAGCAGCCGACGCATGCCGGCGCATTCTTCCGGGGTCGCGGGCCGCTGCAGGTCGTTCATCGTGCTCACGCGCAGGCTGGCGTGCCCCACGAGGGGAATCACGTTGACCGCCGCGGGGGCTTCCCGCAGGGCGTCCATCCAGGCGGAGAAGGTCGGGTAGCGGAACAGCTCGGGCGGCCCGAGCAGGTCCAGCGGCTGCGGCAGCGGGCAGCCCGGCGGCACGGGCGCCAGGCTCACGCCGCAGTTGCCGGTCACCACGGTGGTCACGCCCTGGGAGACCTTGGGCACCATGTCCGGGTGGGCCAGCAGGTAGCCGTCGTCGTGCGTGTGCGAGTCGATGAAGCCGGGCGCCACGGCCAGCCCGTCGAGCTCGATGCTCTCGGCGCCGGCGACTTCGGCATCCGGTGCCAGGATGGCCGCGATGGTGTCGCCCTCGAGCAGCACGTTCGCACGGCGCGGCGGTGCGCCGCTGCCGTCGATCACCGTGCCGCCACGCAGCAGCAGCAACGGCCGCGATGGGGTCGAGAGGCCCGCCATCAGTCGAGCTTCTCGATGCGGTTGCGCTCGATCAGCTCGCCCCAGCGCCTGGTCTCGCGGTCGATGGTGCGCTGGAAGTCGGCGGGCGTGCCGCCGGCCGGCACGGCGCCCAGCTTGGCGAGGCCCTCGCGCACGCTGGGGGTGGCCAGCGCCGCGTTGATCGCGGCATTGAGCTTCTCGATCACCTCGCGCGGCGTGCCGCGCGGCGCGACCACGCCGCCCCAGGCCACGGTCTCGTAGCCCTTGATGCCCGCTTCGTCCAGCGTGGGCACGCTCGGCAGCAGGGAGATCCGCCTGGCGCTGCTCACCGCGAGCGCGCGCACCTTGCCGGATGCGACCAGCGGGCCGACCTCGGAGGAGTTGGCGAACAGATAGTCGATGCGCCCGCCCATCAGGTCCTGCAGCGCAGCCGGGCCGCCGTTGTACGGCACGAAGAGCACGTCGATGCCGGCCATGCTGCGGAACAGCTCGCCGCCCATGTGGCCGGTGGTCCCGATCCCGGGTGCGCCGAAGGACAGCTTGCCCGGTTGCTTGCGCGCCGCGGCCACCAGCCCGGACACGTCCTGGATGGGCGAGTCCTTGGGCACGATCAGCACGTTGTAGAGGTCGAACGCCTGGGCCACCGGAACCAGGTCGCGCTCCACGTCGTAGGGCAGTTTCCTGAAGAGCGTCCGGTTGACCGCCAGCGTGTTGACGTTGCCGTAGCCGATCGTGTAGCCGTCGGCCGGCTTGCTCTTGATCTGCATGATGCCGATGTTGCCCGCCGCGCCGGGACGGTTCTCGATGACGACCGGCACGCCGAGCGATTTCGAGACCTCGTTGGTCACCAGCCGCGAGAGCACGTCGGGCGAGCCGCCGGCCGCCGAGGGCACGACGAAGGTGATGGGCCGGTCGGGCCATGCGGCCCACGTAGGGGCCGAAGTTGCCAGCAGGCCGAAGGCGGCGGCCAGCGCGGCCATCGGGCGGGAGAACTTGCAAAGAGTCATCGGAAGGAGTTCTTTCTTGGAAGTGGATGGAAATGCGCGGGCGCGGATCCCGGCTGCGGCGGCTTCAGTTCTTCTGGCGGCAGTGCGCGATCGCCGCGAGCGCCAGGGCATCGATGGAGTCCGTGAGCACGCAATCGAACTCGCCGCGCCTGTCGTGCGGAACCGCCAGCGGCAGCTCGGTGCAGCCGAGCACCACGGCCTTCGCACCGCGCGCCACCAATGCGCGGATGCCGCTGGCGGCCGGTTCCCACGCGGCATCGAGGCGACCGGCCTTCACCGCGGCGATGGACGCCACGCAGTGGCGCTGCACTTCGTCGGGTTCGGGAACGATCGCCTCGTACCCCGCCTGCTGCAGCGTCCGCTGGTAGAGGCCGAGCGCCAGCGTGGCCGGCGTGCCGAGAACGCCCACCGTGCCCCGCAGGATTCCGTGGCGCCGCAGGTTCTGCACCACCGCCTCGGCGATGTTCAGCACCGGCAGCCGGGTCGTTTCCTTCAGGTCGTCGAACCAGAGGTGCGCGGTGTTGCAGGGCACGGCGATGCAGCCGGCGCCGGCCGCCTCCAGCAGGCGGATGCCGCGCTGCATGGCCGGCAGCGGGCTCTCGCCGCCCTGCAGCATGGCGCTCGAGCGATCGGGAATGCGCGGGTCGTTGCACAGGATCGTGGGAATGTGGTCCTGGTCGACCGCCGCTTCGGTCAGCTGCACCATTCGCAGCGCGAAGGTCGCGCCGGCCAGCGGGCCCATGCCGCCCAGGATGCCCAGCGCCCTCGGCGCGGATGCAGGCAGCCCGCTCATGGCAGCGGATCTCCGGCGCCGGTGCGCTCGACGATCAGGCGGTAGTGCTCGGGGCGGCGGTGCTTGGCGAAGTTGAAGACGTGCTCGCGGAAGTGCGCGCCCAATGCCAGGTCGGCGCGCACGCAGATCACCTCGTCCTCCTCGCTCACCGTCCGCGCGACGATCTCGCCGGACGGCGCCACGATCACGGAGCTTCCGATCATGTGGTGCCCGTCCTCCGAGCCGCACTTGGCGGCCGCGGCCACCCAGATGCCGTTCTGATAGGCGTTGGCCTGAAGCGATATCAGGTGGGTGGTGGTGCGCAGGTGCGTCGGTTCGTTCCAGTGGATGTTGAGCGAGGGCGTGTTGTAGCCGAGCACCACGACCTCGGCGCCCTGCAGCGCCATCACGCGGTAGGTCTCGGGCCAGCGGCGGTCGTTGCACAGGCACATGCCCATGCGCACGCCGTCGGTGTCGAAGGCGCGGAAGCCCAGGTCGCCGACCTCGAAGAACTTCTTTTCAAGATGCTGGAAAGGTGCCTCGGGCTTGTGCTCCGAATGGCCCGGCAGGTGGATCTTGCGATAGCGCCCAGCGATGTTGCCGTCGCGCCCCACGATCACCGCCGAATTGAAGCCGCGCCCGTCCTCGGTGAGCTCCGCGTAGCCGAGATAGAAGCCCACGCCGAGCCTGCGGGCCTCGTCGAACAGCGGCTGCGTCACCGGGCCCGGCATGCTGCGCTCGAAGAAGCGCTCGTGGGCTTCTTCCTCGGTCATCCAGTAGCGCGGGAAGAAGGTGGTGAGCGCGAGCTCGGGGAAGGTCACGAACTCCGCGCCGCGGCTGTGGGCCTGGCGCAGCATGTCCACCAGGCGGGCCACCACGGACTGCCGGCTGTCGGACAGGTGGACCGGGCCCATCTGGGCGACGGCGAGGCCGAGAAAACGAGGGGGAGAGCCTGGGCGCGATGTCATTTGAACCTTCTTCGTTGCAACCGTGTTGCCGGTGCAATCGATTATTCGAAGCGGTTCGCGCGACGTCGAATGCCGATTTGTCGCTTGGGTTTAACAGCGTGCTAAAGGCCTGCCTTGCGATGGTGCGCACGCGCGGGCCTGCACCGGCGCAGGGCACGGAAAGCCGCGGATCAGCGCAGGATCTCGTCGTCGTCCGCGAGCGGCAAGGCCAGCCCGCGCTGCAGCAGGACGCTGTGCAGCGCGCGCAGCAGCGCCTGGGCCGCGGTCGACAGCGGCTCGGTCTGCAGGTACACAAGGTCGGCCACGATCGGAAGCGCGTCGCGCACCGGTATCGCCATGAAATGCGACCCGAGCCAGCCCTGCAGGGAATACTCGTCCACCAGCGCGATGCCCGCGCCTGCATGCACCAGCGAACAGGCGTACTGGGGCGAGGTGACTTCCACGCTGATGCGCGGCGCGGCATCGCGGGTCGCGAACATCTGGTCGATGCGCAGGCCCAGCGGCGAGCCGTGCGGATAGCCGATGAACTCGTGGGGCAGCAGTTCGTCCAGGCCGACTTCCTCGTATCCGGCCAGCGGGTGGCTGCGCGGGCAGATGCACATCAGGCGGCTGCTCGCCAGCGGCTTGGTGGCGAGGTTCGGATGGTCGACCGGAAAAGTGGAAATGCCCAGGTCGGCCCGCTGCTGAAGGATGCGTTCCTTCAAGGCCTCATGCGTGAGGCAATGGAAATGAACCTGCACGTCGGGCATCGCGTTGCGCAGCTGCGCGATGGCCAGCGGCACCAGCGTCTGCCCGATGCTGGGGCTCGAGAGGATGCTCAGCAGGCTGCGCCGCCGCAGCGCGAGCTCGTGCGAAAGGCTGCCGATGCGCTGCACGCCCCCGTAGACCTGCTCGACTTCCAGGTACAGGCGCCGCGCCTCTGCAGTCGCATGCAGGCGTCCCTTCACCCGTTCGAACAGCAGGAAGCCCAGCCGGGTCTCGGTGTGAGAGAGCAGCCGGCTGACGGCAGGAATGGAAACGTGGAGCAGCCGTGCGGCACCGCTGACGGAGCCGGTGATCATCACCGCACGGAATACCTCGATCTGTCGCAGGTTCATGCCTGATTTTCCGATATCGGCCCGCCGGGGGGCCAGCGGGTCCCCGCTGATGTCCCGCCCGCTTTCTGGAGACAATGGACCGATGCAAACCGGGCATGAGGGGATCGCGATGTCAGCCGACGACTGGTGGAAGCATGGAATCGTCTATCAGGTCTACCCGCGTTCGTTCCAGGACAGCAACGGCGACGGCATCGGCGACCTCGACGGCATCCGCGAGCGGCTGGATCATCTGGTCTCGCTCGGCGTCGATGCCGTCTGGATCTCGCCGATCTACCCGTCGCCGATGGCCGACTTCGGCTACGACATCTCCGACTACTGCGACATCGATCCGCGCTTCGGCACGCTCGAGAGCTTCGATGCGCTGGTGCGGGAGGCCCACGCGAGAGGGCTCAGGCTCATCCTGGACTTCGTACCCAACCACACGTCGGACCGCCATCCGTGGTTCGTGCAGAGTCGCAGCTCGCGCGGCGATCCGCGGCGCGACTGGTACATCTGGCGCGACCCGGCGCCGGGCGGTGGCCCGCCCAACAACTGGCTCGGCAACTTCGGCGGCCCGGCCTGGACCTTCGATGCGGCCACCGGCCAGTACTACGCCCATTCGTTCCTGAAGGAGCAGCCCGACCTCAACTGGCGCAACCCCGAGGTGCGTGCCGCGATGTACGAAGTGCTGCGCTTCTGGCTCCGGCGCGGCGTCGACGGGTTCCGCGTCGACGTGCTCTCGCAGATCGTCAAGGACGCGCAGTTCCGCGACAACCCGCCGAACCCGGACTTCGTCGAGGGCCAGGACCCGTTTCTGCGCCTGACGATGCTCTACAACACCGACCTGCCGGAGGTGCAACCGATCGTGGCGGAGATGCGCCGCGTGGTCGACGAGTTCAGCGACGCCCGCTCGTCGCGCGTGCTGATCGGCGAGCTCTATCTGCCGCTCGACCGGCTGGTCGCCTACTACGGCCTCGATGCGGAAGGTTTGCAGCTGCCCTTCAACTTCCAGCTGATCTCGACCGAGTGGCAGGCGGCGCACATCGGCCGCTTCGTGCGCGACTACGAAGCCGCCCTGCCCCCCGGCGCCCAGCCGAACTGGGTGCTGGGCAACCACGACAAGTCCCGCATCGCGAGCCGCGCCGGACCACGGCTGGCCCGGCTCGCGGCCATGCTGCTGCTCACGCTGCGCGGCACGCCGACGCTCTACTACGGCGACGAGATCGGCATGACGGACGTCCCCATCCCCGCCGACGAAGTCCAGGACCCGTTCGAGAAGAACAAGCCGGGCATGGGCCTCGGACGCGACCCGGTGAGAACGCCCATGCAGTGGAGCGCCGCGGAACATGCGGGCTTCACGACCGGTACGCCGTGGCTGCGCCTGGCGGCCGACTGGCCCACGCACAACGTCGAGGCGCAGTCGCATGACCCGCGCTCCATGCTGACGTTCTACAGGCGCCTCATCGCGCTGCGCCGCGCGCAGCCTGCGCTGCACCGGGGCACCTATGAAGCGCTCGAGGCCGAAGACGAGCTGCTCGCCTATGCGCGCGACAGCGAAGGGCAGCGGCTGGTGGTGATACTGAACTTCGGCACCACCCCGGCGCCGATGCCACAGACGCTGATGCCGCACATGCCGCGCCAGCCGGTCGTGCTGGCATCGACCGACCCCGCGCGCGCCGAATCGATCGAAGACCCCCTCGTGCTGGCACCCGGCGAAGGCATCGTGATCGGCAAGGGTCCGGCGACGCGCTGACGAATCAGGACTTGGCGGCCTGGATCTCGACGTAGCTGCGCGCATGCCAGCGCACGCGCACGGGCCACTTCGCGTCGGCGATGGTTTCGGAGTTCACGTCCTTGCCGCTGCCGTAGTTGACCTGCCGGTCGGGGCGCCTGTTGAGGCTGACCAGCAGCACGATGCGGCTGCCCGCCGCGAGCCTGGAAGCCGTCACGCGCTCGGTGGTGAACGCAAGCAGCTGACGCTCGCCGGCCCGAAGGAGCCGCCGGCGCACGCGATGGCCGGCGTAGCTGGCGCGGAAGTCGTAGGGGTCGAACAGCAGCTGGTATTCGCCGCTCGCCGTCTGCTCGTACAGCGAGACGTTGAAGTCCATGTCCTGCCGCGAGGGTGTGATGTCGAACACGCCGCGCAGGCTGCCGGCGATCTCGGTGTCTTCCGGCAGCGGATCGCTGACGAAGCTGATGCTGTTGCGCGCCGGCAGCTGGCTCGTGCGCAGTGCGTCCGGCCACGGGATGCGCGCGTCGCGTCGATCGGCCAGGTCGACCGAGAGCCGCGCGTTGCCGCCGCCCTCGGACGGCGACGGCAGCAGCCCGTGCGGCTCGTCTCGCCCCCGGGTGTCGAGGTAGAGACGCAGCCGGGTGCGCTCCGGCGCCTCCAGCACCGGCGCATGGCGCCACCGGTCCGCGCCCATCACCTGGTAGTTGACGCGGTCCAGCAGCAGCGAGGGCTTGTCCGCGCCCTTCAGGACGTGGTCGAGCCACTGGTAGCGCAGCTCGGGCAGGTCGACGCGCGCGACCGGGTCCAGCGTGTAGCCGCGCAGCGCCGGCACCGTGCCGCGCCGGATCGAGATCGCGTCGTAGGGGCCGAGCAGCAGCGTGGTGTCGGCCTGCGGCCGGTTGCGGCGATGCTCGTTGTGGAAGTAGAGCGCGCCGGCGTCGGCGCCGAAGTAGCCGGCAAAGCTCAGCACCGGAATGTCGATACGCGCGAACTGCTCCGCCGACGGCAGGAACTTCTGCCAGTAGCGGTCGTGGCTCGGGTGCGTCAGCCAGGTCCGGACGAGCCTGCTGCGCTTGCCCAGCAGGACGCGGTCTATGTCCCAGTAGGGGCGATTGCCGCGGTGCCAGCGCGCGTCGAGGGCCTGCCAGATCGCATCCGGGCCCGCATCGGCGTCGGCAGCGGCCGGCAGGGGTTCGGCAGCTGCGTGCTCCTGCGCCCAGCGGACCATCGCGTTGCGGAAGATCTGCCCCGCCATCGGGAAGTCGATGCCCGGCGCCATCGGCGCGATGGTGGCAATGGCCTTGAGCGCCGCCGGTCTCCTGCGCGCGGCGGCCCAGGCGGCGTAGCCGGAGTAGCCGTCGCCGACCATGGCGACGCGGCCGTCGCTCCACTCCTGCCGGGCGATCCAGTCGATGACGGCGGCGGCGTCCTCGCCGTCGCGAACGAACGGCCACGCGGCGCCTTTGCCGTCGGGCGTGCGCCCGCGCACGTACGCCGTGATGCCGACATAGCCCTTGGCGGCGCTCAGGCGCGCGTCGTCCTCGGCGGGGTCGAGCGTGAAGCGCAGCAGCGCCGGCAGGGCCGTGTCAGCGCGGCCGGGCCGAACCAGGCTGGCATGGATGACGCCGCCACGCACCGGAATCCTGAGGTCGGCCTCCGCCACGTAGCGGCCGCGGTTTTCCGCCGCGAACAGTTCGGGCAGCAGCGCACTGAAGCTGCGGCGCGAATCGTAGGAAAGCCAGGTCCGCACGAGCGCCAGGGCGTCGGCCTCCGGGAGGCTGCCCTTCGCGCGCCAGAGGTCGAAGGCCCGGCGCACCTGCTCCCTGTAAGTTGCAAGCGGGGTTTCGAGCCGGGCCATGATGGCCTGGGCCTGCGCGTTGTCCAGCGGCGACACCAGCTCACGGAACGAGCGCGCGTAGGCCTCGGCGAAACCGACGCGCCCCTCCGCCTCGAGCATGCGCGCGCTCGAATAGATACCGTCGAGGATCGCCCGCTCGACCAGGCCGTCGAAGGGCTTGCCCTTGCGGCGCTCGCGCAGGGAGCGACTGCTGTCCTGGGCCGCGCGGTAGGCACCGCTGACGATCTGCAGGGCCGTCACGTTGGCCAGGAAGGCATCCTTGTCCGCGTCCTGGTACACCGGCAGGATGCGCTCGGCCAGGTCCCGCATCAGGCCCTCGGCGGCGGCATCGTCCGGGTCGCGCGGCGGCCGGAAGCCGAAGTCCGCCGCCCTGGACCAGGTGGGCCAGGCGGGCAGCGCGAGAACCACCCGCATGAGGGCGCGGCGCGCGCGGCTGACGGTCGACACGGGGCGTCTCATGGTCGCTGCTCCTCGGGAACTGCGTGCGGCGCCTTGACCAGATGAACCACCTGCGTGAACAGCCGGTCGTGCGCCCCGCCGGCCGAGCCGATGTGAATGATGCCCGTGCGCGTGAGCTTGCCAAGTGCGCTGACGATGAGTTCGAGCGTATCGTCGTCGAACGCGCCGAAGGCCTCGTCCATCACCAGCCAGGGCGGTGCCTGCAGCACCACGCGGGCGAAGCCCAGCCGCAGCTGCTCGTCCATGCTGAGCTCGCTTTCCCAGCGGGCCGTCCTGTCCAGCAACGGCTCCAGGCGCTGCAGGCCCACGCTCTCCAGGGCGGCCACCATCGCTTCTCTCGGGTAGGTCGTCGGCTCCATCGCATACGACAGCACTTCGGCCAGCGTGCCGCGCGGAATGTAGGGCGTGCCGCGCGGCATGTAGTGGATCGTCTCGCCGTCGGGCCGGCGCACCGTGCCCGAGCCCCAAGGCCACAGGCCCGCGATCGCCCGGAACAGCAGGGTCTTCTCGGTGCCCGGCGTGCCCAGGATCAGGGCGCACTGGCCGCGCTGCACGACGAGCGCCGGAACGTCCAGCCGGTCGTGGCCGCTCCAGGAACGGACCTCGAGCGCTTTCATCGCGAGCGTCCCGGCTTCGCCCTCCTCGTAGGCGACGCGGCTGCCGCCGGCCTGCGCCTCCAGGTCGTCGGACGCCAGCATCCGGCGCAGGTCGGTCACGCGCAGCAGCGTGGCGCGCCAGTCGGCAATGATGCTGAAGTTGTCGACGAACCAGCGCAGCGACGACTGCGCCTGCGTGAAGGCCGCGGCGGCCATCATCAGGCCGCCGAACGAAACCTTGCCCGAAAAATACAGCGGCGCGGCCACCAGCGTCGGCGCGATGACGGTGACCCAGCCGAAGCCCGCGGTGGCCCAGGTCAGGTTGGTCAGCCCCAGCACCACCCGCGACGTGGCGCGCAGCACGTCGCCGAAATGCACGGCGACGCGACGCTTCTCGTCGGTTTCGCCGCCGGCCAGGGAGATGCCGTCGAGGTGCTCGTTGATGCGCGTCAGCGAGAAGCGCAGCTCGCCCTCGCGGGCGTAGCGCTCGGCGTTGCGCGAGATCAGGCCGTTGCCGACCCAGTAGGTGACCAGCGAGCCGGCGACCGCATACGCAATCGCCGCCCACAGCATGAAGCCCGGCAGCACATGGTCCTGGCCATTGAAGAAGATGCTGAAGTCCTTGGAGAGAACCCACAGCACGCTCGCGAAGCTGCCGAACAGCATCGCCGACTGCAGCAGGCCCACGCCGAGGTTGACCGACAGGTCGCACAGCTTCAGCGTGTCCTCGTGCATGCGCTGGTCGGGATGCGCACCCATCGGGCCGCTGGCCTGCAGCCAGAACGCCCGGCGCGGCTGCAGCCAAAGCCCCACGAGGTCGTTGACCACGGCCTCGCGCAGCCTCAGCTGCAGGGTCTCGCCCAGCCACCTCTGCGCGACGTTCAACACCAGCAGCGCGCCCGCGATCACCGCGAAGACGCCGACCTGCACGATGAATTCGCTCAGGTCGCGCCTCGAGATCGCGTCGTAGAACGGCTTGTTCCAGCTGTTGAGTTCGATCTGCCCGTACGCCGTGAGCCCGACCACCACGACGATCGCACTCATCAGCACGACAAGCTTCTTCGCGACCGGGGACACCCGCAGCGCGCCCAGCAATTCGCCGACCTGACGGAAGACGCCGGCCTTCGCGACCGGCTCGACATGGTTTTCCGGACTCGCGCTCATCGCCCCCGCGTTGCCCTGGAGGCGGCGGCCGCGATGCGGCGCGCCGAGACGCACGAAATGAAGGCGGCGTGGCTCCAGGCGAGCTGCTTCGCCGAGGTCTGCGCGCCGCTGTGCTGGTCGAACTGCTCCGACAGGTCGCCGCTGTCCGGCGTGTATGCGCGCACGGTGGCGAGGTAGGCGTCGCCGCGCGCCATCCACTGGCTCCAGCGGCCTGCGTCGTCGCCCTCCGCCGCCGCGGCGCGGAAACAGAACTCGGCGGCGCCGAGCGTCGAGAAGTAGTACGCGCCGCCCGAGCAGTACACGTCGCCGGCGTACCGCCCCATCGCCGTGCCGCAACCTGCGGCACGGCCGTGGTTGATTGCATAGGCCGCATCGAACAGCGCGTCGAGCCGCTCCAGCGTGGCCTGCATGCGCGCATCGGAGGGGCCATGCGCGAACTCGCCGCCGAGGCTGTGGATCGCCGACAGGATCACGGCGATGTCCAGCGCCTTCGGGCTGAGTCGTGCGTCCGCGAGAACACGTGATCGGTAGTAGCCGTGCGCCAGGGCGCGATCGTCGTCATCTCGTTCATCCACCCAGTACCCGTCCAGCACTCGCAGCACGGCCTGCGACTCCTCACGGCAGAGCTGCGCCTGCGCCGTCTCGCCCTGCCCCTCCAGCCACGCGGCGCCCTCGGCCAGCGCCGCGGCCGAGACGCGCAGCGTGTAGTAGTGATGGCCGCTTTCCTCTTCCCAGATGTCGAACGACGGCTCGCGCCAGCGGCGCAGCGTGAAGTCGAGGTCGAAGCGGATCAGCGGCGCGACCTCGGCCAGCAGTGCCGCATTGAGATGCCCGCCGCCCGCCCAGCGCAGCAGCGCCAGCGCGCGCAGCGGCGGTCCGTCGTGCTGGGGACGCGCCCAGCGGAGGATGTCGAGCGTTCCGTCGGGGTTCACCCGCGTCTCGGCGACGACCGCGTCGCCGTGGACGCCCGCGAGTTCATCGTCCTCGCGCAGGTACTGCAGCAGTTCGGGGGCCACGCGCGCCCTGCGGTCCTGCACCGCGGTCACCGCGCGGCCGTCGAGTCCGTTCAGGGCCAGGCTGAAGCGGATGAAATCGCGCAGGTGCCGCAAGGCTTCGTCGCCGATGCGCCGGTCGGCATGGAGCAGGCGCAGCGCATCGATGACGACGGCGGAGTCTCGGAACCAGTGAAAGAAGTAGTCCGGGTCCGGGTCGTAGTTGCCGAGGACGGGCGAGGCGACGATGGCACCGGCGACCGGCCGCACGGTCTGGCCGAAGCCTTCGCGGTGCTTGACGATCGACACCGGCGAGATGCTCGACAGCATCGCGCTCGCCGAATGCGAGAGCTGCCGCTCGATCCAGGCCTCGAAGGCCGGGTCTTGCCGGTTCGCCGCGCCGAAGCTCACTCAGGCGACTCCAGGTGCGGGCTGCTGAAGTCCAGGCGGCGCAGCCCGGCCTGCACTTCGGGCACGCTCATGAACAGTTTCCACAGAAGGCCCGTGCGATGGTTCTCCATCATCACGACGATCGGGCCCTGGTCGATGGCAAGGTAGGTGTCCGCGAACCAGCCGCGCGACTCGCAGAACGCGTCGACGAAGCCGTAGTCCCTCCACACGCGCTCGCCATGCGCGGTGAGGAAATGCCGCAGCACCTTCATCACCTCGGCGGGCGCGTACGGCAGGCTGGCCAGCGCGGCCGTCGGCGAGATGGTGCCGTTGTCGTTGTTCGGATCGTGCGCGAGATAGCCGTCGGGATCGTCGCTCGCGGTCAGGCCCCAGCACGATTCGCCGTAGCCCGCGAAGCCCCGGGGATTGGCGATGCAATGCGCGCGGTTGACCTGCACGTGCCGGCTGTTGAGTTCCCAGTAGTCCGCGTAGCGATCCTTCAGGCCGCGCGGATCGAGGCCGCAGAACGAGTAGTGCGCGAAGAACAGCGGACCGCCGTTCGGCGGGCCCAGCGGCAGCTCGATGCCGTGGTACGAGCGGCCGTTGAGGAAGTCGGGGCCCGAGGCGAAGCCGCGGTGGTAGACCCGGGGGTCGATCGCATGGCGCGGCGCGGCAGCCGCCAGGAAGTAGGTGATGAGGCACTCGTTCCAGCCGTGCACCTCGTGGTTCATCGCCCAGCCGTGGTTCGGGCTCCAGTGCCAGTACAGCACGTCGCGCCCGCCCTGGGTGAACCAGTTCCACTCGACCTCGTGCCACAGCGTGTCGAAGTCGGCGCGCAGCCGGCGCACCATGGCCGTGTCCTCGTTGAAATACTGGCGCGCGCAGAGCAGGCCCATGCAGAGGAACGATGTCTCGACCAGGTCGCCCGCGTCGTCCTTGGGGCTCATCGGGATCGTCTCGCCGCTCGCCCCGTCCATGAAGTGCGGGAAGGTGCCGTGGTAGCGCCTGGCGCGAAAGAGGGCGTCGCGCATGCGCCCGAGGCGCTCCAGCGCCGCGTCCCGTGAGACCCAGCCGCGCTCCACCGCGACGATCAGGGCCATGATGCCGAAGCCCGTGCCGCCGATCGCGACCCTTTCGTCGGCCAGGTCTTCGCCCGTGGCGCGGACCAGCGTGCGGCGGTCGAGCGCCAGGCCGCTGGCGGCATCCGCGCCCTCCCAGAAATAGCGGAAGGTCCGGCGCTGCACGGCGTCGATCAAGGCTTCGTCGGGCAGGGCAGCCAGTGCCCCGGGGCTCTTGTCATCCTTCAGCACGAACGCGTCCTTTCGTGGTTGTACCGGCATGTCACTTCCGGTTTCATCGAGGCATCGACGCCACACGGCCGATGGTCCTCACCCGCAGCATGCCATCATTAGGTCCCCTGGGTTCTATTCGAAATCCCTGATGAGTCGCATCGATACCCTCATGGCCCGGATGACGCTTGCCGAAAAGCTGGGCCAACTGACGATGACTGCCTCCAGCTACACGGTCACCGGACCGGTGCTCGCGGGAGACTCCACGCAGTCGATCATCGACGGCACCGTCGGCAACCTGCTGAACATGGTGGGCCCCGGGCCCACGCACGAGATGCAGCGACTGGCCGTCGAGAAGTCGAGGCTGGGCATTCCGCTGCTGATCGGCCTGGACATCATCCACGGCCATCGCACGCTCTTCCCCATCCCGCTCGCGGAGGCCGGCGCCTTCGACGAAGAGCTCTGGGAGCGCACGGCGCGCGAGGCCGCGCGCGAAGGCGCAGCCGACGGCCTGGCGATGACCTTCGCGCCGATGCTCGACGTATCGCGCGATCCCCGCTGGGGCCGCACCGCGGAAGGGCCCGGCGAAGATCCCTGGCTCAACGCGCGCATCGCGCAGGCCAAGGTGCGCGGCTTCCAGGGTGCCGACCTGTCGTCGGCCGAATCGCTGGCCGCCTGCGCGAAGCATTTCGTCGCATATGGCGGGGTCAATGCGGGGCGCGAGTATGCGTCGGTCGACATCTCCGAGCGCACCTTGCACGAGGTGCATCTGCCGGGCTTCGCGGCAGCCGTGCGCGCCGGCGTCGCGACGCTGATGCCGGCCTTCACCGATCTCAACGGCGTGCCGATGACGGCGCACATCCCCTTGCTGCGCGACTGGCTGCGCGGCGAGATGGGCTTCGACGGCGTCATCGTCAGCGACTACAACGCGATCGCGGAGCTGATCAAGCACGGCGTGGCCGCCGATCTCGTCGATGCCGCGGTGCTGGCGCTGAAGGCCGGCGTCGACATCGACATGATGGCCGACGCATACCGCAAGGGTCTGCCGGTCGCGCTCGAGCAGGGACGGGTGACCATAGAGGAGATCGATGCGAGCGTGCGCCGCGTGCTGCGGCTCAAGGAGCAGCTCGGCCTGTTCGACGACCCCTACCGCCGCGGCGCGACGCCCGAACCAGCCGAGGTCGTCGTGAAGCGGCACGCGGTGGCGCGCGACGCCGCGCGCAAGGCCATCGTCATGCTGAAGAACGAGGGCGACACCCTGCCCTTGCCTGCGATGGCAAAGACGCTGTGCGTCATCGGCCCGCTGGCCGATGCAGTCACCGAGATGAAAGGCCCGTGGTGGGGTGCCGGCGAGCACGAGCCAGCCGTCACGGTGCTGGCCGGCCTGCGCGCCGCGCTGCCGCAGGCCGACATACGCCACGCGCCGGGCGTCGCCATCGAGAGCGACGACGACAGCGGCATCGAAGCCGCCGTCGCGCTGTGCGACGGCGCCGAGGCCGTCGTGCTGTGCCTGGGCGAGCGTGCAACGATGAGCGGCGAGGCGGCGAGCCGAGCCACGCCGGCGCTTCCGGGCCGGCAACAGGCCTTGGCCGAAGCTGTGACGGCACGCGCGCACGCGCTCGGCATCCCCGTCGTCGCGATCCTGTTCTCGGGTCGCCCGCTCGTCGTTCCCTGGCTCTCCCAAAACGCCGATGCGCTGCTGGCAGCATGGTTCCTCGGCGTCGAAGCCGGCCATGCGATCGCCGACGTTGTCACTGGCCAGGTGTCGCCCAGCGGCCGCACGCCGATGAGCTGGCCGCGCGCCGTGGGGCAGGTGCCGATCTTCTTCGGCCAGCGTCCCACAGGCCGGCCGATGAACCCTGCCGACTACTTCACGAGCAGGTACCAGGACGTCGAGAACTCGCCGCTGTATGCCTTCGGCCATGGCCTGACCTACGGCCGGTTCGTCTACGACGAGCTTCTTGTCGAGCCGCGGAACGTGAGCGAGCAGGACACGCTGAAGATCGGCGTGAGGCTGCGCAACGTCGGCGCGCGCGAGGCCGAGGAGACTGTCTTCCTGTTCGCTCGCGGCAAGCTCGGCCGTGTCACCCGGCCTCTGCTGGAACTCAAGGGCTACGCGAAGCTGCGGCTGAAGCCCGGCGAAGCCGGCTCGGTGAGCCTGGAGCTGCCGGCGTCCGAGCTGCGCTATCTCGGGCCGGACCTGCAGCCCCTGTTCGAGGCGGGCGAGGTCGAGATCCTCGTCGGGCCGAGCGCCGAGCAATCAGGCTTGCTGCGCCAGACCGTCGAGCTGCGTTGAAGCCCCGGCCCGGGCGGCAGGCAACGGCCGGGTCAGGTCCAGTTCTCCTGCACCCAGCTGCGCACCTGCGCCCACTGCGTCGAGGTCTCGATGTAGTTCAGCGTCGCGCTCACCAGCTCGCCCACGTTCTTGTAGTCGTCCAGGCCGAACGGCTGGGCGAGAGGCAGGTTGGCGCGCATGTAGTTGCCGCCGAGCAGCTGGCCGGCCTGGGTCGCCGCCAGTTCCGCGGTGGCGTCCATCGTGAGATTGAGCAGCGCCGTGGCCGGCACCACGCCATTGCTGAACGGCCAGAGCCAATGCGTGACGCCCCAGTCGAGCGGATTCGGCACGGCGCTGGTCGGCACGCCCACCGGGTTGGCGCCGGTGCCCAGCGACAGCATCACGATGTCCGACGTGGCGCTGGCGTAGCCCTGGTAAATGGCTTCCACGATCGCCGTCATCGAAGGGTTGTTGGCGAAGGTGCCGCCGTCGGCGAAGTAGCCGAAGTCGCCCACCTGGTAAGGCGGGAAGTAGGTCGGCGCAGCCGAGGTGGCCAGCGCGGCCTCCACCATGCTGATGCCGCGATAGGCGTTGCTCGGGCCGTTGGAGATGGTGCACGGCTCCCAGCTGTTCTGACTCGCGTCCCACAGCCGCGCGGAGTTGACCGCCACGAAGCGGCTCGCCGAGGACAGCGCGCCGTTGCCCACCAGCGTCTCGGCGACCGACTGCAGGCCGGTGTTGACGTACTGGCACTTGAAGATGCCCGGGCCGCTGCCCAGCAGCTCCTCGGGCGACTGCGCGGGTGCCTTGTCCTGCTGCTTGGCCTGTGCGTCCAGCAGCCAGCCGTTGGGCTTGAATATGGTGGAACCCTTGGTCTCGTAGAGATCGACGATGGCGTCGATGCCCACGTCGTTCACGAGGCCCAGCGAGATCAGGCCGCCGGTGGAAGTGCCGGCGAAACCGTTCGCGTTGGCGACGATGCCGAAACTCTTGTCCAGGTCCTGGATCATCAGTGCCGTGATGACACCGCGAATGCCGCCGCCGTCGCAGCAGAGAATCTTGAAAGACATGGCTGTGCTCCTTGCTCGGGTGAATGGATGTCAGCGCGCCTTCTCCTCCTCTCCTTCTCCCCCACTACTCACCTGCCTTCACGCCCTGACGGAAATCGAAGGCCAGGGCACTGTGGCCCCTCTTCATGCGTCGATCCATTTCGTCCCATTACAGATTCGCAGGCTCGGATCGCATCGAACGGGAATGAGAACCTAAGGACTCCCGAGGCTGCCGGGGCCCAATGAAAAAGGCATCAGTTCGACTACGGTCGAGTCCCTTCGCCCGATCGCGACGATAGTGCTCCGCCGCCCAGCCCGGAATGCCGCGCCGCCGCAGCAGCGACATCGGCCGGCGCATCCAGCAACGGCCCCGCGAGGAACGCAGCCAGCAGGTCGTTGCCGGCCGCCTGCGTAAGCGCGGGGCCGCGCGACCCGCCGATCAGCACCGCGGCGGCGAAGCGCGCCGGCGCCGACAGGTATAGCGGCACGTCCGTGAAGCCGTAGTGATTCGCCTCGGCGATCTGGTAGCGATACCCACCCGCGCGCGCATGCTGCACGAGCGAGAGATTGCCTTGCAGGTAGTGCCGCGAATGCCGCGTCTCGCGATGATCGCTTTCCAGCAGAAGAATCGGCACCGGCATCGGGTCGATGGCAGCGCGACCGTACAGAGTGCCGTCGATGTTCGCGACCGCACGGATGCGCGCATCGCCCATGGCCGCCTCGACCGCGCTCGCACCGCCGAAGGAATGGCCGATCGCGGCGATGCGCTGCGGATCGAGCCGCCCCGACAGCAGCGGGCCGAAGGCGCCAGGCCGGCCGATCTGTCCGGCGACGAAGCGCAGGTCGGCCGCCCGCACCGACTGCCGTTCGCTCATGTAGTGCAGGCGATCCGGGTCGTCGGGCAGGAAGCGCTCGACCGGCGTCGCGAGCCTGCCGTCGGCCAGTTCGACCACCGGCGCTTCGTAGGCATGGTCCAGCGCGAGCACCACGAAGCCACGGCTCGCCAGGTCGGCAAGAAGTCCGGAATAGAACGCGCGCGACGCGCCATACCCCGGCGAGAACAGCACCACCGGCCAGCGCGTCCGTTGCGTGGCCACCGGCGCGTCCACGCGTGCATGCGTGTCGATCCGGTCGTAGCGCTGCATCACCAGTCCGGGTATCAGCGACACGAAGGACGGCAGCCTGCCGAGGCCGTCGATGTAGCGCGGCGCAACGCCCTGCCCTGACGCCGCCGGATACCAGGCCTGGACCACGACGTTGCGCCGGTCATCCGGATCGGCGGTCGCATCTTCCGCCCGCTCGCCGTCCACCCATCGGAACACCTGGGTGCCGACCGCATAAGGCCCGCGCGGCGCGGGCAGCTCCGGCACCGGCACGAAGCTCCACGCAAGCAGCGTGACCATGGCCAGCCCCACCACGCCGCCACGACCCAGCCATGCCAGCGCGCGTCGCGGCGATGGCCGGCTTCGCCTCCAGCCCAGCACCAGCAGTGCCGCAAGCAGCGCATGGACAGGCAGGTATTGCCAATAGAGGCCCTCGCGCCGGAGCTGGAAGACGCAAGCCACCAGCAACGCAGCCGACACGGCGATGACCACGCGCCCATTCACCCGCCTCGTCGCCGCCGCGATCAGCGCAAGGCCGACCGCGACCAGGACGATCGCGCCATCGAGCATCGACATCGCCCGGCTCCGTTGTCGTCCGTCAGCCGGCGTACCTGGCCAGCATGCCCAGCTTCTCGTTCAGCGCGGCCTGGAAATGCTCGCGCTGCGAGGGCACCCACATCGGCGCGTCGAAGGAGGCGACGATGCGATGGCTCTCGATCCTGATCGTGCCCGCGAGCGGCTCGCGCACCGCGAAGTCGTCGCCCTGCGGCTCGATCCTGAAGCCCAGTGCCTCTACCTCCTTCAGCTGTGCCTTGAGCGCTTCGCGCAATAAGGCCGGGCGTCCCGCATGAGCAACGGCGATCTCGATCGGCCGCAGTTCCGGCAACGGCAGCAGCACCGGGGCGACGAGCTTCGACGGCCCGCCTGCAGCCGGAAAGCGCAGCTTCGCCGCCGCATCGAGCACCAGCGCGCGCGCCGCCGCGACTTCGTCGTCGGACTCATAGCCGCTTTGCGCGGTGACGAAGTTGTCGGTCAGCACCTCGACCGACTCCACGCCGCCGCCTGCCGCCACCGCGAGGCGGAAGCTCATCACGCCCTGCACGTCCCTGAAGAGCTTCAGCGGCTCCGCGAGCGCGCGATGGAATCCGGTGACCACTTCCCGCGCGGCCGCCTCGTCCAGCGGCCCCGTCACCACGGGCGAAGCGGCGCGCAGGTGCCCGACCAGCGCGATGCGCGCTTCCAGCGGGTCCATGCTGCCCTGGATGGTCGGCGTGCCGTGGACGATGCGGTCGTCGAACAGCAGCAGCTGGTTGAACTGCGCCGGCACCAGCTCGTACAGCGCCTCGCCGTGCACGTGGTGCTTCTTGTAGCTGGGCACGCCGTCGCGCATCAGCAGCGTTTCGCCGCCGGCGAACTTGCGCGACTGCCAGCGCGTGAGCGAGTAGACGAAGCCCAGCGTTCCGTTCTGGAAGTCGCTGTGCAGGCCCAGCGTGCAGCCGTTGACCATCAGGTGCAGGTTGGGCTCGCCGGTCGGCATCAGGCCGGCGTGTTCCATGCACCACTGCCTCAGGTGCCGGTCGAAGCGCCGCCACAGCGGCAGCGGAAACACCTGCTGCGGCGTCGTGCGCAGGTAGGTGTACATGCGCGGATCGCAGAAGTACTGCCACTGGACCGACTGCCGGTAGGCGCTGCCGACCTTCTCCTCGTAGGCCGCGCGCATGGCCTCGGCCTCCGGAAAGAAGTCGGCGGCGACGTGCTGGCGCCGGATCACGCGGCCACCTCGCGCATGTCGCCGAGCGCCACGCGCACCTGGCGGTTGCCGCTGTACGGCAGGCGCCCGTGGGCCATCAGCAGGTTGTTGACCAGCAGCACGTCGTGGGCCTCGGTGGGGATGCGGATCGAGCACTCCATCAGCACCCGGTCGATGGTGCGCACCCATTCGGCCGGTATCGGGCTGCCGTCGCCGAAGAACACCGTGCGCGGAAACTGGTCGCGGCGGAAGTGCTTGCCCAGCATCGCATCGACCTCGGCCGGCAGTGCGTCGGGGTGGTGCAGCAGGATCTGGTTGAACCAGGCCTCGGTGCCGCGCTGGGGAATGCGCAGCACGGCATGGGTGCGGTACGACACGGTGAGATCGTTCTCGGAGATCGCGTCGATCTCGTGCCCGCTGCCCGCGATCTTCACGCGCAGCTCCCGCAGGGTCTCGACCTTGAAGAACTGCTGCCACGAGGTGTCCAGCCCTCGGATGAAGCGCCGCCGGTAGACCAGCCCCAGCTCGCGGAAGCGCTCTAGCATCTGCGCGGGCAGCCGCTCGATCACCTGGCGTCCGTCCGACAGGGTCCACTCGCCGCCTTCGGTGGCCGGCTCCAGGCAGAAGAACAGCTGGCGCGAAGGCCAGCTCTGCGTATGCGAGGCCTCGTTGTGGAAGCGGATCTCCAGGTGCCTGGGGTACGGCGTGGAAAAGTAGACGTTGTCGCTCGCGCTGGCCAGCGGCAGGTCGCCGTAGTGCCTGTAGAGAGCGTCGCAGGCCGAGACCGCGCAGTCCTCGAAGCCGGGCAGGCCGCCGACCTCGAAGCCGCGGAACAGCACGTGGCCTTCCCTCCACAGCGCCTCGTCGATGCGATCGCGGTTCTGCCGTATCCAGGGCGCGAGCGGCTCGCGGGAAGCTGAAGTGATTTGCATGGGTTCGTTCACACCTTCGGTTCGTTGATCTCTTCAGGACATGGCCACCAGGATGCGGCGCGGCCCGTCGAATGGCAGCCGCCCGTGCGCCGCGAGGAGGTTGTCCACCACCAGCAGGTCACCCTGGCGCCACGCGAAAGTGCGCCGCTGCGCGCGCAGCACCTCGCGCACGTCGGCCAGCGTTGCGCTGTCGATGCGGCCGCCGTCGCCGTAGTACGCCGCCATCGGCAGCCCGGCCTCGATGCGCGCATCGACCTTGCCGCCCATCGGCGTGTTGGAGGCATGGAACAGGTGCACCTGGTTGAACCAGACGCGCTCGCCGCTCAGCGGATGCACGCGCGTGGCCGGCCGCCGCTCGTGGATGCGCAGGCCGCCGCCGGGCTGCCACTCGCAGCCGATGTCCAGCTCGCGGCAATGCGCCTCGACCTGCTCGCGGTCGGCGGTCTCGAAGGCCTTGCTCCAGGCGTTGTAGGGCGCGTGCGCCGGTGCGAGGTTGCGCACGTACATCAGCTCGCGACGCTCGAACTCCTCGACGATGGAGGCCGGCATTGCCTGCAGCACGCGCCGCGAGTCGGCCAGCGGCGTCTCGCCGCCCGTCTGCGGCACGGTCGCGCAGAAGAAGTAGAGGCGTTGCGGCCAGCGCAGGCTGTACGACATCTCGTTGTGCAGCGGTATCTCCAGTTGCCTCGGGTACTCGGTCGAGGTGTAGACGCCGTCGGCCACCTTGCTGCGCGGCGAGGTGCCGCCCGCGTAGTCGCGCAGCTGCTGCGACGCCATCGCCGCGACCGCGCGCCGGAAGTCCTCGGCCTCGTGCAACGGAAAACCGCGAAACAGCAGCGCGCCGGCACGCAGCAGCATGGGCTCCAGGCGCGGCATCGCTTCACCGAACCAGCCTTCGCCATCGGCTGCGCTGCCGCCGGCCAGCTCCGCATCGGCGTGGATGAGATGCGGAAAGTCGTCGTCGAAGTCTTCGGCCTCGCGCAGGTCCGCGACGGTTGCTGCCGCCCCGCTCATGCGCGCCGCCCCAGGTACCAGTGCCGCCCGACGATCTCGATCACCCGATCGACGTGCGGCTGCCTGAGGATCGACAGGTGATCGCTGCCGGGCACGTCGAAGCTGCGCAGCCGGGGCTCGTGCGTGCGCCAGGCGTCGAGACTCACGGATTCGTCTCCATCATCGGAAACCGCCCGCAGCAGCAACGCGAGGCCGGTGAACTCGCCCTCGGGGCGATAGCCGATCGCGCACTGGCGGCAGAACATCTCAAGCACCGGCGCGAAGTCCGCGCGCCGCGCACTGGGCGGCAGGAGGCGGGCGCGCCGCATGGCCTCGAAGACCGATGCCGTCTGCTCGCCGGCAGGCAGCGCGGCCAGCGTGCCGGCGTCGAGCCCGTGCTCCTTTCCGCCCTGCAGCCGGATCAGCGCCAGGTACTCGCGCAGCGCGTGGGCGCGGTCGCCGAAGCCTTCGGCGCGCGGCGCATCGGTGTCAACGAGCACCACCGGTGCGACCGTGGCACCGGCCTCGGCCAGTTGCCGTGCCGTTTCCAGCGCGACCCAACCGCCGAAGGAATGGCCGATCAGGTGATAGGGCCCCCGCGGTTGCAGCGCGCGTATCGCATCCACATGCCGCCGCGCCGCCTCCTGCAGCGTCGGCGGCTCGCCATCGCGGCCCAGCAGCGCGGGTGCCTCCAGGCCGATGAAGCTGGCGTCGCCGGGGCTGCGCGAAGCGAAGTCGAGGAACGACGTTGCGTTGGCGCCCGCACCCGGCAGGCAGAACACCTTGCGTGCCTGTGAGCTGCTGCCGCTGCTTCTGATGGTCACCACGGCACCTGGCGCTGGCGGGCGGTTGGCCGTGGCCGGCTGCGCTTGCGTGCCGTCGAGCCGCTCGAGGATCGAGTCGATCGCCCCACCCACACGCGCTGCGTGTCGGCCGTCCATCATGATGCTCCAGTGGTCGCCGCCTACCGGATGCACCTGCAGCCGGTTGCCGAGCACCGCGCTCCAGCCGTTGGCCGGGTCGCCCGCATCGCCGCCGGGTAGCGCCGAGAACAGATGCGCATCGATCTCCAGCGGCCGCGCGTGATAGCGATGCGCCGCCGCGCGCAGCTCGAACCAGAGCCCCGCGCGCGCGTCGAACTCCGCCGGGCTCATGTCCTTCTTCAGCCACCCCTCGGCGCGCGCCAGCGCGATTGAGGCGGGCAGGCCGTCGGCGGCGAGAAGCCGCTCGATCTCGCCCGCCTCCAGCTTGCGCCCGTAGTACTCGGCGAAGGCCACCAGCAGCAGCTTGCGGTCCTGCTCGCCCAGTTCGGAAATGCCGCGCTCGCCCTCGCTGCGGTGCCAGCTGTCGATCAGCCCGAGGAACTCGACCTGCTCGCCCGCCGAGAGCAGCTGCCGCGCGACCTCGAAGGCCAGCACGCCGCCGGCCGACCAGCCCGCGAGCCGGTACGGCCCCTGCGGCAGCGCCTCGCGGATCAGGCGCACGTAGCCAGCGGCCAGGTCCTCGTAGCGGCTTCCGGCCTGCACCGCGTCGCGGTCGGCGCGGATGCCGTAGAGGCCGACTTCCGGATCGACGTGCCGCGCCAGCCCCTCGTACGACAGCACCTCGCCGCTGGGTTCGTGGATGAACACCAGCGCGCGCCGCGTGGCGCCACCCTTGCGGATGGTCACCCACTGTGCGTTCGGACCGAGGTCCGCGATGTCTTCGCGCGGCTTGCCGATCAGCTCGGCCAGCGCGCTGAGTTGCTGCGCCAGCAGCACGTCCTGCAGCGCGACCTCGTAGCCCTTCTGCTTCAGGCCCTCGATGACCTGGAACACCATCAGCGAGTAGCCGCCCAGGTCGAAGAAGTTGTCGTGGCGGCCGATGCGCTCGACGCCCAGCAGCTGCGACCACAGCGCGGCGATGGTGCATTCCGCCTCGCCCCGCGGCGCCTCGTAGCGGCCGAGCGCCAGGCCCTGAGCGTCGGGCGCCGGCAGCGCCTTGCGGTCGAGCTTGCCGTTGGGCGTGAGCGGCAGCGCAGCTAGCGTCACGAAGGCCGAAGGCAGCATGTATTCGGGCAGGTGCGCGGCCAGGCCAGCGCGCAGCTGTGACGGGTCGGGCGTCTCCGTGCCTGCCACCACGTACGCGACCAGTCGCCTGTCGCCGGGGCTGTCCTCGCGCGCGACCACCGCCGCCTCGCGCACCCCCGGCAGCCGTGCGAGCCGCGCCTCGATCTCGCCGGGCTCGATGCGGAAGCCGCGCAGCTTGATCTGCTGGTCGTTGCGGCCGAGGTATTCGAGCGTGCCGTCCTCGCGCCAGCGGCCGAGGTCGCCGGTGCGGTACATGCGCGCCTGTGCGTCGTCGGCAACGAACGGATCGCGCGGGAAGCGTTCGGCGGTCAGCTCCGGCCGGCCGAGATAGCCGCGCGCGACGCCGGCGCCGCCAATGTGGATCTCGCCCGCCACGCCGACCGGCACCGGCTGCCCCGCCGCGTCGAGCAGGTAGATCCGCGCGCCCGGCATCACCTGCCCGATGTGCGGACGGCGTCCGTCGATGACCCCGCAGCTTGCGTCCACGGTGCATTCGGTCGGCCCGTACATGTTGAAGAAGAGCCGCCCTTCGACGGCCGCCAGCGTGCCCCAGGTGGCCGCGTCGATCGGCTCGCCGCCGAGCAGCAGCTTGCGCAGACTCGGCGCGCGGCCTTGCAGGAGGCCCGCGCCCTGCATCAGCCGCAGGTGCGAAGGCGTGCACTCCATCGCCTCGATGCGATGGGTTTCCAGAAAGCCGAGCAGCTCCTGCGCGCCGAGTCGGTCCGCCTCGGGCAGCAGGAACACGCTGCGGCCGAAGGCGAGTTGCCCCCAGGCCTTCACGGCCATGTCGAAGCCGAAGGAGGAGTTCCACGCCACGCGCCGGCAATCGGGTGCCGTGCCGTGCACGCAGGCCTCCATCGCGCGCAGGAAGAAGGCCACGTTGCGGTGCTCGACCATCACGCCCTTGGGCTCGCCGGTCGATCCGGAGGTGTAGATCACGTAGGCCAGGTGCGAGGGCGTGAGGCCGACAGCGGCCGGGTCCGGGTTGGTGGACGGCGCCGTGGCCCAGTCTGGCTGTTCGGCGTCGAGCAGCACGCGAGCGCATCGCTGCGGCGCCTGCAGCCGTGCGTCGAGGCGCTGCTGGGTCAGCAGCACGACCGCGCCGCTGTCTTCCAGCATCTGCGCCAGGCGCTCGTCCGGATGGACCGGATCGAGCGGCACGTACGCGCCGCCGGCCTTGAGCGTGGCCAGCATCGCCACGACCATCTCGAGGCTGCGCTCGGCGCAGATCGCAACCCTGTCATCGGGCTTCACGCCGAGCGCGCGCAGGTGATGGGCGAGCCGGTTGGAGCGCGCATTGAGCTCGCCGTAGCCCAGGCTCTGGCCCGCGTATTCGATCGCCTGCGCATCGGGCTGGCGCGCCGCCTGTTCCTCGATGAGCGCATGCACCAGCACCGGCTGGGCTGTGGCGGCATGGCTTTCGTTGAAGCCTTCCACGATCGACGCGCGCTCGTCGGCGTCGAGCAGGTCGATGCGGTCCACCGGCTGGCTGTCGTCGGCGACCATGGCGCGCAGCACCGCTTCCAGGCAACGCCATTGGCGGCGCACCGTGGCCTCGTCGAACAGGGCGCAGGCGTAGTTGAGCTGGCCGGCGATGCCCTCCCCGTTCTCGCGCAGCTCCAGCGAGAGCTCGAACTGCGCACTGTCCGCGCCGCCGCCCAGGCTCTGCGCCTGCAGGCCGGGCAGGTCGAGTCCGGCCTCGGGCGTGTTGTGCCACGACAGCATCACCTGGAACACCGGATGGTGGGCCAGCGAACGCGGCGGGTTGAGCGCCTCCACCAGCCGCTCGAATGGCACGTCCTGCAGGCTTTGGGCCTGCACCGCGGTCTGCCGCGCCTGTGCCAGCAGCGCGCCCACGCCCGGGCTGTCCGAGAGGTCGATCTTCAGCGCCTGCGTGTTGACGAAGAAGCCGATCAGCGGCTCGACCTCCACGCGGTTGCGGCCGGCGTGCGAGCTGCCGATCACCACCTGCTCCTGCCCGCTCAGACGGCCCAGCACCACCGCCCATGCCGCGAGCAGCGTCATGTAAAGCGTTGTGCCATGGCGCTGGCCCAGTGCGCGCAGGCCCTGGCCCAGCACGGCGTCGAGTTCGACCGCGATGTTGGCGCCACGATAGTCCTGCACCGGCGGACGCGGCCGGTCGGTCGGCAGGTCGAGCAAGGCCGGCGCGCCGCGCAGCTGCCGCACCCATTGCTCCAACTGCTGCTGCAGCAGCGGCCCCTGCAGCCATTGGCGCTGCCACATGCCGAAGTCGGCGTACTGGATGGCCAGCGGCGGCAGCGGGTCGGAGCGGCCTTCGCGAAAAGCGCCGTACAGCGCAGAGAACTCCTTCGCCAGCACCCCGCCCGACCAACCGTCGGACACGATGTGGTGCATGGTCACCAGCAGCACGTGATCGTCGGGCCCCAGCACGAGCAGTCGGCCCCGGATCAGCGGCCCCAGCGCGAGATCGAACGGGCGCAGCGCCTCCTCGCGCACGATGCGCTCCAGCGCCTCGTCGGTGATGCCGCGCCGGTCTTCATGCAGCAGCGCGAAGCCGCGCGGCTCGTCGATGACCTGCCGCGCCTCGCCCCCGATGCCGACGAAGCGGGTGCGCAGCACCTCGTGGCGCTCGACGATGCGATCGAAGGCGGCCTGCAGCGCGGCGGTGTCCAGCGGACCGCGCAGCCGCACCGCGTCGGGCACGTGATAGGCCTTGCTCGCCTCAGGATCGATCCGCGCGATGAACCACAGCCGCTGCTGCGCGAAGGACATCGGCAGCGGCGCCGAGCGGTCGGCGCGCGCGATCGCACCCAGCGTGTTCTGGCTCGCCTCGGCCACGTCGCGCGCCAGGTCGGCGAGCCGTGGATGCGTGAACAGCACCGGCAGCGGCAGCTCCACGCCGAGCCGCTCGCGCAGCTGCGAGACCAGCCGCACCGCGAGCAGCGAGTGACCGCCCAGCTCGAAGAAATTGTCGTTGCGCCCGACGCGCTCCATGCCGAGCAGCTCGCACCAGATCTGCGCGAGCGTGTCCTCGATCTCGCCGATCGTCGCCTCGTAATTGCGATGGGCGAAGGCAAGGCCTTCGGGTGCCGGCAGCGCCTTGCGGTCGAGCTTGCCGTTCGGCGTCAGCGGCAGGGCCCCGAGCGGCACGAAGGCGCCCGGCAGCATGTGCTCGGGCAGGCGCGCGGCCAGTTGCTGGCGCAGCCCGGCCGGGTCGATGGCGTCGTGCGCGCCGTCCGCGACGATGTAGGCGACAAGGCGCTTCTCGCCGGGCACGTCCTCGCGCGCGACCACCGCCGCCTCGCGTATGCCGGGCAGCTCGTTGAGGCGAGCCTCGATCTCGCCGGGTTCGGCGCGGTGGCCTCGGATCTTGAGCTGGAAGTCGTTGCGCCCGAGGTATTCGATCGTGCCGTCGTCGCGCCAGCGGCCGAGGTCGCCGCTACGGTACATGCGTGCGACTTCGTCGTCCGCGAACGGATCGCGCAGGAAGCGTTCGGCGCTCAGCGCGATCTGGTTGAGGTAGCCCCGCGCCACCTGCGCGCCGGCGATGTGGATCTCGCCCGCCACGCCGCGCGGCACGGGCCTGCCTTGCGCGTCGAGCAGGTACAGCCGGCAGTTGTCGACTGGCGTGCCGATGGGCGGCAGGTCGCTCCACTCCTCAGCGGGGCCTGAGAGCGTGTATGTCGTGACCACGTGGCTCTCGGTCGGACCGTAGTGGTTGTGCAGGCGCGCCTTGCCGTTGCCTTCGAACAGCCGCCGTATCGCCGGGGTGATGCGCAGCTGCTCGCCCGCGACGATCAGGTCGCGCAGCGTCGGCGGCAGCGCTGCCCCGTGCTGCGACCACAGCTCGCTCAAGGCGTTGAGCGCAATGAAGGGCAGGAAGAGCCGCTCGACACCCTGCTCGCCGAGCCAACCGGCCAGCGCGGGCAGGTCGCGTCGCAACTCGTCGGGCAACGGCACCAGCGTGCCGCCCGTGGCCAACGTGGAGAAGATTTCCTGGAACGCGACGTCGAAGCCCGGCGCCGCGAACTGCAGGGTGCGCGCAGCGTCGGGCAGTTGCTCGCGCTGCCAGGCCAGCAGGTTGACCAGCGCACGGTGCGGCATCGCCACGCCCTTGGGCGCGCCGGTGGAGCCGGAGGTGTAGATCACGTAGGCCAGGTGCTCGCCGCGCAGGCCCAGCGCGTGCGGGTCGGGCCGGGGCGCGGTGGCTTGCGCCCATGGCGCGGCGGCGATGTCGTCGAGCAGCACGCGCTCGCAGGTCGGTGGCACGGCGAGGCGATGGGCCAGCCGCTCCTGCGTCAGCAGCACGCGCGGCGCGCTGTCGGCGAGCATGTGCATCAGGCGTTCGTCGGGCAGCGCCGGATCCAGCGGTACATAGGCACCGCCAGCCTTGAGCGTGGCCACGATCGCGATTACCGATGCGGCTCCGCCCTCCAGGCAGATCGCCACGCGCTGATCGGGCACCACGCCGAGCGTGCGCAGATGATGGGCCAGCTGGTTCGAACGGGCTTCCAGCTCGCCATAGCCCAATCGTTCGGTGGCGGATTCCAGCGCGACCGCGTGGGGGTCGCTGTCGGCCCGGCGCTCGAACAGCGTGTGCACCAGTTCGCCACCACTGCCGATATCGCCATGGTCACGGCGGGTGGCATTGAAGCCGTGCAGCACCTGCTCGCGCTCGGCCGCTGGCAGCGTCTCGACGTCACGCATCGGCGTGTCGGGCGCCTGGTCGAGCGCGCGCACGAGGTTTTCGAGGGTTTCGCGCATCCAGCCGGCGATGCGCTCGGCGTCCACCTGCTTCACGATCTCGGCGGTAATGGAGAAGCCCTGGCCGTGGTCGTCCACATGCAGCACGAAGGGGTAGTTGGTGCGGTCGCGGCTCTCCAGATGACGGATGCCGGCGATGCCCTCCTCGCCCTGCACCGCCTGCTCGCGGCTGTGGCGGTAGTTCAGCAGCGCCGAGAACAGCGGCGTGTTCGCGGGCAGGCCGCTGCAGCGCTGTGCCAGCGTCAGCGACGCGTGCTCGTGGCGCAGCAGTTCCGCGAGCGCGGCGGCCGTCTCGCCGAGCGCTGCCCCCGCGCTGAGCCCCTCCAGCCGCACCCGCAGCGGCAGGGTGTTGATGAACATGCCCATCGCGCGGTCGGCGCCTTCGCCGCCCTGCAGGCGGCCGAGCAGCACGGTGCCGAACACCACGTCGCCACCGTCGTTGCCGCTGCAGCGCGCCAGCACCTGCGCCCAGGCCAGGTGGAACACGCACGCGGCGCCGACACCGCGCCCGCGCGCCACGCGCCGCAGGTCTGCGCACAGCGCCGGTTCGAGCCGCAGCTTCGCCTGCACCGCGTCGCTGCCGTTGCCCTGCACGTCGAGCAGATCGAAGGGCGCGGTCGGCTGCACGACGTCGCCCAGCCTCGCTCGGAAGAACTGCTCATGCTCGGCTTCGCGCGCGCCCAGCCGAGCCTGCGCGACGAAGTTGCGGAAGGGCACGGGCTGCGGCAACTCGGCACGTCGGCCCTGCATCACCAGGCCGACTTCGTGGGCCAGCAGCTCCAGCGTGACGTGGTCCATCGCCAGGTGGTGATAGAGCATCTGCAGCAGCCAGCGTCCACCTTCCGCCTCATCGAAGGCCGCGAAGCCGCGCATCATCGGCGCGCGGCGCACGTCGAGGCGATAGCGGGCCGGGTCGGCGTGAGCCTGCAGCCGAGCCTGCACATCGCCGCCGTCGAACTCCAGCGTCTCGACTTCCAGCCGCGCCCGGCGCCACACCACCTGAACCGGCTCGGGCAAGCCGTCCCACTGCACGGCGGTGCGCAGCACATCGTGGCGCGCGATGGCGTCGTTCATCGCGGCGACGAAGCGATCAAGCAGCTCGCGGCTGTCGAAGGCCATGAGCAGCCGGGTCAGGTAGGCGTCGCCCTGCTGCTGCAGCAGGTGATGGAACAGGATGCCCTCCTGCAGCGGCGCGAGCGGATAGATGTCCTGCACATTGCCCGCACCACCCGGCGTGGCGGCGACGATGCGGTCGATCTGCGCCTGCTCCAGCCTCACCAGCGGCAACATGCGCGGGGTGATGCGCGGTTGCTGCTCCTGCTGCCGTGTTGCTGCAGCGGCGCGATCATCGTTGGCGGCGACCCAGCTCATCAGCGCCTGCTTGTGCAGCTTCAGCAATGCCATCACGCCGGGGGTCAGCACGCCGCGCGGCGCCTTCAGAACCAGCTCGCCCTGCTCGATCCGCGCCAAAACCCTGCGCTCTTCCAGCAGGCCGATCAGGGCCGGCGCGTCCAGTGATTGCGTGCTCGCGACTTCCAGATTCACAGTCTGAACTCCTCAGTTTCCGATTCGGTGTCCCATCCGGCTTCCTGCTGGGCAAAGTGGGCCGGGATGGCGTTGTGCGGTACGTGGACCTCGGCCACGTCCGGTGCGGTGCGAACGGCGGCAGCCATCGCTGCCAGCGCCGGCCGGGCGAAGACCGCGCGCACGTCGATGGCCCAGCCGCGCCTGCGCAGCTGCTCCAGCATCTGCACCGCAAGCAGCGAATGCCCGCCGAGCGCGAAGAAGCTGTCATGACGGCCGATGCGCTCCACGCCCAGCAGCCGCGACCAGATCGCGGCCAGGGCCTGCTCCACTTCGCCCTGCGGCGGCACGAAGGCGCGGCGGTCGAAGGCTTCGTCCCCCGGCGCGGGCAGCGCCTTGCGGTCGAGCTTGCCGTTGGCGCTCAGCGGCAGCGCAGCGAGGCGCACATAGGCGGCGGGCAGCATGTGTTCGGGCAGGTGCTCGCCGAGCAGGCTGCGCAGCCGCGCGGGCTCCAGCGCTTCTCCTGACGCGGCCGGCACCACGTACGCGACCAGCGACGGCGTGCCGGACCGGTCCTCGCGCGCCAGCACCGCCGCGTCGGCGATGCCGTCGATCGCGCGCAGCCGCGTTTCGATCTCGCCCGGCTCGATGCGCTGCCCGCGCAGCTTGATCTGGAAATCGGCGCGGCCCAGGTATTCGATCGCGCCGTCGACGCGCCAGCGGCCGAGATCGCCGCTGCGATAGAGCCGGCCGCTCCCGCCGAAAGGATCGGCGATGAAGCGCTGCGCCGTCAGCTCCGGCTGGTTCAGGTAGCCGCGCGCCACCTGCACGCCGCCGATGTAGAGCTCGCCGGCAACGCCGACCGGTGCCGGGCGCAGCGCATCGTCGAGCAGGTACAGGCGGGTGTTGGCGATCGGTTTGCCGATCGGCACCGAATCGCCGTCGTCGCTCCCGCAGGTCCAGGCGCTCACGTCCACCGCTGCTTCGGTCGGGCCGTAGAGGTTGTGGAGCTGCACGTGCGACAGGCTCTCGCGGCACCGGCGCGCGAGCCCGACGGAAAGCGCCTCGCCGCTGCAGACCACGCGCCGCAGGCTGGCGCAGGCGGCCACATTGCCGGCTTCATCGAGCCGGGCAAGAAAGAGCTGCAGCATCGAGGGCACGAAGTGCAGCGTCGTCACGCCGCTCGCGCGGATCAGCTCGCAGAGGTAGGCAGGGTCCTTGTGTCCGTCGGGCCTCGCCAGCACCAGCCGCGCGCCCGCCATCAGAGGCAAGAAGAACTCCCACACCGACACGTCGAAGCCCAGCGGCGTCTTCTGCAGCACCACGTCGTCCGGCGTCAATGCGTAGGCCTGCTGCATCCAGTGCAGGCGGTTGACGATGCCCCGGTGCTCGTTCATCACGCCCTTGGGCCGCCCTGTGGAGCCGGAGGTGTAGATCACGTAGGCGAGATGGCTTTCGTGAAGACCTGTGTCGGGTACATCGGCTTCGGTGCCGGCGAATGCCTCCATGGGATCGTCGCGATCCACCGACAGCGTGCGCACCATCGCCGGCAAGGCAGATGCAATTTCGGCGTCGGCCAGCACCACCACCGGGCCGGCTTCTTCAATCATCTGCAGCGACCGTCGCAGAGGATGCGAGGGATCGAGCGGCAGGTATGCACCGCCTGCCTTCAGCACTGCCAGCAGCGCCACGACCAGCATCTCGCTGCGCTGCATGAAGATGCCCACACGCGCGTCGGGCACCACGCCCATTGCACGCAGTTGCAGCGCCAGCCGGTCGGCGCGTGCATCGAGTTCGGTGTAGCTGAGGCTGCGGCCTTCGAACACCACGGCGGTTGCGTCGGGACTCCTTGCGGCCTGGCGCTCGAACAGCTGGTGCAGCAGGCCGTGCGGGTAGTCCGCAGCAGTCGCGTTGAAATCGCCAGTCACCTGCCGGCGCTCGTCTTCCGGCAGCACGTCGATGCGCCGCAGCGGCCGCCGGGGCTCTGCCTCGAGCGCATCGACCAGCGACCGCAGCGCCTGCTCGACGAAGCCACGGATTCGCCGCGCATCGACGCTGCGGTCGATCTCGGCGGTGATGCCGAAGCCGTCGCGGTGGTCGTCCACGTGCAGCACGAAGGGATAGTTGGTGCGGTCGTGGCCGCCGAGCGATTCGATGCCCGGCACGCCCGTGGCACCGTCTTCGCCCTGACGCTCGCTGTAGCGGTAGTTGAGCAGGCTGGTGAAGAGCGGTGCATCGGCCGGCAGCCCGCTGCAGCGCCGCGCGAGGCTCAGCGAGGCATGCTCGTGGTGCAGCAGCTCGGCCAGGTCGGCGTGCACGCGGCGAAGCGCGGCCTCGGTGTCGTCGTCGATGCGCACGCGCAGCGGCAGCGTGTTGAGGAACATGCCCATCGCCCGCGTCGCCTCGGCGCCGGCCTGCAGGCGGCCGAAGAGCACCGTCCCGAACACCACGTCGTCCCGGGCGCTGCAGCGCGCCAGCACCAGCGCCCAGGCCAGATGGAACACGCTGGCCGCGCCCACGCCGCGCAGGCGCGCCTGTTCGCGCAGGCGCCGCGCGAGCCCGGGTTCCAGCTCGGCGCGCGACTGCAGCACGCCGCTGCCGTCGCCGCGTACCTCGTCCAGCCCGAAGGGCGCGGTGGTTGCATCCACATCGCCCAGCACGCGACGGAAATAGGCTTCATGCACGGTCTCCGCCCCGGCCTGCCGTGCCTGCGCGACAAAGCGCCTGAAGGGCACCGGCACGGGCAATTCATCGCGACGCCCTTGAAGAATCAGCATGACCTCGCGCACCAGCAGCTGAGAAGCCGTGTGGTCGAGGATCAAGTGGTGGTGCAGCAGCTGCAGCAGCCAGCGCCCGCGGCTCCCTTCCTCGATGGCGTGGCCGCAAAGCATCGGGGCGCGCCGCACGTCGAGGCGGCAGCTGCGCGGATCGGCCAGCGTGCGCAACCGTTCCCGCGCCACTTCGGCAGGCGCCGAGGCCAGCATCGCGATCTCCAGATTCGCCTCGCGCTGCACCAGCTGCACGGGTTGCTGCAGCTCTTCCCAATGAACGCTGGTGCGCAGGATGTCGTGGCGCGCGATCACTTCGCGCAGTGCCTCAACGAATCGTTCGAGCCGCTGGCGGTTGTCGAAGCGCAGCAGGGTCGGCATGACGTAGGCGTCGCCTCCGTCCTCGCTCTCGCGGTGAAGGCGGTGATGGAACAGGATGCCCTCCTGCAGCGGCGCGAGCGGATAGATGTCCTGCACGTTGCGCACGCCGCAGGGCACCTTCGCCACGAGGCGGTCGATCTCGTCCTGCCCCAGCGCGAGCAGCGGCAGCATCTCCGGCGTGATCGCCTCTGCCGACTCGTCGATGCGGTAGTCGAGCCGATCGACGCGCCGGCCCTCGCGCAGCAGCGCGATCAGCTCCGCCTTGCGCTCGCGCAGCGCCTGCACCAGTGTCGTGTCGGCGAGCAGCCGCGCGTCGCCCTGCAGCGCGAGCTTCTCGCCGTCGAGGCGCAGCGTGAGGCCGCGCGAAGCCAGCGCTTCGAGCAGCTCCGACGATGTCACGTTCTGATGGCTCACAGGACGATCTCCTCGATCTGCACGGTGGCCGCGGCAAGCTCGGCCAGCGTCGCCGCGTTGAACACCATCTGCACGTCGACCTGCAGTTGCTGCTCGCCCATGGCGTGGATCAGCTGTATCGCGAGCGCCGAATGCCCGCCGAGCTCGAAGAAATTGTCGTGGCGGCCGACCTGCGCCACTCCGAGCAGCTCGCCCCAGAGCGCCGCCAGCCGGACTTCGATTTCGGTCTGCGGGGCGGCGTAGGCCCGACGCGCAAGGCCGCTGTCGTCGGGTGGCGGCAGTGCCTTGCGGTCGAGCTTGCCGTTGGCGTTCAGTGGCCAGGCCGCGAGCACCACGTAGGCGGCGGGCAGCATGTAATCGGGCAGCTGCGCACCGAGTTGCGCGCGCAGCTCGGAAGGCTCCGGTGTCATGCCCTGCTCTGCCAGCAAGTAGGCGATCAGGCGAGGTTCACCGGGCTGACTCGCGTCTGCCATCACCACGGCCTCGCGCACGCCGTCCAGCCGCGCGAGCCTTGCCTCGATCTCGCCGGGCTCGATGCGGTAGCCGCGGATCTTCACCTGGTGGTCGTTGCGGCCCAGGTACTCGATGCTGCCGTCGGCGCGCCAGCGACCCAGGTCGCCGGTCCTGTACATGCGAGTGCCGCCGCCGGCATCGAAGGGATCGGGCAGGAAGCGCTCCGCCGTGAGCTCTGGTCGCCCAAGGTAGCCGCGCGCGACACCGGCGCCACCGATGTGGATCTCGCCCGCGACGCCGATGGGCACCGGCTCGCCATGCGCATCGAGCAGATAGACGCGCGCGCCCGGCATCGGCCGGCCGATGTGCGGCACCGCGCCTGCGACCGGGCCGCAGGTGGCATCCACGCTGCATTCGGTGGGGCCGTACATGTTGTGGAACTGCACCGAGCCGGCCTCGGCAAGGGCTTGCCAGGTATCGGCGTCGAGCGCCTCGCCGCCCAGCAGCAGCTTGCGCAGCGAGGTGCCGCGCCGCTGCGGAAATCCCGTCGAGCGCAGCATGCGCAGGTGCGAGGGCGTGCACTCCATCGCCTCGATGGCGTGGCGCTCCAGGAAATCGAGCAGCGCCTGCGCATCGAGACGGGTGCGCTCGGGCAGCAGGAACACGCTGCGGCCGAAGGCCAGCTGGCCCCAGGCCTTCACGGCCATGTCGAAGCCGAAGGAGGAGTTCCAAGCCACGCGCCTGCAGTCAGGCGCGGGCCCGTGGATGCGCTGCTCCATCCCGCGCAGGAAGTTCAGCACATTGCGGTGCTCGACCATCACGCCCTTGGGCTCGCCGGTCGAGCCCGAGGTGTAGATCACGTAGGCCAGGTGCGCCGGGGTCAGCCCCACAGCACCGGGATCGGGGTCGAGCCCTGGCTCATCCCTCCATGGAGACGTGGCGCCATCGAGCACCAGCACCGCGCATCCTTCGGGCACCGCCAGGCGCCCCAGCAGGCGGGTCTGGGTCAGCACCGCCACCGGCACGCTGTCGCGCAGCATGTGGGCGAGTCGGTCGTCGGGATGCACCGGGTCCAGCGGCACGCAGGCGCCGCCGGCCTTGAGCGTGGCCATCAGTGCCACGCCCATGTCCACGCTGCGCTCCAGGCACAGCGCGACGCGGTCGTCGGGACGCAGGCCCAGGCCGCGCAGGTGGTGGGCGATGCGATTGGCGCGGGCGTTGAGCGTGGCGTAGTCCAGCGCTTCGTCTTCGCACGCGAGCGCCAGCGTTCGCGGCTGGCTCGCGGCCTGCGCCTCGAACAGGCGATGCAGAAGTTCACCTTCGCCGCTTTCACCGGCTGCGGCATTGAAGCCGTGCAGCACCTGCTCGCGCTCCCGTGGCGCCATCAGGCCGATGCGCTCCACCGGCGCGGCGGCATCGGCTGCCATGCCGCGAAGCATCGCCACCAGTGCATGCCAGTGGCGCCGCACCGTGGCCTCGTCGTACAGCGCGGTGGCGTAGTTGAACTGGCCGACGATGCGATCGTCCTCGGGTTCCAGGTCGAGCGAGAGATCGAACTGCGCGCTGCCCGCATGGCTGGCGAGGTTGTCGAACTCCAGCCCTTCCAGCGCCAGCCGTGCGCGCGGCGTGTTCTGCCATGCCAGCCGGACCTGGTAGACCGGGTTGAAGGCGCTGGAGCGCTGCGGGTTCAGCGCTTCCACCACCTGCTCGAAGGGCACGTCGCGGTGCTGCTGGGCCTCCAGCGCGACCTGCTTCGCTTGCAGCAGCAGCCCGCCCACGTCGAGGCCCTCGTCGACATCGAAGCGCAGGGCCTGTGCGTTGACGAAGAAGCCGATCAGCGGCTCGAGCTCTGCTCGGTCGCGCCCCGCGACGGCGCTGCCGAGCACCACGCGCGGCTGGCCGCCCAGGCGCGCGAGCACCGCCGCCCATGCCGCCAGCACCACCATGTAGACGGTGACACCGTGGCGCTGCGCCAGGGCGCCCAGTTCGCGGGTCAGTGCCTCGTCGATGTCGACCTCGATGCTGGCGCCGCGATAGTCCTGTTGCGGCGGGCGTGGCCTGTCGGTGGCCAGGCCGATCAGCGGCGGAGCGTCGCGCAGGCGATCCACCCAGTAGCGCAGCTGCGCCTGCGCGGCTTCGCCCTGCAGGCGCCGCCGCTGCCATGCAACGTAGTCGCCGTACCGGATCGGCAGCGCCGGCAGCGGATCGGGTTCGCCACGGCTGAACGCGCCGTACAGCGCCGAGAACTCGTGCGCCAGCACAGCCAGCGACCAGCCGTCGCAGACGATGTGATGCATCGTGAGCAGCAGCACATGCTCATCCGCGGCCAGTCGCAGCAGGCGTACGCGCAACGGCGGCTCGCGCTCCAGGTCGAACGGCGCGGCGGCCTCGGCCTGGCACAGCGCGCGCAGGGTGCTGTTGCCGAGTTCGTCGAGACCGTCGATCTCATGAAGGCTCACCGCCATGCTCTGCGCCTCTTCGATGCGCTGGCGCGGCTGGCCGTCAACCACTACGAAGCGCGCGCGCAGCGACTCGTGCCGCGCGACGATCCTGTCCAATGCGCGCTGCAGCGCGATGCGGTCCAGCGCACCGCGCAATCGCAGCGCCGCAGGCAGGTGATAGGCCGCTCCGGCCTGCGCGTCGATGCGCGTCACGTACCACAGGCGCTGCTGCGAATGCGAGAGCGGCAGCAGCACGCCGCGCTCCGCGGCGACGATCGGGTCGGCCACATCGGGCACTGCGTGCATCACCTCCGCGGCAAGCTCCGCGAGCCGTGGCCGCGCGAACACCGTCGTGAGCGCCAGCTCGATGCCGAAGCGCTGGCGCAGCTGCGAGATCATGCGCACCGCCAGCAGCGAATGGCCGCCGAGGTCGAAGAAGCCGTCGTCGCGGCCGATGCGGGCCACGCCGAGCAGCGACTCCCATATCAGCGCCAGCGCCTGCTCATGCTCGCCCTCGGGTGCGCGGTAGCCGCGCCGTGCATGGGCTTTGTCGTCAGGTGCTGGCAGCGCGGCGCGGTCGAGCTTGCCGTTGGCGTTCAGCGGCAGCGCGTCGAGCGGCACGAAGGCGGCAGGCAGCATGTAGTCGGGCAGGCGTTCGGCCAGGCGCGCGCGCAGCTGCGACGGATCGTTCGGCGGGCCGAGCGGGTCGGCGACCACATAGGCCAGCAGGTGCCGTTCCTCATCGCGTTCCGGCGTGGCGATCACCGCCGCTTCTAGGATGCCGTCGATGCGCATCAACTCGGCCTCGATCTCGCCCGGCTCGATTCGGAAGCCACGGATCTTCAGCTGCCGGTCGTCGCGGCCGAGGAACTCGATGGAGCCATCGGCGCGCCAGCGGCCGAGGTCGCCGCTGCGATACATGCGCGGAGATGTGCCCGCAGGAGCGGCCACGAACGGGTCGCTTGCGAAGCGCTGCGCGGTCAGCTCGGGGCGATTCAGGTAGCCGCGCGCCACGCCGGCTCCGCCGATCCAGATTTCGCCGACCGCGCCGAGCGGCACCGGCTCCCCATGCGCATCGAGCAGATAGACGCGTGCGTTGGCGACCGGGCGGCCGATATCGAGCGGCGAATCCCCGGCGTGGCAGCGCGCGACGGTGGCGTTGATCGTGGTCTCCGTCGGCCCGTAGGCATTGGCCAGTGCGGGGCGATGTCCCTCGCGCCGCCACCAGGCATCGAGCGCGGCCGCGCCGACCGCATCGCCGCCGATCACGATCTGGCGCAGCGACGGCGGAAAAGCCGCTTCGGACGACAGCGCCAGCCGCTGCCAGAACAGCGTCGGCAGATTGGCCACGCTGAGCCCGTTCTCGCTGCACAGCTCGCACCAGCGCGCGGGCTCGGCGAGCCATTCGTCGGTGCGCAGCACCAGCGTCGCGCCATGGCTGAGAGCGCCGAAGATCTCCTCGCCCGCGACGTCGAAGCTCAGGCTGGAGAACTGGAGCACCCTGTCCTCCGCACCGAAGCCGTACAGCGCCTGCAGTGCCGCGATCTGGTGGGAGAGCTGCCGGTGCTCGACCATCACGCCCTTGGGCGTGCCGGTGGAGCCGGAGGTGTAGATCACGTACGCGAGGTGCGAGCCGTCTTCGGGCAGATCCCTTGCTTCGGGCGGGTGCACGGGATCGTTCACCAGCGGCTCGTACCCGTCGAGCGCGATCGTCGTGCAGCGCGGCGGCGGACGCAGGCGCGGGCGCAAGGTGGAATGGGTCAGCAGCACCGCCGGCGTGCAGTCTTCGAGTTGCCAGGCCAGCCGCTGGTCGGGGTAGGCGGCGTCGAGCGGCGCATACGCGGCCCCGGCCTTGAGCGTGCCCAGTACCGCGACGATCAGGTCGAACCCGCGCGGCAGGCACAGCGCGATGCGGTCCTCTGCGCCGACGCCCAAGCCGCGCAGGTGGTGCGCGAGCTGGTTGGCGCGCTGGTCGAGCTCGGCATAGCTCAGTCGTTCGCCATCGTGTTCCAGCGCGATTGCTTGCGGCCGCAGCGCGGCCTGTTGTTCGAAGGCGGCATGCGCGAACGCGTGCGCGGGCAGTGCGGGTGCGCTCTGGGCAAAAGCGTGCAGCAGGCGGTCACGCTCCGCATCGTCGAGCAGCGCGATGCGCTCGACTGGACGGCTGTCGTCGCCCTCGACCATGCCTCGCAGCATCGCCACGAGCGACTGCCAGTGGCGGCGCACCGTGGCTTCGTCGAACAACGACGTGGCGTAGTTGAGCTTGCCGACGATGCGATCACCCTCTTCCTGCAGATCCATCGCCAGGTCGAACTGCGCACCGCCCGGCAGGCTCTCGACCCGCTCGACCTCGAGGCCCGCGAGTTCCAGAGCAATCGGCGGCGTGTTGTGCCAGGCCAGCATCAGCTGGAACACCGGGTGATGGGCCATCGAGCGCGGCGGATTCAGCAGCTCTACGAGGCGCTCGAAAGGCACGTCCTGGCGTGCCTGCGCCTGCAGCGCGATTTCGCGCACCTGCGCCAGCAAGTCGGCCACGCTCGGGGCGCCGTCCAGCGCGATCTTCATCGCCTGCGTGTTGATGAAGCAACCGATCAGCGGCTCGACTTCCACGCGGCCGCGGCCGACGTGAGAACTCCCGATCACCACCTGCCGCTGGCCGCCGTAGCGCGCCACCACCGCGGCCCAGGCTGCCAGCACGACCATGTACAGGGTCGCGCCGTGGCGCTGTCCGAGCGCGCGCAGGGCACGCGTGGTGTCTGCGTCGATGCCGACCTCGATGCTCGCGCCGCGATAGTCCTGCAATGCGGGCCGAGGGCGGTCGTGCGGCAGCTCGACCAGCGCCGGCGCGCCTTGCAACTGCTCGGCCCAATCGCGAAGCTGGGCCCGGGCCGTCGCGCCCTGCAGATGACTATGCAGCCAGGCGGTGTAGTCGGCGTACTGGATGGCCAGCGCCGGCAGGCGCGGCTGCTGCCCGTCCCGCAGCGCGCTGTAGGCGGCTGCGAACTCGCGCATCAGCACGCCCAGCGACCAGCCGTCGGAAACGATATGGTGCATCGAGACCACGAGCACATGGTCGTTGGCGGCGATGCGCAGCAGGCGGCCACGGATAGGCGGGCCTGCTGCGAGATCGAAGGGCTCGGAAGCGGCTTCGCGGCACAGCGCTTCGATGCGTGCCGGTCCTGCGGCCTCGATGTCTTGCTCGCGCAATTCGAAACCGCGCGGCGGGTCGATGTGCTGCCGAGGCTGTCCATCCGATTCGACGAAACGCGTGCGCAGAGCCTCGTGCCGGGCCACTACATGATCCAGTGCTGAGCGAAGGGCCGCGCTGTCGAGTTCGCCACGCAGCCGCAATGCACCGGCGATGTGGTACGCGACGCTGGCTTGCGCATCGACACCGGAGATGAACCACAGCCGCTGCTGCGCCGGGGACAGGGGCAGCGGGCCGCTGCGGTCGGCAGGCACGATCACGCCCAGCGCGCCGGGGCCCGACTCGGCCACGGCACCGGCCAGCGCGGCAAGGCGCGGCCGGGCGAACAGCGTGGCGAGCGGGAGTTCGGCGTCGAGGCGCTCACGGATCTGGGAGATAAGCCGGATGGCGAGCAGGGAGTGACCGCCGAGTTCGAAGAAGTCGTCGTCGCGGCCGATCTGCGGGATGTCGAGCAGATCGGACCAGATGTCGGCGAGGGCTTGTTCGAGTTCGCCCTTTGGCGCTTCGTAAGTGCGCTGGCTGTGAGCCTCAGGCGCAGGCAGGGCCCTGCGGTCGAGCTTGCCGTTGGGGGTCAGCGGCAGCGCATCGAGTGCGACGTAGGCCGAGGGAACCATGTACTCCGGCAGGCGCTCGCGCAAGGCAGTACGCAGCAAGGACGCGTCCAAGGCGTCGACGAGGACGACATAGGCCACCAGTCGTTTGTCGCCCGGCTGGTCTTCGCGCGCGATCACCGCTGCTTCGCGGACTCCGTCGAGTCTCGCCAGCTGTGCTTCGATTTCGCCCAATTCGATCCGGTAGCCGCGCAGCTTCACCTGATGATCGTTGCGCCCCAGGTACTCGATGCTGCCGTCGGCACGCCAGCGGCCAAGGTCGCCGCTTCGGTACATGAGCGTGCCTTCGTGGTTGAACGGATCGGGCACGAACCGCTCGGCGCTCAGTTCGGGCCGCGACAGATAGCCGCGAGCCACCTGGGCTCCGGCCAGGTAAAGCTCACCGACGACACCCACCGGCACCGGATTGCGCTGTGCGTCGAGCACATGCATGCGGCTGTTGCCGGCGGGCTTTCCGATCGGCGGCAGGTCTTTCCATTTTTCGGGAAGGCCGCTCAGCGTGTGCGTGCTGACCACGTGCGTCTCGGTCGGTCCGTAGTGGTTGTGCAGCCTTGCCTGCGGATGCCGGGAGAACATCCGGCGGATTGCCGGCGTGATGCGCAATTGCTCGCCCGCAGTGATCACGTCCCTCAGCATCGGCAGCGGCGCATCGCGCTGCGACCACAGCTCGCAGAGGTTCTGCAGCGCGATGTAGGGCAGGAACAGGCGTTCCATCGACTCCTCCGCGAGCCATTCGGCCAACGCCGGAAGGTCCTGGCGCAGTTCTTCGCGCAGCAGCACCAGCGTGCCGCCGCCGGCCAGCGTCGAGAAGATCTCCTGGAAGGCGACATCGAAGCCCAGCGCCGCGAACTGCAGCGTGCGCGCGGGTTCGGGCAGTTGCTCTCGCTGCCACTCCAGCAGGTTGGCCAGCCCACGATGCGGCATCGCCACACCCTTGGGCTCGCCCGTGGAGCCGGAGGTATAGATCACGTAGGCCAGATGCGATGCAACTAGTCCTTCGACCTGCAGGTTGTCGGCGGAGACTTCGGCCCAGGCTACGTCGGTTTCATCGAGCGGTACCGCTGCGACGTCCGGCGCGAGCCGTTCGATCGAAGCTTGCTGGCCCAGCACGACCGCAGCCGCGCTGTCGCGCAGCACGTGGATCAATCGCTCCTTCGGATACGCCGGGTCCAGCGGCACGCAGGCACCGCCGGCCTTGAGCGTGGCCAGGGTCGCGACCACCATCGCGAAGCCGCGCTCGGCGCAGATGGCGACACGGACATCAGGTCCGACGCCGAGCCCGCGCAGATGCCGTGCAAGCCGGTTGGCCCGCTCGTTGAGTACGCGATAGCTCAGCTGCGCGCCATCGAGCTCCAAGGCAATGCGCTCGGGATGTGCCACCGCTTGCCGCTCGAAGGCCTCGTGCACCAAGGCAGTCGCGTCGCATGCGCGATGCGTTTCGTTGAAACCATGGACCACGCGCCGGTGTTCCCCGGCGGGCAGCACATCGAGCGTCATCAGCGACCTGTGCGGCTCCTCTTCCAAAGCCCGCGAAATCGATTGCAAAGATTGCTGCATGAACTCCGCAATGCGCTGGGCCGACAGCGAAGCATCGACCTGCACCGTCAACCCGAAGCCGCTGCCGTCGTCATCCACATGCAGGCCGAACGGATAGTTGGTGCGGTCGCGCACGTCGAGCAGGCGCATGCCGTCGAGAACTTCGGTGCGCGCAAGCCGGCCGTGCCTGTAGTTGAGCAGGGCCGAGAACAGGGGCACCTGCGCAGGCATCGCACTGCATCGCTGGGCCAGCACCAGCGATGCGTGCTCGTGGCGAAGCAGCGCGCTCAGCGCGGCGTGGGTTTCGTGCAGTCCCTGCACCGCTCCACGCCCGCCCAATGCAATGCGCACAGGCAGCGTGTTGATGAACATGCCCATCGCGCGGTCGATGCCTGCGCCGCCCTGCATGCGCCCGAAAAGCACCGTGCCGAACACGACGTCGTCGCGACCAATGCAAGCCGCCAGCACACGCGCCCAGGCCAGATGGAACAGGCTGGCCGTGCTCACTCCGTGGCGCATGGCCAGTACGCGCAGTTGCGACGACAAGGCGGATGGCAACATCAGCCGCGCCTGCTCCGCCTGCGAGCCATCGCCCTGCACGTCGAGCAGTCCGAACGGTGCCGTGGGCTCGTCCACATCGCCGAGCATCGCGCTGAAGAACGCTTCGTGTTCGGCTTCGCTCACGCCCTGGCGCGAGCTTGCGACGAAGTCTCGGAACGGCACCGGCGCGGGCAGCCCGTCAGCATCACCGCGCTCGACGGCCGCGATCTCCTCCACCAGCAACTCCAGCGCGGTGTGGTCCATCACGAGGTGGTGATACGACAGCTGCAGCAGCCAGTGCCCGCTGGCTTCGTCATGTGCGGCGAAACCATGCAGCATGGGTGCGCGGCGCACGTCGATGCGCAGGCCGCGCACCCGCGGATGCTCGCGCAGGCGCTGCTGCGCAGGCAGCGTTCCCGCCGCCAGCGTCAATGTCTCGGGTGCGAATTCGATGCGCCGCCACACTACCTGCACGGGCTCGGCGAGGCCTTCCCAGTGGACAGCGGTGCGCAGGATGTCGTGGCGCTCGATCACCCGCGACAGCGCCGCGATGAAGCTGTCCATGCGCGGCCTGCTGTCGAACTCGAGCAGCGTCGGCAGCACGTAGGTGTCGGTGTCGCGCTCCAGCAGGTGATGGAACAGCAGGCCCTGCTGCAGCGGTGCGAGCGGATAGATGTCCTGGATGTTGGCCGCGCCGCCCGGGGTGGCTTTCACGATCCGCGCGATGGCGGTCGGGTCGAGCCTGACCAGCGTCAGCATCGCGGGCTCGATGGCTTCGCAGCCCGGTGGAATCAGGTTGGGCGGCACCGCTGCCGCGTCCTCGCCGCGCCGGATCGTCGAGGCGAAGGCGCGCAGCTTCGGGTGCGTGAAGAGCGAGCGGATGTCGGTGGACCAGCCGCGCCGACGCAGTTGTTCGAGCAGCCGGATGGCGAGCAGGGAATGGCCGCCGAGTTCGAAGAAGTCATCGTCGCGGCCGATCTGCGGGATGTCGAGCAGATCGGACCAGATGTCGGCGAGGGCTTGTTCGAGTTCGCCCTGTGGCGCTTCGTAAGTGCGCTGGCTGTGAGTCTCAGGTGCAGGCAATGCCTTGCGGTCGAGCTTGCCGTTGGGGGTCAGCGGCAGTGCGTCGAGCGAGACGTAGGCCGAGGGAACCATGTACTCCGGCAGGCGCTCGCGCAAGGAGGTACGCAACGCGGACGCGTCCAAGGCACCGGCGAGGACGAGATATGCGACCAGCCGCTTGTCGCCCGGCTGGTCTTCGCGGGCGATCACCGCTGCTTCGCGGATTCCGTCGAGCTTCGCCAGCTGTGCCTCGATCTCTCCGAGCTCCACGCGATAGCCGCGCAGCTTCACCTGATGGTCGTTGCGCCCCAGGTACTCGATGCTGCCGTCGGCGCGCCAGCGGCCAAGGTCGCCGCTTCGGTACATGCGGGAACCTTCCTTGCTGTCGAACGGATCGGGAAGAAAGCGTGCTTCGGTGAAGTCGGGCTGCGACAGGTAGCCCCGAGCGACCTGCATGCCGCCCAGATAGAGCTCCCCTGCAACTTCCACCGGTACCGGATTGCGCTGCGCGTCGAGCACGTAGATGCGACTGTTGCCGACTGGCTGGCCGATCGGCGGCAGGTCTTCCCATTGCCCGGGTGCGCCGCCCAGCGTGTGCGTGCTGACCACATGCGTCTCGGTCGGTCCGTAGTGGTTGTGCAGACGTGCCTGCGGGTGCTTGCCGAACATGAGCCGGATCGCTGGCGTGATGCGCAATTGCTCGCCCGCAGTGATCACGTCCCTCAGCATCGGCAGCGGCGCACCGCGCTGCGACCACAGCTCGCAGAGGTTCTGCAGCGCGATGTAGGGCAGGAACAGGCGTTCCATCGACTCCTCCGCGAGCCATTCGGCCAGGGCCGGAAGGTCCTGGCGCAGTTCTTCGCGCAGCAGCACCAGCGTGCCGCCGCCGGCCAGCGTCGAGAAGATCTCCTGGAAGGCGACATCGAAGCCCAGCGCCGCGAACTGCAGCGTGCGCGCAGGCTCGGGCAGTTGCTCTCGCTGCCACTCCAGCAGGTTGGCCAGCCCACGATGCGGCATCGCCACACCCTTGGGCTCGCCCGTGGAGCCGGAGGTATAGATCACATAGGCCAGGTGCGATGACGAGAGCCCTTCGACACGCGGGTTGTCCGAGCAAGCTTCGACCCACGCTGGCACGTTCTCGTCGAGCAATATCACGGCCGCATCGATCGGCATCAGGCGCTCGATCAATCCACGCTGGCTCAGCACGACCCTCGAGCCACTGTCGCGCAGCATGTGGGTCAGCCGCTCCTTCGGATATGCGGGGTCCAGCGGCACGCAGGCGCCACCGGCCTTGAGCGTGGCGAGGATCGCAACCACCATCTCGAAACTGCGCCCGGCACAGATCGCCACGCGGGCATCCGGGCCGACGCCGAGCTCGCGCAGATGCCGCGCGAGCCGGTTGGCCTGTTCGTTGAGCGCTCGGTAGCTCAGCTGCGCGCCATCGATTTCCAAGGCGATGCGCTCGGGGTGCGCTGCCGCCCACTGCTCGAATGCCTCGTGCACCAAGGCAGCCAAGTCGTATGCACGATGCGTGTCGTTGAAGCCATGGACCACGCGCGAATGCTCCGCAGCCGGCAAGACTTCGAGCGCCAGCAATGCCCTGCCCGGCTCTTCTTCCAGGGCTGCCGCAAGCGCCCGCAGTGCCTGCTCGACGAACCCGCACACGCGTTGCGCGGACACCGAGACATGAATCTCGGCGGTAAGCACGAAATCCTCGCCCAGGTCATCGACGTACAGGCTGAACGGATAGTTGGTGAGATCGCGGCCGCCGATGTAGTGGATGCCTTCGACGATCTCGATTTCGCCTTCGCCGGAAAAGCTCTCGCCGCGGCTGTGCCTGTAGTTGAGCAGCGCAGAGAAGACCGGCGTGTTCGGCGCCAGGCCGCTGCAGCGTTGCGCCAACGTGAGCGATGCATGCTCGTGGCGAAGCAGTTCGCTCAATGCTGCGCGCGTCTCGCGCAGGCCTTGCACCGCTCCACGCCCGCCCAATGCAATGCGCACAGGCAGCGTGTTGATGAACATGCCCATCGCGCGGTCGATGCCCGCTCCGCCCTGCATGCGTCCGAACAGCACCGTGCCGAACACGACGTCGTCGCGACCGCTGCAAGCGGCCAGCACACGTGCCCAGGCCAAATGGAACAGGCTGGCCGTGCTCACGCCGTGACGCATGGCGAGCGTACGCAGCCGTGACGACAGGACCGACGGCAACATCGACTTCGCCTGCTCGACCTGCGAGCCATCGCCCTGCACATCGAGCAGGCCGAATGGCGCCGTGGGCTCGTCCACATCGCCAAGCATCGCGCCGAAGAACGCTTCGTGCTCGGCCTTGCTCACGCCCTGGCGCGAGCGCGCCACGAAGTCGCGGAACGGCACCGGCGCGGCAAGGCTCTCGCCGCGCCCCTGCAGCAGCGCCACCACCTCGTGCAGGATCAGCTCGGTGGTGGTGTGGTCCAGCGTCAGGTGGTGATGCAGGAGCTGCAGCAGCCAGCGCCTCGACACAGGGTCGAAGGCCGCATGGGCCTGCAGCATCGGCGCACGGCGCAGGTCGAGGCACACGGTCCGCGCGTTCGCGTGGGCCTGCAGTTGCGCCTGTACATCGCCATCGGCCGGGTCGAAATGCTGCTCCTGCAGCATCAGCGAGGCGCTACGCCAAACCACCTGCACGGGCGTGTCCAGCCCCTCCCACTGCACGGCGGTGCGCAGGATGTCGTGGCGCGCGATCACCTGCTGCAGCGCAGCCACGAACCGGTCGAGCCGCGCACGATCGTCGAAACGCAGCAGCGCCGGCAGCACATAGGCATCGCCTTCGCCCTCGCCCTCGCCTTGCAGCAGGTGGTGGAACAGGATGCCTTCCTGCAGCGGCGCGAGCGGATAGATGTCCTGGATGTTGCGCATGCCGCCCGGAACGCCGGCGGCGATCAGGTCGATCTGCGCCTGCGTCAGGCTCGCGAGCGGGAGCATCTGCGGCGTGATGCGTTCGCATTGCCCGGGAATCGCATTGGCCGGAACGGGCGTCGGCGCGACGGCTTGCCGCATCCCCGCCATGCTGGCCGCGAGCGAACCCAGCGTCGGTTCGGTGAAGAGCTGACGGATGTCGACCTCCAGCCCTTCGCGCTGCATGCGCTCGACCAGCCGCACCGCGAGGATGGAATGCCCGCCGAGTTCGAAGAAGTTGTCGCCGCGTCCGACCTGCTCGATGCCGAGCACTTCCGCCCACAGCCTTGCAAGCGCCTGCTCGGCCGCGCCCTGCGGCGGTTCATGGTCGCGTTGCCGGCGCCAGGCGTGAAGCTCGGGCACGGGCAGCGCCTTGCGATCGAGCTTTCCGTTGGGCGTCAGCGGCAGTGCGTCCAGCGGGACAAACGCCGCGGGGATCATGTAGTCGGGCAGGCTTCTGCCAAGTGCCGTGCGAGCGGCGGAAGGATCGAAGGCGGTGCCTGCATCGGCGAACACGAGGTACGCGACCAGGCGCGGATCGCCCGGCTGGTCCTCGCGCACGACTACCGCCGCATCGGCCACGCCTTCGAGCCGCATCAGCCGTGCCTCGACTTCGCCCGGCTCGATGCGGAAGCCGCGGATCTTGATCTGCTGGTCGTTGCGTCCGAGGTACTCCAGGCTGCCGTCGGCGAGCAGGCGGCCCATGTCGCCGCTGCGGTACATGCGCGCGCCCGGCACGCCGCTGAACGGATCGGGCACGAAGCGTTGCGCATCGAGTTCGGGCCGTCGCAGGTAGCCGCGCGCCACGCCCGCGCCGCCGACATGGATCTCGCCTGCGCAGCCCACAGGCAGCGGATGGCCGCGTGGATCGAGCACATACAGGCTGAGGTCGGGAATGCGCTTGCCGATCAGGCTCGAGCCGGCGCGCCCCGCATCGTCCGGGCCGAGCACGCGGCAGGTGACGTGCACTGTCGTCTCGGTGATGCCGTACATGTTGACAAGGCGCGTGCCCAGGTTGCTCTGCTGCGCGTACCAGGGCACAAGCGTGGCCGTCTCCAGCACCTCGCCGCCGAGGATCACATGGCGCAGCGCATGCGCCGGCGGTTCCTTCGCCGCGGACTGGAATGCGGCAGCGAACTGGCGGAACGCGCTGGGCGTCTGGTTGAGCACGGTCACGCCCTGCTCGCACACTAGGCGATGGAATTCCTTCGGCGCACGGCTGACAGCGTGCGGCACGATGACCAGCCGGCCGCCGTGGAGCAGCGCGCCCCACAGCTCCCACACCGAGAAGTCGAAGGCGAAGGAATGGAACAGGGTCCATACGTCGTCGCGGCCGAAGTCGAACCAGCCGCGCGTCGCGGCGAAGAGGCGGCCGACCTGCGCGTGCTCGACCATCACGCCCTTGGGCAGCCCTGTGGAGCCGGAGGTGTAGATCACGTAGGCCAGGTGCGATGGAGCGAGGCCTTCGACCCATGGATTGCCGGTGGGAGCGTTGGCCCACGGCGTCTCTTCCCATGGCAGGTCCAGACGCACCTGCCGGCACGAAGCCGACACCGTCAGATGGTCGAGCGAGGCGCCATTACCGATCAGCGCCACCGGCGCGCTGTCGCACAGCACGTGGGCGAGACGTTCGTCCGGATGCGCCGGATCCAGCGGCACATAGGCGCCGCCGGCCTTGAGCGTGGCCAGGATCGCCACGACGATCCCGGGCCCGCGCTCCATGCAGATCGCGACGAGCGCATCCGGGCCAACGCCCAGCTCGCGCAGATGATGAGCCAGCTGGTTGGCACGCCGGTCGAGCTCGCCGTAGCTCAGCCGCTCGTCTTCGAACTGCACCGCGATGGCATCGGGGTCTCGCTGCGCCTGGCGCTCGAACAGCGTATGGATCAATGAAGGCGCGCCCGTATCGAGCACCGGCCGGTTGAAGCCATGCGCCACCAGTTCGCGCTCGGCTTCGTCCATCAGCGGCAGCTCGCCCACGGGCGTGTCCGGAGCATCGGTCGCCGCGCGCGCCAGCACCTGCAGCCGCCGCAGGTGCGCGGCCATCTCCTGTGCGGAGAGCAGCGCCGGGTCGTGGTTGAACTCGATGTGCACCGGTCGCCCCTGCTCGTAGTCGCGCACATAGACCGCGAGCGGCTGGCGCTCGTAGCCGTTGTGCAACGGGAACACCGCGCTGCGGATGCCTTCGAGCCGGATGTCACCCTGGAAGCTCTCGATCGACAGGGACATGTCGAACAGGCCCCGGCGCTCGCCCGTGCCGGCCAGCAACTCGCGGTGCAGGTCGGCCAGCGGATAGCGCTGGTGGCGATAGCACTGCTTCAGTTCGGCCGCGACGCGGCGCAGCGTCTGCGCGAAGGTCTCGCGCGGATCGACCGCGATGCCCACAGGAATCGCGCCTGAGAACATGCCGGGCATGCGCCTTTGCGCCGCGGTGGTGCGGTTATGCACCGGCATGCCGATCACGACTTCACCTTCGCGGCCTTCTTCGCGCCCGTGCAGTCGTGCGAAGTACACGGCCAGCAGCGCAGCCAGGAAATGCGTGCTCGATGCGCCCTGCGCCCCGGCCACCTCGGTCAGGCGGTCGTGGTCCTTGCGTTCCAGCTGCCAGACCGCCTGCTCGACCTTGCTTCGACCCGCATGGGCGCGCCGGGCGAGCCCTTCCTCGAACAGCGGCGCGGCAAGGCGTGCATGGCGTTGCAGCCAGAAGGCGCGGTCTCTCGCGTAGCGCGGCGAGGCCTGGTATTCGGCGTCCAGGCGGATGAAGCCGGCATAGTCGTCGCCCTCACCGTCGCCGTCCCCCTCCTCTTCGACCGCAGTCTCGCCGCGCCCGAGACGGTTGTAGGCCTCGGCGATGGCGTTGCCGGTCAGCGAGACCGACCAGCCATCGGCAACCAGGTGATGGAAGCACGCCAGCCAGTAGCCGTGTTCAGGCGCGACCTGCAGCCATTGCATACGCCACAGGCGCTGGCCGTAAAGGTCGAAGGGAGCCAGGAAGGCGGCACGCAGGTGCGCCCAGGCGCTCGCTTCGGGGTCGGCTTCGCCGCTGAAATCGAAGCGCTGCAATATCGTGCCGCCGGCGGCGGCGGCGTCATCGGGCGTGGCGAAGCGCTGCATGGCCTCGCCGTCGTTCCCGCGCTCGAGCACGACGCGCAGCGCCTGGTGGCGTGCGACGACGGCACGGATCGCCGCTTCGAGCCGGTCGAGGTCGGTCGGCCCGTCGAGGCTGGCCGCAACGCCGATGTTGTGGCAAGGCAGGTCGGGCGCCAGCGACTGGTCGAGCCAGACGGCCTGCTGGGGCGAGCTCAGGGAGTGCAGGATCCGGCCGTTCATGCTTCACCGCCATCCGGTACCAGCGTTTCCAGCCGGCGCAGGCGCCGATGGAATAACGCGAAGACTGTCAGCACGAGGCCGGCCGCGCCGGTCGCGAAGAACAGCAAGCCGATGCCCCGGCCCGGCCCGGTGCCGAACCAGGCACCCACCACGGTGTCGCCGAGCGCGCCGCCCGCGCGCATCGCCGGCTCCAGCACCGCGTCGGCGAGCCAGCCGCCGGCCAGCAGCACCGCGCACATCACCAGCATGTTGGATGCGGCGATCAGGGCGAACACGCTGCCCTGCCGGCCCGCCGGTGCCTTGCGCATCCACAGTGCGTGCGAACACGCGACCGAGGTGCTGCCGCAGAACAGGCAGACGAATGCCGCCGCGCACCACAGGGCCGGCGTGGTCACGCATCCCGCCACGAGCACGGCGGCGCATTGCAGCGCGTCGCAGGCCAGCACCCATTGCATCAGCCCTTGCCGAAGCCGCGCGGTGGCGACCAGGATCGAGCCGAGCAGGCCGCCGACGATGCCCACGGACATCACCAGGCCCAGCACGCCGCTGGAGTGCGTGGACAGCACCAGCGGCGTCACCATGGCCGTGGCCAGCACCATCAGGCACTGCACCAGCGCGCCGTAGCCGAGCAGAGCGCGCATCAGCGGCTGCTCGCGCAGGTATGCGAGCGCGCCGGAAAAGCTGGCGCCCGCGCCGCGCCACAGCGACGCATCGCGCCTGGAAGCTCCGCCGTGGCCCTGTCCGCCGCGCACCTCCGCCCCGGCGCGGGTCAGTGCCGCGAACACCAGCGCGGCCGCGGCCAGCAGCAGGCACAGCTGCGTCGCCATCACGCCCTGCAGGCCGCCCGTCAGCGACATCAGGAAGCCGGCCGCGGCGGGCGCGCCGACCTGCACCAGCGCACGCGAGATGCCGGTCAGCCCGCCTACCTGGGCGAAGCGGTCCTTCGGCACGAAGAGGCTGACCGCCACCCGGATCGACGGACGCCGAAGCGCCCCCACCGCCGCCGCGACCGCGGCGTAGGCATACAGCGCGCCGACGCCGAGCCGGCCAGAGAGCAGCGCCATCACGATCGCGAAAGTGCAGGCGATGGCAGCGATGTCGCACGACAGCACCACCCAGCGCCGGTCGTGGCGGTCGGCAAGCACGCCGGCGAAAGGCGTGACCAGCATCGCCGCCAGCGCGGCGGCCAGCACCGAGAAGGAGTAGTCCTGCGCCGAGCCGGTGCGCGAGAAGATCCAGACCCCCACGGCGAAGCTGACCAGCGTGGTGCCCAGATCGAAGGCGGTTTCGCTCAGCCAAAGGAGCACGAACGTCGATCGGGCGCCTTGCCGGCGGAATGGCAGCGGCGGCAGTCTGGCCGGGTCGTCACGGGTCGGGGGCGCAGCGGCTTCCACGGTCACTTCCTGCATAACGGGCGCTCCCCGGGAGCCCACGCTGTCAACTGATGAAAGTAGAAAAAAGCGCGAGTGCTGCGGGTGGCGGGATGGATTTTTTTCGCGGCATGGCCGCGAGGCGATACACGATTATTCCGCGCTGCAGCACAGTAATTGGCAGGCTGCACAAATGACGCATCATTTAAATTTCTTGACGCCGTAGGACTAGAACTTCGGAATTGGCGGGCTCACCGAATTACGAAAATCCGTTCTATTTCAGCGCATTGCGTCGACGTGATCGGCACTGCAACGCCCCTCGATTCACGAGGAGCAAACCGAAGACGGCAACCGAGTCAAATCGAAAATGAAACACCATGTCATTGCTGCGGTGTTCAGGTCGCCGCAAGGTATTCATATTCGGGCCGAGCCGGATATAACTAATAGCTTATTTCCGGTGGAAAGAGGCAAATCCGGGGCGCAGCCAACTCGCCTCCGATCTCAATTCGGAAGAATCTAATGAGGCTTTTTCAGCGCCTCTTTTTTGGAAATTCGCGGACTAAGGTTTTACGTCGAACCACCGCAGCGTGGAGCCGGATGATTGGGTCGATATGGCCTCCCGCGAGGAGGCTTGCGCGCCCGGCTTCGGCTGCGCGAACGAAGCCCGATTGCCGCCCGATCGGGCCTAGCCGCCCTTTGCCTTCCCCGGCTTCCCGGAAGCCTTGGCCGAATGCTTCGGGGCCTTCGCAGGCTTGCTCGCGGCCGGCACCGGCAGGCTGCGCGCCTCGCCTTCGCGCGCCGACTTCATGTGCCCGCTCTCGCCGATGGTCATGCCGACGATGCGCGCGAGCTGCCGGCTCACGCTGATGTATGCGTGCCCCAGGCGGCTGTCGAAATAGAGCGAGTCGCCGCGCGCCATGTGCACCACCTCGCCGTTCTCGAAGTGCACCTCGATCTCGCCCGAGAGCACATAGGCGAACTCCTCGCCCCCGTGCCGCACGAAGTCTTCCGGCCCGTGGATCTGCCGCGCGTGCACCGTGCCGACGATGGGGCTCATCTGCTTGCCCGCCGCCGTGGTGCCGAGGAATTCATAGGCGATGGAAAGCCCCTTGTAGACCACGCCCTTGCCCGAGCGCGTGACCACCGGGCCGTCGAGCTGCGCGGGCTTGACGCCGGCGCCCGCGAACATGGCGTTCATGTCCATCTCCAGCGCGCGACCCAGCGCGGTGAAGTTCTCGTAGCCCAGCGCGAGCTGGCCGCGCTCGGCGCGCGAGATGGTGGTGATCGACACGCCCGAGCGCTCGGCCAGTTGCGCCAGCGTCCAGCCGAAGCGCTTGCGCGCTGTGCGCAGGCGGTTGCCGAAGGTGACGCGGTCCAGCGTGGGCGGCTCGTCCCTGGGCTTCATCCCCGTCTTGGTCCCTGTGTGTGGATTCACGCTTGACTTTCTCTTGTGATGCCGGTGGATTCTGCCAGCCGGCGCCTGCGCCATCCATGCCAACCCGCATGACGCGGGCCCGGAAGTTGCGTATACGCAAATTGCGTTGACGCAAATTTCACCGATGCGGTGCACCATGGTTTCCCCTTGGTACCCTCGAATCAATTTGCGTATCCGCAAATTTCTTCCTACACTTTTCGGCGATGACTTCCAGCACTGCAGAGCCCATCGTGGCTGACTTCCTCGTGATCGGCGGCGGCATCGCCGGGGCCTCGGTGGCCCACTGGCTCGCGCCGCACGCACGCGTGATCCTTCTCGAACGCGAATCGCAACCGGGCTACCACTCCACCGGCCGCTCCGCCGCGCTCTTCATGGAGAGCTACGGCACCGCGCAGGTGCGCGCCCTCACCATGGCGAGCCGCGCCTTCCTCGAGCACCCGCCCGAGGGCTTCTCCGAACACCCGCTGCTCACGCCGCGCGGCGCGATGATGGTCGCGGGCGCCGAGCACATGGCCGAGCTCGAAGCCCACTGGGAAGTGCTTCGCGCCATGGACACCGGCGCCTCTCGCCTGAGCGGCGAGCAGGCGCGCGAGATGGTGCCGGCGCTGCGCCCCGAGCAGGTGCAGGGCGCGGTGTACGAACCCGACGCAGCCGACATGGACGTGCACGCCATCCACCAGGGCTACCTGCGCGGCATGCGGCGCGCGGGCGGCAAGCTGGTGTGCGATGCAGGCGTGACGGCCATCGAGCGCGTCGGCGAACGCTGGCGCGTCGAGGCCGGCGGCGCCGTGTACGAGGCGCCCGTGGTGCTCAACGCTGCGGGCGCATGGGTCGACACCATCGCGCGCATGGCCGGCGTGCCACCGCTGGGCATCGAGCCACGCCGGCGCTCCGCATTCATCTTCGCGCCGCCCGAAGGCCAGAGCGTCGCGCACTGGCCGATGGTGTTCGGCGCCGACGAGGGCTGGTACATCAAGCCCGACGCCGGCATGCTGCTCGGCTCGCCGGCCAACGCCGATCCGGTCGAGCCGCAGGACATCCAGCCCGAGGAGATGGACATCGCCATCGCCATGCATCGCATCGAGGAGGCGACCACGCTCGCCATCCGCCGCCCGACGCGCACCTGGGCCGGCCTGCGCTCCTTCGTGGCCGACGGCGACCTGGTCGGCGGCTTCGAGCCCGGCGTGCCCGGCTTCTTCTGGGTGGCGGCGCAAGGCGGCTACGGCATCCAGACCTCGGCCGCCATGGGCGAGGCCTGCGCCGCGCTGGCGCGCGGACTGCCGCTGCCCGAACGCATCGCCTCCTTCGGGCTCACGGCGGAAATGCTGGGCCCGCAGCGGCTGCGCACAGCCGCGGGCTGAGCCCGGCCACGCACGCGACCACAAGAAACGACACACCCACCCCACGAGGTTCGACCATGCGCGTCTTCAGTGCTTCCCTTGCCACCGAAACCAACACCTTCGGTCCGATGCCGACCGGCCTGGCTTCCTTCAAGGACCGCGGCTACTTCCCCGCGGGCAAGCACCCCGACGCGATGACGCTGTTCTCGGGCCCGCTGTGGGCCGCGCGCATGCGCGGCGCCGACAAGGGCTGGACGCTGTTCGAAGGCATGGTGGCCGGCGCGCAGCCCAGCGGCACCACCACGCGCCACGCCTACGAGACGCTGCGCGACGAACTGCTGAACGACCTGCGCGCGGTGCTGCCTGTCGACATGGTGCTGCTCGGCCTGCACGGCGCGATGGTGGCCGACGGCTACGACGACTGCGAAGGCGACCTGCTGGCGCGCGTGCGGCAGATCGTCGGGCCCGACGTGGTGATCGGCGCGGAGCTCGATCCGCACAACCACCTCACGCCGGAGATGATCTCCAACGCCGACGTGATGATCTCCTTCAAGGAGTACCCGCACACCGACGTGCTCGAACGCGGGCTGGAGCTGGTCGACATCTGCACGGCGACGGTCGAAGGCAAGGTGCGGCCGGTGCCCGCGGTGGTCGACTGCGACATGATCGTCACCGTGCACACCTCGCGCGAGCCGGCGCGCGGCTTCGTCGAGCGCATGCAGTCGCTCGAAGGCAAGAACGGCGTGCTCTCGATCTCGCTCACGCACGGCTTCTCGTGGGGCGACGTGCCCGAGATGGGCACCAAGGTGCTGGTCTACACCGACGGCGACAAGGCACAGGCCGACCTGCTGGCACGCCAGCTCGCCGACGAGGTCATCGCCATGCGCGACGGTCTCACCGTGAACTACCCCGGCATCGACGCCTCGCTCGACGAGGCCCTGGCCTTCGACGGCGGCCCCGTGGTGATCTCCGACGGCGCCGACAATCCCGGCGGAGGCGCAGCCAGCGACTCCACCTTCATCCTGCGCCGCATGGTCGAGCGCGGCATCACCAATGCGGCACTGGGCCCGCTGTGGGACCCGATCGCGGTGCGCATCGCCTTCGATGCGGGCGTGGGCGCCAGACTGCAGATGCGCATCGGCGGAAAGATCAGCCCGCTGTCGGGCGACCCGCTGGACGTCGAGTGCACCGTGAAGGCGCTGAAGCACGACCTGGTGATGACCGGCCTTGCCGGCACGCCCACGCTGATGGGCGACTGCGCGCTGGTCGAGGCCAACGGCATCGAAGTCGTGCTGATCACTCTGCGCAACCAGGCGATGGGCACCGACCTCTTCACGCAGCTGGGCTGCGACCTCGCCGCGAAGAAGATCATCGTCGTGAAGTCGTCGCAGCATTTCTACGCGTCGTACTCCAAGGTGGCGAAGCACGTCATCTACGCGGGCGCGCCGGGTGCGGTCACGCTCGACCTGAACACGCTGCCCTATCGCAAGGCCCGCCTCCCAAAGTGGCCGATCGGCGTCGAGGCCTGAGCCCCTCCACTTTCTTTTTCCTGCTGCCTTCCCTCACCGGAGAACCGACGATGAAACGACGGACGCTTGGCGCTCTCGCCGCCCTGGCCATTTCCACCGCCTTCGCGGCGAGCCTTCCCGCGCATGCCCAGACGCCCCAGCCCAAGACGCTGAAGGTGGTGGCGCACGCCGACCTGAAGATCCTCGACCCGACCTTCACCACCGCCTACATCTCGCGCAACTTCGGCTACATGGTCTACGACACGCTGTTCGCGCAGGACGCGAACGGCAAGCCCCAGCCGCAGATGGTCGAGAAGTACACCACCTCGAAGGACGGCAAGCAGTGGAGCTTCACGCTGCGCCCGGGCCTCAAGTTCTCCGATGGCAGCGCCGTCACCTCGGCCGACGCCGTTGCATCGCTGCAGCGCTGGGCCGCGCGCGACAGCCTGGGCCGCGCCATGACGGCTGCCGGCGCCGAGTGGAAGGCCACCGACGCGCGCAACTTCACGCTCACGCTCTCCGAGCCCTTCGGCATGGTGCTCGACGCGCTGGCCAAGCCCTCGGGCTTTCCGCCGGTGATCCTGCCCGAACGCGTGGCGAAGATGCCGGCCACCGCGCCGCTAACGGAAGTGCTCGGCTCGGGCCCCTTCATCTTCAAGCGCGACGAGTGGGTGCCGGGCAACAAGGCCGTGTTCGTGCGCAACCCGAACTACGTGGCGCGCAGCGAGCCGCCGAGCGGCCTGGCCGGCAGCAAGAAGAGCAGCTTCGATCGCGTCGAGTGGCTCTACCTGCCCGACGCCAACAGCGCGGTGGCTGCGCTGAAGCGCGGCGAGGTCGACATCATCGAGCAGCTGCCGCCCGACTACATCGCGCCGCTGCGCACCGACACGGGCGTGAAGATCGGCTCGGGCGGCGCCTACCAGGGCTTCCTGGTGATGAACCAGCTGCATGCGCCCTTCAACAACCCGAAGGTGCGCCAGGCGCTGCTGCAGGCCGTGAGCCAGGAGCGCTTCATGGCGGCGATGGGCTTCCCGCTCGACATGCGCATGGCCTACTGCGCCACCTACTTCATCTGCGGCAGCCCCAACGACACGGCCGCCGGCGCCGAGCCCTACCGCAAGGCCGACCTCGCCAAGGCGAAGAAGATGCTCGCCGACGCCGGCTACAAGGGCGAGAAGGTGGTATTGCTGGTGCCCAGCGACGTGCCCTACCTGAACGCCGAGGCGCTGATGGCCGCGCAGACCATGAAGAGCATCGGCCTGAACGTCGATGCCCAGACCATGGACTGGGCATCCATCGGCGCGCGCCGCGCCAAGCGCGATGCACCCGACGCCGGCGGCTGGAACATGTACGTCACCGTGGCCGGCGAGTTCGATGCCAACTCGCCCGTCAGCAACGCCTACCTGAGCGCGGCCTGCGGCAACACCCTGCCCGGCTGGCCCTGCGACAAGCCGCTGGACGACCTGCGCACTTCATGGCTGAAGGAAACCGTGCCGGCCAAGCGCAAGGAGTTGCTCGACGCCTTCCAGGCCCGCGCCTACGAGGCCGTGCCGTACATCAACGCCGGCCAGTACTCGGCCGCCTTCGCCGCGCGCGCCAACCTGAAGGGGCTGGACAAGCTCTGGTCCGGCATGCCGACGGTCTGGGCGCTCGACAGGTAAGGGCCAGCCCGCCAGCCAGCATTCCGCCAGCAAGCCAGCCAACAGTTCAAGGGCACCGCCATGGGCTACATCGTTCGACGCTTTCTCTCGACGCTTCCGGTCATGGCGGTGGTGGCCGTGGTGGTGTTCCTTCTGATCCACCTCTCGCCGGGCGACCCTGCGGCGCTCATCGCGGGCGACCTCGCCACCACCGAGGACATCGAGAAGCTGCGCGCCGCGCTCGGCCTGAACCTGCCGCTGTGGCAGCAATTCGGGCTGTGGATCGGCAAGCTCTTCACCGGCGACCTCGGCACGTCGATCTTCACCCAGATGCCGGTGACGCAGCTGCTGGGGCAGCGGCTGGAGCCCACGGTGTCGATCGCCGCGCTGACCATGCTCATCACGCTGGTGGTGTCGGTGCCGCTGGGCACGCTCGCGGCGTACCGCGCGGGTAGCTGGATCGACCGGCTGGTGATGCTCTTCGCGGTGCTGGCCTTCTCGGTGCCGGTATTCCTGGTGGGCTACCTGCTGGTCTACAGCTTCGCGATCCAGCTGCCGTGGTTCCCGGTGCAGGGCTACGTGCGCTTCGCCGAGGGCGCGGGCGAATGGCTGCGCTCGCTGGTGCTGCCTTGCGTGAACCTCGCGCTGGTCTACATCGCGCTGGTGACGCGCATGACGCGCGCCACGGTGCTCGAAGTGCTGCACGAGGACTACATCCGCACCGCGCGCGCCAAGGGCCTCGGGGTGCTGCCCGTTCTGGGGCATGCGCTGCGCAACGCGGCCATTCCCATCGCCACCACCGTGGGCGCGGGCATCGCGCTGCTGATCGGCGGCGTGGTGGTCACCGAGACGGTGTTCGCCATTCCGGGCGTGGGCCGGCTGGTGATCGATTCGGTGCAGCGGCACGACTACCCGGTGATCCAGAGCGTGCTGCTGCTGTCGGCGGGCGTGTACGTGCTGATCAACCTGCTGATCGACCTGAGCTACCGCCTGTTCGATCCGCGCATCCAGTACTAGACCGACCCACTGACCCGCTCCATGTCCACCGTACTTCCCATGAGCGACATCGACATGCCCGCGACGCCTGCAGCCGAAGTCGCGCAGCCGGTCGAGGCCCCTTTCGTTCCTCCGCGCTTGCGCTGGCTGCGCAAGCACCCGACGCTGATCGTCGGCGCGCTGCTGCTGATCGCGGTGGCGGCGCTTTCCATCGCCGCGCCGTGGATCGCCACGCACGACCCGCAGGACATCGATCCGCTCGCGCGCATGCAGCTGCCCTCGTCCGAGCACTGGTTCGGCACCGACGCGCTGGGCCGCGACGTGTTCAGCCGCGCGGTGTGGGGCGGGCGGGTGTCGATGATCGTGGGCGCCTCGGTGGCGCTGCTGGCCACCTTCTTCGGCGTCGTGCTCGGGCTGGTGGCCGGCTTCGTGCGCTGGGCGGACGGGCCGATCATGCGGGTGATGGACGGCCTCATGGCCATCCCCGGCATCCTGCTTGCCATCGCGCTCATGGCCGTGACCCGCGCCAGCCTGACGACGGTGATCGTCGCCATCACGGTGCCCGAGATCCCGCGCGTGGTGCGGCTGGTGCGCTCGCTGGCGCTCACGCTGCGCGAGCAGCTCTTCGTGGAGGCCGCGCATGCGGTGGGCACGCGCCTTCCGGTGATCCTGGTGCGCCATGTGCTGCCAAACACCGTGGCGCCGCTGATCGTGCAGGCCACCTTCGTCGCGGCCGCCGCCGTGCTGACGGAGGCGGCACTCTCCTTCCTCGGCGTGGGCGTGCCTTCGCAGACGCCGAGCTGGGGCAACATGATGGCCGAGGGCCGCAACTTCGTGGCCGTGGCCTTCCACATCATCCTGTACCCCGGGCTGCTGCTCGCGGCGACCGTGCTGGCCATCAACCTGCTGGGCGACGGCCTGCGCGACGCGCTCGACCCGCGCCTGGCACGGCAACTGTGAAGGAGGACATGCCATGACGATCACCATGTCCCACACCGCGCTCGCACCCGGCGAGCCGCTGCTCGAGGTCGACAACCTGCGCACGCACTTCCACACGCTGGCGGGCGTGGTGCGCTCGGTCGACGGCGTTTCCTACACGGTGCGCGCGGGCCGAACGCTCGGCGTGGTCGGCGAGTCGGGCTGCGGCAAGAGCGTGACCGCCCTGTCGATCCTGCGGCTGGTGCCCACGCCGCCCGGCCGCCACATGGGCGCGGTGCGGCTGCGCGGCACCGACCTGATGCAGCTGAGCGAGCGCGAGATGCGGCAGATCCGCGGCAACCGCATCTCGATGATCTTCCAGGAGCCGATGACGTCGCTGAACCCGGTGCTCACCGTGGGCCGGCAGATCGCCGAGACAGTGCAGCTGCACCAGAAGGCCAGCCGCGCCGACGCGATGAAGCGTGCGGTCGAGATGCTGCGCGTGGTGCAGATCCCCGAGCCGGAGCGCCGCGTGAACGAGTACCCGCACCAGCTCTCGGGCGGCATGCGCCAGCGCGTGATGATCGCGCTGGCCCTGGCCTGCAACCCCGAGGTGCTGATCGCCGACGAGCCGACGACTGCCCTGGACGTGACGATCCAGGCGCAGATCCTCGACCTCATCAAGCGGCTGCAGAAAGAGCTGGGCATGGGCGTGGTGATGATCACGCACGACCTCGGCGTGGTGGCCGAGAGCTGCGACCGCGTCGTGGTCATGTACGCCGGCAAGAAGGTGGAAGAAGCCGACGTGGTCGACCTGTTCGACCGACCGCTGCACCCCTACACGCGCGCGCTGATGGCCTCGATGCCCGCGATGAACACCGCGAGCACGCGGCTCACCGAGATTCCGGGGCTGGTGCCCGCCGCGCACGAACTGGGACGCGGCTGCGCCTTCGCGGCTCGCTGCAGCCAGGCACGCGAACGCTGCCGTGCCGAGACACCGAAGCTGGCGCAGCAAGGCGGCGACCATGTGGTGGCCTGCTTCGCAGTCGAGGAAAACTGGGCGGGTGCCGAGGAGATCGCCGCATGACGACAACCGCTGCAACGCCATTGCTGCAGGTGCGCAACCTGCGCAAGCACTACACGTCGCCCAAGCGCTGGCTGCGGCCGGCCAAGCCATCGATCCAGGCGGTGGACGGCGTTTCGTTCAATGTCGCGCGCGGAGAGACGCTGTCGCTGGTCGGTGAGTCAGGCTGCGGCAAGACGACCACGGCCAAGTCGGTGATGCGGCTGGTGGAGCCGACCTCGGGCTCGGTAGAACTCGAAGGCCAGGAGCTGCTGTCGCTTTCCGCCGAAGACATGCGCATGCGCCGGCGCGACCTGCAGATCATTTTTCAGGACCCGTATGCCTCGCTGAACCCGCGGCTGACGGCCGGCGACATCGTGGCCGAGCCGCTGCGCAACTTCGGCATGGGCGCATCGGCCGAGCGGCGCGAGCGCGTGCAGTGGCTGTTCTCGCGCGTGGGGCTGCGGCCCGAGGCGGTGAAGAAGTTTCCGCACGAGTTCTCGGGCGGCCAGCGGCAACGGCTGGGCATCGCGCGCGCCCTGGCGCTGAACCCGAAGCTGATCGTGTGCGACGAGCCGGTGTCCGCTCTCGACGTGTCGGTGCAGGCGCAGGTGGTCAACCTGCTGATGGACCTGCAGGCCGAATTCGGCATCGCGTATCTCTTCGTCGCGCACGACCTCGCGGTGGTGCGCCACATCAGCCATCGCGTGGCGGTGATGTACCTCGGCCACATCGTGGAGATCGCCGACCGCGACACGCTGTTCTCTGCGCCGCTGCATCCGTACACCGAGATTCTTCTGTCGGCGGTGCCGGTGCCCAATCCGCGCACGCCCGCGCGGCGCATGCTGCTGCAGGGCGATCCGCCGAGCCCGGCCAATCCGCCTTCGGGCTGCCGCTTTCACACCCGCTGCCCGATGGCGCAGGCCGTGTGCAAGGAGAAGGCGCCGGAGCTGGGCGAGCGGCCGTCGTCGTCCGCGAACGGAAGCCATCTGGTCGCCTGCCATTTCCGCTGAAGAGAAGAAGCAAGAAAGAAAGGATTCCTCCCGTGTCCGACAAGCTCCCCCATTACGAACTGCTGATCCGCGGCGGCACCGTGATCGACGGCACCAAGGCGCCGCGCTTCGACGCCGACATCGGCATCGTGGGCGACCGCATCGTCGCCATCGGCAAGCTCGCGGGCCATACGGCCGAGCAGACGATCGACGCCACCGGCCGCATCGTCGCGCCCGGCTTCATCGACTCGCACACGCACGACGACCAGGCCGTGCTGTCGCAGGCTCGGATGCCGTTCAAGGTGTCGCAGGGCGTGACCACCGTGGTGGCGGGCAACTGCGGCATCAGCGCCGCACCGCTGCGCGCCGACATGGACCTGCCCATGCCGCTGAGCCTGCTCGACTCGCCCGCCGAGGGCCGGTTCACCAGCTTCGCCGCGTACCTCGATGCATTGCGTGCCACGCCGTCGTCGGTGAACGTGGCGGCGATGGTGGGCCATTCGACGCTGCGCGCCGTGGCGATGGGCGACCTCGACCGGCCCGCGAACGAAGCCGAGATCAAGGCCATGCAAGCGATGGTCGAAGAGGCGATGCAGGCCGGCGCCATCGGCCTGTCGACCGGCACCTTCTACCCGCCGGCAGTGAAGGCGACGACCGAGGAGATCATCGAGGTCGGGCGCCCGCTCACTTCGCGCAAGGCGCTGTACGTGACGCACATGCGCGACGAGAGCGACCGCGTGATGGAGTCGCTGGAGGAAACCTTCCACATCGGCCGCGCGCTCGGCATTCCGGTGGTGGTGTCGCACCACAAGGTGCAGAACACGCGCAACTTCGGCAAGACGAAGGTCACGCTGCCGTTCATCCAGGAGGCGATGAAGCACCAGTGCATCGGCCTCGACTGCTATCCCTACACGGCCGGCTCCACCATGATCCGCACCGACCGCGGGATGATGGAAGGCCGCGTGCTCATCGCCTCTAGCGTGCCGCACCCCGAATGCGCGGGCCGCGACCTGAAGGACATCGCGGCCGAATGGGGCGTGTCGGGCGAAGAGGCCGCGAAGCGGCTGCAGCCCGGCAGCGCGATCTACTTCATGATGGACGAGGACGACGTGCAGCGCATCCTCGCCTTCGACGAAACCATGATCGGCTCCGACGGCATCCCGCTGGGCGACAAGCCGCATCCGCGCCTGTGGGGCACCTTCCCGCGCGTGCTGGGGCACTACAGCCGCGACATCGGCCTGTTCCCGCTGGAAACGGCGGTATGGAAGATGACGGGGCTCACCGCGCGCAACTTCGGCCTGCACGAACGCGGCACGCTGAAGCCGGGCAATCACGCCGACGTGGTGATCTTCGATGCCGCGACAGTGCGCGACACCGCGAACTATGAATCGCCGATGCAGCCGGCCGAGGGCATCGATGCGGTGATAGTGAATGGCGCCCTGACCTGGCGCAACGGAGCGCACTGCGGAGCGCGCAACGGGCAGGTGATCACGCGGCGCGAAGCGCGAGTGAACTGATCCCTTCCAGGGATACCGCGGAACCGGCTTTGCCGGGCCGCTGGTATCGCCCCCTGCAAGGGGGTTGGCAAAGCGACACGAAGTGCGCGGAGCCTGGGGGTCAGCCTGTCAATCCGGAGCGTTCATCACGCGGTCGAACTCCTCGTCGGCCGGCACGTTGTCGGCGTCGAGCTCGCTCGCGTCGGTGAGGTCGATGCCCGTTTCCTCGGACAGGTCGTCGGAGATCTCGTCATCGGGCTCTTCGAAGTCATCGGCGGGCAGGTTGTCCTCGTCTTCGTCGGCGGAAGAGGCGGAACGCGCAGTGGCGTCGACGGTGCTCATGATCAGCTCCTCGGCTTGTTTCTGACAGGTCCCCTATGGTGCGCCTGTTTCGGGCGTTGCGGGTCATCCGGCGCGCGGCGTCGGTGTCGGAACGTTTCCGGCGAAGGCCGCCGACCGGCCTTCGATCCCCTTCAGCCCTCCCGGCCCGCCCTCAATCCTTGTGCACGTGGCCGTGCTCCCCGTGGCCCGGGTCGTCGTGGCCGTGGTCGTGCCCGTGCTCGCCGTGCGCGAGGCGGCTCACCAGCGTGACCAGCACGATGCCCGCGGCCAGCCAGAGGATCTGCGCGGCCGTCTGGCGCGCGGGCAGACGCTTCTGCAGCTGCGGAATCAGGTCGGCCAGCGCCACGTAGACGAAGCTGCTGCCGGCCAGCACCAGGAAGTACGGCAGCAGTCCGTGCAGTTGGTCGACCAGCCACCAACCCGCGATGCCGCCCAACGCGGTCATGGTGCCGGCGAGCGACACCTTCACCAGCGCGGCGCGCTGGTTGGCCGAGCTCTGGCGCAGCACGACCAGGTCGCCGATGTGGTGCGGAATCTCGTGCGCCAGCACCGCGAGGGCGGCCACCAGGCCCAGGCGCAGGTCGGCGGTGAAGGCCGAGGCGATCAGGATGCCGTCGCCGAAGCAGTGCACGCTGTCGCCGGTGAGCACGGCCCAGCCGCCGGTGCGGGGGCCGTGGTCGTGCGAATGGGGGTGATCGTGACCGTGTTCGTGTCCGTGGTGGTCGTGGCCCTCATGCCCGTCCTTCCCGTCGCCATGGTGATGCTCATGCCCGTGGTGCCACAGCTCGGCCTTGTCGAGCAGGAAGAAGAACACCAGCCCGAACAGCAGCACCCCGAAGAGCAGCGCGGGCTCGATGCGGCTTTCGAAGGCCTCGGGCAGCAGGTGCATGAAGGCCGTGGCGAGCAGCGCGCCGGCCGCCAGGCTCAGCAGGTGCTGCGGGTTCACGCCGCCGGAGCCGCTTCGCACGCCCACCTTCAGCAAGAGGGCCGCGAGCCAGACGCTCCCGATACCGGCAACCAGGGTCGCCACGATGATGACTATCAAATTCATAGCTGCTTGCGCAAGAAAGACGGCCCCTGGAGAAGTTCCAGCGAGGCCGTTGTCCGTTCATAAAAAGAGAAAGGCCGTCATTCGACGGCCTTCGGCGGGGGTGGCTACAGGGCGCCGTCTTCAGGCGACGCCATTGGCTTTGAACCAGGCCGTGGCGCGTTGCCAGCCGTCTTCCGCCGCGCTCTTGACGTAGCTGGGGCGGTAGTCGGCATGGAACGCGTGGCCCGCTTCGGGATACACGACGAAGCTCGACGCCTTGGCCGCCGGGGTTCCGGTTGCCAGAGCTGCTTTCATCTTATCAACCGTGTCAAGGGGGATGCCCTGGTCTTTTCCGCCGTAGAGACCGAGCACCGGCGCCTGCAGGCTGGCAGCGATGTCGACGGGGTGCTTCGGCTGGAGTTCGCTGGCCTGGCCGACCAGCCGGCCGTACCACGCCACGCCCGCCTTGACCTTGCCGGTGGCGGCATAGAGCCAGACGATGCGCCCGCCCCAGCAGAAGCCGGTGATGCCGGCCTTGCTGGCGTCTCCGCCGTTGGCCTTGGCATAGGCCAGGGCGCCGTCGAGGTCGGCCAGGACCTGCGCGTCGGGCACCTTGGTGACGATGTCGGCCTGCAGCTTCGGGATGTCGGTGTAGCCGCGCGGATCGCCCTGGCGGGCGTAGAGCTCGGGCGCGATGGCCAGGTAGCCGAGCTTGGCGAAGCGGCGGCAGGTGTCGGCGATGTATTCGTGCACGCCGAAGATCTCCTGGATCACCAGGATCACCGGCAGGCCGGTCTTGCCCTCGGGCGCTGCGGCGTAGGCGGGCACATCGAAGCCATTGACGGTGTACTTGACCGGGCCGGCCTTCAGGCCGTCGGCCGGGGTGCTGACGGCGGTCTGCGCCATCACCGGCATGACGGCGGCCGCGTAGCCCACGCCGATCACGGCCTTGAGGGCGGTGCGGCGCGTGGCGCCCTGCTCTGTGCTTTCGCCGGGGCGAAGCGAGTCGAAGTCGGAACGGCTGTCGTCGAGAGGCATGGAATGGGCTCCGGTTGGATCGTCGGACAAGGGACGTTGCGCCATGAAAAAACGCACGCCGCAATGTAGGCGAAATCGGCCGGGGCCTCCATGCCCCCTGGTCTCAGTGGGGTTGCGGCACCCCGTAGGCGCGCCGGGCCAGCGCCGCGGCCAGCACCTGCGCGGGATCGACCAGATCGAGCCCCGCCACCGCGGCCGAGCCCTGCAGGCCCAGGGGCACCTCGGTGCAGCCCATGACGATGGAGACCGGGCCGTGGCGCCCGGCCAGCCGCAGCGCCACGTCGGAGAAGCATTGCTCGGCGAGCTGCATGTTGCCGGCCTTCACGCCCTCGAAGATGCCGCGCGTGATGATCTGGCGCTCCTCGGGCAGCGGCACGTGGCATTCCAGGCCCTCATCGGCCAGCGCCTGCTCGTAGAGGCGGATGCGGTAGGTGCCTTCGGTGGCCATCAGCGCCACGCCCGTCGCGCCCTGGGCAGCGAGGTGGCGTGCCGTCTCGCGCGCCATGTGCAGCAGCTCGACCTGGGGAAAGCGCTCCTGCAGGTTGGCGTGCCATGCGTGCGCCGTGTTGCAGGCGATGGCCACCGTGCGGCTGCCGAGGGCGGCCAGCCGGCCCAGCGCCTGCAGCATCGGCTCCAGCGGCTGGTGCGCGCCCTGCCCGGCCGAAGCCAGTGCCTCGGTGCGGTCGGGCACCGGCACCTGCGCTAGCCAGTGCTCGGGAAAGGACTGGTCGCGCACCGGCTCGCCCCGCGCACGCATCTGCTGCGTGCAGGCCTGCACGAAGAGCCGCACGAAGTCGGCGCCCGCCGCGGGGCCCATGCCTCCAAGAATGCCGACAACCTGCGTCACTGCAACTTCCTTTTCTTTCTCTCTCGCCGCGCCGTTGTCAGGTCGCCGGTTTGTCGCTGAGAGCCTTGAGGTTCTCTTTCAGCTGCGGGCTCATCGGCAGGTTCAGCGGCACGTTCTTCGGAGGAATCGGCTGCATGAACCACTTGTTGTAGAGCTTCTCGAACTCGCCGCTCTTCATCATGCCGGCGAAGGTGTCGTCCACCAGCTTCTTGAAGGCCGGGTCGTCCTTGGGCAGCATGCAGGCGTAGGGCTCGACCTGCAGCGAATCGCCCACCACCTCGAAGTCGCCCGGTGTCTTGGCATTGGCGATCAGGCCGTACAGCAGGATGTCGTCCATGGCGAAGGCCGCGGCGCGGTCACTCTCGACCAGCAGGAAGGAGTCGGCGTGGTCCTTGCCGAGCACGATGTCCATGCCGAGGCTCTTCTCGGTGTTGTACTTTCGCATGACCAGCGCGTTGGTCGTGCCGGTGGTGCTGGCCACGGTCTTCTTCGCGAGATCGGCGTAGTTCTTGATCTTGGAAGACTTCTTCACCAGCAGGCGCGTGCCCGTGTAGAAGTGGTTGATGGCGAAGGCCACGTCCTTGCCGCGCGCGGTGTTGTTGGTGGTGGAGCCGCACTCCAGGTCGACGGTGCCGTTGGTGATGAGCGGAATGCGGTTCTGCGAGGTCACGGGCATGAGCGCCACCTGCAGGTTGGGCTTGTTCAGCTTCTTCTTCACCGCCTCGACCACGGCGTTGGAAAGATCGACCGCCATCCCGATCGGCTTGTTGGGGCCGTCGAGGTAGCTGAAGGGCACCGACGACTCGCGATAGGAGAGCGTGATCTTGCCGGACTCGGCGATCTTGGCCAGCGTGTCGGCGGCCTGCGCGCCCGTGGCGGTGAAGAGCACCGTGGCGGCCAGGGAAGACATCAGGACGGAGAGTTTCATTCGAGCCTTCATTCGGTTGGACTGAACAGGCGGCCAGTTTAGGAAGTAGCGAAGCAAAACGACAATTCCAATTGAAACCTGGCCCATGCCCAAAGGTTATGGGCGGGGGTTCTTTTGGCATTTCCGCCCCGAGCCGCGCGCGCCTACAGTCAAAGCCTCGGTTCTCAATCAATCTCCTTGCGGAAAGTCGCCCCCATGCATGTGTGTGTGCTCGGCGCCGGCATCGTGGGCCTGGCGACCGCCTGGCAGCTCGAACGCCGGGGTCATCAGGTCACCGTGATCGACCGCGCCGCGCCCGGCTCGGGCGCGAGCGGCGGCAACGGCGCGCAGCTCAGCTATTCGTACGTTCAGCCGCTGGCCGATCCGTCGATCTGGAAGCAGTTGCCCAAGCTGCTGCTGTCGCCCGCCTCGCCGCTCAAGCTGCGGCCGCAGCTCGATCCGCTGCAATGGCGCTGGGGCATGGAATTCCTCGCGGCCTGCAACGCGCAGACATCGCGCGACACCACGGCGAAGCTGCTGGAGCTGGCCGCTTCGAGCCGCATCGAATTCGAGGCGATGCGCGCGGAGCTCTCTCCCGACTGCGATTTCTCGGCCACCGGCAAGCTGGTGCTGTACGCCAGCCAGGCATCGCTCGACGGCGCGCGCGCGCAGCTCGAACTGCAGCGCACCATGGGCAGCGAGCAGCGGCTGGTGACGCCCGAGGAATGCGTCGCCATCGAACCCGCGCTCACCGGCTACCGCAGCCATATGGCCGGCGCCGTTCATACGCCCAGCGAATGCGCGGCCGACTGCCTCAAGGTGTGCATCGAGCTGACGAAGGCATTGAGCGCGCGCGGCGTGCGCTTCATGTCGGGCATCGACGTGCACGGCTTCGTGCGCAACGGAAACCGCGTCGCCGCGGCACGCACCGGCGAAGGCGACGTGGAGGCCGACGCCTTCGTGATGGCGCTGGGCTCCGCGTCGCACAGGCTGGGCCGCGCGCTCGGGGCCTACCTTCCGGTCTATCCGCTCAAGGGCTACAGCATCACGGTGGAAGTCGATCCCGCGCCCGGCGCCGCGCCGCGCGTGAACGTGACGGACAGCGCGCGCAAGGTGGTGTTCGCACGCATCGGCTCGCGCCTGCGCGTGGCGGGCATGGCCGAGCTGGTGGGCCACGACGCGAGCATTCCGGCCACGCGCATCGAGACGCTGGCGGCCGCCACGCGCGCCCTCTTCCCGCATGCGAGCCGGCTAGAGGAACTCCATCCGTGGACCGGCATGCGCCCTGCCACGCCCAAGGGGCTGCCGATCATCGGACGGCTCGGCAGCGCCCCGTCGAACATGCTGTTCAACACCGGCCACGGCGCGCTGGGCTTCACGCTGGCCTTCGGCTCGGCGCTGCGGATCGCGCAGGCTCTGGACCCTTCGGCTTCGGCAGCCTGAGCTTGCGGCCGAGGCGCCGCCAGCCGATCACCACGCCGGTCAGGCTCAGCACCGCGCCGCCCAGGCTCGATGCGACCAGCAGCACGTCCCACAGGGGACGGCGCTCCAGCAGCGGCAGCCAGTCCCAGCTGTGGAGCATGGCGAACAGCCAGCGGCTCGCGCGGCGATGGCTGTCGATGCGGGCCAGCACGGTGCCCGTCAGCGGATCGACGTGCACCCAGCTCGCGGGCGCATCGGTGAACACGACGCGCCAGACGGGCAGCGGCTTGTCGGTTCCGCCGGTCATGGTGTGCGCCTCGCGCGCGTAGTAGTGAATGTCGTAGGCGTGCAGCACGTCGATGCGCGCGACGGCATCGGGCAACAGGCGTGCGACCGCGCCCTTCAGTGCCTCGGCGTCGAGCGCGTAGGGCTGCGCGGTGAGCGCAGCGCGCACCGCGGGCCGACCCGTGGCGGTATTGGCCAGCACCAGCGTCTGCCCGGCGCGCCGCACCCAGCTCAGCTCGCGCACGCCGCCGCCCGTCGAGGCCAGCAAGGCGGATGGCGGAGCATCCTCCGCGCTCACCGTCAGCGCCCCGCCGTTCATCGCATCGATGCGCAGCGCGGCTGCCTTGCCGTCGAACACGCGCCAGGGGTTCATCGACATCAGCCCGCTGAAGATCCATGTCAGCGTGACGATCGCGAACAGCAATCCGCTGACGTGATGCCAGCGCATCATGAAGCCCTGGTACGGCGAGTGCGAGCCGCTGCGGTAGACGCGCCTGAAGCGCCAGCGCATCACGCCCACGACCGTTCCCGTCAGCGCGACGGCGATGCCGACGATGGAGAGCCAGTTGACGATGTCGGCCCAGTACGGGTCGAGCGCGGTACCGCGCAAGGGGTACAGCCAGTGGATCCACGCACCCGCGTAGTTCCAGAGGCGCTCTGTTCTCGGCGCGTCACGCACCACCTCGCCGGTTTTTCCCGACACGTACAGCCGCGTGGCCTGCGCGTCGCCGAGCTCGACCACATGCAGCGGGCGATGGGCATCGAGCCCGCGCGAATGCGTGAAGGCGTCTTCGTCGACAGTGCCGCGATAGTCCGCTGCCACGCCGGCACCCGCGTAGGCCAGCGCGCTCGCAATCGCCCGCTGGCGATCGACCTCGCGCAGCACGCTGCCCGTCCGCGCATCGATCACGACGGTGCCGCTGCCCGGTGGGAGCCTGCGCCCGCCGGCTGCGGCCTCCCGTGCCGGCACCGCGAGATACACCGCCTGCCCGCCACTCGCCGCCGCCAGCCGCAGCGACTGCTGCGGCCCCGGGATGCCCGCCGCCTGAAGCGCCTGAGCGGGACTCAGGAACGGCTGCGACGCATCGAGCGGCGGCAGATGCTGCAATCGCTCGGCTTCCGTGAGCTTGGGATAGCCCACGTACATCATCACGACGCCCGAGACGAACCACATCGCGAAGAAGGCGCAGGCGACAACGCCCAGCCAGCGATGGACAAGAAACAACCAGCGCTTGAGATGCATGACGCCTCCCCTTCCGCTAGAAGCTCACGCGCAGCGCGACATCCGCCGTGCGCGGCGCGCCGAGGTAGGCAAAGGTGGTGCCCACGTTGGCCGCGTAGATCTTGTTCGTCACGTTGCGGATGCGGCCCACCACGGTGACGGAGCGGCTCAGCTTCCAGCTCAGCCCCAGGTCGAGCAGCGTGTAGGCGGGCCAGCTCGTCGTGTTGGCCGCGTCGGCATAGACCTTTCCGACATGACGCAACCCCGCGCTGGCCTGCAGCTGCGGCGTGATGGCGTACGACGCCCAGAGGTTGGCCACCACGGCCGGCGTGTTGGTCGGCGTGCGGCCCGCAAGCGAAACGCCGCCCTGCGTGAAGCGCTCGTAGCGTGCGTCGACGTAGGTGACGTTGCCCTGCAGCGACCACTGCGGCGCGGGCTGCAACCCCAGCGCCAGCTCCACGCCCTTGGACGACTGCTCGCCGACGAGCACCGTGAGCGCGCTGTTGTTCGGGTCCTGCGACGCGATGTTGCTGCGGCGGATGCTGTAGGCCGCGAGCGTGGCCGTGCCCTTGCCCTGCCAGAAATCGAGCTTGCCGCCGACCTCCGCCTGCCGGCCCGTGGTGAGCTCGCTGTTGTTGCGCACGTCGGCGAAGGAGGCCGTGGAAAGCACGCCCGAGGGCGGATCGGCCGCGGTGGCGTATTGCGCATAGAGGCTGGCGCCGGGGGCGACGTCCCACACGAGGCCGATGCGCCCGGTGGTCGGCTTGTAGCCGCGATGGAAGGTCGCCGGATTCGCGGCATCCACCGTGCGCCGGTTGACCAGGTCGAGGTCGATGCGCTCGTGGCGCAGCGCCGTCACCAGGTGCAGCGAGGGCTGCAGCGCGGTGCGGTTCTCGAGGTAGAGCCCCGTCGTGGTGACCTTGTTGCCGCGGTCGGGGCGAAAGCCCGGAACCATGCCCGGCACCTCGAAGAAGCGCTCGGTGGCGAAGACGTAGGGGTTCACCGTGCTCACCACCCCGGGCAGGCTGTTGGGAAAGCGCGTCTGCCGGTTCACGCTGAAGTCCAGCCCGAAGGCCCAGTCGCTGCGCAGGCCGCCGAGCTGCCCCTTGTAGACGCCCTCGACGCGGTTGCCGACAAGGTCCTGGTCGTGCCGCTGCAGCAGCGCGCCGGAGCGGATCACCGCAGTATTGGCCGCGTTGTAGCGGTAGCTCTCGACGTTGCGGTAGTCGCGCAGCGCGTCGTAGGCATAGAAGGTGTTCCTGAACTGCAGCGCGTCGCTGGCCTGCCACTCGGTCACCGAGCGCAGCCACTGCACGCGCTGGGCGTAGATGCCGTCGGCGCTGTTGTAGTTCTTGGAGCGGATGCCGTGGTCGATGCGCATCGTGCCGGTCACGGGGTTGAGGGCCGGCGTGCCCCAGTAGGGCCGGTCGACGTGCTCGTCCTGGTACTCGTAGGCCAGTGTGTGCTTCACGCCGCCGCCGAAGTCGGACACCAGCGAGGTCGCCATCTGCGTGGCCTTGCCGTGCGTGCCGTCGGTCCAGCCGTCGGCCTCGCGCCGGTTCACGTCGATGCGCGCGTAGTGGCTGCCGGCGCCGCCGTCTCCGGCAATGCGCCGGTTGAGCCCGAACGAGGCCTCCCTGAGGTTCTGCGTGCCCAGCCGCAGCTGCGCCTCGGTGAAGTCGCCGCGCTCGGCGAGCTTGGTGATGTAGTTGATCGAGCCGCCCAGCGCGCCGGAACCGAAGAGAAAGCTCGACGGGCCGCCGATGGCCTCGACGCGGTCGTAGATCCAGCTGTCCACCGGACGGGCCGCGATCGAGTACTGCACGTTGATGCCGTTGAACAGCTGGGCGATGGAGTTGCTGCCGAAGCCGCGGTAGCTCACGCCGATGTTGCCCGGCGCGTCGTGCGCGGTCACGCCCGGAATCGCGCGCAGGATTTCCTGCGTGTTCTGCGCGCCGCGCGCATCGATGACGGCGCGGTTCACCACCGTCACCGAGGCGGGCGTCTCGCGCGGCGTGAGGCCGAGGCGGCTCGCGGTGTCCGAAGGCGTGTCGAGGTCGAGCCTGCCGTTGGGCGCGATGGCGTCCTCGGCGACCTCGACCTGCGGCAGGGAATGCACGGCGGGCGCGACCGGCGTGGCGGATTGCTGGGCCCAGGCCGACGCGCCGGCCGTGCCGAACAGGGCCAGCAGCCCGAGCGTGGAAGTGGATGGAACAAGAACGGGCAAGGCACCGCGCAAGACGGCGCCGCCCCTGAGCAGGGAACGACGTGACATGGAATCTCTCTTTGCGGCGGCGCGCCCGGACGGCGACGCCGGCCGCGCAACGACCGGAAGCTCACCGCGCCGCGGGTCCTGGCCGGACGGCGGCGGGTGAAGGAAGAAGCTACGGTGTCAGGAGAGCGTCGGAGGCCCGCGCGCAGGAAGCGGCGAAGCCGTGGCCGCCGCGATGCGGGCGGCCGGAATGGACTGCAGCGCGCGGCCCAGCGGCTGCGGCGTCGGAAGCGCGATTTGCGCCGTCACGGGAAGCGGCACGGAGATCAGGCACAGCGGGCAGTCCATGGCAGTGGCGCCCAGTTCGACCGGACCATCCTCGCCCTGGACGATGGCCTTGACGGCGCCGGCGCTGGAGCACACCAGTTCGATGGCCTGCGGATGCACGATCGGCGAAGCCGTCGCGATCAGCAGCGACGCCATGAACCACGCGAGCACCAGGCGGTACAGCGAGTGGGAGCGTCGAAGGGCGTGCATGGCGCCGGATTATGGCCCGGCACGCTTTCGCCCCACGGTTCCTAGACGGTCTGCTCGATCGCCTCGCGCATGCAGCGCGTGATGCCGCGCACCGCCACCGAGTCGGGCCGTGCGGCGAAACGCAGCGCGCGGATCGGCACCGGGATCTGCGGCTCCAGCATCAGCACGTCGACCTTCTCGCGGTCGGCCGATCGCGCCGTGCAGCCGTCGACCAGCGCCACGCCGATGCCGTGGTGCGCCATGGCCAGCGCCGCGTGGTAGGTCTGCACCGTGACCACCGCCTGCTGGAAGCCCACGCCCGCCTGCCGGCAGGCCTGGCTCAGGCTGGTGCCCACGGGATCGCGGCTGTCCAGCCCGATCACCGGCCGGTCGACGAGGTCGTGCAGCGCAGCCGAACCGTTGCGCACCAGCGCGCGCGGCAGCATGCCCTTGGGCGCGATGCACACCATGCGGCTGTCGGCCAGCGTCTCCTGCGTGAGCGAGGGATGCACTGCGGGGCTGAAGGCGAAGCCCACGTCGGCCTCCTGCAGCAGCAGCGCCGACATGATCTGCGGCGAATGCAGCGACTCCACGGTGATCGCGTAGCCCGGATGCCTTTCGCGGAAGGCCTTGAGCGCGCGCGGCAGGATGTCGTAGCTCAGCGCCAGCACGCTGAGGATGCGCAGCTCGCCCGTGTCGCCCGCCGTGCGCAGGTTGGCGGCGAGCCGCTGCACCTCGTCGAGCTGCGCAAAGAGCCGCTCGATGTGCGGATACAGCGTGAGCGCCTCGGTGGTCGGCGTGAGCCGGCCCTTGGCGCGCTGGAACAGCGGAAAGCCCAGCTGCAGCTCGGCATGCTGCAGCGTGCGGCTCACCGCCGGCTGCGTGATGTTGATGAGCCGCGCCGCCGCGCTCACGCTGCCCGTGAGCATGATCGCGTTGAAGACCTCGATGTGGCGCAGGCGCATCGCGAGTGGCGGCTGGTGTGTCAGTTGCCGGAGGAAGCCTTGCCGCGAGCCAGGTCCATGACCATGCGCGTGCCGAGGTACAGGCGCGGCTCGATCGAATTGACCAGCACGTATTCGGCATCGGCCGAGTGCGCGCCGAAGCCCTGCAGGCCGAAGCGCTCGACGACCGGCGCCTTGGTCTTGAGCGCGGCGAAGGCCGCGTCGGTGCCGCCGCCGGCCGCCTTGTCGTCGGCGCCCAGCGGCAGGCCGAGCTCGTCCTTGTAGATCCGCTGCGCATGGCGGGCCATGGCGATCGAGGCCTCGGAAGACTCCAGCGGCGGACGGCGACGCTCGAACTTCAGCTCGACCTTGGCCTCGGGAATGAGCTGCTTCTTCACACGCTCGTTCACCTGCTGCTCGATGCGGTCGTAGTCGCTGACCTTCAGCACGCGCACGTCGGCCGCCGCGGTGGCGCTGGCCGGGATCACGTTGCGGTTGGTGCCCGACTTCGAGATGGTCCAGTTCATCTTCAGGCCCGTGGCCGGGTCGGACAGGTCGCGCATCTGCAGGACCTGGTGCGACAGCTCGTACAGCGCGTTCACGCCCAGCTCGGGCGCGGAGCCCGCGTGCGAGGCCTTGCCCGTGACGTTCAGCGTGACCGAGGCGATGCCCGCGGTGGCGAGCGAGAGCTTGTCGTCCTTGACGGAGGCGCCTTCGAAGGACAGCACCGCGTCGTGCTCGCTGCCCATGCGCGTGATGAGCGCGCGCGCGCCGGGCGAGCTGATTTCCTCGTCGCCGTTGATGAGCACGGTGAGCGTGCCGTACTCCTTGAACTTCATCGACTGCAGCATCGACACGATGTGCGTGATGACGGCCACGCCCTGCTTGTCGTCGGCGATGCCCAGGCCGTAGGCCTTGTCGCCGTCGATGCGGAAGGGCTGCTTGTTGAGCATGCCCACGGTGTAGACCGTGTCCATGTGCGCGATCAGCAGGATCTTCTTCTTGCCCGTGCCCTTGAAGGTGGCGCGCACCACGCGGCCGATCTTCTCGGGCGTGTCTTCCATGCGATAGGCCTCGGCGCTCGGGTCGATCAGCTCGACCTCGCCGCCCAGCGCCTTGAACCTGGCGGCGATCAGGTCGGAGATCTTCTCGAGGCCGTCGAGGTCGCGGCTGCCGGACTCGATGGAGACAAGCTCCTTCAGCGTCTCGAGCAGCGCGGGCTTTTCCTTGGCGGCGAGCGCGGCGATGCTGGCGTCGGGCGCCGCGAAGGCGGTGCCCAGGAAGGCCGCGCAGGCGGCGGCGATCAGGAGTTTGCGGTGCGGGAATTGGATCATTTCTGCTTGCTTCTTCTCGGTTGGTTGTCTCGTCTTGTTCTCTGCTTCTTCAATGAAGTGAAGCCGTCAGTGCGCCTTGTCCCAGTTGGGCCCGACGCCGATCTCGGCCAGCAGCGGCACCTTCAGCGAGGCGACGCCGGCCATGAGACGAGGGATTTCGGTGCGCACCCATTCGATCTCGGCCTCGGGCACTTCGAACACCAGTTCGTCGTGCACCTGCATGATCATCCGGGTGCCTCGCTTCTCCTCGTCAAGCACGTTCTGTACCTTGACCATGCTGAGCTTGATCAGGTCGGCTGCGGTGCCCTGCATCGGCGCGTTGATGGCCGCGCGCTCGGCGCCGCCGCGGCGCGGGCCGTTGGGCGAATTGATCTCGGGCAGGTAGAGGCGCCGGCCGAACACGGTCTCGACGTAGCCCTGCTCCTTGGCGAGCGCCTTCGTCTCGTCCATGTAGGCCTTCACGCCCGGGTAGCGCGCGAAGTAGCGCTCGATGTACGAGGCCGCGGCCTTGTTCTCGATGCCCAGGTTCTTCGCCAGGCCGAAGCTGCTCATGCCGTAGATCAGGCCGAAGTTGATGACCTTGGCGTAGCGGCGCTGCTCGCTCGACACCTGGTCGGGCGTGGAGCCGAACACCTCTGCGGCCGTGGCGCGGTGCACGTCGATGCCCTCGGTGAAGGCGCGCAGCAGCGACTCGTCGCCGCTGATGTGGGCCATGATGCGCAGCTCGATCTGCGAGTAGTCGGCGCTGGCGATCACGCTGCCCGCAGGCGCCACGAAGGCCTCGCGCACGCGGCGGCCTTCGGGCGTGCGGATCGGGATGTTCTGCAGGTTCGGGTCGTTGCTGCTGAGCCGGCCCGTGACGGCCACCGCCTGCGCATAGTGCGTGTGCACGCGTCCGGTGCGCGGGTTGGCGAGCTGGCCGAGCTTGTCGGTGTAGGTGCCCTTGAGCTTCGACAGGCTGCGGTGCTCGAGGATCTTGGCCGGCAGCGGATAGTCTTCCGCCAGCTTCTCGAGCACCTCTTCATCGGTGCTCGGCGCGCCGCTCGGCGTCTTCTTGACCACGGGCAGGCCCAGCTTGGTGAAGAAGATCTCGCCGATCTGCTTGGGCGAGCCGAGGTTGAAGGGCTGGCCGGCGATTTCGTAGGCCTCCTGCTCCAGCTCCATGATGCGCTTGCCGAGCTCGTGGCTCTGCGCGGCCAGCGTGGGGCTGTCGATCATCACGCCGTTGCGCTCGACGCGGTAGAGCGCCTCGCTCGAATCCATCTCGAGCTGGTAGATGAAGCTCAGCTTCTCGTCGGCCTGCAGACGCGGCCACAGGGTGTTGTGCACGTCGAGAGTCTGGTCGCTGTCCTCGCACGAATACTCGGCGGCCTTCGCGATGTCGACCTGGCTGAACGGGATCTGGTGCGCACCCTTGCCGCACAGGTCTTCGTACGAGATGCCGCTGCGGCCTAGGTGGCGCTCGGCCAGGCTCGAGAGGCCGTGCGGCTTGTGCACCTCGAGCACGTAGCTCTGCAGCATGGTGTCGTGCGCGTAGCCCTGCACCTCGATGCCATGGTTGGCGAACACGTGGCGGTCGTACTTGATGTGCTGGCCGAGCTTCTTCTTCGCGCCGTTCTCGAGCCAGGGCTTGAGCTTCGCCAGCACTTCGTCGATGGGCAGCTGCTCGGGCGCATCGGGGTAGTTGTGCGTGAGCGGAATGTAGGCGGCCTCGCCGGGCGTGACGCTGAAGCTGATGCCCACGATCTGCGCGACCATCTCGTCGAGCGATGTGGTCTCGGTGTCGATGGCGGCGAGCTCGGCCGCCTCGAGCTTCGCGAGCCAGCCGTCGAGCTGCTCCCAGGTCGTGATGGTGTCGTACTTCAGGTTGCTCGCGGGGGAAGCGGCCTCGAGCGCCTGCATGTCGGAGGGCTCGTCGAACAGGCCGCCCTGGTCGGTGCCGGCGGCAGTGGAGCCCGCCTTCTTCTTCAGGCTTTCCTCGATCAGCTCGGGCGGCACGGCCTGCGCCTCCAGCGCCTTGACCAGGCTCTTGAAACCGAACTTCTCGTAGAACGGCTTCAGCTCGGCTGTCTGCGGCGCGCCCACCGGCAGGCCGTCGAGCGACGGCAGGCCCGTGACGTGGCCGTCGAGGTCACAGTCGGTGCGGATGGTGACGAGGCGCCTGCTCAGCGGCAGCTGGCCGAGGGCCTGGCGCAGGTTCTCGCCGGCGGCGCCCTTCACTTCGGCGGCGCGCTCGATCAAGGCGTCGAGCGAGCCATATTCGAGCAGCCACTTGGCCGCCGTCTTGGGGCCGACCTTCGGCACGCCTGGCACGTTGTCGACCGAGTCGCCCACCAGCGTCTGGTAGTCGATCATCAGGTTGGGTGGCACGCCGAACTCGGCCGTGACGCCGGCCACGTCGCGCTTCTTGCCGTTCATCGTGTCGATGATGGTGATGTGCTCGTCGACCAGCTGGCTCAGGTCCTTGTCGCCGCTGGAGACGATGACTTCGACGCCCTGGGCGGAGGCGACCCTGGCGAGCGTGCCGATGACGTCGTCGGCCTCCACGTCGGGCACGCTGAGCACGGGCCAGCCGAGCAGCTTCACCACTTCGTGGATGGGGTCGATCTGGCTGCGCAGGTCGTCGGGCATGGGCGAGCGGTTGGCCTTGTACTCGGGGTACCAGTCGTCGCGGAAGGTCTTGCCGGGCGCGTCGAAGATGCAGGCTGCGTAGTCCGCGCGCACCTCGCGGCGCAGCGCGGTCATCATGTTGATCATTCCGCGGATGGCGCCGGTCGCCGGGCTCTTCGGATCGCCGGGCACGGCCCGCAGGTCGGGCATGGCGTGGAAGGCGCGGTAGAGGTAGCTCGAGCCATCGACGAGCAGCAGCGTTTTCTTGTCGGTCATCGGGGCATTTTGCCGTGCCCGCGACGGCCCCCGGAACCACGTCGCCACGAGGTGCCAACCGACGCCCCTGAACCGGGCGCGCGCCTACAATGCATGCATGCCTAGCTCCACACTCCTGGTCGCCCGCCGCATCCTGCTGGCGCTGGCCTTCGCAACCCCCTTTGCCGCCGTGCAGGCGCAACAGGCAGCGCCCGCCCCGGCGGCGGCTCCGGCCGAAGCGCTACCAAATCAGGAGCAGGCCAAGGCCGAAGGCCGACGCAACCAGAAGGTCGAGCACATCCACACCGAGGACAGCGGCGCCTCGGTCGACGAAGTCCGCTACGGCGGCCGCACGCAGAGCATCAACGTCAAGCCCAAGTCGAACATGCCGGGCTACGAAGTGCTGCCGGCCGACGCCGCCACGGGCCGCCAGGGTTCGAGCGAAACGGGCGCCAACGGCCCCCGCGTCTGGAACGTGATGAAGTTCTGACCGTGACGGAGGCAGTCTCCTTTCCGGTTTTCGCGGCAGCAATGCGGCGCTGAGTACCTCCATGGCAGTTTTTACCGAAGTCGGCTTCGGCGAGGCAGACGCGCTCGTCCAGAGCCTGGGCCTGGGCCCGCTGCGCGAGCTGCGCGGCATCGAGGGCGGCATCGAGAACACCAACTACTTCGCGACCACCGAGTCCGGCGAGTTCGTGCTGACGCTGTTCGAGCGCCTGAGCGCAGAGCAGCTCCCTTACTACCTTTGTCTGATGAAGCACCTGGCCGGCGCAGGCCTGCCGGTGCCCGCGCCCGTGGCGATGCCCACGCCCGATGCCCCCGAGAAGCCCCGAAAGGGCCAGCAGCCCCCGGTACCCGCCGAAGCCGCGTGCGACCTGCTGCACGTCGTGGCCGGCAAGCCCGCGGCGGTGGTGCAGAAGCTCTCGGGCCGCAGCGAGCTGGCCCCCGGCGCTGCGCATTGCGCCGAACTGGGCGCGATGCTGGCGCGCATGCATCTCGCGGGGCGCGACTACCCCCGCATCCAGCCGAACCTGCGCGGCCTGCCCTGGTGGAACGAGACGGTGCCCGTGGTGCTGCCGTACATCGAGGAATCGCAGGCGAACCTGCTGCGCGCCGAGCTGGCCTACCAGAACCACGTTGCCGAGTCGTCAGCCTACGCTGCCCTGCCGCGCGGGCCGGTGCATGCAGACATGTTCCGCGACAACGTGATGTTCGCCACCGATGGCGACGCAGGCGACGCCCCGCGGCTGACCGGCGTGTTCGACTTCTACTTCGCCGGCACCGACACCTGGCTGTTCGACCTGGCCGTGTGCCTGAACGACTGGGCCATCGACCTGCCGACCGGCCGGCACGACCCCGAGCGCGCCGACGCGCTGCTGTCGGCCTACGAGAGCGTGCGCACGCTGAACGCGGCCGAGCGCGCCCTGCTGCCCGCGATGCTGCGCGCCGCGGCGCTGCGCTTCTGGATCTCCCGTCTCTGGGACTTCCACCTGCCGCGCGAGGCGAGCATGCTCAAGCCCCATGACCCCACGCACTTCGAGCGCGTGCTGCGCGACCGCGCCACCCATCCGCATGCCATGGCGCAGGCCCTCGAGCCGCTGCTGGCTGCCTGACCTTCACACATGAAACTCAACCTCGTGCCGGCGCGAACCGGCGTCGAATGGGTCCGCCTCGGGCTCAAGAACTTCTGGCGACAGCCGCTGGCCTTCGTGTCGCTGTTCCTGATGTTCATGGCGCTGATCTCGACCATCTCCCAGCTTCCGCTGATCGGCAAGTTCCTGCCGTTCGTGCTGCTGCCCTTCTCCACGCTGGGCTTCATGGTCGCAGCGTCGGTGGCCGACGCCTCGGGAGGCAACGGCAACAACAACGGCACCTCCACCGGCACCGACTTCCCTGCGGACACCACGGGCGGCCTGAAGCGGCCGACGGGCGCGATCATGTTCCTGTCGGTGGCTCGCGCCATGCGCACGGAATGGCGCTCGCTGGCCGTGCTCGGCGTGATCTCGGCCGTGTACTGCTTCCTGACGGTGTTCCTGACGGCGCTGGTCGACGGCGGCCAGTTCATGCGCAGCTATTTCCTCGGCGAAGCTCCGGCGAAGGAAGTGCTTGAAAGCAGCCGCTTCCAGATGGCGAACCTGCTCCAGATGTGCCTCGCGCTGCCGCTGGTCGCGGCGATGTGGCACGCACCCGCGCTGGTCCACTGGCACCGCGTGGAGCCGGTGAAGAGCATCTTCTTCAGCCTGGTCGCGATGTTCCGGAATTTCGGCGCCTACGCGCTGTACTGGCTCGCATGGTGCGGCGTGCTGCTGCTCGGCCTGCTGGCGGCTGCGCTGGTCGGCACCATCGTGATCGGCGTGGGCTCCCTGGGCTCGGGCACCGGCGCGATGACCGCCGGCAACATCCTGATGCTCGGCACTGTGATGACGCTCGCCGCGATGGCGCAGGCGTCGAACTGGTTCACCTTCCGCGACACCTTCAATCCGGACTGAACGCCGCCGCGGCCGGCGACGCTCCCCAGCCCTTCCGGCAGCGTCAGATCGGCGTGAGCTTCGCCACCGACAGCGCCAGCCACTTCACGCCGTGGCGCGCGAACTTGACCTGCGCACGCGCGTCGTCGCCGGTGCCTTCCAGCGCAGTCACCGTGCCTTCTCCGAACTTGTTGTGGAACACCTGCATGCCCGAACGCAGGCCGTGCGAGGGCGCAGTCTTCTGCGGCGGCACTGGCGGGCTGGCGAAGGTGTCCTTGTCGCGGCTTCCGCCCGAACTGCCGCCGTAGCCGCCGCCGTATCCACCGGAGCCACCACGCGTGCTGCCATAGCCGCCGCCGTAGCCGAAGGCCGAGGGCGCGAAGCCCTGGTTCCTGGGCGTGAGCCACTTGAGGGCGCTCTCGGGCAGCTCGTCGAAGAAGCGACTCTTGACGTTGTAGCGGGTCTGGCCGTGCAGCATGCGGGTCTGCGAGTGACTCAGGTACAGGCGCTTGCGCGCGCGCGTGATCGCCACGTACATCAGGCGGCGCTCTTCCTCGAGGCTCTCGAAATCGCTCATCGAGTTCTCGTGCGGGAACAGGCCCTCCTCCATGCCCGTGATGAACACGCAGTCGAACTCTAGGCCCTTGGCGGCGTGCACCGTCATGAGCTGCACGGCGTCCTGCCCCGCCTGCGCCTGGTTGTCGCCCGATTCGAGCGCGGCATGCGTGAGGAAGGCGGCCAGCGGGCTCAGCGTTTCGCCGGTTTCCGCATCAGGCGCGAGCGGCTCGTCGAGCACCGGGCGGCTCGGGTCGATACCCTGGCTCGCGGGTGACTGCCGCAGTTCGTCGACGGGCAGCGCCACGGCGTCGCGGCCGAAGCCTTCCTGCGTGACGAAGCTCTCGGCCGCGTTCACCAGTTCGTCCAGGTTCTCGATGCGGTCGGCGCCTTCGCGGTCGGCCTTGTAGTGCTCGACGAGGCCGCTGTGGTCGAGCACCAGTTCGATGATCTCCCGCAGGCTCACTCCCTGCGTCTGCTCGCGCAGCACGTCGATCTTGGCGACGAAGCCCGTGAGGTTGGCGCCGGCCTTGCCGCCGACCACGCTCACCGCGTCGTGCAGCGAACGGTTGGCCGCGCGCGCGGCGTCCTGCAGGGTTTCGAGCGTGCGCGCGCCGATTCCGCGCGGCGGAAAGTTGACGACGCGCAGGAAGCTGGTGTCATCATCCTTGTTCTCGAGCAGGCGCAGGTAGGCCAGCGCGTGCTTGATTTCGGCGCGCTCGAAGAAGCGCAATCCGCCGTACACGCGGTACGGCACGGAGGCATTGAAGAGCGCCGTTTCGATCACCCGGCTCTGCGCATTGCTGCGGTAGAGCACCGCCATTTCCTTGCGCTCGTAGCCGTCGCGCACCAGCTGGCGCATTTCCTCGACCATCCACTGCGCCTCGGCCAGGTCGGTGGGCGACTCGTACACGCGCACGGGCTCGCCCGGCCCCTGGTCGGTGCGCAGGTTCTTGCCCAGGCGCTTCTTGTTGTGGCCGATGAGCTCGTTGGCAGAGTCGAGGATGTTGCTGTAGCTGCGGTAGTTCTGCTCCAGCTTGATCTGGTGACGCACGTCGAACTCGCGCACGAAGTCGGTCATGTTGCCCACGCGCGCACCGCGGAAGGCATAGATGCTCTGGTCGTCGTCGCCCACGGCGATCACGCTGTTGTGCTGGCCGGGCACGAAGCGGCCTTCGACGGTGTTGCCCGCGAGCATCTTGATCCACGCGTACTGCAGGCGGTTGGTGTCCTGGAACTCGTCGATCAGGATGTGGCGGAAGCGCCGCTGGTAGTGCTCGCGCACCGGCTCGTTGTCGCGCAGCAGCTCGTAGCTGCGCAGCATGAGCTCGCCGAAGTCGACCACGCCTTCGCGCTGGCATTGCTCTTCGTACAGGCGGTAGAGCTCGACCTTTTTGCGGTCGTCGTCGCTGCGCACCTCGATGGCGTCGGGGCGCAGGCCGTCTTCCTTGGCGCCGGCGATGAACCACTGGGTCTGCTTGGCCGGAAAGCGTTCGTCGTCGACGTTGAACTGCTTCATCAGGCGCTTGATGGCCGAGAGCTGGTCCTGCGTGTCGAGGATCTGGAAGGTAGAGGGCAGGTTGGCGAGCTTCCAGTGCGCGCGCAGCAGGCGGTTGCACAGACCGTGGAAGGTGCCGATCCACATGCCGCGCACGTTGACGGGCAGCATCGCCGTCAGCCGCGTCATCATTTCCTTGGCGGCCTTGTTTGTGAAGGTCACGGCCAGGATGCCGCCCGCGGAAACCTGGCCCGTCTGCAGCAGCCAGGCGATGCGGGTGGTGAGCACGCGCGTCTTGCCGGAGCCGGCACCCGCCAGGATGAGAGCGTTGCCTTCGGGCAACGTGACCGCGGCGAGTTGCTCCGCGTTCAGGTTCTGGAGCAGCGGCAGCGCTGGGGAGTGGGCATCGTCAGCCGCAGGATCGTTAAACAACATCCTCCAATTGTAGAAACCACGGCGTATGCGGGTTATATGAAGAAGCGGAAGACCTGCCTTCACGAGTCCGCGTAAAATCAATCACCGGGCCCAAGTTTCTTGCGCCCGGTTTTTTGTGGGCGTTTCCTTCGCGAAACGCATCGCAGAAGCCGGCCGGACCAAGCGCTCATTCGTTTCCTTCAACGATTCCTTTCTAGGAGCCTGGTCATGCAGATTTTCGATTACGACAACATCCTTCTGCTCCCGCGCAAGTGCCGCGTGGAGAGCCGCTCGGAGTGCGACACCAGCGTGGTGCTGGGAAAACGCAGCTTCCGCCTGCCGGTGGTGCCCGCCAACATGAAGACGGTGGTCGACGAGTCGATCTGCCTGTGGCTGGCGCAGAACGGCTACTTCTACGTGATGCACCGCTTCGACCTCGACAACGTCAAGTTCGTCAAGGACATGCAGGGCAAGGGCGTGTTCGCGTCCATCTCGCTGGGCGTGAAGAAGGCCGACTACGACACCGTCGACCAGCTGGTGGCCCAGGGCCTCGTGCCCGAGTACGTCACGATCGACATCGCGCATGGCCACGCCGACAGCGTGAAGAACATGATCGGCTACCTCAAGCAGAAGCTGCCGAAGACCTTCGTGATCGCCGGCAACGTGGGCACGCCCGAAGCGGTGATCGACCTCGAGAACTGGGGCGCGGACGCGACCAAGGTCGGCATCGGCCCGGGCAAGGTCTGCATCACCAAGCTCAAGACCGGCTTCGGCACGGGCGGCTGGCAGCTGTCGGCGCTGAAGTGGTGCGCCCGCGTGGCGACCAAGCCGATCATTGCCGACGGCGGCATCCGCGACCACGGCGACATCGCCAAGAGCGTGCGCTTCGGCGCCTCGATGGTCATGATCGGCTCGCTATTCGCGGGCCACGAGGAGTCGCCGGGCAAGACCGTCGAGGTCGACGGCGTGCTCTTCAAGGAGTACTACGGCTCCGCCAGCGACTTCAACAAGGGCGAATACAAGCACGTCGAGGGCAAGCGCATCCTCGAGCCCATCAAGGGCAAGCTGGCCGACACGCTGGTCGAAATGGAGCAGGACGTGCAGAGCTCCATCAGCTACGCGGGCGGCCGCACGCTGATGGACATCCGCAAGGTCAACTACGTCACGCTGGGCGGCGACAACGCAGGCGAACACCTGCTGATGTAACGGCCCTCAGGCTTCCAGGAGCTGCACCGCGTGCCGGTGCAGCGTGTGCGCCGGATCGGCGAGCGCATCGACCACGTCGAAGTGGTTGAGCCCTGGGAGCACCTCGCACACCGGCACGGTGTTGCGACCCCACGCCTCGCGGATCATCGCGTTGTGGCGGATGAACTCTTCGCTTTCGCTGCCGCCGGCCACCGAGTACAGCTGGCCGCGCTTCGGCGCGGGCCACGAGGCGGGGCTTGCGCGCAGGACGTCGGCATCGGTCAGCTTCAGCGTGTTCTCGAGGAACGGCGTGCGCTGCAGCGGGCGCAGATCGTAGAGGCCAGAGATCGACAGCGCGTTGCGCACCAGGTGTGCAGGCAGGTCGGGCGCGACTGCCTTCCAGTCGCAGGCCAGCAGCGCCGCCGCCATGTGGCCGCCGGCCGAGTGGCCCGCGACGGTGATCCGTGTCGGATCGCCGCCGTGGGCGGCGATGTGGCGCCATGTCCACTCGAGCGCACGCACCATCTGCAGCATGATTCCGGGCACCGTGACGGGCTGCTCCGGCGTACCGGGACAAAGCGCGTAGTTGGGCTGGACCACGCAGATGCCGCGATCGCTGAAGGCTGGAGCGATGAAGGAATGATCCTTCTTGTCCATCGCGCGCCAGTAGCCGCCGTGGATGAAGACCATCACCGGAGCATCGGGCACCGGCGCAGGAAAGATGTCGAGCGTTTCGTTCACGCCCTGGCCGTACGGCAGGTCGATGCGGGCCGGCAGGGCTTCCCGTGCCGCAGCGGATTCACGCGCCCAGCGCTCGAAATATGCGGGGTGATCCTTGACCCTCGCAAGGTTGTTGTACATGCCTTCCAGCCAGGCAGGATCGAACGAGGTCATGCGCTCTTGCTCCGTGTTTCGCGAGGGGCGCATCTTGGCACGGCGGCATGCGCCAAAACGGGAGTTCCGGTTAAAATTCGCCCTGCGTTGGGGGGGTAGCTCAGCTGGGAGAGCGCCGCGTTCGCAATGCGGAGGTCGGGAGTTCGATCCTCCTCCTCTCCACCAACCGATACGAAAAAGGCCTTGGCATCCGTCAAGGCCTTTTTCTTTTTCTCTCGCGATCGGCTCAGGTGTCGAGCGTCAGATGCTGGCCGTGCAGCGCCGCGGCCGCCGGCGATGCGAGGAAGCCGATCGTCTGGGCAGCAACCGAGGTCGACACCCAGTCGGCCGGATTCGCGTCCGGCATCGCCTGCCGGTTGGCGGGCGTGTCGAGCACGCTCGGGGCCACGCTGTTGACGTTGACGCCATGCTGCGCCGCTTCCGCCGCCATGGCTTCCACCAGGCGCTGCAGCGCACTCTTCGACGCGATATACGCGGCCATGGCCGGCACGCCGCGCGCAGCGACCTTGGCAGTGACCGCGATAACGCTGCCGGCGCGCCGCTCGATCATCGAGGGCAGCACGGCCTGCGTCACGGCAACGAACGACCAGGCGTTGAGGTTCATCATCCGGTCCCAGCTCGCACGCGTGAGTGCATGCGTGGCCTCGCCCATCTCGAAGCCGCCCGCGATATGCACCAGCGCGTCGATGCGGCCGAAGGACTTGAGCGCCTGCTCCGCGAGAGCCGCCATCTCGGAAGTGGAAGTCACGTCTCCCGCGAGCAGGAGGTGGTTGGAGTTGTCGAGACCCGGGAACACCTCGGCCAGGCGACCTGCATGGTGATCTACCAACGCGAGGCGCGCGCCCTGATCGATGAAGTGCTCGGCGACCGCGCGGCCCAGTGCGCCTGCAGCGCCGGTGATCAGGACATGGGGGGTGGTCTGTGCGTCGCTCATCGAGGTTCTCCTGATTGAGGGGCCCTGCCCCATCGGTGATGATGAATCCTAACGCCGCGACTCACAAATTTTTTGGAAAGTCAGAAATTCTGGGATATACTCGTGGTCTTGCCAGAAAACACTAAACGTTTTCAAAGCAAGGGCTCTTAGCTCAGTTGGTAGAGCAGCGGACTCTTAATCCGTAGGTCGAGTGTTCGAGTCACTCAGGGCCCACCACCACACTAGGAACTGCGCGGTTCTCGCGTTACTTCCATGAGAGCATTGTTCCGCAATCGCAGAACGTGTTCCGCAAACAGAGAAACCTCCCGTCGAAAGACTGGGAGGTTTTTTCTTTTTGGCGTCGATCGACGCACGACCTGAAGCGATTTATTTTTAGCCCCCAACAATCAGGCCATGAGCCAAGCCGAATTCTTCCCTGCCGAACCCGCTGTTCTCTACACCCCAGTCTGGTACAGCGACACCGAGCGCGAGGTGCGCCTCTTGCCACTGGCACCAGGCGACGACAAGGTCACGCCGGGCCACGGCGCGAAGCGATGGACGGTCACGTCGCTGAAGGACGGCACCACCGTCTACAGCGGCATCGGGCCGGTCGAGATCCGGCGCCCGCCCGCAGCGGGTTGAACTGCAAGTGCTTCCGTTGTGCAGTCCGAGGGCGGCTTTTTCGTCCAACACCGTGGGAGACTCGCTGAGCACTTGACCTGCGGATCGGTCGGTAGCTGCGTTCGCTAAAATCCCTGTCCGCCGCGGCGCAGCTGCCCAGGAGGGCACCCTGAAAGCTCCGTACCGCGTCGCCGCTCACATTTAAACAGGCGCCCACAGTGAACATGAGGCAACGCTGATGGTGCCGACAATAAACAAGAGTAGCTCAGGGGCGAAACTCTGGCTAACCATCTTCGCCATCGGCTACATCGCGCTAGTCATTGTGTGCAACGCGCTGTCCGCGATGGTCCCGGCGACCTATGGCGATTTGACTCGAATCGGATTGGTCTCCGAGCGACTGTTTGGCTGGAAGCAAGAGCAACCGAGCATCGCTGATCGTTTTCGCGCAGCGAGCAAAATCGCGGATGCAGACGTATTAGTGATCGGGGACAGCTTTTCCGAGCGCTTGGCATGGCAAGCCACCCTCGCCGAGACCGGGTTGAAGGTCGCAACGACGATGTGGACTGACAACGCGCTTTGCGCGGACTTGGATCGCTGGCTCGCCGAACATGAATTCAAGGGCAAGGTCGTCATTGCAGAGACCGTGGAGCGCTACGCTCCAGGGCGATTGAGACAAGCTCAAAAGTGCTCTGCGAAAGATCTGATCAAAGTTCCGCCTTTGGAGCCATTGCGTCAGCCAGGTGCGGCGTACACGCTGGGTGTCGGCGCAGGCGTTCGAACAAACATCCTGACGCTGCAGAACACAAAAAGGGCCGAGCGAGCGCCCTTCGGTATGGTGCTACCGAGTCCAGTAGCAAACCCAATTTTCCATGTCGCTGTGATGAATGTGGCGGACGGATGTTCTCGCTTCTCGCACACCCTATGCTCAAAAGCCTTGTTTCTGACCGAGGACGTCGAGACGCCGCAGCTCACACCTGCTGATGCCGAAGACATGGCAAAACTGACGAGCCAGGTGAAGTCGGCAAAGCTGATTTGGGCGCTCGTACCCAACAAGACCACGGTCTACCTGCAACCTGAGCGTGCAGAAGAATTCAGGCGAGCGTTCAATCGAATGCAGCTAGGGCCCGACCTGTTCCAACGCGCCAGCATGGGGCGCGAAGCCGTTCGCGACCTGTACTGGGGGAATGACACACACTGGTCGACAGCTGGTCAGCTCTATTTTGGCGAAACCGTGCGCGACTGGATTCGTTGATATTTGAAACGATTGGGAGCCACCGCCGCCGGGCAAGCGATCGGAGACGGGCCACTGGGGCCGCAGAAGAGCGGCGGATGGAGCGCTACTTCAGAGGGTTTGACGACTCAAGGTTCGGTGACGCTGGCCCTGCGCTCGCAGATCGTGCCAGCGGTGCCGCGTTCATCAGAGATGCGCGCCAGCTCTCCCGCTCGAGCGTCAGCGCGGCCGAACAGGTCGGTGAGCAGATCGAGGGGGTCGGCGGCTGGCGGCCCTCCAGCGGCAACTTGGGGAGCTGCGGTGGCTGCACGGACGGCGGCACGATACCCTACGCCCTAATGGAGGTGGAAATGCTGGAACTGCTCGATACGGGTCGGATTGCGCACAAGCTTGGAAAATGGCGTTGGACCGCTTATTTCGCTACTGGGTTGTGCCTATTCTTGGTCGGCTGGGCAATCGCTGAGCTACTGAGGATCCCCAGCCTCATGAGCCCAGCCGCTGCCGCGGATTCATCTCTCGCGTTCTGGACGTTTGTTGGCTTCTCGCTGTTGGCGTTGCTCTTGATCCTCTACAGCTTCTGGCTCGGCTACATCGACGAGATGCGCGGGACCTATATCAAGGACGCGCAGCACTACAAGACTCACGGCTGGTAGCGTCGGCGTCGCTCCGCTGAAGCCCGCCTCGAGCGGGCTTTTTCATGGGCAAGCCCAATCCATCCGATTCCCGTCTTGACTTCTCACAACGTCGGCCGCCCACCATGAAACTCCACAACTATCTGGAGAACTTTCATGAAACCATCGATCGTCGCGCTCGCTATGGAACTAGCAGAGACGGTACACGAGCCGGCAGTAGTAGACCCGAGAAACCTGGACTGGCTCGATCGAGAGGAACTTGCCGAGTGCCTGGCAATGTGGGCACCTCACATCACCGTGGCACCTCACAGTTACTTTCTTTGAACCGTTGCCCGCATTCCGCGGGCTTTTTTATTCCCGGGGCCGGAAACGAACCGGCACATCGCTGCTCCGCCGTCAGCCCATTGCCGATCGCTTGCAATCAAAAATCGCGCTCAGCTCAATCGCCCTCAACGCCGGCGTCTTGCCGACGAACGTCACTCCTGCACCGATAAGGCGCCAGTCGTCCAGCGACTTGAATAACTTGAAGAAGTGGATGACCTCGACGCCAGCCGCGGGAAGTGAGTTGAAGGCATATATCGGCTCCCCAAACTGGGTTTCCGTCGAGTTCACCAGCTCGGCTTTCAGTTTGCCCTGTGTCTCCGAGTCCTTGGTTCTGAAGCGCACGATGTCCATGTTGACAGTTCGCGAAGACTCATCGATGGAGATTCTGCGAACCCAATGCGGGTGTGGGCTGTCCGTGCTCGCGGCCGGAACGCATGTGATTGTCCTTGCCGACACCGAGCCTGAAGCCAGCAGCAGCAGCAGCGCTTGGCAAGCGAGGCGTCTAGTTTGAGTTTTCATGGTCACCCTCCTCTATTCTTGAGTGGGTCACTTTAGCGCCTCGCGTCGGTGCCCAGCTTTTGCGCCTCTTCCCTCGTGTTGATGGCAATATCACGGGTGTGATTGAAAGCTCAGCGGCCCGCCGACGTGCTCGGGATGAGCGAGGACCACATCCGCGGCGAGTACCTGCGGGTGCGCCAGGGCAAGACGCAGGCGAAGCTGCGGATCGTCGTCGAGAACGCGCTCGAGGAGCTGATCGAAGAGATCCGCACGTTCAAGGCGGCCAGGCCGAAGCAGTCGGCCCCGCTGCTGGTGAATGAGCGCGGCGCCCCGATGACGGCCGCTATGCTGCGCAAGCGCTTCGACAAGGCCCGCAAGAGCGCGGGGATCGACATCACCACGTTCCAGTTTCGCGACCTACGCGCGAAAGCGGCGACGGACACCGACGAGTCGGCCGGCATCAAGGATGCGCAGACCCTGCTGGGCCACTCGACCGAGGCAATGACCTCGAAGTACATCCGCCACAAGGTCGGCAAGAAGGTGCGGATCAAGGCACCGAAGAAGGGGTCAGAGTCGCGCTAGGGGCCGCACAAGAATGCTCGGGGCGCAACAGAAAGAGACTTGGTCGCGGCGATCTCGATCTCTCGCGAAACTCCAGGCAGTTGCTCCTGAATGAGCTGGCGGGCTACCTCGACATCACGCCTGATCTCCACTTGGCCTTCATTCGTGTACACGAACGTACCTGCAAACACGGTACGGCCTTGTGGCACAACAAACGCGAGAGGCGCTTTCACCTGGGGAAGATTGAAGCCGCTGAACACATAGTGTCCTGCGGGTACGTTGAACGCAAAGTACTGGACGCCGCTCGCAACGGAAGCTACATCGGCAGTCGTGCGATTGAATCGCCAGCAGTTCCCGGTAATTCTCTCCTTCTCAATGTCGTATTCATCCAAGGAAACGCCCCATCGCGGGGCTGTCCATTCTCCTTGGGCTTGAATCCCGTACACGAGCACTGCTTGGCCCCGTCTTGGCTCGCCTCCCTGCGGCAACAGGCTGACACCGTTGATCGAAGCGCAACCTGACAACACAAGAGTCAGGGCGAGTGCCATCGCACTGCGCGGCATCATCCCTTTTCGAAATTCTTCGAACTTCATTTGGCTGCCCCGGCGGTCCCCTTCTGATCGAAGGAGGAGTCTAGCCCGAGCACTCTGAGCCGCCTGACCGAGATCCGACAGCAAATCGGCGTCCCAGCATTCGCCGCGATCTATTCTGCAATTGCCAAGACACCCGCATGGATGCTGGGTTTCAAGACCCCCACATTTCTGCGTTTGCGGAACAAAATCAGCGCTAAGTGATTGATTTTGCGGGGCTAGTCGTTGGACTCTTAATCCGTAGGTCGAGTGTTCGAGTCACTCAGGGCCCACCACCAACACCAAAAATAGCGCGGTCTCCGCGCTATTTTTTCGTCAAAGCCTCCTCATGGTCTTCCTGAGGAGGCTTTTTCTTTGGCTGCTCCGGTCACTGGTTCGCTTAGGGCGCAGCTCCCCGTCGCGCGAGCCACTCGTCGACGCAGCGCTCGAGCAGATCGCGCCGCTCGCCCACCTCGGCCACCAGGTACTGGCGCGCATGCGTCTGCGCAAGTTCGCTCGACAGGAACCACTGCTCACGCTCCGGGCTTCCCTGCGCCGGCGGCGCTCCCCAGGCCGCGCTGCCGAGAAAGGCCTCGGTGACGGGCAACCGTCCATCGGTCTTGCCGATGTCCGACAACGCATCGCGCGAGCCGCCGAGGACGATGCGCACCTGCACCACCTCCTCGTCGGCATCGATCAATGCTCCGAGGCCGCCTGTCTGGTGCACCTGCCAGAGTTGCGCCGCAGAAGCGTTGCGAACCCAGCTATCCAGTGCGCGCGTCAAGCTTTCGAGGATGATCTTTCTGTTCATAGGGAATATTTCACGGTTTTGTTCATCACATGCAAGTCATCTTGCACCCAAGTTGCAAACGACACCGGTCCGGCATGGCATCTTGTACGCGCTGTCACGCAGCGCAACAAGAAAGACACAGGGACACCCACTCGAAGCCAGAAGGCTCGTTCGGCCCGCTCATGCGGGTATTTTTTTGTCTGGCCGCAGCCGGATTCGCAGCCGATGCACCTAGGCCACAGAATGCGGCCAGCCCCGGACCGCGCTTTCGGGCGTGAGCTATATTTCCTCCCATGGAAAAGGCGTCCGACATAGGCAAACCCACCGTCCCCATCGACCTGATCGGGCCGGACCACTGGCCGCGCTCGAAGCGCGGCTCGGGCCGTGCAACCAAGGTGATCCTGGCCATCGTGGGCGGCTTGGCAGCAGCTGGCGTGATCGCCTATCGCTTCTTCGGCATCGGGCGCTGACCGCCCGGGCCCTCCCGCACGAGCAAAAGCCCGCTGTCTTGAGGACAGCGGGCTTTTTTCATGGGCGAAGGACCGGATCACGATCCCGCCCCTACTGAAGCCGCGAGCCCTTGGGCAGGCGCTTCGCCAGCCATTCGTGCACGTCCGCACGGATGTTGCGGCCTTCGAGCAGGAAGTTCTCGTAGCGGCTCGGCACGTAAGGCAGGTAGACCAGAGGCATCCCTGCCTCCTCCGGCGTGCGCGCGGCCTTGCGGTTGTTGCAGACCGCGCATGCGCTCACGAGATTGGTCCAGGTCCACGGACCTCCGCGCGACTCGGGCAGCACGTGCTCGCATTGCAGCTCGCGTTCGTGGAAGACACCCGCGCAGTAGGCGCAGGTGTAGCGATCTCGGCGCAGCAGCTTGCTCTTGGTGACGCTCGGGATCACGTCGAAGAGATTGATCTTCGACGCACCGCGCAGCGCGATGATCGGAGCCACCTCGATGCGCGACTGCACACCGCGCGCCACATTGAAGCCGCCGCGCAGCGTGGCCAGCGGCAGATCGCCGTCTTCCCAGGCGACCGAGCCGGTCGCGTAGTGCAACACCGCCTGCTCCAGCGAGATCCAGGCTTGCGGCGTGCCCTGAATATCGAGTTGCAGGACGTGAGGGTGCATGAATCGCCTCCTTTCGCGGCGATGGGTGCAAGGTTGACGAGCGAAACGCAGTCATGGGGTGCACGAACGGAATCGAACCGTCGTCAGCGGGACCACAACCCGCGGCTCTGCCATTGAGCTACGCGCACCATGAAGACGCAGAACAGGCGGGTGACCAGCTCACCACTCGCCGACCGCGCGAACGCGCTGGTCGAGATCGAGTGCTTCAAGCGGCGACTCGCGACTCTGCTCGCACGAGCTCGAGGAGCGCGTACCGGCCATGAGGCCGAAGCGCCGGGCCAGGCCCAGCACCGTGCCGCGCTCGCGCGGCTGTGCCGGGCGGACGGCGATCATCCGGATCGGGGTATTGCGCTTGCGCATGGCGGCTCCTCGGTGATGTGACAGCTAAAAGAAAAATGGCGAAGAAATGGCCCCACGTGCACGACTCGAACGTGCAACCCCTTGCTTCGTAGGCAAGTGCTCTGATCCATTGAGCTAACGCGGGTCGTAAACAAAAAGTGTCCGGTTACGAGTTCCGGCGCCGCCCAATCTTTGCGGCCGGTTTCCGCGGGAGGACCATCTGCATGCCCCTGTCCCGCTCGGGTTCTGTTCTGTTGTCTTGTTCGAAAAACGGTGCCCCGCTTTCCATTTCGGTTGTGTCCTCACGCGACGGACAGCACGCTGGGCGCTGTCCCGTACGACGTCGCCGCACAGGAGTGATCAATTCCTGCACATCCCGCCAGACCGTCTACGCGGTGGGTTCTGGCGGTGTGGTGAAGGCACACCCGAAATAAAAAGCCAAAACAAAAGGCCCGGAACCTTGCGGTGTCCGGGCCTCCACATGAGAGAGCTTGGAAGGTGTGCGCCTATGCGCAACCTCCACCCGGCAGCACCTGATCCTCGACTTTCCCGAAACGCAGGCTGGCTGCGGCTTTCGTGGAATACGCGTGGTTCTGGTGCTGGTTCGATCGGACCGACGGCATGCCGCCGAAACCACCGCACGCCCAGACGCGCACGAGCGAGCGACCCGAGGCGGGTCGAATGCTGGTGAGGTTCAGTGCGGTGTTCACGATGGGTCCTGAGTCAAAAATTGCCGCTGTCGGCCGTTAGGGGTTGGAAAAAAGGTACGGCTTGGGGCCGCGATTGAGGGCAACTGTAAATAGTGTTTACGACTGCGTCAACAACCGGGACAATCTTTTTTTGTCTTGTTGTTGTTTTTGAACAGTGCCCAATACCACCGTCGCGCGCCGCCGCAATGCGCTTGCGCTGCACCGCCGCTTTCTCGAAGAGGCCGTTGCCGCAGGCTTGCCAGCCAAGGGGCTGGACCAGGCGTTTGCGAAGAAGATCGAAATCTCCCCCAGCATGTGGAGCCAGATCAAGAGCTCCCGCCCCATCGGCGACAACCTGGCGAGGCAGATCGAAAGGCACTGCGGCGTCGAGTCCGGCTGGCTCGACAAGGAAGATCGCCCCAGCGAAGTGCCCGATGCAGCCGAAGAACGCTTCATCGCCGCCGCCCGCGAAGCATGGCGCGGCGCCAACGCCAAGGGAAAGAAGGAGCTCGCCGGCTGGCTGAAGAAACGGGCGCAGGACGCCGCTGCCGGCGGCGATCCCGCGTCCTGATGACGGCTCAGCCCAGCTCGGGCGCGTTGCGCACGATGGCTGCGCGCATGTCGTCCGGAATGGCAACGGCGCGATGGGTTTCGAGCGACGTGGTCACCAGCACCTGCTGCATCTGCATGCGGACTTCGCCGCTCACCGGTTCGAAGCAGCGCACCCGCAAGGTCATCGAGCGCGAACCCAGGCGCTCCACGGTCAGCCCCAAGGTCACCTGGTCGCCCATGCGGCTCACCGCGCGGAAATCTGCTTCGAGCTTCACGGTGGGCAGGCCGATGCGCCGCTGCGCCACCAGCCCGTGATAGCTGAGCCCCAGGCCTTCGTTCACCCAGTCCTCGACCAGGCCGTTGAGCATCACGAAGTACTGCGGATAGAAGACGATGCCCGCCGGATCGCAGTCCGAGAAGCGGATCAGCCGCGGCCTGCGGAACTCGTTGTTGCCGTCGGCCACGCTCAGCCCTCCTCGCCCGCCGGCTCGCCACGCATCACGTGCACGCGCAGCAGGCCGAGCTGCGTATGCAGCTGCTTGACCGTCTTCATGTCGAGCCCCGAGAACATCTCGAGAATCCACTGCTCGTGTTCGCTCGCCATGGTCTCGAAGGTGCGGCGGCCCGTGGGCGTGAGGCTCACGATCCACGCACGGCGGTCGTCGGGACTGGGCGAGCGTGCCACCATGCCTTCGCGCTCGAGCTCGTCCGTCAGGCCGGTGACGTTGCCGCCGGTCACCATCAGGTAGCGCGACAGCACGCGCATCTTCAGGCCGTCCTTGTAGCGGTAGAGCTGCGCCATGTAGTCGAAGCGCGCCAGCGAAATGCCGAATCGCTCGCGCAGCCGACGGCGGATCTCGGACTCGATCTGCGTCGTGCTGGCCAGCATGCGCAGCCACAGCTTGAGCACCGCGTGGTCGTCGTGGCCCGCACGGGCCTCGTGGCCCAGCTCTTCCGCATCGCTCAGCACTGCATGCGAGGCGTCGTTGCGTGTCGTCATGTCACTTCTCCCCCTGAAACCGAAATCGACTGCCCGGTGACCGATGCGGCACCCGCGCCGCACAGCCAGCGCACGGCATCGGCCACTTCGGCCGGCTGCACGATGCGCTTCTGCGGATTGACGCTGGAGAACTCCGCCAGCGCGTCGGCCTCGCTGCGCCCGGTCTTGCCGACCACGTTGGCGACGCTGTTGCGCAGGATGTCGGTGTCGGTATAGCCCGGGCACACGGCATTCACCGTGATGCCCTTGCGTGCAACCTCCAGCGCCAGCGAGCGCGTGACCCCGATCACCCCATGCTTGGCTGCGGTGTAGGCCGCCACGTAGGCGTAGCCCTTCTGCCCCGCCGTGCTGGCGATGTTGACGATGCGGCCCCAGCCGGCGTCGAGCATGTCCGGCAGCGCCGCCTGCGCGCACAGGAAGCTGCCGGTGAGGTTGACCGACAGCATCCGCTGCCACAGCTCGAACGAGGTCTTGAGGAAAGGCGCGCTCTCGGCCGCGCCCGCGTTGTTGACGAGTACCGCGACGGGCCCGCGCGCCGCCCGGGCCTCGGCGAACGCCGCCTGCACCGCCTCGGGGTTCGCCACGTCGGCGGCGGCCACGCCGTGCCCGCTCCCTGCGAGCGAATCGGCCACGCGCTGCAGCGCCTCGCGGTCGCGCCCGAGCAGTGTCAGGACAGCGCCTTCAGCAGCCAATGTGCGGGCGATCTCCGCCCCGATGCCGCGCGCCGCGCCGGTGACGAGCGCATGGCGGCCAGTGAGTGAATTTGATTGCATACCTGAATGATTTAGTTATGAATCATTTTAGCGACCTGCGCCGGGCAGGTTGTCAGCGCATGAAACGGCCGCCATTGAGGTCCAGGGTCGCCCCGGTGATGAAGGCGGCCGCCGGAGAGGCAAGGTAGACGACGGCCGCAGCCACCTCCTCGGCCAGCCCGAAGCGGCCGAGCGGAATGCCGGCCTGCAGCGCCTGCCGCCGCGCGGGCTCCATGGCCTCGAGCGCAGGGCTTCCGATCGCCGCCGGCGCCAGCGCATTCACCGTCACGCCGTGCGGCGCCAGTTCCTGCGCGAAGGAACGCGTCAGCGCCAGCAGACCCGCCTTGCTCGCCGCGTAGTGCACGCCCGTCGCGCTGCTGGCCTGCTGCCCGGCCATCGAGCTCAGGTTGACGATGCGGCCCTCGCCGCGCTCGCGCATGTGGCGCCCAGCGATGCGGCAGCCGAAGAAGCTGCCTCGCAGGTTGATGGCCAGCACGTCGTCCCACTCCCCGGGCGTGATGTCCCAGAGCGAGGTCGTCGGCGTGCGCGCCGCGTTGTTGACCATGATGTCGACGGCGCCGAAATGCGCGACGGCCCTGTCGAAGCAGCCGGAAAACGCCGCCTCGTCACGCACGTCGAGCTGCAATGCGAGCCCGCCGATCTCCGCCGCAACGGCTTCGGCATTCGCAAGTTCGATGTCGGCCAGGGCCACGCGCGCCCCGGCCTCGCTCAATCCCCGCGCGATGGCGGCCCCCAGGCCCTGCCCCGCACCGGTCACGAACGCCACGCGTCCGGAGAGAGGGAGCAGCGCCGGCTTCGCCATCGCCTCAGGCCCTCGCGGGCCGTCCGTCCCAGGTCTGCGGCCCCACGCCGCGTTCGCGCAGCTTGAACTTCTGCACCTTGCCGTTCTCGGTGCGCGGCAGGTCCGCCAGCACGTCGATGTAACGCGGTACGGCGAAGTACGGCAGTCGGCCTTCGCAGAAGCGCGCGAGCTCGGCAGGGTCGATCGCCGCGCCCTCGCGGGCCACGAGCGCGGCCATCACCTCGTCTTCGGCGAGCTCCGAGCGCACCGGATACACGGCGCACGAAGCCACGCCCGGATGGCTAAGCAGCACCTGCTCGACCTCGAAGGACGAGATGTTCTCCCCGCGCCGGCGGATCGCGTCCTTGATGCGGTCGACGAAACGGAAGGCCCCGTCCGCATCGCGCACCACGCGGTCGCCTGTGTGGAACCAGAGATTGCGCCAGGCCTCGACGGTCTTCTCCGCCATGTTGAAGTAGCCGCTCGCGAAGGCATGCGGCTCGTCGGCGCGCAGCAGCAGTTCGCCCGCCTCACCGGCCGGTAGCTCCACGTCGTCCTCATCGGCCACGCGCGCCTGGAAGCCCGGGCGCAGCCAGCCCATCACGCCGCCGCGCGGCGAATCGGGCGCGGTGGCGATGGCGAAGTTGGTCTCGGTCGAGCCATAGCCCTCGAGCAGCGACACGCCCGTGCGCGCCTTGAACGCGGCACCTGCGGCCGATGGAACGCCGGGCCCGAGGCCGGTGCGCACGCGATGGTCGCGCTCCCCTTCGCCCTCGGGCTGCGCCAGCAAAATCGGCACCATCGCGCCCAGCAGATAGACCACGGTCGCCCCGCTCGCGCGCATCGTCGGCCAGAAGCCCGAGGCCGAAAAGCGCGGCTCGAACACCACCTTGCCCCCCGTCAGCGAGGCCTGCGCGAATGTGTTGAGTGCGTTGATGTGGAACAGCGGCAGCGTGGTGCACAGCACGTCGTCGGCGCCGACGCCAAGCACTTCCGCGCTGTTCACGCCCCACCAGAAATACTGCGCGTGCGGGCAGACCACGCCCTTGGCGGGCCCCGTCGTGCCCGAGGTGTAGAGGATCGCGAGCGGGTCGCCGGGTTGCACCGCCGCGGGGGCGACCGGCTCGCCGCCCTTCGGGTAGGCCGCCACGCGCACGCCGGCCGGAGCCTGCCATGCACCGGCAGCCGCTTCGCCGACGACCCAGATCTCTCTCAGTCCGGTGCGCGCCAGGTCTGCCGTCGCGAGCCGCTCCAGAAAGCTGCCTTCGATCACCAGCAGCTTCGCCTCGCTGTTCGCGAGGAAGTACTCGATCTGCGGCCCCATCGACGCCGTGTTGACCGGCACCGTCGACGCACCCAGCCAACCCGCGCCGAGAAAGCTCTCGAGAAACTCGACGCGATTGCCGCACATCACCGCGATGCGGTCGCCGCGCGCCACGCCGGCGGCAGCCAATGCCCCAGCACGCACGGCCGCGACTTGCGCCGCATCGCGATGCGTCCACTCTCCGCCCGCAATGCGCAGCAGCGCGCGCGAGCCGAACAACCCGGCCTGACGCTGCAGCATCGCCGGCAGCGTGCGCTGCGCGGGCGGCACGGCGCGCGGGTCATTCGTCATCGTGCGTGCCTCCGCCGAGGTAGGTGGCCTGCACCCGGGGGTCGCTCGCCAGTTCGGCCGAGGCACCCGACAGCGCGATCTCGCCCGTCTCCAGCACGTAGCCTTCGTCCGAACTCTCGAGCGCCGCGCGCGCGTTCTGCTCCACCAGCAAGATCGAGACGCCGTCCTCCCGCAGCTTGCGCACGATGGCGAGGATGTCGCGCACGATCAGCGGCGCAAGGCCCAGGCTGGGCTCGTCGAGCATCAGCAGGCGTGGCGCGGACATCAGCGCCCGCCCCACGGCCAGCATCTGGCGCTCGCCGCCCGATAGCGTGTCGGCGCGCTGGGCGCGGCGCTCGGCCAGCCGCGGAAAGCGGTCGTACACCGACTGCAGCCGCTTCTTCATCGCGTCGCCGCGCAGCCGCTTGGCATACGCGCCGAGCTGCAGGTTGTCGAGCACGGTGAGCTCGCCGAACAGCTCGCGCTTCTCGGGCACGAGGCACAGGCCGCGCTCCACGCGCGCCTCCACGTCGAGCCCCTGCAGGTCCTCGCCCTCGAAGCGCAGCGTGCCCTTGCAAGGCAGCAGGCCCATGGCGGCGGCCAGCAGCGTTGTCTTGCCCGCGCCGTTCGGGCCGATCACCGAGATGATCTGCCCCGGCTGCAGGTCGAGCGACACGCCCCGCACCGCCTCGACCTGCCCGTAGGACACGTGCAGGTCCCCAATCTCCAGCATCGCTGTCATACGACGCTCCCCAGGTAGGCCGCCTGCACGCGCTCGTCTGAGCGCACCGCCGAGGGCACGCCCTCCACGAGCTTGGAGCCGAAGTTCATCACCACCAGCCTGTCCACCAGTTTCATCACGAAGTCCATGTCGTGCTCGACGATGAGGATGGTCACGCCCTCCTCGCGCAGCTTGCGCAGCAGGTCGCCGAGCGCCATCTTTTCCTTGCGCCGCAGGCCGGCGGCGGGCTCGTCGAGCACCAGCAGCACCGGGTCGGCGGCCAGCGCGCGCGCAATCTCGAGGATGCGCTGCGTGCCCAGCGGCAGGCTGCCCGCCTGCTCGTGCGCCCGGTCGCCCAGGCCGATGCGGTCGAGCTGGCGCTGCGCCTCCTGCAGGATCTGCTGCTCCTCCGTGCGGTCGAGCCGCAGCCCCGCCTTCAGGATGCCCGAGCGCGTGCGCGAATGCGCGCCCAGCGCCACGTTGTCGAGCAGGCTCATGTGCGGCCGCAGCTTCACGTGCTGGAAGGTGCGCGCCAGCCCCAGCCGCGCCACCTCGCGCTGCGGCATGCCGGCGATGTCGTGGTCGAGGAAGCGCACCTTGCCCGCGCTCATGGGCAAAGTGCAGGTCAGCAGGTTGAACATGGTCGACTTGCCCGCGCCGTTGGGCCCGATCAGGCCGACGATCTCGCCGGCCTTCACGTCGAAGCTCACGTCGTTCACCGCCACCAGCCCGCCGAAGCGCTTGACCGCGCCGTTCACCGACAGCACCGGCGAGCCGCGAGCGGGCAGCGTGCGGTGCGGCAGCGGCTCGACCGCCGGGCCCTCGTGGCGCGAAGGCCCGCGCGTGCCGCCGCGGCGGTTCGTCCAGCGGCGCAGCAGCCCCATCACCCCGCCGCGAGCGAAGTGCAGCAGCAGGATGAAGAGCGCCGCGAAGGCCACCGCCTCCAGCTGGCCCGCGCGTTGGGTCAGCATGGGCAGCACGTCCTGCAGGCTGTTCTTCAGCACCAGCACCAGCGCGGCGCCCACCAGCGCGCCCGCCAGCTGGCCGAGCCCGCCGGCCACGGCCATCAGCAGGTACTCGATGCTGGCGCGCACGTCGAACGGCGACGGGCTCACGAAGCGGTTCATGTGCGCATAGAGCCAGCCCGCCAGCCCCGCGAGGAGGGCCGCCGTAACGAACAGCGAGAGCCGCACGCGGTACGCATCCGCCCCCACGCTCGCCAGCAGCGTCGCGCCGCCGCGCAGGCCGCGAATGGCGCGCCCCGGCCGCGACTGCAGCAGGTTGTGGCTGAACAGGCAGGCCAACCCCACCACCACCCAGATCAGGCAGTACATTGCGCGCGGATCGGCCAGCGACCAGCCCGCGATCTGCAGCGGCGGAATGTTCGAGAGGCCCGTGTGCCGGCCCAGCGCATCGACGTTGCCGAACAGCATCGCGATCGACAGCCCCCAGGCGATGGTGCTCAGCGGCAGGAAGTGCCCGCCCAGCCGCAGCGTGAGCATGCCGATGGCCAGTGCCGACAGCCCCGTGAGCAGCAGCGCGAACAGCAGCCCCACCCAGGGCGACATGCCCTGCGTGGTGGTGAGCCATGCGGTCGCATAGGCAGCAATGCCCACGAAGGCCGCCTGGCCGAACGAGGTGGCACCACCCACGCCGGTCAGCAGCACGAGGCCCAGCGCCACGAGCGCGCCGATTCCGATGTCGTTGAGCAGCGAGACGGTGAAGCTGCCCGCGAACACCGGCACCAGCGCCAGCACGACGACGAGCACGGCGACCAGTACCTTGCGCTTGTTGTTGCTGTTGCCGGCGCTCATTGGTCCACCTCCTCTTCTTCCTCTTCGGCATGCGCGGCCATGAAGGAACGCAGCATCAGCACCGGTATCAGCAGGCTGAACACGATGACATCCTTCAGCGCGCCGCTCCAGAACGAGGCGAAGCTCTCCACCACGCCGACCGCGAGCGCACCCAGTGCCGTCATCGGGTAGCTCACGAGGCCGCCGATGATTGCGGCCACGAAGGCCTTCAGGCCGATGATGAAGCCCGAGTCGTAGTACATCGTCGTCACCGGTGCGATCAGCACGCCGATCAGCCCCGCCAGCAGCGAGGCGCAGCCATACGCCAGCAGCGCGGTGCGCACCGGCCGGATGCCGACCAGCCGCGCGCCCACCCGGTTCACCGCCGTGGCGCGCAGCGCCTTGCCGGCCACCGTGCGCTCGAACACCAGGAAGAACAGGCCGCTCAGCACGATGGCCGCTCCCACCATCAGCACCACCTGCCCGCTGACGGTGAAGCCCTCGCCCAGCGTGAAGACGGCGCTGGTCAGCGGCGTCGTACGCGAGCCCTCGGGCCCGAAGAACAGCAGGCCCAGGCCCGACAGCAGGAAGTGCAGCGCCAGCGACACGATCAGCAGCACCAGCACCGAGGCATCCGCGATCGGCTGGAACACCACTCGCGCGAGCAGCGGTGCGATGGGCACCACCAGCAGCACCGCCACCGCGATGTGCACCGCCACGGGCACGCCGGGCCGCGCCGCCAGCCAGGCCAGCACGCACGGGATGGCGGGCAGCACGCCCCAGGTCAGCACCGCCTTCGGAATGCGCGCGGCCTCGCCGCGCCGCAGCAGGCTGCCGATCTCGGTGACCAGCGCCAGGGCCGCCAGCGTGGCGACCATGCCGATGGTCGGCGGCACGCGACCGGTCTCGAAGGCCGCGAGCGACAGCGCCGCGAAGGCCGCGATGTCGCCGAAGGGCACGAACACCACCCGCGTGACGGAGAAGATCAGCACCAGCCCGAGCCCGGCCAGCAGGTAGATCGCACCGTTGGCCAGGCCGTCGGTGATCAGGATCAGGGCCACGTCCCACGTCATCGCGCGGCCCTCCGGAAAGTCGATTGCATGAGGTTCAAGGTGCGAGCTTCCATTGGCCGTTGTCGAGCTTGACGATCACCCGGGCGCGTTCGTCCACGCCGTAGAGACTGCCGGGCTTGAAGGTGTAGACGCCGTGCGTGCCCACCACTTCCTTCGTGCTGAAGATGGCGTCGCGCAGCGCCACGCGGAACTCGGGCGTGCCCGGCTCGGCCTTCTTCATCGCGCGCGAGGCGGCATCGGCGAACACCAGCCAGCCGTCGAAGGAATAGGCCGAGAAGGCATCGCTGGTCGGCGCGTTGTTGACCTTCTGGAACACGGCGCGGAAATCGGTCGCGATCTTCTTGGTCGGGTACTCGTCCGGCAGCTGCTCGGCCACGATCACCGGGCCGGTGGGCATCAGCGCGTTCTGACCAGCCGCGCCGACCACGCGCACGAAGTCGGGATTGATGAGACCGTGCTGGCCGTACACGCCGCCCTTGAAGCCGCGCTCCTGCAGCGCGAGGAACGGCAGCGCGCCCGGCGTGCCGGCACCGCCGGTCATCACCGCATCGGGGCGCAGCGCCACGATCTTCAGCACCTGCCCCGTCACCGACGCGTCGGAGCGCGCGTAGCGCTCGTTGCTCACCACCTTGATGCCGGCGCCGGGCGCGGCCTTCGTCAGCGCCTCGTACACTAGGTCGCCCCAGGCGTCGGAGAAGCCGATGTAGCCCACGGTCTTCACGTTGTTGCGCTTCATGCGCTCGACCACCGCGTCGATCATGAGCTGCGTGGGCTGCGCCACCGTCATCACCCACGGGTTCTCGTTGGGGTCGAGCAGGATGGGCGTGAGGCCGATCATCGGCGTCTTCGCCTCCTTGCCGACCTGCGCCATCGCGATGGCGGCGGGCACGCCCGAAGTGCCCATGAGCACGTCCACCTTCTCTTCCTCGATCAGCTTGCGCGCGTTGCGCCCGGCCGTGGTGGGGTCGGAGCCGTCGTCGAGCACCACCAGCTGGATCTTGCGGCCGTTCACTTCGGGCTTGTAGGCCAGCGCGGCCTGCATGCCCTTGGCGTAGGGCACGCCCAGCGAGGAGTTCGGCCCCGACAGCGACACGCTCAGGCCGACCTTCAGGTCGGCGGCGATGGCGCTGGCAATGCCACAGGCGGTCAGCGCGGCGGCAAGGGTGCCGCGCGTCAAGGTCTGCATCAGGCTCTTCATGTCGTAGCTCCGGTGAGGATTGTTGGAATGGACAGAGGTGGTTGGGTAACTCAGATGAACAACTGGATGGCCGGCAGGGCACGCCCCGCGTTGAGCAGGTCGACGCGCTTCTCGCGGATCAGCCAGCCGGCGGATGTGCGAACGAGGTGATGGCGTGCCGTGCCGCTCAGCAGGATCTGGCCTTCGCCGCGCGCCTCGACGTAGAGGAACGGCGTGCGCAGCCAGGCCTCGTCGCCCTCCTCGCGCTCCACGCGCGAGGGCTGCAGCACGTGCTGGCTGTGGCTCGCGGGGTGTTGCGAATGCGCGCGCGGGTTCTTCAACCGATCCACCCGCAGCTGCAGCAGCAGCCGGTCTTCATAGGCCAGCGAGTTGTGCGAGAACGGATCGGCCTGCGCCGCGCCGAGCAGCGGCACCCAGTAGTGGCCGTCTTCCGCGAACAGGGCCAGCCAGTCGTCGAGGCGGCGCTCGTCGAGCAGCGCCGCCTCGTGGGCGACGAAATCGCGCGGGTCCGTCATGCCGTGGCCTCCATGCCCGCCGCCATGGCCTTGGCCCAGGCGCGGAACTGGTTGCGCATCAGCAACTCGTTGGTGCCGTTGGTGGTGATCGTGGACTGCTGCTTCTCGGCTGGATCGAAGTTGCGATGCAGGCTCACCCATTCGTTGCCGCCGGCGCGCAGGCCCTGCTGGATGCTCTCGAACAGGTGCACGTCGTCATGCGCGACCACCGACATCGGCGAGAACACGAGCCGGTTGTAGCTCATGGCCCGCTCGAAGAGCAGCGCGGGCGCACCGGCCGCGCGGAAGCTCCAGGCCTCGATCAGCGTGCGGTCGGCCGCCAGCGGGCGGATCACGCGAATGGCCTGCGGCGAGCCCTTGATCGACAGGCTCGGGAAGAAGACCGAGTTCTGCGGCGAGCGTTGCAGGATCTCCGCTGCGCGCTCCTCGCCGTGCGCGGCGCGCATCGCGGCCTCGTATTCGGGCAGCTGCGCATAGTTGGAATGGATGCTGAAGTTCACTCCCAGCACGCTGTGACCGTTGGCGAACACGCGCCCGCCCATCCTGTCGAAGAATTCGTAGCCCGAGCCGAAGGGCAGGATCTGCTCCATCGCCATCGGCTTCGGGTCGGAAGGCGCATGGCCTTCCCACAGCGCCTCGGCCGCCTTGGTGGCCGACTCGTGCGTGGACATCGGGTGCACCGTGTCGTTGATGTTCTCCAGGTACATCTTCCAGTTGCAGTGGACGATGTTGCGCAGCACACCGCCGCCCACCGTGAGCCGGCCTTCGGGCGAGCGGTCGACCATGTTGTCGAGCGCGCCCAGCACCTCGCCGAAGTAGTCCTCGAACGAGGGGCCGGTGTCCGACAGCCGTACGAAGACGAAGTCGCGGTACACCTTCACGTTCCTGACCACCGACAGCCCCTGCCCCGACTCGCAGGCCTTGAGCTGCGTGCCTTCGTAGCCGTTCTTCAGCGGCAGCCCGAGCGGCGCGCCGTCGAGCTTGTAGGTCCATGCGTGGTACGGGCAGCGGAAGAAGCGGCCGGTGTTGCCGCACTCGTCCGTCACCAGTTGCGTGCCCTTGTGGGCGCAGCGGTTGTAGAGCACGTGCACGTCGCCGTCGGGCTGGCGCACCATGATCAGCGGCCGCCCCGCGATCTCCTGCGTGACGAAGTCGCCGGCCTGCGGCACCTGGCTCGCATGGCCCAGGAAGACCCAGGTGCCGGCGAACAGGTGCTCCTGCTCCAGCGCGAAGAGCTCCTCGCTGAGGTACAGGTCGCGGTGCACCCGGTCGTCCTGCACCAGCGCCGCGACGAGATCGGGGCGGTTGCGGTAGGTGGTCATGGCAATGTGCTCGGTGGCCGGTCCGGGGCTACGGGACCAATTTCCACTGGCCCTTGGTCATCTGCACGATGACCACGCCGCGCTGGTCGGAGCCATAGCGGTCGTCGGGCTTGAAGGTGTAGACGCCGTGCGTGCCCACCAGCTCCTTGGTGCTCACGATCGCATCTCGCAGCGCCGTGCGGTAGGCCGGCGTGCCCGGCTCGCCCTTGGCGCGCGAGGCCGCGTCGGCCAGCAGCAGGTACGCGTCGTAGGTGTACGACGAGAAGGCATCGGTCGGCACCGCGCCGTTGAGCTTCTGGTAGGCGTTGCGAAAGCCCATCGACACCTTCTTGATCGGATTCGTGTCGGGCAGCTGGTCGGCCACCAGCACCGGGCCGCTGGGCACCTGCAGGCCTTCGATGGAAGCACCGCCCACGCGCACGAAGTCGGCGTTGATGAGGCCGTGCGTGCCGTAGATCTTTCCCTTGTAGCCACGGTCGGCCAGCGCGATGTACGGCAGTGCGCCCGGCGTGCCCGAGTTGCCGGCGAACACCGCGTCGGGCCTGGCCGCGACGATCTTCAGCACCTGGCCGGCCACCGACGAATCGCTGCGCGCATAGCGCTCGTTCGCCACCACCTTGATGCCGGCGGCGTCTGCGCTCTTGACCAGCGAGTCGTAGGCCAGGTCGCCCAGCGCGTCGGAGAAGCCGATGAAGGCCACCGTCTTCACGCCCGACTTCTTCATGCGATCGACCACGCCCGCCACCATGAGCTGGAAGGGCTGCGACACCGTCACCGTCCACGCGCCCTCGGGGCCGGGAATCGTCACCGGCGTGGGCGAGATCAGCGGCGTGTTGAGCTCGCGCGCCACCGAGGCGATGGCCATCGCGCCCGGCACGCCCGAGGTGCCGATGAGCACGTCGACCTTGTCCTCGGTCACCAGCTTGCGCGCGTTGCGGCCGGCGGTGGTGGGATCGGATGCGTCGTCGAGCACGATCAGCTGCACCTTGCGCCCGGCGATCTCCGGACGCTCCGCGATGGCCGCGCGGATACCCTTCTCGTACGGCACACCCAGCGCGGCCACCGGCCCCGAGAGCGAGCTGATGAAGCCGATCTTCAGGTCGGCGGCCATGGCCTGCGCCGTGGCCAGTGAGACGGCAGTGGCGGCGAGGATGCGGGTGATCTTTTTCATTGGGGCTTTCACGTCGGGGCGCCTCAGGGAACCAGCTTCCATTGGCCCTTGTCGAGCCTCACGACGACACGCGAGCGGTCGTCCGAGCCATAGCGGTCGGTCGGCTTGAAGTTGTAGACGCTGTGCGTGCCCACCAGCTCCTTGGTGCTGACGATGGCATCGCGCAGCGCCAGGCGGAACTGAGGCGTGCCGGGCTCGGCCTTGCCGGCCAGCGCGCGCTGCGCGGCGTCGAGATAGATCAGCCACGCATCGAAGCTGTAGGCCGAGAAGGTGTCGGTGGGCGGTGCGCCGTTGGCCTTCTGGAAGGCGGCGCGGAAGTCCATCGCGATCTTCTTCATCGGGTTGTTGTCGGGCAGCTGCTCGGCCACCACCACGGGGCCCGTGGGCGCCAGCAGGCCTTCGACCGAGGGACCGCCGACGCGGATGAAGTCGGGGTTGATCAGCGAGTGCATGCCGTAGATCTTTCCCTTGTAGCCGCGCTCGGTGAGCGCGAGGTACGGCAGCGCGCCCGGCGTGCCCGAGGCACCGGTGATCACCGCGTCGGGGCGCAGCGCCACGATCTTCAGCACCTGGCCGGCCACCGACGAATCGCTGCGCGCATAGCGCTCGTTGCTCACCACCTTGATGCCGGCGCCGGGCGCCGACTTCATGAGCGCGTCGTACACCAGGTCGCCCCAGGCGTCGGAGTAGCCGATGTAGGCCACCGTCTTCACGCCGGCCTGCTTCATCTTCTCGACCATCGCGCCCATCATCAGCGGCGCGGGCTGCGGCAGCGTCACCATCCATGCGCCGTCATCGCCGGGCAGGTCGGCGTTGGCGATGGAGATCAGCGGTGTCTTCGTCTCGCGCGCCACGCCGGCGATGGCCAGCGAACCCGGCGCGCCGGCCGTGCCGATGATGACGTCGACCTTGTCGTCCTCGATCAGCTTGCGCGCGTTGCGCGCGGCCGTGGACGGATCGGACGCATCGTCGAGCTGGATCACCTGCACCTTGCGGCCACCGACCTCCGACTTGTAGGCCACGGCCGCCTTCATGCCCTTGTCGTAGGGAATGCCGAGCGACGACACCGGCCCTGACATCGAAGTGATGAAGCCGACCTTGAGATCGGCGGCCCACGCGCCCGCGGCGCTCAGCGCGCCGAGGCCCACGGCCACGGCCGCGAGTGTGCGAATTCGGTTCATGACTTTCATGGCGATGCTCCAGAGGTGGTTTTGGTTGGACGTGAGAAAAACTGCGAACTCAGAGGGCGAGGCTTCCGACGCTGGTGCCGCCGCACACATACAGCACCTGGCCGGTGACGAAGCTGTTGTCGGCATCGGCGAAGAAACGCACGGCGCGTGCCACGTCGGCCGATTCGCCCAGGCGCTTGACGGGCACCGAGGCGGCGAGAGCGCGTTCCTTCTCGCTGCCGGCCTCGACCACGTCGTAGAACATGTCGGTACGGATGGGCCCCGGCGCCACCACGTTCACCGTGATGCCCTCGGCCGCGAGCTCCAGCGCCCAGGTGCGCGCCATGCCCAGCATGCCGGCCTTGGTGGCCGAGTAGCTGGTGCGTGTGGCCAGGCCCAGCGCGGCGCGCGACGACAGCAGCACCACGCGGCCGAAGCGCTGCGCACGCATCGCGGGCAATGCACCTTGCACGAGCTGGATCGCACAGCCCAGGTGCAGGTCGACCAGCGCGTCGAGATCGTCGAGCTTCACATCGGGCAGCAGCGCGGCGCGAATCACGCCGGCGTTGTGGACGATGGTGGTGGGCGAGAAGCGCTCGACCAGCTCGCGCACCGCCTCGCCCGTGGCGGCGCGGTCGCTCAGGTCGACCTCGATGCTGTGCAGCTTCGGGTGGTCGATCTCCGCCTTGCGGCGCGCGAGCGACACCACCTCGTAACCCTGCGCGAGCAGGTCTTCGCAGATGGCCTTGCCGATGCCGGCGCTGCCGCCGGTGACGGCTGCGACCTTGGGGGCTATGTTGCTCATGCGCGATCTCCCTGTCTTGCTCCCTCTCCCGCGTGCGGGAGAGGGCTGGGGTGAGGGTGTGCGCAAGACGCAGGGCCCTCATCCCCCGCCTTCTCCCGCAAGCGGGAGAAGGAGCCAAAACCGATGCGGGTGCAAAAGCTCATGCCGAGGCTCCCACCAGCGCCAGCACACGCAGAGGACTGCCGCTGCCCTTCTCGATCTTCAGCGGCGGGCAGATCAGCACCGCGCCCGAAGGCGGCAGCAGGTCGAGGTTGCTCAAGCACTGCAGCCCGTAGCGGCCCGCGCCGTGCATGTAGTAGTGGCAGGGGTACGGCGGGCGCAGGTGATAGCCTTGTCCGGCATCGGTGCCGATGGCCTCCGAGCCGAAGCCCAGCACGTCGCGCTGCTCGACCAGGAAGCGCACGGCCGCGGTGCTCGGGCCCGGCGTGTGCTGGCCCGTCTCGTCGAAGTTCTGGTAGGCCTCGGGGTCGGTGCGTTTCGACCAGTCGGTGCGCATCAGCACCCACGCGCCCTTCGGGATGCGGCCGTGCGCAGCCTCGTAGGCCTCGATGTCCTCGAGGGTCAGCAGGTAGTCGGGGTCGTCCTTCACCTGCGGCGAGCAGTCGATCACGCAGGCCGGCGCCACGAAGTGCTGCACGGGAATGGTGTCGACCGAGTTGTTCGGCAGGTCGCGGCCCGAGATCCAGTGGATCGGCGCGTCGAAGTGCGTGCCGGTGTGCTCCCCGCAGGAGAAGTTGTTCCAGTACCAGCCGGGGCCGCGCTCGTCGTACTTCGACACTTCCTCGATGCGGAAGGGCCAGCACTGGCCCATCTCGGGCGGCAGCGCGATCTGCGGGAACTCTGGCGTCAGCGTCTGCGTGAGGTCGATCACGCGGATGCGGCCGCTGGCCATGGCGGTCACCAGGCCGCCGAGGATCTCGGCGGTGGACATCAGTTCGGTCGTGGTGGTCATTCTTGTGGCTCCTGTCTCAGCCGCCTGCAGCCAGCTCGCGCTCGAGCACCTTGGGGTTGTCGCGCCAGCGCTCCAGCCACTCCTGCGCCACGTCGCCCGGGTACACGTCCTCCACGCCGTCGCGCAGCGCCTTCACGATGGCGTTGGCCAGCGCGGTGGGGGCGAGCTTGGGCGGCGGCGTGTGCTGGTTCCATTCGTCGTCGATGGGCCCGGGGAACACGTTGATCACGCGGATGCCGGCCGGCCGCATCTCGGCGCGCAGGCATTGCGCGAGCGAGTGCGCCGCCGCCTTCGATGCGCTGAAGGTGCCGTGCGGCGGAAAGTTGCTCAGTGCGTAGATAGACAGCAGGTTGACCCAGGCCGTCGCGCCCGTCACGCCATCGGCCGAGCGGCCTTTCAGCGCAGGCCCGAACTCCTGCGCGAGACGCAGAAGCCCGAAGTAGTTGATGTCCATCTCGGCCTTGGCCACGTCCGTGCCGCGCCGTGCGCCGATGCCGAAGGTGCGGTGCACCTCCGCGTTGTTGATGACGATGTCGACCTTGCCGCCGATGGAGCCGGCAAGCTCCGTCACCTGGCGGCCGTTGGTCAAATCCAGCGGCACCAGCGTGACCTGCGGCAGCGCCGAGATGTCGTCAAGCCCGTCGCCCATCTTTTTCCAGGGCTCGGCGTGGCCGACCCAGACGATGTCGGCACCGGCCTTCACCAGCGCACGCACGATGGCCTGTCCGGTCTCGGTCTTGCCGTCGGTCACCAGCACCTTGCGGAACTTGGGGTCGCTGGTCATCTCGCGCAGCATCTTGTCGTCGGCCATGTGGGGACTCCCTTCGTTCGGAAAACCAATGAGAACGGCCTGGCCCGCGCGGTCGAGCCGTGCGCCCACGCGCACTCTCTGCGGCGCGTCGCCAACCTCGCCGTGCAGGTGGACCATGAGCGTGGGGCCGGCATCCAGGTGCACCAGGCCCAGCCGCCAGGGCAACCGCTCGCGGAAGAACAGGTCGTTGCTGTGATGCAGCGTGGTGCTGCCGAGCAGCTCGCCCTCGCCGCTCTGCTCGCGCCAGCGCAGCGCGGCCGAGAGGCACTTGTGGCAGACCTCTCGCGGCGGGTACTGCACCGTGCCGCAGTCGTCGCAGGTCTGGAGTTCGAAGCGGCCTTCGGCTGCGGCAGCCGTAAGGCCGAGCGCCACGCGGCCGCGCGCGCCGGGCGGCAGGTTCATCTGCCGGGTGCGCAGCACCGGGTTCTTGCGCGGGGGGCGCATCAGGGGCATCGTCATGGCGCCTCCGCCGGGCCGCCCCAAGGCAGGCGCGCGGCCCCCTCGGGGGGAAGTGCAGCCGCGAAGCGGCAAACGTGGGGGCTCATCATTCCGGTCTCCCCAGGATCACCGCGCCTGTGCACAGGCAGCGGTCGTAGGTCACCATGCCGAAGCCGGCGACGAGGCCCGACTGGGCATTCGGCACGGCACGTTGTCCGGCCTGGTCGGTGAGTTGCCTGATCGCCTCGACCATGCCGAGGAAGCCGCCCGCGGCACCCGCCTGCCCGGCCGAGAGCTGGCCGCCGCTGGTGTTGTTCGGAAAGCTGCCGTCGAAGGTCATGGTGTTGGCCTGAACGAAGGCCGGGCCTTCGCCTTTCTCGCAGAAGCCCAGGTCCTCGAACTGCATCATCACGATGACGGGGTAGTCGTCGTAGGTCTGCACGAAGTCGAGCTCCGCGGGCTGGATGCCGGCCTGTGCGTAGAGGTCGTCGCGGTCCTTGCGCCAGCCGCCCTGCACCATCACCGGGTCTTCGGCGTAGGCGTTGTGGCGCTCGATGGCACCGCGGATCACGACATGCGCAAGGCCCAGGTCGCGCGCGCGTTCCTCGCTCATCACGAGGAACGCGTCGGCGCCGGCGCAGGGCATCACGCAATCGAAGAGATGAATCGGATCGGAGATGGGTCGTGCGGCCATGTACTCGTCGAGGGTCAGCGCCTTCTTGAACATCGCATTGGGGTTGCCCAGCGCGTTGGTGCGCTGGTCCACGCAGATGCGGCCGAAGTCCTCGCGCTTCGCGCCGTAGGTGCGCATGTAGTTGGCGGTGATGAACGCGAAGATCGAGTTCGGCCCGCCCGAACCGTACGGGTAGCTCGCGTCGCGAGCGAAGTTGCTGAAGCTGCCGAGCGTCTGGCGGAAGGAGTCGACGTGGTTGGTGTCGGCGCCCACGCAAGCGACGATGTCCGCGTCGCCCGCCTGCACTGCCCGCGCGGCGCGGCGCAGGCACATCACGCCGGAGGCACCGCCGGTGGGCACGTGGTCGAGCCAGCGCGGCGACAGGCCCAGGTGCTGCGTGACGCCCACGGCCGTATCGGGCGCGAGCGAGAAGCTGCTGAGGCAAAGGCCGTCGATCTCTTCCTTGGCCACGCCGCTGGCTTTCACCAGCGCCTCGATGGCCTGGCCGATGAACCAGTGCGCGGTGCGCGTGGAGTAGCGCACATAGGGCACGGTCACGGGCACCGCGACCGCGACGCCTTCATAGGAAAGCCGCTTCGCCGTCATGCCTGCCTCTTCTTCATCGAGCGGGTGTCGATGCAACGGGCCTGACCGGGCAGCGATTGCGCCATCTCGCGCAGTTGCCCGCGCTGGATCTTCTGCGAGGGCGTGAGCGGCAGCGCATCGACGAAGGCCACGTAGCCGGGCGCCTTGTAGTAGGCGAGCTGGGCCAGCGCGTGCTCGACGATGCTGGCCGCAGTCTGCTCCGGCTTCGAGGCATCGACGCCTTCGCGCATCACGATGCAGGCCAGCACCTCGTCGCCGCGCACCTCGTCGGGCGTGGCAGCCACGGCCGAAGTCTTCACGGCCGGATGCTGGTTGAGCACGCTCTCGACCTCGACGGCGGAGATGTTCTCGCCGCTGCGGCGGATCACGTTCTTCTTGCGGTCGACGAAGAAGAAATTGCCCTGCGCATCGCGGCGCACCAGGTCGCCGGTGTGGAACCAGCCGTCGGCCCAGGCTTCGCGCGTAGCTTCCTCGTCCTTCAGGTAGCCGGAGAAGAAATGGCGCCGCGGGTCGAGGCCTGCCGAACGCACCAGCAGTTCGCCCGGAGCGTCGACACCGACCTCGCTGCCGTCGTCGCCCACGAGGCGGATCTCGACGAAGCTCTCTTGCCGTCCAAAGCAGCTGGTACCCACGAGGCGCGGCTCGCGGTTGGCCATGATGCAGGCGGCCGCGCCGGTCTCGGTCATTGCCCAGGCCTCGACCAGCGGGAAGCCGAAGCGCTCCTCGAAGGGCGCGTGGTTCTTGCGGTCCACACCGGCGCCGAAGCCCCAGCGGATGGCGTGGTCGCGGTCGGCCGCCGATGCAGGCGCAGACAGCAGCATGGCCGGCATCACGCCCAGGTAATGAACGATGGTCGCGCCGCTCTCCTTCGCGCTCGCCAGCCAGGTCTTTGGATGGAAGCGATCGAGCTGCACCAGGCAGCCGCCCGCGACCAGCACCACCATGGTGGAGAAGGCCATCGCGTTCATGTGGTTGAGCGGCAGCGGCGTGATGACGCGCTCCTTGTCGGGCCGGATGCTGCACACGCCGTCGAGCGCCGCATACCACTCACCCGCGCGCAGGAAGTAGGCATTGCTCAGGATGCAGCCCTTGGGGCGGCCGGTGGTGCCGGAGGTGTAGAGCAGGCCGCATTCGGTGTCGACACCGACTGGCTCGTGGGCGCGCGGCGCCGCGGTCTTCGCGGGGGGGACGGCATCGTCGGGGCCCATCGTCTCGAAGGCGATGCCGGCCTGTGCCGCCGCGGCGCGCAGGTCGGCCGCGCGCTCGGGCAGCGTCACGGCCAGGCCGATTTCGCTGTGACCAATCAAATAGACCAGCTCGGCCGAGCGCATCTCGGCATTGATCGGCACCACGCTCACGCCCAACGCGTTCAGCGCGAGCCAGTGGAAGATAAAGGCGGGCCGGTTCTCCAGCAGCAGGCCGACGCGGTGGCCATGGCCGTAGCCCGCTTGGGCGTAGGCCGTGCGCAAGCTTTCTATCTGCGTCGCGGCCTCGCCCCAGCGAATGGCGCCCGCCTCGATGCCATAGGCGGCAGCGGTCACCGACTCGGTGAACAGGAACTCGGCCTGCGGCGTACGCGCTGCGGTGGCCGCGAAGACTTGATGGACGGTGGCTCGTGACATCGCGTCCCCGTCAGATGAAGAGCTGCACGGCCGGCAGGGCCGCGTCGCAGTTGAGCAGGTTGACGCGCTTGAGCGTCATGCGCAGCGCGCCGTCCTGCACCGTGAGGTGATGGAAGAAGGTGCCGACATAGAACTGCAGCTCGTCGCCCTGCGACTCCGTGTAGTGGAACGAGGTACGCACCACGTAGCGGTTGGCTTCCGGGTCGAACTCCTCGACCACCGGCACCTGCAGCAGGTGGTGGCAGCGGCTCGGCGGCTGCTGCGAGAAGGCACGCGGACTCTTCAGGCGCTCGATGCGCAGGTCGCGCAGCAGCTTGTCCTCGTAGAGGTGCGAGGTGTGGTTGAGGCCGTCTTCCTGGTCGGGGATCAGCGGCACCCAGTAGAAGGCGTCGTCGGTGAAGAGCGCATTCCACTCCTCGTAGCGGCGCGTGTCGAGCAGGTGCGCCTCGTTCACGACGAAGTCGATCAGGTCCTGGCGGGTGACTTCTGGTGCGGTGCCGGCCATCACATCGTCTCCGTCATGCGTTGCACCCAGCTGCGGTACTGGTTGCGCATCGGCAGCTCGTTGGTGCCGCCGGTGGTGATCTCGCCGCCCTGGAGTTCGGCGGGGTCGTAGTCGCGGTGCAGGCTCACCCACTCGTTGCCGCTGGCATGCAGGCCGGCCTGCATGCCGCGATAGGCCTGCAGGTCGTCGTGGCCCACCACCGAGAACGGCGAGTTGATGAGGCGGTTGTACATGGCGGTGCGCTGCAGCAGCTCGGGCGGTGCGCCCTTCAGGCGGAATGTCCAGCTCTCGATCAGCGTCCTGTCGGCCGAGATCGGCTTGACCACGCGGATCGCCTGGATCGCGCCCTTGATCGTGAGGTTCGGGTAGTACACGGTGTTGTGCCGTGCCATGCCAAGGATCTGCGCGGTTTTCTCCTCGCCGTAGCGAGCCTTCATGGCGTTGTCGTACTCGGGGATCGCCTTGTACTTGCTGTGGATGCTGAAATGCACGCCCGTAAAGCTGTGGCCGTTGTCGTAGGTGCGGATGCCCATGTCCTCGAAGAACTTGTAGTCGGACATGAAGGGCACGAACTGCTCCACGGCCATGGGCTTGGGCTCGCTCTCGGGCTTGTCGGCCCACATGCGCTTGGCGGTGCCGGCCGAGGACTCGTGCGCCACCATCGGGTGCATGGTGTCGTTGAGGTTCTCGACGAACATCTTCCAGTTGCACTGGTGCATGAAGCGCAGGCAACCGCCGGCGATTTCCAGTTCGCCTTCGGGCGAGCGGTCGGCCATGTTGTCGATGGAGCTCAGCGAGTCGCCGAAGTACTCGTCGAAGTCAGGCCCGGCATCGTTGATCTTCACGAAGATGAAGCCGCGATGGCTGCGCACGTGCTTCACGGTGGTCAGGCCCTTGCCCGACTCGCATTCGTGCAGCTGGGTGTTCTCGTAGCCGGTCTTCAGCGGAATCGCCAGCGGCGCGCCGTCGGTCTTGAAGGTCCAGGCGTGGTACGGGCAGCGAAAGAACTTGCCGGTGTTGCCGCAGGGCCCGTTGACGAGGCGCGAGCCCTTGTGGGCGCAGCGGTTCATCATCGCGCGCACGCTGCCGTCGGAGTGGCGCACGACGATCAGCGGGCGGCCGGCGATCTCGTTGCTGATCCAGTCGCCCGGCCTGGGCAGCTGGCTCTCGTGGCCGACGTAGTTCCAGGTGTTGGCAAAGAAGTGTTGCTGCTCCAGCTCGAAGAGCTCCTGGCTGGTGTAGAGGTCGCGGTGCACGCGGTCGTTCTGCACCAGTGCGCGGATGGCTTCGGGGTTGTCTCTGTAGGAGGTCATGGTTCTCGTGGCTCCTTGCTTCATCCTTGCTTCAGATGTCCAGCACCAGGCGCGCACCCTTGGCGCGCGAGATGCAGATCTGCATGACGTTGCCTTGCGCCTTCTCGCGGGCGGTGAGCACGTAGTCGCGGTGGTCGATCTCGCCTTCGAGCACGGGCACGGCGCACACGCCGCATTCGCCGCGCTTGCAGTCGAACATCGGGTCGCAGCCGTGCTCGATGAGGCAGTCGAGGATGCTCTGGTCCGCCGGCACGGTGAAGCGCTGGCCCGACTGGGCAAGCTCGACCTCGAAGGGCTGGTCGCCCTCTTCCGCGACAGGCTCGGTGAAGAGCTCGAAGTGCACGCGGTCGTGTTCCCAGCCGCGCGCCTGCGTGCGCTCGAGCACCGCGTCGAGCATGACCTTGGGGCCGCAGACATACAGGCGGTCACCGGCGGGAATGCTGTCGAGCAGCGCGTCGATGTTCAGCGGCGCGCCGGCCTCGGCGTCGGCATGCACGCGCAGGTCGTCGCCCAGCAACGCCTGCAGTTCGGGCAGGAAGGCCATCAGCTCGCGGCTGCGGCCGGCGTAGTGCATCCGCACGGCCGCGCCTTCGGCACGGCGGCGCGCGGCCATAGTGGCCAGCGGCGTCACTCCGATGCCGCCCGCCACGAGCACCGTGCCGCCCGGGCCGGTGTGCAGCGGAAAGTCGTTCTTCGGCGGCTCGATGGCGATGGTGTCGCCCTCCTTCAGCCCTTCGTGCATGAAGCGCGAGCCGCCACGGCCTTCAGCCTCCTTGCGCACCGCGATCACGTATTCGGTCGGTGCGTTGGTTGCGTTGCGCGCGCTGTCGAAGTTGATGAGCGAGTAGTGGCGCCAGTCGGTCTTGCCATCGGCGAGCGATACCTGCACACGGATATGGGCACCGGCCGCGAAGCCGGGCAGCGCGCGGCCGTCCTCGGCGCGCAGGCGAAGCATGCGGATCAACGGGTTCAAGGCCTGCGTCTCGGCGACGCACAGCGAGAGGGTGGCGGTGGGAGCGGTCATCTTCGTCTCGTCTCTTCAGGCCAGTGCATGCTGCGCCAGCGCGGCCTGCAGCTTGTGGCCGTGCTCGTCGGCAAGCGCTGCATCGCGCAGCTCGCGCAGCGTGGCCGGTGCGAGCCTCTCGCCCGCGCGCTCGAAGGCGCGCATCACGGTGTCGTAGTTGCGGATGCCGCGTTCGTGCGTATCGCTGTAGCCCTTGACGAGGCGCTGGCACTGGGCAAGCTCCACGGCGAGCTCGGGATTGCGCTGCGCGGTGGCGGCGATGCGTTGCAGCCATTCCTCGATGCGGCGGTTCTCCTCGGCATAGCGCATGGTCGACAGGCGCCAGCGCCTGCATGCCGCCACGGCGCGCAGCATGAGATAGCCGCGCAGGGAGCTGGTCTGGATCACGCGGCCATGCTGCGTGAAGCGCTCGACGATCTTCCTGGGCAGCGTCGAGTTCATCAGCCAGCGGCCGATGCCGCCGGGCAGGGTCTCGCAGATTTCCTGCAGGCGCGGGTGCATGTACTCGTTGATGGCGAGCACCTGGCCCGGCTGCACGCGAGCCTCGCCGCGCACGCGCTCGAAGCGGGTGGCGCGGGTCTTCAGGGCCGCGACGCGGGCGGTGTCCTCGTAGGACATCCAGAGCGCGAGGTGGCGCGCGGTCTCGCGAAGCAGGCGATGGTCTTCGCTGCCCGGCAGCGCTGCGACCGCAGCCATGCGATCGAGGTAGAGGCCGGCGTAGGCAGGGTCCTGGTAGTCGATGAGACGGCGCACGCCTTCGAGCAGCAGGTCTTGTGCGGGCAAAGGAAAGTCGCGCTGCACGCGTTCGACCAGTGCGCGCACGGCCGGGTGGCGCGGCTGCGGAGCCTGGGCGGCAGCCGGCGCTTCTTTCGCGGGCTCATCGCCGCCGGCATCCTGTGCGCGGGTGAAAGCGGCTCCGAAGGCCTTGAGACTGGGCTTCACGCCCACGCCGCCGCGCTCGATGGTCGCCTCGAACTGTGTGCGGCTGAACGGCAGCACGCCCGAGCCGGCCAGGGCGCCGAAGAGCACGGCGCTGATCACGCTGCCCGATGCCTCGGCGGCCTGCGCCATGTCGAAGCGGATGAATCGCTTGGCCGCATTCGCGGTGTGTGCGAGAAGCTGGTCGCTGTCGACGCGGCCGTCGCCCATCGCGCTTTTCTCCGCGATGGAGAACACGCGGTGCGTGGAGGCGATCAGCGTAGTGCGCTCGCGCGTGACGAGGCCGCGCTGCACGGCACGGCCCGCTTCCATAAGCTCCGACGCGAGCACAACGTCGACGTCGCCCGGCAGCGGCATCAGCGCCAGCACCGGCGTGCCGCCATCGGCGTCGGCCTGCGCCACGGGATACAGCTCGACGTAGTAGATGGTCGCGCCGGTGCGCTGGGCCACGCCCGGCACGGAAGTGGTCTGGGCGACGTAGCCGTTGGCCTCGCCCATGTCGACGATCCAGTCGGCGAGCACGCCACCGCCCTCCCCGCCCATGGCGAGGATCGCGATCTTGATCGGTTGGGCCTTGGTGTTCGTCATCGCTTCAGAAGGCATAGGCTTCACGGCGGCGTGCCTCGCCTCGCTGCAGCCAGCCGATGACGGCCGCGCGTACGCGATCGCGCAGCTGGTCCCAGCGGCTGGGGTTGCTCACGATCTGCGCCTTGTAGAACGAAGGGCACAGCACCGCGGCGTGCGAGACCTCGCCACACACGCCGCAGCCCACGCAGCTGTCGAGCACGGTCGCGACGGGGTCGGTGCGCAGCGGATCGGGGTTGGGCTTGATCGACAGCGAGGGGCAGCCCGAAAGGCGGATGCAGGAGTGGTCGCCGGTGCAGGTGTCCGAGTCGACACCGAACTTCTCGCGCACCATGCGCTTGCCGTCGGCAATCGCCTTGCGCACCAGCGGTTTCTCGCGGCGCTGCTTGTTGAGCATGCACTCCGACTGGGCGATCAGGACCTTCGGGCCCTTCTCCCTGGTGATCAGCGCTTCCTTGAGTGCATCGCGCATGCCGGCGATGTCGTAGGTGCGGCGCAGCGTCTTCACCCATTTGACGCCCACGCCGCGCACCGCGCTCTCGATCTCGTGGCCGGTGCTGCGCGTCTTGTTGACGGCATTCGACGAGAGGATGTCCTGCCCGCCGGTGGCCGAGGTGTAGTTGTTGTCGACGACGATGGTGAGGTTGTCGCTCTTGTTGAAGACCGCGTTGGCAACGCCGCTGGTCAGGCCGTTGTGCCAGAAGCCTCCGTCGCCCATCATCGAGATCGCGCGCTTGCCTGCAGGCGCGTTGAGCGCCGCGGCACCCGCACCGCCCAGGCCGTAGCCCATGGTGGTGTTGCCGATGTTGAAGGGCGGCAGGATGGAGAACAGGTGGCAGCCGATGTCGGCGCTCACGTGGTGCGGGCCGAGTTCGCGCTCGACCAGCTTCATCGCGCTGAAGATGGGACGCTCGGGGCAGCCGGTGCAGAAGCCCGGCGGGCGTGCGTGAACGACTTCGCCCAATGACGTGGAGGGCACTGCGGGTTCGGCGACCTCGATCAGCGGAATCACCTTGCGCACGGGCGCGGGCACCGGCAAGGGTGCTATGCGTTCATAGCGCTCGCAGAAGCTGCGTGCGCCCTTGAGCAGTTCGGCGGCGGTGTACTCGCCGGCCACCGGCAGCGTGTCCTTGCCATGCAGCACGGTTGCGGAGCCGGCCTGGCGCAGGATGGTCGCGAGGTTCTGCTCGACGAAATTGGGCTGCCCCTCTTCCACCACCAGCACGGCGCGCTTGCCTTCGCAGAAGCGGATCACCTCGCTCTCGATGACGGGGTAGGCCACGTTCATCACGTACAGCGGCACCTTGGTGTTGCCGTAGACGTCGGCCAGCTCGAGGCGCTCCAGCGCGCGCATCAGGGTGTTGTAGCTGCCGCCCTGCACGATGATGCCGATGTCATCGGCGTCTTCAGAGAAGAACTCGTTGAGCTTGCGCTCCTCGATGAAACGCACGGCTGCGGGCCAGCGGTCCTTCACCTTCTCCTGCTCGTGCACGAAGCTCGCAGGCGGCAGCACGATGCGGCCGACGTCGCGCTGCGGGTTCTCGAGCGCATCTTTCAGCGTGAACTTCGCGCGCTTGTTGTCGCCCGCGACGAAGTGGCCATGCACGTGGCAGGCGCGGATGCGCAGCTGCAGCATCACCGGCGTGTTGCTGGCTTCGGAGAGATCGAAGCCCTGCTTCACCGCATCGACGATGCTGGGCAGGTTGGGGCGCGGATCGAGCAGCCAGATCTGCGACTTCATCGCGAAGGCGTGGCTGCGCTCCTGCATGATCGAGGAGCCTTCGCCGTAGTCTTCGCCCACGATGATGAGAGCGCCGCCGGTCACGCCGCCCGACGCCAGGTTGGCCAGTGCGTCGGAAGCCACGTTGGTGCCCACGGTGGCCTTGAAGGTGACGGCGCCGCGCAGCGGGTAGTTGACGGAGGCTGCGAGCGTGGCGGCAGCAGTGGCTTCGCTCGCGCTGTTCTCGAAGCGGATACCCTGCTCGGAGAGGATGTCCTGCGCATCGGCCAGCACGTCCATCAGGTGCGAGATGGGCGCGCCCTGGTAGCCCGCCACGTAGGAAACTCCCGACTCCAGAAGGGCCTTGGTGACCGCCAGAATGCCCTCGCCGCGGAAGACTTCCCCACCAGAAAGCCGCAGTTTCTTGACTTCTTCAACGAATGAACGCTCTGCCATCTGGGTCCTTGTTGTCTGTCGTGGGACGATGCGACTTGGGAGTTGCATCGTGCTTTCTATAATGTTGACAAATGAATGTATCCACAATCATGAATTACCCTAGACATGCAAGCAGCGTGCCCGTGGCGACTGTGAGGTGCCTTCATGGCTGATCAACCCGTCGAATCGCATCGCTTCGTCGATGACTACCTGCCAGCGCTGCTGGCGCAGGCCAGCCAGCTGATCTCCTCGGAGTTCCACGAAGTGGCGCGCCAGCAGGGCTTCTCCGTGTCGGAGTGGCGCGTGATGGCATCGCTCGCCGGCAGCGAGCCGATCAGCATCGGCCAGCTCGCGCAGGTGACAGTGACCAAGCAGCCCACGGTGACGCGGCTGCTGGATCGCATGGAAGCACGAGGACAGGTCGAGCGCCTGCCCCACGAGAGTGATCGCCGCATCACGCTGGTGCGCATCACGCGCAAGGGCCTGAAGGCTGTCGAGCACCTGATGGAGCTGGCGCGCGAACACGAGCGGCGCGTGCTCGAACCCTTCGGGCTGCGACGCGCGGAAGAGCTCAAGCAGACGCTGCGGCAGATGATCGACCTGCACGTGCGCGTGCCGGGCGACGAACCGGAAGAAGAGTGAACCTCTCCGGCTCCGTCGCTCAGAGGCGGGGCACGAGAACGGCGCGGCCGCGATGGCCGCGCTGCGCGATCCAGTCGAGCGCGGCAGCGGCATCCGCGAGCGCGAACGGACGCACCTCCAGATGCAGGCGGCCGTCGGCCAGCCTCGCCAGCAACTCGGGTGCCGCGGCACGGCCCTCTGCTTCCCGCCGGAACATGTTCAGAGGCAGCAACGCCACGTCGCGCTGAAGAAAGTGCGCGATGTCGAGCGAGAGCGTGGGGCCGGCGGTGTAGCCGATCAGCACCGCGCGGCCGCCGGGTCGCACCGAAGGCAGCGTTCCGGCAAGCACCTCTGCGCCGACCGTGTCGATCAACAGGTCGGCACTGGCGACCGCAGGAGAAGGTTCGCCCGGCACCACAGCCGTCGCCACGCAACCGGCATCGCGTGCAAGCTGCATCACGAGCGAGCCGACAGCGCCGCTCGCACCCGTCACAAGAACCTGCTCGCCGGCCCGCAGCTTCGCGACTTCGTGCAACGCCACCCATGCGGAGGTCGTGGGCGAGAAGAACGCAGCGCCGAGCGTCATCGGCACCGCATCCGGGAGCAGGCCCAGCGCTTCGTCGGGGGCGTCGATCAATTCGCACCAGGTGCCGTCGAAGAGCGTGCCGAGGCCGCTGCCGCGCAGCCACACGCGCTGTCCGGCCTCGTAGCGGCCGCTTTCGATGACGACACCCGCAGCCTCCACGCCCGGCGTATAGGGCAGCGGCGGGTGGCGCAGGAAGTTCCCGCGCCACACGGTGCGATCGATGTGGCCGACCGTCGCGGCCTCCATGCGCACGATGGTGCGGCCAGGGCGAGGCGTCGGATCGACGACCTCCTCCAGCACGGGCGTCGCATCGAAGCCATGAATGCGCACGGCCTTCAAGGCAGCGCCTCCAGAAAGTCGAGCACCACGCTCGCGAAGGCTTCGGGCATCTGGTCGGGCAGAGGAACCATGCCGCCCTCGATGTCGACGATGCGCGCCTGCGGTAGGTGATGCTGCAGCTCCGCCACATGCGGTGAGGCGAACGGGTCTTCGGTAGCGCGCACGATCAGCACAGGCTGGACGACGCGGCCGATACGCTCTTCCATGCGGTACGACGCCACGGCGCGGTGCCCCTCCTCCACGCGCTCGACCTTCAATGCATCGAGCACGAAGGCTTCGAGCAGATCGGGGCGTCCTGGTGGATAGAAGCCCTGCCGCTTCTGCCACAGCGCGGCGAGGTGAGTGCCGTCTTCGCTCGGTGCGACCTCGTCGATCGGCGGACGCTGAGCCCGTGCCTTCCGGAAGGGCTCGTCCGTGTACGGCGTGGACGACAGCACCAGGCTGCGAACGCGCTCCGGAAACGCAGCCGCGAGTTCGACCGCGACGACGCCGCCTGTGTGATGCCCGACCACGTCGACCTGCGTGATGTTCAGCGCGTCGAGCAGCTCGCGAGCCACGCTCGCCCACTGCTCGATGCTCGCCGGCACGCCGCCATCGGCTGAGTCGCCGAAGCCCGCCGTGTCCATCGCGATGGCCCGGCGATGCGCGCCGATCAGCGGAAGCACCGCGCGATATTCGGTCCAGCTGCGCGGCGACTGGTGCAGCAGCAACACCGCTGGCGATGCAGGATCGCCGCAGGTCGCGTAGTGCACCTGCCCCACCGACAGGTCGGCGAAGGCACGGCGGATGCTCATGACAGGGTCCGGTCGGCAGGCGCGCGCCACAGGCCGGCGTGCCGCAGTTCGCCGAGCGTGCGCGAGAGCACGTCGCGCCGATAGGCTGCGACGTCGCGGCCTTCGTAGTCGTAGAAGCCGCTGCCGCTCTTGAGTCCGAGCCGCCCCTGCTCGACCATCTTCCCGACGATGGCCGGCGCGGTGTATCGACCGGCGTCGAGCGAGGCCGACATCTCGCGGCTCGCGTGATGCAGGATGTCGCAGCCGCCGAAATCGATGAACTCGACCACGCCCAGCGCGGCGAAGCGCAGGCCCAGGCCGTAGCGCGTGGCCTTGTCGATCTCCTCGGCGGTGGCCGCGCCCTCCTCGATCATTCGCGCAGCCTCGTTCATCACCAGCGCCTGCAGCCGCGGCACGATGTAGCCCGGCGAGGCGCCGCAGACCACGGGCAGCTTGCCGATCTCTTCCATCAGCGCCTTGGTGCGCGCGAGCACCGCTGCATCGGTGCCTGGGTGGCAGCTCAGCTCGACCACCGGAATCACATAGGCCGGGTTGAGCCAGTGCATGTTGAGGAAGCGCTCCGGTAGCCGCACGAGCGACGCGAGTTGCGTCACGAGGATGCTGCTGGTGGTCGAGGTCAGGATCGCGTCGTCGCGGCAGTGGCGGTTGATGTGCTCGAAGGCTTCGCGCTTGGCTTCCATGGTTTCGGGAACGCCTTCGAACACGAGTTCGGCGGCGGCCAGCGCTCGCGGCGCGGCCGCTGCGTCGACGAGCTCCACGCGCGCTGCGATGGGCCCGACCTGCGATGCGTCTATCACGCCCAGTTGGGCGAGGCCCGAGAGGCTGGCCTCGATCTCCGCCTTCGCTTCGTCGCGCAGGCGCTGCCATGCTTCGTCGCCGCGCGGGCGCAGGTCGATCAGCGAGATGCGATGGCCGGCATAGGCGAACGCGATGGCAATGCCGCGCCCCATGCGGCCGGCGCCCACGGCGGCAAAGCGTGACAGAGAGGCCGCTTCATTCGCCATCGTGAAGCCTCTGCTTGAGCTGCGCCGTGCTCAGGCCGGCGAAGCCCAGGCTCTCGAAGGTGCGAGGGCCGCGCCGCAGATCGCGCCCGAGGAAGCCGCCGACGATGGCCAGCAGACCATGCGCGATGGGTGCATCCACGCCCGCATGGCGCGCGGCCGAGGCCAGAAAAGCGAGGCCGAGCTCGGTGTCCTCGGTGATATAGCGGTGCGAGTGCAGGTCGATGTTCTCCCGCCAGTCGCCCGACTTGACGAGTTGCTTGTGGGCATCGCCGTACATCCACTGGTCGTTGTTGTAGTGGTCGGCCAGCGGATAGTGCGGCGCACCCTGCCCGAAGGCCTCGCGCACCGCGACGCGCTCCTGGTCGAGCCGGTCGGTCACGTCGCGCACGGCGCGCTGCGTGCCTTCGTTGTGGATGTCCCAGCGCTCGAAGTGCTGCAGCGGCGCTGCGTTCATCACCATCAGCGGCGGGTGGATGACGGGGCCCGCGTTCATCAGCGCGCCAGAGAGTGCGTCGCCGCAACCATGCACGGCTGGGTAGGCCCTGCGGATCACTTCGATGGCCTGTGCCTCCTTGCGGGCCGGATAGACACCGGTCGGCAGGCGGATGGCGCGGATGGTGACGTTGACCTCGCGCTCGCCGTGCTTGCGCGCCAGGTAGGGCAAGGTGCCGGTCTCCGCCCAGGCGACGTCGGCGCGGCTGCCCGCCTCCCTCACCGTCTTCGCCATCACGTAGCTGCCGAAGGTGCCCGGCGGCAGGAACACGACCTGCCCGTCGACCAGGTGCGGCGCCATCGCGAGAGCGATGTCGTGCTGGGCGATGGCGGGGGTGGGGATGACGATCAGCTCGGCGTCGCGCATGGCGGCGCCGATGTCGGCGGTGACCAGCGCAATGGGCACCTCGCGCGCGCCTGCTGCGTCCTTCAGCGTGATGGCGCCGGCGCGCAGCAGCGGCTCGAGCGCCTTGGCGTCGCGGCGCCACAGGCGCACCTCGTGACCGGTTTCAGACAGGTCCGCGGCGGCCGCATAGGCGCCATGACCACCCCCAAGAATCGCAATTTTCATGTCGAAAGTCGAAAAGCAGGTGTCGATGAACCGGCGGCCGCGGGGCGACTCCGGGGAAGCAATGCGCCATTACATTACTTTTCATCGATTCAGATGTCAATCAAACCCAAGGACATCTGCGTGCTCGCAAACCCGCAATCGGACCGAAATGAAAAAAGCCCGCGCTCGTGAGAACGCGGGCTTTCGCAAGGATGGCGCAGCTGTCAGGCTGCGTTCCTGAATGGATCAGCGGCCGGGCTTGAAGGCGCGCTTCTGCGCATCGCGGGGCACGAAAACCTTGCCCGGACCACCATGGCCGGCGCCATTGCCACGGGGCGCGAAGCCACCGTCGCCACGACCGCCGCCGTGACCGTGGCCGCCGCGCGGAGCGCTGTCGCCCCAGCCCGGCTTGCGGCCATAGCCGCCGCCGTTGCCGCCTTCGTCACGGCCGCCGCCGAAGCCGGCGTTCTGGCCCTGATAGCCGCCGCGCGGGCCCGGTGCACCCGGGCCACGCGAGTTGCGGTCGTTGAAGCCGCTGGCGCCGGCATAGCCGCCGCCATTGCCGCCACGGTAGCCACCACCGCCACCGCCACCGCCGAACTTGCGGTCGCGCGAGTGGCCTTCACGGCCGCGGCCGCCGAAGTCGGGGCGCGATTGCGGCATGCGCTGCTGCGGCTCCATGCCCGGAATCACATCGGCCTTGAACTGCTGGCGGCTGTAGTGCTCGATGTCCATGATCCGGCGGCGATCGCGGAACTCGGCGAAGGTGACGGCGATGCCGTCGCGGCCCGCACGGCCGGTGCGGCCGATGCGGTGGGTGTAGTCCTCCGCCTTCATCGGCAGGCCGAAGTTGAAGACGTGGGTGATGGTCGGCACGTCGATGCCGCGCGCAGCAACGTCGGTGGCCACCAGGATCTGCACCTGGCCGTTGCGCAGCGCCATCAGGCGGCGGTTGCGCAGGCCCTGGCTCAGCGCGCCGTGCAGCGCGACGGCGCTGAAGCCGTCCTGCTGCAGGTCGTTGGCGAGACCGTCGCACTCGACCTGCGTGCTCGCGAACACGATGGCCTGGTTGATGCTGGTGTCGCGCAGCCAGTGGTCGAGCAGCTTGCGCTTGTGCTGGGCGTTGTCGGCCCAGAACAGCACCTGCTTGATGTTGGCGTGCTTTTCCTGCGGGCTGTCGATGGTCACGCGCTGCGGCTCGCGCATCACGCGGGCGGCCAGTTGCTGGATGCGCGGCGCGAACGTGGCGCTGAACATCATGGTCTGCTGGCGCTCGATGGTGAGCTGGTTGATCTCGGCCAGATCGTCGGCAAAGCCCAGGTCGAGCATGCGGTCGGCTTCGTCGACCACCAGGAACTTGACCTGGTCGAGCTTGATCTGCATCGAGCGCTGCAGGTCGAGCAGGCGGCCCGGCGTGGCGACCACGAGGTCGGCGTTCTGCAGGCGCGCGATCTGGAGCTGGTAGGGCATACCGCCCACCACGTTGGCGATGCGCAGGCCGCGGCAATGGCGAACCAGTTCGATGGCGTCGTGCGCGACCTGCTGCGCGAGTTCGCGCGTCGGGCACAGCACCAGGGCGCCGGGGGTGGCGGCCTTGAAATGGCGGGCGTTGGTCGGGTCCTTGCGCTTCGGCTTCTTGGGCGGGGCTTCGCCGCGGGCAGCGGCTTCGGCGACCAGGCGCTGGAACTCGGCCCGGGCTTCGGCTTCGGCTTCGGCCTGGCGCTTGATCAGCGTGTGCAGCACGGGCAGCAGGAAGGCGGCGGTCTTGCCCGAGCCGGTCTGGCTGGAAACCATCAGGTCGACGAAGCGCGCCGACTTGGCCGCGCCGTCCTGGTCGCCCATGGCGATGGGAACGACCTTTTCCTGCACGGCGGTGGGCTGGGTGAAGCCCATGTCCGCGACGGCGGCAATCAGCTCGGGCGCGAGGCCCAGCTTGATGAAGCCGTTGGGAGCGGCGGGCTCTTCGGCTGCAACCGCTTCGGGAGCGGTGCCGTCCAGCGCTTCGAGGATGGGAGCCTCGGACACGGTGTCCGTGGCGGCGGTGAATTCGTTGTGGGTAGCGGATTGCACAGGCGCGAACTCGCCCTGCGCTTCAAAAGCGTCGGTCATGAATGTCAATCTCAAACGCGAGCGCTGCCGTAGGCGGCGCCCCGTTGGTGGTTAAAAACATCAACCATCCAACGACATTCAACTCCGGGCGATTGCCCGAGGCTGCGGCCCTTTTCGATCGGCGAATGCGATCGGGCGCGGTGTGCAAGATAGGGAGATGCAAGAAACGCTGGCCGGGCCAAAAATACCTGCCCTGTCAGCGAAGCCTGCGATTATGGCACGGATTCGGGTTTTTACCTAATCCGTGACCTTGACTCAGTCCGCGAGGCGCAAAAAGGTCTCGCGGTAGTGGGCAAGCTCCTCGATGGACTCGCGAACGTCCGCCAGCGCCGTATGCGCCTGCTGCTTCTTGAAGCTGTTGTACGCCGCGGGTTTCCAGCGCTTGGCCAGTTCCTTCAGCGTGCTCACGTCGAGGTTCCGATAGTGGAAATAGGCCTCCAGCTTGGGCATGTACTTGACGAGGAATCGCCGGTCCTGCCCGATGGTGTTGCCGCACATGGGCGAACCGCTGCGCGGGATGTACTTGGCGATGAATTCCAGCAGTTGCTGCTCGGCGGCGGCCTCGTCGAGGGTGGAGGCCTTGACCTTGTCGATCAGGCCGCTGCGGCCATGGGTGCCCTTGTTCCAGGCATCCATGCCGTCGAGCACGGCGTCGCTCTGGTGGATGACGAGCACGGGGCCGTCGATGCGGGGCGTGAGGTCGGGGCCGGTGACGACCACGGCGATTTCGAGCAGGCGCTCTTTCTCGGGGTCGAGGCCGCTCATTTCGCAGTCCAGCCAGACCAGGTTCTGGTCGCTTTTCTTCAGTGTCGGCGGGGCTGCGAGGGGCGTCGGGTCAAGGGATTCGGGCATCGCAGGATTGTCGTCGAAGGGCTGCGGCCCCGGATAGCGAGGGCTAAACTCGCCGATCCATGTCCTATTCGCTCATCTTCACCATCGCCTTCGCGGCAGCGATCGTCGCGGGCCTGCTCGTGAAGTTCTGGCTGGCCACGCGGCAGGTGCGCCACGTGGCACAACATCGCGGCGCCGTGCCAGCCGCTTTCGCGCAGACCATCACCCTCGCCGCTCACCAGAAGGCGGCCGACTACACCATCGCCAAGGCACGCTTCGGCCTGATCGAGATGGCGTGGAGCGCCGCGCTGCTGCTCGGCTGGACCCTGCTCGGCGGCCTCGATGTGCTCAACAAGCTCCTGCTGGACTGGATCGGCGGCGGCATGGCGCAGCAACTGGTGCTGCTGGCGCTCTTCGCCGCCATCGGCGGCCTGCTGGAGCTGCCCTTCACGCTCTGGCAGACCTTCAGGCTCGAGGAGCGCTTCGGCTTCAACAAGATGACCTGGAAGCTCTGGCTGGCCGACGCACTCAAGTCGACGCTGCTGGGCGCGGTGATCGGCCTGCCCATCGCCGCCCTGATCCTCTGGCTCATGGGCGCGGCGGGCCAGCTGTGGTGGCTGTGGGCCTGGGGCGCGTGGATGGGCTTCAACCTGCTGCTGATGCTGATCTACCCGACCTTCATCGCCCCGCTGTTCAACAAGTTCCAGCCGCTGGACGACCCCAAGCTCAAGGAACGCGTGACGGCGCTCATGAAGCGCTGCGGCTTCGCCGCCAAGGGCCTGTTCGTGATGGACGGCAGCACGCGCAGTGCCCACGCCAACGCCTACTTCACCGGCTTCGGCGCCAGCAAGCGCGTGGTGTTCTACGACACGCTGCTGCGCCAGCTCAATGCCGGCGAAGTGGAAGCCGTGCTCGCGCACGAGCTGGGTCACTTCAAGCACCGCCACATCGTGAAGCGGCTGATCGCGATGTTCGCCCTGAGCCTGGCCGGCTTCGCGCTGCTGGGCTGGGTGTCGACGCAGGTCTGGTTCTACACGGGCCTGGGCGTGCAGCCCAATATGGCGGCGCCCAACAGCGCACTGGCACTGCTGCTTTTCATGCTCGCGGTGCCGGTGTTCGGCTTCTTCGTCGCTCCGCTGCCCGCGCGGCTGTCGCGCAAGCACGAGTTCGAGGCCGACGCCTATGCAGTGGCGCAGACCAGCTGTGCCGACCTGTCGGCCGCCCTGCTCAAGCTCTACCAGGACAACGCCTCGACGCTCACACCCGACCCGGTGTTCGTCAAGTTCTACTACTCGCATCCTCCGGCTTCCGAGCGCCTCGCCCGCATGGCGACGGCGGCCTGATCCGATCCAACCCCACATTCCGGAGAAGCCCATCATGAGCAGCATGTTCAAGCCCAAGGACTGGAAGAACCTCCCTCCCCGCAAGGCGCTGAGCGCCACCGAGATCGTGTCCGCCCTGGCGCGCCTCGACGGCTGGAAGCTCACCGGCGACGGCGCCAATGTCGCCATCGAAAAGACCTTCGGCTTCGCCAACTACTTCGAGACGATCGCGTTCGTGAACGCGCTGGCCTTCGTGGCGCACACGCAAGACCATCACCCCGACCTTTCGGTGCACTACAACCGCTGCGTGGTGCGCTTCAACACGCACGACGTGGGCGGCCTGTCGGTCACCGATTTCGACTGCGCCCGCCAGGCCGACGCGCTGGTCGGTGCCGCTCCCGCCGCCTGATGACGGATCGAGCCCTTGGCTAAATCCGGCCGCGCCGCACCCTCGGCTGCCACGACAGCCGCGAAGGCACTCCAGGACGGTCTCGTCGTTGCCAGCCACGGGCGACACTGCATCGTCGAAACGCCCTCGGGCGAGCGGCTGATCTGCCATCCGCGCGGCAAGAAGAGCCAGGCGGTGGTCGGCGACAGGGTGCGCTGGCAGCCCAGTGAAGACGAAGGCACCATCGAGCAGGTGCTGCCGCGCCGCAACCTCTTCTATCGGCAGGACGAGATCCGCACCAAGTCGTTCGCGGCCAACCTCGACCACGTGCTGATCCTGATCGCGGCCGAGCCGGAGTTCTCCGAACACCAGCTGGCCCGCGCGCTGATCGCCGCGGAGGCCGAGCGCATCGCGCCGATCATCGCGCTCAACAAGAGCGACCTGATCGAGCCCTTCGAGCGCGCATGGGCCAGGCTCGCTCCCTACCGCCGCATGCACCACGGCGTGCTGCCGCTTTCGCTGAAGGCATCGGCGGAGGCAGACCACGCTTCCCTGATGAAGCTGCTCGCCGGCAAGTGCACACTGGTCCTGGGCCCGTCCGGGTCGGGCAAGAGCACGCTCACCAACCTGCTTGTGCCCGGCGCGGACGTGCTGACGCAGGAGATTTCGCAGGCGCTGAACTCGGGCAAGCACACGACCACGAGCACCACCTGGTACTGGATCGACGAAGCCCGCAGCACCGGCCTGATCGACTCGCCGGGTTTCCAGGAATTCGGCCTGAACCACATCGCGCCGATGCAGCTCGCCGGGCTCATGCCCGACATCGCCGAGCATGCCGGCGACTGCAAGTTCTACAACTGCACCCACCTGCACGAGCCGGGCTGCGGCGTGATCGCGAACGTGGAGACGGCCGAGGCGCCGGGCGCAATCAGCGCGAGCCGCTACAGAATTTATGGCGAGCTCTTCGCCGAGCTGAGCCAGAAGCGCTACTGACCGAAGCGCAGCTTCGTCTCGTCCGTCAGCCGAGCCAGACCCGGTAGGACTGCCAGGTGGGATCGAAGACGAGTTCCATCTCCACCGCCAGATCCATGTCTTCCTGCAGCGATTGCGCCTGCGAGATCGCGCCATCGGGATCGGCCACCTGGAAGTGAATGGTGCGCACGCCCTCCTCCAGCACCACGTGCGTGCAGCAGCCGGCCTCATGCACCTGCAGCCGCGCCGTCAACCGGTCTTCATAGGCGCGAGCCTCTTCCAGTTCCTCGCCCGATTCGACCGGCACCGCCACCGACAGGCGATGGCACAGGTCGGCCCGCCCCACCAGCGCGGTCGCCACGTCGTTGCGCATGACGATCATCTCGATCTCGCGGCCGTCCTCGGCGGTGCGCGTCGCGCTCAAGCCGGACCACGCATGCTCGCCCGGCGGAAACACGCCGGTGTGGCCGAGTTCGTCTCGCCAGCAGGCGTCGAACAGGGGCACGAAATCGTCGAGCGGCACGCCTTCGAAACCGGCCTGCGCATCGGCATCGCAATAGTCGACGGCGCCGACCTTCACCGCGAAGTCGTACTCGCCCAGGATGTGGTCGAGCATGATGAGGCTCATGTGGCGAGCATGGTCCTGCATGTCCATCGGGATCGGCTTGGCGAAGCCGATCTCCAGCGCCACCCGTCCCCGGTAGCTTTCGTGCTTCACCAGGACTTCGGAGCTCGCCAGTTCGAAGTTGTTCATGCGCATGCCGAAGCCATCGCGCGAACGCTGGCGGAACGCCTCCACCTCGACCTTCGGCAGCTTCGGGCTGTTCTGCACGAGCATCATCAGGTCTTCGAAGTCGTCCACCGATCCGTGCGCCGTCAGCACCAGCTTGAACACGGGCGGGTCGCCTGCCACCTCGGCGGCCAGTCGCGGAAAGTGAGGCTCCAGCAGTGCGTTGAGCCCCTCCATCAGTTCGCGGGCAGGCAAGGCGCGAAGGCTCTCGAGCCGGGTGCTCACGGCCTGCCAGAAGCTTGCGCAGGCCTCGGCGCGTGGATCGGTGTCGTATGTCGACATGCCAGAGAGTCCTTCAGGGGGATGGATTGAGAATGTCCTGCAGATGCCGGACCAGCGTGCTGCACTGCTCCCGCGTGCCGATGCTGATGCGCAGGTACTGCGCGATGCGCGGCTGCCTGAAATGCCGCACCAGCACCGCGCGCCGGCGCAGCAGCGAAGCCAGTTCCGCAGCGTCGCGTTGCGGATGGCGTACGAAGACGAAATTGGCCTGCGACGGCAGCACCTCGAAGCCCAGGTCCTCGAGCTGGAGGCATAGTCCCTCGCGGGTGTCGACGATCTTATTCCGGGTGCTGCGAAACCAGTCTTCGTCTTCGAGCGCGGCGACCGAGCCCGCGGATGCCAGCCTGTCGAGCGGGTAAGAGTTGAAGCTGTCCTTCACGCGCACCAGCGCATCGACCAGGTGCGCCTGACCGCAGGCAAAGCCGACGCGCAGGCCGGCCAGCGAGCGCGACTTGGAGAGGGTCTGCACCACCAGCAGGTTCGGATACCTGTCGATCAGCGGCAACGCGCTCTCGCCGCCGAAATCGACATAGGCCTCGTCGACCAGCACCACGCGATCGGTGCAGGCTTCGAGCAATTGCTCGATGCGCGACAACGGCAGGCCGATGCCCGTCGGCGCATTCGGGTTCGCGATGACGATGCCCGCACAGCCTTGGCGCGCACGCGCCGCGAGGGCATCGACGTCGATGCGCAATCCCTCGTCCACGGGCTGCTGCTCGCAGGCAATGCCGTAGAGCTGCGCATAGACCTTGTAGAAGCTGTAGCTCACGTCGGGCATCAGCAGCGGCTCGGCCTGCTGGAAGAACGCGAAGAAGGCGTGCGCCAGCACTTCGTCGGAGCCGTTGCCTGCGAACACTTGCTCAGCCTTCAGATCGTGCCGCCGCGCCACGGCCTCGCGCAATGCGAGCGAGGTGGGATCGGGATAGAGCTGCAGGCCGTTCTCTGCCGCGCGCCGGATGGCCTCGATGGCCACCGGAGACGGCGGGTACGGGTTCTCGTTGGTGTTGAGCTTGACGAGGTTCTCGATGCGCGGCTGTTCGCCGGGCACGTAGGGCTCGAGCGCGGCGATGCGCGGGCTCCAGAAGACAGGCGCCGGTTGTCCTTCTTGCGTCATGGGCTTGTGCGTTCCTTTGCCGCTCAGCCGAGCAGGCGAGCCAGGGTCAGCAAGGCCAGCAGCACCATCCACATCACGACCGAGCGCCAGACCAGCCCCACCACGCTGCGCAGGTGGCCGGGCTCGGGTTCACGCCCCGGCGTGCTGCCGCTGTCGGTGCGGCGGCCGTCGGCCAGCGATTCGCCGGCCTGGGCGCGCGGAAGCGGATCGGCAACCGGGATCGGACGCAGCGAGCCGCCGCCCAGGCGCACATTCACGGCGCCCGAGGTGGCCGCAAGGATCACGCCGTCGTTCTCGTTGGGAAAGCGCTGTGCGTCGTTGCGCCAGCAGTCGATCGCTTCCTCGAAGCTGCCGACCACCGCGAAGCCCAGCGCGGTGATGCGCGCGGGCAGCCAGTCGATGGCGTGCCATGCGCGATCGGCGGCCTCCTGAACGGCAATGCTCGAAGGCTGGATCGCGGCGCCGTTCTTGTGCGCCCAGTAGCGGGAGACGAACTCACTCATGCGGTAGAACACGGCACCCGCCGGGCCGAGTCCGATGGCCGCGATGATCGAGAACCATGCGAGCACGCCGAACACATGGCGGTGCGCGGCGATCACCGAGTGCTCGATGACGTGGCGCACGATCTCGCTGCGCGGGAGATCGGCCGCGTCGACGCCCTGCCAGTGCGCGAGCAGCGAGCGCGCCAGCGGCTCATCGCCCTCGTCGAGCGCATCTCGGATGTCGGTGAAGTGGTGGCTGAACTGCCGGAAGCCCAGCGTGACGTAGAGCACGGCAATGCTCCAGAGCACCGCGAACGGCAGGCCCAGCGTGAGCACCAGAAGCCAGTGAATGCCAAGTGCGCCGATCGTCGGCACGAAGACCGCGAGCCCCCAGGCGATCCATCCGTGATGCGGCTTGCCCGCGTCGAAGTTGCGGCTGGTCCAGCGTGTCCACGCCAGCACCGCGCCGTACACGGGGTTGTGCGGGCCCAGGGGCCGCACCTGCTCGATCAACAGAGCGCACAGGATGGCAAAAAAGCTCATCCTTCGATGATAGCGAGAGCGCCCGAAGGTTCAGGCCGTATTCAGACTCGTCTCAGGCAGCGAGGAAATGGTAGAGATTGCGCAGCATGCCGGCGGTCGCGCCCCACACGAAACGCTCATCGGCACCGTCCTGATAGGGCATCGAGTACCACTGGCGCCGCGTGCCGTCGGGTGCGGGCACGGTGTGGTGGCGATGATTGGCCGGATCCATCAGCCACGCGAGCGGCACCTCGAAGGCCTCTGCTACCTCATAAGGATTGATGGTGAGTTCGAAGTCGGGCTGAACCAGCGAGACCACCGGCGTCACGATGAACGAAGTCACCGTCGTATAGGTCGGCAGGCTGCCGAGCACCTCGATGTACTGCGCGGAGAGGCCGACTTCTTCCCAGGCCTCGCGCAGCGCGGCGGCTGCGATGTTGGCGTCCTCCGGGTCGACGCGGCCGCCGGGGAAGGCGACCTGCCCCGAATGAGTCGACAGGTTCGAGGTGCGCTCGGTCAGCAGCACCGTCGCGCCTTGCGGGCGCTGCACGATGGGCACCAGCACAGCGGCCTGCGCGGGAACGCGGTCGGTCATCTTCGGCTCACGGCGCAGCTCGGGCGTCCAGGCAGGCGGGGTGGCGAAGCGCGACCGCAGCGCCTGTGCCGTCAGCTGCGAGGCCGCCACAGCCGGCAACCCCTGGACTTCCCCAGCCACGAAAGGCACCTTGCGCGGGTCGAACTGCAGCAGCGTGGGCGGCGCCACGGCGTTGACGATTTCGGCGGAGGCGGCCTGCGGGGAAGTGGACGAGTTGGTCAAGAGATGAAAGGTACCGGAGTCGGGTGGACGAAGTAGAGCGGAAAAAGGGAAAGTTGTCGCTGAGCGGGGGCAACAATGCAAAAAGCCGCCAGAGCGGCGGCTTTTTGCACGACAGGAAGGCAGCTATTACGCGGCCGATGCAGCCGTCGACTTGCTCGGCAGCTTTTCCTTGATACGTGCCGAACGGCCGCTGCGGTCGCGCAGGTAGTACAGCTTGGCGCGGCGCACATCGCCACGACGCTTGACTTCGATGCCGGCGATCAGCGGGCTGTAGGTCTGGAAGGTACGTTCCACGCCTTCGCCGCTGGAGATCTTGCGCACGGTGAAGCCGCTGTTCAGGCCGCGATTGCGCTTGGCGATCACGACGCCTTCGTAGGCCTGCACGCGCTTGCGGGTGCCTTCGACGACGTTCACGCTGACGATGACCGTGTCACCGGGCATGAATTCGGGGATGGTCTTGCCGAGACGGGCGATTTCTTCCTGCTCGAGGGTCTGGATGAGGTTCATGATTTCCTGATATTCGATCGTGCCGGGCTACACAAAAGGCGCCTTTGGCTTTCGCGGAAAGAACCGCAAGAAGACCGGACGCGGCCGGACAGAGGATCGGGGAACTGGGAATTATAGCTTTTTTTTCAGCACGGCCTCATCGGCCTTGCCAAGACGCCCGGCAGCGCGGGCCGCCTCGATCAGCTCCGGCCGCCGAGCAGCCGTGATCGTAAGTCGCTGATCGCGGCGCCAGCGCTCGATCTGGGCGTGATGGCCCGAGAGCAGCGGCGCCGGCACGCCCTGCCCGTTCCACTGCTCGGGCCTCGTGTAGTGCGGGCAATCGAGCAGGCCGTCGAGCGCAGGATTGAAGCTGTCCTGGACATGGCTGGCCTCGTCGCCCAGCACGCCGGGCTGCAGCCTGGCCACGGCGTCCAGCAGGGCCATCGCCGCGATCTCGCCGCCTGAAAGCACGAAATCGCCGAGGCTGATCTGGTGGGTAATGCGCGAGTCGATGAAGCGCTGGTCGATGCCCTCGTAGCGCCCGCAGATCAGCACAGCCCCTTCGCTGGCCGACCAGCGCTCGACCGATTCGTGCCGCAGCGCCTCGCCGATAGGGGAAAACAGCACGACCGGCACTTCGCCGCCGGCACCACGCGCCGCGAGCGCCGCATCGAGACAGGCCGCCAGCGGCTCCGCCATCATCACCATGCCGGGGCCGCCTCCGAAGGGGCGGTCGTCCACGCGCTTGTAGTTGCCCTGCGCGAAATCGCGCGGATTCCACAGCACGACCTCGACCTGTCCCGATTCGTAGGCGCGACGCGTCACGCCGCTGGCCACGAAGGGCGCGAACATCTCGGGAAAGAGCGTGAGAACGTCGAAGCGCATGTCGCGCGGGGCGCCGGTCAGTAGTCCGGCTGCCAATCGACCGTGATGAGCCGCCCGGGCAGGTCGACCTTGTCGACGAAGGCGGAGACGAAGGGCACCATGCGCTCGATGGCCTTGCCCTCTTCCTCGGCGGCCAGCACCAGCGTGGTCTGCGGGCCGGTTGCGAGCAGCTCGCGCACCGTGCCGAGCACCACGCCTTCGCGGTTGACCACCGACAGGCCGATCAGGTCGACCCAGTAGTACTCATCGTCGCCAGCGGTAGGAAAGCTCGATCGCGGCACGAACACGCGCGCCCCGCGCAGCGCCTCGGCGGCGTTGCGGTCAGGCACGTCCGCGGACGTGGCGACGATGCAATCGGAATGTTCCTTGGCTTCGCGGATCGCGAGCCGGAAGGCTGTGCTCGCCGAGGCTCCGGGAGCCTGCAGGAACCAGCGCTTGGAAGAAAAAAGCGCCTCGGGTTGGGCGCTGTGGGGCAGGACCTTGAACCAGCCCTTGATGCCCCAGGCATCGGCGATGCGCCCCACTTCGATCGCATCCGCCGGCAATTCGGCGGCTTCGAGTGCAGGCAACATCGCCGTGCGGGCGGCTTAGGCTGCCGCCTTGGGAGCTGCCGAGGCAGCTTGCTTGATCAGGCGCAGAACGGTGGGCGAAGCTTGTGCGCCGACGCTCTTCCAGTACGCCAGACGGTCCTGGGCGATACGGATGCTTTCTTCGTTTTCCTTGGCGGTCGGGTTGTAGAAGCCCAGGCGCTCGATGAAACGGCCATCGCGGCGAACGCGCTTGTCCGACACGACGATGTTGAAGAACGGACGGCCTTTGGAGCCGCCGCGGGAGAGTCGAATGACGACCATGATTTATCCTTGGGTGGTCAGCAAGCCTAGTGGATGAAAAGAAGGCCTGCTCACAATGTTCTTCCAGCGTCGAGACACGCGACATGGCCACCCGGCCAGCGACACGCTGAAAAGCCCGCGATTATAGCCCGACAAGCGTTTTCCCCCAATTCCGGCCCTGCGCCAGCCGTTTCCATCCGCATGCCCCTTGCCATCCGCCCCAGCCGCGAAGAAGACATCGCAGCCATCACCGCCATCTATGCCCACCACGTGCTGCACGGCACGGGCACCTTCGAGACGGAGCCTCCTTCCCCTGCCGACATGACATCGCGCCGCGCCGACGTGCTGGCTAAAAACCTGCCGTACGTGGTCGCAGAGGAAGACGGAAAAGTGTTGGGTTTTGCCTACTGCAACTGGTTCAAGCCGCGCCCAGCCTACCGTTTCTCGGCCGAAGACTCGATCTACGTGTCGGAGTCAGCACGCGGCAAGGGTCTCGGCACCAAGCTGCTGGCAGCGCTGTCGCAGGCAGCCGAGGCGGCAGGCGTGCGCAAGCTGATCGCGGTGATCGGCGACTCGGCCAACGCAGGCTCCATCGGCGTGCATCGCAGCCAGGGCTTCACGCACGTCGGCGTGCTGAAGGACTGCGGCTGGAAGTTCGGCGAATGGCGTGACGTCGTATTGATGGAAAAGGTGCTCGGCGAAGGCAGCACCACCAGACCCGAATGAAAAACAAGACCTTCGCCGCCTGGCTCTCCCTCCTCGGAGGCCCGCTCGGGCTGCATCGCTTCTATCTGCGCGGCATGGGCGACTGGCTCGGTTGGCTGCTGCCCATTCCCACGGCACTGGGCGTCTACGGCATCGAGCGCGTGCGCATGTACGGCGTGGACGACGGCCTGAGTTGGGCGCTGATTCCCCTGCTGGGCTTCACCATCGCAGGCTGCGCGCTGATGGCCATCGTCTACGGCCTCATGACGCCCGAGAAGTGGAACGCCCGCTTCAACGCCAGCGCACCGGCCGACGCCGAACCCGGCCGCACCAACTGGTTCACCATCGGCGCCGTCGTGCTGGCCCTCTTCTTCGGCAGCACGATCCTGATGGCCAGCATCGTGTTCAGCTTCCAGCGGTACTTCGAGCACCAGATCGAAGAGGGGCGGAAGATCTCCCAGTAGCGCGGCGCGGCCTACACCAGGCCGTGGTCGAGCAGGAACCGCAGGCGCCCCTGCGCGAATATCGGCCGCCCCCGGTTCACCATCTCGCGCACGATCATCGAGCGCATTTCGCTTTCAACGTCCTGCAGGATCATTTCGCAGTCGTGCTCGAAATAGATGTCGCGCGCGATCAAGTCCTTCTTGACGATCGGGCAACGCATCAGCGTGCGGAAGAGCCCGAAGCCGAGGTGGATCTGGCTGCCCTGCGTCACCTCCATCATGATCCGGTCGACCAGCGCGCGGCGCGCCAGCGCCTCCGCCACCTTGAACGACTGGTCATCGACGGGAGCCGGGGGAGGCGGTGGCGCCTGCTGGGCCAGCTGTGCCCGCCTCGCCCGGTAGCTGGCCAGCGTCGGCGTGCCCGACGCAGTGAGAACGGGGGCGACGGGCTCGACCGCTGCAGTAGCCGCGGCCGGCCTGGCCTGGCTGGAAACCGACAACGGCTCGACCAGCCGTAGCGCAGCCATCGACTGCGCCATCAGCCCGTCCAGCGGCTGCAGCCTGAATGCCGGCCGCATGACCTGGGTCAGGGCGATCAGCCCCCGGAGATCGAGCGCATTCAGCTGGTGCACCAGCTTCTCGGCGCCGTAGATGACGTCGATGCTGTAGCCGCCCTGCTTGAGGCAGGCGGACAGGGCAACCTCGCCATGCAGGATCGCATGGGGTCGCAGGTCATAGGGGCGGTAGCGCTGCCAGAACCGCTGGATGTCAGGATCCGAGAAGACCTTGCCCGACATCGCCAGCGCATAGGAGCCGACATGGTGCGATTTCTCATGGTTCTCGAAAGCACCGGTCACATCGAATCGCCTCTGGCACAGCGCTTCGACCAGGTCGTCGAGCTCCTTGCTCTTGAGGAAGAAGATGCTGTCGTTCAGGTAGAGCATCCGCCCGGGCTCCAAACCCTGCTCGCCGAGGTACAGGGTGGCCGCCCTGTAAGCCCCCATGTCCCGGCCCACGTTCCTGCGGACCAGCACCCGGTGCGCGCTGCGCAGCAGCAATGCGTGGGAGGCCGCATCGAGCTTGCCGTTGCACACCACGATGGCATTGACTCCGCCAGCCTCCAGCGACTGCAGCAGATCGAGGAAGTCGAGCGCCAGGCCGAACTTGGCGTACTTGACGACGATGGCATAGACGTCGCCCCGGGCCGGTCGCTGCGACTCGTCCGAAAGAAAAGCCGGCCGGCGCTCGCGGAGGATCAGGGGCCACTGGCGGATCTTGGTCGCCGTGCAGTAGGAGTGGTACGCGAGGCGGGTCGCCATCGCACGAAGCATCCTGAGCAGTCCCCTCATGGAATCCCCTTTCGGTAATCCTCGGTTAATATTTGTTTCACAGTTTATAGCCCTGCTGCCGGGGCGCGAGCTGTTCCTCCCGATCCGGTGCCCTATTCCAGACAAGTCGCCCCATGGATTTCCGCAGCCACATCCGTCAGACCACGTCCAAGACAGACAAGGGCATCGAGATCGGCGCTTCCTATGCGCCGATCCTTCCCAAGTCGGAGGGCTACGACGTGTTCGTGATCGACCATGCCGACCAGGACCAGCTGCGCGCCAAGTACGGGGCCATGGGCGTCGATACCCGCAGGATCGAGCCGGTCGACGCCATCGACGATGGCGGGGAGTTCACGCAGTTGCTCGAGGAAGGCGACTCTTTCGACTTCATCCTCGCCAGCCACGTCTTCGAGCATCTGCCCGACCCGATCCATTTCCTGCAGCGCTGCGAACGCGCGCTCGGCGAAAAGGGCCGCCTGGTGCTGCTGATTCCCGATCGCCGGTTCACCTTCGACTACCTGCGCCCGGTCAGCACGACCGGACAGCTGCTGCGGGCCTACCTGAGCGAACAGCGCCGCCATGACGCCGGCGCGCTGTACGACCACTACGCCTCCAATGCGGCACGCGACGGCGTGCAGGTCTGGGGCGACAGCGGCGGCGGCCACATCGCCTTCGCCAGCACGCCGCTCGCTGGCTATGCGAACGCCGTGAACAAGGGCTCCGACTACGTCGACTGCCATGCCTGGGTGTTCACGCCCGCGAGCATGCGGCTGATCCTTGCCGACCTGCGCACCATGGGTTTGATCTCGATGGGCGAGGCTTTCTTCCACGAGAGCGTGGGCTGCGAATTCATGATCACGCTGTCACGCGGCGGCGCCGGACCGATCCCCGAGCGCAGCGCGCTGGCGCGCGAAGCCATCCTGGAAGCGGCGCGCGGCGGGGTGCATGCGGCAGCACCTGCGGTCACGCCCTCCGCGACCATCGACGTGGAACTCGGCTACGTCAACGAGACGCCCCATCCGCAGCATGCCGTGGACCTGTTCAAGGGCAGATGGGTTTCGGCGTTTCCAGCCGACTCGAGGCTGCAGGCCGGCAACGTGGTGCTGCACGACGACATCCGCCTGAAATGGCTGGTGGAGATGACCGATGGCGTGAAGGGCCTCGACGTGCTTGAGCTCGGACCGCTCGAGGCAAGTCACACGGGCTTCCTGCTCGACGCCGGCGCCCGATCGGTGCTGGCGATCGAGGCCAACAAGGACGCCTACCTGCGCTGCCTGGTCGCCAAGGAAGTCATGGGGCTGCGCGACGCGCGCTTCCTGCTCGGCGATTTCTGCGCCTTTCTCGAATCCGACGCGCGCCGGTGGCCGCTGATCGTGGCCAGCGGCGTGCTCTATCACATGGCCGATCCGCTGCGGCTACTCGAGTTGCTGGCCGCCCGGACCGACACGCTGTTCCTGTGGACGCACGTCGTCGACGCCACGGCCATGCCGGTCGACGATCCGCGTCGTGCCGCGATCACCGGCACGCTCGAGAAACGCTGGCGCGACGAGACGGTTCGGCTGCACCGACGCCCCTACGGCCCCGTCACCGACGTTCGCTTCTGCGGCAGCGCTGCGGCCGAGCCGCTGTGGATGGAGCGCGAAGACCTGCTTCTCGCGCTCGGCATGCTGGGCTTCGACCGCATCGACATCCAGCACGAGGAAGCCGGCCACCCGGCTGGACCGGCGCTGTCGATCCTGGCGCGCCGGACGGCGATTCAGAAGGGGTAGACGTCCTCGGCGATCTCGTCCATCTCGACCGGCCAGTCGAGCGTGGTCTCGCCGACCTTTCGAAAGAGCACGCAGGACATCAGCGCCACGGTGTGAAGCTCGCCGAAGTTGGCCCCCGGCGAGAAGTTGTGCGGCACCACGTACGCCATGGTTCCATGCACCGCCTCGATGATCTCGAAGCCGGTCGCGCGGTTGAACAGCGCCTTCCATGCATGCCTGGAGAAACGGAAGTAGTCGCACGGCTCCTCGTGCAGCGGCCAGGTCTGCGGCGCCATTACCAGGCCGAGCCCGCCGACGCGCATGACACGGTTCATCTCGAGCACCACCTTCCAGGGCATCAGCAGATGTTCGAAGACCACGAAGGACATGGCGGCATCGAACTCCTGCAGCGGCAGCAGCCGGCTGAGCTGATGAGCGTCGCCGACCACGTCGACGTTCGGGCCCTCCATCACGTCGAGCCCCGTGTACCGCCAGCCTGGCGGAAGGTGGCCCGTGTAGAGCGCGCCCGTCCGCATGCGCGACCCGATCTCCAGCATGTGGCCCGTCGGCCTCTGAGCGAGCATTCCGAAGAAGCGCTGCATCAGTGCGAGGGAGGGCTCCTCGACGACGGGATCGATCGACGCAGTGTGCGTCCGGCCGTCGGCCAGGGTGAGCACCACCGATGCGGGCCACAGGGACTGGGTGTCCGCCCCGACCCGCAGCAGCTCGTCGAAACGGCATGCGCTGGCGCGTTGGCCGTAGCGCCGTGTCAGGTCCGGGCTCGGCAGCCGGTGTTGCGCGATCGGGAAAGTCCGGCCATCACCGAGCACCAGCGCCACGCTCGCCACGTCGTCCTGGTCTCCCAGCGCATGGCCGGTGAGGTGCACGGTCTCGTGGAAGAACGAGTAACGCTCTACCGCGCACGCGATTCCGGTTGTTGATTTCTCGGGCACAAGATGGCGCATGCGGTCGCCTCACGAATGAATCGGCTCGGAAACTGACAATTTGTTGCAGTATGCCATCGCCGATTCAGGCGCCGCCCCGGACACGAAAGCCGGCTCAGAAGATCTGCCAGCTAACCCAATAAGCAATCGCCGCCACGAACGCCGAAGCCGGAATCGTGAAGATCCAGGCCCACACGATGTTCCCCGCCACGCCCCAGCGCACCGCGCTCGCGCGCTGCGCGGAGCCGACGCCGACGATGGCGCCGGTGATGGTGTGCGTGGTCGACACCGGAATGCCCAGCGCGGTGGCCAGGAACAGCGTCAGCGCGCCGCCCGTTTCGGCGCAGAAACCGCCCACGGGCTTGAGCTTGGTGATCTTCTGGCCCATCGTCTTCACGATGCGCCAGCCGCCGAACATGGTGCCCAGCGCGATCGCGGCGTAGCAGCTCACGATGACCCAGTTCGGGGGCGTCGCGTCGCTGGAGGAGGCGTAACCCGTCGCGATCAGCAGCATCCAGATGATGCCGATGGTCTTCTGCGCGTCGTTGCCGCCGTGGCCCAGGCTGTAGGCGCCGGCCGAGACCAGCTGCAGCCGGCGGAACCAGCGGTCCACGCGCGAGGGCGTGGCGCGGCGGAAGCCCCAGGCCACCAGGACCATCATCAGCGACCCGAGCAGGAAGCCCAGCACCGGCGAGACGAAGATGAAGGCCACCGTCTTCCAGATGCCCGAGGCCACGAGCCCGCTGGTGCCGGTCTTGGCGATCACTGCGCCCACGATGCCGCCGATCAGCGCGTGCGACGAACTGCTCGGGATGCCGTAGTACCAGGTCACGAGGTTCCAGCTGATGGCGCCCACGAGAGCGCCGAACACCACGTGCACATCGACCACCCCGGGCTGGGCGATGCCCTTGCCCACCGTGGCGGCCACGCTCAGATGAAAGATGAAGATCGCGATCAGGTTGAAGAAGGCCGCGAAGACCACGGCCTGCCCCGGCCTGAGAACCCCGGTGGACACCACCGTCGCGATCGAATTGGCGGCGTCGTGGAATCCGTTCATGAAGTCGAACAGGATCGCCAGAGCGACCAGCACCACAACCACCCAGAGGGCGACCTGAACCGTTGCCATCGGTCGCTGCCCGCTTACGAATTCTCGAGGACGATGCCCTCGATCACGTTGGCCACGTCCTCGCACTTGTCGGTGATCGTCTCGAGCAGCTCGTAGATCGCCTTGAGCTTGATCACCTCGCGCACGTCGGGCTCCTCGCGGAACAGCTTGCTCATGGCGCTGCGCATCACGCGGTCGGCGTCGGACTCGAGGCGGTCGATTTCCTCGCAGGTCTTCAGCGTGGCCTCGGCCACGGCCGGGTCGGCGATACGGCCCAGGAACTTGACGGCGTCCTTCAGGCGGTCGCAGCACTTCACGCTCAGCGAGGTGAGGCGCACGATCTCGTCGGTCATATGGCGCACGTCGTACAGCGCCATGGTCTCGGCCGAGTCCTGGATCAGGTCGGCCACGTCGTCCATTGTGTTGATGAGCTTGTGGATCTGCTCGCGATCGATGGGCGTGATGAAGGTCTTGTGGATCAGCCGGTTGACGTCGTGCGTCACGCGGTCGGCAGCGCGCTCGGCGTTGTCGACGTCGCGGTTGTACTGCTCGCGCAGGTGCACGTCGCTGTAATTGGTCACCAGTTGCTCGAACGCCCGCGCCGCCTCGACGATGCGCTCGGCGTGCTGGTTGAACATCTCAAAAAAATTCCCCTCGCGGGGCAGCAGCTTGCCGAACATGTGGCGCTCTCCTGGGATCTCGGAACTTGCCTGCCACATCCGCGTGACAGGGTGATGAAAAACCGTGCAAGTGTAATGGGAGGGCGAAGCCGGGCCGGCGGGCCCGGCTCCCGCCCCGCCGCCGGTCAGCCGCGGATGCGTTCGATGACCTGGCCTGAAACCCGCGCCAGCGCCGCGCGCGGCACCTTGTCGGGAGCGATCTCGGCCAGCGGCTTGAGCACGAAGGCCCTCTCCCGCATGCGGGGGTGCGGCAGGCTCAGCTTCGGCGTGTCCTTGACCGTGTTGCCGTGCATCAGCAGGTCGAGATCGAGCGTGCGCGGTGCGTTGGGAAAAGGCCGCTCGCGCCCGGCCTGGTCCTCGAGCAGCTGCAGCTCGGAAAGAAAAGCCTCCGCGGTCAGGCCGGTCCGCACCGCCACGACGGCATTGATGTAGTCGGGCCCCGAAGATTCGACGGGCGCGCTGCGGTAGAGCGACGAACGCGCGGTGACCACGGTGCGCTCGATGGTGCCGATGGCGTCCATGGCCGCCTTCACCGCCGCCTGGGCGTCGCCCAGGTTGGCGCCGATGGCGACGAAGGCCTGCACGGTCGGGTAGTCCTCCTTCGAACGGCGCATGGCCTGGCCGCCTCCGGAAGGCCGGGCCTGGGCCCGCTTCGCGGGTGCCGCGCGCTTGCCTGCCGGAGCGGGCCGCGGGCCGCTCTTCCTGCCGTCGCCCTTGGGCCGATCAGGCTTGTTCATGCGTCTGCGGCGCTCCCGCCGCCCTCACCACCGCCTCCTGGACGCGGCTTGCGGCGGCGCCGGCGCTTGCGCGGCGCCATGGCTTCGCCGTCTGGAGGCACAGCCAGGGTTTCGACCTCGACATCGTCGTTCCGGCCCGGATCCGCGGCGCGGCGCCCTGCCGGCTCCCCATGGGGCTTCGGCGGCTTCGGGGACTGGGGCGTCTCGCGCACCCGCACGCGCTGGCGCACCTTCTGCTCCTCGCGCACCTGCTCCAGCAGGTCGGTACGGCGGGCGTCGTCGGAGGTGCTGAACTCCTGCCACCACTCGGCGATGGCCTCGCCCACCTCGCCCACGTCGGCGCGCAGGCGCATGAAGTCGAAGGCCGCGCGGAAACGCGCCTGCTCGACCAGGCTGTAGGGCGTGGAGCCGGTGCGCTTGTCGAAGCGCGGCTGCATCATCCAGATCTCGCGCATGTCGGCGGCTAGCTTTCCGCGACCCGACACGTCGCCGATGCGGGCGTTGAACACGTCGTCGATGGCATCCTGCAGCGCCGGGAACGGCGGCTGCGGGCGCTGGCCGTTGCGGCCTTCCTGGCGCTGGGCCCAGCCGTCGCGCACGTCGGCCCACAGCACGCAGGCCAGAAGGAAGCTGGGCGCCACGGGCTTGCCCTCGCTCACGCGGCGGTCGGTGTCCTGCAGGGCGGCCTTCACGAAAGGCTGGTCGGCGCGCTCCACCACCACGTCGAGCAGCGGATAGATGCCGCGGGCGAGGCCGAGCTTCTTCAGCTGCTCGACCGTCGCGATGGCATGGCCGGTCTGCAGCAGCTTGAGCATCTCGTCGAACAGGCGGCTCTGCGGCACGTCGGCCAGCAGCTTGGTCGACTCGACCAGCGGAGCGGCCGTCTTTGCCTCGAGCTTGAAGCCCAGCGCAGCGAGCTTGGCCGAGAAGCGGATGGCCCGGATGATGCGCACCGGGTCTTCGCGGTAGCGCGTGGCCGGGTCGCCGATCATGCGCAGCGTGAGCTTCTGGGCGTCCTTGATGCCGTTGTGATAGTCCACGACGACCTGGTTGGCCGGGTCGTAGTACATAGCGTTCACGGTGAAGTCGCGACGGGCGGCGTCTTCTTCCTGCGGGCCCCAGACGTTGTCGCGCAGCACGCGGCCGCTGGCGTCCACCGCGTGCTTCATGCTCGCGAGCTCGCCCTTGCTGGTGCGCTCGTTGCCCGCCACCTGCTCGGCCGCGGCATTGTCCATGTAGGCGCGGAAGGTCGAGACCTCGATCACCTCGTGCTCGCGCCCGCGGCCGTACACCACGTGCACGATGCGGAAGCGCCGCCCGATGATGAAGGCGCGGCGGAACAGCGACTTCACCTGCTCCGGCGTGGCGTTGGTGGCCACGTCGAAGTCCTTGGGGCGCAGGCCCAGCAGCAGGTCGCGCACCGCGCCGCCCACCACGTAGGCCTCGTAGCCGGCCTGCTGCAGCGTGGTGACCACGTTCTTCGCACGTTCGTCGACCAGGGCCGGATCGATCCCGTGGACTTCGGCCGGCACCTCCTGGCGCTTGCCGAAACGGCTCTTGCCCTGCGTGCCGCCGGCACCCTTGCCGAGCAGCTTGTCGATGAATTTCTTGATCATTGTTGGTTGGAAGCCTTGTTCGCTCTTTTATTCGTTCTCGAGCATGGAGCGGATCAGCGGAATGGTGATCGCGCGTTGCGTCTGCAGGGCGTAGCCGTCGAGCTGCGTGAGCAGCTCCATCAGGCTGCCGAGGTCGCGGCTGAAGCGGTGCAGCATGTAGTCGAGCACGTCGTCCGACAGCATCACGCCGCGCGCGTCGGCCGCCTGGCGCAGCACCGCGCGGCGTTCGCTTTCGCTCAGCACCTGCATGTGGAACACGTGGCCCCAGCCGAGGCGGGTGCGCAGGTCCTCGCGCAGCGGCAGGTCGGCCGGCGGCAATGCGCCGGCGGCGACCACGCCGCGCTGCAGCGTCTGGGCGTTGACGAACCAGTTGAAGGCCGCGTGCTGCTGCACGGCGGTGTAGAGGTGCACGTCGTCGAGCAGGACGGCGCCCCAGCGCTCGTCGAACTCGGGGGGCTCCAGCAGGCCGGCGTGCAGCCAGCCCACGCTGGCGCCCTGCTCGCCCAGTGCGACGCGCACCGATTCGAGCAGATGGGTCTTGCCGCTGCCGCCGTCGCCCCACAGGTAGGTGGGCACCGGCGAGTGCAGCGCGGGGCTGCCGGCACTGCCCACCCACACTTGCAGGTGGCGCAGCGCCGCCTCGTTGGGGCCGGCAAAAAAGGCGTCGAAGCTGGGGCCCGTCGCAATGCCGATATCGAGCGCGAGCTGTTTCATCCCGGGAAGGTTCATGGAGGGGGCCGCGAGGGCCCTTAAAATCATCAGGAATTCTATCGGCCCGGCCACCATGGTTACCGGCGCCCCTTCCGCCCCCACTCTTTGCGTCCCTCCCGACCTCGACCACCCATGACTTCCTCCACGCCCACCCCGCTCAGCTACAAGGACGCCGGCGTCGACATCGATGCAGGCGACGCCCTGGTCGACCGCATCAAGCCGCTGGCCAAGAAGACCCTGCGCGAAGGCGTGCTGGCCGGCATCGGCGGCTTCGGCGCGCTGTTCGAGGTGCCAAAGCGCTACAAGGAACCCGTGCTGGTCAGCGGCACCGACGGCGTGGGCACCAAGCTCAAGCTGGCCTTCGAATGGAACATGCACGACACGGTCGGCATCGACCTGGTGGCCATGAGCGTCAACGACGTGCTCGTGCAGGGCGCCGAGCCCCTCTTCTTCCTCGACTACTTCGCCTGCGGCAAGCTCGACGTGGACACCGCCGCGGCGGTCGTCGGCGGCATCGCCCGCGGCTGCGAGCTCTCGGGCTGCGCGCTGATCGGCGGCGAAACCGCCGAAATGCCCGGCATGTACCCGGCCGGCGAATACGACCTGGCGGGCTTCGCGGTCGGCGCGGTCGAGAAATCGAAGATCCTCACGGGCCAGAACGTCAAGCCCGGCGACGTGGTGCTGGGCCTGGCCTCGGCCGGCGTGCATTCCAACGGCTTCAGCCTGGTGCGCAAGGTGATCGAGCGCGCAGGCTCCGACCTGCCCGCCACCCTCGACGGCAAGCCCTTCCGCGAAGCCGTGATGGAGCCCACCCACCTCTACGTGAAGCCGGTGCTCGAGGCGCTGGGCAAGCACCCGATCAAGGCGCTGGCCCACATCACCGGCGGCGGCCTGCTCGAGAACATCCCGCGCGTGCTGCCCGAAGGCACCGCCGCCCACCTGAAAAAGGGCAGCTGGCCGCAGACCGAGCTGTTCGCCTGGCTGCAGAAGGTGGCCGGCATCGACGACATCGAGATGAACCGCACCTTCAACAACGGCATCGGCATGGTGGTCGTCATCGACGCGGCCGAAGCCGCCGCCTGCGCCGCCACGCTGCGTGCCGCCGGCGAGACGGTGTACGAGATCGGCTCGATCGCCGAGCGCGGCGAAGGCGCGGCCGTCGTCGTCGGCTGAACGCCGGCGGCTCCGTCCACAAGCACCGACGAACCGAGCACGCGACGCACCGGATGGCCAACAAGCCGCAGCCCGCCACCACAGCCGCTTCGACGGCCCCCGCCATCCGCCCCGCGGCCTCGCGCGGCGTGACCATCGCCAGCTACCTGCTGATGCTGGCAACCCTGCTGCTGGTGATGTGGGAGCACCTGCTGCCGGGCCTGCTGTGCGTGTGCATCGGCTTCCTCGTCACGCGCTGGTTCTCGCGCCTGCTGGCTTCCGGGTTCCAGCGCATTCCGGCACTGGCCAAACGGCCCGGAAGCGCCGACGGCTGGGCCGGCGTGCTGGCCGTCACCCTGGTGCTGCTGGCCCCCATCGCCCTGGTCACGCTGGGGCTGTCGCAGGCCCGCGAATACATCGTCGACGCGCCCGACCAGTACCGCGAACTGCTCGACTACACGGCGCGCACCGTGCTGGAGCTGCGCTCCAAGCTGCCGGTCGAGATCGCTGTCTACCTGCCCGAGGGCGCGGCCGAGGTGCAGCGCGTGATCGCCAACTACCTGCGCGCGCAGGCCGGCTCGCTGGCCGTGGCCGGACGCGCCTGGCTGCACGGCATCCTCTTTTCGTACGTGGGCCTGATCGTCGGCGGCCTGGCCGCCGTGGCGCATGCGCCGGTGCGACGCCTGCCGCTGGCCGAACAGCTGCACCAGCGCGTGCAGACCTTCGGCGAGGCCTTCGGCCAGATCGTGGCGGCCCAGTTCTGGATCGCGGCCTTCAACACGCTGCTGACGGCCATCTTCCTGCTCTTCGTCATGCCGCTATGGGACGCGCACCTGCCCTACACGCCGGCGCTCATCACCCTCACCTTCCTCGCGGGGCTGGTGCCCATCGTGGGCAACCTGGTCTGCAACTCGGTGATCACGCTGGTGGGGCTGTCGGTGTCGCCGGTCACGGCTGCCGCCTGCCTGATCTTCCTGATCGTGATCCACAAGGCCGAGTACGTCATCAACGCCAAGGTGGTGGGCGCGCGCACGCAGATGAGCGTGTGGGAGCTGCTGGCCGTGATGTTCGTGGCCGAGGCGGTGTTCGGGCCGGCCGGGCTGGTGGCGGCGCCGCTGTACTACGCGTACCTGAAGAAAGAGCTGCAGGCGGCTCGGCTGGTCTGACGGGGCCTTTGCCGCCTCCCGAAGTCCGAATCTGATCGATTCCGGTCCGACCGTGAGCGGACCGACGGCTGGCGGGCCAGAAGAATAGGCGGCATCATCCACTCCGCCTTCGCCCGCGAGCCCCGCCATGAAAACCTGTCTGATTGTGATCGACGCCCAGGAGTCGTTCCGCCAGCGCGCCTACTGGAACGAAAGCCAGGCGGCCCGCTATTTCGCCGCGCAGAACGCGCTGATCGAAGGCTGCGCCGCCGCCGGCCTGCCGATCGTGCGGGTCTTCCACACCGACGAGCCCTCCGATGCCAGCAACCCCTTCGCGGTCGAATCGGGCCATGTGCGCCCCATCGGCGGCATTGCCGCCTTCGACGCGGCCGCCACCTTCACCAAGCACCGCCACAGCGCGCTGGTCAACAGCGGGCTGGACGTGTGGCTCACGCAGAACGGCATCGGCCGGCTGATCGTGAGCGGCATCCGCACCGAGCAGTGCTGCGAGACCACCACCCGCCATGCCTCGGACCTGGGCTGGGAGGTCGACTACGTCACCGACGCCACCCTCACCTTCGACATGAAGCACCCCGACGGCAGCCCGCTCGCCGCCGCCGACATCAAGGCCCGCACGGCCGCCGTGCTGCATGGCCGCTTCGCCACTGTCTGCACCGTGACGCAGGCGCTCGAACGGGCCGTGGCGTGAACGGCATGGCCTTGCGCGTGCTGATCCTCGCCTTCGACGGCGTCGAAGCGCTGGACTTCGCAGGCCCCTTCGAGGTGTTCACCACCGCGAGCCGGGTCAGCCAGCGGATGCGGCCGGGCACGACAGCGCCGTTCGATGTCGTCTCGGCGGCCCATGCGCAGCGCGGCCAGCCCGTGCAGGCGCGCGCCGGCCTGCAGTTGCTGGCCAACCACACGCTGGCCGACAGCCCGGCGGCCGACGTGCTGATCGTCCCCGGCGGCGTGGTCGACGCGCCGATCGCCAGCCCCGACACGCTGCGCTGGATAGCCGATCAGGCTGCCCGCGCGAAGATCGTCGCCTCGGTCTGCACCGGCGCCTTCCTGCTTGCCGAAAGCGGCGTGGTGTCGAACGACTCTGTCACCACCCACTGGGAAGACATCGCCGAGCTGCGCGAACGCTTCCCCTCGCTCGACGTGCGCGAGGGCGTGCGCTGGGTGGACAACGGCCGCATCGTCAGCTCCGCGGGCATCAGCGCCGGCATCGACATGAGCCTGCATCTCGTCGAGCGGCTGGCCGGGCTGGAGCTCGCCGAGCGCACCGCGCGCCAGATGGACTACGAATGGAACCGCAACCCCGGCCAGCCCCCATCCGCGTAGTCTTCGTCCTTCTGCCCGGCAGCCTCGTGCTCGACTGGGCCGGCCCGGCCGAGGCGTTGCGCATCGCCAACCAGCGGCTGCGCGCCATGGGCCAGCCCGAGCGCTTCGCCATCGAGTTCGCCAGCCCCCGGCCGACGGCCATGGGCTCGGTGGGCGTGGCGCTGGCCGGGCTCTCGCCGCTGCCGACCACATGGGACGGCCCCGGCTGGGTCGTGCTGGTCGGCCTGCCCGGCGACGCCATCACCATCGACAACCCCGAGACGCAGGACCTGCTGCACTGGCTGCGCGGCCTGCGCTTCGAGCGCGACCGGCTTGAGCTGGTGACGGTCTGCGCCGGCGCCGTGCTGGCCGCGCACGCCGGGGCGCTGGCGGGACGGCGCGCCACCACGCATCACCATCACCTGGGCGAACTGCGCGAGGTGGAGCCGCGCTGCGACGTGGTGAGCAACCGCGTGTTCGTGATCGATCCGCCGCTCTACAGCAGCGCGGGCGTGACCACCGGCGTAGACCTGATCCTCCACCGCATCGCCGGGCTGTGCGGCGAAGCGCTCGCGGCGCAGGTCGCGCAGACCATGGTGGTGGCGCTGCGCCGCGGCCCGCAGGACCCGGAGCTGTCGCCCTTCCTCGCCTACCGCAACCACCTGCATGCCGCGCTGCATCGCGTGCAGGACGCCGTCAGCGAGCAGCCGCAGGCCGACTGGAGCGTGCCGCGCATGGCCGAGGTGGCGCATACCTCGGCGCGGCATCTCACACGGCTCTTTGTCGAGCACGCGGGCGTCGCGCCGCTGGCCTACCTGCGGCGGCTGCGGCTCGCGACGGCGCAACTGGCGCTGGCCTCGGGCGCCAGCGTCACGCGGGCGGCGGAACAGTCGGGCTTCGGCTCCGACACGCAGCTGCGCCGCGCATGGCACCAGTTCGGGCTGCCGGGATCGCCTTCGGAAGCGGGATCGTCTTCCCGCGCCTGACGCCGCTCAGTGCCAGACGCCCGTGGGCGTTGGCCCCGGCACGCGCAGCAGCCTGTCGTCGCCGACTTCCAGCAGCCGGTTGGCCGCATAGCTGTTCTGCGAATCGGGCTCCAGCGCCGCGCTGACCAGCGGCGACAGCGGCTGCGCCAGCGACACGTAGAAGCTGCCCGGCTGTACCACCGCGCGGCCATGGCGCAGCCGCACCCGGAAGCTGCGGATGGCCTCGCCGTCCTCGATGGCGCCGCGCGCATCCTGCCGCTGGCCGTCGGTCTGCGAGAGGATTTCGTAGCGCTCCACCGACCACGGCGCCGCGCTGTCGATGCGTTCCACGCGCACGCCCAGCATCTGCAGCCGCTGCACGGCCACGGTCTCGCTGGCCGCGAGCAGGTAGCCGCAGGGGCGCGGCCGCGCATTGACGATCTTCAGCGGCTCGGCGGCGCGCCAGTCGACGTCGACCGCCTTGTCCTCGCCGGTCTTGGCATCGAGGAAATCGAGCCGCTGCCGCGTCGGTGTCTGCCAGGCCTCGACCACCAGCTCGCCACGGCAGGCATCGGCCTTGGCGCGCTGGCCGGCCTGCGCGGTAAGCTGCATCAGCGCCGGCCCCTGCTTCGCTGCCGTCTCGATGACCGTGGTGGCCGCCAGCACCTGCGTGTGCACGCGACGCGCGAAGTGCGCGCGCCCGAGCCCCACGCCACGCACTTCGAGCAGCAGGCTCACGGCCTGGTGCAGCGCGCTCACGTTGCGGCCGGTGTCGGGCTGCACGCCGCCCATCGACACTGTGCGGTCGTCCGCCTTGCCGCCGGAGGTGGTGTGGTACTTGAAGCCCTGCAATCCGGCCTGCGCGAAGGCGGCCTGGATGGCATCGACGTAGTCGCGCTGCGCGCTGGTGGCAATGGCGGCGTCGAGATTGCCCACGGTGGCGGGCTGCAGCAGGCCGTCGTACTTCATGACGGCGCCGAACTTGTCGATCCAGCGGCCGCCGACGGTGAACTCGTGCAGGTCGAGCACCACCTGCGGCGCGTAGCGCAGGGTGGCCGCCGCAATTACGCGCGCCTCGGGCGTGCGCAGCAACAGGTGGTCGCGATTCACGTCGATGCCGTTGGCGGTGACGCGGGTGAAGCGTTCGGCGCCGTCGGGGTTGCCGCGCGGAATCAATACGAGGTTGACCTTCTTCAACAGCGCCGAGCCCGGTTCGGTCGCGAACTGCTGCGCAAGTGCCAGCACCGCCTCGCCGCCGGCCGGTTCGTTGCCGTGCTGCTGGCCGATCACCATCACGGTAGGCCGGGCCGGATCGATGCGCCCCTGCTCCGCCAGCACCACCAGCGGCATCTCGCGCCCCTGCTGCGACTGGCCCAGGCGCTCGATGCGCACGTTCGGCGACTGGCGCGCCAGCTCGTCCAGGAAGGCGAGCACTTCGGCATGCGAGGGAAAGTCGGTGCGCCCGGCGCGAAAGCCCGGCGTGGCGTAGCTCACCGGCGGATCGGGAAAGCGCGCGGCAATAACGGGCGGTTCGACCCATGCCTTGGAGGGATCGAATTGCGCCTGCGCCGGAACGGCCGACAGCATGACGAGGCCGGAGGCGCACAGGCGCTGGAGGGAGGGGGAACGCAGCATGGCTGCGCATTCTGCTCCCGCGCGGCCCTCGAATGCTTCAGATGCCGTTCAGCTCGCCGGCTGGGTACAGGCCCTGGCGCGTGCAAGCAGCAGCGCGCGCTCGCGGGTGTTGCGCGTGAGCGTCGCGGCGCGGTCGAACTCCCTGCGCGCCTCGTCGCGCCGGCCCAGCTTGAAGAGCAGGTCGCCGCGCACGGTCGGCAGCAGGTGATAGCTCTTGAGCGAGGGCTCGTCCAGCAGTGCGTCGACCACCTCCAGCCCGGCCGCCGGACCGAAGGCCATCGACAGCGCCACCGCGCGGTTGAGCTCGACGATGGGCGACGGCGTGAGCTCGGCCAGCGCGTCGTACAGCGCGGCGATGCGGCCCCAGTCGGTTTCGTCGGCGGTACGCGCCCGGCCGTGGCAGGCGGCGATGGCGGCCTGCAGCGCGTAGGGACCGAGCGCTCCGCCCAGCGACTCGGCACGCGAGAGCGCAGCGAGGCCGCGGCGGATCAGCATCTGGTCCCAGCGCGCGCGGTTCTGCTCCAGCAGCAGCACCGGCTCGCCCGAGGGCCCCATGCGCGCGGCCGTGCGCGAGGCCTGGATTTCCATCAGCGCCACCAGCCCGTGCACTTCCGATTCCTTCGGCACCAGCTCGGCCACGATGCGGCCCAGGCGCAGCGCTTCCTCGCAGAGCGTGGGGCGCATCCAGTCGTCGCCGGCGGTGGCCGAGTAGCCCTCGTTGAAGACCAGGTAGATCACCTCCAGCACCGAGGCAAGCCGCGCTTCGAGCTCGTGCCGGCGCGGCACCTCGAAGGGCACGCGCGCTTCGGCCAGCGTGCGCTTGGCACGCACGATGCGCTGCGCCACCGTGGCCTCGGGCACGAGGAAGGCACGCGCGATCTCGTCTGTGGTCAGGCCGCCCATCACCCGCAGCGTGAGCGCCACGCGGGCCTCGGTCGACAGCACGGGATGGCAGGCGGTGAACACCAGGCGCAGCAGGTCGTCGCCGATGTCGTCGTCGAGCGCGGCATCGACCGCCTCGGCGAAATCGTCCTGCGCCATCTCGTGCTGCGCGTCGATTTCGCGGCCGATCTCGCCGGCCTTGTGCTCGGCCAGTTGCAGGTGGCGCAGGCGGTCGAGCGCGCGGCGCTTGGCCACGGCCGTGAGCCAGGCGGCGGGGTTGTCGGGCACGCCCGATTCGCTCCATTGCTCAAGGGCCGAGACCAGCGCGTCCTGGGCCAGTTCCTCGGCCAGGCCCACGTCGCGCACCATGCGCGCGACGGTGGCGATGATCTTCGCGGACTCGATGCGCCACACCGCCTCGATGGTGCGGTGGATGGCGGCGGTGTCCGCGCGGCCCTCGCCGTGGCTCATGCGTCCGTCTTCTTCACCGTCTGCATCGAGGTGAATTCGCCGGCCACCGCCTGCACGTCGGCCGGGAAGTCGTCCATCTCCTGGATCTGGCGCACCTCGATGACCTCGTTGTCGCCGCCGGGGCAGCGGCTGGCCCATTCGATGGCGGCGGCGCGCGAGGGCACGTCGATGATCCAGAAGCCGCCCAGCACCTCCTTGGCCTCGGCGAAGGGGCCGTCGACGACCTTGGGCTTGCGGCCCCTGAAGCTCACGCGCGCCCCCATCGAGGGCGGGTGCAGGCCGTCGCAGCTGATCAGCACGCCGGCTTTCTGCAGCGACTCGTTGTAGGCCATCATGGCCGACACCGCCTCGACGTCGTCGGGGATGGTGCCGGGCGCGGCTGTTTCGTAGCCGTGGGGAATCATCAGCAGCATGAATCGCATGGCGGTTCTCCTTGGGTTCGGTTGTGCTGGCCGCGGCTCAGCCGGCGGCCTTGGTGCGGGCCTCGGTCTCGGCACGCAGGCGGTCTTCCTGGGCGAGCAGCTCGGGGGTCATGGAGTCGCCGAAGTCGGCAGCCTCGAACACCTGGCGGATCTCGATCTCGCCTTCCTGGAAAGGGCTGCGCTTGATCCACTCGATGGCCTCCTCCTTCGACTTGCACTGGAACAGCCAGAAGCCGGCCAGCAGTTCCTTGGTCTCGGCGAAGGGGCCGTCGATGACGGTGCGCCTGGTGGGGCCCTCGCAGCGCACGCGCACGCCCTTGGAGCTGGGGTGCAGGCCCTCGCCCGCCAGCAGCACGCCGGCCTTGACCAGTTCCTCGTTGAACTTGCCCATGGCGGTGAGGATTTCGGTGTTGGGCATCACGCCGGCTTCGGAATCGGCGTTGGCCTTGACCAGAATCATGAATCGCATGTCGTTTCTCCTGAAGGTTGATGGTGGTGAAGCGGCTTCGGAATCTGCCTGCTCCTGTTCACACGTCGGACGAGCGCAATCCGGATCGACACGGCTGCGTCGATCTATTTGTAATTTTGTGTTTCAGAAATTCGACCCGGCCACGGCATTCACGGCAGGTAGCCGCAGAAGCGCAGCACATGGCCGTCGGGTTCGCGGATCGCGAATTCGCGCAGCCCCCAGGGCTGGGACGTCGGCGGCTCGATGACCGTCACGCCGCGCTTCACGTAGGCGGCGTGCAGGCCGTCGATGTCCTTGCCCACGTGGATCACGATCTCGCCGCGCCAGGGTTTCGCCTCGCGCGCATTGCACTGCCACAGCCGCAGGTAGACCGGGTCGCCGTAGCTGCGGTCGCCCTTCTTCACCCGGGCGTAGCTGGGCGGCTCGCCGGCGATGAAGTCGAGCTCGAAGCCCAGCACGTCGCGGAACCACCGCGCGGCGCGCGTGACGTCGGACACCGGCAGCACCGGCTGCACGCCGTGGAATTCATGCAGGGTGCCCAGGTCGGGCGCCGGGCTCACGCCGGCCTGGGTGTTCATTTCATTCAGCTGGCCATGCGGCGCAGCGTGGCGACGCGCTCGGCGATCGCGTCGAGGTCGAGCGCGTCCTCGGCCTTCGCGAGGTAGGTTTCGAGATCGCGCACCGCCTGGGCCGTGTTGCCCTGCTCCGCATGCGCGACGCCGCGGTCGCGGTACTCGCCCCAGGCGCTGGGCAAGAGGGCGATGAGGCGGTCCTGCACGGCGATGACGCGCTGCCAGTCTTCCTGCGCGTGATGCACCTCCTTCAGGTTGCGCAGCATGCGGGCGATGATCTCGCGCGAACTGGCGGGCTGCAGGTACAGGCCCAGCGGCACGTCGAAGTCGCCCACCAGCCCGTTGCCGCGCTTGTAGGGCTCGAGCCGCTCGCTCAGTTCCTCGCGCGACAGCGACTTGCCGGTGAACGGGTCGATCACCACCTGCCCCTTGGGCAGCGTCACCTTGAGCATGAAGTGCCCCGGAAACCCGATGCCGCGCGCCTGCAGGCCCAGGCCCTGCGCCAGCTCCATCCACAGCACGGCCAGCGAGATCGGGATGCCGCGGCGGGTGCGCAGCACGGCGTTCAGGTAGCTGTTGTCGGGGTCGTAGTAGTCGTTGACGTTGCCGCCGAAGTTCAGGTCGTTGAAGAAGAACTGGTTCAGGGCGCGCAGCCGGGCCAGGGGCGCCGCGTCGGCGGGCAGGCGGCGCTTGAGGCGGGCCAGGAGCTGGTCGACGTCGCCCAGCACCTGTTGCACGTCGAGGTCGGGGTATTCGTCCTGGGCCAGGCTGGCGGCGGCCTCGAGCAGCGGAAACTGGTCGTCGCTGCGGACCAGCGATTCGAAATACTCCAGGGCGGTTGGAACCTGAAAGCTGAACGTCATGTGGCTTTGTAGAGGAGCATTCAGGGAGCGTCAAGGCAGGGCACACGCGTATTGCGCGAGCGCCGCCACCGCCCCGGCGCGAGCTTTCAGCGGCGGACGAAGCTGCGCAGCCGAACGCCGACCGCCGCCAGTACGCCGAAGTAGAGCAGCGCCGAGCCGGCGACCAGTGCGGCCAGCAGGCCGATGCGCAGCAAGCGCTGCTCGCGCAGGGCGACCCAGTCGAAATGCGCCGAGCCCCACACCAGCAGGCCCGCGAGCACCGCCGTGCCGGCGATCACCTGCAGAGCGAACCTGCCCCACCCCGGCTCGGGCTTGTAGCTGCCGCGGCGGATCAGCCCGACCAGCAGCCACGCCGCGTTGACCAGCGCGCCGATGGCGATGGTCAGCGTGAGCGCCGCGTGCTGCAGCACCGGCACCAGGAACACGTTGAGGATCTGCGTCAGCACCAGCACGCCCACTGCGATCAGCATCGGCGTGCGGGTGTCGTGCTTGGCGTAGTAGCCCGGCGCGAGCACCTTCACGGCCACGATGCCGACGAGGCCGACGCCGTAGCCCATCAGCGCCACGGTGGTCCGGCCCACGTCCTCGCCGTTGTAGGCGCCGTTGTGGAAGAGCACCGCCACCAGCGGCTTCGCGAACAGCAGCAAGGCGATGGCACAGGGTGCCGACAGCAGCACCACGAGGCGCAGGCCCCAGTCGAGCAGCGAGGAATAGCGCGCGTCGTCCTTGGCGGCGCGGGCGCCGGCCAGTTGCGGCATCAGCACCACGCCCAGCGCCACGCCGAGCATGGCGGTCGGGAACTCCATCAGCCGGTCGGCATTGGTGATCCAGGTCACGCTGCCCACCGCGAGATGCGAGGCGATCTGCGTGTTGATGAGCAGCGAGATCTGCGCCACGCTCACGCCCAGCAGCGCCGGCAGCATCAGCTTGAGCACCTTGCGCGTGTTCGGGTCGGTCCAGGCGGTGCGCAGCGCCCGCAGGCTCAGGCCCAGGCGCGGCAGCAGCCCCAGCTTGCGCAGGGCGGGAAACTGCAGGGCCAGCTGCAGCACGCCGCCGGCCATGACGCCCACGCACTGCGCGTAGATCGGTTCGATGCCCCAGTGCCGGAAAAGCGGCGCCCCGACCAGGATCGACAGGATCAGCGCCACGTTGAGCAGCACCGGCGACGCCGCCGGCACCGCGAACTTGCGCCAGGTGTTGAGGATGCCGCCCGCCAGCGCCACCAGCGACATGAAGCCGATGTACGGGAACATCCAGCGCGTCATGACCACCGCCGCGTCGAAACCGGGCAGCCCGCTGGCCATGGCCCAGACCAGCAGCGGCGCGCCGGCCACGCCGGCCACGCAGACGATCACCAGCGTCCAGGTCAGCAGCGTGGCGACGTGGTCGATGAGCTGCCGGGCGCCCTCGTCCCCCGCTTCGGTCTTGCGCGCGGCCAGCACCGGCACGAAGGCCTGGCTGAAGGCCCCTTCGCCGAAGACCCGCCGGAACAGGTTCGGGATGCGGAATGCGACGTTGAAGGCGTCGGTGAGCGCGCTGACGCCGAAAACCGAGGCGAAAAGCACGTCGCGAACGAGGCCCGTGATCCGCGAGGCGAGGGTCAGCAGGGAGACGGTTGAGGCGGATTTGAGCAGGGACACGGGGGCCGAGTTTAGGCCCCGCCGGAGGCTCGAAACGGCCGGATTCGCCGGAAAAGCCGACCCGGCCTATAATGGAGGGCTTTGCTGCATCATCCTCAGACACCTAAGGACATAAATCATGGCATCCGCCAAGCCCAAGAAAAAGAACCCGCGCCTCGCCTCCGGCCGTAAGCGCGTCCGCCAGGACACCAAGCTGAACGCTGCGAACACCTCGCTGCGCTCCAAGTACCGTACCGCTGTCAAGAACGTCGAAAAGGCTGTTCTGGCTGGCGACAAGACCAAGGCAAGCGAACTGTTCGCGAAGGCCCAGAGCATCGTCGACGCGATCGCCGACAAGGGCATCTTCCACAAGAACAAGGCCGCCCGCGACAAGAGCCGCCTGTCGGCCAAGGTCAAGGCCCTCGCCCTCGCGCCTGCAAAGGCCGCCGCCTGACACCTGTCAAGCAAGCCCGGACCGGAATCCTCCGGTCCGCCGTTTGATCGGGGTGCGCTGCAGCAAAGTGAAAAACCGCCTTCGGGCGGTTTTTTCATGCCCGTTCGCTTCGTGAACCGGGCGCCGGGCCAAAAAGCAGGCAGACAGGCAAAGAAAAAGGCCTGTCAGGCCTTTTTCGGGGGGATGGGTGCGTCGGGCACGAGACAGGCTTCGGCTACCTGCAGGTCGTTGTCCCTGGCGAAGTTCACGCAGAAGTCCCAGGCCATCGGTTCGGCGTCGCGCAGGGCGCGGTTCACGACCACGCACTTCACGCCGTTGATGGTCGTCGGGATGCACCAGGGCGAATAGCTCAGGTGACTGCCCGGATAGGCGCCGCCCGGGCGGAAGGAGCACATCACGCCGGCCAGACGCTCGGCCCAATCGCTGGGGCGAAAGGTCCGTCCATCCTTGGTGATGCCCTGGATGAAGATTTCTTTGGCTGTGGGGGAAATCATCGTTGAATGAGGCGACCGGAGCAGGTGCTGCGGTGCAGCAAGCGATTCTATCCGCGCCCCTTTTTGCATCCTGAACATGGGGCATTGCTGTAATGCGGAATCCTCAACGAAGCCGTCAAACCGCGCGCCTAGAATCCGCCTTCCCTATCTGGAGAACCCGAATGAGCGCTACCGCCCAGCCCACCTCGCCCCACGTCATGAACACCTACGGTCGCCTGCCGATCGCACTGTCGCACGGTCAGGGTTGCCGAGTCTGGGACACCGCGGGCAAGGCCTACCTCGACGGCCTCGGCGGCATCGCGGTGAACACGCTGGGCCACAACCATCCCGAGCTGGTGCCCGCCCTGCAGGACCAGCTGACCAAGCTGATCCACAGCTCCAACTACTACCACGTGACCGGCCAGGAACAGCTCGCCACCAAGCTGACCGAAATTTCGGGCCTCACCAACGCCTTCTTCTGCTGTACCGGCCTCGAGGCCAACGAAGCCGCCCTGAAGCTGGCCCGCAAGTACGGCCACGACAAGGGAATCGAGCGCCCCGAGATCGTCGTCTACGAAGCCGCCTTCCACGGCCGCAGCATCGCCACCCTCTCGGCCACCGGCAATCCCAAGGTGCAGGCCGGCTTCGGCCCGCTGGTCGAGGGCTTCATCCGCGTGCCGCTGAACGACATCGAGGCGCTGAAGAAGGCCACCGAAGGCAACCCGAACGTGGTCGCCGTGTTCTTCGAAACCATCCAGGGCGAAGGCGGCATCAACCCGATGCGCTGGGAATACCTCAAGCAGGTGCGTCAGCTGTGCGACGAGCGCGACTGGCTCATGATGATCGACGAGGTGCAGTGCGGCATGGGCCGCACCGGCAAGTGGTTCGCCCACCAGTGGGCGGGCATCAAGCCCGACGTGATGCCGCTGGCCAAGGGCCTGGGCTCGGGCGTGCCGATCGGCGCCGTGGTGGCCGGCCCCAAGGCCGCCAACATCTTCGGCCCGGGCAACCACGGCACCACCTTCGGCGGCAACCCGCTCGCCATGCGCGCCGGCGTCGAAACCATCCGCATCATGGAAGAGCACAAGCTGCTCGAAAACGCCGCCACAGTGGGCGCCCACCTGAAGGCCGCGCTGGAGCGCGAACTCGGCGGCCTGCCCGGCGTGAAGGAAATCCGCGGCCAGGGCCTGATGATCGGCATCGAGCTCGACCGTCCCTGCGGCGTGATCCTCAACCGCGCCTGCGACGCCGGCCTGCTGCTGAGCGTGACGGCCGACAAGGTGATCCGCCTCGTGCCGCCGCTCATCCTGAGCATTGCCGAGGCCGACGAGATCGTCGCCATCCTCGCGCCCATCGTCAAAGCCTTCCTGTCGGAGCCCGCCCCCCAATGACGACCGCCACCGCGAACCCCATACGGCACTACCTGCAGTTCGCCGACTTCACCGCCGACGAGTACGCCTACCTCTTCGATCGCATGGCGATCATCAAGAAGAAGTTCAAGACCTACGAAAAGCACCAGCCGCTGGTCGACCGCACGCTGGCCATGATCTTCGAGAAGGCCAGCACGCGCACCCGCGTGAGCTTCGAGGCCGGCATGTACCAGCTCGGCGGCAGCGTGGTGCACCTGACCACCGGCGACAGCCAGCTCGGCCGCGCCGAGCCCATCGAGGACAGCGCCAAGGTCATCAGCCGCATGGTCGACCTGGTGATGATCCGCACCTACGAGCAGACCAAGATCGACGCCTTCGCCGCGCATTCGCGCGTGCCCGTCATCAACGGCCTGACCAACGAGTTCCATCCCTGCCAGATCCTGGCGGACATCTTCACCTACATCGAGCACCGCGGTTCCCACGGTTCCGGAGGCGACGTGCTTTCCTGCCTGAAGGGGAAGACGGTCGCGTGGGTCGGCGACGGCAACAACATGGCCAACACCTGGCTGCAGGCGGCCGAGATCCTGGGCTTCACGGTGCACGTGAGCACGCCCAGCGGCTACGAGGTGGACCAGTCGATCGCCGGCATCCGCTCGGGCGACAGCTACAAGGTCTTCAAGGACCCGATGGAAGCCTGCCGCGGCGCCGACCTCGTCACCACCGACGTCTGGACCAGCATGGGCTACGAGGCTGAGAACGAGGCGCGCCGCAAGGCCTTTGCCGACTGGTGCGTCGACGAGGAAATGATGCGCGCGGCCCAGCCCGACGCCCTCTTCATGCACTGCCTGCCCGCCCACCGCGGCGAGGAAGTGCAGGCCGAGGTCATCGACGGCCCGCAGTCGGTGGTGTGGGACGAGGCCGAGAACCGCCTGCACGCGCAGAAGGCGCTCATGGAGTTCCTGCTCCTCGGCAGGCTCTGATAGCCAAACCAGGCAAAGGCGCCGCAGCATGTCCGATTGCCAGCAATGCGGCGCCTGCTGCGCCAGCTATCGCGTCGACTTCAGCGTGCATGAACTCGACGACAACGGCGGCAAGGTGCCCTCGGGCCTCGCCGTCGAGGTGAACGACGCCATCTGCCGCATGCGCGGCACCGACCACGCATCCCCGCGCTGCGCCGCGCTCACCGGCAAGATCGGCCAGTCTGTGGGCTGCGGCATCTACGAATGGCGCCCCAACCCGTGCCACGAACTGCAGGCCGGCAGCGACGCCTGCGAACGCGCACGGGCCCGCCACGGCCTGCCCGCGCTGTCTTCGCTGCACTGAACGATCGCGCTTCAACTTGTCACGCCTGGTGTTGGAAATAACCGACACCACGACCTCTCGCCCGGCGCTAACTTCGCGCCATGCGTTCACAGCAACACCGCCCCCGAATCTGGGACATCTCGCCGCCAGTGCATGAAGGCGCGCCGGTCTTTCCCGGCGACACGCCCTACCAGCAGCGCTGGGCCGCGACCATTTCTCCGGGCTGTCCGGTCAACGTCAGCGAGATCAAGCTCTCGCCCCACGTCGGTGCGCATGCCGACGCTCCACTGCACTACGACCCCGAGGGCCAGACCATCGGCGACGTCGACCTCACGCCCTTCCTCGGCCCCTGCCGCGTGATCCACGCGATCGACAAGGGCGCGCTGATCGAGTGGGAGCACATCGCCCACGCCGTCGACAGCACACTGCCCCCGCGCGTGCTGGTCCGCACCTACACAACCATGCCGGTCGGCCGCTGGGACCCGGAACTCGCCGCCTACGCCCCTGCAACCGTCGAGCGCCTGGCGGCCATGGGCGTGAAGCTCATCGGCATCGACACCGCCAGCATCGACCCGGCCGACAGCAAGACACTGGAAAGCCACCAACGCATCCGCCGCCTCGACCTTCGCGTGCTCGAGAACCTCGTGCTCGACGACGTGCCCGAGGGCGACTACGAACTCATCGCGCTGCCGCTCAAGCTGGTCAGCGCCGATGCCTCCCCCGTTCGCGCCGTGCTGCGCGAACTCCCTCGCTGAAACCTCCGACATGACGACTCTTGCAGACTGCCGCGCGCTCGACGCGCAAGACCCGCTGCGCGCCCTGCGCGACCAATTCACCATTCCCGAAGGCGTGCTGTACCTCGACGGCAACTCGCTCGGCGTGATGCCGAAGGCCGCGCCGGCGCGCATCGCCGAAGTGGTGACCAAGGAATGGGGCGAAGGCCTCATCCGCTCGTGGAACACCGCCAGCTGGTTCGACCTGCCGCAGCGCCTGGGCGACAAGGTGGCCCGCCTGATCGGCGCCACACCCGGCGAGGTGGTGTGCACCGACAGCACCTCGGTGAACCTCTACAAGGTGCTGTTCGCCGCCTTGTCCCAGCAGAAGGACAGCGGCCGCAAGCTGGTGATCAGCGAGCGCAGCAACTTCCCCACCGACCTCTACATCGCCGAATCGCTGTGCCGCGAGCGCGGCTTCACGCTCAAGCTGATCGACGCGAGCGAGTTGCAAGGCCCGGATTCGGTACTGACCGAGGAAGTGGCCGTGCTGATGCTCACGCACGTCAACTACCGCACCGGCGCCATGCACGACATGAAGGCCGTCACCGCCGCCGCGCACGCCGTGGGCGCGCTCACGGTGTGGGACCTCGCGCACAGCGCGGGTGCCGTGCCCGTGGCGCTGAACGACAGCAACGCCGACTACGCCATCGGCTGCGGCTACAAGTACCTCAACGGCGGCCCCGGCGCGCCTGCCTTCGCATGGGTGCACACGAAGCACGCGGGCGAGTTCGAACAGCCGCTGTCCGGCTGGTGGGGCCACGCGGCGCCCTTCGAGTTCACGCCGCACTACCGCCCCGCTCCGGGCGTGGGCCGCTACCTCTGCGGCACGCAGCCGATCATCGCGCTGGCCGGGCTCGAATGCGGGCTCGACACGGTGCTGGCGGCCGAGTCCTTCAACGGCGACCATGGCGCAATGTCCGCGCTGCGCGCCAAGTCGCTCGCGCTCACCGACATGTTCATCAGGCTGGTCGAGGAGCGCTGCGCCGGCCACGGTCTCTCGCTGGTCACGCCGCGCGAGCACGAGCAGCGCGGCTCGCAGGTGTGCCTGAGTCGCGAGGAAGGCGCCTACGCCATCGTGCAGGCCCTGATCGCGCGCGGCGTGATCGGCGACTACCGCGCCGGCGACTCGCAGATGCCCGACATCCTGCGCTTCGGCTTCACGCCGCTGTACATCGGCTTCGAGGACGTGTGGAACTCGGTCGAGCACCTCGTGCAGGTGCTCGAGACCGCGGAGTGGAAGCGCGAGGAGTTCAACCGCAAGAACGCGGTGACCTGAGCGGCGCATGGCAATGAAACACCGACTGTCCGCTTTTTCCGCCGCGCTGCTGCTGATGCTGGCGACGCCCGCCATGGCGCAGCAACCGGCCTTCACACTGCCGCAGCTCAAGGCCTTCGCCGAGGTGGCGCCCGACGCCTTCCGCACGCAGATCAAGAGCCAGGGCTTCTCGTATGCCGACAAGACCGTGACCGACCAGGTCAGCATGATCGAGTACGAGAAGTTCGTCGATGGCCAGACCACGCGCCTGATGAAGTCCACCTACGTGGCCAGCCGCAGCGGCGAGGACGGCATTCAGCTCACCCTCACCGACAAGGCCGCCTTCGAGCGCCTCGTGAAGGAAGCGCGCGACTCCGGCTACAGGCCGGGCGAGAAGGGCCGCATTCCCGGCGGCGAGACCTACCAGGAATTCAAGCGCGGAAACGAGGTCGTGCGATTCGTCTACCCGAGGAAAGAGTCCGGCGCGGGCCTGCCCTCCTATACCGCCGTTGTCTGGCGATGACCTGCCGGCAAACATCATGAGCACCGAAAAGACAACCGAGAACATCGTCCACGAAGAAAAGGCCCAGCTGGACTTCAGCAAGTCCATGAGCTACGGCGACTACCTGCACCTCGACGAGATCCTCAGCGCCCAGCATCCGCTTTCGCCCGCGCACGACGAGCTGCTCTTCATCGTGCAGCACCAGACCAGCGAGCTCTGGATGAAGCTGATGCTGCACGAGCTGCACGCCGCCATCGCCTGCATCGCGCAGGAGAAGCTGCCCGACGCCTTCAAGATGCTCGCGCGCGTGAGCCGCATCATGGAGCAGCTGGTCAACGCATGGACCGTGCTCTCGACCATGACGCCGCCCGAATACACGGCGATGCGCCCCTACCTCGCGAACTCCAGCGGCTTCCAGAGCGCGCAGTACCGCTGCATCGAATTCGCGCTCGGCAACAAGAACGCCGCCATGCTCAAGCCGCACGCGCACCGCGCCGACCTGCTGGCGCAGGTGGATGCGGCCTACCGCGCGCCGTCGCTGTACGACGAGTCGCTGCGCCTGCTGGCGCGCCACGGCCTGCCCGTGCCCGCCGACCGGCTGGAGCGCGACTGGACGCAGCCCTACGAACCCAGCGACGGCGTCGAGGCGGCCTGGCTCACGGTCTATCGCAACCCGCACGACCACTGGGACCTTTATCAGCTCGGCGAGAAGCTCACCGACCTGGAAGACGCCTTCCGCCTCTGGCGCTTCCGCCACGTGACGACGGTCGAGCGCGTGATCGGCTTCAAGCGCGGCACCGGCGGCACCGGCGGCGTGAGCTACCTGCGCAAGATGCTGGACGTGGTGCTGTTCCCCGAGATCTGGAAGCTGCGCACCGACCTGTAGGCCCGCTGCCCGAAGCCGGCTCCTACAATCCGCCCGGCACCGGCTCTTCAAGACTCGACAAGGCTTCGCGATTCGTCGCCTGGTCTTGTGCTGCGGGGTAACCCCGTGGTGGATGGATGGCTAGATATTCCGGCGCGTGAGCCCGACTGCGCTACCGCGCAGCCCGGCTAGCGCATCACCGGCTGGTTGAAGGGCCGGTTGCCACCCGTCCTCACCGGCTTCACGGCCCGCATTCATTCATGACGCGTGAACTGAGCTACAGGGAGTGGATCGCACGCAGCCTCGCGCGGGCCCTGCTCGCCGATGCGAGGCAGCCCGGCGGCACCGCGCCGAGCGCCTTGCGTGCACGGGCCGCGGCCACGCTGGGTGCCGATTCGCCCTGGCTGAAGCCGCTGGCCGAAGCGCTCGGCAACCGCTCGCAGGCCACCTGGCAGCGCACCGACCTGCCCGCGCTGGCGAAGGCGATCCACGACATGCCCGAGCTGGACGCGGCCTTCGAGCAGAACGAACGGCCGCGCGTGCGGCGCATCATCCTGCGGCCCGCGCAGATGCTGCCGCGCCCGATGGGGCTGGACCATTTCGCGCTGCCCGACATCCCCACGCTCGCCGACCTCGCGCAATGGCTCGAACTCGACGCGGACCGGCTGGCCTGGCTCGCATCGCCGGCACAGGCCTTTCGCGCATCCGACGCGCCGGGCTCCCGGCCCGCATCGCACTACCGCTACCAGCTCCAGCCCAAGCGCCTCGGCGGCCTGCGCCTGCTCGAGATCCCGAAGGCCGACCTGAAGCGCGCGCAGCGCCGCATCCTCGACGAGCTGCTGCGGCACGTGCCGGTGCATGAGGCGGCACACGGCTTCGTGCCGGGCCGTTCGGTCGCGAGCCATGCGGCCGCGCATGCCGGCAAGGAAGTGGTGATCGGCTTCGACCTGCGCGACTTCTTCCCCGCTGTCCGCGCCTCGCGCGTGCACGCCACATGGCGCACGCTCGGCTATCCCGAAGGCGTGGCGCGCGCCCTCACCGCCCTTTGCACGCACCGCACCGACGCCGCCATCATCGAGCGCCTGCGCGACGACGGCGGGCTCGACTGGATGGGCGCCAAGCGTCTCGCCGCGCCGCATCTGCCCCAGGGCTCGCCCTGCTCTCCCGCGCTGGCGAATCTCTGCGCCTTCAGGCTCGACCTGCGGCTCGAGGGCCTGGCCTGGGTCTTCGGCGCCACCTACACGCGCTATGCCGACGACCTCGTGTTCTCCGGGCCGGCCTCGCTGCGCGCGCAGTTCGGCGCCCTGCGCGCCTGGGTCGACGGCATCGCGGCCGACGAGGGCTTCGAGCTGCACCCGCGCAAGCTGCGCTGCATGCCGCGGCATCGCCAGCAGCGCGTGACAGGCGTGGTCGTCAACGACAAGGCCAACGCGCCGCGCGAGGACTTCGACAGGCTCCGGGCCGTGCTGCATCGCTGCGCGACGCGAGGCCCCGCCGCGCAGAACCGGGCGAAGTTGGACGACTTCCGCGGCCACCTGCTGGGCCGCATCGCATGGATCGGCCAGTTCAACGCAGCGCGCAAGGCCCGGCTGATGCGGCTCTTCGAACGCATCGACTGGACGAGTGCCGCGCAAACGCCCTCATGAAGCTGGGGTGGCCCGGATTGCCCTGCGACCGCAAAGCGCTACATTTTTGGAAAACAACGGAGGCCCAGCCATGAACGACATCCGGTTCACAACCGACGAGCTCTCCACCCTGCGCGAACACGGCATCGTGCTGTTCGCCGAGCGCGTGATCTTCGACGCGCAGCCGCCGATGCCCAGCCAGCAGATCGAGGCCGTGCAGGCCCTGTGCTCGGGCCCACTTCCCGAAGCGCTGGTCGCGCTGTGGCAGGAAACCGCCGGCGGACGTCTCGACTACGACCTGTCGCTCGAGATGAACGGCAACCTCGAGGGCATCAGCTGGAACGAACTCTTCTGGGACGGCAGCGACGGCTACCACGACCTGCAGGGCTGGATCGAGCACGAGCAGGAACTGGCCCAGGAGGCCGCCGAGGAAAACGGCACGCCCTGGACCGGCAAGCTCACGCACCTGCCCTTCGGCGGCTTCGAGTACACCGACCGCATCTACGCGGTGGTCGAGCCCGGCGCGGGGCACGGTCAGATCGTCGCCTGGAAGAAGGGCCTGCCGCCGGCCTGGACGCACGCGCTGCACGAAGACAGCGTGAACACCGTCGCCCCCGACCTGCGCGGCGCGTTCGCGGCGCTGCGCCTCGACGAAGACCCGCTGGCTCCCACCGGCGACTACTTCTCGGGCCAGACGCTGCTCGGCTACCTCGACGACCGGCACCAGGACCACGGGCTCGACCTCGACCTGATGGACAAGGTCGTGACCTTCTATTGCCGTGCCGTGGTCGACTGGCGCACGCCGCTGGCCGAAGGCACGCTGCGCCACCAGCCGCAGCTCGCACGCGTGGCCCTGCGCCATGCGATCGCGACCGACGATGCGAAGCTGGTGGCCGAACTCGCGGCCGCCGGCGTGGACTTCGACGGGCCGCAGCAAGGCAGCGCGCTGGCCACCGATGTCGCGGTGAGCCATGGGGCCTTCGCAGCGGCCGCTGCGCTGGTGCGCGCTGGCGCGCCGGTGGCAGCCGATGCGCTGCGCAACATCGACGGGCAGATCTCGCCCGAACTCACGAGCGCCCTGCTGGACAACGGCGCGGAGCCCAACGTGGCGGCGATCGTCAAGTGCGCGGCCTGCGGCGCGCCGGCGAGCGCGCACCTGATCGCGGACGCCTGCGCGAAGGCGGGCATCGACGTGGCGCCCGCGTTCGTGGCGGAGCGCGACGCGATGCTGCTCGACCTGGAGGGCTCGCTCGCAAAGATGCAGGGCGGCAAGTACGGTCACTACCTGGGGCAGGAAGGTTTAGCCGAACGCATCGATCACCTGCAGACGTTCCGGCTCTGAGCGCGCCGGCGCGCGGCGCCGTCAACCGCCGTACAGCCAGGGCTGGTCGAGCAGCTTCGCGCCCAGAAGGCGCATCGCCATGTCGCGGCCCAGCCGCACCGCGCCCGTGGCGTGGAAGATCTCGCCGTTGCGGCGCGCGCGCGCCTGCACCTGGGCGTTGCGTGCCCAACGTGCCTCGGCATAGCGCGCGAAGGCGGCGGGCACGTCGGCCGCACCGGCATCGGTCATCGCATCGGCCAGCGCCACGGCATCCTCGATGGCCATGCCGGCGCCCTGCGCCAGGTACGGCACCATGGGGTGCGCCGCGTCGCCCACCAGAGCGACGCGCTCGTGCGCCATGTCGGCCGGGCCGGTCATCGGCGCGCGGTCTCCCAGCGACCATGCGCGCCAGGCAGGCATGGCGTCGAGCAGCGATTGCAGGCTCGCGCAGCTTCGGCCCATGGCCTGCTTCAGGGCCGCGACGCTGGTCGACTGGTCCCAGTCGCGCGCGTCGCCGGCGGGGGCGGACTCGGCGATAACGACCACGTTGAGCCAGTCGCCGCCACGCACCGGGTAGGCCACCGCATGCAGGCGCGGACCGAGCCAGACATCGACCCGCCCGCGGCGCAGTGCGGCCGGCAGGGCCGATTGCTCGATCAACGCGCGCCAGGCCGTGTGGCCGGTAACGCGCGGGGGCTGCGCGGCGGATTCGCTGTCCAGCCGCCGCCGCACCGTGCTCCAGAGGCCGTCGGCGCCGACGATGGCTTCGCCCTCCCAGGCGCGCGCATCGGCGCTCGACAGGCAGACGAGGTCGTCGCTGGTTTCCACCTGCCTGATCTGGGCGCCGGTCACCAGCGTGCCGTTGCCGCGCGCGCGCACGGCGTCGAGCAGCAGGCCGTGAAGGTCGGCGCGATGCACGCAGAAATAGGGAGAGCCGTAGCGCCGCTGCATGGCGTCGCCGAGCGGCATGCGGGCCAGTTCGGAGCCGCTTTCGGCGCTGTGCACCACCAGCGCCTCGGGCCGCGCCGCGATGGCCGCGAGCCCTGTGCCCAGGTCGAGTTGCCCGAGACGCCGCGTGGCGTTGGGGCCCAGCTGCACGCCGGCGCCGATCTCGCCGAAGACCGCCGCCTGCTCGAAGACGTCGGCCCGGTGACGATTCCTAGAAAGCGCCAGCGCGGTGGCCAGCCCCCCGATGCCGCCCCCGGCGACGAGGATGTGAGCGGGCATCGGTCTCAGCGGCCGTGCGTGGACGGGCTGGGGCTGACGGCCTGGTCGGCTTGCGATTGTTTGACGGGGGTCTTGGGAGCGCAGCTCCCGCAGGCGTCGCACGAGCCGCAGCCCGATGTCTTGGCGAGCGAGGTGGCGAGTTCCTTCGCGCGTTCCTCGTCGATCAGGCCCGCGCGCTGCGTGCCGGCCGCGAGCTTCTGCGCGGCGCCGCGGCGCCATCCCGCGGGCATCCAGCGCCAGACCGCGTAGAACGCGGCGGCCGCGACGATCAATCCGACGATCAGTTGCTGTGCCATTTCTTCTTCGACCTTTTCTTCAAACCTTTCAGCGTCAGCGGCGGTTTTAACCGGCTCCGAGTGCCACTGCAACGTGGTAGGTCACGAAGCAGGCCAGATAGGCCAGCGCGAAGAGGTAGCCCGCCATGATCCAGACGTACTTCCACGAGCCGGTCTCGCGCTTCACGGCCGCCAGCGTCGAGATGCACTGCGGCGCGAACACGTACCAGACCAGCAGCGACAGCGCGGTGGCCAGCGTCCAGCTGCCGGCGATGAGCGGCTCCAGCGCACCCGCCACGTCGTCGCCCGTGGCCGACAGCGCATACACCGTGCCGAGCGCGCCCACGGCCACCTCGCGCGCAGCCATGCCCGGCACCAGCGCGATCGAGATCTGCCAGTTGAAGCCGATGGGCGCGAAGATGTGCTCGAGGCCGCGGCCAATCATGCCGGCCAGGCTGTACTGGATGGCCGGGCCGGTCGCACCCTCGGGCGGCGACGGGAAGGTCGACAGGAACCAAAGCAGGATCGTCAGCGTGAGGATGATCGTGCCCACGCGCTGGATGAAGATCCACGCGCGCTCGTACAGGCCCAGCGCCAGGTTGCGCAGGTTGGGCCAGCGGTAGGCCGGCAGCTCCATCAGCAGCGGCGAGTGCTGCGCGTTGTCGCGGAAGCGCTTCATGACCCAGGCCACGGTCATGGCCGAGACGATGCCGAACACGTAGAGCCCGAAGAGCACCACGCCCTGCAGGTTGAAGACGCCGCCCACGGTGCGCGCCGGAATGAAGGCCGCGATGAGCAGCGCATACACCGGCAGCCGCGCCGAGCAGGTCATGAGCGGCGCGATCATGATGGTCGTGATGCGGTCGCGCCAGTTGCTGATGGTGCGCGTGGCCATCACGCCCGGAATGGCGCAGGCGAAGCTCGACAGCAGCGGAATGAACGAGCGGCCCGACAGCCCCACGGTGCCCATCACGCGGTCGAGCAGGAAGGCCGCGCGCGGCAGGTAGCCCGAGTCTTCCAGCGCGAGGATGAAGAGGAAAAGAATCAGGATCTGCGGCAGGAAGACGATCACGCCGCCCACGCCGGCGATCACGCCGTCGACCAGCAGGCTCTGCAGCATGCCCTCGGGCATGTAGGTCTTCAGCAGGTTGCCCAGGCCCTCGGTGCCGGCCTTGATGGCGTCCATCGGCACGTTGGCCCAGCTGAACACGGCCTGGAACATCAGGAACATGGTGACGGCCAGCACCAGCATGCCCCACACGGGGTGCAGCACCACGCGGTCGATGCGGTCGCTGGTGGCGAGGCTGCCGACCGGTTCCTTCACCGCGAGGCCGAGGATGCGCCGCACCTCGCGCTGCGTGGCCAGCACGTCGTCGAGGTCCGGCGCCTGCCAGGGTTTCGGCGCGGCGGCGGCCACGGGCGTGTCGAGCGCCTGGAGCAGGCCCTGCGCGCCGCCGGTGTGCACGCCGACGGTCTCGATGACCGGCACGCCCAGCTCGCGCGCGAGCACCGTCGTGTCGACCACGATGCCCTGCTTCTTCGCCATGTCGGTCATGTTGAGCGCCACCACCATCGGCAGGCCGAGGCGCCTGGCCTCGAGCACCAGCCGCAGGTTCAGGCGAAGGTTGGTGGCGTCGGTGACGCACACCAGCAGGTCGGGCAGGGCTTCCTTGCTCTGGCCGGTGACGATGTCGCGCGTGACGGCCTCGTCGGCGCTCAGGGCGTTCAGGCTGTAGGCGCCCGGCAGGTCGAGCACGAAGACGCGGCGGCCCGAGGGCGTGCGCAGCGAGCCTTCCTTGCGCTCGACGGTCACGCCGGCGTAGTTGGCCACCTTCTGGCGGCTGCCGGTGAGCAGGTTGAACAGCGCGGTCTTGCCGCAGTTGGGATTGCCCAGCAGGGCGATGCGGCCCGGCTGCGCGGTGGGCGCGAGGCGGCCCGGGCCCTGGACGACGGCTTCAACCATGGTTCGCGGCTCCCGGCGTGACGTGGATCAGCGCGGCCTCGTGGCGGCGCAGCGCGAAAGTGGTGTGCCCCAGGCGCACCGCCAGCGGTTCGCGGCCCGGAATGCCGCTGGCGACGATGCGCACCGCCTCGCCCGGCACGAAGCCGATTTCGGTCAGGCGCAGGACGAGTTCACGGTCGTCCGCGCCCTCGGGACGGGCCACGTCGAGCACGGTGGCCCATTGGTTGCTGGGAAGCTGGTCGAGGCGCAGGGCGACGGCGGTCGGGGCCGGCGCGGTGCCGAAATCGTTGGTTCGCACGGTGGGGGCGGCGCCCTGGATACCGGGCGCACCTGTAAGCAAAACCTAGATGCTAGCAATTCTCACTCGCGAAAACCTGACCAAACCCCTTCAAAAGCGTTCGGGATCAGCCAAACCGGGGGTTTTCGATCAGTTCAGCCCCAGCATGCCGCGCAGCTTCGACAGGTCTTCGGCCAGCGTGTTGACCCGCCCGGCCAGCAGTTTGCGGTCGCGTTCGCTGAGCTTCGAATAGGTTTCGAAGCCGCTGTCGGCCGTCCTGTACTTGGCCAGCGTGTCGAAAACCACCTTGAAATTGGCCTCGGCCTTGTCCGAGAAGGCCTTGTTCTCCTTCACGACCAGCGGGCGCAGCAGCTCGACGATCTTGTAGGCGCCCTCGAAGTTCGACTGGAAGTCCCACAGATCGGTGTGGCTGTAGCGGTTCTCCTCGCCCGAGATCTTGGTGGCGGCCACTTCCTCCATCAGCACCGCGGCGCCGCCAACCACCTTCTCGGGCGGGAAGGTCAGCGCGGACAGGCGCTTCTGCAGCTCGAGCACGTTGGCCAGCAGCTTGTCGGCCACGGGGGCGAGTTCCTTGGTGCTCTTCTGCGTCCAGAGGCCGTATTCGATGCGGTGGAAGCCGCCGAAGTCCGGGTCCTTCTCGGCCTTCTCGTGGTCGTCGGCGCGCGAGTCGATGGCCTTGTCGAGGTCGTTGAAGAGTTCGGCCACCGGCTCGATGCGCTCGTAGCTCGTGCGCGTCGGCGCATAGAGCTTCTTCGCCTTCTCGATGTCGCCGGCCTTCACCGCGGCGGTGAAGGCGCGCGTGTCCGCGGCCAGCTTGCGCACGTTCTCGGCGACGTAGATCTTGTAGTCGGAGATCGGTCCGACCAGTTCGAGCGGCGACACGGCGGCCTGCGCGCCCGCGGCGTAGAGCCCGGCGAAGCCTGCGACGAAAGTGGCGAGGAAGTGGCGGCGGAACTGCACGGTCATGGATCTCCTTGTTCTGGGCAGTGATGAAAAAACTTGTGGCCTTTGGGCGAAGTCAGGCGGACTTCAGGCGGACATCAGCGAGCGCCCCAGCCAGTCGCGCTCGTCCCGCACGCCCGGCAGCGTGAAGAAGAAGCCGCCGCCGATGGGCTTGATGTATTCCTCGAGCGGTTCGCCGTCGAGGCGCTTCTGCACGGCGATGAAGCCGTTCTCGAGGTTGGCCTGGTAGCAGATGAACAGCAGCCCCATCTCGAGCTGGCCCGATTTGGTGACGCCGTTCGAGTAGTTGAAGGGCCGGCGCAGCATCAGGTTCTTGTCCGAAGCCTTGGTGCGCGGATTCGCCAGGCGGATGTGCGCATCCATCGGCGTGACCTTGCCTTCGGGGTCCTTCGCGTAGTCGGGCACGTCGTGCTCGGTCTTGCCGCCGTCCATGGGCGCGCCGGTGGGCTTCAGGCGGCCCATGATGGCCTCCTGCTCCTGCAGCGGCGTGCGGTCCCAGCGCTCGACGAAGTTGCGGATGATGCGCACCGCCTGGTAGCTGCCGCCCGCGGCCCAGGCCGGCTCGTCGCCGCCGGGCTGCACCCAGACGATGCGGTCCATGAGCCCGCCGTCGGCCGAGTCGGGGTTGGCCGAGCCGTCCCTGAAGCCGAGGAAGTTGCGCGCGCTCTCGGCCGGCTTGCCCGGCACCGCCGGAATAGGTGGCACCGTGCCTTCCTGCTTCCAGTGCAGCACCAGCAGGTCGGGCGTGTTCTTGATGATGTCGCGCAGCGCGTGGATGTTGGTGTCGGGCGTGTTGGCGCAGAACTGGATCGACAGGTCGCCGTGGCACAGCGCGGCGTCGAGCGCGTCGTTCGGGTGGCGCTGCATCTGGCTGAGCCGCAGCGGCTTCTTCTTCGCGAGGCCGAAGCGCTCGTCGAACAGCGAGGCGCCGACCGACACCGTCACCGTCAGCCCGTCGGGCTGCACCACCGGCCCGAGGATGCCCGAGCCCGCCGGCGGCAGCTTGGGGTCGGGGTCCGTCTGCGGCCCGCCCTGCGTGAGGAAGGCGACGCGCTCGGTGAGCGTGCGGAACAGCCGCTCCAGGTCGGCGCGGTTCTCGGCCAGCACGTAGAACGACGCGATCATCCCGGCCGTCGGGCGCGGCGTGACGATGCCGGCCTGGTGCCTGCCGAGGAAGGGCACGCGGTCCTGCGTGTGGGTGCTCTGCGGCGCGTCGGTCACCTGCGCGCCGCTGTCCGCGGCAGCGGGCGCCGCGACGGCGTGGGCCGATGTGGCGGCAAGGCCGGCGAAGGCTGCGCCTGCCGCGCCGAGCATGCGGCGGCGGTGCGGGGAAACGGGCTCGTTCGACTTGTCCATGGTGCTGTCTCTCAACTCATTCCAGGCCGAGCGCGGCATTCACCTTGCCGAGCTCCTCGGCCAGCGCGCGCACGGTATCGGCCAAGGCCTTCCGCTGCGCCTCGTCGAGCGGCGCGGGCTTGAAGCCGTCGCCTTCGCGGTAGGGGCCCAGCGCGGTGTCGAGGGCCGCGAAGCGCTCGTCCACGCTCTTCTGCAGCGCGGGCGCCGCCTTCACGAGCAGCGGCTGCAGCAGGTCGGCGATCTTCTTCGTGCCTTCGTAGCTGCCCTGCAGGTTCGCCGCCTCGGCGTGGCCGTAGTGGTCCTCGCCGCCGGCCGGCAGGTTGTCGGCCACGCGGCGCAGCAGCTTCGATGCCGAACCCGCAAGCCGCTCGGGCGGTACGTTCAGGCCGCGCAGTCGCTCCTTGAGCACGCCGATGTCGGCGATCAGCCTGTCGGCCGCGGGCACGACGCTCTTCAGGTCGTTCTGGCCGTACAGCGCGTACTCGATGCGGTGGAAGCCGCTGAAGCCCGGGTCGGCCTCGCGCTTCTCGAAGTAGTCGGCGCGCGCGTTGATGCGGGTGTCGAGGTCGGCGAAGAGCTCCGCCATCGGCTCGATGCGCTTGTAGGCCTGGTGCGCCGGCACGTAGAGCGCCCTCGCCTGCTGCAGGTCGCCGGCCTTGATGGCGTCGGCCAGGGCGCGCGCCGCGTCGTCGAGCGAGCCGGCCTCCAGGCGCAGGAACGTCTGGTACTCGGCCAGCGCGCCCACGTAGTTGACCAGCGAGGGCCGCGCGGCCTCGGCGTCCGATGCGGCCGAAGGCGTCACGCGCAGCTTGCCGCGCGGGTTGCTCAGCAGGCCGCAGGTGATGGCGAACTCGCCCGGCTGCAGCTTGACCGTCATGGTCTGCGAGAAGCCCGGCGCGATGTTCTCGCGCTCCTCCACCACCATCACGCCGTCGAGAATTTCCCACTCGAGCGCGCGGTTCGACTTGTTGACGATGGTGAAGGTGGTGCGCCCGGCCGGCACCGTGATCTCGTTGGGCTCGCAGGCGTTGCCCTGGATCGTGACGGTGACGGCGTTGTCGGCCGCCTTGGCCGGCGCCTTCTTCGCTTCGTTGGAGGCATACCAGAAGGCCGCGAGGCCGGCGACCACCAGCAGGGCCGACGCGGCCACCGCCACGCGCATCAGGTTGGAGGACGAAGGCTTGTTGTTGTCGGAAGAAGAGGAAGACATTGCGGGTTTCAGCGGGCCACAGCCGCGCGAGGCGCAGGCGCCGGGGCCGAACGCAGGAAGAAGAACAGGGAGACGGCCAGGAAGGCCAGGTAGACGACGACCTCGCCCACCACGGGCGCGGCCTGGTAGCCCAGCAGGCCCGAGAGCACGGCGCCAAGGGGGCTGTCCATCGGCAGCGTGGTGCTCATGTCGAACACCACCGTCTGCAGGTGGTTCCACACGCCGCCCTCATGGAGCTTGCGCAGCACGCCGGCCAGCAGGCCCGCGGCCACCAGCAGGATGAAGAGGCCGGTGAAGCGGAAGAAGCGCCGCAGGTCGAGCCTCACGCCGCCCGAATAGAGGCCCCAGCCGATCGCCACCGACACGGCGATGCCGGCCAGCGCACCCACCGGTGCCTCCCAGCCGCTGCTCTGCTGGAACACGGCCAGCAGGAAGAACACCGACTCCAGTCCTTCGCGCGCCACGGCGAGGAACACCATGCCGATCAGCGCCCAGCCCTGGCCGTCGGCCCCCTTGCTCAGCGCCTTGTCGATGGAGGCCTGCAGCTCGCCCTTGATGGAGCGCGCGGCCTTGCGCATCCAGAACACCATCGAGGTCAGCATGACCACCGCGATCAGCCCGACCACGCCCTCGAACAGCTCCTGCTGCTTCTGCGGGAATTCGGCCGCCAGCAGCTGCAGGCCGGCGCCCGCGAACAGCGACAGCGCGGTGGCCAGCAGCACGCCGACCCACACCGCGGGCATCAGCGCGCCGCGTCCGCTCTGCTTGAGGTAACTGGCGACGATGCCGACGATCAGCGCGGCTTCGATGCCTTCGCGCAGCATGATGAGAAAAGGGATGAGCATCGGCTTCGGAAATGGAGGCAATCAAGGCCCTCCGGAGCCGGCATGGATCGGCGCTCGCATCTGCGTTCGCCTTTGGTCCTGGCTCCGTGGAGGAGCGGACGAGCATATCCCATCAAATAAGAAACATTCTCATCTTTGGGCTTTTCTTGCCGAATGGTAATGATTGCCTCCTCCCGGAGGCGGGGGTTTCAGGCCGGCAGTTCGACGATGCGCGCGTCGACGGTGCCGCCGTCGATCCGCAGCTCGGCCACCGCGATCGGCAGCCTGAACCGCCGCGGCCCCGCGCTGCCCGGATTGACGTAGAGCACCCCGTCGCGCTCCTCCACCTTAGGCTTGTGCGAATGGCCCGAGACCACGACGCGCACGCCGGCCGCGCGCGGATCGATGTCGATTTGCGCAAGGTCGTGGATCGCGTAGAGGCGCACGTCGCCGAACTTCACCAGCTCGGTCTCCGCGATGCCGCCCGCCCAGGCTTCGCGGTCGTTGTTGCCGCGCACGACCGTCAGCGGCGCGATGGCCGCGAGCGTCTCGAGGATTTCCGCGTTGCCGATGTCGCCGCCATGGATGATGAAGTCGCTTCCCTTCAGGAAGGCGAGCGCCTCGGGGCGCAGCAGTCCGTGGGTGTCGGAGATCAGGCCGATGCGAAGCATGGGAGGAGCGGGAAGAAGAGGAGGAAGAGGAAGAAGGTTGTTGAGGAAAACGCGCCCGGCAGGGGCATGATCGGCGCCATGCCCGAGGACATCATCGCACCGCAGCAGCCTTCTTCCGAAAACGCCGTGGAGGCAAACACTCCGCCGCCCGCCGTGCCGGACGCCACGCCGCGCGCGGGCCTGCTGCGCTGGATCGTCGGCGGCCTGCGCGCCGCATGCCTGCTGGATCCGCGCGTCGACGCCCGCCCCGCTCCCTGGCAACTGCTGTTGCTCGTGCTGCTGCCCGAGCTCGCCTGGACCGGATTGGCGCGGCTCGAGATCGCCGGCCCTGCCAGCCTTCAAGCAAGCGTCGGCCTCAACACGCTCTGGGTGCTGGCGGTGCTCGCTTGGCTGGGCTGGTTCGCGCTGTCCGGAGGGGCCCGCGGCGGCGGACTGGCGCGCTGGTTCGCGCTGGCCACCTGGACGATGTTCCCGGCCAACCTGCTGCTCTGCCTGCTGGCCCTGGGCTATGCGCGCGGCTGGCTGCCTTCGGTGCTCGCGAACTCGCGCGGCTACTGGATCGTGTTCGGCCTCGGGTGCGCGTGGTTGATCGTGGCGCTGGTGCGCCTCACCGCGCGCGATGCCGCCACGCGCTGGCGGCTCGCGCTCTTCGCGCCCGCATTCATGGCGCTGCTGGCGCTGACTTTCGTGCAATCGCTCTACACGCAGGAACGCATGTGGCTGCCCGACGGCAGCGCGTCGGCCGAGCCCGAGCGCCCGCGCATGGAGCTGACGCAGGAGCTCTTCGAACAGCAGCAGGCCGTGTGGGAACGCACGGTCGAGGCCCTTCCGGCAGGCAAGCCGGGAGAGACCAACGTCTACGGGCTGGTGTTCGCGCCCTATGCATCGGAAGACGTGTTCCTGCGCGAGAGCAACATGGTCACCCAGGTGCTGGAGGAACGCTTCGACGCCAGGGGCCGCGTGATCCACCTCATGAACCACGCGACCACCGCCGAGACGCTGCCCTGGGCCACGCCGCTCAACCTGCGCCGGGCCATCGCCGCGCTGGCCGCGCGCATGGACCGCGAGAACGACGTGCTGGTGATCTACCTCACCTCGCACGGTGCGCGCGACCACAGGCTGGCAGCGGCGCACTGGCCGCTCACGGTGCCGTGGCTCACGCCGGAGGAGCTGCGCGAGGAACTCGACGGCGCCGGCATCCGCCACCGGGTGGTGGCGGTCTCGGCCTGCTACTCGGGAGGGTGGATCGAACCGCTGGCCGGCGAGGACACGCTGGTGATGACCGCCGCCGACGCCACCCACACCTCGTACGGATGCGGCCGGCTGTCCGAGCTGACCTTCTTCGGCCGCGCGATGTTCGACGAGCAGCTGCGCAAGACCCGCTCCTTCGAGGCCGCCTTCGCCGCGGCCGTGCCGGTGATCAAGCAGCGCGAGATCGAGGGCGGCAAGGAAGACGGCTTCTCGAACCCGCAGATCAGCGTCGGCGAGAAGATCCGTCCCGTGCTCGACCGCCTCGCGCAACGCCTCGACGGCATCCCGAAATAGGACGGGCTCCCCCTTCGCGAGGAGGGAGAAGCGACGCGAAGTGCGAGAAGCCCGGGGGGTTATTCCAGGAGTTGCCGCAGCACGAACGGCAGGATGCCGCCGTGCTTGTAGTAGTCGACCTCGATCGGCGTGTCGATGCGCAGGCGCACCGTCACCTCCTGGTGCGAGCCGTCGGCGCGGTGCACCACCAGCTTCACGTCCATCTGCGGCTTCAGCTCGCCGCCGATCACCACGTCGATCTGCTCGTCGCCCGTGAGGCCCAGCGTCTGCCATGAATCGGCGCCGCGGAACTGCAGCGGCAGCACGCCCATGCCCACCAGGTTGGCGCGGTGGATGCGCTCGAAGCTGCGCGCCACCACGGCCTTGATGCCCAGCAGCTGCGTGCCCTTGGCGGCCCAGTCGCGCGAGGAACCGGTGCCGTATTCCTCGCCGCCGAACACCACGGTCGACACGCCCTGCTCCATGTACTTCACCGCGGCGTCGTAGATGAACATCTTCTGGTTGCCCGGCTGGAACAGCGTGACGCCGCCCTCTTCCTGCGTGCCGTTGGCATCCGGCGGGATCATCAGGTTCTTGATGCGCACGTTGGCGAAGGTGCCGCGCACCATCACGTCGTGGTTGCCGCGGCGCGAGCCGTAGCTGTTGAAGTCGGCCTTGGCCACGCCGTGCGCCTTGAGCCAGATGCCCGCGGGCGAGCTTTCCTTGATGGAGCCGGCCGGCGAGATGTGGTCGGTGGTGATCGAGTCGCCGAACAGCGCCATGATGCGCGCGCCCTTGATGCCCGCGTCAGACGCGTGCGGCTTCATCTTGAAGCCTTCGAAGAACGGTGGCTCGGCGATGTAGGTCGACTTCGGCCAGTCGTACACCTGCCCCTTGGTGCCCTTGATGCTGCTCCAGAACTTGCCCGGATCGGTCTTGACCTTGTCGTAGTTCGCGCGGAACGACTTGGCGTTCATCGCGTAGCGCAGGTTCTGGTCGATCTCCTTCGGGGTCGGCCAGATGTCGCCGAGGTAGACGTCCTTGCCCTTCTTGCCCTTGCCCACGGGCTGGGTCATCAGGTCGGTCATCACGTTGCCGGCGATGGCGAAGGCCACCACCAGCGGCGGCGAGGCCAGGAAGTTGGCCTTCAGGTTCGGATGGATGCGCGCCTCGAAGTTGCGGTTGCCCGAGAGCACGGCCGCGCCGATCAGGTCGTTCTTGGTGATGGCTTCGTTGATCTCCGGCGTGAGGTCGCCCGCATTGCCGATGCAGGTGGTGCAGCCGTAGCCCGCGAGGTAGAAGCCGAGCTTCTCGAGGTACGGCAGCAGGCCGGCCTTCTCGAGGTATTCGGTGACGATGCGCGAGCCCGGGGCCAGCGAGGTCTTCACGTGCGGCTTGACCGTGAGACCGGCCTCCACCGCCTTCTTGGCCAGCAGGCCGGCGGCCAGCATCACGCTGGGGTTCGAAGTGTTGGTGCACGAGGTGATGGCCGCGATCAGCACGTCGCCGTTGCCGATGGTCACTTCACCCTTGGGCGCCGATGGCGCGGTGGCGCTCACGTGCGCGGCGGCCTTGGTCGAGCGGTTGGCCACCATCTCGACCACGTCGAGCGGCGCGCCGGCGGGCGGCGGCGCGGCTTCCTCGTCGCCGGTCTTGCCGGCCGCGATCAGCGGGTAGCGCAGCTTGAGCTTGTCCGCCGGCTGGTTGAAACCGTTGGCGTCGTTCGGCTTGCTGTAGAGCTCCGAGAACTTGGTGGAAAGATCGCCGAGGTTGATGCGGTCCTGCGGACGCTTCGGGCCGGCCAGGCTGGGCGACACGGTGCCGAGGTCGAGCCTGACGATCTTCGTGTAGTCGATGTCGCCGGGGTTGGGCATGCCGAACAGGCCCTGCGCCTTGTAGTAGGCCTCGAAGCGCTCGACCTCTTCCTTGGTGCGGCCCGTGCCCTCGAAGTACGCCACCGTCATCTCGTCGACCGGGAAGAAGCCCATGGTCGCGCCGTACTCGGGCGCCATGTTGCCGATGGTCGCGCGATCGGGCACCGCGATGGACGCGGCGCCGGGACCGAAGAACTCGACGAACTTGCCCACCACCTTCTCGGCACGCAGGATGGAGGTGACGTACAGCACCAGGTCGGTGGCGGTGACGCCTTCGCGCAGCTGTCCGGTGAGCTCGAAGCCCACCACGTCGGGCGTGAGCATGTAGACCGGCTGGCCCAGCATGGCCGCCTCGGCCTCGATGCCGCCGACGCCCCAGCCGACCACGCCGACACCGTTGATCATGGTCGTGTGGCTGTCGGTACCGACCAGCGAGTCGGGGTAGTACGTAGGTTTGTCTTCCTTGTCGTTCGGGCTCTTGTAGACGCCGCGCGCGAAGTATTCGAGGTTGACCTGGTGCACGATGCCGAAGCCCGGCGGCACCACGCCGAAGGTGTCGAAGGCCTGCATGCCCCATTTCATGAACTGGTAGCGCTCGTTGTTGCGCTGGAATTCCAGCTTCATGTTCAGGTCGAGCGCCTTGGGCGTACCGTAGTAGTCGACCATCACCGAGTGGTCGACCACCAGGTCGACGGGCACCAGCGGCTCGATGGTCTTGGGCGACTTGCCCAGCTTGGCGGCCACGCTGCGCATGGCGGCCAGGTCGGCCAGCAGCGGCACGCCGGTGAAGTCCTGCAGCACGACGCGAGTGACGACGAAGGGGATCTCGTCGACGCGCTCGGCGTTGGGCGCCCAGTTGGCCACCTCCTCGACGTGCTTGGCGGAGACTTTCTGCCCGTCGCAATTGCGCAGCACCGATTCGAGGACGATGCGGATGGAGACGGGGAGGCGATCGATGGAGGGGTACTGCTTGGCCAGCTCCTTCAGCGACCAGTACTTGCCGGACTTGCCCGACGGGGTCTTGAAGGTCTTGAGGGTGGACGCAAAGGCATGCGCCGGGGCTTTGGCCATAGAGAGACTCCTGTTTGTTCGTGGAAGCCTCTCAAAGATAGCAGGGATGAATGTCAACCGTTGTAGTCGGTCTTCTCCCCTGCTGGCCTCTTCCGGCGCCATGTCCGGCCCCCTGTTCCTCATCGCGAAAAACACGGGAAACAGGGGCGCCGCGGGCATCGCGGGGGCTCACCAGCGGCCGGCCGGCGTCAGGCTCGCGGCGGGGCGCGCGCCGCCGCGGCTGCGGCGCAGCCCGGTCCACTGCAGCTCGGCCAGCACGATCACGCACACGGCCTGCGCCAGCACCCAGGCCACGCCGACGGCTGTGACCGGAAAGATGCCGCTCACCAGCAGCGAGATGCAGGCCACGGCCCAGCCGAAATTGCCGACGACGACGAGGCCGATCAGCATGCGCGGCGGCGTGGCGCGGCTGGCCATGAAGGCCGCCATGGCCGCGTAGACCAGCAGGAACACGCCGGTGCCCATGAGCAGCGGCGCGGGCAGCCCGGTCAGGCGAGCCAGCGCGTCGGTGAAAGCCACCTGCAGCGCGCCGGTCGCGGCGCAGGAGGCGGCGTCGGCCCACATCACGTTGGGCAGGAAGCGGGGGGATGCGAAGACGGACATGGAATCTCTCCTTGGGTGGTTACGCTGCAAGCCGGTCCTGCCGCGTTGGGGTCGATGATTCCGGCTGGCGTGCATCGGGTCGATGACCTGGGAGGTCATGGCGGCGCGCCGTAGCCGCGCCAGAATGCGGCCCCATGAGCACAACCCACTCCCACTCGTCCAAGGCCGGCCAGCCCGGCGCGCGCGATCCCTTCGGCGTCCACCTGCGGCACTGGCGCACCCATCGCCGCCTGAGCCAGCTCGACCTGGCGCAGGAGGCCGAGGTCTCGACCCGCCACCTGAGCTACGTCGAGACCGGCCGCGCCGCGCCCAGCCGCGAGATGGTGCTGCGCCTGGCCGAGCGGCTCGAGGTTCCGCTGCGCGAGCGCAACGCCCTGCTGGTGGCGGCCGGCTTCGCGCCGATGTACAGGCAGCGCTCGCTGGACGATCCGGCCATGGCCTCCGCGCGCCGGGCCATCGACCTGGTGCTTAAAGGCCACGAGCCCTTTCCGGCGCTGGCCGTGGACCGCCACTGGAATCTGGTCGCGCACAACGCGCTGGTGCCGCTGCTCATGGAGGGCGCCGCGCCCGAGCTGCTGAAGCCGCCGATCAACGTGCTGCGCCTGAGCCTGCACCCGGAAGGCGTGGCGCCGCGCATCGCCAACCTCGCGCAGTGGCGCGTCCACCTGCTCGAAAGGCTGCAGCAGCAGATCGCCGCCACCGGCGACGCGGTGCTGCAGGCACTGCACGACGAACTGGAGGCCTATCCGCCGCCGGCCGTGAGCCACGACGCGCCCGTCATCGACACCGCGCTGTCGGCGGTCGCCGTGCCTTTCCAGGTGGTCATGCCCAGCGGCATGCTGAGCTTCATCAGCACCACCACGATCTTCGGCACGCCGGTGGACGTCACGCTGCAGGAACTCGCGGTGGAATCGTTCTTTCCGGCGGACGAGCAGACGGCGGCTGCGCTGGCTGCCCTGGTGGCGCAGCAGCAGCAACAGCAGCAGCCGGCCTGAGGTCCGCCCTGCCCTGCGCATCGCGCGGCGGGCCCTCGAAGTCGTCGACCTGGATGACCTTGTCCGCCGCCTTCAGGTAGGCCAGCGCCAGCTCGGGGTCGGGCGCCGAACTGGCGGCCTCCTCGAGCGAATTCGTGCGGCGCAGCACCTTGTTGAGCGCGGCCGTGCCCTCGCCGAGCTTCGTGCCCAGTTCCATCGCGTGCATCAGGTCGAGCAGGCCGCCCGCCGCGGGCTCGCTCAGGTCCGGCGCCAGGCGCGCGACGATGCGCGGTTCCTTGCGCAGCAGCTCCGCCAGCTCGAGCAGCTGCACGTCGCGCAGCGGCGCCAGGTGCGCGGTGCGGCGCAGCACCAGCGCGCCGATCACGCGCCGCCCGGCGGTCGGCAGGTTCGCGTAGAGGTCGCGCAGGATGCTTCCGGCCTCGTCGATCTGAAGGCGGATCGCCGCCCGTGCGAAAGGCAGCATCTCGGGCGCCACCTCGACCCGGTAGCGCCACACGCAGGCGCTGGCCAGGTAGAGATGCGCAAGCACGTCGCCCAGGCGCGCCGACAGCAGCTCCATGCGCTTGAGCTTGCCGCCGAGCAGGCCCATCGCGAGGTCGGCCGTGAGCGCGTACTTGGCGCTCATGCGCGCGATGAGCCGCGCCTCGTGCATCAGGTCGTCTGGCGGCGATCCGAGCACCGGCGCTGCGAAAAGGCTGCGCCACAGGTTCAGTGCCACATGCCTGCCGTGCGCCATCAAGGCCTTGCCGAGCGCCTTCTCGTCCCCGGCCTGCACGGCGGCCATTTCGTCGAGCACATGCGGATGGCACCGCACCGCGCCCTGCCCGAACACGATCAGCGCGCGCGTGAGGATGTTCGCGCCCTCCACCGTGATCGCGATCGGCGCCTGCCGATAGGCCACGCCGAGCAGGTTCGACGGGCCCGAGATGATCCCCTTGCCGCCGAGGATGTCCATGCCGCGGTTCACCGCGCGCCGCCCCGCCTCGGTCAGCTGCACCTTGAGGATGGCGCTGGCCACGCTGGGCCGCTCGCCCTTGTCGAGTGCGGCCGCCGTGAAGCGCCGAGCGGCATCGGAGGCATAGAGCTCGGCCGACATCTGCGCCACCAGCCCCGCGACCGCATGGAACCTGCCCACCGGCATGCCGAACTGCTCGCGGATCCGGCCGTAGCCGTTGGCCACGTACAGCGCCGTCTGCTGCATCGCCGAGCCCAGCGCCGGCAGCGATATGGCGCGACCCGCGGCCAGGCACTCCATCAGCATGCGCCAGCCCTGGCCGACCTGCGGCTCGCCGCCGATGATCCATTCCATGGGCACGAACACCTGGCGGCCGCGAATCGGGCCGTTCATGAAGGCGCTGTCCATCGGATGGTGGCGACGGCCGATCTCCATGCCCGCCTGCGGCACGGGAATCAGCGCGCAGGTAATGCCCAGTTCGCGCTCGCCTTCCGGCCTGCTTTCGTCGATGGCATGGAAGGCCAGCCCCACCAAGGTGGCGACCGGCGCGAGCGTGATGTAGCGCTTGTCGAAATCGACGAGGAAGCCGCGCTTCGTGCGCCCGCCGATCTCGCGCTCGACCAGCACGCCGCGGTCGGGGATCGATGCCGCGTCGGAGCCCGCATAGGGCGAGGTCAGCCCGAAACACGGCAGCTCGCGGCCATCCGCGAGGCGCGGCAGGTAGTGGGCCTTCTGCACGTTGGTGCCGTAGCGCAGCAGCAGTTCGGCCGGGCCGAGCGAATTGGGCACCATGACCGTGACGGCCGTCGCCACGTTCACGGTCGCGATACGCGCCACCACGGTCGCATGCGCATGGTGGCCGAAGCCGAGGCCGCCGAACTCCTCGGGAATGATCATCCCGAAGAAGCGTTTCTCGCGCAGGTAGCGCCACACCTCGGGCGGCAGGTCGTGCGCCTCGTCGATGGCATGGTCGTCGAGCATGCGGCACAGCTCGCGCACTTCGTTGTCGAGAAATCGCTGCTCGCGCTCGTCGAGCCGGTTCGGGCCCATGGCGGCCAGTACATCGAAGTCGGGCCGACCCGCGAAGAGCCTTCCTTCGAAACCGACCGTGCCGGCCTCCAGCGCCGCGCGCTCGGTGTCGCCCAGCGGCGGCAGCGCCTTCGAGAAGGGCTGCATGGCCCATCGGCCGATCAGTGAAGCCAGAGGCATGGTGCGTCTCCTGCCGCGACGAATGGTGGACTCGCGCGGATCGAAACCATTCTTCAGGCCCACGGCGAGCCCCAGGGGCCAGCCAAGGGCCTCCCCGCTTGTCGGAGACGGACGCCTATCGCTTCTTCGGCGGCTGGGCAGCAGCTGCGCCAGCAGGCGACGCCCCCGCTGCGGCGGGGTCCCGCCAGCCGTACTCCACATAGCGCCGGATGATGAGGCAGCCCGGCGGCGAATCGATGAGCGAGACCGACGAGGTCGGCTCCTTCTCGTCGGTGTAGACCGTGTAGTTGGGCAGCAGCCGGGTCATCTTGTAGGTCGAGAGTTCCTGTTGGCCGACGCTCGCGCAGGTGAAGGGCGCGACCGAGATGCGCTCGGCCGACACGGTGCAGGCACCGCTGTCGTCGGGAACGGCGGTGATCGACGCGGCCACGCCGGCGTTCGGAAACTCCATGCCGATCAGCGAGAACATCGGCCCGCCGTCGGGACGCTTGCGGTCCCAGTCGAGCAGCACGTCGTGGCTGCGGCTGCCCTGCACGGTGAGCGTGGAAAGCCGCGTGATCGCCGGCAGGCAGCGCTTGACGCCCACGCTGGTGGCGGCGCGCGTGAGCGTGTCCTGCGGCTGCGCGGGCGGCGCCTGCGGCACCAGCACGCCCTGGGCGAACGCGGCGCCGGCGGCGGCCCACGCCAGGATGGCGAGCAGCAGGCGGGGGAATCGTGGGGTCGGTTTCATACCGGTCCTCATGCGTAAAGGTTCTCGATGGCGGCGGTGTAGACGCGCACGTTCTCCTCGCCCTCGGGGTCGAGCGTGGCGATGAAGCGGCGCGCGCGCTCGCGGTAGGCAGGCAGGTCGGCGTCGTGCTCGGCGAAGGCGCGCCGCAGCACGAGGCCGCCCTCCTCGCAGTCGAAGCCGTGATAGCGGTAGCCGCAGTCGCCGATGAGGTGCGAGTTGTGGATCAGCGGGTAGCCTCCGTACAGCGCCTCGTAGTAGACGTAGTTCTGCGCGTTCTCCCAGTGGTGCGCGAACACGGCGTCGATCTTGCCGGGCATCACCTGGTAGACGGGAAAGCGCCCCTCGAAGGTGGCCAGGCCATGCTGCACGATGTCCAGGCTCTGCGCGAAGCCCACGAACAGCGGCTTGTCCTTCAGGTGGAAGCTGTTGAAGACCCACATCTTCTCGATGAGCCTCGGCTGCGCGCGATGCGCCGCCTCGCAGCCCAGCATGGGGATGAAGCTGGTCTTCACCATGCAGATGTTGGGCTCGAAGATGGCCACGCGCCATTGCTTGCGGCCTGGCTCGTAGGCGAAGGGCGGGCTCTGCGGCGCGCGGGCCATGGCGCGCTCCAGCACCATCGGGCTCCACAGGTGCGGCATGAGCCGCACGGGCGCGCGGAAGGTGCTCTCGAAATAGGGCTTGCACGACACCTCGTACTCGGGAATCGTCCACACCTCGTCGTAGGGCGCGCCCGAGATCAGCAGGCCGTGCGGCTTGTCGAAGATCATGCGCTCGATGTCGATCACGTAGTCGTTGCCCACGCGCATCGAGACGATCTTGCCGCCGCGCTCGCGGAAGGCCGTCGACCACGGCATGGCGAGTTGGGCGCTCATCTCGATCATGAGGTCGAGCTGCTGCCCGGCAGTGGCCATGTCGATGATGAGCACCGGCGAATCGGCGAGGAAGCTGGTGGCGTCCGCCGGACCGCCGTCGCCGCCGCCGGCCACGAGCACCGCGCTTTCCACGCGCGGCGAGCGCAGCAGCAGCATCACGAGGAACAGGCAGTTCTGGTAGACGCCGTTCTCCCACAGGCTCTGCTCGCCCTTGCGGATGAAGATGGAGACGCCGACCTTGAGCTTCGCCGGCATCATGCGGCGGCCCTCGCTGCATCGGCGCGGAACGCGGGGTCGCCGCCCACCAGGTGCAGCAGGCGCTGCGCGTAGCCCTCGACGTTCGCCGGATGCAGCGGATCGAGCGACTCGAAGACGCGCATGGAGCGGGCACGGTAGTCGTCGAGCTGCCGGTCGTGGCCGCGCACGGCCTGCAGCAGCTGCGCCGCGCCGGCGGCGATGTCGAAGTCGGGGTAGTAGTAGCCCGCGTCGCGCAGCCAGGGCGAGTTGTGCACCAGCGGGTAGTTGCCGTAGAGCGCGTCGAGGTAGCTGTAGTTCTGGTCGTTCTGCCACTGGTGCGAGACCACGGCGTCGGCGAACTGCACCATGAAGCCCGCGAAGTCGTGCCGGCCGTGGAAGATCGCCTTGTGCTGGCGCACGATGTCGAGCGAGTTCGCCAGGTAGAGCATGGTCGGGTGGTCCTTCAGGTGCAGCGTGTTGAGCACCTGCATCGAGGTCACTGCCGACGGGTCTGCGCGATAGGCACCGTCGCAGATCAGCATGGGCACGCTGCAGGACTTCACCACCGAGATGTTGGGCTCGAAGATCGCGACGCGAAAGCCGGGCTGTTCGGCCGTGCGCGGCACATAGCCGAAGCGGTGGCCCGCGGCCTCGACCTCGGCGACGCGCTGGGCCAGGAACTGCGCAGACCAGAGGTAAGGCACCTCGAACACCGGGCAGCGGTGCATGGTGCGCATCATGGGCGCGAAGGTCGCGTCCTTCGGCAGCAGCCACACCTCGTCGCAGCGGTCGGGCCTGCTGAAGTGGCCCTTGTCGGTGAAGACGATCGGCTCGGCCAGCGCCGCGAAAGGCTGGCCCACGCAATGGAACGCCACACGGCCGCCGCATGCGCGGAAGTACGAGAGCCACTGCACGTCGAGCGCGCCGGCCATCTCGATGACCACGTCCAGCGAATCGGTGAGTTCGCGCGCGCGTCCGAAGGCCAGTCCCATGGCCGCCGTGTCGACCTGGGGCGGCATGTTCTGCTGGTCTCCGGCGTCGATGAGGGTCACGGACTCGACGAAGCCGATGCGTTGCAGCAGCCGGGCCAGGAACAGGACGTTCTGCCCCATTCCGTTCTCCCAGATGTTCTGCCCCGCATGGGTAAGGACTGAAATACCGATGCGCATGAGGCGGAGTGTGTACCAAAAAGAACGGCTCCCACGCCGTGAAGCGCGGGAGCCGCCCGTTAGAGGGCTGGCCGTTGGCCTTTCAGTGGCTTATTTCCACTTCCAGCCGATGCCGGCGTTGATGCCCCATTCCTTGCCCGTGGTCGTCAGGCCCGCGCCCCAGGACATCTTGCCGTCGTCGGACAGCGCCTTGAAGGTCAGCGCCACGGCGCTGTAGCCCTTGTAGCTGCCCAGGCCCACGCCCACGGTCTTCTCGCCGGGGTACAGCGTCGGCAGGTAGGTGCCCGACATCGCGAAGGCCATGGCCGTGCCCGAGTAGGCGATGCGCGCCACGTCGCCGACCTGGCCCTGCACCTGGTTGAGTTGCTGCACGTTGACCGCGTCGCCCGGCAGGATGCCCGCCGCCACGTTGCTGATGCGCGTGCCGCCCGGGGCCTGGCCGTTGCCCAGCGTGATCTGGTTGTAGTTGACCGACCCGTCGGGGTTGGTCGCGTACTGCACGCTGCTGGCCTTCGCCGCCGCGGACGCGGCCTTGAGCTGCGCCACGTTGGTCGCGTCGCTGTCGGCCGTGCCCGCCGCCACGCCGGTGATCTGGCGGAACTGGCCGTTGGCCGCGTCGCCCACCGACACCGCTGCCTGCGTGCTGGTGGTCGCCCTGATGGCCGCCTGGTCCTGCGCCGTCGCGCTGCCCGGCACGTAGCCGGCCACGCCCGCCGCGGTGGAAGCCACCGAGCCCGAGCCCAGCGCCACGCCGCCACTTTGCTGCACCACCGCCCCGAAGCCAATGGCCGTGCCCTTGGAGACGTTCTGCGCCTGGCTCAGCGGGGTGCCGCCGGCATCCGCGTTGTCGCCCAGGGCCACGCCGCCGCCGCCGGCACGTGCATTGGCGCCGATGGCCTGCGAGCCCGTGGCCAATGCCCCGGTGCCGATGGCGATCGCGTTGGTGCCCGTCGCCTGTGCACCGAAGCCCACCGCCACCGCGCCGTCGGCCGTCGCCTTCGCGCCGTTGCCGGCGGCGAAGGAGTTGGCGCCGCTGGCCACCGACTGCGGACCGATCGCCACGGCTTCCTGGCCGCTGGCCACCGAGTCGCCGGCCGTCGAGTTGGCGTGGAAGTACTTGGTGCCGGTGTTGTAGATGTTGTTGACCGAGGTGCTCAGGCTGTTGAGGTTGACGTTGGTCGTGCTCAGGCCGGTCGAGAGGCTGCCGATGCCGCTGAACGCCGTGCTCAGGCCGCTCGACGTGGAGGTCGACAGGCTCGCGATATTGCTGTTCGTGCTGCTCAGGCTCGTCGACAGGCTGTTGATGCCGCTGGTCGCGGTGCTCAGGCCCGACGAGGTCGACGTGGACAGGCTGTCGATGCTGCTGGTGGCCGTGCTCAGGCCGGTCGACGTCGAGGTCGACAGGCTCGCCAGGCTGCTGTTGGTCGTGCTCAAGCCCGTCGACAGGCTGCCGATGTTGCTCGTCGTGGTGCTCAGGCCGGTGGACAGGCTGTCGACCGTGCTCGACACCGTGCTCAGGCCGGTGGAGAGGCTGGCGACATTGCTGTTCGTCGTACTGAGGCCCGTCGACAGGCTGCCGATGCTGCTGGTCGCGGTGCTCAGGCCGGTCGAGGTCGACGTGGACAGGCTCTCGATGCTGCTCGTGGCCGTGCTGAGACCCGTCGACAGGCTGCCGATGCTGGTAGAGGTGGAGGTCGACAGGCTGGCAACGTTGCTGTTCGTGGTGCTGAGGCCGGTCGACAGGCTGTTGATGCTGCTCGTCGCCGTGCTCAGGCCCGTCGAAGTCGACGTGGAGAGGCTGTCGATGCTGCTCGTCGCGGTGCTCAGACCCGTGGACGTCGACGTCGAAAGGCTCGCGACACTGCTGTTCGTCGTGCTCAGGCCGGTGGACAGGCTGCTGATGCCGGTCGAGGTGGAAGTCGACAGGCTGTTGATGCTGCTGGTGGCAGTGCTCAGCCCCGTCGAGGTCGACGTGGACAGGCTGTCGATGCTGCTCGTTGCCGTGCTCAGGCCAGTCGACGTCGAGGTCGACAGGCTGGCGACGCTGCTGTTCGTCGTGCTCAGGCCGGTCGACAGGCTGCTGATGCCGGTCGACGTGGAAGTCGACAGGCTTGCCACGCTGCTGTTGGTCGTGCTGAGACCCGTCGACAGGCTGCTGATGCCGGTCGAGGTGGAGGACGACAGGCTGGCGACGTTGCTGTTCGTGGTGCTGAGGCCCGTCGACAGGCTGTTGATGCTGCTGGTGGCAGTACTCAGACCCGTCGAAGTCGACGTGGACAGGCTGTCGATGCTGCTCGTCGCCGTGCTCAGGCCGGTCGACAGGCTCGCGACGTTGCTGTTGGTCGTGCTCAGGCCAGTGGACAGGCTGCTGATGCCGGTAGACGTGGAAGTCGACAGGCTGGCGACGTTGCTGTTCGTGGTGCTGAGACCGGTCGACAGGCTGTTGATGCTGCTGGTCGCGGTGCTCAGGCCCGTCGAGGTCGACGTGGACAGACTGTCGATGCTGCTCGTCGCCGTGCTCAGGCCCGTGGAGGTCGAGGTCGACAGGCTCGCCACGCTGCTGTTCGTCGTGCTCAGGCCGGTGGACAGGCTGCTGATGCCGGTCGACGTGGAGGTCGAGAGGCTGGCCACGTTGCTGTTCGTGGTGCTGAGACCGGTCGACAGGCTGTTGATGCTGCTGGTCGCCGTGCTCAGGCCCGTCGAGGTCGACGTGGACAGGCTGTCGATGCTGCTCGTCGCCGTGCTCAGGCCCGTGGACGTCGACGTCGACAGGCTCGCCACGCTGCTGTTCGTCGTGCTCAGGCCAGTCGACAGGCTGCTGATGCCGGTCGACGTGGAGCTCGAGAGGCTTGCAACGTTGCTGTTCGTGGTGCTGAGACCGGTCGACAGGCTGTTGATGCTGCTGGTGGCGGTGCTCAGCCCCGTCGAGGTCGACGTGGACAGGCTGTCGATGCTGCTCGTTGCCGTGCTCAGGCCGGTCGACGTGGAGGTCGACAGGCTCGCGACATTGCTGTTCGTCGTGCTCAAGCCCGTCGACAGGCTGCCGATGCCGGTCGACGTGGAAGTCGAAAGGCTCGCGACGTTGCTGTTGGTCGTGCTGAGGCCGGTGGACAGGCTGTCGATGCTGCTCGTCGCGGTGCTCAGGCCGGTCGACGTGGAGGTCGACAGGCTGGCGACGTTGCTGTTCGTCGTGCTCAGGCCGGTCGAGAGGCTGCCGATGCTGCTCGTCGCCGTGCTCAGGCCCGTGGAGGTCGAGGTCGACAGGCTGGCGATGCTGCTGGTGGCAGTGCTCAGGCCCGTGGACAGGCTGTTGATGGCGCTGGTCGAGGAGCTGAGGTTCGTCGAAAGGCTGGCGACGGTGCTGTTGGTGGTGCTCAGGCCGGTGGACAGGCTGCCGATGCTGCTGGTGGCAGTGCTCAGGCCGGTCGACGTGGAGGTCGACAGGCTCGCGACGCTGCTGTTGGTCGTGCTCAGGCCGCTGGACAGCGAAGCGGTGACCGTCTTCACCTGCAGCACGTTGACCGCGTCCTGGTCCGCGGTGCCGGGCGCCACGCCCGTGATCACGCGGTTGCCCACGTTCACCTCGCCGGCAGCGCTCTGCTTGCTCGTCAGGCCGAAGGCGTCGTAGTTCGTCATCGCCGCCGCGGTGCGGCTGGCCGCGGAGTCCGCGCCGAGCGCCACGCTGTTGTCGCCGGTGGCGATCGCGTTCTGGCCGATGGCCACGCTGTTGGCGCCGATGGCCTGGCTGTCCGCGCCGGTGCTGTTGGCGTGGAAGTACTTCGTGCCGGTGTTGTAGATCGAGCTGACCGACGAGCTCAGGGTGCTCAGGTTGCTGTTGGTCGTGCTCAGGCCGGTCGACAGGCTGCCGATGCCGCTGGTTGCGGTGCTCAGGCCGGTGGACAGGCTGCTGATTCCGGTCGAGGTGGAGGTCGACAGGCTTGCAACAGCGCTGTTCGTCGTGCTCAGGCCAGTCGACAAGCTGCCGATGCTGCTCGTCGCGGTGCTAAGACCTGTCGAGAGACTGCTGATGCCGGTCGAGGTGGAGGACGACAGGCTGGCGACGGCGCTGTTCGTCGTGCTGAGGCCGGTCGAGAGGCTACCGATGCTGCTCGTGGCGGTGCTCAGGCCCGTCGAGAGGCTGGTGATGCCGGTCGAGGTGGAAGACGACAGGCTGGCGACAGCGCTGTTGGTCGTGCTCAGGCCGGTAGACAAGCTGCCAATGCTGCTGGTCGCGGTGCTCAGGCCGGTGGACAGGCTGCTGATGCCGGTCGAGGTGGAGGTCGACAGGCTTGCAACAGCGCTGTTCGTCGTGCTCAGACCTGTCGACAGGCTGCTGATGCCCGTCGAGGTGGAAGACGACAGGCTGGCCACGGCGCTATTGGTCGTGCTGAGGCCAGTCGACAGGCTGCCGATGCTGCTCGTCGCAGTGCTCAGGCCCGTCGACAAGCTGCTGATGCCGGTCGAGGTGGAGCTAGACAGGCTGGCGACAGCGCTGTTGGTCGTGCTGAGGCCAGTAGACAAGCTGCCGATGCTGCTCGTCGCGGTGCTCAGACCTGTCGACAGGCTGCTGATACCGGTCGACGTGGAAGACGACAGGCTGGCGACGGCACTGTTCGTTGTGCTCAGGCCGGTCGACAAGCTGCCGATGCTGCTCGTCGCGGTGCTCAGGCCGGTGGACAGGCTGCTGATGCCGGTCGAGGTGGAAGACGACAGGCTGGCCACGGCGCTGTTCGTCGTGCTCAACCCGGTCGAGAGGCTGGTGATACCGGTCGATGTGGAAGACGACAGGCTGGCCACGGCGCTGTTCGTCGTGCTCAGGCCGGTAGACAGGCTACCGATGCTGCTAGTCGCAGTGCTCAGGCCCGTGGAGGTCGACGTCGAAAGGCTGGCAACCGCGCTATTGGTGGTGCTCAGCCCCGTCGAGAGGCTGGTGATGCTGGTCGACGTGGAGGACGACAGGCTAGCGACGGCACTGTTGGTGGTGCTCAGGCCGGTCGAGAGGCTGCTGATGCCCGTCGACGTGGAGGATGAGAGGCTGGCGACAGCGCTGTTGGTCGTGCTCAGGCCGGTCGAGAGGCTGCTGATGCCCGTCGACGTGGAGGATGAGAGGCTGGCGACAGCGCTGTTGGTCGTGCTCAGGCCGGTCGAGAGGCTGCTGATGCCCGTCGACGTGGAGGACGACAAGCTGGCGACCGCACTGTTCGTCGTGCTGAGACCGGTCGACAGGCTACCGATGCTGCTAGTCGCAGTGCTCAGGCCCGTCGAGAGGCTGGTGATGCCGGTCGACGTGGAGGACGACAGGCTAGCGACGGCACTGTTGGTGGTGCTCAGGCCGGTCGAGAGGCTCGTGATGCCCGTCGACGTGGAGGACGAGAGGCTGGCGACAGCACTGTTGGTCGTGCTCAGGCCGGTCGAGAGGCTGCTGATGCCCGTCGACGTGGAGGACGAGAGGCTGGCGACAGCGCTGTTGGTCGTGCTCAGGCCGGTCGAGAGGCTGCTGATGCCCGTCGACGTGGAAGACGACAGGCTGGCGACCGCACTGTTCGTCGTGCTCAGGCCGGTCGAGAGGCTGCGGATGCCCGTCGACGTGGAGGACGACAAGCTGGCGACGCTGCTGTTGGTCGTGCTCAGACCGGTGGACAGGCTGCCGATGCTGCTCGTCGCGGTGCTCAGGCCAGTGGAAAGGCTGGTGATGCCGGTCGACGTGGAAGACGACAGGCTGGCAACGGCACTGTTGGTCGTGCTCAGGCCGGTCGACAGGCTGTTGATGCCCGTCGAGGTGGAGGTCGACAGGCTCGCAACGGTGCTATTGGTCGTGCTCAGGCCCGAGGACAGGCTGGCGATGCCGCTCGCCGAGGTGCTGAGACCGGTCGAGAGGCTCGCGACGTTGCTGTTGGTCGTGCTCAGGCCTGTCGACAGGCTGCCGATGCTGCTGGTTGCCGTGCTCAGGCCGGTCGAGGTGGAGGTCGAGAGGCTGGTGACGGCGCTGTTCGTCGTGCTCAGCCCCGTCGACAGGCTGCCGATGCCGGTGGAGGTGGAAGTCGACAGGCTCGCGAGGCTGCTGTTCGTGGTGCTCAGGCCCGTCGAGAGGCTGTTGATGCGGCTGGTGGCGGTACTCAGGCCGGTCGACGTGGAGGTCGACAGGCTGCCGATGCTGCTGGCCGTGGTGCTCATGCCGGTGCTCAGCTGAGCCACGGTCACGGCGTCCTGGAGGGCGGAGCCGTCGGCCACGTTCGTGATCCGCCGCAGGGCGGAAGACGAGCCCACCGAGACTTCGGACGCAGGCGCGGCGGTGCCGGTGAGGAAGCCCGTGCCGGTCGGCGCTGCCGCGCCGGTCACGCTGCCCGCGCCGATCGCGACGCTGTTGGCGTACGTTGCGTTCGCAAGCGTACCGATGGCCACCGTGTTCGACGCGGCGCCGGTCGCATTGGCGCCCAGCGCGATCGCGGCATCGACCACCGTCGCGCCTGGCGGCTTGACCGTCGCGCCATTGCCGATCGCGATGCTGCGGGTCGTCCGGTCATCGGTCGTGGCGTTGCCGCCGATGGCGATGCCGGCGTTCTGGGCCGCGACGCCGATCTGGTCGGCCGACGCGCCAGTACCCAGCGCGATGCTGCCGCCCCAGCTGTTCGCGTTCGTGCCGATGGCGATCGTGTTGACATCCGTGCTGGAGCCGATCGCCGAGTTCTTGCCGATGGCGATGGAGCCGTCGGCCGCCGCACGCGCGTTGGTGCCCAGCGCGAGCGAATCTGCGCCGGTGGCGATGGAAGTGACGCCCACGGCAACGGCATTGGCGGCCACGGCATTGGCGAGATTGCCGACGGCGACGCCGCCGGTGTTGTTGGCCACGGCGGAACGGCCGACCGCGACGCTCCTGTCGCCGACCGCGTTGGAGGCCGCGCCCAGGGCGGTCGACGAAGCGCCGGTCGCCTGTGCGAAGGTACCCACGGCGGTGCCCGAGCTCTGGTTGGCTTGCGCTGCCGCGCCGGCGGCCACGCTGTTCGTGCCGATGGCGTTCGCGCTGTTGCCCATGGCCAGCGAGAAGTCACCCGATGCGTTGGAGCTTTCGCCGAACGAGGTGCTCGACGCACCCGATGCCGTGCTCTTGAAGCCCACGGCGGTCGAGTTCAGGCCCTGCGCGCTCGCCGCCTGGCCATAGGCCGAGGAACTGAGGCCGTAGGCGTTGGAGCTGATGCCGACGGCGGTGCCGAAGGTGTTGGCGCGCGCGCCCGTGCCGATGGCGACTGCGTCGGAGGCGTAGGCGTTCGCCGCGCTGCCGATTGCCACGGCGCCGCCGGCAGTTGCATTGGAAGCGTTGCCGAGCGCGACGGCCGCATTGCCGGTCGCGTTGTTGAGGTTGCCGAGCGCGATGGCGCCAGTGCCGTTGGCCGTGTTGTCGGCACCCACCGTGACCGCGCCGGTGCCGGTGGAGGTGTTCGGATCGCCGATGGCCACTGCGCCGTTGCCGGTGGCCTTCTGGCCGCGGCCGATCGCCACGGCGCCGCCGGCGGCGGTGCTGCTGTTCGCGGTGGTGCCGCCGGAGCCGATCGCCACGTTCTGGCCCGTGGCGCCGCTGGTCACGCCATCGCCCTGGGCGATGCCGAAGGCGCCGTTGACCACCGCGCCGCGCCCGACAGCGATGCCCGAGGTGGCGGCGGCCACGACCGACGACTGACCGCCGATCGCGATGCCGTCGACGGCCGCCGAATTGGCGACGCCGCTCAGGTTGCTGCCGATGGCGATCGAGCCCGTGTTCGACGCCACGGTGCCGTTGCCGGCCGCCAGGGAGTTCTTGCCGGACGCGGCCGCGCTCACGCCGAAGGCCGTCGCGCCGTCCGCAGTGGCCGCCGTGCCGTTGTTGCCGATGGCCAGCGTGTTCTTGCCGCTGGCGGTGGTCTGGCCGCCGACGGCGGTCGAATCCTGGCCGGTGGCCTTGGCGCTCGTGCCGACCGCGGTCGAGTCACCCAGGGCGGCGGCCGTGCCGCTCGCGTTGGCGCCCCAGCCGATCGCCAGGTTGCTGGAACCGACGCTGGCGGCATTGGCGTTCAGGCCGATGGCGATCCCGTTGACGCCCTGCGCGCTGGCCGCATTGCCCATGGCCACGCTGTTGTCACCGACACCACGGGCATTGAAACCGACCGCCACGCTCGTGATGCCCGTGGCCTGTGCCTGATGGCCCAGCGCAGTGGCCAGCTTGTTGGCCACCGACCCCATGCCGACCGCCGTGGCGCCCACGCCCTGGGCGGTGGTGAAGGAGCCGAACAGCGTCACGCCCAGGAAGTTGCCGCCGTTCGCGGAACAGCCGGCAACGTTCGACCACACACCCGAACCGTCGATGGGATTGGCGGTCGCCCCATAGCTGGTCGTGCCGTCGGGCCCGGTGCCGCTACCGGTCGTGCACCCCGTCGTCGGCCCGATCACTGTGGCCCCCGCCTGCGGAGCGAAGCCGAAGGAAGCAATCACCAGGCCGATCGCCGCCGCCACCGCAGTCACGCTCGAACCGCTTCGCTTGCCGCGCGCAGAAGTGATCTCCGAGGCTGCAACCCAGGCTCCCAGGGATTCGTTCCAGATGCTTCTGTATGACTTGTTCATTTGCTATTCGGCTCGCGGTGATTGGATGGACTCGGTTCGTATCGACATGAAATGCGATGCGTCCCACAACAGGGTCCATCGCTGGAGCGCCGGTCTCGGCAGCACTCAATTACAGGAATGCTGGAATGTACGGAGTTGTTTACATTTCAGGTGCGCTGCAGCAATCTTCAAAATCACCTCTGATGATTTAGTTCACAAAAATTTCAAAAAGCATCCGATATCGAGGACCTTGAAATCAGCTGAAGACCATGAAACGAGGTTCCAATTGACACCCAACAGGCCACTCAACCACCTCATCTGCGACGAACTTCACCCATCTCGCCTCCTTCTGGCCGACTTCTTCCTGGGGTCATATCAGCGCTCGTTTTTTGCCAAAAAGTTCACAGGGCTATTTAGAATCGTGAAATTAATCACGCCGCCACAAATCAAATCCCGTGATTTTTTTCACGTAAAAATAGCCACCAGCCCTAATTAACATTTAAGAAACAATTCAATGCCCCACGCATCCAGGCTTCGCATTGGAATCACCATCGGCCTCCATCACGAGGCCGAAACGCTCTGGAACAACGGCATCAAGCAGAACGCCGTGTTCCTGGCGGAAGCGCTGAAGCACTGCCCGGCGGTGGCTTCGGTGGTGCTCGTTAACACGACGGCCATCCCCATAACCCCTGCCCTGCCCTGGGACCAGGTGCGCTGGCCCACGGTGACCTTCGAGGCGGCCAAGGACAGCGTGGACGTGCTGATCGAGCTTGGCGGCCAGATCGACGCGGCGCAGACCGACTACCTGAAGCGCCGCGGCGCGCGCCTGGTGTCGTACTGCTGCGGTTTCGAATACGTGCACGCCATGGAGGCGATGCTCTTCGGCAAGCCGCTGTGGGGACAGAACCTGTTCGTGAACCAGCGCTACGACGACATCTGGATGGTTCCGCAGGTGGCCAACATCAGCCAGCCCTACTTCGAGGTGCTGCGTCGGGCCGAGGCTCGCGCCGTGCCCTTCGTGTGGAGCCCGGTGTTCCTCGACGAGCGCACGCGCGGCCTGCCCGACGGCGGCGTCTACCAGCCGCATCCCGGAGCACGCCGGCTCAGCGTGATGGAGCCGAACATCAACGTGGTGAAGTTCTGCCTCTACCCGGTGCTGATCGCCGAGCTGGCGTATCGGTCGCGGTCCGAGGCCATCGCGCTGCTGCAGGTCACCAATGCCGAGCGGCTGGCCAGGGAGAACATGGAGTTCATCACTCTGATGAACCAGCTCGACCTGGTCCGCGAGCACAAGGCGGTGTTCCTGGGCCGGCACGAAACGCCCGTGTTTCTGGCGCAGAACACCGACATCGTGGTCTCGCACCAGTGGGAGAACCCGCTGAACTACTTCTACCTGGAGACCTGCTGGCAGGGCTACCCGCTGGTGCACAACGCGCACCTGTGCGCGGACCTCGGCTACTACTACCAGGGCAACGACGTGGCCGCGGGCAGCGCCCGCGTGCTCGAGGCCATCGACACGCACGATGCCGACGCGGCAAACTACCGCGCGCGCCAGCGCACGCTGATCGACCGCTACCTCCCTGGCAACGCCGCGGCCACCGAGGTCTACGACAACCTGCTGCTCGGCCTGATGCAGCGCCCCGCCCGATAGGCCCACGGAACCCTACATGCTCGACCCATCCGAACTCCGGCAGATCTTCCCCGTGATCGTCACGCCGAGCCACGACGGCAAGGTCTTCCTGAACTACCTCACCTCGATGCTGAACTTCACAGTCCAGGCCGAGCGTGCCGGCATGCGGCTGCAGGTGCTCACGCACCAGGGCGAGAGCCTCGTGACGCGCGCGCGGAACAACTGCGTGGCCCAGTTCCTCGGCAATCCGCAGTGGACGCACCTGTTCTGGATCGACGCAGACATCGGCTTCTCGGCACAAGCGGCCTTCCGGCTGCTGCTGTCGGGCTACGACGTGGCGGCGGGCGTCTATCCGCTGAAGCGGGAGAACTGGCCCGAGGGCGGAGTGGCCGAGGGCACGACGCAGCAGCAGTTCGAGTCCACCTTCACGCGCTACACGGTCAACGCCAAGGCTTCCGAAACCACCTCGCGGGTCGAGCTCGAGGTGCAGCCCGACGGCTTCATGAAGATGACCGAGGCGCCGACCGGCTTCATGGTGATCAAGCGCAGCGTATTCGAGCGGCTCATGGCGAGCTACCCCGACTTCAACTACGTGCCCGACAGCATCGGCGAGGCCGATCTCGGCCTGCACTACCGCTTCTTCGACGTCATGGTCGATCCCCAGACGCGCCGCTACCTGTCGGAAGACTACGGCTTCTGCCGCCTGTGGACGGGGCTGGGCGAGTCGATCTACATCGACGCCAACTCCAACCTGACGCACCAGGGCGCCAAGCTCTACCGTGGCGACTTCGCGAACTCGCTGCTGACTGCGCTGCCGCATGCGGTCGGCGGTCCGGCCGGCGCGGAGATGGTGCTCGCGGGCCGGGAACACCTACAGCCCAACCAGCCGCCGATCTGAGAGAAGAAAAGAGAAAAAGAAAAAGCCCCGCCGAAGCGGGGCTTGTTTCATTCAGGCGACCCGTGGATCGCCTGAAGGACCAGATCAGGCCGCGACCGTATCCGCCACGCCCTTGTAGTCCTCGATCTTGTCGAAGTTCAGGTACTGGTAGATCTTGTCGCCGTTGCTGTTGATCACACCGATGTCGGCCATGTACTCCTCGCGCGTCGGGATGCGGCCGAGCTTCGAGCAGATCGATGCCAGCTCCGCCGAGCCCAGGTACACGTTGGTGTTCTTGCCCAGGCGGTTCGGGAAGTTGCGGGTGCTGGTCGACATGACGGTGGCGCCTTCGCGCACCTGAGCCTGGTTGCCCATGCACAGCGAGCAGCCCGGCATTTCGGTGCGGGCACCGGCATTGCCGAACACGCCGTAGTGGCCTTCCTCGGTGAGCTGCTGCGCGTCCATCTTGGTCGGCGGCGCGATCCACAGCTTGACCGGGATGTCGCGCTTGCCCTCGAGCAGCTTCGACGCCGCGCGGAAGTGGCCGATGTTGGTCATGCACGAGCCGATGAACACTTCGTCGATCTTGGCACCGGCCACGTCCGACAGCGTCTTCACGTCGTCGGGGTCGTTCGGGCAGGCCACGATGGGCTCGTGGATGTCGGCCAGGTCGATCTCGATGACGGCAGCGTATTCGGCGTCGTCGTCGCCCTTGAGCAGCTGCGGATCCTTGAGCCAGGCTTCCTGCGCAGCGATGCGGCGTTGCAGCGTGCGAGCGTCGGCGTAGCCTTCGGCAATCATCCACTTCATCAGCGTGATGTTGCTGTTGATGTACTCCTGGATCGGTTCCTTGTTCAGGTGCACCGTGCAGCCGGCGGCCGAGCGTTCGGCCGAGGCGTCGCTCAGCTCGAAGGCCTGTTCCACCTTCAGGTCGGGCAGGCCCTCGATTTCGAGGATGCGGCCGGAGAAGATGTTCTTCTTGCCCTTCTTCTCGACCGTCAGCAGGCCGGACTTGATGGCGTACAGCGGAATGGCATTGACCAGGTCACGCAGCGTCACGCCGGGCTGCATCTTGCCCTTGAAGCGCACGAGCACCGATTCAGGCATGTCCAGCGGCATCACGCCGGTGGCGGCGGCGAAGGCCACGAGGCCCGAGCCGGCCGGGAAGCTGATGCCGATGGGGAAGCGGGTGTGGCTGTCGCCGCCAGTGCCCACGGTGTCGGGCGTCAGCAGGCGGTTGAGCCACGAGTGGATCACGCCGTCGCCCGGGCGCAGCGAGACGCCGCCGCGGGTGCTGATGAAGTCGGGCAGCTCGTGGTGCATCTTCACGTCCACCTTCTTCGGATAGGCGGCGGTGTGGCAGAACGACTGCATCACGAGGTCGGCCGAGAACCCCAGGCAAGCCAGGTCCTTCAGCTCGTCGCGCGTCATCGGGCCGGTGGTGTCCTGAGAGCCGACCGAGGTCATCTTGGGTTCGCAGTACGTGCCCGGGCGCACGCCCTGGCCTTCGGGCAGGCCGCAGGCGCGGCCGACCATCTTCTGCGCCAGCGAGAAGCCCTTCTTGGTGTCGACAGGGCTTTGCGGCAGGCGGAACAGCGTCGAAGCCGGCAGGCCCAGCGCCTCGCGCGCCTTGGCCGTCAGGCCGCGGCCGATGATCAGCGGAATGCGGCCGCCGGCGCGCACTTCGTCGAACAGCACTTCGCTCTTGACCTTGAACTCGGCGATGACCTTGCCGTCCTTCAGCGCCTTGCCTTCGTAGGGGCGCAACTCGACGACGTCGCCGGTGTCCATCTGGCTCACGTCGAGCTCGATGGGCAGCGCGCCCGCGTCTTCCATGGTGTTGTAGAAGATCGGGGCGATCTTCGAGCCCAGGCACACGCCGCCGAAGCGCTTATTGGGGATGAAGGGGATGTCTTCGCCGGTGAACCACAGCACCGAGTTGGTGGCCGACTTGCGGCTGGAGCCCGTGCCGACCACGTCGCCCACGTAGGCGACCTGGTTGCCCTTTTCCTTCAGCGACTCGATGAACTTGACCGGGCCGCGCTTGCCGTCTTCCTCGGGCTGGAACGCGGTGCCTTCACGCTTGTTCTTGAGCATGGCCAGCGCGTGCATCGGAATGTCGGGACGCGTGGTGGCGTCGGGCGCGGGCGAGAGGTCGTCGGTGTTGGTTTCGCCGGGAACCTTGAAGACCGTGATGGTCAGGCTCTGCGGCACTTCGGGACGGCTGGTGAACCACTCGGCATCGGCCCAGCTCTGCAGCACGCCCTTGGCGTTGGCGTTGCCCTTGTCGGCCTTTTCCTTGACGTCGTGGAACTGGTCGAACATCAGCAGGGTTTTCTTCAGGCCTTCTGCCGCGACGGCGCCGACTTCGGCGTCGTCGAGCAGGTCGATCAGGGGGCTGATGTTGTAGCCGCCGAGCATGGTGCCGAGCAGTTCGGTGGCGCGGGCGCGCGAAATGAACTCGCTCTTCTCGGTGCCGTGGGCCACGGCCGCGAGGTAGCTCGCCTTGACCTTGGCAGCGTCGTCGACGCCGGCAGGCACGCGGTAGGTGAGCAGGTCCAGCAGGAAGGCGCCATCCTTGGGCGTAGCGCTCTTGAGGAGCTCGATCGCTTCAGAGGTCTGCTTCGCGCTCAGGGGCAGCGGCGGGATACCGAGCGCGGCGCGTTCGGCAACATGGTCAACGTAGGCTTGCAACATCTTCTTTTCTCCGGAAACTGATCTGGCGGGCGTGCGAGGCGGCCCAGGCGGTCAAGCAAGAGCCGCGCCGCACCCCGTGGTGGGTACGCTTACTTCTTTTCGCCGTCGGCGCCGTCGAAGAGAGCCTTGGGCGGGTTCTTCTTCATTTCTGCGGCAAAGGCGATCTGTGCGTCGGTCTGGCATTCGTCGGCGATGCGCAGGCCGGCCTTCTGGTTCATCAGCATCGACTTGTTGCCGAGCTGGAGCCACATGGCACCGGCGCGCGGGTCTTCGAGGCGGATGGCGCCGGTGCGGCTTTCGACCGGGTGCATGCGGTACTTCTGGCCCTTGGTGCTCACGGTGAAGAAGCCGGGCTTCTTCTCGTCGGGCGTGACGGTCACGTCGGCACCGAGTTCGCACTGGGCCTTGCCGACCGACACGCGCTTGGCGACTTCGAGGTCGGCATCGGTGAGGACGATGTTGGTGTCGTCGCTGATCGGCGTGACTTCCTCGACGGCCTTGGCGGCCTTGCGGGTGACCTGGCGCTTCGGGGGAGCCTTCTTGGCTTCGGTGGACTTGGCAGCGGCCGGCTTGGCGGGCGCTGCGTTCTGCGCCATGGCGCCGAGCGGCAGAGCCAGGGCCACAGCGGCGATCAGGGCAATTTTCTTCATGTGTGGGTTTCCTTGAGGCTGGGTTCGAAGGTTTCGTTTCAGGAGGCCGCGAATGCAACCCAGGCTTTCGCCTCGGAGGGCAACGCGCGCCCTGTTGCGTGGGCACGCGTCAGAACCTGCCAGAAATGGCGGTAGCTCGCGCGGTCGTGCAATGTGCCATCAATTTGTGTCGGCGCCCAATCCGCAGCTGCCGCCTTTACAAGGATTTTTGTGGCAATTTGAATCTGCGACTCGTCGGGCGCGAAGGCTTCGAGGATGGGCCGGATCTGGTTCGGATGGATGCTCCACATGCGCGTGTAGCCGAATTCAGTGGCAGCCTTGCGGGCCGCGGTGCGCATCGCATCGGCATCGTTGAACTCGGTGACCACGCAATGCGACGGCACCTTGCCGTAGGCATGCGCGGCCGACGCGATGGCCAGCTTGGCTCGTACCACCAGCGGGTGGCTGAACTGCCCTGCGGCACCCATACCGTCGGCCGGGATGGCGCCGGCATGCGCCGAAACGAAATCCATGAGGCCGAAGCTCAGCGACTGCACGCGCGGATGGGCCGCGATCTCGAAGGCGTTGTGCACCGCGAGCGGCGATTCGATCAGCACGTGCAGCGGCAGCGCACCGGCATCGGCCGCGTCGAGCGCGGCAACAGCCTGCAACACATCGGCCACCGATTCGACCTTGGGCACCATCAGGTGGCTCAGTCGCGAGCCGGCACGGCCGGCGATGGTGACCACGTCGCCGGCGAAAGCGGGATGGTCGACCGGGTGCACCCGCACGCCGACGCGCATGCCGGGCTTCGCGGCCAGCGCGAGCTCGGTGACGAGCGCGGCATGCTCGGCCTCGCCGCCCACGGGGGCGCCGTCCTCACAGTCGAGGGTGACGTCGAACACGCAGGCGCCGAACTCCTCGGCCATCTCGGCCTGGAGCGCGAGGCTCTTCTTCATGCGCGCTTCCACGCCGCTGTAGTGGTCGCACACGGGCAGCGTCACCGCGCCGGCCTGTGCACCGAGCAGCACTTCAGCGGGGTGTGTCGTGTTCGTCATGCTTTTTTCTGCGCGACGATGAACATGCGCGGGAAGGCCAGCAGCCGCTTGCCGTCGGTGCGCACGGGATACGCCTCGTCGACGCGGCGCTGGTATTCGGCGAGGTAGCTCGCCTGCAGGTCGGGCGGCAGGCGATCGACGAAGGGCTTCAGGCCGGTGCCGCGCACCCATTCGACGATGGAGGCCGCATCGGCCATGCGGTGCTGGTAGATGGTGTGCCAGACATCGACGTTCGCGGCGCGCGGCGCAAGCAGGTCGTAGTAGCCGCGCAGGTCGAGCAGCAGCGTGCGCAGCTTGTCCGCGTCGCCGATGCGCTCCGCCCAGGGAGCTTCGGCGGCGAGAGCGCGCATCAGCCGGTGCGTGGGCTCCTGCCGGTTGTCGGGCATCTGGATGGCGAGCACGCCACCCGGCGCCAGCGCGTCGAACAGGCGCGGGATCAGCTTCTCGTGATCGGGCACCCACTGCAGGGACGCGTTGGCATAGATGAGATCGGGCGCTTCTTCAGCGGACTGCGGCGCCCAGGTCGCGATGTCGCTCAGCTCGAAGCGTGCCTGCGGCAGGCGCTCGCGCGCACTGACCAGCATGGCTTCGGAGTTGTCGGTTCCGAGGGCTTGCGCCTTCGGGAACCGGTTGACCAGCAGCTCGGTGGAGTTGCCCGGGCCGCACCCGAGGTCGACCACGCGGGCCGCTTCGGTCAGCGGCACCCGCGCAAGGAGTTCCTGCGCGGGACGGGTGCGCTCGTCCTCGTAGCGACGGTAGAGCGCGGGGTTCCAGTCGAGCATGCTGGTCGGTGGGCTGGCTTACAGCAGGTGGGCGACGCCGGCCTGCTCGTCCTGCAGTTCCTTCAGCGTCTTGTTGATGCGTTCCTGGCTGAATGCGTCGATCTCGAGGCCTTCGACGATCTTGTACTTGCCGTTCTCGGTGATGACCGGGAAGCCGAAGATCACGTCCTTCGGAATGCCGTACTGGCCGTCCGACGGGATGCCCATCGTGACCCACTTGCCGTTCGAGCCCAGGGCCCAGTCGCGCATGTGGTCGATGGCTGCGTTGGCGGCCGAGGCAGCCGACGACAGGCCGCGCGCCTCGATGATGGCCGCGCCGCGCTTGCCGACGGTGGGCAGGAAGGTGTCGGCATTCCAGACCTGGTCGTTGATCAGGTCCTTGACGCTCTTTCCGCCGACGGTGGCGAAGCGGTAGTCGGCGTACATCGTGGGCGAGTGGTTGCCCCAGACGGTGAGCTTCTCGATGTCGCCCACTGCCGTGCCGGTCTTGGCGGCGATCTGGCTGGCGGCGCGGTTGTGGTCCAGGCGCAGCATGGCGGTGAAGTTCTCGCGCGGCAGGCTGGGCGCGCTCTTCATGGCGATGTAGGCGTTGGTGTTGGCGGGGTTGCCGACCACGAGCACCTTGACGTTGCGGCTGGCGACCTGGTCGAGCGCCTTGCCCTGTGCCGTGAAGATCTGTGCGTTGGCGGCCAGCAGGTCGGCGCGCTCCATGCCGGGGCCGCGGGGACGGGCACCGACCAGCAGGGCGTAGTCGGCGTCCTTGAAGGCCACCAGCGGGTCGCCGGTGGGGATCACGCCGGCCAGCAGCGGGAAGGCGCAGTCTTCGAGCTCCATGATCACGCCCTTGAGCGCCTTCTGGGCCTTCTCGTCGGGGATCTCGAGCAGTTGCAGGATGACCGGCTGGTCTTTGCCGAGCATTTCACCGGAGGCGATACGGAACAGCAGGGCGTAACCGATTTGACCGGCGGCACCGGTGACGGCAACGCGGACGGGCTTTTTGCTCATGGGAAGACTCCAGAAGGTAATGAAACGGTGTCGGCGCTCTCGTGGGGCGCCAGGGGTTCTGCGGGATGAAACACCTTCCCGCAGCGCGAGACCGGCAGCATTTTAAGCCGATTCAATGAGCCTCGTCTTATGTCTTATATAAGATATCCTCTCGGGGTCCGCCAAGGCGCACCCCACCGCTGCCATGAACACGCCCACCCCATTCGACGAGCCCGCGACGCCGTCCTTCAGTCCGCTCTACCAGCAGATCAAGACCCTGATCCTGCAGAGCCTGCAGGCGGGCGAGTGGAAGCCGGGCGAGCCCATCCCGAGCGAGATGGACCTGGCCGTGCGCTACCGCGTGAGCCAGGGCACGGTGCGCAAGGCCATCGACGAACTCTCCGCCGAAAACCTGGTGGTGCGCCGCCAGGGCAAGGGCACCTTCGTCGCCACGCATGCCGAGCAGCATGTGCAGTACCGCTTCCTCAAGCTCGTGCCCGACGAAGGCGACCCGAGCACCGAGGGCCCGGCCGTGCGCACCATCGTCGACTGCAAGCGCCTGCGCGCATCGGCCGACGTGGCTCGAGCGCTCGGCCTGCGCACCGCAGACGCCGTGCTGCAGGTGCGCCGCGTGCTCGCCTATGGCGGAGTACCCACCATCCTCGAAGACCTGTGGCTTCCCGGCGCGCCCTTCAAGGGCCTCACCGCCGAGCGGCTGCGCGCGTGGCCCGGCCCGATGTACGCGCTCTTCGAAACCGAGTTCGGCGTGCGCATGGTGCGCGCCGAGGAAAAGATCCGCGCCGTGCTGCCCGATGCCGAACAGGCAGCGCTGCTCGACGTGACGCTGCAGATGCCCCTGCTGAGCGTGGAACGCGTCGCGCACACCTACCATGACACGCCGATGGAACTGCGCCGCGGGCTCTATCGCACCGACACGCACCACTACAGGAACCAGCTGGGCTGACCCGATGCACACGAAGAAGGCAGAACACATCGGCTCCAGCACTCGCATGCAACGTGCGCGTTGCGCTACGAAGTCAATAGCATCCGACTGCAACGGTGCGCTGACTCGTGCGTGTCCGCAGCGCGATGGTGCATTGCAATAGAATTTTGCGTTGTTTGCACTTCCGCAGAAGAAACAAAAGCGTTCGCTCTCAGAACAAGCCAACAAGTCACAAAGCCACGAAAGCCATCCCCCAATGACAGAGCTTGCAACTCCCCCCCGGCCACCGCGTCGCGAATTCCGCAACATCAATGCATTCACCGATCTCACGACCTACCGGCTGCCGCCGGCGGGCATCGTGTCGATCCTGCACCGCGTCAGCGGTGTGCTGATGTTCCTGCTGCTGCCGTTCATCATCTGGATGTTCGACACCTCGCTGTCTTCCGACTATTCGTTCGCCCGCTTCAAGGCCGCCTTCAACAGCGGCCTTGGCTTTGTTCCGGGGTGGTTCTTCAAGCTCGTCGCGCTCGCGCTCATCTGGGCCTACCTGCACCACTTCATCGCCGGCCTGCGCCACCTCTGGATGGACGTGAGCCACTCCGCGGTGAACAAGGAGTTCGGCAACACCTCGGCCATCTTCACGCTGGGCGCGAGCATCATCCTCACGCTGGTGCTCGGCGCCAAGCTGTTCGGCCTGTACTGAGAAGGAGCCAACCATGTCTGTGAATTACGGCTCCAAGCGCGTCGTCGTCGGCGCCCACTACGGTCTGCGCGACTGGCTCAGCCAGCGCATCACCGGCTGCCTGATGGCGCTCTTCACGATCATCCTGCTCGCGCAGTTGATCTTCACCCGCGGCCCCATCGGCTACGACCTCTGGGCCGGCATCTTCGCCGCCCAGTGGATGAAGGTGCTGACCTTCTCCGTGATCGTCTCCCTGCTCTACCACGTGTGGGTCGGCATGCGCGACGTGTGGATGGACTACATCCAGCCCGTCGCCATCCGTCTCGTGCTGCAAGTTTTCACCATCGTCTGGCTTGTCGGTTGTGCGGGTTGGGCCATTCAAGTGCTTTGGAAGATCTGACCCACCATGACCTACACAAAAGAAAAAATCACCAAGCGCAAGTTCGACGTCGTGATCGTCGGTGCCGGCGGCTCCGGCATGCGCGCCTCGCTGCAACTCGCACGTGCCGGCCTCAACGTGGCCGTGCTCTCCAAGGTGTTCCCGACCCGTTCGCACACCGTCGCCGCACAGGGCGGCGTGGGCGCCTCGCTCGGCAACATGAGCGAGGACAACTGGCACTACCACTTCTACGACACGATCAAGGGCTCCGACTGGCTCGGCGACCAGGACGCGATCGAGTTCATGTGCCGCGAAGCACCGAAGGTCGTGTACGAGCTCGAGCACTTCGGCATGCCCTTCGACCGCAACCCCGATGGCACGATCTACCAGCGTCCGTTCGGCGGCCACACGGCCAACTACGGCGAGAAGCCCGTGCAGCGCGCCTGCGCCGCGGCCGACCGTACCGGCCACGCGATGCTGCACACGCTCTACCAGAAGAACGTCGAGGCACGCACCCAGTTCTTCGTCGAATGGATGGCGCTCGACCTCATCCGTGACGAGGAAGGCGACGTGGTCGGCGTGACCGCGCTCGAAATGGAAACCGGCGACCTGCACATCCTGCAGGCCAAGACCGTGCTGCTGGCCACCGGCGGCGCCGGCCGCATCTTCCAGGCTTCGACCAACGCCTTCATCAACACCGGCGACGGCCTCGGCATGGCCGCCCGTTCGGGCATTCCGCTGCAGGACATGGAGTTCTGGCAGTTCCACCCGACCGGCGTGGCCGGCGCGGGCGTGCTGCTGACCGAAGGCTGCCGCGGCGAAGGCGCGATCCTGCTGAACAGCAACGGCGAACGCTTCATGGAGCGCTATGCGCCCACGCTGAAGGACCTGGCGCCGCGCGACTTCGTCTCGCGCTCGATGGACCAGGAAATCAAGGAAGGCCGCGGCTGCGGTCCCAACAAGGACTACGTGCTGCTCAAGCTCGACCACCTTGGCGCGGACACCATCCACAAGCGCCTTCCATCGGTGTACGAGATCGGCGTCAACTTCGCCAACGTCGACATCACGAAGGAACCGATTCCCGTCGTGCCGACCATCCACTACCAGATGGGCGGCATCCCCACCAACATCCACGGCCAGGTCGTGGTGCAGAAGGGTGAAGACAACAGCGCCGTCGTGAACGGTCTCTACGCGGTGGGCGAATGCTCCTGCGTGAGCGTGCACGGCGCCAACCGCCTGGGCACGAACTCGCTGCTCGACCTGCTGGTGTTCGGCCGCGCTGCCGGCAACCACATCGTCGAGTTCAACGACAAGCTCAAGGAACACAAGCCCCTGCCCAACGATGCGGCCGACCGCACGCTGGAACGCCTGAACCGTCTCGAAGCCACTACCGGCGGCGAGTACGCGCAGGACGTGGCCGGCGAGATCCGCGCCGTCATGCAGCAGCATGCGGCCGTGTTCCGCAAACAGGCCTCGATGGACGAAGGCGTGGTCAAGATCGCCGCCGTGCGCGAGCGCGTCAAGGCCATCGGCCTGAAGGACAAGTCGAAGGTGTTCAACACCGCTCGAATCGAAGCGCTGGAAGTCGACAACCTGATCGAAGTGGCGCAGGCCACCATGGTTTCGGCCGCAGCCCGCAAGGAATGCCGCGGCGCCCACACGGTGGAAGACTACGAGCGCCCGGCGGACGACCCGGTCGCCCCGCTCGGCCGCGACGACGCCAACTGGATGAAGCACACGCTCTGGTACAGCGCCGACAACCGCCTCTCGTACAAGCCGGTCAAGCTGCAGCCGCTCACCGTGGCCTCGGTTCCGCCGAAGGTCCGCACGTTCTAACGCTCAGCTCAGTCAAAGCATTCACAAGGTCACTACGATGAAGCGCACATTCCAGATTTACCGCTACGACCCGGACAAGGACGCCAAGCCCTACATGCAGACGGTCGAGATCGAACTCGACGGCCACGAGCGCATGCTGCTCGACGCGCTCATGAAGCTCAAGGCGCAAGACCCGACCCTGTCGTTCCGCCGCTCGTGCCGTGAAGGCGTCTGCGGCTCCGATGCGATGAACATCAACGGCAAGAACGGTCTGGCCTGCCTGACCAACATGAACACGCTCAAGGGCACCGTGGTGCTCAAGCCGCTGCCGGGCCTGCCCGTCATCCGTGACCTGATCGTGGACATGACGCAGTTCTTCAAGCAGTACAACTCGATCAAGCCCTACCTGCAGAACGACACCGTGCCGCCCGAGAAGGAACGCCTGCAGTCGCCCGAAGAGCGCGAAGAGCTCAACGGCCTGTACGAGTGCATCCTGTGCGCGAGCTGCTCCACGAGCTGCCCCAGCTTCTGGTGGAACCCCGACAAGTTCGTGGGCCCCGCCGGCCTGCTGCAGGCCTACCGCTTCATCGCCGACAGCCGCGACGAAGCCACCGCCGAGCGCCTGGACAACCTGGAAGACCCGTACCGCCTCTTCCGCTGCCACACGATCATGAACTGCGTGGACGTGTGCCCCAAGAGCCTGAACCCGACCAAGGCCATCGGCAAGATCAAGGAATTGATGGTGCGCCGCGCCATCTAAGAGATTCCTGAGCTGCCTTCCCGAGACGCCACCATGCAACCCGCCACCGACTCCGCCGAGCTGCTCAGCGAACGTGCGCTGAGCAAGCTCAAATGGCGCTGCCGGCGCGGACTGCTCGAGAACGACCTGTTCATTGCCCGCTTCTTCGAGCGGCACGAATCCCGCATGACCGTGGGTCAGGCGGGAGCGATGGAGACATTGATGGACCTGTCGGACAACGATCTCCTCGACCTCCTTTTGCGCAGAAAGGAGCCCGAGCCCGAATGGGCCGGGGCCGAGGTGGTCGCATTGCTGCAGCTGATGCGCACCGACGGCGCGCAGCGTCCTGCAATTTCTCCTTCGTCCTGAATCCACCTCTGAAAGTAAACCGAAATGAAAGCATCCGATACCAAGGCCACGCTGTCGTTCAGCAACGGCGGCGACAGCGTCGAACTGCCGATCTACAAGGGCACCGTTGGCCCCGACGTGATCGATATCCGCAAGCTGTATGCGCAGACCGGCATGTTCACGTACGACCCGGGCTTCATGTCGACCGCCGCCTGCCAGTCGGCCATCACGTACATCGATGGCGACAAGGGCGAGCTGCTGTACCGCGGCTACCCCATCGAGCAACTCGCGACCAACTGCGACTTCCTCGAGACCTGCCACCTGCTGCTGTACGGTGAACTGCCGGACGCCGCCAAGAAGGCAAACTTCACCAAGCTCGTGACGAACCACACGATGGTGAACGAGCAGATGCAGTTCTTCCTGCGCGGCTTCCGCCGCGACGCGCACCCGATGGCCATCATGACCGGCCTGGTGGGCGCCCTGTCGGCCTTCTATCACGACAGCACGGACATCAACAATCCCGAGCACCGCGAGATCGCCGCGATCCGCCTGATCGCGAAGATGCCCACGCTCGTGGCCATGGCCTACAAGTACACGATCGGCCAGCCGTACATGTACCCGAAGAACGACCTGAGCTACGCCGGCAACTTCCTGCACATGATGTTCGCCACGCCGTGCGAGGAGTACAAGGTGAACCCGGTGCTCGAGCGCGCGCTCGACCGCATCTTCATCCTGCACGCAGACCACGAGCAGAACGCCTCGACCTCGACGGTGCGCCTGTGCGGCTCGTCGGGCACGAACCCCTTCGCGGCCATCGCGGCCGGCGTTGCCTGCCTGTGGGGCCCCGCCCACGGCGGCGCCAACGAAGCAGCACTCAACATGCTGTACGACATCCAGAAGGAAGGCGGCGTCGAGAAGATCGGCGAGTTCATCAAGAAGGTCAAGGACAAGAACTCGAACGTCAAGCTGATGGGCTTCGGCCACCGCGTGTACAAGAACTACGACCCGCGCGCCAAGCTGATGCAGGAAACCTGCAACGAAGTGCTGACCGAGTTGGGCCTGGAAAACGACCCGCTGTTCAAGCTGGCCAAGGAACTGGAAAAGATCGCCCTGGAAGACGAGTACTTCGTGTCGCGCAAGCTGTACCCGAACGTCGACTTCTACTCGGGCATCGTGCAGCGCGCCATCGGCATCCCGGTGCCGCTGTTCACCGCGATCTTCGCGCTGGCCCGCACGGTCGGCTGGATCGCCCAGCTGAACGAAATGATCGGCGACCCCGAGTACAAGATCGGCCGCCCGCGCCAGCTGTTCGAAGGCTCGCCGAAGCGTGACGTGAAGCCGATCTCGGCTCGCTGATCCGCCTCGTCCGGTTTCGATCGCGAAAGCTGCCTTCGGGCAGCTTTTTTTTGGCCTGTAAATTGCGGACTCCTTCTTGTTGTTCGACGGAAAAGGAGAAAGCAGATGGCAGTTTCTCGACGCGTAACCCGTTTGTGTTCAAGGGCGGCATGCATCGCCCTCGCCGCGACGGCCCTGTTCGGCTGCGCGAGCGATGTGAACCGATCCGCACCACCTTCGGCAGCCTCCGGCGCGAAGGAGCAGCAGGTGGCGGTGAAGGTTCTCATCATCAGCATGTTCAAGCCCGAGGCGCAGGTGTGGCTCGAACCGCTGAAGCTCACCCGCGAGATCAAGGTGCCGGGCCTGTCCGCCGACGATCCGGCGGTGCGGTGCAACGCCGACTCGGTGTGCCAGGTGACCACCGGCATGGGCCACACCAATGCCGCAGCCTCCATCACGGCGCTGGTATTCAGCGGCAAGTTCGACCTCTCGAAGACCTACTTCCTGGTGGCTGGCATCGCGGGCGTCGACCCGAATGTCTCGACCATCGGTTCGGCCACCTGGGCCCGCTACCTGGTCGACTTCGGCATCGCCCACGAGATCGACGCACGCGAGATGCCCTCGACCTGGCGCACCGGCTACTTCGGCATCGGCGCCAAGGACCCGGACTCCAAGCCCAAGTTCGAATACCGCACAGAGGTCTTCCGCCTCGACGAGAAGCTGCTGCAGAAGGCTCTGAAGCTGTCGGCCAACGCGCCGCTGGCCGACAACGACAAGGCGCGCGCCTATCGCGCCAGGTATCCGCAGCCGACGGCCAAGGCGCGCCCCTCGGTCCTGCAATGCGACACCGCGGCCGGAGACACCTACTGGCACGGCAAGTACCTGGGAGAGACGGCCACGCACTGGGTTGCGCTCGTGACCGACGGGCAGGGCAAGTACTGCACCACCCAGCAGGAGGACAACGCCACCTACGAGGCGTTGAAGCGAGGCGCCAGCGCCGGACTGCTCGACCTGCGGCGCATGGCCGTGCTCCGCACCGCGTCGAACTTCGACCGGCCCCATCCGGGGCAGACCGCCTATGCCTCGCTGAGCGCCGAGTCGGGCGGATTCCCGATCTCCACCGCCAACCTCCTGATCGCAGGGCGGCCCCTGGTGGACGCGATCGTCGGCAACTGGCCCGCCTGGAGCGCAGGAGTCCCGACGGACTGAGCGCAGCCCGTCACCACTTCATCCGCACGCCGACCGACCCGTTGATCGAACTCTTCACCCTGGCGTTGCCACCGCTCGCCCAGAGCTTGCCGACTTCGCCGTAGAGGCTGGTCGACTGGCCCAGCGCGAGCGTGAAACCGCCCGCCAGCTCGGTGCTCGTGCCGCCCGTCGGCGCGGAGATGTCGGTGGTGGTTGCTCCGTTCACGAAGCGGGCGATGTCCGCGCCACTCGATGTCCGGTAGACGTTGAAGCGGCCGTACGGCTGCAGCGTGCCGACGCCCGTAGCGATCTCGCCCTTGACCCGCACGCCCGCGCGGCCGATCCAACCGCTGTCGGCCTGCGGCTGGACGACGGCGCCGACGATGGCGGAGTTGTTCAGGTCCATGTGCTGATGGATCAGCTGCAGCTGCGGCTCGATGCTCCAGCCGCTGCCGCCCAGCGCGAAGGACTGCCCCACTTCGATGGAGCCCAGCAGGCTGTTGCCCTTGCCGCTCGTGCCCGGACTCGCCAGGGGCTCGACCGTGTAGCGATGGCGGCCCGACTGCACCACCGCGTCGGCATAGAAGCCGCTGTCGCTGGTGTAGGTGCCGTACACGCCCAGGTACTGGCTGCGCAGGTCATTGCGGCCGACGCCCAGGTTCTGGATGCCGCTGGCAAAGCCCCTCACGCTGGCATCGCCGTCGAGCTGGCCGACGTAGACGCCCACGCGCCAGTTGGGCATGGCCAGCAGGTCGGTGCCGGCCTGGAAGCCGGTGAGACGGCCCTTGCTCGACGGCGATACCGCGCCGCCCTGCTGGATGTCGATGTCGGTGGAGAGCACGCGGGCCCAGGCACGGCGATCGGAGCCGGTCGGGGTGGTCGCTGTGCCCTTCACGTCGTCGTCGCCCACGCGCTTGCGCAGGTCACCCAGCATCGCGAGGTTGCCTTGGCGCAGCTGGCCGGGGAGCGCGGAATAGAGCGAGGCTTCGGCGCGGTAGGTGATCACGGGCGTGGAGGGCGTGGGAGCCGCGGGCGACACGGTGGTGCTCGAGCGCAGGTACCAGTTCTCGCCCGCACCGCTGGCATCGGCGGCGTACAGGCGGTACTCGTAGGCGCCGGCATCCACATGGCCGTTGGCCAGGCTGAACGCGTCCTTGGTGGTCTGGGCCGTCGTGGTCGCGCCGTTCTTCGCGGTGACCACCTCGATGCCGTTGCCGCTGGTGAGCGCGCCCAGGCCTCCGAGGTTGGTGATCTGCATCGTGGTCCTGCCGCTGGCGGAGGCGGTGGCGCCGTCGAGCACCAGGCGGTCCGACGGACCGCTGCCGTTGAGCACGGTGCCTAGCCTGAGCACGCCGTTGTTGCCGACGTAGGCGCCCGTCACCGTGAGCGTGGTGCCCGCAGTCGCGCCCACGAGCGAGACGGTGCCGCTGTTGGCCAGCGAAGCGACTGTCTGGCTGAAGCCCGCAAGGTCCAGCGTCGCGCCCGAGGTCACGCTGTGGGCGGAAGCCGCGCTGAGGGTGTTGGCGGCGCCCGCCTTGAGCGTGCCCTGCGCGACGTTGGTGGCGCCGGTGTAGTCGTTGGCGCCCGAAAGTGTCAGCGTGCCCGTGCCCTCCTTCGTGATGAAGCCGCCGCCGCTGATCGCACCGCTCAGGGTCGCGTTGAACGCGCCGGTGTCGATGACCGGATCGGTGCTGCCCGTGAGCCGGATCGCGTTGGCGATCGTCAGCCCGTCCGCGCTGAAGCCCAGGGTGGTGTCGTCGTCCATCGACAGCGTGCCGGTGCCCAGCGCCTGGCTGTTGCCGAGGTTCAGGCGCCCCTGGCGCAGCGCGGTGCCGCCGCTGTAGGTGCTGGCGCCCGAGAGCGTCAGCGTGCCGGTGCCTTGCTTGACCAGCGAGCCGCCGGTGCCGGTCAGGCTGCCGCCGAAGGTCTGCGACGTGTTGTCGGTCAGGGTGAGGGAGTTGGCGCCGAGCGCCACCACGCTGCCCGCCACGCCCGACAGATGCGCCACCGACTGGCTGATGCCGATCGACAGATCGAACACCGCGCTGGCGCCTGTCAGCGAGACACCCGTCGCCCCGGCCAGCGTGCCCGCGCCGGCCAGCTGCAGCGTGCCGTTGCCGACGATGGTCTCGCCCGTGTAGGTGTTCGCGCTCGTCAGCGTCAGGGTGCCGGCACCGGTCTTCGTCAGGCCGCCCGTACCGCTGATGCCGCTCGCCAGCGTCACGTTGTTGCCGTTGGTGTCGAAGGTGCCGCCGTTTGCGCCCAGCGCGTTCAACCGGCCGGAGATGTCCGTGGTGTTCGCCGCGGCCCATTGCAGGCCACCGCCGTTCAGGGTGATGTTGCCGGTGCCGAGGTTGGCGCCGTTGCTGAAGTTGATCAGGCCGGCGTTGACGAGCGTGCCGCCCGAATAGGTGTTCGCGCCGGACAGGACGGTGATGCCGCTGCCGTTCTGCGCCACCGTGCCGGTGCCGGCGATGGCCGTGCCGAAGGTGTAGCTGGCGTCGGACTGGTTGAAATTGATCCTGCCCGCGTTGTTGATGCTGCCGGCCAGCCCGGTGACGACGCCGGAGGCCGTGCCGTTGGCCGTCGCGTTGCCGATGTTGAGCGTGCCGCCTCCGTTGATGGTGAAGGCGGCGCCTGTCAGGTTCAGCGTGCTGCCGCCACCGAGATTGAGCACGCCCGCACCACCCGCACCGCCGTCGCCGGAGCAGCCGCAGTTGCCGCCCGTGCCGCCCAGACCGCCGATGTAGAGCTGCGTGCCAACCGTGATGGTCGCGCCACCGGTGGCCGTGAGAGTTCCGCTGCCGCCTGTGCCGCCGTTGCCGCCGCGCGTGGAGCCGGCGCCCCCGGACCCCCCGCCGCCGCCGCCGCCGCCGATCAGCAGCGTGTTGGTGACGTTCAGGGTCGTCGCGTTGAGATCGAGCACACCCGCGCCCCCGTCCCCTCCGCGGATGCCGCCCAGGTTGGCCCCGTCCCCGCCACCGGCGCCGCCCCCGATCCCGACGTATTCATAGGTTGGCAGGAGGCTGCTGCCACTGGCCGGGCTCGCGAGGGTCTGCGTCGGAGCGGGAACGAAGCCGGCGCCGCCATAGCCCCCCAGGTAGAAGTCCTGCCCGCCATTGCCGCCGCTGATGCTTCCGTTGCCGCCATCACCGCCGCCCACGCCGCCGGTACCGACGAGGAGCACGTCGGCCGCGTGCGCAAACGGCGCGGCGAGGCCCAACGACAGCGCCAGCACCGCACTCGCCGTAGCACGGCCCCCATCCACGGCAACGCCCTTGACGGCGGACACCGCCAGTTCCGAGACAGCCTGCCAGACGCCCAGCCGCCGGTTCCACACGACCCTGAAAGTGCGATTCATCCTGTTGATCCCGTATTGTTTTGGTGCATTCGGCTGCATGGCCGCAGCCGCGTCTCGCGGAATACCGCTCGGCGGAGGTACTGCCCGCGATGGCAATACCTGCTTTCCGGAGACATGGAGGAGGCACTGTAAGATTTGCAACCGGACGATTCAATTACCCGAAAGAGTAGTCATGAACACCGACCCGATCCTTCTGCAGGAGATCGTTCGCCTCTACGAGGCCGAGCCCGATCTGCTGACGCTGCCTCCCCTCCTCTTCGAAGGCGTTGTCCGCCTGACGGACTCCGACGTGGTCGGCTGGACGGAGGTGCACCACCGCAGCGGCGAGCTGCGCGCATTGCTGTCGGTGGAAGACGACCCGGCCCGCCGCGCGACTGCTTTCCAGGCCTATGCGCGCCACGCGGGCAGCCACCCTTTCTGGCAGAAGGACCCGGCCTTCTACGGCGAGCGAGCGGTGCGCGAATCGGATGTCTTCACGGACGAGGAATTCATGGCGCTGCCCATGGCCCGCGAGGTGTTCCTGCCATCGAACGCCCACCGCATCATGGGCGTGCTGATGCTGCACGGCGAGTACTCGCTGGACCTGAGCGCGCACCGCGTCGTCGGGCGCCCGGCCTACAGCGATGCGGAGCGCGACCGGCTCCAGGTCTACCGGGGGCACGTGCTGCGGGCCTACCGCCAGGCGCAGCAGCGCACCGTCGACAAGCTCCCCGCGGCCGACCGCCTGCGTTACGCCTTTCCGGAACTGACGCAGCGCCAGGTCGAGGTTGCCGTGTGGATTGCCCAGGGCAACTCGAACGAGGCCATCGCCACCGCCATGAGCGTCAGCCTGGACACCGTCAAGGCGCACCTGAAGGCGATCTTCAGCAAGATCGGCACCGACAGCCGGCTCGCCCTGGCCAAGCTGGTTCATACCGTGCCTCCGTTCTCGCAGATGCCGCCCTTGTGGAGGCTGCCGCTGGAAACCTGGAAGACGCATACAGGGCCCGGCACCGGCGAAGCGCTCGCCGCCGCGCGGTAGGCGGGCAGGCGCCCTCAACGACATCCCGTCGCCACCTGGCAACGATGCCATCGCGCATCGCGATGGATGCCGCCCAAAAACAAGGGGAAAATAGCGATCTCATCGCAAAACGCGATGACTCCCCGCAGCCCCATGAGCACGTCAGAACGCAACTTCGCCCGCCGCATCGACCTCACGTCGCTGCAGTTGTTCGTGGCCGTCTGCGAACTGGGCAGCATCGGGCGCGCGGCGGAGCGCGAATTCATCGCGGCCTCGGCCATCAGCAAGCGGCTGTCGGACCTCGAGGCCACGCTCGGCACCACCCTGCTCTACCGCCATGCGCGCGGCGTCGACCTCACGCCCGCCGGCGAAAGCCTGCTGCACCACGCGCGCTCGGTGCTCTACAGCCTCGAGAAGATGCAGGGCGAGCTCAGCGAATACGCCGACGGCGTGCGCGGCCACGTGCGGGTGCACGCCAACATCTCGGCGATCGTGCAGTTCCTGCCGGAAGACCTGGGCGTGTTCACGCGCGCCCACGAGGCCATCAAGATCGATCTCGAGGAACACCTGAGCAGCGAAGTGATCCGCGCGGTGCAGGAAGGCGCGGCCGACCTCGGCGTGTGCCACGTGGCCGGCGGCGCGGGCGAACTGCAGAGCCTCTCGTACCGACACGACCGGCTCGCCCTGATCGTGCCCACGGGGCACGCGCTGGCGGCGCAGGGCAGCATCGACTTCGTCGATTCGCTCGACTTCGACCACGTCGGCCTGCACACCAACAGCTCCATCTACGTGGCGATGCACGAGGCCGCGCTGGACGCGGGCCGCAGCATCAAGCTGCGCATCCACGTGACGGGCCTCGACGCCATGTGCCGCATGATCGAGAACGGCCTGGGCATCGGCGTGATGCCGCAGCGCGCCTTCGAGCTCATGCGCAACGGCATCGGCCACGGCCTCGCGAGCGTGGCGCTCAACGACGCCTGGGCCGCGCGCGAGATCAGGCTGGTGGCGCGCGACTTCTCCACCCTGCCCGTGGCGGCGCGCTCGCTGGTGAATCACCTGCACGCGGCCGCGGATGCCGGCGAACAGCTCGCGGCCTAGGCCGCAACGACAGACAATTCCATTTCCCCACGAAAGACAGAGACCGACATGGCACGCACGCTCTACGACAAGATCTGGGACGAACACGTCGTCCACACCGAGGAAGACGGCACCGCGATCCTCTACATCGACCGCCACCTGGTGCACGAAGTGACCAGCCCGCAGGCATTCGAAGGCCTGCGCGAGGCCGGCCGCAAGCTGTGGCGCATCAGCTCGGTGGTGGCCACCGCCGACCACAACACGCCCACCACCGGCTGGGAGCGCGGCTACGAAGGCATCGCCGACCCGACCAGCAAGGAACAGGTCACCACGCTCGACCACAACATCGCCGAATTCGGCGCCGCCGCGTTCTTCCCCTTCCTGAGCAAGCGCCAGGGTATCGTGCACGTGATCGGGCCCGAGTCGGGCGCGACGCTGCCGGGCATGACGGTGGTGTGCGGCGACTCGCACACCTCCACGCACGGCGCGTTCGGCGCACTCGCGCACGGCATCGGCACCAGCGAGGTCGAGCACGTGATGGCCACGCAGACGCTGCTGGGCAAGAAGGCCAAGAACATGCTCGTGAAGGTCGAGGGCAAGCTGCCGCTGGGCTGCACGGCCAAGGACATCGTGCTGGCCATCATCGGCAAGATCGGCACGGCCGGCGGCACGGGCTACACCATCGAGTTCGCGGGCTCGGCCATTCGCGACCTGAGCATGGAAGGCCGCATGACGGTCTGCAACATGGCCATCGAGGCCGGCGCGCGCGCCGGGCTGGTGGCGGTCGACGAGAAGACCATCAGCTACGTGAAGGGCCGCCCGCTCGCGCCCACCGGCGTGGAATGGGACCAGGCCGTGACCTACTGGCGCACGCTGCAGTCCGATGCGGGCGCGAAGTTCGACGCCGTGGTCGAGCTCGACGCGACGCAGATCCAGCCGCAGGTGACCTGGGGCACCTCGCCCGAGATGGTGGTCGAGATCAACGGCCGCGTGCCCGATCCCGACAAGGAAAAGGACGCCAACAAGCGCGGCGCCATCGAGCGCGCGCTGGTCTACATGGGCCTGGAGCCCAACAAGGCCATGAACGACATCTTCATCGACAAGGTGTTCATCGGCTCGTGCACCAACAGCCGCATCGAGGACATGCGCGAAGCCGCCGCCGTGGTGAAGAAGCTCGGCCAGAAGGTCGCGAAGAACGTGAAGCTCGCGATGGTCGTGCCCGGCTCGGGCGTGGTGAAGGAACAGGCCGAGCGCGAAGGGCTCGATCAGATCTTCAAGGCCGCGGGCTTCGAATGGCGCGAGCCCGGCTGCTCGATGTGCCTGGCGATGAACGCCGACCGCCTGGAACCCGGCGAGCGCTGCGCATCGACCAGCAACCGCAACTTCGAAGGCCGCCAGGGCGCCGGTGGCCGCACCCACCTCGTGAGCCCGGCCATGGCCGCGGCCGCCGCGGTGCACGGCCATTTCGTCGACGTGCGCACCTTCGCCTGAACAGAAGAAAAGAGATCCCCATGAAGCAATTCACCGTGCACAAGGGCCTCGTGGCCCCGATGGACCGCGAGAACGTCGACACCGACGCGATCATCCCGAAGCAGTTTCTCAAGTCGATCAAGAAGACCGGCTTCGGCGTGAACCTGTTCGACGAGTGGCGCTACCTCGACCCGGGCCTGCCCGGCCAGGACCCGGCCAGCCGCAAGCCGAACCCCGACTTCGTGCTGAACCAGCCGCGCTACGCGGGTGCATCGATCCTGCTGGCGCGCCAGAACTTCGGCTGCGGCTCGTCGCGCGAGCATGCGCCGTGGGCGCTCGACCAGTACGGCTTCCGCGCGATCATCGCGCCGAGCTACGCCGACATCTTCTTCAACAACAGCTTCAAGAACGGCCTGCTGCCGATCGTGCTGCCCGCGGCGCAGGTGGCCCAGCTGTTCGACGAGACCTTCGCCTTCCCGGGCTACACGCTGACCATCGACTTGGAGCGCCAGGTGGTCGTGAAGCCCGACGGCCAGGAGTTCGCGTTCGACGTGCAGGCCTTCCGCAAGTACTGCCTGCTCAACGGCCTGGACGACATCGGCCTCACGCTGCGCCACAAGGACAAGATCAAGGCCTTCGAGGCCGAGCGCCTGGCTCAGAAGCCGTGGCTCGCGCATACGATGATCTCCTGATCAATCGCGCGCATATCCGTTTTCAAGAAACCTCAGACCAACTTATGAAAATCGCAGTTCTCCCGGGTGACGGCATCGGCACCGAAATCGTGGCGGAAGCCGTCAAGGTGCTCGACGTGCTCGACCTGAAGTTCGAGACGGAATCGGCGCTGGTCGGCGGCGCGGCCTACGAGGCGCACGGCCATCCGCTGCCGGAATCGACGCTCAAGCTCGCCAAGGAAGCAGACGCGGTGCTCTTCGGCGCCGTCGGCGACTGGAAGTACGACAAGCTCGACCGGCCGCTGCGCCCCGAGCAGGCCATCCTGGGGCTGCGCAAGAACCTGGGCCTGTTCGCCAACTTCCGCCCCGCCATCTGCTACGAGGAGCTGGTGGGTGCCTCGAGCCTCAAGCCCGAACTGATCGCGGGCCTGGACATCCTCATCATCCGCGAGCTGACCGGCGACATCTATTTCGGCCAGCCGCGCGGCCGCCGCACCGCTGTCGACGGGCACTTCCCCGGTGCCGAAGAAGCGTTCGACACGATGCGCTACTCGCGCCCCGAGATCGAGCGCATCGCGCGCGTTGCCTTCGAGGCCGCCCGCAAGCGCAGCAAGCGCGTGACCAGCGTGGACAAGAACAATGTGCTGGAAACCTCGCAGCTGTGGAAAGACGTGATGCTCGACATCGCGAAGGAATATCCGGACGTCGAACTCGACCACATGCTGGTCGACAACGCGGCCATGCAGCTCGTGAAGGCGCCCAAGAAGTTCGACGTGGTGGTAACCGGCAACATGTTCGGCGACATCCTCTCGGACGAGGCCGCGATGCTCACCGGCTCCATCGGCATGCTGCCCTCGGCATCGCTCAATTCGAGCAACCAGGGCCTGTACGAGCCCAGCCACGGCAGCGCGCCCGACATTGCCGGCAAAGGGGTTGCCAATCCTTTGGCTACAATCCTGTCCGCTGCCATGATGCTCCGTTTCTCACTCAACCAGCCCGAAGCTGCCGACCGTATCGAGTCGGCGGTCAAGAACGTGCTCGCCTCCGGGCTGCGCACGGGCGACATCTGGTCTGAAGGTACCAAGCGCGTCGGCACCCGCGAGATGGGCGACGCGGTCGTTGCAGCAATCACCAAAAAGACGATTACCGGCTAACCGCAGCCCGCTTCGTCACGCCCCTCCCCGGCTCGACGAGTCGGGCGCAAAAAAGACAACTTTTCTTTTTTTCATAAGGGCAAACTGAAATGGCGAACGCATCTCAACCTCTGGTCGGCCTCGTTGGCTGGCGCGGCATGGTCGGCTCGGTCCTGATGGACCGCATGCAGGCCGAAGGCGACTTCGGTCTCATCGAGCCGGTCTTCTTCTCGACCTCCAACGCCGGCGGCAAGGCCCCGGCCATGGCCAAGAACGAAACCGCGCTGAAGGATGCGAACGACATCGAGGCGCTGAAGAAGTGCGACATCGTCATCACCTGCCAGGGCGGCGACTACACCAGCGAGGTGTTCCCCAAGCTGCGCGCCGCCGGCTGGAACGGGCACTGGATCGACGCCGCCTCCACCCTGCGCATGAAGGACGACGCGATCATCGTGCTCGACCCCGTCAACCTGCCGGTGATCGAGAACGCGCTCGCCAAGGGCGGCAAGAACTGGATCGGCGGCAACTGCACCGTGAGCTGCATGCTCATGGGCGTCGGCGCCCTCTACAAGGCCGGCCTGGTCGAGTGGATGACCAGCATGACCTACCAGGCTGCCTCGGGCGGCGGCGCGCAGCACATGCGCGAGCTGCTGACCCAGTTCGGCACCCTCAACGCCGAAGTGCGCGCCCTGCTGGACGACCCGAAGTCGGCCATCCTCGAGATCGACCGCAAGGTGCTGCACAAGCAGCAGACCCTCAGCGCCGCCGAAACGGCCAACTTCGGCGCGCCGCTGGGCGGCTCGCTGATCCCCTGGATCGACAAGGACCTGGGCGACGGCATGTCCAAGGAAGAGTGGAAGGGCGGCGCCGAGACCAACAAGATCCTCGGCCAGGGCGCGGGCTTCGGCACCGCCGCCACGCCGGTCGACGGCTTCTGCGTGCGCATCGGCGCGATGCGCTGCCACAGCCAGGCCCTGACCTTCAAGCTCAAGAAGGACGTGCCGGTAGCCGACATCGAGGCGATGATCGCCGCCGACAACCCCTGGGCCAAGGTCGTGCCGAACACGCGCGAAGCCACGGTGAAGGACCTGACGCCGGTGGCCGTCACGGGCACCATGGACATCCCGGTCGGCCGCATCCGCAAGCTGGCGATGGGGCCGGAGTACGTGGGCGCCTTCACCATCGGCGACCAGCTGCTGTGGGGTGCCGCGGAACCGCTGCGCCGCATGCTGCGCATCCTGCTCGAAGCCTGATGCGGGTTGCTCAGGCCCTTTTGAAACACGAATTGTTGCCATCTGGCAACAGAAGATGTGTGCGTAAGTATGCGCGCACTGGGTAGAACAAGCGCATTGCCTTGTCAGTGCCCAGTGATGATGCTAACGTCCTCTTACAAATTCCGGGCCTGAGCCGCCCCCTATCAGCATGACAAGACATCTGTTGCCTGCGGCCAGCCCATCGGCCGCTCGCCCGCCTCTTCCGTCGAACGGTTGGCGCCTTTCCATTCTCGGCGCGGCGGCAGCCGTGGCCCTGGGCCTCGCGAGCACCGATGCCAGCGCCTTCACGCTGGGCCAGCTGAAGGTGCAGTCGGCCCTCGGCGAACCCTTGCGGGCCGAGATCGATGTGACCGAGATGGCCGCCAACGAAGCGGAAGGCCTGAAGATCAACATCGCCACGGCCGAGGCTTTCAGGAACGCGGGTGTCCCGTACAACTCGGCGCTCAGCGACGTCAAGGCGACGCTGCAGCGCCGCGCCGGCGGCCAGTACGTGGTGCGCCTGAGCGGCAACCGCCCGCTGAACGATCCGTTCATCGACCTGCTGCTCGAAGCCAACGGTGCCTCCGGCCGCATCGTGCGCGACTACACGGTGCTGCTCGATCCGCCGGCCACGCGCCAGGCGGCGACCAGCACGCCGGCCGCCCCCATTTCCCCCCAGATCGCAGCACCGGTCGAACGCACGGCCCCCGCGGCCCGCGCTCGCCGCGAACGCGCCCCCGTGGTGGCCGCGCCTGCGGCTGCAGCCCCGGCACCGGCACCGGCACCTTCTCCGGCACCCGCAGCTGCGGCCCCCGCCCCTGTCACCGCTGCAGCCCCCGCTCGCAGTGCTGGCGGCGGCGAACAAGTCACGGTGCAGCGCGGTGATACCGCCGGCAAGATCGCGGCCACCTACAAGCCGGCCGACGTGTCGCTCGACCAGATGCTGGTCGCGCTGCTCATGGCCAACCCCGACGCCTTCGTCGGCGGCAACGTCAACCGCATGCGTGCCGGTGCGGTGCTCGATCTGCCGAGCTCCGCCGAGGCATCCGCCGTTCCGCCGGCCGAAGCCCGCCGCACGATCACCGCGCAAAGCCGCGACTTCGGCTCTTACCGCCAGCGTCTGGCCGACAACGCTCCGACCTCGAACGTCGCAGCAGCGGGCCGCAAGGCCTCGGGCAAGGTGCAGGCCAACGTCGAAGACCGCAATGCAGCGGCCAGCTCGCCCGACAAGCTCACGATCTCCCAAGGCAATGCGGCCACCCGCGCCGCCGACGAGAAGGTCGCGCAGAACCGCCAGGCGCAGGACAGCAGCAACCGCGTCGCGGAACTGTCGAAGAACATCAGCGAGCTGAACAAGCTCAAGACGGCAACGGGCACCGGCTCTTCCGCGGCCGCACCCGCCGCTGCACCGGCTCCGGCAACGCCGGGCATCCCGGTTCCGGCCCCCAACACCAGCGCGACGGTCGCGCCTCCGGCCGCGAGCCCCGCACCGGCTCCCGCGCCTGCGGCAGCTGCTCCGGTCGCCGCACCAGCACCCGCTGCTGCTGCTGCACCTGCAGCGGCTCCCGCCGCTCCGGCCGCAGCCGCGCCCAGCACCCCGCCGACACCCGAAGCCACCCAGGCAGCTCCCGCTGCCGCGGCCACCCCTGCAGCCGATGCGCAAGCCGCGCCTGCCGGCACGCCGCCAGTGGCTGCAGACGCCACTGCTGCTCCCGCCGCCGCGGCAGCTAGTGCCGCAGCTGCTGCCGCGCCGAAGCCCGCTGTGAAGAAGGCTGCTCCGCCGCCCCCGCCGCCGGAGCCCACCTTCCTCGAAGAGCTGATGGACAACCCGCTGATGCTGGCGGGTGCCGCGCTGATCGCGCTGCTGGTCGGCTTCCTGCTGTACCGCGTGCTGGGTCGCCGTCGCGAGGAAATGAGCGAAAGCGTGTTCCTCGAAAGCCGCATTCCGAAGGATTCGTTCTTCGGCGCCAGCGGTGGCGAATCGGTGGACACCAAGCATCGCGGCGACTCCACCGTCTCGTCGCTGTCGTACTCGCCGAGCCAGCTCGACGCGGGCGATGTCGATCCGGTCGCCGAGGCCGACGTGTACCTGGCCTACGGCCGCGACCTGCAGGCAGAGGAAATCCTGCGCGAGGCGCTGCGCCTGAACCCCGATCGCACCGCCATCCACCTCAAGCTGCTCGAGATCCACGCCAAGCGCCGCGACGTGCGTGCCTACGAAAGCCTCGCCACCGAAGTGCACAAGCTGACCGGCGGCCTGGGTTCCGACTGGAATCGCGTGGTCGACATGGGCAAGGACCTCGATCCAGGCAACCCGCTGTACGAATCGGGCTCGCCCCGCAGCGGCGGTAGCGGTGGCGCCAGCGCCGCCGAAACGGCTGCCTTCGCCGGTGCCCTGGCGGCGGCCGCCAAGCCGGCAACGCCTGCTCCGGTGGTGGCGCCTCCGGTGGCCGTGGCACCGCCCGCCTTCGTGCCCTCGGTCGCACCGCTGGACTTCGACCTCGACCTGACCACCCCGCCGGCGCCCGCCCCGGCACCGGCGCCTGCACCGCAGCACGCGCCCGTCGGCGCCAGCCTGCCGAAGTCGGCCTACGCGCCTGCTCCGACGACGGCACGCCCGGCCGCCCCGCTGTCGAACGGCCACGCCCATGCGACGCCCGTCGACCTCGAGAACGACTTCGACACCGCCCCCGGCGCCCTGTCGGCCGACACGCTCCCCGGCTCGCTGAGCCTGAGCGATCCGGAGCACAACACCCGCCCCGCCATGCTGCGCAACGCGCTGCCGGCCGACTCGGGCTTCATCGAGTTCGACATGAGCGCGCTGGCCGGCCTGCCGGCAGCCCGTCCGGCCGAAACCGCCAAGCCGGCGGCAACGGCTGCCGCGCAGAACGACGAAGGCGACGACAGCCCGCACGCCGTCAAGCTCTCGCTGGCCCGCGAACTGCAGGCCATCGGCGACGTCGAAGGCGCCCGCTCGCTGGTCGAGGAAGTCGAGGCCGAAAGCGCCGGCGATCTCAAGTCGCAAGCCCGTCAACTCCTTGCGGAACTGCGCTGAGCGAGCGTTGCCGCTTTTCCCGGGCTTTCTGAATTCGTGAGGCTGGCTCTAGGCATCCGGTACAACGGCCAGGCGTACGACGGCTGGCAGAGCCAGCCCTCCGGCCGCACGGTTCAGGACAAGCTCGAGGCGGCCCTCTCGAAGTTCGCCGACCAGCCCATCCGCACGCTGTGCGCCGGCCGCACCGACGCAGGCGTGCATGCGCTGATGCAGGTGGTGCACTTCGACACCGCCGTCAAGCGCGAGCCCTTCTCCTGGATGCGCGGCACCAACCGCTTCCTGCCCGATGACATCGCGGTGCAGTGGGCGCACCCGGTGCCCGACGAATTCCACTGCCGCGCCAGCGCCCTGGCGCGTCGCTACGTCTACGTGCTCTCGCAGTCGCCCGTGCGGCCCAGCCTCGATTCGGGCAGGGTCGGCTGGTCGATGCACCCGCTCGACGGCGATGCGATGCGCGCGGCGGCCGCGCTGCTCATCGGCCAGCACGACTTCAGCTCGTTCCGCGCCTCTGCCTGCCAGGCACGCTCGCCGGTCAAGGACCTGCGTCGCATCGAGATCACGCGCGTGGGCAGCGGCGAGCGCTGCCGCTGGCATTTCGAATTCGAGGCCGACGCCTTCCTGCACCACATGATCCGCAACCTGATGGGCTGCCTGGTGCGCATCGGCCGCGGCGACGAGCGGCCCGAATGGATCTCCGAAGTGCTCGAGGCGCGCAGCCGCAAGATTGCCGCGCCCACCTTCTCCGCCGACGGCCTGTATTTCATGGGCCCGTTGTACGACGCCAAGTGGGGTCTGCCGGACGAAGCCACGCTGCAGGCCGGCGGGGCTCCGTATGATGGCCCGCCATGAGCGCGCCTCCCCTGCCCCGCACCCGCATCAAGATCTGCGGCCTGACCCGTGAAGCCGATGTCGACGCGGCAATCGAAGCGGGAGCCGACGCGATCGGCTTCGTCCTGTATCCGAAGAGCCCCCGTGCGGTGACGGCCGAGCGCGCGGCCGCACTGGCCTCGCGCTTGCCGCCCTTCATCACGCCGGTCCTGCTGTTCGTGAACGAGGACGCTCCCAAAGTCATAGCATCGCTCGCCCAGGTGAAGGGCTCCATCGCGCAGTTCCACGGCGAAGAGACGCCGCAGCAGTGCGAGGAGGCCACCGGCCCGGACCGCTTCCGCTACATGCGCGCCGCCCGCATTCCGCTGGGGGATGCCGGGGCGGGCTTCGACCTCGTAAAATACGCGTCCGATTACTCCCACGCCCAGGCCATCCTGCTCGACGCGCATGTCGAAGGTTATGGCGGTGGCGGCAAGGCATTCGATTGGTCACTTCTTCCACCCGCCGTCGACGCTCACCTCGTCTTGAGTGGTGGGCTCACACCTGCAAACGTGGGCGATGGCATTCGCATCCTGCGGACACGCTGCAAGACGCTGTCCGTTGATGTGAGCTCGGGCGTCGAAATCGACGGTCCCGGGAACAAGGGCCTCAAGGACGCCGGAAAGATCCGGCAATTCGTCGCAGCAGTCAGGGCTGCCGACGCGTCCTTCTCCAGTTAGCCGCCGCAGCCGATCGTTTGTCGGGCTGCGGCCCACCGATCGAGAACCATGCAAAGCCAATTCCAGGACTACCAGCAACCCGATGCCACCGGCCACTTCGGCAACTACGGCGGCACCTTCGCGAGCGAAACGCTCACCCACGCGATCAACGAACTGCGCGATGCGTACGCCAAGTTCAAGGACGATCCGGCGTTCCTCGCGGAATTCCATTACGAGCTCAAGCACTTCGTCGGCCGTCCCTCGCCGATCTACCACGCGGCGCGCACCAGCCGCGAAATGGGCGGCGCGCAGATCTACCTGAAGCGCGAAGACCTGAACCACACCGGCGCCCACAAGATCAACAACGTGATCGGCCAGGCGATGCTCGCGCGGCGCATGGGCAAGCCTCGCGTCATCGCCGAGACCGGCGCCGGCCAGCACGGCGTGGCTACCGCCACCATCTGCGCGCGCTACGGCCTCGAGTGCGTGGTCTACATGGGCAGCCAGGATGTGAAGCGCCAGAGCCCCAACGTCTACCGCATGAACCTGCTCGGCGCGACCGTGGTGCCCGTCGAGTCCGGCAGCAAGACGCTGAAGGACGCGCTCAACGAAGCGATGCGCGACTGGGTCACGAACGTCGAGAACACCTTCTACATCATCGGCACCGTCGCCGGCCCGCACCCCTATCCGACCATGGTGCGCGACTTCCAGAGCGTGATCGGCACCGAGTGCATCGAGCAGATGCCGGCCATGCTCGCGGCTGACGGCATCACCGGCGAAGCCGAGGGCAAGCAGCCCGACGTGGTGATCGCCTGCGTGGGCGGCGGGAGCAACGCCATGGGCATCTTCCACCCCTACATCCCGTTCGCGGGCACGCGCCTGATCGGCGTCGAGGCGGCGGGCGAAGGGCTCGACAGCGGCAAGCACTCGGCTTCCATCCTGCGCGGCAGCCCCGGCGTGCTGCACGGCAACCGCACCTACCTGCTGCAGAACGAGGACGGCCAGATCACCGAGACCCACAGCATCAGCGCGGGCCTCGACTACCCCGGCGTGGGCCCCGAGCACGCGTACTTGGCCGACATCGGCCGCGCCGAGTACGTCGGCATCACCGACACCGAGGCGCTGGACGCCTTCCACTACCTGTGCCGTACGGAGGGCATCATCCCCGCGCTCGAATCCAGCCACGCCGTGGCCCACGCGCTGAAGCTCGCGAAGACCATGCGCCCCGACCAGTCGATCCTGGTGAACCTCTCGGGCCGCGGCGACAAGGACATCGGCACCGTCGCCGACCTGTCGGGCGTCGATTTCTACGACCGCCCCTCGATGCGCGGTCTGAGCGTGAAGGGAGGCAAGTGATGAGCCGCATTGCCACCACTTTCGAGGCCCTGAAGAAGGAAGGCCGCCGCGCCCTCATTCCGTACGTGACCGCCGGCTTCCCCTTCGCCGACATCACGCCCGAGCTGATGCACGGCATGGTCGAGGCCGGCGCCGACGTGATCGAGCTGGGTGTGCCCTTCTCCGACCCCATGGCCGACGGCCCCGTGATCCAGAAGGCCGGCGAGGCCGCGCTGGCGCTTGGCGTGGGCATGAAGCAGGTGCTCGCCATCGTCGCCGCCTTCCGCAAGACGGATACGACCACGCCGGTGGTGCTGATGGGCTATGCCAACCCGGTCGAGCGCTACGACCTCGTGCACGGCAAGAAGTCCTTCATCCGCGATGCGGCCGCGGCCGGCGTTGACGGCCTGCTGGTGGTCGACTACCCGCCGGAAGAGTGCGAGGACTTCGCCGCCGAACTCAAGGCCGCCGGCATCGACCTGATCTTCCTGCTGGCCCCCACCAGCACCGACGAGCGCATGGCGCAGGTCGCGCGCATCGCCAGCGGCTATGTCTACTACGTGTCGCTCAAGGGCGTGACGGGCGCCGGCCACCTCGACACCGAGGCCGTCGGCCGGATGATCCCGCGCATCCGCGAGCACGTGAGCATTCCGGTCGGTGTGGGCTTCGGCATCCGCGACGCGCGCACCGCACAGGCGGTCGGCTCGACCGCCGATGCGGTCGTCATCGGCACCAAGATCATTCAACTCATCGAAGACCAGCCCCGCGAAAAAGTCGTGCCGGCGGTGCACGAATTCCTCGCGGGCATCCGCGAGGCGCTCGACGCCCTGCCCGCCGCGACGGCCAAGAACGCGGCTGGTCGATAATCACCGCCAACACAAGGAGCCCCCATGAGCTGGCTTGAAAAACTGCTACCCGCCAAGATCGCCCAAACCGACCCGTCCGAGCGCCGCCAGGTGCCCGAGGGCCTGTGGATCAAGTGCCCCGCCTGCGAGACCGTTCTGTACAAGACCGACCTCGAGCACAACCAGAACGTCTGCCCCAGCTGCAGCCACCACCACCGCATCGGCGCCCGCGCGCGGCTCGATGCGTTCCTCGACGCCGAGGGCCGCTACGAAGTCGGCCAGGAAGTGCTGCCGGTCGACGCCCTGAAGTTCAAGGACAGCCGCAAGTACCCCGAGCGCCTGAAGGAAGCACTGGAAAACACCGGCGAGACCGACGCGCTGGTCGTCATGGGCGGCTCGGTGCACAGCATCAGCGTGGTCGTGGCCTGCTTCGAATTCGAGTTCATGGGCGGCTCCATGGGCAGCGTGGTCGGCGAGCGCTTCGTGCGCGGCGTGGAGACCGCCATCGAGCAGAAGGTGCCGTTCATCTGCTTCACCGCCACCGGCGGCGCGCGCATGCAGGAAGGCCTGCTCTCGCTGATGCAGATGGCCAAGACGAATGCCGCGCTCACACGCCTGGCGAAGAAGGGCCTGCCTTACATCAGCGTGCTGACCGATCCGACCATGGGCGGCGTGTCGGCCGGCTTCGCCTTCGTGGGCGACGTGGTGATCGCCGAGCCCAAGGCGCTGATCGGCTTCGCCGGCCCGCGCGTGATCGAATCGACCGTGCGCGTGACGCTGCCCGAAGGCTTCCAGCGCGCGGAGTTCCTGCAGACCAAGGGCGCCATCGACTTCATCAGCGACCGCCGCGAACTGCGCAAGACGATCGCCAACACGCTGGCGATGCTGCTGCGCCAGCCGGCCGATGCGGTGAGCTGAAGAACGAACGGCAATCAAGGCAAAAGGGCCCGGGTGCGATGCATCCGGGTCCTTTTTCTTGGGATATTCAGGAGCTAATTCAGAAGGTCAGCTGGTACGCAAACACCAGCAGGTTGCCCAGCACGATCGCGATCACCTGCAGCACCACGATGGCAGCCAGGGGCGACAGGTCGACCCCGCCGATCAGCGGAATGAAGCGGCGGAACGGCCGCACCAGCGGCTCGGCCAGGCGGGAGATCAGGTCGAGCAGCATCGGCGACGCGCCCGGAATCCACGACAGCACCGCATAGACCACCAGCAGCGCGGTCAGCCCCGAGATGGCCAGCTGCATCAATCCCACCAGCGACACCAGCGGCAGGGTCGCGATGCGCCCCAGGTTGCCGACCAGCAGCCACAGCAGCAGGAACTTCAGCATCACCAGCAGCCATGCCGCGATCAGGCTGGCCAGGTCCCAGCGCTTCACCGCGGGCACGATGCGCCGCAGCGGCAGCACGATCCAGTCGGTGATGGCGAATACGAAGCGCCCGAGCGGGTTGCCGAAGGGCACCCGGTGGTACTGCATGTACAGGCGCAGCAGGCAGGCGCCGCCGAGCAGACCGACGATCACGTCGAGAAGGAACGAGGGAATCTGGTAGAGCATGAGGCGCGGCCGTGAGGGGAATGCGATGATAGCCACGCAAGGCTTTTCGATGACGACACAACCCCTTTTGCATTCACTGCCATTGTTCCCGCTCGGTACGGTGCTCTTTCCCGGCGGCCTTCTTCCATTGCGCATCTTCGAGGTTCGCTATCTCGACATGATCGGCAAGTGCCGCAAGGCCGACGCCCCCTTCGGCGTGGTGAGCCTCACCAGCGGCAGCGAAGTTCGCAAGGCCGGCGCCGACGCCGAGAGCTTCGCCGCCATCGGCACGCTGGCCACGATCCGCGAGTTCGAGTCGCCGCAAAGCGGCCTGCTGCAGATCGAGTGCATCGGCACGCAGCGTTTTCGCGTTCGCAGCAACGAGCTGCAGAAACACGGCCTCTGGGTCGCCGAGGTCGAGGCCGTGAACGACGACGTCGCGCTCGAGATTCCCGACGACCTGCGGCACACGTCCACCGCGTTGCAGCGCCTGGTCGGCACCCTCGAGGAGCGGCGCCGCGCGCAAGGCGGATCGGTGCGGCTGCCCATCGCCGAGCCCTACCGCTTCGACGATTGCGGCTGGGTGGCCAACCGCTGGTGCGAACTGGTGCCGATGCAGCTCGAGCTGCGGCAGCGCCTGATGGAGCTCGACAGCCCGCTGATGCGACTGGAGCTGGTCAGCGATCTGCTCGCACGCACCGGCATCACTGAATAGATCGCTATCCTTTTTGTAGCTCATCCCGCAGGATTGGCGGGCGCTGGGGGCGGGTTTTATTCGAACCCGATCGGCTAAAATGCCAGCCCCGCGCACGCTCCCGGTTGCGCGCCACCCGCCTCCCATGTCCGATCAAAAGAACTCCCCGCCTCCCCCGCCCCCCGTCGACGAAAACCAGCTCATCGCCGAACGTCGCGAAAAACTCAAGCTGCTGCGCACGGCACAGGCCGAGGGCAAGGGCGTTGCGTTCCCCAACGATTTCAAGCCGGGCCACCGCGCCGCCGCACTCGTCGAGGCGCACAGCGCCACCGAGTCCGAAGCGCTCGAAGCGCAGGCTGTCGAAGTCAGCGTGGCCGGCCGCATGATGCTCAAGCGCGTGATGGGCAAGGCCAGCTTCGCCACCCTGCAGGACGCCACCAGCCGCATCCAGCTCTACGTGACGCGCGACGCTGTCGGCGAGGAAACGTATGCCGAGTTCAAGCGCTGGGACCTGGGCGACATCCTCGGTGCGGAAGGCACGCTGATGAAGACCAAGACCGGCGAGCTGTCGGTCAAGGTCACGAAGCTGCGCCTGCTCACCAAGAGCCTGCGTCCGCTGCCCGACAAGTTCCACGGCATGGCCGACCAGGAGCAGAAGTACCGCCAGCGCTATGTCGACCTGATCACCGACGAGACAGCGCGCGTGCGCTTCACCGCACGCAGCAAGGCCGTGAGCGCCCTGCGCGAGTTCATGGTGGGCAACGGCTTCCTCGAAGTCGAGACGCCCATGCTCCACCCGATTCCGGGCGGCGCGAACGCCAAGCCCTTCAAGACGCACCACAACGCGCTCGACCAGGAGATGTTCCTGCGCATCGCGCCCGAGCTGTACCTCAAGCGCCTGATCGTCGGCGGCTTCGAGCGCGTGTTCGAGATCAACCGGAGCTACCGCAACGAGGGCATCTCGGTGCGGCACAACCCCGAGTTCACGATGATGGAGTTCTACGCGGCCTACTGGAACTACCGCGACCTGATGGATTTCACCGAGACGCTGATCCGCACCATCGCCGACAAGGCCGTGGGCACGCAGCAGCTCACCTACCAGGGCAAGCCGGTCGACCTGACGCAGCCGTTCGAGCGCCTGACGATCCGCGAAGCGATCCTGAAGTACACCGACGCGGGCGACGGTGTCGACGACGGCGCCTGGCTCATCAACGCCCTGCGCAAGATCGGCCTGAGCGAAGAGAAGGACAAGCTCTCGCAGCGCAGCCTCGCCAGCCTGCAGGTGATGTACTTCGAGGAAACCGTCGAAGAGAAGCTCTGGCAGCCGACCTTCATCATGGAGCACCCGACCGAGATCTCGCCGCTGGCGCGCGCCAACGACGAGCGCCCCGAGGTCACCGAGCGCTTCGAGCTGTACATCACCGGTCGCGAGTTCGGCAACGGCTTCAGCGAGCTGAACGACGCCGAGGACCAGGCCGCGCGCTTCAACGCGCAGGTGGCCGCCAAGGACAGCGGCGACGACGAGGCCATGTACTACGACCACGACTTCGTGCGCGCCCTCGAATACGGCATGCCGCCCACCGGCGGCTGCGGCATCGGCATCGACCGGCTGATGATGCTGCTGACCGATTCGCCGAGCATCCGCGACGTGATCCTGTTCCCGGCGCTGCGCAGGGAATCTTGATCGTGAAGGCACCGTCGTCGTTGCCGACGATCGGCATCGACTTCGGCACCTCCAACTCCGCCGTCGCCTGCCGGGTCGACGGCGAAGCACGCCTGCTGCCCATCGAGGGCACGGCCACCACCCTGCCCACCGCGATCTTCTTCAACGCCGAAGACCGCACGACGCACTTCGGCCGCGACGCCATCGGCCAGTACCTCTCGGGCACCGAGGGCCGGCTGATGCGCTCGCTCAAGAGCCTGCTCGGCAGCGCGCTGATGCAGGAGAAAACGGCCATCCACGACGGCCTCGTGAGCTTCGAGGACATCATCGCCCGCTTCCTGCGCGAGCTGGCCGTGCGCGCCAGCCGCGAGCTGGGCCAGATGCCCGAACGCGTGGTGATCGGCCGCCCGGTGCATTTCGTGGACGACGACCCCAAGCGCGACGAGCGTGCCGAAGAAAGCCTGCGCGTCGCAGCGCGCGCCGCGGGCTTTCGCGAGATTGCGTTCCAGCTCGAACCCATCGCGGCCGCCTTCGACTACGAACAGCGCGTTGCCAAGGAGTCGATCGTGCTCATCGTCGACATCGGCGGCGGCACCTCCGACTTCACCGTCGTGCGCGTCGGCCCCGAGCGTGCCGCGCGAGAGGATCGCAGCGACGACGTGCTGGCCACCAGCGGCGTGCACATCGGCGGTACCGACTTCGACCAGCGGCTGAACCTCGAGCGCGTGATGCCGCAATTCGGCTTCCGCCACCACGGCCCGCAGGGGCGCGAGGTGCCCAGCAAGGTGTTCTTCGAGCTGTCTTCGTGGCACCTGATCAACTGGCTCTACGCCGCCAAGGCGGTGCGGCAGGCGAAGGATCTGCGCACCAGCTACAGCGACACGCGGCTGCACGACCGGCTGATGGCCGTGCTCGAGGAACGCCACGGCCACCGTATCGCGAGCGCGGTGGAAGCGGCCAAGATCGACGTGTCACTGAGCGACGCGCCAACGGCCATTGACCTCGGATGTGCCGAGCGCGGCCTGACGGTTTCGCTCTCACCCGCCGACATGGCAGAGCAGCTGGCCTCCCCGCTGGAAAACGTGATCGCCTGCGCGCACGCCTGCGTCAAGCGCGCGGGCCTGCGCAGCGGTGACCTCGACGCGATCTACCTCACCGGCGGCTCGTCCGCGCTGCGGCCGTTCCAGCATGCCCTGCGCAGGAGCTTCGCGGGCGTGAACCTGGTCGAGGGCGACCTGTTCGGCGGCGTGGCCACGGGGCTGGCCTGCGCGGCCAGCACGCAACTGGGGGCGTGACGATGAAATACCTGGCGGGCTATCCGGCGCCCCTGCTGGAACAGGTCCGACAGCTGATCGCCGGGGACAAGCTCGGCGCACTGCTCGGCCAGCGCTACCCGGAGGGCGTGCACGACATCCAGACCGACCGGGCGCTCTACGGGTACGTGACCGAGCTCAAGAGCGAGTTCATGCGCAAGGCCGAGCCGCTGTCGAAGGTGATGTTCGACAACAAGCTGCACGTGATCCGCAATGCCCTGGGCACGCACACCACGGTGTCGCGCGTGCAGGGCGGCAAGCTCAAGGCCAAACGCGAAATCCGGGTGGCGAGCCTGTTCAAGGAGGTGCCGCTGGCGTGGCTGAGGATGATTGTTGTGCACGAGTTGGCACATATGAAGGAACGTGAGCACGACAAGGCGTTTTATGCACTGTGCATGCATATGGAGCCGGACTATCATCGCCTCGAGTTCGATCTCCGACTGTATCTGGAGCACTTGGGCATGGGCGGGAAGCGCTTGTGGGCGAATGCAGCAACTGCCTCCGCACCCGGCGAGGAATGACTTTGCGCAGCGGGTGTTCCGGCATCTTTCCCTTGCTTCAGCCGCAACGCCAATCCAACGCAGCCAAGTTCCATGTCACATCCCCAACAAAGGTTCTTCGTCGCCGGCGTGAAGCAGTTCCTGCCGTCCTATTTCAGTGCGCGGGCGGTGATCGAGATCGGCAGCCTCAATCTCAACGGCTCGGTCCGTGAGTTCTTCCAGGACTGCAACTACCTGGGACTCGATGTAGGGGAAGGCCCGGACGTCGATCTCGTCTGCCACGGTGAAAACTATGGCGGCGCCGCGAACGGCACGGATGTCGTGATCTCGTGCGAGGCGATGGAGCACAACCCCCAGTGGAAGAAGACCTGGCTCAACATGCTGCGGCTGGTGAAGGAAGACGGCCTCGTCGTCATGACCTGCGCGACCCCGGGCCGGCGCCAGCACGGCACCGTGGAGTTCAACCCCTCCGATTCGCCGCTGACCATCGACAAGAGCCAGAACTACTACCGGAATCTCGCTGCCTCCGACTTCACGGACCTGCTCCAGCACGACGCCTGGTTCTCTGTGTGGGGATTCTTCGAAGACCGCAGCAGCCACGACCTTTACTTCTTCGGCGTGGGCAAGGAGGCTGGCGAAGAAACCCGCGCGCAGGCACTGCAGCTGCATGCCGCGTTGAAGGACCACTACCACAAGGTCAACGTGCTGGGCCACTACTGAACCGGACGGGCACCGCCCCATGACGACACTGCCCCGGCTCAACTTCACGTCGCTGTCCTCGCACGAGACCTGCGGCGACATCGTCGAGGCCTTCAGGTTGGCGGCAGAACGCCTCGGCTACCCGACCCGCTTCACCCACTGCTACATCGAGCCCGGGGAAATCAACATCCTGTTCTTCTTCTGGGATGTCCCGTGGGAGCACATCGAACAGCATCACCCTGATTGCATCGTCGTCAACTTCGAGCCGATGGTGCACGGCACACATGCATGGAACGATCGCTACCTCGACGTTCTCAAGCGCTGCTACCTCTGGGAATACAGCAAGACGAATTTCCAGCGGCATCGCCAGCTCGGCTATCGCAATGCGGACTATGTCGCGCTCGGCTGGGAGCCTGAAGCCGCGGAAATCCTGCCGCTGGAGGACATCCTTCCCGACGAGCAGCAGGACATCGACGTCGTCTTCTTCGGCTCGCTGACGCGCCGGCGCATCGACATCCTCGAGGGCCTGATGGCGCGCGGCCTGCGGGTCGAGGTCAACCGGGGCCGGGCCTGGACGCTGGAAGAGCGCAACGGTTTCATGCGCCGCGCGAAGATCGTGCTCAATCTCCACAACTGGGAAGAATCACGCATCGTCGAAGTGCCACGGCTGTCGATCCTGTTGAGGCACCGCAAGGCCGTGGTCTGCGAGCTCTACCCCGACAGCGAGATCGAAGCCTCGATCCGCAAGGCGGTGGTTGGCGCGCCCTACGAAAAGCTCATCGAGACGATCGAGCAGTTGCTTGCCGATGCGCCTCGCCGCGCGAGGCTCGAACGTGAAGGCCTGGATGTGTTCGTCCGCGCCTTCGCGCCTCCGCTGGTGGGGCCAGCCATCGAGCGCTTCCTGAGCTGGCGCGCGCAACAACCCGATCGTTTCATGCCCGCGCCGACGCCGCCACGCGTCACCGTCTGCCTGTTGGCCGGAGATTCGCCGCAGAGCCTGGAGCAGAGCCTCCAGGCCTGGGCAGCCCAGAGCACTGTGGCAATCCACCTCGTGCTGGTCGCCGAAGCCGGCGTCGATGGTCTTGAGGCCATGCTGGCGAGATCAGGCCTCGCCAGTTCCCGCCTGCTCTCGCTTCCTTTCGCATGCGACCGCTCCACCGCTCGCAACCTTGCATTGGCGCAGGCGCAGGGCGACTACATCGTCTTCGCCGACGTCGGCGACGTTCCCGCACCGGAGCGCCTGCAGCGCCAGGCCGCCCTGCTCGAGGCTTGCTCCGACGTCGACATCGTCGGCAGCTGGTGCGAGACGCACGAAGGCCCGTTCGAGTTCTCCGAGCGGCATCAGGACATCCTCGTGGAGTTCTTCGGCTCGCGCCCGCTGCTGCTGTCGGCCTGCATGGTGCGTCGCAGTTTCCTGGAACGCAGCGGCGTGCGCCACGACCCCGAGTTCACGGTGCACGACGACTTCCACATGCTGTGCAAGAGCGCAGCCGCCGGTGCGCGCTTTGCCGTGATTCCCGAGCTTCTTCACAAGCCGGTCGCGCCGGCCACCATCGTCGACACGGCCCGCGCGGCAACCCTGGCCTCGCGGGCGCGCGCGCTGGTGCTGGCCTACCTGCTGCCCCAATCGAGCGTCGAGCATGTGCAGGAGATCGCCAGGCTGTACGACCTGTACTGGCCACCGGTTCTCGACTTCGCCGAAAGGCTGCTGCTGATCCTCGCGCGCGCAAGCTTCAGACCCTCCGCCGCGTCGGAGCTGCAACTGGTCGAGCATGAAACGCTGACACGCGCGCTGCGGCACGAAGCCTTGCGGTTGCTCCGGATCTTCTTCAATGCAGGCCTGGCGGACAAGGCATGGCTGGAGCGCCAGTTCACGGTGCCCGAGATCGCCCAGTTCCTCGCTCCCGCGTCCGGCGAGTTGCCGGTGCGGGTCTTCAGGCTGGAGCCGGCTGCGGCCAGCTAGCGCAGGCGCTGCGAGAGCGCATCCATCGAGGCCATGTAGGCCGAACGGTAAGGCTCGTCGAGATTGATGAAGTGCACCAGCAGGGTCTCGTCGGAGGCCAGGTGCGGCGGCGTGTTGATGCTCAGGTTGTCGACGATGGCACGCTCGTCCACCAGCCCTGCTCCGGACAGCACCTCATTGGTGTAGTACTGATCGCCCTGGCTGCTGTAGACCGCCGACTTGTCGTCGACCTCGCCGATGCGCTGCCAGATACGTGCCAGCAGTTCGGCGTTGCCCTCGGTGTTCAGGAAACCCATCACACCCGAATTGAAGGCCCAGCCGCCCACATCCTTCGCAAGCAGCAGTTCGCGCCCTTCGAGCAGAGCGTCGATCCGGCGACTCTGGTTGAGGAAAAGCACGTCGGCGTCGATCCAGATCACCCACTTGTGGTGTGCGATGTGCTGCTGCAGAAGCCAGCTGCGCACCCACGACCCACCGATGCCGGTGTCGATCGCCTCGGGAATGGCGCGGTACACGTGGTACGCGTAGCCGTGCCTGTCGCAGTAGCGCTTCACGTTGTGCTCGGACACCCGCGCGTAGCTGCCGACGTGATGCGTGTAGAGCGTGACGAAAGCAATGTCGGCGCCGGCGTTGTAGCTCGACATCGGCTCTTCCGACAACGCCGGATAGGCTGCGGGCTGCAACACGGGCTGGCCGTGGATCAGCGCATTGTTGACCTGCGCCGCGAGCAGGTCCTGCAGGGTTTGATCGTGAAGCAGCGCATCGCGCCATCCGCCTTCCGGCGCCACGATGGGCTGCGGCCCGAGATTGACGACGAAGACGCGCGCCAGGAACCACTGCGGAATGCGCCACGAGACATTGACATAGATGTCACCGGCCATCGCGTTGCATCCAAGCAGGCCGGCCGGGCGCAACCGGGCGGTTTCATCGATGGCGCGGCTCACCAGTGCGACGACATTGCCCGCATCGTCCATCAGTCCGAGCAGCATGGCCCGATTGGCGGGCGTATTGCGCAGCACCATCATGTTGGTCATTGCCGGACCGGGGCGATCGCCGCTGGGCGGGCCCTCGACGAAAAGCGAGTCCCGGCCTTGCATCAGCGCTTCGATGGCAACCGCGTGGAACACCACCGAATCGCCATCGAGGAACAGAAGCCAGTCGTTCTCGGGCAGCTCGCGCAGATGGCGAAGAATCTGCCCGTATTTCGTACTGTCACGCAACGCCGGGTGGCGAATGCGGTCGGCCTCGATCCATTGGTGCGGATAGCCGAACAGGCGGCAATAGTGCGCGTGATTGCGCAACACGGCCTCGTCCTTGCGCGGGAAGAAACTGAGGCACAGCGGCATGCGCGTCTATTCCGTCAGGCCATCGCGCGACAGGGTACGCCTGGCGCCGCTGTACCGGGTCGAGCCTGCAAGAGCGTCCCATGACGACGGTGCGGCCGTATCGGGAAGCAAGGCCCGACGGCGCGTTTCGCTGTCCGGATTGCCAACCCAGCGCCCCGCATCCCTGGCCGCAGCGAAGCCCTGCAGCAATTCATCGAGCGGCGCGCCTTCGCCGATGCTCTGATTGCACAGCAGCGCCATGTCGCACCCGGCCTCCAGCGCCGCCAGCGCCGCATCGGTAAAACTGAGCAGCTTGCCGTCGATATAGCGCCCCGCCTCCATGCTCAGGTCGTCGCTGAACACCGCCCCATCGAAGCCGAAGCGCTTTCGCAAGATCTCGCCGAGCCACTTCGACGAAAACCCCGCCGGCCGCTTGTCGACCTTCGGATAGATCACGTGCGCCGGCATCACGGCCGCGAGCGAGCCCGACAGCCAGTCGTACGGCTTCGCATCGTCGGCCAGGATGGCCTTGAGGCCGCGCTTGTCCACCGGGATCTCGACGTGCGAGTCGGCCTGCACGAAGCCGTGCCCCGGAAAGTGCTTGCCGCAGTTGCGCATGCCCATCTGCAGCATGCCGTGCATCACGCTCTTGGCCAGCAGTGCGACCACGCGCGGGTCGCGGTGGAAGCTGCGGTTGCCGATCACGCTGCTGCCGCCGTAGTCGAGGTCGAGCACCGGCGCGAAGCTGAAGTCGACGCCGCAGGCGCGCAGTTCGCCCGCAAGCACCTGCCCCACGGCCGTCGCGGCCTGGGTGGCGCGCATGGCGTCGCGCATCCAGAGCTCGCCGAGCGCGCGCATCGACGGCAGGTGGGTGAAGCCGTCGGTGCGAAAGCGCTGCACCCGTCCGCCCTCGTGGTCGACGCAGATCAGCATGTCGGGCCGGATCGACTTGATCTCGGCGTTGAGCGCGGTCATCTGCGCGCGGCTTTGCCAGTTGCGGGCGAAGTGGATCACGCCGCCGACGAGCGGGTCGGCGAGGCGGCGGCGGTCGACGGCGGTGAGCTCGGTGCCCGCGACATCGACGATCAGCGGCGCATGGGGGCGGTCGGCAGGCCCGGCGGTCATATCTTCTCCACCACCACGAAGCTCGCGGCGTATTCGGTTTCGTCGGTCACGGTCACGTGGGCGGTGAGGCCCTGCGCCTCGAACCAGTCCTTCAGGCCGCCGTGCAGCACGATGACGGGCTTGCCGCTGCGCAGGTTGGCGATCTCGCACAGGCGCCAGCTCATGGGCATGCGCATGCCCAGCCCGATGGCCTTGCTGAAGGCCTCCTTGGCGGAGAAGCGGGTCGCCAGGTAGCTCAGGCCGCGCTTCGGCCAGCGCGCGCTGCGGGCCTGCCAGACCTTGAATTCGGCGTCGCTCAGCACCTTGCGGGCAAAGCGCTCGCCCTGGCGCTCGAAGGTCGCGGCGATGCGACGCAGGTCGCAGATGTCGGTGCCAATGCCGTAGATCATGCGGCGCCGGCGTTCATTGTTGTTGTTGTTGCTGCTGTTGCTGCTGGCGCGCCTCGGCGATGCAGCGCAGGTAGTCGCGCGTGGCAGCCGTGTAGCCGAGCTCAAGTGCGTCAGCGACGAAGGCATGGCCGATGGACACCTCCTGTACACCCGGCACGGCGCGCAGGAAGGCCGTGAGGTTGTCCCGGCTCAGGTCGTGCCCGGCATTGACGCCCAGGCCCGCCGCGATGGCGGCGCGCGCCGACTCGGCATAGCGCGCGAGCACTGCCTGCTCGTTCGGGGTGCCGCGAGAGGCCGCGTAGCCTTCGGTGTAGAGCTCGACCCGGTCGGCGCCCACGGCCTTGACGGCGGCCATCATCTCGGGAATCGGGTCCATGAACAGGCTGACGCGCACGCCCAGGGCCTTGGCTTCGGCGATCAGGGGGCGCAGGCGCTCGGCGTCGTCGGGGAAGGTCCAGCCGTGGTCGCTGGTCGACTGGGTCTCGCTGTCGGGCACGAAGGTGGCCTGGTGCGGCTTCAGCGTGCGCACGAAGTCCATCAGGTTCTGGAAGGGATTGCCCTCGATGTTGAACTCGACGTCCGGCCAGTCCTTCGCGAGCAGCGCGGAAAGGTCGCTCACGTCGTGCGCGCGGATGTGGCGGGCGTCAGGGCGCGGGTGCACCGTGATGCCGTGCGCGCCGACCGCCAGGCAGGCCTGCGCGGCCTTCACCACGCTCGGAATGCCCAGGTGGCGCGTGTTGCGCACCAGGGCGACCTTGTTGAGGTTGACGGACAGCGAGGTGGCGGCGGTGGTGCCGGCTTGGCCCGGAGTGCTCATAGTGCTTGCAGGTCTCTCATCATTTGCCGCGTGCGCAGCGTGGACACGCCGCAATGGTAGTTGAGCAGTGCGCGCAGCTGGTTTCTCAGGGCACTGTTGCCGCCGGCGCTCATGATGGCAATTTCACGCAATGTGGCAGTAAATGGGGCGCGGTCGTCCAGCACGGCCTGCAGGGCGAGCCAGTCGGCACCGGCCAGCGCGGCCTCGTCGTCACCGGCCTGGCGCAGGCCGGCCTCGGGCACGAGGCTGTAGCGCTCTTCGGCGGCAAGCGGTTCCAGCGTGAGAGTCTGGGCGTCGAGCGAGGGCAGCAGGCCGACTTCGCGTAGCAGCAGCAGTTCGAAGGCCCGCAGCGCGGCCGCCTGGGTCGCGGCCTGGGCGCCGGCGTGCTCGCTCGCCAGCACCTGCACGACCCCGGCGTAGGCGTCGAACAGCGCCTCATGGGCATCGTCCCGCGCCAGCAGGCGCAGCAGCAGCTCGTTGACGTAGTAGCCCGACAGCAGCGCCTCGCCGGTCGGCATGACGTGCCCGCCCATCCATTCGGCGCCCTTGAGCGTGCGGATCTCGGCGTCGCCGCCGTAGTTGACCTGCAGGGGTTGCAGCGGCAGCAGCACCGGCCGGAAGTTGGAGCTCGGGCGCTTCGCCCCCTTGGCCACGAGCGCGATGCGCCCGTGGTGGCGGGTGAAGACTTCGAGGATCAGGCTCGACTCGCTCCAGTCGTAGCGGTGGAGGACGTAAGCCGGCTCGTGCGAAACGCGGTGGGTGGCCATGTCAGAACGCAATGAGGCATCGAGGTTTGAGGCCGGCAAAAGCTGCGGGACCGGCTTTGCCTGGCCGCGGGCGTTGCCCCCGGCAAAGGGGATTGGCGGCTACGCGAAGCGAGCAAGCCTGGGGGTTTGCCTATTCATTCATAGCCGAACGAGCGGACGCGGGCTTCGTCGTCGGCCCAGCCCGAGCGCACCTTCACCCACAGCTCGAGGAACACCTTGGCGTCGGCCAGCTTCTCGAGCTCGACCCGGGTTTCCATGCCGATGCGCTTGATGCGCTCGCCCTTGTCGCCGATCACCATGGCCTTGTGCCCGTCGCGCTCGACCACGATGGTGGCGGCGATGCGCAGCAGGCGCTTCTGGCCCTTCTTCTGCGGCGGCTCCTCCTCGAACTTGTCGATGACGACGGTCGAGGTGTAGGGCAGCTCGTCGCCGGTGAGGCGGAACAGCTTCTCGCGCACCAGCTCGCCGGCGAGGAACTTCTCGCTGCGGTCGGTCAGCTCGTCCTCGTCGTAGAACCAGGGCTGCTCGGGCAGGTATTTCTCGCAGATGCCGAAAAGGCGCTCGACGTCCTTCGGGTTCTTGGCCGACATCGGCACGTATTCGGCGAACTCGTGCTTCTCCTGCATGCTCTTGAGCCAGGGCGCGATGTCGCCGCGGCGATGCACGTTGTCCAGCTTGTTGGCCAGCAGCACCGTGGGAATGCCCTTGCCGAGCAGCTTGAGCACGCGCTCGTCGGCCTGCGTGAAGCTGCCGGCCTCGACCACGAACAGGATCAGGTCCACGTCGCCGACCGCGCCCTGCACGGTCTTGTTGAGCGACTTGTTCAGCGCGTTGGCATGCAGGGTCTGGAAGCCCGGCGTGTCGACGAACACGTACTGGGTGGCGCCCAGCGTGCGCATGCCGGTGATCCGATGGCGCGTGGTCTGCGCCTTGCGCGAGGTGATGCTGATCTTCTGGCCGACCAGCGCATTGAGCAGCGTCGACTTGCCCACGTTGGGCTTGCCGACGATGGCGATGAGACCGCAGTGCTGGGGACCAGCGGCGCCCTCGCCGCTTGCGGCGTCTTCGGGTTCCGCTACGGGATTGATAGCATCGTTCATTCTGATTTCACGCGGCGCCGCGTGCCTTGAGCCGGATCAACATGGCAGCGGCCGCCGCCTGCTCGCCGGCGCGGCGCGAGCCGCCGATGCCGCGTTCGCGAAAGCCCAGCTCGGGCACTTCGCACTCGACATCGAAAGTCTGCTTGTGTGCCGCGCCCAATGTGGCGGCCACGCGGTACACCGGCAGCTTCATTTTGTGACCCTGCAGCCATTCCTGCAATTCGGTCTTGGGGTCCTTGGCCGCGGCTTCCATGCGCGGGTTGATCTCGACCGACTCGTAGAGCCGGTGCACCAGCGCCTGGGCAGCGGCAAAGCCGGCATCCAGATACACCGCACCGATCAACGCCTCGAGCGCGTCGGCCAGGATCGACGGCCGGTTCGGCCCTCCCGACCGCGCCTCGCCCTCGCCGAGCCGCAGCAGCGGCGACAGCGCCAGCCCCACCGCCAGGCGGTGCAGGGTGTCCTGCTTGACGAGATTGGCCCGCACGCGCGACAGGTCGCCCTCTGGCAGGGCCGACAGGCGCATGTACAGCAGGTGCGAGACCGCCAGGTTCAGCACCGAGTCGCCGAGAAACTCGAGGCGCTCGTTGTGGTCGGCCGAGAAGCTGCGGTGCGTGAGCGCGAGCTGCAGCAGCCGCGGATCGGAGAAGGTGTGCTGCAGGCGCGCCTGCAATGCGGCGAGGCTGCCGTCCACCTTTTTAGGCGCCGTGTTCAGCGGGATTCGCCCTTGTACTTGAGCGTCAGGTAGGCCGGGCCGAAGAGCGGAATCTCGCGCTCGTACGAGTACGACACGACCACCTTGTCGCCGACCTTCTTGATTTCGAGGTCCTTGCCGCTGACCGACTTGAAGTCGTCGATGGCCTGGGCGCGATCGAAGATGGCGCGCACCTCGGGCACGGTCGTGCCTTCCTTGGCCTTGTTGGCGGCCTTGTCGATGGCCTGCCACTCGATCAGCGTCGGAATGACCTGCGCGATGACCACGCCCAGGCACCCGAGCACGGCCGCGACGAACACCAAGCCGATGAACGAAATGCCACGTTGCTGCGCAGCCCTGCTGCGAACGGACCGATGTGCTCTCATGCCCTCATACCCCTCGAACTATGCTTGCCGATGAATGCTTGTTTATTGAAACGGACCGATGCGTCCCAGGTCGCCGAAGTTCATCCAGACGAAGAAAGCCTTGCCCACGACGTTCTTGTCCGGCACGAAGCCCCAGAAACGCGAGTCGGCCGAATTATCGCGGTTGTCGCCCATCATGAAATAGCTGCCGGGGGGTACTTTGCAGACCACCCCTTCGGCCGTGTAGCGGCAGTTCTCGATGCCCGGGAAGTTGAAGCCACCGGCGCCGGGAATGAACGACGGCGTGGTTTCGTCGTTGAGGATCTTGTGCTCCTTGTCGCCCAGCTTCTCGTCGTACTGCTTGAGCAGGCGCATCGACTCGCTGTCGAGGTAGTCGGCGGCCGGCGCCTTGGAAACCGGCTGGCCGTTGATCGTGAGCTTCTTGTTCAGGTAAGCCACCTCGTCGCCGGGAATGCCGACCACGCGCTTGATGTAGTCCATGCTCGGCTTGGGCGGGTAGCGGAACACCACCACGTCGCCGCGCGCCAGCGGCGTGCCTTCGGTGATCTTGGTGTTGACGACCGGCAGGCGCAGGCCGTAGGTGAACTTGTTGACCAGGATCAGGTCGCCGGTCAGCAGCGTGGGCATCATCGAGCCCGACGGGATCTTGAAAGGCTCGTAGAGGAACGAGCGCAGCAGGAACACCACCAGGATCACCGGGAACAGGCCGGCGGTCCAGTCGAGCCACCAGGGCTGCATCAGCAGGCGCTCGCTCGCCTTCGCGTCGGCCGTGTCGACCTGCTTGATGCCCTGCTCGGCCAGGCGCGCATTGCGGTCGATCAGCGAGGACTCCAGCTTTGCGGCCGCCTGCTCGCGACGGGGCAGGAAGTAGAAGCGCTCGGCCAGCCAGTAGATGCCGGTGACAACCGTGGCAACGAACAACAGCAAGGCGAAGTTGCCTTCGATCATGTTGAAGTACCAGGCGCCGACATAGGCGGCGAAGGCCGCGAGGACCAGGGAGGTGATGAATGCCATTTTTCGATCAGTCTTCGACTTGCAGAATGGCGAGGAAGGCCTCTTGCGGGACCTCGACGGAGCCGATCTGCTTCATTCTTTTCTTGCCCGCCTTCTGCTTCTCGAGCAGCTTCTTCTTGCGGGTGATGTCGCCGCCGTAGCACTTCGCCAGAACGTTCTTGCGAAGGGCCTTGATTGTCTCACGCGCAATGATGTTGACCCCGATGGCGGCCTGGATCGCCACGTCGAACATCTGCCGCGAAATGATCTCGCGCATCTTCGAAGCCACCGCCCGGCCGCGGTACTGCGACTGGGAGCGGTGCACGATGATCGACAGCGCGTCGACCTTGTCGCCATTCAGCAGGATGTCGACCTTCACCACGTCGGAAGCACGGTACTCCTTGAACTCGTAGTCCATCGAGGCGTAGCCGCGGCTCACCGATTTGAGCTTGTCGAAGAAGTCGAGCACGATCTCGCCGAGCGGCATCTCGTAGGTCAGCATGACCTGGCGGCCGTGGTAGGCCATGTTCATCTGCACGCCGCGCTTCTGGTTGGCCAGCGTCATGACGGAGCCCACGTATTCCTGCGGCATGTACAGGTGCACGGTGACGATCGGCTCGCGGATTTCCGCCATCTTGCCCACGTCGGGCATCTTGGACGGGTTCTCGACCATGATCACTTCGCCGTCGTTCTTGACCACCTGGTAGACCACGCTCGGCGCGGTCGTGATCAGGTCCTGGTCGAACTCGCGCTCCAGGCGCTCCTGCACGATTTCCATGTGCAGCAGGCCGAGGAAGCCGCAGCGGAAGCCGAAGCCGAGCGCCTGGCTCACCTCGGGCTCGTAGTGCAGCGAGGAGTCGTTGAGCTTGAGCTTCTCCAGCGCGTCGCGCAGCGAGTCGTACTCGCTGGCTTCGGTCGGGTAGAGACCCGCGAACACCTGCGGCTGGATTTCCTTGAAGCCCGGCAGCGGCTCGCTGGCGGTGGCGGCCGCGCCGCCGGTGCCCGTGCGGATCAGCGTGACGGTGTCGCCGACCTTCGCTGCCTGCAGCTCCTTGATGCCGGCGATGATGAAGCCCACCTCGCCCGCTTCGAGCGACTGGCGCGGCTCGGTGTGGGGCGTGAACACGCCGAGGTTGTCGGCGTTGTACGTTGCGCCCGAAGCCATCATCTTGATGCGCTCGCCCTTGGCGAGGCGGCCGTCGACCACGCGCACCAGCATGACGACGCCGACGTAGGCATCGAACCAGCTGTCGATGATCATCGCGCGCAGCGCTGCATCGGGATTGCCGCGCGGCGGAGGCACCTTGGCGACGATCGCCTCGAGGATCTCGTCGATGCCCATGCCGGTCTTCGCGGAACAGGGAATCGCATCGGACGCGTCGATGCCGATCACGTCCTCGATCTCCGCCTTCGCGTTGTCGGGGTCGGCCTGCGGCAGGTCCATCTTGTTGAGCACCGGCACCACTTCGACACCGAGATCGAGTGCGGTGTAGCAGTTGGCCACGGTCTGCGCTTCGACGCCTTGCGATGCATCGACGACGAGCAGCGCGCCTTCGCATGCCGACAGCGAGCGGCTCACTTCATACGAGAAGTCGACGTGGCCCGGCGTGTCGATCAGATTGAGGTTGTAGACCTGCCCATCGCGTGCCTTGTACTGCAGCGCGGCGGTCTGGGCCTTGATGGTTATCCCACGCTCTTTTTCGATGTCCATCGAGTCGAGAACCTGCGCTTCCATCTCGCGCTCCGCGAGGCCGCCGCAACGCTGGATCAAACGGTCTGCGAGCGTCGACTTGCCATGGTCGATGTGCGCAATGATCGAAAAATTTCTGATGTGATTCATCAACGGGAACGCTTAAGTACTTGAATTGGCTCGTACGCAGAGTGCTACAGGCAAGAAAAAAGGGCGCGTCTTCTGGAGACGCGCCCTGAACCAACAAGCAATGGCAACTGCAGTAGTTGGAGCTTCATTGTAGGCAAAAAGGGAAGCGCGTACATCCGGGAACGGGGTCCAAAGGGGTCGTTGCAGGTCCACAACATCAAAGATATGAACAGGTTATCAACAGGATCGGTGAAGCAGTTACTGAACAACTTGTGGGCGATCTGTGGAGCACCGGTGGACTGCTATCTGACATCTCGCATGGTGAAGGTCGGGCGACTCCTTATGCGCCGACCAGCCGCCGAGAGTGCCCTATTCTACCGAAATCCGTCCTTAGCCCTTCGGAAAGTTAGTGGACGCAAACTAAAACCGGCATTTTCGAGGCCTATGATTTTTTTAGAGGCCGGCGTCGGAACGTCGTAAACACCTCAAAAAAACGGCCCCAAACCCGACTGCCGGGTGGGGCCACTTGACGCCAGGGCCGGATCAGCGTGTCTGCCGGATCAGCGCGTACTGCGCCCAATCGCCGCGGCGGAACAGGATGCTGAGCGACTTGCTCTTGTCCGACTTGGCAACGGCGGACTCGAATTCGCGCGCATTCGACACGTCGGTATTGCCGACCGCCATGATGATGTCGCCCTCGCGCAGACCCGCACGGGCCGCGGCTTCGCTGGCGGCATCGACCTTCACGCCGCCCTTCACCTTCAGCTCCTTCTTCTGTGCATCGGTGAGGTCGCTCACGGTCAGGCCCAGCGACTTGGCAGCAGCGGATGCCGGCGGCTTCTGCGCCTGCTCGTCGCGATCGCTCGCGCGCTTGCTTGGCTTGTCGGGCTCGATCTCGGCAATGGTCACGCTGAGATCCCGCGAGGCGCCACGGCGGAACACCGTGAGCGTGCTCTTGGTGCCAGGTTTGGTGTTGCCCACCAGGCGCGGCAGGTCGCTCGGCTTCTCGATGGGCTTGCCGTCGAACTTGGTGATGACGTCGCCCGGCTCGACACCGGCCTTCTCGCCCGGCGAACCGGCCTCTACGCCTCGCACCAGCGCGCCCTGCGCCTTGCCCAGGCCGATGGCCTCAGCCACGTCCTTGGTGACCTGGTCGATCTGCACGCCGATGCGGCCACGCGAGACGCGGCCCGAGGTGCGCAGCTGGTCGCTCACGCGGATCGCCTCGTCGATCGGGATCGAGAACGAGATGCCCATGAAGCCGCCCGAGCGCGAGTAGATCTGGCTGTTGATGCCGACCACCTCGCCGCGCATGTTGATCAGCGGGCCGCCCGAGTTGCCGGGATTGATGGCCACGTCCGTCTGGATGAACGGCAGGTATTCGCCGGTGTCGCGCTGCTTGGCGCTCACGATGCCGGCAGTGACGGTGTTCTCGAGGCCGAAGGGAGAGCCGATGGCCATCACCCACTCGCCCACGCGCAGCTTGGAGATGTCGCCGACCTTCACCGCGGGCAGCCCGGTTGCTTCGATCTTGACGACGGCGACGTCGGTGCGCTTGTCGGCACCGACGATCTTTGCCTTGAACTCGCGCTTGTCCGGCAGCGTGACCAGCACCTCGGACGCGTCCTCGACCACGTGCGCGTTGGTCATCACGTAGCCGTCGGGCGTGAGGATGAAGCCGGAGCCGACGCCGCGCGGACGCTCTTCCTCCTGAGGCTGCGGACGATTCTGGCGCGGCCCCTGCCGCGGCTGGCCCGGCAGGGGCTGGCCGAAGAAGCGGCGGAAGAACTCCTGCATTTCCTCGTCCATCTCGCCGTTGCCGCCGCGCTGCGCGACCTTCTCCACGGTACGGATGTTGACCACGGAAGGGCCGACCTGATCGACCAGATCGGTAAAGTCGGGCAGCGTGCGTGTCTGCGCGTGGACCGGCTCGACCGGAAGGAAAGTGGCGCCAGCCGTCAGGGCGAGCGCGAAAGCCAGCAGACCGGAACGAAGCTTGTGTCCCTCGACTTTGAAGATCATCGGTTTTCTTTCAAAAGAACAGAGCGGCTGAAAAACAAGTGCTATGAGTCTGCGCCGAGTGCTTGGTTCAGCGCAATCGGCGCCCGTGCGATCTGCCTGCCGGCGAATCAGCGCGTTCGCGCGAGGCTCTGGGCGAATGCATTGAGCGTCTGCTGCGGCACCTCGCCGACTGCCGTCAGCCACCAGTCGCTGGCCGGCTCGGGCAGGCGACGGCGGATGGCGTTGGTCGCGCCGATGGTCAGCACGCCGTCACGGGGCGCGCGCGCCGGGTCGTAGCGTTCGATGAAGAGCGACACCGAAGCGAGTCCGTCGGAGAAGGTCCACTGGACTGTGGCCGCATCCTGCTTCGACTTGCCGCCGCCGTCGTCACCCGCCACAGGGCGACGGAAGAAGCTTCGGGGCTTGAATCCGGCCACGGGCGTGCGCAGGGTCCAGCCCTCGTCCTGCGCGTTGCTGCGCTCCAGCTCGAGCTTCTCGATGCGGTAGCCCGACGTGTTGGACATCATCTGGGCGAGCGCCTGCGCCTTCACCGGTGCGTCGAGCTGCAGCTCGGAGAACGCCGACTGCTCCACCACGCGGGAATCGCTGTCGACGGTCTGCAGCTTCACCACCAGGCCGGAGTGGCGCTCGCTCCAGATCCGGTAGCCGAAGCGCAGTCCGTCATGAGGCACCAGCTGCACCACGTCGGCATCGAAGCCGGCGACACGGTCCTTGCCGATCGCACGCACGTCGTAGAAATCGCCGATGGACGAATCGGGCTTGTCCGGCAGGTTCGGGAAGAGATCGAGGTTCTCGCGCTTCTCGACCTTCACCACCTTCGCCTCCGGCAGGAAGGTCATGACGTTGCGGTTGCGCCGGAAGGTCGAACGCGGCGGTCCCGACAGGGCCTCGATGCGCTCGATCTGGTGCTCGCCATCGCGCACGTGCCAGATGCGCGCGCTCGACAGATCCCCGCCCGGCGCCGACACGACGAAGGTGCCCACGTAGTTGCGCTGCCGTGCGCCGGTGTGCATGCGCTGCAGCCACTCGGTCACGCTCATCGCCGGCGGCTCGTCCGTCTGCGCCGTTGCCGCGCTCTTCGCATTCGCAGTGCCCGAGCGGGTCTGCGCGGTGGCAGCCTGCGCCAGGCAGAAAGCGGCAAACACAAGCACGAAGGCGCGTGCGGAGATCGGCATCGGAACGGTCATTACGGGCGGCTACGGGTGCGCGCGCTCAGCGCGTCGGGCCCTCGAAAGTGGCATTGCGCAGGAAGCCGGAAGGCATTTGCGAGGCACCGCCAGCCTGCTGGTGCGCTTCGAGAAGTTGATCGAGACGGGGATCACGCAGCATCACCTGCGGGTTGCCGTTGCCCACGATCACGCGTGTCGGGGTCAGCGTATTGCTCGCAGCCTGCGGACCATTGACCGCGGCCGCAGCCAGCACCGAATTGACGGCCGGCTGCTGTTGCTGCTGGACGGAAGCCAGCTGCGTACCGCCCTGTTGCACGGCCGAGCCGTTGCCGACCAGAGTCCAGCTGATGGCGGCAACGGCCATCAGTGATGCGGCGCCCGCCACCAGCTTCCAGCGGAACACCGGCTCGTTCGCCGCTTCCGCCCTGCGCTGCACGGGCACTGCCACCGGCACGGCGACAGGTTCCGATACCGGGGTCACCATCACCGGCTCCGCGGCCAGCCGCTGCTGGAAGCGCGCCAGGAACGCGGAGGTGTCGCTGCACGGCGAATGGGAACCGGAACGCAGCACGTCGCCCACCACGTGGTAGGCCTGCCAGGTCGCGCGCGATTCGCCTTCGGCGCAGACAGCGTCGATCGCCTGCGCGAACGCCTCGCCCTGCAAATGACCATCCGCAAGTGCGGACACCTGTTCCCGAACCGTCATCGTCTGATTCATTTCATTCACCTGCTTACTTACCAACGCTTGCCGGACTGGTTGTCCAGCAACGGCTTGACCCTGGCCGAAATGGCCTCGCGCGCCCGGAAAATACGCGAACGCACCGTGCCGATGGGGCAATCCATGACCTCGGCAATCTCTTCGTAACTCATGCCCTCGATTTCGCGCAGCGTGACCGCCTGCCGCAACTCGGCGGGGAGCGCTTCCATGGCTGCCTCGACGGCACCGGCAATTTCGTTCGCCGCCATGACCGATTCGGGGGTTTCGTCGCTGGTTGGTTCGTTTCCAGGACGGTAAGTTTCATCATCGTCCTCGGAAGAAGGCCTGAGGGCCGCCTCGGAGACAGTCGGATCGCGCTTCATGTCCACCAGCGCCTTCTTGGCGGTGTTGACGGCGATCCGGTAGAGCCAGGTGTAGAACTGCGCCTCGCCGCGGAACTGGTGCAGGGCCCGGTATGCGCGAATGAAGGTTTCCTGCGCGATGTCCTCGATCAGGTCGACATCGCGCACCATCCGCCCGATCAGGCGTTCGATGCGGCGCTGGTACTTGATGACCAGCAGCTCGAACGCCTTCTGGTCCCCGGCGACCGTGCGCTGGACCAGCTGGAAGTCGACCTCGCCCGGACGCGGCGCCACGGCGGGCGCGTCGGTCAGGCCGGAATCCGGCGGCACGGGCGGGGAAGTGGTCATCGACGAAGGTTCAGGGCGCGTCGGCCGGAGCGGTCGCACGCCAGGTGTCGGCCGCGGGTGCCGCGGACGGGGGGGCGCGAATATACCGCGCGGCGCAGGTCGCGCCAGCGCTCCGGCATGGCCCGCTGCTCGATCCAGATCCAGCGGCGGGCGCGCCCCGGCTCGTTGAGCCGCACCAGCATCAGGGACTGGAAATCGAGCGCCACGAATATCCGGGCGGCATGTACGGCGCGAGTGGCACGGCCACCCGTCAGCGACCAGTAGAGGCCGTCGAAATGCAGGACGCCCGCGCCCTCCTGCCGCAGACCGAAGCCCGCAGCCACACCCGCGAAACCGACACTGAGAACCAGCAGCAGCTGGCGCCATCCGACGCTATCGAAGAGATAGCAGGATGCGCCCGCACAGATGGCCCCGAGGGCCCAGAGAACGACAAGAATCCGGGTCGCGCCACGCGAGCGCCCCACCGGGTAGGTCACCGACGGCGCGCTGTGCATGGCGAAGCAATGCTCAAGCGCGCTTGAACACCAGCGTACCGTTGGTGCCGCCGAAGCCGAAGTTGTTCTTGACCGCGACGTCGATCTTCAGATCGCGCGCCTCGTTGGCGCAGTAGTCGAGATCGCACTCCGGATCCTGGTTGAAGATGTTGATGGTCGGCGGGCTCTTCTGCTCGTGCAGCGCCATCACCGTGAACACCGATTCGATGCCGCCCGCGCCGCCCAGCAGGTGGCCGGTCATGGACTTGGTCGAATTGACGACGAGCTTCTTCGCGTGATCGCCGAACGCCAGCTTGACCGCATTGGTCTCGTTGACGTCGCCGATCTGCGTGGAAGTGCCGTGCGCGTTCAGGTACTGCACCTGGTCGGCGTTGACGCCTGCGTTCGACAGCGCCATGGCCATCGAACGGCGCGGGCCGTCGACGTCGGGCGCGGTCATGTGATACGCATCGCCCGTCAGGCCGAAGCCGGCGACTTCGGCGTAGATCTTGGCGCCGCGCGCCTTGGCGTGTTCGTACTCCTCGAGCACCAGCACGCCGGCGCCCTCGCCCAGCACGAAGCCGTCGCGGTCCTTGTCCCACGGGCGCGAGGCCGTTGCGGGATCGTCGTTGCGGGTGCTGAGCGCACGGGGCGCGGTGAAGCCGCCGATGCCGAGCGGGGAGATGGTCGACTCGGCGCCGCCGGCGATCATCACGTCGGCGTCGCCGTATTCGATCATGCGCGCCGAGGTGCCGATGGCATGCAGGCCGGTGGTGCAGGCGGTCACGACCGCGATGTTCGGGCCCTTGAAGCCGTACTTGATCGAGACATGGCCCGAGATCATGTTGATGATCGATGCCGGCACGAAGAACGGCGACACGCGACGCGGGCCGCGGTTCATCAGTTCACCGTGCGTTTCCTCGATCATCGGCAGGCCGCCGATGCCGGAGCCGATGTTGCATCCGATGCGCACGGCCTCTTCATAGGAAAGCGCTTCGCCGGTCGGCAGTCCGCTGTCCTGCACCGCCTGGATGGCGGCGGCAAGCCCCAGATGAATGAAGCGGTCCATGTGACGCGCTTCCTTCTCCGAGATGTATTGGGTGATGTCGAAACCCTTGACCTCACCTGCGAACTTGCAGGCGAAGGCGCTTGCATCGAACGCGGTGATGTTCGCGATGCCCGACTTCCCGGCCAACAGGTTGGCCCAGGATTCGGTTACGGAGTTTCCGACAGGAGCGATGCAACCGAGTCCGGTAACGACGACGCGGCGTTTGGTCATGCCGGCAAACCTTTCTGGAAGCGCTGAACAGTTGCCTGTCGGCGCGTGCGGTTCAAGAAAAAGCCGCCGGCCGCAGTTGCAATCTTGTCAGCTGGCCTATCAGGCCTTTTGATTCTTGGTGGCGTAGTCGACGGCGTTTTGCACCGTGGTGATCTTCTCGGCATCTTCGTCGGGAATTTCGATGCCGAATTCGTCTTCGAGTGCCATCACGAGTTCGACCGTGTCGAGAGAGTCGGCGCCGAGGTCGGCCACGAAAGCCTTTTCGTTCGTCACTTGGGACTCTTCCACGCCGAGCTGCTCGGCGATGATTTTCTTGACACGTGCTTCGATATCGCTCATTTGGTTCCCTCTGAGGGTTGTAGGTAATCGGTGGATTTTAGCCGGGCGCATTGTGGCATTTGCCGTGCCCCCGGGACGGAGAAAACTTGCGCCTTGCGGCTACATGTGCATGCCGCCGTTGACGTGCAGCTCCTGCCCCGTGACGTAGGACGCCTGGGGCGATGCGAGGTACGCCACAGCGTGCGCGATGTCGGCCGGCTTGCCCAAGTGGCCCAGCGGGATCTGCTGGAGCAGCGCCTGTTGCTGGGCTTCGGGAAGGCTGGCCGTCATGTCGGTTTCGATGAAGCCGGGAGCGACGCAGTTGACGGTGATGTTGCGGCTGCCAAGTTCGCGGGCCAGCGCGCGGGTCATGCCCGCGACACCGGCCTTGGCGGCGGCGTAGTTGGCCTGGCCGGCATTGCCGGAGGCGCCTACCACGCTGGTGATGCTGATGATGCGGCCATAGCGCTGCTTCATCATCGGGCGGATCACCGCGCGAGAGAGCGAGAAGACGGCCTTGAGATTGGTGTCGAGCACCGCATCCCAGTCGCTGTCCTTCATGCGCATGGCGAGCGTGTCGCGCGTGATGCCGGCGTTGTTCACCAGCACGTGGATGGCGCCGTAGGCCTGCACGATCTCGTCGATCAGGGCCTCGACGGCGGCGCCGTCGTTGACGTCGAGCGCACGGCCGCGGCCGTCGTATGCGCTCAGGGCCGCAGTGATCTTGGCCGCGCCATCGTCGGTGGTACCGGTGCCCACGACCTTGAGGCCGCGTTGGGCCAGCTCCAGAGCGATCGCCGCGCCGATGCCGCGCGTCGCGCCGGTGACCAGGGCAACCTGCCCTTCGAATTTGGGAATGCTCATAAGAAAAGTATGGGAGCCTTGCGCCGGTCAGCCGGCGAGCGATTGTCGGGTGTCCGCGAGCGTTGCCGGGTCGTACACCGACGCGGCCTCGAGATCGGGAGCGATGCGCTTCACCATGCCGGCCAGCACCTTGCCGGGGCCGCACTCGATGATGGCGGCTACACCGCGCAGTTTCAAGGCCTGCACGCTCTCGACCCAACGCACCGGACCGGCGGCCTGGCGCACCAGGGCGTCGCGGATGCGGTCGGCATCGGTCTCGACGGCGACGTCGATGTTGTTCAGCACCGGGATCTGCGGCGCGGCCAGCGTGACGGAAGCCAGCTTCTCGCGCAGCGCTTCCGCGGCCGGCTTCATCAGGCTCGAATGGAACGGGGCGGAAACCGGCAGCAGCAGAGCGCGCTTGGCGCCGTTGGCCTTGAGCAGTTCGCAGGCCTTGTCCACCGCAGCCTTGCTGCCGGCAATCACCGTCTGCACGGGATCGTTGAAGTTCACCGCCTCGACGATTTCCGTGCTGCCGGGGCCGAAACTCGCCGTGGCCTCGGCGCAGCCGGCCACCACCTTGCCCGACTCCATGCCGAGCACCGCGGCCATCGCGCCGACGCCGACAGGCACTGCCTGCTGCATCGCCTGTGCCCGGAAGCGCACGAGCGGCGCGGCCTGCGCGAGCGTCAGCACGCCCGAAGCGACCAGAGCCGAATACTCGCCGAGCGAATGCCCCGCCACGACGGAAGGCGTTGCGCCGCCCTCGGCCAGCCAGGCACGCCATGCGGCGACACCGGCCACCAGCATCACGGGCTGGGTGTTCGTGGTGAGCGCCAGCTCTTCCTTCGGACCATTCTTGATCAGCGCGCCGATATCTTCACCGAGTGCCTCGGATGCTTCGCGCAGCGTTTCGACCACCGCGGGGTGATCGCCCCAGGCGTCGAGCATGCCGACTGCCTGCGAGCCCTGTCCCGGAAAGACAAATGCAAAGGATTTCATTGTTTTACGCGTCGTCTCGCATTGCGGGCGCCCTCCAGAGGGCACCGCAACGCACTCACTACAGATTCAATAGCACCGCGCCCCAGGTGAAGCCGCCACCCACGCCTTCGAGCATGAGCGTGTCGCCTTTCTTCACCTTGCCGGAGCGCACGGCCTCGTCGAGCGCCAGCGGGATCGACGCGGCGGAGGTATTGCCGTGCTCGTTGACCGTGACGATCAGCTTCTCGCGCGGAAGCTTCAGCTTCTTGGCCGTGCCTTCCATGATGCGGATGTTGGCCTGGTGCGGGATGAGCCAGTCGATGTCGGAGTCGAGCTTGCCGGCCTTGGCCAGCGTGGCGCGCGCCGCCTCCTCGAGCACGCGGACCGCGAGCTTGAAGACAGCCTGTCCATCCATGTGCAGCAGCGGCGTGCCCAGCACGTTGCCGCCCGACACATGGCCCGGCACGCAAAGAATGCCGACGTGCTTGCCGTCCGCGTGCAGGTCGCTGGCCAGGATGCCGGGCTCCTCGCTCGCTTCGAGCACCACCGCGCCCGCGCCGTCACCGAACAGCACGCAGGTGGTGCGGTCGTTGAAGTCGAGGATGCGGGAGAACACTTCGGCGCCCACCACCAGCGCACAACGCGCGGTGCCGGTGCGGATCATCGCGTCGGCAACGGTCAGTGCATAGACGAAGCCGCTGCAGACCGCCTGAACGTCGAACGCCGGGCAGCCGGCAATGCCGAGCTTGTTCTGGAGAATGGCGGCCGACGACGGGAACACCATGTCGGGCGTGGAAGTGGCGACGATGATCAGGTCGACGTCGCTGGCCTTGCGGCCGGCGGCTTCCAGCGCGTGCCTGGCGGCATGAAGGCCGAGGTCGCTGCTGGTGACATCCGGCGCGGCGAAATGCCGGGCGTGAATACCGGTGCGCTCGACGATCCACTGGTCGGAGGTTTCGATGCCTCGCGTTGCCAGATCCTTGGCGAGATCGTCGTTGGTCACGCGGCGTGGGGGCAGGTAGCTGCCGGTGCCGGTAATGCGTGAATAAGGAGTCATCAAACGTGAAGGGCCGTCGCGTCGACCGGCGCCGCCGGCTCCTGCCGCGCGAGCAAAGGCGCGGCGTGGGCGATGCGGGCCCGCACGCGATCGAGCAGGTTGTTGCGAGCGGCATCATAAGCGCGATCCAGGGCGTGGCCGAAAGCCACTTCGTCGGCCGAGCCATGGCTCTTGAAAACCAGCCCGCGCAGGCCCAGCAAGGCCGCACCGTTGTATCGACGATGATCCAGCCGACTTTTGAACGCTTTTAGAACCGGGTAGGCAACAATTGCCGCCAGTTTGGTGAAAACACTTCGCGAGAATTCGACGCGAATGAACTCGCCGATCATCGAAGCCACGCCTTCACTGGCCTTCAACGCCACATTTCCGACGAAACCGTCACAGACGACGATGTCGGTCGTGCCCTTGAAAATATCGTTGCCTTCCACGTTTCCGTAGAAGTTCAGATCCTTGGAATTGGCAGCCGTACGCAGCAGTTGGCTTGCCTTCTTGATCGTTTCGCTGCCCTTGATGGCTTCTTCGCCAATATTGAGCAGGCCGACCGAAGGCGCCTCGTTGCCGGTCAGCGCCGACACCAACGCCGAGCCGAGCACGGCAAACTGAAGCAGGTCTTCCGCGTCGCAATCGACGTTGGCGCCCAGGTCGAGCACGGTCGTTGCCCCGCCCTTGGCATTGGGAAGCTGTGGCGCAATGGCCGGGCGATCGATGCCCTCGAGCGTCTTGAGCAGATAGCGTGCGATCGCCATGAGGGCGCCGGTATTGCCGGCGGAAACGGCCGCCTGGGCGGCGCCGTCCTTGACCTGCTGGATCGCGACGCGCATCGAAGAATCCTTCTTCTTGCGCAAGGCGATTTCGACCGGATCATCCATGCCCACGACCTCGCTGGCTGCGACGATGCGGGCACGCGGATGCGAGGCGAACCCCGCCAGCGCGGCCGGCGCACCGACAAGCAGCAACGAGGCTTCGCTGTGCCGCTCGAGAAACGCGCGGCAGGCCGCGAGCGTGACGCGCGGCCCATGGTCACCCCCCATGCAATCCACGGCGAGCGTGATTGCGGAAGGCGCAGCAGTGATTTCGGGAGAAGAAGGCGTAGCCATCAAAACAAAGGCCCGACGCTACGACAAAAGTAGCTTCGGGCCTTGGCCTTGGGATGCGGGATCAGGCTTCGGACTTGTTCTTGAGCACCTGACGGCCACGGTAAAAACCGTTGGGGCTGATGTGGTGACGCAGATGCGTTTCGCCCGTGGTCGGCTCGACGGCAATGCCGGGAACGACCAGTGCGTTGTGGGAACGGTGCATGCCGCGCTTGGAAGGCGACTTCTTGTTTTGCTGGACGGCCATGATGGCTCCTGGACTGTTAGGTTGGTGATTGGATGCGGGCTCAAGCGGTGGCAATACAAGAAACCGGGCGGCATGCATGGAATGCCCTTTTCCCCTTGGTCGTTTCTCGTATCGCTGCTCACGGCGGCGCGCGCGAAGCCCATGATTATAGCCCAGCCTGCGGGAAAGGGCTACTTTCCCTCTTCCGGCTTGCGCGAACGCAACGCGCCGAGCACTGCGAAGGGGTTCGGCTTGGCCTCTTCAGCCGCCTTGAAGTCCTCGTCGCTGGAAGAAAGCTGCACCGGCGTGGGGCAGACATCGTGGGCCGGCATGACGGGGATTTCCATCAGGAGCTCGTCCTCGATCAGCGCATGCAGGTCGAAATCCCGGCTCACGACGAGCAGGTCTTCCTCGGATTCCTCGTCTTCCGCCTCGGCGACGGCCTCGTTGGCCACGAAGCGGAACCAGCGGTCCACGGCGATCGGGGTGTCGACCGGCGACAGGCAACGCTGGCAAACCAGCGGCACGACAGCCTCTGCTTCCAGGTGCAGCCACGGCACGGGCTTGCCGTCAGCGCCGGGGCGATCTTCGCCATGGGCGGTCCAGTGGACCACCGCATCGGGCGCGGGAACCGCCAGTTCGGCGACCAGGCGTTCGTATTTCGGGACCGGATCGGCGGCTTCCAGCGTGGCGCCAGCGGCGGCGAAGCCGGGCACGTTGAGCCGTTCGGGGGCGAATTCTCTCTTCATCCGCGCCAGTCTAGCGCGCCGGCCGCTTCGCCGGGCATGGGGCATGCCTGAGGGTTTTAGGCGGCTCACGCACAATCGTCCCCATGCAACGCACCGTGATCCTTGCCTCTACCTCGCGCTACCGCCGCGAACTGCTCACCCGCCTGCGCCTGCCCTTCGACGTGCACTCGCCGGAGGTGGACGAAACCCCGCTGTCCGGCGAAACACCGCACGACCTCGCCGTGCGCCTCGCATTGGAGAAAGCCAACGCCGTGGCTGTCCGCTTCCCTGAAGCCGTCGTCATCGGCTCCGACCAGGTGGCCGACCTCGCCGGAGAAGCGCTCGGCAAGCCCGGCGACCACGCCCGGGCCACCGCTCAGCTGCGCCGCATGCGCGGCCAGACGCTGATCTTCCAGACGGCCGTGGCCGTCGTCTGCAAGGCCACAAGCTTCGTCCAGCGCGACATCGCGCCCGTGCGCGTGGTGTTCCGCGACCTCAGCGACGCGGCCATCGAGCACTACCTGCAGGCCGAGCAGCCCTACGACTGTGCCGGCAGCGCCAAGAGCGAAGGCCTGGGCATCGCCCTGCTGGACTCCATCGACAGCGACGACCCGTCCGCCCTGGTCGGCCTGCCACTGATACGAACCAGCCGGATGCTGCGCGCCGCGGGAGTCGACCTCCTATGACGCAGCAGGAAAAAGGAAAGCTCTATCTCGTCCCCGCGCCGCTCGACTTCGGGTGCGAAGCGCAAGCCCCGCTGCAGAACGCACTGCCGCTCGGCACGCTGCAGACGGCCGCCGGCATCACGCACTGGATCTGCGAGAACGCGAAATCCGCGCGCGCCTACCTGAAGCGCATCGACGCCGTCGCGCCGCTCGCCGCGCCCCTGCAGGCGCAGAACATCCAGGAATTGCCGCGCGAAGTGCACAAGAAGGGCGACCACACCGGCCATTTCGACGCCCGCCCCCTTCTGACCGCCGCACTCGAGGGCCACGACGTCGGCCTTCTGAGCGAGGCCGGCATGCCGGCCGTGGCCGATCCGGGTTCGTCGGTGGTGCGTGCTGCACACGAACTCGGCCTTGTCGTGGTGCCGCTGACCGGCCCCGTCTCGCTGCTGCTCGCGCTGGCTGCGAGCGGACTCAACGGCCAGAACTTCGCCTTCGTCGGCTATCTGCCGCAGGACGCCGGCGAGCGCCAGGCCCGCATCCGCGAGTTGGAGGCGCTGGCACTCAAATCGGGCCAGACGCAGCTTTTCATTGAGACGCCCTATCGCAATGCAGCCCTGCTGCAGGCACTGGTGCAGACGCTGCAGCACAACACCCGCCTCGCCGTGGCGCGCGGACTGACGCTCGCCAGCGCCCACGTGCGCAGCGAGACGGTCAAGTCCTGGCGTGCCGCGAAGCCCCAGGCCACGACAGACGAACGCCTGCCCGCCGTGTTCGCGATCGGCCGCTGATGATGGTGGCCATTACCGCAGCCACGCGCTGGGCATCGCGCGCGCAGTTCTTCGCAGCCGGCTTCATCTTCGCGACCTGGGGCGTGCACGTGCCCACGGTCAAGGCGCACTACGGCATAGACGAGGCACAGCTCGGCCTGGCCATGCTCGCAGCCGGCGCCGGCGCCATGTTCGGCCTGACCAGCGCGGGCCGCTGGATCGGCCGCCACGGCCCGCGCCGCGTGGCCGGCATCTGCGGCACCGTCTATGCGCTGCTGCTGGCCGGCCTGATCGTCATGCCGGGCTATGCCGCCCTGCTGCTCCTGCTGGCCGCCTTCGGCCTCGTGACCAGCGTGTTCGACGTGTCCATCAACACCGAGGCGGCACAGCTCGAACTGCACGGCGACACGCCGCTGATGAGCGGCATGCATGGCATGTTCAGCCTCGGCGGCATGGCTGGCGCCGCCAGCGGCAGCGCCGCGCTCGCGGCCGGCCTGGGTGCGCAGGCGCACCTGCTGCTGGTCGCGGCCGCGATGATGCTGCTCGTCGCCCTGGCCTCGCTGCGCATGCTGCCCAGGCCCGCCACCAGCGGCGCCACCGAAGTCGACCATGGCTTCCTGCTGCCCCGAGGCACGCTCGCGGTGCTGGGCGTGCTCGCTGCGCTCGGCCTGATCGCCGAAGGCGCGATCTACGACTGGAGCGTGCTCTACATGCAGCAGGAGATCGGCAGTCCGCAGCAACAGGCCGCGCTGGCCTACGCGAGCTTCTCGGCCGCGATGGCGGCCGCGCGCTTCGGCGGCGACGCGCTGCGCGCCCGCTTCTCGCCGGCTGCGCTGCTGCTCGGCAGCGGCTTGCTGGCGGCGGTGTCCATGGCGCTGGTGCTCATCACCGACCTGCCCTGGCTCGCGCTGGTCGGTTTCGCCGGCGTTGGTGTCGGCTTCGCGAACGTGGTGCCGATCCTGTTCTCCGCCTCGGCGAAGGTGCCGGGCATCGAGCCCGCACGCGGCATCGCGTCAGTCTCGGCCGTGGCCTATCTGGGGTTCATGGCAGGCCCGGCCGTGATCGGGCTGCTGGCGCGGGCGACCTCGCTGACGGCCGCGCTCTATGTGGTGGTGGTCTTCGCCGCAGCGCTGGCGGCATCGGCGCGCTACACCGCCGGCAGCAACCACAGTAGATAGGAGAGACGCCAGATCTTTCTCGAAACACCGAGGAACCGGCTTCGCCGGGCCTCCGGTGTTGCCCCCTGCAAAGGGAAAGGCGTGCGAAGCCTGGAGGCTTACCTCAGTGCCGGCGTGGTGTGCATCAGGCGCACGGTGGTTTCGGCCATCGCCGCGCCGAACTTCTTGGCCAGCTTCTCGGCCACGTTGTCGCGCCGGGTGTAGTCGATCACCTCTTCGGCCTTGATGACTTCGCGCGCCACGTAGTCGACATTGCCGAGCTGGTCGGCCAGACCGTACTCGACGGCCTGCTCGCCGCTCCAGAAGAGGCCGCTGAACAGGCCGGGCGTGTCGAGCTTCAGGCGATCGCCGCGGCCGGTCTTCACCACGTTGATGAACTGCGCGTGGATCTGGTTGAGCATGGTCTGCGCGTGCGCTCGCTGCGCGTCGCTCATCGGGCTGAACGGATCGAGGAAGCCCTTGTTCTCGCCGGCCGTCAGCAGGCGGCGCTCGACGCCCACCTTCTCCATCACGCCGGTGAAGCCGAAGCCGTCCATCAGCACGCCGATGCTGCCGACGATGCTGGCCTTGTCGACGTAGATCTTGTCGGCCGCCGCGGCGATGTAGTAGGCCGCCGAAGCGCAGGTCTCCTCGACCACCGCATACACCGGCTTCTTGTACTTGGCCTTCAGACGCTTGATCTCGTCATTGATGATGCCGGCCTGCACCGGGCTGCCGCCGGGCGAGTTGATCAGCAGGACGACGCCCTTGGCGCCCTCGTCCTCGAAGGCCGTCTTCATCGCGGCGACCACGAACTCGGCACTCGCGTCGCCGCCGTTGGCGATTTCGCCCTTGATCTCGACGACGGCCGTGTGGGCCGTGCTCTTTGCCGCGCTCGGCGTGCTGCGTGAGAACGCGGCCCAGGCCAGGAAGACGAAGAAGGCCAGCCATGCCAGGCGCGTGAAGGTCTTCCAGCGGCGCGCGGCCTTCTGTTCGTTCAGCGATGCGAAGGCGAGCTTCTCGAGGGTGGCGCGCTCCCAACCGGGACGCTGCGTGGGATCTTTGGCCATGTTCGTGGAAGGGGCCCGCTCAAATGGTTCGAATCCCGAGGGTTCGGTTCGGTTCGGGTCGGTCATGTCAGAAAGTCAGGGGGTGAAGGTTCCAGTCAGTATGCCAGTGCACCACGCCGTCATGCTCGCTCAGCGCGATCTTCACGAGGCCGCCGCGGCACGGGCCGCCCGCGCACTCACCGGTGTCGGGCCTGTAGACCGCGCCGTGCGTCGCGCACAGCAGCCACTGACCGGTGTCGTCGAAGAAGCGGTCGGGCTGGAAGTCGAGTTCCATCGCGACATGGCTGCAACGGTTCAGGAACGCATGCGGCTGGCCCTCGAAGCGTATGGCGAAGGCCCGGCAGGTCTCTCCGCCGTAGACCACGTCGAAGGGCACCGCCAGGCCGCCTTCGGCCAGGTCGGAGGCGTTGCACAGCGGAATGCGTTGCTGATCGCTCATGGCGGCATCTTCAGTTTCAGGCGTTGTCGAGGAGCCAGCTTTCCAGGTCGGCGACCGAGTGCGCGACGTGCAGCGGCTTGAATTCGTCGAAGCTCGCCGGCTCGTGCGCGCCGTAGCTCACGCCGACGCAGGCGCAGCCGGCGTTCTGCGCGAGCTGCAGGTCGTGCGTGGTGTCGCCGATCATCAGGGTGCGCTCGGGCGGCACGTCGAGCTCTTCCATCAGCTCCAGCAGCATGCGTGGATGCGGCTTGCCGAAGGTTTCGTCGGCGGTGCGCGAGGCATCGAAGCGGTCGCGCAGCGCGACGGACTTCAGCGCCTCGTTGAGGCCGCGACGCGACTTGCCGGTGGCCACGGCCAGCTTGTGGTCGCGCGCGCGCAACGCATCGAGCATCTGCAGCACGCCGTCGAACAGCACGAGGTCGTCCTGGTGCTGCAGGTAGTGATAGCGGTAGCGCGCGCCGAGCTCGGGGTATTTTTCCTTCGGCACGTCGGGCGCGGCGCGAGCGAGCGCCTCGGCCAGGCCGAGGCCGATCACCCAGGCTGCGTCGTTCTCGCTCGGCTTGGCGCCGCCGACGTCGATCACCGCCGCCTGGATGCAGCGCACGATCAGGCGGGTGGAGTCATAGAGCGTGCCGTCCCAGTCGAATGCGATCAGGTCGAAGCGTAGGGGTCTGTTTGAATCAGTCATGGGCCGTGGGTGTGGGGTGTTGGGCCATCGCCTCGAGGGCGGCGGGAGGCATCAGCGCGAGCAGTTCGGGCGGCAGGCCGGCCTGCAGCGCCACGCGTTCGCCGCTGGCCGGGTGATTGAACTGCAGCCGCCAGGCATGCAGGAACATGCGCCGGAGCCCGAGCTTGTGAAACGCGCGCTGGCGTCCGGATTCGCCGTATTTGTCGTCGCCCGCGATCGGATGACCGGCCGAGGCGAGGTGGACTCTGATCTGGTGCGTGCGGCCGGTCTTGATCGTCACCGCCAGCAGCGACATCGGCGATGCGTCGCCCGGCAGCGAAAGCCGCGCCAGCACCCGCACCAGCGTGACTGCGCGCATGGCGTCGGGGTGGTCCTTGGCGACCACGCGCACGCGGCGCTCGCCCGCGCCGGCCGAGCCGTCGGGCAGCAGGTACCTGGCGAGCGGGGCGTCGAGCACCTTCTTGTTGGCCGGCCAGTCGCCTTCGACCAGCGCCAGGTAGGTCTTGCCGGTCTCGCGTTCGCGGAACTGGTCCTGCAGCGAGACCAGCGCGCTGCGCTTCTTGGCCACCAGCAGGATGCCGGAGGTCTCGCGGTCGAGCCGGTGCACCAGCTCCAGGAATTTCGCCCCGGGTCGCGCGGTGCGCAGTTGCTCGATCACGCCGAAGCTCACGCCGCTGCCGCCATGGACGGCCACGCCGGCCGGCTTGTCGACGGCCAGCACGGCCTCGTCTTCGAGCAGCACCGGGAATTCGCGCGCCGGCGCGGACGGGGCCGCGCCCTCCTCCGCGCGCTGGGAAATGCGGATCGGCGGCAGCCGCAGCACGTCGCCGGCCTCGATGCGGGTCTCGGCCTGCACCCGTCCCTTGTTGATGCGCACCTCGCCCGACCGGATGATCCGGTAGACGTGCGTCTTCGGAACGCCTTTCAGATGGCGGAAAAGGAAGTTGTCCAGCCGCTGCCCGGCGGATTCGGCGTCGACCGTGAGGAATCTGATGGCCGAATGCGGCGCCACCGGCTCTCCGGAGGCCTCGGGGCCTGCGGGATTTCGAGCAGCCGCGGGGCTTTGCTTCGCACCTATAATGTTTTTCACCAGCGCGGTCGTGTAAGTGCTTGATTAGACAGAAGTTTAGTCCACTGCCATCAAATACCCAGGGCGGCGTTGGGAGGTCGATGCCGCTTTGGCGCCGAGCTGCAAACCCCGCGCAACCGCGCAAAGTGGCAGACCAGGCGTCCAAGTCAAGCCGACACCCACGAAACACCGATACGGAATACCCCAGCCTGCAGCTTCCAAGCTGCCGGCGGATCGAAGCGAGTCCCTTGTTGTGTTGATGCTGCTGATTCGAATGTGCCTGCACTGGCTCCTGCCAGTGGCTTCGGGCATTGGATCATCCGCAGCGCGAGTCATCCTCGCGCAACCTGCTATCGAAAAGATAGCCACCCAACACCGAATCTGGCTCGCGCCCATCCACGCGCCCCCACCCCGGCTGTCTTCTTGAGCTAACGCTCGAGGAGCCTGCCCGCGCCCTGCGCGGCAGTGACAGCATCCGGGGCCCAAGCGGCAATTCCCTGGTTTCGCGGGCGTCGTCCGTGCATCGTTGGCTCGTCAAGGGCCTGTAGAACGATACATATAAGGACAACGCATCATGAAGCGGATGCTGATCAATGCCACGCAGGCCGAAGAACGCCGCCTGGCAATCGTCGACGGGCAGAAACTGCTCGACTACGAAATCGAAATCGAAGGGCGCGAACAGCGCAAGGGCAACATCTACAAGGCGGTCGTGACCCGCGTCGAGCCTTCGCTCGAAGCCTGTTTCGTCGACTACGGCGAAGACCGCCACGGCTTCCTGCCGTTCAAGGAAATCTCCAAGCAGTACTTCGCCGAAGGCGTGTCGGCCAGCCAGGCCCGCATCCAGGACGCGATCCGCGAAGGCCAGGAACTCACCGTCCAGGTCGAGAAGGAAGAGCGCGGCAACAAGGGCGCGGCCCTCACCACCTTCATCTCGCTGGCCGGCCGCTATGTCGTGCTGATGCCGAACAACCCGCGCGGCGGCGGCGTCTCGCGCCGCATCGAGGGCGACGACCGCGCCGAACTCAAGGAGGCGATGGACCAGCTCGAGTACCCGAAGGGCATGAGCATCATCGCGCGCACCGCCGGCATCGGCCGCTCGGCGCCCGAACTCCAGTGGGACCTGAACTACCTGCTCAAGCTCTGGAGCGCCATCGACGGCGCCGCCAAGGGCGGCAAGGGCGCCTTCCTGATCTACCAGGAATCCTCGCTCGTCATCCGCGCCATCCGTGACTACTTCAATCACGACATCGGCGACATCCTGATCGACACCGACGACATCTACGACCAGGCGCAGCAGTTCATGGCGCACGTCATGCCCGAGCATGCCTCGCGCGTGAAGCGCTACCGCGACGACGCGGCGCTGTTCAGCCGCTTCCAGATCGAGCACCAGATCGAGTCGGCCTACGCCCGCACCGTGCAGCTGCCCTCGGGCGGCGCCATCGTGATCGACCACACCGAAGCACTGGTCTCTGTCGACGTGAACTCGGCCCGCGCCATCAAGGGCGGCGACATCGAAGAGACCGCCACCCGCACCAACCTCGAAGCCGCCGACGAAGTGGCCCGCCAGATGCGCCTGCGCGACCTGGGCGGTCTGATCGTCATCGACTTCATCGACATGGACGAGTCGAAGAACCGCCGCGAAGTCGAAAGCCGCCTGCGCGACGCGCTGCGGCAAGACCGCGCCCGCGTGCAGTTCGGCTCGATCAGCAAGTTCGGCCTGATGGAAATGAGCCGCCAGCGCCTGAAGCCCGCGCTGTCCGAAGGCTCGTCGATCCCCTGCCCCCGTTGCGGCGGCTCGGGCCACATCCGCGACACCGAATCGAGCGCGCTGCAGATCCTGCGCATCATTCAGGAAGAGTCCATGAAGGACAACACCGCCGCCGTGCACGTGCAGGTGCCGGTGGAAGTGGCCTCGTTCCTGCTGAACGAGAAGCGCACCGAGATCGCCAAGATCGAGCTCAAGCAGCGCGTGAGCGTGCTGATGGTGCCCAACAAGACGCTCGAAACGCCGAACTACAAGCTCGAGCGCCTGAAGCACGACGACCCGCGCCTCGACCACATCGAGGCCAGCTACAAGATGGCCGACGAGATCGAGGATCCGACCTCGGTCACGCGCCGCTCGCAGGAGCCCACCAACAAGCAGACGCCGGTCATCAAGGGCGTGCTGCCCGACGCGCCGGCTCCCGTGGTGCCGCCCAAGCCCGAAGCCGTGCGCGCTCCTGCCGCACCGGCACCGGTCGCACCGCCCGTGGTGAGCGCGCCGGTTCCGGCGCAGACCGGCTTCTTTGCCTGGATCAAGAACCTGTTCGGCGGCACGCCGGCCCCCGTTGCGGCACCCGCGCCTGCAGCGATCCCGGTCGAGGCACCGAAGCCCCGCCGCGACGGCCGCCCCGGCCGTGACGGCGAAGCACGCGGCGGCGCGCGCGACGGCGAGCAGCGCCGTGGCGGCCGCAACGGCGAAGGCCGCGGTGAAGGCCGTGGCGAGAACGGCGGACGCCAGGGCGGTCGTGACGGCGAACAACGCCGCGGCGGCCGTGGCGGCGAACGCCGTGAAGGTCGCGGCGAGGGCCGTGGCAACGAACAGCGCAACGAGCAACGCAACGAAGGCGCCAACAACCAGCAGCGCGAACAACGCGAGCCGCGTGAAGCGCGCGCCCCGCGCGACGGCGAGCAGCGCCGCAACGGACGCGGCGAGCGCCGCGAAGGCGAAGGTCGCGAAGGCCGCAACAGCGTGCTGCCGGTCGACGCGCTCGACGGCACCAACCTCGAAGCCCAGCAACTGGCCGGCGCCGCTGCAGGCGACGAAGGCAACACGGCTGAACGCGCACCGCGCGCCCGTGGCGAGCGTCGCGAACGCGGCGAGCGCAATGAGCGCGGCGAACGTGGCGAGCGTGGTGAACGCAATGCCGCCGAAGCCGGCGAAGGCTCCGCGCAAGGCGAGCAACGCCAGCCCCGCAACGGCCGCGACGAGCAGCGCGGACCGCGCGGCGAACGCAACGACCGCAACGACGGTCGCCGCGAACGCCGCAACGACGCCGTGCAAGCCGAAGCGGATGCACGCGGCGCCGAGGCCGCCGCAGCCGATGTCGAACAAGGCAGCGAAGCCGCCATCAACGGCAGCGGCGAACAGGCACCGCGCCGCGACGGCGAAGAGCGCCGCGGCCGTTCGCGCGACCGCTACGGCCGCGACCGCCGCGAGCGTGGTCCGCGCGAAGAAGGCGATGCAGGCGCAGCAACGGCTGGCGAAGGCTTCTCTTCGCAAGAGCCCCAGCAGCAACTGCCGCTGGCGTCCGAGCGCGTCGAGGCTGTCGAAGCCGTTGCCGTCGCCACGGAAGTCCGCGAGGCACCGCAGCAGCAGGTTCGCGCCGAGCGCCCCGCGCCGGTCGTCGCAGTTGCAGCAGCTGCCGAGCAGATCGTGGTCGCCGAAAGCGCCGCCACTGCCAAGGCACCCGCAGCTGCCAACGGCCGCGCGCTGCCCAAGGTCCAGCCTTTCGAGCTGCCGCTGGCCGAGCTCGCGCAGATCGCCGAGAGCTCGGGCCTGCAGTGGGTCAACTCGGACGCCGAGCGCATCGCCCAGGCGCGCGCCGCCATCGAGGCGGAGCCGAAGCCGGTGCACGTGCCGCGCGAGCGCCCGCCGGTGGTCGTGCTCGACGAAGGTCCGCTGGTGCTGGTCGAAACCCGCCGCGACCTCGGTTCGATGTCGCTGCCGTTCGAGCAGCAGCAACAAGGGCAGCGTCCGCTCTGAGCGACGCCCCTCACAAATGAAAACGGCGCCTCCGGCGCCGTTTTTTTATGCCCCGCTAAACCTTGTCGCGTGCCGGTAGTTCCGGCATCTCCAGGATCAGCTCGCCGAACCTGCAGGCGCACTCGGTCCTGCCGTTCTCGCTCCAGATCAGCGAAAAATCCACGCTGGGCAATGACGGCAAGCCGTAGCGGCCGTCGACGATCTTCATGCCCGGTTCCACGTCCTCGCGCGTGAGCACCGTGACGGCCAGCCCCGCCAGCACTGCAGCGCGAATGCCGTGCTGGCTCGCCGAAGTGAAGACCACGTGCCAGTCGCGCGGCGTGGCGTCCAGCGCCCCGGCCGCCACCTCGCGGTTGACGCAAGGCTTCGGAAAGAAGGCCAGCGGCAGCGATGCGCCCGGCTTCGGCTCGAAGCATTCAGCCGCCGCCCACACCAGCTGCGTGCGGCGCAGGCGCGTGCCCTCCTCGCAGCCGGGCGGCGACATCACCACCGCCAGGTCGAGCTCGCCCGCGCGGATCATGGCGCGGAAGTCGAGGTGCATGCTCACGCTGACCTCCATGCGCGTGGCGGGAAACGAGCGCGCGAACTGCGAGAGCAGCGGCGGCAGCCGCTCGCCCATGAAGGTGTCGGGCGCGCCGAAGCGCACCACGCCCGCGATCGGCGACGGCTGGAAGCGCCGCGTCATCGCGTCGAGCGTCTCGAGGATCTGCTGTGCGTAGCGCAGGAAGTCCTCGCCGTCCTCCGTCACCGTGAGGCGGCGCGTCGTGCGATGCAGCAGCGGCCGGCCCACCTGCTCCTCGAGCCGCCGGATCTGGTGGCTCACGGCCGACTGCGTCAGGTGCAGCCGCTGGGCGGCGCGCGTGAAGCCGCCGGTTTCCTTGACGGTCACGAAGGCGCGCAACAGTGCGGGGTCGAAATCCATGGCAACAGATAAATGATGACTGCTCATGGATTCTAGGAAATTAAATCATTTCCATCATGAAGAGGCTTTCCCCAGAATCGCCCGGACTTCCCGACCAGGGACTCTTCGAAAGACTCAGATGCCTCTCTCCCACACCGGCAAGAACCGCGTCGCGCTGGCCGCGATCTGCCTCATTGCCATGATGTTCGGCCTGGAGATCTCCAGCGTGCCGGTCATTCTTCCCACGCTCGAGAAAACGCTGCACGGCGACTTCAGCGACATGCAGTGGATCATGAACGCCTACACCATCGCCTGCACCACGGTACTGATGGGCGCCGGCACGCTGGCCGACCGCTATGGCCGCAAGCGCATCCTCGTCGTCAGCGTGGTGCTGTTCGGCCTCACTTCGCTGGCCTGCGGGCTCGCGCAGAACGCAGCGGTGCTGATCGTCGCGCGCTTCCTCCAGGGCCTGAGCGGCGGCACCATGCTGATCTGCCAGCTCGCGGCGCTCTCGCACCAGTTCCAGCAGGGCAAGGAGCGCAGCCGGGCCTTCGCCACCTGGGGCGTGGTCTTCGGCATGGGCCTGGGTTTCGGGCCGATCATCGGCGGCGCGATCGCGGCGCTGTCGAGCTGGCAGTGGGTGTTTTTGGTCCATGCGCCGCTGGCCGTGCTGGCGGTGGTCCTCGTGCTCGGCAGCGTGCAGGAGTCGCGCGACCCCGACGCGCAGCGGCTCGACCTGCCCGGCATCGTCACGCTGTCGCTCACGGTGCTGGGCCTGACCTGTTTCATCACGCAGGGGCCGGGCCTGGGCTTCTCGAGCCCGCTGGCCATCGGCATCGCGGTCGCGTCGGCCGCGAGCTTCGTTCTCTTCCTGTGGGTGGAGAAGATCAACCCGCACCCGATGTTCGACTTCTCGGTCTTCAGGATCCGCAACTTCTCGGGCTCGATCATCGGCTCCATCGGCATGAACTTCAGCTTCTGGCCGTTCATGATCTACCTGCCGATCTACTTCCAGGGCGCGCTGGGCTACGACGCGGTCATCGCCGGCTCGGCGCTGCTGGCCTACACGCTGCCCACGCTGGTACTGCCGCCGCTGGCCGAACGGCTCTCGCTGCGCTACCGCCCGGGCATCGTCATTCCCGCGGGCCTGTTCGTGATCGGGCTCGGCTTCATCGCGATGCGCTACGGCAGCGGCATGGCCCACGCGAGCTGGATGACGATGCTGCCGGGCTGCCTGCTGGCCGGCATCGGGTTGGGCCTGACCAACACGCCCGTCACCAACACCACCACCGGCTCGGTGCCGAGCGCACGCGCGGGCATGGCGTCGGGCATGGACATGAGCGCGCGGCTCATCACGCTGGCCATCAACATCGCGCTGATGGGCTTCGTGCTGCTCGCAGGCGTTCATGCGCATCTGCGCGGCGCGCTTTCCACATCGCTCGACGCGCTCCAGCTGCGCGCGCTGGCGGAGAAGATCGCGGCCGGCAGCTTCTCGTCACTTGCGGATGGCTTCCCGGTGCTGTCGCAGGCCGACCCGTCGGGCGCCACGGTGCATGCGGCGCTGGTGCATGGCTTCGGGCTGGTGATGCTCTACGGCGGCGTCGGCGTGTGGGTGCTGGCCGGCATCAGCTGGCTCGTCTTCGGCAGCGGAAAGCAGTCGACGCAACCGGCGCAGGGCCTGAAAAAGCCCGCGTGCCCCTGAAGAGCCCGGCGGAGACTCAGCTGTTCTCGACCTGAGCCGCGCGCTTCCAGGCCTCGGCCGCCTGCTCGGCGTCGTCGCGGTCTTCGGCCAGCTTGGCGAGCGCCAGCCAGGCACGGCGATACAGCTCCGTGTCCTGCAGCCCGAGCCCGGCCTGCATCAGCAGCTGCTGCGCCTTGCCCCAGAGCTGGCGCTTCATGCAGGCCATGCCGGCGAGGTACTGCAGGTTCGGGTCGCGCGGATTGTTGCGCTGCGCGGCTTCGATGCGCGCCAGCCATTCGGCGTCCACGGAGTCGAGCCCCGCTTCGAGCGCTCGCGCCAGCTTGACGCGCAATGCGTCGCCCAGGCCGCGCGGATTGGCCACCATGCGCTCCCACGCCGGCAGAAGCCAGCCGCGCGCAAGGGCAAGGTCTCCACGCAAGGCGACCATGCGCTGGGCAGCATGGATCGCCACCTCGGGCATCTCGCGCTCGTTGGCGTCGAGTTCGCTCCACGCACGCAGCAGTTGCGCAGGGTCGTGCGCGCCCGACAGCAGCTCGGTGGCGAGGCCGCGCACGATGCTCTGCGCAGCCGCTTCCGAGAAGGCACGGTGCTTGGCCAGCAGGCGCGCGGTTTCGAGCGCTTCGAGCGTGCGGCGATCCTGGCGAGCAGCCTTCAGACGCAGGCGCAATGCGAGCGTGCGGCGCTGCGCGCCCTGCGGCAGCTCTTCGAGCCGCGCGAGCGCGGCGGCCGCGTCGCGGTCTTCGAGCGCCCAGCGCGCCGCGCGCAGCTGCACGCCTTCGCGCGTCTCGGGGCTGGCGAGCACGGTGCGGTCCACGCTCTCGTTGAGGGCCTGCTGAAGATGCGCGTCGCGCGCCGCCTTGTCCTGCAGCGCCTGCGCGCTCTCGGCAGCGAGCAGGTGCGAAAGCACGCGCACCTGCTGCGCCTGCGGCAGGCTGGCGCCGAGCGCGGCCAATGTCTTTTCCTGCGTGAGCGCGGCCTGCGCGGCCTTGCGCGCGCGCGAGAAGCGGCCGGAAATCAGCTGCACCATCGCGTCGAGCAGGGCCGCATGCAGCGTGCGTTCCTTCTGCTGCAGGCGCCACTGGCGCGCCTGCGTCGGCAGCGAGAACAGCGCCGCGAGCGCCCGCAGCGCCGCATGCAGCAGCACGAAAGCCACCAGCAGGATCACGAGCACGAGGTTCAGCGAAAGATCGACGCGCCACGGCGGCCAGAACACGGTGATCGTGCCCTGGTTGTTGCCTGCGAACAGTGCGACTGCCGCTGCGACGGCGAAAAGGGCGAGGAGCCAGATTGCTGCGCGCATGGATGTCCGATCAGCGTCCTGCCGCTGCGGTGGCAAGTGCCGACAGCGTGTCGTCGATGCGGACCGGCTCGGTCGTCTTCACCAGGGACTGCAGCTGCTGCAGCAGCGTGGCCGCGGCCTGGGTGCGGCGCGACGCGGGGTCGAAATAACGGTTGAGCGAAGCCGTTACCTGCGACAGCTCGCTGCGCGTGGCTTCCATCTGCCGCGACAGCAGCGACAGGCGCGCATTGAGCAGCTTGAGCTTGAGGTTCTCGCGCAGGAAATACGACTGCTCGGGCGCCAGCAGGATCGCCTCGGGGCTCTGGATGCGGCCCACGCGCACCAGCGAGCGCGCCTCGCCGCGCACCGTGAGCAGCACGCGGCGCCACCACGGCGCGTCGGCCGGAATGGGCTCGGCCTGCCAGGCGTTGGTGCCGGTGCCGCGAACGGCCACCGCGTTGAGCGTGGGCAGGTCGTCCACGTTGCGCATCAGCTCGTCGAGCTTCTGCAGCGCCTCGCCGCCGTCGTTGCTGGTGCTGACCCGCAGACGATCCGCGTCGCGCTGCATGGCCCGCTGCAGGGGTGCGAGCCGCGGCTGCGCGGCGCGTGCGATGCGGGTGTCGCCGGCCTTCAGCGCGGCCAGCAAGGGCTCGACGCTGCCGGTGACCTGCGCCTGCTGCAGGGCCAGGCGCACGGCCGAGTCGATGTCGACCACGAGGTTCTCGTCGCGCGAACGCGAGAGGCTTTGAATGAGTTCCTCGAGCTGCGAGCGCTGCAGCGCGATCTCGGTCACGCGGGTCTCGACCAGCGCCACGCGGGCCGATGCATCGCGCACCGTGTCGCTGGCCTGGCGCGCCAGCGTGCGCGCCTCCATCGACTGCGCGATGGCATCGGCGCTCTGGCGCGCGAGCTGCTCCTTCATGCCGCCGACCTTCTGCCACAGCGCGATCGACATCAGCAATGCGGCCAGCGCCACGAGAGCGACGAGGGCGAATCCGATGCGGGAGAGAAGCAGTGCTCCGGCGGCCTGCGCGGCAGGTGTCTGGTGGGGTGCCAGCGGGGCTGGCACCGGCGCCGTGGCAGCGGATGGGGAAGATGGAAGATCGTCTGTGGGGGACGCGGCGCTCATGCCAAGGATTCTATAGACGCGACCAACGCCTCCAGCAGCGGTGTGCATACACGCAACGTCCCGAAACCCGCTGCCCGCGCGGCTTCGCCGATGCGCGCATGCGTGGCGACCGCGCTCGCGGCATGCCACTGCACGCCGGGCATCGCGCGCTGCAGATTGCCGATGGCTTCGGAGCTGCTGAAGAGCCAGATCGCGCGGCCTTCGGCGCCGTCGATGGCGAGCTTGCGTTGTACGACATCCAGCGACGGCTGCAGCCGGCGATAGGCCACCACCGTGTCGCGACGACCGCCCGCGGCATCGACCTCGTTGGCCAGCCAGTCGCGTCCCGCGGGTCGCCCGGCTTCGTCGCCGCCGCGCACGATCAGCACGCGAACGCCCGTCGACACCTGCGCGTGGACGCTTTCCCACAGCGCCTCGGAATCGAAGCGCGTGGCCTCGGGCAGCGGCGCGTCGATGGCCTCGGGCGGCACGCCGGCACGCAGCAAGGCGCGCTTGGTACCGGGGCCCGTGGCCCAGAAGCGGCAACCGGCCAGCGAATCGGCGGTGCCCCTGTGCTGGAAGAAATGCTCGACGGCCGTGGCGCTCACGAACATCAGCGCGGCGTAGTCCGCGAGCTGCCGCCATGCCGTGCGCAGCTGCTCGATGTCCGTGGCAGGTTCGATCACGATGAGCGGCAGCGCCACCGCATCGAGCCCCGCACCGCGCAGGTCGCTCACCCATTGCGCGGCTTCGCGCGCCGGCCGCGTGACGATGACGGGACGGCCAGTCATACGATGACCACCGGTATCAGTGGGCCCCGGCGGCACGCAGCAGCGCCGCGGCATGCTCGCCGAGCGCGTCGGCTTCGGCGAAGTCGCCGGCCTGCGCCAGCGCATGCACCTTCACCAGCGGCACGTTGCCTTCCGGGTCGCCCCAGGCGGCATCGATGCGCAGCGCGCCGTCGGCCTGCCAGCGGGCATGGGCCGCCAGCGGCATGGAGCAGCTGCCGCCCATGGCTCGGCTCACGGCGCGCTCGGCGGCGGTGGAGAGCCAGTCGCCCCTGTGGGCCAGCGAGCCCAGCAGTTCGATGAGGTCCTTGCGGTCGGCGCGCACCTCGATGCCGAGCGCGCCCTGCCCCGCGGCGGGCAGCATGGTGTCGGCGTCGAAGGCCACGCGGATGCGGCTTTCCAGCCCCAGCCGCTTGAGCCCGGCCGCAGCCAGCACGATGGCGTCGTACTGCCCTTCGTCGAGCTTGCGCAGCCGGGTGTCGAGGTTGCCGCGCAGCGGTTCGATGCGCAGGTCGGGCCGCAGCGCGCGCAGAAGCGCCATGCGGCGCAGGCTGGAAGTGCCGACGACGGCGCCCTGCGGCAGCTCGTCGAGCGATTCGTAACGGGGAGAGACGAGCGCGTCGCGCGGGTCCTCGCGCTCCAGCACGCAGGCCAGCACGAAGCCTTCGGGCAGGTCCATCGGCACGTCCTTCAGCGAATGGACGGCGATGTCGGCGCGCCCTTCCTCGAGCGCCAGTTCGAGCTCCTTCACGAAGAGCCCCTTGCCGCCCACCTTGCTGAGCGTGCGATCGAGGATCTGGTCGCCCGTGGTCGTCAGGCCCAGCAGGCTGACGGCGTGGCCTCTTTCTTGCAAAAGCGACTGCACGTGTTCGGCTTGCCACAGTGCCAGGCGGCTTTCGCGCGTGGCGATGACGATATTGCTCAAGACCGGTCCCAAAAGTACGTGTTCCAAACCGCGGGAATGCTAGCATGTTGCGCCGCAACAACGAAGACGGCACTCCATTCAAGAAGTCCAGGACAAACATCGAATGAAAGCCAGCAAGACACCTGCTCCGCCCAAGCGCCGTCAGGCCGAAGACCAGCCTCTGATCGAAGACATCCGGCTGTTGGGCCGGATCCTCGGCGACGTGATCCGCGAGCAGGAGGGAGACGAGACTTACGCACTGGTCGAGAAGATCCGCACCCTGTCCGTGGCTTTCCGCCGCGATGCGGACCACGCGGCCGACCGGGCGCTGAAGAACCTGCTCAAGGGCCTGAGCGCAGTGGAGACGGTGCGCGTCATCCGTGCCTTCACCTACTTCAGCCACCTGGCCAATCTTGCCGAAGACCGCCACCAGATCCGCCGCCGCACCGAAACCGAGCGCGCCGGCGAAAGCGTGGAAGGCGACCTGCAGACCGCGCTCGCGCGCATCCGCAAGGCCGGCGTGAAGCCCGACGACATCGTCTCTTCGCTGGCCCACAGCTATGTTTCGCCGGTGCTCACCGCGCACCCGACCGAGGTGCAGCGCAAGAGCATCCTCGATGCCGAGCGCGCCATCGCGCAGCTGCTCACCGTGCGCGACGAGATCCGGCTGCGCCAGAGCGCCTACGCGGGCGGCAAGGACACGCTCACCCCGCTCGAGTTCGCCGAGAACGAAACGCAGATGCGCATCCGCGTCACGCAGATCTGGCAGACGCGCATCCTGCGCTTCTCCAAGCTCACCGTGGCCGACGAAATCGAGAACGCGCTGAGCTACTACGAAGCCACCTTCCTGCGCGAGATCCCGCGCGTGTACGCCGACCTCGAGAAGGCGCTGGCGCAAGGCGGCCAGGCGCCGTCGGTCGCGCCCTTCCTGCGCATGGGCCAGTGGATCGGCGGCGACCGCGACGGCAACCCCAACGTGACGGCCCAGACGCTCGAATACGCCCTGAGCCGCCAGTGCGAACTGGCGCTGCGCCACTACCTCACCGAGGTGCACTACCTGGGCGGCGAACTGTCGCTCTCGGCCACGCTGGTCGACGTGTCGGTCGAGATGCAGGCGCTGGCCGAGCGCTCGCCCGACACCAACGAGCACCGCAAGGACGAGCCCTATCGCCGCGCCCTCACCGGCGTGTACGCGCGTCTTGCCGCAACGCTGCGCGAGCTCACCGGAGGCGAGGCCGCGCGCCACGCCGTCGCGCCGCAGAACCCGTACGCCAACGCCGAGGAGTTCCTGGCGGACCTGCGCACGGTGGCCGAGTCGCTCGAGGAAAAGCACGGCAGCGTGCTCGCCGCGCCGCGCCTCTTGCCGCTGATTCGTGCGGTGGAGGTGTTCGGCTTCCATCTGGCCACGGTCGACCTGCGCCAGAGTTCCGACAAGCACGAGGCCGTCATCGCCGAGCTGCTGGCTACCGCGCGCATCGAGCCCTCGTATGCATCGCTGGCCGAAGAGGCCAAGCAGACGCTGCTGCTGAGGCTGCTCGACGACGCCCGCCCGCTGCGCGTGCCCGACGCCGACTACTCGCCGCTCGCGAAGAGCGAGCTGGCCATCTTCGCCGCCGCACGCACCGCGCGTGCGCGCTATGGCGCGGCGGCCATCCGCCACTACATCATCAGCCACACCGAGACGGTGAGCGACCTGCTCGAAGCCCTGCTGCTGCAGAAGGAGGTGGGCCTGCTGCGCGGCGCGATGGACAGCAACGCCACCTGCGACCTGATCGTGGTGCCGCTGTTCGAAACCATCGAAGACCTGCGCAACGCCGCACCCATCGTGCGCGCCTTCTATGCGCTGCCGAACATCCAGGCGCTCATCGAGCGTTCGGGTGCCGAGCAGGACGTGATGCTCGGCTACTCCGACAGCAACAAGGACGGCGGCATCTTCACCAGCAACTGGGAGCTGTACCGCGCGGGCATCGCGCTGGTGTCGCTTTTCGACGAGCTGAACAAGAAGAAGGCCAAGCCGATCCGCCTGCGCATGTTCCACGGCCGCGGCGGCACGGTGGGCCGCGGCGGCGGTCCGAGCTACCAGGCCATCCTGGCGCAGCCGCCGGGCACGGTGCGCGGGCAGATCCGACTGACCGAACAGGGCGAAGTCATCGGCTCGAAGTACGCCAACCGCGAGATCGGCCGGCGCAACCTCGAGACGCTGGTGGCCGCCACGCTGGAGGCCACGCTGCTGCCGCAGGGCAAGTCGGCGCCCGCCAATTTCCTCTCGGCCGCGAGCGAGCTGTCGGCCGCGAGCATGGCGGCGTACCGCAAGCTGGTCTACGAGACACCGGGCTTCGGCGACTACTTCTTCGGCTCCACGCCGATCCGCGAGATCGCCGAGCTCAACATCGGCTCGCGCCCCGCCTCGCGCAACCCCAGCCACAAGATCGACGACCTGCGCGCGGTGCCGTGGAGCTTCAGCTGGGGCCAGTGCCGCCTCACCATTCCGGGCTGGTTCGGCTTCGGCTCGGGCGTGGAGCAGTTCCTGGCCGCCGCCGGCAATGCCGCGGGCAAGAAGGAACGGCAGGCGCTGCTGCAGCGCATGTACGCGCAGTGGCCCTTCTTCCGCACGCTGCTGTCGAACATGGACATGGTGCTGGCCAAGAGCGACCTCGCGCTGGCTTCGCGCTACGCCGAGCTGGTCACCGACCGCAAGCTGCGCCAGAAGGTGTTCTCGATGATCGATGCCGAATGGCACCGCACCTCGGACGCGCTCTCGCTCATCACCGGCGCGAAGCAGCGGCTCGAGGGCAATGCCGAGATGCAGCGCTCGGTGCGCCACCGCTTCCCGTACATCGACCCGCTGCACCACCTGCAGGTCGAGCTGATGCGGCGCTACCGTGCGGGCGACGGTGGCGAGCGGCTGCAGCGCGGCATCCACATCTCGATCAACGGGGTGGCGGCGGGGCTGCGCAACACCGGCTGACGACGCACCGCACGGCGATGTGAAGACGGGCCCTGAACGGGCCCGTCCTTTCTTGCGGCGGGCATAGACTCGCAGCCCCGCTCACCCATCGCGAACGAAAAAGGAAAAGCCATGAAAGGCTCCTGCCTCTGCGGCACCGTCCGGTACGAAGCCGCGCGCCTCGCCGGCCCCGTCATCCACTGCCATTGCAAGACCTGCCGCAAGGCGCACAGCGCGGCCTTCACGACGACCGCGCGCGCCGACCGTGCCGACTTCCGCTGGACCGCCGGCGAGGAAGCCATCGGCTCCTTCGAGTCGACGCCCGGCAAGCTGCGCCACTTCTGCACCCGCTGCGGCACGCACCTCGTGGCCGAATGGGTGGCGCAGCCGCAGGTGATCCTGCGCCTGGGCTCGCTCGACGACGACCCGGGCCAGCGCCCCACGACGCACATCTGGACCTCGCACGAAGTGCCATGGCTCGACCACGCCACGGCCATCCCCTCGTTCCCCGAAGCGCCGCCGCCGAAGGCATGAGCACCACGAAGATCCAGTCCAGGCGCAGGCTCATCGTGGCTGTGCTGCTGTGCGTGGCCGTCGGCGGCGCGGTCGTGCGGCACTACGCGGCACCCGGCTCGACCACGCGCGACATCGCCACGCTGCTGATGGTGCTGTGGGTGCCGATCATCGGCAACGTCATCGCATGGCTCATCGGCAAGCGGCCGCGCCAGGCTCCTCCGCCGGCACCGCCGGGCTTCGACGACCTGGGCGCCTTCACGCCCAGCGTGCTCGCCGAGATCACCTTCCGCAAGCCGGCCCTGCCCTCGCAGGACATTCCGGTTACGCCGGGCGAGTACCGCTGCGCGCTGGTGCTCGACAAGGAAGGTTTCTCGGCGCGCTGGGTCGTGCCGCCGGGCGATGCGCTGGAGCGCGGCAAGCCCGCCACGCTGGAGATCGAGTTCCTGTCGCCTGCCGTCGCGCTGCCGCGCTTTCCGGTCGGTGAATCCTTTCGTGTGCTGATCGGCGATTCGTTCGTCGCCGACGGGCGGATATTGCAGCCGCGACCGGCACCGCAATAAGGGGGCGATAAGGGGCGCGATGGGAGGCGCGCTGATGGCGATGGCCATCAAAACGGCCGATTGTTCGCCCCAGGGAAACTGACTACTGCTCCCCGGTCTCTTTGTCACGGAGGCGACGGCTCGCACACTTCGATGCCTCTTCAACGGCATCGGTGCGCGTCGCCTCCGGTGCTTCCAAGGACCGTTTCCCATCATGATGAATTCCCCAAGCAGCAACCCGTGCATCGACGACCTCGGCGCACCGGTGCAGGCCTCCGCGCCGGCGCCTGCGTCCCGCTCCGCATGGCTCGCCGTCGGCTCCATCGCCGTCGGCACCTTCGCGATGGTCTCGACCGAGTTCATGCCCATCGGCCTTCTCACCGACATCGCGCGCGGCCTCAACGTGTCCGACGGCACGGCCGGCCTGATGGTCACCATGCCCGGCGTGCTGGCCGCGTTCGCGGGCCCGGCACTCATCGTGGCCTCGGGCAAGCTCGACCGCCGCACCGTGCTGATCGCGCTCACCACGCTGCTGATCGCTTCGAACCTGCTGGCGGCCTTCGCGCCCAACTTCGCCACCATGCTGGTGGCCCGACTGCTGCTCGGCCTGTGCGTGGGCGGTTTCTGGACCTTCGCGCCCGCTGCCGCCACGCAGCTGGTGCCGCATGCCTCGCAGGCGCGCGCCATGTCGATCGTGCTGGCCGGCGTGTCGGCCGCCACGGTGCTCGGCGTGCCGGCCGGCTCCTTCCTGGGCACGCTGTTCGGCTGGCGCGCATCGTTCGCCGTGACGGGCGCACTCGCCGCCGCGGTGCTGGTGGTGCAGCTGTGGTTGCTGCCCGCGATCCCGCCGGTGCGCGCCATCGGCGCCCGCGACCTGCTCACGCCGCTCACGCGCCGCATGGCGCAGGTCGGCCTGCTCGCGGTGCTGTTCTTCATCGCCGGCCACTTCGCGGCCTACACCTACCTGAAGCCGCTGCTGCAGCAGGTGTTCGGCCTCGCGCCCAACTCGGTCTCGACGCTGCTGCTGGTCTACGGCGCCGTGGGCTTCATCGGCACCTTCCTCGGCGGCAGCCTGGTGGCTCGCAGCGTGCGCGCCACCACCCTGCTGGCAGCGCTGATGCTCGCCACCGCCCTGCTGCTGACGACGGTGATCGGCTCCGGCTTCGTGCCCGGCGCGGTGGTCGTCGTGATCTGGGGCGTGGCCTTCGGCCTGATCCCGGTGGCGCTCACCGGCTGGATGATGGAAGCCGTGCCCGACGCGCCCGAGGCCGGACAGGCCCTGCTGGTGAGCGGCTTCCAGGTGGCGATCGCCTCCGGCGCGCTGATCGGCGGCGTGACGGTCGACAACTTCGGCATCTCCAGCGCGATGGTGCTCAGCGGCGTGCTGGTGCTAATCGCGGCGCTGATCGTCGGCACGCTGGGCCGCGCACGCGGTGGTGCAGCGCTCGCTGCGGTTCCGGAATAACGCGGAGCTACCGGTTCAGTCATCTCATCGGCTGCCGGGCTTCTTCCCGGCAGCCACGATCGCATCGAGCACCACGCGCAAGGCCTTGTTGACGGGCTTGTCCCGCCGGATCACGACGGCCAGCGTGCGGTGCATGCGGGGATTCAGCCGGCTTGTCTTCAGCTCGGGATGGGCGCCCCGCCCCACCATCGACATGCCCGGCACGATGGCATAGCCCAGCCCCGCGGCCACCATCTCCTTCATCGCCTCGACGCTGCCCAGCTCCATCACGGGCTGCGGATGCAGTCCCTCTGCGGCGAACCAGCGGTCGACCAGCTTGCGCGTGTTGGCCGCGGGCTCGAACAACACCAGCGGCAGCGCGCCCAGGTCGGCCGGCGTCACCCTGGCCTTCAGCGGTTCGAGGTCCGTCCGCCCGATGGCCACGAACTCGTCGTCGAGCACCGGCATCACCGTCAGCGAACGCCCGGCCGCCGGGAGCGTGACCAGCGCGAGGTCGAGGCTGTTCTCTTCCACCTTGCGCGCCTGGTCCTCGGTATTGCCGGTGCTGACCACCACGCCGAGTTCGGGAAAGCGCTCGCGCAGTCCGCGCAGCACGGCCGGCAGGAAATGCAGGCAGGCCGTCGCGCCCGTGCCCAGCCGCACGCGGCCCGCGACGCCGCTGGCGTGATCGGCGAGCGCGTCGATGGCGTTCTCCACCGCGGTCTCGATGCCCTGCGCGTGGCGCAGCAACTCCATGCCGGCTGGCGTGGCCTGCGCGCGCTTGCCGACGCGCTCGACGAGGCGCACCGACAGGCGGCGTTCGAGCTGGCGAATCTGCAGGCTCACGGCCGGCTGCGAGACGCCGAGCCTGTCGGCGGTGGCAGAGAAGCTGCCCGTTTCGATCACCAGCGCGAAGGACCTGAGTTGGTCGAGATTCAGCGATTTATCCAAAGTCTTCCTTATGCCTTGCATAGACAGGCCAAGCTTCACTTATCGATGGTGCATCGTCAAGATCGGGGCCATGTCATCGCATTCCCCTGCTCCGCTCGCTTCCGCCACGGTCGAGATCCTCGACGCCATGCCGCATCACATGGCCGCCGTGCAGTCCATCTACAGCCACTACGTGCTGCACGACCTGTGCTCCTTCGAGGAAGAAGTGCCTTCCGTCGACCAGATGCAGCAGCGCCGCGCCGACGCCATCGCGCGCGGCATGCCCTACCTCGTGGCGATGCTTGACGGCGAGGTCGCCGGCTATGCCTATGCCACCGCCTACCGCGCCCGCTCGGCCTACCGGCACTCGGTGGAAGACTCGGTCTACGTCGCGCAGGGCATGCACGGCCACGGCATCGGCAAGGCGCTGCTGGGCGAGGTGATCCGGCGCTGCACCGAAGCCGGATTCACCCAGATGGTCGCCTGCGTCGGCAACAGCGCGAACACGGGTTCGCTGCGGCTGCACGAGAGCCTGGGCTTCCGGCAGGTCGGCGTGCTGAGCGACATCGGCTTCAAGTTCGGGCGCTGGGTGGACACCGTGCTGATGCAGCGCGCCCTGCGCTGAGGCCCGTCGTCATGTCGGGCAACACCGCCGGCCCCGCGCGCGGCTGGCTGGCGCTGCTGTGCGCGAGCCGGCTGCTGCAGTCGATGATCGTCACCGCCTACTCCGGCGTGCTGCCGTTCGCGATGGCCGACTGGCACATGACGGCCGCGCAGGCCGGCTCGATCCAGAGCGCCTGGCACGTGGGCTACATGAGTTCGCTCTTCGCGGTGGGCCTGCTGGCCGACCGCTACGGGCCGCAGCGCATCTTCTTCGCGGGCAGCGCAGTGAGCGCTGCGGCGGCGCTCGCCTTCGCGCTCTTCGCACGCGACCATCTCTCGGCGATGCTGCTCTACGGCCTGGCCGGGCTGTGCGCGGGCGCCTCGTACACGCCGGGGCTGCAGCTGCTGGCGCACAACACCGAGCCCGCCGTACGCGGACGCGCGATGGGGCTCTTCATCGGGTCGTCGTCGATGGGCTATGCGCTCTCGCTCGCGGTGGTGGCGACTTTCAGCCATCTGCAGCACTGGCGGCTGGGCCTGCTGGTGGCGGCCGGCTGCACGGTGGCAGGCGCGCTGCTGACGATCCAGGCACTGCGGCGCATGCGGCCGCCCTCGCCTCCCGTGCCGGGCTCTGCGCGCGAAGGCACCTTGCACGCACTGGCCGCCACGGTGCGCGACAAGCCCGCCATGGCAGGCAACTGGGCCTACGCCTTCCACTGCTGGGAGCTGATGGCCCTGTGGGCATGGCTGCCGGCGTATCTGGTCGCCTCTTCGGGCACGGCGGCATCGTGGCAGGGTGCGGGCATCGCGCTGGCGGCGCTGGCGCATCTGGTCAGCGTGTTCGGCAGCATCGCGGGCGGCGCGGCTTCCGACAGGCTCGGCCGCGCGCGGGTGATGATGATCGCGACCGTCGCGAGCCTGTGCATGTCCTTCGCCTTCGGCTGGATGTGGAGCTGGCCGCTGTGGCTGCTGGCGGCGGCCGCCGCCGTCTACAACCTGCTGGCCATCGCGGATTCGTCGGTCTATTCGACCGCGCTGGCCGACGTGGTGGCGCCGCACCGGCTTGGCGTGGCCTTCTCGGTGCGCTCGGTGATGGGTTTCGGCGCGGGCGCGCTCAGCCCGTGGGTGTTCGGCCTCGCGCTGGACTGGGGGCAGATACGCTTCGGCCTCGGCAGCACGCACGCGTGGGTGGCGGCATGGAGCTCCGCCGGGCTGGGCGCGCTGCTCGGGCCGTTGATGATCGCGCGCTTCTCGCGGCTGCACCGTGCGCACATGGCGGCCCGCTGAGCGCACGCCCGGTCCAGGGTTTTAAAATAAAACTGACATCGGCAACCGCTGCCGAACCCACCCCGATCCGGAAAGAACACAGCCCCTCATGGCTCAACGAAAAAGCCTCAAGGCCGACACATGCCCCATGGCACGCGCGCTCGACATCGTCGGCGACCAGTGGTCGCTGCTCGTGATCCGCGATGCCTTCGACGGCATGAAGCGTTTTGGCGAGTTCCAGCAGAGCCTGGGCGTCGCCAAAAACATCCTGTCGGACCGGCTGAAGAACCTGGTGCAGGAAGGCGTGCTGGAGCTCGTGCCCGCCTCCGACGGATCGGCCTATCAGGAGTACGTGCTGACGGCCAAGGGCAAGGGGCTGTTCCCGGTGGTGGTGGGCCTGCGGCACTGGGGCGAGGCGCACCTGTACGCCAGGGGCGAGCCGCATTCGGTGCTGCTCGAGCGCGACAGCGGCAAGCCGGTGCCGAAGATCGAGCTGCGCACGCGCGACGGCAAGCAGCTCGACCCGGACGCGACCTTCGTGAAGAAGCTGCCAGCCAAGGCCGCGCGCTGACGAAGCCGCGCCGCCCGCCCCCTCAGTTGCCCAGCGGGTACTCCATGGCCACGCGGATCTGCCGCGCATTGAGTTCGGCCTGCGCCTTGTTGTTGCGGTGCTCGCCGTAGCGCAGCAGGAAGGCCAGCCCCTTCGCGCTGCCATGCCGGACCGTGTAGCGCAGCCAAAGGTCGCGCTCCCAGTGCCTGCCGTGCTCGCCGTAGCCCAGCCAGGCATAGCCTCCGCGCGCCGGCACGCGGCTGCCGTCGATGCCGCTGCCGCGGATGTAGGCAGCCCCCAGCGAGAGCCCCGGCACGCCCCAATGCGCGGCGTCGACCTCGTAGCGCAGTTGCCACGACTGCTCGTGCGGCGCGTTGAAGTCGGAAAGCTGCGCCGCATTGCCAAGCCAGACGGCGCCGCGCGTGACGTAGTCGAACGGGGTGTCGCCGGCCACCTTCTGCCAGCCGAGGCCGACGCGGTGCGGACCGTGGCTGTAGGTGCTCATCAGGCTGGCCGTGGTGTTGTCGACCGGTCCCGCCAGCGCGCGGCCCGTGTCCCTGCTGCGATAGAGCTGCAGGTCGAAGGAGAGCGCGCGCTTCTGCGCTTCGTGGAGCGGCACCGTGTAGTGGGCGCCCATGTAGCCGGTGCGCCAGGTGTCCTTCAGGCGGCCGAGATAGGCCGTGAGCGAGAGCGAGGGAGTGCTCTTCCAGGTTCCGCCGACGAAGTCGAACGCGTCGCCGCGAGGCGACTTCGGATCGAGGTAGTTCACGACCAGCGGGTTGTTCGTGCCGCGCGCGTTGCGGTCCGTCGAGCCGGTGAAGCGGCCGGCCTGCAGCGTGAGTCCGTCGAACTCGTTGCTGGTGACGAGCCAGCCGCGCATGGTCTCGGGCAGCAGGCGCGTGTCGGACGAACTGAAGATCGGCGTCTTCACGCGCTGCTCGCCCACTTTCAGCACGGTGGAGGAAACGCGCGCCTTCAGCGCGATGCCGCCGCGCGCGATGCCTTCCTGCGCGTAGCCGGCGGCATCCACCGGCAGCATGCGGATCTTGCCGACACGGAAATCGTCGCCGTCGAGGTTGCGCGCTAGCGAGACATGCGCGTCGGCGCCGAAACCGACCGGGCCCGGCGTGAACCCGGATTCGACCGTGCCCATGAGGCCGTAGCCCCATTCGCGCGCGTAGTCGCTGCGTTGTGCTCTCGGCAGCGTGGCATTGCGTCCGCCGTTGCTACGGTCGCCATGCAGATAGGTGCGGTTCTCGTAGACGCTGCGCTGGAGCAGGCTCCAGCGCGTGTCCTCGACGAAGCCGCCGGCCTCGCCCGCCATCGATGCGCCGCCCAGCATGGCCAAGGCCGCACCGAAGAACCGGCCCGCGGCCGGCACCCGAGTCTCGACGGCGCTCACAGGTACTTGAGCCAGGCGATGTCGCGGCGCCGCGCCTTCAGCGCCGCGAACGCGCGCACCGCGGGATACAGCGCGAAGGCCAGCACGATGGCCGCGAGCCACACGGCCCAGACGGCATCGAAGCCGAAGAACTTGCCCTGGTTGGCACCCCACACGGCCTCCGCGCCAAGGTAGAGGAACTTGAGCACGTAGAGGTGCAGCACGTAGAAGAACATCGGCGCCGCGCCGTACACGGCCAGCGGCGCGAGCCAGGCGGCTCCCTGCCTGCGCTCGAAGGCGCGCAACAGCAACAGGCCGACTCCCAGGGTCAGTGCAATGAAGAGCAGCGACGGCGGGTACTTGGTGATGTTGAGGAAGGACATCAGGGTGGCCAGGCCGCTGTCGCCGGCCGCCCACGGCCTGTCGCCGTAAAAGTTCGCGGCCCGCAGCAGCACGAAGCCGGCCAGCAGCGCCGGGCCCCAGGCGAGCAGCAGCCGCTGCCGCCGCGCCTCGTCGGCGCCCTGGCGGAACCACGGGCCGGCGGCATAGCCCAGCGCGATCACGCCGATCCACGGCAGCAACGGATAGGAGGTGCGCAGGCGCAGCGCGTCGGACACCTCGATCCAGCCCCTGTCGTGCAGCACGGCCCAGGGCACGTGCAGCACATGGCCTGCGGGAAAGTGCACGCCGTCGAGCAGGTTGTGCCCCGCCACGAGCACGACGCCCAGCGCGAACAGCGCCCTGCGCGGCAGCCAAACCAGCGCGGCCAGCGCCAGCATCGACAGGCCGATCACCCAGATCACCTGCAGGAACACCTTGGCGGGCGGGAACTGGAAGGTCCACGCGAAATTGATGACCGTGACTTCGAGCACGACCAGGAAGAGCCCCCGCTTCCACAGGAACGACGACGCGGCCGCCCGGCCGTCCGCATGCTTCGAGCCGTAGAGGAAGGCCGACAGCCCCGTGAGAAAGACGAACACCGGCGCGCACAGGTGAGCCAGCAGGCGGCTGAAGAAGAGCTCCGGCGGTGTCTCGGCCACCACCATCGGGTCGGGCACCTGACGGTGCAGGTAGAAGGTCTCGCGTACGTGGTCCAGCAGCATGAACAGGATCACGAGGCCGCGCAGCGCGTCGATGGAAAGCAGCCGGCCGCGTGAGTCTGCGCGAGGCGGCAAGGGAATGTTCGGGGATTCGGTCATACGGTTATTGAGAATCGAATCCCAATATCGTATCGACCGAAAAGACACCCTTTGTTAATGTCCTTGCCGATCCGAGCCCATGGCCAGGACCGGCGAGGCAGGCGCCCTACTCGCCCAGCAGTTCCCCGATCGGCTGCAGGTCTTCCACCCGGTCGCAGATCGACTTGATCACCATCGTGATCGGAATGCCCAGCAGCAGCCCCCAGATACCCCAGAGCCAGCCCCAGAAGATCACGCCCACGAACACCGCCACCGGGTTCATGCGGCTGGTGCGGCTGGTGAGCCAGGGCATCAGCAGGTTGCCCACTATCGTGTGAATGCCCAGCGAGATGCCGGCCACCACGATGCCCATCTGCAGGCTGTTGAACTGCAGGAAGGCCACCAGCCCCGCTGCCGCCAGCACGATCACCGAGCCGATGTAGGGAATGAGGTTGGTCACGGCCGCGATGATTCCCCAGACGGCCGCGTTCTCCATGCCGATGGCCCAGAACGCAAGGCCGGTCGTCACGCCGACGACGGCGCTCACCAGGATCTGCACCAGCAGGTAGCGCTCGATGTTGCGCGTGATGTCGTCGAGCACGTGCACCGTCACCTTCTTGCGCTGCAGGCTGGAGCCGGTGATCTTGATGAGCTTGCGCCTGAAGGTGTCGCCCGAGCACAGCGCGAAATACGTGAGGAAAGCCACCAGCGTGAGCTGCCCCATCGCGCTCAGCAGCCCGACGGTGCCGCTGAGCAGGTAGTCGCGCACGTTGAAGCTCGGACGCTCGATGATGACGCGCGCTACTCCCTTGCGCGATGCGACGCGGGCCGAGTTCTCCTCGGCCGCCTTCTCGAGCTGCGCCGCCGCCTGCTGCACGTTGTCCAGCGGCGTGGCGCTGGCGCCCTTGTCTCGGCGCATGGCCTGGCCCAGTTTCTGCGCGGCCACCGGCAGCGAATCGAGCAGCTGCGTGGCGCTGCCGGAGAGCGAATAGCCGGTCCACCCCAGGCCGCCGAACAGCCCAGAAAGAATCAGCGCCGCGCCGATCCAGCGCGGCAGCTTCCAGCGATGGAGCAGGTCCACCAGCGGCGACAGCGCATAGGTCAGCAGCAGGCTCAGCATCAGCGGGATGAAGACGGCCTGCCCCCATTGCAGCGCGAACACGCTGGCCAGCACCGCGAGCACCACCAGCGAGGCGCTGCGCACGTCGACGGGCATGTGCAGCAGCAGGCGCTCGCGCGTCGGCGCGGGCGGCTCCGGTTCGGGCTCGGGCGGCTCCTCGGGAACGGACGCCGGCGCGGGCTCGGATTCGGCCGCGACCGGATGCGGCTGCGGCTCCTCGGCCGCCTGCTCCGGCGGCGGGGCTTGAGTGGGCGCGGGCTTGTCGTCGCTCATCGCGATTCCTTCAGCACCTCGCGCACGGCCGCCAGCTGGCGGCGCGACACGGCCACCGGCTCGGGAATGGCGTCGAGCCGCAGGGCCCAGCCCTCGGCGTCCTCGCCGTCGTCGTATTTCTCCAGCGCGCGGATCGCCGAGCGCGCCACCAGCGCGTTGCGGTGCACGCGCAGGAAGCGGTGCGGATAGCGCTCCTCGAACTCGTTGAGCGAGCCGTCGAGGATGTGGCTGCGCGTGGCAGTGCGCACCGTGAGGTATTTGTATTCGGACTTGAGGTAGAGCACCTCCGACAGCGGCACCCGCTCGGCACGGCCCCGGTCCTGGATCAGCACCGTCTCGGGCACGGCCTCGGCCTGCAGCGCTCGGCGCTCCTTCAGGAAGCGTTCGGCCTTCTGCAGCGCCTGCTGCAGGCGCTCGGCGCGCACGGGCTTGGTGAGGTAGTCGACCGCTTCGAGGTCGAAGGCCGTTACCGCATGCGCCGCGTGCGCGGTCACGAACACCACGGCCGGGGCGTCGGAGCGGGCGCGCAGCTCGCGCGCCACCTCGATGCCGTCGATGCCGGGCATGTGCACGTCGAGCAGCACCAGGTCGAGCGCCAGCTTGCCCAGCTGCTGCAGCGCCTCGGCGCCCTGCGAGGCCTCGGCCACCACTTCGGCTGGGGGCGAGGTGCAATCGCGCAGCAGCGTGCGCATGCGGGAGCGCGCCAGGGCTTCGTCGTCAACGATGAGTGTCCTCAGGGTCATACGGGTTCTTTTTTCTCAACCGGAATTCAACTAACTCGGCATGCGCCTTTTCGGGGAACACCGCGGAACCGGCTTTGCCGGGCCGCAGGTGTTGCCCCCGGTAGGGGGAAGGCGCAGCGACACGAAGTGCGCGAAGCCTGGGGGCGAGCCTGGTCCGTCATGGTGATTCGGCGGGTATCGCAATGCGCACCCGGTAGCTTTTCTGATCCATGCCCGCGCTGAACTGCATCTGCATGTCGTGCAGCAGCCGCAGGCGGTCGCGCACGTTGGCCAGCGCGATGCCGTGGCCGCGCGGCAGCGGCTCGTCGGCCCAGCGCAGCGGCGGAAGGCTGTTGACCACCTCGATCACCACCATGCTGCCGCGCCGCTCGGTGCGGATGCGCAGCTTGGCGCCTTCGGGGCTGGGCTCCACGCCGTGCTTGATGGCGTTCTCGACCAGCGGCTGCAGCAGCAGCGGCGGCAGCCGTGCATTGCTGGCGGCGGCATCGAGGTCCCAGCGGATGCGCAGCCGGTCGCCGAAGCGCACCTGCTCGATGGCCAGGTAGCGCTCGGCCAGCGCGATCTCGTCGGCCAGCGTGCCCGATTCGCCGGGGTCGGCCAGCGCCTGGCGGAACAGCTCGGCCAGGTCTTCGAGCATGGTCTCGGCCTTGGCCGGCTCCTCGCGCACCAGGGCGATGGCGCTGTTGAGGGTGTTGAAAAGAAAGTGCGGGCGGATGCGCGACTGCAGTTCCTCCAACCGCGCCGTGGTGGCGGCCGGCGTCTGGCCCCGGGCGCGCAGCACCATCGCGGCCATCACGAGCCCCGCGAACAGGGCGCCGGCCAGGGCGCTGGCCAGCCACGGCGCGCTGGCCAGCACGCCCGTCAGGCGCAGCAGGCCGCAGCCGTAGATTGCCGACAGGGAGCCGAGCAGCGCGCCGGCCGTGTACTGCCAGTGCTTCGGCAGCCGCCGCAGCGGCTTCTTCAGGCCGCAGGCGCTCACCAGCCACAGGAGCGTGGCGGGCAGCGCCCCGCCGGTGATGGTGGCCGTCTGCACCAGCCATTCGCCGGGCGTGGAGACCACGAAAAGAGCGGCGATGGCCACTACCGCCTCGACGAACACCACCGTGCGCAGCACCACGCCGATCTGGCAGGCGTCGAAGATGGACGGGTCGCCGCGCGCGGAGGACACGGCCGCGCGCGCCCTTTCCGACGACGGCGGGGGCGTGGGGGAAGAGCTGGCCGATAAAATCGCCGGGTTGCGCATCGCAGACATCTGATCCATCGGGTAACCAACCCATTATTGCCTCCAGGACGGCTCCCATGACCCAAAACCAACTCGACAAGAAATCCGAAGCCTGGTCGGCCCTTTTCTCCGAACCGATGAGCGACCTCGTGAAGCGCTACACCTCCAGCGTCTTCTTCGACAAGCGCCTGTGGCAGGCCGACATCCAGGGCTCGCTGGCGCATGCCGGCATGCTGGCCGCACAGGGCATCATCAGCGTGCAGGACCACGCCGCCATCGAACGCGGGATGGCGCAGATCCGCTCCGAGATCGAATCCGGCGCCTTCGAGTGGAAGCTCGACCTCGAGGACGTGCACCTGAACATCGAGGCCCGCCTGACCCAGCTGGTCGGCGACGCCGGCAAGCGCCTGCACACCGGCCGCAGCCGCAACGACCAGGTCGCCACCGACGTGCGCCTGTGGCTGCGCGGCGAGATCGATCTGATCGGCGACCTGCTGGTCGAGCTGCAGAAGGAGCTGGTGAACATCGCCGAGAAGAACGTCGACGTGATCCTGCCGGGCTTCACCCACCTGCAGGTGGCGCAGCCGGTGAGCTTCGGCCACCACATGCTGGCCTACGTCGAGATGTTCAGCCGCGACGCCGAGCGCATGAGCGAGATCCGCAGGCGCGTGAACCGCCTGCCGCTGGGCGCCGCCGCGCTGGCCGGCACCAGCTACCCGCTCGACCGCGAGCTGGTCGCGAAGACGTTGAACATGGACGGCGTCTGCCAGAACAGCCTGGACGCCGTGAGTGACCGCGACTTCGCCATCGAGTTCACCGCCGCCGCCAGCCTGTGCATGGTGCACGTGAGCCGCATGAGCGAGGAGCTCATCCTCTGGATGAGCCAGAACTTCGGCTTCATCCAGATCGCCGACCGCTTCACCACCGGCTCGTCGATCATGCCGCAGAAGAAGAACCCCGACGTGCCCGAGCTGGCGCGCGGCAAGACCGGCCGCGTGGTCGGCCACCTGATGGCGCTCGTCACGCTCATGAAGGGCCAGCCGCTGGCCTACAACAAGGACAACCAGGAAGACAAGGAGCCACTGTTCGACACCGTCGACACGCTCAAGGACACCCTGCGCATCTTCGCCGAGATGATCGGCGGCATCACCGTGAAGCCCGAGGCCATGGAAGCCGCCGCGCTGCGCGGCTATGCCACCGCCACCGACCTCGCCGACTACCTGGTGAAGAAGGGCCTGCCCTTCCGCGACGCGCACGAGACCGTGGCGCACGCCGTGAAGGCCGCCACCTCGCACCAGGTGGACCTGTCCGAGCTGCCGCTGGCCGTGCTGCAGCAGTTCAACCCGAACATCGAGAAGGACGTGTACGACGTTCTGAGCCTGCGCGGCTCGCTGAATGCGCGCAACGTCCTGGGCGGCACCGCTCCGGCCCAGGTGAAGGCGCAAGTGGCGCGTCACCGCGCACGCCTCGGCTGAGCGCGGCGGCAACAGCGGCAGCCGCACCGTGTTCTACGCCATCCCGCTCGAGAACAAACCGAGCTGGCGCAATCCGCCGTGGATGACGGTGCTGCTGATCCTCGTGAACATGATCGTGTTCTGGGGACCGCAGAGCAGCGAGGAGAAGGGGCAGGAACGCGCCGCGGCCTTCTACGTGAAGAGCGCGCTGCCCGCCCTGGAACTGCCGCCCTTCGTCGAGTGGCTCGAGAAGACCGACCCCAAGCGCGGCAAGCTGGCCCGCCGCATGCTGCGGCACGAAGAGGCCTATCCGCAGCTTCTCGAGGGCCTGCAGAGCGAACGCAAGTTCCTGCAGAAGCTGCGTGCCGACGAGGTCATCACGCCCGCCAATCCGCAGTACGGCGACTGGAAGCGCGCCCGCCAGCAGTACGAGGCGATGCTGCCCACGCCCTTCACCGAGCGCTGGGCGCAGAGCTACGCGACGGACGCCGAGTTCAGGCCCTGGACCTGGATCACCAATGCCTTCCTTCACGGCAGCACCGGCCACCTGCTGGGCAACATGCTGTTCCTCTTCCTGTTCGGCTTCTCGGTCGAGCTGGCACTGGGCCGCGGCACCTACCTGGCCTTCTACCTGCTGGGCGCCGTCGGCGCCTCGGTGCTGGCCGGCTGGGCCTATGCCGGGGGCACCTACGGGCTGGGCGCCTCGGGCGCGGTCTCGGCGCTGATGGGCATGTACGCGGTGATGTACCGCCTGCGACGCATCCGCTTCTTCTACCAGCTGCTCTTCTATTTCAACTACGTCTCCGCGCCGGCCCTGCTGCTGCTGCCGGCCTGGATCGCCAACGAGCTGATGCAGCACTGGCTGGGCGGCAAGGGCATCGCCTACATGGCCCACCTCGGCGGCCTGCTGACGGGCGCGGCGCTGATGGCCGGCGCCATGCTGCTGGGCCGGGTGAAGACGCCCGAGACCGTCAAGTCGGAGATGGCGAACGACGACGGCGGCTTCGACGAGCACGTGGCCGCCGCCCGCAAATACGGCGCCGCGATGAAGTTCGACCGTGCCTGCGCCGAGTGGCGCGCCGCCGCCGCGCTGCGCCCCAACGACGCCGACACCCTGCGCGCCTGGTTCAACACCGCGCGCCTGCAGCCCGCGAGCGACGACTTCCACCAGGCCGCGCGCCGCATCTTCCGCCTGCCCGCCACCGACCCCGACACGCTGGCGCTGCAGCACGCCAGCTTCCAGACCTACCTCGACCAGGCCCGGCCCGGCGTGCGGCTCAAGCCCGAGGACATGGCCCGCCTCGCGCGCCGCTTCGCCCGCATCCGCCAGTTCGACGACGCCGACCGGCTGTGCCGCATCCTGCTGAAGACCGCGCCCGACCACCCCGAGCTGGCCGACACGCTCTCGACCTGCGCCAACGGCCTGCTGCACGCGGGCCTGCGCGACAAGGCGCTCCATCTGCTGCCCGAGCTGCTGCGCCTCGCGCCGAACGACATGGTGACGCGCGCGCTGCAGAAGGCCTGAGGAAATGCTTTCGCCCGAACAACGGAAGTGGCAGCGCCACTGGCACGAAGTTTTCGACGCGGCGCTGGGCCCCGACGGCCCGCCCGGAGAGCCCCTGCCCGACGACATCGACACCGATTTCAGGCTGCAGTTCGAACTCTGGGACCTGCCCGCCGAGGCCCGTGCGCGGGCTTTCTCGGTCTTTCCGAATGCCGCGGGAATGCTCGCGAGAATCGACGCGCACCGCTCCGCCCCGCCCTCGGCCATCGATGCCGATGAAGCCACCCGCATCCTGCGCGACGGGCTGAAGCTGCTGCGGCGGCTCGGCATCGAGTCACCCGAGCCCGATGCCGCCGTGGCCGTGCTCGACACAGGCAAGGTTTCGCTGCACGACGCCTTCTCCAAGGCCGACAGCCCCTTCATCGAGCTCCACGACGCCCTGCACGACATGGCCCTGCGGGAAACCGGCGAAGCCGGCAAGGACGCGTACTTCTTCCTGTCGGAGCCGCTCTACCGCCTGGCGGCCTCCTACGCGGTGGCCCACTGGATCTGCTGGCCGCTGTGCGCGCAGCCCGGTGCGCCTGACGCTACCGAAGCCGAGTACCGACTCTGGCGAGGCGGCTGGTCGGCTGGGTGGAGCGAGGAAGGCGTGTTCCTCTTCGATCGCAGGGAAGAATTCGGCCTGACGGGCTGACCCGCCGGCTCCTCAGGCGGTCTGGGCCGGCGGCGCCGCCGGCCGCAGCAGCCAGCGCACTTCCTGCGTCTGCTCGCTGTCGGGGTAGCGCGCTTCCATCGTCGTCAGGATGGGCTGGGCCATGTCGGCGCGGCCAAGCCCCTGCACCAGCGCGCGCGCGGCCAGCTCGTAGGCCTGCGGAATGGCCTCGTGCCCGCGGAAGCGCTTGTCGAAACCCGACAGCAGCGCCAGCGTGGCGTGCGCGTCGCCGTTGCGCCATTCGGCGCGCGCCATCGCGATGACCATGGCCGGGTCGTCGAGCGCGAAGGCCTTGTCGCGCTCCTTGCAGGCCTTGAAGACCTTCAGCGCCTCCGAAGCCAGGTCGCGGCGCATCAGCAGCGGTATGAAGCGCTTCGCCTGGTCGAGCATGGTGTCCTTCTTCTCGGGCATCAGCGCCAGCACGCGGTGGTAGCGGCGCTGCGCGGCGAGGTCGTTGGCGTCGGCCGTGCGCTGCGCCTCGTAGGCTGTGCCCAGCGCGGCGGCGAGGTCGCCTTCGGTGACCAGCTGCGCCACTTCCGCGTCGATGCGCTGCGCCTCGATCTGCGCGGGCGTGCGGCGGTCGACCGGCGCGCCGTCGGGCAGCTCGCTGCCCGGCACCGCGTCGAAGCCGAAGGCGTCGTGGTGCTGGAACATCACGTAGCCCAGCAGGCTGGCCATCACCCAGCCGAAGTAGATGAAGGCGAAGTTGATGATCGGCAGCACGATGCGCCCGTCGAACATCGGCAGCACCATCGCCAGCGCCACCTGCGCGCCGGTGCTCAGCAGGAACAGGAAGAAGCACAGCAGCGCATACGGCCAGCCGATGGTGCGCATCGCGTCCATCACGTGGCCGGGGTTCATCGCCTGGAAGAAGCTGGCCGACTGCACCAGCACGATCACCGCCGCCGGGAAGGTGAAGGACATGACGAAGAGCCCCACCGTGCCCAGGATGGGCGCGTACCAGGCGAGCCAACCGATCAGGAAGGCCTGCACCAGCGAGATGGCGAACAGCTTCCAGGGCATGTAGGTCCAGTCGTCGCTGGACTCGCGGCCGAAGTCGGCCGAGTCGCGGATGCCGCGCGCGCCCAGCGCGATGATCTTGAAGCCGTAGCGGCTGGCCGCCAGCATGATGCCGACCTCGATGACGAACAGGGCCAGCCCCTGGGGCAGGAAGAAGATCGCGTCGAAGAGCAGGCTGCAGAAGGACAGCAGCAGGCCGTAGGCGAACGGCCGCATCTGGAACGGAAATGCGAAGAAGCTGTTCAGGCGGTGCCAGAACGGCGGTGGCGGCGGCAGCGCATCCTTGGTGGCGATCATGTCGGCTCCCCAGTCTCTTTTCTTGTGCTTTCCTGCTCTTCTTCCTACTTGCGGAAGAACTCGCTCTGGCTCATGGCGCCGCGCCCGCCCAGGCGGACGACGGAGGCCTCCTGCGCGTGCACCAGCCGCATCTGGCCGAGTTCGCGCTCCAGGCGCTGGGTGAAGCTGGTCTTCACCTGGAAGGCCGAGTCGCCCATCTGAAGCACGCTGGTGCCCTTGACGACGGCGCTCTTGCGGTCGGGCGCCACTTCGACGGAGTCGATGTGGTAGTCGTAGTCGAAGGAAAGGACCGCGCCCATGCGGTCGCCCACCATGCGCAGGGTCTCGAAGGTCTTGCGCTGCGCCTCGCAGGCTTCTTCGCGGTTGTGCGAAGCCTCCTCGGTGCGCCCCATCATGGTCGTCTTGCTCTCGATGACGGCGTTGCGGGCGAGCTGCTTGCACAGCTTGTCGGCGTCGCGGTCGGAAATGGCGCGCGCCTCCTTGCGGTAGTAGTCGTGGACCATCGGCTCGTCGAGCTTGCGCCCGCCGACAAAGAAGTACCACGCCCCCACGCAGAGCACGATCGCGATCGCAATTTGCTTCATTCTTCCCGTCCGCGCGGTGCGCGGCCCCTCGTTTTATGCGCGGCAGTATACGTTCACAAATGTTTCCAAAAGACTTCATTCGAGCGATGCATTGAATCCGGCGGGCGGGCCGCCCCGTATACCGGGCATGCGCATCGATGCCCCACAATCCGCGGATGCCAGCACCCAGCCCCGACGCCGAATTGATGGCGCTGATCGACCGGATCGGCCATCGCGACGAAGCCGCCTTGCGCCTGCTGTACGACCGCACCTCGCCCCGCCTGATGGGCCTGGCGATGCGCGTCGTCCGGCAGCGCGAATGGGCCGAAGACGTGCTGCAGGAAAGCTTCCTGACCGTCTGGCGGGTGGCCGGCGACTACCGCGCCTCGCTGAGCCCGCCGCTGGCCTGGCTCGGGCTCATCGTGCGCAGCCGGGCACTCGACCTGCTGCGCCGCCGCACCGCCGACCGCGCCCAGCTCACGCAGGAATTCGACGAGCAGATGGCCGACCAGCTCGAATCGGACGCGCCCGACCCGGCCGCCAGTGCCGATGCCAGCGAGCAGGCCTGGGCGCTGCACCAGTGCCTGAGCCAGCTCGAGGGCCGCCAGCGCGAGGTGGTCAGCCTGGCCTACCTGCGCGACATGAGCCACGGCGAGCTGGCCGAGCAGCTCAAGCTGCCGCTGGGCACGGTCAAGACGTGGATACGGCGCGGGCTGGAGAAGCTGCGCGTCTGCATGGGGCGCTTTGCGTGAGAGCGGTGACGACGAAGAAGGCGGTTTCCCCATCATGAATCTCATCGCACATCCCGAACTGCTCGAACTGCTGGCCGCGAGCCATGCGCTCGGCACCCTGCGCGGCGGCGCCCGCCGCCGCTTCGAGGCCCTGGCGCGCGAACAGGCGCCGGTGCGTGCCGCCGCGCTGGTCTGGCAGGGCCGGCTCGCGAGCATGACCGAGCTGCAGCCCTCGGTCACGCCCGATCCGGCCGTGTGGACCCGCATCCGCAACATGATCGACGCCGAGCAGTCGGCGCTCGCGCTGGAACGCCAGCGCGAGGCGGCACGGGCCGCCGGCGAGTCCCGTCCGGGCGGCTGGCTGCGCAGCCTCGCGCTGTGGCGCACCGCCACCGCCGCCGGCGCGCTGGCCACCGTGCTGGCCGTGACGGTCGGCCTGAATCTGCGCGACCAGCTGCAGAACGCCCCGGCGGTGCAATACGTGGCCGTGCTCAGCGACGACAAGGACGCGGCCTCGATGCTCGTGACCTTCGATCCGAAGAAGAAGCAGCTGGTGCTGCAGCGCGTGGGCGGCTACCGAGAAGGCGACGACAAGTCGCTGCAGCTCTGGGCCCTGCCCCCGGGCGGCGCGCCGCGTTCGCTGGGCGTGCTCGGCAACGCGCCGGGCCTGCGGCTGGCGGCGTCGGCCTCCGACGTGGCCGTGCCTGCCCTGGCGATCTCGCTCGAGGCCAAGGGCGGCGTGCCGCCGGGCAGCGGGCCGAAGGGGCCGATCCTGTTCAAGGGCGCGCTCATCGAGAAAACACTCTAGGCGAGGCCCGGCTGTCAACGGTCGCGGCCGCTGGAGCGTCGTGAGGGAAAATCCGCCCAACCGCCGCCTTCCCGCCGCCTTCAGCCCTTCTTTTCCGTCCTTCCGATGCATCCGATGAAAACCGCGCTCGCCGCGGTCGCACTGCTGACCGCGGCGCTGACCGCGAATGCCCAGTCTTCCTTCTTTCCCCAGGAATCCGAGACGGCCGCCGCCGAGGCAGCGGCCGCGCGCGACTACCTGGCCGCCAAGGATCGCTGGCACAACGAGCTCGCGGCCTTCGCCCGGGCCGACCAGGAGCGCTTTCCGGCGCCCGGCGGCGTGGTGTTCGTGGGCAGCTCCACGGTGCGCATGTGGAGTCGGCTGCAGCAGGACTTCGCGCGCGTGCCCGGCGGCGTGGTCAACCGCGGCTTCGGCGGCTCCACGCTGGCCGACTGCGCCCTGTTCGCGCGCGACCTGGTGGTGCGCTACAAGCCGCGCCAGGTGATGGTCTACGCGGGCGACAACGACCTGGCCGAGGGCCGCACGCCGCTGCAGGTGCTCGACAGCTTCGCGCGCTTCGCCAACGCGGTGCGCGCCGAGCTGCCCGACACGCGCATCAGCTTCATCTCGGTCAAGCCCAGCCCTTCGCGCGAGCAGCTGATGCCGCAGATCCGGGAGACCAATCACGTCGTCGCGGCCTACCTGAACCTGCTGCCCAACAGCGAGTTCATCGACATCTACACGCCGATGCTGGGCGCCGACGGGCGTCCGCGGCCGGAGCTCTTCCGGGGCGACAGGCTGCACATGACCGACGAAGGCTACCGGCTGTGGCAGTCGGTGATCGCGCCGCACCTGCCGGCCCCTCCGGCAACGCCGACGGCCGGCCTGCCCTGATCCTGACGAGTCCGATCAGGCCGGCGCGGGCTCGGACGGCACGTCGTCCGCCGGCGGCGGAACGTCGGCGCCGCGCGTGAAGCGCGCCACGAAGTACATCCCCGAGAACACCACCGCCAGCAGCAGGCCGTCACCCCACCAGGGCCGCGCCGTCTGGCTGTCGCCGTAGAAGGCCAGCACCAGCAGCACCGCGACGAGGTGCGCGCAGAACACCGGCAGCGAGGCCGATCCCATCGCCTCCAGCCAGCGCAGCCGCGGAATGCGGCGCATCAGCCAGGGCCCGAAGCGCACCGCCAGGATGCCCAGCGCCACCAGATTGACCAGGCGCAGCGGGCCGAGCTGCCATTTGTCGAACAGCAGGTTCAGCTCCACGTCGCCGCCGAACGGCGCCTGCCCGTTGATGCCGGTGTGGCGCCAGTAGAAGCCGTACAGCGCGATGCCCGCGGCCAGCGCCACAAGCCATGCCGGAAAGCGCAGCGACCGCGCGTCGGGGTCGTTGCGGGTCGCCCCGATGCACAGCCCCGCGAACCACAGGAACTGCCAGGCGTAGGTGTTGAACGCGCCCATCTCGTGGAACGGCACCGGCACGCCGAGATAGCGCACCGCCAGCCCGTAGACCCATTCGCTGATGCCGAACTGAGCCGCCGCCCACACGGTGGCGCTCGCCGCCATCACCCAGGTCCAGCCGTGGCGCATGGCGAAAGCCAGCACCCAGGGGCTCATGAGCATGAAAAAGATGTACATCGGCAGGATGTCGAGCAGCGCCGGCTCGTAGATGAGCAGCAGCCCGTAGATGAAGCCCTCGCGCGGCTCCGCCAGGTAATACGACACCAGGTTCTTCACCGCCGGCTGGTCGATGTGCAGGCCCACCGCGGTGATCACGGTGAACAGGAAAAGCAGGGTCGCCGCCTGGGCCAGGTAGACCTTCAGCACGCGACGCCAGAACGCCTGGCGCATCGAGTCGACGCCGCGCACGTGGCCGATGCGGCTGTACACCAGCCCGGCGACGAAGGCGGAGAGCAGAACGAAGCCCTCGGCGGCCGAGACGAAGCCGAAGGGCTGGCCCAGCGGGTCGGTCAACCGGGTCGGCAGGTGGGTGACGGTCATCAGCACGAGCATCAGCCCGCGCAAGGCGTCTATTTCCCAGTAGCGTTTCATCGGTCGGCGGCGAGGTCTTGATTGCGGTCCGCGCGGCGCACGCACGACGGCGTCGATTGTAAGAAGAGCTGTGTAAAGCCCGCCGCGCCCGGCGGCCGGGCCAACGGCCTATGACTGTTGGCACTCCCGAACCGTCGTGCAAATCGGCTACGCTGCGCGCTGCCTCTCAGGTGGAGATACAAAAAAGTGAATCGTTTCCTTCCAACATTGCTCCTTGCCGGCGGCGTTCTTGCGTCCGGCGCGGGCCATGCCCTCCAGATCGTCAGCCTCTCGCCACAGGGTGAAGTGGCGCGCGTTCGCCAGGTGGTCGCCAAGTTCGACCAGCCCGCCGTCAACTTCGGCGACCCCAAGGCCCCCGCTCCGCTCACGGTGAGCTGCAACGACGCCCAGGCAGCCAAGGGCACCGGCCGCTGGACCGACGCCAAGGCCTGGGTCTACGACTTCGAGAACGACCTGCCGCCCGGCGTGCGCTGCACGGTCACCCGCATTCCGACCTTCAAGCCCGCCAGCGGCGAGCTGACCGGCCCCGAGCGCTACCAGTTCAACACCGGCGGTCCGTTCGTGCGCAACTACATGCCGGGCAACTACAGCCGCATCGACGAGCAGCAGATGTTCATGCTGGAGCTCAACGGAGCGGCCACGCTGGAGAGCGTGCGCCAGAACGTCTGGTGCACGGCCGACGGCGTGGGCGAGCGCATTCCCGTCAAGCTGCTCGACGGCGAGCAGCGCGCCGGCCTGCTCAAGGCCTTCGGCCGCGAGAAGTCGGCCGAGAAAGACCCGCTGCGCTTCATCACGATGCAGTGCAACCGCACGCTGACGCCCGGCGCCAAGGTGCAGATCGTCTACGGCAAGGGCGTGGCCACGCCCTCGGGCGTGCCCAACAACGTGGAACGCCGGCTCGAGTTCCAGGTGCGCGAGCCCTTCGCCGCCTCCTTCACCTGCGAGCGCGAGAACGCGCAGGCCGCCTGCCTGCCGCTGCGCCCGATGCAGCTGCAGTTCAACGCGCCCGTCACGCGCAAGCTGGCCTCGCAGATCCAGCTCAAGGGCGACAAGACCATCAAGGCCAAGCTCGACAACGAGGGCGGTTCGCAGAGCGACGACGACGTGGTCAACAGCGTGAGCTTCGAGCCGCCGCTGGCCGAGAGCGCGCAATACAGCATCGAGCTGCCCTCGAAGTTCGAGGACGCCTCGGGCCGCCCGCTGGCCACGCCCGGCAACTTCCCGATGAAGGTGGCCACCGGCGCGATGCCGCCGCTGGCCAAGTTCGCCGCCTCGCCCTTCGGCGTGGTCGAGCGCCTGGCCGAGCCCGACACCCCGGCCATGATGCCGGTCACCGTGCGCCGCGTGGAGCCGAAGCTGATGGTGAACGCCCTCACGCCCGGCAAGGTGAGCGACATGAACCCGAAGACCGACGCGGAAATCATCGCGTGGTTCCGCAAGGTGCGCCGCTACGACAACTTCACCGTCTCGCGCGAACAGGCGCGCAAGGACGTGAAGGGCCCGCTGCCCCCGGTCATCGACAAGGACGACCGCACCACGCTGCAGACCCGCATGCTGTCGCTGCTGGCCGGCCAGCCCGGCGTGAAGGCGCTCGACATGCCCAAGGCCGACTCGGGCGATCCGCGCCCCTTCGAAGTCATCGGCATCCCGCTGACGCCGGGCTTCCACGTGCTCGAGATCGCCTCGCAGAAGCTGGGCGAGGCCCTGCTCGACGAGCGCTACAACGCAGGCCGCACGATGTACGTGCGCACCACCGCGCTGGCCACCAACCTGGCGGTGCACTTCAAGCTGGGCCGCGAGAACTCGATGGCCTGGGTCACCACGCTGGACAAGGGCAAGGTCGTGGCCGGCGCCGAGGTGCGCGTATCGAGCTGCGACGGCAAGGCCGTGGCCAGCGGCACCACCGACGCCAACGGCGTCGTCATGCTCAGCGGTATCTCGCCGCAGGCGCCCTCGTGCAACGGCCCGAACGAATACGACAGCGGCGCATGGTTCGTCAGCGCCCGCGCCAAGGACGAGAAGGGCGTGGAAGACCTCGCCTTCACCTGGAGCGACTGGCAGCGCGGCATCGAGCCCTGGCGCTTCAACGTGCCGACCAGCCTGCAGGCCGAGGCCGACCGCGTCGCCCACACCATCTTCGACCGCACGCTGCTGCGCGCGGGCGAGACGGTGTCGATGAAGAGCCTGATCCGCACGCAGACCAGCAAGGGCTTCGGCTTGCCCGAGAACCGCCCCGACACGCTGGTCATCACCCACGTGGGCAGCGGCCAGCGCTTCACGCAGCCGCTGAACTGGCGCAAGACCGCCACCGGCGGCCTGAGCGCAGAGAACAGCTTCGCCATTCCGCCGGCCGCCAAGCTCGGCGTGTACGAGGTGATGCTGCGCACAGGCGGCAAGGACGCCAACGGAGAGGGTGAAGGCGATGGCGACGACGGCTACGGCCGCAGCTTCTCCACCGGCAGCTTCCGCGTCGAGGAGTTCCGCCTGCCCGTGCTCGAGGGCCGCATCGCGCCCACCGACAAGAAGCCGCTGGTGGCGGCCACCAGCGTGCCCACCGACGTGCAGATCAACTACGTCTCCGGCGGCGGCGCGGCCAACCTGCCGGTGCGCGTGTCGGCCATGGTGCGCGGCAAGAGCCTGAGCTTCTCCGACTACGACGCCTTCAGCTTCAACCCGCCGCGCTCCACGCAGGGCGACGGCAGCGAGGCGACCACCGCAGTAACCGCCGCGGCCGAGGCCGGCTCGGGCGAGGAAGACCTCAACAGCGTGAACGACACCCGCGTGATCGCGGACAAGCTGCCGCTCACGCTGAACAAGGACGGCGCCGGCAAGGTCACCATCGACAAGGTGCCGAAGGTGAAGGCCGCGCGCGAGCTGCTGCTCGAAGCCACGTATGCCGACCCGAACGGCGAGGTGCAGACCATCCGCAGCACGCAGACGCTGTGGCCGGCCTCCGTCATCGCCGGCATCAAGACCGAAGGCTGGGTCTCCACGGCCCAGAAGCTGAAGTTCCAGGCGCTCGCGCTAGACCTGTCGGGCAAGCCCCAGGCCAACGTGACGCTCAACGTGCGCGCCGTGGCGCGCATCACCACCACCAGCCGCAAGCGCATGGTGGGCGGCTTCTACACCTACGACAACAAGACCGAGACCAAGGACATCGGCACCGTCTGCAGCGGCAAGAGCGACGCGCGCGGCCTGCTGCTGTGCGAGTCGGAGCTGAAGGAAGCCGGCGAGGTCGAACTCATCGCCAGCGCCACCGACGGCGAAGGCCGCGACGCCCGCGCCGTGAGCTCGGTCTACGTGACGAAGCAGGGCGAGCTCTGGTTCGGCGGCGAGGACAACGACCGCATCGACGTTCTGCCCGAGAAGAAGAGCTACCAGCCCGGCGAGATCGCCAAGTTCCAGGTGCGCAGCCCCTTCCGCTTCGCGACCGCGCTGGTCGCGGTGGAGCGCGAGGGCATCATCGAGACGCACGTGGTCAAGCTCGACGGCAAGGACCCGACCGTCACGCTCGAAGTGAAGCCCGAGTGGGGCCCGAACGCCTACGTGAGCGTGCTCGCGCTGCGCGGCCGCCTGCGCGAGGTGCCCTGGTACAGCTTCTTCACCTGGGGCTTCAAGTCGCCGCGCGAGTGGTGGACGGCCTTCTGGTACGAAGGCAAGGAATACGTGGCGCCGACCGCCATGGTCGACCTGAGCAAGCCCGCCTACCGCCTCGGCATGGCCGAGATCCGCGTCGGCACGCGCGCCCACCAGCTCGACGTGACCGTCACCAGCGACAAGCCCAGCTACCCCATTCGCAGCAAGGCGCAGGTCACCATCAGCGCCAAGCTGCCCGACGGCAAGCCGGCCGCCGGCGCCGAAGTGGCGCTGGCAGCGGTCGACCAGGCCCTGCTCGAGCTGATGCCCAACGACAGCTGGAACCTGCTGAACGCGATGCTCCAGCGACGCAGCTGGGGCGTGAGCACCTCCACCGCGCAGATGGAAATCGTCGGCCGGCGCCACTACGGCCGCAAGGCCGTGCCCGCGGGCGGCGGCGGCGGCAAGGGCCAGACGCGCGAACTGCTCGACACCCTGCTCGTGTGGAACCCGAAGGTGGTGCTCGACGCCAACGGCCAGGCCGTGGTGACGGTGCCGCTGAACGACGCGCTCACCACCTTCAAGATCGTGGCCGTGGCCGACTCGGGTGCCAACCTGTTCGGTACCGGGCAGGCCAGCATCCAGGCCACGCAAGACTTGCAGATCATCAGCGGCCTGCCGCCGCTGGTGCGCGAGGACGACCAGTTCCGTGCCCAGGTCACGCTGCGCAACACCACGCAGAAGCCGATGAAGGTCGAGGCCACGCCGCGCGCCACCCTGCTAACGCTGGAGCCGCAGACGGTCGACATCCCGGCCGGCGAGGCGCGCGAAGTGGCATGGACCGTGACCGCTCCCGCGCAGCTGGCGCAGACGCGCGCCGAAGCCATCATCTGGGAGATCGAGGCAAAGGACACCATCGGCGGCGCACGCGACGCGCTGAAAGTGCGCCAGCGCATCGTGCCCTCGGTGCCGCTCACGGTGCAGCAGGGCACGCTGGTGCAGGTCGACGGCCCCTTCACGCTCGACGTGGCACCGCCCGCCGACGCCCTGCCCGGCCGCGGCGGCCTGAAGCTCTCGCTGCAACCCAAGCTGGCAGAAGGCCTGCCGGGCGTGCGCGACTGGTTCGCCAACTACCCCTTCATCTGCCTCGAGCAAAAGACCAGCAAGTCGGTCGGCCTGCGCGACGCGAAGATGTGGCAGGGCGTGCTGGCCCAGCTGCCCACCTACCTGGACAGCGACGGCCTGGCCAACTACTTCCCGCCGCGCGACGGCGAGGCCAATCGCGGCAGCGACATCCTCACCTCGTACCTGCTCGCGGCCACGAACGAAGCGGCCCAACTCAACCCCGCCTTCGCGCTCGCCGACGACGTGCGCGCGCCGATGGAGTCGGGCCTGATCGCCTTCGTCGAAGGCCGCATCACGCGCGAGTTCTGGAGCCCGCGCAAGGACCTCGACGTGCGCAAGCTCGCCGCGCTCGAAGCGCTCTCGCGCTACGGCAAGGCCAAGGGCAGCATGGTCGGCAGCATCACCATCGCGCCGAACCAGTGGCCCACCAGCGCGGTGATCGACTGGCTCAACATCCTGAAGCGCGTGAACGACGTGCCGCAGCGCCAGCAGCGCCTGGACGAGGCCAACAACGTGCTGAAGGCGCGCCTGTCGTACCAGGGCACGAAGCTGATCTTCAGCACCGAGCAGGACGACTACTGGTGGTGGCTGATGACCAACGGCGACGTCAACACCGCCCGCCTGCTGCTCAGCGTGATGGACGACCCGGCCTGGAAGGACGACATCGGCAAGCTGGCCAACGGCTTCATCGGCCGCCAGCAGAACGGCGCATGGCACACCACCACCGCCAACCTGTGGGGCGGACTGGCGCTGGAGAAGTTCAGCAAGGTGTTCGAGAGCACGCCGGTGGCCGGCGTCACCGCCGCCACGCTCGGCGCGGTGAAGGCACAGGTCGACTGGAGCAAGGTCGAGCGCGTGAAGACCAGCGACGCTGCCGGTGCGCCCAACCAGACCACCTTCTTCGGCGCGCCCGCCTCGCCGGGCAACCTGAAGAACAACACGATGTTCCTGCCTTGGGCTGCATCGCCGTCGGGCGCACCGGTGCGCGACACGCTGCTGGTGACGCAGCAGGGCACCGGCAAGCCGTGGCTCACGCTGCAGTCGATCGCCGCCGTGCAGCTGAAGGCGCCGTTCGCGGCCGGCTACGCCATCAAGAAGACCATCACCCCGGTCGAGCAGGCCACCGCCGGCAAGTACACCCGCGGCGACGTGCTGCGCGTGACGCTGGAGGTGAACGCCAGCGCCGACATGACCTGGGTCGTCATCAGCGACCCGATCCCGGGCGGCGCCACCATCCTCGGCGGCGGTCTGGGCCGCGACTCGCAGATCGCCACCCAGGGCGAGAAGAAGAGCGGCTCCGGCTGGCCGGCCTTCGAGGAACGCAGCTTCGAGGCCTTCCGCAGCTACTACGAGTACCTGCCCAAGGGCGTGGTGAAGATGGAATACACCGTGCGCCTGAACAACGTCGGCGACTTCGCGCTGCCGCCCAGCCGCGTCGAGGCGATGTACGCGCCCGAGATGTTCGGCGAGGCGCCGAACGCACGGGTGAAGGTGGAAGCGGCCAAGTAGGCCGGCAGACAGAGGCAGGCAGACAGGCCTGCCGGAAACGGTGAAGGAGCGGCTATCGGTCATCGCTCCTTCACCGGCCGCCTTCACCATCGCGGCGAACCCACAACCTGGAGGAAAACACCATGGGCCTGGCTGTCTGCGTCGGCATGCTCGCCGAACTGCTCGAGGACGATCCCGAGAGCGCCGAGGGCTTCGAGGAGGAACTGGCCGAAGTCAACCGCGTGCTGGCCGCCGCGGGGCTTCCCCCGCACACCGAGCCGCGCGGACCGCTCGAACTCGATTCGCGCGCGTCGATCGACGGTTTTCCGTACTCCTTCATCCACTACCTGCGCCGCGCGTACGCGCACCGCGTGCTGTCGCCCGACTGGGTGGCCACGCCGCTGGCCGACGACGTCGATCCAACTGCCGATCCGAAGATCCAGTCGCTGCTCGACGGCTCCGAAAGCCACCTGCTGTGCCATTCGGATGCGGAAGGCTTCTACGTTCCAGTCGATTTCGACGAGGTGCTGTTCGACGAGGAATGCGGCGGCGAGGAGGACGGGGAGGACGGGGAAGACGAGGAGGAAGACGGCAATGACGAGGACGACGACCGGGACGAGGACGAGCTGGAAGAGCCAGCCGGTGGCCTGCCTGGCGGCATGCTCGGCTCGTCCTACCGCCTGCTCGACGAACTCGTGTTCGTGGCCCCCGCCCTGGGCATCCGCCTCGAGAACGGCAAGCTCTCCGACGAGGAAGCCGAACGCATCGACGCGCTCATCGACGACGACAACGGCCTGTACCGCGAATACGTGTCCTGGCTGCTGCTGTACGAATCGGCGCGGCTGAGCATCGAGCACAGGACGGCGATCGTCTTCTGCTGAGCGGCACCGATCCCGCGAGGGCCAGCGTCCTCGCGGCGTCTGCGGCAACATGTGGGCCCTGATCGAGCCACCAGACACATGAGCGAATCCAGCAGCAATCCCGTCGACTTTCTTTCCCACAACCGCGCCGCCTGGGACCGCCAGGCCGCCGAAGAGCGCGAATGGTCGCGCCCCGTGAGCAGCGAGCTGATCGCCGCCGCCCGCCAGGGAGACTGGCGCGTACACCTCACGCCGCGCCCCCTGCCCGCGCACTGGCTGGGCGACGTGCGGGGCCTGCGCATCCTCTGCCTCGCCTCGGCCGGCGGCCAGCAGGCACCGGTGCTCGCGGCTGCCGGCGCACAGGTCACGGTGTTCGACCTGTCCGACGAGCAGCTGCGGCAGGACCGCCGCGTCGCCGAGCGCGACCGCCTCGAGCTCGAAACGGTACAGGGCGACATGCGCGACCTCGGCGCCTTCGCCGATGGGCACTTCGACATCGTCTTCCACCCCATCTCCAACCTCTACGTGCCCGACGTGCGCCCGGTCTGGCGCGAATGCCATCGCGTGCTGAAGGCCGGCGGCGCGCTGCTCGCGAGCTTCTACAACCCGGTGGTTTTCATCGGCGACCGCGATCCGGCCCTTGCCGGGCAAGGGCTGCTGCGACCAACCTACAAGCTGCCGTATTCGGACATGAAGGATCTCCCGGCGGAAGCGCTCGAACGCAAGCGCCAGGGCGGCGAGGCCCTGGTGTTCGGCCACTCGTTGACCGACCTGATCGGCGGACAGCTGGACGCGGGTTTCGTCATCGACGGCTTCCTCGAAGACGACCAGCCGAACCCGCGCTTCCTCGTCGATCGCTTCATGCCGACCTTCCTGGCGACGCGTGCGCTGAAGAAGAACCCCGCATGAGCACGGCACCGGGCAGTTCCAGGCAGGCTCGCGCGGCGGCGAGAGGCGCAGGGGTAGTCCGGTGAGCTTCGCCGCCGCTCTTCGCGCCTACCTCTCGCAGGCCTTCCGCTGGCAGCGCGGCCGCCAGGGCACGGGCTACGACAAGATGCTGCTGCTCACGGCGCGGTGGCCGCTGCCGTTCGACAGCTATCTCATCCGCTACCCCGAGGGTTCGGAGATTCCGCCGCATACCGACCCGGTGCAGATCGGGCGGCACTACCGGCTCAACATCGTGCTGAAGTCGCCGCGTTCGGGCGGCGAGTTCGTGTGCGCCGATCCGATCTTCGCGACGCGGCGCATCAAGCTGTTCCGCCCCGATGCCTGCGAGCACAGCGTGACGCGGGTGGTGGGCGGCAGCCGCTATGTCTTCTCGCTGGGGTGGGTGCTTGCCGGCAAGTCCGGCTGACCACGCGCACGCCCGGAACCATCGACCCGAAGGAGGCCTTGCCATGACCCGGCTGATCGAGATCCGCACCTACAGGCTCAAGCCCGGCACGCTCGCCGCATTCCACGAGGCGATGCACACGCGCGCCGTGCCGATGCTGCGCAGCAAGGGCATGGACGTGGTCACCTACGGCCGGTCGGACCACGAGGAAGAGAGTTACCACCTCGTGCGCGCGTATGCGGACCGGCAGGCGCTGGATGCGGAGCAGTCCGCCTTCTACGGATCGGCCGAGTGGCGCGAAGGCCCGCGCGGCGCGCTGGTCGACCGCATCGAGACTTACCTCAACACGCTGCTGTGGGTTTCGGACGAGACCATCGCCAGCATGCGTTCCCTGAACCCCACCGACGAACCAGGAGCCACCTGAGATGCCCCTTCATTTCGACGACCCCGAGGAAGGCCTCGCGCGCGAGACCAGCCACCCGCGCTTCGTGCAGCTTGCCGGCGACGACTTCTACTACGACGTCGGCGACGACTTCAGCCCCTTCGGCAACGACGACGGCAGCGACACGCTCGCGGCGCTGGAAGACTGGTATCGCGACGAAGGCGGCAACGGCAAGGTCGCCGGGTTCCTGCAGGAGATGCTCGCCGACTGGGACTTCGGCGTGCCCGCCTCCATGCATCGCGCCGATGCCGACGTGCGCGAGAAGTGGCTCGCCGAAGACGACATGCACGAGACCTACCTGCAGTCAGAATGCCGCGCGCGCGTTGCGACGGCCTTCGGTCAGCTCAAGATCGCGGGCGAGATCGACGCGGACGTGCGCGACGAAGCATTGGCCGCGATCGCCTGCCAGTTCGCGCTGAACGAGCGCGCCCGCACGCGCTACCCCGACTGGCCCTACGCCGACCAGAACCAGTCGCGGCTGACCGCGATGCGGGAAGTGCTGAGCGTCGCCTGAAACAACGCCTTCCGGCCTAAACTGCCCTCCCCTCCGTTCCCCTTCGTCCCCCTCCCTTCCACCCTTTTCTCGTCAGGAGACAACCCATGACCACGCTGGCAATCGCAAACAAGCTCGTCGCGCTGTGCAAAGAAGGAAAGTTCGATGAATGCGAGTCGCTCTACACGGCCGACGCGGTGAGCGTCGAGGCCAGCGCCCCTCCCGGGCAGGCACGCGAGGCTGTGGGCCTGGCGGCGATCAGGGCCAAGGGCGAGTGGTGGGTCGCCAACCACGAAGTGCATTCGATGCAGGTCGCGGGCCCCTGGCCGCACGGTGATCGCTTCATCGTCGGCTTCCGCTTCGACGTGACGATGAAGGCCACCGGCCACCGCTTCACCATGGAAGAAATGGCGCTCTACACCACGAAGGACGGAAAGATCGTGAAGGAAGAGTTCTTCTACGACACCGGCGAATAAGCACCGGCGGCCGGCGTCGCGTGACGGTCGTTACGGCCGTGACGTGGCGCGCCGCCGCCGCGCTTGCCGCCATGGCGAGCGCCCCCGGATCATTCGCGGCCTTTGCACTCCACAACGCAAGGAGCCGACCGGATGATTCTTCACTTCACTTTCCTCTCGCACGCCTCTCATCGACCGCATCGGTTGCGCCGCCTGCTCGCAGGCTGCTGCATCGCGGCGATCTCCGCCTTCACCCACGCCCACGCCGAACCCATCGGCTTCGCCACCGCGCCGGCCGCCATCGTGTCGCGGGTGATGAACGGCGCGCCGGGCAGCATCGTGGTCGGCATCTCGCGCGAAAACCGCACGCAGTTCGCGATGCAACGCAACGGCGTCGGGCAACCGGGCCGGATCGTCGAGACAACGCAGGCCGATGCGCAGCCGCTCTTCGAGATCGGCTCGATCAGCAAGGTGTTCACCGGCGTGCTGCTCGCGCAGGCGGTGGAGCGCGGCGATCTCTCGCTCGACGACACGCTGGGCAAGCTGCTGGCCGGCCAGACCACGATGCCGCCGCAGGTCGCGGCCATCACGCTGCGGCAGCTCGTCACCCACACCGCCTGCCTGCCGGGAATGCTGCCGGACGCACCGGGCCTGGCCAGCAGCCAGCCCTTCGCGCGGCCCGACCGGCCGCAGCTGCTCGCGGGTCTCTCGACGCTCAGGCTCGAACACGCGCCGCCCTGCAGGGGGCCCTACAGCAGCCTGGGCCTGGGCCTGCTCGGCCAGCTGCTTGCCGACCGCTACGGCAAGCCGTGGGACCTGCTGGTGCAGGAGAACATCGCCGTGCCGCTGGGCATGAAGGACACGCTGCAGCACCTCGACGGCGAAGCAGGCAGGCTCGCACCCGGCTACGAGCACGACGCGCCGCGCACGCCCTGGGACTTCGACGCGCTCGCGGGCGCGGGCGCCTTGCGCTCGACGGCGGCCGACCTGCTGGTGTTCGCACGCGCGCTCATGGCCGGCCGCAACGGTCCGCTGGGTGCCGCGGCCGAACGCGCGCTCACCCCGCTCGGCCATGACGGCACCTATGAAGTGGGCTACGCCATCCGCATGCGCGGCGCCGCCGGCCACCGGAGCTATTTCCACACGGGCCAGACCGGCGGCTACCGCGCGCTGCTGGTCTTCGACCCGGCGAAGCAGCAGGCCGCGGTGATGCTCGCGAGCAATTCGTCGGCGGCTGCCGCGCGCATGATGGACGACATCACCCTCCCCGCCTCGCCGGCACCCGCGCGGCGGCACCGGTAGGAAGCAAGTTCTCATGCAGGCGCGATGCGGGCAGAATGGCCCGCAGGTGCCCTCATGAACACAAGATTTGTAGAAGCCTTTCTCTGGGCCGCGCGACTGGGCAGCTTCCGCGCCGCGAGCGACCGGCTCCACATCACGCAGGCGGCGGTGTCCAACCGCGTCGCCTCCCTCGAAGAAGACATCGGCGCGCGCCTGTTCGAACGCGACGCGCGCGAGCTGCGGCTCACGCCCGTCGGCGTGCGGCTGATGGACTACGGCGAACGGCTGCTCGAGCTGCGCCGCGAGATCGTCTCGCTCGGCCGCCCGCGCGGCGACATCCTCGGGCTGGTGCGCATCGGCGCCATCGAGACCGTGGTCCACACCTGGCTGCTGGGCTTTCTCACCAACCTGCGCTCCACCTATCCGGGCATCGAGGTGCAGCTGACCTCCGAGACCACGCTGGCGCTGCATCGCGGCCTGCGCGAGGGCGCGCTCGACATCGCGCTGCAGACCGACCACATCGCCGGCGCGGGCATCGTGAGCACGCCCTGCCTGCCGATGCCCATGGGATGGGTCGGGCCGCAGGGCGCCGAGGGCACGCAGACCGTCGAGCAGCTGCTGCGCCAGCCCGTGCTCACGATGAGCCCCGGCTCGCAGCCGCACGAGGCGCTCAAGAACCTGTTCCGCGCGGCTGGCATTCCGCTGGGCAAGGTGCACTGCGTGAGCTCGATCTCGGCGCTCGCGCGGCTGGTGAAGGCCGGCTTCGGCAACGCCCTGGTGCCGCTGCCGCCCTGCTACGAATACGTGGCCACCGGCGACGTGAAGATCATCGAGTGCGACGCGCTCATCTCGCCCCAGCGCATCGTGGTGAGCCACCTGGAAGCCGCCGACTCCGACGCCATCCGGCTCGTGGCCGAACTGGCGTGCCGGGCCTCCGACCAGTTCACGACATCGGCCATCGCACCAACATGGAGCGCCTCGACAGAGGGTTAACCCTCGGAATGGCGCATCCGGGCCCCGAAAAGGGGCCAGTAATTCTTGTGGCTGTCGCCCAGAAAAACTCGTTTGTGACAGTCCGGCCCTGCGACGGAAGATCGCGCCTTCATTTTTTCGAAGGCCCGACTCTCTTCCGCCGCCATGAACACACCTGACTCCTCTTCTTCCGCAGCAACGACGGCAAACGGCATGCTGTTCGTCGCATCCGACGTGGAGCCGGCCGACGAGGCCGACTTCAACCGCTGGTACGACCAGGAGCATGTGGAAGAGCGCGCACGCATTCCCGGCTTTCTCTCCGGTGCGCGCTATTTCTCGCTCGAAGGCGGCCGCAAGTACCTGGGGCTGTACCGCACCGAATCGCTGGCGGTGTTCGGCTCGGCTGGCTATCGCGCCGCGTTCGAGAAGCAGACGCCGTGGTCGGTCGCCAACCTCGACCGCATGCGCCGGCCCGTGCGCCGCGTGTGCGCCGTGCGCGCCGTGACGGGCTTCGGCAGCGGCAGCCACGTGGTCGTGCTGCCGCTGCCGGCGGCTGCCGATGCCGAGGCGCTGGTGCAAGGCGCCGCGCGCATCGGCCAGCAGCTGAAGAAGGAACAGGCAGGCTTCGTGCAGTCGTACCTGCTCGTACCCGACACCGCGCTCAGCACGCCGCTGCCGCGCGAATCCACCGAAGGCCGCGTGCTGCAGCCGCTGCTGGTGATCGAGACCAGCAGCGAAGCCGCGGCCCGCTCGGCGCGCGCCACGGCCGCCACCGCATTCGACGCCGATCCCGCCGGTGGCTGGCTGCTCGCGCTCGGCTGGAAGCTGACCGCTGCCGAGCTGGCCTGACGCGGCAGGCATCCGCCCCAACTCACCTCCATCCCTCACCGAACAAAGGCTTCCAATGACCGAACATGTTCTTCCCGCCGCGGGCTCCGCGGCACCCGGGCAGGCCGCGCCGGCCTCCGCGAAGATGGGCCGGCTGGCCATGGCCAGCTCCATCGGCACCACGCTGGAGTGGTACGACTTCACCGTCTACAACATCATGGCGGCGCTGGTCTTCAACGCGGTGTTCTTCCCCTCGTTCGACCCGCTCACCGGCACCATCCTCGCGTTCTCCACCTACGCGGTCGGCTACATCTCGCGCCCGCTGGGCGGCGTGGTGTTCGGCCACCTCGGCGACCGGCTGGGCCGGCGCTTCGTGCTGGTGGCCACGCTGGTCATCATGGGTGTCTCCACCGGCCTGATGGGCCTGCTGCCCACCTACGCGAGCTGGGGAATCTGGGCGCCCGTCGCGCTGGTGGCGCTGCGCTTCGTGCAGGGCGTGGCGCTCGGCGGCGAATGGGCCGGCGCGGTGCTGCTGTCGATGGAGCACGGCAAGCCCGACGAGCGCGGCCGCAACGCCTCGTTCACGCAGGTGGGCCCCTCGTGCGGCACGCTGATCGGCACCGGCTTCATCGCCGCCGTGTCGGCCTGGCTGAGCCCGGAAGACTTCCAGAGCTGGGGCTGGCGCATTCCCTTCATCTCCAGCGTGGCGCTGGTGCTCTTCGGCCTGTGGCTGCGCCGCGGCGTGGACGAAACGCCCGTCTTCCGCGAGATGGAGGAGAAGAAGTCCACCGCCAAGACGCCCATCAAGGAAGTGATCACTCAACACTGGCGCCGCTTGCTGGTGGCCGGCGGCTCGCGCATCGGCTCCGACGTGCTGTACGCGCTGGTGGTGGTGTTCACGCTGACCTACGTGACCACCGTGCTGCACCTGTCGCGCCCGCTGGCGCTCACCGCCACGATGATCGGCGCGGCCTGCAACGCGATCGCGGTGCCGTGGTTCGGCAGCCTGTCGGACCGCATCGGCCGCCGCCCGGTGTACATCGCCGGCGCGCTGCTGGGCATGGTGTGGGCCTTCGTGTTCTTCGTGCTGATGGACAGCGCGCACCCGGTCGCGATCTGCGCTGCGGTGGTGGTCGGCCTTCTTATCCACGCGATGATGTACGGCCCGCAGGCCGCCTTCGTCACCGAGCAGTTCCCCGGCCGCGTGCGCTACGCCGGCGCCTCGCTGGCCTACACGCTGGCGGGCATCGTGGGCGGCGGCTTCGCGCCGCTGATCATCGCGAGCCTGTTCAAGTCCTGGGGCAGCACGGTGGCCGTGTCGTTCTACGTGGTGGCCGCGCTGGGCGTGACGCTGATCGCCCTCGCGGTGGCCCGCGAAACCGCCAAGCGCCCGCTGGAGAGCTGATCGATGGCAAGCACGAGCAACACGAACACCAATTCCCGCCTGCGCTTCGCCTGCGAGAGCATCGCCGACGACGGCACCCGTTCCACGGCCCTGCACCTCCTCGCACCCCGCGCGCTGGTGGTGGCGGGCTGGACCGGCCGCGACATCGCGGCCATCGAGCACCACATCGAGGAGCTGGCCGCGCTCGGCGTGCCGCGCCCTTCGAGCGTGCCGCTGTACTACCGCGTGGCGGCCCAGCTGCTGACCCAATCTCCCGCCATCGAGGCGCTGGGCGACCAGAGCTCGGGCGAGGCCGAGCCGGTGCTGTTCTTCTCGCAGGGCGAGTGGTGGCTGAGCGTGGCCTCTGACCACACCGACCGCCACGTAGAGAGCTACTCGGTAGCCGTGTCGAAGCAGATGTGTGCCAAGCCCGTGGCCGAGACCGCATGGCGCTGGAGCGACGTGCAGGCGCACCAGGACACGCTCGAGCTGCGCTCGCGCATCCTGGAGGACGGCCGCTGGATCGACTACCAGCGCGGCACGCTCGCATCGATCCGCCCGCTGGCCGGACTGCGCGACGGCATGCCCGGCGCCGGCTCCGCGCCCGAAGGCCTCTTCATGACCTGCGGCACGCTGGGTGCGCTGCCCAACGCGAAGGGCGAAGGCATCCGGCCCGCCGCGCAGATGGAAATCGAACTGCACGACCCGAAGCTTCGGCGCCGCATCGTGCATCGCTATGCGGTGGAAGCACTGCCGGTGGTGGCATGACGATGAAGAACGGCAACACCATCAAGGCACTGCGCGATCGCATTGCGCGCGGCGAGCTCTCGCACGAGGCGCTGATCGACGAAGTGCTCGAAGCGGCCGAACAGCCTGCTGCACAGCATGTCTTCACGCGCCTCTACGCCGACGCGGCCCGCGCCGCCGCGCGCCATGCCGATGCCGCGCGCAAGGCAGGCATCGAACTCGGCCCGCTCGCCGGCCTGCCCGTTTCGGTGAAGGACCTGTACGACGTGGCCGGCGAAACCACCATGGCAGGCTCTGCCGTCTGCGCGGGCGAACCGCCGGCCGCGCACGATGCAGTTGCCGTGGCGCGGCTGCGCGCGCAGGGCGCGGCCATCGTCGGCAAGACCAACATGACGGAGTTCGCGTTCTCGGGCGTGGGCATCAACCCGCACTACGGCACGCCGCGCAATCCGGCCGATGTGGAGACGGCGCGCATTCCGGGCGGCTCTTCGTCCGGCGCGGCGGTGTCGGTGGCGCTGGGCCTCGCCGTGGCGGGGCTGGGCTCGGACACGGGCGGCTCCATCCGCATTCCCGCCGCGCTGTGCGGGCTGGTCGGCTTCAAGAGCACGCAGTCGCGGGTGCCGCGCACGGGCGCCTTCGAACTCGCGCGCTCGCTCGACACGGTGTGCGCCATGGCGCGCAGCGTGGAAGACTGCCTGATCGCCGATGCGGCCATTGCCGACTCGCCGCTCACGGTGCGCCGCCGCCCGCTGCAGGGCATGCGCCTGGCCGTGCCGCGCACGCTGATGTTCGACGACATCGAACCCGCTGTCGCGAAAGCCTTCGACCGCGCGCTGCAAGCTCTGTCGGCAGCGGGCGCGCAGATCGTCGACATCACCCTGGCCGAGCTCGCCGAGATCTCGACCGTCAACGCGCCCGGCGGCTTCTCGCCGGTGGAAGCTGCGGCCGTGCACCGCGAACGCTTCGCCGCGAAGCGCGACGGTTTCGACTCGCGCGTGGCCGCCCGCATCGCGCTCGGTACCGAGGTACGCGCCGCCGACTACATCGCCATGCAGGACCGCCGGCGCGACTGGATCGGCCGCGTCGAACGCGCCATCGAAGGCTTCGACGCGCTCGTGTGCCCGACCGTGCCGATCATCGCGCCGCCCGTCGCGGCGCTGGCGGAAGACGCGGCCTTCTTCAGGGCCAACGGCCTGCTGCTGCGCAACACCTTCGCGATCAACCTGCTCGACGGCTGCGCCTTCAGCCTGCCGTGCCAAGCGCCGGGCGAACTGCCGGTGGGCTTGATGCTGGCCTCGGTACGCGGCGACGACGCGCGGCTGGCGGCAGTGGCGCTGGCCGCCGAGCCGGTTCTGCAGCGCGCGGGTTGAGCTACGGCCCATGACGCCGCGCTGGCGTCATCGGCTATCGTGCGGCTCATGTCGCTAGTGCAATCGCAACCATCGCTCACCGGTCCCCGTCTACTGCTTCGCCCGCTGCTGGCTTCCGACGCCGCGGCACTCGTGGAGGCTGCCTCCGACGGCGAACTCTGGAAGCTGCCGTTCACCGTCGTGCCTTCCGCCGAAACGGTCGATGCCTACATCGGCAACGCCTTCGCGGGGCGTGAAGCCGGCACGGTGATGCCCTTCGCCACGGTGCTGCGCGAGACGGGCAAGGTCATCGGCTCCACGCGCTTCTGGAAGATCGACCGCGTCAACCGCAAGCTGGAAATCGGCAGCACCTGGATCTCGGCCTCGTGGCAGAAGACCTTCGTGAACACCGAGGCCAAGCTGCTGATGCTGCGCTACGCCTTCGAGGAGCTGCAGTGCGTGCGCGTGCAGCTCACCACCGACGAGATCAATGCAAAGTCGCGTGCCGCCATATTGCGGCTGGGCGCAAAGCAGGAAGGCATCGTGCGCAACGAGCGCATCATGCCGGACGGCCGCAAGCGCAATTCGGTGCGCTTCAGCATCATCGACGACGAGTGGCCCGAGGTGAGGCGGAACCTCGAAGCGCGACTGGCCACGACAGCACAGGGGCCCACGGGATGAATTGCACCGTAGAGCCCACGGCCGAGCCCCACTTCGAAAGCCTGCACCGGGCTCTCGACGTCGTCGCTCGCGAGCAGAAGTACCTCGCGCTGACGCAGGCGCCGCCCCTGGCGCAGTCGATCGACTTCTACCGCGGCCTGATCGCCGGCGGCTTTCCGCACTTCGTGGCGCTCGACGGCGACCGGGTGGTCGGATGGTGCGACGTGTCGCCGGTGTTCGGCCACTCGCGCGCCCATGTCGGCGTCCTGGGCATCGCGCTGCTGCCCGAGGCGCGCGGCCGGGGCCTGGGCAGGCGGCTGCTGCAGGCGGCCATCGACAAGTCGTGGGAACGCGGGCTGACGCGCATCGAGCTTTCGGTGCGCACCGACAACGCCAATGCCAGGGCGCTCTACGAGCGGCTCGGCTTCGAGCACGAGGGCCTGCTGCGCCGCACCACGCTCGTCGACGGCAACTACCACGACTCCTACGCGATGGCCCTGCTTCGCTAGACTGGGCAGCGTCGTCGACTGGAGAGCGCCCATGTGCCGCAGCATCAAGACCCTCTACAACTTCGAGCCGCCCGCCACCGAACAGGAAATCCGCGCCGCCGCGCTGCAGTTCGTGCGCAAGCTCAGCGGTTTCAGCGTGCCGTCTAAGGCCAATGAAGAGGCCTTCGGCCTAGCGGTCGACGAAGTGGCCGCCACCGCCGCGCGGCTGATCGACTCGCTGGTCACCACGGCCGAGCCACGCGACCGCGCCGTGGAGGCGGAGCGCGCAAAAGCCCGTGCCGCCATCCGCTTCGGCAGCGACAGGGCCGCATGACACGGGCTTGACCCCTGGTGCCGATGGCACCCGACTCGCGTGCCATCATCTTCGGATGAGCAACAACACTCCACATAGCGCATTCAGCACCTCGGACGCAGTCGCCAAATACGCCGAAGGCCCCAAGCGCAACGTGCCCGGATACAGCGGCCTGTTGCCGATGACGCGCATCCTGCTAGCCGAACACGTGCCCCGCGAAGGCCGGGTGCTGGTGGTCGGCGCCGGCGGCGGCCTGGAAGTCGAGGACCTCGCGCAGGCCAACCCAGCATGGACGATCGACGGTGTCGATCCGAGCGGGCCGATGCTGGAACTCGCGGCGCAGAGGCTGGGCCCGCTGATGTCCCGCGTGGCATTGCACGAAGGCTATGTGCAGGACGCTCCCGCGGGCCCTTTCGATGGCGCCACCTGCCTGCTGACCCTCCACTTCGTGCCGCGCGACCAGCGGCTGCCGACGGCGAAGGAAATCCACCGCCGCCTGAAGCCGGGCGCGCCCTTCGTCATGGCGCAGCTCAGCGTGGAAGACGGCCCGGGCGAGCGCGAAACCTGGATGTCGCGGTACGCGGCCTTTCTCGTCGCATCGGGCTCCGATCCGCGCCAGGCGGCGGCAACCCGTGAGAAGGTCGAGAAGGAGCTGACGATCCTGTCGCCGGCGCAGGACGAGGCCATGCTGCGCGACGCGGGGTTCAGCGACATCCGCCTCTTCTTCACCGGATTCACCTTCAGGGGCTGGGTCGCCCGCGCATGACGCATGACCACAGCGCAGCGCTGCCGCGCGGCCTTTGATATGGTGCTTTCCAGCACCACCATGCGAATTCCGAGCGTATGAAAAAGACCTATACAGGAGGCTGCCACTGCGGCGCCGTGAGATTCGAGGCCGACATCGACCTGAGCCTGGGCACCCTGCGCTGCAACTGCTCGATCTGCACCCGGACCCGCTTCTGGCCCGCCATCGTCGCGACCGATGCCTTCCGGCTGATCGAAGGAGAATCCGAACTCAGCGAGCAGATGCTCGACACCCGCAACAGCCACTACATCGTCTGCAGGCATTGCAGCGTGCGCTCCTTCGGCGTGGGTCACTCGCCCGAGACCGGCGCGAGCGCCTATGGCGTGAACGTGACCTGCCTGGACGACGTGGACCTCGACGACCTTGCCCGCTCGCCGATCAGCTACGTGGACGGACACCGCGGCACCTGGCACATCGCGCGCACGGCCATCGGCATCTGACGACGAGAATCGCTTTCCGCAACAACCACCATCCGACCATCTGGAGACAAAGCACATGCCCATCGAACTCTGGCTCGCCTTCGTCGCGGCCTCCGCCGTCATGCTGATCATTCCGGGGCCGACCATCCTCACGGTGATCAGCTACTCGATGTCGCACGGGCGCCGCGCCAACCTGCCGCTGGTGGCCGCGGTCGCGCTGGGCGACTCGACGGCGCTGGTGGTGTCGCTGCTGGGGCTGGGCGCGCTGCTCGCCACCTCGGCCTTCTGGTTCACTGTGGTGAAGTGGGTGGGCGGGCTGTACCTGCTGTACCTCGGCATCAAGCTGCTGCGCGCGGGCATCTCGTCGGCCGAGATCGCCACGCCGGCCGCGCCCGCCTCGCGGCTGCGCCTGTTCGCCAACACCTACCTGGTGACTGCGCTGAACCCCAAGGGCATCGTGTTCTTCGTGGCTTTCCTGCCGCAGTTCATCAGCCCGGCCGCCGACGTGACGCGCCAGCTCTGGGTGCTGGCCGTGACCTTCGTGGTGCTGGCCGCGACCAACGCCACGTTGTACGCGGTGTTCGCGGGATCGGCGCGCAGGCTGCTCTCGTCGCCGCGCGCGCAGCGGCGCTTCAACTTCGCGGGCGGCTCGCTGCTGAGCGCGGCCGGCGTCTGGGCGCTGATGGCGCGCCGGCCGGGCTGAAGAACACCCGAACACCCGCGCCGCCTCGTCAGGAAAGAAAAAGGGCCGCGAAGCGCAATGCTTCGCGGCCCTTTTCTGTTGTGCCACTGATCAAGCGCGATCAGTAGCGGTACGGGTTGTTGGGGCTGCGGTCGTAGCGGTTGGGAACGCCGTCGTTGTCGCGGTCCCTGTCGTAGCGGTTCGGCACGCCGTCGCGGTCGCGATCGCCGTAGCCATAGTGCGGGCGCGGCGGCGGCGGGCGGTCGTAGGGTGCGACCACGCAGCCGGCCAGGATGGCCGATGCGGCCAGCAGGATCGCCAGTGTCTTCGTCATGCGAGTTCTCCTTGGAGTGTTTGTGAAACCGGGGTTCGCCTCCTGCGAGCCGGTAGTGCATTGAAGTCCACGCCGGTACGCGTCGGGTTTCCACATTGAAGCCCTCGCGTGAAGTTCGTTACCGGATGTGGTCCCGACTTGAACTCTGACCCGTGGCCGCGCCGCGGCAAGGCGGCCGGTGGCGCATTGCGCGGTAGGCGAGGTTCCCGTGGTGCGTCGCCGAGGGAGAATGCCGGCACCCGAGCTTTTGCTTTTGGATACCGGTTTTCTTTTCTTCCGATGCAGTCCGCGCCCTTCTTTTTCTCCCGCAAGACCCTCGCAGCCCTGCTGATCGTCGCGGCATGGTCGCACCCGGCCCGGGCCGTGGTGAGCTTCGAGGAAGTGAAGCGCGACTTCCGCTCCTCCGACACCGCCGTGCTCGACCGCAACGGCGAGCTGCTGCAACGCGTGCGCACCGACCCCACCGTGCGGCGCGGCCAGTGGACCGCGCTGGCCGACGTGTCGCCCGCGCTGCGCACGGCCATGGTGCTGAGCGAGGACAAGCGCTTCTACGAGCACAGCGGCATCGACTGGCGCGCGGTCTCGGCCGCCGCATGGGGCAACCTCTGGAACACGCGTACGCGCGGCGCATCGACCATCACGATGCAGCTGTCGGGCCTGCTCGACGAAGACCTGCGCCGCAATTCGGGCGGGCGCAGCTTCACGCAGAAGATCGGGCAGACGGTGGCGGCCGCGCAGCTGGAGCGCAACTGGCGCAAGGACCAGATCCTGGAGGCGTACCTCAACACCGTGCCGTTCCGCGGCGAGATCGTCGGCATCGACGCGCTCTCGCGCACGCTCTTCGGCAAGGCCCCCAGCGGCCTCGATGCGCGCGAGGCCAGCGTGGCGGCGGCGCTGGTGCGCGCGCCGAACGCCAAGCCCGCGGTGGTGGCCCAGCGCGCCTGCGAGGTGCTGCGCACGATGGAGCCGCAGCAGAAGACAGACTGCGAGGCGCTCGACATGTTCACCAGCGCGGCCGTGCAGCGCCGGGCCTTCGAGCCGAACGAGGGCATCGCGCCGCATGCTGCGCGCCGGGTGCTGCGCGAGATCCGGGACGCGAACGCGGCTGCTCCCGTTGCAACCGTCGCCGCCCCCCCGTCGAAAGGCAGGGAGAAGGAATCCGGCGTGCGCACCACGCTGCGCGCATCCCTGCAGCGCTTTTCGCTCGACACCCTGCAGCGCCACCTGCGCGAGCTGCGCGACCGCCACGTGGAAGACGGCGCACTCGTCGTGCTCGACAACGCGACGGGCGAGGTGCTCGCCTGGGTCGGCTCCTCCGGCCCGCTGAGCCAGGCGGCCGAGGTCGACGGCGTCACCGCGCTGCGCCAGCCCGGCTCCACGCTCAAGCCGCTGCTCTACGCGCAGGCGATCGCCGAGCGGCGCATCACGGCGGCTTCGCTCATCGAGGACTCGTCGGCGCAGATCAGCACCGCCAGCGGCCTCTACATTCCGCAGAACTACGACCGGCGCTTCAAGGGCCCGGTGTCGGCGCGCACGGCGCTGGCCGCATCGCTCAACGTGCCCGCGGTGCGCACGCTGGTGATGGTGTCGCCCGAGGCCTTCGCGCGCGAACTGCGCGCCGCGGGCCTGCCGCTGCGCGAGAGCGGCGACTACTACGGCTACAGCCTCGCGCTCGGCAGCGCGGAGGTGTCGCTGCTGTCGCTCACCAACGCCTACCGCATGCTGGCCAATGGCGGGCGCTACGGCGCGACGACGCTGACGGCGCTGCCACCCGCCAAGCCGGCGGACAGGAACAAGACGCCTGCTCCGCCGCTGCTCGATCCGCGCGCCGCCTTCATCGTCGGCGACATCCTCTCCGACCCCAACGCGCGCACGCGCACATTCGGGCTCGACAGCATTCTTTCCACCCGCTTCTGGACGGCCGTGAAGACCGGCACCAGCAAGGACATGCGCGACAACTGGGCCGTGGGCTGGTCGCAGCGCTACACGGTGGGCGTGTGGGTGGGCAACGCCAGCGGCGAATCGATGTGGGACGTGAGCGGCACCAGCGGCGCCGCGCCGGTGTGGGCCGAGGTGATGCGCTTCCTGCACTCGCGCGAACCGAGCCGCGCGCCCGCGCCGCCGCCGGGCCTTGTCGAGACGCGCGTGAGCTTCGGACCGGGCGCCGACGGCAACCCGCTCGAAGCGGCGCGCAGCGAATGGTTCCTGCAGGGCACCGAGCAGCCGCTCTTCGCGCTCGACACCGGCATGGCGACCGACGCCGCCCCGGCGCGCATCACCGCGCCGGCCGACGGCACCATCATCGCGCTCGACCCCGACATCCCGCCGCAGCGCCAGCGCGTGCGCTTCGACTCGGAAGGCCGCGGCGTGCAGTGGCGCGTCGACGGCAAGCCGCTGGCGCGCGGCAACACCGTGCAATGGTTTCCCTGGCCGGGGCGGCATGTGATCGAACTGGTGGACGCGAGCGGCAAGGTGGTCGACCAGCGCAGGCTGGAGGTGCGCGGTGCGGGCGTGGTGGCGAAGAACACCCGGCGCTGAGGCCGTCGGCGGGCTTCAGGCCGACCTGAAGACGGCCAGGAAGTAGTCGACGAAGGTCTTGATCTTCGGCGTGTTGCGACGCGCGGGCAGGTAGCTCAGGTCGATGTCGTGCGGCTTCAGCGCCAGCGACGGCAGCACCGGCACCAGCGTCGCGCCGTCGATCTGCGGCCGCGCCAGCGACACCGGCAGCAGCGCGATGCCACGAGCCGACAGCGCCAGCCGCAGGACCATCTCGGGGTCGTCGGAGCGGAACACGCTTTCCACGCGCATCTGGTGCGTCTTCTCGACGGTCGCGAGGCTGATCTCGCGCTTGCGCCCACCGGCATCGGTGGTCAGGAAGCGATGCGCGGCCAGGTCGGGCAGGCCCTGCACAGGGGCGTGCCGCGCGAGGTACGCCGGCGCGGCGCACAGCATGAGCGGCTCCTGCTTCAGGTGGCGCACCACCAGCTCGTCGCTGCCCTCGCGCCCGCAGCGGATGGCCACATCGGCTCCGTCGTGGAACAGGTCCGCGCGGTCCCTGCCGGTCTCGACCGTCACTTCGAGCCGCGGGTAGGCGGTCATGAAGGCCGGGAGGTGGTTCATCAGCAGCTCCCTGCCGTAGTAGTGCGGCACGGCGATGCGCAGCCGCCCGGTGACCGCATCGCCTTCCGACGACAGGTCGAGCATGACGTCGTCGAGGATGGTCAGTGCGTGCTGGGCCGCCGCGAGGAACTCGCGGCCCTCCTCGGTCAGCGCGAAGCGGGTGGCGCCGCGATGCAGCAGCAGATGCCCGACGGTGGCTTCGAGTCTCTGGAGCTGGCGCGACGCGGAAGCCTTGGGGACGTTCAGCACCTCGGCCGCCGGAGTCAAGCCTCCGAGCTGCGCGGCCTTGGTGAAGAGCCGCACGTCCGACAAAGAAAAGTCCTTCATTTCGCTTCGACGGGGGTCCGTTTTTTCTTGCTCTCCCTGAACGCTCCGTCCAGCGGTCGGGGAAGGGAGTGCCGAACCACGGAGCAGGACAACTTGCGGATTCACAAGCTACCTTTAGTTTCATTCTCTGACAGGACGCCTCGGGCAGGCAACACTTTGGGTAACACCTGCCGAATGCAGGGAAAAATTCACCTTATCGGCAGAAATCCGCGATATCGCCTTGCAAACCACCTCGTAGAGGGGTTGCGGTTTTTTGTAAGAGCACTGCCCGAATCGGCCGCCGGATGTACAGTCCGGGCTCTGTTTGGCGACAAAATTCGTCCAATCATTGAATGACCAGGCTCACCCGATGCTCGCCCAAGCTCCCCGCACTTCCCTTGCAGACACCGCCGCCGACAGCATCCGCGCCGAAATCTCCGCCGGCCGCTGGGCCGTCGGCTCCCGCATTCCGATCGAGCCGCAACTCGCGCAGCTGCTGGGCGTGAGCCGGGGCACGGTGCGCGAGGCGGTCAAGACGCTGGTGTCGCGCGGCCTGCTCGAAGTGCGCCAGGGCTCGGGCACCTATGTTCGCTCCGGCTTCGATCCCTCGTCCAGCCTGCAGAAGATGCGCCTGGCCAGCCTGCGCGACCAGTTCGAGGTGCGCCAGGCGCTCGAAGTGGAAGCCGCCCGGCTCGCGGCGGTGCGCCACACGGCGCGCGACCTGCGCCGCCTGCACACCCTGCTCGACAGGCGCGGCGTGCCCGACGAGGCCGACAACGGCGCGGCCTTCATCGAGCGCGACCTCGCGTTCCATCTGGCCATCGTCGACGTATCGGGCAATCTCGCGCTGGCCGAGACCTGCCGCTTCGTCACCGGCTACATCAAGGAAACCATCGCCAGCTCGATGACGGGCAACACCCTGCCCGAGCCCGACGAGGCCGCGCACCGCGCCATCGTCGAAGGCATCGCCAGCCGCAACCCCGAGACGGCCGCCGCCGCCGTGCGCGCCTTCATGGCACCGATGATCAGCGCGCTGGCGCTGGGCACGTGATGAGCACGGCCACCGCCGCCACGGCGCGTCATTCCGGCGACGAACTGCTGATCGACGCCGAAGCCGACACCCTGCCCGTTCCGCGCCCGACGCCGGCGCCCACCCTCGCGCGCCGCATCCTGCTCGGCGCCAGCGTGGTGCTGATCGCCTTCAACCTGCGCCCGGTGTTCGCCAGCCTCTCGGTGGTGCTGCCGGAAATCATCAAGGCCACGGGCCTTTCCGCCACCGCGGCGAGCCTGCTGACCACGCTGCCGATCGTCTGCCTCGGCGTTTTCGCGCCGCTCGCGCCCGGCCTGGGCCGCCGCTTCGGCACCGAGCGCACGCTGCTCGGCTGCATGGTGCTGATCCTGGTCGGCACGGTGCTGCGCGGCACCGGCAACATCCCGCTGCTGTTTCTGGCCTCGGCCATCGCGGGCAGCGGCATCGCGGTGTCGAACGTGCTGCTCTCGGGCCTGGTGAAGCGCGACTTCGCCTCGCAGGCGGCGCTGATGATGGGCCTGTACACCATGGCCGTGTGCGGCGGCGCGGCCAGTGCAGCCGGCCTCACGGTGCCCATCGAGCACGCGCTGGGCGGCGGCTGGACCATGGCGCTCGCGATGTGGGCACTGCCGGCCGCGCTGGTCACGCTGATCTGGGCACCGCAGGCGCTGCCGCTGAAGCCGGTGCCGAGCGAGTCGGGCTTCACCGTGCGCGGCCTGTGGCGCGACCGCCTGGCCTGGCAGGTCACCTTCTTCATGGGCCTGCAGTCCGCCCTCGCCTACATCGTGATGGGATGGCTCGCGCCGATCCTGCGCGAGCGCGGGCTGGGCAGCGAAACCGCGGGCTACGTGGTGTCTCTGTCGGTCATGACGCAGGTGGTCACCTGCCTCGTGGTGCCGGCGCTGGCGGTGAAGCTGCGCAACCAGCGCGGCCTCGCCGTCGCGCTGGCGATGCTCACGGTGGGCGCGATGCTGGCGATGCTGTTCGCGCCGCTGGATGGCGTGTTCGGCGTGTGGGCCTGGGCCGTGCTGCTGGGCATCGCGCAGGGCGGCACCTTCGCGCTGGCGCTCACGATGATCGTGCTGCGATCGCCCGATTCGCATGTGGCCGCGCATCTCTCGGGCATGGCGCAGGGCGTGGGCTACATGGTGGCGGCCTTCGGCCCGCTGGTGGCCGGCCTGCTGCACGGCTGGACGGGGAGCTTCCGCGCCTCGTCGTGGCTCTTCATCGGGCTGGGCGTGGCGCTCGTGATCGCGGGGATGGGCGCGGGCCGCACGATGCACGTTGGCACGACGACGGTGCCGCGGCACTGAAGCGCAGGACGTCTGCCTACTGCGGCCCGCCGCAGAAACCCGCGCGCTCGGTGGTCTTCGCGGTGAACAGCACGCGCGTGGTGGTCGCGGCGCTGCGCGGCTCGTTCTGCGGCCACTCGGTCTGCACCCAGGTGTATTGCCAGTCGTAGGGCGCGCCGGGCTTGAATGTCTCGCCGTAGGCGATGCGCAGGCTGCCGAAGCTCTCGTCGTGGCAGTGCTTCGAGGTCTTGTATTCCTTCTCGCTGAAGCAGGCGCGGATCATCTTGGAGCACGAGAACGGGATGTCCTCCTGTACCGCCTTGCCGCCTTCGAGCGGCACGAAATCGGCGGTGTCGAACGAGGCGCCGCCGCCGGAGTAGCCCTCCGACACGGTCTGCAGCACCGCAGCCGCCCACTTGCCTTCGGCCAGCGGATAGAGCGCCGGCGCGAGCGAGAGGCGCGCCTCGGACCGGCTGGCGTCGTTGTCTTTCTTCAGGGCCTGCGCATAGTCGGAGAAATCATGGAGACGATCGAGCTGCCAGCCCTTCGCGTCGCCGGCATCTCGCCTGACTCGCGCCATGGCCAGCGGCTCGGCGGAGAGCACCACGTAGTTGCCGGGCGCGGCGTTGCGCGGACGGTAAAGGCCCAGCTGCTGCGCGTTGCAGGGCTGCGGCAACAATGCGCACAGGCGCGTGCGCCATTGCGCATCGAGCGAATCGGGCTTCTTCACCGCATCGAACACCTGCGCCGACGGCGCGGAAAGATCGGGAGCGGCAAGCACCGGGGCGGCGAATGACAGCAGGGCGAGCAGGCACGGCAGTTTTCTCATGGAGCCGGATGGTAGCCACCGGCGGGGCGCCTGGTTGATAAAGTCGCACGCGACCATGAATCCTTCTTCTCCCGCCCTTCTCCGGATCGACGCGCTGAGCTTCGCCTACCCCGACCAACCGCCGCTGGTGTCTGGCTGGAATGCATCCATCGGCCCGGGCGTCACGCTGCTCTATGGCGATACCGGTACCGGCAAGTCGGCGCTGCTCCAGGTGATCGCCGGCATGCTGCCCGCTTCTTCCGGCCGGTTGGCGGTGGCGGGAGCGACCCTCGACACCGCGCCCGAGGCATACCGCCGCCAGGTGTTCTTCGTCGACCCCGTGACCGACCGCTTCGACCAGCTCACGGCCCGCGAATGCACCGCTTCGCTCGCCGAGGGCGACGCGGGTTTCAACGAAGCGAAGTGGCAGGCCATTGCCGAGGGCTTCTCGCTGGCGCCGCACCTCGACAAGAAGATGTTCATGCTCTCGACCGGCTCGAAGCGCAAGGTGTGGATGGCGGCCGGGCTCGCGTCGGGCCGGCCGCTCGTGCTGCTCGACGAGCCCACGGCCGGGCTCGACATGCCGTCGACGCGCTGCCTTTGGAGCACGCTTTCCGGCTTCGATGGGCAGCAGGGCCGGGCAGTCATCGTGGCCAGTGCGGCGCGCATCGACACCGTGCCGCTCGCGGCCACCATCGAACTGCCCCTCGCCTGAAGCCCGTCTTCAGGTCGCGTCGAAGTTCGTGCTGCGGCTCACGGACTCCCAGGCTTCCATGTCCTTGAGCATCGCCTGCGCATGGGCGCGCACGGCGTCGACCGAATCGTCGCCGAGCTGCAGGCGAAGCGGCGTGTGCTCGGCGTCCAGTGCCTTCTCGATGGCCACCGCGGCCTTGCGCGGATCGCCGGCCTGCGTGTTGTGCATGCTGTGCGCGAACTCGCGGGTGGCGCCCACCACCGGCTGGTAGGCCTCGATCACGGGCATGTGGCGCATGCCGCTGCCCGCGAGCTGGGTGCGGAACTGGCCCGGCTCGACGATCAGCACCTTGATGCCGAAGGGCGCCACTTCCTGCGCCAGCGCTTCCGAGGCGCCTTCCAGCGCGAACTTGGAGGCAGAGTAGGCGCTGAAGCCCGAGAACGACAGCTGCCCGCCCAGGCTGGAGATGTTGACGATGGCGCCCGACTTCTGCGCGCGCAGCACCGGCAGCGCGGCGCGGGTAACGGCCATGGCGCCGAAGAAATTGGTGTTCATCAGCGCGCGCAGTTCGGCGTCGGGCGTCTCCTCGAGCGCGCCGACCACGCCGTAGCCTGCGTTGTTGACCAGCACCTCGATGCGGCCGAAGCGCTCGACCGCGGCCTGCACGGCGGCTTCGGCCGCGCCGGCCGCGTCCACGTCGAGCGGCGTGGCCAGCACACGGTCGGGCGCCAGCGCCACGAGGTCGGCGAGCCGGGCGGCGTCGCGGGCGGTGGCGACGACGTTGTGGCCCTGCGCCAGCGCATGTTCGGCGAAGGCGTGGCCGAAGCCGGAGGCGGCGCCGGTGATGAACCAGGTCTTGCGGGCCCGGGCTTGCGAAGCGTTGTTGGCGGTGGTGGTCATGAGGCTTGCTCCTTGAGGGTTGATGGGTTGCCGTGAAGGCATGGCGTGACTGTTCCATCAACCGCATTCATCGACTAGACGGTTCAAATCGAATGCACCTTGCGATACGATGCATGAATGGACCGCACCCTGCTCCCGCACCTGGCCATCGTGCTTGCGGTGCACCGGCGCGGCGGTTTCGCCGCCGCCGCGGCCGAACTGGGCATGAGCGCCTCGGCCGTGAGCCATGCAGTGCGCGCCGTCGAGGACCACCTGGGCCAGCCGCTTTTCGCGCGCACCACCCGCAGCGTGCGGCTCACCGAGGCCGGCGTCGGCTTCATTGCCATGCTGGCGCCCGCCATGGGCGAGATCGCCGACGCGGTCGACCGTTTCGGCGAATCGTCGGGGCGCGTGGGCGGCGTGCTGCGCATCAACGCGCCGCACGTGGCGCTGCCGCTGGTCATGACGCCGCTGGTGGCCGAGATGTCGCGCCGCCACCCCGAATTGGTAATAGAGATCACCTGCGACGACGGCCTGGCCGACATCGTGGCCAGCGGCCATGACGCCGGCGTGCGGCTGGGCCACACCGTGGCCCAGGACATGGTGGCCGTGCGGCTCACCCCGCCCTTCCAGGCCATCATGGTGGCCACGCCGCGCTACCTGGAACTGGCCGGCGAGCCGCGCGACATCGAGGCGCTGCAGCAGCACAACTGCATCGGATTCCGCTTCGTCACCTCTGGCGGCGTCTACGCCTGGGACCTGCGCGACGAGGGCGGCGCCCACGTCTCGGTCGAGGTGCCTGGCACGGTGCGCGTCACCGATGCGCTCTACGCCCGGGAGCTGGCGCTGGCCGACGTGGGCATCGCCTACATCTTCGAGCCGCTGGTGCGCGCCGAGCTGCGCGAGGGCCGCCTTCGCCGGCTGCTGCCGCGCTCGGCCTTCGAGGAGCCGGGGCTGTTCCTGTACTTTCCGCGCCGCGCCGCCCAGGCGCCCAAGCTGCGCGCCTTCGTCGACCTGGCCCGTGAAATGCTCGAAAAAGAGGCATCCGGCCAGCCGGAACCCCGTTAAGACGCGCTTCGCGCCGGGGGCTTCGCAACCCGCATGGCGAAACCCGGTCCCGGCGGGCGACAATCGGGGATTCCGGGAAAAAGCGGGCTACCGCCCGACAGCCGGAAGTTCCAGCCACCCCGACAACCAGGATCTACGGAAGAAGCGCATGAGCTCGAAGCAACCAACCATCGTCTACACCCTTACCGACGAGGCGCCCCTGCTGGCGACCTACGCGTTTCTGCCCATCATCCGCGCCTTCACGAACCCGGCCGGCATCAACGTGGCAACCAGCGACATCTCGGTGGCGGCGCGCATCCTGGGCGAGTTCCCCGAGCTGCTGAGCGACGACCAGAAAGTGCCGGACAACCTGGCCGAACTGGGCAAGCTCACGCTCAAGCCCGAAGCCAACATCATCAAGCTGCCCAACATCAGCGCCTCGGTCGCCCAGCTCAAGGCCGCCATCAAGGAACTGCAAGGCAAGGGCTACAAGATCCCCGACTACCCCGAGAACCCGACCACGGACGAGGACAAGGACATCCGCGCGCGCTACAACAAGTGCACCGGCAGCGCCGTGAACCCCGTGCTGCGCGAAGGCAACTCCGACCGCCGCGCACCCAAGGCCGTCAAGGAATACGCCCGCAAGAACCCGCACAGCATGGCCGACTGGAGCCAGGCATCGCGCTCGCACGTCTCGCACATGCACGGCGGCGACTTCTATCACGGTGAGAAGTCCATGACGCTGGACCGCGCGCGCAACGTCAAGATGGAGCTGCTGACCAAGAGCGGCAAGACCATCGTGCTCAAGCCCAAGGTCGCCCTGCTCGACCGCGAGGTCATCGACTCCATGTTCATGAGCAAGAAGGCGCTGCTGGCCTTCTATGAAAAGGAAATCGAAGACGCGCGCAAGACCGGCGTGATGTTCTCGCTGCACGTCAAGGCCACCATGATGAAGGTCTCGCACCCCATCGTGTTCGGCCACTGCGTGAAGATCTTCTACAAGGAAGCCTTCGAGAAACACGGCAAGCTGTTCGACGAACTGGGCATCAACGTCAACAACGGCATGGTCGACCTCTACAACAAGATCGCCACGCTGCCGCAGAGCACGCAGGACGAGATCAAGCGCGACCTGCACGCCTGCCACGAGAACCGCCCCGAGCTCGCGATGGTCGACTCGGCCAAGGGCATCACCAACTTCCACTCGCCCAACGACGTGATCGTGGACGCCTCCATGCCCGCGATGATCCGCAACGGCGGCAAGATGTGGGGCGCCGACGGTCGCCTGAAGGACGTGAAGGCCGTGATGCCCGAATCGACCTTCGCCCGCATCTACCAGGAGATGATCAACTTCTGCAAGTGGCACGGCGCCTTCGACCCCAAGACCATGGGCACCGTGCCCAACGTCGGCCTGATGGCGCAGAAGGCCGAGGAATACGGTTCGCACGACAAGACCTTCGAGATCCCCGAAGACGGCGTTGCCAACATCACCGACCTGGACACCGGCGAAGTGCTGATGAGCGAAGACGTGGAGAAGGGCGACATCTGGCGCATGTGCCAGGTCAAGGACGCCGCGATCCGCGACTGGGTGAAGCTGGCCGTCAACCGCGCGCGCAACTCCGGCATGCCGGTGGTCTTCTGGCTCGACGCGTACCGTCCGCACGAGGCACAGCTGATCACCAAGGTCAAGATGTACCTGCACGAGCACAACACCACGGGCCTGGACATCCAGATCATGAGCCAGGTGCGCGCCATGCGCTACACGCTGGAGCGCGTGGTCCGCGGCCTGGACACCATCAGCGCCACCGGCAACATCCTGCGCGACTACCTGACCGACCTGTTCCCCATCATGGAACTGGGCACCTCGGCCAAGATGCTGTCGATCGTGCCGCTGATGGCCGGCGGCGGCATGTACGAGACCGGCGCGGGCGGCTCGGCTCCCAAGCACGTGCAGCAGCTGGTGGAAGAAAACCACCTGCGCTGGGACTCGCTGGGTGAATTCCTCGCGCTGGCCGTGAGCCTGGAAGACCTGGGCCTGAAGACGAACAACAAGAAGGCCGCCATCCTGGCGAAGACGCTGGACACCGCCACCGGCAAGCTGCTCGACAACAACAAGAACCCCTCGCCCAAGACCGGCCAGCTCGACAACCGCGGCAGCCAGTTCTACCTGGCGATGTACTGGGCGCAGGAACTGGCCGCGCAGACCGACGACAAGGAACTGCAGGCAGCCTTCGTGAAGCTGGCCGAGACGCTCACCGCCAACGAGCAGAAGATCGTCGACGAACTCACCGCCGTGCAGGGCAAGGCCGTGGACATCGGCGGCTACTACCTGGCCGACCCCGCCAAGTTCGAAGCCGTGATGCGTCCGAGCGCAACGCTCAACGCGGCGCTGGCTTCGGCATAAGAAGGCCGGTCGACATCGTGCGGGTGGCAGTCATGAAGCGCTCCTGGCTCGCGATGCTTCCCGCCGTGCTGGCCCTGGCCGGCGCGGCGGGTACCGCGCATGCGGCCGCCGAGGACTGCGAGGCCCTGCGCACCCGCATCGAATCGAAGATCGCCGCGAGCGGCGTGGCGCGCTTCACCGTCACCGTCGTCGATGCCAACGCATCGGCGAACGGCCAGGTGGTGGGCAGCTGCGAGCTCGGCACGAAGAAAGTCGTTTATCTGAAGGACGCGGGGGCCGCAACGGCCCCCGCCGCCGCTCCTCCTGCCCCGGGCGAGCCCATGCTCACCGAGTGCAAGGACGGCACCGTGTCCATGGGCGGCGACTGCAGGAAGCAGTAAGCAGCAGTCGGGCGCCCGCCGCGCCGCTCCGGGCTTTTCGGCCCTTTCAGCCCTTCCCCACCACCCGTGCGATCCACGCGAGCAGCACCGCCTCGACCTCGTCGCGGTTGGTTTCGTTCAGCGTCTCATGGCGCGCACCGCCGAACACGTGGCACGACACGTCGCGCAGCCCCGCCTCGCGGTAGCGCTGCACCAGCGGATAGAACCATTCGGCCTTGTTGCTCACCGGGTCCTCGTCGCCGATGAACAGATAAAGAGGCAGTTCGGGCCGGATGCTCTTGCGCATCGCATCGGGCGTGAGATCGGCCAGCTTCGCGAACATCGAACCCAGCCCCTCGGCCGAGACCGTGAACCCGCACAGCGGATCGGCGATGTACGCATCGACCTGCGCCGGATCGCGGCTGAGCCAGTCGAAGGGCGTACGAACATCGGGCAGCGCGGCGTTCATGTCTTCCAGCTTGAAGCCGGACTGCAATGCGGCCCCCAGCAGATCGAGCGCCGAGGTGCCCGAGAGCACCGCCCCCGCAAGCAGCGCGCTGTGCTCGACGAGGTAGTACTGCGTTGCGAAGGAGCCCATGCTGTGACCCAGGAGGATCAGCGGCAGGCCCGGGTGCACGCCGCGCACGTGATGGCTCAGCAGCGCCATGTCGTCCACCAGCCCGGAGAACGCGCGCGGGCCGAACTCGCCCAGTTCGCCGCGCGCGGCCGCGCCCTTGCCATGGCCGCGATGCTCGTTCGCATAGACCGCGTACCCGGCACGCACCAGCGATTCGGCCAGGTGCCGGTAGCGCAGCGAATGCTCGCCCATGCCGTGCGCAAGCTGGATGACCGCGCGCGGCTTCGTCACCGTGCCCAGCCAGCGATGGACCTCCACCGTGACGCCGTCGTTGGCGGTCAGTTCGAAGTGGGTCTCGGTGGTTGGCATGCGGTGCTCCGGTGAAAATGGGCTGCCATCCTAGGACGCGCCGATTGCGCCCGGCATCAGGGCTTTCCAGCCTCTCTTCTTTCGCTGCAGGACTTCATGCTGAAAAAGCTCAACACGATCCTCTTCATCGCAGAACTCGTGTTCATCGGCGCACCTATTACCCTGCTCGCCATGTTCGGTGCGGTCCTGACTGTCCCTGGCGTTCCCGGCGCCAACACCGACTACTTGTCGATCAAGCAACTCGCAATGCTGACGGCTTTCGTCGGCCTGTATGGCTTCTGGGGAATGTCCATCGCCTTCGCGCATGGCGGCGTCGAACGCGTCCGTCGCACGTCCTGGGGCGTTCGCATTGCCGCAGCCGTCGGCGTACTGATGTCGCTCTCGTCCGTGCTCTATGGCCGCTCGCCGCAGGCCGATGCCTTCTTCGCAATTGCCTTCTCCGGAACTCCACTGCTCATCCCGCTTGCGCACATTCTTGTCTGCATCGTCACGGACAAGGCGATGAGGGAACGGCGGGAACAGCGCGACGCCGTCACCGGGTAGCAGCAAGCACCTCCGCCATCTTCTTCAACGCCGCTTCCGGCGTAGGCTCGATGCAGATCGAACAGGCCAGCATCAGGTTCAGCTGCTGGCCGAAGTCCTCGACGGCGATGCCGGTGCCGCGCTCGCGCAGCACGCCGTTCGCATCGACCTCGCACGGCAGCGCGGCACGCACGCGCCCGGCGTAGCTGCCTTCGGGCACGCCATACGCCACAACCGGAATACCAAGCGCAATCGCAGCACCGACCTCGAACACCGTGCCGGAGTCGGGCTCCATGCCCCTGAAGCTGGCGAGATTGGCGACGACGCCGTCCGCGCCGCGAAGGCGCCGCATGTTGGCTTCGTAGATCTGCTTCTCCGGCGCGTCGGAGGTCTGCTCTTCGTTGCCGTCGGCCGGCAGCAGGGCCGCGAGGCCGGCGGCATCGCAGGCGGCCGTCAGCCTGACGAAGTGCTCCCTTGCGTCGGGGCGAAAGACGTCCGGGCCCGCGAGGTAGATGCGCGGGCGGGTCGTGTTCCCGGGAGGCTTGTTGTCCATCGACGGAGCATCGGCGATTTCCGGCTCCTGCTCAATCCTTGCGACATGGTGCAAAGCGACTTACCGATGGATGCATCGGCCCCTGGCTCCAACGAACCGGTCTTCGGGGAATCAGGCAAGAAACTCGCACGAAGCGACTAACGCTCCGGTCGCGCCTTTTTTTTCAAGAATGGACGCTCCATTCACGAACCAAGGCGCACCATGAACACCGCGCGTCGCACCGGCGCACTCACCGTGCTCTCGCTGTCCCTCGCCATGGCATCGGGCCCTTCGCAGGCCCAGCCGCAGCGTCCCAGGTTGCTCGAAGACCCGAATCGCTTCGTGGGCGTATGGGTGACACAAGACGGTCACATCCGCCACGAACTGCTGCCTAATGGCCGCTACGACGAAGCGCGCGGCACGCGCCTCAGCGCCTATCAGGGGCGCTACATGCTCAGCGGCAACCACATCGACTACGTCGACGACACCGGCTTCACGGCCGACGGCGAATTCCGCGACGGCGTGCTGTATCACGCGGGCATGGTGCTCTACCGCGAAAGCACTACGCAACGCTGAGCGCCGGATGCGGCCGGCCGCGTGTTTTGCAGGATCAGGCAAAAACCGCGTTCGATTCGTCTACCGCTTCGGGCTTGCGAAAAAGCACACTTCTCTACATGCCCGGCTCACGCTCATTTCAGTGTGCGCCCCACGGCAGCCAGACCAGCACGAGGAGTTCTCCATGACCACAATCCAGGAAAAAGTCGTACTCATCACCGGCGCGAGCAGCGGCATCGGCGAAGCGACCGCCAGGCTGCTTGCGCGGCGCGGCGCCAAGGTGGTGCTCGGGGCGCGCCGTACGGACAGGCTCGCTGCACTTGCGGCCGAGATCGAGGCCACGGGCGGCACGGCGAGCTTCCAGCGGCTCGACGTGACGCACCGGCCCGACGTGGAAGCCTTTGCCGAATTCGCGCTCGAGACGCACGAGCAGATCGACGTGCTCGTCAACGCCGCCGGCGTGATGCCGATGTCGCCGCTGTGGAACCGCAAGATCGAGGAGTGGGAACTCACGATCGACGTGAACCTGCGCGGCGTGCTGCTCGGCATCGCGGCGGTGCTGCCGACGATGCAGGAGCAGGGCTGGGGCCACATCGTGAACGTGGCGCCGGTAGCCATGCATGGCTTGTCGCCGGGCTCGGCGGTGTACCACGGCACGCAGTACGCGGTGAACGCGATCTCCGAAGGCCTGCGGCAGGAACATGCCGGCCGGCTGCACGTGACGGTGGTGAGCCCCGACGTGCACGGCCCCATCGATCCGCTGGCCGAGCGCATCGCGGCCAGCTACGCACGTGAACGCATGCGCACCAACCGTCGCATCGCGGTGTCGGTGGATGCGGTGGCGCGCTCGATCGCGGGGGCCATCGAGGGCTACGGCATCACGGCCGGTGCGATGCGCCCGCCTGCCAGGCAGCAGAGGCCGCGACCGGCCGAATACGCTCAGTAGGTCTTGTACGGCAGGAACTTGCCCGACAGCACCACGTTGACGCGGTCGCCCTTCGGGTCGGCCTCGCGCTGGATGTCCATGCTGAAGTCGATGGCGCTCATGATGCCGTCGCCGAATTCTTCATGGATCAGCTCCTTGATGGTGGTGCCGTACACGCTCACCACCTCGTACCAGCGGTAGATGAGCGGATCGGTGGGCACCGGCGTGGGCAGCGAGCCCTTGTAGGGCACCACCTTCAGCCACTTCTGCTCCTCGACAGTGAGGCCGAAGATCTTGCCGACGATCTTCGCCTGCCTGTCGTCGAGCGTCATCTGGCCGAGGCAGGCGGCGGTGGTCCATTCCTTCGAAAGGCCGACCTTCTTCGCTACGTCGGCCCACTGGATGCCCTTGCTCACCTTGACGGTGATGATCTTCTCGGTGACGTCGTTGCGGTTCATGCGGGTTTTCTCCTGATTGAAATGAAGGATGAAGAGGGGTGAAGGCGAGGTCACGCAGCCTTCGCGCGCGTGACGAGGAAGTCGACGATGTGGTTGCGCAGCGCGTAGTAGCCGTCGAGGTGGTGCAGCGACGCGCGCGTGCGCTCGCGCGGCAGCGGGTTGACCACCGTCTCTACGATGTTCCCCGCTCGGTAACCGCCCTGCGGCAGGTCGGCACCGTTGCTCATCAGCAGGATGCGGTCGGCCAGCAGGATGGCCTCGTCCACGTCGTGCGTGATCATGAAGACGGTCTGCTGCGTCTGCCGCACGATGGCCATCAGCTCGTCCTGGATGGTGCCGCGCGTGAGCGCGTCGAGCGCCCCGAAGGGCTCGTCGAGCAGCAGCATCTTGGGGCTGATGGCGAAGGCGCGCGCAATGCCCACACGCTGCTTCATGCCGCCCGAGAGCTGCGAGGGCTTCTTGTCGATGGCTGCCTGCAAGCCGACCATGGCGACGAAGCGCTCCACCTGTGCATCGACCTGCGCGGCCGACCACTCGGGCCAGCGCGAGACCACGGCGAAGGCGATGTTCCTGCGCACGGTGAGCCACGGCATGAGCGCGTGGCTCTGGAACACCACGCCGCGCTCCAGACTGGGGCCGGCCACCTCGCGCCCGTCCATGAAGACGTGGCCCGCGCTGGCCTGGTCGAGGCCCGCCAGGACGTTGAGGATGGTGGTCTTGCCGCAGCCCGAGTGGCCGATGATGCAGACGAACTCGCCGCGGTCGAGCGTGAACGACACGTCGGCGAACACGGGCCGCGCGGGCACGAAGGCCTTGGCCAGCCCCTCGACGCGCAGGAAGCCGCGGGCGCCTGGCGCCTCCACGGCCGCGGAAACGACAGGCTGGGTCATGGCTTCACCTCGGGCCGGAAGACCGGCGCGCTCACTCCACATAGGTCACCTTCCGCTGCAGCCCCGCGAAGGCCTGGTCGAGCAGCATGCCCACGACGCCGATCAGCAGGATCGCGAAGATCACGTTGGTGAGCGACAGGTTGTTCCACTCGTTCCACACGAAGTAGCCGATGCCCGTGCCGCCCACCAGCATCTCGGCCGCCACGATGACCAGCCACGCGATGCTCATGCTGATGCGCATGCCGGTGAGGATGGTGGGCGCCGCCGCCGGCAGGATGACGCGGAACGCGCGGCGCAGCGGCTTCACCTCGAGCGTGCTGGCCACGTTGAGCCACTCGCGCTTGACCGAGGCCACGCCGAAGGCGGTGTTCAGCAGCATCGGCCACACCGAGCAGATGAAGATCACGAAGATGCCGCTGACCGACGAGTCCTTGATGGTGTAGAGCGCCAGCGGCATCCACGCCAGCGGAGAGATCGGCTTGAGCACCTGGATAAAAGGATCAAAGGCCTTGTGCAGCAGCGGCGACATGCCGATGACGAAGCCCAGCGGCACCGCCACGGCGCACGCCAGCGCGAAGCCCAGGCCCACGCGCGCCAGCGAATATGCCAGCTGGATGGCGATGCCCTTGTCGTTGGGCCCGTTGTCGTAGAACGGATTCGACAGGTGCTTCCACGCGGTGGCGGCCATCTCGGCGGGCGTGGGAAAGCCGGAGCTCTTCACCTGGCCCTGCGTCGGGTCCTTGCCGAGCATCTTCTGGTATTCGATCTGCTCTGCGGTCATGCCCGTTGCAGCAGCTGTACCACCAGCCGGCGCGGTCGCGATCTGCCATACGCCCACCAGCAGCAGGAACATCAGCAGCGACACCAGCGCCGCCTTGAACGAAAGAGCCTTCTTCGGCATGGCTCAGGCCGTCTTCGCGATGGCGAAGCTCTTGACGTAGTCGTCGGGCTTCGCGGGGTCGAACACCTTGCCCATGATGGTGAACTTGGGGTACGCGCCATCGGGCACGGCCTGGCCCAGGTCCTTCATGCGCTTCTTCGCATCAGTGAGCAGGAAGACCTTCTCGGCGATCTGCCTGTAGTTGATGTCGCCTTTCACGTAGCCCCAGCGCTTCATCTGCGTGAGCATCCACACGGCCATCGACTGCCACGGAATCGGGTCGAAGTCGGCGCGGTCGGGCACGGTGCGGATGTTGCCCAGCCCGTCGGCGAACTTGCCGGTGAGCACCTGCGTGAGCACGGTCTCGGGCTGGTTCAGGTACTGCGCGGGCGCGATCACCTTGGCGATGAGCTCGCGGTTCTTCGGATCGCGCGCCATGGCCGACGCGGTGAGCACCGAGCGCACGAGCGCGGCGAAGGTGTTGGGGTTCTTCTCGATGAACTCGGTCGAAGTGCCGAAGGCGCAGCAGGGATGGCCGTTCCACAGCTCCCGGGTGAGCAGGTGGATGAAGCCGATCTCCTCGAACACCGCGCGCTGGTTGAACGGGTCGGGGCCGAGGTAGCCGTCGATGTTGCCGGCACGCAGGTTGGCCACCATCTCCGGCGGCGGCACCACGCGGATCTGGATGTCGGTGTCGGGGTTCAGGCCCGCTTCCGCCACGTAGTAGCGCAGCAGGAAGTTGTGCATGCTGTATTCGAAGGGCACGGCGAACTTCAGGCCCTTCCAGGTCTTGGGGTCGCGCCTGTCCTTGTGCTTGTTGGCCAGCGTGATGGCCTGCCCGTTGGTGTTCTGGATGGTCGCGACGTTCATGGGCACCGCGTTGGAACCCGCGCCCATCGAGATGGCCAGCGGCATCGGCGACAGGAAGTGCGTGGCGTCGTACTCCTTGTTGAGCATCTTGTCGCGAATGAGCGCCCAGCCCGCCGTCTTCACCACCTCCACATCGAGGCCCTGCTTCTGATAGAAGCCCAGCGGATGCGCCATGATGAGCGGCGTGGCGCAGGTGATGGGAATGAAGCCGATCTTCAGCTTCGTCTTCTCCAGCGGCGCCTTCTCCTGTGCCATGGCCTGCAGCGCGCCGAGCGGAAACACCGAGGCGATGGCGGCGCGTGCGGTATTGGCACCCACGGCGCGCAGGAAGCCGCGCCGCACGCTGTCGACGGGGAACAGCGCCTTCATGAGGCTGGCTTCGAGCTTGTCTTCTGGCAACACACCGGCGCCGTGCACGCGCCCGCAGGCGCAGCGCATGTTCAATGGCCGGTCGGCATCGTAGGGATCGCAGGCGGTCGGTTCGTGCGGGCTGGACATGGTGTGCACCTCGTTGGAAAGATGCAGCCGCCGTTGCAAGCGCCGGGCCGGAAAGGCTCTGCAGGAGCCCTTGCGGAGCTTGCGGCTTCAGATCGTGCCGCCGATGTCGAGGCCTTGTAGGGCTGGCACTACAAGCTGGTGCACGCCAGCGGTGTCTTCGGCCTTTTTCAGCCGTTCGCGCCCTGCTTGCCGTGGCGTTCGGCATACAGGGCCAGCTCCACGTCGTTCTTGGTGCCGGTCTTCTCGAGGATGCGCGCGCGGTATGTGCTCACGGTATTGGGCGCCAGGCCCAGCTGCGCACCGATTTCGCTCACGCTGTGCCCCGCGCTGAGCAGCCGGTACACCTGATGCTCGCGATGCGAGAGCATCTCGGCGCCCTGCCCGGCGCCCCGGCCCACGGCGGTAGCCAGCGCCTCGGCCGTGGCCGCCGACACGTAGAGCCCGCCGGCCGCGACCTTGCGCACCGCGCCGACCATGTCGTCGGCATCGGCGCTCTTGTTGAGATAGCCCGAGGCGCCCAGCTTGATGCAGCGCACCGCGTACTGCTTCTCCGGATAAGTGCTGAGCATCAGCACCGGGAGCGTGGGCCACTGCTTGCGCAGCGCCTGCAGCACGTCGAGGCCGTCGCGGCCGGGCAAGGCTATGTCGAGCAGCACCACGTCGAGGCCCTCGGGGCCGCCCAGCGCCTGCACGGCCTCCAGCACCTCGGGGCCGGTCTGCGCCTCGGCACGCACGGCCATCGCGGGCAGGCCGTTGGAGAGGTCGCCCAGCATCTGCTTCAGGCCCTCGCGCACGATGCGGTGATCGTCGCCGATGAGTACGCGGATGTCGCTCATCTCAGGCCTCCACGGCCAGCGGCAAGTGCAGGCGGAAGGTGCTCCCCTCGCCCACGCGGCTCTCGATGTCGATGCGCCCGCCGAAGTGCCGCGCTCGTTCGCGCATGCCGAGCACGCCGTAGGAGGTGGCGGCCTCGAAGGCCTGCGCCGGCGCACCGACACCGTCGTCTCGCACACTGATGCTCAGCCGCCCCTGCTCGGCACCGATGCGGATGTCGAGACTGCTCGCCTTCGCATGGCGCCCGACATTGCTCAGCATCTCCTGGAAGATGCGGAACACCGCGATGGCCGCGGGCTCGGGCAGCTCCACGCCGGGCGGCACGTCGAAGCGCCAGTCCAGTTCCAGCTCGGCCGCCTGCACGAACTCGTGTGCCTGCCATTCGAGCGCGGCCCACAGGCCCTGATGGTCGAGGATGCTGGGGCGCAGGTCGGTGATGATGCGACCCACGTTGTCCACCGCGCGTTCGATGAGCTGGCTCATGTTCGTGCACTTGCAGCGCATCTGCTCGCGCATGGCCTGCGCCGCGTCGGGCGTGCGTTCCTGCTGCTCGCCCAGGCGCTTGCCGATCCAGTTGACGTCCATCTTCAGCGCCACCAGCAGGCTGCCGAGCTCGTCGTGCACTTCGCGCGCGATGCGGGTGCGCTCGTCCTCGCGCACCTTGTCGAGCCATGCGGAAAGCTCGCGCAACTGCGCCAGCGCGTCGCTGAGCTCGCGGGTGCGCTCCTGCACACGCTGGCCGAGCTCGTCCTTGGCCTGCTGCAGCGCCTCGGCCTGGCGGCGGCGTTCGGTGATGTCGACGAAGGTGATGACGGCGCCGCGCACCTGCGTGCCGTCCATGATGGGGTGGCTCGAATACTCGACCGCGAAGGCGCTGCCGTCGCGGCGCCAGAACACCTCGGTGTCGATGCGGCAAGGCAGCCCGCGCCGGAAGGCGTTGAAGATGGGACAGTCGGTGTCGGCGTAGTGCGAGCCGTCGGGGTGCGAATGGTGCGTGAGCTCGTGCATGTTGGAGCCGAGCACGTCGCGCACCTCATGGCCCAGCATCTGCGCGCCGGCCCGGTTGATGAACATGCAATGACCGTCGAGGTCGATGCCGAAGATGCCCTCGCCCGTCGACTCCAGCAGCAGGCCGAGCTGGTGCTGCCAGAGCGGGTGGCTGGCGGCGGGGTTCAGTACGGGCGTCTCCATGCACCAAAAGCAAGCAACAGCCGTGCCCGGGGGCTTGCTCCCTCTCCCCCCGGGGAGAGGGTTGGGGTGAGGGTGCGTCGGCGGCGGATAGAGCGCGACGATATCGAGGCTGCTCCCTCACCCTAGCCCTCTCCCCAGGGGGAGAGGGAACAACGCGGGGTCAACGAGCCCAGTGGAACTTTCGGTCCGATTCCTTGATGGGCTGGTCGTTGATGCTCGCGAAGCGCCGTTGCATCAGGCCGTTCTCCGCGAACTCCCAGTTCTCGTTGCCATGGCTGCGATACCACTGGCCGGCATCGTCGTGCCATTCGTACTCGAAGCGCACCGCGATGCGGTTGTCCATGAAGGCCCAGAGCTGCTTCTTCAACCGGTAGTCGAGCTCGCGCACCCACTTGCGCGACAGGAACTCGACCACTTGCTCGCGGCCGTTGACGAACTCGGCGCGATTGCGCCATTCGGTGTCGGGCGTGTAGGCCAGGCTCACGCGCACGGGGTCGCGCGAGTTCCAGGCGTCTTCGGCGGCCTGGACTTTCTTGGTGGCGGATTCAAGGGTGAAGGGCGGCAGCGGCGGGCGTGATTCCATGGCGGTTCTTTCGATTGATGTTGAAGGGGAATGCGCCGCAATGTGCCACATGTAGACAGACCTGTCTACATGCCTACAATCGCGCCATGGGCATCTCCTCCATCTCCGAACTGCCTGCGCGCGAACGCATCCTCCGCACCGCGCACGACCTCTTCTACGCCGACGGCATCCGCGCGACCGGCATCGACCGCGTCATCGCAACGTCGGGCGTCACCAAGGTCACCTTCTATCGGCACTTCCCGTCGAAGGACGACCTGGTGCGCGCTTTCCTCGACCACCGCCACGGCCTGTGGATGGCGTGGTTCGTCGATGCCCTCGGCCGGCTCGGCGCGCAGCAGCGCATCGGCGGCGGTCAGGCGCTCGAGGTGCTGGCCGATGCCATGGCCGAGTGGTTCGCCGACCCGGCCTTTCGCGGCTGCGCCTTCATCAACTCGGTGGTCGAGGTAGGCGGCAGCGTGGGCGGTGCGAGCGACATCTCGCGCGAACACAAGCGCGAGATGGTCGAAGTGATTGCCGGGCTGCTGCCCGAATCGATGGAGGGCTCGCGCCGCATGGCCGTTGCGCAGGCCGCCGCGCTGGGCGTCGACGGCGCCATCGTCAAGGCGCAGATGGGCGGCACCGAGCTTGCGCGCGAAGCGGTCGACGACCTGCGCCGGCTGCTTCAGGCGCTGGCGGCCACGCTGCCCGACATCACTTCACGACCATCAGCGTGAACGGCCACACATAGGCCTGCAGCGTCACGTACAGGCCCACGAGGCAGGCCAGCGCGATGGAGTGGAAGAACACGTAGCGCAGGATCTCGCCCTCGTGGTTGAACCAGCGCGTGGCGGTGGAGGCGACCACGATCGACTGCGCGTCGATCATCTTGCCCATCACGCCGCCCGAGCTGTTGGCCGCGCCCATCAGGTTCGGGCTCAGGCCGAGCTGGTCGGCCGCCACTTTCTGCATGCCGCCGAAGAGCACGTTCGATGCCGTGTCTGAGCCGGTGAGCGCCACGCCCAGCCAGCCCATCAGCGTACCGAAGAAGGGATAGAGCACGCCGGTGTTGGCGAAGGCCAGGCCCAGCGTGGTGTCCAGCCCCGAATAGCGCGTGAGCGTGCCCAGTGCGAGCATCAGCACGATGGTGAGCAGCGAGAACTTCACCAGCCACAACGTGCGGCCGTAGGCGGCCACGAGCTGGATCGGGTTGTACTTCATCACCAGCCCGCCCACGATGGCCGACGCCAGGATGCCGGTGCCCGTGGCGGAGAGCAGCAGCAGCTGGTAGACCGCGCCCTCCTTCGTGGGCTTGGGCACCACGGGCGCCACCTTCTCGACCATGTTGTGCAGCCCGTCGATAGGGAAGCTCGGCGCGAAGATGCCGTTGAGCCAGGTCTTCACCGCGGGCAGGCCCCAGATGAACACGAACACGGTGAGGATGAGCCACGGGGTCCATGCGCGGATCACGGCGGCGGTCGAGTGCTTCGTGGGCGCGACGGCCGCCGCGGCTTCTCCGCCGTCGGCCTCGTGCCCCTTGAGTGACACCGATGTCCAGACCTTCTTCGGCTTCCACACGCGCAGGAACGCGATCAGGCAGGCCATCGACACGATGGCCGCGATGATGTCCACCAGCTCTGGCCCGATGTAGTTCGACACCAGGAACTGCGGGATCGCGAAGGACACGCCCGTCACCAGGATGGCCGGCCACACCTCCATCATTCCCTTGCGCCCCGCGAAGGCCCAGATGAGCCAGAACGGCACCAGCAGAGAGAAGAACGGCAGCTGCCGCCCGATCATCGCGGTGACCGCCATCAAGTCGTAGCCGTGCACCTTGGCCAGCGTGATGACCGGCGTGCCCAGCGCGCCGAAGGCCACCGGCGCGGTGTTGGCGATGAGCGATAGCCCCGAGGCCGCGAGCGGCGAGAAGCCCAGCCCGATGAGGATGGCCGCCGTAACGGCCACCGGCGTGCCGAAGCCCGCCGCGCCCTCGAAGAAGGCGCCGAAGGCGAACGCGATGAGCAGCAGCTGCAGGCGCCTGTCTTCCGTGATGCCGGCGATGGAGTCCTGCAGTATCTGGAAGCTGCCGTTCTGCTGCGTGAGCTGCTGCAGGAAGATGATGTTCAGCACGATCCAGCCGATGGGCAGCAGGCCGGTGATGCCGCCCAGGAACGCTGCCTTGCCCGCCATGTCGGCCGGCATGCCGAACGCGAACACCGCGATGACCACCGCGCTCAGCAGGCCCAGCCCCGCCGCGTAGTGCGCCTTGACGTGCAGCAGCCCCAGACACACCAGCATCACCACCACCGGTATCGCGGCCAGCGCCGTCGATACGATCATGTTGCCGAACGGGTTGTAAACCTGTTGCCAGACCATGCGCTTGCTCCTCTTTGTTGGAATCTTTTTGAGTCGGCAGCAAGAGGGGGAAAGGTTCCGCCGCGAGCGACCGAAAGCGTTCGCTACCATCCTACCCCGCTACCTCCCCCGACAAAAGATGGTTTCTCCGCGTCTCCCCTCGACACAGGGCCTGCAGGCCTTCGAGGCCGTCGCGCGGCTGCGCAGCGTGAACCTCGCCGCCGAAGAGCTCAGCGTGACGCCCAGCGCGGTGAGCCACCGCATCCGCCAGCTCGAGCTGCTGCTGGGGCTCAAGTTCTTCGTGGGCAACGACTTCAGCCTCAGCGCCGACGGCACGGCCTACCTTGCGCGCGTGCGCGAGGCCATCGCCGCGCTGCAGCGGGTGCCCGGCCGCGAGCCCGAATCGCAGCTGCGGCGGCTGCGCGTGGCCGTCACGCCGACCTTCTCGCGGCAGATGCTGCTGCCGAGGCTGGCCCGCTTTCGCGACGCATACCCGAACATCGAGCTGGTGCTGCAGGTGACCACGCCGATGCGCAACACCACGGTGGAAGAAACCGACCTCGAACTGCGCTTCGGCACCGGCCCCTTCCACGACCGCGAGTTCTTCCAGCTGCTGGCCGACGAGGTCTCGCCGGTGTGCAGCCCCGCCTACCTCGAGCGCCACGGCCCCTTCGACGGCTTCGCCACCGACGCCGAGGTGTCGCGCGCGCAGCTGCTGCGCACGCCGCTGGAATCGTGGCGCACCTGGTTCAAGGCCTGCGGCGTGGGCCTGCCCGAGCCGGCCACGGGGCACCAGTTCAACGACCTCGGGCTGGCGCTCGATGCCGCGGCCGAGGACTTCGGCGTGGTGCTGATGCACCTGCGCCTGGGCAGCGCCTGGCTGGACAACGGGCGGCTGGTGCGGCTGTCGGCCCGCAGCGTGCCCTCGCCCAACGCCTACTTCCTGTGCTGGCGGCCCGGCACCATGGAGCGCTGGGAATGCGCGACCTTCGCCGAGTGGCTGCGCGACACGCTGCGGGACTGAAGCCCGACGCCCGGTGCCTGACGCTTGAAAAGGCCCATCTGAATTCTTTTCAATCGCGGGCCCGTCATTTTTCAGATGGCGCGCCGCGGCGCCTGCAGATAATGGCCGGTTAGCTTCCGCCGATCCACAAGAACCTGCCAGGAGACAGCCCGTGTCCGACCTTTCCAAGATCACCAACATCGAAGACCTGCGGGTGATCGCCAAGCGGCGCGTGCCGAAGATGTTTTACGACTACGCCGACTCCGGCGCGTGGACCGAGGGCACCTACCGCGCCAACGAGAGCGACTTCCAGAAGATCAAGCTGCGCCAGCGCGTGGCCGTGAACATGGAAGGCCGATCGCTGCGCACCACCATGGTCGGCCAGGAAACCGCGATGCCCGTGGCCATCGCGCCCACCGGACTCACCGGCATGCAGCACGCCGACGGCGAGATCCTCGGCGCGCGCGCGGCCAAGGCCTTCGGCATTCCGTTCACGCTGTCGACCATGAGCATCTGCTCGCTGGAAGACATCGCCGAGAACACCGACCGCCATCCGTTCTGGTTCCAGCTCTACGTGATGAAGGACCGCGACTTCATCGAGCGCCTGATCGAGCGCGCCAAGGCCGCCAACGTGACCGCGCTGCAGCTCACGCTCGACCTGCAGATCCTCGGCCAGCGCCACAAGGACATCAAGAACGGCCTGACGGCGCCGCCCAAGCCCACGCTGAAGAACCTCATCAACCTCGCCACCAAGCCGCGCTGGTGCATGGGCATGCTGGGCACGAAGCGCCGCACCTTCGGCAACATCGCGGGCCACGCCAAGGGCGTGAAAGACCTGTCGTCGCTGTCGTCGTGGACCTCCGAGCAGTTCGACCCCGCCCTGAGCTGGGCCGACGTGGAATGGATCAAGAAGCTCTGGGGTGGCAAGCTCATCCTCAAGGGCGTGATGGACGTGGAAGATGCGCGCCTCGCGGCTTCGAGCGGCGCCGACGCGCTCATCGTGTCGAACCACGGCGGCCGCCAGCTCGACGGCGCGCCTTCGTCCATCGCGGCACTGCCGGCTATCGTCGACGCGGTGGGCAACGAGATCGAGGTGTGGATGGACGGCGGCATTCGCAGCGGGCAGGACGTGCTCAAGGCCCGAGCGCTGGGCGCCCGCGGCACGCTCATCGGCCGCAGCTTCCTCTACGGCCTGGGCGCCTTCGGGCAGGAGGGCGTGACGCGCGCGCTGCAGATCATCCAGAAGGAACTCGACATCACGATGGCCTTCTGCGGCCGCACGCGCATCGACGACGTCGATTCGAGCATCCTGCTGCCCGGTACTTTCTGATCGTGCCCGAGCGCCCCCGGAAGGCCATTCCGGGGGTAGGCCGATGCGGCATCGGCCGACACGCCACAGCCTCTTGGCGGCGCAGAATGTTTTGGAAACAACAACATTGCCCGCGCGGCACAAGAAGGCACCATGAGCGCAGTCACGCCTACCTCGCGAGGCCCAGCAGCGGCCTCTACCTCATCACCCCCGCACTACACAGCCGAAGAAAAGCGCCACCGCGTCTTCGCTATCATGGCGGCCTCTTCGGGCAACCTGGTCGAGTGGTTCGACTTCTACGTGTATGCCTTCTCGGCGCTGTACTTCGCGCCGGCCTTCTTCCCCAAGTCCGATCCCACCGCGCAGCTGCTGAACACCGCGGGCGTGTTCGCGGCGGGCTTCCTCATGCGGCCCATCGGCGGCTGGCTCTTCGGCCGGCTGGCCGACCGGCTCGGGCGCAAGACCTCGATGCTGATCTCGGTGACGATGATGTGCGGCGGCTCGCTGGTCATCGCCTGCCTGCCGACCTACGCGCAGATCGGCGCATGGGCGCCCTTCCTGCTGCTGGTCTGCCGGCTGTTCCAGGGGCTCTCGGTGGGCGGCGAATACGGCACCACGGCCACCTACATGAGCGAGGTGGCGCTGCGCGGCCAGCGCGGCTTCTTCTCGTCGTTCCAGTACGTCACGCTGATCGGCGGCCAGCTGCTCGCCGTGCTCGTCATCGTGGTGCTCGAACAGCTGCTGGACGAGGCCGAACTCAAGTCGTGGGGCTGGCGCATTCCCTTCGTGATCGGTGCCATCGCGGCGGTGGTCGCGCTGCTGCTGCGCCGCACGCTGCACGAGACGCAGACCGACGAGGCGAAGAAGAACAAGGAAGCCGGCAGCATCGCCGGCCTCTTCAGGCACCACACGCCGGCCTTCCTCACGGTGCTGGGATACACGGCAGGCGGCTCGCTGATCTTCTACACATTCACCACCTACATGCAGAAGTACCTGGTGAACACGGTGCACCTGCCGATCAAGACGGCGAGCTACGTGATGACGGGGGCGCTGTTCGTCTACATGTGCATGCAGCCGGTGTTCGGTGCTCTGTCGGACCGCATCGGGCGGCGCAACAACATGCTGCTGTTCGGCGGGCTCGGCGCGCTGACGACGGTGCCCGTCCTCACGGCCCTGCAGCACACGACGAGCCCCGTGCTGGCCTTCGTGCTCATCATCGCGGCGCTGGCCGTGGTGAGCTTCTACACATCGATCAGCGGCATCGTGAAGGCGGAGATGTTCCCGCCCGAAGTGCGTGCGCTCGGCGTGGGCCTGGCCTATGCGGTGGCGAACGCGATCTTCGGCGGCTCGGCGGAATACGTGGCGCTGGGACTCAAGTCACTGGGACATGAGTCGGCCTTCTTCTGGTATGTGAGCGCGATGATGGTCGTCGCCTTCCTGGTGAGCCTGCGGCTGCCGAGGCAGGCGAGCTACCTGCATCACGACCACTGACCCGGAAGAGGAAGGAACGACCGAGCGAAGGATGGCTACTCGGCCCCCAGCCGCTCGGCCACCTGCTGCTTGCCCAGTCCGCGCACGGCAGCGAGGCTTTCGAGCTGCGCAGCCCTGGGGCGTGCCTTGCCCTGTTCCCAGTGATAGATCGTCTGGCCCGATACGCCCACCAGCTTTCCGTAGGAAGCGGCGGAAATACCCAGCTTCTCGCGATGGGCAGCCAACCGGCCCGCGCTGAAACGGCGCTTGGGGCTGTCGTCTCCGTCCTCTTCCGACGCGCTCGCGCGCGAACTGCGGGCCGTGCCCTTGGCGACGTTGCGCAGCTCCTTCTCCAGCGAACTCACCTGGCGGCGCAGCGCCGCGATGGCCGCGCGATGGTGAACGGATGCCTTCTTGAGGGTTTCCATTTCCGCGCGCACTTCCTTGCGGGCAACGCGCGAAATCTCGGATTTAAGAATGGATGCAATATTTGGCATCCCGGCATTTTGCCCAGCAAATGTAAATACAAGGCAAGAATCTCAAATTTGGATCAAAGATGAATCTTTTGATTACAACTGGAAGATCCGCGTCATTTCGACCCACTTTTCCCCTTCGGGCGTCCATGGCGTGGGCGCCTGGAATTTCCACATCTGCTCTTCCCATTGCCTGATCTTCGGATCGTCGCGCGTGGCAAGGGCCATCGCACCGGCGTCGTAGCGCGCATCGTCCGTTTCCATCAGCATCACCATCCGCGTCCCGAGGCGATGGATTTCCATGCCGGTCACGCCGTGCGCTTTCAGATGCGCGCGCACCTCGGGCCAGATATCGCGGTGATAAGCCTCGTATTCGGCGATGAGGGCCGGGTCGTCCTTCAAATCCAGAGCCAGGAAATGGCGCATGGGCAATTCCGATCGGAAAGTGGAAAGGGTCAGGTCAGCGCCCGGTCGAGATGCGTATAGCCGCCGTCGACGAACACCCATTGCCCGGTCGTGTGCGAGGCGCGCTCCGACAGGAGGAACACGACGCTGTCGGCGATCTCCTCGGGCGTCGTCATGCGGCGCCCGAGCGGGATCTTGTCGGTGATGTCGGCCAGCTTGCGGTCGGGCTCGTCGAATGCGGAAATCCAGCGCTGGTAGAGCGGCGTCATCACTTCGGCCGGGATCACCGCGTTCACGCGAACGCCGTCTTCAAGCAGCGAAGCGGCCCACTCGCGCGTGAGCGACAACTGCGCGCCCTTGGCCGCCGTGTAGCCGCTGGTGTTGCCCTGCCCCGTTACCGCCGTCTTCGACGAGATGTTCACGATGGCGCCGCGGCTCGCCTTCAGGTGCGGCAGGCAGTGATGTGCCATCACGTAGCAGTGGATCAGGTTGCGTTCGAGCGAGGAGACGAAGGCATCGCGCCCCGCCTCCAGCCCCACGCTGTCGTTCACGCCCGCGTTGTTGACCAGCCCGTCGATGCGCCCGAACTCGGCGGCAGTCTCTGCGATGGCCTTGACGCAAGCGGCCTCCTCCATCAGCTCGAGCTGGAAGAAGCGCGTGCGCGGCTGCAGCGTGCGCAACGCTTCCTCGAAAGGCGCCTCGAGCGGGTTCTTGCCGAAGATCACCGGCACCGCGCCCTCGCGCGCCAGCGCCATCGAGATGGCCGCGCCGATGCCGCTGCCGCCTCCGGTGACGATCACCACCTTGTCTTTCAGATGCAGGTCCATGGTGTGCGATGCCTTTCCTTGTCCACTTATCCGCGAAAGCGGTACTGCTCCAGCGACTGCGGCTTCATCGTGATAGAGAAGCCCGGCCCCTTCGGCGGCATGTAGGCCGCGTTGCGAATCTCGCAGGGTTCGACGAAGTGCTCGTGCAGGTGGTCGACATATTCGGCCACGCGGCCCTCGCGCGTGCCCGAGATGCAGAGGTAGTCGATCATCGACAGGTGCTGCACGTACTCGCACAGCCCCACGCCGCCGGCATGAGGGCACACGGGCAGCCTGTACTTCGCGGCCATCAGCATCACCGCCAGGATCTCGTTCACGCCGCCGAGCCGGCAGGCGTCGATCTGCACCACGTCGATGCCGCCGCGCATGATGAACTGCTTGAACATGATGCGGTTCTGGCACATCTCGCCCGTGGCCACCTTCACCGGCGAAATGCCCTCGCGGATCTTGCGGTGGCCTTCCACGTCGTCGGGGCTGGTGGGCTCCTCGATGAACCACGGCCTGGCAAAGGCGAGCTGCCGCACCCAGTCGATGGCCTGTCCCACCTCCCAGACCTGGTTGGCGTCGATCATCAGGTGCCGCTCGGGCCCGAGCACCTCGCGCGCCACGGTCAGGCGGCGGATGTCGTCCTGCAGGTCGCGCCCCACCTTGAGCTTGATGTGGCTGAAGCCCGCGTCGATCGCCTCCTGCGCGAGGCGCCGCAGCTTGTCGTCGGAGTAGCCGAGCCAGCCCGCCGAGGTGGTGTAGCAGGGGTAGCCCCCGGCCTTCAGCGTGGCGATGCGCTCTTCCTTGCCGCGCGATGCTTCGCGCAGCAGAGCCAGCGCCTCGTCGGGCGCGATGCAGTCGGTGATGTAGCGGAAGTCGATGCAGCGCACCAGTTCCTCGGGCGACATGTCGGCCACGAGCTGCCACACGGGCTTGCCTTCGGACTTGGCCCACAGGTCCCACATCGCGTTGACCACCGCGCCGGTCGCGAGATGGATCGCCCCCTTGTCGGGGCCGATCCAGCGCAGCTGGCTGTCGGAAGTCACGTGCCGCCAGAAGCGCCCCATGTCCTCGGCCACCCATGCCAGGTCGAGCCCCACGACCAGGTGCCGCATCGCCTCGATGGCCGCGCAGCAGATCTCGTTACCGCGGCCGATGGTGAACGTGAGGCCATGGCCTTCCAGCCCCGGCCGGTCGGTCTCGAGAACGACGTACGCCGCCGAGTAGTCCGGATCGGGGTTCATCGCATCGGAGCCGTCCAGATGCTGCGAGGTGGGAAAGCGCACGTCGAGCACGCGCATGGAGCGGACGATGGTCATGGGGTCTCTCTTCGTTCGCCTGCGGATCAGTCGTACAGCACCGCGGCGATCTTCGGGTCGGCGATGTTGGTCTTGTCGTACCAGAAGAAGCCGGTGTCGACGATCTTCGGCAGCTTCTCGCCCTTGACGGCCTTCACCGCCATCTCGACGGTCTTGTAGCCCATGCCCACCGGGTTCTGCGTGATGGCGCCGGCCATGCTGCCGTCCATGATCGCGTTCTTCTGCTGCTTGCCCGAGTCGTAGCCGATGATCACGACCTTGCCGGTGCGCTTCATCTCCTTCACGCCGTTGACCACGCCGATGGCCGAACCCTCGTTGGCGCCGAAGATGCCCTTGAGGTTGGGCGAGGCCTGCAGTATCGACTTGGTGATCTCGGTCGACTTCAGCTGGTCGCCGCCGCCGTACTGCACGCTCACGATCTTGATGTTCGGGTAGGCCGACTTCATGCGGTTGACGAAGCCGTCGCGCCTGTCGACGCCGGTGCGGCTGGTCTGGTCGTGCACCACCAGCGCGACCTCGCCGCTCTTGCCGATGAGCTCGGCCATCTTGTCGGCGGCCAGCGCGGCTGCGGCCTTGTTGTCGGTGGTGGTCGTGGTCACCGGAATGTCGCTGTCCACGCCCGAGTCGAAGGCCACCACGGGAATCTTTGCGGCCTGCGCCTTCTTCAGCAGCGGAATCGCGGCCTGGCTGTCGAGCGCTGCGAAGCCGATGGCCTGCGGCTTCTTGGCGAGCGCGGCCGAGAGCATGTCGATCTGCTTGTCGACCATGGCCTCGGTCTCGGGGCCCTCGAAGCTCACCTTCACCTTCAGGTCCTTGCCGGCCTGCTCGGCGCCCGACTTCACGGCCTGCCAGAACTGGTGCTGGAAGCCCTTGGACACGAGCGGGATGTAGATCTCCTGCGACTGCTGCGCCTGCGCGAGGCCCGACAGACTGACGAGGGCCGCGCCCAGCGTGCACGCGACGACTGCTCTTCTCTGGATCATGCGAAGTCTCCTGTGGTTGTATGGAACGGATCGGGAACGCGGGGAATTCAGTGCGTCTTGCTGCCGCTGCGGCGGCGCAGGATGTCGGCGTACACGGCCAGGATGATGATCACGCCCGTGACCACTGTCTGCCATTCCTGCGCGACCGAGAGAATGCGCAGGCCGTTGGTGAGCACGCTCATGATGAAGGCGCCGATGATGGTGCCCACGATGGTGCCGGTGCCGCCGCTGAGCGATGTGCCGCCGATGACCACCGCCGCGATCGCGTCGAGCTCGTAGCCCTGCCCCAGTGCGGGCTGTGCCGAGTTCAGGCGCGAGGCGATCAGCAGCCCCGCGATGCCGCAGATGCCGCCGCTCACCGTGTAGACCACGATCTTCCAGAAGTCTGTGTTCACGCCCGACAGGCGTACCGCCTCCTCGTTGCTGCCGAGCGCGAAGGTGTAGCGCCCGAGGATCGTCCGGTTGAGCACGATGCTCGCGGCCACCGCCACCAGGAACAGGATCAGCACCGCGTTGGGAATGGGCAGCGAGGGCACGATGTCGCCGATCAGCGAATCCTGCGAGATGGCGGTGAAGCCCGGCGTGTCGTTGAAGTAGATCGGCTTGGTGCCCGAGATCACCAGCGACAGCCCCTTGAGCAGCATCATCATGCCCAGCGTCGCGATGAAAGGCGGGATCTTGAGCTTGGCGATCAGCAGGCCCGAGACGAAGCCGCTCAACGCCCCGAAGAAGATCGCCGCGCAGATGCCCAGCCACAGCGGCATGCCCATGTAGGTGAGCACCACGCCGGTCATGACAGCGCAGAAGGTCATCAGCGTGCCCACCGAGAGGTCGATGCCCGAGGTGATGATGACGAAGGTGCAGGCGATGGCGAGCACGCCGTTCACCGCCGTCGACTGCAGGATGCCCACGAGGTTGTCGGCCTGCAAAAACTGCGGCGACGCGAAACTGAAGAACACCATCAGCGCGACGAGGCTGGCGAAGGCCAGCAACTTCTGCCGCGTGGCGGGCCGGAAGAGCCTGTCCTTCAGCGTCTTCGGCGAGAAGCTCTGTGCGGTGGCGGTGGTCACGGTCGGGGTCGTCAAGGGGAGTCTCCAGTCGTGGTCAGGGGGCGGCGGTCGCAGCCTCACGCCGGGTGGCGAGCTGCATGATCTTTTCCTGCGAGGCTTCGCGCGCCGTGAGCTCGCCGGTGATGCGGCCCTCGCACATCACGAGCACGCGGTGGCTCATGCGCAACACCTCGGGCAGCTCCGAGGAAATGATGACGATGGCCTTGCCCTGCGCGGCCAGTTCGTTGAGCAGGCGGTAGATCTCGGCCTTGGCGCCCACGTCGATGCCGCGCGTGGGCTCGTCGAAGAAGAGCACGTCGCAGTCGCGCAGCAGCCACTTGGCGATGACGATCTTCTGCTGGTTGCCGCCCGACAGCAGCCGCACCTGCTGGCGCACCGAAGGCGTCTTGATGCCGAGCTGCCGCACGTAGCGCTCGCCGGCCGACTCGACGGCGGCCTGGTCGATGAAGAAGCCCCCCGACAGGAAGCGCTTCATGCTCGCGAGCGCGATGTTGGTTTCCACGTCCATGCCGGTGGCCAGGCCGAAGTGCTTGCGGTCTTCCGACAGGTAGCCGATGCCGTGGGCCACCGCGTCCTCAGGGGAGCGGATCGACACCTTCTTGCCATGCACGAAGACTTCGCCCGCGTCGATGCGGTCGGCGCCGAACACCGCGCGCGCCAGCTCGGTGCGACCCGCGCCCATCAGTCCCGCGAAGCCGAGGATCTCGCCGCGACGCAGCACGAAGCTCGCGTCGCGCACCATCGAGCCGCGGCGGATGCCCCTGGCCTCGAGCACGACCTCGTTGCCCGAGGTGTCGGGCATCTGGTGCTCGGCCTCGGCGAGCTGGCGGCCCACCATCATGGCGATGAGCGTGTCCATCGGCGTGGTCGCCATCGGCACGGTGGCAATGTACTGGCCGTCGCGCATCACGGTCACGCGGTCGGCGATGCGCTTGAGCTCGTCCATCTTGTGCGAGATGTAGACGATGGCCACGCCGCGCGACTTCAGCCGCGCGATGATGCGGAACAGGTCGGCCACCTCCTCGTTGTTCAGCGCGGCGGTGGGCTCGTCCATGATGAGCACGCGCGAGTCGAACGAGAGCGCCTTGGCGATCTCCACCATCTGCTGCCTGGCCACCGTGAGCTCGCCCACCGGCGTGCGCGGGTCGAGCTTCAGGTTCATGCGCTCGAAGATGCGCTGCGCCTCCTGGCACATGGCCTCCTCGTCGATGAAGACGCCGAAGCGCCCGCGCGGCTCGCGGCCGATGAAGATGTTCTGCGCGGCGCTCAGGTGGTTCATCAGGTTGAGCTCCTGATGGATGATTCCGATGCCCAGAGCCTGCGCGGCGCGCGGGCTCTCGATGTCCACGGGCCGGCCGTCGAGCAGCACCTCGCCCGAGTCCTTGCGGTAGACGCCCGCCAGCACCTTCATCAGCGTGGACTTGCCCGCGCCGTTCTCGCCCATGAGCGCATGCACCTCGCCGGGCAGCAGCTCGAACTGCGCCCTGTCGAGCGCGCGCACGCCGGCGAAGGCCTTGCTCAGGTCGCGGATGGCTACGACGGGTTGCGTCATGGGCTTTCCTGGTGACTTTCCTGGTGGGATGGCAGGCCGTAGAAGCGCCGGGCGGTGCCGCTCCAGACACTGGCCTGCTCCTGCGGCGAAAGGCCGCCGATGCAGCCTTCGCTCACGGCGATCCAGCCCGCGTAGTCGCCGGCCAGCGTGAGCACGGGCCAGTCGCTGCCCCACATCAGGCGCGCGGGGCCGAACACCTCGAGCAGGTGCTCCCACACGGGACGCACCGCGTGGGTGACGACATCCGCATCGCGCTGCATCGCGGACGGCGCCTCGGTCCACAGCCCCGAGAACTTGCAGCACACCTGCGGCAGTGCCGCCACGGCGGCGATGTCCTCGCGCCACCGGGCAAAGTCGTCGCTGCCGTGCGCACCCACCGGCGGCTTGGCCGCGTGGTCGATCACCACCGGCAGCTGCGGCCACTGCTTCAGGAACTGCAGCAGCGGCGAAAGATGCCTCGGCTTCACCAGCGCGTCGAAGCGCAGGCCCAGGCGCAGCATCGCGCGCAGCGCATCGGAGCGCGGGCGACGCGCGATCCAGTCGTCGTCGGGCAGGTCCTGCAGCATCGGCCGCACGCCCTTGAACTTGCGATTGCGCGCCAGGCGCTCCAGCGAGGCGGTCGCGCTTGGCCGGCTCAGGTCGACCCAGCCGACCACGCCGCCGATCTCTTCATGGGCGTCGGCGATGTCGAGCAGGAATTCGGTCTCGGCCCCCGACTCGGCGGCCTGCACCAGCACGGTCCGGCTCACGCCGTGGGCACGCAGCAGCGGCGCCAGGTCTTCGGGCATGAAGTTGCGCAGCAGCGGCGCCAGCGCGGGCTCGTCGGCGCGCAACCACGTGTAGTCGCCGCGCGAGGGCCGCCAGAAGTGCTGATGCGAGTCGATGCGCTGGATCATTTCGGGTCGCGGGCAGCGGTGAAGCTGCCGAACGCCTTGCCTCTCTAGTCCATTCGTGAACAGAGTATTTACATACGAACTTTCAGCGTCAAGCTCGCTTCATGGGTGCTTTCCCGTAAAACGAAACTTGCAAACAGCAGTTCTTGCTGTTGAAATTCATTGGTGAACAAATCGATTCAACCCGACATCCTCGGCAAGCCGGCCGAAGACCAGGAGCCTCAGGATCGCTACCGCGCGCCCGCGCTGGACAAGGGCCTGGACATCCTCGAACTGCTCGCCGACCAGCCCGAGGGCCTGACGCGCGGCGAGATCGTGAAGGCGCTCGACCGCGGCCCGAGCGAGATCTACCGCATGCTCGAACGGCTGGTGGCGCGCCAGTACGTGCTGCGCTCGCTCGCAGGCGACCGCTACAGCCTGAGCCTGAAGATGTTCGACCTGGCGCACCGCTATCCGCCGAACCACCGGCTGGTGACGCAGGCCCTGCCGGTGATGGACCGCTACGTGAAGGAAGCCGAGCAGTCGTGCCACCTGGGCGTGTACGACCGGGGCAACGTGCAGATCGTGGCGCAGGTCAGCAGCCCCGCCACCTGCGGCATGACGGTGCGGCCCGGCACGCGCGTGAACCTGCTCGACACCGGTTCGGGCCAGGTGCTGCTGGCCTGCGAATCGGACGAGCGGCGCCGGCAAATGGTGGCCGAGCACGTCGCGCTCGACGGCGAGGTGCAGATTCCGCCCGACGAGCTGGAGCACATGCTCGAAGCCGTGCGCGCCACCGGCTACCGGCAGCGCGAGAGCCTGCAGTACTTCGGCGTGATCGACATCTCCTGCCCCATCCTCGGCCCGCACGGGCATGCGCTGGCGGTGCTCACCACGCCGTACATCCGGCGCATCGACCGCCATGCGATCCCGTCGCTGGACCGCGCGCGCGAGCTCATGCTGCAGGCGGCGCGCGACCTCTCGCTGCTGGCGAACGCCTAGGGCGGCGTCGGGACCTTCTTCTTTTTCTCCTTCCGCCCGCCGATGGCGCCAGATGCCGCGGCGCCGAGGATGCGCCGGAAGGTCGGGCACTCCATGTGGCTGGGCGCGCGGCAGACAGCCGCATGCCGCAGGCCGTCGCGCATCGCGCTCAGGTTGCGGATCGTGCGGTCGAGCTCGTCCGCCTTGGCGGCGAGCATCAGGCGGTCGATGCGCGGCTGCCCGTTGGGCCCGAACATGCGCGCGATCTCGTCCAGCGAAAAACCGGCCGCGCGGCCCAGCGCGATGAGCGCCAGGCGCTCCAGCACGTTGGCGTCGAACACGCGGCGCAGGCCCTGCCGCCCGATGGGGGCGATCAGCCCCTTCTCGTCGTAATAGCGCAGCGTCGAGGCAGGCACGCCGGAGCGCTGCGCCACCTCGGCAATATCCAGTTGCTTCATCCTCTTGACCTCAAGCCGGCTTGAGTTTGCATAGTGCGGTTTCCGCCTCCCGAAGGCAAGCAAGAGGAAACCATCATGGAAAGAACCGCACAGCAGCCCGGCGACGAACAGGCCAGGCTCTGGAACGGCCCGGCCGGGAACGCCTGGGTCGACGCGCAGACGACGCTCGACCATCTGTTCCGTCCCCTGGAAAAGCTGCTCGTGGAAGCCGCATGCGCCAGCAGCCCGCCGACGGGCCGTGTGCTCGACGTGGGCTGCGGCACCGGCGGCACCACGCTGGCCATCGCACGGGCGCTCAGCCCCGGCGCGGATTGCACCGGCATCGACATCTCGGAGCCGATGATCGCCGCCGCCCAAGGTCGCGCCGTGCGCGAAGGCGCGGCGGCACGCTTCGTCTGCGCCGATGCCCAGACGCATGCATTCGAGCCCGCGAGCTTCGACAGCATCGTCTCGCGCCTCGGAGTGATGTTCTTCGACGACCCGGTTCGCGCCTTCTCCAACCTGCGGCGTGCCGCGAAGGACGGTGCCGCACTGCACTTCATCGCCTGGCGCGGCGCGGCCGAGAACCCCTTCATGACCACCGCCGAGCGCGCTGCCGCTCCGCTGCTGCCGGATCTTCCGCCTCGACAGCCGAACGCGCCGGGCCAGTTCGGCTTTGCGGACAGGCATCGTGTGGAAGCCATCCTCGAGAAAAGCGGCTGGCGCGGCATCGACATCCGGCCCGTCGACCTGCCCTGCACCCTGCCGGAGAAAGATCTCGTCGGCTACCTGAGCCGGCTCGGCCCGGTCGGCCTGGCGCTGCGGCAGGTGGACGAGCGCACGCGCGAACGGGTCATCGGCACGGTTCGCGCCGCCTTCGAGCCTTTCGTGCACGGAGACGAAGTCCGCCTGGTCGCGGCCTGCTGGATGGTCGCCGCGCACGCGCCGGGGAGAAACCGGAATGACTGAAGGCACGAAGCTGCTCGCGAGCATGCTGCTGACCGGCGTGGGCGCGACGGCGGCGATGGACCTCTGGGCCATCGCCCGCAGGCGGCTGCTCGGCGTTCCGTCGCTCGACTACGCACTGGTGGGCCGCTGGCTCGCCTACCTGCCGCAGGGCCGCTTTCGCCACCACCCCATCGCCGCAACTCCACCCGTGCGCGGCGAGCGGGCGCTCGGGTGGGCGGCGCACTACGGCATCGGCATCGCCTTCGCGGCCTTGCTGTTCGCCGGCTGGGGGCCGGCGTGGGCCGGCAACCCCACGCTCGGCCCGGCCATGATCGTCGGCATCGGCAGCGTGGCGGCGCCCTTCCTGGTGATGCAGCCGGCCATGGGCGCCGGCATCGCGTCAAGCCGCACGCCACGGCCCATGGCGGCACGGCTGCACAGCCTGATCACGCACGCGGTCTTCGGGCTGGGGCTCCATGCGTCCGGCCGGGTGGCCGCGCTTGCCCTCGCAGCCTGACCCGCAGGCTTACGCGAACAGCTTCCCGTTGAGCGCGATCCGAACGGTCTTCACTGTGAGAACAGCCAGCGCGACGTTCAGCGCGGCCAGCAGCACCAGAGCGACGACCCAGAGCGCGACGCTCGCGCGCAGCTCCGCGTACTTCAGCGCCGCGTTGGCGAGAGCGGCCATCGGGAAACCGATCGCCCACCAGTTCGGCGAGAACGTCGCGCCCTTGCGGAACACCTTCGGCGCGACCACCGCGAAGATGAAGAGGCCGAAGTAGAAGAGCATCGCGGCGAAGCGGTCGATCTCGCCGACGACGTTGGTGTACGCGAGGAAGCCCACCGCGAAGGGCGCCACCAGGATCATCAGCGAAGGCTCCATGGCGGGAGCGAGCGGGTCGCGATGCACGAGCCGGCCGATGATCATCGTGAAGAGCACGAGCGCCAGCACGGCACCGATCGCGCTCGCGGCCAGGTTGACTTCGGCGGCCCACGCCATCGGCATGTGGGCGCCGGTGACGGGAATGTCGAGCGTGGCCACGCCGGGGATGATCCAGGCCGGCACGGCGAGCGACGCATCCACCTGCCCCTTCAGCAGCCGGGACAGCACGACGAAGCTCAGCGCGATGGTCGCGATCAGGCCCACGGTCCAGGCGAAGTGCGCGACGGGCGCGCTGTAGGGTGCGATCACCACCGACAGCAGCAGCACCGAGATCGCGATGGTGCCGAAGAAGTTGCCCGCCACCGGGTGCCTGAACTCCGCCTGCACCGCCTGCGGGTGCCTGGCGAGCTTCGTCAGGTAGCCCGCCGAGATGAGCACGAAGACGACCAGCGCGAACGCCCCCACGGCCTCGCCGACGAATGCAGGCACACCCAGGCTTTCGTGCACGAGCCGCCACGCGAGGGCCAGGCCCGACAGGCCCATCACGGAGGCGAAGAGGTTGACGGGAAGGTTGCGCACGGAGACTTCGGCGCGCGGCGCAACGACGGATGAGGAAGAGTTCAGTGACTGGCTTTGCATGGCTGGCACCTTTGGCTGAATTTGCATTAGTTGATATTTTCCGCCAGACTCCAGTCGTCGCCGTCCCCGGTTCACGGCGTTTTCAGCCAATCCCCGGACCTTGTCAGCCATGCGTATCGCCATCCTCGCCTTTCCCCGTTTCCAACTGCTCGACATCGCCGGGCCCGCCGACGTCTTCGCCGAGGCCTCGCACCAGCTCGGCAATCCGCGCGCCTACCAGGTGCAGGTGATCGGCACCAAGGCAGGCGTGCTCAAGAGCAGCGGCGGCCTCAAGCTGGCCGTCGACGCCACCGTGGAAACGCATCGCGGCGCCATCGACACCCTGCTGGTCGCGGGCAGCCCGCGCATCGAGGACATGGAAAGCGACACGCAGCTGCAGGACTGGCTCCGGCGCCAGGCGGGCAGCGTGCGGCGCTACGGCTCGGTGTGCTCCGGCGCCTTCGTGCTGGCGGCCTCGGGGCTGCTCGACGGCAAGCGCGTCGCGACCCACTGGAACGTCGCCTCCGGCCTCGCGGCCGCATACCCGCGTGCGCGTGTCGAGGCGGACGCCATCTACGTGAAGGACGGCAACCTCTTCACCTCGGCCGGGGTCACCGCCGGCATGGACCTCGCGCTCGCGATGGTGGAAGAGGACCACGGCCGCGAACTGGCGCTGCGCGTGGCGCGCCAGCTGGTGATGTTCCTCAAGCGCCCCGGGGGCCAGAGCCAGTTCAGCGCGCATCTAGCGGCGCAGACCTCCGAGCGCTCCGGCGTGCGCGCTGTGCAGGACCACGTGCTCGCGAACCTGAAGGACGACCTGTCCGTGCCCGCCCTCGCCGCGCGCGCGGGCATGAGCGAAAGAAGCTTCGCGCGCATATTCCGCAGCGAGACGGGAACGACGCCCGCCGAGTTCGTGGAGAACGCGCGAATCGACGCCGCCCGCCGCCTGGCCGAGGAGTCGGACGCGCCTGCCAAGCGCCTGGCCGACGCGGTGGGCTATGCGAACGTGGACGGCTTCCGGCGCGCGTTCTCACGTCGCCTGGGGGTCAGCCTCGTGGAGTACCGCCGGCGCTTCGCGACCTGACGCGGCGGGCGGCCGCTCGTTCAGGCCGTCTTCTTGTCGTCCCTGAGCACGATTTCCCCGGTGCGGGGATTCGTCAGCGTGACGTTCTCCAGCGCCTTGATCCGCCACTCGCCGGCCTCCCGCGTCAGCACGGCAAGGATCAGCGTGTCGACGGCATGCGGTCCCGCCGGGTGCGCCGGGCCGCTCGAGAGGCGGCTCCAGAAGTGCACGACCGCGGCGTCGTCGCCGATCGGGGTGGCGTCGATCAGCTCGTTGTCGAGCGTGGACTCGCTGTAGATGGTCGCATGGATGGGAGCATGCAGGCCGACTATTTCCTCGACGCCGCGCACGTAGTGTCCGAACCGGTTCACGAAGCTCGCGTTGCCGTGGAACAGCGCCGCGAGCGCCTTCATGTCGTGGCTGTTCCATGCGGCCTGGAACGCTTCGGGTGCATCTTCAGGATGGTTCATCTGGTTCATCTGGCTCGCTTCACCTGGGTTCCTGCCGGCGTCCGCGCATCGTGGATCCGTTGCACGGACGGGCCTTCTACACGTCCTCGTCGGCGGGCGGCCCGCTCGCCGATCCCGGCGCCGCCTGCGCCAGGTGGCCGCCCACCGTCGAGAGCAGGCCTCGCAGCCAGCGATGGGCGCCTTGGTGCTGCGAGCGCTCGTGCCACAGCTGGTAGAAGCGCATGCGCGGAAAGCCCTCCGGGGCCGCCACGCACACCACCGGCAGGCTGCGCGTGAACTGCTCGGCGAAGTGGCGCGCGGTGGTGAACACGAGGTCGCTCTGGGCCACGAGGTAGGGCGCCATCGCGTAGTAAGGCACGAAGACGCGCGCGTCGCGGGTCTGCCGCAGCCCGGCCAGGTGGCTGTCGACCACCGCGCGGTGCGACTTGGCGAACGGCGTGGGCACCACGTGCACGGCCGCGAGGTAGCGCGGCAGCGTCATGGCATCGGGCGCGGCCAGCGGGTTGCGCGGGCTCATCATGCACACCAGCTCGTCCTCGATCAGCAGCGACAGGTGCATGCGCTCGGGCGGCAGCGGCCAGTTGCCGATCACGATGTCGAGCTCGCCCTGCGCCAGCGCGCGCTCGTAGTCGTAGCCGGGCGTCAGCGGGTGGACCAGCAGGCGCGCCTGCGGCGCCTCGGCGCGGAAGCGCGCCACCACCTCGGCCATGAAGCTGGCCGCCAGGTAGTCCGGCGTGGCGATGGTGAACGTCATGGTGCTGGAGGCGGGCTCGAAGCGCTCGGGGCCGGCCAGCATGCGGTCGATCTCGCCGAGCACTTCGCGCGCGCTGTCGCGCAGCTGCAGCGCCCGTGCGGTGGGCACCATGCCGCCGCGCTCGCGCACCAGGATCGGATCGCCGAAGGCGTCGCGCAGGCGCCGCAGCGCCGCGCTGACGGCCGGCTGCGTCTGGTTCATGCGCACCGCCGCGCGCGAGACGCTGCGCTCGGCCACCAGCACCGCCAGCACGCGCAGCAGGTGGATGTCGACAAGGTCCTGGCTTCTGGTCATGTGTCTAGGGGTTCGACCGGATGGCGCGCCTTTGCGGGGCGCGACCTATCGCTCTGGTTTATGCCGCACATTCCGCGCGCCGTGCGCGCGGCCGGACCATTGTGCCTACAGTGCCCACGCAGGCGGCGCTCCTTTTGCCGTTCCGGATCGCAGCGCCCCACATCAAGGACCTGGAGACAAGCATGACATCAACCACAGCGGCCGCATCGGTCCGGCCTTCCTCCACCCCGTCCGAGCTGGACGGGGTCTACCGCAAGATCATCTGGCGGCTCATTCCCTTCCTGATGCTGCTGTGGGTGCTGGCCTGGATCGACCGGGTCAACATCGGCTTCATCAAGCTCACCATGCTCGACGAGCTCAAGTGGAGCGAGGCGATGTACGGCCTGGGCGCGGGCATCTTCTTCCTGGGCTACTTCTTCTTCGAGGTGCCGAGCAACCTGCTGCTGCAGCGCATCGGGGCCAAGAAGACCATCATGCGCATCACCATCGGCTGGGGGCTGACCTCCATCGCCACGATGTTCGTGAAGACGCCGGAGATGTTCTATTTCCTGCGCTTCCTGCTGGGCGTGTTCGAGGCCGGCTTCTACCCCGGCATCATCCTGTACCTGACCTACTGGTTCCCCAACGACCGGCGCGCCAAGGCCTTCGGCATGTTCATGTCGGCCTCGGCCTTCGCGGGCGTGATCGGCGGGCCGCTGGCCGGCACCATCATGACCGGCATGCACGGCGTGAACGGCTGGTCGGGCTGGCAGTGGGTGCTGCTGCTGGAGGGCATTCCCTCGGTCATCGCCGGCTTCGTCACGTACTTCTACCTGACCGACAGGCCCGAGCAGGCCGACTGGCTCACGGCACGCGAGCGCCAGCTGGTGCACGAGGACCTCGAGCGCGACGGCCGCTCGCTGGGCCAGCGCGAGCACAGCATGCTGGCCTCGCTCAGGAGCGGGCGCATCTGGCTGCTGATCCTGATCTTCTTCTGCATCATCGCGGCCAATTCCTCGCTGACCTTCTACGGCCCGACGCTGGTCAAGGAAGTGGGCTTCGCCAGCCCGGTGGCGGTGGGCTGGATCATGGCCGTGGCCTACCTGTGCGGCGCCGTCGGCATGATCTGGAACGGCTTCCACTCCGACAAGCACCAGGAATCGCGCTGGCACTGCGGCCTGGCCGCGGCGCTGGGGGCGGTGTCGCTGCTGGCCGTCGCGCTCTTCCTGGGGCACAGCGCGCTGGCGGTGCTGGTGGGCCTGACCCTGGCCATCGTCGGCACCATGAGCGCCATCCCGGTGTTCTGGCAGATGCCCAACCGCTTCCTGGCCGGCACCGCGGCCGCCGGCGGCGTGGCGCTGATCAACTCCATCGCCAACCTGGCCGGCTTCGGCGCGCCCTGGATGCTGGGCCTGATCAAGACCTCCACCGGCAGCCTCTCGCCCGGCCTGTACGTGGTGGCGGCGGTCGAGATCTGCGCCACCTTGCTGATCCTGGCCTGCGTGCCCTCGCACCGCAAGCAATCCGTAGCTGCCGTCGCCGCGCGCTGAGCGGCAGGCATCGTCACCGAAGAAAAGTACGACCGATGACCCTCACCACCACCCGCCTGAACCTGGCCGCGCTCAACGAGATGGACCGCGACGCCTTCGTCGCCGCCGTCGGGCCGACCTTCGAGAACTCCCCCTGGGTCGCGCAGGCCGCGTGGGCGCGCCGCCCCTTCGCCGACGTCGACGCGCTGCATGCCGCGATGCTCGACGTGGTGCGGCAGGCGCCGCAGGAGCGCCGCATCGCCTTCCTCTGCGGCCACCCGGAGCTGGCGGGCCGCGAAGCCCAGGCCGGCACGATGACTGCCGAGTCCGTCGGCGAGCAGCGCAGCGCCGGGCTCGACGCGCTCAGCCGCGACGAGCTGGGCGAGATGCAGTACCTGAACCGCGCCTACCGCGAGCGCCACGGCTTCCCCTTCATCATCGCCGTGCGCCGCAACACCAAGCAGCAGATCTTCGAGGCGATGCGCACGCGCGCGGCGGCGAGCACGGAGACCGAGCAGCGCGCCGCGCTCGACCAGATCGGCTTCATCACCCGCGGGCGCATCGACGCCCTGCTGGACGGCTGAAGCCTCCGGCGCGCTCCCTTCACCGCGACACGTTCCCGTTCCCGCCAGCCGGTGTGCCCTCGCACCGGCCAGGCGTTCCATCGCCCGGAAAAAGGGCAGACAACGACAGGAGACAAGCAAAGATGGCGAATCAAGTCGTATCCCACCATCCCGCGCGCAGGCAGTTCGCGCTCTCGGGGCTGGCGCTCGGCGCGGCGGCGCTCACCGCGCGCGGGGCGCTGGCACAGCAGCCGGGCGCTGCGCCGGCCGGCCCCGCCCGGGCCAGCGGCCCCATCGTGCTGCACGGCGTGAGCCCACGGCTGACGGTGCACGCGCTGGACACCTTCCACGGCGCTGCCGCCACCGGCCTGCGCATCGACTTCTCCCGGCTGGAAGGCGGCAGCTACAGGCAGTTGCGCAGCGTCGTCATGAACGGCAACGGCCGCTCCGACGACCCGCTGCTGATCGGAGACAGCTACCAGCCCGGCGACTACGAACTGCTGCTGCACGTCGACGACTACTTCGCCGGCAGGAAGGCCGTGCTGCCCATGCCACCCTTCCTGACGAAGCTGCCGGTGCGCATCCGCGTCGCCAACGTCGCGGAGCGCATCCACCTGCCGATCCAGTTCGGCCCGTGGAGCTACACCTACTCGCGCGGCAGCTGAGCCCATTGCACTGACGAAAGAGGAAACGACATGACCGGCATCTCGACGCACGTGCTCGACATCACCAACGGGCGGCCCCTGGCGGGCCTGCAGGTGGAGCTCTACGACGTGGCGACCAACCCGCCCACGCGCATCAACGGCACCCGCACCAACGCCGACGGCCGCACCGATGCGCCCATGCTCGCGGCCAAGGACGCGCGCACCGGCCACTTCGAGCTGCGCTTCCACGTCGGCGACCACTTCAAGGCAGCCGACGGGCTCTCGGACGTGGTGCCAGTGCGCTTCTCCATCTTCGACGCGGCGCAGCACTACCACGTGCCGATGCTGTGCGCGCCCTGGTTCTTTTCAACCTATCGCGGCAGCTGATTCGCCGCAGGAGTTTCTACAGATGCCCCATCCCGATCAAGACTCGGAGAAGTACATGGTCGACGCCATCCGGCTGGCCATGCGGAACGTGCGCGAGCGCAGGACCTGGCCTTTCGGCGCCGTGCTGGTGCGCGACGGCAAGGTGCTGGCCAGGGCGGTCAACGAGGTCGACGCGCTGTGCGACCCCACGGCCCACGCCGAGATGCAGGCGGTGCGCATCGCCGCCAAGGCCCAGGGCGGCACCGACCTGTCGGGCAGCGTCGTGTACGCCAGCGGCTACCCGTGCCCCATGTGCCTCACGGCCATGTACCTGGCCGGCGTGAAGGAGGTGTACTACGCCTACTCCAACGAAGACGGCGAGCCGCACGACCTCTCGGCCGAGCGCGGCTACCTGGAGATCGCGCGGCCGCTGGAGCAGCGCGAGATGCCCGTGCGATCGCTGCCGGTGCGCGACGAGGGCGAGGACCTGTACGAGGCCTGGTCGCGCTCGATGCGCTGAACACAGGCCCCGGGGCGCGGCCTCAGTCCGCGTAGACCCCGGCCGCCTTGATCACCGGCGTCCACTTCGCGATCTCGTCGATCACGAACTTCTTGTGGCCCGCGGGCTCGATGCGCCCGTCGGTCGCCACCACGGCGCCCAGCAGCTCCTCGCGATGGATGAAGTCCGGGTCCTTCAGCGCGACCTTCACCGCGTCGTTGAGCTTCTTCAGCACCGGCGCGGGCGTGCCCTTGGGCGCATAGAGGCCGTGCCAGATCGTGACCTGGAAGTTCTTCAGACCGGCCTCGTCGAGCGTGGGCAGGTCCTTCAGCGTCGGCAGCGCCAGCCGCTTGGAAGTGGTGACGGCGAAGGCCTTCACCTTGCCCGCCTGGATGTGCGGCGTGGTGTTGGTGGTCTGGTCGCACAGCAGGTCGATCTGGCCGCCGATCAGGTCGGTGATGGCCGGCGCTGTGCCCTTGTAGGGCACGGGCGTCATCTCGGTCTTCGTCGCGCTCTGGTACAGCAGGCCGCACAGGTGCGACGCCGAGCCCACGCCCGCGTTGCCGATGTTGATCTTGCCCTTGTTGGCGGCGATCCAGCCGCTCAGCTCCTTGTAGTTGCTGGCGGGAATGCCGGGCTTGGAGATGAGCGTCATCGGCACGTCGTTGACGATGCCCAGGTACTCGAAGTCGGTCTCGACCTTGAACGGCACGTTGCGCACCAGGCTCGGCACGGTCGCCATCGCGATGTGGTTGAGCAGCAGCGTGTAGCCGTCGGGCGTGGCGCGCGCCACCTTGGCCGCGCCGATGGAGCTGCCGGCGCCGGGCACGTTGTCGATGATCACGCTGGCGCCGCCGAGCGGCTTGCGCAGCGCCTCGGCCAGGTCGCGCGCGACGCGGTCGGTCGGGCCGCCGGCCGCGAAGGGCACGACGATGGTGACGGGCTTGCCGCCCGGGAAGTCCTGCGCGTGGGCAGCAACGGCGGCGGCGGCGATCGCCGCGAGGGCGAACAGTTTCTTCATGGAGTCTCCGTGACGTTGGATTGAAAAATGATTCAGGGCGCGCGCGACGGCACGCGGCTCTCGAGGGCGGGCGGCTGCCATGCCGGCTGGATGTGGCAGCCGTTCTTGCCGTCGGTGTCGTAGTGCGGCATCAGCGCCTTGCAGCGCTGCGCGAGGCCTTCTGGCGTGGGCTTCTCGCCCTTGTCGATCCAGTCGAGCAGCGCGGCGAAGAGCGCGGGGTATTCCGAATCGCTCAGGTAGCTGTGCTCGCGCTCGCTGCTGAAGCTCTGCACCAGAAGGTTGCCGGTGCCCGCGGCATCGCGGATGCGGCGGTAGGAGTTCTCGAGTTCGACGAAGGCCGTCGGGTCATCGATCGCATGCAGGCCCACGGTGGGCAGCGCGGTGCGGCCGGTGGGCTGACTGTCGGCCGCCAGCGCGCCCTTGGCCTGCGGATCGGCCGCGTAGCGCAGCACGCCGGCATCGAGCGCGGCGTCGTCGGCCGAGCCGCTGTAGACCACGCCGATGTTGCCGAAGGGATTGCGGCCCTCGAGCCGTTTCTGCACCAGATCCTGGAAGAGCCACGTCGCCCAGGTGAGATGGCCCAGCAGCGAGCGCTCCTGGATCTTCACGACCGAGAGGATGGTCTTCAGCCGAGCCGCCTGCTCGGGCGTGCGCTGCGCGGCCGGCAGGCCGACACCAGTGCACTCCTTCACGCGGGCGGCGAGATCGGCGCGCGTGAGCTTGGAGTCAAGAGGAAGGCCCATCCACAGCGGGTACTGCGGCTCGTCGGGGCGCGGATGGTTGCGGCAGACGTACTGGTAAACCACGCGCAGGTCGAGCCGGAAGTCGTAGGCACTGTTGCCACCGCCGAGCACGCCGCTCGTGAGCAGCAGGCCGTCGTAGGGAGACTTCGCCCCGCCGGCCGGTGCGTAGAGCTCCGCCGCCTTTGCCGCCACGCCCGCACCATAGCTCTGCCCGTGCAGCAGCGTGCGGTGCGGCTGGCCGAAATGGCGCACGAAGATCTGGCGCAGGCGTTCGGTGTCTTCCGCGGCCATGGCCACGCCGTAGCCGCCGCGCCGGTAGGTGGAGGCGGCCCATGCGTAGCCGGCCTTCACGGTGACTGCCCAGCGCTTCAGGTCTTCCTCGCTGCGCTCCAGCTTGGGCGGTCCGGTCTCGGGGCCGCCGTGGGCGTGCATCACGAGAACGCGGCCGGCGTTCTTCGCCCAATCCTTCGGAATGGCGATCCAGTAGAAGGAACCCGCGCCGTCCTCACCGGTGTAGCAGCGCGCCGACTCTGGCACCGGCGCCGGGCAGGCGGCCGCCTTGGGCCCTGAGGGCGCCGCATGCGCGGGCAGCGTCGATGCCGCGCCGATCAGCGCGAAGGCCATGGAAGCCGCAAGGCTGGACAGTCGTTTTTTCAATGACGTACTCCGAGTTCTAGCGCCGCCTTCGCCGCATCGGTGGAGACGAATGCGAGGACGCCGCTGTTGAAGATGAAATTGCCCGCCCGGCCGGCATCGGCCTGCGCCACGCCGAGCACCGGCGTGTCGTAGCTCAGCCCCGCGGCCGCGCCGCCGAGGTTAAGGCCGCTGCCGGCCACCGTGGCATCGTGGTTCTCGCCCTTGACGCTGAGCAGCGCATAGCTGCCGTCGGCCGTGCCGGAGACCAGGCTCTGCTGCAGGCCGAAGAGGCGCATGCCCGCGTTGGCGGCCGACTCGCGCACCAGGTGCATCGGCACCGCCGTGCCGCTGACGAGGCCGATCACCATCGAGCCGGTGAGCGTGCCGCCGGTGGTCACTGCGCTGCCGGTGGGCGAGGTCGTGAACAGGTCGAAGGCGCCGCGCGTGCCGTTGTAGGTGATGTAGCCCTTCTCGGTCTGCGTGCAGGTGGCGTCGTAGATCATGAAGCCGTTGGCCGGATCGCGGCAGTACTGGAAGGTGCCGGCATTGCGCAGCCGCACCGCCAGCGCCTGCGCCGCCGTGCCGCCCGTGCCCTGCTGCACGCCCACCGCATTGAAGATGTTCGCCACCGGGTTGAACACCGTCGGCGTCGCCGCGTTCTGGAAGGTGTTCTGGAACGCCAGCAGGGGCGCGAAGCCGCCGCCGCTGGGCGCATTCACGCCGCCCGAGAGCACGCCGCCGGCGCCGAAGCTGAACACCGCTCCGCTCTCGCCGCTGCCGTAGCTGCAGTTGCCCTCCGACACCAGCGTGCCGGTGCGCACCGTGCCGGCCGCGCGCTGCAGGCTCGCGTCGATGGTCACGGTGTAGGCCATGGTGGCCGGGTCGATCTGCACGCGCAGCTCTTCGCCGAAGCTGTTGCCGCCCTTGTAGCTGGTGACGGACGCGGGCAGGTTCGGGCAGACCAGCGGGTTGCCGACCTCGGTCACGCAGCTGTAGTTGACGGCTGCGTCCAGGCTGCCGCTGCCACGGTACTTGGGCCACGCCGGGAACAGGCACAGCGGGCGCGTACGGCCATATGTGCCGGCCACGGCGTCCACCGCCACGCCAGTGGCCGGCGCGAGCCCGCCTTCGACCCAGCCTTTGAGCGCGGCCAGCGAATCCCAGTTGGGAATGAAGCTGCCGGTGCCATGGCCCATGCCGGGCACGGTGTAGAAGCGCACGTTCCGGTCGACCGAGGCCTGGCCCAGCGTGGCGATGAGCTGCTTGTAGTAGTCGATGGTCGAGTTCGGGCTGATCACCTCGTCGGCCAGGCCGTGCAGCATGATGAGCCGGCCGCCGCGCGCGAAGAAGGGCGCGAGGTTCGGGTTGGTCGCGTCGGTGATGTTCGACACCTCTGTCACCCGCGCGGCATAGCTGCCCGGGTTCAGCGGGTCGAAGGTCAGCGTGTTGAAGTTGGCGTCGCGCGTGACGAAGAACTTCACCCACTGGTCGCCGGTGACGTACATGTTGGCGTCGGCCGACGTGGCGGGGTTGGCCGGCACGTTGCGCGTACCGAGATCGCGCGTGGTGAACGGGCCCGCCACCAGCGCGCCTTCGAGCAGGTTGTAGCCGCCCGCGCGCTTCACGCCGTTGGCCAGCGAATAGGTCGTGAAATCGAGCGGCGACTCGATGGCCTTCACGGTGGCGATCTGCGCGTCCGACAGGCAGGTCTTGGCAGTCTTCGTGCCGCCGGGGCAGCGCAGCGAGGCCAGCAGCTGTGTGTTGAGCTGGCGGCAGCTCTCGACGTTGCTCACGATGCTGTCGGCCGCGCCGTCGAGCTTGTCGCAGGCCTGCATCGCGGCCTTCTGCACCATCAGCGTCTCGCTCAGGTCCATCCAGCCGTCGGTGCCGTTGTTGTAGTAGAGCGCGCGGCCCACGGCCACGTTCGACAGCCGCGTGCCGGTGTAGTTGAGCGCGGGCTCGTTGGCGATCACGCCGTCGTAGTCGAGCGGCCAGCGCTGGATGTAGCTCAGCGCATCGCGACCGCCCGTGGAGGTGCCGAGGAAGTAAGCGTGCTTCGGCGCCACGCCATAGCGCGCGAGCACCAGCGCCTGCGCCACGTCGCGCGTCTTCTTGAGCGAGTTGCCGCCGTAGTTGGCGAGCTGCTCGTCGTTGGCCGCGAACTTGCCGTCGGTGATGCTGCCCGACTGGTGGCCCGAGTCGTCGCCGTAGGTGGCGTAGCCCAACGCGAGCGGCGCGGGCTTGCCGGCGGGGCCGAAGCGGATGACCTCGGTGCCGTCGATCAGCACGCCGTCGAAGCCGCCGCCGCCGAAGTGGATGGTCTTCTGGTTCCACTTCTCCGGCAGGTTGACCGCGAAGTTGATGGACTGCGAGCTGGGGTCGACCGGCTGGATGGTGCCGCGCACGCGGCAGTAGTCGCCGAGCGTGTTGCCGGCGTCGCCGGCGGCCACGGGCGTGGCGCTGGTGACGGTGGCGCCCTGCGTGGGCAGGCTGATCAGCGAGGCGGGCAGGCTCTTGCCGTTGAGGTCCGCGCATGAAACGGCCGGCTGCACGGGCGGGGGCGGCGGGTTGTCCGGCGGATCGTCCGCGGGAGGATTGGTGGCGGGCGGATTGCTGCCGCCGCTGGCTGGCGGGGTGGTCGGCAGGAAGCCGATGCCGCCTCCTCCACCTCCGCCGCCACCACCGCAGGCGGCAAGGATCAGCGAGACCAGCGAAAGGCCGACCGCGTGGCGGACGGCTCGAAACATCGAGGCGGGGATCGAGGCAGGGCGCGTTGTGCGCATGGGTTTGTCTCCGGCATGCGGCCTCGTTGGGCCGCTTGTTCTTGAATGGGCGGCCGGAAGATAGATTCGGTGTGACTTAGGGTCAAATAAAATAACAAGGCACTTTTCATACAAAAAACATATGGACATACGGGCACTGCGCTACTTCGCCGCCGTTGCGGAGACCGGCCACATGACGCGCGCGGCCGAGCAACTGGGCATCCAGCAGCCGCCTTTGAGCCTGCAGATCAAGGCGCTCGAACGCGAGCTGGGGGTGCTGCTGTTCCGCCGCCATCCGCGCGGCGTGGCGCTGACCGACGCGGGCCGGCTGTTCCAGGCCGAGGCGCTGCGCATGCTGCAGGACATGGAGGCCATGAAGCAGCGCATGACGCGCGTGGCCAAGGGGCAGTCCGGCACGCTTGCGGTGGGCTTCACCAGCTCGGCGGCGGCGCACCGCTTCATGCCCGAGGCGCTGCGCGAGTTCCGCCGCGAATACCCTGAAGTGGAGCTGCAGCTGCGCGAGGACAACGCGGCCGAGCTCACCGAGGCGCTGGCCGCGGGCCGCCTGCACTGCGGCCTGCTGCGCGTGCCGGTGGCACGGCCCGAGGGGCTGCTGTTCGAGACGCTGCTGCGCGAGCCGGTGCTGGTCGCCATGCCCAGCGACCACCGCCTTGCCCTCGGCCGCGACAAGGACTCGCGCCCGCTGCCGCTCGCCAAGCTCTGCGAGGAAGGCATCATCCTCGTGCGGCGCCCGGGCGCGCCCGGCCTCTATGCCGATCTGCTCGCGCTGTGCCACGCCAAGGGACTGCGCCCGCGCGTGGTGGCCGAAGTCGATCGAATGATGACCAACCTGAATCTCGTGGCCGCGGGTGTCGGCCTTTCCGTGGTGCCGGCCTCGATGCACGGCGTGCACGCACATGCCATCGCCTATGCGCGGCTGGCCGACGGCGGCCAGCTCGACGCGCCGCTCACGCTGGTGTCGCGCGCCGAGGAAGACAACCTGCCCGCGCTGAACTTCGCCGCAATGCTGCGCCGGCTGGCGCTGGAGAACCCGGGCTCATGAACCGGCTTCGCCGCCGACTGCTGCAGGGCACGGGCACGCTGCTCGCGGCCGCCTGCGCGCTGCCGCGCGCACTGCATGCCGCGCCGCTGCAATGGCCGAACAAGCCGGTGCGCCTGATCGTGGTCTATCCGCCCGGCGGTGTCAGCGACGGCATGGCGCGCGTGCTGGCCGAGCCGCTCGCACGTTCGCTCGGCGTGCCGGTGCTCATCGAGAACCGCCCCGGCGCGGGCGGCAGCCTCGGCATGGATGCGCTCGCGCGCTCCACGCCCGACGGCAGCACGCTGGCCTTCTCGGCCATCAGCCCGCTCACGCTGCACCCGCTGCTGGCGCGCGTTCCCTACGACCCGATGCGCGCCTTCGTGCCCGTGGCCAGCGTGATGCGCACGCCAGTGCTGGTGGTAGGCACGCCGGCCTTCACCGGCCGCGGCTTCGGCGAGCTGATCGCGCAGGCGCGCAGGCAGCCGGGCGCGGTGCGCTGGGCGACATCGGGCGTGGCCACCATCGGCCACCTTGTGCTGGCGCAGGTGCGCGTGCAAAGCGGCACCGACATCACGCACATCCCCTACCAGGGCGGCGGCCCACAGCTCAACGATGCGCTGAGCGGCCAGTTCGAGGTGCTGTCGACCAACGTCGCCGCGCAGCAGCTGCAGTACATCGAGGGCGGCCGCTTCCAGGCGCTGGCGGTGGGCGCGCCCGCGCGCATCGAGGCACTGCCCACGGTGCCCACGCTCGCGGAGCTGGGCTTCGAGAAGGCGAACCGCGATTCGCTCTTCGGCATCTTCGCGCCGGCACGCACGCCGGGCGCCGTGGTGCAGATGCTCAATGCGGAGATCAACCGGGTGCTGGAAAGCGATGCAGTGCGCTCGCGGCTGCGTGCGGCCTACAACCTGCCGGCCGGAGGCAGCACCGAGGCCTTCGCGCACGAGATCGCCATCGACCGGCGGCGCAACCGCGATCTGGTCGCGGGTGATCGGTCGCAGTTCGACTGAGCGTTGTGGGTGGCTACTTCTCGGCCACCCAGAGCCGGGGGTAGTCGCTGACGAAGCAGTCGGGCGTCACGCTCAGCGTGGCCGCATAGTCGAAGCGCTTCGCCTCGTAGGCGTACTCGTTGTCGCTGCGCCGCTCGTAGCGCTGCATCAGCTCGCTGAGCACGCCGCCGCCGTCGATGTCGACCCATGCGGCGGGTGCATCCGCGCCCTCGCCTTTCGAGAGCCCGAGGCGACGCAGCTGCAGCAGGTTGGTGGCGGGCGTGAAGCCCAGGTCGAGGTCGATGCAATGCGACAGGTCGGGCACGGGCTCGTCGTTGAGCTTCCAGTGGCCGCGCGCGTCGCGGGCGATCGACAGGTCGACTGCCGAGTCGCCGAGCCAGCCGCGCACCGTGCCCCACTGGGTGTGCCATAGCAGGTCGCAGCGCACGCGGTAGTGCAGCTGGCCGATACGGCCGTCTTCAAGACGGAACACGGCGGCTCCGTCGAGTTGCCAGGCCGAGGCGTTGCGTTCGAGGCGACAGGCGTCGTGGCCCGGTACATCGAGCCTGCGCCAGAGGATGGAGGCGACCGTTTGCATGGCGCGCATGATGGCACCTGCATGCTGCGGCGCGCAAGCAATGACCCGCCGCCCCGCAGGTGCCAGTCAGGTTCGGGGAAGACGATTTCCCCGCATGACGCCTCCGGCAGACACCCCTCCCCCCGTGGACTCCGCGGAGCCCTCCGGCCCGCCCGCGCCGCGCTGGCTCGACTGGATCGACCGCGTGGCGATGACTTTCGCCGTCGCCATCGCGCTGCTGCTGTTCGCCCAATGGCCGTTGCGCGACCTGGCCGGCTCCGGCAACGGGCCGACGCAGGCCAACGACCTGGCGCAGTGGCTGTTCGCGCTTTACGTGGCGGTGGCGCTGCGGCACGCAGGCCGGCGCGGCGCGCATCTGGTGGCCCGTCCCGACCTGGCGGCCGACAACGCCGGGCGCCGTGCGCGGCTGCGCCGCATCGGCGCGGCGCTGTGCGTGCTGCCCTGGGCGCTGTTCCTGGTCTTCACGGCGGCGGCACCGGTGATGCGCTCGGTGGAGGCGCTCGAACTTTTTCCCGACACCTTCAACCCCGGCTATTTCATGATCAAGGTGGCCCTGCTGCTGCTCGCCGCGCTGCTGGCGGTGCAGAGCATGCTCGACCTCTGGCAGGAGCTGCACCCGGCGAACCCGCCCGAGGACACCGGCCAACCCGGACAGCCCGGCCCGTAGATGCCCTGGCTCGGACTCGCACTCCTCGCGCTGGCCCTGGCGCTGATGATGACCACCGGCTGGCCGACCTACGCAGTGCTGCTGGGCACATGCACGATCGGCGCGCTGGCCGGCCTGGCACTGGGCGCCTTCAACCTGGCGCTGCTGCAGAACCTGCCCTGGCGCATCGTCGGCCTGCTGGAGCACGACCTGCTGCAGGCACTGGCGCTCTATGCGCTGGTGGGCGCACTGCTCAACCGGCTCTCGCTCGCCGGCTACCTGTACAACGGCCTGCGCAAGGTGCTGGCCTTCGTCGCGCCGCGCGCCGCACCCGAGCTCGCCGGCATGGTTCTGGGACTGCTGCTCGCGCCGATGAACGGCTCGGTGGGCGCCAGCCTGCTGACGCTGGCGCGCACCGCCGGCCAGGGCTGGGCGAGCGAGGGCCTGCCCGCGGCGCGGCGCACCGCGCTCGTGGCCGTGACCAGTACGCTGGGCGTGATCGTGCCGCCATCCCTGGTGCTTCTGCTGCTCGGCGACGCGATGCTGCGCGCCCACACCGAGGGCATGAACATGGCGCGCGAACTGGCGCTGCCTTCGGCGAGCGCAGCCAGCCGTGTGGTCAACACGCAGGACATCCTCCAGGCCGCGCTGGTGCCGGCGGCGGCACTGCTTCTGGGCTGGCTGGCCGTGGCGTGGTTCGGTGCGCGAAGCAAGCCGAAGAGCGCCGCGCCGCGCGAGCCGCTGGAGCGGCGCGAGGGCTGGACGCTGCTTGTCGTGCCTTCGCTGATCGGTGCCCTGCTGGTGCTGGTCACGCTCGGCAAGGTGCGCGCGGTCGAAGGTGCGGCCGCCGCCTGCGTGCTGCTGCTGGCCTGGGGCGCGGTGTCGCGCCAGCTCACGCGAGCGGTGTTGCGGCAGGTGCTCGACGACGCGATGGCGCTCACCGGCGCGCTCTATGCGCTGCTGGTGGCCGCCACCACCTTCTCGCTGCTGCTGCGCGGCTTCGGCACCGACGGGCTGATCGCGCGGCTCATGCTGTCGCTGCAGGACCATCCGGTGATCGGGCTCGCGGTGGTGCTGGCCGTGCTGCTGGCCTTCGCCTTCGTGCTCGACGCCTTCGAGCTGATCTTCCTGATCGTGCCCATCGTCATGCCGCCGGTGCTCGCGCAGCTCGACGACGCGGCATGGATCGCCACGCTCACGCTGCTGGTGCTGCAGGCCGGCTTCCTGCTGCCGCCCTTCGGCTACGCGCTGGTGCTGGCGCGCGGGCAGGTGAAGCCGCGCCCGCCGGCTGCCGCCGTCGCCCGCGTGCTGATGCCGTACCTCGCGGTGCTCGCGGCGGTGACGATGCTGGTGATGGCGCTGCCCCAGACCACGCGCTGGCTGCGCACCTCGCCCACCGCGCTCGCACCCGCCGAACCGATGAACGACGAGGCGGTGGAGCGCCTGATGCGCGAGATGGCGCCGCCCGACACTGGCGACAGTGCCCCTCCGCCAGAAGAGAAATAGATTGCCGCGCGGCGTGCAGCACAATGCGCGCCCATGACCTTCAAGCTCCCTGCAGCCGTCGCGCTCGTGCTGTCCGCTCTCCTGGCAGGCGCCGCCCATGCCTCGACGGAACTGAAGGACGGCGACATCATCTTCCACACCTCGCGCTCGGCGCAAAGCATCGCGGTGCAGCGCGCGACCGGCTCGCGCTACAGCCACATGGGCATCGTGCTGATGCGCAACGGCAAGCCCCATGTGTTCGAGGCCGTGTCCACGGTGCGCTACACGCCGCTCGCGCAATGGACGGCGCGCGGCAACGGCGGGCACTACGTGGTGAAGCGGCTGCGCAACGCCGACACGCTGCTCACGCCGGGCGCGATCGCGAAGCTGCGCGCCGGCACATCCGACTTCGAGGGCCGGCCCTACGACCTGACCTTCGAGTGGTCGGACAAGCGCATCTACTGCTCCGAACTCGTGTGGAAGCTCTACCAGCGCGCGCTGGGCGTGCGCATCGGCGAGCTGCAGAAGATCCGCGAGTTCAACCTCACCGACCCGGCGGTGCGCGCCAAGATGCGCGAGCGCTACGGCGACAAGGTGCCGATGGACGAGCCCGTGATCTCCCCCGTGGCGATGTTCGAATCGCCCCTGCTGGTGACGGTGGAAACGCGCTGATCGAATCGCCCCCGGCGCACACGTGGCGCCCAGCCGCGAGACAATTGTTTCCGTGAGCTCCCAGACCCCGACGGCACCGCCGATCCGCCGCATCGCGCACCTCGACATGGACGCCTTCTATGCGTCCGTCGAGCTGCTTCGCTATCCGCAGCTCAAGGGCCTGCCGGTGGTGATCGGCGGCGGACGGCGGCGCGTGGACGAGGCCATCCGCAACCTGCCCGAGGGCGGCACGCTGGCCGACATTCCGGTCGATTCGTTCCCGCTGCTGAAGGACTACACCGGCCGCGGCGTGATCACCACCGCGACCTACCCCGCGCGACAGTTCGGCGTGGGTTCGGCGATGGGGCTCATGAAGGCGGCCAAGCTGTGCCCGCAGGCCATCATCCTGCCGGTGGACTTCGACGAATACCGGCGCTACTCGCGCACCTTCAAGAAGATCATCCTGGAGGTCGCGCCGCTCATGGAAGATCGGGGCGTGGACGAGGTGTACATCGACTTCACCGACGTGCCCGGCGGCCAGCGCGACGGCGGGCGCTCGCTGGCGCGACTGCTGCAGAAGGCCATCCTCGACGCCACCGGCCTCACCTGTTCCATCGGCGTGGCGCCCAACAAGCTCATCGCCAAGATGGCGAGCGAGTTCAACAAGCCCAACGGCATCTCGGTCGTCTACGAGGACGACCTGGAAAATCTCATCTGGCCCCTGCCCTGCCGCAAGGTGAACGGCATCGGCCCCAAGGCCGACGAGAAGCTCAAGCGCTTCGGCATCGAGACCGTGGGCCAGCTCGCGGCGCGCGACCGCGACTGGCTCGTCGCCAACTTCGGCAAGGCCACCGGCGCATGGATGCACGAGGTCTCGTGGGGCCGCGACAGCCGGCCGGTGGTCACAGAGAGCGAGCCCGTGTCGATGAGCCGCGAGACCACCTTCGACCGCGACCTGCACGCGGTGCGCGACCGCGCCGAGCTCGGCGCGATCTTCACCAAGCTGTGCGAGCAGCTGGCCGCCGACCTGCAGCGCAAGGGCTACGTGGGCAAGACCATCGGCATCAAGCTGCGCTACGACGACTTCAAGATCGCCACGCGCGACCAGACCATCGACCGCTTCACGGACGACGCGAAGACCATCCGCCACACCGGCGGCCTGTGCCTGAAGCGCGTGCCGCTGGAGCGCCCGCTGCGCCTTTTGGGCGTGCGCGTGGGCGCGCTGGCCAAGGCCGGCAGCCCCGAGGCGCTGGCGCCCGCTGGCTCCGGCACGCACCGCGCGGCGGCCGAACCGGTGGCCACCACCGCTTCGCTCTTCTGAGTACGCGATGGTCCGACGCTGGCTGCGCCGCATCGCCTTCACGCTGCTGGGCTTCGTCGCACTGGTGGGCCTGTACGTGGCGACGGCCTGCGCGCTCGTGTTCTGGCCCGCCAATCCCGAGCCTCCTCCGGAGAGCGCCATGGCAGAAGTGCAGGCCTGGATCCTGAGCAACGGCGTGCACACCGACTACGTGTTTCCGATCCGCTCGGCCACCATCGACTGGCTGCAGCTCTTTCCGCTGAAGGACTTCAAGGCGCCGCCGCCCGACGCCGAATTCATCGCCATCGGCTGGGGCGACCGCGAGTTCTACCTGAACACGCCCACCTGGGCCGACCTGACGGCGGCACGCGCGTTCGGCGCGCTCATCGGCGGCAACCGCGCGCTGATGCACGTGAGCTACCTGCGGCGCAGCCAGCTCGGACAAGGCGCATATGCGCTGCCGCTCACGCAGGCGCAGTACGCGCAGCTCGCAGACTACGTGCGCGCCGCGCTGCCTTCCGGCCGGGCAACGCCCATCGCCGGCGCGCACTACGACAACCAGGACGCCTTCTACGAGGCCGAGGGCGGCTACAACCTCTTCGAGACCTGCAACACCTGGACCGGCCGCGGCCTGCGGCGCGCAGGCGTCACCGTCAGCCGCTGGACGCCCTTCGACTTCACGGTGACGTGGCATCTGAAGCCGGGGCGGCCCTGACCAGCTTCGGATTCAGACTCAGAGCTTCGGCACGCCGCCCGACCACTTGGGCCAGTTCGCGACGATGTGATCGACCACGCGCGAGCCCACCAGCTCGATGTTCTCCACCGTCTCGGCGAAGCCGCCGGCCGTCTCGCCCGGCGCGGGGTCGAGGTGCTGCAGCGTGGTTTCCTTCGGGTTGCCCTGGTCGAAGTTGACGGCGCCGCGCAGGCTCATCACGCGGTCGGTGCCGTGGGTGCGCTTGATGACGAGGGTGATGGCGGCGGCCTCCATCTCGGTGATGACGTAGTCGTCGGCGCCGTAGAGCTTGGCGATGTACTGCGCCTGCTTCGACATGCCGGGGCCGTGGAAGAAGGTGTCGCCGGTCATGTGCGTGCCGGTGCCGACGAAGGGTGCGCGGCGGGCCGCGGCGTCGGGGTAGCGCAGGCGGTACTTGCGGGCCGAGTCGGAGTCCTTCAGCGGCGTGTCGGCCGAGAGCTTCATGGCCCAGCCCACGAGGTCGGGGTTGAGCTTGAAGCGACGGTATTCCTCGTAGCCCTTGCGCGGCATGAAGGTGGGCTCGCCGGGCTTGTTCTCCTCGGGCGCCCAGCGGTGGCCGAGGTCGTAGTCGACCAGCCAGGTGGCCCAGCTCACTTCGCCGATGGTGCCGCGCGAGGGCGGCGTGCCGGCCACGCCGGAGATGACGTAGTAGCTCTGCGAGAAGTCGAACTGCGGGTTCAGCAGGATGGCCTGCATCGACGACGACGAGTTCACCTTGCCCATGCCGAGCACCGAGCCGCACACGCCGTCGGCGTTGCAGTACACGGGCTGCAGCGCGCCGGGCACGGCGATGGGCTTGGCGTCCTTCCAGTAGCGCTCGTACCAGTGCTGGAACTCGCCGGCGCGGTCGCCGGTGTTCTTGCCGATCTCGAACATGGCGGCGACGAAGACCTTGACCTTCACCGGCGCGGCCGGGGCCTGCGTCGAGGCGGTCATGGTGGACGTGGAGGCGCAGGCCGTGAAGAGCAGCGCCGCGGCGGGCACGGCCAGCCAGCGGACGGCGAGAAGGGAAGACTTGAAAGAACTCATTCTGGAACCCGGTGAGAAAGAGAAAACGACAGGACTGGCACCGCAAGCGCACCCGGCGCACCGCCGGCGCCTGCGGCGTCCTACAACCGGCGATTGTCGGTGCTGGCAAAAGCGCGGTGTAACGCCACCACGCAAGCCCCATGCCGGACTCCTCCCCTTCTTCGTCTTCTGCCTCGCCCGCCAAGCCTCCGTCCAGGCCGGCGCCCATCTCCAACGGCCTGGTCTACGTGAACCCCGACATGCCCGGCATCCGCCGCCTGAAGCACGGCGAGCGCTTCCGCTACCGCGATGCCCGGGGCCGATGGGTGCGCGATGCGGACGATCTCTCGCGCATCCGCATGCTGGCCATTCCGCCGGCCTACACGCAGGTGTGGATCTGCCCGCTGCCCAACGGCCACCTGCAGGCCACCGGCATCGACGCGCGCGGGCGCAAGCAGTACCGCTACCACGCCGACTGGCGCTCGATGCAGGACGAGACCAAGTTCGACCGCCTCGAGGCCTTCGCGCTCGCGCTGCCGGGCATCCGTGCCCGCGTGGCGCGCGACCTGCAACTGCCTGCGGGCCGCAAGGCGCCCGGCCGCGCCCAGGTGCTCGCGGCGCTGGTGCGCCTTCTCGACACCACGCTGCTGCGCGTGGGCAACGAGGAATACGCGAGCAGCAACGGCTCATTCGGCCTCACCACGCTGCGCAACCGGCACGCGGCGGTGAAGGGCCGGGCACTCAGGCTGCGCTTCCGCGGCAAGAGCGGCGTGATGCACGAGGCGCAGCTCGACGACCCGCGCGTGGCGAAGGTGGTGCGGCAGTGCCAGCAGCTACCGGGGCAGGCGCTCTTCCAGTACGTGGATGCCGGCGACGAAGGCGATGACGGAGAAGGCGAACTGCACGGCGTCTCGTCCACCGACGTGAACGACTACCTCGCCGAAGCCGCCGGCGGCGAGCGCTTCACCGCCAAGGATTTCCGCACCTGGCACGGCACGGTGCAGGCGCTGGAGCTCACCCGGCTGGCCTGCGAGCCCGGCCGCACCGCCGCCGACGGCAGCCGCTTCAGCGCCAGGGACATCCTCGGCGCGGTGGCGAAGCAGCTGGGCAACACGCCGGCGGTCTGCAGGAAGGCCTACGTGCACCCGGCCGTGCTGGCGCTGGGCAGCGCGCTGTCGGATGGCGACGAGGCCACCGCCGCGCTGTTCGAAAAGATCGGCGGCAGCCGCAGCGCGAGGCCTTCGCGCGGGCTGCATGCAGCCGAGCGCCGGCTGATGGCGTTCCTGAAGGCGCACCGGCGCGAACAGGGGCGCGCCAGCGCGAGCACCTCAGCCACCAGGAGACAGAGAAAGGGGAAAGAAAAGGAAAAGGCTCAGGTCCGCGTCACGAGCACCAGGCGCACGCTGGCGGCATCGAGCGCCACCGCGTAGCCCAGGTCTTCCGCGAGGTTCTGCAGCGCCACGGCGTCGATGGCCAGCGCGCGCGGCGCGCGGTGGGCGTCGAGCACGGCCTCGGAGGCGCCCGGCTCGCGCGGCAGCGCCGTGAGGCGCAGCGCATTCGCGCCGTCGGCCTCGATGCGGATGGCACCGGCCTCGTCCGCGCCGTCATGCAGGTAGCCCATCGCGCCGAGGAACAGGTAGCGCAGCGCGGCCGCGGCGGGCCAGAGGTGTTCGTCGTCGGACGGCGCCAGCGAAGGGTCCGTTTCCAGCGCCACGCCGTGCAGATCGAAGGCCGAGCGCATCAGCGTCACGCATTGCGCCACCAGCGCGCTGCGGGTGATGCCGTCGTCGACGGTGGCGAGCTCCCAGTCGCGCAGCGAGCGGATGGCTTCCACCAGCTCCGAAACCTGGCTGTCGATCAGCCCCACCCGCTCCTCGCAGGCCGCCGCATCGACGGTGGCGGCGCCGATCTGCCGCTTGAGCATCAGCAGCGCCATGCGGATCACCGAGACCGGAGCGGCCATGTCGTGCCGCAGGGCGGGCAATGCGCGGGTAAGAAGTTCGTGGCGCACGCCGGCGGCGATCCAACTGCGCGCGCTGGGGGAGGATTTCATTGGGCGGTGGCCACGGGCTTCGGGTTCATCATCGGCAGGATCAAGAACTGCTTGGCTCCAGAAACGTTCTGGTAACAAGTATGAAGTATGGCGCGCGCCCGCAGGTGTAGGAGGGTGCCTACCATGACGCCACCACGGCCCGCCGGGCCTTCCGGCCGCCGCCGGCCCGCTCAGGGCTTGCCGAGGTAGGCGCGCACGTCCTTCACCTCGACGCCCGCCGCGGCGATGGCCGAGCGCAGCTGCGCCTCGGTCACGCCCAGCGTCCGGGTCCAGTAGCGCACCTCGTGCGCCTCGTTCACGTTGATGCGGGAGGCATCCTGCGGCCCGCGCTTGTTCAGGTCATCGGCCATGATTGGGTTTCCCTATCGGTGGAGGTCCTGTTTGCATGGAACCCCACCATGCGGCGCCCGCGCGGTGCGTGCTGGAGGACTTCGGCGCGCCCGCTTGCAGGAGAAGGCCGAAGCGAGACCGAAGCGGCGCCCGGGTTGGGAATGTCCGGAAACGGCGTGCCGGCGCCCTCCTCCGCTCCTAACTTCGGGCTGCACCAACTCCCGACCCTCACGTGATGACCCCGGAACAGAACAAGCGCGCCGTCACCGACGCCTGGAAAGCCTTCGCGAGCCGCGACCGGCAACGCATCGAAGCCGTCTTCACCGACGACGCCGAATGGCTCGCGCCGAAAGGCAACGCCACGGCCGTGGCGCTCGGCGTGCCCGACCACATGATCGGCCCGGTCGCCATCGCGCGCTTTCTCGTGGACGACTTTCCGAGGCTCTTCGTGGCCGACGTCGCCGTGAGCTTCTCGCACCTGCATTGCGACGGCGACACCGTGATCCTCGAGGAGCGCATGCAGGCCACGCTGGCCGGAGGCAGGCGCTACGACAACGACTACTGCTTCGTCTTCGAGCTGCGCGAAGGCCGCATCGCCCGCGTGCGCGAGTACATGGACACGCGCAAGGGCCACGCGGCGATCTTCGGCTGAACCCGTTCGCTCAACTCACGGCCGCGACGCAGCGCGCCTTCAACTCCCGCTTGAGCAACTTGCCGTTGGCCGTGGTGGGCATCGCGTCGATCAGCTCGATGCGCGCCGGGCGCTTGTAGGGCGACAGGTTCTCGGCAAGATGTGCGCGCAGCGCCGTCTCGTCGAGCACCGCGCCGGGCTTCAGCTCGATGAAGGCGACCACCTGCTCGTTGCCGTCGGCCTCGGGCACGCCGATCACCGCGCACAGGTGCACGCCCTCGAAGCGGCCGATGACCGCCTCGATCTCCGCCGGGTACACGTTGAAGCCCGAGCGGATGATCATTTCCTTCAGCCGGCCCACCACGAAGAGCGCGCCGTCGTCGCCGAAGCGCCCGAGGTCGCCGGATGCGTACCACCCGCCGGGCCGCATCACCTGTGCAGTGGCAGCGGCGTCGCGGAAATAGCCGAGCATGAGGCCGGGGCCGCGCAGCCAGATCTCGCCGGTGTCGCCTGGCGGCACGTCGTTGCCGTCGGGGCCCACGATGCGGGCCTCGCCGCCCTCCACCGCATGACCGGCCGAGGTGTCGGCGCGCGGTGACTCGGTGCGCGTGAGAAACACCGAGCCCGCGTACTCCGACAGCCCGTAGCCGTAGTGCAGCGGCTGGCCGAAGAGCCCCTCCACGCGCTGCTTGAGCGCCGGATCGAGCGGCGCCGAGCCGGTGTAGACGTAGCGCAGCTGCGGAAAGCGCGGCGCGGCGCCTTCGGCCTCGATGTGGGCAAGCAGGCGCGCGTACATCGTCGGCGGGCCGAGCAGGTTCGACACCTGCTCGTGCGCCAGCGCCTGCAGCACGTCGGCCGGCGAGAAGCTGCCGCGCAGCACCAGGGCGGCGCCGCCCGTGAGCGCGGCCATCAGCACCGTGCCGATGCCGAAGATGTGCGTCATCGGCAGGAAGGCATAGACGCGGTCGTTCTCGTCCAGCGCACGCACCCGCGCAGACACGCGCCCGAAATGCAGCAGGCCACGGTGCGACACCATCACGCCCTTGGGCGTGCCCGATGTGCCGGAGGTGAAGATGATGGCGGCCGTGTCGGCCAGCGCCGGGTCGGGCTCGGTGCGCGCGTCGTCGCGGGCGGCCGAGCACATCACGCCTGCAAGCGAGGTCGGTTTCGCACCGACCCTCTGCGCATGCTTTGCAGCGGCCTCGGAGGCTCCGGTCGTGAAGCAGCAAAGCCGCGCATCCGCCCGTTCGGCGATGGCCGCGATCTCGCCCGGCGACATGCGCGCGTTCACGCCGCACGACCACGCGCCCACGCGGCTGCAGGCCATGAGCAGCGCGATGTGCGCGGCGCAGTTCTCGGCCACCAGCAGCACGCGGTCGGTGGGCCGCACGCCGGCCGCGAGCAGGTCCTGCGCGGCGGCATCGGTCATGGACTGCAGTTGCGCGTAGGTCGTGGTGTTTCCGGGCTCGAGGAGAAAGACCGCATCCGGCGTTCGCTCCGCGCGCTCTTCCAGCAATTGATGAATCCGCTGCATCTTCTATTCCGCCTCGATGCCCTTGGAGGCCGTCGCCCACAGCTGGCGGTCGGCCTTTCCCTTGGTCGCCAGCACATCGGCCGCGCCCGACCACACGTCGTAGCCCTGCTCGCGCAGCCGGCTGGCAATGTCCTCGCGCGCCAGCATCTTCTGCGCGGCGGCGTTCATGCGGGCGACCATCGCGGGGTCCATGCGCGCCGGGCCGTAGAGGCCGAACCAGCCGCCCACGTCGTAGCCGGGCACGCCCGACTCGACCATGGTCGGCACCTCCGGCAGCATGCGGTTGCGCTGGCGCGAGGTGACGGCCAGCGCGCGCACCTTGCCCGTCTGGATGAAGGGCTTGGAGGTGGCGATGATGTCGAACATCATGGTCACGGTGCCGGCCATCACGTCGGCCAGCGCCGGCGCGCTGCCCTTGTACGGCACGTGCGTGAGCTGCACCCCCGTCATCTTCTCCAGCAGCGCGCCGCTCAGGTGGTTGGAGGCGCCCACGCCGGCCGATCCGTAGAACACCTTGCCAGGCCGCGCCTTCGCATAGGCCAGCAGCTCGGTCACGTTGCGCACCGGCACGTCGTTGTTGACGACCAGCACGTTGGTGTAGTCCACCAGCGGCGCTATGGGCACCAGGTCCTTCATCGGGTCGAAGGCCATCCTGCGCTGCACGTTGGGGTTGATGGTGATGGTCGGGCTCGCGCCGAAGAACAGCGTCGCGCCGTCGGGCGCGGCCTTGGCCACCGCGTCGCCGCCCAGCGAACCGCTGGCGCCGGGGCGGTTGTCCACGATCACCTGCGTGCCCAGTTCCTGGCTCAGCGCGGGCGCGAGCAGGCGAGCCGCGCCATCCACCGGACCGCCGGCCGAATAGCCGACCACCAGCTTGATGAGCGAAGGCAAGGGCTGCTGCGCGAATGCACGCTGCGACAGCACGCCGAGTGCCGCACCGCCGGTCAGCGCGGCCATGAGTTGGCGGCGCGAGAAGTGAATCGATGTCATGAGCGTTGTCTCCTGTTGTTGATCTACAAGTCAGGCTCAAAAGCCAAGCAGGACTGTTCTTTCGTGAAACACCGCGGAACCGGCTTTGCCGGGCCGCAGGTGTTGCCCCCGGTAGGGGGTTGGCGAAGCGACACGAAGTGCGCGAAGACTGGGGGCGAGCCTCATACGGGCAAGTCCAGAACCTGCCGCGCGAGGATGTTGCGCTGTATCTCGTTGGTACCGCCGTAGATCATTGCGGCCGTGGAGCCGATGAGCGGCGAGAGCACGTTGAAGCTCTGGCCGTCGAGCACCTGGTCGCCGGCCACCGCGCCCTGCTCCTCGCCGGCCTCGACCAGCAGCGCGCCGATGCGGTGATAGGTCTCGCTCGCCCAGACCTTCAGCAGCGACACCGAAGCCGGCAGCGGCTTGCCTGCGCGCACGATGTTCGCGAAGCCGGTGTAGGCGGCTGAGAGGTCGAGCACGTCGAGCCGCAGTGCCGCGAAGCGCTGCGCGAACACCGGGTCGGCAAAGAGCCGCCGCGCCTGCGCCAGCCGCGCGAGCTGGCCCAGCGCGTACTGCGACTGCTTGGGGCTGCCGAGGAAGATTCGCTCGAAGCCCAGCAGCGCCTTCGCGATGCTCCAGCCGCCGTGCAGCTTGCCCACGAGGTTCTCCGCCGGCACGCGCACGTTGTCGAAGAACACCTCGCAGAACTCCGGCTCGCCCGCCAGCGTGTGAATGGGCCGGATGGTGATGCCCGGCGTGCGCAGGTCGCACAGCAGGAAGCTGATGCCCTCCTGCTTGCGCGCGTCCTTGTCGGTGCGCACCAGCATGAAGATGTGGTTGGCGTCCTGCGCGAGCGTGGTCCAGATCTTCTGGCCGTTGACGACGAAATGCTCGCCCTGTGCGTCGCGCGCCGGCATGGCCTCGGTGCGCAGGCCCGCGAGATCGGAGCCGGCGTTGGGCTCCGAATAGCCCTGGCACCAGACATGCTCGCCGCTGAGGATGCGCGGCAGAAAGCGCTGCTGCTGCTGTGGCGTGCCGTGCTGGATCAGCAGCGGTCCGATCATCACGATGCCCTGGTCGGGCGCGCGCGCCACGCCGTACTGCTCCAGTTCCTCGATCCATGCGATGAGCTTGTCGGCCGGCAGCCCCATGCCGCCGTGCGACTGCGGCCACGCGGGCGCGACCCAGCCCTGCGCCGAGAGCGTGAGATACCACTCGCGCATCTCGCTCCAGCGCGCACGGTGCGAGAGGTAGCGCAGTTGCTGCGGGTAGCGCTGCTGCAGGAAGGCGCGCACCATGCGGCGGAAATCGGCCTCGGACATCGAGGACCAATCGGCGGTGCGCGGGAATTCGCCTTCCCATGCGGCGGAGACCGCCACCGTGTCCGCATCGCCGCTCAGCGCCGCATGCCTGCGCTGATGCGCGCTCACATTGCCCAGCCACGCCGAAAGGCACAGCACGCGCTTGTAGAACAGGCTCAGGTCGCACTCCTGCGTGTAGCCGATGGCGCCGTGCAGCTGCACGGAAGCGCGCGAGGCCTGCAGCGCGGCGGCGGTGCAGCGCGCGTTGACGCGGCTGGCCTCGGCCTCGAGCCGCTGCGCCGGCAGGCCCTGCGCCGCCAGCGCCAGCACCTCGTCCAGCGTGGCCTTCGCCACTTCGAGATGGATGAACATGTCGACGCAGCGGTGCTGCAGCGCCTGGAAGCTGCCGATGGGCTTGCCGAACTGCGAGCGCGTGCGCAGGTAGGCCAGCGTCTGTGCCAGCATGGCCTGCCCCGCGCCCAGCAGCTCGGCCGACTGCAGGATCTGGCCGGCCGCGAGCGCATGGCGCAGGGCCTCCTGCGCGGCCGGGCCTTCGGCCAGCACCGCATCGGCCGGCAGCGCCACCTGCTCGAAGCGCAGGTTCGAGGCCTGGCTGCCGTCGACCAGCGGCACCGGCGTTTCGATCACGCCTTCGGTGCCGCGCGGCACCCACAGCAGCACGGCATCGTCTTCGCCGCGCGCCGACACCAGCCAGCCGCTGGCGGCCGCGCCGGGCAGCGCCATGAGCTTTTCGCCCTGCAGCAGCACGCCGCCCCGGTGCCCGGGCCGTGCCTCGCAACCGCAGGCCAGCGGCACGGCGCTCAGGTCGCCGGCGCTTTCCTGCCAGGCCAGCGCGGGCAGGGTTCGGCCCGCGACCAGTTCGGCGAGCAGCGCGCTCGCACCGGGCGTGCCCAGCCGAGCCAGCAGCAGCGCGCCGAGGCCTGCCACAGCCAGCAGCGGTTCGGGCGCGGCATGCTCGCCCGCTGCGCGGAAGATCTCGGCCGCGCCGTCAAGCCCCAGCGCGAGGCCTCCGGCCGATTCGGGTGCCAGCATGCCGGTCCAACCGAGTCCGGCGATGTCCTGCCAGCCCTCGGCTTCGTCGCCGCCCGGGCGCTCCATTCGCGCGCGCCGCCGCTGGAGCGCACGGCTGCGGGTGAAGTAGTCGAGCGCCGATTCGCGCACTGCCGAAAGTGATTCGAGGTCCATCGCCGCAGCGTGCCCGAAGACCCCGCCGGGCGGCATTTGCATTTGCCGAAGGGAGGGTTTCACAATCAGAGAGCCGCTGCGCGCGTGCGCGGGCTAGATTCGGCCCATGACCACCAAGATCAAGAAATCCCTGCACACGGAGCTGGGCCACAGCACGCCCGACAGGATCACCGTGCGCGGGCGCGACCTGCCCTCGGAGATCCTCGGCCACCTCAACCTCGGCGACATGGCCTTCCTGGAGCTGACCGGGCGCATCCCGACGCCGCAGGAGTCGGTGACCTTCAACGCCATCGTCGTCACACTGGTGGAGCACGGTGTCACGCCCAGCGCGCTGGCCGCGCGCCTCACCTATGCAGGCGCGCCCGAGGCGCTGCAGGCGGCCGTGGCGGCCGGCCTGTGCGGGCTGGGCACGGTGTTCGTCGGCAGCACCGAGGGCGCCGCGAAGATGCTCTACGAGGCGATCCCCTTCGGCGAGAAGCCCTCGCGTCCGCTGGCCGACATGGCGAAGGACATCGTGGCCGACCACCGCGCGCGCAAGCTGATCGTGCCGGGGCTGGGCCATCCGCTGCACAAGCCCATCGATCCGCGCACGCCGAGGCTCTTCCAGATCGCGGCGGAGAACGGCCTTTCCACGCACTACGTCGCGCTGATGCAGGCGGTGCAGGAAGAGGCCGAGCGCGTGTCGGGCAAGTCGCTGCCGATCAATGCGACGGGTGCCATCGGCGCCATCGCGGCCGAGTTCGGCTTTCCCTGGAAGATCATCCGCGGCTTCGGCGTGATGGCGCGGGCCATCGGCCTGGTGGGCCACATCCTGGAGGAGATCGACGACCCGATGGCCATCGAGATCTGGCAGCGCGTGGAAAAGGAAGCGGGCGGCCCCCGCCAGGACTGAGCCAAGACCGATGAACAACGCCAACGACAAGAACTTTCCCGACATCCGCGACGCCGTGCGCGACCTGTGCGCGCAGTTTCCCGACGCCTACTTCCGCAAGGTCGACGAGGAGCGCGGCTACCCCGCCGACTTCGTCGACGCGCTCACCAAGGCCGGCTGGATGGCCGCGCTGATCCCGCAGGAGTACGGCGGCTCGGGCCTGGGCCTGACCGAGGCCTCGGTCATCATGGAAGAGATCAACCGCTGCGGCGGCAACTCCGGTGCCTGCCACGGCCAGATGTACAACATGGGCACGCTGCTGCGCCACGGCAGCGAGGCGCAGAAGCGCGCCTACCTGCCGAAGATCGCCAACGGCGAACTGCGCCTGCAGTCCATGGGCGTGACCGAGCCCACCACCGGCACCGACACCACCAAGATCAAGACCACCGCCGTGAAGAAGGGCGACCGCTACGTCGTCAACGGCCAGAAGGTGTGGATCTCGCGCATCCAGCACTCCGACCTGATGATCCTGCTGGCCCGCACCACGCCGCTTTCGGAGGTGAAGAAGAAGTCCGAGGGCATGTCGATCTTCATCGTCGACCTGCGCGAGGCCATCGGCAAGGGGCTGGAGGTGCGACCCATCCTGAACATGGTGAACCACGAGACCAACGAACTCTTCTTCGAGAACCTGGAGATTCCGGCCGAGAACCTGATCGGCGAGGAAGGCCAGGGCTTCAAGTACATCCTCGACGGACTCAACGCGGAGCGCACGCTGATCGCGGCCGAGTGCATCGGCGACGGCTACTGGTTCATCGACCGGGTCACGAAGTACACGAAGGAGCGCGTGGTGTTCGGCAGGCCCATCGGCCAGAACCAGGGCGTGCAGTTCCCGATCGCCGAATCGTTCATCGAGGTGGAAGCCGCCAACCTCATGCGCTATGAGGCCTGCCGCCTGTTCGACGCGCACCAGCCTTGCGGCGCGCAGGCCAACATGGCGAAGTACCTTGCGGCCAAGGCGAGCTGGGAGGCGGCCAATGCCTGCCTGCAGTTCCACGGGGGCTTCGGCTTCGCCTGCGAATACGACATCGAGCGCAAGTTCAGGGAGACGCGGCTCTACCAGGTGGCACCGATCTCGACCAACCTGATCCTGAGCTACGTGGCCGAGCACATGCTCGGCCTCCCCCGTTCGTTCTGAAGGACTTCCCATGAACTCCATCGACCATCCGAGCAAGGTGCTCGCGACTTTCGCGGCCGACCTGAAGTTCGCCGACATTCCCGCCCCCGTGCTGCGCCGCACAGAAGACCTGATGCTCGACTGGCTGGGCTCGGTGCTCGCGGCCCGTACGGCGCGGCCCGTACGCAGCATCGAGCGCTTCGCTCAGATGATGGGGCCCGCCGAAGGGCCCAGCGAACTGCTGACTTCGCGCCGCACCACCTCGCCGGTGTTCGCGGCACTGGTCAACGCGGCGGCTTCGCACTTCGTGGAGCAGGACGACGTGCACAACGGCTCGGTGTTCCACCCGGCCGCCGTCGTCATCGCGCCCGCGCTCGCGGTGGCGCAGAGCATCGGCGCGAGCGGCGCGCAACTGCTCACGGCCGTGGTCGCCGGCTACGAGGTCGGCATCCGCGTCGGCGAGTTCCTCGGCCGTTCGCACTACAAGACCTTCCACACGACGGCGACCGCGGGCACGCTCGCGGCCGCTGCTGCAGTGGGGCGCCTGCTGGAACTCACGCCGCAGCAGATGCTGCATGCATTCGGCTCCGCAGGCACGCAATCGGCCGGCGTGTGGGAGTTCCTGCGCGACGCGGCGGACTCCAAGCAGCTGCACTGCGCGCACGCTGCGGCAAGCGGGCTGATGTCGGCCTACCTCGCGCAGGACGGCTTCACGGGCGCCGCGAAGATCCTCGAAGGCGCGCAGGGCCTGGGCGTGGGCATGTCGAGCGACGCCGACCCGGCGAAGCTCATCGACGGCCTGGGCACGCGCTGGACGCTGGCCGAGACCTCCTTCAAGTACCATGCCTCCTGCCGTCACACGCACCCTGCCGCCGACGCGCTGCTGCAGGTGATGACGCAGAACAGGCTGAAGCCCGCGGACGTGTCGCGCGTGACCACGCACGTGCACCAGGGTGCCATCGACGTGCTGGGCCGCGTCGACGTGCCCGCCACGGTGCACCAGGGCAAGTTCTCGATGGGCACGGTGCTGGGCCTCATCGCCGTGCACGGCCGCGCGGGCCTGGGCGAGTTCGACCGCGATTTCCTCGCGCCCGAGGTCTCGGCCTTCCGCGAGAAGGTGGCGATGCAGCTCGACGAGGAGGTCGACACGGCCTACCCCGCGCGCTGGATCGGCAAGGTCAGCGTGCAGACCGCCGACGGCCGCACGCTGCAGGGCCGCGTGGACGAGCCCAAGGGCGACCCCGGCAACAGCCTGAGCCGCGCCGAGATCGAGGACAAGATGCAGCGCCTCGCGCACTACGGCGAAGGCGCGACCGCCGACGAGGCCAAGGCGCTGTGCCAGCGTGTCTGGCAGCTGGCCGACACGCCGCGCGTGGGGCGCTGGCTGGCCTGAGGACGTTCAGGCCGGCGCGGTCCAGGCGAAGAGCCGTCCGCAGCCGGGCGAGCGTGCGTCGAGCCCCGCGGTGCGCGCAAGGTCCCAGAAGCCGGCTGGCGAGCTGGACACCACGGGCACCTGCAGGCGCTCCTCCACCTCGCGCACCGCATCGAGCGTGACCAGCCCGCCGCACGAGATCAGGATGCCGTCGGCTCCCGGCTGCGCCTCGAACACCTTCACGCACAGGTCCACCAGCGCCCTGGTCGGCACCTTGCCCACGGCCTGCACGTCGGAGATCGAAAGGCCTTCGAGCGCCAGCGGCTCGAAGTCGCTCTGCTCCAGGTAGCCGCGCAGCTGCGCGTTGACCTCGTCGATGTAGGCCGTGGCCACCGCCACGCGCCGCACCTTCAGGTGGCGCAGCCCGTTGACGATGGCGTTGCTCATGGTCGTGCACGGCAGGCCGGTGGCGCGCGCCATCTCGACCTCGAGCTGGCGGTTGAAGGTCGCGCCGCGGAAGAAGCTCAGCGAGGTGCCCATGAGCGAGATCGCGGAAACGCCCTCTTCCTTCTTCAGCTCGACCGCCTTCGCGACCACCGAGTCGATCACGTCGAGGTAGCCGCGCGTGGAGATTTCTCCCAGGCCAAGCCCGCGCGCGCTGAAGCGGATGCGCTCGCCGTACAGCAGCGGTCCGTCCACCGGCACCGCGCCCGCGGCGGGCGGCACGATCAGTCCCAGATGAGGCTGCGCCATGCTCAGCTCCCCTCGGCGACGATGCGCTGGTCCTCGATGATCTTCTTCCACCGCGAGGTCTCCGCTGCCATGTCCTTGCCGAGCTGGGCCGGCGTGGAGTAGGCGCGCAGCGTGCCCTGCGCGGCGGCAGCGGTGCCGGCTTCCGGCGTGTCGAGCACCGACTTCACCGCGGCCGAGAGCTTGTCGACGATGTCGTTCGGCGTGCCGGCCGGCGCCAGCACGAAGATGCGCGGCGCCACGTCGAAGCCGGGCAAGGCGTCGGCCAGCGGCGGCACGTTCTCCGCGCCTTCGAGCTTGGCCGTGTTCATCATCGCCAGCGCGCGCAGCTTGCCCGCCTTGGCCTGCGCCATGCCGGCCGTGGCGCTCACCACGCCCAGGGGAATCTGGCCGCCGATCACGTCGGGCACGATCTGCGCCGCGCCGCGGTAGGGCACGTGCACCACCGGGCTGCCGGTGGCCTGCTTGAGCATCTCGAAGCCCAGGTGCTGCACGGTGCCCACGCCCGAAGTGGCGTACGAGTAGCGCGAGGCGTTGGCCTTGAGCTCCTTCACCAGCTCCGCCGGCGTCTTCGCCGGAAAGTCGTTGCTGGCCACGATCATCAGCGGCGAGATGAAGGCCCCCGCCACCGGCCTGAAGCTGGTGAGCGGGTCGATCGCGATCTTCGGCTGCAGCAGCTTGGCGGCGAGCAAGGCGCTGTCGCCCATCATCAGCGTGTAGCCGTCGGGCGGCGCCTTGGCGACGAAGTCGGCCGCGATGAGCCCCGTTGCGCCGGTGCGGTTCTCCACCAGCACCTGCTGGCCCAGCACGTTCGACAGGCGCGTGCCGAGCAGCCGCGCCACCGCATCGACGCCGCCGCCGGCGGAGTAGCCGACGATGAGGCGGATGGGCTTGTCGGGGTATTTCTGGGCCCAGGCCGCGGGCGCCACGAAGGCGGCCGCGAGGCCCAGGGCGGCCATCGCGCGCAATGCATGGCGGCGCGCGGGTGGTCGAATCGCTTGTCTGGCTTTCATCATGTCTCCGTTGTCTTGATCGGACGCCGGCCGTCTGTCGCGGCCCGGTCGTGAAGGAAGAAAGTGTCGCCCCCGCGGCGACGCGGGCCGCTCAGGCCTTGCCCTTGCCGTGCGAGGTCGGCAGCTTCGCCAGCTCTCGCACTCGCTCGGCATTGGGCGCGAAGCCCAGGCCGGGCGTCTCGGGCAGCGTGAGCCAGCCCTGCTCGGGCACCGGCAGGCCATCGAAGATCTGCTTGAGCATCTGCACCGCCACGTAGTGGTACTCGACCAGCCCGCCGTTCGACACGCCCGCATGCAGGTGCATGTTGTGGAAGGGCCAGGCGCCGCCGTTGTCGATGGGCACGTTGAAGGCCTGCGCCATGCCGGCGATCTTCAGCACCTGCGAATAGCCGCCCGAGATGGTCACGTTGGGCTGCAGCACGTCGGCCGCCTGGTTCACCAGCAGATCGCGGAAGCGGAAGGCCAGGCCCTCGTTCTGGCCGCAGGCCAGCGGGATGCGGGTGCGCGCGCGCAGCTGGGCCATCTGCCGCACGTCGTTCTGCGTGAGCGGCTCCTCGAAGAAGCTGATGCCGTAGGGTTCGATGCGGTGCGCCAGTTCGGTGGCGTGGAACAGGTCGAGGCCGCAGTTGGCGTCGACGTAGAGCTTCACGTCGGGGCCGACCGCCTCGCGCACGGCGGCGACGCGGCGCACGTCTTCGGCGATGACCTCGTCGAGCGGGCGCGGCTCATCGCGGCGCGCGAGCGCATGGTTGCCGACAGTCATCTTCAGCCGCTGGAAGCCCTGCGAGACCCACAGCTTCGCCGCCGCCGCGAGCTGGTCGCGCTCGAAGAAGCCGAAGCCGAAGGTGGCGTACACCGGCACCTTCGCGCGCGCGCCGCCGAGCAGGCGCCACAGCGGCTGGCCCAGCGCGCGGGCCTTGATGTCCCACAGCGCGATGTCGAGCGCGGCGATGGTGTGGCTGGCGTAGCCGGTCTGGCCGCGCGGCGAAAGCAGCCAGTAGAGCTTTTCCCACAGGCGCTCGGTGGCCATCGGGTCTTCGCCGATCAGCGCCGGGCCGGCCACCTCGCGCACGGCGGCGGCGATGATCTCCTCCTCGGTGATGGCCGTCATGCCATGGCCGACGAGGCCGGTGTCGGTCTCGATCTCGGTGAGGCACAGCGACAGCGAGGTCTGCTTGTTCATGCCGACCACGTCGATGGTGACGGGAATGTTCAGCGGCGTGGCGCTGACGCGAACGATCTTCAAGAGTGTCTCCTTTGTTGGTGCGCGCATCTTTGCGTGCGAACCGCGGGAGAACAATTCGTTTTTGGCGAGTTCGAGCCTTCGCGTGGCGCGAAGGCTGCCGCAAGAACCCGCTCAGTCGGGCAAGCCCAGATGCTCCAGCACCGAGCGCGCGGCCACCGTCAGGTCCTGCTGCCTGCGCACGCACAGCAGGTGGCGCCTGTTGGCCCAGGGCGCGTCGAGCTTCAGGCAGCGCAGCTTCAGTATCTGCAGCTGCGGCAGGATGGCCGCGTAGGGCAGCACGCCGATGCCCGCGCCCTGCTCCACCATGCGGCAGACCATGTCGAAGCTGCCCACCTGCATGCGCACCTTCAGCGGCACCTGCGCCTCCAGCGCCGCGGCCAGCAGCACGCGGTGCAGCGCCGTGCCTTCGCGCACCACGATGTGGTCGTGGCTCAGCACCTCGTCGACGCCGATGCGCCTGCGCCGCGCCAGCGGATGGTCGCGCGCCACCACCACGGCCAGTTCGTCGGTGCGATACGGCAGGCACTCGAGGCCCTCGGCGGGCGTGTTGCCCTCGATCACGCCGATGTCGGCCAGGCCCGCCTGCACCGCCTTCACCACCTCGGTGCTGGCGCGCTCCTGCAGGTCGATCTTCAGCACCGGATGCAGGCGCAGGAAGGAGCCGATCTGCGCCGGAAGAAACTGCGCGATGGTCGAGGCATTGGCCGTGATGCTGACCACGCCGGCCACGCCGTTCTGGAAGTCGTCGAGCTCGGCGCCGAGGCGGTCCATGGCCGAGAGCACGGCGCGCGCATGCAGCAGCAGCCCGTGCCCCGCCGAGGTGAGCGTGACGCCGCGCGCATGGCGCACCAGCAGCGGCAGCCGCGCACGGGCCTCCAGGTCGGAGATGCGCTTGCTGGCAGCCGCCAGCGCGATGTGGCAGCGCTTGGCGCCCTCGCTGATGCTGCCGTTGTCGGCAACGGCCACGAACAGGCGCAGCGACTTCAGGTCGGCCGACATGGCTGCGGCCTCCTCAACGCGCTGCGAGGTGGTCGAACAACTCGCGCGCCAGGGCGGGCAGCTGCTCGCGGCTGCGCGCGATCAGCTTCAGCTCGCGCTCGGCCCAGGTGTCGCTGAGCGCCACGGTCGAGATGCGCATCGCCATCGAAAGCCGCTGCGCCGACGACATCGGCAGCACGCCGATGCCCACGCCCGCTTCGATCATCAGGCAGATGGCCTCGAAGCTGCTGACCTGGATGCGCGGGTTGAAGCCGCGCCCCGCAAGCTCGGCGCGGCGCTGCAGGAAGCGATGGATGGCACTGCCGTGGTGCAGGCCCACGTGCTGTTCATCGAGCGTGTCGGCGAAGGCCACCGAGGGCGCACCCGCGAGCCGGTGCGTAGTGGGCACCACCAGCACGAGCTGGTTGCTGCCGAAAGGCCGCGCGTCGAAGTCGCCCGTGTGCACGTCGCCCGCGAGGATGCCGATGTCGGCCTCGCCATCGGCCACGGCGCGCACGATCTCTTCGCTGAGGTACTCGCGCAGGTCCACCTGCACGGCCGGGTGCTGCGTGAGAAAACCCGCCAGCTTCTGCGGCAGGTATTCGGTGATCGAGGTGGTGTTGGCGAACACCCGCACATGGCCCTTGATGCCCTTGCCGAAGTCCTGCATGTCGCAGCGCAGGTGCTCCATCTGCTGCATCACGCGCTTGGCGTGGTAGAGCACCGCCTGCCCCGCCGCCGTGAGGCTCACGCCCTGCGCGCTGCGGTGCAGCAGCTTGCCGCCCACGGCCTCCTCCATCTGCTTGATGCGGGTGGAGGCCGCGGCCAGCGAGATGCAGGCCTTCTCCGCGCCGCGCGTGAGGCTGTGCGCGTCCGCCACGTAGACGAACAGTTTCAGGTCGAACAGGTCGAAGTGCAGGTTCACCGGGCGCCGGTATCAGGGGGAAACGGAACGCGCATTGTCCGGCGAATGAGGCTGCTCGCCGCCCTCTGCGGGTTTGTCCTCAGACCGGGTCCCAGCTGAACACGTCGGCCGAGCGGTCCAGCGGGTAGAAGCTGGCGCGCATCGCGGGCATGGCGTGCTCGGCGATGCTCTGCGGCGTCCAGCCCTCCGAGCGGTGGATGGAGCGAACCGGGCGCGGCTGGCTGATGAGCGAGATCTCGTTGTTGCGCACCGAGAAGATCTGGCCGTTGACCGCACCGGCCGCGTCGCTCGCGAGGTACACGGCCAGCGGAGCGACCTTGGCCGGCGTCATCTGCTTGATCTTGTCGACGCGGGCGCGCTGCTCGTCGGTGTCGGTGGGAATGGCGCCGATCATGCGGCTCCAGGCGAAGGGCGCGATGCAGTTGGAGCGCACGTTGAATTTCTGCATGTCCAGCGCGATCGACTTAGACAGCGCGGCAATGCCGAGCTTGGCCGCCGCGTAGTTGGCCTGCCCGAAGTTGCCGATGAGGCCCGAGGTGGAAGTCATGTGCACCAGCGCGCCCGACTCCTGCTCCTTGAAATGCGTGGCGGCGGCACGGCTCACGTAGTACGCGCCGTACAGGTGCACCTTGAGCACCGAGTCCCACTCGTCCACCGACATCTTGTGGAAGAAGCGGTCGCGCAGGATGCCGGCGTTGTTCACCACCGCGTCGATGCGCCCAAAGTTCTCGACCGCGCATTCCACGATGCGCACCGCGCTCGCGGCATCGGCCACGCTGTCGGTGTTGGGCACGGCCTGTCCGCCGGCCGAGCGGATCTCGTCGACCACCTGCTGCGCGGGGCCTGCGCTGCCGCCGGCACCATCGAGCGCCGCGCCGATGTCGTTGACCACCACCTTCGCGCCATGCGCCGCCATCGCCAGCGCGATGTCGCGCCCGATGCCACCGCCCGCGCCGGTGACGACGACCACTTTTCCTTCAACCATTTGTCTGCGCTCCAGATGTTCATTCGACCGCGGACTCGCGGGTGAAATCCAGAATGCCACAGGCGGGGCTGGAGCGGGTTTCGGGTTTCCGAAGAGGGGCTTCGGCGGCGGGGCCCGCAGGCCCGTCGGTTTACTGCCTCGCCGTCCGGATGTTCGGCGGCAGCGCCTGCGGCCAGCTCGTGCGGAACGGGTTGATGTCCAGGCCGCCGCGCCGCGTGTAGCGCGCGTACACCGCGAGCTTGTTCGGCTTGCAGCGGGTCCAGATGTCCGTGAACATGCGCTCGGCGCAGGGCTCGTGGAACTCGTTGTGGTTGCGGAAGCTGATGATGTACGCGAGCAGCCCCGCCTGGTCGATGGGCGGGCCGCTGTAACGGATCTGCACGCTGCCCCAGTCGGGCTGGCCGGTGACGAGGCAGTTGCTCTTCAGCAGGCGGCTGGTGAGCGTTTCGTTGACGGGCGCCTGCGTGGTGTCGCTGCTCAGCAGCTCGGGCGTGGGCTGGTAGTGGGTGCACTCGATGTCGAGGCGGTCGAGGTCGAGGCCGTCGAGTTCGTGCACCGGCTCGCGGTCGAACATGTCGGGCGCGAGCAGGCTCACGCCGATGGTGGCCTGCTGGTCGCTGCCGCGCCATGCGGCTTCCGACAGGTCGGCGCGCAGGCGCTCGCGCACGGCGTCTGCGCTCGCGAACTGGCTGTTGTTGAAGCTGTTGAGGTAGAGCTTGAAGCTCTTGCTCTCGATGATGTTGGGCGTCTCGCAGGGAATGGTGAAGTGCGCGATGGCCAGCTGCGGCTTGCCGCGAAGGTTGAGCCAGCTCACCTCGAAGGCGGTCCAGAGGTCGGCGCCGAAGAAGGGCAAGGCGCCGGTCTTGATGCCCATGGCCTCGCGCTGCGTGGCGCGCGCGATGGGAAAGAGCAGCGTCGGGTCGTAGCGGTCGGCGTAGGCCGAGGCGCGGCCCAGTTGCGATTGCTCGGGGGTGTTGGGGTTGTGCGGGTCGTGGCTCATGATGGTCTCGTATCTGCGGCATCCGCCGCCTGGGCGAACGGTGCGATGTGGTTGGCGAGGATGTTGCACACCTCGGGCGGCAGGTCGTGGCCCATGCCGGGAATGGAAACGAATTGCGAGCCCGGAATGCGCCGGGCCGTGTCTTCGCCGCAGGCGATGGGCACGAGCGCATCGGCGTCGCCGTGCAGCACCAGCGTGGGCGAGCGGATGCCCTGCAGTATGCGGGGGCGCTCGTCGTCGGCGCCGATGGCCAGCATCTGCCGCAGCAGTCCGGCCGGGTGGTACGCGCGACGCAGGCCGAAGGTGAGGCGCTCGGCCAGTTCCTCGTCGGTCTGCGGGTAGGCCGGGCTCTGGATGAGCCGCAGCAGCCGGATGCTGTGCGCGACCAGCGCGGCCTCGTCGCGGCTGGCCGGGCGGCGCATGAGCATGGTGGTGACCTCGCGGCGCGGGCCGGGCAGTCCGCGCGCGCCGCTGGAGCTCATGATGCTCACGAGGCTGGTCGTGCGCTGCGGCGCGAAGGCCGCGATGCGCTGCGCGATCATGCCGCCCATGGAGGCGCCGACGATGTGGGCCTTCTCGATGCCCAGCGCGTCGAGCACGCCGAGCGAATCGATGGCCATGTCCTGCAGGGTGTAGGCCGAGCGCACCTTCAGGCCGAGGCGGTGGCGGATGGTCTCCCACACGATGTTGCCGGTGCCGGCATGGTCGAAGCCCTGGCTCAGGCCGATGTCGCGATTGTCGTGACGTATCACGCGAAAGCCCGCGTCGGCCAGCTGCCGCACGAAGGCCGTCGGCCACGCGACGAGCTGCATGCCCAGGCCCATGATGAGCAGGATGACGGGGCGCCCCTCGCCTCCGGTGTCGTCGACTTCGATCTGCAGCCCGTTGGCGGTGACTTTCATCGGGTCCTTGCTTGTTCTTCCGCTACTTGAACTCGCGCTCGCGCAGCCACTTGGTGGCGACCCACTTCTCGCCCGCCAGCACCGGCGCGCCGCCGTGCAGGGTGCGGGTGACGGGGTCGGGCCGGTCGTAGCTGAAGAACACGCCGCAGCCGCGCGCCGGGGCCACTTCGAGTCCCACGTCGGGGAAAGTGGTGGCGCCGCCGCCCTCGGGCTCCTGCAGGTACATCACCAGCGTGGCGACGCGCTGCCCGCCGCGCTTGAGGATGGTGGGCGTGCCGGGCTCGTTCGGGTCGAAATAGTCGTAGTGCGGGCGGTATTGCGCGCCGGGGGCGTAGCGCAGGATCTGCAGGCCCTCGCCGAACTCGAGCGGCCAGCGCAGCAGCGCGGCAATGCGCTGCTCGAGGCGCGCGACGATCTCGTTCTCGCCGCGCTCGAAGAACATGCCGTCGCTGGTGCGATCGACGTTGAGCACCTCGCCGCCGGTGCGCGTCTCGACGGTGAGCGAGCGCGCGAGCCGCACGCGCGCGGCGGCGATCAGGCCTTCGCATTCCTCGGCAGACAGCAGGTTGCCGAAAACCACCACGCGCGGGTGCCGCATGGTCTGCAGCACCTGCACGCGGCGGTCGCCCGCATCGATGTACAGGGGCGCGCCGTCGAGGTCGGGCCCGGGCATCTTCGCCTGCACGGAAGGCAGCGCGACTTCCACGTTGGGGAAGCCGGCTTCGAGCTGGGCCAGCGCCACGTCGGCGGCGGCGTCGTGCCAGCCGGCCGCGCGCATCGAGGCGCGCAGGGCCGGCACCGAATGCCCGGCGGCGAGCTGGGCAACCAGCCATTCGCGCAGTTCCGGACTGATCGCTTGGGACATCTCAATACTCCTCCACGCCGCGGCAATCCCCGCAACGCATGAAAAAACCGCCACGCCCCATTCCGGGAACACCGCGGAACCGGCTCTGCCGGGCCGCCGGTGTCGCCGCCTGAAAGACAGGCTGGCGCAGCGACACGAAGTGCGCGAAGGCCGGGGTCAGTCCAGCCTTCTCCTGAACACCAACCTGTCGGGTTTGGACACTTCCGCGTCGAAACCATAACCCTCGAGGTCGAACTTTTCCAGTGCCTTGGGCGTGGCCGCCTTGTGCTGCACGGCCCAGCGCGCCAGCAGGCCGCGGGCGCGCTTGGCGAAGAAGCTCACGATCTTGTACCGGTCGCCCTTCCATTCCTCGAACACGCATTCGACCACGCGCGCCTTGAGCACCTTGCGGTCGACCGACTTGAAGTATTCCTGCGAGGCGACGTTGACCACCACGGGGGTGCGGTCGGCCGCGAGGCGTTCGTTCAGGTGCTCGGCGATGCGCGGGCCCCAGAAGGCGTAGAGGTCCTTGCCGTGGCGGTTGGCCAGCTGGGTGCCCATTTCGAGGCGGTAGGGCTGCAGCAGGTCGAGCGGGCGCAGCAGGCCGTAGAGGCCGCTGAGGATGCAGACGTGGTCCTGCGCCCAGGCCAGCTGGGTTTTCGTGAGGGTGCGGGCGTCGAGGCCGCCGTAGACGTCGCCGTCGAAGGCGAAGGCGGCCTGGCGGGCGTTCTTCGGGGTGCTCTTGCTCGACCAGGCCTCGTAACGGGCCACGTTCAGTGCCGAGAGCTTGTCCGACAGGCTCATGAGCTCGGAAATCTGCTGGGGCGACTTCTCGCGCAGCAGCTTGATGAGTTCGACCGAGGGGCCGCGGGGCGATTCGAAATGGGGTTGGGTGGCGGGGAGTTCGGAGGGGACCGGGGTGTCGTAGTCGAGTGACTTTGCAGGGGAAAGCAGGAACAGCATCCCGGAATTATCAGTGGCTGCCGTGACACGGGGCCGCCCCGGTAAAATCGCCGGCTACCCACCTGTGTCCCCCCAACGGCTCCCCGAAGGGCCGTTCCTGCATTTCCCATGAGCGAACCCACCACCCCTCCCGCCCAGCCTGGACTGGACAGCCTTTCCAAATCGTTCGAGCCCGCCGCCATCGAGGCGCACTGGGGCCCCGAATGGGAGAAGCGCGGCTACGCCAAGGCCGGCTTCAGAGGCACGCAGCAACCCAAGGATGGCGCCGAGTCGTTCGCGATCCAGCTGCCGCCGCCCAACGTGACGGGCACGCTGCACATGGGCCATGCGTTCAACCAGACGATCATGGACGGCCTCACGCGGTACCACCGCATGAAGGGCGACAACACGCTGTGGGTGCCCGGCACCGACCACGCCGGCATCGCGACTCAGATCGTGGTGGAGCGCCAACTGCAGGAGCAGAAGGTCAGCCGCCACGACCTGGGCCGCAAGAACTTCGTGGCGCGCGTGTGGGAGTGGAAGGAAAAATCGGGCAACACCATCACCCAGCAGATGCGCCGCATGGGCGACACGGTGGACTGGAGCCGCGAGTACTTCACGATGGACGACGACCTCTCCAAGGTCGTGACGCATACCTTCGTGAAGCTGTACGAAGAGGGCCTGATCTACCGCGGCAAGCGCCTGGGCAACTGGGACCCGGTGCTCAAGACCTCCGTGAGCGACCTCGAGGTCGAGAGCGAGGAAGAAGACGGCTCGCTCTGGCACATCGCCTACCCGCTCGAAGACGGCAGCGGCACGCTGACCGTGGCCACCACCCGGCCCGAGACCATGCTCGGCGACACGGCCGTGATGGTCCACCCCGAGGACGAGCGCTACAAGCATCTCATTGGCAAGCGCGTGAAGCTGCCGCTGGTGGACCGGCTGATTCCGATCATTGCCGACGACTACGTCGACAAGGAATTCGGCACCGGTGTCGTGAAGGTCACGCCCGCGCACGACTACAACGACTACGCCGTCGGCCAGCGCCACAAGCTCGAGATGATCGGCGTGCTCACGCTCGACGCCACCATCAACGACAACGCGCCCGAGAAGTACCGCGGCCTCGACCGCTTCGTGGCGCGCAAGGCCATCGTGGCCGACCTCGACGCGCTGGGCCTGCTGGTCGAGGTGAAGAAGCACAGGCTGATGGTGCCGCGCTGCGCGCGCTCGGGCGCCATCGTGGAGCCGATGCTCACCGACCAGTGGTACGTGGCCATGACGCGCCCCGGTGCCGACGGCCAGTCGATCGCGCAGAAGGCCATCGACGTGGTGAAGTCGGGCGAAGTGCGCTTCGTGCCCGAGAACTGGGTCAACACCTACAACCACTGGATGGAGAACATCCAGGACTGGACCATCTCGCGCCAGCTCTGGTGGGGCCACCAGATTCCGGCCTGGTACGACGAGGAAGGCAACGTGTACGTGGCGGAGGACGAAGCCGCCGCCCAGGCCAAGGCGCCCGGCAAGAAGCTGACGCGCGACGAGGACGTGCTCGACACCTGGTATTCGTCGGCGCTGGTGCCCTTCTCTTCGCTGGGCTGGCCCGAGAAGACGCAGGACCTCGACCTGTATCTGCCCTCGACCGTGCTGGTGACCGGCTACGACATCATCTTCTTCTGGGTCGCCCGGATGATCATGATGACCAAGCACTTCATCGGCAAGGTGCCCTTCAAGCACGTGTACATCCACGGCCTGGTGCGCGACGCGCAGGGCAAGAAGATGAGCAAGTCGGAAGGCAACGTGCTCGACCCGGTGGACCTGATCGACGGCATCGAGCTGCCCGCGCTGCTCGACAAGCGCACGCAAGGCCTGCGCAAGCCCGAGACGGCGCCCGCCGTGCGCAAGAACACGCAGAAGGAGTTTCCGGACGGCATTCCGGCCTTCGGCGCCGATGCGCTTCGTTTCACTTTCGCCTCGCTCGCCTCGCTGGGCCGCAGCATCAACTTCGACTCGAAGCGCTGCGAGGGCTATCGCAACTTCTGCAACAAGCTGTGGAACGCCACGCGCTTCGTGCTGATGAACTGCGAAGGCCAGGACTGCGGCCTGCTGGAGCACACGAAGGAAGAGTGCAAGGTCGGCGGCCCGGCGCACGGCTACCTGAAGTTCAGCCGCGCCGACTACTGGATCGTGTCGAAGCTGCAGCGCGTGGAGGCCGAAGTGGCTCAGGGCTTCGAGGAATACCGCCTCGACAACGTGGCCACCACGATCTACCAGTTCGCCTGGGACGAGTTCTGCGACTGGTACCTCGAGATCGCCAAGGTGCAGATCCAGACCGGCGACGACGCACAGAAGCGCGCCACGCGCCGCACGCTCATCCGCGTGCTCGAGACGCTGCTGCGCCTGGCGCACCCCATCATTCCGTTCATCACGGAAGAGCTGTGGCAGAAGGTGTCGAAGGTTGCAGGACGTGAGGGCGAGTCGATCATGATCGCGGCCTATCCGAAGAGCCAGCCCGAGAAGATCGACGAGGCGGCCGAGGCTTACGTGGCGCGGTTGAAGGCACTGGTGGATGCGTGCCGCACGCTGCGTGGCGAAATGAACGTGTCGCCCGCCACGCGCCTGCCGCTCTACGCGGTGGCAGACGATGCCGAAGGCGCGGCTTTCCTGCGTGAATCGGCCTCGGTGCTGCAGGCGCTCGCCAAGCTCAAGGAAGTGAAGGTCTTCGACGACGAGGCCTCGTGGTCGGCTGCCGCCGAAGCCGCACCCGTCGCCGTGGTGGGCGCCGCACGCCTGTGCCTGCACATGGAGATCGACAAGGCTGCGGAGAAAGTTCGCATTGGCAAGGAAGTTGCACGCGTCGAAGGCGAAATTGCCAAGGTGCACTCCAAGCTGGGCAACGAAGCCTTCGTCGCGAAGGCTCCGCCGGCCGTGATCGAGCAGGAACGTAAACGTCTGACTGACTTCACTGCCACTCTGGAGCGCTTGCGCGACCAGCTTGTGCGCCTCGGCTGACAGACTCGGAGTTTCGAAGGCGTTTAGGATGCTTGGAGCGGCCCCGCGCCGTTCCGCATCCTGCCATCCCTACCTTTGACGAAAGACGCTGAACTGCCCATGTCCACATCCGCGACCCGCATCCGCAAGGCCGTATTTCCCGTTGCAGGCTTCGGCACCCGCTTCCTGCCGGCCACCAAGGCGCAACCCAAGGAAATGCTGCCGGTGGTCGACAAGCCGCTGATCCAGTACGCCGTCGAAGAGGCGTACGCAGCCGGCATCCGCGACATGATCTTCGTGACCGGTCGCAACAAGCGCGCCATCGAAGACCACTACGACACCGCCTACGAGCTCGAGAGCCAGCTCGAGGCCAGCGGCAAGACCGCGCTGCTGAACATCGCCCGTTCGGTCATGCCCGACGACATGACCTGCTCGTATGTGCGCCAGCCGCGCATGCTGGGCCTGGGCCATGCGGTGCTGTGCGCCGAGCACCTGGTCGGCAACGAACCCTTCGCCGTGCTGCTGGCGGACGACCTGATGGTCGGCCCCGATGGCGGACAGCCCGTGCTGGCGCAGATGACCGAAGCCTTCGGCCGCCTCGGCGGCTCGCTACTGGCAGTGCAGGAAGTGCCGCTCGCGCACGTCAAGCGCTACGGCATCGTGGCTGGCGACGCGATCGAGGAAGGCCTCGTGAAGGTCAGCCGCATGGTCGAGAAGCCGAAGCCCGAAGAGGCGCCTTCACGTCTCGGTGTGGCAGGCCGCTACATCCTCACGCCGGGCGTGTTCGACGAGATCCGCAACCAGCCCAAGGGCGCGGGTGGCGAGATCCAGCTCACCGACGGCATCGCGGCGCTGATGAAGAAGGAATCGGTCTACGCGTACTCGTACAAGGGCATCCGCTACGACTGCGGCAGCAAGGAAGGCTTCCTGCAGGCATCGGTGGAACTGGCGCTAGCGCACCCGGAAGTGGGCGCGGATTTCCGCGAGTACCTCAAGAGCCTGAAGCTGTAATCGCCGCTTCGAGCACACGAACAAAAAGGGCCGCGACTGCGGCCCTTTTTCTTTGCTGCTTCTGCAACCCTGTCAGCGGCGCTTCAGCACGTGGATGAAGTCGGTGCCGACGGTTTCCTGCTCCATCAGCTCGTTGCCCGTCTGGCGTGCGAAGGCCTGGAAGTCGCGGATCGATCCCGGGTCTGTCGACACCACCTTCAGCAGCTGGCCGCTCGCCATCTCGTTGAGCGACTTCTTCGCCTTGAGGATGGGCAGCGGGCAGTTCAGCCCGCGCGTGTCGAGCTCGCGATCAACTTGCATTGCCTGGCTCCGGCGGCAGGTTCAGGCCGCGGCGGCGCTCCTCGTTCTCGGCGGCCGTGAAGAACACAGGCTCGTGTCCGCGCGTGCGCAGCCAGTCGGCCAGCGCGTAGCCGGTGCCGGCGGGCCAGCACTTGAGATCGGGCAGGTCGTAGAGGCGGTAGTCGACCAGTTCGGGCGAGAGCTTCACCTCGCCGTCGGCCACCACGTGGTAGGCGATGATGACCTGATTCATGCGCTGGAAGTCGTAGGCGCCGACGATCCTGGCGGCGCTCACGTCGAGGTTGGTTTCTTCCTTCACCTCGCGCGCGATGCCTTCCTCGGGCGTCTCGCCGGCCTCCATGAAGCCGGTGATGAGCGCGAACATCTTGCCCGGCCACGCGGCATTGCGCGCCAGCAGCACCTGGCCGCGGTACTCGACGATGGCGGCGAGCACGGGCGTCGGGTTGTTCCAGTGCGTGTGGCCGCAGTTTGGGCAGCGCAGGCGCTCCTTGGGGCCGCCGTCTTCCATCAACGCGATCCACTCGAGCGGCGTGGCACAGACCTGGCAGAACTTGGGATGGGGCATGGGGTGTCTTTCTTTTATTGGACGGTCTGCCCGCCTTTGGCAGGCGCTGCAATCGGCCGCAGCTTAGGCCGGGAAGACGCCTGTCGACAGATAGCGGTCGCCGCGGTCGCAGACCACGAACACGATGGTCGCGTTCTCGACCGTCTTCGACACTTCCAATGCAGCCCACAGCGCACCGGCTGCGGAGATGCCGCCGAAGATGCCTTCCTCGCGCGCGAGGCGACGGCACATTTCCTCCGCGTCGCTCTGGCTCACGTTGATTTCCTCGTCGACGCGGCTCGGATCGAAGATCTTCGGCAGGTACTCGGCAGGCCACTTGCGGATGCCCGGAATGCGCGAGCCCTCGGCCGGCTGCGCGCCGATGATGCGCACCGCCGGGTTCTTCTCCTTGAGGAAGCGCGACACGCCGGTGATGGTGCCGGTGGTGCCCATGGCGCTCACGAAGTGCGTGACCTTGCCCTTGGTGTCGGCCCAGATCTCGGGGCCGGTGGTCTCGTAGTGGATGCGCGGGTTGTCGGGGTTGGCGAACTGGTCGAGCACCCGGCCCTTGCCCTGGGCCACCATCTGCTCGGCGAGATCGCGTGCGTATTCCATGCCGCCGCTCTTGGGCGTGAGCACGAGCTCGGCGCCGAATGCCTTCATGGTCTGCGCGCGCTCCACGGAGAGGTCCTCCGGCATGATGAGCACCATGCGGTAGCCCTTGATGGCCGCAGCCATCGCGAGGGCGATGCCGGTGTTGCCGGAGGTGGCTTCGATCAGGGTGTCGCCGGGCTTGATTTCGCCGCGCTCTTCCGCGCGCCGGATCATCGAGAGAGCCGGCCTGTCTTTCACGGAGCCGGCGGGATTGTTGCCTTCGAGCTTGCCGAGAATCACGTTGCCGCGCCTGGCGTTTTCTGCGGCATTGATGCGTTGCAGTGCGACCAGAGGGGTCTTGCCGATGGCGTCTTCGATCGTCGGATAGTTCATGCCAGCCACTGTGCCATAATTTTGGGCTTCGTTCAGAACCCTGCCCGGGTGGTGAAATTGGTAGACGCAGGGGACTCAAAATCCCCCGCCGCAAGGCGTGCCGGTTCGATTCCGGCCCCGGGCACCACGGCTTGGCTCTCCCCCAGGCTTCGCGCACTTCGTGTCGCTGCGCCAACCCCCTTCCGGGGGCGACACCGGTGGACCGGCGGAGCCGGATCCACGGTGTCCCTGGAATGGGCCCCTCCCCTGCCTTATCTCGACCCGGCCTGTTCTTGCAGGCCGGTGTGTACTGTCGGGTGCGCAAGTCGCACTCTCAGCTCGCGCTTCAGCCGCGTGTTGTCCAGCCGGCGCGATTCCCCCATGAAGCTCAGCAGTTGCAGCGGAAGCTGCCGCTCGGCCTCGCCGCGGGCCACGCGCGGCGGGCGGGGCATGCCGTAGATGTCGGCGGCGAGGTCAATGTAGTCGCCCATGCGCAGCTCGGTGTCGTCCGATGCATGCACGACGCGCTGCGGCTTGCCGCGGAACAGCGCGGCGATGCAGGCGCGGGCGAGGTCGTCGGCGTGGATGTGGCTGGTGTAGACGTCGTCCTCTTGCCGCAGGACGGGCGTGCCGCGCTGCAGGCGGGCACGGGGGGTGCCGTTCTCGCGATCGGGGGCGTAGATGCCCGGGATGCGCAGGATGCTGGCGCGCACGCCCGCGCTGCGGCCCAGCCAGCGCACTGCCCGTTCGGCGTCCACGCGGCGGTGGGAGCGCGGCGTGTCGGGGCGCACGGTGCGGGTTTCGTCGATGCGGGCGCCGCCGCAGTCGCCGTAGACGCCGCTGGTCGATCCGTAGACGAAGGTCGAGGGCACGGACCGCAGGCGCAGGGCCCTCGCGAGGTCCGTGGTGCGCTGGTCGCGCCACCAGGCGGCTCCGCCGTCGCGGGCGGGCGGTGCGAGATGCAGCACCCGGGTGGCGATGCCCGCGAGCCGGCGCAGGGTGGCCGGATCGTCAAGGTTGCCCGTCAGCGGGCGTATTCCGGCCGCGCGCAGGGCTCCCACGCGCTCGGCCGATGAAGTGAGCGCCACCAGCTGCATGCGGCCGCGCAGGTCGCGCACCACGCGCTGGCCCACGTCGCCGCAACCGACGATCAGCAGGCGTTCTCGCCGGAACCGCGCTGGCAGCGCGCCGGAGGGGCTATTGATTGAAGGCAAAATCCTGTTCCCGTCTTCCCAATTCAGTTGCTCCCGGGCCGTTTGCGGCCGGAAAGAGCGTTACCCCTCGAAGAATACCGATGACTGTCCCGGCGCCGCATGAAGCGGGCTTTTCCATCACCGTCGAACCCAGCGGACGCCATTTCGTGGTCCAGGGCGACGAAACCATCCTGGCCGCCGGCATCCGCCAGGGCATCGGCCTGCCCTACGGCTGCAAGGACGGCGCCTGCGGCTCGTGCAAGTGCAAAAAGCTCTCGGGCGAGGTCACCCTCGGCCCGCACCAGAGCAAGGCCCTGAGCGCCGAGGAGCAGCTCGCCGGCTATGTCCTGACCTGCTGCGCCCACCCCACGAGCGACGTGGTGCTCGAATCGCGCCAGGTCACCGAGGCCGGCGCACTGCCGATCCGCAAGATGCCGGTGCGCGTGATGGCCCTCACTCGCCAGTCGCACGACGTGATGCTGGTGCGCCTGCAGCTGCCGGCCGGCGAGCCGCTGCAGTTCTACGCGGGCCAGTACGTCGAATTCATCCTGCGCGACGGCGCACGCCGCAGCTATTCGATGGCCAACGCGCCGCACACCGTGGGCCAGCCCGGCACGGGCATCGAGCTGCACCTGCGGCACCTGCCCGGCGGCAAGTTCACCGACCACGTGTTCGGCACGATGAAGGAAAAGGAAATCCTGCGCATCGAAGGCCCCTTCGGCAGCTTCTTCCTGCGCGAGGACTCCGACAAGCCGATGATCCTGCTGGCCTCCGGCACCGGCTTCGCGCCCATCAAGGCGCTGCTGGAGCACATGCAGTTCAAGAGCATCGACCGCCCTGCCACGCTGTACTGGGGCGGTCGCCGCCCCGAAGACCTGTACATGGACGGCTGGCTGCGCGAGCAGATGGCCCAGATGCCGAACCTGCGCTACGTGCCGGTGGTCTCCAACGCCACGCCCGAGGACAACTGGACCGGCCGCACCGGCTTCGTCCACAAGGCCGTGCTCGAAGACTTCGCCGACCTCTCGGGCCACCAGGTGTATGCCTGCGGCGCGCCCATCGTGGTCGACTCGGCCAAGCGCGACTACGTGGCGCTGGCGGGCCTGCCAGAAGAAGAATTCTTCGCCGACGCATTCACCACGGAGGCGGACAAGGCCCTCCCCTGAGATTGCCCTGAGCCCCTGATTCCCCGCTCCCCGAGAACAGACCCAAGAACAAAATGAAGACGAGACACTTCCTCCTCACCCTCCTCGCAAGCGCCACCGCCCTGCTGGGCACCGGTCAGACGATGGCGCAGCAACAGCAGCGCCCCATCCGCCTCGTCGTGCCCTACGCGGCGGGCGGCCCGATCGACAACACCGCGCGCATCCTGGCCGAACGCGTGAAGGACTCGCTGGGCACGGTCATCATCGACAACAAGCCCGGCGCGGGCGGCAACATCGGCGCCGACGTGGTGGCCAAGGCCCCCGCGGACGGCCTGACGATTGGCATCGCGGCCACCGCCACCAACGCGGTGAACCCGTGGCTCTACAGCAAGATGCCGTTCAACGCCGCGACCGACTTCGCGCCGATCACGCAGATGGTGCGCGTGCCCAACGTGCTGGTGATGAACGCCGACACCGCGAAGCGCCTGAACATCAACAGCGTGGCCGACCTGATCCGCTACGCCAAGGCCAACCCGGCCAAGCTCAACTACGGTAGCGGCGGCAACGGCAGCGCGGGGCACCTCGCGGGCGAACTGTTCAAGAAGGAAGCTGGCATCTTCGCGCTGCACATTCCGTACAACGGCGGCAGCCCGGCGCAGCTGGCGCTGATCTCGGGGCAGGTCGACTTCAACTTCGACAACCTCGCCACCGCCGCGCCGAACATCCGCTCGGGCAAGCTCAAGGCGCTCGCGGTGACGACGCTTCAGCGCAGCAGCTCGCTGCCCGAGGTGCCGCCCGTGGCCGACACGCTCAAGGGCTTCTCGATCGACACCTGGTGGGGACTGGTCGCGCCGGCCGGCACGCCGCACGACGTGGTGGTGAAGCTCAATCAGGCTTTCGTGGCGGCGCTGAACGCGCCCGAAACGAAAACCCGCTTCGCATCGCTGCTGGCCGAGCCGGTCGGCAGCTCGCCCGAGCAGTTCGGCGCCTTCATGAAAAGCGAGCTCGGCAAGTACGAGAAGGTCGTCAAGGCCACCGGCGCGAAGGTGGACTGACGAGGTCCCCGGACAAGGCATCAGCGCCGCGCCCCGCCGTCGAAGCCTCGCCCGAGTAGCTGCGCAGCCCCGCCAGGTCGAGCACCTCGACACCGCCGTGCTCCACGCGCAGCAGCCCGTCGCGCTGCAACGCATGCAGCGCGCGATTGGCCCGCTGCCGCGACACCGCCGACAGCAGGCCGATCTCGTCCTGGCTCAGCCGCACGAAACGGTCCGCGCGTGGATACAGGATCGGATCGAACAGGCTCGCAAGGCAGCGCGCCACGCGCGCGTCCGGCCCCAGCAGGCGGTCGAATTCCATGAGCCCGATGAACAGGCTCAACCGCGCATTGATGTGTAACAACAGAAACCGATTGAATTCGATGTTCGAGGCCAGCAGGCGCTCGAAGCTGTGCCGCGGAATGCATGCAACGCGGGTCGGACGCAATGCCACGCCGTCGTAGCGCCAGCATCCGGGGGTGAGCAGGGAGCCCTCTCCGCTCCAGCCTCCGGCTGTGACGCCGGTGAAGGTGGAAACGCGCCCGTCGGGCAGCGACACGGACATCTTCAGCAGGCCGTCCATCACGCCGACCCAGTGATCGGCGGGCTCGCCTCGCCGCACGACAAAACCGCCGGCGGGAACCGCGCGCTCGTGGGACTCCTGCACGACGCGATCGAGCTCCTCGCTCGTGAGGGCTCGTGCCCACAGGCTCTCGCGGAGCATGTTCTCCAGCGCGCTCGTCGACATCGTCAGGCCTCCTCCTGCGGTCTCCTCCCAAGACAGCTGGCGGCCCGTCGCGGGGGCCGGCCACCGGGGCCGTAAGAAATGTCGTTCCAACGACATCCTCGGCGCGGCCATGATGCCACAGTGGCCCGCGTTCGCCACCACAACAAGGAGACAACGATGAAGCGCTCGAACGAGAGCCCGCGTCCTTCACGCCCCCCTCGCGGGCCGGACGACGGTGATGCGCCGGGCCTGCGCCGGCGCGAGGTGCTGGGCTACGCGACAGCCGCGCCGCTGGTGTCGGCAACGGCCGGGGTCGCCGGACTTGCCGGCCTCGCGGCCCCCTCCACCGCAGCCGCCGCGCTGCTGCCGATGACGCCGCCCGACACCACCGACCTGATCGACATCGGCGACGCGGTGACGGTGACTTCGCTGCCGACCATGCCCCTGGTGAAAGTGACGAACGGCGAGAACGGCCGCGTGCGGCTCGCGCTGCCACGCCTGGAGGTGGGCCAGGGCATCGCCACGGCCACCGCGATGATGCTGGCCGACAAGCTGCGGCTGCCGCTGAGCGCCATCGAGGTGACCTCGGCCGACGCAAGCCCCGAGCTGATCTGGAACCAGCTCACCGGCGGCTCGTCGAGCGTGCGCTCGCTGCATGCCGGGATGCCCGTGCTGGGCGGACTGGGCGGACTGCTCTCGGGCTCCACGCCCTCGGTGGTCGGGCAGCGCGTCACGCGGCTCGACGCGCTCGATATCGTCACCGGGCGCAAGAAGTTCACGCTCGACCAGTCAGTGCCCGGCGCGATGCCGACGATGGTGCGGCGCCCGCCGACCATCAACGGCAAGTTCGTGAGCATCAACAACATGAACACGGTGACGGCCATGCCGGGCGTGATCGGCGTGGTGCCGATTCCATCGACCAACGGCATCACGCCGACGCCGCCCGGCGTGGCCGTGATGGCCGAGACCTTCGGGCAGGCATGGGCCGCGGTGAACGCGCTCGACGTGACCTGGGCCGCCGGCCCTATCGACGGCGAATCGAACGCCACCATCATGCGCAAGCTGAAGTCGGCGCTGCTGCCGTTCGCGCTGCCGCCGCTGGGCGCGCTGACGGTCGAGGGCGAGTTCGAGTTCGCACCCGCCGCGCACTGCCCGATGGAAGTCGAATGCGCGATCGCCGACGTGCGCCCCGACCGGGCCGAGATCTGGGCCGGGCTGCAGAGTCCCATCGTCACGCAGCAGGCCGTGGCGGCCGAACTCGGCCTGCCGTTGAGCAAGGTGATCGTGCATGCGGTGCCCTCGGGCGGCTCCTTCGGCCGGCGTCTCTTCTGGGACCCGGTGCTGCAGGCGATCCAGGTCTCCAAGGCACTCGGGCGCCCCTGCCGCCTGATGTACCACCGCACCGACGACATGCGCCACACGCGCGTGCGCCCGCCGATGTTCCACAAGGCGCGCGCCACGATGCTGCTGGGCCAGGTGATCGCCTTCGAGCAACGCATCGCCGGCGTGCGGCTCGACACGCGCCACGGCTTCGGCAACATGCTGGAAGCCGCGGCCATCGCGCTGCCCAACGCCTTTCCGCAGACGGTGGGCAACTTCGCGATCGAGCAGATCATGTTCAAGACCATGGTCACCTCGCCCTACAACTTCGGCGTCACGACCAAGCTGCTGACGCCGGTGGCGATGGACATGAACACCTGCTCGTACCGCTCGGTGCACATCCAGCCTTCGCGGCTGGTCGAGGAGATCCTGGTCGACGAGATGGCCAAGGCGGCGGGCAAGGACCCTGTCGCCTTCCGGCTCGAGTACCTGCGCCTGCCGCGCGCCCGCGCGGTGCTCAAGACGGTGGCCGAGGCGGCGCAGTGGGGCAAGGCGATGCCCGCGGGCTTCGCGCAGGGCGTGGGCGTGCACCAGGAGTCGAAGTCGTTCACGGCCTGCATCGTCGAGATCGACGCGCGGGTGCCCTCGGCCGCGAAGGTGGTGCGCGCGACCATCGCCATCGACGTCGGCACGCCGATCAACCCATCGGGCATCGAGGCGCAGATGCAGGGCGGCCTGTGCGAGTCGATCGCGCTGGTGCTTAGCGCGGGACTGCACATCCAGAACGGGCTGCCGCTTGAAGGCAGTTATTCGCAGTACCACTTCTCGCGAATGAAGCACTACCCGAAGGACGTGAAGGTCATCATCATGCCGGCCAGCGGCGAGGCCATCGGCGGCCTGGGCGAGGTCGGCCTGTCGGCAAGCTCGGGTGCCATCGCCAACGCATATGCGCGCGCCACCGGCACCAAGCCGCGCAGCTTTCCGCTGAACTTCCCGGTCGACTTCACGCCGATCCCGCCGGGCAAGCTGCCCACGCCTGTCAACGTTCCGATCCCGACCTGAGGAGGCTCCCCATGCCCGTGCAATCTTTCAAGGTGAACGGCCAGAGCGTCGACGTCGAGGCGCCCGACGACATGGCCCTGCTCTGGGTGCTGCGCGACAAGCTAGGCATCACCGGGCCGAAGTACGGCTGCGGCATCAACGTCTGCAAGGCCTGCACATGCCACGTGGACGGCAAGGCGGTGACGGTGTGCTCGGTGCGCGTCTCCGACGTGCGCGGCCGGCAGGTGACGACCATCGAGGGGCTGGCCAACGGCAACACGCTGCACCCGGTGCAGCAGGCCTGGCTGAACCTCGACGTGCCGCAATGCGGCTTCTGCCAGCCGGGGCAGATCATGGCGGCGGTGGACCTGCTGCGCCGCACGCGCAACCCGACGGACGCCGACATCGACGCCATCGAGAACGTGTGCCGCTGCGGCACCTACGGCCGCATCCGCGAGGCGATCAAGGCCGCCGCGGCAATGATGTAGCCGGCAGCAAAAAGAAAAAGGCGGTGCGTACCGCCGCGCCATCCGGGCGCGGCCCGCACCGCCTGTGGCGAACGGAACGTCCGCTTATTCGCCGAGGTACGCGGCCCGCACGCGCGGATCGCTCAGCAGGGCCTTGGCCTCGCCGCTCATGGTGATGAGCCCGGACTCCATCACATAGCCGCGGTCGGCCAGCTGCAGCGCGCGGTTGGCGTTCTGCTCCACCAGCAGGATGGTCACGCCCTGCGAGGCCACGGTCTGCACCACCTCGAAGATCTTGTCGCACATGATCGGCGACAGGCCCATGGTGGGCTCGTCCAGCAGCAGCACCTTGGGGCGCGCCATCAGCGCACGGCCCATGGCCAGCATCTGCTGCTCGCCGCCCGACATCGTGCCGGCGAGCTGGTCCTTGCGTTCACGCAGGCGCGGGAAGGTGACGAACACGCGCTCCATGTCGCTCGCGATCGCGGCCTTGTCCTTGCGGATGTAGGCGCCGATCTGCAGGTTCTCGGTGATGGTCATGCGCGTGAACACGCCACGGCCTTCCGGCACCATCACGAGGCCCTCTTCCACCAGGTCCCACGCGCCGCGGCCCTTGATGCTGCGGCCCAGGAACTCGATGTGGCCGGCCCCGGCCGGCAGCGTGCCGGTGATGGCCTTCATGGTGGTGGTCTTGCCGGCGCCGTTGGAGCCGATCAGCGAGACCAGCTCGCCTTCGCGCACCTCGAAGTCCACGCCCTTGACGGCCTGGATGCCGCCGTAGCCCACCTTCAGGCCGTTGACCTTCAGCAGCACCTTGCCCGCCGTCTTCGTCGCGGTGTCTTGTTCGCTCGTCATCGTTGCTGCGCTCATCTCAATGTCCTCCGGTGCCGAGGTAGGCCTCGATCACCTTCTCGTTCTTCTGCACGTCCACCGGCGTTCCCTCGGCGATCTGCTTGCCGTAGTCCAGCACGGTGACGCGGTCGCACAGGCCCATGATGAGCTTGACGTCGTGCTCGATGATCAGGATGGTGCGGTTGTCGCGGCGGATGCGGTCGATCAGCTCGCGCAGCGCCACCTTCTCGGTGGAGTTCATGCCGGCGGCGGGCTCGTCCAGCGCGATGAGCTGCGGGTCGGTGGCCAGCGCGCGTGCGATCTCGAGGCGGCGCTGGTCGCCGTACGACAGCGTGCGCGCCTTGTAGTCGGCGAACTTGCCGATGCCCACGTAGTCGAGCAGTTCGTGCGCGCGGTCGGCGATGGCCTTTTCCTCGGCCTTGAAGCCGCCGGTGCGGAACATCGCGCCGAGCACGCCCGAATGGGTGCGGATGTGACGCCCGACCATCACGTTCTCGAGCGCCGTCATTTCGGCGAAGAGGCGGATGTTCTGGAAGGTGCGCGCGATGCCGGCCTTGGCCACTTCGTGCACGGCCGTCGGCTGGTAGGGCTTGCCCGCGAGCTCGAAGGTGCCGCTGTCGGGCGTGTACAGGCCGGTGATCACGTTGAAGAACGTGGTCTTGCCGGCGCCGTTGGGGCCGATCAGGCCGTAGACCTGGCCGCGCTTGATGGTGATGCCCACGTCGGACAGGGCCTGCAGCCCGCCGAAGCGCTTGGAGATGCCTCGGACGTCGAGGATGGTGTCTGCCGTCATGTTGATTTCTCCTTCGGCGTTCAGGGATTGATCGACATGGGACGGTTGGCGCCGCCAGGCAGCTCGTCGGCGGGCGAATCGACGCCCGGCGCGTGAGTCTGCAGCGAGCCGGGGGCCACTGCGGCATGGGTCGGGTCGACGGGCACGCCGCCCTTCCTGGTCAGCGACTTGCCGTGCTCCGGCGAGGGCCACAGGCCGCGCGGGCGCACCAGCATGATGATGATCATGGCCAGCGCGATGAACAGCTGGCGCAGGATGGACGCGTCGAGGCGGCCGTCGGTCAGCGACTGCAGCGGACCGGCCACGTAGCGCAGCACTTCAGGCAGCGCCGCCAGCAGGATGGCGCCCAGGATCACGCCGGGCAGGTGGCCGATGCCGCCGAGCACCACCATGGCCACGATCATCACCGACTCCATCAGGCTGAAGGACTCGGGCGACACGAAGCCCTGGAAGGCCGCGAACATCGCGCCGGAGACGCCGCCGAAGCTCGCGCCCATGCCGAAGGCCAGCAGCTTCATGTTGCGGGTGTTGATGCCCATGGCCTTGGCGGCGATCTCGTCCTCGCGAATGGCCATCCAGGCGCGGCCGATGCGCGAGAGCTGCAGGCGGTGCGAGATGAGGATGGTGGCCAGCACCAGCGCCAGGAACAGGTAGTAGTAGAGCGTGACCGACGAGATGGTGAAGCCGTCGAACTTCAGCGCCTTGCCCAGGTCGAGCCCCCAGAACTTGATCGAGTCGATCGAGGTGATGCCCTTCGGACCGTTGGTGATGTTCACCGGCTGGTCGAGGTTGTTCAGGAACACGCGGATGATTTCGCCGAAGCCGAGCGTGACGATGGCGAGGTAGTCGCCGCGCAGCTTGAGCGTGGGCGCGCCCAGCAGCACGCCGAGCACCGCGGCCAGCACGAAGGCCAGCGGTATCACGATCAGCAGCGAGGTGTGCATGCCGTTCGGGAACGTGATCTTGAACCACTCGAAGGTCTCGGACAGGTGCGTGGAGCCCATCAGCGCGAAGAGGTAGGCCCCCACCGCGAAAAAGGCGACGTAGCCCAGGTCGAGCAGGCCGGCGTAGCCGACCACGATGTTCAGGCCCAGGGCCAGCAGCACGTAGAGCAGTGCGATGTCGGCGATGCGCACCCAGGCGTTGCCCTGCATCTGCAGCAGCAGCGGCAGCGCGAGCACGGCGATGGCGCCGATGACGTAGAGGGCGAGGTTCTTGCTGTTCTTCATGATGGCGAGCTCCTCAGGCGCGGTCGGCCACGCGTTCGCCCAGCAGGCCCGACGGGCGCAGCGTGAGCATGGCGATCAGCACGATGAACGCGAAGATGTCGCTGTAGTTGCTGCCGAGCACGCCGCCGGTCAGCGTTCCGATGTAGCCCGAGCCGATGGCCTCGATGAGACCCAGCAGGATGCCGCCGACCACTGCGCCGGCAAGGTTGCCGATGCCGCCGAACACGGCCGCGGTGAAGGCCTTGAGGCCGGGCAGGAAGCCCATGGCGTGCTGCGCGATACCGTAGTTGGAGGCGTACATCACGCCGGCGATGGCGGCGAGCACGGCGCCGATGATGAAGGTGGCCGAGATGACCATGTCGGGGCGGATGCCCATGAGCGCCGCAACGCGCGGGTTCTCGGCGGTGGCGCGCATCGCGCGGCCGAGCTTGGTGTAGTTGACCAGCCACATGAGCACCACGAGCGAGAACGCCGTGACGCTGAGGATCATGACCTGGGTGGGAGAGATGACCGCGCCGCCGAGGTGGATGGGGTCGGAGGGAAGGAGCGTCGGGTATGCCTTGTTGGTCGGCTTCCAGATGATCATTGCCAGCGTCTGCAGCAGGATCGACATGCCGATGGCGGTGATGAGCGGCGCGAGCTTGGGGCTGTTGCGCAGCGGCCGGTAGGCCACTTTCTCGATCACGAAGTTCAGGGTTGCCGCGACGACGCAGGCGATGATCAGCGCGATGAAGAGGATGAGCCAGCCCGGCGTGTTGGGCATGCCGTCCTTCATGAGGCCGATGATGGTCCAGCTCGTGAGAGCCCCCACCATCAGCACTTCACCGTGCGCAAAGTTGATCAGATTGATGATGCCGTACACCATTGTGTAGCCCAGGGCTATCAAGGCGTACATGCTGCCGAGAACCAGACCGTTGATGATCTGCTGCAGCAAAATGTCCATAACGCGATTTCCTATGTGTTGCACCGTTGGGGTGCCATTCACCCACCGGGTCACCGGTTTGGCGCCCCTGGCTTGACAAGCAAAAAACCAGCCAGCATGTGTCGCCGGCGGATTTGTGGGCGGGATTGTAGTCACGCACCAGCGCTGATTTGGTGCGCGCGGACCGGGGTTTACCCGCTCACGTCATGCTGTATGCGCGTGGGGTCATGCACGCTTCGCGCGCATGCTGCAACAGGGTATAGACGGCTGTATCAGCCCTTGGCTTCGTCGTTGCGCCGGCGCAGGTCGCGCAGCTTTTCCGCGATGCGGATTTCGAGTCCACGCTCTACCGGTTCGTAGAAAACCTGGCCCTCCAGGCCATCGGGAAGGTATCGCTCGCCGGCGGCGAAACCGCTCTCCTCGTCGTGCGCGTAGCGGTAGCCCTTGCCGTAGTCGAGCTCCTTCATGAGCTTGGTCGGCGCATTGCGCAGGTGCATGGGCACCGGGCGCGTGCTGTCGGTCTTCACGAGTGCGCGCACCGCGTTGTAGGCCTTGTAGACGGCGTTCGACTTGGGTGCGATCGCGAGGTAGACCACGCATTCGGCCAGCGCCAGCTCGCCCTCGGGGGTACCCAGTCGCTCGTAGACCTCGGCGGCATCGAGCGCGAGGCGCAACGCGCGCGGGTCGGCCAGGCCGATGTCCTCGCTGGCCATGCGCACCAGCCGGCGCGCCATGTAGCGCGGGTCGGCGCCGCCGTCGAGCATGCGCACGAACCAGTAGAGAGCGGCGTCAGGGTCGCTGCCGCGCACGGACTTGTGCAGCGCGCTGATGGTGTCGTAGAACTGCTCGCCGCCCTTGTCGTAGCGCCGCATGCGCTCGCCGAGCACGCGCAGCAGCCACTCGTCGGTGATGTGGTCGAGCTTCTCGGCGCGGGCCGCGACCGCGAGCGTCTCGAGGGTGTTGAGCAGCCGGCGGGCATCGCCGTCGGCATACGCCACGAGGCGATCGACCGCGACGTCGTCGATGGCGGGCACGGCCTGTATGGCCTGCGCACGCGCCACGATCTGCTTGAGGTTGCTTTCGTCGAGCGACTGCAGCACGTAGACGGCAGCCCGCGACAGCAACGCCGAGTTGACTTCGAACGAAGGGTTCTCGGTGGTCGCGCCGATGAAGGTGAAGAGGCCCGACTCCACGTGCGGCAGAAAGGCGTCCTGCTGGCTCTTGTTGAAGCGGTGCACTTCGTCGACGAAGACGATGGTGCGCTGCTGCGTCAGCCCGTCGCGCGCGGCGGTGGCGCGCTCCACCGCTTCGCGGATGTCCTTCACGCCGCCGAGCACCGCGCTGATGCTCAGGAACTGCGCGTCGAAGGCATCGGCCATCAGGCGCGCGATGGTGGTCTTGCCGGTGCCCGGCGGCCCCCAGAGGATGCAGGAATGCGGCTGGCCCGACTCGAAGGCGATGCGCAGCGGCATGCCCGGGCCGAGCAGGTGCTGCTGGCCGATCACCTCGCCCAGCGTCTTGGGACGCAGGCGTTCGGCAAGGGGTTGATGCGCGGTGGAGGCCAATCCCGTGGGCTTTTTACTTTTACTGCTTGACGACGTCGGCGCCGGCCGGCGGCTTGAAGTCGAACACGCTGGCGGGCAGCGAGGGATTCACCTCGACCTTGCTGAACTTGAGCACCGAGCGCTGGCCGAAGCTGTCGAGGATCTCGAGCGCCGCCAGTGCATCGCCCTGGAAGCCGACCTGCACGCTCTGCAGCTGTCCGTCCTTGTTCTTCGGCGTGGCCTTGACCCACTGAAGGCCGTCGCGCTCGGGCGCGGCTTCGAGCATGAAATCGGCCTGCAGGGCCTTCAGGTCGGGTGCGGCGGCGATCAGTGCCGCGGGCGTGGAACCCAGTGCCTGTGCCTGCGCGCGCTGCGTGACCTGGTTCAGGTCGGCGTCGTAGAGCCAGAGCGTCTTTCCGTCGGCCACGATGCTCTGCGCAAAGGGCTTCTGGTAGTCGAACTTGAACTTGCCGGGACGCTGGAATTCGAAGGTGCCGGCCGAGGTCTTGGTACGGCCCGGCTGCCCTTCACGCGCGGGGGCGGTGACGGTCTGGGTGAAGTCGGCGCGGCCGGACTTCACCGTCCTCACGAAGGTTTCGAGGCTCTCGAGCCCGCCCGCCCAGGCGTTGGCGGAACTCAGGAGGCCGATCAGTAGCCAGTGACGCAATTTCAATTTGGATTCCTCTGAATGGCTGTGCATCAGGCTTTCGACCCTACCCGCCGCGAATTGCGGCAGGTGTAGGCCTTGATGAAGATTTGCAATGCCGCAAGGCGCTTTTGCAAATTGCCTTTCAGCACGTAACCCGGATGGTTGCCGCTCGCCGCTCCTCGCAGCCGGTCATTCGGCAGCTCGTGCCGGCACCAGGATCTCGCGCTGGCCGCTGCCGCTCATGGCGCTGACCAGGCCGGCCTTCTCCATGTCCTCGACGAGGCGGGCCGCGCGGTTGTAGCCGATCTTCAGGTGGCGCTGCACCAGCGAGATGCTGGCCTTGCGGTTCTTGAGCACCACTTCGACCGCCTGGTCGTACATGGGATCCTTCTCGCCGTCGCCACCGCCGCCGAGCAGGTCGCCGTCACCGTCGCCATCGACCGTGCCGCCTTCGAGCACGCCTTCGATGTAGTCGGGCTCGCCCTGGCTCTTGAGGTAGGCCACCACGCGGTGCACTTCGTCGTCGCTGACGAAGGCGCCGTGCACGCGGATCGGCAGGCCCGTGCCGCTGGGCATGTAGAGCATGTCGCCCATGCCGAGCAGCGCCTCGGCGCCCATCTGGTCGAGGATGGTGCGGCTGTCGATCTTGCTCGACACCTGGAAGGCGATGCGGGTCGGAATGTTGGCCTTGATGAGGCCGGTGATCACGTCGACGCTGGGGCGCTGGGTGGCAAGAATGAGGTGGATGCCGGCGGCGCGCGCCTTCTGCGCGAGGCGGGCGATGAGTTCTTCGATCTTCTTGCCGACCACCATCATCAGGTCGGCCAGCTCGTCGATCACCACGACGATGTGCGGCTCGCGCTTGAGCGGCTCCGGATCGTCGGGCGTGAGGCTGAAGGGGTTGTAGATGAACTCCTCGCGCGCCTTCGCTTCGTCGATCTTGGTGTTGTAGCCGGCCAGGTTGCGCACGCCGAGCTTGCTCATGAGCTTGTAGCGGCGCTCCATTTCGGCCACGCACCAGTTCAGGCCGTGCGCGGCCTGGCGCATGTCGGTGACCACGGGCGCCAGCAGGTGCGGGATGCCCTCGTAGACCGACATCTCGAGCATCTTCGGGTCGATCATGAGCAGGCGCACGTCGCGCGCCTCGGCCTTGTACAGCAGCGACAGGATCATCGCGTTGATACCCACCGACTTGCCCGAGCCGGTGGTACCGGCCACCAGCACGTGCGGCATCTTCGCGAGGTCGGCCACCACGGGGTTGCCGATGATGTCCTTGCCGAGGCCCATGGTGAGCATCGACTTGCCTTCGTTGTAGACCTGCGAGCCCAGGATCTCGCTGAGCTTGATCGACTGGCGCTTGGCGTTCGGCAGCTCGAGCGCCATGTAGTTCTTGCCCGGGATGGTCTCGACCACGCGGATCGACACCAGCGAGAGCGAGCGCGCCAGGTCTTTCGCGAGGTTGACGATCTGCGAGCCCTTGACGCCGGTGGCGGGCTCGATCTCGTAACGCGTGATGACGGGGCCCGGCGAGGCGAGCACCACGCGCACCTCGACGCCGAAGTCCTTGAGCTTCTTCTCGATCATGCGCGAGGTCATCTCGAGCGTGTCGGCCGAAACCGTCTCCTGGCGCGCCTGCGCGGGGTCGAGCAGGTCGACCTGCGGCAGCTTGCTGTCGGGCAGTTCCTTGAAGAGCGGCTTCTGGCGCTCCTTGACGACGCGATCGCTGCGGGGCACCTCGGTCATCGCCGGCTCGATCTGGACCGGTGGCGAAGGGGCGCGGCGCTTGGGGGGCGGGTCGATGCGGATTTCGTCGTCGTCGCCGGCAAAGGCGCCGTGTGACGGGGCCATCGAGGGCTCGGACCGGCCGGAATCAGCATCGCCACGCGTGAAGGCCGGTTCGTCGGCTTCGGCGCGCTCGCGGGCTGCCTGCTTGCCCATCGCGATGTCGGCTGCCAGTTCACGCTTCTCGCGGCGCGACTCGAACAGGGAGTAGAACCGGGCGCCGATGCGCTCGGCGATCAGGCTCCAGGAGAAACGGAACACCAGCGCGGAGCCGATCACTCCGCCGGCGATGGCCACCAGCGCCGAACCGGTGAATCCCATCCAGCGCACGCTGGCGGGCCCCACGAGATAACCCAGCGCACCGCCGCCGGAGCCCGGCAGATGGGCTTCGAGCCGGTACAGGCGCGACCATTCGAGCATGGTGCTCGCGCACAGCAGCAGGATCAGGCCGAGCCAGAAGGCAAGGCGGCTGCGGTTGAAGCGCCCGCGCGGCGTTGCCTGCTCAGCCGCAGAGGGCTCGCCGCCGCGCAGCCAGTTGGCCAGCGACGACAGCCAGGCGCGCAGCCCCGCGAAGAGGCACCACCAGACGGAATAGCCGGCGGCGTAGTAGCTGCCATCGGCCAGCCAGGCGCCGATGCGCCCGCCCCAGTTCTTGATTTCGCCCCCGGTGCCCGAGGTGGACCAGGCGGCATCCGAAGGCGTGAAGCTCAGCATCGACAGCAGCCAGAACAACAGCGCTGCGAATCCCGCGATCAGCGTGATCTCGTGGGCGAAGCGCATCGCGCGCACGCGAACGGGTTGCCCTTCGGCGGCAGAGGAGGATTGAAGCGTATTCAGCGAATAGGTCATGAAAAACACGGCACCCGGCCCCGAAAAGCAGGGGCCGGACGCACGAACACTACAACAAAAGGCCGGGGCCGCCTGCAACGGCGGCCCCGGCCCTGAAGGCTCATGCCAGAGACAGGAGCCGTTCCTTGACGATCATCGAGCCGTCGTCGAGCGTCTGGACGAAGCCGCGCTCTTCCAGGTCCTTCATCACGCGGCTCACCATTTCGCGCGAGGCGCCGACCATCTTGGCCAGGTCCTGGCGGGAGATCTTGTCGCGCACCTTGAGATTGCCGGCACCGTCTTCCACGGCGAACTCGAGCAGCGAGCGGGCCACGCGCCCGTAGACATCCATCAGCGCCAGCGACTCGATCTTGCGGTCGGCATGGCGCAGGCGCTGCACCAGGCCGCGCATGATGTTGTAGGCCATGGAGGAGTTCTCGGGCAGGCAGCGCGCGAAGGCGTCGCGGCCCAGCATGAGCACGTCGCACTGGATCTCGGTGCGTACGGTCGCCGAATGCGGTTCATCGTCGATCAGGCTCATCTCGCCCAGGTAGTCGCCCGGATGCAGCGTGGCTAGGATGACCTCGCGTCCCCGGCTGTCGGCGCTCGTGACGCGTGCCCGGCCGGTCAGGATGATGTAGAGCGCATCGGACTTCTTGCCCTGCTCCACGACGACTTCCGCGCGCTTGAAGCGCTTCTTGATGATCGCGTCCGCGATGCTAGCGGACTGCGTGGCCGTCAACGACGCGAACAATGGAACGCGCCGAAGCAATTCGAGGTTGGACAGCATCGACATTTATTCAATCCCTGAGACAGCGGGCGGAGCAATCCAGAAAGCAGCAAGCCGATGGATTACTACAATCGCGCGCATTGAAAACACCGTTCACCCGGTGTTGAACCGGGCAGTGATACTCCATATATATCGCTACCACCCTGAAAATGTACACGCTGAAGCAGCGTCCATCCTAGGTTTTCTACTCATGTCCGCACCCCAACACGCCAAGGTTTTGATTCTGGGCTCCGGCCCCGCCGGCTATACCGCAGCCGTCTATGCGGCACGCGCAAACCTGCAACCACTGCTCATCACCGGCATTGCCCAGGGCGGACAGCTGATGACCACCACCGAGGTCGACAACTGGCCGGCCGACGTTCACGGCGTGCAGGGCCCCGACCTGATGCAGCGCTTTCTTGAACACGCCGAGCGCTTCAAGACGCAGATCGTGTTCGATCACATCAACAAGGTCGACCTGAGCAAGCGCCCCTTCACCCTCACCGGCGACAGCGGCACCTACACCTGCGACGCACTGATCATCGCCACCGGCGCCTCGGCCAAGTACCTGGGCCTGGATTCCGAACAGAAGTTCATGGGCCGCGGCGTCTCCGCCTGCGCGACCTGTGACGGCTTCTTCTATCGCGAGCAGGAGGTCTGCGTGATCGGCGGCGGCAACACGGCCGTCGAGGAGGCGCTCTACCTCTCCAACATCGCGAACAAGGTCACGCTGGTGCATCGCCGCGACAAGTTCCGCGCAGAGCCGATCCTGATCGACAAGGTCAAGGAGAAGGTCGCCGAAGGCAAGATCGTGCTGAAGCTGCACAACGAGCTCGACCAGGTGCTGGGCGACGATTCGGGCGTGACGGGCATCCGCATCAAGAACACGCAGACCGGCGCCACGGAGCAGATCGACCTCAAGGGCTGCTTCATCGCGATCGGGCATCACCCGAACACCGACATCTTCCAGGGCCAGCTGGAGATGAAGGACAACTACATCCTGACCCGCTCCGGCCTGCAGGGCTTCGCCACGATGACCAGCATCCCGGGCGTCTTCGCCGCCGGCGACGTGCAGGACAACATCTACCGCCAGGCCATCACCAGCGCCGGCACGGGCTGCATGGCGGCGCTCGACGCACAGCGCTTCCTGGAGCAGGACGGCACGCTGTAACCAACGGAGAGCCCAAAAGGGCTATAATCCGAGGCTTTGCCGAAACAGGGCTCTCCCACGAGTCGCGGCAAAGCCGGGGTACCGCCACCCGTTTTCTGGCGAGGTCAAGCTGCAAAACACCTGCAATCGTCCTGATTGCACCGGTGCCAGCTGTTCAAGAAAGAGTGTCCTCATGGCACGCGTATGCGACGTAACGGGCAAAGGCCCGATGGTCGGAAACAACGTTTCCCACGCCAACAACAAAACCAAGCGCCGGTTCCTGCCGAACCTGCAATACCGCCGTTTCTGGGTCGAGACTGAAAACCGCTGGGTTCGCCTGCGTGTTTCGAGCGCCGCACTGCGCCTGATCGACAAGAACGGTATCGACTCCGTGCTCGCAGACCTGCGCGCACGCGGCCAAGCCTAAGGAGCTGAATCATGGCAACGAGCAAAGGCGGACGCGAAAAGATCAAGCTGGAATCCACCGCGGGTACCGGCCACTTCTACACGACCAGCAAGAACAAGAAGACGATGCCTGAAAAGATGTCGATCATGAAGTTCGACCCCAAGGCGCGCAAGCACGTCGAATACAAGGAAATCAAGCTGAAGTAATTCGGCTCCGGTTTTCCCAAATAAAAACCCGCTGTTGATTCAGCGGGTTTTTTATTGCCCGTTTATTTATTCGATCGATCAAATCGGCCGGATTTACGACGGGCACAAAAAAGCCGGCCCGCAGGCCGGCTTTTTATCGAGGGGCTGAAACGCCTCAGGCGCGGGCAGCGCGCAGGCGGGTCGAGAAGTCGCGCAGACCGGCAATGCCGCTGGCCTCCGCACGATGGCACCAGGCCGCCAGATCGGCCGCCAGCTGCTCGCGCGACTGAGAGGTGTTGAGCCACAGCTGACGCAGCTCTTCGCGCATCGTGACCATCTTGTCGAGCACCGGATGGGCAGCACGGGCCTGCACGACATGCGAGCGGGCCGAGGCAGGCACCTTGTCGTCGTCGCGATGCAGCCAGCGCTTGGCGGCCTTGAGCACCGACAGGTCGGCACCCTTGTTCTTCAGGGCAGCCAGTTCCAGGCTGGTGGCACGGCGCATTTCGCGCGCATAGCCGGCCATGACTTCGTAGCGGTTCGCAATGACGGCTTCGAGCGTCTTCTCGTTGGCCACGGGCTGGATGTCGCCCATCAGCATCTTCGGCGGCACCTTCTTGACCTTGGCCCAGCCCAGCTTCTGCAGCGCCTGGATGTAGATCCAGCCGATGTCGAACTCGTACTTCTTGACCGAGAACTTGGCCGAGGTGGGGTACGTGTGGTGATTGTTGTGCAGTTCCTCGCCGCCGATGATCAGGCCCCAGGGCATGATGTTGCGGCTGGCGTCGGGCGCTTCGAAGTTGCGATAGCCCCAGTAGTGGCCGATGCCGTTGATGACGCCGGCGGCGGTGATCGGAATCCAGAGCATCTGCACGGCCCACACGGCCATGCCTAGTGCGCCGAACAGCGCCAGGTTCAGGACCAGCATCAGGCCGACGCCCTGCCAGCTGTAGCGCGAATACAGGTTGCGCTCGATCCAGTCATCGGGCGTGCCGTGACCGTAGCGCTCCATCGTTTCCTTGTTTTTCGACTCGGCGCGATACAGCTCGGCGCCGCGCCAGAGCACTTCCTCAATACCCTTGACCTGCGGGCTATGCGGGTCGTCCTGGGTTTCGCACTTGGCGTGGTGCTTGCGGTGGATGGCGACCCACTCCTTCGTCACCATGCCGGTGCCGATCCAGAGCCAGAAGCGGAAGAAATGCGACGGGATCGGGCCCAGATCCATGGCCCGGTGCGTCTGCGTGCGGTGCAGGAAGATCGTGACCGCGGCAATCGTGATGTGCGTGGTGGCGAGCGTGTACAGCACGACCTGCCACCAGGTGAGATCCCACAGGCCGTGTCCGAGCCATTCGATGGCCGCATTCAGAACGGCGGAGTCAGGAAGCAACATTGAATCAGGTACTCCATCATGGCCGCACGAAGATGCAGCCTTCAGATAACCCGCGATTTTAAGGTGGCAGGGCTTAAAACAAGCCCTTTAAACCTTCAAGAAAGGCGCAGATTAACCCTAGTTTGGAGTCCGGCACCTATTTGCGGTTCCACACCGCGGCGAAGAAACCGTCGGTCGCGTGACGGTGCGGCCACAGCCGCAGGTAGCGCCTGGCGCCCTCCCCGCCCGAGCAAAGCGCCTCGAAACCCTCGACCTTGAGTCCCAGCAACAGCTCCGCCGCGTCCACGGGCACGAAATCGGGATTGGCGGCGCCGAAAGCCTCCGCGATCGCCTCGTTTTCCTCCGGCAGCACGCTGCACGTGGCGTAAACCAGACGCCCACCCGATTTAACAAGCCGTGCCGCGCTCTGCAGAATGGCCGACTGCTTGACCGTCAGCTCCTCCACCGCCTTGGGCGACTGGCGCCATTTCAGGTCGGGGTTGCGCCTCAGCGTACCCAGCCCCGAGCAGGGCGCGTCGACCAGCACACGGTCGATCTTGCCCGCCAGGCGCTTGATCCGGTCGTCGCGCTCGTGGGCGATGGCCGCCGGATGCACGTTCGACAGCTTGCTGCGCGCCAGCCGCGGCTTGAGCGCGTCCAGCCGGTGCGCCGAGGTGTCGAACGCGTAAAGCCGGCCGGTGTTGCGCATGGTCGCGCCGATGGCCAGCGTCTTGCCGCCGGCACCAGCGCAGAAATCGACCACCATCTCCCCGCGCTTGGCATCCAGCAGCAGAGCCAGCAGCTGCGAGCCTTCGTCCTGCACCTCGATGGCGCCGCGCGCGAAGGCATCCAGCTTGGTCAGCGCCGGCTTGCCTTCGATGCGCAGGCCCCAGGGCGAGAACGGGGTTGCTTCCGATTTGATAGCAGCCAGCGCAAGCTCGGCCTTCACATCCGCGCGCTTGTCGGTCAGCGCATTGACGCGCAGGTCGAGCGGCGCGGGCTGCTGCAGCGTTTCGACCAGCGGCCAGAAGCCGTCGCCGAGCTGCGCCTTCAGCGGCGCGACCAGCCACTCGGGCAGGTTGTGGCGGTGCCGCTCCAGCAGGTCGTCCGGCTTGACGGCGTCGCAGTTGTCGAGCCAGCGCTTCTCGGTGTCGTTGAGCGCGCTCTTCAGGAAATCCCGCGGGCCGTGAAAGCCCAGGATCGCCATCCGCCGCTCCTTCGAGCCGCTGCCCGAAGGCGAAAGGTGATCGAAGAGCAGCTTCTTGCGAAGCACGGTGTAGACGGTTTCAGCGAGCGTCGCGCGCTCGCGCGGGCCGAACTCGCGGTGCTCGCGGAAAAAGCGCGAGACGACCTGGTCGGCGGGGTGATCGAATTTCAGGACGAGGCCGACCAGATCGGCGGCGGCCTCCAACAAGGCTTTGGGATGCATCCCCCGATTGTCTCAGCCGCAGGCGGCCTGCCCCCGGAGCCTATGCGCCGCGCGTCCAGACCACCCCGAAAGCCTCGCGCTCGATGTCTTCCAGCTTCGGCGAATGCCCCGCCCACAGCACCAGCGCGGCGCCCGGCAGCGTGAGGGTCTGCTCCAGCTCGCGGCACAGGTGCCAGCGGTCTTCGTCGTCGAGCCCCGGCAGCTCGACGAACACGATGTAGGCCCGGCGCCACGGAAATTCGCGCAGGTTCTTCCGCACCAGCCAGGCCCGCGAGGCCGGCAGGCAACGCACGAGGTCGGCCCGCAGTTCGCCGAGCTCGTAGTCGTTGAGGTCGTGCCGCGAGATCTGGCTGAAGAACGGCGTGCCGGTGATCTCCTCCCAGGCACGCGCCTCCGCCTCTTCCGCGTCCTTGAGACGGCCGCGCCACAGCTTCAGCGCCTCCTCGTCGTGCGGACCCGTGTCGGGATCTTCCAGCGAGGCGACGGCACTCCTGGCAGCCCACCACCGGCTGGCCGCACCCGAGCCATGCAGCCGCTCGAGCACTGCGAGGCGCGCTTCGCGGTCGCTCGCCGGCAGCATCTGGGCCAGTCCGCGCAGCGCGCCGGGATGCTCCGGCGCGATCCGCAGGGCGTTCTCGTAGCGCACGCGCACAGGGGCGGACGGGTCGAGCCGGCGCTCGGAATCGGCCCACTCGACCATTTCGTCCGGCGTGTTGCGCTCGCCGCGCGCAGCCAGCACCGCGATGCGCTCGCGGATGCGCGATCGATGCGCATGGTGCTGCTTCCAGTCGGCCGCGTGGGCCCGGCGCCACTGATTGTCGAAATACTCGATCCACCTCCTGCGGTCGACCAGCAGGTCGAGCGCCGGTCGCGCCGACCATTCGGGCATCGCCGCCTTCTGGTCGAGCGCCTCGAGCCGGTCCCTCAAGACCGGATGGGTATCTTCCAGGTCGCTGACGCGGCGCATCGCCTCGCGCAGCGCCTGACGCGCGAAGTCGTCGTCGGGCGGCGTGCGCACGCGCTTGCGAAGGGCTTCGAACGGCCCCGGGGGCTGCGGCTCGTGCTCGGCGCGGGCCCAGTGCCAGGGCCAGAACTCGTTGGCGTACCAGTTGCCCTTGATGGCGATCTCGGTCAATGCGGCGGCGGCGACGGACGTGCCCAGCAGCCTGCCCGAGATGCGGTCGGCCTCGTATTCGTCCTGGCGGGCCAGCGCGAAGGTCTTGGCTGCGAAGCGCGGGAAGTACCAGCGGAAGAAGGCCTGCGAGAACAGCGCCATCACGCCTTCGTTGCGCTGCAGGCTGGCGTCGAGCTTGAGCCACGACAGCCGGGTGCGGTAGATCCAGGCGCTCAGCTTGCCGTGATTGCCACGCAGGTGGCCGTATTCGTGGGCCAGCACCGACAGCAGCCGCCGCCGGTCGAGCATCATCAGCAGCGGCAGCCCGATGCTCAGCGAGTTGACCGCACCGCCGAACAGCCCGAAGCGCGGCACCTGCCGGATGCTGGCGTTGAATTCGTCGTCGAGGTAGACGCGGTGGACCGGCGGCCCCTTGATCCTGGCGCGGATGCGATCGAGCGCCTCGAAAAGCGCCGGCGCGTCTTCGCGGCGGAGTTCCACGCCCTCGGGGTCGTCGAAACGCACCCAGAGCGCGCGCAGCGTGGCCCACAGGAGCCCCAGGGCGAACAGCAGCAGCCAGCCGCGCGTGAAGTTGAAGCGCTCCTCGCCGATCGAGGAAAGCACCCAGGTGATGATGCCCACCGACAGCCCGAGGCAGCCCAGCACCCACAGGTAGCCGAGCGCGGCGAAGGCCGCGACGCTGCGTCGATAGCGCGCGCTGTCGTCCGCACTGGCATGCTCGCTCAGTCGAACCAGGTGAACAAAATCAGCGCGATCCATCCGACTCCCGTCAAATCAAGCTCCGACAGTTTCTGAAGAAAGGCAAGCCGCCGTTGAACGACGAAGACCTCCCTCCCCTGATCGAGACGCCCCCCGGGCGCTACCGCCACTACAAGGGCGGCGAATACGAAGTGCTCGGTACCGTGCGGCACAGCGAGACGCTGGAACCGATGACGCTGTACCGCGCCCTGTACGGTGCCCACGGCCTCTGGGTCCGGCCTGCCGCCATGTTCGGCGAAACCGTCGAGATCGACGGCGTGCCCAGAAGGAGATTCACACCGATCTAGCCAGCCGGGCTGCGCAGGCCCGTTCTGCCTGTGCGGGTTGCCGCCTCATTCTTTCTTTGCGGCAACCCGGGTAGGGTCAACCGCAGCGGACGTCCGTGACGCGATTGCGGGCGTCGACATCGAGATTGAGGCGTCCGCCGTTGAGTTCCATCGTGGTGGCCTCGCCCGGCTTCAGCGTGCGCACCGTGCCGGCGCCGGAGCGCACGCGGGCGGCGGCTTCGAGCTGCGGCGTCAGCGGCTGGCCGATGGCGAAACGGGCGCCGTCCGCATTGCACTGGTAAACCGGCTCGGGCGGCGGAACAGGTGCGGGTGCAGGGGTGGGCGCGGGTGCCGGAGCAGCACAGCCCGCCACCAGGGCGGCGCCGGCAAGCGCCAGCAGCAACGATTGGTTCTTCACTTTCTGGACTCCCGAAAACCCGCGAATATAAACAACTTTACTCATTGTGACACGATGTATCCGACAGCCAGCCGGCGATGGCTCGCGGATACAACAGATGCTCCTGTGCGAGCACCCGTCCGGCCAGGGTGGCGGCCGTGTCGTCCGGCAGCACCGGCACGACGGCCTGCGCCAGGATCGGCCCGTGATCGAGTTCGGTTGTTACCTGGTGCACCGTGACGCCCGCCACCTTGCAGCCCGCCTCGATGGCGCGCTGATGCGTGTTCAGCCCCGGAAACGCCGGCAGCAGGGAGGGATGGATGTTCACCAGCCGGCCCGCATAACGGTTGACGAAGCCCGGCGTCAGGATCCGCATGAAACCTGCCAGCACCACCAGCGCCGGCGCATAACCGTCGACCACCTTCGCCAGCGCTTCGTCGAAAGCCTCGCGGGTGGCGAAATCCTTGTGCGGAACCACCGTGGTGTCGATGCCCTGGGCCTTGGCGATCGCCAGCCCGCCGGCCTCGGCCTTGTTGCTCACCACGGCGGCAATGCGCGCGCCGAAGCGCTCGGCCCAGCGGTCGCGCCCGGCGGCACGCACGATGGCCTCCATATTGGAGCCGCCGCCGGAGATCAGGATCACGATGTTCTTCATGGGAGGCAGAATTATCCGTGCCCCGCGCCCGTCGTCCGGCAGCCGGTCGGCCCTTGTCGCGGCGCGGACACCGCTTCACAGCACGACCGTGCTAAAACTCGTGATTCCGGAGACAAGCCGCGTCTGCGGTGAACCGATCAACACAGCGAGGCACGCATGGATTTGAGCTTCACACCCGAAGAACAGAAGTTCCGCGAAGAGGTTCGCGCCTGGGTCAAGGACAACCTCCCCAAGGAGATTTCGCACAAGGTACACAACGCGCTCGAACTGACGCGCGACGATCTGCAAGGCTGGGCCAAGATCCTCGGCAAGAAGGGCTGGCTGGGCTACGGCTGGCCGAAGGAATTCGGCGGCCCTGGCTGGACCGCCGTCCAACGCCACCTCTTCGAGGAAGAAACCGCACTGGCCGGCGCGCCGCGCATCGTGCCCTTCGGCCCCGTGATGGTTGCGCCGGTCATCATGGCCTTCGGCAATGCCGAACAGCAGAAGCGCTTCCTCCCCGGCATCGCCAGCGGCGAAGTCTGGTGGAGCCAGGGCTACAGCGAACCTGGCTCGGGCTCCGACCTGGCTTCCGTCAAGACCAAGGCCGAGCGCAAGGGCGACAAGTACATCGTCAACGGCCAGAAGACTTGGACCACGCTCGGCCAGTACGGCGACTGGATGTTCAACCTCGTGCGCACCAGCAACGAGGGCAAGCCCCAGACCGGCATCAGCTTCCTGCTGCTCGACATGAAGTCGCCCGGCGTCACCGTGCGCCCGATCAAGCTGCTCGACGGCGGCCATGAAGTCAACGAAGTGTTCTTCGACAACGTCGAAGTGCCCGCCGAGAACCTGATCGGCGAGGAGAACAAGGGCTGGACCTACGCCAAGCACCTGCTCTCGCACGAGCGCACCAACATCGCCGACGTGAACCGCGCCAAGCGCGAACTCGAGCGCCTCAAGCGCATCGCGAAGGCCGAAGGCGTCTACGACGACCAGCGCTTCCGCGACGAGATCGCCAAGCTGGAAGTCGACGTCGTCGCCCTCGAGATGATGGTGCTGCGCGTGCTCTCGGCCGCCACCTCGGGCAAGAACTCGCTGGACGTGGCGGGCCTGCTCAAGATCCGCGGCAGCGAGATCCAGCAGCGCTACAGCGAACTGATGATGCTGGCCGGCGGCGCCTACTCGCTGCCGCTGATCCGCGAGGCGATGGAAGCCGGCTGGCAGGGCAACTTCCCGGGCGGCAACCCGGCGCTCGCACCGCTCACGTCGACCTTCTTCAACATGCGCAAGACCACCATCTACGGTGGCAGCAACGAAGTGCAACGCAACATCGTCGCGCAGACGGTTCTGGGCTGAGGAGACAAAAAGCATGGACTTCAATTTCACCGACGACCAGGAACAGCTGCGCGACGCCGTCCGCAAATGGGTCGACAAGGGCTACGACTTCGAGCGGCGCCGCGGCATCGAGGCCAAGGGCGGCTTCTCGCGCGAGGCCTGGGACGAACTGGCCGAGCTCGGCCTGGGCGGCCTCTACATCGGCGAGGACGACGGCGGCCTGGGCATGGGCCCGGTGGCCGGCATGGTCGTCATGGAAGAACTCGGCCGCGGCATCGTGCTGGAGCCCTTCGCGCAGACGCTGATCGCCGGCGCGGTGCTCAGCGGCTACGCCGGTGCCGACACCAAGGAAAACTGGCTGCCGCGCATCGCGGGCGGCCAGGCCATCGTGGTGCTGGCCTACCAGGAGCGCAAGGCACGCTACCGCCTCGACGTGTGCGAGGCGCATGCCGCCAAGGCGGGTAGCGGCTGGTCGCTGACCGGCGCCAAGGGCGTGGTACCCGTGGGCGACGAGGCCGATGCCTTCCTGGTGCCGGCCAAGGTCGACGGCAAGATCGCCCTCTTCCTGGTCGAGCGCAGCGCCAGCGGCGTGGAAGCGCGCGGCTACGGCACGCAGGACGGCTCCCGCGCCGCCGAGGTCGTGTTCGACAAGGCCGACGCCACGCTGGTGACGCTCGACGGCCTCGCCGCCCTCGAATACGCGGTGGACGTCGGTATCGCCGCCCTCTGCGCCGAAGGCGTTGGCGTGATGGACAAGACCGTGGACCTCACAGTCGAATACCTGAACCAGCGCAAGCAGTTCGGCGTGGTCATCTCCAGCTTCCAGGCGCTGCGCCACCGCGTCGCCGACATGAAGATGCAGCTCGAGCTCGCCCGCTCGATGAGCTACTACGCCACGCTCAAGCTCAACGCCCCGGCCGAAGAGCGCCGCCAGGCGCTGGCCCGCGCCAAGTACCAGCTCGGCGTGTCGATGCGCTACATCGCCGCGAACTCGGTGCAGCTGCACGGCGGCATCGGCGTGACCGACGAGTACATCGGCAGCCACTACTTCCGCAAGCTCACGCAGATGGAAATGACTTTCGGCGACACGCTGCACCATCTGGGCGAAGTGTCGGCCCGCATGCAGGACACGGCCGGCGTCTTCGCCTGACGGTCTTTTTCACCTAGCATCCAACGCCCGCCCGCCTTCGCGCCGGCGGGCGTTTTCACTTGGCCCCCACCACAGGAATCCAGGAACAAGACAACATGCAGACCCGCCGCACTCTTCTCGTCGCCATGGCTGCCACCGGGACCACCGCCGCCATGCTGACCGCCTGCGCCACCTCTCCAACGCCGTCGTACACCGAGCGCCCGCCCATCGTGTTCATGCACGGCAACGGCGACTCGGCCGCGCTCTGGCAGACGACGATCTGGCGCTTCGAGTCGAACGGCTGGCCGCGCGAGCGGCTGTTCGCGGTGGACCAGCCCAACCCGGTCGCGCGCGACGACGACGCAGTGGCCCAGCCCGGACGCAGTTCCACAGGCGAATCGGCGGTGTTCCTCAAGGCCGAGGTCGACAAGGTGCTGAAGGCCACCGGCGCGAGCAAGGTGGTGCTGATCGGCAACTCGCGCGGCGGCAACACCATCCGAAACTACGTGCAGAACGGCGGCGGCGCCGCGGTCGTGAGCCATGTGGTGCTGGGCGGCAACCCGGCGCACGGCATCTGGGCGGTGAAGGGCTTTCGCGAGAACAACGAGTTCTCGGGGCTCTCGGGCTTCATGCAGCAGCTCAACGAGCCGAAGGGGCCCAATGGCGAGGAAGTCACGCCCGGCGTGAAATGGCTGACCCTGCGCTCCGACAACAACGACAAGTACGCCCAGCCCGACGGCGTGTGGATCGGCGCTCCCGGCAAGCCGACCAACATCGGCTTCGATGGACCGGCGCTCAAGGGCGCGACCAACATCGTGCTGCCGCGCGTCGATCATCGCGAGACTTCGTTCTCGCCCGCGGCATTCGCGGCGACATGGCAGTTCCTCACCGGGCAGGCGCCGCGCAGCACCGAGGTTGCACCAGAGGCGGACGTCGTGCTCAACGGCCGCGCGATCGGCGCCGAAAACCTTCCGCTGAATGGCGCCACGGTGACCGTCTACGCGGTCAACCCCGCCACCGGCGCGCGGCTCGGCGAAGCCCTCTTCACGAAATCCGTCGGCGCCGACGGCCGCTGGGGCCCGTTCAAGGCACGCGGTGACGCGGCCTACGAGTTCGTGCTTGCCACGCCCAGCTACGGCACCACCCACATCTACCGCAGCCCGTTCCCGCGCAGCAGCAGCGTCGTGAACCTGCGACCCGAGCGCGTCACGCCGGCCGACGGCAGCGCCAATGCGGTCGTCGTCTTCACGCGGCCCCGCGGCTACTTCGACGCCCAGCGCGACACCATGCGCTTCGACGGCCAGACCCCGCCCGCGGGCGTTCCGCCCAAGGGCTCGGGCGTGTCGAGCTCGCGGCTGCGCCTCGCGACGGCCGAGCAGCCGCGCGCGGTGACGGGCGAATTCAACGGCGAGCGCATCACCGGCTTGACCTGGCCCGCGGTGAAGGAGCACGTCACGGTGCTCGAGCTGACCTATTGAAGCGAAGGCGGGCCAGGCCATGACCGACACGGATTCCCCCTTCGTCCTGCAGTCGCGCGACGCACGCGGCGTGGTCACGCTGGCGCTGAACCGGCCGGCCTCGTTCAACGCACTGTCGGAAGGCATGTTGGGCGCGCTCGAGCAGGCACTGGGCCAGATCACCGCCGATACCACCGTGCGCGCGGTGGTCATCGCCGGAGCCGGCAAGGCTTTCTGCGCAGGCCACGACCTGAAGGAAATGCGCGCCGCCCCTTCGCTCGACTATTACGAGCAGTTGTTCGAGCGCTGCGGCGCGATGATGCTGTCGATCCAGAAGCTGCCCGTGCCGGTGATCGCGCGCGTGCACGGCATCGCGACGGCCGCAGGCTGCCAGCTGGTCGCGGTATGCGACCTCGCGGTGGCGTCGAGCGATGCGCGCTTCGCGGTCAGCGGAGTGAACGTGGGCCTCTTCTGCGCCACGCCGAGCGTCACGCTCTCGCGCAACCTCGGGCGCAAGGAAGCCTTCGAGATGCTGGTGACGGGTGAATTCATCAGCGCGCAGGAGGCACGCGAGAAAGGGCTTGTGAACCGGGTCGCGCCACCCGCAGAGCTGGATGCGGCGGTCGAGTCGCTGGTGGCCAGCATCGTCGCCAAGCCCCGCGCCGCGCTCGCGCTGGGCAAGGCCCTGTTCTACCGCCAGCTCGAAACCGGCATCGAGGCCGCGCTCGCCGACGCGAGTCAGACCATGGCCTGCAACATGATGGACGAGAGCGCGCTGGAAGGCGTCCAGGCCTTCATCGAGAAGCGCCCGCCGGACTGGAAGCGCTGAGGCTGAAACAGCTAGGAATCGTGCAGCCGCGAACTCTCGGGCAGATGCGCCATCAGGAATTCCATCTGGTCGGCCAGGATGCGCCTGTTCCGCAGAATGAAGTCTTCCCAGAGGCTGGGCACGTAGGGGGCATACAACAGCGGCATGCCGGCCTGCTCGGGCGTGCGGCTGCTCTTGCGGTGGTTGCAGGGCCTGCAGGCCGTGACCACGTTCATCCAGGTGTCGATTCCCCTCTGGGCGAACGGGATGATGTGCTCGCGGGTGAGTTCGTCTTCGTGGAAGTGCCCGCCGCAGTAGGCACAAACGTTGCGGTCGCGCGCGAACAGCTTGCTGTTGGTGAGTCCGGGCCGCTGGGCGAAGGGGTTGATGCGCGGCACGCCCTTGGTGCCGATGATGCTGTTGATCGCGATCTGCGACTGCTCGCCGGTGATGGCGTTGTGGCCGCCACGGAACACGGCCACCTGCGCGCCCACCTCCCAGCGGACTTCGTCCGCCGCGTAGTGGATCACCGCCTGTTCCAGCGAAATCCATGACTGGGGCAGCCCTTGGGCCGACAGCTTCAAGACCTTCACACACGCCTCCTCGAAAAGGGAGAGAACACGGAAAGACCAGGGACACGGAGCGCGTTGGAGACCCACGCCGGTCAACGCACTGCGTCACAATATACCGGCTTTGTGACAAATCGGCCTGATTCGCCCAATCGACGGGCGAAAGGCGCTATCAAAAAGATACTCACCGATGCAGGTTTTTCGCGGCTTCCGGCACCCGGGCGTAGCCCCCGCCTGCGCCCTCACCATTGGCAATTTCGACGGCGTGCATCGTGGCCACCAGGCCATGCTCGCGCTCCTGCAGACCGAGGCCCGCCAGCGCGGGCTGCCCAGCTGCGTGCTCACCTTCGAGCCCCATCCGCGCGACTATTTCGCCGCCGTCACCAAGAAACCCGACCTGGCGCCGGCGCGCATCGGCACGCTGCGCGACAAGCTCAGCGAGCTGGCCGCCTGCGGCGTTGCGCAGACCATCGTGCTGCCCTTCGACGCCCGGTTGGCCTCCCAGTCGCCCGAGGAATTCATCCAGAACGTGCTGATCGACGGCCTGGGGGCGCGCTACGTGCTGGTGGGCGACGACTTCCGCTTCGGCGCAAAACGGGCCGGCGACTACGCCATGCTCGACGCCGCCGGCGATGCCCACGGCTTCGACGTGGCGCGCATGAACAGCTACGAGGTGCACGGCCTGCGGGTTTCGAGCTCCGCCGTGCGCGAAGCGCTGGCCGAAGGCCGCATGGCCGACGCCCACACCCTGCTGGGCCGGCCGTACACAATTTCGGGCCACGTGGTCCACGGCCGCAAGCTGGGTCGGGCGCTGGGCGCCTCGGCGCCGGGCAAGGACGACGGTTTCCGCACCCTCAACCTGCGCTTCAAGCACTGGAAACCGGCCGCCAGCGGCATCTTCGCGGTGCTGGTGCATGGCCTGTCCGAGCAGCCGCTGCCGGGCGTTGCCAACCTCGGCGTGCGCCCCTCGCTGGACGCCAACGACGTCAATGCCGGGCGGGTGCTGCTCGAAACCCATTGCCTGGAGTGGCCCTCCCATCTGGGCGCCGAAGGGGCCTACGGTAAAATCGTGCGCGTGGAACTCCTGCACAAACTGCACGACGAATTGCGCTACACCAGCCTCGAAGCCCTCACCGCGGGCATCGCGAAGGATGGCCGCGACGCTCGCGCGTTCTTCGCATCGACCCACGCCGAAACCCACCGCCAGACCACGCGGGACCGAATTTAGCCCTGCACGCACCGTGCTGCCGCCCTTCGACAAGCTCAGGGCGAACGGCTTTACCTTCCGCACCGACACGCTTCATGCAGTTCGGGCTGAGCCTGTCCAAGCCCCCTGTTTCGCATCCAACATGTCTGACGCTGCTTCCCCCAAAGATTACCGTTCCACGCTGAACCTGCCCGACACCCCCTTCCCCATGCGCGGCGACCTGCCCAAGCGCGAGCCGGGCTGGGTGAAGGAATGGAACGACGAAGGTCGCTACCACCGCCTGCGCGACGCCCGCCACGGCGCGCCCAAGTTCATCCTGCACGACGGCCCTCCCTACGCCAACGGCCAGATCCACATGGGCCACGCGGTGAACAAGATCCTGAAGGACATGATCACCAAGGCGCGCCAGCTCGAAGGCTACGACGCGCTCTACGTGCCGGGCTGGGACTGCCACGGCCTGCCGATCGAGAACGCCATCGAAAAGCAGTACGGCCGCAACCTGAGCCGCGACGAGATGCAGGCCAAGAGCCGCGCCTTCGCCACCGGGCAGATCGCCCAGCAGATGGCCGACTTCCAGCGCCTGGGCGTGCTGGGCGAATGGGACCACCCCTACAAGACGATGGACTTCGCCAACGAGGCCGGCGAGCTGCGCGCGTTCAAGCGCGTGATCGAGCGCGGCTTCGTCTACCGCGGCCTCAAGCCCGTGTACTGGTGCTTCGACTGCGGCTCCTCGCTGGCCGAGTTCGAGATCGAGTACGCCGACAAGAAGAGCCAGACCATCGACGTCGCCTTCAAGGCGCACGAGCGCGAGAAGGTGCTCAAGGCCTTCGGCACCGACCACACGATCCTCGGCGACATCTTCGCCGTGATCTGGACCACCACCGCCTGGACCATCCCGGCCAACCAGGCGATCAACCTCAACCCCGAGCTCGAGTACTCGCTGGTCGACACCGAGCGCGGCCTGCTGATCGTGGCCAACTCGCTGGTCGAGATGTGCATGACGCGCTACGCGCTCGACGGCAAGGTGCTGGCCACGGTCAAGGGCGAGAAGCTCGGCGGCCTCGAATTCGAGCATCCGCTGTACGACGTGGACGCCGGCTACAAGCGCCTGTCGCCCGTGTACCTGGCCGACTACGCCACCGCCACCGACGGCACCGGCCTCGTCCACTCCTCGCCCGCCTACGGCCTGGACGACTTCAACTCGTGCATCGCCCACGGCGTGGCCTACGACGACATCCTGAACCCGGTGCAGGGCAACGGCAGCTACGCGCCCGACTTCCCGCTCTTCGGCGGCCAGAACATCTGGAAAGCCGTGCCCGAGATCATCGCGGCACTGCGCGAGGCCAACCGCCTGCTGACCACCGAGACCATCACGCACAGCTACCCGCACTGCTGGCGCCACAAGACGCCGGTGATCTACCGCGCCGCGGCGCAGTGGTTCGTGCGCATGGACGAGGGCGAAGGCGTGTTCACCAAGGACAAGGCCCCGAAGACGCTGCGCCAGACCGCGCTCGACGCCATCGAGCAGACCAGCTTCTACCCCGAGAACGGTCGCGCGCGCCTGCACGACATGATCGCCGGCCGGCCCGACTGGTGCATCAGCCGCCAGCGCAGCTGGGGCGTGCCGATCCCGTTCTTCCTGCACAAGGATTCGGGCGAGCTGCATCCGCGCACGATGGAAATCCTCGACCAGGCCGCCGACATCGTCGAGAAGGGCGGCATCGAGGCCTGGAGCCGCGTGACGGCCGAAGAAATCCTCGGCGCCGAGGACGCACCGCACTACACGAAGAGCACCGACATCCTCGAGGTGTGGTTCGACTCGGGCTCGACCTTCTCCCACGTGCTGCGCGGCACGCACCCCACGGTGCACCACGACACGGGGCCGGAGGCCGACCTGTACCTCGAGGGCCACGACCAGCATCGCGGCTGGTTCCACTCGTCGCTGCTGATCGCCTGCATGCTGGAAGACCGCGCGCCCTACCGCGGCCTGCTCACGCACGGCTTCACGGTCGATGCCAAGGGCATCAAGATGAGCAAGTCGCTCAAGAACGGCATCGACCCGCAGGAAATCAGCAACAAGCTGGGCTCCGAAATCATCCGCCTGTGGGTGGCCGCGAGCGACTACTCGGGCGACATCGCGGGCGACGACAAGATCCTGGCCCGCGTGGTCGACGCCTACCGCCGCATCCGCAACACGCTGCGCTTCCTGCTGGCGAACACCAGCGACTTCGACATCGAGAAAGACGGCGTGCCGCTCGACCAGCTGTTCGAGATCGACCGCTACGCGCTGTCGCGCGCCGCGCAGTTCCAGGCCGAGATCCTCGCGCACTACAAGGTGTACGAGTTCCACCCGGTGGTGGCCAAGCTGCAGATCTACTGCTCGGAAGACCTGGGCGGCTTCTATCTCGACATCCTGAAGGACCGCCTCTACACGACGGCCCCGGGCTCGCTGGCGCGCCGCAGCGCCCAGACCGCGCTGTGGCACATCTCGCAGGCAATGCTGCGCTGGATGGCGCCGTTCCTGAGCTTCACGGCCGAGGAAGCCTGGAAGATCGTTGGCACCGGCAAGCCGGGCGACTCGATCTTCACGCAGACCTACAGCCAGTTCGCCGCGCCCGACGAGGCACTGCTGGCCAAGTGGAACCGCATCCGCGAGATCCGCGACGTGGTCAACAAGGACATCGAGGCCGTGCGCGCAGAAGGCAAGGTCGGCTCCTCGCTGCAGGCCAACCTGCAGCTGACGGCGCCTGCCGAAGACTTCGCGCTGCTGGACACGCTGGGCGAGGACCTGAAGTTCGTCTTCATCACCTCGGCCATCGCGCTGGCCGCGGGCGAGGCGCTGTCGACGGTGGTGACGCCGAGCACCGCGCAGAAATGCGATCGCTGCTGGCACTACCGCGACGACGTGGGCCACGACCCGGCCCATCCGACGATCTGCGGTCGCTGCACGAGCAACCTGTACGGCAGCGGCGAATCGCGGAGCGTTGCCTGATGGCCGGCGCCCGCACCATGTCGTCGGCCTCGCGTTCGCGCGGCGGCAGCATCTGGCCGTGGCTCGGGCTGGCGGTGATCATCGTGATCATCGACCAGTTCACCAAGACGCTGATCCTGGGCTACTACAAGCTCGGCGACGCGACCTACGTGACGAGCTTCTTCAACGTCGTGCGCGCCCACAACACGGGCGCCGCCTTCTCGTTCCTCGCGGACCACTCGGGCTGGCAGCGCTGGCTGTTCACTGCCATCGGCGTGGGCGCGGCGGTGTTCATCGTGTGGATGCTGAAGTCGCACGCGGGGCAGAAGCTCTTCTCGTTCTCCATGGCCTGCATCCTGGGCGGCGCCGTCGGCAACGTGGTCGACCGGATGATGCACGGCTACGTGGTCGACTTCCTGAGCTTCCATGCCGGCAACTGGTACTTCCCGGCCTTCAACGCGGCCGACAGCGCCATCACGCTCGGGGCCATCTGCCTGATCGTCGACGAGATCCGGCGGGTTCGACGGGGTAAGTAAGCCGTCTCGCCATCTCTCTCATGGAAAAGGGGCCCGCCGGGCCCCTTTTTCTTTGAGCGCACCTCACACCCCGCCGAAGCCGAGGGTTTCTCCCGCTTTCTCCCGATGTCATAACAAAGACATACTGCCGCGGTTCAATGTAATCGATTACATGAGCACCGCACGATGAGCATCCAAGCCGTTGCAGCCAAAGCCGGGGTCTCCGTGGCCACCGTCTCGCGCGCCTTCAACTTTCCCGACAAGGTGACGCCCGCCACGCGCGAGTTGGTGGAGCGCGTGGCGCACGAGCTCAACTACGTGCCGAACGCCAGCGCGCGCACCCTGCGCACCCAGCGCAGCCGCGTGCTCGGCGTGGTGCTGCCCACGCTGCTGAACCCGACCTTCGCCGAATGCCTGCAGGGCATCGCGCGCGCGGCCATCGCGGGCGGCTACGCGATCATTCCGGTCACCACGGGCTACCGGCTCGACGAAGAAGAACGCGCCGTCCACCTGCTGCTGGCAGGCAACGTCGACGGCCTGATCCTCGTGGTGTCGAACCCCTCGACCTCGGCCGCCCTGCCCCGCCTGCAGGCCGCCGGCGTGCCCTACGTGCTGGCCTACAACCGTCACCCCGACCACCCCTGCGTGTCGGTCGACAGCGAAGCCGCGGTGGCCGATGCGGTCACGCGCCTCGTGCTGCTGGGCCACCGCCGCATCGCGATGGTCAGCGGCACGCTCGCCGCGTCCGACCGCGCGCAGCAGCGCTACCGCGGCTATCGCAAGGGCATGTCCGAGGCCGGGCTGGCGGCTCCCGCGCTCATCGAGGTGCCCTTCGTAGAGGCGGCCGTCGACGCGCTGTCGAGCCAGCTGCAGTCGCGCAACCGCCCCACTGCGCTGATCTGCTCCAACGACCTGCTGGCCATCCGCAGCATCCGCGCCGCCCACCTGAGCGGGCTGTCGGTGCCCGGCGATCTCAGCGTCATCGGCTTCGACGGCATCGCGCTCGGCGAAGACCTCACGCCCGCGCTCACCACCATCGCCCAGCCCAACAGCGACATCGGCCGGCACGGCGTCGAGCTGCTGATCCAGGCCATGGCCAGCGGCGCCGCGCTGCAGGCCGATGCGAGCCTTCTGCTACCCCATTCCTTCCGAGACGGCGAGTCGTGCGCTGCGGCGCACGAAGACGACAACAACGCCGCAATGCCCCGCCCCTGAGCTTTTCCTGTTCTTTGCCTATTTCCATCCAAGGAGCTTCCCCATCATGTCCCTCCGCTTCCACCGCCTGGCCCGCCTCGGCCTGGTCGCCGCCACGCTCGTCGCCGGCAGCGCCATGGCGCAGACCGCCATCTGCTACAACTGCCCGACCGAATGGGCCGACTGGGGCACCCAGCTGAAGGCCATCAAGGCCAAGACCGGCATCACCGTGCCGGCCGACAACAAGAACTCGGGCCAGTCGCTCGCGCAGCTGGTTGCCGAAAAGGCCAGCCCCGTGGCCGACGTCACCTACCTCGGCGTGACCTTCGCGGTGCAGGCCGCCAAGGACGGCGTGGTCGAGCCCTACAAGCCCGCCGCCTGGAAAGACATTCCCGACGGTCTGAAGGACCCGGCCGGCAACTGGTTCACCATCCACTCGGGCACGCTCGGCTTCATGGTCAACGTCGACGCGCTCAAGGGCAAGCCTGTTCCGAAGTCGTGGGCAGACCTGCTCAAGCCCGAGTACAAGGGCCTGATCGGCTACCTCGACCCGGCCTCGGCCTTCGTCGGCTACGTCGGCGCGGTGGCGGTGAACGAGGCGCGCGGCGGCACGCTCGACAACTTCAAGCCGGCCATCGACTACTTCAAGGCGCTGCAGAAGAACGAGCCCATCGTGCCGAAGCAGACCTCGTACGCGCGCGTGCTCTCGGGCGAGATCGCGATCCTGCTCGACTACGACTTCAATGCCTACCGCGCGAAGTACAAGGACAAGGCCAACGTCGCCTTCGTGATCCCGAGCGAAGGCACGCTGGCCGTGCCCTACGTCATGAGCCTGGTCGCCAAGGCCCCGCACGCGGCCGACGCGAAGAAGGTGCTCGACTTCACGCTGTCCGACGAAGGCCAGGCGATCTGGGCCAAGGCCTACCTGCGCCCGGTGCGCGCCAGCGCGATGCCCAAGGACATCGAGGCGCAGTTCCTGCCCGCGAGCGAATACGCCCGCGCCAAGAGCGTGGACTACGGCCGCATGGCCGCCGCGCAGAAGGCCTTCTCCGACGAGTACCTGAAGGAAGTCCGCTGAGCGGATGCCGCGCGCGATGACGCAAGCCATTTCCACGAACGCCTCCAGCGCCTCCGACGTGCCGAACGCCTGGAACCCGCGCTGGCGCCTGCTGGCCTGCGTCGCGCCCGCGGCCGTCTTCTTCGCGGCCTTCTGGCTGCTGCCGGTGGTGCGCCTGCTCGCGCTGCCGGCGGACAAGGGCTGGTCGACCTACTTCGCCGTGCTGACGGATTCGCGCTACCTGACGAGCATGGCCAACACCGTCGCGCTCTCGGTGGCGGTGACGCTGGCCACGCTGGTGCTGGGCGCGGCGGTGGGCATCTACCTCGCACGCCACTCCTTCATCGGCAAGCGCATGCTGCTGTCGCTGCTCACGCTGCCACTGTCCTTTCCGGGAGTGATCATCGGCTTCTTCGTGATCCTGCTCGGCGGACGTCAAGGCGTGGTGGCCAGCATCGGCGACAGCCTGTTCAGCGAGCGCATCACCTTCGCCTACGGCCTGCTCGGGCTGTTCCTGGCGTACCTGTATTTCTCGCTGCCGCGCGCCATCGCCACCTACGCGGCGGCGGCGGAATCGATGAACACGCAGCTCGAGGAAGCGGCGCGCTCGCTGGGCGCCTCGCGGCTGCGGGTGGCGCGCGACGTGTGGCTGCCCGAGCTGGCCCCCACCACGCTGGCCTGCGGCGCCATCCTGTTCGCCACCTCGATGGGCGCCTTCGGCACGGCCTTCACGCTGGCCAGCAAGTTCGAGGTGATCCCGATCACCATCTACAACGAGTTCACCAACTACGCCAACTTCGCGCTCGCCGCGTCGCTGTCGATCTCGCTGGGCGTCGTGACCTGGCTGGTGCTGTTCGTCGCGCGCCGCTTCGGCGCGAGCCCCGTCGCGCGCTGAGGCACACACCATGCGAAAGAACACACAGGCCAAGGCCCCCTTCCTGCTCGCCGTCACGGTGATCGTGAGCCTCTTCATGATCGCGCCGATGCTGCTGTCGGTGATGGCGGGCCTCGTCAACAACTACAGCACCGGCCTGAAGAGCGGCCTCACGCTGCGCTGGCTCGGCGAGGTGTGGGAGAACTACGGCGGCACCGTGGGCTGGTCGCTCGCGCTGGCCGTGGCCTGCGTCGCCGGCACCGTGCTGCTGGGCGTGCCCTGCGCCTATGCGCTGGCACGCAGCCGTTCGCGCGCCGCACGCATCTTCGAGGAGCTGCTGACCCTGCCGGTCGCCGTACCGGGCCTCGCGACGGCGCTGGCGCTGATCCTCGCCTACGGCCAGCTCACGGCCTTCCGCCAGAGCTTCGCCTTCATCCTCGTGGGGCACATCGTCTTCACGCTGCCCTTCATGGTTCGCACCGTGAGTTCGGCCTTCCAGCGCGACGAACTGCTCGCGCTCGAGGAGGCCGCGCGATCGCTGGGCGCGAACTTCCGCCAGCGCTTCATGGGCATCCTGGTGCCCGCGGTGTTCCCGGCCATCGTGGCCGGCAGCCTGATGGTGTTCACGCTCTCGGTGGGCGAATTCAACCTCACCTGGATGCTGCACACCCCGCTCACCCGCACGCTGCCCGTGGGCCTGGCCGACAGCTATGCCTCAATGCGCATCGAGATCGGATCGGCCTACACGCTGGTCTTCTTCGCCGTCATCCTTCCGGTGCTGTGGGGCCTGCAGCACCTTGCAAACCTGATCCAGAAACACCATGGAACTTGAACGCATCCCCATCGACATCGCCAACTGCGCGAAGACCTACGCCGACGGCACGCGCGGCCTGCAGCCCACCAGCCTGCGGGTGGAAGCCGGCGAGGTACTGGCGCTGCTCGGCCCCTCGGGCTGCGGCAAGACCACGCTGCTGCGGCTGATCGCCGGGCTGGAATCGCCCGACGCGGGCAGCCGCATCGTGTTCGGCGACCAGGACGTCACGCAGCGCCCCGTGGAGCACCGTGGCGTGGGCATGGTGTTCCAGAGCTACGCGCTCTTTCCGCAGATGACGGTGGCGGCCAACATCGGTTACGGCCTGCGCATCCGCGGCGTGTCGCCCGAGGAAGAGAAGCGCAGCGTCGGCGAGCTGGTCGACCTGGTGCGCCTGGGCGGCCTGGAGAACAAGCGCCCCGCCGAGCTCTCCGGCGGTCAGCGCCAGCGCGTGGCCCTGGCGCGTGCCGTGGCCGTGCGCCCGCGCGTGCTGCTGCTCGATGAGCCGCTGGCCGCGCTCGACGCCAAGCTCAAGGAATCGCTGCGCGACGAGCTGGCCGAACTGCTGCGCCGGCTGCACATCACGGCCATCCACGTCACGCACGACCAGCAGGAGGCGCTGGCCATCGCCGACCGGCTCGCGGTGATGCGCGCCGGCCGCATCGTGCAGGTGGGCCGTGGCGAAGACCTGTACCGCTCGCCCTCGCATCCCTTCGTTGCGGAGTTCCTGGGCCGGGTCAACCGGCTGGAGCGAGGGCAGGACGCCATCGCGCAGGGCGTTGTCCGACTCGGAGGAACGACCATGCCCTGCCCCGGCGCCTGGCAGGGCCATGCGACGCTGCTGGTACGGCCCGAGGACATCGAGGTCGGCGTGCCCCAGCTGGACTGGGCCGCCGCCGTCGTCGAGCGCCGCACCTTCCTCGGCGACCGCGTGCAACTGCACCTGCGCGCGCAAGACCAGCCCATGCTTGTGGCCGATGTGGGGCGCGACAATCCCTTCGGACCGGGCGACGCGGTGGGCCTGCGCATCCACCCCGACCGGCTGATGACGTCGCAGGAAACCAGCGCATGACCACACAAGCACTCCGCAACACCATCCTGGTCCAGCTGACCGATCTGCACATCCGCGAGCCGGGCCGCCTGGCCTATGGCCGCATCGACACGGCCCCGTACCTGGAGCGCGCCGTCCAGTCGGTGCTGGCCCTGCGCCAGCAGCCTGATGCGGTGGTCGTCACCGGCGACCTGACCGACTTCGGCCGCGCCGCCGAGTACGAGCATCTCGCCCGCCTGCTCGCCCCGCTGACCATGCCGGTCTACCTGATGCCCGGCAACCACGACGACCGCGATCAGCTGCGCCGCAGCTTCCCCGGCCACGCCCACCTCGGCACGAACAGCGACGGCTTCGTCCAGTATTCGGTACGGGTCGGCGACCTGCGCCTGCTCACGCTCGACACCTGCGTGCCCGGCGCCAGCCACGGCTCGCTGTGCGAGAAGCGGCTGGGCTGGCTCGAAGCGCAGCTCGACGCCTGTCGCGACGAGCCCGTCGTCATCGCCATGCACCATCCGCCCTTCGAGACGCTGATCGGCCACATGGACGAAATCGGCCTGCTGGAGGGCGCCGACGCGCTGGAAGCGCTGGTCTCGCGCTATCCGAACGTCGAGCGCATCATCTGCGGCCACCTGCACCGGGCGATCGACGTGCGCTTCGGCGGCACCATCGCCTCCACCTCGCCGGCACAGGCCCACCAGGTCTGCCTCGACCTGGCTCCTGACGCCGATTCGGCCTGGACGCTGGAGCCGCCCTCATTCCGGGTACATGCCTGGTCCGCGCGCGGGCGACGGCTGGTCACCCACCTCGCGGCATCGGGCAGCTTCGAGGGCCCCTACCCCTTCCACGACAACGGAGCACTGATCGATTAGGGCCTGTTCACACTATTGAAGGGGTCGCGAAGCCCGCCACAGCCCGCCCCTGAAGGCGCGTGACGCAGTGCGTGTGTCCACACGCTCAAGGAGCGCAACGCGCAGGGGCGGGCTGTGGCGGGCTTCCCTTCGGGTTGCTGCGCAAAGGGGCTGTCTGCGGCGTTGCCCGCGCTTGCAAGGCATCAGCCTTGCTGCGCGCGGGCGCCTTGCATTCAGCCCCTTTGCGCAGCAACGCGACCCCTTCAATAGTGTGAACAGGCCCTAGCCCTGGACGCTCACTTGTGGAAAATGGGGTCGAAAACGAACCAAAACGAAAAGGATAGAACCCGACACCCATGAAGCATCTCCTGAATCTGCTGGCGGCAGTGGCCCTGCTGGTGTGGGGCACGCACTTGGTCCGCACCGGCGTGCTGCGCGTGTTCGGCGCCAACCTGCGCAAGATCCTCGTGCAGAGCATGCGCAACCGGTTCACGGCCGCCCTCTCGGGCATCGGCGTGACGGCGCTGGTGCAGTCGAGCACCGCCACCTCGCTCATGACCTCGTCCTTCGTCGGGCAGGGCTTGGTCACGCTGCCGGCGGCGCTGGCGGTGATGCGGGGCGCCGACGTGGGCACGGCGCTGATCTCGGTGCTGTTCTCGGCCGACCTCTCGTGGCTTTCGCCGATGTTCATCTTCGTGGGCGTGGTGCTCTTCATCACGCGCTCGGCCACGGTGGCGGGGCGCGTCGGCCGGGTGCTGATCGGGCTCGGGCTGATGCTGCTGGCGCTGCAGTTGGTGGTGGAAGCCACCGAGCCCTTGTTCTCCTCGCCGGCGATCCGCGCGCTGCTCGCATCGATCAACAGCGACGTGCTGCTCGAGATCACCATCGGCTCCGTGCTGGCCATCGTGGCCTATTCGAGCCTCGCGGTGGTGCTGCTGGTGGCGGCCATGGCCACCTCGAACGTGGTGCCGCTGGACGTCGCGCTCGGGCTCGTGCTCGGCGCCAACCTCGGCAGCGGCCTGCTGGCGGTGCTGACCACTGCCAAGTCGGCGGTGTCGGTGCGGCAGGTGACCATCGGCAACCTGCTCTTCAAGGTGCTGGGCGTGGCCATCGTGGCACCCTTCGTCGGGCTGTGGATCCGCTACGTGCAGCCCCAGCTGCCGAACCAGACCCATGGCGTGGTGTTGTTCCACCTGGCGTTCAACGTCGTGATCAGCGTGGGCTTCATCGGCCTCACGCAGTGGGTCGCCAAGCTGGTGACGCACATCCTGCCGGAGCCGCAGCAGCCGGCCGGCACGACCCGGCCGCATCACCTGGACCCGTCTGCGCTGTCGACGCCCTCGCTCGCGATCTCCAACGCCGCGCGCGAGGCGCTGCACCAGGCCGACGTGGTGGAAACCATGCTGATCGGCACGCTCGACGTGATCCGCAACAACGACCTGCGGCTGGCGCAGGAGCTCAGGCAGCTCGACGACACGGTGGACCAGCTCTACTCGGCCATCAAGTACTACATGACGCGCATCTCGCGCGAGGCGTTGGGCGAGGAGGAAAGCCGGCGCTGGACCGACATCATCAGCTTCACGATCAACATGGAGCAGATCGGCGACATCATCGAGCGCGTGATCATCGACGTGGAAGACAAGAAGATCAAACCGCAGCGCAACTTCTCCGAGGCCGGCATGGCCGAGATCGTCGAGCTGCACGGGAGGCTGGTGGCCAACCTGCGGCTGAGCATGAGCGTGTTCCTCAACGGCAACGTGCGCGACGCGCAGAAGCTGCTGGAGGAAAAGGCGCGCTTCCGCGACCTGGAGCGAGCCTACGCCACCACACACCTCGACCGGCTGTCGGACCGCACCACGCTGAGCATCGAGACCAGCTCGCTGCACATCGACCTGATCAGCGACCTGAAGCGCATCAACTCGCACATCTGCTCGATCGCATACCCGATCCTGGAGTCGGCCGGGGCGCTGGCGCCCAGCCGGCTGCGGGAATCGCGGCTGGGCAACATCGAAGGCTGAACGGCCTGCGGCTGCCTGCGGGCTACTCGGCCGTCTTCAGCAGGGAAGTCTCGCGCCCCCGCCGCGCATAGCGCTGCGCCAGCACCGCGCAGACCATCAGCTGCATCTGGTGGAACAGCATCAGCGGCAGCACGATGGCCCCCACGGCGTGCGAGGCGAACAGCACCTTCGCCATCGGGATGCCGCTGGCCAGGCTCTTCTTGGAGCCGCAGAACACGATGGTGATCTCGTCCTCGGTGTCGAAGCCCAGCTTGCGCGCCAGCAGGGTCGTGAGGCTCAGGGCCAGCCCCAGCACCACCGCGCACACCACCAGCAGGCCGACCAGCGCATGCGCCGGCACCTGCCGCCACAGCCCCTCGATCACGGCCGCGCTGAACGCGGTGTAGACCACCAGCAGGATCGAGCCCTGGTCGACGAACTTCAGCACCGCGGCGCGGCGCTGGATCCACTTCCCGATCACCGGGCGCAGCAGATGCCCGGCCGCGAACGGCACCATCAGCTGCAGCAGGATGCGGCCGATGGAGTCCAGCGACGAGGTCGCATGGCCGCCGTCGGGCAGGACCACCAGGTTGACCAGCACCGGCGTGATGAACACCCCCAGCAGGGTGGACGCCGAAGCGCTGCAGATGGCCGCCGGCATGTTGCCCCGAGCCATCGCGGTGAAGGCGATGGCCGACTGCACCGTGGCGGGCAGCACGCACAGGTACAGCACGCCGGTGTAGAGCTGGGGCGTCACCAGCGGCAGCAGGAAGGGCTTGAGCGCCAGCCCGAGCACCGGAAACAGCACGAAGGTGCTGCCGAACACCAGCAGGTGCAGCCGCCAGTGCATGAGCCCGTTCACGATCGCCTCGCGCGACAGCTTGGCCCCGTGCAGGAAGAACAGCAGGCCGATGGCGACCGTGGTCAGCCCCTCGAAGAAATGCGCGACCTGCCCGCTGGCCGGCAGCAGGCTTGCGAGGGTCACGACCGAAAGAAGCGCGAGGGTGAAGTTGTCGGGAAGGAAACGGGGGCGGGACATGTAGCAACTCGGGACGAACGCCACGCGCGTTGCAGGCGCGCAGGCCGACTCAGCAGGGGAATGTGTGATTTCCGCGCATGAATCTCGTCGCCACTTTGCGGAGCCCGGCGCGTGCTCCTCGCGCCATTCGAGGGTGGATTTTCGGCGAATTCCGGCATCGCTGCCGGGCAGCCGGAAAATGCCCTACCTCAGCGCTTCAGTGTGCCGCGGACGAACTGAACTGCGCCTGACGGCGGCTGAGGCAGTAGTCGATCAGGTCGTCGATCTCGGTGGCCTTGTCGAACACCGCGTCGGCGCCGAGGTGCACGCACTTGCGCCGCATCTCGGGCGTGGCGTAGTTGCTGAGCACCACGATCTTCTGCCACGGGCTGCGGTCGCGGCAGGCCTCGAGCACGCGAAAGCCGGTGCCGTCCTTCAGGAACAGGTCGACGATGGCCAGGTCCCACTGCGACAGGTTCCGGGTCAGCCAGCGCGAGCCCTCTTCCTCGGACTCGGCCTCGCCGACGGGATCGACCCGCGCCACCTCCCGCAGCGTGCCCGCCAGGTTCCTGCGGATGGTGGGGTTGTCCTCGACGATGAAAGTGCGAACGGTGGTCATGGAGTGGCTTGCCTCTGTACTGTGCCCACAGGCTACAAAGTGCGCTTTGCACAAGTCGAAGGCATGACACCCCTGCGCCGGTAGGACAAGACTGGCGCCCGTACAACCAAAGGCTCAGAGCGTCAGGATCGTGCAGCCCGTGGTCTTGCGCGCTTCCAGGTCGCGGTGCGCCTGCTGCACGTCGGCCAGCGGATAGCGCTGCTCGATGGGGATCTTCACCGCGCCGCTTCGCACCACCGCGAACAGGTCGTCGGCCATCGCCTGCGTGCTTTCGCGCGTCGCCATGTGAGTGAAGAGCGTGGGCCGGGTGATGTAGAGCGAGCCCTTGGAGGCCAGCATGCCGAGGTTGACCGGCGGCACCGGACCGGAACCGTTGCCGAAGATCGCCAGCAGGCCGAACGGGCGCAGGCAGTCGATGGAGCCCTCGAAGGTGTCCTTGCCCACCGAGTCGTACACCACCTTCACGCCCTTGCCGCCGGTGATCTCCTTCACGCGGGCCGCGAAGTTCTCGGTGCTGTAGTTGATGGCGTGCGCCGCACCGTATTCCAGCGCGAGCTTGCACTTGGCGTCGCTGCCGGCCGTGCCGATCAGCTGCAGGCCCAGCGCCTTGGCCCACTGGCAGGCGATCAGCCCGACGCCGCCGGCGGCGGCATGGAACAGGATGAAGTCGCCGGCCTGCAGGCCTTCGGCCGGCAGCGTCTTCTTCAGCAGGTATTGCGTGGTCAGGCCCTTGAGCATCATGGCGGCGCCGGTCTCGAAGGAGATGTCGTCGGGCAGCCTGCACACGTTCTTCGCCGGCATCACGCGCAGCTCGCTGTAGGCGCCGGGCGGCTGGCTCGCGTAGGCCGCGCGGTCGCCCGCCTTCAGGTGGGTGACGCCCTCGCCCACCGCCTCGACCACGCCCGAGGCTTCCATCCCGAGCTGCAGCGGCATCTGGAACGGATAGAGCCCGCTGCGCTGGTAGGTGTCGATGAAGTTCAGGCCCACGGCCTTGTGGCGGATGCGGATCTCGCCCGGGCCGGGCTCGCCGACCTCCACCTCGACGATCTTCAGTTCTTCGGGACCGCCATGACGGTCGATACGGACGGCTTTGCTCTTCATCGTTGCTGTCTCCAAGCTCTGGAAAGTAAAGAAGGGAAAGAAGGGAAAGAAGAAGGGAAAGGCATCCTGCCATGTTTGAGCTTCCCGCGACGGCGCGGGGAATCATTGCCCGGTAGAGTCGGCGCCCATGCAGACACAGCCGCAGCGCCTCGCCCCTCTCACCGTCTTCCTGCTCGTCGTTCCGCCGCTGCTGTGGGCCGGCAACGCCGTCGTCGGCAGGCTGGTGCGCGAACTGGTGTCGCCGCTCACGCTGAACTTCGTGCGCTGGGTGATCGCGTTCGCGCTGCTGCTTCCGCTGGCCGTGCCGGTGCTGCGTCGCGGCAGCCCGCTTTGGGCGCACTGGAAGCGCTACGCCGTGCTCGGGCTGCTGGGCATCGGCCTGTACAACGCCTTCCAGTACCTGGCGCTTCAGACCTCCACGCCCATCAACGTGACGCTGGTCGGATCGAGCCTGCCGCTGTGGATGCTCGCGGTGGGCGCCCTCTTCTTCGGCGCGCGCGTCAGCTCGCGCGAGATCGGCGGCGCGCTGCTGTCGATGGTGGGTGTGCTGCTGGTGCTCAGCCGCGGCGAATGGCAACAGCTGCTCGGGCTGCGGCTGGTGCCGGGCGACCTGTACATGATCGCGGGCACCATCGCCTGGGCCTTCTACAGCTGGCTGCTGGCGCGCACGCACGAGCCCCGCGCGGTGCGGCAGGACTGGGCCTCGTTCCTGATGGCGCAGCTGGTGTTCGGCATCGCATGGTCGGGCGCGCTGGCCGCGGGCGAATGGACGCTGACGCCTGCCCACATCGACCTCGGCTGGCCGCTCATTGCGGCGATGCTGTTCATCGGCATCGGCCCCGCCGTGGTGGCCTACCGCTGCTGGGGCACCGGCGTGCAGCGCGCCGGGCCGCAGGCGGCGAGCATCTTCATGAACCTCACGCCGCTCTTCGCGGCAGTGCTGTCGGCGGCCTTCCTGAGGGAGCCGCCGCACTGGTACCACGGCGCTGCATTCCTGCTGATCGTGGGCGGGATCGTGGTGGCGTCCCGGCGCTGACGGCTCTCAGGCGAAGAGCCTGGCCAGTTCGGGACTCTCTCGCATCCAGCCCGGCGCCTCGGCCTTGTCCACCAGCCGCCAGACGTAGCCCGGGCGACCGTAGAGATCGCGCCCCGAAGCCAGCAGCGCGGGAATGTCGACGGCATCGAGGAACTCCCGCGAGTTGTATTCCTGGTGCGCGAAGCCGCGGATCTTGGCGCGCACGGCGTCCTCGTCCATCGCGAGGTACGAGAAGTGCCAGCCGGCATCGGCGAGGATCAGCGCGGGTTGTGCGCCGTTGCGAACGCGCATGCGCAGCTGGTCGGGCGTGAGGCTGTCGAGCTGCGAGCGCCTGACCGCCACCGTCCATACCGAAGAGGCCTCGGGCCCTTCGACATTGCGGTAGTTCGCATAGAAGTAATAGAAGGCCAGGCACAGGCCGAAGGCTTCATGCCGGCGGTCGTCGCGCATCGCGCGGACCACCTCGGCGCGCGGGATCTCGTCGGCGTCGGAGATCATCACCAGGTCGTGCGGTGCCGCATCGTGCAGCCCGCGCATGACCTGGTTGCGCTGGAATTTCTCGCGTATCCAGAAGCCCGACTTCGGCGCGTCGGAGTGCCAGTCGCCCACCACGGGCGCGGCGTCGGCTGCCTCGTCGATCACCGGCATGTCGTGCACGGCGATGTAGCGGATGCGCGGCAGGAACGGCGCGATGCGCGGGTCTGCAGCATCGAAGCGAAGCGCCTTCGGCTCGCCGCTGAAGGTGCGGTCGGCCTCGACGATCACGAAGCAATCGACCACGTCGGACAACTCGTGCAGCCTCACTGCGAGGATGTCGGCCTCGCCGTTGTAGGTGATGCAGTCGTAGACCTTGCGCGTTGCGGCTGCGACGGGAGCCCCAGGTTCCGGCGCGAACTCGATGCGATAGCCGTTGCGCTCGAACATCTGCAGGATGTCGCGCTCGCCATACCAGCTGTCGAGCTGCGACAGCGGGATCATCGAACGCAGCGTGAGCGGCGACAGGCTCGCCAGCTGCCGCACCTTCGCGTGATGACCGAACAGCAGCATCGCGTTGTAGCCATGGTGCAGCTGCGGCCCCGCATGCTCGATGGCGAAGCTGCGCGCCAGCTCCAGCGGCGCGAAGCGCATGCCGACGGCCTCCAGCGCGGGGCGCAGCACGCCGCTGAGCTGCACGTCTTCGAGCAGCGCGTTGTGGTCCCAGTGCATCCGCAGAGGATCGCCGCCCACTGCATCGGGCGGCGGAATCTCCACGCGGATGTGCGGATGGTCGACCAGCGCCCGCATGAAGCGCATGCTGCGCAGGCTGAAGCCGCCGTTCTGGATCGGCGTGACGACGTGGCCGGGCTTCGCCAGCTCTTCCGCCCACTCGAAGCTGTTGCGCCAGTACGTGCCCTGCGGGGCATCGATCTTTGCGAGATGGATGGGCGCGCCGATGTAGTCGCAGCCCAGGAATTCGTCGCTCCAGTTGGTCGCGTTGACGACCCAGCCGTCTTCCTGCACGACCAGAGCGAACTCCGTGCGCACCGCGCGCCAGAGCGCGAACATCATGAACCAGCTGTACTCGTGGTAGTTCAGCGGTGCGATCCGCAGATGTTCGATGCCGGGTGCAAGGCCGCCGGGCGCCTGCGGGCTGCACAGCAGGGCCCGCGCGCCGGGCATCTGCGCCTGGCTGTGCTGCAGGGCCAGCGCCGCGCCGCGCGCATCGGGCAGCCCCGTGACCGAGACCAGCGTAATTTTTTCGAATGACTCCCTGCTCACGATGCGCCTCCCGTCGCTCTCGTGAACCGCGCTCAGTAGGTGCCTGGGTAGGCGCCGCCGTCGGCCAGGATGTTCTGGCCGGTCATGTAGCCGGCCTGCATGCTGCACAGGAAGGCGCAGATGGCGCCGAACTCGGCCGGCGTGCCGAAGCGCTTGGCCGGAATGTTCTTCTTGCGGGCTTCCCACACGGTGTCGAAGTCCTGGCCCGACTTCTGCGCGGCGCCGGCCATCGTGCCCTTCAGGCGATCGGTGTCGAAGGAGCCCGGCAGCAGGTTGTTGATGGTCACGCCCTGCGCCGCGACGGCCGTGCGCGCCACGCCGGCCACGAAGCCGGTGAGGCCGCTGCGCGCGCCGTTCGACAAACCCAGGATGTCGATGGGAGACTTCACCGAGCTCGAGGTGATGTTCACGATGCGGCCGTAGCCGCGCTTGGCCATGCCGTCCACCGTGGCCTTGATGAGCTCGATGGGGGTGAGCATGTTGGCGTCGACCGCCTTGATCCACGCCTCGCGGTCCCAGTTGCGGAAGTCGCCGGGCGGCGGGCCGCCTGCGTTGGTGACGACGATGTCGAAGTCATGGCCCAGCGCGAACACAGCGGCGCGGCCGGCCTCGGTGGTGATGTCGGCGGCCACGTGCTTCACGAAGGGACCCGATGCACCGGCCGCCTCCGTCAGCTTCTTCGCGGCGGCTTCCAGCGCCTCTGCGCCGCGCGCCACGATCACCACGTTGACGCCCTCGCGCACCAGCGCCTCGGCGCAGCCGTAGCCCAGCCCCTTGCTCGCGCCGCACACCAGCGCGGTCTTGCCTGCAATACCCAGATCCATGTCTTTGCTCCAGTGAAACAAACCGGCAAGGGGCTCAGCGCCCCTTGCGCGTGAAAACGAAAATGCCCGCGATCACGAGCACGGTGCCGGCCGCGATCCACGGCGTGAACGGCTCGCCAAGTATGACCACCCCCATGAGGATGGTCGACAGCGGCCCGATCATGCCGGTCTGCGCGGCCATGGCAGGGCCGATGCGCTCGATGGCCATCATCACCATGAGCACGGGCACCGCCGTGCACAGCGTGGCGTTGAGCACCGACAGCCAGATCACCTCGGGCGCGACATCCATGGCCACGCTCATCGGCCGCGTCAGCACGAACTGCAATATGCACAGCACGCAGGCCACGGTGGTGGCCAGCCCCACGAGCCGCAGCGACCCCAGCCGCTTGACGAATTCGCCGCTGTAGACGAGGTAGCCCGCATAGCTCACCGCGCTCAGGAACACCAGGAAGGCGCCCCAGGCCGCCGCGCCGCCGCCCTTGCCGCCGCCTCCGGTCCACAGCTCGTGGCCGAATACCAGCAGCACGCCGGCGTAGCTCACGATCATGCCCAGCACCTGCGGGCGCGTCGGGTGGCGCCGGTAGAGCAGCCAGCCGAAGAACAGCACCAGAGTCGGGTTGAGATAGAGGATCAGCCGCTCGAAGCTGGCCGAGATGTAGGCCAGCCCAGCGAAGTCGAGAAAGCTCGCGAGGTAGTAGCCCGAGAAGCCCAGGCCGATCACGCCGATCCAGTCGCGCCCGGTGAGCGCGGGCTTGCCGCGCCCGGCCCACCACGCCATCAGCGCGAAGAGCGGCAGCGCGAACAGCATGCGCAGCATGATGAGCGTCACCGCGTCCACGCCGTAGCGGTACGCCAGCTTGACGATGATGGCCTTGCCGCTGAACGCGATGGCGCCCAGGGTGGCGAGGACGAGACCGGTGGCGATGCCTTTCCTGGCGGCATCGCGGGAGGGTTGCGGGGCAGGCTGGAGGGAATCGCCGGCCGTCGCGGCTGTCTTGTTCATCCCCCGATCATCGCGGCAACCGCAAACCCCTGTCCGGGCGCCGGCTCAGTACCCCGCTGCCGCGCCGTCGCGGCGCGGGTCGCTGGCGGCCACGTAGCCCTCCACCGAGGGATCGCCCGCGCGCCAGATGAACTGGCCGGCGCCGAAGTCCTGGTACGAGTCGTTGATCACTTCCAGGTGATGGCCCAGCTCGCGCAGGCCCTGCACCGTGGCCGGGTTCATCGCGGCCTCGACGTTGATCTCCAGCCCCGCATTGAAGCGCCAGCGCGGCGCGTCGCATGCGGCCTGCGGGTTCTGCCCGTAGTCGAGCATGCGCACCAGCGTCTGCATGTGGCCCTGCGGCTGCATGTTGCCGCCCATCACGCCGAAGCTCATCACAGGCTGGCCGTTCTTCGTGAGGAAGGCCGGGATGATGGTGTGGAACGGGCGCTTGCCCGGCGCCACCACGTTCGGGCTCTCGGCCTTCAGGCTGAAGCCGTGGCCGCGGTTCTGCAGGCTGATGCCGTACTCGGGCTCCACGCAGCCGGAGCCGAAGCCCATGTAGTTGCTCTGGATGAAGCTGACCATCATGCCGCTCTCGTCGGCGGCCGTGAGGTAGATGGTGCCGCCCTTCACGGGGTTGCCGGCCTTGAAGTCCTGCGCCTTCTTCACGTCGATCAGGCGGGCGCGCGAGGCCAGGTAGGCGTCGTCGAGCATCTGCTCGGTCGTCACTTCCATGGTCCTGCGCTCCGACACGTAGCGGTACACGTCGGCAAAGGCCAGCTTCATGGCCTCGATCTGCAGGTGCTGCGACTGCACCGAGTCGACCGGCAGCGAGGCGATGTCGAACTTCTCCAGGATGCCCAGCGCGATCAGCGCGGCGATGCCCTGGCCGTTCGGCGGAATCTCGTGCAGCGTGTGGCCGCGATAGTCGCGCGAGAGGGGCTCGACCCACTCGGGCTGGTAGGCCGCGAGGTCGGCCACGGTGAGCGCGCCGCCCTGCTCGGTGGAGAACTTCGCCAGCGCCTCGGCGATCTCGCCGTTGTAGTAGGCCTCGCCCTTGGTGCGGGCGATGGCCTTGAGCGCGCGCGCGGCGGCCGTGAAGCGGAACATGTCGCCCACCTCGGGCGCACGGCCCCACGGCAGGAAGGTCTGGGCGAAGCCCGGCTGCGACTGCAGGATCGGCGTGGCCGCCGCCCACTTGCCCTGCACCACCGGCGGCACCAGGTAGCCGCGCTCGGCGATGTCGATGGCTGGCGCCAGCAGGTCGGCGAACGGCAGCTTGCCGAAGCGCTCGCTCAGCGCCACCCAGCCGCGCACCGCGCCAGGCACGGTGACCGAATCGATACCGCGCATCGGCGGATTGGCCGCGTCGGCGCCGTACTTGGCCTTGAAGTACTCGGGCGTCCAGGCCTTCGGCGCGGGGCCGGAAGCGTTGAGGCCGTGCAGCTTCTCGCCGTCCCACAGGATGCAGAAGGCGTCGCTGCCCAGGCCGTTGCTCACCGGCTCGACCAGCGTCATCACGGCAGCGGTGGCGATGGCCGCGTCGACCGCGTTGCCGCCCTGCTGCAGGATGCGCAGCCCGGCCTGCGAGGCCAGCGGATGCGAGGTCGAGACCACGTTGCGCGCGAAGATGGGAATGCGCGTGGAGAGATAGGGGTTGGCGTAGTCAAACTTCATACCGTGCTTTCAGGGATGGCGTGAACAATTCGGGAAACACCGAGGAACCGGCTTTGCCGGGCCTCTGGTGTTGCCCCCGGTAGGGGGTTGGCGAAGCGACACGAAGTGCGCGAAGACTGGGGGCGAGCCTATTACTCGTTGGTGATCTTGCGGTCGACGACGATCTTTTTCCATTTGGCGGCATCGACAGCCACCATCTTCGCGAACTGGTCCGGCGTGCCGGGCACGGCAGGCTCGATGCCCAGTCGCGCGAGCTTTTCCTTCACCTCGGGATCGGCCAGCGCCTCGTTGGCGGCCTTGTTGATCTTCGCGACGATGTCCGCCGGCAGGTTCTTCGGACCATAGAAGCCGAACCAGGTGTTCGACTCGTAGCCCGGCAGCGTGTCGGCAATGGCCGGCAGCTCGGGCGCCAGCGGGCTGCGCTTGAGCGAGGTGACGCCCAGCGCGCGCAGGCGGCCGTCGCGCACGTGCGGCATGCCGGTGGGCAGCGAGTCGAACAGCACGTCGACCTTGCCGCTGATCAGGTCGGGGATGGCCAGCGCCGTGCCCTTGTACGGGATGTGCGTGACGAACACGCCGGCCTGCGCCTTGAAGAGCTCCGCCGTGAGCTGCACGATGGTGCCGTTGCCGCTCGATGCGTAGTTGAGCTTGCCGGGGTTCTTCTTCGCGTAGTCGATCCACTCGCGCACCGTCTTCGCCGGCGAATTGACCGGCACCAGCATGATGCTGGCGGCGTCGCCCACGTGAGCGATGGGCGTGAAGTCGCGCACCGTGTCGTAGGGCAGCTTGCTGATGGCGGGGCCGATGGAGTGCGTGCTCGTGGTGGCCAGCAGGATGGTGTAGCCGTCCGGCGCGGCCTTGGCGGCCTGATCGGAGCCGATGGCGCCGCCGGCGCCGGGCTTGTTGTCGACCACCAGCGTGGTGCCCAGCTTGTCGCCCATCTTCTGCCCCAGCGTGCGGGCGAAGAGATCGGTGGCGCCTGCCGCCGGGAACGGCACGATCAGGCGGATCGGCTTGTTCGGGTAGCCCTGCGCCAGGCTGGCGGACGAGGCGGCCATGCCGAATGCGATGGCGAGCGCCTGGAGGAACTGGAGGCGTTTCATTTGCGGGAATTCTGTGCCTGTGGACGGGACAAGCATGCTATGCACCGCTGGCGCATCAAGCCAGATAATTCGGCTTATTCAACTATCAACACCGTTTATGACCAGAGCCCCCGCCGAAGAAATCTCGCTGCAGCAGCTGCGGGCGCTGGCGGCGGTGGCCGAAACGGGCAGCTTCACGCTGGCGGCCGAGGCACTGCAGCTCACCCAGCCCGCCATCAGCCACCTGATCAAGCGGCTCGAGGAAGAGCTGGCTCAGCCGCTGGTGGTGCGCGGGCGCCGCATCCGCATGACCAACGCGGGCCAGATGATGGTCGACACCGCCGTGCGCGCGCTGCGGCTGATCGACGATTCGGTCGGCGCCTGCCGCTCGCAGTCGCAGCTGCGCGAGGGTCGCATCGTGCTGGCCGTGGGCCACCTGACCGCGGGCGCCCTGCTGCCGCCGCTGCTCGGTCGCTTCTCGCAGAAGCATCCGACGCTGGCGGCGACGCTGCTCGACAGCACGGCCGAGCAGATGATCTCGCGCGTGCTCTCGCAGGAGGCGGACCTGGGCTTCGGTTCCGACATCGGCCAGAAGCATTCCGAACTGGCGACCGAGCCGCTCTTCACCGAGCGCATGGCGCTCTTCGTGCGCGACGACCACCCGCTGGCGCAGCACGACTCGGTCGAGGCCAGGCACCTCGAAGGCCTGCCCTTCATCCACGTCAACCCCGACGCCAACGTCTGGCGCGCCGTGAGCCGTCAGCTGGCGAGCGTGGCCAACGTGTATCCGCAAGTGGTGCACCACGTGTCGATGCTGTCGACCGCCTTCGGGCTCATCCAGGCCGGCGCGGGCGTGGCGCTCGCGCCGCGCTACGTGGAAGTGCTGATGCCGGCCAACCTGCGCGCCGTGGGCGTGACGCGGCCCGTGCTGGAGTACCCGGTGGTCGCCATCCGGCTGGCCAAGCATCCGCTGAGCCCGGCGGCGATGGCCTTCCTGGCGATGGCCCGGCAGCACATGAAGCCGCCGCGGGCAGGCAAGAGCTAGAAAAGGAAAACGGCGCCCGAAGGCGCCGTTTTCAAGGAAGGAGGCAGAACCGGGACCGGTGGTCAGTCCTCGACGAAAGCCTCTTCGCGCTTCGACTTCACGGCCGGCAGCAGCACGATGATCAGCAGCAGGGCCGCGGCAGCCAGCAGGCTCGCCGAGATCGGACGCGTGACGAACACGCTCCAGTCGCCGCGCGACAACAGCAGCGAACGGCGCAGGTTCTCTTCCATCATCGGGCCCAGGATGAAGCCCAGCAGCAGCGGCGCAGGCTCGCAACCCAGCTTGAAGAAGGTGTAGCCCACCAGACCGAAGATGCCCACCATCCAGATATCGAAGGTGTTGTTGTTGGTCGAGTACACGCCGATCGCGCAGAAGAGAACGATCGCCGGGAACAGGTACTTGTACGGCACCGACAGCAGCTTGATCCACATGCCGATCAGCGGCAGGTTCAGGATGATCAGCATCGCGTTGCCCAGCCACATCGAGGCGATCAGGCCCCAGAACAGCTCGGGGTTGCTGGTCATGACCTGCGGGCCCGGCTGGATGTTGTGGATGGTCATCGCGCCCACCATCAGCGCCATCACCGCGTTGGGCGGAATGCCCAGCGTCAGCAGCGGGATGAAGGAGGTCTGCGCACCGGCGTTGTTGGCCGACTCGGGAGCCGCCACGCCGCGGATGTTGCCCTTGCCGAAGGGCACTTCGCCCGGCTTCAGCTTGGTCTTCTTCTCGATCGTGTAGGCAGCGAAGGCAGCCAGCAGCGCGCCGCCGCCGGGCAGGATGCCCAGTGCGGAGCCCAGGGCCGTGCCGCGCAGCACTGCGGGCAGCATGCGCTTGAAGTCTTCCTTGGTCGGGAACAGGCCCGAGACCTTGGCGGTGAACACTTCGCGCTCGTCGTCGGGACGCGAGAGGTTCGCGATGATTTCGCCGTAGCCGAACACGCCCATGGCGATGGCCACGAAGCCGATGCCGTCGGTGAGCTCCGGAATGTCGAAGCTGTAGCGCGCGACACCCGAATTCACGTCGGTGCCGACCAGACCCATCAGCAGGCCCAGCACGATCATCGCGATGGCCTTGAGCAGCGAGCCCGAAGCCAGCACCACGGCGCCGATCAGGCCCAGGATCATCAGCGAGAAGTATTCGGCGGGGCCGAACTTGAAGGCCAGCTCGGTCAGCGGCGGCGCGAAGGCGGCCAGGATCAGCGTGCCCACGCAGCCAGCGAAGAACGAGCCCAGGCCTGCGGCGGCGAGCGCCGGGCCTGCGCGGCCCTTGCGCGCCATCTGGTAGCCGTCGATCACTGTCACCACTGATGAAGACTCACCGGGCAGGTTGACAAGAATCGCGGTGGTGGAGCCGCCGTACTGAGCGCCGTAATAGATACCGGCCAGCATGATCAGCGCGGAGACCGGCGGCAGCGCGTAGGTTGCCGGCAGCAGCATCGCGATGGTCGCGACCGGGCCGATGCCCGGGAGCACGCCGATCAGCGTGCCCAAGATACAGCCGATCAGGCAGTACAGCAGGTTGGTGAAGGTAAAGGCGACGCCAAAACCGACGGAAAGGTTGTGGATCAGGTCCATGGTGGAATCGGCTTTCGTCTCAACCGGTGATGAAGGTCGGCCAGACCTGGATCTGGAGCTTGAGCGCCCAGATGAACGCGACGTAGCTGCCGACGGCCAGCACGGTGGCCAGGACCAGCACGCTGGGCAGCTTGAATTCGTGGCCCGCGAGGCTGGCGATGATCACCAGCGCGTAGATGGCGATGATCATGCCCATGGCCGGGATGCCGACGCTCGGCAGGCCGCCGAGCAGGATGCCGAACGCCAGGTTGGCGCCGAGGATGTACACCACCTGCTTCCAGGCCCACTTGCCGATCTTCTCGCCGTCGGTGGTCTCGACGGTGAGCCCGCTGAACATGATCCCGAGGCCGATGAGGGCCATCAGGATGCCGAGCATCAACGGGAAGTAACCCGGTCCCATCCGGGCCCCGGTGCCCACGGTGTAGGTGGTGGCGCCCCATGCGAACGCCACACCCACCACCGTGAACATCAGACCCGAGAAAAAGTCTTTCTGACTCTTGATCTTCACGAACAGTCTCCTCGAACAAATTTCGATGCGGGATTGTCGAGTCAGCCTCCGGTCAGGCCGATGTGGATTCCACTAACCAAAGTCCTAGGGATAACCCGGGAGTATTCATCGCTCCCGGGGTGGCTGGAACGCAGCGCAGGTCATTCCAGCGGAGGCGTGGCGCTGAGCACCTCTTCGATGGTGGTCACGCCTTCTGCCACGCGCAGCGCGCCGGCCAGCCGCAGCGGCCGCATGCCGTCGATCACGGCCTGGCGGCGCAGCCCGGCGAGGTTGGGCTCCTTCGTGACCTGGCTCTTGAACGGCTCGCTGACGCTCAGCAGCTCGTAGAGCCCCATGCGCCCCATGTAGCCGGTCATGCGGCAATCGACGCAGCCCACCGGCTTGTAGGCGCGCACCGAGCCCGTGATCTGCCACGGCTTGACGATGGCCTCGAGCTTCTCGCGGGTGACGGTGTCGTCGGGCTGCTTGCAGTTGGGGCACAGCGTGCGCACGAGGCGCTGCGCGAGCACGCCCAGCATCACGGCGTTGATGAGGTACGAGGGCACGCCCAGTTCCATCAGCCGCGTGATGGCGCTCGGCGCATCGTTGGTGTGCAGTGTGCTGAACACCAGGTGGCCGGTGAGCGCCGCCTGCACCGCCATTTCGGCGGTGGCGAGGTCGCGGATTTCGCCGACCATGATGATGTCCGGGTCCTGCCGCATCAGCGCTCGCAGGCCTTCGGTGAAGCCGAAGTCGAGCTGCGGCTGCACCTGCGTCTGGTTGAAGGAGGTCTCGATCATTTCGATCGGGTCCTCCACCGTGCTCACGTTGACCTCCTCGGTCGCCACGCGCTTGAGCGTGGAATACAGCGTGGTGGTCTTGCCCGAGCCCGTTGGGCCGGTCACCAGGATGATGCCGTTGGGCCGGGTGACGAGCTGCTCCCAGCGCTGCGCGTCGTGCTGCGCGAAGCCCAGCGCGTCGAGGTCCTTCACCGCGGTGTCGGGGTCGAAGATCCGCATCACCATCTTCTCGCCGAAGGCGGTGGGCAGGGTCGACAGGCGCATTTCGACTTCGTCGCCGCGCATGTTGCGGGTCTTGATGCGGCCGTCGAGCGGACGGCGCTTCTCGACCACGTCCATGCGGCCCAGCAGCTTGATGCGCGCGACCATCGCGTTCATCACGCCCATGGGCATCTGGTAGGCCGGATGCAGGATGCCGTCGATGCGGAAGCGGATCACGCCCTGCTCGCGGCGCGGCTCCAGGTGGATGTCGCTCGCGCGCTGGTCGAAGGCGTACTGCCACAGCCAGTCGACCACCTGCACCACGCTCTGGTCGTTGGCGTCGAGCTGCTTGTTGCTCTTGCCGAGCTCGACCAGCTGCTCGAAGCTCGTGGTGCTGGCGTTGCCGCCGGCCTTCTGCGCGGCGCGCACCGACTTCGCGAGCGCGAAGAACTCGGCCGTGTAGCGCTGGATGTCGGCCGGGTTGGCGACCACGCGCCGCACCGAGCGGCGCGCCTGCCGTTCGACCTCGGCGATCCAGTCGGTGAGGAAGGGCTCGGCCGTGGCCACCACCACTTCATTGGGCAGCACCTGCACCGGCAGCACCTTGTGGCGCTCGGCGTACGCCGCGCTCATGGTGTCGGCCACCTTGCCCACGTCGACCTTGAGCGGATCGATGCGCAGGTAGGAAAGGCCCGCGCGGCCCGCGAGCCATTGCGTGAGGGTTTCGAGATCGAGCGGCTTGTTGTCGCTCTCGCGCGTCATGGCCACGTTGGCCAGCCGCACCAGCGGGGCCTGCCGGCTCTCGGCCTGCGCGCAGCGGGCGATGGTGCGCTTGGCCTCGACCGGGGAAATCACGCCGTCGGAGGCGAGCCATTCGATCAGGCGCCGCAGGTCGAGCGGGCCTTCGTGGCGCGCGGCCAGCGGGGCGGGGGCGGAAGCAGCGGATACAGCGCTCATGAGCCGGAGGTCGTTCGGGTGAGTGTCGGGTTCTGTGGCTTGAAGACCCGCAGCCATTTCGGCGCGGGCAGGCCCCAGCGAGTCTGGATCGTTTGGGCGCGCTCGGCAAGCGCCTCGCGCTTCGGGCGGCCCGGTGTGCGCTGGGCGAGCACCACCGTGTTGCCTTCGCGCGTCGGCTTGAAGGCCCAGACCGCATCGGCGCCGAACGCGGAGGAGATCTTCTCGAGGCTGCGCTCGTAGCTCGACGAGCGGCCGAAAAGGTTGACGGTCATGCAACCGTCATCGGTGAGCAGCGTTCGGCAGTCGGCATAGAAGTCTTCGCTGTCGAGCACGGGCGCGGCGGCCTCGTGGTCGTACAGGTCGACCTGCAGCGCATCGACCGTGCCGTGCCATTCGGGCTTGCGGATCTCGGCTGCGGCATCGGCGATGACCACGCGCAGCTTCGGGTCGTCCGGCGGCAGTTTGAACCAGCCGCGGCAGGCCGACACCACCTGCGGATTGAGCTCGATCGCGGTGGTGCGCATGCGCAGGATCTTGCGGCTGAACTTGGTGAGCGTGGCCGCGCCCAGGCCGAGCTGCATCGCGTGGCGGCTGGCCACGGTCTTCGGGTCGGCGAAGAGCAGCCAGGCCATCATCCGCTGCACGTATTCGAGCTCGATCTCGAAGGGCGCGTCGAGCTTCATCGAGCCCTGGACCCACTCGGTACCGAGGTGCAGGTAGCGGATGTCGCCCCAGTCGGAGAAATTGACTTCGGGTAGGGAAATAGGAGTTTTGCTCGATGCCATCGATGCCGTCAGACGACTAGTTTGTGGGCCGCCAGCACCTCGCGCCAGGCCGCGAGCTTGCGCTCGAAGCTCCACGACGCGTTGGCGGGGCTGGTGGAAGGCAGCTGGTAGACCGGCACGCCGAGGGTGCGCGTGTGGCGCGCATGCTTGAAGCTCTCGCCGCCGTTGTGCGCGATGGCCGCGAGCTTCGGCAGGTGCAGGCCGGCGATGTCGTTCGCCACCGGCGCGCGGATGGCCGAATCGAGGCTTCCCTCGCGCTCGCAGGACGCGTACACGTCCCACACGCCCAGGCCGCGGTCGAGCAGCCAGCGGCAGCGCTGCGCGTAGCTGTCTACGCCCGACGGCAAGGGGACTTCGGGCCAGACGGCTTGCAAGATCTTCCAGAACTGGTTTTGGGGGTGTGCATAGTACTGCTGCAGTTCGAGCGACCTGACCCCGGGGAAGCTGCCGAGGACGAGCAAGACGGTGCCCGGCGACACGACGGGCGCGAGCCCCGTGAGCATCGGGCTCGCGGCGGTGGCGGATGCGGCGGGTGGATTCATGGGCGGCAATCGTGCCACCGTCCCGTCCGCATCCGGACCGCCCATGAAAAAACCCGCCGAGGCGGGTTTCCTGGGGAGGGGCGGAACAGCCGGCCCGGCATCGCCGGGTCAGCTGAACTGCTTACTTCTTGGCGGCTTCGTTCTCGGCCGTGCCGGGAATCTTCTCGCCAATGGCCTTGCCGGTGCTGCGCATGCCGTCGGCCGTCTTGTGGCCGGCGTTCTCGACGGCGTCGCCGGTCTTCGCGGCTGCGTTCTTGGTGGCGGTGGTCGCCTTCTTGGTGGTGCGCTTGGTCGCGTTCCAGGCCTTCTTGCTACCGCGCTCGGTGGCGTTAACGGCCTTCTTGGTGGTGCTCTTGGTGGCGTCCCAGGCCTTTTCCGCTCCGCGCTCGGTGGCGTTCACTGCGTCCTTGCCGGCTTCCTTCACCTTCTCGGTGGTGGAGGGTTCGGTGGTGGCGGCGGTCTGCGCGACGGCCGACAGGCCGACGGATGCGAGCGCCAGGGCGACCACGACGGGAACGGTGCGTACGAAGGATTTGGTCATCGAAAGACTCCTTTTTTGAGTGAAGTATGGGAGTGACGGATGTGCCACTGCACAACCAACGCCACTTCGAACTTCAAGGATGACAGCAAAAAAGGCCCGGCGGCACGCTTGGGCGCAACTCGGGAAATCGGCCTACGCGGAGGGCTTCCGGCCATCCGACGCGGACAGCAGACTTTGGAGCTTCGGCAGGGCCGAGACCGCATTGCCAGTGGTCGCTTCGGCCAGCGCATCGATGGCGATGCCCCGCAGCTGCGCCACCACTTCCGCGATGCGCGGCAGCTCCGCCGGCTCGTTGCGGCCCTGCGGCTCGCCGGCATCGCGCTGGACCTGCGTGCGGTAGATCCAGTGCGGCTGGATGTCGGGCGCGTCGGTCTCCATGACGATCGATTCCATCGGCAGCGTGGAGGCGAGCCGGCGCAGCTGCAGGGCGCGCTCGAAGGTCACCGCGCCGCCGAAGCCCAGCTTCAATCCGAGCTCGATGCAGGCGCCGGCCTGCTGCTCGCTGCCGTTGAAGGCGTGGGCGATGCCCTGCCACGGTTTCCCGCCCGCCGTCTGCCGCAGATGCTTGAGCACCTTGTCGACCGAGCGCCGTACGTGGATAAGCACGGGTAACCCGTGCCTGCGTGCCAGTTGCAACTGAGTGTGAAAGAACCGCTCCTGCTTTTCGCCGTCCAGCCCCTCGACGAAGTAGTCGAGGCCGATCTCGCCGACAGCCACCAGCCTCGGGTCGTCGCGCCGCGCGGCCAGTTCGGCATCGAGCGCCTCGAGGTCCTCGTCCTTCGCCTCGCCGGTGCACAGCGGATGGATGCCCAGGGCGTAGGCATCGCCCTGCGCGTGGGCCAGCTCGCGCACGATGGAGAAGTTGAAGACGGCCACCGCCGGGATCACGCACATCGCCACCCCTCGTTCGGCGGCGCGGGCGCGCAGGACGGGCATCTCCGCACCGAATTCGGGCGCGTCCAGATGGCAGTGGGTATCGATGAAGGTAGCCATCGCTCGATGATGCCCGATGGGATGCGCAGGCGCGGAAAGCGTGCTACTGTGAACTCCTGTACACGCGATTTGCGATTTTTTAGCCGGAGGTACTCCGATGCGCAGGCCCGCCTTCTACAGCCGCTCGCCCCGCACGCTGCCGCCGGCCGCAGACGAGGCGGCCGAACGGGCGGATGCGCCGGCATCGCCCGAAGCCGCCGGCGCGGACCAGCCACCCGGAGCCGCTCCCGCAGGCAAGACCGGCTGGCAGCCCGGCCGCCGCAGCTTCGCGGTGCTCATCGTGCTCTCGGCCGCGCTGGTCGCGGGCACCGCGTTCTGGATGCCCCGCCCGGGCGCCAAGGCCCTCACGCAGAAAGACATCGACGCGGCCGTGCTGCGCTCGCTGCAGACCAACACCCTGCCCTCTCCGGCGGCCAAGGCGGCCGACATCATCCGCCCCTCGGTCGTGCGGGTGGTGAGCTACGGCGAGGAGAAGAACACGCCCGAAGCCAAGACCCAGAAGCGCGGCCGCAACATGGCCAAGGGCAAGCCACCGGAAGCACCCAATGACGGCGTGGCGCCGGGTGAAGTCGAGCGCGGCGTGGGCACGGGGGTGGTGATCGTCGACAAGGGCGTGATCCTCACCAACCTGCACGTGGTCGCAGGTGCCGACAAGATCAAGGTCACCTTCTACGACGGCCTGGAAGCCGCCGCCACCATCACCGGCGTGCAGCCCGAGAACGACCTCGCGGTGCTGCAGGCGCAGAAGATTCCCGACGACCTGATCCCGGCCACCATGCGCTCCACCGCCGACCTGCGCCCCGGCGACCAGGTGGCGGCCGTGGGCTTTCCGTTCGGCATCGGGCCTTCGGTGTCGGCCGGCGTGGTGTCGGGCCTGAAGCGCTCGTTCCGCTCGCCCGAGGGCAAGCAGGAGCTGGGCAACCTGATCCAGTTCGACGCGGCCGCCAATCCCGGCAATTCGGGCGGACCGCTGATCAACATGGACGGCGAGGTGCTCGGCATCGTCACCGCCATCCTCAACCCGACGCAGCAGCGCACCTTCATCGGCATCGGCTTCGCGGTGCCCATCGAGAACGCCGCGTCCGCCGCGGGCTCGCCACCGTTCTGATCGATCCTCCTTCGAAAGTCCTTCGCATGAGCACAGAGACCGTCAACCCCACGCCCGCCGGCACCGCCGAACTGATGGAGCAGATCCTCTACGAGGTGAAGCGCGTGGTCGTGGGCCAGGACCGCTTCCTGGAGCGCGTGATGGTCGCCATGCTCGCGGGCGGGCACCTGCTGGTCGAAGGCGTGCCGGGCCTGGCGAAGACGCTCACCGTGAAGACGCTGGCCGACACCGTGCGCGGCCAGTTCAAGCGCATCCAGTTCACGCCCGACCTGGTGCCGGCCGACCTGGTGGGCACGCGCATCTACAACCAGAAGACGGGCGAGTTCAGCACCTCGCTGGGCCCGGTGTTCGCCAACCTGCTGCTGGCCGACGAAATCAACCGCGCGCCGGCCAAGGTGCAAAGCGCGCTGCTCGAGGTGATGCAGGAGCGCCAGGTCACCATTGCCGGCGAGACGCACAAGGTGCCCCGCCCCTTCCTCGTGATGGCCACGCAGAACCCCATCGAGACCGAGGGCACCTATCCGCTGCCCGAGGCGCAGGTCGACCGCTTCATGATGAAGGTGCTGGTCGACTATCCGAGCGACGAGGAAGAGTTCGTCATCGTCCAGCGCGTGATCGGCCCGGCGGTCAACGCCACGCCGGTCGCCACCACCGAGCAGCTCGCCGCGCTGCAGGCCGAAGCCCGGCGCGTGTACGTCGACCCTTCGCTGATCCAGTACGCGGTGAAGCTGGTGTCGGCCACGCGCACGCCCGAGAAGCACGGGCTGAAAGACCTGCGCCGATTCATCACCTTCGGCGCCAGCCCGCGCGCCAGCATCAGCCTGACCGAGGGCGCGCGCGCCCTGGCGCTGCTGCGCGGCCGCAGCTACGCGCTGCCGGAAGACATGACGGCACTGGTGCCCGACGTGCTGCGCCATCGCGTGACGCTTTCCTACGAAGGCTTGTCCGAAGGCCTGACACCCGACAGCCTGGTCGAGAAGATCATGCGCGCAGTCCCCGCTCCACCGAAACCGCTCGAACATGAAAAGCTGGTGGCCTGAAATGAGCACACCCCCAGTCTTCGCGCACTTCGTGTCGCTTCGCCAACCCCCTTGCAGGGGGCAACACCAGCGGCCCGGCAAAGCCGGTTCCGCGGTGTTCCCTGAAATCGCATGAAAAGCTGGTGGCGTAAGGCCCCCTCGGCCGCGAACGACGAACGGCTCGCCGCTGAAGCCGGCGGGGCCGAACGCGCGCTGCGCCGGCTCGAGTGGACCGTGATCCGCCGCCTCGACGGCCTGCTGCAGGGCGACTACCGCACGCTGATGCGCGGTGCCGGGCTCGACCTGGCCGACCTGCGCGAGTACCAGCACAACGACGACGTGCGCCACATCGACTGGAACGTCACCGCACGACTGCAGACGCCGCACGTGCGCGTGTTCACCGAAGACCGCGAGATGGCCGCCTGGTTCGTGCTCGACCTGAGCCGCTCGGTCGACTTCGGCTCGGGGCTGAAGGCGAAGCGAGAGATCTCGGCGGGCTTCGTCGGCGTGCTGGCTCGGCTGCTCACGCGGCACGGCAACCGGGTGGGCGCGCTGGTCTACGGCAGCGACCTCGAAGCCGTGATCCCGCCGCGCAGCGGACGGCGCCATGTGCTGCATCTGCTGCACGCGATGGAAAAGCGCGCCGGCAAGACCGAGTCCGCGCCCACGCAGAAAGGCATGACGCGACTGGCCGACCTGCTCAAGTCGGCCGCCACGCTGATGCCCCGGCGCTCCACCGTGTTCGTGGTTTCCGACTTCCTGAGCGAGCCCGGATGGGAACGCCCGCTGGGCCAGCTGGTGCAGCGCCATGAGGTCGTCGCCGTGCGCCTCTTCGATCCGCTCGAACTCGAGCTGCCCGACCTCGGCCTGGTGCCGCTGCGCGACGCCGAAACCGGCGAGCAGCTGTGGGTCGACACCCATGACGCGGGCTTCCGCAAGCGCTTCGCCCGTCTGGCGGCCGAGCGCGAGACCGCATTGCGCGAGGCGCTGGCCCGGGCCGGCGTGGACGCGCTCGAACTCTCTACCGATGACGACCTGGTGGAAGCCATCGTCCGTTTCGCCGATCTGCGCAAGCGCCGCGCGCGCATCGGCCAGGCTGGTCTGAAGGCGGTGGCAGCATGACTTTTCTCTGGCCCCAATTCCTCTGGCTGCTGGCGGCGTTGCCGCTGCTGATCCTGCTTTATCTCTGGCTGCTGCGCCGCAAGAAGAAGCTGGCGGTGCGCTACGCCAGCCTGTCGATCGTGCGCGAGGCCATGGGCGCCGGGCAGAGCGTGCGACGGCACCTGCCGCCCCTGCTGTTCCTGCTTGCCATGGCCGCGATGCTGGTGGCCGCGGCACGGCCGATGGCGGTGGTGGTGCTGCCGTCGAACCAGCAGACCATCATCCTGGCGATGGACGTGTCCGGCAGCATGCGCGCGGCCGACGTGCAGCCCAACCGGCTCGTGGCGGCGCAGGAGGCGGCCAAGAGCTTCATCAAGGACCTGCCGCGCACCGTGAAGGTGGGCATCGTCGCCTTCGCGGGCAGCGCGCAGGTGGCTCAGCTGCCCACCACCAACCACGAAGACCTGGTGACCGCCATCGACAGCTTCCAGCTGCAGCGCGCCACCGCCACGGGCAATGCCATCGTGGTGTCGCTGGCCACGCTGTTCCCCGATGCGGGCATCGACGTCGAGCAGTTCAGCTCGCCCAGCCGCCAGCGCGGTGCGGCCATCGACCAGAACGAGAAGAAGCTCAAGGAGTTCACGCCCGTGGCGCCCGGCTCGTTCACCTCGGCGGCGGTCATCATGCTGACCGACGGCCAGCGCACCACCGGCGTCGATCCGCTCGACGCGGCCAAGGCAGCCGCCGACCGCGGCGTGCGCATCTACACGGTGGGCGTGGGTACGGTCGACGGCGAGACCATCGGCTTCGAAGGCTGGTCGATGCGCGTGCGGCTCGACGAGGAGACGCTCAAGGCCATCGCCAACAAGACCAACGCCGAATACTTCTACGCAGGCACCGCGAACGACCTGAAGAAGGTCTACGAGACGCTGAGCTCCAAGCTCACGGTGGAGAAGAAGGAAACCGAGATCTCCGCGCTCTTCGCGCTGTGCGCTGCCGTGCTGACGCTGCTGTCGGCGGGCCTCTCGCTGCTCTGGTTCAACCGGATTCTCTAGCGCCTCGCGGGGCGGCGGCCGCCTCGGGCGACCTCACCGCGCCGATCCCGCCCAGGAACAGGTCGGCCACGATCGGCGCGATGGCCGCGTGGTCGAGCCGGCCGTCGGGCTTCATCCAGGTGAACATCCAGTTGATCATGCCGAACAGCAGCATGGTCAGCGGCTTGGCCAGGTCGTCGCTGGGCGCGCCCGGGCGCAGCGCCGACACCGCGCGCGCGAAGCCCGCGACCACCTCGCGCTCCTTGTCCAGCACGCGCTCGCGATCGGCCTCTTCGAGAAAGCGCACGTCGTCGGTCAGCACGCGGTGCGCGTCCTGTGCTCCGGCGTATTCCTCGACGATGCGGTAGATGAAGCGACGCAGGCGCTCCTCGTCGGTGTGCGGCGAGGCCTCTTCCTCGGCCACCAGCGCGGCGAGCTTGGAGACGTGCGTCTCCGCGATGCTGATGAGCAGGCTGCTCTTGTCCTTGTAGTAGTGGTACAGCGTGGCCTTCGAGAGGCCGCAGGCCTCGGCCACCTGGTTCATCGAGGTGGCGGGATAGCCGCTGCGCGCGAACAGCTGGGCGGCCTGCGCGAGGATGAATTCACGCTGGTCCTCGTAGGTGGCGGATCTTCCACGCGGCATCGGTTGCTGTTCCTCGGTTGTTGTTCGGTTGAAGGAAACGGGCGATCTTGCACGAAGCGCGAAGGCGGTCGTCAGCCCCGCTTGGTGGCGATGAGCGAGCGCACGTCGGTGGCCGGCAGGCTCGGGCGGTTCTTCTCCACGCTGGAAAGCGGCTCCACCTCGCGCAGGCTCGCGAGGCTGCGCACCGTGAGCGCCTGGTAGGTCTGCGTGCCTTCGAGCTTCCAGGCGATCTCGTCCTCGCTCAGCTCGCGCTTCACCTTCGCCGGAATGCCCGCCGCCAGCGAGCGCGCCGGCACCTTCATGCCGGCCGGTACGAAGGCGCAGGCCGCGACGATGGCCTTCTCGCCGATCTCGGCCTCGTCCATCACCACCGCGTTCATGCCCACCAGCGCGTCGCGCCGCACGATGCAGCTGTGCAGGATCGCGCCGTGGCCGATGTGGCCGTTGACCTCGACCACCGTGTCGTGGTCGGGAAAGCCGTGAATGCAGCAGTGGTCCTGCACGTTGGAGCCCTCCTCCAGCACGATGCGGCCGAAGTCGCCGCGCAGGCTGGCGCAGGGGCCCACGTAGCAGTTGGGGCCGACGATCACGTCGCCGATCAGCACCGCGCTGGGATGCACGTAGGCGCTCGGGTCGACGACCGGGATCACGCCGTCGATGGAATAGCTGGGCATTCGCTCTGTCTCCTTCTTTGCCTGACTCTTTGCCTGACTTCTCGCGGGTATCAGGGTTTGCCCTGAATCAACCCTGCTTGTGTCGTCGTCTGGGTCGATCCTAAAATCAACCGAACGGTCGGTCAATAGTGTTTGCACGCCGACCCGTACCCACAAAGGATGAAAGAGACACTCGATGACTGAGCCTTTGGTACTCACCAGCAACGCCGGCGCCGTCCGCACGCTGAGCCTCAACAGGCCGGCCGCCCTTAACAGCTTCACGACGCAATTGCACGAAGCGCTGATGGCGGAGCTGGAAGCCGCGGCGGCCGATGCGAGCGTGCGCTGCGTAGTGCTCACCGGTGCCGGCCGCGCCTTCTGCGCCGGGCAGGACCTGGCCGACCCGTCGGTCGCGCCCGACCCGATACCCGGCGCCGCACCAAAGGACCTGGGGCACGTCATCTCCACTTATTACGCCCCGCTGGTCTCGCGCCTGCGCTCGATGCCCGTGCCGGTGGTCGCCGCCGTCAACGGCGTGGCCGCGGGCGCCGGCGCGAATCTCGCGCTGTGCTGCGACCTCGTGGTGGCCGCCCGCTCGGCGAGCTTCATCCAGGCCTTCACCAAGATCGGCCTCGTGCCCGACACCGGCGGCACCTGGCTGCTGCCGCGCCTCGTGGGTTCGGCGCGCGCGCTGGGCATCGCGATGCTCGGCGACAAGCTGCCCGCCGAGGAAGCCGAGCGCATCGGCCTGATCTGGCAGTGCGTGGACGACGCAGCGCTCGCCGAAACCACAGCCGCCCTCGCATCGAAGCTCGCCGGCATGCCCACGCGCGCCCTGGTCGCCACGCGCGAGGCCATGGCCGCCGCACAGGACATGGACCTGGGCGCGGCCCTCGCCGAGGAAGCCCGCATCCAGCGCGACATGGGCAACGCAGCCGACTACCGCGAAGGCGTCGAGGCATTCCGCGCCAAGCGCGCCCCCGTTTTCAAGGACCGCTGAGCCATGGCCGACACCGTTTCTTCTTCCCGCACGCCCCAGCAGACGGCCGAGTACGTCCGCGACGGCATGTTCGCCAACGACAACGCCAGCAAGGGCCTGGGCATGCGCATCGTGGAGGTCGGCCCCGGCCAGGCCACCATCGAGATGCGCGTGCGCACCGACATGCTCAACGGCCACGCCATCTGCCACGGCGGCTTCATGGCCACGCTGGCCGACTCGACCTTCGCCTTCGCCTGCAACTCCTACGACGAGCTGACCGTGGCCTCGGGCTTCGCCATCGACTTCATCGCGCCGGCACGCGAAGGCGACGTGCTCACCGCGCGCTGCCACGAGGTGTCGAAGGCCGGGCGCACCGGCGTGTACGACACCGAAATCACCAACCAGCGCGGCGAGCGCATCGCGATCTTCCGCGGCCGCTCCTACACGGCCAAGGGCCGCCCGGCCGTTCCGAACGCCGCAGCCGCCTGAGGAGACAACACACCATGACAGTCAAACGCCCCGCCCCCGGCGAACTCGAGCCCATCGAAACCGCCAGCCGCGACGAGATCGCGGCGCTGCAGCTCGCCCGCCTGCGCACCACGCTGCAGCGCGCCTACGAGAACGTGCCCCACTACCGCAAGGCTTTCGATGCCAAGGGCGTGCACCCCGACGACCTGAAGTCGCTGGCCGACCTGTCGAAGTTCCCGTTCACGGTGAAGAGCGACCTGCGCGACAACTACCCCTTCGGCATGTTCGCCGTGCCGCGCGAGAAGGTGGCACGCATCCATGCTTCGTCGGGCACCACCGGCAAGCCGACCGTGGTGGGCTACACGCTGCAGGACATCGACACCTGGGCCGACCTCGTCGCCCGCTCCATCCGCGCGGCGGGCGGCCGTCCCGGCGACATGGTGCACGTGTCGTACGGCTACGGCCTCTTCACCGGCGGCCTGGGCGCGCACTACGGCGCCGAGCGCGCGGGCTGCACCGTCATCCCGATGTCGGGCGGCCAGACCGAGAAGCAGGTGCAGCTCATCCAGGACTTCAAGCCGAACATCATCATGGTCACGCCCAGCTACATGCAGGTGATCATCGAGCAGTTCGAGCGCCAGGGCCTCGACGCGAAAGACAGTTCGCTCAAGGTCGGCATCTTCGGCGCCGAGCCGTGGACCGAAGCCATGCGCCGCGACATCGAGGCCAGGGCCGGCATCGACGCGGTCGACATCTACGGCCTCAGCGAAGTGATGGGCCCCGGCGTGGCCAGCGAATGCGTCGAGAGCAAGGACGGCCCAGTCATCTGGGAAGACCACTTCTACCCGGAGATCATCGACCCCGAGACCGGCGAGCTGAAGGCCGACGGCGAGGAAGGCGAACTCGTCTTCACATCGCTGAGCAAGGAGGCCATGCCGATCGTGCGCTACCGCACGCGCGACCTCACGCGCCTCTTGCCGCCCACCTCGCGCTCGTTCCGCCGCATGGGCAAGATCGTCGGGCGCAGCGACGACATGATGATCATCCGCGGCGTCAACGTCTTCCCCACGCAGGTGGAGGAGATCGTGCTCGCGCACCAGGCGCTCTCGGGCCTCTACCAGGTGCACGTGAGCCGCGCCGACAAGCTCGACCAGGTCGAGATCCACTGCGAGCTCAAGCCCGCCGACGTCGCATCGGCCGACCGCGCCGCCATCGGCGACTGGCTGCAGCACCGCGTGAAGACGCTCATCGGCATCTCGACGCGCGTGGTGGTCCACGGGCCCGACGAGATGGAACGCACCCAGACCGGCAAGGCACGCCGCGTGATCGACACGCGCCCGCGCTGACCAGGCCACTTCCAACATCCACCGAAAGGACACGCACATGTACACCCAGGCAATGGACACCATGGGCAAGGACGCGGGCGACGGCAAGCAGAAAGTCGTCCGCTCCGCCGAGGAGATGCAGCTCGAGGAGCGCTTCGACGCCCACATCGACGCCGGCGACTTCATCGAGGCGAAAGACTGGATGCCCGAGCACTACCGCAAGACGCTGGTGCGCCAGATCAGCCAGCACGCGCACTCGGAAATCGTCGGCATGCTGCCCGAGGGCAACTGGATCAGCCGCGCGCCCACGCTCAAGCGCAAGGCCATCCTGCTGGCCAAGGTGCAGGACGAAGGCGGCCACGGCCTCTACCTTTATGCAGCCGCCGAAACGCTGGGCACTTCGCGCGACCAGATGTTCGAGGCGCTGCACAGCGGCAAGGCCAAGTACAGCTCGATCTTCAACTACCCCACGCTGACCTGGGCAGACATGGGCACCATCGGCTGGCTGGTGGACGGCGCGGCCATCATGAACCAGGTGCCGATCTGCCGCTGCTCGTACGCGCCGTATGCGCGCGCCATGATCCGCATCTGCCGCGAGGAGAGCTTCCACCAGCGCCAGGGCTACGAATCGCTGCTGACCATGATGACCCACGGCACCGACGCGCAGAAGGCGATGGTGCAGGACGCGGTCAACCGCTGGTGGTGGCCCTCGATCATGATGTTCGGCCCGCCGGACGACCAGTCGCCCAACAGCGCGCAGTCGATGCGCTGGGGCATCAAGCGCTTCAGCAACGACGAGCTGCGCCAGAAGTTCGTCGACGCCACCGTGGAGCAGGCCCGCATCCTCGGCGTGACCCTGCCCGACCCCGACCTCAAGTGGAACGAGGAGCGCCAGGCGCACGACTTCGGCGCCATCGACTGGAGCGAGTTCTGGCGCGTGATCGGCGGCGACGGCCCCTGCAACCGCGAACGCCTGCAGGCCCGTGTCGACGCCTGGGAAGACGGCGCATGGGTGCGCGAAGCCGCACTCGCCCACGCCAACAAGCAACAACCAATCAAGGAAGCAGCATGAGCACCGAAACGAAACAGGAATGGCCTCTGTGGGAGGTGTTCGTGCGCAGCAAGGCCGGCCTCGACCACAAGCATTGCGGCAGCCTGCACGCGGCCGACCCGAAGATGGCCATCCAGATGGCACGCGACGTCTACACCCGCCGCCAGGAAGGCAGCAGCATCTGGGTGGTGCGCTCCGACCAGATCGTGGCCAGCGACCCGGGCGAGAAGGACATGTTCTTCGACCCGGCCGAAGACAAGGTGTACCGCCACCCGACCTTCTACGCGCTGCCCAAGTCCGTCGACCACATGTGAGCGGACGGAACGTCATGCAAGCATCGATCGAACTGAACCGCACGCCCGCCGTGCAATACCTGCTGCGCATCGGCGACACCTGCCTGGTGCTCGCGCAGCGACTGGGCGAATGGTGCGGCCACGCGCCCGTGCTGGAGGAAGACATCGCGATGGCCAACATCGCACTCGACCTCGTCGGCCAGGCCCGCGCGCTGCTCACTCACGCGGGCAAGCTCGAAGGCGAAGGCCGCGAGCACGACGAGGACCAGCTCGCCTACCTGCGCGACGAGCGCGACTACTTCAACCTCACCATCGCAGAACTGCCGCGCGGCGACTTCGCCTTCGCCGTCGTGCGCAACACGATGGTGTCGACGCTGCTGAAGCTGCTGTGGCAGCGCCTCGCGGCGTCCAACGACAGCGAAGTGGCGGCCATCGCCGGCAAGGCGCTGAAGGAAGCGCGCTACCACCAGCAGCACTCGGGCGACTGGGTGGTGCGGCTTGGCGACGGCACCGACGAATCGCGCCGCCGCACCGAGAAGGCGCTGAAGCAGCTGTGGCTCTACATGCCCGAACTCTTCTTCAGCGATGAGGTGGATGCCGCGGCCAGCGCCAGCGGCCTCGGCCCCGCATGGAGCGAACTGCGCGAACCCTGGCTCGCCGAGATGCAGCAGGTGCTGGACGCGGCCGGCCTCGCCATGCCGAAGGAAGCCGCCTTCCGCAGCACCGGCAAGCACGGCGTGCACAGCGAGCACATGGGCTACATCCTCGCGGAGATGCAGCACCTGCAGCGCTCCTACCCCGGAGGCGTGTGGTGATGAACGCCCTGGCCTCGCGCGTCGATGCGGCATGGGCCGTGCTGAACACGGTGCCCGACCCCGAGGTGCCGGCCGTGTCGGTCTGCGACCTCGGCATCGTGCGCGAGGTGATCGAGCACGACGACGGACTGGAGATCGTTCTCACGCCGACCTACTCCGGCTGCCCCGCCACCGAGGCCATCGAGCACGACGTGCTGGCCGCCGTCGAGCAGGCCGGCCTCGGCCGCGCACGCGCCACCCTGCGCCGCGCGCCCGCCTGGACCAGCGACTGGATCAGCGACGAAGGCAGAGCCAAGCTCAAGGCCTACGGCATCGCGCCGCCCGCTCACCTCACGCCCGAAGTCGCGGCCAACACCGCCATGCCGATCAAGCTCTTCGGCCGCATCGCCGGCGAACGCATCGCCTGCCCGCGCTGCGCAAGCGAGCGCACCGAGCGCCTCTCCGCATTCGGCTCCACCGCCTGCAAGGCCCTGTACCGCTGCATGGCCTGCCGCGAGCCCTTCGAACATTTCAAGCCCATATGAAGAAACACCCCCAGGCTTCGCGCACTTCGTGTCGCTTCTCCTCCCCCCTCAAGGGGGCGTTGCCAGTGGCCCGGCAAAGCCGGCTCCACGGCAACCCTGGAAAAACGCTTGGCAATCCGGAGCACCTGGCATGAGCACCCTCTTCCACCCCTTGCGCGTGAAGGCCATCGAGCCCGACACGCACGAGGCCGTCATCGTCTCCTTCGAGGTGCCGGCCGACCTGCAGCAGGTCTTCGGCTTCACGCAGGGCCAGTACCTCACGCTGCGCCACGACATCGACGGCCAGGACCTGCGCCGCTCCTATTCGATCTGCGCCGGCCTCGACGACGGCGAGCTGCGCGTCGGCGTGCGCAAGGTGCGCGGCGGCGTGTTCTCCAACTGGATCAACGCGAGCCTCAAGCCCGGCGACACCCTGCAGGTGATGGCGCCGCAGGGCCGCTTCTTCGTGCCCATCGAGCCGGCATCGGCGCGCCGCCACGTCGGCATCGCGGGCGGCAGCGGCATCACGCCCATCCTGTCGATCATGAAGACGGTGCTGGCGCGCGAGCCGCACAGCCGCTTCACGCTGATCTACGGCAACCGCCAGCTGCAGTCCACGATGTTCAAGGAAGAAATCGAGGACCTGAAGAACCGCTACATGACGCGCCTCGTGCTGCAGCACGTGTTCTCCGACGAGCACACCGATTCGCCCCTGGGCTTCGGCGTGATGAACCGCGAGAAGATCGGCGAGTTCCTCTCAAGCGTGGTGCCGGCAGCGGACATCGACCACGTGTACGTGTGCGGCCCCTTCCAGATGAACGACGAGGCCGAGGCCGCGCTGCTGGCGGCGGGCGTGCCGGAAGACCGCATCCACATCGAGCGCTTCGGCGTCGCGCTGCCCTCGGCCACGCAGGTGGGCGCGGTGGTGCACGAGGCCCAGCCCGGTGACGCGAAGCAGTCGCGCATCACCATCGTGCGCGACGGCCTGCAGCGCGAGATCACCTTCACCGAAGGGCAGCCGAGCATCCTCGACGCGGCATCGGCCGCCGGTCTCGAGGTGCCGTTCTCGTGCACCTCGGGCGTGTGCGGAACCTGCCGCGCGAAGTGCGTGGACGGGGAAGTCCGCATGGAAAGAAACTTCGCGCTCGACAAGAATGAAGTGGCCGCGGGTTTCGTATTGACCTGCCAGGCGCACCCCCTGACCGAACGCGTCACGCTGTCGTTCGACGAGCGCTGAGATACTTCAGGCCTCAACTTTTCATTTCAACCGGAGACAAGCCAACCATGAAATTCTTCAAGCCCCTGCTGACCGCCGCCCTTTGCGCCTCGGCCCTCGCGGCCTGGGCCGACGTCAACGTCGGAGTGACCATCTCGGCCACGGGCCCGGCAGCCTCGCTGGGCATCCCCGAGAAGAACACCATCTCGCTGATGCCCAAGACGATCGGCGGGCAGAAGATCAACTACATCGTGCTGGACGACGCCTCCGACACCACCGCGGCCGTCAACAACACGCGCAAGCTCATCGCCGAGAACAAGGTCGACGTGATCCTGGGCTCGACCACCACGCCGGCATCGCTGGCCATGATCGACGTGGCCAGCGAAGCGCAGACGCCGATGATCTCGGTGGCCGCCTCGGCCCGCATCATCGAGCCGATGGACGCCAAGAAGAAGTGGGTGTTCAAGACGCCGCAGAACGACATCATGATGTCGCTGGCCATCGCCGAGCACATGGCCGCCAACGGCGTGAAGACCGTCGCCTTCATCGGCTTCTCCGACGCCTACGGCGAAGGCTGGTCGCAGGAGTTCGCCAAGGCCGCCGACCTGAAGAAGATCAAGGTCGTGGCCAACGAGCGCTATGCCCGCACCGACACCTCGGTGACCGGCCAGGCCCTGAAGATCATGGCCGCCAAGCCCGACGCGGTGCTTGTCGCCGGCTCCGGCACGCCGGCCGCGCTGCCGCAGAAGACGCTGAAGGAACGCGGCTACACCGGCAAGATGTACCAGACCCACGGCGTGGCCAACGCCGACTTCCTGCGCGTGGGCGGCAAGGACGTGGAAGGCACCTTCCTGCCCGCCGGCCCGGTGCTCGTGGCCGACCAGCTGCCCGCCAGCAACCCGGTGAAGAAGTCCGCCCTCGCCTATGTGGCCGCATACGAAGCCGCCTACGGCAAGGGCTCGGTCTCGACCTTCGGCGCGCACGCCTGGGACGCCGGCCTGCTGATGAGCTCGGCCGTGCCGGCCGCGCTGAAGAAGGCACAACCGGGCACGCCCGAGTTCCGTGCCGCGCTGCGCGACGCGCTGGAGCAGACCAAGGACGTGTCGGGCGCGCACGGCGTGTTCAACATGACCGCCGCCGATCACCTGGGTCTGGACCAGCGCGCACGCGTGATGGTCAAGATCGAAAACGGCACCTGGAAATACCAACCATAGGCTCGCCCCCAGGCTCCGCGCACTTCGTGTCGCTTCTCCCACCCCCTACCGGGGGCAACACCAGAGGCCCGGCAAAGCCGGTTCCTCGGTGTTCCTGAACTGAGTCACGGGCGACGCCCGAAGGTTGTTTTATGGATTTGCAGATCGCCCTGTTGCTCGGGCAGGACGGCATCGTGAACGGCGCGGTCTACGGACTGATGGCGCTCGCGCTGGTGCTGGTGTTTTCGGTCACTCGCGTGATCTTCATCCCGCAGGGCGAGTTCGTCGCCTTCGGTGCGCTGTCGATGGCCGCGCTGCAGGGCGGCCGCGCGCCCTCGACGCTGTGGCTGCTGCTGGCGCTGGCTGTGATCGTGCTGGTGGTTGAGGCCTGGCGCTGGAAGCGCGGCGCCATGGTCGACTGGCGCTCGGCGCTGACCTGGTGCGTGGCCTTCCCTGCCATCGCCGCCGTGCTGGTGCTCGGCTTCAAGCCCACCTCGCTCGCGATGCAGTCGCTCACCACGCTGGTGCTGATCGCGCCGCTGGGCCCGCTGCTCTACCGCGTCGCCTACCGCCCGCTGGCCGATGCCAGCGTGCTGATGCTGCTGATCGTTTCCGTGGCGCTGCACGGCGTGCTGGTCGGCCTGGGCCTCTTCTTCTTCGGCGCCGAGGGCTCGCGCACCAGCGCGTTCTCCGAGCTGCGCCTCGACCTCGGTGGCATTCCGGTCAGCGGCCAGTCGCTGGTGGTGGTCGGCGTCACGCTGGTGCTGGTGATCGCGATGTTCTGGTTCTTCGGCCGCTCGATGATCGGCAAGGCGCTTCGCGCCACCGCCATCAACCGCGTCGGCGCACGTCTGTCGGGCATTCCCACCGAACTCTCGGGCGACCTGAGCTTCGCGCTGGCCGCCGTGATCGGCGCCATCTCGGGCCTGCTGATCGCTCCCATCACCACGGTCTACTACGACACCGGCTTCCTGATCGGCCTGAAGGGCTTCGTGGCCGCCATCGTCGGCGGGCTCGCGAGCTATCCGCTGGCGCTCGCCGGCGCGCTGCTGGTCGGCCTGCTCGAGGCCTTCTCCTCCTTCTGGGCCAGCGCGTACAAGGAAGTGCTGGTCTTCACCCTGATCATTCCTGTGCTGCTGTGGCGCTCGCTGAACAGTCATCATGTGGAGGACGAGGAATGAACCCGTCTTCATCGACCTCCGCGTCCCCTGCCGCTAACGCGGCGCCCGAGGGCCGTCCGCTCGTGACGCCGCGCGTGCTCACCCTCGTCTTCATCGTCGCGCTCGCGCTGGCCTGGGGCTGGCTGCCCGAGTTCACCGTTTCCGTGCTCAGCAACATCGGCCTGTACGCCCTGGTGGCGGTGGGCCTGGTGCTGCTGACCGGCGTGGGCGGCATGACCTCCTTCGGCCAGGCCGCCTTCGTCGGCATGGGCGCCTACGCCACCGCATGGATCTGCACCTCGCCCACGGCCGCCGGCTGGCTCGGCGGCATCGCCGGCTCGGCACTGGTGCCCTGGCTCGGCCTGCTGCTGGGGTTGGTGCTGACCTTCGCGCTGGCCTGGGCGCTCGGCGCGGTCACGCTCAAGCTCTCGGGCCACTACCTGCCTCTGTGCACCATCGCCTGGGGCCTGAGCCTGTACTTCCTGCTCGGCAACATGGAGTTCCTCGGCGGCCAGACCGGCATCACCGGCATTCCGCCGCTGGTGGTGGCGGGCGTCTCCTTCGCCACGCCGCGCATGCTGGGCGTTGTGATCTGGGCCGTGCTGCTGCTCGCGCTGTGGGCCATGCACAACCTGCTCGACTCGCGCGAAGGCCGCGCCATCCGCGCGCTCAAGGGCGGCCGGCTGATGGCCGAATCGATGGGCGTGGACACCGCGCGCCACCGCATCAAGCTCTTCGTGCTGGCGGCCCTGCTCGCGGCCATCTCGGGCTGGCTCTATGCGCACATGCAGCGCTTCGTGAACCCTACGCCGTTCAACCTCAACATCGGCATCGAGATGCTGTTCATGGCGGTGGTCGGCGGCGCGGGCCATCTCTGGGGCGCTGTGCTCGGCGCCACGCTGATCACCCTGCTCAAGGAAAAGCTGCAGGACGTGCTACCCGCGCTGCTGGGCACCAGCGGCAACTTCGAGGTGGTGGTGTTCGGCCTGCTGATGCTCTTCGTGCTGCAGCGCTTTGCCGACGGCCTGTGGCCCACGATCGCGCGGCTCGCTCGCCGCTGGGTGCGCGAAGTGCCCCGCGCTGCTGGTGCCGGCCCCGCCGCATCGACCACGGCCCAGCTCGCGCAGCGCGCGGTGCCAGCAGCCGGCACCCTGCTGCTGCAGGCCGACGGCGTGAGCAAGCGCTTCGGCGGCCTGGTGGCCAACAACGACATCTCGATGACACTGAAGGCCGGCGAGGTGCATGCGCTGATCGGCCCGAACGGCGCCGGCAAGAGCACCTTCTTCAACATGATCTCGGGCGTGGACGACCCGACCACGGGCGAGGTTCGCCTGGTGGGACAGGCCATGTCGGGCAAGCCTTCGCGCGCCTTCGCGTCGCTGGGCCTTGGCCGCACCTTCCAGCACGTGCGCCTGCTGGGGCAGCGCAGCGTGGTGGAGAACGTCGCGCTCGGCGCTCATCTGCGCGCAAAGCGCGGCTGGCTCGCGGCGATGCTGCGTCTGGATCGCGCCGAGGAAGCCGCGCTCATGGCCGAAGCCCGTCGCCAGATCGAACGCTGCGGCCTCGGCGCGCATGCCGACACGCCCGCCGCGTCGCTCTCGCTCGGCCAGCAGCGCGTGGTGGAAATCGCCCGCGCGCTCGCCGGGCAACCGTCGGTGCTGCTGCTCGACGAGCCCGCCGCCGGCCTGCGCCATCTCGAGAAGCGCGCGCTGTCCGAGCTGCTCGCGCAGCTGCGCGCCGAAGGCCTCGGCATCCTCGTGGTGGAGCACGACATGGAGTTCGTGATGAACCTCGCCGACCGCATCACGGTGCTCGAATTCGGCACCGTCATCGCAACCGGCACGCCCGCCGAAGTGCAGGCCAACCCGCGCGTGCTCGAGGCCTACCTCGGCGGCGCCGACGACGAACTGCTGGAAGACGCACGATGAGCCACCCCTTGCTTCAACTCGACGGCTTCTGCGTCGCCTACCGCACCGTGGAAGCGGTGCACAGCGTGCGCCTGCAGGTGAACGAAGGCGAGATCGTCACCGTGATCGGACCCAACGGCGCCGGCAAGACCACGCTGCTGTGCGCGGCCATGGGCCTGCTGCCTTCCACCGGCCAGCTGCTGCTGGACGGCGAGCGCGTCGCGCGTCCCAGCGTCGAGACCATGGTGTCGCGCGGCGTCGCGCTGGTGCCCGAACGGCGCGAGCTGTTCGGCGAGATGTCGGTGGAAGACAACCTGCTGCTCGGCGGCTTCTACCAGTGGCGCAAGGGCAAGCGCGACCAGCGCGCACGCATGGACGAGATCTTCGCCATCTTCCCGCGCCTGCAGGAACGCCGCGCGCAGATGGCCTCCACGCTCTCCGGCGGCGAACGCCAGATGCTGGCCATCGGCCGCGCGCTGATGGCACGCCCGCGCCTGCTGATGCTCGACGAACCCTCGCTCGGCCTCGCCCCGCTGGTGGTGCGCGAGGTGCTGCGCGTGGTGTCGCAGCTGCGCAGCCACGGCGTCTCGGTGCTGCTGGTGGAACAGAACGCCCGCGCCGCGCTGCAGGTGGCCGACCGTGCCTATGTGCTCGAAATGGGCGCCGTCGCGCTCGAAGGCAAGGCGCGCGACCTGCTGCACGACCAACGAATCATCGACACCTATCTCGGCATCGGCAAGAAGGAGTGACTTGACTTTCACCCTCCCCCGCTGGGGGGAGGGCAGGGGTGGGGGCACAGCGGCCTCCACCGCCGCGCAGCCTTCGAGGACGGGGCTGCCCCCATCCCAGCCTTCCCCCAGCGGGGGAAGGAGCAACACGCAAAGGACTCGCACCATGACCACCACTCTCCAAAGCTACATCGCCGGCCGCTGGATCGGCCAGCAGGCCGCGCAGCAGCTGCGCAGCGCCGTCAACGGCAAGCCCGTGGCCGCGACGCACGCCGAGGCCATCGACTTCGCCGAGGCGCTGGCCTACGCGCGCCGCACCGGCATCCCGGCGCTCATGAAGCTCGACTTCCAGCAGCGCGCCGAACGCCTGAAGGCGCTGGCCAAGTACCTGGCCGCGAACAAGGAAACGCTCTACGCCATCTCGGCCCACACGGGCGCGACGCGCGCCGACAGCTGGATCGACATCGAAGGCGGCGCGGGCACGCTGAGCGCGTACGCCGGCATCGGCACCAACGAGCTGCCCTCGGGCAACCTGGTGCATGAGGGCCCGGCCTTCCCGCTCGGCAAGAAGGGCGGCTTCGCGGGCACGCACATCCTGGTGCCGCGCGGCGGCGTGGCGGTGCACATCGACGCCTTCAACTTCCCGGTGTGGGGCCTGCTCGAGAAGTTCGCGCCCAGCTTCCTCGCGGGCATGCCCTGCATCGGCAAGCCGGCCACTGCCACCAGCTATCTCACCGAGGCGCTGGTGCGGCTCATCGTGCAGTCGGGCATCCTGCCCGAGGGCTCGCTGCAACTGGTCATCGGCAGCACGGGCGACCTGCTCGACCGGCTCGAAGGCCCCGACGTGGTCACCTTCACCGGCTCGGCCGACACAGCCGCGAAGCTGCGCGTGCATCCGAACATCGTGCGCCAGTCGATCCCGTTCAACGCCGAGGCCGACTCGCTCAACTGCGCGATCCTCGCGCCCGACGTGACGCCCGACGACGAGGAGTTCGATCTCTTCGTGAAGGAAGTGGCGCGCGAGATGACCATCAAGGCCGGCCAGAAATGCACGGCCATCCGCCGCGCGATCGTGCCGCGCCAGCACCTGGACGCGGTGGCCGAGCGCCTGCGCGCGCGGCTGGCCAAGACCGTGGTGGGCGACCCCTCGCGCGAGGAAGTGCGAATGGGAGCGCTGGCCTCGCGCGACCAGCAGGCCGACGTGGCCGAGCGCGTCGCCACGCTGCTGAAAGGCGCGGAGCTTGTGTACGGCGAGCGCGACGGCTTCTCGCCGGTGGGCGACGGCGTGGGCGAAGGCGCCTTCTTCGCGCCCACGCTGCTGCTGAGCCGCAAGCCGCTGGAACACGACGCCGCGCACGACGTGGAGGCCTTCGGCCCCGTCAGCACGCTGATGCCCTACGACGGGATCGACGAGGCGCTGGCACTGGCCGCACGCGGCCGGGGCAGCCTGGTCGGCACGCTGGTCACGCGCGACCCAGCCACCGCGGCCAAGGCCATTCCCGCGGCCGCCGCATGGCACGGCCGCCTGCTGGTGCTCGACCGCGAGGCCGCCGCCGAATCGACCGGCCACGGCTCGCCGCTGCCGCAGCTCAAGCACGGCGGCCCGGGGCGCGCCGGCGGCGGCGAGGAGCTGGGCGGCCTGCGCGCGGTGAAGCACTACCTGCAGCGCACCGCCGTGCAGGGCTCGCCCACCATGCTGGCTGCCATCACCGGCGAACACGTGCGCGGCGCGGCCGTGCGCGAGAGCGAGGTGCACCCCTTCCGCCGCTACTTCGAGGACCTGCGCATCGGCGACTCGCTGCTCACGCACCGCCGCACGGTGGGCGAGGCCGACATCGTGGCCTTCGGCGGCATCTCGGGCGACTATTTCTACATGCACTTCGACGAGGTGGCGGCCAAGGAGTCGCCCTTCGGCAAGCGCATCGCGCATGGCTACTTCGTGCTGTCGGCGGCGGCGGGCCTGTTCGTATCGCCTTCGCCGGGCCCGGTACTGGCCAACTACGGTCTCGACACGCTGCGCTTCACCAAGCCCGTGGGCATCGGCGACACCATCCAGGCACGCCTGACCTGCAAGCGCAAGATCGACCGCAACAAGAAGGACGCGAGCGGCCAGGGCCAGGGCGTGGTGGCATGGGACGTGGAAGTGACGAACCAGGACGGTGAACTGGTCGCCAGCTACGATATCCTGACCCTCGTTTCCAAGAAGCCCGAACCGCTCTCCACCTGATGTTCACCCTCTTCGACCTCACCGGCAAAGTCGCGCTCGTCACGGGCGGCAACGGAGGCATCGGCCTCGGCATGGCCCAAGGGCTTGCAAAGGCCGGCGCGCGCGTCATCGTGGCCGCGCGCAACGCGCAGAAGTCGGCTGCCGCGGTCGAGGCATTGAAGGCACTGGGCAGCGACAGCTTCGCGCTCGAGGCCGACGTGAGCGACGAGGTCTCGGTGAAGAAGCTGTTCGACGAGGCGGCCGCGCGCTGCGGCCGGCTGGACATCCTCGTCAACAACGCCGGCACCACGGTGCGCAAGCCGGTCGACCAGCTCGCGCTGGACGAGTGGCACAAGGTGATGGACACCAACCTCACCAGCGCCTTCCTCTGCAGCCGCGCCGCGCACCCGCACCTGAAGGCCGCTGGCGGCGGCAAGATCATCAACATCGGCTCGATGATGTCGATCTTCGGCGCAGCCTACGCACCGGCCTATGCGGCGAGCAAGGCTGGCATCGTGCAGCTCACCAAGTCGACGGCGCTCTCGTGGGCGCCCGACAACATCCAGGTCAACGCGATCCTGCCGGGCTGGTTCGAGACCGAGCTGACCGACGGCGCCCGCAGCCAGGTTCCGGGCCTTTACGAGCGCGTCACGGCCCGCGCCGCGGCCGGCCGCTGGGGTCAGCCGGCCGACATCGCCGGCACCGCCGTGTTCCTCGCCAGCGCCGCCTCCGACTACGTGACGGGCACGGCAATTCCCGTAGACGGCGGCTTCTCTATTTCGGGCTGAAGCCCGCGGGCCGTGTAAATTCGCCCGCCATGCTCTTCTGGATCCAGCTCTTTCTTCTCGTCGCCGGCTCGGCCGCGCTGGTGTACGTGTCGCGCGGCCCCCTGAGCCAGCCGGGCTCGCACGGCTTCTACCGTTTCTTCGCGTGGGAATGCATGCTGGTGCTGATCGTGGTCAACCTGCCCGTGTGGCATGACGACCCGTTCTCGCCGAAGCAGATCATTTCCTCGCTCTTCTTCGTGCTGTCGATCTGGCTGCCGATACACGCGGTGCGGCTGCTCAAGGCACAGGGCAAGCCGAGCGATGCACGCAGCGACGACCCGGCGCTCTACGGCTTCGAGAAGACCTCGGCCATCGTCAGCAGCGGCGCCTTCCGCTATATCCGCCACCCCATGTACACGGCTCTGCTGCTGCTGGCCTGGGGCGCCTTTCTCAAGCAGTTCACCTGGCTCACGCTGGCGCTGGTGCTCGCGGCCACCGTGCTGCTGATCATGACGGCGCTGCGCGACGAGCAGGAATGCATCGCGCATTTCGGCGACGACTACCGCGCGTACATGCGCGGCACGCGGCGCTTCATCCCGTTCGTGTTCTAGGGCCTGTTCGCCCCATTCAAGGGGGCGCAAGGCCTTCCGCCGCGCCAGAGAGACAGCGCCCCGCGAGGGGCACTTTTCACGTTGCCTCGATGCTCAGCACGCCTTGCCGTGGGCGACGTGCGCGCCCTTGGCCTTCGCATCGGCTTCGGACATGTACGAGCCGCGCTTGGTCTTGCCGAAATACTTGTCGTTGGCGCAGTGATAGACCTTGCCGTTGACCCACACCTGGCCGGCGGTGGGCACCGCTGCGGGAGCGGCGGCAGCAGGCGCGGCGGCTGGCTTGGTCGCTGCCGGCGCGGGTGCAGCGGCAGCAGGCGCAGCAGCGGGCTTTGTCGCTGCCGGAGCAGGCGCAGCGGCAGCAGGTGCTGCAGCAGCCGGTGCCGCGGGGCTGGTCGTCGCGGGAGCGGATGGCTGCTGTGCAAAAGCAGAGACGGCAAAGACGGAACTGGCCGCCAGCAGGAAAAGGGTCTTCTTCAAGATCGCTCCTTGTGAATCGCACGAAAGCACGTGCATGTTGCGACCAACGCCTCCGCGGCAACGCAGTTGACGAATGTCTCTCCCGATATGTGACGAGCCGTACGGCGCGAGACCTATTTCACGTATGCAAGGAAGAGATGAGGCTTCGCGGCTTCTGCGAGGCCTTCGCTGTCGGCGCAAGCGTGTGCGCACGAGTTGTTCCCTTCGGATCGAGCGCCAGTACGGGAGATCGCAGGCGCTGCCGATCCGGATCCGAACCATCGAAAAGGGAAGAACATGAAGATCACGCTGACCTCTCTCGCCATCGCCGCCGCACTCCTCGCAGGCTGCGCATCCGAGCAAGCAACCCATACGGCCGTAGGCACCGGTGCCGGCGCGGCAGTCGGCGCGGGTGTGGGCAACCTCATCGGCCGCGACAAGAAGAGCACGGCCATCGGAGCGGCGGTCGGTGCTGCCGTCGGCGCGGGCGTCGGCTACAACTGGACCAACATCCGCAACAAGCTCAGCAACCAGACCGCGGACACTGGCACGCAGATCATCGATCAGCCGGACGGCTCGCTGAAGCTCAACATTCCCAGCCAGGTGACCTTCGACACCGACAGCGCCACCATCAAGCCATCGTTCCGCAACGTCCTCGACGGCGTGGCCCAGACGATCGCGCAGGAGCCCAACATCAATGCGCGCGTGGTCGGCCACACCGACAGCACCGGCAATGCCGAGCACAACATGGCGCTGTCGCAGCGCCGCGCGCAAAGCGTGGGCGCCTACCTGGTCGACCATGGCGTGAAGAGCGCGCGCCTCTCGACCGAGGGACGAGGCCAGACCCAGCCCGTGGCGAGCAACGCCACCGAAGACGGGCGCACGCAGAACCGCCGCGTCGAGATCTACCTGAAGCCGGTCTCGCAGTAAGCGAAGGCCAAACGCGGCGCGCACCGGGCCGTTGCCGGACGGTGCGGTCCCGTCAGGCGACGACGGCCTCGCCGGAAGCCGCCTGCACCGGAACATGCGAGCGCTCTTCCTTGATGCGATTGGCATCGTCGACGAACACCAGCCTGGGCTCGTGGTTCGCCACCTGGTCCTCTGGCACCAGTCCGAACGCGGCGATGATGATCAGGTCGCCCACCGACGCACGACGCGCAGCCGATCCGTTCACCGAGATGATGCCGCTGCCGCGCTCGCCGCGAATCGCGTAGGTCACGAAGCGCTCGCCGTTGTTGATGTTCCAGATATGGACCTGCTCGTTCTCGGCCATGTTGGCGGCATCGAGCAGGTCTTCATCGATGGCGCAAGAGCCTTCGTAATGCAGTTCGCAGTCGGTCACTGCGACGCGATGGATCTTGGACTTGAGCAGGGTACGGAACATGGAGCGGGTTCTTTCTCTCTGGCAAAGGACAGGGTTGACTGTCGTTCATCGATGAACGGCGCGCCGGCTCACTGAAGGCCACGGGCACGCGGGGGCGAAGAATAGCCGAGGCACGGTCAGCCTCCGGACAGGCAACCGACGAGCGCCCTCGAAGACCCTTTCATACGCGCGTCATCTTCAACCTTGCGGGATGCTGACCCGCACGATCAGGTTCCGTTCACACGAGCCTCCTAGCATTCCCTCATGCTGTTGCTGCTCGCGCGCGTTCGCCGTTTTGTCGAGGCACACCACAAGGCGTGGTGCGTCGCGGGCATCCTGCTGATTTTTCTGCAGCCCTTCATCGCAGTGCATTTCCGCTGCGACGGGCTGGAAGACGAGCCGATGCTGCGGGTACGCAGCGCGAGCGACACCACGCAGTTCGAAGCCGACGATCGCGCGGACCATCCGACGGACCGCGAGACCACCGTGTTCGCGCAGGCACCTGCAAGCATCGATCACCCCGATGCATTCGACCTTGCGCTGAGTGCGTTGATGGCAATGGTGCTTGCACTGCTGCCGCTGGCGGTGGCTGTCTCACGGCTCGCCGTTCCCATCGTGCGCGAAGCGCCCGAACACGTGCCGCCGCACGGCGGTGCACCGCCTCCGGCGCAACCCTGGCGGCGCCTGCCGCCGACCGTCGCCCCGCCTTCCGCCACCTGAGACACGACGCCTCGCGCGTCGGGCGGTCTGCTGCGTCACGCAGCGGGCTTTCTCTTCCCTGTCGAAAGGTCCGACATGTCCGGTTTCCATTGCTGCGCCCGTTGCGCCGCGCGGCATCGCACGTCCTCTGTTTTCCAGAACCCGCCGAAGGTGGCGTCATGAATGCGCTGAACCTCTCGCTCTTCCAATGGCTCACGGCCGGCAGCCACCCGACCCCGTGGGTGCTTTTCATCGCATCGGCCTTCGCGCTCTGGGGCGCCTGGCTGTGCGCTGGCGTTCTCGTCTACGCGCTGTGGCGGCATCGCGCCGACCGCGCCTATCTGTTCATCGTCGCGGCCCTCTCGGGCTTCGCGTCGATGGTCTCGCATGCGATCGCGACCTCGCTGAACACGCCGCGCCCCTTCATGCTGGGGCTGGCTCCCTCGTACATCGAGCACGCGGGCCGTGGTTCGCTGCCGAGCACGCACGCGACCGTGATGTTCATGGTGGCGCTGGCCTTCCTGCTGCGCCCGAGCCTGCGCAGGTTGAGCGTGCCGCTGCTGGTGCTGGCCGCCGCCACTGGCTGGGCACGCGTCTACGTGGGCGTGCATTTCCCCATCGACATCGCGGCCGGGCTGTTGCTCGGAGCCGCGATTGCCGGCCTGGCCGCCGTCGCGCAAAGGCTCGCGCACCGATTCGTTTCTTTTCCAACGTCGCCAGCCGGCCGCACTCGCGACAACACGAACGCGGCCGCTTCGCCATGGAGGCTTCCATGATCTCTTCGACCGACAACAGCAGGCATTCGCGACCGCCGATCCGCCTGCCGCAGGCCGACACCCCCGCGCCGCTCACGGACACCGCCGTGGCGTCCGCACCGCCGGCCGGCGCGCGCAGCATCTCCTGCGTGATCCCGTGTTTCAACGAGGCGGCGAACCTGCGGCACCTGCTGCCGCTGCTGGAGGACATCCTCTGGGCCACGCACATGCGCTGGGAGATCATCGTGGTGGACGACGGCAGCACCGACGACACTGCCGCCGTGGCCGAGGCGTGGTGCGAACTCTCGGGCTTTCGCTGCATCTCGCTGTCGCGCAACTTCGGCAAGGAAGCCGCGCTCACCGCCGGCCTCGCCGCCGCCACGGGCGATGCGGTGGTACTGCTCGACGGTGACCTGCAGCACTCGCCCGAGCTCATCCACACCATGATCGCGCAGTGGGCGGCCGGCGCGGAGGTGGTGTACGCGGTGCGCCGGGAACGCAGCGACGAAAGCCGCTTCAAGCAGGTCGGCAGCAGGCTCTTCTACAACCTGCTCAATGCGTCGGACCGCTTCGCCGTGCCCAGGGACGCGGGCGACTTCCGGCTGATGGACCGCAAGGTGGTCGACGCGCTCATGAGCCTGCCCGAGCGCAGCCGCTTCATGAAGGGCCTGTACGCCTGGGTCGGCTTCCGCGCGGTGGCGCTGCCCTACACGCCCGCGCCGCGCGCCGAAGGCAAGAGCACCTTCAACGCGCGCCGCCTGGTGCGGCTGGCCATCGACGGGCTCACGGCCTTCACCACATGGCCGCTGCGCGCGGTCAGCGTGGCCGGCCTGATGCTGGCGGTGCCGGCATTCGCCTACGGCGCCTACGTGGCCATCGACTACCTGCTGTTCGGCAACGAGGTCTCGGGGTGGACCACCATCGTCGTGAGCCTGATGTTCTTCATCGGCATCCAGATGATCTCCACCGGCATCGTGGGCGAGTACATCGCGCGCATCTACGAGGAGGTCAAGGGACGCCCGCTGTACGTGGTTCGCCACGAACGCGGCACGGGACTCGAGACCGGGAAGACATGAAACGGTCGACCTCCGCATCGTGGACTGTCCCTCAACCGTCATGGCTCATCGTCGCTCTCCTCACCTGGCTGCTGGCCACGGCATGGATCCGCCCGCTGATGGCGCCCGACGAAGGCCGCTACGGCGGCGTCGCCCTGGCAATGCTGCGCTCGGGCGACTGGCTGGTGCCCCGGCTCGACGGACTGCCCTTCTTCCACAAGCCGCCGCTCTTCTACTGGATCGGCGCGGCCGCGATGGCGGTCACTGGTCCGGTCGAGTGGGCGGCACGGCTGCCTTCGATCCTCGGCGGGGGCGCGGCGGCGGCGGCGCTCTTCCTCTTCCTGCGCCGGTGGTCGACGGCGCGGCTGGCACTGCTGTCCACGGTGGTGCTGGTGACCACGCCCTTCTTCTTTCTCGGCGCGCAGTTCGCGAACCTCGACATGCTGGTGGCGGGCTGCATCTCGGGCACGGTGCTGCTGGCGGCCGGCGCGGCGCTGGCCAGGGAGCGCGAGGAGCCATGGCGGGCACTGCTGGCCGGCGCCTACCTGTTCGCCGCGGCCGGGCTGCTGGCCAAGGGGCTGATCGGCCTCGTGCTGCCCGCCCTGGTGATCGCGGCGTGGTGCGCGGCAACGCGCAGGCTCGCGGCGCTGCGGCTCGCGCTGTGGCTGCCGGGCTGGGCCGTCCTGCTGATCGTGGCCGGCCCGTGGTTCGTCGCCATGCAGATGAAGTACCCGGAGTTCTTCGACTACTTCGTCGTCACGCAGCACTTCCGCCGCTTCGCGTCCACGGGCTTCAACAACGAGCATGGCTTCTGGTTCTACCTGCCGGTGCTCGCCGGTCTCACGCTGCCATGGTTCGCATGGGTGTTCGTGCCTCGCGGGGCGGACGACTCCGCGCGGCACCGCCAGCCCGACATCGACCGGCTGATGTGGATCTGGCTCGCGGTGATCGTGGTGTTCTTCTCGCTGCCGCGCTCCAAGCTCGTCGGCTACGTGCTGCCCGCGCTGCCGCCGCTGGCGTACCTGATCGCGCAGCGCGTGCTGGCGGGCCGCTCGCTGGAGGCTCTGCTGCCAAGGGTGCGCGCGACCACGCTGGCCGCGGCCGTGGTGTGCATCGGCTGCGTGATCGCCGTCGCGATGTATGCTTCGCCGCCGGGCACGCGGCTGAAGCTGCCGGCTGGGCAAGCGGTGGCACCGGGTGACCAGGTGCTGATGCTCGACAGCTACCACTACGAGATCCCCTTCTACTGGAACCTGCGCGAACCGGTGCTGGTGTCGGACGACTGGAAGGCCGCCGCCCTCGACACGCGCGACAACTGGCGCAAGGAGATCTCGGATGCCGCCCGGTTCGACCCGGCGCACGCCGCGCGCACGCTGGTCGATCGCACGCAGCTCGCGGACACGCTGTGCGTGCCCCGCACCACCTGGCTGGTCGGTTCGAACACGGCGCAGCTCGCGAACCCCTGGCTCTTCCGTGCGCAACTGGTGGCGGTGAACGACGGCCTCGCCGCCTGGCGCTTCGCGGGCAGCCCCACCGGCGATCCGCACTGCCTGGATGCACCGCTCGCGCCGGCACCCGCTTCGGCACAGTCCCCGGGAACGCACGGCGATGAGTGAGCCGCCTCGCTACCTCTGCATCTGCGCCGATGACTTCGGCATGAGCGCGGGCATCAACTCGGCCGTCCTCGATCTCGCCGAACAGGGAAAGATCTCCGCGACCGGCGGCATGGTGCGCCGCGAAGCCTGGCTGGCCGGCGCGAGGATGCTCAGGCGCCTCGACCCTGCACAGTTCGACGCCGGCCTGCATCTGGACCTCACCCGGCCCGCTCGTGCCGGCGCCCCCGAGCCCGGACTGGGCGGACTGCTCGCGCGGACCTACACGCGCACGGTGTTCGCACCCGGCCTGCAAGCCGACATACGCGACCAGCTGACACGCTTCGAGGACGCCATGGGCCGTGCGCCCGTCTTCGTGGACGGGCACCGGCACGTGCACCAGTTCCCGGTGGTGCGCGAGCTGCTGGTGGAAGAGATCGTGCGGCGCTATGCGGACGCGCCGCCGTGGATACGCAGCACGGCGCCGGGCTGGCGCCACGGCCCCGATCGGCTGAAGGTCCGGGTCATCCATTCGCTGGGCGGCTCTCGGCTGAACGCATTGGCCGCGAAGCGCGGCATTCCCACCAGCAGCCGGCTCCTGGGGGTCTACGACTTCTCCGGGGACATGGAGCAGCACGAGCAGCGCCTGTCGGACTGGCTGTCGGCCTGCCGCACCGGCGACGTGCTCATGTGCCACCCCTCAACCGGCATCGTGTCCGGCGATCCGCACGGCAGCGCGCGGCAGCGCGAGTACACGGCGCTGCTCGGGTTGCAACTCGCGGCGGCCGGCGGGAGTGGGAGGATCGAGCTTGCGCCGCTGTCGCAAACCCTGCGGCAGGCTCGATGAAAACCTCATCAAAAAATTTCATGACCTGTTAGCAGCCTGCAATATCCGCCGAATGGATACGAATTCGCTATAGCGCCGGAAAGCACGGGCAGCACGGGTTCACACTTCCGTATCAACAAGGACAAGAACAAGGGCCGAAACCCTACTGAAGCCGCTCTTTCACGCAGGTAGCGGTGCTTAGAATCGCCGTCGGTTCAGGCTCACGCCCAGCCTTCACTCCCCGGAGAAACGCGGTGTCCTTGTCGTTCGGTGCAGTCGTCGTCACGTACTTCCCCACCGACGGGCAGCTGGCCAATCTCCGTACGCTCGCGCAATCGTGCCCGCGCCTCTGCGTGGTCGACAACACACCCGAAGCAGGCAATTGGCACGGCGCGCTCGCCGGCCCGGGCATCACCGTGCTGCACAACGGCAACCGCGGCGGCATCGCGGGAGCGTTCAATTGCGGCATCGCCGAACTCGAAGCGCAACGCGCCGAACTCTTCTTCCTGCTCGACCAGGATTCGGTGCTGCCGCCCGGCTACTTCGACGACATGTGCAAGGCAGCGGCGATAGCCGGCGAACGAGATGAAGGAGCAGCCTTCCTGATCGGCCCGCTCGTGTACGACACCAACCTCGATGCGCTCATTCCGCAATTCGGCCTCGAGGGCAAGCGCGTCTACCAGTTCGATCTGCGCAAGCCATTCACCGAGCCGCTGGTCCGCTGCGCCTTCATGATCTCTTCGGGCTCGCTGATTTCGCGCGCTGCGTGGACCCAAATCGGCCGCTTCGACGAACGCTACGTGATCGACCACGTCGACACCGACTACTGCATGCGCGCGCTGCGCGGCGAAGTGCCGCTCTACCTGAATCCGGCCGTCGTGCTGCGGCACCAGATCGGCGACCTCCAGGCCCGGTCGCTGTTCGGCTGGAAGATCTACGTCATCAACTACCCGGCCGCGCGGCGCTACTACCTGACGCGCAACGCGCTCGATCTCTCGCTCGCTCATGTGCGTGCCTTCCCCGCGATCCTGTTCATCAACGTCTATACGCTGAAGCAGATCCTTCCCATGCTGATCTTCGAGCGCGACCGCCTGCGCAAGAGCCTCGCGCTGATGTTCGGCGTGCTCGACGGCCTGCTCGGCCGGCTGGGAGGCATCCGCGAGGCGCGTCCCCGCGTGGGCGAGTACCTGAGCCGCAACAACGGCTGAGCAACGGGCCCGAACGACCCCGCGATGAACTCGCCCCTTCAAGCACCACGAGCACGCCGCGCCGCGCTCGCCTTCATCTTCGTCACCGTCCTGATCGACTTCCTGGCGTTCGGGCTGATTCTTCCCGGCCTGCCGCACCTGGTGGAGCGCCTCGCCGGCGGCAGCACCGCGACGGCGGCGTACTGGATCGCGTTGTTCGGCACGGCATTCGCGGTGATCCAGTTCATCTGCTCGCCCATCCAGGGCGTCCTGTCCGATCGTTTCGGGCGGCGGCCGGTGATCCTGCTGTCGTGCCTCGGGCTGGCCATCGACTTCGTGTTCATGGCCCTGGCCGACAGCCTGCCGTGGCTCTTCATCGGCCGGGTGGTGTCGGGCGTGTTCTCGGCCAGCCTCACAGCGGCCAATGCCTACATCGCCGACGTGACGACGCCGGAAGAGCGCGCCAAAAGCTACGGCATCGTGGGCGCGGCGTTCGGCGCGGGCCTGGTGCTCGGGCCGGTGCTCGGCGGGCAGCTGAGCCACATCGATCCGCGCCTGCCGTTCTGGTTCGCGGCCGGCCTGACGATGCTCAACGTCTGCTACGGATGGTTCGTGCTGCCCGAGTCGCTGCCGCCTGAGCGGCGCAGCCCCCGGTTCGACTGGTCGCACGCCAACCCGATAGGCTCGCTGGTGCTGCTGAAGCGCTATCCGCAGGTGTTCGGCCTCGCGGCGGTGATCTTCCTCATGAACCTCGCGCAGTACGTGTACCCGAGCGTGTTCGTGCTGTTCGCCGACCGGCAGTTCGGCTGGAAGGAAGACACCGTGGGCTGGGTGCTCGGCCTCGTGGGCGTGCTCAGCGTACTGATCAACGTGCTGCTGATCGGGCCGGGCGTGAAGCGCTTCGGCGAGCGAAGCGCCCTGCTGTTCGGGCTCGGCTGCGGCGTGCTCGGCTTCGTGATCTACGGCTTTGCCGACGTGGCCTGGATCTTCCTGGTCGCGCTTCCCTTCGGCACGCTGCTGACCTTCGCCGCACCGGCGGCGCAGGCCCTCGTCACCCGGCAGGTCGAGCCCGCCGAGCAGGGCCGGGTGCAGGGCGCGCTGACGAGCCTCGTGTCGGTGGCCGGCATCGTCGGGCCCGCGATGTTCGCGGGCAGCTTCGGCTACTTCATCGACGCTGGCTCGCCAGTGCAGTTGCCGGGCGCGCCGTTCTTCATTGCCGCGGTGTTCCTGGGCATCGGCGTGCTGATCGCGTGGCGCTACACGCGGCCGGCGGCGCAGGCGCGCAGCACCGCCGCAGCGGTCGAGCCGACCTGATGCAGCCGGTCGCGTAACATCCGCGCCACCCTCCTTCCGCGCCCTCCCGCCCGTCCCATGCCTTCCCCGAAAAGCGCCGCCTTTCCCTCGGCGACGCAGGCCGTCCTCTTGTTCGTGGCGCTGTTCCTGGTCGAGCTCGTCATCGGCGCCGCGCTGCGCGACGCCAACGGATGGCTCGACCTCAGCAGCATGCAGATCGGCGTGCTCGCGGCCGTGCTGGGCAACGGCTGCGTGTTCGCGGTGCTGATGCACTCGCAGAAGCTCACCTACCGCGAGCTCTTCCATCAGTCGCGGGCCTCTGCCGGCGCGACGCTGATGCTGGTGGTGCCGCCGGCGCTGCTGCTCGTGCCCGCGCTGCTGCTGACGATCACCTCGGCGCTCAACCTGATGATGCGCATCCTGCCGCCCTCGGCATGGGAAGAAGCCATGTTCAGCCGCATGGCCGACGGCAGCGTCGCCGCCGTGCTCGCGGTGTGCGTCATGGCGCCGCTGCTCGAGGAGATGCTGTTCCGCGGCATCGTGCTGCGCGGCTTCCTGCAGCGCTATCCGCGATGGCAGGCGATCTTCATGTCGGCGCTGCTCTTCGGCGCGGCGCACATGAACATCTACCAGTTCGTGGTCGGCCTCGTGATGGGCACGGTGCTCGGCTGGCTCTACGAACGTACGCGCTCGCTCATTCCGTGCATCGCGCTGCACGCTGCCTACAACACCACCACGCTGCTGCTGGCCGACTGGCTCGATGCGGCATCGCCGTCGCGCCTGCTGTGGATCGCGCTGCTCGCGCTGGCCGCCGCCGCATTCGGCACGCTGGTGCTGCGCGCGATGCTGGTGCCTCGCGCGGCACGCGGCGGCAGTTCGGCCTGAACCGGGTCAGCTAGCGAGGCAAGGGGCGCGCGTCGACCGCCTCGCCATCGATGATGAAGTGCCCGCCCGCCACGTGGTGCAGCGTGCGCAGCTCGTCGTGTCCGTCGAAATGCCAGCGCCCGTTGGAGAACACGCGCTCGTCGGCCTGCGCGGCGATCACCTCGCCCAGGAACAGGTCGTAGCGCTGCTGGATGGCGGGCTCGGGCAGCAGCCGGCATTCGAGCCAGGCGGCGCAGCCTTCGAGCAGGGGCGCGTCGGTGGCCGTGCCCGCGAAGGTCGAGAGGCCGTAGGCGGCGAACTTGTCCTGCCCCGACTTCTCGACGATCTCGCGGCCGGAGCTGTTGCCCAGCGCCTCGGTCAGGTCGAGCTGCGCGCGCACCGGCACCTGCAGCGCGAAAGAGCCGGCGCCTTCGAGCAGCTCGCGCGTCCAGGTGCTCTTGTCGAGCACCACCGCCACCTTGGGCGGATCGAAGTCCAGCGGCATCGCCCAGGCCGCGGCCATGATGTTGCGCCTGCCGCCGTGCGAGGCGCTCACGAGCACGGTGGGGCCGTGGTTCAGCAGGCGGTAGGCCTTGGTCAGCGCGACGGGTTGGCGATGCGATGCGGTCATGGTAAGGAGCGGATGTCAGGTTTCGGGTTCGTCCACGGGCAGCCGGCGGACGGCGACCGTGCGGATGCGCTGCGCATCGACCTCGGTCACCACGAAATCGTACCCGTCATGCGTCCAGCGGGCATCGCGCGGGGGCAAGCCGCCGAAGCGCGCCAGCAGCAGGCCGGCGACCGAGGTGTAACTGTCGTCGTCTCCCACCAGGCCGTGCGTCTGCAGCGCCTGCTCCAGCAGGTGCAGGTCGGCGCTGCCGGACACGGTCCAGGCATCGGGCGCGGTCTGCAGGATCTCGAGCGTCTCGTCCTCGTCGGGGAACTCGCCCGCGATGGCCTCCAGCACGTCGATGGGCGTCACCACGCCCGTGAGCGTGCCGTGCTCGTCGCTGACCAATGCGAGCTGGCCGCGCGCGCCGCGCAGCGTGTCGATGAGCCGGATCGCGGTGGTCGACTCGGGCACGTAGATCGGCGCGCGCAGGCCGGAGCTCTCGTCGATCCTGCCGTGGCGCAGCAGCTGGCCCAGCAGGTCCTTGGCGCGTGCCACGCCCACCACCTCGTCGAGCGAGCCGCGGCACACGGGGAAGATGCCGTGCGGCGTATCGAGCAGCTGCTCGCGCACCGCCTCGGGGGCGTCGTTGAGGTCCACCCACGAGATGTCGGCGCGTGGCGTCATCACCGAACGCACCGTGCGCTCGGCCAGCGTGAGCACGCCGCTCACCATGTTGCGCTCTTCGAGAGCGAATGCCGGTTGTTCCGCTTCTTCCGGCGCCGTGTCGGCCGCGCCCACGCCGACCAGCACGGGCTCGCCGGGCGCCCTGCCGCCGAGCAAGCGCAGCACGGACTCGGCCGTGCGCTCGCGCAGCGGACGGCGCGCCTCGTGCTTCAGCTCGTTGCGCCGCGCCCACTGGTTCAGCGCCTCGATCATCACGGAGAAGCCGATGGCACCGTACAGGTAGCCCTTGGGAATGTGGAAGCCCAGGCCCTCGGCCACGAGGCTCAGGCCGATCATCAGCAGGAAGCTAAGGCACAGCATCACCACCGTGGGGTGCGCGTTCACGAAACGGGTGAGCGGCTTCGAGGCCCACAGCATGATGCCGATGGAGATGACGACCGCAGCCATCATCACCGGCAGGTGATCGACCATGCCCACGGCGGTGATCACCGCGTCGAGCGAGAACACCGCGTCGAGCACCACGATCTGCGTGACCACCAGCGAGAAGCTCGCATAGGCAGCCGTGCCGGTGCTGACACGTGCTGTCACTCCTTCGAGCCGCTCGTGCAGCTCCGAAGTGGCCTTGAACAGCAGGAACAGGCCGCCGCCCAGCAGGATCAGGTCACGCCCCGAGAAGCCCTGCCCCCACAGCGAGAACAGCGGCGTGGTCAGCGTCACCAGCCACGAGACGATGGACAGCAGCGCCAGCCGCATGATGAGCGCGAGGCTCAGGCCGATGAGCCGCGCCTTGTCGCGCTGGCGCGGCGGCAGCTTCTCCGCGAGGATCGCGATGAAGATCAGGTTGTCGATGCCCAGCACGATCTCCAGGACGACCAGCGTCAGAAGACCGAGCCAGACGGCCGGGTCGGAGAGCAGTTCGATCATGATCCGGAGAAGCGTGCAACGTCGCGCGCGCAGGCGCGGCCCGGCATGGTGCGGGCCGCATCGGACGGCATGGGAAAGAAGATGCGGGCTGGTGCCGCGGGAGAAAAGCTGGCGCAGGCCAGCGGCCTACTGGGAGGCTCGGAGGATGAGTTCACCCGCGCAAGTCTATCGGACGCGCTGTGACAGCCTTCGTTTAACAGCCTGCCTCCGTGGGGCTTCTTCCATGTCCAAGCCCACATCTACGGCGCATGAGCTGACCTGCGGCTTACCGCACCGACGGTTTCGTAAATTCAACGCAGCTTTACGGCTTGTTCATCAAAGTGCCGCGGCAACGGTACGAACATGCGGGTTCCGGCAGCAACAACCGATGTCGCGACTTCTTTTTCTCCGACCGGTGCCGCCGGGCCGCACGACGCAAAGGAAGAACACGCCATGGCATCCAACGCATTGCAACCCTTCTCCTCCTCCCTCTCCTCTCCCTCCTCCGCATTCCCCGAACCCGTGTCCGAAACCGAGATTCCCGCGCTGGTCGCGCAGGTGTACGAGTCGGCACCCGTCGCCGACCGCTGCCATCTCGTCGAGACACTGCTGCGCCCGCTGGGCGTGCTCTCGCTGGTGGCAATAGCCAACGGCATCTTCGCGAAGATCCGCTTTCAGAACGCAGGGCACGACCTGAACGTGCGCATGGAAGATCTCCAGAACGTGCGCGGCGCCGACATGGCCGCACTGGTCCATCACGCGCAGCAGGTCAGCGTGGAGACCGTGGACAGCCTTGCGCAGCGGCTCGGGGGCGCTGGCGGGCTCCGCAGCTGCGGCGCTGCTGATCGGGCTGCTGATGCGGCGTGCGCGTGCGCGGAATGCCGTGCAGGCGCGGCAGCCGGTGGACGATGCCTCGCTGGATCCGCTCTGAGCGGGCTGAGGCAATCGTCCGTTTGACTGCTTGCCTTCTAGCTCGCCAGCGAGCCCTCGACGCATGTGACGCATGAGCCGCCGATACGGATACTGCCGCCCGAGTCCACATTCACCTCTATGCGTCCATTGCGGCCGACACAGCGCCCCTGGGTCGCAAGGTAGTCCCGCCCATCAGCGGGCAGCAGCCCTCGCGCCCACAGGAACGCGGCCACGCTGCCGTTGCCGCTTCCGCACACCGGGTCTTCCGCGACGCCACACGAAGGAGCGAATGTGCGGACCTCTATCGCGGCATCTCCGGAGCGATGCGGCCCGAACACCGTCAGGCCCGTCACGCCAAGTCGACGCTCCAGATCGGCCAGCCTTGCAAGATCCGGCTGCAAGCCGATGACGCTGTCCGCATCTTCCATGTGCGCGACGAGCCAGATGGGACCCACGTTCACGACGGCCGGTTCGATCTTCAACCTGTTTCCGAGAATCGACTCCAGCTCCGCCAGGCCTGCCTTGTCCAATGCATCCAGCCTTGCCGGTGGCAGCGCGAAGCTCAGGCGGCGCTCGTCGCCCGTTTGCGCGACAGTCAGCTCGACAAGGCCGATGCCGCACTCCTGGATCAACCGACCGCTGCGGCGCGGCGCGACACGTCCGGCCTCGAGGACCGCGTGGGCGCTGCCGAGCGTCGGATGACCGGCAAAGGGAAGCTCGCTGCGTGGGGTGAATATCCGCAGGCGGTAGTCGGCCTCGTCCGACGAGGGTGGAAGCACGAAGGTCGTTTCCGACAGGTTGGTCCAGCCTGCGATGGCCTGCATCTGGGCGGTATCGAGTCCGTCCGTGTCGAGGACGACGGCGACCGGGTTGCCCAGGAAGGGCCGGGAGGTGAAGACATCGACCACCTTGTAGGCTCTTTTCATGCTTCGTCTCCCCGACGCTCGCCTGCGACCACGGCGTCGATTTCTGCAGCCTCGATGCCGTACTTCGCCATCCTGGCCCGATGGTCGGCCGTGCCCAGGTACGTCCGGAGCTGCCTGTTCACCGCCTGCACGAGCTGCTGGTTCTGCTTGTTGAACGAGAAGGCTCCGACCGGGAACCGTCCACCCGCGCTGCCTTCGCTCGCAACCACCTCCAGGTCCTCGTGGATCGCTGCGAGAGCGCGATTGCCGACCGTGGTGCTCACGTATGCATCGATCTTCCCCGCCAGCAGTGCGGCAACTGCAGCGGGCTGGTCCTTGAACGTCACGATCCGGTCTTCGGCGACTCCCGCGGACCTTGCCGAGTCGATCTGCACGGTGCCGACGACAGTGCCCAGCCGGGCATCGCCGCGGGATGCGACGGCCTTGTAGCCTGCAAGCGCCTTCGGGTTTCCGCGCGGAACCAGGAACCCGTCGCCGATCGCCCAGACCGGCTCGCTGAACGCGACCTGCTTAGCCCGCTCGGGCGTCACGAAGATCGGCACGTTCATGTCCCATCGCCCCTCCTGCACACCGGGCAGGAGTTCGCCGAAGGAGGTGAGATGGTGCTCGATGGCCGAAACCCCGATCGCCCGAAGCACCACCTCGGCCAGTTCGATGTCTGCCCCGGTCGCGGCCTGGTCCTGGCCCGTCCAGTAGAAGGGCGGCTCTTCGATGTATGCGATTCGTACTTTCATGCTCTGCTCGACTTTCCAGAAGGGAAACAAACGGCTCTCGTGTCGATGTCGATCACGCCGCGGCGGCATCGAGGCTCGACGAAAGAGCGGCCAACGCAGCCCCCAGGCGCGCGGGAGGCAGATACCCGAAGCCCAGCCGGAACACCCTGTCGCTCTCGCCGAACCACTTGCCCGACGCAAGCTGCAGGTCGTGGTCGGGCAGCAGCTGCCAGAAGCGCGAGACGGCGGCATCGTCGAACACGTCGGCCCGCAGCCTGAGGCAGCACAGTGCTCCGCCCTCCGGCCTTATCCACTCGATGCGCTCCTGCTCGCCCCGGCACCAATTCGAAAGCTCCTGCAACGCACCGGCAAGAAGCCGGCGGCGCGGCACGAGCACGCGCTCCCTGTGACGCAACAACGCCGCGGCGAGCGTTTCATCGAGGACCGATCCGGAGATCACGGTGTTCATCTTGGCGATGGTGAGCCGTGACCTGAGATCGGCGTCCGCCACAGTGAGCCAGCCAGTCCGCAGCCCGGGCGCACCGAGCGCCTTCGAAACGGACGAGCCGGTCACGATGCGTGGATCGAGACTCGCGAAGCTCTCGACCACCGCGCCGTCTCCGTAGGTGGCCTCGCGATAGGTCTCGTCGATGAAGAGAAGCGCAGCCGGGGACAGCCGCGCCATCGATCCGAGGAGCTTCTCGACATCGGCGCGAGAAGTTCGCACGCCGCTCGGGTTCTGGGGCGAAGCGATGCTCACCAGCTTCGTCTTCGAGGTAAGGCTCTCCTCGATCCGGCCCAGGTCGAGCCGGTAGCCGCTCTCGAACGAAAGCTTCACTTCGCGAACGGTCACGCCGGCTCCAAGCAGGCAGTCGCGGCTGGGCGGAAAGCATGGCGTCGCCAGGACCGCCTCGTCGCCGGCACGGCAGACCTCGAATGCGAGCAGGAAAAGCCCCAGCGCCGTACCCTGGGTCGTGATGACGTGCTCCGCCGGGACACCGCATGCCTCCGCGATCTCCCGACGCAGGGCGAGCGCGCCGGCAGACGTGCCATAGCCGAGCTTCAGGTCGCGAATGCTCTCCAGGCCCGGGAGATCGAGCAGCTCGCCGAGGCTCAGGTCCTGCGACGTGCTTTCCGCCAGATTGAACGGGCGGTTCACATCGAGAAGGGAAATGATCTCGTTGTAAGGAAACCTTCCACGCCACGCAGAAGAAGAGGTGGAGGAAGAGGAGGAGGAGGAAAACGCCTCGCGCAGGCTGGCTTGCCGCCCATCGGAAAGACTCTCTTGAACAGCTGCCATTCTTTCGCCTCGAATCCGTTGTCAATGCTGGAACGGAAGAATCGTATAGAGCGAAGAGCAACCGCAACAGCCACAGTTTTGCGCTTTTTCGACCATCACAGTTTGCTTGTCGATTCGCACTCCCGCGATCGACAATCGCGCTCGTCATCACGCTGAACGCAACCATGGACGTGCACGCCCCCTACCGATACGAACAGCTGGCCGACCTCGTCGTCGACATGATCGACAAGGGCACGCTTTCCGCGGGAATGCGAGTTCCGTCCGTGCGCGCCATCAGCGAGCAGCACCGGATCAGCATCGCGACCGCGCTGCAGGCCTATCGCATGCTCGAGGACCAGGGGATTCTTGTCGCAAGGCCGCAGTCGGGCTTCTACGTATCGAATGCGCGCCATGCTGCATTCGCATTGCCCTCCACTTCACGGCCTCGCGCGAAGGCATCGACCGTTTCGATCAGCGGCGTTGTCGCGACCCTGCTCGAGCATGCCTCGAACATGTCGCTCGTTCCGCTCGGATGCGCCGTGCCCGACGTGGGCCTGCTGCAGTCGAAGCGGCTCGACTTCACCCTCGCACGCCTGGCGCGCCAGCACGGCTCGCGCCACAACGTCTACAGCCCGCCGCGCGGCGAGCCCGGTTTGCGCCGCGAGATCGCGAAACGGTCGATGCGCATGGGGCATGCGCTTTCGCCGGAAGACGTGCTCATCACCAGCGGCTGCACCGAAGCGCTGACGCTCGCACTTAGCGCCGTGGCCAAACCGGGCGACACGATAGCCGTCGAGTCGCCCACCTATTTCGGGCTTCTGCACACCCTCGAGGTTCTGGGCCTGAAGGCACTGGAACTGCCGACGGACCCGGCCCGCGGCGTCGACATCGCGGCACTGGCACGGCTGCTGGGCAAAGAGCCGGTGGCGGCATGCGTGCTGTCTTCGAGCTTCAACAATCCGCTGGGGTCGGCGATGGCCGAAGCCGACAAGCGCTCGCTGCTCGGGCTGCTGTCGGAGCATTCCATTCCCCTGATCGAAGACGACGTCTACGGCGACATCCACTTCGGCCGCGATCGGCCCAAGCCCTTCATCGCGCTCGCTCAAGGTGCGGGCAAGGTCATCTACTGCAGCTCCTTCTCGAAGAGCCTCGCGCCGGGATACCGCGTCGGCTGGATCGTGCCGGGCGCCTATTCGCAGCAGGTGTTGGCACGCAAGCTGGCATTCAGTCTTTGCAGCCCGGTCCTGCCGCAGGTCGCGGTCGCGGAGTTTCTGGCGAGCAACGCCTATGACATTCATCTGCGCAGGGTCCGGCGCGTTCTCGAAGAAAACCTTACGCGCATGGTGCGCGCGATAGAGGCCAGCTTTCCGCCTGAGACCAAAGTGAGCAGGCCTGCCGGCGGCTTCATGCTCTGGCTCGAGCTCCCGAAGCAATTCGATTCGCGCGCGCTGTTCGAGGAAGCGCTGGAGCACGGCATCTGCTTTGCGCCTGGCGATGTGTTCTCTGCAAGCCGGCGCTTTCGCAACTGCCTGCGGCTGAGTGCGGGGCATGCGTGGACGGAGCGGATCGATGCCGGTGTGCGGCGGTTGGGAAAGCTTGCGCGGGCGCAGCTTGGTCGGTGAAGCTGGTCGGTAGCGCACGAGCATTTCGTGCCTGCGGGCATGCGGGCACCTGACGAAACCGACCTGGCGGCGCTGCGTGACATTGCCGCGCGGACGCGAGCAACGAAGCCTTTCGCAAGTTGCGCGAGGACGTGGCGGCTGCGGGTGAAGTGTTCCTGTCCGGGTTCGATCCTGCGGAACTGGAAGCGACGCTGCGGGGCACCGGACTGCAGCTGCTGGAAGACCTCGATGGGCACAAGGCCGTTGCGCGCTATGACCCGAAGGGGCTGAATTGTTGCGTGGCTATACTGCGGCCGTCACGTCAAAAAGAGGCGTGATCGGGATTGGCGTCCCGAGTAACCCGCTGCGACGCAAGCCGCAGATTCTCCGCAGAGACCCTGCGGCTTTCGTCGTTCGTGCCTCCAGTTTTGGCGGCTCGGACAGGGAGCCGCAAGGCTCGCCGGTTCGCGCAAGCGGGTTCCCGGTACGCCAACCTGTTCGAGCTGCCGCCTCCAATTGGCGTTGGGTGCGGCGGTTGTAGCAAACCGAACCCCTTGGAGGCCATTCATGGCTGTATCCGCTCGCGCGTCCGCGCGCGTCTCCCAATTTCCCGAATCACCCGAAGCCGCCAGCGTTGAGTCGCTTGCACTGCAGGCATGCGATGACATCGACAACCTGCACGAGCTGCAACGTGCATATGCAGGCTTGGAAAAGCTCATCGTTTCGCAGAACGTGAACGATACGGAAGAGATTTATCCGACTCGCACCGAACTCGGAGCGCTGGTGCGAGTGGTCAACGAGGAGTTGAAGCGGCGGATCGAAACGGCTGACTCTGCGCTTCAGTCGTTGCGTGCTGCCTTGAGCGAAAGCGGTACGCGATGAACACTCTTTCTTCGCAACTCACCCATTCCCTTTGTCTTCGGCTTGACCCCAAGTCAAGAAGCCTTCGGTCCACGCGCTCTTGTCGACCTGATACTTGTCGACACTGAAACCATCGAGCGCCTCCGAGAAGCCTGTCAGATTGCGGGCGCGGTCAATCGCAAGCACTGCCCTTGCCTCGGATGAAAAGACACCCAGCAGCTTGACGTCTTCCTCCGCATCAGGAAGTTGATGGACATGGTGAACAAGAAAGACATCAGTCATTCATTTCGCTTCCCGTCGACTCAACATGCTCGGCCGAATGAATCAGATGGCCCACTGACTCGATCTGCCTAGTCTCGACAAGATCCTGGGCGACTCTTCTTATCACCGCTTGCGAGATTTCCTGCACCACGATCATGTTCGTCGCACAGACATACAGGCCGTGCGCGCACTCCCCGGTCCGTCCCCAGCGAGCCATGAGTGTTGTCAGATTGGAGACGGTGAAGAAGGTCACGGCAAATGCGCGGCCGTCTCGCAGTTTGATATGGACGTCGACGTTGTCGTCCAAGGTCGGCTCGGCAAGGCCGGTTGGGAAATGAAGGGAAAAATCGGTCATGTCGAAGGTATGGGCGTATTTCTTATCAGCAGTCGAATGCTGTAGTAGTAGCACGCATCTCCTACGGGGTTGCCCGATTCTTGCTGGCTCATTGCCAATCATCTGAAATTGCAAGAGCTATGCCGAACTGCTCGCCGCACTTCACAACACGCTCTCCACCGAAATCCTGTACGGTCTCAACCGTGATCGCCCCCTTCCGAAGAAACGCCATACTGCGTTCATCAAAAACGATATCCACGTAGTTGCCAGCTTGGTCGAAAGCGAATCGCCCATCACCGAGAAACTGGGAGTAAACCGGGTGCTCCTCGAATTTCACAGACTCAATCAACCAGTATCGGACGCCGATCAACTCCCCTTCATTCGATCGAAGATGGTCATAGAAGCAGCCCCCGAGGCTCATGTCTGGCGCTTCCTCTTGCCTGTTGGTGGTGATACTTCTCGGGAGAAGCAAATGGTTCATTTGAGATGCTGACTCTGTGGGACCTCGCGCACGATGTATGGACTCGCCAAGCTCGCCTTGCAGAAGAGACGAGATCCTGACCCTGCATTTTCATGTGACATCTTCAGCCCTCAGTTTTTCTGTTGTTGAAGAAGCCGTGGCAAGACCAAACGACCGAGTCAAGGTCTAAGGAGGCGAATCTGACTCGCCATGGCAACCTCATCAGGTGAAAGTCGCCATCACTTATGTAGCCAATTTGCTCATCCAGGCGCACCTGAACCGCGATGTCACTCTTGTAGTCGACGCACCCTGTGACTTTCAACTCCTGCCCGGCACGAACTTGCGCTATTACGTTCGCCTTCGAATCTGGCTCGCCCAGAGTTCTCCTCGGGTAAAGAGGGCCATCCGCAACCAAGATATATGTTTCGGAGGCGATGACTAGAAGTACGGCCACCAAGATGGTTAAAGACACAAGGGCAACAACAACTCTCTTCATTTCGGAGGCGAGTAAAGGTTATTTTTCCCCTTATGGACGGTACAACCAACTGCTCTTGGGGAGCGATTGAACTTTTCTCAAGTCCACGAGGGAATCAACAATCCGAGGCTCATTGGAGAACCATCTCTGAAGAACTTTTACACCATGCCGTATCAGCCACGCGGCCACAAGCAACGCTGCCCGCCAACCCCAGTCTGAGCGGCCAAAGTAACAAGCGGCCTTCTCTGTTCATTGAAAATCTAGGGCACCGAGCAAGACCGAACCCTGACCCTCGCTAACTGCTGTATTCGAGAACTGGCTTCCGGAGTGCAGCAAGGTACAACTCGCAGTTGGCTCGTAGCTCTTCAACGGTTTCGCCCGCAGGAAAAGTTGGTTCCGCGCTGTGACCCTGCACCCTACCGTCTTCATAGTAGTAGACCTCGTAGATAGCGACCTCGCCACCTCGGTTCATTACTCGATATTCCCAAGTCATAAAATTAACGGAAGTCTGACTCCGATTCCCCCTGCGCCTATTTGCGCTTCATATTGGTTAGCAGATTCTTTGCCTCCACGCGCTCATCTTCGCTGATGTATTTGGATTTGGCGGCGGCAGTCAGATACAGCAATGCTCGCTGGGCACTAGCACTCGAACGCTTGTGCAGGAAGATCTTTCCGAGTTCGTATGCTGCTGACCCATCGCCTTGCGCATATGCCCTCTCAAACCAGAACTTCGAGCGGCGTAGATTATCGGCGTCGCGATACCACACGCCCATATTGAGGCATCCTGCAAGATTACCTCGCATGGCCGCGCGTCGATACCACCGATATGCACCTGCTGGATCCTTCTTGACGCCAATCCCATGATCGAGAAAGTAGCCCACACTATTAAATGCATCCTCCTCCCCGTTGAGCGCTGCAGCTAAAAAGAGTTGAAAGGCTTTTTTCCTTTCGCCTGCATCCCATGCTTCGTTGGCCTCATCAAAGAGGCTTGTGTATTCATTGCTATGCCCATCCATGGATGACTCCTTTCAACGTGTAGGCCAATCAGCAGGTTTTTTCTTTTCGTTGGTCTTGCCCGTTTGGTGGTCTTTGCAAATGATCTTATTCGGGTCGGTTGGATGATCTCTGCAATGCTTGTAGGGGTTGTTCGTCCCCTTCCCTGAAGTACCTCCGGTGGCGCCACGCTCTCCACGCCCGCGACTTTCCATACACCAGTCGATAAACCTATCCCAAAGGCTCGGGCTCGGCTCTGGCTGGACTGGAGGTGCAGGAGGTGCAACAACGGCAGCTGCTCCGGCAATGCCAATGCCCGCAGCTGCGCAGGCAGCAGCGTTCGCGGGATTGGCACACGCTGCCACCGATGTCAAACCCGTCGAGTCGCTATACAGCAACGGATTCAATTCGGCATAGGAATACTGATTCCACCCGCCATCGAGCCCGATCGGGTCCGGCTGGCTGTACCGCCCGGTCCTGGCGTCGTAGCTGCGGAAGTAGTTGTAGCTCAGCCCCGACTCCTCATCCGCGTACTGCCCCGGATAGCGCAGGTTGAACTTCACCTCCGCGATGTTCGTAGTGCCCGGGTTGGGGGTGATCTCCGTGTTGGCGAACCTGTTCCTTGCCGTGGTGGGCTTGTCCTCCCCGAAGGCGCTGTAGCCCCACTGCCAGACAGCTTGCCCGTCCGCGCTGCTCAGCTTCCTCGGGGTGTTCAGGTGATCGCTGTGGATGGCGTAGGTGGCGCCATCGATCACGGCCGCAATCGGCATCGGCCCATTTGCGGTCGGCAGATAGATGTACTGGCTCTGCCCCGCACTGGCTGTGCCCCCGCTGCCCACCTCCGCGATCAGCGTGCCCTGCTCGTCGTAGACGTAGGCGTAGCCCAGCTGCTCAGCTGTTGCGGTCGTCGGGCTCCAGAGCTTCGTGAAGAACGCGATCAGGCTGGCCATGAAGCCCGGGTCGGCCTCGTCACCCTGGCTCGGCGGGTACAGCGGCTCCGTCTTGAACACCCGCTGCCCCAGCGCGTTGTGCGCGTAGCGCGTGGTCGGGCTCACATCGGTGGCGCCTGTCGTTGCAGCCGCCAGCCTGCCTTCGGCATCGTAGGTGTAGCTGCGCAGCCCGTCGGTGAGCAGGTCGCCGTTGGCGTTGTAGCCGTAGGTGACGCTGGTGTTGCTCGCTCCGTTGATGCTCTGGGTGAAGCCCGTGAGCTGGTTGCTGCTGGCGCCCACCGTGTAGGTGCGGCTCGTCGTCTGGCCGTTCAGCACCCGGGTGCTGCTGGATCGGTTGCCGTTGGCGTCGTAGCCGAAGCCTGCTGTGTTGCCCGTGGCGTTGAAGCTGGTGATGCGACCCACACTGTTGTAGCCCACGCTCCAGGTCACGTTCGCATTGGCGATGGTGCTGTGGGTCGGATCGGTGTCGCCGGGCAGGTTCAGGTTCTGCGTGAGGCTCGTGATGCGGCCTGCGGCGTCATAGCCGTAGCTGCTGAACTCGGTGCTCGTGAGTCGGCCTGCGGTGTTGTAGCTGCGGCTGGCCGTGAGCTGCGGGCTGCCGGTGGTGAAGGCCCAGGTCCAGGTGGTGGGCTGGCCCAGCGGGTTCCAGGCGATGCCGCTGACCAGCGGGGTGCCGTTCCAGTTCAGGCCCGTGAGGCGGCCCGTGGCGTCGTAGACGTGGCTGAGGGTGCCGCCGTTGGGATAGCCGATGCTCGCCAGGGTGCCGTTGGGGTTGTAGGCGTAGCTGACCTGCTGGACGCTGCCCGTACTCGTGCCTGTTGCGAGGGTCTGCTTCTTGAGCGTGATGCGCCCGAACGCATCGCGGGTGTACTCGGTGGTGCCGCTGCGGTCGAGGATCTCCGACAGATACCCCTTGCTGTTGGCCGTGAGGTCGTAGCGCAGGGTGGTGGTCTTGCCGTCGGCGAAGACCATCCCGGTGGGGCGGCCCAGGGCGTCCCGGGTGATGGTGGTCGCCTGGCCCAGCGCATCGGTGACCTGGCTGGGCAGGCCGAGGTTGTCGTACTGGGTGCTGGAGCCTCCCGTGTCTGCGCTGCTCTCGGTGGTGGCATTGCCTTGGGCATCGCGGCCATAGGCGGTCACCACGCCCTTGAAGTCCTTGGCCTCGGTGACGGCATCCAGGGCGTTGTACTTCAGGGTGGCGCTGGCGTTGGCTGCGTCGGTGACGCTCTTGACGCGGCGCAGGCTGTCCAGGCCGTAGTTGGTGCTCTGGTTCAGGCCGTTGGTCGAACTGGTCAGCTCGCCGTTGGCGTCGTAGCCGAAGGTGCTGCTCTGGTTCGCGCCTTCGGTCCTGCCCGAGAGGCGGTTGATGTTGTTGATGGTTCGCGCCACGCTCCAGGCGACGTTGCCGGCGCTGTCCTTGATCTGCTCGGCGGTGCGGTTGCCCATGCCGTCCAGGGTGTAGGTGCCGGACTCGCCTCGGTTGTTGCTCCAGCCGGTCAGGCGGTGGGCCGCGTCGTAGGCGTAGGTCAGGACGAGGCCGCTGGGCAAGGACACTGTCTCGACCGTGCCGTAGGGCTTGTAGGTGAGAACCGTGGTCTGGCCGCCGGTGCTCTGGGTCAGCAGGCGGTCGCGCTGGTCGTAGGTGTAGGTGGTGACCAGGCCGTTGGGGCCTGTCGAGCTGACGACTCGGTTGGCGAGGTCGTAGCCATACTGAGTCACATGGCCCAAGGCGTTGGTGGAGGTGAGGACGTTGCCTCGGGTGTCGTAGGTGTAGCTCGTCACCGCGCCGTTGGGCTCGGTGGCGGTATCGACCAGTTGCGAAGCGTTGTAGGTCCACTGCCAGAGTTGGGCCTTGTTGGTCACCGTGTCCGCGACCGTGCGGGTCAGGACGTTGCCGACGGCGTCGTAGGTGTAGGCGGTGGTGCGACCGGGCTCGGTGACCAGCAGGGGCAGCGAGAAGGTCGCGTGCCATTGCGTCGTGACCGTGCGGGCATCGGTGCCAACGGCTTCAGTGACACTGGTGGGCAGACGGCGGGCTGTGTCCCATACATAGTCGGTACGGAAGCCCAAGAAGTCGATCTCACTGCTGACGAGGCCGTTGACATCTTGCACACGACTGGCCGCATCGGGTTCGCCTTCCCCAGAAGGGAGACTGCCAGCAGTCACGGCCAGCCTGCCCTTGATGATGCTATAGCCGTAGCCTCGGCTGGTGTTGAGTGGATCGACCACCGTCGCCGAGCGGCTGGAAGGGTAACTAGCCTGGTAGCGCGAGACGCCGCCAGCCAGTTCACTGGCGATGGCTCTGCCCTGGCTGTCGTAGCTGAACGTGCCCCAACGTGCGCCTGCCTCGTCGAGGATGCCGGTAAGGGCTAGCGGGTAGGTGCTGTTTTCGTAGAGAAAGGACCGACTCTTGCCATCGGGGTAGGCCACAGTGACCAGACGACCTGAAGCATCATAGGTGTAGCCGATGACGCGGCCATCGGGTGTAGTGACGGAAGCCAATTTGTCGTTGGCATACGAAAAGACCAGGGAGCGCCCAAAGGAATTGCTAACGGTGCCAAGGTATCCAGCACCGTCATAGCCATAGGTGGTGACAAAGCCGTTTCGCTCAGTCGTGGTCTGAGGCTTGCCGTCGGCAGTGAAGGCCGTGACGGAGTCGTCGTCAGCACGCTTATAGAACCAGACGCCCCCAGCTTCGGTCAGAGTATCGGCACCGTTGGCGGCGCTCCAAGTCGAGGTCCCTGCCGCCTTGATGAAGCTGCGCAGGTAGCCTTCGGGGCTGGTGATTGTGGCCGTGCTCGGCGAGTTAACGGGGGTCAGCTTGAGGTGGATGGCATGGTTGTGGGTCCACACTCGACCCAACTCGCTATTGGGCCGTGAGGTGTCATTTCCCCAATTGCTGCGATAGGTACGGATCAGAGTTAGAGGCGCTGGACCCGAATCGGCCCAGTCAAGTTCTGAGCGGTACTTTTCTGCAGACGCTAGCGCGATGGGAAATGGCGTCCATATACCGGCAATAGGCGCCTTGCACAATGGACCGGCTAACTGTTTAGGCTCGGGGGCAGCAGCTTCGCAGGCCGTAGCGCCGGCATTCTCCAAAAAACCGGGCCTACATTGGCATGCCATCCCGCCGCTGGGGGCTTGTTCCTCTACGCTGTTGCTGGAACACTGGCCATTAGAAACTGCCGAAACGATAAACGTCATCGTGTTTTCGATGCCATTTGTCATGGTGTACCGCAACGAACATCTCGCGTCGGATCCGACGCTTGATGACAGGTAGCGAGAAGGATCTCCGAGCCAAGCCTTAGATCCAACCTCGCAAGCTTGCTCTGGTGATTCCGACAGCGGGTGCCACACCCCTATATCGAGACGGTATCCCACCTCGTAAGGCACGTAAGCCGAAGCAAGAGATGGCCAGCAGAAAAAAAACGGCACAAAAAGGATCATTGCCGCCTTGCATAGCCACCCGAACACACGATGCGCGTGACGACTCGATGAAAGCCATGCATGCAAAGACCTCTTTCCCTCCCTCATCGCACTCTCCCTCATGCTTTCTCGGTTATGTACCTGAATAGCTCAGACCAAATGCCCATCGCCTGCAAAGATCAGCATCTTTTTAGCAGCTGACTAATCCCTCAAGTGACGCATGCCGTCGCGACGCACACTCTGTACAAGCTTTTTCAGCCTAGCTGAGAGCCTGCACACCGACAACGACAGCCTGATGGCATGCAGAACCGAATTCCGCCGCCCACATCATTCAGCGTAGGCACATACATTCGGCCCACGCTGCCCTACCTATACGTGCACCGCCGCCAACCCACCCACAGCCAACCCCGCCACAGCCACCCCAAACATCGCCCTCTCCAACCACTTGTTCTTGGTCAGTAGAGCAATGGCCGCCAACGCAATGGAAACCTGCAACACAGTAGTAGCCTGAGCCCACCGATGATGCTGATGCATCTGCTCATCCGACTGCGCATCCCACTTGCTCGCTTCCGCCTCCAGCTTTTTCGCCTCGGTCTGGATCTCCGTCTTCTCCTGCTCGTAGCGCGTCACCTTGGCCTGCCAGCCCTGCTTGCGTGCGTCGTCGGTCGCGGTGTCGCGTGCAAACTCGGCGAGGGCCTGCTTGGTGCTCTTCGACTGGAAGTAATTCCACTGGTTGGAGGCTTCGGTCTTCTTGATCGCGGCGTTGTTCTTGTAGATGCCGGCGTTGGCCTGCGTGGCGCCGCCCATGTACGCGAAGATGGCGCCGAAGGTGGCGATGACCGCGGTGCACATCGCGATCTTGCTCGTGCTGCTCATTCCGCCGGAATGCTCGTGGTCTCCTGACGATTCCGAATGGCCGTGGCCGCCGTTCGTTGCGTGTTCGAGTTCGTGGTCGTGCGGGCCGTGCACGTGAAAGCCGTGTCCTGACATGGGGTCCTTGCTTGTCGTTGAAATATGGGTTTTCCGGGCGCGCGCGAGTATGCACTGTTGCGCGGAGTCAGCTTCCGGTCCGCGAGCCATTGCCAGCATCGTGCGGCAACCGCACACTTGCCTGCCTGCCATGGCCACCGAAACCTCGCCGACACCGACTGCCAACGCCCGCCGACCCGGCTTCGCCGACATCGTGGCGGGTGTTTCCATCGCGGGCCTGCTGTTGCCCGAGGCGGTGGCCTATTCGGGCATCGCAGGGCTGCCGCCGCAGGCGGGCGTAATCGCACTCTTCGCGGGCCTGCTGGTCTACGGTCTCTTCGGCAGCAGCCGCTTCGCAATCGTTTCCGCCACCTCTTCTTCCGCCGCGGTGCTGTTCGCGGCCACCACGTCGGTGACGGGTGTGGACACCGCCACGCGGCTCGCGATGGGCATGGGCATCGTTCTGCTGGCGGGAGTGTTCTTCGTCATCGCGGGCGTCGCGCGGCTGGGCGCGGTGTCGAGCCTGATCGCCAAGCCGGTGCTGCGCGGCTTCGCACTGGGGTTGGCGCTCACCATCGTCGTCAAGCAGCTGCCGAAGGTGCTGGCTGTGCATCCGGCGCACAGCGATTTCTTCAGGCTCGTCGCCGGGCTTGCGGCTGAATGGCGGCACTGGAACATCGCGGGCGCGGCGATGGCGCTGGTGGCGCTCGTGCTGCTGCGCGGTCTGGCGCGCTGGCGCGCGGTGCCGGCCGCGCTGCTGGTGATCGTGGCCGGCATCGTGCTCGACGTGAACGGCCTGTGCCAGGCCTGGGGCGTGGCGGCTGTGGGGCCTATCTCGCTCGACTTCTCGCACCCGACCGTGCCGCAGCTCGACCGCGCACAGTGGCAGACCCTCGGCGGACTGGCCTTCGCGATGGCGTTGATTCTCTATGCCGAGTCGTACGGCTCGATCCGCACTTTCGCCATGCGCCATGGCGACAACGTGTCGGCCAACCGTGACCTGCTGGCGCTGGGAGGCGCGAACCTGCTGTCGGCGCTCTTCCAGGGCATGCCGGTGGGCGCGGGCTACTCGGCCACGTCGGCCAATGAATCCGCGGGCGCGAGGAGCCGCGCGGCCGGCATCGTGGCGGGGCTGGTGGTGCTGCTGGCGGTGCTCACGCTGCTGCCGTGGATCGCGCACACGCCCGAGCCGCTGCTGGCGGCCATCGTGATCCACGCGGTGAGCCACACGCTCAACCCGGCGGCGCTGCGGCCCTACTTCGAGTGGCGGCGCGACCGGCTCGTCGCCCTGGTGGCGGTCGCGGCGGTGCTGGTGCTGGGCGTGCTCGACGGCCTGCTGGCGGCCATCGGCGTGAGCCTGCTCTTGCTGCTGCGCGGCTTCTCGCGCACCACCGTGAGCTGGCTCGGGCGGCTGGGCCAGAGCCACGATTTCGTCGACATCGCACGGCACCCCGAGGCGGTGGTGCCGCCGGGCGTGCTCATCGCACGGCCCGAGGTGCCGCTCTTCTTCGGCAATGCGGATGCGGTGTTCGCGTCGATCCGCGCGCGCATCGACGCCACACCGGGGTTGCAGCGCATGGTGCTGAGCCTGGAAGAGTCGCCCGACCTCGACGCGACCAGCATCGAGGCGCTGTGCGACTTCGCTGCCTACGTGCGCGTGCGAGGCCTTCGTCTCTCACTGGCGCGCGTGAAGGACGACGTGCGCGACCTGCTCGCGAAGGTGAATTCGCCCGACCTGCACGCCGAGGTGTACGCGCCGTGGAGCGTGGACGACGCGGTGCAGCCAGAAGAAAGCAGGACGCCACGGTCTTCTTGATCACGTACCACTGGATACAGCGTGTTCAACCGTATGGATTTCAGTTCCTGGAGGGTGGCTTGGGCTCGCGGCTTTCCCGCAGAACCTTAAGTCGTGGTTCCGCCTGACCTGGCGGAATCTGACCTTCTGCCTCCAATCGCTTGAGGCGCCGCTCATCTGCCCGATTCAGAGCATCTTTGAGCATTGCCATCTTGCGATCGTTGCAAGGTTCGCACTCGTAGTAGCTTCCGGGGTCGGTCGTGGGCCCAAGCGCTTCGTTCAACTCCGCGGTACTGATTCTCCCCGTGGGTTCGATACCGATAGCGAGGATCTTTCCGTTCTTGAACGTAACGAGCGCACTGCCCTCGCATCCGGTTTCTTGCGCCTGCGGCACGAGATACGACTTCTTTGAGACCCTCCGCATATGACGTAGCGCATAGAACACATCTTCGACGGTCAAGACAACATCCTGGCAATCCAGAAAATCTTTGTTCTCCCACGCTGTTTTCCCCGACGGGTTGTCGATCTTGATCGACTTTACGAAGGCTGCCGGATAGCGCTTGTCTGCCGCGTGAACCGACAGGGCCATAGCTGCGGTAGCCAGCGTTACCGCAAGAACGATGACTTTTTTCATGGCGTCGGGACCACCAGATTCCAATTCGCACCTTGTGCCTCGGTCGTATTTTTTCTGCTGGCTTCCGGATGTCGAAATATCTCGCTCGGTGCGATCTGCATGGAGTCCTCTAGTGCCTTGACAAGCCACGAGAGTGTCTGGTTCTGGGCTGCGGTCGGTGTGTCATATACACCGTACCTTCCTCTCAATTCGTCCATGGAGAGTTTGTTGTTTCGTGGCACCTGAAACCCCGCTGGTAGTCTGGCTCTGCCCACCATCTCGATGCCGATGGCCTCCATGTTGCCTGGATACCGGTCGCCAGGTGCCCTGCGCATCTCGATGCGATGCATCAGGTCCACCGCGTTCACGCCCGCAGGGTAGTCTCGCGGAGAGTACTTCCCGGTGATCAGGCACCTCGCCTTCAGCGGCCCGACATGGTTCGTGCGCTGGTAGATCGCGGCGGTCTGGTAAATAGTGCCATCGGTGTCGACAAGAAAATGCGCGCCATTGGCCTTTGGGCGCGTGTAGCTGTTCAGCGAGGACGCTGAAGTGTCCGCATCGGTCTGATGCACGACGATGCCTGTGATCGTGCTCGTACGTCTACCGCGTTCGATCGCAGGGCTGCGCGCATTGCGGACTTTCGCGTGAATGATCATTCCATCCGTGGCAATTTGAATTGCCATACGGCCTCCCGGAAATTAATTTCTCGTTGTTGATGCGGGTGCACCGGAACATGCAAGTTCCTCAACCTGCAGGCTTGCTTCGATGCACCCGCCCGGGATGATATCGACCCGAAAATTTGATTTGTAGCGGCCCGAGTTGCCGCTTTTCTGCGCTACCGCTGACGCAGTGTTCGCGTCGGTCAGCGCAACGCCGCCTGCCGCCTGAACTCGCTCGGGCTGCCGCCCGTGTGCTCGCGGAACACGCGGCTGAAGTGCGAGAGATTGCCGAAGCCCGAAGCCAGCGCGATGTCGGTGATCGACCTCGCCGCGTTCGTCGGATCGAGCAGCTCGCGGATGCTCGCGGCCAGCCGCTGGTGCTGGATGTAGCCGTTGAGCGTCTCGTCGTCGTCGGCGAAGGCGCTGTGCAGCAGGCGCTTGCTGCAGCGCAGGGCCAGCGCCATGCTGTCTATCGAGAGCGAAGGGTCGTGCAGGTTCTGCGCGACGTGGCGGCGGATGCGGTCCTTCAATGCTTCGCGCTGCGTCTGTGGCGTTTCCTGCCCTGCCAACTCCATGAGTGAAAGGCGCACAAGCTGTATCAGCAGCTCGCCCGCACCTCGCGCCGCCGCTTCGCTCATGAAAGGCAGCTCGAGATACGTGTTGCGCATGGTCTCCAGCGCCACGCGAGAGATGCCGCTGCCGCCGCCGATGCGGCGCGCCACCAGGTCGTTGAGCGGCAGCGCGGGCGATGCGATCTGGTCCTTGGGCAGCATCACGATCAGGTGGTCGCTGCGCTCGGGGTTCGCCACGGTGTAGTCGGCGGTGGTGTCGTAGAGCGTCCAGCCGCCCGAGCGCACGGCGGCGGCGCGGCCGCGCTGCGTGACCTCGGCCGAGCCCTGCCAGGGCGCGACGATCTTCAGGTACGGGGCCTCGCTCATTCGCGCCATCTGCGTGGTGCGCAGCACGCGGTGGCGGTTGGCCTCCAGCCGCGTGAGGATCACGTCGCCCGCGTGCGATGCCGCGAGGTGGCCGTCGAATTCGCTGTCGTCGTAGAGGTCGGAGCCCAGGCCGCCGAAGTGGCGCCACACCCATTCGCACCACAGCGGCCCGCGCTCCTTGGGCGGGATCTGGTCGGTGGACAGGAGCAATGAGGCGGTCATGCAGGCTGGGCGACGAAGACAGGGACGGGTCGGAACGACGAGAACGAAAGATTTCAGCACGAAGCCGGGTTGCCGCGCATTGTGAAGCGCCTTCAGGGCGCAAGGGATTGCGGGTTAACCACTAGGCGCCTGCACGCAGCGACAAGTGCTTTGTGCACGGCCGGCACAGCACCCGAAGCCCCCGATTTCTACGATCCCAGGCAGCGGGCGCATACCGACGCCCGGAGGAGACCTCAATGCTTGGACCCAATCGCCGTCACTGGATCAAGGGCACCGCCACCGCCCTGGGCGCGGCCGCCGTCGCGCCGCAACTGTTCGCACAGAACAGCACGGGCGGCCCCGTGAAGATCGGCTACGCCATCGCGCGCACCGGCCCGTGGGCCGCCGGCGCGCAGGTGAGCCAGGAGCCCAACTACCTGCTGTGGGCCGAGCAGGTCAACGCGGCGGGCGGGCTTTCGGTGAAGGGTGCGAAGCGGCCCATCGAGCTGATCGGCTACGACGACCGCAGCGAGACCGAGACCTGCGTGCGCACCTTCGAGAAGCTCATGGGCAGCGACAAGGTCGACCTCGTGCTGCCGCCCTGGGGTTCGGGCGCCAACTTCGCGGTCGCGCCGCTGGCCAACCGCTTCGGCTATCCGCTGCTGGCGCCCACCGCGCTTTCGCGCAAGCTGATCGACATGCGCCTGCCCTTTTTCTTCTCGCTGCTGCAGCAGCCCGACAAGATGATGGGTGCGCTGGTCGACATGCTGGTGGCGAACAACGTGAAGACAATCGCCATCGTCTACATGGACGACCTGTTCGGCCTGGAGAACTTCGCGGCACTGAACAACGCGCTGAAGAAGACGAGCATCCAGGTGGTCGAGCGCAAGAGCTACCCGCTGGGCGTGAAGGACCTCGCGCCGGTGCTGCGCACCATCAAGGACCTGAACCCCGACGCCTTCATCGGCATCACCTACCCGCCCGACACCATCCTCGCGAGCCGGCAGGCGCGCGAAGTGGGCTTCAACCCGAAGTACTTCTACGCCTCGGTGGGCACGGCCTTCCAGCTCTACAAGAACGTGATGGCCGCCAACACAGAGGGCGTGATCGGCATGGGCTCGTGGAACGGCAAGACCAGCCCCGAGGCAAAAGCGTACTTCGATGCGCACACGAAGAAGTTCGGCAAGGAGCCCGACCGCTGGGCCAGCGGCCATGCATGGGCCGGCCTGCAGATCCTGCAGCAGGCGGTGGAGAAGATCGGGCTCGACCGCAAGGCATTGCGCGAACACATCGCCAAGACCGAGTTCAAGACCATCCTCGGCCCGATCCGTTTCGAGGGCAGCGAGAACGCATCCATTCCAGGCACGGTGTCGCAATGGCAGGGCAGCGACTTCGAAGTCGTCTGGCCCAAAGACCGCGCCACCGCGCAGCTGATGCCGAAACCGGCCTGGAAATAACGACGTGTCTTTCTCTGGATGGGCCGAGCTTCTTGCCGGCGGACTGATCACGGGCGGCATCTACGCGCTGGTGGCCATCGGGCTGAACCTGCAGTACGGGCTGATGCGCATCATGAACATCTCGCACGGCGAGTTCCTGATGCTGGGCGCCTTCGCGACGTGGTGGGCGCACACCGCACTGGGCGTGTCGCCGCTGCTCTTCATGCCCATTGCCTTCCTTCTGCTGATGGCTCTGGGCATGGCGGTGCACTGGCTGTGCTTCCGCCAGGTGGCGGCGCGCGCGCCGAACGTGGACGTGTTCGAGGCGCGCAGCCTGATGGTGGGCTTCGGCCTGATGTTCCTGGTGCAGAACACAGCCCTTCTCGTGTGGGGCGGCGACCTGCGCGGCTACGACTACCTGGCCGACCCGGTGCAGGTGGGCGAGATGCGCTTCACCGCCAACAAGCTGGTGCTGTTCGGCGTGGCGCTGGCGCTGAGCCTGGTGCTCATCGCGCTGCTCAAGCTCACGCTGCTGGGCAAGGCGGTGCGCGCGCTGATGCAGTCGCCCACCGGCGCGCAGCTCGTGGGCATCAACACGAAGCGGCTGCATCCGCTGATGTTCGGCATCGGCCTGGGCCTGTCGGGCGTGGCGGGCTCGCTGCTTTCGATGACCTATGAAATCTCTCCCTCGATGGGCGAGCCCTACACGGTGACGGCGCTGATCGTCATCACCCTCGGCGGCTTCGGCAGCATCGCGGGCAGCCTGGTCGGCGGCCTGCTGCTGGGCGTCGTGGAAGCGCTGGGCATGCACTTCACCAGCCCCTCGCTCAAGATGCTGCTGTCGTACGCCGTGTTCATCGGCGTGCTGATCTGGCGGCCCAACGGACTGTTCTCCAGAAAATGATTTCCTCCCCTTCGACAATGAGGCCCTGGTGGGTGCTGTGCATCGGCCTCGCGCTGGCGGCCGCCGTGCCGTGGATCGCGAGCGAGTTCGTGGCCTCGGTGGCGCTCGGCTGCCTGATGTACATAGCGCTGGCCACGAGCTGGTCGCTGTTCTGCGGCGCCACGCGCTACCTTTCGCTCGCCACCTCGGCCTTCTTCGGACTTGGCGCGTATGCGAGCGCGACGCTGCTCGAAGTGCTGCCCTGGCCGCTGGTGATATTGAGCGGCGCGGCTATCGCGAGCGCGGTGGCGGTGCTGATGGGCGCGGCGGTGCTGCACTTGCGCGGCACCTACTTCGCGGTGCTGACCTTCGGCATGACGGAGCTGATCCGCCATGCCGTGACCTTCGTCGAGAAGCAGGTGTCGGGCACGGTCGGGCGCGTGCTGACGGTGGTGCCGTCGAACGAGACGGTCTACCTCACGGTGCTCGCGATCGCGGGCGCGGCGATCGCCACCGCCCTGCTGGTCAAGCGCAGCCGCTTCGGCCTCGCGCTCTCGGGCATCGGCGCCGACGAGCAGCGCGCGCAGACGCTGGGCGTGGATACGCGCCGCATGAAGGTGATGGGCTTCGCGCTCACCGCCGCCTTCGCCGGCGCGGTCGGTGCGGCCATGGCGGTGCGCTGGACGTACATCGATCCACCCGCAGTGTTCAGCCCCTTCATCGGCTTCCAGACGGTGCTCATCGCGATGATCGGCGGCGCGGCCAGCATCGGCGGACCGGTGGCTGCCGCCATCGTGTTCAGCCTGCTGTCGGAAACGCTGCGGCTGCAGCTGCCCTACGGCTACATGATGGTGCTGGGGCTGCTGCTGATCCTGTGCGTGATGTACCTGCCCAACGGCCTTGCGTCGCTGTGGCGGCGCAAGGCAGCGGAGGCAAGGCCATGAGCAATCGGCAGCAACAACTCCTGCTGGAAGCCCGCGAGCTCACAGTGCGCTTCGGCGGCCTTACTGCGGTCGATGCGGTCAGCGCCACGCTTCATGCGGGCGAGATCGTCGGCATCATCGGGCCGAACGGCGCGGGCAAGACGACCTTCTTCAATGCGATCTCGGGTGTGGTCATGCCCACCTCGGGCACGCTGCTGGTCGAGAACGGCATCGACCTCACGCGCCGCGGTCCGCACCTGTACGCGGCCCACGGCATCGCGCGCACCTTCCAGACGCCACGCGTGATGGCCGACATGACGCTCGAAGACAACGTGCGCTTCGGCATGCAGTTCGCCGGAAGGCACCGCGAGCCCATCTCCGGTCTGGGCAGCACGGGCGAGATCCTCGACATGCTGGGCCTCGGGGGCCTGGCACGGAACGTCGCCGCCGACATCACGCCCTCGCAGCAGCGGCTGCTGGAGATCGGCATGGCGCTCGGCACCCGGCCGCGCGTGCTGCTGCTCGACGAGGTGGCGGCGGGCCTGACAGAAGCCGAGGTCGACGCGATGGCGCGGCGCATCCGCCGGCTGCGCGACGAGCACGGACTCACTGTCGTGTGGATCGAGCACGCGGTGGCCACGCTGCTGAAGTACGTCGAGCGCGTGCTGGTGCTGCACCAGGGCCGCAAGATCGCCGACGGCACGCCGGCGGAGGTGGTGCGCAACGCGGAGGTGGTCGAGGCCTACCTCGGCGACGAGATGGAGGCGACGGCATGAGCGCACAGAACAACAGCCACATGAGCGTGCGCGGGCTGTCGGCCGGCTATCACGGCTTCCAGGTGATTCAGGACATGAGCCTCGACGTGCGGCCCGGCGTGACCGTCGTGCTGGGGCCGAACGGCGCGGGCAAGACCACGCTGCTGAAGGCACTGGCCGGCCTGCTGCCTCGAGCCGGCGAGGTGCTGCTCGACGGCGCGGCGCTGCCATCGGCCGACGCCACGGCCTGCGTGCGGCGCGGCCTTGCGCTGGTGGCCGAGGGGCGCCAGCTCTTTCCGCAGATGACGGTCACCGAGAACCTCGAGCTCGGCGGTTGGCTCATTCCGGCGCGGCTGCGCGCCGAGCGGCTCGCCCGCGCCTTCGAGGACTTTCCGCGCCTGAAGGAACGCGCCGCGCAGCTCGCCGGCACCATGAGCGGCGGCGAGCAGCAGATGGTGGCGGTGGCGCGCGCCATGATGAGCGGGCCGCGCCTGCTGATGCTCGACGAGCCCTCGCTGGGCCTCGCACCGCGCATGGTCGACGAACTGCTTTCCATCGTGCGCCGCATCGCCTCGCAGGGCGTGACGGTGCTGATGGTCGAGCAGAACGTGCGCAAGGCGCTGCAGGCCGCCGACCGCGGCTATGTGCTCGAACGCGGACGCGTCGTGGCCTCGGGCGAAGCGCAGGCGCTGCTGAACTCCGACGCGGTGCGCCAGGCCTACCTGGGCGTCGCCTGATCCGCCCTCTTTCCTTCCTCCCCCTTCTTCCTTCCCTTGTTTGCAAAGGACACCCCATGACCGACATCTCCATGCTCATCGACGGCGAGCGCCGCGCGGCCACCGGCGGCGCGACCTTCGAGCGCCGCAACCCGCTGGACGGTGGCATCGCCACGCGTGCGCCGGCCGCCACGCCGGCCGACGCTGTCGCCGCGGTCGAGGCCGCGCACCGCGCCTTCGCCGCATGGTCGGCCACCGGCCCCAACGAGCGCCGCGCCGCGCTGCTGAAGGCCGCGCACGCGCTTGAGGCGCGCGCCGACGCCTTCGTGCAGGCGATGGCCCACGAGACCGGCGCTTCCGCCCTGTGGGCTGGCTTCAACGTGCATCTGGCGGCCGGCATCCTCACAGAGGCCGCATCGCTCACCACGCAGATCGCCGGCGAAGTGATTCCCTCCGACGTGCCCGGCAGCCTCGCAATGGGCGTGCGGCAGGCGGCGGGCGTGGTAGTCGGCATCGCGCCGTGGAACGCGCCAGTGATCCTCGCCACGCGCGCCATCGCCACGCCGCTGGCCTGCGGCAACACGGTGGTGCTGAAGGGCTCGGAGCTATGCCCGCAGACGCACGCGCTCATCATCGAATCGCTGATCGAGGCCGGCCTGCCCAGGGGCGTCGTCAACTTCGTGACCAACGCCCCCGCCGATGCCGGCGCGGTGGTCGAGGCGATGGTGGCCCACCCTGCCGTGCGGCGCGTCAACTTCACGGGTTCCACGCGCGTGGGCCGGCTGATCGCTCAGACCTGCGCGAAGTACCTCAAGCCCGCCGTGCTCGAACTCGGCGGCAAGGCACCCTTCGTGGTGCTGGACGACGCGGACATCGACGCGGCAGTCAACGCCGCCATCTTCGGCTCCTTCGCCAACTCGGGCCAGATCTGCATGTCGACCGAGCGCATCGTGGTCGACAGCGCGGTGGCCGACGAGTTCGTCTCGAAGTTCGCGGCCCGCGCGCAGGCGCTGCCTCTGGGCGATCCGCGCGAAGGCCCTGTCGTGCTCGGCTCGGTGGTCGACATGAGCACGGTGAAGCGCTGCAACGCGCTCATCGACGACGCGCTGGCCAAGGGCGCGAAGCTGGTGTGTGGCGGCAAGGCCGAGAACACGCTGATGCCCGCCACCGTGCTCGACCACGTGACGCCCGCGATGGAGATCTACCGCGAGGAATCCTTCGCGCCGGTGAAGGCCGTCGTGCGCGTGAATGGCGTGGAGGAAGCCGTGACCATCGCCAACGACAACGAGTTCGGCCTGTCGTCAGCGGTGTTCGGCCGCGACGTGGCGCGCGCATGGAACGTGGCGCAGCGCATCGAGGCCGGCATCTGCCACGTCAACGGCCCCACGGTTCACGACGAGGCGCAGATGCCCTTCGGCGGCGTCAAGGCCTCGGGCTACGGCCGCTTCGGCGGGCGCGCGGGCGTGGAGGCCTTCACGGAGCTGCGCTGGATCACGGTGCAGACCACGCCGCGCCACTACCCTTTCTGAGCGGGCGCGTTCAGCTCGCGAGAAAGTCCGGCTGGCGGAACTTCTTCTCGAGGAACTGCCCGTTCGCCACCAGCGCAGCGGCATCGCTCGAAGCCACGTTGGCGACGATCTCGCGCAGCTTGGCGTCGAGCAGGCCGAGCTGCTCGCCCAGCAGCTGGCGCGCGGTCTTGCCGTCCTTCACTGCATGCGTGATGCGAAAGGCCGGCGGCAGCGCGACGTAGTTGGCGAGCGTCTCGGGCAGGTAGCGCAGCACGGTCTCGCGCACGGTGAACAAGTCGTCGCCATGCGAGCCCGCGCCCACCAGGCGCGGCAGCACCTCGCCCACCGAGCCGCGCACGTTGTCGAGGCTCTTGCGCATGTCCTCGGTGAGGTGCGGCTGGGCTTGCGCGACCACGTGATCGAGGCGCTCCAGCGTCTGCTCGACGCTGAGGCTGTCCTCGATGCGACGCTCCAGCTCGGGCGCCTTGCGGCCCAGCAGGCAGCCGGCCACGTACAGGCCGGCGGTGATGAGCAGCCAGCCCTTGTCGATGACACCAGCGAAAAGCAGCGCCGGCCCGAGGAGTGCCAGCGCGCAGCCCAGGATGTTGCCGTTGCCGTAGAGGAACAGCAGCGCGCGCAGCTTCAGCGAACGCCGGGGCATCACTGGTAGCCCCGGATTTCCTTGAACACCTGCCCGAGCTGCAGCTTGCGGCCGTCGAACTCGCGCCCGCCCGAGAGCTGCGCGATCTCCTGCATCTCGCCCACGTTGGCCTCGCCGAAGAGGATGGGGAAGATGCGCGCGGGCACGCCGCCCGAGGCATAGCGGTCGCGGAACTCGCGCAGCTTCAGGCCCGAGTTGTTCTCGCCGTCGGTCAGCAGGACGATGCTCACGAAGCGGTCGGGCTCGCGCTGCTGCTCCTTGCGAGCCAGGTCCTCGGCCGCGGCCAGCGCGGAGTAGATGGCGGTGCCGCCGTTGGCCGACATTCCATCGGCCAGCCGGCGCAGCTCCTCGCGCGCGGCGGCGATGTGGTCGGCGTCGAAGCGCACCCACACCGGCTCCTGCACGTCGGTGGCGAAGGTGATGAGCACCACGCGCTCGCGGCTCTGGAAGGCGCTGTAGCGTGCGCTCGCGGTGGCGGACTCGTCGGCGCCCGAGAGCAGCTTGAGCGCCTCGCGCATCGACGCCAGGCGCTTGCCGGCCATCGAGCCGCTGAGGTCGAGCACGAAGATCGAGGTGGCGGGCTTGCGCCATTGCGACTGGTAGGTGCCGAGCACCGCATCGATCACCTCCAGCCGGTTGGGAAAGCCCAGCTCGGCCACGGCGGCGGTGGGCAGCGCGGCGACGGCCGCGACCTCGGGGTTGGCGGGGCGCAGGAAGGCGGCCGAGAGCGCATCGCGCTGGAACGGTGCAGCCTTCAGGGTGCCGACGAGCTTCGTGTACGCATCGCGCTTGTCGGCGTTGAGCAGCATCAGCGGGTAGTCGGCCGAGATCATGCCGTCGCGCGGGTAGATCAGCGTGAGCCTGTCGGCCGCGGGCAGCTTCTCGTTGGCGCGCAGGATCACCGCTTCGTAGTTGACCATCGCGTCGATGGCGGACGGGTCTTTCGCATAGGCGTCGGCCAGCCAGCCCGAGCTGCCGGCCGTGAGCTTCTGGCCCGAGAGGAAGGCCTTGAGCGTCTTTTCGTCGACGTCCTGAGCCGTCAGGTCTTCGGTCTTGCCGGCCAGTGCCGAGGCCACGGCGAACAACGCGCTCATGCCGGTGTTGGAGCTGGTGGCGTTGGTCATGCCGTAGCGCAGTTGTCCGGCGCCGGCTGCCTTGGCGATCTCGGCCCAGCCGGGCGCCTTCTTGTTCCACCCGAGCTGCGCGGCCTTGGCGCTCTTCACGCCGAGCGCGATGCGCGAATAGAAGAGCTTGTCGCGCGCCAGCGGCTTGATCTGCAGCGCAAGCGCAGGGTACGCGCCGTTGGGCGGCAGGATCGCGTCGAAGCGCTCACCGGCGTTGATGCGTTCGACGATGTCGAGCGTGCCGGCGTAGGAGAGCTTCACGTCCACGCCGGCCGACTGCGCGGCCGCGACGATGGGGGCTTCGAGGTCCTTGAGTTCCGAGCCGGCAAGGATGGTGAAGACGGCACTGGCTGCCGGAGCCGGTGCGGCGTTCGTGACCTGTGCCGGCTCCTCCTTGCCGCATGCCACGAGGCCCAGTGCCAGGGCCGCCAGCAGCATCAGCCGCGACAACAGGCTCACAGTGCGACCTCGCCGCGCGGCGACTGCAGCGCCTCGGTGGTTTCCTGCCGGCGCACGCGGTCGAGGTAGGTGCGGCTCTTCTCGACTTCGCTGCTCAGCGTGTCCACCGTGGTCTGCATGGAATCGAGCGCCCGGCTCTTGAAGTCGGCGATCGTGTCCATGGTCTGGTAGATGTTGGCGAAGGCCTGCTGCAGCTTGGCGATCTCGATGGTGCTGGAGGCCGCCTGCTGGTGGATGGCGCTGCTCTGGTCGCGCAGCATCTCGCTGGTGCTGGCGATGAGGTTGCCGGTGGTCGCGTTGAGCGCGCTGATCTGGTCGAGCACCAGCTTCTGGTTGGACAGCGCCTGCGCCACGATGACGGCGGTGCGCAGCGCGGCCACGGTGGTGGTGGTGGCGCGGTCCACGCCCTTCATCAACTCCAGGTTGTTCTTGCGGATCATGTCCAGCGCGAGGTAGCCCTGGATGTTCACCGCGAGCTGCGTCAGCAGGTCGGTGACCTTCTGGCGCGAATAGAACAGCATCTCCTCGCGGATCACGCGGGCCTTCTCGGGGTCGGTGGCTTCCAGCGCGCGGGCCTTGGCGTCGAGCTGCCCGTCGAGGGCCTTGCCGATGTGCACGTACTTCTCGAGCCGCTCCATCAGCGTCCAGAGATTGACCTTCTCCTGCTCGATCGCGGTGTTGTCGCGCAGCAGCTCGTCCTTGCCGCGCTTGAGCGACTCGATGATGGCGTTGAGGTGCGTCTGCGACGACTGGTAGCGCTCGAAGTAGGCGATCAGCTTGTTGCCCAGCGGGATGAGGCCCAGCAGCTTGCGCGCGGAGAACAGGTCGCCCTGCTTCGAGGGATCGAGGTCTTCCACCTGGTGGCGCAGGTCGATGAGCGACTGGCCGATCTGCGCGCCCTTGTCGAACAGGCCGTTGCGCAGCGAGCCCACGGGGCGGTCGAGCATGCGGTTGGAGACCGACGCCGAAGCCTCGATGTCCTTGCTGCCCATCGAATGGATGCGCTCCACCGCTTCCTTGAACTGCGGGTGCTGGCTGTCGTGCGCGGTGATGTCCTCGATGAAGCGCGCCACCTGCGCGTCGAGCTCGGCCACGTCTTCGGGCTTCAGGCGCACCTTGCCGCTGGCCGACTCGACCGGCACCGGCGCCACGGGCGCGGGCGGCTCCAGCGTGAAGGCCTGCGGGGGCTGGAGGTCGATGGGAGCGGATGCGGTGACTGTCGTGGTGGTGGTGACGGGTGCGTTCATGGTGTTCCTGTGTTCGTTCACTTGAAGCGGGCTTCGATGCCCGTGGTCATTCGTTCGAGCCACTCGAAGCTCGGCGGATCGATCACGTCGACCAGCACCTCGGGCACCTTCACGCCGCGCGCGGCCCAGGTCTCGGGGCCCTTGGTGTCGCCGCCGGTGCGGTAGCCGTATTCGTGCGCGAGCTCGCGCAGGGTCGGGTCGTTCTCCAGCGCCGCACCGAGGCGCGCGCCGCCGGGCGTGTAAGGCACCAGCACGTGCTTCGAATAGACGGTCGGCTTGGGGTAGAGCAGCACCATGTCGCTCTTGAGGCGGTCGGGGTTCTTCAGCCAGAACTCGACCATCTGCGACTCGTAGGCCACCAGCAGCGGCGCCTTGCCCATGCCGAGCGCGAGGTAGTCCTCGAAGGGGCCGGCCGACGACTGCTCCTGGAAGCCCTGGCGCAGGAAGAGCGGTGCGACCACCGGCATGACGCGGTCCACGTCTTCCTGGCTCTGCACGATCTGCTGGCTGTTGGCGAGGTAGCTCGCGAGCGCGAGGTACATCGCCGCCGAGTTGGAGGTGCGCACGTCGGTCGAGTTGATGAGCATCGACTTGCTGGTGGAGAAGGCGCTGCTGGCCTTGAGCTCCTTCCAGCGCGTGCCCTTCTCGATCATGGCCATGAGGCCGGGCAGGTCGACCACGTAGTAGAAGTCGCCCTGCTTCTGCGCGATGCCGTTGGACACGAGGATCTCGGCGATCGGCCGCCAGCTGGCCAGCACGATGGGCGTGTAGAACGGATTGAAGACGTTCGGCGCCTTGGCCAGCGTCTTGAGCTGCGCCGCTGCCGGAGCGCCCGAGGGAAAGCCGAAGTCGAACTTGCTGGCGTCGTAGCGGCTGGCGATGGCGCGCGAGCCGGCCTTCTCGACGGTGACGGTGATGCCCTGCGCGGCCAGTGCCTTTTGCACGCGCGGGTCGGCGAAGAAGGTTTCTTTTTCGGAGCCGATCAGGCCACGCAGGGTGACCTGCTTTTCCTGTTCGATACGGGCCGCCGTTGCGGTGGCCGATTCATCGTGCAGGCGGGTGTTCGAATACCAGACGCCGGCCCCGACCGCGGCCAGCAGGACGACGGCCAGCGCTGGTGCGATCAGCTTGCGGATTTCCAAATCTCATGCTCCTCGCCCCCTGTGCGCGGGGGTCGAGAAACATACTAACTACTGAATATGACGGTTTATGACAGTCAGATGTCGGCAGCGATCTCGCGGGTGATGCGCAGGAACTTCTCGATGTCGCCGACCGAATTGCAGTGCAGCGGCGACACGCGCACCGTGCCCTCGAGTCCGAAGGATTCGAGCATGCGCTTCGAGTAGATGCTGCTCGCCACGCGCTCGTAGACCGTCACGCCGCGCTTCGCGTACTCGACGACGGCCTGCGTGCAGTCGATGCGGTCGAAGCCGATGCCCAGGATCAGGTCGCGCTTGCTCAGGTCCTCGTAGTCGAGGAAGACGTTGACGCCCTCGAGCTTGCGCATGCCCGTTGCGTTCTCGTTGCCGTCGAGCAGCACCGAGAGCAGCGCACGCTCGTGCAGCTCGATGTGCGTGATGCCCGCGACGAACAGCGCGCGGCGATCGGTGGCATGGGTGGCGTCGATGAAATGCCCACCGAGCCAGCACACGTAGTCGACGATTTCCGTGAGCACCGCGAACTGCCACGGCGCAGAGCTGCCCAGGTCCCAGTAGTCGGGCTTCTTGCCCGCGAGCTTGTGGTGCGGCAGCACGGCCGCGCGCTCCGACACCCATGACAGCCCCGAGCCCCGGCAGCCGAAGAACTTGTAGGGCGCGATGTTGATGCCGTCCACCGGCGCCTTCTGCAGGTCGATGAGGCCGTGCGGCGCATGCTGCACGGCGTCCACCAGGATGTAGAGGTCGGGCTTGATCTCGCGCGCGCGGCGCACGATGGCTTCCATGTCGAGCTTGGCGCCCGAGATGTTCGACGCGTGGATCACGTTGAGCAGGCAGGTGTCCTTGTCGACCAGCCGCACGATCTCGTCCACGTCCACGCCGCCGGTGACGGGGTTGCTCTTGGCCACGCGCAGCTCGCGGCCCAGGCGCTGGGCATAGAGGCTCATCGCGTCGAAGGCCGAGGGATGCTCGAGCACGGTCGTGACCATGTTCGTGCCCGGCACGTTCTCGGCGATGGCGCGCACCATGTCGAACATGGCGCCCGAGGCTGTGAGCGATGCGTACACGCTGCCGCCCGTGGCGTTGAGGATGGTGCGCAGGTCGGCGCAGCCCTTCGCCTGGATCTGCTGCAGCTCGACGGCCGTGGCGTGGATGCGCTCGGCATTGTCGGGAATGGCGTCGACCTGCGCGAAGCGCTCGGCCGCGGCCTTCAGGCGGAACGAGCCGCCGGCGTTGTCGAAGTAAAGGCGTTCGCGGCCATGGTGGTCATGGTCGACCTGCAGGAAGCGCGCCTTCACCTCGCGCATCAGCGCGTCCGAGAAAGCCAGCCCGCGGGGATGGTTGGAAGACAGCTTGGAATCCATCGTTCAAACGCCCTTGTTGTTCGGGTTCTTGTAGATCTCGCGCACCGCGTCCGTCATCGGGAAATTGAGGTTCGCGTTCTTCGGCGGGATCGGCGAGAGGAACCACTTGGTGTAGAGCTGCTCGATGGCGCCCGACTTCATCAGGCCGTTGACAGTCTCGTCCACCAGCGCCTTGAACTGCGGGTCGTCCTTGCGCAGCATGATCCCGTAGGGCTCCTGGCGCAGCGACTCCTTGAGGATCTTGTAGTCGCCGGGGTTGGTCGAGCTGGCGATCATGCCGGCGAGCTGCACGTCGTCGAGCACGTAGGCGTCGGCGCGTCCGGTGGACAGCAGCAGGAAGCCATCGGAGGTGTCCTTGCCCGCGATCTCGTTGACTTCGATGGTGCCGCTCTTGCGCGCGCCGCGCAGCAGCTGGATCGAGGTGCTGCCCGAGACGGTGGCCACGTTCTTGCCGTTGAGGTCGGCGAGGGTGTTGATGCCCGAGGCCTTCTTCACGGCGGCGGTGATGTTGGTCACGAAGTGGCTGGGCGCGAAGTCGACCTGCTGCTGGCGCTGCGTGGTGTTGGTGGTGGTCGCGCAGTCGAGGTCGACGGTGCCGTTCTGCAGCAGCGGGATGCGGTTGGTCGAGTTGAGCATCGTGTAGCGCACGTCGATCTTCGCGAGGCCCAGCTTGGCCTTCACGGCGTCGACGATCTTCAGGCAGATGTCGTTGGTGAAGCCGATGGGCGCGCTGTCGGCGCTGAGCTTGTACGAGAACGGGATCTGGCTGTCGCGCGCGCCGATCTGGATCGTGCCGCTGTCCTTGATCTTCTGCAGCGTGCCGCCGTCCTGGGCGCTGGCGGCGCCGCAGGCGAAGGCGATGGCAAGTCCGAGCGCGAGGGGCAGTTTCTTGAAGTCCATGGCGGGTTCCTTGAAGGGTCGGTGAGGTGGTTCCGGCGAATCTTCGGCCTCGCCATCAATTTCCAAAAGCGATTTTTTGTGATCGAATCACATGAGAAAAAGCGTTCTTTTGGAGACAGCTTCCCGTGATGACCTTCAAGCAGCTCGAAGCCCTGTACTGGATCGCCCGTCTCGGCGGCTTCGCGCAGGCGGCCAACCAGCTCCACACCTCGCAGTCGGCCATCTCCAAGCGGGTGCACGAGCTCGAGCAGCTGTTCGAGACCGAACTCTTCGACCGCAGCCAGCGCACCGCCCGCCTCACCGAGAAGGGCGAAGAGATGTTCGTGCTCGCCCGCAAGCTGCTGGAGCAGCGCGACGCAGCCATCGAGCAGTTCGGCAAGCCGGGCGTAGTGGAGCGGCGCATCCGCCTCGGCGTGACCGAGCTGACGGCGATGACCTGGCTGCCGCGGCTGGTCGGGCTGATCCAGCAGCACTATCCCAAGGTGATCCTCGAGCCCGACGTGGACGACAGCCTTCAGCTGCGCGACAAGCTGCTGGCCGACGAGCTCGACCTCGTCATCGTGCCCGAGACCTTCGCCGACTCGCGCCTGCCGAACAAGGTCATCGGCCAGGTGAGGAGCGCGTGGATGTGCAAGCCCGGCGTGGTGCCGGCCAACAGCAGCGCAGGCGCCACGATGCGGCTGCACGAGCTGGCGCGCCACCGCATGCTGGTGCAGGGCAACAACTCGGGCACCGGCCGTGCCTACGACGCGTGGATGAAGGAACAGGGCGTGCAGCCCGCCAACGTGATCGTGGTGAGCAACCTCGTGGCGCTGACCGGCCTCACCGTGTCGGGCCTGGGCGTGAGCTACCTGCCGCGCGAATGCCTGCAGCCGCTGGTGGCGGCCGGCATGCTCGCGGTGATCGACGTGACGCCGGCACTGCCCGTGGTGCGCTACGTGGCGATGCACAAGGGCGAGCACCGCAGCGCGCTCACCTCGTCGATCGTGATGCTGGCGCAGGAGTGCTGCGACTTCGCATCGATGTTCCAGGCCTAGGCGGAAGCTGCGGCCAGCGCGACAACCTGTTGCACCAGGCGCGCGACGGTGGCAGTCTGCGCGGACACGCCCTGCGGCGCGGGCGAGGTGACGGCTGTTGCCACCACGAGGCGCAGCGACGGCACGAGCAGCGCGAACTGTCCGCCATAGCCCCATCCCCAGGCAACCTCGCGGCCGTCGAGCATGCCCGTGAACCAGAGGTAGCCGTAGCCCGTGTCGCTGATCGGAGGATTGCGCCATTGCGCCGGGCCATGACGGCGCGTGCTGTCGGCGACCCAGTCGGCTGGCACCACCTGCACTCCCTCCCAGCGGCCGCCGTCGGCCATGGTCCACGCCAGCTTTGCAAGATCGCGTGTGCGAAGGCTCAGGCCCATGTAGGCCGTCGCGTGGCCGGACTTGTCATGGCGCCACATGAAGCGCTCGATGCCGAGCGGTGCGAACAGGTCGCGCTTCGCGACTTCGGCAACCGGCATGCCGTGGGCACGCTCGAGGATCGGCGTGAGCAGCGACACGGCCGCGTCGTTGTATGACCAGGTGCCGGACTCGGTGCCGTCGCCCTTGAGGCTCAGAACATAGGCGGTGGGGTCGGGTGCCGAGAACAGTGGCCCCATCTGCGTGCGCCAGTCGTAGGCCAGGCCCGTGGTGCCGGTGAGAATCTGGCTCAACGTGACCTTGGCGGCTGGCGAGTCAGGAGCCTTGCTCGCAGCCTCGGGCAGTAGCTCTGCCACAGTCTGCAAGACGCTCTGGATTTTCCCCTGCTGCAGCGCCTGGCCCACAAGCATCGAGCAGGCGCTCTTGGTCGACGAGTTGATCGCCAACAGGTCGTTTGCGGATGCACCGGCGTAGTAGCTCTCGCCGAGCAGCACGCCGTTGCGCACGACGACGATGGCGCGCAGCGCGGGCACGGCGGTGCTTGCATGGGTCAGCAGCTTCTCAAGCTCTTCGCCCGACATGCGCGGGGCTTCCGCACTGCCGGGCTTCCAGTCGGCGTAAGCGGCGCCCAACAGCGTGGCGCTGCCCGCGAAGACAAGGCTTCTTCGAAAATTCATCGGGTCGTCTCCTCCATGCGTTCGCGCACGAAATCGGCTATTTGCGATGCCACCTCTTCCGGGGTGCCATCGTTGAGGAATCGCACGCACCGCAGGGCCATGAACACCGGAAAGCGCTGGCGTATGCGCGCTTCTTCGCTGGCCCTGTTGCCCGGCAGGTAAGGCCTGGACAACTGTCGCTGGACAATGGCTTCGACGCAAGGCTCCAGCTCGAAAGACGGGAGCAGCAGCACGGTCAGCGCGTTGCGCTCCACTTCGCTGCGAATCTGCGCATAGCGCACATCCAGGTCGGTCGGGTACGTCATAAAACCGGACGACAGCGCGTAGACGGTCGGCACCGTGAAAACACTGCTCGTGTCGATATGCAGGGCTAGGTTGCGCCTCGCGTAGCCGGCATAGCCGTGCGCCGCGATGCAGCCGGCGATATCGCCCTCACGCGACATGAACTCCCGGTCGAGGTCCACGAACGCCCAGTCGAGTCGTTGCGCAAGCTCGAGCCCGACGGTTGTCTTGCCGGCCCCACCGGGACCAACGAGTTGAACGACGGGGATTTCTTCTGGCATGAATCGCTCAGAGCGAGACGAATGCCGCTCCCAGTAGCGCCACCGCCGCGACGATGGACGCCAGCGCACCGACCATGTTTCCGAGGTAGACGAGCCTTCCCAGCCCCACCACGCCGTCGGACGACAGGCCGCGCTGCCCCGAGATGGCCGCCAGCGGCGTCGACACGCAGAAGCCGTAAGCCGACACGATCAGCGCGATGGCGATGAGCCACAGCAGCCACGCCGGAGCCGAAAGCGAAGACAGCACGGCTGCCGTCGCGAACATCAGGGTCGCGCCAATGGGCAGGCTCAGGTGCGCGACGCGCCACGAGTTGACGATGTGCGCGGCGGCCTCCCGCTTGATCGCCTTCGCATAGGGCGCGCCCAGCAGCAATCCGAACAGGAGGACGATGGCACCGTGGAAGACGAGGTGGCGCGCGGCGGCGTGCATGGATTCAGAAGGGTGAGGAGCAGCGGTGGGAGCTGCATCCTACCGAGCCGGAATTGCTCCGGCCCGCCTGGCCGCGCGGGAAAGCGGCTTCAGCCGCCGTCGCCGACGGGGGAAAGATCCGGGTGCATTTGCTGCAGTGCCAGCGACAGCCGCACTACCCGTTCGCGCGCGCCCGGCTCGCCCCGGGCAAGCGCGCCCAAGGCTGCTTCGTAGTCGTCAGTGAGCTGTTGCCACAGCTCGAAATCGGCGCCAAGGCCTTCAGCGTCCTTGTCCATCTTTGCTCCATCAGGAATTTCGACGGCCGGTAATTGCGCCAGTTTGACTCATTTTTGCCGGGAGCGTTAGAACTTTAGAGGTCTTGGGGTTATAGCCACCCAAATACTGCGGCCCGGGGTCCGGCTGCGTCGGCCAGTGATCTAAGGGTTCATCCGATGAAAGTATTTTTCAATCAAGCCAAGAATTCGCACCGCAAGGCCGAGGAAATGCTGTTTTCATCTGAAAAATGGATCATATAAGAAAAAACATTTCAGTTTTTCGTTGGCCGGCGAACCCATTCGTCGCAAGACACCCATCGGAAAGTGCCCATGACCATCACCGTGACGCGCCAGGACGCCCGCTACAACACCCTGAAAAAGGGTTTCAACCTGCGATGGCCCGCCACGGAGTCGGATGCGGCCTCGCGCATCGAGCTGGCGGAAAGCGCCGGCGATGCCGCTGCCGCGCTGCAGCGCATCGTCGACGCGGGCCTGCGCCCCACGCTGCGCAGCGGCGGGCATTGCTATGAAGACTTCGTCTCCAACAACCCCGACGGCGCCATCCTCGACCTGAGCCTGCTCAACCAGGCCGACGCGGCCTCGAGGAGCGACGGCCGCTTCCGCGTCGGCCCCGGCACCCAGAACTGGAACGAGTACCTCGACCTGTATAAGCGCAGCAACGTCACGCTGCCCGGCGGCTCCTGCTATTCGGTGGGCGCCGGCGGCCACATCTGCGGCGGGGGCTACGGGCTGCTGTCGCGGCTGCAGGGGCTCACGGTCGACTGGCTCTCGGCGGTCGACATCCTCACGGTGGACAACCGCGGCAAGGTGGTGCCGCGCACCGTCGACGCGAACCGCGACCCCGACCTGTTCCGCGCCTGCCGCGGCGCGGGCGGCGGCAACTTCGGCGCGATCACCAGCTACGTGTTCGACAAGCTGCCGACGGCCCCGCGAGAGGTCGCGCTGGCGGTGGTGGCCTTCGACTGGGCCAGCATGACGCCCGAGCGCTTCACCGCCCTGCTCACCACCTACGGAGACTACTGGGCGACGCGCGGCAAGTCGCCCGACACCTGGGGCATGTTCTCGCTGCTGAAGCTCACGCACCGCTCGGCCGGCCAGATCGTGATGCTCACGCAGTTCTGCAACCCCGACGGCACCTGCAACGACCTGACGGTGCTCAACGATTTTCTCGACCGCTTCCGCGCCTGCGCGCCGGTGCCCGCCAAGGGCCGCGCGCCCGGCGTGGGCCCGGCTCCGCAGCGCGACGCGGGCCAGTTGCTGTGCTCCAAGCCGCACACCGTGACGCGCTACGACTGGCTCACCGCCACCCAGTACCTCAACGGCTCGGGCGACAACCAGCGCGGCAAGTACAAGTCGGCCTACATGAAGCAGAACTTCAGCGCCCGCGAGGCGCAGCGCATCTACACCCATCTCACGCGCACCATCGCCGGCGTCGACCTGAGCCAGTCGCTGGTGCAGGTCGATTCGTACGGCGGCGCCGTCAACAGACCCGAGCGCATCGCCGACACCGCCGTGCCGCAGCGCGCCTCGATCATGAAGCTGCAGTACCAGACCTACTGGCGCAGCGCGAAGGACGACGCCGGCCACCTGCGCTGGATCGGCGACTTCTACCGCGACGTGTACGGCACGCCCGACGTGCCCGAGCGCCGCGCCGGCACGCCCTACCCGGGCGAGCGCTACGAAGGCTGCTACATCAACTACCCCGACAACGACATGCTGGCCTACCCCTTCTGGCCGCAGCTCTACTACGGCGACCAGGGGCTCTACGACTTCCTGCGCAAGGTGAAGCGCCGCTACGACCCGAACAACATCTTCCACCACGCGATGTCGGTGCGCCCGTGACGCGATCCCAACCAGAGAGGAACCCCATGACAGATCACTCCGGTCAGAAACGCCGCACCGTCATGCAGTGGCTCGGCGGCGCATCCGCCGCCGGCGCCCTCGCGCCGCTGCTGCCGGTCCATGCGCAACAGGCCCCGGCCACCGCGAGCGCAGCAACCGCGCCGCCGTCGCCCGCGCCACGCTTCGCCTACGTCGGCACCTACACCTTCGATGCGCCCGGTGGCACGGCCGGCGGGCCTGCCTCGAAAGGCATCTACGTGCTCGCCATGCAGGGCGACAACTGGACGCCGGTGCAGACGGTCGCGAGCGCGAACCCGTCCTTCCTCGCCGTGCATCCGAACCGGCGCTTCCTCTACGCGATCAACGAGATCGACACCTACGAGGGCCTGCCAACCGGCACGGCCGAGGCCTATGCCATCGACGAGCGCAGTGGCCGGCTCACGCTGGTCAACCGGCAGTCGCTGTCGCTCTCGGGTGTGATCCCGGCGCATCTGGCGGTGTCGCCCGACGGGCGCGCACTGGTGGTGGCGCTGTACGGCGGCGGCGCCTACAACGTGCTGCCCATCGGCAACGACGGCGCGCTGGGCAAGGTCTCAGGCATCGAGAAGGAAACCGGCTCCGGCCCCGACGCCGAGCGGCAGGAATCGCCGCACCCGCACATGGTGCAGTTCGATGCCTCGGGCCGGCGCGTGCTCGCAACCGATCTCGGCAGCGATCGCGTCAACGTCTTCACGCTGGCCGACGGCAAGCTGGCGCCCATCGGCCGCGCGGCCGTGCAAGCCGGCAGCGGCCCGCGCCATCTGGCGCTGCATCCGTCGCAACGTTATCTCTACGTGGTGGGCGAACTCGATGCCTCCGTCACCAGCTACGCCTACGACGCAGCGAACGGCGCGGTCGGGGAACAGCGGCAGCGGGTCTCGACGCTGCCGGACGGCTACACGGGCCAGAAGAGCGCCGCGGCGCTCGTGATGCATCCCTCGGGCCAGTTCCTCTACGCGAGCAACCGCAGGCTGAAGTCGGACCACCCGCTGGCCGACAGCATCGCCGCCTTCCGCATCGACCCTGCCAGCGGCAACCTGACGCCGGTGCAGCACTGGAGCGACGGCCTGCGCTTCCCGCGCGCGCTGGCGGTGGCGCCCGACGGCGGCCACCTCTACGCGCTGAGCCAGAAGGGCGACACCATCCTGCGCCTGCGCATCGAACCCGCCACCGGCAGGCTCGACCAGCCGGTGCAGGTGGCGCAGGTGCCTACGCCGGTCTGCCTCGTCTTCGCCTGACCGGGCCTAGATGGCGCTCCCGCGCGTGAGCATCCGCCCCGCGCGCGCGAGCACCCGGGCCTCGGCCTCGCCGCCGCGATAGGCCAGCACGCCGTTCACGAACACGCGCTCCACGCCCAGGCTCACGCCGTGCGGCTTGTCGTAGGTGGCGGTGTCGGCGATGGTCTCGGGGTCGAACACCACCACGTCGGCCATGGTGCCGGCGCGCAGCAGGCCGCGGTCGGCGATGCGCAGGTTGCGCGCGGTCATGCCGGTCATCTTGTGCACCGCCTGCTCCAGCGTGAAGAGCCGTCGCTGGCGCCAGTAGCGCGCGAACACCCGCGGAAAGGCGCCCCACAGGCGCGGATGCGGATGGCGGTCGTGCGGCAGGCCGTCGCTGCCGATCATGGTGAGCGGATGCGAGATGACGCGCTCCACGTCTTCCTCCTGCATCTGGAAGTAGCAGGCGCCGCCGGGCTTCAGCCGCAGGCAGGCATCCTGCTCGCTCACGCCCCATTCGTGCGCGATGTCGGAGATGAGCCTGCCCGTCATCTCCGGATGCGGATCGGACCAGGTCAGCAGCACGTCGATCACTCCGTCCACCAGGTCCTCGCGCAGCACGGTCGAGCCGGCCACGTAGGGATACACATCCATCGCGATCTTCTGGCGCTGCGCAAGCGACTCGATCAGCGGCAGCGTTTCCTTCGTGCGGCCCCAGTTGGCGGGTCCGGCGCACTTGTGATGCGAGATGACCAGCGGCACGCCGGCCTCGAAGGCGCAGTCGCCGGCCTCGTGCAGCGCCTCGATGATCTGCTGCATCTCGCTGCGCAGGTGCGTGGCGTAGACGCCGCCGTGGCGGCTCACCACGCGCGCCAGCGCGGTCACTTCCTCCGCGGGCGCCGCGAAGGCCTCCTCGTAGAACAGGCCCGAGGACATTCCGTGCGCCCCGTCGGCCATGCAGCCGTCGAGCAGTGCCTCCATGCGTGCCAGCTCGTCGGCGCTGGCCGGGCGGTCCAGCGCCTCCATGGCGGCGAAGCGCAGCGTGGTGTGGCCGACCAGCGCGGCCACGTTGAGCGCGGGCTGTATCGCATCGACGGCCGCGCGGTACTCGGCCATGGTCGCGTGCTTGAACGAATCGGCGCCCAGCAGCGTGAGCGGCGGCAGCGACTGCGGCGTGCGGTACGGCGCGAGCGAGATGCCGCAGTTGCCCGTCATCACGGTCGTGATGCCCTGCGACACCTTGGGCAGGCACAGCGGATCGCGCAGCACGATGGCGTCGTCGTGCGTGTGCGCGTCGATGAAGCCGGGGGCGATCACCTTCGCGCGGCAGTCGACGACTTCGACATCGGCCAGCGCCAGGCCGTCGGGCAGCCGCTCGCGCAGGCCTTCGCCGAGCGCGACGATGCGGTCGCCCTGCAGCAGCACGTCGCCGGGCCACGAGGGGCCGCCCGAGCCGTCGACCACCAGGCCCGCTTCCAGCAGGACGGCCTTCTTGTTGCTTTCGCTCACGATGCGCTCCCTCCGTCGTTCACGCCGCCGCCGTCCCAGCTCTGCAGCGGATGCGTGGTGGCATCGATGCCGTGGCGCTGGAAGGCCTCGCGCGCGCGCTGCAGGCGCTGCACCGCGGGCTCGCCGCGGCGCTGGGCCACCAGCACGGTGAGGATCTCGATGACGGTGAGGTGCGTGAGATAGGCGTCGATGCCCACGTGCATCACCGCGTCGTCGGGCACCGAGAGGCCCAGAAGAAAGTCGGCCTTGGCCGCGAGCGCCGTGCCGGGCCGCGTGAGCGCGACCACCTTGGCGCCCTGCCCACGCGCGATGTCCACCGCGTCGAGCAGCGAGGGCATGCCGCCCACGTGCGAGATGGCGATGACCACGCCGCCGGGGCGCTGCGCCGCGCCGGCCACCTGCTGCAGGTGGTAGTCGGCCCAGGCGTTGGCCGACAGGCCGAGGCGGAACAGCCGCGCCTGCAGGTCGTTGGCCATGAACCACGAGGTGGCGCCCGCGCCGTACAGGTCGACGTGCGGCGCCGCCGCGATGGCGGCCACGGCGCCGTCGAGCACCTGCATGTCGAGCTGGCCGCGCACGCCGGAAACGGAGGCCGCCGCGCTGCGCGCGATCTTGCCGACCACTTCGTCGGCCGCGTCCTCGATGTTCACGCGGCGGTGCAGCGGCGAGCCGCCCAGCGCGAGTTCCTGCGCGAGCGCGAGCTTGAACTCGCGCAGTCCGGCAAAGCCGAGGTCGCGGCAGGTGCGCATGATGGTCGGAACCGAGCTGCGCGAGCGCTCGGCGAGCTGCTCGAAGCTCTCTTCGAGCACGCGGTCGGGGTCTTCGAGGATCAGGTCGAGAATCGCGCGCCGCGTCGCCGGGGCGTCGCTGCGGATGTCCGCGATCCTCTGGAGCAGTGAGGGAGTCATCGGTGTGCGCTCGGAAGTCGCTCGGTCAGAAATGCATGGCCACCGCGTCGCTCACGCGGTAGTCCTGCTCGACAACCGGCATCCAGTGCCACTTGTCGAAGGTGGTGCAGGGGTGCGAGATGCCGAGGCCCACGCGGTCGCCGACCTTGGGCGCCACGGCTTCCTCGCTCGCGTCCCAACGCAGGTAGGCATGCTGGTCGTTCAGCGCTGTGATCTTCCAGCCTGCCGGCACGCCCTGCGGCTGCAGTTCGCCGCGCGCCGCGCGTGCGATGGGCACGGGCAGCGAGAGGTCGAAGGAGATGTCGCGCTTGCCCACGGCCAGGATCGCCAGGCCCGGCTCGGGGCGCGACTGCACCGTGGCCCAGACTTCCATCGCCGGCACCAGGCTTTCGCCGCAGCCGCAGCCCAGGCGCTCGTCCACCGCACTCACCATGCGCTTGTAGAAGCCATGGTCGTGCGTCACGTAGCAGCCCGAGCGCAGCAGGCCGCGCACCGGCGCGCCCAGCGCGGGCTTGAGTCTGCCTGCCACGAGGTCGAAGATGGCCGAGCCGCCGGCCGAGACCAGCACCTCGTCGGTTTCGAAGAGCTTGTTCTCGTCGCAGTGGCGAGCCACGGCTTCGACACGGTCCATCAGCGTCCTGGCGTAGGCGGAGTCGGGCTCGCTCTGGCCGGTGGCGCCCTGCCCTTCGTAGCACTCGATGCCCACGAGCTTGACCGCATCGCTCGCGCGCAGCCGCGTGGCCAGCGCGACGGCCTCCTCGTGCGTGCGGCAGCCGGTGCGCGCGCCGTCCACGCCGATCTCGACCATCACCTCGAAGGGCACGCTCGCGGGATGGCGCTTCGACCAGTCCTCGATCAGCCCGAGCTGCGCCAGCGAATCGACCAGGAACACGATGCGCAGGTCGGCATGCTCGCTCAGCAGCATCTGGATGCCGGCCAGGTCCTCGTCGCTCACCACCTGGTTGGCGATGAGCGTGCGGCGCGCGCCGGCCGCCACGCCCACGGCCAGTTGCGTGACGGTGGCGAAGGTCAGGCCCCAGGCACCGGCGTCGAGCTGGCGCTGGAAGAGCTGCGGCGACATGGTGGTCTTGCCGTGCGGCGCGAGGTCGATGCCCCACTCGCGCACTCGCGACTGCATCCACGACAGGTTGTGTTCGAGCGCCTCGCGCTTGAGCACGGCCAGCGGCAGCGGCAGGTCGCCGGCCAGCACGTTCCAGCCGGCGGCGCCGATCTCGCTGCGGCGGCGCGGCGCGGCGGTGCGCGGATAGCCCTTGAAGTTGCTGCCCAGCAGCGGGTCGTTGAAGTCGTTGTCGGCGGCGGTCATGGCGGTGTTGGCGGTCATGCAGCGATGTTGGATAGGAGTTCTTGGGTTCGAATGCAGGCGCTGTAGTGTCCCGCCGAAATCTCTTCCAGCGGCGGAACGGTCTGCGCACAGGCGTCGATGGCATGCGGGCAGCGCGTGCGGAACACACAGCCCGAGGGCGGCGAGATGGGGCTCGGGATGTCGCCCTTCAGCGCGATGCGCTCGGTCGCCATCTCCGGATCGGGCTTCGGGCTGGCAGCCAGCAGCGCCCGGGTGTAGGGGTGCGAGGGGCGCGCGAACAGCTCCTCGGTGGTGGCGACTTCCATCACCTTGCCGAGGTACAGCACCACCACGCGGTCGCACAGGTACTCGACCACGTCGAGGTCATGCGAGATGAAGAGCATCGTCAGGCCCAGCCGCTCGCGCAGGTCGGCCAGCAGGTTGATGACCTGCGACTGGATCGACACGTCGAGCGCCGACAGCGGCTCGTCCGCCACGATGAACTCGGGCTCCACCGCGAGCGCGCGCGCCACGCCGATGCGCTGGCGCTGCCCGCCCGAGAACTCGTGCGGAAAGCGGTTCGCATGCTCGGCGCGCAGGCCCACGGTTTCGAGCAGCTCGGCAATGCGCCTGTCTCGCGCCGCCGCGCCCTTGTGCAGGCCGTGCGTGGACAGCGCCTCGCCGAGGATCGCGCTGATGCGCATCTTCGGGTTCAGGCTGGCGTACGGGTCTTGAAAAATGATCTGCAGCTTGCTGCGCAGCTTGCGCATGCGCTCGCCCGACAGTTCACCAATGTCGTCGCCGCGGTACAGCACCTGGCCGCCGCTGCGCTCCAGCAGGCGCAGCACGGTGCGGCCAATGGTGCTCTTGCCCGAGCCTGATTCGCCGACCAGGCCCAGCGTCTCGCCAGGCTGGATGGCGAACGACACGTCGTCCACGGCGCGCACCGGGCGGTCGCTGCTGCCGAAGTACTTCTTGAGTCCTCGGACTTCGATGAGAGGAGCTGCGGTGGTCATCGTGGGTTTCTTGTATTGGCTCCCTCCCCCTCTGGGGGAGGGTTGGGGTGGGGGCTCCGGGCGATGGAGACTGTCGCGGCGATGGAACGGCCGATTGCCCCCACCCCGGCCCTCCCCCAAAGGGGGAGGGAGTAAGACGAAAGCGGCGCGCGGCTCATGCGGCCCTCGCGAGTGATTGGTCGGGCTGCACGCGAATGCAGCGTGCCTGGCGGCCCTGCCTGATGTCGATCAGCGGCGGCATCGCGTCCTTGCAGCCCGCGAGCGCAAGATCGCAGCGCGGCTCGAAGGCGCAGCCCGGCGGCGGCGCCAGCGGGCTCGACACCTGCCCGCGAATGGCGAACAGGCGCTTGGGCTTGGGCTGGCCGGGCTGGCGCGCCTTGCCCGGCAGGCAGGCCAGCAGGCCCTGCGTGTACGGGTGCTCGGGCTGGGCGAACAGCGGCCGCACCGGCGCGCTCTCGACCACGCGGCCCGAATACATCACGACCACGTCGTCGGCATGGTGCGCGACCACGCCGAGGTTGTGCGTGATGAACAGGATGCTCATGCCCGTCTCGGCCTGCAGCCTGCGCATGAGCTCGAGGATCTGCGCCTGGATGGTCACGTCGAGCGCGGTGGTCGGCTCGTCGGCGATCAGCAGCGTCGGGTCGCAGGCCATGGCCAGGGCGATCATCGCGCGCTGGCGCATGCCGCCCGAGAGCTGGTGCGGGTACTCGTGGATGCGCTGCGCCGCGGCCGGGATCTCCACCAGCTCCAGCATGCGCTGCGCATGCGCGAGTGCCGCCTTGCGGTCGAGCCCCTTGTGCAGGCGCACGCTCTCCGCGATCTGCTCGCCGATGGTGAACACCGGGTTCAGGCTGGTCATCGGCTCCTGGAAGATCATCGACAGCTGGTTGCCGCGCAGCGAGCGCATCTCGCGTTCGCCGATCTGAAGCAGGTCGAGCGCCTTGCCTTCGCGCGTCACGAAAGAGGCACTGCCGCTGACCTGCGCGTTGGCGGTCTTGGGCAGCAGACGCATCAGCGTGAGGCTGGTGACCGACTTGCCCGAGCCTGATTCGCCGACCAGCGCGGTCGTCTTGCCGGGCTGGATCGAGAAGCTCACGTCGGCCACCGAGCGCACGAGGCCGTCTTCGGTGGGGAAGCTGGTGCTCAGGTTGCTGACCGTGAGGCGCGGGGCCTGGTTGTTGTTGGCGGTCGTCGTCATCACGCGCCTTTCTTGAGCTTGGGGTCGAGCAGGTCGCGCACGCCGTCGCCCAGCAGTTGCAGCGACAGCGCCGTGAAGATGATCGCGAGGCCCGGGAACAGCACCACCCAGAAGGCCTGGTGCGCGTACTGCTGGCTGCCCGCGACCATGGTGCCCCAGGTCGGGATCTCGGGCGGTACGCCGACACCGAGGAACGAGAGGCCGGCTTCGGCCAGGATGGCGTAGGCGAAGATGAACGACACCTGCACCAGGATCGGCGACATCAGGTTCGGCAGGATGTGCCGCCACAGGATGCGCGAGGTACGCACGCCCAGCGCGCGCACGGCTTCGACGAAGAGCAGTTCGCGCACCACCAGCGTGGAGGCCCGCACCACCCGCGCCACGCGCGGCGTGTAGACCAGCACCAGCGCCAGCACGGTGTTCACGAGCGAGGGCCCGAGAATGGCCACCAGCGCGATGGCCAGCAGGATGTCGGGGAAGGACATCATCGCGTCCACCACGCGCATCAGCGGCGCGTCGAGCCGGCGGAAGAAGCCGGCCATCAGGCCCAGCACGGTGCCGGCGATCACGGCGCCCAGCGCGGTGAGCGCGGCGATGGCCAGCGAGTAGCGCGCGCCGTGCACGATGCGCGAATACAGGTCGCGGCCGAGTTCGTCGGTGCCGAGCAGGTGCTCGGCGCTGGGCGCCTTCAGGCGCTCCAGCACGGCCGTGTCGTTGGGGTCGATGGAAGCGAACAGCGGCGCGCCGATCGCGAGCACCGCGATCACCAGCAGCACCAGCGCGGACACCATCACGATGCGTCTGTGCATCAGCTGGCGGAGCATTCGGGGCATTTGCATTTTTCTCAGACCTTCACGCGCGGGTCGACCACCGCGTACAGCAGGTCGATGGAGAAATTGATGAGCACGTAGATCGCGGCGATGACGAGCAGCGCACCCTGGATCACCGGGTAGTCGCGCCGCAGCACCGCGCTGACCACGAGGTTGCCCACGCCCGGCAGGCCGAACACGGTCTCGGTGATGACGGCGCCGCCGATCATGAGGGCCACCGTGAGGCCGATCACCGTGACGATGGGCACCAGCGCGTTGCGAAGCGCGTGCTTGAGCACCACGGTGCTTTCGCTCAGGCCCTTGGAGCGCGCGGTGCGCACGTAGTCTTCACCCAGCACGTCGAGCATCGAGGCGCGCGTGAAGCGGATGATGAGCGCCGAGTTGAGCAGGCCCAGCACCGTGGCCGGCAGCACCAGCGAATGCAGCCGCTCGGCGAACGGCGCATCGGGCGCGCCGTAGCCCGACACCGGGAACCAGCCGAACGAAACCGCGAAGATCTGGATCAGCACGATGCCCAGCCAGAAGCTCGGAATGCTCGCGCCCAGCATCGCGATGCCGGTGAAGAGCTGGTCGACCACCCTCCCCCGGAACACCGCCGAGACGATGCCGCAGGGCACGCCGATCAGCGCCGCGATGGCCACGGCCATCAGCGCGAGCAGCGTGGTGGGTTCGGAGCGCTCCCACAGCGCCTGCGTCACGGGGCGCTGCAGGAAGATCGACTGGCCGAGGTTGCCCTGGAGCACCTCGCGCAGCCAGTAGCCGAACTGCACGGGCAGCGGCTTGTCGAGGCCGTATTCCTTCTGCACGCGGGCGATGTCGGCGGCGGTGGCCTGGTCGCCCAGCAGCACCGAGACCGGGTCGCCCGAGGCGGCGCGCGTGAGCACGAAGACGAGCACCGCCACGATGGCGAGCACGATCAGCATGCCCGCGGCGCGGGAGGCGATGTAGCGGAAAAGCGATTTCTTCATCACGCGGAGAACTCGATGGCTGCCGCGCTGCCCACCGCGACGTATTGGCCGGTGAACTGGATGTCGCCCCCCTTCACGCGGAAGACGGTCACGTTGTCGCCCTGCTTGTTGTGGCACACGTAGAGGAAGCGGCCGCTCGGGTCGAGCGTGCAGCTGCGCGGGTAGTTGCCGCGCGACCATTCCTCGCGCACCAGCGTGGGAGCGCCGGTGCGGGCGTCGACCTTGAAGATCGAGATCGAGTCGTGCAGCCGGTTGAGCGACACGAAGTGCTGGCCGTCCGGCAGCATGCGGATGCCCGATGCGTAGCTGGTGCCCTTGAAGCCCTTGGGCAGCGCCGAGATCTCGCTCGCCAGCGTGAGCACGCCGGTGGCGTTGTCGTAGCGCATGAAGGCGATGGTCGATGCCTCTTCGTTCACCAGGTAGAGCCACTTGCCGTTCGGGTGGAACACGAAGTGGCGCGCGCCGGAGCTTTCCGACACGGCCACCGTGCTCGGCTGGCTCAGCACGCCGGTGATGCGGTCGAAGCGGTACGAGATGACGCGGTCGAGCCCCAGGTCGGCCACCAGCACGAAGTCGCCCTTCGGGTCGGCATGCACCATGTGGGCGTGCGGGCCGTCGTGGTCGCTGGTGGCGAAGCCTTCGTGCGAGCGCGCGGCCTGCGGCACCACATCGGCGCCGGGCTTGCAGGGGGTGGACGCACCGCAGGCTTCCACGTCCTTGTAGACGACGGCTGCAACGCTGGCATCTGGCGTGCCGTCGGCGCGCAGCGCGAGCACGCTGACGTCGCCGCTCGCGTAGTTGGCGGTGAAGAGAAAGCGGCCGTCGGGGTGCACGCTGATGTAGGCCGGGTCCTTGCCGCCGCAGGGCGTTTCGGAGACGAATGTCAGCGCGCCGTTCGCGCCGATACGGAAGGCCGAGACCGAGCCGGCCTCGAATTCGTTGGCCGCATAGAGCATCGGCAGCTTCGGATGGCGCGCGAGCGAGGCAGGGTTGCGCAGCTTCGCGCCCTCGCCCGTGCTGGCCACGGCCGCCGGTGCGCCCGCAATGGGCTTGAGCGCGCCGGTGGCGCCGTCGAGCACGAACTGGTGCACGCCCTGTCCGCGCCCGCCGCGCCACGGCTTGCCGCCGTCGCTGTAGGTGCCGACGTAGGCGTAGACCGGGCCCTGGGCGGCAGCCCGGGCGGCGAAGGCAAGGGAGGATTCGAGGCCGAGGGCCCCGAGGCCGGAGACCAGTGCGCTGGCTTGCAGAAGTTGGCGACGCGACGGCATGGCTGTGTGTCTCCGCCTTCTTACTTGATCTTCGCGTTCCAGAAGAACGGCCAGGTCGCGGGCTGGTAGTTGTCCAGCGCCGGGCTCTTGGCCGAGAGGCCGTTGAACTTGCCGACGTTGATGTACGGCACCTCGTCGTACACCACCTGCTGCACCTTGCCCCACAGCGCGCCGCGCTTGGCAGGGTCGCTCTCGACGTTGAAGGCCTGCAGCGCCGTCTTCTTGGCGGGCGAATCCCACCAGCCGGGCGCGCCGTCGCCGAGCTGCGGCGGCGAGAGCATGGGCTCGGGGAACTGGCCCGAGTGGGTGACGTAGATGTCCCACAGCTTGGCGTCGTTGCGGCGCTGCACCAGCGTGGCCCAGTCGACCACGTTGAGGTCGACCTTGAAGCCGGCGCGCTTGAGCTGCTCGGCCATCAGGAGCGCCATGTTGTAGTGGAAGTCGTACTGGCGGCTGGTGAGCACGCGGATCGGCTCGCCCTTGTAGCCGGCCTTGGCGGCGGCTTCCTTGGCCTTGGCGGCGTTGCGCTGGTTGTACTGGTCGGCGCCTGCGGCCGAGTAGAAGGGCGAGCCCTTCGGGAAGTGGTTGGCCTCGGCCACGAAGAAGCGCGTGTCGCCGAAGCCGGCGGCGAGCATCTCGCCTTCGCCCAGCGCGGTCTGGATCGCCTGGCGCACCGGCTGGCTGGCGGCCACGCCTTCCTTGGTGTTGAGCACGAGGTACGGGAAGCCGAACGAGGGCGTCATGATCGGCACGGTCTTGCCGCCCGACTTCTCCAGGCGCGGCAGCGCCTCCACCGGCAGCAGGTCGGCAAAGTCGTACTGGCCGGCCAGCGCGCCCTCGACGCGGGTGCTGGCGTTGGGCACGGGCACGAAGCGCAGCTCCTCGATGGCCGCCTCGCGCTTGCCGCCGTAGCCGCTGGCGGCCTCCTTGCGCGCGCTGTACTTGTCGAAGCGCGTAAGCAGCACGAACTGGTCGGGGCGGCGCTCCTTGAACTTGTAGGGGCCGGTGCCCACGAAGTCCTTCAGCGGCGAGGCGATGGAGTCCTTGGCCATGATGGCGGCCATGCCGCTGGGCAGCGCGAGCTGCGAGAGCAGCGGCGCGTAGGGTTCCTTCAGCACGATCTCGACCGCCAGCGGGCCCTTGGCCTTGAGGCTGTCGACTTCCTTGCCCACGGCCTTGCCGCGCGGCGACTGGTCCATCCAGCGCTGCAGGCTGGCCACCACGTCGTCGGCAGTGAGCTCACGGCCGCTGTGCAGCATCACGCCCTTGCGCAGGGTGATGGCGTAGGTCTTGCCGTCGGCGGAGATCTTCGGCATGCCCTCGGCCAGCATCGGCACCACGTTCCACTTGGCGTCGAAGGTGTAGAGCGTCTCGTAGACGTGCTGCATGATGGTTCCGACCAGGTCGGCGGTGGACGCCATCGGGTCGAGCGTCTGCGGCTCGGCCACCATCGCCAGCGTGGCGAAGTTGCGCGGGCCCTGTGCGTGGGCGCCCTGTTGGGGCAGCGCGGCGCACAGCATCACGAGCAGGGAGGCGCCCAGCAGGCTGCGTTTGGACAGCTTGGGCAGACACTGGGCAAGACCGGCGTGGGGCATGGGGAACTCCTTCATGAGGCGGGCTGGTTTGTGAAAGAAAATTTCTCTTCGGCCCGGACTTTGAAGCAGTATTCATGCCAAATCATCCGTGTTAACCCTTGTTCAGGGGTTATTTTGAAATAGATTTTCAAATCAGAGGGATACTCGCGGCTCGTTTCCGCTCTTTCCGTTTCTCTTTCCTTTCATCACACAAGGAGTTCCCATGCCCCTCGAATACCTCGGCGCCCCGCCCCTGGCTTCCGACCGCCAGGTCCGCCCCTTCTCCCCGGCCGTGCGCGCCGGCGACTTCATCTACGTGTCGGGCCAGGTGCCCGTGAACAAGGAAGGCGAGATCGTGGCCGGCGGCATCGAGGCGCAGACGCGCCAGGTGATGGAGAACATCAAGACCGTGCTCGCGCTGGCCGGCGCCACGCTCGACGACGTGTGCAAGAGCACCTGCTGGCTGCAGGACGCGCGCGACTTTGGTGCCTTCAACCGCATCTACATGAGCTATTTCGGTGAAAACAAGCCGGCGCGCTCGACCACCGAGGCGCGGCTGATGGTCGACGCGCGCGTGGAAATCGACGTGGTGGCCTACAAGCCCAAGGCCTGATCCGGCACGCGATCAGCCTTTCAGCTCGGTCTTGCGCTGGATGATGCGCGAGACCAAGCCGTACTCCACGGCCTCCTCGGCCGACAGCCAGCGGTCGCGTTCGATGTCGGCCAGCACCACGTCGATGGGCTTGCCGGTCTCGCGCGCGATCTCGTGCGCGATGCGCTGGCGGGCCTTGATGATTTCCTGCGCCTGGATGGCGATGTCTGTCGCCTGCCCGCCCGCGCCGCCGCTGGGCTGGTGGATCAGGAAGCGCGTGTTCGGCAGGCACACGCGGCGCTCGCGCGGCGCCGCCAGGAACAGGTGGGTGGCCGCGCTGCCCACCCAGCCGGTGCCGATCATGTTCACCGGCGCGCTGATGAAGCGCACGATGTCGTGGATCGCATCGCCCGACTCCAGGTGCCCGCCAGGCGAGCTCACGAGGATGTCGATGGGCTTCTCGGGGCTGTCGGCGTCCAGCGCGATGAGCCGGCGCGTCACGTCGGCGGCCACGGAGTCGCTGATGGTGCCGAAGATCAGCAGCGTTCGCGACTTGAACGCCTTTTCCTCCAGGTAGGAGTTGCGCGGCTCGGCGGTGGCGGCGGGCTTGGTGTCGTCTTCCGATTCCATTGAGAACATGGTGGGCTGCATGAAGAAAGCTCCTTTGGTTGAACTGTCTTGACGAACAAGCCCACAGTTTCGTGACATTGCGCGCTATGGCAAGCTGCGCCGATGCTCGATGAACGCTATCTCTCGCAATTCCCGGCACTGCGCGGCCAGCTGGTTCGCGCGGCGGCGCGCATGCTCGGCGGCCCGGCGGATGCCGAGGACGTGGTGCAGGACAGCTACCTGCGCGCGCTGGAAGCCGGCGACGGGCCCGGGCCGGATTCGGTGCAGGCCTGGCTGACGACCGTGATGCAGAACCTCGCGATCGACAGGCTGCGGCGGGACGGGTGGATGCAGCGGTGGCTGAAAGAGGCCGAAGGGCGCTCACTCGAAGCGCCGTCAGCGGAGGCCGAGGCGGCGCAGGCCGAGTCCATCGAGCGGGCGCTGAGGTTGATCGCTGCGAGGCTCTCGCCGACCGACGGCGCCGCGGTGCTGCTGCGCGAAGTCTTCGAAGCCAGCTTCAGGGAAATCGCCGAGGCTGGCGGCAGGACCGAGGCGGCCTGCAGGCAGCAGCTGCATCGCGCATTGCTGCGGCTGCGCCAGGAAAAGGACCGGGACGAAGCCGGGTCATCGGACGCGATCTTCCATGTCTACCGGCAGGCGCTGCAGGATTGCGATGCGCGCATGCTGTTCGCGATGCTGAGGCAGCCGCCCGCGCGGGCCTTGTCGATGTCGGCGTCCAATGGCGGAACGCCGCGCACCATCTGCCAGGTCATGCAGATGGGCGGCCGGCTCGGGCTGGTGCTGACGCTGGGCGGGAAGGTGTTGTGTGTCTTGCCGCTCGATGCCAGGCCGGCGAACGAAGAGCACGAAGCAGCCCTGTGTTAGCCCCTTCCCCCTCTGGGGGAAGGTTGGGATGGGGGCAAGCTGCGATTGTTCGGCGCAGTGCTTTGTTGAACGCCGCCGTGCCCCCACCCCTGCCCTCCCCCAGAGGGGGAGGGAGAAAGACCGGTCTCAACCCGCCAGGCGCCCCGCCACCAGCTGCAACACCCGGTCGCAGCGCTTCGCCAGGTCCTGGTCGTGCGTGACCATCACGAAGGCGGTGCCATGCCGGTGCGCGAGATCGAGCATCAATGCGAACACGGTATCGGCCGTGCTGCGGTCGAGGTTGCCGGTGGGCTCGTCGGCCAGCACGCAGGCCGGCTCGGTGACCAGCGCGCGCGCGATCGCCACGCGCTGACGCTCTCCGCCCGAGAGTTCTGCCGGACGGTGGTGCAGGCGCTGGCCCAGGCCCACGCTCTCGAGGATCTTCGCTGCCGACTGCGCCGCCGCATGAGGCTCGGTGCGGCGGATCTTCAGCGGCATCGCCACGTTGTCGAGCGCGCTGAACTCGGGCAGCAGGTGATGGAACTGGTAGACGAAGCCCAGGTGCTGGTTGCGCAGACGGCCCTGCTCCGCCGGATCGGCATGCGCGATGTCCTTGCCCAGCAGCTCGACCTTGCCAGCCGTGGGCTCGTCGAGGCCGCCCATCAGGTGCAGCAGCGTACTCTTGCCGGAGCCGGAGGCGCCGACGATGGCGAGCGTTTCGCCGGCATGCACGTCGAGGTCGACGCCATGCAGCACGGTCAGGTCGAGCCGCCCCTCGTGGAACCGCTTGGTCAGTCCACGGGCCTTCAATACAACTTCACTCATAGCGCAGGGCTTCGGCAGGGTTCACGCGGCTGGCGCGCCAGCTCGGGTACAGCGTGGCGACGAAGGCCAGCACCAGGGAAATGATCGCGATGGGAACGATGTCGCTTTGCTGCGGATCGCTCGGCATCTTGCTGATCAGGTAGATGTCCTTCGGCAGGAAGCTCGCGTGGAAGAGCTGCTCCAGGAAGGGCACGATCACGTCGATGTTGTAGGCGATGCCCAGGCCCAGCAGCAGTCCGGCCACGGTGCCGATCACGCCCACCATTGCGCCCTGCACCACGAAGATGCCCATGATGCTGCGCGGCGAGCTGCCAAGCGTGCGCAGGATGGCGATGTCGGCGCGCTTGTCGGTCACGGTCATGACGAGCGTGGAGACCAGGTTGAAGGCCGCCACCGCCACGATCAGCGTGAGGATGATGAACATCATGCGTTTCTCGACCTGCACGGCCGCGAACCAGGTCTTGTTCTGGCGCGTCCAGTCGCGGATGAGGAACTCGCCCGGCAGCGTGACTGCGAGCTGGTCGGCCACGTCGCGCGCCTCGTTGAGGTTCTTGAGCTTCAGCCGGATGCCGGTGGGGCCCTCGAGGCGGAACACCTTGGCGGCGTCCTGCTCGTGCACCATGGCCAGCGCGGAGTCGTATTCGTAGTGGCCCGAGTCGAAGGTGCCGACCACGGTGAACTGCTTCAGCCGCGGCACCACGCCCGCCGGCGTGACCTGCCCGCCCGGCGCCACCAGCGTGACCTGGTCGCCCGGCTGCACGAAGAGCGAACGCGCCAGCTCCGCGCCGAGCACGATGCCGAACTGGCCCGGCACGAGCTTGTCGAAGGTGCCCCTGGAGGCGATGCCGTTGATGTCGGTGACCTCGGGCTCGAGCTTGGGATCGATGCCGCGCACGATCGTGCCCTTCATGTCCTCGCCGCGCGCGATGAGCGCCTGGGTGTTGATGAAGGGCGCCGCGCCGACCACCTCGGGGTGCTTGCGCGCCGCCGCCATGATCTCGTCGAGCTGCTGCAGCGCCTGGCCGTCGCGCGAGAAGATCTCGATGTGCGACACCACGCCGAGCATGCGGTCGCGCACTTCCTTCTGGAAGCCGTTCATCACACTGAGCACAATGATCAGCGCCGCCACGCCCAGCGCGATGCCGAGCATCGAGACACCGGAGATGAAGGAGATGAAGCCGTTGCGCCGCGTCGCCCGTCCCGCGCGCGTGTAGCGCCAGCCGAGCTGCAGTTCATAAGGAAGTCGCATAGGGTCGGAATTGTGGCATTCCGGATGGCCCTGGGGCTTCCCGGACAATAAGGGGATGGCCGAAACCTCCCCACGCCAATTACTGATTCCCTTCGCCGGCCGCGGTTCCCCGTCGTGCCGCGCGGCCTTGCCCACGCTTCGGCTCCCCAATCTCGAAAGCCTGCTCTCCCGCCTCACCCTCGCCGACACCGATACGCAGGACGAAAGCACGCGCTCGCCTCCGCATGAACGCGCGCTGGCGCAGGCGCTGGGCATCGCCTCGCCCGACGGCTGCATCCCCTGGGCCGCGCTCGAAGCGCGCCGGCTGGGCATCGCCGCGCCCGGCGACACCGAAGGCTGGGGGCTGGTCACGCTGTGCAACTGGCAGGTCGGCATCGACGACGTGGTACTGGGCGACCCGGCATCCATCGAGATCGACGCAGGCGAATCGGCCGCCCTGCTGGCAGCCGCGCGTCCGTTCTTCGAGGAAGACGGCATCGCGCTGCACGCCTCGCCCGTGCCCGGCCGCTGGCTGGCGCGCGCCGGCATCTTCGACGGGCTGGCCACCGCCTCCATCGACCGCGCGGTGGGCTACCCGGTCTCGCAGTGGTCGCCGCTGGCCGACGCCGCGCGGCCGCTGCGCCGGCTGCAGAACGAAATGCAGATGCTGCTGTACACCCAGCGCGTGAACGACGAGCGCACCGCACGCGGCGTGCCGCCGATCAACTCCTTCTGGCTCGCCGGCACCGGCGCGCTGAAGAAGGAAGCCGCGGAACCGGCGACGGCGCCGACCGTGAACGACACCCTGCGCATCGCCGCGCTGCGCGACGACGGCATCGGCTGGGCCGCCGCCTGGCAGGCGCTCGACGCCGGTCCGCTGGCCGCATTGCTGGCCGACTACACGCGCGGCGCGCGCGACGTGTCGCTCACGCTGTGCGGCGACCGCGCCTCGCAGCGCTACACCGTGCAGCCGCGCGGCCTGGCGCGCTGGGCGAAGAGCCTGTTCGAGCGCAAGCAGGCTGCCACCATGCTGGAGGCGCTATGAAAATCGTAGCCCGCGACATTCCGCCGCGCACCGTCTGGGCGCTGGAACAGGCCGGCGTGCATCCGCTGCTGGCAAGGCTTTTCGCGGCGCGCGGCGTGCGCGCCAAGGAAGAACTCGACGACGGCCTCGCGCTGCTGCTGCCGCCCGACGCGCTGCTCGGTACCCGCGAGGCCGCCGCGCTGCTGGCCGACGCCATCGCGCAGGACAGGCGCCTGTGCATCGTCGCCGACTACGACTGCGACGGTGCCACCGCCTGCGCGGTCGGCGTGCGCGGCCTGCGCCTGCTGGGCGCGAAGAACGTGAGCTACCTCGTGCCCGACCGCGTGGTCGACGGCTACGGTCTCACGCCGCCCATTGCCGAGCGCGTGGCCGAGAGCGGCGCCGACATGCTCATCACCGTCGACAACGGCATCGCCAGCGTCGAAGGCGTGGCCGCCGCCAAGGCGCGCGGCCTGCAGGTGCTGGTGACCGACCACCATCTGCCGGGACCCGAGCTGCCCTCGGCCGACGTGCTGGTCAACCCCAACCAGCCCGGCTGCGGCTTCGAGAGCAAGAGCATCGCCGGCGTCGGCGTCATGTTCTACGTGCTGCTGGCGCTGCGTTCGGAGCTGCGCAGGCGCGGCGTGTTCGACACGGCCAGCCAGCCGAAGCTCGATGCGCTGCTGCCGCTGGTGGCGCTCGGCACGGTCGCCGACGTCGTGCGGCTCGATGCCAACAACCGCCGCCTGGTAGCGCAGGGCCTGCGTCGCATCCGCGCTGGCAGCATGCCGGCCGGCGTCGCGGCGCTGTTCAAGGCGGCCGGGCGCAATGCTTCCGTTGCGACCACCTTCGACTTCGGCTTCGCTCTCGGCCCGCGCATCAACGCCGCGGGCCGGCTGTCGGACATGACGCTGGGCATCGAATGCCTGCTGACCGACGACGCGGGTCGCGCCGAAGAACTCGCGCGCATGCTCGACGGCATCAACCGCGAGCGGCGCGACATCGAGGGCGGCATGCGCGACCAGGCGCTGTTGCTGGCCGAGTCGCTGTTCGCCGCCGACGGCGAGGGCATCGAAGCGCCGCCGCCCGCCATCAGCGTGTTCGACGCGGGCTTCCACGAAGGCGTGGTCGGCATCGTGGCCTCGCGCATCAAGGACCGCTTTCACCGCCCCACCTTCGTCTTCGCTGCGAGCGGGGCGCCCGGCAAGGAGCAGGAGCTGAAAGGCTCGGGCCGCTCGATCCCGGGTTTCCACCTGCGCGACGCGCTCGACCTCGTGGCCAAGCGCCACCCCGGCGTGCTGCTGCGCTTCGGCGGCCACGCGATGGCGGCGGGCTGCACCGTCGCGCGCGAGCACTTCGAGACCTTCGAGAAGGGCTTCGCGCAGGTGGCGCGCGAGCTGCTGGCCGAGTCCGCGCTCACGCGCCAGATCGAGACCGACGGGCCCATCGCCCGCGAGTACATGCGCATCGACCTCGTCGACACGCTGCACCGCGAGGTGTGGGGCCAGGGCTTCGCGCCGCCGACCTTCAGCGAGGAAGTGGAAGTGGTGTCGCAACGGCTGGTGGGCGAGAAGCACCTGTCGCTCAAGCTCCGGCACCAGGGCCAGCCGATCGACGCGATGTGGTTCAGCCACACCGAGCCGCTGCCGCCACGCGTGAAGCTCGCGTTCCGGCTCGATGCGGACGAGTGGCAGGGCGTGCGCCGGCTGCGCTTCCTGGTCGAAGGCGCGGAGTTCTAGCCGGGCGCGTACGAGGGATACCCCGTACCCGCATCGGGCACGGAGACGGGCTCGCCGTCACTGCTTCGCGGCTACGATCGGCGGCTCACTTCGCACCAGCCTCTTGCCCGACCGGATGCCGCCCAGCCCCCGCCCCGTTCCAGCCACGCGCCGCAGCACATGGCGGCCGATGTGAGCCACGGCCTGCTGGCCGGACTGATGGTCTGCGGCCTCGTGCTGCTGGTGGTGTCCGGCGCGCGCCTGCACGGCTGGTATCTGCTGGCCTGCGGTTTCGCGCTCGCCGCCTTCGCGGGACTGGAGCGCTTCGCGCCCGATGACCCGCTCGCGCACTGGGCGGCGCTCGCGCTGGTGCTGTGGGCCGCCTGCCGGCTTCAGTTCGTGCGGCAGCTGCTGGGGCTGAGCCGGTTCGTGCCGCGCCTCGACAAGGTGGCCCTGGTGCTGCTCGCCGCGCTGGCTCTTGCGGCGCTTCATGCCGCGGTCGAAACCCGGCTTCCCTCGATATTGCGCGTGCTGCAGGCACTGGTGGTCGCCTCCACCGTGATCCTCGCGGCCGGCGCGCTGGCGGTGCGGCGCCGGACGAACTGGCCCGCCCTGCTGTTCTGTGCCGGCGCGGTGCTGCTGATGGCGGGCATCTCGATCGCGCACCTCCCCGGCTGGAGCGAACAGCCGTGGGCGTCCGGGCGGGTGAACCCGGCGCAGGCCGCGGTGATTGCCGAGCTGGCGGTGCTTGCGCTGGCCGCCGCCGCGCGCCTGCGGGCCGAGCGGGCAATGGAAATGCGCGCGCATGCGCTCATGGCCGCCCCCGGCATCGACGCGCTCACCGGCGCCGCGAGCCGGACCGGCTTCGAACGCCGCGGCGAGGAATGGCTGCGCGAGGACCGGCAGTTCTCGCTGATGCTGATCGACCTGAACGGCTTCGCGGCGGTGAGCGAACGACACGGCCGCGCGGCCAGCAACGCGGTGCTGGCCGCCATCGCGCAGCGCCTGCGCGAGCAGGTGCGCGCCGACGACCTGGTGGCCCGGCTGGAGGGCAGTGCGCATGCCGGGGTTCGCGCGCACGACAACAGCGACGACAGCTCGTTCGCGATCCTCCTGGTCGGCAACCCGCCACGGCAGAAGCTCGCGGAGATGGCCATCCGCATCGAAACCGCCGGCGCGCGCCCGGTGGCCCACGAGGGCCGGCTGCTCGCGGGCGGCGAGCTCAGCATGGGCATCGCCTGCCACCCCGCCGACGGCGACACGCTGGCCGGCCTGCTCGAATCGGCCGACCGCGCGCTGCAGCATTGCAAACGGCAGCGCATGGGGCCGGCCTATGTCTTCGCGGGCGAGCTCGGACAGCGCCAGCATGCCGGCGGCGCGGCCGCGTGAATGATTTCTTCGTAACCGCTTCGCATCGCCCGGTGCACGAAGCGAAATCTTCTTGCCGCCAGGCGCCCCGCAGGGGCCAAGCCTTCACGCCGGCCCTTTATCCTCGGCGGCGAACCCAGCGGAAGGAATGAACCGCGCGCCCATCGCAAGGGCTCGCGAGCGTCGTCGCCGACCGCACTTCATCGATTGACAGGAGGACGTTTTTTCCATGCGCCGTTTTGAACTGATCGAAGGAACCGCCAGCAAATTCTGGGAAATCGAGCAGGCAGACACCGAACTCAATATCCGCTGGGGCCGCATCGGCACTGCCGGCCAGAGCCAGACCAAATCTTTCGCCGACGCCGCCAAGGCCGGCACCGCGCTGACCAAGCTGGTGACCGAAAAGACCGGCAAGGGCTACAGCGAAGTCGGCGTGGCCGCCGGCACGGCCATCGGCAAGACCGAGGCGAAGCCGAAGGCCGAGGCGGCACCCAAGGCGCAGGCAGCCGCACCGGCAGCCCCGGCTGCGGCGCAGGAGCCCGCTGCAGCACCCGCAGCAGCACCAGCAGTTCCCACGGCCCCCACCGAGAGCATCGACGCGCAGGCCGAACGCGCATTCGAAGCGGTGCGCGCACAGATGGAAGCCGACCAGATCGCGTCCACGGAGGTGATCACCGTGGCAGTCCTCAAGCGCCAGCACGGCGTGAGCGAACAGGGCGCCGCCCTCGCCTTCAAGCGGCTGCGAAACACCGGCCTGCTGTACGGCTGGGGCACCAGCTGCACGCCCGCCAAGAACGCGCAGGCCCTCGCGAAGGAGCTGGGCGCCGCCTCGCCCGCGGCGCAAGGCGCCACGCCTGCACCGGCCAGCGCCGAGCCCGTGGCCGCGAGCGCCGACACGCCGCCGTGGCTCGCGGCCGGCACGCCCGTGCGGCTTTCGCCCGAGATGCAGCGCGAAGCCTTTCCCTCGCGCCGCTTTCCGGCCAAGCCCTTCGAGGAAGTGCCGAGCGCCGGCGCGGCCTGGCTGCCGGTGCGCCGCAAGCTGGATCTCAACGTCAACATGACGGGCACCGATGCCGCGCTGCGCGCTGCCGCCCAGCGCATGATCGACCGCAGCACACAGCCCATTCCCGCGCCCGATGCCGAGGCCGACACCGTGCTGCTGGCGCTCGCGCTGGGCACCGGCGGCAACTACAACACGAGCGAGATGGGCGAGGTGGTGGTGAACTATCTCGTCAAGCAATACGGGCTGCCGGACACCGTCGACATGGTGCTCGCCGCGCAGCAGATCGAGGTGCAGTCCGCCTACGACCGGGCGACGAAGAAGCACCAGTACAGCTTCTCCGCCACCGTCACGCGCCAGATGGGCAGCTCCTACTACGGCCCGCTGGGAGCCGGCGAGCAGGCGCTGCGCGCGCACCTGTCGCTGGCCGCGCCCGAGGTCTGGCAGGACTGCCGCGGCCGCATCGAGGCCGGCCTGCCCAAGGTGCACCCGATGCGCCAGCCAGCGCTCGCCATGCTGCTGCCCGACGCGCCCGAGATCTCGAACGCGCTCGTGCACACGCTGGCCGCCGACAAGTCCGCGCCCGAGACCATGCACTGGCTGCAGCTCACGGCCACCGACCCCGATGCCATCGCGCTGGCCGCGAAGGTGCGCCTGAGCTATTCGGCCGGCTTCTGGGGCAGCGGCTCCATGACGAGCACGATGGTGCAGGAGCGCGGCGTGGACGCCGTGTCGGTGCTGGAGCGCGGCGCCGCGAACGACCACGCGGGCGACGCGCTCGCCTGCATCGGCACGCCCGAGGCCGTGCAGGCGCTGGCGCGCGTCGCGGGCAGCTCGAAGCAGGCGCTGGCGCGGCTGGCGCTGGCCGTCGATCGCTGGCCGATGGCGGCGATTCCGGCGCTGTCGCGGCTGGTCGCGGCGGGCGGCAAGGACGCCAATCTCGTCACGCCCAGCCTCACGCGCCTGCTGCGCGCGCATGGCGCCGCGCTGCCGGCACTGCGGCCGTGGCTCGACGCGGGCGCGCAGGCGGTGATCGACAAGCAGCTCTCGCTGCTCGCCGGCCCCACCGAAGTGGCCGACGCGAGCGAGCTGCCCGGCGTGCTGGCCGCGCCGCCCTGGCTCGCCAAGGTGCAGAAGAAGGCTGCCGGCGCGCTGGTGCTGGAACCGCTGGCCGTGGCGCCGGTGGAGCAATGGGCCGAAGGCAAGCGCGAAAGCGCGCTGCGCCTGAACTCGTGGCAGACCGGCCGGCATGACGCCGCCGCGAAGAACGTCGAGACGCTGCTCGACGAGCTGGGCTTCGACAAGGGCCGCAAGAGCCTCGTGCCGTTCGCAAAGACCGCGGCAGCCGCCATCGCCGCCGGCAACGCCGAGGGGCTCGTCACGAGCTGGCGCGAGATGGTGGCCGAGCGCAAGAAGGACCGCTACTACTGGTTCAGCTTCCACGCGAGCTTCGTGCCGCTGCTGCCGGCGCCAATCGGCATCGCGTTCTGGAACGCCGTGGCGGGCGAGGCCGAGAGCGACGACATCGGCCGCATCCTCGCCACCCACGGCCTCGCCGTGCTGCCCGGCCTGGTGGCGATGGTGCGCTCCAAGCCCACCGACAACCTCTCGTACGCGCTGTACTACGGCGCGGCCGAACTGGCCATGCCGGCCGCGCGCGCCTTCGCCAAGCTCAAGACGCTGCGCGCCGAAGGCCGCGAATGGCTGCTGAAGTACCCCGAACACACCGCCTGCGGCCTGATCGCGCCCGCTTTGGGCAAGGCCGGCGAGGCGCGCGACTGCGCAGGCTCGGCCCTGCGCCTGCTGCAGGCCAACGGCCACGAGGCGCTGCTGCTCGAAGTGGCCGGCCGCTACGGCAAGCCAGAGGTGGTGGAGGCGCTGCGCGCGGTGCTCGAGGAAAGCCCGCTCGACCGCTTCCCCACCCGCCGCTCGAAGCTGCCCGAGTTCTGGCAGCCGCGCGGCTGGCGCCGGCCTACGCTGAAGAACGGCAAGGCGCTGCCCGACGACGCGCTCGATCACCTGGGCCAGATGCTGACCTTTCCGACCAACGAGGAAATCTACGGCGGCATCGCGGTGGTCAAGGAAGCCTGCGACGCCGGCTCGCTTGCCGAATTCGCCTGGGACGCCTTCACCGCCTGGCTCGAAGCCGGCGGCCCGAGCAAGGAAGGCTGGGCGCTCACCTCGCTGGGCTTCCTCGGCAACGACGACACCGCGCGCAAGCTCACGCCCTTCATCCGTGCATGGCCCGGCGAATCGGCGCACGCGCGCGCGGTGACCGGCCTCGACGTGCTGGCGGGCATCGGCAGCGACGTGGCGCTGATGCTGCTCAACGGCATCGCGCAGAAGGTCAAGTTCAAGGGCCTGCAGGACAAGGCGCGCGAGAAGATCGACGCCATCGCCGAGGCGCGCGGCCTGAGCACCGAGGAACTCGAAGACCGGCTCGCGCCCGACCTCGGCCTCGACGAGCAAGGCACCATGCGGCTGGACTTCGGCCCGCGCGCCTTCAAGGTGGGCTTCGACGAGACGCTCAAGCCGTATGTGCGCGAGACCGGTGCCGACGGCGTGGACGGCGCGCGCCTGCCCGACCTGCCCAAGCCCAAGAAGACCGACGACGCCGAACTGAGCAAGGAAGCCGTCGAGCGCTTCAAGCTGCTGAAGAAGGACGCGCGCACCGTCGCGAGCCAGCAGCTGCTGCGCCTCGAGGTGGCGATGTGCGCGCGCCGCCGCTGGACGCCCGACGTGTTCCGTACCTTCCTGGTCGAGCATCCGCTGGTGCGCCACATCGTGCAGCGTCTGATCTGGGGCGTGTACGAGGTGGCGGGCGGCGGCAGCTACGGCGGCACGCTGAAGGCCTGCTTCCGCGTGGCGGAGGACGGCAGCTACACCACGGCGGAAGACGATGCCTTCGAACTGCCCACGGGCGACAACCTGCGCATCGGCGTACCGCACGCGCTCGACCTTCCGGCCGCCGACGCCGCGGCCTTCGGCCAGGTGTTCGCCGACTACGAACTGCTGCAACCCTTCGCGCAGATCGGCCGCGACATCTACACGCTGACCGACGACGAGAAGAAGAGCCTGAAGCTGGAACGCTGGAAGGACGTGAAGGTGCCCACCGGCCGCGTGCTGGGGCTGGCCAACAAGGGCTGGCGCCGCGGCCAGGCGCAGGACGCCGGCTGCATCTGGTACTTCAGCAAGCCGCTGGGCACCAACCGCGTGATCGAGCTGAGCCTGGACCCCGGCATCATCGTCGGCATGGTGGACGAATACCCCGAGCAGACGCTGGGCCAGGTGCAGGTGGGCAAGCCCTCGGGCTGGGGCGACATGAGCGAGGCCGAGGAACTGCACCTGCTCGACCCTATTTCCGCCAGCGAACTCATCCGCGACATGGAAGGCCTGCGAGCGGCATGAGGCTCGTCGCCCGCGGCCGGGCAAGCCGGCCGCGCGGTGCTTCCGAACATTGACCCGACCGATTTCAAAGATGGCCACATCGAACAAGTCCAAAGACGCTGCCGCGACGGCGCAGCAGCAACTCCAGCGCCCGCCGGCCGAGATCCTCTACGCCGCGCAGCTCGCGCGGCTGCAGGCACAGGACAAGGACCCGCGCCCGCCCGGCTGGGTGCTGAGCCTGAAGGCCGCGCGCTCCTTCATCCTCGGCGACACGGCGCTCGACATCGCGCCGAAGATCGTCGCGCCGGTGGCCAGCATCGAGCGCATGCTGGTCACGCTGGCCACGGGGCGCGGGCTGATGCTGGTGGGCGAGCCGGGCACGGCGAAGTCGATGCTCTCGGAGCTGCTGGCAACGGCCATCTCCGGCATCTCGACGCTCACCATCCAGGGCGGTGCATCGATCACCGAGGACCAGATCAAGTACGGCTGGAACTACGCGCTGCTCATCAACGAGGGGCCGAGCCCGCGCGCGATGGTGCCGGCGCCGCTGTACCTCGGCATGCAGCAGGGCCAGGTGGTGCGCTTCGAGGAAATCACGCGCGCGCCGCTGGAAGTGCAGGACTGCCTGCTGGGCATGCTCTCCGACCGCGTGATGGCGGTGCCCGAGCTCTCGGGCGAGCACGGCATGCTCTATGCACGCGAGGGCTTCAACATCATCGCCACCGCCAACACGCGCGACCGCGGCGTGAACGAGATGAGCGCGGCGCTGAAGCGGCGCTTCGACTTCGAGACGGTGTTTCCCATCCTCGACTTCGACCGCGAGCTGGCGCTGGTGCAGGAATCGTCGACGCGGCTGCTCGCGCAGAGCGGCATTCCGAAGACGGTGCCTGCGCCCGTGCTGGAGCTGCTGGTGTCGACCTTCCGCGACCTGCGCGGCGCGCCCGCCAAGGGCGACGGCGGCAACGGCGGCAGCGATGCGGCCATGGACCGCCTCACCGCCGTGATGTCCACCGCCGAGGCCGTGAACGTGGCGCACGCGGTGGGCGTGCGCGCATGGTTCCTCGAACAGCGCGAAGGCTCGCCGGCCGACCTGGTCGACTGCATCGCCGGCACGGTGGTGAAGGACAACGCGGACGACCGCGCGAAGCTGCGACGCTACTTCGAGCAGAAGGCCGCCAAGCGCAGCGGCACGCACTGGCGCGCCTACTACGAAGCCCGCCACCGACTGCCCTGATATGAGCAAACCCCCAGGCTTCGCGCACTTCGTGTCGCTTCGCCAACCCCCTTGCAGGGGGCAACACCTGCGGCCCGGCCAAGCCGGTTCCGCGGTGTTCCGCGAAGGGCCTTCGCTTCGCTTGGCGCGCCATCGGTGACGAGGATGAGCGAATCACCCCACATCGTCGGCGTGCGCCATCACAGCCCGGCATGCGCGCGGCTGGTGGCCGAGCGCATCCGCACGCTGCGCCCCAAGTACGTGCTCATCGAGGGCCCGGCCGACTTCAACGAGCGCCTCGACGAGCTGTACCTGCCGCACCGGCTGCCGGTGGCGATCTACAGCTATCTCTCGGGCGACCGCACGCACCGCGGTTCGTGGTCGCCCTTTGCCGAGCATTCGCCCGAGTGGCAGGCGCTGCAGGTGGCGCGCGAGGTGGGCGCCAGCGTGCGCTTCATCGACCTGCCGGCCTGGCACGACGCCTTCTCGCGCATGGAGAACCGCTATGCCGACGTGGTCGACCACGAGCACGAGGAGCGCGCCGAAGCCTACGAGCGCGCGCTGACAGAAAAGCTCTCGGTGCAAGGTCGCGACGCGCTGTGGGACCACCTGTTCGAGGACGGTTGCGACGAGGCCGAGCTGTCGCGGCGCCTTTCCACCTACTTCGACAATCTGCGCGGCCAAGACCCCGGCTCGCAGGGCAACCAGGCGCGCGAGGCCATGATGGCGCGCTGGATCGCCTGGGCGATGGCACAGCCGGGTGAACCGGGCCGGGCGCAGGCGCTGGTGGTGTGCGGCGGCTATCACGCGCCGGCGCTCGCGCGGCTCTGGCAGGGGCTGCCGGCGGAGTTGCCTGACACGCCGCAGCCATCCACCGAATCAGACAACGAAGACGACGAAGGCAGCGAAGGGGACAGCGGCGAACCTGAAGGCCCGCTGCGCTTCAGCTCCTACCTCGTGCCCTACACCTTCAAGCGGCTCGACGCCTTCGCGGGCTACGCATCGGGCATGCCCTCCCCGGCCTACTACCAGTGGATGTGGGAGCACGGCCCCGAAGGCGCCGCGCACCGTGCGCTGCAGCACGTGATGCAGCGGCTGCGCGAGAAGAAGCTGCCCGCCTCCACCGCCGACCTGATGGCCGTGCACCTGCGCGCGCAGGGGCTCGCGCGGCTGCGCGGGCACGACAAGCCGCTGCGCTCCGACTGGCTCGACGCGCTGGCCGGCGCGCTGGTGAAGGACGCGCTCGACGCCCCGCTGCCCTGGACGTATCGCGGCGCGATGCGCCCCGGCACCGATCCCGTGCTGGTGCAGGCGATGGACGTGCTGGCCGGCGACACCGCCGGCCGCCTCGCGCCCGGAACGCCGCAGCCGCCTCTCGTGGCCGCGGTGCAGGCCGAACTCGCGGCACACGGCATCGTGCTGCGCGGCCAGCTCAAGCTCGACCTGCTGGTCGAGGCCGATCGCGCGAAGAGCCGCGTGCTGCACCGGCTCGCGATCCTTCGGCTGCCCGGCGTGCGCCGCACGCAGGGGCCGAAGCTCGCGATGTCGGGTGAGCGCACCGAGCAGTGGTCGCTGGCAGAGCCGCTCGAGCAGCAGGCCGCGCTGATCGAGGCGGGCGCCTGGGGCGCCAGCCTGCACGACGCGGCACGCGCCCGGCTCGAAGACGACCTGCGGCAGGCCCAGGGCCGGATCGGCCCGTTGGCCGACGGCCTCAACCAGGCCGCGTGGGCGGGACTGTCGGCGCTCAGCGAGACGCTGCTGCGCGAACTGCGAGCCGCGATGGCCGCGGAGCCGCGCTTCGAGACGCTGGGCCCCGCGCTCTCGGTGCTTCACACGCTGCTGCGCCACGGCCAGATGCTGGGCATGGCCGACGCGCCCGTGCTGCGCGTGGTGATCGAGTCGGGCTTCGACCGGGCGCTGTGGCTGCTCGAGCCGCCCGCCGCCATCACGCCGGCCGACATGCAGGCGCATCTCGAAGGACATCTGGCACTGCGCCGGATCGTGGCCGACGTGCTGGCCCATGCGCAGGACAACGCCCACGACGCACACGCGCCGTCGCTGCTCGACGTGGAGCCGGCCCGTGCGCTCGCCGTATGGCAGCGCAAGGCCGCCGACGCTGCCGCCGCCCCCGTGAGCCGCGGCGCTGCGCTGGGCGCGACGCTGAGCCTCGCGGGCCGCCTCGCCGATGGGCATGAGAGCAGCGGCGACCACGGCGTGGACGAAGCCATGCAGCTGCTGCACTCGCTGCCCGCCCCCGTGCTCGGCGACGCGCTCACCGGGCTGCTCGCGCTGGCGCGCGAGACGCTCGCCTCCGAACCCGCCTTCGTCGCCGGCATGGACCGCACGGTGCAGGCGCTGGACAACGCCGACTTCGTGCGCGCCATGCCCAGCCTGCGAGCGGCATTCGCCTGGCTGCCGCCGCAGGAGCGCGGACTGCTCGCCGACCAGGTGCTGACGCTGCACGACGCCAGGCACCTTTCGCGCCGCGCCCTAACCGCCCATCGCACCGGCGAAGCCGCGCCCGAGCAGCTGGCCGAGGCGCGGCGCGTGGAAGACGCGGTGCTCGCGCGCCTCGCCGCCTGGGGCGTCGCGCTGGAAGAAGACACCGAGAAAGCCCCTCGTCCATGAGCCTCGACATTCCCGATCCGCTGCAGCGCTGGCGCCTGCTGCTGGGCGACCCGGCCGAATCGGCCTGCGGCGGACTGAGCGCCGAGGCGCAGGCCGCCGATGCAGCGCTCGACTGGCTCTACGGGCGCGACAGCGACCGCGCGAGCCGCGGCGAACGCAGCGCGGGCCTGGGGCCTTCGGCGCTGAGCACGCCGGACTGGATCAACACCATCCACACGCTCTTTCCGAAGGAAGTGATCGAGAGGCTGGAGCAGGACGCCGTCGAGCGCTACGGCATCGACGAGGTGGTGACGAACCTCGAGGTGCTGGAGCGCATCGAGCCTTCGGAATCGCTGCTGCGCGCGGTGCTCCACACCAAGCACCTGATGAACCCCGAGGTGCTGGCCGCCGCGCGCAAGCTGGTGGCCGAGGTGGTGCGGCGCATCATGGAAAAGCTCGCCACCGAAGTGCGGCAGGCCTTCAGCGGCAGCCGCGACCGGCGCCGCCGCTCGCGCATGAAGGTGGCGCGCAACTTCGACTTCAGGCAAACGCTGGCGGCCAACCTGCATCGCTACGACCCGCAGCGCCGCAAGCTCTACGTGGAGCGGCCGATCTTCATCAGCCGCACGAAGCGGCATGCGGAGCCGTGGGACATCGTCCTGCTGATCGACCAGAGCGGCTCGATGGTCGACTCGGTGATCCACAGCGCGGTGATGGCCGCCTGCCTGTGGCAGCTGCCCGGCATGCGCACGCGGCTGGTGGCCTTCGACACGGCGGTGGTCGACCTGACCGCCGACGTGTCGGACCCGGTCGAGCTGCTGATGAAGGTGCAGCTCGGCGGCGGCACCGACATCGCGAAGGCGGTGGCCTATGCGCAGTCGCTCGTCGCCAATCCCTCGAAGAGCATCGTGGTGCTGGTGAGCGACTTCTACGAAGGCGGCAGCGAGCACGAGCTGGTGCGGCGCGTGAAGGCGCTGGTGGAGTCCGGCGCCAAGGTGCTGGGGCTGGCCGCGCTCGACTCGAATGCCGAGCCCAACTACGACCGCGAGATGGCGGCGCGGCTTGTGCGCGAAGGCGCGCAGATCGGTGCCATGACGCCGGGCCAGCTCGCCGGCTGGCTGGCCGAGAAGGTGCAGGGATGAGCGGCGACATCGCGGCATTGCGGGCCGACCTGCTCGAGCTCACGCCCGAGGCGCTGACGGCGCTGGCGAACGCCGGCTTCGTCAAGCGCGCGCAGAAGGACGTGGCGGCCGGGCTGCTGCCGACGCTGGAGACCGGCGCCGACGGCACGGTGCAGGCGCAGTTCGACGACGGCGTGCGCACCAGCCTGCCGCCGGGTCGCACGCTGCGCGACGCGCAGTGCAGCTGCCCCGCGAGCGGCATGTGCCGGCACCGGGTGATGCTGGTGCTGGCTTACCAGGCCCGGGCCGCATCGGCCGCCGCGCCCGAAGAAACTTCGGCCGAACCGGAAGGCGCATGGAACCCCGCGCAGTTCGATGACGCCGTGCTGGCCGCGAGCCTCGCGCCCTCGGTGCTCGAGCAGGCGAACAAGCTCGCCGCCGCGCGCCCCGTGGTCGGCGTGCAGGCCTGGCGCAGCGCCAGCGCGCCGCCGGTGGCGCGGCTGCCGATGTGCAGCGTGCGCTTCTTCTCGCGCAGCTCGCTGGTTCATGCACGTTGCGACTGCAAGCAGGGCAGCGGCTGCGCGCACGTCGTGATCGCGGTATGGGCGTTCCGGCAGGCCGGGGCGCTGGCGCCGGGATCGGCGGAGGTGATGGTCGAGGTCCAGCCGAACGCGTCGGCAAACGGGGACGCGGGCGACGCCGTGCCGCAGCCTTCTTCCGTGATGCAGGGCGAAGCCGCGCTTGCATTGCGCGCGCAGGTCGACGCCCTGCTGCTGTCGCTGTGGCTGGACGGATCGAGCCAGCCCGCGATGGCGCTGGCCGCCCGCTTCGAGGCCGTACGGGACCAGGTCCGCGCGCAGGGCTGGAGCTGGGTGGACGACGCGCTCGACGAACTCTGGCAGCTGCTGCAGGCGCAACAGGCGCGCAGCAGCCGCTTCGAGCCGCTGCGGCTGCTGCGCGTGCTCACCGAGCTGTGGGCGCGACTGCAGGCTGCGACGCATGCCGGACGGCCGCAGCAGCCGGGCTCCGCGCGGGCCGCGCTGCCGGCAAGCCAGATCCTCGGCATCGGCGTGAAGGGCGAGGTCGCGCTCGACCATCTGCGGCTGGTGTCGCTCGGGGCCGAACTCTGGTCCGACGAAAGCGCCGAGGGCGCGAGCATCCTGTTCGCCGACCCCGACACGCAGAACGTGACGGTGCTGGAGCGCCATTGGTCGCGCGAAGGCGACGCGGCGGCCGGCGGTGCCGCGCCCAACCTCATGAACCGGCGCGTTGCCGGCTTTCCGCTGCGGCAGCTGGCGAGCGGGCAGGTCATCACCAAGACCGCGACGCGGCGCGCCAACGGGCTGGTCGACATCACGGCCGGCGCGCGGCAGACGGGCGTGCTGCCGCTGTCGCCCAAGTCGTGGGACGACCTAGTCGCCCCGCTGCGGCAGGACAGCGTAGCCGCGCTGGTGGCTCACCTGCGCGAGGCCCAGCCGGATTTCGTGCGGCCGAGGCAGGCCGCGAGCGGCTCTTCGGCCGGTGCTTCGGGTCAGTTGCACGTGGTGGCCTTCGAGCGCATGGAAGTGGCCTCGTGCCATTGGGACGCGGCGGCACAGGTGCTGCACGCCCGGCTCGGGCAGGCTGCGCCGGAGGACTCCGCAACGGATGAAGCCGGTACGGACGACGACGACCAATGCCTGCATCTGGCATTGCCGCATCGCGCGGTCTCGCCCGGCGCGGTCGATGCACTGGCCCGCACGCTCGCCGGCGAGCACGGCCCGCTGCGCGCCGTGGCGGGCACGGTGCACCTGCAGGGCGACCGGGCCGTCATGCAGCCGCTGGCGCTGCTGACGGCGCAGCGTGCGGTGGTGCTTCAGGTCGAGGCAGCCGCGCCGCAGCCGCTGGGCCTGCAAAGCGACACCGAGGAAGCACCCGCCCTGAACGCTCTCGCCGGTGACACGCTGGAACTGCTGTCCCTCTGGCTCAGGCAGGGCCTGCGGCACCAGAGCGGAGGGGCGCTGTCGCGGGCGCAGGCCCAGGTGCTGCGGCTGAAGCAGGCGGGACTGGGCAAGAGCTCGACGCTGCTGGCTGCCGTGCTGGAAAACATGCGCTCGTCGCAACGGCCGGCGCTGGTGGCCCAGCTGGCGATGCTGGGGCTGCTGATGCAGGGCGTGGCGCAATCCGCCTCGGCTTGAGCCGGAAGCCGGAGGACGAAAAAAGAAAAACCCCTGAGCCGTTTCGGGGCTCAGGGGTTCTTTTTCGTGGTGCCGCTTGTCGGAATCGAACTGACGACCTTCCGCTTACAAGGCGGGTGCTCTACCAATTGAGCTAAAGCGGCGAATTCCAGTGATTCTAGTGGTGCCGGCCGGCATGCCCGGCGGCCCGCTGCATCCGCTACTTGATGCGCTTGAGCGACGGCCTCGCGCCGCCGCCAGCCGGCGGGCGCGGCGGCTCGTCGGTCGGGTCGGCGGACGCACCGGCATCGACTGCTTCGCTGCCGTCGTCGCCCGTCACCAGGTGGACGATCTTGCCGGCGTCGCCGCCCTCCGCGCCACCGCGCGATGCATCGCGCAGCGGTGCCCGCGAAGCGCCTTGCGCGGAAGGCGCCGATACCTCGGCGCCGTCGTTGTCGGACGAAACGGCAGGCGCGGGCGCGGGAAACGCCATGCCCTGCCCGTTCTCGCGCGCGTAGATGGCGATCACCCGTCCCACCGGCACGCTGATTTCACGCGCCGTGCCCGCGAAACGGGCCTTGAACTCGATGAAGTCGTTGCCGAGCTTGAGCGAGCTGGTCGCGTCGAAGCTGATGTTGAGCACGATCTCGCCGTTCTTCACGTACTCGCGCGGAACCTGGACGGTGTCGTCGACCTGCACCGCGACGTAGGGCGTGAACCCGTTGTCGGTGCACCATTCGTACAGCGCCCTGATGAGGTACGGGCGGGTGGAGGACGACTCGAGCGCGTTGATCATGAAATTGGTACCGTGCAATCGCGAAATCGTGGCCTCGAATAGGCCACTGTCTCTTCGCGGAACACCGCGGAACCGGCTTTGCCGGGCCGCTGGTGTTGCCCCCGGAAGGGGGTTGGCGAAGCGACACGAAGTGCGCGAAGCCTGGGGGCGATCTTAATTACTTTCGCATGACCTTTTCGGACGGGGTCAGCGCCTCGATGTAGGCCGGGCGCGAGAAGATGCGCTCGGCGTACTTCAGCAGCGGTGCTGCGTTCTTGCTCAGGTCGATGCCGTAGTAGTCGAGGCGCCACAGCAGCGGCGCGATGGCCACGTCGAGCATCGAGAAGTTGTCGCCCAGCATGTACTTGTTCTTGAGGAACACGGGTGCCAGCTGCGTGAGGCGGTCGCGGATGTGCGAGCGGGCCTTTTCCAGCGCCTTCTCGTTGCCCTTGGTGGTGCGGTTCTCGAGCGTCGAGACGTGCACGAAGAGCTCCTTCTCGAAGTTGAGCAGGAACAGGCGCACGCGGGCGCGATCGACCGGGTCGCCGGGCATCAGCTGGGGATGCGGGAAGCGCTCGTCGATGTACTCGTTGATGATGTTCGACTCGTACAGGATCAGGTCGCGCTCGACCAGGATCGGCACCTGGCCGTACGGGTTCATCACGCTGATGTCTTCGGGCTTGTTGTAGAGATCGACGTCGCGGATCTCGAAGTCCATGCCCTTTTCGAACAACACGAAGCGGCAGCGGTGGGAAAAGGGGCAAGTCGTTCCTGAATACAAGACCATCATGGCGAGAGACTCCTAAAAATCAAAAAGAGTGGGTCGCGTTGGCAACCCACTCTGCGGGACCGGATGCCCGAGGGTATCCGGTCGGCGTGGACGGAACTACTTGACGTCTTTCCAGTACGAGGCGTTCAGCCGCCACACGAACACCACCGACATGGCCAGGAACAGGAGCACCCATACGCCGATGCGGATGCGGGTGTTCTGTGCCGGTTCAGCCATCCATTGCAGGTAGCCCACCAGGTCGCCGACAGCAGCATCGTATTGCACGGGTGTCAGGGTACCGGGAGTGACTTGCTCCCATTTGCCCGTGAACACCTCGGCTTCGTGGCCGTGCTGCTCCACCTTGGCATACACCGGGCGGCGTTCGCCTTGCAGTTCCCACAGGGGGTTCGGCATGGCGACGCTCGGGAACACGAGATTGTTCCAGCCGGTGGCCTTGGTTCCGTCGCGGTAGTAGGTGCGGAGGTACGTGTAGAGGTAGTCGGCGCCGGTGCCGCCGTGACCGGCGCGCGAACGGGCGACCAGCGTCAGGTCGGGCGGCGTGGTGCCGAACCATTCCTTGGCCTGGCGCGCGTCGATGTTGGCCTTCATGGTTTCGCCGACCTTGTCGGTCGTGAACAGAAGGTTGTCCTTGATCTGCTGCTCGGTAATGCCGATGTCCTGCAGGCGGTTGTAGCGCATGAAGGCGGCCGAGTGGCAGTTCAGGCAGTAGTTGACGAACAGCTTGGCCCCGTTCTGCAGGGACGCCAGGTCGGTCGTCTTGTTGGGAGCCTTGTCCCACGCGATGCCCTCGGACTCGGCCGATGCCGCCGCGGAGAAGGTCAGGCCCAGAGCGAGCCCCAGGACCGCGAGCCAGCCGGAAATGCTTTTCTTCATCGTGTTTCTCTCAGCTCTCTTGCGCTTCTGGTTGTCTCAATGGGCGGCGAAGACCACGCGCTCGGGCACGGTCTTGAACTCGCCCTTGCGGCTCCACCACGGCATCAGGAGGAAGAAGCCGAAGTACACGAGGGTGCCGATCTGCGAGATGGTCTGCGCGATGTCCAGCTTGAACGAGCCGATGGCCAGTTCGCCCCACACGCCGGGAGGCTGGATGCCCAGGTAGCCCAGGATCAGGAAGAAGAACACGAAGAGGCCGTACACGTACTTGTGCCAGCCCGGACGGTAGCGGATCGACTTGACTTCGCTGTGGTCGAGCCACGGCAGGAAGAACAGGATGATGACCGAGCCGCCCATGACGACCACGCCCCAGAACTTGGCGTCGAAGTACTTGAGCAGGCAGATCACGACGGCAGCCACGACGAGGCCGGCGATCTTCAGGCCCATGCCCGACTTGCCCTTGAAGAGATTCCAGAGGGCGGCCGCTGCGATGATCAGCGAGAACACGTTGACCATGTCGTCGGTGGTCGCGCGCAGCATCGAATAGAACGGCGTGAAGTACCACACCGGGGCGATGTGGTTCGGCGTCTTCAGCGAGTCGGCCGGGATGAAGTTGTTGTATTCGAGGAAGTAGCCGCCGGCTTCGGGGGCGAAGAAGATCACCGCCGAGAAGATCGTGAGGAACACCACCACGCCGAAGATGTCGTGCACGGTGTAGTACGGATGCGACGGAATGCCGTCCAGCGGATGGCCGTCGGGGCCACGCTTGGCCTTGATCTCGATGCCGTCGGGGTTGTTGGAGCCCACTTCGTGCAGGGCGATCAGGTGGGCGACCACCAGGCCCAGCAGCACCAGCGGCACCGCGATCACGTGGAAGCTGAAGAATCGGTTCAGCGTGGCGTCGCTCACCACGTAGTCGCCGCGGATCAGCAGGGCCAGGTCGGGGCCGATGAAGGGGATGGCGGCGAACAGGTTCACGATCACCTGGGCGCCCCAGTAGGACATCTGGCCCCAGGGCAGCAGGTAGCCCATGAAGGCCTCGGCCATCAGGCACAGGAAGATCGCGCAGCCGAACACCCAGATCAGCTCGCGCGGCTTGCGGTAGCTGCCGTACATGAGGCCGCGGAACATGTGCAGGTACACCACGATGAAGAACGCCGAGGCGCCCGTCGAGTGGATGTAGCGGATCAGCCAGCCCCACGGCACGTCGCGCATGATGTACTCGACCGATGCGAACGCCTGGTTCGCGTCGGGCTTGTAGTGCATGACGAGGAAGATGCCGGTGACGATCTGGATCACCAGGACCAGCATCGCCAGCGAGCCGAAGATGTACCAGAAGTTGAAGTTCTTCGGCGCGTAGTACTTGCCCCACTGGTCGTTCCACAGCTTGCTCAGCGGGAAACGGTTGTCGACCCAGTTCAGCAGCTTGGCGCCGGCGGGTGCGTTGGGGGAGATCTCGTGGAATTCAGCCATGTTCTTCTTCCGCCTCAGGCCTTCTTGGAGTCTTCACCGATCAGGAGCTTGGTGTCCGACAGGTACATGTGCGGCGGCACCGGCAGGTTGTCGGGCGCAGGCTTGTTCTTGAAGACCCGGCCGGCCAGGTCGAAAGTGGAACCGTGGCAGGGGCAGAGGAAGCCGCCTTCCCAGTCGTTCGGCAGCGAGGGCTGCGGACCGGCCTGGAAGCGGTCGGTCGGCGAGCAGCCCAGGTGGGTGCAGATGCCGACCACGACCAGTACGTCTGGCTTGATCGAGCGGTGCTCGTTCTGTGCGTACTTGGGGGTGAATTCGTCGGGATGACGCTTGGAGAGGGGGTCGGCCAGCTGGCCATCCAGCTTGGGGAGCTCCGCGATCTGCTCGGGGGAGCGCTTGAGGATCCAGACCGGCTTGCCCCGCCATTCGACGGTGATCTTCTCGCCGACCTTGAGTGCCGAAATGTCGACCTCGACCGCGGCACCCGCAGCCTTGGCCTTCTCGGAAGGCTGGAAAGTGCTCACGAACGGGATGGCGGTGGCCACACCGCCCGCCACGCCGGCACAGCCTGATGCAATCAGCCAAGTCCGCTTGCTGGTGTCGATCCGGGTCGAGCCGGAATTCATGTCACTCATGGGGGGATCCTCTTGTCTTCTTCGCTGGAGCAGGAGTCAACCCGCGATTGTAGCGGGGCGCTAAAGGGATATTCAATGGCCGCCATGCGCGTGGCCGGCGAACGACGGCAAGGCGCGCCGCGTACGCGGGCGCCCGCCGGGGGCGACAGGAGCCTGTCGCCGCGGGGACTTCAGTTCAGAAGGCCGTGCTGCATCGCCTCGTGGACCGCCTGGGTCCGCGACTTGACGGAGAGCTTGCGGTAGATGCTCTTGGCGTGGAACTCGATGGTGTTGACCGACAGGTACACCGCCTCGGCGATCTGCCTGTTGCTCCAGCCCTGCGCGATCAGGCGCAGCACCTTGAGCTCGCGGGGTGACAGCAGCCCCTGCGGCAGCCGCGAGTCCGGCCCCTGCTGATGTTGCTGCTGTTGATATTGATGTGGCTGCTGTTGCTGCGGCGCCTGGCCCTGCACGCGGATGGCCTCGATCGTGCGCGCCTTCGCGGAGGCGGCGATCGAACCGAGGATGCGCCGCGCGATGCGCGAGTCCATCGGCGAGCCGCCGCGCTCGATCGAACGCAGCAGATAGCCGAGCTCCGCATCGTCGGTCTCCGTCAGCAGGTAGCCGATGGCGCCGGCGGCGATGGCGGCGTTCACCAGTTGCTGGTCGTCGGTTGCCGACATGCCGACGCTCTCGATGCGCGGATAGGCCTGGCGCACATGCTGCAGCACCGCGACGCCGTCGTTGCCCGGCAGCCGCATGTCGACCAGCACGAGGTCGTAGGGCAAGGCCGCCAGCAGATTGAATGCTTCGGCGCGGCCCGAGGCGACCACCACGCGGCGATGCGGCGCGAGATCGCAGAGGATGCGCCGCATGCGATCGGCGGAGACGGAATCGTCCGCGACGATCAGCGCTGCATGGAAGACGCCGCCATACAACTGCGCGGCCGTTGGCACCGGCCTCGCGGAGGCTGTGGTGTACGGGATGTTCATTTCCATGTCCGCTCTCCTGCCCTCGCGCACCGGACTTCGTCCGTGCCGCATGCGTTGTCGATGCCCAAGAAAAAATTGATCACGCGACTTCCTCTGGCTATCTGGCTACCCTGCGGGCAGCATCGAAATGTTGTCTTTCGTTTCAGATACCGCAGGAACGATGCCCACGCGGGCGAACAACGGCGCGCGCGATGCTTCGGCGCGTGTAGTACTTTGATTTCGTTGAAGAAATTGCCTCGAACCGCCTGAAAAACAGGCACACGGGCGGGCCCTTTGAAGGCCGTTTTTGCGTCGTTGTTACGTGCGAGTTACCGCGCGTGTTACGTAGCACCACGCCACACGAAACGCGCTCGAGATCGCGTTTCGAAACGTCACCACGCGATTTGCGCGATGCCCGCGAAGCCGCATGTGCATTGGCTTCGCGGGCCATGCATGCATTCGTCGACGCCGCATCGACCTGCATGCATACATCCAGAACTACGGATCCCGGTGATGTTCAGCGAAGACCTCGATTCCTAGCATCGGTTGCATTGGGTAACTCGATGAAACCCAACCCTGCTTCCACGCGACGAGGGCGCCTGGAAGACCAGAAATGGCAACTGATTTTCCAAGGAAGAAAGTCCAAATGACTACATCCCAGCGTCCCAGCGTTCGCTCTTTCATTGTTCGCCGTCCTGGCGTGAGCCAGCTTCTCGCTTCGGTGCTTCTGAGCGCTGGATATGTGCTGACACTGCCTGTCGCTCACGCGCAGGTCACCATCGGCGGCGACTCCGTGGTCGTCGACCCGCCCGGCCCAGGCGGGACCACAAGCAACAACAACGGCGTGCTCGTTTCCGATGACGGCATTTCCACCCCGACGCTCACGGCAACGAGCGTCAGCGCAGGCAGCGTGACCGCCAACAACGGCACCATCAACACCCTGAGTTCCGGCAGCATCACCTCCGGCACGGTCGCGGCAGGCAGCATTACCGCAACACGCGTGACCACCACCAGCCTGAGCACGACATCGGCAACGGCAACCAACCTGACCTCGACCAGCATCAGCACGGCGACCCTCACAGCGGGCACCGTGTCCGCAGGCAGCGTCAGCGCAGGCACCGTGTCCTCCACGAATATCACCGCGACCAACCTCTCGGCCGGCAGCGGCACGGTCAACAGCTTGACCTCCACGAGCATCAGCACCGCCACGCTCACCGCAGGCACCGTGTCTTCGACCAACGTCACCACGACGAACCTCTCGGCCACCAGCGGCACGGTCAGCAGCCTGACCTCCACCAGCATCAGCACGGGCACGCTCACCGCTGGCACCGTGTCCGCGGGCAGCATCACTGCCGGCACCGTGTCTTCGACCAACGTCACCGCGACCAACCTCTCGGCCACCAGCGGCACTGTCAGCAGCCTGACCTCCACCAGCATCAGCACGGGCACCCTCACCGCAGGCACCGTCTCCGCCGGCAGCGTCAGTGCAGGTACGGTCTCCGCCACGGACGTCACTTCGACGAACCTCTCCGCCAACAGCGGCACGGTCAACAGCCTGACCACCACCAGCATCAGCGCCGCCACCCTCAGCGCGGGCACCGTGTCCGCCGGCAGCGTCAGCGCGGGTACCGTCTCCGCAACGAACGTCACCTCGACCAACCTGTCCGCCAACAGCGGCACGGTCAACAGCCTGACCTCCACCAGCATCAGCACGGCCACCCTCACCGCTGGCACCGTGTCCGCCGGCAGCGTCAGCGCAGGTACGGTTTCCGCAACGAACGTCACCTCGACCAACGTCTCGGCCGCCAACGGCACGGTCAACTCGCTGAGCTCAAACAGCGTGACCACCGGCAGCATCTCGTCGGTCAACGGCACGATCCAGTCGCTGACCTCGACCAACATCATGGCGACCGGCATCACCTCGACGAACGTGCTGGCGACCAACGTCGATGCCACCAACGTCGTCACGACCAACCTGACTTCGAACACCGGCAGCATCTCGACGCTGACCTCCACCAACGTCAGCACGACCAACGTGACGGCCAGCAACGGCACGATCAACACGCTGAGCTCGACCAACGTCAGCACCACCAACCTGAGCGCGACGAACGGCACCATCAACACGCTGAGCGCAACCAATGTCAGCGCGACGAACCTGACGGCCAGCAACGGCACGATCAACACGTTGAGCTCGACCAACGTCAGCACCACCAACCTGACGGCATCGAACGGCACCATCAACACGCTGAGCGCAACCAATGTCAGCACGACGGACCTGACCGCCAACAACGGCACGATCAACACGCTGAGTGCCACCAACGTCAGCACCACGAACCTGACGGCCAACAACGGCACCATCAACACGTTGAGCGCCACCAACGTCAGCACGACGAACCTGACGGCCAACGCCGGCACCATCAACACGCTGAGCGCGACCAACGTCAGCACGACGGACCTGACGGCCAACAACGGCACGATCAACACGCTGAGCTCCACCAATGTCAGCACCACCAACCTGACGGCGAGCCGCGGCACGATCAACACGCTGAGCGCGACGAACGTCAGCACCACCAACCTGTCGGCCGCCAGCGCCACCATCAATGCACTGACGGCCAACACGGTCAGCGCCACGACGGTGAACGCGAACACGGTGAACGCCAGCACGGTGAATGCGACCACCGGCAACTTCCAGACGATCACGGCCGCCAACGGCAACATCACGGTGCTGAACACGCAGACCGGCAACATCACCACGATCAACGCCGTGACCGGCAACGTCACGACGCTGAATGCGGGCACGGTTAACGTCACCGGCAACGTGAATGCGGGCGGCACCATCACGGCGGGCAACGGCGTGGTCGCCAACGGCCGGGTGCAGAACGTGGCTCCGGGCGTGCTGCCGACGGACGCGGCCAACATGTCGCAGTTGAACCAGGTCCGCAACGAAGTGCAGGACATGCGCAAGACCAGCAGCACCGGCGCGGCCATCGCGCTGGCCGCCGCCTCGGTGCCGGCGCTCGAGGCCGGCAAGAGCTTCGGCATCGGCGTGGGCGTGGGCTCCTTCGACGGTCGCTCGGCCATCGCGGCTGCCGCCAGCTTCCGCATCGGGGAAGGCGCGCAGATCAAGGTGAACATCGGCAGCGGCAGCAGCGGCAAGGTCGGCGGCGGCATCGGCGCCTCCTGGTCCTGGTAATCCGGCCCGGCATCCCGGCGGCGCCCTGCGCGCCACGGGATTGCCAGCGGATCGAAACAAAAGGCCGGCCCCTATACTGGGTGACCGGCCTTTTTCACCTCCTTTTCACCCGTTTGCGCGGGGGGCCGGTACCCCAGGCGGCCGCCCTTTTCTGACCCGTCCATCACACGGATTCATGAACTCACCTTCTCTCGCTCCCGCTCCTTCCGCACCGGCCGAGGATGCCGGCAGTCTCCTGGAACAGGGGCTGGTGCTGCACCGGGTGGGTCGTTTCGCGGAAGCCATCCAGGTCTACGAGGCGCTGCTGTCGCGCTTTCCGGAGCATGCCGACGCGCTGCACCTGACGGGCGAGGCGCTGTACCGCCAGGGCCGGGCGAAGCTGGCGCTGAACTACGTGAACCGCGCGATCGCGCGTTCGCCGCACCACTTCTACTTCAACACCCGCGCGACGATCTTCATGCACATGGGCCTGCCGAACGAAGCGCAGCAGGACCTTCGCCGCGCGATCAAGGCGCTGCCGAACTACCCCGAGGCGTACGTGAACCTGTCGGCGGTCTACCGCCAGCAGAAGAAGTTCCGGCAGGCGCGCGAAGCCGCCGCCGAGGCCACGCGGCTCGCACCGCAGGCTCCCGCGGCCTGGAACAACGCCGGCGCGATCGACATGGAGCAGGACCGCTTCGACGAGGCGATCGTGCAGTTCCGCCAGGCACTGGCGCTCGACGGCAACTACGGCGCCGCGCACAAGAACATCGGCAAGATCCGCGCGCACCAGAAGGACTGGGCAGCAGCCCTCGACTCGTACGCGCACGCCGCCGCCGATCCGCTGGACTGCGAGGCCGCCTTCATGCTTTCCCGCGCGCTGCAGGCCTGCGGGCGCACCGAGGAAGCCATCGAGCCCATGCAGCGCGCCATGCGCAACTGGCCGGCCGAGGAGCGCCACAAGGCGCTGTCCGACCCCGAGGGCGTGGCCGCGCTCTACGGCGTGTGCGGCGCGCTCGAGGGCGTGTCGATGCGCTTCGCGGAATCGGCCGAGCTCTACAAGCTCGCGCTCGAGAGCCTGCCGGAGCACGAGCTGCTGCTGAACAACCTGGGCACGGTGAACTTCCGGCTCGGCCGTTTCGACACCGCCATCGAGGTGCTCAAGAAGGCGCTCGAGGTGCATCCGCGCCAGGTGCTCGCGCGCTGCAACCTGGGCGTGACCTACGTGATGGCGGGCCAGTCCGAGGCCGCCATCGCCGAGTTCGAGCAGTGCCTGCGCGACGACCCCGACTTCATGCCCGCCATGGTGTGGATGCTGGGCGAGAAGGCGCACATCGCCGACTGGAACGGCGTGCCCGAGCTGCGCGAGCGGATCGCGGCGCTGCTGGACAACCCGAGCAACGACCAGACGGTGTCGTCGTTCATCCTGATGTCGAACTACGACGACGCGCGCCGCCTCATGAACTGGACGCAGCGCTCCGCCCTGCTGGCCGACCGCAACGCGGCCATCAGGCCGTTTGCCGACGCGGGCGCGCGCCGCACCTCGCCGCGCATCCGCGTGGGCTACTACTCGTTCGACTTCCGCAACCACCCGGTCGCGCACCTGACGGCCGAGCTCTACGGCCAGCACGACCGCAAGGACTTCGAAGTCTTCGTCTACTCCTACGGCCCGGACGACGGCCATCCCGCGCGGGCGCGCATCGCCGCGACGGCCGAACATTTCGTCGACATGCAGGGCCAGTCGATCCAGCAGATGGCCGAGCGCATCCGCGAGGACGAGATCGACATCCTGGTCGACCTCTCGGGCGACACGCGCGGAGCCAAGCCGCAGGTGATGGCCTATCACGCGGCGCCCGCGCAGCTCATGTGGCTGGGCTACATGGGCACCAGCGGCACGCCGAGCTACGACTACCTGGTGTCCGACAACTTCCTCTCGCCGCCGGGCACGGAAGACTGCTACTCCGAGAAGCTGCTGCGCCTGCCCGAGACCTTCCAGGTGATCGACACCAAGCGCCCGGTCAACCCGCACCGACCCACGCGCGCCGAGCACGGCCTGCCCGAGGACGCCTTCGTGCTGTGCAACTTCTCGCAGTCCTTCAAGATCCAGCCCGAGACCTTCGAGGCCTGGGTGCGCATCGTTCAGGGCATTCCGAACTCGGTACTGTGGCTGGCACAGGGCCCGAACGGCTTCGAGCAGAACCTGCGCGTGCAGTGGGAGAAGGCGGGCCTGGAGGCCGAGCGGCTGATCGTGTCGCCTCGCATGCCGGTCGACCAGCACCTGGCGCGCATCGGCCTGGCCGACCTGTTCATCGACACCTTCCCCTACAGCAGCGGCGCGACCGCGAACGACGTGCTGTGGTCGGGCGTGCCGCTGCTGGCGCTCACTGGCACGACGATGGTGTCGCGCATGGCGGGCAGCCTGCTGCGCGCCATCGGGCTGCCGGAGCTGGTGGCCGCGGGCCACGATGAGTACGTGCGCAAGGCCGTCCACTACGCCACGCACCCCGACGAGCTGGCCGAACTGCGCGATCGACTCGCCGCGGCCAAGGACGCGCGCCGCGGCTACTTCGACACCCCGCGCTTCGTGCGCCACCTCGAGGACGGCTACCGGCAGATTGCCGCGCGCAGTCGTGAAGGTTTGCCGCCCGCGCACGTCGACGTCGCACCGCGCCCCCAGGAGAAGTGAGCAATCGCAGGCATACTCGGCTCTCCTTCAACAGCAGAGCTCCAGCAGCCTTTTGAATCATGAGCATCCTCAGTGAATTCAAGGAATTTGCCGTCAAGGGCAACGTCATCGACCTCGCGGTCGGCGTGATCATCGGCGCCGCCTTCGGCAAGATCGTCGATTCGCTCGTGGCCGACATCATCATGCCGCTGGTTGGCGTGGTGTTCGGCAAGCTCGATTTCTCCAACCTCTACGTGGTGCTGGGCACCGTGCCGGCCGGCGTGGCGAACACGCTGGCGGACCTGAAGAAGGCCGGCGTGCCGGTGCTGGCGTACGGCAACTTCATCACCATCGCGGTCAACTTCGTGATCCTCGCCTTCATCATCTTCATGATGGTCAAGCAGATCAACCGCCTGAAGCGCAGCGAAGAGCCGGCACCCGCCGCCGCCCCCGAAACGCCCGAAGACGTGGTGCTGCTGCGCGAGATCCGCGACAGCCTCAAGCAACGCTGAGCTTGCTGCTCGCCCCGGGCTGCGCGCACTTCGTGCCGCGCGCGCCTTCCCCCTGCCGGGGACAACACCGACGGCCCGGCCAAGCCGGTTCCGTGGTGTTTCTGGAAAACTCCGTTCAGCTCAGCGTGCGAGCCATGCGCAGCGCCTCGACAAGGCTCGAGGCATCGGCCAGTCCGGTACCCGCGATATCGAACGCGGTACCGTGATCGGGGCTGGTGCGCACCAGCGGCAGCCCCAGCGTCACGTTCACGCCCTTCTCCACGCCCAGGTACTTGACCGGGATCAGGCCCTGGTCGTGGTACATCGCGACCACCACGTCGAACTCGCCGCTGGACGGCACGCCGTGCTTGGCGCGCGCGCGCATGAAGACCGTGTCGGGCGCATGAGGCCCGCTGGCGTCGATGCCTTCGGCGCGCGCGGCCTCGACGGCCGGCGCGATGATCTCGCGCTCCTCCGACCCGAAGAGGCCGCCCTCGCCCGCATGCGGGTTGAGGCCCGCCACGCCGATGCGCGGCGCGCGGCCCAGCGCTTGCGTCAATGCGCGGTGCGTGATGCGCAGGGTTTCGAGCACGCCTTCGAAGCGGACCGCCTCGATGGCATGGCGCAGCGACATGTGGATGCTGACGAGCACGGTGCGCAGCTCGTCGTTGGCCAGCATCATGCGCACCGGCACGTCGGCCACCGTGCGGCCCAGATGCGCGGCCGCCTCGGCCTGCAGCAGCTCGGTGTGGCCGGGATACGGAAAGCCCGCGGCCGACAGCGCCTCCTTGTGCAGCGGCGCGGTCACGATGGCGGCGATCTCGCCGCGCAGCGCGGCGCGCGCGGCCCAGACCACGCATTCGCCTGCCACGCGGCCCGCCTCGGCGCTGATGCGGCCCGTTTCGATGTGCGAAGGCGGCGCGATCACCTGCAGCACCGGGATGCAGCCCGGCGGCACCACCGCTGCCCCGGCGACCGATTCGATCTCGACCACCGGCCATGCGGGCCGGCCCGGTGCCGCGAGGGCCTGCGATGCCTTGCGCATCGTGCCGACGTCGCCGGCGACGAAAGCGCCATGGGTCGCCTCCGGCGCATCGCGGAAAGCCTTGGCGATGATCTCGGGCCCGATGCCCGCGGGGTCGCCCAGCGTGATGGCGATCGCGGCGCTCATGCCGGGTTGTCGATGTCGATGAACTCGTGCTTAAGCCCGAGCTGCGCCGCCACGTGCCCCGCCACCGCAGGCGCGCCGTAGCGCTCGGTGGCATGGTGCCCGCAGGCCAGGAAGGCCACGCCCATCTCGCGCGCGTAGTGGGCCTGCGGCTCGGAGATCTCGCCGGTGATGAAGGCGTCGGCGCCGGCCGCGATGGCCGCCTCGAAGTAGCCCTGCGCGCCGCCCGTGCACCAGGCCACGTTCCGGATGGGACGATTCGCCGTGTCGACGAGGGTGACCGACCGCTTCAGCACGCCCTCGACATGCGTGGCGAGCGCCTTGGCGCTGCCGAAGCTCTCGCCGCTTTCCTGCGCGCCGAGAAAGCCCAGCTCCTGCTCGCCGAAGCGCCCGGCCGAGCCGGCATGCGCGACGAGCCCCAGCTTCAGGCCGAGCTGGGCGTTGTTGCCGAGCTCGGGGTGCGCATCGAGCGGCAGGTGGTAGGCGAAGAGGTTGACGTCGTCGCCCAAAAGCAGGCCCAGGCGCTGCTTCATCCAGCCGGTGACGCAGCCGTCCTGGCCGCGCCAGAACAGGCCGTGGTGGACGAAGATGGCGTCGGCCTCGGCGCTGATCGCGGCCTCGATCAGCGCGCGGCTGGCGGTCACGCCCGAGACGATCTTGCGGACCACGGTGCGCCCTTCGACCTGCAGGCCGTTGGGTCCGTAGTCCTTGAAGCGCCCGGGGGCCAGCAGCAGGTCGAATGCGTGAAGCAGTTCGTGGCGGGTGGTGCTCATCGCGCCATTGTCGCGCCGCGGGCGGGGGCCACGCCATCGCGCATCGCGTGGCCGCGCGCGGCCATGGGCAGCAGGGCCAGCAGGAAGCCCAGCGCGGCCAGCACCGCCACGTAGTGGGCGGGCGCCATCGTGTCGCGCTGCAGCCAGAGCGTGAGGATCACCGGCGTCAGCCCGCCGAACACCGCGTACGACATGTTGTAGGCGAACGAGAGCCCGGTGAAGCGCACCGGCGCCGGGAAGGCGCGCACGCCGGCGATCGGCACGGTGGCGATGGTGCCCACGAACAGCCCCACCAGCCCGTAGTGCCAGAACAGCGTGGCCGGCGTGCCGGGCAGGCCGCTGTAGAACAGGTAGGCGGTGACGAAGAGGCCGCCCCAGCCGATCAGCATCACGATGCGCGTGCCGATGCGGTCGCAGGCCCAGCCGGCCAGCACGCAGCCCAGCGTCAGGGTGAGCGTGGCAAGCGCATTGGCCTCCAGCGCCATCGCAGCGGGAATGTGGTGCACCTTCTGCAGGTAGGTGGGCGTGTAGAGCACCACGACCACGATGGCGGCCGACAGCACCCAGGTCAGCAGCGCGACGTAGACGCAGGCCAGGCGATGCTCGCGCAGCACCGTGCGAAGCGGCAGCTCGCGCGCCACGCTGCGGCGGTCGGCCAGCTCCCTGAACACCGGCGTCTCGTGCAGGAACCGACGCAGGTACACCGACACCAGACCGAACACGCCACCCAGGATGAAGGGAATGCGCCAGGCGAAATCGCTCACCTGCTCGGGCGAATAGTGGCGGTTGATGGCCACCGCGATCAGCGAGCCCAGCAGGATGCCGCCGGTGATGCCCGAGGTCAGCACGCCGATGCCCAGGCCGTAGCGTTTGGCCGGCACGTGCTCGCCAACGAACACCCAGGCGCCGGGCATCTCGCCGCCGATGGCCGCGCCCTGCAGCACGCGCATCGCCAGCAGCAGCAGGGGCGCGGCGACGCCGATGCTCGCGTAGGTCGGCAGCAGGCCGATCACCAGCGTGGGCGCCGCCATCAGGAAGATCGACAGGGTGAACATGCGCTTGCGGCCGAAGATGTCGCCGAAATGCGCGATGACGATGCCGCCCACCGGGCGCGCCAGGTAGCCGGCCGCGAAGATGCCGAAGGTCTGCAGCTGCCGCAGCCAGTCGGGCATGTCCGTCGGGAAGAACAGCGCCCCCAGCACGGTGGCGAAGAACACGTAGATGACGAAGTCGTAGAACTCCAGGGTGCCGCCGAGGGCGGACAGGCCGAGGGTCTTGTAGTCGCTCGTACCGAGCGTGCGCGCCGGTGCCGGCTGCGCGCCGTCCGGGAAGTTTGCTTCTGAAGTCATGGCTGGCAGGGAGGTCTTGGCCGCGCGCCAGCCGCAAGGCCGGGTGAGAAGACGGAAGAATGGCGCGCTGGCGGGCGGAATGCCTGGCCGCTTCCACCGGGTGGGCAGCGCGGGAGGCCGAAAAAGCCCGGACCGGATGGGTCCGACCCGCAATGCTAGGTGTTAACCCGGGTTTACGTACGCAGTAAGTCCTAATCTCGACCTCGGCGAGCGGTTTCTGGGCCATGCGGTTGAGGGACAATTGACAACATTGCTGCGCTGCACTGCGGCTTCCAACGTCTTTTTCACCAATCTTTCATGAAACGCACCTGGCTGCTATTCGCCCAAGCCGTGACCGTCCTGCTCGCGGCCTACTTCGTCGTCGCGACGCTCAAGCCCGAGTGGCTCAACAAGCGCGCGACCTCGCTGGGCGGCGTGGTGTCGATCATCGAGGCCCCGGCCGGCAACAACCCGGGCGTGCCGGCGGCCGGCAGCCTGAGCGTGCCGGCCAAGAAGGCCTCGCCGGCGGTGGTGAGCATCAACACCAGCAAGGCCGCGCAGCGCCATCCGCGAAGCAACGACCCGTGGTTCCGCTTCTTCTTCGGCGACCAGGACGACCAGCCCCAGGTGGGCCTGGGCAGCGGCGTGATCGTGAGCCCCGACGGCTACATCCTCACCAACAACCACGTGGTGGAAGGCGCCGACGAGATCGAGGTGACGCTCAACGACAGCCGCCACGCGCGCGGCAAGGTGATCGGCACCGACCCCGACACCGACCTGGCCGTGCTGAAGATCGAGCTCGACAAGCTGCCGGTGATCGTCCTGGGCGACTCCGACGCGCTGCAGGTGGGCGACCAGGTGCTGGCCATCGGCAACCCCTTCGGCGTGGGCCAGACCGTGACCAGCGGCATCGTCTCGGCGCTGGGCCGCAACCAGCTGGGCATCAACAACTTCGAGAACTTCATCCAGACCGACGCGGCCATCAACCCCGGCAACTCGGGCGGCGCGCTGATCGACGTGAACGGCAACCTGCAGGGCATCAACACCGCGATCTACTCGCGCTCGGGCGGCAGCATGGGCATCGGCTTCGCCATTCCCGTGTCGATGGCCAAGATCGTGCTCGAGGGGATCGTGAAGGAAGGCCAGGTGCGCCGCGGCTGGATCGGCGTGGAGCCCAGCGACCTGTCGCCCGAGCTGGCCGAAACCTTCGGCGTGAAGGCCGATTCCGGCGTGATCATCACCGGCGTGCTGCAAAACGGCCCCGCCGCCAAGGCCGGCATCCGCCCGGGCGACGTGATCACCTCGGTTGGCGAGAAGAAGACCGACAACGTGCAGGCGCTGCTGACCGCGGTAGCAGGCCTGAAGCCGGGCAGCACCTCGCGCTTCGCGCTTCAGCGCGGCAGCGACAAGATGGAGCTGGACGTGACGCCGGGTCTGCGGCCGAAGAGCCCGGTCCGGCAGGTGCCCAACCAGCAGGAGTGACAAGGCTCACCCCCAGGCTTCGCGCACTTCGTGTCGCTTCGCCAACCCCCTTCCGGGGGCAACACCAGCGGCCCGGCAAAGCCGGTTCCGCGGTGTTTCTGGAACTTTCAGGGATGCTTTGACGGCTGACGGACGGCTCTGAAGGCCGGCGCGAATCCTGCCGCGGGGTGGGTCTTGACGGCTTGCTCAGCTCGAAGCCGAGTCAGCACTCTGTTCGTCTTCAGGCTTCTTGCCCGAGCTGGCGAAATACTTGGCGCCGACGATCCCCACCTCGTACAGCAGGCACATCGGTATCGCCAGCGCCAGCTGCGACACCACGTCGGGCGGCGTGAGCACTGCGGCGACGACGAACGCGACCACGATGAAGTAGCCGCGGAAGGACTTCAGCTTCTCGATGGTCACCATCTCGAAGCGCACCAGCAGCATGACGACGATCGGCACCTGAAACGCCACGCCGAAGGCGATGTAGAGCGACAGGATCGCCTCGACGTACGAAGAGATGTCGGGTGTCGCCTGTACCGCGGCCGGTGCGAAGCGCTGGATGAAGCTGAACATCTTGTCCAGCACGAACAACTGCACGAAGGCGATGCCCGCATAGGCAAGCAGGCTGCCGAAGAAGATCAGCGGCAGTGCGAAGCGCTTTTCGTGGCTGTAGAGGCCGGGCGCGATGAACATCCACGCCTGGTACATGAGCCAGGGCAGCGCCAGCAGCACGGCCGCCATCATCAGCACCTTGAGCGGCACGAAGAACGGCGAGAACACGCCGATGGCGATGAGTTTCGCGTCGTGCGGCATGTGCGCCTTGATAGGCACCGCGATCAGGTCGATCAGGCCGGCCGGACCGGGCCAGATCGCCAGCAGCACACCCGCGACCACGAGGCCGTAGACGCAATAGAGCAGGCGGTCGCGAAGCTCCATCAGGTGCGCCACGAACGGCTGTTCGGTGCCCGCGAGCTCGTCTTCCTTGTCTTTGCTCTTGTTGTCTGAATCGGCCATTGGAAAAGAAGATAGCGTGACGTCGGCCGGCAAGCGGCGCCCGAGGAACGCGGTGAAGGAAAGCCGCTAGTCGATCTTGTTGATCGTGTGAGGGCGGAAACGGGCGACGCGCGCGGCGCCCGAAAGCGCCTTGGTGCGCACGCCGTTGCGCGCCTTGTACCACTGCGGCGTGGCGCCCTGCTTCAGGCGCCAGTTCTTGCGGGGGTGCCTGTAGACGGGCGGCGGTGGCGGCTCGGGTTCGGCCAGCGCCGAGAGGGTTTCGCCCGAACCGCTGAACTGCTTCTCGAACTCGCTCGCGCCCGTGTGGATGCTGTGCTCGACGTCGCGCGCCGCATCCTCGACGGTGGTCTTCATCTTGCGGAGCTCGTCGAGCTCCATCGAGCGGTTGACTTCGGCCTTGACGTCGTTCACGTAGCGCTGCGCCTTGCCCAGCAGCGTGCCGACGGTGCGGGCCACGCGCGGCAGCTTCTCCGGGCCGATGACGATCAGCGCCACGACGCCGATCAGCGCCAGCTTCTCAATGCCGAGATCGAGCACGTGCTGCTGCCCGCGCTCAGGACTTCTGACGCGCTTCGACGTCGATCGCCGACTTGTCGCTGTTGGCCGGCTGGCCGGTCACTTGCTGGGCGGGGGCCGACGAGGCAGCGGGGGCATCGGACGACGCGCCGTCCTTCATGCCGTCCTTGAAGCCCTTGACGGCGCCGCCAAGGTCCGAACCCATGTTCCGCAGCTTCTTGGTGCCGAAGATCATGACCACTACGAGCAGCACGATCAGCCAGTGCCAGATGGAAAAAGAACCCATGGAGAACTCCTAAGAATGTGTCCGATTTTAGTCGGGCGGAATGTGACAGTTTGGCTTAATGCCGCTCAGCCGCGAAGCCACGGCCGGGGGCCACCCATGACATGGACATGGAGATGGTGAACCTCCTGCCCGCCCTCGGCGCCCGTATTGACCACGACCCGGTAGCCGCCGTCCGGATAGGGCCTACAGCCCTGCTCCAGCGCCAGCTTGGGCGCCAGGGTCATGATCTTGCCCATCAGCGCCGAGTCTTCGGGCGTCAGCTGGGCCATCGAGGCGATGTGCTTCTTGGGCACCAGCATGAAGTGCACCGGCGCCCAGGGCGCGATGTCGTGGAAGCCGAACAGGTCCTCGTCCTCGTAGACCTTGCGGGAGGGAATCTTGCCCTCGATGATTTTGCAGAAGACGCAGTTCGGATCAGATGACATCTTTGGGTTCCATGGGACGGCTGTCGTTCATCCGGATCATGCCCTTCACGATCCGGTAGAGGAACCACAGCGAGATCAGGCTCCAGGCAATCCAGCCCGGAATGAAGAGCAGCAGCCAGAGCCACGAGGTGACGATGTAGAGCAGGCCGGCCCACAGCACCGAGCGGATGCGCCAGCTGAAGTGCGAGGCCTGCCAGGTGCCGGCCGCGTCGTCGCGCTTCACGAAGTCGATCACCAGCGCGATCAGCAGCAGCAGCACGGAGGCCTGCGCCCCCGGCACGACGGCGCCGATGGCCACGATCAGGTGCAGGATGTAGCTGACCCATCCCCAGGTCTTGAGGGAGTCGTCGGGTTCCACGTTCACGATGTCGTTGGCCATGACCGGTGTCCTTTCAGTCGTTGGGTGCCTCGGATTCCCGCGCCTTCACCTTGCGCAGCGCCTTTTCCTCGATGCCGCTGGTGCCCTCGCGCCGCTCGAGCTCCGCGGTGACGTCGGACGGGGAAAAACCGTAGTGCGCCAGCGCCACCATGGTGTGGAACCACAGATCGGCCACTTCGTTCACTATTTTCGAGCGGTCGCCGCCGTGGTCGGCGTCCTTGGCGGCCATCACGACCTCGGTGGCTTCCTCGCCGATCTTCTTGAGGAAGGCGTCGGGGCCCTTGTGCAACAGGCGCGCGACATAGCTCTTCTCGGGATCGCCGCCGCGCGCGGGCAGGCGGCTCTCGATGACCGCGGCCAGGCGCGCGAGAGCGTCGGAGGTGCTGCCGTCGTTGTTCACTGTGGCCGTCATTTGTAGATCGACTCCGGGTCTTTCAATACGGGCTCGACCACCGTCCAGCCGCCGTTCTCGTACTTGCTGAAGAAGCAGCTGTGGCGGCCGGTATGGCAGGCGATGCCGGGCTCGTGGCCGAGCTGGGTGACCTTGAGCAGCACCACGTCGTTGTCGCAGTCCAGGCGGATCTCGTGCACGGTCTGCACGTGGCCCGATTCCTCGCCCTTGAACCACAGCTTGTTGCGCGAGCGGCTGAAATACACCGCGCGGCCCAGCTCGGCGGTCTTCTCGAGCGCCTCGCGATTCATCCAGGCGAACATCAGCACGTCGTTGCTGCCTTGTTCCTGCGCGATCACGGGCACAAGGCCGTTCGCGTCCCACTTCACTTCATCGAGCCAGTTCATGGAAAGTATTGTCGGGGATGGCAAAAGACCCTTGGACAGCCTTTTGGCGGCCGTCCGGCGGGCCGCTCAGCGGTCGATGCGCACGGGAATGCCCCGCGCGGCCATGCGGGCCTTGGCCTCGCCCACCGTGTGCTCGCCGTAGTGGAAGATGCTCGCGGCCAGCACCGCGTCGGCGCCGCCGGTCTGGATGCCGTCGGCCAGGTCGTCGAGGCTGCCCACGCCGCCCGAGGCGATCACCGGCACGCTGACGGCGTTGCTCACCGCGCGGGTCAGCTCCAGGTCGAAGCCGCTCTTGGTGCCGTCGCGGTCCATGCTGGTCAGCAGGATCTCGCCGGCGCCGCGGCGCGCCATCTCGGTGGCCCATTCGACGGCGTCGAGGCCGGTGTTCTTGCGCCCGCCGTGGCTGTAGACGTCCCAGCCCGCGCCTCGCGTGGCCGCCTCTTCGGGGCTGCGGCGCTTGGCGTCGATGGCGACCACGATGCACTGCGAGCCGTACTTCTGCGATGCGTCGCTGATCACCTGCGGATCGGCGATGGCGGCCGAGTTGAAGCTGGTCTTGTCGGCTCCGGCGTTGAGCAGCCGCCGCACGTCGGCCACGGTGCGCACGCCGCCGCCCACGGTCAGGGGAATGAAGACCTGCGAGGCCACCGCCTCGATGATCGGCAGGATCAGGTCGCGACCGTCGCTGGTGGCGGTGATGTCGAGGAAAGTGAGCTCGTCGGCCCCCTGCGCGTTGTAGCGCGCGGCGATCTCGACCGGATCGCCGGCGTCGCGCAGTTCGACGAAGTTGACGCCCTTGACGACACGGCCGCCGGTGACGTCGAGGCAGGGAATGATGCGTTTGGCAAGCATGGTGGGGTTAGGAACCGGTAGGAATCAGAGAACGCGCAGCTGTTGCCAGCCGAGCCATTGGGCGCCGGGCGCGAGCAGCACGGGCTCGTCGATGCGGGCCGCTTCCACGCAGAGCATGTGGCGGAAGCCGTCGGCGGGCATGTCGGCGAGTTTCGCACCGAGCACGGCGCCGGGGTTCCAGACCACGGTTTCGCTGCAACTGGCGCTCTGGGAGATCTCGAGCGTGCCGCTAGGCTGCACCAGCCGCAGCGGCCGGGCGGGCGCGGCATAGACGCTGTCGAACTCTGCATCGAAATGCAACGCGGCCGAGGTTTCCACATGGCGGTCGTCGCGCAGCGAATCCCAGCGGTTGGAGCCCTGCAGGCCCTCGAGCCGCACGCCGGAGATGTCGTCGACGCGCAGATAGGTGTGCAGCGCCGCGGCAAAGGTCCAGGGCGCCGTGCCGCAGTTGACCAGCGTGAGCGCGGTGCGCAGCCCGCCAGTGGACAGGGTGGCCTCCAGCCGCGCCTCAAAAGCGTGCGGCCAGAGCTTTCGCGTGGCTTCGGAATCGCGAAGCGTCAGCCTCAGCGTCTCCGGAGTGCCCGAAGCCTCATGCACCCAAGGCAAATTGCGCATGAATCCATGCTTGGGCAACATGCCGCGCTGGTTGAATTGAGGGCAGCAGATGGGCACCCCGCCGCGGATGGCCGCCTGCCCGTCGAACACCGCCGAAGGGCTCAGGTAGAGCCTTTCCACCCCGTCGGCAGCGGTCCAGGACAGCACTTGCGCGCCATGCAGGGCCACCGTGAGGGTGCTTCCATCGGCGGTGCTGGCGCGCAATGCGGGCTGGCCGCGAAACTCGATCGGGGTGATTTTCATGGCGAGAATTGTAGGCAGCACCCATACCGTGGCACGGAATTGGCATCAAGGGCCATTGCGTGCCCGGGGCCTTCTTGGATACCCTGTGATCGCTTGCATCGAGGGACAACGTGCAAGTCGGTCCCGAGCGCTCGAAAAACTACTCTCACACGACAAAAAGGGGATACGTATGAAGAAGCTGCCGATGGCCGCATGGATCCTGATCGCGATGGTGCTGGGCATCATCGTCGGCTACATGATCTTCTCGAGCTTTCCGGACAAGAAAGCCGCCAAGGAAATCGCGGACTACGTCTCCATCGTCTCGGACGTCTTCCTGCGCCTCATCAAGATGCTGATCGGCCCGCTGGTGTTCTCCACGCTGGTGGTGGGCATCGCGCACATGGGCGACGCCAAGTCGGTCGGCCGCGTGTTCGGCAAGGCCATCGGCTGGTTCCTCACCGCCTCGCTGATCTCGCTGGTCATCGGCCTGGTCATGGCCAACCTGCTCAAGCCCGGCGAGAACCTCGGCCTGCCGCTGCCCGACATCGGCGCCTCGGCCAACCTCGCCACCTCGAAATTCACGCTGAAGGACTTCGTGAGCCACACGGTGCCGAAGTCCTTCGTGGAAGCCATGGCCAACAACGAGATCCTGCAGATCGTGGTGTTCTCGATGTTCTTCGGCGTGGCGCTGGCCTCGCTGGGCGACAAGGCCAAGACGCTGGTCGCCGCCATCGAGGAACTCTCGCACGCGATGCTCAAGATCACGGGCTACGTGATGAAGCTCGCGCCGCTCGCCGTGCTGGCCGCCATGGCAGCCACCGTGGCCGTCAACGGCCTGGGCATCCTGCTGAAGTTCGCGGTGTTCATGGGCGACTTCTACCTGGGCCTGTTCGTGCTGTGGGGCGTGCTGATCCTGGCTGGCTTCCTGTTCCTCGGCCCGCGCGTGCTCAAGCTGCTGGTGCTCATCAAGGAAGCCTTCCTGCTGTCGTTCGCAACCGCCAGCTCCGAGGCGGCCTATCCGAAGATCCTGCAGGCGCTCGACCGTTTCGGCGTGAAGCGCAAGATCTCCAGCTTCGTGATGCCGATGGGCTACTCGTTCAACCTCGACGGCTCGATGATGTACTGCACCTTCGCCGTGCTCTTCATCGCGCAGGCCTACAACATCCACATGCCGATCAGCACGCAGATCACGATGCTGCTGATCCTGATGCTCACCTCCAAGGGCATGGCCGGCGTGCCGCGCGCCTCGCTGGTGGTGATCGCCGCCACGCTGAACCACTTCGACATTCCCGAGGCCGGCCTGCTGCTGATCCTGGGCGTGGACACCTTCCTCGACATGGGCCGCTCGGCCACCAACGCGGTCGGCAACTCCATCGCCACTGCGGTGGTCGCCAAGTGGGAGGGCGAGCTGCTTTCCGAGAGCGACGCCGAGATCAACGCCAAGGCGCTCGACGAGGAAGCCAACGCCACCCTCGCCCACCCGGCGCACGCCTGAGCCGAAGAAGAAACACCATGAAGCGCATCGGCAAGCTGCCATCCGCTTTCTTCGCCGCGCTGCTGGCGGCCGTGGTTCTCGCGGCGCTGCCCGCGGGGCCCGCACGGGCGCAGGAGCAGCTCACGGGCACGCTGGCCAAGGCCCGCGAAACCGGCACCATCGCCATCGGCTACCGCGAGTCGTCAGTGCCGTTCTCGTACCTCAATGCGCGCAACGAGCCCATCGGCTATTCGATCGAGCTCTGCCGCGCGCTGGTGACGGCCATCGAGGACGCGGTGAACAAGAGCCTCACGATCAAGTGGGTGCCCGTGACCTCCGATTCGCGCATCGACGCGGTGGTGAGCGGCAAGGTCGACCTGGAGTGCGGCTCCACCACCAACAACCTCGAGCGCCAGAAGCGCGTGAGCTTCTCGCCCACGATGTTCGTCTCGGGCACCAAGGTGCTGGTGAAGAAGGGCTCGCCGATCAAGTCGTTCCGCGACCTCGCGGGCAGGAAGGTGGCCGTCACGGCCGGGACCACCAACGAGAAGACGCTGCGCGACCTGTCGGACAAGTTCAAGCTGAACATCAACCTGCAGGTGACGCGCGACCATGCGGAGTCGTTCGGGCTGGTGAAGAGCGGCCAGGCCGACGCCTTCGCCACCGACGACGTGCTGCTCTACGGCCTGATCGCGAAGGACGCCGCCAAGTCCGACTACGAGGTGGTCGGCGACTTCCTCTCCTACGACCCCTACGGGATCATGTACCGCAAGGGCGACCCGCAGCTCAACAAGGTGGTGATCGACACCTTCCAGGTGCTCGCGGAGGACGGCGAGATCGAGCGCCAGTACAAGCGCTGGTTCCTGCGCAAGCTGCCGTCGGGGGAAAGCATCAACCTGCCGATGAGCGCGCAGCTGGAGACGATCATCCAGACCATGTCGGTCAAGGCGGAATAAGCCCTCGACCGACCGGCCACTGCTACCGGGCCAGCCACTCCCATCGCGGAATCTCGCTCATGTCGAGGTTCGCGATGCGCGTCTCGCCGAAACGCTTCTCCAGCACCACCGGCTGCATGCCGTCGCTGTCGTCCAGCGCGGAAATGAGCCGCGCCGCGTGCGACACCACGATCACCTGCGACTGCCGCGCGGCCTGCGCGATGAGGCGGCCCAGCGCCGGCAGCAGGTCGGGGTGCAGGCTGGTTTCGGGTTCATTGAGCACCAGCAGCGCGGGCGGCCGCGGCGTGAGCAGCGCCGCGATCCACAACAGGTAGCGCAACGTGCCGTCGGAGAGTTCGGCGGCTGTCAGGGGCCTCAGCAGGCCGTGCTGGTGCATCAGCGTCTCGAAGCGGTCGCCGGTCACGCGGATCTCGATGCCGGCGCCCGGGAAGGCGTCGTCCACGGCGCGGTCGAGCGCCTCGTTGTCGCCGATCTCGCGGATGGTCTGCAGCGCGGCCGCCAGGTCGGCGCCGTCGTTGGCGAGCACCGGCGTGTAGGTGCCCAGCTGCGGCTGGCGAGCGGGCGCATCGGCGTCGGAGCGGAAATGGTCGTAGAAGCGCCAGGAGCGCATCTGCTCGCGCAGCGTGAGCATCTCGGGCGCGTCGCGCGGGTCGGCATGCTCGGTCATCATGCTCGCGAAAGCCGGGATCGGCCGCCCGACGGCCTGCCAGCCCTTGCCCTCGCGCAGGCGCAGGGCGGCGCCCTTGCGGTCGACCAGCTGCGTGGAGGGCCGCAGCAGCGGGCCGCACCAGATGGCCTCGTGCTTGATCTGAGGGTCGTGCGAGAACGCGGTCGAGGGAATCGGCGGCGGCAGGCCGATGTCGATGGCGTAGCCGAAGTCCTCGGCCTCGACGCCGGCAAAGCCCAGTTTCAGCGCCACCGGTTCGCTGCGGCCCGTGCCCTGCACCGGCACGTCGCCGCGCAGCATGGCGGCCGAGAAGCGCTCGGGCCCGGCCCACAGGGTGGATGAAAGCCCGCCCTCGCGCACCAGCGAGCGGATCACGCCACCGTTGGCGATGTCGGCCAGCAGGCGCATCGCGCGGTACACGCTCGACTTGCCGCTGCCGTTGGGCCCGGTCACGACCGTGAGCCGGCCCAGCGGCACGGTCAGCTGCCGCAGCGACCGGTAATTGGCGATGGCGAGCGCGGAGAGCACGCGCTGCGCGACGGGAGCGTCAGGCCGTCAGCTCGTCCGCGCGCGCCTGCGCAGCGGCGAAGTCGAGGTCGCCCGAATAGATGGCGCGGCCGCAGATCACGCCCTCGACGCCGTCGGACTCGACCGCGCAGAGCTGGTCGATGTCGGCCATGTTCGACAGGCCGCCCGAGGCGATCACCGGGATGGTCAGCGCCTGCGCCAGCTTGACTGTGGCCTCGATGTTGATGCCCGAGAGCATGCCGTCGCGGCCGATGTCGGTGTAGATGATCGACTCGACGCCGTAGTCCTCGAACTTCTTGCCCAGGTCGGCCACCTCGTGGCCCGTGAGCTTGCTCCAGCCGTCGGTGGCGACCTTGCCGTCCTTGGCGTCCAGGCCGACGATGATGTGGCCGCCGAAGGCGCTGCAGGCGTCCTTCAGGAAGCCGGGGTTCTTGACCGCGGCGGTGCCGATGATCACGTAGCGCAGGCCGTCGTCGATGTAGCGCTCGATGGTGTCGAGGTCGCGGATGCCGCCGCCGAGCTGCACCGGGATGTCGTCGCCCACCTCTTTCAGGATCGCCTTGATCGCCGCGTGGTTCTGCGGCTTGCCGGCGAAGGCGCCGTTCAGGTCGACCAGGTGCAGCCGCCGCGCGCCGGCGTCGACCCACTTGCGGGCCATGGCTGCGGGGTCTTCGCTGAAGATGGTGGACTGATCCATGTCGCCCTGCTTGAGTCGAACGCAGTGGCCGTCTTTGAGATCAATGGCGGGAATGAGGAGCATGGAAGTGACGCGAGTATGCGAAATCCGGGCTGTCGGAGCTTCAGCCCGGCTGGAAAAAACAGGTTCAGGGATTCCAGTGGAGGAAATTGCGATATAGCTGCAGCCCGTGGTCCGCACTCTTCTCCGGGTGGAACTGGGTTGCAAAAATGTTATCGCGTGCGATGGCCGCGGTAAAGCTCGCGCCATATTCCGCTTCACCCACACTGTGTTTGGGGTCGGCCGGGCGGGCATAGAAGCTGTGCACGAAATAGAAGTAGCTGAGGTCGGGAACCCCCGCCCACACCGCGTGGGGCTGGGCCTGCCGCACCTGGTTCCAGCCCATCTGCGGCACCTTGAAGCGGCTGCCGTCGGGCTGCAGGCGGCCGGCCAGGTCGAACTTGACCACCTCGCCCGGAATGAGGCCCAGGCCGTCGGTCGGGCCCTCGTCGCTGCGCGACAGCATCATCTGCATGCCCACGCACACGCCGAAGAGCGGCTTGCTCGCCGCCGCCTCGAGCACCGATTCCTGCAGGCCGGAGTCGCGCAGCTCGCGCATGCAGTCGGGCATCGCGCCCTGCCCCGGCAGAACCACGCGGGTGGCCTTGCGGACCACGTCGGGATCGGAGGTGACGAACACCTCCACGCCGACCTGATCGGCCGCGTGGCGCACGGCCTGCGACACGGAGTGCAGGTTGCCCATGCCGTAGTCGACGACCGCGACGGTGTTTGCTGCTACAGATTTCATAGCTTGACGATCGCCGGCCTCAGAGCGAGCCCTTGGTCGACGGGATCACCCCCGCCGAGCGGGGATCGAGCTCGAGCGCGCCGCGCATGGCGCGCGCGAAGGCCTTGAAGACGGTCTCGCACTGGTGGTGCGCATTGACGCCCTTGAGGTTGTCGATGTGCAGCGTGACGAAGGCGTGGTTCACGAAGCCCTGGAAGAACTCGTAGGTGAGCTGGCTGTCGAAGGTGCCGATCATCCCGCTGGTGAACGGCACGTGCATCACCAGGCCCGGACGGCCCGAGAAGTCGATCACGACGCGGCTCAGGGCCTCGTCGAGCGGCACGTAGGCATGGCCGTAGCGGCGAATGCCCTTCTTGTCGCCCACGGCCTTGGCCACGGCCTGGCCCAGCGTGATGCCGACGTCTTCCACCGTGTGGTGGCCGTCGATGTGCAGGTCGCCCTGGCAGTCGATCTCGAGGTCGATCAGCCCGTGGCGGGCGATCTGGTCGAGCATGTGGTCGAAGAAGCCGATGCCGGTGGAGAGCTTGGCTTTTCCGGTGCCGTCGAGGTTGACGCTGACGGTGATCTTCGTCTCGGCGGTGTTGCGGGTGACCGTCGCGATGCGATCGGTGCTGCCCGTGGTGGTGGGGGTGGTCATAGTGAGGCTTCGAGTGCCGCGAGCATCCGCGCATTCTCGTCGGCCGTTCCGACGGTGAGGCGCAGGCAGTTTGCGAGCAGTTCGTGCATTTTAGAAACGTTCTTCACCAGAACCCCGTGCGCCTTCATGCCCTCGAAGGTCTTGGCGGCATCGGGTACGCGCAGCAGGATCATGTTGGCGTCGCTCGGCCAGGTCTTCACGCCGGGCAGGCGGCCGAGCCCCATCATCAGGCGCTCGCGCTCCTCGCGGATCTGCCGGGCCTGAGCCTCGAACACGTCGGCGTGCTCCAGCGCGAACAGCGCGCACTCGCAGTTGAGCACGCTCACGTTGTAGGGCGGGCGCACCTTGTCGATCTCGGCGACCAGCGCGGCCGGGCCCATCAGGTAGCCCAGGCGGATACCGGCCAGGCCGAACTTGCTGAGCGTGCGCATCAGCAGCACGTGGCCGTGCTTCGCGAGCCGGTCGATGTAGCTGCGGGCGGCGAAGGGCTGGTAGGCCTCGTCGATCACCACCAGGCCGCCCTGCGCGCCCTGGGCCTCGACGATCCGTTCGATGACCGCGTCGTCCCACAGGTTGGCGGTCGGGTTGTTCGGGTAGGCGAGGTAGACGATGGCGGGCTTCTCCCGCGCGATGGCGGCCAGCATGGCGGCCTCGTCGAGTTCGAAATCGGCCGTGAGCGGCACGCCGACGAACTTCAGGCCCTGCAGCTTCGCGCTCATGGCGTACATCACGAAGCCGGGCACGGGCGCCAGCACCGTGGCGCCGGGCAGGTCGCAGGCGATGGCCAGCAGCGAGATCAGCTCGTCCGAGCCGTTGCCCAGCACCAGCTCGAAGCCCTCGGGCATCCGCGCATGCGCGGCCAGCGCGCGCCGCAGGTCGGCGCCGCGCTCTCCCGGGTAGCGGTTGAGCGCCAGCGCGCCGAGACGCGCGCCGAGCTCGGCCTGCAGAGCGGGCGGCAGGCCGTAGGGGTTCTCCATCGCGTCGAGCTTGACGAAGCCGCGCGCGTCCTGCACCGCGTAGCCATGCATGGACCGCACATCGTCGCGGATGCGTTCGAGCGAAGGGCGGGCGGATTCGGGGGCAGGTGCGGTCATCGGGTGCAGCGGTAGCTGTTGCGGAGGGCGCCGATCATGACCAGTTGCACGGGCATGTCGGCTTCGTAACTGTCGGAATTGCGGCTCAGCTCGGTCTGGTAGAGCGAGCGCGCCATGGAGGGCTCGAGGCGGCGGCCCTCGACGCAGAACACGGGCTTCTGCCCGTTGCGCTGCGAGGCTTCCACGCCTTCGCGCAGGCCTTCGAGCACGCCGACGAGGTAGTAGCTGGCGTAGGCCTTGCCGTCCTTCTCGCCGGCCTCGAGCGTGCGCAGCTCGCGGATGCTCATGGCCCGCGCGCCGCCGGCGGCCGCCGCCAGCACGAGCAGCAGGAAGACGGCACGCTTCATGGGCATCACTTGCGGTAGCGCGGCGGCGGCGCGTAGGCGCCGTCGGCGGGGAATGCGCTGGGCTGCGGCGGCGCGGCGTCGCGGCGCTGGCGGCGGGGCACGTCGCGCTGCTCGAGCTCGAACAGCGCGGCGCCGATCACGCCGATGTTGCGCACGTCGCCGGCCTCGGTGTTCGCCGCATAGGCGCGGCCGGGCGCGGAAAAGCGGAAGGCGGCCACCTCGTTCTGGCTCTTGCGGAAGCCTTCGATGGTCAGCGACTGCAGCGGCTGCAGCACGTAGCCGCCGTTGCGCAGGCTGCCGGGCTTGCCGCTGAGCACGTCGAGGCCGTCGACCGTGGCGATCACCTCGTAGCTGCGCTCGCTGAGGTTGCGAAAGCGCAGCGTGTAGCGCGAGCCCTCGACACCTGCGAGGCGGAACATGTCGTCGCCGCCGCTGCCCCGGCGGGCGCGCTGCAGCGGCAGCGGGCGACCGTCCTCGTCGAGCACCGACCACTCGACGTCGCCGTCGGCCAGCAGCAGGTTCAGGCGTCTTTCGGCGTTGGCGCCCACCGCGCGGCGCACGGCGGAGGCCTCGTTGTAGCCCAGCGAGGCCAGGTCGTCCGGCCGGTCGGAAAGGCGCTTGGTGACGACCGTGCGGGTCTTCGATTCGATGCCCTCGCCCCACTGCGTGCCGAGCTGCGGCGCCGGAGCTGCGGGCGCGGCGCTGGGCGTGGCCGTGGCGGCTACCGACTCGCGCGGCGCCTGCGGCATCTGGCTGCAGGCCGCCAGCAGCGCGGCGCCCGCGACGGCCGTGGTGGCGAATCTGAACAGGCGCGAACCGAAGAAACGCAAACCGAAAAGACGATCGATCATCAGGCGTGCTCCTCCCGCATGCGGGTTGTTATTGGAATTCAGATCTTACGCAGCCGCATGCGGGCGGCCTCGGCGTGCGCCTGCAGGCCTTCGCCCTCGGCCAGCGTCACGGCGACCGGACCCAGCACCTGCGCGCCGGCCTCGCTGACCTCGATCAGGCTGGAGCGCTTCTGGAAGTCGTACACGCCCAGCGGGCTCGAAAAGCGCGCCGTGCCGCTGGTGGGCAGCACGTGGTTCGGCCCGGCGCAGTAGTCGCCCAGGCTCTCGCTGGTGAAGGCGCCGAGGAAGATCGCGCCGGCGTGGCGCAGCAGCGGCTCCCAGCGGTTCGGCTCGCTGCTGCTCACTTCCAGGTGCTCGGGAGCGATGCGGTTGCTGATCTCGCAGGCCTCTTCCATGCTCTTCGTGTGGATCAGCGCGCCGCGTCCGTTGAGCGAGGCGGCGATGATTTCCGCGCGCGGCATGGCGGGCAGCAGGCGGTCGATCTCGGCCTGCACGCGGTCGATGTAGGCCGCGTCGGGGCACAGCAGGATGCTCTGTGCCAGCTCGTCGTGCTCGGCCTGGCTGAACAGGTCCATCGCCACCCACTCGGGCGGCGTGGTGCCGTCGGCCAGCACCAGGATCTCGCTGGGGCCCGCGATCATGTCGATGCCCACGGTGCCGAACACGCGGCGCTTGGCGGCCGCGACGTAGGCGTTGCCCGGGCCGGTGATCTTGTCGACGGCGGGAACGGTGGCCGTGCCGTAGGCCAGCGCGGCCACGGCCTGGGCGCCGCCGATGGTGAAGCCGCGTGTCACGCCGGCCACGTAGGCCGCTGCCAGCACCAGCTGGTTCTTCTCGCCCTTCGGCGTCGGCACGACCATGATGATCTCGCCCACCCCGGCAACGTGCGCCGGAATGGCGTTCATCAGCACGCTCGACGGATAGGCGGCCTTGCCGCCGGGCACGTAGATGCCGACGCGGTCGAGCGGCGTGACCTTCTGGCCGAGCAGCGTGCCGTCGGTGTCGCGGTAGCTCCAGCTCTCGCCGCTGGCCTTCTTCTGGGCCTCGTGATAGCTGCGCACGCGGCGCGCGGCAGCTTCGAGCGCGTCGCGCTGCGCTGCGGGCAGCGATTCGAAGGCGGCCTTGAGCTCGGCCTGCGTCAGCTCCAGCTCGGGCAGCGTCTTCGCGTCGAGCTTGTCGAAACGGTTCGTGTACTCGAGCACCGCCTCGTCGCCGCGCGTCTGCACGTCGGCGAGGATGTCCGCCACCACCTTCTCGATGGCCGCGTCGGCGTCCGCGGACCAATGCAGCCGCGCCTTGAATTCAGCGTCGAAGCTGGCTGAAGTCGTGGACAGGCGGAGGGGGGCTGCTTTCAGGGTCATGGGACTGGACGGAAGGGTTCAGGCGGAAGGAATGGCGGAGGCGAACGCGTCGATGATGTGGCGGATGGGCTCGCGCTTGAGCTTGAGCGCGGCCTGGTTCACCACCAGGCGGGCGCTGATGTCCATGATGCGCTCCACCTCGACGAGGTGGTTGGCCTTGAGCGTGTTGCCGGTGGAGACCAGGTCGACGATGGCGTCGGCCAGGCCGGTGAGCGGCGCCAGCTCCATGCTGCCGTAGAGCTTGATCAGGTCGACGTGCACGCCCTTGCTGGCGAAGAAGTCACGCGCGAGGCCCACGTACTTGGTGGCCACGCGCAGGCGCGAGCCCTGCTTCACGGCCGAGGCGTAGTCGTAGTCGGCGCGCACGGCCACGCTCAGGCGGCAAGCGGCGATGCGCAGGTCCAGCGGCTGGTAGAGGCCCTGGTTGCCGTGCTCCAGCAGCACGTCGAGACCGGTCACGCCGAGGTCGGCGCCGCCGTACTGCACGTAGGTGGGCACGTCGGAGGCGCGCACCAGCACCACGCGCACGTCGGGGCGGGTGGTGCCGAGGATGAGCTTGCGCGACTTCTCGGGGTCTTCGGTGACCTCGATGCCGGCGGCGGCCAGCAGGGGCATCGTCTCTTCGAAGATGCGGCCTTTGGACAGAGCAAGCGTGATCACGATTGCGACTCCTGTGATGCGAGGGTAATCATGCGGCGGCTGCTCCCGTCAGTCGTTCGATGTCGGCGCCCAGGCCGCGCAGCTTGGCTTCCATGCGGTCGTAGCCCCGGTCGAGGTGGTAGATGCGGTCGACCAGCGTCTCGCCCTCGGCCACGAGGCCGGCGATGACGAGGCTGGCGGACGCGCGCAGGTCGGTGGCCATCACGGTGGCGCCCGAGAGCTGCTGCACGCCCTCGACCATCGCCACCTTGCCTTCGACATGGATGTGGGCGCCCAGGCGCACCATCTCGTTCACGTGCATGAAGCGGTTCTCGAAGATGGTCTCGGTGACCATCGAGGCGCCGCGCGCGATCACGTTCAGGGCCATGAACTGGGCCTGCATGTCGGTCGGGAAGCCCGGGTACTCGGTGGTGCTGAAGCTCTGCGCCTTCAGGTGCTCGTAGGCCGGGCCCTTGGAGGCGATGCGCACGCCGTCCTTCTCGGACGCGACCTTGCAGCCGGCGTCGCGCAGCTTGTCGATCACCGCGTCGAGGTGATCGCCGCGCGCATTGCGCAGGAAGGCCTCGCCGCCCGTGGCCGCCACGGCGCACATGAAGGTGCCGGCCTCGATGCGGTCGGCCACCACGGCGTGCTCGCAACCGTGCAGCTTCTCGACGCCCTGGATGCGGATGTGGCTGGTGCCGTGGCCTTCGATCTTCGCGCCCATGCGGATCAGCATTTCGGCCAGGTCGACGATCTCCGGCTCCTGCGCGGCGTTCTCGAGCAGCGTCTCGCCCTCGGCCAGCGCGGCGGCCATGAGGAAGTTCTCGGTGCCGGTGACGGTGACCATGTCGGTCAGGATGCGCGCGCCCTTCAGTCGCGTGCGCCCGGCCGGCAGGCGCGCGACCATGTAGCCGTGATCGACCACGATCTCGGCGCCCATGGCCTGCAGGCCCTTGATGTGCTGGTCGACCGGCCGCGAGCCGATGGCGCAGCCACCCGGCAACGACACCTTGGCATGGCCGAAGCGCGCCAGCAGCGGGCCCAGGGCCAGCACGGAAGCGCGCATGGTCTTGACCAGCTCGTAGGGCGCTTCCGGCCTGGTGAGTTCGGCCGCGTTGAGCTGCACCGTGCCGTTGTCGTCGCGCTCCGCCGAAACGCCCATGTTGCGCACCAGCTTGAGCATGGTCGACACGTCCTGCAGGCGCGGCACGTTGTGCAGCGTCACGGGCTGGTCGGTCAGCAGGGCCGCGCACAGCTCGGGCAATGCCGCGTTCTTGGCGCCGGAAATGAGTACTTCGCCGCGGAGCTCTCGCCCGCCGCGAATCAGAAGTTTGTCCATCGAAGTTCCAGCGAAATCAGGGGGCCACGAGGGGCCGGGGAGTTATTTTTCCACCGCCGCCCATTCGGCCGGCGTGTATGTCTTCATCGAAAGCGCATGCACCTCGTCGGTATGCATTTTCGCACCCAGGGTCGCGTAGACCCGCTGGTGGCGCTGGATCGAGCGCTTGCCCTCGAACTCGGCCGAGACGATGGTCGCGTACCAATGTCGGCCATCGCCCTCCAGCGAGATGTGCTCGCACGGCAGGTGGGACTGGATCAGGGCTTGGAGTTCGGCAGCGGTCATTTGAGGCAGGTATTCATTGGGGAACACCGCGGAACCGGCTTTGCCGGGCCGCTGGTGTTGCCCCCGGAAGGGGGTTGGCGAAGCGACACGAAGTGCGCGAAGCCTGGGGGAGAGCCATTGTCTAGCCCCGGATTTTGTAGCCTGTGCGCAGGAGATGGACGGCGATGGCGCTCACCACCAGCCACGCGGTGCCGACGATGCCCAGGCTGAGCCAGGGCGAGGCGTCGCTCACGCCGAAGAAGCCGTAGCGGAAGCCGTCGATCATGTAGAAGAACGGGTTCAGGTGGCTGACCTTCTGCCAGAACGGCGGCAGCGAGCCGATCGAATAGAAAACGCCCGACAGGAAGGTCATGGGCATGATCAGGAAGTTCTGGAACACCGCCATCTGGTCGAACTTCTCGGCCCAGAGACCAGCGATGAGGCCCAGCGTGCCCAGCATGGCCGAGCCCAGCAGCGCGAACACCAGGATCCACCCAGGCGCCTCGAAGCCCGGCACCGCGAAGAAGATGGTGACCGCGAACACGCCCACGCCCACGGCCAGCCCGCGGATGATCGACGAACCCACGTAGGCGAAGAACCAGCCCCAGTGCGACAGCGGCGTGAGCAGCACGAAGACCAGGTTGCCCATGATCTTGCTCTGGATGATCGACGACGAGCTGTTGGCGAAGGCGTTCTGCAGCACGCTCATCATCACCAGGCCGGGAATGAGGAAGGCGGTGTAGCCGACCGTGCCGTAGACCTTCACGTGGTCTTCGAGCACGTGGCCGAACACCATCAGGTACAGCAGCGCGGTGAGCACCGGCGCGCCCACGGTCTGGAAGCCGACCTTCCAGAAGCGCAGCGTTTCCTTGTAGAGCAGCGCGCGCCAGCCCGTGACGGCCATCATCGCGCGACCTCCAGCGGGGTCTGTTCACCGGCCATCAGGTCGATGAAAACGTCTTCCAGGTCGGCCTTGCGCATTTCCACGTCTTCCACCGCGACGCCGGCTTCGCGGATCGCGGCCAGCAGTTGTTCGACTTCATGCGCGTTCTGCGCGGGCAGCTGCACGATGCGCCCGGTGATGCGCGCATGCTGGGCGATGGCCCAGGGCAGCATGGCGTCGGTCTTGAAGCGCAGCACGTTGCTCGCGGCCGACTTCAGCAGCTCGCTGGTGCGGTCGAGTGCGATCACCTTGCCCAGCTTGAGCATCGCGATGCGGCTGCACAGCGCCTCGGCTTCTTCGAGGTAATGGGTGGTGAGCAGCACGGTACTGCCCTGCTTGTTGAGCCTGGCGACGAACTGCCACAGCGTCTGGCGCAGCTCGACGTCGACGCCGGCAGTGGGCTCGTCGAGCACGATCACCGGCGGCTTGTGCACCAGCGCCTGCGCCACCAGCACGCGGCGCTTCATGCCGCCGGAGAGCTGGCGCATGTTGGCCGTGGCCTTGTCGGCGAGACCCAGGCTCTGCAGCAGCTCGTCGATCCAGGCTTCGTTGTTGGTGATGCCGAAGTAGCCCGACTGGATGCGCAGCGACTCGCGCACGTTGAAGAAGGGGTCGAACACCAGCTCCTGCGGCACGATGCCGAGCTGGCGGCGCGCCTGCGCGTAGTCGCGCTGCACGTCGAAGCCATGGACGCTGATGGCGCCCGCCGTGGGCCGGGAAAGGCCGGCGAGCATGCTGATCAGGGTGGTCTTGCCCGCGCCGTTCGGGCCGAGCAGGCCGAAGAACTCGCCCTCCTCGATCTGGAAGCTGACCTCGTCGACCGCCTTCAACCCCGGCTTGCCTTGGGCTTTCTGCTGTCTGGAAGGGGGATAGGTCTTGGAGACCGACTGGAATGAGATCGCGGGCATGGGAGCCCGCGATTTTAAGGTGCCGTTACTTTTTCAGGGCGCGGCCGGCAAAAGGCCCGCAATGCCGTACAAGGCGGCCAGTTCGCGCAGCCGGGGCGACAGGCCCTTGACGGAGAACCCCCGGCCCAGCGCGCTCGATTCACGCCGGCATTCCAGCAGCACGGCCAGTGCCGAGGAATCGAACTGGGTCAGCGCCGTCGCGTCGACCACGGTGGACGACGAGTCGGCTTGGCCCTTCAGCCCCTGCTGCAGCATGCGCATGCAGGCGGGGGCCTCGTCATGGGTCAGTCGGGCGGGCAGGACCAGCATCGCGCTCAGCTCCGCTTCAGCCCTTGCCGTTGCCCTTGTTGCGCGCGGCCAGCGCGGCGATCAGGCCGTCGATGCCGCTCTTGTTGATTTCCTGCGCGAACTGGGTGCGGTACGTATCGACCAGCCACACGCCCAGCACATTGAGGTTGTAGACCTTCCAGCCAGCGCCCTGGCCGGGGGTCTTCTCGAGGCGGTAGTCGAGCTGGACCGGGTCGCCGCGGCCCTTCACTTCGGTGCGCACCAGCACGTCCTTGTCGTCGGGCGAACCGCGGAACGGACGCACGGTGACGGTCTGGTCTGTCACCTGGTCGAGCGCGCCGGCGTAGGTGCGAACCAGCAGGGCCTTGAACTCGTCCTGCAGGCGCTTCTGCTGCTCGGGGGTGGCGGTACGCCAGGCCGGGCCGACTGCCGAGGCGGTCATGCGCTGGAAGTTGACGTTCGGCATGATCTTACTGTCGACCAGCACCATGATCTTGTTGACGTCGCCCGACTTGATGGACGAGTCGGCCTTGATCGTCTCGAGCACGTCGGTCGACAGGCGCTTGACCAGTGCGTCGGGCGCTTCATCGGCGGCACGCGCGGGCTGGACGAAGGCGACGGCGGCACCGAACAGCAGGGCGCCGGCCAGCACCAGGCGGCCGAGATCGCGACGTTGCAGGGTCTTGTTGTTCATGGAGATTCCCTCATTCAAGTTTGAAAATCCGCAGGCATCCGGAAAAACCGGCTGCTGAGACAGGAACGGATTCGAGCCCACCAGGGTGGACCGGGTTCCTGTCCGGGAGGTGAAGCCTTGCAACCGGATGCAAGCAGCCTTCCCTCCACCGCGTCACTTTGTCTATTTATTTGTCGGCGCCCTTGTCCATGCCGCCGCCGTCGTCGGGCGGGTTGCCGTCGTAGACTTGGCTGCGACGGCGCTGCAGGAACGCATCGCGCGTGAACGAATACTTGTCGAGCGCCGCGTCGCCGAGCAGCCTGCTCGCGCGCAGGTACTGCGAGCGCGTGTCGACAACGCGCAGCACCGTCAGCGAATTGCGCCAGGGGATGTCCTCCACATGGCCCAACGGGTCGCCCCACATGTCGAGCGGCTTGGCGGCGGTATCGCGCAGCGTGGAGGAACCCAGCAGCGGCAGCACCACGTAAGGGCCGGCGCCCACGCCCCAGCGGCCCAGGGTCTGGCCGAAGTCTTCCTCGTGGCGGGGAATGCCCGCCTCGGTCGCCACGTCCAGCACGCCGCCGAGACCGAAGAAGGTGTTGACGTTCAGGCGCATGAAGGTTTCGGCACTGTTCTGCAGCTTCAGCTGGGCCACGTTGTTGGCCAGGTTCCAGACGTCGCCGATGTTGCCGAAGAAGTTGTTCACGCCTGTGCGCACCATCGAGGGCAGCACGTTCTGGTAGGCCGTGGCCGCGGGCACCAGCACGGCGTCGTCGACGGCGTCGTTGAAGCGCGAGACGCCCCGGTTGAACGGCTCGAAGGGATCGGCGGGGTTGGCATTGGGGCCGGTCGCGCAACCGGCGGCCAGGGCGAGTACTGCGCCGGCGCCAATCCAGCGGGCTCGGCTTGCTACGTTATTCATAGCAAAAGACAAAGAAGATCGTGTTTTCATTTCTTATTGGCTGTTCCAGACGTCGAATTTCCCTCCGCCGCCTTGCTGTACAGGAACTGGCTGATCAGGTTTTCCAGCACCACGGCCGACTGGGTCGCGGTGATGGTGTCGCCGGCTTGCAAGTTCTTGTCCTCGGCGCCCGCCTCGATCCCGATGTACTGCTCGCCGAGCAGGCCACTGGTCAGGATCTTGAGCGAACTGTCCTTGGGAAAACTGTAGCGGTTTTGCAAAGCCAGCGTGACGTCTGCCTGAAAGGTCTTGTCGTTGAAGGAGATGGATTCCACACGGCCGACCACCACGCCCGCGCTCTTCACCGCGGTCTGCGGCTTCAGGCCGCCGATGTTGTCGAAGCGCGCCGTGACCGAATAGGTCTTCTGGAAGTTCAGGCTCAGCAGGTTGGCCGACTGCAGCGCGAGAAACAGCAGCGCAGCAGCGCCGATCAGGACGAACAGGCCGACCCAGATGTCGTTGTTGGAACGTTGCATGGTTTGACTCTCTGTCTATCTAGAACGAAGGAGGCCAGGCCTCTTCAGATGCTGAACATCATGGCGGTGAGCAGGAAGTCCAGCCCCAGCACGGCCAACGACGCGGACACCACGGTCCGCGTGGTCGCGCGCGACACGCCCTCGGGCGTGGGCTGGGCCTCGTAGCCCTGCAGCAGTGCGATGAAGGTCACGGTGAAGCCGAAGACGATGCTCTTGATGACGCCGTTGCCGACGTCGCGCCACACGTCGACGCCGCCCTGCATCTGCCCCCAGAACGCGCCGGGGTCCACGCCCAGCATCATCACGCCCACCACGTAGCCGCCCAGGATGCCGACCGCGCTGAACACGGCCGCCAGCAGCGGCATCGTGATGACGCCGGCCCAGAAGCGCGGCGCGAGCACGCGCTGCACCGGGTCGATCGCCATCATCTCCATGGCGCTCAGTTGCTCGTCGGCCTTCATGAGGCCGATCTCTGCCGTCAGCGAGGTGCCGGCGCGCCCGGTGAAAAGCAATGCCGCCACCACCGGACCGAGCTCGCGCACGAGGCTCAGCGCGACCAGCAGGCCCAGCGCCTCGGAAGATCCGTAGCGCTGCAGCGCGTAGTACATCTGCAGCCCGAGCACGAAGCCCACGAACAGGCCCGACACGCCGATGATCGCCAGCGAGTAGTTGCCCAGGAAATGGATCTGGTCGCGCACCAGCCCGAAGCGGCGCATGATCTGCGCGCCCGGGCCGACGAGCCGCATGAAGAGCTTCGCGCCATAGCCCAGGTTGGCCAGATGGCGGCGCGTGGCAAAGCCGGCGTCGGATGGCTTCCACCAGGTCATGAGCGCCCTCCTTCGACGTTGCCGAAGTCGTCCTCGATGCTGACGCCCGGGTAATGGAAATGCACCGGCCCGTCGGGCAGCGCATTGACGAACTGATGAACCAGCGGATCGGCGCTCTCGCGCACCTCGGCGGGCGTGCCCTGCGCGGCGATGCCGCCGTTGGCCAGGATGATCACGTGATCGGCGATGCGGAAGGTTTCCTCGAGATCGTGCGACACGATGATGCTGGTGAGCCCCAGCGCGTCATTCAGCTGGCGGATCAGCCGCGCGGCCGTGCCCAGCGAAATCGGGTCGAGTCCGGCGAAGGGCTCGTCGTACATCACAAGATCGGGGTCGAGCGCGATGGCACGCGCCAGCGCTACGCGCCGCGCCATGCCGCCCGACACCTCGCTGGGCATCAGGTCGCGCGCGCCGCGCAGGCCGACGGCGTCGAGCTTCATGAGCACCACGTCGCGCACCAGCGCCTCGGGGAGCTGCGTGTGCTCGCGCAGCGGGAACGCGACGTTGTCGAACACGCTCATGTCGGTGAACAGCGCACCGAACTGGAACAGCATGCCCATGCGCCGACGCGCCGCGTAGAGGGCGCTCACATCCATCTTGCCGACATCGCTGCCGTCGAAGAGCACCTCGCCGCGCTGCGCCTTCTGCTGTCCGCCGATCAGGCGCAGCACCGTTGTCTTGCCGCCGCCGGAGGCTCCCATCAGCGCCGTCACCTTGCCGCGCGGCACGACGAACGAAACGCCATCGAGGATGGCGCGTGCGCCATAGCCGAATCTGACGTCGCGAAACTCTACGAAGGGATGTGGCAGTGGTGTGGCTGGGTCCATCTCAATAAAAATGCCGGGGCGCTCTTTCAAGCATCCCGGCATGCGGTTTGACGCGGATGATAACGGGGCCGTGGGCGGCCACGCCGAATTGAAACAAAATTCAGCGCGGCGGCCGTCAGACCCTCGTCAGGAACTCGCTACCAACGCGATCCGCGCGGATCAGCGAGGCAGGTCGCTGAAGCCCATCAGGAATTCGTCCACCGAGCGCGCGGCCTGGCGGCCTTCGCGAATCGCCCACACCACCAGCGACTGTCCGCGGCGGATGTCGCCTGCGGCAAAGACCTTCGGAACGTTGGTGGCATAGCCGCCGATGAAGTCGACCGTTGCTTTCGCATTGCCGCGCGCGTCCTTCTCCACGCCGAAGGCGTCGAGCACGTTGGCCACGGGGCTCACGAAGCCCATGGCGAGCAGCACGAGGTCGGCCTTGAGCACCTGCTCGCTGCCGGCCACTTCCTGCATCTTGCCGTCCTTCCATTCGACGCGAACGGTCTTCAGGCCGGTGACCTTGCCTTTTTCGCCGATGAACTCCTTGGTCGAGATCGCGAACTCGCGCTCGCAGCCTTCCTCATGGCTGGAGCTGGTGCGCAGCTTGATCGGCCAGTACGGCCAGGTCAGCGGGCGGTTCTCTTCCTCGGGCGGCTGCGGCATCAGCTCGAACTGCGTGACGCTGACCGCGCCGTGGCGGTTGCTCGTGCCCACGCAGTCGGAGCCGGTGTCGCCACCGCCGATGACGATCACGTGCTTGCCGTCGGCGCGCAGCTGGCCCTTGACCTTGTCGCCCGCGTTGACGCGGTTCTGCTGCGGCAGGAACTCCATCGCGAAGTGGATGCCGTCGAGATCGCGGCCGGGCACCGGCAAGTCGCGCGACTGCTCGGCGCCGCCGGTCAGCAGCACGGCGTCGAACTCTTTCTGCAGCTGCTCGGGCGTGACGGTTTCCTTGGCCAGGTTCGTGACCTTGGAGCCCTTGCCCAGCGGGTCCTTCGCGGCACCGACGATCACGCCGGTGCGGAACACCACGCCTTCGGCCTTCATCTGCTCGACGCGGCGATCGATGTGCGACTTCTCCATCTTGAAGTCGGGAATGCCGTAGCGCAGCAGGCCGCCGATGCGGTCGTTCTTCTCGAACAGCGTCACGTCGTGGCCGGCGCGCGCGAGCTGCTGCGCGGCCGCCATGCCGGCCGGGCCCGAGCCCACCACCGCGACCTTCTTGCTGGTCTTGTGCTTGGCGACGCGCGGCGCCACCCAGCCTTCGTCCCAGGCGCGGTCGATGATCGCGTGCTCCAGCGACTTGATGCCGACCGCGTCGTCGTTCACGTTGAGCACGCAGGCCGCCTCGCAGGGCGCGGGGCAGATGCGGCCCGTGAACTCGGGGAAGTTGTTGGTCGAGTCCAGCACCGCGAAGGCGTTCTGCCAATCGTTGCGGTACACGAGGTCGTTGAAGTCCGGAATGATGTTGTTGACCGGGCAGCCGCTGTTGCAGAACGGCGTGCCGCAATCCATGCAGCGCGCGCCCTGCACCTTGGCCTGTTCGGTGTTCAGGCCGACGACGAATTCCTTGTAGTGCTTGAGGCGCTCGTCGACGGGCTTGTAGCCCTCTTCGATACGCTCATGCTCCATGAAGCCGGTGATCTTTCCCATCGTGCTTTCCTTTGTTCTCTGTACTTACTCGCGGGCGCTCAGACCGAAGCCGGTGCCGTCTGCGGTGCGGGGGCTGCCAGCGCGTGCGGCTCCAGGCCGATGTGCGCGTTGTTGCCGCTGCTCGTGAGCTCGACCTTGCGGTCGTGCAGCTCGGCCAGCGCGCGCTTGTATTCGTTCGGGAACACCTTCACGAACTTGGTGCGCGACACGGACCAGTTGTCGAGCAGTTCGCGCGCGCGCTTGCTGCCGGTCCAGCGGTGGTGCTCCTCGAGCAGCTTCTTCAGCTGAGCCTCGTCGGTCTCGCCGCCGTGCCAGATCTTGCGGTGCACGCTGGCGGTCTGTTCGGCCGAGGTCAGCACCTTGTCGAGCGAGACCATCGAGAGGTTGCAGCGCGAAGCGAACTGGCCGTCCTCGTCGTAGACGAAGGCGACGCCGCCGCTCATGCCGGCAGCGAAGTTGCGGCCGGTCTTGCCGAGCACGGCCACCGTGCCGCCGGTCATGTATTCGCAGCCGTGGTCGCCGGTACCTTCGATGACCGCCGTGGCGCCCGACAGGCGCACCGCGAAGCGCTCGCCGGCCACGCCACACAGGTAGGCCTCGCCGGTGGTCGCGCCGTACAGCGCGGTGTTGCCGACGATGGTGTTGCGTGCCGCTTCACCGCGGAAGTCGAGGCTGGGACGCACCACCACGCGGCCGCCCGAGAGGCCCTTGCCGGTGTAGTCGTTGGCGTCGCCGATCAGGTACAGCGTGATGCCGCGTGCCAGGAACGCGCCGAACGACTGGCCGCCCGTGCCTTCGAGCTGGATGCGGATCGAGTCGTCGGGCAGGCCCTGCGGATGCACCTTGGTCAGCGCGCCCGAGAGCATCGCGCCCACCGAGCGGTTGACGTTGCGCGCCACCTCGATGAACTGCACCTTCTCGCCCTTGTCGATGGCGGGACGCGACTTCTCGATGAGCTTGACGTCGAGCGCCTTGTCGAGGCCGTGGTCCTGGTTCTCGACATGGAAGCGCGGCACTTCGGCCGGCACGTTCGGCAGCGCGAACAGGCGGCTGAAGTCCAGGCCCGCGGCCTTCCAGTGCTCGATGCCCTTGCGCATGTCGAGCAGGTCGGCGCGGCCGATCAGATCGTCGAACTTGCGGATGCCGAGCTGGGCCATGATCTGGCGCACTTCTTCCGCAACGAAGAAGAAGTAGTTGACGACGTGCTCGGGCTTGCCCGAGAACTTCTTGCGCAGCACCGGGTCTTGCGTGGCCACGCCCACCGGGCAGGTGTTCAGGTGGCACTTGCGCATCATGATGCAGCCCTCGACCACCAGCGGCGCGGTGGCGAAGCCGAACTCGTCGGCACCCAGCAGTGCGCCGATGGCGACGTCGCGGCCGGTCTTCATCTGGCCGTCGGCCTGCACGCGGATGCGGCTGCGCAGGCGGTTGAGCACCAGCGTCTGCTGCGTCTCGGCCAAGCCGATTTCCCACGGGCTGCCCGCGTGCTTGATCGACGACCAGGGCGAGGCGCCCGTGCCGCCGTCATGGCCGGCGATCACGACGTGGTCGCTCTTGCACTTGGCAACGCCCGCGGCGATGGTGCCGACGCCAATCTCGCTCACCAGCTTCACGCTGATGCTGGCGTGCGGCGCGGTGTTCTTCAGGTCGTGGATCAGCTGCGCCAGGTCTTCGATCGAGTAGATGTCGTGGTGCGGCGGCGGCGAAATGAGGCCCACGCCCGGCACCGCATAGCGCTGCTTGCCGATGTACTGCGTGACCTTGCCGCCCGGCAGCTGGCCGCCCTCGCCCGGCTTGGCGCCCTGGGCCATCTTGATCTGGATCTGGTCGGCCGAGTGCAGGTACTCGGCAGTGACGCCGAAGCGGCCCGACGCGACCTGCTTGATGCGCGAGCGCAGCGAGTCGCCGTCCTTCAGCGGCAGGTCGACCTCGACGTTCTCGGCACCGACGATGCTGCGCAGCGTGTCGCCCTGCTTGATCGGGATGCCCTTGAGCTCGTTGCGGTAGCGCGCGGGGTCTTCGCCGCCTTCGCCGGTGTTGCTCTTGCCGCCGATGCGGTTCATGGCCACGGCCAGCACCGAGTGCGCCTCGGTGCTGATGGAGCCCAGCGACATCGCGCCGGTGGCGAAGCGCTTGACGATTTCCGCCGCCGCCTCGACCTCGTCGACCGGAATGGCCTTGGCCGGGTCGATCTTGAATTCGAACAGGCCGCGCAGCGTGAGGTGGCGACGGTTCTGGTCGTTGATGAGCTGCGCGTATTCCTTGTACGTGTTCCAGTTGTTGGAGCGCGTGCTGTGCTGCAGCTTGGCGATGGCGTCGGGTGTCCACATGTGCTCCTCGCCGCGCGTGCGCCAGGCGTATTCGCCGCCGGCGTCGAGCATGTTGGCGAGCACCGGGTCGTCACCGAAGGCGGCCTTGTGCATGCGGATGGCTTCCTCGGCGATCTCGAAGACGCCGATGCCTTCCACGCGGCTGGCGGTGCCGGTGAAGTACTTGCTCACCGTCTCGCTGTTCAGGCCGATGGCTTCGAACAGCTGCGCGCCGCAGTAGCTCATGTAGGTGCTGACACCCATCTTCGACATGATCTTCGACAGACCCTTGCCGATCGCCTTGACGTAGTTGTAGACCGCCTTGTCGGCGCTCAGCTCGCCCGGCAGGTCGGCGTGCATCGCGACCAGCGTCTCCATGGCGAGGTAGGGGTGCACGGCTTCCGCACCGTAGCCGGCCAGCACGCCGAAGTGATGCACTTCGCGCGCCGAGCCGGTCTCGACCACCAGGCCGGCCGTGGTGCGCAGGCCCTCGCGCACCAGGTACTGGTGCACGGCCGACAGCGCCAACACGGCGGGAATGGCCACCTGCGTGGGGCTCACGCCGCGGTCGCTCACGATCAGGATGTTGTGGCCGCCCTTGATGGCGTCCACGGCTTCGGCGCACAGCGAGGCCAGCTTGGCTTCGACGCCCTCGTCGCCCCACGCGAGCGGGTAGGTGATGTCGAGCACGTAGCTCTTGAACTTGCCCTGCGTGTACTTGCCGATGTCGCGCAGCTTCGCCATGTCGGCGAAGTCGAGGATCGGCTGGCTCACTTCGAGCCGCATCGGCGGGTTGACCTGGTTGATGTCCAGCAGGTTCGGCTTGGGGCCGATGAAGGACACCAGCGACATCACGATGGCTTCGCGGATCGGGTCGATCGGCGGGTTCGTGACCTGCGCGAACAGCTGCTTGAAGTAGTTGTACAGCGGCTTGTTCTTGCTGGAGAGCACGGCGAGCGGGCTGTCGTTGCCCATGGAGCCGATACCTTCCTCGCCGGCCTGTGCCATCGGGCTCATCAGGAACTTGATGTCTTCCTGGGTGTAGCCGAAGGCCTGCTGGCGGTCGAGCAGCGGAACCTGCGACAGCGGCGCCTTGACCGCTTCGGCGGCTTCGGCCTTCACGCTGTCGAGCTTGATGCGCAGGTTCTCGATCCACTGCTTGTAGGGCTTGCTGTTGGCGAGGTTGGCCTTGACCTCCTCGTCGTCGATCAGGCGGCCCTGCTCCAGGTCGATCAGGAACATCTTGCCGGGCTGCAGGCGCCACTTGCGCACAATCTTCTGCTCGGGCACGGGCAGCACGCCCGATTCCGAAGCCATGATGACCAGGTCGTCGTCGGTCACGCAGTAGCGCGAAGGACGCAGGCCGTTGCGGTCGAGCGTGGCGCCGATCTGGCGGCCGTCGGTGAACACGATGGAGGCAGGGCCGTCCCACGGCTCGAGCATGGCGGCGTGGTACTCATAGAAAGCGCGGCGGCGCGGGTCCATGGTGGCGTGCTGTTCCCAGGGCTCGGGAATCATCATCATCACGGCCTGGCTGATGGGGTAGCCGGCCATCGTCAGCAGTTCGAGGCAGTTGTCGAAGGTGGCGGTGTCGGACTGGCCGGCGAAGCTGATCGGGTAGAGCTTCTGCAGGTCGGCGCCCAGCACGGGCGACGACATCACGCCTTCGCGTGCCTTCATCCAGTTGTAGTTGCCCTTGACCGTGTTGATTTCGCCGTTGTGGGCGACATAGCGGTACGGGTGGGCCAGCGGCCACTCGGGGAAGGTGTTGGTCGAGAAGCGCTGGTGCACCAGGCCCAGGGCCGAGACGCAGCGCTTGTCCTGCAGGTCGAGGTAGTAGGTACCGACCTGGTCGGCCAGCAGCAGGCCCTTGTAGACCACGGTGCGGCTCGACATGCTGGGAACGTAGTATTCCTTGCTGTGCTTGAGCTTCAGGCGCTGGATGTTGGCGCTGGCGGTCTTGCGGATCACGTAGAGCTTGCGTTCCAGCGCGTCCTGAACGATGACATCGTTGCCGCGGCCGATGAAGACCTGGCGCAGCAGCGGTTCCTTTTCGCGCACGGTGGGCGACATGGGCATGTCGCGGTTGACCGGCACGTCGCGCCAGCCGAGCAGCACCTGGCCTTCGGCCTTGATGGCGCGTTCCATCTCCTGCTCGCAGGCTTCGCGGGAAGCGTGTTCCTTCGGCAGGAAGATCATGCCGACGCCGTATTCGCCCGGCGGGGGCAGCGTGACGCCCTGCTTCGCCATTTCCTCGCGGTAGAGGTGGTCGGGCAGCTGAATCAGGATGCCGGCGCCGTCGCCCATCAGCTTGTCAGCGCCCACTGCGCCGCGATGGTCGAGGTTTTCGAGGATCTTCAGGCCCTGCAGCACGATGGCGTGACTCTTCTCGCCCTTGATGTGTGCAACGAAGCCGACGCCGCAGGCATCGTGCTCGTCGGCAGCGGAATACAGACCGTGTTCTTGGAGATGCTTGATCTCGGCAGCCGTCGTCATGGCGCGCTCCTTCAGTTTTCGCAGGGAATCGGAGCATATTGCGTTGCACAAAGAATGCCAAACACTTTAATAGGGGTCAGATTCCATTTAAATGTTGAGTTTTTCGATAGGAATTAAATTGGGGACATATCAAAATCAGGAGCAAAGGAGCCAACCCATGCAACGCATGGAGGCATGCTCTCCAGATCAGGATTGGGAGTTGGAAGGCGGCCGTCCGGCCTTTGCCTTGACCACGCGGCGCTCGGTGGACTTCTGCAGGCTCTCGAGAAAGTCGTCGTCGCCGGCAGCCCAGCCCCGCAGGGTGGCCTCGGTCAGGGCCTTCTGATCGGCTGCGCGCACCCCGGCGCGCACCAGTTCGACATACGCCGCCTCCCGCGCGAACGGCGTGTTGCCGAGCTCCCAGTACAGCGGGTGCGGCGTCAGCAGCCGGTCGTGCCGCAGGCCGGCGTAGTGGCCGTGGCTGGACCACGGGAAATCGCGCGCATCGGCCACCATGCCCGCCCGCACCGGGTTGAGGTCGATGTAGGCCATGCAGGTCAGCAGGTAGCGGTCGGTCTGGATCAGCGTCGACCTGTAGCGTCCTTCCCACAGCGTGCCGCTGCGGCCGTGGCGGTCGTTGAAGTAGCGCACGTAGCTGCGCCCCACCGATTGCATGAACTGCGGCAGGCCGGTGATGCTGTCTGGCGTAGCCAGCAGGTGGAAGTGGTTGTCCATCAGCCCGTAGGCATGCACCGCGACGCCGAAGCGCGCGGCGTTCTCGGCCAGCAGCGCGAGCAGCTTCTCGTGATCGGCGCGGTCCGTGAAGATCGGCTGGCGGTTGTTGCCGCGCTGGATCACGTGGTGCGGCATGTCGGCCAGCGTGAGGCGCGGAAGGCGGGCCATGGATGAATCCGATCCGGCAGACGCGGGTTGCGCGCCCGCGCTCAGGCGAGCCGGAAGCGCGTGTCGCCGAGCTTGTCGAGCCCGAACTGCGCCAGCAGTTCGCGCAGCCGCGCAGCCGCGCTCGCTTTGCGCTGGCCGGTGTAGCGCGCCAGGATCAGCTCGTTCTTCATGCTGTGCTCCCAGCCGACCAGCTCGGTCACCGTGACGCTGTAGCCGTTGGCTTCGAGATACAGGCAGCGCAGCACGTTGGTGAGCTGGCTGCCGATCTCGCGCGTGTGAAGCGGATGGCGCCACAGCTCGGCCAGCGGCGTGCGCGACAGGGCGAGTGCCTTGGTCTCGCGCAGGCAGGCGGCCACCTCGGCCTGGCAGCAGGGCACGAGCACCATGCAACGAGCCTTCTTGGCCAGGCCGAAGGCGATGGCGTCGTCGGTGGCGGTGTCGCAGGCGTGCAGCGCTGTGACCACGTCGATCTGCATCGGCAGTTCGCTCGCCTGGGCCGATTCGGCCACCGTGAGGTTCAGGAACGACATGCGCTCGAAGCCCAGGCGTTTCGCCAACTCGCGCGACCGCTCGACCAGCTCGCCGCGCGTCTCGATGCCATAGACGTGGCCGCCGCCCGACCGGGCCCGGAAGAACAGGTCGTAGATGATGAAGCCCAGGTACGACTTGCCCGCCCCATGGTCGGCCAGCGTGGCGCCCGCGCCCTCTTCCGGCAGTTCGCGCAGCAGTTGCTCGATGAACTGGAACAGGTGGTAGACCTGCTTGAGCTTGCGCCGCGAGTCCTGGTTGAGCCTGCCCTCGCGGGTCAGGATGTGCAGTTCCTTGAGCAGCTCGACCGACTGGCCGGGGCGCAGAGCCTCGGCCAGCTCGGCGTCGGCCTTGGCGGCCTTGTTCGTCTTCGGTGCAGTCTTCGTGTTCATGGCCTTGCGCTCCCCGGCCCGACGTCCAGTTCGGTCCAGCCCTCGGCCCCCAGCGCCTCGAGCCTGTCGATGTTGCGCTCGAAGATTTCCTCGGCCTCGGGGAACGCCTCGACCGCACGGCTCACGCTGTCTTCGCGAAGCAGATGCAGCGTGGGATACGGCGCGCGGTTGGTGGCATTGCCGATGTCGTCGGCTTCGGTGCCGGCGAACTGGAACTGCGGATGAAAGCTCGCCAACTGCAGCACGCCGTCGAATCCGGCGCGCGCCAGCCGGCGCTCGGCTCGCGCCGTGAAGTCGTTGAAATCCAGAAAGTCGGCCAAGGCGTTCGGTGCAATCAGAAGGGTTGTGTCGCGCACGGCAGCGTCCAGCGCCACGAGTTCTTCGGCCTGGGCAAGCAGCGCGTCCATCAGGTCGGGCTCTTCGGCGGGCTCGTACACGGCGTAGTGGATCTGCCCCTTCACGTGCACGGCTTTCGCGAAGGGACACAGGTTGAGGCCGATCACCGCGCGTTCGAGCCAGCGCCGCGTGTCGGCCTCGGCCTGGGCGGCTCCGATTGTCGCCGGGTGCGTCATGCCATCTCCGCGGCGGGGCGAATGCGCCCGAGGCGCCGGGCGATCGCCATGCCGACCAGCGAGCAGGCCAGCGTGGCCGTCCAGGTCCAGTGCCAGCCGCCGACGCGGTTCGCCAGCCAGGCCACCGCTGGCGGCGCCAGGAACTGGCCGAGCGAGGAGGCCTGCTGCATGAGGCCGACGGTCGTCGACACGGTGGAAGGCCCGGGTGCCAGCCGCACGCCCAGCAGGAACAGCGTGGCGGGCACCATGCCGCCCCCCAGCGAGAAGGCGCAGACGGCGATGTAGCGCAGCACCGGCGGCAGGCCCAGGGCGTCGGCCCCCTGCCCTGCCTGCGCGAACGCGGCCACGCCGCCCAGTGCCATAGTCAGAAAACCAAGCTGCAGCAGCCGCTCGGGCGCCACGCCGCGCTGCAGCCAGCGCCCGCCGGCGACGTTGCCGACGATGTTCATGGCGGCAGCGAGCGCGGTGAGCACCGCGTTCCAGGCAGCCGGCACGCCGGCACCCGCGTAGATGGCGGGCAGGAAGCCGATCACCGCCATCCACTGCGACGAGTACACGGCGAAGGTCAGCGCGACCAGCCACGGTGCACGCGCCCCCACGGTGGCGCGCAGCCGGGACGACCAGCCGCCGGAAGCCGGCCCCGCCGACGCGGGACGGAGCCGGTCGGTCGGCACCGCCATCCAGAGCCAGACCGCCGACACGGCGGACACGGCCGAGAGCGCCCACCACCAGTCCGCCCACCCGCCCCAGGCGATCAGGGCCGGCCCGAGCAGCAGCGCGAGGGCCACGCCCAGCGGCATGTAGGCACCCCAGAGGCCCAGCGCCGCCTTGTCGGCACCGGGCGGCGTGAGGGCACGGATCAGGCCAGGCCCTGGCATCACGGCCAGCAGGAAACCGACGCCCTCCACGGCACGCAGCACCAGCAGCCATTGCACGGCATGCGCCCCGCCCAGCTCGGTGCCCGCCAGGCCGCCCAGCAGGCTGGCAACCGTGAGCACCACGAGCCCGGTCAGCATGCTGCGGCGCAGGCCGATGGTGTCGGCGGCCAGCCCGACCAGCAGCCCGAGCGTCATGCTCGCGACCTGCACCAGCGACAGCAGAAACCCCGCCTCGACCAGCCCGATGCCCAGCGATGCCTGCAGCGCCGGCACGGCAGGCGGCAGCTTGCCCAGGTGCAAGGCCCCGCTGACGCCGCCCAGCAGGACGGCGAATGCGGCTGCCGGAACGCGCGGTCGCACGACCTGCCCGCTCATGCGATGCCCCGCCGGCCGGTCAGCCGTTCATGCTCGCGCACGGCGAAGCGGTCGGTCATGCCGGCGATGTAGTCGGCGACCGCGCGGGGCCTGTCCTGGCGTTCGTCGTAGGAAGCCGGCATCTCGGCGCTACGCTCCAGGTACGCCGCGAACAGTTCACGCACCACTTGCCGCGCCTGGTCGGTGGTCTGGGTGACCTGGGGGTGCCGGTAGAGATTGCGGAAGAGAAAGCGCTTCAGGTCTTCCGACTGGGCCTGCATGGTGTCGCTGAATGCGACGACAGGAGGGGCCTTGCGTATCGCGTCGGCGTCGGCGGGTGCCAGTGCTTCGAGCGCCGCGCGCGTGGCGTCGATCACGTCGTAGACCTGCGCGCTCAGCATGCGCCGGATGGTCTCGTAGAGCACGCGGCGCCCCTGCAGCTGCGGATGCTCGGCCAGCGCTTCGCGACGATGGCGCGCGAACAGCTCGACGTCGGACAGCTGTTCGACCGTGATGAGCCCCGAGCGCACGCCGTCGTCGATGTCGTGGGCGTTGTAGGCGATGGCGTCGGCCAGGTTGCACAGCTGCGCCTCCAGCCCCGGCTGCGTGCGGTCGAGAAATCGCCGCGCCACGCCGTTGGGCTCCGCCGCCTCCAGGCGCTCGGCATTCGCGCGCGAGCAATGCTTGAGGATGCCCTCGCGGGTTTCGAAACTGAGATTCAGGCCGTCGTACTGCGGGTACCGGTGCTCCAGCGCGTCGACCACGCGCAGGCTCTGCAGGTTGTGCTCGAAGCCGCCGTGCCCGGCCATGCAGTCGTTGAGCGCATCCTGGCCCGCGTGGCCGAAGGGCGTGTGGCCCAGGTCGTGCGCGAGGGCGATAGCCTCGACCAGGTCCTCGTTGATGCGCAGCGCCCGCGCGATCGAACGGCCGAGCTGGGCCACTTCGAGCGAATGCGTGAGCCGGGTGCGGAACAGATCGCCTTCGTGATTCAGGAAGACCTGCGTCTTGTAGACCAGCCGGCGGAAGGCCGTGGAATGCACGATCCGGTCGCGGTCGCGCTGGAAGGCATCGCGCGTGGGCGCGGGCGGCTCCGCATGCCGACGGCCGCGCGAGCGCGCGGGCAGGCAGGCATAGGCCGCGAGGCTCATTACTGCTGCGCGCAGCTCTGCGCGAGCACTTCGCGCACGAGCGCGTCGGGCGCGCTGCGGACCACCGCCGAGCCGGGCCGGTCGATCACCACGAAACGGATCTCGCCGGCTTCCGATTTCTTGTCGACGCGCATCAGCTCCAGGTAGCGATCCGCGCCCAGCGCCGGGCCGACGATCGGCAGGCCGGCCCGTTCGATCAGCCGCGTGAGCCGTTCGACGAAGGCGGCGTCGACGCCGCCGAGCCGTTGCGACAGCCGTGCCGCCATCACCATGCCGCAACCGACGGCCTCGCCGTGCAGCCACTCGCCATAGCCGAGCCCCGATTCGATGGCGTGGCCGAAGGTGTGGCCGAAGTTGAGGATGGCCCGCAGGCCGCTTTCGCGCTCGTCCTGCCCGACCACCAGCGCCTTGATCTCGCAGCTGCGCTTGACCGCGTAGGCCAGCGCGGCCGGCTCCCTCGCGACGAGGGCGTCGATGTTCGCCTCGATCCAGTCGAGAAAAGCCATGTCGTGGATCGGGCCGTACTTGATGACTTCGGCCAGGCCGGCGCTGAGCTCCCGCGGCGGCAGGGTCTGCAGCGTGCCCAGGTCGCAGACCACGAGCTGGGGCTGGTAGAACGCGCCGATCATGTTCTTGCCGAGCGGGTGGTTGATGGCCGTCTTGCCGCCCACCGAGGAATCGACCTGCGCCAGCAGCGTGGTCGGCACCTGTACGAAGGGAACGCCACGCATGTAGCTGGCGGCCGCGAAGCCGGTCATGTCGCCCACCACGCCGCCGCCCAACGCGAAAAGCACGGTCTTGCGGTCGCTGCCGCGGCCGAGCAGCTCGTCGAAGATCAGGTTCAGCGTCTGGAGATTCTTGTGCACCTCGCCGTCGGGCAGCTCGAGCAGATGAACCGCCCGGAACCGGCCCGCCAGCGCCGCCTGCAGCGCCTTGGCGTAGAGCGGCGCCACCGTCGTGTTGCTGACGATCAGGGCCGTTGCCGAGGCAGGCACGGCGGCGAAGCTCCGCGAGTCGTCCAGCAAGCCGGCGCCGATCAGGATCGGGTAGCTGCGGTCGCCGAGCTGGATGTCGACGCGTTCTGGCGGAGCGGAGAGTTCGGACAGGGACATGGGCAGCGAGTTTAGGCGCTGCGCGGCCGGCAGGCTCAGGCGGGGGGATCTTCCGGATGAGCGCCCGGCTCGACGACGCCCGCCAGCTCAAGCTGCATCACGATGATGTTCACCAGCATGGCGATCGTCGGGCGGCCGGTATCGACCACGTCATGGGCGGTTTCCCGGTAGAACGGGTCGCGCGCATCGTGCAACTCCCGCAACCGCCCCAGCGGGTCAGCCACCTGCAGCAGGGGGCGCTTCACGTCGTGGCGCAGGCGGCGGAACAGGTCTTCGGGGGAGGAGCGCAGGTAGATCACGTGGAAGTGATCGCGCAACTGCTTGCGGTTGGCTTCCCGCAGCACCGCGCCGCCTCCGGTGGCCAGCACGCCCTGGGCGTTGGCCGCCAGATCGGCGATCACGGTCTGCTCGAGATCCCGGAAGGCGATTTCGCCCTCGCGCTCGAAGTAATCACGGATCGAGCAGCCGATGCGCTGCTCGATCACGTGATCGGTGTCCACGAAAGGAAGGTCCAGCCGCATCCCCAGGCGCCGGCCCACTGCGGATTTTCCGGCGCCGGGCAAGCCGACGAGTGCGACCGCCACGCGGTGGCTGCTACGCCCGCGCGTCAGCGCGCGGCGTTGCGGTCGGTAATCATCTTCGGGGTGATAAAGACGAGCATTTCAGTCTTGTTGGCAACGCGTTCGCGCTTGCGGAACAGTGCCCCCAGATAGGGCACTTCACCCAGCACCGGCACGCGCGATTCGTCATTGGTTTCGGTGAGCTCGAAGATACCACCGATGACAACCGTGCCGCCGTTCTCGACCAGCACCTCGGTCTGCACGTGCTTGGTGTTGATGGCCGGGCCCGCCGACGTGTTCACGCCACGGGCGTCCTTGCTCACGTCCAGCGTCAGGATGATGTTGCCTTCAGGCGTGATCTGGGGCGTGACTTCGAGCTTCAGCACCGCCTTGCGGAACGAGATCGAGGTCGCGCCGCTGGACGTGGCCTGCTGGTACGGGATTTCCTCGCCCTGCTCGATCAGCGCCTTGGTCTGGTCGGCCGTGATGACGCGGGGGCTGGACACCAGCTTGCCCTTGCCGTCGGCCTCGAGCGCCGAGATTTCCAGGTTCAGCATGCGCGAGAAGCTCGAATTGAAGAGCGAGATCGCGAAGGTGCCTGCAGCGTTACCGGTGCCGCCGGCGTCGCCTGCGGGGAGGTTGATGAAGTTGGAGTTGGTCCAGGTGGTGGTGGCGGTGCTGGCACCGCCGTTGGTGCCCGCTGTGACGGTCGGCATCACGCCGATGTTGCCGTAAGCTCGATTGCCAGCGGACGAAGCGAAACGTTCGCCAGAGATACCGCCGCCCAGTCGAACACCCAGCGATTTGCCGAAGGTGTCGGATGCTTCGACGATCCGGGCCTCGATCAGCACCTGACGAACCGGCACGTCCAGCTTCTGGATCAAGTCGGTTACCTGGGCCAAACGCGACGGAATGTCCGAAACGAAGAGCTGATTGGTACGCGACTCGGCAATGACACTGCCGCGCGGGCTCAGGATACGCGTCGCCGCACCGCCGCCGCCGCCACCACCAGACGATGTGCCCGTACCAGTCAGGCCCTGTGCAATGGCAATCGCCTTCGTGTAATTGAGTTGGAACGACTGGGTCCGCAACGGCTCCAGATTCTCGATCGCGGCCTTGGCCTCGAACTCGAGCTTTTCCTTGGCGTTGATCTCATCCTTGGGCGCGATCCACAGCACGCTGCCGTTCTTGCGCATGCCCAGGTTCTTCGCCTGCATGATGATGTCGAGGGCCTGGTCCCAAGGCACGTCCTTCAGCCGCAGCGTCAGGGCGCCGCTCACCGAATCCGAGGTCACGATGTTGAAGTTCGTGAAGTCGGCGATCACCTGCAGCAGCGAGCGGATCTCGATGTTCTGGAAGTTCAGCGACAGCTTCTCGCCGTTGTAGCCCACGCCCTGGGTCAGCTTGGTCGGATCGACCTTGCGGGCACGGACTTCGACCACGAACTGGTTCTCGCTCTGGTAGGCGCTGTGCTCCCAGTCGCCCTTGGCGTCGATCGTCATGCGGACACGGTCGCCAGATTGCTGCGAAGTGATCAACTGGACCGGAGTTCCGAAGTCGGCCACATCGAGACGACGGCGCAGGCCTTCGGGCAGCGTCGACTTGGTGAACTCCACGACAAGGCTCTTGCCCTGCTGCTTGACGTCGACGCCCACCTGATTGTTCGGAAGATCGACGATGACCCGGCCCGTACTGTCGGTGCCAAGACGGAAATCGACGTCCTTCAGGGGCAGCGTGTCCCGATTGCGGTTTTCCGCAAAGGTCGTAGCGGCCGACGAAACGAGTGCCGCACCAGCCACCGGCTCAAGAACGACCAGCAGCGACTTGCCCTGAATCTCGGCCTTGTAGGCTGTCGCCTGCTTCAGGTTCAGCACCACGCGGCTGCGTTCACCGGCCTGCACCACGTTCACCGAGCGCAGGTTGCCCTGATTCACTTCGATGGCGGAACGGCCGATGGCATTGGTGACGCCCGGGAAGTCGAGCGCGATGCGCGCCGGCGTCTGCACGGTGAATCCGGCGGGCACCGCGGCGAGCGGTTGCGCAAGATCGATACGGATCACTTCCGAGCCGGACTGCGTGGAGCTGGTCACGGCTTCGATGGCATTTTGCGCATGGGCCACGGCCAATGCGCCGAAAGCCAGCAGACCCAGGCCGGCAGCGCGCAGCCACTGTGCCATCGTTGATTTCTTATGGTTCATTTCGCACTCTCTTGCAGCTGCAGCGTCGCGACGCGTTCGATCCATTCACCGGCGGCGTCCTGCACGATTTCACGCAGGGCGACTTCGGTTTCGTTGATTCGGGTGATACGCCCGTAGTTGAGTCCCAGGTATTCGCCGACGCGCACCTTGTAGAGCAGCTTGTCGACACGGACCAGCGCCACCGGCTGACCGTTGCGATTCATGCTTCCCACCATGGCCATCGAGTCGAGCGGGAAGGCCTCGAGCGCCTCCTTGCGGCGCGCCAGTTCGGGCGCGATCAGCTCGGAGGTGCTCGGCTGGTTCGATTCGCGGCGCAGCGCCTGGGTCAGCTTCAGGATGTTGAAAGGCTCGAACGCCGAGGCTTCGGTGTACGCCTGCGGGGTGAACTTCTTGGGCTCGGAGATAGGCGGCACCGAGGGCTTCACCTGGGCGCGTTGCTCGGCCATCCACCGCTGCAGGTCTTCCTGGTCCGAATCGCAGGCGCTCAGTGCCGACGCCGCCAGCGTCAGCCACAGTACTTTGGCGACGATCTTCATTTCTTCGCCTTCGGTGCGGAAGCGCGCTTCTGCGCGGCCCGCTCGTCGTCATCGAGGTAACGGTAGGTACGCGCGGTGGCATCCATCGTCAGCACGTCCTTGTCCTTCTGCGGGGTGACGGAGATGTTGTTCAGCGTCACGATGCGCGAGAGGCCCGCCACGTCGGCGGCGAAAGCTCCCATGTCGTGGTAGCGCCCGGTCACGCGAACGGCGATCGGAAGCTCGGCGTAGTAGTCCTTGACCGACACCTGCCCCGGACGGAACAGTTCGAACTGAAGGCTGCGACCAAGGCCCGCCTGGTTGATGTCCGACAGCAGGGCATCCATTTCGGCCTTGCTGGGCAGCTGCTTCTCGAGCAGGGTCACGTACTGCTGCACCTGCTCGCGCTGCTTCTTCAGCAACTCGAGATTGGCTGCCTGGGCCACCTTCTTCTGGTAATCGGCCTTGAGCGCGACTTCCTTGGAACGCTCGTTCTCGAGCTCGTCGTTCGAATTGGTCAGCCAGGCGAACCAGAGGGCGACGAGCACCAATGCGGTGACCGCCAGGCAGAGCGCATAACGGGGCACCGACGGCCATGCCGACGGATCGTTCGGATTGAGCCCGCGAAACTGGTCGCCGAAGCGCTGCAATGCAGCGGCGACGTCGATTTTCTGGGAGGGGCGATTGCTTGCCATGATCGGTTACCCCTTGGACTGCGCCGTTGCGGCCAGCGCCTTATCGGCGGCGGCCTTCTGAGCATCGGTGGGGCGTTTCAGGCCAATGCGCATCGTGAAGTTCGCCACGCGACGCTGGTCGCGCGGATTCAGGTTCACGTTCGCCGACGTGATTTCGACCAGCTCCGGCTTCACCAGCCACGGGCTGTTGTTGCCGAGATTGCGCAGCAGTTCCGAGACGCGCTCGTTCGACTGCGCCATGCCTTGCAGCGTGACAGTCTGGTTGTCCTGCTTCATGTTGGTCAGGTAGACGCCATCGGGCAATTGCCGGACCAGTTCGTTGAGCAGGTGCACGGTGCACGGGCAGGTTGCGGTCGCCCTGCAGGTCTTCGACCGCCTGCTGGCGCGCACGCAGCGCGGCGATTTCTTCCTGCAGGGTCGAGATTTCCTTGATCTCGACTTCGAGCTTCTTGATCTCGGCCTGGAGAAAGCTGTTCTTCGATTGCTGGGCCGAAATCTGGGCCTCGAACCAGAGGTAACCCAGGCCTGCGATCAGGACACCCAGAACCGCCGCGGCGCCCAAGGTGCCATAGAACGCCTCGCGCCTGCGCTTGCGCGCAGCTTCGCGGTGCGGAAGCAGATTGATGAGGATCACTGCAGGAACCTCCGCATGGCCAGCCCGCAGGAAGTCAGATAGGACGGCGCCTCGCGACGTACCTTCTTCTCGCGAACGTTCGAGCTGATTTCCATCCCTTCGAAGGGATTGAGCAACGAGCAGGCGAACGACGTCTGCCGCGTGACGGCATTTGTCAGGCCCGGCAGCGAAGCCGATCCACCCGCCAGCAGGACGTAATCGACGCGGTTATGCGGCGTGCTGGTGAAGAAGAACTGGAGCGCGCGCGCGATTTCCTGAGCGATGCTTTCCACGAAGGGCTTCAAGACGCCCGAGCCGTAGTCGTCAGGCAGGTCGCCGCTGCGCTTCTTCGCCTCGGCCTCTTCCGCGGAAAAACCGTACTGGCGCACGATAAGCTGCGTGAGCTGGGCACCACCGAACGCCTGGTCGCGGTCGTACAGCACTTCCTGGTTACGCAGCACCTGCATGCTGGTGGTGAAGGCACCCACCTCGAAGAGGGCCACGATCGAATCCACGCCCTTGCCGGGCAGCTGCTCGATCAGGCGGGCCGTTGCCAGTCGCGATGCATAGGACTCGACATCGAGGATCATCGCCTTCAGGCCCGCCGCTTCCGCCAAGCCTTCACGGTCCTGGACCTTTTCCTTGCGCGATGCGGCGATCAGCACTTCCACGTCGCCGGCGGAAGTTGTGCTCGGCCCCGTCACGCAGAAATCGAGGCTGACCTCGTCCAGCGAGAACGGGATGTATTGGTTGGCCTCGGATTCGACCTGAATCTCGAGCTCCTGCTCGCTCATGCCGCCGGGAAGAATGATCTTCTTGGTGATGACGGCCGAAGGCGGCAGCGCGAGCGCCACGTTGCGGGTACGCGTGCCGCTCTTGCGGATGACGCGGCGGACGGCTTCGGCCACCTCGTCGAACTTCTCGACGTTGCCGTCGGTGATCCAGCCGCGCTCGAGGGGCTCGATGGCGCAGCGCTCCAGGACCAGCTTGCCGCTGGCCTCACGGCCGAGCTCGACCAGCTTGACGCTGGACGAACTTACGTCCAGCCCCAGCAGGGGAGCGTTCTGACGACGAAACAATGATCCAAGAGCAGCCAAGTTAGGTTCCTCTTCCCCTGTATTTGTAACCAATAGAAAAAATTGAATTCGGTTGCATGCTAGCAGCAGGCGTAGCGGCAACCAAGCAACGCCGCAGGGCAAAACCCTGAAGCGTTGTCAAAACCTGACGTCAAAACCGCATTTTGTAACTTTTGAATTAGGGCAATGCAAGCCCCTCAAAGATCGGATCGTGTGGAGGGGGCGGCTTTTTATAATGTCGGGTGACTCTGTGCGGCCCCTCATGCAAGAAACTTCCAGCCCCAAAGGGCCAGCCAAGACCCCTCCCACCAAGCGCCCGACCTGGCTGAAATGGCTGTTGCGCTTTTTCTTCTGGAGCTTCGGCATCGCGCTGGCCGGCGTGCTTGCCGTGCTGTGCGTGGTGGCCGTGGCCCTCGCGGTCGCCTACCCGAACCTGCCTGACATCAGCGAGCTCTCCGACTACAGGCCCAAGCTGCCGCTGCGGGTGTTCTCGGCCGAAGGCATCCTGATCGGCGAGTTCGGCGAGGAGCGCCGCAACCTCACCCCGATCTCGGCGATTCCGAAGGTCGTGAAAGATGCCGTCCTGGCCGCCGAAGACGCCCGCTTCTACGACCACGGCGGCGTCGACTACAAGGGCATGGTGCGCGCCGGCCTGGCCAACATGAACCGCGTAAAGAGCCAGGGCGCGTCGACCATCACCATGCAGGTGGCGCGCAACGTCTACCTGAGCTCCGAGAAAACGCTCACCCGCAAGATCTACGAGGTGCTGCTCACCTTCAAGCTGGAGCACCTGCTGACCAAGGACCAGATCTTCGAGATCTACCTGAACCAGATCTACCTCGGCAACCGCGCCTACGGTTTCGCCGCCGCCTCCGAGGCCTACTTCGGCAAGCCCCTGCAGGAGCTCACCATCGCGCAGGCCGCCATGCTGGCCGGCCTGCCGAAGGCGCCCGGCGCCAACAACCCCGTCAACAACCCGCAGCGCGCGCGCGGCCGCCAGTTCTACGTGATCGACCGTATGCAGGAAGCCGGCTTCATCACCGCCGAGCAAGCCGCGGAAGCCAAGAAGGAAGAGCTGCATTTGCGCGATGCCGCCGACCCGAACCGCCTGCACGCGGAGTACGTCGCAGAAACGGTCCGTCAGCTGATGTACGCACAGTACGGCGACAGCACCTACACGCGCGGCCTCAAGGTCTACACCTCGCTGGTCGCTGCCGACCAGGCCGCCGCCTACAAGGCGCTGCGCAAGGGCATCATGGATTACGAGCGCCGCCAGATCTATCGCGGCCCCGAGAAGTTCGTCGACCTGCCGAACGATCCCAAGGAACTCGACGAGGCCGTGGACGATGCGCTCACCGACCACCCCGACAACGGCGACGTGATGGCGGCGGTTGTGCTGAAGGCCACGCCCAAGCAGATCGATGCGGTCCGCGGCAACGGCGACCCCGTGCAGATCACTGGCGACGGCCTCAAGCCCGCGCAGTCCGGACTCTCCGACAAGGCTCCGCCGAACATCAAGATCCGTCGCGGTGCGGTCATCCGCGTGGTGAAGACGCCCAAGAACACCTGGGAAATCACGCAGCTGCCCGAAGTCGAAGGCGCATTCGTCGCCATGGACCCGCGCGACGGCGCCATCAAGGCGCTTGTCGGCGGCTTCGACTTCGGCAAGAACAAGTTCAACCACGTGACACAGGCTTGGCGCCAGCCGGGTTCGAGCTTCAAGCCTTTCATCTATTCCGCGGCGCTCGAAAAGGGCTTCACCCCCGCCACGGTCATCAACGACGGCCCGCTCTTCTTCGACGCCGGCACCACCGGCGGCCAGCCCTGGGAGCCGAAGAACTACGGCGGCGGTTACGACGGCCCGATGTCGATGCGCACCGCGCTGATGAAGTCGAAGAACCTCGTGTCGATCCGCATCCTGCAGTCCATCGGCACGCGCTATGCGCAGGAATGGATCACCAACTTCGGCTTCGACAAGGAAAAGCACCCGGCCTACCTGCCGATGGCGCTCGGCGCGGGCTCGGTCACGCCGATGCAGATGGCGGTGGGCTATTCGGTGTTCGCCAACGGCGGCTACCGCGTCAATCCCTACCTCGTGACCCGCATCACCGACCACAAGGACAAGGTGCTGGTCGACAAGCAGCCGCCCCTGCTGAGCGAATCGCTGCGCGTCATCCCGCAGCGCAACGCCTTCATCATGGACACGCTGCTGAATTCCGTGGCCCGCGGCGGCACCGCCGCGAAGGCGCAGGCGATGCTCAAGCGCCCCGACCTGTACGGCAAGACCGGCACCACCAACGACTCGCTCGACGCCTGGTTCGCTGGCTTCCAGCCCACCATGACGGCCATCTCGTGGATCGGCTACGACACGCCGCGCAACCTGGGCGACCGCGAGACCGGCGGCGGCCTGAGCCTGCCGATCTGGATCACCTACATGGAAACCGCCATCAAGGGCGTGCCCGTGACCGAGCTGTCGGCCAATCCGCCCTCGGGCATCGTGAACGTCGGCGGCGAGTGGTATTACGACGACTATGCGCCGGGACGCGGCGTTGCAAGCCTTGGCGTGGAATCCGCGCCCGCAGCGCCGGTGGAGGCCCTTACCGGTGCCCCGGTAAGCCCGCCGGCCCCGCCCGAGGAGCGCAACCGCATCCTCGACCTGTTCCGCAACTGAAGGCGGCGGACGCGAAAGGGCCGCGAAAGATCAGGCAGCCGCGAAGCTCAGCGGCTGCCCGGCCTGAAGAGTCGCTTCGCGCGACAGATTGCCGAAGAACTCCTCGCCGGTCTTGGTGTCGAGCCAGGCCTTGCCGTCGTGGCGGTAGTGATAGCCGCCGGAACGCGCGGCAAGCCAGATTTCCTGGAGGGGCTTCTGCAGGTTCACGATCAGCTGGCTGCCGTTGCGGAATGAAATCGTGATCATCCCGCCCACCCTCTGGTTGTCGATGTCCGCGTCGGTCGCTTCGTTGATGCGGTCGCAGCCCAGCTCGATCGCTGCAAGGGCAGCCTCGGCGCGATCCATGTACTCGGTGTCGGTCATTACAATTTCGCCATGTTGAACGTTCACCAAATTCTAGTGAGCACCCGCGTCCGCGCTGCGCTCATGGTCTGCCTCGCCGTGGGCGCCGCCGGGCTTGTCGCGGCCTGCGGGCAGCGCGGTCCGCTGTACCTGCCGACCGATCCGGCCGCCGCCGGGCGCGCCACGCTGCCGGAGCTCATGACGCCCGATAGTCTGAGGTCGTCGCCCTCCACCTCCTCTACGTCTTCCAGTCAGACGGCCCCCGCGCCGGCCGCAGCCGCCAGCGCACCGGCGGGCAGCAACAGCAACAACACCGGCACGGAGCAACGCAAGTGAGCGCAACCGCAAACTCCCTGCCCGGCCAACCGCACATCGCGGAGCGCGACGGCGCGCTGCACGTCGAAGGCGTCGCACTCGATGCGCTGGCCCGCGAGCATGGCACGCCCCTCTTCGTCTACTCGCAGCAATGGATGCTGGACGCCTTGGCGGCGTACCAGCGCGGCTTCGAGGGACGCGACGCCCTCATCTGCTATGCGATGAAGGCCAATTCCTCGCTCGGCGTGCTGCGCGTGTTCGCGGAAGCCGGCTGCGGCCTCGACATCGTCTCGGGCGGCGAACTGGCGCGCGTGCTGGCCGTCGGCGCCGATCCGAAGAAGATCATCTTCTCGGGCGTGGGCAAGACCCGCGCCGAGATGCGCCAGGCCCTCGCGGCCGGCATCGCCTGCTTCAACGTCGAGAGCGAAGCCGAGCTCGACGTCCTCAACGAAGTGGCGGTTGCCGAAGGCAAGCGCGCGCCGATCAGCATCCGCATCAATCCGAACGTCGATCCGAAGACGCATCCGTACATTTCCACCGGCCTGAAGGGCAACAAGTTCGGCATCGCGCACGACCGCGCTGTCGAGGCCTACAAGCACGCCGCACGCCTGCCGGGCCTGGAAGTGGTGGGCATCGACTGCCACATCGGCTCGCAAATCACCGAAGCGTCGCCCTATCTCGACGCCTGCGACCGCGTGCTCGACCTGGTGGAAGCCATCGAGGCAGCCGGCGTGCCGATCCATCACCTGGACTTCGGCGGCGGCCTGGGCATCGACTACAACGGCGAAGTGCCGCCCAAGGCCGATGCGCTGTGGCAGCAGCTGCTCGCCAAGCTCGACGCGCGCGGCTTCGGCAAGCGCAAGCTGGTGATCGAACCCGGCCGTTCGCTGGTCGGCAACGCCGGCGTGTGCCTGACCGAAGTGCTCTACACCAAGCCCGGCGAGGACAAGAACTTCTGCATCGTCGACGCAGCCATGAACGACCTGCCGCGTCCCGCGATGTACCAGGCCTTCCAGCGCATCGTGCCGGTGCGCGCCCGCGCCGGCAATGCCACGACCTACGACGTGGTCGGCCCAGTCTGCGAAAGCGGCGACTGGCTCGGCCGTGACCGCGCACTCAACGTGCTGGCCGGAGATTTCCTGGCCGTGCTGTCGGCGGGGGCGTACTGCATGAGCATGTCCAGCAACTACAACACGCGCGGCCGCGCCGCCGAGGTGCTGGTGAGCGGCGCGAGCGCCAGGCTGATCCGTCGTCGCGAGACGATGGAAGACCAGCTGCGCAGCGAGATCGACGGCTGACTGCCGTCCTTCAGCCGGTACGCAGCGGCTTCTCGCCGTTGCGCACTGCGCCTGCCGCCGGCTTCGCCTTGCCGCGCTTGCTGGCGAAATTCCACACGCGCCACGCAAGCAGCACGCCGATGATCGCGGCGTAGACGAACACTTCCGCAAAGTTGTTCTTGCCCGCGCGCATCCAGAAGAAGTGCAGCAGGCCCAGCCCAGCGATCAGGTAGACCAGCCGGTGCAGCAGCTGCCAGCGCTTCGCGCCCATCGCCTTGATCGCACGGTTGAACGAGGTGGCCGCCAGCGGCGTCAGCAGCACGAAGGCCGAGAAGCCCACCAGGATGAATGGCCGCTTGGCGATGTCCTTCGCGATGTCGCCCCACTCGAAGCCCATGTCGAACCAGCTGTAGCACAGCAGGTGCAGCACCACATAGAAGTACGCGAACAGGCCCAGCATGCGGCGGTAGCGCGCCAGCGCGTTCCACTTGCTCATCACGCGCAGCGGCGTCACCGCCAGCACGATGCAGATGAAGCGCAGCGTCCAGTCGCCGGTGGCGCGGATCAGGAACTCGGCGGGGTTGGCGCCCAGCCCGTCCGTGAACGCGCCATAGGCCAGCAGCGCGAACGGCAGCAGGCACAGCAGGAAGACGACCGGCTTGGTCGCCGGATGCATGAGCAGCTTGTTCATGGGGCGATGACCGCGCGCAGAAGCCGGCTCAGTAATTCTTCTTGAGGTCCATGCCCGCGTAGAGCTGGCCGACCTGCGCTTCGTAGCCGTTGAACAGCTCGGTCTTGCGCCGCTTGGCGAACAGGCCGCCGCCGTCGCCGATGCGGCGCTCGGTAGCCTGGCTCCAGCGCGGATGGTCGACGTTGGGGTTCACGTTCGAATAGAAGCCGTATTCGTTGGCCGCGGCCTTGTTCCAGGCGGTGCTCGGCTCTTTCTCGACGAAGCGGATCTTCACGATCGACTTGGCCGACTTGAAGCCGTACTTCCATGGCACCACCAGCCGCACCGGTGCGCCGTTCTGGTTGGGCAGCACCTCGCCGTACATGCCGAAGGCAAGCAGCGTGAGCGGATGCATCGCCTCGTCCATGCGCAGGCCCTCGGTGTAGGGCCAGTCGAGCACGCGCGAGCCCACGAAGGGCATGGTCTTGGGATCGGCCAGCGTCACGAACTCGACGAACTTGGCATTGCCCTGCGGCTCGACCTTCTTGATGAGCTCGGCCAGCGAATAGCCGACCCACGGAATCACCATCGACCAGCCCTCGACGCAGCGCAGGCGGTAGATGCGCTCTTCCTGCGCACTGAGCTTCAGCAGGTCTTCGATGCCGTACTTGCCCGGCTTCTTGACCAGCCCTTCCACCTCCACGGTCCAGGGCCGCGTCTTCAGCGTGCCGGCGTTCTTCGCCGGATCGGCCTTGTCGGTGCCGAACTCGTAGAAGTTGTTGTAGGTGGAGGCGTCCTTGTAGTCGGTGACCTTCTCCATCGAAATGGCACCGGGCACCGCCGACTTGGCGCCGGGCAGCGGCGCGAGCTTGTTGGGGCGCTCGGCCTGCGCCAAGGCTTCGCGCGAGGCGAATGCCGCCAGCGCGGCTCCCGCGGCACCGCCGGCCATGAGCTTCAGCATGTCCCGGCGGCCTTCGTAGACCTCCCGGGACGTGATCTCGCTCGACAGCGGATGGATGAAACCGTTGCCGTCGCTGTTGTTGCTGCGGTGGATCGGACGGGAATGGAACGACATGACGGACCTTTCGCGGAATCGTTGTGCTCAGGGTAGTTCGTGGCCGACCCTGATCTGGTTACGCGCCGCCGCAGCGCGCGGTTTCAATAATTCTTCGCGAAAGCCCGCAGGCCTGCAGTTACAGGGTGCCGTAGCTGTGCAACCCGCTCAGGAACATGTTCACGCCGAGGAAGGCGAAAGTCGTGACAGCCAGCCCGCCCAGCGCCCACCAGGCCGCCACGGTGCCGCGCAGCCCCTTCACCAGCCGCATGTGCAGCCAGGCCGCGTAGTTGAGCCAGACGATCAGCGCCCAGGTTTCCTTCGGGTCCCAGCTCCAGTAGCCGCCCCAGGCGTCGGCCGCCCACAGGGCGCCCAGCACGGTGGCGATGGTGAAGAAGGCGAAGCCGACGGTGATCGACTTGTACATGACGTCGTCGAGCACCTCGTTGGCCGGCAGGCGCGCCGCGATGCGCTTGCGCCCGAGCAGGATGCCCGCGGCGATCAGCGCGGAAATGCCCGCGTAGATCACCCAGTAGCTGCCGCCGGCTTCCTGCACGCGCTGGCGGAACGCCACCGGCACGAAGCACAGCGCCACGCCCAGCAGCCAGATCGGGGTGAGCTTGTACCAGCGCGTCTCGTTGGCCTGCTCCTTGATGAGGTAGGCGAAGGCGACCATGGCCGCCAGCGCGAAGGTGCCGTAGCCGATGAAGTTGGCCGGCACATGCAGCTTCATCCACCAGCTCTGCAACGCGGGCACCAGCGGCTGGATCTCGTGCGCCTCGCGCACGATCGTGTACCAGAGCAAAAAGCCCACCGCCGCGCTGACCACCAGCATCACGAAGGCGCCGAGCGCACGCGTGTTGTAGCGCTCCTCGAAGTACAGATAGAAGGCCGCCGTCAGCCAGCAGAACAGCACGAACACTTCGTACAGGTTGCTCACCGGGATGTGGCCGATGTCCGGGCCGAGCTGGTGGCTTTCGTACCAGCGAACCATGGTGCCGATCAGCGCCATCGTCACCGCCGCCCACGCGAGGCGGGAACCGATGGTGTCGAAGGTGTCCGACTGCCTGCCGCCGAAGAAGCCGAGCCAGTAGAACAGCGTGCTCATGAAGAACAGCACGCTCATCCAGAGGATGGCCGACTGGCTCGACAGGAAGTACTTGAGCCAGAACACGCTGTCGGCGCGAGCCAGGTCGCCCTGGTACGACGCGATGGCCAGCAGCGAGGCGGCAGCAACCACGATGGCCAGCACGCGCAGTGGCCGCCAGAACCAGCAGATGCCGATCAGCGAGACCATCGCGGCCCCGAGGATCGGCTTCTCGTAATAGTCCATCGACCCCGCGTGGCGCGCGAAGGCGAACAGGCCGCCGGCCACCACCAGCGCCGCGAACACCCAGTCGAACAGGTTGCGGCGCGAAAGCCAGCTTTCATTGAGCGTGAGGGTCGTGGTGTTCATGTTGTCCCGGGGTCTTCTTTGTTCAGGGCGAGCAGCTTGCGTTTGAGATGCTCGAATTCGCGATCGCTGTCGATGGTCTTGCGATTGACCGAGAACGCCATCGTGGCGGCCGTACCGGCTGCATCACCGTCGGAAGCAGCCGTGCCGCCGGGCGTCAGCCACACCCACAGGCGGCGCTCGCGCACGTACAGCATGGCAAAAATGCCGACGATCAGCAACAGGCAGCCCAGGTAGACGATGTTCTTGCCAGGGGCACGCGCCACCTGGAACACGCTGGCCTGCACCTGGGTGAAGTCGGTCATCATCATCGCGACCGGGGCCGGGTAGAAATGGGCGTCGCTGATGGCCAGCACGGCCTGCGTCAGATAGGCCTGCGATTTCTCGTCGTTGGCCAGCGCGGCAAGGCCGGCGCCCTCACGGCTCAGGTTGAGCACCTCGAACAGCACGTCGTTGAGGATGCGCACCAGCACCCCGCCAGCGCGCTCGCGCTCGGCCTCGGGCACGTTGACTTCCATGAACTCGGCAATGGCCTGCCAGCCGCCCACGGTGGTGGCATCGGCCTTGGCGCGCTCGGTGCCGGCGAACAGGGCCAGCGCGCGCGTGGCGGACACGCGCAGCTGCTCCGCCATCTCGGGGCGCTTGGGATCGGTGGCCTTGGCGATGTAGCGCTCGACGGCGCGCTCGCGCGTGGCCGGGTCGGCAAGCGCCGCGCGCATGCGCACGAAGCCGTCCATGGAGCCCTGCTCGTCGGCCGGCACGCGCAGGTAGCGGAACGGCTCGTCGGGCTTCTCGCGCATGCCCAGCAGGAACACCGGCTGGCCGTCACCGGTGTCGACCGGCACCATGTAGTTCTGGTATTCGCGCGCCTGGCCAGCGGCGTCGCGCAGCTTGTAGCCGATGCTCGGGCCGATGTTGCGCAGCACCTTCGGCTTGTTGGTCTTGTTGGCGGCGCCCAGGCGCGATTCGATGCCGTGGCGCAGGTCGACCTTGCGCACGTCGGCACCGCTGCCCATGGCGTTCGCGTCGGCAAAGTTCTCGACGTTGATCACGCGCAGCGCGGCGTACTCGAGCGTGAGCTTGTCCTTGCCGTTGGTGATCTCGGTGCTCGGGCCGCCGATGACGCCTTCCACCTCGAAAGACTTGGCCGCGGCAGTCATCGGCACCGCCTTGAGCTTCACCCTGGAGCCGCCGTCGTCGAAGCTCGACTGGTAGATTTCCACGCCCTTGTAGCTGGCCGGGTGGTTGACCTCGATGCGCGCGGGCACCTGCTCGCCGGTCTCGCGGTCGTGCAGCACCACCTCGCTCGCGAACAGCTTGGGCATGCCGGTCGAGTAGTAATCGACGATGAACTTCTTCAGCTCGATGGAGAACGGCAGTTCCTGCAGCAGCACTCCGTCGGACTGGTTGAGGATGGCCACGCTGCCCTGCCCTCCCTCGGGCACGAGGATGTTGCCGCGGAAGGTCGGGTTGCTGGCCGACAGGCGGTGCTGCGGCGGCACGTCGGCGATCATTCCGCCGCCAGTGAACACGCTCTTGCCGTTGAACCAGGTCTGGGCGCGCACCACGAGGTCGCCGTCGAGCAGGCCGCCGAGGCACACCAGCACGATGGCGCCGTGGGCCGCGATGTAGCCCAGCTTGTGGGCCCCGCCGGCGCGCGCCGCGACCATCCAGCCCTCGGCAGTCTTTCCGTCGGCGCCGGCCTCGCGCCGCTGCAGCTTGACCTTCCACCCGCCGCTCACGAGCAGCTGCCCGATGCGGTTTGCCGCGGCCTCGGGCGCTTCACCGAGCGTGTTTTCCGCACGCTGACCGAAGGCCTTCAGGCTCTGGACGCGGATGTTTTCCTTGAAGGTCTTGAGATCGACCACGATGCGCGGCGTGTTGCGCACGATGCACAGCGTGGTACTGATCACCAGGAACAGCAGGATCAGCAGGAACCACCAGGCGCTGTAGATCGAGTCGAGCCGCGCCGCGCGAAACAGTTCGGCCCAGAACGGCCCGAACTGGTTGATGTAGTTGTTGATCGGCTCGTGCTGCTTGAGCACCGTGCCGATGATCGACGCGATGCAGATGATGGTGAGCAGCGCGATCGCAAAGCGCATCGACGACAGCAGCTCCACCGCGGCGCGAAGCACCTGCGGGCCGCGATGAACGCGAAGGCCATGGGTGGAGACGGACATCGGGCGAAATCAGGAAGAAAGAGAAGGAGAAAAAACAAAAAAGGGCGGGCCATCCTGCTGGATCGGCCCGCCCTTTGTCTGGGTTGTTATCGGCGGCTGGTCACGCTCCAGGGAGCGCCATCATCAACGCAAACCGGCAATGTAGTCGGCGACCGCCTTGATTTCCCTGTCGTTGAGCTTGGCGGCGACGCCGGTCATGGGCAGGCTGTTCAGGCGGACGTTGTCGCGGAAGGCGGTGAGCTGGGCCACCGTGTAGTCGGCGTTCTGGCCGCCCAGGCGCGGGTACTGGGCCGGGATGCCGGCGCCGTTGGGGCTGTGGCAGCCGGCGCAGGCCGGGATCTGGCGATCGCCGATGCCGCCGCGGTAGATCTTCTCGCCCAGCGCGATGGTGTCCTTGTCTTTCGAGAAGCCAGGCTTGACCTTCTTCGAACCCACGAACCAGGCGATGTTGCGCATGTCTTCTTCCGACAGCGCAGAAGCCAGCGGCTTCATGATCGCGCTCTTGCGCGCGCCGGACTTGAAGTCCTGCAGCTGCTTGAGGATGTATTCGGGGTGTTGCTGCGCCAGCTTCGGGTTGGCGGCGATGGCGGAGTTGCCGTCGGCGTTGTGGCAGGAAGCGCAGCTCTGGCTGTTTGCCGGCGTTGCGTTGAACAGCGTGTCCCCCTTGGCGGGGTCCGGCTTGGCCGGTTTTGCCGCTGCGGCGGCTGCCGCACCCGGATTGGCCGCGTGTTCATCGGCTGCAAAACTCACGCTGGATGCGATGCCCACGAGGGCCGCAAGCACAATATTGGCAAACAACTTCATATCGGGGGCTTCGAATTTATGGCGCAAAACCTCACGATTCTACAATGTGGGCCCTGTTTCGAAAGTCCGTAGATGCCCTCCCCGCGCGCCAAGCCCGCAGCCTATCCTCCCCGCGCGGCTCCCGCCGCGGCCCCCCAGGTCGCCGAGCGCGAACGCGCGGCGCTGGGCTGGCTGCACACCGCCCACTTCCTCACCAGCGCCCCCCAGCTGGAGCACCTGCCTCCCCTGGGCCTGCCCGAGATCGCCTTCGTCGGCCGCTCCAACGCGGGCAAGTCGACCGCCATCAACACCCTGACGCAACAGACGCGCCTGGCCTTCGCCTCCAAGACACCGGGCCGCACGCAGCACATCAACCTGTTCGGCGTCGGCAAGCAGAAGGTCGATGACGCGGTGCTCGCCGACCTGCCCGGCTACGGCTATGCGGCCGTGCCGCGCGAAGCCAAGCTGCGCTGGCAGCGGGTGATGGGCAACTACCTGATGACGCGCGAAAACCTGCGCGGCGTGGTGCTCATGTGCGATCCGCGCCACGGAATGACCGAGCTCGACGAGATCCTGCTCGACGTGATCCGTCCGCGCGTGCAACAGGGCCTGAAATTCCTCGTGCTGCTGACCAAGGCCGACAAGCTCACCCGCAGCGAGGGCGCGAAGGTGCTGTCCATTACGCGACTGCAGGCCGGTGGCGGCGAGGTGAAACTGTTCTCGGCCCTGAAGAAGCAAGGCGTTGGCGAGGCCGCGGAGCTGCTGTGGCGCTGGGTGCACCCCGAAGGCGCCGACGCGCCAGCCGCCGAACCCGAGCCACCGCCACAGGAAGACGCCTGACACAGGAGCAGGCTGTACCGACCGTCCCATCTGCGAAGTTCACTATCAAAACAATAGCGATACAGTCAACCCGAAGGAGACAAGAAGCATGATCGAGACATTCCAACGCAGCCTGCCCAACGGCACCACCCTGAGTTGCCGCGCCGCCGGCCAGCCGGGCCGGCCGCTGATGGTGTTCCTCCACGGGTTCCCCGAGGCCGCGTTCATCTGGGACGAACTGCTCGAGTACTTCTCCGACCCGGCCCACGGCGGCTACCGCTGCGTGGCGCCCAACCTGCGCGGCTTCGAGAAATCCAGCTCGCCGACCGACGTGGCGGCCTACAAGGCGCACCTGCTGATCCAGGACATCCAGCAGCTCGCCGCCACCGAGAGCGCCGACGGCACCATGGCGGCGCTGGTCGCCCACGACTGGGGCGGCGCCTTCGGCTGGGGCTATGCGAATGCCTTCCCGCAGCAGGTCGGCAGGCTGGTCATCATCAATTCGCCGCACCCGGGCACCTTCACCCGGGAGCTGCGCAACAGCCCGGCGCAGCAGCAGGCAAGCGCCTACATGAACTTCCTCGCGCGCCCCGACGCGGAAGCGCTGCTCGCGGCCGACGACTTCAAGCGCATGTGGCCCTTCTTCCTGCTGATGAAGGCCGGCCCCGACGGCTTCGGCTGGCTCACCGAGGAAGTCAAGCAGAAATACCGCGAGGTCTGGAGCGCGGGTCTCACCGGCGCCTGCAATCTCTACCGCGTGACGCCGATGAAGCCGCCGCTGCCGGGCCAGACCATCGACGGCATTCCCGTGCTGCCACGCGAACGGCTGGTGGTGGAAGTACCGACCTTCGTGTTCTGGGCGCTCGACGACGCGGCCCTGCTGCCCGGCCTGCTCGAGGGACTGGAAGACTACGTGCCGAAGCTCGAGCTGAAGAAGGTGCCGAACGCGACCCACTGGATCGTGCACGAGCAGCCGCAACTGGTCGCGCGCGAGATCGAGGGTTTTCTGCAGCGCACCCCCTGAGGGCACGCTGCCGCAATCGAATCAGTAGATGGGCGGCTCGCCCTCGGGGCGAGTCTTGAAGCGGCGATGCACCCAGTAGTACTGGGACGGCATCGTGTCGATGTAGCCCTGCAGCCGCTCGTTCATGAGCGCCGTGTCGGCCTCGACGTCGTCGGTCGGAAAGTTCTGCCAGGTCGGCAGGATTTCGATCTCGTAGCCCTCGCGCGTGAGCTTCGCCACCACCGGCACCACCTTGGCCTTGCCCAGCCGCGCGAAGCGCGACAGCGATGGCACCGTGGCCGCCTGCACGCCGTAGAACGGCACGAAGATGGTCTGGTCGCGGCCGAAGTCCATGTCGGGCAGCAGGTACAGCAGGCCGCCCTTGCGCAGGCCCTGCAGCACCGGCTTGATGCCGTCCACCCGGTTGAGCGCCGCCACGTCGCCGAAGCGGGTGCGGCCCTCGCGGATCCAGGCGTCGATCATCGGGTCGCGCTGGGTCGTGTAGATGGTGGCCGAGGGGCGCGCGGTGTGCATCGTGAGCGCAGTCGCAGCCGCATCGAGGCCGTAGAAATGCGGCGCAAAAAGGATCATCGGCTCGTCGCCGTGGGCGATCTCGTCGATCTCCGAGGCCGCGCCGACGATCTTGAGCCGGCTAGCCACCGTCTTCTCGGGCGCGTGCCAGAGCCAGCCGCGGTCCAGCCACGACTGCGCCACGTAGACGAAGCTCTCGCGCGCGATCGCACGGCGCTCGGCTTCCGATTTCTCCGGAAAGCAGACTGCCAGATTGGTGTCGACCACGCGCCGCCGCGGCACTGCGATGGTGTGCAGGATGCGGCCGAGGAACGCACCGAAACCGCGCACCACGGGCAGCGGCAGCGGCGCGATCACTCGCATGAAGCCGATGCCGAGTCGGGATCCGAGGCTCATGCGGCTTCCCCTGCCGCGGCGACCACGCGCTCGGCGCGCGGCTCCTTGTAGCGGGCGTAGTCCCACACGTACTGGCCCGGCAGGCTGTGGATCAGCCGGCCGATGCCGTCGTTCATGGCGGCGGCGGCGTCCTCGATGGACGCGGAAGGGTCGGTCAGCGCCGTACCGACGATGGGCTCGAAGCGGATCACGTAGCCGGCCGCATTCGGCAGGCGTTCGCACACGCTGAGAAAGCAGGCCGCGCCGGTCTGTTGCGCAAGGCGGGGAAGCAGGGTCATGGTGTAGGCCGGGCGGCCCAGGAAAGGCGCCCAAACGCCCTGTCCCAGCGGCGGCACCTGGTCGGGCAGGATGCCGGTGTAGCCGCCGTTGCGCAGCGTGCGGATCAGGCCGCGCACGCCGGTGTTGTTGGTAGGCAGCGTCTGCAGGCCGGGCCGGTCGCGCGAACCGGCGGCGATCAGGTCGGCCATCCATTTCTTGCGCGCCGGACGGAACAGCGCGGTGATGGGCCCGTAGGTGGACAGAAAACGCTCGCCGATGGCCTGGCCGCACATCTCCCAGCTGCCGAGGTGCGGCGCGACCAGGATCACGCCCTTCTTCGCCTGCATGGCCGCCTCGAAGGCCTCGACGCCCTCCCAGCGCACCACGCGGTTCAGCACGGTCTGGCCCTGCGGGCGCAGCCAGAGCCAGGGGAGCTCGGAAGCCATCTTGCCGGCGGCGGCGATGGCGGGACGGTATTGGTCGGGGCCGAAGCCCGCGCTCTCGGCGTTGGCCTTGAAGCGGCGGCGATAGCCGGGCGCGCTCCACCAGACCAGCCAGCCCAGCAATGCACCGAGCCGATGCATCAGCGGCATCGGCACGCGGGCGAGCAGGCGGAACAGGGTGATCATCGAATACGGGAGGGGGTCAAAAAACGGACGCGCGCGCATGGTATTGCGCGGCTCGAATAGAATGCAAATTGTCGCCGAGTTACGGAACAACTTGCAGGGCGACAAACACAAGCGCAGCAGTGCGATTGTGCCGGGTCGAGAAATCGACATCTGCTAAAGCGTTCGCCAGAGCTCCGCAGAGTTGGCAACGCGCCAAGTCAAATCAAGGAGTTTTGAACAAATGGCGAACGACTTCCTCTTCACGTCCGAATCCGTATCCGAAGGCCACCCCGACAAGGTCGCAGACCAGATCTCGGATGCCATCCTGGACGCGATCTTCGAGCAGGACCCCCGCAGCCGCGTGGCCGCCGAGACGCTGACCAACACCGGTCTGGTCGTGCTAGCCGGCGAAATCACCACCAACGCGCACGTCGACTACATCCAGGTCGCGCGCGACACCATCAAGCGCATCGGCTACGACAACACCGAATACGGCATCGACTACAAGGGCTGCGCCGTGATGGTCTGCTACGACAAGCAGTCCAACGACATCGCCCAGGGCGTCGACCACGCATCGGACGACCACCTGAACACCGGCGCCGGCGACCAGGGCCTGATGTTCGGCTACGCCTGCGACGAAACGCCCGAGCTGATGCCCGCGCCGATCTACTACGCGCACCGCCTCGTCGAGCGCCAGGCGCAGCTGCGCAAGGACGGCCGCCTGCCCTTCCTGCGCCCCGACGCCAAGAGCCAGGTCACGATGCGCTACGTGGACGGCAAGCCCCACAGCATCGACACCGTGGTGCTCTCCACCCAGCACAGCCCCGACCAGAGCGAGACGCCCACCAAGATGAAGGCTTCGTTCAACGAAGCCATCATCGAGGAGATCATCAAGCCGGTGCTGCCCAAGGAGTGGCTCAAGGACACGCGCTACCTGATCAACCCGACCGGCCGCTTCGTCATCGGGGGCCCGCAGGGCGACTGCGGCCTCACCGGCCGCAAGATCATCGTCGACACCTACGGCGGCGCCTGCCCGCACGGCGGCGGCGCGTTCTCGGGCAAGGACCCGTCGAAGGTCGACCGCTCGGCCGCCTACGCCGCACGCTACGTGGCCAAGAACATCGTGGCCGCCGGCCTGGCGCGCCAGTGCCAGATCCAGGTGGCGTACGCCATCGGCGTGGCCCAGCCGATGAACATCACCGTGTACACGGAAGGCACCGGCGTGATCCCCGACGAGAAGATCGCCGAACTGGTGCGCGAGCATTTCGACCTGCGCCCGAAGGGCATCATCCAGATGCTCGACCTGCTGCGCCCGATCTACCAGAAGACCGCCGCCTACGGCCACTTCGGCCGCGAGGAGCCCGAGTTCACCTGGGAAGCGACCACGCAGGCCCCCGCACTGCGCGCAGCAGCCGGCCTCAAGTAAGCAAGCAGGAAAAGATGGTGGGGCTTCAGAAGCGGTAGGTGCCGCTCAGCCCCACCGTCCAGTTGCGGCCCGGCGCAGGCTCGTAATAGCGCGCATTGCCTTCGTTGACGATCACCGAGCCCACGTAGCGCCGGTCGAACAGGTTGTCGACACGCGCGAAGGCGTTGAACTCCCAGCGCTCCCATTTCTTCAGGTAGCCCGCATACACCGCCGCGACGGCATAGCCCGGCGCGCTCGCGGTGTTGACGTCGTTGGCCTGGATGCGACCCAGCGCGCGCATCTCGATGCCGGCACGCCAGCCCTCGGGCGGCACCCACCCCAACGACGCGAACAGCGATTGCCGCGCGATGCCCGGAATGCGGTTGCCCGCAGCCACCCTGTTCGCGGCCGCGCACGGGAACGGCGAGCAGAAGGCATCGCGGTAGGTCGCATCCAGCCAGGTGTAGGCCAGCTGGGTGCGCCAGTGGTTCGCGGTCTCGTGCTGCCAGCCCAGCTCGAAGCCGTTGCGCTTCGTGCGGCCGGCGTTCTGGAAAGTGGCGCGGCCGCCCACGTTGGTATCGGTGACGATCTCGTCGCGCGTGCGGGTCTGGAACAGCGCCGCCGTGAGCAGGCCGCCGGCGAGCCGCGCCTTGGCACCGACCTCGACACTGTCGTTCACCGAAGGCCGCAGCGCGAAGTTGAGTCCGCTCGCGCCATTGGCCCGGTAGGAGAGCTCGTTCAGCGTCGGCGTCTCGAAACCGCGCCCGATGGAGCCGTACAGCGCCAGGTCCGGCGTGGCCTGGTAGCGCAGCGAAGCCACCGGCAGGGTCTTGCTGTAACGCGCGCTGCCGCTGTCGTCGCGGTTGGTCCCGACGATGTAGCGGTCCTGCGAATTGAAGTGCACGCTGCTGCGGCGCACGCCGGCCTCCAGCGTCCAGCGCTCGGCAAGGCGCCAGGTGGCCTGCGCGTAGGGGTCGAGATTCCAGGCCTCGTTGAGCTCGTTGCGCCGCAGCCGCCCCTGCACGCCGAGCACCGGGGCGGAGACCGGGCCCAGGTAGTTCTCGTAGCCGCGGCGTTTTTCTCGCAGGCTGTCGTAACCCAGGCCCGCCACCACCTCGAGGGGCCTGCCGGCCAGCGTGAACGCGCCGTTCCAGCGCAGGTCCACGCCGCCGTACTGCCTCGACAGGTCGATCACCCCACCCGCGTGCAGCGGGTTCTGCTGCGCCGAGGGCGGAATCGACTGGAACTGCGTGGTCTTGCGCTGGCCGCCGTAGACCATGAGGCGCAGCCCCTGCGTGGCGTCGATGCGGTGTTCATAGAGCAGGCCGACCTGCGTCTGCTCGACCGTCTTGCGGGTGTCGTACTGCGTGGCCAGCGGTGCATTGCGCGGCGCCAGCGCGTACTGGTCGGCGGTGAGGCCCAGCGGGTCCTGCGCGTCGATGCGCACGCTGTTGAAGACCAGCGTGAGCCTGTCGCCGTTGTCCAGCGCGATGCCGAGCTTGCCGTTGGCGATGTCGCGCTTCGCGGCGCTGTGCTCGCGCCAGCCGTCGGTATGGAAACGACTCGCGTCGAGCAGGTAGTCCACCGCGCCCTGCGATCCGCTGACCTGCAGCGACTGCCGCCAGGTTCCGAAGCTGCCGCCCGCGAGCGAATACGACAGCCGGGGCGGTCCCTCGCCCGAAGCAGTGAAGGCCTGCACCACGCCGCCGGATGAATTGCCGTAGAGCGCGGAGAACGGTCCGCGCAGCACCTCGATGCGGTCGAGCGAGCCGATGTCGATGTTGGAGGTCTGGCCCTGCCCGTCGGGCAATGTCGCGGGAATGCCGTCGACGTAGAGCCGCACGCCGCGCACGCCGAAGGTGGAGCGCGCGCCGAAGCCGCGAATGGACAGCTGCAGGTCTTGCGCGTAGTTCAGCCGGTTCTGCACCTGCAGCCCCGGCACCGCGCCGAGGCCTTCCGAGAGATTGACCTGCAGGCGGCTGTCGCGCATCTCGTTGCCGTCCACACGGTCCACCGAGCCCGGCACGTTGAAAGGCGTCACCTCTCCTCGCGGCGTGGAAACGGTGATCTCGCGCAGGCTGCCGGCCGGCTCCTGCTGGGCTCGTGCAGCCATCGGAGCGACGAACAGCGACAGGAAGCCGACGACGACGGCGGAAGCAGCAGGCGCGAGGTTCATCGCGCAGATTCTGCTTCGGCACTCCGGCCGGGCGTGTCGCGGTGGCGCGACTCTCAGGGAAAACTACGATTCGCCGGAGCTCGCTAGGCCTTGCTGTCGGCCGGCTTCCTCCACCAGCCGTACCAGACGCACACCACGCACGGGATGCCGAGCGCGATCCAGGCCAGGATGTCGCCCAGCCCGCCGTCGCTGAAGAGCGCGGAGATCAGGCCGAAGGTCGTGAGCACGCCCAGCACGATCGGCCAGCCCCACATGCGCCAGAAGCCTTGATGGTGATGCTGGTGCTGCTTCATGCCTGCACCTTCATGGCCGGTGCCGGCTCGGGTTGGGCGGTGCCGCCGACGGGGGCGTGCTTCGGCACCTCATGCTCCTCTGTCTTCTTCGAGGCAGCCGGCACGGTGTTGCCCCGCTTGAGCCAGAGATACAGGCCGCTGCCCAGCACGATGATGGTCGCGATGTCGAGCAGCGCCCAGATGATCTGCATCGGCATGCCGCCGTAGTCGCCGAAGTGCAGCGGCTGCGACACCAGCAGCGCCCAGAGGTACCAGGGCAGCTTGGGCGAAGCGGTCACCTCGGCCGTCTTGGCGTCGACCAGCACCGGCTGCAGGAGCTTCGACGTGAAGGGCTCGTTGCCGCGCAGGAAGAAGGTCGTGTGGTGCGGACTCGAGAACGAGGTGCCCGGGAACGCGATGAAAGACAGCTTCATGCCGGGCGCGGCCTGCAGCGCAACATCCATCGAACGCTGCACGGAGGCGCGCTCGTTCACCGCGACGACGGGCTCGTTCTTGTACGGCGTCAGCAGCGCACTGAGCTGATCGTATTGCCAGTACTTGATGACCAAGTCGGCCCACGTGTTGATCATGCCGGTGGCCCCCACCACGAACACCCACACCAGCGTGACGATGCCCAGCAGGTTGTGCAGGTCGAGCCACTTCAGGCGTGGCCGCTTCTCGCGCCGCACCGTGCCGAAGTCGAGCTTGCGCATGAAGGGCGAATACAGCACCACGCCCGAAACGACGGCCACCAGCAGCAGCAGGCCCATGAAGCCGAGGAAGAGCTTGCCCGGCAGCCCCGCGAAGAGATCGACGTGGAGCTTGAACATCACGTACATGAAGCCCTCGTCGAACTTCGGCTGCGCGAGCACCGCGCCCGTGCGCGCGTCGACCGCGACCGACTTGAAGTCGTCCGTGGGCTCCGGCGTGGGCGTGAGCGTGACGAACCAGAGGCCGTCGTCGTCCTCGGGCTGCGAGGCGAACTGCACAACCCGGTCGGGATGCTTGGCCTTCGCCACTTCCAGCACGCGGTCGAGGCTGACGCGCGGCGTGTCCGCCGGCATCTTCGGCGCCTCGACCTCGGTGCCCAGCAGATGGCCGATCTCGTGGTGGAAGATCAGCGGCAGGCCAGTGATGCACAGCAGCAGCATGAACACCGTGCACACGAGGCTGCTCCACTTGTGCACCCAGGCCCAGGTCTTGATCTTTCGGCTGTTCATGTCGTGGCTGCTCTATCGAAGGAAAAGATTCTAGAAACGGTAGGTCGCGCTGGCGACGATGTTGCGGCGCGCGCCGTACCAGCAGTCGCCGCGCGACAGGCAGGTGCTGAAGTAGACCTTGTCCGTCACGTTGTTGATGTTGAGCGCATAGCGCCAGGCGGCGGTCTCGTAGGCGAACACGAGGTCGGCCAGCGCGACGCCCGGAATGCGCGGGCCCACGCCCGACTGCATGTCGCGGAACGAGCTCATCATGCGCACGCCGGCGCCTGCCGAGAAGCCGTTCACGCCGCCGATCGAGAACTTGTACTTGGCCCAGACGCTCGCCTGATGCTTGGGCAGACCCTCGATCAGCGCGTCGGCGTCGGTGTAGTTGTAGTGGGCGACGAGGTCGAGGTTCGGGCCGATCGACCCCTTGGCCTCCAGCTCGACGCCGCGGGTCTTGGTCTGGCCGAGCTGCGTGAACACCTTGGGCTGCGGTTCGGCGATCTGGTTCTTCTCGCGCAGGTCGTACACGGCGGCGCTGAATGCCACGGCACGGTCCTTGGGCTCGTACTTCACGCCCACTTCCCATTGCTCGCCGCGCAGCGGCTTGAAGATGCGGCCTTCGCGCGCGGACTGCGGCGTGAACGACTCGCTGTAGCTCACGTACGGCGACCAGCCCGAAGGCGAGGCGTACATCACGCCGAACCGCTTGGTGGTGGCGCTGCTCGTGTCCGACTCGCTGCCCGCGGCGCTGGAGACGGCCCTGTCGTGCCGCAGGCCCGCCACGAAGATCCAGTTGTCGAGCTTGATCTGGTCCTGCAGATACACGCCCGTCTGGCGTTGGCGAGTGCGCGGCCGCGCGTCGCGCACCGGCTCGTCGAGATGGCCGTATACCGGCGCGTAGACGTCGATGGTGTCGTAGGTGGTGCCGACCCAGACGTTCTCGCGCTGGCGCGCGAAATCCGCACCCACGAGCAGCGTGTGCTTGAGGGCTCCGGTCTGGAAGTGACCCTCGACGTGGTTGTCGAGCGTCTGCGTGCGGTTGCGCGTGAGCGAGCTGTCGTAGTAGCGGCCCAGCACGCGCTTGAAGATCGGGTCGGTGGCGTCCCAGCTCTCGGCCCCCGAGAACGCGGCGCCATAGTGATAGCGGTTGTCGTTTTCGTTGCGCGCGTAGCGGAAGTTCTGGCGGAAGGTCCAGCTGTCGTTGAACTTGTGCTCGAACTGCCAGCCGAAGGTCTTGCGCTCGCTGTCGTAGTAGTCACCCGGCTCGCCGATGAAGCGGCTGCTCGGCAGGCGCCCGTTCGGGTTCGGCAGCAGGGTGCCCTGCCACGGCAGGAACTGCGAGCTGCTGCCGCTCTTGTCCTTCTGCCACAGACCCTGAAGCGTCAGCGAAGTCATGGCGTTGGGCCGCCAGATCAGCGACGGCGCGATCACGCTGCGGTCGTCGGGGACGTAGTCGACCTGCGTGTCGGACTTGCGCTGCAAGGCGATCAGCCGGTACGACAGGGAGCCATCGGCATTGAGCGGGCCGGTGAGGTCGGCCTGGATCTGCTTGCGGCCGAAGCTGCCGAACTGCACGCCCACCTCGCGCTGGGCCTCCTGCAGCGGCCGCTTGCTGACCATGTTGACCACGCCGGCGGCCGTGCCGGCGCCGAACAGCATGCCCGAGGGGCCGCGCAGCACCTCGAGGCGCTCGAGCGTGTAGGGCTCGGTGCGGGTCGTGCTGGTGTAGTAGCCATAGGCCTGGCGCAGACCATCGAGGTAGACGTCGGGGGTGGCGCCTCGTATCCGCACGGAGTCGGTGCGGGAGTCGAGCCCGTAGGCGTCGGAGCGCACGCCGGCCGCGTAGTTGAGCGCGTCCTGCAGATTGGTGGCGCCCTGGTCGACCATCTGGTCGCGCGTGATGACGGTCACGGCCTGGGGCGTCTCGGACAGCGGCGTGTCGGTCTTGGTGGCGGTGACCGCGTTCTTCGCGCGGTAGCCGATCACCGGAGTGGTGGCCGTCTCGGCCTCGGCATTCGCGTCGACCCGCACTTCCGGCAGCGAGACTGCATTCGTCGTCTGGGCCAGCACCTGATGCTGCGTGTAGATCGCCAGGCATCCCGCCAGCACCGATGCAGCCTTGCGCCGCGCCACCAAACTCTTCATCCCGCTCCACTCCATTGAAATTAATAAGAACGATTCGCATTTTAGGCGTGACAAATTTCCGCTTCCGCGAATCACCGCCCTCGCCGAAGGGCGTTGCGTTGCGAAATTGCGTCTTCGCGCCCGAGGTGAACCGGCTACGATGCCGCCCGCACGCTCCCCCTGCGTTGGCAGCCCTCATGCTCAAGCTCATTGCCCTCCTGTTTCCCGCGTTTCGCGGTCCGGCTTTGCGGCTGATGGCCCTCCTGGCTGCTGCTGCGCTCACCGGCTGCGCCGGCCTTCCGCCGCGAACGCCCGAACCGCCCACCCTGGCCATCGCGGCCTCGCCGGCCACCGAGCTCGGCCGTGCGGCCATCAGCCTCAACTCCCCGCCCGACGGCCTGACCAGCATGCGCCCGCTGATCGAGGCCTCCTTCGCGCTCGACGCCCGGCTGGAGCTGATGCGGCGCGCCAGGTCGTCGCTCGACATCCAGACCTATCAGCTGGGCAACGACAAGACCGGCCGCCTGCTACTGCGCGAAATGCGCAACGCCGCCCGCCGCGGCGTGCGCGTGCGGCTGCTGCTCGACGACTTCTACACGGCCGGCATGGACCGCCTGCTGCTCGGCCTGGCCGCCGAGCCCAACGCCGAGGTGCGGCTCTTCAACCCCTTCGTGAATGCGCGCGACCACTCCTCGGGCCGATGGCTGGAGTTCTTCTCCGACTTCCGGCGCCTCAACCACCGCATGCACAACAAGCTGTTCGTGGCCGACGGCGCCATGGCCATCGCGGGCGGGCGCAACCTCGCGGACGAATACTTCCTGCGCAGCGAAAGCGCGAACTTCATCGACTTCGAGCTGCTGCTGGCCGGCCCGGTGGTGCCCGAGTCCGCCGCCATCTTCGACACCTACTGGAACAGCGACGTGGTCTACCCCCTGCAGCGGGTGGCCAGCACCAGCCGCTCGCCGCAGGCGCTGAAGGACGACTTCGAGGAATCGACCTCCCCCGCCCACGCGCCCGCGCCCGACCCGCTGCCCGTCACCGACCTGCTCGGCGACCCGCCCCTGGCCACCCAGCTCGCCGACATCGACGAAGCCAAGTGGATGCGCGCCGAGGCCCATGCCTCCGCCGACAGCCCCAACAAGGCATTGGGCGTGATGACGCACCCCGTGCCGTCGCTGGCGCAGCGCTTCCACCAGATGCTGGCCACCGCGCAATCGAACGCGGTGGTGATCTCGCCCTACTTCATTCCCGGCGACGAAGGCATGGAGCGCATCCGGATGGGCCGCGAGCACGGCGTGAACATCACCGTCATCACCAACTCGCTGGCCGACAGCGACGAGCCGCTGGTCAACATCAACTACAACCGCTACCGCGTCGATATGCTCAAGCTGGGCGTGAACCTGTACGAAGTGAGCACGCAGCAGCTCAAGCGCAGCGACCAGTTCCGCACCCTGCTCAAGAAGGCGCGCGGCCGCCTGCACGCCAAGCTCGCGCTGGTCGACCGGCAGTGGGTGCTGCTCGGCTCGATGAACCTCGACCCGCGCTCCGCGCGGCTGAACACCGAGTTCGGCGTGCAGGTGCGCAGCTTCGACCTGACGCAGGCGCTGCTCTTCGCCTACCAGCTCGACGACATCGAGGGCGTCTACCGCGTCACGCTCAAGCCCGACGGCCAGAACGTGCAATGGGTAGGCACCGGCGACGTCAACAACGAAGTGCTAGACAGCGAACCCGATTCGAGCATGCTGACGCGGCTGCAGCTGCTGCTGTTCTCGTGGTTCGTGCCGACGGACCAGCTCTAGCCGGCCCGGCGGCTCAGAGCAGCCGCTGCAAGAGCCTGTAGCCCTCCGGCCAGTCGCCAAGTCCGCTCGCGCCGTTGATGTGCCCGCGCGCACCCACCTCGACGAATTCGCTGCCCCAAGCGTTTGCGCGCTCCCTGGCGTAGGCCGCGCTACCGTACGGGTCGTCGCTGCTGGCGACCACGATGCTCGGAAACGGCAGCCGTGCGGACGGCAACGGCTCGAACCCCAGCGAAGTCTCCGCGGGATAGGCAGCGGCCCTGGGGTCGGGAACGGCGACGAGCAAGGCGCCGCCGATGCGCGGCGAACACCGCGCCGCCCAGTGCGCGACGGCCAGGCAGCCCAGGCTGTGCGCGACGACCACCAGATCGCCGCCCATCGCGCCTGCCTGCCGGTCCAGCGCCGAGACCCATTCGTCGCAGACCGCAAGCTCCCAGTCGTCGACCTGCAACCGACGCCATTCGGGCCGGGTCGACTGCCAGATGCTCTGCCAGTGCGCAGCGCCCGAATTGCCGTGCCCCGGCACGATGAAGGCTGGATTTCCCATTCGCTGGACTTTCTCTCTGAACGATGCGAGCCAGTCTATGAAGCAGGGCTGCCCGGGCGGAATGGCAAGGCATTCGAAGGCGCCTGTGAAAACCTTCAAGTCATCGGCCGGGCAGCCTGAAGTTCGAACGCACGGTCGGCGGCTACACGACCACCACCAGCTTGCCCGCCGCGCCGTTGCTCTCCATCTTCCTGTGAGCCTCGACGATCTCGTCGAAGCCGTACACATGGTCGATGGGCACGCCGAACTTGCCTGCGCTCACGCCGTCCAGATAGCCCTGGAGCACCGGCGCCGGCAGGTCGGAAGCATCGCCGGAATATGCGCAAAGCCGTACGAGGTTCTTCAGGTAGCCGATCGGATAGAAATCCTTCACCAGCCACTCGTTCGACAGCATCCCGGTGAAGCAGACAACGCCCCTGGGCCGGACCGCGCGCAAGGTGTCGGGCAGCGCTGGCGTACCGACCAGTTCCAGCGCGAGATCGACGCCGCCCGGCATGATCCTGCGGACCTGCGAAGCCACGTCGCCGTCGTCGACGATCGCGTGGTCGACTCCGGCGGCCGTGAGCGCCTCCCGCTTCCCGGGACTGCGCGTTGTCGAAAAGACGAGCAGGCCGCGCTGCTTCGCCAGAATGGCGGTGGCGAGTCCGACCGACGAGGTTCCGCCCCGCACCAGGATCGACTGGCCGGGCTGCGCATCGAGCGCGCCGACCAGCGAGCCGTAGGCCGTCTGCAGCATCTCGGGCACGGCGCCGAGCGTGCTCCAGGGAAGCTCGCTCCTGAACGGAATCACCTGGCTCGCGGGCACGCAGGTGTACTCCGCATAGCCGCCGTCGTACGTGCGCCCCATGTTCCCCATCATCGCGAACACCTGCTGGCCAACCTCGAACTCGCCTCCGGGGCACGCAGCGACCTGCCCGCAGGCCTCGATGCCGGGCACGCGGGGAAAGGTCACGCCCTCCGCCAGCCCCAGCCGCGTATGAAGCTCCGACCGGTTGAGCCCGAATGCGCGGACCTTGATGAGCACCTGCCCCTCCAGCGGCACCGGCACGGGCAGTTCGCGATAGCGCAGCGCCTCGGGCGGGCCTGGCGCATCCAGCACGATGGCCCGCATGGTCCTTTTCGCGGATTCGCTCATGGTGTTCTCCAGCAGTGATGGGGTGGACGCCGGCGCGCTGCCGCGCATCTTAAAAAGTTACTAATAATCCCTGGCCATCATCCGGGCTGCTGCCTTCCGCCACAAGAAATTCCACGCCCATGCACCTGCTTCTCGTAGAAGACGACGACATGCTGGGTGAAGCCGTATGCGACGGGGCGCGGCAGGGCGGCTGGTCCATCGACCGCGTCGGCAATGCGTCCGCCGCCCGGATCGCCCTGATCGACCACGCCTATGCCGCCGTGCTGCTGGACCTGGGCCTGCCGGGTGGACAGTCGGGCCTGACCGTGCTGCGTTCGATGCGAAGCCGCTACGACCCGACCCCGGTCCTGATCCTCACGGCGCGCGATCAGTTGAGCGAGCGCATCCACGGCCTCGACGCCGGTGCCGACGACTACCTCGTCAAGCCTTTCCAGTTCGACGAGCTCTGGGCACGCGTGCGCTCGGTCATCCGGCGCAGCCAGGGGCGGGTGATACCCGTCTTCTCGCGCGGCGACGTCACGGTCGACCGCAGCCGCCGCGTGGTCACCAGGGCCGGCATCGAAGTGCCGTTGAGCGCGCACGAATACCGAACGCTGCTCGCCCTGCTCGAGCGCCCCGGTCACGTCGTCACGCGCGACCAGCTGCAGGATGTGGTCTACGGAACGGCCAGCGTCGTCGAGAGCAACACCATCGCCGTGTTCATCCACCAGCTTCGCCGCAAGCTCGGCGACGACCTGATCCGCACGGTTCACGGCCACGGCTATGTCGTCGGCCCGGCCCCGCCGTGAAGTCGAAGTCGCTCTATGCGCGGATGGTCCTGATGCTCGGGGCGACCATCGTCCTGTGCTGGATCGTGGCGTTCGCACTGCTGTTCGCCTATCTCGCGCACAACAAGACCAGCACCTGGGACGACAAGCTCAAGACCATCGCCACGCGCATCCTGACGACCATCCCCAACGGCACCGAGCTGGCCATCACGAGGCCCCCGTTGAAACTGCGCAACCCGGGGCTCGCGGAAGGCGAGCGGCTGGTCTTCCAGGTGTGGGTCGACCGCCGGCAGCTGGCGGTCACCTCCCCCGGCGCCCCCACCTCGCCTTTGCAGCCCAGTTTCGAGGACGGCGCCGCCAGCACGGAGATCGGGGGACAGCGTTGGCGCGTCTACTCCGTGTCGGACTCCGACGGCCGGGTCTACGTGCAGGTCGGCAATCTGCACAGCGTGGTGGATGCAGAGCTCCAGCACAACGCGCTGATCGGCCTGGTGCTCAACACCGCCCTGCTGCTGCTCATTGGCTCGCTGATGTGGCTGGCGGTGCGCAGTTCGCTCAGGCCGGTGGTGGCGCTGGAGGCCGCCATGCGAAGCCGGCGCAGCTTCGACCTCACACCGCTGCCCTCTGCCGCCTTGCCGCGCGAGCTCCATCCGCTGGTCGCGTCGTTCAACCACCTGCTGGGGCAGCTTTCCGAGTCGATCGAGGGCGAGCGCCGCTTCATCGGCGATGCCGCGCACGAGCTGCGCACACCGCTGGCCGCACTGCAGGCGCAGGCGCAGATCGCACTGCGCGCGAACACCGCTGCCGACAAGGACGTGGCGCTGATCAAGCTGCTTCGGGTCGCGCAGAGCAGCTCGCGGCTGTCCGAGCAGCTGCTCGACCTGGCGCGCCTGAACGCGAGCGCCAATGCCCCCCAGCACACGCTGGCGGAGCTGAGCGATCTCATCCTGCACGTGACGCGCGACTTCGACACACATGCCCTGCAGCAGGAGCGTTCGATCCTGCTGGACATACGCAAATGCGCCATCCGCTGCAACATCGACGAGATGGGCATCCTGCTGCGCAACCTGATCGACAACGCACTGCGCTACACCCCCAAGGGCGGGCGAGTCCGGGTCAGCTGCGGCCTCGAGCCGACGACCGGAGGGGAGGAAAAAGCAGAAGAAATCCGCGAGGTCTATCTCGAAGTGGCGGACGACGGCCCCGGCGTGCCATTGTCGGAAAGCAAGGCGATCTTCGAGCGCTTCCACCGGGCCGCCGGTACCTCCGCGCGCGGCAGCGGCATCGGCCTGTCGCTGGTGGCCGGAATCGCCCAGCTGCATCACGCGACCATCAAGACCGGGGATGGACTGGAGGGGCGGGGCTTCGCCGTGCGGGTGATCTTTCCGCCAGCAACGGCCCCGTCCGACTCTCAGAACCGGTAGACGTACCCAAGGCGCACGCCGGTCTGGTTCGACCGGCCGACCAGCGGGCTGTTCTTGATGCCGCTGCCGAAGCTGGTCGCGCTCACATCCAGGAAGACCGTCTGCCTAGGCGCCACGGCGTAGTCCACGCGCAGGCCCACTTCGACGTTCGTGGTGGCCTTGCCGGCATATTCAGCCCGGTCAGGCCGGGCCTCGACCGCCGTCACGCCGTAGTAGTAGTCGACGTACTTGCGGTCTGCCCACTGCGCGGCCAGGCGCGGCGTGAAGCCGAAGGCACCCGCGGAAAAGCGGCGATCCACCTGCACCTTGAACCTCGTGCCCTTGCTGTTGCCCGACCCGTCGGCCAGCAGCTCGGCCGACAGGTTGGCGATGTCGTTGCGCCAGATCGCCGCACCACCGAGCCAGATGCCGCCCTTGCGCTTGTCCATGCCGGCAAGATAGGGCGAATCGTCGGCTTCATAGCCGTCACCTGCATAGCGCGCACGCAGCCGAAACGAGACAGGCCCCGCGGACGGCAGCTTCACGTCGACGCCTGGGAACGCGACGCTGACCCATTTGTTCTCGTAGGTGAGCATAGGCATGGCCTGGGTCTTGTCGTTGAACTCGCGATAGGCCTTGCGCTCCATGCTCACGCCGATGCCGACTCCCCATTGCGGGGCTGCATCACTGGAACTGGAAGTGCCTTCCGCGAGCTGCGCCCATGCTGGCGAGAGACAGGCGGCGCAGGCAGCGCTCGCGGCGATGACTTTGAAAGGTGCGCGTGCAAGGCGCTTCCTGCCTTTGCTCGAAAGGCGGCTGTGCTCGATCATGAAGATCCTCGGGGTTGAAAAAATCGGCGGGCGGGCCTGTACGGGGCCAGACGCAGCGCCGATGAGCGCGCAGCAATTCAGCATCCGGACTCCAGTACGAGCGACTTGCGAGCGACACCATGTCGTCGCCTTCTGGAGCGGATGCTGATGGGGCGGCTTTAATAACTCTTTAGCGGTTTTAAGATTCGATTAACCGCACACGCGCCGTCCACCATCGCTTGATCTCGTTCGACTTTGCCCAGCTCAATCGAGCGCAAAGACCCGGCGATAGGTCTGCACCTGTCGGTCCGCGCCCGACCGCATGCCAAGTGCCAGTTCCATGCCCGTCGCACCTGTGCGCGCAGGCGCAACCGCAGGCAGCTGGCGCCAGCCCGTGCCGGGCTCCCACGCGCGAAGCTCGAAGGTGGTCACGTCGTCCAGCAGCGCCACGCGATCTTTCGTGTCGGGCGGAGGCAAGGGAAAGGACGCCGCCGCCGGCCCCGCCGCGCGGTAGAGCACGCCGCCGCGCTGCCACCACTGCACCCGCTGCCAGTAGCCCGGCGCGGCGGGCGCGGCCCGCACGATTTCCATGAAGAAAGGGAGCTCGGCCTGTCGGCGCACCTGCAGCGCAGCCGGCAACAGCGCGTTCGCCGCCGCGCTGCCTGATGGCTGCCATGGAAGCTCGGCGGTCGCGCGTTGAGAAAGATCACGCTCCAGCTGATCGAGCGCGCGCAGCAGCCGCGCGACCTCCTCGGTGCGGCGCTCCAGCGCGCTGTTGGCCCGGCTCACGCTGTCGAGACCACGCCATGCCATCACGCTCAGCACCGCCATGAGGGCGATGGCGATCATCACCTCGATCAGCGTGAATCCGTCCTGCCCGCGCGATCGCGTCGTCATTTGTCGGCTCCATCCGGCACGCGCGTGCGCAGCGAAGCCAGGCGCCGCTCACCGTCTTCGGCGAGATAGACATCGACCGTCACGGTGCGCAACCCGTCGACGGCAGCACCCGCTTCCGTGCGGCAGACCAGGCGCAGGCCGCCCTGCGCACAGGCGCTGCGCACTACGCCCGGCACCACCGGCCCCTGCGCCATGCGCAACTCCGCAAGCCGGTTCTCGGCCGACAGCATCGCCAGCGACTGCTGCTCCAGCAGTCCGAGGTTGGTGATGGTCAGGCTCGAAGCCCGCACGATCGCCGCCAGCGCGATGCTCACGATGGCCAGCGCGATCAGCACCTCGATGAGTGTGAAGCCCGACTCGCGCGGGCGCGGCGCCTTGTTCATGGACTGCTACTTCACTTCATAGCCGCCGGCGGCATCGCGCAGCACGGCCACCGTGACGCCGCCACGGCGCAGCTCGAGCCGCCAGACCGCACCGATCGGCTCGGAGGTCAGCAGAATCGGCCGCGCCGGCGTCACCTCCACCGGCCCCGCGCGCCACTGGCGCGGACGCAGTTCGTCGTCGCGGTTGAAGGTGTCGAGAGCACCGAGCGTCGACACCGTCGGTATCGCGCTGCCGGGCACGGCCTGCCACGTGCCGCGCGCGAACCGGTAGCCATCGGCATCCGCCTGCCATGCGATGACGCGGCCATCGATGCGCACTTCGTTCTGCGCCACAGCGAGCCGCAGGGCGAGCTCGCGCGCATCGCGCCGCAGCTCCTGCGCCGGATCGGGCGCGACGGCGAGGCTGATCGCGGCGGTCGCGATGCCGACGATGACCATCACGATCATCAGCTCGATCAGCGAGAAGCCGCTCTCGCCCGCGCGCCGTGCTCGCGCCGGCATGCACAACATCTTCATCATCCTGCGACGCCCATCGAAGAAGCCTCGCGCGATGCTAGGCAGCACGTGTGATGCCCCAATGAAGCCGCTGACACGAAACCCCAACGAGGCCGTGATAGACAGGACACCCGCCTCCCGCCGCTGCGGCAACCACCTGGAAAGCAACGATGACCGAGCCCGTGAAACCATCCGTTCGATACGCCGTCCATGCCGCTGGCCTGCTGCTCGTGGCGGCGGGCGTGGCGACATGGGCGCGCCTGCTGTCCGCGCCCGCACCGAGCGCACCCCCGCCGCCCGTGCGGACTACGCAGGCCGATCCTTCGGCCGACGCCATCGCCGCATGGTTCGGGCCCGGCGAGATCCGCGCAAACATCGCGGTCAAGGGACTGATCAAATCCGGCGAGCACGGGGTGGCCGTGCTCTCGGTCAACGATGCGGCGCCACGCCCCTATCGCACGGGCGAGGCACTCGGCAAGTCGGTCACTCTGAGCGCCGTCGAAGCCGATGCGGTGGTGATCGACAAGGCAGGCACGTCGCAACGCATCGCGGCGCCCGCACTGCCGCAGCCGGCCACGCCCGGCATCGCAAAGGCAGCGCCCGCAGCCGTTGCGACGCCATAGAGGCCGATGTTGCCGGCGCGCCGGCATCCACATCTCTCCTCAGCGCGCCGCCTGATGCGGCCGCGCCTCCGGCACGACCGCCGCGCAGGCCCAGGTCGACAGCGCATGCAGCAGCCCGCGATTGACGCGGAAATCGCCATCGCCCGATTCCGGCAGGAAGGTGTTCGAAAGACAGCGCGTGATCACGCGCGCCACGCGCGGATCGGCGCCCACCGCGTTCAGGTCTCGCGTGAACTCGACGCGGCCCGGCAGCTCGTCGGCGAACTTCTCGAAGCCCACGAACCAGCGAAACAGCATGTTGTAGGTGAGGCTCTCGTGCACCTTCTCGCCGTCTTCCAGCGAGTACACGATCTGCAGCACCAAGCTGCGCAGCAGCGTCGAGGCACCGATGCGGCCGCCGTACTGCAGCTCGAGGTCCGCCAGCAGCGGGCGCTCGTAGCGCAGCGCGTCCTCCACCAGGTCGTGCAGCGCCACCAGCGGATGGCCCTCGGGCACGAGGGCCCGCAGGTTGTCGGCCTGGACCCAGGCCTGGTGGCTCACGATCCAGACCCATGGCGATCCGTAGCGGTTGACCGCCACCGGCTCCTCCCGCGCATGCTCGACGATCTTCGAGAGCCTGGCATCCAGCTCCTGCATGGTGACCCGCATGGGTGCCGTCCACTTCATCACCTGTCTCCTCCAGTTCCCGAATGACTATGCAACAGGATGCGTGACGGCTGCGCGAGCGGGGCTTCCGCAGGGGCAGGCAGGCAACGCACCCGCCTATGGCTCATCGACCGTTCAGCGCAGGACGCCAAGGGCCTGCCTGAGCGTGGTGTCCACCCTGCGCACCGAGACGCCGTGGCGCCGGGCCACTTCCTGGCGCGACATCTCGTGCAGGCGCAGCGCCAGCAGCACCGAGCGGTGGCCGCGCGGCAGTCGCTGCATGGCGCGGTCCACCGCCGCCACCTCCGAGCGCGCCTCGGCAATCAGTTCCGGGCCCGGCTGCAGGTCGGCGATGACGTCGAGATCCGCGTCCTCCTCGTTCGCGCCTCCCGGCCAGCGCTTGCGCGAACGCAGGCTGTCCATCGCGAGGTTGCAGGCCACGCGGTAGACGTACGCGTCGGGGTTGGCGGGCGCTTCCTGCGGCTGCTTCTCGCCCAGGCGCAGCCACGCGTCGTGCAGGCATTCGCGCGCGAAGTCCGCGCACCCCAGATGCCGCTCCAGGCGCCGGTGCAGCTGCGCGTAGTGCGTCGCCAGGTGCACCTGCAGGTCGGGCGCCGGCGCAGCCGCTGCGGCCGGCTTCTGCGTGCACACCTGCGGAGCAGGCATGACGACGCACTCGCCGTCGTCATCGCGCAGCTCGCGCAACTGTTCGCGCAGTTGCCAGCCGGGCTGGAACAGCATGGAGAACCGGTCCGGCACGCGGCCAATGGCCTGGGTTTCTGGAGTCATGATGGGCTTCGCTGAACGCCTGGCAAGGCGCAGCCGGGATCTCCGGCGGCGGGCCTGCCAAGCCTTGGGACAAGGGGGAACGAACGGGCGCGCGCGGCGCGGGTCAACGTTGCAGGTTGGCGCGCTCCTCGTCCGTCAGTTGCCGGCTCGCCGACGGCGGCAGCTGGCCGCCGCCACCCAGCACGCGGATCACGCTGCGCGGGTTGTAGCTGGCCTGCACGCCCTTCCTGCCGTCGGTCGCATTGCCGCCGTCACTGCTGTTGCCGCCGCCGGTGTTGTCGCCGGCGGCCGGCTCGTTGCCGAAGCCCAGCACCCGCACGGTGAACACCGAGGGCAGCGCCTGCCGCGCCGCCGCCCGATCGCGCTGCAACGCCTCCTGCGCCGCCGCTCCGGCCTGCGAGGCCGCGGCGCTCGCGTTGGTGAGCGCGCTCACGTTCACCGAGGCCACCGCGGGCAGGCCGGACGACTCGCCCTTCACCTGGATGTTGGCCGCGTTCACCACCTGCAGTGCAGCAACGTTGACGCTGCCCGACACCCGGATGCCGGCCTCGCCCGCGTCGATGGTGCCCAGCGGCGCGATCAGGTCGACGTCGCCCGGCGGCACTTCCGGAATCGGCGCCAGCGTCGCGATGCCCGCGCCCGAGCTCGGCGCCTGCGGCGAGATCTCGACATTGCCCACGTTGTCGTAGACCAGCTTCGGCGGCGTGAACAGCACCGTCGTCTTCGAGCCCCGGCCCGCGTTGATGTCGCCCTTCTCCGACCAGGCGAGGATGCCCCCGCCGAAGGTCGTCATGATCCGCGACAGCCCCAGCAGCAGGCTGCCTTCGCTGAAGAGCCGGATGTCGCCCTGCCCCTGCGTCATCACGCCCGAACTGGCCGGCGGCACCGCGCCCTGCACGCCCAGGATGATCTGCCCGCCCGGCGCCATCATCTCGATGTCGCCGCCGAAATTGGTGCGCACGCCCGAGCCACCGAACATCGTGATGTCGCCGCTGCGCGCGATCTCGCGGCCGGCCGCGTCGCGGTCGGGGAAGAGCGTCGCGATCATCTCGCGGCCGCGCAGGTACGAGCCCTTGCGGCTGCTCGCGGCATCGTTGTATTCGCGGCCGCCTGCGCGCAGCTCGGCGTAGTAGACCTGCCGCAGGAAGATGCGCTGCTGCTCGGGCGCGAGTGCGTCGAAGTAGGCGAGCGCCTGCGCGGTGCTGCCGCCGCTTTCGAAGCCGTAGTGCTCCTTGAGCCATGCCGCAAGCTCAGCCTCGTAGGTCTTCGCGGCCTTGCCGGGCTGGCCGGCGAGCGATGTCGAGGGATCTGCTCGGTTCGCGGGGTCGAGGTAGCGAGTGCGGATGGCGGACATGTCCAGGCCATTCGCGACAGCAGAGGCGCCGACGCCAGCCATCATCGCGATCGATGCGCCCGGGCGCGTGTCGCCCGGCACGACCGGACCGATCGAGGTGATGCCGCCGCGATCCTCCTGCAGCAGATTGCGCCCCGCCGTGACCTCCAGCGTGCCGGGGCCGGCGACGTCGAAGTTGGCGTAGAGGATGTCGCGGCCTGCGGAGACGATGGAGACGTCGGTGGGGTTGTCGTGGACGATGAGGTTGCCGCGAAGCCTTGCGCCGCCAAGCTCGAAGCCCCCTCCAGTCGAGCTGCCCGGCGCCGAGCCGGTGTTCACGATGTCGCGGGCCGCCTTGATCCGTACTGGCGCGGCGGCGTTGTACCAGATGGTCTCCGAGCCCGCCGCCCCCCGCGTCACGGTCTCGCCTGTCTTCAGACCGACGATGTCGCCGCCGGCGGCGTAGAACCGGATCGGAGGCGCGCCCGCCGCGCGGTCGAGCCGTGCGGCGGCGGTGTTGAGGCCGAACGGGAAGAGCGTGGGCACGCCCCGGAAAGAGCCATCGGCATCGATGGCGATGCTGTCCCTGGAAAGGTTGGTCGCAAGGATGTCGCCCACGCCGTAGGCCTGGCCCACGAAGGCGGGATTGAACGGGGTGGGCAGCGGAGTGCCCGTACCCGACATGCCCACGGAATACTGGCCCGCGTAGATCGATCCGCGCGCAAGCATCTCCAGTTCGCCGGTGGCCGATGGCGCGAGGGTCAGGCCGTAGCTCAGCTTTTCAGGGAAGCCCAGGGCCTGCGGCAACGCCGCATAGCCGTAGTAGAGATTCCCCGTCAGCGCAGCAGCCCTGAAGATCGACGGATAGACGATCCATCCGTCCTTGGAGACGGTGCTGATCAAGGAGTCGTCCCTGATTGCCATGGTCGGCGTCAGGTGACCGCCGGCAGACACGAGGTCGATCGCGCTGCGGCTGGTCCAGAGACTGAACCAGCTCTGGCCTCCGCCGCCGGGGCTAGCGCCATTGACGGAAAAGGCGGAGCTGTTGGGCGTGTCACTGCGCCCCGGGTCGGCCGCGCCGCCGAGCGCCAGGTCGCCCAGCGCCTGGAGACGCACGGCCGTGTCGCCAGGCACGAGGTTGATGCCGCCGCGCGCGTTCGCATAGCTGGCAGTGAAGAGATCGACGCCGCGCGTATCGCTGGGGTCGATGAAAGTGTTGTTGCTCGACTGGTAGCTCAGGCCCACGCTGCCGATCGATGCGGCGCGAACCTCAGTGGCGCCGCGCAGGTTCGCGATGGAGCCTGCGAGCGCCAGTTTCTCGGCGCCCTGACTGAGCTTTCGACTGGAATTGAGGGCGCCGGCGATGCGCATGTCGATATCGCCGCCGCCCATGAGCGCGAGCGTGCCGTCCGCGGCGACCTGACCCGTGCTGCCCACCGCGACCACAAGTCCCTGGCTGCGATCCTCGAGGCTGGGGCCGGCTCCCTGGGAGCCGCGCAGGCCGATGGTCCCGGCCTCGCCGCCCACGCGCACACGCACGTCACCGCCGCCAAGCGCGCCGATACCCGTGAAGCCGACTACCCTGGGCGCGACGAAACCATCCACGCTCGCGGACCCGGTACCCGCAACATAGGTGCCGAAGTTGACCCACCAGGCGGTCGGAATCGGCGAGTCGATGGCCGCGGTGCCCGAGCCCTGCCGCCACAGCCAGTTGCCCGGCACCACGCCCGCCGCGGAGGTGCCCGCGGCGATGTCGCCCACGAGGTTGCCGCCGGCGGAGATCAGCACGTTGCCGCCCTGGTCGGGGTACCAGGCGCGATAGGCCGACAGGCTGGCGTTGTAGTCGAGCAGCGGGGACTGCGGGCCGATCAGCGTGCCCGTGTCGTCGAGCGCACCGCGCGGGCGATTGAACGAGGCACTGGCCGCCGTCGCGGAGCCTGCGGTGTAGACGCCATAGAGCGAATCCATGCGGATGTCGCCGGCGGCCAGCATCTCCAGATCGCCGGTACCGGTGCGCACTACGCTGAATGCAGGGCTGTCGGGCTTGCTGCCCGTGATGACGGGCTCGCCACCGGAGACAACGCATTGGCTCGGATCGAGCTCACACCAGAAGATCTCGTCGGGGGCCACTGGTGTACCCGCCGGATATCCCATGAAGTTGCCTTCCGCCCAGACCGTCTTCGACCCACCAAGTCCCGTCGTGAACGACATCACGTAGTGCGTATCGCCCATCCTTATCGCCCCGCCCGCGCCCGGCTTGAGCGCGCGCCGGTCGGCAGAGCCGAGATCGGCCCCCGCCACCAACTGCACGCCCCAGGACTCGGCTCCCTCGCCCAGCAAGGGTGCGACTGCCCAGTTGCGCCCCTGCGCGCCATTGGCCGTGGGACGCAGGTCGACCGGCTTGTCGTCGGGCAACTCCACCAGCGTCATCGAAGGAATCAGCGATCCTCGCGCCAGCGTGATCCGCCCGGTGGTGGTCATCGCCACCGGCAGCGCCACGCCCTTGGGCCAGGTAAGTGCGGACACGCCCGCCTGCGACCGCAGCGTCGTGCCGGCGCCGAGCCGCGTGCCGGCGCTCAACGTCACAGCCGAGGACAGCACCGTGCCGGCGGCATGGGCCACGGAACCGTCGGCGTTGTAGATGTTGGCTGCCAACACGGTGCCCGCGGCAAGGCTCAGCGCACCGGTGAGCACTGCATCCACCGGCAGCACGGTGCCCGCCGGCAGCGACATCGCCGCGACGGGCACGCTGTAGTTGAGGGTCGATCCGGCCGGGAAGCTGGTGCCGGTGTCGAGCATCACGCCATCGATGGGCACCACGATGTCGCCGCCGAATGGCGTACCTGCACCCCCACTCGAACTGCGCGCCTCCGTCAACACCCAGCCGCTGTCGTCGGGCGTGGCCGCGGGCGGCGCGAAGCCGTCGTTGATGCTGCCGTGGATGTTCAGGTTGCCCGCGGCGCGGATCACCAGCCGGCCCGGCTCGCCGAAGCCGCGCCGCGCCGGATCGATGCGGTTCGCATTCGGACCATAGCGATAGCCCGACAGGTCCAGGTCGCCGGATACCGTGAGATCGCCGTGCGGGTTGGTCGTGCTGTTGCTCACGATCTCCACGCCGGGGCGCAGGTGGTAGTTGCCCAGGCCCGCGAGCCGGCTGCCCAGGGCCGAGTTGCCCAGCGCCGAATTGACGAAGGCCACGCTGTCGCCGTCGATGCGATCGAGCATGCCCTGCGTGACGAGCTGCGGCCGGTAGCCCGACACATCGGGCAGGTCGGCCAGCGGCGCGTCGTCGTAGCGGCGGAAGGCGTTGACCGCGACGGTCTTCGCCCCCTGGATGACGGGAGCGCCATCGACGGTGACCGCGACATCGTTGCTGCCGACACGCGGAGCATTCAGATCCAGCGTGCCGCGCGCCTTGCCGTCGTTCTGACCCGGCTTCGTGCCCACGGGCACGTCGGTGCCGACGCGCAGGTCGATGCGGGCACCGCTGCCCAGCGTGAGCATGCCTTCGCTGCTGGTGAGATCGACGACGGCCCGGTTCGGGCTGTCGATGATCTTGCCGCGGCTGTCCACGCGCAGGCCCGTGCCGTGCGCGTCGAGCATGCCGTTGACGCGCAGGTCGCCCCTGGCCGCGAGCCGGATCGTGCCGACCTGGTAGCCGCTCGCGTCGATGCGACCGTCGACCGTAAGGCTGCCGCCGTCGAGCGTGATCGCCACCTCGCGGGCCTTCACCCCGTCGCCCACGGTCAGGTCGCCCTGCTTGATCTGGAAGCGGCGGGCACCGAACACACCACCTTCGTTGAGCCGGCTGTTCAGGCCCGCGAAGTCGCCCAGGGTCTGCGCCCGCACCGTGAGTTCGGCTGCGTCGTAGGGCACGACCGTGCCGCCGGCGTCGTAGCTGCCGCTGCTGCTTCCGAGCAACGCGCCGGCCAGTTCGACGCGGCCGGCACCCGCTGCGATCGCGGTGGCTTCGACCGTGCCGCCCCGGTTGTTGCGCGCGGAGACATCGATGACGGAACCCGCCGCCTGGGTGATGTTGCCCGCGCTGCTGGACAGCACGAGGTCGCCGCCCCAACTGTACTTGTCGACGTCGAACAGCGAGACCTTCCGACCGCCCAGGTCGATGCGCGATCCTGCGCCGAGCACGACGTCGTCCGTCGCCGCCAGCACCAGCCGGCCCGAGGGCAGCACGATGCGGCCGTCCACGCCGATGCTGCGCCCCCTGAGCTCCAGGGTCGCTCCGAGCGCGTCGTCCGGGGTTGCCGCTGCGGCGCCTTCGGGCGCAGTCACGGCGATGGCGCCGCCGGCGGTGATCTTCGTCGTCGAGCCTGCCTGCCCTGTGAGCAGCGGCGTGACGATCGACAGGTTCCCGCCTTCGTGCGCGAAGCCCTCGCCCGGCTGGTATTCGCCCTGCCGGTGATACACCGACAGCGTGCTCTTGCCTGCGGAAGTGACGCGTTCGGTAGCGCTGAGCTTCACGTCGGCGAACCCCAGCGCGAGCCGCGCGTCGGTCGCTGTGTTGTCCGGCTGCGTGTAGGGACCGTAGCCCAGCACGATGCGCCTGGCGGCGATGTCCAGCGTGCCGTCGCCCAGCGCCGCGGCCATGGCAGCGCCCGGCACGGCCTGCGAACCCGTCCAGACGAATTCGCCTGCGCGGATCGTTGCAACGTCGCCTGCCGTGCCATAGCCGTAGATCGCGGGTGTACCGAGCACCAGTCGATTCAGCCTGGACGCGTCGAAGCCGACCGTGCCATGGATGTTCACCGCATCGCGCGCATAGAGGCTCAGGGTCTCCAGGGCGGGCGCTCCGGTGGCCGTGTTGCCGGCCAGCAATTCGTCGAGCCGGCCCTGGCTGAGCGCCAGGCCGCGCGGCAGTCGCCCGGCGGCACCGGCGGCGGCAAGGCTCGCGTCCTCGCCCAGATTGACCGTGGCGACTGCCAGCGAAAGATTGCGCGTGCCGTAGGAGACGTTGCGATTCAAGGTCAGCGCACCGTCGGTGGCGATGGCCAGCGTGCCTTCGGACACCAGTTGCGCGGTACCGTTGCTGCAGGCGGCGCTCACGCAACTGCCGACGTCGATCGTCACCGGACGTGTCGCTGCCGACGCCTGCGGCCGCAGCTGCAGGTTCATCCAGCCGTTGGACAGGGCCAGCACACCGTTGCCGGTGAAGAGGTAGCCCGCGCTGGAATCGAAGCCCTGCGCGCCGCGGCCGATCGTGCTGAGAGAAGCGCCCGGCTCGACGACGATGGATACGTCGCCGGCAAAGGCCGGACCGCTTGCAAGGATCAGGTCCCCTGCCGACAGATGCGCGCCGCTGCGCACGACCAGGCTGCCACTGCCGGCGATGTCGGCGATGCCGCCGCGTGCGCCGTAGGTGAAGCCGATGTCGCCGTTGAGCACCAGCCGCGGCGCATTGAGTCTGTTCAGTTCGTCCGCATGAACGGATGCCCCCTGCAGGCCTTCGGTCGCGCTCTGCCCGGTGGCCAGGACTTCGCGCACGTTGCGCACATTCACTGTCCCGCCGAAGCCTTTCGCGCCGGCCTGCGGGGCGATGCGCAGTTCACCGTCGAACTCGAGCGCGGTACGTTCCGTGTCCGATTTCGCAGGCCTGGACAGGAAGACGTCGAGCTTGCCCGCATCGGAAGTGAGCATCGCGCGCAGGAAGCCGCGCCGCGCCGCATCCGACAGCACGAAGGCGTTGTAGTCCGTCTCGTTGTAGCCGGAATAGCTGCGCACCTTTGTGCCGGGCGTGACGACGAGCCGGTGCGGCAGTGCGTCGCGGATCGCGGTGTCGGCAACGCCGAGGTAGCCGGATGCGACGTAGGAGCCATTGCCGATGTTCGCGACACCCGAGGCCGGCACTGCGGCGCGGTCGGTGGTGCCGATCTCCACCCGGAACGCACCGGGCAGCAAGGCATAGCTGGAGGGCATCAGCGTGTAGGTGCCGGCGGGCAGGCCGGGAACGCCCGCGGGCACGGTGACCTGCTGGCCGACCCCCGGCGTGCCGTAGCCCGCTTCCGGCGCGACCGGCGCGTAGCGCGCCGCGCTCCCGGGCACGATCGCATAGACGACATTGCCGGCGCTGCTGTAGCGATTGGCGGGATTGGCGTTGGCCAGCGGGGTCCGCAGCACGTCGACAGAGCCGCCGCGCCCGGCCGTGAACCCGGCGCCCAGGAGCGTGCCGCCGCCCGACAGGTCGAGCACCGAGCCGGCCTGGGCTTCCACGTGGCTGGCCTTCAACTGGACACCGCGCAGCGCCGCGGCAAGGCTTTGCAGCGTCACAGGCGAACCGTTGTAGAGATAGCTCAGGCCATCGACGGTGCCGCCGTAGGGCATGGAGAGCCCCTCGCCGCTCGTCGAGGTGATGCTGCCCGGAAGCAGCACGACCCGGTTCGTCGTCGTCGCGGAGTTTTCCGCCCCTCCCAGCACGAGCAGGCCCAGGGGTGCCCGCACGATGCCGCCCTGCTCGATGGTCTCGGCGCCCAGGCTGAGGCTGCCGAAGGCCGAATAGGGCATCGCGACTTCGCCCTCTGCGTTGCGACGGATGGAAAGAACCGTCCCGGGAACATATTCCCCGCCCTGGCTCGTGAGCGGATCAGCCCTCTGGACACCCGCCGCGATCTGCGCGCGTGCGCCCGTGGCCGGGTAGATCTGCCCTGCGGTGAGGGTCAGGTTCCCCGGGGCCGCCAGCTCGGTGACGCTGCCGCTTGCCTTTCCTCCCAGGAGACGGATGTCGCCCCGGCTGGCGATGTCGACGGCGTCGAACCCGCGCCGGTCCACCGTGTAGCTCGAGGTGCGCAGATTGACATCGGCATGGGAGCCGAACCCGACGCGGTCGCGCACGTCGACCAGGCCGCCCGCCACCGATAAAGCACCCGTGCGCGGCTGCCGCGAAGGACCGTCGGCCCAGTTGGCTGCCGGCAGTATGGTTCCGTCCGGGGCCGTGCGCGTCACGCCGGCCAGGCGCACATAGGGCGCGGACAGCGACACCTTCGTGCCGGCGGCGGCGTTCTCGCCGAGCGCGAGGGTGCCCGCGTACAGGCGCAGGCTCTGGCCCATGCGCAGCGCCACGTCGCCGTCGAAGCTCAGCGGGCCATGGACGAGCACGGAGAGATTGTCGAAGCCGCCCGCCTCGATCCGGTCCACGCCGATGCGCGCCGTGCCGGTCAGCAGCGCCTTCTTCGCGTCGGCCATGGTCGAGGCCGCGGCCAGAGGGCTGTCGCCCTGCGCCTGCGCGAGCACCAGTTCGCGATGCCGCAGCACGTCGCCCTTGATGGTGTCCCTCGGGTAGGCGACCGACTCGAGAGCCAGCGCGAGCGTGCCGCCCGCGGCCCCGGTTCCGCCGGCCGCGGCGCGCATCGTGCCATCCAGGTACAGGCCCTGGCTGGACTTGAGGATGATCGAGCCACCGTTGCTCGCCACCGTCGTGGCCTGTCCCGCGGAGTCCAGCGCCGCGCTGGCGCCCGAGGCATCGAGCAAAGCGCCACCTCGCACGACGACGAATGCGTCGGGCGTATCGGCCATGCCGGAGTCTTCCCAATCCAGCCCACCGCCGATGCTGATGGTGCCGCCGTCGGCGACGCGACCATAGGTCCGGCCGAGCACGTCACGCGCCGTGGCCGCGCGCGCCGAAACGTCGAGCACGGCACGGTCGCCGATCCAGACCAGGCCGGGATTGCTGAAGGTACCCTCGCCCGCGATGGCGATCGTGCCTCCCGGTGCGCTGAGCGCTCCTTCGACCGTGATGTTGCGGCCTCGCAGCGCGATCGACTGGCCGGGATCGACGGCGATCGTCGCACCCGGGCGGACATCGATCGGTCCGTTCGCGCCGGAAGTGCCCGCCGATTGCAGCGTCAGGCTTGCGCCGCCGCGTTGGGTAAGCACTCCCCGCACCGGGTCTTCGGTCCAGAGCGGCGGTGTCCAGAGCTCCAGCGCACCGGCGGGATCGCTGCCCGTGGCTGCACCCCTCGATGCATCCGGAAACCGGTAGACCGGCATCCGCACGTCGAGCCTCGCGTTGTCCGCGACGACGACACCCATGTGGCCATTGACGTCGTAGCGGGCAAAGCCCGACTGGAAAACAGCCGGGCCGACCGAGGTGCCGGCTCCGACACTCACCGCCTGCCGGAACGCCGAACCCGCGGCCACCCTTGCGCCGCTGGCAATCGTGAAATCGGCCGGGGCCTTGTTCCCCGCGGCGATCGTCAGCGTCTCCGGCGTGATGGAAAAGCCGTTCGGGAAGACGTTCGCCGGCACGACGTAGCTGATGGGGAAACTGTTGGCTGCAGCGCCGCTGATGCCGATCACCCTCGCGCCCGCCGGCACCGTCTCCGTTCCCCGGGGATCGCCCTTGTGGTCGGCCCTGAAGGTCCTGGTGGCGCCATTGACGATGGCGGTCACGCTGTAGGTCAGGAGCCCGCCTTCGGCAAAGGGCAGCTTCCAGTCCGCCGCGAGAACGACGGAATTCGCGCCGGCGTCGAAACGCGGAGGCGTGCCCACGGCCTCTCCGGGCAGGGCTCGCGAACGCTCGTAGCTGTAGTCCACCGGCAGGAGGTCGCCGGCCCTCACCTGGTAGTCCTGCAGCAGGATCAGGTCGGTTGGCGCCACCTCGCCAGCACCCAGCGTTCCACCGATGCCCGGCACCTTGCCGCCCACGGCAATACCGGTGCCGGACGCGATCCTGAGCGTGCCGCCGCCATTGACGCCATACCCGCGCACGTCGCCGTCGAGGGTCAGCAAGCCATGCGTCGAGGCATCCGCCGGCGGCAGCATGTCCGCCCAGAGCGTCACGTCACCACCCCGGCCGCCACGCGTCTTGCCGTTGGCCAGCACCGCACCGCCGGAAGACACGTCGATCAGCGTGCCGCTCTCCAGCTTCACCGAGCCCGAGCCGCGGATGTTCACGCTGCCGCCATCGAGATACGCCAGGCCGCCAGTGTTTTCCGGATCGAGTTGCAGGTTGCTCCACAGCCCGCGCGCATCGATCTTCGCCCCCTTGGCAATCACCACCTCGACCGGCGTGTCGGCAGCCAGGGGCAGCGGCCCTTCGACCGGTGCCCCCGTGCTGCTCACCGAGTTCAGCACATTGCCCAGCATGATCGAGCCGCCGCGCGCGGTGAGACCGGCATTGACCGAGACCTGGGTCGCGTGGAGCGCGATGCCGCCGCCGGGCTTCACCGAGAGTTCGCCGTCGACCGTCACGCTCCTGCCGGCCAGCGCGGTGATGGTGCCGAGGCCGAAGCCATTCAGGCGCTCGCTGTCGACGTACAGCGTATCCCTTCGTTCCTGGGGCAGCACGCCGTCGGGCGTCAGGTCTGCTCCGAGATCGGGTCGCGAATGGCCGAAGGTGATGCGGCTGGCCACGGGCGCGAGGTTGTGGAAGATGCCGACGGGGCCTGCCTTCGCATCGCCGTTGTAGCCTGTCGTGTAGTTGCCGAGGATCAACTGCGCGGCCTGCGCCGCCGAGTTGTGCGACTGGGCGTAGCCGTCGAGGCTCGCGTCCCGGCGCTCGACCTGGCGCGGCCCTTGGAAGGCTTCGGAGGTGACGCCGCCCTCGAGCACCGCGGTACCCGTGGCCACCGTCAGCCGGCCCGCGTCGCGTCCTACCGTGTAGCCGTTCTCCAGCCGCTGCTGCGGCCCGATCAGTGGGTTGTAGAAGTAGCCGGTGGTCTTTTCGCCCCAGCGCTTGTGCTCGTCCTCGAAGCCCCTGTAGAGGCCGGTGTAGGCAATGTCGGCCGGCGCGCTCGAGACTTCGTACAGCCGGCCGTCGGGCCCCTTGAGCCAGCTCTGGCGCATCGTGCCGGTCTGCACCGCCAGCGTGCCACCCGAAAGGTTGATGCTGGAGCCGGCCTGCGTGACGAGCTCGGCGCCCGTGAAGCTCACGCTGCCGCCCTGCGCAGCCCATTCGCCGACGCCGTGCCCTTGCAGACCCAGGTAGCCGCCGACCTCGAGCAGGCCGCCCGGCGTATACCAGCGCTCGCCCTCGTAGCCGCCGGTGCCCGCGGCCACGCGCAGCAGCTTGCGCCGGTCGATCCATACATTGGCGTTGTTCAGCATCGAGGTGTCGCGGTTGAGCGGCGCATCGCGCTGCTCGTTGCCCTGGATGTTGATCTGCACGTTGTTGGAGGCCATGGCCACCTGCACGCCCATCGCGCCCGAAACGTCGAGGCGTGCGCCGTCGGCCACCGTGCTGCGTCCCGCGGTGCGGCCCGCGCTCACGGCCAGTTGCCCGCCGGTGGCCAGCGTCATGGAATCGCCCTCGAACAGCACGCGGCCACCCGAGACGATCTCGATGCGCGAAAGGTCCTGACGATCGTCCTGGCGCGAGAGGTTGTCGAACGCGCCCTGCGCCAGCTGGCTGCGCACGACGTTCTGCTTCGCGGACTCGAGGATCAGCGCATCGCGCTGGCTGTCGAGCGCCGTGCGCCCGTTGCGGTCGTCGAGCAGCACCGCGTTCAGCGCCCGCTGCGTGACGGTCACGCTGCTTTGCGCATCGCTCGCCGAAGCCAGCAGGTGGATGGTGCCGCGCTTGTCGACAGTGGTGGTGGCCAGCGCCACGCCGTCCTGCACGACCTTGCGCCCGGCCAGCGTGACGTCGCCCTCGGGCGCCTGCAGCAGGCCGGTGTTGATCACGCGGCCGGCCGTGCTGTCGGCATTGAAGCCTGGCGCCACTTCGTTGCCGCGCGTGGTGGAGTGCTGGTTCGCCGCCGTGCCCTGTCCGGGACGCACGATGAAGAAGTCGCCGGCGGCCATCTGGACCTGCCCGCGAGGCGTGGTGATGGTGCCCGCGTTCGCCACTTCCTTGCCCAGCAGCAGCACGTAGCCGCCGCCCTGCTTGACCGTGGTGGGGGCGGTGGTCGATATCTGCGCGCCGGCCTCGACCTTCACCGAGCCCGCCGCGTCGGTGAAGCTGGGCGTGTAGCCGCTGCTCGTCGTGGCGCTGTGGATGCCCCGGTTCCTGAACTGCTCGTCGGCGATGCTGGCCGCGGCCGCCACCAGGCTTCGCGTGTCGACCTGGCTGCTGCCGCTGAAGACGATGCCGTTGCGGTTGGCGATGAGCACCGTGCCGTCGGCCTTGATGCTTCCCTGGATCTGCGACGGCCGCGCCTTCGGATCGTTCACCCGGTTGAGCACGGCCCAGTCGGCCTGCTGCTGGAACTCCACGGTGGTTCGCTTGCCGACGTTGAAGGTCTCCCAGTTCAGGATCGCCCGGTCGCCGGTCTGGCGAATGGCGACATGCGCGCCACCGTCGGCCTGCGGCGTCTGCACCGGCGCATTGGCGCTCTGCCAGCCCGCGGTCAGACTGTTGGTGTCCACGCGCAGCCCGCCTTCGGCCAGGCCGTCGGGAACCGATGACGGATCGGCGAGCGCCGCCTGTCGCGCGGCGGCTTGTGCCGCCTGCTGCGCGGCAATGGCCTGGGCGGCGATGTTCAGGTTGTCGATCGAACGCCGCAGCTGCGCGTTGGCCTGCTGTTGCTGCTGCGCGGGGTTCGTGAGGCTGGAAGCCGGCTGGCCGTTGGGCAGCCGGCCGGTCTGCGCGGCGCCGGCCTGAGCCGCGCCCTTGGCCGCGAACCACGCGGGACTGAGGCTTTGCGCAGCCTGCGCGGTGCCCAGGACACCAGTCGTCGCGAGCGCCAGAGCCACGGCGCGTGCCAGCGGCGTCGGACGGAGTTGTTCACCGCCACCGGGCGAACTGCGCCGCCCCGCTGCGGAACGGCGCGAACGGGATGCGTGCGGATTCAAGACCATGATTGCCTGGAGCGAAATTGCAATGAAGAGGGGTCGGACGCCGCGCCGGCTGCGGCGCCGCGATCGGAAATACGGATATCGCCGGCGCCGCGCGCGATCGAGGGATGGCGGGCGGCGCCCCGGCGCCGCGAACGCTGCGCGATGCCGCGAGCGGCGGGCAGCAGCAGGCGCCACAGCGCCATCGCCTCGCGCCAGGCCCTGGCGTGCGCCGCGCTGCGGGCGCACCAGCCCTGCAGCGCGAGAACCTCCGTCTCGCTGATGCGAAGGCGGTTCAGGCGAACGATCCAGTCGAATGCCTCGCTCAGGCAGGCATCGTCACTGCGTGCCTTGCGCGGTCGTTCGTCGTGAGGCGTCGGTTCCATACCCCATGACGAGCCTGCGCGAGGCAACCCGTAAATTATTTCGATGCGAGCGGCATCAGCTCAGCACCACGATGCCGCCGGGCAGGTTGCGCAGTCTGGCGCCGTAGAGCTCACGGATCATCACGGGCGCGTTGTCGATGCTGCGCAGCGACACCTGCATCCGCACCAGCGTGCGGCCCATTTCCTCGTTGCGCAGAAAGATCTTGCCCGGGCGATAGCGGTTGATCTCGGCGATCACCTCTGACAGCGGCGTGCTGTCGAAGGACAGTGTGCCGGTGCGCCAGCTGCTGACGCCGGCCATGTCCGCGCGCACCACTTCGCGCATGCCATTGCCGTCGTACGTCACCTGCCGCCCCGCTTCGATCGCGCGCTGCTCTCCGCCGGCCGACACGGTCACGCGGCCGTCGATGCAGGTCACGCAGACCTGCGGGCCGGTGTGGCGGATGTTGAAGCGCGCCGTGCGCGCCTGCAACCGACCGCCGCCGGTTTCCACGAAGAAATCGCCCGCGCCGGAAGCGACGACCTCCGCCTCGCCGGCCACCAGCTCCATGCCGCGCGGGTTGGCTGCATCACCACCGATGCGGTTGATGCGCGTCTGCGTGTTCATGCGCACGCTCACGCTCTGGCCCAGCGACACCTGGCGCTGCTCGCCGGTCGCGGTGCGGTAGTCCGCGCTCAGGTCGCCGAGCGAAGGCCACAACCCCAGGGGCGGATCGACCGCGAGCACGCCCGCCGTCACCGAAGCCGCGACCGCGCCGCCGAGAAAAGCCCTGCGCCCGGGAGAACGCAGGGACTCCGACACGCTTGCCCAGGAAAAGCCCCGCGCGCGCGAAGCCTGTCGCGCGGCCTCCTCTGCCAGCAGCGGATCGAGAGCCGACCAGACGCGCATGACCTCGCGCCAGGCCTGCGCATGAGCGGCGCTGCGAGTGGCCCATTGCCGGAACGCCTCCGCATCGGCGCGGGTGGCCTGGCCCGAATGCAGTCGCACCCACCAGGCCTGCGCCTGGCGGTCGAGGCCACCGGATTCGGGTTCGAAGGAAGACATGACGAAACTCATCAGTATTTTCTCGGACCGGAGAAGTGGCCGCGCTGGGCCGCCTCGACCTCCGGCAGATGCTTCTTGCAGTATTCCAGGGCCGCGCGCAGCTCCTTCTCGACCGTGCTCAGGGACACGCCCATCGATTGCGCGATCTCGCTGTTGAGTTCGCCATGGACCCGCGCCGCCACGAGGATCGCCCGGCGCCGCGCCGGCATGCGGGCCAGCACGTGGCTCAACGCCTCGACGTCGCTGCGCGCGCCCGCAATCCGCTCGGGGTCGCCGGCCTCGTCGACGATGTGCACCAGTTCGCTCAGCTCCCCGCGCGCCAGCAGCACATTGTCCTGGCGGTAGCGGTCGGTGGCGATGTTCGCCGCCATGCGCAGCAGATAGGCATCGGCATTGTTCACCGTGCCACCGTCGCTCATCGTCGTCAGCCTGAGCCAGGTTTCCTGCATCGCGTCGGCCGCATCGTCGCGCGAGCCGACGATGCGCTCGAGCTTGCCGCGCAGTTCGACGTAGCGCGCGACCAGGCGCGCGCGCAGCGTGGACCCGAGACCTTCGCTCATGGCACGCGCGCGGCTTCGCCGTAGGCCGGCGATGCGCAGTCGGACTCCGCGCCGGGCCCTTCCGGCAGCAGCAGGATCACAAGTGGCTGGGGCAGCGAGGCGGGCGGCGGGCTGCCGACGGCCATGCCCCGCACCCTGCGCAGCACGGCGGCATCGCGGGCGGGTTCGCCGGTCGTGCTCAACAGTCGGAAACGCTCCACCGTTCCACGCGAGTCCAGCTGCAACTGTGCCGCGAGACGGTAGCCACCCGGACGCGTCTCGAGCGAACCGCACAAGGTGCTGCGCAAGGCCTGCTGGACCTGGGCGGCATAGGACTGATGCACGACTTCCCCTTCTTTGAATCCCGATTCCTCGACGCCCGCGGGCACCGCCGGCCGGCTCCCCGCACCCGCTGGACGGGATGCGCGGATCACCACCGACGTCGCGTTCGCGTAGCGCGCCTCCAGGCCCGTGCCCTCCAGCAGGGCTTCGAGCGCCTCCATTGCGGTGAGCGTGCCGCGCACACCGTTCGCCGTGCGCTGCGCATGCTCGCCATCCATCAACACGTCCAGCCCCGTCACCCTGCTGTACGCGGCGATCGCATCGCCCAGGCGCTGCGCTTCGATGTCGAAGTCGATCCGCGCCACGGAGGCCACCGCCCGTGGACCGGGATCGGCCTGCGCATGCGCGCCGCGCGCGGCAAGCAGCAAGGCCGAACCAGCCAGGCAGCAAGCCAGTGCCAGGGCACTGGCCGATGCCGAATTCGCTGTCATACCGGGTGGGCGCACATGCTCCTGATTTGCCACGTCGTCCGGTCAACCTGCTGGACACATTTGCAAACCGATACGACGGTAGTTCCGTGCGGTGACGCTCGCATGACATGGGATCAGTTCCCCATGGGACGGCCGATGCCGTTGCAGACGTTGGCGTTGCCGATGCCCAGCGGATGGCTGGCATTCAGGAACACATTGGCGATCTGGGCCTTCCAGTTGTTCATGCCGCCCCGGCCATCGGGGAGGACGACGAGGTTGTGGCTGGCAATGGGAAGGTCGTAGGCCGTGCCGAGCAGCCCCGCCAGGAAGGCCTTGACCTTGGCTTGCACCCTGGCGTCCCTGTAGCACTGGCTCACCAGCAGGTTGCTCGTACCGAAGATCGGATAGATGGCCGGGACCGGCTTCACATAGGCAGGCAGCCATGCGAGCGGGTTGCCTGCCTGCGAAACGCCGCCCACAGGCAGGGACACCGCAGCCAGCACCGCGCGCATCGAAGCCGCGACCGGCATGGTGCCGTTGATCTTCGCAACGGCCGCGTTGCTGCTGTCTGTGTAGGCCGGGTCCGGGCTCTGGTAGCCGATGCGGCCGTCGGCGACGCCCGCACTGGCGAAAGCGCTCGACATGCCCGCGCTGCCGCGAACCGGAATCCAGTTGACAGGCAACTCGCTTCCCACCGCACCAGCCACCATCTTCGCGAAGCTGCCCGAGACGACGAAGCCTGTGGAAGGACATGCCGTCACGAGATAACGGCTCAACAATTCGGTGACGCCGCTTTCCTCGGTGCGGTAGACCACATTGACCGGCGTGGTGTCCGCTGTGCCTCGAAGCTGGCCCCAGGTCTGCCCGCCGGGCTTGTTGCCGAAGACAGCGCACATCTGTGCATCGGACAAGTCGAGGTTGTTGATGCCCGTGCGCTTGTAGGGAACGAGCACTGCGGTCGCCACGACGGGAATCTGGATCAGTCGTCCCCACGTCGACAGATGTGCGACGTTGTAGGCATCGCGTTCCGCGACCGTCAGCGCGGATTCGCTGCCGGCGAAATGCACCGACTGCGTTGCGGGCCACAGGTACGCATCGTTGTCGGACCCCAGCGATTCGTTGTAGTACCGGGCCTTTGCCGTCCCTTCTCTCGGCGCGATGTTGGAGAGAAATGCCGACTTGCCGATGCCGCTTCCCGTACCGCTGTAGCTGTAGTCGCCAAGGCCGACACCGCTCGGCAGTATCTCGTCGTACAGGAACTCGGGCAGCGTCGCGCCACCGCCCACGACGATCTGCGCGGTTGCCGCGCCGATGGCCATCTGGCTCAGCGCCAGCACGGCCAACACCGCCGCCCACCTGAACTCTTTGCTCATCGAAGTCCCCTTCTGCGTCGTGCGCCACGGACAGCAAAAAAGCCCCGGGGCCCGGGCCGCACTGAATGCGGACCTTTCCCCGAGGCAGTTCCGCAACCGGCGGCACCAGGGCGCGCCGGCTCCGGGCAGCGGCAACCGATCAGTTGCTCAGCGGACGGCCGATGCTGGCGCAGACGTTGGCGTTGCCGATGCCCAGGGGGTGGCTGGCGTTCAGGAACACGTTGGAGATCTGGGTCTTCCAGTTGTTCGTGCCGACGCTGCCGTTGGGCAGAACGACGAAGTGGCGATCGGAGATCGGCGTGTCGTAGGTCGTGCCGAGCAGGCCGGTCAGGAAGGCCTTGACCTTGGCTTGCACGTTGGCGTCCTTGTAGCACTGGTTCAGCAGCAGGTTGGTGGTGCCGAAGATCGGGTAGCTGGAACCGGCGCCGCTGGCCGGGGTCGGCTTCGAGTAGGCCGGCACCCAGGCGAGCGGGTTGCTGGCTTGCGAAGCGCCACCCACCGGCAGGGACACGGCGGCAAGTGCGGTCTGGATCGACGAAGCAACCGGCAGGTTGCCGTTGACCTTGGCGACGACGCTGTTGCTGTTGCCCGTGTAGTCGATGTCGGGGCTCACGTAGCCGACGCGTGCGTCGGCGGCGGCCATCGCGGTCTTCACGCCGCCGTTGCCGGTGGCACCGATCCAGTTGGCGGGAATGGTGCCGCCGGACACTGCGCCGGCAACCACAGCCGCGAAGCTGTTGGAAACGGTGAAGCCCGAGCCGGGGCAGGCAGCCACGAGGTAGCGAGCCAGCAGTTCGGTCGTGCCGCTGCCGTCGAGGCGGTAGACGACGTTGACGGGCGTGGTGTCGGTCGTGCCACGCAGTTCACCCCAGGTCAGGCCGCCGGTCTTGGCGCTGAAGACGGCGCACATCTGTGCATCCGACAGGTCCAGGTCGGCGATGCCGGCGCGCTTGTAGGGAATCAGCACCGAGGTGGCGACGGCGGGAACCTGGATCATGCGGCTCCAGGCGGCCGGGCCCGTGATGCCCGTGACGTGAGCGGTGTTGTAGTTGTCGCGCTCCGTGGCGGTCACGGCGGAATCGCTGCCGGCGAAGTGCACGGACTGCGAAGCGCCCCATGCGGGCGTGCCGGCCACCGATTCGTTCTTGAAGGCGGTCGCGTTGTTCGTGAAGAAGGCCGTCTTGCCGGCGCCGCTGCCGGTACCCGTGTAGCTGAAGTCCGTGAGGCCGACACCGCTCGGCAGGATCGCGTCATACAGCAGTTCCGGCAGCGTCGCGCCACCGCCCACGGCGATTTGCGCGGAAGCGGAACCGGCGGCCACCAGGCCAGCCACCATCGCGACCGACAGAGCGGTCATCTTGAACTTTGCATTCATGGAAACTCCTTTGAATGAACCAGAAAAATTGAGCTGCCAAAGGCATTGCGTCTCTTCGGAAACGCCTGCCTCTTCGCTACCTGTGCCGCCCCTCTGGCGACGTCATTGATCTTCTTTTCCGGAGGTGACAGGAGGCCGAAACAAACTCGGGAACACAGAGGGAAAGACTCCCGAACAAGAGGCCCGCGGAGGGCTCAGCGCACCATCTGGTTGATCTCCATGATGGGCATCAGCACGGCGAGCACGATGAGCATCACGACACCGCCCATCGCAAGGATCATCAAGGGTTCGAGCATGGTCGTGAGGCGCATCGCGCGGCGTTCGAGGTCACGCGAAAGATTTAACGACGCACGCTCGAACATGGCCGCCAGCGCACCCGTCTTCTCGCCGCTGGCCACCAGGTGAACGAGGTTCGACGGAAAGATTTTTTGGGCCTTGAGCGCCGCGGCGAGCGGCGTGCCCTCCTTCACGCGACCCGTGGCCTCGAGCACGCATTGCTTTATCCATTCGTTGTCCAGCGTCTGGCGCGCGGCCTCCAGTGCGCGCAGCAGCGGTACGCCCGCATCCATCAGTATCGACAGCGTGGAGGCGAAGCGCGCTGTGTCCACGCCCAGCGCGAAGCGGCCCATCAAGGGTGCGCGCAAGAGCAGCGCGTGCCATCGCAGCCTGCGCGCGGCATCGCGCAGCGAGATGCGCCCCAGCGTCCACGCGCCCGCGATCGCGCCCGCGGTGAGCCATCCCCATTCGCGCACGAAGGCGCTCGCAGCCAGCATCGCGCGGGTGATGGCCGGCAGTTCCTGGCGCGCCTGCGCGAATGCGCCGACCACCTGCGGCACGACGTAGCCCAGCAGGAAGACGACGATGCACAGCGACACGAAGCCGACGATGGCCGGATAGATGAAGGCCGTGAGCACCTTGCCGCGCAGGTTGTCGCGGTTCTCGAGGTAGTCGGCGAGCCGCTCCATCACGCGCGCGAGGTCGCCCGAGTCTTCGCCGGCGCTCACGAGCGCGCGGTAGATCTGCGGAAAGTCGCGTGGCCGCTCACCCAGCGCATCGGCCAGCCGCATGCCCGCGCGCACGCTGTCGCACACCGCGCTCAGCGACTCGGCCACGTGCTTGCGCTCGGCCTGCTCGATGGTCGCGACCAGCGCGGCCTCCAGCGTGAGCCGAGCACCGAGCAGGCTCGCGAGCTCGCGCGTGGCCCAGCACAGGTCGGCCGCGCCCAGGCGAGGGTTGAGCCACGCGAGCGCGCCACCACCCGCGGCCCTCTCGCGGACGTCGAGCGGCGTGAGGCCGCGGTCGCGCAGTTGGGCGCGCACCGAGCGCGCGGACTCGCCTTCGGTGCTGCCCCGCTGGAGCTCGCCGCTGGCGCTCGCGGCCTCGTACTCGAAGCGTGCCATGTCGTTGCCTCCGCGCGTGCTCAGGCGTCGCGCGTCACGCGCATGATTTCCTCGGCGGTGGTCACGCCCTCGCGCACCCAGCGCTGGCCGTCTTCCCGCATGGAGCGCATGCCGTGCCTGACGGCGGCCGCTCGCATGGCCTGCTCGTCGCCTCCTTCGTGGATGAGCCTGCGGATGTCGTCATGCACCACGAACAGTTCGTGGATGCCGGTACGCCCCTTGAAGCCCGAATGCCCGCATGCTGAGCAGCCCACCGGCGCATAGACCACGCTGCCGTCGGGCTGCTCGCGCGGCAGCTTGCATGCCGGGCAAAGGCAGCGCACGAGCCGCTGCGCCAGCACGCCGAGCAGCGATGACGACAGCAGGAATGGCTCGATGCCCATGTCGCTCATGCGCGTGACGGCCGAGACCGCGTCGTTGGTGTGCAGCGAGGCCAGCACGCCGTGCCCGGTGAGCGACGACTGCACCGCGATCTGCGCGGTCTCGAGATCGCGGATCTCGCCGATCATGATGTTGTCCGGGTCCTGCCGCAGCGCCGCGCGCAACGCGGCGCCGAAGGTCATGCCGATCTTGCCGTGCACCGGTATCTGGCCGATGCCGGGCAGGTCGTACTCCACCGGGTCTTCCACCGTGAGGATGTTGCTGGTGCCCAGGTCGAGCTGGCCCAGCGCCGCATACAGCGTGGTGGTCTTGCCGCTGCCGGTGGGCCCGGTGACGAGCACGATGCCGTGCGGCTGCCGCACGAGCCGCGTGAGCTCGGCCAGCGTATCGCTCGCCATGCCCAGCCGTTCGAGCCGCAGGCGGCCCGCGTCCTTCTCGAGCAGGCGAAGCACCGCGCGCTCGCCGTGCGCGGTGGGCACGGTTGAAACGCGCACGTCGATCGGCCGCCCGCCCACGCGCAGCGTGATGCGCCCGTCCTGCGGCAGCCGCTTCTCGGCGATGTCGAGCTGCGACATGATCTTGATGCGCGAGATCAGCGCTGCATGCAGCGCCCTGCGCGGCGCCACCACGTCGCGCAGCGTGCCGTCGACGCGGAAGCGCACCACCGAGTGCGTCTCGAAGGACTCGAGGTGAATGTCGCTCGCGCCGTCGCGAGCCGCCTGCGCGAGCAGGGCATTGATCATGCGGATGACGGGCGCGTCGTCCTGCGCGTCGAGCAGGTCGGTGACGGCGGGCATGTCCTGCATCAGGCGGTCGAGGTCGACCTGCTGCTCGACGGCGCCGACCACCGAGGCGGCGTCGCCGGTGTCGGCGTAGCTGCGGGCCAGCAGGGCATCCATTGCGGCCTCGTCGACCTGCCGCAACGGCAAGCCGCCGAGCATGCGGCGCGCCTCGGCCACGGCCCAGCCCGGCGTGCGCGGGCACACGACGATGCAGGCGGCCTCGGCTCCGTCATCGCTCGCCGGCTGCGCGACGATGCGCTGGCTGCGAGCCCAGGCGTGCGGCAGCGCCGTGCCGATAGCGGCCGTCACGGCGCCCCCACCAGCTCCGGCCGGTAGCCGAGCTCGCGCAGCACGGCGATGGCGTTGTCCACCGCCTTCGGATCTCGCGGCACGTCGGCCCGCACCAGGTTCCCCTCCCCGCCCGGTCCGCCCACGATGTAGGCGCCGATGCCGCTGATGCGCACCCGCTTGACGATGTTCACCGCGTCCTGCTCGGCCTTCACGTCGGCGATCTGCACCACGGCGACCTTGTCGTTGGCGCCGCCGAACAGCGCGGCGGGGTCGGAGTCCAGCGTCACGCCCGCCGGCAGCTGCGAGCGCAGCACCGGTGGCGGCGGCGCCAGCTCGGCCGGCGCCTGGCGCAGCTCGCTGGCAGACGCAGTGGGCGGAGGCGTCTGCTCGCGCGTGCGGTCCCAGCTCTGCGGTCGCAGGTCGACCTCGGCGGCGCGGCCCGCCGTCGGCACATCCGCCGGCGGCAGCGCGGGGCCGCCCACGTCGGGCAGCAACCCGCGCGGCACCGGGCGCGCGCGGCCCTGCTGCGTGCGCATGAAGTTGTAGCGGTCGAGCGTGAGGCCCCGGCCGGCGGCGGCGTCGCGGATCACGTAGGGCCGCAGGAACACCATCAGGTTCGTCTTGACCCGCTGCTTCTTGTCGTAGCGAAAGAGGTTGCCCAGCACCGGCACCGAGCCCAGGCCGGGCACGGCCTCGGTGCCGTTGGTCACGCTGTCTTCCATCAGGCCGCCGAGCACCATGATCTGCCCGTCGTCCACCAGGATGCTGGTGTCCAGCGCGCGCTTGTTGGTGACGATGCCGGCAGCGCCCGAGGTCTGCTCGTCGATCGACGAAACCTCCTGGTAGATGTCGAGCTTGACCGTGCCGCCCTCGGAGATCTGCGGCCGGATGTTGAGCTTCAGCCCAATGTCCTCGCGCTGGATCGTCTGGAACGGGTTGGTGCTGCTGTTGCCGTTGGTGATGTACTGCCCGCTCACGAAGGGCACGGTCTTGCCCACCATGATCGACGCGGCCTCGTTGTCCAGCGTGAGGATGTTGGGCGTGGACAGGATGTTCGCCCCGTCCTTGGCCTGCAGCGCGCGCGCCAGCAGCTTGAGGTTGAGGATCTCGCCCACGCCCGGCAGGTTGACGGTGCCGTCGACGATGCCGATGTTCAGGCCCCGGGGCATCGCCTCGATGGTGTTGCGCGCGTTCGGGTTCAGCGTGGCGGCGCCGAAATTGGTGCCCCCGCGCACGCCGCGCCCGTTGCCGCCGCCGGCCATCCACTGGATGCCCAGCTCCGATGCGTCGCGCTCGGTCACCTCGACGATCAGGCTCTCCACCAGCACCTGCGCGCGCCGCTGGTCGAGCGTGTCGATCACGCGGCGCAGGCTGCGGTACATGGGCTCGGGCGCCGCGATGATCAGCGTGTTGGTGGTTGCGTCGGCCTGCACTGTCACGCCGCCGGCCGAGAAGGCGGTGCCGCTGCCATTGCCGGCGGCGCCCGCTGTGCCGCCACCCGTCCCGCCGGTCGAGAGCGCGCCGCCGCGCAGGCTGCTGCCGGAGCCTGCATTGCTGCCCGTGCCCGACCCCGTGCCGGTGCCTCGGTTCGTCGAACTGTTGCTGCCCGTGCCGCTGTTTCCGTTGGCACCCCCTGCGGCTCCCGCACCGCCGAGCATGCCGCCCGAGCCGAGCGCCGCGCGCACCGAGCCGCCGCCCGTGGCCGCCGTGTCGGGCGACTCGCCCGTCAGCAGGCCGCGCAGCACGCCCGCGAGATACGCCGCCTGCGCGTTGCGCAGGTAGACCACGTGCAGGTTGCCCGGATCGCTCTGCGCGTTCTCCAGCTTGGCGACGAGCTCGCGCGCGAGCGATGTGCGCCCCGGGCTGCTGGAGCGGATCACGATGCTGTTGGAGCGCGGATCGGCCAGCACCACGATGTCGCGCCGGCCCTTCTCGCCGCTGCCCTCGAGCAGCTCGGTGGCGAGCCCCGCGATGTCCACGGCAACGCCGTTGCGCAGCTTGATGACCTCCGAGTCGAGCGAGGTCGGCGTGTCGATGCTCTCGATGATGCGGGCCAGGCGCTCGAGGTTCTCGATGTAGTCGGTCACCACCAGCGTGTTGTTGGCCGGGTAGGCCGCGATGCTGTTCTCGGCCGCGACCAGCGGCTTGAGCACCGGCACCATGGCCTCGGCGTTCTCGTAGTTCAGGCGGAAGGTGCGCGTGGCCATGCCGCCGCCGGCGTTGCGCGCGTTGACCGACCCGCCCTGCAGCTTCGCGTCGGCCACCGGCACGACGCGGCTCACCTCGCCCACGTCGACGATCGCGAAGCCGCGCATGCGCAGTGCCGAAGAAAGCATGCCGTAGGCCGTCGAGGACGACACCTCGCCTTCGGAAACCAGCGTGATCTGTCCCTTCACGCGCGGATCGAAGAGGAAGGTGCGGCCCAGAAAGCGGGCCAGCGCCGAGACCACGGATGTGATGTCGGCATCGACGAAGTTGAGCACCACCTTCTCGTCCCTGCCGGCACTCGCTGCCTGCGGGGGCGTTGCCGGTGCCGCGCGACCGGCTGGCGGCGGCGTGGAGGTCGCGGCGCCTGTCGCGAGGCTGCACAGCCCGATGCAGCACGCCACCGTCCATCGGCGCATCGCTGCGCCCTTTCGCTCTCGTGTCACGGGCCGTCCTTGTAGTGTTGCGTGGACTGCAGGTCCACCACGCCGCGCACCAGTCCTTGCGGGCTGCCTGTCGCGGCGGCGGCGCCGTCCGCCCTGTCGAGCGCGGCGCCGATGATTTCGATGTCGCTGCGCGCGGATACCGCCGTCAGCCATGGAAAGACCAGCGCCGCCTCGACGGGCTTGTCGAATTCGATGCGCCATGCCTTCGCGGGCGACGCGCTGCCAGCGGCCGCGGGTGCGTCGGATACGACGACCTGCAGCCGGTAGAGCCCCTGGAGGCCGGCGCGGTCCAGACCGGCCTGCGGCGATTCGCTCGGGCCTGCGGCACTGCCGCCACGTGCACCGGGCACGCCCACCAGCAGACGGTCGAGCTCGGCCGACTGCGCGCGCAGCTTCGGCAGCTCCTGCTGCCAGCGGGCGACGGCATCGAGCGCCGGCTTCGTCAGCACCAGCCATAGGAAAGCCAGCGCCACCAGCAATGCAGCCGCGCCGATGGCGAGGCGGTCGCGCGACGGCAGCGCGCGCCAGCGCGTGGCGCCTTCCTGCATTCCGCGCTGCAGCGGCTCCAGCCGTCGGGCCAGCGGACGAAGGCGTGCGGAGATCACTGCGCGTCCTTTCCGGGCTCGGAGGCAGGAGCGGCAGTCACCCGCAGCACGCCCGCGTCGTCCGCGACGGCAAGGCCCTGCTCCCTGGCCTGGGCCTGCAAGGCCTGCTTCGCCTGCGCGTTGGGCGCGGCGCCTTCGCGCCACTGGACGCGCAGTTCCCCCGCCGAGTAGTGCACCCCCTGCACCTGCCCCGGCGGTGTCTGCGCCAGCAGGCTCACGGCCGCGCGCGAAAGCCCCGCGTAGTCGCTGGCGGCCGGCCCCTGCGGCGCGCCCGCCGCGCGCGCCTCCAGCTGCTGGCGCGTCTGCTGCAAGGGATTGACGACCACTGGCACCTCGGGAAACACGGCCTTGACCCGCGCGGCCATCTGCCGCTTCAGCGCCTGGCCCTGCGTCGCGAGCCGGGCCGCATAGACATTCAACCCCGTGAGCCACACCGCGATGGCGAGAACGGCCCAGCCGGCAACAGGCCTCGCCAATGCCAGGCCGGCGCCTGCATGGCCATCGGCCAGGTCGTCCGCCTGCAGCGACCAGTTCCAGCCCTCGCCCGACCAGCGGGCCAGGGCATCGTCGTTGCCGGCCCACTGCACGGCCGGAAGAACGGCCTCGCCACCCGCATGCGCCACGAGGCCCGCCGTGGGATCGACGCCTTCGGGCAGCCATTGCATGAAGCCCTGATCGGGGCCGGTGCGAACGGCGATCCATCCATCGATCAGGCATGCGGTCCACCCCTGCCCGGGGTTCGGCAGGAAGGCGACGGGCAGCCGCAGCTCGCGCACCGGGAGGCCGTGCCGGCGCAGCACGCCCATCCAGCCATTCATCACGGCACGCCCGGTCCATGCGGCGGGCACGCTGCCATCGGCACCGCGTGGACCGAAGCCCGTCACCAATGCGTCCAGCGGCTGCAAGGCACAGGGTTCGATGGCGCCCTGCACGGCTGCGTGCAGGCGCCTGCCGGACAGCGGCGGCAAGGCGAAGGCGGCGATCGGCGCATCGGCGGGATGCAGGCACACCTCCAGTCGCTTCGGCTGGAAGTCGCGGGCCACGGCATCGAGCATGCGCGCGCCGCCGTCATGCCAGCCACCGCCGGGCTCGCGCCAGCCGCAGCGCACTTCGGCCTGCGAAGCCTCGCCCTCGCCGCCCGGCCACGGAGGCAGCTGAATGCGCAGCACCTCGGCCTTCACACGCCCTCCCTCAGCCAGACCACGCGCGGCATTGCAGCCTTGTCGTCATGCAGCAGCGCCACCTGCACGAACTGCGTGCGCGCGGTGTCCAGCACGCTCGCCACGCGAAACCAGTTGCTGGTGACGCCCATTCGCACGTTGGCCGAATCGAGTCCGGGCATCTTCAGTCGATTGGCGAAGTCGCCGTTGTTGACGAACCACTGACCGTGGTCGCGCGTGGAGAGCAGCGCCCGCGCGCGGTCGAGCGAGAGCCCGGGCACGCCGGCGGCCACGAGTTCGGCGCGCGCGGTGTTCGCGTTGATCCAGGTGCGCTCGGGCAGCACGGTCACGAAGGGTACGAGCTTCGCGACCGTGGCCGCGTCGACGCCCGGTACGGCCAACAGGTCTTCCAGCGCGCGCAGGCGGGGCGCCTGCGCGTTGCGCGGCAGCTCCTGCGGCAGGCCCAGGCTCTCGGCCAGCCGCCTGGCGCGCGCGCGGACTTCGTCGGATACGGCGCCTGTCCCCGGCTGCTGCGCATCGCCCAGGCTGACGATCACGCGCCGCATGATGGCGCCGGCCTGCGCCCGCGGCACGCCTACAGTGGCGCAGAGCCTGGCGAACACCTCCGCCTCGTCGGGGTCCACGCCCGACTGGTCGACGAGATTGCGCAGGTTGAACTTGCCCTGTTCGTCGGCGATTTCGCTGACGAGGCGTCCGCCGTCGCCGGCCACCTGGCCCGAGGCGGCGCGCGAGAACGGCTGTGTCCACAACCCGTCGAGCCGCGTGGTGGGCTCGCGCAGCGCATCCGCGCGCAGCACGCGCTGGGCCTCGCCGATTTCCCCTCGCAGCAGCCAGCGCGCCTGCACGCGCAGCTGGTCTCCCTGCGTGGTCCGGATGAACGACGACTGCCGCCCCAGCAGGCTCGCGGCCAGCAGCGCGATCACCGCGACGATCAGCAGCGCGCTGACCACCGCCATGCCGCGCTGCCGCGCCCGGCGGCCGTTGCCTGCTCCGATGCCCATCGCCACGCCAGCCACCCGGCTCTACCAGGAGCCTATGTCGGCATTGGCCTTCTCTCCACCGGGCTCGCCGTCGGCGCCCATGGAGAACACGTCGATCTCGCCGTTGGTTCCGGGGTTGAGGTACTGGTAGGGGTTGCCCCACGGGTCGGCCGGCAGGCGCTCGAGGTAGGTGCGCCAGTTGGCGGGCACCTTGCCGGTGGCGGGCTTCTCGACCAGCGCGCGCAGGCCTTGCGTGGAACTCGGGTAGGCGCCGTTGTCGAGGCGGTAGAGCTTCAGCGCCTGCATGATCGCGGCCACGTCCTGCCGGGCCGCGGTGGCGCGTGCCTGGTCGGGGCGGTCCATCAGGCTGGGCACGATGAGCGCGGCGAGCACGCCGATGATGACGAGCACCACCATCAGTTCGATGAGAGTGAAGCCGCGCCGCACCAGGGATCGACGACCTGCGCGACAAGGGGTTGAACGTGCGGCCATCTTTCACTCCAGGAACAGGAAACATCGAAGGCGGTGAACCCGTTCATCGTGGCAGCGGTGCGTGTCAGTCCGATTGAAAATTCTCGGGAGTTCGCTCGCCGCGGCAGGCTCCCCGCTCAGGAGTCGTCGGGCTCCTGCGGCGATTTCCAGCGCGACAGCGCGCGGCGCGCGGCATTGAGCTCGGCCATCGAGATATGCAGCTCGGCCATGGTCTTCGCCAGCAGCGCGAGCAGCGCCGCGCGCTGGCGCACGCGCACGGTCTCGGCACGGTGCGTGCGTTGCGCCTGGCGGGCCGTCGCGCGGATGGCGCGGGCCGTCGGCGAATCGTGCAGGTCGGACGGCGGGTTCCGCGTGGTGCCTGCCGACATCGCGCCGCTTCGCTGCTGTTGCCGCTGCTGCGTGCCGGCCATGCTCAGGCGGCCGCCGGATCCTGCGCGCCTGCGGTGGCGGCGGCATTCGCCGCATCGCCGCGCGCCGCCCCGGCGGGGCCGTAGTTGCGCAGGTGCAGGAAGAACTCGCCCATCATCTGCATCCACAGCCGCACGGCGAACACGAGGTATGCCGGGCTCACGCCGCCCGCGACCACCACGTCCATCTCGAGCACGACGAAGTCGCCGTGCTGGGCCACGCGCGCGAAGCGCTTGGTGCGATGCCACGAGGCCAGCACGGCATCGGGCAGGGTGCCGCCCTGCACGTGCAGCGGGCAGCTCAGGGTGAAGTCGGTGTACTGGGTGGTGGTGACGGGGTTGCCCCACAGCACCTGGAACCCGATGCCGTGGCTCGCGCTGTGAAGGCGCACTACGCCGTCCTGCTCGATGGCGGTCACGGCGCCGCCGGCCGCCTTGATGGCGTCCGACACCTGTTCGGGCGTGACGGCGTCCAGCAGATCGGCGCCCGGTGCCATCGCACTGTCCGCGGTTTCGTTGTTGTTGTTCGCTGTTTGGTTCATGGGTGACCCCTGCTTGCTCTTGTGGTGAATGGATTCGTTCGGGCGCACGCAGGCGCTCAGTTGGTCTTCTTCAGCGCCGCTTCGAGCGCGGCACCGTCGATGCTCAGCGTCGTGCCCGGCGCGATCTGCGCGAGGTAGGCCTGCAGGAGCTGCTGCTGCCGCTGCTGGCGCAACGCGGTGCGCAGCCTGGGCTTCATCTCCTCGAAGGTGGCGCTGCGCCCGGGCCGCACTTCGAGCAGCTTCACGACGTGAAAGCCCGCCTCGGCCTGTACCGGATCGCTGACCTGCCCGGGCTTCAGCCGTGCGACGGTGTCGCGCAGCTCCGGCACGATGCGCGCGAGCGGCAGCGTGTCGACTTCGCCCCCGCGCTCCGCGCTGCGCCTGTCCTGCGAGCTGGCGCGCGCGACGGCCGCGAAGTCGCCGGTGCGCGCCTGGCGGGCCAGCCTGCCGGCCTCGCCGCGCACCCTGGCGATGGCGGCCACGTCGCGGTCGGGCGTGGCCAGGAATATCTGCGCCACGCGGTATGCGGCGGGCAGGTTGAAGTTGGCCTTGCCCTGTTCGTAGGCGGCCTGCATGTCGGCGTCCGGCGGATAGTCCGCCGGCACCCGGCTCACCGACTCCAGGTAGCTCGTGCTCACGATGCGCGCGGCGATCTCGCGCGCGGCGGCATCGACCTGCGCCTTGACCTCGGGCCGCTCGCTCCAGCCCTTGGCGCGGGCGTCGCGCAGCACCGCCTCGCCCAGCAGGCGGTCGCGCAGCCAACCGTCGAGCGTCGCACGGTCGGCCCTGACGGCGGCGCGCTCGCCCTCGGGCAGGGCCTGCAGCAGCTTCTCGACTTCGTCCTGACCCACGGTGATTTCTCCAAGGCGTGCCACGACGGGGGCGGGCACGGGGGCCTGCGCGCCCGCGATGCCGACCGAGGAAGCCAGCAGCACCAGCGCGGCCGACGACGACTTGAGGCGCCTCCTCATTGCCTGCGCTCCTTATCCCCGGCCGCCGGTGCGCTGGCGGCGGCAGCAGCGGGTGCGGGTGCAGGTGCCGCGACGGCGCGCACGTCGAACTTGCTCTCGTACAGCCTGTCGCCGTACTGCTGCGCGATCTGCTCGTACTTGACGCGGCTCTGCGCCGCGAAGGGCTGGCGCGAGGCGAGCACGGTGCCCACGTCCATCGTCTCGTAGGCGCCCAGGATCTCCTGCCCCACCGCGTAGAGCTGCGCGTTCTTGGCCTCGCACTGCGTGATCGCGGTACGGTGCGTGGCGGCTTCGGTCGCAAGCCGCTGGCGCTCGGCTTCCGAGGTGCGCGCCATCTTCAGCAGCTCGTCGTAGGCGTTGCGGTATTGCGCGACCTGCGCGGTGGCCTTGTCGGATGCCGCCTGCGCCTGCTGGCGCAACTGCTGGCTGCCGGCGCTGGCTGCCTCGCGTGCCTGGCGCTCGGCGGCGAGCTGCGCCTGGGTCTGCGAGAGCTCCTTCTTCAGCACGTCGAGCTCGGGCTTCGCGGGCGCGGCTTGCGCCATCGCCGGCTGCTGCCCGGCCTTCAGCGCGGCCAGCTCGTTCTGCACCTGCTGCAGCTGCGTGGTGGTCGCGCGCAGCTGCGCGCGCAGCCGCTCCTCCATGGTCTGGCCGCCCGGTGGCTGCTGCGCGTGGGTGGTTCCGGCCATGGCGGCCAGCGAGGCCAGCAGCAGCGCCGGGAAGATTTTTCTGGACACGGCGTGCTCCTTCTCTTCGTTCTTCCGGTCAGGCACGCGCATCAGAAGCGCGCATTGAATTCGAGCTGCAGCGTGTCGATCGACTGCGGCGGCCCGTAGACCTCCTTGGTCGAGATCCAGCGGCCGGTGAACCACATGTTCTTGTCGATCGCATACGAGCCGCCCAGGAAGTAGCCGCGCGCGTTGGTGCCGCCGCCGTGGAAGGTCGAGTCGTTGTAGCCGTCGGGCATGGCGTCGGGCTCGATGCGCTTGTAGCCCGCCAGCACGTTCCAGTCGCCGCGGTTGGCCGGCGCCGGCTTGCCGTAGGTGGCCTGCAGCATGTAGGCGTTGCCGCCGCTCTTGAAGTCGGCCTTGGTGGTGCCGCCGGTGGCGCCGAAGTTGTTGACGATCATGCTGCGCACGCCGGCGCGGTTCCAGATGTCGGTGGCGCTGTAGGCGGTGTTGCGCACGTAGTTGGCGTCCAGCCGCAGGTTGTTGCCCGCCACCTTGGTGTCCCAGCGCAGGTTCAGGTCGATCAGGCGGAACTTCGAGGCCAGACCCACGTACTGCGGCTGCGGCGTGCCGGCCGGGTTGAGCGGGTCGAGCTTGATGTCGCGCAGCAGCATGAGCGTGTTGCCCTTCTGCATGAAGGCCGGACGCGACCAGTCGGTGCTGCAGCCGTCGTCGCCCGAGTACAGCGCGCAGGGCTGCGAGATCTGGCCCGTGATGTTGCGGAAGTTGTAGTAGGCCAATGCGCCGCGCAGGCGGTTGTCCTCGTCGATCTTCCACTCGGCGCCGGCCTGCGCGCCGAGCAGCCACTTGTTCTCGCTCTTCATCTTGTTCTGGCTGCGGCTGGGCGAGTTGTCGGAGTTGTACTCGAGCGGAATCAGGCCCAGCGTGCCGAAGAGCGTCAGGTCGCGGTTGGAGGCCAGCTTCTTCTCGAACTGCGCGGCGATGCCGTCGAAGTTCAGGTCGTTCGAGAACAGTATGTCGGTCGACATGAACGGGTTGCCGAAGCGGCCCGCCGTCACCGTGAGCCAGTCCACCGGCTTGTGCGAGATCCACATCTGGTCGAGCCACACGCTCTTCTTGCCGAGGCCGCCGCCCAGCGTCTGGGTGGTCGAGACCGGGCTCTCGTCGCTGCCCGAAGCCAAGCGCACGCCGGCCTTGGTGTTCTCGCTGAGGTCGGCGAACACGCCCAGCCGCGCGCGGGCGCGGAACAGGTTGCGGCGGTCCTGGCGGGTGTTCAGCAGCGGCGGCAGCGCGAGGTTGGTGTTCTGGTTGATGTCGTAGCCCGCGCCCTTGTTGAACTCGCTCCAGTTGGTCTCGATGTTGCTGTTGTTGCCCGCGTAGCCGCGCGACTCGTTGCGCACGCGCACGTCGCCTTCCACGCGGATGCGCTTGCTCCACTCGGGCGTTTCGTTGGGCGCGGCCCAGCCTTCGTCCTTCGCCTGTGCCATGACCTGCGCCTTGACCTCGTCGCGAATCTGGTCGCGCACGGTCTGCGAGATATAGGGCACGCGCACGTCGCCCGCCTCGAGCCGCACGCCGCCGGCCACGCTGGCCGACGCGGCGGTGGAGGCCGCCGCCAGGCGCTGCTGCGCCTGCTGCGCGGCCAGGGCCTCGGTCTGGGCCTGCGCGAGCAGGGCCTCGCCCACGTCCTTGGCGAGCGTGCCGCTCTGGATCAGGCCACGGATCAGCTTGACCATGGCGGTCTCGGAAGGTGCGGCTGCCGCGGCCTGTGCCGAGGCATGGCCTGCCGACAGGGCGAACGCGGAGGCCACGGCCGCCGCGAGCGCGCACCGGCGCAGGATCGGGATGTGTCGTTGAAGTTGGTTCATCGCTTTGTTCGCAGGATTGAATGGGACAGGAGTCGGGGCGCTCGTCGGGGCGCTCATGGCCGGCGCCCTCTCATGGACACGCGCATCGGGAATCGCAGCGACGCGGGCGGCTTCTCGTCGACGCGGTCCAGGCCGCGGATCAGCGCGAGAACCGCCTCGTCGATGTCGGGCGTGCCGGTGCCGCGCACCAGCTGCGCCCGCGTGGTCGAGCCGTCGGCGCCGAGCCACAGGTCGATCTGGATGTCGTCGAACACCAGTTGGCGCGTGCGCGCATCGCGCGACAGCGCCTGCTGCAGCAGGCTCGACACATAGCGCGCATACGAGCCGCTGCCGAGGCCGCCGCCCGCGCCGGTGCCGCTCATGCCGCCGCCGCTGCCGGCCTGGATGCCGAAGGCGTCGTTGCCGGCCTGCGCGGCGCTGTCCATGGTCACGGGGTCGCCGAGGTCCTTCGAGGGACTGGGCGGCGTGTCGTCCTTGGGCGGCTCCAGCGGCTCGACGGGCTTGGGCTCGGGCTCGGCCACCGGCTTGATCTTTTCCGGCTCGGGCTCGGGCAGCTTCTCGGGCTCGGGCGGTGGGGGCGGCGGCGGTGGGGGCGGCAGCATCAGCATCGGCGCGTCGGCCACCACGCGCCTCGTGCTCGCGGTGTCGCTCAGCAGATGCCACACCAGCGCCACGAGCGCGACAGCAAGCCCCAGGCCGATGACCCAGCCACCCCAGCGGCGCCACAGCCCAGCCTGCCCGCCCGTGCGACGCGCGCCGGCGGCGGAAGTCGGGTTGCGAGGGTTCACGCTGCGGCCCTCACTTCTGCTTGCCGGTCACGAGGCCGATCTGGTTCAGCTCGATGCGGCGCAGCAGGTCGAGCACGTCGACCACCTTCGCGTACTGCACGCTGGCGTCGCCGCGCACGATCACGGGAAAGTCGGGCGACAGAGCCTTCTCGGTGCGCAGGCGCTCCTCGAGCTCCGGCAGCGTGACCGGATAGGCATCGAGGAACACGTTGCCCGCGTTGTCGATGGTGATGGCCTTGGTCTTGGGCTTTTCCAGCGCCACGGAAGCGCTGGCCTTGGGCAGGTCGACCTTGATGCCCGGAATGCTGGCGTTGCTGGTGAGGATGAAGATCACCAGCACCACCAGCAGCACGTCCACGAAGGGCGTGATGTTGATGCCGCCCGTGCGCTTGCGCGCGCCGAACCTGGCTGCGGGGTTTGCCATGGCGTCTCGGCTCCCTCAGGCGCGCAGGGCCACGACCTGCGCCACCGCGCGGCCTTCGCCCTGCTCTTCGGCAAGGCGCGTGACGAACTCGTCCACGAACACCGCCATGTCGGCGCCGATGGCGTCGGAGCGCGAGGCGAGCCAGTTGTAGCCGAACAGCGCCGGGATCGCGACGCCCAGGCCTGCCGCCGTACACAGCAGCGCTGCCGCCATGCCGGGGGCCACCGAGTTGATGTCCACAGCGCCGGCCATGGCCGCCACGACGAACACCAGCATGATGCCGATCACCGTGCCGAAGAGGCCCACGTAGGGCGCGCCCTCGATGGTGGTCGAAAGCCAGTTCATGCGCTTGGACATGCGCTCGGTCTCGCGCACCATCACGCCGTCCATGGCGGCGCGGATGGCGCCGATGGTGGCGCTCGAAACCGCGTTCAGGTCGTAGCCGCGGTCATGGCGGCGGCGCATCTCCTCGATGGCCACCTCGTACAGGCGCCACAGCGACGAGTCGGCGCGCACCTCCTGCGGCACGGTGTTGTTCACCGCCAGCCGGTCGAGCGGCGCGCCCGCGGCCTCGCGGAAGTGCTCGATGAAGATCTCGTTGGCGCGCTCGGTGGCGCCGTAGCTGCGGCCCTTGCCGATCATGATGGCCCACGACAGCACCATCATCAGCCCCAGCACGCCCACGACCACCCAGGCGTCCAGCGGCATCGCGGCGAGGATGAAGCCGAAGTGGCTCTTGCCGGCCTGCTGCTCGTCGGCACCGAATGCCGTGAGGCGCGACTCGGCGCCCTGCGAGACCGCGTCGGCCAGCAGCAGCGCGTCGGCGCGCGCCACCTTCGACAGGCGTACCTCGTCGATGGCGCCGGTGAAGGGCGCAAAGGCGGTGGCTTGTGCACTCTGTGCGCCGGATGCGACGGCCGGCGCGTCGGCACCGAGCGCCGCCGCCGTATTCAGCGCCGGCAGCTTCGCCGCCACCGACGCGGCGCGGCGGCCACCCACGAAGAGCGCCACGCTCTCGCGCTCTGCCTTCACCGCGAGGTGCGACCACTGCCCCGCCTGCACCGGCTGGCCCGGCGCGCTGCGCTGGCCGTTGACCTGCACGAAGGGCACGCCCTGGTCGATGCCCACCACCAGCTCGCCGGTCGCGTCGCGGCGCGTGTAGACCGCCTGGCGCGCGCCGAGCTGGTCGGGCCTGATCCATGCGGAGAAAGTGAGCGCACCGCCGGCCTGCACCGCGAGCGAGGGCGTGGCAGGCAGCATCAGCGCGGCGGCGCCGAGCTGCGCGCCCTTGCCGATGACCGTGCCTTCCACCGGCACAGCCGCGGTCTGGCCGTTGTTGCCGTAGGCGGTGGTGTCGCGCGGCGGCACCGCGCCTTCGGCGAAGTGATAGACCAGCGTGTAGTCAGGATCGAAGGTGCGCTGGCCGTTGCCCGAGGCCGGGGCCTTGGGGTTGCCGTAGTACATCCACAGCTTCTGCGGCGTGCCGGCCGAGACGTTGGGCACGTCGACCCAGACCAGCGCCATGCCCAGCAGCGGATCGAACTGCTCGATCTGGTGGTTGAGCACCGTCTTGTCGTCGGCGGCGACGAAGCGCAGGTCGGCCCCCGTCTCGCTCACGCCTTCGAACTTGAAGTTGCCCGTGTGCAGGCGCACCAGCACCGGCATGCGGCCGGCATCGCTGCCGATGGCGCCGGCCTGCGGCCCGGCATCGATGGTGATGGGCTTGCGATAGGCCCACTCGGCCTGCCACCAGGCATGGGCCAGGCCCGGCAAGAGCGTGCTCGCCAGCGTGAGCGCGATGAAAAGGATGCGTCGCATGACAGGGTTCTCCGGAAACTCGTGAAAAGAAATGGGTGCGGCGTGGATCAGTAGTTCGCGGTGAGGCTGAAATTCACGCGCGTGTCGTGCTTCTTCGTGCGCGGACCGTCGGTGAGCGGGTAGCCGATGTCGACGCGCCCCGCGAAGTACTGGCCGACCTTGAAGGTGGTGCCCACGCCGATCGAGTACAGCGAGAAGCGGTCTTCCTGCTCGGGCAGCGGGCTCTTCAGGCGCAGGCGGGCCGCATCGGCGAAGGCGTACACGCGCCAGTTCTCGACCGCGCTGCCGAGGAAGGTGAGCGGCTTGCTGCGCAGCTCGACCGAGCCCACCACGCCGTAGTCGCCGGTGGCCTCGGCCGAGAGATACCCGCGCACCGAGTTCATGCCGCCGCCTGCGATCTGCTCGCTGGACACCAGCGGCGAATCGGTCATCTGCCCGTTGAAGCGGAAGGCGAGCTGCGAGCCGCCGTCGAAGGTGTGCGTGCCGTTGAGGTCGGTCTTCAGCACCATGAAGCTGGGCGAGGACTTGTAACGCTTGTAGTCGAAGGCGGCCCAGTCGCTGCCGTACTTGAACGAACTGCTCGTGCCCACCACCAGCGAGATGCCGATGCCGTACTGGCTCTTCTCCGACTGGCGGAAGCCCGAGTAAGAGAGCGTGATCGGCGCGTACTTGAGCGGCACCGTGTCGCCGCTGCCCTTGAGCGTCAGCGCTTCCTTGTTGTTCTTGAAGTCGATGCCGATGCTGAAGGCATGCCACCAGTCGCCGGCGTTGGGCACGGTGTAGGTCGCCTTCACGCCGAAGGAATGGCCCTTGCCGAGCACGTCGGTGCCGCCCACGGTGGCCACGTTGCTGTCGGACGAGAAGGCGTTGGCCTCGAGGCTCCAGTTCGTGCCGCGTACCGGCATCGCGTAGCTGGCCGAGATCACCTTCGTCTGGCTCAGGTCCTGCGGCGCGCCGAAGAAGCTGATGGAGGCGCTGTGGCCCAGCTGCCAGAGGTTGTCGTGGCCGAGAGAGAAGCTGGCGCGCAGCTTGCGCGTGTCGGCGCTGTAGTCGTTGTTGAGGCCGGCGCTCGCGCGCCAGGGGCTGGAGTCCTCGACCTTCAGGTCGACGTCCATGGTGCCCGGCATCGCGCCCTGGCGCACCAGCGGCATCACCTGCCGCTTCGGTCCGCGGTTGAGCGCGGCGAGTTCGGACTGCGCCTGGTTGAAGTTGGGAACGCCGCCTTCCTTCAACGCGGGCACCTGGTCGCGCACCTCGAGCGGCGAGTTGTACTCGGCGCCCACCACGCGCACGCGGCCCACGCGTGTCTCGTTGACCCGCAGGAACACCACGCCCTGCGTGACCTGCTGTTCGGGCAGGTCGACATACACCGATTGATAGCCCGCCGCCTGGTAGGCCGCGAGCAGCGCGTCGCGCGCGCCTTCCACGTCCTTCAGCGTGCGGTCCGGACCGAGGAAGGGCGTGACGGCCTTCTCGATGGCGCGCGCGTCGAGCACGGTGTTGCCGCGCACGATGTATTCGCTGATGTCGACCTTGCGCGCCGGCTCGGCCGCTTCCGCCGACGGTGCGACGGCGGGTGCAGGTTGAGGCGCGGGTCCGGATGCCTGGGCGAAGGCAGCGCCTTGCGCAGTCATCGCGAACACCGCCAGCCACGCGGAACTGCGGCGGTGATGTTTCTGGCGGCCTTTCTTCTTCGTTTCGTGCATTTGCAGCTCTGTTCTCATGGGTGAAGCGCACAAGACAGCGCGCTCATGAACAGAGAGCCTTCGTGTCGCTGCGGCGTACCTTTCCTAGACGCACGGCACGCGCAGCGACTGTCGGTTTGTCACAAAAACTTCATCAAGAAATCGGCACCGCGAACGATCCGGCCGTTTCTTCGCGCTTAAGAAGAAGGACCTCCGCAGGATGAAAGCCGTGTTCCCGAGAACGGGTCTTCCCATCGACTTGTGCGATACCTAGACTGCGTGGCTCGCCGCGAGCAATGAATTGGAAGCAGGAGATACACGCATGGCTTTTCGTCTTCCGGGCATCGCCGCCGTGCTCCTGCTCGGATGCTGTCTGGGCGCATCCGCGCAAGAGACCGATGCGCCTACCACCCAAGCCCGACCCTGCGTGGAAGTGACCGTCAACGGCGAGCGCACGCCCTCCTACGACTGCCTGACGGAGAAGCTGCGTCCTCCCGCATCCGCGCGCGCGCCGGACGCGGTGCAGCCGGGCCTTGCATCGGAGGCGATCGTGCAGCGGCCTTCCAACGAACTGGGCCTCTTCAACCGCGCGGCGACCGGCCATCGCATGGGCAACACCTTCGGCACCTCGGTCTATCCGCAGCGCCCGCCGCCGGTAGCGCCTTCGTCGCCCCTGATTCCCCGGCAGTAGCCGACCGGCCCACTAGGCCGGGCCGCCCTCGCCGTAGATCCCGATGATCAGCGAGCGCAGCCACGCGATAGCGGGGTCCTTGTGGAAGCGGCCGTGCCAGAACAGGTTGATCGCGATCTCCGGCAGCTTCGCCGGGTGGCGCACATAGGAAAGTTCGAACGGCCTCGCCAGTGCCTGCGCGAGTCTCTCGGGCACGGTCGCGACAAGGTCGGAGTCGTGCAGGATGTGCCCCACGGCCACGTAGTGCGGCACGGTCAGCACCACCTTGCGCATGATCTTCTTGCGGTCGAGGAATTCGTCGGCCTTGCCGTGGCCCGTTCCGTCCGAGACCACCACGACGTGGTCGGCGGCGGAGAAGTCGTCGAGCGAAACCTTCTTCCTGCCGTCGAGCGGATGGTCGCGCCTGAACATGCACACGTAGTGCTGCCGGAACAGCCTGCGCTGGAAGTACCCCGCCTTCAGCTGCGGCAGCAGGCCGATCGCCAGGTTGACGTGGCCCGCCTCCATCTCGTCCTGCAGGTTGACCGCGGTGTTGCGCACGGTGCTCAGCGATACGTTGGGCGCGACCCTCGCGATCTCCTTCATCAGCCTGGGCAGGAAGTAGATCTCGCCGATGTCCGTCATGCCGACGGTGAATGCGCGCTTCGATGTGGCCGGGTCGAACGAGGCCTTGCTGTTGATCGCCGCATGGATCACCTGCAGCGCGCGCGCCGTGGGCTCGGCGAGCTGCTGCGCGTAGGGCGTGGGCTCCATGCCGTTGGGCGTGCGCAGGAAGAGCGGATCGTCGGTGAGCTTGCGCAGGCGCGCCAGCGCGTTGCTCACGCCCGGCTGCGAAAGGCCGAGGCTGCTCGCCACCTTGGACACCCTGCGGTCGACGAGCAGCTGCTGGAAGATGACCAGCAGGTTGAGATCGATGTCCTTGAGCTCCATGCGCGTCGTCTCACATTCTTGAAATCAATATGAACTATTGATCACATTCTATTGAGCGATGGCGTTCGAATGGGGATCATCGATGCACCCACGAGACGCAGCCCTCCACGGGCGGCACAGGAGACAAGAACATGGACGACACATCGGCGGTCTTCCCCCGGAAGATCCATTGGGAAAGCCAGGGCACCAGCCGCATTCCCTTCATGGCCTACACAGAGGCCGACCAGCACCGCCAGGAGCTGGAGCGCTTCTTCTACCGCAAGCACTGGAGCTACGTCGGCCTCGAGGCCGAGATTCCGCAGGTCGGCGACTTCAAGCGGACCGTGGTCGGCGAGCGCTCGGTGATCATGGTGCGCGACGCGGAAGACTCCATCAGCGTCGTCGAGAACGTATGCGCCCATCGCGGCATGCAGTTCTGCCGCGAGCGGCACGGCAACCGCAAGGACGGCGGCTTCACCTGCCCCTATCACCAGTGGAACTACACGCTCACGGGCGACCTGCAGGGCGTGCCCTTCCGCCGCGGCGTGAAGCAGGACGGCAAGGTCAATGGCGGCATGCCCGCCGACTTCAAGACCGCCGACCATGGCCTCAACAAGCTCAAGGTGGCCAGGCGCGGCGGCGTGGTCTTCGCCTCCTTCGACCCCGAGGTCGAATCGCTCGAGGACTTCATGGGGCCCGAGATCCTGGGCTACTTCGACCGGCTCTTCAACGGCCGCAAGCTCACCATCCTCGGCTACAACCGCCAGCGCATTCCGGGCAACTGGAAGCTCATGCAGGAGAACATCAAGGACCCGTACCACCCCGGCCTGCTGCACACCTGGTTCGTGACCTTCGGGCTCTGGCGCGCGGACAACAAGTCGGAGCTGAAGATGGACCGGCACCACCGGCACGCCGCCATGATCTCCACGCGCGGCGCGAGCGGCAAGGCCGACCAGGTGACCCAGGTGTCGAGCTTCAAGGAGAGCATGAAGCTCAACGACGACCGCTTCCTCGACATCGTGCCCGAGCCCTGGTGGGGCGGCCCGACGGCGGTGATGATGACGCTCTTTCCCAGCGTGATCCTGCAGCAGCAGGTCAACAGCGTCTCGACGCGCCACATCCAGCCCAGCGGCCCCGGCGCCTTCGACTTCGTGTGGACGCACTTCGGCTTCGAGGACGACACCGAGGCCATGACGCAGCGCCGGCTGCGGCAGGCCAATCTCTTCGGCCCCGCGGGCTTCGTCTCGGCCGACGACGGCGAGGTGATCGAGCTCTCGCAGAAGGGCTTCGAGCAGAAGCCCTTCCACCGCACGCTGGCCGAACTCGGCGGACGCGAGGTCGGCGACACGGACCACATGGTCACCGAGACGCTGATCCGCGGCATGTACGAGTACTGGCGCAAGGTGATGGAGGCTTGAGATGGACTTCCAGGACTACTTAGAGCTCTCGCAGCTCTACGCCAGCTACGCCCATGCGGTGAGCTCCAGCCAGTGGGAGCTCTGGCCCGAGTTCTTCACCGAGGATTGCAGCTACCGCCTGCAGCCGCGCGAGAACCACGAGCGCGGCTTTCCGCTCGCCACGCTTTCGTTCGAGAGCAAGGGCATGCTGAAGGACCGCGTCTACGGCATCCGCGAGACCCTGTTCCACGACCCCTACTACCAGCGCCACGTCGTGGGCTCGCCGGTGGTGCGGAAGGTCGAGGCGGGCCGCATCGAGTCGGAGGCCAACTACGCCGTCTTCCGCACCAAGCTCTCTGAACTCTCGACGGTGTTCAGCGTGGGCCGCTACATCGACGTTGTCGTGCGCACCGAACAGGGCCTGAAGTTCGCCTCGCGCCAGGTCATCTACGACAGCGAGATGATCCCCAACTCCGTCATCTACCCCCTGTGAAGCGAAGAGAAAAACCATGAGCGATGGATCCAACACCGGCTGGACGGATGCCGCGAACTTCGACGACGTGCCCGCCGACGACGTCATCGGCCTGGTCGTCGAAGGCCGCGACCTGGCCCTCTACAACGTGGACGGCAGCATCTACGCGACCGACAACATCTGCACGCACGGCCACGCCCGCCTGTGCGAAGGCTTTCTCGAAGGCCACGAGATCGAGTGCCCGCTGCACCAGGGCAGGTTCGACGTGCGCAACGGCGCGTCCACCTGCGCGCCGGTGACCGAGGCGATCCGCTCCTACCCCGTGAAGATCGAGGGCGGGCGGGTGTTTCTCTCGCTGGGCTGAGCTGCCGCGGAGAAGCCATGAGCAAGCAAGACGGCACGATCGCGATCGTCGGCGCCGGCCAGGCCGGCGGATGGGCGGCGCAGACGCTGCGCGCCGAGGGCTTCGGCGGCAGGATCGTGCTGATCGGCGACGAAAGCCATCGCCCGTACGAACGCCCTCCTCTGTCGAAGTCGGTGCTCGCCGGAGAAGCCCCTGCCGAGACCACGCGCCTGCAGAAGCCCGAAGCCTTCGATGCGCTGAACGTCGACTGGCGCCCCGGCGTGAGCGCGACGCGCATCGACCGGACAACGAAGCAGCTGCACCTGAGCCACGGCGAGCCCGTCCGCTACGACAAGCTGATCCTGTGCACCGGCGGCCGGGCACGGCGGCTGGCCATTCCGGGCGCGGACCTGCCCGGCGTGTTCACGCTGCGAAGCATCGACGATGCCGCCGCGCTGGGTGCGGCGCTCGTCGCCGGCAAGCGGCTGCTGGTCATCGGCGGAGGGTGGATCGGCCTGGAAGTCGCGGCGACCGCCCGCGGGAAAGGACTCGACGTCACGGTTGCGGAGGCCATGGAACGGCTGTGCGAGCGCACCGTGCCGCCGGAAATCTCCGGCTACCTGCTGCGGCTCCATGCCTCGCACGGCGTTCGCGTCGAGCTGGGTACGGGCATCGAGCGGCTGGAGCAAGGAGCGGATGGCGAGAGCCTGAAGGCGACGCTGAACGATGGGCGAACGCTTGCCTGCGACGTGGTGCTGGCCGGCATCGGCCTGGTCGCCAACGACGAGCTGGCGCGAGAAGCGGGCCTCGCGTGCGAGGGCGGCATCGTGGTCGATTCGCGGTGCCGGTCTTCCGACCCCGACATCCTTGCAGCGGGCGACGTGGCTGTCTGGCATTGCGAGCGCGCCGGGCGCCGGATGCGGCTGGAATCGTGGCAGAACGCCCAGGAGCAAGGCATGGCGGCCGCGCGCTCCGCCCTCGGCATCGAGGTGAACCACCAGCCGCTCCCGTGGTTCTGGTCCGACCAGTACGGCATCAACCTCCAGATATTCGGCATGCCGGCGCCGCGGCACCAGACGGTGGTGCGCGGCAACCCGGAGAGCGACAGCTTCGTCATGTTCTTCCTCGACGGCGACAAGGTGGCCGCCGCGCTCGGGCCGAACTCGGCGCGCGACCTGCGCTTTGCGCGGCGGCTGATCGAGCGCGGCACCGGCGTCGACCCGCTGCAGCTCGCCGACGTCGAGCTTCCGCTTTCCAGACTTTGAACGGTCGAAGGACCGGGCCGATCGCACGAAAGACGCGCCACGGCTCACGGCGTCTCCTCAACGCGGCGGGCTCTGCACCGTCGCCGCGACGATGCGGCGCACGACCGGCAGCACCACCAGCAGCGACGGAAACGCGACCAGCCACGAGACGCCCCAGGTCGACATCCACATCCGCAGCAGCCCCTCGGCGAAGCCCATGCTCCTGAGCGTGGCGATGCCGGCCACGATGCACGACATGAAGATCGACAGCAGCAGCGGCATGACGATGGCCGCGTAGCGCGCGGGCAGCTTTCCGATGTTGCGGCTCATGATGCGGCCAGCTCGCCGATGTATTGCGCCAGCGTGCGCGGCGGCCGGCCGAGGATGGCCTCGAGCACGAGGGCGTTGCCGCCCAGCCCGTGCGTCGCATAGTGCGCGTGCACCTTCGACAGCAGCAGCAGCTGGCGCGCGTCGTAGGGCGGGCGCGTCAGCTCGGCCCAGTCGTCGAAATCGATCTCCCGCGCCGCCACCGGCCGGCCGAGCGCCTCGCCCGCCATCGCGACGATCTCCCTGCGGTTGAAACGCCCGGGCGCGCACAGCTCGAACGAGCCGTAGGCGAGCCGGTCTTCGGTCAGCGCGATGGCCGCGACCTCGGCGACGTCGCGGTAGTCCACGCGCGCGATCCGCGTGTCGACCGGATAGGGCTCGGCGAAGACGCCGTCACGCACGATGCCGGGCCACGCGCCGCGCAGGTTCTGGAAGAAGTTGGCCGGATGCAGCAGCGTGTATTCGAGCTCGGATTCGAACAGCGCGGTCTCCACCGGCACCTTGCTCGCATGGTTCGCGAGCGTGCCGTGCGTCGGCTGGATCACCGACGAGAACACGAACTTGCGCACGCCCGCCTCCTGCGCTGCGGCGACGAGGTTGCAGCCCATCCGTGCCTCGTCCGGCTGGAAGGCGGGGCCGATGTGGAATACGCCGTCCGCGCCTTCAGCCGCGCGACGCAGGCTCGCCGGATCGCGCAGGTCCGCGACGACGGCCTCGGCCGCGCCGTTGTCGACCGCCTTTTGCCGGCCTCGCTCGTCGCGCACCAGTGCGCGCACCGTGGCGCCGCGCCTGGCCAGCTCGGGCACCACGAGCCCGGCAACGCGGCCGGTGGCGCCGACCACCAGCACCGTGGGTCTATGTTCTTCCATGGATGATTCCTCGATCAATCAGTGAGTGAGCGGCACCGGGCCGCGGTGTCCCAAAGATACGAACGGACCCGGCGCGCGTGAATGCGCGGCCACCGCCAAAGACCTTCATCCAGATCGGAAGAATCCATGGACCAGATTCAGGACATCCGCGCCTTCGTCGCCATCGTCGAGCTCGGCAGCCAGAGCGCGGCGGCGCGCCAGCTGGGGCGCTCGGTGCAGTCCATCAACCGCTCGCTGAACGAGCTCGAGCGAAGCCTCGGCGTGCAACTGATCCGGCGGACCACGCGGCAGTCGTCCACCACCGAGGTAGGCCTGGCCTACCACCGGCGCGTACAGGCCGCGCTGGCGGAATTCGACGCGGCCGCCGAGGATGCGAGCACCCAGTCGAGCGCGCCCCGCGGCCTGCTGCGCGTGGCCGCGCCCGTGCAGTTCGCGCCGGCCTTCGTGGTGCCGCTGATCGGCGCGTTCATGCAGCGCTATCCGGGCATGGAGGTGGAGCTCACCGCCTCCGACCGCTTCGTCGACCTGATCGAGGGCGACATCGATCTCGCGATCCGCATCGGCGAACTGCCCGACTCCGAACTGGCGGCGCGGCGGCTCGGCGAGCTGCGGCTCGTGGTGTTCGGTGCGACCGACTACTTCGAGCGACACGGCCGCCCGCGACGACCCGAGGACCTGGCCGAACACCAGTGCCTGGTGCGCACGACGCACGGCAACGATGCCAACTGGCCGTTCACCATCGAAGGCCGGCTGCGGCGTGTGAAGGTGTCGGGGCGCTTCAGGTCCGACAACACGGCCGCGCTCTATGCGGCGGCCACCGGCGGCCTGGGACTCTGCTTCACGCCGCTGTGGCAGATCCGCCATCTGCTCGACGGCGGCGGTGTCGAGCTGGTGCTGACGGAGTTCGAGTCACCGAAGACTCCGGTTCACGCGGTATGGCCTTCGGCCCGGGGCAGCTTCGCCCGCGCGAAGCTGTTCGCGGATTTCGCGGCCGAGAACCTGCCGTCGCTGGGACTCGCGGCCTAGGGCAATGCAACTCGGGCATCACCTGCCGGTGCGCGCTCGCCGCCGGCCGGCCTGCAGCTCCCTCTCGGTGAGCACGTACTCCGAGCGATCGCCGAGTCGCTGGACCGCAAGGTCGATGAACGCGCGTGCGCGCATCGGCTGCGAAGACCTGCTGCCGAAGTACACGAAGTAGTTGGCGTAGTTGGGCATGTGGTCGACGAGGACGGGGACCAGCTGGCCCGAGCGGATATAGGGCGCGGCCGTCACGCCTGCGAGCTGGCCGAGCACCTTGCCCGCCAGGACGGCCTGCAGTTCGAACAACTCGTCGTTGCTGCAGATCGCCGGCACGACGGGCTGGTCGACAGCCTGGTCGCCGATCCTCACGCGCCATGGAAGAACCTTCCCCGTGCTCGGATGCCGATAGGCGCTGCAGCGGTGCGAGGCGAGGTCAGCCAGGGAGTCCGGCACGCCGTGCCGCTGGAAGTACGACGGTGCCCCGCAGATCGGCAACTGCACGGGAAACAGCCGCCGCGCGATGACCCCTTCATGGGGTGACGGCCCGAGCCGGAAACCCACGTCGACACGGTCCTCCACCCAGTTGCCGATCCGGTCCTCCAGCAGCACGTCGGGCTGTATGCCCGGATGCAGGTCGCAGAACTCCTCCACCAGACGCCAGAGAATCGGCTGGAACGTCGTGCGCGGCCCCGTGATCCGGAGAGGGCCGGCGAACTCGTCCTTCGCGGTCCTGGCCGTCTGCAGCGCCCGCTGCATTCCCAGCACCGAGGGCTGCACGTCTTCGAACAGACGTTGCCCCGCATCGGTCAGCGACATCACGCGCGTCGTGCGATGGAACAGGCGCGCATCCAGATGCGCCTCCAGCTGGGCCAGCGCCTTGCTCGCCGCCTGGGGGCTGATGCCCAGCGCGAGCGCCGCCTTGCGCAGGCTGCCCAGCTCCGCCGCCTTGATGAAGGTCGTGATGGACCGAAGTTCGTTGATCGCCATGAAGGGGTTCCTCTTCCGCGGCATTGTCATCATTTCGATGCCAATCAATCAACCCGGATGTCACTATTCAGATGCCAGTGGCCTGCCTAAAGTTCGACCCAGCGAACTATCGAAGGCAGCCACTCATGCAACACGTCACCCTGAACAACGGACTCCGGATGCCCATCGTCGGCTACGGCGTCTTCCAGATTGCGGACGCCGACGAGTGCCAGCGCAGCGTCGTCGACGCCATCGAAGCAGGCTACCGGCTGATCGACACCGCCGCCTCCTACATGAACGAAGAAGCGGTAGGCAAAGGGCTGCGCTCCAGCGGCGTCGCGCGCGAACAGCTCTTCGTCACCAGCAAGCTCTGGGTCCAGGAGACCGGCTACGAGCGCACCCGGCAGGCCATCGAGAAGTCCCTGCGCCGGTTGCAACTCGACTACCTGGACCTCTACCTGATCCACCAGCCCTTCGGTGACGTCCACGGTTCATGGCGCGCCATGGAAGAGGCCTGCCGTGCCGGCAAGCTGCGCGCCATCGGCGTCAGCAACTTCCACCCGGACCGCCTGATGGACATCAAGGCGTTCAACGAGATCGCGCCGGCAGTCAACCAGATCGAAGTGAACCCTTTCCAGCAGCAGCTGGAAAGCATCCCCTTCATGAACGACATCGGCGTTCAGGCCGAAGCCTGGGCTCCGTTCGCCGAAGGGCGCAACGGCCTCTTCCAGAACGAGGCGCTGCTGGCCATCGCCGAGCGGTACGGCAAGTCGGTCGGGCAGGTCGTGCTGCGGTGGCTGGTGCAAAGAGGTGTCGTCGCCCTGGCGAAATCGGTGCGCAAGGAACGCATGGCCGAGAACATCGCCATCTTCGACTTCGCGCTCGACGACGCCGACATGGCTCGCATCGGGGCGCTCGACACCGACACGAGCAGCTTCTTCTCGCACCGCGATCCGGCCATCGTCAAGTGGATGTCCGAACGCAAGCTGGACATCTGAGCAAGGGCCATGAACGTCGTCGACACCCCCACCCCTTTGCCGGGCCGGAAGGCCGGCACCGTGCTGGCGATCATCGTGGCCAGCTACCTGATGATCGTGGTGGACATCTCCATCGTCATCACGGGCCTGCCTCGCATCCAGGCAAGCCTCGGCTTCAGTGCCGCACAGCTTTCGTGGGTGACCAATGCCTACACCCTGGCCTTCGGCGGCCTGCTGCTGCTGGGAGCGCGCGCGGGCGACATCATGGGCCGACGGCGCATGTTCGTCGTCGGGCTCTCGTTGTTCACGCTGGCATCGCTGGCGATCGGCGTGGCCCCGTCGGCAGCCTGGCTGCTCACGGCCCGCGCCATCCAGGGCGCCGGTGCCGCCGTCCTGGCCCCTTCGACCCTGGCGCTGCTGTCGACGCATTTCGCCGAAGGCCCCGCGCGCAACCGCGCCCTGTCCATGTACGCCGCGGCGGCCGGCGTGGGGGCCACGCTGGGACTGGTGCTGGGAGGCCTGTTCGCAGACCTGGTTTCGTGGCGCGCCGGCTTCTTCATCAACCTGCCCATCGGCCTGCTGCTGATCGTCGCGGCCTGCCGGCACATCTCGGAGACGCCGAGGCAGGCAGGCCGTTTCGACCTGGGCGGAGCGGTCAGCTCCACCCTGGGAATGACGGCGCTGGTCTACGGGCTGGTGCGCGCGGCCGACGCTGGATGGGCCGACGCCCGGGCACAGGCCGCACTGGTCGGCGGTGTCCTGATGATTGCCGCATTCGTGTGGATCGAGCGCCGCGTCCGCCAGCCGATCCTGCCCCTGCGCCTGCTGGCGAGCCGCGCACGCGCGGGTGCCTATCTCGCCCGCATGCTCTTCCTTGGCGGTGCCGTCGGCTTCTGGTTCTTCTCCACGCAGTTCCTGCAGGGCGTGCTGCACCTGCGGCCCCTGCAGGCAGGCCTCGCTTTCCTGCCCGTCACGCTGCCCAACTTCGCTTCGGCCATGGCCGTTCCCAGGCTGGCCCGGCGCTTCGGCAACGAGAAGCTGCTTCTCGTGGGCTTGCTGCTGGGTGTCCTTGGCCTGCTGTGGCTGGGGCTGGCCGATGCCCACTCGAGCTACTGGATGCACGTTGCGCCACCCATGCTCCTCATCGGCCTGGGCCAGGGCCTGCTGCTGGCACCGCTGACCGCTGCAGGCGTGGCGGGGGTCGCTCCCGAAGACGCCGGTGCGGCATCGGGAATGGTCAACGTCGCACATCAGCTGGGCGGGGCCCTGGGGCTGGGCTTGCTGGTGCTCGTCTTCGCGAGCGCGGCGCCCCCCGCCGCGCACGACAGTGCCGCGGCTCTTGCCCACAGGATTTCAGCGGTCATGAACACAGGCGCCTTGCTGCTCGGGCTGGCGCTGCTCGTGTCCTGGGCCTTCATCGTCTTGCCGCGCCGCGGCGCTCAATCACAGCCACAGCCACAGGAGGCGCTCTCGTGAAATCACTGCTTTGCATGGCCATCAGCGGCGCGGCAGCTGCCGCCGGAGCGCAGGCTCCCGCCGATGCCGTCGCGCCGCCGATCGTGGAGGTGCGCAGGGCGTCGTCCTCGCCGGTCGCCACAGGCGCAACGGAGAACTTCACCGGCATCGCGCGCATCAGCTCGCCGTTCCAGGCGCTGCCGCCCGGAAGAGCCAGCGGCGCAACGGTGAGCTTCGAGGCGGGGTCTCGCACGGCATGGCACACCCACCCGCTGGGGCAGACGCTGATCGTCACGGCCGGGCTGGGCATGGTGCAGCAGCAGGGGCAAGCCGCCCAGGCCATCCGTCCCGGCGACGTCGTCACCATTCCCGCCAATGTGCGCCACTGGCATGGTGCCGGCCCCGACGGCGCGATGACCCATGTCGCCATCGCGGAGAAGGAAGATGGCATCTCGGTGACCTGGCAGGACAAGGTCTCCGACCAGGACTACCGGGCCGCCCTGGCCAGCGCCGGTATTGGTGCTGCCGCCGGCGACACGCCACGGGCGGCGGCACGTGCATATCCCCGGTCCGAAACGCTGTCTGCCAGGCAACAAGCCCTTCCGCTGATTGCCGCGTTCACTGCAACCAGCGACATGCCCAGGCTCAACGCCGCGTTGAATCGCGGCCTGGATGCGGGGTTGACCCTCAGCGAGGCCAAGGAAGTTCTGGTGCAGTTGTATGCCTACGCGGGTTTCCCCAGAAGCCTCAACGCGCTCGGCGAACTGCTGAAGGTCGTGGAGACGCGCAAGCAGCGAGGCATTCACGACGCGCAGGGCCGGGAGGCCGCTCGGGTGGTTGCCGCGGGCAATGAACTGGTCTCGGTGGGACGGGCGAACCAGACCGAGATTTCCGGCGGGCCGGTTCAGGGCGCCGTGTTCGAGTTCGCGCCCGTCATCAACCAGTTCCTGCAAGCTCACTTGTTCGGCGACATCTTCGAGCGCGACAACCTCGACTGGCAAAGCCGCGAGCTGGCCACTGTCGGCGCGCTCGCTGCAACTCCGGGCGCGCAGGCGCAGTTGCGCTCGCATATGCGGGCGAGTCTGCGCGTGGGCTTGAGCGCCGCGCAGTTGCGGCAACTGACACAAGCGCTGGCCGACGGGGTCGGTCCCGAAGTCGCCGGTCGCGCGAACGAAGCGCTCGTGCAGGCACTTGCTGCCGCATCGAAGGATGGAACATGAGCGCCATCCGCACCCTGTTGAGCGCAAGCATCGCCACGACGTGCCTGCTGACCGGTTGTGCCATGCATCGCGGCAACGTCTCGGGCCCGCTGACGATCCAGGCCCAGGGGAGCTTCGCCGTCGGCGGCACGGTCCTGAAGACTCCCGGCAGCTACGACAACAACAAGCCGGCTGCCGCGGGCCAGAGCTTCCACGGCGATCATCTCTACGCCTTCTATCAAGTCCCGCAGAACCCGAAAGCGTTGCCCATCGTGATGCTGCACGGCGCCTTCCAGTCGGCACGCAGCTGGGAGAGCACCTCGGACGGCCGCGAGGGATTCCAGACCTTGTTCCTGCGCCGCGGCTTCCCGGTGTATCTGGTCGATCAGCCGCGGCGCGGGCGCGCCGGCAACAGCACCATCGCGACAACGATCGAGCCGACGCCCAACGATCAGCTGTTCTTCGACCAGTTCCGTATCGGCAAATGGCCGAGCTACTTCGACAACGTGCAGTTCGACCGCAAGCCGGAGACCCTCGAGCAGTTCTTCCGCTCGGTCACGCCCAACACCGGCCCCTACGACGCCGCCGTGATTTCCGACGCCATGTCGGCACTGTTCGCGAAGACCGGCCCGGCGATCCTGTTCACGCACTCCCAGGGCGGTGGGCCAGGCTGGCTGACGGCGATCAGGAGCCCCAACGTCAAGGCCATCGTCGCGTTCGAACCTGGCAGCGGCTTCATCTTTCCGCAGGGCGAATTGCCGCCGGCAATGCCCAGCGCTGCCGGCACGCTGGCGCCCGAGGCGGTGTCGCAGGCGGAGTTCGAGAAGCTCACCCGCATTCCCATCGTCATCTACTACGGCGACAACTTCCCCGTGGAGCCGACCCCGGAGCGCGGCCAGGACAACTGGCGCGTGCGGCTGGCCATGGCACGGCTCTGGGTGGACGCCGTCAACAGGCACGGTGGCGATGCACGCCTGGTGCATCTCCCGGAGATCGGGGTTCGCGGCAACACGCACTTCCTGATGTCCGACCTGAACAACGTCGAGATTGCCGAACTGGTGTCGAAGTTTCTGGCCGAGAAGAAGCTGGATTGATTGCTCTTGCCCAGCCGCACGGTGCGGCGAGGCTGCATGAAGAACTGGAGTTTGAATGAATCACGAAACCGTCGACGAAAAGAGGCGCGAGTTCCTCGGAACCTCTGCGCTCGTCCTCTCGATCGCAACCGCTGGAGTCTCCGCAATGACCATGCCCCTTTCCGCAGTCGCCGCCGACTACAGGAAGAATCCCTTCACGCTGGTGTACGACGGCGCCATCACGGCCAACGAACCCGGCAAGGTCAACATCCACCCGGTGAAGTACAAGCTCGACGGCCTGGACATCGTCGCCAACGTCTACACGCCTGCGAACTTCGATCCGAAGAAGAAGTACGCCGCTGTCGTCGTCGCGCACCCGAACGGCGGCGTGAAGGAGCAGACGGCCGGCCTGTATGCGCAGCGGCTGGCGGAGTCGGGCTACGTCACCATTGCCGCCGATGCCGCATACCAGGGCGGAAGCGGCGGGCAGCCGCGTTCGGTGGACAAGCCGGCGAACCGCATCGAGGACATCCATGGCATGGCGGACTTCATCACCGCCTATCCGGGCGTCGATGCCGAACGTCTCGGCCTGCTGGGGATCTGCGGCGGTGGCGGCTATTCGCTGTCCGCGGCAAAGACCGACAAGCGATTCAAGTCGGTCGCGACGCTCAGCATGTTCAATTCGGGCCGTGTGCGTCGCAACGGCTTCGCCGATTCGCAAATTGCCACGATCCAGCAACGCCTCAGGCAGGCTTCCGACGCGCGCGCCCGGCAAATGGCAGGGGGAACGCCTCTTTACTCAGGCGATGCCGACATGACCGATGCGCAGATCGCTGCACTGCCCTTCGAGATGTACCGTCAGGGCTACGAGTACTACTGGCGGACGCACGCCCATCCCGGCTCCACCTTCAGGTACACCACGAGCAGCCTGCTGGACCTGATGCGTTGGGACGCGACCGACCAGATCGAGCTGATAGAGCAGCCGCTGCTGATGATTGCCGGCAGCAAGGCCGACAGTCTCTACATGACCGAGGAAGCGTTTGCGAAGGCGACGGGTGCGAAGAGCAAGGAACTGTTCAAGGTCGAGGGCGCCACGCACATCGAGACCTACTGGGTTCCCAGGTATGTGGACACCGTGGTTGGCAAGCTGGCGCCGTTCTACGCCAAGAACCTCTGACGACCGGCGGCGAATGAGGGCCGCATGGCTCCCCTGGTACCTTCAGGGGGCCATCTTTCCGCCGGCCCGTCGGACTCTTTTCGATCGCATTTCTTATCCGGGTGAACTCTTCGGCTGGCGCTCGGCCCTTCTCGTCGCTGTGGCCTTGAAGTGCTGAAGAAAGCAAGAGTCAACGCTTCGGAGAGTCCGACGGTCCGAGGGAAGCACCCGCTCAAGTGCGCAGCCCATACTTGAGTGCTCGTGTGCTAGCCCTTCCTGGCCCAGGCGCTGCACCAGCCTTTGGCACTCACCTGTTTCCCCGCGAACAGCGCGCAATTTCCCTGCGCCTCCGTTGGCTTGGATTGCCAGAGTGCGCAGCCGTTGCACAGCTGCGCGTTGTCGTGCTTCGGGTATTTCCTTGCGTCGGCCTTGGCCGAGTCTGCGACATATCCGAGGGCTGCGGCCTGCGGGTCCTTTTCATCGAGCAGTGCCTGCGCAAACGAACTGGAGGCGCAAGCGACCGCCCCCGTCGCTGCAAGCGTCAGCATGAAAATGCGACGATCGGATTTCATCGTGGATCTTTCATCGTGTGTGTGAGATGGGCGCCGAGTTCTCCGGCGCTGCATTGCGCTCGCTCAGACCTGCCAGTACGAGAACACCGGTTGCCAGGAGCGTCGCGATGCAGAACCCGAGAACTTGCAGAGCTGTGTTCAACGTGATGTTCATTGGAGCCTCGTGACAGGTAATTGATGGAGCCTGCGGTCATTCTTGAATGAGCGGCTGTACGCGGCCTTGCGCAAGATCAATTGCGCAAGGGCCGGGAGGTGATCCGGGCGCCGCGTCGACGGGCCCGACTTCGTACAACAACTGCCCGTGGATGCCGACCAGCGAAAGCGCCTGCGTCAGTACCGCGACAAGGCTGGGTGCGCAAAGCTGCGGCAACTGTTCGAATGCGGCCCAACGGAATCCGTCCACCTCGGGACGCCGTCGCCCGTGGCGATCCGTATAGAAGCTGGAGCAGACGCAGGACTTCGCCTCGAAATGACGCACCAGCACCGCAAAGAGCCAGAGATCCTTGCCCCTGCGATAGGGAAGAAGTCCGATCTCCCTCAGCTGCGCGGGCAACAGCCGCAGGCCGCACTCCTCGAACGCCTCGCGCACGGCAGCCTGTGCGCCCTGCTCCTGCCCTTCCCGGATGCCCTTGGGGATGTCCCAGTACCGGCTGTCGCTCGCATGGCAGAGCAGCAGTCGGCCCGCCGGATCGAGCACGAGAACGCCGCAGCTGATCGATCTTTCCATCGCGAGAGCCTCAGGGGGTCGACACTGCGCCGTCGCTCGCGTGCCGTGCAATCGGGGCATGCGGCGAGCTGCGCGGAAGGATCGGCACGTAGCTTCTTGCCGACCCGCGCACGACCAGCAGCGCGACAGTGTCGCTGTCGCGGACGGTCCGTATCGCCGCGTCGAAGTCCGCGAGGTCGGCCACTTCCACGTCGTTGACCGCGACCAGCATGTCGCCGTAACGCAGCCCCGCAAGCTGGGCCGAGCCCGACACCGATTGCACGTAGAGCCCGGGCGGCGGCAGGCTGATGCCGAGCACGCCCTTGCGCTGCGCGAGCTCAAGCCCGAAACGCGTTTCCTGCATGACGGCAGGCCCGGCCGGCCGAGGCCTGACGTCCGGCTGGTTTTCCGCCACGCCCACCTGCACCGTCAACGCAGCCCTGTGGCGCCAGATCTTCAGCGCAATCCGGCTGCCCTTGCGCGCTGCCGCCACGCGATTCTGGATGTCGGCGTAGCTCATAGCGACATCGCCCCCGACGGCCAGCACCACGTCGCCGCTGCGAAGCCCCGCTTCCGCGGCCGGGCTGTCCGCGTCGACCCGCACCACCAGCGCGCCCAGCGCGCCCAGCGCGGCGCCGAGGCCGAAGGCCGGCGCCAGTTCGGCGGTCAGCGGCTGGGTGCGCGCGCCGATGTGCCCTCGCCTCACGTACCCGGCCGTGCGAAGCTGGTCCGCGACCTGCATCGCCGTGTCGATGGGCAGGCTGAACGACACGCCGAAGTACCCGCCGCCGGGTGAATAGATCATCGAGTTCAGGCCCACCACCTCACCCCGTTCGTCGAAGAGCGGCCCACCCGAGTTGCCTGGATTCAGCGCGACGTCGGTCTGTATCAGCGGCACCCCGCTTCCCCCGGGCACGTAGCGCGGATTGGCGCTCACCACGCCCGCGGTCACGCTGCGCTCGAAGCCGAACGGGGCACCCATCGCTGCGACCCACTCGCCCGGGCACAGTTCGCTGCCGCGGCCGAGGACGACGACCGGCAGGCCCGTGGCGGCAACTTTCAGCAGGGCCACGTCGGAGAGACGGTCGGCCCCCACCACTTCGGCATCGAAGCGGCGCTGGTCGGCGGTGGCGATGGAGATCGACCGGGCGCCGCTCACCGCATGCGCACTGGTCAGGATGTATCCGTCTCTGTCCACGATGAACCCCGACGCGAAGCCGCGCCCCCAGCCCCTTTCCCACGGCGTCGAGGGCCGCGTGTCGCCGGCAACCGGCCGCTCGCCGCCGTTTTCCGTGACCATGATGCTCACCACCGCGGGCGACTGCCGCGCCGCGGCCGCCGCGAAATCGACCGCCTGCGACTGCGGCCTCCCGCGCTCCAGGCACGATCGCGCCTGCGACCACGCACTCGTCTGGCCCGTCAGCACGAATGCGGCGACGGCAGCGACGATCAAGCCTTTCGCGACGGTCGCGGCGCTCATTCAGCGCACCAGCAGGACGGGCACCGTGCACGCAGCCAGCACCTTGGTGGCGACCGAGCCCAGCACCAGGTTCGTCAGGGCGCCATGTCCCCGCGAGCCCATGATCACGAGATCGAACTGGCCCTTCTGCGCGAACGCGGCGATCTCCTCCGCGGGGTGCCCGATCCGGTGCTCGAAGCGCGCCTCGATGCTGCTGCCGGCCAGCAGTGCACGCACGGGTTCGAGCACGATGCGCGCATCGTCCTCGTAGTAGCCGTGCACGATCTCCGGCCCCGCGAAGGCAGCGGCGCGATGCGGCACGGGCAGCACCACATGGAAGACCGTGAAGGCATGGCCCGCGTTCGCCCACTCCTTGTGCCTGGCCAGGTAGGAGAGCATGCGGGTCGTGTAGTCGCTGCCGTCCACGGCGAGCAGGATTTTCATGATGGTTCCTTCGGCGGGATATGTCCCGGTGCCCCGATGGTCCTCGCGCCCCCGGCCCCGGGCCTTGCGCTGCATCAAGGATCGAAGGCCCGCGGCGCGCCGGCACGCCATGGGCGGCCCTTGATGCAGCGCAAGCCCGTGCCGCCCTGCGCTGCCTACATTGGTTGCCATCAACCCAGCAGAGGCAGCCATGAACAACGTCCTTGTGATCGTCTATTCCTACACCGGCACTTCGCGCCGGGTCGCGGAACTCCTGTGCAGCCAGCAGAACTGGCAGCTCGCGACCGTCACCGAGGTGCGTCCCCGCAGCGGCGCCATGGGCAGCCTGCGCTGCGTGCTCGATTCCATCCTTCGCCGCCAGCCCGCCATCGGCTACGACGGCCCTCCTCCCGGCGACTTCGACGCAGTGGTGCTCGTCTCGCCGATCTGGATGCTGAGGCTCGCCGGCCCCATGCGCAGCTTCGTCGCCCGCCAGCGCGGCAGGCTGCCCGACATCGCCGTGCTCTCGGTCATGGGAGGCCAGGGGGCACCGAACGCGGCGGCCGAGATCGCCGACATCCTGGGCCGCGCTCCCATCCTGAGTTCCTCCGTCACGATGCGCGAGGTCGACGACGGCAGTTGTGCCGCGCGACTGCAGGCCTTCGGCACGGCCGTCGGAAGCGCCAGGAACCCGCAGGCAGTGGCCCGCCCGGCCACGCTGTCGCCGCAGTCGATCTGAGAACGCCGCAACCGGGATCGACGTGACCGTTCCTCTGCTCCAGGCTGGCGCGATGCACCGCACCGCCCTCACCGCTCGCTTCGCCTGTGCACTCGTCGCCGGCGCTTGCCTGCTCGGCGCCTGCGCCGCGCCGGGGTCCACGCCGACACCGGCGCCCCCGGTCACGGCCGGAAGTGCAGGGCCGACGCCACCGCCTGGCTTTTCTTCGCTGGTCGCAAGCCGCGGCGCATCGGTGGTCGACATCGCCACGCTGCGCGTCGGGCGCGACGAGAACCCACAGGACATCGAGCTCGAGATAGCACCGGAGCGCGACTTCGCCGACCGGCTGGCCTGGCCCCTGCCGGCGAGCGCACGAATCAGCCAGATCCGCGACCTCGCCTCGGGCGTGATCATCCGCGACGACGGGCTGATCCTCACGAGCGCCCACGTGGTCACGAACATCGACGAGGTCCAGGTCCGGCTCGACGACGGCCGCCGCTTCACCGCGCGCGTGGTGGGCGTCGACAGGCGCACCGACGTGGGCCTGCTGAAGATCGACGCGACGGCCCTGCCGGTGGCCGTCATCGGCGATTCCTCGACGCTCGGCCCCGGCGACTGGGTGGCCGCCATCAGCTCGCCCTTCGGCTTCCATGGCAGCGTGACGGCGGGCGTGGTCAGCGCCATCGACCGCGTGATGGGCGGCGCGGGCGAGATCCCGTTCATCCAGACCGATGTCGCCATCAACCCGGGCAGCTCGGGCAGCCCCCTGTTCAACAGCCGGGGCGAAGTCGTGGGCATCAACTCGATGATCTACAGCGGCAGCGGCGGCTACATGGGCCTTTCGTTCGCGGTACCGATCAACCTGTCGATGCGCATCGCCGACGAGCTGCAGGCGCACGGCACGGTGCGACGGTCCTACCTCGGCGCGGAGTTCCAGGAAATGACACCCGCGCTGGCACAGTCGTTCGGCCTGCCGGCGGCCACGGGGGCGCTAGTCGTGCGCGTCGAGGCCGGCAGCCCGGCGGAGGCGGCCGGCCTGGCGCAGGGCGACGCCGTGCTGGCCCTGGACCGCAAGCCGCTCGCGCGCTTCATCGATCTTCCGCGGCAGATCACGCAACGCCCTCCCGGCAGCCGCCTGCGGCTCGAGGTGTGGCGTGAAGGCGCCGCGCGCATCCTGCAGGCGACGCTGGCGGCCCAGCCGGCCTCCGCAGCGACGACCTTCTCGGCCGCGCCATCCGAGTGGAAGGACGGCCTGGGCCTGAGCCTGGCCGACATCTCCCCCGCGCAGCGACTGCAGCTGCGCATGGAAAGCGGGCTGATGGTGCGCGAGGCCGAGGGCCTCGCGCGCAGCGAAGGCATTCGTGCAGGCGACGTGGTCGTTGCCCTGAACACCACCAGGCTGTACCGCGCGGACGACTTCAGGCGGGCCCTGGGCCGGGTGCCGGCGGGAAACACCGTGGCGCTGCTGGTGATGCGCGACCAACGGCTCGCCTACGTGGCAATCCGGCTTCCGGCCTCGCGCCGAGACCGCTCCTGATCGGCAAGCGAAAACGACACCCACCAGCAGTTTCCCCATCGCAAGGACAACACGCCATGAGACACCTCGACACCGCAGACCGCCGCGCACTCGGCCAGCAGCTCGAACTGATGAAGCGGCAGGTTCTGGAAGAACTCCGCGCCTCGGCCCCCACGGCCGAACTCCTCTCGGCAGGGGCCGACCGCGAAGTCACCACGCATGCCGACGAAGCCGAGACCGAACGCGCCGCCGACGTGCACCTGGCCGAGATCGAGATCGACCGCACCAGGCTGGAGGAAATCGAACTCGCGCTCGCACGCCTTTCGGACGGACGCTACGGGGTCTGCGAAGACTGCCGCGCGGAGATTCCACGCACCCGGCTGTTCGCCCAGCCCACGGCCATCCGGTGCGCGGCCTGCCAGACGGCGATGGAAGCCCACCACCGGCGCTGAAGCCACCGGAGCCGGAAAGCCTCCCCCGAGCCGCGCCGGCCTACAGGGCCGGCCCCAGCCCGATGGGGGCCGGAACGATGTTGACGATGCGCGTGAAGAGCGCGTTGTACTCGAGGTCCGGCACATGCCCGGTCATCGGGTCGCGGTTCTGCGCGAAGGCCTCGTCCAGTTCTCGCCAGTCGTCCTCGGTCAGCACGCGCTCGGCCAATGGCAGGATCTCCCGCTCCTCCTGCGCCATGTGGTCCAGGTAGAAGTCGACGTACTCCCCCACCGTGCGCTCGAAGTCCTCGCGCCTCGATTCGCCGAGCATCTCGAACGCGAGCAGCGCGTGCTCCACGTTGCGGATCCTGCGCTCGCCCTTGGCATGGTCGCCGTCGAGCTTGTCGAGCAGGTCGCGCGAGATCGGCGTCCTGGCGCGCAGCTTCGGGAACAGCAGCTCCGTTTCCTTGCGGTGATGGCGCTTCTCGGGAAACTCGTCCACGTAGAAGAGCATGGCCCTGAGCGTCGCGAAGTCGGGCAGCGTGCCCTTCTTGCGGTGCTGCTCGAGCAGCATGACGATGGAGCGCAGCATGGCGGCAAGCGCGGCATGCTCCTGGCGGATGATGCGGATGGTGGCGTGGGGCATGTAGGTCTTCCTGTGCATGCCCCGAGGGTCGCTCTTTCATGGCGAGCGGGCTTGATCAATGTCAAGCCGCGCGCGCTTCCTCTCCGGATACTGGACCGGTCCAATCAACAGACCGGAGTCGTGCCATGTACCAGCGAATTCTTGTTCCCATCGACGGCAGTTCCACGTCCGCCCGCGGCCTGGCCGAGGCCATCCAGCTCGCGAAGCTCACGGGCGGGTGCCTGCGGGTGGCGCATGTCATCGACGAGCTGTCTTTCGCCCTGGCGATGGATGCGTATGCGGGCTACGCGGGCAACTGGCTCGAGGAGCTGCGCGGCAACGCCAGGAAGCTGCTCGAGGACGCGCGCTCCAAGGCTTCGGCCGAAGGCGTCGAGGCCGACATCGTGCTGCTCGACAGCCTCAAGGGCACCGTTCACGACCAGGTCATCGCCGCGGCACAGGCCTGGAAGGCCGACCTGATCGTCATCGGCACCCACGGCCGCAGGGGCATCGGCCGCTGGGTCATGGGCAGCAGCGCGGAGCACATCCTGCGCATGTCGCCCGTGCCGGTGCTGCTGGTGCGCGCACCCGAGAGCGCGAAGACGGAGCATGAGCGCTTCACCCTGCCGAGCGGAGAGCTGGCCAGCCAGTGACGGGCAATCAGCGCGGCCCCTCTACGGTCGCTGCGAGCCAGCGGGCTGCGAGCAGGGCCATGTCCACCGGCTCTTCCGTGGAGACCTCGATGGCCGCCGCCCGTTCGTCGGCCTCCAGCGGTTCGTGCCACGCCAGCTGGCGCTCCAGCACCACGGGCCCGGCTTCGGATGCATCCGCACCGGTCGCGTCCCTTTCGGCTACGCGGCGGCGCAGCGTGGCCGGCGAGGCGCTGCAGTCCAGGATCGTGAAAGGCACGCGCAACTCCGTAGCCAGGGCCTCGAAGCTGCGCCGCTCGGCAGCGCGCAGGAAGGCCGCATCCACGATCACCGGATAGCCCGCCAGCAGCGCGTCGCGGGCGCACGCATGCAGCCTTTCGAAGGTCTTCCTGGTGGCATCGCTGCCGTAGATGTCGAGCCCGTGTGCGGCCGAGCGCGCCAGCGGGGCCAGGCCGTACAGGCGCTTGCGCTCCACGTCCGAGCGCACGCGCACGGCACCGGTGGCGCACAGCAGCCGCAGTGCGACGCTGGACTTTCCCGAACCAGAGAGGCCGTGCGCGATCATCAGGCGGGCTCCCCCTTCAGGTTGCGCCATCAGCCGTGTCGCGCACGCCAGGTAGTCGGGGCGGGGGCCTTCTGCGGCAGCCGCCGCTGGCCCCAACCCCGAGGCCATGGCCCGCACCAGGGCCCTGTAGACCTCGTAGAAGCGCAAGACCTGCAGCCCCGGATAGTCGCCGACGTGCTGCAGCCATGCATCCAGGAAGCGCGCCGCGAGGTCGCCGCGGCCATGGGCCTTCAGGTCCATGGTGAGGAAGGCGACGTCGCTCATGACGTCGATCCAGCGCAGCGCCGGATCGAACTCGATGCAGTCGAAGGGCGCGAGCGCGCCGTCGACCAGCACCACGTTGGCCGTGTGCAGGTCGCCGTGGCATTCGCGCACCGCGCCGCCCTGCTGGCGGGCGATCCAGGCCATGCGCAACGCATCGCCCTGCTCGCCGATCCATCTGCCCAGCTCGGCGAGGGCGACGACGCAGCCGTCGCCCTCGCGTGCCTGCGCATGCGCCTGCAACGCGGCCAGCACGTCGGTCGCCGTGCGAGCGATCAGGTCGGGACTTCCGAAGCCCGACAGCGGTGCTGCCCGCTCCGCCTCCCGGTGCAGCGACGCCAGCCGCTGCGCGAAGCCGTCGAGCAGTGCCGGCTGCAGCGCGTCCGCGACCAGCAGGTTGCGCAGAAGCGAGGACTCGGCAAAGCGCCGCATGCGCACCACATGGTCGATCGGCTCTCCCTGGCCTGCGATGCGCGGCGCCTCGCGCGTGCCGCAGACCGGCGCCACGTCGATGTACAGCGATGGGGCAAAGCGCCGGTTCAGTCGGAGCTCCTCCTCGCAGAAGTGCTTGCGGGCCTCGACGCTGCCGAAGTCCACGAACGGCAGGCGCACCGGCTTCTTGAGCTTGACGGCCAGCGCATGCGTCAGCAGTACCCAGGAGATGTGCGTCTCCACCAGCGCCACGGGTTGCCCTGTTTCTCGCTGGAGTTCATTGCGCAAGGCGTCGACGAGCGTGGTGTCCATGAGGGCGCAGGGAAGTGGCGAAACGACGAAAGGACGAGTTGGCGCCGCCCGCGCCCGGCGCGGCTCAATGCGCGATCAGGACCGGCACCGTCATCTGCGCAAGGATCTGCTGCGTCACGCCCCCCAGTATCCGCTCGCGCAGGCGCGAATGGCCGTAGCCGCCCATCACCAGCAGCTCGGCGCCCAGGTCGGCGACCCTCGACAGCAGCGCATCGGCGATGCCTGTCTCGGTCACTTCCGACTCCGCGCGCGCCTGCACGCCGTGGCGCAGCAGGAACTGGATCATGTCGGGCAGCAGCCGCCGCTGCGCGTCTTCCTCGTCGCGCGGATGGCGCAGCGACAGGAGCGTGACTCGCGCGCCGCGCAACGCCGGCAATGCCGCATGCATCGCCACCGCCGCCTCGCGCGAGCCGTCCCAGGCCACGACGACGCCCTTCGGCACGCCGGAGAACTCGCCCACGGACGGAACGACCAGCACCGGCCGGCCCACGTCCATCAGCACCTGCTCGGCGAGGCCGTGCACGGTGGTGTCCCCACGGTTCGAGCCGTCGCTCTGCCCGATCACCACCAGGTCGCTCGCGTGCCCGTGGCGCACAACGGCGTCCACCGTGAGGCCGTCGACCAGTTGCACCTCGTACGACAGCGGCCCGGACGCGGCGATGCCCTGCCTGAACTCCCGCGCGATGCCCTCGGCGCGCCGGCGCAGGTAGTCGGCGGACTCGGCGATGTAGTCGGTCATGCCCGTGGCGATGGCACTGGCGGGAATCACGCCGTCGTAGAGGCCCGTGGGAATCAACCCGGTGAGGTGGCTCTCGTGCGAACGCGCCCACCGTGCCGCCAACGCGGCGCGCTCGGGGCAGCGGGTCGATGGGTCCAGGTGGACGAGGATGGTTCTGAAGTTCATGGATGGCCCCGCAGGGTGGCGCGCCGCGTCCCGGCGCAGGAATCAAGATCGGATGGATGTTGGGCGAATGCCGGGTGGATGCTCGCCCGCCTAGCCGTCCAGCGGCACGCCGCCGCCGAAGCGGCAGATCCATTGGTCCACCAGCTCGTGCTGTGCGGCGGCTGTTCCGCGCCACCAAGCTGCGAGGATTTCCCACTGCCCCAACTGCGCCAGCAGGACGCTCCTGGCGACGGCCATCTGCCAGCTCGTCGCCGCCTGAAGGTATCGGGCGCCCAGGGGCTCCGGTGTCGCCGGAATTGTCGAGAAGGAATCGTTGGTCATGCGAAGCGTCTCCAGGGTCGGGGATCCACAAGGGGTGTGCTTCCTGTGCTCTTCATCGGCGTCCCTACGCCTCGATGATCACCTTGAGCGCGTGCGTCTGCGCCGCGCGCGCGAAGGTGTCGTAGGCGTCCAGGACGCGGTCGAGCTTGAAGCGGTGCGTGATCAGCCGTGCCGGGTCCACCTTGCGCGACTGCACCGTCTTCAGCAGCATAGGCGTCGAGACGGTGTCGACCAGGCGCGTGGTGATCGCGACGTTCTGCGACCACAGCCGCTCCAGGTGAAGGTCTGCCGGGTGTCCATGGACACCGATGTTCGCGATGGTGCCGCCGGGTGCCACGATGTCCTGGCACAGCACGAAGGTAGCCGGTATGCCCACGGCCTCGATCGACACGTCGACGCCCCGGCCGCCGGTCAATGCGAGCACTGCCTCGGCCGCCCGTCCGTCGGTGCTGTTGATGGTGTGCGTCGCGCCGAAGCGGCGCGCGACCTCGAGCCGGCCGTCGTCCAGGTCGATCAGGATGACCTGCGACGGCGAATAGAACTGCGCCGTGAGCAGCGTGGCCAGGCCGATCGGCCCGGCGCCCACGATGGCCACGGTACTGCCGGGCGCGACCTTGCCGTTGAGCACGCCGCACTCGAAGCCGGTCGGCAGGATGTCGCTGAGCATCACCAGCGCCTCTTCGTCCGCGCCGGGCGGCACCGGGTAGAGGCTGGTGTCCGCATGCGGGATGCGTACGTACTCCGCCTGCGTGCCGTCGATGGTGTTGCCCAGGATCCAGCCGCCGCTCGCGCAGTGCGAATACATGCCGCGGCGGCAGCTCTCGCACTTGCCGCACGAGGAGATGCACGAGATCAGCACTTGATCGCCAGGACGGAATGCGCTCACGGCCGCGCCGACGCTCTCGACCACGCCCACGCCCTCGTGCCCCAGGATTCGGCCTGGCGCGCAGCTGGGCACATCGCCCTTGAGGATGTGCAGGTCCGTGCCGCAGATGGTCGTCTTCAGGATGCGCACGATGGCGTCGCCCGACGCCTGGATCTCGGGCATTGGACGGTCCTCGAGCGACTTGAGACCGGGGCCCTGGTATACGAGTGCTTTCATGCCCACACGTTATGCGCGCCTGCGTTGCCCGCCCTTGAGCTAGCGCAAGGAATCGGCCCGGGACAGCCTTGACGCGACATGGCCGCCGGGGACACTGGTTGCATGAACAACCTCAGTCCTTCGTCGGCGATCGTCGGGCTGGCCGTGGCACTGGGCATCGGGCTGGTGGTCGGCATCGAGCGCGAGCGCCGCAAGGGCGACGGCGACCGCCGCGCGGCCGCCGGCCTGCGCACTTTCGCCATCGTGGCGCTGGCCGGTGCGATTGCGCAGACCTTGCCCGTTGCGGCGCTCGTTCCCATCGGAGCAGCGCTCGTCGCCACGCTGGCAGCCGTGTCGCACTGGAAGAGCCGCTCGCCCGACCCGGGCATGACCACCGAGATCTCCCTGTTCGCCACCTATCTGATCGGTGTGCTGTGCGTCATGTCGCCGTCGCTCGGCGCGGCCTGCGGAACCGGCCTCGCGCTGCTGCTGGCTGCAAGGCGCCGGCTGCACCGCTTCGCGACGGAGCTGCTCAGCGAGCAGGAGCTGCACGACGGCGTGCTGCTGGCGGCGCTCGCCCTGATCGCGCTGCCGCTGATTCCCGCGCACCCCATAGAGATGCTCGGTGGCATCGCGGCACGGCCTCTGGCGGCGATGGTGCTGCTGATCATGGCGATACAGGCCGCGGGCCAGGCCGCGGTGCGCTGGCTGGGCGCGCGCGGCGGCCTGCTGGGCCTGGGCTTCGCGTCCGGGTTCGTGTCGAGCACGGCCACCGTGGCCTCGTTCGGCAACCGTGCACGCGAGCAGCCGCAGCACGCGGGCCTGCTGGCCGGCGCCGCGGGCCTGTCGGCCGTGGCCACGTGGGCACTGGCCCTGACGATGACTTTCGCGCTGTCGCCGCGGGCCGGTCTCGCGCTATTGCCCGTGGCCCTTGCCGGTGCGGCGGGCGCAGGGGCCGTGGGCCTGCTGCCGCTGCGGTCCGCTCCGCCGCCGGTGCCCGTCGAAGCGCCGGCCGGCACGCGCAGCGCGCTGCGTCCCCGCGAAGCGCTGGCCATCGCCGTTGCCCTGGCTCTGGTCGCGTTGCTGGTGGGCTCGGCCCAGCGGTACTTCGGCGACACCGGCCTGCGGATCGGCATCGCGCTCGCCGCATTGGCCGACGCGCATGCACCCGTGGCCTCGCTCGCCTCGCTGCATGCGGCGGGCACGCTGTCGACGGATCACTTCGTCCGGGGCATGCTGCTGGCGGTCGGAACCAACACGCTCACACGCTGCGCCGTGGCACTGGCGACCGGTGGCCGGGTCTACGCCCTGCGCGTGGCAGCCGCGCTGGCCGCGAGCCTGGCGTGCGGCTGGATTGCGGCTGCCGGTTTCCGGTTGCTGCATTGAGCAGCGAGACGCCGTCAGCCCCAGGACGTCTTGGCGAACGCCTCGACGAAGCGCGACAGCTCCCCGCGTGGCAACCGGTCGATGCCGGCGGCGCGCGAACGGCCGGCGCCGCCGAAGCGGCTGCACAGCGCGTGGGCGCCGCCCGGAAGCACCAGCGGCGCACGCACGCTCGCGACATAGCCGTCGCCCTCCACCTTCAACACCGCATGGGCCAGCTCGGGCTCCGCGTTGGCCAGCTCGTTGGCAAGGCAGCCCATCACGCGCCGGCTCCAGGGCGAATCGGGCAGCACGCGCACGCTGCCACGGGGCCCATGCCAGAGCGTGGCGGCGCTGGAGGCCTTGCGCAGGTCGTCATGGCGCAGCGCATCGATCTCGTCGACGATGCTCTCGTGCGCCAGCATGTCGCGCGGGTCCCGATAGCGCGCCATCAGCGGGAACAGCAGCCTGGGCGCGATGCAGACGTCCCGTTCATGGTCGCCGTAGGCGTTGTAGTTGATCAGCACGCCCAGCCGCCGCAGGCCTGCGCAGTCGCCGGGCTCGAAGCCGCTGCCGAGCGCGAGCCCATCGGCCACAGCGCCCATGTTGTCGCCGTAGATGCCGACCAGCGCCCAGGCGCGATGCGCGCCGCCCAGGTGGCGATCGACCAGCAGGCTGCTGCAGACGTCGCTCGCCTCGTCGATGTGCGCTTCCAGGCGCGGATGCGAGGGCATCTCGCCGGCCGCGTGGTGGTCGAAGTAGCGCACGCACGCCCCCTCTTCGAGCAGGCGCGTCAGGTCGGCGCGGTTGCGCTGCATCGAGATGTCGAACACGTTGACCTCGTCGCCCACCCGTGCGGGAACTCGGCCGAGCAGCGTGATGTCGCGCTTGAGCCCCGTCACCAGCTCGGCCTGGCCGGGATCGTGCAGCCGCCATTGCACCGCGGCGCAAAGCCCGTCGGCATCGCCGTTGCAGACGTCGAACCGCCGGATCATGGCCGGACTCCGGACTGCCGGGCCTCAGCCCGGGATGCGCCAGGAACCATCGGGCTGCCGGCAGGCGCTGCCGCCGATGCTGTCGGGCCGCCCGCCGGCGACCACTTCGAGCCTGAAGTCGCGGCACCGTTCGCCGCGTCGCTCGACGCTGCTCGTGGGAGTGAACACGAAGCTGTCTCCGGTCTCGCGATTGCGCCAGGCCGACGACTCGCCGTTCGCCAGGGTCTCCAGTGCGCTCGCGGCGCGGCGGCGGTCGCCGTCGTCCATCGCCCTGGCTGCCACGCTGCCCGGCGCGGCACCCGCCAGCGATCCGGTGAGCGTGCCGCCGGCCGGCGCCTGCGAGGAAAAGCCTGCGCAGCCGGCCAGCGCCATCGCCATCGCGGCACACGAAACGCAAATAGCCGGCACGAGCTTCATCCGCATCTCCTTGGCGCCGCCTCGCTCAGGCGTAGGAACGCAGGCGGCGCGAAAAGTCGACCAGCGGCACGATGCCGCTCGCCTCTGCGCGCTGGCACCAGTCCTGCAGTTGCCTGGCGAGCTGGTCGCCGGTGGAGGTGGAACGGCTCCACAAGGCCGTCAGCTCCCCGCGCATCGAATACATCGTAGCCAGCGCCTGCGATGCATTCAACGCCTGCACCACCTGCCTGTAGCGGGACGGACCGAGCAGCGCCTGGTCCTTGCCGAGCCACGGCTTCACCGTCTTCAGCGCGCGCGCGGCCTCCGGCGACATGCGGCGCAGGCGGTCGAGCTCGGCCACGCAGGCCTTCTTCAGCGAGCGCGTGTAGTTGGAAAGCACGTCGTAGTGGCAGCGGATGACCGCCTGCACCGTGGCGAGGTCGATGTTCGCCTTCGGCGCGACGAGGCGCGGCACGGGTGCCACATGCTTCACCTTCGCCAGACCGAGGGCCTGCAGCACGCGGATGTAGAGCCAGCCGATGTCGAACTCGAACCACCTGTTCGAAAGCTTGGCCGATGCGGGAAAGGCGTGGTGGTTGTTGTGCAGCTCCTCCCCGCCGATCAGGATGCCCACCGGAAAGATGTTCGTGCTGGCGTCGCGTGCGGGCCAGTTGCGGTAACCCCAGTAGTGGCCGATGCCGTTGACGACGCCCGCTGCCCAGAAGGGAATCCAAGCGATCTGCACGAGCAGGACCAGGCCGCCCGGCACCACGCCGAAGAGCGCCATGTCCGCAAGGCCCATCAGCACGATGCCGAGAATCTTGTGCTTCGAATAGAGCCTGCGCTCCAGCCAGTCGTCGGGCGTGCCGTGGCCGTAGCGCTCCAGGGTCTGCGCCTGCCTCGCCTCGCGCATGTAGAAGAACACGCCGCCCCACAGCACGCGGTTGAGCCCGTGCACCTGGGGGCTGTGCGGGTCTTCCGGGGTCTCGCACTTCGCGTGGTGCTTGCGGTGCACGGCGGCCCATTCCCGGGTGACCATGCCGGTGGTCAGCCACAGCCAGAAGCGGAAGAAATGGCTCGCCGCCGGATGCAGCTCGAGCGCACGATGCGCCTGGTGGCGATGCAGGAAGATGGTGACCGAAGCGATGGTGACGTGCGTGAGCGCCAGCGCGGCCAGCACCGTGCCCCACCATGGAAGATGGAGAACGCCGGAATAGAGCAATGAATGCATGGGTACCTCGTGAACAGAGTGCGCGCGATTCTGCGGAGCGCGCCCGGCACCGGCCTTGATGTGGCGCAAGGCCTGTGCGAGACCGCGGCGGAAGAATCTTCCCGCCCACCGCGCCGGAGCCGGTGGCAGGCCCCGTTTCAGGAGGGCGCGACATGCCGGAGATCTGGAACTGCCGATGGTCCCGCCGACACCGCAGCCTGGCACACGGCCTTCCACGGCTCTTGCAGGGGATGCCGCAGCAGGGCGTGCGTGCTACGCTCCCGGCGATACAGGGTGCCCACGACATCCGAATTCCATTTCCTTCCTGCCATCGCATGAAACAAGCCTCCCACATTGCGGTGCTCGACGACGAGGTTGACATCACGCTGCTGCTGGCCAACTACCTCCAGAGCCACGGTTTCCGCGTCACACAGGTCCACGATGGACGATCGCTCATGTCGCTGATGAGCTCGGACCCTGCGGACCTCGTGCTGCTCGATCTCGGCCTGCCGGGCGAAGACGGCTTCTCGATTGCGCGCCGGCTGCGCGAGAGCTTCCGCTGCGGCCTGGTCATCGTCACGGGCAGGGGCGACGCGGTGGACAAGGTGGTCGGCCTCGAGGTGGGTGCCGACGACTACGTGACCAAGCCCTTCGACCTGCGCGAGCTGGTTGCGCGCGTGAAGGCAGTTCTGCGGCGGATCGCGCCCGAAGTGCCGGCACCCGCCGCCGCAACCTCGGCGGGCTCTCCCGACAGGCTGCGCTTCGCCGGCTGGCAGCTCGATACGGCCGCGCGCAGCCTGAGGAATCCGCAAGGAGAGGAAGTGGCCCTCACCGGCGGAGAGTTCGACCTGCTGCAGGCCTTTGCCCGCCATCCGGGTCGCGTGCTCTCGCGCGACTTCCTGCTCGAACAGACGCGTGGCCGCGAGGCGGCGCCATTCGATCGCACGATCGACGTGCAGGTCGGCCGCCTGCGCAGGAAGATCGAGGCGGACGCGGAAGATCCGCAGCTCATCAAGTCGGTACGGGGCGCAGGCTACATCCTGGTGCCGCCGGTCTCCAATGGCTGACAACGCGGACAGGCCGTCGCTGCCGCCCGGCGCGCCCATGCAGGGCCCGTCGGCGGGCTTCGAGGGCTTCGACGAAGGCAGCGTGTTCCGCTCGCTCTTCGTCGCCTACCCCGACTCGCTGCTGGTCGTGGACCGCTCGGGCAGCATCATGCTGGCCAACCCATCGGCGGCCGCGCTGCTGGGCTACGCGGCGGACGAACTGGTGGGCCTGAACGTCGACGTGCTTGTGCCCGACAGCATCCGTCCGCGCCACGCGTCGTACCGCGAGGCGTATGGACACGCACCCCGCCCTCGCCCGATGGGCACCCACATGGAGCTGGTGGCCAAGCGCAAGGACGGCAGCGAGGTCATGGTCGAGATCGCGCTCAGCCCGCTGCAGAGCCACGGCCTGCCGTTCGTGGTGGCCGCCATCCGGGACATCGGCGCCTACCCGCGCGTGAAGCAGGCGCTGCAGCGCGCGCGCTACAGCGAGCACCTGGCCCAGCTGGGACGCCTGGCGGTCGACACGCGCGACCTGCAGGTGGTGCTGGAGCATGTGCCGGCCATCATCACCACCGCGCTGCAGGTCGAGGTCGCGATGGTGTGGCTGCTCGACAGCACCCGCCCCGAGTTTCGCGTGGCCAGCGGCGTCGGCCTGGTCGCTGGCGAGGAGATCGGCGCGCGCATCGCCAACCGGCCCGACACTCCACCAGGTTTCGTGTTCTCGCAGGGCCGGCCGGTCGTGGTGCAGGACTACGCCCAAGAAAGCCGCTTCAGCGTGCCCCCTGCCTATCTCGAGGCCGGGCTGGTCAGCGCGCTCGCCGTGCCGCTGTCCGACCGGGGGCGCGTGATCGGCATGCTGTCGGTGCGCTCGAAGGAATCCAGGCGCTTCGGAGACGAAGAGGTGCGCTTTCTCGATTCGCTCTCCAGCCTGATCGCCACCAGCCTGCAGCGCATGCAGACCGAGGAAGCGCTCAATCATTCGCAGCGGCTCGAAAGCGTCGGCCAACTCACGGGCGGCATCGCGCATGACTTCAACAACCTCCTGACCGTGATCCAGGGCAACCTCCAGGTGCTGGAAGAGCTGCCCGTGCTCGCACAGGACGGCTATGCGCAGCAGCTGCTGGCGGCCGCGGCCCGCGCCACGCGAAGGGGCGCGGAGCTCACCGGCAAGCTGCTGGCCTTCTCGCGCCGCCAGATGCTGCAGCCGAGCGCAGTCGACACCCGCGCGCTGCTGCACTCGCTGGCCGACATGCTGCGCCGCACGCTCGACCAGCGCATCCGCATCGAGATCGACACCGCCCCCGGCTGTCCACCCGTGGTGGCCGACCCGGGGCAGCTGGAGTCGGCGCTGCTCAACATCGCGATCAATGCGCGCGACGCCATGCCCGAGGGCGGCACGCTGCGCTTCCGCACCGAGCCGTGCGGGGCCTTGCCGACGGCGCTGCGCGGCCAGCGCAACGAGCCGCAGGGCGATGCCTCCACGCGCTTCGTCGCCATCTCCATTGCCGACAGCGGCACGGGCATGTCCGAGGCAGTGAAGGAGCGCGCGTTCGAGCCCTTCTTCACCACCAAGGAGGCCGGCCGCGGCACAGGCCTGGGCCTGAGCACGGTGTACGGCTTCGTCAACCAGTCGCGCGGCGCGGTCGCGATCGACAGCAAGGCTGGCCAGGGCACCACGGTGACGCTCTACCTGCCGCAGCAGGAGGAAGCACGGCCAACGGCCGCGCCGGAAGAACCGACCGACGAGACCGTGCCGGCCGGACTGCGCGTGATGCTGGTCGAGGACGACGCGGAAGTCCGCAAGGTGGTGCACACGTTTCTGTCCACGCTGGGCTGCGAGGTCTTCACTGCCGCCACGGCCGAGCAGGCGCTGTCCGCGCTCGACGCGGGCACCGGGCCGTTCGACCTGCTGCTGAGCGACATCGCGCTGGGCGCCGGCATGCGCGGCACCCGGCTGGCCTACGAAGTCCAGCAGCGGCTCCCGCAACTGGCGGTGCTGCTGATGTCGGGCTTCTCGTCGGAACTGCTGGACGCCGACCGCGAAGTGCCGCAGAGCTGGGAACTGTTGCGCAAGCCCTATACGCGCTCCGAACTAGCGCGGGCCATGGCCAGGGTGCTGGCCAGCCGCGTCTGAACGCGCTGGAGACAGGCTCTACTGGAGCATGGCCGGCGCGGGCGCCAGGCAGCGCTGCACGAAGGCCGACAGGGCGCCCACGTCGGGAATCTGCACGTCGCGCCGCCCCTTCGTTGCGAATCCGATGACGTTGTCGCGGGCCAGCCGCGACAGCGCGCGGCTGACGCTCTCGAGCGTCATGCCCAGGTAGTTGCCGATCTCGGCGCGCGTCATGCGCAGCGTGATCTCGTCGGTGCGCATGCCGCGCTCGGCCAGCGTCTCCGCCCAGTAGCGCAGGAAGTCGGCCACGCGAGCGTCCGCCGGCAGCGTACAGACCGACATCAGCGAATCCCGGTCGTGCGCGATCTCGCGGCTCATGGCGGCATGCAGCACCTGCAGCAAGGCGGGATGCGCGGCGCAGGCCGCCAGCAGGGCCTCGTACGAGACGACCCAGATCTCACCGGTGTCCATGGCGACGGCGTCGCACGAGTACCGCCCGCTTGCGATGCCGTCGAAGCCGAGCCAGTCGCCGCGGAACTTGAGGCCCACCACCTGCTCGCGCCCGTCGGCCGAGAGATTCACGATCTTGAAGAAGCCGGAGTTCAGGATGTAGAGGTTGCCGAAGCGCTCGCCCGCCTGGTAGATCGTATCGCCCGCGTGGACGACGCGGCGCTGCGGCCTGAGCTGTTCGCAGAGCAGCTTCAGCGTGTCGGCGGTGCTTTGCTGTCCCGTGCAATCCCGGCCGATGCCGACCTGGGCCTGCACGGTCGGGACCGCGGCGTTCGTCGAGGGGATGGCGGCGTTGAGCATCTGGGACTCCTTGGTGGTCTTCGCGTTTCGATGCAGGAATGCTAGGAACCCATCGGCAATGCAATGACAACGGCCGGAATCGGCGCGTAACGCTCGGTGAATGCAATGTGTCCGGTGTGTATCAACGGAGTGCGACATGCAGCAAGTCACGCAGTCGCGTCTCGTGCCTTGACCTGCATCAAGCCCGGGACCTCCGGCCGGCTTAGCCTCGGCGAGTCACACATTGACCATTGACATGCCCCCATCCAACAACGCCTGCAGTCCCGAGGCCGAACTCCAGCTCTCCCCGCTGAACGTGGCGAGCCTGCTCAGCCACGCGCGCATCCTCCAGCGCGCAGCGCTGGACGGGACCACGCGCCAGTTGCTGCGCGGCAAGAACCTGGGGTTGTTGTGCGAGACGCAGCCCGACGAGGCGCAGGCACTGTTCCGCCGGGCCGCCGAGGAACTGGGCGCCCACGTCGCCGTGATGCGCTCGAGCCTGTCCCGCGCGAGCACGCCGCAGGAAGTGCAGCACACGGCACGCATGCTCGGCCGCCTCTACGAGGCGGTGGAATGCCAGGGCCTGGACCCCGTGCTCGTGCGGCACATCGGGCTGCATGCGGGAATCCCGGTGTTCGACGGAGCCGCCACGAAGGACCATCCGGCCGACCGGCTCGCGGAACTGCTCGGGGACGCGATGCCGCTGGCCGACAACCGGCGCTTCGTGCTGCAGGCGCTGCTGCTGGACGCCATCGCCTGAGCCCGGCGGGCACGTCCCGCGCCGTGCGCTCGCCGCCCCCATGCCCCTTGATCCAGCGCAAGACGGACCGGGCGCGCCCTTCCTACAGTGGATTCCACGGTTGCCACGGCTTGCGCGACGACCGCCCTTCATCCATCCATTGCAAGGAACCTTCATGAAGACCGATACCCAACTGCGCGACGACATCCAGGCCGAACTCACCTGGGCACCCGACGTCAAGTCCTCCGACATCGGCGTGATCGTCAAGGACGGCGTGGCCACCCTCACCGGCCACCTCGCCAGCTACGCCGAGAAATATGCCGTCGAACGCGCCGCGCAGCGCGTGCACGGCGTGAAGGCACTGGCCGTCGAGCTGACGGTGAAGCTGCCCTTCGACAACCAGCGCACCGACGCCGACATCGCCCTTGCGGCCGAGCGCGCGCTCGAATGGAACGTGCTCGTGCCCGACGGCAAGATCCGCCCCATGGTGGAGAAAGGCTGGCTCACGCTCAGCGGTGAGGTCGAGTGGGAGTACCAGCGCAGCGCCGCCGAGATCGCAGTGCGCAACCTGATGGGCGTGACCGGCGTGTCGAACCTCGTGAAGGTCAAGCCCAAGGTGACGCCCGCCGACGTCGAGCAGAAGATCCACGAGGCGCTCTCGCGCCAGGCCGACCGCGAGGCCCGCAAGCTCTCCATCCTGGTCGACGGCTCGCATGTCACGCTGCGCGGCACTGTGCACTCCTGGACCGAACGCGACGCGGTGCAGGGTGCCGCGTGGGCCACCCCGGGTGTCACCGTGGTGGTGAACGACCTGCTCGTGGACGCCTGAATCCGGGCGAGCCGACATGCGTGCGATCTCCTCCGTGCAGGCCGCCCCGGCCCACGGCTTGCGAAGCGTGCCGACCATGCGCGCCATGACGCTGAGCGCCGCACTGCTCCCGCTGGAGATGGAGAGACGCAATATCCCCGAACCCGGCCCGGGCGAGTTGCGCCTGCGCGTGCTGGCCTGCGCGGTCTGCCGCACCGACCTGCACATCGTCGACGGCGAACTGCCGCTGCCGGTGCTGCCGATCGTTCCGGGCCACGAGATCGTGGGCGTGGTGGAGGCCATCGGTTCCGGCGCAACGGGCTTCAGGCTGGGCGACCGCGTGGGCGTGCCCTGGCTGGGCCACAGCTGCGGCTGCTGCGCGTTCTGCGAGGACGGCCACGAGAACCTCTGCGACGCGCCGCGATTCACCGGCTACCACCGCGACGGCGGCTTCGCGAGCCACGTGATCGCCGAGGCCGCGTTCTGCCTGCCGCTGGACATGCATGAAACCGATGCCGCCCGCATCGCCCCGCTGCTCTGCGCGGGCCTGATCGGCTGGCGCAGCCTGAAGGCGGCGGGCGAAGACGCGCATCGGCTGGGCATCTTCGGTTTCGGCGCTGCGGCGCACCTGGTGACGCAGGCCGCAGTGGCGCAGGGGCGCACGGTCTGCGCTTTCACCCGCCCGGGAGACCCGAGGACCCAGGACTTCGCGCGCCGCGTCGGCGCCGCATGGGCCGGCGGCTCGAACGAGCGCCCGCCGGAGCCGCTTGACGCAGCCATCGTCTTCGCACCCGCCGGCGAGCTGGTGCCGGCCGCATTGCGCGCGGTGCGCAAGGGCGGCCGGGTCGTGTGCGGAGGAATCCACATGAGCGACATTCCGGCCTTTCCCTACCGGCTGCTGTGGGAGGAGCGCAGCGTGGTGTCGGTGGCGAACCTCACGCGCGCCGATGCAAGGGAGTTCCTCGACTTCGCGCAGACTCATCCGCTGCAGGTGCACGTCAGGACCTATCCGCTCTCGCAGGCCAATGAAGCGCTGGCCGACCTGCGCGCCGGCCGCATCGAAGGAGCCGCAGTCCTGGTGCCCTGACCGGGAAAAGCCGCGGCATGCTTCAGAGTTCGCGCGACTCGCGATAGTCGGGCACGGTACACGGCCAGCCGTGGCGTTCCTCGATGGCCAGCCGCAAGGCATCGGAGGCCACCGGCTCCCCATGGGTCACGAACACCCGGCGGGGCGAGCGCTGGGTGCCGAGCCAGGCGAGCAGCTCGTCGCGGTCGGCATGGGCCGACAGCGTCTCGAGGTTCGCGACCTCCGCGCGCACCGGCACATAGGCGCCGTGGATCTTGATCGCGTCGACGCCGCCCACCATTGCCGCGCCTCGCGTGCCCGCGGCCTGGAAGCCCGCGAACAGGATCGTGTTGCGGGCATCGGGCGCATAGGCCTTCAGGTGATGCAGCACCCGTCCGCCGGTGGCCATGCCGCTGGCCGAGACGATGATCGACGGAAAGCCCAGGCTGTTCAGCCGGCGGGACTCCTCGATCGTGTTGACGATGATGGTCTTTCCCTGCATCGCGGCGCACTGTTCGGCGCTCAGGCGGTGTTCATCCAGATGCCTGCGGTAGATGCGTGTGGCGTCCGCCGCCATCGGGCTGTTCAGGTAGACCGGCATGTCGGGAATGCGCCGCGCCTGCTTGAGCAGCTGGATGCAATGCAGCAGCGTCTGCGCGCGCCCCACGGCAAAGGCCGGTATCACCACGATGCCGCCGCGCGCGGCCGTGCGGTTGATCACTCCGGCCAGCTCGGAGAGCGTGTCCGCGGCGGGATGCCTGCGGTCGCCGTAGGTCGACTCCACCACCACGTAGTCCGCGGCGGCTGCCGCCTCGGGCGGACGCATCAGCAGGTCGTCGTTGCGCCCCAGGTCGCCCGAGAACAGGATGCTGGAGCCTTCCCAGCCGATGCGCAGGCTGGCCGCGCCGAGGATGTGGCCGGCCCTGCGCAGCTGCCAGGACCAGCCTGGCCACGGGGAGCACTCCTGTGCGAACCCGACGGGCTCGAAGCGCTTCAGGGCGGCACGGGCGTCCTCTTCCGTGTAGAGAGGCAGCGCGGGCTTGTGCTTCGAGCGGCCGTGGCGGTTGGCGAAATCGGCGTCTTCTTCCTGCAGGCGGCCCGAGTCGGGCAGCAGCAGTTCGCAGAGTTCACGGGTGGCCGCGCTGCAGTACACCCTGCCCTTGAAGCCGAGCCGGACCAGCCGCGGCACGAAGCCGCTGTGATCCATGTGCGCATGCGTAAGCAGCACGGCGTCGATGCCGGCGGGGTCGACCGGCAGCTCGTCCCAGTTGCGCAGGCGCAGCTGCTTCAGGCCCTGGAACAACCCGCAGTCGACCAGCAGCCGCCGGCCCTCGTGCGTCAGCAGGTACTTCGAGCCGGTGACGGTGCCCGTGCCGCCGAGAAAGTCGATGCGCACGGCGGCCTCAATGCGACATCAGCACGGGCAGCGTCATCCACTGGAGCATGGACAGCGTGGCTCCGCCCAGCACCCATTCGCGCGCCCGGCTGTGGCCGTAGCAGCCCATCACCAGCATGTCGGCCGACACGTCGGAGGCGAAGGACAGCAGCCTGTTGCCGACATCGTCTTCCTTGTCGCCGCCGGGATGCAGGGAGAGGTCGTGAACGCCCTGCATCCGGAGATAGTCCTGCAGGCGCCCGAGCGATGCCTGCGCGCCCTCGCCGTAGGCCACGGCATGCACGCGGGCCGCCTTGCGCAGCCATGGCAACGCGGCCGTCACCGCGCGCGCGGACTCGCGGGTTTCCTTCCATGCGACAAGCACGGTGCGGCCGATGGGACCGACCGGACCCGCATAGGGCAGCACCAGCGCCGGCCGGCCGCTGTCCACCAGCACGCTGGGCAGGAAGTCGCCGGGCAGCTCGCCGTCCATCGGGTCGTTGCGGTCGCGCTGGCCGAGGACCAGCAGGTCGGCATAGAGGGCACGCCGCGCGAATGCCCAGGGGCCGTCGCTCTCAGGTTCGGCCCAGTGCAGGCGCGGCGAGCCCGCGCCGTGCGTCATGAATGCGGCATGCATCCTGTCGCGTGCTTCCTTGTCGATCTCCTGCATGATCGCGACCGCTTCGGCTGCCGCCTCGATGGCGTACGGGTAGCGCATGAGCGCCGACAGGGTGCAAGGCTGAGCGGTCACTTCGGCGTCGAAAGTCTCGGCGAGCTGCCGGGCCAGCCTGATGCGCTCTGCCGTGCGGGCCGAGCCGTCGAGGTGAAGCAGGATGGATTTCGGGGTCTGCATGAAGGCTCTCCTTGGATGCGCGGAATGCGATGGGAGCGACCTTAGGCCCGCGTGTCCCGCGCGGGCTTGCGCTGCATCAACCGCCGCACGCCGCGAGGCGATGGCGCGGATGCCGGTGCTTGATCCATCTCAACATCACCCGATGCCCGCGCGCGCAAGATGTTCTCCACACCGTCCAAGGAGAAAGTCCATGCCCTTCCTGTCGAACAATGTCGGACTCCTCGACCGCGCGCTGCGCATCGGTGCGGGCGTGCTGCTGATCGCGCTGGCGGCCAAGGGAATCATCGGGTTCTGGGGCTACTTCGGCGTGGTGGCGTTGCTGACGGGCGTGGTCGGCAATTGCCCGGTCTACTCCCTCTTCGGCTTCAGCACCGGGCCGCGCGACGGGCGCCGAGGGCGGGAATGAACCCGCACCGACGCACCGAGGGAAACCGGATGTCCATCTACCTCGTGCTTCTCGCCGCCGTCTGCGCCGCGCTGGGCGCGGCCTTCCTGTGGTTCGTGCTGCAGCTGTTCATCCGGTGGATCACGCTGGACTGACGTCGGCAGGAATCACCGCAAGGCTCCTTCAGCGGCACCAGGCGTCGATCTGCCGGACGAGATCCGACCACAGGGCATGCACCGCCACGCCGGCCAGCAGCATGCCGGCCACCCGGGTACCCCAGCCCTGGCGCGTGCCGTTGCCGGCCAGGCGCAGGCGCTGCCAGAGCCATGGCCCGGCGAGCAGCGAGATGCCGCTGCCGGTCGCGAACAACGCCATCAGCGCAGCGCCCTGCAGCGGCCCGTTGCCCAGCCCCGCCAGCATCAGCGCCGAATAGAGCAGCCCGCACGGCAGCGCCACCCACAGAAGTCCGGTCGCGAGCACGCCCAGCCAGGTGCCGCCCGCGTGCGGGCGAAGGCGCGATTCGAGCGAACGGCCGATGCGCTGCGCCCACAGCGGCTGCCGTCCGGTGGCGGCCAGCATCGCACCCCAGGCGAACACGAAGACATGCAGCAGCACCCAGAGCGGCCGCAGCGCGGCGACCCGGGTGCTGGCCAGCGCCAGGCTGTCGACGCTCGCCGCGGCGATGGCGCCTGCGATCGCGTAGCTCGCGATGCGCCCCAGATGGAACGCCCCGGGCGCCGCGAATGCCGTCGCCGCGCCCTGCCCCGCCGGCGCGAGCGGCACGATCCGGATCACCGCCGACGAAGCCGCGCCGCACATCGCGACGCAGTGCGGTCCTCCTGCAAGGCCCATGAGAAGCGCGGCACCGGCGAGCGCGAGCTGCATGCTCAGACCACGCGGGAAAAGCGCGAGCGGTTCGCGCGGCAGTACCGGTCGAACACCATGGCGACCGCGCGCACGAGGAACCAGCCCTGCGGCGTGACGACGAGGTCGTGGTCGCTCAGCCGCACCAGGCCATTGGCGACCAGCGGCCCGAGCGCCGCGAACTCGACTGCGAAGTAGCGCCGGAAGTCGATGGCGAACGACTCGCCCATGGCGTCGAAGTCGATCCGGCCGCGGCACATCAGCGCCATGATCACCTCGCGCCGCAGCAGGTCGTCGCGCGAGAGCGCGAGGCCCCGCACCACCGGCAGGCGGCCCTGGTCCAGAAGATCGCGGTACTCGTCGAGGCTCTTGGCATTCTGGCTGTAGGTGGCGCCGACTCGGCCGATGCCCGAGATGCCCAGGGCGATCAGGTCGCCGTCGGGCCGGGTGCCGTAACCCTGGAAGTCGCGATGCAGCCGGCCTTCCTTCCTGGCGACGGCCAGGGGATCGTCGGGCAGCGCGAAGTGATCCATGCCGATGTAGACATAGCCTGCCTCGGTGAGCCGCGCGATCGCGCTTGCGAGCATGCGCACCCGTGCGGCGGCGTCCGGCAGCTCCGCGACGCAAATGCGCCGCTGCGGCTTGAAGCGCTCGGGCAGGTGCGCATAGGCGTAGAGCGCGATGCGATCGGGCCTCAGCTCGCGGACCTGCGCCAGCGTGCGCTCGAACGAAGCGTCGTCCTGGCGCGGCAGGCCGTAGATCAGGTCGACGTTGATCGACTCGAAGCCCAGCTCGCGCGCGGCGGCCATCAGTGCGAAGACCTGGTGCGCCGGCTGGATGCGATGCACGGCCTGCTGGACCGCCGGATCGAAGTCCTGCACGCCGAAGCTCAGGCGGTTGAAGCCCAGCGCGGCGAGGTTCGAGAGCCGGCTCGCGTCCACCGTGCGCGGATCGATCTCGATGGAGCGCTCGCCGCCGGGCACGAAGGCGAAGGACCGGTGCAGCAGCGCCATGAGTTCGCCGAGCTCCGAATCGTCCAGGAATGTGGGCGAGCCTCCCCCCAGGTGCAGATGGCCGACGGTGGCGCCCCGGCCCAACTGCGCGGCCTGGAGTTCCGCCTCGCGCGCCAGGTCGGCCAGGTACTGGCGGCCGCGCTCATGGTGCCGGGTGACGATCTTGTTGCACGCGCAGTAGTAGCACAGCGACTCGCAGAACGGGATATGGACATACAGCGACAGCGGCGGCGCCAGCGCGCCCGCCTCGCGCCGTCGGCGCAGCGCCTGCGCGTATTCGTCGGCCCCGAAGGCCTCGACGAACCGGTCCGCCGTGGGGTACGAGGTGTAGCGCGGTCCGGGAACGTCGAACTGCCGCAGCAGGTCGACGGGCAGCGCAACCGGTCCGGCATCGGCGGTGGCGGCGGGAACAGGAGCGAAAGCGGCGGAAGTCATTGCAGGGGCGTCCCAAGGGAAGCTTCGGAGCCTTCAGGCGCAAGAGGGCCTGCGAGCAGCGCGGTGCATGCGCTCGACGCCGCCGCCATCAGCCAGAAGACGAAGAAGGCACCGGTGTAGATGCCCTGGCGCGACATGCGCAGCGCGTCGGCGCCGCAGAACGTGTTGATGGGATCGACGAGCGCGAACACCAGCACCTCCATGCCGCAGGCCACCAGGAAGGAAGGCCACAACACGGCCGCGAACTGGCGAAAACCGTTCATGGCGCCGCCTTCCGGGCCGGCAGCGGCACGTCGTCCGCCGGCGTGGTCGCGTGGTTGCGGCCGGCCAGCGCGGGCAGAAGCTTCTTCGCGGCCAGCGTCCTGTTGATCTCGACGCCCTCGCGGTAGTAGTCCTCGGACACCAGCGCGTCCGGGCTGCGCCATGCGAGCCAGAAGGTCACGAAGCTCGCGACCATCACGGCCAGCGGGCCGCCGATCACCATCCACAACAGCGGATAGCGCCACCAGGGCCGGGCTGCCGGCCCTTGCGTGCTGTCCTTTGCCTTTGCGTTCATCGTGGTTGCTGCTGCATTCATGTCGACCTCTCAGCGCGGCACAAGGAAGGCCGCCTTTTCGGAAACCTGCGCTCCGCCGCCCTCTTCGCGGATGCTGAAGTGCACCGCGTGAGAACCGGCAGGAACCGCGCCATACGGCACCTGGAGCCGCACGGCAACCCACCGCGACTGGGCCGCATCGACGGTCACCGGCTCGTCCGGCGACACGCTCAGCCCCTCCAGGCCCGTGGCCGCGATGCGGTAGCGCTGCGGCTGCTCGGTGGCGTTCATGATCTGCAGGCGGTAGACGTTCTCCAGCCGCCCGCCCTCGGCGATGCGCGCCAGCGAGGCGCGGTCGCGCACCACGTCGACCTTGAACGGCGTGCGCACGACGAGGCTCGCCAGCAGCCCGGCCACCAGCACCGCCAGGATCGCCGCGTAGACCAGCACGCGCGGCCGCAGCACGCGCCGCAACAGTTGCCGGCGCGACCAGCCGGCTTCCATGCCGTTCTGCGTGTCGTAGCGGATCAGCCGGCGCGGATAGGCCATCTTCTGCATCACGGTGTCGCACGCATCCACGCAGAGGCCGCAGCCGATGCATTCGTATTGAAGACCCTTGCGGATGTCGATGCCGGTCGGGCACACCTGCACGCACAGGCCGCAGTCGATGCAGTCGCCCAGCGCCAGCGTGCGCGGATCCGGGCCCTTGCGGCGCGGAGCGCGAGGCTCCCCGCGCTTCGGGTCGTAGCTGACGATCAGCGTGTCGCGGTCGAACATCGCGCTCTGGAAGCGCGCGTAGGGGCACATGTACTTGCAGACCTGCTCGCGCATGAAGCCCGCGTTGCCGTACGTCGCGAAGCCGTAGAAGAAGACCCAGAAGACTTCCCACGAACCCATCTGCGTCTGCAGGAAGGCCATGCCCAGCTCGCGGATGGGCGTGAAGTAGCCCACGAAGGTGAAGCCGGTCCACATCGCGATGCCGATCCAGACGATGTGCTTGAACCACTTCTTCACCAGCTTCTCGAGCGACATCGGCTCGGCGTCCAGCCGCATGCGCGCGACGCGGTTGCCCTCGATCCGGTGCTCCACCCACATGAAGATTTCGGTGTAGACGGTCTGCGGGCAGGCATAGCCGCACCACAGCCGTCCCGCCACCGCGGTGAACAGGAAGAGCGACAGCGCGCTGATGACCAGCAGGCCCGAGAGATAGATCAGGTCCTGCGGATAGAGCACCAGCCCGAAGATGTAGAAGCGCCGCGCCGCGAGGTCGAACAGCACCATCTGGCGTCCGCCCCACTCCATCCACGGCATGCCGTAGAACACCAGTTGCGTGAGAAAGACCATGGCCCATCGCCAGCGCGCGAACATGCCGCGCACGGTGCGGGGGTAGATCTTCTTCGTGGCCTCGTAGAGGCCGACCTCCTCGCCGCCGCCCGCGCTCACGCTCGTGCTTGCAATGGGAATGATCTTCCGGGTCATGGCTGGCCGCCGGCTTCAGGGCGTGGACGCGACCGCGCTGTTGTTGGAGAGCCCCCAGACATACGACGCGACCATGCGGATCTGCGCTTCTGTGAGGCGGCCTTCCTGCGCGGGCATCTCGTTGTGCTTGCCCGAGTTGATCATCTGGATGATGGCGGCCTCGCCGTAGCCGTGGAGCCAGATCCTGTCGCTGAGGTTTGGCGCACCGAGCGCCTGGTTGCCGACGCCGCCGATGCCGTGGCAGGCGGCGCAGGCCGTGAACTTCGACTTCCCGAGGCCTGCGCGCACTGAGTCGTGCGGCTCGCCGGACAGGCTCAGAACGTAGTTGGCGACGTTCTTCACGTCGTCGGGCGAGCCGACGGCGGCTGCCATGGGCGGCATCACGCCCACGCGCCCCTTGGTGATCGTCTCGATGATCTTCTCGGGCGTGCCGCCGTGCAGCCAGTCCTTGTCGGTCAGGTTGGGAAAGCCCTTGCTGCCGCGCGCATCGGAGCCGTGGCACTGGGCGCAGTTGCCCATGAAGAGGCGCTCGCCGATGGCCCGGGCCTGCGGGTCCCTGGCGACCTCCTCGACCGGCATGGCGGCGTACTTCGCGTAGACCGGCGCGAGTTCCTGCGTGGCCCGGGCGACTTCCGCCTCGTACTCGCCGCGCGAAGTCCAGTCGGACTGCCCGCGAAAGCTCCCCAGGCCCGGAAAGACCGCGAGGTAGCCCAGCCCGAAGACGATGGTCAGCACGAACAGGCCGACCCACCACATGGGCAGCGGATTGTTGGCCTCGCGCAGGTCTTCGTCCCACACGTGGCCGGTGGTGTTGTCGGCGCTGGCCGCGACGCGCTTGCGGGCCGTGAGCCACAGCAGGATCACGCAGCCGAGGATGCTCAGCAGCGAGACCACCGCCACGTAGTCCGACCAGAAACGGTTGATGAAATCGCTCATCGTGCTTCTCCCTTCAGTCCTGCTCGAAGGGCAGCCGGGCCGCTTCCTGGAAGCGCGACGCGTTGCGGCGCGAGTACGCCCAGATCACGATGCCGATGAAGAGCGCGAAGCAGACGACTGTGGCGGCGATGCGCAGTGTTGTGAGGTCGATCATGGTTTGGTTCCTTTGCCGCCTTGCTTACTTGAGGGCCAGGCCCAGCGACTGCAGGTAGGCGACCGTGGCTTCCATCTCCGTCTTGCCCCGGACTTCTTCCGTGGCTGCGGCGATCTGCTCGTCGGTGTATGGCACGCCGACTCGGCGCAGCGCGCGCATGTGGGCCGGCAGCGCCTCGGCGTCGACCGGGGTCTTCTCCAGCCAGGTGTAGGCCGGCATGTTCGACTCGGGCACGACGTCGCGCGGGTTGTTCAGGTGGATGCGGTGCCACTCGTCGCTGTACTTGCCGCCCACGCGGTGCAGGTCCGGACCGGTGCGCTTGCTGCCCCACTGGAACGGGTGGTCGTAGACGAACTCGCCCGCCACCGAGTAGTGGCCGTAGCGCAGCGTCTCCGAGCGGAAGGGGCGGATCATCTGCGAGTGGCAGTTGTAGCAACCCTCGCGCAGGTAGACATCGCGCCCGGCGAGCTGCAGCGGCGTGAGCGGCTTGACGCCCTGCACCGCCTCGGTGGTCGACTTCTGGAAGAACAGCGGCACGATCTCGACGAGGCCGCCCACGGCCACCACGACGAGGATCAGCACGATCATCAGCAGGTTGTTTGTCTCGATCTTCTCGTGCGTGAAGCCGCCGGAACTGGAGCTCGAGCTGGAGGTGTTCTGGTTCATCGTGCGTCCTCAGGCATGGGCCATGGCGGGGGGCGGAATCTCGGCGCGCACCGCGCGGCCGGAGATGACGGTCATCCAGACGTTCCAGGCCATCAGCAGCATTCCGCTGAGATAGAGCAGGCCGCCGATCACGCGCACCAGGTAGAACGGGAAGGTGGCCTTCACGCTCTCCACGAAGGTGTAGGTGAGCGTGCCGTCGGGATTGATGGAGCGCCACATCAGGCCCTGCATCACGCCGGCGATCCACATCGCCGCGATGTACAGCACGATGCCGATGGTGGCGATCCAGAAATGCGCCTCGATGGCCCTCGTGCTGTACATGGCGGTACGGCCGTACATGCGCGGGATCAGGTAGTAGAGCGAGCCCATGGTGATGAAGCCCACCCAGCCGAGCGCGCCGGAGTGCACGTGGCCGACGGTCCAGTCGGTGTAGTGGCTCAGGGCGTTGACGGTCTTGATGGACATCATCGGCCCCTCGAAGGTCGACATGCCGTAGAACGACAGCGCCACGATCAGGAAGCGCAGGATCGGGTCGGTGCGCAGCTTGTGCCACGCGCCCGAGAGCGTCATCACGCCGTTGATCATGCCGCCCCAGCTCGGGGCCAGCAGGATCAGCGAGAACACCATGCCCAGCGACTGCGTCCAGTCGGGCAGCGCCGTGTAGTGCAGGTGGTGCGGGCCCGCCCACATGTAGGTGAAGATCAGCGCCCAGAAGTGAACGATGGACAGCCGGTACGAATACACCGGCCGGCCCGCCTGCTTGGGGATGTAGTAGTACATCATCCCGAGGAAACCCGCCGTGAGGAAGAAGCCGACGGCGTTGTGGCCGTACCACCACTGCACCATCGCGTCCTGCACGCCGGCGTAGGCCGAGTAGCTCTTCATCCAGCCCGCCGGGATCTCGGCGCTGTTGACGATGTGCAGCAGGGCCACCGCGATGATGAAGGAGCCGAAGAACCAGTTCGCCACGTAGATGTGGCGCACCTTGCGCATGCCGATGGTGCCGAAGAACACGACGGCGTAGGCCACCCAGACCACCGCGATCAGCAGGTCGATGGGCCACTCCAGCTCGGCGTATTCCTTGCCGCTGGTGTAGCCCATGGGCAGGCTGATGGCGGCAGCCACGATCACCGCCTGCCAGCCCCAGAAGACGAAGGACGCGAGCCTCGGCGCGAAAAGGCGCACCTGGCAGGTACGCTGGACCACGTGGAAACTCGTCGCCATCAGCGCGCAGCCGCCGAACGCGAAGATCACCGCGTTGGTGTGCAGCGGCCGCAGCCTTCCGTAGCTGAGCCATGGGATGCCGAGGTTGAGCTCGGGCCACGTCAGCTGGGAAGCGATGACCACGCCGACCAGCATGCCGACCACGCCCCAGACCACGGACATGAGCGCGAATTGCCGCACGACGGCGTCGTCGTATTCCGCGGCGGGTGGGTTCGGTGGTTGCATCGTGGTGCCCTTGATTGAGTTGCGGGCAGTTTCCGTGGGCACCCTGCCCTGTGGGTTGATGCAGATCAATCGCCGTGCAGGATGCGCTCGCCCTCGGCGTCGACGTCGTCGAACTGGCCACGCTCGATGGCCCACCACAGACCGCCGAGGATCGCGAGGACCAGCGCCACGGACAGCGGAACGAGAAGGAAGAGGATGTCCATCAGTGCGCCTCCCCCGTACCGGATGCGAGCCGCGTCGCATTGAGGACCACCACGAGTGAACTCGCGGCCATGCCGAGGCCGGCAAGCCATGCCGGCAGCCAGCCGGCGATCGCGAGCGGCACGCACAGCGCGTTGTAGCCCGCCGCCCACAGGAGGTTCTGGCGCACCACGCGCAGCGTCCTGCGCGCCTGCGCGATGGCCTGCGGGATGGTTGCGAGCCTGTCGCCCAGCACGACGAAGTCGGCATGTGCGCGCGACAGCGGCACGCTGCGGCCGAAGGCGAACGAGGCGTTCGCGCGCGCCAGCGAAGGGCCGTCGTTGAGGCCGTCGCCCACCATCGCGATCTGGCGCCCCTCGGCCTGCAGCCGCCACAGCACGTCGAGCTTGTCCTCGGGCGTGCAGCCGCCCTGCGAGAAGTCGATGCCGCAACGCGCACCGATCTCCCGCGCGGCCGACTCCCTGTCGCCCGACAGCAGGCGCACCGTGAGGCCCTGCTCGCGCAGCGACGCCACGGCAGCCGCGGCATCGGCGCGCAATTCCTCGACTAGCACGAAGCTGGCGAGCCACCCCTGCTCGTCCGCGAGATGGACCTGCGCGGCATCGACATCCAGCGGCGCCACGCCGCAAAAAGCCGGCGAGCCGAGGCGCACTCGGCGGCTCGTTTCGACAGCCGCGCGCACGCGCAGCATCCGGCCTTCGATGCCCTGGCCCGCCGTCTCGGCGACCTTGTCCGCTGTCCAGCCGGGCGCAGAACGGAATTGCGCGTTCCACGCGTTCACCAGCGCCTGCGCGACAGGATGCAGCGACTGCGCGCCGAGCGCGGCAGCCATCTCCAGCGCATCGCCGGGCCGCATGCCCTGACGGCAGTAGATGCGCTCCAGCCGCGGCATGTCGCCGGTCAGGGTTCCCGTCTTGTCGAACACGACGGTGTCGACCGACGCGAGCGCCTCCAGCGCCTGCAGGTTGGAAGTCATCACTCCGCCGCGCGCCAGCGCACCGGCACTGGCGAGCATGGCGGCCGGCGTCGCGAGCGAGAGCGCGCATGGGCAGGTCACGATGAGCACCGCCACGGCGACCATCAGCGCCTTGCCCGGATCCGTCGGCCACCAGAACGCCGCCGCCATTGCCGCCGATGCGAGCACCGCGACGAGGAAGGGACGCGCCACCCGGTCGGCAAGCAGCGCGAGCCGAGGCTTGCGCGAGGCGGCGCTCTCCATCAGGCGGACGATCTGCGCAAAGCGCGTGCCCTCGCCCACCGACTCGATCCGCATCCGGACCGGCGCCGAGAGGTTGTGGCTGCCGGCCAGCACGCGGTCGCCGCGAGGACGCGGCACGGGCCGGGACTCGCCGGTCAGCAGCGCCTCGTCGGCGCTGGTGTCGCCCTCGATCACTACGCCGTCCGCGGGAAAGGCTTCTCCGGGGCGCACGCGCACCACGTCGCCCGCCACCAGCCGTCGCACGGCCACCCGGCTCCAGCTGCCGTCGGGAGCGAGGCGGTCGATGCTGTCGGGCAGTCGGTTCATCAAGGCGTCGAGGGAGCCGGCGGTGCGCTCGCGCAGGCGCGCCTCGAGCCAGCAGCCCGTGAGCAGGAAGAAGACGAACATCGTCAGCGAGTCGAAGTAGACCTCGTGGCCGAGCGGTCCCGTGGCATCGAAGGTGGCGGCAGTGCTGACCGCGAAAGCCGCGAGCACGCCGAAGGCCACCGGAAGATCCATGCCGACCCGGCCCATGCGCAGGTCGCGCCAGGCGCTGCGGAAGAAGGGGCCGCAGGAGAAGAGCACGACGGGCAGGGTCAGCACCCACGAAGCCCAGCGCAGCAGCTGCGCCGAATCGGCGTTCATGTCGCCGGGCCGTGCGACGTAGGCCGGATAGGCGTACATCATCACCTGCATCATGCAGAAGCCCGAGACCAGCCAGCGCCACAGCGCCAGCCGCGATTCGCGCCGGCGCAGCTCCCTGGCGGAACGGTCGCCGCCCGGCAGCAGCGGATGGCCGGCCTTCGCGCAGGCCTCGAACCACCGCGAAGGACGGGTCTGCGCAGGCGACCAGACAACGCGGGCGCGCCGACTCGCCGCGTTGACTTGCGCATCGATCACACCCGGCACCTGGCGCAGCGCGGCCTCGATGGTGAACGCGCAGGCCGCGCAGTGCATGCCCTCGACCACGACCTGCGACTCCCAGCGGCCGCCGTCGGCGGCATCCAGCTCGCGGCCGAACGCGGGCCATTCGGCCGGGTCATCCAGCACCTGCCAGGCCGGGTCGCCGGCTGGGGCAGGAAGTACGGGGATCGCGGCGCGGTCGGGGGCGAGCGTGGCATTCATCGGCCGAGCCTAAGAGGCGCACCACGCGAGGCGCTTGATCTGAATCAAGCCGCATGGCGCGGTGCCTGCCTAAGCTCGGCCGCACACAACGTGGAGCCCCTCATGTTCAAACGCATCCTCGTCGCCACCGACGGCACGGCCCTTTCCAAGAAGGCCGTCGACAGCGCCATCGCGCTGGCGGTGCAGAACGACTCGGACCTGGTCGCATTGACCGTCGTTCCCCGTTACCCCAAGAGCTATTTCGAAGGTTCGATGAGCTTCTCCGCCGAGGACATCGGCCGCATCGAGAAGCAGTGGGCGGACAAGGCGCAGGCGATGCTCGACAAGATTCGGGACCGCGCGCGGGAACGCGGCGTGCGGATCAGGACGGCTCAGGCCAGCTCCGACCTGGTCGCCGAATCGATCGTCGCCGCGGCGAAGAAGCACAGGAGCGACCTGATCGTGATGGCCTCCCATGGACGCAAGGGTCTAAAGCGCCTCCTGCTGGGAAGCGAGACGCAGCAGGTTCTCGTTCGATCATCGCTGCCGGTTCTGGTATTGCGGTAGGGCTGGCTGAAGGGAGCAGGCCTGCGCAGCGCCGGCGGCTTTCCTCTGGCCCCAATTTTACCCGGGCAAATTAAAGCCAAGATTGGACGGCCCAATGGCTGCGGAACGACACTCAACATTCGCAGCGTTCATGACATAACTCACTGTTTTTCAAAAACATGCATCTTGAGTGCGTCAGATCACTTTCGAGTCGCGCGCCATTAAACATTCGGCCTCATCAATTCCACGTCACATGGCATTCGTCCATGTTGTACGAGTCTTGATGGCAGTGCTTTGGTCAAACCTTTGATCTGGCGAGAGTAGATCGCACGCGTCTCTCTCGCGAGGATGCAGTCACTTGAGAAGTGACCAAAATGGTGTGATGCTTCCAGAGCATTGCTGGAACTGCTGCTTTGGAGCAGCCGCGATCTTCGGCTCTGCGCCCAGAGGACAGAATGCTGGCACACGCCGTCGTTCATGGCTGGCCGCTTGTAGGCAGCTTAGTATCATCACCGCAATCCTTGCGGATCATATTTAGGCCAAAACGGGGAAACAAAAAGGTGATGAAATATGGCACCTCTGATGCAGGTTTCATCCCTCGGCACACAACGCAAGTCATAAGCGCACGCCGTCAGGTGGGAGCCCGATATAGCTGCGGAGCGCGCTCAACGCATCTATCAGACATCGAACATCGTTGACCGTTGCCATCTGCTCTGCGAACTCTCTGAGCATTTTCTTCCCAGCTATTGTCCAGTAGCGATGAGTTCCTGTTGCAGCCGTCACTGCCGGACGGCTGACCGCCTCTGGCCTAGCCACGATGAATCGTTCGCATAGATCGTCTGAGAGCATGTCCTCGATAGTGCACTCGATCCTACCGAACGCGGCATTCGCTGATTCGGTCTGCGCCCCAAGCGCTTTTGCCGACTCCAGGCGTCTTGGCATCACGCGACGTAGGCGAAACATTGACTCGTACTCACGTAACTGGCGATGGCCACCCGCGATAATCCCCACCGCCGACCGCCCCATCGTATCGTCGTCGAGAAGCGCGATCACCTGGAATTTTCGACGCCCATCAGCGGATAGGTCATGGGATGCCAAATTGAAGAGTGTCGGAAACCGCTCGGAGATACCGAATGTGCCCCCTTCCTCCTCTAGTCCGGCCGCAAAGATCGACAAATCAGTTCCCAGTAGCGAGGCGCCGGAGTCAGCTAGATGAAGCCGGGCCGCCAACGTGAAGTACGCGACGTCCGATGTACCTTCGACCATGACGTTACCAACGGACAGCGACCATCCGCACATGGTCGCGTACCATTCGCAACCGGCCTTGGGAGCGGCAGGATTTGACACGGTTCGCCCTCCCTATCGATGGGACTGATCGACAGGCTTGAGAAAAGGCCCCATCGCTGCGAATGTCACCTGACACTTGAACTGCTCGTTAGGCGCCATGCGCGATTTACCGAATTCCTGCGGATTAAAAGGTGCCCAGGCGCCGCCTAGTTCTTTCACTTTTGCCATGCCCCGTCCTTCGGACGAGCTGTCTACAACCTGTGCGGTACATATAGCGCGCATAGTTCGGTCGGGGGTCGGCAACCAGCGTAGGCGCCCGGGGACAAAGACCACTGTTTGCGACTCTTTAACTCTCGGTCGCAGCCATTTGAACTCTTCCACTGCCGATTTGTGTTGCCCCCCAATGAACAACAACACTGCGCGCTCTAGAACCTGTTGCAACGACAGCTGATAGCCCTTGGTTGACTCGAGTTCATCAAGCAGTCTGAGTTGGCCTTGAAAATCAGCGGGCTCTGCAATGACGACGAGGTCGTACAACAGTCGGACAAGGAGCCAGTTGCGCTCCGGTGCTGCCATCAGAATTCGAAGGGCACTTCCTGCGGCAGTCGGGGTCACGGATTCAAGCGCGAGCGTCGTCTCCTCGCCTTCTGGCAATGGAAGCTCCAACCAAGCCTTGGCAATGAACCCATATGGGCTGCCAGATGCGCAAAGACGGTTGATGACCGCTACTGCCTTGTCATCTTGAAGTACCCGCAGGGCCTGTGCCGCAAGTTGGCCAAGCTTCATCTTTCGAGACGCCGCCGTATCGAGTTGAGACGCCTGAAACACGAAGGAAAGCGCTTTCGCGGCCGACTCAATGCGCTCGGATGACTCCGAAGAGGCCAGCCCCTGCCGAAGCTGATTCTTTGCCGCTGTTTCAAGAACGAACGAGTTGTTGGGGTTTTCTTTGAATGCTCGATTTGTTGTCTCGTCCGACTTGGCTAGAAAGATCGTTAAGTCTGCTGCACTGCCGCCAAATCGTTCCAAGTCCGCTAGGTCTTGGTAGATTAGGGCGAGAGTGTTCAGGAGGTTCAGTGTGGATTCGTCTTCTTGACTCGGCTCAATCTGGTCAAGCGCGAACTCAACCTCTTTTACGGCTTTGAGCAGCATCGACCGCTTTTCGCCTCTTTCTAGGTGAAATAGGTCATCCTGAGTAACCCGACGGCGTGAGATGGCTAGGTGATGATTGAACGTTCGGCTTGTCAGACGAACAATCTGCGGCACGGACTCCAATATCTCGAGAACTTTTCGCCAGTGCTTGAAGAACTCAGCGTTGCCGTACTTTTCGTCCAGCTTTAGGACCGAAGTTGCAAGACTCACAGCAAACGACTTTGCGAAAGGTTCACCCAATGCTGCGCGCTTCGATAGCTCCGCAATCAACGAAAGCCGCAAAGCTACGGTGTCCTCAAATAGTGGGATTCCGAGCTCTCCACAGAGCAGTCGATCGTTCCAAACTCCATTGATAAGGTACCGAGCAAGCATGTCGTGTGCGATTGCCCAAACGCGCCCATAGGGGAAGGCTTCTCCGTACACGAGGCCGAGGCCCGGAGACTTGGCGCGGCTAGAGTCAAGGGCTAAGACCCACGGTACTCTCGGGGACGAGAGCAGCGCTAAAAGCCTCTCCGGCGTCGCTCTACGCTCAATGGACAACGCGCCAATCTCCAAGAGCCCACGCTGAACCTCCGGCTGTCCGTTCAAGTTTTTGAACTGCTGAACCACCCATCCTTGAATAGACTCGCCAAGGGGCAAGAATCCGGACAGCCAGAATTCCAATGCAATCCAAAAGCTCGCGATGCCGACATCGAGATCTGGTTGGTGCGATCTCCAGAACCCCTGCCACTCTTGCCGACTCTTAGCTTTTCCATGAGGCCGAAGGTACACATTAAGATGGGTGCCTAGGTCCTCGACATCGGTCGAGTCCAGTTCGTGCTGGACGAAGATGAGTTCTTGGTGCGGAACGGAATCCGGTAGTTCGATCGGCGAGGTGGCCAGTGCGACCTTGAGGACTGCCACCTTGCGACCGCTCCGAGTCAACTCCACACACAGACGCTGAAGTTCCTCCCCTGTACCACAGTGCTGCACGTCCAAGACGATCAGCCAGACGGGCTCACCCGCGTCAACCAACCCCACATCGGTAGCTTGTCTCGACGCTTCTTGCACCGCACGAAACAGGAATCCGGTCAATTCCAGCGCTGAAGGCATCTCCGCCTCTTGCTTCACAAGCAGGACAGGAAAGCCTTCCCGAGCTGCCGCGAGTGCGAGTGCCCGTGCTTGCGTGGTCCCTCCCGCTCCCGCCTCCGACAGTACAGACAGTACCTGCACGCTGCCAGGCGGGTCCGCCAACTGGCTACGTAAGGCCTTGAGCAGATCCCTCTCCGGTGCCTTGTCAGGCATCCACGGGAGACCGGCTGCAAACGGCCTCCAGGAGTGCTTGCCTCGGGTGAAGAAGCCTCTAAACTCCGCTTCTCGAAGATCTTCAGGGCTGACCGGCAACGCGTCTTGCAAGCGCACGAACTCGCACAGATCTGCAATTGGCTGCTCGACAAGTTCCGCCCTTGCGAGATCGACGTTGACAATGGAACCGCCAGGCAACTGCACGGCGGCTAGGATGCTGGACGGGGTCGCTAGCGTCTTTAGTCGCGCTGCCAGCGCTTCAGCAAACTGGCTTGGCGGCGCCGCAACCCAGTGAACGACGTTCAATCCGCCGATGCCTTGTAGTTGCGAATCCAATCGTTGCTCAAAGGACTCATCGTCGGTAACTACGGTTAGCAGTGACCTGAAGTCGACGTCCCAGAGGGCGACAAGTTCGTCAACGGCGGCGTCGGGCCGCTCCCCGACGACTACAACACGCCTTGGCTCCAACTCTCGGAGCTTGGCAGTCATGTTTAGCCTGCGCCGATCTGCACTTCGCCTGGGAATGTTGGCCGCCTCTGTGCCCTCGCGATCAGCGCGGCCGTTGAGGAAGAAAACTGGCTTCGCGCGCCGCTGCAGTTGAAGTGCCATTGGATCGGCGGCAATCAAATGGGTGAACGCTCCGGCCGAGTCAACGGAATCAATGGCGCTACTTCTCGCACCGAGCATCGCACCAAGCTCAGCTGCCGTGCTTTCTATAAACACGCCTCGCCATGGCGCAAAAGTCAGTTCAACGAGTTGCTCAAGCTCGGCGGCGCTCGGAAAAGTATCAGCAGTTAGCCAGAGGACGCAGTCCCTGGCAAGGATGTCGCTTATCAACTCATCAGATACACCACTGTCGCGAATCATGTGCATGAAACCAGCCTCGCAGAATTGACTACATTGGAGCAAAACAAGCAGCGCGAAATGCAATCACATTCCGACGTAGCCGAAGCGCCCACACCCGATCTACAATCAAATGTAACAAACCCTCCGATCTGCTGCCACGGTGACCAACTGGCAGCACGCGCCACCGCGATGCAGCACAAGACCCAGCGCCCGGTTCAGTTCGAAATCACGGCAGTCGGCCCGAGATGCGTTGCAGGCTAGGATCAAGCAAGCTGATTTGAAGTCAGATGATTTCCTCTTTCCCGTCGAATGTAGCTGGACGGGTAATCAATACAAGCCCCCCGGAGTCGACATTCCCTGAATCAGCACCATGCCACAGCGGCAGCACCTTCTACCAATTCAGAAGAGCTCTCGCTGAGCGAACGAAGCGTGCTTGGATCTCCAGCTTGACCTAGAAGCACTGGTCATTAACCAGACAAGCATCGAGCGAGCAAAGCTCAGATCCTCCGCTGACGCGAGGGGCGATCCATCAACATCGGTTAGTAGATCGACGAGAACCGTCGGCCGGCGGGTTCGGAGCACGGTGGAGTCTAAGTGGGCGGCTTTGACGCTGAACGCCGAGGCGATCGCAACCGTCTGACGCGCTTTGCTGAGCGAGCTGCGCTCTCGCTTGATTCCCGCCGCTGAGTCGTACATTGCTGCCGTCGCCAGCGCATAGACGATACGCATGACCCCATCAAGGCTCAAGTTATTTAGGAGCGCGGAAAGCGCCTGTACCGCCTCGTCGTCGGCGATGCATGCCGAGTGGAGACTGCATTCCGGCTCGAAGTCATCCATCCTCTGGTCAATCATCCGCGCAAGAAATAACTCACTCGACGTAGGCCGCGCAGGCGCATCTTCCATCTCGAAAGCGAAGCCACAGGAGCAGACATCAAGTCCCGGGCGATTCCAAGAGAGAGCGCGCAAACACGAAGGGCACCGATCCAATAGGACACGGCGATGCCGCACGCATGCAACCGTCAATCCTATATCCCAGGCGATTCGACAATGGCCTAGTTCACGCAAGCAGTTCGGGCACACCCGAGGGAAGGATCGGGTCAGGAAGTATTGCCGACCGAGCAACTGCCCCGCATAGCGAAACCCCTGCTCACGATGCCCTCTTGTCAGTCCCTCGAGCGCGAATTCGACCAGTTGCACACTTGCACCGAACCATCGGGCCAAGAAAGGCGCGTCACCAGTATCGAGCACGGCCGAATGCGTTTTGCTCAGCGCCTGTTTGACCCATGGCAATCCGATCAGTCCATTGGCGAGTGCCATGCGCATTGCATAGCCTTGGCCGGACTCGCCGATGCGGATTTCATCCTGGAACGGAAAAGAAAACTCGGCCGACTCGATCCATGTTTCCTGAGAGCTCATTCGATACGCTCCTGTTCAGCGCTTTTTCTCTTCTCCGCCCGAATCACATGCAGTGCACGCGCAACTGCCAATCTCGCTTCACCGTCAAGGCGCCAGCTCCAACGAATCACGGGCGAACTCGAGCCTCCAGCCTGGGCTTCGGCACCGTGGAAGCTCTGCGCATTCAACGTCCACCTGTTGGCTCGATCCCGAGCGTTGCGCAGCCGCGCGGCGTTCGTCGCAGCTCTCGCATAGGCGGCGGCGATGCCAAAGGGCGTTCCAGTCAACCATCGACTCACCACTACATCCGAGCCAAATCCAAGATAGGCCGGTGCACGGTGCCGAATCGCGCCTTGCAAGCCAGCGGCGTCGACAAAGTGCATAACCTCGCGGGAGATGCTGTCGGCATCAGGTTCGGCCCATGGATATCGAAAAAGCTTCAGGGAGTCCCAGATGAGCCTTTCCACCCGCCCACCTCGCACACGCGGTTGCTCCCGTTCGTCATGCAGCGGCATCCCGCAGCGGTCGCAATGAGCCAGATCCAAGGCCAGTCCATGCGTTCCCAAAGCGACCAGCCGGCAAGAATCCGTCCAAAGGGGCGTTAAACACCAATGACAGACCTGCAACAGCGCGACCCGATGAACGTGGCACATCTCGACGACACGTAGGCGCCAGTGCCAACGCAGATAGGGAACCGGATCCGATGCAAGGCATCGGGCGCACCAGCGATAGCGTGGCCGGCCACCACTGTGCAGCAAGAATTTCGACGGCTCGACACGGGTAGCCAGCACGGAAAGCACTCGCAACGAATATTCGTACTCTGGGTGGAAGATGCCCGCGATCGCCAACATTCGGAGCCAGCCTGCGAGCGGAATCGGCAGATCCCAATCGCGGCGCGGCGCACGAATACCGAGGATCTGCATCAACTTGTGCATGCTGTACTGATGGTCGCCTCCCATGCGTTGTATCCATGAACCGCAGCTTTCATCGGACAAAGGCGGCATCGTCGCAAGCAGCAACGCCTCAGGCGTGGGCGCCCGCGATGCCGACTTGGTGGATTTCGTCATGTAGCCTCCCGCCGCCCGGATCTGAAGGGATTCATCTGCTCGGCGACCTGTCCTTTGGCGTCGATGAACGCACTGCTGAGCGAGGCCATATCGACCACACGATTGGGTTGCGTGGAGGCGTACATACAGGCGTACGTCAAGATTCTCTTGAGCATTCGCATGTTCCCGACACTGGCCTGGTGCAGCGGTCGACACGCTGCACCGTTGGCAATGCTGAGATCAACGCTGTTCACGGCGCTGGAAAACCCCGCGACCACCTGACGCCAAGACTCATCGAATTTAAAAGGCTGAATGACAAAGCTCGCCGAGGCGCGGCCAGTGAACTGCGGATTGATCACGGCGAGCCGCTCCAGCGCATGTGTGCCTAAACAGATAACCGGAAAGTTGTGCCGGTCCATGCGCACCTTCAGCCAGTCGGTAACCGATCGCGCCGTGATGTCCTTGTTGCCCTCACAGACGTGTTGCATCTCGTCGATAAGAAGTGCCAAAGGTCGCGTGCGCTCGAGCGCCGCTTGCGTCATGTGGTTCATCGATTCCAGTTGACGGCGGGCGGGCAGCGCCGGGTATCCCAAGGCCCGCGTCATCGCAGCGGCTATACCGTTGGCATCCACCGTACTATCCAACGCCATGTGCAAGCAGGCGTTGGCCCCATTCGGCAAAGCTTGGGGCGCCAATTCACGCCGAATCAATTCGATCAGCAGAGATTTGCCCATTCCAGAATCGGCCTGCACCAAGATTCCGTGCGGCAGCTTGAGCGAACGCATGATGTGCACCATCTCCATGGAGGCCTCCCGGATGCGGCGAAACACCGCGTGGTCGACTACTACATTGAGCACCTGCTCTCCTACCCGGAGCACTTCAGGTGTTAGTGGTCCTGTGTATTCACTAGTGGACATGGTCACTCGTCTTCCAGTGTGAAGGTATCGAACGGCACGATTTGAGGCAGAACCTGTCGCATGGTTGGACTGAGTTCTAGCGGCGCGACGTACGTCGATGGGGTGATCACCGGGGCATCCGATCCGAGGGGCACGGAGGTCAACCCCTGCATGCGGATCAGCGCCGTGTCCTTTCGCAGACGCAGCCCCCGGCGGATGGCCAGCTCCCAGCGGTCTCGCAGACGCACCATCGCGCGCTCAAGTTCCTCATGGGCATTGGCGCGCGTGAGCTTCTTTCCTGCCTCTTGGCGTGCGATCTGCAACTGCACCAACGACAAACACTGGCCCGCCAACGGCTGCGGCCGCTGAAGGGGCACACTGAGCCACGACTTGCTCTTGGGCAGGAACACGTGCAGCTGCCGCAGGTCGTCAGGATTGAATCGCACCTCTGTCCTGAAGACCGCGCCGTGGCTGCGGCGATAGTCCTGCAGCTCAACCGAGTTGAACCGCAAGTAGTGGAAAAATACGCCGTCACCGTCGACTCGCCGATGAGCCCCTAACCCACACAGGAGGTCTAGTCCATCGAGTTGCGTGGGGAGCATGGTCGGAGGGCAGCTCTCAAGGCCCTCCTCCCAAAGATCCAAGGGCCGACAGAGCGTCTTGGAATGAATGTTCAAGGGGTGCTTCTGCGAAGCCCATTCGAGAAGACATGTGCACAGGTCGTCAAAGACGATCGCAGCACCCTTTTCAGGATCGGGTAGTCGTGCGTTGGCGATGGGCGCATACACCTTGCCGTTTGTCGGAAGCGCGCGGTTGAATTCCATGATCGCGCGCTCAATCCCGGGCTTCAACCAGGGCTGATGCACCGGATTGAAGATCACGTCGCTGCGCAACTCCATGGCCATACGCATGAACGCGCTCGAGTGAAATTCCAGACCGTTATCGATCACATACAACTCGGCCGTGCCCTGGGCGCTCCACCGAAGGGCGGCGTCGGGTAATACCTCGAGCCACTCGTCTTTGGGTAGGATCGAAACCTTGACTGCACGCGCAACGGTGGCAGCGGATGGCCCGTAGAAGCTGATGTAGAAACCCAGCAGATAGCCTGACTTGCGATCGATCAGTACGGTGATCCAGGGGCGACCGAGCGGGACGCCACTGCGGGGATCCAGCACCCAAATGTCCAGCGGCGTGTGGTCGATCTCCACCCGTTCCATGATGCGGGTGCTCTGGTCACCTTTGAGGCTGTAGCGCCATTTGTTGCGCGCATACGCGGGCCCTAGACGTCTCGTGTCTCGAATGAACGGCGGAATACTGTTGGCCCGACGATTGATCGTCCGCTCCGAAGGCGGTGACAGCTCGGTGCCGTGCTGCGCGTTGTGGCGAGCGATCTCGCGGCAAATCAACCGGTACGCCTCCTTGACCGAGACACCACGCAAACGAAGGTAGTGTTTGGCAAGCTGCCCGTCGACGATCACATCGATCAGAGGCTCCAATCGTTTGGGCCGCCTGGACATTGCTCGACGGTCAAGCAACGCATAGGCGTTGCGGTCCGACTGAAGATACTTCCGGATCCACAATTCGATCGTCGCACCGGAGGGACACGAGAAAGCCGAATAATCGACGCCGGCACCATCGGCCGCTTTCAGCTGCGCCCAAATTTCCCGCCCTATTGCGTCGCAGTGATCGCGCGATCGCGTTCGTGCAGGCGAGCACAGTACCGCCTTGACGAACCGCATGCGAAAGTCAACGAGCTGTTCCTGTCTGGGCGTCCAGTGCGCTGGCAAGGCCACCGAGCCGCGCACCCCGCTGGCGTCCGAGGGAGGCACCGTCACCGGCACATATTTGCCCGAAACGATCTCACCGTAGAGCTTGGAGAGCCGATATGTCTTGACCTCGAAGTTGTCCAGATACTTGAACTGGACCCGGCCATCACCTATGTCGCGCTCGAACTCGAGCTGCCGCTCACCGACCCGCAGCACCAAACCACGACAGAAAGTAATCATGGCAGTCTCCTTGTACGGCTTGGGTGGTGACGACCTGGTCGACCTCAACATCGAAATCGGCGGGCACTCGGCATTGGTGCCGGGCCACCAAGTTCCAGACCAGCGGTTCAGACAAGCCCTGTTCGATCAGCTTCGTGATCGATGCGCTGCCGCCGCAGACACCACGCAAAGCCGTCAGGCAGCTCAACGCCTCTTCGTCTGAAAACCTCAGACGGCCGTAGCGCATCAGGAGCATGGCCCTTGCACTAAGCCCGTTGCCGTCAATGAGCTCATCGGTAGCGAGGAAAAAGCGCATGCCATCATCACGCAGGCGACGTTCGATCAAGCGCAGGCGGTTTGCGTGCTTGAGGGCAAAAACCTCTGGTTTAACTTCGACGATGAGAGATGTGTCATCGCGAAAGATGATCTTGAAATCGGGCGTGTAGCGACTTCGACTTCCCTTCTCGCCTGCATCATCTGCCTCGACATCGAACGTGAAGGGCTGATGGACGATGTCTCGAACCACCGGGCAGCTGAGGGCCACCATCACGAATCGGCGTTCAAGATGCGACTCATGCTCGACGGGGTGGTTCAGCAACCACCCGGCGTTGACCACGCCGACCTCTCGGTGCGGCGCGCGCGTGACGACTTTTCGACTCATGCGAGTTACTCCTGGTGCGAATGGAAAAACACATCCGCGGCCCGTGAAAATCGGGCAGGCGCGGCTTGACGCAGCCGCATTTACAGGAGTAGAGTAAACGCCAAGGGTCCGAAACCTAGGCGGTCTTTACTACCGTCGGCAAGCGCCAGTCATCTGAAAGGGTGGTTGGCGTTTTGTTCGTTCTGGGGCTTCGTTTCTCCTTTTTCTGGATTGCTTAGCCGTTCGATCTGTCGATCGTTCGGTGATATGCGCAGTCGGCTGCTGCCCTTGGCTCTGTTTGCTATGGTCGCCGCCGGCTGCCGCACCGCCGAACGTTGCAAGGGGATCTATACACCGCGCTCCTCCACCAAAACGGTGGAAGGGAAAGACGCTGGCTCTGCATCCCGAGAAGTGCCGCTGGCCAGATGCCATGGTCCTTTCGCACTTTGGTACTGCTGCGCAAGCCACCGCGCCACGTCCCGCGTGAGTGCGAATCGCCCCCGACGATGCTCGATTTGAAACAGTGGAACAGGGATTGTTTGGCGAGAGACCGCCTGGTGATAGGCGCGCATCGTCGGATAACCGAGCGCGGCGGCCAGTGCGGCCGAAGGAAGCATCAGGCCATGACGCTGGGTCAGACGCTCTTCAAACGCCTTCACCAAATCCTCGTCGATTTGCATTTCAGCCATCGTCGCGCTCTGTAGTTCTACGTGAAGCATGCTATGGCAAGCCAAACTGCTGGGCAATGTGGTCACTTGAGAGATCATTCGATAGGAATGCAGAAGCCACCCTGTCCGGTATCTGATTGATTTAGAACAAGTTTTTCGGCACGATAGGCGGCCCAGAAAAATTTCGCATTCGATTTCGCATCCGTAGCCACCATGCTCAGTTGCCCTCCAGAGCAAGCCCTTTGCCGTTCTCGGAGCGCATAGGTAATGGCGGTGAACGAGAGTGGAAAACAGCGCTTGCAAGAAGCGGCCGCTCTATGCGGGCAATACTGGATGTCTGGTCTTCGCGCACGATTTCGACCTGCCAGCCTGGATGCACTTGCTCGCCAGCTGGAACCGAACTTGAGGTGGCATGGAAAATTTGCGACCGAGCCATACCGCTCAAACAAATATCGCGCGTATGACAAGGGCGAGCGCTCCCCAAGGTCATCGCTGGTCAAGAAGATCGATGCCATACGCCACCCCGATAGCAGCGGGGAGGGCTCAAAGGCCGAGTTCGAACATGTGCTTTGGGAGATTCTTCGAGGCCAGGATGCCACTCCCCAGACTTGCCGACGTTGGCTACAGAGCCTGAGCGTTGAAATTCAGGCCGTGGCCCAGAGGGCGCCGGTACATCTTGCCGGCCAAAAATCGAGCCACTGGATTCCAGCGCTGCGCTCACTCGAATTCGGGCTTCTGTACCATCGGCCAGGCCTCGATGCCCTCGCACTATTGACCTTCGTTGTACAGGAAGCCCACCGCTTCGGCTACGACAACTTGGCGCATCAGGCCGGGCACGGAATTGTTCAGATGCTATGGCAGCTCAGTCTTCATCTGGACGACCGAGGACTGCTACTTCCTTTCATGAGTATCTTCGAGAAATGGGTTCTTCCGGCGACTCAACTGGGCGGTATTCGATTCAGCTTGGGCGGCAACATCGTGCTAAGAGCTGAACTTCTTCGCTTCGTACTCAAAGCTCGCATGGCATCGAGAAGGGGAGCCGGAGAAAAAGCTGCGGAGAGTATTGAATTGCGCCGCATCCTGAACTGGCCACTCGGGGCGAATCTATTTAACGTCTACGCCGCTCAGAGCATTCCGGTGCCGGGATATGTTTTGACAGAGCAGGAGCAAAGGCAGTGTGACCGGTCGCAAAGCGAACTTGAGGAACTGATGCTCTCTCAGGAAGCTGTTGCGATGCTCACTGCAAGCCGGAGTCAACGAACTGGCTCCGTTACCGGCTTCGAGTAGCCTTCGCTTGTCCCATCTGACGGTTGGCGGTCTTTGATGCACTCGCTGCCTCAAAACCGGAGCAAGAGTCCATGCCCCAACCGTGACTGCCCCTTAAGCATCCCTTGTCAGCAACCATCCTTGCCCCCACTGAACGCTGCACAATGGCAAGAGGTGCATTCTCATTGCAGGAGGTCGTGATGAACCAGATCGACAATGAACCCACCCCCGATGAACTCGACCTGAGCCCACCCGAAGGCTATGAGAGTTGGCTGGTTTACGCTGTGACTACTTTTGATGCGCGCCCAGCCATCATGCACACGATCTTCTATGACACAAGCTCAGCATCGCGGGACACGGTCGAGGCCACAGTCTTAGCGGAGTTCAATGAACTTCGGGTTCGTGCGGGACTGTCGCCGATCACGCGACGATAGAAAGAAAGAGAGAAGAGTCGCCTGCGCTCCAAGCGCGCTTGGCGATCCGCCGGCACATGCCGTTGTCGTCGTGCTCGAACGACTGCGCACGCAGTCTGCATCGACAATGGGCCGATTTGCTGCCATGCCGCTGGGCGGCCAGCCTGGTGATCATCCATTCAATGTTCTCTCAGACGCGCCATTGTGAGTAGATCAAGAACGGTCACCGCCGGACTACTACCTTGCAGGGTATCACCACGAATCTTCGCTCAAAGAGGCAACTGTTGCGACTGCGTCCCTTGCAATCTTGTCTGCTTGCTGACGCAACATAGCAAGCGAATACGTGCCGATCGTGATCCCTCGGTACCCGAATTCGAAGCCCTTGATGTCACCGGTGACGTCGGCCGCAGATTCGAGGGCACTTCGTATGGAATCGAAGCCGCCATCCATCATGAGCTCCTCTCCGTCATAGGTCACTTGGAACTCATAGAAGCCAGGCTCGAGTTTAGAAACGTCGAGTCGTGGGATGAAACTGGAGCCGGGCCAAGATACGGCCGAAACTGCATTGGTGCCAGCCTCCCCTTGCACGGGCGTCAATACTTCAAAGGGGCCTCCTTCTCTGCCAGCCGCCGCAGACATGCGTAGCGCAGAGCTGCCGGCGCCGTTGGAGACATAAACCTGTCGCCCGTCGATTTGCAAGTCGTGCGGGTATGCCATGTCGTGAAATTGGCCTCGCAACCAAACGTGTGTTGGCGGAAAGAAGGTTTTGCTCAATACCAACGAAAACACCTCAGCCAGCGAGACCGGCAAAAGGGTCATGTCTCCCGAGTATCGGAAGAGGCGCAGATCAGAAAGGTGATCGAGCGCTTGATCGAGCAGCAACTCGCCCTGCAACCGCTGGGCCATTGACTCGCCACGGTCGTCCGTCTGATGAATCAGTGAAGCCCAGATTTGTTGCGCGGCGATCGACTTGACCTCTTCGCATTCGACAAAGTCGTCAGGCCATGCGACATCCTGCGCATGCTTTGTGTCCAGGGCAATCACCAAGCCCGACTCGAGCGCCCCGAGCGATGCAGGTACCATCGGATCGGAGTGTTTCTCCGCGGCCAGAAAGTCGGCGAGGATCGAGGGCAAGGGTTTTGAAGCGGCAGGCAGCGATCTTGTCTGCTCGACGCAATCCTTGACATGCTTCCAGTGGTGATAGCCGTGCTCCCTTGCTATCGTGTCGAGCGCGACGGCCAGCGAAGTCGGATGGGTTTTGCGCCGTTGCTTGGCGAGCCGGTGTAGCTTCTCCGCAGCAGTCGACGTAGTGAAGATGAGGTTCAAGACAAGCTCCAAACGTTGAAGCGGTATACCTTGGTGCCCATTGCCAAGCTCCGCTGAACGTGGAAGCTGATGCTCACGAGAAATCATTGTCGTCCCGGCGAACCAGGTGAGCCATGATGGGCAGCATGCGCCGACAAGCGCGACCGGAATTCTAGGTCATGGCGTTGAATTCTCGCAAGACACAACGCAGCTTACGAAGCTTAACGGCCACGAAGTCAAAGCCGGGGTGGGCGGCGTGTCGGCGAACACAGCGCCTTCGTTTCAGAGGCCAAGCGCGGAGGATAGCGGCCCAGTGATGGCGGCCGCGCAGCGGTTGCCGTCCTTTGCTTCCAGCTCCCGACGGAACAGCGAGCGTGGCAAAACTTTGCAATGCAAAAGCATGCCCAAAGGCAGTACATTTGTGTGACGCAATTGACGAGATACCGCCATGTCACGCCTGAAGGACGAGACCCTTTCCATCCGCACCTCCGCCGAGATTAAGCAGCTTCTTCGATTGGCGGCTGATCGCGAGCGCCGCTCGGTAGCATCAATGATCGAAATTCTGGTCCTGGAATACGCGCGCAGTCATGACTTGAGACCGGATCGCCCGAATGGAAGACCTGCCAAGGCGAGCGCTTGACATGGCTGTGCACAGCCATAGGAAGGCGCCCGCCACACCAACACATCCATGACGGCCGGGATAGATTCATGACGACCACAGAACACCAAATCGAGCTGGACCTGATCGCCAAGCTCGGCGAACTCAAGTACACCTACCGCCCGGACATCCGCGACCGCGCGGCACTGGAAGCTAACTTCCGCGCCAAGTTCGAGGCGCTCAATCGGGTGCGCCTGACGGACAGCGAATTCCAACGCCTGTTGGACAGCATCGTCACCCCCGATGTCTACAACGCATCCCAAACGCTGCGCAACATCAACGCCTTCGAGCGAGACGACGGCACGCCGCTGAACTACACCCTGGTAAACATCCGCGACTGGTGCAAGAACGACTTTGAGATCATCAACCAGCTGCGCATGAACACCGATAACAGCCATCACCGCTACGACGTGATGCTGCTCATCAATGGTGTGCCCGTGGTACAGATCGAGCTGAAGACGCTGGCTGTGAGCCCGCGTCGCGCCATGCAGCAGATCGTCGATTACAAGACCCACCCGGGCAATGGCTACGGCAAGACGCTACTGTGTTTTCTACAGCTTTTCATCGTCAGCAACCGCACCGACACTTGGTACTTCGCCAACAACAACGCCCGGCACTTCAGCTTCAACGCGGATGAGCGCTTTCTGCCGGTCTACCAGTTCGCCAGTGAAGACAACAAGAAGGTAACCCAGCTCGACAGCTTCGCTGACAAGTTCTTGGCCAAATGCACCTTGGGCCAGATTATTAGCCGCTATATGGTGCTGGTCGTCAGCGAGCAGAAGCTGCTGATGATGCGGCCGTACCAAATCTATGCCGTCAAAGCCATCGTGGAGTGCATCCACCAGAACTGCGGCAACGGCTACATCTGGCATACGACCGGCTCGGGCAAGACGCTGACTTCGTTCAAAGCCTCAACCCTGCTCAAGGACAACCCGGACATTGATAAGTGCTTGTTCGTAGTGGATCGAAAAGACCTGGATCGCCAGACGCGCGAGGAGTTCAACCGCTTCCAGGACGGCTGCGTTGAAGAGAACACTAACACCGAAGCGCTGGTGCGCCGCCTGCTGTCCGACGATTACGCTGACAAGGTCATCGTCACCACCATTCAAAAGCTGGGTCTGGCGCTGGACGAGAACAGCAAGCGCAACAAGCAGAAGGAAAAGCAGGGCAAGGAAACCTACAAGCAGCGTCTGGAGCCTCTACGCGAGCAGCGCGTGGTGTTCATCTTCGACGAGTGCCATCGCTCGCAATTCGGCGAGAACCATAAGGCCATCAAGGAGTTCTTCCCGAAGGCCCAGTTGTTCGGCTTCACCGGCACCCCTATCTTTAAGGATAACGCTACCTCTGTGCAGATCGAGGGCCAGCAGGCAAGCTATCGCACGACAGACGACCTATTCCAGCGCTGCCTGCACGAATACACGATCACGCACGCCATCGAAGATCAGAACGTCCTGAAGTTTCACATCGACTTCTTCAAGCCGGAAGGCAAGAAGCCGCCCAAGCCTGGCGAGGGTCTGCCGAAGGCCAAGGTCATCGAGACCATTTTGGACAAGCACGATGCCGCGACCAATGGCCGCAAGTTCAATGCCGTGCTGGCGACCGCCAGTATTAACGACGCCATCCAGTATTTCGAGGCCTTCAAGGACTTGCAAGACCGGAAGCGGGCCGAGGACGACGGCTTCTTTCCGCTGAACATCGCCTGCGTCTTCTCTCCGCCCGCCGAAGGCAACAAAGACGTGCAGCAGATTCAGGAAGACCTGCCGCAGGAGAAGGCAGACAACCAGCAAGATCCGGAAGGTAAGAAGGCCGCGCTCACGCGCATCATGACTGACTACAACGCGCGCTTCGGTACCAACCACCGCACCAGCGAGTTCGACCTGTACTACCAAGACGTGCAGAAGCGCATCAAGGACCAACAGTACGCCAATGCCGATCTGCCGCACGGCCAGAAGATCGACATCACCATCGTGGTGGACATGCTGCTCACCGGGTTCGACTCCAAGTACCTGAACACCCTGTACGTGGACAAGAACCTCAAGTACCACGGTCTGATCCAGGCATTCTCGCGCACCAACCGCGTGCTGAACGACAGCAAGCCTTACGGCAACGTGCTCGACTTCCGCCAGCAGCAGAGGCCGGTGGAAGAAGCCATCGCGCTCTTCTCGGGCGAGAAGACCGACAACCCGCGTGAAATCTGGCTGGTGGACCCTGCGCCCAAGGTCATTGGCACCTTGCAAGCCGCCACGCAAAAGCTGGCGGATTTCATGCAGTCGCAAGAGCTGACGAACGCCCCAGAAGAAGTTGCCAACCTGAAGGGCGATGCGGCTCGCAGCCAGTTCATCAACCTGTTCAAGGAAGTGCAGCGGCTCAAGACACAGTTGGACCAGTACACCGATCTGTCAGACGAACAGAAAATGCAGATCAACCAGATTGCTCCGCCAGACCAGATACAGGGCTTCAAGGGGATGTACATGGAGACGGCCAAGCGCTTGAAGGCTCTGCAAGACCGCGATCAGACCCCGCCTGAAGTGCAGCAACTCGATTTCGAATTCGTGCTCTTCGCCTCGGCCGTAATCGACTACGACTACATCATGGGTCTGATTGCGCGCATGACTCAGCAAAAGCCCGGCAAGCTGACTTTAAACCGCGAGCAACTCATCGGCCTGATCCAGGCCGATGCCAAGTTCATCGACGACCGCGAAGACATCGCCGAGTACATCCGCGGCCTGCCCGTAGGCCGGGCGCTAGACGAGGCGGCCATTCGCGCGGGCTTTGACCACTTCAGAGCCGCGAAGAAAGGCCGTGCACTGGCCGAGATCGCGCAGCGCCACGGACTAGAAGTCGATGCGATGCAGGGCTTCGTCGATGGCGTACTACGTCGGCGCATATTTGACGGCGAAGCGCTGAGCGACCTGATGGCGCCGCTGGGCCTAGGCTGGAAGGCGCGCACTCAAAAGGAACTGGCGTTGATGGAAGAGCTCACGCCGTTGCTGCACAAAATGGCACAAGGGCGAGAAATTTCTGGCCTGAGCGCGTATGAATAATAAGGAAGAGAACGCAATGCGCGAAAGATATAACAACAACCAGGGGTTGGCACCAAATTTGCGCTTCCCAATTTATTCAAAATCTGGCAATTGGAAACTTACCGATCTAGGCCCATTTTTGCGCGAATATACGGAGAAGGTTCCATCCAGCACGGAGCTTCCAGTTTATAGCTCAACAAGAGTAGGCCTGCAACCTCAAAAAGATTACTACGACGATAGAGAGCTTGCAAACGACGGCGATTATGGCGTCGTGCCAGATGGTTACTTTGTTTACCGCCACATGAGCGATGACGGAACATTCAAATTCAACGTCAATCGCCTCGGGGGAAAAATTGCCGTTAGCAAAGAGTACCCCGTCTTTTCCGTCGAAGGAATTGACCCAACATTTCTGCAGTACCTTCTAAACGAAGGTATTGCTTTCAAGCGGTTTGCACTGGCGCAGAAAAAAGGCGGCACTAGGACAAGACTCTATCTGGGTGTTCTTCGCACTTTTTCGGCGCACATGCCTCGCCAAGAAGAGCAAATGATTATCGGCGATTGCCTATGGTCACTGGATGAATTGATTGTGGCGGAGAGTCAGAAATTACGCACTCTTTCCCTCAAAAGAAAGAGTTTGCTGCAGATACTCTTCCCTAGCACGGGAGAAAGCCATCCTCGCTTGCGTCTCCCTGAATTTTCAAATTCAAAGCCATGGAGGAGAGAATTTATTTCCAATCTACTCGAAAAAGTGACTAAGCCTGTTGATGTCGATACAAGCACAACATATCGAGAGATTGGAATTAGATCTCATGGGAAAGGCATTTTCCACAAGGACCCAATTCTCGGTATAAATCTTGGAGAAAAGCGAGTTTTCTGGGTCGAACAAAACGCTCTTGTAATTAATATTGTTTTTGCTTGGGAGCAGGCAATCGCAGTCACTTCGGAGGCAGACAAAGGAATGATTGCATCTCACCGATTCCCAATGTATATACCCAAACAGGGCATTGATGTTAGATTTCTCAAGTACCTTTTTCTGACATCCAAAGGAAAAGAACTTTTAGGAGTAGCCTCTCCTGGCGGGGCGGGCAGAAACAAAACACTGGGGCAAAAGGAATTCGAAAAACTGGAACTCGCAATCCCAGAAGATGTCAGCGAGCAAACCGCAATTGTAAAAATCCTTTCATCCATCGACGACCTGATCGCACTTCAGGGCCAGAAAATAGATTTTCTCAAGAAAAATAAAGCAGGCTTGGTGCAACAGCTATTTCCGACCTCAAATGAGAAGCCAACGTGAAGCAAGGGGAAGCTTTCGAAAAAATTTCCACACTTGCGACTTTCTTGCGCAGTGAATTGGAAATCAAGAAAACCATCTTACTCTACGCATACAACGGCACGGGCAAGACGCGGCTTTCCATGGCATTCAAGGACATTGGAAGGCAGGACGAAGCCCGCGATACGCTGTATTTCAATGCTTTCACTGAAGACCTATTCCATTGGAATAATGATCTGGAAGGTGACACGAATCGACGCTTACTCCTCAACAAGGATTCTCGCTTTTTCCAGGGCCTATTCGAACTGGAAATGGATAATCGTATCCGCCCACTATTGCGCCGCTATGCAGATTTCGACTTCCGAATCGACACGCAGGATAATGAGTGGGGCGTACGATTTTTCCGATTGGTGAATGGGAAAAGCGTCGACAACATCAAGGTTTCTCGCGGCGAGGAAAACATATTCATCTGGTGCTTCTTCCTTGCTGTAGTTGAGCTAGCAATGGATCAAGAAATCGAAGCCTACCAGTGGGTAAGGTATCTATATATCGACGACCCGATCTCCTCATTGGATGAGCATAATGCGATTGCCGTAGCCAATCACCTCGCCCAATTACTAAAGCGACAGGAAAATGAGCTAAAGGCGGTGATTTCAACGCATCACACTCTCTTCTTTAATGTGTTATGCAATGAAATGAAGAATGCCCGCAGATACGTGCTAAATAAAAATGCGAGCAATGGCGGCTACTTGCTCCGGCCAGAAGATGGGGACACGCCGTTCTTTCACCACGTTGCCGCCTTGGCCGAGCTTTATCAGGCTGCCCAAGAAGATCGACTTTTCACCCATCATTTCAACATGCTTCGCACGATTCTGGAGAAAACTGCGAGCTTCCACGGGCACAAGAATTTCTCGGCTTGTATCAAGCTCGAGGATGACGATCCAGACGGAATTTTGCATACCCGCTTGATTAATATTCTGAGCCATGGCAACTACTCACTCTACGAGCCACAGCAAATGCTTGACGAGAATAAAAACTATTTCCGCAAGATTTTGAACGATTTTCTGAGTCGTTATCCGTTTAATCCTGATTTGTTCCCGCAAGTTATTGAGGCAGTAGAAGGCAAACCGTGACCGATTTCGAAAAACAACAGCTTGGCAGAATCCTCTGGGCGATTGCTGACCAACTTCGCGGGGCAATGAATGCGGATGACTTTCGCGATTACATGCTCGCTTTTCTTTTTCTCCGATATCTATCGGACAACTACGAAGCAGTAGCCAAGAAGGAGTTGGGTCAGGACTATCCGCAACAGACTGATAGCTCATCGTCCACGCCGCTGCAACTTTGGTATGAAGCCAACGCGGGTGACGTTAAGGAATTTGAAAAACAGATGCGCCGCAAGGTGCACTATGTAATTGAGCCTCGGTTCCTGTGGGGCAACATTGTCGAGATGGCGCGCATTCAAGATGCCATGCTCTTAAATACGCTTCAGGATGGCCTGAGCTACATCGAGACAGAGTCTTTTGCCAGTACCTTCCGGGGTCTGTTCTCTGAGATCAACTTGGCCTCTGACAAGCTGGGCAAGAGCTATACCGAACGTAATGCGCGTCTATGCAAGATCATTAAGGAAATCGCAGATGGCCTAGGTCAGTTTTCCACTGACAGTGACACCTTGGGCGATGCCTACGAGTACCTGATTGGCCAATTCGCAGCAGGTTCAGGCAAGAAGGCAGGAGAGTTCTATACACCTCAGCCGGTTTCCACGATCCTATCCACCCTCGTCACCCTGGACGGGCAGGAGCCGGCTACAGGTCAACGCTCGCATTTGGAGAGCGTGTTGGACTTTGCATGCGGCTCGGGCTCGCTTTTGCTTAATGTGCGCCATCGGATGGGGCCGCATGGCATTAGCAAAATTTACGGGCAGGAAAAGAACATCACCACCTACAACCTAGCGCGCATGAACATGCTGCTGCATGGGGTAAAGGATTCGGAGTTCGAGATCTTCCACGGGGACACCTTGCTCAACGATTGGGACGCTCTGCGTGAGACCAATCCGGCCAAGCTACCGAAGTTCGATGCGGTGGTGGCCAACCCGCCATTCAGCTATCGCTGGGAGCCAGCCGAATCGCTCAGTGAGGACATGCGCTTTAAAAACTACGGCTTGGCACCAAAGTCGGCGGCGGATTTTGCATTCCTATTGCATGGCTTCCATTTTCTGAAACAGGACGGGGTGATGGCCATTATCCTGCCGCACGGGGTACTGTTCCGTGGCGGCGCCGAGGCCCGCATCCGCACCAAGCTGCTTAAGGATGGGCACATCGACACGGTGATTGGCTTGCCTGCCAACCTGTTCTTCTCCACCGGCATTCCCGTGTGCATCCTGGTGCTAAAGAAGTGCAAGAAGCCGGACGACGTGCTGTTTATAAATGCGGCTGAGCACTTCCAAAAAGGCAAGCTGCAGAACCAGCTCCTGCCCGAGCACATCGACAAGATTATCGACACCTACCAGTTTCGCAAAGAAGAGCAGCGCTACTCGCGCCGCGTGAGCATGGAAGAGATCGAGAAGCACGATTTCAATCTGAACATATCACGCTATGTGAGTACGGCGGAGGCCGAGGAAGAGATCGACCTGAGAGCGGTGCATGCCGACCTAATGGCACTTGACCAGAAAATCAGGGCCGCCACACAGCGGCACAACGAGTTCCTCAAGCAGTTGAGGCTGCCATTGCTGCCCTGATACTTTAGGCCCCAAACACCTAGCAAGAGCTGCCCCCATAGGCGCCCCTCGGTCCTCGGGCCACTGATGCACACCTATCAGGCTCTGGCAACCAGCGCGTTACGATGATTGATTGATTGAGTCGGGATGGCGGCAAGAGTCAGTACCCCGCGCCTAGATCGAGCCACGTCGCACGCGCTTACCCGGCAGGGGAAGGGTGCAGCAAGAGCGCCTGCTCGTGGCAAGACCTGTCGTCTTGGACAAACCTAGATTGGCTGCTGACAGTCTGCCCCGTCGGTCGGCATCCTAGTGGACGGTAACTTCGCCTTACTTTTAGCTCCTTTTATTTTACCCGGATAAAATAAAGCGAAAGTTAAATGACGTGTCCACTAATCTCCACCAGCATTCCGCAATGGCGCCCGCAACCACCCCGCATCCTTGAAACGTCATCGATTGCCCTTATGATTAGCACTCGCTGCTGATGAGTGCTAACAGCCCTCGCTTCCAGCCGATGGGCTGCCGGGCTCCGGTCCGGCACCCGACCACAAACCCGTTTCTTATCCATACATCCAGGAGATGCAATGAAACTTCGTCCTTTGGCCGATCGCGTGATCGTCAAGCGTGTTGACAGCGAAACCAAGACCGCATCGGGCATCGTGATCCCCGACGCAGCCGCCGAGAAGCCCGATCAGGGTGAAGTCCTGGCCGTGGGCCCGGGCAAGCGCAACGACAAGGGCGAACTGGCCGCACTGACCGTGAAGGTCGGCGACCGCGTCCTGTTCGGCAAGTACAGCGGCCAGACCGTCAAGGTCGGCGGCGACGAGCTGCTCGTCATGAAGGAAGACGACCTGTTCGCGGTCGTCGAGAAGTAATTCAACAGATCCCCATTCGGAGTAATAGAACATGGCAGCAAAAGACGTAGTCTTCGGCGGCGAAGCCCGCGCACGCATGGTCGAGGGTGTGAACATCCTGGCCAACGCAGTCAAGGTGACCCTGGGCCCCAAGGGCCGCAACGTGGTGCTCGAGCGCTCGTTCGGCGCCCCCACCGTCACGAAGGACGGCGTGTCGGTCGCCAAGGAAATCGAACTGAAGGACAAGCTGCAGAACATGGGCGCCCAGCTCGTGAAGGAAGTGGCCTCCAAGACCAGCGACAACGCCGGTGACGGCACCACCACCGCGACCGTGCTGGCACAAGCCATCGTTCGCGAAGGCTTCAAGTACGTGGCCGCCGGCATCAACCCGATGGACCTGAAGCGCGGCATCGACAAGGCCGTGTCGGCCCTGGTCGAAGAGCTGAAGAAGGCTTCGAAGCCCACCACCACGTCGAAGGAAATCGCTCAAGTCGGCTCGATCTCGGCCAACAGCGACGAAACCATCGGCAAGCTCATCGCCGACGCGATGGACAAGGTCGGCAAGGAAGGCGTGATCACTGTCGAAGACGGCAAGTCGCTCGAAAGCGAACTGGACGTCGTCGAAGGCATGCAATTCGACCGCGGCTACCTGTCGCCCTACTTCATCAACAACCCCGAGAAGCAATCGGCGCTGCTCGACAACCCCTTCGTGCTGCTGTTCGACAAGAAGATCAGCAACATCCGTGACCTGCTCCCCACGCTGGAACAAGTCGCCAAGGCTGGCCGTCCCCTGCTGATCATTGCCGAAGAAGTCGAAGGCGAAGCCCTGGCTACGCTGGTCGTGAACACGATCCGCGGCATCCTGAAGGTCGTGGCCGTCAAGGCTCCTGGCTTCGGCGACCGCCGCAAGGCCATGCTGGAAGACATCGCCATCCTGACGGGCGGCAAGGTCATCGCTGAAGAAGTGGGCCTGACGCTCGAGAAGGTGACGCTGGCCGACCTGGGTCAAGCCAAGCGCATCGAAGTGGGCAAGGAAAACACCATCATCATCGACGGCGCCGGCGCTGCTGCCGACATCGAAGCCCGCGTGAAGCAAGTGCGCGTGCAGATCGAGGAAGCCACGAGCGACTACGACCGTGAAAAGCTGCAAGAGCGCGTGGCCAAGCTGGCCGGCGGTGTTGCGGTGATCAAGGTCGGCGCTGCCACCGAAGTCGAAATGAAGGAAAAGAAGGCTCGCGTCGAAGACGCCCTGCACGCCACCCGCGCTGCAGTGGAAGAAGGCGTGGTTGCCGGCGGCGGCGTGGCTCTGCTGCGCGCCAAGCAAGCCGTGGGCGACAAGGTCAAGGGCGACAACGCCGACCAGGACGCCGGCATCAAGCTGGTGCTGAAGGCCATCGAAGCTCCCCTGCGCGAAATCGTGAACAACGCCGGCGGCGAAGCCTCGGTGGTGGTGAACGCGGTTCTGGCCGGCAAGGGCAACTACGGCTTCAATGCCGCCAACGACACGTACGGCGACATGCTCGAGCTGGGCATCCTGGACCCGACGAAGGTCACCCGCACCGCACTGCAGAACGCCGCTTCGGTGTCCTCGCTGCTGCTGACGACCGAAGCCATGGTGGCTGACGCTCCGAAGGACGACGCTCCTGCCGGCGGCGGCATGCCCGACATGGGTGGCATGGGCGGCATGGGCGGCATGGGCATGTAATTGGCTCGCCCCCAGGCTGCGCGGACACTTCGTGTCCGCTACGCCTACCCCCTACCGGGGGCGACACCTGCGGACCGGCGAAGCCGGATCCGCGGTGTCCCGCGAAATGAAAAAAGCCCGTCTCCGACGGGCTTTTTTCATGGTCGTGGCAATCGTGCCGTTTACTGAAACTGGTCTCGCAGTGACTTGTACAGCGCCTGGAAGCGCGCGTGCCTTGTCCTGCGGACATCGGCACCCTCGGTCGACGGCATCAACTGCTGCTTCACCGGCGGCAGCGTGCACACCTTTGCGACCTCGCCGCCATCGGCCAGCCATGCCAGCCGCGCCGCCCCCAGCGCCCCGCCCGTCTCGCTGCCCGCGTAGAGAGTGAGCGTCACGCCGAAGATGTCGGCCAGCAGCTGCCCCCACCACACGCTGCGCGCACCGCCGCCTACAAGCGCCATCTCGCGCAGCGGCATGTCGGCAGGCAGCCGCAGGGTGTCGAAGCCGTCGCGCAGGCCGAAGCTCACGCCCTCGACCACGGCGTAGGCGATCTCCGCCGGGCCATGCGCGTGCGTGAGGCCGAAAAGCACGCCCTGTGCGTTGGGGTTGTTGTGCGGCGAGCGTTCGCCCGAGAGGTACGGCAGGAACAGCGGGCAGCGTTCTCGCTGCGCCGGAGAAACGCTCGCCGCCGCTTCGAGCAGCGCCGCTTCGTCGGCGAACTTGAATGTCTTCGCGGCCCAGCTCACCGCGCTCGCGGCCGAGAGCATCACCGACATCTGGTGCCAGCGCTTCGGCAGCGCATGGCAGAAGGCGTGCATCGCCTGCGCGGGGTTCGGCAGGAAGCGGTCGGTCGACACGAACACCACGCCCGAAGTGCCGAGCGACACGAAGCCCTGCCCCGGCTCGACCAGCCCCATGCCGACCGCACTCGCTGCGTTGTCGCCGGCGCCGCCCGCGATCTTCACGTCGTCGCGCAGGCCCCAGCGCACCGCAAGTTCGAGCTTGAGCCGCGCCGAAACCTCGCTGCCCTCGACCAGCCGCGGCATGTGCGCGCGCGTGAGCCCCGTGGCCGCGAGCAGCTCGTCGGACCAGTCGCGTGCCCCCACGTCGAGCCACAGCGTGCCCGCCGCGTCCGACATCTCGCTGACGGCCTCGCCGCTGAGCATGAAGCGCAGCCAGTCCTTCGGCAGCAGCACGCGCGCGACGCGACTGAAGACTTCAGGCTCATGCTCGCGTACCCACAGCAGCTTGGGCGCGGTGAAGCCGGGCATCGCGAGGTTGCCCGCGATCTCGCCCAGCCTGGGTACGGCACGCGCGAGCGCCTCGCACTGCGGCCCGCTGCGGCCGTCGTTCCAGAGGATCGCGGGGCGCAGCACCTCGCCTGCTTCGTCGAGCAGCGTGGCGCCGTGCATCTGGCCCGACAGGCCGATCGCGCGCACCGCCTTCAACGCCTCGCCATGCGATGCCTTCAGCTGCGCCATCACTTCTTCGAGCGCCTGCCACCACTGCTGCGGTGCCTGCTCCGACCACAACGGCTGCGGCCTATCGACGGTGAGCGGCGCGCGGGCCACGCCCACGATGCGGTGATCGTCGGCGAGCAAGAGCGCCTTGAGCTCGGACGTGCCGAGGTCGAGTCCCAGATACAAGATGAGCCCCCTGGTTTTGTGTCGGTGCTTAGGAAGGAATGCCGCTGCCGAATCGCGTGTCGGCCTGCTTGCGGAACTCGCTGGGCGTCATGCCCTTGATCTCTAGAAAGCGGCGGTTGAAGTTCGCCACGTTGTTGAAGCCCACCTGGTAGCAGATGTCGGTCACGTAGTGGTCGGTCTGCATCAGCAGGTGGCAGGCGCTGTTGATGCGCACGCGGTTGACGAAATCGGTGAAGCTGTTTCCGGTGGAGCGCCTGAAGAAGCGGCTGAAGCGGCTCTCGCTCATGCCCAGCTCGGCCGCCACGTCCGACATCGAGATCGGGTCGGCCATGTTGTTGGTGATGCGGTTGACGATGCCGTTGATCTGGTCGACCTGCGCGTCGCCGTCCGCGCCTTGCGCGCCCTGCATCTGCACGCTCGACAGCAGCCGGTAGTCGGTGCATTGCGCCAGGTCGGCCATGAAGTCGAGGAACAGGCCCAGGCGGCGCACGCCGCGCGCGGCCTTGATGCTGTCCCAGTGCGCCTGCGCCTGCTGCGACATGCCGAAGAACTCGATGCCGTGGCGCGCGCGCTCCAGCAGCTGCATCACTTCGCGCAACTCGGGAATCTGCGCCGCCGCGTGCTCGATGGGCTCGTGGCGGAACTGGATCACCCTGTCGCGCCCCGCCGCGCCGCCTTCGGGCACATCGAGCGAGATCCAGTTGTGCGGCAGCCGTGGCCCGCACAGCACCAGGTGCCCGGGCTGGAACGGCCCGATCCAGTCGCCGATGAAGGCCTTGCCCGAGGTCTCGGTGATCAGGTGCAGCTCGTAGTCCTCATGGAAGTGCCAGCGCACCAGCGGGCTCGGAAAGCCGTGCGCAAGACATCGCACCAGGCCGGTCTCTTCGGGGGTCTCGTAGCCCAGCGAGGGAGAGCGCGTGAAGTCGCGTTCCAGCTCGGGCTGGCGCTGGCGGGGAATCGAACGCTTGCGGGTGGACGTCGTCATGATGACAGCCCGGCTCAAGGCCGGGAAGCAGCAGCAACAGCGGTATTTTGTGCCTTCGCCAGCGCGGCGTGAACCGCCTCCAGCGTCGGTGGATCGGCACCCTCGCGGGTGCAGTTGAGGGCGGCGGCAGTGGCGGCGAAGCCCATCACGGCCTTCCAGTCTTCGTCGCGCAGCCCGTCGAGCTGCTCCGGCCGCTCGACGCCGTGCGAAAGCAGCGATACCGATAGGCCGGCCGTGAAGGTGTCGCCCGCGCCGATGGTGTCGACCACGGTGACGCGCGGCGCGGCCACGCTCAGCGGCGCATGACCCGCGCGCCAGAGCGTCGCGCCGTCGCCGCCGCGCGTGACGATCACTGCGCGCGCGCCGGCCTTCAGGCACTCGGCGGCCAGCGCATCGACCGGCTGGCCGGGCGCGAGCAGCGCCGCGTCTTCGTCGCTGAGCTTGACCAGGTCGGCCATGCCGAACCAGCCGTTCACGCGCTCGCGATAGGCGGCCATGTCGGAGATCAGGCTGGGCCGCACGTTGGGATCGAACACGATCACGCGCTGGCCCCTGTTCGCGGCGACGAGGTCGGCAATGCACGTAGCGGCCGGGTCCTGCAGCAGCGAGATCGAGCCGAAGTGCAGGAAGCGGCACTCCGGCGGCAGCTGCGGCAGCGGCTCGGGCGCCCAGGTGGCATCGGCACTGCCGCTTGTATAGAAGGCGTAGCGGTTGGTCTGCGGCGTGCGCTCGACGAAGGCCAGCGTCGATGGTGCGTTGCTGCGCAGGATGAAGCTGGTGTCCACGCCGTTGCGCTGCAAAAAGCCCATCAGCCGCTCGCCGAACAGGTCGGTCGAGAGCTGCGTGAGAAAACCGGTCGGCTGCCCCAGCCGCGCGCAGGCCACGGCCGTGTTGAGCGGCGAGCCGCCCTCGTGCCCCAGGAACGCCAGGGTGCCAGCCTCGCTGGCGGTGAAATCGATGAGGGCTTCGCCCGTGAGTGCAATGCGCATGGTGTCTGGATTCTGTCTGGATCAGGGCAGGTCGCGCGCGTCGGCCAGGAAGCCGCGCTCGGCGGCCAGCGTGGCGGGATGATCGAGCAGTTCGGAAAACAGCCGCGGCGGGATGGTGATCGCGCCCACGCCCAGCTTCAGCAGCGAAAGGTAGGCCTCGCGCGAGCGGATGCTGGCCACCAGCAGCCGCGTGCCGGAAGAAGGCCGCTGCGCGACCAGCGCCTGCATCTGCGCGATCAGCGCCAGGCCGTCGATGCCGGAATCCTCCAGCCGGCCGAGGTACGGCGCCGCATAGGCCGCGCCAAGCTGCGCCGCGAAGTGCGCCTGCTCCGGCGCGTACACGGCCGTCCAGGTGACCTGCACGCCCTGCGCGATGAGCTGAGCGCCGGCGGCGAGCCCCTGGCGCGTGGCGGGAATCTTCACGACCAGCTGGCCGGGCTCGAAGTGCGACAACAGCTCCCGCGCGTCCTCCAGCATGCCGTCGGCGTCCTCCGAATAAACCTGCGCCTGCACCTGCCGCGCACCCAGCTCGATGCAGCGCTGAAGCAGGCGGGGCAGTTCGCCGCGGCCGATGCCGGCGCGCTTGAGCAGCGTGGGGTTGGTCGTCACGCCGTGCACCACGGGGTGCGGCAGGCAGGTCTTCAGCTCGGACAGGTCCGCGCTGTCGAGGTACAGGTGGAAGTCTTCGTTCATCGCACGCAGGAAAGGAATCTTCAGCTCATGACATTGCCGCCATCGACATTGAGGGTCTGCGCCGTGATGTAGCGCGCCTCGTCGCTGGCGAGGAACACCGCCGCCCCCGCGATGTCGTCCGGCACGCCCATGCGTCCGAGCGGCACCGCCAGGCCGACCTGCCGCTTCTTCTCTCCGGGCGGCAGCCCCTCGGCCCTGGCGAACAGGCTGTCGACATGGTCCCACATCGGCGTGTCGACCACACCGGGAGCGATGCCGTTGACGCGGATGCCGTGCGGCGCCATGGCCAGCGCCGCGCTCTGCGTGTAGCTGATGACGGCCGCCTTGGTCGCGCAGTAGTGCGACACCAGCGCCTCGCCGCGCCGCCCCGCCTGCGAGGCCATGTTGATGACCGACGCGCCCTGCGTGCCGGCCTCCACCATGTGGCGCAGCACAGCCTGCATCACGAAGAACATGCCCTTCACGTTGACCGCGAAGAGGCGATCGAACGAAGCCTCGTCGCTGTCTAGCAGCGGCGCGAGGTCGAACACCGCCGCGTTGTTGAACAGCGTGTGGATCGGCCCGAAGGCGACCTGCGCCTCGGCCAGCATGTGGGCGATGGCCTTGGTGTCGGTCACGTCGGCCGCGATGTAGGCCAGCCTGTCGGGATGACGCTGCTGCAGCGCGCGCACGGCTTCGGGCGCAGCCGCCGCGCGGTCGATCACCGTGCAGCGCGCGCCTTCGGCGATGCAGGCCGCGGCCACGGCCAGGCCGATGCCGCCGCCCGCGCCGGTCAGCAGCACGTGCCGGTCCTGCAGGCGGTCGCTCATGGCTTGCGCTCCCCCGTCGCCTTCTGCACGAAGCGCGCGACGCGTCCGCCGGCCCGGCGCACGGTGTCGATCAGGGTGGCATCGCCCGCGAGATTGCCCCACAGCCCCGCGTCGGAACACAGCGCGACGACCGGGTCGGCCGCATCGCAGATGGCGTGCGCCACCGCTTCGTCCATGCCCTGGTCCTGGTAGGCATAGGGCAGCGCGCCCTTGTGCCAGCGCTGCAGGAAGGCCAGGAACAGCGCCGGCAGCATCGCCACGCTCTCGATGGGCTGGCCGGCGGCGAGGCGCTCGCGCACCGTCGGCGCGATGAAGCCCGGAATCTTCGAGAAGCCGTCCGCCGCCACGCGCTGGTTGGTGTCGCGGATGGCGGGGTTGCCGAAGCGGTCGAGCACCACGTCGCGATACGCCGCGAGGTCGATGGGACTGGGGCTCAGGCAGGGAATGACATCGTCGGTAACGTAGTCGAAGGCCATCTTGCGGATGGCCGCGTCGTGCGTGCCTTCGTGGATGAAGCCGAGCCCCACCAGCGTGCCCGCCCAGGCGATGCAGCTGTGCGTGGCGTTGAGGATGCGGATCTTCGCCTCTTCATAGGGCTGCACCGACTCGACCAGCTCCACTCCCACGCGGCCCCAGTCGGGCCGGCCGGCGATGAAGTCGTCCTCGATCACCCACTGGATGAAGCTCTCGCCGGTGATGGCGGCCGCGTCGTCGCGCCCGGTGGCCGCCTTCACGCGCGCGCGCAGCTCGGGCGGCGGGCGCGGCGTGATGCGGTCGACCATCGCGTTCGGGCAGCGCGTGTTCGCGTTGACCCAGGCCAGCAGATCGGCATCGCCCGCCAGTTCGATGAACTCCAGCAGGCCGGCGCGGAAGCGGTCGCCGTTGTGGCGCAGGTTGTCGCAGTTCAGCAGCGTGACCGGGCCCGCGTCCGCGGCCTTGCGCGCGCGCAGGATGGCGCAGACGGCGCCGTAGATGGTCACACCGTCGCCGCCGGTCTCGCCGCGCCGCGCGCGTTCCACGTCGGCTGCCAGGTCGGCGAACGACAGGTCCAGCCGGCCCTTGTCGTCGAGGTAGTAGCCCGCCTCGGTCACCGTGAAGGACACGATGCGCGTCGAAGGCGCCGCGCCGCGCGCGATCACGTTGGCCAGCGAGCGCTCCCAGGGCAGCACCTCGCGGATGGCGCCGATCTCCTCGTAGCGGTACTCGCCCGCGGGCGAGACGGTCTCCAGTGTGTAGCGCCCGCCCTGTGCCTCGAGCGCCGCGACGACGTCGGCCATGTCCGGCCGGATGTTGGCGCCCGACAGCGACCAGCGGGTGTCGCCCGCATCGATCAGCCGCTGCAGGTACACGGCCTGGTGGGCTCGGTGGAACGAGCCGAGGCCGAGGTGAAGCACCGTGAACTCGGAAAGAGCCGGTGGAGTTTGCGCAATGGTCACGAAGATGTCCGTTGAAAAGACGGTGGATGGTTGGGGATCACGCCAGGACCGAACGGCCCTCGCGGTTGAACAGATGCAGCACCGACGGATCGAGCTCCACGGCCACGTCGTCGCCGGCCTGCAGCGGCGTGCGTTCGTTCTGCCGCGCGATCAGCGGCACGCCGGCCACGTCGACGTGGATGAGCGTGTCGGCGCCCAGCGCCTCGATCAGCTCCACGCGCCCCAGCACGTCCGACACCGGCGCGCCCTGCTTCGGGTGCACGCGCAGGCCCTCGGGTCGCACGCCCAGGAATCCGTCGGACGGTAGCCGGCCACCGGTGGCGGCGGAGAAGGAAGGAATGGCGTTCGCCGCCACCATGTTCATCGACGGCATGCCGATGAACTGCGCGACGAACTGGTTGGCCGGGCGGTCGTACAGCTCCAGCGGCGTGCCGACCTGCTCGATGAGCCCGTCCTTCAGCACCACCACGCGGTCGGCCAGCGTCATGGCCTCGACCTGGTCGTGCGTCACGTAGATGGTGGTTGCGCCCAGCGCGCGGTGCAGCTTGTGGATCTCCACGCGCGTGTTGCCGCGCAGCGCCGCGTCGAGGTTCGACAGCGGCTCGTCGAACAGGAACACCTTCGGCGCTCGCACGATGGCGCGCCCGATGGCCACGCGCTGGCGCTGGCCGCCCGAGAGATCCTTCGGCGTGCGGTCCAGGTACTGCGTGAGGTTGAGCGTCTTCGCCGCGTACTCGACCTTGGTCTTGATCTCGCTCTTCGACACGCCCGCCAGCTTGAGCGCGAAGGACATGTTGTCGTACACGCTCATGTGCGGATAGAGCGCGTAGCTCTGGAACACCATCGCGAGATCGCGCTTGCCCGAGGGCGCCCAGGTGATGTCCTTGCCGTCGAGCAGCAGGTTGCCGCTGGTGATGGGCTCCAGCCCGGCGATCAGCCGCAGCAGCGTCGACTTGCCGCAGCCCGAAGGCCCGACGAAGACGATGAACTCGCCCTTCTGGATCTGCAGGTCGACGCCCTTGATGATGTTGACTTCACCAAAGCTCTTCTTGATGTTCTTGAGTTCGAGGTAGGCCATTCACGACTCCTTGATGTTTTGCCGGCAGGCGACCGATGCGCCGACGTTGTTCGAAAGCGCGCGGCGCAATCCGGGAGCTGCCGCGGAACCGGCTTTGCCGGGCCGCTGGCAGCGCCCCCTCGAGGGGGTTGGCGAAGCGACACGCAGTGCGCGAAGACTGGGGGTGGTGTTCATTTCACGGCGCCGAAGGTGAGGCCTTGGACGAGCTGCTTCTGGCTGAACCAGCCGAACACCACGATGGGCGCGATGGCCATCAGCGAAGCCGCGGACAGCTTTGCCCAGAACAGGCCCTCGGGGCTGGAGTACGAGGCGATGAGCGTGGCCAGCGTGCCGGCCTTGGCGGAGGTGAGGTTCAGCGCCCAGAAGGCTTCGTTCCAGCTCAGCACCAGGCACAGCAGGCCGGTGGATGCGAGGCCGCCCACCGACAGCGGCATCACGACGTGGCGGAACTCGGTCCAGAGGTTGGCGCCGTCCATGCGCGCGGCCTCCAGGATCTCGGGCGGGATGTCCTTGTAGGCGCTGTAGAGCATCCACACCATGATCGGCAGGTTCGACAGCGTGAACACGATGGTCAGCGCGGTGAGCGAGTCCAGCATGCCCGCGGTCTGCGCGATCACGTAGATCGGCACCAGCGCGCCCACGGCCGGCATCATCTTGGTGGAGAGCATCCACATCAGGATGTCGCGCGTCTTCTTCGTGCGGAAGAAGGCCATCGAGTACGCGGCCGGCGCCGCGATCAGCAGGCCCAGGATGGTCGAGCCCAGGCTGGTGATGAGCGAGTTGCGCGCGTACAGCAGGTAGTCGCTGCGACGCTGCACCTCGCCGAAGTTGTCGAGCGTGGGCTCGAAGATGAAGAGCGGCGGCACGTGGATGGCCTGCAGCTCCGTCTTGAAGGCCGTGAGGAACAGCCAGCCGAGCGGAAAGAACAGCAGCAGCGCGACGGCCCACGCGCCAATGGTGCGCAGCAGTTGCGGCAGGAAGTTGCTGGGAGCTTGTGTCTGTTGCATGGCGTGCGGCTCCTCAGTCCAGGTTCTTGCCGATGATGCGGATGAGGAACACGGCCACGATGTTGGCCAGCACCACCGCGAAGAGGGCACCCGCCGACGCCACGCCCACGTCGAAGTTCATGAGCGACTGCTTGAAGATCATGTAGGTCATGTTGGTGCTCTCGTTGCCCGGGCCGCCGTTGGTGGTGATGGCGATCTCGGCGAACACGCTGAGCAGAAAGATCATCTCGATCATGATCACCACCGCCATGGGGCGCGCGAGGTGCGGCACGGTGAGATAGAAGAAGCGCTGGAACGCGCTCGCGCCGTCCATGCGCGCCGCCTCCATCTGCTCGCGGTCGAGCGACTGCAGCGAGGTGATGAAGATCAGGCAGGCGAAGGGCAGCCACTGCCAGGCCACCATGATGATCACCGACAGCAGCGGCACGTCGGTGAGCCAGTCGACCGGCTCCGCGCCGAAGGCGCGCCACACGTCGGCCAGGATGCCGTAGATGGGGTTCATCATCATGTGCTTCCACAGCAGCGCGTTGACCGCGGGCATGACGAAGAAGGGCGAGATCAGCAGCACGCGCACGATGCCGCGTCCCGGGAATGGCTCGTTCACCAGCAGCGCGAGCAGCACGCCGAGCACCACGGTGATGACGATCACGCTGCCGATCAGCAGCAGCGTGTTCCAGGTGGCCGGCCAGAAGTCGGGGTCGGTGATGAAGTAGTGAAAGTTCTCGATGCCCGCGAATGTGCGCTCGCCGGGCTGCATGAGGTTGTAGTTCACGAACGAGAAGTACAACGTCATCACCAGCGGCACGATCATCCAGGCGAAGAGCGTGAGCACGGCGGGCGCCATGAGGGCGCGTGGCAGGAGTCTTTTCATTGTGTGTTCCTCTCTGAGGCTGTTGCCCCCTCTCCCGCTTGCGGGAGAGGGTTGGGGTGAGGGCAATCGTCGCCGGCTGTGGACGCGCTGCCCCCTCACCCTGGCCCTCTCCCCGAGGGGAGAGGGGAAGGAAGCGGCTTACTTGTAGTAGCCGGCCTTCTTCATCTCGCGCTCTGCAGCGGTCTGCGAAGTCTTCAGCGCCTGGTCGACCGTGACCTTGCCCGACAGCGCCGCGCTCATCTGCTGGCCCACCGCCACGCCGATGGCCTGGAACTCGGGAATGGCCGCGTACTGCACGCCGGCGTACGGCGACTTGGGCAGCGTGCTGTCGGTGAGGTTGGCGCTGTCGATCGCCTTCTTCTCGGCCGCGGCGAACTTGGCGACCTTCTGGAACTCGGGGTTCGCGTAGGTCGACTTGCGCGTGCCGGTCGGCACCGAGGCCCAGCCGGTTTCCTTGGCCACGAGGGCGATGTAGTCCTTGGAGGTGGCCCACTTGATGAACTTCTGCGCCGCCTCGTCCTTGGTCGAGCTGGCCGGAATGGCGAGGTTCCACGACCACAGCCAGTTGGCGCCCTTCGGCGTGACGGCGGTGGGCGCCTGCGCGAAGGCCACCTTGTCGGCCACCTTCGACTGCTTCGGGTCGCTGATGAACGAGGCCGCGATGGTCGCGTCCACCCAGGCCGCGCACTTGCCTTCGTTGAAGAGCGCGAGGTTCTCGTTGAAGCTGTTGGCCGACGCGCCCGGAGGGCCGTCCTTCTTCATCAGGTCGACGTAGAAGCCGATCGCGTCCTTCCAGGCCTTGGTGTCGATCTGCGGCTTCCACTGCATGTCGAACCACTGGCCGCCGTTGGTGTTGACCAGCGTGGTCAGGAAGGCCATGTTGTCGCCCCAGCCCGGCTTGCCGCGCAGGCACATGCCGTACACGCCCGCCTTCGGGTCGTTGGCCTTGTCGGCGAACTCCTTCACCTGCGCCCAGGTGGGCTGTTCGGAGAACTTCACGCCCACCTTGTCGGCCAGGTCCTTGCGGTACATGAGCATGGAGCTCTCGCCGTAGAAGGGCGCGGCGTAGAGCTTGCCTTCGTTCGACAGGCCGTCGCGGATGGCGGGCAGCAGGTCGTCCACGTCGTAGGCGGCGTCGGTGGCGATGGGCTTGAGCCAGCCCTTCTTCGACCAGATCGGCGTCTCGTACAGGCCGATGGTCATCACGTCGAACTGGCCGCCCTTGGTGGCGATGTCGGTGGTCACGCGCTGGCGCAGTGTGCCTTCTTCAAGGGTGACCCACTTGAGCTTGATGTCGGGGTTGGCCTTCTCGAAGAAGGGGGTGAGCTTCTGCATCTCGATCATGTGGCCGTTGTTCACGGTCGCGATCACGAGTTCGGTGGCGGCCTGCGAGACGACGCCCGTACCGATGAGTGCGAGGACGAGGCCCGCTTTCAGAAAACGCTTCATGTTTGTCTCCTAGAGGTGAGCGACGCCCAGGTCCTGTCGGGTCGCCGTGCCGCGAATTCTGGAGAAGCGTGCCTGCGATTTTGGTACTGCCACAGCCACCACCAGTACTTTCATGCACCAGTTGGCTAGTGAATTCCCTAGTTAACGCAATACAGCATGGAAAACAGCAGCACAAAGGCTTCAGGCGCCGCCCAGCAGCTGGCGCCGCAGCTGTGCGGCCGCGGGCGACAGCGCCCGGTCGGTGCGGGTGATGAGGCAGATGGGCGGCACGCGCACCGGCAGCTCGATCGGAACGGCACGCAGCACGCCCAGGCGGGCGTAGTGGTCGGCCTGCGAGGCGGGCATCACGGCCGCCATGTCGGAGCTCTCCAGCAAGGCGGTGATGGCGATGGGCGATGCCGTTTCGATGATGTCCAGCCGCTCGGAGATGCCCGCCTCGCGCATCGCCGCCTCGAAGCGCCCGCGCTGCGGCGAGCCCGGCGGCTGCAGCACCCACGACCAGCCCGCCATCTCGGCCAGCGTGACGGTGGCTCGCTCGAACACCGGGTGGGCGGCGCGCACCACGACCACCTGCAGCTCGCCCAGCAGCGGCACGCTCGCGTACCTCGCCTCGTCATGGCCGTCGGTGAGGCGGCCCAGCACGAAATCGACGTCGCCCTGCTCCAGCTGCGCCTGGATCACGTCGCTGGTCTCGACCACCACCGACACCGCCACCTGCGGATGGCGGCGGTGGTACTCCACGAGTGCCGGTGCCAGCAGCCCCGGCACCGCACCGGGCACGCTGCCCACGCGCAAGGCGCCGCTGAGGCCCGAGCGCAAAGCGAGCATCTCCTCGCGGGCGGTGCCGAAGTCGCTGAGCACGCGGCGGGCATAGCGGATCAGGATCTCGCCGTAGGGCGTGGGCTCCATGCCGCGCGCCAGGCGCTCGAAGAGCTTCTCGCCCAGCGAATCCTCCAGCTGCTGCAGCAGCTTGGTGGCCGCCGGCTGGCTGATGTTCATGGCCTCGGCCGCCCGGCCGAGGTGGCGGTGCGTGTCGAGCCGGGCGAGCAGAAGCAGCTGGCGCGGCCGCACGAGGAGCATCAGCGAGGCATCGGAAGGGCCTTGAGTCATGTACAAAAGTATATGGAGCTCCAGGCTTTTTCGATTGGATCGCACGGGCAAAGCTCCGTACGCTGGGCACCACTACAAGCAGGAGACAAACCCGATGAAGACTTCCTTTCTCGCCCGCGCGGCAGGGCTGGCGGCCGTCGCCGTGCTGGCGGCGACGCCGGCCGGCGCACAGCAGCAGGCCTATCCCGACAAGCCGATGCGCATCATGGTCGGCGCCTCGCCCGGCGGCGGCACCGACATCCTGGCGCGCGTGCTGGCCGACAAGTTCTCGCCCTCGCTCAAGCAGCCCGTGGTGGTCGAGAACCGGCCCGGCGCCTCCAACACCATCGCGGGCGAGCTCACGGCCCGCGCGCCGGCCGACGGCGCCACGCTGCTGCTGGCCACCAACACCGCGCAGGCGGTGGCGCCGCACATCCTCAAGCTCAAGTACGACCCGCTGAAGGACCTGCAGCCCGTGGGCCTGGTGGCCGTGATGCCCAACGTGCTGGTGGTGTCGGCCAGCTCGCCCTACAGGTCGGTGAAGGACCTGGTGGCGGCCATGGCCGCGAAGCCGGGCAGCTTCAAGTACGCCTCTTCCGGCATCGGCAGCACCCAGCACGTGGGCGGCGAGGCCTTCAACCTGGCCACAGGCATGAAGTCGATCCATGTGCCCTACAAGGGCAGCTCGCAGGCGCACGTCGACATCATCGCGGGCGAGGTCGACATGATGTTCGACAGCACCTCCTCGGCCATGGGCCAGATCAAGGCCGGCAAGTTCCGCGCGCTGGCGGTGAGCGCGCCGCAGCGCTCGCCCGAACTGCCCGACGTGCCCACGCTCGCCGAGCAGGGCATCAAGGGCGCCGACGTCTCCACCTGGTACGGCCTCTATGTCACGGCCGGCACGCCGCGCCCCGCGGTCGAGCGGCTGAGCGCCGAGCTCTCGCGCACGCTGAAGCTGGCCGACGTGCAGACGCGCATCAAGGCGCTGGGCGGAGAGCCCGGCGGGCTGACCGGCGAACCCTTCGCGGCCATGAACAAGCAGGAGTTCGACCACTACGGCCAGCTCGTGCGCGACGCCAACATCAAGGCCGAATGAAACGGCCGGACGTCCCTTCTCTTCTCCTCACCAACCGCATCCAACCGGCACCATGTCCACCCCTTCCCCCAAGACCCAGAGCGTGACCTCCGCCAAGCCCCGCATCGCCGTGCTGCTCGGCGACCCGAGCGGCGTCGGCCCCGAGATGGCCGTGAAGCTGCTGGCGCGCCAGCGCAACCTCGACGCCGCGCACGTGCTGCTGATCGCCGACCCGGTGGTGCTCGCGGCCGGCGAACGCGCGGCGGACGCGAAGCTCGATCCACTACGCATCGACAGCCTCGACGCGCTGCGCTTCGAGGACGGCCGCCCCACCTTGCTCGCATGCGACTGGATGACGGGGCAGGAGCCCGTGCCGGGCGAATCGAACGAGCAGTCGGGCCGGGCTTCGTTCGAGGCCCTGGAGCTGGCCACGCAAGCTGTGCTGCAGGGGCAGGCCGACGGAATCCTGTTCGCGCCGCTCAACAAGCACTCGCTGCGCCTGGGCGGACTGGTGCACGAGGACGAGCTGCGCTACATGCAGGAGCGCTTCGCGGTGAAGGGCTTCGTCTGCGAGTTCAATCTCACCGGCTCGCTGTGGACCTCGCGCGTGACCTCGCACATTCCGCTGAAGGACGTGGCGAGCCACATCACGGTGCAGGGTGTGGGCGACGCGGTGAAGATCATCGCCAGTGCCTTGCGCCGCGCGGGCGTCGCGCAACCGCGCATTGCGGTGACGGGGCTCAACCCGCACGCGGGCGACGGCGGCTCCATCGGCATGGAAGAGATCGAGATCATCGCGCCCGCCATCGAGCAGCTGCGCGCCGAGGGCTTCGATGCGCGCGGGCCCTTCTCGCCCGACACGGTGTTCATCGGCGCGCGGCGTGGCGACGTAGACGCGGTGGTCTCGATGTACCACGACCAGGGCCAGATCGCGATGAAGCTCATGGGCTTCGAGCAGGGCGTGACGCTGCACGGCGGCCTGCCGGTGCCGGTGGCCACCTCGGCCAGCGGCAGTGCCTTCGACATCGCGGGCAAGGGCATCGCGAAGATCGAAGGGCTGCAGCAGGCCTTCGACCTGTGCGTGCGCATGGCGGGCGGCGCGCCGGTGCGCGTCGCGGCGCAGGCGACAGCGGAAGCCGCGGCCTGAACCGCATCGGCAGGTGCGTCGGACGCAAAGAAAAAGGGCCGCTTGCGCGGCCCCTTCTTCTTTTCTTCTTCTTTTGAAACTCAGGCGGTCGGCGGCTCGCCGTAGCTGTTCGACTCGGGCTGCGTCGGCTGCACGTAGAAGTAGATCAGCACGAGGTTGACGAGCGGGATGAGCGCCAGCAGCAGGAACCAGCCGCTCTTGCCGATGTCGTGCAGGCGGCGCGCTCCCACGGCCAGCGCGGGCAGCAGCAGGCCAAGGGCCGCGATGCCGTACACAAAGCGATGGATCAGGCTTGCCACGATGAGAATGACCAGCTGCGCAAGCACGAACCACCAGAACTCCGAGCGCGATGCGCGCCCGGTGAAGTCCGTGTACTTGCTCAGGCAGGTCTTGACCGCTGTTTGAAAATCCATTGATCGACTCCTCTTTTGTGATTGGTCCCAGGGAAATTTCCCCGGGCCATCATATCGACGCGTCTTTCAACGGCAAATACGGCCGGAAGCCATAGCCAGGCTTAAAACAAAAGGCTCCGAAACGGCCTTGCGGCCGTCCCCGGATCAGCGCGAGAGCCGCTTCAGCAGGCCCGCGGTCGAGGCATCGAGCCCCGTGATGTCGCCCGATGCGAGGCGCGGTTCGATGTCCTTGGCGAGCACCTTGCCGAGCTCCACGCCCCACTGGTCGAAGCTGTTGATGCCCCACAGCGCGCCGCTGGTGAACACGCGGTGCTCGTACATCGCGAGGAAGGCGCCCAGCGCCTCGGGCGTGAGCTTCTCGAACACGAAGAAGGTGCTCGGCCTGTTGCCCGGGAAGTTCTTGTGGCCGCCCTCGTCGAGCTTGCCCACCATCAGCGCCTGCGCCTGTGCGAGCGCATTGGCCAGCAGCTTGGGGTGGTGGCCCTCGAGGTCGTGCGAGGCATCGCGCACCGCCACGAACTCGAGCGGCGTCACGTCGGTGCCCTGGTGCAGCATTTGGAAGTAGGCGTGCTGGCCGTTGGTGCCCGGCTCGCCCCACAGCACCGGCGAGGTGCCGAAGGCCAGCGGCTTGCCGCTCGCATCGACCTGCTTGCCGTTGCTTTCCATCTCGAGCTGCTGCAGGTAGGCCGGCACGCGCTTCAGCGCGCTGTGGTACGGCGCGATGCTGCGGCTCGTGAACCTGTGGAAGTTGCGATACCAGACGTCGAGCAGGCCCAGGCGCGCCGGCAGGTTGCGCTCCAGCGGCGCGGTGCGGAAGTGCTCGTCCATCGCATGCGCGCCCGCGAGCAGCCGGCGGAAGCCGTCGGCGCCGATGGCCAGCGCGATCGGCAGGCCGATGGCCGACCACAGCGAATAGCGGCCGCCCACCCAGTCCCAGAAGCCGAAGGTGGTGTCGATGCCGAACTTCTTCGCGGCTTCCACATTGGTGGTGAGCGCCGCGAAGTGGCCCGCGATGTCGGTGCCGCCCGACTGCTCGTACCAGCGCTTGGCCGACTGCGCGTTGGTCATCGTCTCGGCCGTGGTGAAGGTCTTGGAGGCGATGAGGAACAGCGTGTGCTCCGGCGCCAGGCCCTGCAGCACGCCGGCCAGCTCGTGGCCGTCGACGTTCGAGACGAAGTGGAAGCGCTTGCCCGGCGCGGCGAACTCGGCCAGCGCCAGCACCGCCATCTGCGGGCCGAGGTCGGAGCCGCCGATGCCGATGTTGACCACGTCGGTGATCGTGTGGTCGGCGCGCACCTTCTCGGCATAGGCCAGCATCGCGTCGAGCGTGGCGTGCACCTCGCGCAGCTCGCTGGCCGTCTTCGGGCCCGTGGGCGCATCGGCCGGGGCGCGCAGCAGCGTATGCAGCACGGCGCGGTCTTCGGTGTTGTTGATGTGCTCGCCGGCGAACATGGCGTCGCGGTGCGCCTCGAGGCCGCATTCGCGGGCCAGCTTGAGGAGCAGCTCCTCGGTGCGCGCGTCGATCAGGCCCTTCGACAGGTCGGCGAACACGAAGGGCGCCTCCTGGCTGAAGCGCTCGAAGCGGCCCGCGTCGTCGACGAAGGCATGGCGCAGGTCGAACTGGCGGCCGGCGGTCTCGAAGGCGGACTGCAGTTGCGCCCAGGCCGGCGCGCGGTCGCAGCGAAGGGTCATGGCCATCTTTACTTGCCGCTTTCCTGCATGAGCTTCTCGAGCTTCACGGCGTCGGCCGCGAAGGCGCGGATACCTTCGGCCAGCTTCTCGGTGGCCATGGCGTCCTCGTTGAGCGCGAAGCGGAAGCCCGCCTCGTCGTAGATCACCTTGGCGATGTCGGCGCCGGCGGCCTTGGCGTCGAGCGCGTGCTGCAGCGGCTCGTTGCTCGCGGCCAGCTCGGCCAGCAGCTCGGGGCTGATGGTCAGCAGGTCGCAGCCGGCCAGGGCCTTGATCTGGCCCACGTTGCGGAAGCTCGCGCCCATGACTTCGGTCTTGATGCCGTGCTGCTTGTAGTACGCGAAGATCTGGCGCACCGACTTCACGCCCGGGTCGTTGGCGCCGGCATTCGCGGCCTCGTCCCAATTGGCGCCGGCCGACTTCTTGTACCAGTCGTAGATGCGGCCGACGAAAGGCGAGATGAGCTGCACGCCCGCCGCGCCGCAGGCCACGGCCTGCGCGAACGAGAACAGCAGCGTCAGGTTGGTACGGATGCCCTTGCGCTCGAGCTGGCGCGCGGCCTCGATGCCTTCCCAGGTGGAGGCCACCTTGATGAGCAGGCGCTTCTCGGTGTCGATGCCTTCGGCCTTGTAGAGCGCCACGATGCGCTCGCCGCGCGCGATGGTCGCCGCGGTGTCGAAGGACAGGCGGGCGTCGACCTCGGTGGAGACGCGGCCCGGAATGATGGAGAGGATTTCGGTGCCGAAGCGCACCAGCAGGCGGTCGATGACCTCGTCGAGCGGCTTGCCTGCGTGCTTCTTCACGGCCTCGTCGAGCAGCGGCCGGTATTCGGGCTTCTGCACGGCCTTGAGGATCAGCGACGGATTGGTGGTCGCGTCCTGCGGCTTGGAAATGCTGAGCTGTTTGAAGTCACCGGTGTCTGCGACGACGGTGGTCCACTGGCGGAGGGCATCGAGTTGGTTCATGAAATCATTATCCTGTGCCGGTTGTGACAAGACCTGCACGCAGTTGCGCGCCGGCCGATGTTTTCATGCGCACCGTAGCACGGGTTTCCACGCGGCTCCATCAGCCTGCGGCCGGTGGGGTTGTCGGATCTTCCCGGCCCGTCTTCCCGGCCCATCTTCCCGCCCCCGTGCCCTACAGCGCCTGTGGTCCGTGGCTTACGGTCGCGCGCACCTGCGCTGGCTAGCCTGAGGCTTACGCCGAATGTCTTCAGCCTCAGGAGTGCCTCCATGACCCAACGCCCGCGCCCCGGCGCCACCGCCGTCCAGCCCTTCGATGACCGCCGTACCAGCAACGCGATAGGCGCGATGGCCACGGCCTTCGTCGTCGGGGGCGTGGCTGCGTGGTTCACGATGGGCGCGGCCCGAAGTGCCGCCCGCGCTCGCCTGAGCAGACCGGCCGGCCCGGCCGACGGCGCACCGCTGATGCGCGCGTCGCTGCAGGTGGTGGCGCCGGTCGACCTGGAGCGGTATGCGGGTCTCTGGCACGAGCAGGCCCGCCTGCCGAACCGTTTCCAGAAGCAGTGCGCCGGCCCTGTGACCGCCGAATACACGCTGCAGCCGGACGGCACCGTGCAGGTGCGCAACCGCTGCGTCAGGGAAGACGGGAATTTCGACGAAGCCGTCGGCACCGCACGCGTGGTGCCCGTGGCGGGCCAGCCCGGCGCGGGCCGGCTGGAGGTGCGATTCGCGCCGGCATGGCTCGGCTGGCTGCCCATGGTCTGGGGCGACTACTGGATCCTGAAGCTCGACCGCGAATACCAGGTGTCGCTGGTCGGCACGCCCGACCGCGAGTACCTCTGGGTGCTGTCGCGCGCCCCGCGCCTGGAAGACGCGCTGCTGCAGGCCGAGCTGGACTACGCCCGCAGCCTGGGGTTCGACACCGGCAAGGTGACGCTGACCGGCAGGTAGCGCTGCAGCTGCGACGGCAGCATGGCCGGCGCGGTGCAGTGGATGGCCTGCCAGCCGAAGGCGCGCGCCGCTTCCACATTGGCGGCGGAATCGTCGATGAACACGGTCTGCGCCGGGTCGAGGCCGTGGCGCATGGCCAGCAGCTCGTAGATCTCCCGCTCGGGCTTGAGGAACTTCACGTCCCCCGAGAACACGCCGCCGTCGAAACGCCGCATGAAGTCGTGCCGCCGTTCGATGGCCCGCGCGTACGGCGAAGGCATGTTCGAAAGGTAGTACAGGCGCAGCGGCTGGCCGGCATCCCGGTGGGCCATGAGTTCGCCGAGCATCTCAACCGTGACGCCGATGGGCTCCAGCCGCTCGCCGAGTCCGTCGAGCATGGCGTACAGCGGCTCGGGCGGCAGCGCCAGCCGGGCCGACATGCGGGCGATGGAGTCGGCCAGCGTGCGGGTGCCGCAGTCGAAGCTGGTCCAGTCGTCGTGATGGAAAAGCGCGCGGCCCATGGCGGCCGCGGCGGCCTCAGTGGGGGCGTGTTGGGCGAGATGGGCCTGTACCAGCCGCGTGGGCTCCCATGCGAACAGCACGGCGCCCAGATCGAAAACCACGTTCATGGCCCCATTGTTTCATGCGCCGGGCACCACGCTCACGCCATGGGCTCCCAGGGACAGGGTGGCCTGCGCGCCGGCCGCCAGCGGGCTGGACAGGTCGGTCGACACCACGAAGACCGGCCCCAGGGTGGTGTCGAAGCCGTATTCGTAGAAGCTGCCGAGGTAGGCCGCCTTGCGCAGCGTGGCCGGCAGGCCGCCCGAGGCGCCGACTGCCCCGCCGGCACCGATCTGCCAGGCTTCGGGCCGCACCGCCACCTTCACCGTGCCGGGCGCCACCGCGTAGCGCGGCTGCAGGCGCAGCGGGCCTAGCGCCACGCTGCCGTCGGCCTCGGCCACCGCCGGGAACACCATCGCCTCGCCCATGAAGCCGGCCACGAACTCGCTCTCGGGCCGGCCGTAGAGCTGCTCGGGCGTGCCGCGCTGGGCGATCACGCCGTGGTCCATCACGATGATCTGGTCGCTCACCGCCAGCGCCTCGCTCTGGTCGTGCGTGACATAGGCCACCGTGAGCTTCAGCCGCTGCTGCAGCGCGCGGATCTCCTCGCGCATCTCGCGGCGCAGCCGGGCGTCAAGGTTCGACAGCGGCTCGTCGAAGAGCAGCACCGCCGGCTCCAGCACCAGCGCGCGCGCCAGCGCCACCCGTTGCTGCTGGCCGCCCGAGAGCTCGCTGGGCAGCCGCTCGTCGAAGCCGACCAGGCCCACGCCTCGCAGCGCCTCGCGCGCCCGCGCCGCGGCCTCGTCCTTCTTCACGCCGCTCATGCGCAGGCCGTAGGCCACGTTCTCGATCACGTTCATGTGCGGGAACAGCGCGTAGCTCTGGAACATCATGCTCACGTTGCGCTCGGCCGGCCCCAGCGTGGTGACGTCGCGCCCGCCCATGAAGATCGAGCCCGAGGTCGGCGACTCCAGCCCCGCGATCATGCGCAGCGTGGTCGTCTTGCCGCAGCCCGAGGGCCCGAGGATGGTGGTGAGCGTGCCCACCGGCACCTCGAAGCTGATGCCCTTGACGGCCAGCGGCGCGTTCTTGTCCGCGCCGTAGCGCTTGGTGACATTGCGGAATTCGATGCCGTTCATGTCAGCCCCTCCATCTTGTGATGTCCCTGGTGTTGTTGTGCGGACCCTCGCCGCCCCAGCTTGCGCTCCCCCACCACCCACTGCACCAGCGCGATGGCCAGCGACATCAGGATCATGAGCACCGTGCAGTAGGCCAGCGCGATGCCGTAGTCGCCGTTGCCCACGCGGCCGATGATGTAGGTGGTGGCGAGCTCGTTCTCGGCCGTGACCAGGAAGATCACCGCGCTCACCGTCGTCATGGCGCGCACGAAGCTGTAGACCAGCGCGGCCACCAGCGCCGGCTTCAAGAGCGGCAGCACCACCTTGAAGAGCGTCTGCGAGGTCGATGCGCGCAGCATCAGCGAGGCCTCGTCGAGCGAGCGGTCGAGCTGCTTGAAGGCCGCGGTGCCGGCTCGCACGCCCACCGGCAGGTTCCGGAACATGAAGCACAGCACGATGATGAGCCCCGTGCCCGTGAGCTCGAGGGGTGGCACGTTGAAGGCCAGGATGTAGCTCACGCCCAGCACGGTGCCCGGAATGGCGAAGGCCAGCAGCGCGCCGAACTCGAAGAGGCCCTGCCCCCTGAACTCGTTGCGCGCCAGCAGCCAGGCGATGAGCAGGCCCAGCGCCGCGGTGATGGGCGCCGAGATGCCCGCCAGCTTGAGCGTGGTGATCAGCGAGTTCCACGCCGTGCCGGCCCACACCAGCCCGAACTGGCCCCACTCCAGCGAGAACGCGGTCTTGAAGTGGTTCAGCGTGAAGGTGTAGTCGCGGCCCCAGGTCTGCACGAAGCCGCCCGCGAAGGCGAACAGGTAGACCACGGCGGTGAACGCGATCCACGGCATCGCGATGCAGTAAATGGTGCGACGCACCCCGTCGGGCAGCGCCATGGGGATGCCGGCGTCGCCCTTGCCGCTGACGGTCGTGTAGTTCTGCTTGCCGAGCAGCCCGCGCTGCAGCGCGAACACGCCGAGCGCGAAGAGCGTGAGCACCCAGGCCAGCGAGGCCGCGCGGCCCCGGTCGTACTGCGCGCCGACGATGGCGAAGAAGATGTCGGTCGACAGCACCGAGAACTGCCCGCCCACCACCACCGGATTGCCGAAGTCGGCGATGCTTTCGATGAAGCCCACCAGGAAGGCGTTGGCCAGCCCGGGCTTCAAGAGCGGCAGCGTGATGGTGAAGAAGGCCCGGCGGCGGTCGGCGCGCAGCATCTGCGCGGCCTCCTCCAGGCTGGGCGCAATGCCCTGCACCACGCCGCGCATGATCATGAAGGCAATGGGCGTGAAGGCGAAGAGCTGCGCCACCAGCACGCCCGGCATGCCGTAGAACCAGCGCGTGGGCTCGATGCCGAAGACGCTCTCCAGCACTTGGTTGACGATGCCGGCGCGGCCGAACAGCAGGATCAGCCCCAGCCCCACCACGAAGGGCGGCGTGATGATCGGCAGCAGCGCCAGCACCCGCAGCGCGCCCTGCCCGCGCTTGCTGCCGCGCTCGGCCATCAGCGCCATCAGCGTACCGAGGAAGGTGGTTCCGGCGGCCGTGAGCAGCGCCAGCACCAGCGTGTTCCACGCCACGCCGCAGCGCACGCCGCCGGACAGGCAGCCCAGGCCCCAGATGCGCTCGGTGAACACGCGGGCGACGAAGGCGCCGATCGACCATTGGCCGTCTTCATTGAAGAACGCGCCCGACAGCGCCTTGCTCACCGGGTAGGCGATGAACAGCGCCATCAGCACGCCGCAGCCGACGACGGCCGCCGCAACGAACAGGTCGCCCTTGAAGAGCCCCAGCCGCGCGATGCCGAAGGCCGCCAGCAGCACCAGCGCCGTGAGCGCCACGAAGCCGCCCGCGCCGATGCCGAACTGGTTGATGGCCAGCTCGCCGAACTGCGTGTTGAGCGCGGCCACGCTCCAGCCGCGCGCGCCGATGGTGAAGCCGGTGGCGGCGAGCCCGAGGGCGCCGATCAGGCCGCCGGCGAGCAGCCAGCGCCCCTGCGCCCTGCCGGCCGGAAGCCACGCCCCCACGGCGCACAGCAGCAGCCCGGCGAGCCCCACGAAGAGCCAGCTGCGGCCCTGAGTAGCTGCCTGCATCAGGCCGTTGGCGCCCTCCGCCTGGCCGAACACCTGCGGAACGGCCTCGTACCAGGTCGAGTCCTGGATCGCATACCAGGGCAGCAGCAGGTAGGCTGCCAGGCCCAGCGCGACCCACGCCCAGACCCAGCGCTGCGAACGCCGGGCCGCCGCCAGCGACGCCGGGTTGACCGGCGCGCCTTCGATGGAACGCGCTTCCACTTATCGGGGCAGCGAATTGACGTCTTTTTCCCAGCGCGCGATCAGGCGGCGGCGCTCGGCGCTGGCGCCGTACTTGGCGTAGTCGTAGTTGATGAACTTGATCTTCTTGAAGTCGGGAATCCGCGGGTCGAGCTTGGCGTTGACGTTGCTCGGCAGCTGGAACTGCTTGTTGGCGGCGCCCAGCTCCTGCGCCCCGGGCGTCAGGGCCCACTCGTAGAACTTCTTGGCGGCGTCGAGGTTGCGCGCGCCCTTGACGATGCTCATGGAGCCGATCTCGGCGCCGGTGCCGTCACTGGGGGTGATGGTCTCGACCGGGAAGCCCTGCATCTTCTCGCCGGGGCCGTCGTGCACGAAGCTGATCGACACGGCCGTCTCGCCGCGCGCCACCGCCTTGATCGGGCCGGTGCCCGAGCGGGTGTACTGGCCCACGTTCTTGTGCAGCGCCTTGAGGTAGTCGAAGGCCTTGTCCTCGCCCATGAGCTGCACCAGCGTGGCGATCATGGTGTAGGCCGTGCCGCTGGAGGCCGGGTTGGCCACCTGGATGTCGCCCTTGTACTCGGGCTTGAGCAGGTCGGCCCAGGTCTTGGGCACGGGCAGCTTCTTCTTGGCCAGCAGCTCGGGGTTGTAGCCGAAGCCCAACGGGCCCGAGTAGATGCCCACCGTCTTGTAGCCCGACTGCTTGGCCTGCTGCTGCGCCCAGGGATGCAGCTGCGACAGCGTGGGCGACTTGTATTCGAGCGTGAGGCCCTGCTCGGCCGCCTGCAGGTGTGGGTCGCCGGTGCCGCCGAACCAGACGTCGGTCTTGGGGTTGTCCTTCTCCGCGATCAGCTGGGCCAGCGCCTCGCCCGAGCCCTTGAGCGCCATGTTGATGCGCACGCCGGTGGTGCGGGCGTAGACGGTCGCGATCACGTTGCACCATTCGGCCTGGACCGAGCAGATCACGTTGACGGTCTGGGCCGAGGCCGCGGCCGACAGGCCCAGCAGTGCCGCTGCGGTAAGAATCTTGCTTTTTTTCATCTGGTCTCTCTTCCTCTGTACTGCTCTCGGCAATAAAAAAAGGCCTCGCGGCCATCGGCCAGCGTAGCTTTAGTACAGGCCCGGCGAATCCGTACAAGTACCATCGTGCCTGGGGCATGTCGCATCCGCGACCAAGGCGGCCCGGCTCGGCATTCAGACAAGGAAGGAAAGTTTTCTCATGAGCTTCGATCTCGTTCTGTTCGGCGGTACTGGCGATCTCGCGTGGCGCAAGCTGATGCCCGCGTTGTTCCAGGCATTCCGGCACGGCAGCCTTCCCCCCGACGGCCGCATCGTCGGCGTGGCGCGGGACGACCTGTCGGACGACCAGTACCGGGAGCTGATCCAGTCGCGCTTCAGCGCGGTCGAAGGCGCCAAGCGCCCCTCGCCGGAGGAGTTCAAGAAGTTCGCCTCCATGCTGCACTACCTGCGCATGGACCTCTCCAAGCCCGACGACTACGCCCGCCTGGCCGGCCTGCTCAACCAGCGCGACGCCAAGACGGTCGTGATGTACGTGGCCACCGCCCCCGCGCTCTTCACCCAGGTGGTCGAGCAGATCGCCGCGGCCGGCCTCAACGGCCCGCGCACCCGCATCGTGCTCGAGAAGCCGCTGGGCCACGACCTGGCCTCCAACCGCGCCATCAACTCCGCCGTGGGCAAGGTGCTCGAGGAGAAGCAGGTCTTCCGCATCGACCACTACCTCGGCAAGCCCTCGGTGCAGAACCTGTTCGCCATGCGCTTCGGCAATGCGCTGTTCGAGCCCATCTGGCGCCGCGAGCACATCTCCAACATCCAGATCACCATCGCCGAAGACCTGGGCGTGGAAAAGCGCGGCGCCTTCTACGACCAGACCGGCGCGCTGCGCGACATGGTGCAGAACCACGCGCTGCAGCTGCTGTGCGCCGTGGCCATGGAGCCGCCCATCAACGCGCACGCCGACGCCATCCGCGACGAGAAGCTCAAGGTGCTGCGGGCGCTGAAGCCCTGGACGCCGGAGAGCCTGGGCCTGCACGCGGTGCGCGGCCAGTACACGGCCGGCACGGCCTACGGCGAACGGGTGCCGGGCTACCGCGACGAGGCGGGCGTGAACCCCGACAGCCGCACCGAGACCTTCGTGGCGCTGCGCACCGAGATCGCCAACTGGCGCTGGGCCGGCGTGCCCTTCTACATCCGCACCGGCAAGCGGCTGGCCTCGCGCGACGCGCGCATCGAGGTCAACTTCCGCCCCACGCCGCACGCCATCTACCGCGCGCCGGCCGGCAACGTCAACAAGCTGGTGATCAACCTGCAGCCCAAGGACGGACTGGAGCTGCACATGCTCGCGCAGGCCCAGGACAACCGCCAGCGCAACGGCCACCAGAGCTCGGCCGCGCAGCTGGCGCCGGTTCAGCTCGACCTCGACTTCGACAAGCGCTTCGGCTCCGAGCGCGTGGGCGCCTACGAGCGCCTGCTGCTCGACGTGATCGACGGCCGCCTCAACCTGTTCGTGCGCAGCGACGAGCAGGAAGAAGCATGGCGCTGGGTCGAGCCGCTGATCGACAACTGGGAATCGGACGGCGGCCCGCGCCCCTATGCGGCCGGCACCTGGGGACCGAGCGCCTCGAGCGCGATGATCGCGCGCGACGGCTTCTCCTGGGGCGAGGAGCAGTAACGCCCGCTCCCGCCTTCGGCGCGCTGCTCAGCCGAACTGCAGGCAACGCATGCTGAGCGTGCCCGACTGGAATCCCTCGTAGACCGTCTTCGCGCGCTCGCTGCTGCCGGCGGCGCCGAGGGCGTAGAGGAAAGGGAAGTAGTGGTCGGGCGTCGCCACCGCGATCGACGCGCCTTCCAGCTTCGCGTAGTCGACCAGTGCGCGGTCGTCGCGGCCCGCAAGAGCCGACTTCACGGCATCGTCGAAGGATTGCGCCCACGGCCGGCTGGCGCTCGGGCCGTCCGGCGTTCCACGGTCGGTGGCGCGCAGGTTGTGCACCACGTTGCCGCTGCCCATCACCAGCACGCCCCTGTCGCGCAGTGCGGCCAGGTCCCGGCCCACCGCATAGTGGAAGGCGGCCGGCTTGTCGTAGTCGATGCTGAGCTGGAACACCGGGATGTCGGCCTTGGGGTAGAGGTGCTTCAGCACCGTCCACGTTCCGTGGTCCAGGCCCCATTGATCGGTGGCGATCACCGGCGCCTGCTTCACCACGCCGACGGTCTCGCGGGCCAGCGTCGGGTGGCCGGGCGCCGGGTATTCGATGTCGAACAGCGCCTGAGGAAAGCCGCCGAAGTCGTGGATCGTCTTCGGGCGCTCCTGGATGCCGACGCCGGTGGCGCCCCGGCTGAGCCAGTGCGCCGACACGCTGAGGATCGCCGACGGCCGTGGCAGCTCCTTGCCCCATGCCGCCAGCCGGCGCGTGAAGGCGTTGTCGGTGATGGCGTTCATCGGCGAGCCATGGCCGATGAAGATCACCGGCATGCGGCGAGTGGCAGCACCGGCGGCCTGCACGCTGCAAGCCAGGGAGGCAAGCACCGCGGTCGCGCCCACGGCTGTTCCCATCAGGAAGCCGCGGCGGCCCAGTTCGGTCGTTGCGAGAGTCGTCGTCAATGGCATGGCGGGACTCTGCAACGGCCTCCGGCGCAAGGCAGTGCCTTTACGCACACTTTTCCGGAGATCGGGCAACGGCTCGGATCAGCGCGCGCTAGATGCGCCCCTCCTCGACCGCGTGGCAGGCCACCTGCACGCCCTTGAGGCTCAGCAGCTTCGGCCGCTCGGAAGAGCAGCGCGCATTCGCGTGCGGGCAGCGCGGGTGAAAGGCGCAGCCCGTGGGCGGATTCAGCGGATTGGGCACCTCGCCCTGCACGGGCGTGCGCGAACGGCCCGTGTGCTTCATCTGCGGAATGGCGTCGAGCAGCATGCGGGTGTACGGATGCTGCGGTTCCGCGAACAGCTTCTGCTTGTCGGCCACCTCGACCAGCCGGCCCAGGTACATCACGCCGACCTGGTCGGCCACGTGGCGCACCACCGCGAGGTTGTGCGAGATGAAAAGGTAGGTCAGGCCCCGCTCGCGCTGCAGGTCCTTCATGATGTTGAGCACCTGCGCCTGCACGCTCACGTCGAGCGCCGAGGTGGGCTCGTCGCACACCAGGAACTCGGGCTGCGTGGCGAGCGCGCGCGCGATGGAGATGCGCTGGCGCTGGCCGCCCGAGAACTGGTGCGGGTACTTGCTCATGTCCAGCGGCGAGAGACCCACCGACTTGAGCAGCTCGCCCACGCGCTCGCGCAGCGCGGCCTTGTCGCTCAGGATGTCGTGCTCGCGCAGCGGCTCGCCGATGATGTCTTCGACGATCCAGCGCGGGTTGAGGCTCGCGTAGGGGTCCTGGAAGATCATCTGGATGCGGCGGCGCAGCTTGCGGCCCTCGGGGGTCTTGAACGCAGCGTGCGCGTCCTGCCCGTCGAAGGTCAGGCCGCCGCGCGTGGGCGCATACAGGCCCACCAGCAGCCGCGCCACCGTGCTCTTGCCGCAGCCCGATTCGCCCACCAGCGCCAGCGTCTTGCCGCGCTCGATTGAGAAGCTCACGCCGTCCACCGCGTGCAGCAGCACGCGCGGCTTGCGCTCGAGCACGCGGTTGAGCCAGGGCGGGGAAACGTCGAAGGTGCGCGCGAGGTCCTGAGCGACGACGAGCGGTTCGCTTGCCACGGCGTTCATCGCGTCACCTCCACGATGGGCTCGGCCGCCTCGGGCGTGGCGCGCTCGCCGGCCGCCAGCGCGTCGTGGTGCTTTGCGGCGATCTCGGCCTGGCCCGCGTGCGGGTCGGCCGCGTCGTGCAGCCAGCAGGCGGCGCGCGTGGCGCCGGCGTGCATGAGTTCGGGCCGCTCGACGAGGCAGCGCGCGAAGGTGCGCGGGCAGCGCGGGTTGTAGGCGCAGCCCGTCGGAATGGCGTTGAGCCGCGGCATCGCACCATCGATCTGGTTGAGCCGCTCGCGGTCGCTGGTCATGTCGGGAATCGAGCCCATCAGGCCCGAGGTGTAGGGGTGCGCGGGCTGGTGGATGACCTCGTGCACCGGGCCGATCTCCGCGATGCGGCCGGCATACATCACGGCCACGCGGTCGCAGGTTTCGGCGATCACGCCCATGTCGTGCGTGATCAGCATCACCGCCGCGCCGCGTTCCTTGCAGACCTGCTTGAGCAGCTGGATGATCTGCGCCTGGATCGACACGTCGAGCGCGGTGGTCGGCTCGTCGGCCACGATGAGCTTTGGCTCGGCCGCGAGCGCCAGCGCGATCACCACGCGCTGCCGCATGCCGCCGGAGAACTGGTGCGGAAAGTGGTCGATACGCTGCTCGGCCGCGGGAATGCCGGTGTCCTGCAGCAGGCCGATGGCCCGCTTGCGCGCCTCGGCCTCGTTCACCGGCAGGTGCGAGCGGATGGTTTCCACCAGTTGCCGGCCCACGGTGTAGAGCGGGTTCAGCGAAGTCAGCGGGTCTTGAAAGATCGCGCCGATCTTGCGCCCGCGGATGGGCCGCATCGCCTCGAAGCCGAGGTTGTCGATGCGCTGGCCCTCCAGCAGGATCTCTCCGCCGGCCACGCGGCCCGGCGGCTCGAGCAGGCCGATGATGGCCGCGCCCGTGAGCGACTTGCCGGCGCCCGATTCGCCCACCACGCCGAGGATCTCGCCCGGCGCGATGTCGAAGGAAATGCGGTCGAGCGCGCGCAGCGTGCCCCGGCGGTTCGGGAATTCGACGACGAGGTCTTTGACCTGGAGCAGCGTCATGGTGGCGTTCTCCTTATCTTTCTTCTGTCTCTTCAGCGCAGGCGCGGGTTGAGCGCGTCGCGCAGCCAGTCGCCGAGCAGGTTCACGCTGAGCGCGATGAGCACCAGCATCAGGCCCGGGAACACCGTGATCCACCATTCGCCCGAGAACAGGTACTGGTTGCCGATGCTGATGAGCGTGCCCAGCGAAGGCGAAGTGGGCGGCACGCCGACGCCGAGGAAGGACAGCGTGGCCTCGGTGATGATGGCCGTGGCCACCTGGATCGTGGCGAGCACGGTCACCGGCCCCAGCACGTTGGGCAGCACGTGGCGCAGCATGATGCGCAGCGGCGCCACGCCGGTGACGCGCGCAGCCTGCACGTATTCCTTGTTGCGCTCCACCAGCGTGGAGCCGCGCACCGTGCGCGCGTACTGCACCCAGCCGGTCAGCGAGATGGAGATGATCAGCACGCCGAAGGCCAGCGATTCGTGCGCGCCGGGAAAGAGCGCTCGGCCGACGCCAGCGATGAGCAGCGCCACCAGGATGGGCGGGAACGACAGCATCACGTCGCACACGCGCATGAGGAAGGAATCGAGCCAGCCGCCGAAGAAGCCGGCCAGCAGCCCCAGCACCACGCCGACCACCACCGACAAGACCACCGACACCAGGCCGACGATCAGCGAAATGCGCGCGCCGTAGATGACGGCAGAGAGGATGTCGCGGCCCTGGTCGTCCGTGCCGAGCAGGTACTTGGAGGAGCCTTCGGCGCTCCATGCGGGCGGTAGCCGCGCGTCGCCGAGTTCGAGGGTGGCGAGGTCGAAGGGGTTGTGCGGAGAGACCCATCCTGCGAACACCGCGCAGAACACGCAGACCAGCGCGATCACCGCCGCGACCATGGCCACGGGCGATGTGCGAAAGCTGTAGCCGACATCGCTGTCGAGCCAGCGGGCGAGTGTTTTTTTCATCATGAGGCAAAAAGGAATGGGCCCGCAAGAAGCGGGCCCATGATCAGGCCGCCCTGTTCAACCAGCAAGCGGCCGGCGGCATCAGGGCTTGATGCTCATCCACTTGAAGTACATGAAGTTGTCGGCCAGTTGCACCAGCTCGACCTTCTTGCTCACGCCCCAGGCCAGCGACTGCTGGTGCAGCGGCAGGTGGCCGATGTCGTCGGAGTGGAGCTTGAAAGCCTCCTTGATCATCTCGTTGCGCTTGGTCTTGTCGGTTTCCGACTGGATCTTCTTGGTCAGCTCGTCGAGCTTGGGGTTGCAGTAGGCGCCCAGGTTGAACTGGCCGGTGCCCTTGTCGTCGGGGCAGGAAGTGAGCGAGCTCAGCGCGTTGTGCGCGTCGTAGGTGGTCGGGGTCCAGCCCAGCATGTAGAAGCTGGTGTCGCGGCGCAGCACCTTCGGGAAGTAGGTGCCCTTGGTCTCGGCCACGAGGTTGATCTTCACGCCGATCTTCGCGAGGTTGGAGGCCACGCTCTGGCAGATCTGGCCGTCGTTCACGTAGCGGTCGTTCGGGCAGTTGAGCGACACCTCGAAGCCGTTGGGGTAGCCGGCTTCGGTCAGCAGCTTCTTGGCGGCATCGACGTCGAAGGGCAGGCGCTTGTCCTGCTCGGCGCTCCAGCCGTTGATGCCGGGGCCGACCAGCAGGCCGGTGGGACGCGAGGCGCCACGCATCACGGTGCGCTGGATGCCGGCGATGTCGATGGCCTGATAGAAGGCCTGGCGAACACGCTTGTCCTTGAACGGGTTCTTGCCCTTGATGTTCGAGTACTGCAGCTCGTCGCGCTTCTGGTCCATGCCCAGGAAGATGGTGCGCAACTCGGGGCCGGTGATGACGCGGGCGTTGGGCGCGGCGTTGATGCGGGCGATGTCCTGCACCGGCACCGGTTCCATCACGTCGACTTCGCCGGAGACCAGCGCGGCCACGCGGGTGGCGGGGTTGGCGATGGGCGTGAAGACGATCTCCTGCGCGTTGCCTTCGATCTTGCCCCAGTAGGTGCCGTTGCGCGTGAACACGGTGCGCACGTTCGGCTGGCGCTCGCGCACGCGGAACGGACCGGTGCCGTTGGCCTTGAACGAGGCCGTGTTCTCGATGCCCTTGCGGCGGTCGACGGGCTTGGTGGCCTGGTTCTCCTCGCACCACTTCTTGCTCATGATCATGGTGAGCGAGATCACGTCGGGCAGGATGGGGAACGGACCGTTGGTCTCGATCTCGACGGCGAGATCGCCGACCTTGCGCACGGCCTTGATGTCGCTGAGCGTGGCGCGCAAGTCGGAGCCGTCGCCCTGGGCGCGGGCGAAGCTGAACACCACGTCGTCGGCGGTGAACGGCGTGCCGTCGTGGAAGACCACGCCCTTGCGCAGTTCGAAGCGCCAGACGTTCGGCGAGGTCTGCTTCCAGCTGGTGGCCAGCAGGGGGGCAAGGCTCAGGTCCTTGTTGCGTCCCACGAGGGTTTCATAGACGTTGGCCGTGACGCTCAGCTGCAGCGACTCGTTGAGCGAGTGCGGGTCCAGCGATAGCGCGTCCCCCTGGTTCGCGATGCGGATGGTCTGCGCGCCGGCGACCATGCTGACGGCGCTCAAGGCGCACAAAACGGCGGCCGCGGCCACATTCTTCTTGAAACTCATGGGAACACTCCTCGGGTTGGAATCAAACAAATCACGTCACCGCGGTGGCGGCGGCTTTCCCTGGCTGCGCACCGCGGGTAGCGGCAAGCGGCATGCCCTGCTCGATCAGGCCGGCGTGCAGCGCGGCGCCCAGCGGCAGGATCTCGTCATTGAAGTCGTAGCGGCTGTTGTGCAGGTACGCGCCCTCGCGCACGTCCTGGCCGATGCGCAGGTAGGCGCCGGCCTTCTTCTGCAGCATGAAAGAGAAGTCTTCGGCGCCCATGCTGGGCTCCATGCTGCGCTCGACGTTGCGCGCACCGACCAGCGACTCGGCCACGTCGGCCGCGAACATGGCCTCGGGCGCGGTGTTGATGGTGGCCGGATAGATGCGTTCGTACTTGATGCTGGCCGTGGCGCCAAAGCCCGAGGCTATGGCGGTGCACAGCTCGTTGAGCCGCTGCTCGACCTGCGCCTGCACGCGCGAGCTGAAGGTGCGCACGGTGCCGACCAGTGTTGCCTCTCCGGGCACCACGCTCATCGCGCCGAGGTCGCCCGCCTGCATCGCGCAGATGCTGATGACGGCCGCGTCGATCGGGCGCACGTTGCGCGAGACGATGGTCTGGGCCGCGGTGATGATGTGCGCCGCGACGATCACCGGGTCGACGGTCTGGTAGGCATGCGCGCCGTGGCCGCCCTTGCCCTTGATCTCGATGGTGATGCGGTCGGCCGCGGCCATCATCGCGCCGCGGTTGATGCCGACGGTGCCGGCCGGCATGGCGGGCCAGTTGTGCATCGCGTAGACGGCGTCGACCGGGAAGCGGTCGAACAGGCCGTCCTCGATCATCACGCGCGCGCCGGCGAAGCCTTCCTCGCCGGGCTGGAAGATGAGCACTGCCGTGCCGTCGAAATCGCGCGTCTCGGCCAGGTAGCGCGCGGCGCCGACCAGCATCGCCGTATGGCCGTCGTGGCCGCAGCCGTGCATGAGGCCGTCGCAGGCGGAGCGCCAGCCGAAGTCGTTGTCCTCGCGCATGGGCAGCGCGTCCATGTCGGCGCGCAGGCCGATCATGCGGCCGCTGGCCGTCGAACGGCCGCGGATGACGCCGACCACGCCGGTCTTGCCGATGCCTTCATGGATCTCGTCCACGCCGCAGGCACGCAGCGCTTCGCGCACGCGGCCGGAGGTGTAGACCTCCTCGAAGCCGAGCTCGGGGTGGGCGTGCAGGTCGCGGCGGAAGGCTGTGATCTCGGGATAGAAGTTCGCGATGTGCGCGAACGCGCGGCCGGAGGCCTTCAGGCGCGGGACCATGGGCGTGGCTGCCGCCATGTCAGTGCCCTCCCGCCTTGCCGACGCGCAGGCGCGGATCGACCACGAAGTACAGCAGGTCGACCACGAGGTTGATCACCACGAAGATCAGGGCGATGAGGCAGAGGTAGGCGGCCATCACCGGGATGTCGGCGAAGGTCACGGCCTGGATGAAGAGCAGGCCCATGCCGGGCCACTGGAACACCGACTCGGTGATGATGGCGAAGGCAATCAGGCCGCCGAGCTGCAGGCCGGTGATGGTCATCACGGGTACCAGCGTGTTCTTGAGCGCGTGGCCGAAGTGGATGGCACGGTTCGAGAGACCGCGGGCGCGCGCGAACTTGATGTAGTCGGTGCGCAGCACCTCGAGCATCTCAGCGCGCACCAGCCGCATGATCAGCGTGAGCTGGAAGATCGCCAGCGTCACCGCCGGCAGCACGATGTGCTGCCAGCCGTCGGCGCTGAAGAGGCCGCTGGTCCACCAGCCGATCTTCACCGTGTCGCCCCGGCCGAAGCTCGGGAACCAGCCCAGCGTGACGGCGAAGACGAGGATCAGCAGGATGCCGATCAGGAAGGTCGGCAGCGACACGCCGAGCAGCGACACGGTCATGAACACCTGGCTCATGAAGGTGCCGCGGCGCAGCGCGGTGTAGACGCCCATCGGGATGCCGATGAAGAGCGCCAGCACTGCGGCAACCAGCGCGAGCTCGAGCGTGGCTGGGAAGCGCTCGCCGATCAGTCGCGACACCTTCGCGCCCTGTCGCAGGCTCAGGCCGAACTCGCCCTGCGCCGCGTTCACGAGAAAGTGCCAGAACTGCACGAAGAAGGGTTGGTCGAGCCCCAATGCGGCGCGCAGCTCGCGGATCTGCTCGGGCTTGGCATCCTGGCCAAGAAGGAACACGACGGGATCGCCGACGTATTGGAAAAGGAGGAAGGCGATGAACGCGACCGCGATCATCACGATCACGGCCTGGATCAGGCGGCGCAGTACAAAGGCAATCATTCAGCAAGCAAAGTGAACGGGCATGCTAGCAGTGCAAGGTGCGTGCCCGCACGGTGGTTCCCCGGGGGTGCGCATCGTGCTTTCCCGGGGGATACGGCTCGGGGCAGGACGAAAAAAAGCCACTCGACTTTCGTCGAGTGGCTTTCGAGCTTTTCATCAGAAGCTGGCTTGCGCCAGCGTCAGATTAGAAAGCGTGACGGATACCGAAGTCGTAGCCGGTGGAGCTCTTCGGGGTGAAGGCGCCAGCGGTGTTGTTGTAGAACGACGGGCCACCAACGGTCAGGCCAGCACCGTTCTTGTTGCTGACGCGAGCGATCGTTGCGTACAGAGCCGTACGCTTCGACAGGTTGTGCACGTAGCCCAGAGCGATCTTGTTAGCCTTCGGATCGGCGTTGTTCACGGCGAACGGGTTGAACGGCAGGTTGTAGTCGTACTTGACGTGCGACCACGAAGCGCGGATCAGGCCAGCGCCGACCGGCACGGTCACGCCGAGCAGGTAGCCGGTCAGATCGACGTCGGGACGGCCGCCAGCCAGCGGGGTCACTTCGTAGTCGATCTTGTTCTTGGCCTTCGACAGTTCACCGAACAGCTTCACGGGACCGAAGTCATACGAAGCGCCCAGGTTCAGGGTGTTGACCTTGGTGGTCGTGCCAGCGTAGTAGTTGTCGCCAACCGTGCTGCTGCCGTAAGCCAGTGCAACGTCCAGAGGACCGTTTGCGTAGCCGAAGCGGCCACCGATGTAACGGCCTTGGCGCTGGCTGTTAGCAACGTCAGGCGTGTAGATGCCCGAGCTGTACTTGGTCTTCTCGGCAAAGCCGTACTGGACTTGGCCATAGAAGCCGCCCAGGTTCGGCGGCAGGAAGTAGCCAACCGTGTTGCTTGCGCGAACGTAGTTGCTCGAACCGACGTTGGTGATCGAACCGACGCTGGTAGCGGGGGTGCCGAAAGCGCCGAACGTGCCGTTGGCCGTCGAGATCAGGTTGGTACCAACGCCGTTGGTGCCGAACGGGTCGAACACGGTGTCGTTCCAGAACGTCGGGGTGTAGTCACGGCCCAGACGGATTTCACCGAAACCACCCGACAGGCTCACGGTCGAGCGACGAGCGAACGTTGCAACGCCTTCAGAGCCGTCGTCGTTCTTGATCGGGGCTTCGAGCCAGAAGCTGGCTGCCAGGCCACCACCCAGGTCTTCCGTACCACGGAAGCCCAGACGGCTGGAGTTGTAAGCCGAGTTAGCCAGTTCACGACGGCTGGTCTTGACCGAACCTTGGTTCAGGTAGACGGGGATGCCGAAAGCGTTGGGGAAAACGGTCGCGCGGTTGTCGCGCGCGGTGTTCGAGTAGCCGCTGATCGACGCGTCGACCACACCAAACAGCGTGACGGACGACTGAGCCGAGGCAACACCGGCAACAGCCAGGGCAGCCAGAGCAACTAGAGATTTTTTCATTGCAAGTTTCTCCAAGGTTAAACATAGGGCTCCGGTGCGAAGGGCTCACCGTGACTGGCACTTTTGTGCTCCCACCGGACCCCGGGCCAACCTCCTTTTGGGAAGTTGATGCTATTGCACCAGAGCCGCTGCGGCAGGGCAAAACAAATCGCCCGAAATCTTGGATGGCCCTCGCGTTTCGTTGCACGCCTGCAACAAAGGACTTATGCCCCGCAAAGCACCACAATGTGAAAAATCATGGGCCGCGGCGAGGCATCTCGCATGTGCGTTCAAATAGCCCCATGACGCTCATGATCGACTCAGTTCTGACCGCGGCGGACTCGGCGTTGCGCACGCTTTTTGCCCGTCCCCATGCAACCCGGGCGACTCCTGCCTCCCCTCAGGCAACGGGCGAGTTGAGCGAAGCAGATCGCCGGGAAGCCGGGGCGCTGATGCGAGTGAACCATGTCGGCGAGGTCTGCGCCCAGGCGCTGTACACGGCCCAGGCGGCCGTGGCACGCGATCCGGCACTGCGCGCTCACTTCATGGAGGCGGCACACGAAGAAACAGATCACCTCGCATGGACCCGGCAGCGACTGGATGAGTTGGGCGCCCGCCCGTCGATCCTGAATCCACTCTGGTATGCAGGCGCTTTCGGCCTCGGCCTGGTCGCGGGTCGCCTCGGGGATCCGTTGAGCCTGGGGTTCGTCGCGGAAACCGAGCGCCAGGTGGAGGCCCATCTGGACAGCCACCTCGACCGCCTCCCCCCTGGGGACAGTTCATCCAGGGCAGTTGTGGAGCAGATGAAGCTCGACGAAGCCCGCCACGCATCCCAGGCCGTCGACGCCGGCGCGGCGGAACTCCCGGCGCCGGCCAAGGCGCTGATGCGGGTGGCGTCCCGCGTGATGACCACGCTGGCGCACCGCATCTAGACCACCCGACTCAGGTTTCGACCAGGTCGAAACTGGTGGTGATCTCTGCCGTCTTTGCCAGCATGATGCTGGCGGAGCAGTAGGTTTCGTGGCTCAGGGCAATCGCGCGTTCCACGGCCGACGCCGGAATCCCCTTGCCCGCCACGGTGAAATGCATGTGGATTTTCGTGAAGACCTTGGGGTCTTTTTCGGCGCGCTCGCTGGTCAGCTTGACGCTGCAACGCTCGACGCGATGCCGCCCGCGCTTCAGGATGAGCACGACGTCATAGGCGGTGCACCCCCCGGTACCAGCCAGAACTGTCTCCATCGGCCTTGCCGCAAGATTCTGGCCGCCGTTCTCGGGCTTTGCGGCGTCAGGGGCGCCATCCATCATCAGGACGTGGCCGCTGCCGGTCTCGGCAACAAAGCCCATGGCCGATCGCGTGCCTGCGTCTCCGGTCCAACTTACTGTGCATTCCATGGTTTTTCGGGCTTCCAGGTGTTGGATGCAGGGCAAAATGCACGCCAGCATCCATTTATGTGTGGGAAAAGCATCACTCGCTTGTTGCAACGCAACAAACAGCCGATATACTTTATTTCATTGCGCAAACGTATGCGCACCCAGTTGTCTCCTCCACCCTTCCAATTGGTGGATTTAGCCCCGAGCTGCAAAGCTCGGGGCTTTTTTCTGCCCAACCCACCCCGGCCGGCCCGGAAACCACTCTAGTTTCCGCACCGGAAGGGCAGTTGCTCTGGCTGCCCTGGCTGTTGCCGGCGTTGCCTCGGCTCAGTCGTCCGTCACGCTGTTTGGTGTGGTCGACGCGTCGATCAGCGGTTACTCGTCCAGCTCGCGCGACCTGAAGCCTACCGTCCTGCGCAACAGCTTCGGCGCTCCCACCTATACGAACCAGGGCAGCGTGAAGGTTCGCCGCACCGCGCTGGTCAACTCCGGCTACAACTCCAGCCGCCTGGGCTTCCGCGGCACGGAAGACCTGGGTGGCGGCCTCGCAGCCAGCTTCTGGCTCGAAGCCCCCATCACCAACGACGACGGCGCCACCGGCGTTGCAAGCTTCGTACGTCGCTCAACCGTGAGCCTCTCGGGTGGCTTCGGCGAAATCCGACTGGGTCGCGACTACACGCCGACGTTCTGGAACGACACCGTGTTCGACCCGTTCGGCACCAACGGCGTCGGCGCCAACCTGATCAATACGGCCAACGGCTTCAACGCAGACACCTACGGAGCCAAGGACACCGGCGGCTTCGGCGGGAACCAGAACTATGCCCGCGCCAGCAACTCGATCGGCTATTTCCTGCCATCGAACCTCGGCGGCTTCTATGGCCAGGTGATGTACGCGTTCCACGAGAACGACAAGTACAGCAATGGCGGCTTCACTCCCAAGGACAGCGCAACTTCGAAGAGCCGCGCGGGCCGCTACATCGGTGGGCGCTTCGGCTATGCGAACGGCCCTCTGGACGTGGCGGTGTCTTACGGCAACAGCACGGTTGCCGATCAGTACTACGCAGGCACCACCGACTCGGTGAAGACCTTCAACCTGGGCGCTTCGTACGACTTCGGTCCTGTGAAGCTGTTCGGCGAACTGTCGCGCGCCAAGAACTCGCGCGACTACGAGGTCACGCCCGTCACCGGAGCTCGCCCCGACGTGGATCTGAACGGCTACCTGCTCGGCGTAACCGTACCCGTCGGCGCAGGGCTCATTCGTGCTTCCTACTCGGCCGTCAAGTACGACTACAACCGACCCGCCGTCCTCTTCACGCCGCGAGCAGCGGATCCGAGAGCCAACAAGCTGGCCCTGGGCTACGTGCACAACCTGTCCAAGCGCACGGCCCTCTACGCAACGATCGCTCGCGTCAGCAACAAGAACGGCGCAGCACTGACGGTAGGCGGCCCGGGTTTCTACAAGGCCTCGGAAGGCGTGTTCACGCCGAAGACCTCGACGGGCTACGACTTCGGCATTCGCCACGCCTTCTGATCGTCGTGCCTTTCACGCTTTCTGTTTGACCCCGATGCTGGCTCTCGCCAGTTCGACGCGGCAACAAAGCCTCAAGTCGCCCGGCCAATGCCGGGCGGCTTTTTTCTCTTTCCGCCCTTCAGCTCGCCCGGCTACGCCGGCTCTGCAGCAACCCCACATTCATTTCTCCGCTCAACACCGATGCGTAGAAACGCTCGACCATGTTGACGCTCGTACGTGCATTGCGCGCCAAGGTCAGCATGTCTATCCCTTGCCCGTACAGAAGCCGCAGCGTGATCGCGGTATGGCGCAAGCAATACAGCGTCCTCGATTGACCCAGTGGTCCTTTTTCGAGCCCTGCCTTCTCGAGCACCCAGTGAAAGAAGAAGTTGAGCACCGCGAGCGCGTGTTCGCGGTTCTTCAGCTGCGGCATGAAGACGTAGTCTTCCGCTCCACCGTATCCGTGCTCTTCTCGATAGGCGAGCAGACATTCATAGACCCGCACAGCCGGGCACAGGCTCACGATGGGCTGACTGTGCCGCTTGGTCTCCGGCAGGTTCATCCGCAGATAGACGTGCTTGCCGCGCACGACCTCGATGTGCTTGTGCTTCATGAACTTGATGTCGCTCGGACGCACGAAAGTGTTGACCATCCATCGGACAAGCCAGGGCAGTTCGTCTGGCATCACGAGCAGCTCGCGCGCAATCCAGAAACGCTCGCCAGCTCCGAGTTGATCGAGCACCGGATGCGAGTGTCCGCGCAAGCTGCGCGCGGTCCTGATGATCGCGCGGTACTCCGCAACGCTGAAGCTGCCGCGCGGCTGGCTGCGTACCTTGACCTTCGGAAACGCAGGCGCATCGCGGAGCACACCGATGTGCACGCCATGCATCACGACCTTGCGCAACAGCACCAGGTACTGGGCAATCGTCGTACTCGTGAAGCCCTGCTCCCCGAGGTGATCAATCAAGCGTTGCGCGTCGGCCGTTGCAAACGACTGCGCCGGCACATCGCCCAGCAACGGAACGATGTGCGCACGCAATCTGTTGCCCATCACCTGCCATGTGGCACGCCCAATTTCCTTTCGCTGAACGCGCGCGGCCTCCGCTTGCATCAGCCTCTTCGAAAGGTCCCTGACAGAAATTGATAACAGATTCTGCTCATTTGTAATTTGATCGGCGGTCGGATGAATCGCGGGATAGGTGCGTCCAAAAAATCCCGAATCATTTGCAGCTGGGGCTTTGTTGAAGAGGTTTATGACATTTGTGTCCATGTCATATCTCGCATGCAATCTCGATGCCTCTTATCATCGGCAGTTAGCAAATGAAAACTCCCTTGGAAAAAATCGTGCAAAACGCACCTCTTAAAACAGCGCTGACGCCCGCCGACTATCTCAGAAAAATACTTAACGCCCGGGTCTACGACGTTGCTGTCGAGTCCGCACTCGAGAAGGCACGCGCCCTTAGCGAACGGCTCGGCAGCACCGTTCTATTGAAGCGCGAAGACCAGCAACCGGTCTTCAGCTTCAAGCTTCGCGGTGCCTATAACAAGATGGCGCATTTGAGTCCCGCGCAATTGGCGAGCGGCGTGATTTGCGCGTCTGCAGGCAATCACGCGCAAGGCGTTGCATTGGGCGCGCGCAAGCTGGGCACTCGCGCCGTGATCGTGATGCCGGTGACAACACCCAAACTGAAAATCGATGCGGTGCGTGGTTTCGGCGGAGAAATCGTGCTGCATGGCGACAGCTATTCGGACGCCTATCTGCACGCACTCGAATTGCAGACGAAGCAGAACCTGACCTTCGTTCATCCTTTCGACGATCCCGATGTCATCGCAGGCCAGGGAACCATCGCCATGGAAATCCTGCGACAGCATCAAGGCCCGCTCGACGCGGTGTTCGTCGCGATCGGCGGAGGCGGCCTGATCTCCGGCGTCGCCAACTACATCAAGGCCGTGCGCCCCGAGGTCAAGGTGATCGGCGTGCAGATGAACGACTCCGACGCGATGATGCAATCGGTCGCGGCGCATCAGCGCGTGAACCTCCCCGACGTCGGCCTGTTCTCGGACGGCACTGCAGTCAAGCTCGTCGGCGAGGAAACCTTCCGCATCGCGAGCGACCTGGTCGACGACTACATCGCCGTCGACACCGACGCCGTTTGCGCCGCCATCAAGGACATCTTCGTGGACACGCGCAGCATCGTCGAACCCGCCGGTGCGCTGGCGGTTGCTGCCATCAAGGAATACGTCGCCCAACACGGTCGTCATGGCGAGACCTACGCGGCGATCCTGTGCGGCGCGAACATGAACTTCGACCGGCTGCGTTTCGTCGCCGAACGCGCCGAGGTCGGCGAGGAGCGCGAGGCGCTGTTCGCCGTCACCATCCCTGAAGAGCGCGGCAGCTTCCGCCGCTTCTGCGAACTGATCGGAGAGATGCCCGCGAGCGACTCTGAAGCTCCAGGCACCGGCGGCGGCGCACTGCGCAACGTGACCGAGTTCAACTACCGCATCAGCGATGCGGCGAAGGCCCACGTGTTCGTCGGCCTCACGACCTCGACGCGCGGCGAATCGGCCGTCATAGCGCGGACTTTCAACGAGCACGGGTTCGATGCGCTCGACCTCACGCACGATGAACTCGCGAAGGAGCATCTGCGCCACCTCGTGGGCGGCCGCACCGGCCTCGCGCACGACGAACGCCTGCTGCGCTTCGTGTTCCCCGAGCGGCCGGGCGCGCTGCTCAAGTTCCTGAGCCTGATGCAGCCGAGCTGGAACATCAGCCTGTTCCACTACCGCAACCAGGGCGCCGACTACGGCCGCATCCTCGTCGGCCTGCAGGTACCGGCCGCCGAATCCGCCGAGTTCGACGCCTTCCTCAAGACGCTGGGCTATCCCTACGTGGAGGAGACCGCCAACCCGGCGTACCGGCTCTTCCTGCAGGCCTGAAAAAGCAGAAGCCGGCGCAAGGCCGGCTTCCATCCTTCATCGGGAGACTGCTGCCTACTGGGCGGCAGCTTGTTGCGGCGGAGGCTCCGTCGTCGTCGATTGCTGCAACAGGCTACCGGACTGCGGTGGCTGCATCTGCTGCGGAGGCATTTGCGGCGGAGCAGCCACGGCCGGCATCGTCGCTGGCAAGGGCCCGGCCGGAACGGCCATCGGCATCGCCGGGCTCGACACGCTGATCGGCGCGCGCACCGGCAGCTGCAGCGTGAACGCCGCCGGTCCGTCGGCCTGCATGCCGATCGTCGCCGAGCGCAGGCCCACCGACTGCAGCACATAGCTCTCGCCGATCGTCGAGCCGACACGGAAAGGCCGCGGCGGCTTGCCATCGATGGAAATCAGTGCGGCACCCTGCTTCGAAGGGTCCGCCACCACGCCCGACAGCGCGAAGCGGCTGGCCGCCTCCGGGGCGACGGGTGCCGTGCGGGAGGCGGGCAGCACGCCCAGCAGCCGCGCCACCGAGTCCGAGTCCGCCGCCACCGAAGGCCGGGGCATCGTCGCAGCCGCCGCGACCACGTCGGTCGGCGAGGCCAGGCGAAGCGCCCAGAACACCGCGGCACCGGCCGCCAGCGCCCAAAGCCCCGTCGTTGCAAGTGGGGCATGCCAGCGGGCTGCGGAGTAAGGACTTGTCATGGCCGCGGATTATCATGCAGCGCGCCTTCCGAATCATGTCCGCACAAGCTATGAACAAATTCCTCCGTGCCGCTACCCGTACCGCCCAACGCGGCTTCACGCTGATCGAACTGATGGTGGTGCTGGTCATCATCGGCGTGCTGGCGGCGCTCATCGTGCCGAACGTGATCGAGCGCGCCGACGACGCCCGCGTGACGGCAGCCCGGACCGACATCAACAACCTGATGCAGGCGCTCAAGCTCTACCGCCTGGACAACCAGCGCTATCCCACCGCCGAGCAGGGCCTGCAGGCGCTGCTCACGCGCCCCACCGCCGGCCCGGCCGCGCCCAACTGGAAGGCCTACGTCGAGAAGCTGCCCAACGACCCCTGGGGCCATCCGTACCAGTACATGAACCCTGGCATCAAGGGCGAGATCGACGTGTTCTCGTTCGGCGCCGACGGCCAGAGCGGCGGCGAGGGCAAGAATGCCGACATCGGCAGCTGGCAATAGCGGCAAGGGCTCGCCGCCCGACAACCCGCAGCCACGCTCCCAGAGCCACCACCGGGCCGGCGGCTTCACGCTGCTGGAGCTGATCGTGGTGATCGCCATCATCGCGATCGCCACCGCCGCCGTGAGCTTCGCCATACGCGACACCAGCGCCGCCAATCTCGACCGCGAGGCCGACCGCCTCGCGGCCCTGCTCGAATCGGCCCGCGCCCAGTCGCGCGCCAGCGGCATCGTGGTGAGGTGGCGGCCGGTCGAGGGCAGCTTCAGGTTCGACGGCCTCCTGCCCGGCTCGCTGCCCGATGGCTGGGCCGCCGAGGGCATCACCGCGCAGGCCTCGCTCGCCAACGGCACGCTGGTTCCCGCGCTGCAGCTCGGGCCCGACCCCATCATCGCGGCGCAGCAGGTCATGCTCCATTCCGCCGGACCGCCCGCGCGGGCGCTGCGCGTCTCGACCGACGGGGTGCGCCCCTTCACCGTTTCGGCGGTCCAGTGACATGAGCGCACGACGACGCCCTCCTGCTTCGCCCTCGCGCATCGGCGGCTTCACGCTGATCGAAGTGCTGATCGCGCTCGGCATCGTCGCGATCGCGCTGGCCGCGGGCTCCCAGGCCACCATGTCGCTCACGCGCAACGCGCAGCGCCAGTCCGACCTCGTGCTGGCCGACCTGTGCGCCGAGAACGAACTCGCCAAGGCCCGCCTCTCGAGGCAGATGCCGGCGGTGGGCGACTCCGGATCCATCTGCCTGCAGGCCGGCGTCTCGTTCAACGTGACCACCTCGACCATCCCGACGCTCAACCCGAACTTCCGGCGCGTCGACGTGCAGGTGCGCGACGAGGCCGACTGGCCGATCCTGCGCATCTCCACCGTGGTGGGGAGGTACTGATCGATGCGGCAACACGCTGGCGTCCGCGCCAATCGCGGCTTCACGCTGATCGAGCTGCTCGTCGCCATCGCGGTGATGGCGCTGCTCTCGCTCGTGAGCTGGCGGGGGCTCGAGAGCATGTCGCGCGCCACCACGCACAACCAGCAGCGCGCCGATGCAGTGCTCACTCTGCAGGCCACGCTCGCGCAATGGGGCGCCGACCTCGACGCAGTGACCACGCTCGCGCAGACCCGCCCCGTCGACTGGGACGGCCGAGTGCTGCGGCTCACGCGCCGCGGCAGCGACGACACGGCGCCGTCGGTGCAGGTGGTGGCATGGACGCTGAAGTCCGGCCCCGACGGCGTGCGCTGGCGGCGCTGGCAATCGCTGCCGTTCACCACGCGCGGCGAATGGCAGCAGGCCTGGAACCTCGCGGCCGCCTGGGCGCAGGACGGCGGCGCGGGCTCGAACGGCGGCTACAGCGACGTGGCTCTGGTGCCGGCCAACAGCTGGCAGATCTTCTTCTTCCGCGACAACAGCTGGGTGCCGGCCAGCCAGCTGCCCGTGACCCAGCCCAACCCCAACAACCCCTCGGGCCCCATCGTCGCCATGCCCGACGGCGTGCGCCTCGTCATCACGCTGCCGCCGGGCGAAGGCCTCTCGGGCACGCTCACGCGCGACTGGGTCAAGCCGACCGTGGGGGCGCCGAAGACGTCATGACAGCGCACAGCAAGAAGCAGCGGCAAGGAGGGCGCCAGTCGGGCGCCGCCCTGCTCGCCGCGATGCTGACCGTGATGCTCGTGGCCACCTTCGCCGCCGCGGCGCTGTGGCAGCAATGGCGCTCGGCCGAGGTCGAAGGCGCCGAGCGCGCACGCGTGCAGGCCGCCTGGGTGCTGATCGGCGCGCTCGACTGGTCGCGCCTCATCCTCGGGGAGGACGGCCGCGCCGGCGGCCCCGACCACCTGGGCGAGCCCTGGGCCGTTCCGCTGGAGGAAGCGCGGCTCAACAGCTTTCTCTCGGCCGAGAAGAACGTGGCCAGCGACAACCTCGAAGGACTGCCCGACGCCTTCCTCTCGGGCCGCATCGTCGATGCGCAATCCAAGCTCAACGTGCTCGCGCTGGTCGACAACGGCAAGCCGTCGCCCGCGGGCGTTGCCACCTTCACCCGGCTGTTCAACCTGCTGGGCCTGCCCGCGTCGGAACTCAGCCTGATGACCACGCGCCTCGCGGCGGCCCTTGCCACGGGCACCTCGACCGACGGCAGCGGTGGTGGTGACGGTGGGGGCGACTCCGGTGCCGCGCCGCTGCTGCCGCAGCAGGTTTCGCAGCTGGTGTGGCTGGGCCTCTCACCGTCCACCGCCTCGGCGCTCGAGCCGTACGTGACGATCCTGCCGGTGAAGACCACGCTCAACCTCAACACCGCGAGCGCCGAGGCCATCAGCGCGAGCATGGAGTCGCTCAACATCGCGAGCGCGCGCCAGTTGGTGGACCGCCGCTCGCGCACCTTCTTCAAGGACATCGCCGCCGCCAATGCCGCGCTGCCCAGCGGCACCGCCCCATTCAACGCAGCCCAGCACGGCGTGGGCACCCAGTTCTTCGAGGTCTACGGCAAGCTGCGGCTCGATCGCACCTACGTGGAGGAACGCTCGTTGCTACAGCGAAGCGGTGTCACGGTGACGACGATCTGGCGCACACGCGGCGCCGGCGCAACGAACACTCCGGTCAAACCCTGATTTCGATGCATTATTTGTAGCCAAAAAGCCTTCTAGAGCGCGTCACATCAGCGTGATACGCTATGAAAAACAGAGCGCCACCATGTCAGACGCGCACCTACAATCACCGGCTTTTCCAAGATCCACATGACTCCCCTGCTGCTCATTGCTCCCCTCCCTCCGGCCGATGCCGCGGGCGAGTACGACTGGGCCCAGGCAGGCGACGACGGCATTGCATTGCGCAACCAGGGCCGTGCGTTGCTGGCGCTGCTGCCCTCGAGCGCGGAGGTCATGCTCGGCATTCCTTCCGCGGCTCTCTCGTGGCACCGAGTGACGCTGCCCAAGGGCAGCATGGGCAGTGCGTCGAAGCTGCGTGCAGTGCTCGACGGCCTGCTGGAGGAACACCTGCTCGACGAACCCGAAGCCCTGCACTTCGCGCTCGAGCCCGATGCCAAGGCCGGCGCACCCGTGTGGGTCGCGGCCTGCAACCGCATCTGGCTGCGCAGCTTGGTGCAGGGGCTCGAGGCCGCCGGCCGTCGCGTGGTGCGCATCGTCCCCGAATTCGCGCCGCAGCCGGCCGACGGTCCGCCGATGCTGCTGGTCACCGGCGAGCCCGAGGCACCTCGGCTTACGGTGTGCGACGCCGACGGCGTGGTCTCGCTGCCGCTGGCCGGCGCGGGCGTGGCGCTGTCGGACGGCCTTCCGCTCGACACCGCGGTGATCACAACCGAACCCGCCGTCGCCGAAGCCGCCGAGCACCTGCTGCAGCGCCGCGTGCCCATCGTGCAGTCGCCGCAGCGCTGGCTGCAGGCCGCGCGCACGCCCTGGGAACTCGCCCAGTTCGATCTCGCGGTGACCGGCCGCGCGCGCGCCGGCAAGAAATTCGCATCGGTGGTGCAGACGCTGCGCTACGCGCCCGAGTGGCGCGCAGCGCGCTGGGGCGTGGTCGCCCTGCTGCTCACCCAGCTCATCGGCCTGAACGCCTGGGCCTGGAAGGAACGCAACGCGCTCGAATCGAAGCGCCAGGCCGCCAAGGCGATGCTGACGGCGACCTTCCCCTCGGTGAGGGTCGTGGTCGACGCGCCACTGCAGATGCAGCGCGAGGTCGCCTCGCTGCAGCAGGCCGTGGGCGACGTGGCGAACAGCGACTTCGAACCCATGGTCGGCGCGCTCGCCGCAGTCCTCCCTCCCGGCAAGGTGCCGAGCGCCGTCGACTACAACGCAGGCCAGCTGCGCCTGCGCGGGCTCGGACTGCAGCCGTCGGAGGTCTCGCAGATCACCGGCGCGATGGCGCCGCGCGGCTACAACGTGCGCACCGAGGGCGACCTCCTGCTGGTACAGGCCGAGGCCAACCGATGAACTTCAGCGAACAGCTCAAGGCCCGCTGGGCCACCCTGGAAGCGCGCGAGCGCCGCATGGTCTACGCCGCCGCCGCGCTCGTGGCGCTGGCGCTGCTGTGGTGGATAGCGCTCGCTCCCGCGCTGCGCACGCTGTCGGCTGCGCCTGCCGAGCATGCGCGGCTCGACGCGCAGCTGCAGCAGATGGCCACCCTGCAGGCCCGCGCGAAGGCGCTGCAGTCGCAGCCCCGCCTGAACCGCGACGACGCGCTGCGCGCGCTCGAGACCTCGGTTCGCGAAGGCCTGGGCACCAGCAATGCGCAACTCATGGCATCCGGCGGCGACGGCGCCGCCACAGTCTCGCTGCGCGGGGCACCCGCCTCCACCGTCGCGCAATGGCTCGGCCAGGCACGCGGCAATGCGCACGCGGTGCCGCGAGAAGTCCACCTGACCCGCGCACCGGCCTCGACCTCGGCATCGCCGCCGCCATCGTCGCCCGCAGCCAAGGACGCACCGAAGACGCCGCCCGTCCGCTGGGACGGCACCGTCGTCATGGCGCTGCCCGCGGCGCGATGAGCAGCAACAAGCGCCCCGAATGCTGAGCCGCACACCCATCCCCGAAGCCCGACCGCGCCGCGGCTGGCGCTGGGCGCTGCTCGGCGCCGCCATCGGCCTGCTGCTGGCGGTGGTGCTGTTCGCGCCGGCGCGCTGGCTGTCGGCGGCGCTGTCGAGCTGGAGCCAGGGCCGCCTGGTGCTGGCCAACCCGCGCGGCACCGTCTGGAACGGCACGGCCGCGGTGGTCCTCGCCAGCGGCGCGGGCGGTACGCAGGCGGTGTCGCTGCCCGGCCTGGTGCACTGGCGCATGCGCCCCGGCTTCAGCGGCATCTCCGCCAGCCTCGACCTGCAATGCTGCGCCGCGCAGCCGCTCGAACTCAAGGCCAGCCCGCGCGCGGGCGGCATGCAACTCGCCTGGCAGGACAGCCGCTCGCGCTGGCCCGCCACCCTGCTCACGGGCCTGGGCGCGCCGTGGAACACGCTCAAGCTCGAAGGCGCGCTCGACCTCACAACCAAGGCCTTCTCGATGCAGTGGGACGGCCCGGCGCTGCGCATCGCCGGCCAGGCCACGCTCGACGCCACCGATGTTTCCTCCAGCCTGTCGACCCTGCGGCCGATGGGCAGCTACCGGCTCACGCTCGAAGGCGGAAGCCGCCCCACGCTGCTGCTGAGCACGCGCGAGGGCAGCCTCGAGCTGAACGGCAGCGGCAGCTGGAACGGCACCTCCTTCCGTTTCAACGGCGAAGCCAGTGCCGCGCCCGGCCGCGAAGACGCTCTTTCCAATTTGTTGAACATCATCGGGCGGCGCGACAACGCGCGTTCGATCATCACCCTGGGTTGATCCTCATGATGAAGCCACTGTTTTCGACCGGCACCGTCGCACTCGCCGTGCGCGTGCTGATCGCCGCCACGTTCCTGCAGGGCGCGCCGCTCGCGTTCGCGCAGACCGGCGACGCGCCACGCCGCGGCGAGCCGATCACGCTGAACTTCTCCAACGCCGACATCGAGGCCGTGGCCCGCACCATGGCTGTGGTCACCGGCCGCGACGTGGTGGTCGACCCGCGCGTGAAGGGCACGATGAACCTGGTGACCGACCGCGCCATCCAGCCGGCGGCCGCCTTCAACCAGTTCGCTTCGGCGCTGCGCCTGCAGGGCTTCGCGGTGGTGGAGGCCGACGGTCTCTACAAGGTGGTGCCCGAGGCCGACGCCAAGCTGCAGAGCAGCACCGTCAACACCTCCATCAGCGCCACGGCGTCCAGCGGCAGCAACCAGATCGTCACGCAGATCTTCCGCCTCAACTACGAGTCGCCGAACAACCTGCTGCCGGTGCTGCGCCCGCTGATCCCGCCGAACAACACCATCAACGTGAACCCGGGCAACAACTCGCTCGTGATCACCGACTACGCGGACAACATGCGCCGGCTGGCGCGCATCATCGCGTCGCTCGACGTGCCGAACGCCTCCGACATCGAGGTCATCCAGCTCAAGCACTCGGTCGCCACCGACATGGTGCCGCTGGTGCAGCGGCTGGTCGACGGCGGCGGCTCCGGCGCTCCCGGCACGGCGGCGGCCCCGGGCGCGGCCGATGCGTCGTTCCGCACCACCCTGATGGCCGACCCGCGCAGCAACTCGCTGATCCTGCGCGCGGCCAACCCGGCGCGCGTGGCGCTGGTGCGCACGCTGGTCGACAAGCTCGACCGCCCCGCCGCCGAAAGCAGCAACGGCGCGGCCGGCAACATCTACGTGGTCTACCTGAAGAACGCCGACGCAGTGCGCCTGGCGGCCACGCTGCGCGCTGCGATGGCCGCGAACCAGGTGAGCACCACGCCGGGCACGCCTGGCGCCACCGGCAGCGCGGCGCCGCAGCAGAGCGCGCCGCAGGCCATGCAGGTGAACCTGAACAGCGGCAGCCAGTCCGGCGCCTCGGCCGCCGCCAGCGCTCCGCTCAACAACGCCAACCAGCCTTCCACGGGCGGCCAGATCCAGGCCGACCCGTCGACCAACTCGCTGATCATCACCGCGCCCGAACCGCAGTACCGCCAGATGCGCGCGGTGATCGACAGGCTCGACGGCCGGCGCGCCCAGGTCATGATCGAGGCGCTGATCGTCGAGGTGAGCGACACGGCCGCCGCGAAGTTCGGCGTGCAGTGGCAGAGCGCGCTGGGCAACAACGCTGTGCTCGGCACCAACTCATCGGTGGCCGGCGCCAACCTGCTGACGCTGACCCAGGCACTGGCCACGCGCAATGCCTCCGGCCTGGCCGGCGCGATCACGCCCGGCATGAACCTCGGCATCGCCGGCAAGGTCGGCGGCCAGTACATCCTGGGTGCGATCGCCAGCTTCTTCGACAGCGACAAGGACGCCAACGTGCTGTCCAAGCCCAACCTGCTGACGCTGGACAACGAAGAGGCCAAGATCGTGATCGGCCAGAACGTGCCCTTCGTCACCGGCCAGTACGCCAGCACCTCGGGCTCGGTCGGCGTCAACCCGTTCACCACCGTCGAGCGCAAGGACGTCGGCCTCACGCTGCGCGTGCGCCCGACCATCAACGAGAACGGCACCGTGAAGCTGACGATCTTCCAGGAGACGTCCACGGTCGACCAGAACACCGCCAACAACCAGAACGGCCCCACCACCAACAAGCGCTCGATCGAATCGAGCGTGCTGGTGGAAGACGGCGGCCTCGTCATGCTCGGCGGCCTGCTGTCGGACACCTACGGCAACACGATCGAGAAGGTGCCGCTCGCGGGCGACATTCCCGTGCTCGGCAACCTGTTCAAGAGCCAGGCCCGCACACGCGAGAAGATCAACCTCATGATGTTCCTGCGCCCCGCGGTGATGCGCGATGCCGCTGCCACCGAGGCCTTCTCGTACGACCGCTACGACGAGATCCGCGGCATGCAGCAGCGCTCGCAGCCCGACACCTCGAACGTGATGCTGCGCGGCGTGGACGGCTCGAACATCCTGCCCGAGCTGGCGCCTCCGGCACGCACGACGGCCCCCACGTCGTCGAATTCGTCGGCCGCGACCGTCTCGCGCGGCGGCTCGCGCCTCGAAGGCACCCAGCTGATCCCGCCGTCGCAGCCCGCGGCGGACACCCGCAAGCTGGCGCCGAGCCCGCTGCGCGGCGCCCTGCCCCCCACCGCCGACCCGGTGAGCTCGCGGGAAATGCCTTGATACTGACCTGATGTCCATGCGCTATCCCCTGCCCTACGCCTTCGCACGCAGCCAGCAGCTGTTGCTCGAGGAGACCGACGACGGCCGCTACACGCTGTGGATGTCGCCCAACCCGGCGCGCAGCGCGGTCGGCGAGGTTTCGCGCAAATATGGCGTGCAGGCCTTCGAGGTGCTGGCCGACGGCCCGCTGGCGCAGCGCATCAGCGCGGCCTACGCGCAGGGCGAGTCGAGCGCGGCGGCGGTGGTGAGCGAGGTCCAGAGCGACGCCGACCTCTCGCGCATGATGCAGGAGCTGCCGGCGGTCGAAGACCTGCTGGAAAGCGCGGGCGACGCGCCCATCATCCGCATGCTGAACGCGCTGCTCACGCAGGCCGCGCGCGACGGCGCGAGCGACATCCACATCGAACCCTACGAGCGCACTTCGTCCGTGCGCTTTCGCATCGACGGCACGCTGCGCGAGGTGGTGCAGCCCAACCGCGCGCTGCACGCGGCACTGATCTCGCGCCTGAAGATCATGGCCGACCTCGACATCTCCGAGAAGCGGCTGCCGCAGGACGGGCGCATCTCGCTGCGCATCGGCACGCGCGCGGTCGACGTGCGGGTGTCGACGCTGCCGAGCGCGCACGGCGAACGCGCCGTGCTGCGCCTGCTGGACAAGAGCGAATCGAAGCTCACGCTCGAATCGGTGGGCATGCAGGGCGACACGCTGGAGCGCTTCGAGAAGCTCATCGCGCAGCCGCACGGCATCATCCTCGTGACCGGCCCGACCGGCTCGGGCAAGACCACCACGCTGTACGCCGCGCTGGCCCGGCTCGACGCAAGCCGCAGCAACATCATGACGGTGGAAGACCCCATCGAGTACGAGCTGCCAGGCGTGGGCCAGACGCAGATCAACGCGAAGATCGAACTCACCTTCGCCAAGGCCCTGCGCGCCATCCTGCGGCAGGACCCGGATGTGATCATGATCGGCGAAATCCGCGACTTCGAAACCGCGCAGATCGCCATCCAGGCCTCGCTGACCGGCCACCTGGTGCTGGCCACGCTGCACACGAACGATTCGGTCAGCGCCGTCACGCGCCTGACCGACATGGGCGTCGAGCCCTTCCTGCTGAGCTCGTCGCTGCTGGGCGTGCTCGCCCAGCGCCTCGTGCGCAAGGTCTGCACCTCGTGCGGCGGCGCGGGCTGCGAAGCCTGCGGCCAGACCGGCTACCAGGGCCGCACTGGCATCTTCGAACTGCTGGTGGCGGACGACGAAGTGCAGGCGCTCATCCACGGCAAGGCTGCGGAAAGCCAGCTCTTCGAGGCCGGCGAACGCGGCGGCCTGCGCTCCATGCGCGAGGACGGCGAGCGACTGGTGCAGGCCGGCATCACCTCGCGCGCCGAGCTGCTGCGCGTCACCCGCGAGTAGCGAGCAAGAAAAAAAGAGATGCCCGCCTACGCATTCGAAGCCATCGACGCCAGCGGCCAGTCGCGCGAAGGCGTGCTGGAAGCCGACACCGCCCGCAGTGCGCGCAGCCTGCTGCGGGCGCAGGCGCTCATTCCGCTGTCAGTCAAGCCGGTGGGCAGCGAGCACGCCGGCGGTGCAGGCCAGCGCAGCGGCCTCGGACGATGGCTCGGCGGCGGCAAGCGCGTCTTCAATTCGACCGGCCTAGCTGTATGGACGCGACAGCTCGCGGGCCTCGTCTCGTCGGGCCTGCCGCTGGAACGCGCGCTCACCGCCCTCACCGACGAAGCCGAATCCGAGCAGCAGCGCAACCTAGTCGCCTCGCTGCGCGCCGAAGTCAACGCGGGCTCGCCGTTCGCGCGTGCGCTGTCGGCGCATCCGCGCGAGTTCTCGCCCATCTACACCGCCGTGATCGGCGCCGGCGAGCAGAGCGGCAACCTGGGCCTCGTGCTCGACCGCCTCGCCGACGACCTCGAGGAACGGCAGGCGCTGCAGCAGAAGCTGATCGGTGCGGCGCTGTACCCGGCCATCGTCACGCTGGTTGCGATCGTGATCGTGATCTTCCTCGTGAGCTACGTGGTGCCGCAGGTGGCGCAGGTGTTCGCGGGCACCAAGCGCTCGCTGCCCTTCCTCACCACCGTGATGCTTTCGCTGAGCGCCGGCGTGCGCAACTACGGCTGGTGGATGCTGGCCGGCGTGGTGCTCGCCGCCATCGGCACGCGGCTCGCGCTGGCGCAGGAAGCGCTGCGCCTGAAGTTCGACGCGGCCTGGCTCAAGCTGCCGCTGGTGGGCAAGCTCTCGCGCGGCTACAACGCGGCACGCTTCGCGAGCACGCTCGCCATGCTGGCCACGGCCGGCGTTCCGATCCTGCGCGCGCTGCAGGCTGCTTCCGAGACGCTGGGCAACCGCGCGATGCGCGCCGACGCGCTCGACGCGCTGGTGCTGGTGCGCGAGGGTGCGCCGCTGGCTTCGGCGCTGGCGCAGAAGAAACGCTTTCCCGGGCTGGTGTCGATGTTCGCCCGGCTCGGCGAGCAGACCGGCACGCTGCCGCTGATGCTGCAGCGCGCCGCCAACCAGCTCGGCGCCGAAGTGCAGCGCCGCGCGATGCACCTCGCCACCATCCTCGAGCCGCTCCTGATCGTGGCGATGGGCGGCGTGGTGATGCTGATCGTGCTGGCCGTGATGCTGCCTATCATCCAGCTGAACCAGTTCGTCAAGTGACGACGGTCGGCCCGCAGAGCAGGACGCACGCAACATGCCCGTAACCCTCGAAGACAAGCTCGTGGTCGCGATCTCCTCGCGCGCCCTGTTCAACCTCGAAGAAGAAAACAAGGTCTTCGAGGCCGGCGACAACGAGGGCTACATGAAGCTGCAGCTCGACCGCATCGACGTGCCGGCCGCGCCCGGCATCGCCTATTCGCTGATCCGCAAGCTGCTGCGCTTCAACGACGACGGCGTGCAGCGCGTGGAGGTGGTGATCCTCTCGCGCAACGACCCGGTCTCGGGCATGCGCATCTTCAAGTCGAGCGCGGCTGCCGACATCCGGCTTCAGCGCGGCGTTTTCACCCAGGGCCGCCCGCCCTTCGGCTACCTGCGCCCGCTGCGCGCGCACCTGTTCCTGTCGGTCAACGCGCAGGACGTGCGCGAAGCGCTCAACGCCGGCTTTCCGGCGGCTCGCGTGCTGGTCGAATCGGTGAAGGCCAGCGACGCATGGCCGAACGAAGTGCGCATCGCTTTCGACGGCGACGCGGTGCTGTTCTCCGACGAGGCCGAGCGTGTGTTCCAGGCCGAGGGCCTCGACGCTTTCCAGGCGCACGAAACCAGCAAGGCCGACCTGCCCCTGCCCGAAGGCCCGTTCAAGCCGCTGCTGATGGCATTGCACCGCCTGCAGATGGCCGGCAACGCACAGATGCGCATCCGCACCGCGCTGGTCACCGCGCGCAGCGCGCCGGCGCACGAGCGCGCCATCCGCACGCTGATGAAGTGGAACATCCGCGTCGACGAGGCCATGTTCCTCGGCGGCCTGCCCAAGGGCGAGTTCCTGCGCGAGTTCGAGCCTGATTTCTTCTTCGACGACCAGACGGGGCATGTGGATGCGGCCTCGCGGCATGTGCCTGCGGGGCATGTGAGCAGCGGGATCAGCAACGAGTCCTGAGCCGGCGCACGAGCGCGTGCAACGCGCGCTTACATCCCTGACATCGCGGAATTCATCCCGACGTCATTGAGCCTTTCTAGCCTCTGCGGCACAACACCGAGAGAGGATCTCCCCATGCGACTCGTCACCTCGCGCGCGCGTCACGCCTGCGCGCTGTTCTTCGTTGCCTGTGTACTTTCCGCCTGCGGCGGAAGCGGTGGTGGCGGCGGTTTCGCCGGCCTGCCCGGCACGGTCACTCCGCCCACCACGACGCCCCCGCCGGACACCGGCGTCAAGCCCGAGAAACGCTGCGCACCCTGAGCGCCCGAAGAAACACGACAAGAAGCCTTCCCCATGAATTCACGCCGCAAGTTCCTCACGGGCACCGCCACCACCGGCGCCGCAGCCCTCGCACTCAGTGCGTTTCCGCCGAGCATCCGCCGCGCGCTCGCCATTCCGGCCAACAACAAGACCGGCACGATCAAGGACGTCGAGCACATCGTCATCCTGATGCAGGAGAACCGCTCCTTCGACCACTACTTCGGCATGCTGCCGGGCGTTCGCGGCTTCGGCGACCGCTTCACCGTTCCGCTGCCGGGCGGGCGCAACGTGTGGCAGCAGGGCGATGCCGACGGCAAGATCGTGCTGCCCTACCACCTCGACCAGACCAAGGGCAACGCGCAGCGTGTGAGCGGCACGCCGCACTCCTGGGGCGACAGCCAGGACGCCTGGGATAACGGCCGCATCTCCCAATGGGCGCGCCACAAGACGAGCGCGGCCATGGGCTACTTCAAGGAAGCCGAGGTGCCGTTCCAGTTCTCGCTGGCCAACGCCTTCACGCTGTGCGACAGCTACCACTGCGCGATGCACACCGGCACCGACGCCAATCGCTCCTTCCACCTGACCGGCACCAACGGGCCGACCGCCCAGGGCGTGGCCTACGTCACCAACGAATGGGACTGGCTCGACGGGCGCGCATCGGCGGTGAACACCGGCTACACGTGGAAGACCTACGCCGAGCGGCTCGAAGACGCCGGCGTGAGCTGGATCTGCTACCAGAACATGCCCGACGAATGGGGCGACAACATGCTCGGCGCCTTCCGCCAGTTCAGGCGTGCCAACCGGGCTTCGCCCTTTCCCGTCTCCAGCGGCGGCGAGCCCAACGTGCCCTATTCCGACAGCGGCCAGGCAGCGCCCTATCACGCCTACGACGCCGCCAGCGACAACCCGGGCAACCCGCTCTACAAGGGCATCGCCAACACCCTGCCGGGCAGCAAGCCGGAGGAATACCTCGACGCCTTCAGGCGCGACATCAAGGCCGGCCGCCTGCCGCAGGTGAGCTGGATCAACGCGCCCTCCGTCTATTGCGAGCACCCGGGCCCGTCGAGCCCTGTACAGGGCGCCTGGTTCCTGCAGGAAATCCTGGACGCGCTCACGGCCGTGCCCGAGGTCTGGAGCAAGACCGTGCTGCTGGTCAACTTCGACGAGAACGACGGCTACTTCGACCACGTGCCCTCGCCTTCCGCGCCTTCGGTCAACCCCGACAAGTCGAAGGCCGGCAAGACCACGCTCGTCGATGCCGACATGGCGCACGAGTACTTCACGCAACCGCCGCCGGAAGGCAGCACCTCGCAGCCCGCGCCCGACGGTCGCGTGTTCGGCCCCGGTCCGCGCGTGCCGCTGTACGTGCTTTCGCCGTGGAGCCGCGGTGGCTGGGTCAACTCGCAGGTGTTCGACCACACCTCGGTGCTGCGCTTCATCGAGGCGCGATTCGGCGTGAAGGAACCGAACATCTCGCCATTCCGCCGTGCGGTGTGCGGCGACCTCACGAGCGCCTTCAACTTCGCCACGCCCAACAGCGAGACTCTGCCCACGCTCACCGGCCGCAGGAACAGGACCGAGGCCGACAAGCTGCGCCTCGACCAGGAAGCGCTGACGCAGGTGCCGCTGCCGCCCGATCCGCAGTTGCCGCGCCAGCCCACCGGCACGCGGCCCTCGCGCGCGCTGCCCTACGAGCTGCACACCAGCGCCCTCGCCGATGCGGTCGGAGGAAAGCTCAAGCTGCTCTTCCTCAACACCGGCAAGGCCGCCGCCGTGTTCCACGTCTACGACAGGCTGCATCTCGACCGCCTGCCGCGCCGCTACATGCTCGAGGCCGGCAAGGCACTCGACGACAGTTGGGCCGCGATGGCCGACGACGCCGGTGCCTACGACCTGTGGGTGCTCGGCCCCAACGGCTTCCACCGCCATTTCAAGGGCAACCTCAACACCCTGCGCGCGGGTGGTGCGGCGCAGCCCGAGGTGCGCGTGTGCTACGACATCACCAACGGCAACGTCTACCTGAACATGCGCAACGACGGCAAGGCCGCGTGCAGGTTCACGATCACCGCCAAGGCCTACCGCAGCGACGGCCCCTGGACCGCGACCGTGAACGGCGGCGCCAACGCAGACCAGCCCTGGGATCTCGCAGCCAGCGGCCAGTGGTACGACTTCGCGGTCACCTGCGACGCCGACCCCGCCTACTACCGCCGCTTCGCCGGCCGCGTCGAAACCGGCAAGCACACGGTGAGCGACCCGGCCATGGGCTTGCCCGACCTCTGAACCCGCATGCATGATTCGCCCCGCGCCCCCAGCGGCGCGGGGGAAACATGCACGCCAAGGTCATTCGCTATTTCGTCGAGGTGGTTCGCGCGGGCTCGATCCGCAAGGCGGCCGAGCAGCTGCATGTGGTGCCCACGGCGGTCAACCGGCAGATCCTGAATCTCGAGGAGGAGCTGGGTGCCCCGCTCTTCGAGCGCATCCACAACACGCTGAAGCTCACGCCCGTGGGCGAGATCGTGCTGGCCCACGCGCGCGGCACGCTGCACGAGTTCGACCTGGTGCGCCAGCGTATCGAGGCCGTGCGCGGGCTGCGCCAGGGCGAGGTCACGCTAGCCACCACGGCGGGCCTGGCCGACTCCTTCCTTCCCGCCGTGGTGCAGCGCTTTCGCGAGGCGCACCCCGGCATCCAGCTCAAGCTGCTCGGCCTGCCGATCGCGGCGGTGCTGCGCAGCGTGAGCGAGGGTGATGCCGACCTGGCGCTGGCCTACGACGTGCCCGGCACCGCCGGCTTTCGCACGCTGTTCGCCAGCGAGTGGCCGATCGGCGCGGTGGTGCCGCCCGGCCATCCGCTGACCGCGCATGCGACGACGGTGCTGGCCGAGTGCGTCGGCTATCCGCTGATCCTGCCGGCGCCTTCGCTGTCGATCCGGCCCATCCTCGATGCGGCCTTCGGGCTCTCGGGGGTCAGCGCCTCGCCGGTCGTCGAAACCACATCCACCGCGCTCATGCGCCGGCTGGTGCGCCAGGGCGGCGGCATCACGCTGCTCAACCGGCTCGACGTCGACGAGGATCGGCAGGAGGGCTCGCTGGTCTTCGTTCCGTTGCGCGACGCCGCGCTGCGCGCCCAGACACTCACGCTCGAGACCCGCGCCTCGCAGCCTCCGAGCCCCGCGGCCGAGCTGTTCGCGAACCACCTGGTGGCCTGCCTCGACGAGCTGCTGGCGTCCTGATTTCGTCGCCGGAGGTCGTCCACTTTTTGTGCACAGGGCGGGTCATTTATTGACTTTGCGCGTGCGAATGCATCGCTCCTAGACTGCCGCGCCGGTTCATCGGCAGGAAAGAAAGGTCCACATGCTTTCGAACGATAAAAAGACCCCCGCAGGAGACGGCGAAGGGGTCGACCAGAAGCTTCCCCTCGGCCGCTGCGGTGCGCTGAGCCTGCAGCACGTGCTCGTGATGTACGCGGGCACGGTGGCGGTGCCGCTCATCGTGGGCGGCGCGCTCGGCCTCTCCAAGGCCGACATCGCCTTCCTCATCAACGCAGACCTGTTCGCCGCGGGCATCGCCACGCTGGTGCAGGCCATCGGCTTCTGGCGCTTCGGCATTCGCATGCCGGTGATGATGGGCGTGACCTTCGCGGCGGTCGGCCCGATGATCGCCATCGGCATCGACCCCTCGCTGGGCCTGCCCGCGATCTACGGCGCCACCATCGTGGCGGGGGTGTTCGGCATGCTGGTTGCGCCATTGATGGGGCGGGTGCTGGGCGTGTTTCCTCCGCTGGTGACGGGCACGGTCATCACGCTGATCGGCGTGTCGCTCATGGGCGTGGCCATCAACTGGGCCGCGGGCGGGCAGCCCACCGCGACCCGCATGGTCGACGGCGTGGCGCATGCGGTGGCCAATCCCGCCTACGGCGAGCCGGTGAACCTGGCGATCGCGGCGGCCGTGCTGCTGGTGATCATCGCGATCACGCGCTTCGGCAAAGGCCTGGTCGCCAACATCGCGGTGCTGCTGGGCATCGTCTTCGGCGTCGGCCTGTCGCTGACGCTCGGGCGCATGCACTTCGACGGGCTGGCCGAGGCAAGCTGGGTCGCGGTGACCACGCCCTTTCACTTCGGCATGCCGCGCTTCGAGCTCACGGCCATCGCCTCGATGTGCATCGTGATGCTGATCACGCTGGTCGAATCCACCGGCATGTTCCTCGCGCTCGGCGAGATCACAGGCCGCAAGGTGGGCACCGATGCGCTGACGCGCGGCCTGCGCGCCGACGGCCTGGGCACGGTGATCGGTGGCGTGTTCAACACATTCCCGTACACCTCGTTCTCGCAGAACGTGGGGCTGGTGACGGTGACCGGCGTGCGCTCGCGCTACGTGGCGGCCGGCGGCGGCGTGCTGCTCATCGCGCTCGCGCTCTTCCCGAAAATCGCGCATATCGTGGCCTCGGTGCCGCAGTTCGTGCTCGGCGGCGCGGGCATCGTGATGTTCGGCATGGTGGCGGCCACGGGCGTGCGCATCCTCGGCGAGATCGACCATTCGCAGAACCGCCATGCGCTGTACGTGATCGCGATCTCCATCGGCCTGGGGCTGATCCCCACGCTGTCGCCGAACTTCTTCCAGCACTTTCCGGCCTGGACGCATCCGCTGACGCACAGCGGCATCGTGCTCGGCACCTGCGCCGCGGTGCTGCTCAATCTTTTCTACAACGGCGTGCTGTCGAGGGAGCGATCCTTCACACTGGCGGCGCGCACCTCGCATGGGACCGAATGACATCATGAACACTTCCACCGCCACCACGCCCTCCCCGCTGCGCATCGTCCGGCACGCCGACGTGCTGGTCACCATGGACGCGGCGCGACGCGAGATCCGCGACGGCGCGGTGGTGATGCAAGGGCCCGCCATCGCCTGGGTCGGCGAGACCGCGCAGTTGCCGGCGGTGTATCTCGACGCCCTGCGCGAAGGCCGCGCCGAGGCCATCGACATGCACGGCCACGTCGTGATGCCCGGCCTGGTCAACACGCACCACCACATGTACCAGAGCCTCACGCGCGCGGTGCCCGAAGCGCAGGACGCCGAGCTCTTCGGCTGGCTCACCAACCTGTACCTGCTGTGGGCGCGCCTCACGCCCGAGATGATCCGCGTATCGACGCAGACCGCGATGGCCGAGCTGATGCTCTCTGGCTGCACCACCACCAGCGACCATCTCTACCTGTTTCCCAACGGCTCGCGGCTCGACGACTCCATCGAGGCGGCCGACGCAATGGGAATGCGCTTCCACGCGGCGCGCGGCAGCATGAGCGTGGGCCGCAGCGCCGGCGGCCTGCCGCCCGACGAGGTGGTGGAGACCGAGGAAGCGATCCTGCGCGACAGCGAACGGCTCATCGACCGCTGGCACGACGCTTCGCGCCATTCGATGCGCCGCATCGTGCTCGCGCCCTGCTCGCCGTTCTCGGTGTCGCGCGACCTGATGCGCCTGTCGGCCGAACTCGCGCGCGAGCGCGGCGTGTCGCTGCACACGCACCTGGCCGAGAACGACAACGACGTGGCCTATTCACGCGAGAAGTTCGGCATGACGCCGGCCGAGTACGCCGAAGACCTGGGCTGGGTCGGCCGCGACGTGTGGCACGCGCACTGCGTGAAGCTCGACGAAGCTGGTATCGCGCTCTTCGGCCGCACCGGCACCGGCGTTGCGCACTGCCCCTGCTCCAACATGCGGCTGGCCTCGGGCATCGCGCCCATCGGTACGATGCGCCGCGCGGGCGTGCCCGTGGGGCTGGGCGTGGACGGCAGCGCGTCGAACGACGGCGCGCACATGCTGGGAGAGGCGCGGCAGGCGATGCTGCTGCAGCGCGTGGGCTACGGCCCGGCCGCGATGACTGCGCGCGAGGCACTCGAAATCGCCACGCTGGGCGGTGCACAAGTGCTGGGCCGCGACGACATCGGCTCAATCGCGCCCGGCATGTCGGCGGACATCGTGGCCTTCGACATGCGCGGCGTCGCGCACGCGGGCGCGGGGCACGACCCGGTGGCTGCGCTGGTGTTCTGCACGCCGGCATCGGTGTCGCTGAGCGTGATCGGTGGCACGGTCCGCATCCGCAATGGCGAATTCACCGGGCTCGAGCTGTCGCCGCTGCTGGCAAGGCACCGTGACCTGGCGCACACGCTGTACGAAGCCGCGCGTCATCCGCATACCGCCGCCTGACTGCATCCTGACCCGCTTCCGGCGCGGTTGCTGTGCACCTTCGAGGTAGGCAGCAACCCTGATTGCCAACGCCGGAGCCCCTCCGCAGAATCCGGCCACAAATAGAACGAGCGTTCGATTTTGTGGCCGACCACCCCGTCGGCCTTCCCAAGATTCATAACGACAGGGAACTCCCCGATGAAGCGCAGAGACATCCTCAAATGGTCCGCCTCGGCGGGCGGCCTGAGCCTGCTGGCCGGCAAGACTTCCACCGCCTCGGCCGCGCTGCCGGTGCTCAAGCCCACGCTGCCGCAGAAGATCGATCCGATCAGCGCCACGCTGCGGCGGCTCGAGCTGGTGGGGCGGCAGGCGACCTATCTCTGGACCGAATCGCACATCAACCTGGCCGGCGTGCCGATGGGCGCTGTGGTGCCCGCGACCGAGCTGCCGGCGCTGGAGCACCAGCTCAAGACGATCGCGAAGGCGCTGGAAGCCGTCACCAATTTCGCGGCTTCGTTCGCCACCAGCGCGCTGGCCTCGGGCAGCCTGCAGTCGCTCGACAACCTGCGCACGCGGCTCGCGAGCCTGCAGGCCAGCTTCGACCAGCTGCTGGCCGCCAACGGCGGGCTGTCGACGCTGCCGGCCGCGGTGCTGGCGCTGCTGGGCACGCTCACCGGCACGGCGGGCGACATCGCCACGCAGCTCAAGCAGATCCACCACGACCTGCTGTCGCAGGGCCCGTTGGGCGCACTGAACGGTCCGAAGACGGTGGCTCAATACGACGCCCTCTTCGTCACCATCGAGAAGCCCGCCATCGCGCAACTGCTGCACGACAACGACCTGTTCGCCGCCATGCGCGTGTCGGGGCCCAACCCGATGCTGATCCAGCGCGCGAGCGCGCTGCCGGCGAAGTTCCCGCTGGGCGACGCGCAATACCGGCAGGTGATGGGCGCGGGCGACAGCCTCGCCGACGCTGCCGCCTCGGGCCGGCTCTACATCCTCGACTACGAAGGCCTGGGCGACATGGCGCCCGCCGGCCCGCAGATCAAGCCGCTCACGGGCACGGGCTACATCCACGCGCCCATCGCGCTGTTCGCGCGGCCGAAGACCGGCCGCTCGCTGGTACCGGTCGCCATTCAATGCGGGCAGGACCCGGCCGCGAACGCGATCCTCCTGCGCGTGGACGACACGGCCAACGCAGAGGCGTACTGGGCCTGGCAATCGGCCAAGACCGTGGTGCAGGTGGCCGACTTCAACTACCACGAGATGTTCGTGCACCTGGGTCGCACGCACCTGTTGTCGGAAGCCTTCGCGATGGCCACGCAGCGCCAGCTTGCGACCGCGCATCCGCTGAGCCGGCTGCTGTCGCCGCACCTGGAAGGCGCGATGTTCATCAACGAGGCCGCGACGCTGATCATCATGGCGCCGCTGACCACGGGCGACGTGATCCTCGCCGCGCCCATCGAGACGCTGCAGCAGCAGTGCGGCCGCGACCGGCTGGCCTACGACTTCTACGACCGCATGATGCTGCCCAACGACCTGCGCACGCGCGGCGTGGACGATGCGACCGCGCTGCCCGACTACCCGTACCGCGACGACGCACTGCTGGTGTGGAACGCGATCGCGCAGTGGGTGGGCGACTACGTCGGCACCTACTACCTGAGCGACGCCGACGTGACCGGCGACTACGAGCTCAAGGCCTGGGCCACCGAGCTGGCCACCAGCGGCAAGGTGCACGGCTTCCGCGCGATCACCACGCGCGCGCAGCTGATCGACGTGCTCACTGCCATCATCTTCAACGCCAGCGCGCAGCACGCGGCGGTGAACTTCCCGCAGTATTCGGTGATGACCTATGCGCCCTTCAGCGCGGGCACCGAAGGCACGCCGGCGCCGACGAGCAGCACCGGGCAGAACGAGGCGAGCTGGTCGCAGATGCTGCCCTCGCGGCTGGCGGCGCAGGAGCAGATCCTGCTGTTCCACATCCTCGGCGGCGTGTACTACCGGCCGCTGGGCGAATACAAGGACAACGTGTTCCCGCACCTGCCGGTGCTGCTGGACCCTGCCATCGCGGGGCAAGGCGGGCCGCTGGAGCGCTTCCGCAATGCGCTCGCCGGCATCGAGGCCACCATCGGCCAGCGGAACGCCACGCGTGCGCGGCCCTACGAACATCTGCTGCCGAGCCGGATTCCCTCCAGCACGAACATCTGATCGATCGGTCGATCAGCGCCGCATCGTGTCGAGCTGCGTGACCGGCGCGCTGTCGTTGCCCCAGGAGCCGCGCACGTAGGTGAGCACGGCTGCTACCTCGGCCGCGTCCAGCGTCTGGCCGAAGGGCGGCATGCCGTAGGGGCGTGGGTTGCCCGAAGTCGAAGGCAGGAAGCCGCCGTGCGAGATCACCTGGATCAGGTTGGTGGGCCGCGCCATGTTCACGGCGCGATTGCCCGCCAACGGCGGATAGGCGCCCGCCGCGCCCTGCCCCTGGTCGCCATGGCAGTAGGCGCAGCGCTGGTCGTAGATCTTCGCGCCGCGCGCCATGGAGCCGGCGTCGCGGCGGATCGGGGCCTTCGCTGCTGCGACGGCCGGGGCTTCGGCCTTCGGCGCGTCAGGCAGATCCTTGAGGTAGTTCGCCATCGCTGTCAGGTCGGCCTCGCTCAGGTACTGCGTGCTGCGGAACACCACGTCGGCCATCGGCCCCATGACCGATCCGCGTGGCGCAGTGCCGTTCTTGAGCAGAGCCACCACATCGGCAGCGGGCCAGTCGGCCACGCCGGCTTCATGCGGATCGGTGAGCGATGGCGCATACCAGTTCTCGACGGCGATGAGGCCGCCCGACAGCCCCAGCTTCGTCTCGGTCGCGCCCAGCGAGTTGCGGCTGCCGTGGCAGGCGATGCAATGGCCGAGGCCGTTGACCAGGTAGGCGCCCCGGTTCCATTCGGCGGGCTTGCCGGCATTGGCGACGAAGGGCTCGGGCTTGAAAGAGAGCGCGCGCCACACGGCCAGCGCCGCCTGCGTGTCGTAGGGAAAGCGCAGCCGGTGCGCCCTGTTGGGCTCCGGCGCCGGCGGCACGCTGCGCAGGTAGGCGTAGATCGCGTCGGAGTCCTCGCGCGTCACCTGCGTGAAGCTGGGGTATGGGAACGCCGGATACAGCAGCCGCCCGTCCTTGCTGCGGCCGTTGTGCATCGCGCGCCAGAAATGCGCGCTGCTCCAGCTGCCGATGCCGGCCTTGTCGTCGGGCGTGAGATTGCTCGAATAGACGGTGCCGAAGGGCGTGTCGATCGGCATGCCGCCCGCGTAGGGCTCGCCGCCGCGCGTGGTGTGGCAGCCCGCGCAGTTGCCGGCCAGCGCGAGGTAGCGCCCGCGCTCGACGAGTTGCGGCGTGGACTGGAAGGCTTCGGCCTGCGCGGGCAACGGGTCTTCGCCGCGCAGGTTCATCGCCACGATGCCGCCGGCGGCAGCGGCGCCGAGCACGACGAGCGCGAGCAGCGTCCAGGCGAGGTGTCGCAGTTTCATGATGGGCGCGGCTCCGTCACTTCGGCATGCCGCCGCAGGTCATGGGCAGCGGCGCGGGCAGCGAGGCCGCGGGTTTCGTGTCGACCGGCATCGGCTGCACGGCGAGCCAGCTCGCGACGGCGTTGATGTCGGCGGTGGTCATGCGCCGGCCGATGTCGGCCATGCAATCGGGCGCCGGCGCGTGCCGCTCCTTCGTGAGCCAGGCGCCGAGCTGCGACGACACGTACAGCCGCGGCAGGCCCAGCAGCCCCGGGATGGCCGGCTGTACGCCGGTCAGCGCCGCGCCGTGGCACTGCACGCAGGCGGGGATGCCGCGCGCGGCGTCGCCTTCGCGCACCAGCTGGCGGCCGCGTTGGAGCTGCTCGGGCGTGGCATCGCTGTTGGGGGAAATGGGCGGATACGGCAGCTGCAGCCCCGCGAAGTAATCGGCCATCTCACGCAGGTAGGCGTCCGACAGGTGCTGCACCATGTACGCCATGTCGCTGTTGAAGCGACGGCCGTCGCGAAAGCTCACCAGCTGGTTGAACAGGTAGCCGGCCGGCTTGCCCGCCAGCCGCGGAAAGTAGCCTGCGTTGGTGGTCGCGCCCTCGCGGCCGTGGCAGGCGATACAGGCGGCCACGCGCTGCTCGATGGTGTCGGGTACGGTGGCGGGCGTGGCCGCGTTCGCCATGCCCTGCACGGCAAGCAGCAGCCCGAGCGCGAGGAGCCTGAGCGCGCGCTTCTTCATGTGCCGGCAACGTAGTGCGCCAGCGTGATCAGCCCCGCGATCAGCAGCAGCACCATCACGAGGGCCACGCCGATCAGCGGCAGGATGCCGACCTGCGCCGTCCGCCTCTCGGCGTCGGCCCGGCGGCCTCCCAGCCCGATGAAACTCCAGAGAACGGCGCGCAGCGCGCGCAAGAGATTCGACATGGGTCGAGTGTGGCCCAGGCCGGCCGGAAAAAACAGATGCAGATTCGCTCCAATTGACCGGTGCAGATAAAGTGCCCCCGAATGAAGAACACTCCGCGATGAAGCGATACGAAGCCCTGGCCGCCGACATCGAGGCCTCGATCCGCAACGGCACCCTCAAGACCGGCGACCGCCTGCCTTCGGTGCGCCACACCGGCCAGAGCCGAGGGGTCAGCGCGTCGACGGTGTTCGAGGCCTACTACCTGCTCGAAGCGCGCGGCCTGGTGCGGGCCCGCGACCGCTCGGGCTACTACGTCACGGGCGGCGGCCTGCGCGATGCGCCACCCGAATCCACGCTCACTTCGCGCCCCGACGACAGCCCGAAATCGCTCGACGTGAGCGACCAGGTGTTCGACATCCTCGAAGCCAGCATGTCGCGCAAGGTCGTGCCCTTCGGCTCGGCCTTTCCGAGCCCGCTGCTGTTTCCGCTGGCACGGCTCGGGCAGTTCATGGCCGCAAGCGCCAGGTCGCTCGACCCGTGGAGCACGGTGGACGACCTCACGCCCGGCAGCGCGGCGCTGCGCCGGCAGATCGCGCTGCGCTACCTGGCCGACGGGATGACGGTGCCGGCGGAGGAGATCGTCGTCACCAACGGCGCGCTGGAAGCGCTCAACCTCTGCCTCTCGGCAGTCACGCGGCCGGGCGACGCGGTGATCGTCGAGTCGCCCACCTTCTACGCGGCGCTGCAGGCACTGGAGCGCATGGGCCTGCGCGCCGTCGAGGTGCCGACGCACCCGGGCGAAGGCATCGATCTCGAAGCATTGGAGCAGGCCATCGCGGCGCACAAGCCCACCGCATGCTGGTTGATGACCACCTTCCAGAACCCGCTCGGCAGCCTGATGTCCGATGCGAAGAAGAAGGCGCTGGTGGAGCTGCTGGCACGGCACCAGTTGCCGCTGATCGAGGACGACGTGTACGCCGAGCTCTACTTCGGCGAGCGGCGCCCCCCGCCGGCCAAGGCCTTCGACACGCAGGGGCTGGTGCTGCACTGCTCCTCGTTCTCGAAGTGCCTGGCGCCGGGCTATCGCATCGGCTAGACCTCGGCCGGCCGCTTCGCGCGCAAGGTCGCGCGACAGAAGCTGTCGAGCACGCTGAGCACCTCGGCGCCGGCGCAGCTCGCGCTCGCGGGCTATCTCGAGAAGGGCGGGCTCGACAAGCACCTGCGCAAGTTGCGCCAGACGTTGGCAGTGCAGCAGGCCAGCTTCGCGCAGGCCGTGGGGCACTACTTTCCGCCGGGCACGCGCGCGACGCGGCCGCTGGGCGGGTACTTCCTGTGGGTCGAGCTGCCGGCTCCGGCGAACGCGCTGGAGATCCACCGCAAGGCGCTGGAACTCGGCATCAGCGTCGCGCCGGGTCCGATCTTCTCGGCCACGCGCGCCTTCTCCAACTGCCTCAGGCTGAACTACGGCCACCCATGGGACGCGGTCAGCGAGCAGGCAATGCAAACACTCGGCCGCCTGATCGCCGAAGCGTCCTGAACAGCAGGAAGGACGCGATGCTCACGTTCACCAGGTTCCAGCCGATGCCGTTGATGAAGGCCGCGTGGTAGCTGCCCGTGAGGTCGAACACCTTGCCCGACATCCAGCCGCCCAGCGCCATGCCGAAGAGCGTGAACATCAGCACCGTGCCCACGCGTCCGCCCGCTTCCTTCGGCGGGAAGTGCTCGCGCACGATGATCGCGTACGACGGCACGATGCCGCCCTGAAACAGCCCGAACAGCGCCGAGATCACGTAGAGCGGCACCAGCCCGTCGAAAGGCAGGAACAGCAGCAGCGCCACGCACTGCAGCACGCCGCCCAGCAACAGCGTGCGCAGCCCGCCGATGCGGTCGCAGATGGCGCCCGACACCAGCCGGCTCACGATGCCGAAGCCCAGCATCAGCGACAGCATGATCGCGCCCTGCGCCGGTCCGTAGCCCAGGTCGCCGCAGTAGGCCACGATGTGCACCTGCGGCATCGCCATGGCAACGCAGCAGGCCACGCCGGCCACGCACAGCAGGCCCTGCGCCGTGCCCATGCTCAGGCCGAAGGGGCGCGTCATGTCGCGCGCAGCCACGGTGCCCGCTGCCGCGTTGGCCGGTGCCGCCACGACCAGCGCAGGTGGCCGTGCGCGAAAGAACATGGCCAGCAGCGCCATCGTCACGCCGCAGAAGATGCCCATGCCGATGTAGGTCTGGCGCCAGCCCACCGTTTCGACGAAGTGCTGCGCGATCGGCGGCCATACAGCGCCCGCCAGGTAGTTGCCGCTCGCGCACACTGCGACCGCAATGCCGCGCCGCTTGACGAACCAAAGCGAGGTGTCGGCCACCAGCGGCGCGAAGGCCACCGAGCTGCCGAGCAGGCCGACCAGCAATGCCTGCGCGATGGTGAAGCTGACGATGCCACTGGAAAAGCCCGTGGCGACATAGCCCGCGCCCAGGAAGACCGCCCCCATCAGCAGCGGCTTCATCACGCCGATGCGGTCCGCCAGCTTGCCCATCAGCACGCCGCCGAAGCCGAAGCCCAGCATCAGCAGCGTGTAGGGCAGCGAGGCATCGGCGCGCGCCACGCCGAACTCTGCCTGCACCGCCGGCAGCATCACCGACACCACGTACATGCCGCTGCTGCCGACCGTCATGATCAGCAGCGTGAGGCCGAGGCGCACCATAGCGTAGCGTGAATCGGGCTGGTGCTGGTGGGTGGTTGTCTCGTTTGTCGTCATTGTTTTCTCCGCGGCGAGGATACCCCCTGGCGCGGAAACGCGAGACAAGCGAGGAGCCCGGTGGTGCCGGACCACCGTCAGGAGCGGCTTGCGCTCAACGATGCGCGACCAACGCAGGCGCGGCGACGATGCTCGTCGAAGCCTTGGGCACCGGCACGCCGGGCTTCGTCGGCTTTTCGTCGCACGCGGCCGTCAGCAGGCCGAGGCAGAAGAGAAGGACAAAGGCTGTGCTTCGCATGCGAGCCATGCTAGGCCCGCGAGGCGGCGCGTCAAGTCGGACGCTGCCGCTTTCTCTTCGTCGCTCAGGCGGCAGTAGCGGCGGGCCGCTCTCCAGCCTGCAGGCGGCGCTCGATGTCTTCCAGCACCTGCGGCAGATCAGCCACGCTGTCGATCACGTAGTGCGCGCCGGCTGCTTCGAGGTCGGCGGTGGCGCGCGCGCGGCGCTCCTGCTGCTGCGCTTCGTCGAGCGCCTGCCACTCGGCCAGCGTGAGGCCGTTGGCGTTGCCGCTGACCGCGAGGCCCACGGCCCAGGTGCCGGCGTTGAGGCCTTCCTGCAGGCCGACGCCGGTGTCGTCGACCTTCACCACGGTGTGCGGCGGCCACACGCCGAGGTCGGCGAAGCAGCGGTACATCATGAGCGGCGACGGGCGGCCTTCGGCCAGGTCGCCGGCGCACACGAGGTTGTCGGGCGAGTAGCCGCCGGCCGCGGCGATGGGCACGACCACTTCCATGATCGGGCGGTTGTAGCCGGTGGTGGAGCCGATCTTCAGGCCGCGCTCGCGCGCCGCCTTCACCGCCGCGAGCGCGCCGGGAATGAAGTCGGCATGGTCGCGCACGCTGGCCGCGTTCATCGGCGTGAACACCTCGTAGAGCCTGTCGACGTCGGCGTCGTTGAAGGCGTGGCCGTGCTTCGCTTCCCATTGCGCGGCGATGCGCGGCAGCGTGCCCAGCGCCTTGATGTGATCCCACTTGGCCATGCCCATCGGGCCGCGCGCCTCGGCGATGGTGATGTCGACGCCGAACTGCTCGAACAGCTTCACGAAGGCGCCCATGGGCGCGCAGGAGCCGAAGTCGAGGATGGTGCCGGCCCAGTCGAAGACGACGGCCTTGAGTTGCGAGTGGTTGTGGGCGTTCATGGCGGCGGAGTGTGAGTGGCTGGCTGAAAAGGTTGCGGCGGTCCGGAGGTCACCATGCATTGAAGACGTCGTGCGCGATGCCGAAGCCGGTGCTCGCGCCGCTGCCGCTGGTGACCAGCACCAGCCGCGTGGCGTCGTCGGGCGCGTCGATCACGCAGGGCGTGGTCTTCGACGAAGGGTACACGCCCGTCCAGCGCTCGACGATCTGCGCGGATTCGAGGTTCAACGTGCTGCGCAGGTGGCGCAGGATGAGCTGGTCGACCTCCTCCATCGCGAAGGGCTCGGGCGCGTCGGCGTAGTGGTGCGAATCTCCGACCACCAGCGAGCCGTCGGCGCTCTGCACCACGATCAGGTGGATGCCGTGCGCGAGCGACGCGGCCTCTTCCTGCTCCAGGCGCGCGCGCAGCGCGGCGGCTTCGGGCAGCGTGCTGTAGCCCTCGTAGCGCGCGAGGCTCAGGTCCATCATCACCGAGCCCGGCAGGCGGAACCCTGCCTCGGGCTTCACGCGCAGCATCTGCAGGCGGCACAGCGTGAGGTCGTGCGCGGCGATGCGATCGGCAAAAAGGCCGTGCAGGTCGGTGTTGGTGCAGACCACCACGCGCTCCGCGTGCAGCGTGCCGCGCGAGGTGCGCACGCGCGGCGTTTCCACCTCGTGCACGGTTTCGCCGAAGCGGAAGGTCACGCCGTGCGCCTCGGCCAGCCACTTCGTGAGCAAGCCGATGGCGGTGCGCGATTCGACGCGCAGCTCATGCGGGCTGAAGAGCACCGAGCGCGCATCTGCAAGGCTCAGCGCGGGCTCCCTGGCCTGCGCGTCAGCGGCATCGAGCAGTTCGCAGCCCTTGCCCATCGGCGTGCGCATGAAGGCTTCGAGCACGTCGTGCGCCTCCGGGCGATAAGCCGCGAGCCACAGGTTGCGGTGCACGACCTCGATGCCGGCCTGCGGTGCCACCTCGTTCCACACGCCGCGTGCATGCATGGCGCGGCGCCACATGTCGCCCGGCGCCTGGCCGGTGATGGTGATGAAGCCGAAGTTGCGGATCGACGCGCCGATGGCGGCCGCGTCGCGCTCGATCACGCAGACCTTGAGGCCGCGCTGCACGGCGGTGTAAGCATGGGCCAGGCCGACGATGCCGGCGCCGACCACGATGAGGTCGAAACTGTCAGGATTGCTTGCTTGCGGGGTTGCGCTTGTCAACGATGTCTCCAGGTCTGTGTGCGCTTGAGTGCCCAATGCCCCGCCAGCGCGAACAGGCCCCGGCCGATGGCGGCGGTGAGCATGATCAGCGAAGCCATGGCGGCAGCGGGCGCCACATCGCCGGCGTCGTCCATGTTGAGCACGGCGATGGCGGCGAGGGTGGTCTGCGGCGAGTAGAGGAACACGACGGCAGACACGGTGGTCATCGCGTTCACGAAGAAATAGCCGCCCACATTGAGCACGGTGGGCAGCGCCACCGGCAGGTGCACGCGCCACAGCGTGTGCCAGAACGGCACGCCCATCGATTCCGACACCAGCTCGTACTCGCGGTCGAGCTGGCGCAGCGCGGTGAGCGAGGTGAGATGCGCCACCGAGAAGAAATGCGCCACCGTGCAGATGACGAGGATGGTCATGCTGCCGTAGATGGCGCGCAGCGGGTTCGAGGGCGAGATGAAGAAGAAGATGTAGCCCACGCCCAGCACCAGCCCCGGCACCGCCAGCGGCAGGTTGGCCAGCAGGTTGAGCAGCTCGCGCAGCAGCCCGAAGTGGCGCGGCTTCTCGACGAAGTAGGCTGATACGAAGGTGACGAGCGCGCCCGCCACCGCCGCGCACACGGCCATGCGCAGCGAGTTGAAGTAGCTGCCCCAGCCGCCGCCGTCCATGTTGCTGAAGTCGTAGTTCTTGAACGACGGCACGAGGTTGTAGGGCCAGTAGGTGGCCAGCGACGCGAACACCGCCATGCCGATCATCACGAGGATGGCGAGGGCCGTGAGCACGCAGAACGCCAGCAGCACGCGGTCGCGCGTCTTCACGGGTTCGGGGTGGTAGGGCGTGGCGCGTGCCGACAGCGCCGCTGCCTGCCTGCCGCGCACATGGCGCTCGACGAGGAAGGACAGCACGGCGGGAATCAGCAGCACGAGACCGACCACCGCGCCCATCTGGAAGTTCTGCTGCCCGACCACCTGCTTGTAGATGTCGGTGGCGAGCACGCCGGTCTGGCCGCCCACCACCTTCGGCACGCCGAAGTCGGTGACGACCAGCACGAACACCACCATCGCGGCCACGATGAGGCCGTAACGTGAGGAAGGCAGCGTCACCGTGCGGAAGATGCGCCAGCGCGAGGCGCCCAGCGTCTGCGCGGCCTCGTAGAGCCGGCCGTCGGAAGTGGCCATGGCGGTGGTGAGGATCAGCAGCGCATGCGGCAGCGTCCAGAACACCGAGCCGAGCACGATGCCCAGCGGGCCGTAGATCGACACATCGCCCAGCAGCCCCTTGAACAGGCCCTGGTTGCCGAACAGGTAGACGAGGCTGATCGCGGGAAGCAGCGAAGGCGCGAGCAGCGGCATCAGCGCCACCGCGCGCAGCACGCCCTTGGCCGGCATGCAGGACAGCGTAAGCCCGTAGGCATAAACGTAGGCGATGGCGGTGCAGATCACCGCGCTGATCGCCGCGAGCCCCACGCTGTTGAATGCCGACTGCACCAGCGCCGGGTTCTCGAGGTAGCGCGCGAAGTTGGCAAGGCCGACGAAGGCGCCCTCTCGATCGAAGAAGCTCTGGCCGACCAGTGCGCCGACGGGCAGCGCGACGATCACCACCAGCAGCAGCACGACCAGCAGCACGGCGGCGCCCGTCAGCCAGCGCTCGCGGTCGAAGGTGCTGCGGCGCATCGCCACCACCGGCGCGACGGCGATGGCGTCGGGAGAACTGCTCATGCTCAATGCGCCAGGACCGACAGCGCGTTCAAAGGCAGCTGGATGTGGACCATGCTGCTGGGCACCAGCGGCTCGTCGCCGCCGCTGCGGGCATCGGCGGGCAGCTCGGCTTCGATCTCGATGCCCAGCGGCTCGCAGGCCAGCCGGGCCGACGTGCGGTTGCCGAAGAACTCGGTGTCGAGCAGGCGCGCGGCGAAGCTGTTGGCGCCGAGCTCGGTACCGAAGCGCTTCACCACCACGTGCTCGGGACGGATGCCCACCGTGGCCTGCGAGCCGATGCTGAGGTTGCCGGGCGCGCACAGCAGCTCGCTGTCGCGCACGCGCACCTTGCCGTCGGCCAGCACCGTGGCGGGCAGCATATTCATGCGGCCCACGAAGCCCGCCACGAAGCGGGTGCGCGGCTGGCGATAGAGCTCGTCGGGCGTGCCGGCCTGCTCGATGCGGCCGTTGTGCATGAGCACGACGCGGTCGGCCATCGAGAGGGCTTCTTCCTGGTCGTGCGTGACCATGATGGTGACGATGCCCAGGCGCTTCTGCAGCGCGCGGATCTCGCTGCGCAGCGTGGCGCGCACCTGCGCGTCGAGCGCGGAGAGCGGCTCGTCGAGCAGCAGCAGGCGCGGATTGGGCGCGAGCGCACGGGCCAGCGCGATGCGCTGCTGCTGGCCGCCCGAGAGCTGCACGGGGTACTTGTCGGCATGCGCGGCCAGCCCGACCAGGTCGAGCATCTCGCGCGAGCGCTTGGCCATCTCGCGGGCCAGCGCGCCCGTGGGATGCAGGCCGTAGGCGATGTTCTGTGCGGCCGTCAGGTTGGGAAAGAGCGCGTACGACTGGAACACCACGCCGAAGCCGCGCGCCGCTGGCGGCAGGCCGGCGATGTCCTGGCCGCCGAGCAGGATCTGGCCGCTGTCGGCACGCTCGATGCCGCAGACGATGCGCAGCAGCGTGGTCTTGCCGCAGCCCGAGGGGCCGAGCAGGCACACGAACTCGCCGGGCTCGATGTCGAGATCGATGCCGTCGAGCACGCGTGTGGCGCCAAAGGACTTTCCGATGCCGCGGAGGGAAAGAAAGCTGCTGCTCGTCATGGCCGGATACCGTCTTGCTTCGATGCCGGGATCAGAGCGGCTTCTTTTCCGACTTCGATTCGTAGCGCTTCGACCACTCCGTCAGGATGCGCTCGCGGTTGGCGGCGGCCCAATTGAAGTCGTTCTTGGCGAGCAGCTTCTCGACGTCGCCCGGCACGAACTCGAGCTTCTCCTGGATGCCAGGCAGCGCGAGCACGGCGAAGTTCTTGGCGTACAGCTCGTTGGCCTGCTTCGTCACGGCCCAGTCGGCCAGCGCCTTGGCGGCTTCCTGCTTCTTGCTGGTCTTGATGATGCCGGTGGCTTCCATGTCCCAGCCCAGGCCTTCCTTGGGCAGCACGATGTCGATGGGAGCGCCGTCGCGCTTGGTCTTGTTGGCGCGGTATTCGAAGGACATGCCCAGCGCGAACTCGCCGGCGCCGGCCTGGCGGCAGGGCTTGCTGCCCGACTGGCTGTAGATGCCGATGTTCTGGTGCAGCGCGTCCATGTATTTCCACGCCTTCTCTTCACCCATCATCTGGATCCAGCCCGACACCATCAGGTAGCCCGTGCCCGAGGCGGCGGGGTTGGGCATGGTGATCTGGCCCTTGTAGACCGGGTTGGTCAGGTCGGCCCAGCTGGTGGGCTTGGGCAGGTTCTTCTTCTGGGCTTCGGCGGTGTTGAAGCAGATGGCCGAGGACCACACGTCCATGCCGACCCACTTGGGCGGGTTGGCCGGATCGCGCATGTTGGCCTTGATGGCGTCCAGGCCCTTGGGCGCGTAGGGCTGGAGCATGCCTTCCTTGTCGAGCAGCATCAGCGAGGTGGCGGCCAGGCCCCACACCACGTCGGCCTGCGGGTTGGCCTTTTCGGCGAGCAGCTTGGCGGTGACGATGCCGGTGGAGTCGCGCACGAACTTCAGCTCGATGCTCGGGTTCTCCTTTTCGAAGGCGGCCTTGTAGGCCTGCACCTGGTCGGCTTCGAGCGCGGTGTAGACCAGCAGCTCGGTGCGGCCCTGGGCCGATGCGGCGAAGGCCAGCGAGAGCAGAGCGGCCGGCACGGCGGCCCAGCGGATGGAACGATGCAGCATGGACGGGGTTTCCTTGGGAGAAAGTGGAAAGAAGAAAGGACGCAGCGGGGGAGCAACCGGACGCGAATTCGAAAGTACGCAGATTCCGCCCGACGACGAATGGGGGCGATGTTGGCAGCGGCATATGACAGAGATTTGTCAAAATGCCTCAAAAAAACTCAAATACCCAAAAATGCGCCGGAGAGCGACGATTCCCGGCAGTCCTGCCACGGCAGCGTCATCCAGATGTCACCGTGGCGCAGCAGACTCACGGACTTATTGCCTGTGCTTTCGCCCCGTCCGTTCGGTTTCACTTTCATGACACTCGACCTCGCCGAGATCGCCCGCCTGTTCGCCGAGCGCGGTGGAGTCGCCTACGCGGGCGAACCGGTGTCGCAGCTCGAACATGCGCTGCAATGCGCCTGGCTCGCCGAGCAGGCCGGCGCGAGCGACTCGCTGGTCACCGCGGCGCTGCTGCATGACTTGGGGCACCTGCTGATCGCCGAGCACCAGACGCTTTCGCACTCTCCTACAGAGCTGGGCATCGACGACCGGCACCAGTACATCGCCCTCCCCCTGCTGCGCGGCGTGTTCGACGTCGAGGTGCGCGAGCCGATCCGGCTGCATGTGGACGCCAAGCGCTACCTGTGCGCGACGCGGCCCGACTATTTCTCCAGGCTCTCGCCCGATTCGGTGCGCAGCCTCGCCCTGCAGGGCGGCGTGATGGACGCCGAGGCGGCCCAGCGCTTCGCCTCGCACCAGTGGTCCGGCGATGCGATCCGGCTGCGGCTGTGGGACGAGGAGGCGAAGGTCGAGAAGCTGCAGACGCCGCCTCTGGCGCACTTCCTGACGACTGCAGCCAGGGTCATGTTGCGCTGACGAGTTCTTTTCGGGGCGTCCGGGCAGGTTCGCGGCCCGTTTCAGGCCGGTTTAAGAAACATTTGTCTACGATGGTCTCCTCAAGATGACCAGCGCCGCCCGGGCGCGTTCGAGGAAACCAGCATGTCCCCATCCATCACAGCTCGCGCGGGCTCGTTCATCCAGGTGCTGCGCCGCGTCTTCAGGCTTGCGGCGCCTTACTTCCAATCCGAGGAGAAATGGCGTGCGCGGACCATGTTCGCGGCCATCGTCGCGCTCAACCTGGCATACGTCTACGCGCTGGTGCTCTTCAACCAGTGGTACGGACGCTTCTACGACGGGCTGCAAAACAAGGACGTGACGGTGTTCTGGCGCGAGATCCGCGTGTTCGTCGTGCTGGCCTTCTTCAACATCGCGCTGCAGGTGCTCAAGTTCTATGTGACGCAGCTGCTGCAGTTGCGCTGGCGCGCCTGGATCACGCGCAACTATCTCGGCCGCTGGATGGCGGACCGCACCTTCTACGAGATGGAGCTGGCCCGCTATGCCGGCAAGGACGGCACGACGCCGGACAACCCGGACCAGCGCATCCAGGAAGACATGCAGTTGTTCACCAGCGCGACCATGACGCTGTCGATGGGCTTGCTGAACGCCGTGGTCACGCTCGTCAGCTTCGTCGGCATCCTCTGGGGACTCTCGGGAACGACGGAGCTCTCGCTGAACGGCACCACCTACCAGGTCGCGGGCGCGATGGTCTGGCTGGCGGTGGCCTACTGCGTGGTCGGCACGATCATCACCCACTACATCGGACGGCCGCTGATCGGGCTGAACTTCCGCCAGCAGCGCTTCGAGGCCGACTTCCGCCACCACCTCGTGCGCGTGCGCGAGTACAGCGAGGCGATCGCGCTCGACCGCGGCGAGAAGGTGGAGCATGGCCAGCTCGACCTGCGCTTCGGCTCCGTGCTGCGCAACTACCTGCAGCTCATCAAGCAGCAGAAGAATCTCGTGACCTTTACTGCGTTCTTCGGGCAGGCCGCTGTGATCTTCCCGTTCGTGGTCGCCGCGCCGCGCTTTTTCAGCGGCGCGATCCAGCTCGGCCAGCTGATGCAGATCTCGTCGGCCTTCGGCAAGGTGCAGGATTCGCTGAGCTGGTTCGTCGACAACTACGACAGCGTGGCCGTGTGGCGCGCCACGACCGACCGTCTCACCAGCTTCGACGATGCAATCCGCGCGCATGCCGCGCAGGAGAACGCCCTCGAGCGCAGCGATGCACCCGGGCTTCATACCGACGGCCTCTCGCTGAACCTGCCGAACGGCACGCCGCTTCTGGCCAACGCGGCACTCACCGCGAAAGCCGGCGACAGCGTGCTCGTGCAAGGCCCCTCGGGCAGCGGCAAGTCGACCCTGTTCCGCGCCTTCGCGGGCATCTGGCCGTTCGCGCGCGGACGGGTGCAGGTGCCGGCCGACGCGATGTTCGTGCCGCAGCGGCCCTACATGCCCGATGGCCCGCTGCGTGTTGCCCTGGCCTATCCGGAAGACGCCGCGAAATACGACGACGAACAGCTGCGCCAGGCGTTGAAGGACGCCCTGCTGCCCGAGTTCGCCAACCGGCTGGACGACAGCGATGCATGGAGCCAGAAACTGTCGGGCGGCGAGCAGCAGCGGCTCGCCATCGCGCGCGTCCTGCTGAAGAAACCCCGCTGGGTCTTTGCCGACGAGATCAGCAGCGCACTGGATGCGCCGGCCGAGCGCACGCTGTACCAGCGGCTTTCGGAGATGGTGCGCGCGGGCGGCGGCGCGATGGTCTCGGTGGCCCATCGAGCGGCGGTGGGCGAGTTCCACAACCAGCGCTGGACGCTGGTGCCGGAAGCCGACGGCGCCGCGGCGCGCTACCGCGTGGAAGTCGTGGCGGCGCCGGCGGGCAGCGCAGCCGCGTAACGCTCCCAGCCCTTCTTGCGCAGGTCGCAGGCAGGGCACTCGCCGCAGCCGTAGCCCCACGCCTGGCGATGCACGCGATCGCCGAGATAGCAGGTGTGGGTCTCCTCCACGATCAGGTCGACCAGCGGCTCGCCGCCCAGGCGATGGGCCAGGCTCCAGGTCTCGGCCTTGTCGATCCACATCAGCGGCGTCTCGATGACGAGGCGGCGCTCCAGGCCGAGCGAGAGCGCGAGCTGCATCGCCTTCATGGTGTCGTCGCGGCAGTCGGGGTAGCCGGAGAAGTCGGTTTCGCAGACGCCGGTCACGATCACCTGCAGCCCGCGCCGGTAGGCCAGCGCGCCCGCGAGCGTGAGAAACAGCAGGTTGCGCCCGGGCACGAAGGTGTTGGGCAGGCCGTCGGCCTGCATCGCGAAGGCGACCTCCTCGGTGAGCGAGGAGCCGCCGAGTTGGGCCAGCGCGGCGAGCGTGAGCACGTGGTCCTCGCCCAGGCGGGGCGCCCAGTCGGGAAAGCGCTCGCGCATCTTCGCGAGGATGTTGCCGCGCACGTCGAGCTCCACGCGATGACGCTGCCCGTAGTCGAAGCCCAGGGTTTCGACGCGCTGGTACTTCGAGAGCGCATCGGCGAGGCAGGTGGTCGAGTCCTGGCCGCCGGAGAACAGAACGAGGGCGGTGGTGTGCAGGGGCATATCCGTCAACGGCGGGGCCGCTGTAGTCCAAAGGCGCAATTTTCGCAGGCTGCGCGAGGCCGCGGATACGATCCCGCGCATGAGTGCCAAACACCTGGTTGCATGGGTCGTCACCCTGGCGGTGCTGCTGGCGCTCGACATGGTCTGGCTCGGCGTCGTGGCCAAGGACATGTACCAGCAGGGCATGAGCGGGCTGATGTCGCCGAACCCGCGGCTGGGCTTCGCAGCCGTGTTCTACCTGGCCTACCCCATCGGCCTGCTGGTGTTCGCGATCGTGCCCGGCCTGCGAGCGGGAGGCACGATGCAGGCGACGCTGATGGGCGGGCTGTTCGGCCTCTTCTGCTACGGCACCTACGACCTCACCAACCTGGCGGTGGTGCGCGACTGGCCGGTGGCGCTGTCGTTCATCGACATGGCCTGGGGCACGCTGGTGAGCGGCGCGGCTGCGGCGGCAGGTGCCGCCGCCTTGCACCGGTTCGCACGGCACTGAAGGCGAGGCGGAACTCTTCTGCTAGAGGAAACGCTCGAGCAGCTTGCGCGAGGTACGGTCGAGCGTCTTCACGTCCGGAATTCGGAACTGCACGCCGTGCGCGCTCGCGATCAGCAGCGCGCCGCCCTCGAGCCGGCGGATGTCTTCCTCGGCCTTGAGCACGAAGCTGGTTTCGCCGCGATCAGTGCTGATGGTCCAGGTGCTGGGCACGCCGAAGCTGGACACGCCGTGCAGCTTCAGCAGCGTGGGCGCGAAGTCGCGCACCGCGAGGTCTTCCTCAAGCAGAGCCTTGGCCTGCGCCGGCAGCTGATCGACGCTGTCGATCCAGACCAGCTCGCGCCCTTCGCTGCCGACCATTGAAATGCCATGGCCGGGCGCGCTCAGCGGAAAGGCCCGCACGGGCACGACGCCGACGTGGCGCTCGCCTTGTGCATCGGTCAGCACGAGGCGGCCGAAGGGATCGCGCTCCAGTTGAAAGTCTTTGTTGTTGTCGTTGGTCATGCGTCCCCCGCCGGATGGGCTGCGTGGGCGATGGCGACCGGCGCCTGCGCATTGGCGCGCTCGTCGGCCGCACCCTCGCTCGCGTCGTCGTCGCCCTGGCGCAGTTGCGCCTGGTAGAGCCGCCAGTAGGCGCCCTGCTTCGCCATCAGGGCGTCGTGCGGCCCGACCTCGACCACCTCGCCGCGGTCCATGACCACGAGCCGGTCGGCCTTGCGCAGCGTCGACAGGCGGTGCGCGATGGCGATGGTGGTGCGGCCCTGCACGAGGTTGTCGAGCGCCTTCTGGATTTCCTTCTCGGTCTCGGTGTCCACGGCCGAAGTGGCCTCGTCGAGGATCAGGATGCGCGGGTCGATCAGCAGCGCGCGCGCGATGCTGATGCGCTGGCGCTCGCCGCCCGACAGGCCCTGCCCGCGCTCGCCCACCAGCGAGTCGTAGCCGTGCGGCAGGCGCAGGATGAAGTCGTGCGCATGCGCGGCGCGCGCGGCGGCGACGATTTCCTCGCGCGTGGCGTCGGGCTTGCCGTAGGCGATGTTCTGCGCGATGGTGCCGAAGAACAGGAACGGCTCCTGCAGCACCAGGCCGACGTGGCGGCGGTAGTCGGCCACGGCGAAGCGGCGGATGTCGGTGCCGTCGACCTTGATGGCGCCGTCGGTCACGTCGTAGAAGCGGCAGATCAGGTTGACCAGCGTGCTCTTGCCCGAACCGCTGTGGCCCACCAGGCCGATCATCTCGCCGGGCTCGATGGTCAGGTCGAGGTCGTGGATGACGGCGCGCGAGCCGTAGCGGAAGCCCAGCCCGCTCATGTCGATGCGGCCCTGCACGCGCTCCACCTTCACCGGGTTGGCCGGTTCGGGCACGTTGCTCACATGGTCGAGGATGTCGAAGATGCGCTTGGCGCCCGCCGCGGCCTTCTGCGTGACCGAGACGATGCGGCTCATCGAGTCGAGCCGGGTGTAGAAGCGGCCGATGTAGGCGATGAAGGCGGTGAGCACGCCCACCGTGATGCTGCCGCGCGCCACCTGCCAGATGCCGAAGGCCCAGACCACGAGCAGGCCGATTTCGGTGAGCAGCGACACGGTCGGGGTGAACAGCGACCAGGTGCGGTTGAGCTTGTCGTTGACCTGCAGGTTGTAGACGTTGGCCACGCGGAAGCGCTCGGCCTCGCGGCGTTCCTGGGCGAAAGCCTTCACCACGCGGATGCCGGGGATGGTGTCGGCCAGCACGTTGGTCACTTCGGACCAGACGCGGTCGATCTTCTCGAAGCCGGTGCGCAGGCGGTCGCGCACGACGTGGATCATCCAGGCGATGAAGGGCAGCGGCACCAGCGTGACCACCGCCAGCAGCGGGTTGATGGAGATCAGGATGACCGCGGTCATCACGATCATCAGCACGTCGTTGGCGAAATCGAGGGCGTGCAGCGAGAGAAAGACGTTGATGCGGTCTGTTTCGGAGCCGATGCGCGCCATCAGGTCGCCGGTGCGCTTGCCGCCGAAATAGTCCAGCGGCAGGGTCAGCAGGTGCTCGTAGGTGGTGGTGCGCAGGTCGGCGCCGATGCGCTCGGACACCAGCGCCAGCAGGTAGGTGCGTGCCCAGCCCAGCCCCCAGCCGACCAGCGCCGCGATCAGCAGACCGCCCAGGTACAGGCCGACGCGCATGGTGTCGATCTTCTGCCCGTTCTGGAACGGGATCAGGATGTCGTCCATCAACGGGATGGTCAGGTACGGCGGCACCAGGGTGGCGGCCGTGGAGAACAGGGTCAGCAGAAACCCTGCGATCAGTTGCTTGCGGTAGGGCTTGGCGAAGCGGCCGAGCCGCAGCAGGACCCAGGTGGAGGGCGGGGTCTGGAGTTCGGTGTCGGCGGAATCCTCGCCGTCAGCCGTCTCGACGGCCTCGGGTGTCTCCTTGGCGACACCCGCCATGCGCTGGCCGAACAGCTTCAGCAACCGCAGGGCCGCGACCTGCCCGGCCAGGGTGTAGCGCCAGCGCGCGAGGCGGCCCGAGGGGCCCGTCAGATCGAGCGTTCCGACGCCCGAATGGTCGGAAAGGCGCAATTCCAAGGCCGCGTCGGTTAGCGGCCACTCACGCCAATCACCGCCAGGATCGAGCGAAATCAGCCTCCGGTCAGTCAAGGCGACTAAGCCGGAAGCGAAGCGAAGTTGGTCGTCGAGGTCAACCGTCAGTGTTACCAGAACGTTTTCCGCGACTGCGAGGCGGTTTTTGAGTACCGCTTCTGTTTCGCCCTCGCGGGTGCCGACTGGATCGTGATGTTGCATTGTGTTTCTTTGACTCTTGCCCGTCGCGGGCCTCATGGACCGCGTCATGGCGCCTCAAGTCGGGCGCCGATTCTGACTGATAGCCATGGGCGCACTTGAAGGCGCCGTGGTGCTCGGCCAAAGCACATCGAACGTTTGCATGACCCGTTTCGACGACATCCGACTGCTGCGCATCAATTATTTGCGCGGCCCCAACCTCTGGACCTACCGCCCGGTCCTCGAAGTCTGGCTCGACCTGGGCCAGCTCGAAGATTTCCCCTCCAACAAGATCGACGGCTTCACCGACCGCCTGACCGCCCTGCTGCCGGCGCTGATCGAGCACCACTGCGGCGTCGGCGAGCGCGGCGGCTTCATCCAGCGCCTGACCGAAGGCACCTGGTCGGGCCACGTGCTCGAGCACGTCGTCATCGAACTGCTGAACCTCGCAGGCATGCCGACCGGCTTCGGGCAAACCCGCAGCACCTCGGAGCACGGCGTCTACCGCATGGTGTTCCGCGCGCGCGACGAGCAGGTCGCCCGCGTGGCGCTGGCCGAGGGCCACCGCCTGCTGATGGCGGCCATCAACAACGACCCGTTCACCGCCGCCGACGTGCAGAAGGCCGTCGACGCGGTCAAGGCCAAGGTCGAAGACTGCTACCTCGGCCCGAGCACCGCCGCCATCGTGGCAGCCGCCACCGACCGCGGCATTCCCCACATGCGGCTGAACAGCGGCAACCTGGTGCAGCTGGGCTACGGCGCCAACCAACAGCGCATCTGGACCGCGGAGACCGACTACACCAGCGCCATCGGCGAATCGATCGCCAGCGACAAGGAGCTGACCAAGTCCCTGCTCGCGAGCTGCGGCGTGCCCGTGCCCGAAGGCCAGGTGGTCGCTGACGCCGAGGAAGCCTGGGAAGCCGCCGAGGACATCGGCCTGCCCGTGGTCGTGAAGCCGTCGGATGCCAACCACGGCCGCGGCGTCTCGCTCGAGCTGACGACCCGCGAGGAAGTCATGGCCGCCTTCGCGGTCGCCGAGCCCGAGGGCAGCGACGTGATGGTCGAGCGCTTCATCCGCGGCCACGAGCACCGCCTGCTGGTGGTGGGCGGCGAGGTGGTGGCGGCCGCGCGCGGCGAGATCATCACCGTGACCGGCGACGGCAAGGCCAGCGTGCGCGAGCTCATCGACAAGCAGCTCAACAGCGACCCGCGCCGCGGCGCCGAGGAAGAGTTCCCGCTTGACGTGATCGTGGTCGACACCGACGCCAAGCTGCAGCTCGAGCTCAAGCGCCAGGATCTGAACGCCGACGCCGTGCCCGCCGCCGGCCGCGTGGTCACGATCCAGCGCAACGGCAACATGGCCAACGACTGCACCGACCTGGTCCACCCCGAAGTCGCGCACGCCGCCGTGCTGGCCGCCCGCGTGGTGGGCCTGGACATCGCCGGCATCGACCTCGTGGCGCAGGACATTTCCAAGCCCCTCGGCCCGCAGGGCGGCGCGATCGTCGAAGTCAACGCCGGCCCCGGCCTGCTGATGCACCTGAAGCCGGCCGTCGGCTCGCCGCGCCCGGTGGGCCGCGCGATCTGCGACCACCTGTTCCCCAACGACGCGCCCGGGCGCATTCCCGTGGTCGGCGTGGCCGGCTCGCGCGACACCGCCGTGCTGGCGCGCCTGGTGGCCTGGCTCATCAACCTGGGCGGCCGCCACACCGGCCTGGCCTGCCGCGACGGCCTGTTCCTCGAGCGCCGCCGCGTCGATGCGCGCGACAGCGCCAACTGGGAAGCCGGCCACCGCCTGCTCGTGAACCGCGCCGTGCAGGCCGTGGTGATCGAGAACGGCGCCGAGACCATCCTGCGCGACGGCCTCTCCTACGACCGCTGCGAAGTCGGCATCGTCACCGACCTCGAAGGCTCGGAAGCACTGGCCGACTACGACATCACCGAGAGCGACCAGATGGTCAAGGTGCTGCGCACGCAGGTCGACGTGGTGCTGCCCGAGGGCACGGCCGTGCTGAATGCCGCCGATCCGCGCGTGGCCGGCCTGGCGCCGCTGTGCGACGGCGCGGTCATCCTCTATTCGGCCGACGCGCAGGCTCCTGAACTCACCGCACATCAGACCGCCGGCGGCAAAGCCGTGCTCGTGCGGCAAGACCGCGTGGTGCTGGCCAACGGCAGCAGCGAATCGTTCCTGCCGGGCCTCGGCCGCCTGACCGTGTGGCGCGCCACCCATGCCGGCGTGAGCCTCGAGAGCCTGCTGGCCGCCGTGGCCGCGGCCTGGGCCATGGGCATTCCGCTGAACCTGATCGGTGCCGGCGTCGAAGCCTTCGAGGCCGACCTGCAGGCCGCGCTGGCCTCGCTGCAGCTCTCGCAGACCCAGCCTCTCCAACAACCCCAATTCGCCTGAGGCACCTTCGCCTCGCCAGATAGACAGCAGCAGCTCTCGCAGCCCCATGAAAGTCACCCGCACCCGAGCCCTTCGCGGGCCCAACCTCTGGAGCCGCCACACCGCCATCGAGGCGGTCGTGGCCTGCCAGGGCGACGAGAACGCCATCAGCAAGCTGGCCGGTTTCGAAGACCGCCTGCGCGCGCGCTTCCCCACCATCGGCGAACTGCACCCGATGGTGCTGGGCCAGCCGCTGGCGCTGGCGCACGTGCTGGAGAACGCCGCCGTCGCGCTGCAGGCCCAGGCCGGCTGTGCCGTCAACTTCGGCCACACCTCTCCCACGATGGAAGAAGGCGTCTATCAGGTCGTGTTCCAGTACAGCGAGGAGGCCGTGGGCCGCCGCGCCGCCGAACTGGCCGAGCAGCTGATCGCCGCCGCGCAGGCCGACACGCCCTTCGACGCCGAAGCCGCCATCGCCGAACTGCGCGACCTCGACGAATCCGAGCGCCTGGGCCCGAGCACCGGCTCCATCGTCGATGCAGCGGTTGCGCGCGGCATTCCGTACCGCCGCCTCACGCGCGGCAGCCTGGTTCAGTTCGGCTGGGGCTCCAAGCAGCGCCGCATCCAGGCCGCCGAGGTCGACAGCACCAGCGGCGTGGCCGAGTCGATCGCGCAAGATAAAGAACTGACCAAGCAGCTGCTCAACGCCGCCGGCGTGCCGGTGCCGCTGGGCCGCCCCGTGACGAGCGCCGAGGATGGCTGGGCCGCCGCCAACGAGATCGGCCTGCCGGTCGTGGTGAAGCCGCAGGACGGCAACCAGGGCAAGGGCGTCACGGTCAACATCAACTCGCGTGAAGAGCTGTTCGCGGCCTACGACTCGGCCGCCGTCTACGGCGAGGTGATGGTCGAGAAGTTCCTTCCCGGCTTCGACTTCCGCCTGCTGGTGGTGGGCGACCGCCTCGTGGCCGCGGCTCGCCGCGATCCGCCGCAGGTGATCGGCGACGGCAGCTCCACCGTGCGCCAGCTGGTCGACACGGTGAACCTCGACCCGCGCCGCGGCGAGGGCCACGCCACCTCGCTCACCAAGATCCGCCTGGACGACATCGCCATCGGCCGGCTCGAATCGCAGGGCCTCACGCCCGACAGCGTGCCCGCGCGCGGCCAGCGCGTGGTGCTGCGCAACAACGCGAACCTCTCCACCGGCGGTACCGCCACCGACGTGACCGACACCGTGCACCCCGAAGTCGCGGCGCGCGCCGTCGACGCGGCGCAGATGGTCGGCCTGCACATCTGCGGCGTCGACATGGTCTGCGAGAACGTGCTGCGCCCGCTCGAGGAGCAGCACGGCGGCGTGGTCGAAGTGAACGCCGCGCCCGGCCTGCGCATGCACATCTCGCCTTCCTTCGGCCGTGGCCGCGCGGTGGGCGAGGCGGTGATGGACACCCTCTTCGCCCACGGCGACGACGGCCGCGTCCCCGTGGTGGCCGTCACCGGCACCAACGGCAAGACCACCACCGCGCGCCTGATCAACCACCTGCTCGCGTCGAGCGGCCTGCGCACCGGCATGACCAACACCGACGGCGTCTACGTCGACGGCCGCCAGACCGACAGCGGCGACTGCAGCGGCCCCAAGAGCGCGCGCAACGTGCTGATGCACCCCGACGTCGACGCGGCCGTGTTCGAAGTGGCTCGCGGCGGCATCCTGCGCGAGGGCCTCGGCTTCGACCGCTGCCAGGTGGCGGTCGTCACCAACATCGGCAGCGGCGACCATCTCGGCCTGAACTACATCACCACCGTCGAAGACCTCGCGGTGCTCAAGCGCGTGATCGTGCGCAACGTGGCGCCCGATGGCTACGCGGTGCTCAACGCGGCCGACGTCAACGTCGCCGCCATGGCGGCCGGCTGCCCCGGCAACGTGATCTTCTTCACCGCCGACCGCATGCACCCGGTGATGGCCACGCACCGCGCTCAAGGCAAGCGCACCGTGTACGTCGACCAGGACACGCTGGTGGCCGCCGAAGGCTCGTGGCGCGAACGCATCGCGCTACGCGACGTGCCCATCACGCGCGGCGGCAGCATCGGCTTCCAGGTCGACAACGTGATGGCCGCCGTGGCCGCGGCATGGGGCGTGGGCCTCGACTGGGACACCATCCGCAGCGGCCTCGCGAGCTTCATGAACGACGCGGCCGGCGTGCCCGGGCGCTTCAACGTCATGGACTACCGCGGCGCCACCGTGATCGCCGACTACGGTCACAACACCGACGCCATGCGCGCATTGGTGTCGGCCGTGGACACCATGCCGGCGAAGAAGCGCTCGGTGGTGATCAGCGGCGCGGGCGATCGGCGCGACTCGGACATCCGCGACCAGACGGCCATCCTCGGCGAAGCCTTCGACGACGTGATCCTCTATCAGGACGCGGCCCAGCGCGGCCGCGCCGACGGCGAAGTCATGGCGCTGCTGCGCCAGGGTCTGCAGGGTGCGGCGCGCACACGCTACGTCGACGAGATCCGCGGCGAGTTCGTGGCCATCGACGCCGCGCTGGCGCGCCTGCAGCCGGGCGACCTCTCGCTGATCCTCGTCGACCAGGTCGAGGAAGCGCTCGCTCACCTGGCCCAGCGCATCGCTGCCGGCTGAAGCCGGCCTTGCCGGACACGTCCCACAAGCAGGGGCGAGTCCGGCCCGGTCGGCGGCGTGCGGCTGTCCCACAGACCGCCGCCCACCGGCGACAGCACACTGAGGCTCCGGTCACGCACCCTCCCGGAGGGGCGTGCATTCACAGGAGCCCTCATGAGAACAAGCCTTCGTTCCATTCTTTCCGCCACGGCACTCTTCGCCGCCAGTGGCTTCATCGTCTTCGGCGCGCAGACGGCCAGCGCGCAGGCGCCGGGCAGCGATGCCCGCATGCAGAAGGAGCGCGCCACCTGCGACGGCGTGCAACAGGACCGCGCAGCCTGCCTGCGCGAAGCCGGCGCCGCACGCCAGGAAGCCGGGCGCGGCGGCCTCACCAGCCCCAGCCCCGCGCGGGAACAGGTCAACGCCCTCGCCCGCTGCAGCGAACTGCCCGCCGCCGAGCAGCCCGACTGCGAAGCCCGCATCAAGGGAGGCTCGCGCACCACCACCGAAGGCAGCGTGATGGGCGGCGGCGTGATCCGCGAGACCGTGACGCCCCTGCCCCCGCAGACCGTGCCCGCACCCGCACGCTGAGCGATGAATGCGAACCCGGCCTGCGCCGGGCGCTCCAACCTTTCCCTGGTTTTCCAGCTCACCTCAAGGAGTCATCCATGAAAAGCAACCCCCGTTCGATGCTCTTCACAATGCTCGCAGCCGGCGCACTGACAGCCACCACCGCCGCGTTCGCGGCTCCGCCGGCCCGCGGAGAAGCCCCGGGCATCTACCAGCAGGAACTGGCCGTCTGCGGCCACAACCAGCAGGATCGCGCGGCCTGCATCCGCGAAGCCGGAGCGGCACGCCAGGCGGCCGCGCGCGGCGGCCTCACGAGCGCCCCCGACTACCGTGCCAACGCACTCGCGCGCTGCGGCCTGCAGCAGCCGGCCGATCGCCCCGCATGCGAGGCCCGCGTGCTCGGCAGCATGGGCAACACCACGACCAACGTGGACGGCAGCGTGATGGGCGGCGGGCTGATCCGCGAATCGGTCACCACCACCATGGTGCCAGTGGCGCCTGCGCCCATGGAACCGCAGCCGATGCCGATGCCCATGCCACGGCCGATGCCGGCTCCGATCCGCTGACCTGACAGGTTTTCCGCACCAGGGGCATTGCCATTTCCACGGAGATGGCGATGCCCCTATTGTCATATTTCTGTCATAAAAGCCCACGGCATGCTAGCTATAGTTCCCGCTCTCTGCCCACCGAGGAACCCTTTCTCATGAATGCCATCAAGGTCGCTCGCCGATTCATCGAAACGGACCCGGCCAACGAATCGGCCAAGATCCTGGCCCAGCTCGTGTTGGCTCTCGAGTCCGAACGCAGCTTCGAACTGATTACCCTCTACGACCTCGACTACAAGAGCTTCCAGCTCGCAATGGACATCCTGAAGGAGTGGCGGCTCGACCGCTACTACGCCAGCAAGTCCAAGCTGTTCGACCTGTCGCTGCAAGTCAGCGAACTCGAAAAGAACTCCACCGCCTCCTGAACCCCGGCGGCTCCGGGCGCCCCGCCCGGTATTCCCTCTCCCCGCCGCCCTACTTCCCCCAGCGCAACACCATCGGATCGAGCCGCTTCGCGGTCTCGATCAGCCCGGCACGCGTGTCGGGGTGCATGGCGGGCAGCGGATGGCGCGGCGCCTCGCAGGCGATCACGCCGCCCTCCTTCATCAGCGACTTGCAGGCCAGCAGGCCTGCCTGGCGGTTTTCGTAGTTGATGAGCGGCAGCCACTGCTGGTACAGCGCGAAGGCCTTCTCGCGGTCGCCCGAGCGGTGCGCCTCGATGATCGGCCGGATGCCGTCCGGATAGCCCCCGCCCGTCATCGACCCGGTCGCGCCCGCATCGAGGTCGGGCATCAGCGTGATGGCTTCCTCGCCGTCCCATGGTCCCTCGATGGCGTCGCCGCCAAGACGGATCAGCTCGCGCAGCTTCGAGGCCGCACCCGCCGTCTCGATCTTGAAGTACGCCACCTGCTCGATCTCCTTCGCCATGCGCGCGAGGAACGGCGCCGACAGCACCGTGCCGCTGGCCGGCGCGTCCTGGATCATGATGGGAATGCCCACCGCGTCCGACAGTCGCGCATAGAACTCGAAGATCTGCGGCTCCGGCACGCGGAATGTCGCGCCGTGGTACGGCGGCATCACCATCAGCATCGCGGCGCCCATGTCCTGCGCGCGGCGGCTGCGCTCGGCGCACACCTTGCTGCTGTAGTGCGTGGTGGTCACGATCACCGGCACGCGGCCCTTCACGTGTTCGAGGATGGTTCGCGTGAGCACCTCGCGCTCCTCGTCGGACAGCACGAACTGCTCGGAGAAGTTCGCCAATATGCACAGGCCGTCCGAGCCCGCGTCGATCATGAAATCGATGCAACGCTTCTGGCTCTCGAGATCGAGCGCGCCCTGTTCGGTGAAGGTGGTGGGCACCACCGGGAAGATGCCGCGGTATCTGGGGGTCATGGTGTACGGGTGTTGATCAGTGCGAGTGACGGGGAACGGCGGCGCCTCTGCAGCCGACGAGAAAATCGAAGTCGCAGCCTTCGTCGGCCTGCAGCACGTGGTTGACATAGAGCTTCTGGTAGCCGCCGCCGCGCGTGCTCATCGGCTGCTTGTCGGACGCGGATAACGAAGCCAGCCGCGCGGCCAGCTCCTCGTCGCTGATGTCGAGATGCAGGCGCCCCGCATCGCAGTCGAGCTCGATCCAGTCGCCGTCGCGCACAGCCGCGAGCGGGCCGCCGTCCGCCGCTTCGGGCGCAACGTGCAGCACCACCGTGCCATACGCCGTGCCGCTCATGCGCGCGTCCGAGATGCGCACCATGTCCTTGATGCCCTGGCGCAGCAGCTTCGGCGGCAGACCCATGTTGCCGACCTCGGCCATGCCGGGGTAGCCCTTGGGGCCGCAGTTCTTCATCACGAGGATGGAGCTGGCATCGACGTCGAGGTTCTCGTCGACGATGCGCTCCTTGTAGTGCTCCAGGTTCTCGAACACCACCGCCTTGCCGCGATGCCTCAGCAGCTCCGGCGACGCGGCCGAGGGCTTGAGCACCGCGCCGCGCGGCGACAGGTTGCCGCGCAGGATGCGGATGCCGCCGTCGGCAATGAGCGGCTTGTCCAGCGGGCGGATGACCTCGTCGTCGAGGCTGGGCGCATCGCGCACGTTGTCCCAGAGCGAATGGCCGTTCACCGTCAGCGCGCCGGGGTGCGGCAGCAGCTTGGCCTCGCCGAGCCGGCGCAGCACCGCCGGCAGGCCGCCCGCGTAATAGAACTCCTCCATCAGGAAGCGCCCCGAGGGCATCAGGTCGACGATGGTCGGCGTGTGGCTGCCGATGCGTGTCCAGTCTTCCAGCTCCAGCTCGACGCCGATGCGCCCCGCGATCGCCTTCAGGTGGATCACGGCGTTGGTCGATCCGCCGATGGCCGCGTTCACGCGGATCGCGTTCTCGAAAGCCTCGCGCGTAAGGATCTTCGACAGCGTGAGCCCTTCCTTCGCCATTTCCACCGCTCGCATGCCCGACATCTGCGCGAGCACGTAGCGCCGCGCGTCGACCGCCGGAATCGCCGCGTTGTGCGGCAGCGAAGTGCCCAGCGCCTCGGCCATGCAGGCCATGGTCGAGGCCGTGCCCATGGTGTTGCAGGTACCGGCCGAGCGCGACATGCCGCCTTCGGCCGAAAGGAACTGGTGAAGGTTGATCTCGCCCGCCTTCAGCGATTCGTGCAGCTGCCACACGGCCGTGCCCGAGCCGATGTTCTTGCCCTCGAGCTTGCCGTTGAGCATCGGCCCGCCCGTGACCACGATGGCCGGGATGTCGCAGCTCGCCGCGCCCATCAGCAGCGCAGGCGTGGTCTTGTCGCAGCCGGTGAGCAGCACCACCGCGTCGACCGGGTTGCCGCGAATCGCTTCTTCCACGTCCATGCTCGCGAGGTTGCGCGTGAGCATCGCGGTGGGCCGCAGGTTCGATTCGCCGTTGGAGAACACCGGAAACTCCACCGGAAAGCCGCCCGCCTCCGAGATGCCGCGCTTCACGTGCTCGGCGATCTTGCGGAAGTGCGCGTTGCACGGCGTGAGCTCAGACCAGGTGTTGCAGATGCCGATGATCGGCCGGCCGTCGAATTCGTGATCGGGAATTCCCTGGTTCTTCATCCAGCTTCGGTACATGAAGCCGTTCTTGTCGGCCGAACCGAACCATTCGGTCGAGCGCAGTTTCCTTGTCGTCATTTTTTGTAGAGCCAGTCAGCGCCGTGGGGCGCGCGAGGTGAAGAAGCGTTGCAGCAGGCAGAACACGAAGAGCAGAGCGCCCACGACGATGCGCGTCCACCACGAGCTCAGCGTGCCGTCGAAGGAAATGAGCGTCTGGATGATCCCGAGCATCAGCACGCCGAAGAGCGTGCCCGCCACGTAGCCCACGCCGCCGGTGAGCAGCGTGCCGCCGATCACCACCGCCGCGATGGCGTCGAGCTCCAGCCCCATCGCGTGCAGGCCGTAGCCCGAGAGCATGTAGAAGGTGAAGATCACGCCCGCCAGCGCCGAGCAGAAGCCCGAGAGCGTGTACACGCCGATGAGCGTGCGGCGCACCGGCAGGCCCATCAGGATCGCCGACTGCTCGCTGCCGCCGATGGCGTACACCGCGCGGCCGAACGACGTGCAGTGCGCAATGAAGATCGCCGCCAGCAGCACCACGATGGCGATCACCGCGCTGATCGACACCGAGGCCTCGCCCCACACCGGGATGCGGATCTGCGAGACCTCCGAGTAGAACTCGTTGGTGATGCTGATCGAATCGATGCTGATCAGATAGCAAAGCCCGCGCGCCAGGAACATGCCCGCCAGCGTGACGATGAAGGGCTGCAGCCTGAAGCGCTCGATGAGCACGCCCATGAACGCGCCGAATGCCGTGCCCATCGCAAGCACCAGCGGAATCACTATGCCCGGGCTCCAGCCGTGCTTCTCGACCAGCGAGGCCGACACCATCGTGGTGAGCGCGATCACCGAGCCAACCGACAGGTCGATGCCGCCCGAGAGGATCACGAAGGTCATGCCCACCGCCACGACGATGAGGAAGGCGTTGTCGATCAGCAGATTGAGGAACACCTGCGCCGAGAAGAAGCCGTCGTAGAAGACCGAACCCAGCGTCGCCACCAGCACGAAGAGCGAGATGGTCGCGACCAGCGGCAGGTACTTCGGGTTGAGACCCCTCTTGCCCCCTCTCCCGCCCCCTTTTCCGCGAACCGGAGAGGGCTGGGGTGAGGGTGCAGCGTCGATCACCGCGCTCATACCTTCGCTCCTTCATGCACAGGCCGCTGAACCAGCGCACGCACCTGCGACCTGAACTCCGGCGACTGCAGCAGCATCACCACGAACACCACGCCCGCCTTCACCACGAGGTTGATCTCGGGCGGCACGCCCAGCGAGTAGATCGCGTAGGTCAGCGTCTGGATGATCAGCGCGCCGATCACGCTGCCCACGAGGCTGAAGCGTCCGCCCGTCAGTGCCGTGCCGCCCAGCGTCACCGCGAGGATCGCGTCGAGCTCGATGAGCTGGCCCGCGTTGTTGCCGTCCGCGCTCTTCACGTTGGAGCTGATCAGCAGCCCCGCCACGCCCGCGCAGGCGCCGCAGAACGCATAAGCGCCGACGATCAGCCGCCGCGCCTGCACGCCCGCCACGCGCGCCGCCGTCGGGTTGATGCCCACCGCCTGGATGAACAGCCCGAGCGCCGTGCGCGTGATCGCCAGGTACAGCAGCGCGAACACCGCCGCCACGATGAACAGCGAGAACGGCAGGCCCAGCAGGTAGCCGCTGCCGAGGAAGAAGAAGGGCTTGTAGTAGATGGTGATGATCTGCCCGTCGGCGATCAGCTGCGCGATGCCGCGCCCCGCCACCATCAGGATCAGCGTCGCGATGATCGGCTGCATGCCCACCTTCGCCACCAGCAGGCCGTTCCACAGCCCGCACACGAGTGCGATGCCGATGGCCGCGAGGATCGCGAGCGGCATCGGAAAGCGGCTCGTGTCGCTGGACACCGAGCCGCCGATCATCCAGGCCGCAAGCGCCGCGGCGATGGCGACCACGGCGCCCACCGAGATGTCGATGCCGCGCGTGGCGATCACGAGCGTCATGCCCAGCGACACCAGCACCAGCGGCGCCGCGCGGTTCAGGATGTCGACGAGGCTGCCGTACAGGTGGCCTTCGCGCCACTCCAGGTGCAGAAAGCTCGGATTGAATGCGGTATTCACCGCGAGCAGCAGCACCAGCGTGACGATCGGCCACGCGAGGCGGTGATGCATCGCCGCCGAGAAAAGGTTCTTCTTCGGGTTCGTCATGCCGCGGCGATCATTTCGCAGACCTCGTCCTCGGTCGAGCCGCCCGGCAGCTCGCCCACCTTCTTCCTGTCGCGCAGCACCACGATGCGATGCGCCACGCGCACCACCTCGCTCATCTCCGAGGAGATGAAGATCACCGCCATGCCGGCCTTCGCGAGCCGCAGGATCTCTTCCATGATCTCCTGCTTGGCTGCCACGTCGATGCCGCGCGTGGGCTCGTCGAGGATCAGCAGGCGCGGCTCGGTCGCGAGCCAGCGCGCGATCATGGCCTTCTGCTGGTTGCCGCCCGACAGCAGGCCGATGGGCGTCTCGACGCTCGCGGTCTTGATGCCCAGCGACGCGACGAACTTCTCCGCCATCGCCGTCTGCTCGGCATGCGAGAGAAAGCGCCTGGTGCCCAGCCGTGCCTGCAAGGCCAGCGCGATGTTCTCGCGCACCGACAGCTCGGCGACGATGCCGTCCGTCTTGCGCTCCTCGGGACACAGCGCCAGGCCTTCGCGGATCGCATCGGCCGGGTTCGAGAAAGAGACGCTGCGGCCGTCGACCTTGAGCACGCCGCGATCCGGCGTCTCCAGCCCGAACAGCAGCCGCGCGAGCTCCGTGCGGCCCGCACCGAGCAACCCCGCAATGCCGACGACCTCGCCCGCGCGCACGCGCAGGTCGGTCGCCTGCAGCTGGCCCGCCTGCCCCAGCCCCTCGATCTGCAGCAGCGCGGGCGCGGCCTCGTCGAACGCGGGCAAGGCTGCCGGCCGCGCGGACTGCGCCGCCAGCTCGCGGCCCAGCATCGCGGCGATCAGCGCCTGCGGCCCGAGATCGGCCGCGCGCCACTCGCCGATCCATGCGCCATTGCGCAGCACGGTGATGCGGTCCGACACCGCATACATCTGGTTGAGGAAGTGCGTCACGAAGACGATGGCCAGCCCCTCGCCGCGCAATCTGCGCAGCACCTCGAACAGCTTTTCCACCTCGTCGTCGTCGAGGCTGGAGGTCGGCTCGTCGAGGATCAGCACCTTCGACGAAACGCCCAGCGCACGCGCAATGGCCACCATCTGCTGCACCGCCACCGAGTAGCTCGACAGCAACCGCGTCACGTCGATGTCGAGGCCGATGCGCGCCAGCAGCTCCTCGGCGCGCCGGTTCACCGCCGCCCAGTCGATGCGAAAGCCCTGCGCCGCGCCCTTGCGCGGATAGCGCCCGGCGAACACGTTCTCCGCCACCGAGAGGTTCGGGCACAGGTTCACTTCCTGGTAGACCGTGCTGATGCCCAGCTTCTGCGCCTCCAGCGGCGAGTGCGGGCGGATCGGCCGGCCTTCTAGCAGCATCTCGCCGCCGCTGGACGGCAGCACGCCTGTCAGCACCTTGATCAACGTCGACTTGCCGGCGCCGTTCTGCCCCATGAGCGCGTGGATCTCGCCCGGATGCAGGTCGAGCCGAACGTCGCGCAGCACCGGAATGCCGCCGAACTGCTTGTGGATGCCCCTGAGCTGGAGTACGGGGCCGGCGGTGCTTCCGTCTTCTGCCATGTCGTGCCGCTGCCCGTTACTTGTTCTTGTTGTAGACGTCGATGAAAACCGCCGCCAGCAGCACAAGCCCCTTGATGACCTGCTGGTAGTCGATGCCGATGCCCAGGATCGACATGCCGTTGTTCATCACGCCCATGATGAAGGCGCCGATCACCGCGCCCATCACGCGGCCCACGCCGCCCGAAGCGGATGCGCCGCCGATGAAGCAGGCCGCGATCACGTCGAGCTCGAAGCCCAGGCCGGCCTTGGGCGTTGCCGTGTTGAGCCGCGCAGCGAACACCAGGCCCGCCAGCGCCGCCAGCGCCCCCATGTTCACGAAGGTGAGGAAGGCCAGCCGCTGCGTCTTCACGCCCGAAAGCCGCGCCGCCTTCTCGTTGCCGCCCAGCGCATAGATGCGCCGGCCGACGGTGGTGCGGTTGGTGACGAAGTCGTACACCACGATCAGCACCGCCATCACGATCAGCACGTTGGGCAGGCCCTTGTAGGTGGACAGCAGGTAGCTGAAGAACAGGATGATGGCCGCGAAGAACAGGTTCTTCACGAGGAAGAAGGCGTAAGGTTCCTGCTCCATGCCGTGCGCCGCCAGCCTGGCGCGTCCGCGCAGCTTGAAGAACACCAGCGCCGCCGCGGCCAGCGCGCCGACGATCAACGAAGTGGTGCGCAGCGTGTCGCCGCCCAGCGGATCGGGAATGAAGCCCGAGCTCAGCCGCTGGAACTCCACCGGGAACGGCCCCACCGACTGCCCCGCCAGCAGCGCCAGCGTGAGCCCCTTGAACACCAGCATGCCCGCGAGCGTGACGATGAACGACGGGATCTTGCGGAACGCCACGAACCAGCCCTGCGCCGCGCCGATGACCGCGCCCGCGAGGATGCTCACCAGCGCCGTCGGCACGAAGTGCCAGTCGTACTCCACCATCAGCACCGCCGCCAGCGCGCCGATGAAGCCGCACACCGAGCCCACCGACAGGTCGATGTGGCCGGCCACGATCACCAGCAGCATGCCCAGCGCCATAATGACCACGTAGCTGTTCTGCAGCAGCAGGTTGGTGAGGTTCAGCGGCCGCAGCAGCGTGCCGTCGGTCAGCACCTGGAACAGCACCATGATCGCGACCAGCGAGATCAGCATGCCGTATTCGCGCAGGTTGTTCTTCAGGAAGCCGGCATGCAGCTTCGCCGATGCGCCCTCCGCCGCGGGAACGGCGGCTTTCACCGCGTTGACTTCAGGCTGCGACATGAACGGAACTCCCTGAACTCACGATGGCGTGCATGATGCGCTCCTGCGAAGCTTGCGCAGCCGGAAACTCGGCGACGAAGCGCCCCTCGTTCATCACGTAGATGCGGTCGCACATGCCGAGCAGCTCCGGCAGTTCCGAAGAAATCATGAGAATGCCCTTGCCCTCGCCGGCAAGCCTGTCGATGATGGTGTAGATCTCGTACTTGGCACCCACGTCGATGCCGCGCGTGGGCTCGTCGAGGATCAGCAGCTCGGGCCTGGTGAAGAGCCACTTGCTCAACACCACCTTCTGCTGGTTTCCGCCTGAAAGGTTGACCACCAGCTGCTCGATGCCCGAGCAGCGGATGTTGAGCGCCTTGCGGTACTCATTGGCCACCTTGAACTCGCGCCCGTTGTCGATCACCGATCTGTCGGCGATCGCATCCAGGTTCGCGAGGCTGATGTTCTTGCGGATGTCTTCCTCGAGCACCAGCCCGAGGCCCTTGCGGTCTTCCGTGACGTAGGCGATGCCGTGGTCGATGGCCTTGCGCACCGTGCTCACGTCCACCTGCTTGCCATGCATGAACACCGAGCCGCTGATGCGCTGGCCGTAGGAGCGGCCGAAGACGCTCATGGCCAGCTCGGTGCGGCCCGCGCCCATGAGGCCCGCGATGCCGACGATCTCGCCCTGGCGCACGTTCAGGCTCACGCCCTTGATCTGCTCCCGATCGGCGTGCAGCGCGTGATGCACGCGCCAGTCGCGCACCTCGAACACGGTCTCGCCGATCTTCGGGTCGCGCTGCGGGTAGCGGTGCGCCATGTCGCGCCCGACCATGCCGCGGATGATGCGATCCTCGCTGATGGGCTGGCCGCGGCAGTCCATGGTCTCCACCGTCGCGCCGTCGCGCAGCACGGTGATGGAGTCGGCCACCTTGGCGATCTCGTTGAGCTTGTGCGAGATGAGGATCGAAGCGATGCCCTGGCGCTTGAGTTCCAGCAGCAGCATCAGCAGCGCGTCGCTGTCGTTCTCGTTGAGGCTGGCGGTGGGCTCGTCGAGGATCAGCAGCTTCACCTCCTTGGCCAGCGCCTTCGCTATTTCCACCAGCTGCTGCTTGCCCACGCCCAGGTCGGTCACCAGCGTGGTCGGCGGCTCCTTCAGGCCCACCTTGGCGAGCAGCTCGCGCGTCCTCGCATAGGCGGCGAACCAGTCGATCACGCCGCCGCTGGCGATCTCGTTGCCCAGGAAGATGTTCTCCGCGATGGACAGCAGCGGCACCAGCGCCAGCTCCTGGTGGATGATGATGATGCCGAGCTTCTCGCTGTCGGCGATGCCCCCGAAGCGGCGCTCCTCGCCCTCGAAGAAGATCTCGCCGGTGTACGAGTCGCACGGGTAGACGCCGCTCAGCACTTTCATGAGCGTCGACTTGCCCGCGCCGTTCTCGCCGACCACCGCGTGGATCTCCCCCGCGCGCACGCTGAGGTTGACGTTGCTCAGCGCCTTCACGCCGGGAAACGTCTTGGTGATGCCGCGCATCTCGAGGATGGCGGCATCGGCTGTGCGACCGTCGACGCTCACTTGATCTGGCTTTCCTTGTAGTAGCCGCTGTCGACCAGCACCGTCTTCCAGTTCGACGCGTCCACGCTCACCGGCTTCAGCAGGTACGAGGGCACGACCTTGATGCCGTTGTTGTAGGTCTTGGTGTCGTTCACCTCGGGCGTCTTGCCCGAGAGCATCGCGTCCACCATGGACACCGTCACCTTGGCCAGCTCGCGCGTGTCCTTGAACACGGTCGAGCTCTGCTCCTTGCGCAGGATCGACTTCACCGACGGAATCTCCGCGTCCTGCCCCGACACCACAGGCATCGGCTGCGAGCCCGAGCCGTAGCCCACGCCCTTGAGCGAGGACAGGATGCCGATCGAAAGCCCGTCGTACGGCGACAGCACCGCGTCGACGCGGTCCTTGGTGTAGAAGGCCGACAGCAGGTTGTCCATGCGCGCCTGCGCCACCGCGCCGTCCCAGCGCAGCGTGCCGACCTTGTCCATGCCCATCTGCTTGCTGCGCACCACCAGCTTGCCGCTCTTGATGTAGGGGTCGAGCACCGACATCGCGCCGTTGTAGAAGAAGAAGGCGTTGTTGTCGTCGGGCGAGCCGCCGAAGAGTTCGATGTTGAACGGGCCCTTGCCGCTCTTCAGCCCCAGCGCCGACTCGATCGACTGCGCCTGCAGCACGCCGACCTGGAAGTTGTCGAAGGTGGCGTAGTAGTCGACGTTCTTCGAGCCCTTGATGAGCCGGTCGTACGCGATGACCTTCACGCCCTTGTCGGCAGCCTTCTGCAGCACGTCGGACAGCGTGGTGCCGTCGATGGCCGCGATGACCAGCACCTTGGAGCCCTTGGTCACCATGTTCTCGATCTGCGCGAGCTGGTTCGGGATGTCGTCGTCCGCGTACTGCAGGTCGGTCTTGTAGCCCTTGTCCTTGAAGTACTTGACCATGTTGGCGCCGTCGGCGATCCAGCGCGCCGACGACTTGGTCGGCATGGAGATGGCGATCAGGCCCTTGTCCTGCGCGTTGGCCAGCGGCGTGAAGCCGACGATGGCCAGTGCGATGCCCGCGAGCGAGGCCTTGAGGAAATTGCGTTTCATGGTGCTAGGAACTCCGTCTTTCAATAAGGGCAGGTCTTTCAGGGAACACCGCGGAACCGGCTTTGCCGGGCCGCTGGTGTTGCCCCCGGCGAGGGGGTTGGCGAAGCGACACGAAGTGCGCGAAGCCTGGGGGAGTACTCAATATCTGCGATTGGGGAATTCCTTGGCGGCGACTTCCATCGGGAAGATGCTCTCCACGGTCACGATGCGCTTGGGCAGCGTCTTGCCGTCCTTGATGTCCTTCACGGCCTGCATGAGCTGGGGCCCGAGCAGCGGGCTGCACTCGACCGACACGTTGAGCTTGCCGGCGATCATTGCCTCGAAGGCGCCCTTCACGCCGTCGATGGAGATGATCACGATGTCCTTCGCCGGCTTCAGGCCCGCTTCCTCGATGGCCTGGATCGCGCCGATGGCCATGTCGTCGTTGTGCGCGTAGAGCACATTGATCTTCTTGCCCTCGGCCTTCAGGAAGGCTTCCATCACTTCCTTGCCCTTGGCGCGCGTGAAGTCGCCGGTCTGCGAGCGGATGATCTTGAACTTCGGGTCGGCCTTGATGATTTCCTCGAAGCCCTTCTTGCGGTCGATGGCCGGCGCCGAGCCCACGGTGCCCTGCAGCTCGACGATGTTCACCTCGCCCTTCTGGTCCTTCATCTTCTCGACCAGCCAGCGGCCGGCCTTGCGGCCTTCCTCGGTGAAGTCGGAGCCCATGAAGGTCACGTAGAGCGAGTCGTCCTTGGTGTTGACGGAGCGGTCCGTCAGCACCACCGGGATCTTCGCGGCCTTCGCTTCGCGCAGCACGGTCTCCCAGCCCGACTCGACCACGGGCGAGAAAGCGATCACGTCGACCTTCTGCGCGATGTACGAGCGGATGGCCTTGATCTGGTTTTCCTGCTTCTGCTGCGCGTCGGAGAACTTCAGCTCGATGCCAGCCTCCTTGGCGGAAGACTTGATCGACTCGGTGTTGGCGGTGCGCCATTCGCTCTCCGCGCCCACCTGGGCGAAGCCGAGCACGAGTTTCTTCTGCGCGAGCACGGAGGCGGGCAGCAGTCCGCCGAGCGCGGCTGCGGCCAGGGCGGTGTTGAGGGTGCGGCGATTCATGGTCATGGGATGTCTCCTTCTTGATGATTCCGAGGATTTGCCGGTTGGCGTTGGCGGTTGACGTGCTGAAACCCCGTCCGGTCAGGCCAGCATGTAGCCGGTCTTCACCGTCGTGTAGAACTCCGCGGCGTGGCGCCCTTGTTCGCGCGGCCCGTAGCCCGACCCCTTGCGGCCGCCGAAGGGCACGTGGAAGTCCACCCCCGCGGTCGGCAGATTGACCATCGTCATGCCGACCACGGCATGGCGCCTGAAATGCATCGCGTGCTTCAGCGAATTGGTGCAGATGCCCGCGCACAGGCCGAAGGGCGTGTCGTTGCACAGCGCCAGCGCCTCGTCGTAGTCGTCGGCGCGCAGCACGCAGGCCAGCGGCCCGAAGATCTCCTCGCGCGCGATGCGGTGCGAGGGCTTGGCGAGGAACAGCGCGGGGCTGATGTAGTGGCCGGCGGTGGCGCGCTCCAGCGCCTCGCCGCCCCACACGTGCTCGGCACCTTCCTCGCGCGCCACGTCGACCCACGCGAGGTCCTGCGCGAGGCGCTCTTCGTCGACCACCGGGCCGATGTCGACGCCGCGCTCCAGCGCGTGGCCGATCTTCAGCGTCTTCAGGCGCTGGCGCAGCTTCGCCACGAAGGCGTCGTGCACCGCCGATTCCACGATGAGCCGGCTCGACGCGGTGCAGCGCTGGCCGGCGGAGAAGTAGGCGCCCTGCACCGCGCAGTCGACGGCGCGGTCGAGGTCGGCATCGGCCAGCACCACCAGCGCGTTCTTGCCGCCGGTCTCCAGCTGCACCTTGGCGCGCCGCGCGGCCGCCGCCTGCAGGATGCGCTCGCCGTTCGCCATCGAGCCCGTGAAGCTCAGCGCATCGACCAGCGGGCTGTCGACCAGCGCCTGCCCCACCTCGCGGCCGCTGCCCATCACGAGGTTGAAGGCACCGGCCGGCAGCGCGGCGCGGCTGATGATCTCGGCCAGCGCCCAGCCGCAGGCCGACACCAGCTCGGCCGGCTTGAAAACCACGCTGTTGCCGTGGGCCAGCGCGGGAGCGATCTTCCACGCGGGAACGACGAAAGGCGAGTTCCACGGCGTGATGAGCCCCACCACGCCGACCGGCTCGCGCGTGACGTCGACCTGCACGCCCGCGCGCACCGAGGCCACGTTCTCGCCACCGCCGCCGCGCAATGCTTCACCGGCGAAGAACTTGAATATCTGGCCCGAGCGGGCCACTTCGGCCACCGCCTCGGCCAGCGTCTTGCCCTCCTCGCGCGCCAGCAGCAGGCCCAGGTCGTCCTTGCGTGCGAGCAGCTCGGTGCCGATGCGGTCGAGCACGTCGGCGCGCCGCTGCGGCGTGCTGTGGCTCCAGTGGGGAAAGGCCTCGGTGGCGGCGCGGATGGCGGCTTCGGCCTGGCGGCGATCGGCACGTGCGTACTCGGCCACCACTTCGCTGGTGTCCGAGGGATTGGCGCTCACACCGGTGGTCGCGCTGGTTTCCCAGCGGCCGTTGATGTAGAGCCGCACGTTCTGATGGATCTCGCCATGGATCACCGGGGCGTGGACCTTGTCTCTGTTGTTCTTGAAGTGCCGGCAGTCTATGTATAGATTTGATATCGATCCAATCGTTTTTTAAGCAAAATGGATATCGATCGCCGGATTCTGGAAAACCCGATCAGTCCTTTGTTTCAAGCTCCAGAGACATGACCAACTACAACCACTGGTTCATCCGCGCCCGCCTCAAGACCCGCCAGCTGCTGCTGCTCGTGGCCCTGGCCGAGGAGGGCAACATCCATCGCGCGGCGCAGGTGCTCAACATGACGCAGCCGGCCGCGTCCAAGCTGCTGAAGGACCTGGAGGACGTGCTGGAGGTGCCGCTGTTCGAGCGCCTGCCGCGCGGCATGCGGGCGACCTGGTACGGCGAGACCATGATCCGCCACGCCCGCGTGGCGCTCGCGAGCCTGAACCAGGCGCACGACGAGCTCACCGCGCTCAAGGCAGGCCGCTTCGGCCAGGTGAGCGTGGGCGCCATCACCGCGCCCGGCCTCACGCTGATGCCGCCGGCCGTGGCGATGGTGAAGCGCGAGCAGCCCGACCTGCGCGTGTCGCTGGAGATCGAGACCAGCCCGGTGCTGATCGAGCGGCTGGAGCAGGGCAAGCTCGACATCCTCGTGGCGCGCCTTTTCGCCGAGCACGACAAGTCGCAGCTGCGCTACGAGGCCCTGAGCGAGGAGCCGGTGTGCGCGCTGGTGCGCCCCGGCCATCCGCTCCTGGGCGTGAGCGGCCTCACGCTGCGCGACGTGGTGAGCGCCGGCTGGATCGTGCCGCCCGCGGGCAGCGTGCTGCGCCACCGCTTCGAGCTGATGTTCCAGGAGGAAGGCCTCGCGCCGCCGAGCAACACCATCGAGAGCTCGGCCCTGCTCTTCATCACGCGCATGCTGCAGCAGAGCGACATGGTGGCGGTGCTGGCGACCGACGTGGCGCGCTACTACGCATCGCACGGCATCGTGTCGCTGCTGCCGCTGGACATGCCCTGCCACATGGACGCCTTCGGCATCATCACGCGCACCGACCGGCTGCTGTCGCCGGCGGCGAAGGTGATGATGAAGGCGCTGAAGACCGCGAGCATGAGCGTCTACGGACGCAAGCTCGAGATCGACTGACCGGATCGATCCGCGGACCTGGTCAGGTCCAGCCGGCGTCGACGGTGAACTCCTGCGCGGTGCACATCTTCGCGTCGTCCGACGCCAGGAACAGCACCATGCGCGCGATGTCTTCCGGCATCAGCTTGTCGGGCAGGCACTGGTTGCGCTTGAGCGCCTGCTCGCCCTCATCGTCGAGCCAGAGCTTGACCTGCCGCTCGGTCATCACCCAGCCGGGAGAAACGGTGTTGATGCGGATGCGGTCGCGGCCCAGTTCCACCGCGAGCCCGCGCGTGAGGCCGTTCACCGACGACTTGGCGATCGCGTAGCAGGGATAGCCCGAGCCCTTGGTCTGCCAGCCCGTGGAGCCCAGGTTGACCACCGAGCCGAAGCCCAGTCGCTTCATGCCCGGCACCACCGACTGGATCGCGAAGAGCGCGGGCCGCTCGTTGATGGCCATGCGGTTGTCGTAGTAGTCGGGCGTGACCGATTCGAGCGTGTGGCGGTCGTCGCTGGCCACGTTGTTGACCAGCACCGCGAAGTCGCCGAGTTCGGCGGCGGCATCGGCAATGGCCTTCTGCAGCGAGGCGATGTCGCGCACGTCGCAGGCGCGCCACCACGGCGCCGCATGGCCGGCCTCTTCGATCTGCCGTGCGAGTGCCGCGCTGGCGCCCTCGGCGATGTCGACGAAGGCCACGCGCGCGCCCTGGGTCGCGAAGGCGGACACGATGGCCGCGCCGATGCCGCTGCCGCCGCCAGTGACGAACACCGTGCGGCCCGCCAGGCTGGGATGGATGGAAAGCTGGGGGGAATTCAAGAAAAGTCTCCGGAGTGCCCTGCATCTGACATTGCAATATGCATATCGATCAATGCATGGATTTTTAATTTCCGTTATCAATATGCCTTGATACGATCCGCCGCGTCAAGAAGACACGAACAGGAAACAAGACCAATGAGCAAAGAGACAAGCCCCGTTCCCTCTCCCCTCTCCTCCCCTGCCGTCATCGGCGAAGCCGAATGCATCTGGCCCGCCGGCGCCAACCTCGGCGAAGGCACGTTGTGGTCGCAGCGCGAGCAGGCGCTGTACTGGATCGACATCCTCACGCCGCGCCTCTTCCGCTACGACCCCGCCACCGGCGCGCAGCGCACCTGGACCTTCGACGAGGAGATCACCGCCATCGCCGAGCGCGCCTCGGCACCGGGCCTCTTCATCACGCTGCGCCGCGGCTTCGCGCTGTTCGACACCACCGCGCCCGGCAACGAAGCGAAGCCGCGCTACCTGCACCAGCCCGAGCCCGAGCGCACCGGCAACCGCTTCAACGACGGCAAGTGCGATGCCCGCGGCCGCTTCTGGGCCGGCAGCATGGACTTCGACTGCAAGGCGCCCACCGGCGCGCTCTACCGCTACGACGCCGACGGCCGCTGCACGAAGCACGACGACGGCTTCGAGGTGACCAACGGCCCGACCTGGTCGGCCGACGGCCGCACCATGTATTTCAACAACACGGTGCTCGACAACCTGTATGCCTACGACTTCGACATGGAAGCCGGCACCGTGTCGAACCGCCGCGTATGGCATCGCTTCCCCAAGCCCGACGGACTGCCGGACGGCATGACCACCGACGCCGCCGGCCGGCTCTGGATCGCGCACTGGGGCGGCTCCTGCGTCACCTGCCACGACCCGGTGAGCGCGGCCGAGTTGTGCCGCATCGCCATACCCGCGAGCCACGTCACCGACTGCGCCTTCGGCGACGCCGACCTGCGCACGCTCTACATCACGACCGCCCGCAACAGCCTCACGCCCGAGCAGCAGGCCGCCGAGCCGCTGGCCGGAGGGCTCTTCAGGGTGCGCATCGACAGCCCCGGCGTGCCGGCGGCGCTGTTCGCGGGCTAAATCCCACGGCCGTCGAGGGACGTAGCGCCCGCAAGCGCGCAGGATGCGCGCAGTTGTCGGACATTCGGACTTTCCGACGCCGATGGCCATGCTGAACTTCTCGACCGACGACATCCACCCGCGGGACCGCTTCGACCACTGGTGCGAGGTTCGCGGGCGGCACATGTTCGGCGTCACGATCGAACTGCCGCGCGAGCGCCGGCCCGATTTCCAGGGCCGCTTCCACGCCGTTCCGGTTGGCGGCGCGACTGTCTCGAACATGAGCGCCTCGTCCTATCAGATCAGCCGCACCCGCGCCGACATCGCGCGGGTCGCCAGCCAGAGCCTGTGCATCGGCCTGCAGGTGCGCGGGCCGGGGCTGATGAACACCGACCGGGCTTCCGGCCTGCAGATACGCGAGGGCGACCTCGTCGTCAATCACTCCGACCTGCCCTACGCCGGCACGCCGGTGCGCACCGACGGCTTCGACTTCCGCATGATGCGGATCCCGCTGACGCCCGAGCTGCTGCTCGGCGCGCGGGCCGACGACCTGTTCGCCGAACCCCTGGACCGCGCCGCGCCCTTCCTGCGGCCGCTGATGGCGCAGTTCCAGGCGCTCACGCAGCACCCGGCGGACATTCCTGGCGCCGAGACCGAAGTCGCCCACGCCGCCCGGCTGGCGCTGCTGGCGCGCGGGCGCCTGGCACCGGGCCTGCCGGAAAGCCGCGCCGCGCTGCGCTCGGGCTTCCTGCATGCGGCGCGCGAGATCCTGGCGCGCGACCTGCGGCTGCCCGAGCTTTCGCCGGCCAGGGTCGCCCGCGAACTGGGCATCTCGCTGCGCCAGGTGCACGTGCTGTTCGAGCCCACGGGGCTGTCCTTCGCGCGCACGCTCACGTCCATGCGGCTCGCCGACGCCTCCAGGATGCTGGCCGAGGCGCCGGAGCGCTCCGTCACCGACATCGCCTATCTCTGCGGCTTCGACAGCATCGCCACCTTCTACCGGGTGTTCCGCGCGGCCTACGCCATGACGCCGCGCGACGCGCGGGCGGCGGCGGCGCAGGGCGGGTGACGCCTGCGGCGCCGTACTTTCGAAAACAGAAGTACCAATAAATCAGGGCGCCTGCGCGCATTGAGAAGACGGGCGGGGCGCCTTCGCGAATCATCCGCGGCATGTATCTGCATCCCCTGACAGCCGGCCTGCCGGCGGCGGAGCGGGAGGCGCTCGCCCGCCAGAGCCAGCTTCGCTACTTCAAGCGCAACCAGACCGTGCTGCGCATCGACGAGCCCACGGACAGCATCTACTGCGTGGCCAGCGGCCTGCTGCGGGTGGCCGCGCCGGGGCGCGACCCCGACGCGGAGTTCACGAGCGAGTTCATCCGCCGGGACGATTTCTTCTTCGACCTGTCGATCCGGGAAGACCGCTACACCTCGTCCCAGGCGCTGGTGGCGGCGCTGCCTTCGTCGGTGTATCTCGTGCCCATCCGCGCAATGCGCGAGCTGTGCGTGAGGCATCCCGCCGTCGCGATGGCGCTGCTGGGCCTGGCCATGAAGCGCATGAGCATGCTGCGCGGCCAGATGCGGCGCGTGACGACGCTGCCCTCCGAAGACCTGGTGCGCCGCGTGCTCTACCAGCTCACGGAGCTGGCGCCGGCTCCCGCGGGCGGCTATGACAAGCGGATCTCGCAGTCGCTGATCGCCTCGTACTCGGGCCTCTCTCGCGAGGTGGTCAACAAGACGATGCGCGACATGGAAAGCCGCGGCCTGCTGCGGCGCGACGGCGAGGCCGTGCACGTGTCGCCAGAATTCGCGGCGACCGACTTCGGCACCCTGCCGGAAGACTCAGCCGGCGATGCCGAAGCGATGCTCGGTCGCGCTGCGGAAAACCCCGGACGGCCGCAGCACTGTTGAAGGAAAGTCCGGCCGGTTCGGCGAATCGGGGAAGTGCTGCGTCTCCAGGCACAGCCCGTCGCCCTGCCGCAGGCTCGCGCCCGCGCTGCCCAGCAGGCTGCCGTCGAGGAAGTTGCCCGAATAGAACTGCACGCCCGGCTCGCTGGTGTGCACTTCCATCACGCGGCCCGAGGCCTCGTGCTCCAGCCGCGCCGCGAGCGCCAGCCCCTGCTGCGCCGGATCGCGGTCGAGCACCCAGTTGTGGTCGTAGCCGTGCGCGCGCAGCAGCTGCTCGTGGCCTTCGCGGATGCGCTCGCCGATGCGCGTCGCCGCGCGAAAGTCGAAGGGTGTGCCCGCCACCTCGGCGATGCCCAGCGGGATCAGCGTCGCGTCCACCGGGCAGTAGCGGCTTGCGGCGAGGGTCAGCCGGTGGTCCATCACCGAACCGCTGCCCGCGAGGTTGAAGTAGTCGTGATGGCTCAGGTTCAGCACCGTGGGTTTGTCGGCGGTGGCGCTGTAGTCGATGCGCCATGTGTTCGCCTTCGTGCCCAGCGTGTAGCGCACCACCAGCCGTACCTCTCCCGGGTAGCCCTCTTCCCCGTCGGCGCTGGTGTAGCTCAGTTCGATGGCGATGGCGTCGTCGCCGGCTTGCCGAGCCGGCACCGGCGCGATCTCCCAGTAGCGCTTGCCGAAACCCGTCGCTCCGCCGTGCAGCGAGTTCGGGCCGTTGTTCAGCCCCAGCTGGTACGCCTTTCCGTCGAGCGTGAAGCGCCCGCCCGCGATGCGGTTGGCGTATCGCCCGACGATGGTGCCCAGGTGCGGATGCGGCCCGAGATAGTCGGCCAGCGTGGGCAGTCCCAGCACGATGTTCGCGCTGCGCCAATGACGATCGGGCACGCGCAGCGCGGTGACGATGCCGCCGAGGTTGATGGCACTCAGGCTCAGGCCCCGGCCGTTGTCGAGCGTGTATTCGGTGACCGCGCGGCCGTCGGGCATGCGGCCGAACTCGCGCGAGGTGATGCTGTTGACGTTGCTGATGCTCATGTGTCTCCTGCGGTTCAGGGAAACAGCGCCTCGCGCGCGCACTGCGAGGCGGTGCGCAGCGCGATGCGGTCCTTAAGGTCGTGAAAGTCGGGCGGCTCGGCCGCATGGGTGCGCAGCTCGATGCGGTGGCCGGCTTTCGTCACCGCGTCGGCAAAGCGCTCCTGCAGCACGAAGGGCGTGTTGCGGTCCTCGCGGTTGCCGATCAGCACGATGCGCCGCGACGGATCGCGCGCGATGCCGCCCACGTGGTCGAGCGGGTCGTAGAACTGCGTGCTGCCGGTGGTGTCGGTGCGGCCGTCCTTCGAGCGGCCCAGCATGCGCGCGCGCTCCAGCAGGCCGTAGGCACCCGAAGTGAGCACCGCGCAGGCCACGCGCGTGCGCCCCATCGTGAGCAGCGCGGCGCCCGCGGTGGCGCCGCCGCTGTGGCCGACGATCACGATGCGCTGCAGCCGGTGGCGCTGCATGAGCGCGTCGAGCGCGGCATCGAGCGCGTGGAACTCCACCAGCTGGCGGCGCTTGCGGTGGTCGCCCGACGAGCCGTAGGTGCCGGGCCGTGCCATGAAGATCCACGGCACGCCCGCGCGGTCGCGGCTGCGCTGCGCGTCGAGCGTGCGCAGCTCGTCGGTGTTCTCGGGAATGCGCGTGGGCGCCTGGTCCATCACGCCGTCGCGGTCGCCCGAGAACTGCACGATGGCGATGCGTGCGCCGTCGATGTCGTCGCTCGCGAAATAGCGGATGCAGGACGGTCCCTCGACGGCCTGCACCCACAGGAAGCCGTTGCGGTCGGGGCAGCGGCTGCGGTCGGCGGGCTGGTTCCAGTACAGCACCTCGTCGTTTCCGGCGGCGAAGAGGCGGGGCACGTCCGGCCCCGTGCGCTGCGCGCAGGCCGCCTGCGCCAGCGCGAGCAGAACGAGCGCGCCGCGCGCGCAACGGCGAAGGAAGGCCGGCGTCGTCATAGCCGCTGCAGCAGCCCGGGGATGCTGCCGAAGTCGGAACGGTCGCGGTCGCCCTTCACCAGTACGAGGTCGCCGTCGCGCAGGAAGGTGCCGAGGTAGTTGGCGAGCTGCACGGCATCGTCGAAGTGCGGGCCGAGCAGCTCGGCGGGCATTTCCTCGCGCAGCCAGCGCATCTCGGCGCCGTGCGTCACGAGGTGCTGGATGCCCGAGGCCAGCAGCGGCTCGGCCAGGCCGCGGTGCATGGCCTCGGCGTCCTTGTCGAGATTGACGATGCGCCCCAGCACGCCGATCTTGCGCAGCACCGGGCCGGCATCGGCACGCTGCCAGGTGCGCACGAACTCCATGGCGTTGCGCATCGACATGACCTCCGCGTTCCAGCTGTCGTCGATCAGCGTGGCCTGCACGCCGCCCAGCGTGCGCAGCGCGCGCACCTGCATCACCGAGGCCGGCAGGCGCACATGCGGCATGCGCGCGCAGGCGGCCTCGCCGTCGAAGCCCATGGCCAGCAGCGCCGCGAAGGCGAGCACCGAATTGCGCACCAGCCCCGCGCTCTCGACCGGGAACAGGTACTCGTGCGTTCGCCCCGGCACGGCAACGCGCACACGGCAGCCGCCGCCGGGCTCGGGCCGGGCGTCGAGCATGCGCACGTTGGCGTCGGGCCCGCTGCCCACCACCCAGATCGCGCCCGCCGTGCGCGCGGCCGCCTCCACCACCTGGCGCAGGCAGGGAATGTGGTCGGGCACGATCGCCACGCCGCCGGGCTCCAGCCCGAGAAAGATGCGCGACTTGTATTGAGCCGTGAGCTCCAGCGTCGGTGCCTGCCGCGTCTGCGAGAGCCCCACCTCCGTGAGGATGGCCACATGCGGCCGGGCCATCAGCGAGATGGGGCCCCGGTCCATCCACAGGCCGCTCTGCGCCATTTCGAGGATGCACACGTCCACGTCGGGCCCGAGGTTCGCCAGCGTGGCCGGCACGCCGACGCGCGAGTTGTAGTTGTAGACGGTGGTGTGAACGCGCGCGCGCTCCGGCAGCAGGTCGCGCAACATAGCGATGGTGGACGACTTGCCCACCGTGCCGGTCACGCCGACCACCAGGCCCTTGAAGCGCGCCCGCGCGGCCTCGCCCATGGCGAGCATGGCGCGGATCGGATCGTCGGCCTGCAGCAGCGGAAAGGCCGGATCGAGCCCCTCCACCGTGCGGGCCACGACGGCGCCGGCCAGCGTGAACTGCAGGCGGGGCAGCTCGAGATGGCGGTCCCAGTTGTCGGAGCCCGGCTTGCTGTAGCTCTCGTGAACGGCCAGCGTGCGGTAGTCGGAAGCGACGAAAAGAGACGGCTGCGGCAGCACGCCCATGTGCACCGGGCCGCGCACCACCGAGTTGGCGTACCAGCCCGCCGGCGGCTCGACCAGCCAGCGCCCGCCGGTGGCCCGCTGCACCTCCTCGGCGGTCCACACGGGCGCAGGGTGCGCAGCCGCGCCGGGCCGGTCGGCCGAGAGCACGGGCGCGGGACGTTCGGGCAGGGGCACGGGCAGCTCCGGTACGCGCAGGCCGCACCAGAACGGCAGGCGGCGCGGAGGCGGCAGGCCGGGAAGATCGCCGCGCACGCTCACCTCGAGCTGCAGCACGTCGCTTTCCAGCAGCCCCGCGCGCGGCGGCCGCAGGCCGTAGCGGTCGCGGTAGATGCGGCCGGGCTCCCAGCGGCTGGTGGGCCACATCCAGTCGCAGGGGTCGTGGTCCATGCCCTCGCCCCACGGCGGCATGCGGCTGCTGCGCATCGGCATCGCGCGGAAGCCCACGCGCAGGTCGGCGGCGACGGGCTCGTCGACGGACCAGAACGACTCGACCCACAGCAGGCGGCGCCCGACGATCTGCTTCGGCGTGCAGCGCAGGCCCACGAGGCGCAGCGGGCCGATCTGCAGCGGCGCGATGCGCGCGTCGTCGGGCACGGCGTCGACCAGCCATTCGGGTCTTGGCGCGGACAGCGCAGCGATGACCGGCGCGGGCTGCTGTGCTGGCGCGGCAGCGTCTGTGGTGCCGGCCTGGAACGCCTGCCGGTCCGGTGGCGACAGCCTCGCGACGCAACGGCCGCCAGGCAGCGGAACCATCTCGGTACCGAGCGCGCGGCATTGCGCGGCGAAGCGCTCGCCGAGCGCCTGCGCCTCGTCGCCCTCGAGTTGCCGCGAGAAACCGAAGCCGACGCCGATGGGCGTGAACGTCACTTCCTCCACGCCGCGCGGGCTCAGCGCCAGCGTGAAGACGCCGGAGTCGCCGAAGTCGTTGCGCACCGAGTCGAACAGCAGGTCGCCCGCGTCGTGCAGGATCGGCCGGCCGCGATGGATCTCGATGCCCTGCAGCACGTGCGCCGAGGTGCCGAGCACCGCGTCCGCGCCGGCATCGACGATGGCGTGGCCGACGGCGATCTCGGCCTGCGTGGGCTCGGTTTCGAGATTGGCGCCCCAATGCACCGCCACCAGCACCACGTCGGCCTCGCGGCGCGCGGCCTCGATGCGCGGCGCGAGCGTGGCGGTCCATGCGGAGGGATCGTCGAGCGGGAGCCACGCGGCACCCGCGCGTTCGGCGGTGGCGGCGAAGCTCGGCTGCGTGGCGTCGAGCGAGAACAGCGCCACGCGCACGCCCCCCGCGCGCCGGAAGGCCGGGCGCAGCGCGGCCTCGGGCGTGCGGCCGGTGCCCGCATGGGCGATGCCCGCGACCTGCAGCAGGGCCTGCTGCTCCATGAGCGCCTCGGGGCCGTAGTCACCGCTGTGGTTGTTGGCGGTGGCGACCATGCCGATGCCGGCCTCGGTCAGCACCGCGAGCATCTCGGGGCGCGCGCGATAGTAGTAAGGGCCGGCCTCGCCCTTGTCCACGCCCTGCTCGCCCACGGTGGCGACCACGCATTCGAGATTCACGATGCGAAGGTCGGCCTCGCGCAGCGCGGCGATATCGCCGAGCATCCTGTGCGCGCCGCCGAGCTCCTTCAACCGGTAGTGCTGGCGGCGCGCGAGGTTCACGTCGCCGCCCCATGCGACGGTGCCGGTGCCCGCCGCGCGGCCCTCGTTCTCCTTCAGCATGCGGTGGTAGGCCACGTAGCCGGAGAGGTAGTGCTCCACGTCGTCGATGCGCACGCGGAAGCTGTGGTGCTTGATGAAGAAGGAGCCGGCGATGCGCGCGGGGTTGCGGAAGAACATCGCCAGCTCGGGCCAGAAATGGCCGTTGGCGAGGTAGCGCGCGCGGTACTCCAGCGCGCGGTCGAACCTGTCGCGGTCGAGCCCTTCCAGCAGCGGGCGCAGCTCGGGGTCGACCTCCAGCCGCAGCACCATGTCGCGCGCGGCCATCATCAGCTCCAGCAGCGTGGGGAAGGTGGTGATGCGTTCCAGCACGAAGTCGAGGTACCCCGACACGTTCTGCAGGCCGAACCGGTAGTAGCGCACTTCGGGCCGGTAGCGCGTGAGCTCGTTGACGCAGTAGCTCAGCCAATGGTCGTGCGCGCGCCAGTGCTCGGCCGCAATGAAATGCTCGAAGGCCTTCTCGACGACCGCGAGCCAGCGCTCGTCGCGCGTGAGGCCGTACAGGCGCATCAGCCCGAAGGCGGCCTCGCCGTCGTAGTAGATGACGCGGAACCTGTCCTTCACGTCGAGCGCGGGCGCATTGAGCACGTGCACGAAGCTGCCGCTCTCCGGGTCCTGCATGTGGCGGATGCCCAGCGCGAGCTGCTCCAGCAGCGGCAGGTATCGCTCGTCGCCCGTGAGCTCGGTGTACTTGACCAGTGCGAGCAGGCACACGGCATTGCCGCCGAGCTTGATCTCGCTGCCGATGTCCAGCAGGTAGGCCGCGCGCGTGCCGTCGGGCAGGTTGGCCGGGCGGATCAGCGTGCCGGTGAGGAAGGCCAGCGAGCGGTCGATGGCGGCCTTGAGCGCGTCGTTGCGCGTGAGCTCCCACGCCTCGAGCATCGCGTAGGTCGAGCTCGCGTGGCGCAGCGTGTTGTAGGTGGGGATGGTGCGGTCGAAGCAGGGAAACCAGCCGTAGTGGAATTCGCCCGTGGGCTTGACCTGTTCGGCGAGGTAGTTGCCCGCGTCGTCGATCAGTGCGTGCACCTGCTGTGCGTTCCATTCACGCAGCTCGCGAAAGCCTGCCGCCTGCCCTTCTGCCGTGACGGGCCATGCGCCCTTCGCGTCGACGTAGACCGCCCGCGTCGTGAAGCACCAGACGGGCGCGGCATCGTCCGCCGGAAAGTCGAGCTCGCGGCCGAAGCGCCGCTTGGTGTGCAGGCGCAGGTTGCCGGCGTTGGGCTCGGCATGGTCCACGTCGCCGTTGTAGAGGATCGCGCTGCCGTGCATCTCCTGCGCGAGCAGCGCGAACTCGAAGCGCGTGTCGAAGGCGATGCCCTCGTTGAAGTAGTTGCGCTTTGTCTGCGCGAGCCTCGCCTTCAGCTCGCCCCAGCTCATGGGCACGACCTTGTCGACCACTTCGGCGCGCAGGCGCTGCGGCGGCTGCGCGGCTCGCCTGGCCTGCGTGGTGACGGCATCGGCGGCGGCGCGCCATGCGGCTTCGATGTCGCCGCCGCGGCCCGAGGCCACGCGGGCCCGGCTGCCGCTTTCGCCGATGGCGAAGAAGACCACGCAGCCCGCCTCGCCGGTGACAGGCGCCGTGGCGGGCAGAACACCCGCCGGGTCCGCCAGGGCCTGCCTGGCGCGGTTCAACAGATCTGCAAGAGGATTCTTCTGGTCTTGATTCATGCAGCCGCGAATGATGACAGGCCACGGCGCGGCCCGCCATCCCGTCAATCCATGGAATTTGCTCGCAGCCTGACGACTGGCTGACCTGCTACAGCCGCAGCAGCTCCACGCGCCTGTTCTTCGCGCGTCCGTCCTCGCTGGTGTTGGGCGCCACCGGCTCCTTCGAGCCCGCGCCGCGCGAGCTGAAGCGCCGCGCATCGAGCCCCGTCTTCGCGAGCGCCGCGATGACCGCCACGCTGCGGCGGCGCGACAGGTCGGCGTTGTGTCCTTCCTCGCCCTGCGCGTCGGTGTGGCCCACCACCTGCACGCGCAGCTGCGGGTTGTTGCGCATCAGCTTGGCGATCTCGTCGAGCGTGGGTTGCGAGTCGGGCTTGATGTTGTCCTTGTCGAGATCGAAGTGGATGCCGTAGAGGTTGACGCGGCCGCTCTCGGCAAGGCTCTTCTGCATTGCCGTGGCATCGACGAAGACGATCTTGCCGGTCTCCATGGCCTTGGCCTCGACCACCTTCACGAAGGCGAAGTTGCCGCGGAAGTTGCCTTCGGCCAGCGCGATGCTGGCGTACACCTTGCCGCCGTTCGGGTTGTCGTACTGGGCCAGCAGGTAGCGACCGCCGGTGCCGAAATAGGTGCTCACGTAGTTGCGGCCCAGGCCGATCATGGGCCACTCGGGCGTGTCGACCGCATCGGCCAGCGCGGAGACGTCGGTGTTGGGGCCGCTGCGGTCCGGGTCCTTCCTGTAGCAGCTGCCGTCGTTGCTCGCGCAGGAGAACAGCATCTGGAAGCCCTTGGCCTTCAGGCTGGCCTCGTAGTTGCGCTGCACCTCGAGCAGCGAGCGGCCTTCAGGCAGGTGGTAGTAGTAGAGCGATACCTTGCCCGCCACCTGCAGCCGGTTGGGCGCGGGCCTGGGGTCGCCCCAGGTCTGGATGGGTTCGCGGATGAGCCCGACCTCGTCGTAGTTCTTGCTCTGGAAGGCATCCATCACGGAGCCTTCGTAGCGGCCGACCAGCGGGTGATCTTTCGCGGGCTCTGCTGCCGACGAAAAAGCAGCGGCCGCGAGCAGTGCGGCGCCGGCCAGGAGTTGTTGCCAGCGCAAGCCTGCGACGAGGCGAAGCGCGGAGATCGAATGAGCCATGTGGTTGTCCGTTTTCCAGGCGAATAGCGCCTCGGGTGAGGCGCGCATCGAAGGTATCGGCGGCTCGGTGGGCGGGCAATACGCCGTTCGATATGCCTGTTAAGAAGAAGCTCCTAAGAACGATCGCGAGATGGCGCGACCAGCACCAACGCGTGGCGTGTCGCCGGCTTCTTCGCGTACCGGTTTCAGGCCCAGGCTTCCATCACGGCACTGCGCACCGCATCGACCGCTACGGCCCTCCTGCCCTCCGCCGGCGCAACCCAGCAAAGCCATGTGTGCGAGCGCCACCCTTTCCAGATCGCGAGCTCGCCGTTGCGCTCGCCCTGCTCCGCCTGGTCGAGCCGCATCAGCCCCGCGCCCATGCCGCTCGCGACCATGCTGCGGATGGCGCTCTCGCCGTCGGCCGTGCGGCCCTGTCGGTATTCGCGGCCCGCGCCGGCGAAGAGCTTCTCGAGATGCACGCGCAGGATGCACGAAGGCGGCGTGCCGACCCACGGCAGGTTCGTGAGTTCGTCGAGCGAGAGGTCGGGATGCGCCTCGGCCACCGGAGGCGGCAGCGTCACCACGAGATCGACGACGCCGAGCCGGTGCAGCTCCAGCCCTTCGATGCGCTCGCCGTCGCTGAGCACATAGGCGCAGTCGAGATCGCCGCGCTGCACGGCGGAAAGCGTTTCGTACGAGAGGCCCTGCCTGAGCTGCAGCGCGACCTGAGGGTGCCGCTCCGCCAGCTTCACCAGCACCTCGCCCAGCCGCAGCGCGACCGGATCGACCACCGTGCCGAAGCGCACCACGCCCTGCGCCGCGCCCCGCAGCTGGTCGGCCGCCGAGCGCATGCGCATCGCCGAGGCCAGCGTGCGCTCGGCCTCCTCGAGCAGGCCGGTGCCGGCCTCGGTGAGCGACATGCCGCGCGGCGTGCGTTCGAACAGCTTCACGCCGAGCTCGTCTTCCAGCGCCTTGAGCTGGGCACTCACCGCCGGCGCGCTGGTGAACACGCGCTCGGCGGCCCGCGTCAGGCTGCCTTCGCGCGCGATGGCGACGAAGGTCTTCAGTTGGTAGAGCTCCATGGGAACGGATTGTGAGCTTCGGGGCCGGACCGGTCCGTTCGCTTTTTTGGAGCCCCCTGTCCAAAGAAGCGAATGGCATTCGGAGCGTCGGGCACCCATCCTCGGGACATCGATTCATCGCAAGAAAAGGCTGGTTTCCCCATGTCCCGTCGCCAACGCATCGCCGGCACCGCCGCGCTGCTGCTCGCCACCTCCGGGTGGGGCTCCCTGTTCCTCGTGAGCAAGGGCGTGCTCCACCATGTCGAACCCGTGTGGTTCACGCTGATCCGCTACACGCTGTCGGCGCTGCTCTTCGTGCTGCTGGTATTGCCGCGCGGCGCGGCTCCCTGGCGCAAGCTGCGCCGGCACGCGGGGCCGCTTGCGCTGCGCGGCGCCGCGGGCTTCGGTGTGTTCAGCGTGATGCTGCTGGTGGGGCTGGCGCATTCGGTGCCCTCGCATGGCGCGGTCATCATCGCCACCACGCCCATGACCACGCAGATCGTGCGGTGGCTGCTCGACGGCGTGCGCCCCACGCGCACCACCCTGCTGACCAGCGCGCTGGCACTGCTGGGCGTGGCAACGGTCTCCGGCCTGCTGACCGGCGGCGCGGGCTCTTCGGCCGGCGCGAGCACGCTGCTCGGCGACGCGATCGCCTTCGGCGGCACGCTGGGCTGGGTCTGGTACACGCGCGGCACCACGCGCTTTCCGGAGCTCGACGTGATCGAGTACACCGCGCTCACGGTGCTGGCCTCGTGGCCCGTGCTGCTCGCGGCGGCCGTGGGCGCTTCGCTGCTCGGCTGGTCCGCCGTGCCGAGCATGGAAGGCCTGCGCCTGTCGTGGCATGCGCTGCTCTTCGTGGGCGTGGTGCCTTCGGCCATCTCGGTGCTGGCTTTCAACTACGGCGTGCGCGCGCTCGGCGCCGTCACGGGCACGGCTTTCCTCAACTTCGTTCCGGTGTCGGCGCTGCTGATGAGCGCGGCGATGGGCCGCCTGCCCACGGCGGGCGAAGCGGCCGGCATGGCGATGGTGATCGCGGCGCTCCTGATCCATACCGCATCGAGCCGCAAGGCTTCCGCCGCCGCGGCTGCACCGATCGCGCTGCCACAGCAGAATTACCGGACCTGTGGAGCCACACCCTCATGAGCATCAGCGACAGCCCCCGAAGCCATCTTTTCGAGCCCCTGCAGCTCGGCCCCCTCCGGATCGACAACCGCATCGTCATCGCGCCGATGTGCCAGTACTCCGCCACGGAAGGCACGCCGGGCGACTGGCACCTGATCCACCTGGGGCACCTGGCGCTTTCCGGCGCGGGGCTGCTGATCCTCGAGGCGACGGCTGTGGAGGCCGACGGGCGCATCTCTCCCGGCGACCTGGGGCTGTATTCCGACGCCAACGAGGAAGGCCTGGCGAAGGTGCTTCATGCGGTGCGCGCGCACTCGCCGATCAAGGTCGCCATCCAGCTCGGCCATGCGGGCCGCAAGGCTTCGAGCCGCGCACCATGGGAAGGCGGCAAGCAGATCCGCCCAGGCGAACCCGGCGGCTGGAAAGCCTGGGCTCCGTCGGCCGTGCCGCACGCCCCCACCGAAGACCCACCCATCGCGCTCGACACCGCCGGACTGGCGCGCGTGCGCGACGGCTTCGTGGCCGCCGCACGTCGCGCCGCGCGGCTGGGCATCGACGGCATCGAGATCCACGCAGCGCACGGCTATCTGCTGCACCAGTTCCTCTCGCCCATCGCCAACCACCGTGAGGACGAGTACGGCGGCAGCCTGGAAAACCGCCTGCGCTTTCCGCTCGAAGTCTTCGAGGCGGTGCGCGAGGTGTTCCCCGCCGATCGCCCGGTATGGGTGCGCGTCTCGGCCAGCGACTGGGTGCCCGGCGGCTGGGACCTCGACAGCACCGTCGCGTTTTCGCACGCGCTTCAGGCACGCGGCTGCGCGGCGATCCATGTGTCCAGCGGCGGCGTCTCTCCGCAACAGGCGATCACGCTCGGCGCGGGCTACCAGGTGCCGTTCGCGGAACGCATCAAGGCCGAAGTCGGACTGCCGACCATCGCGGTTGGGCTCATCACCGAACCCGCGCACGCGGAAGCCATCGTCGCCAACGGACAGGCCGACGCGGTCTCGCTGGCGCGCGCGATCCTGTACGACCCGCGCTGGCCGTGGCATGCGGCGGCCGAGCTGGGCGCGCGGGTGAAAGCGCCGTATCAGTACTGGCGCTCGCAACCGCGCGAGTTCAAGGATCTGTTCGAGAACGCGACCTTCGGCGCGCGGTAGCTCCGGTCTTTGCCCTTAACATGCCGGCCGGCGCCGCGTGCCAGCCGGCATGCGCGCGTTCACCGCCCCATCCGACGCGCATGAAGCAGCCCTCCTCACCGCCGACCGCCACGCCCCTGGAAGCACTGGGCATCGTGGCCCTGTGCTTCGGCTGGTTCATCATCGGCTCGCTATGGTCGGTCAGCGCCGGCTTCCGAAACGCCTCATTCAATGATGCCTCGCTCTTCGGCATCGTGGCCTTCGAACTGTTCGTGGGTCCGATCGCCCTGCTCATCCTGCGCAGCCGGGGCTATGCGGTGCGCGATCTGCTGCCCTTGCCCTCGCTGAAAGGCTGCGGCGCAGGGGCGCTGCTGTACCTCGCCGCCTTGCTGGCCTGCGTGATCGTGCTCTCCCCGCTTGCCGACAACACGGCCACGCAGCCCATCGAACGCATGATGGAAACGGCGCGTCCTTCGATGGCGATGGTCCTCGCGCTGTCGGTGGTCAACGGCCTGTACGAAGAAGTCTTCCTGCTGGGCTATCTGCAGAAGGGGCTGCGCCACCACGGTGCGTCCTTCGCGCTGGGCGTGAGCGTGCTGGTACGGGTGCTGTACCACCTCTACCAGGGGCCGCATGGCGCACTGTCGCTGGTGGTGGTCGGCATCGTGTTCGGGCTGTTCTATCTGCGCACAGGCTGGCTGTGGCCGGTCGTGTTCGCGCACATGCTCGCGGACACCATACCGTTTCTCTGAACGGCCACAAAGCAGCTGTTGCTCAGGCCTGCCTGACGCCGCTCGCCCAGAACAGCTTCTGCCGCATCGCCAGCGCCTCGCCGCCTTGCATGCGGCGGTGCAGGCGCTCCAGCGCGCCGCGGCAACCGTCGATGTCGAACTCCGGGCAGACATACGGCACGTGCTTCAGGTACCACGCGAAGGCGCCGATGTCGGCGAAGGCGATCAGCTCGGCGCCCTCCGCGCTGTCGTCGACACCGAAGCCCGCGCGCTCCAGTTGCGCCACGGCGGTGTCGAGCTTCCAGCGCGGGAGTTCGGGCACCGGAAGGCCGAGCAATGCGTAGCAGTCGGCGTTGAAGTCGGACGCGACCTGCTGCGTGACGAAGCGCCCTCCCGTCGCGAGGATGCGATGGACCTCGGCGGCGACGAAGGATTCGTGCCGGTTGACGACGAGATGGAAGGACGCGTCGCCGAACGGCAGGCGCGCCTGCTCCGCGCCGTCAGGCTGCAGCGCGTTGTCGTCGGCGCCCTCCACTTCGACCACCTCCACGCCCAGCGGCGCAAGCCGCTCTCGCGCGACGGCGACGTTGGGCGCCCAGCCCTCTGTTGCCACGGTGCGTGGCGGGCGAAAGGCCAGGCGGCTGAGCCACTCGCCGCCGCCCGTGCCCATGTCGAGCATGTCGGGCGACCTGCGCGCATGCGCTTCGACGGTCTGCTCGAAGTTCCACGGCGTGGCCGTCGTCGTGATGCGGCCATCGCAGGAAAGGTCCCAGCCGATGAGCGGGCGGGCCTGCGCCTCCTGCAGCAACTCGTCGAAGCCGCGATCCATCGCGCTGGCGCTCGTCACTTATTGAGCTCGCGATAGAAGTAGGTGGTGGCGCATGGCTCGCCCTGCGGCAGCAGCGCGTAGCCCGGGATCGAGCCGACACGCACCCAGCCCGAGCGCTCGTAGAGCCGCTCGGCATCGGCGCTCGATGTGTCGAGCACCAGCAGCGTCTTGCCGCGCTCGCGCGCCAGCTCTTCGGCCGCCTTCATCAGCAGCGCACCGATGCCCCTGCGGCGCGCGCGGCGGTGCACGAGCATCTTTGCCACCTCGCCGCGATGCGGCTGGTTCTCGGGCAGGGCCAGCACGACCTGCACGGTGCCGAGGATGCCTTCTTCGTCCTCCGCCACCAGCAGCGCGCGCTCGCCGCTCGCCACGCCGTCGGCCACGTGGCGCCAGAAGGCCTGCGCGCGGGCCTCGGTCAGCGGCTGCATGAAGCTCACCGATGCGCCGCCCTCCACGCAATCGGCCAGCACGGCGGCCAGCTCGCGCAACTGCGCATCGGTGACGGTGTCCAGCAGGCGGATGCGCGGGCTGCTGTCGTCGGAATTCGTCGTTCGGTTCATCTCATCTCCAGGAAGCGGGCGCGGAAGGCATGGTCGCGATCACGACCACGTAGCGGGTGTTCTTGCGCGAAGGGTTGTAGTAGCTCATGGGGCGGTCGAGCACCATGGCCAGGCAGTCGCCGGTCCCGAGCCGGTGGCTCTCGTCGCCCAGCGCGAGTTCGATGACGCCGTCGAGCACCCACACCTGCTGGTGGATAAGCGGCTCGCGCGCCGATGTCTCGTAGGCCACGCGGGCCTTCGGCGGAAACAGCACCTCGACGATCTGTATCGGCGAAGCGAAGCCGCCGGGCGACACGTTGCGCCGCACGTAGCCTGAATGCGGATCGCGCCACTGCAGCTGGTCGGCCAGCCGCGACACCGGGTCGGCCGCGAGAGCCGGTGCCTCGAACAGCGAGGCCAGCGACACGCCGAGGCCGGTCGCGAGTTTTTCCAGGACCACGGCGGTGGGGCTGCTCTCGCCGCGCTCTATGAGCGAGATCATGGAGCGGCTGACGCCGCAGTGCGTGGCCAGCGCGTCGAGCGAGAGGCCGCTGGCCGCGCGCAGGTCTCGCACGCGCTGCGCGATGCGGTCGTTGAGGCCGGATGCCCCGGCGCCGGGTGCTTCTTCTATTTCCTTCATATTGGATGAAATATCCACCATGAAGGAAATTCCGTCAACCCTCCCGACTCTGCCCATCCTCCCCGCGGAGCATCTTCATCGCGAAGGGCCGATCAGCGTGGCGCGCGCGGCCTCCGACGGAAAGACACAGGCCACGTCGTGCGCGCAGCCCGGCACCACCACGACTTCACGGCGCTTGTCCGGCGCGAGCAGCGTGCGGTCGTACTGCGCATAGGCCAGGCCGCGCTGCAGGCGGAACGAGCCCTGCGCCATGGCGGCGCAGGACTTGTCGAGCACGCGGTAGGCGGTGCCCCTGGCGTCGTTGCTGTCCAGCGCGCCTTCGAGGTAGCCGATGTCGGCCAGCGCGTACTGCCGGCGCGCCTGCTCGGCACTGCGGCCGAGGTGCGCGGGCAGGTCGTCTGTGCCGTACTTCCAGCGGTTCATTTCGGGGCACGCGGCAGCATCGGGCACCGCGAAGCCAGAGACGGTCGCACCGTCGGGCGAAAGCTTGGGGCGCACCGGGTCGAAATAGAGCCACGTGCTCGGGTCGGCCACCACGAAGCGCATGGCGACCTTGCCCGTCACGGCGTCGTTGCGCGCGAAGGCGGCGTAGCGCTGCACGAACTGCCCGCCTGCCGAGAAGCCGGCGATGGTGATGGTGCGCAGGCTGGGCCAGCGCTGCGCGATGTCGGCCACGAGCGCATCCATGACCGCGAACGAGCCGATGCGGCTGCCCGATGCCGAGCGGCCGCCTTCGAGCCACGAGCCGCAGCTCCACAGCAGGTCGCCGGTCTGAGGCGCGGGCAGGCCCGGGCTGGTGCAGCGGCCGGCGGTCGCCTTGTCGGTGGGCACCTGGAAGAGCGGCGCGACAACCAGCGTGTCGCCCAACACGCCGGCATCGCGCACGGTGCGCAGCGTCGCTTCGAATGTCTTGTTGGCGTCGCGCGAGTGGCCGTGCATGGCGATCAGCGCTTTGGTAGGCCCGGCGGTGGCTCCGGCTGCCGCATCGGGATCGAGCGACGAGTAGTAATGAAGCGCGCCTCCGGCCCCGGGCGGCGTGAAGCTGCGAAAGCACTCCGCCGCGGCCGAGTTCAGGCAGGTGGAGGCATCGGCGGTTGCCGCATGCGCCGGCCAGGGCGCGATGCACGCGGCCGCGAGAGCCAGGGGGAAGAACCATCTGAAGCTGGACATGTTCGTGCGACTCCCGGAATGGAACGCGGATTCTCTGCCCGCCATGCAGCACCCAAGCTGACTTGCGCGCTGATTTACCAGCGATTTACTCAGCGGAAACGTCACTCTTCGAACACATATTCGGCCGCGGCGCGCGGATCATCCAACATATATCGCAAGCACCAGCCGCCCATGAACCCCGACCCCCTGCCCTCTTCCTTCGCAGCATTCGCCGACGGGTTGCAACCCGATCCCGCGCCGCTGCGCGCCCGCATCACGGCAGCCTGCCGCCGCCCCGAGCCGCAGGCGGTGCCTCCGCTGCTCGCGCAGGCCCGCCTGCCGGACGGGCAGGCGGAGGAAGCCCGGAAGCTCGCATTCCGCATCGCCCGGCAGCTGCGCGAGCGCAGGAATGCAGGCGGCCGCGCCGGCCTCGTGCAGGGCCTGCTGCAGGAATACGCGCTGTCGTCGCAGGAAGGCGTGGCGCTGATGTGCCTGGCCGAGGCGCTGCTGCGCATTCCCGATGCCGGCACGCGCGACGCGCTGATCCGCGACAAGATCGCGCACGGCCAGTGGCAGTCGCACGCGGGCCGCAGCCCCTCGGTGTTCGTCAACGCCGCGACATGGGGCCTGCTGCTCACGGGCAAGCTGGTGGCCACGCACAGCGAGAGCAGCCTGTCGGCGGTGCTCACGCGCCTCATCGGCAAGGGCGGCGAGCCGCTGATCCGCAAGGGCGTGGACATGGCGATGCGGATGATGGGCGAGCAGTTCGTCACCGGCGAGACCATCGCGCAGGCTCTGGGCAACGCGCGCGAGCTGGAGGCGCAGGGCTTCCGCTATTCGTACGACATGCTCGGCGAGGCGGCGCTGACCATGGAGGACGCGAAGCGCTACCGCGCCGCATATGAAGAGGCGATCCACGCCATCGGCGAGGCATCTGACCGCCGCGGCGTGTACGAGGGCCCGAGCATCTCGATCAAGCTCTCGGCGCTGCACCCGCGCTACAGCCGCGCGCAGCATGCCCGCGTGATGGCCGAGCTGTACCCGGTGCTGCGCGATCTCGCCCTGCTGGCGCGGCAGTACGACATCGGCCTGAACATCGACGCGGAGGAAGCCGACCGCCTCGAGCTCTCGCTCGACCTGCTGGAACAGCTGTGCCTCGAGCCCGCGCTCGCGGGCTGGAACGGCATCGGCTTCGTGGTGCAGGCCTACCAGAAGCGCTGCCCCTTCGTGATCGACTTCGTGATCGAACTGGCGCGCCGCAGCGGGCACCGGCTGATGGTGCGGCTGGTGAAGGGCGCCTACTGGGACAGCGAGATCAAGCGCGCGCAGATCGACGGCCTCGACGGCTATCCGGTCTACACGCGCAAGGCCTACACCGACGTGTCGTACCTCGCCTGCGCGCGCAAGCTGCTCGATGCGCCGGAGGCCGTGTACCCGCAGTTCGCCACGCACAACGCGCACACGCTGGCGGCCATCTACACGATGGCGGACCCGTCGCGCTACGAGCCGGGGCAGTACGAATTCCAGTGCCTGCACGGCATGGGCGAGCCGCTCTACGAGCAGGTGGTGGGCCCGCTAGCGCGGCCCTGCCGCATCTATGCGCCTGTGGGCACGCACGAGACGCTGCTGGCCTACCTGGTGCGCCGGCTGCTGGAGAACGGCGCGAACACGTCCTTCGTGAACCGCATCGCGGACCCGGCGATCCCGCTCGAGGTGCTGGTGGAAGACCCGGTCGCCACGGTGGAGCACATGGCGGTGCAGGAAGGCGCCACGGGCCTTCCGCACCCGGCCATCGCCCTGCCCGTCGCGCTGTACGGAACGCAGCGCGCCAATTCGCACGGACTCGATCTCGCGAGCGACGACAGCCTGCGCGCGCTGGGCCGGGTGCTGCGCGAAAGCGCGGGCGAGAACTGGCAGGCCGCGCCGATGCTCGCCGGGGCCTTGCAGCAGGAAGGAGAAGCGAACGATGTGCGAAACCCGGCCGATCATCGCGACATCGTCGGGCAGGTTCGGGAAGCCACGCAGGCCGACGTCGAATCAGCCGTCGCGCAGGCCCACGGCTTCGCGGCGGACTGGGCGGCCACGCAGCCCGCCGCGCGCGCCGCACTGCTCGAACGCGCCGCGTCGAAGCTGGAACAGGGCATGCCGCGCCTGCTCGGCCTGCTGACGCGCGAGGCCGGAAAGACATATGCCAACGCCGTCGCCGAAGTGCGCGAGGCGGTCGACTTCCTGCGCTACTACGCGGCGCAGGCGCGCAGCGATTTCTCGAACGACACGCATCGCCCGCTCGGCCCCATGGCCTGCATCAGTCCGTGGAACTTTCCGCTCGCGATCTTCACCGGCCAGGTGGCTGCCGCGCTCGCTGCGGGCAACCCGGTGCTGGCCAAGCCGGCCGAGCAGACGCCGCTGGTGGCGGCCGAGGCGGTGCGCGTGCTGTGGGAGGCCGGCGTGCCGCGTGCCGCCGTGCAGCTGCTGCCGGGCCGCGGCGAGACCGTCGGCGCCGCGCTGGTAGCCGACGCGCGCGTGCAGGGCGTGATGTTCACCGGCTCGACGGAGGTCGCGCGCATCCTGCAGAAGACGCTGTCGCAGCGGCTCGGCGCGCACGGTGCGCCGGTGCCGCTCATCGCCGAGACCGGCGGGCAGAACGCGATGATCGTCGACTCGTCCGCGCTCGCGGAGCAGGTGGTCGCCGACGTGATGGCCTCGGCCTTCGACAGCGCGGGCCAGCGCTGCTCGGCGCTGCGCGTGCTGTGCGTGCAGGAGGAAGCGGCCGACCGGCTGGTCGCGATGCTCAAGGGCGCGATGGCGCAGGCCTGCATCGGCAACCCCGCGCGGCTGGCGGTGGACGTGGGCCCGGTGATCGACGCCGAGGCGCGCGACGGCATCGAGCGCCACGTCGAGGCCATGCGCTCGCGCGGCCATGCGGTCTTCCGCCAGGGCCGCGAATACGCGCACGACACGCAAGACGGCACCTACGTGATGCCGACGCTGATCGAGCTCGACGGCATCGCCGAGCTGCAGCGCGAGGTGTTCGGGCCGGTGCTGCACGTCGTGCGCTACCGCCGTCGCGACCTCGGCGCGCTGGTCGGGCAGATCAACGCCACGGGCTACGGGCTCACGCTGGGCGTGCACACGCGCATCGACGAGACCATCGCGCAGATCGTGGAGCACGCCAGGGCGGGCAACGTCTACGTGAACCGCAACATCGTCGGCGCGGTGGTGGGCGTGCAGCCGTTCGGCGGCGAAGGACTCTCGGGCACGGGGCCCAAGGCCGGCGGGCCGCTGTACATGCTGCGCATGCTGTCGGCGCGGCCGGACGATGCGATGGTGCGCGCGGTGGCCGGCGGCACCGCAGTGCCGCGGACGCCGCTGTCAGCACTGGCGCGATGGGCCCGGGAAACCGGCCGCCCGGCGCTCGCGGCGCAGTGCGCGGGGTTCGCCGAGCAGTCACGCGCCGGCAGTTCGCGCACGCTGGCCGGCCCGACCGGCGAGCGCAATGTCTACACGCTGGAGCCGCGCGAGGCGGTGCTGTGTCTCGCCGATGCCGAGGCCGACCGGCTGGCGCAGCTGGCCGCGGTGCTGTCAGTTGGCAGCACCGCGATCTGGCCCACCGACGCCGCGGCGCAGGGCCTGCGCGCTTCGCTGCCGGCCGAGGTGCGCCAGTGCGTGGCCGTCGCGAACGACTGGACCTCCGACACGGTGGCATTCGACGCGGCGCTGCATCACGGCAGCGCGCAGGGCCTGTCGGACGCGATGCGGCGCATCGCGGCGCGGCCGGGCCCGATCGTCGGCGTGCGCGGCTTCGCTTCCGGCGACGCGCGCATTCCGCTCGAAAGCCTGGTGGTGGAGCGCGCGATCAGCACCAACACCGCGGCGGCCGGCGGCAACGCGAGCCTGATGACGATCGGCTGAGCGCCGCCCGCACCCGCGGCTATTTGTCGAAGGCCGGGTCGATCGGCACGCGGTAGCCGTTCACGAGCCGGTTGGTCTCGTTCGCCATGCCGACCACCGCCATGAGCTCGGCGAACATCGCGGGCGTCATGCCGGCCTTTTCCGCGCCCGCATGGTGGCTCGCGATGCAGTAGCCGCAGCTGTTGGTGACGCTCACGGCGAGGTAGACCATTTCCTTCACCACCGGATCGAGCGCGCCGGGCGCCATCACTTCCTTCAGGCTGCTCCAGGTGCGCCTGAGCGTGACGGGGTCGTTGGCGAGGTACTTCCAGAAGTTGTTGACGTCGGGCACGTTGCGCGTGGCCTTGATGTCGTCGAAGACGGCGCGCACCTCGTCGGATGCGGCCGCGTATTCGATGGGCTGGGGTTTCATTGAGGGCTCCTGAGGTTGCCGGCAACGGTACCAGCCTCCGGGGCCTTTCGCCTTTCAATAGGTCTCGAGAAACCTGGCGTGCTCCCGGTGCATGTGCGAACGCGCGACCAGCCAGCTCTTCAGCGCGGCCTGCTTGTCGGGAGACAGGTCCCTGGAGCACTGGTCGAAGGCTTCGCCGAGCAGCCTGAACTCGACGTCGAGATGGCGGCGCGAAGCCGATGCATCCGGCGTCGTCTGGTTCTTCGCGAAGGCGAGGAGCCCTTCCTGGCCGAACGCCTCGATCTCCTTCACGAGGCGCCGCCGCTCCTGCATGAGGCGCCTGACGATGGCCGAACGGCGGCGCGCGCCGAAGCGGCGGAGTATGGGATTCGAGTCGTCGCCCTGCACCGTCGCCAGGATGATGTCGAGCTGCTCGAGCAGATGCATCCACTGCTCGGGCTGGAAGAACTCCATGGGCACCGGCGGCGATGTCTTCTTCACGACTAGCATGGTTGTCTCCTGCCGTCATTTCTTATGCGTCCCGGCCTGGCCCGGAATCATCCGGAGCCAGGCCGATGCGTACTGAGCTCATTCACTCACTCACCGCGGGCGGCCGCAACCGGCCCGCCCGCGGTCACCGTTCGATCACTTCTTCCCGAGGTCGAAGCGATCGAGGTTCATCACCTTGGCCCAGGCGGCCACGAAGTCGGTCACGAAGGCCTTCTGCGAGTCGGCCGCCCCGTAGACCTCAGAGAGCGCGCGCAACTGCGAGTTCGAGCCGAACACGAGGTCGACGATGGTGGCCGTCCACTTGACTTCGCCGGTCTTGCGGTCGCGGCCTTCCAGCACGCCGTCGTTCGCGGCGGACTTCTTCCAGCCGGTGTTCATGTCGAGCAGGTTCACGAAGAAGTCGTTGCTCAGCGTCTCGGGGCGCTTGGTGAACACGCCGTTGGGCGACTGCCCGAAGTTCGCGTTCAGGGCGCGCAGGCCGCCGACCAGCACCGTCATCTCGGGCGCGCTCAGCGTCAGCAGCTGCGCCCTGTCGAGCAGCAGCGCGGCGGCCAGCGATCCGTCGACACCCTTCTTCAGGTAGTTGCGGAACCCGTCGGCCTTCGGCTCCAGGGGAGCGAAGGATTCGACGTCGGTCTGCTCCTGCGAGGCGTCCCCGCGGCCCGGCGAGAAGGGCACCGTCACGTCCTGGCCTGCCTTCTTCGCGGCGGCCTCGACCGCCGCGTTGCCCGCCAGCACGATCAGGTCGGCCAGCGAGATCTTCTTGCCGCCCGACTGCGCGCCGTTGAACTCCTTCTGAATGCCCTCGAGCGTGGAAAGCACCTTCGCGAGCTGCGCCGGCTGGTTGACTTCCCAGTCCTTCTGCGGCGCGAGGCGGATGCGCGCGCCGTTGGCGCCGCCGCGCTTGTCGCTGCCGCGGAAGGTGGAGGCCGAGGCCCATGCCGCGCCCACGAGCTGCGAGATGCCCAGGCCCGAGGCGAGCACCTTGGCCTTCAGCGCCGCGACGTCCTTGTCGTCGACCAGCGGATGGTTGACGGCGGGGATCGGGTCCTGCCAGATCAGCTCTTCCTTCGGCACCAGCGCGCCGAGGTAGCGCGCGCGCGGCCCCATGTCGCGGTGCGTGAGCTTGAACCAGGCGCGGGCGAAGGCGTCGGCGAACTCCTGCGGGTTGGCCATGTAGCGGCGCGAGATCTTCTCGTAGGCCGGGTCCATGCGCATGGCCATGTCGGCCGTGGTCATCATCGGGGCGTGGCGCCTGGACGGGTCGTGCGCATCGGGCACGGTGCCCGCGCCGGTGCTGCCCTTGGGCTTCCACTGGTTGGCGCCGGCCGGGCTCTTGGTGAGCTCCCATTCGTAGCCGAACAGCGTCTCGAAGTAGCTGTTGTCCCATTTCGTGGGCGTGGGGGTCCATGCGCCCTCGATGCCGCTGGTGGTGGCGTGCACGCCGATGCCGCTCTCGAAGCTGTTGCGCCAGCCCAGGCCCATCTCCTCGATGTCGGCGCCTTCCGGCTCCGCGCCGACCTTGGTCGGATCGCCGGCACCGTGGGCCTTGCCGAAGGTATGGCCGCCGGCGGTGAGCGCCACGGTTTCCTCGTCGTTCATCGCCATGCGGGCGAAGGTCTCGCGGATGTCGCGGGCCGATCCGAGCGGATCGGGGTTGCCGTTCGGTCCTTCGGGGTTCACGTAGATCAGGCCCATCTGCACGGCGGCCAGCGGGTTGGCGAGGTCGCGGTCGCCGCTGTAGCGCTCGTCGCCCAGCCACTTGCCTTCGGGGCCCCAGTAGATGTCGTCTTCCGGCTCCCAGATGTCGGGGCGGCCGCCGGCGAAGCCGAAGGTCTTGAAGCCCATGGACTCCAGCGCGACGTTGCCGGTCAGGATCATCAGGTCGGCCCACGAGAGCTTGCGGCCGTACTTCTGCTTGATCGGCCACAGCAGGCGGCGTGCCTTGTCGAGGTTGCCGTTGTCCGGCCAGCTGTTCAGGGGCGCGAAGCGCTGCGCGCCGTGGCCGCCGCCGCCGCGGCCGTCGGCTGTGCGGTACGTGCCGGCGGAGTGCCAGGCCATGCGGATGAAGAGAGGTCCGTAGTGGCCGTAGTCGGCGGGCCACCAGTCCTGCGAATTGGTCATCAGGGCGTGGAGGTCCTTGATCACGGCATCGAGGTCGAGGGTCTTGAACTCCTCGGCGTAGTCGAACGCCTCGCCCATCGGGTTGGACTCGGCGGAGTGCTGGTGCAGGAGCTTCAGGTTCAGCTGGTTGGGCCACCAGTCTGTATTGGCAGGAGCACCGGAAAAGGTGTGCTTGCGCGCATGGCCCGGGAAGGGGCACTTGGTTTCATCGGACAAGGGGTTCTCCTTTGGTAGTTGATCACGCGGGGGCCGGACCCAGTCTAGGTTTGGATTTCCCGCTGTTCAATCCAATTGAGTGAATTGAGTCCATAGCGGAGAACTATGGATTTCACCCTATTTCACCCTGTCGGAGAGCTTAAGAATTCATTTCCGGATTCGTCTCCTCAGCGAATGCCCGCGGCCCAGTCGACCGCCGCGTCGAAGAGCAGCCGGCCCGCGGGCGATAGATTGCCGAAAGTCTCGTTGCCGAGGAAGAACATCACTCGGCGCGCCGGCGCAAGCGACTCGTAGTCCATGGTGGCGCCCTTCTCGTAGCCGAAGATCGCCGCCTTCTCGGGCTGGCCGTACAGCGTGGCGATAGTGGTGGCGCCCAGGCCGGGCTTGCCCCAGCTCATGCCGGCCTGCTTCAGGTAGACGTTGGCGACGCCGGCGGGCAGGCCCGCCGCCATCGGATGCGGCGCGTTGACGAGCCACACGTAGCGCTCCTTCGCGGCTTCGCCGAAATCGGTGTCGTGACGCTTGCCGGTCATGGCGAGGTCGTCGAGCAGGTCGTTCTCCCAGGTGAGCAGCGGCACGGGCAACTGGCGCCACGCACCGCTCACGTCCTTGGCGGAGACGGTGGACGAGATCACGACGAGGTCGGCGCCGGCGGCAACCGACGGCACGGCCGACTGGTCCTGCAGCGTGACGACGAAGCCGCGCGACTCGAGATGCGCCCTGACCTTCTCGTCGACCGGCATGCCGGGGCCGTCGCGCTGCACCAGCAGCACGACCTTGCGGCCCTGGCCCGCGGGCTCGGCCGCCTGGACGCCGGCATGGAGACCGCACGCAAGCAGCAGTGCCGTCGCCACGCGCCGGGTGATGGAGCGAATGCCTTGCTTCATTTCAGAACTCGAAGGTCGTGAGGAACGAAACCTGCCGCGCGTCGCCCATCGAGATGAAGTAGGTGTTCGCGGCCGACGGGTAGTAGGTCTTGTCGGTCAGGTTCTTCACGTTGAGCTGGAACTTGACCTTCTTGCCGCCGATGCGCGTGTCGTAGGTGGCGAAGGCGTCGACCGTGGTGTAGGCCGGCAGCTCGAAGCTGTTGGCCGAGTCGCCGGCGCGCTTGCCGACGTAGCGTGCGCCCGCGCCCATGCGCAGCCGGCCCTCCCCGCCGAAGACCTGGCCGAAGTCGTACACGGCCGAAAGCGATGCGGTCTGGCGCGCCACGTTCCAGAGCCGGTTGCCCGCGTACAGCGGGTCTTCGGTGGTCTTGGCGTCGATGTAGGCAAGGCTGGCGATGGCGCTCCAGTTCCTGCTCAGCTGGCCCGCCGCGTCCACCTCGAGGCCGCGCGAGCGGGCCGCGCCCGAGGTGCGCCAATCGGTCAGCTTGGTCACGTCGTTGAACTGCGAGACCAGCACGTTCTTCTTGCGGATGTCGAACAGCGCCACGGTGCCGGTCACGCCGCCGGGCATGTCGAACTTGGCGCCGAGCTCCCACGACTTCGCTTCCTCGGGCTTCACCGACGAATCGAGCACGTAGCCGCTGGACAGCGGCGCGATGGTCGATGCGGGCTTGAGCGACTGGGTGTAGCTGCCGTAGAACGACACGGTGTCGCTCAGCTTGTAGATGAGGCCCAGGCGCGGCAGCAGCTTGGAGCCGTCGGTGTCGGTGTTGACCTTGAAGGGACGCCCGCGTCCGGCCATCTGCGACCAGGCCTGGTAGCGCAGCGCCGCCACGGCGATCCACCGGTCGTTCAGGTGGATCGAGTCCTGGAAGAAGAGCGACTGGTTGTGCAGCTTGTCGGTCTGGTCGCTGTCGCTCGCCGACACGGTGCTCGACGGGGATTCGAGGCCATACACCGGGTTCAGGTAGCTGAAGGTGCGCGTGGTGGCCTGGCGCAGCAGGTCGGCGCGGTAGATCTTGCGGTACTCGGCGTCCCAGCCGAACTGGAGGTCGTGGCGCATGCCGCCGAGCTCGACGGTGCCGTCGACGTATGCGGTGGCGTAGCTGTCGGTGCTCAGCGCGCCGTGCGTCGCGTCGTTGCTGCGCGCGAGCGTGCCGCGCGTGGTGTTGATGCCGTTCACGCGCAGCTGGTTGGCGTCGTAGGTCTCGCGGTTGTAGCTCAGGTTCAGGTGGCCGGCCCAGCCGCCGCCGAACTGGTGGTCGACCGAGAACTGCGCCAGGTGGGTCTCGCCGGTCATCTCGTTGAAGGGTTCGTCCAGGCGTTGCGTCTTCGGCAGCGCGAGCGGGCGCTGGGTGCGCGGGTCGAGCGCGGTGCCGCGATCAAAGGGCGTGACGTACTTGCGGTACTCGTACCAGAGCACGGCCTGCGTGTCGTCGCCATACCAGGCGAGCGACGGCGCCACCAGCGTCTCGCGGTGCTTGCCGAAGTTGCGCCAGTAGTCCTCGTCCACATGGTCGACGATCAGCCGATAGGCCAGTCCGTCCTCGCCGATGGGGCCGGTGGTGTCGAGCGTGGCGCCACTGCCGTCGCGCCCCTTCGCATAGCCCGAGCCCAGCAGCGACAGCGAGGTGCGCTGCCGCAGCTGCGGCTTCTTGCTGACAACGTTGATCACGCCGCCCGGGTCCATCAGGCCGTAGAGCAGCGACGACGGGCCCTTGAGCACTTCGACGCTCTCGGCCGCCGCGTTCATGCCCCGCCCCTGCACCAGCGGCATGCCGTTGTGCATGATCGAGCCGTCGCGGTTGCCGCCGAAACCGCGCTTCATGATGGTGTCCTGCGTGCTGGCCAGCGTGTTGCCCTGGTTGATGCCGCTGACGTTGGCAAGCGCGTCGTCGATGTTGCGCGGGCGCTGGTCGCGGATCACCTGCGCGGGCACCACATTCACCACCTGCGGGATCTCGAGCACGGGCGCGGTCGTGCGCAGGGTCGATGCGTCGGGCGTGGGCTGGTAGCGGTCGTCGGCGTCGGCGGGCGCCGGCGCAGCGCGGGCCACCACGCGCACGGCCGGCAGCGTGCCGCCGGCTTCTTCCACGTTGTCGGGCGATGAGGCCGGCGCAGCGGTCTTGCGCAGCGTGAACTCACCCGCACCGCCTTCCACCGCTTCGAGCCCGGTGCCCGACAGCAGCGCGGCAAAGCCGGCGCGCACGGTGTAGTTGCCCTGGAGTCCGGCGGACTTCAGCTCCCTGGTGCTGGCGGGGTCGAAGGACAGCGCCACGCCCGCTGCCGCGGCAAAGCGGCCGAGCACGGAGGCCAGCGGGCCAGCGTCGATGCGGAAGCTTCTGGCGGGCTGGCTCCGGGTGCCGGCGCCCGCGGCAGGCTCGGCACCCGTGGCCGCGAGGGGCAAGGCCATCATGGCCGCAACCAGGCACAGCAGCGCCTTGCGAACGGGATGAGGTGGAAACGGTGAGGGGTGCGCGTGCATTCGGGATTCCTTCGGCATTCATTGACTGCGATTCATGGCTCTCAATGGGTAGGCCGAACGAAATCGGAAAAGATGAAAGGCACGGAGGAAAAAATTTCTCCACCGCACCCTGCCCTGCCGGCTCAGGCGGGCACGAGCGACACCCAGTAGCGCGTCAGGCTGCTCACGCGCACCGGGAACGCACGGGCGATGACAGCGAGCGCCTTGTCGGTGTCGGTGATGGGGAAGGCGCCCGACACCCGGATGTCCGCGACGGCGGGGTCGCAGACCAGACGGCCGCGGCGGTATCGCGCGAGCTCGCCGACCACGTCCTCCAGCCGCCAGTCGTTGACGACCAGGCTGCCGTGCTCCCAATCGGCAAGCGCCGGATCGGCCGGCTGTGGCGCATCGACGTGCCCGGCGGTGAAGCGCGCCTGCCGGCCGGCCTCCAGCCGCACGACCTGGCCGGGCGCCTGCGAGGCGCGGACTTCGACGGCGTCCTCGAGCACGCTCACCACCGTGCGTACGTCGTCGCTGCGGACGGTGAAGCGCGTGCCCAGCGCGAGGATGCGGCCGTGCGGCGTTTCCACCATGAAGGGGCGGCTGTCCGTGCGAGCAACGCCCGGCACCTCGCGATGCTTCGCGGTCTGCACGAGGATTTCGCCCTCGCGCAGCGTGACGAGCCTGCGGCTGGCATCGATGGACACGTCCACCGAAGTGCGGGTGTTGAGCATCAGCTGCGATCCGTCCGCCAGCCTGACGGTGCGCTGCTCGCCGGTGCCCGTGCGGTGGTCGGCCAGCCAAGCGCCCAGACCGTCGGGCCCTGCCGCTCGCCACGACAGCCAGGCGAGCGATCCGCCGCCCGCCAGCACCGCGATGCCGCGCAGCACCCGGCGCCGGTCAGCCTGCGCGGCCCGCAGCGTGGACGCCGCAACATGCCCCGGCACGCGCTGCAGCGTCGCCTGCATGGACTCGAAGCGCTGCCACGCGCGTTGATGGTCGGGGTGGGCGTGATGCCAGCGGCGCCACTCCTCGTGATCGGCTGCGGTGGCGCAGCCCGAACACAGCCGGGCGTACCAGGCGACGGCTTCCTTGCGGACCTCGGCTTCGCTGCGCGCGTGGTTCATGGTCACGGCGCGAGCAGGTAGCAATGTTCGAGCGCCTTGAGCATGTAGTTGTTGACCGTGCGCACCGTCACGCCGAGGCGCGAGGCGATTTCCGCATAGGTCAGGCCATCGAGCTGCGAAAGGATGAAGGCCTGCCGCACCGGCGGCTTCATGCCGTCGAGCATGGTGTCGATGGCCACGAGCGCCTCGAGCACGATGGCCCGCACCTCGAGGGAAGGCAGCTGCGGCTCGGGCAGCGCGGCGAGCGTGTCGAGGTAGGCACGTTCGAGCGCGCGGCGGCGATGGAAGTCCACGACCAGCCCGTGCGCGATGGTGGCGAGGTACGCGCGCGGCTCGGCTGCGGCGACGGGCTCCGTCTTGCTCAGCACGCGCACGAAGGTGTCGTGCGCCAGGTCGGCGGCGTTGTGCGTGCAGCCCAGCTTCTTGCGCAGCCAGGCGTGCAGCCAACCGTGATGGTTGCTGTAGAGCGCTTGCACCTCGTGCTGTAGAGCGAACTCGCCGGCCGGCATGGCATCTCCCCGCAGCCGGGGGGCCGCGCTCAGGCTTCAATAAGAATAATTCTCAATTATATTGCCCGATGCCATGGAGTTCGGGCGCGCCTCGAACACACGGAGAAACTCGCTCAATGCGGCTGCAGCGACGCTCGTGTCACGCCTCGCGCTCAAGTCGCTCGAGGAAACGCCCCCGACTGCAGCCCTCGCCGCAAGGCTACAGCCGCCGATACGCATCCGCCTCGCCCAGCAGCCACGCCACCAGTGTCTGGGCGGCCGGGTTCCGCATGGCTCTCTTGGACTGCAGCAGGTGGTAGCCGGCAGCCAGGGGCATTCGCTGCGGGAACGCCTGGATCAGGCGTCCCTTGCAAATGTCGTTCTCGATGAGCACGGAGTGCCCGATGGCGATGCCCAGGCCTTCCACGGCGGCGGTCAGCGCGGCCTCCGTGTCCGGCAATCTCATGTGCCGGTCGCTGGAGAGCCCCTCGGCGCCACACGCCGCGAGCCACTGCGCCCATTTGCCGGCTCGCAGGGAGTCGTGCAGCCAGCAGAAACGCGCCAGTTCTTCCTTGCGCTCCAGCGCGGTCCCAGACAGCAGTTGTGGCGAGCCGACGGGAACGAGGCTGTCATGCATGAGCAATCTGGCGCCGGGCCATGAGCCGTCCCCGTAGTGAATGGCGATGTCGTAGCGCTCCCTGTGGAAGTCCACGTCCCAGATCGACGTGGACAGCTCGATGTCCACGCCGACGCGGGCGGCCTGCAGCCGGGTGAGGCGCGGAATCAGCCAGCGCGCGGCGAAGGAAGGCATCGCCAGGACCTTGACCACCGGACGGTCGCTGGCGCGCACGATGCGCATCGCTCCCTGATCCAGCTCGTCGAGCACGCGCTGCACGGTTTCGAGATAGAGCTGCCCCGCCGGAGTGAGCTTCACTCGCCGATGGCCGCGCAGCACCAGCGTCTGCTGCAGGTGCGCCTCCAGCGCGGCAATGTGGCGACTGACGGCCGACTGCGCACAGCCCAGGTCGCGGGCCGTCGCGGTGAAGCTACCGCACCGCGCCAGTGCCCGGAACGTCCGCAGCGCGGAGATGGGTATGTCATTCATTCTTCATGCCTGCTCCCGCCGTTCGAGGGCCGCCACGACTGCCTCCCCGAAAGGCCTGGCGGATGCAGGGTTCTGGCCGGTGATCAGGCGCCCGTCGACGACCACCCGGCTCTGGAACACGCCAGCCTTCTCGAAGACGGCCTTCTGCCCCCTGAGCGCGGTCTCCAGCTCGAAGGGGATCAGCTTGTCGTACTGCCTGGAGACTTCCTCTTCATTGGTGAACGACGTCAACTTGCGGCCCTCGATGAAACGGGTTCCGTCGGACATTTTCAGGTCCAGCAAGCCCGCTGGCCCATGGCACACCGCGCTCACGATTCCCCCGCGCTCGTAGATCGAGCGCACGATGTCGTGGAGGGTGCTGTTTCCCGCAAAGTCCCACATCGGGCCATGTCCGCCCACCAGCATGACCGCGTCATAGCGAGAGGGATCGACCTGCGACAGCCTGAGGCTGTTGGCCAGCTTGTTCCGCTGCTCCGGCTGGATCCAGAACCAGCTGTTGCCAGCGTCCTTGAGATCGAAGCCGTCGAAAGGCGGCATTCCTCCCCGCGGACTCGCGATGTCGTATGCATGGCCCGCCTGCGCGAACACGTGGGCAGGGTGCGTGAGTTCGGGAAACCAGAAACCGGCAACGAGATCCTTGCCTTTTCTGTCATGGCTCGACACCACGATCAGGATTCTTCTCCCGGCTGCCGCCGCTGCGTCGCGGGTCGAAGGGGTGGCGGCGCCGCCCTGAACGGATGCCGCGGCCAGGGCCGCGCCGATTGCCTGCACGGCAAGACGCCGGTTGATTGACTGCATGGTGATGGATGCCTTTCTTCAGTGGTTCCGCGGAGCCGGGCTCCGGACGACGGATCCATTGGAATTGGAAAACCGGCACCCTGCGATGCACCATGGAGAACGCATGCCATCCGTCTTGCGGATGGCTCTTGCGGACAAGGACGGCTGCTTGACGACAATAAAGTCTATTCGGCCCTCGGTGCCACGGGTTGCTCCGGAAGCACGCCCGGCACCGCACTCCTCCTCTCCTTCACCGCAGAAACAAACGACATGCTCAACCGCGTCCTCCGGGTTGCCGCGACAGCAGCGGCCGCCCTTCTTTCAGTTCCTTTCGCGACCGCGCACGAGCTGTGCACGCTGATTGCCGATGCCGATTCCGGCAAGGTCGTCCTGCAGCGTGGCCCCTCCTGCTCCGAGCGCGTGACGCCTGCCTCGACCTTCAAGCTCGCCATCAGCCTCATGGGCTACGACGCAGGCGTGCTGAAGGATGCTGTACAGCCTGCCTTGTCGTATCAGGCGGGATATCCGGATTGGAGTGGCGATGCCTGGCGGCGTGACGTCACGCCGACTACGTGGATCAGGGACTCCGTCTTCTGGTACTCGCAGCAGGTCGTGAAGCGCGTGGGGCAGGAGCGCTTCGCGCACTACGCGAAGGTTTTTCAGTATGGCAATGCAGATGTCTCTGCGGTGCCGGTCGATGACCCCGGGCAGAACGGCGTCTGGGTGATGAGCTCCCTGCGCATCTCCGCCGAGGAACAGCTCGCGTTCATGCGCAGGATCGTGCGTCGCCAGTTGCCGGTGAGTGCCCATGCTTTCGACATGACCGCACTCATCGCAAGCTACGGCACACCGGTCGACGGCTGGGCCGTGCATGGCAAGACGGGCACCGGGTCGCCGGGCAGCGACAACCGCTATGACGCAAGCCGCGCCTACGGCTGGTACGTGGGCTGGGCTACCAAGGGCGAGCGAAGGCTGGTATTCGCACGCCTGATACAGGACGAGCAAGCCCTCAAGCCCAACGCGGGCCTGCGCGCACGCGACGAGCTGCTCCAGCTTCTGCCGGCCGCTGCGCCATGACCGCATTGCGTCGCGCACTTGCCGCGCTTCTCTTCGCTCTGGGCTCGTCCTGCGGGCTGGCCCAGACCTTGGCGCTGACATTCGACGACGGCCTCGATCCCCAGAAGGAGCCCGCGGCTCCGTCGTGGAACCGGCAGATCCTGGAGACGCTCCACGATGCGGGCATCACGTCGCTGGTGTTTCCAGCACTCGTGCGCACCGGCCGGGCCCAGGGACTGGACCTCATCCGGGACTGGTCGCGCGCGGGCCACGCGATCGGCAACCACACATCCCGGCATCGCAGCCTGGGATCGCCTCAAGTGCCGCTCGCGGACTTCATCGGCGATGTCAAGGAGGCCGACGCCGTGCTGGGCCAAATACCGGGCTGGACGAAGATGCTGCGCTTTCCTTATCTGAAGGAGGGCAACACGCTCGCCAAGCGAGACGGCATGCGCCTCTGGATGCAGGCCGCGGGCTACAGGGCGGCGCCGGTTTCGATCGATGCGAGCGACTGGTACTACAACCAGCTCTATGCGGCCTGGCTGGACGCAGGAGATGCCGACAAGGCCGATCGCGTGAAGGCCGCGTACATCGAGCACCTGCTGGACCGTGCAGCCTACTACGATGGTCTTGCCCGACAGGTCCTCGGCCGCAGCCCTGCCCATGTGACGCTGCTGCACACGAGCAGGATCAACGCCGCTGCTCTCGGGGAGTTGATCGCGGCGTTCAGGGCGCGAGGGTGGTCTTTCATCGCCGCCAGGACAGCCTTCGATGATCCGATCTACACCGTGCAGATCGACACCCTGCCGGCGGGCGAAAGCGTCGTCTGGGCCAGCGCCAGGGCAGCGCAGATTCCAGGTCTGCGCTATCCGGCCGAGGACTCGGTCTACGAGGAGCCCAAGCTGCGCGCGCTGAGACTGGTGCCGGCGCGCATGCTGCAGTAGTAGTGCGCCAGTCGCCCTCGGCGCTCACTCCACCGTCACGCTCTTCGCCAGGTTGCGCGGCTTGTCCACGTCGGTCCCGCGCGCGCAGGCCGTGTGATACGCCAGCAGCTGCAGCGGCACCACGTGCAGGATCGGCGAGAGCGCGCCGTAGTGCTCGGGCATGCGGATCACGTGCAGGCCTTCGCTGCTGGTGATCTTGGTGTCGCCGTCGGCCAGCACGTAGAGCACGCCGCCGCGCGCGCGCACTTCCTGCAGGTTGCTCTTGAGCTTTTCTAGCAGCGCGTCGTTGGGGGCCACGGCCACCACGGGCATCTCGCTGGTCACCAGCGCGAGCGGGCCGTGCTTGAGTTCGCCGGCGGCATACGCCTCGGCGTGGATGTAGGTCACTTCCTTGAGCTTGAGCGCGCCTTCGAGCGCGATCGGGTAGTGCAGCCCGCGGCCCAGGAAGAGCGCGTTGTCCTTGCGCGCGAAGTCCTCGGCCCAGCCGATGATCTGCGGCTCCAGCGCCAGCACCGACTGCAGCGCGACGGGCAGGTGGCGCATCTCCTTCAGGTAGCGTGCCTCGTCGGCATCGCTGAGGCGACCCTTGCTTTGCGCGATGGCGAGCGTGAGCAGGAAGAGCCCCGCCAGCTGCGTGGTGAAGGCCTTGGTCGAGGCCACGCCGATTTCCACGCCGGCGCGCGTGATGTACGCCAGCTTGCATTCGCGCACCATCGCGCTGGTGGCGACGTTGCAGATGGTCAGCGTCTGCTCCATGCCCAGCGAACGAGCGTGCTTCAGCGCGGCCAGCGTGTCGGCCGTTTCGCCCGACTGGCTGATGGTGACGACCAGCGTCTTCGGGTCGGGCACGGATTCGCGGTAGCGGTATTCGCTCGCGATCTCGACCTGCGTGGAGATCTTCGCGATGCCCTCCAGCCAGTACTTGGCGGTGCAGCCGCTGTAGTAGCTGGTGCCGCAGGCCAGGATGAGGATCTTGTCGATGTCCTGGAACACGCGATGCGCGCTGGCGCCCGTGGCACCGTCCTGGCCGATGCCGTCGAACAGCTCGGGCACGATGCCTTCCACGCCTTCGAGCGTGTCGCCGATGGCGCGCGGCTGCTCGAAGATTTCCTTCTGCATGTAGTGGCGGTAGGGGCCGAGCTCGGCGGCGCCGCTGTGTGCCAGCACGGTGCGCACCTGGCGGGTGACCGGCTTGTGGTTCTTGTCGACGATCCAGTACTTGCCGGGCTGCACGTCGACCACGTCGCCCTCTTCCAGGTAGATGATCTGGTCGGTCACGCCGGCCAGGGCCATCGCGTCGCTGGCGAGGAAGTTCTCGGCGCCGTCCTTGCCCGCGCCCAGGATCAGCGGTGAACCCGCACGCGCGCCGACCACGCGCTGCGGCTCGTCGCGGCAGATCACGGCGATGGCGTAGGCGCCGTGCAGCTGCAGCACGGCCGCCTTCACGGCCTCGAACAGGTCGCCGTCGTAGAGGCTGTCGACGAGGTGGGCGATGACCTCGGTGTCGGTCTGGCTCTCGAAGGCGTAGCCCTTGGCTTCGAGCGCGGCGCGCAGCGTTTCGTGGTTCTCGATGATGCCGTTGTGCACGAGCGCGATGCGGCCCGGCCGCGCGGCCTGCGCGTCGGCGCCTGGGCCATGGCTGAAATGCGGGTGCGCGTTGTGCACCGCCGGCGCGCCGTGCGTGGCCCAGCGCGTATGGGCGATGCCGGTGAGGCCCTCGACCTTGTCGTCGCGCACCTGCGCCACGAGGTCGGCCACGCGCGAGGTGGTGCGCGCCCGCGTCAGGCCGCCGGCATGCACCGCCACGCCGCAGGAGTCATAGCCGCGGTACTCGAGCCGCTGAAGGCCCTGCACGAGGACCGGAACGATGTTGCGATGGGACGCTGCCCCGACGATGCCGCACATGGTGAGCTGCCTTTGAATGAAGAAGAGGCTCGATGGTAGGAAGGCACGAAAGAAATATGCATTCGAAATTCAATTGATTTCGGACTTTTATTTCTTCACTCCATACATATGGAGTTTTATTCCATAATTTCTTCATATATGGAATCAATCTCCCTCGATTCAACCGACCTGCGCCTGCTGGACGCCCTGCAGCGCGACGCCTCGCAGACCAACCAGCGCCTGGCCGCAGACGTGGGCATCTCCCCACCCACCTGCCTGCGCCGCGTGCAGCGGCTGCGCGACATCGGGCTGATCGAGCGCCAGGTCGCGCTGCTGTCGCCCGACAGGCTCGCCACGGTGCTGGGCCACGGCCTGCAGGCGGTGATCGAGATCTCGCTGGACCGGCAGGACGCCGCCTCGCTCGACGCATTCGAGACGCGCGTGATCGCCGACGACTCGGTACAGCAATGCTGGCGCGTGTCGCCCGGCCCCGATTTCGTGCTGGTGGTGGCGGCGCGCGACATGCAGGACTACGGCACCCTTACGCAGCGCCTGTTCACGGCCGATGCGAACGTTCGCAACGTCAAGGCCTTCTTCAGCCTGAAGCGCGCGAAGTTCGAACCCCGGGTGCCGCTGGCGCCCCGGGCATAGAGAACAAGGAAAGGAAGGCCCTCAGGCCTTCGGCTTCTTCTGCGGCCGCTTCCAGTTGGGGAAGCTCACCGCCTTGCTGCGCGCCACGGTGAGCGCGCCCGGCTCGGTCGACTTGTTGATGGTCGAGCCGCCGCCGATGGTGCCGCCCGCGCCGATGGTGACGGGCGCCACCAGCACGCAGTTGCTGCCCACGTGCACGTCGTCGCCGATCACGGTGCGGTGCTTGTTGGCGCCGTCGTAGTTGGCGGTGATGCTGCCCGCGCCGTAGTTCACGCGCTCGCCCACGGTGGCGTCGCCCAGGTAGGCCAGGTGGTTGGCCTTGGCGCCGGCGGCCAGCGTGGAGTTCTTCACTTCCACGAAGTTGCCGATGTGCACCTCGGCGCCCAGCTGCGCGCCGGGGCGCAGGCGGGCGAAGGGGCCGATCAGCGAGCCCGCGCCGACGCTCACGCCGGCCTTCTCGCCCTCGATGTGGGTGAACGGATGGATCACCGCACCGGCCTCGATGCGCGCATTGGCGATGACGCAATTCGCGCCGATGCGCACGCCCTCGCCCAGCGACACCGCGCCCTCGAACACGCAGTTGACGTCGATCTCCACGTCGGCCGCGCATTCGAGCGTGCCGCGCAGGTCGAAGCGCGCCGGGTCGGCCAGGCGCACGCCCTGCTCCATCAGCGCATTCGCCTGGCGCAGCTGCCAGGCACGTTCCAGCGCCGCGAGCTGGGCGGGGCTGTTGATGCCGGCCACCTGCAACGCGTCGGTGGTGATGTGCGCGACCACGGGCACGCCGTCGGCGGCCGCGAGCTTCACCACGTCGGTCAGGTAGTACTCGCCCTGGGCGTTGTCGTTGTCCAGCCGGCCGAGCCAGCCCTTGAGCAGGCGCGCGGGCACGGCCATCACGCCGCTGTAGATCTCGCGCACCGCGCGCTGGGCCTCGGTGGCGTCCTTGTGCTCGACCACGGCCTGGACGTCGCCCGTGCTGCCTGAGCGGATGACCCGGCCGTAGCCCGTGGGATCGTCGAATACGATGGTCAGCAGCGCCAGCTTGCCGCCGGCACTGGCGGCGACGAGCGCGCGCAGGGTTTCTTCGCCGATCAGCGGCACGTCGCCCGAGAGCACGACCACCGTGCCGTCGTCCGCCAGCAGCGGCGCGGCCTGCTGCACGGCATGGCCGGTGCCCAGCTGCGGCTCCTGGCGCGCGAAGCGCACCGTGGCGTTGCCGATGCCGCCGGCCATGGAGGCCTCGACCTCGGCCGCGCCATGGCCCGTGACGACCACCACGTCGCGTGCCCCGATGCGCGCGGCGGTGCCCGCCACGTGCGCCAGCAGGGCGCGGCCGCCCAGCCGGTGCAGGACCTTGGGCAGCCGGCTCTTCATGCGGGTACCCTTGCCGGCGGCCATGATGACGACGTCGATCGGTCCGGCGTCGTGGTTCTGTTGCGGAGGCTGATTCATGCGTTTCTTTTCCAGGATTCGTTGCGCGACTTGCTCGGCAATCTCTGCAGTGACCCGAATTATCGGCGCGCTGCTCGTGGTGGCCGCCCTGGGCGCCTGCAGCGCGATCCAGCTGGCCTACAACAACCTGCCGACGGTGAGCTACTGGTGGCTCGACGGCTACCTCGATTTCGACGGCGCCCAGACCCCGAAGGTGCGCGACGAGCTCGCCCAGCTGCTGGCCTGGCACCGGCAGAACGAGCTGCCGCGCCTCGCGTCGCTGCTGAAGGAGGCCCAGGCGATGGCCCCGGGCGAGGTGACGCCGGAGCAGGTCTGCGCCATGGCCGACCGCATCCGCGAGCGCTTGCTGGCCGTGACCGAGCGCGCCGAGCCCGCCGGCACCGAGCTGGCGCTGAGCCTGAACGAGGCGCAGCTGCAGCAGCTGGAGCGCAAGTACGCCAAGAACAACGCCGAGTACCGCAAGGACTGGCTCGACCGCACGCCGGCCCAGGTGCAGGAGAAGCGCTACGACCAGTTCCTCGACCGCACCGAGGACTTCTACGGCCGCCTGAGTGCCGAGCAGCGCGAGCTGCTGAAGCAGCAGGTCGCGCAGTCGGTGTTCGACCCGAAGCTGGCGGATGCCGAGCGCCGCAAGCGCCAGCAGGAGGCGCTCAGGCTGCTGCGCGGCTTCGTCGCCGGCAAGCCTTCGCCCGCCGAGGCACGCGCCGCGCTGCACGACTACATCCAGCGCATCGCCGAGCCGCCGCCCGGGCCCTGGCGCGACCACCAGCAGGCCCTGCTGCAGGAAGGTTGCCGCAACACCGCGGCCATGCACAACGGCACGAGCGCCAGCCAGCGCGCTCAGGCGGTGCGCCGGCTGCAGGCCTACCAGGACGACCTGCGCGAGCTGGTGGCGGCGCGCTGAAGGCGCCGGAATGGAGCTCCGGAGTCTGGGGTTCTAGATAAGCGGCGTCGGCCGCATCGGACGCTCGAAGTAGTCGCCCAGCGCTTCCAGCGCGCGCGGCTCCATGATGCGCAGCCAGCCGCCGTCGATCCTGTAGAGCCCCAGGCGCTGCAGGCGCCGCAGCGTCTTGTTGGTGTGCACCAGCGAAAGCCCCAGCGCGTCGGCGATGTGCTGCTGGTTGAACGGGAATTCGGCCCAGCCGTCGCGCTCCATGCCAACGCGCAGGGCGCGGCGGTACAGGTGCATCAGCAGCATCGCCACCCGCTCGCCGGCATTGCGCCGGCCGGTGGTGACGAGGTTGTCGTCGACCAGCTTCTCCTCGCGCGCCGCCAGCCAGGTGATGTCGTAGCCCAGCTTGGGCTGGGCGTGGAACAGGCCCCAGAGCCGCTCGCGGGGGAAGGCGCACAGCGTGACGTCGGTCACCGCCTCGACGCCGTGCGTCTGGCCGTCGGCGAATTCGTCCTGCAGGCCGAGGAAATCGCCGGGCAGCAGGAAGCTCAGGATCTGCCGCCGACCGTCGCTGAGTGTCTTGTAGCGGAAGGCCCAGCCCGAATAGAGAGTGAAGAGCTGCGGGCTCGGGCGGTGCTCGTCGATGATCGAGCTGCCGGCCTCCACCCTCCGGGCGCCGACACGAAACGACTGGATCGTCCGCAGCTCGTCGCCGGACGGGGCCAGGAATGCGTCGAGCCGGCGCAATGCGCACTGGTCGCACGGATTCGCGCCCTGCGGAGGCGCCATGGCTGCGGGGTAGTCCTCGAACTTCACGCCTCACTATAGGCGCCCGCACAGGCGCCCGGCCTGTGTCTTTTGACATTTCCCGGCGCCCGGGCGCTGCCTACACTGCGCACCGTTTCCCCATCCAAGACGCATGACAGAACAAGAAACGCCCCCGCTTCACGAGATTCTTTACTGCAGCACGCTCGCCCAAGGCCTGCCTCCGGACACCGTGGGCCTGATCGCCTCGCGGGCCCGGGCGCACAACGCGCTGCACGGCATCACCGGCCTGCTGGTGTTCGACGGCTTGCGCTTCTGCCAGCACCTGGAAGGCCCGCCAGAGGCCGTCGGTGCATTGATGCAGCGCATCGGGAAGGATCCGCGCCACGTCGGCGTCAGGGTGGTCCACGAAGCCCCGCTGGAAGCCCGCCGCTACAGCGGCTTCGGCATGGGGCTGGCCGAGTGCGAGGGACCCGACCTGATGGCCGGCGTGCATGCGCTCGACGGGGAGGTGGCGCTGCGGCACTTCCTGGCGCTGCTGCCCAGCTTCGACATCAACGGCTGATCAGCCCCGAAAGAACAGCCCCAAAAAAGGAAAAGGCGGCCGAAGCCGCCTTTTTCAGCACCTGGAGGACTGGGGAACGATCAGGCGTTGTCCCAGCTGTAGGTGGCGCCGTAGCCGTCCCAGGCCTCCATCACGATGCGCTGGCCCGCGGCCACCATCAGCGATTCGCCGGGTGCGAGCACCAAGTCTTCGCTGGGGTTGGCGAGCGTGGCGTCGGGCGTGATCCACACCCGGCCCTGCCTCACGCGCAGGATGCTGGCCGCCCGCGCCTTCAGGCTCATCGCCTCGCCGGGAGCGATCTGCCATGCACCGCGGCGGACGGCCGGCGGAACGGTGGCGGCGCGAGCCGGGACGGACAGGGACGAGAGCGATTCGGTGGTGCAGACGGCGGTGGACATGATGTAACTCCTTAGGGCTTTGCCGAAGCGCTTGACAGAAAGAGGCAATAGCGCAGTTCGGGAATGAATGATCGTTTCTCCGGCGTTGGCGGTCCAATGAAAACGAGGTAGCCTACTGATGCTGGTTCCGCATCAATTGATCGGCCGGGAACCGCCCTCGATTCATATCCATGCAACATTCCCAGACTCATCTGCGCTCCCGCCCCATTTCCGCCGGGCACCTGCGCGCCTTCGAGGCGGTGGCCCGGCACCTGAATTTCCGGGCGGCGGCGGAAGAAATGGCGCTGACCCAGTCGGCCGTGAGCCGCCAGATCCAGTCGCTGGAGGAGGAAGTGGGCGTGGCCCTGTTCCTGCGCCATACCCGCGCCGTGGAGCTCACCAGCGCGGGCGCGCTGCTCTTGCTGGCGGTGCAGCAGTCGCTGCCGCGCATCGACACGGCCGTGCGCCAGATCCGCCAGAGCGCGGGGCGGCAGAGCGTGTCGCTGACCACATTCGCATCGTTCGCCTCGATGTGGCTGATCCCGCGGCTGGAGGCCTTCCAGCGCGACAACCCCGAGATCGACATCCGCATCGACGCCAGCGACGTGGCCGTCGACCTCGACGTGGCGGACGTGGACATCGCCCTGCGCTACGGCCCGCGCGAGGTGATGCCCTCCGGCGCCGTGCGCCTGTTCGGTGAAACGCTCACCCCCGTGGCCAGCCCCTGGCTATTGAAGAGCAGCCCGCCGATCAAGACGCCGGCGGACATGACCCGGTTCACGCTGATCGAGGCGGGCGACGCCCACCGCACCCACCTCGAATGGCTGACCTGGCGCCGCTGGTTCGAGGTGAACGGGCTGGAGCGCGCGCAGCCCAAGCGCTGGCTCTATTTCAACTACGCCTACCAGATGGTGCAGGCCGCGCTCACCGGCCAGGGCGTGACCCTGGCGCGCAGCTCGCTGATCGCCGAGAGCCTGGCCAATGGCGACCTGGTCGAGGTGCTGCCGCAGCACCGCATGGATTCGCCGATGTCCTACTGGCTGATCGCGGGGCCGCGCAGCGTGCAGCGGCCGGAGATCAGGGCCTTCTGCGACTGGCTGCAGCTGCAGGCCGTGACCACGCGCGAGACCATCGGCGAAGTGCCCGATCCGGACACCGTCGACAACATCGACTGAAGGAAGATCGAAGGGCCTGGCTCAGCTCGTGGGCCAGACCACACCGTTGTCGTTGAGGATGGCATCAAGCGGCAGGTCGTGCGCCTCGGGCTCGAAGTCCGCGACGAAGCCGTTGGTGAAGCCCAGACCCACCGTGAACGGCCGGGGCTCCAGCGCGGCCAGCGTGCGGTCGTAGAAGCCGCCGCCGTAGCCCAGGCGGTAGCCGCCGGCGCTGTAGCCCACGCAGGGCACGAACAGCAGGGTGGGCACGATCAGCTCGGTGTCCTTGGGCTTGGGAATGCCGTAGGCGTCCTCTTCCATCTGGCAGCCCGGATACCAGGCGTGGAAGGTCAGGGTCTTGTGAACCTTGTCGATCACCGGCAGTCCGATGCGGCGGCGCTGGGGCTCTTCCATGAGCTCGCCGTCCTCCTTCCAGCGGTGCAGGGCGGGCAGCGGATCGAATTCGCCCTTGATCGGCCAGTAGGCGCCGATCACGGTATCGGGCCGGCCCACCAGCCAGATCCGCATCACGCGCTGCAGAAGGTCGGCGCGTGTCAGCCGATCGGGCATCGCAAGACGTTGCTCGATGAGTGCTTTTCTCAACTGTTCCTTAAGAAAACTCGCCGTTGCCGAAGTGTCGGCACCCTTTGACTTGTCCATAATCCCCCGATGCAGTTCCCAAGCATTTTGGCATCCAAGAGCCATCGCCCGCGCAAAGCGGCACCCGCACTGGTTTTTTCCGCGGTCCTGGCCCTCGCCGCCTTGCTCTCGCAGCAGCCCGCCGCCGCGCAGAGCAACACCAACGACGACGTTCTGATCCAGATGAAGCTGGCCTTCCAGCGCGGCGACAAGGCCCGGCTGACGGCCCTGCTTCCGCAGGCCCGCGGCCATGCGCTCGAACCCTGGGCCGCCTACTGGGAACTCAAGGCGCGACTGCAGGAGGCCGCGCCCAACGAGGTACAAGATTTCTACGCCCGCTACCCCGGCACCTACCAGGAAGATCGCCTGCGCAACGACTGGCTGCTGCTCACCGGCCAGCGCCGCGACTGGGACAACTTCTCCGCCTCGGTCGACGGCTTCCGCATGGGCGACGACGCGCAGGTGCGCTGCTACGCGATCCTGGTCGACACGCTGCGCAACGGCACCGCCACCCAGGCACAGGCCGACGAGGTGCGCCGCAACTGGCTCGCCCAGAAAGACCTGGACGACGGCTGCCTCACCGCCGCCGACCGCATGGTCGCCGCCCGCCTGATGTCGACCAACGACGTCTGGAAGAAGGCGCGACTGGCCATGGAGGCCAACCGCCCGTCGGCCGCGCGCGCCGCCGTCACCATCGCAGCGCCCGACGCGCTGCCGCTGTTCGAGGAGCTCAACGCGAGCTCGGCCAAGTTCCTGACCGGCCGCGCCTTCGTGGCCGCCAAGTCGCGCAAGGAACTGGTGGTGCTGGCGCTCATCAAGATCGCCATCGCCGACCCGGAGCTGGCCGCCTCGCAGCTCGACAGCAAGTGGGGCCCGATGCTTTCCGCCGAGGAGCGCAACTGGCTCTGGGGCACCATCGGCCGCGCCGCCGCGCTGAAGCTCTGGCCGCAGGCCGGCACCTATTACGCCAACGTCACCAAGAACAGCGACCTGTCCGACGACATGCTCGCCTGGCGCGTGCGCGCCGCGCTGCGCGCCGGCCAGTGGAAGGAAGTGGTGCCTGCCATCAACGCCATGAGCGAGACCGCCCAGCTCGACCCCACCTGGGTCTACTGGAAAGCCCGCGCCCTGTCCAATGCCGGCGGCGACGAGCGCCGCGCCCAGGCCCGCGAGCTCTACCAGAGCATTGCCGGCTCGCGCGGCTTCTACGAGATGCTGGCGCTCGAGGAACTGGGCCAGCGTACCGTGGCGGCCACGCGCCCGGCCCCGCTCACGCCCGAGGAAAAGGCCGCCGCGCGCAACAACCCCTCGCTCGCCCGCGGCCTCTACGCCATCGCCATCGGCCTGCGCCCCGAAGGCACGCGCGAGTGGAACTACGCCACCAACCTGCACGACAAGGGCGGCATGGACGACCGCGCGCTGCTGGCCGCTGCCGACTTCGCCTGCCAGCGCGAGGTGTGGGACCGCTGCATCAACACCAGCGAACGCACCAAGGGCGTGGTCGACGTGGAGCAGCGCTTCCCGATGCCCTTCCACGACACGGTGCTGCGCAAGAGCCAGGACATCGGCCTCGACCCGGCCTACGTCTACGGCCTGATCCGCCAGGAAAGCCGCTTCATCATGGACGCGCGCTCCGGCGTCGGCGCCTCGGGCCTGATGCAGGTCATGCCCGCCACCGCGCGCTGGACGGCCCGCAAGATCGGCATGACCGACTTCTCGCCCAGCCAGATCAACGACCGCGAGACCAACATCACCATCGGCACCAACTACCTGAAGCTCGCGCTCGACGACTTCGACGGTTCCATGGCGCTGGCCGCCGCCGCGTACAACGCGGGCCCAGGCCGCCCGCGCAACTGGCGCAACGGCCCGGTGCTCGACGCCGCCATCTGGGCCGAGAACGTGCCGTTCAACGAGACGCGCGACTACGTGAAGAAGGTGCTGGCCAACACCACCAACTACGCCGCCATCATCAGTGGCCGGCCGCAGTCGCTGAAGGAGCGCCTGGGCCGCGTCGGCCCGCGCGACGCCTCCGAGCCCGAGCCGAACAAGGACCTCCCCTGAAGTCCGCCGCCTGACATGAGCTGGCGCGACGAGGTCCTCGACACCATCGCGTCCGAGTTCTCGGATGCGGGCGACGTCGCGCAGCTCACGCGCATCGTGCTGCGCCTCACGCTCGCGGGCGCGCTGGGCTTCGTGCTCGGCTTCGAGCGCGAGCAGCAGGGCAAGGCCGCGGGCGTGCGCACCCACATGCTGGTGGCGATCGGATCGGCGCTGTTCGTGCTGATCCCGCAGCAGACCGGCATCGTTCCGGCCGACATGAGCCGCGTCATCCAGGGGCTGGTGGCGGGCGTGGGCTTCCTGTGCGCCGGCACCATCCTCAAGCAGGGCAAGGACGAGAGCCACGTGCAGGGCCTGACCACGGCCGCCGGCCTGTGGATGACGGCCGCCATCGGCATGGCCTGCGGGCTCGGCCGCGAGGTGACGGCCGTGACGAGCGCGCTGCTCGCACTCGCGGTGCTGGCGCTGGTGCCGCGCCTCGTGAGCCTGATCGAGCGCGCGTCCGGGCCGAAGAAGCAGAGCAGCAAGAACAACAGCGACGGCGACAAGGACGACGACAGCCGCCGTCGCTGAACGAAGGCAGCGGCATCAATTCGCGCCGCGTTCGGCATCAATCGCCGTCCGGCGCACGGCTAGCATCGAAGGCTTTGTTTCAGAACCCCGCAACGGACCGGAGACCCCTCATGCGCAAGCTCTACGTCGGCAACAAGAACTACTCGTCATGGTCCATGCGGCCCTGGGTGCTGATGAAGCAGGCCGGCATCGACTTCGAGGAAGTCGCCGTGCGCTTCGACTCCTTCGAGGCCGACTCGCAGTTCAAGCACACCATCGGCGCGCTGAACCCGGTGGCCAAGGTGCCGGTGCTGGTGGAAGACGACGGCCTTGTCATCTGGGACACGCTGGCCATCGCCGAATACCTCGCCGAGACCTTTCCCGAAAAGCAGCTCTGGCCCCGCGCCGCGGCCGACCGGGCGCGCGCCCGCAGCGTCTGCGCCGAGATGCACTCGGGCTTCGGCGGCCTGCGCGGCCATTGCGGCATGAACCTCGAGGCCTCGCTGCCCGAGGTGGGCGCGCGGCTGATGAAGGATGTGCCCGAAGTCGCCAGCGACCTCGCACGCATCGTGCAGATGTGGAGCGGCCTGCTCGACGCGCACGGCGGCCCGATGCTGTTCGGCCGCGAGTTCGGCATCGCCGACGCCTACTTCGCGCCCGTGGGCACGCGCATCAAGACCTACGGCCTGCCGGTTCCGCAGCGGATCACGGACTACATCGAGCGCGTGCAGGCGCTGCCGGGCGTCAAGGCGTGGATCGACGCCGGGCTCGCGGAAAAGGACTTCCTGCAATTCGAAGAGCCCTACCGCACGGGGCGATAGGGCTCTTCGAACAAGAGTGGCGTGCCCTTGCGAGGGGAATCGCGGGACACCGCGGAACCGGCTTTGCCGGGCCGCAGGTGTCGCCCCCGGGTAGGGGGTTGGCGAAGCGACACGAAGTGCGCGCAGCCTGGGGGCGAGCCAGGTTCAGAACCTGTACGTTGCCGACACGTAGGTGACGATCGGGTTCAGCTTCAGGCTCGCTTCGCTGGTGGCCACGGGCAGGCCGTATACCGAAGTGGTGGTCAGCTTGGCCTTGGTCTTCAGCGGGATGTACGACACCGAGAACGAGATGCCCCAGTGCTTGTCGAACTGGTAGGCCGCGCCCACGTTGATCACCGGTGCGAACGAGCTGTCGAGCTTGGCCGTGGTGTTCACGGCGAAGGGCGACTGGTGGAACTGCGTGGCCAGCGCGCCCTGCAGGTTCGAGGTCAGCTTGACGTCGCTGTACCAGACGTAGGTGGCGCCCAGGCCCACGAACGGGCGGAAGGCGTCGTTGCCTTCATTGAAGAAATACTTGCCCAGGATCGTGGGGCTCCACTGGCGGGCCTCGCCGAGCTGGCCCACGCGCCCGAGGGTGCCGGTGCCGTTGAGCTTGAACTTCGGCGGCACGCCGAACACGCCTTCCACTGCCCAGTGGCTGTCGAGGAAATAGGTGGCGCTGAGGCCGAGGGTGTCGGAGTCGCTCACGCTGGCGCCGGAACCGGCCAGCACGCTCGGGATGGGCGAAGTCACGGTCAGCGGCTTGCTCGAGTCCTGCGGCGACAGATGGAACCACCCTGCCCCGACGACCCAGTCGCCGGCCTGTTGCGCCATGGCGCTGCCGGACGCCAGGGCGCCCAGGGCTGCAAGCGCAATCGTTGTTTTCTTCATGATGTGAATTGCTCCTTTGATTGAAATATCCCTCTACGGATACGGGCGTCGGCTGTGACCGCCGCTGTAAATCTTCCGTATGACGAAAGATTGCCCGGTCCGATCGCCGGATTATCGAACGACCGTTCTATTTTCAATCCAAGGAGTATCCCTACACTGCGGCCATGAAAATCTTTCTCGTCGGCGGCGCGCTGCGCGACCGCCTGCTGGACCGCCCGGTATCCGACCACGACTGGCTGGTGGTCGGCGCCACGCCCGAGGAGATGGTGGCCCGCGGCTACCTGCCCGTGGGGCGCGACTTTCCGGTGTTCCTGCACCCCGAGACGCGCGAGGAATACGCGCTCGCCCGCACCGAGCGCAAGAGCGCGCCGGGCTATCGCGGCTTCACCGTGCACGCGGCCCCCGACGTCACGCTCGAGCAGGACCTCGCGCGCCGCGACCTGACCGTCAACGCCATCGCGCTGCCGTCGGAGCTGGTGAGCGCCGACGGCCGCTTCGACCCCACGCCCGGGACGCTGGCCGATCCCTTCCACGGTCAGCGCGACCTGCGCGACAAGGTGCTGCGCCACGTGACCGACGCCTTCCGCGAGGATCCGGTGCGCATCCTGCGCGTGGCGCGCTTCGCGGCCCGCTTCGACGACTTCGGCGTCGCTCCCGAGACCAAGGCGCTGATGCGCGAGATGGTCGCGGCCGGCGAAGTCGACGCGCTGGTGCCCGAGCGCGTGTGGCAGGAGCTGTCGCGCGGCCTGATGGAAACGCGCCCTTCCCGCATGTTCGAGGTGCTGCGCGAATGCGGGGCGCTGGCGGTGCTGCTGCCCGAGATCGAAGCCGACGCGCGGACCATGCAGGCGATCGACATCGCCGCGGGGCAGAAGGCGTCGCTGGCCGTGCGCTTCGCCTGCCTGACCGGCGGCCTCGGCCGGAGCGGGCCTCCCGGGCTGAAGGCGCTGCATGCGGTGTGCGAGCGCTGGCGCGTGCCGGTGGAGATCCGCGAACTGGCCGAGGTGGTGGCGCGCGAACAGGGCCACATCGACGGCAGCGGCACGCTCGACGCCTCCGGTCTGGTCCGCCTGCTGGAGCGCTGCGATGCCTTCCGCAAGCCGGCGCGCTTCGCCGAGGCGCTGCAGGCCTGCGAGTGCGATGCGCGCAGCTCAGGCGGCGGCGAGGCACCCTACGCGCCGCGCCAGCACCTGCTCGCGGTGCTGGCCACGGCGGCGGCCGTACCCACCGACGTGGTGGCCAGGGCCGCCCAGCAGTCCGGCGCCACCGGCCCGAAGATCGGCGAGGCCATCCACCGGGCGCGGGTCGAGGCCGTCGCGGCCTCGCCGGCCTGAGCCTCGCTGACCGAACACCGCCTGAAGACCGCCCGCCGGGACATGACTTCTGGCACTTCCCGGTGCAGGCCCTGTCGATAGCATCGGCCGGGTGAATGCCACCGCGCCGAAGCCGTCACGCGAATCCGCCGACTTCCCGCTCCCCTCGGGGCCGGACGAACTGGCCCTGCGCGTGCTGCGCGAGCACGTGGCCTCGGTGTACGCGGCCTACAACGCGTCGGTGTTCGTGCACTTCGGCCTGGGCGCGGCACTGGGCACCGCCATGTACGTGCACCAGCCGCGCACATGGATCCTGGTCTGGATGGCGGTGCATCTCTCGCTCGGCCTGTTCCTGTTCCTCATGCCGCGCTGGCACCCGGGCGTGCCGCTCGCCGACACCACGCGCTGGGCACGCCGGCACTCGCGCACCGTCACCGCCGTGGGCGTGGGCATGGCGAGCGCGCCGCTGCTGTTCATCTCCCCCGACGACCTGCCCGTGACCTCGGTGGTGACGGTGGTCATCATCGGTAGCTGCGCCCGCGCCATGCAGCTGCTGTGGCCGCTCAAGCCCGCGCTGTACGGCTACACCCTGCCGATGATGCTGAGCCTGATCGCCGTGCTGGCCTGGCAGGGCGACGCCATGCATTTCTTCCTTGCGATCTTCAGCCTGGGCTACCTGCTGTTCACGCTGCGCGTGGGCAACCAGCAGCACAGGCTGCTGACCGATTCGCTGGTGCTTCGCTTCGAGAACGAGGCGCTGGCCGGGCAGCTCGGCAGGCAGATCGCCGTGGCCGAGCGCGCCAGCGCGGAGAAGACGCGCTTCCTCGCCACCGCCAGCCACGACCTGCGCCAGCCGCTGCATGCAATCGCGCTGTTCGGCGCGGCGCTGGAAAACGAACTGCGCGAGCATCACGGCGGGCGCAATGCGCGGCAACTGATGCGCGCGGTGAACGCGCTGGGCAATTCGCTGGACACCATGCTCGACGTGTCGCGCCTCGACGCGGGCGTGGTCACGCCCACCGTGGTGCCCGTGCCGCTCGACGCGCTGTTGCGCTCGCTCAACCACATGTTCGCGGCGCGGGCCGAGCAGCGGCAGCTTCAGCTGCGCGTGCAGGCCAGCGGCCTGTGGGTGCGCAGCGATCCGCAGCTGCTCTTCCGCATGCTCTCGAACCTCGTCGACAACGCGCTGAAGTACACGGCACGCGGCGGCGTCGCGGTGCGGGCCCGCGCGCGCGGCGACATGGTGTGGATCGAGGTGTTCGACACCGGCATCGGCATCGCGCCCGAGCAGCAGGAGCGCGTGTTCGAGGAGTACTACCAGGTGCACAACCCGGGCCGCGACCGCACGCAGGGCCTGGGCATCGGCCTGTCGATCGTGCAGCGGCTCTCGCGGCTGCTGGGGCACCCGGTGCAGCTGAAGTCGCGCCCGGGCCGCGGCAGCCGCTTTCGCCTGCGCCTGCCGGCATCGGCTGCGGACGAGGCGACGACGCCCTCGGCCGGCCTTGCAACGCCCTTCGCCGCCGGGGCCATGCCCGATCCGGTGCGCACCGTGCGCACGCCCCTCGCGACGCGCGGACGCATCCTGCTGATCGACGACGAGGCGGAGGTGCGCGAGGCCATGACCGGTTTCTTCCAGGCCCACAGCCTCGCGGTGGAGACCGCGGCCGACGAAGCCGAGGCCGCCGAGCTGCTCGCCCGGCCCGAGACGCGCGAGCACCCGTTCGCGCTGCTGGTGTGCGACTACCGCCTCGCCGACGGCGACAACGGGCTCGACGTCGGCCAGCGGCTGCAGCGCCGCTTCGATCTGCAGGCGCCGCTGCTGCTGGTGACCGGCGAGACCTCGCCCGAGCGGCTGCAGCGCGTGCGCGCCTCGGGCGTGCCGGTGCTGTTCAAGCCGGTGAGCGCCGCGACGCTGCTGGGCGTGCTCGCCGAGCTGATCCCTCAGGCGGAGACGGAAACGGCTCACTGAGCTGCTTTCGGGGATCGCCCGGGCAGGCCCCGGGGATGATCCGGGGAGATTGGGCTTTCGCCGACAAGCGCCGCGCACGGTGCGTGTTAAGGTTTTCCCCGATGCCAAAGTCCTCCAGCAACTCGCAGTTGCCACCTCCGTTGGGCCGGGACGCAGCCCTCTTCCTCGACTTCGACGGTACGCTGGTCGGGCTCGCGCCCACGCCTGAAGCCATCGAGATTCCGCCGGCCCTCGTGCCCCTGCTGGCCGACCTGCGCGACCAGCTGGGCGGCGCGCTCGCCGTGGTGTCGGGCCGCCAGATCGATTCCATCGACCGTTTCCTCGCGCCGCTGCGGCTGCCCGCGGCCGGCGAGCACGGCGTGCAGCGCCGCGACGCCGAAGGCCGCATGCAGGAGCAGCGCCCGCCCGACCTCGTGCCCATCCTCGACGTCGCCAACGAACTCGCGCGCGTGCACGAAGGCCTGCTGGTGGAGCGCAAGCACGCCGCCATCGCACTGCACTACCGGCTCGCGCCGCAGCTCGAGGCGGTGTGCCGCGACGCGATGTCGCGCGCCATCGCGAACCATCCGCAGCTGGAGCTGATGCACGGCAAGTTCGTGTTCGAGGTGAAGCCCGCGGGCGTCAACAAGGGCATCGCCATCGACGCCTTCATGACCGAGGCGCCCTTCGCGGGCCGCACGCCCGTCTTCCTCGGCGACGACACCACCGACGAGAGCGGCTTCGCCGTGGTGCAGCCGCGCGGCGGCATCGCCGTGAAGGTCGGCTCGGGGCCGAGCCTGGCGCTGCACCGCCTCGAATCGCCGCGCGCCGTGTACGAATGGCTCGTGCAGGCACGCGACATGCTCGCGGCACGGCCGCAGGACACCGCAAGCCAACCCGAAGAATCACCGAGGAGCCCCCGATGAGCGAACAACAACTGCCGGTGGCGCCCGAGGACCGCGCCGGCCAGGCGCTGGCTGGCGCGGCCGGCCCCGACGATCGCGCGCCGGTCGACGCGCAGGCGGCCGCCGCCCCCGGACCGCGAGGATTCGCGCCGCCGGCCGAGCCCTCTCTCGACGTGGGCGTGATCGGCAACTGCGCCTACAGCGCGCTCATCGACGCGCGCGGCCGCGCCGTGTGGTGCTGCCTGCCGCGCTTCGACGGCGACCCGGTGTTCAACGCCCTGCTGCACCCCGGCGAGGATGCCGGCGCCTGGAGCATCGACATCGAGAACTTCGCCGAGGCGAAGCAGTGGTACGAGCCGAACACCGCCGTGCTGCGCACGCAGCTCTTCGACAGCGCTGGCCAGGGCATCGAGATCACCGACTTCGCGCCGCGCTTCTACAGCCGCTCGCGCTACTTCCGCCCGCTGATGATCGTGCGCCGCGTGCGGCCCATCGCGGGCGCGCCGCGCATCCGCGTGTCGCTCGACCCGCGCTTCCAGTGGGGCTCGTCGGCGCCGGTGGAGGTCACGCGCGGCAGCAACCACATCCGCTACGTCGGCCCCGACGTGACGCTGCGGCTGAACACCGACGCGTCGATCTCGCACATCCTCTCGCGCCAGCCCTTCGTGCTCTCGCGCGAGTACAACTTCATGTTCGGCGTGGACGAGACGCTGATGGACGGCATCGCCGACACCGCGCGCCGCTTCGAGCAGGAGACCATCTCCTACTGGCGCACCTGGAGCAAGCGCCTGGCCATTCCCCTCGAATACCAGGACGCGGTGATCCGCGCGGCCATCACGCTGAAGCTCTCGCTGTACGAGGACACCGGCGCCATCGTCGCGGCCATGACCACCAGCATTCCCGAGGCGCCGGGCAGCCAGCGCAACTGGGACTACCGCTACTGCTGGCTGCGCGACGCCTTCTTCGTGGTGCGCGCGCTCAACTCGCTCAGCGAGGTGGGCACCATGGAGGACTACCTGCGCTGGCTCGGCAACGTGGTGATCGGCTCGCACGGCGAGCACATCCAGCCGTTGTACGGCATCGGACTGGAGCGCGAGTTGCCCGAGTCCTTCGTCGACGGGCTGCCGGGCTATCGAGGCATGGGCCCGGTGCGCGTGGGCAACCAGGCCCAGGAGCACTTCCAGCACGACGTGTACGGCAACATCGTGCTCGGCGCGGCGCAGGCCTTCCACGACCAGCGGCTGCTCAGCCGCGCGGGACTGGCGGAGTTCCCGCACCTGGAGGCGGTGGGCGAGCGGGCGGTGCGCGTCTACGGCACGCCCGACGCCGGCATGTGGGAGCTGCGCACCCGCGCGCGCGTGCACACCAGCTCGGCGCTGATGAGCTGGGCCGCCTGCGACCGGCTCGCGAAGATCGCGCGCACGCTGCAGCTGCCCGAGCGCGCCGCCTACTGGCACGGCCATGCCTCGCGCATGAAGGAAGAGATCCTCGCCAAGTCGTGGTGCGAGGAGCGCCAGGCCTTCGCCGAGAGCTTCGGCGGGCACGAGCTCGATGCGAGCATCCTGCTGATGGTGGAAGTGGGCCTGATCGACGCGCGCGACCCGCGCTTCATCTCCACCGTCGACGCGATGGAGAAGTCGTTGTGCGACGGCCCCTACATGCGCCGCTACGAGGCCGCCGACGACTTCGGCAAGCCCGAGACCGCATTCAACATCTGCACCTTCTGGCGCATCGACGCGCTGGCCAAGATCGGCCGCAAGGCCGAGGCGCGCCAGATCTTCGAGACCATGCTCGCGGCGCGCAACCCGCTGGGCCTGCTGTCGGAGGACACGCACCCGGTCACGGGCGAGATGTGGGGCAACTTTCCGCAGACCTATTCGATGGTCGGCATCATCAACGCGGCCGTGCGACTGTCCGCTCCCTGGGACTCTTGCATATGAAACAGGCCCCCCGGCTTTTCACTCGCTTCGCTCGTGCGACTCCACCCCCCGGGGGGGAGGCACGGCCCGCCTTGGGGCGGCCCGGCGGCGGCCGCAAGGAGGCTCCATGAGCCGTCTCGTCGTAGTTTCCAACCGCGTGGCCGACCCGCGCAAGCCCGCCGCCGGCGGCCTGGCCGTGGCGCTGGGCGAGAGCCTGCAGCAAAGCGGCGGCCTGTGGTTCGGCTGGAGCGGGCAGGTCATCGAGGGCGGCCCGACCGGCGAAGGCGAGCTGCACAGGCAGCAGGCCGGCAAGGTCACGCTCGCCACCCTCGACCTGAGCCGCGAGGACCACGACAGCTACTACCTCGGCTACAGCAACGACGTGCTCTGGCCGGTGTTCCACAACCGGCTCGACCTGGCGCACTTCGACGCCGGCTTCGTCGGCGGCTACCGGCGCGTGAACCAGCTGTTCGCGCGCAAGCTGCTGCCGCTGCTGAAGGAAGACGACATCATCTGGGTGCACGACTACCACCTGATCCCGCTGGCGGCCGAGCTGCGCGCCATGGGCTGCAGGCAGCGCATCGGCTTCTTCCTGCACATTCCGCTGCCGCCGCAGATCATCACCGCGGCCATCCCGCAGCACGAGTGGCTGATGCGCTCGCTGTTCGCCTACGACCTGATCGGCTTCCAGGCGCAGCAGGACGTGCAGCACTTCGAGCACTACGTGCGCAACGAGGCCAACGGCGAGTACCTGGGCGACGAGATGTACCGCGCCTACGGGCAGACGGTGCGCGCCGCCGCCTTCCCCATCGGCATCGACGTGGACGAGTTCGCTGCGCTCACGCATGCGAAGGAGTCGCGCGACATGTACGAGACCATGAAGCGCGAGTATTCGCAGCGTCGGCTGCTGCTGGGCATCGACCGGCTCGACTATTCGAAAGGCATTCCGCAGCGCGTGCGCTCGTTCCGCGAGCTGCTGGCGAACTACCCCGAGAACCGGCGCAGCGCCACGCTGATCCAGATCGCCTCGCCCACGCGCGAGACAGTCGACGCGTATGCAGACATCCGGCGCGAGCTCGAATCGCTGTGCGGCGCCATCAACGGCGACTACGGCGAGCTCGACTGGATGCCGGTGCGCTACATCCACCGCATGGTGGCGCGCAAGCGCGTGCCGGGGCTGTGCCGCGCGGCGGCCGTGGGGCTGGTGACGCCGCTGCGCGACGGCATGAACCTCGTCGCGAAGGAATACATCGCGGCGCAGGACCCGGCCGACCCCGGCGTGCTGGTGCTGTCGCGCTTCGCGGGGGCGGCCGAGCAGCTGAGGGAAGCGCTGCTGGTGAATCCCTACGACACGCACGGCACGGCGGAGACCGTGCAGCAGGCGCTGCAGATGCCGCTGGAAGAGCGGCGCGAGCGGCACCAGAAGCTGCTGTCGCGCATCCGCGAGCAGGACATCCACTGGTGGCGGCGCAGCTTTCTCGATGCGCTGCGCGAGGCGGCGAGCGAGCGCTGAGCCCCCGCCAGCTACCAGCCGGCTACCAGCCGGTCAGCAGCCGCACGAACCGCATCACGGGCCGGGCCTCGGCCACCGCGGCCCTCGGCGCCCGCCGCACGGACAGCGGCGCGTGCACCCTCAGGTGCACCGGCGTCAGCGCCGACACCTCGATCCAGCCGCCGTGCGGCAGCCGGTGCACGTCGCCCTCCTCGAGCGGCGTCTCAGTCATGAACACGGTCTCGCCCAGCCAGCCGGGCGGCGAGACCACGCGGGCACGTCCTTCGGCCAGGTGCAGCCATGCGCCGGCATCGACCGGCAGGCGCAGGGACTGCCCGGGTTCGAGAACGATGGAATCGGGCGCTTGGGAGAGTGTGGTGATCATGGCGGACCTCGGAAGAACGAGGCTTCATCGTAGGAATCCGGGCGCCCGAAAAACAGGCACACGCAGTGGCTATTGCAGCCGTAACAGCCGAGCCGGAAACGCATCTGTTATGGTCGTTTTCCCAGCCAACTGCATCTGTTTTCGGATGCCCGATGCGGGGAACATCGACGCCATGGATTCGCTACCGCTCTACCGCCAGCTTTCCGCGCACTACGTGGATGCGATCCACACCGGCTCGCTCAAGCAGGGCGACAAGCTGCCGTCGTTGCGCAGCCTGATGCGGCTGCACGACATCAGCCTGTCGACCGCGCTGCAGGTCTGCCGCGCCATGGAAAGCGACGGCTGGGTCGAGGCGCGCGACCGCTCCGGGTATTTCGTGCGCCGGCCGCAGCGGCTGGCCATCGCGCCCATGGAAGAGCCCGTGGCCGACGTGCCGCCCGATCCGGCGCAGTTCGTCAGCATGCGCGCGCGCATGGCCAACTTCATGGCGCGCGGCCGGCACACCGGCGTGAAGCTCAACTTCGCCATCGCCCGCGCGGCGCCCGAGCTGTATCCCGCCGAGGCCCTGCGCAACTCGATGACGCGCGCGCTGCGACAGCGGCCCGAGCTGCTGACCACCGCCTCTTCGCAGAAGGGCCACGAGCAGTTCCGCGAGGCCGTGGCGCAGCGCAGCCTGCGCATCGGCATGACGGTGCCGCCCGACGAGGTGCTCGTCACCAACGGCTGCATCGAGGCGCTGAACCTCGCGCTGCGCGCCATCGCGAAGCCCGGCGACACGGTGGCCGTGGAGTCGCCCACCTTCTACGGCCTGCTGCAGGTGCTCGAGAGCCTCGGCCTTCGCGCGCTGGAGATTCCCACCAGCCCGCAGACCGGCATCTCGCTGGAAGCGCTCGACCTCGCCATCCACACCTACGACGACATCAAGGCCGTGGTGGTGGTGCCGCACCTGCAGAACCCGATCGGCAGCGTGATGCCCGACAGCCACAAGCAGCGGCTCGCGCACCTGTGCGAGAGCCACGGCATCGCGCTCGTCGAGGACGACACCTACAGCGACCTCGTGGAGAGCGACGCGCCGCTGCGCGCCCTGAAGTCGTGGGACCGCACGGGCAACGTGATCTATTGCGCCTCGCTGCACAAGGTGCTGGCGCCGGGGCTGCGGCTGGGCTGGATCACCGCCGGGCGCTGGCACGCGCAGGTGGAGATGCTCAAGTACGCCCAGACCCGCAACAACGAGGCGCTGGCGCAGATCGCCGCGGGCGAGTACATCGCGGGCGGCGCCTACGACCGCCACCTGCGCCGGCTGCGCGAGCGGCTGCATGTGCAGCGCGACCAGACGGCCGACGCCATCGCCAGGTACTTCCCGGCGGGCACGCGCATGAACCTGCCGCGCGGCGGGCTCCAGCTGTGGGTGGAGCTGCCGGGGCAGCGCTCGTCGGTGAACGTGTTCGATGCCGCGCTGCGCGAGCAGATGCTGGTGGCGCCGGGCGCGCAGTTCTCGAACTCGGGGCGCTTCGACAACTACCTGCGCATCAACTGCGGCTGGCCGTATTCCGATGCCGTCGAGGCCGGGCTGCGGCGGCTCGGCGAGATCGTGTCGGCCGTGCGGCCGGCGAACTAGGGCCGGTCGACCCGGCTAACCCCGTTCAGACGATGTAGAACAGCACGGCGTCGCGCCTCGAGGCTGCGCCGGCGAAGAAGCGCTTGACGCCTTCCATGAAGTCCGCGAGGTCCTGCGCGCCGTCCTGCCAGACCTTGGCCCAGTAAAGCTCGCCGAACTTCGCCGGCTCGCCCGTGAAGCGGCCCACGAGTTCGCTGACGTCGCATTGCGCGAGCCGCGCCGCCGCGCGCTCCACGTGGGCGGCCGTGAGATAGATGCAGCCCAGCCCGTCGGTGCCGTCGAGTTCCTCGCCGTCGATCGCCTCGGGCATCAGGGTGCGCACCACGTCCCAGGCCTGCTCCACCGTCTGGCTGTCGTGCGGACCGCCCTGCGCGGCGGGCGAGTTCAGGAAGCCGGAGACGGTGGACGGGTCGATCACCAGCGCGCGCAGCCGGTAGCGATCGAGCGCGTAGAAGGCGGCGCCGATGCTCATGTACTCGGTTCCATGCGCGCCGCACGCGCCACGGCTGCCAGCGCGATGCTCACGCTTTCGATGTTGCGCTGCGCGTTGTCGATGTTCCGGAAATGATCGGGCGTGCAGATCTGGTTGAGCAGCAGCGTGCGCTTGAAGTGCAGCAGCGCCTGGCGCAGGTCGCCCTCTTCCTGCGCGATCAGGCCCAGGTCGTTGTGGGCATTGGCGGCCGTCGCCGAAATGCCGCGGCAGCTGCGCTGCTGGATGTCGAGCGAGCGCTCGAACAGCTCCCGAGCCCGGACGAAGTCGCGGCGCGACATGTGCAGGCTGGCGAAGTTGTTGAGCATGTCGGAGTGCAGTTCGGTGTCGCCCTCGCCCGGCGGGAGCTTGTCGAGATGCACCAGGGCGCGGGCATAGCAGAGCTCGGCCTTCACGTCCTGCCCTGACTCGGCATAGAGGAACGCCAGGTTGTTGAAGGCGCGCACCACGCCGTCGCTGGAGCCGCCCCCGGCCTCGGACACCGCCATGGCGATGGTCTTCTTGTAGAGCGCCTCGGCCTCGTCGGCCCGCCCGGCCGCGGCGTGCAGCAGCGCGAGCGTGTTGGTCGGCCCGCGTCGCCAGCTGTCGTCGAGGCCCAGCTGGCCGATCATCGCGATGGCTTCGTCCGCCGATGCCTGGGCCTTTTCGTTCCAGCGCAGCCGGCGGCACAGTTCGGCATGGCTGGACAGGTGCAGCACCACGGTCTTGTCGGGACCGCCGTGCAAACGCCGGCTGGCGGCGACGGCTTCGGCGCAGAGCTTCTCGGCGCTCTGCAGGTCGCCCTGGGCGAGCGCATCGCGGTAACGCGCCTCGCGATCGTCGAGCAGGTTCAGCAGCGCGCCCTGTTCGTCGGAGGTCGCGCCTCGCGCCTTGCGCTGCTCGATGCCGACCAGCGTCAGGTCGAGCGCCTTGCGGGCGACGTCCATGTCCTCGGCGGGCATGCCGATCTTGCGGCCGATGGAAAGGCTTTCCTCGAGGCTGGCCCGCGCCTTGTCGAAAGCATCGACGCGGTAGCAGGCCTGGCCGAGCATGCACAGGGTCATGGCGAGGTTCTGGTGCGGCCCCCTGAACACGCGGCGCATGGCCGCGACGATCTGCTCGCCGATGGCGACAGCTTGCCCCCAGTCGCCGGCCTCGGCGGCGGCCACGAAGCGCTCCTGCAGTTTGTTGGCTTCGGCCAGGGCGGCGAGGTCAAAGTCCTTTGCGGCGTCCCTCGGCGCGGGGCGGCGGGTGGCCTGGCGCGCGGCGGGGGCGTCATCGCCATCGCCATCGCCGTCCATTGCTCCAGTTCCGCCTTCCTTCAATTGCTTCAGGCGCCGGTGAACCCACCAGAGATCGAACAACAGCCACGGCAGCAGCACCATGAGACAGAAGCGCGAACCCGGCAGGCCCGCGAGCCCGTAGAGCAGCAGCCCCAGTTGCGCCGCGCCGCCCAGGTAGCTCCCCAGATAGAAACGATGCGCTCCGATGAAGCCTCCCACCAGCCACAGCAGCCAGGCGAAGGAGGAGCGGCGAGGCGACGGGGTCATGGTTCCGCCGATGGTTCTGGTGTTGCGTGCCGCCGGTGCCGGTCAGTCGAGCAGCGCGAGCGCCGCGTAGTCGCCGACCTTGTCGCCCAGGCCCGCCGGGACGAGGCGCACGCCCTGCGTGAGCGGCGGCAGCTTGCCGTCGACCTGCGCCTGCAGCTTCGGCAGCAGGAAGTCGCGGTGGTGCCAGAACACGCTGCCGCCCAGGCTGATGCGCTGCAGGTCGAGCGTGGCGATCAGGTTGTAGAGCATGCGGCCCATCACGCGGCACAGCGCATCGACGATTTCCAGCGAATGCCGCTCGCCGGCCGCCGCCGAACTGAAGAGATCGGCCGCGGGCTGGCCGAAGCGCCGCGCGATCGAGTTGCCGGCGATCAGCCCCTCGACATCACCCACGTTGCCACAGCCGCACAGCGCACCGCTGGCGTCGTCGACCACGAAGCTGTGGCCCGCGTGGCCGGCATTGCCGTTCTTTCCGCGCAGCGCGCGGCCGTCCACGCACAGGCCGACGCCCACGCCGGTGCTCCAGGTGACGTAGGCGCAGTCGTCCATGCCCTTGAGCGCGCCCCAGTGGCGCTCGGCCTCCAGCGCGGCCACCGCGTCGTTCTCGACCCGCACGCGGGCGAAGCGTTTCGCCAGCGGGGCCTCGACCAGCGCGGTCATCCAGTTGTTGGGCAGGCCCCGAGCCGGGCCGGCGATGCCGCCGCAGATATTGGGCGTGGCCAGTTCGACCTTGCCGTCGCGCAGCTCGAAAGGTCCGGCCGACGACACGCCCACGCGGTCGATGGACGCAGCATCGACCCCCTGCTCCGCGCAGACCTCGTCGATCATCCGCATGATCTGCACAGCCACCGCGTCGTTGTCGCCGGTCTTGGCCGTGGGCTCGCTGCGGCGGCCGATCAGCGGCGCGTCGCTCGAAGCGGAAAGGCTCACGGCCACCTTGGTGCCGCCGATGTCTACGCAGGCTCTCATCGCAGTTTGTCTTTTCCTTGTTTCTCGTCTCTACAGGAGGCGCGCGACCAGCGCCGCGATCATGCTGAGCACGATGGTGCTCGCGATCGGCAGCTGCCACTCGCGCCCGAAGGCACGGAACTCGAAATCGCCCGGCAGGCGACCGAAGCCGAAGCGGCGCAGCCAGGCGGTCAGGCCGCTCATGAGCACCAGCGCGAGGACGACGACGATCAGCCAGCGGAACATAAGGCGACAGTCTAGGCCGAGAGAATGGCCATGGCTTGCCGGTGGAGTTCGGGCGTTGCCGCGGCGATCACCCGTCCGTCGGACTTCAGGCCCAGCGGCTGGCCCTGCCAGTCGGTGATGACGCCGCCGGCCGCCTCGATCAGCCCGGCCGGGCCGAGGTAGTCGTAGGGCTGCAGGCCGGTCTCGACCACGAGGTCGATGGTGCCGCCAGCCAGCTGGGCGTAGCCGTAGCAGTCGCCGCCGAAGCGGCGCATCGCGCACTGGCGGCTGAGCCTGTCGAAGGCGCTCCAGTCGGCCGGCGCGAAGATGTCGGGCGAGGTGGTGACGATGCGGGCCTTGGCCACTTCGGTGCAGCCGCTCACGCGCACGGGCTGGCCGTCGCGCGTGGCGCCCTGGCCTGCCACGCCGATCCAGCGCTCCTTGAGCACCGGCATGTCGATCATGCCCAGCGCCACGCGGCCGCCCTGCAGCACGCCGATCAGCGTGCCCCACAGCGGCGAGCCGGTGATGAAGCTGCGCGTGCCGTCGATGGGGTCGAGCACCCAGACACGGTCGGCATCGAGCCGCTCGGGGCCGTGCTCCTCGCCGTAGATGCCGTCGGCCGGCACGCGCGCGCCGAGGATCTCGCGCATGGCCGTCTCGGCGGCGCGGTCGGCCAGCGTGACGGGGCTTTCGTCGGCCTTGGTGATGATGTCCAGCGGCGTGCGGAAGTAGTGCATCGACTTGGCGGCGGCGGCATCGGCCAGCGCTTCGGCGATCGGCGAGAGGTCGGAAATGGAAGAGCTCATGGAAGAGTGAGAAACGCGTGCCAAAACGTGCAATTAGACCCGAGCCGGGCCGGGTTTGACATGCCGGGCCGGCCAGCCCTAGCATGGCCCGAAATTTGCCAGGGACTACGACAAATGGCTTCTTTCACCCACCTTCGCTCGGCGCTGCTGGCCCTCGTGCTCGGCGCCTCGACCCTGCTGGCCCACGCCACGCCCTCCGATACGGAAGACAAACTGATCGACACGCTGATCCAGCGCGTCTCGAGGATGAGCTCAATGATCTTCCTGCGCAACGGCAGCGAATACAACGCCGCCGACGCCGCCAAGCACATGCAGGCGAAGTACGACTACTTCAAAAAGGAACTGCTCACGGCCGAGGACTTCATCGAGCGCTGCGCCTCGCGCTCGGAAATGACCGGACAGGCCTACAAGGTGAAGCTCACCAACGGCACGGTGCGCGACGCCAACGAATTCCTCAACGGCGAGCTGCGCGCGCTGCGGCAGGCCGCAGGGCCGAAGAAGGCGGGCGGCTAGCCGAGCAGCTAGCGCTGCTGCCCCCAGCGCCGCACCGTCAGCCGCTCCAGCGTCCTGAAGCCCAGGCTCTCGACCAGCAGGCCGATCAGCACCACCAGCGCGAGGCCCGCGAACACGCGGTCGGTGTAGAGCTCGTTGCGGTTCTGGAAGATGTACCAGCCCAGCCCGCCCTTGCCCGACGAGGCCCCGAACACCAGCTCCGCCGCGATCAGCGTGCGCCAGGCAAAGGCCCAGCCGATCTTCAGCCCCGACAGGATCGACGGCAGCGCCGCCGGCACCAGGATCTGCAGCACGTAGCGCAGGCCCCTGAGCCCGTAGTTGCGCCCCGCCATGCGCAGCGTGTCGGGCACGCCCTGGAAGCCCGCGTACGTGTTGAGCGCCAGCGGCCACAGCACCGAATGGATCAGCACGAACACCAGGCTGCCGCGCCCCAGCCCAAACCACAGCAGCGCCAGCGGCAGCAGCGCGATGGCGGGCAGCGGGTTGAACATGGAGGTGAGCGTGTCCAGCAGGTCGCGGCCGATGCGCGTGGACACGGCGAGCGTGGTGAGCGCGAAGGCCAGCAGCACGCCGGCGATGTAGCCCTGCAGCAGCACGGCCAGCGAGATGCGCACCTTCTCGATCAGCTCGCCGCTCGCGAGGCCGTCGAACAGCGCCGCCGCCGTGGCGGTGAAGGTGGGCAGCAGCAGGTCGTTGTTCTGCCAGCGGGCGGCCAGTTCCCACAGCGCGGCGATGATGGCGAGGATCAGGCCCTTGCGCAGCCATGCCTGCGACCAGATGCGCTCGCCCAGCGGCGGCCGGCGCTCGAGCGGCACTTCGGTGAAGGGCTCGAGCGTGCGCTCGTACTCGGGACGAATCGGCGGGACGACGGCGCTCATGCGGCGGCCTCCCCGGTTTCTTCCTCGAACAGCATGTCGTGGATACGCTGCGCCGTACCCTGGAATTCCGCGCCGCCCAGACTGTCGAGCGTGAAGGCATGGCTGTTGATCTCGGCGCGCATGCGCCCCGGATGCGGCGACAGCAGCGCGATGCGGTTGCCCACCACCAGCGCCTCCTCGATGGAGTGGGTGACGAACAGCAGCGTGAATCGCACCTCGTCCCACAGCTCGAGCAGCTCCTGCTGCATCCTGCGGCGCGTGAGCGCATCGAGCGCGGCGAAAGGCTCGTCCATCAGCAGCACGCGCGGCTGCATCGCGAGCGCACGCGCGATCGCCACGCGCTGCTTCATGCCACCCGAAAGCTGGTGCGGATGCACGTCGGCGAACTTCGAGAGGCCGACCTTGTCGAGGTAGTGCAGCGCGCGCTCGGCCGCTTCCTTCCTGCCGAGCGTGCGGGAGGCCAGCAGCGGGAACATCACGTTCTGCTTCACCGTCTTCCACGGCGGCAGTTGGTCGAACTCCTGGAACACGACGATGCGGTCGGGCCCGGGCTGCGCCACGCGCCGGCCGTCGAGACGGATCTCGCCCTCGACCGGCGGAATGAAGCCGGCCACCGCCTTCAGCAGCGTGGACTTGCCGCAGCCCGAGGGGCCGAGCAACACGAAGCGGTCGGCGGCATGGACGTCGAAGCTCACGCGATGCGTGGCGCGCACGACGCGCTCGGGGGTGCGGTATTCGAGGCTGACGTTGTCGACCTGCAGCAGCGGTGCACTGTCTTGCCCCCTCTCCCGCTCGCGGGAGAGGCTCGGGGTGAGGACTGGCGGCGATGCCGGTGGCTCCCCCCTCACCCCCGCCCTCTCCCGATGGGAGAGGGAGTCAACCCGCGAATCCAGAACCGCTGCCGTGCTCACTCAATTCCCCGACACGTTCTGCGCATCGTCGAAGAAGTAGTCCTTCACCGAAGCCGGCTTGTTCTTGATCGCCCCCACGCGGTGCATGAACTCGGCCAGCGGATAGGTGTTCTGCGGCGTGGTCTTGAACTGCACCTCGGGGTTCTTGATGATCTTCAGCAGCAGGTCGCGGTCGAGCTTCGCGTTGCTCACCTTCAGGTAGATGTCCGCGGCCTTCTCGGGGTTGGCGGTGACGAACTTCGCCGCCTCGTCGAGCGCATCGACGAAAGCCTTGTACGTCTTCGGGTTCTCGCTGCGGAATTTCTCCGTGGCGTAGAGCACCGTCGCCGACGACGGGCCGCCCAGCACCTGGTACGAGTTGAGCACGATGCGCGCATTCGGGTTGCCAGCGAGCTCCTGCTCCTGGAACGGCGGATTGCCGAAATGCCCCGTGATCTCCGTGCCGCCCTTGATGATGGCCGCCGCCGCATCGGGGTGCGGCACCGCCACGCTGATCTTGTCGAGCCTGTTGAACTCCTTGTCACCCCACAGTTTTGCCGAGGCGAACTGCAGCACGCGCGACTGCACCGACACGCCCACTGCGGGCAGCGCGATGCGGTCCTTGTCGGTGAAGTCGGCGATCGACTTCACGTTCGGGTTGTTGGTCACCAGGTAGTACGGGAAGTTGCCCAGCGAGGCCACGCCCTTCACGTTCTGCTTGCCCTTGGTACGGTCCCACAGCGTGAGCAGCGGCCCCACTCCTGCACCGGCGATCTCGATGTTGCCCGACAGCAGCGCGTCGTTCACAGCCGAGCCGCCCGAGAGCTTGACCCACTCGACCTTGGCGTCGACACCGGCGGCCTTCGCGTGCTTCTCGATGAGCTTCTGCTCCTGCGCCACGTTCAGCAGCAGGTAGACGATGCCGAACTGCTCGGCGATGCGGATCTGGCCTTCGGCATGCGCCGAAAGGCTGCCGGACAGGAGGCCGAGGCCGGCGACGAGCGCCGCGGCTTTGCGGGTGAAGCGGTTCATTGGATCGGGAATCGAGAGAGAAGAAGAATCAGAAAGGCGTGTCGCCGACGATGGTGGTGCGGTTCAGGCGGCGGCGCAGATGGTCGGGCGTGCCGGCCGCGAGATGCATCAGCGAGCGGTTGTCCCAGAACACGAGGTCGTGCGGCGCCCATGTGTGGCGATACACGAACTCGGGCTTGACGCTGTGCGCGAACAGCTCCGCGAGCAGCGCGTCGCTCTCGTCCTGCGGCAGGCCGACGATGCGCGTCGTGAAATGCTCGCTGACGAAGAGCGCCTTGCGCCCCGTCTCCGGGTGCGTGCGCACCACGGGCTGCACCGCAGGTGCGACCTGGTCGATCTGCGCCTGCGAGAGCTTGGGCCGCCACGGGTTCTTGGCGCGCAGCTCTTCGTACTTGGCGAGGTAGCTGTGCTCGGCCTTCAGCGGCAGGATGCGCTGCTGCAGCTCGGGGCTCAGCGATTCCCATGCGAGATGCTGGTCGGCGAAGAGCGTGTCGCCGCCTTCGCTCGGAAGCTCCTGCGCGTGCAGCAGCGAGCCGAGGCTGGGCTTGGGCTTGTACGAAATGTCCGAGTGCCAGTAGACGCCGGCGTCGCCGAGACCGATGGGCTCGCCGTTCTCCTTGATGTTGGAGACGATGAGGATCTCGGGGTGGTCCTTGAGCTGGAACTGGTGGAGGACGTGGATCTCGAGAGGGCCGAAGCGGCGGCTGAAATCGATGTGCTCCTGGGGGGTGATCTGCTGGTCGCGGAATACCAGGACGTGGTGGTCGAGGTGGGCCTTGTGGATTCGGGCGAAGTCTTCGGTGGTGATGGGCTTCGAGATGTCGAGGCCTACGACCTCGGCTCCTACGGGGGCGGGGAAGGGGCGGATCTCGAAGTGCTGCGCTGCGGTGTTGGCAACGCTGCTGGAGGGGACGGCAGTCATGCCGGGAATGTAGGGGGCGGGGTGTCGTTCGCCAACGAACTCTTCGTTGCTAGCTTATGACTATGTAATTTCGCCGGAGTTTGGTTTGGGTTCCGGGGCCGGGTCTCGGCCCGGCGGCCGACCTACTTTTCTTTGCTTCGCCAAAGAAAAGTAGGCAAAAGAAAGGCGACCCTACTGTCTGCGTCCCTTCGCTTCGCTACGGGCAACCTGCGGTGCTCGACGTAGGAGGGGGTCCGCAGAACTCGCTTCGCTCAGACAGCTGCGGCCCTTGTCCCTCCTACGTCTGCGCTCCTCGGCGCAGCCAGAAGGGAGTTGGAGACCGAGCAGGCCATCGCTGCGCTCGGCCTTTGAACTACCTGGACTGGCCTTCGCTTCGCTTGGCCACATACATATTTAGTTCCAGCGCCCCAACAAGACCAACGATTCATTCCAAGCACTGCAGGCGCGAAGCGCCTGCAGTGCCTTGGGGGCCGAGCAACGCGATGGCTCGCGCGTCTCCCCTCCCCTCTGGCTGCGCCGAGGAGCGCAGCGTTTCGCGGATCAGGGATCGCAGCTGTTTGAGCGAAGCGAGTTCTGCGAGACCCCGCGAAACGCGAGCACCGCAGGTTGCCCCTTCGCACAGCGAAGGGGTCGCAGACAGTGGGGTCGCCTTTTCTTTGCCTACTTTCTTTTGGCGAAGCAAAAGAAAGTAGGTCGCCCGCCGGGGCGAGTCCCGGCCTCGGAAAGCAAATCAAGAACAGCCACTCAAAGCGTATGACTGCGATCCCCTTCAACAAACCCCATCGCATCCCACCCCTCCCCCACAGCAAACCCCAAAACCTTGAACAACTCCCCCATCTCATGCTCATGAATGAGCCGAGCCGCCATCCCCCGCTCACCAACAGACCCCTGCTCCATCCTGGCAAGCAACCCGCAATTCAACAGAAACCGCGCCTGGCTCGTATAGCCCAGCACAGCAAGCCCCGCATCCTGCCCAGCCAGCGCAACCCCGGTGAAGTCGACATGCGCCGTGATGTCCTTCAACCCGACATCAGCCAGCGGATCGCCATCGGCCTTGTGCCCCTGATGGCACATCACAGTCCCCATGTGCCTCTGCGGGTGGTAGTACTCGGCCTCGGGAAACCCGTAGTCGATGAAGAACGCAGCCCCCTTCTTCAGCCGGTCCGCCAGGGTCGCGATGAAGGCCTTCCCCTGCGGATGGATCTCGGTGAGGTAATCGTGCTCGCCAGGCACTTCCACCGGCGGCCGCAGTTCTGTCGCGCGGTCGGCCCAGGCCCATCCATCGCCGGCGACATTGCGCACGACACCCCGCTCGAACCACTGCCCACCCACGCGGGCCAGCAGTTGCACCGGCATCGCATCGAGCACTTCGTTGCCGACGACCACGCCTTCCATCGCCTCCGGCAACTCGTTGAGCCATTCGACGCGGCCTGCATGGCGAACGAGCGCCTGCTGCTGCCGCTCGCGCAAGGTGCCCGACAGGTCGACGATGCGATAGCGCACGTCGCTGCGCCCCATCTCGTCGAGCGCATGCAGCAGCTGCACCGCGAGCGCCCCCGATCCGGCGCCGAACTCCCACACCGTGTCGGTTCCGGTCTTCTCCAGCGCCTCGGCGACCTGAGCCGCCAGGGTCTGGCCGAACATGGGCGTGAGTTCGGGCGCGGTCACGAAGTCGCTGCCCGAAGAAGGCATGTGGCCGAACTTGGCCAGCGTGTTGGCGTAGTAGCCCAGGCCGGGCGCGTACAGCGCGAGTGCCATGAAGCGGTCGAAGCCTATCCAGCCGCCCGCGCGCTCGACGGAACGCGCGATGAGATGGTCGAGGGCGGTGGGTAAACTGCTGGGGGTCGTCTTTGTCGTCACAGCGCCATTCTCCCCTCTCTCCCCGCATGAGCCCCGCCTCCCCAGCCTCCACCTCTCCCCGCACGGTCCTCGTTACGGGCGCAGGCCGTCGGCTCGGCCGCGAGATTGCGCTGGCGCTCGCCGCGAGCGGCTGGCAGGTGGCGGTGCACTACCGGAACTCGCGCTCCGAGGCCGAGCAGACGGTCGCCGACTGCGCCGCGCTCTCGGGCGACTCGGCCCTGTTCTCGGCCGACCTCGAGGACGAACAGGCCACGCGCGCGCTGCTGCCCCGCGTGGTCGCGCGCTTCCGCGGCATCGATGCCGTCGTGCACAGCGCCGCCCTCTTCGAGCACGACGAGGCCGCCACCTTCGGCTACGCGCTCATGGAACGCCATGCGCGCAGCAACACCGGCGCGGCCATCCTGCTGGCGCAGGCGCTGCACGAGCACCTGGCGGCGCGCGATGCGCAGGGCGCGGTGGTCCATCTGCTCGACCAGAAACTCTGGAACCCGAACCCCGACTTTTTGAGCTACACGCTGTCGAAGGCCGCGCTCGAGGCCGCCACGCCGATGCTGGCGCTGGCGCTGGCGCCGCGCGTGCGCGTGGTGGGCGTGGCGCCCGGCCTCACGCTGGCGAGCCACATGCTGGACGACGACAAGTTCGCGCAACTGCACAAGCTGTCGCCGCTGGGCCGCTCGTCCACTCCGGAGGACGTGGCCGCCACGGTGAAGTTCGCGCTGGAGAACCGTTCGATCACCGGCACCACGCTGCTGGTGGACGGCGGCCAGCACCTGATGAAATTCGAGCGCGATTTCTCGCTCATGTGAGCACCTCCATGTCTTCCACCAAGCACACCCACGGCCACCAGACCCTCACCCTGATGGGCCTGCGCTTCGACGCAAACCTCGGCATCCTCGACCACGAAAAGGTCGCGCCGCAGCCGATCCAGGTCGATGCGGAACTCAACCTCGGGGAGCAGCCGCTGCTGCCGCAGGACGACGACATCTTCCATGTGCTGGACTACGGCAAGGTGCGCCTCATCATCATCGACGAGTGCACCGCCGAGCACGTCAACCTGCTCGAGAGCCTGATCGGCAAGCTGGTGCAGCGCCTGCTGCAACTCCCCGGCGTGCTGGGCGTGCGCGTGAAGATCGCCAAGCTCGAGATCTTCGACGACTGCGAAGTGGCGATCCGCATGGAAGCCGGCGAGTGGTGAGCTGAGCCGCAGCCATCCGCGGCACTCAGGCCGCTGAGCCGCAGGCCACCGCGGACCTCTTTGCCGCCGGCCACATGCGCACGGCCAGCGCGCCGAGCGCCGATACCGAAGCCATCGCCGCCACGCCCGACCACCCCCATTGCGCCAGCACCAGGGCACCCAGCGCGGAGCCCGTGGCCATGCCGACGAACACACCCGTGAAGAACACCGCGTTGAGCCGGCTGCGCGCGCCGGGGTCGATGCCGTAGACCACCGTCTGGTGCGCGATCAGCGCGGCCTGCAGGCCGAAGTCGAAGCCGATGGCGGCAACCACGATCAGCCCCAGCCGCGCGGCCGGAGCCGCAAACAGCGGAGCGAACAGCATCGCCGCGAAGGAGACGGCGACCAGCGCGGCCCCCATGCGGATCACCAGCTCGGGCCCGCGGCGATCCGCGAGGCGCCCGGCGATGGGCGCGGCCAGCGCACCCGCCGCGCCGGCAAGGCCGAAGGCGCCGGCTGCCGCGCTGCCCAGGTGGAACGGCGCGCCATGCAGCATCACGGCCAGCGTCGACCAGAAGGCGCTGAAGCCCACCGACAGCAGGGCCTGCGCGAAGGTCGCGCGGCGCAGCGCGCCATGGCGCTTCCACAGGCCGGCCAGCGAACCCAGCAGCGCGCCGTAGCCCAGGTGCGTGGTCGGGCGCAGGCGCGGTAGCCCGCGCGCAGCGGCGGCGCCGATGAGCGCGATGCTCACTGCCGCGACGACGAACATCGCGCGCCAGCCGAAGTGCTCGGCCACGAAGCCCGCGAGCACGCGCGACAGCAGGATGCCCAGCAGCAGCCCGGTCATCACCGTGCCGACGATCCGGCCGCGATGCGCCTCGGGCGCCAATGTGGCGGCGGCGGGAACCACATCCTGCGCCATCGTGGCCGCGAGGCCGATGACGAGGCTCGCCGCCAGCAGCGGCGCGACCGAAGGAGAGAACGCCGCGCCCAACAGCGCGAACACCAGCACGGAAGCCTTGACGAGGATGATGCGGCGCCGGTCGAAGCGGTCGCCCAGCGGCGCGAGCAGCAGGATGCCGAGCGCGTAGCCCAGCTGCGTGAGCGTGGGCACGAAGCCCACGGAGCGGGCCGAGGCGCCGATGTCGGGGCCGAGCACGCCCAGCATGGGCTGGCTGTAGTACAGCGCGGCCACGCCGAAGCCGGCGCTGGCGGCCAGCAGCAGGATCAGCGACCCTGGCAGCTTTTCATGCGTGCTTTGAATGGAATACATGGTGTAAACCCTTGGATTCGAGAAACGAAGGCCGGAGTTTGCGGGCCTCTCCACTCTGAAGGTAGGCCTGTGTGTCGAACAATTGATATACGCTCGGCGCATGGCCAAGCCACTCCCGCCCCCACCACCAGCCGACCGCATCGAGCTGATGCAGACCTTCGTGCGCATCGTCGAGGCCGGCAGCCTGTCGGCCGCCGCCGCCCAGATGGGCACCACCCAGCCCACCGTGAGCCGCCGCCTGCAGGCGCTCGAACGCTCGCTGGGCGTGCGGCTGCTGCAGCGCTCCACCCACGCGATGAAGCTCACGGAAGACGGCGAGCGCTGCTTCGATCGCGCCAAGGAGCTGATCCTGAGCTGGGGAGCCTTCGAGGCCGAACTGCGCGGCGTGGGCGACCAGCCCGAGGGCCGGCTGCGCGTGGTGGCGCCGCATGCCTTCGGGCAGCAGCTGCTGGTCGGGCCGCTGGCCTCTTACCTGCAGCGCCATCCGCAGGTGACGGTCGAGTGGCTGCTGCACGACAGCCCGCATGACGAAACGCCCGACTTCATCGCCGAGGGCGTCGACTGCGCGATCCGCGTCGGCGAGGTGACGGACCCCAACGCCGTGGCGATCCGCCTGTTCGACGTGCCACGCATCGCGGTCGGGGCGCCCTCCCTCTTCGGGCCCGGCACGCCGCTGCCGGTGCACGCCAGAGAGCTCGAAGCCCTGCCCTGGCTGGCGGCGCGCAACTTCTACCGGACCGAGGTCGTGTTCACGCACGAGAGCACCGGCGAGGTGTGCCGGGTGCCGATCCGCCCGCGCATGATCACCGACAGCCTCTACGCCCTGCGCAGCGCGGCCGTGCTGGGCGTGGGGGTCGGGGTGTCGTCGGCCTGGATGCTCACCGAGGAGCTGGCTGCGGGGCGGCTGGTGCATTTGGCGCCGCAGTGGCACGGCACGCCCGCGCCGGTGTACATCGTGTATCCGTACGCGCGCTTCTATCCGGCGCGGCTGCGGCTCTTCGTGGAGGCGATGCGGCAGGCCTTCCCGGAATCCCCGTTGCCCGCGGCCGGGGTAACCGGGGTAGCCGGAACAACCGTAAACGGGCCCGATGGCGGGTGAAATGGGGATCGGGGACAATCACCCCCTTCCCCCGACTCCCCGAAGCAGCCTGCCCATGAACGCCGTCTGGATCGACGAGGCGCCCGCCACCGCCGACGCCACCGCCTCCTCTCCCGCCAATTCCATGAAGATCGAGCGCGAGACGCACAAGCTCGAGAAGCGCCTGTGCCGCCAGGTCGGGCAGGCGATCGTCGACTACAACATGATCGAGGAAGGCGACAAGGTCATGGTGTGCGTCTCGGGCGGCAAGGACAGCTACGCGCTGCTCGACATCCTGCTCAAGCTGAAGGCGCGCGCGCCCATCCACTTCGACATCGTGGCGGTCAACCTCGACCAGAAGCAGCCCGGCTTTCCCGAGGAAGTGCTGCCCAAGTACCTGAGCGAGCTGGGCGTGGACTTCCACATCGAGAACCAGGACACCTACAGCATCGTCAAGCGCGTGATTCCCGAAGGCAAGACCACCTGCGGCCTGTGCAGCCGGCTGCGCCGCGGCATTCTTTATCGCGTGGCCGACGAGCTGGGCGCCACCAAGGTCGCGCTGGGCCACCACCGCGACGACATGCTGCAGACCTTCTTCCTCAACATGTTCTTCGCCGGCAAGCTGAAGAGCATGCCGCCCAAGCTGGTGAGCGACGACGGCAGGCACGTCGTTATCCGCCCGCTGGCCTACGTGTCCGAGAAGGACACCATCCGCTGGGCCCAGCACCGCGAGTTCCCGATCATTCCGTGCACGCTCTGCGGCAGTCAGGAGAACCTGCAGCGCAAGCAGGTGGGAGAAATGCTGCGCGAATGGGACAAGAAGTATCCCGGCCGCGTGGAGAACATGTTCACCGCGCTGCAGAACGTGGTGCCTTCGCACCTGCTCGACGGAACGCGGCACGACTTCAAGGGTCTGAAGGCGACCGGCGTGGCGGACGACGAGGGCGACAAGGCCTTCGACCCGCCTTCCTTCGATCTGCTCTCCCAGGCACCTGCCGCCCTGCGCATCGTCCAGGGCTGAACGGGCAACCCAGGGGAATTTTGGGCAACAGTGCCCGGAGACCCTCATGAAATCTGCGTTCTCGGCTCTTCTTCTTGCAGTAACCCTGACAGGCTGCGCCACCTCCTGGGTGGTCGACAGCGACGTGAAGAGCTTCGCCTCCCCGGGCGCCATCGCGCCCGGCGCCACCTACCGCTTCGACCGCCTGCCCTCGCAACAGGCCGACGGCGCGCGGCAGGAATCGCTCGAAGCCATGGCCGGCGCGGCGCTTGACCAGGTCGGCCTGCGCCGCGACGACGCCAAGGCCCAGTACACCGCGCAGATCGGCGCGCGCGTGACGGCCGGCCTCTCGCCCTGGGCCGACCCGTGGCTCTACAACGGCCCCTGGGGCTACGGCTACGGCGGCTATGGCTACTACGGCCGGCGCTGGTACGGCGGCGGCTGGTATGGCGGCCCCATGTTCGCGCCACCGGCCAACCCCTGGTACGAGCGCGAGGTGAGCATCGTGCTGCGCGAGGCGGGCTCCAATCGCGTGGTCTACGAGACCCGCGCCCGCAACGACGGCCCCTACACCTCGAGCGCGGCGATCCTGCCGGTGATGTTCCAGGCCGCGCTGCAGGGCTTCCCGAATCCGCCGCAGGGCGAGCGCCGGGTCAACATCGAGCTGCCGACGGCGCAGGCCCGGAAATAGCGGCTTTTAAAATTCCCCGGATGGAAGAACCCACCCGCCTGATCGCCGTTCGCCACGGCGAGACCGCCTGGAACGTCGACACCCGCATCCAGGGCCAGCTCGACATCGGGCTCAACGCCACCGGCGTCTGGCAGGCGCAGCGCGCGGGCGCGGCGCTGGCCGACGAGCCCATCGGCGTCGTCTATGCCAGCGACCTGTCGCGCGCCTGGCAGACCGCGCAGGCCATCGCCGAGCCCCATGGCCTGGCCGTGCAACCCGAGCCGCGCCTGCGCGAGCGGGCTTTCGGCACCTTCGAGGGCATGAGCTTCGCCGAGATCGAGGCCACTCTGCCCGTGCAGGCCAGGCTCTGGCGCGAACGCGATCCCGAATTCGAGCCCGAGGGCGGCGAAAGCCTTCTCACCTTCCGCGACCGCGTGACGGGCGTGGCCGCCGAGCTGGCGGCGCGCCACCCGGGCGAGCTCGTCGTGCTGGTCGCGCACGGCGGCGTGATGGACGTGCTCTACCGCGCCGCCACCCGCCAGGAGCTGCAGGCGCCACGCACCTGGCAGCTCGGCAACGCGGCCATCAACCGCATGCTGTGGACGCCCGAAGGCTTCAGCCTCGTGGGCTGGAGCGACACCGCCCATCTCTCGGCGGGCAGCCCGCTCGACGAAACCACGAGCTGAAGCCTCGCTCCCCGCCCCGCATCAGCAATCCGCGCCCAGGTCCTCCAGCGGCCCGAAGAACTCGTAGCGGATCTGCTGCGCGGGCACGCCCAGTGCCACGCCGTTCGCGTACATCGCCTTCATGAAGGGCTTCGGGCCGAGGAAGTAGAAGTCCACGTCGCGGTCCGGCGGCAAGGCCTGCGCGAGCAGTTCCTTCGTGACGAAGCCGGTCGCGTGCGGACGGTCGGCGTCACGCGGCGCGTCGTACACGTAGAGCGCCTCCACGTTCGCATGCGCGGCCGCCAGTGCGTCGACGCGCGCCCGGAAGGCATGCACGCCGCCGTGGCGCGCGGCATGGATGAAGCGGATCGTCCGCCCCGTGGGCGCTGCGGTCTCGAGCATGCTCATCGCCGGCGTGATGCCCACGCCGCCGGTCACGAGGACCAGCGGGCGGCCTTCGGCGGGCGCGGGCTGCAGCACGAAGTCGCCGCTGGGCGGCAGCACGTCGAGCACGGTGCCTGGGCGGGCATGGACATGCAGCCAGTTCGACACGCGCCCGCCCTCCTCGCGCTTCACGCTGATGCGCAGGCAGGGCTTGCCGGGCGCATCGGAAAGCGAATAGTTGCGCCGCACGGTCTCGCCGTCGATCTCCAGCACCAGCGTGAGGTACTGGCCCGGCAGGAACGCGGGCAGCGGGCCGCCGTCCTCGGGCTCCAGGTACAGCGAGAGGATGAGCTCGCTCTCCGGCTCGCGACGCGCCACGACGAAGCGGCGCGTGCCGCGCCAGCCGCCGGGGCGCCGCTCGTTGGCGCCGTACGCCTCTTCCTCGGCGGCGATCAGCAGGCCGGCCAGCGCCTCGTAGGCCTCTGCCCAGGCGGCAATGATTTCGTCGGTCGCGACGTCGCCCAGCACCTCGCGGATGGCCTGCAGCAGGCACTTGCCGACGATCGGGTAGTGCTCGGGCTGCACGCCGAGCGCGACGTGCTTCTGGATGATCCGCGGCAGCGCGCCCGCCAGCGCCTCGAGCCGGTCGATGTTCGCGGCATAGGCGAGCACCGCGCCGGCCAGCGCGCGCGCCTGCGTGCCGCTGGCCTGGTGCGCTTCGTTGAAGAAGGTCTTCACCTCGGGATGGTTCGCGAACATGACGCTATAGAAGTGGGAGGTGATCGCCTCCCCCTGCGTCTGCAGCAGCGGAACGGTGGCCTTGACGAGGGCGATGGTGCGTTCGGAAAGCATGGCTGGGAAACTCGAAGGTAGTGAAGGAACGTTCTTCCTTCTCATGAAGCGTGCCTGCCGTCGCGCCTTCGCAAGCCCTTGTTTTTGAACATGTTTTTTCCGACTCAGTCAAATCGACCACAAAACATGTTGTCAAATAGACCACCATGAGCGTAGAAATGACCACATCCGGGGGGCCCGATCTCCCCAGTGAGGGCGAGCGCTTCGGCGCCCTCCTCAAGGCCGTGCGCGAACTCGTGCGCTGCGACGCGGTGGCGCTGCTGCGGCTGGAGGACGGCATGCTGCGCGCCGTCGCGGTCGACGGCCTCAGCGACGAGGCGCTGGGACGCCGCTTCGCGGTGGCGGCACATCCGCGCTTCGCCCGCCTGCTCGAGAGCCCGGCGGGCGTGCGCTTTCCGCCCGATTGCGATCTGCCCGACCCCTACGACGGCCTCGTCTCGGGCCAGCCCGAGATCCTGCCGGTGCACGACTGCATGGGCGCGCCGCTGCGCCTGCGCGGCGACACCTGGGGCCTGCTCACGCTCGACGCGCTGGAACCTTCGGCCTTCGACGCCGTCGGCCCCGCGCGGATGGAAGCGCTGGTGCGGCTGGTCGAGTCGGGCATCGAGGCTGCGCATGCGGCACGCGACATGGCCCGGCGCACGGCACAGGAACAGGTGCTGGCCGAGGCCTGGCAGTCCGGCCGCGCCGCCGTGCGCGAACTGGTGGGCACCAGCGCGGCGATGCAGCAGCTGCGCCGCGAGATCGACACCGTGGGTGCCTCCGACCTAACCGTGCTGCTGCTGGGCGAGACCGGCGTGGGCAAGGACCTGGTGGCGCAGCGGCTGCATGCGTGCTCGCGGCGCAGGTCCCAGCCGCTGGTCCAGGTGAACTGCGCGGCGCTGCCCGAGACGTTGGCCGACAGCGAGCTCTTCGGCCATCGCCGGGGTGCCTTCACCGGCGCCATCCAGGACCGCACCGGCAAGTTCGAGCTGGCCGACGGCGGCACGCTGTTCCTCGACGAGGTCGGCGAGCTGCCGCTGGGCGTGCAGGCCAAGCTGCTGCGCGTGCTGCAGGGCGGCGAGCTGCAACGCCCGGGCAGCGATCGCACGCTGCGCGTGGACGTGCGCGTGATCGCGGCCACCAACCGGGACCTGCCCGCCGCCATCGCGCAGGGGCGGTTCCGGGCCGACCTGTACCACCGGCTGTCGGTCTATCCGCTGGTGGTGCCGCCGCTGCGCGCGCGCGGCCGCGACGTGCTTGCGCTGGCCGGCGGCTTCCTCGAGGAGAACCAGCACCGGCTGGGCGCGCGCAACCTGCGCCTGTCGCCCGCCGCGCGGACCGCGCTGCTGGCGCATTCATGGCCCGGCAACGTGCGCGAGCTCGAACACACGATCAGCCGTGCCGCGCTGCGCGCCTACCGCGAGCACGCGCCTCGCGCGCGCTGGGTGGCGATCGAGCCGCGGCACCTGTTGCTGGAGGAAGCGCCGTTGCAGCCGTCGCCCGTCGACGTACCGGCCAGCGCCGCGGCTTCGGAAGCGCCAGCCACCACGCTGCGGGAGGCCACCGAAGCCTTCCAGCGCGAGTGGCTGGCCGCCTGCGTGGCCCGCCACGGCGGCAACCTCAGCCGGGCGGCTGCCCAGGCCGGCATGGACCGCAGCAACTTCCATCGCCTGCTGCGCAAGCTGGGCATCGCCGCGCAGCCACCGGCCTGACGCCCGGCGAGTGAGCGGCAGGTGCGCGGCGCAAGGCGCCGTCAAGCGTGCGAGGTGGCGTGCCCCGGGCCCTGGCTCGCCTGCGGCGTCTTCTCTTCGCCCGGCAGGTCCACCATCGGGCCGGTGCCGCTGTAGCGGTCGAGCGCGAGGTAGATGGCCGGCGTGATGTACAGCGTGATCACCTGCGAGAAGATCAGCCCGCCCACCACCGCCACGCCCAGCGGCTGACGCAGCTCTGCGCCGGCGCCCAGGCCCAGTGCGAGCGGCAGCGCGCCCATGAGCGCGGCCAGCGTGGTCATCAGGATCGGGCGGAAGCGCAGGCGGCAGGCCTCGCGGATCGCCTCGACAGGCTTCATGCCCTCGGTGCGCTGCGCCTCGAGGGCGAAGTCGATCATCATGATCGCGTTCTTCTTCACGATGCCGATCAGCAGCAGGATGCCGATGGTCGCGATCAGCGTGAGGTCGAAGCCGAAGAGCTTCAGCGAAATGAGCGCGCCCACGGCCGCCGACGGCAGCCCCGCCAGGATGGTGATCGGGTGGATGTAGCTCTCGTAGAGCACGCCCAGCAGCACGTAGATGACCAGCACCGCCAGCACCAGCAGCACGGCCTGGCTCGACTGCGAGCTCTGGAACACCGCCGCATCGCCGCCGTAGGTGGTGATGATCGACTGCGGCATCTTCAGCTCGTCCTTGAAGCGGTCGATCTTCGCGGTCGCGTTGCCCAGCGGCACGTCGGGCGCGAGGTTGAACGACACCGTCACTGCCTGCAACTGGCCCTGGTGGTTGACCGCGGTCGGGCCCACGGTGCGCTTGACCGTCGAGAAAGCCGACAGCGGCACCAGCTTGCCGGTGGTGCTGCGCACCGACAGGCGCGAGACGTCTTCCTCGAACTGGCGGTCGTTGTCGGCGGCCGAGAGGATCACCTGGTAGGTGTTGCTCGAGCCGTAGATGCTGCCGATCTGGCGGTCGCCGTACGCGTTGTAGAGCGCGGTGCGCAGGTCGCCCACGGCCACGCCGAGCACGCCGGCCTTGTCGCGGTCGATCTCGAGCGTGGCCTGCAGGCCGCGGTTCTGCGAGTCGCTGGTCACGTCGCGGAAGTCGGGGTCGGCGCGCATGCGCTCCATGAGCCGCGTGGCCCACGGCACCATCTCGCCCGCGTTCACGCTCTGCAGCGTGTACTGGAAGCGCGCCTTGCTCTGGCGGCCGCCCAGTCGCAGGTTCTGCACCGGCTGCATGTAGACGGCGATGCCCGGGATCTCGCGGAAGCGCTGGCGCAATGATTCGAGCACCTTCGACATCTGCGGACGTTCGCTGCGCGGCTTGAGCACGGCAAACAGGCGGCCGGAGTTCTGCGTGGCCGTGGGTCCGCCCACGCCGACGAAGGAGCTCACGTAGTCAACGCTCGGGTCGTCCTTGAGCGCGGCGGCCACGCGGTCCTGCAGGGCCTTCATGGCGGTGAAGGAAATGTCCTCGGCGGCCTCGGTCGTGATCTGGATCTGGCCGATGTCTTCCTCGGGGAAGAAGCCCTTCGGGATGGTCGCGAACAGCCAGCCGGTGACGACGAAGGTCAGCCCCGCCATCGCCAGCATCACCTTGCGGTGCCCCAGCGTCCAGTCGAGCGTGCTCATGTAGCCGGCGTGTACCGCGCGGTAGCCGCGCTCGAAGGCACGGCCGATGGCGGTGCCGGGCTCGGGGTGCCCCTCTTCATGGTCGAGCGCGCCCGCACGGCGCGGCACCTGCTTGAGCAGCCTACTCGCGAGCATGGGCACCAGCGTGAGCGACACCACGGCCGACACCAGCACCGCCAGCGCCACCACCACCGCGAACTCGTGGAACAGCAGGCCGATCACGCCCGGCATGAAGAAGATCGGGATGAACACGGCCACCAGCGAGATCGAGATCGACACGATGGTGAAGCCCACCTCGCGCGCGCCGCGCAGCGCGGCGGCGAACGGGTCCATGCCCTTCTCGACGTAGCGCATGATGTTTTCCAGCACCACGATCGCGTCGTCCACCACCAGGCCCACCGCGAGCGTGATGCCCAGCAGCGAGATGTTGTCGAGGCTGTAGCCGAAGGCGTAGAGCAGCGCCACCGCGCCGATCAGCGAGATCGGGATGGTCGCGGCCGGGATCAGCGTGGCCACCAGCCGGTGCAGGAACAGGAAGATCACCAGCACCACCAGCGCGATGGTGCCCAGCAGCGTGAGCTGCACGTCGTGCACCGCCTCGCGGATCGACAGCGAGCGGTCGTTCACCATCTGGATCTCGACCGACTGCGGCAGCTCGGCCTTGAAGCGCGGGATGAGAGCGCGCACCGCGTCCACCACCTGCACGGTGTTGGCATTGGGCTGGCGCTGCACGGCCAGCGAGATGGAGTCCTGCCCGTTGAAGCTGCTGGCGGTTTTTACCGACTCGAAGCTGTCCTCGATGGTGGCGACTTCGTCGAGCCGCACCGGCGCGCCGTTGCGCTGGCCGACGATCAGCTTGGCGAAGTCGGCCGCCTTCATGAGCTGGCGGTTGGCTTGGATGGTGAGCGTCTGGCGCGGGCCGTCGAGCACGCCGACCGGCGTGTTGGCGTTGGCCGAGTTCACCGCCTTGGCAAGCTCGTCGAGCGTGATGTTGCGCGCGTTGAGCAGGTCGGCATTGGCCTTGATTCGCACCGCGAAGGCCTTGCGGCCGTACACGCCCACCTGTGCCACGCCGTCGATGGTCGAGAGCGTGGGCGAGATGAGGTTCTCGGCGTAGTCGTTGAGCTCCGACGGATTCATCGACGGCGAGATCAGCGCGATGAACAGCACCGGCGCGTCGGCCGGGTTCACCTTGCGGTACGAGGGCAGCTGCGTCAGCTCCTGCGGCAGCTGGCGCTGGGCGCGCAGCAGCGCGGCCTGCACGTCGACGGCGGCGGCGTCGATGTCGCGGCTGCTCACGAACTCGAGCGTGAGCGAGGTCACGCCCTGCGTGTTCACCGAACTGATGGTCTGCAGGCCGGGGATGGTCGAGAACTGCTTCTCCAGCGGCAGCGCCACCGACGACGCCATGGTGTCCGGGCTCGCGCCCGGCAGCTGCGCGTTGACGTTGATGACCGGCGTGTTGTAGCTGGGCAGCGCGGCGACGGGGATGCTGAAGTACGCGAAGATGCCGATGACCACCACGGCGGCGGACAGCAGCACCGTCATCGCCGGACGGCGGATGCAGAGCTCGGAAATGTTCATGCGCGTTCCTGGCGCGGCGGCTTGATGTCGGTGCCGTCGGAGGACGCCGCGCTGCCGGGCGTGACGCCCGTGGTGCCGTTGGACGGAGCACCGGGAGCGCCCGGCGCCGCGGCGGGAGCCTTTGCATCCACGCGCACCTTGCCGCCGGGTCGCACGTTCTGGCTGCCCTCGATCACCACCTGCTCACCGGGCTCCACGCCGCTCACGGCCACCTGCGTACCGAAGGTGTGAAGCGTCTTCACCTTGCGGCGCGTGGCTGTCTTGGCCTCGTCGACCACGTAGAGCGAGGCGCCGTCGGACAGCATCATCAGCGCCGCGGCCGGCACCACCGTGGCGCCGTTGAGCGTGCGCACCGTGATGCGCGTGCCGACGAACTGGCCGGGCCACAGGCTCTGGTCGGCATTGGCGAACACGGCCTTGGCGCGCACCGTGCCGATCTGCGGATCGACGGTGTTGTCGACGAAATCGAGCGTGCCGGTCAGCAATTCCTTGCGGCCGGTGACCACTGCCTCGACCTTCGAGCGCGAGCGCGCGGCCTCCAGCAGGTCCTGCAGGTTGCCTTCGGGCACGGGGAAGCTCACGGCGATGGGGTCGAGCTGCGTGACGGTCACCAGCGACAGCGTCGGCTGCACCAGCGTGCCCGGATAGATGTTCACGGCGCCGATGCGCCCCGCGATGGGCGCGCGCAGCGTGGCGTAGCCCAGCGCCACCTGCGCCGACTGCACGGCCGCGCGGTCGGCGGCCACGGCGGCGCGCTGCGCCTCCAGCTGCGAGAGCGTGGCGTCGGCCGCGCTCTTGGCGATGAAGTTCTGCGCCACCAGGTCCTGGCTGCGCTTGTACTGGCGCTCGAGATCGGCCAGCGTGGCCTCGTCCTTCTGCTGCTGGGCGCGGGCGCGCGCGAGATTGGCCTGGTCGTTGCGGTCGTCGAGCGAGAAGAGCAGCTGGCCGGCCTTGACGAACTGGCCTTCCTTCACATGCACCGCGCTCACCGTGTTGGTCACCTGCGGGCGCAGGTCGACGCTGTTGAGGGACACCACGCTGCCGTTGACCTGCACGGTCACGGGCACGTCCTGCTTCTTCGCCGTGGCCAGCGTCACCAGCGCGGGCATGCCGCCGCCGGCACCCGCGTTCGGGGCCTTGGCGCTCTTTGTGGCGGACTTGTCCGCGGACATGCTCCACCACCCGCCTGCGACGGCTACGATCAACACGCCCGAAAGGGCGACGGCGACACTTTTCTTCATGGGTTCTTGTGCACTTTGGGCTGACAGCAGCTATTGAATCAGCAGCTGACTTCCGAGGATCACGCCCTCTGTAAAGAAATGTAAAGCAGGTCAACCCGAAGCCCGCTCAACTCCCTGTGGCCGACGCGAGGGAACACACCCCCTAGCTAAAATCCCCGGTCCACAGCCTCTGGATAAACCCCATGAACCGCTGCAAGAAACCTACGAATGCTCTCACTTACATAGCGCTTTGCACAGCAGCCATGGCGGCCATGGGCCTTTTCCCGCTCGCCGCCAGCGCCCAGGACGAAGTGCCCCGCCCCCAGACCCAGAACGAATCGCTCGTGGGCGGCCGCGTCTTCCCCGTCGGCACCCTGCGCGGCAAGTTCATGGTGACCAATGCGCCCGACGTCGAGCTCGACGGCAAGCCCGACCGCCTGGGCGCCGGCGCGCGCATCCGCAGCGGCCAGAACATGCTGGTGATGCCCGGCGCCATCATTGGCCAGAAGTACCTCGTCAACTACACGCGCGACGCCGCCGGGCTGCTGCGCGAGGTGTGGATCCTCACGCCCGACGAAGCCACCGCCAGCCGCGAATCGCTGAACAAGCCGTTCCTGAACGTCTGGCCGTTCACCTCGAACGACACCCTCAACACGCAGTAAGAAAGAGACGGGTGGCGGCGCAGCCCGTTGCGCTGCGCGCCATATGCCGTCGCGCCCCGCCGCCGCGCCGGGCCACGAGAGAGAGCTCCCCATGAAAAAAGTATTCATCAAGACCTTCGGCTGCCAGATGAACGAGTACGACTCGGACAAGATGGCCGACGTGCTGAACGCAGCCCAGGGCTACGAGCCCACGCAGAACGTGGACGAGGCCGACCTCATCCTGTTCAACACCTGCTCGGTGCGCGAGAAGGCACAGGAGAAAGTGTTCTCCGACCTCGGCCGCGTGAAGCACCTGAAGGCCAAGGGCGTGAAGATCGGCGTGGGCGGCTGCGTGGCGAGCCAGGAGGGCGAGGCCATCATCGCGCGCGCACCCTACGTCGACATCGTGTTCGGCCCGCAGACCCTGCACCGCCTGCCCGAGATGCTGAGCGACCGCGAACGGCTCGACCGCCCGCAGGTGGACATCAGCTTCCCCGAGATCGAGAAGTTCGACCACCTGCCGCCCGCGCGCGTGGAAGGCGCCACCGCCTTCGTGTCGATCATGGAAGGCTGCTCCAAGTACTGCAGCTACTGCGTGGTGCCCTACACCCGCGGCGAGGAAGTGAACCGCCCGCTCGACGACGTGCTGGTCGAGATCGCCGGCCTGGCCGACCAGGGCGTGCGCGAGATCACGCTGCTGGGCCAGAACGTGAATGCCTACCGCGGCAGGATGGGCGACACAGCCGAGATCGCCGACTTCGCGCTGCTCATCGAGTACGTGGCCGAGATTCCCGGCATCGAACGCATCCGCTACACCACCAGCCACCCGAACGAGTTCACGCCGCGCCTGATCGAGGCCTACGCGAAGGTGCCGCAGCTCGTGAGCCACCTGCACCTGCCGGTGCAGCACGGCAGCGACCGCATCCTGATGGCGATGAAGCGCGGCTACACCGCCATGGAATACAAGAGCACGGTACGCAAGCTGCGCGCCATCCGCCCCGAGCTCGCGCTGAGCAGCGACTTCATCGTCGGCTTCCCCGGCGAGACCGAGGACGACTTCAACAAGATGATGAAGCTGATCGACGACTGCCAGTTCGACGCCAGCTTCAGCTTCATCTTCAGCCCGCGTCCCGGCACTCCGGCCGCCGCGCTGCACGACGACACTCCGCACGAGGTGAAGCTCGCGCGCCTGCAGAAGCTGCAGGCCGTGATCGACGTCAACGTGAAGCGCTTCGGCCAGGCGCTGGTCGGCACAACACAGCGCGTGCTGGTGGAAGGCGCCTCGCGCAGGGACGCGAACGAGCTCATGGGCCGCACCGCCTGCAACCGCGTCGTCAACTTCGAGGGCGACGCCCGGCTGGTCGGCCGGATGATCGACCTGCGCATCACGCGCTCGCTGGCCTACACGCTGCGCGGCGAGGTAGCGACGAACGAATCGCCGATGGCGCTCGCCCACCACTGATGGCGAAGCGTCCATCCATACGGGGCTCGTTCCAGCAGCTCCTGCTCTTCGCCTTTCTCCTGATCACCGCGCTGCTGGTCGGCGTGGCGCTGCGCTCGGTGCTGCAGTACGACGCGCTCATGACGCAAAGCCGCGACGCGGCCGCGCGCGCGCTGCGCCTGTCGGGCGCCTCCCAGTCGCTGGCCGAGCGCAGTGCGGCCATGGAGCGCGCCGGACGCCAGTCGCTGGTGCTGAACGACGCCGTGCTGCGCCGCCGCTTCGACGACGCCGCGCGCGAGGCGCACCAGGTGCTCGAGCGCCTGGAGAAGAACGGCCTGCCGCCCGCCGGCATCGACATGTGGCGCAACCAGCTCGGCGTGATCGAGGGCCTGATGAGCGGCAGCGCCGACAGCGCCCTCGCCCGCGAGAGCACGATGGCGATGCAGTTCCGCGAGCTCGACGCCCTCAACACCAACATCGCGCAGCAGGCGCAGTTCCTCATCGAGACGCAGAACGACGCGCTGGCCCGGCGCATCGAGAACGCGCGCCGCCGGCTGATGCGCGAGGTGGTGGCCGCCAGCGTGCTGGCCGCGGCCCTGGCGCTGGCCTTCGGCATCTGGCTGGCGCGGCCCTTCAAGCGGCTGGAGCAGGCCATCGTCGGCCTCGGCCAGAACCGGCTCGACGAGCCCATCGACATCCGCGGTCCGGCCGACGTGCGGCGCGTGTCGCAGCAGCTCGAATGGCTGCGGCTGCGCCTGACCGAACTCGACGCCGACAAGGCGCGCTTCCTGCGCCATGTGTCGCACGAGCTGAAGACGCCGCTGGCTGCACTGCGCGAGGGCGTCTCGCTGCTGGAAGACGGCGTGACCGGCCCGCTGAACCCGGCGCAGCTCGAAGTGGCGCAGATCCTGAACCAGAACACCGTGTCGCTGCAGGGCCAGATCGAGGCGCTGCTGCGCTTCAACGCCGCCGCCTTCGAGGCGCGCGAACTGCGCCGCGAGCGCACCGAGCTGCTGCCGCTGATCGAGGAGCAGATCGAGGCCCAGCGCCTGCAGTGGCAGTCGCACGGCCTGCGCGTGCGGGCCGAGGGCGACCCCGTCACGGCCACGGTCGACCGCTCCAAGCTCGGCACCGCCATCGCCAACCTGTTGAGCAACGCCATCCGCTTTTCGGTAACGGGCGGTGTCATCACGCTGGCCGTGTCGCAGACGCCGGAAGCGGTGCACATCGACGTGAACGACGCCGGGCCGGGCATCGCCGAGGGTGACCGCGACCGGATCTTCGAGCCTTTCTTCCGCGGCGAGCGCCAGCCCGAACACACCGTGAAGGGCACGGGCATCGGACTTTCCATCGTGCAGGAGTACATTGCAGCCCACGGGGGCCGCATCACCCTGCAGCCCGGCGGTCCCGGTGCGCGCTTTCGCATCGAACTGCCGCGCACGGCCTGACCGCCCCGGCGTCCCCCTCCAGATACTGTCCGACCGCCTCGCGTCCTTTCTTCGACCCATGTCTTTTCCGTTCGTCCGCCGTTCCTCCTTCGCCGGGGCGATGACCGTGCCTTTCGTCCTGCTGCTGGCCGCCTGCGCCTCGCAGCCCAAGCCGCCCCCGGAGGCCGATGCGCTGCCGCCGCCTCCGGTCGTGCCGCGCGTGATGCCGGTGGAGGCCGAGCCCAAGGCGCCGGCCACGCAGCCCGCGGCCTCGCTCTTCACGCTGATGACGCAGGGGCCGGTGGCCTCGATGCTGTCGTACGCCGACAAGGTGCGCCCGCTCAACGGCGCCGACCTGAGCGCCGAGATCGCCCGCGTGGGCGACCCCGGCGATTCGCCCACGGCGCAGATGCAGGTGGCGCTGCTGCTCTCGCAGACCCGCGTGCCGGCCGACCTGGCCCGCGCGCTGGGCCTGCTGCAGCGCGTGATCTCCAACCCCGCGCCCGAGGCGCAGGCGCTGCAGCCGCTGGCGCGCGCGCTGGCCGCACGCTACGTGGAGCAGCGCCGCGTCGAGGACGACCGCGACAAGCAGGTGCAGGCACTGCGCGACAGCCAGCGCCGCATCGACCAGCTCAACGACCGCATCGAAGCCCTGCGCGCCATCGAGCGCAGCTTCGCGCGGCCCAACACCAACCCGGCGCCGGCCATGCCTGCCGCGCCGCCCAACACAGGCAAACCGAATCAATGAGCGCAGCGCCGGGCCGCCCCAAGCAAGCTCGCACCGCAGTGCGAAGCACGGAGGTTTTTCGATGAGTACCACCGGCGCCCGCCTCCTCGTGGTCGACGACGACCCGGACATGCTGCGGCTGCTGTCGATGCGGCTGAGTTCGGCGGGCTACCAGGTCACGGCCGTCACTTCGGCCGAGACAGCGCTCACCCAGCTCGAGATCGAACATCCGCAGCTCGTGCTGAGCGACGTCCGCCTGCCGGGGCGCGACGGCCTCCAGCTCTTCGACGAGATCCGCAAGCGCCATCCCTCGCTGCCGGTGATCCTGCTGACCGCGCACGGCACCATTCCCGACGCGGTCGAGGCCACCGCGCGCGGCGTCTTCACCTACCTCACCAAGCCCTACGACGGCCGCGAGCTGCTCGACAAGATCGCGCAGGCGCTGGCACTCGGCGCCCCCGCCGCCACGCCGAGCAAGGCCGGCGACGACAGCTGGCGCTCCGAGATCGTGAGTCGCAGCAACCGCATGGCCGAGCTGCTGGCCGAGGCGCGCATGGTCGCCAAGTCGGACGCATCTGTGCTGCTGCGCGGCGACTCCGGCGCCGGCAAGGAAATGCTTGCGCGCGCCATCCACAAGGCCAGCGCGCGCGCCGACAAGCCCTTCGTGGCGGTCAACTGCGGCGCCATTCCGGAGGCGCTGCTCGAGTCGGAGCTCTTCGGCCACATGAAGGGCGCCTTCACCGACGCTCACGCCAATCACAAGGGCCTGTTCCAGCAGGCCGACGGCGGCACGCTGCTGCTGGACGAAATCGGGGACATGCCGCCCGCGCTGCAGGTCAAGCTGCTGCGCGTGCTGCAGGAGCGCGCCGTGCGGCCGCTGGGGGCGAGCCAGTCGATCCAGGTCGACGTGCGCATCGTCTCGGCCACGCACCGCGACCTCGACGCCGCAATGGAGGCCGGCCAGTTCCGCGAGGACCTGTATTACCGGCTGAACGTGGTGACGCTCACGCTGCCGCCGCTGTCGGCACGCCGCGAAGACATTCCGCTGCTGGCCAACCACTTCCTGCAGCGCCTGTCGACCAAGTATGGCAAGCGGCTGTCGGGCTTCGCGCCCGAGGCGCTGAAGGCGCTGACCATGGCCGCCTGGCCGGGCAACGTGCGCCAGCTCTACAACGTGGTGGAGCAGGTCTGCGCGCTGTCGAGCTCGCCGCTGATCCCGCTGGCGCTGGTGCAGCGGGCACTGCGCGTGCCGACAGTGGAGGTGCAGACCTATGCCGAAGCCAAGCAGCGTTTCGAGCGCGATTACCTTGTCGGCCTGCTGAAACTGACGGACGGCAACGTGGCCGACGCCGCCCGCCTGGCCGACCGCAATCGCACGGAGTTCTACCGGCTGCTGCAGAAGCACGAACTCACCCCGGGGCACTTCAAGGCCGACGCTGTCGCTGGGGGCAACGACGCTGTCGCCGAGTAGCGACGCCTCTAAGTCGTTGATTTGTATGGCCTATGCCCACCTGCCCTGGCGGCTTGTCGGGATTCGGCGACAAAAACAGGGGTTTTGAGGCCCTCTGGCGGGCCCAGCCCCCGAAAAATGCCTTCGGATCGCCCTAAGTTGTTGATCTGAAAGCGTTTTTCCAGCCTGGCACAGGGTTTGCCCCTGTACTGGCATGACAGCACTTACCAGCCCATCTTTCGCACTGCGCCAGCAGCGCGACGGCCTGCGTCAAAAGCAGTTTTCCCCCTCGCGGCCCCGCGCCGCGGGCCATTCGCTGGCCGCGCTCGCAAGCGCTGGCGGCGCCGCAACGGATTGCGTCTTCAAGCGCCTTCCGGCCATTGGCGACACCCCCTCCCTCGACAAGCAACGTTGGTAAACCGCATGAAGCCGAACGACTTCTCCCAACTGAACGTGCTGGCCGACACCGATTTCTCGCGCCGCAGCCAGGTTCGCGAAGAACGCCATCCCAACTCCGTCACCGCCCCCCCGGTCAACCGCGGCTCCATGACGCCCCGCCCCTGGCGCGGTTTCTGGAACAGCCTCGGCACCGCCGCGCTGGTCAAGCTCGGCGCGGGCCGTGACGCCGAAGCCGGCGCTCACCCCACCACCGAAGCCAAGCAGCCCTGGCAGCGCGCCGCCGCGCGCCGCCGCTTCGCCTTCATGATGCTCACGCTGCTGAGCACCGTGATCGCGTCCTCGCTCTTCGCCAGCGTGCAACCCGACTACGACAACCTCTGGCTCGAATACGGCCAGATCGGCCTGTACGGCCTGTTGTCGGGCTGGGTCGTGACCGGTTTCGTGACCGCGCTCATGGGCTTCTACGTTTCCGTGCGCGGTGACAAGTACTCCCTCTCGGCGAAGCAGGTGGCACACCACCCGATGAACCCCGAGGCACGCACCGCGATCATCATGCCGATCTGCAACGAGGACGTGGCCACCGTGTTCGCCGGCCTGCGCGCCACCTGCGAATCGGTCGCGGCCACCGGCCACGCGAAGCAGTTCGACGTGTTCGTGCTGTCCGACAGCTACAACCCCGAGACCGCCGCCGCCGAGCGCGCCGCCTGGGAAGACCTGCGTGCCGCGCTGGCCGAGAGCCCGAACCAGCCGCAGGTCGAGGTGTACTACCGCCTGCGCACCCGCCGCACGCACCGCAAGGCCGGCAACGTGGCCGACTTCTGCCGCCGCTGGGGCAAGGACTACCGCTACATGGTCGTGCTCGACGCCGACTCGGTGATGAGCGGCGACTGCCTGACCTCGATGGTCAAGCTGATGGAAGCCAACCCGACCGCCGGCATCATCCAGACCGCGACGCAGGCCATCGGCCACGTCACGCTGCACGCCCGCGCACAGCAGTTCGCCTCGCGCGTCACCGGCCGCCTGTTCACGCTGGGCATGCAGTACTGGCAACTGGGCGAGTCGCACTACTGGGGCCACAACGCGATCATCCGCGTCGAGCCCTTCATGAAGCACTGCGCGCTGGCCCCGATCAAGGGCACCGGCGGCATGTCGGGCGGCATCATGTCGCACGACTTCGTCGAAGCCGCGCTGATGCGCCGTGCCGGCTACAACGTGTGGCTGGTCTCCGACCTGGTCGGCAGCTACGAACAGCAACCGCCGGACCTGCTGGCCGAGCTGCAGCGCGACCGTCGCTGGTGCCAGGGCAACCTGCAGAACGCCCGCCTGATGGCCGAGCCCGGCATCCACCCGGTGCACCGCGCGATGTTCGTGACCGGCACCATGGCCTACGTCTCGGCCCCTCTGTGGCTCGCGTTCCTGACGCTGGGCACGGCCCTGTGGCTGAGCGGTTCGAGCCTGGTCTCGAGCTGGAACGTGCTGCCCGCCGAACTGGCCGGCCTGTGGGTCTGGACCCTGTGCCTGCTGTTCCTGCCGCGCGTGCTGGGCATCGCCGCCGTGCTGATGCGCGGCGAGCAGCGCCAGTACGGTGGCCTGTGGGGCCTGGTGAAGAGCTCGGCGATGGAAGCCGGCCTGGCCATCGTGCAGGCTCCGGTCCGCATGCTGGCTCATTCGCTCTTCGTGCTGGTTGCCCTCACCGGCATCAAGCTCGACTGGAAGTCGCCTCCCCGCGAAGCCGCCGCCGTGCCGTGGAAGGTCGCTGCCTCGCAGCTGGCTCCCATGACGCTGGTGATCGCCATGCTGGCCGTCGGCGTCGCGATGATCGATCCGAGCGCGCTGGTCTGGCTCATGCCTGTCGGCCTGCCGCTGCTGCTGGCGATTCCGCTGACCGTGCTGACCAGCCAGATCGCGCTGGGCACCACGCTGCGCGACCGCGGCTACCTGCTGATTCCCGAGGAATCGCGCTCGCCGGCCGTGCTGCGCCGCGCATGGATGCACGCGCTGCGCCTGGCTCGCCCGGCAGCGCTGGCAACCGCCTGATGCGCTGAAGACACACCGCCTCGAAAAGCCGGCCCCTGGGCCGGCTTTTTTCATGGCGCGTGGCTAGGGCCTGTTCGCACTATTTCCGGGGTCGCGTTGGTGCTCCAAGGGGCTGGTTGCAAGGCGCACGTGCGCAGCAAGGCTTTCGCCTTGCAAGCGCGGGCAACGCCGCAGACGGCCCCTTGGAGCACCAACCCTGCGGGAAGGGCAGCCAGGGCGGGCCACTCGGCGTTGCACTCCTAGCGTGTGCGCATGCACACGCGTCGTCGCGCGCCTTGATTGGCCCGCCCTGGCTGCCCTTCGCGACCCCGGAAATAGTGCGAACAGGCCCTAAAATCGCCGACTTCTTTTTTCATCCACCCACGGATCCCTTCGATCCACAGGAGCGCCAAGTGCCCCGTTTCGCCGTCATCACTCTCTGACGCCGACAACACCGCTTCATTGCCGGTCATGTCGGGCGCCAAGCTGCGCTTTCCGCTGACCGCAATCCGTTCCCCAGCTTCCAGCTTCGCTCCCGCACGTTGTCGGTTCTTCCTGGTTTCCATCCGGAGAACAAACGTGTTTTCTCTCTCTTCTCTCTCATCGATTCCGCTGCTCAAGTACCCGCGTACTGCGCACCTGGAAGGCTCGCGGCTGCAGGCCGGCGACAGCGACGACGGCCAGACGCCGTTGTCGGAACTGCACGGCATGCACGTCGTCATCGAGGAAAAGCTCGATGGCGCCAACGCAGCCGTGTCGTTCACCTCGGCGGGCGAACTGCTGCTGCAATCGCGCGGCCATTACCTCGCGGGCGGCGCCGGCGAGCGGCAGTTCAACCTGTTCAAGCACTGGGCTGCCACCCATGAAGCCGTGCTGCTGGAGCGGCTCGAAGACCGCTACGTGATGTACGGCGAATGGTGCTTCGCCAAGCACAGCTGCTGGTACGACCGGCTGCCGGCCTTCTTTCTCGAGTTCGACATCTACGACCGGCAGTTGCAATGCTTTCTCTCGACGCCGGCGCGGCACGCGCTGCTCGAAGGCGGCCCGGTGCTGCCGGTGCCCGTGCTCTACGAAGGCGAGATGCCGCGCCATGCAAAGGCTCTGCGCTCGCTCGTGCGACCTTCGCTGGCGCGCAGCGCGGACTGGAAGACGGCCTTCGAGCAGGCCGTGACGCAGGAAGGCCAGCCGCTCGATCTCGTGCGACAGCAGACCGACCTGTCGGACCTCGCCGAGGGCCTGTACCTCAAGACCGAATCGGACGGCCGGGTGACGGGCCGCTACAAGTGGGTGCGCCCGGATTTCGTCCAGACCATCCTCGATTCGGGCTCGCATCACAGCCGCCGGCCGGTGCTGCCGAACCAGCTCGCGCCGGGCGTGGACCTCTACGCGCCGACGCCGCGGCTGACATGGCAGGACCTGGGCCTGCGCACCTCGCGCGATCTCGCCGAACTGGCAACCCAAGGGAGGCCGCGATGACATACGACGATCTGCGCTCCCTGGTGCCAGCCCCCGGCAAGGACACCGACTGGGCGCAATGCTGCGACCTGCTGCCGGCCCTGCTGCGCCTCGAGGAGACGCCGCAGGACCCGTACTACCACGCCGAAGGCAACGTCGGCATCCACACGCGCATGGTGCTCGACGCGCTCACGCGGGACGACCACTACCGGCGCGCCGATGCCGACGGCCGCTTCGTGCTGTTCATGGCCTGCCTGCTGCACGACATCGCCAAGCCCGACACCACCGTGATCGACGAGGCCAGCGGCCGCATCGGCCAGCCCGGCCATTCGCGCCGTGGCGCAGTCGACGTGCGCGTGCTGATGTGGAAGGCCCGCGTGCCCTTCGCGCTGCGCGAGGCCATCTGCCGGATCATCGCCGTGCACCAGGTGCCGTTCCATGCCTTTGCCTCGCGCAAGGGTGTACGGCCGGAATGGCTGGTGCACAAGCTCTCGTGGGAGCTGAGCCTGCCCGACCTGTGCTGCGTGGCGCGCTGCGACATGCTGGGCCGCCACTACGAGAAGCGTGCTGACAGCATGGCCGACATCGCGCTCTTCGAGCAGTTGGCGCAGGAGGAAGGCTGCTGGGAGGGCCCCAGAAAGATGGCCGACGCGCACACGCGCCTGGCCTACTTCCGCGGCGCCGACACCAGCCCCGACTACCCGCTGTTCCAGAACGCAGGATCGCAGGTGACGGTGATGTGCGGCCTTCCCGCCAGCGGCAAGAACCACTGGGTGGCACAGCACCGCAAGGGCTGGCCGGTGGTGTCCTTCGACGATGCGCGCGCCGAACTGGGCCTGAAGCACGGCGAGAACGACGGGCTCGCCGCACACCACGCGGTCGACCAGGCGAAGGCGTTGCTGCGCAGGCAGGAGCGCTTCGTCTGGAACGCCACGCACCTGAGCCAGCAGATGCGCACCAAGACGCTCGACCTGCTGTGGGCCTACCACACGCGGATCGAGCTGGTGTACCTCGAGGTGCCGCACGCGGAGCTGATGCGTCGCAACCGCGAGCGCGACACCACGCTGTCGAACGCGGGCATCGAGCGCATGCTGCATCGCTGGGAGCTGCCGGCGCCGGTCGAGGCGCACGAGACGGTCTACGAGGTATCGACCTGAAATGCAGACCTGAAAGACAGAAGGCCCGCCGGTTCATCCCGGCGGGCCTTCTTGCTTTGCTTATATATATGTGTGTGGCGTCCGCTCAGAACGGCAGCTTGGGCCCACCGGGGCCACCCATTCCGCCCATGCCCTTCATGCCGCCCATGCGCTTCATCATCTTCATGAGGCCGCCGCCCTTCATCTTCTTCATCATTCCCTGCATCTGCTCGAACTCGTTGAGCAGGCGGTTCACTTCCTGGACCTGAACGCCGGCACCGGCGGCGATGCGGCGCTTGCGCGTGGCCTTCAGCAGCTCGGGCTTGCGGCGCTCCAGCGGCGTCATGCTGTTGATGATGCCTTCCTTGCGGCGGATATCGCGCTCGGCGCGGCTCAGGTCGGCCTCGCTGGCCTTGGCGGCCATCTGCGTGGGCAGCTTGTCCATCAGGCTGGAGAGGCCCCCCATCTGCTTCATCTGCTGCAGCTGGCCGAGGAAGTCGTTGAGGTCGAAGCCCGCGCCGCTCTTGACCTTGGCCGCGAGCTTCTGCGCCGCCGCCACGTCGACGCCGGCCGTGACCTGCTCGACCAGCGCGACGATGTCGCCCATGCCCAGGATGCGGCCTGCATGGCGCTCGGCGTCGAACACTTCGAGGCCGTCGATCTTCTCGCTCACGCCGGCGAACTTGATCGGCACGCCCGTCACCTGGCGCACCGACAGCGCCGCGCCGCCGCGCGAATCGCCGTCGGTCTTGGTCAGGATGATGCCGGTCAGCGGCAGCGCTTCCTTGAAGGCCTTGGCGGTGTTGACCGCGTCCTGGCCCTGCATGGCATCGACCACGAAGAGCGTTTCGACCGGGTCGAGCGCCGCGTGCAGCTGCTTGATTTCGGCCATCAGCACTTCGTCGATGGCCAGGCGGCCGGCCGTGTCGACCAGCAGCACGTCGAAGTAATGGCGCTTGGCGTGGTCGAGCGCGGCGCGCGCGATGTCCAGCGGCTTCTGGTCGGGCGTGCTCGGAAACCACTCGGCGCCGGCCTGCTTGGTGACGGTCTTGAGCTGCTCGATGGCGGCGGGCCGGTACACGTCGCCCGATACGGTGAGCACCTTCTTCTTGCGCTTCTCGATCAGGTGCTTGGCGAGCTTGGCGGTGGTGGTGGTCTTGCCGGCGCCCTGCAGGCCGGCCATCAGGATCACCGCCGGCGGCTGGGCCGCGAGGTTGATGTCGGACACGCCCTCGCCCATGGTCGCGGCGAGTTCGCGGTTGACGATGCCCACCAGCGCCTGGCCCGGCTTGAGCGAGCCCAGCACTTCCTGGCCGAGCGCCTTTTCCTTCACGCGGGCGACGAAGTCGCGCACCACGGGCAGCGCCACGTCGGCTTCCAGCAGCGCCATGCGCACCTCGCGCAGCATGTCCTGCACGTTGCTTTCGGTGATGCGGGCCTGGCCGCTCATCGTCTTGACGAGGCGGGAGAACTTTTCTGTGAGGGCGGTGGCCATGAGGGGAATGCCTTGCTGCCCGCTGCGGTGCGGGCCGGATGAGAAGCCTGGGAGACGGGAAAGAACTTGAAGCCGGGCGCCGGGAACGCAAGAGCGAGACGCTAAACTCCGGCCGATGATTTTAGCGATCCCCTCCCCGCTCGGCGTGGCACTGGGCATCGCCACTGCGGTTGCCTACGGATTCGTAGCCGCCGCGGGCACCCGACTGAGCCGCCAATCGACCCAGTGGGCCCTGGGAATCGCATGGCTCCTGCATGCCGCCGCGCTGGGCCACGGCCTCATCGGCAGCCAGCCGCGCTTCGGTTTCGCCCCCGCGCTGTCGGTCACGGCATGGCTGGTGCTCACTGTCTACGCGGTCGAAAGCCGCATGTATCCCCAATTGAAGGTGCGGCGCGCGCTCGCCTGGCTGGGCGCGGCCGCCGTGCTGCTGGCCATCCTGTTTCCGGGCACGCCGCTGCATGTCACGGCCTCGCCGTGGCTGCCGCTGCACCTGGCGCTGGGCATCGCCTCGTATGGTCTCTTCGGCGCCGCCGTGGTGCATGCCTGGCTGATCACCCGCGCCGAAAAGCAGATCCGCCTGGCCGCAGCCGCCGAACCGCAGGGCGGCGTGCCGCTGCTCACGCTCGAGCGGCTCACCTTCCGCTTCGTCACCGCGGGCTTCGTATTGCTCTCGGCCACGCTGCTGGCGGGCCTGCTGTTCAGCGAGCAGCTGTACGGCTCCGCCGGCCGCGCCTGGAAGTGGGACCACAAGACCATCTTCTCGGTGCTCGCCTGGATCACCTTCGCGATCCTGCTGATCGGCCGAGCCCGCTTCGGCTGGCGCGGCCGCACCGCGCGCCGCGTGCTCTACGCCGGCTCGGCGCTGCTGCTGCTGGCTTACGTGGGCTCGCGCTTCGTGCTCGAAGTGGTGCTGGCACGCCCTCCTGTATGAAACTCCCCCAGGCTCCGCGCACTTCGTGCCGCTTCGCCAACCCCCTCACCGGGGGCGACACCTGCGGCCCGGCAAAGCCGGCTCCGCGTTGTCCCTTGAACTGGCCATGCCGGTTCCATGGCGTGCAAGCAGCGGAAAGCGCAATGGCCAGTTGAAATGAAATACCTACTCGTCCTCGCGGTGCTATGGGTCGCGATCTGGCTCTGGCGCAAGAACCGGCGCGAAGAGATGCGCGACGCCATGCGCGAGCGCGCGGCCAAGGCGCAGGAGCAACAGCAGCGCACGACGGCGGGCACACCGCAGGCCATGGTGCGCTGCGCCCACTGCGGGCTGCACCTGCCCGCGACCGAGGCCATCGCCGGCCCCGGAGGCGCGGTCTACTGCAGCACCGCGCACCGCGAAGCCGCAGCAAGGCAATGAGCTCCCCGATCTGGTCGCGCGGCGAGCCGGTCACCGACTGGGACGTGCTCGACCAGGGCCCCGGCGAAACCACGGCGCTGGGTCGGCTCTGGCGCGGCTTCATGGGCGCGCGCTGCTTCGTCGCGCTGGTGCTGATGCTGCTGCAGGGCGTGGCCTTCGCGATCGGGCAGACGATGCAGCCGGCGGCCATCGCCACCTCGGCGCTGTACCTGGCCACGGCCTGGCTCGGCATGCGCTACACGCGCTTCCAGCCGCCGATCCGCGGCTTCACCACCCTTTGGCTGCTGACCATCGGCATCGACCTGGCGGCCTTCACCGCCTTGCAGGTGCTGCAGGGCGGCAACGTCAACTACACGCCGCTGTTCGCGCTGCCGGTGCTCATGAGCGCGGTGCTGGGCACCATGATCGTGAGCCTTGGCACCTCCGCCACCGTCACGCTGCTGCTGCTCGCCGACGCGGGCTGGCACTGGCTGCAGCAGTCGGGCGACTCGTCGCCGCGTTTCGTGCAGGCGGCGCTCACCGGCACCGGCTTCTTCGTGGTGGCGCTGCTCGCGCACGAGATGGCGCGCCGGCTGGCCCGCGAGGAGGCCGTGGCGCAGCGCAACCGCAGCAGCGCGCAGATGCAGGCACAGGTCAACGACCTGGTGATCGAGACGCTGAGCGAAGGCGTGCTGGTGATCGATGCCGAGGGCCTGGTGCATGCGGCCAACCCGGCAGCCGACGCCATCCTCGGCCAGGGGCTGGCGAAGCTGACGCTGCCGTTCCCGCTGCATGCCCAACCCGCCTGGCATGCGCTCGCGGCGCTGGCGCGGCAGACCTTCGCGCGGCGGGCACCGCAGTCGGAAGAAATCCCGGTGGCGCAGGCGCGCGGCGCGGCGCGCGAGGTGCGCGTGCGCACGCGGCTCACACCCACCAGCGAGAAGCGCGCGGACAGCCTTTGCGTGATGTTCCTGCAGGACCTGCGCGAGCTCGAGGCCCGCATCCGCACCGAGAAGCTGGCGGCGATGGGCCGCATGTCGGCGGCCGTGGCGCACGAGATCCGCAACCCTCTGGCCGCCATCACGCAGGCCAGCGCGCTGCTCAACGAGGACCTGACCGACCCCGCGCACCGCAAGCTCACGAGCATGGTGCAGCACAACGCCCAGCGCCTCGCGCGCATCGTGGACGACGTGCTCGACGTTTCCCGCGCGCGCCAGCAGCGCGTGCTGTCGCTGGGCGAGCAGCTGGTGCTCGACCCGGCCGTGCAGGTACTGGCCGAGGAATGGGTGCGCCAGACCCAGCGCAAGGGCGTGCTGGTGTCGCTCGACGCGCCCAACTGCGACGTGCGCTTCGACGCCGAGCACCTGCGCCGCCTGATCGTGAACCTGCTGGACAACGCCTCGCGCTACGCCAGCACGCGCGAGGGCGCGATCCAGGTGCTGACCGCGCAGCAGCGAAGCGGCAGCAGCCGCCCGAGCCTGATGGTGTGGAGCGACGGCGCGCCGCTGGAGCCGGCGGTGCAGCGGCACCTGTTCGAGCCCTTCTTTTCTTCCGAGAGCCGCTCCAGCGGGCTCGGCCTGTTCCTTTGCCGCGAGCTGTGCCGGCGGCACGGCGCCACCATCGGCTACGAGCGGCGCGCGCTGGTGCCGGGCGGGCCCGAGGGCAACGAATTCTTCGTCAGCTTCGCCGCCAGCGAAAACCGGCTGACACAATAGCGCCGTGAGCACCCCGACCTCCTCTTCCACCCAGCGACCGGCGCAGATCCTGGTCATCGACGACGAGCCCGACCTGCGCACGCTCTACGAGCTGACGCTGCTGCGCGAGGGCTATCGCGTCGAGGCGGCGGGCAGCGTGTCCGAAGCCTGGCAGCACCTGGAGGCCGGCCGCTTCGACGCGGTGATCACCGACATGCGGCTGCCCGACGGACAGGGCATGGAGATCATCCACCGCATCCAGAAGGACCAGCGCAGCGAGCGCTGCGTGGTGATGACGGCCTACGGCTCGGCCGAGAACGCGGTCGAGGCGCTGAAGGCCGGCGCCTTCGACTACCTCACGAAGCCGGTCGACCTGAAGCAGTTCCGCGCAGTCGTGGCTTCCGCCGTGCAGGCGCGGACGGCGCCGCAGCCGGTGGCCAAGCCCGCCCAGGCGGCCCCCGCGAGCACCGGCAATGCAGCGGGAGAGGCAGCGCCGGTCACTTCCGGCACCGGCATCGCCGCGCTCGACCGCCTCGTGGGCGAATCGGAACCGATGCGGCTCGTCAAGTCGCGCATCGCCAAGGTGGCGCGCGGCATGGCGCCGGTGCTGGTGCGCGGCGAATCCGGCACCGGCAAGGAACTGGTCGCGCGCGCGGTGCATGCCTGCAGCCAGCGCAGCGAAGGCCCCTTCGTCGCGGTGAACTGCGGCGCGATTCCCGAGAACCTGCTCGAGGCCGAATTCTTCGGCGCGAAGAAGGGCTCCTACACCGGCTCGTCGCAGGACCGCGACGGCTACTTCCAGGCCGCGCGCGGCGGCACGCTCTTTCTCGACGAGATCGGCGACCTGCCGCTGGCCATGCAGTCGAAGCTGCTGCGCGCGATCCAGGAGCGCAGCGTGCGCTCGATCGGCTCGACTCAGGAAGACGCCGTCGACGTGCGCATCGTCAGCGCTACTCATAAAGACCTGCACTCCGAAGTGCAGGCCGGCCGCTTCCGCCAGGATCTTTTCTACCGCCTCAACGTGATCGAGATCGCGGTGCCCGCGCTGCGCGACCGCCGCGAGGACCTGCCCGCGCTGTGCAACGCGCTGCTCTCGCGCATCGCGCAGGACGGCGGCCTGCCGGTGCCGCATCTGTCGGACGACCTGCTGCGCCGCCTCGCGCAGCATCCGCTGAACGGCAACGTGCGCGAGCTCGAGAACCTGCTGCACCGCGCGGTGGCGCTGAACGACGGCGACGAGCTGCACCTCGACCTGATGGGCGGCTTCACGGCCGCGGCCGAAGCCGCGGCATCCGCGCCGGCTCCGCTCTCGCCCGCTGCCGACGCGCCCGTCGTCCCCGCGGCTGCGCTGCCGATCGCCGCACCGGTCGCACCTGCGAAGGTCGCGCCCCCGCCGCTGCCCTCCGACCTGCAGGCCTACCTCGACCAGCAGGAGCGCGAGATCCTCGTGCGCGCGCTGCACGAGAGCGGCTTCAACCGCACCGCGGCCGCCGCACGGCTCGGCATGAGTCTGCGCCAGATCCGCTACCGCATCGCGCGACTGGGCATCACCACGCCCAACGGTGACGACGGCGCGAGCAGCAGCCATGCCGACGACTGAAGAAGCCCGGGCCGAAGACGGACTCTGGCAGGCCGGCTGGTACCGCTTCGCGAAAGCCCTGCCCTCGCCCAATTTCGGGCCCCGGCCGCAAGGCGCGCAGATCGACCTCATCGTGCTGCACTCGATCAGCCTGCCGCCCGGCGAATACGGCGGCGACGCGGTGCAGCGGCTCTTCACCAACCGGCTCGACTGGGATGCGCATCCCTATTTCCAGTCGATCCGCGGGCTGGAGGTTTCGTCGCATTTCTACGTGCGGCGCAACGGCGAGCTCTGGCAGTTCGTGAGCTGCGACGATCGCGCGTGGCATGCCGGCGTGTCGTCGTGGCGCGGTCGCGGCAACTGCAACGACGACTCCATCGGCATCGAGCTCGAGGGCCTCGAAGGCCAGCTCTTCGAGGAGCCGCAATACGAGACGCTCGCGAGCCTGTGCGCCGCCATCGCACAGCGATTTCCGGTCGCCCACGTCGCCGGGCACGAGCACATCGCGCCGGGCCGCAAGCAGGACCCGGGCGCGGGCTTCGACTGGCGTCTGCTGCGCGAACAACTGGGCTGGAATCCACAGATGTTTCCTGAGCAGGTCAGGCAGCTCTAATTTTTTCAATCGCGCGACGCCTCGCGATGCGCCGCTCCCGCGGCGCAACAATGCGAAAATCGCAAACGCGCGATGCAGCAACCATGCGCCCTGCAGGCCCAAATCGGCCTGCAAGCCACGCCCCATGCGGGTTGCGTGACCATAGGCCAGTATTCACGCGGCATCTTCGCCCGTGGCCTATTGCGGAAGTAATACCGGCAATCCGTGTATCCATTGGAAAACGCTACATCTAGTGGGTTGTATGCCTCCTGCACCCTAGATATAGTGTCCTCCGTCCGGTCCCGTACACCGGTGCGGCGCTGGAACAGGTGCCGCCATCCAACAAGAATTGCCAACCGAGAGGAAGCGAATGCAAACAGCCCTGAACCCCCAATCGACCCCGCGTGCCGTTCCCTCGACGCCACCGCAACAGCAGCGAGACACTGCTGGCTCTCCCTCCGGCCAGAACCTGGCCCACTACCAGATCATCCGCCGCAACGGCGCAGTCGTTCCCTTCGAGCCGAACAAGATCGCCATCGCGATGATGAAGGCCTTCCTGGCCGTGCACGGCACCCAGGGCGCGGCCTCGGCCAGCGTGCGCGAGACGGTCGACACGCTCACGCAGGGCGTGATCCGCGCGCTGGTGCGTTCGCGTCCGGGCGGCGGCACCTTCCACATCGAGGACGTGCAGGATCAGGTCGAGCTCGGCCTGATGCGCGGCGGCCATCATGAGATCGCCCGCGCCTACGTGCTGTACCGCGAGCGCCGCACGCAGGAGCGCTCGAAGCAGGGCGAGCAGGAAGTGCCGGCCGCGCCCGCGCTGCACGTGCTGGACAACGGCGAGCTGGTCGCTCTCGACCTGAACGAGCTCAAGGGCCTGATCGAATCCGCCTGCACGGGCCTGGGCGACAGCATCACGGCCGCGCCCATCGTCGCCGAGACGATGCGCAACCTGTACGACGGCGTGCCGCTCGACGAGGTCTACAAGGCCTCCATCCTCGCTGCCCGCACGCTGATCGAGAAGGATCCCGACTACACCTTCGCCACCGCGCGCCTGCTGCTGCACACGATCTTCAAGGAGATCATCGGCCGCGAAGTGCTGCCCGCCGACCGCGCCACCGCCTACGCCGACTACTTCCCGCAGTTCATCAAGAAGGGCGTGGACAACGACCTGCTCGACGAGAAGCTGCTGCAGTACGACCTGGCCCGCCTGGGCGCGGCCCTGAAGCCCGAGCGCGACAACCAGTTCGACTACCTCGGCCTGCAGACCCTGTACGACCGCTACTTCCTGCACGTGCGCAAGACCCGCATCGAGCTGCCGCAGGCCTTCTTCATGCGCGTGGCCATGGGCCTGTCGCTCAATGAAATCGACCGCGAAGCCCGCGCCATCGAGTTCTACGAAGTGCTGTCGTCGTTCGACTTCATGTCGAGCACGCCGACGCTGTTCAACGCCGGCACGCTGCGCTCGCAGCTGTCGAGCTGCTACCTGACGACCGTGCCGGACGACCTGGACGGCATCTACGAGTCGATCAAGGAAAACGCGCTGCTGTCGAAGTTCGCCGGCGGCCTGGGCAACGACTGGACCCGCGTGCGTGCGCTGGGCAGCCACATCAAGGGTACGAACGGCGAATCGCAGGGCGTGGTGCCGTTCCTGAAGGTGGTGAACGACACGGCCGTGGCCGTGAACCAGGGCGGCAAGCGCAAGGGCGCCGTCTGCACGTACCTCGAAACCTGGCACCTCGACATCGAGGAGTTCCTGGAGCTGCGCAAGAACACCGGCGACGACCGCCGCCGCACGCACGACATGAACACCGCCAACTGGATCCCCGACCTGTTCATGCGCCGCGTGATGGAAAAGGGCACCTGGACGCTGTTCTCGCCGTCGAACGTGCCCGACCTGCACGACCTGTTCGGCGCCGACTTCGAGAAGGCCTACGTCGCCTACGAAGAGAAGGCTGCCCGCGGCGAGATCAAGCCGAGCCGCACCATCCAGGCGACCGACCTGTGGCGCAAGATGCTCACGATGCTGTTCGAGACCGGCCACCCCTGGATCACGTTCAAGGACGCCTGCAACGTGCGCTCGCCGCAGCAGCACGCCGGCGTGGTGCACTCGTCGAACCTCTGCACCGAGATCACGCTGAACACCAGCGACACCGAAACCGCCGTGTGCAACCTGGGCTCGGTGAACCTGCTGCAGCACCTGAAGGACGGCAAGGTCGACCAGGAGAAGCTGAAGAAGACCGTGTCGACCGCGATGCGCATGCTCGACAACGTGATCGACATCAACTACTACGCCGTGAAGAAGGCGCGCGACTCGAACCTGCGCCACCGTCCGGTCGGCCTGGGCCTGATGGGCTTCCAGGACGCGCTGTACGAGCTGCGCATTCCCTACGCCTCGCAGGAAGCCGTGCAGTTCGCCGACGAGTCGATGGAAGCCATCTGCTACCACGCCTACTGGGCGTCGACCGAGCTGGCCAAGGAACGCGGCAAATACTCGAGCTACAAGGGCTCGCTGTGGGACAAGGGCATCCTGCCGATCGACTCGCTCGACCTGCTGGAAAAGGAACGCGGCGGCTACGTCGAGGTCGACCGCTCGGCCACCCTCGACTGGGACGCACTGCGCTCGAAGATCAAGGCCGACGGCATGCGCAATTCGAACTGCGTGGCCATCGCCCCGACCGCGACCATCTCGAACATCATCGGCGTGGACGCCTCGATCGAGCCCTGCTTCGGCAACCTCTCGGTCAAGTCGAACCTGTCGGGCGAATTCACCGTGATCAACCACTACCTGGTGCGCGACCTGAAGCGCCTGGGCCTGTGGGACGACGTGATGGTGATGGACCTGAAGCACTTCGACGGCTCGCTGCGCCCCATCGACCGCGTGCCGCAGGACGTGAAGGCGCTCTACGCCACCGCGTTCGAGATCGAGACCACCTGGCTGGTGGAAGCCGCCGCGCGTCGCCAGAAGTGGATCGACCAGGCGCAGTCGCTGAACATCTACATGGCCGGCGCATCGGGCAAGAAGCTCGACGACACCTACAAGCTCGCATGGCTGCGCGGCCTGAAGACCACCTACTACCTGCGCACGCAGAGCGCGACGCACGCCGAGAAGTCGACGGTGCAGTCGGGCCGCCTCAACGCGGTGTCGTCGGGCAGCGGCGACGCCCCCTCGGGCATGAGCGCACTCGAAGCAGCAGCGGCTGCAGCGAGGGCTCAGATGAGCGCGATTCCCGCTACCGACATCGCGTTCTGCGGCGTGGACGATCCGACCTGCGAAGCGTGCCAATAAACGCGTCGATGCTCGCGACAGTCAGTCAGTGAGGTGCATGCGAAAAATCGCGCGACGTTCATTCAATGAAGCCATTGACTGACATCGCGCGATGCATGCGAGCAACATAACAACCACATAAATGGCGTGCGATGTGAACGGGCACTTTGCAACTCACATCGTTACTCCGATAATTTGAGCATTGGATTTTTCTATGTTGACCTGGGACGAAGAAGTCAAGCCCTCCTTACCAAAGGATATGCAACAAGGTTTGCAGCACCACAACGCATCGACCAGCGGCTTGCCCGCAGGCCGTTCGGTGGACGCTCCGACTTCGTCGATCGCGCAACCTGCCCTCCGCACATTCAGCACGCTCGATGACAGCGCTGCAGTGCGCCCGGTTGCAGCGGCAGCAGCAACGCCTGCCGCCACCACCCAATCCACCCAGCGCGTCAAGGCTTCCGACAAGCGCATCATCAACGGCCAGACCGACGTCAACCAGCTGGTGCCGTTCAAGTACAAGTGGGCGTGGGAGAAGTACCTCGCCACCTGCGCCAACCACTGGATGCCGCAGGAAGTGAACATGACGCGCGACATCGCGCTGTGGAAAGATCCGAACGGCCTGAGCGAAGACGAGCGCCGCATCGTCAAGCGCAACCTCGGCTTCTTCGTGACCGCCGACTCGCTGGCCGCCAACAACATCGTGCTGGGCACCTACCGCCACATCACGGCCCCCGAATGCCGCCAGTTCCTGCTGCGCCAGGCCTTCGAGGAAGCGATCCACACGCACGCGTACCAGTACATCGTCGAATCGCTCGGCCTGGACGAGAGCGAGATCTTCAACGCCTACAACGAAGTGCCGTCGATCCGCGAGAAGGACCAGTTCCTGATCCCGTTCATCGATGCCATCAGCGACCCCAACTTCAAGACCGGCACGCCCGAGGCCGACCAGAAGCTGCTCAAGTCGCTCATCGTGTTCGCCTGCCTGATGGAAGGCCTCTTCTTCTACGTCGGCTTCACGCAGATCCTCGCGCTGGGCCGCCAGAACAAGATGACCGGCGCCGCCGAGCAGTACCAGTACATCCTGCGCGACGAGTCGATGCACTGCAATTTCGGCATCGACCTGATCAACCAGCTCAAGCTCGAGAACCCCGGCCTCTGGACGGCGGAGTTCAAGGCGGAGATCAAGGCGCTCTTCCTGCGCGCCGTCGAGCTCGAATACAAATACGCCGAAGACACCATGCCCCGTGGCGTGCTCGGCATGAACGCCTCCATGTTCAAGGGCTACCTGCGCTACATCGCCAACCGGCGTGCACAGCAGATCGGCCTCGAAACGCTCTTCCCGAACGAAGAAAATCCGTTCCCGTGGATGAGCGAAATGATTGACCTGAAGAAAGAGCGCAATTTCTTCGAAACCCGCGTGATCGAATACCAGTCGGGTGGCGCGCTCTCCTGGGATTGAATCTTTCGACAAGAATTAATGAATTCAAGAATTGCCCTTGCCACCGATCGCGCCGAAGAGCGCGGCATGGACGAGGGCTCAGGTGTTCATGGTGCTGGAGCAAAGATTCCAACACCATGAATCGCTTCACGTTACCCAACGTGCGTGGAGTGCTTCAATAGGTTGATTTTTTCAACTTGATCAAGGAGAAATAGAAATGGCAACTGCAAAGAAAGCTCCGGCTAAGAAAGCCGCTGCAAAGAAGGCTCCGGCAAAGAAGGCCGTGGCCGCCAAGAAGGCTCCTGCCAAGAAGGTAGCCGCCAAGAAGGCACCGGCCAAGAAGGTCGCTGCCAAGAAGGCTCCTGCCAAGAAGGTAGCAGCGAAGAAGGCAGCACCGGCCAAGAAGGCCGCTGCCAAGAAGGCTCCGGCGAAGAAGGCCGTAGCGAAGAAGGCGCCTGCGAAGAAGGCTGCTGCCAAGAAGGCCCCGGCGAAGAAGGCCGCTGCCAAGAAGGCGCCTGCGAAGAAGGCTGCTGCCAAGAAGGCCCCTGCCAAAAAGGCTGCGGCCAAGAAAGCCGCGAAAAAGCCTGCTGCCAAGAAGCCTGCTGCGAAGAAGGCTCCCAAGGCCGCTGCCCCTGCCAAGGCTGCCGCCGTAGCGCCTGCCCCTGCGGCGCAAACGACGCTGAATCCCCAGGCAGCCTGGCCGTTCCCCACGGCCAGCAAGCCCTGAGCTTCTCAGCGGCCTTGAAGGCAAAAAGCCCGGCACCTCACGGTGCCGGGCTTTTTTTATTCCCCCATCGCCCCAGCCTCGCCGGGACGCTTGTGGAAAGAAGGATCAGAGACCCAGCGCCTTGCGATCGATCTCGTAGTTCTGCGGGCCGCGCTGCGCGATCTTGATCGCACCCACCTTGTTGCCCAGCGCAGCGCATTGCGCGAGCGACCAGCCCTTTTCCAGCCCGAACAGCAGCGCGCCGCGCCATGCGTCGCCGCAGCCCGTGGGCTCGACGACCTCGGTAGCCACCACGCCCGGCACGTGCTCGCGCTCGCCGTTCGTCCATACCTCGCAGCCCTCGGCCGCCAGCGTGACCACCAGGCCACGCACGCGCTTCGAGATCTCGGCCAGACTCCAGCCGGTGCGCTGCGACAGCATCTTGCCTTCGTAGTCGTTCACCACCACCCAGCTCGCGAGCTCGACGAAATGGCGCAGCGCCTCGCCGTCGAACATCGGCAGGCCCTGGCCCGGATCGAACACGAAGGGAATGCCGGCGGCGGCGAACTGCTCCGCGTGCTGCAGCATGGCATCGCGGCCATCGGGCGCGATGATGCCGAGCTTGATGTCGTCGCGCGCCGCCACCTTGGTGATGTGCGCCTGCTGCATCGCGCCGGGGTGGAAGGCGGTGATCTGGTTGTTGTCGACGTCGCTCATGATCATCGCCTGCGCGGTGAAGGTGTCGTCGAGCTGGCGCACGAACTCCGTGCTGATGCCCAGCGAGCGCATGCGCTCGAGGTACGTGGCGCCGTCGCTGCCGAGCGTGGCCATGGGTAGCGCGGCGCCGCCCAGCGCATTGAGGCTGTATGCGATGTTGCCCGCGCAGCCGCCGAAGTCACGGCGTAGCGTCGGCACCAGGAAGGACACATTGAGGATGTGCAGCTGGTCCGGAAGGATCTGGTCGGCGAACCGGCCCTCGAAAGTCATGATGGTGTCGAATGCGAGGGAACCGCAAATCACTGCTGCCATGGTTAGCCGTTGGTTGTGTTGAGTGGATGAAAACGAGAGGGACGCATGCGTGCACGCGCCCCGCTCAGGGATAGAAAGCCTCGACGCGATAACCCGCGACAGGCGGTAGTGCCGCCGCTTCGGAAGCAGACAGGGTAAGAGGCAGCGAGGCAGCGCGATCGGCGCGCGCAGCCAGCACCGCCGAGGCACCGTAGTCCGCCGGCATCAGCACGCGACGCACCACGGCGCGCTCCTGCGTGTCGAGCAGCGAGAGCTCGACGGCCGGCATCGCAAGCGGCACGGTGGCGCCGTTGCGCAGGGTGAAGCTCAGGCGGTAGTCGTTGCCGCCGCTCTTCTCGCGCGCGAAGGCCGCGCCTTCGATCACGATGTCGCCGATCTGGCGCAGCGCGCCGAGCTCGCAGCCCGTGTACTGGCACAGCGCCGCCAGCGCGGGCCGCAGGTTGGGCTGGCGCGCGACGATGCCGTCGCGCTCGTGGCGGATGATCTGCAGGACGAGCAGCAACGCGGCAAGCACCACCAGCAGGATCAGCACGACGCGCACGCCCTTGCGTTGCCAGAAGCCCGCCTGCTTTTCCGCGGAATCGTCTTCGTCGGCAAAGGGATGCCCCACCGGCAGTTCGAAATCCGAAGCGCGCGCATTCAGCTCGGGCTCGCTCTCCGCCTGCACCACGATGGCCGGAGCCTGCGCAGCAACACGCTCCTCGCGCGCCTTGGCGCTCGCGATCTTGGCCGACTTGGCGCGTGCACGGCGCAGCGCCTTCTGCATCTGCACCTGGTCGTGCTCTTTCTCCTGCTGCTCGCGTGCCCTCTCCCGCTCCGCATCTTCGCCTTCGTCGCTGGCACGCTCGATCAGCGTGCGCATCGTCGTCGCCTTGGCGCGCGAAGCGACAGGCAGCGGCGGAGCCGGGGGTGGCGGCGCAGGAGGCGGCGCCGCGAGATTCAGGTCGATGTTCGGGAACGGCGGCAGCGTGCTCGGCGGCGGCCTCCAGGCAGGCTCGCTGACGTCGAGGTCGGACCACGGCTCGTCGGCGGCGATGCCGTGCTCGGGCAGGGTCAGCGAGAACGCAGGCAGAGGCGCGGACGGTGGCGGTGGCGAGCGGTCTTGCGCCGGAGGCGACACGACCGCCGGGGCCGGCGCGAGCACCAGGGCATCCGGCGGCAGCAGATCCTCTTCCTCGCGGGACCGATGCTGATGCTCGGGCTCGTCGTCGAAGAAATCCGCGTCCTCGGTCGTCGATGCAGCGGGTGCCGGCTCTTCTTCTTCAATCAGGGGCTCGGGCGCAGGCGCGGGTGGCGAAGCCTCGGCGGCAGGCTGCTGCTCGACCAGTCCCGGCATGTAGCCGCTGCCCTGCACCGGTGCCGGCGAACCGTCGGCCGTCTCGTGCAGGTCGAGCGTGGCGTCGAACACGTTGCTGCAGCGGCCGCAGCGCACCCAGCCATCCGAGATGCGAAGCTGGTCGCGCACCACCTTGAAGGTGGTGGTGCAGGCGGGGCAGCGCGTGACAAGGCTCATGACCGGGCGATTGTAGGGTTGCGCCCTCGCCGCGGGAGGGCTGCAAGGCGACGCAAAAAGCCGGCCAGCCGCGCGCAGCGACCGCTCAGCAGCGAGCGGTCATGAGGATCCAGCCGTCCTCGGCGTCGCTGACTTCGAGCGTGGCGTACGGCGCGTAGGCCTCTTTCAGCTCCTCGGCCTGGCGCTCGAGGATGCCGGCCATGACGAGCGATCCGCCCGCCTTGACGTGGCTGCGCAGCAGGGGCGCGAGCACCTTGAGCGGCGTGGCCAGGATGTTGGCGAGCACGATGTCGTATTCGCCCTTGGCGGCTTCGGGCAGCCCGGCCTTCAGCTTCACGCCGTTGGCCTCGGCATTGAGCACGGTCGAGGAAACCGCTGCCTCGTCGATGTCGACGGCGTCGATGTCCGTCGAACCGAACTTCGCCGCGCCGATCGCCAGGATGCCGGAGCCGCAGCCGTAGTCGAGCACGCGCAGGCTGGCCAGCGCGCCCTCGCCCTGGGTCGCGATCCAGCGCAGGCACATGCGCGTGGTGGGATGCGTGCCGGTGCCGAAAGCCAGGCCCGGATCGAGCCGGATCACCTGCTTCGCCTGCCCGGGCGGCTCATGCCACGTCGGCACGATCCAGAACTCGGGCGTGACTTCGACGGGCGCGAACTGCGACTGCGTCAGGCGCACCCAGTCCTGCTCGGGCACCTGCGCGATGCCGAGCACCTCGCAGCCTTCGAAGAAATCCTGCAGCGCGAGCACGGACGAGGCTTCCTTCGCCTGGGCTTCGTCGGGAAACAGAGCGATCACGCGCGAACGCTGCCAGCCCTCTTTCGGCGGCGGCATGCCCGGCTCGCCGAACAGCGCCTGCTCGGCGTCGGTCTGCGCGTCGGCGTCTTCCACCGACACGCTCAATGCATCGAGTGCATCGAGCGCCTCGCACAGCGTATCGACCCGGTCTTCCGGCGCCATCAGGCGGAGTTCAAACATCGCGATATTCCAGGCTCAGCGCTTGTGTGCGGCCAGCCACTCTTCGAGGTAGTGGATGTTGGTGCCGCCACTCATGAACTTGGCGTCGACCATCAGCTCGCGGTGCAGCGGGATGTTGGTCTGGATGCCTTCGATCACCGTCTCGTTCAGCGCCGTGCGCATGCGGGCCATGGCCTGCTCGCGCGTGTCGCCGTACACGATGATCTTGCCGATCATCGAGTCGTAGTTCGGCGGCACGAAGTAGTTGGTGTACGCGTGCGAGTCGACGCGAACGCCCGGGCCGCCCGGCGGATGCCACATGGTGATGCGGCCCGGCGAGGGGGTGAACTTCCAGGCGTCTTCCGCGTTGATGCGGCACTCGATGGCGTGGCCGTGCATCTGGATCTGGCGCTGCGTGAACGGCAGCTTCTCGCCGGCGGCGACCATGATCTGCGTCTTGACGATGTCGATGCCGGTGGTGAACTCGGTCACCGGGTGCTCCACCTGCACGCGCGTGTTCATCTCGATGAAGTAGAACTCGCCGTTCTCGTAGAGGAACTCGAAGGTGCCGGCACCGCGGTAGCCGATCTTCTTGCAGGCCGCGGCGCAACGCTCGCCGATCTTCTCGATCAGCTTGCGCGGGATGCCGGGCGCGGGCGATTCCTCGATCACCTTCTGGTGGCGGCGCTGCATGGAGCAGTCGCGCTCGCCGAGATAGACGGCGTTCTTGTGCTTGTCGGCAAGCACCTGGATCTCGATGTGGCGCGGGTTCTGGAGGAACTTCTCCATGTACACGGCCGGATTGTTGAAGGCCGCGCCGGCTTCCGCCTTGGTCATCTGGATCGCATTGACCAGTGCCGCCTCGGTGTGCACCACGCGCATGCCGCGGCCACCGCCGCCGCCCGCCGCCTTGATGATGACCGGGTAGCCGATGGCGCGCGCAATGCGCTTGTTGGTCGCGGCGTCGTCCGAGAGCTCACCCTCCGAGCCGGGCACGCAGGGCACGCCGGCCTTGATCATGGCCTGCTTGGCCGACACCTTGTCGCCCATCGTGCGGATGTTGTCGGGCGTCGGGCCGATGAACTGGAAGCCGCTTTGCTCCACGCGCTCGGCGAAGTTGGCGTTCTCGCTCAGGAAGCCGTAACCGGGGTGGATCGCCTCGGCGTCCGTCACCTCGGCCGCCGAGATGATCGCCGGCATGTTGAGGTAGCTCTGCGACGAGGGGGCCGGGCCGATGCACACGGCCTCTTCGGCGAGCTTGATGTACTTGGCGTCGCGGTCAGCCTCGGAATAGACCATCACGGCCTTGATGCCGAGCTCGCTGCAGGCGCGCTGAATCCGGAGGGCGATTTCCCCCCGGTTTGCAACCAGGATCTTCTTGAACATGCTTACTCGATGATGAACAGCGGCTGTCCGTATTCGACCGCCTGGCCGTTTTCGCCGAGGATCTGGGTGATGGTGCCGGACTTGTCGGCCTCGATTTCGTTGAGGATCTTCATCGCCTCGATGATGCAGAGCGTGTCGCCCTCGTTGACCTTGCTGCCGACCTCGACGAACGCCGGAGCGCCCGGGCTCGACGAACGGTAGAAGGTGCCGACCATCGGCGACTTCACGGCATGGCCGGCCGGCGCGGCCTCGGCCGCCGGAGCGCTGGCCACGGCTGCAGCCGCCGGAGCGCCGGCAGTCGCGACTGGTGCCGCCGCGGTGGCCTGGGGAGCGGCCAGGGTCTGCACATACTGCACCGGAGCAGCACCGCCGCCCTTGACGATGCGAACCTTGCCTTCGGTTTCCGTGATTTCCAGTTCGGAAATATTCGATTCGGACACCAGATCGATCAGTGTCTTGAGTTTGCGCAGATCCATGAGACTCCAGTGCCGGCTGTGCCGGTCTTCAGGGCATAACTTGTTCGAAAATCGGTGATTTTCGGCGTTCGGCGTCTAACGCCAGCGTAAGCGACTGATTCTAACCATGAACCAGTTCACGCCGCCAAGTGTCCAGGTCGGTCGTCTCGAGCTTGCCCATTTTACGGGCGGCCACGGAGCCGTTCGCATTCAGGACCAGCGTGAAGGGCAATCCGCCGCCCGTATTGCCCAGGTTCTTGACCAACTCGGTGCCCTGCAGGCCGGCCAGGCCGGTCGGGTAGCTGACCGGTGTGCGCTGCAGGAATTTGCGTACAGCGCTGGGCTGATCGATGGCCAATCCAACCACTTGCCATCCATTCGCGCCATTTTGGCGAAAGAAGGCGTCGATCATCGGCATTTCCTCGACGCATGGCGGGCACCAGGTCGCCCAGAAGTTCAGCAGCAGCGGCTTGCCGCGCAGGCTGGACAGGACGAGGCTACCGCCTTCCGGACGCTCGAAGCTCTGGGCCCAGAAGGCCGTGTCGAGCATCTCGCCCTCGCCCGCACTGCCACCGCGCTCCTTCCACCAGGCGCCGCCGACCCCGGCGGCCGCGGCCACAGCCGCCACGCCGGCATAGAGCATGCCGCGTCGGGTGGGCGAAGAAGTCATTCACTTGTCCTTTTCTCGTTCAATCAGTCGGCGCAGTGCGGGCAGGTCGCCGCGCGGCACGCGCCCCTGCGCGTCGGGCTTCAGGGCCCCGCGAAGGTCGTCGAGGTCGTACACCAGCAGATGCACGCCGATTTCCTCGCCGAGCGCGCGGCTCGATGCATGCACGCTCAGGGCCTCGACCTGCTCGCCGTGAAAGCCGGTCACCATGCGCGGCTCGTAGTCCACGTGGTGATCGATCAGCGCTATCTCGGCCGATTTGGAATCATCGCAGAACAACTGAATATAAATGTCCGACAGGCGGGTGGCCGTTCCGTGCCACACGGCACCACCCACATGAGGGCGGAAGGCCGCCATGCGCTCCATCCATTCGAGCGCGAGCAGGCGCAATGCATGCAATTCCTGCGGCTGGGTGTCGGCACAGAAAAGCTCGATGTACTCGCGGACCTCGGCCTCGACCTCGTCGTTGTTCGGCAGCGCGGTACGCGTCGGAAGCCCCAGGTCGCGCAGTGCCCGGCGCTTGGCCGGCCCGTACTCGAGCCCCTCCTCGACGACGAGGCGGGCTGCTGCGGCGGCGATTTCGCGCTTGGACGTGTCCATCGGGGCATTTTGCCCGCAGTAGGCGCCCCTCACATGAACATCAGTACGAAGCCCGGGACAAACGCGCGAGCGGGCCAAGGGTGTCGCACATCGCTTCCCTAGAATCGACCGATGCACATTCATATCCTCGGTATCTGCGGCACTTTCATGGGCGGCGTGGCCGCCCTGGCGCGCGAAGCCGGCCACCGGGTCACGGGCTGCGACGCCGGCGTGTACCCCCCGATGAGCGACCAGCTGCGCGCCCTCGGCATCGACCTGATCGAAGGCTTCGGCGCCGATCAGCTCTCGCTAGCCCCCGACATCTTCGTCGTCGGCAACGTGGTGTCGCGTGCCCGGCTGCCCGACGGGAGCCCGAAGTTCCCGCTGATGGAAGCCATCCTCGACGCCGGCAAGCCCTACACCAGCGGCCCGCAGTGGCTGGCCGAACATGTGCTGCTGGGCCGCCATGTCCTGGCGGTGGCCGGAACGCACGGCAAGACGACCACCACCTCGATGCTGGCCTGGATCCTCGAAAAAGGAGGCAAGGCCCCCGGCTTCCTGGTGGGCGGCGTGCCGCTGGACTTCGGCGTCTCGGCCCGGCTGGGCGACGGCCCTGCCTTCGTGATCGAGGCCGACGAGTACGACACGGCCTTCTTCGACAAACGCAGCAAGTTCGTTCACTACCGGCCGCGCACCGCCGTGCTGAACAACCTCGAGTTCGATCACGCGGACATCTTCGACGATCTGGCCGCCATCGAGCGCCAGTTCCACCACCTGGTGCGCACCGTGCCGGGCACGGGGCGGCTGGTGGTGAATGCCACCGAGGAAAGCCTGCAGCGCGTGCTGGCCCGGGGCTGCTGGAGCGAACTCGCGCGCTTCGGCGCCAAGGGCGAATGGCAGGCCAGCGGCACGCACGACGCCTTCGACGTGCTGCTGCGCGGCGAGACAGTCGGCCGGGTCGAATGGGAACTCTCCGGCCTGCACAACCAGATGAACGCGCTGGCCGCCATCGCCGCGGCCGAGCATGTGGGCGTTGCGCCGACCGATGCCGCCCGTGCGCTCGGCAGCTTCCGCAACGTGCGCCGCCGCATGGAACTGCGCGGCACAGTCGAGCGCGAAGGCGGCGCGATCACGGTCTACGACGATTTCGCCCACCACCCCACCGCGATCCGCACCACGCTCGACGGCCTGCGCAAGAAGCTGGACGCCGCCGGCCGAAAAAGTGAGCGCATCCTCGCCGCCTTCGAGCCGCGCAGCAACACGATGAAGCTGGGCGTCATGGCGGCGCAGCTGCCCTGGAGCCTGGAATCGGCGGACCTGTCGTTCTGCCACACGGCCGGACTCGACTGGGACGCCGCCGCGGCGCTCGCGCCCATGGGCGAGCGCGCGAAGGTCGCCGGAGCCATCGAACCCCTGGTCGAGCAGGTCGTTGCCGCCGCCCGGCCGGGCGATCACATCGTCTGCATGAGCAACGGCGGCTTCGGCGGCGTGCACGACAAACTGCTTGCGGCGCTGCGGGCGCCGACGGCATCATGACCGCCATGCCCATCGCACGCGCGCGCGAACTGGTCGAGACCCTGAAGCTGCAGCCCCACCCCGAGGGCGGCTGGTACAGCGAAGTGTTCCGCTCCGCGTCGAGCGTCACGCCCGCCGATGGGCGCACGTCGCGCAGCGCGCTGACCAGCATCTATTACCTGCTCGAGGCGGGCCAGCATTCGCGCTGGCATCGCGTGCTGTCCGACGAGGTCTGGGTTCACCTGGAAGGCGTGCCGCTCGCGCTGTGGACCTGCGACGCCGCGATGCGCACGGCGCCGGCCCACGTGCGGCTGGGCCCGGTCGACGTGCATGGCACCCGCCCCCAGCACGTGGTGCCGGCCGGCCAGTGGCAGGCGGCGCGGCCGATCCAGGGTCACAGCTCGGGCGACTACACGCTGGTCGCCTGCATGGTCGGGCCGGGCTTCGACTTCGCCGATTTTTCCCTGGTGCCGCCCGACAGCGACGAGGCTGCGTCGATGCGGCACCACTGGCCCGACCTGGCCGACCTGCTCTAGCTCCCGCTCAGCCCCTGCGACGCTTGACCGCTTGCGAGAGCGTGTCCAGCACCTGCACCGAATCGTCCCAGCCCAGGCAGGCGTCGGTGATGCTCTTGCCGTATTCGAGGCCCGAGAGCTGGTCCTTGCCCGGCGTGAACTTCTGGGCGCCCGGCAGCAGGTGGCTCTCGACCATCACGCCGAAGACCCGCTTCGAGCCGTCCGCGATCTGTCCGGCGATGTCCTTCGCCACGTCGATCTGCTTCTGGTGCTGCTTGGAGCTGTTGGCGTGGCTGCAGTCGACCATCAGCGTGGGCGGCAGCTTGGCGGCTTCGAGGTCCTTGCAGGCCGCCTCGACGCTGGCAGCGTCGTAGTTGGGCGCCTTGCCGCCGCGCAGGATCACGTGGCAGTCGCGGTTGCCGTTGGTCTGCACGATGGCGACCTGGCCGTTCTTGTGCACCGAGAGGAAGTGATGGCCGCGCGCCGCAGCCTGGATGGCGTCGGTGGCGATGCGGATGTTGCCGTCGGTGCCGTTCTTGAAGCCGATGGGCGCCGACAGGCCCGAAGCGAGTTCGCGATGCACCTGGCTTTCGGTGGTGCGCGCGCCGATGGCGCCCCAGGAGATCAGGTCGCCGATGTACTGCGGCGAGATCACGTCGAGGAACTCGCTGCCCGCCGGCAGGCCCAGGCGGTTGATGTCGATCAGCAGCTGGCGCGCGATGCGCAGGCCTTCGTCGATGCGGAAGCTCTCGTCCAGGTACGGGTCGTTGATGAGGCCCTTCCAGCCGACCGTGGTGCGCGGCTTCTCGAAGTACACGCGCATCACGATTTCCAGCGTGCCGGCGTATTTCTCGCGCTCGATCTTGAGGCGGCGGGCGTATTCGATCGCGGCGGCCGGGTCGTGGATCGAGCACGGGCCCATGATCACCAGCAGCCGGTCGTCCTTGCCGGCCATGATGTTGTGGATGCGCTGGCGGGTGTCCTCGATCAGCGTCTCGACCGCTGTGCCGCGGATGGGGAAGAAGCGGATGAGGTGTTCTGGAGGGGGGAGCACGTTGATGTCCTTGATGCGTTCGTCGTCGGTCTTGCTGGTTTTTTCGACGCGCGCATACCAGCTGTCGCTGGTGGGGGAGTTGTTCGTGCTCATGGTGCTTCTTCCTTGTGTGCTGGAGTTGGAATCGAGGGGCCAAGAAAAAACCGCCGGGGCTTGAGGCCACCGGCGGTTTTGGGAGGGTATTCGTGTGTGCTTTTTACGCGCTCGCCTCTCGTCCGCCGGAAACCGGGAACCAAAAGTAGGCAAAAAAGTAAGCGCGGAGAGCGGACATGGGTTGGCAATGTAGCACGGAAAAGCAAAACCCGGTCAAGGGACCGGGCTCGCTGTTGTTTACCGGTAGCCCGATTCGTTGGCGTTGTGGATGATCCAGATCAGGTTGCCGGAGGAGAAATCTCCCATGCCGCCACCCGCGAAGATCAGGCGGCCCTGGCCCTTGTAGGTCATCTCGAAACGATGACGGTCGCTGCCGAAATAGAAGGGAATGAAGGCCTTGCCGGTTACATATGCACCCTGATCGGTGGGCTGGCCGGCGATGTCGGTGACCTGCCGGGCGCTCATGCCGATCTGCAGGCGCGCGAACTTGCTGTTGCGCGCCGGATTGCCGGTGATCTCGCCTTCGTAGCCGTTCAGGCCCTTGACGGTGCGGCCGCTACCGGCCTCGACCTTGGACGAATCGGTCACGTTGCCCTGGGCATCCATGCCGGCCTTGGCACCGCCACGCGCGGCGGGTGCCGGAGCAGCGGCCGCGGGGGCCGCCTCAGGCTGGCTGCCCGAACTGCCGCGCGATGCGCAACCGGCGGTGGCCAGCGCCACTACGGCGGTCGCGGCCCACAGCACGGCGGGCGAATTGATCCTGTTCCCCATTGAAATGCTCCTTGATTCGTCGTTCGCAAAAAAAGGAGCGCAGCTTAGCAACCGAAGGAAACAGCCGGCAAGTGCCGAAAGTCCTAAGCCGTTCCACCTACAGTCAGGCCGTCGATGCGCAGGGTGGGCTGGCCGACGCCGACCGGCACGCTCTGGCCTTCCTTGCCGCAGGTGCCGACGCCCGAGTCGAGCGCCATGTCGTTGCCGATCATGGTCACGCGGGTGAGCGCGTCGGGGCCGTTGCCCACGATGGTCGCGCCCTTCACCGGGTACTGGATCTTGCCGTTCTCGACCCAGTAGGCCTCGCTGGCCGAGAACACGAACTTGCCGCTCGTGATGTCGACCTGCCCGCCACCGAAGTTGGTTGCGTACAGGCCCTTCTTGATGCTGGCGACGATCTCCTCGGGTTCCTTGTCGCCGCCGAGCATGTAGGTGTTGGTCATGCGCGGCATCGGCACGTGGGCGTAGCTTTCGCGGCGGCCGTTGCCGGTGGGCTTGACCTTCATCAGGCGGGCGTTGAGCGCGTCCTGGATGTAGCCCTTGAGGATGCCGTCCTCGATCAGCACGTTGCGCTGGCTGGCGTTGCCCTCGTCGTCCACGTTCAGCGAGCCGCGGCGGTCGGCGATGGTGCCGTCGTCGAGCACGGTCACGCCCTTGGCCGCCACGCGCTGGCCGATGCGGCCCGAGAAGGCGCTCGAACCCTTGCGGTTGAAGTCGCCCTCCAGCCCGTGGCCGATGGCTTCGTGCAGCAGGATGCCGGGCCAGCCGGAGCCGAGCACCACGGTCATTTCGCCGGCCGGAGCCGGCCGGGCGTCGAGATTCGTCAGGGCGGCCTTCACGGCATGGTCGACGTACTCGGCGATCTGCTCGTCGGAAAAATAGGCCAGGCCGAAACGCCCGCCGCCGCCGCCGGAGCCGATCTCGCGGCGGCCGTTCTGCTCGGCGATCACGGTGACCGACAGGCGCACCAACGGCCGCACGTCGGCGGCCAGGGTGCCGTCGGCGCGGGCCACCAGCACCACGTCGTACTCGCTGGCCAGCCCCGCCATCACCTGCGCCACGCGCGGATCGCGCGATCGGGCGAGCTTCTCGACCTTCTCGAGAAGCTTCACCTTGGCGGTGCTGTCGAGCGTGGAAATGGGGTCGATGCCCTGGTAGAGCGAGCGGCTGGAGGCGATCTTGCGGGCCGCCGTCTTCACGCGGCCGGTGCGGCCGGCGGAGGAAATCGAGCGAACAGTGCGTGCCGCGTCGAGCAGCGAGGCCTCGGAAATGTCGTCGGAATAGGCAAAAGCGGTCTTCTCGCCGCTGACCGCGCGCACGCCGACGCCCTGGTCGATGCTGAAGCTGCCGGTCTTGACGATGCCTTCCTCGAGGCTCCAGCCCTCGCTGCGGGTGTACTGGAAGTACAGGTCGGCGTCGTCCACCCGGTGCGCGGTGATCTCGGCCAGGGCCTTGCTCAGGTGCGATTCGTCGAGGCCGAACGGCGTGAGAAGGAGCTGTTGCGCCGTGGCGAGGCGCTCGATGGTGGGTTCGCGGGAGATCATCCCCCCATTCTAGGCAGCCACCCTCTTCCGCGCTGCCCCGAAGGACACTCTGGCGCTAGTTCTGCGCCAGCTTCCTGGCCCGGGCGATCGACATCAGGATGCCCAGCCCCAGCCCCAGCGTCACCATCGCGGTGCCGCCGTAGCTGATGAAGGGCAGCGGCACGCCCACCACCGGCAGGATGCCGCTGACCATGCCCATGTTCACGAAGGCGTAGGTGAAGAAGATCATGGTCACCGCCCCCGCCAGCAGGCGCGAGAACAGCGTTCCGGCGTTGGCCGCGATCACCAGCCCCCGGAAGATCAGCAGGATGAAGGCCGAGATCAGCGCCAGGTTGCCCATGAGCCCGAATTCCTCGGAATAGGCCGCGAAGATGAAGTCGGTGGTGCGCTCGGGGATGAATTCGAGGTGCGTCTGCGTGCCCTGCATGAAGCCCTTGCCGCCCACGCCGCCCGAGCCGATGGCGATCATTCCCTGGATGATGTGGAAGCCCTTGCCCAGCGGGTCCTTGCTCGGGTCGAGCAGCGTGCACACGCGCTGCTTCTGGTAGTCGTGCAGCACGCGCCAGTCGACCCCGTCGGCGCAAAGCCTCGACTCGAACCCGACGATCAGCGTGATGGCCACCGCGCCGATCACCACCGGCGGCACGATCAGCTTCCAGGGCAGCCCGGCGAAGAAGATCACCGACAGCCCCGCCGCCAGCACCAGCAGCGAGGTGCCCAGGTCGGGCTGCTTCATGATGAGCCCGACCGGCACCGCCAGCAGCGCCGTCGCCACCACGAAGTCGAGCGGCCTCAGCTGGCCTTCGCGCCGCTGGAACCACCAGGCCAGCATCAGCGGCATGGCGATCTTCAGGATCTCGCTGGGCTGGATCACCACGCCCACGTTGATCCAGCGCTGGGCCCCCTTCTTGGTGATGCCGAAGAGCGCCACCGCCACCAGCAGCCCCACGCCCATGGTGTAGAGCGGCACGGCCGCCAGCATCAGCCGCTGCGGCGGCACCTGCGCCACCACGAACATGATGAAACCGGCCAGCAGCATGTTGCGGCCATGGTCGACGAAACGGGTTCCGTGGTCGTAACCCGAGGAATACATGGTCAGCAGCCCGGCGAAGGCGAGCAGCAGGACGGCAAAGGCCAGGAAGCCGTCGAAGCCCTGGAAGATGGGCGCAATTCGACGCGCCAGGGAGGGCTGATTGAACACGGCGGACATGAAGGCGGATTATCTCCGCCCCGCCGGCCGCCTCAATCGAATTCGAGCTGAACGACCGTGCGCCCCGGTCGGCTTTCGATCGTCAGCCGGGCCCCGATGGCCCCGGAGCGCTCCGCCAGCGACCGCGGCCTGTGCTTGGCCGCGTCGAAGCCCTTGCCGTTGTCGATCACCCGCAGCTGCACCGTCTTGCCCTGCATGCCGGCCTCGAAGCGAAGCACGGTGGCCTCGGCGTGCTGCAGCACGTTGGAGATGGCCTCGAACAGCAGGAACTGCAGCTGCCGCATGCCGTGCGCGTCGAGCCCGGCCACCGGCTCCACCTCGTCCACCGCCCATTCGAACTCGATGCCGGCCGACGCCAGGCGCGGCTCCAGCCGGTAGCGCGCGGCCGCGAGCAGCGCGCCCACGTCGCCCGGCGGCAGGTGGATGGAATCGATCTGCAGCTTGAGCTGGTCCAGCGAATCGCGCAGCGTGCGCAGCAGGTCGCCCGAGCTGCTCTGGCCCGACTGCAGCTGCCGGATGGCCGAGCTGATGTGCGAGCCCACGCCGTCGTGCATCTCGCGCAGGATGCGCTCGCGTTCGTGGGTGCGCGCCTGTACCTGCGCCGCGGCCTCGAGCTCGGCATAGGTGGCCGCCAGTTCGCGCTCGCGCTGCGCCACCCGCTCGGCCAGGGCGGCGACCGAGCCCCGCGCCTGCAGCGTCGCCGCGCGGAAGCGCCGCAGCACGATCAGCAGCAGCACCGCGCCGAAGAACACCGACGAATAGCGCACCCAGGTGGTTTCGCCGTAGGCGTCGCTCAGGCGGATCACCAGCCAGTCGCGCGCGGCCAGGGCCACCGTGACCAGCGCCGCGCCGGCCATCAGCAGGCGGTCGTCGTTCGGGTTGCGCAGCGTGGCGACGGCGAAGGCGCCGACGAAGGCGGCGACGAACACGAGCTCGACGGCGAGCCAGCCGGTGAACCACGCCGGCTCGTCCCGCTGCAGCGACAGCGCGCTGAAGATCACCGTTCCGACCACGATGCCCGCCACCGGCCAGCGCACCCAGCGATGGCCGCGCTCGTTGGCCCAGCCCGCGAGGTGGTAGACGAACATCATGGAGGCGGCCGCCCAGCCGGCATAGCAGGCCGCCATCAGCACGCCCCACGGCCCCCAGGACAGCGGCGGCTCGGCGATCAGGCCGTCGACCATGCGCGCCGCCCAGAAGATCTCCGCCAGCGCGGCCCAGAGATAGATGCCCACGCGCCGCTGCACCCCGCCGGCGTCGACGTCGAGCTGCGTGAGCCACAGCGCCAGCGCGATGCCGCCCACGATCAGGCTGAAGGCCATCAGCAGCACCGAGCCAGTGAAGCGCCACGCGTTGGCGCTCTCGAAGAGCTCGTTGCGCACGGTCGCGGCCGGCCCGACGACCACCTGCGACAGCCCCGCGAGGCGGGCGGTGTCGGCATGCAGGCGGATCTGCAGCAGGTTGTCGCCCTTGCGCAGCAGCTTGCCGGGCACGGGCACGTAGATGGGCGCCTTGGCGTAGTCGGCGTCGTTGCCGCGCTTCATGTCGCCGTAGGTCTGCAGCAGCGCGTCGTTGAGCTGAACCTCGAAGACGTTGCCCACGCGCGGGATGAAGATGCCCCACGGCGTCTCCGGCTCGGCCTCGAGCGTGAACGGCAAGTCGAAGCTGGCGGTGCCTGGGCGCCCGTTGAACTGACGGTCCCAGTGATAGGAAAGCTCGACCGGCTCCGTGCGGGTGACGCCGTCGACCGTGGTGGTCACGGTGCCCTGGCGCAGCTCGATCGGCGCCTCGGACGCGGCCGCGACGGAAATACCGACGATGCCCATCAGGAGCATCGCCAGCCACGGCATCACCAGCGACACCCAGTTCTGTCGCATCTGCGCTCAGCCCGGATGAGACAGCAAGCCGAGACGCGTCGCCTCGAAGACCGCCTCGCTCTTGGAATGCACCGCGAGCTTTCCGTAGAGGTTCTTGATGTGGGTCTGCACCGTATGCACGCTCAGCCCCTTGAGCCGGGCGATCTCCGCATAGGAGAAACCGCGCGCGATCAGCGTCAGCACCTCGTGCTCGCGCGCCGAGAGCAGGCCGCGGTCGGCCTCCTCAGCCGCCGCCTCGGGCGTGGCGCCCGGCGTCGAGCCGGTGGGCGCCGCGGTCTGCAGGCTGCGGTACTTGGCGAGCACGCGCCGCGCGATCATGGGCGAGATCGGCGAGGCGCCGGCCTTCATCTCGACGATGGTCTGCGCGATGTCCTCCGGCGCGGCGTCCTTGTGGATGTAGCCCACGGCGCCCGCCTCGATGCTGGCGAGCACGTTCTCCTCGTCGCCGAAGACCGAAACGACCAGCGGCTCGCAGCCAGGGAAGCGCGACACGGCGTCGCGGATCACGTCGAGGCCGGTGCCGTCGGGCATGCCGAGGTCGACCAGGAGCACGTCGGGAATGGTGGTGGTGCGCGACAGCCAGCCCAGCGCTTCCTGCACGGTGCCGGCGCTGCCGAGCCAGAAAAGGCGCGGGCTGCGCTGCACGCTCGCCTCGAAAAAGGCGCGCGCGCGGCTGTCGTCTTCGACGACGAGCACGCCCCAGCGGCGTAGCGTCGCGTCGTCCTGAGCCTCGATGTTCATCCTCCGAGCATAAGCCTCGGCGCGCACCGGGAATCCATGTGCACATCCCTCGTTCATGGGATACGCGCGGCAATGGGCTTGTCAGAAACTCTGGCCGCTTTTTTCCGGGCGCCTTCCGCCCTGCTCCGCGCAGGCGAAGTAACCGGAACGTAGGCGGTTCGCGCGGCACGCGAACGCAACTTGAATACTTTCGAATTCCAGATGCGCGACATGCACTGGAACGGGACGGGCGGGATGCCGGCGCGACCCCGGGGAGCCCGCGGGCCGGGCTTTACCGAAGAACCCGCCCGGCCGGGTTTTTTGTATGTTGGAGGCGGCCTCGCGAGAACAGACCTCATGCAGAATTACCCGTTCCCGGCAAGCGAGGTGCGGTCGCCGCACCTCCCGTCTCTTCCTCGCATGGATCCGCAAACCACCCACCTGCTCTACCTGCACGGTTTCCGCTCCTCGCCTCGCTCGACCAAGGCCCGGGTCGTCGCGGACCGCGTCGCGCGACGCCATCCGAACCTGCAGTGGTGGTGCCCGCAACTGCCGCCGTCGCCGCACGACGCCATCGACATGGTGATGAAGGGCATCGCCCACTGGCCGCGCAAGTCGATGGCGGTGGTGGGCTCGTCGCTCGGCGGCTACTACGCCACCTACGTGGCCGGCATGACGCGCTGCCGCGCGGTGCTGCTCAACCCGGCAGTGCATCCCGCACGCGACCTCATGCGCTACATCGGCGACCAGACCGTCTGGCACGACCCGGCCGAGCATTTCTACTTCCGCCCCGAATACATCCACGAGCTGCGCGCGATGGAAGTCGGCCCGCTCACGCGGCCGGAGCGCGTGTTCGCCATCATCGCCAAGGGCGACGAGGCGCTCGACTGGCACGAGATGTCCGCGCGCTACCCCGACAGCAACATCAAGCTGCTCGAGGGCGGCGACCATGCGCTGTCCGATTTCGAAAAGGCCCACCTGGACGACGTGATGGCCTTCATCAACCCGATCTAGGCTCCCCGCGCTCGTCCGGAGCGCCTGCCCCCGGAATTCCGGCGGGTTCAGCATGGGACAATCCGGGCCATGTTTGTATTGTTTGAAGAAGCCGGCAAGTACCTCGGCGGCCGCGTGCTGTCGGAGGCCGAAGCATCGGCGCAGGTCGAGCTCGACACCGGCAAGCGCGTCAAGGTCAAGGGCGCCAACATCGTCCTGCGTTTCGAGAAACCGGCCCCCGCCGAGCTGATCGCCGAAGGGCGCTCGCTCGCCGCCTCCCTGGACCTCGACCTTGCCTGGGAATTCGCGCCCGAGGGCGAATTCGGCTTCGCCGAGCTGGCCGCCGAATATTTCAGCGAGAAGCCCTCGCTCGCCCAGCAGGCCGCCGCCCTGTTCGCGCTGTTCGAGGCGCCGCACTATTTCCGCCGCGCTGGCAAGGGTCGCTTCAAGAAGGCGCCGGCCGAGATCGTCCAGCAGGCGCTCGCCGCCATCGAAAAGAAGAAGGCCATCCAGGCGCAGATCGCCGAATGGGCCGCGCAGCTGGCCGAGGGCGTCTGCCCGGCGCCCGTGCGCGAGCAGCTCTACAAGATCCTCTTTCGCCCCGACAAGAACGCCCCCGAGTACAAGGCCGTGGTCGAGGCCGCGCGCACCACGCAGCGCGCTCCGCTCGACCTGCTGGAGCGCGCCGGCGCCATCGACTCGCCCTACCAGTTCCACTGGCGGCGCTTCCTGTTCGAGAACTTCCCCAAGGGCACCGGCTTTCCCGCGCTCGCCGCGCCCGCCATCGCCGACGACCTTCCGCCGGCCACCGGCGTGCAGGCCTTCTCCATCGACGATTCGCAGACCACCGAAATCGACGACGCGCTCTCCGTGCAGGGCCTGGGCACGGGCACCGTCACGGTCGGCATCCACATCGCGGCGCCGGCCCTGGCGCTCACGCCGGGCAGCGCCATCGACAACGTGGCGCGCGCGCGCATGTCGACGGTCTACATGCCGGGCTACAAGATCACGATGCTGCCCGACGAGGTGGTCGACACCTACACGCTGCTCGAGGGCGGCGACCGCCCGGCCGTGTCGCTCTACGCGCGCTTCGACGAAGCCACGCTGGAGCTGCAGGGCACCGAGACGAAGCTGGAGCGCGTGCCCATCGTGGCCAACCTGCGCCACGACCAGCTCGACACCGTCGTCACGCAGCAGTGGCTCGAGGACGCCTCCTTCCAGGGCGAGGGCACGCCCGAAGCCGCCACCCGCCTGCGCGCGCCGCTGTCCTTCCTGTTCCGCCTCGCGAAGCAGCTGAAGGCGCAGCGCGAGGTGGTGCGTGGCAAGCCCGAGAACTTCAACCGGCCCGACTACAACTTCCGCCTCGTCGGCAACGACGGCGCCGAGCCCACGGGCGGCGAGCAGGTGCAGATCAGCACGCGCCAGCGCGGCGCGCCGCTCGACCTGATCGTGTCCGAGGCGATGATCCTGGCCAACAGCAGTTGGGGCGGCTGGCTCGGCGAGCTCGGCGTGCCCGGCCTCTACCGCAGCCAGGCCAGCCTCGCGCCCGGCATCAAGGTGCGCATGGGCACGCGCGCGCTGCCGCACGCAGGTCTGGGCGTGAAGAGCTACGCCTGGAGCACCTCGCCGCTGCGCCGCTACACCGACCTGGTGAACCAGTGGCAGATCATCGCCGCCGCGCGCCACGGCAAGACCGCCGCGCTGGCCGCGCCCTTCAAGCCGAAGGACGCCGACCTGTTCTCCATCCTCTCGGGCTTCGACGCCGCCTACGCCGCGTACAACGCCTACCAGGGCGGCATGGAGCGCTTCTGGACGCTGAAGTACCTGCAGCAGCAGGGCATTTCCGAGCTGGAGGCCACCGTCATCAAGGACATGCCCAACGGCGCCCTGGTGCGCGCCGACACGCTGCCGCTGGTGTTCCCGGTGGCGGGCCAGCAGGAACGCGGCGCGCGCCTGCGCGTGAAGCTCGGCGAGATCGACGAGATCGCCCTCGACGTGAACGGCACGGTGCTCGAGCGCCTCGACTCGCCGAAGGCCGACGCGGCCGCCGGCCAGGAGGGCGACGAAGAGGAAGAAGAAGTGGTTGCGGGCCCGATCGCCATTGCCGTCGACCTGAACGACAGCGAGGCCGCGCCAGAAGAAAACACGCCAGCATGAAACCCGGCGGATCGTCGTCCGGAGAAATGATGCGGCCCCTGGAGGAGTTTCGAGAATGAACTTCAAGGACCTCAGCACGCTGCAGATCGCTCTGGGCGTGTCGGTCGTCGTACACGCCGCGCTGCTCGCGGTGCGCTTCGTCGACCCCGAGTCGTTCAACAAGGTCTTCAGCGACACGCCGCTCGAAGTCATCCTGGTCAACAGCAAGACCAACGACAGGCCCGACCCCGCCGCCCGGCTGCGCGCGCAGACCTCGCTCGCGGGCGGCGGCGACCTCGACAAGGGCCGCGCGACCAGCCCGCTGCCGCCGTCGAGCTTCACCACCGTGGGCGACTCCTTCGAGGACGCGCAGCGCAAGGTCGACGCGATGCAGGCCGAGCAGATGCAGATGCTCACCCAGCTCAAGCGCGACCTGGCCGCGATGCCCGCGCCCGACCCGCGCAACGCGGGCGACCCCGCCGAAGCCCAGGCGCAGGAAGACAAGCGCCGCCAGATGATCAACCTGCTGGCCGAGATCGAGCGCCGCGTGAACGAGGAGAACGCGCGTCCCAAGAAGCGCTACCTGAGCCCCTTCACGCGCGAGGCCGCCTTCGCCACCTACGTCGACTCGCTGCGCCGCCGCGTGGAAGCGCAGGGCACGGCCAACTTCCCGACGCTCGCCGGCAAGAAGCTCTACGGCGAGCTCACGATGACCATCACCGTCAACTTCGACGGCCGGCTGCTGTCGACCGTGATCGACGAAAGCTCGGGCGTGCCCGTGCTCGACAAGCGGGCCCAGGCCATCGTCGCGAGCGTGGGCAACTTCGGCACCTTCACCGACGCGATGCGCAAGGAGCACGCCGACCAGATCGTGATCCGGCCGCACTTCCGCTTCGCGCACGACGGCTCGGTCGAACTCTCATCGCAGTAAGCAGAACACAAGACAAGAGGCGGACACCATGGACCTGTACTGCGTCATGGGCAACCCGGTCGAGCACAGCCGCTCGCCCCGCATCCACGCACGCTTCGCCGAGCTCTGCGGCCAGCAGATGGACTACGGCCGGCGGCTGATTCCGCTCGGCGCGTTCGCCGAAGGCATCGCGGCCTTCCGCAGCGAGGCAGCGCAGCGCGGCGACGTCGCGCGCGGCTGCAACATCACGGTGCCCTTCAAGTTCGAGGCCGCCGCGCTGGCGCAGCACACCAGCGAGCGCGCCCTGCTCGCGCAGGCGGTGAACACTCTGCGCTTCGACGCCGACGGCGGCATCCACGCCGACAACACCGACGGCATCGGCCTTGTCAACGACATCGTGCGCAACGCGGCCGTACCGCTGCAGGGCAAGGCGCTGCTGCTGATCGGCGCGGGCGGCGCCGCGGCCGGCGTGCTGGGTCCGCTGCTCGATGCTGGCGCCTCGCGCGTCGTGGTCGCCAACCGCACCGTGGACAAGGCCGTGGAGTTGGTGCGCCGCCACGCGGCCGTCGCGCTGCGCCACGGCGCCTCGCTCGAAGCCTGGGCGCTCGACGAGGTGCCGGGCGCCTTCGACGTGGTGGTCAATGCCACCGCCTCCAGCCTCTCGGGCGACGCGGTGCCCGTGAAGGCCAGCGTGCTGCGCGAAGGCGGGCTCGCGGTCGACATGATGTACGGCCCCGCGGCCGCGGGCTTCATGGCCTGGGCGCAGGCCCATGGCGCGGTGCCGCGCGACGGGCTCGGCATGCTGGTCGAGCAGGCGGCGGAATCCTTCGAGATCTGGCGCGGCGTGCGCCCGCCGTCGGCGCAGGTGCTGGCCGAGATCCGCGCCGAACTGAAGTAAGCAAGAAAGAAGATGAAGGCCGCGCTGCGCCTGATCGCCTGCATCGCGGTGGCAGGCCTGGCACTCCAGCTCTTCTTCGTGGCGCGCATCGCGGCGATGGCCGTGATCGATCCGCAGAGCACCGCGTTCCAGCGCTCCGAGGCCTACCAGATCGCCATCCACCAGGGAAGCGGCGGCGGCTGGCGCCAGGAATGGGTGCCCTACTCGCAGATCAACGACACGCTCAAGCGTGCGGTCATCGCGAGCGAGGATTCCGGCTTCGTCGACCACAACGGCGTGGAATGGGAGGCCATCGAACGCGCGCGCCAGCGCAACGCCAGGGCGGAAGAGCTGGCCGCCAAGCGGGCCGCACGCGCGGCGGCACGTGGCAGGCCGGTCAAGCCCGTGCAGCTGCGCGGCGGCTCGACCATCACGCAGCAGCTCGCGAAGAACCTGCTGCTGTCGGGCGAGCGCACCATGCTGCGCAAGGGGCAGGAGCTGGTGCTGGCCACGCTGCTAGAGGTGCTGCTCGACAAGCGGCGCATCCTGGAGATCTATCTCAACAACGTGGAGTGGGGCGAAGGCGTGTTCGGCGCCCAGGCGGCCTCGCAGTACTACTTCCGCAAGCCGGCTTCGCGCCTGGGCACCGGCGAGGCGGCACGCCTCGCGGTGATGCTGCCCAGCCCCAAGTTCTTCGAGCGCCGGACCGGCTCGCCCTACCTGAGCGGGCGTGCTTCCACGGTCATGGCGCGGATGCCTGCGGCCGAGCTGCCCTGAAGACGGCCGCGCCGCGCAGGCCCTCGATGGCCAGCACCGCGGCGAAGCCGATGGTGTAGGCCAGCACGTCCCACCAGTCGGCCGTGCTGCCGAGCACGATGCGCAGGGCGCGGTTCGGAATGTGTAGGTGCCACGTCGCCGCCAGGTACTGCCCGAGCTCGACCGCGAGGCCCACGCCCAGCGCGGCCAGTGCCAGCGGCAGCACACGCGCGGCGATCACCGTCCTGAACACGAAGTACACCCACACCACGGCCAGCACGTCGCCGAAGAAGCTGCGCAGCCAGCCCCAGCGAGCCCCCACGGTGGCCAGCAGCAGGAGAACGAGGAACAGGGCCACGGCCCAGGCAAGGGAAAGAGGATCGAAACGCCATCGCATGGCCCGTATCATCGCGCCCATATGCTGGCAAAGCTCACGGGTTGGTTGCTTCTTGGGATCGTCCGCTTGCTCACGGGTGCCCAGGCACGCTGGTACGGCTGTCCGCCCAAGGCCGAGCAGCGCATCTACTTCGCCAACCACCAGAGCCATGCCGACCTGGTGATGATCTGGGCGGCGCTGCCGGAAGAGCTGCGCAGCATCACGCGCCCGATCGCCGCGCGCGACTACTGGGCCAACACGCCGGTCAAGCGCTGGATCACGACGGAGGTCTTCAACGCGGTGTACGTGGAGCGGCAGGCGACGCCTGCTGCGGCAAGCGCAGCGGCAACCGCACCGACAGCACCGGTGGTGGCCGAAGCACCGCCACCGCCGCCCGTCGTACGTGCACCGGTTCCGTCGCCGGCCGAGCGCATCGAGCCCTCGATGGAACCGCTGCTGCCGTTGACTCCGCCCGAGCCTCCCCTGGAAACCGTCGCGTCCGGCGCACAAGGTCGGCTCGACCTGCCGGAGCCCCCTGCTCCACCTCCTGCGCCGCCGCCCGAGCCGCCGCCACCATCACCGCCGGCGGAGCCCGAAGCCCCGCCCGTAGCGGCCGCTCCCGCTGTCGATCCGCTGACCCCGCTGGTCGAGGCCCTGCGCAGCGGCGACTCGATCATCATCTTCCCCGAGGGCACGCGCGGCCACACCGGCGAGCCGCAGAAGTTCAAGTCGGGCCTCTACACGCTCGCCACGATGTTCCCCGAGGTGGTGCTGGTGCCCGCATGGATCGACAACGTGCAGCGCGTCATGCCCAAGGGCGAGATCGTGCCGGTGCCCATCCTCTGCTCCGTCACCTTCGGCGCGCCGGTCCGCGTCGAGGAAGGCGAGGAGCGCCGCCCCTTCCTCGACCGGGCGCGCGCCGCCGTGATCGCCTTGCGCGACGTCTGACGACGACATGAACCAGTTCCTGCGCAGCCTCAGCCCGACCCAGCAGGTCGCGGCGCTCTTCCTCATCATCTTCGGCGTGCTCGCGATCGTGAGCGCCACGGCCTTCTTCCTGAGCTTCAGGGAAAAGCGCAACCCGGTGCACGACGCCGCCTGGCAGGCCGAGCTGGCGCACTTCCGCGCCCTGCTGGGCACCACCTGGTTCATGGTGCTGGTCTTCTGGATCGGCTGGGCGCTCGGCGAAACGGTGGCCACCGTGCTGTTCGCGCTGATCTCCTTCTTCGCGCTGCGCGAGTTCATCACGCTCTCGCCCACGCGGCGCGGCGACCATCGCAGCCTGATCCTCGCCTTCTTCGTGGTGCTGCCGATCCAGTTCTGGCTGGTGGCCACCGCGCGCTTCGACCTGTTCACCGTGTTCATCCCGGTGTACGTGTTCCTCGCGATCCCGGTGACGAGCGCGCTGGCCAACGACCCGAGCCAGTTCCTGGAGCGCAATGCCAAGCTGCAGTGGGGCATCATGGTCTGCGTCTACGGCATGAGCCACGTGCCGGCGCTGCTGCTGCTGAGCTTCCCGGGCTACGAGGGCAAGAGCGCCTTCCTCGTGTTCTTCCTGGTGTTCGTGGTGCAGACCTCGGTGCTGGTGCAGCACCTGATCTCGCGGCGCATGCAGCGCGCGCCCTTCGCGCCCAACGTGAGCCGCAGCTTCAACTGGACCAGCTGGGCCATCGGCATCGCGGTGGCGAGCCTGGTGGGCGCGCTGTTCTCGTTCATCACGCCGTTCAAGTTCGGCCAGGCGCTCGCGGTGTCGGTCATCGCGTGCATCTCGGGGTCGATGGGACACCTGGTGATGAAGGCGCTCAAACGCGACCGGGGCATTCCGAACTGGGGCCAGAAAGGCACGGGCGTGACCGGTGCCAACGGCCTGCTGGACCGCGTCGATGCACTCTGCTTCGCCGCGCCCATCTTCTTCCACTCGATCCGCTGGTACTTCAACGCCTGAACCTGGCACACCCCCAGGCTCCGCGCACTTCGTGTCGCTTCGCCAACCCCCTTGCAGGGGGCAATACCTGCGGCCCGGCGAAGCCGGTTCCGCGGTATTCCTGGAAAAGCCTCGCGGGCGGTTCTGCGCGGGGAGGCAGATGAATTCGTTCAGGCCTTGCGGCGCACCACGCGGCCGAAGACTTCCTTCGCCTTGCGTCCGATGGCCCTGGCCTTCAGTGCCTGCAGTTCGCGGGCGAGGCGCGCGCGCTGCTCGGCCGAGAGCGCGGTGCCGAAGCGGCCCAGCGCGGCCTCAAGCGCCGCGCGCTGTGCTTCCACCCGGCCCTGCCGGCCCTCGGCCTCGGCAAGCCACTCGCAGGCATTGACGACGCGCTCGCGCAGCGCGGCATCGCCCGAATCGCCGAAGCGTGCAATGAGAGCGCGATAGGTCTTGATCTGGCCGGCCGGGTCGCCGAGCTTGTCCTGCGCCTTGGCCTTGTTGATCATCGACTTCGCGGCCCAGAGCTGCAGCGTGCCTTCCCTCGCGCCGGTGGTGCGCGCGATGGCCTCGTCGTAGCAGGCCACCGCCGCCTCGAGACGGCCGGTCTGGCGCAGCGTGGCGCCCTTGCGGAACAGCGCGCCGACCACGCGCCCGCGCAGGTCGGGCAGCTCGGAGTTGCCCCAGCGCGCGACGATCTCGTCGTGCACGCGCATCTCGTCGTCGTGCCGGCCGAGGCGGTCGAGCGCGGTGCTCTTGTACTGCATGCACAGCGCGACCGTCTCCTGCATCTCGGTCGAGGAATCGGCACCGTAGCGCGCGTCCATCGCCTCGGCGGCGGCCACGACTTCGTCGAAGCGCTCCAGCGCGACCAGGCAGAAGGCCTTGTGGACCAGCGCCCGCGCGCACTGGCGGCGCAGCTCCGGATGCGGCGACGGGGCATGCGCGGCCAGCACCTCGTCGAACAGCGCAATGGCCTCGCGCGACTCGCCCGCATCGCCGTGCCTGCGCCCCTGCTTGACCTTGTCGCGCACCTCGTCGCGCGTCTCGGGCGACAGCTCCGGCAGGTTGGCCTCGGCGTCGGCCCTGCGCAGCCGCCTGAGGCAGGCTTCACGGCCGGCGAGGGCCTTGGCCAGGGTGTCCTGCAATTCGGGAGCGGGCGCGCCCTGTAGCTGGCGCGCGAGCTGCTGGTACACAGCGAGCGCATCCTCGGCGCGGCCCAGCCGTTCGAGCAGCACGAAGCCCTTGTTGAGCAGCGCGCTCGCGACGGTGCGATGCACCACCGCGTCGGTGTCCGCGCCGAAGGTGGCGAGCAGGCGGTCGCATGCGGCCAGCGCGGCATCGCCGTCTTCCTGCTCGCGCAGGCCCACCGACCAGTCGTAGGCGCGGCGCACCGCCATGCGGCGCACCTGCGGCGATGCGTCGTGGCCGTAGCGGTCGAGCAGCCAGCCGACCAGTTCGGCGCGGTTCGCATGCTCGTCGATGCCGAAGCCGTCGAAGAACAGCGTCAGCGCCCGCACGCCTTCGATGCGCAGCTCCGGCGCGGCTTCGGCAAGGCCGGCCTCGATCTGGTCGGCCACGGCGAGGCACATCACCTGCGCCTGGGCATGCTGCGCCAGCTCCCGCAGGTTGAGCACCGACGCCAGGCGCGCACGCGCCACGCGCAGCACCACGCCGGGGTCGGTGCTGGCGTCGAAGCGCTCGATCGCGGCCTCCAACGTGGCCAGCGCATCCTGCGGCAGGCCGCGGTGATGCTCCACCTCGGCCTTGAGCAACCGCGCCTCCACGCGCCAGGTGTCGAAGGCGGCATCGGGCTGGCTGTCGAGCAGTTCGCTCATGGCGTCGCAAGCTTCGCAGCGCGCGGCGGGCTCGTCGATCCACCATGTGCGCTGGTAGAGCGCGTGGGCGATGTGCTCGCGGATCGCGGGCTCGGCGCGCTGGCCGTGCGCCGCGATCAGGCGGTCGAGCGTGGCGAGCGCGTCTGCCGGGCGGTGCATCTGGCGCAGCATGTGCGCCAGCAGGCGCAGCGTCTGGCAGCACGGCACGACCACGCCGACCTCGGGCTTCGCCGCGAATTCGTCGAGCAGCCTGGCGCTCGCGGCCAGCGCTTCCTTGCGACGGCCCAGGTCGTCGAGCAGCTCGATGCGGCGGAAACTGGCGGCCGCGCGTTCGGCGGGGTGCATCTGCAGGCGCGCGATCAAGGCTTGCACCTCGTCCAGTTGCTGCTGCGCGGAGGACTCGACTACATTCACATTCGCTTCCTTGGATGGCGCGCCCCGCGCGCGGCGGGGGGCGGACTGTACGGACCGGGCGGATTCTGCCCGCGATCAGCCCGCTTTCGGCCCTCTCCTCGCGGCTCTTTCGACTCTCTTTATCCGGGCTTAGGCCTTTACGTTTCCTTTCATGCGCATTCTCGGCATCGACCCCGGCTTGCAGACCACCGGCTTCGGCGTGGTCGATGCGGACGGCCACGGGCTGCGCTACGTGGCCAGCGGCACCATCAGCACGCGGCACCTGGGCACCGGCAACCTGCCGGCCCGCCTGAAGGTGCTGTTCGACGGCATCGCGGAAATCACCGCGCGCTACCAGCCCGATGCATCGGCGGTGGAAATCATCTTCGTCAACGTCAATCCGCAGTCGACGCTGCTGCTGGGGCAGGCGCGGGGTGCGTGCGTGACGGCGCTGGTCAGCAACAACCTCTCGGTGGCCGAGTACACGGCGCTGCAGATGAAGAAGGCGGTGGCCGGCCACGGCCAGGCGGCCAAGGCGCAGGTGCAGGAGATGGTGCGGCGGCTGCTCGACCTGCCGGGCCTGCCGGGCGCCGACGCGGCGGACGCACTGGGCATCGCCATCACGCATGCGCAGGTGGGACGCTCGATGGCGCGGCTCGCCGAAGCGGCCGAGCTGTCGAAGACCCATGCCGGCACCTACCGGCAGGGGCGTTCGAGGTAGGCTCGCCCCCAGGCTTCGCGCACTTCGTGTCGCGCACGCCTTCCCCCTATCGGGGGCAACACCTGCGGCCCGGCGAAGCCGGTTCCGCGGTGTTTCCCGAATCAGCCCGTAGCTGCTTTCAGCGCACGATGTAGCGCATCTCGCCAAGGCGCTTGCGTCGCTCGCGCACCTCGGCGGCCACCGATACCACCTCGCCGTCGAGCGCGCGTGCGATCCAGCCGGCCAGCTGCGGCATGTCTTCGGGCGTGAAGCCCAGTCGCACGATCTCGGGCACGCCCAGGCGCAGGCCGTTGATGTCGCCCTCCACGGGCGCGATCGGCAATCCGATGCCGCAGGCCAGCAGGCCGCCCTGCGCGAGCTTCTTCGACGCGTGCTGCCCGCCGCCCCAGCGCGCCGCCTCGAGTGCGAACTGGTGCGACTGCGTGAAGCCGCGCGCCTTCGCGAACACCGGCAGGCCCAGCGCATCGAGAGCGCGTGCGAGCGCCTGCGCGGTCTCGCGCATCGCCGCCGCATAGGCGACGCCGTGCACCTTCCAGTCGAGCAGCCCGCGGGCCAGCGCCGCGGTGCGCCCCGCGTCCGAATTGGCCGTGAGGCCGGGGTACGCAATGGCGTCGATGCGCTCCATCAGCGCGGCGTCGTTCGACACGATCAGGCCGCCCGCCGGGCCGCCCAGGCTCTTGTAGGTGCTCATCGTGATGGCATGCGCGCCCTGCTCCAGCGGCTGTGGCCACGCCTTGCCGGCCACCATGCCCGAGAGGTGCGCGGCGTCGAAGAGCAGCTTCGCGCCCACGCTGTCGGCGATCTCGCGGATCGCGGGCACCGGGTGCGGAAACAGGTTCAGGCTGCCGCCGATGGTGATGAGCGTCGGCTTCGCCTCGCGCACCAGCTTCGCGAGCGCGGTCACGTCGACCGTGTAGCCGTCGGCATCCACCGGGGCGGAGACCGGCTTCAGGCCGTAGAGCCCCGCCGCGCCCGCCGCATGGTGCGTGACGTGGCCGCCGATGCTGGGCGGCGGCACGACGATGGTGTCGCCCGGCCTGCAGGTCGCCATGAACACGTAGAGATTCGACAGCGCGCCCGAGCTCACGCGCACCTCGGCGAACTTCGAGCCGAACACCTCGGCCGCCAGCTCGGCCGCGACGACTTCGATGCGCTCGATGGCCTCCAGGCCCATCTCGTACTTGTCGCCCGGATAGCCCAGCGACGGACGCGAGCCCAGCCCGCGCGACAGCAGCGCCTCGGCGGCCGGGTTCATCACGTTGGTGGCGGGGTTGAGGTTCAGGCCTTCCACGTCGTGGATGCGGTGGTTGTCGGCCACCAGCCGTTCGATCTCGGCGGCGACGCCCGCCGCATCGCGCGCGGAGGCATCCGCGGCGATGGAAAGCACGTGGTCTTCGCTGGCGGCGGGAACCCAGGGGCGGCGTTGCAGGGCGGCGGGCATGCGGCGGATCTCGCTGGAAGTGATGGATGCACGAATCGTCGCGCGCCGCCGCCGGCCGGGCAAACCGGATAATCTGGCCCCGGGCCATAGAAAAACTTGGCCTGAAGGACCTGCCAGATGCCGCTCGCGCCGCCTCGCCCCCGCCTGCCTCCGCACACGGCCGTGCGCGCCTTCGAGGCCGCGGCCCGCCACGGCAGCTTCGCGCGCGCGGCCGAGGAACTCTTCGTCACACCGGCCGCCGTCGCGCAGCAGATCAAGGCGCTTGAAACATGGGCCGGCGGCGCGCTGTTCGAGCGGCACAGCCAGGGCATCCGCCTCAGCGCGCACGGGCGGCGCGCCCTGCCTGCCCTCAGCGCGGCCGTCGACCAGCTCGGGCTGGCCGTGCAGGCGTTGCGCCACGAAACCCAGATCGCCGCGCGCCGCAGCACGCTGCAGGTGGCCGCGCTGCCTGCCGTGGCCCAGCTGTGGCTGTCGCCCCGGCTCTCGCGCCTGAAGGCGGAGCTGCCCGGCGTGCAGGTGTCGGTGACCGCGCTGGAACAGCCGCCGAACTTTCGTCGCGAGCCATTCGATCTGGGCCTCTTCTATGCGCGGGCCGGCGAGCGCATCGAGACCGACGCGGGCGCGCAGGCGATCCCGCTCGTGCGCGACCGGCTGCTGCCCGTGTGCAGCCCGCGCCTGCGGCAGCCCCTGCCCAGCGGCCGCCCGCGCCCGCCCGAGGACCTGATCGAACTGCTGGAGCGCAACGGCGGACTGCACGACACCGTCTGGCGCGACGACTGGCAGCGCTGGCTGCAGGCCGTGCGGCCCGGCACCACGGCGGCCGAAGCCGAGGCGCTGGCGGCCGGGCCGGACTTCTCGCTCTACAGCCTCGCCCTGCAGGCCGCGCTCGACGGCGAAGGCGTGCTGATGGGCCGCGAGCGCCTCGTCGCGCCCCTGCTTGCTCAGGGCAAGCTGCATGCGCCCTGGGGCCGGCCGAAGGCGCTGGGCGACACGGTCGTGCTGCTGGTGCCCGCGCATCGCAAGGGGCCGCTGCTGGCTCGGCAGGTGCAGGCCTTGCAGGCGCTGACCGAAAACTGAAACACAAGCGCCGGACACTTTCCGCGCCGAGCCTCCCCATTTGCAGGGAGGCCGCCGCGCAGGCGCAGTGACAGACTTCGCGCCAGCATCAACAACATCGGGAGCGAACCATGGCAGGAGAGGATCACGGTGGGGGAACGCCCGCGCCTTCGTCGCGGGTGGAGAAGGTCACGAAATGGGCCAGCGGCGCGTCGGCGCTGATCGCGGTGCTCGCGGCGGCGCTGGGCCTCTACTGGCAGTACAAGGCCGAAGATTCGAAGAAGGCCGCCGAGGATGCCCAGCATCGCGCAGCGGCTTCGGCGCAGGCGAACGAGGCGCAGCGCATCGACTTCGAGCGCAAGCGGGTCGACAACTCGCTCGAGGAGACGCGCTTCAAGCGCGACCAGTACGTCTACGAGAAGGTGGTCGAAGTGCTCCAGATGGACGAGAAGGCGCCGGGCCGGCATCGCCGCGAGCAGGCGGCCTTCGCGCTCATCAATTCGGTGGCTTCGGAAGACCTGGCGGGCCGGCTCTTTCCGCTCGTGGCGCTGTCTTTCGCCGATCCGGTGCTGCGCGCCGAAGCGGGCAAGGCCGGGGAGTTCGCGCAGGAGCAGAAGGCCATCGAGGTCAATCGCAGCGCCGCGGCGGCAGTGGCGAAACCGCCGGCCAGCTCCTCATCGGGGAAATTCGCCGGCTTCCGGGTCGACATCCTGTACTGCACGAGCGAGCGCGACCCGGAGGTCCGCAAGCGCAATGAAGCGCCTGCGCGCGACCTGCTCGCCAGGCTGAAGGCCGCGCGCGGCGACGTCACCTGGCGGCTGCGCGAGTTTCCCGAGGCGAGCAACGCCGTTCCCGGCTACCTGATTCGCGGCGTGCAGGTTCGCTACAACCCGCGGGACAACGAGACGGAGGCCGCCCAGGCGCTGCGGCAGATGGTGGTGGAGAACGTCCCGAAGGACTTCGACGAGGTGACGCTGCGCGAAGTCTCGCAGCGCACGCCGTCCTACCTGAGCCTCTTCATCTGCCGGCAGGAGACCGCCGGCTGAAGAAAGCTCAAGCCACCCGCTCGGCGATCAGGACCGCGAAGAAGCCGAAGGCCGCCAGCAGCGTCCACTTCAGCACGATCCAGCCGATGCGGCGGTACTTGACCTGCCCCGTGCCCGCGTAGAACGCAAAGCACACGCCGGCCACCAGCAGAAGCAGCAGGATGGCCCAGCGGAACAGGAGCATGTGAGGAAGGCGAAGGGGGCCTGCTACCAGGCCCGCGCGACTTCGCCGAAACCGCGCGGCGCGCGCTTCTCGTCCTCGAAGGTCACGACCTCGTAGGCGTCGCTGTGCGAGAGCAGTTCGCGCAGCAGCTTGTTGTTGAGCGCATGGCCCGAGCGGAAGGCGGTGTAGGCGGCCAGCAGCGGCTTGCCGATGATGTAGAGGTCGCCCATCGCGTCGAGGATCTTGTGCTTCACGAACTCGTCGTCGTAGCGCAGGCCGCCCTCGTTCAGCACCTTGGTGTCGTCCATCACGATGGCGTTGTCCAGGCCACCGCCGAGCGCGAGGCCCTTGCTGCGCATGTACTCGACTTCCTTGGTGAAGCCGAAGGTGCGAGCGCGTGCGATGTCGCGGCTGTACGAGTCGGTGCCCAGGTCGAATTCCACGCGCTGGCCGGTGGAGTTGACGACGCGGTGGTCGAAGTCGATCTCGAAGCTCAGCTTGTAGCCGTGGTACGGCTCCAGGCTCGCCCATTTCTCGTTGGCGCCCTCGCCTTCGCGCACCTCGACCTTGCGGGTCACGCGGATGAAGCGGCGCGGCGCTTTCTGCAGCGCGATGCCCGCGCTCTGCAGCAGGAACACGAAGGAGGAAGCCGATCCGTCGAGGATCGGCACTTCGTCGGCCGTGATGTCGATGTAGAGGTTGTCGATGCCCAGGCCCGCGCAGGCGGACATGATGTGTTCGACGGTCTGCACCTTGGCGCCGCCGGTGGAGACGGTGGAGGCCAGGCGCGTGTCGGTGACCGACTCGGCGGTCATGCGGATCTCGACCGGCTCGGGCAGGTCGACGCGGCGGAACACGATGCCCGTATCGGCCGGGGCCGGCCGCAGTGTCAGCTCCACGCGCTGGCCGCTATGGAGCCCCACGCCCACGGCGCGGCTGATCGACTTGAGGGTACGTTGTTGCAGCACGGCCGGGATTTTAGGCGCGCGACGGGCGTGGCGGCCTATGCCCCTCGCTATGGCACCGATAGACATGGGTTCTATGCAATTCCTTCGAATTGGCCTGAAATGGACGCAAAGGGCACGAGGTGAGCGCAGCGCCTAGAGCCAGCGGACGTCCCTTTCGGGTCGTCCCTGTGCCCCTTACGCTCCCTCGTGCCCTCTGCGTCTGGCCGAGTTCACCCCCGCGATGGCCTCCAGCGAGGCCATCGGATGGGGTGTTCTCTCAATCGGCTTGACGGCGCAGGAAGGCCGGGATCTCGAAGTCGTCCATGCCGCCCGAAGACAGCGCGTCCACCTTCGCCGCGGCCATCGTGCGGTTGGTGCGCCACACGCTGGGAACGGCCATGCCGTCGTAGTTGGGCTGGCTGCCGCCCGTGCCGCCGGCATGACCCACGCCACCGAGCGTCGGCACGGTGAAGGGGATGTTGTCGGTGCCGGTACGGATCACTTCCAGCGTCGGCTGCTGGCGGCGTGCGTCGGCACGCGACAGGCCGGTGGCCACCACGGTCACGCGCATCTCGTCGCCCAGACTGTCGTCGTAGGCGGCGCCGTAGATCACGTGCGCGTCCGGCGAGGCGTAGGCGCGGATGGTGTTCATCGCCAGCTTCGACTCGTTCAGCTTCAGCGAGCTCTTCGACGCCGTCACCAGCACCAGCACGCCCTTGGCGCCCGAAAGGTCGATGCCTTCGAGCAGCGGGCAGGCCACGGCCTGTTCGGCGGCGATGCGCGCGCGGTCCGGGCCTGCAGCCGCGGCCGTGCCCATCATGGCCTTGCCGGGTTCACCCATCACGGTGCGCACGTCTTCGAAGTCGACGTTCACGCCGCCGTACTCGTTGATGATTTCCGAGATGCCGCCCACGGCGTTCTTCAGCACGTCGTTGGCCTGCGCGAAGGCTTCTTCCTGCGTGACGTCCTCGCCCAGCACGTCGAGCAGCTTCTCGTTGAGCACCACGATCAGCGAGTCGACGTTCGCTTCGAGCTCGGCCAGGCCGGCGTCGGCGTTGGTCATGCGGCGGCCGCCTTCCCAGTCGAAGGGCTTGGTGACCACGCCCACGGTCAGGATGCCCATTTCCTTCGCGACGCGCGCGATCACGGGAGCCGCACCGGTGCCGGTGCCGCCGCCCATGCCGGCCGTGATGAACAGCATGTGTGCGCCGTCGATGGCGGTGCGGATGTCGTCCACCGCGAGCTCGGCCGCTTCACGGCCCCTTTCGGGCTTGCTGCCGGCGCCCAGGCCGCTGGTGCCGAGCTGGATGATCTTGTGCGCGTTGCTGCGCTGCAGGGCCTGTGCGTCGGTGTTCGCGCAGACGAACTGAACGCCCTGCACGCCACGCTCCATCATGTGGGCGACCGCATTGCCGCCGCCACCGCCGACACCGATCACCTTGATCTGCGTGCCCTGATTGAACTCTTCGACTTCGATCATTTCGATGGTCATTTTTAACTCCTTGAATCTTGCAGTTGCCGTTATGTGTCTGTGAATATTTCTTGTGTATTGACGAGATCAACGAAGAGCCCGTCGCGATGGTGGACCTGTTCGTCGCCATCGCTCGTTGAAATGCATGGGAGGGCTGCCACGGGCGAGCCAGAGTGGAGACTTGATCATGGCTAGAAATTCCCCACGATGAAGTCCTTGAAACGTCCGAATGCAGTCTTTACCGACCCATTCTTCTGCGCGACCTTGAAGCCACGCATGCGTGCGAAGCGTGCTTCCTCGAGCAGGCCCATCACCGTCGCGGCGCGAGGCTGCGCGACCATGTCCGACAACGCGCTCGAATACTTCGGGATGCCGCGGCGCACGGGCTTGAGGAAGATGTCCTCGCCGAGCTCGACCATGCCGGGCATCACGGCGCTGCCGCCCGTGAGCACCACGCCCGACGACAGCACCTCTTCGTAGCCCGACTCGCGCACCACCTGCTGCACCAGCGAGAAGATCTCCTCGATGCGCGGCTCGATCACGCCGGCCAGCGCCTGCTTGCTCAGCATGCGCGGGCCGCGGTCGCCCAGGCCCGGCACTTCAACCTGCGTCTCGGGGTCGGCCAGCAGCTGCTTGGCGAAACCGTTCTCGACCTTGATGTCTTCCGCGTCCTTGGTCGGCGTGCGCAGCGCCATCGCGATGTCGCTGGTGATGAGGTCGCCCGCGATCGGGATCACCGCCGTGTGGCGGATCGCGCCGTTGGTGAAGATCGCCACGTCGGTCGTGCCCGCGCCGATGTCCACCAGCACCACGCCCAGCTCGCGCTCGTCTTCCGTCAGCACCGCCTGGCTGGAGGCCAGCGGGTTCAGCATGAGCTGGTCGACTTCGAGGCCGCAGCGACGCACGCACTTGATGATGTTCTCGGCCGCGCTCTGCGCGCCGGTCACGATGTGCACCTTGGCTTCGAGCCGCATGCCGCTCATGCCGATCGGCTCCTTCACGTCCTGGCCGTCGATCACGAACTCCTGCGGCTCCACCAGCAAGAGGCGCTGGTCGCTCGAGATGTTGATGGCGCGCGCCGTCTCCACCACGCGGGCCACGTCGGCGGGCGTCACTTCCTTGTCCTTCACCGCCACCATGCCGCTCGAGTTGATGCCGCGGATGTGGCTGCCGGTGATGCCGGTGTAGACGCGGCTGATCTTGCAGTCGGCCATCAACTCGGCCTCTTTCAGCGCCTGCTGGATGCTCTGCACCGTGGCGTCGATGTTCACCACCACGCCGCGCTTGAGGCCGTTGCTCGGCGCGATGCCGAGGCCGGCCAGCTTGAGCTCGCCACCGGGCAGCACCTCGGCCACGACCACCATCACCTTGGCGGTGCCGATGTCGAGTCCTACGACCAGGTCTTTATATTCTTTGGGCATTGAAATGTCCTCGATTCCTCGGTATTCGCTACTTGATTTTTCTTGGGGCCTCGGGCGAGACCGTGGTGACGCCGCGCAGCCGCAATGCATACGCGTCGTTGTGGCGCAGGTCGGCGCCCTCGACGTCGGCCATGGTGCGGCGGTACTGGCCCGCGACCTGGGTCACGGTCTTAAGGAAGCGCTGCAACCTGGCAGTCACCTCCTCGCCCTGGCCCCGGCCGAGCTCGATCTCGGCGCCGCTGTCGAGCACCACCTTCCAGCTGCCGCGGCTCGACAGCGTGAGCTCGTCGATGCTCAGGTCGTAGGGCTGGAACTGCGGCTGCAGCACGCGGTACATGCCCAGCACCTGGCCGGCCTGCTCGATCGGGCCGTCCAGGCGCGGCAGGTTGTCGTCCACCTCGGCCACGTTGGCCTCGAACACGTCGCCGAAGCCGTTGATGAGCTTCGAGCTCGCCTCGTCGCCCCAGTTGGCCACCGGCACCTGCTCGGTCAGCGTCACGCGCAGCTTGTTCGGGAACTCGCGCCGCACCACCGCGCTGCGCACCCACGGCACCGACTCGAAGGCCGCGCGAGCGCGTGCCAGGTCGATGGTGAAGAAGTTGCCCTTGAGCTGCGGCGCCACGTTGGCGCGCAGCGTGACCGCGTTGTTGTGCGTGACCTCGCCGTCCACCTTGATGCCGGCGATCGGGAAGAAAGGCTGGCGCAGCACCCACCACGCGCCCGCCGCAAGCAGCATGAGCGCCACCGCCGCGAACGCAAGGTTGGCGACGATGTTCATGAGCTTGACGTCGAAGGGCGCGGGAATGCTGTCGGCCATGGCTATAGCGAGCCTCCCGTTGCGTCCAGCGTGGCGGAAGCCAGCACCCGCAGGCACAGCTCCTCGTACGCGATGCCCGCGGCGCGGGCGGACATCGGCACCAGCGAATGGCTGGTCATGCCGGGCGAGGTGTTCATCTCCAGCAGGAAGGGCTTGCGGTCGCTGGCGCGGATCATCACGTCGGCGCGGCCCCAGCCGCGGCAGCCGAGCGTGCGGTAGGCGGCCAGCGTGATGCGCTGGATCTCGCGTTCCTCGGCCTCGGGCAGGCCGCTCGGGCACTGGTACTTCACGTCGTCGGTGAAGTACTTGTTCTGGTAGTCGTAGGCACCCTCGGGCGCGGCGATGCGCACCACCGGCAGCGCGCGCGCATCGAGCCCGTGGCCGAGCACGGCGCAGGTCACTTCCTCGCCCTCGATGAATTCCTCGCACAACACGTCGGCGTCGTACTTCGCCGACAGCGCGACCGCGTCCTGCATCTGCGAGTAGCCCTGCACCTTGGTCACGCCGATGGACGAGCCCTCGCGCGGCGGCTTCACGATCACCGGCAGGCCGAGCACGTCGGGCACGGCCATGATCTGCTCGCGGCTTTGCTGGTCGAAGGCCAGGCGCACGTACTTGGGCGTGGGCAGGCCGTCGGCCTGCCAGATGCGCTTGGTCATGACCTTGTCCATCGCCACGCTCGAGGCCATCACGCCCGAGCCGGTGTAGGGAATGCCGAGCAGCTCGAGCGCGCCCTGCACGGTGCCGTCCTCGCCGTGGCGGCCGTGCAGCGCGACGAAGCAGCGCGCGAAGCCTTCGCGCTTGAGCTCCGACAGCTCGCGCTGCGACGGATCGAAGGCATGCGCGTCCACGCCGCGCGAACGCAGCGCGTCGAGCACGCCGGTGCCCGACATCAGGGAAATTTCGCGTTCGGCGGAGCTGCCGCCGAACAGCACGGCGACCTTGCCGAAGAGCTTGGGGTCCTGGAGGCTCATGAGGCCCTCCCTTTGCGCGAAGCGCGCTCGGATGTTGAAGGGGCGGCGGCCGCACCGGCCGCCGCGCCGAGTTCGACCACCTTGGCCGGCACCGCGCCGATGGAGCCCGCACCCATCGAGAGCACCACGTCGCCCGGACGGGCGTTGTCGAGAATGGCGCGCGGCATGGCGGCGATGTCGTCGACGAACACCGGCTCGACCTTGCCCGCCACGCGCAGCGCGCGCGCCAGCGTGCGGCCGTCGGCGGCCACTATGGGCGCCTCACCGGCGGCATAGACCTCGCCAAGCAGCACCGCGTCGGCCGTGCCGATGACCTTCACGAAGTCCTCGAAGCAGTCGCGCGTGCGGGTGTAGCGATGCGGCTGGAAGGCCAGCACCAGCCGGCGCCCCGGGAACGCACCGCGCGCGGCCGAGATGGTGGCTGCCATCTCCACGGGGTGATGGCCGTAGTCGTCGATCACGGTGAAGGTGCCCGTGGCGCCCTCGCCCTGCACCGCGACGTCGCCGTAGCTCTGGAAGCGGCGGCCCACGCCCTTGAAGCCAGCCAGGCCGCGTTGCACCGCCTCGTCGGAAATGCCGAGTTCGACGGCCACCGCGATCACCGACAGCGCATTGCGCACGTTGTGCTCGCCCGGCAGGTTCAGCACGATGGGCAGGTCGGGCAGCGTCACGCCGTTGCGGCGCTGCGCGGTGAAGTGCATCTGGCCGCCGACGGCGCGCACGTCGATGGCGCGCACCTGGGCGTCCTCGCCGAAGCCGTAGCTGGTGACCGGGCAGGTCACGTCGGCCACGATCTCGCGCACCGCCGGATCGTCGGTGCAGAGAATGGCCACGCCGTAGAACGGCATGCGGTGCAGGAAGTCGACGAAAGCCTTCTTGAGCTTCGCGAAGTCGTGCCCGTAGGTTTCCATGTGGTCGGCGTCGATGTTCGTGACCACCGCCATCACCGGCAGCAGGTTCAGGAACGAGGCGTCCGACTCGTCGGCCTCCACCACGATGTAGTCGCCGCTGCCGAGCTGCGCGTTGGCGCCCGCGCTGTTGAGGCGCCCGCCGATCACGAAGGTCGGGTCGAGCCCCGCGGCGGCGAGCACGCTCGCCACCAGGCTGGTGGTGGTGGTCTTGCCGTGCGTGCCTGCGATGGCGATGCCCTGCTTCAGGCGCATCAGCTCGGCCAGCATCAGCGCGCGCGGCACGACCGGAATGCGCTTCTCGCGCGCGGCCAGCACCTCGGGGTTGTCCGACTGCACTGCAGTGGAGGTGACGACCGCGTCCGCGCCGTCGATGTGCGCGGCGGCGTGGCCCACGAAGGTGCCGATGCCCAGGCCCGCGAGCCGGCGCAGCGTGGCGCTGTCGGCCAGGTCGGAGCCGGTGATCTTGTAGCCCAGGTTGAGCAGCACCTCGGCGATGCCGCTCATGCCGGACCCACCGATGCCCACGAAATGGATGTGACGAATCGCGTGCTTCATACCGGCACACCCCCAGGCTTCGCGCACTTCGTGTCGCTTCGCCAACCCCCTTGCAGGGGGCAATGCCTGCGGCCTGGCAAAGCCAGTTCCGCGGCATTCCCCGAAAGTCCATGGAACATCGACGGGAGCTTCATTTCGTTAACTCCTCGCAGGCGCGGACGACCGCCTCGACGGCTTCGGTCTTCTGCATGGTCTTGGCCTTCGCGGCCTTCTCTATCAGCGCATCGCGCCCGGTTTTCTGTAGCAAGTCAGCCAGCAATTCAGGAGTGAGGTCGGCCTGTTGCACCAGCCATCCGCCGCCCGCGTCCACGAGGAAGCGTGCGTTGGTGGTCTGGTGGTCGTCGACCGCCGAGGGGAAAGGCACGAACAGCGCTGCTGCGCCGACGGCCGCGATTTCAGTGACGGTGCTGGCGCCGGCGCGCGCGACGATCATGTCGGCGTCCGCATAGGCCTGCGCGGTGTCTTCGATGAAGGGCGTGAGCTCGCCCTCGACGCCAGCGGCTTCGTAGTTGGCGCGCAGTTCGTCGATCTGCTTGGCGCCGCTCTGGTGCAGCACCTGCGGGCGCACGGCCGGCTCGATGCGGGCCAGCGCCTGCGGCACCACGGTGTTGAGGCCGCGCGCGCCGAGGCTGCCGCCCACCACCAGCAATTTCAGCGGACCGGTACGGCCCGCGAAACGCTCGGCCGGTTCGGCCTTGGAGGTGAAGGCCGCGCGCAGCGGGTTGCCCACCCATTGCGCCTTCTTCAGCACATTGGGGAAGGCGGTGAACACGCGGTCGGCCACGCCCGCCAGCACCTTGTTGGCGAGGCCTGCGACCGAGTTCTGCTCGTGCAGCACCAGCGGCTTGCCGACCAGCACGCCCATCATTCCGCCCGGGAAGGTGATGTAGCCGCCCAGGCCCACCAGCACGTCGGGCTTCACGCGGCGCACCACGCCCAGGCTCTGCCAGAAGGCGCGCAGCAGCTTCAGCGGCAGCAGGAACAGCGTGAGCGGACCCTTGCCGCGCACGCCGCCGAACTGCACGGGCTCGAAGGCGAAGCCTCGCGGCGGAACCAGCTTTTCTTCCATGCTGCCGGGCGCGCCCAGCCAGTGCACCTTCCAGCCGCGCTCGCGCAGGGCCTCGGCCACCGCGAGTCCGGGGAAGATGTGGCCGCCGGTGCCGCCGGCCATCACGAGTGCGGTGCGGCCGGTCATACGCGGCCTCCCCGCATCAGCACACGGTTCTCGTAGTCGATGCGCAGAACGATCGCCAGCGCCACGAGGTTCATCAGGATCGCGGAGCCGCCGAAGCTCATCAGCGGCAAGGTCAGCCCCTTGGTCGGCAGGGCGCCCAGGTTCACCCCCATGTTGATGAAGGTCTGGAAACCCAGCCACACGCCCACGCCCTGGGCCACGAGGCCAGAGAACACGCGGTCGAGCGCGATGGCCTGGCGGCCGATGTGCATGATGCGGCGCGTGAGCCAGAGGAACAGGCCGATGATCAGCAGCACGCCGACCAGGCCGAACTCCTCGCCGATCACGGCCAGCAGGAAGTCGGTGTGCGCCTCGGGCAGCCAGTGCAGCTTCTCGACGCTGCCGCCCAGGCCCACGCCGAAGATCTCGCCGCGCCCGATGGCGATCAGCGAGTGCGACAGCTGGTAGCCCTTGCCCAGCGCGTGCTCCTCGCTCCACGGATCGAGGTACGCGAAGATGCGCTCGCGGCGCCACGGGCTGCTCGCGACGATGGTGCCGAAGGCCACCACCACCAGCGCGGCGATCAGGAAGAACATGCGCGCGTTCACGCCGCCCAGGAACAGGATGCCCATGGCGATCACGGCGATCACCATGAAGGCGCCCATGTCGGGCTCGGCCATCACGAGCATGCCGACCACCACCACCGCCACGCCCATCGGTAGCACGGCGCGGAAGAAGCGCTCCTTGATCTCCATCTTGCGCACCATGTAGCTGGCGGCGTAGAGCACCATCGCGAGCTTGGCCAGCTCCGAGGGCTGGAAGCGCATGAAACCCATCGGCAGCCAGCGGCGCGCGCCGTTCACGTTGATGCCGATGTGCGGAATGAGCACCGCCACCAGCAGCAGCAGCGAGGCCACGAAGAGCCAGGGCGCGGCGCGCTCCCAGGTCTTCATCGGGATCTGGAAGGTCAGCAGCGCGGCGATGAACGCGAACACCACCGAGGCCGCGTGCCGCGTGAGGAAGTACGAGGCGCTGTAGCCGGCGCGCGCGAAGCGCGGGTTGTCGGGCAGCGCGATGGAGGCCGAATACACCATGATCAGGCCCCAGGTCAGCAGCGCGACCGTGACCCAGACCAGCGCCTGGTCGAAGCCCAGCACGCGCATCGGCGTGGCTTTCGTCTGCGCGATGCCGGCGCCGCCCAGCCGCACGGGCAGGTGCACGGGCAGCGAGTCGATCCCGCTGCGCGCACGCCTGAACCAGCCGCCGAAACGGCTGGTGGATGCGTTGGGCGTGGCGCCTGAGGCGGCAGAGTTCAAACCGGGTCCTCCGTCGTCGTCGAATCGCCCAGGCCGCGCGGGCTGTCCTCGTAGGCCTGCACGGCCTCGCGGAACACCTCGGCGCGGTGCGCGTAGTCCTTGAACATGTCGAAGCTCGCACAGGCCGGTGACAGCAGCACGGCATCGCCGGGGTTGGCGCGCGCGGACGCGAGCTTCACGGCCTCGTCCATCGAGGCTGCGTGCAGCAGCGAGACGCCGGTCGATGCCAGCGCGGCTTCGATGATCGGCGCGTCGCGGCCGATGAGCACCACGGCGCGCGCGTACTGGCGAACGGGCGCGGCGAGCGGCTCGAAGTCCTGCCCCTTGCCTTCGCCGCCAAGGATGACGACCACGCGGCGCTCCTCGCCCAGCCCGGTAAGGGCGGCGGCGGTGGCGCCCACGTTGGTGCCCTTGCTGTCGTCGAAGTACTCGACCTCGTCGATGATGGCGACGGGCTCCACGCGGTGCGGCTCGCCCTGGTACTCGCGCAGGCCGTAGAGCATGGTGTTCAGCGGGCAGCCGGCGGCGCTGGCCAGCGCCAGGGCCGCGAGGGCGTTCATGGCGTTGTGACGGCCGCGGATGCGCAGCGCATCGGCGGGCATCAGGCGCTGCAGGAAGATTTCTTCCTCGACCACGGCGCCGCGCTTGCGCTTCTGCGTCTCGTCGGCCTCCAGCGCGCGCACCAGCCAGGCCATGCCGTTGACGCGCTCGATGCCGTAGTCACCCGGGCGCAGCGGCATGGCGGAGCCGAAGGTGACATGCGTGCGGATCTGCGGGCGCTGCAGCTTGACCCTGACGGGCGCGGGCAGCATGGCCATCACGCCGGCATCGTCGCGGTTGAGGATCATGAGCCCGTGCGCGCCGAAGATGCGCGCCTTGGCCGCGCCGTAGGCGGCCATGTCGCCGTGCCAGTCGAGGTGGTCCTGCGTGAGGTTGAGCACCGTGGCGGCGGTGGGCTCGAAGCCCTGCACGCCGTCGAGCTGGAAGCTGGACAGCTCCAGCACCCACACGTCGGGCAGCGTCTCGGCATCCATGTGCGCCGTGAGCGTGTCGAGAAGCGTCGGGCCGATGTTGCCGGCCACGGCCACGGTCTTGCCCGCGCGCTCGACCAGCTGGCCGGTGAGCGAGGTGACGGTCGTCTTGCCGTTGGTGCCGGTGATGGCGAGCACCGCGGGCGTGTAGCCCTTGGGTGCCTCGGGCTCGACGGGCGGTGCCAGTTCGAGTTGCGGCGAGGGCTCTTCCTCGACCGCGGCCGAGGCCGGGTTGGTGGCGGAAAGCTCGGCGATGCGCGCGACGAACTCCGCGGCCTCCTTGGCTGCCGTCGGGACGTAGGGCTTGCCGGTGGTGGGCAGGCGGGAAACGGTGGCCGGCGCGGGAGCGGGCACTGCCGGCGCAGCCTCGGGAGTAGTGGCTTCGGGAGCTTCCGGCGTTTCGGCCGTGGTCGCGTCGGCGGCTTCCGGTGCCGATTCCGGCGCGGCTTCTGCCGCCGGCTGCGCGACGGGTTCCGTGGCTTCGGCAGGCGCGGGCGATTCCTCGGCCTGCGGCGGCTGCGGCACGGCAACGCTCATCGACGGATCGCGCGGCATGGCTTCGGCTTGCGCGGGCACGGTCGGCTCTGGGGCGGGTTCGGCAACGACTTCAGCAACAGGCGGTTCGGCTTCGGCAGGGACAGCAGGCTGCTGCGCCGGCTCAGCCTCGGCCGCTGCCTGATCGGCATCCGCAGGCTCTTCCAGCGGCAGTTGCGCCTGGGGCTCCGGCTCGACGGCTTCCACGGGCGCTTCGGCCACGGGTTCGGCCGGAGCTTGCGTTTCGGGCTCGGTCTCGGGTTCTGGCTCGACCTCCACCACAGGCACTTCCACCGTGCGCAGATCCAGCAGCGCACGCGCGAACAGGTCCAGCTCGCCGCCGACCGGCAGCCCGACGGCACGCGCCGCGTCCGCCACCGGCGCGATGGTCTCGGGCGACAGGCCCGGCGAGCGATACACGGCGCGGATCGGCGTGCCTTCGACCAGCGCGGCCGAGAACGGTCCACCTACGAAAGTCACGCCGGGCAGTTCCTCGCGCAGCTTGGAGAGCAATGCCGGCGCCTCGCGCGTGTCGGCCACCGTCACGACCGCGCCGTGCCGCGCGCACCAGCGCGCCATCGCCAGCCCGGACGCGCCGAGGCCGAGGATGAGGACGGGGAGGTCTTTCAGGTGACGCATGCTTCTTCTCTTCTTCCGTTCACCGCAGCTTCAGCGTCGAAAGGCCCACGAGGCACAGCAGCATCGTGATGATCCAGAAGCGCACCACGACCTGCGTCTCGCGCCAGCCGCTCTTCTCGAAGTGATGGTGCAGCGGCGCCATCTTGAGCACGCGACGGCCTTCGCCGAAGCGCTTCTTCGTGTACTTGAAGTAGGTGACCTGCGCCATCACCGAGATCGCCTCGACCACGAAGATGCCGCCCATGATGAAGAACACGATCTCCTGGCGCACGATGACCGCGATGGTGCCCAGCGCGCCGCCCAGCGCCAGCGCGCCCACGTCACCCATGAACACCTGCGCCGGATGCGTGTTGAACCACAGGAACGCGAGCCCCGCGCCGGCCATGGCCGAGCAGAAAACCAGCAGTTCGCCCGAGCCCGGGATGTTGGGAAACAGCAGGTACTTGGAATACACCGCGCTGCCCGTGACATAGGCGAACACGCCCAGCGCCGAGCCCACCATCACCACCGGCATGATCGCCAGCCCGTCGAGGCCGTCGGTCAGGTTCACGGCATTGCTCGCGCCCACGATCACGAGATACGTGAGGATCACGAAGCCGATGCCGCCCAGCGGATAGCTCACTTCCTTGAAGAAGGGCACCAGCAGGTTGATCTTGGGCGGGAAGTCGAGGTCGAAGCCCGACTGCACCCACGCGAAGAACAGCTGCACCACGCGCCAGTTGGAGCTTTCCGAGATGCTGAAGAGCAGGTAGAAGGCCGCGATCAGGCCCACCACCGACTGCCAGAAATACTTCTCGCGCGAGCGCATGCCCTCCGGGTCCTTGCGCACCACCTTGCGCCAGTCGTCCACCCAGCCGATGGCGCCGAAGCCCATGGTGACCCACAGCACGATCCACACGAACCTGTTGGAGATGTCGAACCACAGCAGCGTGGCGAAGGCGATGGCGAACAGCACCAGCACGCCGCCCATGGTGGGCGTGCCGCTCTTGGTGAGGTGCGTCTCCATGCCGTAGCCGCGCACCGGCTGGCCGATCTTGAGCGCCGTGAGGCGCCGGATCACGTAGGGGCCGGCCACCAGGCCGACCACGAGCGCCGTCAGCGCGGCCATCAACGCGCGGAAGGTGAGGTACTGGAAGATGCGCAGGAACCCGAACTCGGGCGACAGCGTCTGCAGCCATTGGGCCAGTGTCAGCAGCATGTGGTTTCGCGCGGCTCATGCGTCATGGCCGCCCTCCTCTTGTTGTTGTGGTTGTTGTTGTGCCTGCTCGACGACCTGCACCACGCGCTCCATCTTCATGAAGCGCGATCCCTTCACGAGCACGCTGCCGACCTGCGGCAGGCGCGCGAGCACCGCCGCGCGCAGCGCGTCGAACTCTTCGAAATGGCGTCCGTCCGAACCGCCGAAGGCAGCGACGGTGTGCGCCGTCGCGGCGCCCAGCGCGTAGACGGACTCGATGCCGCGCAGGCGGGCATGCTCGCCGACCTCGGCGTGGAACTCGGGCGAGCGGTCGCCCACCTCGCCCATGTCGCCCAGCACCAGCAGGCGCGGGCCCGGCAGGGCCGCGAGCACGTCGATGGCGGCGATCACGGAATCGGGGTTGGCGTTGTAGCTGTCGTCGACCAGCGTGAGCGCATGGCCGCCCGGCAGGGCGATCTCGCTGGCGCGCGAACGCCCCTTCACCGGCTCGAAGGCCGACAGGCCGGCCCCGATGGTCTCCAGCGACACGCCCGCCGCGAGCGCGCACGCCGTGGCGGCGAGCGCGTTGACGACGTTGTGCCGGCCCGCGATGTGCAGGCGTGCATCGAAGTCGCCCACCGGCGTGCGGATGCCTACGGCCCAGGCGCCCTGCTTCCATTCGGCGCGCAGCAGAGAGACGTCGGCGTCCTCGTGCTCGCCGAAGGTCAGGCAGCGGCGCGAGCCGCCGTCGTGCGCCATGTCGGTCCACAGCGAGGTGAACTCGTCGCCGTGCGGGAAGACGGCCGTGCCGTCCTCGGGCAGCACCGCGAACACGGCAGCGTTCTCGACAGCCACCGCCTCGACGGTGGCCATGAACTCCTGGTGCTCGCGCTGCGCGTTGTTGACCAGCGCGATGGTCGGGCGCGAGATGGCCGCCAGCCGCGCGATCTCGCCCGGATGGTTCATGCCCAGCTCGAGCACCGCACGCTGGTGCTGCGCTCGCAGGCGCAGCAGCGTGAGCGGCACGCCGATCTCGTTGTTGAAGTTGCCGGCCGTGGCGAGCGCACGTTCGGCACGGAAGGCGAACAGCACGGCCGCGATCATCTGCGTGACCGTGGTCTTGCCGTTGCTGCCGGTCACGGCGATCAGCGGCAGATCGAACTGCGCGCGCCAGCCCGCGCCGAGCGCGCCGAGCGCGACCAGCGAGTCGGGCACCTCGAGGCCGGCGAGGCCCGCGGCCTCCAGGCCATGGTGCGCAATGGCGGCCACCGCGCCCTGCTTCTTCGCATCGGCCAGGAAATCGTTGGCGTCGAAGCGCTCGCCCTTGAGCGCCACGAACAGGTCGCCGGGCGCGAGCGTGCGCGTGTCGGTGTGCACGCGGGCGATGACGATGGAGCCGTCGCCCACCAGACGGGAACCCGGAATCCATTGCTGGATCCGGGCCAGGGTGATGTCGAGGGGCGTGGTCGTGGCAACGCTCATGCCGCTGCTCCTCGCTTCGCCAGCGCCTGCAGCGCATGGGCCTTGTCAGAGAACTCGATGCGCTGGCCGGCGATTTCCTGCCAGGCCTCGTGACCCTTGCCGGCGATCAGCACGACGTCTTGCGGCGCGGCCTGCGCGATAGCGTCGGCGATGGCGGCCGCGCGGTCAGGCTGCACCTGCGCCGCATCAGGGCGCGAGAAGCCTCGCAGCACCTGGCTGATGATCGCATCGGGCTTTTCGCTGCGCGGGTTGTCGCTGGTGACGATCACGCGGTCGGCCTGGCGTTCGGCGACGGCAGCCATCATCGGACGCTTGATCGGGTCGCGGTCGCCGCCGCAGCCGAACAGGCACCACAGCGCGCCGCCGCGCTGCCTGGCCAGCGGGCGCAGGCCGATCAGCGCCTTGTCGAGCGCGTCGGGCGTGTGGGCGTAGTCGACCACGGCCAGCGGGGCGCCTTCGCCGGTGCCCGCGCGGTCCATGCGGCCCGGCACGCTGGTGAGGTTGGCGCAGGCGGCCACGGCCTGCTGCAGCGTGAGGCCCAGTGCGCGCAGCGTGCCGAGCACGCCCAGCAGGTTGGACACGTTGTACTGGCCGATGAGCCCGGTCGACAGGCGCTCCACGGCAGCCGTGCCGTGCTCGGCCACCGAGAACTGCAGGCCCTGCGCGTCGTAGCCGATGTCGCGCGCCACGAGCCGGGCCGGCTTGCCGCCGGCCGAGACGGTCCAGACGTCGAGCGCGCCGATGCCGGCGTCGATCAGGTTCGCGCACAGGCTGGCGCCGTGCGTGTCGTCGATGTTGATCACCGCGGCGCGCAGGCCGGGCCAGCGGAACAGCTCGGCCTTGGCCTGCCAGTAGGCGTCCATGCTGCCGTGGTAGTCCAGGTGGTCCTGGGTGAAATTGGTGAACACGGCCACGGCGATCTGGGCGCCGTCGAGGCGGCGCTCGGCGATGCCGATGGACGAGGCCTCGATGGCGCAGGCGCCGAATCCGCGCTCGACCAGCGAGCGCAGCTCGCGCTGCATCATCACCGGGTCGGGCGTGGTGAGGCCGGTGTAGGTCAGCTCGGGCGGCACGCCGATGCCCAGCGTGCCCATCACCGCGCAGGGCGACGGGGCGTCGCGCTGCATGGTGCCGTCGGGCTTCATCACGCGAACGCCGCCCGCCGCGCGCAGCGTGGAGAGCGACTCGGCCAGCCACCAGGCAGTGGAGGTCTTGCCGTTGGTGCCGGTCACGGCCAGCAGCTCGAGCAGGGCCGAGGGGTTGTCGTAGTAGGCCGAGGCGATCGGGCCGGTGGCGGCCTTCAGGCCGGGGTAGCTCACGATGCGCTCGTCACCATCGAAGCCGAAGGGCTCGACGCCCTCGTGCTCCACCAGGCAGACGGCGGCACCCTGCGCCAGCGCGGCGGCCACGTGCCTGCGGCCGTCGGTGGCGGCGCCCGGCCAGGCGATGAAGACGTCGCCCGCGCCCACGGCGCGGCTGTCGGCGTGCAGCGCGGCCTGCGGCGCGCGCTCCTTCAGCCAGGCGGCGACCAGTTGGGGGGAAGTGAAGGTCAGCATGTTCAGAAGCTCTCGTCGACGCCCTGCGTCATCACAAGCGGTTTGACCGCCAGGTCGGGCGGTACGTTCATCATGCGCAGCGTCTGCTGCACGACCTCGCTGAACACGGGAGCGGCCGCCAGGCCGCCGAAATACTGGCCGTCGCTGGGCTCGTCGATCATCACCGCGACGATGATGCGCGGCTTCTCGATGGGCGCCATGCCGGTGAACCAGGCGCGGTACTTGTTGCTGGCGTAGCCCTTGCCGACCTGCTTGTGGGCCGTGCCCGACTTGCCGCCGACCGAGTAGCCGACCGTCTGCGCGCGCGTGCCGGTACCGCCTGGGCCCGCGGCCATCTGCAGCATCTTGCGCACCGCCAGCGCGTTCGAGGGCGAGAACACGCGCACGCCCACCGGCGGCTCGGAGTTCTTCAGGATGGTCACCGGAATGAGCGAGCCGTCGTGCGCGAACGCGGTGTACGAATGCGCCATCTGGAACAGCGACGCCGACAGGCCGTAGCCGTAGGCCATGGTGGCCTGCTCGACCGGCTTCCAGGTCTTCCAGGGGCGCAGCCGGCCCGTCACGGCGCCGGGGAACTGGATCTGCGGCTTCTGGCCGTAGCCCAGCGCGGTGTAGGTGTCCCACATCTCGTGCGGGGTCATCTTCTGGGCGATCTTGAGCGCGCCGACGTTGCTCGACTTCTGGATCACGCCCTCCACCGTCAGCGTGCCGTAGTTGTGCGTGTCGCTGATGGTGAAGCCGCCGATCTGGTAGCGGCCGGGGCCGGTCTCGATGAGCGTCGAGGGCTTCACGCGGCCGGCCTCCAGCGCCATGCCGACCGTGATCGGCTTCATGGTCGAGCCGGGCTCGAAGGTGTCGGTGAGCGCGCGGTTGCGCAGCTGCTCGCCGGTGAGGTTCTGGCGCTTGTCGGGCACGTAGCTCGGGTAGTTGGCCAGCGCCAGCACTTCGCCGGTGACGGAGTCGAGCACCACCACGCTGCCGGCCTTGGCCTTGCGCGCGGTCACGGCGTCGCGCAGCTTCTGGTAGGCGAAGAACTGCACCTTGCTGTCGACGCTGAGCTGGATGTCCTTGCCGTCGAGCGGCGGCACGGTCTCGCCCACGCCCTCGACCACGCGGCCCAGGCGGTCCTTGATGACGCGGCGCGAACCGGCCTTGCCGGCCAGGTCCTTGTTGAAGGCCAGCTCGATGCCTTCCTGGCCGTTGTCTTCCACGTTGGTGAAGCCCACCACGTGCGCGGCAGCCTCGCCCTCGGGGTACTGGCGCTTGTATTCCTTGCGCTGGTAGATGCCCTTGAGGTTCATCGCCGCGATCTGCTTGGCGATGGGCTCGTCGACCTGGCGCTTGATCCAGACGAAGGTCTTGTCCTCGTCCTCCAGCTTCTTGTCGAAGTCCTTCTGCGACATCTCCAGCAGCTTGGCCACCTGCTTGAGCTTGGCGCGCACATCGGGGTCGTCGCGCTCGATGTCCTCCGGAATGGCCCAGATGCTGGGCGCGACCACGCTGGAAGCGAGGATGAGCCCGTTGCGGTCGAGGATGCGGCCGCGGTTGGCCGGCAGCTCGAGCGTGCGCGCGAAACGCACCTCGCCCTGCCGCTGGAAGAAGCTGTTGCCGATGACCTGCACGTAGGCAGCCCGGCCGGCCAGCACCAGGAAGCCGAAGGCGATGCCGGCCACGATGAGCTTGCTGCGCCACACCGGCGTCTTGCTCGCGAGCAGGGGACTGGTGGTGTAGCGCACGCTGCGGTTGCCCCGGTTCATCGCGTGGCCCTCGCTGCGGTGGCCGGCTTCGCCGCCGGTTTGGCTGCCGGCTTGGCGGTCGTGGCAGCCGGCATCGGCGCAACCGGCGCGACGGCCGGGATCACCGAGCCGTCAGGCCGTACGTACTGCGTGATCGCCGGGGAAGTGGTACGCATCTGCAGCTGCTCCTTGGCGAGCCGCTCGACGCGCAGCGGCGTGGCCTGCGCGCGCTTCTCGACCTGCAGGCGGTCGCGTTCGGTTTCCAGGCGGCGGGCGTCCTGCTGCACGCGGTCAAGCTCGGTGTAGAGCTGGCGCGACAGGTACTGGGTGTGCACAAGGTACAAAGCCGTCGCAATGACGGCCATCAGCAGGAGCAGATTCACACGGGCCATGTCAGTCGGCCTCCGTGCGTTCCGCCACTCGAAGAATGGCGCTGCGTGCTCGAGGATTGCCGCTTACCTCGGCCTGCGAGGGCTTGATGCGCTCCAGGGCGCGCAGCTTCATGGCCTTGGGCGCGGCGAACGGCGCGCGGCGGTCGTAGACCTCCTTCGAGTGCTTGGCGATGAACTGCTTGACGATGCGGTCTTCGAGCGAGTGGAAGCTGATCACCGCGAGCCGCCCGCCGGGCTTCAGCACCGAGAGGCTGGCTTCTAGCGCCTGTTGCAGCTCTTCAAGCTCGGCGTTGATGAAAATCCGAAAAGCCTGAAATGTGCGCGTTGCAGGGTTCTGGCCCGGCTCGCGGGTTTTGACCGTGCCAGCCACGAGCTCGGCCAGTTCGGCGGTGGTTGAAACTGGGCCCCGTTCTTGTCGGCGAGCAACAATCGCCTTTGCAATCTGAACAGCAAACCGTTCTTCGCCATAGTCACGGATCACCTCTGCAATCTGCTGTAGTTCGGCCGTTGCCAGCCACTCGGCCACGCTCTCGCCGCGCGTGGTGTCCATGCGCATGTCGAGCGGGCCATCGAAACGAAAACTGAAACCGCGCACCGGGTTGTCGATCTGCGGCGAGCTCACGCCCAGGTCCATCAGCAGGCCGGCCACGCTCGCGTCGGGCAGTTCGCCCAGCGAGCGGAATCCCTGGTGGCGGATGGAAAAACGCGCATCCGAGATGCGCGCTGCTTCGGCCACTGCTTCCGCATCCTTGTCGAATGCGATGAGCCTGCCTTCCGGCGCCAGCCGCGCGAGGATCGCGCGCGCGTGCCCTCCCCGTCCGAAGGTGGCGTCCACGTAGGTGCCGGTGGCCGCGGTGCTGCCGGATAGAAGAGCTTCCACCGCCTCGCCGAGCAAGACGGTCGTGTGGGTCCAGGGCGTGTTCACGGTGCCCCTCAGAACGCGAAGTCCTGGAATACGTCCGGCATCTCGCCCTGGGTGGCCTCGGCCTCCTTGGCCTCGTAGGTGGCCTTGTCCCAGAGTTCGAAGTGGTTGCCCATGCCCAGCAGCAGCGTCTCTCGCGTGATGCCGGTGGCCGCGCGCAGCTCGGGCGACACCAGGATGCGGCCGGTGCCGTCCATCTCGACGTCCATGGCGTTGCCCAGGAAGACGCGCTTCCACCACTGCGCCGACATCGGCAGCGCGGCGATGCGCTCGCGGAATTTCTCCCATTCGGGACGGGGGAACACCATCAGGCATCCGTGCGGATGCTTGGTGATCGTGAGCTGGCCGCCTGCCGTCGCGCTCAGGACGTCACGATGCCGGGTCGGCACGGAGAGCCGCCCCTTGGCATCCAGACTGAGCGATGAAGCGCCTTGAAACACGACCACGAAACCCCTGTGTTGGGAGTGCTGCAGCACCCGAAAGAGGCACTACTCGCACTTTTTCCCACTTAACTGCACTTTTTTGCACTGTAGCAGGAAACACTTCGGAAGCAACTGGCCGTTTGGGCTATTTTTTGTAATGGAATCAACGACTTAGCGCCGATTCCAAATCCTTGGAATCGGCGAATTTCGTTGAAAATGAAGTACTTAGCTCACGCAGTGAAAGTGATGCGTGAAGGATTCCCCCGTTACAGGGGGAAGGAGAAGCGGCTTCAGAGGATGAAGCGCGAAAGGTCTTCGTCGTGACTTAGTGCCGCAAGGCGCTGGTCGACATAGGCGGCATCGATGCGGATCGATTGCCCTTCGAGGCGGGTCGCGTCGAAGCTTACCTCATCCAGCAGGCGCTCCATCACGGTCGACAGGCGGCGCGCGCCGATGTTCTCGGTGCGCTCGTTCACCTCGAAGGCGATGGTGGCCAGCCGGTTCACGCCTTCTGGAGTGAATTCGAGCGTCACGCCCTCGGTGGCGAGCAGCGCCTGGTACTGCTTCACGAGCGAAGCACGGGTCTGCGTGAGGATGCTCTCGAAGTCCGCCACCGAAAGCGACTGCAGTTCCACGCGGATCGGAAAGCGCCCCTGCAGCTCGGGAATCAGGTCGCTCGGCTTGCTCAGGTGGAAGGCGCCGCTCGCGATGAACAGCATGTGGTCGGTGCGCACCACGCCGTACTTGGTGCTGACGGCCGTGCCCTCCACCAGCGGCAGCAGGTCGCGCTGCACGCCCTGGCGCGACACGTCGGAGCCCTGGGCTTCGCTGCGGGTGGCGACCTTGTCGATCTCGTCGATGAAGACGATGCCGTTCTGCTCGGCATTGGCGATCGCCTGCGTACGGATCTCGTCCTCGTTGACCAGCTTGGCGGCCTCCTCGTCTGTCAGAAGGCGCAGCGCCTCGGCGATCTTGAGCTTGCGCGTCTTGCGCTTGCCGCCGCCGAGCTGGCCGAACATGCCGCGCAGCTGCTCGGTCATTTCCTCCATGCCGGCGGGGCCCATGATCTCGAGCGGAGCACGGGCCTCGGCGAGGTCGAGCTCGATCTCCTTGTCGTCGAGCTGGTGCTCGCGCAGCTTCTTGCGGAAGGCCTGGCGGGTGGCGTTGCTGGAGTCGGTCGCGGCAGCGGTGCCGTCGGCGCCGCGCGCCGCGGGCAGCAGCACGTCGAGGATGCGCTCCTCGGCGGCATCTTCGGCACGCGCGCGCACCTTCACGCTCTCGGCCTCGCGGGTCTGCTTGACGGCGATTTCAGCCAGGTCGCGGATGATCGAATCGACGTCCTTGCCCACGTAGCCCACCTCGGTGAACTTGGTGGCCTCGACCTTGATGAAGGGCGCGTCGGCCAGCCGCGCGAGGCGGCGGGCGATCTCGGTCTTGCCCACGCCCGTGGGGCCGATCATGAGGATGTTCTTCGGCGTGATCTCGTGGCGCAGCTTGTCGTCGACCTGCTGGCGGCGCCAGCGGTTGCGCAGGGCGATGGCCACGGCGCGCTTGGCGGCCGGCTGGCCGACGATGTGGTTGTCGAGCTCGGAGACGATCTCCTGGGGGGTCATGGACATGGTCAGAGCGCTTCCACCGTGTGGTTCATGTTCGTGTAAATGCAGATTTCTCCGGCGATCGCCAGCGATTTGCGCACGATCTGCTCGGCCGAGAGCTCGGTGTTCTCGATCAGCGCCTTGGCCGCCGACTGGGCATAGGCGCCGCCCGAGCCGATGGCGATCACGCCGTCCTCGGGCTCCAGAACGTCGCCGTTGCCGGTGATGATGAGGGAAGTGGTGGCGTCGGCCACGGCGAGCATGGCCTCGAGCTTGCGCAGCACGCGGTCGGTGCGCCAGTCCTTGGTGAGCTCGACCGCTGCGCGGGTCAGGTGCCCCTGGTGCTTCTCGAGCTTGGCCTCGAAGCGCTCGAAGAGCGTGAAGGCGTCCGCCGTGGCGCCCGCGAAGCCGGCAAGCACCTTGCCGTGATAGAGGCGGCGCACCTTGCGCGCCGTGCCTTTGATGACGATGTTGCCGAGAGTGACCTGCCCGTCCCCGCCGATGGCGACCTGGTCGCCTTGGGGGGTCTTGCGGCGCACGCTCACGATGGTGGTGCCGTGAAACTGTTCCATCGCAGCCATCTGGGGGTGGCCAAAAGCAATGCAACCCGCGCAAGGGCCGGCCGGGCCCTTAGTTTTTTCTAACTGCCACGGTCGCGTGATCGGCAATGCCTACCAGGTTGAACAGCGCCGCGATGAGCCGGTGCGCATCGACGAACTGCACGCGCTCGCCGTTGGCATCGCGCGTGCGCACCCAGCTCAGCAGCGTGCCCGCCGCCGCGAGGTCCATGCGCAGCAGCGCGGCGCACGAGATGACGGGCGCCGTGGTGTGGCGCAGATCGTGGTCCAGCCGCTGCCAGTTCGAAAGCGACTCGCCCCGCAGGTCGCCCGCCAGCGCGGCAAAGCCGCTGTCGGTGGAGGGAAAACTCTCCGAATCGCCGCCGACCGACAGCAGCGACCACACCGAGCTGGGCCGGCTCGCGGGCGGCGCGGCCAGCGAGGTGCATTCGCCTTTCGGGTCCTGCCAGGCGGGCGGCGACACCTCGTAGGTGATGCAGTAGTTGAGCGCCACCAGCTCGAAGTCGTCCGGCAGGTGCATCATGCGCAGCGCAGCCAGGTGCAGCTGCCACCAGACCTCGTCGGTGCCGCGCTCGTTGTTGGGCGCGGCCTCGGACAGCACGGCCAGCAGCTGCGCCGAGCCCATGAAGCGAAGCTGCACCGGCGAATCGGCCCAGTGGGTGAACAGCACGCGCAGCGGCGCGGCGGCCTCGGGCTCGACGGCATGCAGGCCGCGCCAGTCGAGCGTCCAGACCGAGCCGGCCTTCGACAGCGCACGCGTCAGGTCCATCAGGCCCTCGCGCCCCAGGCGCGTGGGGCAGGTCCAGTCTGCATGAGCGCTGGCACCATCGGCGGCGGCTCCGGCAGCCTCCTCGCTGGCAGTGACGGCCTTGACGCTGCGGGCCAGCTCTTCGAGCGAAACCCAGTCGGGCCCCATGCGCCGCATGCGCTGCGCATAGCGCATGCGCGCGGCGGCGAACTTGGCGGCATCGCCGGTCGCGCGGTAGAGGTCGAACAGGGCTCGCCAGCGGCTGTCGTCGCGCTCGGCGGCTGCATCGTGCCCGCCATCGGGAATCGACGCGCCTTCGGAGGAAGCCAGGGCCTGCAGCAGGATCGCCTCGGCGCCCGTGTCGTCGCCGTGCGCGAAGCGGATCACCGCCTCCTCGAGCGCGCCGTCGTGCGCAAGGCGCGACGACAGCAGCGGCACGCCTTCGGCCACGGCCGGAGCGGCGCCGCCGCTCGGGGTCACCGCCGCGGCGGGCAGGGCCTCCGCGGGCTCGGAGAGCAATTCGTCGGTGTGCACCGGCGGCAGGGTTTCCGCGCCGGCGTCGGGCGGCGGATTGACGAGCGTTTCGCCGTTCGGCCCCCGCCCCTTCCACCACTGCTGCGACATCTGCTGCTCGATCTCGTCGATCTTCTTGAGCGTGAGCGCGCGGCCCTCCGACCTTTCGGAGGAGCTGTTGATATTGAACGAGGACGGCGTGACCGTCGCCTCGAAGGCATGCGCCGCGGCTTCGCGCTGGCGCAGCTTGCGCAGCATGTCGAACTCGCGCCGGCGCACGAAATCGTTGCGCTGGCGCCGCTCGATCATCTCCTTGAGCATCTCCCGGCTGTAGGTCTGCGCGGGCAGCGACGAATCCGAGGGCGAAGCGGACGCAGGGGCATCCAGCTCCGACCAATCCTTCAGGGGATTGCGGACAAACTTGGCCACCTTGGACAGAAGGCGGCCCGATTCTTCCTTTGGCATTCGGCGGAGGCTATCGAAGAGGCTGGCTTTTATCTACCTTGCTTTGTTTCAATCCCCGAACATCTTCTGCTTGAGCTCGCGGCGCTGCTGCGCCTCGAGCGACAGCGTCGCGGTCGGGCGGGCCAGCAGGCGGCCGACGCCGATGGGTTCGCCGGTTTCGTCGCAGTAGCCGTAGTCGCCCGCGTCGATGCGCTGGATCGACTGCTCGATCTTCTTGAGCAGCTTGCGCTCGCGGTCGCGGGTACGCAGCTCGAGGGCGTGCTCTTCCTCGATGGTGGCGCGGTCGGCCGGATCGGGCACGACCACCGTGTCTTCACGCAGGTGCTCGGTGGTCTCGCCGGCGTTCTCCAGGATGCCGCGCTTGAGCTCCTCGAGCTTCAGGCGGAAGAACGCCATCTGCTTTTCGTTCATGTACTCGTCGTCCGGCATGGCGATGACTTCGGCATCGCTCAGTTCTGCGGGCGACTTGGTTTTCCAGTTGTTGGCCAGTTTCGGATCTTTCTTGATGGCGAGGGGCGGCGGAGGCACCAGCGCGTTGGAGTGGCTTTGCGAGAAAGTGGACTTGGCGGCCGTCGATGCCACCGACTGCGGCATCGAGGGGACGGTCAGTTGCGACAGCCGGGACACGCGGCCACCACGCGCGGCGGGTGCGGGCGTGGCGGTTTGAGCGGGCATCGAGGGTGTCGCCGGGGCGGAAGTGGAGGCGGCAGCCGTTTTTTTCATGGGGATCGGGGGGACAGAAGGAACGGCAGCAGGGCGGCCGACGGGTTTGGATGACGATGAGCCCGCGCCCGCGGTCTTGGTGGCGGCAGTTGCAGGCTTGGCGGACTTCTTTGTCGCAGCGGTCGCGGCCTTGGCCGGTGGTGCTGCGGGCTTTTTGGATGGCGCGCTTTTCTCCTTGGTCGCGGAACCGGAAACCTTCCTGGCCGCAGGTACAGCCTGCTTCGCAGCCGTCGCCTTCTTGACGGCGGGCTTGGTTGCTGGCGTAGCCTTGGCGGCGGGTTTCTTCACGGTGACTGGCTCCTTGGACGAACTGGAACGCGCTTTCACTGGGTGTCTCCTCCCATGAGGCCCCTTGCGGCTTTCAGACCGCACGGGCCCCGTTGTCGGGGTGCCCGCCAAGTGGCGAACCCCGGGGTTATACCCCCGAAAGCCCGCCAGAAACGTATGGCGCCCCGTGCCGGAAGTCACATCTTGTCCTTGGGAGCAGGACGTGGCTTGCGAAACAGGCGCGCGATTGTATAGAGAACTCGACGGCGCGGGACATGTTCCGGCGTGCCGTCCGACTCCGTTAGCATCGCCCGGCGCCGCCGGAGGGGGCGGCGCGCGGGCCCCGGCCCTTGTCCATATGGCGCAGGGGGCTTATCCGATCATTCCGATCAATCGCAAGACAGACAGAAGAAAGCACAAGCCTTGAACAAGAAAGCAGTTTTGGGAGTCCTGGCCGCGGCCATCGCGGTCGCCTACGGCGGCAGCACCTGGTGGGCCGGTTCGCAGATCAAGTCCCGTTACGACACCGCGCTTGACGAGCTGCCGAAGCAGACCGCGCTGGTGCGCGTGACCGAGCGCAAGTACGAACGCGGCTTCCTGGGCGCCGTCAGCACCGTCACGCTGGAAATCGGCTGCGCGGCCGATGCCGCCGCCAGCCCGGCTGCCAGCCAGCCCACCGCCGGCCAGGACGAAGAGGAAAAGGAAGACGGCGAGGAAGACGACACCCCCGCCATCAAGCCGCCGAAGCAGCTGCGCCTGACCATCCGCGACACCATCCACCACGGCCCGCTGGCCGGCGGCACGCTGGCGGCCGCCACCATCGACAGCGAACTGGTGCTCGACGCCAAGGCGCAGGCCGAGGTCAAGAAGCTCTTCGGCGAGGCCAAGCCCCTGTCGGCCCGCACCAAGGTCGGCTTCGACGGCGCCTTCACGACCGACTTCACGGTCGCTCCCGCCAAGCTGGCCGAGGACGGCAAGGGCCGCCTCGACTGGCAGGGCCTGCAGGCCCGCGTGAACGTGAACGCCGCGCGCACCCAGGCCCGCTACGACCTGAGCATGCCCGGCCTCGACTTCAACGACGTGAAGAGCGGCGTGACCATGAAGATGGGCAAGCTCGTCGCCAAGGCCGACATGGACAGCAGTTCCGGCTGGTTCCTGGCCACCGGCAAGAGCGAGGGCCGGCTCGATTCCCTGGAGTTCACGGTCAAGAAGAAAGCGGCCGAGGACGGCTCGGAACCGCCGAAGGCGCTGCCGGCCGTCGTGCTGCAGAACATCGACCTGGTGGGCGATGCGAGCATCAAGGACGGCCTCTACATGTCCACCGGCACCCTCAAGGGCACCGGCAAGATCGGCGAGACCAAAATCGACAAGTTCGAGCTGACCAGCGGCGCGCGCCGCATCCACGGCGCCGGCTACAAGAAGCTGGCCGACGCCTGGATGCAGTCCAGCGCCGCAAACAGCTGCGGCAAGGGCGGCAGCAAGGCCTCCCAGGCGGCCATGCAGGCGCTGGTCGAGCAGCTCACGCCCGACCTGAAGGCCATGGCCAAGTACTCCCCCGAAGCCGGCATCGACAAGCTGCTGGTCGAGATCGACGGCAAGCGCGCCGAACTCGGCTACTCGGCCGGCATGGCCGGCGTGACCGACGAAGACCTGCAGCTGCCGGGTACGGCGCTGATGATGAAGCGCGGCGTGCTCAAGGCCCACGCGCGGCTGCCCATGAAGTGGCTCGAGAAACTGGCCGAGACCGGCGCCGAGAGCGGCCAGACGCCTCCGCCTGAAATGGTGGCCGGCCTGGTCGAACAGGGCGAGGAAAGCGGCTTCGTGAAGCGCGACGGCGACGACGTCACCGCCCAGGTCGAGTTCAGCGACGGCGCCCTGAAGGTCAACGGCAAGCCGCTGGGCGGAATGGGTGGCGCGGGCAAGTAAAGCCGCCCTGCCCCAATGAAAAACGGCGCTGGCCCCAGGAGGCCAGCGCCGTTTTTTTCAGGAAGCCTTCAGTTCAGGCTCAGACCAGGCACTGCTCCAGCCCCTGCTCCAGGATCTCGCGCGGCAGCTCGATGCCGATGAACACCATGCGGCTCTGGCGCGCCTCGTCCTTGCCCCATTCCGGGCCCAGGTCGCTGCCCATGAGCTGGTGCACGCCCTGGAAGATCACCTTGCGCTCGGTGCCCTTCATGTTCAGCACGCCCTTGTAGCGCAGCATGCGCGGGCCGTAGATGTTGACGATCGCGCCCAGGAAGTCTTCCAGCTTCGCCGGATCGAAGGCGCGGTCGGCCTTGTAGACGAAGCTCTTGACGTCGTCGTCCACGTGGTGATGGTGGCCATGGCCCTCGTGCTTGTGCGAGGGGTGGTCGCAGTGCTCGCCATGCACGTGGTCATGGTCGTGATGATCGTGGTCGTCTTCCGTCAGGAAGTCGGGGTCGATGTCGAGCTTGGCGTTCAGGTTGAAGCCGCGCAGGTCGAACACGTCCTTCAGCGGCACCTCGCCGAAATGCACCTTCTGCTGCGGCGCGCGCGGGTTCATGTGCTTCAGACGGTGGATCAGCGCGTCGGTCTCGTCGGCCGACACCAGGTCGCTCTTGCTGATGAAGATCTGGTCGGCAAAGCCCACCTGGCGGCGCGCTTCCTGGCGGTCGTTGAGCTGCTGCGGCGCATGCTTGGCGTCGACCAGCGTGAGGATCGAGTCGAGCAGGTAGCTCTCGGCGATCTCGTCGTCCATGAAGAAAGTCTGGGCCACGGGACCGGGGTCGGCCAGGCCGGTGGTCTCGATCACCACGCGGTCGAAATCGAGCAGGCCCTGGCGCTTCTTGGCGGCCAGCACTTGCAGCGCCTCGCGCAGGTCTTCGCGGATGGTGCAGCAGACGCAGCCGTTGCTCATCTGCACGATCTGCTCCTTCGATTCGGTCACGAGGATGTCGCTGTCGATGTTCTCCTCGCCGAACTCGTTCTCGATGACCGCGATCTTCTGGCCGTGGGCCTCGGTCAGGATGCGTTTGAGCAGCGTGGTCTTGCCCGAGCCGAGAAAGCCGGTGAGGATGGTCGCGGGAATGAGGGCCATGGGGAAAGTGCTCCGGAAGCGGAAAACAGGAAATGGGGGCCGTGGAAGGCGCGGCCCGGCAGTTTAGCCAATGCCACTGAGTTGCGTTGGCGGCAGGGTCAAGCCCCGCTTCAGGCGGGCTTCCGGACTACCACCAGGCCCTTCAGGTACTCGCCTTCCGGGAATTCGATGGTCATCGGATGGTCGGGCGCGGCGCCCAGCCGTTCGGCGATGTAGCCGTCCACGCCCGCGTCGAGCCCCGCCGAGGCCACGATCTTGTGGAACAGGTCGGCGCTGATGCCGCCCGAGCACGAGAAGGTCAGCAGCACGCCGCCCGGCTCCAGGATCTTGAGCGCCAGCCGGTTGATGTCCTTGTAGGCCCGCGATGCGCGCTCGGCATGCGCCACCGTAGGCGCGAACTTGGGCGGATCGAGCACGATGGCATCGAAGGTGCGCCCCTGGTCGATGAACTCGCGCAGCACGGTGTTGACGTTGGCATCGAGGAACTCGGTCTCGATGCCCTGCCCCTCGAAGCCGTTGAGCGCCAGATGCCCGCGCGCCCGCTCCAGCGCCGGCAGCGAGGAATCGACCGACACCAGCTGCGCGCCCTGCAGCGCACCCGCCGCCTTCAGCCCCGCCAGCGCCGCGACGGTGAACCCGCCCGTGTAGCAGAAGCAGTTGAGCACGCGCCTGAAGCGCCGGTGCTGCGCCAGCTCGGCGAAGCGCTGGCGGCTGTCGCGCTGGTCGAGGTAGAAGCCGGTCTTGTGGCCGGTGGCGATGTCGAGCGAGAGCTTCCAACCGTGCTCGCGGATGACGATCTCGGTCGGCCCTTCCCCGCGCAGCCAGCCCGTGACAGGCTTCAGCCCCTCGCGCTCGCGGCCGCTGGCGTCGGAGCGCTCGTAGAGCTTCGAAAGGCCCGTGGCCTTGAGCAGCGCATCGGCCAGCACGCCCTTCCAGCGCTCCACGCCGGCCGAGAGGAACTGCGCGACCAGCGTGTCGCCGTAGCGGTCGACGATCAGTCCCGGCAGCCCGTCGGCCTCGCCATGCACCAGCCGCACGCCGTCGCTCTGCAGGTCGAAGAGGCCTCGCGCGCCCACGGCGCGGGCACACAGCGAGGCGAGGAAGGCCGCGTCGATGCGCTGCGTCTCGACGAAGCTCCAGGCCCGCGCACGGATCTTGGAAAGCAGGCTGAAGGCGGCCCATGCGAGAAAGGTGCCGTCGTGCGACTCGACGCGCACCGTCTCGCCGGAATCGGCGCCGCCGCGCGCGATGGCGGATTCGAACACCCAGGGATGGCGGCGCTGCAGCGAGCGCTCCTTGCCGGGTTTGAGGCGAAGGGTTTTCATTTTTTGTGTTTGCTTACTTGTCTTTGTCTTCCCGGGCCTTGGCGCGCGGATGCGCCGCGTCGTAAACCTTGGCCAGGTGCTGGAAATCCAGCCGCGTATAGACCTGCGTGGTCGCGATGTTGGCGTGGCCCAGCAGCTCCTGCACCGCGCGCAGGTCGCTGCTCGACTGCAGCACGTGGCTGGCGAACGAATGGCGCAGCATGTGCGGATGCACCGGTGCCGCAAGGCCGGCCTTGAGGCTGCGCTCGCGCAGCAGCTTCCACACCGCCTGCGACGACATCCGCATGCCCTTGGCACTGATGAAGAGCGCGCCGGCGGCCTGCGGGTCGCGCAGCCGGGCCGTGGTCAGGCCAGGGCAATCGTCGCGCACCGCGAGCCAGTCGCGCAGCGCCTCGGCCGCCTTGCCGCCCATCGGCACGATGCGGCGCTTGCTGCCCTTGCCGAGCACGCTGGCCTCCATCGCATCGAGATCGACCCAGCCGCGCGCCGTGTTGCTCGCCCGCACGTCGAGCCCCGTGAGCTCGCTCACGCGCAGGCCGCAGCCGTAGAGCACCTCGACGATCGCGCCGTCGCGCGCCTCGGTCCACGGGTCGGCCTCGGGGTCGTAGAGCTCGGCGAGCCGCACGGCGTCATCCACCCCCAGCGCCTTGGGCAGCGGCCGGCCGGCCTTGGGCGCGTGCACGTCCTGCACCGGGTTGAAGCCGACCAACCCCTCATGCCCCAGCCAGCGGTAGAAGCTGCGCCAGCACGACAGCACCAGCGCAATGCCGCGCGGCTCGCGCCCGGCGCTGTGCAGCTGCGCCATCCAGCGGCGGACGTGGGCGGTCTGCACACGGTCCAGCGGCAGCTTCGCCTCGTCGGCGTGCTCGCGCAGGGATTGCAGGTGGAAGGCGTAGAGCTCGACCGTGCGCGCCGCGAGCCGGCGCTCGACGCGCACGTACTCCAGGTATTTTTCGATCCAGTCCGGGGAAGTCGTCGGAGCGGATGCAGCCGGGTCAGAAGAGATACCCATGCCCGGCATTGTTGATGATGGCCGCCGGCTCGCGCAATGCGCCCTTCGAGAACGGCCCGAGCGCCTGCCAGCAGGAGGTGGGCGCCGCCGCGTACTGCACGTCGAAGCTCTTGTCGAAGCCGCTCATCTTCACCAGCCGCTCGACGCGCCACAGGTGGAACGGCTCCGACACGATGACCACGCTGCGCACGCCGGCCGCCAGCAGCAGCGGGCGCGACAACGACAGGTTCAGCCGGGTGGAGGTCGACGCAGGCTCCAGCACCATCGGCCCGGTGAATCCCGAGGCGATGGCGTGCTCCTGCATCGTGATGGCCTCGATGCGGCTGTCCTCCAGATCCACGCCACCCGAGAAAGCCAGCTGCCTGACCAGCCCGGCGCGCGCCAGCGCCAGGGCGGTATCAACCCGCCCTGTGAGGCACGGATGGGGCTTGCCGTCGAGGTAGGCGCGGCTGCCGAGCACCAGCGCGGCGTCGGCCTGCCGCTGCGGCGGGTGCGCCAGCAGTTCTTCGGAATGACGCCAGATGAAAGCGCCGACGGCCGCGTACACCAGCGCCACGACCGCCAACCCACAGGCCAGCGCGACCTGCCAGGGCCGCCGCAACCAGCGCGGACGTTTCAAGGACGCAGCCGCGAAAGCGCGCCCGAGGCCAGCTCGGCGATGCGCTCGAGAAAATCGGTGCCCATTTCGGCGTTGAAGCGCTGCGCGTCGGGCGAGGCCAGCACCAGCAGGCCGAAGGCCGGCGACTCGGCGTCGGGGCGCAGCGGAATCAGCGCGATCGACATCGCGGCCTGCGGCTCGGGCAGCCAGTTGGCGGCCTCGAAGCCCGAATTGAGCCCGCAGTAGGGCGAGGTCAGCGAGGTGGCCAGCGCCTTCACGTCGTCGCTCACCCACTGGGCGTAGGCCTCGTTGAGGTATTCGCTGCCGCAGTCCCACACCTTGATGGCCGTCTGCGGCACCAGGAAGAGCGACTGCAGGTCGACCGCGATGCGGTACGGCAGGCTGCGCGGCTCGCGGGTGGTGAGAAGGCCGCTGGTCCAGCGCTGCAGGCGGTCGGCGATCACGACGTTCTCGGTGCCGTGGCGCATCATGTCCATCAGGCGATGCTCCAGCGCCTTGATCTTCTCGCGCAGCATCTCGGCCTGACGCTCCTGCAGGCTCACGGCACGGTTGCCGTGCGGGCTGGTGAGCTGCACCTGCGCCAGCAACTGGGCATGGCGCTCGAAGAAGTCGGGCGTGTTCGCCAGGTAGTTGGCGATGTCGTCTTCGGTGATCGGGTTCATGGCGTTGGCGTCGTTGTTGTTGCTCGTGAAGTTGGTCATGGCAGCTCCGGCACCTCGATGTCTCCCTCGAAGACCGTGACGGCCGGCCCGGTCATCAGCACCGGCTGGCCCTCCCCCTGCCACTCGATCGTCAGCACGCCGCCGTGCGTCTGCACGTCCACGCGGCGCTCCAGCAGCCCGAGGCGGATGCCCGCCACCACCGCCGCACAGGCGCCGGTGCCGCAGGCCAGCGTTTCGCCGGCGCCGCGCTCGAACACCCGCAGCCTGATGTTGGAACGGTCGACCACCTGCATGAACCCCGCATTCACCCGCTGCGGAAAGCGCGGGTGGTGCTCGATCTGCGGGCCCTGCTCGGCCACCGGGGCGGTGTCGACGTTGTCGACCACCTGCACGGCGTGCGGGTTGCCCATGGAGAGCACAGCTACTGAAACGATAGCGCTGCCGGCGCGGGTGCCAAGGGCCAGGTGCCACTTGTGCCAGGCGCCTTCGGGCTGCGGGTCGAGCCCGGCGGGGTCGAAGGGCACGCGCGCGGGTTCGAAGACGGGGGCGCCCATGTCGACCGTCACGCGGCCGTCGCCGCCCATGCGGGGTTCGATCACGCCGGAAAGCGTCTGCACGCGCACCTGCTTCTTCTCGGTCAGGTGGTGTTCGCTGACGAAGCGCATGAAGCAGCGCGCGCCGTTGCCGCACTGCTCCACCTCGCCGCCGTCGGAGTTGTGGATCACGTACTGGAAGTCGACGCCTTCGGCAGGCGAAGGGCGCACCGTGAGGATCTGGTCTGCGCCGACGCCGAAGTGGCGGTCGGCCAGAAAGCGGTATTGCGCGGCGCTGAGGCCCAGCGTGCCGCGCGTTTCGTCCAGCACGACGAAATCGTTGCCGGCTCCCTGCATCTTGGTAAAGCGGATTCGCATCCCGGGATTATCGCCACGGCCATCGCCCCTGGCGACCATGGGCCCAAGCCCTCCCCTGCAGCGCCGGGAAGCCGGGCGTCTCAGAGACCGAGCAGCGCGCGGCCTTCGTCGGACAGCAGGTCGTGCGTTTCGGGGTGCGCGCGCATGTAGGCGGCGAACACGGGGCACTGCGGAACCACGCGCAGGCCACGCTCGCGCGCGGAGGCCAGGCCCGCGAGTACCAGTTGCCTGGCGACGCCCTGCCCTTGCAGCGCCTCGGGCACCAGGGTGTGGACGAAGGTGATGACGTCGCCCGCAAGGGTGTAGATCGCGACCGCGCGCTCGCCTTGCGATGCGAACTCGAAACGGTGCTTCGACGGATTGTCCTGAACGACAGGGGAAGGAGGCGTGGTCATGAAGATGGTCTCGAGTGGGGAAGAAGGCGTCCGCGCATGCGCCGCGGACGCCACGGACGATCAGCCCTGGATGAACGCCAGCAGGTCGGCGTTCACCTGGTCCTTGTGGGTGGTGCAAGTGGCGTGCGGCGCGCCTGCATAGACCTTGAGCTGGCTGCCCTTGATCATCTCGGCCGCGAGCTTGCCGGTGGCCTCGAAGGGCACGACCTGGTCGTCGTCGCCGTGGATCACGAGCGTGGGCACGTCGATCCTAGCCATGTCGGGGCGGAAGTCGGTTTCCGAGAACGCGGTCACGCAGTCGATGGTGGCCTTGATCGAGGCCTGCAGCGCGATCTGCAGGGTCTGCTTGAAGACGCCCTGCGACACCTTGGCGCCGGGGCGATTGGTGCCGTAGAAGAGCGTGCTGAAGTCGTCCAGGAACTGCGGGCGATCGGCGGCCAGACCGGCGCGAATGCCCGCGAACAGCGAGGCGTCGGGGCCCACCGGGTGGTCGGCCGTCTTCATGAACAACGGCGTCACGGCGCTGATGAGCGCGAGCCTGGCCACGCGGGCGCTGCCCTTGCGCGCGATGTAGCGCGTCACGTCGCCGCCGCCCATCGAGAAGCCCGCGAGGATCACGTCCTTCAGGTCGAGCTTCTCGATCAGCTCGGCGATGTCGTCGGCGAAGGTGTCGTAGTCATAGCCTGTCCACGGCTGGCTCGAGCGGCCGAAGCCGCGCCGGTCGAACGCGATCACGCGGTAGCCGCGTTCCGCGAAGAACAGCATCTGGGCATCCCACATGTCGGCGCTGAGCGGCCAACCGTGGCTGAAGAGAATGGGCTGGCCCGAGCCCCAGTCCTTGTAGTAGAGCTCGGTGCCGTCGCGCAGTGTGAGAGTTGTCATGGTTTTCAGTGAAGTCAGGTGAAGGGAAAGAAGGGAGGAAAGAAAGTCTTTCCTCGAAGTCCGGCGGCAGCCGCCGGAGAAAGTCAGAGCGCAAGAAAGTGATGCACCTCGGGCTTGTCCGGCCCGATGTGGAAGCGCAGCACGTCGCTCTGCAGGTCGGCGTCGGCATGCGACACCCGGTGGTGCTGGCGCAGATGCTCCGCCCACGACTCGACCAGGAACCACTCCATCACCCGCTCCGGGTCGGCCGTGTGCTCGTGCACGCCCCAGGCGTAGGCGCCATCGCGGCGGCGCTCCAGGGACAGGCGCTTCATCGCATCCAGGAACGCAGGGCGGTCCTCCTTGCGGACGCGGTACTCGACCTGGATCATCACCGGCCCGCGGTCGTGCGCCACCGGCTCGGCCAGCAGCGGCTCCGGCCAGTGGTTCGATGCCTGCAGGTCGGCCTCGCCGGCCGGCAGCCGCACGCGGTGGAAGACCAGGCCCGCCACCACCAGCCCCACGGCGCCGGCCACCAGCGTCATCGGCACGCCGACCTGCTGCGCCACCAGGCCCCAGCCCAGGCTGCCGGCCGCCATCGCGCCGTTGAACACCGTCAGGTACACGGCCAGGCCGCGTCCGCGCACCCAGTTCGGCAGGATCGACTGGGCCACGCTGTTGAGCGTGGTCAGCGCCACGATCCAGCCCAGGCCCAGCACCAGCAGCAGCGCCACGGCCAGCCACTTGGGCGGCGCGAAGACCAGCGCACCCATCACCGCAGCGGTGAGGAGCGAGGCCAGCAGCATCATTCCGTCGGCATCGAGCCGGGCGCGAAGGCGCGGCATCACCAGCGCACCGCCGATGGCGCCGGCGCCCACCGCGCCGAGCAGTACGCCGTAGAAGCCGGCGCTGCCGCCGAGCATCTGGCGCGCCACCAGCGGCAGCAGCGCCCACACCGAGCTGGCGAACAGGAAGAACACCGCCGCGCGCAGCAGCACCACATGCAGCTCCTTGCTGGCGCGGGTGTAGCGCATGCCGGCACGGAAGGCGCCCAGGAAGTTCTCCGAAAGCGCGGTGTCTCCAGCCGGCGGACGCTTCCACCACAGCAGCGCCGCGATCACGAACACATAGCTCAGCACGTCGATGCCGTAGGTGGCCGCCGCGCCGAAGCTCGCGAGGATGAGCCCGCCCGCCGCCGGCCCGATGGAGCGCGCGATGTTGATGCCCAGCGAATTGAGCGCCACCGCGCCCTTCAGGTCGGAGCGCGGCACCAGCTCCGGCACGATCGACTGCCAAGTGGGCCCCATCAGCGCCGCGCCGATGCCGCCCACGAATGTCAGCGCGATCAGGTATTCCACCGTGAGCGCGCCGGTGTGCGAGAGAACCAGCAGCGTGCCGCTCACCGCCGCCAGCACCAGCTGAACGAAGATCAGGAAGCGCCGCCGGTCGAGGATGTCCGACAGCACACCCGCCGGAATGGCCAGCAGGAAGATCGGCAGCGTGGCCGCCGTCTGGATCAGCGCCACCGCCGTCGGGCTGGCCGACAGGTCGGTCACCAGCCACGAGCTGGCCACGTCGCGCATGAAGCTGCCGATGTTGCCGAGCACCGTGGCGGCCCAGAGCACCGCGAAGACCGGCTGGCGAAGAGGCGCGAAGGCTCCGGGTTGCGGAGCCGGCGCTGTTGCGCCGTGCGAGGTATCAGACATGTGCACGCTCCTTCAGGTCGAGCCAGGCGACGAGCAGGAAGCCGCCGACCAGCCCCAGGTGTTCGAAGAAGGAGTTTGCCGCCATGAAGCGCTCCTGCCCGACGGGCATCTGCCAGAAGCGCAGTGCCACGAAGGTCGCCATCAGCGTGAAGCCGGCCAGGGCCAGCGCGCCGAGCCAGCGCAAGCGACCGGTGAGGATCATCGCGGCGGCGCCGAGCTCCAGCACGATCACGGCGATCGCCATCGGGACGGCGGGCGAGAGGCCGAAGTGGTTCATCTCGGCAATGGCCGCCGGGAAGTCGAAGGCCTTCTGCAGGCCGCCCTGCAGGTAGGCCGCGCACAGCAGCAACAGGGCGATCCAGCGCAGCAGGGGTGTGGTTGTCCAGCGCATCGTCATCTTCCTCACACCGCCCAGCATGCGCAGCCGAGTGCGCCCCAGAAGCTCTTCAGGTCGCCAACGGGCAGCTTGCTGCTCCAGGCCGTGGCGTGGCTGTGGCCGTGCACGTTGCAGTTGTTGGCGCAGCCGCAGGACATGGCCGCATTGCGCATCACCTTCTGCAGCGGCGCTCCTTCCTTCTTGTCGGCCCAGCCGGCATAGCCGCCGAAGGTGCGCGCGGGCGACCAGTCGGGCATGGCCGGCGGCACCGAGCCTTCGTCATGCGAGGCGAAAGCACCGGCGCCGTAGACCACCTTGCCGCCCACCATCGTCAGCAGTGCGGTCGTGTCGGCGATGTCCGATTCGGGGCAGGCGAAGAAGTCGCGGTCGGGCACCACGAGGTCGGCGAGCTGGCCGGCCTGGATGCGGCCCTTCTTGCCCTCCTCGTTCGAGAACCAGGTGACGTTCTCGGTCCACATGCGCAGCGCCTGTTCGCGGTCGAGCAGGTTGCGCTGCGGCGTGATCTGCAGGCCGCCCACCGTCTTGCCCGTGACCAGCCACGACAGCGACACCCACGGGTTGTACGAGGCCACCCGCGTCGCGTCGGTGCCGGCCGAGACCTTCAGGCCGCGCTCCAGCATGCGCTTGACCGGCGGCGTGGCCTCGGCCGCGGCGGCGCCGTAGCGCTCCACGAAGTATTCACCCTGGTAGGCCATGCGGTGCTGCACGGCCACGCCGCCGCCCAGCGCGGCGATGCGGTCCATCGACTTCTCGGAAATGGTCTCGGCATGGTCGAAGAACCAATTCAGGCCGGCCAGCGGGGTGTCCTTGTTGACCTTCTCGAACACGTCGAGCGAGCGGCTGATGGTCTCGTCGTAGGTGGCGTGCATGCGCCAGGGCCAGCGGTTCTGCGCCAGGATGCGCACCACGCCTTCGAGGTCGCCTTCCATCTCGGGCGCCATCTCGGGGCGCGGCTGGCGGAAGTCCTCGAAGTCGGCGGCCGAGAACACCAGCATCTCGCCGGCGCCGTTGTGGCGGAAGTAGTCGTCGCCCTGCTTGTACTTGGAGTTGGCGGTCCAGTTGAGGAAGTCTTCCTTCTCCTGCTTGGGCTTCTGCGTGAACAGGTTGTAGGCCAGGCGGATCGTGAGCTGGCCGTCGTCGGCGAGCTTCTGGATCACTTCGTAGTCGTCGGGATAGTTCTGGTTGCCGCCGCCCGCGTCGATGGCGCCGGTCACGCCCAGGCGGTTGAGTTCGCGCATGAAGTGGCGCGTGGAATTGAGCTGGTAGTCGAAGGGTAGTTTCGGGCCCTTGGCCAGCGTGGCGTAGAGGATGGCCGCGTTGGGCTTGGCCAGCAGCAGGCCCGTGGGGTTGCCGGCGCTGTCGCGCACGATCTCGCCGCCGGGAGGCGCGGGCGTGTCCTTGGTGTAGCCCACGGCGCGCATCGCGGCGCCGTTGAGCAGCGCGCGGTCGTACAGGTGCAGGATGAAGACCGGCGTGTCTGGCGCCACCGCGTTCAGCTCCTCGATGGTCGGCAGGCGCTTTTCCACGAACTGGTGCTCGGTGAAGCCGCCCACCACGCGCACCCATTGCGGTGCGGGGGTGATGGCCACCTGACGCTTGAGCATCGACATCGCATCAGCCAGGCTGCGCACACCGTCCCAGCGCAGCTCCATGTTGAAGTTCAGGCCGCCGCGGATGATGTGCAGGTGGTTGTCGATCAGCCCCGGCAGCACGCGCTTGCCCTGCAGGTCGATCACGCGAGTGGCGCCGCCGGCCAGCGGCAGCACGTCTTCGGCCCGGCCCACGCGGGTGAAGCGGCCGTCCTTGATGGCCACGGCGTCGGCCACCGGGTTGGCGCGGTCCAGCGTGGTGAAGCGGCCGTTGTGCAGGATCAGGTCTGGGGTTGCGGTGTTGGTGGTCATGGTGTCGGAGAAAGAGGCGACCGCGAGGCCGGGGGCTGCGAGGGTGGCGCCGAGCGCTCCGAGGAGGCGCCGGCGGCTGGGGTCTGCGGACGGGTTCATGCGTCACGCCTTCCGGAGGACGGGGCCTCGGCGGTGTTCGCGCCCGCCGGCTGCGCGCACTTCGGCAGTTCGCCGAACACGTGCGGCTTGACCTGGTGGTGCAGCCACGAGGTGGCCACCGCGTCGGGCTTGATCACGCTCTTGATGAGCGGCGGGATCTGCTCGCCGAGCAGGATCCCGAGAAGCCCCACCAGGGCGATGACCGGCGGCGCCGGCGAGCGCACCTGGAAGAGTGCGTAGATCACGCCGACCAGGAGGCCGAGCGCGAGCGACAGGACATAGGGCTTCATGATCTCGTCGGCCTCGGTGTTGTCGATCAGCCTTCGTGCGCGCCGAACATGGTCTTGGCGTAGGTCACGCCCAGGCCGTAGGCGCCGCCCACCTTCTTCGCGATGCCGGTGGTCAGCTCGTAGGTTTCGCCGCGGGCCCAGTCGCGCTGCAGCTCGAGCAGGTATTGCAGCGAGGTCATCGGCTGCGCGCCGGCCTGCACCATGCGCTCCATCGCGCGGTTGTGCGCCTCGGTCGACACGTCGCCGCAGGCATCGGCGATCACGTACACCTCGAAGCCCTGGTCGAGTGCCGACAGCGCCGGGCCCACGATGCACACGCTGGTCCACAGGCCAGCCAGCACGATGCGCGGCTTGCCGATCTGGTTCACGCGCTCGATCACGGCGGCGTCTTCCCAGGTGTTCATCGAGGTGCGGTCCAGCATCTTCTGGCCCGGGAAGGCGTCGGTGATCTCGCTGAACATCGGGCCCGAGAAGCTCTTCTCGGCCACCGTCGTGAGGATGGTCGACACGCCGAAACCGGCCGCCGCCTGCGCCACCAGCGCGGCGTTGTTGCGCAGGTTCACGGCGTCGATGGAGTGCGTGGCGAAGGCCATCTGCGACTGGAAGTCGATCATCACCAGCGTGTGGTCGGTGGGGGTGAGCAGCTTGGCGCCGGCGGTGGGGGTGGCTTTGATGGACATGTGAAAAACTCCTATGGGTTGGTTGAATGTTCGATCTGATTCACAATCGCTTCCGGAGAGAAATCTCCTTGGCATGGAACGAATCATCGTGGGCCAAGAGGCCGTCATCGACGAAACTTTTCATATTCAACGTTCGAATTTTTCGAACATAGATTTTCCACCCTCCACGGGCCATCGCATGCTCAAGCTCAGCCTGGAAGCCATCGAGATCGTCGATGCCATCGCGCGCCACGGCTCCTTCGCCGCAGCCGCCTCGCATCTGAACAAGGTGCCCTCCACCATCTCCTATGCCGTGGGCAAGCTGGAGGAGCAGCTCGGCATGCTGATCTTCGAGCGCAACGGTCCGCGCGTGAGCCTCACCGCCGCCGGGGAAGAAATGCTCAAGGAAGGCCGCTGGCTGCTCGGCGCCGCGAGCGACCTCGAATCGCGCATGCGCCAGATCGCCACCGGCTACGAGTCGGAAATCCGCCTGGTGCACGACTCGCTCATTCCCACGCAGGCCCTCATCGGCGACATCCGCGCCTTCGAAGACCTGCGCTGCGGCACGCGGCTGCGCATCGGCTGCGAGGCGCTCACCGGCAGCTGGGAGGCTTTGCGCGAGGGCCGCGCCGACATCGTCATCGCCGCCGGCGACGGCCCGGCCGGCGGCGGCTACCAGGCCGTGACCGTGGGCAGCCTCGACTTCGCCTTCTGCGTGGCGCCCACGCACCCGCTCACGCGCCTGGGCCGGCCGCTGCAGCGCGGCGACCTGCTGGAGTGCAACGCCATCGTGGTGGGCGACAGCGCACGCACGCTCTCGGAACGCACCGTCGGCCTGCTGGCCGGCCAGCCGCGCATCACCGTGCCCTCGATGCCCGCGAAGATCGCCTGCCAGGTGGCCGGACTGGGCCACGGCTTCCTGCCGCGCGCCTGCATCGTCGACGAGCTCAGGCGCGGCACGCTGGTCGAGCTGCCCACCGAGGAACCGCGCGCTCCCGAAGCCTTCTGGCTGGCCTGGAAGACCGGGGCGCAGGGACAGGCGCTGCGCTGGTGGCGCGAGCGGATGAACCGCACGCTGATACCGGCGCTGCTGCCGCGCTCGGCCTTCTGAGTCGATGCGGCGACGCCTTCTGGACCTATCCGGATGCTCTCGGATAGTCGGACACGAAACCGCCAGCCGTCGGATATCTCGTAAAGAACCACATGGAAGTCTCGTCATCCAGACGGATGCAGAACAGCTTCTCGTCGAGATCGATCAACCTCAGCCCGTAGGCGTAGATCTGCTCTTCGACGTCGTCGAGCAGCGAAAGCACGCCGTCGTCGACGAGGCTGTTGTACTCATCGATGAGCGCGACCAGCTCTTGCGGAAACCGGTTCTCGAGAACTCGGGCGGAGAAACAGTACGGGACGTCTTCATCGGCCCTGTAGTCGATGACGGCAAAGACCTCTCCGTGCTTCGACACGATACGGTCGATCATCGACTCGGCCTTTGCAGGGCGCTCAGCCCGCCGCGCGCAACTTGTCCAGCGCCCGGTCGAGAAACGCGAGCCGGTCCTGTCCCCAGAAGCGCTCACCATTCAGGATGAAGGTCGGCGCGCCGAACACGCCCGCTTCCACCGCCTCCGCGCTGTTCGCGCGGTACACCGCCAGCACCTCGGCCGACTGCTCCATCGCCTGCAGCGAGGCGCCGTCGTAGCCGTTCTCGTCGGCCACGGCGATGCGCACCTCGGCCTTCGAGGTGTCGCGCTCCTCGGCCCACAGCGCGCGAAGCAGCGCGTGCGACAGCGGTTGCGCGTCGAGGCCCCGCAGCTGGGCGGCGATCACCATCCAGCCCGGGTACTTGTTCCAGTTCGGATCGGTGGGCGCGCCCTTCGGGTAGTGCGCGGGCTCCAGGTTCATCGGCATGCCGAGGTAGTCGCTCCAGCGCGCGAGCTCGAGCGCGTGGTACGTGCGGCGCGGCTCGGGGCGCGTCTTCAGCGGAATGCCGCCGGTCTGCGGCACCACGGCCTGGAAGTCGTAGGGCTTGAGCGTGAGCCGCACGTGGTGGCGGCGCACGATGTCTTGAAGCTGGGGGCCGCCGAGGTAGGCCCAGGGAGAGGAGAGGCTGTAGTAGCAGTCGAGCGCGATCATGTTTCGATTATCTTCAGCGCATGCCCGCCCTCACCGCGCCTCTCACCCTTCTCCCCTCGGGGTCTGCGCGGGACATGACGGCGCGATGAAGTTCCCGGCCTTTCTTTTCTCGCTGTTCCTTTCCAGGCTCGCCGACCAGATCCTGCTGTTCCTGGTGCCGCTGGTGGTGTTCCAGGTGACGCAGGACGTGGCGTGGTCCGGCTACGCCTTCGCTGCCGAGACGCTGCCGCGCTTTCTGTCGTTTCCCGTCTGCGGCGCGCTGTGCGACCGCGTGTCGCCGCTCAAGCTGCTGCGCGGCAGCCAGATTCTTCGCGCGCTGGTCTGCGTGCTCGGCGTGCTGGCCAACGAGGCCATGGGCGGCATCGGCTGGCTGGTCGGCCTCTCGGCGGTGTGCGGCGTGCTCACCACCCAGGGCGTGATGGCCCGCGAAGTGATGCTGCCGCAGATCGCCACGCAGCACGGCTTCGACAAGGTGCTGGCCTATGCGCAGACCGCCGAACAGACCGGCACCGTGCTCGGCCCGCTGGTGGCCGCTGCGCTGTTCGCGCTGTGGCCGTGGCAGGCGGTGGTCGGCGCGGCCGCAGGCTTCTTCCTGCTGGCCGACGTCGCCACCTCGTACTGGCGCCGCGGCAACTCCGTGCGGCTGCACGAGCCGCAGGGCGCGCCGGGCCACTTCCTGCAGCCCATCATCACGGCCCTCGGCCACGTGCTGCGCCTGCCGGGACTGCTGCGCCTGACCATGCTCACATCCGGCGTCAACCTGATGCTCGGCACCACCCTGGCATCCGCCGCCGCGATGGTCACCGGCCTGCACCAGCGCTCGGCCACCTACTACGCCGGGCTGCAGACGCTCGGGGCCGTCGCCACCATCGCGATCCTGCTGGCGATCATTCGCGGGTCGATCCCGCTCAGGCGCATGGGCGTCACCGCCTACGCACTGATACTGGCCGGCGGCCTGCTCACCGCCGCGAGCACCAGCCACTGGGGCTATGCGGCCGGCTTCCTGCTGGTGATCGGCTTCGACAAGATGTTCAGCATCTACATCCGCATCCACCGCCAGCGGATCATTCCGGCGCAGGACTACGGCAAGACCACCGGCGTGATCGTGCTGCTGAACAACCTGACGCAACCGCTGGCCGGGCTGATCGTGGGCGCGTTCGCGGATGCGACGCAGACGCGCGGGGTGATCTTTGCGGTGTGCCTGCTGGTGGGGGCGATCGGTGTTGCTTCGGCCGTGGCCGCCCGCAGGAAGACCGGCGCCACGCAGGCCTGACCGCCCCCTGCGCTCAGGACGCCTTCCAGAAGATGTAGTCGGCCTGGTACTGCACGACCTGTTTCTGGCCCTTGGTGGCCGGCGTGCACGGCACATTCGCCGGCGCCACACCGCCTTGCAATGCCACGCGCTGGATATAGGTCACGCCCGTCATCGCACCGGTGCCCACGGCCGGATTCGCCTTGACGAGCTGGAACGGCAGGCTCGTTGGCCCCGAAGGCGCCACCGCCAACTGCGTGGCCGTGAGCTTCGAGCCATCGTTCGACTCCCAGGTGGCCGGCGGGCCGTAGTACTTGCCGACCTGCTTGCCGCCGCGGTCCCACAGCTTGGCGTCGGGGCCGACGAACACCCATTCGGTCTGGCCGGGCGCATTGGCCTTGTCGCGGCACTCGTAGGTGATGTCGCCCTTGCCCACGGTTTCCATGGCGACCTTGTTGCCGGCCGGCACCTGGATCGTCGGCGGCAGGCTCGACTGGTTGAATGCTGGGGCCATGGAGCCTGAAGACATCGAGCCGCATGCGGTGACGAGCACGGCAGCGGCCGGGACGACGCCGAGCGCGGCGATGAGACGGGTGGTGTGCATGAGGGTTCTCCTGGTTGTAGATGGGTAGACGGACGGCAGCAGCTCCTCGCTGCTGGGGCGTTTACGCACTGGAGAGGGGTTCGGATGCAGCGGGGGGATTTCACCTTTTTGTTGTGGGGGTAAGGCCCGCACAAATCGAATGCGAGTCGGGCCGTGAAATACGAGCGGAGGATTGACGATAGACAACAGTGATTTCCGGCGTTGGCGCGTACACCTCTCGGGTCATCAACTCAACAGGGGTACTGAATGGATCGAGAACTTCACGGCATGAGTCGCAGGCACCGTCCTGCAGCGTGCAAATCCGGCTTCTGGCTTTTGCCTGTCGCCCTAGCGATGTCGGCCGCTTCCTTCGCTCACGCATGCAGCCCGATCAAGGCCGCCTACGTGTACTTCGAAAAGAACTCCGCCTCTGTGTCCGCCGCACGGGTGTCGAAACTGGCGCACTGGATGGCGGATCTTCGGGTGATGTATCCGAACCATGGGTCCATCACCCTCCACGCGATGACCGAGCCCGGGGAGCATCCATCCAATAGCCTGGGAATGGAACGTGCACACAACGTCGCCCGTGTTCTCAGGGACAACCTTGGACTCGAAGAGGCGAAGGTCCGGCTCCCTGAGCGGTCCCACGTGGTCGCGCCTTCTTCGTCAAAGAACCTAAGAGGAGAGAAGCAGCAAAGTGTGCTTGGCGTGGACGTCGAATTCCTGCCGGCATGCCCCCACGAATGCCCTTGTCAAAGGGACGACCCGCTTTACAAGCCGCCTTCGCCGCGATGAGGAAAAAGCGCCACATAAAGAGACGCGTTCTTCCAATCAAAACGCCGATGCCCGTGAAAAATTTCTAGCCGGCTGACACTAGTCCACAGTGTCAACACTGACATCCTTCTACAACTCCCGGACACAACAGGGAGGTTTCAGGATGATGCGCAAATTTCTCGTAGTCGGCGATCCGCCGACTACCGGCGGCCGAGTGTTGCCTTACGACGGCCCGATGATCGATATGCACGGCCATCGAGTCGCCTTGATCGGAGGCAGGGCCTACTGCGAAGGCTGCAACGGCATTGGCATCATCGCCAAGGCCGGAGGGCCACGGCGTCCGCAGTTCATAGCGGAGATAGCACTGGAGGGCGACGTAGTCGTGTGCCAATGCCCGGCCCCCCAACCGATCATCTCCGCGCAGCCGCATTCAGCAGAGTACGACGACGGCGCTCACACCGCGCACGCGGGTTTGAACAGCAATCTGATCGCATCGCCAGGATGGTTTTCTGGAGATCCCGAGACGGTTGCTGCAAGCAAGAAGCTGGTTGATGCCGTCGTCAAGCATCCTCGCGAAGCCGAGCAGACGGAAAAAATCTGCCCCAACATGACCAACAAGCAGTTCTGCGACAAGATGCTGGAATTGCGAGACAAGGCAATCTATCTCATTGCGCAGAAGCGCCTCCCCGAGTTGGAACGCTGGGATGCCGATGACATTTCGAGGGTAGAAGAGTGGTTTGGTGTCGCAGACCACTCAATGCGGGAATACCTACGGAAAGGCTTGGCATCGTGCGAAAGCGTGCTGAAAGGGATGACCTGCAAGAACTTCATTCGGCTTACGCCTGAAGGGAAAGGGCTCAGCTGCATCGTGCCCAAGTATGACGATGAGACGATTGCAATGGTTTGCAAGCCGGATCTTGCAACGCGAACCATCGCAATCAATATCCCGTTTTGCGATCTGCGAGACCTTTCCGCAACTCATGATTCACAGCTCTCGACGCTCATCCACGAAGTAACGCACTTCGACGACACTTTTAGCAGCCTCGATACGATTTATCACTTGAGCCAATCTCGTGCGGCAGCAAGACGCGACCCAGCGGGAATGAAAAGAAACGCGGACAGTATTGCCGGCTATGTTGTGTGGGGTGAGGTCTTCTATGCGAGCTAAGTGGCTTCTGATACTGACTCTGGTCGCAGCTTGCAGCCACGTCGCGGCATGTCAGCGAATCATTCAGATCACTTTGACGTTTGCAGATGGTTCTGCTGAACTCGATCAGGCCCAGATCGAACGGCTGACGGGTTGGGTCAGTCGTGCCGACGCGATGTTCGCAATTTATGAAAGTGCCGGCGTAGAAGCTGGAGCGACTGTCAAGTTGCCGAGCAGAACATCGGAAGACGCGATGCGGCTCGCAAGAATGCGAGCCGACAACACGACGCGTGCGTTGACGGGCCTCTTTCCCGTGCCCATCGAGGTCGAGCAGTTTTCGCATAGCTACCGAGAGAGAAAGAGTACAGACCCTGAGGTCAACGACTTCGCGGCGATACAGCTTTATCCGAACCTCAAGACCTCGAAGCTGCCAGGGTGCAATCCCGGCCGACCGGATGGTTTGGAGCGCTGATGCAAGACGGGTCGACCTGCCCTGCAGGTCGACTAACTCCGCTTGAGGCCCACCCCCTGTGCCACCAACGTCAACACGGCAAACCCAAGAATCACCCACACCCCCGCATAAAGCATCCCCAACTCCGTCCCAGGCCCAATCGCCGCAGTCAGCACCGCCAACCCGCAAGCCCCACCCACCTGCAGCGAGCTGTTCAGCAACCCGGCCGCCAGCCCCTGCTCATCGTCGGCCACGCCGTTCGTCCCCGCCACCATCAGCGCCGAGATGCTCAGCGCGAACCCCAGCCCCCACAGCACCGAAGCCGGCAGCAGCACGCCCCACAGATCAGGCTCGGGCCCGATGCGCAGCATCAGCAGATAGCACGGCACGAAGGCCAGCAGGCCGACCATCAGCACGCGCGTCACGCCGAAGCGGCTGATGAGCGCGCCGATCTTCGGGCCGATCACCACCACCATCAGCCCGGCCGGCAGCAGCACCAGCGCCATCTGCCACGGCTTCCAGCCCTGGATGTTCTGCAGGTACAGCGCGATCAGAAACTGGAAGCCCATCGCGCCGCCGTACAGCAGCGCGGCGCTGATGTTGGCGGCCACCAGTGCGCGGTTGCGGAAGATGCCCAGCCGCACCAGCGGCTCTTTCACCGTGCGTTCGATGACGACGAAAGCCGCCAGCAGCGCCGCGGCCACCGCGAAGCCGATGAGGGTGCGCGGCGACGACCAGCCCGCCTCTTCCACCGACACCACGGTGAACACCATCAGCAGCATGCCCGCCACCAGCGTGACGGCGCCGCCGATGTCGAGTCGCGGCCGCTGCGCTCCTTTCACACGCGGCGCATCGGGCGGCAGGTAGCGCAGCGCGGCGAGCAACAGCAGCACCGCGACCGGAATCGGCAGCACGAAGATGTAGCGCCAGTTCAGCGCCGCCAGCAGCCCGCCGATGAGCAGGCCCGACGAGTACCCCGAGGCCTCGAACAGGTTGAAGATGCCGAAGGCCTTGTTGCGCGCCGGCCCTTCGGCAAAGGTGGTGGTCAGCAGCGACATCGCGGCCGGCCCGGTGAAGCCCGCCGCCATGCCTTTGACGAAACGCGAGACGATCAGCAACCCCGCGTCGGTGGCGAAGGCGCCGCCCACCGACACCAGCGCGAACACCGCCAGCCCCGTCACCAGCACTCGCCTGCGGCCGAACAAATCGGCACAACGCCCGCCCAGCAGCAGAAAACCGCCGAAGGCCAGGATGTACGCGCTGACCAGCCACTGCGCCGTGGCCGCGCCGATGCCGAAGGCATGCTGGATCTCGGGGATTGCCACCGCGATCATCGAGATGTCGAGCCCATCGAGCAGAATCACGCCGCTGAAGATGAGCAGCGCGATCCACATGCGCGCGGGCCAATGCAGGGGGTCCTTGTTTCTCTCCGTCGCGGCGACACCGACAACATCAACAACAACAACAGCAGCGCCCTCATCGTCAGGGCGCGCGTCGCGCGGGTTCAGGCTGGCAGACATCCGATTGCTCCAATCAATCCATGGTTTCTTGATTGGCCCGATCGTCCCGCGCCCGCCCCGCGATGAGAAACGAGTAGTTCTCAACGAACCGTCAAACGGAGCTTGAAGATCGATGGCATCCACGCCGATGACGAACAACAGCAGCAGCAATAGCAGCAACGGCAACAGCCGCATGCTCCCCGGCACCCGCGCCCTGCGCACCTTCGAGGCGGCCGCGCGGCACCTGAACTTCACGCGCGCGGCCGACGAAGTGGGGCTCACGCCCGCGGCCGTGAGCTACCAGATCAAGGAAATCGAAGACCAGCTCGGCGTGGTGCTCTTCACGCGCACCAGCCGCAGCATCCAGCTCACGCCCGCCGGCGCCGTGATGTTCGAGGCCACCGCCGACGCACTCGACAGCCTGCACCGCGCCGCCGGCCGCGCGCGCAAGCTCACGCGCAGCGCGGCGCACCTGCGCGTGTCGCTGAGCGCGCGCTTTGCCACCAACTGGCTGCTGCCGAGGCTGCCGAAATTCAGGGCCGCCAACCCAGGGCTGGAGCTGAGCTTCGACATCGCCGACGAGCTGCGCGACTTCGAGGCCGACGACATCGACATTGCCATCCGCTTCGGCACCGGTAGCTACGAAGGCGCGCGCGCCGACCGGCTGTTCGACACCCTCATCGTGCCCGTGTGCAGCCCCAGGCTCATCGAGACCGGGCCGCCGCTGAACGAGCCGCGCGACCTGCTGCGCCACAACCTCACGCTCTGTTTTGTCGACTGGAAGACCGACACCATGACCTGGCCCGACTGGCGCATGTGGATGGCCGCGGCCGGCGTGGACAGCAACGACATCGACGACAGCCGGCTCGTGGGCTTTACCGATTCGAGCTTCGTGGTGCAGGCCGTGCTCGAAAGCGGCGCCGTGGGGCTGGCCGACCTGGACATGATCGCGGGCGACCTGGCGCAGGGGCGGCTGGTGCGGCTGTTCGACGTCGGCGTGCGCATGGCGCAGCCGTATGCGTACTACCTGGTGTGTCCGCAGGGGAGCAGCGAGGATGCGCGGGTCGTGGCGTTTCGGGAGTGGATGCTGGGGGAGATGAAAGATCGTGGCGAGGGCCCGCCAGACGGGGCGGCCGCCTGACGATCCTGACCAGCTCGAACACGACCTGCTCGAAGGGAAGATTTGAACCGCGTCAGCACGCGGCGCATCTTCGAATTCAAAAACTCCAGCCAGCGTGAAAAATCTGTAGCCGGTTGACATTGGTCCACAGTGTCAACACGCGCATCCTTCTACAACTCCCCGACTCAGCAAGGGAGGTTTCAGGATATGCGCAGAGTTGTCTTGGTCGGTGATCCACCGGCCGCTGGTGGAAGGGTGCTGCCTTACGACGGCCCGATGGTCGATTTCTTCGGCCATTGGCCCGCGCTGATTGGTGTATGGGGTGAGCCTTATGAAGGCTAAATGCATCGCCTTGCTGTCCGTAGCGCTGACTGTCTGCCAAGCATCAGCATGCAGCTATATCGTGCAGACACAACTGAGTTTCGAGGGAAACTCAGCGGCACTGGATCGATCGCAGGTCATCAAGCTTTCCCAATGGCTGGATCGCTCCTATGCAAATTTCTCCACGTACACGCGTGCCTCGATCGAGGTCGGGGCATCCGGTGCGGCGCCACACGAGGCAAAGGCGTTGGCTGAGCAGCGTGCAGCCAATGCAGCGAGAGCGCTGCGCATGCTGTTGAAAACCGAGCTTCCGATTACCACCGTCGCTCGTGGGTACAGGTCACCCGTGAATGGCCTGGATGACAGTAACGATTTCGCCTCGCTCCAGCTCTACCCGGACGTCGAGGGCCTGAAACTGCCGGACTGCAACCCAGTCCCGATTCCCGGTTTCAAGCGGTAGACGTGCGCCAAGACGCTTTCATGCTGCAAGGGAATTGAAGGCCCCTCAGCGTCACCCTCGCAGCTCAGCCCTCGCTCAGCCCTCACTCAGCCTTCACTCAGTGACAGGGAGCAGCCGCAATCATGCGGACCGCGCGCAGAAAGTCCTTCGGCGCGACCCAGCTCACATTCCAGTTGCCCGCCACCGGCACCTCGCGCTTGTGCGCAACCACCATCTGCCGTTTCGGAATCACGAGGATGTACTGGCCATGGACGCCCCAGGCCATGTAGGCGCCGCTCAGCGGCGAGCCTGGAGGCTCTTCCAGCAGCCACCAAAGGTAGCCATACCCGAAGCCCCGGCGAGCCGTGTGCGGCGGATGCATGTCCGTGGAGGGCGTTCGCTGCTGCGTCATCTGCCTGACCCAGTCGGCCGGAATCAGTTGCTGCCCACGCCAGTTGCCCTCTTTCAGCATCAGGTAGCCCAGCCGCGCCATGTCGCGGGTGGACAGGAAGAAGGGGTAGGCCAGGTGCTGCGACAGCCTGGCATTGCCGCTTCGCTTGTGGCGGGCCAGGTCGAAGTCTTCGAGCGCAAGGGGCGTCGCGAGGTCGTCCGCGAACGTCCGGTAGATGCTGCGTCCGGTCAGCTGCTCGAACACCGTGCCGGCCGCGTTGAAGTCCCAGTTGTTGTAGAGGAAGTAGCTTCCGGGCTTCTGTGACCCGCGTGCCGGTGCGGCGGACGCATCGTCGCCACCGTTGGCTGCCGCGTGATAGACACCGGAGCGCGCCGAAAGCAGGTCGCGCACGCGCGCCTGGCGCTCGACCGGCAGCAGGCCGCCGATGTCGTCGATGCCCAGGTCGGCAAGAGAGCGGTCGAGATCGATCGTGCCGTTCGCCACGTACTTGCCGTACATCATCGACAACACGCTCTTGCGCGCGGAGAACACGATGCTGACCGTCTGCACGGGGCCGTAGCTGAACAGCACGCGGCCGTCCTGCACAGCCATGAGGGCGGTGGAGTCCAGCGTATGCAGGTAGTCGCGCGCCGCATCGAGGTCGCGCCGACACGCATCGCTCAGGGACGATGCAGGAATAGCTTGCCACGAAGCGGCCGGATAGGTGGCCGCATCCGCGGCAGCGGGCGGCCTCTCGAGCGTCGAGGTGCATGCGCCCGCCACCATCAAGGCGGCGCAAGCGCAGCAGAGCGCCAATGCGCGCATCAAGGTTCGTTGCATGACTGGGGGTTACCGGGGTGGCCCGCCATCATGCGTCATGGTCTTGCGGCTGAGGTCAATCTGTCTCGAAGGCAGCGTGGTGGGGCTGACTCGTCGATTGATCGCCTCTTCGCCGCTACCTCACGCGAGGCCTGGCTCGCGCACTTGCAGCGCTTCGCGCACCGCGCCGGCCGCGAGGTTGATGGCATCGATGCGCGCCGTCAGCGCGTCGTTGAGCACACCGAGCAAGGCGCTCAGTTCGGTGCGGCTGGGGGTGAGTTCCTCGCTGTCGCTCAGGGCGCTGGTGTCGACGAGCTTCCTGAGCGCGGCGTAGGCGCGCATCACGTCGTTGAGGTTTTCGGCGTCGTCGCAGGCTTGTAGGGCGAGGTCGTCGAGGTTGGGGGATGCGGGGTCTGGAGCACGAGATTGTGCTGACGCGTGAGCAGATGCAGCCATGAAAGGCCTCCCAAGGGATTTTGGTTTGCTACAGCCACCGCCCCCGCTTCCAAACGATGGCGGCAGCTCGAACAGGTTGGAAGACCGGAAAACCCCTTGAAGAGAAACCGGCAGGGCTCGCGCCCTCCCGTTCGAGCCGCCTAAAAAAGCAGCGCGAACGAAAAAGCCGCAGACCATGTGCGGTTCCTGCGGCTCTCGTCGCAGGGGTTTTGGCGGGCTTCCAAACCCGATCGCGCTTTTTTTTGCGCGACGGCGCAGTATATCGACGACGGTCAACTCCTAAAGTGCAGAAATCAAGATCCAAGTAGGCTGTCACCGGATCTAGTTTCCCAAGCGGAACGACCGGACTCTTACGCGTCAACAAACACTGCAACAAACCCACTATGACCGTTGGTGTTCGATCTCTCTCCATCGGTCTCGAATGTCGAAGCACGCTTGCAACCTCTTCTCAAGGTCACACATCATCGGATCTAGGATCTCAATCACCTCTTCCGCTGAAGAGAACGTAGGCACGCTTGGACCATCAGGCCCCGGCATCATTACGTCCGATATTGGATAAATACCTCGGAGCGATTTTGCGAGGAGGTCATCTGCAAACTGAAGCACCGCGGATCCAGAGTACCAGTAGGCAATTTCTTGTCGCAGGCCCATTGCGATACGAACACCCTTAGGTATCTCCCAGTACTGGTAGCGTGCAGTCGCGAAACGTTCGTATAGCTCACCGATTCGCGCAGCGCATAACTCTTGGCGGGTTCTATTTCTAACGTCAGCAAGCGATGAAAGATGAACATTGGATAGAACTGAAGCTTCCACCGCGCCACGCTGAAAACCGACCTCACACAACAGAATCCCTCGATCGGCACCAATGTCATTGACGATTTGCCGAAGACCCAAAACATGCAACTTCGATACTGGATCTTTCCAGTATTTGCATTCAACTACCCATACCACGTCAAAGCCAACCCGACGGGCTTTGACAAGTACGTCTATGGCGTGTTTCGTGCGTGTTCCCTCAACAGTTACGTCAGTCTCCGCTTCAAGACCTAAGCTACGAAAAAAAGATGCGACCTCCTCTTGATACTGCTTCCATTCTGGCAAAGGTGTAGCACTCACATCGACCTCTCTCCCTGGTTAGTCAAGCCGCTTCGCTTTCAGTCGACTCCAAGAAACCAGCGTTGATCTGCAGTTAGCTTTCCGGGGTCCAATCCAAGGGCTTTGACGATGCTGGTCATCGTTACTTTTCGCCAAGAATCCAAGTGATTGAGCAGGTCTTGGGAGTTGCTGCAATAGGAGTACGTCGCGCCGTAGGCTGCGACGGAGGATCGCAACGAATTTCCAAACCTAGTCACATCGAGACCTCTCATCCGAAGCTCCTGCAGATTTCCATAGGAATAGATGCGCTGCTTGATCTTCTGCATGTGCGACGGAGAGATTGCAACCTCGTAGCCCCCTGCAATGGCAAGGCGCAGTTCAACGCCGAGAAACTCTGCGGGCTCATCAGGCCCATATATCTGAGTTTTTGAGCCAGTGCCAAGCGCAGGAATCTGGAGATTTAGAGCATCCAGTTGCTTCAGACAGAATTCTTGAAGCTCCACAGCTTCCACTTGGGATGCTGCGAAGAAGATTAAGTCGTCCGCATATCGTATGGCGGCCAGCCCTCTTTCCGTACACGCTCGATCGAATGGTGCAAGCACAAGGTTAGCAAAGAATGGCGACAAAGGCATTCCTTGTCGAACACCTCGCCCCTCTCGGATATCCATTGCTTTTAGGCTCTTTCGCATCCTCTCGCTCTGAGCCAGGATTTCGCAGCCAATTGCCGACTCGATCAGTGGATGGAGGCTCCTCTGCCGCAACTGTGATCGCACACGATCTAGAAGTTGCTTTCTGTCGATGCGATCAAAGAATGCAGTGATGTCCGTCTTAAATACCCACGGCCGCGTCCCTCGATATTTGACTGCCAGCTTGACGGCGTCTGGCACACCCAAATCAGGGACAAAACCAAAACTAACGCCATTGGCCAGCCATCCCCCATTCTTGGGAGTAAGGTAGTCAAGAATGGCTCTCTGTACGACGCGATCACCAACGTTGGGGACGCAGATCAGACGGTTCTTTCCATCGCTCTTCGGTATGAGGAAGGGCTGGAGGGAACCAAACTTAAATTGCCCACTACGCAACCGGGAAGATAGTTGCATAAGGTGCGTCTCAAGAGTTTGAGCGAATGACTCCAGAGACTCGCCGTCTATGCCCAATCGGAACGCCGAAGGCCCAGCAAGCTTTCCACGAGAGACACGCTTCCACGCAGCGTTGAGCGCTGTAGATGAAGCAATGACTTCAATGGCAGGTTTAGCCATGAAGTCGCGGCATGCTGGCTACTACGAAGTCCCCTTCCAGCTGCATGACAGAGGCACCGGGCGTGGGCGGCTTAGTAAAGCACATCCCACGGCGAGGCGCTGTTCGATGTGCTCGCCACCGTAGGGCACGTGGCACATTGTGGCCGAGGTTCGCCGTTCAGCAACCACCACGGTGATGCCGTGGAGGCAACCAATACCGCCATCAACATAAGTTTCACTCCATAGCCCTTGATCTTGATAAACAACGTCATTGGCGAAGATTTCGGCTTACTAGCTGGCGGCTCACGCCGAAAACTAGCTTCGACGCGCACCTCGATCCCGAACTCCGCATCTCCGTCTTGGCGATCGCCGTCACAGCTTCGACCAACCCCCCAAGTGAATTCGGGGACGGAGGGTTGTACCTGGCAGAGGCACCGGGCGTGGGCGGCTTCGTAAAGCACATCCCACGGCGAGGCGCTGTTCGATGTGCTCGCCACCGTAGGGCACGTGGCACATTCTGGCCGAGGTTCGCCGTTCAGCAACCACCACGGTGATGCCGTGGAGGCAGAACCACTGCAGATTAACACAGTAAAACGATACGCAACAGATGCTTCGCATTCGTTTCCCGGGTAACCCTGCCAGTCGCACGCGACCTTTGTCGACCGACTCTTTGCCACCCGTCCCGAGCGATCTACTCTTGAGTTAACCGCAACTATCTTCTGCCAGATCTCCCATTTATCTGCAAGGATAGTCGCAAGACACTCCTCCCATCCAAGAAGGAGTGCCCTCATGCCCATCGCCCTACTGGCGCTAACCCTCAGCGCCTTCGCCATCGGAACGACAGAGTTCGTCATCGTTGGCCTCATCCCCACAGTCGCTGCCGACCTCAACATCGGCCTCCCCTCCGCCGGCCTGCTGGTCAGCCTCTATGCACTGGGCGTCGCCATCGGCGCGCCGGTGCTCACCGCGCTCACGGGCAAGCTGCCGCGCAAGGCGCTGCTGCTCGGGCTGATGGCGCTGTTCACGCTCGGCAATCTGCTGGCGTGGAAGGCGCCGAGCTATGAATCGCTGATTGCCGCCCGCGTGCTCACGGGGCTGGCGCACGGGGTGTTCTTCTCCATCGGCTCGACGATTGCCACCGGCCTGGTGCCGAAGGAAAAGGCGGCGAGCGCCATCGCGATCATGTTCACGGGCCTCACGGTGGCGCTGGTCACGGGCGTGCCGCTGGGCACGTTCATCGGGCAGCACTTCGGCTGGCGCGAGACTTTCCTGGCCGTGTCTGCCCTGGGCGTGGTCGCGTTCGTCGGCAGCTGGGTCTTCGTGCCCGGCAACATCCGCCACACGCCGCCGGCCTCGCTGGCGCAGCAGGCCAAGGTGCTGGCCGAGCCGCGCCTGCTGCTGGTGTATGCGAAGACGGCCATCGGCTATGGCGGCTCGTTCATTCCGTTCACGTTCCTCGCGCCGATCCTCACGGAGGTGTCGGGCTTCAGCGCCGGCGCCGTGGGCTGGGTGATGCTGGTTTACGGCGTGTCGGTGGCGGTGGGCAACATCTGGGGCGGCAAGCTGGCCGACCGCAAGGGCCCGATTCCGGCGCTGAAGATCATCTTCGCGCTGCTGGCCGCGGTGCTGCTGCTCTTCAACTTCGCGGCGCCGCACAAGTGGCTGGCGCTGCTGGCCGTGCTGATGTGGGGCGCGGTGGCTTTCGGCAACGTGCCGGGGCTGCAGGTGTACGTGGTGAAGCAGGCCGAGCGCTTCACGCCGCAGGCGGTGGACGTGGCCTCGGGCCTGAACATCGCGGCCTTCAACCTGGGCATTGCCGGCGCGGCCTGGGCCGGGGGCCTGATCGTGACCCACCTGGGGCTGATGCACACGCCGTGGATTGGCGCACTCGTTGTGCTGGTGTCGCTGGCCCTCACGCAATGGAGCGGAACGCTCGACCGCCGTGCCGGCATTCCGGTGCGGGCTTCGGGGCCGGTGCCGGTCGGGCACTGAGCGTCCCTTTCCTCTTCTCTCTTTCTTCTTCTCTTTTCAACGCACAAGGACAACACCATGAACACGAACGTCACGAAGAACCCCATTCCCGCCTTCGGCCTCGGCACCTTCCGCCTGAAGGGTCAGGTGGTCATCGACTCGGTGAAGAACGGCCTCGACGTGGGCTACCGCACCATCGACACGGCGCAGATCTACGGCAACGAGGCCGAGGTGGGCCAGGCGATTGCCGAAAGCGGCGTGGCCCGCGAGAGCCTCTTCATCACCACGAAGATCTGGACCGACAACTACGCCAAGGGCAAGCTGGTGCCCAGCCTGAAGGACAGCCTCGCGAAGCTGCGCACCGACCACGTCGACCTGACGCTGATCCACTGGCCCTCGCCCGGCAACGCGGTGCCGGTGGCCGAGTTCATGGGCGCGCTGGCCGAAGCCAGGGCGCAGGGGCTCACCAAGCACATCGGCGTGTCGAACTTCAACATCGCGCTGATGAAGGAAGCCATCGCGGCCGTGGGCGCGCAGAACATCGCCACCAACCAGATCGAGCTGCACCCCTACCTGCAGAACCGCAAGGTGGCTGACTTCGCGAAGAGCGCCGGCATCCACATCACTTCTTACATGACGCTGGCCTACGGCAAGGTCATCAACGACCCGGTGATCGAGGCGATTGCCAAGGCGCACGGCGCAACCACCGCGCAGGTGGTGCTGGCATGGGCGATGCAGCTGGACTACGCGGTGATTCCGTCGTCCACCAAGCGCGCGAACCTCGAGGGCAACCTGAAGGCGCTGCAGCTGAAGCTGACGGACGCCGATATGGCGCAGATCGCGGCGCTCGACCGCAATGAGCGCCTGACAGACCCGGCCGGTCTATCGCCGGCCTGGGACTGACTGCTCTGCGTGCTGCTGCGACTACGCCGGTGCAAACCCCCAGGCCTGAGTCTCAAACCCGGTGAAGCTGATGGCGCCAAGCACTGCACGCGCAGCGGTCTTGTCGCCGTCGAGCGTGAGGATCATCGGCGTCGCCGAGTTGCTCGCACCGCTCTTGTTCTGGATGTACCAGTAGCCGAGTTTCTCGGTGGGCAGCAGGCACCAGAGCTGCAGGCTGCTGTCGGCAACAGCGCCCTTCCTCATCATCACGATGGGTGTGGGTGGAGGCACCGGGACAATGCCTTTGGGTACCACGGTCATCACGAGGCCCGTGCCCATGTTCGTCTGCAGATACCACCATCCCGGGTTGTTCCCTCCGGCGGGAACGAACATCCATTGCTGGTTGGTGCTGCCCTTGTCCGACTTGCGCGTCCATGAGATGACCGCGGTGCCTTCTTTCGTGCTGCCGCCGTCCACATCGAGCACGTAGCGGGTGGGCAGCAATTGCTGGATGACATGCGGGCCGAGGTCCTGCGAGTCCAGGACGCCGGCGGCTGCTTCGGCAGTGTTCTCTTCAGTGATCGACATCGTTCCTCCTGTTTCGGGAATGCGTTCGGGGGTGCCGCTCACGCGCGATTGGCGGAGGCGTGTGCGGGGGGCGTGACGGGACCGAGCGAGTGGTTCACCCAGTAGGCCTGGAGCAGCGCCTCGGCCTTCGCGGTGTCGGCCGACTTGCCCTTGGACTGCAACAGGTCGATGGCCTGCGGGTAGGTGGTGTTCTCCGGAATGAAGAAGGGCAGCGTCGGGTTCACGTTCGCGTAGCGGTCGCCCAGCAGGAATCCGGCGAGCATGGGCATGATCTGGGCCGACGTGCCGCTGAGGCTCGCGTCGAGCACCGGCCCGGGCGTGGACTGGTTCATGAGAAAGGGCGGCGTGACGTTGAACGGATTGGGCGTACCGGTCATCCACTGGTTGGCGCCCCAGTTGTGGGTGTCGCTCACGATCCAGTCGTACATGAGGCCGGTGCCGATGGTGATGGCCGTGATGTCCTCCAGCGCGTACCCGGCCTTCACGGCCAGCGCGATGGCGGCAACCGTCGGATCGTGGTTGAAGAAGGCGCCATCGATGTTGCCTTCGTACGAGCCCAATTGCCCCGGCATCGCGCCGCTGGACGTGGCCGCCTTTGCGACCAGCACGTCGCCGTGGTCCGCGATCATGTTCGTGTACATGACCGGCTCCCACGGCGTCGGCGTTTTCACGCCGTCCTTCAGCCCGGCACCGCCGACGTTGAACGACACGAACAGCGCGCAGCGCCCGAGGTCGGACACCTTCGCCGTGGGGTGCAACTTGAGCTGCGAGGCGAAGACCTCGTCGATCGAGTACGCGGGCACGTTCGGATCCGTGTTCATCTTGTTGTAGAAGTCGATCTCCTTCGTGGTGAAGAAGGTGATGAGGTCCTGCGGCTTCGTTCCCGCGAGCAGTTCGCTGGTGATGATCGAGCCCGTCGAGCATCCGGCGATGAGGTCGGTGTTGTCGATGATCTGCGGGTACTTCGTGTACAGCTTGTTCAGGATGGTGACCGACATCAGGCCCCGTATGCCACCGCCAACGAACGAGAGGATGGTGAATTTCTGCTTTTCCGCCATTGCCAACTCCTTTCAAGAGAAATGACTTCCATGAAATGACTTCCCGGCCGGGGAAGCGGAGTCTGGGCGCTCGGCATGTTTGCCGCTACGAGTGGAATCCCGTTCAATCCAACTCTGTAATTCCGCAAGCCGCGCAAGCATTCGGAATGAAACCTCGAGCGCCGAAAATTGGCGCGAAGGTTCTCTTCTTCATGTGGCGCAATCGCAAAGCGCATCGAGCGCGTACCTAAGTTCGCGCTCCTCGTCCGAGGTCAATGCGAGCGCGAGGTTGCGGAATTCGGCCTTGTAGCAAGGCAGCATCAGCGCTGCGGTGAGTGCGTGTGTGCTGTCGCCGCCGCGCGCGATGTGCGCGTTGCACGCCGCCACGCTTCGATGGATTTCGAGCGCACGCGCGACGCGAGCTGAAGACGGCTTGGTCGCGCTGCCGCTGCCGCTATCGCTGCTTCTGGTGATGAACATTGCCAGCTCCTCTTGGCGCACTTCAAGTGGCGCCGTGAGGTCACTCTATTCAGAGGCTGGCGGAGTGGTGAGTAACAACATCGTCGTGAATCCCGACGGCAGGTTTGGTGCCGGAGCGCATGAGTGCGATCATCCGCGGCGGCAAGGTGCAATGCCTTGCCCATGGCGCGCAGGTGCCATCACCAACAAACAGACGAGGAGATTCGCGTGGATCAAGGTGTCCGGAGGGTGTTTGTCGTTGTGCGCCCGGTGCGTGCCGCGTTGTCGGTTTCGCTGATTGCAGCCGCAGTGCTGCTGGCGGCCTGCGGTGGTGGAGGCGGCGGAGGTGGTGGTGGAGGCGGTGCGGTCCTGCCCATCGTCGCGGCACCTCCCCCTGCCAGTGGCGGCGGCAATCCGGGCAGCGGCAGCGGCTATCCGCATGCCTCGGAGCCCATCGGCACGGTCCGCCAGATCTACGACGGCGCCCTGTCTCCGGATCTCGCCGTCAACACGTACCGCAACACCGACCGGCTGTTCCCGACACGGACGATCGAGCCCGGCGGCACGCCCTACGCGCTGCCCGCGGCCGCCTCCCAGTTGACCCAGCTGAGCTTCTCGACTGGCGGCGCGACCTACAGCATGGCCGACTTCATGGCCGCCAACCGCGTGGCCGGTTTGCTGATCCTGAAGGACGGCAAGATCGCCAACGAAACCTACCAGTACGGCAACACGCAGAAGACCCGCTGGATGTCCATGTCGGTGGCCAAGTCGATCACGTCGACACTGGTCGGCCTGGCGGTGAAGGACGGCTACATCGCCAGCCTCGACGACCAGGTGGTCAAGTACGTGCCTCGGTTGGCGGGGACCGCCTACGACGGCGTCACGGTGCGCAATGTGCTGATGATGGCCTCTGGCGTGAAATGGAACGAGACCTACACCGACCCCACATCCGATCGCCGTCAGTTGCTGGAAGCACAGCTCAGCCAGAAGCCGGGTTCGACCATGGACCTCATGAGCAAGCTGCCTCGCGTGGCCGCGCCGGGCTCCGTGTACAACTACAGCACCGGTGAGGCGCGGGTGGCCGGCGAGATCGTCTACAACGCGGTCAAGAAGCCGCTGGCGCAGTACCTGTCCGAGAAGGTCTGGTCCAAGCTCGGCATGGAAGCACAGGCCAACTGGTGGCTGGACTCACCGGACGGCATCGAGTTCGCGGCTGGCGGCATCAGCGCGACCTTGCGCGACTATGGTCGCTTCGGCATGTTCGTCATGAACGACGGCTTTGCCGGCGGGCAGCAACTGCTGCCCACGGGATGGGTCACGGACGCGGGCTCTCCCAAGGTACTGAGCACCGGCACCGCATCGGACTACGGCTACATGTGGTGGATCCCCACCAACAAGAGCAGCCAGTCCGCGGTGGACGGCGCATTCTTCGCGGTCGGGATCATGGGCCAGCAGATCTACATCAACCGCAAGGAAAAGGTCGTGATCGTCATCTGGGGAGCGCAGACCAACCCGACGGCGACCGGCATTCCAACGGTTCCGTTCTTCGATGCGGTCGTTTCGGCGCTCAAGTAACTGCGGCGCGCGGGCTCTTGCAGGACGCTAGAGCCCGAAGGTCGAGACCGAAGTCCAGAACGCGGCCCAGAGCGCGCCCAGGCCCACCAGCACCATCGCCGCCACGAAGATCAGGAGATAGGCCACGCGCGCCACGATGCTCGGCGCGCTTGGAACGCAGCGCCAGTAGATCGCGACTGCCCAGAGAAGCAGCACGAGCGCCACGACTGCGGCAACGAACCCGGACACAGGAAGGATCCGATGCCGCTCCAATGCCGTCATGCAGACGTTGAGGACCGGGATCGACACGGCCCAGGCCAGCACGTTCAGCACAAGGCGCAATGCAACTCTCATCGGATTGCCTCGTCTTGCGCTCCCACTCGGTCATACGCGACCGAGCTCGCGCCCCTACCTTCGATAGTCATGAACCCTCCCCTTTCTGTTCTCGAAACCTGTTCTTTTCGAGAGCATACGAGGCGGGTATTTCAGCCGCTCCAGCGGCTGTCGCAGGTGCTCAGGAAGCCTTGCGCGTCGCAGCCCAGTCCGAAAGAATCTCCACTGCCTCGCGATCCATCTTCTGCTCCGCAGGCAAACTGCGCTGCACAAGCGTCGCACCAGCCTCGGCGCGCAGCGCATCCACATCGATCGGATGCCGAGCCGCCACCGTCACGCCATCGAAGGCCTTGCCAGACTGCGCGAGCGAGGCCGCGTAGTACAGCTTCGCGATGCCCGCGATGTGCATCGCCGCCACGCACATGGCGCAGGGCTCGCACGAGGTGTAGAGCTCGCAGCCCTGCAGGTTGACAGTGCCGAGCTTGCGGCATGCATCGCGGATCGCTTCGACTTCGCCATGCGATGTCGGGTCGTGGTGCGCGACGGAATGGTTGAAGCCTTCGCCGACGATCACGCCGTCTTTCACGACGACGGCACCGAAGGGCTCGGTGCCGGGCTCGCTCAGCGCTTGTGCGGAGAGAGCGATCGCCCGCTGCATGAACTGTTCCTGGTACATCGTGTTCAGACCTTTCTGGTGGCCGCGCTGTCGAGCGCGGTGATAGATGGTGCGCCGGCTTGGGTGCCGCGCGCAACGAAGAGGCCCGCCGTGGCGGCTGCATAGCGACGCGGATCGAATCGCAGCATGAGCGGCAGCAGCACCACTACGACCGCCGCGAGATAGGCCCACGCGAGCGTGAAGCCGCCGGTCTGCTCGCGCACCCAGCCGGTGACGAAGGGCGCGAGCGCGGCGATCATGAAGCCGACGCCCTGCATGAAGCCCGCGAGGGCACCGGCCTGCGCGGGGTCGGGCAGATGGTCGAGCGCGAGCACCATGCACAGCGAGAACGCACCGCCGAGGCCGAAGCCCAGGACGACGGCGATGGCGACTGCCGGCACGGGCGCGTCGAAGGTCAGCGCACAGAAGCCTGCGAGTTGCGCGACGAGCGTGAGCACCAGCCAGGGCCGCAGGTCGCGCCCTCGGCTGCGCGCGATGGCGGGCATCGCGAGCGCGGCGACCACCTGCGCGGCGGTCATTAGCGCGAGCACGGAGCCGCCCTGCTGCGCGGTCCAGCCCTGCTGCGCGTAGAAGTGCGGCAGCCACGCGACGAGGCTGGTGTAGCCGCCGTTGATGAGGCCGAAGCACGCGGCCAGCAGCCATGCGCGGCGGCTCGCGAAGCAGCGCAGCCACGAGAGGCCGCGAAGGCCCGGCGCCTCGGCGGCGGAAGTGGATTCGATGCGCCGCATGTTGAGCCAGTAAAGCAGCGCGAAGGTCGCGAGCAGGGCCCAGATCGCGAGGCCTGCGTGCCAGTCGGACCCCTTGTCGCCGCCCAGTGCATGCGCGACCCACGGGCTGGCCATGGCGCCAAGTCCGCCGCCGCCCATGATGGCGGCGGAGTACAGCCCCGTCATCACGCCGATGCGCGCCGGGTAGGCCTGCTTCACCACGCCGGGCATCAGCGCCTGCACAAGGCCCACGCCCGCGCCCGCGAGCGCGGCGCTCCACAGCAGCGCCGCAGCGCCGCCGGCCACGTAGCGGCTGGCACAGGCCACGGCGATGGCCACGAGCCCGAGCGCGACGCCGCCGCGTGCGCCGATGCGCTGGCCGACGGCGGCGCCGAAGAGCGAGGTGGCGCCCATCGCGAACATCGGCAGCACCGTCAGCAACGCCACCGCGTGGAAGCCGATGCCGGTCGCCGTGCGGATGGGTTCGAGCAGCGGGCTGCTCGACGTGAGAAAGGCGCGCAGATTCAGCGCCACCAGCACGATGACGATCGCGAAGGCGATGCCCCCGTCGTGCTTGCCCCCCGCCTTCACAAGGCCGCCAGATCGGCGCTCAGCATGCCGTTGCGCGCGACGACGCGCCCACCCGCCACCACCAGCTTGCGCACCGGCCGCGAGACGACGGCGTGCGCGACGGTCTGCGCGTCGACCAGCACGAGATCGGCGCGGTTGCCGGGCACGAGGCCGTAGTTCTCGAAGCCGCAGCCGCGCGCGCCGGAGTGGGTGACGGTGTCGAGCGCCACTTCGATCTCGTCGTCGCGGCGCAGGTTGTAGCGCAGGCCGATGATCATGGCGCGCTCGAGCATGTCGGGGTTGCCGTAGGGCGACCAGGTGTCGCGGATGCCGTCGTTGCCGCCGAGCACGGTCACGCCGGCCTGCCGGCACGCCATGAGCGGCGGCACGGTGCGCGAAGGCGGCGCGCTGGTGATGAGCACCACGCCCAGCTTCGCCATGCGGGCGAGCAATGCATCGCGCTCGCGTTCGCTCACCCCAGCGCCTACATCACCGAGGCAGAAGCCGTGGCTGATGGCGACCTTGCCCTGCATGCCCAGCGCCTCGGTGCGCTGCAGGATCAGGTCGAGCGAGAAGGCACCCATGGCGCCGGGCTCGTGCAGGTGGATGTCGACGGGGCGCTGATGCTTGTGGGCGATGTTGAAAAGCACGTCGAGCGACTTCACCGGGTCGCCATCGATGGCGCAGGGGTCGAGGCCGCCGAGCACGTCGGCGCCCATCGCCAGCGACTGGTCGAGCAGCTCGGCGGTGCCGGGCCGGCCCAGCAGGCCCGATTGCGGAAAGGCGACGACCTGGATCTGCTGCACTTCGCGCAGCACCTCGCGCGTGCGCAGGGTGCCTTCGAGATGGCGCAGGCCGGCCTGCGTGTCGACGTCGACGTGCGTGCGTAGCCGCGTGGTGCCGAGCGCGAGGAATGCCTTGGCGAGCACCAGCGACTGCGCAGCCGCGTCGTGCCCGCTGGCATGGCGGAAGGCGCGCTCGTTCTCGATCTTGTCGGTGAGGTTCGTGCCGACTTCGTTGCGGTACCAGTCCATGCCCCACATCGTCTTGTCGAGGTGGGTGTGACCTTCGACGAGGCCGGGCAGCAGCAAGGCGCCGTGGCCTTCCTCGACGGCGGCGCCAGCGGGCGCTGCCAGCGCGGTGCCGATCTCGGCGATGCGTCCGTCCTGCACCCGCACGTCGACCGGGGAAGCACCCATGGGGCGCACGTTGCGGATCAGGAGCGATGACATGGTGGGAATCCGTTTCTCGAAAAAATCTTCATCAGGCCGGCTGCGCGATGGCGGCGCGCGGCGTCGTGCGCGGGGTGACGAGCGCGACGATCACGAACACCAGCGCGTTGGTCGCCAGAGCCACGAGCCCGGTGTTGAGCGACTTGAAGACCACCGGCGCGGCCGGGAACAGCGTACCGAGGTTCGAGCTCGTGGTCATCATGTAGGCCAGCACGGCGCCGCCGGCCAGGATGCCCGCGAAGGCTGCGTGCTTGTTGCCGAAGGGCTTCTTCTTGAGGCTGAAGAGCAGCGAGGGCAGCAGCTGCGTGAGCAGGCTCGATGCGAAGATGGCAACGGCCACGATGGTGGTGCCGCCGCGCAGCACGAAGTACACCGCCACCAGCGCGAACACCGGCAGCACGCCGCGCGCCACGCGCGAGACCTGTTTGTCGGTGGCGTGGGGCGCGAAGCCTTCCTTGTAGACGTTCTTGCCGATCACGGTGGAGGCCGTGAGCAGGACATCGAGCCAGGCACCAGCGCGGTGAGCACGCCCGTGCCGCCGATCACGCCGACGAACCACGGGTCGAAGGTGTGCTTGACGAGGCCGAAGAGGGCCAGGTCCACGTCGGAGCCCTTGAGCCCCGGCACCTGCAGGATGGCCGCGAAGCCGACCAGGAACAGGAAGGCGATGACCACCTGGTACAGCGGCATCAGGATGGTGTTGCGCCGCACTGCGCTCGCGCTCTTTGCCGCGTACACCGAGGTGAGGTTGAACGGGTAGAGGTAGTAGCCCAGCGCCGTCAGCAGGATGGTCGAGTTGTACCAGGTGAGGTTCAGGCCTTCCTTCGGAAACTCGAAGAAGCCGGGGTTGGCGGCGTGGATGGCGGTGAACATGGGCGCGACGCCGCCGTAGTAGTGCCACGGCAGGTAGATGCCGAGGAACACGGCGAGCGCGAGGATCAGGATGTCCTTCACGATCGCGATGCTGGCCGAGCCGTGGATGCCCGAGAACAGGATGTAGCTCACCATCACCAGCGTGCCGATCCAGATCGCCACCTGCGGCGCGATGGAGCCGTACGAGGCCTCCGACACGATGATGCCGAGCCCGCGCAACTGGATGGTCAGCAGCGCGACCATGCCCATGAGCGCCACCACCGACACCAGCACGCCGAGCGGGCGGCTGTCGTACTTGTGCGCGAAGAAGTCCGAGAACGACACCAGCTTGTGCGTGGTGGCGTAGCGCCAGACGGCCGGCAGCATCCAGAAGGCCATGAGGTAGGCCAGCCCGCCGTAGGCCAGGATGTAGAAGGCCGGCGTGCCCTTGCTGTAAGACCAGCCGCTCGCGCCCAGGAAGGTGAAGGTGGAGAACGACTCGCCCGCCATCAGCAGGAACACCATGATGGCGCCCAGCCCGCGCCCGCCGAGCGCCCATTGCTCGAGGTTCATGGTGCGGCCGCGCCGCGCGAGCACCGCGAGGCCCAGCGCGCCGACGACGAACAGGGCAATGACTCCGAGCGCGGCGTTCATCGCGCGTCTCCGTTGGCCGAAGGCGCGTCGATGTCGCCCTCTGCGCGATCGATGACCACCATGATCAGCGAGGTCAGCACCAGCCAGCTGACGTTCCACACCATCAGGAAGGGCATGCCGAGCACGAAGGTGGGCGCGATGGAGGACAGCCATCCCCCGCTGAAGAAGGCGGCGACCGGCAGTGCGGCAAGCCATTTGGCGGATTTCATGGAGAGCCTCGATTCATGTCTCTGGTTGGGATTTTCTCGAATTTTGGTTAACCATACAATTTATTTTGGTTAACCAAACGGCGCGAATGGTACGGAGCACGACCGGGCGAGTCAATCCAAGGGCTTACCCGGGGGAGACATCGCGCAAGCAATAATCCGGCTGCCTATGCCCTCCGCCGCCCGCAAGACCCCAGCGACCGCCCCCTCCCCCGAACTCACGGAAGCCGACGACGCGAACGTGGACGAACGCGTCTACGCCGCCGTGTCGAAGGCACTGCTCAGCGGCAAGCTGCGGCCCGGAACCCCGCTGCGCGAACGCGCGCTGGCCGAGGCGCTGGGCTGCACGCGCGGCGCGGTGCGCAAGGTGCTGGCGCGGCTGGGGTCGGAAAAGCGGCTGGTGCTGGAGCACAACCGCGGCGCCTTCGTGCCCAACCCCTCCATCGAAGACATGCGCGGCATCTACCGCGCGCGCCGCATCGTCGAGGCCGGACTGGTGACCACGCTGTTCGGCAACCTCTCGCGCGAACAGGTGGCCGCGCTGCGCAAGCACGTGCAGGCGGAGCAGAAGGCCTTCAAGGAAGGCCGGCGCGAGGACGCGATCAAGCTGGCGGGCGACTTCCATCTGCTGCTGGCGCAGATGGCGGACAGCGAGGAGCTGCTGTCGTACATCAAGCGGCTCATTTCGAACACCGAGCTCTACAAGGCGCTGTACGACTCCGCCGAGGCCGCGAGCTGCGCGCCGCGCGAGCATGAGCAGATCATCGAGGCCCTGACCACGGGCAAGTCGCTCGACCAGGCGCTGGCCGTGGCGCTGGAGCATCTGGACGAGCTGGAGCAACGCGTGATCGCCGGGGCGGCCGCCGAGCAGGAAGTCGACCTGGCGACGCTGCTGAACGGTGGCATGAACAGCAAGCCGCACGCGCACGACCACTGAGGCATCCACGCTTCGTTCTCGGCCGAAGTGTGGCCGCGCCGGCGAGGGAATGATCGGCGCACCATGCACGCATCAACACCCTCCTCCATCGACAAGCCCCACGCCAGCCTCGCCCTCGAATGGGCACTGCTCGCGCTGCTCGCCACCTGCTGGGGCGCTTCGTACACCTTCATCAAGATCGGCGTCGCGACCATTCCGCCGGTCACGCTGATCGCGGCGCGCACGCTCATTGCCGGAGCGCTGCTGCTCGCCGTGCTGCGCATGCGCGGCGTGAAGCTGCCGAAGGAGCCGGCGATGTGGGGCCGCTTCGCGCTGCAGGCCTGCCTGAACAGCGTGCTGCCCTTCACGCTCATCGCATGGGCGGAGCGCAGCGTCGATGCGGGGCTGGCGACCATCCTCAACTCGACCTCGCCGATCTTCATCTTCCTGCTGGGGCTGGGCCTCAGCGGTTCCGACAAACCAACGCTGCGCCGCATGTTCGGCGTCGGCGCGGGCCTCGCGGGCATCTGCCTGATCGTCGGCTTCGAGGCGCTGAACGGGCTCGGGCATTCGCTGCTCGCGCAGCTCGGGCTGGTGGCCGCCGCCATCTGCTACGGCTGCGCCGCGATGTTCGGCCGCGTGTTCAAGGGGCTGGACCCGATGGTGCCGGCCGCGGGTTCGCTCGTCAGCGGCGCCGCGATGCTGCTGCCCGCGAGCCTCGTGGTCGACAGGCCGTGGACGCTTTCGCCGTCGGCCGCATCGATGGCGGCGGTGCTGGCACTCGCGGTGCTCTCGACCGCGCTGGCCTTCACGATCTACTTCCGTCTCATCAAGACGCTGGGGCCGATGTCGACCGCCGCCCAGGCCTATCTGCGCGTGCCCATCGGCGTGACGATCGGCGTGGTGTTCCTCGGCGAGACGCTGGCGGCGACGGCATGGCTCGGGCTGGCCTGTGTCGTGGCGGGCGTGGTGGCGATGACGATGCCGGCCACGAAGCGCTCGCGCCGCGGCTGAGGGAGACGCTCAGCTTCGCGGCACCTCCGGGTTGATGTTCAGCGCATGCGGCCCGTTTGCCAGCTGCTTCTTCAGGAACTCCACGCACACGCGCACCTTCGCCGAGCCGGCAGTGCGGGTGCTGGTCATGGCCCAGATGTCAGCCGGCTCGTGATAGGCGGGCAGCACGCGCATTACGCGGCCTTCGACCAGCGGCTGCGCCACGTCCCAGATCGACAGCAGGCAGATGCCTTTGCCGTCGATGCTCCAACCCCGCACGACGTCGCTGTGGTTGGAGCTGAACCGGCTCGTCACCTTGACGGCCTCCATGCCCCGGGGGCCCATCAGCCGCCAGTTGCCGAAAGGCTGGTCGCGCTCGCGGAACAGCAGGCACTCGTGCTCCGCAAGCTCGGCCACGGTCTTCGGATGGCCGTGCTGCGCGAGGTAGTCGGGCGAGGCGCAGAGGATGCGCCGGCTCTCGACCATGCGTTGCGCGATGAGTCGCGGCTGGGTAGGGTCGCCCACGCGGATGTCGAGGTCGAAGTTCTCGGTGATCAGGTCGACGCGCCGGTCCATCAGCTCCAGCCAGACCTCGATGCGCGGATAGCGCTTGCCAAGCGCCGACAGGATGGGCGCGACGTGCTCGCGCCCGAGCCGCTGGCTGGTGGCGATGCGCAGCGGGCCCGAGGGCTCCTTCTTGGCGCTGCTGAAAGCCTCCGACATGGCGTTGGCGTCGTCGAGGATGCGCTGCGCCCACTGGTAGGCGCGCTCGCCGTCCTCGGTGATCACCACGCGCCGCGTGGTGCGGTGGAACAGGCGCACGCCGAGCTGCGATTCGAGGATGGCGATGCGCTTGCTGATGTGCGCCGACGTGGTTCCGATCTCGAGGGAGGCACCAGCGAAGCTGGAGCGCCGGGCGGCCTCGCAGAACACTTCCAGGTCTTTCAGGTCCATGGCTTTTTTATCAACGATCTGTTGATACCGGGTCAACAGAAGGCGGATTGTAGTTCTCTCCGTTGTTACTAGACTCCGCGGCAGTTCCTACAGCCAACGAGACAAGGTCCATGAGCAAACTCCCCATCGCGGTCATCGGCGCAGGCCTGATCGGCAAGACCCACATCGATCGCGCATTGAGCAGCGCCGACGTAGAACTGGTCGGCATCGCCGATCCGACACCGGCGGCGGCCGAGCTGGCGCGCTCGGCCGGCGTGCCCTGCTTCGCCGACCATCGCGCGATGCTCGCCGAGACGATGCCCAGGGGCGTGGTGGTCGCGACGCCGAACGCGACGCATGCGCGCATCACCATCGAATGCCTGGAGCGCGGCGCGGCGGTGCTGGTCGAGAAGCCCATCGCCGACACGCTCGAAGACGGACGGCGCATCTGCGAAGCATCGAAGGCCACGGGACTGCCGGTGCTGGTGGGCCATCAGCGCCGCCACAACCCGATCATGCGCAGGGCGCGGGCCATCGTTGCCGGGGGCTCGCTGGGGCGCCCGGTGAGCGCGACGGTGCTGTGCACCTGGTTCAAGCCGCGCGACTACTTCGACGTGACGTGGCGGCGCCAGCAGGGCGGCGGGCCGATCCTGATCAACCTGATCCACGACATCGACCTGATGCGCCATCTCTACGGAGAAATCGAGAGCGTGCAGGCGCTGGCCTCGAATGCGGTGCGCGGCTTCGAGGTCGAGGACACGGCCGCGGTGGTGCTGCGGTTCCGCAATGGCGCGCTGGGCACGGTCACGGTGTCCGACACGGCGGTGGCGCCCTGGAACTGGGACCTGGGCGTGGGAGAAGCGGAGCGCTTTCCGCGCCAGGACATCAACGCGCACTACTACTCGGGCACCGAAGGGTCGCTGACGCTCCCGCGCCTCGAACTCTGGCGCTACCGCGAGGACCAGGGCCCGGCCGAAGGCTGGCACGACCCACTGACGCAGGAGCGCACCGCCGTGCACACCGGCTGCCCGTACACCGAGCAGATACGCCACTTCGCCGCACTCATCGAGGGCCGCGAGGAGCCGGTGTGCTCCGCGCTCGACGGCTTCCGAACGCTCGAAGCGACCCTGGCCGTGACCGAGGCGGCCGCCACCGGAGGCAGCGTGACCTTGCCTTCGTAGGACACGCACGCGCCCCGATGCGGGCGCCGGGCCTTCACGCAGGCCCCTGCAGAGAGAGACAGATATCGAACAAGAACCGCTCAACGAGACAAGAGCAAACAGCCATGAGCTACACATTCGACTTCGCGGTACTGCTGCCGCATTGGGAAGCCTTCGCCGAAGGCTGCTGGCTGACGCTGCGGCTTTCCGCCGTGTCGGTGGCCATAGGCTTGGCCGCGGGCCTGCTGACCGTGCTCGGCAAGCGATCGCCGGTGAAAGGGCTACGCTGGCTCGCCGGGGCCTACATCGAGCTGATCCGCAACACGCCGTTCCTGGTGCAGGTGCTGTTCGTCTTCTTCGGCCTGCCGTCGCTCGGGGTCAGCCTCACGCCGAACACGGCCGCCGTGCTGGCGCTGAGCCTGAACCTCGGGGCCTTCTCGGCGGAGATCCTGCGCACGGGCATCGAGTCGGTGCCGCGCGGGCAGTTCGAGGCCGGCGCGGCGCTCGGCCTGAGCCCCCTGCAGACGCTGCGCTACGTGGTCATCAAGCCCGCGCTGCGCACGATCTATCCGGCGCTGACGGGGCAGTTCGTGATGCTGCTGCTGACGACCAGCATCGTCTCGTCGATCTCGGCCGAAGAGCTGACATCGGTCGCGCAGAACATCGACTCGGCCACCTTCCGCAGCTTCGAGGTCTACATCGTGGCGGCGCTGCTGTACCTGGCGATGTCGACGATCTTCTCGACGGTGTTCAAGGCGATCGACCGGCTGTACTTCTCGTACCCCGCACGGTGAGGAGGCGACCATGATCCGCGACTTCACGCTGACCGAGTTCTGGCTCGTCGCCGCCGGCCTGGGCGCCACGCTCGCGCTGTCCGCCATCGCCTTCATCGGTGGCAGCCTGGCGGGGCTGCTGGTGGCGCTGGCGCGCACGGCGCCCGCGAAGGGACTGCGCATGACCGCAGCCGCCTTCATCGACTTCTTCCAGGGCACGCCGATGCTGCTGCAGCTTTTCCTGGTGTTCTACGGATTGCCGGTGCTCGGATGGAAGGTCAACGTCTGGGTGGCCGCGGCCGTGGGGCTGACGCTGCATGCCGGCGCCTTCCTCGGGGAGATCTGGCGCGGCGGCATCCAGGCGGTGCCGCGCGGGCAGACCGAGGCCGCCGCCGCGCTGGGACTCGGCTACGGCGCACGCATGCGCTACGTGGTGCTGCCGCAGGCGCTGCGCATGTCGTTCGCGCCCACGGTCGGCTTCCTGGTGCAGCTCATCAAGGGCACGTCGCTGGCGGCCATCATCGGCTTCGTCGAACTCTCGCGCTCGGGCCAGCTGGTTTCCAGCATCACCTACAAGCCGCTGCTCGCCTTCGGGCTGGTGGGGGCCTGCTACTTCGCGATCTGCTTTCCGCTGTCGCGCTACAGCGCACGGCTGGAGCGGCGCTTCGCGGCCGGCCATTGATTCCCCTTTTCGATTCCCTTTCCGACAGACAGAGAACCGCGGACTCCGCCGCATCCACCCGAGGAGCACAAATCATGTTCAGACAATTCATCCGCCGCGCCGCGCTCGTGCTGCTGCTGGGGCTGGCAATGCAAGGCCTCGCACAGGCGCAGAAAGTGGCCGAAATCAAAAAGGCCGGCGTGCTGAAGATCGGCGCGCAGGTGGCCCAGGTGCCCTGGGGCTTCAGTGACAAGGGCGGCAAGCTGACCGGCTATGACATCGAGTTCGCGGAAATGCTCGCGAAGGACCTGGGCGTGAAGCCCGAGTTCACGCCGGTGACCGTGGCCAACCGCACGGCGGCGCTGCTGACCGGGCAGGTGGACATGCTTGCGGCAGTGGTCACGATCCTTGCCGACCGGCAGAAGGTGGTGCTGTTCTCGCGGCCCTATTCGTACCTCGAGACCGTGCTGATCGGCAAGACCGGCTCGCCGCCGATGAAGAGCTACGCCGACCTGAAGGGCATGCGCATCGGCGTGCCGCGCGGCAGCGTGCAGGACTCGTCGGTGACGCAGGCCAGGACGGGCGCGACCATCCAGCGCTTCGACGACGATGCCGCGGCGGTGCAGGCGCTGCTCTCGGGCCAGGTGGATCTGGCCGGCGCCGCGAACTCGCAACTGGGCCCGATCGCGCAGGTCGCGGGCGCTGGCAAGTACGAGGTCAAGCTGGTGGTGGCGCGCGGCTTCCAGGGCGCCACCGTGCGGCCGGGCGAGCGCGAGTGGGTCGGCTACATCAACGACTTCATCGGACGCAAGATGGCCAGCGGCGAACTGCCCGCGCTTTACAAGAAGTGGATCGGCCAGGACATGGACAAGGACCTACCGGCCTCCGGCGAGACCGAAGCCGCCCTGCCCCGCGTGGTGACGAAGTGATGGCGCCGGCCATGATTTCCCAGGACTCCGGCATCGCCCTGGACCACGCCGTGCCGCATGCGGTTGGCGCGGAAACCGTGATCTCGATGGAAAAGGTCAGCAAGTGGTACGGCACGATGCAGGTGTTGGCCGATATCGACCTGAAGGTGCGCAAGGGCGAGCGCATCGTCATCTGCGGACCATCGGGCTCGGGCAAGTCGACGACCATCCGCTGCATCAACCGGCTGGAGCCCTACCAGAAGGGCCGCATCGTCGTCGGCGGCATCGACCTCGGCGCCGACGCGAGAAACGTCAAAGCCGTGCGCGCCGAGGTCGGCATGGTGTTCCAGCAGTTCAACCTCTTTCCCCATCTCACGGTGCTGGAGAACTGCATGCTCGCGCCGATGAAGGTGCGCGGCACGGGCAAGGCCGAAGCCGAGGCCACGGCGATGAAGTACCTGTCGCGCGTGCGCATTCCCGAGCATGCGAGGAAGTACCCGGCGCAGCTCTCCGGTGGCCAGCAGCAGCGCGTGGCCATCGCCAGGGCGCTTTGCATGACGCCGGGCATCATGCTTTTCGACGAGCCGACCTCTGCGCTCGACCCCGAGATGGTGAAGGAAGTGCTCGACACCATGATCGGCCTGGCCGAGGAAGGCATGACGATGCTGTGCGTGACTCACGAGATGGGCTTCGCGCGCGCGGTGGCCGACCGCGTGCTCTTCATGGACCGCGGCGAGATCGTCGAGCAGGCGCCGCCGGAGGAGTTCTTCATGAACCCGAAGCACGCGCGGCTGCGCGATTTTCTCGGACAGGTGCTCCACAAATGACGCCCCTGTCCCTTGCCCACCTGACGGTGCTCGACGTGGCGCCGCCCGATCTGTTCGACCTTGCCGCCGAAGCCGGCTTCCAGAATGTCGGCATCCGCATCCTTCCCGCTGCGCCCGGTGCGGTCTCGTATCCGCCGAGTGCTGCCACGGCTCCGGCATGGCGACGTCGCATGGCCGATGCCGGCGTGGGCATCCACGACGTCGAATTCATTCCGCTCACGCCGGAGGTCCGCATCGGCGAGTTCGCTCCGATGCTGGTACTGGCTGCGGAACTGGGCGCGAGGCGCATCAACGTGTCGGGCGACGATGTCGACGCGGGTCGCCTCGTCGATCGCTTCGGCGCGCTGTGCGATCTCGCGGCGAACGTCGGCCTCGGGGTGGACCTGGAGTTCATGCGCTTCCGCGTCGTCGGCACGCTGCCGCAGGCGCTCGCAATCGTCAAGCGCGCGGGCCGGGCCAACGGGCGACTGCTGATCGACGTGCTGCACCTGTTCCGCTCCGGCGGCACGGCGGAAATGCTGCGGGAAGTGCCGGCCAGCGCGCTGGGTTCGGTGCAGCTGTGCGATGCGCCGCGCAAGGATCCGACGGATGCCGGCATCGTGGCCGAGGCACGCGAAGGGCGCCTCTTCCCCCGCGAAGGCGAACTGCCGCTGAAGGCTTTCATGGACGCGTTGCCGCGGGACATACCCGTCGGCGTGGAAGTACCGACTGGCAGCACCCATCCAGCGCTCGGGCACGCGGAGCGCGCGGCTAGAGCGTGCACAGCGGCGCGCGAGCTTCTGGCCTCATGGCAGCCATCGCGCTGATGGCGACACCGACGCCGACCGAACCATCAACACCACGAAAGGAATCCGCGATGAACGTGCTCATGCTTCACGGCATCAACCACAACATGTTCGGCAAGCGCGACCCGAAGCAGTACGGGACGACCACGCTGGCAGAAATCGACGCCGCACTGCAGGCACTCGGCCGCGAGCTCGACGCCGAGGTCGAGAGCTACCAGACGAACAGCGAGGGCGCGATGTGCGAGCGCATCCACCAGGCCTTCGAGCAGGGCAAGGACGCGGTGCTGATCAACGCCGGCGCATGGACCCATTACAGCTACGGCATCCGCGATGCGCTCGCGATACTGACCTGCCCGGTGGTGGAGCTGCACATGTCGAACATCCACGCGCGCGAGGAGTTCCGGCACAAGTCGGTCTTCGCCGAGATCGTCAAGGGGCAGATCTGCGGCTTCGGCGTGGACAGCTACCTGCTGGCGTTGCGCGCCGCGGTGTCGGCCGCCAGGCAAGAGGCCTCCTAGTTCCGTCGCGGCCCGCGTCTCGATGAAACTTTTGCGCCGCGGGCCTCGATTTTTACGCGGCGTTTAGGCGCCCGCTCCTACGCTGACGGCTCCTCCATACGTCAGCGATTCTTTCGATGAAAAACATCCTTCGCACCGCCCTGCCTGTGCTCGCCCTCCCTGTTCTTTCCGCTCTTCCGATGCTCGCGAGCGCGCAGCTCACGGGCAACGTGGCACTCACCACCAACTACAAGTTCCGCGGCCAGGACCAGGACATGCTGGGCAAGAACGACTACGCCAAGACCAGCGCGTTCAAGCCCGCCATCCAGGGCGGGCTGGACTACGCCTTCGGCGACAGCGGCTTCTACGTGGGCAACTGGAATTCGAGCGTCAACTGGCTCAAGGGCAACAGCATCGAGAGCGACATCTACGGCGGCTACAAGTTCAAGGCCGGCCCCTTCGACATGGACGTGGGTGCGCTCACGTACATCTATCCGGGCAACTCGTCGGGCAACACGACGGAGCTCTACGGCAGCGCGGGCTACACCGACGAAACCATCGGTTCGTTCACGCTGAAGTACTCGCACACGGTGTCGAAGGACTACTTCGGCTACGCCGGCAACAAGGCCGGCTCGGGCCTGAAGGGCACCAACACCGGCTACCTGAACCTGGCCTACAGCAAGGAGCTCCTGCCCAAGCTCACGCTGAAGGCGGCCGTGGGCTACACGAACATGTCGAGCGACATCCGCAGCCTGGGCTACAAGAGCTACGTCGACTACAACGTGGGCGCGAGCTACGACTTCGGCAACGGCCTGTCGCTCGCAGGCTCGGTGCAGGGAGCCAACAAGCAGAGCTCGTACCTGTCAGTGAGCAATCCGGGCATCGACCTGGGCTTCGGCGCCTTCGGCAAGCAGACCTACTCGCTGAACAAGGCCCGCTTCATCCTCACGCTGACCAAGACGCTTTGATCGGCAGTGCGCTCATGCCGGCAGCGCCCCGACAGCGTGCCTCGTGCACAGGGCGTCGGGTGCTCCCCGCAGCGAAATAAAAGAGGAGGCCGAAGGCCGGGGGACATTCGCGGAGGGGAGTACCCGGCGGCCTGTGCACACGCCCCGGAACACAGCGTTCAATCGATGCTGATGTTCGCCGCCTTGGCGACCTCGGCCCACTTCACGCGGTTGTCGTGCACGGTCTTCTTGAACTGCGCCGGCGACTCGATGCGCACGGTGTTCCCCTGGCTCTCGAAGCGCTCGCGGATCTCGGGGGTCTCGAGCACCGCCTTCACCGCCGCGTTGAGCTTGTCGACGATCTGCGGGTCGGTGCCCTTGGGCGCGAAGATGCCGAACCAGATCGAGCTGTCGAAGCCCTTGGTGCCGGGCAGGCCGCTCGACGCGATGGTGGGCACCTCCTTCACCGCCGGCACGGCCGTGGCGGTGGTCACGCCCAGCAGGCGCACCTTGCCGGCCTTGTAGTGCGGCAGCACGGTCTGCACCTGGTTCATGATGCAGCACGTTTCGCCGCGCACCACCGATGTGATCGCCTCGGGGCCGCCCTTGTAGGGCACGTGCACCATGTTCAGGCCCAGGCGCGAGTTGAACTCGGCAAAGGCCATGTGCGTGCCGGCGCCGTTGCCTGTAGACGCATAGTTGTACTTGCCGGGGTTGGCCTTGACCAGCTCGACGAATTCCTTCAAGGTCTTGACGTTGATCACGTCGGGATTGATGGTGAGCACGTTCGACACGTCGAGCACCGGGGCCACCGGCACGAAGTCGGCCTCCACGTCGAACGGCAGCTTCTTGTAGAGCGCGGCGTTGCTGCCGTGCGTGGCGGCGGTGCCGAACGAGAGCGTGTAGCCGTCGGGCTTGGAGTGGGCCACGTAGTCGCTGGCGATGTTGCCCGCGGCGCCCGACTTGTAGTCGATGATGACCGGCTTGCCGAGTTGCTTCGCAAGCGGCTCCTGGATGGCGCGGGCCACCACGTCCACGCCCGAGCCGGCCGGAAAGCCCATGATGAGCGTGACGGGTTGTTGCGGCCAGTCGTGCGCGGCGTGCTGGGCGAAGGCGGCGGGCACGGCGAGCGATGCGGTGGCCAGCAGCAGCCCGCGGTGGGCGAGTCCGGTGAATCGGGTGAATCTGGCAAGACGGGTGAGTGGAGAATGAGCCATTGCAGTCTTTCGGTCGGTCAGTCTTTTGTCTTCAATGCAGACAGTGCAGGCGCGCATTGTGGCGCGCGGCTGATGCCCGATTCCATATGAGCTTATGCGCGACATGCACGTACCGCGCCCGCTCTCCATAATTGGCCCATGGTCCGTTCCTCCCAACAACTACATATCCCACGCGAGCCCGCGCCCCTGCGCCCGGCCGCCACGGTGCTGCTGCTGCGCGACAGCGCCGCCGGCATCGAAGTGCTCATGACCCGCCGTTCCGCCACCGCCAGCTTCGCGCCCGGCGCGTACGTGTTTCCCGGCGGCCACATCGACGAAGCCGACGAAGCGGCAAAGCGCATCGCCACGCGCCGCCCCACGCAGAGCCGCGTGCAGCGCACTCAGGCCATCGCGGCGATCCGCGAGGCTTTCGAGGAACTGGGCATCCTGCTCGCGCACCACGCCGACGGCAGCGCCGTCACGGCTGAGGACATCGCCGCGATGGACCGTGGCAACACCGCCGGCACCGCCTTTGCCGACCAGTGCGCCGCGCGCGGCCTGGTGCTCGATTCCGACCGCGTCTTCACCTTCGCGCACTGGATGACCGACCGCGACCTGCCCCGTCGCTTCGACGTGCCCTTCCTGGTGGCGCGCATGCCCGAGGGGCAGACGCCCACGGCCGACGAGAACGAGCAGTTCGAGCCCTGCTGGGTGCACCCCGCCGATGCGCTGGCGCGCCACGAAGCCGGCACCTTCTTCATGATCTTCCCGACCGTGCGCACGCTGCAGCGCATGGCCACCTACGCGACGGTCGACGCCCTGCTCGCGGCCTGCGCCGGCGAGGTTCCGCTGTGGACCAGCTGCCCGCGCGCCGGCCTGCTCAAGGGCGAGGACGCACGCTACATGGAGCACGAGTCGCCCTACGGCGAGCTCGCGCTGGTCTGCCCCGACGGGCAGGTGCTGCACGCGCTCGACTGGCAGAGCGAAACCCCGGTGCCGCTGCTGAAGAACGTGATGCGCCTGACCGCGCCCAACGCCAGCATCATGACCGGCCCCGGCACCAACAGCTACATCGTGGGCGACGCGGCCACCGGCTACATCGTGATCGACCCGGGCCCGAACGACTTCGACCACATCGGCCGGCTCTGGCGCGCCACGCATGGCGACATCCGCATGATCGTCTGCACGCACTCGCATGCCGACCACTCGCCGGGCGCGGCGCCGCTGCAGGCGCTGTGCAAGAACGGCAGCAAGCCGCCGATCGTCGGGCTGGCCTCGAAGCCGACGGCACGCGCCACCGCGCGCTTCGCGCCCGAGCGCGAACTGGAAGACGGCGAACGCCTGGTGCTCTCGGGCACCAGCGACGCGGGCGAGGCCGTCACGCACACGCTGCGCGTGGTCCACACGCCCGGCCACGCGGCCAACCACCTGTGCCTGGTGCTGGAGGAAGACGGCCTGCTCTTCTCGGGCGACCACATCCTCAACGGCAGCACCACGGTGATCGATCCGCCCGACGGCGACATGAGCGCGTACCTCGATTCGCTCGATGCGCTCGACAAGGCCTGCGAAGCCGGCGGCATCGAGTTCATCCTGCCCGCGCACGGCTACGTGATCGGCTTCGCCCGCATCGCCATCGGCATGCTGAAGGCACACCGCCTGAAGCGCGAGGCCAAGATCGCCGCCGCGATGCAGACGCTGCCCGAAGGCACGCCCGAGCAATGGCTTCCGCTGGCCTACGACGACGTGCCCGAGCGCATGTGGCCGGTGGCGGCGCGCTCGCTGGCCGCGCACGTGGCGCGCATCCGCCAGCTGGCGGCGGCCCGATGAACATGAATGCTCCCGCCGAAGATGAAGGCATCCGCCTCGCCAAGCGCGTGGCGGCGCTGGCCGGCGTATCGCGCCGCGAAGCCGAGCTGCTGATAGAGAACGGCGCGGTGCGCGTGGACGGCGTGCCGCAGATGCTGCCGCAGTCGCGCGTGCTGCCGCAGCAGAAGGTCGAGATCGAGGCCGGCGCCAGGCCCGAACCCGTGCTGCCTGTCACATTGCTTCTGTACAAGCCTGCCGGCATGGCTACCGACACCGCGCACCGCCTGCTGATTGCCGCGAACCATCACGAGCCCGAGCGCGCGGGGCTGCGCTTTCTGCCGGCGCATGCGAAGGCGCAGCGCTGCATGACGCCGCTCGAGACCGGGGCCAGCGGGCTGGTCGCGTACACGCAGGAATTCCGCATCGAACGCAAGCTGCAGGAAGACGCGGGCATCCTCGAGCACGAAGTGATGGTCGACGTGGCCGGCCCGGTGAGCCCCGAGGCGCTGGCGCGGCTGGAACGCTCGCCGGCGCGTGTGAGCATCGGGCGGCAGACCGACGAGCAGACGGGACTGCGCTTCGCGCTCAAGGGCGCGCGGCCCGGGCAGATCGCCCACATCTGCGACGGCGTCGGCCTGCGCATCGTGGCGATGCGGCGCATCCGCATCGGCCGCGTGCCGCTGGCGGGGCTGCAGCCCGGGCAGTGGCGCTACCTTGCACCCCACGAACGCTTCTGACAACAACAAGCAAGAACAAAGAAGAAGAGAAGAGTCGAGAAGAGAAGACAGAGGACGACAACGACGATGCACCGCATTTTCGCGGCCCGCAATTTTCAGCCCGCGGCCTCCAGGGGCCGCAAGCCCTCAGGGAGAGACTGAGTCATGAAGTTCGGAACACCGGGCACCGCCCTCGCCTGCACCGTGCCGCTGGCACTCGCGACGGGCTGCACGCTTCTCGCGCCCCCGCCGCCGCCCGCACCGCCGGCAGCGCCGCCGCCCGTGGTCTCGAAGGACGGCCTCGCGCCCATCACCGAGGAGCAGGTCGAGCGCATCCGCGAGGCCATCGCCAGCAAGCCGCCGAGCCCGGCCGTGGGCAAGGTGGTGCGCAGCGCCTCGCCCACCATCGAGTCCTTCGTGCGCACCGAAGGCTGCATCACCGCGCGCAACGGCGCCGTGCTCAACCCCTTCGCCGCGCCCGGCCGCCTGTTCGACGGCAGCGGCTTCCAGGGCGGCCCGATGTCGGAGATGCAGTACCACGACAAGACCGCCTGCGTGACCGTGAAGCGCATCCAGAACTGGAAGATGGTCTCGCCGAAGCTGCTGCGCTTCGAGGTGGTCTACGTGGGCGACGACGGCGAGGAACGCGCCGTCAAGCGCCATGAGCTGGTGCGCCAGCCCAAGGGCGGCTGGCTGTTTACGCGCTGAGCTTCGCTGCGGCGGCTGCACGCTTCTGCGTGCGCAGCGCCACCGCGAACGACAGCTGCGCCACGATGCCCGCTCCCGCCAGCACGATGGCCGATGCCAGCGCCGGGTTGCTGTGCCCCATGCCCGCGAGCGCGGTGCACAGCGCGCCCACCGCCATCTGCGAGAAGCCGTAGAGGCCCGAGGCCGAGCCGATGACCTGCGGATTCACGCTGATCGCCTGCGTGAGTGCGGCCGGCGAGGCCATGCCGGCGCCCACGGTGTACAGGAACATGCAGGCGACGATGAGCGGCACGGAGAGATGCCCGGTCAGCGCCGCGCCGAGCAGCACGAAGGCCGCGGCAACGCTCAGCGCGTTCGAGCGGATCATGAGCCGGTCGACCCTCACGCGCGAGATCAGGTGGCTGGTGAGGAAGCTGCCCAGCCACACGCCCGACACCAGGATGGCGAGGTAGATACCCGCCTCGTGCGCCGGCCGGTGCAGCTGGTCCACGAAGATGAAGGGAGCCGAAGCGATGAAGGCGTACATCGACGTGGTGGCGCAGCCGCCGCCGATCGAGAAGCCGAGAAAGGCCGGCGAGGCCAGCAGCTTGCGGTAGTTGCGCCCGAGTTCGCGCGCGTTCACCGCGGCGCCGGGCGCGCCGGTCTCGGGCAGCATGCGCCAGGTGAAGAGAAAGCCCACCACGCCCAGGCCGAAGAGCGCATAGAAGATGGAACGCCAGCCCAGCGCGGTGGCGAGCGCACCGCCGATCAGCGGCGCGAGGCTCGGGCCGATGGTGACCATCAGGTTCATCAGCGCGAGCCGGCGCGTAGCTTCCAGCGGCTCCGCCGTATCGCGCACGATGCTGCGCCCCAGCACGAGGCCGGAGCAGCCGCCGATGGCCTGGAACAGCCGCGCGGCGATGAGCGAATGCACCTCGGGCGCCAGCGCGGCGGCGAGGCCCGCCACGCAATAGAGCCCCAGCCCGAGCAGCAACACCGGCCGCCTTCCGTAGCGATCGGCCAGCGGGCCATACACCAGCTGGCCCACCGCGAGGCCGAGGATGTAGAGGCTCACCGTCATCTGCATCGCGCCGATGCCGGCACCGAGGCTCTTCGCGGCGATGGGCAGCGCGGGCACGAAGATGTGCATGGCCAGCGTGCCGCTGAAGGTGACCAGCGCGAGCAGCCACAGCGGCGCGTGCGGGCGGCGCTGCGGCTGCGCGGACGTGGTGGTGGTCGGCGTCATTGCCCGGCGTTGGCTGGTGTCGCCCCCTGCGCGAGATGGGCATCGTCGGGCTCCCAGCCGCCGCCGAGCGCCATGAACAGCACCACCTGGTCGTCGGCCAATTGCGCCTCGCTGGCCGCGAGCGCGGCTTCGCTGGCGGCCAGCGAGCGTTCGGCATCGAGCGAATCGAGGTAGCCGGTGCGACCGTTCTGGTAGAGCTGGCGGGCCTGCGCCGCGACCTTGGCGCTTTCATCGCGCGAGGCCTGCAGCGCGGCGCGACGATCGAGCTCGCGTGCGTAGGTAGCGAGCGCGGTTTCGGTTTCTCGCAGCGCGGTGAGCACGGTGCCGTCGAACTTGGCGAGCGCGGCGCGCGTGCCGGCCTCGACCTGCGCGATGCGCGACTGCGCCACGCCGGTGTTCGGAATGGTCCACGAGATCAGCGGGCCGAGGCTCCAGGCGAAGGTGTCCTTGCGGCCGAAGCCATCGGCATGGCCCACCGAGGAGCCCGAGAGCCCCAGCGTGACCTTCGGATAGAGCTCGGCCGTCGCCACGCCGATGCGCGCGGTCGATGCGGCGAGGCTGCGTTCTGCCTGGCGGATGTCGGGGCGGCGGCGCAGCAGCGCGGCGCCGTCACCCACCGGCAGCACGCCGGCCACGCGCGGCGGCACGGTGCAGTCGGCCACCTCGCGCGGGAAGTCCTGCGGCAGCGCGCCTGTGAGCGTGGCGAGGCGGTACAGCGTGCCCTGGCGCTCGGCCTTCAGCGGAGGCAGAGCGGCGTTCAGCTGCTGCAGCTGCGCGCGTGCGCGGTTCGCATCGATGGCGCCGGCGCGGCCCGCGCGCTGCAGGCGGTCGGTGACGTTGACGGCATCCTGCTGCAGCGCGACGGACTTCTGCGCGATCTGCAGCCGCAGGCCGGTGGAACAGGCTTCGGCGTACGCGCGCGCGGTGCCGGCCGCGACGTTCACGCGCACGAGGTCGAGCGCGGCTTCGGCGGCTTGCGTGCTGGCCTGCGAGGCCTCGATGGCGCGGCGGATCTGGCCGAACAGGTCGACCTGGTAGGACAGCGAGGCGCCCGCGCTGTAGTTGAAGGTGCTCGGCGGCTCGTAGCCCTTCTGCAGCAGCGACAGGCCCGAGACGTGGCCGAACGAAGGGCCGCCGTTGACGCCGATGGTGGGGTACTTGGCGCCTGCGGTCTCGTCCTCGATGGCGCGCTCGCGCTCGAGATTCGCGACGGCCTGGCGCAGGTCGGTGTTGTGCGCGAGGGCCTGCTCGACCAGCTTGTCGAGCAGCGGATCGTGATACAGGCGCCACCAGTGCGCGGGCAGCGGCGCGGCGTTGGCAGGCGCTTCGGCGAAGGGCTTGCCGGCGGCGGCCTGGCTGGCGAGCGCCTCGGGCGGCTGCTTGTAGTCGGGGCCGACCGCCGCGCAGGCCGCGAGCGCGGCGGCAGCGGCCAGCGATGCGAAGCGGAATGCGAAGCTGGTCATGTCGTTCATCCCTTCTGTGGCGTGGAAGCCGTTGCAGCCGTCTTCTGCGCCGCCTTGTTCTCCAGCACCTGCACCGTGACCGTCTGGCCGGCGACGAGACGCGCGCCCTGCGGCAGCGGATCGAGCTTGATGCGCACCGGAATGCGCTGCGCGAGCCGCACCCAGTTGAAGGTCGGGTTCACGCTGGGCAGCAGGTTGGCGCTGGTGGAACGGTCATGGTCGGCAATGCCGGCTGCCACGCTCTCGACCGCGCCTTCGAGGACCGCGCCGCCGCCCATGGGCGTGACGCGCACGCGGTCGCCGAGGTGGATGCGCGGCAGTTTCGTTTCCTCGAAATAGCCTTCTACGTAGAAGGACTGTGCATCGACCAGCGCGAGCACCGGCCGGCCGGCCGCGGCATAGCTGCCCTGGCGCAGGTCGAGGTTGGTGACGAGGCCGTCGGCCGGCGCGCGCACCTGGGCGCGCTGAAGGTTCAGGCGCGCCGAGTCGAGCGCCACCTCGGCCTGCGCGACCGCCGCCTGCATCTGCTCGACGCGCGAGCGGGTCTGTTCGCGCGACTCCTTCGACACCAGTTCGTCGAGGCCGGTATTGCGCGCGTTCTCGCGCTGGGCCTGGGCGCTCACGGCGCGCTGCGCGGCGAGCGCGGCCTGGGCCTGGCGCACGGCGAGGTCGTAGCGCGCGCGGTCCACCTCGAACAGCAGCGTGCCGGCGGCCACCGGCTGGTTGTCGTGGATCGGCACCGCGGTGACGAGGCCCGACACGTCGGGCGCGATCTGCACGACGTTGGCGCGCACGCGGCCGTCGCGCGTCCACGGCGCGAGCTCGTAGTGGTCCCAGAGGCGCAGGCCGGCCCACACGGCGGCGGCCACCACGACCAGGGTGATGAGGATGCGGCCCAGGCGCTGGGCCCACGGATTGCTGTCGGTTGGAGTTCGGGCGGCTTTCATGGGAATCTCGTTGTTGTCATTGGAGGTAGGAGCTGGCGCGGCTCAGCGCATAGAGCAGCAGCAGGTAGAGCGCCATGTCGAAGAGCGCCGGATGCCACACCCAGCGATAGGCGCCGGTGGCCGCGAGCAGGCGGCGCACGCCCCACAGCGCGAGCAGTGCCGCGAGCGCGAGCACCATGATCCAGGGCAGGTACAGGCCGTAGAAGCTGGCTTCGCCGATCATGCGGAAGCTCCTTTGCTGTTGATCGCCGCGCTCGCCAGCACGGGCGGCGCGTCGGGAAAGAGGTTGCGGCGCAGGCCGACCAGTGCGGTGACGGCCGAGCGCGAGGCGGAGGAGGAAGCGGTGTCGCGCGCATCGAGCACGGCGCCGAGGGCCTCGTCGATCTGCGGCAGCAGGCCCGGCGGGCGCGGGTTCATGCGGCCCTCGGCACGCTGGCGGAAGAAGCGCGAGATGCCGCCGAGCAGCGCGGCCGAAGTGGCCAGCGGCAGCTGGCCGCGCACGCGCTGCAGTACGGCGATGTCGGCGCCCATGCGCAGGTCGCGCAGCGCGTCGTTGGCGGCCACACCCTCGACGGTGCCGCCGGCCTGCGCGATGCGCGGCGCGAGCAGGCCGATGCGGTCGAGCATGCGCACGGCGTACGCGTCACTCTGCGCGTACTGCGGCTGGGAGGAAGCGGCCATGTCGCCCAGCTCGCGCCAGGTGGCACGCTGGATGCGGCGTGCGCTCCAGTCGGCGCCCACCGAACGCACGAGGCGCGTGACGCGCGCCGCGACCACCACGCCGACGATCTGGCCGATCATGCTGTTGAGGAAGCTCACCAGGTCGGAGCTGGCGGTGTCGTGCAGCGCGAGCGTGCCGCACACGCCGAAGACCAGCGCCATCGCGGGCATGAAGTGCGTCGGGCGCGGCAGGTAGAAGCCCAGCAGCAGGAGAAGCGGCGCGCAGATGAGCACCAGCATGCCGAAGTCCTGCACCGTGGGCATGAGCACCAGCACGTAGACGGCCGAGATCGGGATGGACCACAGCGTCCACTTCAGGAAGCCGTGGATCGCCGGCACGGGGTCGTCCATGGTGGCGAAGAAGCAGCAGAAGACGGCGGCCATCATGGTCGCGGCCGAACCCATGGGCCAGCCGGTGATGATCCAGAAGGCGCCGCACAGGCAGATGGCGATGACGGCGGCCAGAGCAGACAGCAGCGCCATGCCGTAGTCGCGGTGCAGCACGCGGCTGCCGAGCGCTGCCGTGCGGCGCAGCGGTGCTGCGCCCTTCAGGCCTTCGTCGATGTCCTGGCGCAACTGGGCGCAGGCGGTCCAGCCGTCGACGAGTTCTTCGAGGCGGCCTGCGAGGCCGATGCGCAGGGCGCGGCTCCATTGAGTCTGCGACGCGGCGTTCGCGGGCGTGGCGCTGAGTGCGTCGATGGCGCGGCGCAGGGCTTGCAGGCGCTCGGCGCGCGCCATGGCATCGCCGGAGGGTTCGGCTTCTTCGCGCAGCCACTGCGCGGCCTGCGCGAGCACGGAGGCCACGTCGGGCGCGATGGCGCCCTCGGCCTGCTCCAGCGCCAGCAGGCGGTCTTCGACGGCGGAGAGCGCGGGCGTGAGCGCGGCGACGCGGTCCTGCATCGCGCGGATGGCGCCGGCGGTCCAGCGCAGGTGCGTGGTGTCGAAGGGAACGTGGGTGGAGAGCAGGCGCAGCTGCGTGATGTCGCCGGCGAGGCGGCGGCGGTCGTCGTCGAGGCGCTTCGGGTCGCCGCCGTTGCTGCCGCTGCGGGCGGCGGGCTGGAAGAGATCGCCCAGCCACTTGCGCGCGTCGTGCAGCGTGCGATCGAGCAGGCCCAGCACGGTCGGTGCGAGCCCCGCGGGCAGCACGAGACTGTGGACCAGCGTGGCGCAGAAGATGCCCAGGCCGATCTCTTCCACGCGGGCGACGGCGGTGTCGAACAGCGCGAGCGGCGTCTGCACCGAGGGAAAGCCGATCAGCGCCGCCGTGTAGCCCGCGAGCATGAATACGTACGAACGCGGCGTGCGGTCGAAGAGCGAGATGCACAGGCACAGCCCGACCCACAGCGCGAGCACCAGCGTGAGCAGTTCGGGCGCGTTGGACAGCGCCGGCACCAGCAGCACGGTGGCGGTGCTGCCGATGAGCGTGCCGAGAAAACGGTAGACCGCCTTCGAGCGCACGGCGCCGGCCAGCGGATGGGCGACGACGTAGGTCGTCATGAGCGCCCAGAACGGGCGCGGCAGGCCTGCGCGGCTGGCGAGGTACATCGCCAGCATGGCCGCGGCGAAGCTCTTGGCGGAAAAGAGGATCTCCGCGCGACTGAAGCGCGGCAGGCTGAACGCGGCCATCGGGCTACCTGCGCCCTTCCTGCGATGGCGGCGGCGGCAGGCTCTGCACGGCGCGAACGCCCATGCGCTCCTCGAGCACGGCGAACACGCGCAGGCAGGCCGCGACGTCCTCGTCGGACACGCCCTCGAACAGCGAGACCCGCATCAGCGTCAGCGCGGCCTCGATGGGCTCGCAGACGGCCTGGCCGGCCTCGGTGAGATGGAGGGTCTTGGCGCGGCGGTCGGCCGGGTCTTCGCGGCGTTCGACGAGGCCGGCGTCCACCAGCTGGTCGACCGAGCGCACCAGCGACGGCCCCTCGATGCCCAGCGCCTCGGCCAGCACGCCCTGGCGCACCTCGCCGTTCATGCGGCCGAGCATCACGATCGGATAGGCCAGCGTCTGAGACACGCCCACGTGAGCCACCGCCTTGTCCGCCGCGGCGCGGTAGCCGCGCTGCAGTACCGCGAGCGACGTGCCGAGCCGCATCAGCGCCTGTTCGCGCGTCGGTTGGGGGTTTGGTCGGTCGTTCACGATAGCCGCCTATTAATTAGCATGCTATCGATTGTACGGGTAACTACCAATCCTTGCAGGCGGCAAGGCTTGCGCCCGCCTTCAAGCCGAAGGGCGCGGAAAACCAGAAAGGGGGGAAAGAAGAAAAGTGTGAAGCCCGCCGATAAGCCGGATTCTGTGCACCGCAGGCCCCTTGCGGAACCTGCGGCGTGACCGCCATTACTCTGGGCCGCCTGTCACCAGACGGCTCGATGCCACCTACCCGCCAGCTCAGCGGAACCACCTCGATACTGGCCTACTTGGTGTTGCTGCGCGCAGAGATTGCCCGTTTCACCCGAACTTAATCGGCTCGTCTCTGTTGCTCTGATCCTCACCTCACGGTGGAGAGTCGTTAACTCCTGCGCTGTCCTGTGCAGTCCGGACGTTCCTCCAGTGCGGCCTTTCGGCACTTGCACCAGCGGCGGTCTGGCGTGCTTCACGGGGTGGATTATCGCCCGGCGCGCCGCCCGGCCTTCAGGCGATCCCGCAGAACTCGCGCCGGTACTGCTCCGGCGTGGTGCCGGCCTCGCGCTGGAACATCGCGATGAAGGCCGACGCGGTGCTGTAGCCGAGGTCGAACGCGATCTCCTGCACCGTGCGCCCGGCCTCCAGCGCGTCGATGGCGCGCAGGAAGCGCAGCCGCTGGCGCCAGTCGCCGAAGGACATGCCCAGCTCGCGCTGGCACTGGCGCGCGAGCGTGCGCTCCGTCATGTGCACGCTGTCGGCCCAGTCGGCCAGCGGGCGGTGGTCGCCGGGCTCGGCCTGCAGGGCGTCGAGCACCGAGACGAGCGCGGGCGACGCCGCCGCCGGCAGGTAGCAGCGCTGCACCTCGGCCAGCTCGAGCTGGTCGACCACCACGTGCGCGAGGCGAAGGTCGGCCTCCGTCTGCGGCACGTGCAGGTCGCGCGCGGCGAAGTCGGCCAGCACGCTCTTGATGATCGGGCTGATGTGCACGGTGCAGGGCTCGGCGGGCAGGCGCCCGCACAGGTCGGGCGCGATGTAGATCGAGCGGTAGACGATGGCGTGCCGCGCCGTGCAGCTGTGCACCACCTTCGGCGGGATCCACACCGCGTACTGCGGCGGCGAGAGGAAGCGCAGGCCCTCGGTGTCCATCTGCATGGTGCCGTGGGCGGCGTAGTTCAGGTGGCCCCAGCTGTGGCTGTGCGACGCGGCATGCGTGTCGGCGCCGATGTCGTCGTAGCGGAAGTAGAACGGGCCTTCCATGCCCTCCACGTCCTGGATGGCCAGGAGGCGCAGCTTGTCGGCCATGCGGTTCGGCTCCTTTGCGAAAGAGAGTCCGGAATGACGGACGGATTGTCCTGATCGAGCTATATGCCGCAGGACGGACAAATCGATGATAGCCCCGTACTCCAAGGACTGTCTTCATGTGGCAATACGCTTTCCCGCTGCTCGCCGTCGTCATCTGGTCGGGCAACACCGTCGTCAGCAAGATGGCGGCCGGCACCATCGCGCCGACCGAGATCAGCTTCTACCGCTGGCTGCTGGCCGCCGTGCTCTTCACGCCGCTGGCGCTGCGCCCGGTGCTGCGCAACTGGCGCGCCGTGCGCCCGCAGCTGGGCCGCATCGCGGTGCTCGGCCTGCTGGGCATGGTGGCCTACCAGAGCCTGGCCTACTACGCGGCCTACCTCACCACGGCCACGCACATGGGCATCATCGGCTCGCTCACGCCGATGATGGTGCTGGCGCTGTCGATCCTGCTGCTGGGCCAGCGGCTCACGGCCGGCGCGGTGGCGGGCTCGCTGGTGTCCATCGCCGGCGTGGCGGTGGTGGTGTCTTCGGGCGACCTCGGCACGCTGCTGAAGAGCGGCGCCAACATGGGCGACGGCCTGATGCTGCTGGCCATGCTGGCCTATGCCGTCTACGTGATCCTGCTCAAGCGCTGGGGCATGAAGGAAGTGCCCGCGCTGCAGCTGCTCTACCTGCAGATCGTGTTCACGGTGATCGCCCTGCTGCCGATGTACCTGCTGATGCCGAAGATGGGCCTGTCGGCTTCCAACCTGCCGCTGGTCGGCTTCGCGGGCCTCGGCGCCTCGATGCTCGCGCCGCTGATGTGGATGCACACCGTGGCCCACATCGGCCCGAGCCGCGCGAGCATGTTCTTCAACCTGATTCCGCTGTTCACCGTGATGATCGCGGCCGTGGTCATCGGCGAATCGCTGGCGGCCTACCACGCGGTGGGCGGCGTGCTCACGGTGGCGGGCGTGCTGCTGGCGGAGCTGTGGAAGGCGCCGCTGCGGCGCGAGCGCGCGATCGCGGCCTGATCGAGCGGCCAGCGATCAGGGCGCGAGTGCCGAGAACACCTCGATCGCGATCAGGTTCGACACCGAGCGCCCCTGCTTCACCTCGCCCGGCACCACGAGGCGCGCGAAGCCGGTGGTGGTGAGGTCCGCGCCGTTCATCTGGTAGGCGACCATGGCCGCCTTGCCGCCGAAGTTCGGATCGATCTCGCCCAGCGAGAGCGTGGCCCGGTAGCCGTCGCTGCCGGTGACCACCGCGTACATGCCCAGCGTCGCATTCTTCGGCGTGGTGGGCAGCCCCAGCCCGCTCAGCAGCGTCCACAGGCTGACCCCGTGGTACACGTTGGCGCCGATGGTCAGGTCGGGCGCGGGCGTCAATCCCTTGAGCGCGGTGGCGTCGAAGCTCATCGAGGTGCCGACCTTGCCCGAGACGGCGAACGAGGTGGAGGTGCCGCCGCCCGCGCCGGCCGCCGTCGCGGGCGCGGCCATCACGTCGAGCCGCACGAGGTTCGACACGTAGCGCCCGCCCTTCACGTCGCCTGGCGCCGTCACGCGGAACGGGCCGTCGGCCGCGCCCAGCGGGGCCGAGGTGCCCGACGTGGTCTCGGCGTACGCGACCACGCTCGGCTTGTTGCCGAAATCGGGGCTCAGCTCGCCGAGCGCGAACACAACCTTGTAGCCGTCAGCGCCTGTGGCCAGCAGGTAGCGGCTCAGCACGTCGTTCTTGATCGCGCCATCGAGCTGGATGCCCGCGTCGCTCAGCAGCGGCCAGAGGCCCGCGCCGGTGTAGGTGTGCGTCTGCGGCCCGCTGCCGCTGGAGAAATTGACGGTCTGCGTGATGGGAGTGCGCGCCGCCAGATCTGCCTCGGTGAAGGCGCCCGGGCGGTCGACGGCGCCACCCAGCTGGACCGCCGGTGCAGGAGCCGGAGCCGGCGATGGCGCGGGTGGAGGCGGTGGAGCCGGTGCAGGCGCGGGGGCCGGCACGATCGGAAAGAAAACACCGCCGTTGTTGTCGCCCCCTCCACCGCAACCCGCGAGCAGCAGCGCGACCGCGCCCGGCACCCAGCCTCTGGACCAATCCATACCCAAGTCTCCATCCTCAATGTATTCAATCCGACATAGCGAAATGCGTTCTTCCGGCTGTAACCCGGTGCCTGCCCGGCCCGAACTAAGGGGAGCAACGCTGCCGTCGGTCTTTCGACTGCCCTCTCGCAGCCGACCGGCGAATGTACATCGTTGTATTCCATAAAACATATCGAAAACGATATTCCGCTCCACCAACAGCTGAAAGCCAGATATGACGCAAGACACAGGACGCCGCTTCGCCATTGCCGCCGGAACCTCCGCGCTGGGGCTGGCCATTGCCCAGTTCTTCGGCTGGGGCTCACGCCCAGCGCAGGCGGCGGAGAACGAGAAATTCGAGGTCACGCACACCGAAGCCGAATGGCGCAAGCTGCTCACGCCCAACCAGTTCGCGGTGCTGCGCCAGGAAGGCACCGAGCGGCCCTACACCAGCCCGCTCAACGACGAGCACCGGGCCGGGCGCTTCAGCTGCGCCGGCTGCGCGCTCGACCTGTTCTCGTCGAAGACCAAGTTCGACAGCCGCACCGGCTGGCCGAGCTTCTGGCAGCCGCTGGACAAGGCCGTGGGCGAACGGCAGGACCGTTCTTTCGGCATGGCGCGCACCGAGGTGCACTGCCGCCGCTGCGGCGGCCACCTGGGTCATGTGTTCGACGATGGCCCGAAGCCCACCGGCCTGCGCTACTGCATGAACGGCGTGGCGATGAAGTTCACGTCCGGGCCGGCATAGGGGGCGGCGGACGAAGGGTCATGGGCTGGTCTCACAATGCGCGTTGTCCGTCCGACAAACGCATCGACCCAAGGAGATCCCATGAAGGCTGAGAACATCCTCCAGACCATCGGCAACACGCCGCACATCCGCATCAATCGCCTGTTCGGCAATGCGAAGCAGCAGGTCTGGATCAAGTCCGAGCGCGCCAACCCCGGCGGCTCGATCAAGGACCGCATCGCGCTGTCGATGGTGGAAGACGCCGAGAAGAGCGGTGCGCTCAAGCCCGGCGGCACCATCGTCGAGCCCACCTCCGGCAACACCGGCATCGGCCTGGCGATGGTGGCGGCCGTCAAGGGCTACAAGCTGATCCTGGTGATGCCCGACAGCATGTCGGTGGAGCGCCGCCGCCTGATGCTGGCCTACGGCGCCACCTTCGATCTGACGCCGCGCGCCAACGGCATGAAGGGCTCCATCGCCCGCGCCGAGGAAATCGTGGCCGGCACGCCCGGCGCATGGATGCCGCAGCAGTTCAACAACCCCGCCAACGTCGACGTGCACGTGCGCACCACGGCCGAGGAAATCGCTGCCGACTTCCCCGATGGCATCGACGTGCTGATCACCGGCGTGGGCACCGGCGGCCACATCACCGGCGTGGCGAAGGTGCTCAAGAAGAAATGGCCCAAGCTGCAGGTGTTCGCGGTAGAGCCGGTGGCCTCGCCCGTCATCTCGGGCGGCCAGCCTTCGCCGCACCCGATCCAGGGCATCGGCGCGGGCTTCATCCCGAAGAACCTCGACACCTCGCTGCTCGACGGCGTGCTGCAGGTGGACGCGGAACCCGCCCGCGAAATGGCCCGCCGCTGCGCGCGCGAGGAAGGCGTGCTGGTCGGCATCTCCTCGGGCGCCACGCTCGCGGCAATCGCCCAGAAGCTGCCCTCGCTGGCACCCGACGCGGTGGTGCTGGGCTTCAACTACGACACGGGCGAGCGCTACCTGTCGGTCGAAGGCTTCCTGCCGGCCTGAACTGGTTCACCCCCAGGCTGCGCGCACTTCGTGTCGCTGCGCCAACCCCCTTCCGGGGGCAACACCTGCGGCCCGGCAAAGCCGGTTCCGCGGTGTTCCACAAACAGCAAAGCTAAAATGGCCGCCTGCTTGATAGTCACAAGCCCTACGCCATGCTGAGAATCTCCGAACTCAAACTCCCGCTCGACCACGCGCCCGAGGCGCTGGTCGCACTGATCGCCAAGACGCTCGGCGTCCCCTCCGAGGCGATCGTCTCCCACAACGTCTACAAGCGCAGCTTCGATGCGCGCAAGGCCGACCTGCTCACCGTCTACATCTGCGACGTGCAGCTGGCGGACGCGAAGCTCGAAGCCGCCCTGCTCGCGAAGCACGCGGGGCATCCCCACATCCAGAGCGCGCCCGACATGCGCTACACGCCGCCGGCCAGCGCGCCCGAGGTCCTGCCGACGCGGCCCGTGGTGATCGGCTTCGGCCCCTGCGGCATCTTCGCGGCGCTGATGCTCGCGAAGATGGGCTTCAGGCCCATCGTGCTCGAGCGCGGCAAGACCGTGCGCCAGCGCACCCGCGACACCTGGGGCCTGTGGCGCAAGAACGTGCTCAACCCCGAGTCGAACGTGCAGTTCGGCGAAGGCGGCGCCGGCACCTTCTCGGACGGCAAGCTCTACAGCCAGATCAAGGACCCGCGCTTCCTCGGCCGCAAGGTGATGGAAGAGTTCGTGAAGGCCGGCGCGCCGCCCGAGATCCTCTACGTCGCGCACCCGCACATCGGCACCTTCAAGCTGGTGAAGGTGGTCGAGAACATCCGCGAGCAGATCGTGGCGCTCGGCGGCGAGATCCGCTTCGAGCAGCGCGTGACCGACGTGCACATCGAGAACGGTCATCTTCGCGGCCTCACCGTGCTCGACCAGGCCACAGGCCAAAGCAGCGAGCTGCGTGCCGACCACGTGGTGATGGCGCTGGGCCACAGCTCGCGCGACACCTTCGCGATGCTGCATGCGCGCGGCGTGCATATCGAGGCCAAGCCCTTTTCCATCGGCTTCCGCGTGGAGCATCCGCAGGGCCTCATCGACCGTGCGCGCTGGGGCCGCCATGCGGGCCACCCGCTGCTGGGCGCGGCCGACTACAAGCTGGTGCACCACGCGAGCAACGGCCGCTCGGTCTACAGCTTCTGCATGTGCCCGGGCGGCACCGTGGTCGCGGCCACCAGCGAGCCCGGCCGCGTGGTCACCAACGGCATGAGCCAGTACTCGCGCAACGAGCGCAATGCCAACGCGGGCATCGTGGTGGGCATCGACCCGCGCGACTACCCGGGTGACGCGCTCGCGGGCATCGCGCTGCAGCGCGAGCTGGAGAGCAACGCCTTCGTGCTCGGCGGCGGCGACTACCGCGCGCCCGGCCAGCTGGTGGGCGACTTCATCGCGGGCACGCCCTCCACCGCGCTCGGCAGCGTAGTCCCCTCGTACAAGCCGGGCGTGACGCCGACCGACCTGCACAAGGCCCTGCCCGCCTACGCTATCGAGGCGATGCGCGAGGCCTTTCCTGCCTTCGGCCGCAAGATCAAGGGCTTCGACACGCACGACGCTGTGCTCACCGGCGTCGAGACGCGCACTTCGTCGCCCATCAAGATCACGCGCGGCGACGACTTCCAGAGCCTCAACGTGCGCGGCCTGTACCCCGCGGGCGAAGGCGCGAGCTACGCGGGCGGCATCCTGTCGGCCGGCGTGGACGGCATCAAGGTGGCCGAGGCCGTGGCACGCAGCGTGCAGGCCGAGTCGGAACGCGAACGCACCGCGAACGTCTGATGCAGGCCATGCAGCATTCCGCCACCTTCTTCGAGCGCCCCACCCTGGGCCACCTGATCGTCGCCACGCTGGCGATGGCGGCCGTGGTGCTCGCCTCCAACATCCTCGTGCAGTTCGCCATCAACGACTGGCTGACCTGGGGCGCCTTCACCTATCCGGTGGCCTACCTCGTGAGCGATCTCGTCAACCGGCGCTTCGGCCCCGGCATGGCGCGTCGCGTGGCGTGGGTGGGCTTCGCGGTGGCGGTGGGCGTATCTCTGCTGCTCGCGCCGGTGCGCATTGCGGCGGCCTCGGGGCTGGCCTTCATCGCCTCGCAGCTGCTGGACATCGGCGTCTTCGACCGCCTGCGCCGAGGCCTCTGGTGGCGCGCGCCGCTGGTGGCCACCGTGATCGCCGCGGTGCTCGACAGCATCGTGTTCTGGGGCATCGCCTTCGCAGGCACCGAGGGCCCGTGGTTCACCTGGGCGCTGGGCGACCTCGGCGTGAAGCTCGCCGTGGGCGTGCTGATGCTGCTGCCGTTCCGGCTGCTGATCGGCCGGCAGGCCGCGCAGGCTTCGGCGCTGACCTGAACCGGCGATGACGATGACGACAGAAACGACAATGCGCCCAATACGACATCCCGCCCGCCGCGCCGCATGCGCGAGCGCACTCCACTACTGAATTCCTTCCTGCCTTCTTCGCGCCCCCGAGCCGAATTTCCAGAATGACCGAAGCAACCACCGCCAACCCGAACAACAAGTCGCGCCGCCCCCGTGGCGAGCGCCTGGACATGGCCCAGCAGCTGCAGGCATTGCGAGCCGGCACGGAAGGCTCGACGACGGCTTCCGAAGCCACGGCCGGCACGCCCTCCGCTCCCGCGCAGGCGAAGCGGCCGCAGCAACAGCATCAGCAGCGCAAGCCGAAGAGGCCGCAGCAGGCGCAGTCCCAGCAGCAGCAATCGCAGCAGAAGCAGCAACCGCAGCAGCCGGCGCGCCCGCAACGCAAGGTGCATCCGGCGCTCGAGCGCCTGTTCGAGCTGTATCCGAACCTCTTCGGCGCGCGCTTCCTGCCGCTGAAGCTCGGCGTGTACGAAGAGCTGATTGCCCGCCACCCCGACGACTTCAAGGCCGAAGACCTCAAGGTGGCCATGGGCCTGCACGCCCGCTCCACGCGCTACCTCGAAAGCGTGGCCGCCGGCCATCCGCGCCATGACCTCGACGGCAACGTCGCCGAGCCGGTGGCGCCCGAGCACGTGCACCACGCCATCCTCGAACTGCACCGCCGCCGCTCGCAACGCACTGGCGAAGACCTGCGCCCGCAGCTGGTGGCGCGCCTGGCCCGCGCCGTCGAAGCCTCCGGCCTCGACCGCGAAGCCTATGCCGTGCTGGTGCGCTCGCGCGACGCGAACAACAACGCCGTGCTCGACGAAGCCCTCGCCCAGCTGGCCGAGCAGGCCGCCAAGCGCGAGGCGCTGCTGCGTGCCTTCGAGGCGAGTGGTCGCAGCGAGAAGGAGTTTGCGGACATGTACGGTATGGCGCAGGGCGAGGTCGCGCGCACGCTGCAACGCGCGCGTACCGACCGTGCCGCTGCCGCCGCGGCTCCGGTCACGACGACCGAAGCGCCGGAAGCGCCCGCCGCTCCGTCGGCCGACTGATAGACCGGGACGGCGGCTACGCCGTCGCCATAGTCGAGAGGTTCGGCCCGCGCTCACGCGCGGCCAGCCAGCCCTCGATCTGCGGCAGCATGCTTGCAACCGAAGCCGCGAGCAGCCGATACGGCTCCGGGCTGTCGCCGAAACCCTCGTACGAGAACCAGCCCTCCGCCAGGCTGGATCCGCCCTCCCCGCCACGGCCTTGCAGCCGCGCGCGCTCGGTGAGCGGAACGTACTCCAGCCGCAGATCGGCCTGAGCGACCACATCGCCCCAGCTGGTGGTCTTTTCGCCCGGCGGATGCGCACCGCATTCCAGGAAGAAGGCCGTGCCCGGCTTGTCGTACTGCACGGACACGAAATGGATCACGTCCGCCCGGTCGCGGCGGAAATCGGGAAAGCTGCCCGCGAAACCCGCTGCCTTCAGTTCCGGCACGAGCACCGACTTGAGGGCGCTGGACATGAGCCTGGTGGGTGTCGAGGGCATGCTGGATCGGCTCCGGCGGACGACAGGCGAAAGGAAAGGTGAAAAGAAAAAAGCCGCCACGGCAACGTGGCGGCTTTTCTGTTGATGGGCGAGGCTGGCCCCGTCTTCAGCGCTGTGCGCTCTGCAGTGCGGCAATGCGCTCCTCGATCGGCGGGTGCGTGGCAAACAGCTTGCCGATGCTGCCCGTGATGCCCATGGCTTCCACCGCCTTCGGCAGTTCGCCGGCCGGCAGGCCGCCCAGGCGGGCGAGCGCGTTGATCATCGGCTGCTTCTGGCCCATCAGCGCGGCGGCGCCGGCGTCGGCGCGGAACTCGCGCTGGCGCGAGAACCAGGCCACCACCATCGCGGCGGCGAAGCCGAGCACGATGTCGAGCACGATGGTGCTCACGTAGTAGCCGATGCCGGGGCCCGAGCTGCGGTCGTCGCCGCGGCGCAGGAAGCTGTCGACCGCGTAGCCGATCACGCGCGACAGGAACACGACGAAGGTGTTCATCACGCCCTGGATCAGCGTCATGGTGACCATGTCGCCGTTGGCGATGTGCGCCACCTCGTGGCCGATGACGGCCTCGACCTCTTCGCGCGTCATGTTCTGCAGCAGGCCGGTGGACACCGCCACCAGCGACGAGTTCTTGAACGCGCCCGTCGCGAAGGCGTTGGGCTCGCCTTCGAAGATACCGACCTCGGGCATGCCGATGCCGGCCTTGTCGGCGAACTTGCGCACCGTGCCGACGATCCAGGCCTCGTCGGGCGTCTGGGGGTTGTCGATCATGTGCAGGCCGGTGGTCCACTTGGCCATCGGCTTGCTGATGAGCAGCGAGATGATCGCGCCGCCGAAACCCATCACCAGCGCGAAGCCGAGCAGCGCCGTCAGGTTGAGCCCGTTGGCCGTGAGGAAGCGATTGACGCCGAGCAGGCTGGCGACCACGCCGAGCACAGCGACGACCATCACGTTGGTCAGGACAAACAGAAGGATACGTTTCAAGTTGAATTCTCCGTGGGGAAATCTGCCACCCAGATGAGGGCCCCGGGACCCTCTTCAAGCCGTATTCGAGCAGGTTGCGGCCTGGAAGCCCTGGGCGTTTTAGGTGTTCTGGGCGCTCCGGTCGGCGGCAGCCGGTAGAGCCATGATAGGAGCAAAAGTTCTAGGCCCCCGGTATTCCCCGCCCCGGCGAGGGCCTGAAGACCGTCGGATCGTCATAGAAGCCCGCGGCCTCGTTGGCGCCCCACCAGCCCGGTACGCCGAGCACCGGCAGCGGCACGAAGGGCTTGCGTTTGAGCGCCTGCGGGTCGAGCGAGCCCGCCACCAGCGCGTCGTCGAGCGCCGCTTCCCCGTTCTCGCCCTGCGCCGGCAGCAGCAACACGTGCGCGGTGATCGGCTTGCGCGGGGTGACCAGCTTCTCCAGCAGCGCATGGCCGAAGAGCAGCAGCCGCGCTTCGCGCCACAACCCGCGCTGGCCGATGAAAAGCGTGTGCCAGTCGCGCGCGACCAGCGCGTGCCACAGCGCCGGCGGCGCATCGAGCAGGGCGCCGTTCTCGTCGAACAGCGTGAGCGCATCCCGCAGCGGCCCGCGCGTGGCGCCAACGCCGTCTCGGGCGATCTCGCCGGCCTGCAGTTCGTTCAGGCGTCGCTTCGTCCGCGGAAAGGCGAGCCATACCAGGCCGTTGAAGAAGTCGTGGAGGTTGTCGCGGGTCGGAACCGTGCGGGTCCGGAAGACGTGGGCCTCGTAGGCATGCCCGGCGGGCAGCGCGTCCTGGCCCACGAAATCGGGCGCCGACGCGTGCCTGATGCGCTGGAGTGCGGTGGCCACGCCGCCATCGCCATGCGCGACGGCCTGCATTGCCGCTTCGCCATCGGCGCGATAGGGCACGAGCCATGGCTGCGCCCAGTCGATCGCCGGCAGGGTCAAGGCGCGGGCGCGCCCGTCCAGCGGATGCGGTCCGGGTGCTGCATCAGCACGAACTCCGCCGTGAGCTTCTCGAAGAGCTTGAGCGAACTGCTGTTCTTGCCGAGCAGCCCGGCCGTGCGCAGGGCCTTGGCCACGTCGTTGAGCGGCACGTCCTTGCCGCCGCGCAGGGCCGGAGCGGCCTGGAGGATGAATTCGGCGGCTTCCGAAGGCTGCGGCTGCTGCTGCGGTTGCTGCTGAGGCTCGGGCTTGCTGGCGGCCTTCGCCGTCGTCTTGCGCGCCGCCGTCTTGGCCGCGGTCTTCTTCGCGGCGGGCGCGGCCTTGGCACGCGTGGTCTTCGCAGCGGCCGTCTTCTTCGCCGGCGCGGTGCGGGCCGCGGGCTTGGTGACGGCGTTGTGCGCGATGTCCGTGAAGGCGTCGTAGATGCCGACCGTCTCCTCGCCCGTCTTGCCCTGCTGGCCGATGCCGCAGACGCGGCAGCCCTTCTCGCGCAGCCGGATCACGAGCGGCGCGAAGTCGGAGTCGGAGGACACCAGCACCACCACGTCGGGCCGCTCGGCAATGGCGAGGTCGATCGCATCGACCGACAGCGCGATGTCGGTGCTGTTCTTGCCGGCCGACAGGTTCACCATCGGCCGCACCGACAGCCGCTTGAAGAGCGCCTGCCGGTTCACCGCCATCTCGGCATTGCAGTACGCGCGGCGCACGTGGATGGCGCCATATTCGTCCATGGTGCGCTGCACGGCCTGTTCGATCACGTCCGCCGAGACGTTGTCGGCGTCGATCAGCAGCATCACGCGCAGCGAAGAGACCGTCATGCGAGCTTCCAGTTGACGGTCTCGCCGCCGCGCAGCGGCTTGAGCGTGGCGTCGCCGTAAGGCACGGTCTCCGGCACCGTCCAGCTCTCGCGCTTGAGCGTGATGGTGTCGGTGTGGCGCGGCAGGTCGTAGAAGTCGGGGCCGTTGAAGCTCGCGAAGCCTTCGAGCTTGTCGAGTGCGCCCGCGTTGTCGAAGGCCTCGGCATAAAGCTCGATGGCAGTGAGCGCGGTGTAGCAGCCGGCACAGCCGAGCGCATGCTCCTTCAGGTGCGCCGGGTGCGGCGCGCTGTCGGTGCCCAGGAAGAAGCGGTCGCTGCCGCTGGTGGCCGCCTCGACCAGCGCCACGCGGTGCGTCTCGCGCTTGAGCACGGGCAGGCAGTAGTAGTGCGGGCGGATGCCGCCGGTGAAGATGGCGTTGCGGTTGTAGAGCAGGTGGTGCGCCGTGATGGTGGCTGCCGTGAACCGGTCGGCGTCGCGCACGTAGTGGGCGCCTTCCTTGGTGGTCAGGTGCTCGAACACCACCTTGAGCTCGGGGAAGTCGCGGCGCAGCGGGATCATCACGCGGTCGACGAACACGGCCTCGCGGTCGAACAGGTCGATGGCCGGGTCGGTCACCTCGCCGTGCACCAGCAGCAGCAGGCCGTGCTTCTGCATGGCTTCCAGGGTCTTGTAGGTCTTGCGGATGTCGGTCACGCCGGCATCGCTGTTGGTGGTGGCGCCGGCCGGATAGAGCTTGAGCGCACGCACGCCGGCTTCGGCGGCCAGCGCGATTTCCTCGGGCGGCAGCTTGTCGGTGAGATAGAGCGACATCACCGGCTCGAAGCCGCTGCCCTCGGGCACGGCGGCGCGGATGCGGTCGCGATACGCCACGGCCTGCGCGGCGGTGGTCACGGGAGGACGGAGGTTGGGCATGATCAGCGCGCGGCCGAACTGGCGGGCGCTGTGGGGAACGACGGCTTCGAGGGCGGCGCCATCGCGCACGTGCAGGTGCCAGTCGTCCGGGCGGGTGATCGTGAGGGTGTCTGTCATGGCTGGCCGATTGTCGCATCGCCCCCCGGAACGGGACTCCCCCGGGCTTCGCGCACTTCGCGTCGCCTCGCCCTCCCATTCGCCGGGGGCGACACCGGCGGCCCGGCGGAGCCGGTTCCGCGGTTCCCCCCCCCCAAAGGAGCGAGCCGGTTTTCAGCCCAGCAGGTACTCGCGCACCAGCGAGCGCGCCCGGTGCAGCCGGCTCTTGACGGCGCCCGGCGGTTCGCCGAGCCGTTCGGCGATCTCCGCTATGGTCAGCTCCTCGAAGTCGCGCAGCAGCACCACTTCGAGGTAGTGCGCGGGCAGCGACTCCAGCGCGTGGGTCAGGTCCAGCCGCAGGGCAGCGTCGTCGCGGGCGAGCAGCTGGCGCTCGGCCGCTTCCTCGTCGAGCGGCTCGTGCCTGAACATCGCCCGCTGCAGCCGCAGGCATTCGCGCCTGATGACGGTGAAGAGCCACGACGAGAAGGCCGCCACGGCCTTCAGCCCCCGAAGCTTGCGCGCAACGACCAGCAGCGACTCCTGCACGGCATCGTCGACGTCGCTGGCCTGGCAGTGCCGCCAGGCGTAGCGGCGCGCGTCGGACTGGCAGGCCGCGAGCAGGCTCGCGATGGCGGCCGGGTCGCCGGTCTGCGCGGCGAGGATCAGGCTGGATCGGTCGATGCCCGCGGTCACGCTTCAACGCCCCTTTCCGTCGAGCTTGCGCCCGACCATCGCGCACATCGGGCAGAAGCCGAACAGGCCCGTCAGCGCGAGCGTCGCGCCCATGAGCGCGACGGCCACGCCCAGCCCGAGGCCGGCGGTGCTCCAGCCGATGGCGGCGAAAGCCAGGGCCGCGAGGCCGACGACGATGCGCAGTGCGCGCTCCCAGCCGGGAAGATTCTTTGCGTAGAGCATGGCGGTTCCTTCGATCCTTCTTGATGGTGCATGAGGAAGACCCTCGGACACCAAGAGGCGTCGAACCCGCCGGACGGTTCGCGGGAACCGCAAATTTTTCCACGCCGACGGAAAACGCCCGCTACGGCAGGAGCACGCGGCAACTGCCCGGGTCCGCCGCCTGCATCCACTTGTGGAAGTTGACGGAGCAGCGCGCGCCCTTGCCCGGCGGCCACGGATCGAAGATGCGCAGCGTGGTGCCGCGCCCGCTGGGGTCGTCGTCCCCGCGGATGCCCACGAGCAGCACCATGTGGCCGGGACGCCCGACGCGCGCGGCGTATCCCTTGGCGCCCCATGGCAGGTCGAAGATCAACGGCCCGCCCTGCAGCGCGGCACGCAACTGGGCAACCGACCAGGGCGCAGGCGGGCGCACCGACAGCCCGTGCGCGGACGCGAAGAGCGCATCGGCCGCCATCGCCTCCTCGCCGTCCGGAAAGGCGCGCAGCCCGCCATCGTCGGCGATGAGCCCGGGCGGCGTGCGCGCCACCACCGCCTGCACGTTGGAGCGCGTGATCATGGCCGTGCAGGCGGCCCAGCACAGGCCGGGCGTGGGCTGGGGAATCAGCGCGACGGGATGCAGGATCGGCGCATGGCACTCGTTGCCGAACACCAGGTTCTGCGTGCAGGGGCCAGCCTCGCCGTCCTCGGCGAGCCAGTGGGCGGCCTGCAGGCGGCGCACCGCCATCCGGGTGACGGGGCCGTAGTCGCCATCCAGCGCGAGCTCGGGGCCGGGCTGGAGCTTGTGGTTCAGCGCCTCCTGCAGCCTGCGGACGTCGGCGCCGCGCGAACCCTGTGTCAGTGTCGTCATCGGTTCCTGTCCCTCGCCAACAGATGCCCTGACCCTCGGCATGAGCCGGCTGCATTGTGGAAAGCCCTTGTCGCCGCGTCCATTTGTCGGACGGCATAGCCGGGATGGCGGGCCGCGCGCCCCCCCGGGGGCACGCCCGTTGCTTGACGTGCCGCGCCGATCGGCCGAAGGTCCGGTCCCGCGCAAACCACCCCCACACACCACCGCACACACCGGAAACCGACATGCTGTCCACGGCAATGCTTTACTTTCGCGAGACCGCCAGGGCCGGCTCGCTGCGCCGCGCCGCCGAGCAGCTCGGCGTGGCGCCGAGCGCCATCAGCCGCCAGATCGCCAAGCTCGAAGGCGAGCTGCAGGCCGCCCTGCTCGACCGCCGCGCCAACCGCACCACCCTCACGCCCGCCGGCGAGCTGGTGCTGGCGCATGCCGAACAGGCCCTGCAGAGCAGCGAGGCGCTTCGCGGCGCGCTGCAGGAGCTGAGCGGCGAACCCGTCGGCACGGTGCGCATCGGCAGCATCGAGGGCATGGTCGGGCACTTCCTCGCGAACAACCTGGCGCGCTTCCAGAAGAGGCATCCCCAGGTGAAGCTTCAGGCCTCGGTGGTGGGCTCGCGCGCGGTGCTCGAGGCGCTGCAGGAAGGCCGCATCGACATCGCGCTGGCCTTCAACCTGCCCGAGCGCCACGCCTTCCGCGAGCATGCGCGGCTGGAGCAACCGCTGTGCGCCATCGTCGCGCCCACGCATCCGCTCGCGCGGCGGCGCAGCGTGTCTTTCAGCGAGCTCGAAGGCCGCCGCGTGGCGCTGCCCGACCGCTCGTTCCAGATCCGCCACCTGGTCGACCGCATCGCCTCGAAGACGCAGGTGTCGCTCGAGCTGGCGATCGAGACCGGCACGCTCGACATGGCCAAGGGCCTGGTGCGCAACAGCGATCTCATCACCTTCCTGCCGCGCTATGCGGCGCTGCACGAGGTGTCGAACGGCGACCTGTGCGCCGTGCCGCTGCAGGAGCGCGACTTCGCCGCCACTGCGGCCAGCCTGCTCACCATGCCGGGGCGGCGCCAGTCGCCGGCGACGCGCGCGCTGCTCGAGATGCTGGCCACCAGCATGGGGCGATACGGCGCCGGTTCGGGCGCGGCGCCGCGTTCTGATTCCGGCAACACGCGCGTGCGGAAATGAGCCTTCCCGCCGGCCTCGTCGCTCCCTACATTGGGTGCCGACGAGGAAAGAACACGGCATGACGACCACAGGCACCGACCAGACCATTGCCTTCCCCGAAGGCGGCTATCGCTACGCGAGAGGCGTGTTCCAGTATTCCGCGGGCGTGGCGGCACTGCCCGGCTTCGCCATCGAGCGGGTGCGTTTCCAGCAGCCCGTTCCGCTGGAAGAAGGCTTCGACGTCATCGCGGCGCACCTGGGCGCCATCGGCCGGCCGCTGGCCGCGCTGTGCGCCTGCGAACTGCGCTCGCCCGCGCCGTTCTCCGAGCGCGGATTCCTCGACTTCAACCGCGTCTACGCCGGCACGCTCGAGCGCTGGGGCCTGGTGCGCGGCGAACGCAATCCGGTGGCGCGCACCAACGTGTGCCCGCGCATCGGCGCCCCGGCCACGCCGGCCTTCCAGGCCTTCTCGTACACCGTGCCGGCCGACGACGATGCCGCGCCGCCGAGCTTCGTGGTCTCCGGCGGCGGCGAGGCGCCCGACGGCCATGCCAGCTATCGCGAGGTGATGGTCCGTTTGGGCGACACCAGCCCCGATGGCCTGCGCGCCAAGCTCGGCTACGTGATGACGGAAATGGAGCGCCGCCTCGCGGTGCTGGGCTTCGGCTGGCGCGATGCCGCGGCGGTGCAGGCCTACACGGTGCACGACATCGGCGCGCTGGTGTTCGACGAGATCGTGCAGCGCGGCGGCCTCACCACCGGCCTGACATGGCACCTGGCAAGGCCGCCGATCGTGGACATGGAAGTCGAGATGGACCTGCGTTGCGCGCGACGCGAGCTCGCGCTGTCATGGCCCTAGCCTCGCAAGGGACTCCCCCGCTGGCACATGTCGTGCTTGACAGTTTTTTCGTCCTTTTCTCCATTCCACCCCAACGGAGTTCCATGTGAAGCGTGCTGCCCCTGCCCTGTTCCTGAAACCCCTGGCCGCCTGCGCGGCGCTCGCCACCCTGGTGCTCGCCGCGCCCCAAGCGATGGCGCAGGAAAAAACGCTGCGCATCGCCATGACGGCGGCCGACATTCCGCGCACGCTGGGCCAGCCCGACCAGGGTTTCGAGGGCAACCGCTTCACCGGCATTCCGATCTACGACTCGCTCACGCAGTGGGACCTGTCGAAGGCCGACGCGCCGAGCGTGCTGATCCCCGGCCTCGCCGCCTCGTGGGCGGTCGACGCCAAGGACAAGACCAAGTGGGTCTTCAAGCTGCGCCCCGGCGTGAAGTTCCACGACGGCTCGGCCTTCAACGCCGACGCCGTGGTGTGGAACGTGCAGAAGGTGCTCGACAAGGATGCCGTGCAGTTCGACCCCAGCCAGGTCGGCGTGACGGCCTCGCGCATGCCCACGCTCAAGTCGGCGCGCAAGATCGACGACACGACGGTCGAGCTCACCACCAGCGAGCCCGACGCCTTCCTGCCGATCAACCTCACGAACCTGTTCATGGCCTCGCCCGCGCACTGGCAGAAGAAGTTCGATGCGGCCGCCGGCGCCACGCCCGCAGACAAGGCCAAGGCCGCCTGGACCGCCTTCGCCGCCGACCCGTCGGGCTCGGGCCCGTTCAAGGTCACGCGCTTCGTGGCGCGCGAGCGGCTCGAGCTGGCCGCCAACAAGAGCTACTGGGACGCGAAGCGCGTGCCGAAGATCGACAAGGTCGTGCTGCTGCCGATGCCCGAGGCCAACGCGCGCACCGCCGCGCTGCTGGGCGGCCAGGTCGACTGGATCGAGGCGCCCGCGCCCGACGCGATGGCGCAGATCACGCAGCGCGGCTTCAAGATCTATTCGAACGCGCAGCCGCACGTGTGGCCCTGGCAGCTTTCCTTCGCCGAAGGCTCGCCCTGGCTCGACAAGCGCGTGCGCCAGGCCGCCAACCTGTGCATCGACCGCGGCGGGATGAAGCAGTTGCTGGGCGGCATGATGGCCGAGCCCAAGGGCACGGTGCCGCCGGGCCATCCGTGGTTCGGCAAGCCCACCTTCGACATCCGCTACGACGTGAAGGCCGCGCAGGCGCTGATGACGCAGGCCGGCTACTCGGCCGCCAAGCCGATCAAGGTGAAGGTTCAGATCTCGGCCTCGGGCTCGGGCCAGATGCAGCCGCTGCCGATGAACGAGTTCGCGCAGCAGTCGCTCAAGCAGTGCTACTTCGACGTGCAGTTCGACGTGATCGAATGGAACACGCTGTTCACCAACTGGCGCAAGGGCGCGAAGGACCCGTCGGCCAACGGCGCGAACGCGGTCAACATCAGCTTCGCGGCCATGGACCCCTTCTTCGCGATGGTGCGCTTCGTGAGCACCAAGACCGTCCCGCCGGTGTCGAACAACTGGGGCTACTACGGCAATGCCGAGGTCGACAAGCTGGTGGCCGACGCGCGCACCAGCTTCGACGACAAGGCGCGCGACGCCGCTCTGGCGAAGCTGCACACGCACATCGTGGACGACGCGCCCTTCGTGTGGATCGCGCACGACGTGGGCCCGCGCGCCATGTCGGCCAAGGTCAAGAACGTGGTGCAGCCCAAGAGCTGGTTCATCGACATCGCGACCATGACGATGGAATAAATGGAGCTCACCCCCAGGCTTGCCCACTTCGTGTGGCCGCCAACCCCCTTGCAGGGGGCAACACCAGCGGCCCGGCAAAGCCGGTTCCGCGGTGTTCCCCGAAGGGGGAACGGTTCACAAGTTGAACGCCTGTTCCAGCCAGCCATCAGCCAGCCACTCAATCCATGCTCGCCTACCTCCTGCGCCGCGTGATCTATGCCGTGCCGATCATGATCGGCGTGGCCCTCGTGTGCTTCCTGCTCGTGCACATCGCACCCGGCGATCCGCTGGTGTCGATACTGCCGCCCGATGCCTCCGCCGAGCTGCAGGCGCAGCTGCGCGAGCTGTACGGCTTCAACCGCTCGCTGCCCGAGCAGTTCGCGATGTGGCTGTGGCGCGCGCTGCACGGCGACCTGGGCGTGTCCATCGCCAGCAACCGCGCGGTGGCCTCCGAGGTGTTCACCGCCGTGGGCAACACGCTGCGGCTCGCGGTGGTGGCCACCTTCATCGGCTTCGTGCTGGGCAGCCTGTTCGGCTTCGTCGCTGGCTACTTCCGCGGCTCCTGGCTCGACCGGCTGGCCTCGATGTTCTCGGTGCTCGGCGTGAGCGTGCCGCACTACTGGCTGGGCATGGTGATGGTGATCGTGTTCTCGTCGCAGCTCATGTGGCTGCCGGCAACGGGCGCGGGCCCCAGCGGCTCGGACGACTGGGCCTGGGACTGGGCGCACCTGCAGTTCCTGCTGCTGCCCGCGATCACGATGTCGGTGATCCCGATGGGCATCATCGCGCGCACGGTGCGCGCGCTGGTGGCCGAGATCCTCGAGCAGGAGTTCATCGTCGGCCTGCGCGCCAAGGGGCTCACGCACTTCGGCGTGTTCCGCCACATGGTGAAGAACGCCGCGCCCACGGCGCTGGCGGTGATGGGGCTGCAACTGGGCTACCTGCTCGGCGGCTCGATCCTCATCGAGACGGTGTTCTCCTGGCCGGGCACCGGCTTCCTGCTGAACTCGGCCATCTTCCAGCGCGACCTGCCGCTGCTGCAGGGCACGATCCTGGTGCTGGCGCTGTTCTTCGTCGTGCTCAACCTGCTGGTCGACGTGCTGCAGACCCTGCTCGACCCGCGCATCGCCCGGGCCTGAAAGACCAGATCGACCATGTCCTCCGTGCTCGCCCCCTCCTCCATCGCCGCGGCCGTCGAGCCGCTGCCGGCCCAGCGCTCGCGCGGCTACTGGGCCTCGGTCTGGCTGCGCTTCCGCCGCGACCCGGTGGCCGTCGGCGCGGCGGTCGTCGTGCTGCTGCTGATCGCGCTCGCGATCCTCGGGCCGTGGCTCGCGCCGGCCGACCCGTACCAGTCGTCGATGCTCAAGCGGCTCAAGCCCATCGGCACCGAGGGCCTGCCCCTGGGCAGCGACGAGCTGGGCCGCGACATGCTCTCGCGCCTCATCGTCGGCGCGCGGCTGTCGCTCTTCATCGGCATCACGCCGGTGCTGTGCGCCTTCGTGCTGGGCACGGTCATCGGCATCGTCGCGGGCTACGCGGGCGGGCTGACCAACACGCTCATCATGCGCACCATCGACGTGTTCTACGCCTTCCCGTCGGTGCTGCTGGCCATCGCGCTGTCGGGCGCGCTGGGTGCGGGGGTGGTCAATTCGCTGATCTCGCTGACCATCGTCTTCATCCCGCAGATCGCGCGGGTGGCCGAGAGCGTGACCACCCAGGTGCGCAACCGCGACTACGTGGAGGCGGCGCGCGCCTCGGGCGCGGGGCCCTTCACCATCGTGCGCGTGCACGTGCTGGGCAACGTGCTCGGGCCAATCTTCGTGTACGCCACCAGCCTGATCGCGGTGTCGATGATCCTGGCCTCGGGCCTCTCTTTCCTCGGCCTGGGCGTGAAGCCGCCGGAGCCCGAGTGGGGGCTGATGCTCAACACGCTGCGCACCGCGATCTACGTGCAGCCGTGGGTCGCGGCGCTGCCGGGCGTGATGATCTTCATCACCTCGATCTCCTTCAACATCCTGTCCGACGGGCTGCGCGCCGCCATGGACAACAAGGGCTGAGGCAAGGCAATGGACGCACTCGAGGACATCGGCGGGCCGGCCCAGCCGCTGCTGACGATCAAGGGCCTGGTCAAGCACTTCCCCCTGAAGAAAGACCCGCTCGGCCGCGGCGGCGGCGTGGTGCGCGCGGTCGACGGCGTGGACTTCGAAGTGCTCAAGGGCGAGACGCTCGGCGTGGTCGGCGAGTCGGGCTGCGGCAAGTCGACCACCGCGCGCCTGCTGATGCAGCTGATCGAACCCACGCGCGGCGAGGTCGTGTTCGACGGCCGCGAGGTCGGCGGCCGCGATCTGCCGCTGAAGGAGTTCCGCCGCCAGGTGCAGATGGTGTTCCAGGACAGCTATGCCTCGCTGAACCCGCGCCTGACCATCGAGGACTCGATCGCCTTCGGCCCGCAGGTGCACGGCGTGCCGCGGCGCGAATCGGTGGCACGGGCGCGCGACCTGCTCGGCCGCGTGGGCCTGTCGCCCCAGCGCTTTGCCGAACGCTATCCGCACGAGCTCTCGGGCGGCCAGCGGCAGCGCGTGAACATTGCGCGGGCGCTGGCGCTGCAGCCGCGCATGGTGATCCTCGACGAGGCCGTCTCCGCGCTCGACAAGTCGGTGGAAGCGCAGGTCATCAACCTGCTGCTCGACCTGAAGGCCGAGTTCGGCCTGACCTACGTGTTCATCAGCCACGACCTCAACGTGGTGCGCTACGTGAGCGACCGCGTCATGGTGATGTACCTGGGCCAGGTGGCCGAGATCGGCCCGGCCGACGCGCTCTACGACCAGCCCGCGCATCCCTACACGCGCGCGCTGCTGTCCTCCATGCCCTCGATGGACCCCGACCACCGCACCGAGGAGGCGGCGCTCGCGGGCGATCCGCCGAACCCGATCAACCCGCCTTCGGGCTGCCGCTTTCATCCGCGCTGCGCGCTGGCCGCGCCGGTGTGCGGCAAGGTGGTGCCCGAACGCATCGCCACAGGTTCGCAGCACGCGGTGAGCTGCCTCATCCACGAGCCCGGCAGCGGGCATCCGATGGCGGCCGAGGCACAGAGGGAAGCGGCATGACGACGCCCATGAACGACGACGAACCCATGGTCCGCCTGCGCGACCTCAGCGTCACCTTCGCCGGCGGCCGCAAGCCGGTGCATGCCGTCAGCGGCGTGAGCCTCGAAGTGAAGCGCGGCGAGGTCGTCGCGCTGATCGGCGAGTCGGGCTCCGGCAAGAGCGTGACCATGCGCACCCTGCTGCGCCTGCACCCCGAGCGCCGCACCCGCATGGGCGGCACGGTGCAGGTGGCGGGCCGCGACGTGCTCGCGATGTCGCAGCGCGAGCTGGCCGACTTCCGCGGCAAGGTCGCGTCGATGATCTTCCAGGAGCCGCTGCTGGCGCTCGACCCGGTGTATCCGGTGGGCGCGCAGATCGTCGAGTCGATCCGCCGGCATGAGTCCGTCACGCAGGCCGAGGCCCAGCAGCGCGCGCTGGCGCTGTTCGAGCGCGTGCGCATACCGAGCCCCGAGCGGCGCCTGCAGGCCTATCCGCACGAGATGTCGGGCGGCATGCGCCAGCGCGCCATGATCGCGCTCGCGCTCGCATGCAACCCCCGGCTGCTGCTGGCCGACGAGCCCACCACTGCGCTCGACGCCACGGTGCAGATCCAGATCCTGTTGCTGCTGCGCGAACTGCAGCGCGACCTGGGGCTGTCGGTGATCTTCGTCACACACGACATCGGCGCAGCGGTGGAAGTGGCCGACCGCATCGCCGTGATGTACGCGGGGCGCATCGTCGAGGAAGGCACCGCGCGCGAGCTGATCCGCTCGCCGCGCCATCCGTACACCATCGCGCTGCTCAAGAGCCGTGCGCACGGCGCGCTGGCGCGCGGCACGCGGCTCGAGACCATCGGCGGCGCGCCGCCCGACCTGTCGGCGCTGCCGCCCGGCTGTGCCTTCGCCGAACGCTGCGCGCTCGCTAGCGACGCCTGCCGCGCGGCCCAGCCGCCGGTGGTCGAGCTGGCGTCGAACCACCGCGCGCGCTGCATCCACACCGACGCGGCAGCGGCCATCGCTCCGGTGCTCGTCGCCTGACGGACAAAGACAACTCATCATCCGACACCCATCGCCATGCCCCTGCACGACCCCGCCCACGCCTTCGTTCCGTACCCCGACGCACCGGTGCCGCGCGCCACGACCGGCCCGCTGGCCGACCTGAGCTTCGCCGCGAAGGACCTGTTCGACGTGGCCGGCTACCCCACGGGCGGCGGCAACCCGATCGTGCTGGCGATGTCGGGCATCAAGACGCGCACCGCGCCGACCGTGCAGAAGCTGCTCGATGCCGGCGCGCGCTTCGTCGGCAAGACCGTGACCGACGAGCTCGCGTTCTCGATGAACGGCAACAACGCGCACTTCGGCGCGCCGGTCAACGGCGGTGCGCCCTCGCGCATCACGGGCGGCTCATCGTCGGGCTCGGCCTCGGCCGTGTCGTCGAACCTCTGCGACTTCGCGCTGGGCACCGACACCGGCGGCTCGGTGCGCGCGCCGGCCAACCACTGCGGCCTGTACGGGCTGCGCCCCACGCACGGGCGCGTGAGCCTCGAAGGCGCGCTCGACCTCGCGCCCAGCTTCGACACCTGCGGCTGGTTCGCGCGCGACATCGGCACCTTCGCGCGCGTGGCCGACGTGCTGCTGGGTGCCGACGCGGCGCCGCTGCCCGAACGCGTGCGGCTGCTGCGCCCCGACGATGTCTGGGCGCTGGCCGTGCCGGCGGCGGTCGATGCGCTTAAGGGCGCGGCCGACAGCGTGCAGGGCGCGCTCGGCCCCGCCAAGGGCGTCGAGGTGGCGCTGGAATCCTTCGACACGATGTACTGGAACTTCCGTTACCTGCAGTCGCGCGAGGCCTGGCTCACCGATGGCCCGTTGATCGAACGCTACGCCCCGCCGCTGGGACCGGGCGTGGCCGAACGCTTCGCATGGTCGCGGGAAGTGACCGACGCACAGGTAGCCGCCGCGCGCGTCTTCCGCTCCGCGTTCCGCACGCACCTGGCTTCGCTGCTGGGCAGCGACGGCGTGCTGCTGATGCCGTCCATGCCCGACATCGCCCCGCTGCGCAGCGACAGCGAGGCCGCGCTGGAGGACTACCGCAACCGCGCGATCCGCATGCTGTGCATCGCGGGGCTGGCGGGCTTTCCGCAGCTGTCGATGCCGCTGGCCTCGCGCGACGGCGCGCCGCTGGGCATCTCGCTGCTCGGACCGGCGGGGTCGGACCGGTCGCTGATAGCGCTGGCGCAACGCATCGCGGGCTGAGGCCGCAGCCTCAGAGCCGCACGCTGCCCGGCTCCCGAAGCAGGCAGACGTCGCAGTCGACACCGCTTCCCGCGCGCTCGATCACCGCGAAGTCACCGGCATCCACCGCCAGCAGCGCGTGATGCCAGGTGCCGGGCGCGAGCACCACGCCCTGGCGTCCGTCGGTGACGAAGGCCGCGAGCTGCCGTGCCGAGGTGGGGGCATCGCCGGCGCGGGCCACCACGATCACGAAGCGCTTGTCGCCCAACGGCACGAAGGTCTGGCTGCCCAGCGCGTGGCGCTCCATCTCCGACACCTCGTGGGGAAAGCGCCGTGCCTGCGCGCGGAACAGCGCCAGCATCGGACGGCCGCCTTCGGCGTCGAGGCGCAGGTCGTCGAGCAGGTCGAAGCGCTGCGCATTGCCGCCGTTGATGGGCCGGCCTTCGCCCGCGGGCGCGGCGATCAAGGTGCCGTAGGGCGCGAAGGCCCGGGAGGTCAGCGGCTGCGCCACCAGCAGCTCGGCGGCGGTCGGGGAAGCATCGTTCATCCGGCGATTGCAGCAGAAAGCGTGCCGTTCGCCTACGCGAGATCGGCCGAGCAGACTGCCCGGCACCGGCGCGCAGGAGATACTGTTTGCTTCGCTTCCGACCACAAATGCAAGCACAGGCATGAATACGACCGAGCCCCGGCTCATCGCCGCGACACTGGCCGAGGGCGGCCTGGCCGCTCTATTCACCGCGCCCGACGGCGCCCGGGCCTTCGCCGTGCGCTGGCAGGGCGGCGTGTACGGCTATCTCAACCAGTGCCCCCATGCGGGCGGCCCGCTTGATTTCGAAGGCCAGGTGCTGGAAAGTTCAGGCCGCTTCCTGATGTGCGCCCGGCACGGCGCGATCTTCGAGCCCGACACCGGCAAGTGCGTCGGCGGCCCCTGCCGCGGCGCACGGCTCACGCCGGCCGCCGTGCACGAGAAGGCGGACGGCAGCGTGTGGGCCGGCGCGACCGACTGAAGAGAAGACAGAACAGGACAACCATCCAGGAGAAAAAAAGACATGCGCAACTGCACCAACCGATTTCGCACTCTCCCGCCCATGGCCCTGCCCGCGGCGGCGCTCGCCCTGGCCGGCCTCCTGGCGGGCTGCGCGGGCATGTCCTCGCCCGTCGGCAAGGGCTCCACGGGCATGAAGGTCACGTCGAGCGCCTTCGCCGACAACGGCACCATCCCGTCCGAGCACGCGGGCGTGGGCGACTGCGGCGGCAAGAACATCTCGCCGCCGGTAGCCTGGAGCAACCTGCCGGCCAAGACGAAGTCGGTCGCCGTGCTGGTGTTCGACCCCGACGGCGCGGCCGGCCTCGGCGTGTCGCACTGGGTGGCCTACAACATCGCGGCCGAGCGCGGCGAGCTCAAGGCGGGCGAAGGAGCGGTGGGCTCCAACTTCGACTTCACCATGGGCCCGAACGTGGCCGGCACGCCCGCCTACCGCGGCATGTGCCCGCCGGCGGGCGACCGGCCGCATCACTACGTGGTGACCGTGATCGCCTCCGAGCTGGCGCCCGGCAGCCTGCCGGCCGGCCTGGGCCGCGATGCGCTGCTGGCCGCGCTCAAGGGCCGTGCGCTGGGCGGCCAGAGCGTGGTGGGCCTCTACAGCCGCTGAGCACGGCGAACGACGAGTAATAATTTAGAACTCACATCGTCGGCACCGGCCAGCAACGGCCGCGGCCGCCTTCCAGAAAGCTCCATCGATGGCCCTGCCCGCATCCGGCACCGACCCGGTTCCGCCGTCCGCCGACGATCTCGACGCCATGTTCGACCTGGCGCCCGTCTCCCTCTGGATCGAGGACTACGGCGAGCTCAAGCGCAAGCTCGACGGCTGGCGCGCCGAGGGCATCACCGACCTGGTGGCGCACCTGCAGGCCGATCCGCAGCGGGTGAGCGACTGCATGGCACTGCTGAAGGTGCTGCGGGTCAACCAGCACACGCTGAAGCTCTTCGGCGCCGACAGCGAGCAGACCCTGCTGGGCGCGCTCGACCGCGTGTTCCGCGGCGACATGTCGGCCACCGTGGTGCACGAGCTCGACCAGCTCTGGCGCGGCCAGCTCAGCTTCGAGAGCGAGACCGTCAACTACGCGCTCGACGGCCGCAGGCTCGACGTGCGCGTGCGTGCCCGCGTGCTGCCCGGCTACGAGGACAGCTGGAGCCGCGTGCTGGTGGCACTCGACGACGTCACCGAGCGCGTGGCCGCGCAGCGCCTGCGCGACGAGAGCGCCATCTACGCACGCAGCCTGTTCGACCGCTCGCCGGTGTCGCTGTGGGTGGAAGACTTCAGCGCGGTGCGTTCGCTGCTGGAAACCATCCGCTCGCGCGGCATCACCGACTTCGCGACCTTCATCAAGGTGCACCCCGACTTCGTCACGCGCTGCATGCAGGAGATCCGCGTGATCGACGTGAACCACGAGACGCTGCGCATGTTCGGCGCGCCCGACCTGCCCACGCTGCTGGGCAATCTCTCGCGCATCTTCCGCGACGAGATGCGGGAGTCGTTCGCCGAGCAGTTGCAGGACCTGTGGAACGGCAAGACGGTGCAGCACCGCGAGGTGCTCAACTACTCGCTCTCTGGCGAGGTGCTGAACATCCACATGCAGTTCGCGGTGCAGGACGACCGGCTCGACACCTGGGACCTGGTGCTGGTGTCGCTGGTCGACATCACCGCGCGCAAGAAGGCCGAGGCGTACCTCGAATACCTCGGCAAGCACGACGTGCTCACGCAGCTGTGCAACCGCACCTACTACACCGAGGAGCTCAACCGCCTCTCGCGCAAGGGGCCATGGCCCGTGTCAATCGTGGCCATCGACCTCAACGGCCTGAAGCAGGTCAACGACCAGGAAGGCCACGCCGCCGGCGACTCGCTGCTGCGCCGCATGGGCGAGGTACTCGACAAGGCCGTCGACCTGCCGGCCTGGCCCGCGCGCATCGGCGGCGACGAGTTCGCCGTGCTGCTGCCCATGACCGACGAGCGCGGCGCCGAGGCGATGCGCGAGCGAATCCTCACGCTGCTGGAAATGAACAACCAGTTCCACGCCGGGCAGAGCGGCCACACGCTGAACCTGGCCATCGGGCTCGCCACCTGCCACGGCGACGAGCCGCTGGAAGCCGCGCTGCAACGCGCGGACCGGGCGATGTACGTGGACAAGTCGCGGTATTACGAGAGCGTGGAGACCGACCGGCGGGCATAGGCTCCGGCCGGTCTCGCGGGTCTACCGTACGTCCGGCCCGTCGCCCGGCACCCGCACTCGCTCCAGCACGAAATCGATGAACGTCCGGATCGCCCGCGTGTGCTGGCGGTTCGGCATGTAGAGCATGAACATCTGGGTGCCGAAGATCGAGAGGCGCCAGTCGTCGAGCGTGGTCACCACGTCGCCGCGGCGCACGTCTTCCTGCACCACGTAGTCGGGCACCAGGCCGATGCCCAGGCCCGCGAGGATGGCCTGGCGCAGGAAAAGGAAGTTTTCCGAGATCAGCGTCGGCTCCAGGATCACCTCGCGCCGTGTCTCGCCCTGGTAGGCCGACACGCGCAGTTGCCGGCCGATGACGGCGGCCGTGACCACCGGCGCGCCCTGCAGCGCGTCAAGCTGCACCGGCAGCGGGTTCTTCGCCGCGTACTCGCTCGAGGCGCAGGCCACGTAGCGCACCGGCCCCATCGCGCGGGCCACCAGGTTCTGCGGCGGCTCCGGAATCACGCGGATGGCGATGTCGACTTCGTCGCGCAGCAGGTCCTCGATGCGGTTCTCGAACACCACGTCGAGCACGATGCCGGGGTACTGGCGCTTGAAGTCGATCAGCCAGTCGGCCATGACCAACTGCCCGTAGCCGCTGGGCACGCTCAGGCGTACGCGGCCCTGCAGGCCCTGCCCCAGCGTGGTCACCGATTCGCGCGCCGCCAGCAGTTCGGCCTGGATGGCGATGCCGTGCTGGTAGAGCCGCAGGCCGATCTCGGTCGGCTCGGCGCGGCGGGTGGTGCGGCGCACGAGTTGCGCGCCCACCGAACGCTCCAGCTGGTTCAGGTGGTAGCTGACGTTGGCGCGGGTCATCTTGAGCCGCCGCGCGGCCGCGCTCAGGTTGCCGGCGTCGAGGATTTCCACCAACAGGGTGAGCGACTGGAGGTCCATGGGTCGATTGTGTCAAAAATCCTTTGACAGTCTGTCAACCGGCTATGCAATTGTCAAAGCAGCGCCTCAGGCCAAGAATGCTGGGTTCACCCCAGAGCCTCGGACCCGCACGGTCCGCAACGCAAGAGACAAGCGACACGCACATGGCCACCACCACTCCCAGCCCCTCCACGTCCACCGGTCCCGTCACCTTCGAACGTCTAGGCGACGTGCTCGTGGTGACCATCGACAACCCGCCCGTCAACGCCCTGGGCGTGGATGTGCGCCGCGGCCTCGCGGCCGCCATCGACGCGGCGGAAGCCGATGGCGCCGCCAAGGCTGTGCTGATCGTCGGCGCCGGCCGCAATTTCATCGCGGGTGCCGACATCCGCGAATTCGGCAAGACCCCGCAGCCGCCCTCGCTGCCCGAGGTGTGCCTGAAGATCGAGAACTGCACGAAACCGGTCGTCGCGGCGATGCACGGCGCCGCGCTCGGTGGCGGCCTCGAAGTGGCGCTGTCGGCGCACTACCGCATCGCCTCGCCCACCGCGAAGCTGGGCCTGCCCGAAGTGGCGCTGGGCCTGCTGCCCGGCTCGGGCGGCACGCAGCGCGCGCCGCGCCTGATCGGCGTGAAGCCCGCCATCGAACTCATGCTCAGTGGCCGCCATGCGGGCGCGAAGGAAGCGCTGTCGCTCGGCCTCGTCGACCGCCTCGGCACCGAAGCCGATGCGCGCGTCGAAGGCCTCGCCTACGCGAATGAACTGGTCGCCGCCAAGGCCCCGGTGCGCCGCACGCGCGAAGCCGGCGCGCTGGCCGACAAGGAAGCCAGCCGCGCCGCCCTCGAGGCCGCGCGCGCCGACACCGCAAAGAAGAGCCGCGGCCTGTTCTCGCCGATGAAGATCGTCGAGGCCGTCGAAGGCGCGCTCACGCTGCCCTTCGACGAAGGCATGGCGCTGGAGCGCAAGCTGTTCCTGCAGTGCATCGACAGCCCGCAGCGCGCCGGCCTGATCCACGCCTTCTTCGCCGAGCGCGAAGTGCTGAAGGCGCCCGAGACCAAGTCGGCCAGCCCGCGCGCGCTGGAGTCCGCCGGCATCGTCGGCGGCGGCACCATGGGCGCGGGCATCGCGGTGGCGATGCTGGACGCGGGCCTGCCCGTGACCATGATCGAGCGCGACGACACGCAACTCGCGCGCGGCCGTGCCAACGTCGAGAAGGTGTACGACGGCCTCATCGCCAAGGGCCGCATGACGCCCGAGGCAAAGGCAGCCGTCATGGCGCGCTTCTCGGGCTCCACCAGCTACGACGCGCTCGCCAACGTCGACATCGTGGTCGAAGCCGTGTTCGAGGAAATGGGCGTCAAGAAGGCCGTGTTCGCCGAGCTCGACCGCGTGTGCAAGCGCGGCGCCGTGATCGCCACCAATACCTCTTACCTCGACATCGACGAGATCGCCGCCAGCATCTCGCGTCCGCAGGACGTGGTGGGCCTGCACTTCTTCTCGCCCGCCAACATCATGAAGCTGCTGGAGATCGTGGTGCCCGCCAAGGTGAGCGCCGACGTGGTCGCCACCGGCTTCGAACTGGCGAAGAAGCTCAAGAAGGTGCCGGTGCGCGCCGGCGTGTGCGACGGCTTCATCGGTAACCGCATCCTGGCCGTGTACCGCCAGGCCGCCGACCACATGATGGAAGACGGCGCATCGCCCTACGACATCGACGCCGCCGTGCGCAACTTCGGCTACCCCATGGGCCCCTTCCAGGTGTCCGACCTCGCGGGCGGCGACATCGGCTGGGCCACGCGCAAGCGCAAGGCCGCCACGCGCGACCCGAAGGCGCGCTACGTGCAGGTGGCCGACCGCATCTGCGAGCGCGGCTGGTTCGGCCAGAAGACGCAGCGCGGCTACTACCTGTACCCCGAGGGCGCGCGCACCGGCGTGCCCGACCCCGAGGTGCTGGCCATCATCGACGCCGAGCGCGAGCGCGCCGGCATCAAGCCGCGCGCCTTCACCGAGGAAGAAATCATGCGCCGCTACATGGCCGCGATGATCAACGAAGGCGCCAACGTCGTGCTCCAGCGCATCGCGCTGCGCCCGCTCGACGTGGACGTGACCTTCCTCTACGGCTACGGCTTCCCGCGCCATCGCGGCGGCCCGATGAAGTACGCCGACACCGTGGGCCTGCCCAAGGTGCTGGCCGACATCCAGGAGTTTGCGAAGGAAGACCCGATCTTCTGGAAGCCCTCGCCGCTGCTGGTGCAGCTGGTCGAGCGCGGCGCCGATTTCGCGAGCCTCAACCAGTCCGAGTAATCAGAGTCCATTCCAGTCAGCCGTCCAGGAGACATCCCCATGCGTGAAGCCGTCATCGTTTCCACCGCCCGCACCCCGCTCACCAAGGCGCACCGCGGCGAATTCAACATCACCCCCGGCCCCACGCTGGCGGCCTTCGCCGTGAAGGCGGCCGTCGAGCGCTCGGGGCTCGATCCCGCGCTGATCGAAGACGCCATCCTCGGCTGCGGTTATCCCGAAGGCACCACCGGCCGCAACATCGCGCGCCAGGCCATCATCCGCGCCGGCCTGCCGATCTCCATCGCCGGCACCACCGTGAACCGCTTCTGCGCCTCGGGCCTGCAGGCCATTGCCATGGCCGCGGGTCGCATCGTGGTGGACGGCGCGCCGGCCATGATCGCGGGCGGCGTCGAAAGCATCTCGCAGATCCGCACCCGCAGCGCCACCGACAGCGGTGACAGCGGCATGGACCCGTGGATCGTCGAGCACAAGCCCGAGCTGTACATGGCGATGATCGAGACCGCCGACATCGTCGCCAAGCGCTACAACATCAGCCGCGAGGCGCAGGACCGCTTCTCGGCCGAGAGCCAGCGCCGCACCGAAGAGGCGCAGATCGCCGGCCGCTACAAGGACGAGATCGTCGCCTGCACCACCACCATGGCGGTGACCGACAAGGAGACGAAGGAAGTCACCTACCGCGAAGTGACCGCCACGGAAGACAACTGCAACCGTCGCGGTACCACCTACGAGGCGCTCGCCAAGCTCAAGCCCGTGATGGGCGAAGACAAGTTCATCACCGCCGGCAACGCCTCGCAGCTGTCGGACGGCGCATCGGCCTGCGTGCTGATGGAAGCCAAGGAAGCCGAGCGCGCCAACATCAAGCCGCTGGGCGCCTTCCGCGGCCTCGCGGTGGCCGGCTGCGAGCCCGACGAGATGGGCATCGGCCCGGTGTTCGCAGTGCCCAAGCTGCTCGCGCGCCACGGCCTGAAGGTGCAGGACATCGGCCTGTGGGAACTCAACGAGGCCTTCGCCTCGCAGTCGATCTACTGCCAGGACAAGCTGGGCATTCCCTCGGAACTGCTCAACGTGAACGGCGGCGCGATCTCCATCGGCCACCCCTTCGGCATGACCGGCGCGCGCCTCGCGGGCCATGTGCTCATCGAAGGCAAGCGCCGCGGCGCCAAGTACGCCGTGGTCACGATGTGCATCGCCGGCGGCATGGGCGCTGCCGGCCTGTTCGAAATCTATTGAGGAGTCCGCCATGGACCTGAACTTCACCCCCGAAGAAGAAGCCTTCCGCAGCGAAGTGCGCGCCTTCCTGGCCGCGAAGCTGCCGGTGCGGCTGTCCGAGAAAGTGCGCAGCGGCAAGATCCTCGAGAAGGCCGACATGCAGGAATGGCACGCCATCCTCAACGAGCGCGGCTGGCTTGCCAACCACTGGCCCGAGCAGTACGGCGGCCCGGGCTGGACGGCGGTGGAGAAGTTCATCTTCGAGAACGAATGCGCGCTGGCCTTCGCGCCGCGCATCGTGCCCTTCGGCGTGAACATGCTCGGCCCGGTGCTCATCAAGTACGGCAACGAGGCGCAGAAGAGCTACTGGCTGCCGCGCATCCTCAACGGGGCCGACTGGTGGTGCCAGGGCTATTCGGAACCCGGCGCGGGCTCCGACCTGGCTGCCGTGAAGACCACCGCCGTGCGCGGCATCGACGCACAGGGCGACCACTTCATCGTGAACGGCCAGAAGACCTGGACCACTCTGGGCCAGCACGCCAACATGATCTTCTGCCTGGTGCGCACCAACCGCGAGGCGAAGAAGCAGGAGGGCATCAGCTTCCTGCTGATCGACATGGAGTCGCCCGGTGTCGAAGTGCGCCCGATCATCACGCTCGACGGCGAGCATGAAGTCAACGAGGTGTTCTTCTCCGACGTGCGCGTGCCCGCCGAGAACCTCGTGGGCGAGGAGAACAAGGGCTGGACCTGCGCCAAGTACCTGCTGACCTACGAGCGCACCAACATCGCGGGCGTGGGCTTCTCGGTGGCCGCGCTCGAACAGCTGAAGGGCATCGCGGGCACGCAGACCAAGAACGGCAAGCCGCTGGCCGACGATCCGGCCTTCGCGGCGCGCATGGCCCGCGTCGAGATCGACCTGGAGAACATGAAGACCACCAACCTGCGCGTGATCGCGGCGGTGGCAGGCGGCGGCGTGCCGGGCGCGGAAAGCTCGATGCTGAAGATTCGCGGCACCGAGATCCGCCAGGAAATCTCTTCGCTGGCCCGCCGCGCGATGGGCGTCTACGGCCGCCCCTTCATCGCGGAAGCATTGAAGGATGGCTACACCGGCGAGACCTTCGGCCCCGATTACGCATCGGCCGCCGCCTCGCGCTATTTCAACAACCGCAAGCTGTCGATCTTCGGCGGCTCGAACGAAATCCAGAAGAACATCATCTCCAAGATGATTCTTGGTCTGTAAGGAGACATGCCATGAACTTCGAACACACCGAAGACCGGCGCATGCTCGCCGACAGCCTGAACCGCTTCATCAGCGAGCAGTACGCCTTCGACGCGCGCGACCGCATCGCAAAGTCGGAGCACGGGTTCAGCAAGGAAATCTTCCAGCAGTTCGCCGAGCTCGGCGTGATCGGTGCCCTCTTCAACGAGGCCGATGGCGGCTTCGGCGGCGGCGGCTTCGACATCGCCGTGGTCTTCGAGGCACTGGGCCGTGGCCTCGTGATCGAGCCGCTGCTGGGCGCGGTGATGGTCGGCGAGGCGATCAGCGCCGCGGGCACCGATGCGCAGAAGGAAAAGATCGGCGACATCATCAACGGCGCGATCGTCGCTGCCTTCGCGCACGACGAGGCCGACACGCACTACGAACGCACCCGCGTGCAGACCAAGGCCGAGCGCAGCGGCGATGGCTGGGTGCTGCACGGCGCCAAGGCCGTCGTGCCGCAGGGCGAGCAGGCCGACCTGTTCCTCGTCTCGGCCCGCACCTCGGGCAACGTAGACGACGAAGCCGGCATCTCGCTCTTCCTCGTGCCCGCGAAGACGGCTGGCCTATCGGTGCGCGGCTGCCCCGCCATCGACGGCGGCCGTGTCGCCGAGCTCTCGTTCGACGGCGTGAAGCTGGGCGCCGACGCGCTGCTCGGCGCCGAGGGCCAGGGCTACGCCACGCTTGAACGCGCCATCGGCCGCGGCGTGCTCGCGCTGTGCGCCGAAGCCGTGGGCGCGATGGAAGCGGCCAAGGCCGCGACGCTCGAATACCTGCGCACGCGCAAGCAGTTCGGCACGCTGATCGGCAGCTTCCAGGCGCTGCAGCACCGCATGGCCGACCTGCTGCTCGAAATCGAACAGGCCCGCTCGGCCGTCATCAATGCCGCAGCCGCCATCGACACCGGCGACCGCCTGACGCGCGAGCGCGCGCTGTCGGCCGCCAAGTTCAGCATCGGCCGCATCGGCGCGCTGGTGGCGCAGGAAAGCATCCAGATGCACGGCGGCATCGGCATGACATGGGAGCTGCCGCTGCCCCACTACGCCAAGCGCCTCGTGATGATCGACCACCAGCTGGGCGACGAGGACCATCACCTGCAGCGCTATATCGCCCTGGGCAAGGAGCTGACGGCATGAGCGAAAACAAGACCGTGCTGATCTCGCAAGAGGGTGCCGTGCGCATCCTCACCAACAGCAACCCGGCCGCGCGCAACGCGATCACGCCGACGCTGTACGCCGAACTCTCGGCCGCGCTCGCCGACGCGCAGGCCGACCCCGAAGTCGGCGCCATCGTCTTCACCGGCGCAGGCGATTTCTTCTCCTCCGGCGGCGACTTGAACCTGCTGGCCAAGCGCCGCGAGCTGCCCGCGTCCGAACGCCGCGAGAAGCTCGAAGGCCTGAACAACCTCATCCGCGCGATCCGCGATTGCGGCAAGCCCGTCATCGCGGCCGTCGAAGGCGGCGCCGCCGGCGCGGGCCTGTCGATGGCTCTGGCCTGCGACATGCTGGTGTCGGCGCGCGACGCCTTCTTCACCGTCGCCTACGTCAAAGTCGGCCTCACGCCCGACGGCGGCGCCACGGCCTTCCTCTCGGAGTTCGTCTCGCGTCAGGTGCTCACCGAGATGTGCCTGACCGGCGACCGCATGCAGGCCGAGCGCCTGCATGCGCTGGGCGCGGTCAACCGCCTGACCGACAAGGGCGCGGCGCTGGCCGAGGCCATCGCGCTCGCGGCCAAGGTGGCGGGCGGCCCGCAGCGCGCCAGCGCGCGCATCAAGACGCTGTGCCGCCAGGCACATCGCGCCACACTGGAAGAGCAGCTCGAAGCCGAGGCCGTGTACATGGTCGAGTCGCAGGCGGATGCCGAAGCGGCCGAAGGCATCGGCGCCTTCCTCGGCAAGCGCAAGGCCGACTTCGCCGCGCTGCGGCGCCAGAAGCAGGGCGCGTCCTGACGCGGGCCGCCCGCCCTGCCTTTCCGCCTCGCGCGACGTATGCACCGTGCGGGGCTTTCTCGTTTCCAGGGAGCTGATCTCATGCCACTGCCGAATTCATCGCTGCCGCTCGCCGGCGTCCGCGTTCTCGATCTGTCCCGCATCCTCGCGGGCCCCTGGTGCGGCATGGTGCTGGCCGACATGGGCGCCGAAGTCATCAAGGTGGAGCATCCGGGCCGCGGCGACGACACCCGCGACTGGGGCCTGCGCGTGGGCAAGACCGAGACCGCCTACTTCAACAGCGTGAACCGCAACAAGCGCTCGGTCACGCTCGACCTGCAGACGCCCGAGGGCCAGCAGCTCGCGCGCGACCTCGCGAAGCAGTGCGACGTGGTGATCCAGAACTTCAAGTTCGGCGGCATCGACAAGCTGGGCCTGGGCTACGAGCAGCTGAGCAAGGAGCATCCGGGCCTCATCTACTGCTCGATCTCGGGCTACGACCGCACCGGCCCCGAAGCCGCGCGCCCGGGCTACGACCTCGTCGTTCAAGGCGAGGCCGGCCTGATGGCGCTCAACGGCGAAGCGAACCAGCCGCCGCTGAAGTTCGGCGTGGCGGCCGTCGACCTGTTCACCGGCATGTACTCGGCGCAGGCCATCCTGGCCGCGCTCTACCAGCGCGAGAAGACCGGCAAGGGCCGGCACGTGGAGATGGCGCTCTTCGACTGCGGCCTGATGATCACCGCCTACTACGGCCTCGAAGCGCTGCTCATGGGCGAAGACCCGCCGCGCTACGGCAACTCGCATCCGTCGATCGTGCCGTATGGCGTGTTCGACGCGGCCGACGGCCCGCTGGTCATCACCGTGGGCAACAACGCGCAATTCGCACGCTTCTGCACCGAGGTGATCGAGCGGCCCGACCTCGCGGCCGACGAGCGCTTCAAGACCAACATCCTGCGTTCGGCCAACCGCGCCGCGCTGCTGCCCGAGCTGCATGCCGAACTCGCGAAGCGCCAGCGCGTCGACCTGCTCGAAAAGCTCACTGCCGCCGGCATTCCGTGCGGCGAGGTGCTGGGCCTGCTGGAGGCGCTGCAATCGAAGCGGGCGACCGACGCCGGCCTCGTGACCACGCAGCCGCATCCGGTGGCCGGCACAGTCAACGTGCTGGCGCCGCCCTACCGCTTCGACGGCGAGCGCCTGCCGGTGCGCAGCGCGCCGCCCACGCTGGGCGAAGGCACGCACGACGTGCTGCAGTCGCTGCTCGGCCTGTCGGACGAGAAGCTCGCGGCGCTGAAGACGAACGGCGTCGTCTGAAGAACAAGACACCTGAAATTCCAAGGAAGACAAACCAATGGCATCCCTTTCCCTGCGCAGCCCCCTGCGCCGCGCCCTCCTCGCACTCGCCCTGCCCCTCGTGGCCGGCACCGCCTTCGCTCAGGCTTGGCCCGCCAAGCCGATCACGCTGATCGTGCCCTTCCCGCCCGGCGGCCCCACCGACGTGGCCTCGCGCATCGTGGCGCAGAAGATGTCGGTGGCGCTCGGCCAGAGCATCGTGATCGACAACCGCAGCGGCGCCTCGGGCACCGTGGGCGCAGCGGCTGCGTCGCGCGCGGCGGCCGACGGCTACACCTTCGTGACGCTGGCCACGCCCACGCTGCTGGCCTCGCATCTCTACGCATCGCCCGGCTACGACATCTTCAAGAACTTCACGCCCGTGGGCAGCATCTACGACCTGCCGATCGTGCTGGTGGTCAATCCGAAGTCGCTGCCCGACGTGACCGGCGTGCAGGGCCTGATCGCCAAGGCCAAGGCCGAGGGCGGCAAGCTCAACTACACGAGCGCGGGTTCGGGCAGCTTCGGCCACCTGACGACCGAGCAGCTGAAGACCATCGGCAAGTTCGAGATGCTGCACGTGCCCTACCGCGGCAGCGCGCCGGCCGTTACCGACCTGATCGGCGGCCAGGTGCCAGCGATGTTCTCCGACCTCGTGGGCGTGCTGCCGCACATCAAGTCCGGCAAGCTGCGCGCCATCGCCGTCGGCTCCGGCCAGCGCGTGAGCCTGCTGCCCGACGTGAAGACGGTGGCCGAGCAGGGCTTCCCGGGCTTCGACGCCACCTCGTGGGGCGGCCTGCTGGCACCGGCCGGCACGCCGAAGGACATCGTCGAGCGCATGAGCGCCGAGCTGAAGAAGGCGCTGGCCGACAAGGAAGTGCAGGAAAAGCTCCAGAGCGTGGGCACCTTCGCCGCCTACCGCACGCCCGAGCAGACCGGCGTGCGCATGAAGGAAGACTTCGAGCGCTGGGGCAAGGTGATTCGCGACAACCACATCACGAACCAGTAGAACGCACAGGTCCGCAGGGCGACGAAACAAAGGAGACAGACATGACGCAGAAATACGAGAACGACTACGGCACACCGGTGAGCGCGCCGTTCCGCCCCGCCCTCCCCGTGCGCAGCCTCGCCGACATCCGCAAGCTGGAGGAAACGCCGCTCGAGCAGGCGCTCACGGTGCGCAGCACCTACGAGATCTTCCGCAACGCGGGCCATGCCTTCGGCGACAAGACCGCGCTGACCTTCCTGCGCACCGGCAACCCGGCCGACGAGCCGATCCGCTGGTCTTATGCCGAGCTGCTCTCGCGCATTCACCAGACCGCGAACATGCTGCACGCGCTCGGCGTGGGGCCGGACGACGCGGTGGCCGTGCTGCTGCCCGGCTGCCTGGAGTACCACCTCGCGCTGTGGGGCGGCGAGGCGGCCGGCATCGTGCAGCCGCTGAACCCGCTGCTCACCGACGAGAAGCTGGTCGCGCTGATGACCGCCGGCCGCGCCAAGGTGCTGATCGCCTACGGCTCCGATGCCGAATCGGGCATGTGGTCGAAGGCCATGCGCCTGCGCGGCCAGGTGCCGACGCTCACCACCGTGCTGCGCGTGGCACCGCACGACGAGGCGCCCGGCGCAGCCGGTGCACTGCCCGAAGGCGTCGCCGAGTTCGACGTGCTTCGCGCCGCGCAACCCGACGACCACCTCGTGAGCGGCCGCAACATCGCGCCTTCGGACATCGCCGCCTACTTCCACACCGGCGGCACCACCGGCGCGCCCAAGCTCGCGCGCCACAGCCATGGCGCGCAGGTGTTCACGGCGTGGGCCAGCGTGCAGGTCGCGGGCATGAACGAGAACGGCATCTCCATCAACGGCTATCCGCTGTTCCATGTGGCGGGCGTGCTGCCGGCCTCGCTCTCGTCGCTGTCGGCGGGCGTGGAGGTGATCATTCCCACGCCTTCGCTGCTGCGCAACAAGGAGGTGCTGGCCAACTACTGGAAGCTGGTGGCTAGGTACCGCCCCACCTCGCTCTCGGCCGTGCCCACCGTGCTCGCGGCGCTGGCCAACGTGCCGCTGGACGGCGCGGACATCTCGTCGATCACCTACTGCCGTACCGGCGCCGCCGTGCTCGCGCCCGAGCTGGCCGCGCGCTTCGAGCGCCTGTTCGGCCTGCACGTGCACGAGAGCCTGGGCATGACGGAGATGGCCGGCATCTCGACCATCACGCCGCCGGGCGTGAACGGGCCCGCGGGCTGCGTCGGCTTTCGGCTGCCCTACATGCAGATGCGCGTGGTAGCGCTCGACGAGAACGGCAACGCCAGCGACCGTGAGATGCCACGCGGCGAACAGGGCATGGTGCTCTTCAAGTCGCCCAACGTGTTCTCCGGCTTCGTCGACCCTGCGGACAACGCCAAGGCCTTCACCGCGGACGGCTGGCTCGCCACCGGCGACCTGGGCTGGATCGACGACGAGGAACGGCTCAACCTCACCGGCCGCTCGAAGGACCTCATCATCCGCAGCGGCCACAACATCGACCCCAAGACGATTGAAGACGCGCTGGGAGCGCACCCCGCCGTGCAGCTGTGCGCGGCAGTGGGCGCACCCGATGCCTACGCTGGCGAGCTGCCCGTGATCTTCGCGACGCTGGTGCCCGGCGCCTCGGCGACGGAAGAAGAGCTGCTGGCCTTCACCTCCGCTCGCGTGGACGAGGCACCGGCGCGGCCCAAGTGGGTGTCGGTGATCGCGACCATGCCGATGACCAACGTCGGGAAGATCTACAAGCCCGAGCTGCGCGCGATGGCCGCGCTGCAGGTGGTGAACGCCGCCGTCGCCGAAGCCTGCGCCGAGCTGGGCGTACCCGAGGCCGCGCGTCCCGTGGTGAAGACCGAAGGCGAAAGCCTCGTGCGCGTGCAGATCGACGGTGCGGCGGCAGGTGCGCTGGCCGCGCCGCTGCAGGAGCGGCTGCAGAAGGCGCTGGAGCCCCTGCCCTTCAAGACCCGCATTGCGCTCGACTGAACTTCTTCTTCGAGACTTTCTGAAACCCAAAGGGAGACAAACCATGACCCGTACGAACTCGAACCGCCGCGCCCTGCTGTGCGCAGCCGCATCTGCCGCAGCGCTCGTTGCGCTGACGCCTGCACACGCACAGGCCCCCTACCCGAACAAGCCCATCCGCATGGTCGTGCCCTTCGCAGCCGGCGGCGCCACCGACGTGCTCGCACGCGTGATCGGCCAGAAGATGTCGGCCGGCATGGGCCAGCCCGTCGTCATCGACAACAAGCCCGGCGCGGCCGGCATCATCGGCACCGACGCGGTCGCCAAGTCGGCGCCCGACGGCTACACCATCGTGCTGGGCCTGAGCAACTCGCTCATGACCAACGAGTTCCTCTACGAGAAGCTGCCCTACGACACGGCGCGCGACCTCACGCTGGTCTACCAGATCGCGGCGGCGCCGCTGGTGCTGGTGGTGCACCCCAGCGTGCCGGCCAAGACCGGCCCCGAGCTGCTGAAGTACGTCGTCGCCAACAAGGGCAAGGTGGCCTACGGCTCGTACGGCATCGGTGCATATCCGCACCTGGCCGGCGCGCACATGAGCCTCTCGACGCAGTCGGACATGAGCCACGTCGCCTACAAAGGCGAGGCGCCGATGATGCAGGACCTGATCGGCGGCCAGATCCAGATGGCGTATGCCAGCGCACTGGTGGCCAAGCCGCACATCGACTCCGGAAAGATCCGCGCCATCGGCGTGAGCGGCGAGCGCCGCATGAGCACGCTGCCCAATGTGCCCACGCTGGCCGAGCAAGGCCTGAAGGACGAGGCCTATCGCGTGACCGGCTGGCTCGCCATCGCCGTGCCCGCGAAGACGCCCAAGCCCATCGTGGACCGCATCGCCGAGGAGGTGCGCAAGGCCACGCAGCAGCCCGACGTGCGCGAGCGCATCGCGGCCATGGGCTTCGAGGTCAAGGAAAGCTCGCCCGAGCTCTTCGCCACTGCGTGGAAGGCCGAGCGCCCCGTGTGGGAGCGCCTGATCAAGCAGTCGGGCGCCAAGCTCGAGTAAGCCGTTTCCTCACTTCCTCTCTTCCTCATTTCTTCTCTTCTTCGTCATTCAAAGGAACAGCCATGAAGGTTCTGGTGCCCGTCAAACGGGTCGTCGATTACAACGTGAAGGTGCGCGTGAAGAGCGACGGCACCGGAGTGGACATTGCCAACGTCAAGATGAGCATGAACCCCTTCGACGAGATCGCCGTTGAAGAAGCGGTGCGGCTGAAGGAAAAGGGCGTGGTCACCGAAGTCATCGCCGTGTCCTGCGGCGACGCCAAGAGCCAGGAAACCCTGCGCACCGCCATGGCCATCGGCGCCGACCGCGGCATCCTGGTGGAAACCTCCGAAGAACTGCAGCCCCTGGCCGTGGCCAAGCTGCTGAAGGCGCTGGTCGACAAGGAACAGCCCCAGCTGGTCATCCTCGGCAAGCAGGCCATCGACGACGATGCCAACCAGACCGGCCAGATGCTGGCTGCGCTGGCCGATCTGCCGCAAGCCACCTTCGCCTCGAAGGTCGAAGTCGCTGGCGACAAGGCCACCGTCACCCGTGAAGTCGACGGCGGCCTGGAGACCGTGGCGCTCACGTTGCCCGCAGTCATCACCACCGACCTGCGCCTTAACGAGCCGCGCTACGTGACGCTGCCCAACATCATGAAGGCCAAGAAGAAGCAGCTCGACACGGTCAAGCCCGAGGACCTGGGCGTGGACGTGAAGCCGCGCCTGAAGACGCTGAAGGTCGCTGAGCCGCCGAAGCGCGGTGCCGGCATCAAGGTGCCTGACGTTGCAACGCTGGTGGACAAACTGAAGAACGAAGCGAAGGTGATCTGAACATGACCGCACTTGTTATTGCCGAACACGACCACGCGACCGTCAAGCCCGCGACCCTGAACACCGTGACCGCGGCGCTGGCTTGCGGTGGTGATGTCCATGTGCTGGTGGCTGGCGCCAATGCCGCCGAAGCAGCCAAGGCAGCCGCCCAGATCGCCGGTGTCTCCAAGGTCATCGCAGCCGACAGCCCGAGCCTGGCCGAGAACCTCGCCGAGAACGTCGCCGCCCAGGTGCTGGCGATTGCTGGCAACTACAGCCACATCCTGTTCCCCTCGACCGCCAACGGCAAGAATGTCGCGCCTCGCGTGGCTGCCAAGCTCGATGTGGCCCAGATCAGCGACATCACGGCCGTGGTGAGCGCCGACACCTTCGAGCGTCCGATCTACGCGGGCAATGCCATTGCTACCGTGCAGAGCAGTGATGCGACCAAGGTCATTACCGTTCGCACGACCGGCTTCGACGCGGCAGCAGCCACGGGTGGCAGCGCAGCCGTGGAAACGGCCGCAGGCGTAGCCGACAGCGGCAAGAGCAGCTTCGTGGGCCGCGAAGTCACCAAGAGCGAGCGCCCCGAACTGACGGCAGCCAAGATCATCGTCTCGGGCGGCCGTGCGCTGGGCAGCGCCGAGAAGTTCACCGAAGTGATGGCGCCCCTGGCGGACAAGCTCAACGCCGGTCTCGGCGCCAGCCGTGCAGCCGTCGACGCGGGCTATGCCCCCAACGACTGGCAAGTCGGCCAGACCGGCAAGATCGTCGCCCCCCAGCTGTACATCGCAGCAGGCATCTCGGGCGCGATCCAGCATCTGGCCGGCATGAAGGATTCCAAGGTGATCGTGGCGATCAACAAGGACGAAGAAGCTCCGATCTTCTCGGTGGCCGACTACGGCCTCGTGGCCGACCTGTTCACGGCCGTGCCGGAACTGGTGAAGGCGCTGTAAGCGAGAGGCCGCGACGATGAAGACCCGCATCACCGAACTGCTGGGCATCCGCTACCCGATCATCCAGGGCGGCATGCAATGGGTGGGCCGCGCCGAGCTGGCGTCGGCCGTGTCGAACGCCGGGGGCCTCGGCATCGTCACCGCGCTCACGCAGCCCACGCCCGACGACCTGCGCCGCGAGATCGAGCGCACGCGCACGATGACCGACAAGCCCTTCGGCGTGAACCTCACGATCCTGCCGGCTGTGAAGCCGCCGCCCTATGCGGAGTACGTGCAGGCCATCATCGACAGCGGCGTGAAGATCGTCGAGACCGCGGGCAACAGCCCGAAGGACTTCATCGCAGCGCTGAAGGAGCACGGCGTGAAGATCGTCCACAAGTGCACCTCGGTGCGCCATGCGCTCTCGGCGGAGCGCAACGGCGTCGATGCGGTGTCGGTGGACGGCTTCGAGTGCGCGGGGCATCCGGGCGAGGACGACGTGCCCGGCCTGGTGCTGCTGCCGGTGGCGGCGCGCAAGCTGCGCATTCCGATCATCGCGTCGGGCGGCATCGCCGACGGGCGCGGCATGGCGGCGGCGCTGGCACTGGGCGCCGAAGGCATCAACATGGGCACGCGCTTCTGCGTGACCAAGGAGGCGCCGATCCACGACAACATCAAGCAGGCACTGGTGGAAGCGACCGAGCGCGACACCAAGCTGATGTTCCGCACCCTGCACAACACGGCGCGCGTGTTCCGCAACGCCATCTCCGAAGAAGTGGTGGCCACCGAGAACCGTCCGGGCGGCTGCGAGTTCGAGGACGTGCGCCCGCTGGTGGCCGGCGCGCGCGGACGTGCGGCGCTGGAGTCTGGCGAAGTGCACAACGGCGTGGTCTCGGCCGGCCAGTGCATCGGGCTGATCGACGACATTCCGACTTGCGCGGAACTGCTGGAACGCATGGTGCGCGAGTGCCGTGAGCATCTGGACCGGGCTCGGGGCTGGATGGACTGAAGCCCTCCGCTCACTCGCATCCGGGGGCGCTCAGGCCGACGGGGTACCTTGCTCCGCGAATGTCCCCCGGCCTTCGGCCTCCTCCTTAATTTCGCTGCGCAAGGCACCCCGTCGGCCTGAGCGTTTAGCTCCGCTGTTGACTGGCACAGCGCGGCTCACGAGGCGCATGTGCAACGCATTGCGGAAGCTGCATTAGTTCGCAGTCTGCGCGACTTCGTGCTGTAGCAGCGGCTTCTTCGCCGGCTTCTTCTCTAGAGTGAATGCCCCTGTCACTCGATGCCCCGCCAAGGGGAGCAGAAAGGCCCGCACACCAATCCACCACCCAGATGTTTGAAGGCTGCTTGCCTCGCGGCAGGTTGTCGGTGCGAAAGCGCCGATGCAGATGCGAGGTATCAAAAGGCGACGGCCAGGATGTTACGAGCACCCCGGCCGTCTAACCAAGTTCGTGCACACACCTTCGAAAGGAACGCACAAAAATGGCTACCAAGACTATAGCCCGGCCAACTACGCCGGTAGCTTCCGCAGAAACCGCCCAAGACCCGGCGGATCTTCTTGAAAACACCCTCACTCAACTCGAAGCGCTACTGTGGGTCTGCCACGGGGAAGAGATCGACTGGTGTAGCGGCGATGGGCCTCGGCAACTGAACAACCTGCTTTGGCTTGCGGCTGAACTGGCTCGGAAGGCTGGGGAGCTGTTTCAGATGAGCGAGAAGGCGCGGCGTGGGGCGCCTGAGGCTGGCGGGTAGCGGCTCTCCGACGGTGTCGTTCAGCGCACCCGGCTCAATTGCTGCGCCTGGGTGGAGTCAACTGCGCGTTGGCGACAAGTTCCACGGCGCCCAACGCGGCAGGCTAGATAGCGAGCGGCGCCGGCTCGTAAAAGCCATTTGCATGCGGGACTGCGTTGGCGGTAATTTTCTCGTTTGCGTAACCCAAGAACATCGCGCAATGAGCAAGGCCGTGCCAAAGTCGACTATCCCATGCATTGATGCCCAGGCGCTCTTGCGCCTCAGCGTAGCGTCGCTCAAGAACTCCGATGAGCGCAGGCCCCGACACCCCACCAGGAAAGTGCTGCCGCAGCTCTCCAATCAGGCCACTGACCATACTTGATGCTTCTGCGGCAAACCGCGTGATCAAACCTAATCGCTCAAGGTGCCGCTGCGCAATCTGCCCCGGCACTTGCAGGTCGCCTATGCCCGCGCAGTAGTACTTGATAGCAAGCGTACCTTCCACAATCGTCACCTGACAGTGAAGAAAAGAAACGGCCGGGTCAACCGTAAAGTAAGGATGGCAAAAGAGCAAATGCTCCTCATCAAAATCAGTTGACTTTCGATGATTGCAGCCGAAACAGATATACAGCAGGTTGGAGTGATAGACAGAGTATTCGGGAAACGACTCTTTTGGCAGATAGTGGTCCCATGTTCTGGGGTCGCTCAACATGCAGTACGCGCAACGCTGCACATTGACTTCCGACTCGGCCTTGAGCGCGGCTAGGATGTTGTCCTTGTGCTTAGAAAGCACTTTTGTTTTCACCCCGTAGCAAGATTGGAGCGCGCCGCGTTCGTCTTCAGTCCATATCTGCTCCTTCGGAGTAGACAGATCGTCTAGTGCATCGTCATAGCTATCGCATAGGTCCATGACTTTAGCCTGCACCCCCCGCAAGATCGTTCTGGTCTTCTTCTGCTTCGACCTGACAATGGTTGGGAAATAGCTTCGAACGTCTAGCTCAGCCGATTTTTGATTTCTCATCGCTGAAGATTTTTTGCTGCGAGCAAGGATTGGAGATACATGTCTGCATTCAAGCTAAGTTGACCATCAAATCGGCTGCGCACGAACTCGGTGTCTCCGCCTGCTTCGTTAAACATTCGCTCGAGGATGGTCCGATAGTCCCGATCCCCGTCGGGAGAAGCGAACACAAACCGCGTTATCTCAGAAACGCTCTCTCCAAAAGTCTGAAACGTTGGCTTCACTACCATCGGCGTCATGCGGTCCCGCCGAATCACATGCACACATTCCTTGGGCAGCTGTTGGATGACGAGGGGTGAGTGAGTGGCGACAATCGAGAACGAGTCCTGGTCTGCGAGTACTTCGTTGAGGGCTTGCAGCAGTCCAGTGAGTAGTTGAGGATGAAGATGGAGTTCCGGCTCGTCAAAAAGAATCAATGAACGCGGCCTGATCCGAGAAATGATATGGAAAATGCAATTGACGGCGAGCCGTTGCCCCGCGCTGAGCCTCTCATACATCTTTGCATTGCTCTCTGGCTTGTCGACAAATGCGTCAAGGTCGTCAACACGCACTAGGTTCCGCAGCACCCGCTTGAGCAGTTCCCGTTTTTCCTGCGGCAGATCGTCCGCCAAGATGGCACGCATCTCATTCAGAAGATCGCTCTTACTTTTCAACCGCCCCCTCGGACGCTGCAACCCGCAATAACTGTATTGAAATTTCTCACCCTGCAACTGGGTGGGCTGTTCAAACTCATCGAACGCACTAAACGAGACCGCAACTACCGAGTAGATGGAGGGCACGGGTGAAATCGAGTCGCCTGACTGAAGAGCTGATCGGTTCTCTTTGATCGCCTGTTTCGAAAAGCGACTTAACAATATGGCAAGTCGCGCCATAACCTGTGTTTTACCAACGCCGTTCAGTCCGACGATGGAGTGCATGCGACGAGGAACACCTTGCAGGGAGTCAAAGTCAAAGCTGAACTCATGTGCCGCACTAGCGCCATCGAGCCTAATGGCTGCCGAGAAGCTGCTGACTAGGCTTGACCCCCCGCCAAACTGGGCGCCAGCGGTGTCCAGCAAAACTCGGGCTTCAGAGTCACGCAGCAAGGAGATTTTGAAGCACTGGCTACTTTGAAAGCGTTCTCGCACGGCGGGCAGAAATGAGGAATCGCGCAGCGTACTCAACACCCCCTGCGCAAGGCTCACACCCACCTCCAACAGCGCTTCGTAGTATTTTGGGCCTCCGAGTGAGCAAACGTCTCTCAGCAAGTTCGGCTCAATTCGGTCTCCGCTCTCTAAACCCTGGAAAGGCCTATTCTCGATCCCCTCTCCTTGGTCCAGTTTCATGATCCTCACGTCGCCCAGTTCCTTGACATTGTCCGGTCCGAAGCCAGACGCCAACCGAAGCTGAGCCTGGAACAGCGTGTAGTACGCAAAGTCATTCCAACCGTCACGCTGAAGCACCAAACATGGGTAAGTAGCGTCGGGAAGTGAGACCGATACCCTGCGGTTACGAATAAAAATATCCATGCTTCAAATCCTAGTGGCGGCCGCGGGGCGCGCGACGGCTTGTGTCGAGTTTATTGGCCACTGCCACTCTGATTTTCTAATCGGCATCGGCGTGCTTTTTCGAAGAGAAACGACATTTGGAATAGTTGCTGCACAAGCGCTGCCTGCGTAGAACCGCAGGATCTTCTTGCCATCTACGTCTGCAAACCACATCGCGCCCTCCTGGCGAAATGTCATACCAATCAGTCTGGAGCCTCGCTCCACAGTTTCTCAAGGTCAACGTCCTCGCTAGCGGGCTGCTTATTGCTAGGCAGGCGGTCGACTTGAATGACCATCGGGAGTTCAAACGCGGTTCCCGTGACCACGCAGCATCCCTGAGACAGTCCTGGGATGAGACTGCGGGACAAGGCGTCCAGCGTCGAGATTGTGTTGTCGATGAGGAAGAGGTCCCTATCGTTCACCAAACGATGGATGAAGAAGTTGTGCAACTGCGAGACGATGGTTGGCGAGATGTCGGCCGGGCGCTGGCTGGCGATCGTGACAAACATGCCGAACTTGCGGCCCTCTTTGATGATTTCCTCGAAGAGCTCAAGTCGGTAATCCTTCCAGCTCTCGCTCTCCCGCGTCGACTGGTCTGAAAGGATGTTGTGCGCCTCGTCGACGATGAGGTGAACGGTACGGTCTGGAGGGGCGGCAACCGTCGTCTTGTGGGTGTTGTAGTAGTGCTTCGCGAACAGCAGCGGCAGAACCTTCTTGACTTCGTTGTTGCACCGGCGCAAAGACACAACGGTCAAAACTCTCTCTTCTTCAGCGGCATTCCCAATACTCAGTACACGACGCATGCTCTTGAGCGAAGACTCCACCCGTTTGAGCAAAGGCTGGATATGCTCGAATTGAACGAATCCGGCGTTGAGATCGGATATCAACTGCAGATTGACGCGGACAATCAGCTGGTCGAAATCATCTAACCCCGCTGTATCCAGCTCATCGACTGTAGGCGCGATGTGAAAGTCGTACCTACCGCCATCTGCGTCAAAATAGTTATTGCCTAGATGAAATCGGCCTTGGTTTGAATGCCAACTGACATCTTTGAGCAGTTCCTCTAGCGCTTGAAAGTTGACGCGCCGTGCGATGGCTCGCATCAAGTCCAACGTCGCAGGCCTGACCTCCCCTGCACAGAATGCTTGGCGGAACTTGCTCTTGGCGTAGACGTTGAGTGATCCCGGATTGGCGTCGTACCTTGCCTTGCCCGTAAGGACTCGACTTAGGAACGGCCGTTGGGTGTTCATCGTGGCCTGGAACAAAAGCGATAGGGTTTCTAGGTCCCAGAACTCGGTGGGAGCCAATGGAAACTTCCCCCCGGCATTAGCGCCGCCGGGTTGCTCCTGAGTCGACAGTTGATAGACCCTCTTGTGTGCGGCGGGCGCGAGTTGCTCGCCCACGTACTCACCGTTGAAGTCCAAAATGACAAAGCGACTCTTGCCTTCGATGCGCGGCAGTTTCTGGTCGAACAGCAAGGTGTAGAGCTTGGCCAGCGTGTTCGACTTCCCGCTGCCTGTGTTCCCAAAGATGCCGATGTGGCTGTTGAACAAACGCTGCCAAGGCAGCCCGACCGCAATCTCTTCCTTGAGCATCCGACCAATCCTGAAGCTGCTGTCGGCCTTGCGGTCGAAGATGGACCTGATGCGCTCCTCGGGCAACAAGTAAGCCGCGTCTTGGATCATTGGCAGGAACTTGATGCCCTGTGTGAAGCCGTGGCGGTCGAAGAAGCCAATAGGCCTGGCGTCCACCTTGCGAATGAAGCTCGCTTTGCCATCGGCCGTTTCGACACGGCTCTCGTCTAGGTACTCGCCCTCAACCATGCAGATGATGTCGCGGAAGCCGCGTCGAATCGACAGATACTCCCGGATGGAGACGCCCTTGTACTTGGCACCTCCATGGAACAGCGTCTCCTTGCTTGACTGCTCGTCGATCCTGAGGACCACCTTGGTTCCCTGGACGGCAATGACCTCACCAATACGGATGCTCATCAGGCCAAGCCCCCAGGGTCATCCTGTGCAGCAGGGGCAGCGGCTACCACGGGTGAAGGCGGAGCCGCCGCGGGCGCCGAAGCGGCCGTCTCCGGCCAGACCAATACCTTCTCATTGAAAGCAGTGAAGTCCATGTTTTCGCCGTCCAGAGCCAGGCATTTGACATTGCGGTGGCCTTTGAATTTTTCCTCCATGGCTGCACGCCCGGACGCGCTGTAGCAACAGATGAAGACCTGCAGTCCCGGGTTGGACAGAGACCGCATAACGAGATTGAGGATGTGCTCATCAGCAAAGGAGAAACCAAAAGTGATGAGCACGGCGTTGCGCTTCTCGAGCTCATAGCTCAGCAGCCGAAGCATCTGGTAATAGTGCTCCTCGTACACCGTCTCGTGGAACTTCCACTTGGTCGGATTGACGATCGGCATGCGCTCGTACCTCGCCCAGAACGAGTCCAACACATCGTTGGTAATACCACTGTTCGGCAGCTGAGCAAGTTCAGCATCAGGGTTGTTCAGCGCGGCAGAGAATGGCTCCAACAACCCAGTGGTGTCGGCGTCGATCAGGTCTTCACGACCCACGGCGCTGTAGTTGACTTGGATCCCCGCTCCCGCTTTGCTCCAGTAGACCGAGCCGTGGAGATGAATCAGATTGACCTGAGGAATGCTGCTTTGGTAGCGCCCGAAGACGCCTGCCTGGCACAGATATGAGTCGAAGTTGCGGGCCTGCACAATGCGTTTGCTGAAGCCACGCGCGCCATCGTTCAACACGAAATCGATGCGTCCTTCCTTGATCAGCTCGTCGGCTACCAGCGGAAAACATCCATCGTAGTTCGTCGTAAAAAGATTGCAGCGCCGGTCCAGTGCCTTGCGGCGACTCACCATCTCTAACACTGTAGTCAGGAAGGTCCGGTAGTTCTCGATGGTCTTAGCGCCTGCTTCTGTACTGACGGCTGCCTCAAGGGTGAGACGTTCTGCAGGTCTGATGCAAGACAGGTAGTAGTGCATGAACAGCTGCACGAGGCGTCGACGGTCACCATCTTCCTGCTCGAACTTGGTGGCAAGTTCCTCAAGAGAGTACCTCGCCTCGCCTACGCCTGTTCTCATCTGCAGCTGCAGTGTTGGCAGCAAACCAATCGATGCTCCAGAGCCAAAGAGGAAGTTGATGTCCTTGTCGTAAACGTCGCCGATTGAGATCACTGGCCTCTCTCCCGCCAATCTTGTACAGGAAATGAATGGTGCCAGCACATAGGCGTCCTGGATATGGGCAGTTCACTGGATGCCATATCTTTCTAGCCCTCAGAACTTCTGCTTATCCACCGCCCGCCTCTCACGAAAGCTCAACGGTATGCCCCCCCGTCCATCCGCAATCCGCCGCAGCGCTCGCGCCACCAACCCCACAGCCGCACTCCCCGTGCACAGGGCGCCGGGTGCTCCCCGCAGCGAAATAAGGGAGGAGGCCGCAGGCCGGGGGACATTCGCGGAGGGGAGTACCCGGCGGCCTGTGCACACGCCCCGGAAGACGCTCCCAAAGCCGGCCCCAGGCCGAGCGGCTAAGGAAACCCCCGATACATGAATGGTCATGGACCCCCTAGCATCGGTAACAGTTTCCCTGTCGAGGTGTACGGAACGCGTCCCGGCGTCCGCCCGGTGACATGGCGTTCGTGCGTGCCTCACTGACCATCCTGCGATGACAACTCCACCCGAGTCCGGCCCCACGCTGGACGCCGCCAGCCCCATTCCCCCCGACATCGAAGCCGCAGACGAACCGACCAAGGTTCCCCTTGCCATCGAGGACTGGCTCACGGTCATCATCATGGGCGCGCTGGCGCTCATCACTTTTGCCAACGTCATCGTCCGCTACTTCACCGATTCTTCCTTCGCCTGGACGGAAGAGTTCTCGGTGTTCCTCATGATCATGCTGGCGCTGGTGGCCGGCTCGGCCGCGGTGGCGCGCGACCGGCACATCCGCATCGAGTACTTCTCCGAAAGCGGCTCGATGGCGCGGCGCAAGCGGCTGGCGCAGTTCGGCGCGCTGATGATCGCCGTGCTCTTCACGCTCATCGGCGCGCTCAGCATCCGCATGGTGTGGGACGACTACCGCTTCGAGGAGACGACGCCCGGCATCGGCCTGCCCTCCTGGTGGTATTCGATCTGGCTGCCCATCGTGTCTTTCGCCATCGCGCTGCGGGCCATAGGCCTCATGATCCGCCGCGGACGCGAGACGACGCACGGCGACGCTGACGACAACAACAACAGCAAGGGCGACGCATCGTGATCGCCACCCTGCTCTTCGTCGCCTTCGTCGTGATGATGCTGGTGGGCGTGCCCATCGGCGCCGCGCTGGGCCTTGCGGGCGCCGCCTGCATCGCGCTGGCCAACAGCGACGCCCAGTGGTTCGGCCTGCTGGCCGTGCCGCAGAACTTCTATGCGGGCCTGGGCAAATATCCGCTGCTGGCCATTCCGATGTTCGTGCTGGTCGGCTCCATCTTCGACCGTTCGGGCGTGGCGCTGCGCCTCGTCAACTTTGCCATTGCCATCGTGGGGCGTGGCCCCGGCATGCTGCCGCTGGTGGCGATTGCGGTGGCGATGTTCCTCGGCGGCATCTCGGGCTCGGGCCCGGCCAATGCGGCCGCCGTGGGCGCGGTGATGATCGCGGCCATGTCGCGCGCCGGCTACCCCGCCGCCTACTCGGCCAGCGTGGTGGGTGCGGCGGCGGCCACCGACATTTTGATTCCGCCTTCGGTCGCCTTCATCGTCTACTCGGTGCTGGTGCCCGGTGCCTCGGTGCCCGCGCTGTTCGCGGCCGGCATGGTGCCCGGCGTGATGGCCGGCCTGGCGCTGATGATTCCGGCCGTGTGGCTCGCCCGCAAGCACAAGATGGGCGCGCTCGAAGCCACGCTGCCGCGCCCGCCCTTCTGGAAAAGCTTTCGCGAAGCGACCTGGGGGCTGGCGGCGCCGGTGCTCATCCTCGGCGGCATGCGCGCGGGCTGGTTCACGCCGACCGAGGCGGCGGTTGTGGCGGTGTTCTACGGCCTCTTCGTGGGCATGTGCATCCACCGGACCATCAAGGTGCGCGACCTGTTCGTGATCTTGCGCGAGTCGGGCGAGCTCTCGGCGGTGATCTTGCTGGTGGTGTCGCTGGCGGGCATCTTCGCGTACTCGCTCTCGACGCTGGGCGTGATCGATCCGGTCACGCGCGCCATCGTGAACTCGGGGCTGGGCGAGTACGGCATCCTGGCGCTGCTGATCTTGCTGCTCATCACGGTGGGCATGTTCCTCGACGGCGTGTCGATCTTTTTGATCTTCGTGCCGCTGCTGCTGCCCATCGTGCAGTACTACAAGTGGGACCCGGTGTGGTTCGGCGTGATCCTCACGCTGAAGGTGGCGCTGGGCCAGTTCACGCCGCCGCTGGCGGTCAACCTCATGGTGTCGTGCCGCATCGCGAAGGTGCGCATGGAGGAAACCGTGCGCTGGGTGGGCTGGATGCTGTTCTCGATGTTCGTGGTGATGGTGCTGGTCATCGCCTTTCCCGAGCTCGCGCTCTGGCTGCCGCGCAAGCTCGGCTACTGATTCATTCTTTCGTCCGTCCCGTCGCAGAACCATTATTAGGAGAGCCTTGATCATGAAATTCCGCCGCACCCTGCTCGGCCTCGCCGCCGTTGCCACCGCCCTCGGCATGTTCTCGTCCGGCGCCATGGCGCAGGCCGCCTACAAGCCCGAGTACAAGATGTCGCTGGTGCTGGGCCCGCCCACGCCGTGGGGCCAGGCCGGGAAGATCTGGGCAGACCTGGTGAAGGAGCGCACGCAGGGCCGCATCAACATCAAGCTGTACCCGGGCGTGTCGCTCATTCAGGGCGACCAGACGCGCGAGTTCAGCGCGCTGCGCCAGGGCGTGATCGACATGGCCGTGGGCTCGACCATCAACTGGTCGCCGCAGGTCAAGCAGCTCAACCTGTTCTCCATGCCCTTCCTGATGCCCGACTACGCGGCCATCGACGCGCTCACGCAGGGCGAGGTCGGCAAGGAGATGTTCAAGACGCTCGACAAGGCCGGCGTGGTGCCGCTCGCATGGGGCGAGAACGGCTTCCGCGAGATCACCAACTCGAAGAAGCCAATCAAGTCGCCGGCCGACATCAAGGGCATGAAGATCCGCGTGGTGGGCTCGCCCATCTACTCCGACATGTTCACCGCGCTGGGCGCCAACCCCACGCAGATGAGCTGGGCCGATGCACAGCCCGCGCTCGCCAGCGGCGCTGTCGATGGTCAGGAGAACCCGCTCTTCCTGTTCACGGTGCTCAAGATGCAGACGGTGGGCCAGAAGTTCGTGACCACCTGGGGCTACGTGGCCGACCCGCTGGTGTTCGTGGTCAACAAGGAAATCTGGGCCTCGTGGACGCCGGCCGACCAGGCCATCGTGCGCCAGGCGGCCATCGATGCGGGCAAGGAAGAGATCGTCATCGCGCGCAAGGGCCTGGTGGAGGCCGACAAGCCGGTGCTGAAGGACATCGCCGGCATGGGCGTGACTGTGACCAGCCTCACGCCGGCCGAGCGCGCCGAGTTCGTGAAGGCGACGCGGCCGGTGTACGACAAGTGGAAGTCGACCATCGGCGCGGACCTGGTGGCGAAGGCCGAGCAGGCGATCGCGGCGCGCAAGAAGTAATCCGAGTAATGCCGACAGCCGCCGCGCCTGCTCAGGCGCGGTAGCGGCTGGGGTTCGCTCCGGCCACCTTCTTCATCAAGCGCCGCAGTGCCGTGGCGTCTTGATACCCCACTGCCCCCGCCACCTGCTCGACCGTCATGCGGCTGGACTCGAGCAGCGCGCGGGCGCGCCGCAGCCTCACGCTCTGCACCAGTGCCTGCGTGCTCTTGCCGGTGGCCTTGCGGATGTGGCGCGAGAGCGTGCGCTCCGACATGCAGAACTCGCGCGCCAGCTCGCTCACCGCCGGCGCCTCGGGCAATGCCGATTCCACCCGCGCCGCGAGCCGCGCCACCAGGTCGTTGCCGCTGGCCAGCACCTCCACCGCGATGAACGGCGCCTGCGCCTGGCGGCCGTCGATCAGCAGCATGCGCGAGACAAGATCGGTGAGCGCGCTGCCGCAGCGCTCGCGCAGCAGGTGCAGCATCAGGTCGGTCTGCGCGAAGGCGGCGCCCGCGGTGACGACGGGGCCGTCGGAGCACACCATGCGGTCGGCATCGACGGTGCAGCCGGGCGACATGCGAGCGAGCAGCGGCGCGTACCACCATGAAACCGTCGCGCGGCGGCCCTGCAGCAGGCCGGCGGCATTCAACAGGAACACGGCCGAGCACGAGGCCGCGACCTGCCCGCCGGCCCTGGCGTGGCGCACGAGGCCTGCGATGGCCTTGGCCGCATCAGCGCTCTCGAGGCATTGGCGGATCTCGCCGGGCGTGTTGAGGCCGAGCCCCGGCACCACCCATGTGGAACGGTCGTCGCGCGGGCGCACGGGCAGGCGCGTGGTGTCGAGGCTCATGCCGGCGCGCAGTTGCACCGGGCCGCCGTTCACCGAGCACACCCGCCAGCGGGGCGGCGCGACGCCTGCGCGCGCGGCCATCGCTTCCGCGGCGCCGAGGATGTCCATGGTGACCGCGACGCTGGAATTGAAGGCGCCGGGCAGCACCAGCACGGTGAAGTCATGCATCTGGATGGTTGGCCGATAAAGCCTTAAAGGAGTCGAATTGGACACTGCCATTCTGATGAGGCCGAAGGTCCAATACAAGCTCCCTCGCTTTCGCACGACCTGAACGGCAAAAAGGAAACCCATGGCACAGCAACGCTCCATGAACGAAGACGATCCGCTCGACGACTTCACCGCGCGCCAGATCACGCTCGACGGCATCGAGAAGAGGGTCTACGTCGTGGGCCAGGGCCCGGCCGTGATCGTGATGACCGAGATGCCCGGCATCAGCCCGCACGTGGCGCGCTTCGCACGCTGGGTGCGCGACGCGGGCTTCACCGTCTACATGCCTTCGCTGTTCGGGCGCGATGGCGCGGTGCCCGGCGCGGAAGAAGGCATCGCGGTGTTCAAGCGCGCCTGCGTCAGCGCCGAGTTCCGCGCCTTCGCGGCCAACGAGTCGAGCCCGGTCACGCAGTGGCTGCGCGCGCTCGCGCGGTTCGCGCATGCCGAGTGCGGCGGGCCCGGTGTCGGCGCGATCGGTATGTGCTTCACGGGCAACTTCGCGCTCTCGATGATGCTCGAGCCCGCGATGCTCGCGCCGGTGGTGTGCCAGCCCTCGCTGCCGATGGACAAGCCGGAGGCCACGAACATGTCGCCAGACGAACTGGCCTCGGTGCGCGAGCGGCTGGAGCGCGAGGACCTGACCGTCATGGCCTACCGCTTCGAGGGCGACAGGCATTGCAGGGCGCAGCGCTTCGCTGCCTTCTCGCAGGCGCTGGGCGAGCGCTTCGTGGCGCGCGTGCTGCCCGACAGCGCGGCCAACACCAATACGCCGCCCTTCTTCGCGCAGGTGGTGGCGAGCCCGCACAGCGTGGTGACGGCGCACCTGATCGACGAAGCGGGGCAGCCCACGGTGGCGGCGCGCGACGAGATACTGGCCTTCTTCGCGCAGCGCCTGCGGCCGTCCGGCTCGGGCGTGGCCTGAACAAGCGGCGTTTTTGCAACACGCGGGGCATGGCCTCGGGCACGGCGGATGAAACCTCTTCGCCGTGCCTTGCGCACTTTCAGTTTCGGCCTTTCCGATGCGCTAACGCCTTGGTATGCGCAACGTTGCGGCCACGCGCGAGCGCATCGAAAATGCCTTCGCGTTCCGGTGTTCGTGCCGCGCGATGCTCTGGCAGACTGATTCGAGAGGCGCTTTCTTCACAGCGTCCGCAAGGAGTCTTCCCCATGCATTCAAGGCCCGCAGCACTGGCGCTGCCATCGCGCCTCGCCGCGCTCTTCCCGATTCTTTTTCTCGGACTCGTTGCCCTCTTGACCGCCAGCTTCATCGCCCCGAAGGCCCACGCCGCCGACGCCACGCCGGCAACGACGCACACGCTCATCATCGACACCGACCCGGGCGCCGACGACGTGATCGCGCTGCTGTTCGCCATGGCCTCGCCGGAGCAGTTGAAGATCCAGGCGCTCACCACGGTGGCCGGTAACGTGCCGCTTTCGAAGACTTCGCGCAACGCGCGCCTCGCCCGCGAGTGGGCGAAGCGGCCCGACATCGCCATCTATGCCGGCGCACCGCGCCCTCTGCTGCGCACGCCGATCTACGCGGCCGACATCCACGGCAGCGAAGGCATCACCGGCGTGAAGGTGCACGAGCCAAGCCAGCCGCTGGCCGAGGGCAATGCAGTCGACTACCTGATCCGCACGCTGCGCGCCGCGCCCGAGAAGAGCGTGACGCTAGCGATGCTCGGCCCCGAAACCAACCTCGCGCTGGCGCTCACGCAGGCGCCCGACATCACGCGCGGCCTGCGCGAGCTGGTGCTCATGGGCGGTGCGCATTTCAACGGCGGCAACATCACGCCCACCGCCGAGTTCAACGTGTTCGCCGATCCGCATGCGGCCGAGATCGTGCTGAAGAGCGGCGTGCCGATCACCATGCTGCCGTTGGACCTGACGCACAAGGTGCTGACCAGCCCCGAGCGCATCGCAAAGCTGCGCGGCCTCGGCAACCAGGCCGGCAGGACCGTGGCCGACATCCTCGACGCCTACGTGCAGCACGACATGCAGTACTACGGCCTGCCCGGCGGCCCGGTGCACGACGCTACCGTGGTCGCCTACCTGCTGCAGCCATCGCTCTTCAAGGGCCGCAAGGTGAACGTGGAAGTCGACAGCCGCGAAGGGCTGGGCTTCGGGCAGACGGTGGTGGACTGGTATGGCGGGCTGAAGAAGCCAGCCAACGTGAACTGGATCGCGGAAGGGGATGCGCAGGGGTTCTTCGATCTGCTGACGCAGAGGATTTCGCGGTTGCCTTGAGCGGTACCTCGGTTTGTTTGCGGCTCGACTCGATGAATGGCCAACAGCGTTCGGACAGGGATGGCGACAACGCTCTACCAGCGAGTGAATTGGAGGAAGGCGAAGGACTGCAGTTAGCTTGGCACTAACGGTCGCGTGCTTCGGAATTGGTTGTCCGTTTGGGCCGGGCGGTGAAGCCGGGTCAATGCTGGCCCTGGGCCCATGTCAGACATGTCACCTTCTCGATAGCGGGCTTTTGCCGCGCACCAGTCTATCGGCGAATAGAGCGCACGAATGAATCGTGAAAGGTCCATCCTGGGTCGGCGGTAGTCTCAAATTCGAGCGAAACATGCGAAGCGCGAGACTGCACGCTCCGGACAGCTTCGATGAAGTTGCTGGCAGACTCGGTGTAGTAGACCCACCTTCGCTGGTTGTTGCCCGTGGAGACGACGGCCAAAGTGGCCTTGTTCGGCGCGAAGCGCTCGACGGCGTCTTCCAACGCATCCATCGCCTCTCGTTCTGGAGTCACTGGAAGCCCCTTGCTTCCGGTATACCGCCAGACTATTGAGACGCGTTCGGGCTGGCTCGATTTCTTGAAGTCCGAGGACAAGCGGTCGGCGAATCGGTAGACCATGACCCAGCCGTCCGAGGGTCTCGTCGCAGTTGCGGTGCTCCACATTTCCACTGGAGGCATCGCCGAAGCCGCGCATGAGATTGCAAGCAGTGCAGTGCCAAGAAAACTTCTCATCTATGAATTTCCGCTTCTGACCGATTTTTTTCCCGACGACGCAAGGGGCTGGTTGTGGCCGAACACGGTCGAGCTGCCTAGCCTGAGGCAAGGACTTCAACCCAGACAACCTCGCTGGGGTGGTGCTGCCTGATGGTATCGAGAGCATCCTCCAATATGAGGGGGTCTCGCGTCCCCAATTCGTATTGGAAACGCGTCAGGCCTTTTCCCTTCCGGGCAGCGAAATCTTCCTCGGAAATTGCATCAGCGCCACACCAGACCTCCGTGGCTGAGTTCACCGCTTCCTGGAGCGCATCCTGCAGGCCGCGCGGAGTGATTGCAAGGAAAACCACGTTCTCTCCTGTTGAGATTTGAGATGAGGATTTGACTAGTGTTGGCCGGATTCTTTCCTAGCCATCACTGACCTTTGTTGCGCAACGCTCGGCCAACCAGCACCAACAGCATGCCGAGTCCAATCAACAATGCCTCCACGAGCCAGCTGTGCTCAGCTGGGACGACGCGGTAGTAGTGATGCACACCGCCAAACAGATCGACCGGCAGAAGATCGCCAAGCGGCAACAGCAGAAGGATGCCTAGAGCGATCGAGATATAGCCCATTCTCACAAGCCAAGTTGGGCGTGTCTGCTTCATGTGCATGGCCTTGGAGGGATGTCTGCTTCTGGCCGGCATTGGCCGGTCGCCTGGCGTTTATCGATGCAAGCATCTCAGGTGCTCGGCTTTAGCGGTAATCAGAAAGACGGGTTGGATTGCCGGCCTTGATAACTCGACCTCTGAACCTGACGTGCCAATCCGGGTCCCACTCTTTGTGTGCGTGTATATGGAAACCATCCTCCACAGGGGTCACGCCGAGAGGCAGCAGGTTGTCAGTAGGTTGCGCAAGCAGTTCCACCTCATCGCCAGGCTCAAGGATTACCTCTTCGGGGACCATCTCAAGATACAGCGTTATCGCGAATGCGGTTTCGTTCTTGAATCGACCAACCACTGGGTAATTTTCTGGCGCCATGGCGAAGGTCTGGTGATGGCCGAAAGCCGAGATCACTGTTTACCGCCGGTTGCTTGCGCCACCGATTGCTTGACGTGGTTTGCGAGGTCAAGGACGTCCACCGTCTCGCCTCGTTCGATACGCTTGGAAATCATCGTCAGCGCATTGACCTGGTAAGAGGTCGAACCGACCCGCAAGGTCGGGTCCGTTCCAAACTCATCTGTGACCTCACACCAGGCGAGCGGTGCATTGGCCGCCTGCAGCGCGTCGCCGAAGACCACACCTAAGGCCTGCAAGCCCCAGGTATCCATGTTCTGGACAACATGCGCGTCAACGAGCGACTGCAGTTCCGCAAAGTCCGCAGGTGACCGCTGGAATCGATGCCCGGGGCGGTGTTTCTGGAGCAGGGCGGCTACGTGCGCACGTTGGCGATCCATCTGCTCAATCTGCCTCGGCGGCAAGGCCCGAAAGGTGGTGACGCCAACGCCGCTCTGCTGCGCAAACGCCGGAAGGGCGAGCGCGAACACGAATATCCAAAGACTCCGAATCTTTGCCATCGCCAAGGTCCTTAGAGGCTGTTTGGTCAGCCTTGCCGCCGGGATTCTGACCGACAAAGGAAGGCCCGGTCCTGCCCGGTTGTAGTCGAAGGATGGCCGGAGACGCAGGGTCCGCTGCATTCCTTCTGACTTTCTCGAAAGTGAGTCTTTAACGCCTGCGACCAGTGACGCGTTGGTCCGCCTACGCGTTGTCTGATCGGCTAAAGATTAGGCCTTCCGCGCCGAATAAGTACAAGGGTGGCGCCACCAGAAAGCAGCGCGAACATGCCGTACTCGAAGCCCTGAACATAGAGGGCCAGCGCTCCCAGAATGAAGCCCAAACTCAAGCTTGATGATTCTTCGCACTCATACTCGGCCACGAGTGCCATCAATATGGCCCAAATTGCAAAACAGACCGAGTACACGAGAGTCCATTGAAGGACCCGGTCATCCGTGAGATCAAGAAGACCCAAGGGCCGCCATTCGGGCACTTGACCTGGAGGCGGCGTTCTTACCCAGCCTCGTCGATCCATCCAGGTAAGGAGATGGCCAAATCCCGGTATGCGCACGCGCTGGGCTTCTGTAAATCCGATGGCAGCCAGCAACCCTGCAATACCGAAGAACACCGAAAGAGCACCAAAGCGGTTCCTTGCTTCCATGGAGTGATAGCCTGATGTGAAGTACTCGAAAGCTCTTGGCGATGATGGACGTATTGAAGGCGAAGATGCGAAGTCTGATCCTGGCCGCATTGAACCTTTGCAACACGCCGGCCGCTACGGATACCAAACAATCGAGACCCCCTCCGCAAGGGCACCCTCATAGTGCCTTCTGAACACTTGCATCCGCGGGTCATTCAGCGCTTCAACCTCTATCGGCCGCCCAATGCCAACGTGAAGATCGACAAACCCAAATCTCGCGAGTTCTGAAACGACGCGATCATCTTGAGCAGACTCGTTCGTTTGCGCCAAGAAGAGAATGAGTTTGTGCCTACCACCTAGAGGAGGTGCTGGCCACTCAAAGTCGCAACCGCCGCCATACGTGGCCTCAACACCGTACAGAAAGATTCTGGTCATGTGAGATGCACATGTGAGATGCACGTTTGAGGTGAAGACTGGCGGTTCGCTGTGTGTGCTCGCTGCCGGCTTGGTAGCAGTCAATTGTCGACCACGACAGCACGCGCCCCGGTCAACGCACCTGCGCGCACACATGCTTGAACACGATCCCGCTCACCGTGGTGGGGCCGCCGACGGCCTTCCACTCGGTATGCCGGCTGAGGTCGATGTCGTGCACCTCCAGCGGGCCGTTGTGGCTCACGACGCGGCGCGCCTTTTCGCGCGCGCCCTTGCAGTCGTAGTCGTAGAGGTAGCGCGAGGTGCGGTACGGGGTCTTGCCGACGTCGGTCTGCAGTTCGTCATAACGATAGAGCGTCCAGGCTTCCACCATGCCGTCGTGCGGGCGGATGGAATCGCGCTGCAGCAGCACCTTCTTGCGGGGCGTCGATGCAATTTCGGTCCAGTTCTCGGCGGACTGTGCCGGCAGTGCCGCCAGCAGGGTCGCCGCCGCGCAGGCCGATGCGACGAGGCGGAACACCGCCACCGTGCGATGCAAGGATCGATTGGGTCTTCTCATCCTTTTCTCCTCCGTGTGTGCGGGCTGCGCTATCGGCGCCGCCCTGTTGCCACGGCACGAGCATAGCTCCGCGCTCCGCCCAGTCGCTTGGCGCCCTCTTTCGCGCATTTCGTCGCATTCCCGTGGAGGTTGCGCCGGCACGCGGCAACCATGCGCATTCCACAGACCACGCCGAGGAGATGCGCACGATGTCCCCCGCTTCCTTCTTTCGCCAGAGCCTGCTGCTTGCTTCCGGCCTGCTGCTGTCCTTCCAGCTCATGGCCGCGCAGGCCGGCTGGAGGCAAATCCGCATTCCAGGCGTCGCGCCCGACGACGCACCCACGGTGGTCGCGCTGTACTACCCGACGCAGGCGCCCGCACGCGCGACGGCCATGGGGCCGTTCACTGTGCAGGCGGCCATCCAGGCAGCGCCCGAAGACAAGGTCAAGGGCCTGATCCTGCTGAGCCACGGCCTCGGCGGCACCGAGCTGGGCCACAGCAGTCTGGCCGAGGCGCTCGCGCGGGACGGCTACCTGGTCGCGGCGCTGCGCCATCCGGGCGACAACTGGCAGGACGGTTCGCTGCTGAAGAAGGGCGCTGCCGCCTACTTCGGCGAGCGGCCACGGCAGGCCTCGCGGGTGATCGATGCGCTGCTGCAGGACCCGCTATGGAAGGACCGCATCGCGCGCGACGACAGGGGCTATCGCATCGGCGCCCTGGGCCATTCGGCCGGCGGCTACACGGTGCTGGCGCTCGCGGGCGGCCAGGCCGACCTGTCGCGCATCACCACGCATTGCACGAGCGAACGCGCCGCCGATCCGATCTTCTGCGGCGTCAACCGCGGCGACGCGTCGCCTTCCGGTGCCGCGAACGCGCCCGCGGTGCCGCCGGCCTCGCTGCTTCCCTCGTTGCGCGACCCGCGCGTGCGCGCGGTCGTGTCGATGGCTCCCGCGGGTGTTCCCTTCACGGCTTCGTCTCTCGCGCAGGTGCGAGTGCCCACGCGAATCTACGAAGCCGAGCAGGACCGCTTCCTGGTGCCGCGCTTCCACGCCGAATGGGTGGCCAGCAACATGCCCGCGGCCGAGCTGCGCCGCATTCCGAACGCATGGCACTTCGCGTTCATGGACACGCCGTCCATGCCCATCCAGACGCCCGACGGCAACATCGCCGACGACCCGCCGGGTTTCGACCGCCAGGTGTTCCTGGCGCGGCTGGGGCGCGAGATTCAGGACTTCTTCGACAAGGCGCTGTCGGGGGAGGCCCGCCCGCAGTGAATGGCGCCTGCTCGGGCCGGCCCTGCGCTCGACCCTGAGTCCAAAAGAAAAGGCCATGCCGTCGCCGGCATGGCCTTTTCTGTCGCTTGCTTGCTCTGTGCAGCGGCGCTCAGTGCTGCAGGATCTTGTTGAGGAAGTCCTTGGTGCGCGGCTGGCGGTTTTCCGGATGGCCGAAGAACTCGTCCTTCGAGCAGTCTTCCAGGATGCGGCCGCCCACGTCGATGAAGATCACGCGGCTGGCGACCTTGCGCGCAAAGCCCATTTCGTGCGTGACCACCATCATGGTCATGCCTTCCTTGGCGAGGTTCACCATCACGTCGAGCACTTCGCCGACCATCTCGGGGTCGAGCGCCGAGGTGGGTTCGTCGAACAGCATGACGATGGGGTCCATCGACAGCGCACGGGCGATGGCCACGCGCTGCTGCTGGCCGCCCGAGAGCTGGCCCGGGAACTTGTCCTTGTGCGCCATCAAGCCCACGCGGTCGAGCATCTTCAGGCCGCGGGTCTTGGCTTCGTCGGGCGAGCGGCCCAGCACCTTGATCTGCGCGATCGTGAGGTTCTCGGTCACCGACAGGTGCGGGAACAGCTCGAAGTGCTGGAACACCATGCCGACCTTGGAGCGCAGCTTGGGCAGGTTGGTCTTGGGGTCGTGCAGCGGAATGCCGTTGACGGTGATCTCGCCCTTCTGGAAGGGCTCGAGCGCGTTCACGGTCTTGATGAGCGTGGACTTGCCGGAACCCGACGGGCCGCACACAACCACCACGTCACCCTTGGAGATGTTGACGGAGCAGTCGTTGAGCACCTGCACCGGGCCGTACCACTTCGATACGTTCTTGATTTCGATCATTTTTTCGGACATTTCTTTCTCCGGTTGGACACTCAATCCGTCAGCGGATGATGGCGATCTTCTTGTGCAGGCGTTTCACCAGCCAAGAAAGGGCGTAGCACATGACGAAGTACACGACAGCCGCGAGCAGGTAGGCCTCGATCGGGCGGCCGAAGTTCTTGCCGGCGGTCTCGAAGCCCTTGAGCATGTCGTAGGCACCGATGGCGTAGACCAGCGACGTGTCCTGAAACAGGATGATGGTCTGCGTGAGCAGCACCGGCAGCATGTTGCGGAAGGCCTGCGGCAGCACCACCAGGCGCATGTTCTGGCCGTAGGTCATGCCCACGGCCTGGCCGGCGTTGATCTGGCCGCGCGGGATCGACTGGATGCCCGCGCGCATGATCTCGCTGAAGTAGGCGGCCTCGAACGCGACGAAGGTGATCACGGCCGAGATCTCGGAGCGGTAGTTGGAGCCCACCGAGCCGAACAGCGAGTAGAACGACGCCGGCACCAGCAGGAAGAACCACAGGATCACCATCACCAGCGGGATGCTTCGCATGCCGTTGACGTACAGGGCCGCGGGCGCATCGAGCCACTTCTTGCCCGACAGGCGCATGAGCGCCAGGATCGTGCCGAAGATCACGCCGCCGATCGTGGCCACCACCGTCAGCGTGACGCTGAAGTAGAAGCCCTTGACGACGAAGTTGCTGATGACGTCCCAGTTGTAGAAGGAAAGGTCGAGATTCATCATTTCAGTGTCCTCCGCCGCCGGCCGAGACGATGAAGCCCGGCACGCGGGTCTTCTTCTCGATGAACGCCATGAGGCGGTTGATGATGAGTGCCGAGACCACGTAGCACGCCGTCACGGCGAGGTAGACCTCGATGCCGCGCGAGGTTTCTTCCTGCGCCTGCATCGCGAACATGGTGAGCTCGGCGACCGACACCGCGAAGGCGACGGACGAGTTCTTGAAGATGTTCATCGTCTCGCTCGTGAGCGGCGGGATGATGATGCGGTAGGCCATCGGCAGGATCACGTAGCGGTAGTACTGCGCGGTGGTGAAGCCCACGGCCATGCCCGCGTAGCGCTGGCCCTTGGGCAGCGCCTGGATGCCCGAGCGCACCTGCTCGGCGATACGCGCGGAGGTGAAGAAGCCCAGCGCCAGCACCACGAGGATGAAGCTCGGCACGCCCTTCATGACGGGAATGAGCGCCGGGATCACGTGGTACCAGAGGAAGATCTGCACCAGCAGCGGGATGTTGCGGAACAGCTCGACCCAGGCATTGCCCAGCCGCACCAGCCACGGGCTGTCGGGCAGCGTGCGGATGATGCCGATGAGCGAGCCCAGCACCAGCGCCACGACCAGCGCCAGCAGCGCGACCGACACGGTCCAGCCCCACGCCGAGAGCATCCATTGCAGGTAGCTCGGATATTCCCCCCCGGGGTCCTGCAGGAAAACCTGCCAATCCCAGTTGCCCATTTGTGTTTACTCCTTCTTCACCGTCTCTACGAAAACCAGTCCCTTGAAAAGAAACGCCCACCGCGAAAGGTGGGCGTCATCACGCAGCGACGCGCCGCTTATTCCTTGGTGACGTACTCTTCGGCGGGCTTGTCGTTCGGGTTGGCCCAGGCGTTCTTGGTGGCTTCACCCAGCGGCAGGCCGATGGTCACGCCTGCCGGGGGAATCGGCTTCAGGAACCACTTGTCGTACAGCTTGGCGAGTTCGCCCGACTTGGCCTGTGCCTTGATGCTGTCGTCCACGGCCTTCTTGAAGGCGGGGTCGTCCTTGCGGATCATGATGGCGATGGGTTCGACGGCCAGCACGTCCGGCAGGATCTTGTAGTCCTTGGGCGACTTCGACTTGGCGGCCAGGGCAGCCAGGATCGAGCCGTCCATCACGAAGGCGTCGGCGCGGCCGGTTTCGAGCAGCAGGAAGCTGTCGGAGTGGTCCTTGCCGTAGACCTCCTTGAAGGTCAGGTTCTCGGCGCGCTTCTGCTTGCGCACGGTCTGCAGCGGCGTGGTGCCGGTGGTGGTGGCGACCGTCTTGTCCTTCAGGTCGGCCAGCGAGTTGATGCCCGAGTTGGCCTTGACGACGATCTTGGTTTCTTCGACGTAGGTGGTCACGCCGAAGGACACGTCCTTCTGGCGGGTGGCGTTGTTGGTGGTGGAGCCGCACTCGATGTCGACGGTACCGTTCTGCACGAGCGGAATGCGGTTCTGCGAGGTCACGGGCTGGTACTTGACTTCGAGCTTCTTGCCGGCGGCCTTCTCGAGGTCCTTGATGATGTTGGCGCAGACGTCGTAGTGGAAGCCGGTGTATTGGCCATTGCCCAGCGTGTACGACAGGCCGGAAGATTCACGCACGCCTTCGGTGATGACGCCGGAAGCCTTGATCTTGGCCAGCGTGTCGTTGGCCTGCGCCATCGCGCCGCCAGCGGCCAGTGCCGCAACCGCCAATGCCAATACTTGTTTTTTCATGAGGAAAACTCCTGAGGGTGACTGAAACAGATACAACTAAATTCTAGACACTCGCATTTTGCGTGATACCCGGACCAACCCGGTGCATACACACACACGCTGCACCGGCCATGCGCATCGCAGCGCCAGCCTGGTGCGATCCTGCCTCCTGGCATTGTCCGACTTTCACTAAGCAGCCTTTATGCCCGAAGTCTGGCCCGACGGTTCGGCAGCCGGCGGAACCGGCGCGGCCGTGAGGCGCACCGGTTGCGTGAGGTTCTCGGGCACGAGCAGCGCGTCCATCTCGGCGCGGGTCATGATGCCCAGCGACTCGGCCACCAGGTCGATCGGCCCGCCGGTGGCGAGCGCGGTCTTGGCGATGAGCGCGGCCTTCTCGTAGCCGATGAGCGGGTTGAGCGCGGTGACCAGCGTGACCGACTCGCGCACCCTCTTCGCAAGGAACTCGCGGTTCGCCTCGATGCCCTCAACGCAGTTGTGCTGCAGCGTGGTGCAGGCCCGGCTCAGGTGCTGGATGCTCTTGAACAGGCTCCAGCCCATGATCGGCTCGAAGGCGTTGAGCTGCAGCTGGCCGGCCTCGGACGCCAGCGTCACGGTGATGTCGTTGCCGATGACCTCGAAGGCCACCTGGTTCATGACTTCCGGGATCACCGGATTGACCTTGCCCGGCATGATCGACGAGCCCGCCTGCCGCGCCGGCAGCCTGATCTCGCCGAAGCCCGCCTGCGGGCCGCTGGAGAGCAGGCGCAGGTCGTTGCAGGTCTTGCTGAGCTTGGTCGCCACGCGCTTGAGCACGCCCGACAGCTGCACGAATGCGCCCGTGTCCTGCGTGGCCTCGATGAGGTTGGCGGCCTGCTTCAGCGGCACGCCGGTCTGCTCGGCGAGGTACTGGCAGGCGAGGTTGGCGTAGCCGTGCGGCGCGTTGATGCCGGTGCCGATGGCGGTGGCGCCGAGGTTGATTTCCTCGATGAGCGCGCGCGCCTCGCCGAGCCGGGCCTCGTCCTCCCCGATCATGATGGCGTAGGTCAGGAACTCCTGGCCCAGCGTCATGGGCACGGCGTCCTGCAGCTGGGTGCGGCCGATCTTGAGGATGTCCTTGAACTCGAGCGCCTTGGCCTCGAAGGCGCGGCGCAGCGAGGCCATCGATTCGAGCAGCCTGCCGATGGCGAACCACAGCGCCAGGCGCACCGCCGTGGGGTACACGTCGTTGGTGCTCTGCGAGGCGTTGACGTGGTCGTTGGGGTGGAGCACGTCGTAGCGCGCCTTCTCGTGGCCCAGTTTTTCCAGCGCGAGGTTGCAGATGACCTCGTTGGCGTTCATGTTGGTCGAGGTACCGGCACCGCCCTGGATCACGTCGACCACGAACTCGTCGAGCAGCTTGCCGTCGACGATGTCGTCGCAGGCCAGGATGATGGCCGCGGCACGGTCTCGGTCGATGGCGCCCAGGTCGGCGTTGGCGCGGGTGGCGGCCTTCTTCACGTAGGCCAGCGCGCGCACCAGGTCGGGCATGGCCGAGATGCGGGTGCCGGAAATGGGGAAGTTCTCGACCGCGCGCGCCGTGTGCACGCCCCAGTAGGCGACGGCGGGGATCTGCTTGTCGCCGAGGAAGTCGTGTTCCGTCCTGAAATTGGAGCTCATGAGAGGTTCCTCGGCTTAAAAAAAAGCACGCGCAGGGCGCGTGCCGTGGGGGTTGCTGTGACAGCGGCTAAAAAGCAGCCGCGACTGTAGTGGCGCCGGATTCAAGGCGCCAATGCCTTTTGCGGGAAGCCCTATGCGCGGCATTTATAGATTGTGCGGTGCACAAATCTCCGTGGCAGTTGGGTGATGGCGCTCAGCGCTGCGGCTGGGTGCCGACGAGATAAGACCATAGCGCATCGGCCGTGCGCTTGGGTTGCAGGCTGTCGGCGGCCTTGACGGCGGCGCGGCCGGCCCCGGCCTTCACGGGCGCGGGAGCGCCGGGGCGCTCGCGGTAGGCGCGGATCTCCATCGTCGCCTCGAGGCTGTCGATCTCGGGCGGCAGTGCGCTCACGAGCTTGCGGGCCTTGATCTCCTTGCGCACCGCGCTCTGCGGCAGGAAGGCGATGCCGTGCCCTTCGAGCGCCATGACCTTCAGGCCCTCGGCCATGTCGGTCTCGTAGACCCGGTCGAGGTGGATGGCGGTGCCCGATTCCTTGAGCAGTTGGTCGACCACGCGGCCCAGGTAGGCGCCCGGCGCATAGCCCAGGTAGGGCAGCGGCTGGCCCGGGCGGCCCGGCAGCCGGTAGCGCGGCGCGCCTTCGGCGTCGGCCTTGACCCAGGGGGCCACGGTTTCCTCGCCGAGGCTGACCATCTCGTACTTGTTGGCGTCGAGCTGCAGCGGCTGCGAGGGGTGGTGGTAGGCGATCAGCAGGTCGCAGCTGCCTTCGACCAGCCGCAGCACGGCGTCGTGCACGTTCAGCGCGATCAGGCGGCTCTTGATGGGGCCGAAATGCTCCCTGAGGCTGGTCACCCACGAGGGGAAGAAAGTGAAGGCCAGCGTGTGCGGCACCGCGATCTCGATCACGTCCTGACCCGCCGCCGAGTGGCCGCGCAGCATGGCGCGGGTGCTCTGCAGCGACTGCAGCATCTCGATGGCCTGGCTGTAGAGCGTCTGCCCCGCCGGGGTGAGCCGCGTGGGGTACGAACTGCGGTCCACCAGGTCGGTACCGGCCCACCCTTCCAGCGCCTGGATGCGGCGGGAGAACGCCGGCTGCGTCACGTGCCTCAATTGGGCCGAGCGGCTGAAGCTGCGCGTTTCCGCAAGGCTGATGAAGTCTTCGAGCCACTTAGTTTCCATACGCGGCGATTATGCGAGCGCCGCGCCATACTGGGCGCCCCCTCCTTTTCCCGCATCCGCCATGCCTTCAGCCGACCTTCTGGAACTCAGCGCCACCGAACTTTCCCGCCGCATCGCCGCGCGCGAGGTGTCCTGCCGGGAGGTGATGCAGGCCTCGCTGGCCCGCATCGAGGCGCTGAACCCGCGCTTCAACGCCATCGTGTCGCTGCGCGATCCGGCGCAGTCGCTGGCCGAGGCCGACGAGCGCGACGCCGAGCTGGCGCGCGGCGAACGGCGCGGCTGGATGCACGGCTTCCCGCTGGCGGTGAAGGACCTGAGCCATGCCGCCGGCCTGCCGACCTCGATGGGCTCGCCGCTGTCGCCGCGCTCGGCCGCGCGAGCCGACAGCCTCCACGTGGCGCGCGCCAGGGCGGCCGGCGCCGTCGTCATCGGCAAGACCAACACGCCCGAATTCGGTCTCGGCTCGCACACCTACAACACCGTGTTCGGCACCACCCGCAACGCCTACGCACCCGATCGCAGCGCGGGCGGCAGCAGCGGCGGCGCCGCGGTGGCGCTGGCCCTGGGCATCCTGCCGGTGGCCGACGGCAGCGACATGATGGGCTCGCTGCGCAACCCGGCGGCCTTCAACAACGTGATCGGCATGCGGCCCTCTCGCGGGCGCGTGCCGGGCAACCCCGACGAGGAGCTGTTCTTCCAGCAGCTCGGCTGCGAAGGCCCGATGGCGCGCACGGTGGAAGACGCGGCGCGGCTGCTGGCCGTGCAGGCGGGCTTCGACACCCGCGTGCCGCTGTCGTCGCCGCACGCCCTGCCCTCGCCCGACGAACTGCGGCTCGAGGGCGACGGCAAGGGCCTGCGCATCGGCTGGCTCGGCAGCATCTGGCCCGACCTGCCGCTGGAGCCCGGCATCCGCGAGCTTGGCGAGAAGGCACTCGGCACCTTCCGCGACATCGGCTGCGAGGTCGAGCCCTGCACGCTCGACGTGCCGCGCGAGCACAACTGGAGCGCCTGGCTGCGCCTGCGGCAGCTGCTGGTGGGCGGCAAGCTGGGCGCCTACCTGAGCGACCCGAAGCTGTTCGCGCAGCTCAAGCCCGAGGCGCAATGGGAGATCGAGCAGAGCCGCCATCTCGATGCGGCCTCGCTGTACCAGGCTTCGGTGTACCGATCGAACGTGTACCGCGCATTCCTCAAGCTCTTCGAGCGCTTCGACTTCGTGCTCGCGCCGACCGCGCAGGTCTTTCCCTTCGACGCCGAGCTGCACTGGCCGGCCGGGGTGGCGGGCGTGAAGAGCGACACCTACCACCGCTGGATGGAGATCGTCACGCCCTTCACGCTGGCCGGCCTGCCGACGCTGAACGTGCGCGCCGGCTTCGGCGAAGGCGGCCTGCCGATGGGGCTGCAGCTTGCCGGGCCGATCCATTCGGACCTCGACGTGCTGCGGCTGGGGCATGCCTATGACCAGGCATGCGGCTGGGCGGCGCACCGGCCCTCGGTATTGGCTTGACCCCCTCCCCCTCTGGGGGAGGGCTGGGGTGGGGGCAAGCGGCGCTCATTGCGAGCGCCCTGCCTGCCCCCATCCCGACCTTCCCCCAGCGGGGGAAGGAGCAAGAACATCAGATCGGCGTGACCACGCCCCGCCCCGCGAAGTGCCCTTCGGCATTCGCGAGGAAATGGTCCACCGACTTCTGCGTCGCCTCGGGCGACCAGCCGGCCATGTGCGGCGTCAGCAGCACGTTGTCGAGGCCGATCAGCGGCTCGGGCCGCTTCGGTTCGCTCTCGTACACGTCGAGGCCGGCACCGGCGATGCGGTTCTCGCGCAGCGCCGCCGCCAGCGCCTCGGTGTCGACCACGCTGCCGCGGCCAATGCTCACCAGGTAGCCCTGCGGCCCCAGCGCGTCGAGCACTTCGGCATTGACCAGGTGCTTCGTCGCCGGACCGCCCGGTGCGGCCAGCACGAGGAAGTCGGCCCATGCGGCCAGCGACTTCAGGTCGCCGAAGTAGCGCTGCGACACGCCTTCCTTCGGCTTGCGGTTGTGATAGCCGACCTCCATGTCGAAGGCCGCGGCGCGCTTCGCGATCTTCTGCCCGATCGTGCCCATCCCCAGGATGCCCAGCTTCTTGCCCGACACATTCGGCGGCTGCGGAATGGCCTCGCGCCACACGCCTTCGCGGCACAGCCGGTCGAGTTTGCGGAACTCGCGCACGATGCCGATCAGCAGGCCGAAGGCATGGTCGGCCACGCAGTCGTCGTTGGTGCCGGCGCCGTTGGCGGTCGCGATGCCGCGGGCGCGCGTCACCTCGAGCGGCACGCCTTCGTAGCCTGCGCCCATGCAGCAGATCAGCTCCACTGCGGGCATGGCCGCGATTTCCTCGGGCGTGATGCCGATGACGCCGATGGTCAGCACGGCGCGGAATTTCCTGCCGTGCTCGGCAATGGCGGCCGCCCGCTCGGCGGGACCGAAGGCGTAGGTCATGTCGTAGACCTCGGCAATCTGGGCCTGGTGGGCGCTCGAGAGGCTGTTGAGCACCAGCAGGGGGATCTTGTTCGGCACGTCTGAACTCCTGGGATCGATGAAAAGAAGAAGGAATGGATGATCGCGCTACATCAGCGGCGCTGCTTCGCTCTTCTGCAAAGCCCACATCTGGGCGTAGCGCCCTTGCTTCGCGAGCAGCTGCGCATGCGTGCCGCGCTCGACGATCACGCCCGACTCCAGCACCAGGATCTCGTGCGCGTCGACCACCGTCGACAGCCGGTGCGCGATGACCAGCGTGGTCTTGTCCTGCGCGGCGCTCTTGAGCTCCGACTGGATGGCCCGCTCGTTGGCCGAGTCGAGCGCCGAGGTGGCCTCGTCGAAGATCACGATCGGCGGGTTCTTCAGCAGCGTGCGCGCAATGGCCACGCGCTGCTTCTCGCCGCCCGAGAGCTTCAGGCCGCGCTCGCCCACGGTCGTGTCGTAGCCCTTGGGCGTGGCGGCGATGAAGTCGTGGATGCGCGCGGCGCGCGCTGCGGCCTCCACTTCGTCGCGCGTGGCGCCGGGGCGGCCGTAGGCGATGTTGTATTCGACCGTGTCGTTGAAGAGCACCGTGTCCTGCGGAACGATGCCGATGGCGTGGCGCACGCTCGATTGCGTCACTTCGCGGATGTCTTCTCCGCCGATGGTGATGCGCCCCTGCTGCACGTCGTAGAAGCGGTACAGGAGCCGAGCGAGCGTGGACTTGCCCGAGCCGGAGGGGCCGACCACCGCCACCGTCTTGCCCGCCGGAATCTCGAAGCTCACGTGCTTGAGGATGGGCCGCGCAGGCTCGTAGGCGAAGCTCACGTCGTCGAAGCGTACGGTAGCGTCGGCGCCGGCCAGCGGCTGCGCGTCGGGGGAGTCGCGCACCTCGCGCTCCTTTTCCATCAGCACGAACATCTTGTCGAGGTCGGTCAGGCTCTGCTTGATCTCTCGGTAGATCACGCCCAGGAAGTTCAACGGAATGTAGAGCTGGATCATGAAGGCGTTGACCATCACCAGGTCGCCCAGCGTCATGCGCCCGTCGACCACGCCCGAGGTGGCGCGCCACAGCATCAGCACCAGGCTGACGGCGATCAGCGCCTGCTGGCCGGTGTTGAGCATGCTCAGCGTGCGCTGGCTCTTGATGGCGGCCTTGCGGTAGCGGTCGAGGCTGGCGTCGTAGCGGCCGGCTTCGAAGTCCTCGTTGTTGAAGTACTTGACGGTCTCGTAGTTCAGGAGCGAATCGACCGCACGGCTCTGCGCCACCGAGTCGAGCTCGTTCATGGTCTTGCGGAACTGCGTGCGCCACTCGGTCACCGTGACGGTGAAGAGGATGTACAGCACCAGCGCGGCCACCGTGATCCAGACGAAGAAGGCGTCGAACTTCACGCCGAGGATGGTGAGCACCAGCACCAGCTCGATGATGGTCGGCACGATGCTGTAGAGCGACATCGAGATCAGCGAATGCACGCCGCGCGTGCCACGCTCGATGTCGCGCGTCATGCCGCCGGTCTGGCGCTCCAGGTGGAAGCGCAGGCTCAGCGAGTGCAGATGGCGGAACACCTCCAGCGCGATCTGCCGGGCCGTGCCCTCGGTGGCCTTGGCGAAGATCAGCTCGCGCAGCTCGCTGAAGAGCGACGTGGAAAAGCGCAGCAGCCCGTAGGCCAGCAGCAGCCCGATGGGCACGATGAGCAGCGCCTGCGCCATGTCGGGCTTGGGCGTCATCGTGTCGACCAGGTTCTTCAGCAGCACCGGCACGCCGACGTTGGCCACCTTGGCGCCCACCATGAAGGCCAGCGCGGCGAGCACGCGCCACTTGTACTGCCAGAGATAGGGGAACAGCCTGCGCAGGGTGGCCCAGTCGGAGCGTTCACCTGCGGGTGCCGGCGCCTGGCCGCCGGCTGCGTGGGAGGAAGGAAGGGCTTCGCCGCTGCGGCGCATGGAGGACAATCGTGGTTGCTTGTTTGTTCCAGATTGTGCCCATGTCAGATACTTCCAGTGCCGCCGCCACGGCCGCAGCCACCCTCAAGAGCCTGCCCACCGACATGGAGCTGGTGCTCAAGGTCATCCCGATGCCGGCGGACTGCAACGTCAACGGCGACATCTTCGGCGGCTGGGTCATGGCGCAGTGCGACCTGGCCGGCTCGGTGATCCCGGCGCGCTATGCCAAGGGCCGGCAGGCCACGGTGGCGGTCAACGAATTCATCTTCAAGCAGCCGGTGCGGCTGGGCGACATCCTGTCGTTCTATTCGAAGCTGGTGCGCGTCGGGCGCACCTCTGTCACGGTGACGGTCGAGGTGTTCGCCGAGCGCTTCCGGGCGCAGGGCGAGTACATCAAGGTGACGCAGGCCACCTTCACCTACGTGGCCATCGACGACAACGGCCGTCCGCGCCCGATCGAGAAGCCGGCTGAAGAAGAATAAAGAGCAGCAGGAGCAGGCCGCCCTGCTCAGACGCCCGGGTCGCGCACCCGCTCGAAGCGCTCGAACTCGCGGTTGACCCAGCGCCCGTCGCGCCGCTCCACGCGGCGGATGTAGACGGTCTGCACGATGTCTCGGGTGTGGGCGTCGATCTCGACCGGGCCGCGCGGGCTGTCGAGCTTCAGGCCCCGGAAAGCATCCACCAGCCGTTCCCCCGTGGCGTTGCCGCGCGCCGCCGGAGAGCTCATTGCCGCGTCGACGGCCGCGAGCGCATCGTGGGCCGCGACCGCGAAGTAGCCCGGCCGCAGGTGGCTGCCGTACTCGTTCTCGAAGATGCCCGTGAAGCGCCGGTTGGCCGCCGAGTCGTGGGCGAAGGAATAGTGGTGGCTGGTGACCAGGCCGTCGGCCAGCTCGCCGATGCCTTCGAGGTAATGGTCGTCGGTGGCGTCGCCCGTGGCCAGCAGGCGGATGCCGGTGTCGGCCATGCCCCGGTCGCGCCAGAACTTGAGGAAGGTGGCCGGCATCTGCCCCGAGGGCAGGAAGAAGAAGACCGCCTGCGGCTTGAGCTCGCGCAGCCGCAGCATGTAGGCCGAGTAGTCCAGCGTCGACAGCGGCACCCGCAGCATCGCGCCGACCTGCCCCCCGCCCGCGGTGATGCCCGAGACGAAGGCGCTCTCGGCATCGACACCCGAGGCGTAGTCGGCCACCACGGTGCAGACGTTTCGCAGCCCTTGCTGCAGCGCCCATCGCGCCAGCGGCAGCGCGACCTGGCCGATGGTGAAGGACACCCGCACCGCGAACGGGCAGCGCGCGGTGATGCCCGAGGAGGCCGCGTTCATCACCACCAGCGGCAGCTTCGCCTGCGTGGCGACGTTACCCACGGCATAGGCGTTGGAGCTGAAATCGAGGCCTGCCAGCAGCTCCACGCGCTCGCTCTCCACGAGATCCTGCGCATGGCGGCGTGCCTGCTCGGGCGCGCTGCCGGGCACGTCGCGCCGCAGCAGTTCGACCGGCCGGCCCGCGATGTGCTGGTTGTGCGCGGCGAGCCAGACGGCCATGCCGGCATCGAACTGCCGGCCGCCGCCCGCGTAGGGACCGGACCACGAACCGATGACGCCGATGCGCAGCGGCCGCACGCGCGCCAGGGCCAGCGAGGGCACTGCCAGGGAGCCCGCCAGCAAACCTAAAGTACGCCGGCGCGAGACGCCGGATGCTACTTTTTCAGTAGCATCATCTACCCGTTGGACGGGCTTTACGCGCGTTCTTGTCCCCGAATCTTGCACGCCGGACAGTGTAAGCGTGCAACCCCGGGAAAACGCCTCAGACCCTCATCAGACCTTGGAGAAGTCGGGCTTCCGCTTTTGACGAAAGCTTGCTCGCGCCACTTGCGTGGCTACGCCTCTGACGAGGCGTTGGATTTCAGCACTTGCTGAAATCCGGCTTGCGCTTTTCCATGAACGCGCTGAAAGCCTCCCGCGCCGCCGGTTCGCGCAGCATGCGCCCGAAGCTCGCGCCCTCCTCGCCCATGCGCTCCAGCACGGCGGGCATCTGGCCCTTCTTCAGCAGGCGCTTGGTTTCCACCAGCGCGCTCAGCGGCTTGGCCGCCAGCTTGCGCGCCTGCGTCTGGGCGATGGCGTTCGCCTCGGTCGGCGGCACCACGCGGTTGACCAGGCCCACTTCGAGCGCGGCCTCGGCCATGAAGGGCTCGCCCAGCAGCAGCGCCTCGGCCGCGCGGTGGTAGCCCAGCATCTGCGGCACCAGCAGGCTCGAGGCGGCCTCGGGGCACAGGCCCAGGTTCACGAAGGGCATCGAGAAGGCGGCGTTGTCGCCCGCGTAGACGAGGTCGCAGTGGAACAGCATGGTGGTGCCGATGCCCACGGCCGGGCCGCACACGGCGGCGACGAGCGGCTTGGGGAAGGTCGCGATGCCGCGCAGGAAGCGGAACACCGGCGATTCCTGCGTGGAGGGCGGGCCGTTGAGGAAGTCGCCGATGTCGTTGCCCGCGCTGAAGATCGTCGGGTCGCCCTGGATCAGCACGCAGCGCACCGCCGCATCGCTCTCCGCATTGGCCAGCGCGTCGGCCAGCTCGGCGTACATGCCGCTGGTGATCGAGTTCTTCTTGTCGACGCGGTTGAAGGTGATGGTCATCACACCTGCTTCGGTGTGGACGAGGATGTCGCTCATAAAAGATCCTTGAAGAGAACGGGTGGTGCCGCGGTCAGGCGGCGTCGAGTGCTTCGCGTACGAAATCGAGCCGGTCCTGGCCCCAGAACATTTCGTCGCCGACGAACATGGTGGGCGCGCCGAACACGCCGCGCTCCACGGCTTCCTGCGTGACGGCCTTGAGACGGTCCTTGGTTTCCTGCGCGCCGGCCAGCGCGAGCAGCACGCTCGCGTCGAAGCCGGCATTCTGCAGGACGGCGCCGACGGTCGCCGGGTCGTTCAGGTTCTTCGGCTCCACCCACATCGCGTGAAAGATCGCATCGACATACGCGCCGAAGCGCGCCGGCTCCTTCGCCTGGATGCCTGTGGCGCCACGCATCAGCAGCAGCGTGTTGATCGGAAAGTGCGGGTTGTGCACGAAGGGCACGCCGTAGCGCCTGGCAAAGCGCTTGAGGTCGGTCGTCATGTAGGGGCCCTTGGGCTTGATCTCGGCCGGCGAGTGGTTGCCCGTGGCCTGGAACACGCCGCCGAGCAGCATGGGCTTCCACACCAGCTGCGCGCCGGTGTCGGCGCACACGTGGGGCAACTGCGTCGCGGCCAGGTAGGCGGCGGGGCTGCCGAAGTCGAAATAGAAGTCGACGGACTTGGTCATTGGCGTTGTCTCCTTCCTGGATTCTTCAGAACTTCTCCGACCACGGGCGCAGATCGATCTCGTGCGTCCATGCGTCGCGCGGCTGCGAGTGCAGCATCCAGTAGGTGTCCGCGATGTGGTCGGGGTTCAGGATGCCGTCGCTTTCCTTCAGCGCATAGCGCTCGGGAAAGTTGCTGCGGATGAACTCGGTGTCGATCGCGCCGTCGACCACCACGTGCGCAACGTGAATGCCCTGCGGTCCCAGTTCGCGCGCCATCGACTGGGCCAGCGCGCGCAGCGCCATCTTCGCGCCCGAGAAGGCGCCGAAGTTCGCCGCGCCGCGCAGCGAGGCCGTGGCACCGGTGAAGATGATCGTGCCGCGATGGCCGCCTTGCGGAATCTCGCGCGCCACCATGCGCTTCGCCACCTCGCGGCCATTCAGGAAGCCCGAGAAGCAGGCCATCTCCCACACCTTGAAGTACTTGCGCGCGGTCTCGTTGAGGATGCTCTCGGGCACGTTGGCGCCGATGTTGAACACCATCACCTCGATGGGCCCGATGGTCGACTCGATCTGCTCGACGAGCGCCACCACTTCCTCCTCCTTGCGCGCATCGCATGCGAAGGCATGGGCGCGGCCGCCGTCGGCCTCGATCTGCGCGACCAGCGGCTGCAGTTTGTCGAGGCTGCGCCGCGTGACACAGGTGGCGAAGCCTTCGCGCGCGAAGCGGCGGGCGATGGCACCGCCGGTGGCATCGCCAGCGCCGACGATGAGCGCGGCTTTCTGCAGTGCGGCCATATCGTTATTCCTTGTAGTAGACGATCTGGTTCGAGGTGGCCAGCAGCACGCCCTTCTCGCTCCACAGATGCGCCGTCTGGTCGAAGAAACCGTTGAAGAACTGCTGGCCCGCGGCACGGCCCAGCAGGTAGCCCGTGCCGACCTCGGCCAGCTGTTCCGGTCCGACGTGGAAGTAGGTGGTGATCGACACCGTGCCCGCCGGCACGTGCTTCGCGCGGCGCAGCCACACGCGCGGATAGAACATGTCGCTCATCGCGGCCAGCGAGGCGAAGTCCAGCGGCCTCGGTTGCGCATCGCGCAGCCAGATGCGGGTCTCGCTGTGATGCTGGCTGCCATCCCACTTCGACGGAATGCCGCCGCTGAAGGGACGCATCTCGTACTGGTTGATCCACGCCACGCCCGACGGGCCGATGCTCATGCGGTCGACCGTCTCGGGTCTCGGCGACTCGGGCATCGGCATGTCGCTCTCGCCCCAGGTCTCGCGGCGCGCGGCAGTCACCACCGTGGCGGTGGTCGTCATGCTGGGCGCGCCGCTGGCGCCGGCCTGCGTGATCTGCACCGTCCAGTGCTGCGTGGAGCGGTTGGTGCGCACGGCAGTGGCCTGGATGTCGAACGCGCCGGCTTCGATCGCGGCCGCGTAGTTGACCGTGAGTGCGATCGGCGTGCCGAGCACGTCGGGGTGCTGCATCACGGCCTGCAGCGCGAGCGCCGCGGTGGTGCCGCCGAAGGGCCCGACCATGTTCCAGTAGTCGGGGCTGGTCATGCCGGTGAAGTGCCCCACGCGGATGTCGCTGTGGTGGATCTTCAGGGCCTTGTCGAAGGGGTGCGTGCTCGTCATCATGGCAGGCAGTGTGCCTCCGGTGGCCCGCGTCACGCAGTCGTGTGCGGGACGTTGGCGTGCTGCACCGCAGTAAGCGATGCGAGCCTGTGCAGCTTGTCGACCGTGCTCGGCCAGAGGCTCTGGCTGAACTGCTCGCGGAAGAAGCCGAAGTGGCCGATGCGCCGCGCCTGCACGTCGGCCGGCGCGATGCGCTCGACCGCGCTCGGCGCGCCGCCGTAGAGGCTCACGAGGCTGCGCGTGCCGGCGAGCGTCATGAGCTCGTCGTCGGTCATCGACAGCGCGAGCACCGGGAAGCGCACGCGGTTGTAGCTGCGCGCAGCAAGCTCGCCTTCCGCGCCAACGCTGTAGCGCGGGTTGAGGCACCAGCGCCGCCACTGCAGGATCACGCCGCGCGGCAGGTCGCCGACCTTCTTCAGCTTGCGGCCGGGGAAGTAGCCGAACAGCCGCGTGACCAGCGGCACCAGCACGAACCAGAAGTAGAGGATGGTGCGCTTGAGCTTCGGCGCGTTCTCGCGCCAGTAGCCGCTGCCCGCGGCGATGCTCACGAGGCCGTCGACCTGCTCTGGCCGCTGCAGGAAGCCCGGCAGCTGCGCGCCGAGGCTGTGGCCCAGCAGGTAGAGCGGCGAGTCGGGCGATGCGGCCCTGGCCGCGTCGATCACCGCCTCGTAGTCGTGGGCCCAGTCGAACAGGTCGGCATCGACCTCGCGCAGCGGCACGTCGCCGCGCGAGTCGCCCGAGCCCCGGTAGTCGAAGGTCCAGACGCGCAGGCCCTGCTGCGAGAGCCACTGCGCGAAGGGTTCGTAGAAGGACTGGCGCACGCCCATCGCGCCGCCGATCACTACGCTCGCGCGCGGCGTGCCGGCGGGTTCGTAGCGGCGCACCGCCAGTTGCTGTGCGCCGCCGTCGACCGGAAGCTGCTGCTGCGTCTGCATGAGGCTGTCTCCTTCGTTGAACCGGCACTCGTCGCGGTGCCTTGCGCGCTATCGATCAGACGCGCTCGAAGATCCCTGCGGCGCCCTGGCCCATGCCCACGCACATCGTGACCATGCCGTACTTCAGGTTCTCGCGGCGCAGCGCGTGCACCACGGTGGCCGAGCGGATGGCGCCGGTGGCGCCCAGCGGATGGCCCAGCGCAATTGCGCCGCCCATCGGGTTGACCTTCGACGGATCGAGGCCCAGCGTGTTGATGACGGCCAGCGACTGCGCCGCGAAGGCTTCGTTGAGCTCGAACCAGTCGATGTCCTCGTGCTTCAGGCCGGCGTAGCGCAGCGCGGCGGGAATGGCCTCGATCGGGCCGATGCCCATGATGTGCGGCGGCACGCCCTTGCTGGCGAAGCTCACGAAGCGCGCGAGCGGCGTGAGGCCGAACTGCTTCACGGCCTTCTCGCTCGCCAGGATCAGCGCGCCGGCGCCGTCCGAGGTCTGCGAGCTGTTGCCGGCCGTCACGGTGCCGCGCGCGGCGAACACGGTGCGCAGCTTGGCCAGGCCCTCGACGCTAGTGTCGGGGCGCGCGCCCTCGTCGAGGTTGACGGTGCGGGTCTTGGCAATCGACTCGCCGGTCTCGAGGTTCGGCGTACGGTCGGTCACCTCGATGGGCGTGATCTCGTCGGCGAACTTGCCGGCCTGCTGAGCGGCAAGTGCCTTCTGGTGCGAGGCGAGCGCGAACTCGTCCTGAGCCTGGCGGCTCACCTTCCACTGCTGCGCGACCTTCTCGGCCGTGAGGCCCATGCCGTAGGCGATGCCCACGTCGCCTTCGCGCTCGAAGATCGAGGGCGACAGCGAGGGCGAGTTGCCCATCATCGGCACCATGCTCATGCTCTCGACACCGGCCGCGATCATCACGTCGGCTTCGCCCACGCGGATGCGGTCGGCCGCCATCTGCACGGCCGACAGGCCCGAGGCGCAGAAGCGGTTGACGGTGATGCCGCCGACGCTGGTCGGCAGGCCGGCCAGCACCGCGCCGATGCGCGCAACGTTCAGGCCCTGCTGCGATTCGGGAATCGCGCAGCCGCAGATGATGTCTTCGATGGCCTTCGGATCGAGGCTCGGCACGGCAGCCAACGCGGCGCGCAGCGTGGTGGCCAGCAGGTCGTCGGGACGGTAGTTGCGGAAATAGCCCCTGTGCGACTTGCCGATGGGGGTGCGGGTGGCGGAGACGATGTAGGCGTCTTGTACTTGCTTGCTCATGAAATCTGTCCTTAGTTGCGCACAGGCTTGCCGGTGCTCAGCATCCCCATGATCCGCTCCTGCGTCTTGGGGTGCACGATGAGCGAGCAGAACGCCTTGCGTTCCAGCGTCATCAGGTATTCCTCGGTCACGAGCGAGCCCGCGTCCACGTCGCCGCCGGTGACCACGTTGGCGATCAGGCTGGCGATGCGGAAGTCGTGCGCGCTGATGAAGCCGCCGTCGCGCATGTTCACGAGCTGGCCCTTGATGGTCGCGGCGCCGCTGCGGCCCGCGACGCGGAAGGTACGGCGCAGCGGTGGGCGGTAGCCGGCGTCGGCCATGGCCTTCGCTTGCTGCAGCGCCACGTACAGCAGCTCGTCCTTGTTCGGCACGATCACGTCGCTGTCGAGCAGGTAGCCCAGCTTCTTCGAATCGAGTGCGCCGGTGCCGACCTTCGCCATCGCGGCGGCGGTGAAGCCTTCGGTGAGGAAGGGCAGCAGGTCGGTGCCCGTCGAGGCCGACGCGTTCTCGGCCGCGCGGCGAGCGATGTAGGTCAGGCCGCCCGCGCCGGGGATCAGGCCCACGCCCACTTCGACCAGGCCGATGTAGCTTTCCATCGCGGCCACGCGCTTGGCCGAGTGGATGGCCAGCTCGCAGCCGCCGCCGAGCGCCATGCCGCGCACGGCGGAGATCACCGGCACGTTGGCATAACGGATCTTGAGCATCACGTTCTGCAGCTCTTCTTCCGCGCCTTCGACCGCGCCGATGCCGGCGACCACGAAGGCCGGCAGCATCGCCTGCAGGTCGGCGCCGACCGAGAACACCTCGTCGGGCGACCAGATCACCAGGCCCTTGTACTCGGCTTCGGCCAGGTCGACCGCGGCGCCCAGCGCCTCGGCCACGTCGGGGCTGATGGCGTGCATCTTCGAATGGATGCTGGCGATGAGCACTTCACCGTCAAGCGTCCAGACGCGCACGTCGCCTTCGTCGCTGATGGTGGTGCCGGCCGTGTTGGCGTCGGCCGCGTTCGCGCCGAGCACGCTCTCGGGGAACAGCTGGCGGTCATGCACCGGCAGGCGGCGCTGCGGCACGAACTTGTTCTGCGACGCACTCCACGAGCCTTCGGGCGTGTGCACGCCGCCGGCCTCGGCCACCGGGCCTTCGAACACCCACTTGGGCAGCGGCGCGGTGCTCAGCGCCTTGCCGGCGTCGATGTCTTCCTGCACCCACTTGGCAACCTGCGCCCAGCCGGCTTCCTGCCAGAGCTCGAAGGGGCCCTGCTTCATGCCGAAGCCCCAGCGCATGGCGAAGTCGATGTCGCGCGCGCTCTCGGCGATGTCGCCCAGGTGCACCGCGGCGTAGTGGAAACCGTCGCGCAGGATGGCCCAGAGGAACTGGCCCTGCGGTCCTTCGCTCTCGCGCAGCAGCTTCAGCCGCTCGCCCGCGGGCTTCTTGAGCATGCGGCCGTACACCTCGTCGGCCTTGGCGCCGGCGGGCACGTATTCGCCGCTCTTCAGGTCGAAGCGCAGGATGTCGCGGCCGGCCTTCTTGAAGAAGCCGGCCTTGGTCTTCTGGCCCAGGTTGCCCAGCTCCAGCAGCTTCGCGAGCACCGGCGGCGTAGCGAAGTTGGCGTAGAACGGGTCGGTCTCGGCGTTCAGGTTGTCCTGCAGCGTCTTCACGACGTGGGCCATCGTGTCGAGGCCCACCACGTCGGCGGTGCGGAAGGTGCCCGAGCTCGCGCGACCCAGCTTCTTGCCGGTGAGGTCGTCCACCACGTCGGGCGTGAGGCCGAACTTCTCGACTTCCTTCAGCGTGGCCAGCATGCCGGCGATGCCGACGCGGTTGGCGATGAAGTTGGGCGTGTCGTGCGCACGCACCACGCCCTTGCCCAGCGTGCTGGTGACGAAGGCCTCGAGGTCGTCGAGCACCTGCGGCTGCGTGGTGGGCGTGTTGATCAGCTCCACCAGGAACATGTAGCGCGGCGGGTTGAAGAAGTGGATGCCGCAGAAGCGTGGCTTCAGCGCTTCGGGCAATGCTTCGCTGAGCTTGGTGATCGACAGGCCTGAGGTGTTCGAGGCCAGGATCGCGTGCTTGGCGACGTGGGGCGCGATCTTCTTGTAGAGATCGAGCTTCCAGTCCATGCGCTCGGCAATGGCTTCGATGACGAGGTCGCACTCGCCGAGCTTGGCCAGGTCGTCTTCGTAGTTGGCCTGTTCGATCAGGCCCGCGTCGGCCACGTCGCCGAGCGGCGCGGGCTTGAGCTTCTTGAGGTTGTCGATGGCGCGCGTGACGATGCCGTTCTTCGGGCCTTCCTTGGCGGCCAGGTCGAACAGCACCACAGGCACGCGCACGTTGACGAGGTGGGCCGCGATCTGCGCGCCCATCACGCCGGCGCCGAGCACGGCGACCTTCTTCACTTGAAATCGGGACATGTTGATTGGTATGAGTTGTGGGAAGCCGTGCGCCGCTTACTGCACACGATTCCAGGTTTGGGTGCGCCAGAAGGGGCCGAGATAACCGCGCACTTCGAGCTTCTTGCCGCCATCGACGGGCGTGAAGCTCGCGCGGTATTCCTTGCCGTTCTCGGGGTCGAGGATCTTTCCGCCTTCCCAGACGTCCTTGCCCTCGGCCTTCTTGCCGCCGCGGATGATCTCCAGGCCCGTGATGGGCTTGCCCTTGCGGTCGTCGCTGCATTCGTCGCAGACCGCATCGGCCTTGGCGTCCTTCTTCAACGACTTCTCGATGCGGCCGTTCAGCGCGCCGTTGGCCTCGGCGATACGGATCTCGGCCTTGACCTCGCCGGTCTTGTCGTCGACGTTGCGCCACAGGCCCACCGGCGTGATGCCGGCCCCCTGGGCCATGGCCGAGGCGGCGGTGACGGTGAACAGGACGGCTGCAAGCGTTGCTTTCATGAGCGGCTCCAGGTTGAGTGTCGGTTGAGGAAAGACCCGCGGCTTCAGGCCAGAGCCGCTTCGGTGTCCATCAGCACCTTGCTGCCGGCGCGCGCGGTGCGCATCAGCGTCGCGGTCTCGGGGAACAGCTTGGCGAAATAGAAGCGCGCGGTCTGCAGCTTGGCGACGTAGAACGGGTCGGTGTTGCCCGCGGCGATCTCGCGCAGTGCCACCTGGGCCATGCGGGCGAACAGGTAGCCGAACACGAAGTGACCGGCCACGCGCAGGTAGTCGACGGCGGCGGCGCCCACTTCGTCGGGGTTCTGGAAGCCCTTGAAGCCGATCTCGGTCGTGAACTTGGTGAGCTGGTCGCCCAGGCCGGCGATCGGGTTGATGAACTCGGCCATCTTCTCGTTCACGCCTTCCTCTTCCACCAGCTTCGCGACGAGCTTGCCGAACTTCTTCAGCGACGCGCCGTTGTTGCCCAGCACCTTGCGGCCCAGCAGGTCCAGCGACTGGATGGTGTTGGTGCCTTCATAGATCATGTTGATGCGGTTGTCGCGCACGAACTGTTCCATGCCCCATTCCTTGATGAAGCCGTGGCCGCCGAACACCTGCATGCAGGCGTTGGTGGAGATGTGGCCGTTGTCGGTGATGAAGGCCTTGACGATGGGGGTCAGCAGCGCGACCAGCTCGCCGGAGTCCTTGCGCACCTTCTCGTCGGGGTGGTTGTGTTCCTTGTCGAGCAGCAGCGTGCAGAAGATCTGCAGCGCGCGGCCGCCTTCGGCGTACGCCTTGGCCGTGAGCAGCATCTTGCGCACGTCGGGGTGCACGATGATGGGGTCGGCTTCCTTGTCCTTGGCCTTCACGCCCGAGAGCGAGCGCATCTGGATGCGGTCCTTGGCGTAGGCCAGCGCGTTCTGGTAGGCCACTTCGGTCAGGCCCAGCGACTGGTTGCCCACGCCCAGGCGGGCGGCGTTCATCATCACGAACATCGCGGCCAGGCCCTTGTTGGGCTCGCCCACCATGGTGCCGATGGCGCCTTCGATCACGATCTGCGCGGTGGCGTTGCCGTGGATGCCCATCTTGTGCTCCAGGCCGGCGCAGAAGATCGGGTTGCGCTCGCCCAGCGAGCCGTCGGCCTTCACCTTGAACTTCGGCACCACGAACAGGCTGATGCCCTTGCTGCCCTTGGGCGCGTCGGGAAGGCGTGCCAGCACCAGGTGGATGATGTTGCTGGTCATGTCGTGCTCGCCGGCCGAGATGAAGATCTTGTTGCCGGTGATGCGGTAGGTGCCGTCGGGCTGCGGCTCTGCCTTGGTGCGCAGCAGGCCGAGGTCGGTGCCGCAGTGCGGCTCGGTCAGGCACATGGTGCCGGTCCACTCGCCGCTGGTGAGCTTGGGCAGGTAGGTCTTCTTCTGCTCGTCGGTGCCGTGCGCGGCGAGCGCTTCGTACGCGCCGTGCGAGAGGCCGGGGTACATGGTCCAGGCCTGGTTGGCGCTGTTGAGCATCTCGAACAGGCACTGGTTGACCACGAAGGGCAGGCCCTGTCCGCCGAAGGCCGGGTCGCACGACAGCGCGGGCCAGCCGCCTTCGACGTACTTGGCGTAGGCGTCCTTGAAGCCCTTGGGGGTCTTCACTTCATGCGTGTTCTTGTCGAGCGTGCAGCCTTCCTCGTCGCCGCTGATGTTCAGCGGGAAGGTCACTTCGGCGGCGAACTTGCCGGCCTCTTCGATCACCGCGTTGATGGTGTCGGCGTCGGTCTCGGCATGGGCCGGAAGCGCCTTGAGCTCCTCGGCGACGTTGAGCACTTCGTGCAGCACGAACTGCATGTCGCGTACGGGGGGGTTGTAGGTAGGCATCCGGAACTCTCCTGGTCGAAGCTAGATAGAAAAAGAAAAGGGAAAACGAAAAGGGGACGAGCCGCGCGCTTCTTCAGCGCACGGTCTTGAGGCGACGGCCCGCCGGCGCGGCGGCCGCTTCAGGCTTGGGCGCGTCGGGCGTGGCGGCGCGCGCGAGGATATTGTCGAAGCCGACGTTGGCGCGGCCGATGGAGCCGGGCACCTGCAGGAAGCGCGCCTCGTAGTGCAGCGCGAGGATCAGGCCGTGGATCTCGAACGCCACCTGGCGTTCGTCGGCGTCGGCGCGCAGGTGGCCTTCGCTCTGCGACTGCACGATGGCGCGCAGCACGGCGGCCTGCCAGATGCTGACCGACTCGACCAGCGCGTCGCGCACCGGGCCCGGGCGGTCGTCGAATTCGGAGGCGCCGCTGATGTAGATGCAGCCCGAGTCGATTTCGGTCGAGGTGCGCTTCATCCAGTTGGCGAACATGGCGCGCAGCCGCGGCAGGCCGCGCGGCGCCTTCAGTGCGGGGAAGAACACTTCCTGCTCGAAGCGTGCGTGGTATTCGCGCACCACCGAGATCTGCAGTTCCTCGCGCGAGCCGAAGTGGGCGAAGACGCCCGACTTGCTCATCTTGGTGATTTCGGCCACGGCGCCGATCGACAGCCCCTCGAGGCCGATCTGCGCGGCCAGTGCCAGCGCGGCGTCGACGATGACGGCCTTGGTCTGCTGGCCCTTCTGGGCGGCGCGCGCGGGCTTGGCGGGAACGGCTGCTGCGGTCATCGTGGAATTTCCATGCAAAAACGAACGGTCGTTCTATTTTGCAGGGCTTTGCACTCCGGCCCGCGAATTAACCTTCAGTTATTGAAGGTTAATGGAGGCGGGACGGACCGCAATCGGGTCCGTCCCGCATCTCTTTCTCTCTTCCTTTCAGGGCCGTACGGCCCCGGAGTTCAGAACTCCTGCGACACGGGGCGCAGCACCACTTCATTGATGTCCACGTCGGCCGGCTGCTCCACCGCGTAGACAACGGCGCGCGCCACCGAGTCGGCCGGGATCTGGTTGGCCTCGTAGAACGCCTTCACGCCGGCTGCGCTCTCGGCGTCGGAGCTGCCGAACTTGAGTTCCGACTCGACCGCGCCGGGCGAGACGATGGTCACGCGCACACCGCTGTTGCCCACTTCCACGCGCAGGCCTTCGGAGATGGCGCGCACCGCGTGCTTGGTCGCGCTGTAGACGGTGCCGATCGGCGTGAACACCTTCAGCCCGGCAATGGACGCGACATTGACGATGTGCCCGCTGCCCTGCGCCTGCATGCGCGGCAGCACCGCGGCGATGCCGTAGAGCACGCCCTTGATGTTGACGTCGATGGTGCGATCCCACTCGTCGACCCGGAGCTTCTCGAGGGGCGACAGCGGCATCACGCCGGCGTTGTTGACCAGCACGTCGATGCGGCCGAAGGCCTCGACGGTGGCGGCGGCAAGGCTGTCGAGGTCGGCGCGCTTCGACACGTCGGTGGCCACGGCGATGGCCTCGCCGCCGGCTTCGCGGATCTCTGCGACGACCTTGTCGAGCCGGTCGGTGCGGCGCGCCGCCAGCACCACCTTGGCGCCGCGCGCGGCCAGGTGGCGCGCCGTCGATTCGCCGAGCCCGCTGCTCGCGCCGGTGACGATGGCGACCTTGCCCTTGATGTTGTCTTGAACGGATGTCATGGGAAATTCCTTTCGGTTGGCTTGAACGAGGTGTTGAAGAAGTGCATGCAGTGTGGAAAATCCGCACGTTCCCGTAAATGAAACTCTCGCGACTTCAGAATTCCTGAAAGAGGAACTCTCCACACCATGTCCAACCGCCTCGAAGCCCTGCGCGTGTTCTGCGCCGCCGCCGATGCCGCCAACTTCCGCGAGGCGGCCGCGCGGCTGTCGGTGTCGCCGCAGGTGGTGACACGCGCGGTGCGCGAGCTGGAAGACGAGCTGGGCGAGCCCCTCTTCCATCGCAGCACGCGCGGCGTGCAGCTCACGGACTTCGGCCAGCAGCTGCTGGAGCGGGCCCGCACCGCGCTGAACGGCGTCGACGAGCTCTTCCATCGCACCGACCGCCGCGCGCTCTCGCAGCACCAGGGCACTGTGCGTGTCACGGCGCCGGGCATCTTCGGACGCCAGTTCATTCCACGGGCGCTGGCGCCGATGCTCGCGGCGCACCCGGGGCTGGTGCTCGACCTGCGCATTTCCGAATCGCATGCCGACGTGGTCGGCGAGCAGATCGACATCGGCGTGCGCGTCGGGCCGCTGCGCGATGCTCGCTTCGTCGCGCGGCCGGTCGGCCGGATGGCGCTGCACGTGGTGGCGGCACCTTCGCTGATCGCGCGTACCGGAGTGCCGAAGAAGATCGACGCGCTCGCCTCGATGCCGCTCACCGCGCTGATCGACCGCAAGTCGGGCCGGCCCTGGCCGATGATGTTCCGCAAGGACAGGCAGCTCGCGATCACCTCGCCGGCCTTCGTCACCGACGACTTCGACTCCGAATGCGCCGCCGTGCTCGCGGGCCTGGGCTTCGCGCAACTGATCGGCTCGCTGGCCGAGCCGCAGATCAAGACCGGCGCACTGGTTCCGGTGCTGGAAGCCGAGGCGCCCGAGCCGTGGCCGATCTACGTGTATCGCTCGCAGCGCGCACCGGTGCCGGCGCGCGTGCGGCTGGTGTACGACGAGCTGATCCGCGTGCTGCGCTGACCGCGGCCTAACGGCAGGCCCGCTGCCACGCGCCGGGCGTGAAGCCGAAGTGACGCGCGAAGATGCGCGTCATGTGGCTCTGGTCGGCAAAGCCGCTGGCGGCTGCGGCGTCGGCGAGGCCCGTGCCGCGGCGAATCAGGCCTCGTGCGCGCTCGGCGCGCTGCAGCAGCAGCCATGCGTGAGGCGGCACGCCGTAGGCTTTCTCGAAACGGCGCAGCACCTGGTAGCGGCTGAGGCCAGCCATCGCGGCAAGATCCGAAAGCTTCGGCGGCTCGTGCAGGTCGTCGGCCAGCCGCTCGCGCAAGCGTCGCATGTCGCCGCCGGCCGTGGATGAAGGCGGTGGCGGCCTCGTGGAATGCGCTTCGAGCAGCAGGCCGCAGACCTCGACCAGAGACTCCTCGCAGGCCAGTTCTTCCGCACTGCCCTCCTTGTCGGCGTGCCATGCGTCGAGTCGCACGAACAGCCGCTGCAGCGTGTGGCGCAGCCGGGCGTCCTTGAGCACAGGCCGCGTGAACTCGACTTCCGGACCAGCGTCGCCCCTGATGCCCTCCATCACGCCCGGATCGAGATACACCATGCGCCAGCGCCTCGAGGGCCCGCCCAGCGGCTGCCCGTCATGCACCTCGCCGGGATTGGTGGTGATCAGGTCGCCCGCATACGCATCGACCTTGCCGCGCCCGCTGGCCGAGCTCTGGGCGCCCTGCTCGAGCAGGCCCAGCCCGTAGGTCGCGTGCCAGTGCCGGCCGTAGTGCAGCGCGCTGTCGATGGACGTGCCGTAGACGCCCTCCCACGGGGAGCCGAAGACCTGGCAGCGATGGACCGGGGGCACCTGCATGCGACGGATGATCGCAGACAGGCGGCGGAGAGCCTCAATGCGTCCCGGGTTTCACCAGGTCGCGGATCTTCTCGTAGTCGCCGGGCCGCGCCTGCAGCTCCGCCGGCGACACGGTCTTCAGCGCCGCCTCGACGAAGCCCGACCGGTCGGGCCGGATCACCTTGATGCCGGTCTCGCCCAGCTTGCCTTCGGCCACGAGTTCGCGCGCGATGATCTGCACGCTGGCCCACACGGCGTCCTTGCGGATGACGTCATTCACGATGGTGCGATCGCTCTCGCTCATGCGCTGCAGCGCGCCGGGCGAGATCACGATGCCGAGCATGTCGTACATGTGGCCCGTGAGCGTGACGCTCTTCTGCACCTCGTAGAACTTCTTCGCGAGGATGGTCGGCAGCGGGTTCTCCTGCGCGTCGATCTCGCCGCTCTTGAGCGCGTCGTACACCTTGGCGAAGGGCATCGGCGTGGCGGTGGCGCCCATGCTCTTCGCGAAGAGCTTGTAGGTGGGTGCGTCCGGCACGCGCAGCTTCAGGCCCTGCATGTCCTTCGGCGCGTTGACCGGCTTGTTCGAGGTGACGTGCCGTGCGCCGTAGTAGATGGCGGCCATCAGGTGGTTGCGGCTCTGCGTCTCGTAGCCCTTGCGCAGCTCGTCGAACACCGGGCTCACGAGAAAGCGGCGCACGTGGTCGGGGTCGGTGAACAGGAAGGGAAAGCCCACCACACCCAGCGGCGCGTAGTCGCGCGAGAGCACGTTGAGGCCGATGTAGGCCATGTCGATCTCGCCGGAGGCGAGTTTCTTGCTGTAGTCGGCCTCACCGCCGAGCGCGCTGGCCGGAAAGATCTGGATCTCGACGCGCCCCGCGGTGGCCGCCTTGATCTTCTGCGCCATGGCCTCGGCCTGCGTGTGGAACGGCTCGCTGGTCTCGTAGCCATGCGCCCACTTGAGCGTGACCGGCGCGGCCTGGATGCTCGTCGCGCCCGCGATCAACCCTGCGCCCAGCACGAGCGCCTTCATCACCAACCGTCTCATCGTCTGTCTCCACCACCGTTGTTCTTGAAATTCTTCGGGAGGGACGCGGCGCACACGCGTGGGTGCGCCGCGCCATGGCCATGAGCCGGCCGGGCTCAGAGCTTGAAGGGAATCACTTCCTGGCGCTGGTCGCCCAGGCCTTCGATGCCCAGCGTCATCACGTCGCCCTTCTTCAGGAAGAGCGGCGGCTTCATGCCCATGCCCACGCCCGGGGGCGTGCCGGTGGTGATGACGTCGCCCGGCATCAGCGTCATGAACTGGCTCACGTAGCTCACGATCTTGGCCACGGTGAAGATCATGGTCTTGGTGCTGCCGGTCTGCACGCGCTGGCCGTTCAGGTCGAGCCACATCGCGAGCTTCTGCGGGTTGGGCACTTCGTCGCGCGTCACCAGCCAGGGGCCAATGGGGCCGAAGGTGTCGCAGCCCTTGCCCTTGTCCCAGGTGCCGCCGCGCTCGATCTGGTATTCGCGCTCGCTGATGTCGTTGATGGTGCAGTAGCCGGCCACGTAGTCGAGCGCGCTCTTCTGCGGCACGTAGCGCGCGCGAGTGCCGATGACCACGCCGAGCTCGACTTCCCAGTCGGTCTTGACCGAGCCCTTGGGCAGCATCACCGGGTCGTTCGGGCCCTGGATGCAGCTGTTGGCCTTGGTGAACACCACGGGCTCCTTGGGCACCGGCAGGCCGGATTCGGCCGCGTGGTCCGCGTAGTTCAGGCCGATGGCGATGAACTTGCCCACGTTCGCCACCGGGCTGCCGAAGCGCGGCTTGCCCTTGACCAGCGGCAGCTTGTCGATCTTCTGCTTGCGCAGCTTGGCGAGGGCGGCATCGCCGAGCTGCTCGGGGCCGATGTCCTTGACGACGGCGCTCAGGTCGCGCAGCTGGCCGTTGTCGTCGATGAGGCCGGGTTTTTCCTTGCCGGGGTTGCCGTAGCGGACGAGTTTCATGCTTTCCTTTCAGTTTTCAGTGCATTGAAATTGATCAATACGTGGAGCGCCCGCCGGAGAGGTCGAAGACCGCGCCGGTGGAGAACGAACAGTCTTCGGTGCAGAGCCAGCCGACCATCGCGGCCACCTCTTCCACCGTGCCGAAGCGGCCCATGGGAATCTTCGAGAGCATGAAGGCGATGTGCTCGGGCGTCATCTGCTCGAAGATGGCCGTCTTCACCGCCGCGGGCGTCACGCAGTTCACGCGGATGCCGGTATCGGCCAGCTCCTTGCCGAGCGACTTGGTCAGGCCGATGACGGCCGCCTTGCTCGCGCTGTAGGCGCTGGCGTTGGGGTTGCCGTCCTTGCCGGCCACCGAGGCGATGTTGACGATGCGGCCATAGCCGCCGCCGTCGCCCTGCGTGCGCATCTGCGCCACCACCTCGCGGCAGCACAGGAACACGCCGTTGATGTTGACCTCCATCACCTGGCGCCAGGCGTCCACGGGGTAATCCCACAGCTTCGTGTTGGGGCCGGTGATGCCGGCGCTGTTGACCAGCGCGTCGATGCGCGGCGCGTGCGCCAGCGTGGCCGCCACTGCCCCGGCGACCGAAGGCTGCTGCGACACGTCGACCTTCAGCGCGAAGGCCCTGGGGCCCAGCGATTCGGCGGCCTTCGCGGCGGCCTCCTCGTCGCGGTCCCACAACGTGACGCTGCCGCCAGAGGCGATGAGCCGCTGCGCGATGCCGAAGCCCAGCCCCGTGGCACCACCGGTGACGACCGCGTGGCGGCCGTTGAAGTCGAGCTGGTTCATGCAGCGATGCCCTGCCCGGCGGCGGCGACCCGTGCGGTCTTTCCGTTCGATCTCATGGGGCGTCTCCTCGGGCCATGTCCTGGGGCCGTGTCCTCGGGTTAGGCCCGATGATGGTGCGGGCGATATGGCGTATTCTGAATTGGCCTTACCACTTGGCCAATTCAGGACAACCCTTAACCCCTTTTTCGTCTCTCTTTCCCCACCCTCTCCTCCGCTCCGTGCCGATCCAGACCCTCGAACCCCAGCGCCTCTACCGCCAGATTGCCGAACAGTTGCGCGAGCTCATCGGCAAGGGCGAATTCGCGGTGGGCGCGCGCATTCCCGCCGAGCGAGACCTCGCCCGGCAGCTGGGCGTGAGCCGGCCGTCGGTGCGCGAGGCGCTGATCGCGCTGGAGGTGGAAGGCTGGGTCGAGGTGCGCACCGGCTCGGGCGTGTACGTGCTCGACCGCTCGCAGCGCACGCCCCCGCCCGCCAATGGCGCGGCCGGCATCGAATGGGGGCCGCTGGAAATCATCCGCGCACGCCGCCTGGTGGAAGGCGAGACCGCCGCCACTGCGGCCCAGCACGGCAAGCGCAAGGACGTGGACGCCATGCGCCGCGCCATCCGCATGATGCGCGACATGGCCGCGCGCAACGAAGTGCCCCACGAGGGCGACCGGGCCTTCCACCTGGCCATCGTCAACGCCTGCGACAACGTGGTGCTGACCGAGACGGTGCAGGGCTTCTGGGAGTCGCGGCACGGGCCGATCTTCGCCCGGATGATCGATTACTTCGAGACCATGGAGTCGTGGCAGGCGGCCATCGGCGAGCACGAGCTGATCCTCGACGCCATCGCCGCGCGCGACCCGGCTGCCGCGCGCAGCGCCATGCACGAGCACATGGACAAGTTCCACCAGCGGTTCAGCGCGAGCTGGCGCCGCACCAAGGCTTTCTGAATCGGGCCTCCTGAATCCGGCCTCCTGAATACGAGAAGAAACCCCACGATGACCCCCTACATCCGACTCCACCCCGCCGACGACGTCGTCATCGCGCGCTCCCAGCTGCTCGGCGGCACCGCCGTCGAAGGCGTGGCCGTGCGCGGCCTGATCCCGCCGGGCCACAAGATCGCGATGCGCGACATCGCCCAGGGCGAGCCGGTGCGCCGCTACAACCAGATCATCGGCTTCGCCAGCCGCACCATCGCCGCCGGCGAGCACGTGCACACGCAGAACCTCGACATGGGCCCCGACAAAGGCGACTTCGAACGCGACTACGCCTTCGGCGCCGACGTGAAGCCCGCCCCCGCGAAGCGCGAAGCCACCTTCATGGGCATCAAGCGCGCCGACGGTCGCGTGGCCACGCGCAACTACATCGGCGTGCTGACCAGCGTGAACTGCTCGGCCACGGCCGCGCGCGCCATCGCCGACCACTTCTCGCGCAAGACCAATCCGCAGGCGCTGGCGGCCTTCCCGAACGTGGACGGCGTGGTGGCGCTCACGCACGGCACCGGCTGCGGCATGGACACGCAGGGCATGGGCATGCAGATCCTGGAGCGCACGCTCACGGGCTACGCCACGCACCCCAACTTCGCGGGCGTGCTGGTGGTCGGGCTCGGCTGCGAGGCCAACCAGATCAACGCTTGGCTCGCGACCGGGCACCTGGCGGAGGGCGAGAACTTCCGCACCTTCAACATCCAGGACACCGGCGGCACGCGCAAGACGGTCGAGAAGGGCGTGGCGCTCATCAACGAGATGCTGCCGCGCGCCAACGCGGTGAAGCGCGAGCCCTGCAGCGCGGCGCACATCACCATCGGGCTGCAGTGCGGCGGCTCGGACGGCTACTCGGGCATCAGCGCCAACCCGGCGCTGGGCGCGGCGGTCGACCTGCTGGTGGCGCACGGCGGCACCGCCATCCTGAGCGAAACGCCCGAGGTGTACGGCGCCGAGCACCTGCTCACGCGCCGCGCGGTGAAGCGCGAAGTCGGCCAGAAGCTGGTGGACCGCATCAAGTGGTGGGAGCACTACACCGCCATCAACGAGGGCGAGATGAACAACAACCCCTCGCCGGGCAACAAGGCGGGCGGGCTCACCACCATCCTCGAGAAGTCGCTTGGCGCGGTCGCCAAGGGCGGCACCAGCAATCTCGAGGCGGTGTACGAATATGCCGAGCCCGTCACCGCGCACGGCTTCGTCTACATGGACACGCCTGGCTACGACCCGGTCAGCGCCACCGGGCAGGTGGCCGGCGGCGCCAACCTGATCTGCTTCACCACCGGACGCGGCTCGGCGTATGGCTGCGCGCCCTCGCCCTCGCTCAAGCTCGCGACCAACTCGGCGCTGTGGCAGCGGCAGGAAGAAGACATGGACATCAACTGCGGCGAGATCGTGGACGGCACGGCGTCGATCCAGGAGATGGGCCAGCGCATCTTCGAGCTGGTGCTCGCGACCGCCTCGGGCGCGCACTCGAAGAGCGAGCAGCATGGCTACGGCCAGAACGAATTCGTGCCGTGGCAGGTCGGCGCGGTGATGTGACCTGAACGAACCCATCGACGACGAGGAACGGCATGGCGACTCTCCCCTTCGGCTTCCTGGAAGGCACCGGCTTCGAGCAACTGGACCCGCGTTTCAAGGGCTGCATTCCGGGCCCCGAGCGCGTGCAGCGCCTGTGGACCGGCGCGCGCTGGTGCGAGGGCCCCGCGTGGTTCGCGGCGCACCGCACGCTGGTGTGGTCGGACATTCCGAACAACCGCATGCTGCGCTTCGACGAGGTCAACGGCACGGTGGGCACCTTCCGCGAGCCGTCGAACAACACGAACGGCAACACGGTCGACCGCGAAGGCCGGCTCGTCAGCTGCGAGCACCTCACGCGGCGCGTGACGCGCACCGAGCACGACGGCACGATCACCGTGCTGGCCTCGCACTGGAAGGGCAAGCGGCTCAACTCGCCCAACGACGTGGTTGTGCATTCGGACGGTGCCGTGTGGTTCACCGACCCGAGCTACGGCATCCTCTCCGACTACGAAGGCCTGAAGGCGGACAGCGAGATCGGCGCCTGCCATGTCTATCGCATCGACCCGGCCAGCGGCGAAGTCGAGCGCATGGCCGACGACTTCGTGAAGCCCAACGGGCTGGCGTTCTCACCCGACGGAACGCTGCTGTACATCGCCGACACGGGCGCGAGCCATGCGCCGGACGGTCCGCGGCACATCCGCCGCTTCAGAGTCGGCCCTTATGCGAAAAGGCTGGATGGCGGCGAGGTGTTCGCCGAATGCACCAGCGGCCTGTTCGACGGCTTCCGCCTCGACACCGAAGGCCGCATCTGGACCAGCGCGCTCGACGGCGTGCACGCCTACCACCCCGACGGCACGCTGCTGGGCAAGATCCTGCTGCCCGAGCGCGTCGCCAACGTGTGCTTCGGCGGCCCCAAGCGCAACCGCCTCTTCATCTGCGCGACCACGTCGCTCTACGCCATCACGCTGAACGCCAAAGGAGCCTGATCCATGTCCAGAACACTGAATGCAGACGAGCTGCAGGCCAACGTCGCCCGCATCCTCGAAGCCGCCGGCAGCTCGCCCGCCGAGGCGCAGCAGGTGGCGGCCAACCTGGTGCTGGCCAACCTGAGCGGCCACGACTCGCACGGCGTGGGCATGCTGCCGCGCTACGTCGACGCGGTGGCCGAGGGCGGGCTGAAGCCGAACGCCGTGGTGCGCGTGAACCTCGACATCGGCACGCTGATGGGCCTGGACGGCCAGCACGGCTACGGGCAGATCGTCGGCGTGCAGGCAATGGAGCTGGGCATCGCGCGGGCGAAGCAGCACGGCAGCTGCATCTTCACGCTGGCGCATGCGCACCACCTGGGGCGCATCGGGCACTTCGCGGAGATGGCGACGGCGCAGGGGCTGGTGGCCATGCACTTCGTCAACGTGCTGTCGCGGCCGGTGGTCGCGCCCTGGGGCGGCGGCGACGGGCGCTTCGGCACCAATCCGTGCTGCATCGGCATTCCGCTTTCGGGCGCAGAGCCCTTCGTGCTCGACTACGCGACCAGCCGCGTGGCGCAGGGAAAGATGCGCGTGGCGCACAACAAGGGCGAACGCGTGCCCGACGGCTACCTGATCGACGAGAACGGCGCGCCGACCAACGACCCGGGCGTGGTCGTGGTGCCTCAGGGCAACGGCCTCTTCGGCGCGCTCATGACCTTCGGCGAGCACAAGGGCTACGGCATGGCGGTGGCCTGCGAGCTGCTCGGCGGCGCGCTCACCGGCGGCGGCACCTGGCACCGGCCGGCGGATACGGCGCGCACGGTGCTCAACGGCATGCTCACGGTGCTGATCGATCCGGCGCGGCTGGGCACGCAGAAGTCCTTCGACGAGGAAGCCCGGGAGTTCGTCGGCTGGCTGCGGCAGAGCCCGCCCGGCCAGGGCTTCGACGAAGTGCAGATCGCGGGCGAGCCGGAGCGCAAGGCACGCGTGGCGCGGCGCAAGGACGGGATCTGGGTGGACGATGCGACCTGGAACGAGATCGTCGCGGCCGGAGCGAAGGTGGGCGTGCAGGTTTCGTAAAGCCCCGGCTACGGACGGCGGGCGCTTCGCGACTTCTGGCTGAGCACGAGCGCGATGCCGCCCAGGATCGCCACGGAGGCCGCCGCCAGCCGCGGCGTGATCGCCTCCGACAGGAACAGCACGCCGCCGAACGCGGCCAGGAGCGGAACTGACAGCTGCACGGTGGCCGCGCGCATCGCGCTCAGGCGGCTCAGCGCCGCGTACCAGACGGCATAGCCGAGGCCCGAGGTCAGCGCGCCGGAAATCACGGCGAGCAAGATGCCGGCCCCATCCGCACGGGCGCTGGCCGCGAACACCAGGCTGAGCGCCAGGGCGAGCGGCACGGCCCGCGTGAAGTTGCGCGCCGTGGCGGCCAGCGGATCGACCACGCCACGCCCGCGCAGGGAATACACGCCCCAGGCGACGCCCGCGACAGCCATCAGCACAGCCCCCAGAAGCGGCGGCGCGGCAACGCCCGGGGACACGAGATAGACCAGCCCGCCCGCCGCCAGCACGAAGCCGAACCACGCGAGCGCCCCGAAACGCTCGCCGCCTGAGCGCAGGCCCACGCCGAACATCGTCAGCTGGACCGCGCCGAAGAGGATCAGCGCGCCCGTGCCCGCCGGCAGGCTGAGGTAGGCGAAGGAGAAGAACGCGACGTAGCCGAACAGCATGACGGCGGCCAGCCAGTCGACGCGGGCGGGCGAGACCGGAGGCTGCGTCCTGAACCGCACGATGAGCCCCAGCACGAGCGCTCCCGCCACGAGCCGGACGCTGCCGAAGGTCGCCGCGTCGATGCCCCGGTGCTGCAAGGCGAGCCTGCACAGCAGCGAATTGGCGGCGAAGGCCAGCATCGCGAGCGCCGTGAGGAGGAATGTCTGCAGCGTCGGCCGCAGGCTGTCGCGTGCATCGTCACCGGGCATGCCCGGACACCCGCGACAAGCGGGGCTCCACCAGATCACCGACCGTGCCATGGCTCATGCGCCCTCCGTGGAGGAAACTGCGCAAACACAGGCTCGCCGCCGGGGGCCGGCGGCAAGGGCTGTGGATGATGCTACGCCGCTGGAAGGCTCGAGGCGAGCCGGTCGGCCCCCGTGCTGGGTACCCTCAGACGATCAGCGCGATCGTCGCTTCGAGGTGCTCCGACGGCGCGCGGCGGAAGCCCGAGCGCGCGAAGCGCTGCAGCTGCCCCACCACGAAGGCGGTGAGCGCCGCGGCGCGCACCTGCGCGTCGACGCTGGGCGTGGCCGAGCCGTCGGCCGCGGCGGCGCCGCGCAGCACCTGGCGCAGCGTGGCTTCGATCTTGTCGAAGAACTGGTTCATGCGCTGCTGCAGGCGCTCGTTCTCGTAGACCAGCGCATCGCCCACCATGACGCGCGTCATGCCGGGATTGCGCTCGGCGAACTGCACGAGCAGCGTGAGGATCTTGGCAGCCTGCTGGGCGCCGGTGGCGCCCTCGCGCTCGAGGATCTGGTTGACCAGCGTGAAGACGCTCTGCTCGATGAAGTCGATCAGCCCCTCGAACATCTGGGCCTTGCTCGCGAAATGACGATACAGCGCGGCTTCGCTCACCTCGAGCCGTGCCGCCAGGGCGGCGGTGGTCACGCGCTCGGCACCGGGCTGCTCGAGCATCGCGGCCAGCGCCTGCAGGATCTGCACGCGCCGCTCTCCCGGCTTCGGGCGCTTGCGCACCGGAGGGGTGGACGTTTCCGTCGGCGTGTCTACGCCGGAAGCACCTGTCGTCTCTTCGTTCTGCATGGGAGCGCGTGCAAAGATGTAATCAATTGATTCTCGCACAGCGCAGTAAGCACGCGCCCACCCGGCCCGTCAGCGGGCGCGGATCATCGTCCCGTAAGCCTGGTCGGTCAGGATTTCCAGCAGCATCGCGTGCGGCACCCGTCCGTCGATGATGTGCACCGCGTTCACGCCGCTCTTGGCCGCGTCGAGCGCGCCTTCGATCTTCGGCAGCATGCCGCCGGAGATGGTGCCGTCGGCGAACAGGTCGTCGATTTCGCGCGCGCTGAGGTTGGTGAGCAGCTTGCCGTCCTTGTCGAGCACACCGGGCGTGTTGGTCAGGAGCATGAGCTTCTCGGCCTTGAGCACGGTGGCGAGCTTGCCGGCGACGACGTCGGCGTTGATGTTGTAGCTCTCGTTCTCCTCGCCGAAGCCGATCGGGCTGACCACCGGGATGAAGGCGTCGTCCTGCAGCGCCTTGACCACGCTGGGGTCGATGGAGACGATGTCGCCGACCTGGCCCACGTCATGGTGCAGGTTGGGATCGTTGCGGTCGGCCATCTTGAGCTTCTGCGCGCGGATCAGGCCGCCGTCGCGACCGGTCAGGCCCACGGCCTTGCCGCCGGCCTGGTTGATCAGGCCCACGATGTCCTGCTGCACCTCGCCGGCCAGCACCCATTCGACGACTTCCATGGTCTCGGCATCGGTCACGCGCATGCCCTGGATGAAGCTGCCTTTCTTGCCCAGGCGGTTGAGTGCCGCCTCGATCTGCGGACCACCGCCGTGCACCACCACCGGATTCATGCCAACCAGCTTGAGCAGCACCACGTCTTCGGCGAAGTCGGCCTGCAGCGCAGGGTCGGTCATGGCGTTGCCGCCGTACTTGATGACGATGGTCTTGCCGTGGAACTTGCGGATGTACGGCAGCGCCTGGGCCAGGATCTCGGCCTTGTCGCGCGGGGGGATGTTGAGGACGGGGTCGGTCATGGGCGGTCAGGCTCCAAAGCGAAGGACGGGAGAAATTCTCGCAAAGAAAGATGTCGTCAGGGTCGCAGCCAACGTGGGACCTTGAAGCGCACGATCATCAGATAGGCGCCCACGTAGGTGGTGACGAACAGCAGGCAGAAGAACATCAGCACGATGGTGTTGTTCCAGAACAGCACCGCCGGCACCACCGACAGGGCCGCGAACATCCAGAGATACGGCGAGGTACGGTTGTTGCGCGCCAGCAGCTGCCGGGCCTCGTCGTCCGCGAAGGCCACGCGCACGATGCGGCGGAAGATCAGTTGGTGGAAGTGCAGCGCGTCGGCGGTGCCGGGCGACTGGCCGCGCGCCAGCTTGCGGTAGATGGAGAACAGCGTCTCCCACACCGGGTAGATCAGCAGCAGCATCGGGAACCAGGGCGACACCACGCGGTGGCGCTGCACCAGCGTCACGCAGGCCACGGCGATCACCATGCCCCAGACGTAGGCCCCGCCGTCGCCGGCGAAGATCTTGCCGCGCGGGTAGTTCCACACCAGGAAGCCGAAGGTGGCGCCGACCAGGCAGATCACCATGGCGGCCAGTTGCCGGTCGCCGACCTGCAGCGCCACGTGGGAGATCGCCAGGCAGACCAGCACGGCCACGGTGCCCGCGAGCCCGTTGTAGCCGTCGATGATGTTGAAGGCATGCGGCAGGCCGCCGATGGCCAGCGCCGCGAAGAGCACGGTGGCATAGGGAACCATCGCCAGCCAGCCGTCGACCGTCTCGAAGCCGGTGCGCGCCACGCCCAGACCCAGCAGCCAGCACACCAGCAGCGCCGAACCGATGGTCAGGCCCAGCCGGTAGCGCACCTTCACGCGCTGGGTGACGTCTTCGACGATGCCGCCCAGCACCGCCGGCAGGATGCACACCAGCGTGAGCATCGAGGTCGTGACCGGCCACGAGACATTGAACGGATCGGTGCCGGTGATGCCGGCGGCCAGCCAGGCCGCCCCCATGCCCAGCAGGATGCCCGCACCGCCCAGGCGCGGCACGTGGCCCTTGTGGAAGCGCTGGGGCATGTCGGCGCCGTAGAGGCGGGCATGCCGCCGCGCACGTCGCATGAACACCTGGACCGAGAAGGCGGCGACGAAGAAACTGATGACGATCAGAGCAATCATGTGTGGGGGTTGGGGAACCCTAGAATTCCCGGGCGAAATTAGACCATGCCCACGCCCCCCTCCTCCCGCCACCCCGTCACCATTTCGATCGTGAGCCACGGCCAGCTCGCGCTGGTGCTGCCGCTGCTGGAGCAGCTGGACAGACACAGCCGCGCCGTCATCGACAAGGTTTTGCTTACATTGAACATTCCCGAGGCCGACGTGCTTGCCGGCCGCAGCTGGGGTTTCGAGGTGGAGCGGATCGAGAACGCAAGCCCCAAGGGCTTCGGCGCCAATCACAACCAGGCGTTCGAGCGCTGCGACACGGACTGGTTCCTGGTGCTGAATCCGGACATCCGCTTCGACAACGACGTGCTGTCGCCGCTGCTCGCACAAGCCAAGGCCGACGCCGGCCTGCTGACGCCGCGCATCCTGGAGCCCGGCAAGACCGAGCCGGAGCCGCACCGGGCACTGCTCACGCCACTGGAAATCGTAGGAAGAAAGAAGCCCGGCTACGTGCGGCCGACTGTGCCGGCGTGGATTCCAGGCCTGTTCATGCTGTTTCGCAGCGAGGCCTACCGGCAGGTCGGCGGCTTCGACGAGAAGTTCTTCATGTACGGCGAAGACTTCGACATCTGCGCCCGCACCCGGCTCGCGGGCTGGAAGCTGCAGGTGGGCGAGAACCTGCTCGCCCGGCACGACGCGCAGCGCGAAAGCCATCGGAGCAGGAAATACCTGTACTGGCACGTGACCAGCCTGCTGAAGGTATGGCTGTCGGCCTCGTTCTGGCGCTACCTGCGGCTGCAAGGCCGCTAGCCAGCCGTTCAGCGCAGACGCTCAGCCGCGCTCGAAGACGTCCTGCACGATGGCCTGCTTGCCGCGGCCGAATCGCGCATAGCGGCCGCGCGCAGCCTCCAGAAGGATCGGCAGCAGGCGCAGCGGACGTGCAGCCGGCAACCCCGCCCGGAACCGCTGGTGCGCGACCTTGTCGCGCTGCGCATCCAGACAACCCGCCCGCACCCGCTCACCGAGTTGCTCCAGGCGCTTCAGAAGCGCCTCGGCCCGGCGCAGCCGCGCCACGTGCTTGTCGCCCCGCTCCACGAAGGCCTTCGCCACCTTCTCGGACAGCGTCAGCCGACGCGCGCCGATCTGGTTGTTGCCGTGCTGGCGGTAGTCGATGGTCGGCTCGGGCAGCACGTCCATCCGGCCGGTGGCCGCGGCCACCGCGGCGAGCCACTCGTCGTGCACCCACTCGGGCGCGAACGGCAGCGCCGCATCGAGCAATGTCTTGCGGAACATCGTCGTCGCGCCCGTCACGAGGTTGCGCCTCTGCAGCACGCCGAAGGCCTCGCCGCTCGCGATGGCCTCCAGCTCGGCGGGCCGCACCTCGAGCGCGTGGAAGAGCGTGGAGCCCAGCGGCTTCAGGTCGCCATCGACGAGACGCGCGTCGGTGTGGAGCAGCAGCAGATCGGGCCGCGCCTCGAACTGCGCCACCATGCGCGCCAGCCGGCCGGGGTGCCAGACGTCGTCCTGATCGCACAACGCGATGAGATCGTGGCTGCAGGCGCGCACAGCCTGCTCGAAATTGCGCGTGACGCCCAGCGGCGGAGAGTTGCTGAACACCCGCAGCACGATGCGGTCGGCCATGCCGCACTGGGCGAGCGTGTCGCGCACCACGGCGAGCGTGTCGTCGGTGGAGCCGTCGTCGGACAGCACGATCTCCCGCGGCAAAGGCGTCTGCTCGCAGATGCTCCGGATTTGCTCGGGGAGATAGCGCGCCCCGTTGCGGGTGCAGAGCGCGACGGAGACTTCGAGTGCCATCCTGTCCCGATCAGACAGGCGCCACGCGGGGCGGCCAAGCGTAGCTGAAGTCTTCGCGGGCCAGCATGAGGTTGGGGCTGTAGGCGGGGTCGTTCTGGATCAGGTCGCCCCAGCGCTTGTGCATGTAGGCAGCCTCTTCCTGGAACTGCGCCTGCTTCTGCGGCGAGACGTCCTTGGCACGCGTCGCGGACTCGTGGTGGAACAGCTCGGCATAGGGCGTCCAGACGTTGCGCAGGCCCGCTTCGCGAAGCCGCAGGCAGAAGTCGATGTCGTTGAACGACTCCTTCAGGTTCACCTCGTCGAGTCCGCCCACCTCGAGGTAGTGGCTCTTGCGGATCACGAGGCAGGCCGCCGTGACTGCCGAGAGCGACTGGATCAGCGCCGCGCGGCCGGCATAGCCTTCGCGGCCCATCGGCATGCGACGGTGCGAATGGGCGGCAATGCCACCCACGCCGAGGATCACGCCTGCATGCTGGAGCGTCCTGTTCGGGAACCACAGCCGTGCGCCCACGGCGCCCACGCCCGGCTGCAGCGCAAGGCTCACCATCTCGCTCAGCCAGTCGGGCGTGATGACCTCGATGTCGTTGTTGACCAGCGCCACGAACTCGCCGTTGGCCACCCTCACCGCACCGTTGTTCAGCGCCGCGTAGTTGAAGTCGCGGTCGTCGCGCAGCACGCGGACATTGGGCTTCTCGGCGGCGATGCGTTTGAACCAGGCCAGCGTGTCGGGATCGTCGGAGCCGTTGTCGACGATGATGATTTCGTAGTTCGAGTAGCTGGTCTTCTCCAGGATCGACTGGACGCACTGCCGCGTGAGCTGCAGCGCGTTGCGCGTCGGGATGATCACGGAAACCAACGGTAAGACATCGGGCAAGGCGTAATGCACCCGGTAGCCGAAATCGAGGTGCTCGGCCGTGGCTCGCACGCCGGTGCGCTCGAAGTGCTCGTTCAGCGCCCGCTCGCCCGCGATGGCTGCGTAGGGCTTGGCATTCATCGACTTGGCGGTGCTTTCGACGTGCACGCGCCAGTGATACAGAACGCGCGGAATGTGGCGGATCTGGCCCGGTTCGACACGCTCCATGCAGCGCAGCACGAGATCCCAGTCCTGCGAGCCCTCCATGCCCACGCGGAAGCCGTCGACGGAGCGCATGAGTTCGGTCGAGAGCACGCCCAGGTGGCTGAACATGTTCTGCGAGCGGAAGAGATCGACGTTCCAGTCCGACTTGAAGTAGGGCCCGAAACGGTGGCCGCCTTCGTCGACCTTGTCCTCGTCCGAGTAGATCAGCTTCACGTCAGGATGGGCCGCGATGCAGTCGGCCACCCAGAAGAGCGCGTGGGCCGGCAGCAGGTCGTCGTGGTCCATGAGCGCGACCCAGGGGCCGGAGACCAGTTCGAGCGCGCTGTTGGAGGCCGCCGAGATATGGCCGTTCTTCGGACGGAATAAGACCTTGATGCGCGGATCGCTCTCGCTGTACGACTTGAGAATTTCGCGCACCTCGGCCGACGGCGAGGCGTCGTCCGCGATGCAGAGCTCCCAGTTCGGGTAGATCTGGCTGCGCACCGACTCGATGGCCTCACGCAGCCAGGCCGGTTTGGGGTTGTAGGTGGGCATCACGACCGAAATCAGCGGCCGGTCCTTCATGGCGGCGACGCGCTGGGCGATCTTCTCGCGCAGCTCGGGCGTCAGGGTGTCGTAGCGCTGCACCCACTTCGTGTAGTCGTTGTAGCCGCCGAAGCGCCGTCCCAGCTCCCAGCGGATGCCCGGCCAGCCCGACTTGTTGAACATTCGCCATGCCCGCTGCACGCGCCCCATCATTCCGGGTCCTTGCCAGAGTCCGGCCAGGCCGAGGATGAATCGATAGACAGATTTCATAGAGGAATCGAGCACCGTGGGGCGCGGCGTGTGAGAGAAATACCGGCGAGCCGGGCGGCACCAGGACAAAGCGTCGCGGCCATGCGGGAGGCGATTATCTTCGCAACCACCCGGCGAACTGGCTGGTCCGGGCTGTTTCGCCCCGGAAACAGGGCCACGGGGCTACCCGTAAAATTCGCGAGTTACAAAGCAAAAGGAAAAGAATGAGGCTGCTCTCAGTGGTGCTCTCGGGAGGCGCCGGCTCCAGGCTCTGGCCTGCTTCGCGCCAAGCCTTTCCCAAGCCATTCATGAAGATCGGCGACTCCACGCTGCTTCAACAAGCCATCGAGCGAGGCCAGGCCTGCGGCACGGGCGACCTGATGGTCGTGACCAACAAGGACCACCTGTTCCTCACGAAGGACGTGCTCGGGCAGATGAGCGATCCGCCGGCGACCACCTTCCTTCTTGAACCCAAGGGGCGCAACACCGGTCCGGCCATTGCCCTGGCAGCCCTGCAATGCGCACGTCAGTTCAGCGGCGACACCGTGATGCTCGTCCTTTCCGCGGACCACCTGGTTCCGGACGTGCACGCTTTCGTGGCCAGTGCCACTGAAGCCTTCCGCCTGGCACAAGAAGGGAGTCTTGTGGTGTTTGGCGTGAGCCCGACCAGTCCGAACACCGGCTTCGGCTACATCGAGGTCGAGAACGTCTCGCGCGAAAGCCAGGGGGTCAAACGCTTCGTCGAAAAGCCCGACCTCGAGACCGCACAGAAGTACCTCGCTACGGGCCGCTACTACTGGAACAGCGGGATGTTCGCTTTCACGGCGGACACCATCATCGCAGCGCTCGAGAAACATGCCCCCGACGTGATCCGTGCGGCGAGACATGCACTGGAAACTTCCAAGGCCTCCGGCGATTCGATCAACTTCGACCTGCACGCATTCGGCCTCCAACCTGACATCAGCATCGATTACGCGGTGCTGGAACATGCCTCTAACGTCCACGTGGTGCCCGCCAAATTCAGCTGGAGCGACGTCGGCTCCTGGCCTGCGGTGTCCGATGCCCTGACGCCGGATGCCAGCGGCAACACGCTCCCCGACGACGTCGTCGCCCTCGACACGACAGGCACGCACGTGCAGGTCGAGAGCTATGGCCCGAAGGTTGTCGCGACCGTGGGCGTCCGCGACCTCGTGATCGTCGATACTCCCGATGCTCTGCTGGTACTTCACAAGGACAGCGCTCAAAAAGTGAAGAAGGTCGTCGACGTGCTCAAGGCCCGCAAGCACGACACGGTGCACCTGCCGCCGGTGGTCCATCGTCCATGGGGAACCTACGCCTCGCTCAAGGAAGAGGAAGGTTACAAGGTCAAGCGCATCGCGGTTCGTCCCGGCGAAGCGCTGTCACTGCAATATCATCATCAGCGTGCCGAGCACTGGGTGGTAGTGCAGGGCCAAGGCATCGTGCAGATCGGAGAAGTCGAGCACAAGACCTCCCCTGGCCAATATCGCTACATTCCCCTCGGGGAAAAACACCGCCTGAGCAACACCGGCGACGAAGAGCTGGTGCTCATCGAGGTGCAGTGCGGTGGCTACCTGGGCGAAGACGACATCGTCCGTCTCGCAGACACCTACGGCCGTACATGAGTCAAGTCCACTCCAATCTTCATCGAAGCGCCCTTTCCGACTGGTGGCAGGGCACCCGCCGCACAGACATCTGGTGGACCCTCGCCTGGTTCGACATCGTCTTGCGCTATCGCCGCTCCATGCTCGGGCCGATGTGGCTCACCCTCAGCATGGGCGTGATGATCGCCGGCATGGGACCGCTGTACAGCTCCCTGTTCGGGACCGAGCTGTCGCGCTTCTTCCCCCACCTCGCGCTGGGCATCATCTTCTGGGGCTTCTTCTCCAGCATCGTGACCGACGCCTGCAATGCCTTCATCGGTTCGTCCAACTACCTCAAGCAAGGCTACTTCCCGATCAGCCTGTTCGTCTGGCGCAGCCTGGCGCGCAACCTGATCCAGTTCGCCCACCAGATCGTGCTCTACATCCCGGTGGCGATCTGGGCCGGCGTCTCGCTGTCGTGGTCCGTGCTGCTGGTCCTGCCGGCCTTCGCCGTCCTGATCCTCAATGCGCATGCGCTCGGTCTGCTGCTGGGGCTGATCTGCACGCGCTACCGCGACGTCACCCAGATCATCACCAGCGTGATGCAGATGCTGATGTTCCTCACGCCCGTCTTCTGGCTGCCCGAGAACCTTCCCGGCCGCGCCAAGTACGTGCTGTGGAACCCCTTCGCGCAGATGCTGGACCTGCTTCGCACGCCCCTGATGGGCGGCACCGCGCACATCCACAGCTGGATCGGCATCCTGTTCTGGACGGCGCTGTGCCTGATTCTTGCCGTCTTCGTGTTCTCGAAGTACCGCCGCCGCGTCGTCTACTGGCTCTGATCCATGGCATTCATTTCACTCAAGAACGTCGCCGTCAACTTCCCGATCTACGGAGCCGGCGCGAACTCGCTCAAGAAGACGCTCGCGGCCTCGGTGACCGGCGGCCGCTTCGGCAAGGAAACCGGCGTGACGGTGGTGCAGGCGCTCAGCGGCATCAACATCGAACTGAAGAGCGGAGACCGGCTCGGGCTGGTCGGCCACAACGGTGCGGGCAAGTCGACGCTGCTGCGCACGCTTGCCGGGGTCTACGAGCCGTCGTCGGGCGAATTCGCGCGCCAGGGCACGGTGGCCAGCCTGATCGACCCTTCGCTGGGCATCGAGATGGACGCCACGGGCGTGGAAAACATCATGCTGCGCGGCCTCGTGATGGGCATGAGCAAGAAGGAAATCGACCGCCTGACGCCCGACATCTGCGAATTCAGCGGCCTGGGCGAATACGTGAATATGCCGGTGCGCACCTACTCGACCGGCATGATGATGCGCCTCGCGTTCTCGATCTCGACGAGCGTCGAGGCCGACATCCTGCTCATGGATGAATGGCTGTCGGTGGGCGATGCCGAGTTCACCGAGAAGGCCGAGAAGCGGATGCGGGACGTGGTTTCGAAGTCCGGCATCCTGGTGCTTGCATCGCACTCGCCGGAGCTCATCGCCAAGGAGTGCAACCGGGTGATCCACCTCGAGCACGGGCGGATCGTCGAGCAGTAGCACTCTTCCAGCGCAGGCTCAGCGCGCTGCGCGCCGAGCCGCCTCGATCTCCTCAAGGCGAGCCTTGAACCTTCGACCTGCAGCCTCAAGCGAGAGATTGACTTCAGCACTCGCCTTGGCGCGAGCACCAAGGTCACGCCCCCATGCTTGGTCATCGTAGAGGCGCCGCATGAACCGCGCGGCGTGCTCTGTCGATGGCTCAGCCCATTCGAGTTCGGCATCATAGGGCGGGATAGGCTTGCCAAGCTTCACCAACTCATAGGGCACAAGCAAGCTATTGCTGTCGTCCATGAAGTCGACGTTGCCCGAGAAATTGGTAGCGATGACGGGCTTGCCCATCAACATGGCCTCCGCCATCGTCAGTCCCAGGCCCTCACTGCGATGTAGAGACACATAAACATCACAAGCTTCCATCAACGCGAGGACATCATTGGGGCTGTAGACCTCGTTGATGATCTTCACGTTCCGGACTTTGGCTGCCGCATTCTCCAGTGCTTGGAACTGCTCCAGGTGACGGTCTCCAAATGAGGTCTTGAGTACCAGTTGCACAGGCTCATCCTGCCTGAAGGCGGCTGCAAACGCGCGTATCAAGCCAAGCGGGTTCTTGCGCTCCATCACACTCATCATGTGGAACGTGAACAAAAATGTATATGGCGTTGCCTCAAGACCAAAATAGCTTCGCGATCGCCGCTCAAATGGGCTGAGTTTCACACCAGGGAAGAGCGTGTGAACTGGTTTAGACGTCTTGGCGCGAAGGCCACGCGCAATAAACTCCGTAGCAGTCCAGACCTCGTCAGCGTTTTCAAGATGCGGAAGCCAAAAGTCCGGAATGACGTCAAACTCCCAGTACCAATAGCCAATGCGATAAGTGCGTGGCGAGCGCTCGAGTAGATCGCTGCGGCTGTAGGCCTTGTCGAAAAACGGTTCTGGCTGCACATGGATCAGCGTGGTTTCGAAATCTTCGAACCCTTGAAAATCCGCATGCAGGGGGTCATCCTTGCGGTCAGTCTTCAGGTCGCGCAGTGACGTTCCCACGCCTACTCTTTGCAAGCCGTCGACCATGGCCTCGATCGATACTCGCAGGCCAGAAGGATAGGCAAAATGGCCGATCACGTTCAATCCCGGTTCAATGAGCTCGGCGGTGACCTGCGCCACATCGAGAGCACCACACCACTCAACAACATCGGGAGGCTGTGCTGCAGCCGGAGTCGACAGCCATTCGATCAACGCGGCCGCGTGGCTCTGGTCATCGAATGCACGAGGATGAAGCAAGCGCCAATCTTTTCGCGCCCAGTAGGCTGAGCGGATCTGGCGCGCAGGGCTCATGTCCACTGGCCAGCATGCCGGATCAATCCATCCATCCATCACACGATATGTCGCAGCCAGCCAGCCAGCGAACGCACGGCGGCCGAAGATCGTGAGTCCATCCGGATAGAGTGCCTGCCAGGCAGGCGAGAAAGCATATGCCCGTACCAGCTCGGCTGCCGGTTGCTCAAGCGCCTCATGAAAGAGCCACCAGATCTCCTCAAGCCTCAATCCCGCAAGGTAGCGCCCCTCTCGCATGAACCACCTGAACAATGCGTACTGTCCAACAGACAGCAGACCATGCGGCAGCTTGTCTTTGATGTCCTCATCGAACAAGTAAGCCTGTCGCGCTCTCGCGCCGATGCGACCACCCAAGCATTGAGTTACCCACGCCCTCGCACTGGCTGACAGTCCCAGAGAAGCTCCGCCGTCACCCGCGATCCACTGAGCGAACTGCCCTCCTGCACCGTCCGACAAGGCGGTAGGAAAACGCCGCCCAATTTCAGGGCAAGTACGCAACAAGTCCAAACACCAGCGCGCTGCAGACCATATATCGATCACACCATGCGTTGCCTGTGGCAGCCATAACACATCTTCACGCGGCATACCCGCGGCCTCAAGGCTCGTGCGATCCACCAAGAGATCCAGCTTTAAGGTCGGGAGCAGCATCGAGCCGAGCGCTCGCGCATCAATCAACAAACTTTCGCGTGGTGACCGCGCATCACCAATGCGCAATGAGGGAATCGGCTGACTTGCATCCAATTCGGGATGCAAATAAGGATCCTCGTCAATGCCCAGGAAGCGAACATCATCGGCAAAGCGCTGAAGATCTTCGGTCGGATTCACAAATCCTCGTGTTGCGCCCTCGTGATGAATCAGGCGAGCATGTGGAGCATATGCCGTTCGATATCCGGCACGCCAAACCTGAAGACATAGCGCAACATCGCTGAAGGCGACGGCATAGGCTTCGTCAAAGCCACCCACCCGCTCAAAGGCTTCGCGCACCACCATCTGACACGCCCCCATGACCGCCATCCAGTTGCGCGGATGGCCTGCCGAACCAAAGATGCCCCACGCGTGACTGGGATCAGCGGAATACATCAGCCCACAAAGCGTCACACCCACGCCGACACCACCATGCTGCAACTTACCAGTTGGATACCGCAGTTGAGTACCGACTACGCCCACACCCGGCCGCTGAGCGAATCGCACCATCTCCGCCAACCAATCCGCTACAACAACCTCGATGTCGTTGTTGAGAAATAGCAGCAAATCACCACGCGCAAATCCGGCACCGAAATTGCACGCCGCTGAGTAGTTGAATTTCTTTTCAAAATGAACGATCGATACTTCCGGACAAGCACTTAGCTCACTGTAGTACGCCAGAGTGGCTTCTTCACTGGACCCCGTGTCTACAAGAATGATTTCCTTGTTTGCGTAGCGAGTGCCTTGCAACAATCCTTCTACGCACACCTTCAGCAAGTCGACTTTGTCCTTGGTTGGAATGACGATCGACACGAGAGGCGGCGCTTGCACTTCCCAAACAGCACGCTGCGTACCGTCAGACTGCGTTTCCACGTCGGCAGTGATGCCCACTCGGGCCCAATGGCTCTGCAAGACCTTGCGATGGTCAGCTGCCGCGTCAGAGCTAGGAGCAGGCCGCTCCGACATTCCCTCGCTACCTCTGTGGCAAAGCACCTTGGGAATGCGCTTGATGACACCGGCCTGTGCGCTCGCTCGAAGGTTGAGATCCCATTCGGCACCAGCCCCCATGGCGGGGTCAATTCCCCCTACCCGAATAACCAGTTCACGCCGAAGCAGCGTCAAACGACCGAAGTAATTGAACGCATAAAGCAGGTCGGGAGACCAACCCGGCTTGAAGTATGGAGCCTGACGCAAGCCCTCCTTGGAAAGCTGATCTTCATCACCGTAAAGAATGTCGCTGTGCGGCGCCTGCCGAAGCGCCTGAGCCAATTCGTTAAGCGCCCCGACAGCCAATATGTCGCCAACGTCCAGCACGGCAATGAGATCACCGCTAGCTGATGCAAGGCACGCAGACAAGCCGGACACACGAGAGCTATCCGATACAGGCACACAAACAATGCGCTTGTCTTTCGACAGGCTGTCAAGCGCCGCTTGAATGTCGGCTGGCGCATCATCCGAAACAGCCACCAAGGCGCTCCAATGCCTAACCGACTGCGAAAGCAACGACCCCAAAGTCTGCTTCAACCTCTCTGCATTCGTGCCTGCCGACAGGAGAAATGAAACATGCTGCACAGCAACATCTTGGGAAACCTGGGGTGAACGGCGCTCGCTGGTCGCAATCCACGAGCCATAAGCATCCGAGCCGCCTTGAAGAGAAATCTCTTTTTGCGGCCGGAACCGCATGGCCTGAAGCCGCGCAGGCATGCGCCACGGTGTCATCACCCACCATGCAGCCTTGGCGATGCGCCGCAAATTAACGCGGACCTGCGGCGACACAACAGAGGCAGCCTTGCGCAGCGGAGCCGTAACACGCCAGGACGTGGACGCGCGCATGGCGCGCTCACGATCAAGCGCAGCTTCCGCACGTTGATTGGCCGCTTCGAGCAGGATTTCGTATGCGGAAGCGCTTGCAATTTCCGAGGCTGCGGATTTGGTCATATCCGCTTCTCCGTCCGATACGTGACGCCCCTCATGAGACCTGTTGTTATTCATTGGGCTTATCGTGGGCAATAGAGAAAAATCATCCGTTCGCATTAGGAGGGCGTCACTGGAGCCAACTCCCCGTTCTCCGCCATGATCTGTTCAAGCGAACGTCGACACCGGAGTTCCTGCCTAGCCAACCAGGTCGCGTCGGCCACCTCCATCGCGCGCATGCAAATCTTCGACGTTGCGAGGCGCGAGTAGTTTTCTTCAACATAAGACAGTCCAGCTTCGCGCATGACCTGCCACACTGCCTCGTCACGATAAAGCCGCAAGACCTCGCTGGCGAATTGCTGAGGGTCGTCCGTTGTGGACAAATGACCATCCCCCGGATCTGCAATGCCTTCTGCAGCAATTGCCGTCGCCACACTGGGCACGCCATGAGCCAATGCAGTCACAAGCTTGCCCTTGATGCCAGCTCCATAACGCAGCGGCGCAACGAACACACGCGAAGTCTGGAAATACGGCCCCAACTCTTCCACGAAGCCCGTGACCACAATTCGGTCCGACGCCAGGGCAAGCACCTCGGGTGGCGGCTTGTTGCCTACGACGAGCAGCCGAGCCCCTGCCGGCAGGTCCTTCTCCAGCGCAGGCCAGATCGACTTGACGAAGTAGAGAATCGAATCGACGTTCGGCGCATGCGGGAAGTTGCCCAAGAACATGATATCCGTACGGCCGGCGAAGGCGGGCGTGTCACGGTACACGTCGGCGATCCATGGCAACACGACCATATTGCCCAGCGGTGCCGGCAACGACTGCTGGATCACGTCGCGCTCGATCTCGGTGTGAACGAACGAGGCATCCGCCTGCGTGAACATCTCAAGTTCCAGCTTCTTCGTGACCTTGGCGGAAAACAAGGCCTCCGGCGTGTTCGAGGTCTCGGCCGCACGCGTCTCGCGCAAGAAGTGCAGATCAACGTTGGCAAACAGGATGCGCGTGCTGGGCGCCCTTTTGCGTAGCATCGCGTAGACTGGGTGCGCAACGTTGTATCGATACAACAGCGCATAGTCGAACTGGCTGTCGATATCGAGCAGCGCGTTCATTTCCTCAGCGTAGGGCTTGTAGTAGCAGCATACGCCGCGCCGCTGCAATGCACCGGTGTACTTCTTCGACCAGTAGGGTGAATGCTGCGGGAAGAAGCTCTCACCGAAGCCGCACTCCCTGTATGCGCTCATTACCTCGTCGGTCACAATGGAGCCGGAGTCTTGATCGGGGGTTGGCGTGAGCGCATCCACCACCAGAATCTTGCGGTGCACGCGCCAGTTGGCCGCACGCATCGAACTCGTTCCGGGTTGCGGGTGCGCCTTCAGCTCGACGCTGAAGCGCTTGGCGAACTTCTCGAGATTCGTCACCTGATAGGCCTTGATGCCCTTGGTGGTGTCGCGCCCATGGGTGATGCCTTCGTAGTGAATGGCACGCGACGTCGGCACGAACCAGACTTCGTAGCCAGCACGGCGCAGGCGAAACGCCAGGTCCGCGTCCTCGCAGTAGGCCGGTTTGTATTCGGGGTCAAAGCCGCCGAGTTCGTTCCACACCGTTTTTCGCAATGCGATCGATGCGCCGGAAATGAAATCGGCTTGACGCGCAAAGCAGTACTGCGGCTGGTTCGGGTCCTGGTCGCGTCCGTAGTTATGCGCCGAACCATCGCGCCAGAAGATTCCACCCGCTTCCTGCAGCGTGCCGTCGTCGTTGAAAAGCTTTGAGCCGACCATGCCGGCCTTGGGGAAGAGCGTGAAGGCGTCGATAAGCTCATCGAGCCAGCCTTCGACCACGCGGGTGTCGCTATTCAGTAGAACGACGATTTCACCCTTCGCCAGCTGTACTGCAGAGTTGCAGCATTCAAGGAACCCGCCGTTCTCGGCACGCCGCTCATAGCGAATCCATGGAATTGCCTTCAATACATCGACGCGGGAAGCTGCCGGCGAAGTGTCGTCGGCCACGATGATCTCGACGGAATGCTTCGAATGCAACCTGACGAGCGAGTCCAAGCAGTTGAGTACGAAGTGAGTCTGTCCGTAGACGGGAATGATGATCGACACTTTGGGCGAGATGGCCGTCACCTGCAGCCGTGGCTTTTTCATAGCCATGGCTTTGGCCGCAGCCTCGACGGTCGCCCCAGCCTCACGCTGCGCGAAATCGAAACCGGCTCCTGCGAAATAGGCTTTACCTGCGATCAGCTCGTACTGGATCACGTCGTCAGGCAGAGCGAAAAGCCGATCACCATCGGGCCACAAGGCCTCCGAGCTGAGCGCCCTTGGCAAAACACGTCCCTCGGCACGGCCGAAACGCACCCAATGAACGAGAGGGTTCAGGTTTACGGCACGCAGATCGGGGTTCTGGGCCAAGTAGGTCCGCATCGAGACGTTGGGCGACGGTTCAAAGCCGTTCTTCCAACCCTGAACCAGATAGTGCGTCAGCGGATCCTTGCCACTGACCGCCACCACGGGATACTCGTTGAGATAAAAGTCCGCATCAAAAAGGGCACCCTCCTTGATCGCGCGAACATCCGCCGCGGTATGCCCCGCGGTGATGCCGAGGACGCGAAGCGCCTTCTTGGAAAGCCGAACGGCCTGCTTGAGTTCGTTAATCAAATCTTCTCCACTGTGGGCGTCTTGGTGCGCCCGCTTCGCCCGATAAAACTCGACGAGGCAAGATCGGCAACTACGCCGTTAGAACGAGTAGCCCAACTTGTTGCGGCGCAGGTCTGCCTCGACCATCATCGCGCATAGTTCCTCAAGCGTGGTTTTGGGTTCCCAGCCAAGCTTTTCCTTGGCACGCGCCGGATTGCCGATCAGCAGCTCGACTTCGGCAGGCCGATAGAACTTGGGGTTCACGCGCACCAACGTTTTGCCAGTGGCGATGTCGATGCCGACTTCGTTGTGTTCTTCGCCCTCGAAGCGAAGCTCATATCCCGCAGCCTTGAACGCCATATCGACGAAACGGCGCACCGTCTCGGTACGGTTCGTGGCAAGAATGAAAGTATCGGCTTCGTCGGCCTGCAACATGCGCCACATGCCTTCGACATACTCCTGAGCAAAGCCCCAATCACGCTGAGCGCCCAAGTTGCCAAGTTCGAGGACGTCGAGTTTGCCGAGTCTGATCTTGGCCGCTGCATCAGTGATCTTGCGAGTGACGAACTCGCGTCCGCGCAGCGGACTTTCGTGGTTAAACAGGATGCCGCTGGCGCCGAAGATGTCATAGCTCTCGCGGTAATTGATCGTCATCCAGTGGGCGAACAACTTGGCAACACCATAGGGGCTGCGCGGATAGAACGGCGTATCCTCGACCTGCGGAATAGCTTGCACCTTTCCGAACATTTCGGAGGTCGAGGCTTGGTAGAAACGAATGCTTCGATCGGTCAGGCGAATGGCTTCCAGCAAATGCAGCGCGCCCATGCCAGTGATCTGCGCGGTTGCATCGGGCTGGTTGAAGCTCACGCCGACAAAGCTCTGAGCGGCAAGGTTGTAGACCTCGTGCGGCTTGGCTTCCTTGATGAGAGTGAGCGAACTGCCGAGGTCGGTTAGGTCATGCTCGACCAGCTTCAGGTCGGGGTGATCCTGAATGCCCAACTCTTCCATCCGCCAGAAGTTGACCGAACTGGTGCGACGGAACGTGCCGTGCACGACATAGCCCTTGCTCAGCAGGAGTTGGGCCAAGTAGGCTCCATCCTGACCAGTGATACCGGTGACAACTGCGATTTTCTTCATGGGTAGTTGGAGATTTCTCTATATGGAAAACGTACTGCGTAATTGTGCCGCAATGATCCACCCCAACTTTTCGGGGCCTAGCCTGAAACACGAGCAATGGGCATTTCTGCCACACTTGGCCGAGTCATTCGACGTAGTAGCTTACCGGGCCCTCTACAACCTTTTCAGTGAAAGTCACCCAGTCAAGTCAATAGCGGACCAGTCCCACTGGCGAACACACACGAAAAAATCATAGTGGAACATTCAATGACCGTTTTCTGCTTTGAAATTGTCAGAAGTCGATGCCGGCAGAAACTGTCTGCAAGCAGCATGCGATGGATGTGTGTCGCGGGAGCTCCGCGCCTTCAAAGAGAGGCTCAAACGGCGCGGCCTCACCGCCGACTCGCTTTTTCTAGCTTCGCCCGGCGATCGCTTGCCGCACTCTGTGAACCAGAGATCCAAGCGACGAACGTACGGCATGTGGCTGCACATCCGGGACCTTAATCTCAATGAATGGAGTTGCGGATGGATCGGCAAGAACAACGCCTTTCGCGCCCTCTTCCTTGAGTCGAAAAAGTTCGGCCAGTTGATCGTCATTCGGGGTTGCACATAGGTATGGGACCATCCTGCGGATGGTTTCGGCCGACTCGTCCCACCACCGTAAAGCGAGCAGCGCATCGCGGATCTCTGGCGAGAATCGAGATTTCAGTAGCTTTGCCGGGTTGCCGCCCACAATTTCGTAGGCCCCTACGTTTCTTACTACGTTCGAGTTTGCGGCCAAAACTGCGCCGTCACCGATCGTGATCCCCGACATGATGGTGACGCCATGACCAATCCAGACATCGCTTCCTATCTCTACGCCTCCACGTGTTGCTGGGTGCCCCTCGATACCTTCACCGCCGAGTTCATCGGCGAAAATGTGGCCGAACGGAAACGTCGAAACCCATTCGGTCCGGTGATTCCCCCCCAGAAAAATGGTGATGCTGGCCGCGAGCGAGCAAAAGCTACCAATACGCAGTGATGCCCCCTCACCCCATTCCCTAATGACTACGTTCTCGAAGCCATAGGTAAACCGTCCTATGCCTACCTTGCTAGCTCCAACGGTTAGCTCTCGTTGGTGTTTCATAACTTGACCCAAGTAAATACAGGCAGCAGGCTGCGCGGCTTGCGGTGCTGACTGCGCTCTTCGAAAATGAAGACATACGCATTCTGCCGCCACCTCTCGGCGACCGCTGCTTGAACAAGAACGATCGCGCATTGCACCGCGATAGCCACAAGGCTCAGTGCTGCACAATCGAGAGCTTTTTTCGCCATTCCGACAGCCCAAACCATGATCCTCGACGCCATCCAGCCGAACCTGGCCATGTTCATCCGCCCGCTTCGCCTGGTCTCCAGCGGCTGGACCGGGCATGTGCCCTTCGGCGCATGGCTCACCGCCGTGCAGCAGCCTCGCAGCTTAGTAGAACTGGGCTCGCACTTCGGTATGTCGTACGCGGCCTTCTGCCAGACTGTCCAGAACGAGGGCCTCAACACCAAGTGCTATGCGGTCGACACTTGGCAGGGCGACGAGCACGCAGGCTTTTATGGCGACAGCGTCTACAACGACTTGGCTGCGTTCAATGACAGGCATTTCGCGGGTTTTTCGCGTCTCATGCGCATGACCTTCGACGAGGCCACGACCTACTTCGAGGATGGCTCGGTCGACCTGCTGCATATCGACGGGCTGCATACCTACGAGGCCGTGAAGCACGACTTCGAGAGCTGGCTGCCCAAACTGTCGGACCGCGCCATCGTGCTGTTCCACGACACCAACGTGCGCGAGCGCGACTTCGGCGTCTGGAAATACTGGGCCGAGGTCACGAAGCAATATCCCGGCTTCGAGTTCGATCATTCGGCAGGCCTGGGCGTGCTGGCCGTCGGCCTCCACCAACCGGCGGAAGTGCGCAAGCTGCTTGACCTGCCCAGGGATCAAGCCGGCGTCAACGCGGTGAAGGAGGTCTTCTCTAGCCTGGGCGAGTCCGTGCTGCGTCGCTGGGAACTCGAAAGCACGCGCCGGGAGCTGGCCTCCAAGGTGGAGGACGTCGAGCGCGTGCTCACCCAACTCGCCAATGTCGACAAGGAGCTGAGCACCCTGCAAAAGGACCATCGTCACGCGGCCAGCGTGCTTTCGGAGCGCGACGTGCTTTTGAAGGAAAGCCAGCAGCGGGTGGCAGCATTGGCCCAGATCGAAGAAGCTCATCGCCAGATGGCGGGCTCGCTGTCTTGGCGCATCACCAGGCCGCTGCGTGCAGTGCGTCGCATGTTCAAGGGCTAGAGCGCAAAGTGACCTTCAGTTCGCCCGGCTTCCTGTTCGGCTTCATGCCGATCGTGTTCCTGCTGTATTTCGTTCTCCCCGCACGCACGCGCAACGCGTTCCTGATGCTGGCGAGCTTTGCGTTCTATTTCGTGGACGCTGGGCTGGTGTCGGTGGTTCTGCTGGGGTCGGTGGTCGTCAACGCGATCATCGGCAACGCGCTCTACCGCATGCCCGCCGACGGTCGTGCTCGCGCCTTGCTCGCGGTCGGCGTGGTCGCCAATCTGGTGCCGCTGATCTACTACAAGTACTGGAACTTCATGCAGCGCGCGACGCTGGACGCGGCCGCCGTACTCCAGATGCCCGCGTCATGGACGCTCAGCGACATCGTTCTGCCTGCGGGCATTTCGTTCTTCACATTCCAGGGTATCTCGTACATCGTCGACATCTACCGGCGTGACGCGCCGCCCGCGCCCACGCTGATCGACTTTGGCATGTATCACACGCTGTTCCCGCAGCTCATCGCCGGGCCTATCGTGCGCTACAGCGAACTGGTGAGCCGTATCCAGCACCGCCCCGTTCGCCTGGAAGACGTGCATGCCGGGCTGCTGCGATTCTGTCTTGGCCTGGCCAAGAAGATCGTCGTTGCGGACAACGTGGGGGTGGTCGCCGATCGCATGTTCGGGCTGCCGGCCGACCAGCTCGGCACTACCGCCGCTTGGATCGGCATTCTGGCGTACACGCTGCAGATCCTGTTCGACTTCTCGGGCTACTCCGACATGGCGATCGGCATGGGCCGGATGCTGGGGTTCAAATTTCCGGAAAACTTCAACCAGCCCTATCGGTCGCACAGCATCACGGAGTTCTGGCGGCGCTGGCACATGACACTGTCGCGCTGGTTCCGCGACTATCTCTACATCCCGCTGGGCGGTAACCGCGTGGGACCGGGGCGTACATACCTCAATCTGCTCATCGTGTTCGTTCTGTGCGGCCTATGGCACGGAGCGGCCTACACCTTCCTGCTGTGGGGACTGTTTCATGGCGTGCTGCTGGTCATCGAGCGACTGGCGCTGAACCGATTCGGCTGGACGCCGCGCGGCTTCAGCGGCTGGCTGACTACGCTGCTGCTGGTGATGATCGGCTGGGTGCTGTTCAGGGCGCCGTCGACTGGCGTGGCCGGGCACTACCTGATGGCCATGGCGGGCGTGACGGCGGCCGAGACGCCAGCAGCCGCATGGTCTGTGCTTACGCCCGACAAGCTGCTCTTTCTGGTGATCGGCAGCGTGGCGGTGCTGGTACCCGAAAACTGGCGGCTCGCAGCCTGGCAACGTGCAGGCGACTCGATTGCCGCGCCAGTACTTTCGCTGGGCGCCCTCGTGCTCTTCGCCTACTCGGCCATGCTGATCGCAGCCAACGGATTCAATCCGTTCATCTATTTTCGCTTCTGAGATGCGCTCTACCGCGACCCGCCAAATCTTCATCTTGGCCTTCCTAGCCCTGACGCTGCTGCCGGGCCTGCAGATGGCCACGCGATGGCTGCCGGAGCTGACCATCGACGAGCAGCGCACGCTTGCGGCACCGCCGAGCATGGCGCACCCCGACCGCTACCTGCAGCAGGCCAACAGCTGGTTCTCGGACCACTTCGGGTTTCGGGCGCTGCTGATCCGGCTCAAGGCCACGGTCGACTACCGCTTGTTCCACGTGTCCGACAAAGTTCACGTGGGCCGGGACGGCTACCTCTTCTACCGCAGCACACTCGACATCGAGAAACCGGCCGTCGACACCTACCTCGGCACCCACGAGGCCGGCGTGGTCGAAGGCGTGCGACGCTATGCCGAAGCCCTCCAGCAAAAGGGCATCGGTATGGTAATGGTCGTCAACCTGCTGGGCGACCGGTTTCTGCCCAACAAGTTGCCGGTCTCGGTTACCGAGCGGCCACCGCTGCGGCGTATCGATGGCCTGCTCGACAAGCTGAAGCAGGTGCCCAACGTAACCTTCATCGACAGCACGGCCATCCTGAAAGAAGTCGAAAAAACACGGCCGATCTTCCATCGCACCGACTTTCACTGGAACGACCCCGCAGCCTACCCAGTCGCCAAGGGCGTCGTCGACGCGATGAGCCGTGCCGAGGGCCTCGCAGACAGCACATGGACGCATCCCCTGCGCTACGAAACACAGTCCTACAGCGGCGGCATCGCCCGCTTCATGCCCCTGCTGCGCTCGCCGTCCGAAAAGTCACTCTTCGTGACACCATCATGGCAATGGCCAGTGGGGTTCACCAGCGTGTCCGGCCCAGCGCCTTATACCGACGTCAGCCACGTCGCTCCTGGCAACAAGGGCTTGCTGCACCCGGCATTGTTCGTGGGCGACAGCTTCATGGACGCCTGGATGCGCAACGGCATGGCAGCGTATTTCGAGTCGTCTTACCGTTTGCGCTGGGGCGAGGGCTTGCGCCTGTCGGCTATCACCTCGGCCATACCTTCGGATGCCCGGTGGGTCGCGGTGCAATTCATCGAGGTGCAGCAGCCAGCGCTATCGGCTTTTGCGGATGAGGCGGATGTCACACGTGCCATCAACATGTTGGAGACGCGCCCGCGCCCCTGAGCCGAAGGTTTCAGGCGTTTGATCGCGTAGTGAACGCTGCGATGCGCTCACTCAGCGCCGGCCACGTCGTGAACTGCCGCCGCTCATAGTAGAGCGCCCCCTCGTGCGGCTTCGAAACCAGTCGCTCGGGAGTGACAGACTGCATCGCATCTCGACCACCGAACACATAGTGCAGCAGCACGAACGGAAACAGGCCGATCCAAGTCTTGCGCTGCGTCGGGTAGCTGAGGCAATGTCGCATGAACGCAATGCGGTGTCCCCACGGAACCGCGACGGGCTCCACCGGCCCATTCATGGGCAACGGCCGCATGACGTTGAACAGCGGCCCCGGACGCTTGTAGCCGTTGTACAGGGACGATTGTCTTGCCAAGTGCAGCAGCCCAGCCTGCCGCGCGACAGTGACGCCTACAGCATGCAACGAATCATGGTCCGGGTGCCCGCCCTCCCAAGCTGGCAGATACAGACCATGCAGCAACGGGCAGGCATCGATCCAGCTGCGCAACCAGTCTGCAGCATCGTCAAGGCGATGCATCAGTGCACCGTCGTCGATCTTCAGTTGCTGCCCCGCGAAGATCACGTCGCCGGACCCGACGCCGAGCTTTGTCAGAACGGCAAGCGACTCGCGATTGCGCGCCTCGGGCGACGCGCCCCCCACGGTGCCCGTGGTCATGAACACACAGACCACCCGCGCGCCAGCGGCACGCTCATCAAGGATTTTCTGGAACACACCGAACTCGTCGTCCTGGTGCGCGAAGAGGAAAAGTGCGGTGCCCGCGTTCATTCCAAGACGGTCCGCACTCAAGACTTGGCGCGTACGCGCTTGAGCCGGTGCGACTGGGCGATCTCGCTCACGAACTTGATCTTGGCCGGGATCATGAATGGCTGCAGCCGCTCCTTGCCCAGCTTGCGGATGCCGCTGCGCGCCTCCGCTTCATCGAAGCCCTCGCGCAGGATGACTTGCGCGCAGACGATCTTGCCCAGCAGCGGATTGGGCTCGCCGTACACCACGGCATCGGCCACTTCGGGGCAATCGAGCAGCACGGTCTCGACTTCGGCCGGATACACCTTCTGGCCGCCGACATTGATGATGTCGGACTGCCGTCCCAGAACGCGGATCCATTCGCCGTCGGTTTCGACCAGGTCGCCCGTCATGAGGAAGCCGTCTTCGGTGAACGGGCTCGGGGCATTGATGTAGCCCAGCATGGCCGAATCGGCACGGATCTGCAGCATGCCGTCGATCACGCGCACGTTGTAGCCTTCGCCGCCGAGCTTGACCCACAGCGAGTCGGGCGAACGCGACTTGGCGCGCAGCACGCCCAATTCGATCATGCCGTAGGTCTGGCGCAGTTCGATGCCGGGGAACACCTTGCGCAGGTTCTTCAGCGTCGTCTCGGGCATCGGCTCAGCGCCGTAGGTGATGAGCTTCAACGAGCTAAGGTCGTGCCCCTGGTAAGCCTTGCTGATCAACAACATGCTCAGGAAACTCGGCGTGGCAGGTAGTAGCTCGATGCGGTGTGCGGCCACCAAGGCACATACCTGCTCGGGCGAGCGGCCGGCCGGCACGACGATTAGGCACAGGTTCGACAGGCAATGCAGCAGCGTATTGAGGCCACCCCAGTGATCGAAGAGCAGGAAATTCAGGGTGATCATCGCAGGGCGAACCGCATGGAACTTCTCCATGAGCTTGGAGAAATCGTGCACCACGGCCTTCGGCTTGCCCGACGAGCCGGAAGTGAAAAGCACCAGGCCTGGCGCGGCACGCTCGATCACGATCTTGTACAGCTCGGGCAACGGCCCTGCAGCGAGCCTCTCGAAGCTGGCCTCGGTCGTCGACACGTCGATCAGCCATTCGGGCGCCACGTCGTCGATCGAAGCGCCGAGACTGTCGTAGGCTTCGGGCGTCAGCGGAATGATGATGCAGCAACGCTCGATGAGTGCAAGCAACATGCTCACAGCCAATGCCGAATAGTCACCGCGCAGGATCACCGGCACGCCGGGCTGCACGCCGGCGGCTTCCAGCGCTTGCTGCTGCTGCGCAATGGCGGACGACAGCTCGCCGTAGTTGACGGAAGCGCCACGGAAGACAACCGCGGGAGCTTCTGGCTTCGACGCGAATCGGTCGAGAAGGAATTGGATCTGACTCACGGTCTGGCCTTCAAACTTGAATAAGAACGGTGGCCCAGGACAACCCCACGCCAAAACCGCAAAGAACGATGGTCTGGCCTTCGGCAACGATACCCTTGTCGATGAGCTTGGCCAGTACGACGGGAATGGAGGCCGAAACGAGATTGCCCGTGTCCTCCATGTCGACGACCATCTTCTGCTCGGGTATCTGCAGCGCACGCGAGATGCCGTCCAGCGCCAGTCGACTGGCCTGGTGAAAAACGAACAGCGAGATGTCGGAGACGGCGAGCGCATGCTTGCCCAGCATGTCGCGCACCGCTGTCGGCACAGCATTGTTGAAGAAGCTCAGCAGGCCGATGCCGTCCATGCGGATGTGATCGTCGCTGTAGATGCGGCCGCTGCGGTCGGGCTCGACGAGAGCACCGCTGCCGGTCGCCCCATGGCGGGCGCCTCCGTTCTTCACAATGAAGCGCTCGGCATTCTTGCCGGACGTGCCGAAGCTTGCGTCGATCACACGCAACTTCGGCTGCTGTGCGGCAACAACCGTGGCCGCGGCGCCGTCGCCAAACAACGGCCGGATCGACCGGTCCAGCGGATGTACCAGGCGCGAATAGGTATCTGCAGTAACGACCAGCACGCGGCGTGCGGTGCCGCTTATCACGAGGCTGCGCGCAATGCCCAACGCGTAGACGAATCCCGAGCAGGCATGCGTGATGTCGAAGGCCATGACCGAGGGCAGCATACCGAGCCTGCCATGCAGTAGCACGGAGTTTGGCGGCAATACATGGTCCGGGGTTTGCGTGCAGAAGATCAGGGCGTCGACGTCGGCCGCGTCGATGTCGAGGCGCCGGAACACATCGGCGCTTGCCTGCACCGCGAGGTCCAGCGCAGTTTCTCCTTCGGCTGCGATCGGCCTGGAGGACACACCGGTTCTCTCGATGGTCTTGGACATGTCCCAGTGAGGGTTCTCGGCCTGCAACTGGGCGTTGGTCACTGTCAAGGCGCCGAGGCTGTAGCCGATGCCCTCGATGCCGACGCCGGCGTTACTTGTCATCGAATTTCCTCCAGAACTCGCCTAGGGCGAACGGCTTGCCATGGCCCGGATGCACCAGATAGCCCGCATCGAGCTGCCGCAGGCTTTCCAGCGTTTGCGCCAGCTTTTTCTTATCGCCGCCTGGCAGATCGGTCCTGCCGGGGGCTCCCGGCAACAGCGTATCGCCGCTGAACAGATTGTTGCCGACGATCAGACAGATGCTTCCGGGCGTGTGGCCCGGCGTGCGCACGATGCGCACGACGAACCCGTCGAGTGCCAGTTTGTCGCCTTCCAGCTCGGCCAGATCCCGGTCGAACTCCGGCACCTTGATGCTGCTCTTGCTCTCGAACAGTATCTTGTAGATGTTGGCCTGCTTCATCAGCTTGGCGTCGTCACCGTGCAGGTAGAACGGAATGCCGAACTTTTCCTGCACCACCGCCACCGCCCCAATGTGATCGTAATGCGCGTGCGTATTGACAATGGCCACCGGCGTTACACCCAGCGTGTTGATGAGCGCAAGAAGGCCTTCGGGGTCGCTGCCCGGATCGACGATCAGCGCCTTACGGTGCTCGTTGCCGATCACATAGCAGTTCTGCCGCCATTTACCGTTGGTGAAAGTCGAAACACTGTCGACACCTGTGCTGCTACTGGTGTGGCTCGTACTGGCGATCATCAAAGCCCCCCGAAATAGAGGGTCTGGCACGTCATATTGCGCGCCAGGGGAGAAGCGAAGAAATTCACCACGTGAAGAATCTCGTCCACCTCGAGCACCTTCGGTTTCAGCATGTTCGACTGCTTGTCGGACACGGCCTTTTCGCCGAGTGCCTCGAGCATGCCGGAGTTGTTCACGAGCGACAGACCTAGAGTGTTGATCGTGATGTCGGCGTTGCCACACTCCCTCGCAAGCACGCTCGAGAAAGCCTCCACCCCTGCCTTGCTGGCGTTGTAGAGAGAACTGCCGGCACTTCCCAACGGAACGTTGATGGACGAGAAGTTCACGATGCGGCCGTACTTCTGACGCTGCATCAGTTTGAGCGCTTCTCGGGAAACAAAAAAAGTTCCGAGCAGGTTGGTGCGGATGATGGCCTCGGCATTGGCCGCCCGCGTCAGAATGCCCAGGCTGACCTGCGAAACGCCCGCGTTATTGACCAGCAACGTCAACGGCACCTTGAGCGCCGCGATGTCCTTGAACATGGAGACGACGCTTGGCTCGTCGCTGATGTCGACCACAAAGTGCGTGTAGTTCGGGTGCTCTATGTCGGACGGCTGCCGCGAGCAACCCGACACGATTGCGCCGGCTACGAGAAGCCGCTCGACCAGCCCACGGCCCAGGCCCCTGCTGGCGCCAGTGATCAGAATGCGGCCGTCCTGCATGCTCAAGCCAGCAGGTGGGTCACGTGCTGCAGCAGCGTGCCGACGGTGGCGAAGGGGCTTTGCTCGGTCTCGAAGGCAGTGTCGTCCACCACCGTGATGGCCTTGCCGGTCTTCTCTTCGATGATCCGCTCGACGGCCAGCAGCAGGCGCACCAGCGCTAGTGAGTCGACGTTGCTGCCTTCGCTGAGCAACGCGGTGTGCGGCTCGTTCGCAATCTGCGCGTCGGCGTCCTGGTCCGCGTTCACTTCGAGGATCGCCTCGTCGACGATCTGTTTTGCCAAGTCACTCATGATCTTCCTTCCAGTTTAAAAATAGTCCAGGTCTGCCAGTGAAAAGAACAGATCCGCCCGCTCCATGGCGCCGCGTCTGCCCTCTCCGGCATGAACGAATATCGGTGTCGGGTGAGGTAAATGGCGGTCGGGGATGGTAATGAACGGAAAGCCGCGCATCCACTTCAGGGCAGGGTTGCGCAGGTTCGCGATGGTGAACACCGCATCGCAACCAGCGTCGGCCGCCACACATGCCGCCATCAACTTCAGATGCGTCGACTCTCCGCCCGACAACGGTCGCGACAACACCGAGTCCATGATGACCATGATCTTCAGCCCGGCCAGCTCGACCTGCTTGAATGCCAGATAGCCCAAGCATTCCTGCTTTTTGCAGAGCCATTTCACGTCGCCGCGGAACAATGTGCCTTTGGAAAACCGCCAGTCGACGAATGCATCGTCGCGCGCCAAGTGAGGGCCTGCAAAGTTCCGGAAACGCCGGAATATCTCAGCCCTTTCGGCTTCTTGCGGGGCCAAGCCGAACGCCAAGCCGGTGCCCCGCGCGCCAACAGCTGTAGCCGCGCGGATCAGCAGCCGCCAGGGGGACGCCAGGAAATTGCCGAACGCGACGAGCCCACGGTTCGACACGAAGCGCCCGATCGCACCGGCAACACCAATCGGCAGGCCCACGGCCTGCAAGGAAAAAGCCACGGGGAACTTGAACAGCTTCCGATAGAAAATGTCGCTCACCTCGTTCGAGGTATGAAAAACGACGTCGATGCCTTCGGGCGCACGCACCGCACGGGTCATCGAGATCATGGTGGCGGCATTGCGCTCTTCAGGTTTCACCACGAGATCGGTGACCGTGGCCCCTGCGCACGACTCTGCGGCGCTCAGTGACACGCGCCGTGGCTGCAAGAACGAACGCCCCACCAGTTCACCTTGCGGGTTTCGGGCGCTGATGCTCGTTGACACGCCGCCCGGGTTGGCAAGATGCTTCCAGCGAAGGTGCTCACGGTCGGTGACTTCGGGGGTCGAATACACAGCGGCACCGACAGCGATCTGCTCGTCGAGTCCGTCCGCCTGCAGCGCCTCCAGTCGAATCTTGTTCATTGGAATTGCGACGCCTGCACTCAGATTTTCTTGTCGATCGAAAGAACGACGAGGCCCGCCACGACCAGCGCCAAGCCAAGCCAGTAGCTCCCGCTGGGCATGTTGCGCTGAATGATGGCCTGAAAAATGGCGGTGAAGAAAATAGCGGTCGAAGAAATAGGGTAGGCGTACTTCACATCGAAACGCGACAGGATATAAACCCAGAAGATCATGGCAAAGCCATAGATGAAGATCCCGAGCCACAGCCATTTACTGGTAAGCAACGCATTGACCGACAATCCTCCCAACGCAAAAACTTCCTTCGATGCCTGGGACAGCACCAGTTGCCCAGAACCCATGACCATTGCAAACAGCAATGTCAGCATGACATTAATCATTTGACCGCCTCGTCCGTTGTTGCGTTAAATATTTTCCGGAAAATCGGTCATAGGGCGCGTCGTGAAATCTTCTTGTGCAATGGCGTGCGCGGAACTGCGGCAATGTCCTGGCCAAAAAAAGAGAGAATCAGTTGAATTCCCATCAGGATGGGAAGCGCCGCCAGCATGACTGTACCCGACGAAGTTTCAACGCCGGCTCGCATGGAGTTGGTCCACTGGTAAATGCCGAAAACACCGCCGCCGCAAAATAGCAGAAGCCCAACAGGCAATTCGAGCGAACCCAGCGACATGTCGCGCAGGTAGTAGTTGTAGCCAATTCGCTTCATGAAATTTCTCGCGTGCTTGAAGAGAAACTCTGTCACGATTTTCGAAATTTTCAAATTGCTGACTTCGTCACCGTATTGCGCCTCCATTGGCACATCCATGACCACTGCACGCAAGGTGTTCAGCCGAAAAAGCACATCGGTTTCAAAAAAATACCGGCGGCTCAATTTTTCCATGGGCAAGTGTTCGGCCACACGCGCATGAATGGCTGTGTAGCCATTGGTCGGGTCGAACAGGTCCCAGTAGCCGGACGAAAGCTTGGTCATCAGCGAAAGAACCGCATTGCCGACGAGGCGAACCTTGGGCATGGTGCGGACCTTCTCCAGGTCGAAAAACCGGTTCCCCTTGGTGTAGTCGGCCTCACCCGAAAGAATGGGGTCTACAAAATTGGGGATCAGCGCCGGGTCCATCTGGCCGTCGCCATCGATCTTCACGATGACTTGGGCCCCGTCCTTGATGGCCGCGCGGTAACCTGTCATCACTGCACCGCCGACGCCCTGGTTGACCTCATGGAAAACGATGGCGATTCTCGGATCGGTGCAGTTCGCCTTGACAAAGTTGCCCGACTGATCGGGACAGGCGTCGTCCACCACATAAATTCTCCAGACATACGACGGGATCGATGCAATCAGCGATGCGATGTGTCGGGTGACCTTGTAGGACGGGATCACAACCGCGATCCGGGTGCTCGACATCTGCGTTTCGTAGCTGGTGGAAGTCATTGCTTGAAAGATACTTCACTGAAGGTAACGGGAACATCGGTCTGGCCCGACGCGTAGACGACTGCAGTGGCGGCGTTTCGGGGAGCCCTGACTTCCATGGAATAAGTCTTGGCGTCGGCGGTGCATTCGAAAACCTGAATACTCGTCCCAATGAAGTGCCCGGCAGCATCCATCCAATTCACCTGCAAGCGCCCCTGCGTCGGTTGCCTGCCGCAAGCGCTTTTCACGCTGTTCTTGTATCGGCGCCCAGCGATGACTGGGACCTGCTGCGTCGCCACGGTCGTTACGTTGACCGAGATCGAGCCCGCACGCACATCCGCAATATCGGCGGGCAGGGACCAGCCATCGCCGGCAGCAAAACCGGGGTTGCGCAACAGTTCCTGCGCAAATCGATACTGATCCTTGACGCGACGAACTGCGATGGGAGCGAATGCGATCACGAGATCGCTAGCGTCTTCAATCAGCCTTCGCTGCGTCGGCGCGCCCCACCCTGCATCGAGAATGAGGTAGTCACCGCCCGCCAGCACTACAGCCCTGGCCATAGCACCAGCCGTGTCGGCATCGCTCACTGCACGCTCGAAGTTAAGGTTGTACCAGCTCGGATGCAAGGCATTTGAATGAAGGCCGGCCCCCAGCGGTGAAGAAAACATGGCGACTGGAGCGTCATCAAGGTTGAGCTTATTCACAACGTCCACTGCACTGCGGATGGGTAGTCGCTCACGTAGAAACGCCTCCCTGCCAGCCGAACTGAGCAGTGGCTGCGCAACTATGTCACCGTAATGGGTCGCTGATTTTAGAAAGACGAGGTTCAGCAAGATGACAACCGAGCCTGCAACCCAAAGCACTCTTTTCTCGATTAAAGAGGTGTTGTCCTCCTGAGAGAACGCGGTGGCAATCAACGCGACCATCAGCACGACCGCCGGAAAGATGTAGCGCAGGTAGGCGATAGACTGAAACGTCACCACTGCCGAGACGGCGCCAGCCAAGAGAATCGCCAGAGCGCGCGACCTTCCCTTACCCGCAACCAGCACGACAGCGGGCAGCAGGAGGAGCATCCATTGGAAGCCGCTCGCGCCCGGCCAGCTTTCCAGGAAGGCATCCGAATGAAAGGTTACTTGGTAAAGGGTGTCCCATTTAAAGCCCCTACTCCAACGCGAGTCCTGAAAGTTGACCAAAGGCCAAAGCTTCGAATGGAAAATCTCGTTGAAATAAGGGAACAGCGGATTCTTGGTAAGTACCCACGCGGTCAGGTATGGAACGCAACCCACGAAGACAAAGAGCCCCAACGCACGCGCGAAGAGCCCCACCGAGGCCTTAGTGGCCCATACTCGAAAACGCATCAGAAAAACGATGAACAATCCAGGGAGGATCGCCAACGTGATCGCTTTTGCGGCCAGCGCGCCGCCGAGCAGGATAGCGGCGGCGCGAATGTCGGCAGGCCGCTGTCCGTCGCGCTGCAGCGCCCTGAAAAGGGACAGCGCGCCTGCGACCGCAAAAGCAGCCCAGACGGATTCGATATAGAGGCTACTGCTTTCAAGCAACGTCAGCGGCGTGGTAAGCAATAGAAGCGCGCCCCACTTCGCACCGGCCCGGCTACCACCCGCCCAAAAAACGAGTTCGCGCACAAGACAACACGTGGTCAACACAAAACCGACATTCAAGAGGCGAGCGCCCGTTTCGCCCGCCAGCATGTATCCCAGCGAGAACAGCCAGTCGCCCATCATTGGCATCACCGCCCACACATACAGGCTGACGTCAAAGCTCCAAGCGTGACGCGAAGCAAGGTGCGCCGGGATAAAAAGGTGCGATGCCAGAGCGTCGTGTCCGGTTTCCGGCATTAGTCCGACGACGAAGTGAAGCAGTGCAACTCCGACGATCAACAGATCGAGGCTCGATGTTGATTTACGGCGAGCGAAAGCAAGCACCGACAGAAGCAATGTGCGAACCTGCCGCCAACCAAAGACGACCGGCAGAGCTAGCGCAATCGCGTATACGCCTGGGTAGTTGACAGGCCGGTGCGCGGCGAGACCGATCAGCGCTCCATAGACGACGGCACCTACAAGCACGGAGATGAGAGTCGAGGGCACTTCGCTGCGCTTGCTCCACAGCGTTAGTGCGGTTGAGCCCACCACGTAGCTGGCAAGCCCGATCCATACCACTACCAACAATGCGCCGGCCGCGCCGGCAACCAGTGCGATGACGGTTGCCACGACCGCGCCGGCCGCAATCCGGTGGATGCCGAGCCAGCGCGACCCGATTTCGGTAAACAACATGCCGCCTGCCAACACCACGGCGTACGGCTTTAGCGCGTCCCAACGGACAGCGGCGATCGAATGCCAACTCAAATGTTGCAAGCCTGTCGCCGTTGCCACTACGCTCACTAGGAGCAAAGCAAACACAGCGGTGGATCTGATATTCATTGGCGGCGCTTAGAAAAAATGCGAGAGGGTCGGTTCTTCATTTTCGCCGCCGTCAGGAGCCGGCCGAACGAATGTGGGCCGCAAGGCGCAGCCGCATGAGACGGGAATAATGGGAGAGAACGCTCGAAAAACGCTCGTGCCAGCGCGCCGCGCTCAGCGTCATTCAAATACTTCGGCGTCAGCCAGCCGTTTGCCCACCTGGTCCTTGGCGGACAACACGAAATCGCTCTGCAGGTCGGGCCAGGTAATAGCAATCGCCGGGTCATTCCAGGCAATGCAGCGTTCGTGGGCCGGGGAGTAATAGTCTGTGGTCTTGTACAGGAAGTCAGCGGTATCGCTCAGCACTAGGAATCCGTGCGCGAAGCCCGCAGGCACCCACAATTGCTTGTGGTTTTCTTCGCTCAGCTCCTGCGACACCCATTTGCCGAAAGTCGGCGACTTGCGCCGGATGTCCACCGCCACATCAAGCACCTCGCCACGCACCACCCGCACCAGCTTGCCCTGCGGCTGCTGGATCTGATAGTGCAAGCCGCGCAGCACGCCCTTGACGGAGCGCGAATGATTGTCCTGAACGAAATCGACATGGTGGCCGACCGCTTCGTCGAAGGCCTTCTGGTTGAAGCTCTCGAAGAAGAAGCCCCGCGCGTCGCCGAACACTTTGGGTTCGATCACCAGCACATCGGGGATGGCTGTCGGTGTGGCCTTCATGACCGCACCTCGTCGTTCAGCAGGTGCCGCAGATACTTGCCATAGCCACTCTTCTCCAGCGGCGCCGCGAGCTTCTCGAGCTGTTCACTGGAGATGAAGCCGTTGCGCCATGAGATTTCCTCTGGGCAGGCAATCTTCAACCCCTGCCGATGCTCGAGCGTCGCGATGAACTGGCCGGCCTCGAGCAGACTCTCGTGAGTGCCGGTGTCCAGCCACGCGTAGCCGCGCTGCATGATCTGCACATTGAGCTGGCCTAGATCGAGATACGCTTGGTTCACCGCCGTGATCTCCAGTTCGCCGCGCGCGCTCGGTTTCACTGACTTGGCGATATCGACGACCTGGTTGTCGTAAAAATACAGGCCCGTTACCGCATAGCTGCTCTTTGGTTTCGACGGTTTTTCCTCGATGCTGTTGGCCTTTCCAGCCGCATCGAACGCAACCACGCCGTAGCGCTCCGGGTCGTGCACATGGTACGCAAACACAGTCGCGCCGCGTTGCTTGCTGTCGGCGTCCGACAGCAAGTGCACGAAATCATGGCCGTAGAAAATGTTGTCGCCCAAGACCAGCGCACTCGGCGAGTTGCCGACGAACTTGTCACCGATGATGAAGGCCTGCGCGAGCCCGTCAGGGTTGGGCTGCACTTCGTACTGGAGGTTGATGCCCCATTGGCTGCCATCGCCCAGCAGCTGCTGGAAGCGCGGCGTGTCCTGCGGCGTGCTGATGATCAGGATGTCGCGCATGCCGCCCAGCATGAGCGTGCTGAGCGGGTAGTAGATCATCGGCTTGTCGTACACCGGCAGCAGTTGCTTGCTGATCGCCAGGGTCGCGGGGTGCAGGCGTGTGCCCGAGCCGCCGGCCAGGATGATGCCCTTGCGTTGCGTCGTCTTGGTCATGTTCTTCTTCTCGTGAAGTTCAAAGGATCTCGCGCAGCATGCGCGAGACGCCTTCCTGCCAGGGCGGCAGGCGCAGGCCGAAAGTGGTCTGCAGCTTGGTGATGTCGAGGCGCGAATTGTGCGGGCGCTTCGCCGGCGTCGGGAAAGCGCTGGTCGGCACGGCCTCGACGGCATTCGGTCCGGCCTTGAGTTCGACGCCAGCCTGCTGCGCCAGTTCGAGTACGAAGCGTGCGTAACCGTGCCACGTCGTTTCGCCGCCAGCAATCGCGTGATACAGGCCCGCCTTCGATGAATCCTGCAACGTGGCCCGGATCGCATGCGCCGTCACGTCTGCCAGCAGTTCCGCACCGGTAGGTGCCCCGAACTGGTCGTCGATGACGGTCAGCTTGTCGCGCTCCTTCGCCAGCCGCAGCATGGTCTTGGCGAAGTTGCCGCCGCGCGCTGCATACACCCAGCTCGTGCGAAAGATCAGGTGCTTCGCGCAGTTCCGCGCAACCAACTGCTCGCCCTCGAGCTTGGTCTGGCCGTACACGCTGAGCGGACCGGTCGCATCGTCTTCCTTCCAGGGCTTCGTGCCACTGCCGTCGAAAACATAGTCGGTCGAGTAGTGCACCATCAGCGCGCCGATCTTCTGCGCCGCTTCGGCCACGACTCCAGGTGACGTAGCGTTGAGCTTGCGCGCGAACTCGGGTTCGCTCTCGGCCTTGTCGACCGCGGTGTGCGCCGCGGCATTGACGATCACGTCGGGGCGGACCTTCAGCACCGTATCGGCCAGCTCCTCCGGCCGGCTGAAGTCGGCGTGGAAATCGATGCTGTCGAAATCGAGCGCGACCAACTCACCAAGCGGCGCCAGGCTGCGCTGCAACTCCCAACCGACCTGTCCGCCCTTGCCCAGCAGCAGCAGCTTCATGCGGCGGCTTTCGTGCTGTTGTCGTACTGCTTCTCGACCCACTCGCGGTAGGCGCCGCTCTGCACGTTGCGCACCCACTCGCTGTTCGCAAGGTACCACTCGACGGTCTTGCGGATGCCGGTGTCGAAGGTCTCGGCGGGCTTCCAGCCAAGCTCGGCTTCGAGCTTGCGTGCGTCGATGGCGTAGCGGCGGTCATGGCCGGGACGGTCCGTGACGTAAGTGATCTGTTCCTTGTACGGCTTGCCGTCGTTGCGGGGGCGCAATTCGTCGAGCAGCGCGCAAACTGTGTTGACGATCTCGATGTTGGGCTTCTCGTTCCAGCCACCCACGTTGTAGGTCTCGCCGAGCTTGCCGGCCTCGAGCACGCGGCGGATGGCGCTGCAGTGGTCCTTCACGTAGAGCCAGTCGCGCACCTGCATGCCGTCGCCGTACACAGGCAGGTTCTTGCCGGCCAGCGCGTTGACGATCATCAGCGGGATCAGCTTCTCGGGGAAGTGGAACGGACCGTAGTTGTTCGAGCAGTTGGTGGTCAGCACCGGCAGGCCGTAGGTGTGGTGCCAGGCGCGCACGAGGTGGTCGCTGGCAGCCTTGCTGGCCGAATACGGACTGTTCGGCTCGTACTTGTTCTCTTCGGTGAAGGCCGGGTCGGTCTTGGAGAGCGAGCCGTAGACCTCGTCGGTCGACACGTGCAGGAAGCGGAAGGCCGATTTCTGTTCGGCCGGCAGCGCGCTCCAGAAGCCGCGCACCGACTCGAGCAGGCGGAAGGTGCCGAGCACGTTGGTCTGCACGAAGTCCTCGGGGCCGTGGATCGAGCGGTCGACATGCGACTCGGCGGCGAAGTTCACCACCGCGCGCGGCTTGTGCTCGGCCAGCAGGCGGTCGACGAGGGCGCTGTCGCCGATGTCGCCCTGAACGAAGATGTGCTTCGGATTGCCCTTGAGCGACGCGAGCGTCTCGAGGTTGCCCGCATAAGTCAGCTTGTCGAGGTTCACGACCGGCTCGTCGCTGTTCGCGATCCAGTCGAGAACGAAATTGGCGCCGATGAAGCCAGCGCCGCCTGTAACCAGGATCATGGGGTCCCCTGAATGTTGGAAGTCATTGCCGTGTCGCAATGGACGTTAACGCGCGATTATCCCATTGGGCCAATGGACGAAAACACAAGACGTTACCGATCTCTTTGCGCTGTGTTTACAATTGCGCATTGCAGGAGAGCGGGCCACTCTGGTGGCCCTACCGAAGGCGCAAACTCCCATAAACGCTCAGGTCGGCCCGACGAAGTCTTGGAGATTTCGGCAAGGGGTCAGTACTGCATCAATTGAAATGCCGTCTGGAGAGCCGCCACTTCACGTGGCGCACCGAAGGAGCAAATCCGTTGCGAAGGTGCAACAGATGAATCTCTCAGGTACCGAGGACAGGGGGAGCGGCAACTTGGACAGCGGTCGTCCAGTTGCTTGCTATTAAATAAATAGCACTCACCCGCCCGCCGTTCAAGCGCTGCAACCTCAAAGGTACTTGAAATGCGCGTGATCGTTCTCGGCGCCGGCCTGCTCGGCGTGACCTCGGCTTACTACCTCCAGCAACTCGGCCACGAAGTGACCGTCATCGACCGGCAGGCCACCCCGGCTGCCGAAACCAGCTTCGCCAACGGCGGGCAGATCTCCGTCAGCCACGCCGAACCCTGGGCCAACCCAAGCGCCCCCCTGAAGGTGCTGCAATGGCTGGGCAAGGAAGACGCCCCGCTGCTCTTCCGCATGCGCGCCGACATGCGCCAGTGGCTCTGGGGCCTGCAGTTCCTGCGCGAATGCACGCCGGCGCGCACCCGTCACAACATCGAGCAGATCGTGCGTCTCGGCACATACAGCCGCTCGATGTTGCAACAGTTGCGCCGCGACACCGGCCTCAACTACGACCAGCGCACGCAAGGCATCCTGCACTTCTACACGACGCAGAAGGAGTTCGACGGTGCTCTCGAGCCCGCCGAACAGATGCGCGCCCTGGGCTGCGAGCGCCTGGTCATCTCGGCCGACGAGGCCGTGAAGCTCGAGCCCGCCCTCGCCCACATCCGTCCGAAGCTGGCCGGCGCCACCTACACGGCCGAGGACGAATCGGGCGACGCCAACCGCTTCGCCCGCGAGCTCGTGGGCCTGGCCGCCGCCGCGGGCGTGAAGTTCCTGATGAGCCACACCGTGACCGCGCTGCGCGAGGCCGGCGGCAGCATCGACCACGTCGAGGCCACCGACAGCGAAGGTCGCTTCCAGCGCATCCGCGGCGACGCCTTCGTGCTGGCGATGGGCTCGCTGAGCCCGCTGTACGCCGCGCCGCTGGGCATCCGGCTGCCGATCTACCCTGCCAAGGGCTACTCGGTGACGCTGCCCGTCAAGGACGCCTCGAAGGCACACCAGGTCTCGCTGACCGACGACGAATTCAAGCTCGTGTTCTCGCGCTACACCTCGGCATCGGGCGACCGCCTGCGCATTGCCGGCACGGCCGAACTCAACGGCTACGACCGCGACCTGAACCGCGTGCGCTGCGAAGCCATCGTGCGCCGCGTCGAGGAACTGTTCCCGGGCGCAGGCGACACCACGCAAGCCCAGTTCTGGACCGGCCTGCGTCCCGCCACGCCGAGCAACGTCCCGCTGATCGGCAAGACGAAGCTGCCGAACCTGTTCCTCAATACCGGCCACGGCACCCTGGGCTGGACGCACGCCTGCGGCTCGGGCAAGTCGATCGCGCGGATCGTGAGCGGGCTGGAGCCGGAGGTCGATTTCGCGTTCACGGGGATGCCTGCGCCCAAGCCGCGCATCCCGCAACCCGCACTGGGCTGACGAACCGGCAAGCCCTGAATCACGCCTTGAACGTAATCCAGGGCCTGAGCCGCACCGCGCAGTGGATCAGGCCTGCGCGCTCCTGCGCGTCGATCACTTCGCCGATGGGCTTGTAGGCCTGCGGCGCCTCCTCGATCCGCCGCTCCTCGCGCAAGGTCACGCACTGCCAGCTTGCCTGCACGTCGGCGGGCGCCGGCCGCATCGCGCGCACCTGCTGCCGGCGCATCCGCCGGCCAGCGCCATGGCTGCACGACCAGAGCCAGTCTTCGTGCCCCAGTCCGGCCGCCAGGTACGAGTAGTCACCCATGGAGCCGGGAATAAGCGCCAGATCGCCCGCGTTCGCCGGCGTCGCACCCTTGCGGTGGATATTCATGCCGTGTTCCCGCAGCACGACGTTGTGCGGCACGTCCACGACGAGCCTCGACGAAGTGGCACCCAGCAATTCCGCGAAATCCTTGCGTACCAGTTCGGCCAGGACGACCCGGTTTGCCCATGCGTAGCGCGCCGCCACGCCCATGGCCTCCAGGTATTCGTCGGCCAGCGGTCCCGCCAGGCCGTACAAGCCGCTTTTCGGATGGCGCAGGCCCTTGGGCCATTCGTCGCGGGCACGGTCCATCCAGCGGCCGCCCACATGGAACCCGATGTCGCGCGAGCCGCTGTGGATCATCACGACCACGTCCCCCGCCTTCAGGCCGGCGCGATAGGCCTCGTGACGGTCCATCACATGGTCGACAACTTGCAGTTCCACGAAGTGATTGCCGCTGCCCGGCGTGCCGAGGCAGGGGTCACGAAACACCTCGTGGCGGACGCCGGTGTAGGCCTCGGGCGCATGCCGCGCGCTGCCGCCGAACGTCGCCAGGCCGATGCAGGCATCGAGTTCGGCCTGCATCCGGTCGCGGTCGCACGCCGACCATAGCCCGCCGTCCTGAACCGCTTCGAGGAATGCCGACGGCCCCACATCGAACAGCGCCCTGAATGCCGCCGTGTGCACCGGCACGTCGCGCCCGTTGTCGAGCAGGCTACGCGTGAGCCGCTCGACCAGCCGCGTCTTGTGCGGCGCCACCTGGTCGAGCGTGAGCCCGGTGGTCAGCAGTCGCATGCCACAGTTGATGTCGGTACCCACCGCTGCGGGAATGACGAAGTCGGCATCGGTCGCGACAACGCTGCCGACAGGCGCGACAGAGCCCGGATGGAAATCGGGCGTCGCACAGGCCTTGCACACGCCCCGCTCGCCGTCGGGCGAGCGCACGCTGGCAAAAGCCAGCAACTGATTCACCGCCTTTTCTTCCAGCGGAAGACTGGGTGGCAGGAGCACCGTGGCCTGCGAGGCCTCGTGGTGCAGGTGATAAACGCCGTCGCGGTAGTCGACGGCAATGCCAGCACGCGAAAAGGCGCGCTGAAGTCTGGAGAAACGAAGGTCGCTCATGGCTGCTGTTCCATTGGGGAAGCCGTGTCGGCTTCCTGCCTCGTCGCACTTTGCGTGGAGAGGCGAAAGAGATCGCCCGCGCATCACTGACGATGCGCGGCTGGCTCTTTCTTGCAGCAGCAGAGATTCAAGAAAGCGGGCGGATTCTAGTGACGCATGCTTCCGTCGGAAACCCGCCCGTCGTTTTTTCGCGTCGGGTCTGGAATCAGTCGTTGGCGGTGAAAACCGTCAACACCCCGGTATACCCATACAGATGGTGCCGCGCGATCTCACCAGCGGCGAAGAAGCCGACCAGCGGCACATCACCCAGCGCATGCCGCACGATCTGCAGCTCCGCCCCCGGCGCGCCGAAGTGCGGCCCACCGCGGCCGGAGCAGCTCACGTACACGGCCCCCGCGATGCGCCTTGCCGGATGCGGCGCGGCCTCGGCCTCACCAGCCGCCACGGCGCGGGCGGTGGCCAGCGTCTGCTCCTCGGGCTCCAGCTCCTCGCGAATCTCCGCGCAGATGCGCATCAGGTCGGCGCGCGCTGCCTGCGCGTTGCGGCGGCAGAAGGTGAGCCGCATGCCGGCTTCGGCCGTGTCGGCAATCGCGATGCCGCGCCGCGTGGGGTCGAGTCCGATGATGTGGCGCACGAGCACGTCGGCGCCCAGGTCGCCGGTGCGGCGGATGCCGTCGGCGCCTGCGTCGGCCAGGCCGACCAGGGTGTTGCGCACGGCGTCGATGGCCTCCTGTGGCCGTTCGAGCGACACCTGCAGATCGGCCAGCAGCACGTCGAGCGCCGGCTCGCCGTCGAGCTTCAGCAGCAGGTTGCCGTCGGCCTCGGTGATCTCGCGTTCGCGCACCGCGCCCGAGCGCAGCGGCTGGCAGCCCTGGGTGACGCGCGACACCAGCCGCACGCCCTCGCCGAACACCACGCCCGACAGGCCGCCCGAGAAGACTCCGCCCGCCGCGCCATGTCCGCGGATGTTGCCGTTGCCGCCGATGGCGAACTGCAGCGCGCCGCCGCGCCCGGAAGACAGGCCGCCGAACAGGTAGCCCGTGTCGGTCCGCCCGGCCATCTCGCCGATGAGTTCGGCCAGGTCGGGCGTGGCCGGGTCGGCGTGCACCAGCGCCGTATGCGCCTCGAAGCCGCTCATTTCGGAGTTGCCCAGCGGCGCGACGCCGGAGAACACGCGGTACTGGTCGCTCGGCAGGGCGCAGAGCATGAGGGTCATGCCGGGTTCGTCGAAGTACTCGGCGTTGTTGGCCGACACTCCGATGCCGACGGTGCCCGACCAGTCGGTCACCTCGGGCAGCTCGGCGCTCAGGTGGTCGAGGATGTCCTGCGCGTCGCTGGCGTAGTGGTCGGTGATGTAGAGCAGGCCCAGCGTCGGCGACGAGGCGTAGTCGGGCAGCGCCATCTGCGCCCGCAGCTGGGCGAGCACGAGGCCCGCCGCCATTCGCCATTGCGGATGGGTGGCATGGCCGGAGGGAAACAACTTCATGATGCGTGCCAACCCGTTCTTCAAGAAATGGATGTGTGTATGACGTCAGCGTCGCGCGGAGGTTCGCTTGCGCGCGGCGGTCGACGTCCTTTTCTTCGCGGCCGGTGCCGCGGCCTTCTTCGCAGCGGCGGCGGGCTTGCGGGCCGCCGGCTTGCCGATGACCGAGCCGACCGCGTCGGCCAGCGGCTGGGCCATGGCCGGCACCTTCAGCTGGGCCGCGTCCTGCAGCGCCGTGCTGGCGATCTGCTGGAACTGTTCGGTGAGCGAGCCCCACCATTGCATCGGATCGACCACGCCTGCGCCGTCGGCCGACCCGGCCTTCGCCTTGGCCGCGGCCGGCTTGCGGCGCGGCTTGCTGGGGGCCGGGGCTTCTTCTTCAGGCGCCTCGCCCTCTTCCTCGATCTCCTCGAGTTCGGGCTCAGGGGCCGCTGCCGCCGCAGGTGCCGGCGCAGGCGCCATCGCGGCCGCCTGCCTGGTGAACGCGCTGGCGATGTCTTCCATCCGCACGTTCATGCCGCGCAGCGTCGAAAGCGTCATCTTCTGCACCTCGAGCGCCTGGATGGTGGCCTTGAGTGCGTGCCCGTTCTGCTCGAGCCAGTACTGCACCGTCTTGAGTTCCTGGATGCGCTTGTCGACCTCCTCCACGCTCAGCGTGGGAGCCACCCAGCTCGCGATGCCGGGAATCGACCCGTTCCCCGCCGCCGCGCCGCCGGCGAGGTTCTTCAGGAAGTCGAAACCGGGAACGAACTGGCTGAAGTCGAAGGGCTTGCTGGCGTTGCTCATGCGGGAGGTCTCCTGGGTGCTGGGTATGGGTTTTCTTGTGCTGCCAGCTTACTCCAAGCCTCCGGCGTTTGACCCTCCGTGCCGCCTTTTCCCAACGAGGATTTGCCCCTTCGCGGAGCATCGCGAAACCGGCATTGCCGCGCCGCCGGCATTGCGCTCGCCAGGCACGCGAAGCCTGGGGGCGAGCCGGGTCAGAGCTCGCTTCGCACCTTGCTGAACACCTTCCAGAAGGCCGCGTCCTGGGAGGTCGCGAAGTTGATGCGCATCATCGTGCTGGGCGGCCGGCGCGCGTGGAAGAGCGAGCCCGGCGCCAGCAGGTAGCCCTGGTCGAGCATGCGCTGGGTGAGCGCGTCGGTGTCCACGCCGGTGTCGACCCAGCCGAAGAGCCCCGCCGGCTCCGAGGCGAAGGTGCAGCCGTGCGCCATGGCCAGCTTCACCGCCCGCCCCCGCGCCCCGTCGAGCCGGATGCGTACGCGCTCGGAGTGCCGGCGCAGCTGCCCCTGGTCGATGCACCACGACAAGGCCCGCTCGAACAGCGTGGGCGAGGTCAGCGTGGCCAGCAGCTTGGTCTCGAGCAGCCGCTCCTTCAGCGCGGGCGGCGCCGCCAGGAAGCCGATGCGCCAGTTGGGCGCCAGGATCTTCGCGAAGCCGCTGACGTAGATGGTGCGCTGCAGCCCGTCGAGCGCGCTCAGCCGCGTGGCGTGCTCGGGCGCGAGGTGGCTGTAGGTGTCGTCCTCGACGATGTGGAAGTCGTGCTCGTTGGCCAGCTTGAGCACGCGGTGCGCGCTGCCCGGCGTGAGGCTGTAGCCCGTGGGGTTGTGCAGCACGCTCACGCTGACGAAGAGCTTGGGGCTGTGCAGCTTGCAGTACTGCGCCATCACCTCCAGGTCGGGCCCGTCGGCGCGGCGCGGCACGGGCAGGATGCGCATGCCCAGCGCCTCCAGCCGGGCGAACTCGAGCGCCCAGCCCGGCTCCTCGACCATCACCGGATCGCCCGCCCGCAGCAGCGTGCGGCTCACGATGTCCAGCGCGTGCGTGGCGCCGACGGTGGTCACGATCTGGTCCGGCGAGGCCGGCACGTTGATGCCCACCAGCTTCTGCGACAGGCTGCGCCGCAGGCTCATGTCGCCGGCCGGCTCGCCGTACTGGAGCGACAGCTCCTGCAGCGCGGCTGTATTGGTCATGCGCCGCACGGCGGTAGGCATGAAGGTCGACGCCATCCAGTCGGGCGGAAACACGCCCATGCCCGGCTGCGGCTTGTCGCTGGGGCGGTGGAACATGCTGCGGATGAGCGAACTGGCATCCGCCGGCACGCGAGAGGCCATCATCTGCACCGCGATCGCCGCCGGCATGCCGCTCGCGCCGTTGGCGTCCGCGCCGTTGCCCTGGCGGCCGTCCTGTACCGGCGCCGAGTCCCGCACATAGAAGCCGCGCTGGCGCCGGGCCTCGACCAGCCCCTGCGCCAGCAACTGGTCGTAGGCGGCGACCACCGTGTACGGGCTCACGCCCTGCTGCCGCGCGCATTCACGCACCGAGGGCAGGCGCGCGCCGGGCGGCAGCAGCCGCGTGCGGATGCGCTCTGCCAGGCGATCGGCCAGCTGCCCGGTCAGCGACTGTGTGGAGGTGCGAGTGAGCATTCGTCGTCCGGGCTGTGCCGGTTTCCCTGGCTTCTGTGTCGAACGGATGACCAATACAGATTGGGTGATTGTTCGATCATCTGTACTGGAACTGTAATGGTCTCAAGTTTAGAGTGTGTGTCATGAACTGGCAAGAATTCACCGCGCTGCTGGTGCTGGCCACGGCGATGAGCTTCTCGCCCGGCCCCAACACCACGCTCTCCACCGCCCTGGCGGCCAACGGCGGCCTGCCGCGCGCCATGCGCTTCGTGGTCGCGGTGCCGGTCGGCTGGACGCTGCTGCTGGCGCTTTGCGCCGCCGGCATCGGCGCGCTGGTGGTGGCGGTGCCGTCGCTGCGGCTGGCCATCAAGGCGCTGGGCATCGGCTACCTGCTGTGGCTGGCCTACAAGCTCAGCGGCAGCGCCACGCTCGGCAGGGCCGACGGCAAGAGCCTCTCGGTCGGCTTCGGCCAGGGCGTGATGCTGCAGTTCGTCAACATCAAGGCCTGGCTGCTGGCGCTCACGCTGGTGGCCGGCTGGATCGCCGGGCAGCCCGACGCGCTGCACCGCTTCGCGATCGTGGCGCCGGTGATGCTGACCTATGCCTTCGCCAGCAACTTCGCCTATGCGCTGGTCGGTGCGCTGCTGCGCGAGTGGCTCGCCAAGGGCTCCCGGCTGCTGTGGTTCAACCGCGCAATGGGCCTCGTGCTCGTACTCACCGCCTGGTGGATGGTGGGCGTATGAAGCTCGACGTGAAGGACGAAACGCTCGGCATGTGGCTGGGCGTCCTCGGCGTGGCGATGTTCGCCGTCACGCTGCCGATGACGCGCCTGGCCACCGGCTCGCAGGATGCACCGCAGCTGTCGCCGTGGTTCGTCACCCTGGGCCGCGCGGCGCTGGCGGGCGTGCTGTCGGCCGTCTTCCTCTTGGTCACGCGCTCGCCGCGCCCTGCTCCGCACCAGTGGAAGCCGCTGGGCATGGCTGTGCTGGGCAATGCCATCGGGTTCCCGCTGCTGCTGGCGTACGCGCTGCGCGTGGTCACGGCCAGCCATGCGGCGGTGGTGACTGCGCTGCTGCCGCTGGTCACGGCCGCCGTCGCGGCCTGGGTGCTGCACCAGCGCGCGCGGCTGGGTTTCTGGCTCTGCGCCATCGCGGGCAGCCTGCTGGTGGTGGTGTTCTCGGTGCTGCGCGCGAGCCAGAGCGGACACGGCTTCGGCTTCGAATGGGCCGACCTGCTGCTGGTCGGCGCAGTCATCGCCGCTTCGCTGGGCTACATCTACGGTGCGCAGGTCACGCCCTCGCTGGGCGCCGAGCGCGTGATCTGCTGGGTGTGCGTGATGGCGCTGCCGGTCACGCTGCCGGCCACGCTCGCGCTGTGGCCGACGCAGCCCGTGGCCACCGCGTCGTGGCTGGGCTTCGTCTACGTCGGCATGTTCTCGATGTGGATCGGCTTCTTCGCCTGGTACCGCGGCCTGGCCCTGGGCGGCGCGCTGCGCGTGAGCCAGACGCAGCTGCTGCAGCCTTTCCTGTCGATCCTGGCGTCGATCCCGATCCTGGGCGAGCCGCTCGACGTGGTGACGCTGGGCTTCGCCGTGGCCGTGGTGGCCACGGTGGTCATCGGCAAGCGCCTCTCGCAGCCGCCTGCCGCGCCGGCCGCGGCCCCGCTGCCGGCCGCAGCGGTCGGCCCCGGAAGGAGCCGGTGATGTTCAGCCACGTCACCGTCGGCTGCACCGACCTGCCGCGCGCCGCCGCCTTCTACGACGCGCTGCTCGCCCCGCTGGGTCTCGAGCGCCGCCCGGTCGCGCCAGACGGCGGCCCCGAGGCGGCCTGCTGGGTCGCGCCCGGGCAGGCGCTGCCGCGCTTCTATGTGTACATCCCGCTGGACGGCGAACCCGCCGGCGCCGGCAACGGCAGCATGGTCGCGTTCCGCGCGGCCTCGGCCGTTGCCGTGAATGCCGCCCACGAGGCGGCCCTGCGCCACGGCGGCCGCGACGAAGGCGCGCCGGGCCCCCGCCCACGCTACGGCCATGGCTATTACGGCGCCTACCTGCGCGACCCGGACGGCAACAAAATCCATGTCGCATACCGTGGCGACATCCGGGCGGACTGAATCCCGCCCCGCCTGTACCCTCTATTCATCCGAACATCACCTCACCGCCTGAAAGAAGAAAGCCATGAACTGGAAACTCGCCGCCCGCGCCGCCAAGATGAATCCCTCGGTGCTGCGTGAAATCCTCAAAGTCACCGAGCGCCCCGGCATCATCAGCCTGGCCGGCGGCCTGCCCTCGCCCAAGACCTTCCCGATCCAGGCTTTCGCCGACGCCTGCGCCGAGGTGCTGCACAACGACGGCCAGGCCGCGCTGCAGTACGCAGCCAGCGAAGGCTACGCGCCGCTGCGCCAGGCGGTGGCCGACATGCTGCCGTGGGACGTCGATGCCTCGCAGGTGCTCATCACCACCGGCTCGCAGCAGGGCCTCGACCTCGTGGCCAAGGTGCTGATCGATCCGGGCAGCAAGGTGCTGGTCGAAACGCCCACCTACCTCGGCGCGCTGCAGGCCTTCGGCCCGATGGAACCGCACCCCGTGGGCGTGGCCAGCGACGACGAGGGCGTGATCGTCGACGACCTCGTGGCCAAGGCGAAGGACGCCCGCTTCATCTACCTGCTGCCCAACTTCCAGAACCCCACCGGCCGCACCATGACGGAAGAGCGCCGCGCCGCCGTCTCGGCCGCCGCTGCCGCCGCCGGCCTGCCCATCGTGGAAGACAACCCCTACGGCGAACTCTGGTTCGACGAAGCCCCTCCGCTGCCGCTGGCCGCGCGCAACCCCGAGGGCGTGATCTACCTCGGCTCGTTCTCGAAGGTGCTGGCCCCCGGCCTGCGCCTGGGCTTCCTGGTGGCGCCCAAGTCCATCTACCCGAAGCTGCTGCAGGCCAAGCAGGCCGTCGACCTGCACACGCCGATCTTCACGCAGCGCATGGTCTCGGCCGTGATGAAGGACAGGTTCCTCGACACCCACGTGCCCACCATCCGCGCCCTCTACAAGCGCCAGCGCGACGCGATGATCGCCGCGCTCAAGCGCGAGATGGCCGGCATGGACGTGAAGTTCAACGCTCCCAAGGGCGGCATGTTCCTGTGGGCGCGCCTGCCCGAGGGCGTGGACACCGTGAAGCTGCTGCCCAAGGCCGTGGAGCGCAACGTGGCCTTCGTGCCCGGTGCGCCCTTCTACGCCGGCGAAGGCGATCCGCGCACGCTGCGCCTGTCGTTCGTGACGGCCAGCGTCGATGAGATCGACACCGCCATCGCAGCGCTCGCACAGACGCTGCGCGAAGAGCTGGCGCTGCTCGGCGACAGGACGCCGGCCGTGGCGCAGGTCTGAAACCAACCGGGAGCCTTCCTTGATCGGCCTCGCGACGCTCTCGCTCTTCCTGCTCGCGGTACTGGCGCTGTTCCTGTCGCCGGGCCCGAACATGGCTTTCGTGCTCTCGCACGGCGTGGCCCATGGTCCGCGCGGCGGTTTCGCGGCGGCCATCGGCATCTCGGCGGCCGACCTCGTGCACACGCTGTTCGCCGCCACCGGCGTCACCGCGCTGGTGGCGGCCTGGCCGCCGTCGTTCGACGTGCTGCGCTATGCGGGCGCGCTGTACCTGGTGTGGCTCGCGGTGCAGGCCCTGCGCAGCGGCGGCCTTCGCATGGATGCGCAGGCCCAGCCCGCCGGCTTCGGCCGCATCGTGCGCATGGCGCTGCTGAACAACCTCGTCAATCCGAAGGCGCTGCTGTTCTTCATGGTGTTCCTGCCGCAGTTCGTCGACCCTTCGCGCGGCAGCGTGCCGCTGCAGTTGGTGCAACTCGGCGTGGTGCTGTCGATGGCGGCGCTGGCCTTCAACACGCTGCTGGGCGCGTGCAGCGGCCAGATCGGGCGCTGGCTGCACAGCCGCCCCGGCGCGGCGCGCTTCCAGAGCAGCCTGCTGGCGGTCGTGATGCTGGGGCTGGCCGTGCGCCTGCTGCTCCTCGACCGCCCCTCGCCCCGCTGAAGAGGCTTTCACATGAATGTCCTGAAGATCGCAGCCTTCTCTGATGGAGAGACGGGCGGCAACCCCGCCGGCGTCGTTATCGCCGATACGCTGCCGCCCGCGGCGCAGATGCAGAGCGTTGCCGCGGAAGTCGGCTTTTCGGAAACCGCGTTCGCCGCTCCCGCCGATGATGCTGGCAGCTGGCGCGTGCGCTACTTCGCGCCGCAATCCGAAGTGCCCTTCTGCGGCCACGCGACGATCGCGCTGGGTGCCGCGCTGGCAATGCAGCAAGGCGACGGCGTGTTCCCGCTCGTGCTCAACCAGGCACGGATCACCGTGGAAGGCCGGCGCAACGGCAGCGTGGTCGAGGCCGCGCTGCAGTCGCCGCCCACGCGCAGCGCCGCCGCATCGCCCGAGCTGCTGTCCGAAGCGCGGGCCCTGTTCGGCTATTCGCCGCAGGACCTGGACCCGCGCATCCCGCCGGCCGTCGCCCATGCGGGCGCCGACCATCTGGTGCTGGCCCTGGCGAGCCGCGCGGCGCTGTCGGCGATGCACTACGAGCTGGAAGCCGGCCGCGCGCTGATGGCCCGCGCCGGGCTCACGACCATCGTGCTGGTCTTCGCCGAAACCGCGCAGCGACTGCACACGCGCAACCCCTTCGCGTCCGGCGGCGTGTACGAGGACCCCGCCACCGGCGCCGCAACGGCCGCGCTGGCCGGCTACCTGCGCGACATCGACTGGCCGCACGGCGGTGCCATCGACGTGGTGCAGGGCGAGGACATGGGCATGCTGTCGCGCCTGCATGCCGACATTTCGCCCGCGCCGGGCAGCTCGATCCGCGTGTCGGGCACCGCGCGCATCATGCGGGCCTGAGTCGCCGAAGAACCAAGGAAAGAAAGAACCAAACCATGCTCAACATCTGGGGCCGCATCAGCTCGATCAACGTCCGCAAGGTGGTGTGGTGCGCGCAGGAGCTCGGGCTCGACTTCCAGCGCACCGAGGCCGGCGGCAAGTTCGGCGTGGTGCAGACGCCCGAATACCTCGCGCTCAATCCGAACGCGATGGTGCCCACCATCGACGACGGCGAAGGCGCCGAGCGCGTGACGCTGTGGGAATCGAACGTGATCGTGCGCTACCTCTGCGCGAAGCATTCGCACGGCAACCTCTATCCGGCCGAACTGCCCGCGCGCTTCGATGCCGAGCGCTGGATGGACTGGCAGCAGACCACGCTCAACCGCGCGAGCCGCGACGCCTTCATCCAGTGGGTGCGCACGCCGCCCTCGGAGCGCCAGCCGGCGCTCAGCGAAGCCTCGGTGCGCGCCAGCGAAGCGCTGTTCGCGATGCTCGACGCCCACCTCGCGCGCCAGCCCTACATGGCCGGCCAGCGCTTCACCATGGCAGACATTCCAGTGGGCTGCGAAACGCACCGCTGGTTCGGCCTGCCCGGCGCCGAATACCGCCGGCCGGTGTGGCCGAACGTCGAGCGCTGGTATTCGGAACTGCTTTCCCGCCCGGGCACGCGCGGCGTGCTCGATCTCACTCTCGAATGAACCCGATGAAATCCCGCCCCTTCAAGCAAGTCGACGTCTTCACCGCCACCGCCTACTACGGCAACCCGCTCGCGGTGGTGATCGACGGCCAGGACCTCGACGACGCCGCCATGCAGCGCTTCGCGCAATGGACCAACCTGTCTGAAACGACCTTCCTGCTGCCGCCCACCGACCCGGCCGCCGACTACCGCGTGCGCATCTTCACGCCCGGCGGCGAGCTGCCCTTTGCCGGCCACCCGACCATCGGCAGCTGCCATGCCTGGCTGCAGGCCGGCGGCAAGCCCAAGGCGGCCGGCATGGTCGTGCAGCAATGCGGCGCGGGCCTCGTGCCGCTGCGTCGCGACGGCAGTCGTCTCGCCTTCGCCGCGCCGCCGCTCAAGCGCAGCGCGCCCAGCCCCGCCCTGCTTGCCAAGGTGGCAGGCGCACTGGGGTTGAAGGCACAGCAGGTGATCGCGGCGCAGGTGCTCGACAACGGCCCGGTCTGGTTCGGCCTGCTGGTGAACGACGCCGACGCCGTGCTGGCGCTGCAGCCCGACCACCGCGCGCTGAAGGAACTGGGCGTGAAGGCCGGCGTGGCGGGCGTGCCCGCGGCGCACGACACCTCGCTGCTCATCGGCCGCTCGAACCGCGAGGCGCGCGCCTTCGGCAACCGGCCCGCGGTGCCGAACGAGGACGGCACCCGCATCGACCTGGAAGTGCGCGCCTTCGCCGAGCCCATCGGCGTGCAGGAAGACCCGGTCACCGGCAGCCTCAACGCCAGCCTGGCCGAATGGCTGATCGCCGACGGCCACATGCCCGAGCGCTACCTCGCGGCGCAGGGCCAGTGCCTGGGCCGCGCGGGCCGCGTCTACATCGAGCGCGACGCCGAAGGCCGGATCTGGGTCGGCGGCGACGCCGTGACCTGCGTGGACGGCAGCGTCACGCTCTGACACCCTGAAGGAGGGCATCGCACCATGCACGCGCAGCTCGACCATCTCGTGATCGCCGCCACCTCGCTCGCGGAGGGCGTGTCCTGGTGCGAGAGGACGCTCGGCGTCACCCCGGCGCCGGGCGGCTCGCATCCGCTGATGGGCACGCACAACCGCCTGCTGAACATCTCGGGCGACGCCTTTCCTGCCGCCTACGCCGAAATCATCGCGATCGAGCCTGGCAAGGAGCCCTCGCGCCCAAGAACTCGCCGATGGTTCGACCTGGACGACGCCGCGCTGCAGGCCGGGCTCGCGAGGCACGGCCCGAGGCTGATCCATTTCGCCGCCCGCGTGCCCGACGCGCACGCGGCAACCCGCGCACTCGCACGCGAGGAGCACGCGCACATCGACCGAGGCCAGCTGCTCGAAGCCTCGCGCGACACGCCGGCCGGCCGGCTCGAATGGCAGATCACGGTGCGCGACGACGGCCAGCGGCTGTTCTACGGCACGTTGCCCACGCTGATCCAGTGGGGCGCGGTGCATCCCACCGACTCCATGCCCGCATCGGGCCTCGTGCTGCGTTCGCTGCGCGCGGTGCACCCGCGCGCGCCGGCGCTGGCCGCCGCGTTCTCCGCCATCGGCATGACCGGCATGGAGATCGAGGCGGGCCCGCCCAACCTCGTCGCCGTGCTCGGCACGCCGCGCGGCACCGTCACGCTCGAATCCCAGGGACTCTGACACCCGGAACCGGAAGAAGACCATGCTCAGCCTCACCGAAATCGCCCTGTTCGCCCTCGCCTCGCTGCTGCTGGCGCTCACGCCGGGGCCGAACATGATCTATTGCGTCTCGCGCACGCTGATCCAGGGCCGCCGCGCCGGACTGATCTCGCTGGGCGGCGTGCTGCTCGCATTCCTGGTGCACCTGCTCGCCGCGGCGCTCGGCCTCACCGCGCTGCTGCTGGCCGTGCCGATCGCCTTCGACGCGATCCGCATCGCCGGCGCGGCCTACCTGATGTGGCTCGCCTGGCAGGCAGTGAAGCCCGGCGGCAGCGCGCCCTTCGAGGCACGCGCGCTGCCGGCCGATCCGCCGGGCAAGCTGTTCCGCATGGGCTTTCTCACGAACCTGCTGAACCCGAAGGTGGCGATGTTCTATCTCTCGTTCTTCCCGCAGTTCATCCACCCCGAGCGCGGCTCGGTGCTGCTGCAGAGCATGCAGCTGGGCATCGCGCAGATGACGGCCAGCGCGGTGGTCAACACCGTGATGATCGTCGGGGCCGCGAGCATCACGGCCGTGCTCTCGCAGAGCGCGGGTTGGCTGCGCGCGCAGCGCTACGTCATGGGCAGCGTGCTCGCGGCACTGGCCGTGCGCGTGGCGCTGACCGAACGCAAGTAAGACAAGAAGAGAGAGACATCCGATGAAGTTCACCCGCGAAGAGATCGAAGCCGCGCAGCGCACCGTGCACGCGGCCATGCCACCCACGCCGCAGTACGCCTGGCCCCTGCTGTCGCAGCGCCTGGGCGCCACCGTGTGGGCCAAGCACGAGAACCACACGCCGGCCGGCGCCTTCAAGATCCGCGGGGGCCTGACCTACTTCGAGACCCTGGCGCGCGAGCAGCCCGGCGTGCGCCACGCCATCAGCGCCACGCGCGGCAACCACGGCCAGTCGGTCGGCTTCGCCACGCGCCGCCACGGGCTGGCCGCGACCATCGTCGTGCCGCACGGCAATTCGACCGAGAAGAACGCCGCGATGCGCGCGCTCGGCGTCACGCTCGTCGAGCACGGCGACGACTTCCAGGCGGCCTCCGAGCACGCAGCCGCGCTGGCCGAGCGCGACGGCCTGCACCGCGTGCCCTCGTTCCATCGCGAGCTGGTGCGCGGCGTGTCGACGGCCTACGTCGAGTTCTTCGACGCACTGAAGGACGGCACGCCGCCCGACGTGCTGTTCGTGCCCATCGGCCTGGGCTCCGGCTTTGCCGCGGCGGCAGCGGCGCGCGCGTACTGCGGCGTGTCGACGAAGCTCATCGGCGTGGTGTCGGCGCATGCCACCGCGTACCGCGATTCCTTCCGCGCCGGCAAGCCGGTCGAGTCGCCCGTCACCACGCGGCTGGCCGACGGCATGGCCTGCCGCGTACCGGTGCCCGAGTCGGTGGAGGTGATCCTGCGCGAGGCCGACGACGTGGTCACCGTCACCGACGACGAGATCGCGCAGGCCATGCGCATCCTCTTCAGCGACACGCACAACGTGGCCGAGGGCGCCGGCGCGGCCGCGCTGGCCGCCGCGCTCCAGCAGCAGGAACGCTGGCGCGGCAAGACGGTGGGCATTTGCGTGAGCGGCGGCAATGTCGACACCGGCATGTTCGCCGGCGTGCTGGGCGGCGGCGCTTCCTAGCGTTTTGGCGCCTGCGGCATCGATCGGGGATCACGCGACTGCGGCGCGCCAGGAAGGCGTCAGAAACGGGTGGCCGGCGCCTCGCCAGTGGCGGCGCGCACCGGTTGCGTCGTGGAGATCACGACGCTGTTGACGCGCGAGCCGTCGACCACGTTCTGGTCGGGCGCGCGGGCCGCTTCCACCGCAGCCTGGCGCATGGCTTCGCGCGAAACGGTGGAGGTGAAGGGATCGGGGCCGCGCGAGCCGCGCGTCACGTTCTGGTCGGGGGCGTGGGCCGCGGCCACGGCCTGGGCCGCCACGTCTTCGCGCGCGAGCAGGCCGGGGCCCTGGTGCACGCCGTCATAGCTTTCCGCATGGGCCGCACCGGCCAGGGCAAGGATGGCCAGGAGGCCGAAGGTCTTTCGCATGTGAACTCCTCTTTGAAGCTGGGTTGGCTGGCGCCTTTCGTTCGGCGCGGCCGCTTTCGCGGCTGGAGTCACTGTAGGAAGGCCGCTTTATGCGACCTTTAAGCGAGAGTTACCCGAGCGTTAAGCCGCCGCGCCGCCCACCGACGGATCGCCCATCAGATGCACGCGCGCCTGCAGCCCGGCCTGCCGGCCCTGCGAGTCGTGGCGGTTGGCCAGCACGATGCGCAGGCCGTTGCGCTGCGCGGCCATGCGCGCGATGGCGAGGCCCAGGCCGCTGCCCTCGGCGGCGGTGCCCGGCACGCGGAAGAAGCGGTCGAAGGCGCGGTCGATCAGCGCGGGCGGGATGCCGGGGCCGTTGTCAACCACGTCGACCACCGGCCGCCCTTCCACCTCGTGCAGGCGCACGTCGACCACGCCGCCCTCGGGCGAGTGGCGCAGCGCGTTGTCGATCAGGTTGTCGAAGATGCTGCGCAGCTCGGTCGGCGGCGCGGTCACGGTGGCGACGGCTCCGCCCTCGAAGCCGACGTCGATGCGGCGGCGGTCGGCGATCACCATCAGCTGGGCCACGCTGTCGCGCAGCACGGAGGCCACGTCGAGCTGCACCGGCGCCTCGGGCTCGGTGCTGCTTTCCTGGCGCGACAGGCGCAGCAGCTGCTCGATCAGGTGCTGGGCGCGCGTCACGCCGCCCTTGAGGTGCACGTAGTGCTCGTCGATGACCTCGGCCGGCACCTCGGCGCGCATGTTGTCCAGCTGCAGGCCGATGGCGGCGATCGGCGTGCGCAGCTCGTGCGCGGCGTCCTGCACGAAGCGGCGCTGCACGGCGAAGGCCTGGCGCAGGCGGCCGAGCAGGCTGTTGAAGGCCTCCACCAGCGGGGCGATCTCGGCGGGCACGCCCGACACGGAGAGTTCGGACAGGCTGCGCTCGTCCTGCGCGGCCACGTCGAGCGCCACGCTGCGCAGCTTGCGCGACGAGGTCCACACCACGAGCCACAGCACGGCCAGCGACATCGGCAGCAGCAGCGCGATGGGCGCGGTGAGCGACAGCGCGCGCTTGGTCACCAGCCGGCGCACGAAGCCGCCGTTCTGGATCACCTGCACCTGGAAGCGGTCGGCGTCGGCCGCCGGCCCGGTGGAGTACACGCGCCACACCTCGTCCTCGTCGCCGGAGGCCATGCGCACGGTGCTCATGCCCTCCGTGGGCTGGCGCGCCATGGCCAGCTCCGGCCAGGAGCTGGCCAGGAGCTCGCCGCGCCCGTTCCAGACCTGGATGACGAAGGCGCCGCGCTCGAAGATGCTGCGCTGGTCGGTCGGCCTGAGCTCGGGCACGTTCGCGTTGCCGGCATAGGACTCGGCCAGCGTCTGCATCTGGTCGTCCTTGGAGGTGACGATGAGCCGGTCGTAGCTGGCGTAGGTGAACCAGGCCACGCCCACCGCGGCCAGCAGGTGCACCAGCACCAGCCAGAGCAGCAGCTTGGCACGCAGCGAGCCCGGCGAATACCAGGGGCGGCCCGGCGCGGCGGTCGTGGCGGCGGTCATCGCGGAACTCACTGGGAATCCACCACGCGCCAGCCCAGGCCGCGCACGTTGCGGATGGTGTCGGCACCCAGCTTGCGCCGCATGTTGTGGATGATCACGTCGACCGCGTTGCTCATCACCTCCTCGCCCCAGCCGTAGATGCGGTTCTCGAGCTGCTCGCGCGACAGGATGGCGCCGGGGCGCTCGAGCATGGCGTGCATCAGCGCGAACTCGCGGGCCGTGAGGGTCTCGCGCATGCCGCGGTAGAGCACCTCGCGGGTGGTGAGGTCGAGCTGCACGCTGCCGCTGCCGATGATCGAGTTGGAGGCGCCATGGCGCCTGCGCACCACCGCGCGCATGCGCGCCAGCAGTTCGGGCAGCTCGAAGGGCTTGAGCAGGTAGTCGTCTGCGCCGAGGTCGAGCCCTTCCACCCGCTGCCCGAGGCCGTCGCGCGCCGTGAGAATCAGGATCGGCGTGTCGTTGCCGAGGCCGCGCGCGTGGCGCAGCACCTCGACGCCGTCGAGCCCGGGCAGGCCCAGGTCGAGGAGCACGCAGGTGTAGTCGCCATCGGCCAGCGCGCTGCGCGCGAGCAGGCCGTCGCGCACCCAGTCCACCGCCCAGCCCGATCTCTCGAGGCCGCGGACCAGGCTGTTCCCGATCATTTCGTCGTCTTCGACAAGCAGCACGCGCACGCCGGCTCCCGTTGGTTCTTCGCTTGGTTGAGGCGCCGGGAAGTTAGCGCACGACCGTTAGCTCAACGTTAAAGCGGGCCGGCGCAACGGGCTCAGGGCAGCGGCCCGGTGTTGGCCGTGTCCAGCGGCAGCCGCGACACTTCTTCCAGCAGCAGCGCCAGCTGCCGCGCCGCAGCATCGATCACCGCCTGGCCGTGCCCGGCCGTGGCGGCCGCCGCGTTGCCGGCGGCGCCGTGGGGGTTGTAGTCCTCGATGGCCCAGCCGAGCTTGGCGCTCCTGCCGTTGCCGAGGATCGCGTAGCCGGCCGCGCGCTGCTCGGAGGTGGAGGGGAAATTCCGCGCCTCGTCCATGCGCACCAGCTGCGGCGCCAGCGCCAGCATCATCGAAGTCTCGATCTCGCCCGCGTGCACGCCGAAGCGGTGCTCGTGCGCGCTGAACTGCGCGCCCGCATCGCCCAGCGGCAGGTTGAACCAGCTCACGCTGTAGACGATGAGCCCGTGCGCCGCGCGCAGCTCGCGCGCCACGATGTCCATCGCACCCACGTGGCCGCCGTGCGCATTGAAGAGCACCAGCTTCTTCACGCCCGCGCGCGCCACGCCGGCGCCGATCTCGCTCCACACGCGGATCAGCGTTTCGGCCGACAGCGTGAGCGTGCCCGCGAAGCGCGCGTGCTCGGGGCTCAGGCCGATCTGCTGGGTCGGCAAAAACAGCACCGGCAGCGCGGCCGGCAGCAGCGGCAGCGAGGCGGCGACGATGCCGTCGGCCAGCACCGTGTCGACGGCCAGCGGCAGGTGCGGGCCGTGCTGCTCGGTCGCGCCCAGCGGCAGCACCGCGACGGTGGCCGCCGGATCGAGCGACGCGAAATCGCGCGTGGTCAGCCCCGACCAGAAACGGGGAAGCGACGAAGGCGAAGGCGATGGGGCCTGGGGAGCGTTCATCACGCGATCTTAGGCCGGGCCCGGGTCGGGCGGACACCGGGCTCCTGGGCATCTGTCCGACAAAAGCGATCGGCGCAGGCGCCTAAAACGCGAATCTGTTCACACATACAACCGAATCCTCAGTCTTTTGTTTGCCCTTGTTAACAATGATGTCTAGAGTAATTCCAAATTTGAGAATTTGAGTTCTGAGGCTGCCGTTCTGTCACTCGGCAACCCCGGTCCTTGCGGCGGCGTCATGGGTTGCCCGGGATCGCATTTCGGATTTCCAAGGGAGCAAGGTGTTCATCCAGAAGAAAACTGGAGGCACGGTCATGGCTGCGCGCAAACCTGCGCTTGCCTGTTCGTTGCTTCGTCTGATCGCGCGGAACGCGCAAAGAATTCCCCCACTGCCACTGGCATGCACGCTGGCCCTCGCTGCGCCGGCGGCGCTTGCGCAGCCGGCGCCCACCAATTCGCCTCCGGCCGTCGGGCAGAGCGCGGCGTCCTCGTATGACGCGAGCCGGCACGACGCGCTGATCGTCGCGCGCCGCGAAGGCCGCATCGACGCGACCGAGGCGTTGAACCAGCTGACGGCCTGGCTCGCATCGCCGCTCGACGACGACGCACGCCGCCGCGTGGCCTCCGATGCGGTCGCGATCGCCTCCGCCGACGGCCGGTATGCCCAAGCCGTCGCGCTAGGCCGCCAGGCGACGCCTGCGAAGCTGGCCGACTACGCCCTGGCTCCTCTCGCGCTGGCCGCGCGGCGCGCCCGCGATTCCGGCCTGCAGGGCGAAGTCGTCGGCGTGTGGCGTGCACGGCAGCCCGATGCCCGCGAGCCGCGCGTCCACGAAGCCTGGTGGCGCATCGAGAGCGGCGACATCGCCGGCGCAAAGGCGCTGTACCGCGCGCTGTCGCAGCCCGCGCCCACGCGAGTCGACGATCGCGTCGCGCTGCTGGAACTGCGCGGCGCCCTGGCGCGCACCGACAAGGACCTGCTGCAGGCGCTCGGCGCCTACACCGAGGCCGGCGCGCTGTGGCCCGGGCGCCTCGACCTCCGGCGCGAGGCCGATTTCCTGCTCGCGGCCAGCGGCGCCGCATCGAGCGCCTTCGAGAACGCAGAGGCTGCGGAGCGCGCCACGCCGAGCAGCTTCTCGCCGCTGGCGCTTTCCACCCTGCAGCAGGAGGCGCTGGCGCAGCGGCTGCGCTGGGCGATCCGCGCGCGCGACCAGCGCCTGGGCGCGGAGCGCGTGGTTGCGCTCGACCGGGTGCTGGCCGACCAGGAAGCCGCGCTGGCCCGGGTCGACGCAGCCGCCCCGAAGGCAGAGCCCGGCGACGCCGATGCGTGGCGCACGGTGCGGGTGCGGCTGCAGTCCGACCGCCTGCTGGCGCTGGTCGAGCGCGGCCGGCCGGCCGACGCCATCGCGCTCCACGACACCCTGCGCGCCGCGGGCACCGAGCTGCCCGCCTACGGCCTGCAGGCAGCGGCCCGGGCGTTCGCGCAGGAGCGTCGCTCGATCGATGCCGTTCCGCTCTACGAAGCCGCCATGGCCAAGGGAGGCGCCGACATGCCGATGCCCGACGAGGTTCACTACGGACTGGTCTACGCCTACCTGGACGTGGGCCGCTTCGCCGACGCCGAAGCGCTGCTGGACCGGCTGGAAGCCGCCACGCCCGCGCAGATGCGCCTCGCGCCCGAAGCGGGCCGGCCGAACGGCGAGTACACCGAGGTCAGCGGCCTGCGCGGCCTGGTCCAGCTCTACTCGGACCGCCCCGCCCTCGCGCAGCGCAGCTTCTCGGTGCTGACGCGGGAAGCGCCGCTCAACGCCGGCTATGCCCAGGGCGCAGCCCTCACCGCGCGACTGCGCGAACACCCCGAGGCCGCGCTGGCGCGCTACGAGGCGCTGGCGGCCGACTCCCCCTACGACACCGGCGCGCGCATCGGCCATGTCGAGGCACTGCTCGACGCGGACGAGTTCGCCGAGGCCCGCCGGCGCGCCGAATCGCTCGCGGCCGACCTGCCCGACTCGGTGCAGGTGCGCGAAATGGAGCGCAAGCGGCGCGCCCTCGTCGGCCCGAGGCTCGACGTGGACGCCGAGGCTTCCTCGGGCGGCGCGGCCATCGCCAGCCGCGAATGGCGCATCGACAGCCGGCTCAGCTCGGGGCTCATCGACGACCGCTGGCGCGTGTTCTACGAACAGTCGCTGGGCCGCGGAAGCACCGACATCGGCAACGCGAACTGGGCGCGCGGCGGCCTCGGCCTGGGCTGGCAGCAGGGACGCTGGCTGGCCGAAGGCATCGTGCAGCACGCGAACGCGGGGCCCTACCGCAACAGCGTGGCCGGCCGGCTCGACTACCGCGCGGGCGACGCGTGGCGGCTGTCGGCCACCTACGACGGCGACAGCAAGGAGCTGCCGTGGAAGGCGCGCGTGGCCGGCATCGGCGCGCACGAGCTCGGCGCGAGCGTGGGCTACGTGGTCGACGAGTCGCGCCGCTTCGACCTGAAGTGGCAGCAGCTCGACTTCAGCGACGGCAATCGGCGCGACGGCCTGGACGCCAGCTGGCGCGAGCGCTGGATCAGCACGCCGGCCTTCCAGCTGGAGACCAGCCTCGGCGCCGGCGCGAGCCGCGGCCGCGCCGTCGAGGCGCCCTACTTCAATCCGTCGAGCGACTCCAGCGTGCAGCTCGGCGTACGCGCGCAGTGGCTCAACTGGAAACGCGACGACCGGCAGTTCTTCCAGGTCGTCGAGCTCGCCGGCGGCAGCTACCGTCAGGCCGGCTTCGGCAGCGGCCCGATGTGGAGCCTGCGCTACGAGCACCGCTGGAACTTCGGGCCGCGGCTCACGCTGCGCTACGGCGCGTTCGTCTCCGGCCATCCCTACGACGGCGTGCGCGAGCGACAGCGCGGCGTCTTCCTGAACCTCTCCACCCCCCTGCAGTGATGCGAACGACAAAGAAGAACACTCCCCTCGCCTTCCTGCGCGCGGCGCTGCCGTGGCTGATGCTGCTGGCCTTCTCGCTGCCGGCCCTCGCGCAGCCGCTGCCGGCCGCCGACGCCGACGACGGCCTGGGCTTTCGCGTGATCTCGTTCCACGACATCCGCTCCAACGTGCGCGAGAGCTTCGAGACCTCGCCCGACGAGACCGCCATGGACGAGCACACCTTCGCCGGCGTGCTCGCCTGGCTGCAGTACAACGACTACCACCCGGTGAGCCTGCAGCAGATCGTCGACGCGCGCTCGGGCGGCAAGCCGCTGCCGCCCAGGCCGGTGCTGCTGACCTTCGACGACGGCTACCGCAGCGCCTACACCAAGGTCTTTCCGCTGCTCAGGCGCTACAACTACCCGGCGGTGATGGCGCTGGTGACGAGCTGGCTCGAAGTGCCCGAAGGCCGGCAGGTGCACTGGGGCGACAAGCCCGCACCGCGCGAGAACTTCCTGCTGTGGAGCGAGGCCGCCGAGATGGCGCGCTCGGGCCTCGTCGAATTCGCGAGCCACAGCGACGCCATGCACACCGGCATCGTCGCCAATCCGCAGGGCAACCTGCTGCCGGCCGCGGCCACGCACCGCTACGACCCGCAGACCGGCCGCTACGAGGACGACGAGGCCTACGTGCGGCGCATCGAGACCGACCTGCGCCGCAGCCGCGAGCTCATCGAGAAGCGCACCGGAGCGAAGGTGCGCGCGATGGTGTGGCCCTACGGTGCCTACAACGCGGCCACGCTCGCGGCATCGGCGCGCGCGGGCATGCCCATCACCTTCACGCTCGACGACGGCCCGAACTCGGCCGCCGTGCCGCTCTCGCGCATCCGCCGCGCGCTGGCGGCCTACGACAACGAGGCGCCCTCGTTCGACCGCATGCTGCGCAGCCCCGCGGGCGGCGAGGTGCGTCCGGTCAACCGCGTGATGCACGTGGACCTCGACTACGTGTACGACCCCGACCCGGCCCAGCAGGAGCGCAACCTCTCGATGCTGATCGACCGCGTGGCCACCGTCCGCCCGCGCGCGGTGTTCCTGCAGGCCTATGCCGACCCCGACGGCGACGGCGTGGCCGACGCGCTGTACTTCCCCAACCGCCACCTGCCGGTGCGCGCCGACCTGTTCGCCCGCGCGGCCTGGCAGCTGCGCAGCCGCGCCGGCGTGAAGGTCTACGCCTGGATGCCTGTGACTGCCTTCAGGCTGCCGGCGTCGAACCCGCTCGCCACGCACACGGTGATGGCGCAGGACGGCGCGGTGCACGCCGACCGCTACCACCGCCTCACCCCCTTCGACCCCGCGGTGCGCACGCTGGTCGGCGACATCTACGAGGACCTGGGCCGCCACGCCTTCTTCGAGGGCCTGCTGTTCCACGACGACGCGATGCTCTCCGACGACGAGGACGCGAGCCCCGCGGCGCTCGCCACGTATGCGAAATGGGGCCTGCCGCCCGACCTGGCGGCGATCCGCGCGAACCCGGAGCTGACGGCGCGCTGGACCGCTGCCAAGACACGCCACCTGATCGAGTTCACGCAGGAACTCGCCGCGCGCACCGGCGCCTGGCGGCCCGCGCTGGAAACCGCGCGCAACCTCTACGCCCGGCCGGTGCTCGAGCCCCAGGCCGAGCAGTGGTTCGCGCAGAACTACGAAGCCTCGCTCGCCGCTTACGACTACGTCGCACTGATGGCGATGCCGCGCATGGAACGCGAGACCGACGCCGACGGCTGGCTCGCGCGCCTGGCCAGGCGCGCCGCCGACACGCCGCGCGGCCTCGACGGCACGGTGTTCGAGCTGCAGGCGCGCGACTGGCGCACAGGCAAGCCCGTGCCCGACGCCGAGCTCTCGCGGCAGTGGACGCTGCTGCAGCGCTCCGGCGTGCGCCACCTTGGCTACTACCCCGACGACTTCCTCAACGACCAGCCTTCGCTGGAGACCGTGCGCCGCGCGATCTCTGTGCGCACGCTGCTGCCGCGGGCTCTGCGCGCGACCTCCAACGCCCAGGTACCAGCGCAGACCACGCCGAAGGAACGTTCGCAATGAGCCCCACCACCCAGTTCCTCGCGCAGACGCTGCCCTCGCTGCTGTTCGGCTTCGTCTTCTACTACCCGTTCTTCATGGCCTACGTGTGGATGGCAGGCGGCCTCTCGCATGCGATGGTGTTCGAACGCAAGCGCGACGTCGACGTCAATCCGTTGGAGCTGCTGCCCTCGCGCCCGCTGGTCACGGTGGTGGTTCCCTGCTTCAACGAGGCGCCGCACCTGCGCGAGGTGATCGAGCAGCTCATGCGCACGCGCTACCCCTACTGCGAGGTCATCGCGGTGAACGACGGCAGCACCGACGGCACCGGCGAGCTGCTCGACCAGATGACGCAGGAGTACGGCCGCCTGCGCGTGATCCACAACGCGAGCAACCAGGGCAAGGCCGTCGGCCTGAACACCGCCTGCCAGCTCGCGCGCGGCGAGTACATCCTGGGCATCGACGGCGACGCGCTGATCGACGAGGACGCCATCGCCTGGATGCTGCTGCCGATGCTGGCTTCGGAGCGCATCGGCGCGGTCACCGGCAATCCGCGCATCCGCACCCGCACCACGCTGCTCGGGCGCATGCAGGTGGGCGAGTTCTCCTCGATCATCGGCCTCATCAAGCGCTCGCAGCAGCTGGTGGGCACGCTGTTCACGGTGTCGGGCGTGATCGCCATGTTCCGCCGCCGCGCGGTGATCGACGTGGGCTTCTGGAGCCCCGACGTGCTCACCGAGGACATCGACATGAGCTGGAAGCTGCAGATCGCCGGCTGGCAACTGCGCTTCGAGCCGCGCGCGCTGTGCTGGATATTGATGCCCGAGACCTTGCGCGGTCTCTGGAAGCAGCGCCTGCGCTGGGCCATCGGCGGCATCCAGACCATGCTGCGCTGCACCTCGCACATCCTGCGGCCGCGCCACTGGCGCATGTGGCCCGTGTACTTCGAGTACATGACGAGCATCTTCTGGGCCTACGCCATGGCCCTGGTGCTCATCATCAGCCTGGTGCGGCCCTTCCTGCCGTACGACTCGTCGTGGCACTCGGCGCTGCTGCCGCACTGGCAGGGAACGCTGCTGGCCATGACCTGCATCCTGCAGATGCTGCTGAGCCTGTGGATCGACCGCCGCTACGACCGCGACCTGATGCGCTATTTCGCCGGAACGATCTGGTATCCGATCGCCTTCTGGACCATCACGATGGCCACCACCGTCATCGCCTTTCCCAAAGCCCTGATACGCCGCCGGGGCAAACGCGCGGTGTGGACAAGCCCCGACCGAGGAGTTTCCGATGTCCCATGAGTCCGTCTTCCCCTCCAGCTACCCGCCCGACGCGCACGACGACGCCGCACCGCCGAGCCGCCGTCGCTCCTGGGGGCAGCCCGCGGTGGACGAGCCGATCATCGACGCCGCGCGCATACCGCTGCGCGCCTTCGGCAGCGGCCGCTCGCCGCAGCGCGCGCTGGCCATGTACCTGTGGCTGCGGCTGCTGCGCCCCGCCATCACCATCGCGATCTGGTTCTGGGCGGTCTGGTACGCATGGCCCTACGTGCTGGGCGCGCGCTCGCAGCCCGAGGTGCTGCACCTGCTGAGCCTGTACGGCCTGGTGATCTGCGCGATCCTGGTGTCGATGCTGATGATGGCGCCGTGGCGCCGCCGCCAGCACCGTCGCGAGGCCCGCCCCGAGAAGGAAAAGTCGTCCCTGTCCGCGCTGGCCACCTACATCGAGGTGCCGCCCGCGCGCTTGTCCACCTGGCAGCGCACGCGCCAGCTGCTGGTGCACCACGACAACAACGGCCACCTGCGCGACGCCATCGACACCACGCCGGCCACCCTCGAGCCCGAGCCGCAGCAGCAGCCACGCGGCACCGACCGGCGCTGACGGCAACCGGCTGCTCCTGGCGCTGGAGCGGGATACCACGGCGGCGCACAGCCGCGCGCGTGCAGGGGGTTTGGCGGCGGTGCTTCAATCGCCGCCACTCCCATCCCACCAGCAAGGACTCTTTCATGGACCTCCAGCTCCAGGACCAGCACGTACTCATCACCGGCGGCAGCAAGGGCATCGGCCTGGCCTGCGCGCTGGGCTTCCTGCGCGAAGGCGCGCGCGTGAGCCTCGTCTCGCGCGACCTCGCCAACCTCGAGCGGGGCCGAAGCACGCTGGTCGCCGCGTTCGCGCAGGCGGAGGGTCGCGTCTCCATCCACGCAGCCGACCTCAAGGACCCGGCCGGCGCAGTCGCCGCCCTCGACGCCGCCGAGAAAGCCTTCGGCCCCGTCGACGTGCTCGTCAACTCCGCCGGCGCCGCGCGCCGCACCCCGCCCGACGAGCTGACGGCGTCGTCATGGCACGACGCGATGGACGCCAAGTACTTCACCTACATCCACATGATCGACCCGGTGGTGAAGCGCATGGGCCAGCGCGGACGCGGCGCCATCGTCAACGTCATCGGCCAGGGCGGCAAGGTCGCCAGCCCCGTCCACATGGCCGGCGGCGCCGCCAACGCCGCCCTCATGCTCGTGAGCGCCGGCATGGCCGCCGCCTACGCCGCCAAGGGCGTGCGCGTGAACGCAGTGAACCCCGGCCTCACGCTCACAGAGCGCCTGCAGGAAGGCATGAAGGCCGACGCGAAGCTGCAAGGCATCGGCACAGACGAAGCGCTGGAGCGAGCCAAGGCCCGCCTGCCCCTGGGCCGCATCGCCACCCCGGAGGAAGTGGCCAACACAGTGCTGTTCCTCGCGTCGCCGAAGGCAAGCTACGTGACCGGCGCCATCGTGGCGATGGACGGTGCGGTGACGCCGATGATCTGAGGAAGCAAGGCACGGCTCCATCGAACGCCGCTGCCCTCACCCCAACCCTCTCCCAAAGGGAGAGGGAGAAAAACAAGGCCGAGCGAGGCAAAGGCCCGTTCGTCTCCCCTCCCCTCTGGCTGCGCCGAGGAGCGCAGCGTTTCGCGGACAAGGGCTCGCAGCTGTCTGAGCGAAGCGAGTTCTGCGAGACCCCGCGAAACGCGAGCACCGCAGGTTGCCCGCAGCGAAGCGAAGGGTCGCAGACAGTGGGGTCGCCTTTCTTTTGCCTACTTTTCTTTGGCGAAGCAAAGAAAAGTAGGTCGCCCGCCGGGGCGAGTCCCGGCCCCGGAAACCAAACCTCAAGCCACAGCCAACAAAGCCTCGAACTTCAGAGCAAGAAAATCGACAAACGCCCGAACCCGAGCCGGCACAAACCTCCCACTAGGCAACAACGCATGCAACGGATAAGGCTCAGTCTCCCAATCCGCCAGCAACCGCACGAGCCTCCCTTCCCGAATGTCATTGCGCACATCCAAAGCAGACTTCAAGGAAATCCCATACCCCGCCACAGTCCACTCCCGCGCCAGCGAAGCATCGTCCACGCTGCGGTTCCCATTCACCCGCACCTCCGTCCACTGCCCGTTCTGCGCAAACCGCCAGACCCGATGCCTTCGCCCCGAGCGATTGAAGATCAGGCAGTTGTGATGCACCAGGTCCTGAGGCACCCGAGGCGCCGGATGCCGCCGCAAATAGTCGGGTGAAGCAGTCAGCAGCGGATTGGTCAGCGCAAAGGCCCGCGCCACCAGCCGCGAATCGGCCAGCGCCCCATACCGCAGCGCCACGTCGACCTCGTCGCGCATCACATCCAGCGGCCGATCCCCCACCGACAGCGACAACTGCACGCCCGGATGCAGCGCCAGGAACTCGTCGAACCAAGGCAGCAGCGTGCTGCGCGTGAGGTCCGACGGCGAGGCCACGCGCAGGGTGCCGACCAGCTCCCCGCGATCCGCCGTGACCAGCGACTCCCCCTCGTCCAGCAGCTCGAAGGCGCGCACCGCGTAGTCGAGCAGCGTCTGCCCCTGCGGCGTGAGGCGCATCGCGCGGGTGGAGCGCTCGAAGAGCCGCGCGCCGAGCTGCGCCTCCAGCCGCTTGAGCGTGGCGCTGGCCGCGGCCGGCGTGATGCCCAGCGCATGCGCCGCCGCCGTCAGCGTGCCGGCGCGCGCCGTGTGCACGAGCACCTGCAGGTCTGAGATATTTTCAATCTTCATTTGAAACTGTTGCTGATTTCGGCTTACTTATCAAATCAGCCTTGCGATCCTACAGTTCAGTCATCGTTACTGAAAGGTGCATTCGCCATGAAAGCCGTCGGCTACTACCAGCCCCTCCCCATCGACAACCCCGAATCGTTGCAGGACATCGAGCTGCCGGCCCCCGTGCCCGGCGCGCGCGACCTGCTGGTGCGCGTGAAGGCGGTGTCGGTCAACCCGGTGGACACCAAGGTCCGCAAGAACGCCGCGCCCGAGGCCGGCCAGGCCAAGGTGCTGGGCTGGGACGCGGTCGGTACCGTCGAGGCCGTCGGCTCCGGCGTGAAGAACTTCAGGACCGGCGACCGCGTGTACTACTCGGGCTCGATCATCCGCCCCGGCAGCAACGCCGAACTGCACGCGGTGGACGAGCGCATCGCGGCGCTGGCGCCGAAGAGCCTCGACGACTCGCAGGCCGCCGCGCTGCCGCTGACCACCATCACCGCCTACGAGCTGCTGTTCGACCGCCTGCGCGTGCCCAAGGGCGGCGGCGAGGGACAGACGCTGCTGGTCACCGGCGGCGCGGGCGGCGTGGGTTCCATCCTCATCCAGCTCGCGCGCCAGCTGACCAAGCTGCGCGTGGTCGCCACCGCCTCGCGCGCCGAAACCCGCGCATGGTGCCTGGAGCTGGGCGCGCACACGGTCATCGACCATTCGAAGCCGCTCGCGGCCGAGCTCAGGGCCGCCGGTATCAATGAGGTCGACATGGTCGCCAGCCTCACGCAGACCGACCAGCACTACGCGCAGATCATCGAGAGCCTCAAGCCCCAGGGCCAGCTCGCGGTGATCGACGACATGAAGGTGCTCGACGCGATGCCGCTGAAGACCAAGTGCATCTCGCTGCACTGGGAAATGATGTTCGCGCGCTCGCGCTTCGAGACGCCCGACATCGCCGAGCAAGGCGCGCTGCTGGCCGAGGTGGCCGCGCTGGTCGACGCGGGCCGCATCCGCACGACGGCGAACGCGAGCTTCGGCACCATCAATGCCGCCAACCTGCGCAAGGCCCACGCGCTCATCGAGAGCGGCAAGGCGCAGGGCAAGGTGGTGCTGGCGGGGTTCTGAGCGCCCGCGCTAGCTGGACTGCCACGGCAGTCCGCGCATGCGCTCGCGCTTTTCCTCTTCGTCGAAGTGCGCGAGCGATGGCTTGATGAGGTCACTGCGCGCCACGATGCCGACGAGAGCGAGCGACTGCGCGTCCTTCACCACCGGCAGCCGCTCCAGCCTGTGGCGCGCCAGCCGCGTGGCGACGGCGCGGCAGTTCTCGCCCGGCAGCGCGAAGTAGAGCGGCGCGTCGGCGCAGGCATCGCCCACCGTGGCGATCGGGTCGCTCGTGCCGCGCGCGGCGAGCATCGCGCGATCGGCCACGCCGATCACCGTGCCGTTGCGCAGCACCGGGAACGCGCGATGCGCCTGCCCTTCGCCGAAATGCTCGAACAGCGCCTGCGTCACCGGCATGGCCGCGTCGATGCTGCGCACCTCGCGCGTCATCACTTCTTCCACCGAATGCCGCTCCAGCGGATCGATGCCGTACTCGCGGTAGATGTGATAGCCGCGGCGCGCGATCTTCTCGGTGAGGATCGAGCGGCGCATCGTCAGCACGGTGAAGCCGTAGGCCACGGCCGATGTGGCCAGCAGCGGCAGCAGCGCGTTGCTGTCGTGCGTGAGCCCGAAGGCGAAGATGGTGGCGGTGAGCGGCGCGCGCATCACGCCGCCCAGCGTGGCCGCCATGCAGACCAGCGGCCAGAGCATCGGATCGTTGCCGGGCAGCACGTGCGACAGCACCACGCCGAGGCCGGCGCCCATCATCAGCAGCGGCGCAAGCACGCCGCCCGAGGTACCGGAGCCCAGCGAGATGACCCAGATGACGGCCTTCACCGCCAGCAGCGCGAGCACCACGCCGAGCGCGAGGTGGTTGTGCAACAGGTCGCCGATCACGTCGTAGCCCACGCCCAGCGCGCGCGGCTGCAGCCAGCCGCCGATGCCCACGGCCAGGCCGCCGATGGCGGGCCACCACATCCAGTGCAGCGGTAGCTTGCCGAACCAGTCTTCCACCTTGTAGAGCGAGATCGAGAGCGACGCCGACAGCGCGCCGCACAGCACGCCCGCGATCACGCACGACAGCATGGCGAGCGGGCCGGGCACGGCCGTCTGCAGCGGGAAGAGCGGGCCCGGGTCCATCAGCAGCGGCCGCGCGAAGCCCGCCACCGCGCAGGCCACGGCCACCGGCAGCAGGCTGCGCGGGCGCAGCTCGAACAGCAGCAGCTCGACGGCCAGCAGCACGGCGGCCACCGGCGTGCCGAACACGGCCGTCATGCCGGCGGTGGCGCCCGCCACCAGCAGCGCCTTGCGCTCTGCGGCAGTGAGATGGAAGTGCTGCGCGATCAGCGAGCCGATGGCGCCGCCGGTCATGATGATCGGCCCCTCGGCGCCGAAGGGCCCGCCGCTGCCGATGACGATGCCCGACGAGAGCGGCTTGAGCAGCGCCACCTTCGGCGACATGCGGCTCTTGCCGAACAGGATCGCCTCGATGGCCTCGGGAATGCCGTGGCCGCGGATCTTGTCGGAGCCGTAGCGCGCCACCAGCCCGACGATGAGCCCGCCGATCACCGGCACCACGATGACCCATGCGCCCAGCGTGTGCGTGGCCGGCGATCTCTCGGCCAGAGAGAAGGTCTGGAAGAAGAACAGGTTGGTGAAGAAGCGGATCAGGTCGAGCAGCACGCGCGCGGCCACGGTGCTGATGGCGCCGATGAAGGCGGCCATGACGGTCATGCGCATGAGCCGCGTGTTGAGCGCGAAGTCGCCGCGCGGCGGGTGGGAAGAAGAAGAGGAAAGCCTGGTGCTCATGCTGTTCACGAAGCGTCTGGGAGATCGATCTGCGGCACGTCGAACACGCCCTTGAGCGAGCGCAGTTCCGCGCGGTGGAGTTCGGCCAGCCTCGACAGCAGCTTCTCGCCCTCGACGAGCAGGTGCACCTCGACCTGCCGGCGGTCGGTTTCGCTGGGCCGGCGCTGCACGAGCCCGAGCGCCTCGCAGCGCGTGACCAGCGCGACCGCGCCGTGCGGCTGCAGCTGCAGGCGCTCGGCGATCTCGCCCACCGAGGCCCAGTCGCGCCCGGGCACGCCCTTGATGTGCAGCAGCACCAGGTACTGCTGCGGCGTGAGGCCCTCGCCCTGCGCGGCGCGTTCGGAAAAGCGCTCGAAGCGGCGCATCTGGTAGCGGAACTGGGAGAGCGCCTCGAAGTCCTTCTTGGCGAGCTTGCGGGGTGTGGGAGCCATGGCGGTGCGGTCGACGGAACGGCCGCAAATATATCACGTCATGACATATTTGCCGTGCGACACAATCGATGGCATGACTGCCGACATCATCGAATCCGACACGCCCCGCCTGCGTCTGCGCCAGTGGCGCGACAGAGACCTGGCGCCCTTCTTCGAGCTCGCGGGCGATCCGCAGGTGATGGAGTTCCTGCTGCCGCTGCCAACGCGCGCCGACAGCGACGCGGCGGTCGCGCGCACGCGCTCGCGCATCGCCGAGAACGGCTGGGGCTTCTGGGCGGTGGAGCACAAGGCCTCGGGCGAGTTCATGGGCTTCACCGGGCTCAATTCACCGGCGGCCGAGCTGCCCTTCTCGCCCTGCGTGGAGATCGGATGGCGTTTCGCACGCAAGTGGTGGGGCCATGGCTACGCCAGCGAGGCGGCACGCGCGGCGCTGCAGGTGGGCTTCGGGCAGCTGGGGCTTCGGGAGATCGTCGCCTTCACCGCATGGAACAACACCCGCTCCAGCGCGGTGATGGAGCGCATCGGCATGAAGGAAGACGAGGACGGCGCCTTCGACCATCCGCTGGTGCCCGAGGGGCATGCACTGCGGCGGCACCGGCTCTACCGCATCGCGCGCCCGCAGGGCTGAAGAAAAGAAGGAGCGCTACTTGGCCTTCGACACGCGCCACACGGCGTTGCCCACGTCGTCCGCCACGATCAGCGCGCCGCTCTTGTCCAGCGCCACGCCCACCGGCCGGCCCTGCGCCTTCTCGTCGGCCGTCAGGAAGCCCGTCAGCACGTCGACGGGCGGCCCGCTGGGCTTGCCGCCGATGAAGGGCACGAATACCACCTTGTAGCCCGACTTGGGCTTGCGGTTCCACGAGCCGTGCTCGCCGATGAAGACGCCGCTGGCGAACTGCTCGGGCATGCCGCCCGGGCGCGAGAAGGCCAGGCCGAGCGGCGCGACGTGCGAGCCCAGCGCGTAGTCGGGCGCGATGGCCTTGGCGACCATCTCCGGGTTCCGCGGCGTGACGCGCGCGTCGACCACGCCGCCGTAGTAGCTCCAGGGCCAGCCGTAGAAGGCGCCGTCCTTCACCGAGGTGAGGTAGTCGGGCACGAGGTCGCTGCCGATCTCGTCGCGCTCGTTCACCACGGTCCACAGCACCTGGGTGTCGGGCTCCCAGCCCATGCCGTTGGGGTTGCGCAGGCCGCTGGCGAAGAGGCGCTTCTCGCCCGACTTCGTGTCGACTTCCCAGATGGCGGCCCGGCCCGCCTCGGCCGGCAGCCCGTTCTCGCCGATATTGCTGTTGGAGCCCACCGTCACGTAGAGCTTGCTGCCGTCGGCGTTGGCGATCACGTTCTTGGTCCAGTGGTGGTTGATGCCGGCGGGCAGCTGCGTCACCAGCGTCGGGCTGGCGCCGATCGAGGTCTGGCCCTCGGTGTAGGGCACCTTCACCAGCGCGTCGGCATTGGCGATGAAGAGCTCGTTGCCGACCAGCGCCATGCCGTAGGGCGAGCGCAGGTTGCTCATGAACACCTGCCTGACCTCGGCCAGGCCGTCGCCGTTGGCGTCGCGCAGCAGGGTGATGCGGTCGGCGCTGGGCACGCCCGCGCCGGCGCGGCCCATGACCTTGCCCATGACCCAGTTGCGGATCTTGGCGACGGGGCCGCTGCCGCCGTCGTTGCTGTCGGCGGGCCTGGGCGGCTTGTTGCTCTCGGCCACGAGGATGTCGCCGTTGGGCAGCGTGTAGACCCAGCGCGGGTGGTCGAGGCCGCGCGCCAGCGCCGTCACCTTCAGGCCCTCGGCGGGCACGGGCGCGGCGGTGTCGGTCCAGCCGACGGCGGTGGCGACGTTGACGGTGGGAATCAGCGTCCTGTTCGGCTCGGCCAGCTGCGGCCGGGGGCCGGTCGTCAGCTCGGGGGCGAGCTTGGCGGCCTCGCCGCAGCCGGCGGCGAACAGCACGGCGGCCAATGCCGCGGCCGCGGTGCGCGGCCATGAAGGCCCCATGCGGGTGGGTACTTGCTGCGGTCGATTCATGCGTGATCCTTCGCGCGGCCGACTGCCGCATGCGGCGCATCATCCCAAGGCGGGCGGGCCCGGGAGTGTCGGTCGTGGGCGCTTTCTGGCGTGGGCGCACCTCATTCGCGCATCGCCGCTACCATCGCCGGATGACCGACGACCTGTTCCGCGCCGACGCCTACCTGCGCAGCTGCGACGCCCGCGTGGCGCGCATCGACGATGCCGGCATCGTGCTCGACCGCACCGTGTTCTATCCGCAGGGCGGCGGGCAGGCCGGAGACAGCGGCGTGCTGGCCCTGGCCGGCGGACGCGAGATCGTCATCGCCGACACCCGCAAGGCCAAGGACGCGGAAGGCCGCCCGACCGACGAATTCATCCATGTGCCGGCGCCCGGCCAGGAAGACCTGCTGGCGGCGCTGAAGCCCGGCGACACCGTCACCGCTCGCCTCGACTGGGAGCGCCGCCACCGGCTGATGCGCTTCCACACGGCCACCCATCTCCTGTGCCACCTGGTGCCGCAGCCTGTGAACGGCTGCTCCATCACCCCCGAGTACGCACGGCTCGACTTCCACATGACCGACCCGCTGGACAAGGACTCGCTGACGGCCGGCCTGGCCCGGCTGGTCGAGGCGGCCCACCCGCTGACCGTGGGCGCCATCACCGACGAGGAGCTCGACGCCAACCCGGCGCTGGTGAAGAGCATGAGCGTGCAGCCGCCGCGCGGCTCGGGCACGGTGCGCACCATCCGCATCGGCGGAACCGGCCCGGACGACGCGCAGATCGACCTCCAGCCCTGCGGCGGCACGCATGTTGCAAACACCGCGGAAATCGGCGCGGTGGTGGTCACCAAGATAGAAAAGAAGAGCGCCAGCAGCCGGCGCGTGGTGCTGGGCTGGGCCCCGCAGGCAACCGCGGCGGCCTGAAGCGCCCGGAACTTCGCCCCCACCGATTGCTCCGACTGACGGCATGATCTTTCCGCGCATCCAATTCGCTACGCTTCTGATAGCAACAGCTGCAGCCAGCATGCCGGCCGCGGCGCAATCGACTCCCGAGCTGGCATCGAAGCCGGGCGCGGTGGTCACCACCCCCCATGTGCGCGCCGAACTCATCGCCCACGCCCCGGACGGCGTGACGCCCGGTGCCCCGGTATGGGTCGGCCTGCAGATCGCGCACCAGCCCGAGTGGCACACCTACTGGAAGAACGCCGGCGATTCGGGCCTGCCCACCGAGATGACGTGGACCCTGCCGGCCGGCGTGTCCACCGGCGAGATCGCCTGGCCGGCGCCGAAGAAGATCCCGGTCGGCACCCTCGCGAACTACGGCTACGAGAACACCGTGCTGCTGCCGGTACCGCTGGAGGTGTCCACGCTCTACAAGCCGCCGGTGGCGCTGGGCGGCACCCCGGCGATGGACATCCAGCTCAAGGCTTCCTGGCTGGTCTGCCGCAAGGAATGCATTCCCGAGGAAGGCACCTTCACGCTGGCGCTGCCGCTGCAGGGCTCGACCGCGCTGCACAAGGCCGAGTTCGATACCGCCTTCGCCGCCCGGCCCGCGCCGCTGGCCAAGCCGGGCGCCATCGAAGTCGAGGGCCACAGCCTGAAGGTGCGGCTCGAGGGCCTGCCGGCCGCCGCGCAGGGCAAGACACTGGAGTTCTTCCCCGAGACCCCCGAGGTGATCCGCACCGCGGCCGTCTCCGGCAAGGACTGGACCCAATCCTGGCAGGGCGACACCTGGACCGCCACGATGCCGCTGGCCGACCAGCGCAGCGCGAGCCCCACGGCGATGCCGGTGGTGGTGACGCTGGCCGAGGCCGACCGGCAGGCCGGCCAGCCGGTGGCATGGCGCGCCGAGGCCCCCGTCTCGGGCACCTGGCCCACGGCCGCCGCGCCGCGTGCCGCCGAGGTGTCGCCGGCCCTGCAGGCGGCGCTCGCGGCCAACGCTGCGAATGCCGCGGCCGCGAAGTCCGGCGACCTGCCCGCCCCCTCTTCCACCACCTTCCTGGCCGCGCTGCTGGGCGCGCTGTTCGGCGGCCTGCTGCTGAACCTGATGCCCTGCGTGTTCCCGATCCTCGCGATCAAGGTGCTGGGCTTCGCGCGGCAGGCGGGCAACGCCAGCGCGCACCGCAAGGCCGGGCTGGCCTACACGGGCGGCGTGATGCTGTCCTTCCTCGCGCTGGGCGGCGGCATGCTCGCGCTGCGCGCGGCGGGTGCGGGGCTGGGCTGGGGCTTCCAGTTGCAGTCGCCGGGCGTGGTGGCTGCACTGGCGGCGCTCTTCACGCTGATCGGGCTGAACCTCGCGGGCGTGTTCGAGTTCGGCCGCGCCGCGCCGTCGTCGGTGTGCAGCGCGCAGGCCAAGCATCCGCTGGCCAACGACTTTCTTTCCGGCGTGCTCGCCGTGGTCATCGCATCGCCCTGCTCCGCGCCGTTCATGGGCGCCTCGCTCGGCTTCGCCATCGGCCTGCCGGCGGCCCAGGCGCTGCTGCTGTTCGCGGCGCTGGGCTTCGGGCTGGCGCTGCCGTATCTCGTGGCCGGCTTCGTGCCCGCCGTGGCCTATCTGCTGCCCAAGCCCGGACCGTGGATGGGCACGCTGCGCCGCCTGCTCGCCTTCCCGATGTTCGCCACCGTGGCGTGGCTGGTGTGGGTGCTCGGCCAGCAAAGCGGCATCGACGGCGCGGGCACGCTGCTGGCGCTGCTGGTGTGCCTGGCCGCCATCGTCTGGGCGCTCACGCTGCGCGGGCGTGCGCGGGTCGTGATCGCGGGCGTGCTGATCGCATTCACCGCCGTGCTCACCGCCGCCATCGGCCGCAACGTGCTGCAGGCGGTGGAGCCCGCCAAGCTGGCATCGGCCGCGCCGGGCGCCGCCGGCCAGCGCTGGCAGCCATGGTCCGCCGAACGCGTGGCGCAGTTGTCTGACGCGGGCCGTCCCGTGTTCATCGACTTCACCGCCGCCTGGTGCGTGACCTGCCAGTACAACAAGAAGAGCACCCTGTCCGACGCGCAGGTGCTGGCCGACTTCGACGCCAAGAAGGTCGCCACGCTGCGCGCCGACTGGACCCGCCGCGACCCCGCCATCACCGCCGCGCTCACCGCGCTCGGCCGCAGCGGCGTGCCGGTGTACGTGCTGCAGGCGCCGGGCAAGCCGCCGGTCGTGCTGACGGAGATACTGGGCAAGGACGAGGTCCGCGCCGCGCTTGCCGCGCTTTGACCACCGGCGTGACATGGGTTGTCACATGCACTTGAAGAAACCGTTCTAAGCTGCAGTTGTTGTTTGGAATTTTGTTTTGGAGTTCAAGCTGGCCATGTCTCTCTCGCCAACCGCAGACTCGCGTTCCTTCCGCGCCGCGCGCAATGCCCGCGCCGCCCTGAGCCGGGCCTCCCGCCGCGCCGTCGTCGCGGCAGCCGTGGCGCTCGGCGCCACCTTCCTGATGGGCAACAACGCCGCGGCCGCCCCCACCGTGGGCCAGCAGGCGCCCGATTTCGTCGCGGTCGACACCAACGGCGCCAAGCACAAGCTGTCCGACTTCGCGGGCAAGTTCGTGGTGCTCGAATGGACCAACCCCGGCTGCCCCTTCGTGCGCAAGCACTACGGCAGCGGCAACATGCCCGCCACGCAGAAGGCCGCGACCGACAAGGGCGTGGTGTGGCTCGCCATCAACTCCACCGAGCGCGCCGCGTCCGACTACCTCAAGCCCGACGCGCTCGACGCCTGGATGAAGTCGCAGAAGGCCGCGCCCACCGCCGTGCTGATGGACGAGGACGGCCTCATCGGCCAGGTCTACGGCGCGCGCACCACGCCGCACATCTTCATCATCGACCCCAAGGGCACGCTGGTGTACGCGGGCGGCATCGACAGCATCGCCTCGGCACGCGTGGACGACATCAAGACCGCGACCAACTACGTGAACCAGGCCCTGGGCGAGGCCTTCGGCGGCAAGCCGATCTCGGCCGCCGCCACGCGGCCCTACGGCTGCTCGATCAAGTACAAGACCTGACGCAGGACGCCCCGCGCCGGATGAGCGAAGTTCGAGGAACGGCCGGCTACGGCGCCAATGCCGGGGCACTCGCGCAGCAGTACGAGAGCCTTCGCTTCGAGGACGTCCACCGCGAAGTGCTGCACCTGTTTCCAAGCACGCCGGGCCGCGTGCTGGACATCGGTGCCGGTTCCGGGCGCGACGCCGCGGCGCTCGCCGCGCTGGGACACCGGGTGGTGGCGGTGGAGCCCACGCCCGAGTTGCGCGCCGAAGGCATGCGCCGCCACGCCGCGCTGCCCATCGAATGGATCGACGACCACCTGCCCGGGCTGGCTCGCACGCTGGCACTCGGCGTGCGGCATGACCTGATCCTCCTGACCGCCGTGTGGATGCACCTGGACGCCGCCGAGCGCGCTGCCGCCATGGAAGCTCTCGCGGGGCTGGTGGCCGAAGGCGGCCAGGTCGCGATGTCGCTGCGCCATGGTCCCGTGCCCGAGGGCCGGCGCATGTTCGAAGTCTCGGCGCCCGAAACGATCGAACTCGCGGCCCGACACGGACTGCTGCCGCGCTTTCTCGGCGAACGCGAGGACATGCTGGGCCGCGCCGACGTGCGCTGGAGCTTCCTGGTGCTGCAGCGCCCCGCGTGACAGTGACAGCAACCTGACCGGCACAGTCAGGTTGCGGTCGGGGAGCCCGGCCTACCCTTGGGGCGCACACATCGCCAGTACAGCCCAAGGGGACAACAAGATGAATCCTGCGCCCAGCGCCGCGCAACCGGGCACTGCCGCCCGCGCCTCCACCACCGCCTCCTCCTCCAAGTTCGCCACCGTCCTGCGCGTGACCGGCGGCAACTTCATGGAGATGTTCGACTTCTTCCTGTTCGGCTTCTACGCCACGCAGATCTCGAAGGCATTCTTCCCGGCAGGCAACGAGTACGCCTCGCTGATGCTGACCTTCATGACCTTCGGCGCCGGCTTCCTGATGCGTCCGCTGGGCGCGATCTTCCTGGGCGCGTACGTCGACCGCGTCGGCCGCCGCAAGGGCCTGATCGTCACGCTCGCGCTGATGGCGCTCGGCACGCTGCTGATCGCCTGCGTGCCCGCCTACGCGACCATCGGCCTGGCGGCGCCGCTGCTGGTGCTCATCGGCCGGCTGCTGCAGGGCTTCTCGGCCGGCGTGGAGCTCGGCGGCGTGTCGGTGTACCTGTCGGAGATGGCGACGCCGGGCCACAAGGGCTTCTACGTGAGCTGGCAGTCGGCCAGCCAGCAGGTGGCCATCGTCGTTGCGGCGGCCATCGGCTACTGGCTCAACGTGACCTTCACGTCGCAGGAGATCGGCGACTTCTACTGGCGCATTCCCTTCTTCGTGGGCTGCCTGATCGTGCCGGTGCTGTTCATCATCCGTCGCTCGCTGCAGGAGACCGAGGAATTCATGGCGCGCAAGCATCGCCCCGACGCACGCGAGATCTTCCGCTCGATGGTCGCCAACTGGGGCCTGGTGATCGCCGGGATGATGCTGGTGTCGATGACCACCGTGTCGTTCTACCTGATCACCGTCTACACGCCCACCTTCGGCAAGTCCGTGCTGCACCTGAGCACCACCGACGCGCTGATCGTCACGCTGTGCGTGGCCATCTCGAACTTCATCTGGCTGCCGATCATGGGCGCGCTGTCCGACCGCGTGGGCCGCAAGCCGCTGCTGATCTTGTTCACGGTGCTGACCATCCTCACCGCCTACCCGGCCCTCAAGTGGCTGGTGGGCGCGCCCAGCTTCGCGCGCATGCTCGAGGTGGAACTGTGGCTGTCGTTCCTCTACGCCAGCTACAACGGCGCGATGGTGGTCGCTCTCACCGAGGTGATGCCGGTGAACGTGCGCACCGCCGGCTTCTCGCTCGCATACAGCCTGGCCACCGCGCTCTTCGGCGGCTTCACGCCTGCCATCGCCACGGGGCTGATCGAGATGACCGGCGACAAGGGCGCGCCGGGCCTGTGGATGACGGCGGCCGCCGTGTGCGGGCTGATCGCCACGCTGGTGCTGTACCGGCGCAACGTGGATCCGGCCGACGCCGGGCGCGTGCCGGCGGTCTGACCCGGGCGCCGGCTACCAGCTGCCGGAGGCGCCGCCTCCGCTGCTGGAGCCGCCGCCGCCGGACGACGAGCTGTCCGACGACGAGCTGCTGCTGCTCGAAGAACTGCTCGACGAGCCGCTGCTCCAGCCGCTGTCGGAGCTGTCGCCATCGCCGCTGCCCGAGCCGAAGAGCGGGAAGACGAACATGAACAGCAGCGCGAGAACGGTCGCGATAGCGCCGGGAATCCAGGTCTCGTCGGGCAGCGGGCCGGGCTCCGTGATCACGACCACCGCGCCGACCACACCCAGCACGACGATCCACCGGACCGCGAAGCCGAGCGCGCTGCCGTCCCGCCAGGTGTTGCGGATGCCGAAGACGATGACCGCGACCAGGAGGCCCGCGCCGCCGATAGCCAGCGTCCACAGAAAGCCCGGCCAGAACACATCGCCGCCGACCATGAAGGCAATGCAGACCAGCGCGGCGATCACCGCGGCGATGCCGCCGAGCACATAGGCCACTTCCTTCACGCGCCCGCACAGATAGCCGAGGCCGTACAGGAAGAGCGCCGGAATCGCCAGGAACCCCGCCATGAACGGGTTCAGCAGCACGGCGGCTCCGCCCAGCGGACCCGCGCCGACAAGGCCGAGCACGAGCCGCCAGTCGCGCGGCCGGCGAGGTGCTTCGGGTTCGATCTCCTGCAGCGCCTCGGACCAGGGCTCGGGGCGCTGGACGCGCCTCCCGCGCTTGCCCGAACGCTTGCCGCGCGAAGCGGGCCGCGAAGTGGGCCGCGAAGTGCGGCGCCGTGTGCCGGCGAGAGGCCCTGCGCCGAGGCCATGCCATGCTCCCACGCCGATGCTCCACAGCATGACGCCGAGGAAGGCCTTCCCCTCCGGCGTCAGGCCTCCGCCGGATGCCGTCGGCTCGCGCACGGCTTCTTCGTCCACCGGCAGCGGCGTGGACGCTGCGTCCGACGCGAGCGTGTCGGGCCACGGTTGCGCCGCCGACGGCGCGTCGATCAGCTGCGACAGCGCCCGCACCGCGGCCTGCACGCCGCCCGCATAGTCGCCGCTGCGAAAGCGCGGCGCCATCTGCTGGTCGATGATCGCGGCCGCCTGGATGTCGGTGACGGTGCCTTCGAGGCCCTTGCCGACTTCGATGCGCATCTTCCGGTCCTTCAGCGCGACGAGCACCAGCACGCCGTCGTCCTCTTCCTTGCGGCCCAGTTTCCAGTTCGCGAACACGCGCGTGGCGTACTGCTCGATCGCCTCCCGGCCCGTCGTCGGCACGATCAGCACCGCAAGCTGCGCCTGCGTGCTGCTCTCGAGTGCCGAGATGTCCTGGCGCAGCGCCTCGGCATCGCTCGCGCCCAGCGTGTCCGTGAGATCGACCACGCGCGTCTTCATCGGCGGCACGGGCACCAGGGCTGTCCTGGTTTGTGCGAACGCCGGGCATGCGCCCAGCGCGATGCACAGCAGGATGAGAGCGGAGCAGAGCCACTCCCGGGCCCTCGATTGCCTCCTGCCGGCGCTCGACGCGGCGGAAGCTGATTCTGTAGAAAGCATGAGGCAGGATAGCGCCTGCCCCACCCACCCTCGCCGCCCTGGCTCGATTTCAGCCCGGCTGCGCAAGGGCCACGGTCTTCGGCTCCAGGAAGGCTTCCATGCCGAAGAGCCCGAACTCCCTGCCGATGCCCGACTGCTTCACGCCGCCGAAAGGCGCGCTCAGCTCGGGCGTGACGCGGTTGACCAGCACCGAGCCGACGCGCAGCCGCGAAGCCACGTCCAGCGCGCGCTGCGGCTGCGAGGAGAAAACGTAGGCCTGCAGGCCGTACGGCGAGTCGTTCGCGATCTCCACCGCTTCGTCCTCGCCGTCGTAGCCGATCACCGAGAGCACGGGTCCGAAGATCTCCTCGCGCGCGATGTCCATGTCGTTGCGCACTCCCGCGAACACGGTGGGCCGCACGAACCAGCCCTTGTCGAAGCCGTCCGGGCGCCCCTCGCCTCCGGCCACGAGCGTCGCGCCCTGTTCGAGCCCGCGGCAGATGAAACGCTGCACGCGCTCGAACTGCGCCTTGCTCGCGAGCGGCCCGACCGCGGTGGCGGGGTCGCGCGGATCGCCCACGCGCATCGCCGCTGCCGCCACGCGCAGGCCTTCGATGGCCTGCGCCATGCGCGCGTTCGGAATCAGCAGACGCGTACCGGCCACGCAGGCCTGGCCGTTGTTCATGAAGGCCGCGCCCAGTGCCATGGGCAGCACCGTGGCCAGGTCGGCGTCGTCCAGCACCACGGTGGCCGACTTGCCGGAGAGCGCGAGGCTCACGCGCTTCAGCGTCTCCAGGCCTGCGCGTGCGATGAGCTTGCCGGTAGCCGTGGAGCCGGTGAACGAGATCTTTGCGATCGCCGGATGAGTGGCGATCTCGTCGCCCACGTCGCCGCCGCGCCCGAGCAGCACGTTGACGGCGCCTGCCGGCAAGCCGGCCTCGTGCAGCGCCTCGGTCACGACCCGCGCCTGCAACGGGCTGAACTCGCTGGGCTTGATCACCGATGCGCAGCCCGCGGCGATGGCCGAGGCCAGCTTGCTGCAGATGCTGCCGGCGGTGCTGTTCCAGGGCGCGATGAGGCCCGCGACGCCGACCGGCTCCATGCGCACGACGGCATCGCCCATGCGCCGTTCGAAGTCGTAGCCCTCCAGCATGCGGGCCGTGTCGGCGAAGCATTGCGAGGCGTAGTTGCTGACCCATCGCGAACGGGCCAGCGGGCCTCCGTACTCCTCGATCGTGGCTTCGCAGATCTGCTCGGTGCGCGCCAGCACGGCGGCTTCGAGGCGCCTGAGCATGTCGATGCGCTGCGCCTTGGTGCTGCCCGCCAGCGCCGGCTGCGCCCGGCTCGCGGCCTCGATCGCGCGCTTCGCATCGTCGCGATTCGCCAGCGTCACGGTGCCGATCGGCTGCCCGGTGGCCGGGCTGAGCATCTCCAGCCGCTCGCTGCCCTGCACGGGCACGAAGGCGCCGTCGATGTAGGCCTGTTGGATGTTCCACATGGTCGTCGCTCCTGCGCTCAGGGCCTTGTCGACTCAGCCGCGCGCGGCGTCGATCACCGCCTTCGTGAAGGCCTCGGGCGCTTCCTGCGGCAGGTTGTGGCCGATGCCGCCGCTGACCAGCCGATGCTCGTAGCGACCCGAGAACTTCTTCGCGTAGGCGCTGGGCTCCGGGTGCGGCGCGCCGTTGGCGTCGCCTTCGAGCGTGATGGTCGGCACGCCGATCACCGGAGCCTTGGCGAGCCGGTCCTCCAGCGCCTGGTACTTGGCCTCGCCCTCGACCAGGCCGAGGCGCCAGCGGTAGTTGTGGACCGTGATGGCCACGTGGTCGGGGTTGTCGAGCGCCACGGCGCTGCGATCGAAGGTGGCGGCGTCGAAGTTCCACTTGGGCGACGCGGTCTGCCAGATGAGCTTGGCGAAGTCGTGGCGGTTCTTCTCGTAGCCCGCGCGGCCGCGCTCGGTCGCGAAGTAGTACTGGTACCACCACTGCAGCTCGGCCTGCGGCGGCAGCGGCACCTTGCCGGCCTCCTGGCTGCCGATCAGGTAGCCGCTGACCGAAACCAGCGCCTTCACGCGCTGCGGCCACAGCGCGGCCATGATGCAGGCGGTGCGCGCGCCCCAGTCGCAGCCGGCGACGGTGGCGACCTGGATCTTCAGCGCATCCATCAGCGCGATGATGTCGACGGCGACCACCGACTGCTGCCCGTTGCGCGGCGTGTCGGCCGACAGGAAGCGCGTGGTGCCGTAGCCGCGCAGGTACGGCACGATGACGCGGAAGCCCGCCGCCGCGAGCGCCGGTGCCACGTCGACGAACATGTGGATGTCGTAGGGCCAGCCGTGCAGCAGGATCACGGGCGCGCCGTTGGCCGGGCCCGCTTCGTAGTAGCCGATGTTGAGCGTGCCGGCATCGATGCTCTTGAGCGGTTCGAGGCGCCGGGGCGCGCCGGCGGCCTGGGCGAAGGCCGGCGTGAGCGCTGCGAGCTGGGTGGCCGCGGCACCGAGGGCGGCGGCTGCGAGGAAGGTTCTGCGGGGCAGTTGGAGCGACGATGTCATTGGGCTGTCCTGATGATCGATTGGTTCGTGGTGGAAGGGCTGACAGGTGCGAATGTCGCCCCTCGAACCACCATTCGCCCGGCCCTGCGTATCGCTCTGTATCTGGCGCAGTTTTTTCAACAAAACATTTCGATGTCCGCCCCGTGCATGCCCCGCTCCGGGAACTTTCGGGTACTGCCGGCGCCGCTGGTTCACACCAGCCGCAGCCCCCCGTCGCACTCGATGACGGTGCCCGTGGTGTAGCCGTTCTCGATCAGAAACTGGATCGCATGCGCCACGTCCTGCGGCCGGCCCACGCGGCCGACGGGCAGCGTCTCGACCTGCTGGCGGAACAGGTCGTCCTTCATCGCGGCGGGCACGCGGTTCCACCATGGCGTGTCGACGAGGCCCGGCGACACCGCGTTCACGCGGCTCGGCGCCAGCTCGCGCGCCAGGCTGCCCACCATCGCCTCGATCGCGCCGTTGATCGCCGCCAGCCCCGCGGTGCCGGGCAGCGAGTTGCGCGCGGAGATCGCCGTCACGAAGGTCAGGCTGCCGCCCTTGCGCAGCACGCGCGCGCCGGCCTGCGCCGCCTCGAGCTGCGGCCAGAACTTGGCCTCGAAGCCGCGGCGCAGCGACTGCAGGTCGAGCTGCGCGAACTCGCCCGCGCCCTCGCCGCCGCTGAGCGTGAGCACAAGGTGGTCGACGGGCCCTGTGCTCTCGAAGAAGGCGTCGAGCGCGCCGCGGTTGCAGGCGTCGAAGGCCGCGCCGCTCACATTCGGGTCGAGCCCGCCGATCGCCTCCTGCAGCTTGGCGTTGTCGCGTCCCGTCGCGATCACGCGCGCGCCGGTCGCCGCCATGCGCCGCACAGTCTCGAGCCCCACGCCCGACGAGCCGCCGACCACCACCACGGTCTGTTGTTGTTCCTTCTGGGTCATGTCGATTCCTTTGAATGCTGCTGAAAGAGCCCTCAGGTTAGGGAGCGCGGCACTATCATTCAAATCGTTTGGAACCATGGAATACATCAATGAAAGTGATTTCAGGCGGATCGACCTGAACCTGCTGCTGGTGTTCCACGCGCTGCTGCACGAACGCAGCGTCACGCGCGCGGCACAGCGCCTGTTCATCGGCCAGCCTGCGCTGAGCGGAGCGCTCAAGCGCCTGCGCGCCGCGCTGGGCGACGAGCTGTTCGTGCGCACCTCGCACGGCATGACGCCGACGCCGCGCGCGCTCGAGCTCGCGCGCGTCATCGAGCCGCTGCTGCTGTCGCTGCAGCAGGCGCTGCACGCGCGGCCGGCGTTCGACCCGGCGAAGGCCGAGCGCGTGTTCCGCATCGGCTTGAGCGATGCGCTCGAAGTGGCGCTGATGCCGCGGCTCATGCAGCGGCTTGCCGAAGAGGCCCCGGGCGTGCGGCTCATCGCGCGCGAGGCCGACCGCACGAACGCGCCTGCAATGCTCGACGCGGCAGAGATCGAACTGGCGGTGGGCGTCTTCATCGACTGCGCCACCTGGCACCGGCAGCGCGCGCTCTTCGGCTGGAGCTTTGTCTGTGTCTACAACCCCGAACTCGTGAAGGTACGTGGAAAGAAAATCACGCTCGCCGAGTACCTGCGCCACCCGCACCTGCTCACCTCGTTCAGCGCCGACCTCAGCGGCCTCGTCGACGAGCTGCTGCGCGAACGGGGGCACTCGCGCAAGGTCGTCTTCTCGAGCCGCAACTTCGCGACCAGCCCCTTCATCGTGCGGCAGATGCCCGCCATCACCACCGTGCCCACCTTCGCTGCCGCCACCTGGCGCGACGCGCTCGGGCTGGCGGTGAGCCCCTTGCCTTTCGAAACACCGGCTTACGAGGTCTCGCTGCTGTGGACGGCCGCGCGCGATGCCGATCCGGCCCTGCAGTGGCTCATCGGCCTCATGGCGGACACGTTCGGCGGCAAGCCCGTACGCTGAGTTGATCCACAGCGCACTGCGCATTGACCGGAAGCGCAGCCTCCCGCACGCCCCGGGTGGAAACACCGATGATGTCGCGCCGTCGCATGCCTATCCTGCGGAGGCGCTTCCGGGCGCCTTCCAGGGAACCCACGGCATGAACGCACTCCACTTCAGCACGCTGCTCGAACACCCCGCCGACCGGCAGGCCTGCTGGGGCAGGATCAACACCTCCTACTTCGGCGCGCTGAGCGTGCAATGCCTGGACGCAGGCACCTTCGACGCGCGCATGGACGCCTACGAGCTCGGCCCGCTGGGCATGTTCATGATCGAGGCGCCATCGCACCGCGTGGCGCGCCCCGACACGCGCAGCGAGATCGCGCTCGACGAGCACTACAAGCTGGTGCTGCAGCTCGAGGGCCACGGCCACATCTCGCAGCGCGACCGCGAGTTCCACCTGCACCCCGGCGACTGGAGCCTGTACGACCCGCGCGTGCCCTACGCCATCACCAACCCGGAGCGCTCGCGCCTGCTGGCCATCACCATCCCGCGCCAGCAGTTCAAGGGCATGAAGATTCCCGACCTGCACACCTGCGAGGCGCACACGCCCGCGATGCAGGGGCTCTACGCGGTGCTCGGCTCCTTCCTCACCTCGCTGGCCGACCAGCTGCCCTCGCTGCCCAACGCGGTCGGCCGCTCTGTCAGCGACACGGTGCTGGGCCTGCTGGCATCCACGCTGGCCACGCACTCCGACGAGCAGTTCGGCGCGCACCCGGTGCCGGGCGTGCTCAAGGCGCGCGTGAAGCAGTTCGTTCACGCGCACCTCGCCGACCCGGCCCTGTCGCTGGACCTCATCGCGCAGCAGCTGCGCTGCTCCAAGCGCTACCTGCACCGCGTGTTCGAGGACGAGGACCAGACGCTCGACCGCTTCATCTGGCAGATGCGCCTGGAGCGCTGCGGCGAGGCGCTGCGCAACGCGGCGGGCCGGCGCGCATCGGTGTCGGAGATCGCCTTCGCCTGGGGCTTCAACAGCAGCGCGCATTTCTGCCGAGCGTTCAAGGCGCAGTACGGCGTGTCGCCGCGCGAGTTCCAGCGGCGCGAGGCGGAGAAGCCTGCCGCGTCGGCAATGCTGACGCACTAGGGCGCGACCGGGAGCAGGCCTTCGGGCTCCCCGGGGCCCTGAACCCGCGGAAGTACGCCTCCGTGGACGGGATAACCCGCTGCCGCAATCAGAATCTTCCGATGGCAGCTATGCCGACGGGTCAGTCAAATCCGTGGCGCAGCGCTGCATGCAGCCTGCGATCCACAAGACCCCAGGAGGCAATCCATGTTCTTCAAGAAAGCCCGCGCGCTCATCCAGGCGCTGCGGATCGTTCCCTTGTTGTGCGCGTCGCTGTGCTTCGCCGGAACTCCGGCCGGCCAATGGAAAGACGGAATCTTCGTCGCATCGTGGCCCTTTCTCCTGAACACCTACACGTACAAGGTGTGGCTGCCTTCCGGCTACGGCGCCAGCGTTCTTTCGGGAGCGAAGATGCCCGTTCTCCTGTTGCTGCACGGCTGCACCTCGAACCCGGAGAACATGGCGGAGGTCAGCCGCATGAACGACATCGCGGACAGGGAGGGCTTCATCGTCGTCTATCCCAAGGAGCCGGTCGTGCGCAACCCGATGGGATGCTGGAACTTCTACAACCCCGAGAACCAGGCGCGCAACTCGGGCGAAGCCGGCGCGATCCACGGGATCCTGCAGGAGGTGATGACTTCCTACAGGAGCGTCGCGGACCGCCAGCGCGTGTATGTCGCGGGCATCTCCGCTGGAGGAGGCATGACGGCCATCATGGCCGCCTGCTATCCGGACGTCTTCGCCGCCGCGGCGATCCATTCCGGAGGGATGTACAAGGCCGCCACCGGCCCCGTCAGCGACATCGCGGTACTGCCGTTCGGCAGCATCTTCGACCCCGACGTGCGGGGCCAGGACGCCTGGGAGTGCGGCGGCAAGCTCCGCCGCCAGGTGCCGATGCTCGTCTTCCACGGCACCACGGACATCGTGGTCAATCCGAAGAACGGCAGGCAGGCCGCCCAGCAGTTCGTCCAGACCAACGACCTCGCCGACGATGCCAGGGACAATGACTCCGTGCCCTACCAGAATCCGGCAGGCCAGGTTTCGTACGACGACGGATACAAGCGCAACAAGCCGAGCACCACGGAATCGGTCGCCGAGACTCCGGAGAAGCGTGCCTACAAAAAGGAGACCTACATGAGCAGCGACAACAGCAAGGTCCTGGTCCAGATGTACACCATCGAAGGAATGAACCATGCCTGGAGCGGCGGCAAGCCGGGCATGGCCTTCAGCGACCCCAGGGGGCCCGATGCTTCGCAGATCAGCTGGGACTTCTTCAAGGCATATACGCTGGATGGCAACATCACCTCCAGGTAGGCTCGCGTCCTCTCCCGAGTAGCGACCTGCCACTCCCATGGCCCAGGACCCACCACTGCCGGACATCCCCTTCCACGCGATCGTCGAACAGTCGCTCGCCGGGATCTACATACTGCAGGACGAGTGCTTCGCCTATGCCAACTCCACCTGGGCGGCATTGATCGGATACACGCCCGCGGAGATCATCGGCGTCCACCTGTCGCGCGCGGTTCCCGCCGACTTCCTTCCCGAGGTGCTGAGGCTGTATCACTTGAGGCTGGCCGGCACTCCGCCGAGCCTCCGGTTCGTCACGCGCGGCCTGCATCGCGACGGGCACACGGTGTACATCGAGGTGCACGGCTCGCGCATGATGTTTCGTGGCCGGCCCGCGGTCATGGGCGTCGGCGTGGACGTCACCCAGCAGCTGCGCAACGAGCAGGAGCTTCGCGCATCGCAGGAGCAGCTGCGGGACCTCGCCGCGCACACGACCAGGAAGCTGGAGGAGCAGCGACAGGACATCGCCCGCGACATGCACGACGTGCTGGGCGGCATGCTCACGTCGATCAAGATGGATGCTTCGCGGGTGCTGAAGCGCACCGAAAGCGATGAGACGCGCGAGCTGGTCAGAGGCATTCTGGGGCTGACGCAGGAAACCATCGATGCGGTGAAGCGCATGTCCGAGGCCCTGCGCCCGAGCGCGCTCGATCATCTGGACCTGTCGGTCGCGGTGCAGCGCGACCTGCAGGAGTTCTCGCAGCGCCACGGCATTGCCCACCAGGTCCACTCGCAGGAAATGTCCGTGCGTCTTTCGCCGAGACGGGCGCTTGCGGTCTACCGGATCTTCAGCGAAGCGCTGACCAACGTGGCACGCCACTCGCAAGCCGGTTCGGTCGAGGTTCACCTGGCGTCCATCGAAGACGAAGTCGTGCTCTCGATGAAGGACGACGGCCAGGGCTTCGACCCGGCATCGCTGCCCAGGCCCGCGCTCGGCCTGCTCGGCATGAGCGAAAGGGCGAGGGAGATCGAAGGCTCCCTGCGCATCGATTCCACGCCCGGCCGGGGAACGCGGCTGGAGCTGCGGGCTCCCCTGCTCTGAAAGCCGAAGGCAGCCGGATGATCGACCTGCTGATCGTTGACGACCACGCGATATTCCGCTCGGGCCTGCAGCGGCTGATGCTGGACGAGAGCGACATCCGCGTGGCCGGCCAGGCCAGCAACTTCGCGCAGGCGCTCGAGCTGCTCCAGCAGTGCCGCTTCAGCCTGGTTCTGCTGGACATCAACCTCGAGGGTCGCAGCGGGCTCGACCTGCTCGCGTCGCTGCGGATCAGGTGGCCCCGGCTTCCCGTGCTCGTGCTGTCGATGTATCCGGAAACCCAGTACGCGCTGGTGGCCATCCGCGAAGGGGCGAACGGCTACGTCGCCAAGGACTCGGAACCGACGGAACTCATGGGGGCGATACGCCTGGTGGCCGGAGGCGGCCAGTATGTGAGCAGCGGGCTCGCGTCGCAGATTCACCAGCAGGGCCGGGGCATCGACATGCGCCCACCCCACCAGCGGCTGACGACGCGCGAACACCAGATCATGCTGATGCTGCTCAAGGGGATGTCGCTGACGCACATCGGCGAGGAGATGCTGATCAGCGTGAAGACCGTCAGCACCCATCGCGCGCATCTGCTGGAAAAGCTGGGTGTTTCGAGCACTGCCGAACTTGTCCTCTATGCCGTGCGGAATGGCCTGATCCATTGACCGCGACACGGTACGCGGTGCCGCACATGACGAAAGCGTAATCGCGGCGTCGGCTTCTCCGGCAGGCAGCCTTCCTAGAGTCGGTTCCACCAACTCAACAGGAAGGAACCTTTCGTGAAACGCACCCTGCTCGCCCTCGGCACCCTCGCCCTCTTCTCCACCGCCTTCGCGCAGCAACCGCACGCCCATAGCGCCGAAGCCGAGGCCGACTTCGACAGCAAGCCGCAGGCCGCCGCCGAAGCGAAGAAGAACAACAAGCAACCCGGCGCGGTGCGCATCAAGGACGGAGGCACCGCGCGCGGCGAGGGCTCGGCCGTAACGACGCCCAGCAAGACGGAGAAGGCTGGCGAGGCCCGTGCCGAGGCGCGCGAAGCCAAGCCGCACAGCCTGCCCAAGCCGGGCGGCACGCCGAAGTAAGGAAAGTCTTCAGGCCGCCGCGAGATAGCTGCTGTGCAGTATCTCCGGCCGGCTGCGCAGCTCCTGCGACGAACCCGCGAAGGCCATGCGCCCGCGCTCCAGCACGTAGGCACGGCTCGACACCGCGAGCGCCACCGTCGTGAACTGCTCGATCAGCAGCACGCCCACGCCTTCGCGCGCGACCTGCTGCACCACCTCCACCAGCCGCTTCACCACCGTGGGCGCGAGCCCCAGCGAGAGCTCGTCGATGGCCAGGTAGCGCGGCTTGCCGATCAGCGCCTGCGCGATGCAGACCATCTGCTTCTGCCCGCCCGAGAGCGAACGCGCGGGCAGCGCGAGCTTCACGCGCAGTTCGGGAAACACCGCGAGCACCTGTTCCACTGCGTCGGCCACGCGTGCCGCCGGCAACGCAGTGGCGGCTGCGCGCAGGTTGTCGAGCACCGAGAGATCGCCGAGCACGCGATGCCCCTCAGGCACCACCGCCACGCCGAGCGCGCGCACGCGCTCGGGCCGCTGGCCGTGCAGCGCATTTCCTTCGACCTCGATCCGGCCGCCGGTCAACGGCAGCGCACCGCCGATGGCCATCACCGTGCTCGACTTGCCCGCGCCGTTGGCGCCCAGCAGCGCCGTCACTTCTCCGGGCGGCACCTGCAGGTCGATGCCGTGCAGCACGGCCTTGCCGCCGCGCTGCAGGCGCAGATCGTTCACGCTGAGCATGATGTGCTTGTCACTCCGTTCCGAGATAGGCCTTGCGCACGGCCGGGTCGTCGAGCACCTCGCGCGTCGGGCCGAGCGCGAGGCGGCGGCCGAAATCGAGCACCAGGGTCTGCGTGCAGGTGGCGGCGATCAGGTCGACGTCGTGGTCGATCAGCAGCACCTGCGCGCCGCAGAAGGCGTGCACCGAGCCGATCACGCGCCGCAGCGCGCCGGCTTCCTGCTCGGTGAGGCCCGCGCCGGGCTCGTCGAGCAGCAGCAACTTGGGCGCGCCGACCAGCGACTTGGCGATCTCGAGCATGCGGCGCTGGAACAGGTTGAGCCGATGGCCCAGCACCGTGGCCGCGTCGAGCAGGCCGGTGTACGCCAGCGCCCGCGTGACCTGTGCAACAGCATCGCCGCGCGCATGCGGCACATGGTCGAGCAAGGCGCGCACGTTGTCCCACACGCTCAGGTCCTCCACCACCTGCTCGGTCTGGAAGGAGCGGCGCAGACCGAAGCGCACGCGCTCGATGGGCTTCAGGCCCAGCAGGTCGGCACCGTCCACCGCGACCGTGCCGCTGCGCGGCAGCACCAGGCCGCTGAGCACGTTGACCAGCGTGGTCTTGCCAGCGCCGTTGGGGCCGATGAGGCCGCACACCGGCGCGTCGAGTTCGGCCGTGAGCGCATCGATGGCCTTGACGCCGCCGAAGGCGACGGTGAGATCGCTGATGCGGATCATGGCGCTGCGTCCTTGCCCGCACCCGGGAGCCGTTTGCGGACCGCGTCGATCAACCCCGCCAGTTGCCCTGCAATGCCGCTCGGCGCGGTGATGAGGGCATGCAGCAGCGCCACACCGAAGAAGATCATCGCCAGATAACCGTTGACACCGAAGTCCGTCAGCAACGCAGGCACCGCCCGCAGCAGCAGCCCCGCAATCAGCGCGCCGGCCCAGTGATAGACGCCGCCCACCACCGTGAGCGCGAACAGCATCACCGAGTCGCCCGCGGTGAAGGCGCGCCCGTCGAGCTGCCCCACCCCACCCGCGAGCAATGCGCCCGCCACGCCGGCGCAGAAGCCGGCCAGGCCGAAGGCCCAGGTCTGGTAGCGCAGGATGTTCACGCCGGCCGCCACGGCCGCCGCCTCGCCGCGACGGATCAACGCCCACGAACGCCCGGCGCGCGTGCGCCGGTGCAGCTCGATCAGCACCAGCACCACCGCCAGCCACACGGCCACGTAGCGAAAATAGGCTGCATCGGTGAGCGCCAGCGCGGGCCGGGGCATCATGAGCCGCTCGCTGCCGAACACGCGGCCCAGCCAGCCGGCGCCGCCGTCAGGAAAGCCCGTGACGTTGATGACCACCTGGAAGCCGCCCGCCATCATCATCGTGACGAGCGCCAGGTACAGCCCCTTGAGCCGCAGCGCCGGCAGGCCTGCGAGCATGCCCACCGCGCACGACAGCAGCCCGCCCGCGAGCACCGACAGCTCGAATGGCCAGCCCAGCCCGTGCCCCGCGCGCAGCGCGATCCAGCCGCCCGCGCCGAGCAGCGCGTACTGGCACAGCGACACCAGCCCGAGCTGCCCGTAGAGCAGCGCCACGCCGGCCGCCGCGATCGACAGCGCGAGCGATGAAGTGAGCGTCTTGATCCAGTAGGCATTGGCCAGCCACGGCACCACGAGGCCGATGAGCAGCACGCTGCCCACCATCACCGCCAGCGAAATGCGCGCGCGGCGCGAGGCTTCGGCGAGCGAGGCAGGCAGCACCTCCTGCGCCGGCATAGCTCCTGCAATGGTCGAGGAAGCGCTGCTCATGCCTGCCGAGTCCCCGTGCGATAGAACACGATCATCGCCAGCGCAATCAGGAACGGCGTGGCCGTGCGGAACGACGCGAAGCCAGGCACCGTGATCGCCAGCGCCTCCAGCACGCCGATGGCGATGCCGCCCGCCACCGTGGCCGGCAGCGAATGCAGCCGGCCGATGATGGCCGCCGCGAATGCGGGAATCACCAGGAAGGTCAACAGCGTGGCCTGCAGCCGCACGATGTTGGCCAGCAGCAGACCGCACACGCCGGCAAAGGCGCCGCTGAGCACCCAGGCCACCGTGTCCACCCCCAGCACGCGAATGCCCAGCAGCGCGCTCAGGTCTCGGTCGTTGGCCAGCGCGCGCATCTTCAGGCCCACGCGCGTCTTCGACAGCAGCAGGCCGACGCCGCCCATCATCAGCACGGCCAGCGCGAGCCCCAGCGCGCGCGTGTGGGTGAGGCGCACGTCGACCTCGCCGAGCACGAAGTCGAGTGCGCCCGCGTCGGTCGGCAGCACCAGCCGGCGCGGCTGCTCGCCCCAGTACCACTCGGTGAAGCCGACCACCACCAGCGCGAAGCCCAGCGTGGCGATGCTGCGGATGGTCGGGTCGCGGTGCGAGAGGCGCGGCGCCAGCAGGCGACCGTAGGCCAGCGAGAGCAGCATCGCCGTGACAATGGCCGCGGACCACGCAAGGGCCTGCGGCCAGTCGGCCTCGAGCATCGACCAGGCCACGTAGGCGCCGATCGCGCCGATGGCACCGAACGCGAAGTTCAGCACGCCCGACGAGCGGTAGAGCACCACCAGCCCCACGCCAGAGAGCGCATAGACCGCGCCCAGGCCCAGGCCGGAGATGACGAAGGGCAGGTATTCCTCCATGGCAGGGCGTGCCTACTTCAGGCCCATCTTCTGCTCGTCGGCGCGGATGTCGACCAGCTCCGGGTCTTCCGCCGTCAGGCAGCCGCCGGGCGCGAAGCGCCAGCCGTTGCCGTCGGGGCTGGCGACCGGGCCGCTGTTGTTGGCGTTGTGGCGGTTGCCGCTGCCCACGTAGAAGGGCTTGCAGAGGATGTCGCTCTTGAAGTCGCTGACCTTGCGCAGCGCGTCGGTCACGCCCGCGCGGTCGATCTTCTTCGGGTCCATCTTCAGCAGCGCCTGCGTCACGATGCGCGCGGCCAGGTAGCCGGCCTGCGAGAAGGTGTCGCGCGGGTCGCTCTTCGCGCCGTACTTGTCCATCACCGCGAGCCAGTTCTTGTTGTCCGGGCCGGCCGATTCGAGCGGGTTGAATTCGAGGTTGACGTCGAAGTTGCCCTTCCAGTAAGGCCCGATGGCCTTGGGCACGTCGGCGTTGTAGGCCGGCGCGGCCGACACGAAGCGGATCTTCTTGCCGATGTTCTGCTGCTCGGCGGCCGCCAGCATCGGCACCAGGATGCCCTTGGGCACGTTCATGATGATGGTGTCGGGCTTCTTGGCGGCCGCCTGCAGCATGGTCGAAGTTGCATCGGCCGAGCCGGGGTCGATGGCGATGGTCTCGACCTCCACGCCGTTCTTCCTGCCCCACTCCTTCGGCCCTTCGCAGGCCCAGTTGCCCAGGCTGGGGATGTTCGGAATGATGCAGACCATCTTCTTCGCCTTGTACTTCTGCGCGGCGTACATCGCGGCGATGGTGGCCGACACGCGCGGCCCCGCGTTCACCGGCACGTAGTTGCGCGCGTTGAAGCACTCGCGCGGCACGCCCGTGCCGGCGATGACCATCACGCCCTCGTCGGCGTACATCTTGGCGTTGGCACCGCACTCCACGAAGCTGGTGCTGCCCGCGAGCGCGACCACCTTGCGGTCCTTCACCAGCTTGGAGGCGACCTGCGCGGCGGTCTCGGGGTTCCACTGGTCGTCGACCACGATGTAGTCGACCGGGCGGCCGTTGATGCCGCCGTTGGCATTCACGCACTTGAAGTACGCGGCCGCCGCCTGGCCCGAGGCGCTGAAGTCGTCGGGGCCGGTCTTGCCGACCACCGCACCGATGGGAATGGGCTCGCCCGTGGCGGGCTTGCCGGTGTTGAGGCCGCAGTCGAGGCCCGACTGTGCCCATGCACCGCCCGCGCCTGCGATGCCCATTGCGCCGACGAATGCGGACAGCGCGATCTTCTTTTGGTGTCTCTTCATGATGAATGTCTCCTGTTCTTTCTCGTGACCGGAACTGCGGCGGCTACACCGCCATGCACACGCTCTTGAGCTCGGTGAAGCTCTCGACCGCCGCGCGCCCCAGGTCGCGCCCGTAGCCCGACTGCTTCACTCCACCCAGCGGCAGCGCGTTGTCGAGCACGTTGTGCGCGTTGACCCAGACCACGCCCGCCTGCAGGCGCGGCACGATGCGGTGCACGGCCGAGAGGCTGTTCGACCACACGCTGGCGGCCAGGCCATAGGCGCTGTCGTTGGCCATGCGGATCGCGTCTTCCACGTCGTCGAAGGGGACGATGGTCGCGACCGGGCCGAAGACTTCCTCGCGCACGATGCGCATCGAGGGCTTCGCGTCGACGAAGACGGTGGGCTTCACGAAGCAGCCGCCGTCGAATGCGCGGCCGCCGCCGGTCACGAGCGTCGCGCCCTCGGCCACGGCGCCATCGATGTGCGCCATCACGCGGTCCATGTGGCGGCGCGACACCAGCGGGCCGAACTGCGCCTGCGGATCGAAGCCCGAGCCGATGTGCAGCCCCTCGGCCACCTGAGCCAGCTGCGACACCACCTTGTCGAAGATGCCGCGCTGCACGTACACGCGCGAGCCCGCCGTGCACACCTGCCCCTGGTGGAAGAAGATGCCGTTGGCCGCGCCCTGCGCCGCCGCGGCAGGGTCGGCGTCGTCCAGCACGATCAGCGGCGACTTGCCGCCGAGCTCCAGCGTGAAGCGCGCCATGTTGTCGACGGCGGCATGGCCGATCAGCCGGCCCACGCCGGTCGATCCGGTGAAGCTGATCTTGCGGATGTCCGGATGCGCGGCGAGCGCCGCGCCGGCCGTGGCGCCGCGTCCGCACACCACGTTGAGCGCGCCCGGCGGAAAGCCCGCTTCGATGGCCAGCTCGGCCAGCCGCAGCGCGGTGAGCGGTGTTTCCTCCGACGGCTTGAGCACCACGGTGCAGCCGGCCGCGAGCGCGGGCGCCACTTTCCACAGCGCGATGGCGAGCGGAAAGTTCCACGGCACGATGGCGCCCACCACGCCCACCGGCTCGCGCCGCGTGTACGTCACCCACTGCGGGCCCGGAATGCCGATGGAGTTGTCGAGCGTCTGGCCTTCCAGCTTGGTGGCCCAGCCCGCCATGTAGCGCACGAACTCCGCGCCGGCGCCCACGTCAACCATGCGCGCGATGCCGCGCAGCTTGCCGCTTTGCAGCGTCTCGAGCGCGCTGAGTTCGTCGGCATGCGATTCGATCAGCGTCGACAGCGTGTAGAGCATGCGCTCGCGATCGGCCGGTCGCAGCGACTTCCACGCGGCGCTCTCGAAGGTGCGGCGCGCGCTGGCGACTGCCGCATTCACGTCGGCCGCGTCGCTGTCGGGCGCCTCGGCCACGGTCATCTCGGTGGCGGGGTCGACCACGGGCAGGTAGCTGCCGCTCACGGGCGCTTCCTCGCGACCGTCGATGTGGTTGCCGCGCCGGCGCTGCGCCAGCAGGCCCACCTGGCCGAGGTGTTCGATCGACAGGTCTCGCAGATTCATGAAGAGGCTCCGGGGCGATGCGTTGAGGAGGAGGAAGAAAGAAGTGCCGTCACTGCATGGCCCGCGCCACGAGCAGCGTGTCGGTGAACTGCTCGAAGCGCCGCACCTTGCCGCCCTGCACCTGCCACACGTGGGTGACGCGCGCGTGCATGGTCTTGCCCGTGGCGCGGTTGCGGCCGTGGTAGTCGCCGATGCCGACCACGGTGTCGCCGCCATCGACCAGCCGCTCGAGCACGAAGCGGTAGCCCTCCCACTCGGCGCCCAGCACCTTGAAGACCTTCTCGATCACCTGCGCCGGACCGACGTGCGTGCCGGCGCACGGAAAGCCGGCCATCTCGGTCCACTGCACGTCGTCGGCGATGTCGGCGAACATGGCTTCGAGGTCCTGGCGGTCGGAGGCGGCGTAGTGGTCGGCGACGATCTGGTGGGGCGTGCGCATGAGGTGAAGCTCCTGGGTGTGACAGCGAAAAAAGAAGGGAAGAGATCAGACCGGCCCGAACTCGGGCGGATAGAAGGTCTGCGAGGCCTTGCGCATGAAGGCGCCCGCGGGGTTGTTGGCGACTTCGCCGGCACCGGTGACGCCGAGGAACTTGCCGGTCGAGCGGCCTTGCGCGAAGTCGAAGAAGAACACCGACGCGACCGGGATCAGGAACTCGCGGAAGGTGAAGACGTACTGCCCGTCGTCGAACTTCCAGTAGCTCGCGAGATCCACGTCGCCGTGGCCGCGCTGCACGCCGACCAGGCACTGCCACGCGTAGCGCTCCGAGCTCAGATAGGTGTGCTCGTAGGTGTGGTTGGGGCTGTAGGTCTGCCAGGTGCGCAGGCCGATGAGGTCGCGCGTGGCGTGCGGTTCGATGCCCGATGCGGCAGCGCCGCCTTCGAGCGTGCCGGGCCAGAAGTCCTGCGGCACGCGCGGCTGGCCAGCAGCTTCCTCGGCGCTGACGATGCGGCAGCGGATGGCGAGCACGCGGCGCGTGCGCGTGTTGAGTACCACGGTCAGTGCCTCGGTAGGACGGCTGCCCTGGGTGATGTCGAGAAAGAAGGTGTCGGGCGCGACCTCGATGGCCTCGTACCAGTCGCCCTGCTCCTGCCCGCCGCGTGCGCCCTCCTCCTGCCAATCGATCGTGTGCTGCGTGCGCGGCTTCAGCGTGAGGCGAAAGTCGGGCAATGCCAGCACCAGCGTCTGGCCCGCGAGCGCGTCGGTGGGCGGCAGGCGGTTGGTGGCGATGCCGAGCGCGAACTGGTCGTAGGTCTTCCAGTCGGCGGGCTTGGTGGTGTCGTTGTTCATGGTTTTCTTCTCAGGCGCCGTGCGCGAAGGCGATGGTGGGAAGGTCCACTGCGGAAGCGCCGCCGTCGACCATCAGCGAACTGCCGGAGACCATCGCGGCCAGCGGCGAGGCGAGGAACATCACGGCGTTCGCCACGTCCTCGGGGCTGGCGGCGCGGCCCATCGGCACGTCGCGCGTGACAAGGTCGTAGGCCGCGTCGGCATCGGCCAGGCGGTATTTGTCGACGAGCACCTGCATCTGCTCGTCGGCCATCTCGGTTCGCACCCAGCCGGGGCACACGGCGTTCACGCGCACGCCCTGCCTGCCGTAGTCGCGCGCCAACGAACGCACGAGGCCGATGAGCGCGTGCTTCATCGTCACGTAGCCGACCACGCCCGGCCCCGCGAAGTGGCCGGCGAGCGAAGACAGCACGACGATGTTGCCGCGCCGCTCGATCAGTTCCGGCAGCAGTTCGCGCGCGCAGACGAAGGCGGTATCGAGGTTCAGGCGCGTCGAGAGCGCCCACGATGCATCGTCGGTGGAGAGCGCATCGCCCACGCCGTGGCCGCCCGCGTTGGCGACGAGCACGTCGACGCGGCCGAACTTCTCGCGTGCCTGGGCCAGCGCACGCCGCACGTCGTCGGTGTTGGCGGCATCGCCCGCCACAGCGAGGCCGCCGAGCTTCGAAGCGACCGCCTCGAGCTGCGCGAGGCGCCGCCCCATCAGCACCACGCGGCCGCCCGCCGCGACGAACTGCGCAGCGACCGCCGCGCCGATGCCGGTGCCGCCGCCCGTGATGAACGCGACCTTGCCGGCCATGGAATTTCCTGTGGAACTCATTCGCTCTGTCTCCTTGTTCTCGTCCGGATCGACTCTAGGTTTGGGCGCGCGTTTGCGATTGACCGAAGGCGCAGAGTCAGTTGCCCGACAGCGCAAAGTCGGCGCAGCGCTCGGCCAGCATCACCGTGGGCGCATTGGTGTTGCCGCTGACGAGCGAGGGCATCACGGAGGCATCGCACACGCGCAGCTTCTTCATGCCGTGCACGCGCATGCGCGCATCGACCACGGCCATGCCGTCGCTGCCCATGCGGCAGGTGCCGCTCGGGTGGTAGACGGTCTTGGCGCGCTGGCGCACGTAGGTCTCGATGGCGTCGTCGGCCAGGTCTTCGGCGGCGGAGGGCGCGAGCTCTTCCGACACCAGCTCGCGCAGCGCCGGCGCGCGCAGGATGCGGCGAGCGAGCTTCACGCCGCGCACCAGCGTGGCGACGTCTTCCTGTGCCTGCAGGTAGCCGCCGTCGAACAGGATCGGCGCCATCGGATCGGCGCTGCGCAGCCGCACGCTGCCGCGCGACTTCGGGCGAAGGAAGCAGGGGTTGATCGAGATGCCGTGGCCGGCCAGCGGCTCGCGGTCGACGTCGCCCACCAGCACCGGCAGCACGTGGAACTGCAGGTCGGGGCGGCCCTCGCCGATGGTGTCGACGAAGCCGCCGCTCTCGACCACGTTCGAGGTGAGCAGGCCGGTGTTGAAGAGCGTCCACTGCAGGCCGTGCTTCAGCGCGGTGAGGCCGCGGTCGTTGCCCAGCAGGCTGATCGGCTCGCGCGTGCGGCCGTAGACCGACACCTCCAGGTGGTCCTGGAAGTTCTCGCCCACGCCGGGCAGGTCGCGCGCCACCGGGATGCCGAGCGACTGCAGCTGCGCGCCGGGGCCGATGCCCGAGAGCATCAGCAGCTTGGGCGAGGCCAGCGCGCCGGCCGAAAGAATCACTTCCTCGCGGGCCGTGGCCACGATGTCCTCGCCGGTGCCGCCCGCGCCCGTGCGGTAGGCCACGCCGGTGGCGGCGCCGTCCTGCGTCAGCACGCGCGTCACGTGGGCGCCGGTGACCACGGCGAGCTTCGGGTTGCCGCGCACGGCCGCGAGGTAGGTGGCGGCGGTGCTGGCGCGCCGGCCTTCGAAGGTAGTCGTTTGATAGAAGCCCACGCCAGCCTGTTCGGCGCCGTTGAAGTCGTCGTTGTAGGCCAGGCCGCTCTGCTGCGCGGCGCGCAGGAAGGCCAGGCTCAGCGGGTGGCGAAAGCGCGTGTCGCTCACCTTCAGCGGTCCGTTGGTGCCGTGCAGGTCGCAGGCGAAGCGAGCGTTCGACTCGGCCTTGCGGAACCACGGCAGCACGTCGCGCCAGCCCCAGCCTTCGCAGCCCTGCGCCTGCCAGCCGTCGTAGTCGGCGGGAGTACCGCGGATGTAGACCATGGCGTTGACCGAGCTGCCGCCGCCCAGGGTGCGGCCCTGCGGCACGAACATCCTGCGGCCGGCTGCGGCGCTCTGCGGCTCGCTCTCGTAGGCCCAGGTACGCTCGGTGCCGATCACGCGCACGAAGGTGGCGGGCATGTGGATGAAGCGGTCGTCGTCGGGCGGGCCGGCCTCCAGCAACAGCACGCTGCGGCCCGCCTGCACCAGCCTGTGCGCCAGCACGCAGCCGGCCGAGCCGGCTCCCACCACCACGAAGTCGAAAACCTGTTGCGCCATGTTCGTCCGGATTTGTTGTTCCGGGCGGATGCTCGGCGCTGCGGCGCGCCGTGGATCACCGGGGCGGCCTGGTGCAACTCAAAATGCGCTGTCGGTCAATGCGGGGGCGCCTGCGACAATCGGGAAATGCCTTTCGCCCCATTGCAAAACGACACTTTCCTGCGGGCCTGCTGGCGCCAGGCCACCGACCACACGCCCGTCTGGCTGATGCGCCAGGCCGGCCGCTACCTGCCGGAGTACGTGGCCACCCGCGCGAAGGCGGGCAGCTTCATGGGGCTGGCCACCAACACCGGCTACGCCACCGAGGTCACGCTGCAGCCGCTGGAGCGCTATCCGCTCGACGCGGCCATCCTGTTCTCCGACATCCTGACCGTGCCCGACGCCATGGGCCTGGGCCTGTCCTTCGAGGCCGGCGAGGGCCCGCGCTTCGCGCGCCCGGTGCGCGACGAGGCGGCTGTGGCCGCGCTCGAAGTGCCCGACATGGAGAAGCTGCGCTACGTGTTCGACGCCGTGGCCTCGATCCGCAAGGCGCTGAACGGCCGCGTGCCGCTGATCGGCTTCTCGGGCAGCCCGTGGACGCTGGCCTGCTACATGGTGGAAGGCGCCGGCTCCAGCGACTACCGCCTCGTGAAGAGCATGCTCTACGGCCGCCCCGACCTCATGCACCGCGTGCTGGCCGTGAACGCCGACTCGGTGGCCGCGTATCTCAACGCCCAGATCGACGCCGGCGCGCAGGCCGTGATGATCTTCGACAGCTGGGGCGGCGTGCTGGCCGACGGCGCGTTCCAGGAATTCAGCCTCGCCTACACCGCCCGCGTGCTGGCCGGCCTGAAGCGCAACGGCGCCGACGGACAGCCGGTGCCACGCATCGTGTTCACCAAGGGCGGCGGCCTCTGGCTCGATGCCATGCGCGAGCTCGACTGCCAGGTGCTGGGCGTGGACTGGACCGTGAACCTGACCGCCGCGCGAAAGCAGATCGCCGAGGGCACGGACGGCAAGGCCAAGGCGCTGCAGGGCAACATCGATCCCAACGTGCTGTTCGCGCCGCCCGACCGGATCGAGGCCGAGGTGGCGAAGGTGCTCGACGCCTTCGGCAAGCCCCACGCCGACCGCTCCACCCAAGGCCCGACGCACATCTTCAACCTGGGCCACGGCATCAGCCAGTTCACGCCGCCGGAGCACGTCGCGGCGCTGGTGCAGGCGGTGCACGCCCACTCGCGTGCGATGCGCGGCTGACACCACACCTGTTATCAGCAAGAACGGGTTCGGGCGGCCGCGGCGCCCCCTGGAAGTTGGTACGCCAGCGTTTGTCAAGCGCAAAAACGGCATATGGTTCCGTACTTATGCACAAAACACGTGCTGCACTGCGCAAGATTTCGAAGCGGGCCGCCTTCTTTGCTCCCAAAGAGATAGCAACGCTAAGTTGTTGATTTATATAGGATTTGAACTTTGCTTTTTTTCCGGGCAATCCAGCCAGAGCCTTGATTTTCAAGGCTTGGCGGCGAGTCCAGCATGCTTGTCAACAAAGTTATCCACAGGAACTCTGGATGGCTTCCAAAGCGCTGAAAAATCAACGACTTAAGCGCTCTTGCTCCAAGTCTCATTAACAAACCTCTCCAAGAAGGACCGCCCATCTCCACCGCCCGCCTGCCCCTCGACGAGGCTCCCCAGCCGACGGACGGCGCCCCGCCCGCGCTGCCCTGGCGGCTCGACATCGCCGTGCAGACGCCCGCGCATGCCGCGCTCGGCGACCTGCTGAGCTACGCCGGCGCCGAGCCCCTGCCGCCCGGCACGCTGGTGCGGGTGCCGCTGGGCAAGCGCGAGGTGCTGGGGGTGGTCTGGAACGAACCGGTCTCGCTGGAAGGCGCCGAGCCCGACATGGCGCTCAAGCCCGTGGGCGCGGCGCTCGACGCGCTGGCGCCGCTGGGCGAAGGCTGGCGCGACCTCGTGGCCTTCGCGGCGCGCTACTACCAGCGCTCGATCGGCGAGATCGCGCTGGCCGCCCTGCCGCCGCAGCTGCGCGACCTGTCGACGGCACAGCTGGCGCGTCGCCTCAAGCGCAAGAGCGCGGCGGGGCCAGTGGCCGAGACGGCCGAATCCGCGAACCCGGTCGCGCTGAGCGCCGAGCAGACGGCCGTGCTGGCGCGCATCGAGGCCTCAAACGAAACGGGCACGGGCACCTTCCTGCTGGTCGGCAGCACCGGCAGCGGCAAGACCGAGGTGTACCTGCGCTGCGTGGCCGACCTGCTCGCACGCGAGCCCGAAGCGCAGGCGCTGGTGATGGTGCCCGAGATCAACCTCACGCCGCAGCTCGAGGCCCGCTTCAAGGCCCGCTTCGGCGAAGAAGCGGTGGTGTCGCTGCACAGCGGCATGACCAACCCGCAGCGCCTCGCGAGCTGGCTGGCGGCGCACAGCGGCGCGGCGCGCATCGTGCTGGGCACGCGCATGGCGGTGTTCGCGTCGATCCCGGCGCTCAAGCTCATCGTGGTCGACGAGGAGCACGACCCGAGCTACAAGCAGCAGGAAGGCGCGCGCTACTCCGCGCGCGACCTCGCCGTGTGGCGCGGCCAGCGCGAGAAGGCCCGGGTGATCCTGGGCTCGGCCACGCCCTCTCTCGAGAGCTGGCACCAGAGCCGCCCCGCCGAGGGCGAAGACCCGGGCGGGCGCTACGTGCGGCTGGCCATGCCCTCGCGCATCGGCGCGGGCGAGCTGCCCGCGGTGCGGCTGGTCGACATGAACCTGCAGCCGCCGAAGACGGTGATCTCGGGCGCGCTGCTCGACGCCATCGGCCAGCGCATCGCGCGCGGCGAGCAGAGCATGATCTTCCTGAACCGGCGCGGCTATGCGCCGGTGCTGGCCTGCGGCGACTGCGGCTGGAAGAGCGAGTGCCCGCACTGCAGCGCGTACCGCGTGTTCCACAAAATCGACCGCACGCTGCGCTGCCACCACTGCGGCTTCACCGAGCGCGTGCCGCGCGCCTGCCCGGCCTGCGGCAACCCCGACATCGCGCCCGTGGGCCGCGGCACCGAGCGGCTCGAGGAGCACCTTGCCGAGCTGTTCTCTTCCGTGAAGCGGCCCGACGGCGGCGCGGTGCGCATCGCGCGCATCGACGCCGACAGCACCAAGAAGCAGGGTTCGCTCGAATCGCAGCTCGCCGCGGTGCACGCGGGCGAGGTCGACGTGCTGGTCGGCACGCAGATGATCGCCAAGGGCCACGACTTCCGCCGCATCACGCTGGTGGCGGCGGTGAACCCCGATGGCGCGCTGTTCTCCAGCGACTTCCGCGCGCCGGAGCGGCTGTTCAGCCTGCTGATGCAGTCGGCCGGCCGCGCGGGCCGCGACGCCGCGTACCTCGCCGCGCAAGGCGCGAAGGCCGAGATGTGGGTGCAGACGCATCATGCGCAGCACCCGCTCTTCATGGCGCTGCGCAAGCACGACTACGTCGCCTTCGCGCAGCAGCAACTCGACGAGCGCCGCGCCGCCGGCATGCCGCCCTTTGCGTTCCAGGCGCTGCTGCGGGCCGACGCACGCGAGCAGTCGGTGGCGCAGGGCTTCCTGAACACGGCGGCCGACCAGGCCGAGGCGCTGCCGGGCGCGGACATCGTCACGCGCTATCCGGCGGTGCCGCTGGCGATCCAGCGCGTGGCCAATGTGGAGCGTGCGCAGATGCTGATCGAGAGTCCCTCGCGCGCCGCGCTGCAACGGCTGCTTTCGGGCTGGCAGCCGCTGCTGCACGAATTGCGGCGCGCGCCGGAAGGCAAGGGAGTGATCCGCTGGCTGGTCGACGTGGACCCGCACAGCATCTGAGCGGAGTCCGTGCGGTCGGGGCGGCTGCCCCGAGAGCGCGGTTTCAGTGGTAGCCGGTGGGCTCCTTGCCCATGTCCACGTAGCGCAGCTCGTTGTGCCTGCGCCGCGCGATGCTCACGGGCCATGCGAACACGACGAGGCTCAGCGCCCCGAGCGCGATCGCGGTGGCGGTGCCGAACTTGCCGGCATGCCAGAACCAGCCGACCGCGGAGAGCCAGGTCAGCCACAGAAGGATGCGAACCAGTATTGCCATCGCGCGCCCCATTCACATCTTTGACTTGTGAACACTGTAGCAGCGCAATTGCAAACCCAAGCATTCATCTGAAGTAGTAGCGGATAGCTATGTCTTACGACATGCCCAGGACTACCGCAAATTTGTGAAAAAAGAGTTGACGGCGCCCCCCGGCGCTGTTCAAGCTGTAAAGACGCGAACCCGCCGTGGATCGCGCACTCCAAACTGCCTCGCTCACTGCTTGCAAAGGTAGGTCGCCGTGAAACCGCCGTCTCGTTCTGGTTGGTCCCTCTCGCTGGCATCGTGCCTGGTCGCCCTTTCCTTCGCCGTGCCACCGGCTTCGTCGGCGGCCGAGCTGGAACTGCAGGGCAGTCGCCTCGTGGTGTCGGGCATGCTCGACGGGACCATGATCAAGGAGTTCACCGAGCAGCTGGGCAGCGGAACAATCAGCACCGTGGTCTTCGAGGACTCGTTCGGCGGCACCGCCGAAGCGGCCGGCGCCTTCGCCGACGCCATCCGCGCGAGCGGCGTGCAGACCGAGGTGCGGGGCCAGTGCATGGCGGCCTGCGCCTATGCCTTCCTGGCCGGCAGGACGCACCGCTTCGGCTACGGGCTGCAGGTCAACGGCGTCCTGCTGCCGGTGGCGCAGCGCCCCACGGCCGCCGAACTGGCGGTGCGCTGGCGCGGCGACGACGCCCACAAGACGCTCAGCGATTTCATGCCAACCTCGGCCAAGCCGGTGGAAGCCAGCGTTCCGCCCGCGAAAGACAACGCCAGGGACGGCGCCAGAGACAACTGGCAGCCCGACCACGGCGTGCTCTTCACCGCAAGCCCCACGCTCTTCGGCCGCGTCTACAACACCTACTACTGCGACGGCACCCAGGGCCGCGACTTCTCGAAGTGCGAGCGCCTCGCCGATGCCGACCCGTACAAGCTCGGGGTGCTGACGCCCTAGCCCTTCACCCTCACCTCAGCGCGCTCACCGCCAGCGGAAAGCTCAGGAAGGCGATCACCGTCGTCCACAGGATGATGCGCGCGATGCGCCCGTTGTCCGCGCCGAAGCGCTCGGCCAGCATCGAGACGTTGCTCGCGCTCGGCAGTGCCGCGACCAGCACGATCGTCACCAGCGCCGCATGCGACAGCGGCAGCCCCAGCGCGATGGCGCCGAGCCCCAGGCTCCACACCAGCAGCGGGTGAGCGAGCAGCTTCACCGCCACCACCGGCAGCACGTCGCCCCACGGAGCCTTGGCCGCCGGCATGCGGCCGGTGGCGCCCATGGCCTCGGCCACCGCCGCGCTGGCGTCGTGCTCGCGCGCCAGCAGCGCCGAGCGGGCCAGTACCGCGCCGATAGTGAAGAGCGCCACCGGCGAGGCGGCATCGGCCAGCATGGCGATGGTGCGCTCGACGGGCCCCGTCAGCGCCCAGCGCGCGGCCGACAGCAGCACGCCCAGCAGGATCGACCACGGCATCGGGTTGACCACGATGCCGCGCAGCGCCTTGCGCGCCGCCAGCATGGCGCCGTGCCGCCCGGCGCCGCCGGCCCCGTCGAGCCGCGACAGCGCGATGCACAGCGAGGAAGTGACGACGAGATCGAACGCGATCGTGATGATGATCGGCCCCGCCGCCTGCGCGCCGAGGATGGCCACCAGCAACGGCACGCCCATGAAGCCGGTGTTCGGAAACGCGGCCACCAGCGCGCCGAAGGCCGCGTCGTTCCAGCCCACGCGCGAATTACGCGTGAACGCGACCACTCCCGCCACCACCGCCAGCGCGCAGATGCCCCATATCAGTGCAACGCTGCCGTCGAGCAGCTGCCCGATGGGCGTGCCCGCGCCGAAGCGCAGCAGCATGCACGGCAGCGCGAAATACAGCACGAAGGTGTTGAGGCCGGGAATGGCGTCCAGCGGCAGGATGCGGGCGCGGGCCGCGCCGTAGCCGGCCGCGATCAACGCGAAGAAAGGGAAAGTAACAAGGAATACAGGCAGCACCGGTGCATTGTCGTTTGGCGCCCGAGGGGCCGCATCGGAGTGCCCGGCCTACAAACCCGGCGGGGGCCGCACCCGTATCATTGGCCGCTTTGCTTTTGCGCCAGCCGTTCCCAACGGCGTTCTTCACGGCCTCTTCAGGTTCTCTTTTTCTCCCATGTCTCACGGTCTCAATCCCGCACAGCTCGAAGCGGTCAACTACATGAGCGGTCCCTGCCTGGTGCTCGCAGGCGCGGGCTCGGGCAAGACGCGCGTGATCACGCACAAGATCGGCCGGCTCATCCAGTCGGGCATCGAGCCGCAGCGCATCGCGGCCATCACCTTCACCAACAAGGCGGCCGCCGAGATGCGCGAGCGCGCGAAGCACCTCATCGGCAAGGACGCGCGCAAGGTCGTGGTGTGCACCTTCCACGCGCTGGGCGTGCGCATGATGCGCGAGGACGGCAGCGTGCTCGGCCTGAAGAAGGCGTTCAGCATCCTCGACGCCGACGACGTGACGAAGATCCTGAAGGATGCCGGCGGCACTTCCGACATCGCCACCGCGCGCATCTGGCAGTGGACCATCAGCAAGTGGAAGAACATGGGCCTGAACTCCGCGCAGGCCGAGGCCCAGGCCGCCGACGACAACGAACGCATCACCGCGAAGATCATGGCCCGCTACGAGGAGCGGCTGCTGGCCTACCAGAGCGTGGACTTCGACGACCTGATCGGCATGCCGCTGAAGCTGCTCTACGAATTCCCGGAAGTGCGCGCCAAGTGGCAGGCGATGATGGGCCACATCCTGGTGGACGAATACCAGGACACCAACGCCACGCAGTACGACGTGCTCAGGGCCCTGGCCGGCGAGCGCGGCCACTTCACCGCGGTGGGCGACGACGACCAGTCCATCTACGGCTGGCGCGGTGCCACGCTGGACAACCTGCGCAAGCTGCCGGTCGACTATCCGAAGCTCAAGGTCATCAAGCTGGAGCAGAACTACCGCTCCACCAGCGCCATCCTGCGCGCGGCCAACAACGTGATCGGGCCCAACCCCAAGCTCTTTCCGAAGACGCTGTTCTCCGAGCTCGGCGAGGGCGAGCCGGTGCGCATCGTCGACGCCGACAGCGAGGTGCACGAGGCCGAGCGCGCGGTGGCGCGCATCGTCAGCATCCGCGCGGGCGAGGCCACCACGCAGGGCAAGCAGTACAAGGAATTCCGCGACTTCGCCATCCTCTACCGCGCCAACCACCAGGCGCGCGTGTTCGAGCAGGCGCTGCGCAAGGCGCAGATCCCGTACAAGGTCTCGGGCGGCCAGAGCTTCTTCGACCGCGCCGAAATCAAGGACCTGTGCGGCTGGTTCCGCCTGTGGGTCAACAACGACGACGATCCGGCGTTCCTGCGCGCCATCACCACGCCCAAGCGCGGCATCGGCCACACCACGCTGGCGAGCCTGGGCACCTTCGCGAGCCAGTACAAGCTGAGCCTGTTCGAGGCGCTGTTCAGCCCCTCGCTGCCCAGCGTGATGCCCAAGCGCACGCTGGAAGGCATCCACGAGTTCGGCCGCTACATCAACGACCTCGAGTACCGCGCGCGCCGCACCATGGGCGCGGAAGACTCGCGCACCTTCATGCTCGACTGGCTGAAGGAGATCGACTACGAGAAGCACCTGTACGACGGCGAGGACAGCGAAGCCGCCGCGGCCTCGCGCTGGACCAACGTGCTGGAATTCGTCGACTGGATGTCGCAGCGCGCCGGCGGCACGCTCGACGACACCTCGGGCGCCGACAGCGGCGGCATCGAGACCGAGCGCAAGAGCCTGCTCGAGGTGGCGCAGACCATCTCGCTGCTGTCGACCATCAGCGAGCGCGAGCAGGACCAGGACGTGGTCACGCTCTCCACGCTTCACGCATCCAAGGGCCTCGAGTGGCCGCACGTCATGCTCATCGGCGTGAGCGAGGGCCTGCTGCCCTTCAAGCTCGACGACGACAACGGCCGCCAGCAGAAGGTGAGCGAGGACACGCTGCAGCGCCTGCAGGAAGAGCGCCGCCTGATGTACGTGGGCATCACGCGCGCGCAGCGCAGCCTGGCGGTGAGCTGGACCAAGAAGCGCAAGCAGGGCCGCGAGATGGTGCCCTGCATACCGAGCCGCTTCATCGCCGAGATGGGCCTGGACAAGGCCACCACCAAGGAAGACCCGCGCGAGAAGCTCAAGGCGCTGCGCGCCGAGTTCGCGCGCAAGGCGCAGGACAGCGCCGCGAAGGCCGCCGCAGCAGCCTCGGCACCATGAAGATGACGACGACGAAGACGACGACGAAGCCAATGAAGAAGACCGCCGCGACCACCGCCCTGCTGGCCGCAGCCCTGGCCGTTCTCTCGGGCTGCGCCTCGATGCGCGGCGGCAGCGCCGACTGCCCCACCGACGCGCGCGACCTGCCTCTGGAATCGCTCTACGGCAACTGGGAGGCGCGCTTCGACAACCTGCCCGCCGTGGCCGTCGTGCAGCTCGGCAAGCACCCCGACTACGACGGCGTGCGCGGCACCATCACGCGCAACGGTGCGAACCCCGCGAAGGCCACGGTCGCGCAGCTCGCGGGCGACGTGGACGACGAAGGCGCGCTTTCCATCGACGAGTCGCAGGACGGCCGCGCCATCAGCGGCGTGTGGTCGGGCAAGCTGCAGACCGGCTCGTGCGGGCGCGAGTTCAGGGGCACGTGGCGCAATGCCGCCGACGAGAGCACGCATCCGTTCGTGCTCAGCAAGACAGTGGCACAGGAAGGAAAGAAGCCATGACCAAGATGAAGACCATCCCGCGATCCCGCTTCAGGCTCGGCACGCTCGCAGCCGTGGCGGCGTGCCTGGGCGGCACGGCCGGCGCGGTGCACGCACAGGCCGTGGACAAGCCCGCGAGCCCGCTGGCCGACTCGCAGCTCACCTGGCAGCAGTGCGCCGCGCTTGGCGCCAACAACGATGCGCGCCTGGCCTGCTTCGACCGCTGGGCTCAGCAGCAGACGCTGCCCGCGGCGGCGGTGCCGCCGGCGCCTCCCGTGCTCGCGAGCACGCAGCCGCCGGTGGACGGCACGGTTCCCGCCACGCGCGTTGTCTCGGTGGCCACCACCGAAGGCTGCCGCGACCGCCAGTACTCGGCGCTCTCGCGCTTCTGGGAACTCGAGAACGCCACCGACTGCGGCACCTTCGGCTTCCGCGGCTATCGTCCGCTGAACGTGTCGGCCTCGGCCGCCACCAAGAAGCCCGAGACCCCGACCTCGCCCTCGGCCGGCCACACCGCCGACCCCGTGGCCTACCAGGCCAACGAGATGCGCATCGGCCTGTCGGTGCGCACCAAGCTCGCGCAGGGCATGCTCACGCAGAACGACCCGGTCAAGAAGGACTCGCTGTGGTTCGCCTACAGCCAGCAGTCGACCTGGCAGTTGTTCAACGGCGCCATCTCGCGGCCCTTCCGCACCACCGACCACGAGCCGGAGCTGATGTACGTCTACCCGACCGACTTCAAGCTGCCGGGCGGATGGCGCTGGCGCTATTCGGGACTGGGCATCGTGCACCAGTCGAACGGCCAGAGCCTGCCGCTGTCGCGCAGCTGGAACCGCGTGTACCTGATGGGCGGCGCCGAACTCGACGACCGCTTCACCGTCACCGGCCGCATCTGGAAGCGCATCTCCGAGAGCGCCGCGAAGGACGACAACCCCGACATCGCCGACTACTACGGCCGCGCCGAGATCACCGGCCGCTGGAACCTCAACCGCGACAACCAGCTTGCCGTGACCGTGCGCAACAACCTGCGCGACAGCGGCCGCGGCTCGATCCGCCTCGAATGGCTCAAGGCGATCGGCGACCCGACCAAGAGCAACCTGCGCTTCCACACGCAGCTGTTCTCGGGCTATGGCGACACGCTGGTGGACTACAACCGCAAGCGCACAGTGCTCAGCATCGGCCTGAGCCTTGTGGACTTCTGATTTCTTTCACACGAAGACCAACCTCATGAGTGCAGACCTGTCCCCCATCGACCTGTCCTCAGTTGACGATATGCAGCGCGAAATCATCGCGGCGCTGCACGTCGCGCCCGTCTTCGATGCCGCCCGCGAGCTGGAGCGGCGCGTCGACTTTCTCGCCGGCTACCTGAAGCAGACCGGCCTGAAGACGCTGGTGCTGGGCATCAGCGGCGGCGTCGATTCGCTGACCGCCGGCTGCCTCGCGCAGCGCGCGGTCGAGAAGCTGCGCGCCACGGGCTACGGCGCCACCTTCATCGCGATGCGCCTGCCCTACGGCGTGCAGAAGGACGAAGCCGAGGCGCAGGCCTCGCTCAAGGTGATGAAGCCCGACCGCACCATCACCGTCGACATCCGCCCCGCCGCCGACGGCATGCTCGCGGCGCTGAAGGCCGGCGACCTGACGTTCCGCGACGCCGCGCACGAAGACTTCGTGCTGGGCAACATCAAGGCGCGCCAGCGCATGATCGCGCAGTTCGCGGTGGCCGGCGCGCACGACGGCATCGTCATCGGCACCGACCACGCGGCCGAGGCGCTGATGGGCTTCTTCACCAAGTTCGGCGACGGCGCGGCCGACATCACGCCGCTCACCGGCCTCAACAAGCGTCGCGTGCGCGCGGTGGCGCAGCTGCTGGGCGCACCCGACGCGCTGGTCTACAAGGTGCCCACCGCCGACCTCGAATCGCTGGTGCCGGGCAAGCCCGACGAGGACGCCTTCGGCGTCACCTACGAGCAGATCGACGACTTCCTCGAAGGCAAGCCGGTGTCGGCCGAGGCGCGCCGCGTCATTCTTTCCACGCATCGCAAGAGCGCACACAAGCGCGCGCTGCCCGTCGAGCCCTTCTGAGGGCAGCGACGGCGCACCCGGTCAGCGCGCGACCACCCTCACCTTCCAGCGCCCGGCCCCGAGCTCGGAGGCATAGGGCGCGGAAATGCCGGCCTCGAAGCCGTTGTCCCGGATCACGGCGTCGTACAGCGTCCAGCGGACCTGCGTGCCGTCCGGCGCCTCGTGCACCGCCTGCATCGAAGGGGCGCCAATGTTGGTGCCCACGTGGGCGTAGCGCGCGTCCACCGTCATCGACAAGTGGGGCGGAAAGGGCTCGCTGCCCGGCAGGTCACGCCACTCGTCATGCACTAGCAGGCTGGGTCTCGGCGACTAAGAGGGCAGAGGTTGGCGGGGATTCCACCACCATGCCGCCTCGAGCATCGTGGCCTATGGGTTCTTGATGGCTGAACGCCTGATCGTCGACAAGTCTGTCGGCAAAAAGACTTCATCGAACGCCAAGTGCCTGCCCTCCCCGAGGATTACATCCCCCGCGGCAGTCCTGTGCGCACAGCGCCACGTGGCGATGTCGATCACGACACTGCGCCCCGACTGAGATACCGGCTGCTCGCTCGTCTCGGGCAATGCCCTGCTGCTTAAGGGCAAGCGCAAAGCTACTCTTTTGACACAGTAAGAATAGGCAATACGGACCGACGAAACCCTGGCTGTCGCTCGGCTCATCGAGCGTCTATGGCGAAAAATTCAAGAAGCAGTGGACCAGACAGCTTCCCCGCTGTTGCCCGTTAGGAAGAGCACGACCTTGACAGCCCAAGCTGGGCCACGTTTTAGGCTAGCAACGGCGATCCAGCGATGATCTACAGTCCGCTTTCGATCACAGCGGTCGTCCATTGCCGGGCATATCGCTGGCAGCTCTCAGTCTTCAGGGGTCATAGCAGCTGGATTCTTAACTGCCCGGTAGAAGTCGTCGGACCGCGGGCGCGTGTCAGGCTCCAGTATTGAGGTCGGCCGGCCCGTGGGCATCTGAGTACCCCTCCGGATCATCTACCCAGCGTTGCAACGCGGCACGAGGCCATCCGCAGGCGCGTCCACCCAAGTGCACAGGAGCTGGGAACTTGCCCTCAGCAATCCTGCGATATAGGGTCGCGCGGCTCAGCGCGGTGATGCGTATCACATCGTGCATGCGAAAGAACTCGGGCCCTTCCACGCTCGAAAGGTCAACACGGCGGTGACTGGAATGGGGTCCAAAATGCATGACAACTCCTTGAAGCTGGTTCGAGCCTTCAAGCAGCTAGCTGAGTACCGACGGCGAATCTCTGACTTGAAGAATCCGGGCAGCAGCAGCACCGGCGCCGAAACCAGCAGCAAACCCATCCTGACTTGATCAGCATTGCGGCCGTATCGAGGGCCTCTTAAGACTCGTCTTCCGCGTGGATGCACGTTGAGCATGCGACGACTCACGACTTCTGACAACTAACAACTTTCACAGTAGACAACCTCTACCTTTCGGCATCAGTGGCCACACTCCCAGACGACGACACCGCACCAGGGCTGCAGCCGAATGCAAGACCAGCGTTATTGCGCATCCGCTCGCACTCATACGTGCGCTGCGTAAGACTCACCAGAAACAGACGCGGACCGCGCCTCGAACAAGAACCGTTTTTGCCAAGCGACTTACCTGGAACGCCAGCCGCATGAGAGTGCGACGGTGCTCAAAGGCACACCCAATCCACCCTCGTTGCGCGGCATGTGGTGCATAAATGCCGATGGAAATTTCCGCTCATACGGCAAGGCCGCCGCCATCGCCGCGTCACGTGCAGGCAGTCAGGTCGCGGCTGGGCTCACCGATTGGCATCACCGACTTGGCCTGTGTCCGGCAGACGCGGCACGGTCGGCCCGTCATGTAGCGAGGCCAGACAGGCATCGATGGTCGAAACGTGAGCAAGTCGCACAGCGTCGGGCGGCATGGCGCGCGGGCATTGTGTTTCGTCATTGCGGCCTGCGAGAAGCAATTCGGGCAAATGAAACAATGCTTGCTGTCGCGGTCGGCGAGACCCACACGCCGGCCCCCAAGAGCGCCCTCAGCGAAGTCGTAGCACCCGCCAACGCGCAGAACCATTTCCCGACGTCAAGCTTCGTCGGCCGCTGCGTAAGTTCCTCGCTCACCGAAAGTGCGCTCCAGGTGACTTGACATCTGTACGTTGCTGCGTTCGACTTCGTTCCGCATCCTTCCAGCGCTCCGCCATGCGCCGCCCGTCGGTCTGCACAGCCGGCATGCGCTCGATGAAGCGCTCCACGCGTTCGGCCAACTCGACCTGACCCTGCCTTCTCAGCGTATCAGCGGCCGCCTGCCAGTCTGCCACCACCTCCTGCCGCGTGCGCCGCATCTCATCTCTGCCGGCATCGAGGGTGTCTCGCTTTGTCTGTAAAGCCCGCAGCACGGCCCCTAGCTTGGCCCGCATGAAACTCGAAGTCTTCGGTGACCGCCGACCTGCCCGCTCGGCCGGCGCCAGTCGCCCGAACGCGCGAAGCGCACGCAGGCGATGATGGATGGTGTCCATCAGCGGCTTGCGGATCTGCCCGCGCACCTGCCGCGGCGTCGCGTTGGCCGCCACGCCCTGCTCCCGCATCAGCGCGGCGAACTGCTCACGCCATTGGCGCAGCATCTCCTTGCGGATGTAGAGACGCTTGCCGGGCTCGAACTCGTGCTCGCACTTGACCACGAGATGCACATGCGGGTGTGGCTGGTCGGTGTGCAGCACCGTGGCGTACCGGTACTGGAGCGCAAAGTTCTCCCGCGCGAACACGCGCGCCGCCGCAAGCACCTTTCCCGGCGGCGTGCCCGGCGGCATCGACAGCACGATATTGTGGGCGAGCTTCGGGCGGATGTCCTTCTGGCCTGGAGCCGGCTTGGGCCTGTACTGGCTCCTGCACAGGTCCAACTGCCAGTCGGTGACGATCTCTTTGGGGGCACCATGGCCCCGCATGGCGGGCCCTTCATCGGTCTCGAGGGGCAGTTTCCCATGCCGGCTGATGTAGCGCAGGTGCGCTTCGACACCACCGGTGTCACGCCCGCCGCCGGAGACCTTCACCAACACCTCGGGCGTGCGTCCCACCGTACGCCGGATCTGCGCGATCTCGCCAGTCCCGAAGCGCAGCGTACCACTGGGTCCGCGTCGGCCGTAGCTCACGATGTCCAGCGCCATGTCGCGTACGCCATTGGTCGATTGATGGCCGCCGCGTGCCAGCCGCAGCGTCTGCTTAGGCACGGAGCACCTCGCGGCTGTGGGTCCCCCAGCTGATCAGGTTGCGCTGCACGATAGCGGTGGCGGCCACGCGCGCCTGTGCTACCTCCCGTCGGGCCAGCGCGAGTGCATCAATGATCTCGCAGGCCTGCGGCTGCGTGACGGTGTTCGGCAAGCCGAACATACGGAACTGCCGTCCGAACGCGGCCAGCTGAGCGCAGGTCGCCTTGATCTGAGCGAGTTCTTTCAGTGGCAGCACCATGGGTCCGTGCACATGGTTGTGAATCAGCATGGCGAGATAGCTGCCAGGCTTCATGCCCCGGGCTTCGGCCCGCTCAGCAATCAGGACGCGGTCGCCCGCAAGAAGCCGCAGGGTGATGCGATCTTCGGAAAGACGGCCGATGTCCGGAGCGCTCGGGGTATGTGTGGAGGACGACACCGTGGTCGAGGGCACATTGGTGCGCAGAACCTCGTCGACGAGCTTGGCGAGCAAGCCGGCCTCAGTCAGTTGATGATGTGCCGCGAGCGCAGCAAACCGTGTCCGCGTTTCGGCCGACACCCGGGCCCCAATCACGCTCGATCGAGAGGTCTTGGTCATCGCAACGCCATGGCTGTTAACAATGTCTGACGGCAGTCTATCCTGCCCTCATAGCCGCACAAGGACTCTGCCCCCCGGAGTCTCCGCGTGGCGCCACAAACATCACTTCGAGGCTAGTTGACGCTGACCTACCTCCCGCTCGCACAGAAGCGCTGCACGAGACACATCCACGATCTCTTCACCGTTTTCAACAGAGGAAGCCGCAATTACTGGCAGGCGCTTGTGGTGCATCTGTGTTCGGCATGCCGAACACCTAGGAAGGGACAATCCGGCATGAAGCAATAAATGCGCGAGCGATCCGCTCGACCGTGCATCCGCTTCGCGGCACGACGGCGTCGCCGCGAGCCGTCTACTCCCGCAGCGTGAACACCACCGACAGGTACGAAACCGGAGGAACCTCGATCGCCTCGATGCCGTGCAGCGCAGTCGCATCGAACAGCAGCGCGTCCCCTGCCCTCACCTCCACTACCTTGGCGCTGTAGCGGTAGCGCACCTCCCCGGAAAGGAAGTACAGGAACTTCAACCCAGGATGCTGGAAAGTCACGTAGGGATCGGCGCCCGGAAGCAGCGTGACCAGATACGGCTCGACGAAGATGTTGCCCGACAGCAGGTGGCCCAGCAGCTCGTAGCGGTAGTCCGCCACCGCGCCGATGCGGTCGACCAGTACACCGTGTCCTGCCCGCACATGGCAGAAATCCGTGCGCCGCGCCTGATCGCTGAAGAAGCGCGAGACCGGCACGTGCAGGCCTTGCGCGAGTCGCTCCAGCGTCTCCACCGAAGGCGAGACCAGCCCGCGCTCAATGCGCGAGAGCATCGAAGCAGAAATTCCCACCGCCAAGGCCAGCTGCCCCGCAGACATTCCTGCCGCCATACGCAGCGCTCTCACCTGCGCCCCCCTGTTTGCCAGTGACAGGCTGCGTGCCGCAGGTGCTGGATGCTGCGGCCTCGTAGGTAACGCAGAAGCGGGAAGCCGCACTGCTCGCACGCTCGGCAGCGGCGACGGGAGCAATGTCAAAGACATTTAGTTCACCTCGCTATGGTAATCATATCCCGTGTTATTTTATCCCGTGGTGCTTTATCCACGTAATACTGACCATCTCGAAATGGTCAACAGGGTTTCAGCTACCAGGAAAAAAGTGCCGGAGCTCGTACTTTTTGGCGAAGCGGTACGTCAGCGCAGAAAGGAACTCGGCTATTCTCAAGAGGCATTCGGCGACGCGTGTGAAATCGACCGCAGCTACATTGGCGGCATAGAGCGAGGCGAACATAATCTCGCGCTCATCAACATCCTCAAGATCATTGCAACCCTGGAAATGCAGCCTTCTGAGTTCTTTCAGGCGCTTGACAGACCGCGCAAGAAGCTGAGATCGAACTGAGTGTTAATTTGAGGGTGCGGATGAAAACTTGGACTGGTTTATGTGGCAAGTTCAAGGCTCACCTGATATTCGAAAGGGCTGAGAGAGCCAAGAGAGATCTCAATCCGCTTCTCGCTGTACCAGCGTCGGCGCCGCTCCGGCCCAATCACCTCCGCCGCGATCTCGTTGTTCGTGTTATTGAGCCGGCATGAATAAACTTGAATCAGGCCGCATGGCGGACTAGCTTGTGTTCGAAGTAGCTCCTGATGCGTTCGGGCTTGCGCAGCAGGCTGCTCAAGTTCCTTGCGGCGGCCTTGACCAACTGCAACTTCCTGCGGGCAGAGGCGCGCTTCTTGACGGCTTGCTTGAGATCGGCGTTGGGATTGAGCCCCAGCCACCACTTCCAAGCCCCTGATTCTTGATTGAATCAGGGGCTTTTCAGTTTCCGGGCCCCCGATGACCGCGCGGTTCTTCAACTAACTAGCTAGCCGGCTTCGCCCCCGCCTTGCCGGTATACGGATTCACGTTGCCCCTGGTGGACCAGTTGTCCGCCTTCGTGCCGTTCGGATTGGTCGCGTGGCTCGGCGCTACATGGGTTCCGTCGCTCCTGGTGTAGCCGCTGATCGAATGGCTGCCGCCCGAGCCGTGGCTGGCCGAGTGCGAGCCATGGCTTCCGGAACCGTGGCCGCCACCACCGCCTCTGGCGAACGCAGGCATGCAAACGGCCAGGGCGGTGGCCAGGACAATGATCGATCTCATCGTTGCATCTCCGCTTGTCAGTGGCAGTGATAGCCGCCGGTCTTGTGGTCGCGATGGCAGCCGTTCTTGTCCGTTCCGCCCGAGTGCGCGAACGCGCCCAGGCTCAGGCACAGGGCGGCCATCAGCACTGCGATCTTCTTCATGTTGTCTCCTCGCTCGCTTGAATGAAGTCGCAGTGTGCGCCCGTGCTCGATCTGTCAACCGAGGGTTTGCGAGCGATCTCCCATGTTCGTGGGAGCCCGGGAACTGAATGGCGCAGCGGCCTTCAGGCCGCGCAACTCTCGCGCAGCGAGCCGATGGTGCCTTCAGCTGCTTCGATGCGCCGATGCAGTTCCTCGTTGATGAGTCGGACCAGCGCGCCGAGTTCGGAGCGTGTCGGATAGACCTCTTCGCAGTCGCTCACATGCCGGGCGACGATGAGCTTCTCGAGGCACGCGTATGCGCAGTGCACCTCGCGAATGCTCGCGATGTCATCGCCTGCTTGCAGTGCGAGCGATTCCGGGGCGTGTTGAAGAGGGCGCGAGGGCGCGCGAGCGGATTTAGCCATGAATGATCTCCAAGAGCTTGCTTCCAAGAGCTTCTTCGAGCTGCTAAACCCGATCACGCCGTCTCGCGGCATGACGGGCGCAAGTATAGACATCGGCCTCTCGCCGTCGCGCGTGACATTTGGGAACGTTCTTCACCGTAGCGATGTGCGCCGCTCCGCAGGCCCGGGCGTTGGTGGTGCATCAGAGGCTGTTTTCCGTCCTCCAGGAGATGAAAGAAATGACTTTTTCCCGATCCATGCTCAAGCTGGTTGCCGCAGGTTTCATTGCCGCCGGTGCCTTGTCCGTCGCGGCATCCGCCAATGCCGGCACAAGCTGGTCCGTCGGCATCAACGTGCCCGGCGTGGTCGTGACCGAGCCCGCACCGGTCTACTACGAACCGGCTCCTGTCTACTCGCGGCCGGCTCCGACCTATTACCAGCCCGCCCCTGTGTATTCCACTCCGGCGCCTGTCTACTACGAGCCCAGCTGGGAGGAGCGCCGTGCCCAGCGCTGGGAAGAGCGTCGCGCGGAGCGCCGTGAATGGCGCCGCCGGCAATGGGAGCGCGAGCAGCACCGCCGCTACTACGAAGATCGCGACTGAGCGACGCGGGCACGCAGGCAACGTCGATCGGTGCGAAGGCGCCGAGGCGTTGCCGGACCGTGGCGACCCTTGCGCAACACCGCGCAATTCCTTCCCGGGCACGCTCGCCCGGCGAAGTGCCTGCCGATGGACGGCAGCGCTTCTTTCTTCCTTTCATGACAACCCCGCCAGCATTCAGCCGATGCACTGCCGCAGCGGCTGCGATCGCGCGCGCGGCACCACTTCGGTGAATGGCCGGCGCATGCCGGCCGCTGTGTTGTTGTGGCCATGACCGTTCGCGGCTATATCGTTACCGCGTGTTGACCGCGCAGCCGCTCGAGCGGCCTTCGGCGTCGCGCGCCGAAGAACGACATCCATCGCACTCCTGAAAGACCGGGCCCGCGAACTCCCTGACAAACGGGGATCGCGCGATGCCTCGGCTTGCCTGCGCACCCCCGTGCTGTCAATCCCTCCCGCCTCGGAACCGATGTAGGACTTCATGCCGGTTTGCGCTCACAAATTAGATGGGAAGTTTGCACATCTTGTTTCTCACCGAAGCAGAAAGGACTCAGCTTAGGACGTACCTTTATTGCGTTGCAGCATGAAAAACAAGGCGCGCTGCAAATCCGTGGACCGGTGGAGGACTGGGATCGGGTCTCTTTCTTTCAACACCTGAGGGCGCACCGCACCGGCGCGCCATCGACGTTTTCAAGGGGTGGCTATGCGACTGTCCAGACCAATTTCATCTTCGTCCGATCCGGGTTGCCGCGTTCGGGCCACGCGCGGCCGAAGCCGGCAGCGGGGCGCCTTCGTCCCGAAGCTCGCGGGCTATGCGCTGCTGGCGTTCGTGCTGTGGCTCATGATCTCGACCCTCGTCGCGCCGCTGCTGTCGGCCCAGGCGACGCGGGCCGTGCTGCAGGCTCCGGTGGGGCTCATCACCTCGCCGATCAGCGGCGTGGTGACGCAGATGGCGGTGCACTCGCGCGACACGGTGGCGCCGGGCTCGCTGGTGGCGACGGTGCGCAATCCGACGGTGAGCCAGGAGATCCTCACCACGCTCACGACGCAGCGCCTGGCGTTGCAGAGCCAGCTGTCGCAGCTGGGCAACCAGTTCAAGGCCGACAGCCAGGAGATGAGGTCCGTGGGCCAGCAGGCGCAGGTTCACCGGCAGGCCTCGCTGGCCCAGACCTGGGACTCGTGGGAAATCGCCCAGCGCCAGCGCGACGTCGCGCACAGCGTCGTGGCCGAACAAGAGAACAAGGTTCGCACCAGCGAGGCGCTGCTGAAGGAAGGTGCCATCAGCGAGCAGGTGATGAACGCGGCCGAGGCCCAGCTGAGCACTGCCCGCGCCAACGCGGCGGTGGCCGAGCAGGCCTTCGCCGGACAGGCGCAGACCGTGGTGAGCGCGGGGCAGGGCGCCTTCGTGGGCACCGGGGGCAACAACCTGTTCCAGACGCTCACGAGCCGGCGCGAAGCGCTTCGCAACAGCATCGACCGGGCCCAGCAGGACGGCTCCGCCATCGTGAAGCAGCTCAAGCAGATCACGCAACTCGAGGAAGACGAGCGCCACCGCGTCGAGAAGCTCGCCGCGTACCAGGTCACGGCGACGCAGCCGGGGCTGGTGCATACCGTGCTGATGCCCGAGGGCGCGTATGTCACGGCGGGCGCTTCGCTGGTGCGCGTCACCGATTGCAGCCGGATCGGCGTCGTCGCGGTGTTTCCCGCGCGGCTGGCCAAGCGCCTGAGCATCGGCTCGGTGCTCGACGTGAAGATCGGCGAGAACACGGCCGCGATGCCCGCGCGCGTCGAGCAGCTGCTGCCCGTGGCCTCCGACGCGCTGCAGAGCACGTACAGCGTGCCCTTCCCCTATGCCGAGCAGGGCTCCATCTACGCCGTGGCACGCATCGAGGACGGCCAGTCTCAGCAGTCCCCGGCCCGTCAGCAGACTCTCTGCGTGCCGGGCAAGGTGGTCTCGGCCAGCCTCAGGACCTGAGTGCGGGCGCTTCGCTCATCTCCATTCCCCAGAGAGCACGCAATGCCGATCTCTGCGATCTCTGTCTTCTCCCGCGCGCGGGTGCGATGCGCTGCCGTATCTGCGGCGCTGGCCTGCGCCGCGGCTGCAACCGCGGCGCCGCAGGCCGGCGCCACGCAGCAGGCGCTCGCGCGCGAGAGCTGCGAGGGGCTGCGTCGCGCGGTCTCGCACGACCAGGCGGGCGTCACTTCCGGGCCGCTGTTCCTCGCGAGCTACAGGCCGGCGGATGCCGGACGCGGCGAGCCGCCGTTCGAGCCCGCGCTGGCGGGCGCCGGCTTCACCTACGACAACGCCGTGGCCGGCATCGCGCTGCTGGCCTGCGGCGAGCGTGCCGCAGCAAGGCGCATCGGCGATGCCGTGGTGCGCGCCGTCGCGCATGACCAGGGCTTTTCCGACGGGCGCGTGCGCAACGCCTACCGCGCCGGACCGGTGGCCGAGGAAAAGCCCGCGCTGCCCGGTCGCTGGGACGCGCAGCGAAAGCAATGGATTGCCGACGCCTACCAGGTCAGCACCGCCACCGGCAACGTGGCCTGGGCCGCGCTGCTCATGCTGAACCTGTTCCAGGCCGAGCCCTCGTCGACCTCGGCCTCGGCCTATCTGGAGACCGCGCGCAAGCTGCTGGCCTGGACCGAGCAGAACACGCGCGCAAGGAACGGCCAGGACGGCTACAACGGCGGCCGCTACGGTTGGGACAACGCACAGCGCGCGCAGACCTGGAAATCCACCGAGCACAACATCGACATCGCAATGGCGGCCGCCTGGGCGGCGCGCGCCGGCGGCCAGCGGGACGCGCCGGAGCATCGGCAGGCACGCACCGCGCTCGATTTCGTGAGCCGCATGTGGAGCCCCCAGGAGCAGCGCTTCTACATCGGCACCAAGGAAGACGGCGCGACCCTCTCCACCGAGAGCTCCGGCCTGGATGCGCAACTGTGGCCGCTGCTGGCCGCGCCCGAGGGTTCGTGTGCCTGGACCAGGGGGCTCGAATGGGTGGAGAAGCACCATCGCTTCGAAGCCGGCTACGGCTTCTCGCGCAACCCCGACGGCATCTGGACCGAGGGCAGCGCACAAGCCGCCGCCACGCTGGTGGCGCGCAAGGGTTCGGCGCCCGAGGCCCTGTGGCAGCTGCTCGCATCGCAGCGCGCCGGCAACGGGCTGTACTACGCGACGCCGGCCTCCCGCATTTCCACCGGCCTGGCCATCGGCCCCGACTCGGCCGGCGCGGACTTCTATTACTACCACTGGCCGCACCTTGGCGCGACTGCCTGGATTGCCCTGGCCGCCACGGGTTTCAACCCCTTCACCGGCAAGACCGCCGCATCGGAAGCCACTCCATCATGTCCAGCCTGATCGCCACACCGGAATTCCAGCTCAACGCACTGATCGCGGGGATCGCGCTGCTCCTGATGAGCCGGGCCAGCGTCGAACGCATCTCGCATCGCATGCTGTTCGGCGCGCTGACCGCGCTGCTCCTGCTGCGCTATGCGGTCTGGCGCGTGGTCGCCACCATGCCGCCGTCGGACCTCGGCTTCGGAACGCTCTTTGCCTGGGTGTTCCTCTGCTTCGAGCTGACAGCCATCGTCTACACGCTGATGTCCATCCACATGCTGGTGAGGCGCCGCGACAACCGGCCGCAGGCCGACCGGGGCGAAGCCGCGCTGCGTGCCCGCGGCGAGCAGGTGCCGGCGGTGGACGTGTTCATCTGTACGTACAACGAAGAGCTGGCGGTGCTGGAGAAGACCATCATCGCCGCCCAGGCCATCGACTATCCGCAACTGAAGGTCTGGGTGCTCGACGACACCCGGCGCGACTGGCTGCGCGACTACTGCGAACGCAGGGGCGTGCACTACGCGCGGCGGCCCGACAACAGCCACGCCAAGGCCGGCAACCTCAACAACGGGCTGCGCCTGTCGGCCGACGTGACGAACGCGCCCTTCATCCTCGTGCTCGATGCGGACTTCGCGCCGCAGCGCGAGATCGTCTATCGCATGCTCGGGCTGTTCGAGGACCGTCGCGTCGGCCTGGTGCAGACGCCGCAGTTCTATTACAACGCCGACCCCATCCAGCACAACCTGCGCGCCACCGACAGCTGGGTCGACGAGCAGCGCGTGTTCTTCGACGTGCTGCAGCCGGCGAAGGACGCGGCCGATTCCGCCTTCTGCGTGGGCACCTCGTTCATCGTGCGGCGAGACCTGATCACCGCCGCGGGCGGCTTCCCGGTCGGCAGCGTGTGCGAGGACATCCACACCACCTATCTGCTGCTGCGGCGCGGCCACGTCACGCGCTGGCTGGGCGAGCGGCTGTCGAACGGGCTGTCGGCCGAGAGCATCGTCGACTACATCAACCAGCGCAGCCGCTGGTGCCTGGGCACGGTGCAGCTCGCGCTGCTGCCCAACGGGCCGCTGCGCGGCGCGGGCTACAGCCTCTCGGCGCGGCTGCACTTCCTGCACGGGCTGCTGCATTGGCTGGGCAAGCCCTTCATGGCGCTGATCATGCTGGCGCCGGTGCTGTACTGGTATGCCGGCGTCTCGGCCTTCCACGCCACGCCGCAGGCCTTTGCCGCCTACGGCCTGCCGCCGCTCATGATGTTCTGGGCCTACAGCTACTGGATCAGCCAGCGCCGCTGCCTGCCCGTGTTCAGCGAGGTCAGCCAGCTGGTGGCCGCGATGGCCGTCACCGGCACGCTGGTCAGCGCGATGCTGCGGCCCTTCGGCCACCCGTTCAAGGTGACGGCGAAGGGGCTCGACCGCTCCAGGACGGTCGTGCACTGGAAGTTGGTCGCCGTCTTCGGCGGCCTGTTCGTGGCGCTGCAGGGCGGCGGAGCATCGGCGGCCCTGGGCGGCGCGGCGCTGACGCCCGGCGACGAACTCAACCTCGTGTGGACCGGCATCGCGCTGGTGCTGTGCCTGGGGGCGCTCATGGCCTGCGTCGACCTGCCGCGGCCGGAGCAGGAGGAGCGCTTCCCGTGGCGCGCCCGCACCCGGGTCCGGACCGCAGCGGGAGAGGGCGACTCGCGCTTCGTCAACATCGCGGCCGATGGTGCGCTGCTCGAGGGCGGCAGCCTCTTCAAGCGCCTGCGCGTCGGCCAGCCGCTGGAGGTCTACGTCGATCCCGTGGGCTGGCTCCCGGCCCTTCTCGCGGGGCGCAGCTCCGCCGGCGCCGAGCTGCGGTTCGCGGGCACCGAGGCGCAGCGCGAGCATCTGGTGAGCCATGTGTTCAACGTGGTGCCTAGCCATGTCGCCGTCCAGGTACGGCCGTGGCGGGCTGCTTCGGCCCTGTTCGCGAGCGCGGGCTTCCGCTCGCCCGACGCAGGCTTCGTGCGCCTCAGTCTGCGGCTGATATTGCTGGTGCTGGCTGCGTGCGTCCTGCTGGTGGTGAGCGGGTGCAATCTCACGCCGCCGATGAAGCAGCCCGATCTGACGATGCCGTCGCAATGGCCGGCCGGTGCGGCCAGGCCGGCCGCGGAGCCGGTGGACTGGCGCGGCTTCGTGCAGGACGACGAACTGCGCGGCCTGATTTCCACCGCGCTGTCCCGCAACCGCGACCTGCGCGTCTACGCGGCGAAGGCGCGCGAGGCGCGGGCCGTGTATGCCGCGAGCCGCGCATCGCTGTTCCCGCCGCTGGGGCTGTCGGCCCACGCCCAGCGCGCGCAGACCACGCCGCAGGGCTCGCTCAGCCCGGTGGGCAACCTGCCGTCGGACGGAAGCGTTTCCAACAGCTTCGACGTCCAGGCCGGCGTGACCTCGTACGAGCTCGATTTCTTCGGCCGCCAGCAGAGCGGCGCGCAGCAGGGTGGCTCGCTGGCCGATGCCGGCGACAGGGACTACGCGGCGGCGCGCATGAACCTGGTGGGCGAGGTGTCGAATGCCTATCTCACGCTGCGCGCGGACCGCGCCCTGCTGAGCATGGCCGATTCCAACGCGGCCGGGCTGGCCGCCAATGCCGACATGATCGGCCGCGCCAAGGCGGTCGGCGGCGCCGCGCAGCTGGATGTGTACCGCGCGCAGTCGCTGCTGCAGAACGCCCGCGTGCGGCAGGAGGAATACCGCATGCGCGTCGCGCAGGACCTGCAGGGGCTGAACGTGCTGGTGGGCGAATCCGTGCCGCCGGACACGGGCGCCGCACGGCCCTGGCCGCAGCGCTCCACCGCACAGGTCGCGCCCGGCATGCCGTCGAGCCTGCTGCAGCGCCGGCCCGACCTGCTGGCGGCCTATGCGCGCGTCGAGGCCGCCAACTCGGGAGTCGGCGCGGCCAAGGCGGCCATGCTGCCGACCATCTCGCTGACCGCGCTCACCGGCGGCGTGAGCAGGGAACTGTCGACACTGCTCAGCGGCAGCAACAGCAGCTGGGCGGGCGTGCTGGGCGTGTCGCTGCCCCTGTTCGACTGGGGCCGCCGGTCCGCCAACGTCACGGCCAGCGAAGAGCGGCTGGCCGCGGCGATGGCTTCATACGAGTCCGCGGCGCAAGTGGCTCTTCGCGAAACCGCCAACGCGCTGATCGCCGACGACCACCTGACGCCGCAGCTCGAGGCGCAGCAGGCACGCGTGCAGGCGCTGGAGAAGGTGGCGAGCATTTCGCGTACGCGCTTTCGCAGCGGCATGGAAGACTACTTCTCCAGCCAGGACGCGCAGCGCGAGCTCTATGCCGAGCAGCAGCAGCTGATCGAGCTGCAGCTCAAGGCCGCGGTGAACATGGTCAACCTGTACAAGGCCATCGGCGGTGGATGGGGCGCTGCATAGGCCCCGGTGTCCGGGTCTTCCTCACCCCGTTGCTCTCAGGCGGCTTCCCGCATCCGCCTGATGTCGCGCAGCGGCGGCGCACCGAACAGGCGGGCGTATTCCCGGCTGAACTGCGAAGCGCTCTCGTAGCCCACGCGTATTCCCGCGGTGCCGGCATCGATGCCCTGGTTGAGCATCAGTTGCCGGGCCTCCTGCAGGCGCAGCTGCTTCAGGTACTGCATGGGGCTCATGCCCGCCACGGCACGGAAGTGCTGCCGGAACGTCGACGGACTCATGTGCACCGAGGCGGCCAGGTCGTCCGCGAGCACGGGCCGCGTGAAATTCATCTTGAGCCAGGCCATGCTCTGCGCCACCTGCTGGCCTGGAGAGCCGACGGCCACCAGGCGCTGCAACTGCGGGCCATGGCGTCCGGCGAGCAGGCGAACGACGATTTCCTGCTGGAGCAGCGGAGCGATCTGGGGAATCAGCCTGGGCTCGGCGAGCAGTTCGACGAGCCGCGTCACCGTGCCCAGCAGCGTCGGGTCGAGATCGCCGAGCGACATGGCTCGATAGCTGCAGTCCCTTGACGGCTGGGGCAGCGCCATCTCGGCCGCCGCCTGCACGATGGCGCGCGAGTCGAGCCTGAGCATCAGGCCCAGAAAGGGCTTCGCGCTGCTGGCCTGCGTGACATGGGTGACCACCGGGAGATCGAGCGTGGTCAGCAGCGACTGGCCCGCGGAATAGTCGAAAACCTCTTCGCCGAGCGCAACCCGCTTCTTTCCGCTGACGGTGATTCCCACGCCGAAGCCATAGATGCAATGCACGGGTTCGGTCGTGGCGCTGCGCCGGTGCAGCGTGAGTTCCGGAATGGCGGTGATGCAGTCGCCGTCATTTTCTGCAAAGCGCCCGACTGCCTTGGCCAGGTCGCTCAGGACTGCCGATCCGTCTTGCTGCGTCAGCGGTGGCGCTTCCATTTGAATCCTTTCGCGGGTGCCCGAACAAAGTCTAGCTCGCGCATTTCGCCCGATCCGCGTTTCTGCCGCAGTTCCGTCGTTTCAGGCAAGAACACGCGTGCTTTCGGCAAACGGGTCGGTGGGCCTCGGGCAGACACTGGCAGTCACCGAAAGGAACATCCCCATGACCGACAGGAAAATCTGGCTCGTCACCGGCGCGGGCCGGGGGCTGGGCACCGACATCGCCAGGGCGGCCCTGGCCGCGGGCCATGCCGTAGTGGCCACCGGCCGCGATCCGGCGAAGGTCGCCGAGGCCATCGGCGATCACGCCAACCTGCTGAGCGTCAAGCTCGACGTCACCCGGCCCGAAGACGCGCAGGCCGCAGTGGAGGCCGCCGTCGCGAGGTTCGGACGCATCGACGTCCTGGTCAACAACGCGGGCAACTTCTACGCAGGCTTCTTCGAGGAACTGAGCCCGCAGCAGGTCCGCAACCAGATCGAGACGCTGCTATTCGGCCCGATGAGCGTCGCGCGCGCCGTGCTGCCGGCGATGCGCAGGCAGCGCTCGGGTCTGTTGCTCACCATCTCCTCGACCGCCGGGATTGCCGGTGGCATGTTCTGCACCGCGTATGCCGCGGCGAAGTTCGGCGTCGAAGGGTGGATCGAGTCGCTGGCCCCCGAGATCGCCCCGTTCGGCATCCGCACCATGCTGGTGGAGCCGGGCTTCTTTCGCACCGAACTGCTCACCGCCGGCTCCACCACTTTCGCCGAGCCGAGCATCGACGACTACGCCGAGCGCACGAGGGAGACCGTTGCCGCCTGGAGCGGCATGAGCGGCAAGCAGGGCGGCGACCCCGCCAGGCTCGCCGACGCCATCGTGCGGCTTGCCGGACTCGAAGAGCCCCCGGCCCGATTCGCCGCAGGCGCCGACGCCGTGCAGACCTTCGAGGCCAAGGCCAAGGCGCTGCTTGCACAGGCTGACGCGCATCTCGGCCTGTCCACGTCGCTCGCCCATAAGGACGCGTAGTCGCGACCGCGGGCCATCGAATCAGGCAACCCGATCGACAGGATGAAACAGAAATGACCCACGACAGAAAACAGCAAAACGGCATCGCATCCGTACGGCGCTCCCTTGCCGCCTCCCTCGTCGCAGCGCTCGGCATCGGCGTGAGCATCGCGTGGCCGGCACGCGCCGTCGCCAGCCAGGCGCTCGCGCAGAAGTACGCGTGCGTCGCATGCCACCAGCCCGCGACCAAGGTGGTGGGCCCATCGTGGAAGGACATCGGCGCGAAGTACGGCGACGGCAAGGGCACGGCCGCACAGCTGGCAGCAAGCATCAAGGCCGGCAGCTCGGGCAAGTGGGGCGCGATGCCGATGCCGCCGCAAGCCCAGGTCCCCGATGCCGACCTGCAATCGCTCGCGCAATGGGTGCTCGACGGCGCCAAGTGAACCCGATCCAACCATCCACCCACGGAGAACCGAACATGAGCGCGCTCCACGTCAACGGCCGGGAACACACGGTCGACGCCGACCCCGGCACCCCCATCCTCTGGGCCCTGCGCGACACGCTGGGCATGACCGGCACCAAGTTCGGCTGCGGCGCCGCGCTGTGCGGCGCCTGCACCGTGCATCTGGACGACCAGGCCATCCGCTCGTGCATCACGCCGATCTCCGCGGCCGAGGGCAAGAAGATCACCACCATCGAGGCAACGACCGACGGCAGCGACCGCGTCGGTGCCGCCGTGCACGCCGCATGGGTCAGGCACGACGTGGCGCAGTGCGGCTACTGCCAGAGCGGCCAGATCATGAGCGCGACGGCGTTTCTCAAGTCGCTGCCCCGGGGCAAGCAGCCCAGCGCGGACGAGATCGATTCGGCCATGGTCGGCAACATCTGCCGCTGCGGCACCTACGCCCGCATTCGCGCCGCCGTGGCCGATGCGGCCAAGACCCTCGCCTGAAGGAGCCGCCATGCTGCCCAACATCGCAAACTTCGCCGACATCGATTACCGCGAGCTGCCGCGCGCCATGCAGCGCCTGATGGCCCGGGGCCTGACCGGCGAAACCACCGGCGAAACCGCCACGCTGCCTCGCCGCAGTTTCCTGAAGATGGCCGGGGCCGGCGGCTTCGCGCTCGGCGCCTTTCCGCACCTGGCGATGGCGCAGGCAGACGGCGCAGCGCAGGCGGCGACTGGCGCCCTCAAACCGACGCAACAGCCATCGGCCTTCGTGCAGATCGCACGCAACGGCGAAGTCACCGTCACCATCAACCGGCTGGAATTCGGCCAGGGCGTGCAGACCGGCTTGCCGATGATCCTGGCCGAGGAGCTCGATGCCGACTGGGCCCTGGTGCGCAGCCGCAATGGCTCGAGCGACGCGGCCTACGTCGACCCGCTCTTCGGCATCCACCTGACCGGCGGCTCCAACTCGATCAAGAACAGCTTCACGCAGTACCGCGAGCTGGGCGCGCGCGCCCGGGCCATGCTGCTGTCGGCAGCGGCTGCGCGCTGGAAGGTCGACGCGGCCACGCTGCGCACGCAGGCCGGCACGGTGCTGGGCCCGGGCGGGCGCAGGCTGGGCTATGGCGAACTGGCCGAAGCCGCGATGGCGCTGCCGGTGCCCGAGAAGGTCACGCTGAAGAATCCCAAGGACTTCCGCCTCATCGGCCGGCCCACCACGCGCCTGGATGCGCGCGCCAAGAGCAGCGGCCGGCAGGACTTCGGCATCGACGTGCGGCACCCGGGCCAGCTCACTGCGGTGGTGGCGCATCCGCCGGTGTTCGGCGCCCGCCTGGCCTCGGTGGACGACAGTGCGGCGCGTGCCGTCAAGGGCGTGAAGGCCGTGCTGCGCGTGCCGCTGGACCGCGGCGCCGAAGGCGTGGCCGTGGTGGCCGATGGCTACTGGCCGGCCAAGCTGGGCCGCGACGCACTGAAGCTGCAGTGGGACACGGCCGCGGTCGAGAAGGTCGACACCGAAAAGCAGCTGGCCCAGTACCGCGAACTGGCGGGTCGCCCCGGCCCGCGCAAGTTCGACGCCGACATGACACCGCTGGCCACCGCGCCCCGGCAACTGGAGGCCGAATTCGTCTTCCCCTATCTGGCCCATGCGCCCATGGAGCCGGAGAACTGCACCGTCAAGCTGTCGAACGGGCGCGCCGAGCTGTGGGTCGGCACCCAGTGCGCCGGGCTGGACGCCGCTGCCGCCGCGCGTGCGCTGGACCTCAAGCCCGAGCAGGTGATGGTGCATGTGCAGATGGCGGGCGGCGGCTTCGGCCGGCGCTTCGTGGGCACGAGCGACTTCGTGGTCGAGGCCTGCGAGATCGCCAAGGCCGCGCGCGCCGCTGGCCTGAGCGCGCCGGTGCGCCTGCTGTGGAGCCGCGAGGACGACATCAAGGGCGGCTATTACCGCCCCATGCACCTGCACCGCGCGCGCATCGGCTTCGACGAGCGCGGCAAGATCCTGGCCTGGGACCACGTCATCGTGGGCCAGTCCATCACCACGGGCACGGTGTTCGGGCAATTCCAGGTGAAGGACGGCATCGACGCCACGGCCACCGAGGGCATGCGCGACCCGTATCCGCTGCCGATGCGCCTGGCGGTGCATCACCCGCAGGTCAACGTGCCCGTGCTGTGGTGGCGCAGCGTGGGTTCCACCCACACGGCCTTCGTCATGGAGACCTTGATCGACGAGATCGCCCGCAGCACGAAGCAGGACCCGGTGGCCTACCGGATGCAGCTCTTCGGCGACAAGCACCCGCGCCATCGCGCCGCGCTGCAACTGGCCGTGGACAAGAGCGGCTACGGAAAGAAGCAGCTGCCGGACGGCCGTGCCTGGGGCGTCGCCGTGCACGAGTCATTCGAATCCGTGGTGGCCTACGTGGTGGAAGCCTCGGTCAAGGACGGCCAGCCGGTACTGCATCGCGTCACCGGCGGCGTGCACTGCAACCTGGCCGTCAACCCGCGCAGCGTGGAGGCGCAGGTGCAGGGCGCGGCAGTGATGGGGCTGTCGATGTGCCTGTCGGGGGGCGCCATCACGTTGAAAGACGGCGTCGTGCAGCAGGGCAACTTCGGTGACTTCACCGTGGCGCGCATCACCAACGTGCCGGAGTTCGACGTCCACATCGTGCCCAGCGCCGATGCGCCCACCGGCATGGGCGAACCCGGCCTGCCGCCGCTGGCCCCCGCGTTCGCCAACGCCGTTGCGCGATTGACGGGCAAGCCCTTGCGCCAGCTTCCTTTCAACCTGGCCTGACGGCGGTGCCGTCAGGCCCCCTCAGTCGAGCACCAGCTGCGTCTGCGTGACCACCGCACACAGCTTGCCGTCCGCATTGGTGATGGTGGTCTGCCAAACCTGCGTCGTGCGTCCGCGATGCAGTGCCACGCTGGTGCCGGTGACCGTCGTGCCGACGCGCGCGCCCGCGATGAACTTGGTGCTCGAGTCGGTCGTCGTCGTGCGCTTGCCCTCGGGCAGGTTGACGATGGTGCCGACCGCGCCGAGCGTGTCTGCGAATGCCATGTAGGCGCCGCCATGGAGGATGCCGCCGGCGGTGCACAGATCGGGCCGCACCTCCATGTGCGCGACCACGCGCTCGGGTGCGAGCTCGGTCAGCCGCACGCCCATGAGGCCGGGGAAGATCGTGTCCAGCAGTTTCTGCATCGTGGCGATGTCGGGCATGAATGTCTCCTTGGTTCTCGTGGAAGTTCGATGCCGATGAAGGCTCAGCCCGCCGCCGTCGCGCGTCGCAGCGCCGCGCGCGCGAGCAGGCGCGTCGAGTCCAGCGTCGGCAGCGCCGAATTGCCGTCGTTCAGCACCAGCGGCAGCTCGGTACATCCCAGCACCACGGCATCGCAGCCGCGCGACTTCAGGCCGTCGATCATCCGTTGCAGCACCGCGGTCGACTCGGGCTTGATCACGCCGCGCACCAGCTCGTCCATGATGATGCGGCCCATCGCCGAGCGCTCTTCGGCGTCCGGCCGCACGGCCTCCAGTCCTGCCGACGACAGCGCCTGCGGATAGACCTCGCTGTTCACCAGCCAGTGCGTGCCCAGCACGCCCACGCTGCGAAAGCCGCGCGACACGGCTTCGGCCGCGACCACCTCGGCGATGTGCAGCCACGGCAGCGGCGATTGCGGAAGAACCAGATGCATCGCCTGGTGGATGGTGTTGTCGGGGCAGATCAGGAAGTCGGCGCCGGCCGCGGCGAGCTTGCGCGCCGACGACAGCATCAGCTGCGCGACGCCGTCGATGTCGTTGTCATCGAGGCAATCCACGTACGCCGCGAGCGAATGCGTGTGCATCGAGACCTCGGGGTGCGCATGAGCCTGGCCCATGTAGCCGGCGCCTTCGACGCACAGCGTGCGATAGCAGAGCGCAGCGCCTTCGGCCGAACAGCCGACGATGCCGATGTGAAGTGGCATGAAGCAAATCTCCGTCAGGGAAAGCAGCGGAGGATGTTCTCACGACCTCCGCGACACCGCCATGCCCGCCTGGCGGTCGAGCCGCAGCGTCATCAGCGTCGCAATGGCCATCAGCAGGCCGACCACGTACCAGGCATGCCGGAAGTCCGCGAGCTCCACCGCCGGCGCGCCGCGCAATGCCTGCGAGGCGCCGAGCACCATCGCGCCCAGCGCCACGCCGAGCGCGAGCGACACCTGCTGCAGCATCGTGCCGAGCGTGCTCGCGCCGGCGCGTATCTCGTCGGGCACGTCGGCGAATGCCAGCGTGCTGATGGCGGTGAAGTTCATCGAGCGCGCCATGCCCGCCACGAACAGCAGCACGCACATCAGCGGCAGCGGGTCGCCGGGCGACAGCAGCCCGCAGCCGAAGAGCGTGGCCGCGCAGATCGCGCCGTTCACCGTGAGCACATTGCGGAAGCCGTAGCGCCGCAGCACCGCCGTGGTGGCGCTCTTCATCGCGAGGTTGCCGGCCATGTACACGAGCAGCATCGAGCCCCCATGGAAGGCGCTCATGCCGAAGCCGATCTGGAACATCAGCGGCAGCAGGAAGGGCGAGGCGTTGATCGCGATGCGAGAGACGAAGCCAGCCGTGGCGGTGGCCAGCGCGTAGGTCGGCACCGCCAGCGCGCGCAGGTCGAGCAGGGGCGTCGCCACGCGCCGCGCATGCCACACGGCGGCCAATGCCGTCACGACACCGGCCGCCAGCAGCCCGAGCGTGACGGCCGAGCCCGGCTGCGGCCCGCCCAGCCGCGTGAGGCCTTCGACCAGCGCGGCCAGCGCGATGGCGGTGAGCACGAAGCCGGTCGCGTCGAAGCGCACCGGCGCCGCGTCCGCCCGGCGCGGAAAGAGCCGCATCACCAGCCACAGGCCCACGAGGCCCAGCGGCACGTTCAGCAAAAAGATCCAGCGCCACGAGGCATGCGTGGCGATGAGCCCTCCCAGCGGCGGACCGATCACCGGCGCGATGAGCCCCGGCCAGGTGATGGTGCCTATGGCCTCTATCAGCCGGTGCTTCGGCGTTTCGCGCAGCACCACGAGCCGGCCCACCGGCGACATGAAGGCCGCAGCCGCGCCCTGCAGCACGCGCGCCGCCACGAACACCTCGAAGCTCGGCGCGAGCCCGCAGGCGAGCGATGCCAGGGTGAAGGTGCCGACCGCCAGCGCGAACACCCGCCGCGCCCCGAAACGCCCCGCGCACCAGCCCGCCGCCGGCACCAGCGCAGCCATCGCGATCAGGTAGACCGTGACGCCCAGGCTGGCGTCGAGCGCCCCGATGCCGAAGCCGGCCCCGATGGCCGGCAGCGCGGTGACGATGACCGTGGCGTCCAGCGTTTCCATGAAGAAGGCTGCAGCCACGGTGAGGGCGATGCGCTTCGAGGCGCTTTCCGTGGCCGCCTCCGGCCGGGCGTTGTCGTTCATGTGCCGAGTCTGACACCGCCCGGCGCCTAGGGTTTACCCGGTGTTGGCGAGCCGGGGGATCGGACGGACGCGGTCCGCGTCATCCGGATCGTCGGCGGGGCAGGCTCGGCAAGGTCATGAAAAACCTCATGAAATCAACGACTTAAGGCCGGCTCGGGCACGCGTCGCCCGTGGCATGTCGATTGCTGAACCACCGGCCGGCCGCGCGCCTCCGATTCGGGGCCTGGCCACGAACTGGAGACAAACCGATGAGTCACCCCGTGGAACACACCACCGCCCCCAAGCCCTTCTACAAATCCCTGTACTTCCAGGTCATCACGGCCATCGTGCTCGGGGTGCTGCTGGGGCATTTCTATCCCGACACCGGCGCTTCCATGAAGCCGCTGGGCGACGGCTTCATCAAGCTGATCAAGATGATCATCGCGCCGATCATCTTCTGCACGGTGGTGGTCGGCATCGCCGGCATGGAAGACATGAAGAAGGTCGGCAAGACCGGCGGCATGGCGCTGCTCTACTTCGAGATCGTCAGCAGCATCGCGCTGATCGTGGGACTGGTGCTGGTCAACGTGCTCAAGCCCGGCGCGGGCATGAATGTCGACGTGACCCAGCTCGACACCAAGAGCATCGCGGCCTACACCGGCCCGGGCAAGATGCAGAGCACCACCGACTTCCTGCTCAACATCATTCCGAACACGGTGGTCGATGCCTTCGCCAAGGGCGAGATCCTGCAGGTGCTGATGATCGCCGTGATGTTCGGCTTCGCGCTGCACCGCTTCGGCGGCCGCGGCACGCTGGTGTTCGACGTGATCGAGAAGGGCTCGCACGTGCTCTTCGTGATCGTGGGCTACATCATGAAGGTCGCGCCCATCGGCGCCTTCGGCGCCATGGCCTTCACCATCGGCAAGTACGGCGTGAGCTCGCTGCTGCAGCTCGGCCAGCTGATGGCCACTTTCTACGCCACCTGCCTGCTGTTCATCTTCGTGGTGCTGGGGCTCATCGCACGCTTCCACGGCTTCAGCATCTGGAAGTTCATCAAGTACATCAAGGAAGAGCTGCTGATCGTGCTGGGCACTTCGTCCAGCGAATCGGTGCTGCCGCGCATGATGGCCAAGATGGAGAACCTGGGCGCGAAGAAGTCGGTGGTCGGCCTCGTGATCCCGACCGGCTATTCGTTCAACCTCGACGGCACTTCCATCTACCTGACGATGGCGGCGGTGTTCATCGCGCAGGCCACCAACACCGACATGACGCTCACGCAGCAGCTCACGCTGCTGGCGGTGCTGCTGCTCACCTCGAAGGGCGCGGCCGGTGTCACGGGCAGCGGCTTCATCGTGCTGGCGGCCACGCTGTCGGCGGTGGGCCATGTGCCGGTGGCGGGCCTGGCGCTGATCCTGGGCATCGACCGCTTCATGTCTGAAGCCCGCGCGCTGACCAACCTGATCGGCAACGGCGTGGCCACCATCGTGGTCGCCAAGTGGACCGGCGACCTCGACACCGTGCGCATGAACCAGCACCTGAACCAGGAAAGCCCGGCCGAGGCCAACGAGCCCGAACTCGTGCTCGACGCCGCCGAGACGCACATGCCCGTCAGCTCCGCGCGGCAGGCTTCCTGATCCTCCCTCCGGCCCCGCCGCGGGGCCATCGGGCTGCCACTAATGCGGGCGGCCCGGCCTTGTGCAATAACGGGCCCATGAATTCAAGGGAGCCGGCCCGGCGTTTCGATTCAACTTCCGACCAGGCGACAAGAGGATGGCGCGGCCTGCCCCGATGGGGCGGGGCGCTGGCCCTGGTGGCCGTGGCCGCCTTCGCCGGTCACCAGGTCGCCATGCAGACTGGCCTGGCGCGCCTGCGCGAGGCGGCCGACCACCGGCTCGACATGCTCGCGACCGGCCTCGACGCCGACCTGGCCCGCTTCGACTACCTGCCCGCGCTGCTGGAGATGACGCCCCTCGTGCCGGCGCTGCTCGGCACGCCGGCGGACACGCGGCTGCGCGACTCGGTCAACCGCTATCTCGACGGCGTCAATGCCGCGGCGGGGGCCGAGATGCTCTACGTGCTCGACGCCTCCGGCACCTCGCTGGCCGCGTCCGACTGGGACAAGCCCGGCACCACCGTGGGCCAGGACCTCTCGTTCCGGCCCTACGTGATCGACGCGCTGGGGCAGGGCCGGGGCCGCTTCTACGGCGTGGGCATCACCAGCAAGAAGCCGGGTTATTACCTTTCTTATGCCTTGCGCCGCGGCCAGACCTCGCGCGGCGTGGTGGCCGTGAAGATCAACCTGGAGGAGGCCGAGCGCGCGTGGCGCAAGCTGCCGGGCGACGTGGCGCTGATCGACCAGCGCGGCGTGGTCATCCTTTCCACGCGCGACGACATCAAGTTCAGGCCGCTGCTGCCGCTCGATGCCCTGCAGCGCGCCGAGGTGCTGCGCTCACGTCCCTATGGCGAGGCCGCGCTCCAGCCGCTGCAATGGACGCAGAAGGAAGCGCTGGACCGCGACGTGCAGGTGATCTCGCTCGACGGCGTCGACCAGCTCGCCTCCGCCCGCACCCTGCGCGGCGCTCCATGGCAGCTGGTGGTGCTCGACAACCTCGCGCCGTTGCATGTGGCGGCGCGCAACGCCGCCATCACCGCCAGCCTTGCGATGACGGTGCTGCTGCTGGTGGCCGTGGCGCTGTGGCAGCGCCGTCGCGCGGTGCGCCAGAAGCTGGCCAACCAGGCCGCGCTGCAGGCGGCGCACGACACGCTCGAATCGACCGTGGCGGCGCGCACCGCGCAGCTTCGCGCCGCGCAGGGCGAGCTGGTGCATGCCGGCAAGATGGCCGCGCTGGGGCAGATGTCGGCGGGCGTGGTGCACGAGCTCAACCAGCCGCTCACGGCGATGCGCACGCTGTCGGAAAGCGCCGCGATCCTGCTCGACAAGAACCGCCTCGACGACGTGCGCGGCAACCTCGAGCGCATCCGCGGCATGGTCGACCGGCTCGCCCGCCTGACCTCGCAGCTGCGCACCTTCGCCTACAAGAGCGAGCTGCCGCTGGCGCCCGTGCTGCTGTCGCACGCGATCGCCGACGCGCAGGTGATCGTTGCCGAGGCTTCGAGGAAGCAGCGCGTCGCCATCGAGGTCGACGTGCAGCCGCCCGCGTTGAGCGTCATGGCCGAGGAGGCCGCGCTGGGCAGCGTGCTCGCCAACCTGATGCGCAACGCCATCGACGCCATGCAGGACGCGCCGGCGCGCACGCTGCGCCTTCAGGCGCGGCCGAAGGAGGGCCGCGTGGTGCTGTCGGTGACCGACACCGGCCCGGGCATCCGCCCCGACATCCTGCAGCGCCTGTTCGAACCCTTCGTCACCGGCAAGGCCGCCGGCTCGGGGCTGGGACTGGGTCTCGTGATCTCGGCACAATTGGTGCGGTCCATGGACGGCACGCTGCGCGCGGCCAACCTGGACAGCGGCGGGGCCTGCTTCGTCATCGACCTGCCGGCGGCCATCGCCGTGATGCACGACAGCAGCAGCAACCCGCCGGTTCCCGACGCCCTTTCCATTGCACAACAGGAGTGATCCCCAAGTGAGCGAAGCCCCTGCCATCCGGGTGATGCTGATCGAGGACGACGAAGACGTCCGCGTCAGCACCACCCAGGTGCTGACCCTGGCCGGTTTCGAAGTCGAGTCCTTTCCCAGCGCCGAGCGCGCGCGCCCGCACATCTCGTTCGGCGTGCCCGCCGTCGTCATCAGCGACGTGCGCCTGCCGGGCCTGAGCGGCACCGAGTGGCTGCCCGAGCTGCGCGGCGTCGACCCCGAGCTGCCGGTGATCCTCGTCACCGGCCACGGCCACATCGCGATGGCCGTGCAGGCCATGCGCGAGGGCGCCTACGACTTCATCGAGAAGCCCTTCAGCTCCGAGCGGCTGGTGGCCATCGTGCGCCACGCCATCGAGCGCCGGCAGCTCAGCCTGCAGGTGCGCGCGCTGCGCGACGCGCTGGAGAACTGGCAGGGCATCCAGTCGGTGCTCATCGGCCGTTCGGCCCAGATGCAGCAGGTGCGCCAGACCGTGAAGACGCTGGCCGAGACATCGGCCGACGTGCTGGTGTACGGCGAGACCGGCACCGGCAAGGAGCTGGTCGCGCGCTGCCTGCACGACCACAGCGCGCGCCGGCGCCAGCATTTCGTGCCGCTGAACTGCGGCGGCCTGCCCGAGTCGCTGGCCGAGAGCGAGCTCTTCGGCCACGAGGCCGGCGCCTTCACCGGCGCCAGCCGCATGCGCGTGGGCAAGTTCGAGTACGCCAGCGGCGGCACGCTGTTCCTCGACGAGATCGAGAGCATGCCGATGGCGGTGCAGATCAAGCTGCTGCGCGCGCTGCAGGAGCGCAGCATCGAGCGCATCGGCTCCAACAAGACCATTCCCTTCGACTGCCGCGTGGTGGCCGCGAGCAAGGACGACCTGAAGGCCATGAGCGACCAGCAGAAGTTCAGGGCCGACCTGTACTACCGCCTGGGCGTGGCCTTCATCGAGCTGCCGCCGCTGCGCGAGCGGCGCGAGGATATTCCGCTGCTGTTCGAGCACTTCACGCTGCAGGCCGCAAGCCGCTACGACCGGCCCGCGCCGCTCCTGAGCAACGCGCAGCTGGCCGACCTGATGGCCTACGCCTGGCCCGGCAACGTGCGCGAGCTGCGCAACGTGGCCGACCGCTTCGTGCTGGGCCTGCTCGGCGAGCGCCTCACGCAGACGCACGGCGGCGCCGGTGGTGGCGCGCAGGGCGTGCCAGCCTTGCCCCGCGGGCTGCCGCAGCAGGTGGAGTCGTTCGAGCGCGCCGTGATCGTCGAGGAGCTCCGACGCCAGCGCGGCGACCAGCCGGCCACCGCCGCGGCGCTGGGCATCGCGCGCCAGACGCTGCACGACAAAGTGCGCAAGCTGGGCCTGACAGTGGACGAGTTCAAGTAGGGCTGTCGACAGCCGCTTCCCGCGGCCGGCCCCTCTTCAGTTCAGGCCTGGAAGTGGTAGCCGGGTGCCTCGCACGGCGTGCAGCGGCAGCGAGCCTCCGGCAACAATGTGACGAGATAGGGCTCAACGAACCGTTCGCGCGACAGCGAGTGCCCCAGGAGCTCATACCGGTAGCCCGCCACGGCCCCGATGCGGTCGACCACCAGCCCCTGCCCTGCCCCGCAGGCATGGCAGAAGTCCGTGCGCCGCGCCTTGGCCCCGAAAAAAGCGCGACACTGGCACGTCTTAACCCCTGCGTGTCCGCGCTGAAGAAGAAGTGAGCCAGTGTTGGAGTGCCTCCCTACGAGCTCCGCCCCAGTTCCCAACGTGCTGCGGCAGCCGTGAGGCACCAACGACCTGCCCGTGTGACGTGCTTGTCATGCGGCGCATGCACGTCGTCAGACTGATCTCGCTGAGCGACTGTAGCGGCTTGCGGCCGGGGAGTACGAGGCCCGAGCCCTCGATCCGATCCAGTGCCTCCATCAGCTGGATTGCTTGCTTAGACAGCGGTACGCTGTGCTCCTTCTTCGCTTTCATGAGCTCGACAGGGATGATTCACAGCTGCGCATCGAGGTCGATTTCGGCCCACCGGCCGCGCACTTCGCCCGGCAGCACGGCCTGGTCCAACGCCAGGGCACTGCATCCCTCCACGCCGCGCAAGTCAACCATGAACGCGCCCGCTTGGTCGACGGTCGCACAGGGTGGTGCGTCACCTTCTTGAGCTTTCGCGGACGGCCCATTATCTGGTCGACGTGGCCGCGCCAGCGCGCCGCGTTCGCGCCTTCCCGATAGCCGCGTACCAGAGCCCACTCCAGAACAGCTTCGTTGCGATCACGTGGCCGCTAGACGGTTTCGGTCTTCATGATTCAGATCGCCTCCAGCACCGTCGGCACACGCGATAGCTCGACGTCCTGTACCCGCAGTTCGCCGATCGTCGACATCACGTACAGGTCGACCGTGCTGGTCTATTGCGCTCGATGCTTGGCGTTCCTCCACTTCGAGACATGCTTTTGGTTCAGCCGACGAGGAGATTCGCAAGACGCTGTCCGGCGAATCGGCAGTGCGAGGAAGAACGAACGCATCGGCACGGGTTCTGAAAGCCAAATCCTAGACAGAAATTAGGTTCAATGAGAGGTCGCTCAATTAGTTGCTTGCCATACCGCCAGCCAACATCAAGAAGCTCGGTGGTGTAGACCAGAATACTTGGCATATTCGATCGGCAGGTTGCAACGCTTGCCTCGAAGCAAGGGGACTTTTCTCGCGACGAACGCCCCCCGATCGAGATCCGGCAAAGGTATGCCACTGCAGCGCGTCAGCATCGCTTTCGAATCAAACTTCGAGCTGAGCAGTGCGGTGGAAAGAGCCCGCCTCCTCCACGCCCATCTCGCTCGCCCTTACCGTCGCAAACTCCGTGCAAACAGGCATCGCCAACGCGCTGTCCGCAGCCAGGTCATCAAGCAGATCCGCCCACAACTGAATCATCTGGCGCCGTTGATTCAGAAAAGTGGTGCGGTCATAGGCGCTTCCCAACTCCTCATCGGAGCCGTGTGCCAAATGCCGCTCGATTACCTCACGATCCCACCCCAACAGTTCGCGGATCAGCGTCCGGGCCGTGGCGCGAAACCCGTGGCCCGTGATCTGCTCTTTCGTGTCATAGCCCAATGTACGCAGCGCACTGTTGATGGTGTTGTCGCTCATGTACCGCGTCTTCTCGGAACGCTTCGACATGCTGCGGAAGATCGGCCCGCTAGGACCGGTCAGCGGATGGATATCGCGCAGAATTTCGACCGCCTGGGTCGGCAGCGGCACGAGGTGTGCCGGCGTGCGTACGTCTCGCTTCTTCCACTCCCTCAACTTCATCTTCTCGGGTGGGCAACGCCAAAGCGCCTGATTGAGATCTACATCTTCCCAATGCGCCAAGCGCAGCTGACCAGGCCGCTGGAACAACAAGGGCGATAGCTGCAAGGCCGCACGCGTGATGACATTGCCGTTGTACGCGCGCATGTCACGAAGCAACTGGCCGAGCTTCTGCGGATCCGTGATGGCCGCATAGTGTCGAGTGCGAGGTGGCGGCAGGCCGCCCGTGCGACCGTTCACGAAGTTCCGAGCCGGATCTAGCGCGCCCACGTCGACAGCGTACTGGAACACATGCTGCACCGCTTCGCGCACTCGCTGCGCCGTCTCCAGATTGCCGCGCTCCTTGATGCGGTGCAGACATCGGACCACCTCGGTCGGCAAGATGGCCTCGATGGCGAGCGCACCGATCCAGGGAAAGACGTGCAGTTCTAGGTGGCGCATAACTTTTCCGGCATAGCCGGCCGACCACTCGCGGTCTTTCCACGCCTGCACATGCCAGGCCCGGGCGGTCAGTTCGAAGGTATTGAGGCGTGCGACACGAGCACGCTCGACCTCTACGCGCCGGGCCTCCCGGGGATCGACACCATCGGCGCGCTTCTCGGCTTCGAGGCGCGCTTTCCGGCGCGCCGTCGCGAGTGTCACCGCCGGGTAGTGACCGATACTGAGCTTGGCTTCTTTGCCGAGCCGCTTGTAACGATAGACCCACACTTTGCCGGTCGGTCGCACGCGAAGGTAAAGGCCCTCGCCGTCCGCCAGCAAATATTCCCTGTCACGCGGCGCTGCCGCCCTGATCTGAAGTTCGTTGAGTTGCCCCATGGTGTACCCAAAATCGACTGCGGTTGAAAAGCAGTCTGGGGTACACCGTGGGGTACACGCAAGAACAGGACTATGTGAGATCGGATGATGCCGCCTGAGCCGCCTTTTCAGGCTAAGTCCTTGATGTACAAGGACTTTTAAGCTGTCTTGGGTTCTACCGAGAAAGAAGGATGGTGGCCTGGGGCGGAATCGAACCACCGACACGCCTTCAGTCTCTCTAGACCGTTGATTTGATTGGATTTTTTACTGATAGAAAGGACAAAAGTGTACCTTATTTGCGTACCAAAACACAATGTCACTGCCGCTCCATTTGTTCCCAGGCAATGAAGTAGTGAGCAGAGCAGAGCGGCGTCGTTTCAAGAGCATGCTGTTCTCGCTCCTTACTCCCTAAAAAGGCCCGGCGGCGATAGCCTTCAAGTAGCGCCGGTTTGTACTTATTCCGATAGCCGCTATGAAGGTGCTCAAGCAGGCCAAACCTTTCAATTAGTGGAATAAATCGATGACCACGCTCAGTCAGACCATTTGCGGCAAGCAGCATTACGGTGCCCTCACTCATTTGCCCGCGTGCGATATTCGCAAATCTGATTCTTTCACTTTCCTCCATTTCGGCGTCCGCCACAAACTTGAAAGTCTGGAACAACAAGCGGAAATACGGCCCAAGTGAAGATGGATGGTTGTCGTAAATGCTTCCAACATAGGTTGTTGCAATTTCACGTGCTTGTTGGCCTACCGTTTGCGTAGCAATTCCATTGTCATCGAGCCTGTTGACGAGAGTCCGGGCAAGACTGTCAAGCGCCGCCGCCCCTTGCCTACGTTCTTCTCTCGCACCATCGCTTTTGGGCACATCTATTCGCTCCACCAACTGGCGACTCAAGGTAAGCATCTGGAAAAAAGTGGATGAGAACTGCTCTTTTTTATTGAACGCGCGCTCGTCCTCATAAGCTTGCGCGGCCAACCTAGTCGCCTTTTGGGCCTCCTTCAGAGAACGGCTCTGAAGAACCCCTGCCCACAGTACCAGAGCTCCAGCCACCGACGCGAACAATGCGTTTGCTCCCCCAAACGCATCACCAGTTTGACCAACCTCCGCCATCACCGCCGCGCGATCGATAGCCGGCTGCGCAGCGCCCCCCTCGCTCTGCTTCGGCGCTTCTTTCCGTTTCACACTCACATATCCGTCTGCGTAGTCAGCCACCTTGGCATGAGTTAGCCTCATCCCCCAGTACATCCAACCCAACCACAGGGCTATGCCCAACGTAATTGCGCCTATCAGAACAGCCCAACTGGGCAATTCATTCTTTGGGTGGCCAGCAGACTTTTCCGAGGGCGGGGGTGACTTGGTCATTGCCTGTTCCTCAAACGTAGCTATTCAAATTACTTGGTGCGACAAGCGCTCTACGGCCTGTGCTGCAACTATCTGGCGCAGCGCCTTGAAGAATCCAACTCCCTTTTACACATCCTCGGGGGCGGCGAGCGTCCAAACCCGTTTCAAAGGCAACAGTGCACGAATATCAGCATCTAGTTTGTCGTAGACCGCCAACAACTCATCAATCAGATCGTCGGCGTCCCACAACCTCACATGAAAGAACTGCTGAGCTTCCTCTCTGTCTACGCCGCTTTTAAAACCACCCCAGCAAACTAGCAGGCCGTGCGTAGCACTGACCTTTTTCATGACACCCCCTAAGGCGTCTAAAACCGCCCGCTCAACAGGGCTCTGCTGCGACTTCACTTGCACGCAGATACGGGGTTCTGCGAAACCAAACGTGCCAGGTGCAGCCAGTATGTCGATCCCGCCGTCTGGCCCCGGCGGGCTGACGTGTGTCTTAAATCCCTGAGCCCGAAGGATGGCCCCTACAAGCTGTGCCATGCCGTGCCCCTTGAATCGAGCTTGCAAGACTTTGGTGATTTGATCGCGGGCCGACTGCTCGACGTCGAAACGTTCATCGCCTGGCTCGGCATACTCTTCTAAAGGGCTTTTGTTCCGGGGAACCAGGACCGCGCCGTCGCTCATAGATTTCCAGCCAGCTCTTTCCATTGCTCTGACCTTGGCCTCGGCGTCGTTCTTCGACATCCTGCAGACGGTCATGAAGGCCCCGAAGGAGTACAGGAGGTCTTGGCCGAAGGCCGTGCGAGGCACATTAATGTTCAGCCACTTGACCTTGACACTATGCCGATACGTGGACTCGGCCGTAGGATTGAAGGAGTAGCCTTCAAGCACCTCGGCAAACGCCAGCGCCGAAGTGTGCTTGCGCGGCAACACAACCCAGTCGCCCTTCTTCACCTCGAACACAAACGGGGCAATCTGGCTCGCCCAGTTGATCCGCGTTTTTGGCTTCTCGTCGGGGTAAAGCGTTGCCAGCAAAGCCTTGACGCCCTCGAAATCCTTGACAGTCGAAAGGCCGATATCTTCGGTGCCATCCCATGTCAGATAGCAGCGACTGTCGTTGAAGAATCGCTGCTCATGTTGCCCGTACTTGCCTGCTCGTATTAACCACAGCGCCATACGTTTTCCTCAAAGGCTTCATTCGATTTCCTGTGCCATCTGCGCAGCGATGGAGGACAACGCCTATGCCGCGCCTCAAGCAAGTCTCTTGCAGACATTGGTCGCTCTACGCCAAGGCCATACCGCGTCTCATCTCACGCAGCCGAGGAACACCATCCCAATCTGATGGGCTGGTTCGTAGCAGGCTAGCACCAGAGGGTCGTGACTCTGAGTCTTTGTGACATGCCAGAAATTGACATGTGGTGCCCGGGGCCGGAATCGAACCGGCACACCTTTCGGTGGGGGATTTTGAGTCCCCTGCGTCTACCAATTTCACCACCCGGGCAGGCTGCGGCCGCTGATTATGCCTTGGCCACCGAGACCGTTGGGAAGTGCGTAAGGGTCTGCGTCCAATCCTCAACCACCTGACTGAACGCCGAGTCAAGCCATGTTGGAATTTCGTTTAGGTCGGGGATAAGCAAGTCCTTCAGGGTGCGATTCGCCTGCCGGCCATAGTTGAAACGGTACTTGTTCTTCCGTATGCACATGCAGTAGTACAGCTTCTGCTGCAACGTCATTTCCGTCTTTGGGTCGAGGTAGTACAGGTCTCGCCCGCTGTAGAACGGCTCCGGTTGCACAAACGTCTCAAGAACCGAGCCCCCGCCCGCGACCGTGAGGACACCCGCTTTGATCGGAGCTAGCCCTGGAATGCGCTGCACTTTCGCAGATACACCATTGTTGTTCGCGGTCCGGGAAACAAAGTTAATCCCCGTGGGATCAGGCAGCAGGCGATTAAGTTCGAGGTTGGAACCATAGTGGACTCCGAACAGGCTGGAAACCTTCACGACCTTCACAGTGCATCCTCCTCGTTGTCCGCTCCGTTGGCAGGTTGCATCCCATGAAGCAACTGAAAGACAAGAAAGCGCTTTACATTTTCCTCGTAATGCTGACGGTCCAACGTGGAGTAGTCCGTCTGCATGTACGCCTCCGCGCACCACTCGTCATTTGCCCCCACCTTTTTACTGACGCTGAAGCCGACATGGACCTCGCGGTTGCGGTAGGCCTCAATCCAATTTGCACGAATCTCAGACCAGCGGTTGTAAAGGTCCACGCGCCCCTTGTGCTTCTCCTTGACGAAGCCGTCGCGTTTCCAGAATCCGAACCAAGTCTTTCGATCAGATTTGGCATGCGGCTGATGAGCGGTAAACACCATGATGCAAGTCACAGTGCCCACCGGGTAGAAAAGATCGTCCGGCATGGACATAACCGCCTCCAGAGTGTGATTCTTCAAAAGATCAAGCTTTAGGGGATGCGGCGAGATCGCACAGGACATCGGTACGATGGCAACACCTGTGCCGCCCGGGGCTAGGCAGTCCAGCATATGCTTCACGAAATGAAGCTCGTGTTGATCCGCATCTGACTGCGAGAACGGCGGATTTAGAAGACCCACGTTGGCCTTATGTGCCACGATGGCTTTAGTAATCGCCTTGTCGAAGCACGATCCTTGATACAGGTTGGCCTTTCCATCTCCCCGGAGAATCATGTTGGAAGCGGCAAGCGCGAACATGTCGGGCTGTTGCTCTACACCGACTAGCCCTTGCTTCTTGATTCGCTCAACTTCGGCCTTTGTCTGGGCGCTGCGCATCATCTGATGCATCGCGGACACAAGAAATCCCGACGTACCCGCACAGATATCTATGACCGTACTCGACCTATCGACGTTGGCAATCAGCGAAAACAATTCCGTGATGTGTCGGGGTGTCAGCACGATACCCAAAGCCTTCTTGTCTCCGCCCGTGTACTTTAGGAACTCACCGTAGAACTGGCCCACGACATCAAAGTCCCGATACACCTCAATGAACGGCCATACTTTCTCGCGAAGACGCGTGATCAGCTCGTGTAGAACTCCTCGCGGATATGCGACCGATGCCTTGCCAAGCACTGGGTGGACCGCAATGCCTGAGTAGGGCTGGGCCATGTTGTCTTTCTTGCCCTGCGGGATATTCGCCTTCTCGATTTCGCCCCGAATGACTCGCATCCATTCCTTCTGGAGTTCGTCGGGTGTATGCGCGTCATAGGCCTTAGAAAAGGCGGCGTTGCGTAGTGCGATCAGCGTGCCACTGACAAGCAAGGGCTTTTGGCTCTCCGTAAGCTTTGCATGATCCCGCATGAACTCATGCAATTCACGCGAGAACGCCATCAACTCATCGAATTTGACCTTTTGCACCGTGGGATCGAAAGTCGCGTGCTCGATCAGGTCCGGCCATGGCAGGAATGCCTCGATTGCAGCACCCGTTTTGGAAAGCAGGGGGCTGGCCTTGTCACCGCCTTTCGGGTGCAGAAACACAGAGAACAGTTTGCTGGACTTCGCGCCTCCGCTGACAGCCACCGCTATGACGTTGAATTCCTTCGACAACGCCCTAGCGTAGTGGAGCACTCCATCGACCGCGTACCGCTGGGCTCGCTTTGCATAGTCGCCAATGTCGGCAACATCTCCCGCAGGGCTGAGAACGCCCATGTAGGCGTGACCACTCTGGTGATCTTTAGTGTCGGCCTTGCACTCAACTACCATGAGGAAGTCGGGCGTATCAGTCGCCGAGATGATGAACTCGGGTGATCCAAAGCCGCCTGCACCCGACTTGCTACCAGTTCGCAGCAGTCGCTTCACGGCCTCAATATTGCTCTTCTGCTCCTCCACCCGAATGTTCGCGTCGGGATGGAAGTACTGGAGTGCCCGCAATTCGTCGCGAACAAAATTCTCGGTCTCGCGCTCGTTCTTTGCCATTGCTGCTAGTCGTTAGTAGTCGGCGAGCGTAGCATTTTGTTGCCCGCATCCTCGTAAGAGACCGAGGGCGCCGGCAGATCTTCGTTTGGTGCGACCTGCCCCTTCCCGCACCGACGGCAACCCTCTGCATAAATTTTGAAGCCCATTTGCGCGAGGACAGGTCCAACTCGAAAGCCTCTCTACGCCCCCCCGGCCCCCTCACAGTTGACGATAAGCGACTCCCCCCAACGATCAAGCCCGATGGTCGCATCGGCTCAGTGCCCTTCGCTAGCGCTCATTCGTCCAAAAACGACCGTATACGGACAGCCGCTTTAGATGTGTCCAAAATCTAGCTTGACACATTAACGGACATACCAGATGATTCGGACACCCTTAACGAACACCTAGGCCCTGCTATGTCTCGTGTCTTTGCGTACTGCCGTGTCTCTACTGCCGATCAAACCACCGACAACCAAGTCCAAGAGATCGGGGCCGCAGGCTTCAACGTTATTGCGTCACGCACCATCGTGGAAACGGTGTCAGGCAGCGTAGCAGCAGCTGAGCGAGCGGGTTTTTGTCAGCTCCTCAACAAGCTGGAGGACGGCGATGTACTGGTGGTCACGAAGCTGGACCGCCTTGGACGGAATGCAATGGATGTACGAGCGACAGTAGAGGGACTGTCAGGAATGGGCGTTCGTGTCCACTGCCTGGCGCTGGGCGGCGTTGATCTGACTAGCCCAGCCGGCAAGATGACCATGGGTGTCATAGCAGCCGTCGCAGAGTTCGAACGTGACCTGCTCGTCGAGCGAACACAGGCTGGACTTGCACGCGCGAAGGCCGAAGGCAAGTCGTTGGGCCGTCCCTCGTCTCTATCAGAGCTTCAGAGCCAGGCTGTGCGCCAGCGAGTCAAGGCCGGGGATTCCGTTGCGGCACTCGCCCGAGAATTTCAAACCAGCAGGCAGACCATCATGCGGGCAAGGGACGCGGCGGAGCCAACATCCTAGAGCCCTCGGCAAGGAATTTTCGGCACGAACAGCGCCAAGGCCTTAGATCGAGCCACAGGCGCTCGCACCGCCCAGCCGACACGAAGTCACACCCAGCTTTAGATCGTGCGCCAAAAAGGCGATAACACGCCTTCCCGGGGCCTTTTGAGCCGCGTATTCCCAAGCTGGCGAGCGCTCTGGCAAAAGAGCCTGACTGGGTAGCGAGAGTCAACGGCTAAGCCGCGCGGACGCCCTCAAAATTTAATACTAAAGGCCTCGGATTCAGGTCGGTCGACCTGTAAGAGAGAAACAGCTGGTGCCTTACGTCATCCGCTCGGCGACAAATGATCGATGGCAGCCACCAGTTCAGAAGGCTTTACACGTAGCGCCGCAGCAATCTGAGCGATGTTGTGGAGTGAGACGTTGCGCTCGCCTCGTTCCACCGAACTGACGTAGTTTGTGTGCAGGTCGGCGTGTTCAGCTACCTGCTCCTGAGTCAATGCGACCTCTTTGCGTCGAAGCCGCATAGCTGCACCAAAAGCCTTTAGCAGAGCTTGCTGAGAGGGTGAGCGCTTCGGACCTTGCACACCCTCAGTGTTCCGGTACTCACACTATAAGTACACACACTATAAGTGTGATTTTGTGGCAGACTTCTTTGTGGTGTAACCCAGTCAACGAGGAAGTAATGACGCTACTCCAACGTTTCCGCTTGGCCCGTGCTCTTCGGCATCTAGGCGCAATTTTCGAGACGCTTTCCAGACTGCCGGGAACGGCAGAGTTGCAGTCGGAGGGCCTGCACGGCCTACCCATGTACGGACAGCTGCAAGCCGGCAAGTGGAAAAACCAGTTGGCCCTTTACGACCGACACCACGTCACCCACGCTCTGCTATGCAATGTCAAACAGGCTAAGCGGCGAGGCGACGCGCAGGCACACAGCGCTCTAATCGCCCTATGGCACGCGCTCGCCGCCGAAGGAGTTGCCTCTTCGTCCACGGATTGGATGCACCTGGAGTTTGGGTTCGAACCGCCTCGAAAGTCGCCCTGGATTACGGCGCGTTATCCGTGATCGTTATCGGCGCTCGATGATCCCGACGGGCACCAGTTCGCGCGCCAGCCGTCTTTCACCCCCTTACTCTGGCCCGCCGTCAACGCTCAACGGCCCAGAGAAAGCCCAGGTAAGCCCCTCCGAATTTGGAGCCTGAGGTCCTGCTCGCACCCCGCTCCGCAGCGGCGTCCGAGCCAAAAAGAGCTCATTCCTGCCCGCGCCAAGGCGCGAAGCAGGAGGATTGCAGGCAACGCCCTGCGAACAGCGGGAGCCCTTGTTCACCCTCGAAACGCCTCGCGGTGGTGACGGGACCACCTAAGTGAACAGACAGCGTTCGCCGCACTCTTCACCGCGACTTGCTCCGCGCGCTCAACTGCCCGCGTACCACTACCTCGGCCTCACAAGGCCCCATGCAGTTGCGGGCAGCCGAACTCTGTCGTTCCGCCGTGACATCAGCACCACTGCCCATTTTTTAGGCACAGATCTGCGCTTTCTGCGCACTTTCATCGGGCTGAACCCCGCATGAATGCTGACTTCCCGGCATTCCCCCTGACTTTAAAAGGAACATGTTTGCAGAATAAAACTGTCACTCGGATTCAATACACCGAGAAACTAGACGCGAGGTCCCTTGCCGTCCTGTCCATCTCGCAGACCAAGGCCGGGAAGGTCCGCTCAGTACGCGAGTACGTGGACCTAAAAACGGGCGAGATCATTCCCGCATCTGAGCTGGATATCCGCCCCCTTGACCTAGCGACCATATTGCCGGCCCGCCTTAAGGCGCTTGACTCCTTGAGGCCCGAGGTTCGCCGGTTTGCGTCCTTTGTTTTAAGGTTTGCCAACCGACGTCGCGGCATTACCCCGGACATCGGCACACTTTGCCGCTGGTATGCCGACCTCAACAACAAGAGATCCAATGACGTGCGGCGGTATATCCCGGCGTTGAAGAGGGCTGGCATCCTTGCCGGTGACACGCTGCTAGGCAGACTGTTCCAACGCACGACTGCGACATCAACCGAAGTCATGAGCGAGGAGGTCGATGCATCGACCAAGTACATGCTCATGCGCATGCATACTCAGGACACGAACCCGATTTCCAGCCAGCAAGGCCACGCGGCACCGTCATGGCTTGTGGCCGAACAGGTAGCCGCGCTAGAAGCCGAGCTACAGGCAGAGGAAGCGGCTTACGCCGCAATACACAAAGCTGCCACGAAGCCGGTACCGTCGCTAGAGACAGCATAGCCAGCCATCTTCCACTCGGGCGAGCAGTCGCACGCCCGGGCTTACCCCCTTTGACCCTGCAATCACTAGCCGGGAAGAAACTAGGCCGAATCAGTCAGAGCATCTACAGATGGGTAACGAGCAATCTCGGTAGCCATGCGCACCAGTGGCATTTGCCCGTAGTCGCGCGCCACCATCCCAGCCCCGGCATGACCAGTGATCGCATCGTGTACGTCTTCAGCGACGCCCACCTCTCGGCATAGCGTCTTGAACGTGTGGCGGAAGCCGTGCGAAGGGCTGACTGAAGTATCCAAACCCACCACCTCACGCAAATATGCTGCCCAGCGCTTGCCGAAGTTCGCGCCGTAAAAACCGGCAGGGCTTGGCTTCAACTTGGGAAACAACTGCCCACCCGTCGGGACACTTTGCGCGTACTCCAGAAAACCTCGCTCCACCAAATCAGGATGCAGCGGAATCATCCGCCGACTCCCTTCTGTCTTCACTCCACGATCTGCGTCATCGTCATCCAGCATCGCAAGAATGCTCAGACAAGGAATCCCCTCGCTGCTGACCAGCACGTCCCTCGCGGCGAGCTGCGCAAGCTCTTCGCGCCGCGCCCCCGTGTAGTACATCAGCAGCGGCATCCAGTACCACGCCCTACCGAAATCCGCGCGAGGCGCAGACCATCCCGCCTCGGTAAAGATCGGGCTCATGAAGATACGCCGCAGTTCATCCTTGGTGTAGTCCCTGCGCCGCCGCGATGCAGCACCGCGACTGCCAGCGGCCTTCGCCGCAGCCCTGCCGATGCCGCCCGCGATGACTGGATTTTCCGCAAGCAACCCCAGCCTTACACCATGACTGAGCACAGCGGACAGAGCACGCAGCTTGTTTCGGATGGTTGGCGCAGAAACCTTGGGCAACCCTTCGGCTTCGGCTTTCGCAATCAATTGCTTTGCCGATAGCTTGCGGATGCCATCGCCCTTTGCGGGCATTTGAGCCAGATAGGCCCGATATTCACGGACCGTCTCGCGGCTGATCTTCTCGATAGGGAGATCGCCACAGAGTTCGATGAACTGCTTGAGCGTTGCTTCGTAGCCGTCCAGCGTCTTGCGTACACCCCGCGTGTCGCCATCGTTGAGCTTCTTGTCGGCGCTGTAGGTCTTGAACAGGTCAAGGAGTTTCGTGTGCTGCTTCGACGCTTTTCGCTTGGCCTCCATCGTCAGCGGCTCATGCGGCAGAACATCGGGTTGGATCGTCCAGTTGCCTTCGTAGCGCTTGAATGCGAGGTCAGATAGCTTGAGCCAGTGCTCACGAAAAGCCGCCTCAAGGCGCGCTCGTCGTTCGGTGTCTGTGGGCAAAGGCACACCACTGGATCGCAGCGTGGCCGCGACATTGCGAGTGACATGAGAAGCGAAGTCCTGCTCTTCCAAGTACCCCTCGTCCAGCGCCTGCCGAGCACTAGCAAGCCGAGTGTGCTCGACGTACTGATCGCCGAGTTCATTGACCCACGTCTCGGCTTCGAACAGCCAATCAACGAAGTTACCCGACGCTTCAAGCTTCTGCGCCTCGGTCCGAAACCATCGCGCGGCCAGCTGCTGGATGTCTCGTTCGCCCAGCGCATTGAGACCGTCTGATTGAGCCCGAGCGAGTGCGAAAGCATCGTCCGATCTCGCCCACTCCTCGGCAAATCTCGTCTTCGCTTCGGACGGATCGCGGGTCTTAAGCGATCTCTTGTACTCGCGGCCGAGCGCAGACCGCAACTCGGGCGGCACCTTGCGGCGCAACTGATAGATCCCAGTCGGGGACTTGAACGGCTGGGCCATGAACGAGCGTCGGCGAACAGTTGATGCGCCGCCGATTCTATGAAGCGTAGATGCCACGGTGTACCTGCTTGGTGTACCAAATCAAGCGGATAGCGAGGCGCCACAAACTGAAAAGCCCCTGATTCCGTTAAGAATCAAGGGCTTAGAAGAGTGGTGGCCTGGGGCGGAATCGAACCACCGACACGCGGATTTTCAATCCGCTGCTCTACCAACTGAGCTACCGGGCCATTGCTGTGTGTAGCCTCGAATTATACAGCGCTTCTTCGCCCTCTTGAAAGATCAACGCCAAGTTGTTTGAGTTTTCTGTAGAGATGGGTGCGCTCGAGGCCGGTTTTCTCGGCGACGCGGGTCATCGAGCCGTTCTCCATCGCGAGGTGGAACTCGAAGTACGCCTTCTCGAATCCGTCGCGCGCGTCGCGCAGCGGGCGGTCGAGGTCGAAGCTCTGGGTCGATTGCGGGCCGGCATCGGCCACGGGCACCGAGGCCAGCGACGCCATCAGCAGGCTGTCGCCCGTCGTCGTGATGGCTGCCGACTGGCTGCCGGTGACCGGCGCGGGCACCACGCCCGCAGCGGCACGGCGTGCGTTCTCGCGGGCCAGGCCCTGCTCCACCGCCTTGAGCAGCTTCTGCATGGTGATGGGCTTTTCGAGGAAGGCGAACGCGCCGATGCGCGTGGCGTCGACCGCGGTGTCGATGGTGGCGTGGCCACTCATCATGATGACGGGCATGGTCAGGAGGCCCGCGGTGGACCACTCCTTGAGCAGCGTGACGCCGTCGGTATCGGGCATCCAGATGTCGAGCAGCACGAGGTCGGGCCGTGCGCGCTGGCGTGCAGCGCGAGCTTCGGCTGCGTTCTCCGCGAGCTCCACGTTGTGGCCTTCGTCATTGAGAATTTCGAAGAGCAGGTCCCGGATGCCCAGCTCGTCATCGACCACGAGAATGTTTGCCATGAGTGATGCTTGTTGTGTGCGCTGGTGTCTGCAATGTTTGTCGAGTCGCTGGCCGATCCGTCGCCTGTGCGACGGACATTCGTTCGTGCGTGCGGCTCAGGCGGCGGAAGACTTCGACGAATCTTCGGTGTGAGCGACCGCTGCCTGCGGCTCGCCTGCCAGCGCGAATGATAGCGAGACTTGTGCCCCCGCTACAGCCCCATCGACGACGCGGTTGGAAAGCTCGATGCGCGCGCCATGCTCGTCGGCGATCTTCTTGACGACCGCCAGCCCTAAACCGGTACCTTTTGTTTTCGTGGTGACGTAGGGCTCGAACGCGCGCTTGAGGATGTTCTCGGCGAAGCCCGGTCCGGTGTCCTGCACGGTCAGTCGCACGCGCTGGCCGGAGTCGCCGAGCCGCGTGCGGATGGTGACCTCGCCGACCTTGCCCGTGCCGCTGGCGGCGGCCTCGGCGGCGTCCTGCGCGTTTTGCAACAGGTTGTGTATGACCTGGCGGATCTGCTGCGCGTCGCCACGGATGGGTGGGCAGCGTTCGTCGAGTTCGGAGCGCAGCGTGATCGGCAGGTTCTCCGCGCTGTAGAGCTGGAGCACGTCGGTCAGCAGCGCGTTCAGGTCCACCGGCTTCAGGTCGGCAGCGGGCAGGCGCGCGTAGTCGCGGAATTCGTTCACCAGCCGCTTCATCGCATCGACCTGGTCGACAATGGTCTTCACCGACTTCACGAGCACGGCCTGCTCGGGCGGCTGGACCTTGCCGGAGAGCTTCATCTCGAGCCGCTCGGCCGAGAGCTGGATCGGCGTGAGCGGATTCTTGATCTCGTGCGCGAGCCGGCGCGCCACTTCGCCCCAGGCCTGCGCGCGCTGGGCCGAGACGATCTCGGAGATGTCGTCGAACACCAGCAGCCGCGCGGCACCGGGCAGTTCGGCACCGCGCGCGACGATGTTGATGGCGCCGTCCTGCTGCGGCAGGTCGGCGCCGGAGGCATGCAGCTCGAAGGCATGCTGCCAGTGGTCGAGGCCGTGCTGCATGCGCTCGACGAGAAAGTCCTCGAACTGCTGCTGCACCTTGGCACCGAACTCCGCCAGCCCAGGCACTTCGACGAGCAGCCGGCCTTCGTAGGCCGCGAGCGGCGCGCGCAGCACGCGGGTCGCGCCCGGATTGGTGGACAGCACGGTGCCCTTGGCATCGAGCACGATCACGCCCGAGGTCAGGTTGTCGAGGATGGTCTGCAGGTTGGCCCGCGCCGCGTCGAGCTGGCCCATGGTCTTCTCGACCGCGCCGCGCGCATCGGCCAGCTGTTGTGTCATGACGGCGAAGGAGCGCGTAAGGCCGCCCAGCTCGTCCTTGCCCTGCAGCACGGCGGTGGGCCGCAGGTCGCCGGCGGCCACCTGCCGCACGCCGTCGGCCAGCACGAGCAGCGGGCGCGCGAGCTGGTTGCCGAAGAGCACGGCCAGCAGCACCGCGCCGAACACGGCGAGGAACAGGCTCAGCGTGAGCGTGCCGATGTACATGCGGCGCAGCCCCTCGCGCGCGATCGCACGCTCCTGGTACTCGCGGTTGGCCTCCTGCACGTCCAGCGCGTTCTTGACCACTGCCGGCGGCAGCGGCCGCGTGACCTGCAGATAGCGCGGAGCGGTGTCGAAGTCGAACCCCGGCCTTTGCACCATGGCGAGCGCACGCACGCTGGCGACCGGCGGAGTGGCGCCCGCCGCGGCGGTTTCGTCCAGCCCCTCGACGTGCGCGACGGCGCGCTCGGGGCGCACCTGGCGAAACTGCTGCACGGTCGGGCGCTCGGGATTGAGCTGGAAGCGCGAGGTGCCGGCACTGGCCACCAGCTGGCCGCTGCCGGTCCAGAGAATGACGTCGCTGGCCTCGAGCTGGTCCCGGATGCGCTCGAGCACCAGGCCCGCGCTGGCGTCGGGCACCTGCGCCAGCTGCGCACTGGCGCTGCGCGTCTTGACGGCAAGATCGTCGGACAGCGAATCGAGCGTGGCACGCCCGAGGTTCAGGCCGGCGTCGAGCGCGCCTTCCACCTTGACGTCGAACCAGCTCTCGATGGAGCGCGCGACGAACTGGTACGACACCACGTAGACCAGCGCCCCCGGCACCACCCCCACCAGCGCGAAGATGGCCGCGAGCTTGATGAGCAGCCGGCTGCCGAACTTGCCCTGTCGCAGGCGCCGCAGCAGGCGGAAGGCCACCCAGCCGATCACCAGCACCAGCAGCACCGCCACCACGACATTGATGCCGAACAGGCGCACGTAGTAGCGCTCGTACAGCGCGCGGTTGTTGGTGGCCTGGGCCAGCAGGAACATCAGCACGAGGCCGATGGCCGTGACCAGCGCGGCTCCGACGCCGATGGCCCAGCGTCGGGCTCGCGCGCGGCTCGCGGCCGACGAGGCCGAAGTGCCGCCGCGCTCCGGAGTGCTCACTTCTGCTTCTCCACCGCGAGACGCGCGGTGCGCTCGACGGCGATGTTCCAGTCGGACTGGCCGACCACGCCGATCTGGAAGGGGCGCGGCAGCTGCGAGGTGTCGAGCCTGAACCGGAACGTGACCTGGTGCTGCGGGTCGTCGCCGATCTCGGCCACGTCGCCCATGCGCAGGCGGCCGACGCGCTTGATGGCATCGAGCGCGTCGCCGAGGGTGTCGAAGTTCTGGTTCAGCGAGATGCCCAGGCCGGCCGCGCCGGTCATCGGCGCCGCCGACACGTTGAGCCGCCAGCGCCGCGTGAGCGGCTGGTAGGCCAGCCGCATGTGGCGCGTGACCTGCGCGACCTTGCGGTCGGTCCAGTACCAGCGCTCCTGGAAAAGTTCGGCCTCGGCCACGAAATAGACGGCGATGCCCTTGTCGAGCACCTCCTCGACCAGCGAGGGCAGCTCGAACTGCACCGCGGCGCTGAAGTAGATGCCGTCGTCGGACTGCTCCAGCCGCATCTGGGTGATCGACGCGCCGTTGCGGCCCTGCGCGGAGACCGGAGCCGGCAGGAAGGCCATCCAAATCGCCCAGATCCAGAGCAGGACGGGCAGCGACAGGATCAGCCGGCGCCGTCGCTCAACGCGGACGCTTTTCAAGCAGGGCGTAGAAGAAGCCGTCGTGGTCACCAGAGGCATTGTCCGGGACGCTGCGGGCATTCGACCCGCTTTGGGGCAGCAAATGGCCCGGCGATGGCAGCAATCGTGCGTCGGTGTTGTGTACAAGAAACGCATCAATTTGTTGCGAACCCTCTTCGCGGAACACGGAGCAAGTGCAGTACAGAAGCCGCCCGCCGGGCCGCACCAGCGGCCACAGGGCCGCCAGAAGCGCGGCCTGCTGGGCGGCGAGCTGGGCGGTGTCGCTTTCGCGGCGCAGCCAGCGCACGTCGGGATGGCGCCGCACGATGCCCGAGGCGGTGCACGGCGCGTCGAGCAGGATGGCGTCGAAGGGCGTGCCGTCCCACCACTGGGCCGGCCGGGCCGCATCGGCGACGAGCACCCTGGCCTGGAGCCCGAGGCGGGCCAGGGTTTCGTCGATGCGGCGGCTGCGCGTTGCATCGACTTCCAGCGCGGTGACGTCGATGGCGCCGGGGCTCGCCATCTCGAGCAGATGGGCGGTCTTGCCGCCGGGAGCGGCGCAGGCGTCGAGCACGCGCAGCGGCGCGGCCGTCTCGCCGGGCTTCGCTGGCTGCAGCAGGCCGTCGAGCAGCAGCGGCGCGGCCATCTGCGCGGCAGCGTCCTGCACCGAGCAAGCGCCATCGGCAAAACCGGGCAGCTGCTGCACGGGGCGGGCGCGTGCCAGTTGCAGGCCGCTGGGCCCCACGCGCGTCGCGCCCAGGCCGACTGCCTCCAGCTCGGCGAGATAGGAAGCAGCGGTCGTCTTGCGTGCATTGACCCGCAGCGTCATCGGCGCCTGCGCGTTGTCGGCAGCGAGCACGCGCTGCCACTCGCGCGGATGGTCGCGCCTGAGGCGCTCGATCCACCAGCGCGGATGGTTCCATTGCGCGACGGGTTCGGTGTCGGTGGCCGCCACGAGTTCGTCGCGCTCGCGCAGGAAGCGCCGCAGGCAGGCATTGATGAAGCTGGCCTGCGCCCGCGTGGCCGGGTTGCGCTTGGCGGCCTCGACGGCCTGGTCGACCAGCGTGAAAGGTTCGTAGGGCGCGTGCGCGGCGTCCCAGGCAAGCGCCAGTGCGGTGCACAGCAGTGCATCGGGCAGGGGCGGCGGGGTGCGCTTGGCCAGGTGGCGGCGCAGGGCCTCGGCGCGGCCGAGCCAGCGCAGCACCTGGAAGCCGAGCGCCTGCACGCCCGGCCGCAGCGCGGGCTCGACGGCCTCGAAGGCCACCGAGCCCGAGGTGCCGGCCCGGATCGACGCCAGCGCCGTCGCAGTCAGCTGCAGCTGGCGCCAGAGCGGAGGTTGTTGCAGCGGCGGCGTATCGCCATGGCCCCTGCGGGAAGGATCGGAAGGTAGTTCTGACAAGTTGGAGGCGATGGTAACGGGCCGGCCAAAGGCCGGACTTCGCGCATGGAAAGAAGAAGAAACGGAGAGAAACGGTGGTCGAAGCGCGCCGCAAGCTCTATTCAGAGCAGCGGAGCTGCCGGACGCAGACGCACGGCCCATGCCACCAGCACCGCCGGAAACTGCGCGATCGCAGCGTTGTATTGCGCCACCGCCAGGTTGAACTGGCTGCGCGCGATCTCGGCCGCGGCCGAGGGCTCGGGCCAGCCGATCGGCTCGGCGGCGCCGGACACCACGGTCGTTGTCGTGCCGGGCTGCAGCGGTACGGGCCGCGACAGCGTGCCGTCGGCATCGAACACCGTCACCTGGTCGGGGTGCTGGCGCTGCCAGGCTCCGATCCAGACCTGCAGCGCGGTGGCCAGCGCGGCCATGCCGCCGACATCGAGCGGTCGCAGCCGGGTCGCTCCCAGCAGCGTGGCGAGCTGCGCGGTTGCAGCCTGCAGCGGCGCGACCGAAGACAGCAGCTCGCCCGTGGGCGCGGCCTCGGGTTGCGGCCCCGCCGCGATGCTGGCCTGCACGAAATCCAGCTGCTTGCCCAGCGCCGCATCGAGCTGGCCATAGGCCTGCAGCACGGCCGCGCGCAGACGCACCAGCCGATTGTAGGCACCGACAAACCAGAACAGCAGGATCGCGATCACGATCCAGCCGGCCATCGATTCGGGCAACAGACTCATCGACCACCAAGCCTCATGGGAACACAAAGAAAAACGCCCCCCAACCGGGGGCGGTCGGGGGGCGTGATGTACCGGTCATGGCCGGTGATGCTAACCAGTTATTCGGTCGCAGCGCCTTCGCTGGCTTCCGTCGTGCTGGCAGCCGCATCGGCTTCACCGGAGCCAGCCAGTTCGGCTGCTTCCGATTCGGCGATGGCGCGGCGCTCGGCCTCGTCCATGGCGTCCTTGACCTTGCGTGCCTGGTGGTACGCCATGCCGGTGCCCGCGGGGATCAGGCGACCGACGATGACGTTTTCCTTCAGGCCGCGCAGCTCGTCGCGCTTGCCCATGATCGCGGCTTCGGTCAGCACGCGCGTCGTTTCCTGGAACGAAGCGGCCGAGATGAACGAGTCGGTCGACAGCGATGCCTTCGTGATACCCAGCAGCAGGTTGGTGAACGTCGCGGGGATCTTGCCTTCGGCGCGCAGGGCGTCGTTGGTGTTGAGCATTTCGCTGCGTTCGACCTGTTCGCCGGAGATGTAGCTCGTGTCGCCGATGTTGTCGACCACGACGCGGCGCAGCATCTGGCGAACGATCACCTCGATGTGCTTGTCGTTGATCTTCACGCCCTGCAGGCGGTACACGTCCTGCACTTCGTCCACGATGTAGCGCGCCAGTTCTTCCGAACCCAGCAGGCGCAGGATGTCCTGCGGGTCCGCCGGGCCGTCGACCACGGATTCGCCCTTGTTCACCACCTGGCCTTCGTGCACCAGGATGTTCTTTTCCTTCGGCACGAGGTCTTCCCAGACCGTGCCTTCCGGATCGGTGATCTGCAGGCGGATCTTGCCCTTCGTTTCCTTGCCGAACGACACGGTACCGGTCATTTCGGCCAGCATGCCCTTGTCCTTCGGCGAACGAGCTTCGAACAGCTCGGCAACGCGCGGCAGACCGCCGGTGATGTCGCGGGTCTTCTGGCCTTCGACCGGAATACGCGCCAGCACTTCGCCGGGGCCCACGTCCTGGCCGTCACGCACCTGCACCAGCGCGCCGATCGGGAAGCCGATCGTCACCGAGTGGTCGGTGCCCGGGATCTTCACTTCGGCGCCGGAGGCGTCGATGAGCTTCACCTGCGGACGAACGACCTTGGCGGCGCCGCGGCGCTTCGGGTCGATCACGACCAGGGTCGACAGACCGGTCACTTCGTCCACCTGCTTGGCGACCGTGAGGCCTTCCTCGACGTTCTCGAACTGCGTCTTGCCGGCGAATTCCGTGATGATCGGGCGGGTCAGCGGGTCCCAGTTGGCCAGGACATGGCCAGCCTTGATCTGCTGGTCGGCCTTGACCGTCAGGGTCGCGCCGTACGGCACCTTGTGGCGCTCGCGCTCGCGGCCATGCTCGTCGTGGATGATGATTTCACCCGAACGCGAGATCACGACCAGCTCGCCCTTGCTGTTGGTCACGTAGCGCATCGTGGCGTTGAAGCCGATCGAGCCGTTCGACTTGGCTTCCACGCTCGAGGCAATGGCGGCGCGCGAAGCGGCACCACCGATGTGGAAGGTACGCATCGTCAGCTGCGTGCCCGGTTCGCCGATGGACTGGGCGGCGATCACACCGACGGCTTCGCCGATGTTGATCAGGCCGCCGCGGCCCAGGTCGCGGCCGTAGCAGGTCGAGCAGATGCCGAAGCGGGTTTCGCAGGTCAGCGCGGTACGCACCTTGACCTCGTCCACGCCCTGCGCCTCGAGCTCCTCGATGGTGTCCTCGTCGAACATCTCGCCGGCCTTCAGCAGCACCGCGCGGTTCTCGGGGTGCAGCACGTCGTCGGCAGCGGTACGGCCGAGGATACGGTCGCGCAGCGATTCGATGACTTCACCGCCTTCGACGATGGCGCGCATCAGGTAGCCGCCGTGCGTGCCGCAGTCCTGCTCGGTGACGACCAGATCCTGCGTCACGTCGACCAGACGACGGGTCAGGTAGCCCGAGTTCGCCGTCTTCAGCGCCGTGTCGGCCAGACCCTTACGGGCACCGTGGGTGGAGATGAAGTACTCCAGCACGTTCAGGCCTTCGCGGAAGTTCGCGGTAATGGGCGTCTCGATGATCGAGCCGTCAGGCTTGGCCATCAGGCCGCGCATGCCGGCCACCTGGCGGATCTGGGCCGCGGAACCGCGGGCACCCGAGTCGGCCATCATGTAGATGGAGTTGAAGGACTCCTGCTCGACTTCCTTGCCGTTGCGGTCGATGACCTTCTGCTTCGACAGCTTGGCCATCATCACCTTCGACACTTCGTCGCCGGCCTTGCCCCAGATGTCCACCACCTTGTTGTAGCGTTCGCCGGAGGTCACGAGACCCGAAACGTACTGCTGCTCGATCTCCTTCACTTCCTTGGCCGAGCGCTCGATGATGCCGTGCTTCTCCGAAGGCACCAGCATGTCGTCGATGGCGATCGAGATGCCGGCCTTGGTCGCCAGGCGGAAGCCGTTCTGCAGCAGCTTGTCTGCGAAGACGACGGTTTCCTTCAGGCCGCACTTGCGGAACGAGACGTTGATGAGCTTGGAGATCTCCTTCTTCTTCAGCGCCTTGTTGATGTTCGAGAACGGCAGGCCCTTCGGCAGGATCTCGGACAGCAGCGCGCGGCCCACGGTGGTATCCACGAGCGAGGTCGACGGCGTGAATTCGCCGGTTTCCTTGTTCTTGGTGTACTCCGTGATACGCACTGCCACCTTGGCGGTGAGTTCGACTTCGTTGGCGTCGAGCGCGCGCTGGACCTCACCGATGTCGGAGAAGACCAGGCCTTCGCCCTTGCCGTTGATGCGGTCGCGGGTCGTGTAGTACAGACCCAGCACCACGTCCTGCGAAGGAACGATCGACGGTTCGCCCGAAGCCGGGAACAGCACGTTGTTGGAGGCCAGCATCAGCGTGCGGGCTTCCATCTGCGCTTCCACCGACAGCGGCACGTGGACGGCCATCTGGTCGCCGTCGAAGTCGGCGTTGAATGCCGCGCAGACGAGCGGGTGCAGCTGGATGGCCTTGCCTTCGATCAGGATCGGCTCGAAGGCCTGGATGCCCAGACGGTGCAGCGTAGGAGCGCGGTTCAGCATGACCGGGTGCTCCTTGATGACCTCTTCCAGGATGTCCCAGACCACCGGCGTGCCCGATTCGACTTCCTTCTTGGCAGCCTTGATCGTGGTCGCGATGCCCATGGCTTCGAGGCGCGAGAAGATGAAGGGCTTGAACAGCTCAAGCGCCATCAGCTTCGGCAGGCCGCACTGGTGCAGCTTGAGCGTCGGGCCCACCACGATGACCGAACGGCCCGAGTAGTCGACGCGCTTGCCCAGCAGGTTCTGGCGGAAGCGACCGCTCTTGCCCTTGATCATGTCGGCCAGCGACTTCAGCGCGCGCTTGTTGGCGCCCGTCATGGCCTTGCCGCGGCGGCCGTTGTCCAGCAGCGAGTCGACGGCTTCCTGCAGCATCCGCTTCTCGTTGCGCGCGATGATTTCCGGAGCCTTCAGCTCCAGCAGGCGGCGCAGACGCGAGTTGCGGTTGATGACGCGGCGGTACAGGTCGTTCAGGTCGGAGGTCGCGAAGCGGCCGCCGTCCAGCGGCACCAGCGGACGCAGGTCCGGCGGCAGCACGGGCAGCACGTCGAGCACCATCCACTCGGGCTTGATGCCCGACTTGCGGAAGGCTTCCAGCACCTTCAGGCGCTTGGAGTTCTTCTTGACCTTGACTTCGGAGCCGGTCAGGTCGCCGCGCAGGCGTTCGATCTCGCTGTCGAGCTCGATGCCTTCCAGCAGGTCCTTGATGCCTTCGGCGCCCATCTTGGCGACGAACTCGTCACCGTATTCCTTGCGCTTCGCATCGTAGTCGTCCTCGGACATGATGCCGAACTTCTTCAGCGGGGTCATGCCGGGGTCGGTGATCACGTAGGCTTCGAAGTACAGCACGCGCTCGATGTCGCGCAGCGTCATGTCGAGCACGAGGCCCAGACGCGACGGCAGCGACTTCAGGAACCAGATGTGTGCGCAGGGCGCGGCCAGGTCGATGTGACCCATGCGCTCGCGACGCACCTTGGTCTGCGTGACTTCGACGCCGCACTTCTCGCAGATCACGCCGCGGTGCTTCAGGCGCTTGTACTTGCCGCACAGGCACTCGTAGTCCTTGATGGGGCCGAAGATCTTCGCGCAGAAGAGACCGTCGCGCTCGGGCTTGAACGTGCGGTAGTTGATCGTCTCGGGCTTCTTCACCTCGCCGAAGGACCACGAACGGATCTTCTCGGGCGAAGCCATGCCGATCTTGATGGCATCGAAATGCTCATCGGGCGTGAATTGCTTGAACAGGTCGAGTAGCGATTTCATAAGACTCTTTCCCTTTTCAAATTAGGAACGCTCGAGCTCGATGTCGAGACCCAGCGAACGGATTTCCTTGACCAGCACGTTGAACGATTCCGGCATGCCGGCTTCGATCGAGTGCTCGCCCTTGACGATGCTTTCGTACACCTTGGTACGGCCTTGCACGTCGTCGGACTTCACGGTCAGCATTTCCTGCAGAACGTAGGAAGCGCCGTAGGCTTCGAGCGCCCACACTTCCATTTCCCCGAAACGCTGGCCGCCGAACTGCGCCTTGCCGCCCAGAGGCTGCTGCGTGACCAGCGAGTACGGGCCGGTCGAGCGGGCGTGCATCTTGTCGTCCACCAGGTGATGCAGCTTCAGGAAGTGCATGTAGCCGACGGTGACGGGACGCTCGAACTGGTCGCCGGTGCGGCCGTCGAACAGGTAGGCCTGCGTGCGGCTGTCGGTCAGGCCCTTGGCCTTGGCGATGTCGTCCGGGTAGGCCAGCTTCAGCATGCCGCGGATTTCCTCTTCCGAGGCACCGTCGAACACCGGCGTCGCGAAGGTCGCGCCGTTCTGCAGGTTGCCTGCCATCTCGAGCAGTTCGGTGTCGCTCAGCGAGGCGATGTCTTCCTTGCGGCCCGAACCGTTGTACAGCTGCTCCATGAACTTGCGCAGCTCGGCCACCTTGGCCTCCTGCTGCAGCAGGTCACCGATGCGCTGGCCCACGCCCTTGCCGGCCCAGCCCAGATGCACTTCGAGAACCTGGCCCACGTTCATCCGCGAGGGCACGCCCAGCGGATTCAGGCAGATGTCGCACGGCGTGCCGTCGGCCATGTGGGGCATGTCTTCGACCGGAACGATCTTCGACACCACGCCCTTGTTGCCGTGGCGGCCGGCCATCTTGTCGCCAGGCTGCAGGCGGCGCTTGACGGCCAGGTACACCTTGACCATCTTGAGCACGCCGGCGGGCAGCTCGTCGCCCTGCGTGAGCTTCTTGCGCTTTTCTTCGAACGCGAGGTCGAAGCTGTGGCGCGTCTGCTCCAGCGAGTTCTTGATCGACTCGAGCTGCGTCGCCACTTCGTCTTCCGCCGGGCGGATGTCGAACCAGTGGAACTTCTCGACCGACGACAGGTAGGCCTTGTCGAGCTTGGTGCCCTTGGCCAGCTTGTTCGGACCGCCGTTGGCGACCTTGCCGGTCAGCAGCTTCTCGATACGGTCGAACGCGTCGGCTTCGACGATGCGAAGCTGGTCGTTCAGGTCGAGGCGGAAGCGCTTCAGCTCGTCGTCGATGATCTGCTGGGCGCGCTTGTCGCGCTGGATGCCTTCGCGGGTGAACACCTGCACGTCGATCACGGTGCCTTGCGAGCCCTGGTCCACGCGCAGCGAGGTGTCCTTCACGTCGGAAGCCTTCTCGCCGAAGATGGCGCGAAGCAGCTTCTCTTCAGGCGTCAGCGTGGTCTCGCCCTTCGGCGTGACCTTGCCCACCAGCGTGTCGCCCGGCTGCACTTCGGCGCCGACATAGATGATGCCGGACTCGTCGAGGCGGTTGAGCTGCTGCTCGGCCAGGTTCGGGATGTCGCGCGTGATTTCTTCGGCGCCCAGCTTCGTGTCGCGAGCCATCACCACCAGTTCCTCGATGTGGATCGAGGTGTAGCGGTCTTCGGCGACAACGCGTTCCGAGATCAGGATCGAGTCTTCGAAGTTGTAGCCGTTCCAGGGCATGAACGCGATCAGCATGTTCTGGCCGAGAGCCAGTTCGCCGAGGTCGGTCGATGCGCCGTCGGCCACCACGTCGCCCTTGGCGATCTTGTCGCCGCGCTTGACGATCGGACGCTGGTGGATGTTGGTGTTCTGGTTCGAACGCTGATACTTGATCAGGTTGTAGATGTCCACACCGACTTCACCGGCAGCCGCTTCGGCGTCGTTCACGCGCACCACGACACGGGTCGCGTCGACGTAGTCGACGATACCGCCGCGGGTGGCCGTGACCACGGTGCCCGAGTCGACCGCGGAAACGCGCTCGATACCGGTACCGACCATCGGCTTTTCGGGACGCAGCACGGGCACGGCCTGACGCTGCATGTTGGCGCCCATCAGCGCGCGGTTCGCGTCGTCGTGCTCGAGGAACGGCACGAGCGATGCGGCCACCGACACGATCTGCGCGGGCGACACGTCCATGTACTGGATGCGCTCGGCACCGACCAGGATCGATTCGCCGGCTTCACGAGCCGAGACCAGGTCGCCGGTCAGCACACCGTCCTTGTCCAGGGCCGCGTTGGCCTGGGCGATGACGTACTTGCCTTCCTCGATGGCCGACAGGTAGTCGATCTCGTTGGTGACCTTGCTGTCGACCACGCGACGGTACGGCGTCTCGATGAAGCCGTATTCGTTCAGGCGGGCGTACAGGGCCAGCGAGTTGATCAGACCGATGTTCGGGCCTTCAGGCGTTTCGATCGGGCACACGCGGCCGTAGTGGGTCACGTGCACGTCGCGCACTTCGAAGCCTGCACGTTCGCGCGTCAGACCGCCCGGGCCAAGGGCCGACACGCGGCGCTTGTGGGTGATTTCGGACAGCGGGTTCGTCTGGTCCATGAACTGCGACAGCTGCGAGGCACCGAAGAATTCCTTCAGCGCGGCCGAGATCGGCTTGCTGTTGATCAGGTCGTGCGGCATCAGCGGCTCTTGCTCCGCCTGGCCCAGACGCTCCTTCACGGCCTTCTCGATACGTGCCAGGCCGGTGCGGTACTGGTTCTCGGCCAGTTCGCCGACGCAACGCACGCGGCGGTTGCCCAGGTGGTCGATGTCGTCGACTTCGCCGTTGCCGTTGCGCAGGTCCACGAGGATCTTGACCACGGCCAGGATGTCCTCGTTGGTCAGCACCATCGGGCCGGTCGATTCGTCGCGGCCGACCTTGGCGTTGAACTTCATGCGGCCGACGCGCGACAGGTCGTACGTGTCCGGGTTGTAGAACAGGCGCTGGAACAGGGCCTGCACGGCGTCTTCCGTCGGCGGCTCGCCGGGGCGCATCATGCGGTAGATGGCCACGCGTGCGGCGAACTCGTCCACGGTTTCGTCGATGCGCAGGGTCTGCGAGATGTACGCGCCCTGGTCGAGTTCGTTCGTGTAGATGACCTGCACGTCCTGCACGCCGGCCGTGCGCAGCTTCTTCAGCAGCGCTTCGGTCAGCTCGTCGTTGGCCTTGGCCAGGATCTCGCCGGAGTCGGCGTCGACGATGTTGCGGGCGATCACGCGGCCGATCAGGAAGTCTTCCGGCACGCTGATGTGCGTGGTGCCGCCCTGCTCGAGCTCACGCGTGTGGCGCGCGGTGACGCGCTTGTCCTTGGCGACCACGACCTTGCCCGACTTGTCGGTGATGTCGAAGCGCGCGACTTCGCCGCGCAGGCGCTCGGAGACGAACTCCATCTGCGCGCCGCTGTCCATCAGGCGGAAGTTGTCGTTCACGAAGAAGTTCGCGAGGATCGATTCCGGGTTCAGGCCGATGGCCTTCAGCAGGATCGTGACCGGCATCTTGCGGCGACGGTCCACGCGGAAGTACAGCATGTCCTTCGGGTCGAACTCGAAGTCGAGCCACGAACCGCGGTAGGGAATCACGCGGGCCGAGAACAGCAGCTTGCCCGAGCTGTGCGTCTTGCCCTTGTCGTGCTCGAAGAACACGCCGGGCGAGCGGTGCAGCTGCGACACGATCACGCGCTCGGTACCGTTGATGATGAACGAACCCTTGTCCGTCATGAGCGGCACTTCGCCCATGTAGACCTCTTGTTCCTTCACTTCCTTGACCACCTTCGACTGCGAGGTCGACGACTCGCGGTCATAGATGATGAGCTGCACCTTGGCGCGCACGGCCGACGCGAAGGTCAGGCCGCGGGTCTGGCATTCGCGCACGTCGAACGCCGGCTTCGCCAGGTTGTACTCGAGGAACTTCATCTCGACGAAACCGTTGTGCGAGACGATCGGGAAGGCGGCGTCGAACGCGGCCTGCAGGCCTTCGACGGTACGTTGTTTCGGCGGGATGCCGGCTTGCAGGAACGCGGTGTACGCGTCTTTCTGCATCTGCAGCAGGTAGGGGATTTCGACGACGCTGTCGCGATTGCCGAAACTTTTTCGGATGCGCTTGCGTTCGGTGTAACTGTACGCGGACGATTGGGCCATGAGAGCTCCGGTGCTTGAGATCTTCAGCGACTTGTCAGCAGTGCCTGGGCACCACTGCTTGGCGGCTGGCCACTACCAGCCGTTGGCGGACAGCGATGCGTTGCACATCGCCCGAACCAAGGGGTCTTCTGCAGTCGGGGTCAGAAGACACTCAAAAAACATCTCGCTCTGGCTTTTCCGGAGCCCTTCGGGTCTCCGGGAAAGCCGGCAACGAGCCGGCTTTTGAGTGCGCTCTGAAAGCGGCAAAGGCTGGAGGGCCTTTGCAGGCACCTCCAGCCCTCCAGGGGGTCTGAATTACTTCAGTTCCACCTTGGCGCCGGCGTCTTCCAGCTTCTTCTTGGCGGCTTCAGCGTCAGCCTTCGACAGGCCTTCCTTGACAGCCTTGGGAGCGGCTTCCACCAGGTCCTTGGCTTCCTTGAGGCCCAGGCCGGTGATTTCGCGCACTGCCTTGATCGCCGAAACCTTGTTCGCGCCGGCATCGACCAGCACGACGTTGAATTCGGTCTTCTCTTCGACTGCAGCAGCAGCGGCACCGCCACCACCAGCAGCCGGAGCGGCCATTGCAGCGGCGCTCACGCCGAACTTCTCTTCGATGGCCTTGACCAGGTCGTTGAGTTCCAGGACCGTCATGCTGTCGAGCGCGGTCAGAAATGCGTCTTTATCGAATGCCATTTTTGTTTCCTAACAATTGGGTTGAATGTTTCAAACGCAGACAGCTCAGGCTGCCTGTGCTTCTGCCGGGGCATCGGCGGGTGCAGCTTCGCCACCACCGCGCTTCTCGGCCAGCGCCGCGAGCACGCGGGCGGTACGAGAGATCGGGGATTGCATCAAGCCCAGCAGTTGCGCCAGCAGCACTTCCTTCGAAGGGATGTTGGCCAGTTGCTTCACGCCCTCGACGTCCAGGGCCTTACCACCGAAAGCGCCACCGCGAATGACCAACTTGTCGTTGGTCTTCGCGAAATCGGCCACCACCTTGGCGGCGGCCACAGCGTCTTCGGAGAAGCCATAGATCAGCGGACCGGTCATCTGGTCGCCGACGACTTCAAACGGGCTACCAGCGACAGCACGGCGGGCCAGGGTGTTCTTCAGAACACTCAGGCTCACACCCTTGCTGCGCGCTTCGTTGCGCAGTTTGGTCATATCGGCCACCGTGATGCCACGGTATTCCGCCATCACGAGCGTTTGAGCTTTTGCGGCGAGGCTGGTCACGTCATTGATGACCGCTTCTTTCTCACTGCGATTCAGACTCAAGGTCTACTCCTTTAAATGCGATCTTCGGCCGGAGCCTGGGATCGCGCTTCATGCAGCGACCAACTGTCAGGAACAAAAAATCGACTTCCTTGATTCCTTGCAGTGGGGTCGCCATCTGCGCTGGATACCGGACAGGGAGGTCCGGCGTTTAAGTGCAGCACCCTGCACACCAGCGGTCTTGGATGGCCCGCGGCAACCGAAGCCGCCGCGACCCACCACATCCGCCCCGCCCTTTCGGGTGAGGCAAATCCTTCTTAGCTCGCCGAGATGGTTTGCGTGTCCACGCGGACACCCAGACCCATGGTCGACGACACAGCCACCTTGCGCAGGTACACGCCCTTGCTGGTCGCGGGCTTGGCCTTGACCAGAGCGTCGATCAGCGCGGCGAGGTTGCCTTGCAGCTTGTCGTTGTCGAACGAGCGACGGCCGATCGTGCCGTGCACGATGCCGGCCTTGTCGACGCGGAATTGGACCTGGCCGGCCTTGGCGTTCTTCACGGCCGTGGCGACGTCCGGGGTCACGGTGCCGACCTTCGGGTTCGGCATCAGGCCGCGGGGACCGAGGATCTGACCGAGCGTACCGACGACGCGCATCGCGTCAGGGGCAGCGATCACGACGTCGAAAGGCATGTCGCCAGCCTTGACCATGGCAGCCAGGTCGTCCATGCCGACGATGTCGGCGCCGGCAGCCTTGGCTTCCTCAGCCTTGGCGCCCTGGGCGAACACGGCGACGCGCTTGGTCTTGCCGGTGCCGTTGGGCAGCACGACGGCGCCACGCACGACCTGATCCGACTTCTTCGCATCGATGCCGAGCTGCACGGCCACGTCGATCGATTCGTCGAACTTGGCGGTAGCGGCTTCCTTGACGATGTTGATCGCGTCAGCCAGCGGGTACAGCTTGGTGCTGTCGACCTTGCCTTCGAGCGACTTCTGCTTCTTGGTGATCTTGGACATTTACACGCCCTCCACATTCACGCCCATCGAACGGGCCGTACCAGCGATGGTGCGAACCGCGGCGTCCATGTCGGCAGCGGTCAGGTCCTTCATCTTGGTCTTTGCGATCTCTTCGAGCTGTGCACGCGTGATCTTGCCGACCTTGTCGGTGTGCGGACGTGCGGAGCCCTTCTCGAGCTTGATGGCCTTCTTGATCAGGACACCGGCCGGCGGCGACTTGATGATGAAGGTGAAGCTCTTGTCGGCGAACGCGGTGATGACCACCGGCAGCGCCAAACCCGGCTCGTAGCTCTGCGTCTGCGCGTTGAACGCCTTGCAGAACTCCATGATATTCAGACCGCGCTGACCGAGTGCGGGACCGATCGGCGGGGACGGGTTGGCCTTACCAGCTGGCACTTGCAGCTTGATGAAGCCGACGATTTTCTTCGCCATGCTTTTTGCTCCTTGCGGGTGATATCGCCTTGGCTTGCGGCCGAGGCTCCCCGGGGTTAAACGACTCTTCGATCAAAGCCGCGCGCCGAGTCGGACAACGCGCAGCCGGGAGTGGCTCGGACCTCTCGGTCCGGGGCTCAGGTCTTTTCGACCTGGCTGAATTCGAGTTCCACAGGCGTCGCGCGGCCGAAGATCATGACCGACACGCTGACCTTGCTCTTCTCGTAGTTGACTTCCTCGACGGTGCCGTTGAAGTCGGTGAACGGACCCTCCTTGACGCGCACGAATTCGCCGACGGTGAATTCGATCTTGTGGCGCGGCTTCTCGGTGCCCTGCTGCATCTGGCTGACGATGTCCTCGACCTCTTTCTGCGAGATCGGAGCCGGACGGTTCTTGGCGCCGCCCACGAAGCCCGTCACCTTGTTGGTGTGCTTCACCAGATGCCAGCTTTCGTCGTCCATGATCATCTCGACCAGCACATAGCCGGGGAAGAAACGACGCTCGGTGGTGCGCTTCTGGCCGTTCTTGATCTCGACCACTTCTTCGGTCGGAACCAGGATGCGGCCGAACTTGTCCTGCATGCCGGCGCGGTTGATGCGCTCGGTGATGTTGCGCTCGACGGCCTTTTCCATGCCCGAATAGGCATGCACCACGTACCAACGCAGATCAGGGTTGGCGGCAGGAGCCAGCACGGAGGTGTTTTCTTCCTCCGGCGCGCTCGGCGTGGTTTCAACTGCGTCGTCGATCATTTATTTTCTCCAGCCCAGAATGAGGTCGAAAAACACCCATTCGAGCGTCTTGTCGGTGAGCCAGAGGAAGACGGACATGATCGCCACGAAGGCGAACACATAAGCCGTCATCTGCATCGCTTCCTTGCGGGTCGGCCAGACAACCTTCCTGACCTCGCGCCACGAATCACGACCGAACGCCCACAACTGGCGACCATTCTCCGAACTGCCGAAGGCAGCCACCGCCGCGGCCAAGCCGACCAGCAACGCAGCCCACTGCACCAGCGAGCCCTGACGCGCCAGCAGATAGAACGCCACGATGGCGCCCACTGCCAACACCACCGCCGCGGCCAGTTTGGCCTTGTCGGCGCCGGTGCTCACGGTTTCGATTTGAGAAGTGGCCATGTTCGGCTGATTTCCTGTGACCCGAAGGCCTTCAATTCAATGCGTCTCTTGAGACGCCGAAGCCCGTCGGGACGCGACGGGCTTTTCGGAGTGCCACCTAAGTGGCAGGGGCAGTAGGAATCGAACCTACAACCTTCGGTTTTGGAGACCGACGCTCTGCCAATTGAGCTATACCCCTCCGGTACTCTTCGCGCTCGG
>NZ_RXOE01000010.1 GCF_003965815.1 Variovorax gossypii | reverse complement strand
CAATGTCTCGCAGCTGCGGGGCGTGCAGGGCACCGTCGCCGCCATCGACCAGTCGACGGTGAAGTACGACACCAACGTGGACGGCTCGGTCAACTACAACAGCGTGACGATGGGCGGCAGCAATTCCACCGGCCCGGTCACTGTGCACAACGTGGCGCCGGGCGTGGCGGGCACCGACGCCGTCAACGTCAACCAGCTCAACGCGACCAGCGCCGGCCTGAACAACCGCATCAACGCCATGGGCGACCGCATCGACGGCGTCGAGAAGAACGCCTATGCCGGCGTGGCGGCCGCCATGGCGCTGCAGATGCCCGGGAGCTACGTGCCGGGCAAGACGGTCATGCGCATCGGCGCGGGCTCCTTCAAGGGCCAGAGCGCGGTGGGCGTCAGCTTCCGTCGCACCGCGGAGAACAACGCCTGGAGCATCACCGGCGGCGTGGCCACCAGCCGTGCCGGCGTGGGCGCCACCGTCGGCGCGGAATGGGTCTTCAACTGATCGCCACACAGATGAACTGGACGAACGCCATCATGAACAGCAAGCCTCTCCAAGCCAGGACCCGCGCCATCGTTCCCATCGTTCTCGCCGCACTGCTGGCCGGCGGATGCGCGAGCCCGAGCTACACCGTCACGCCGCAGATGCAGGCCAGGGCCGCGTCGGAGAACCCGGCGCCCGCGAAGGACGACGACTTTCCCGCGCCGGATTCCGCGAAGTGGCGCCAGGGCGCCTTCCCCAGCCTGGAGGCCCTGCGCAACATGCGCACAGGCATGGGCAAGGACCAGGTGCGCGAGCTGCTGGGCTTCCCGCACTTCAGCGAAGGGCTGGGCGGCGCGCGCGAATGGAACTACATCTTCCACTTCCGCACGGGCGCGGGCCCGGGGTACATCACCTGCCAGTACATGGTCCGCTTCAACGACGACGTGCTGACCAACGGCATGTACTGGAAGGGGCCCGGCTGCGCCGACCTGCTCAGGCCGCCGCCCGCGGCAGCCGCGCCTGTCGTTGCTGTCGCACCCGCGGCTGCCCCTGCGACGAAGACGACACTGGGCGCCGACGGCCTTTTCCGCTTCGACGGCCGCACGCTGGCCGACCTGCTGCCCGAGGGCCGTCGCAAGCTCGATGCGCTGGCCGCCGACATCGCGAGCAGTGCATCGGTGGAGACGGTCAGGGTCACGGGCCATACCGACCGGCTCGGCAGCGACGCCTACAACCAGGCGCTCTCGCTGGCTCGTGCCGGCACCGTCCGCGACTACCTGGTGCAGGCCGGCGTGCCGGCGCGGAAGATCCAGGTCCAGGGCAGGGGCTCGTCGGAGCCGAAGGTGCAGTGCGCGCGGCAGGCCGCGCGGGCGGCGCTCATCGACTGCCTGGCCCCGAACCGCCGCGTGGAGATCGAGGTCTCCGCGGGGCGCTGAAAGCCGTCGCCCCGCGAACGAAGAAGACCCGCCCGGCTTCAGCCGTCAGCGCATCAGAGCAGCGGCGTGTAGGGCGAGGTCATCGGCCTCAGCGTGGCGCCGCCGCTGTCGTACCCGGGCACGCCGATGCTGTTCGAGCCGCCGAATACATAGCGCAGGTAGACGCTGCCCGTGAACTGCCGGTAGTTCTGTGCGTTGTTGAAACCCAGCGAGCCGCCGAGGAACATCTTCGGCGCCAGCTGGTACTCCAGCACCGCGGCCAGGTTGTAGGCGAGGCCGGTCTTGGAGCTGCTGGCGTACATGTTGTTGTAGCTCGAGCTGCTCAGGCCCAGCGCCAGCGCCTGGTAGGCCGCGCTCGATGCGGCGGCGTTGCGCGACGGGTCCGTCGGGAAGTAGGGCGATGCCTTCTGGTTGAACGACTGCACGCCCAGCGAGGCGTTCACGCGCCACGAGAGCCGGTCGCTGCGTCCGCTCCAGTCGACCGGGAAGGCCACGCTCACGAAGCTCTGTGGGCTGAAGTAGCCGCCCTGCCCGAAGGTGTAGTAGCTCAGGTTCTTCTCGTAGCCCATCAGCCCGATGTTCATGCCCAGCGTGAGCTTGGAGTTCGGGTTGTTCAGCAGGTGCAGGTAGGCGCCGCCGCCGGTCTCCACGCGCGAGTTGCTCTGCACGTTCTTGCCGGTGATGCCGTGCGCCGCCAGGTAGCTGTACACGCCGTAGGTGCCGTCGTCGTAGCCGATGTCGCCGCGCACGCCGGTGGCGACCACGCCGCCCCAGCGCTCGTTGGTGCGCTCGTCCTTCGCGCCGGCGAACGACAGCACGCTGTCGGTCACCGCGCGGCGGGAGATGTCGGCCTTGTAGTTCCAGGAGTCGCCGAAGCTGCCCTTGAAGGTGACGTTGCCGACCACGTTGGTGGTGGGAAAGCCCAGCGGCGTGGTGCCGATGCCGGCCTCGAAGTTCTTGCCCTCGTAGCCCACGTTCAGGCCGACGCCCGATGCGTTCTGCTGGCCGGCCGACGTGCCGTTGCGCAGCGCGTCGAGGGCTGCGGCCGGCCCGCCGCCGAAGCGGCTGCCGGTCGAATAGTCGCTCGCCGGCGTGCCGGCATCGAGCACCGTGGGCGTCACGCCAACGACGATCTTGCCCTCGCCGACCGGGAAGCGCGCCTGCACCGGCAGCTGGAAGTCGGAGAGCCGGCTCAGGCCGGCCTCGCCCGCGCGGTTGCGGTAGACCGTGCCCGCGGTGAGGCTCACCGCGCGCTGCGACTCGAGTTCCTGCACTTCCGAGGCCAGCGTGCTCGCGGGCGCGCTGCGCAGCGGCGCGTTCCAGCTCGGCTCGGGGCGTGCCGTGTTGGCCTGCGCGTAGGCGGCATTGGCTTGCGGATAGGCCGGATAGCCGGCGGGTGCCGCCGCCATGGCGCCCTGCGCCTGCGGGATGTAGACCGGCGCGGCCTGCCGGCTGCCCGGCACCGGGTACTGCGGCACGGGCTGCATCGACGGCGCGACATAGGCCGAGGCCTGCGGCACGTTGTTGTTCTGGCTGCTGTTGCGCGCCGTGCGCGTCGATGTCTTCGCGCTCGACTGGCGGCCCTTCGCGCCCGCAGCTGCCGGCGCGGCGGAATCCCACGGCAGGGCGACCGGTGCGGCCGCGACCGGGTAGCCCGGGTAGGCAACAGCCTGCTGCGCCACCGGGTAGGCCGATGCAGCCGGATAGCTCGTCGGGTAAGCCCCGGCCGCCGCGGCCGCCGGATAGACCGCGGGCTGCATGCGCGCCTGCGCGAACGGGTTGCCGTTGGCCGGCAGGGCGCCGGCGGGCACGGCCGCGCCCGGCGCGCCGCCGGTCATGCCGGCGAACGGATTGGCGGTCGGCATCTGTTGCACCGGTACGCCGCCCGGCGCGAAGCCGCCGGAAGCGACCTGCCGCTCGGCCTCCAGCGCCGCGCGCAGGTATTGCTCTGCCTTGCGGCTCTCGCCCGCGTTGCGATACACGCGTCCGGCGGCGGCCAGCACGCGCGACTGGTCGGGCGCCTGCTTCAGCGCGGCCATCACGTAGTTCTCGGCCTGGCTGTGCTCGCGTTGCGCGCTGGCGCTGGCCGCGGCGGCGAGCAGTGTGTCGAGATCGGTAGGGCTGCGTTGCAGGATGCGCTGGTACAGCGCCAGCGCCTGCCCTTCGTCGCGCGCCGCCGAGTACAGCCGCGCCAGCGCGGCCAGCGCCTGCGGATCTTCCGGCCGCTCGGCGAGCACCGGTGCCATCGCGTTGTAGGCGGCCTCGAGGTTGCCGGCTTCGCGCAGCGCGTCGGTCTGGCGCAGCGCGAAGGCTATGCGCAGGCTGTCGAAGTCGCTGCGCTGGGCGGCCGTCATGTTGGTGCCCGCGAGCTGGCGCAGCACGGCCGAGAGTTCGATGTCCTGCTTCGTCTTGAGCAGCACCGACGCATAGAGCAGCCGGTCGCTGGTGCCCGGCACCGGCGTGCGCGCCAGCAGCTGGCGGCTCATGGCGAGGGCGCGCGGTGCGTCGCCGATCTCGGCATAGGCGCCCGCGAGCTGGCCCCACAGCTCGGCCGGCATGTCGGCGCCCAGCGTGGCCTCGGCCTGCGCGAGCACGCCGCGTGCGGCGTCCGTCTGGCCCTGGCGCGCCAGCGCGAGCGCGCGCGCGGCTTGCGACTGCGCCCACAGGCGGCGCTGCAGCGCCGCCATGTCGCGCGTGCGCGAGCCCGCGGGAATGCGTTCGAGGTACTGGATGCCGGCGGCCGCGTCGCCCGTCTCGGAGGCGAGCAGGGCGCTGGCGTAGAGCGCGTCGGGCATGTCGGGCTGCGACATCAGCAGCCCTTCCATCACGCCGCGCGCCTCGGACACGAGGCCTTGCTTGCGGTAGATGTTGGCCAGGTCGAGGCGCACCCACGGGCTGTCGGGCGCCGCGAGCATGGCGTCCTCGAGCGTGCGCTGCGCGCCGGCCGCGTCGCCGGCATCGGCCTGCTGGCGGGCGCGGTTGCGGGCCTGGTCGACCTGCAGGTTGCGCAGGCCGCCGAGCTGCGTGGCCTGCTCGGGCGTGAGGCGGCGCGACAGCGCCAGCGCCTCGTCGGCGCGGCCCGTCTGGCCGTACAGCGAGATCAGGCCGTTGAGCGCCTGCGTGTTCTGGGGCTTGCTCTCGAGCACGCGCTTGTAGCCCTGCTCGGCCTGGGCGTAGTCGCCGGCGGCCAGGCGCAGGTCGGCCAGCGCGTTCTGGCCCACGGCCTCGCGCGGGTCGATGCGCACGGCGCGTTCGTAGAGCGACTGCGCACCGCGCGCGTCGTTCTTCGCCTGCGCGGCGCGGGCCTGGCCCACCAGCGCCCAGTAGGTGGCGCTCTGCAGCGCCGAATTCCACTTGCTGCCGCCGCCGCGCGCCGCGCGTTCAAGCAGCTCCTGCGCTTCGGCAAAGCGTTCCTGGCGCAGCCGCACGAGGCCGAGGCCGCCCAGCGCTTCGCTGTCGTCCGGCTTGGTGCGAAGCGCCTGCTGGAAGCGCTGCTCGGCGGTGCCCGGGTCGCCGCGGTCGAGGGCCTGGAAGCCTTCGCCCACGGGCACGCCGGGCGTGTTCGCGGCGGCCGTCCTGGCCTTGGTGAGCGTCTCCAGCCGCGCGGTCACGGCAGCGTCGTTCTGGTTGCTGCCCAGGTACTCCTGGTAGAGCGCCACATCGGGCTGGCGCGCGTCGAGCCAGATCAGCGCCTGGCGCCAGGCGGCGCGCGCGGCGGTCGCCACGGCGGGCTGCTTCGTCAGCTCGACCAGCTCGCGGATGCCCGCGCGGCGCGTGGACTCGCTGTAGGTCTTCTGCTGCGCGAGCGCGAGCCTGTAGTTCGCGTTGTCCGGGTGCTCCTTCACCAGCTGCTCGAGGCCGCGGCGGCCTTCGTCGGCGCCCTGCGGCGTGCTTGCCAGCACCTGGTAGTACTCCAGCGCGAGCGCCTCGGGCGGCGGGCGGTTGTCGAACTGGCTGCGGTACAGCTCCACCGCCTCGGCGGCGCGGCCGGCGCGCGCGGCGGCGCGGGCGCGCTGCAGCGTGCTCTGCTGGCCGCCGGGCTGCTGCGCCTGCTGCTGCAGGCGCGCCAGGCGGGCGTCGTTCGGGCTCGCGCTGCGCAGCCGCGCGATCCAGCCGCGCGCCGCCTCGGTGTTGCCGCGCGACAGCTCGACCTGCGCCATGCCGTACATCGCGTCGGTCGACTGGGGCTGGATGCTCAGCAGCTTCTTCCAGCTTTCCTCCGCGAGTTCGGCGCGGCCCTGGGCCTGCCAGTAGTTGCCCTGCTCGGTCAGCGCCGCGCCGGCGTCGACCTGCGCCTGCGCGGGCACGGCGGCGCACAGCGCCGCGAGCATGCCGAAGCAGGCCATCCATTGCCGCGACTGCGGCGACAACGCGAAGGGGAAAGAGGGGGGACGCCCTGGCTTCAGGCCGGTCGATTGGGACGGCATAGCGTTCTCCATGAGGGTTGCAGCTGGCCGTTGCGGCCGAATTCGTATCGGCCGTCGTGCCAGGCCTGACCGAAAAGGAGCAGGCATTGTTCGTAGTAGGGCAAGGGCGCGGTGCCGGGCGCGGCCGGTGCGGCGCGGCCGCCGGGCACGCGCGCGACCTGGGCCGCCAGCGCGTCGGTGGCCCCCACCGCCTTGAGGTAGGGCAGCATCGCGCCCGCGAAACCGAGCGGCGCCATGCCCCGCCCGGCGCCGCTGGCGGTGTCGACGTACTCGGGCAGGGGCTGGCGCTCGGCCAGCAGCTGGCCCGGGCCGCGCAGGTTCAGCAGCAGCATCTTGCGCGCCGGATCCTTGTCGGAAAGCATGCCCGCCCAGAGGTAGGTGCGGATGGCGTCGTAGCTGCCGGTGAGCCCCTTCTGCGGATCGGCCACGAAGGCGCGCTCGTCCGGCGACCAGGCGCACCAGTCGGGCGCGAAGCCCTTGGGCGTGACCGCGCCGAACATGCGCAGCGTGTTGTCCGTGACTTCGCCCCACGGGCCCGTGGGATCGGCCTGCTGGAAGTAGCGCAGCAGCTGCAGCGGCATGTAGCTGGGGTTGAGCCGCCACGACGGCCCGCTGGCCACCGACTTGGGCCAGGGCAGCAGCATGCGGCCGAGGCCGGGCAGCGCCACCACCTCGTCGCGCACGGCCAGTGCCAGCAGGCTGCGGCCGAGCGCGCGGTAGCCGGCGTCGTTCCACAGCCGGCCGCCTTCCATCAGCGCATAGGCGATCCACAGGTCGGCGTCCGACGCGGCATTGGCGTCGAGCACGCCCCAGCCGCCCTCGGGCTTGCGGCCCCATTGCCAGGCGGGCAGCTTCTTCGCGAGGCTGCCGCCCGCGAGGTTGGCCTCGGTCCAGGCCAGCATGCGCGCGAAGGCGGCGCGGTCGTTGTGCACCAGCGCGAAGAACATGCCGTAGGACTGGCCTTCGGAGGTCGACTGCTGCTGCGGCGTGTTGAAGTCGATCACCCGGCCGTCGGCCTGGACGTGGCGCGCCGCGAAGGCGGCCCAGTCGGTGGCCGGGTGGCAGGTGGCGGGCGCCGGCTCCTGCGACTGCGCGGCGGCCGCGAGCTTCGGCAGCGCCAGCGCGAGCCCGGCCGCGCCGAGCAGGGCGCGGCGGTGGGCGGACGGGGTCGGCAGTCGTCGCATGGATCGCTTACTTGGTTTTCGCGCTGCCCACCGACAGGCGCTTGCGCGCCCGCAGCTGCAGGCCGGCATACGAAACGGCCGCGCCCAGCAGCGCCAGCACGAGCACCAGCCCGGCCAGCATCAGCGGGCTGCGCGACAGGTTCCACTGCACCCAGGCGATGGGCGGCAGGCGGCCGACGTAGTAGGTGTCGCCGCCGAGCACGCTGTTGACCTGCGTGTCGCGCATGATCGTCATGCTGCCCTGCACGCGCTTGAGCAGCTCGGGCGTCATCAGCGTGTTGAGCAGCGCCTCCTTCGAGTCGGGGCCGGTGATGGCGGCGACCACGCTGCGGCCGCCGCGCAGCGGCGACTCGAAGCCCGCGAGCACGGCGTCGCGGCCGTCGCCGGTGATCGCGATCTGCATCGAGCCCGGCAGGTCCTCGCGCGTGCGCGCGCCGATCACGAAGTCAATGGTGTTGTCGATCCAGCTGCCGAGCTTGATCTCGGGCGCGGCGCCGTTGCGCTTGAGCGGCATCTTGTCGGCCCACTGCGTGAAGAGCGGCTGGCTCTGCAGGTTGCCGATCACCAGCAAGTCCTTGTCGGCGAGCTGCACGGCTTCCGACGGCGTGCCCACCTTCACGCGCAGCGCCGGGTAGCCGGTGGAGCGGCCGATCTGGCCGAGCAGGCCGAGGTAGGTCTCGGTGTCGGCGCTGTCGGGCTGCGTGGGCAGGATCACCGCGGTTTCCGACAGGTCGGCCATGCGCGAGAACGGGAAGCCGCCGTTGGCGTACGCCGCGAGCTCGGGCATCGCGATGAAGTGCGGGAAGCCCGACACGTCGATGGTGGAGGTCGGGTCGATCGCGCCGCGCACGTTGTCCAGCTGCGGCACGCAGCGCCCGCCCACGGGCTCGAAGTAGTAGTGCAGGCGAAGCTGGCTGCGCGGGCCCATGGCCAGCGGCGGCAGGATCACTTCCTTGTGCTCGGCCAGCGTGCCGTCGGGCATCAGCTTCACGGCCAGCGGGTTCCACCAGCGGTCGCCGGCCGGGTTGGCCGAGCGCAGCGGCAGGCCGCCCACGAAGTTCTCGTTGACGTTGACGTTCAGCGTCGACTGGTCGGGCCGCACGCGCGGCGTGTAGCGGTAGCGCAGGTCGAGCGGAATGCCGCGGCTGCGCCAGGTGAACAGGTCAGGCGGCAGCTGCAGGTTCACGCGGACCACGTCGGGGTTGTAGCCCGACACCGAGAGGTCGGCGGCCGTCGTCAGCTCGCCGAACTGCAGCGCGCGGTCGCTCGGAACCCAGCGCGGCGCGTCGTAGGGCTTGCGCGCCGGCGGCTCCTGGAAGGCGGTGACCGCGGCAGCGGCGCCCGCGAAGGCCTGGCTGTTGAGCGCCAGCGCCGCGGCGGCGGTGCGCAGGTCGGCCGGCGTGCGGCCCATCACCAGCAGCAGCTTGCCGGCGGCGTCGCGCGGGTTGTCGACCACGGCCAGGCCCGGGCCCTGGATCGCGGGCAGCGCGAGGCCCGGAATGCTCGACTCCGGCGTGACGAACACCACCGCGTGGCCCGTGGGCAGGTCGCCGCCCGACACCGGGAAAGTCGCGCCACGGTAGTCGGCCAGCGCGCCGAACCACGAAGACACCACGCCGGCCGCTTCGAGCACCGGGCCCGCGGCGGCGGTGCCGAAGACGAAGGGAATGCGCGCGCGCTGCACGTCGCGGCGGTCGAAGAAGGGCAGGGGCAGCTTCGCGAGGTCGTTCGCGAGCTTCAGCGGCGCCACCGTCAGCTTCAGCGCACTCGATGCGTCGATGTGCGCCCACAGGCTGGTGTGGGCCGGGTCCTCGCATTCGCGCGTGTAGTGGCCCACGAGCTGGACGTTGATGCGGTTGAACTCGGTGATCAGGCGCCGGTCGATCGGAATCTCGGCCGTCTGCGGCTTGCCCGCGTCGGCGCGGTTCACCGGAAGCGTGGCCACCAGCACGTCGTTGACCGTGACCTTCAGGTGCGACAGCTCGGGAATCAGCGAGGGCGAGTAGGCGTAGTTCAGCTTGAACGAGGCGGCCGTGACCAGCTCGTCGGCGCGCACGTTGAACGGGATGCCGATCGTGCCGCTGATGCCGCGCAGCTGCACGGCGTAGTCGATGCCCAGCTGCGTGAGGTTGAGCTCGCGCACGCTGGCGCTCGCGGCCGCGCCGCCTGCCGCCGGTGCGGCGACCGGGCCCGGCTGCGCCGCCGCGCCCGTGGCGCCCATGGCGCAGGCGAGGGCCGCGGCGAGCAGCACGGCGGTGGCGGCGCGCGCTGGCGCCCGGACGAGAGGCGCGTCGGGACGACGCGCGCACAGGGTGGACATCACGTCGATTCCTTTGCTTTGGCGGGGCGCAGCCGCGCGGCGGTCGCGCGGTAGTAGTGGCTGAACATGTCGCGGAAACCGGTGCCGCTGATGCTGATGATGTGGCCGAGCACGCGATGGATCGGCACGCGCGGGTGGTTGCCCCAGCGCGCGGCCCAGATGTCGGCGCGCGCGGTCGTGCACTGCACCAGCGCACGCTCCTGCGCGAAGCTCATCGGCGCGAAGCGCAGGCCCAGCCGCTTGCCGCCGCTGAAGCGCACCGTCGCGGCGAAGCGCGACTCCAGGTCGTTGCGATAGAGCGCGATGTCGACCGGGGTCTCGGGGTCGAGCTTCATGTCCTGCGGCAGCTCGACGCCGAGCCCGCCGCTGGAGAAGTCGAAGGTGTTGCAGCGAAGCGAGCGGCCGTCGGCGAAATACAGCGTGGCCGGCAGGCTGAGCTCCACGCGGTGCGAGCTGCGCAGCTGGCGCGACTCGTTGGCGGCGGCCACGCAGGCGCCCAGGATCATCATGTTGTAGACCGTCCAGGCCAGGTTGAGCCAGACGGTGGCGATGTTCTGCGGGTCGACCCAACTCAGGCGCCACAGCCCCAGGCACACGCCGACGAAGTTCAGCGCCAGCAGCACCAGGCTGGCCTTGGCGATGCTGCTGTCGAAGTACTCCTCCTGGATCAGGCCGCCCTTGGCCGTCACGTTGAAGCTGCCCAGCTTGGGGTTGATGAGCGCCACCAGCGTCGGCCGGAAGATGTACCAGGCCAGCACCGCCTCGTAGACCTCGTTCCACAGCAGGTAGCGGAAGCGCCCCTGGATGCGGCTGTTGGTGAGGTTGGCGTGCAGGATGTGCGGCAGCGCGAAGGCGAAGATCATCGACGCCGATGCGTGGATCACGCTCGCGCCGAAGTACAGGTAGGCCAGCGGCGCCGTCAGGTAGATGAGCCGCGGCAGGCCGTACAGGAAGTGCAGCATCGCGTTCACGTAGCAAAGGCGCTGCGCCCAGTGCAGGCCGCGCCCGAACAGCGGGTTGTCGATGCGGAAGATCTGCGCCATGCCGCGCGCCCAGCGGATGCGCTGGCCCACGTGGCCCGAGAGGCTCTCGGTGGCCAGGCCGGCCGCCTGCGGCAGCGCCAGGTAGGCGGTGGTGTAGCCCAGGCGGTGCATCTTCAGCGCGGTGTGGGCGTCTTCCGTCACGGTCTCCACCGCGATGCCACCCACTTCCTCGACGATGGTCCGGCGCAGCACCGCGCAGGAGCCGCAGAAGAAGGTGGCGTTCCACAGGTCGTTGCCGTCCTGGATCAGGCCGTAGAACAGCTCGCCCTCGTTGGGCACCGTGCCGAAGGTGTCGAGGTTGCGCTCGAAGGGGTCGGCCGAGAAGAAGTAGTGGGGCAGCTGCACCATGCCCAGCTTCGGGTCGCGCCCGAACCAGCCCATGGCGATCTGCATGAACGAGCGCGTGGGGATGTGGTCGCAGTCGAAGATCGCGACGAACTCGCCCGTGGTGTGCTTCAGCGCGGCATTGATGTTGCCGGCCTTGGCGTGGCGGTTGTTGTCGCGCGTGACGTGTGTCACGCCGACCTCCTCGCAGAACACGCGGAATTCCTCGCGGCGGCCGTCGTCGAGCACGAAGATCTTGAGCTTGTCGCGCGGCCAGTCGATCAGCTGCGCGGCCAGCACGGTGGAGCGCACCACCGACAGCGACTCGTTGTAGGTCGGGATGAACAGGTCGACCGTGGGCCACTCGGCCGGGTCATCGGGCAGCGGCACCGGCTTGCGCTCCAGCGGCCAGGCGGTCTGCACGTAGCCCAGCAGCAGCACCACGAAGGCGTACAGCTCGGCCATCAGCAGGCCCACGCCCAGCACCAGGTCGACCGGGTTGTCCATGTACATGGTCTCGGTCACGCGCCAGTAGGTGTAGCGCGATGAAACGACGACCGACAGGAAGATCAGCACCAGGCTGGCGAAGCGACCGCGAAACCGGTTGGTGACGAGCGCGGCCAGGAATATGCCCACCGACAGCGCGATCTGCTGCTCGAAGCTCATGGGCGCGATGATCAGCGCGGGCAGTGTCGCGAGCACGGCGATCCAGCCGAGGATGCGCACCGGCAGCAGCCGCAGGATGGCCGGGGCGGGCCGCGGCGCGGGTTGCTGCAGGGGGGCGGACGGGGCGCTTTTCATCGGTTCGGTTCCATGGTCCGCAGGGAGGGGAAGGCGGCGGCCTGGCGGGCGGTCTCGATGCGCTCGAGCACCCGCTCGGTGCAGGAGGAGAAGTCCTCGGCCGCCTGGCTCATCGGCGCGTAGCGCTGCACGGGCGAGGCGGAGGCCAGCGCCTCGGGGACCGCCTGGTCCAGGTGGAGCACGCCCAGCAGCTCGGGCCGCAGCCGCTGGCGCAGCATCTCGAAGACGTCGTTGTTCAGCCGCTTGCCCGGATCGACCTGGTTCACCACGTAGCCGGTGCCGAGGTAGTCGGCGCGCGGGCTGGCGTACTTGCCGATCATGCGTTCGACGATCGGCAGCGTGGCGAAGGAGCCGGCGTCCGCCAGCACCGTGACGACGCCGAAGTGCGCGGCACGCAGCGCCTGCTGCAGGTAGACCGAGGCGCCGGGCGGCGTGTCGAGCAGCACCAGCGTGCCCTCGGGCAGCCCGAAGCGCTGCAGCGTCTCGGCCAGCCAGCCGGGGTGGCGCGCCAGCTGCTGCTCGAACGAGATCTGGCGTTCGTCGTCGACGTCGCCGAAGGGCAGCAGCATCGCGCCGGCACTGGCCGGGCGGATCGTGTGGGCCCACGGGATCAGCCCCGTGGCGGCTTCGACCAGGCCGCTGTCGCAGTCCTGCGGTTCATTGGCGATGTGGAAGCGCAGGGCGTTCTGCGGGTCGAGGTCGATCGCGAGCACCTGCCGGCCGCGCTGCGCGAGCGCGGTGCAGAGATTCGCGGCAATCGTGGTCTTGCCTACGCCGCCCTTGGAGGAAATGACTGGGATGACAACCATCGTCACGTCGGCCTTCGCCAGCGTGACAAGGGCCCCGGCGCGGCAGACGGCGGCTGCGGGCCGGCAAGGCGCTCGAACAGCTGCTCGAGCGGCGTGGGCTGGACATCGGTGCCGTCGGCGGCAGGTGCTGCGAAGGAAGCCGCGGCGGGAGGGGGCGTGCGCAGAACGGGTTCGACGCGGGGCTGCGGCGCGGCGGCCGCGGGGCGCGGCTGCGCGTGCGCGGGGGGCGCGAACGGCGCAACCGGAGCGACTGGCGCGGCCGCAGGGACCGGAGAGGAAACGGGCGCCGCGGCGGCCGGCGGATGCGCGATGCGCTGGCCCGACAGCAGCGGCCAGACGCGGGGCGTCTCGGTCTCGGCCTCGGGCGGCGCGAATTCCCTGTAGCCGTGCGAGTTGCCGCCGAACTTGCGGAACAGGCCGGCTATGTCTTCGGGGGCGGAGTCCTCGGTGTTCATGCGGCCACCTTCGACAGCCGCAGGTCGACGCGGGGCTCGCCCTGCGCGGCGGCCGTCTTCAGGGCCTGCACGCGCAGCGACGCGGGCATGCGCTGCGAATCGAACCAGGCCTGGTACACGCCTTCGAAGAAGCCCACGCTCCAGCCCGTGGTCTCGGGGCCGAAGGCCATGGCGATCGGGCTGCAGGCATGGGTGATGGCGACGCCGTCGGATTCCTCGCTCAGGACGGTGAAGCCCCAGTCGATGCGGTCCCAGTGCTCGTTGAACCGGTCTTGCAGTTCCTCGAGCGTGCGGCAGGGCGGAATGGGCAGGGCCTGCGCGAAATGCTGGCCGACGCGGCAGAAGAGCTGCCGCAGATCCTCAGGCGGCAATCCGGCGCTCAATTCGGCGGCCATTCCGCGATTGAATTCCAGCCATTGCGAGCTGCAGGATTTCTTGTCGTAGTAGTCGATAAACGTCGCACCAGTTTCCATGCCGAGGCATTTTCTTGGATCAGTTAACCATTGACAATAAATGTGAACTAATTAGTACGAAAGGACTGTCTTTGACGGCCCCGACTGTATGAATTCGGGGACGACCCAGGCCCCGACCCTTGTCGGCCAACAAGCCTGTACGTCGCGCAGAGGCGATCGGATTCGTTTTTTTTGGGGAGCTTCAGTCCCGCTGGATCGGGGACGAGCGCGGGCGCCGCCACGCGGCGCCAGTTTTCCGGCTCAGGGGCGGTTCAACCCGAAATGGCTTCGCCCGCATGGTGCCGCACGCTGCGGCGGCTGCGCTTGACCGCGTACATGGCCTCGTCGGCCTGGCGCAGCGCCTGCGCGGCGGTGGTGCCGCGCGGATCGACCGCCACCACGCCGACGCTGGCGCCGGCGTAGGCCAGCGTGGTGCCCTGCAGGCGAAGGTCGCCGACGGTGCATTCGCTCAGCCGGTCGGCGAGCGCCCGCGCCGCGGCGTTCGTCGCCCCGCCCAGCGCGGGGCCGGCGCCTATCACCACGAACTCGTCGCCGCCGCTGCGCGCCAGCAGTTCGCCGGCACGCAGCGAGGCCGACAGCCGCCCGGCCATGGCCACGAGGAACTCGTCGCCGATGTCGTGGCCGTGCGTGTCGTTGATCTTCTTGAAGCCGTCCATGTCGATGAAGCCCACCAGCACGCTGAGCCTGTCGCGCTCGCCCTGCGCGAGCAGCCGGCGCAGGCCGTCGACGAGCGAGCGGCGGTTCGGCAGGCCGGTGAGCGCGTCGGTGGCGGCGAGGGTGACCAGCTCGGCGTGGGCCTTCTCGAGCTTGCGGTAAAGCAGCTCGCGCTCGACCTGCTGGCCGATCAGCCGCGCGAACAGCTGCAGCACCGGCTCGGCGTGCGGCGCCAGCGGATGCTGCGCGGCGCTGGCGGCGCACAGGGTGCCGAACAGGCCGCCGCTCTCGGTCTTGACCGGCGTGCTCACGTAGGTCTGGATGCCGAGTTCCCGCGCTGCGTCGGAGTCGCCCCAGCAGCTCGCGACGTCGCCGGTGTAGGTGCGGCCTTCCTCCATGGCGCGCTTGCACAGGGTGTCGGCCCAGGGCACCGTGAGGCCCTCGGGAATGCTCAGCTGCCGCACGTTGCGCGAGAACAGGATGTGCTGCTGGCCCTTGTCGAGATCGATGGTGGTGAGGTAGGTCGATTCCAGGCCGGTCACCGCCTCGAGCATCTCGAGCATCGGACGGGTCAGGTCCTCCAGGGTCTTGGCCGAAGCCACCGAGCCGGAGAGTTGTTCGATCAGGGATTCCATGGCCGACATTCTGACTGCGAACATGACTTTGGGCACTTACAGGGCGGTTCCGGCGGCACATAGCATCCGCCCATGACAGCGACCGACAGGACCTCATCCCCGATTCCCGAGGCGACGCAGGATCCCGCGAGGCCGCGCGCCATCCTGGTCGTGGACGACCACGACCTCGTGAGGATGGGCGTGTGCGCGTTGCTGCAGGCCAACGTGTCGGCGACGCCCATCGAGGTGCTCGAGGCCGGAGACCTCGCCGAGGCCATGGCCATCTACGAGGACAACCAGGACGCGATCGAACTCGTGCTGCTGGACCTCGCGCTGCCCGACACGCAGGGCCTGAGCGGCCTCATGGAATTCCGCTCGCGCTATCCCGCCGCGCGCGTCGTGGTGCTTTCGGGCACCGGGACCACCTCGCTCGCGCAGGACACGCTGGCGCAGGGAGCGATGACGCTGGGCGCCTTCGCCTTCCTGCCGAAGTCCGCGACGCTCAGGGAAGTCGTGAGCTTCATCCGCGCCTGCGGGCTCCTGGGCGGCGACGCGGTGAACTACCAGGCCTTTCCCGCGCCGTCGGTCGTCGACGTCGCGCAGCCCTCGTCCAGCAATGCCCGCCACAAGCTGACGAAGCGGCAGCTGCAGGTGCTCAACTGGCTGCTGGAGGGAAAGAGCAACCACGAGATCGCGCTGCTCGCCGAGATCAGCGAGGGCACGGTGAAGAACTATGTCGCCGGCATCCTGCTGCAGTTCGGGATGCGCTCGCGCGCGCAGCTGATCAGCAGCCTGCGCTGAGTCCCGCCGAGGCGGGTCGGAAAAAAACGGGGCTCGTGAAAGACCCCGGAGGGAGACAAAGGCAATGAACGACCAGACCCCCGGGCGCCTGCCCGTCGACGCCACGCTCGAGATGCGCGTGCTGCGCGAGCACGTGGCCTCCGTGTACGCGGGCAACACCACGGCCATCGCGGCGCACATGGGCTTCGCCATCGTGATCGGCTGCTTCGGCTACTTCTACGTGAACCCGGCTTTCAGGCTGCTGATCGTCGCGCTGATCGCGGCGATCGTGCTGGTCGACCTGTACGCGTTGTTCACGTCGCGCTGGACGCCGGCGGTGCCGCTGGCCGAGACGCCGTACTGGGAGAAGAAGTACACCCGGATCGTCACCATCATCAGCACCATCACCGCGCCCAGCAGCCTCTTCCTCGTCAGCATCCAGGACCCGATGCTGACCACTTTCGTGACGGTGGTGATCATGGGCAGCTGGACCCGCGCCGTGCAGGCCCGCTGGCCGCTGAAGAGGGCCATGTTCGGCTACGGCATTCCCATGATGAGCGGGCTGATCGTCTCGCTGGCCTGGTACGGCGGCGCGCTCAACTGGTTCCTGGCGGGCTTCGCCTTCGTCAACCTGGTGCTGACGCTGAGCGAAGGCGTCAAGCAGAACAGGCGGCTCACGGCCTCGCTGATCCTGCAGTTCGAGAACGAGGCCCTCGCGGCCCAGTTGCGCGAGCAGATCGCGGCCACCGAGCGCGCCAGCGCCGAGAAGACCCACTTCCTCGCCGCGGCCAGCCACGACCTGCGCCAGCCGATGCATGCCATCGCGCTCTTCGGCGCGGCGTTGGGCAACACGCTGCGCCATCGTCCCGAGGTCAGGAACGTCGAGCGCCTGATGCGCGCGGTCAACGCGCTCGGCGCCTCGCTCGACACCATGCTCGACATCTCGCGCCTCGACGCGGGCGTGGTCCAGCCCATGCCGCACGCGCTGGAGCTCGACGAACTGTTCCTGCCGCTGCACAACACCTTCTCGGTACTGGCCGAGCGCAAGAAGCTGCAGCTGCGCGTGCGCGCCAGCGGCCTGTGGGTGCACAGCGATCCGCAGCTGCTGTACCGCATGCTCTCCAACCTCGTCGACAACGCCCTGAAGTACACGCGCCAGGGCGGCGTGACGGTGGTCGCGCGCAGGCGCGGAGAGCAGGCGTGGATCGAAGTGCGCGACACCGGCATCGGCATCGCGCCGGAACAGGCGGACCGGATCTTCGAGGAGTTCTACCAGGTCAACAACCCGGGGCGCGACCGCTCGCGCGGCCTGGGCATCGGCCTGTCGATCGTGCGGCGCCTCGGCCGCCTGCTCGGCCATGCGGTGCAGCTGCGTTCGCGCCCCGGACGCGGCACGCGCTTTCGCCTCACCGTGCCGCTGGCCGAGCCCACCGATGCGTCGCAGGACAGCCTTCTGCTGCAGGAGCTCGAATCGCCCGTGCGCCACTTCTTCCAGGTGCCGGAGCTCGGCGGGCGCGTGCTGCTGATCGACGACGAGGAAGACATCCGCGAGGCGATGACCGAACTCATGCGCGCCTACGGCATCGAGGTCGTGGCGGTGGCCGACGAAGCCGAGGCCGTGGAAGCGCTCACGCAGCCCGACGCGGACCTGAACCCCGTGGCATTGCTGATGTGCGACTACCGCCTGGGCGAGGGCGCCGAGGGGCTCCAGGTCGGGCTGCGGCTGCGCGAGCGCTTCCGGCTCGACGCGCCGATGCTGCTGATCACCGGCGAGACCGCGCCCGACCGCCTGCAGCGCGTGCGCGAGTGGGGCGTGCCCGTGCTGTTCAAGCCGGTCAGCGCGGCCACGCTGATGCAGGCCATCGTCGAGCTCATCCACGTCGAGGCGAGCGCGGAAGGCGCCTGAGTTCGCCGCAAGGTCGGCGAACTGGCACTGACATTCCTGGGCGCGCCGCGCGCGGGTGTGACAGCGAATGTCACGCCAATACATGCATTTCCGACGCAATGCATGCCATTGCATTCACCGGTGCGGGCAATGGCACGCCATGCGCAGGCGCAGGCCGATGGGCATGCATGTTGCTGAATCATTTATTTACAGATTTCGGCAAGGATGCATTCGTTGGACGATGACAAGAACGGCCTCTCCCTGGACCGCCGTGTTTTCCTTCTGGGCACCGCGAGCGCCCTGGCCCTTGGAACGACGGCTTGCGGAGGCGGCGGAGGCAGCTTCTCCTTTCCGGTGACGGGCACCGGCGCGCAGTCCGCCGGCTCGCAGCAGACGACGACGACCGCCACCGGTACCGCCGGCACCGCCACGGCCGCGGACCCCGCATCGGCGACACCCGAGGCGCAGGCCCGCAAGTTCGTCCACCCGGGCCTGCTGCACACCGAGGCCGACTTCGAGCGCATGCGCCAGAAGGTCGCGGCGCAGGCGCAGCCCTGGCTCGAAGGCTGGAACGCGCTCACCTCCAACGGCCGCTCGCAGCTCGGCGCCACGCCGCGCCCGCTGGCCACGGTGATCCGCGGCGGGGACGACTCGAACTTCGCGCAGATGTACATCGACATCGCGCGCGCCTATCAGCTCGCGCTGCGCTGGAAGGTCTCGCAGGACACGCGCTACGCCGACCTCGCGGTCGTCTTCCTCAACGCATGGTCTTCGACGATGACCACGCTCACCGGCAACTCCGACCGTTTCCTCGCGGCGGGCATCTACGGCTACCAGTTCGCCAACGCGGGCGAGATCATGCGCAGCTACGAGGGCTGGGCCGCGAGCGACTTCGCGCGCTTCCAGAACATGATGCTCACGCTGTTCTACCCGCTCAACCACAGCTTCCTGCTCGACCACAACGGCTCGGAGATCACCAACTACTGGGCCAACTGGGACCTGTGCAACATCGCCTCGATGCTGGCCATCGGCGTGCTGTGCGACCGCACGGACATCTACGACGAGGCGATGAGCTACTTCAAGGCCGGCCAGGGCAACGGCGCGGGCCTGCAGGCGGTCTACCACGTTCATCCCGGCTACCTGGGCCAGTGGCAGGAAAGCGGCCGCGACCAGGGCCACTGCACGCTGGGCATCGGCCTCGCGGCCGCTTTCCACGAGATGGCGTGGAACCAGGGCGACGACACCTACGGCTACGAGAACAACCGCTTTCTCGCGGGCGCGGAGTACGTCGCCAAGTCCAACCTCACCGACAGCAGCACCGGCACCTTCTATACCGTGCCCTACTTCACCAACGTCAACAGGCAGGGCACGCAGTCGGTGCTGTCGACGGCGGGGCAGGGGCACCGGCGCGTGGTCTGGGAGAGCATCTACAACCACTATGCGAACCGCCTGGGCGTCGCCACGCCCTACAGCCTGCTGCAGGCCATTCAGATGCGTCCCGAGCACGACGGCGGCAACGGCGACCAGCTGGGCTTCGGCACGCTGACCTTCACGCGCGATCCGCTCACGACGCAGGGCAAGCCGACCGGCCTCACGGCCCGCGTGCGCGGCACGCAGGTGCTGCTGTCATGGTGGGGCTGCCCCGACGCGCAGAGCTACACCGTCAGGCGCGCGAGCACCGCGGGAGGCCCCTACACCGACATCACATCGGGCATCACCGACACGCTCAGCTTCACGGACGGCACCATTGCGGCCGGCGACGTCTGGTACTACGTGGTCGTGGCGACCGGCGCCTCGGGAGAGAGCGCCGCGTCCAACGAGGAGCGGGCGGCGATCAAGGCCGAACTGCTGCTGCAGCTCAAGTTCGATGAGTCCACAGGCACGCAGGCCGGCGACGCCACCGGCCGGTTCGCGGCCGGCGAACTGCAGGGCGATGCGACGTGGACCGCCGGACGCCAGGGCAACGCCGTCGCCCTCGGGGGCACGAACGGCTACGTGGCACTGCCGGCGGGCGCGGCGAAGAGCTTCGCCGACTTCAGCATCACTGCCTGGCTCTACATCGACACCCTCGCGACATGGTCGCGCGTCTTCGACTTCGGCTCCGGCACGCGCCGCTACATGATGCTGACCGTGCGCAACGGCAGCGGCGTGCCGCGCTTTTCCATCACCACCGAGCACGGCTACAACGAGCAGGTGATCGACGGCGCGGCGGCGCTGCCCACGGGCCGGTGGGTGCACGTCGCGGTGACGGTGTCGGACGCGCTCGGCACCCTGTATGTCGACGGTGTCGAGGCCGGCTCCAATACGCAGATGAGCCTCGCGCCCATCGACCTCGGCGCGACGACGCAGAACTGGCTGGGCCGTTCGCAGTACGCCAGCGACGCCTATCTGAAGGGCCGCATCGACGATTTCCGCATCTACGGCGGCGCGCTCGGCAGCGCGGAAGTGGCGGCGCTGGCGCTGTAGGCGGCACGCCGTTCGCCGCTTCAGCTGCTCTGCCGCACCAGCAGTTCGAAGCCCAGGTCCATCGTTCGCTCGGCCACCGTCTCTCCGCGCATCAGCGCCAGCAGCATCGCGGCCGCGCGTTCGCCGATCTCGCGGCGCGGGGTGCGCACGGTGGTCAGCGGCGGCAGCATCTGGTCGCTGCCGCCCAGATCGTTGAAGCCGGCGATCGCCACGCGCTGCGGCACCGAGACCCCGGTGCGCAGCGCGGCCAGCAGCCCGCCTTGGGCGAGGTCGTCGTTGCAATAGAAGATGGCGTCCACGTCGGGGTGGCGCGCGAGCAGGTCCTCGAACTGGCGGCCGCCCAGCGCCATGGAGGTCGGCCCCGGCACCAGCAGTTCGAGCGCCGGATCGTGGCAGCCTGCCGCGCGCAGCGCCTCGCGATAGCCTTCCAGGCGCAGCATCACGCGCGGATCGAGCTGGCCGGCGGCATACGCGATGCGCCGGCGGCCGCGCTGCAGCAGGTGCTGCACGATGGCGCGGCCCGCGTCCTGCTGCGAGAAGCCCACGCTGTGCACGCCGGGCTCGGCCGAGGTTTCCATCAGGTACACGCAGGGCGCGTTGCTGCGCTCCAGCAGCTGCGCGGCCGTGGGGCCGCGGTCGAAGCCCGTGAGCAGCACACCCGCCGGCCGCTGCGAGAGGTAGCTGCGCAGCAGCGCCTCTTCCTGCGCCGGGTCGTAGTGCGTCACGCCGATCAGCGACTGGAAGCCGTGCGGCGACAGCGCGTCCTGCACCGCCTCGAGCAGCTCCACGAACAGCTGGTTGGTCAGCGAGGGGATCAGCACCGCCACGTGCGAGCTGCGCGCCGAGGCCAGCGCGCGCGCCGCCACGTTGGGCACGTAGCCGAGCTGGTCCGCCGCCGCCTGCACGCGGGCCTGCAGCTCGGGCGCCACGTTGCGCGCGCCGCGCAGCGCCCGCGACACCGTGATCGGGCTCACCCCGCAGGCGCGGGCCACGTCGTCGAGGGTGACCTGGCTGGAAGAGCGGGAGCGCGGGCGGTCGGGGGTGTCGGCCATGGTCGGTCGTTTCTCAGGGTTATTACCAATCCGGAATTGGACAGCGCTGTCCTAGGATAGCGCTATCCCAGCCCTTGTCCGATTCGGAAAAACCCGAGCGCGCACCAGAGCTGGCTTTTTTTGAATTGTGCGGGACAGCGCTATCCAGAATGCCGTCCCACCCGCCGGACCGCCCCTTTTTGCCTTCTTCTTGGGCTGGCCCGGATCCAGGAGACACCCATGTTCGGAATGAGCCAAGAGATCTTCCTGCTCGTCGACGCCCTGGTGGCGATCGTCGGGCTGATCCTTCTGATCACGCGCTGGCGCGTGCACCCCTTCATCGCGCTGACGCTGGCCGCCGGCTTCCTGGGCCTGACATCGGGCATGCCGGTGGACAAGGTCATGAAGTCCTTCCAGGACGGCTTCGGCGGCGTGCTGGGCTTCGTGGGCATCGTGCTCGGCCTGGGCACCATGCTCGGCAAGATGATGGCGGAGTCGGGCGGCGCCGACCGCATCGCGCGCACGCTGATCGACGCCTTCGGCCGCGAGCGCGTGCACTGGGCGATGATGTTCGCGGCCTTCCTGGTCGGCATCCCGCTGTTCTTCGAGATCGGCTTCGTGCTGCTGATCCCGCTCGTGTTCATCGTCGCGCGGCGCACCGGCGTGTCGCTCATCCGCATCGGCATTCCGCTGCTGGCGGGCCTGTCGGTGGTGCACGGCCTGGTGCCGCCGCATCCGGGGCCGCTGCTGGCCATCGGCGTCTTCAATGCCGACATCGGCAAGACCATCTTCTACGGCCTGATCGTCGGCCTGCCCACCGCGATGATCGCGGGCCCGATCTTCGGCAAGTTCATCTCGAAGTACGTGCCGGGCGAGGCCTCGCCCGAGCTGATGGAGCAGCTGGCACACGAGCCCGAGGCGCGCGAGCTGCCCGGCTTCGGCATCACGCTGGTCACGGTGCTGCTGCCGGTGGCGCTGATGCTGCTGAAGACTTTTGCCGACGTGGCGCTGGACGAGAAGAACATCGTGCGCCAGTGGATGGACTTCATCGGCCACCCGATCACCGCGCTGCTGGCGGCGCTGCTGCTGTCGCTCTACACCTTCGGCGTCGCGCGCGGCTTCACGTCGAAGCAGATCATGAAGTTCGTCGACGACAGCCTCGCGCCCACCGCGGCCATCGTGCTGATCATCGGCGCGGGCGGCGGCTTCAAGCAGATGCTGGTGGCCAGCGGCGTGGGCAACGCGATCGGGCAGATGGCGCTGCATGCGCAGGTCTCGCCGATCCTGCTCGCGTGGCTGGTGGCGGGGCTGATCCGCATCGCCACCGGCTCGGCCACCGTCGCCACCATCACCGGCGCGGGCATCGTCGCGCCGCTGGCGACCATGGTGCCGGGCGTGAACCGCGAACTGCTGGTGCTGGCCACCGGCGCGGGCTCGCTGATCCTCTCGCACGTCAACGACGCCGGCTTCTGGCTGGTGAAGCAGTACTTCAACATGACGGTGGCCGAGACCTTCAAGACCTGGACCGTGATGGAAACGCTGATCTCGGTCGTGGCCATCGTCTTCATCATGCTGCTGAGCATGGTCGTCTGAGGAGGCGAGCCATGGGCCGCATCGTCATCGGCGTCGACATCGGAACCACCAGCACGAAGGCCGTGGCCTTCACGCCCGCCGGGCGCGTGCTGGCGCACGAAACGATCGAATACCCGCTGCTGCAGCCCGAAGCCGGGGCCGCAGAGCAGGACCCGCAGCAGATCTTCCAGGCCGTGCTCTCGGCCATTGCCGGCTGCGTGAAGCAGAGCAAGGCCGCGCCCGCCGACGTGCTCGCGGTGTCCTTCAGCGCGGCGATGCACAGCCTGATCCTGGTCGACGACGCGGGCGCGCCGCTCACGCACAGCATCACCTGGGCCGACCACCGCGCCTCGGCCTGGGCCTCGCGCATCCGCGACGAATGGGACGGCCTCGCGATCTACCGCCGCACCGGCACTCCCATCCATCCGATGTCGCCGCTGGCCAAGCTGGTGTGGCTGCGCCACGAGCGCCCCGAGCTCTTCGCGCGTGCCGCGCGCTTCGTCGGCATCAAGGAGTACGTGTTCTTCCGGCTCTTCGGCCAGTGGCAGGTCGACCACTCGATCGCCTCCGCCACGGGGCTCTTCGACATCGTGCGGCTCGGCTGGGACGAGGCTGCGCTCGCGCTTGCCGGCGTGAGCGCCGGGCAGCTCTCGAACCCGGTGCCGACCACCTGGCATGTCGAAGGCCTCGCTGCCGACGTTGCCGCGCAGCTGGGCCTGTCGCGCGACACGCCCTTCGTCATCGGCGCCAACGACGGCGTGCTTTCCAACCTGGGCGTGAACGCGATGGCGCCCGGCGAGGTGGCCGTGACCATCGGCACCAGCGGCGCGATGCGCACCGTGGTCGACCACCCCATGACCGACCCCGAGGGCCGCACCTTCTGCTACGCACTCGCCGAGCGGCGCTGGGTGGTGGGCGGTCCGGTGAACAACGGCGGCATCATCCTGCGCTGGGTGCGCGACGAGTTCGCCTCGGCCGAGGCCGAGACCGCCAAGCGCCTTGGCATCGACACCTACGAGGTGCTCACGCGCATCGCCGAGCGCGTGTCGGCCGGTTCCGAAGGACTGGTGTTCCACCCCTTCCTCACCGGCGAGCGCGCACCCTACTGGAACGCCGACCTGCGCGGCTCCTTCTTCGGGCTGGGCATCCACCACCGCAAGGAGCACATGATCCGCGCGGTGCTCGAGGGCGTGATCTTCAACCTGCACAGCATCCTGCCGGCGGTCGAGTCCATCGCCGGGCGCAGCGCCCGCATCAAGGCCACCGGCGGCTTCGCGCGCTCGGGCATGTGGCGCCAGATGATGGCCGACGTGTTCGACCGCGAGGTGGTCGTGCCCGAGAGCTTCGAGAGTTCGTGCCTCGGCGCCGCGGTGCTCGGGCTCTACGCGCTGGGCCACGTCGATTCGCTCGACGCGGTCGCGGGCATGGTCGGCGCCACCCATCGCCACACGCCCAACGCCAAGAACGCCGCGCTCTACCGGCAGCTGCTGCCGGTGTACCTCTCGCTGCCGCGCAAGCTCGGCGAGGAATACAGGCTGCTCGCCGCGTTCCAGCAGCAGACGGCGGTGCCGCCGCGGGCGCGGCGAAGCTGACGACTTCCGGGTCGTCGTTGTCCATCGGAGATTTGCTGGAGGAAAACTGGTCTTGCTGAACACGACGACATCGGCCCTTGCCACCCAGGCGCACGCGAGGGCCCTGCTGCCCGTGACGCCGGCGCGGCGACATGCTTCGCGCGGCATGGAGGCGGTCGCATGGCGCGCCCCGATCGCGCCGATCGCCCAAACACCGGCTCGAGGCGAAGCGCGCGATCTTTCCGCCACGGTCCGGTGCGAGGCCGCTGCCGCGCCTTCGGCCCAGGCGGGCGGAGCGCGCTGCCTGCACGATCACGAGCTGCACCTCATCGGCGCCGCGCCCGCGCGCCTTCGCATCGGCAGCGGCGCCGACGAGGAAACGCACAGCTTCGCGCCCGGCACCGTCGTGCTGCTGGGCCCCCGGCTGCCGCGCAGCCTCGCCTTCGAGCATCGTGCGCAGCCGGGCGGCTGCAGCAGCAGCGGTTCGGGCGGACTGGTGCTGCGCTTCAGCGACGAGCCGCTCAAGCGCGGCATGGCGCTCTTTCCGGAACTCGCCGACGCGGGGCCGCTGCTGGCCCGCGCGCGGCTGGGCGTGCAGTTCGTCGGCCTGGAGGCGGGCACGCTCGCGCGCCTGCGCCGCATCGAGACGCTGCAGGGGCTCGCGCGCTTTTCCGAGTTCACCGCGCTGCTGCACGAGCTGGCGCAATGGGGCGACTATCGCGTGCTCTCCGGCGTAGCGCTGGCCGGCGAAGGCCTCGGTGAAGACACGCAGGCGCTGCGCATCCACAAGGCGCTCGATCACATCCGCGAGAACTATGCGGAGGCGCTGTCGCTGGCCGAGGTGGGCGCGCTCGTGGGCATGCGCGAGAACGCCTTCTCGCGCAGCTTCCGCCGCGCCACGGGGCAGACCTTCACCGACTTCGTGATCGGCCTGCGCGTGGCCAAGGCCTGCCGCCTGCTGGCGTCGACGCGCCAGCACGTGAGCAGCATCTGCTACGAGGTGGGCTTCAACAACATCTCGAACTTCAACCGGCACTTCCGGCGGATCGAGGGGATGACGCCGGGCGAATTCCGCGCCCGCCGGTCCCCGTCAGCCGGCTAGCGGCTAAGCCAGGCCGCCCTGGCACACGTACTTGATGTGCATGTAGTCCTCCAGCCCATGCACCGAGCCCTCGCGGCCGTAGCCCGACTCCTTCACGCCGCCGAAGGGCGCCGCCTCGGCCGCCAGGGCGCCTTCGTTGATGCCCACGATGCCCGACTCCAGCGCATCGGCCACGCGCCAGATGCGCTTCACGTCCGTCGAATAGAAGTACGCCGCGAGCCCGAAGGGCGTCTCGTTGGCCGCGGCGATCACCTCCGCCTCGCTCTCGAAGCGCGTGACCGGCACCACCGGCCCGAAGGTCTCCTCGCAGCTGCACTCCATCGTCGAATCGGCATTCACCAGCACCGTGGGCGCGTAGTAGTTGGGGCCGTCGCAGCGCGCGTCGCGCAGCCGCTTGCCGCCGGCCACCACGCGCGCGCCGCGGGAAACGGCGTCGCGCACGTGGCGCTCGATCTTGTCGACTGCGCGCGCGTTGATCATCGGCCCGATCTGCGAGCCCTCGTCGCTGGCCGGCCCGACCCGCAGTGCACCGACCCGCGCCGCCAGCTTGTCGACGAAGGCATCGTGCACACGTGATTGCACGAACACGCGGTTCGGGCACACGCAGGTCTGGCCGCCGTTGCGGAACTTGGCGGCCATCAGGCCTTCCACCGCCGCGTCGATGTCGGCGTCGTCGAACACGATGAAGGGTGCATTGCCGCCGAGCTCCAGCGAGAGCTTCTTCAGCGTGTCGGCCGAGCGGCGTGCCAGGTGCTTGCCCACGGGCGTCGAGCCGGTGAAGGTGATCTTGCGCACGCGCGGGTCGTCGAGCCAGGCGTCGACCACCTCGGGCGTGCGCTCGCGCGAGGCGGTCACGATGTTGAGCACGCCCGGCGGCACGCCGGCCTCCTGCGCCAGCTTCACCAGCGCCAGCGAGGTCAGCGGCGTGTCCTCGGCCGGCTTGCACACCACGGTGCAGCCTGCGGCAAGGGCAGGCGCGATCTTGCGCGCGATCATCGCGGCCGGGAAGTTCCACGGCGTGATCGCGGCGACCACGCCCACGGGCTCCCTCAGCGCGAGCATGCGCCTGCCGGTCACCGGCGCGGGAATGATCTCGCCGTTGGCGCGCGTGGCTTCCTCGGCGAACCATTCGATGTAGCTGGCCGCGTAGGCGACCTCGCCGCGGCCTTCGGCCAGCGGCTTGCCCTGTTCGCGGGAGATGAGCCGTCCCAGGTCTTCCTGGTGCGCCATCACGAGGTCGTTCCAGCGCTTGAGGATCTGGGCGCGCTGCTTGGCGGGCACGGCGCGCCAAGCGGGGAAGGCGGCGTGCGCCGCGTCGGTGGCCGCGCGTGCGTCGACGGCCGTGCCGTCCGGCACGCTCGCGAAGACGCCGTCGCTCGCGGGATCGCTGACGTCGAGACGGCGCGCGTCGCTGGCTTCGCGCCATTCGGCGCCGATGAGTTGCAGGCCTGGCATCAGGTCCTTGCGTTCGGGTTCGAGAGTCATGGATTCAAGGTCTTTCTTCAGGATGCAGACACCCGTTCGGCGATCGCGATGCCCACCTCTGTGGTGTTCGCCGAGCCGCCGAGGTCGCGCGTGCGCGGACCGTCGCGCAGCACCGCTTCTATCGCGCCCAGGATCGCGTCGTGCGCCGCACGGCCCGCGCTCTGGCCCTGCGTCAGGAAATCCAGCATCAGCGCGCCGGACCAGATCATCGCGATGGGGTTGGCGATGTTCTGGCCGTAGATGTCGGGCGCCGAGCCGTGCACCGGCTCGAAAAGCGACGGGAACCTGCGCTCCGGGTTGAGGTTGGCCGACGGCGCGAGGCCGATGGTTCCGGTGGTCGCGGGTCCGAGGTCGGAGAGGATGTCGCCGAACAGGTTGCTCGCCACCACCACGTCGAAGCGCGTGGGCTGCAGCACGAAGCGCGCCGACAGGATGTCGATGTGCTGCTTGTCGACCGTCACCTCGGGGTAGTCGAGGCCGATCGCATCGGCGCGGCCGTCCCACCAGGGCATGCTGATCGCGATGCCGTTGCTCTTGGTCGCCACCGTCAGGTGCCTGCGCTCGCGCGCGCGGGCGGTCTCGTAGGCGAAGCGCAGCACGCGGTCGGTGCCGTGGCGCGAGAACACCGACTCCTGGATCACGATCTCGCGCTCCGTGCCCGCGTACATCACGCCGCCGAGCGAGGTGTATTCGCCCTCGGTGTTCTCGCGCACCACGAGGTAGTCGATGTCGCCGGGCTTGCGGCCGGCCAGCGGGCAGGGCACGCCCTCGAACAGGCGCACCGGGCGCAGGTTGATGTACTGGTCGAACTCGCGGCGGAACTTCAGCAGCGATCCCCACAGCGACACATGGTCGGGCACGGTCGCGGGCCAGCCGACGGCGCCGAAGTACAGCGCGTCGACGCCCTTGAGCTGCTCCTTCCAGTCGTCCGGCATCATCTGGCCGTGCGCCGCGTAGTAGTCGGCGCTGGCCCAGTCGAAGACGCGGCAGTCGAGCTCGAAGCCGAAGCGCGCCGCGGCAGCCTGCACCACGCGCAGGCCCTCGGGCATCACTTCCTTGCCGATGCCGTCGCCGGGAATCACGGCGATGCGGAAGGTCGGTGTCATTTCGGTCTTTCTCATGATGCGAGCGCCTTGGCGTGGTCCACGCGGTCCATCTCGTCGAGCCAGCCCTGGCGCAATTCGGGCACCGAGCGTGCAAGCAGCTCGTAGTAAGGGTGATGAGGGCCGCGGTCGTAGTCGGCGCGCGCCACCTGCGCGAGCTTGCGGCCGTGCTGCATCACGACGATCTCGTCGCACACGGCGCGCACCGTGTGAAGGTCGTGGCTGATGAAGAGGTACGACACGCCCAGCTCGCGCCGCAGCTCCGCCATCAGGTCGAGCACGGCGGCGCCCACCACGGTGTCGAGCGCGGAGGTCACTTCGTCGCACAGGATCAGGTCGGGCTCGGCCGCGAGCGCGCGCGCGAGGTTCACGCGCTGCTTCTGCCCTCCCGAGAGGCCGCCCGGCAGGCGCCCTGCCACGGTCTGCGGCAGCTTCACCAGGTCGAGCAGCTCGCGGATGCGCCGCTGCAGCGGCTCGCCGCGCAGGCCCTTGTAGAACTCCAGCGGCCGCGCCAGGATGCGCTCGATGGTCTGCGAGGGGTTCAGCGCCGTGTCGGCCATCTGGAACACGATCTGGATGCGCCGCAGCTCCTCGCGACCGCGCTGCTGCAGCGTGGGCTTCAGCTCGCGGCCGTGGAACAGCACGCTGCCGCTGCTGGGCTTGAGCAGGCCCGCCACCGCGCGCGCCAGCGTGGTCTTGCCCGAGCCCGATTCGCCGATCACGCCGATGGCCTGGCCGCGATGCAGCTTCAGGTCGATGTCCTGCAGGATCGGCTTGGCAGGTCGTCCCTGCGCATCCACCGGGCCGTAGCCGGCCGAGAGCTGGCGCACCTCGAGCAGCAGCTCGCGGCCATCGTCCGTTGCTGCCGCCGATGCGCGCGGCGCCGGCCGCGCGGCGGCCAGCAGGCTCTTCGTGTAGTCGTCGGCCGGCGCGGCGAGGATTTGGCCGGTCGAGTTCAGCTCGCGCATGCCGCCGTTGCGCAGCACCAGGATGTGGTCGGCCATCTGCGCCACCACCGCGAGGTCGTGGCTCACGTACACCGCGGTGGCGCGGCGCTCGCGCACCACGCGGCGGAAGGCGCGCAGCACTTCGATCTGCGTGGTCACGTCGAGCGCGGTGGTCGGCTCGTCGAGGATCACCAGGTCGGGGTCGGCGATCAGCGCCATCGCCGCCATCAGCCGCTGCAGCTGGCCGCCCGAGACCTGGTGCGGATAGCGCGAGCCGATGCCTTCCGGGTCGGGCAGCGCGAGCTCGCGGAAGAGCTGCACCGCCTTCGCCTCGGCCTCGGCGCGCTTGCACAGGCCGTGGATCACGGTCGGCTCCACCACCTGGTCCATGATCGTGCGCGATGGGTTGAAGGAGGCCGCCGCGCTCTGCGCGATGTAGGCGACGGTGCGCCCGCGCAGCGCGCGCTGAGCGCGGGCATCGAGCGCCAGCACGTCGGTGTCGCCGATGCGCACCCGGCCGGCCGAGATGCTGCAGCCGTGGCGCGCATGGCCCATCAGCGCGAGCGCGGTGGTGGTCTTGCCCGAGCCCGATTCACCGATCAGCGCCAGCACCTCGCCGGGCTGCACCGAGAAGCTCAGGTTGTCGACCAGCGTGGTGGCGCCGGCGCAGATGCTCAGGCCTTCGACGGTAAGTGGTGCGCCCATCAGCGTGTCCCCCGTTCGCGCGCGGCACGGCCGGGCAGGTTGTCGATGACGAGATTGACCGCGATGGTCAGGCTCGCGATGGCGAGCGCCGGCACGATCACCGAGGCGCCGCCCATGGCCAGCGCGCCGATGTTCTCGCGCACCAGCGACCCCCAGTCGGCGGCCGGCGGCTGGATGCCCAGGCCCAGGAAGCTCAGGCTCGCCAGCAGCAGCACGATGTAGACGAAGCGCAGCCCCAGGTCGGCCAGCATCGGGCCGACGATGTTGGGCAGGATCTCGCGCAGCATGATGTAGAGCGTGCCTTCGCCGCGCGTGCGCGCCACCGTCACGTAGTCGAGCGCGTTGATGTTCACGGCCAGCGAGCGCGCGATGCGGAAGGCGCCCGGCACGTAGATGATGGCCGCCGTGACCACCAGCATCGGCACCGACGAGCCGAAGCCCGCCACCATGATGAGCGCGAACATCTTGCTCGGGATGGCCGTCAGCGTGTCGAGGCAGCGGCTGAGCGTCGCATCGGTCCAGCGGCCGCTGGCGGCGGCCAGCAGCGCCAGCGTGGTGCCGGTGCCGCTGGCCAGCAGCGTCGCCAGCAGCGCCACGCCGACCGTGTAGCGCGCGCCCGTGATCACGAGCGCCAGCATGTCGCGGCCCAGGTAGTCGGTGCCGAGCCAGTGCGCAGCGCTGATCGGCGCGAAGACGTTCGAGGTGCCGGTGGCGGCCGTGCTGAACGAAAGCAGCCAGGGGCCGAACACCGCCGCGAGCACCCAGAAGAGCAGCACCACGAGCCCGAGCAGTCCCGAGGGGCCGAAGCCGGCGAGCCAGCGAAGCGGGTTGCGCCGGGGCGCGGGTGCCGGCGGCAGCGTCGGGGCGGCCGCGTTCAGGACAGGGGAAGAAGTGGACGATTCCATGATGGCTCCCCCTCGTCAGCGGTGCCGCAGCCGCGGGTTGGCGACGATGCCGCAGACGTCTGCCGCGGTCACCAGGATCAGGTAGGCGCCGCAGAAGATCATGGCGCAGGTCTGCACCAGCGGCATGTCGCGCTGCGAGACGCCGTCGACCATCAGCTTGGCGATGCCCGGGTAGTTGAAGATGGTCTCGACGATGATCACGCCGCCCAGCAGGTACGACAGGCTCAGCGCCACGGCGTTGGCGATCGGCCCCACCGCGTTGGGCAGCGCGTGCGCCAGCACCGTGCGCATCGGCGATGCGCCCTTGAGTCGCACCATCTCGATGTAGGGGGCTTCCAGCTGGTCGATCACGGCGGCGCGCGTCATGCGCATCATCTGCGCAACGATCACGCAGCACAGCACCAGCACGGGCATGGCGAAGGCCTGCAGCATCTGGCCGAGCGAGTCGATGTCACTCACGAACGAAAGCGCCGGCAGCCATCGCAGCTTCACCGCGAACACCAGCACCGCCAGCGTCGCCACCAGGAACTCCGGCACCGACACCACCGCCACCGCCGAGGTGGAGGCCGCGCGATCGAACCACGAGCCGCGCCACACCGCCGAGGCGATGCCCAGCGCCAGCGCGATCGGCACCGAGAACAGGGCGGTGACGGCAGCCAGCAGCAGCGAGTTGGGCAGGCGGCTGGCCACCAGCTCCGACACCGGCATCTGCGTCGTGGCCGAGCGGCCCAGGTCGCCCTTGGTCATGCCCAGCAGCCATTGGGCATAGCGCTTCGGCGCGGGCACATCCAGCCCCATCTGCGCGCGCAGCGCGGCCAGCGCCTGCGGCGTGGCGTCCTGCCCGAGCTGTTCCTCGGCCGCGTCGCCGGGCAGCACCGCGGTGATCGAGAACACGATCACCGACACCGCCAGCAGAGACAGCAGCGCGAGCGCGATGCGCTGTGCAAGGAGCTTGAGGATCAGTCGATTCATCTCAGCAATCCCATTTCACCGAAGGCAGTGCACCGACGCGGCCGGCGGAGCCAGGCCCCTTCGGGAAACACCGCGGAACCGGCTTTGCCGGGCCGCAGGTGTTGCCCCCGGAAGGGGGTTGGCGAAGCGACACGAAGTGCGCGAAGCCTGGGGGAGAGTCATGATTCCAGCCACACGTTCTCAGCGAAGTTGTAGCCCATCAGGCCGCCCAGCGGAATCGGCGACAGCCCCTTGAGCTTCGAGCTGTGGCCGTCGATGCTCGCGAGGAACAGCGGAATGCCGATGCCCGCGTCCTGATGGATCATGGTCTGCATGTCGGCGTACATCTGCTTGCGCTTGGCCAGGTCGGTCTCGGCGCGCGAGGCCAGCAGCAGCTGGTCGAACTTCTCGCTCTTCCAGCGCGACTCGTTCCAGGCGGCGCCCGACTGGAAGAACTGCGTGAGCAGCACGTCGGCGCTCGGGCGCGGGTTGACGTTGCCGAAGCCCACCTGGCTGTTGAGCCAGTGGTTCGACCAGTAGCCGTCGGCCGGCATGCGCTTGATGTCGAGCTCCAGCCCGACGCGCTGCGCGGTCTGCTGCAGCATCAGCGCGATCTCCACCGAGTAGAGCGCCGCGGGCGAGGCCACCACCGGCACCTTGCCGGTGACGCCGGCCTTCTGCAGGTGGAACTTCGCCTTCTCCGGATCGAAGGGGCGCTGCGGCAGGCCGGCGAAGTGGAAGCGGTTGGTCGGGTCGATCGGCTGGTCGTTGGCGACCACCGCGTAGTCGAGCGCGATGGTCTTCTTCATCTGCTCGCGGTCGAACAGGTGCTTCATGCCGAGCACGAAGTCGGGGTTGGCGCCGGGGCCCACGTCCTTGCGCATCACGAGGTCGGAATACTGGCCCGACTGCGTGACGAAGATGCCGAAGCCGGGCGTGCCCTTCACGCGCTCCACCGAGCGCGGATTGACCGAGCCCACCAGGTCCATGCCGCCCGACAGCAGTGCGTTGACGCGCGCGCTCTCGTCGCCGATGCCGACGAACTCGATCTCGTCGAGGTAGGGCTTGCCGGGCTTCCAGTAGGCCTCGTTGCGCACCACCAGCGAGCGGATGCCGGGCTTGAACTCCTTGAGCTTGTAGGGGCCGGTGCCGATGCCGGCGTTGAAGTCGGTGGTGCCTTCCTTGACGATGTGGAAGTGGTAGGTGCCCAGGATCACCGGCAGGTCGGCGTTCGGCGCGCTCAGCACCATCGTCACCTCGTTGGGGCCGGTGGCCTTCACGCTCTCGATCTGGTCGGCGAGCACCTTGGCCTTGGAGGCGGTGGCCGGGTCCTTGTGGCGCATCACCGAGAACACCACGTCGGCCGGCGACAGCGCCTTGCCGTCGTGGAACACCACGCCCTTGCGCAGCGTGAACACCCAGGTCTTCGCGTCTTTCGTGGTGAACGACTCGGCCAGCGCGGGCTGCGGCGTGAGGCTGCCGTCCAGCGAGGTCAGGCTGTTGTAGATCATGTTGCCGCGGGAGTAGTCGGTCTGGTTCGACTGCTTGGCGGGGTCGAGCGTGTCGGTGGCGGCGGCGGTGGCACCGGCAACCCGGATGCGCCCGCCGCGCCGCGGCGCCTGCGCGTGGGCCGAGACGGCCACGCCCGCGAGGCTGCCGGCCAGCGTGGCCTGCATGCCGCCGGCCACCAGCATCGACAAAATGTCGCGCCGGGTGGCACCGCGTCGCAGCGATGCCATCACGCGAAGGCTTTCGTCGGGGCCGACGAGGTTCTGGAAGCTCTTGTAGTCGCTGCTGCTGTCGCTCATGGTGAGTGCTCCTGGGGGACCGTGGGGTGAAAGAAATCAGTCGGAAGAACGAACGCCGGACAGCCCGCCCTCAGGCCAGCCTGTCCTTGAGCCGGTAATAGAAGCCCACCGCCGGCAGGAACCACGGCGGGCCGAAGTGGCCGGGAATGGCGGGCCAGTCGCGGCCCTGCCAGGGGTTGGCGCCCGCGTCGCCGCCCATCACGGCGGCCATGCGCTGGCCCATGTGCACCGACATCTGCGTGCCGTGACCGCTGTAGCCCATGGCGTAGTAGAGGCCGTCGCGTTCGCCGGCGTGGGGCAGGCGGTCCTGCGTCATGTCGACGAGTCCGCCCCAGCAATAGTCGAGCCGCACCTTGCCGAGCTGCGGGAACGTTTCGGCCAGCCCCGCGCGCAGGATCTCGCCGCTGGCTGCGTCCGACTGCGGGCTCGATATGGCGAAGCGCGCGCGCCCGCCGAACACCAGCCGGTGGTCGGCCGTGAGCCTGAAGTAGTGGTGGATGTTCGCGATGGTCGTGTAGGTGCGCCGGCCCGCGAGCAGCGCCAGCGCCCGCTGCTCGCCCAGCGGCTCGGTCACGACGATGAAGCTGCCGATGGGCACGATGCGGCGGCGCAGCCAGCCGAAGCTGCCGTAGCCGCCGTGGCGTGTCGCGCCGGTGGCCAGCAGCACCTGCTGCGCCGCGACCGTGCCGCGCGCGGTGTGCAGCCGGTGTGCATGGCCCTGCCCCACGCGCTCGATGCGGCTCACTTCGGCGCCGGTATGGACCTGCGCGCCGTTGCGCTGCGCCGCCGTTGCCAGCCCGTGCGCGAAGCGGCCCATGTGCATCTGGCCGCTGCGCTTGTAGAGCAGGCCGCCGTGGAAGCGATCGCTCTGCACCTCCGCGCGCACGCGCGCCGCGTCGAGGATCTCCACGTCGCAGTCCACGCCGTCGTCGATCAGGCGCCGCGCGCTGTTCTCGAGCGCGGCCATCTGGTTCGCCCGCGTGGCGAGCTTGAGCTTGCCGTGGCGCATGAAGTCGCAGTCGATGCCTTCCTCGCGCACCAGCCGGTCCACCGTGTCGACCGCGGCGTCGTACGCGTGATACCAGCCGCGCGCGCGCTCCACGCCGACCTTGGCCGCCACATCGGCATAGTCGACGGCCAGCCCGTTGTTGACGTGCCCGCCGTTGCGCCCCGAGGCCTCGGCAGCCACGCGCGTGCCGGCTTCCAGCACCGCGACGCTGGCACCGCGCCGGGCCAGCGCCAGCGCCGCCGACAGGCCGGTGAAGCCGCCGCCGACGATCGCGACGTCGACCTGCGCCGGAAGCTCGCGGGCTTCGGGCACGAAGGCCGGGGCCGAATCGGTCCAGTAGGAGTCGAGCTTCATGGCTTGAGGCTGTTTCCGGAAAGATGAAAGATCAGAGTCCCACGACGCCCGGCAGGCCGCCGATGTCCTTGATTTCCGTGTAGCGGTAGGCCGGGTTGCCGGGGCCGTGGCCGCGGTTGACGAACACCTTGTTGACGATGCCCAGGTCGTCCGCCGACATCAGGTCGTAGCGCAGGCTGGACGACACGTGCAGCACGTCTTCCGGGTTGCAGCCCAGCGAGTCGAGCATGTACTCGAAGGCCGTCAGGCGCGGCTTGTAGGCCTGCGCCTGCTGCGCGGTGTAGACGCGATGGAAGGGCGCGCCCAGCATCGCGACGTTCTTCTGGATCTGGTCGTCCGACGCGTTCGACAAAATCACCAGCGGAATTTCCTTGGCCACCTTGGCCAGGCCCGCGGGCACGTCCTCGTGCGGGCCCCAGGTGGGCACGGCGTCGTAGATGCGCTGCGCGTCGATGTCGAAGTACTGGATCTTCCATTTGCGGCACAGGCGCCGCACGGCGTTCTTCAGCACCACCTCATAGGGCTGCCAGGCACCGAGTACCTCGTCGAAGCGGTAGGCCGCGAAGTCGGCGATGAACTGCTCCATGCGGTCGGCCGGGATGCGGTCGGCGAAGAACTCGCGCGTCATCTCCTTCATGCGGAAGCGGGTCAGCGTTCCGTAGCAGTCGAAGGTCACGTACTTGGGCTTGAAGGTCATGGTCTCGGGTCCTGTGTTTCGTTGGTTCGCTCGTTGTCCAAACCGGCCGCCGGCCACTTCTTCAGATGGCAATTGCGACAAGCAAATTACGGATTGATTGCAGCACGCAGTCGCGCGGCAGTTGTAGGGAAATGCGTTGCCTGCCGCGACGAAGCTGCGGTTTGGAGGGCCGGCGACGGCATGCCATGCGGTCTGCCCTCCATGGGTGCGGCGCGCACCTCAGTGCGCCGCGGCAAAGTCGATCAGCACGCTTTTGAAGCGCAGGTTGGCCTCGACCGCCTGGCGTCCCAGGTCCTTGCCGATACCCGATTGGTGGTAACCCCCGGTAGGGATCACGAAGTCGGCGCTGCGCCCGTAGCGGTTGATCCAGACCGTGCCCGCGGAGATGCCGCGCATCGCCCGCAGCGCGCGGCCGATGTCGGCCGTGTGCACGCCGCTGGCCAGGCCGTAGTGCTCGTGCGCGGCGAGCGCCAGGCCTTCCTCCTCGTCGGCGAAGGTCTGCACCGTGAGCACCGGGCCGAAGATCTCCTCGCGAACCGCCGGGTTGGAAGAGTCCACGCCCTCGACCAGCGTGGGCTGGAAGAAGGCGCCGCCCGGGCCGCCGTCGTACAGGCCGCCGCCGCAGCGCACGGTGGCGCCGGCGTCGCGCGCGCGATCGACGATCTCCAGGATGCGGCCTGCCTGCTGCGTCGAGATGATGGGCGGCAGCGTGGCGGAGTCGTCCCAGGTCGCACCGGGGCGCATTGCCGCGAAGCGCGTCGCGATGCGCTCCACCAGCTCGCCCGCGATGCCGCGCTGCACGATCAGCCGCGAGCCGGCCACGCACACCTGCCCGGCGTTTCCGGTGATGGCGCCGGCGATCATGCCGGCCAGGCGGTCGACGTCGGGAGCGTCGTCGAACACCAGCTGCGGGCTCTTGCCGCCGAGCTCCAGCGTCACCGGCTTGGGGCCGGTCATGGCGCAGGCGGCCATGATGGCGGCGCCGGTGCGGGTGGAGCCGGTGAAGGTCATCTTCGATATGAGCGGGTGGCGCGAGAGCGCATCGCCCGTGGTGCGGCCGTCGCCCTGCACCACGTTGAAGAGACCGGGCGGCACGCCGGCCTCGACGGCCAGCTCGGCCAGCCGCAGCGCCGACCACGGCGTGAGCTCCGAGGGCTTGAGCACCACCGCGTTGCCGGCCGCGAGCGCGGCACCGACCTTCCACGACACCATCACCAGCGGAAAATTCCACGGCGTGATCGCGCCGACGACGCCGTAGGGCTCGGCCACCACCATGCCGAGGTTGTCGTGGCGCGTGGCGGCGACCTCGCCGCCGAGCTTGTCGGCGTACTCGGCGAAGAAGCGCAGGCCCTCGGCGGTGAATGGAATGTCCCACGCGATCGCGTCGCGCACCGGCCGCGTGGAGCACACGGCTTCCAGCGGGCCGAGCCGTGCGGCGTCGGCCTCGACGAGCTCGGCCCAGCGGCGCAGCACGCGTGCGCGTTCGCGCGGTGCGCGGCGTGCCCAGTCGCTCGTGCGCCAGGCGTTCCATGCGTCGCGCACTGCGGCGTCCACCGTGTCGGCGTCGGCCAGCGGAAGCTCGGCATGCGCCTGGGCGTCGGAGGGGCGGTGCACGACGATGCGGCCGGCATCGGGCACGAGGCGCCCGCCGATGAAATGGCCCGAAGGCACGTGGATCTGTCGCGGGTCGAAGACTTGCATGGGCTTGGGATCGATGAGGCACCGCAAGAGCGGCGATCGATCCTAGGCAGGTTGGCACAGCATTTGTATGCGTACGCGGGCGCCTCACCGCAGCGAATTGCAAAACCCGGGCGCGCGGCAGCCGAAGCTTGCAAGTTGCGGCGAGGGCCCATTTCTGTCTGGCCTCGCGCGCCGATGTCGTCCAAGATGGAAGGGACTTTTCTTCGCCAAGAGACTCTCCGATGCCCGACCAGACCCCGAATGCACCCGCCGGCGACGGCGTGGTGCTCAGACCGATGACGTCCGCAGATCTGCCGTTCACCCACGCGCTGACGGACCTGCTGCGCTGGCCGCACCGGCGCGCGGACTGGGAGCAGGTGTTCGCGCATGCCGAGGGCATCGTGGCCGAGCGCGACGGCGAGATCGTCGGCTGCGCGCTGCGCTGGCTCTGGGGCGAGCACCACGCCACCGTCGGCCTCGTGATCGTGACGCCGGCCTGCCAGGGTCGCCGCATCGGCCATCGACTGATGAGCGCGGTGCTAGAAGGCCTGGAAGACCGCACGGTGCTGCTGCATGCCACCGCCGAGGGGCGCGGGCTCTACGAGCGGCTGGGCTTCGTGCGCACCGGCGAGCTGCGCCAGCACCAGGGCATCGCGCAGCCCGCGCCGCTGGTCGCACTGCAGCCGGGCTGGCGCCTCCGGCCCGCCGGCGTGCATGAGGCAGCGGCACTGCAGGCCCTGGACGCCGCCGCACGCGGCATGCCGCGCGACGCGCTCATCTCCGACCTGCTGGCCAGCGCCGATGCCTGCGTGGTGCTGGACCACGACAACGAACCGCGCGGCTTCGCGATGCTGCGGCGCTTCGGGCGTGGGCACTCGATCGGTCCTGTGGTGGCCCCGGACCTGGATGGGGCGAAGGCGCTGATCGCTCACCTTGCCAGCGTGAACGCAGGCCACTTCACGCGCATCGACATCGATTTCGACAGCGGACTGGCGGAGTGCCTGGAAAGCATCGGGCTGCTGCGCGTGGATGCGCCCACGACGATGGTGCGTGGTGCATCGCTTGCCTCTCCGGCGGGCGGGCCTTCGCTCTTTGCCATCGTCACTCAGGCTGTTGGGTGACCGTTTCTGTTCGTGGTGCGATCACGCCGACGGGGGCATTCGCGGAGGGGAGTACCCGGTGTCATTCGCACGCACCCCGAATGTGTTCCGAGCCGAGTCCAGCCAAATCATGAAAACCACTTTCCTCTACAAATCCGACCCGGCAAGAGGCCGCCTGTGGGCCGAGGTGTTCCGCCGCCGCGCCCCCGACATCGACTTCCGCATCTGGCCCGACATCGGCGATCCCGCGCAGGTGCGCTTCCTCGCGGCGTGGGAGCCGCCGGACGACCTGGCGACGCGCTTTCCCAATCTGCAGGTGTTGTTCTCTTCAGGAGCGGGCGTCGACCAGTTCGACTTCGCGTCGCTGCCGCCGGCGCTGCCCGTGGTGCGCATGGTCGAGCCCGGCATCGTGCGCGGCATGGTCGAGTACGTGACGCATGCGGTGCTGGGCCTGCATCGCGACATGCCGCAATACCGGCGCCAGCAGCAGGAAGGCCTGTGGAAGCCGCTGCCCGTGCGGACTGCCCGCGAGCGGTGCGTGGGCGTGCTCGGACTGGGTTCCCTCGGGCAGGCAGTACTGGAACAACTCGTCGCGCTGGGCTTCGACTGCGCGGGATGGAGCCGCTCGCGGCATGAAGTGGCAGGCGTTCAATGCCATGCCGGCGCCGACGAGCTGCCGGCCTTTCTCGCGCGCACGGGCATCCTCGTCTGCCTGCTGCCGCTGACCGATTCGACGCGCGGCTTTCTCGACGCGCGCCTGTTCTCGCAACTGCCCGAAGGCGCCGGCCTCGTGCACGTCGGGCGCGGACCGCAACTGGTCGACGCCGACCTGCTGGCCGCGCTCGAAAGCGGCCGCATCGGCGACGCCGTGCTCGACGTGACCGATCCCGAGCCGCTGCCGCCGGAGCATGCCTTCTGGCGCCATCCGCGCATCCATCTCACGCCGCACATCGCGAGCATGACGCAGCCGCTGAGCGCGGCCGAAGTGGTGCTCGACAACCTCGAGTGCTTCGAGGCGGGCAAGCCGATGCTCGGGCTGGTCGACCGCGCGCGCGGCTACTGAGCGAAGGAGCGAAGGAGCGAAGGGGGCGAAGCAAGAGCCACCGCACGATCTGCTGCGCGCCGCACGCACAACCGCAGCCTGCTTCGTGCGACACCCCCAAAGCAGCACCACCTCGTGCGGTGCGCCGCCTAAGCTGAAGGCATCGAAAGCTCCTTCCGCTCTCGCACCTTCACACCCCATGACGCACCCCACCGCATTGCCCCAGCAAGCCGCTCTCGACGCCATCGACCGCGCGCACCTCATCCACCCCGTCTCGCCCTGGCGCGTGCACGAGCAGCGCGGTCCCACCGTGCTGGCCTCGGGCAAGGGCGCATGGCTCACCGACGGCAACGGCCACCGGCTGCTCGATGCATTCGCCGGCCTGTGGTGCGTGAACGTGGGCTACGGGCAGGAAAGCGTGGTGCAGGCCGCCACCGAGCAGATGCGCCGGCTGCCCTACGCCACCGGCTACTTCCACTTCAGCAGCGAGCCGGCGATCCGCCTTGCCGAGAAGCTGGTGCAGATCACTCCCGCTTCGCTGACGCGCGTGTACCTCACGCTGGGCGGCTCCGAGGCGGTTGACGCGGCCGTGCGCTTCGTCGTGCAGTACTACAACGCCACCGGACGGCCGTCGAAGAAGCAGTTCATCTCGCTGGAGCGCGGCTACCACGGCTCCTCGTCCACCGGCGCGGGACTGACCGCGCTGCCGGCCTTCCATCGCGGCTTCGACCTGCCGCTGCCCACGCAGCACTACATCGCCTCGCCGTATGCCTATCGCCATGAGCACGGCGACGATCCGCAGGCGCTGATCGCCTCCTCGGTCGCGGCGCTGCGCGCCAAGGTGGCCGAGCTGGGCGCCGACAACGTGGCGGCCTTCTTCTGCGAACCGATCCAGGGTTCGGGCGGCGTCGTGGTGCCGCCCAAGGGCTGGCTCACGGCCATGCGCGACGCGGCACGCGAGCTCGACATCCTCTTCGTGGTCGATGAGGTCATCACCGGCTTCGGCCGCACCGGCCCCATGTTCGCCTGCGAGGCCGAAGGCGTGGAGCCCGACCTGATGACCATGGCCAAGGGCCTGACGGCGGGCTACGTGCCGATGGGCGCGACCATGATGTCCGAGAAGGTCTACGCCGGCATCGCCGACGGCGCGCCCGAGGGGGCCGCCATCGGCCACGGCGCGACCTATTCGGCGCACCCGGTCGGCGCAGCCGTCGCGCTCGAGGTGCTGCGGCTCTACGAGGAGGGCGGCATCCTCGCCAACGGCCAGCGCGGCGCGGCGCATTTCGCGGCCGGGCTCGATGGATTGCTCGACCATCCGCTGGTGGGCGATTCGCGCCACCGCGGCCTGCTGGGCGCGCTGGAGCTGGTGAGCGACAAGGCCAGCAAGCGCCGCTTCGACGCATCGCTCGGGCTGTCCGACCGCATCTTCGCGGCCGGCTACCGCAACGGCCTGGTGTTCCGCTCCTTCGGCGACCACATCCTCGGCTTCGCGCCCGCGCTCACCTTCACCGAGGACGAGTTCGCGCAGCTGTTCGCGCGGCTGAGGAAGACGCTGGACGAGGTGCTCGAGGCGCCCGACGTTCGCGCCGCGCTGGCCGCCTGAAACCGCGTCGAACGACACCCGCAAGAGCCGGCCGCCGAAGCAGAATCGGGATCTCTCGTTTCGTTATCAGGCACCGCCATGTCAGAAGCTTTCAAGATCGACCGACTCGACCTGCGCATCCTGGCCCAGTTGCAGAAGAACGGGCGCATGACCAACGTCGACCTGGCGGATGCGGTGGGGCTTTCGCCCAGCCCCTGCCTGATCCGCGTGAAGCGCCTGGAGCAGGCCGGCTACATCGCGGGCTACGGCGCGCACCTGCGGCTCGAGAAGCTCGGCGACACGCTCACCGTGTTCACCGAGGTCACGCTGTCGGACCACCACCGCGAAGACTTCGTGCGCTTCGAGGCCGCGATCCGCGAGGTCGACGAGGTGCTCGAATGCCACCTCGTGAGCGGCGGCTACGACTACCTGCTGCGCTTTCTCACGCGCGGCGTGAACCACTACCAGGAAGTGATCGAGGGGCTGCTCGAACGCAACATCGGCATCTCGAAGTACTTCAGCTACATCGTCATCAAGTCGCCGTTCATCAAGACGCACTGTCCGATCGAGCGGCTCTTTCCCCACGAGCGCTGAGCGGCGCTCTCCGACTCTTCTCCATGCCCGAATCCACGCCTCGCTTCCACCCGCCGGCCCGCTTCGTGCGGCTCGCGGAAACCGACCGGCCCGCGCTGACCCTGCACATCGACGGCGAAGCCCGCACCGCGCTGGCCGGCGACACGCTGCTGGTGGCCCTGCTGAGCAACGGCCGGCGCGTGCGAGACAGCGAGTTCGGCGACGGTTCGCGCGCCGGCTTCTGTCTGATGGGCGCCTGCCAGGACTGCTGGGTGTGGACGCCGGCCGGAGAGCGCCTGCGCGCCTGCTCCACGGCGGTGGAGGAGGGCATGTCGGTGCTGACCCGTCCGCCGGCGCAGCACTGGCCCGCCACGCCGGACCTGAGGCAGTCGCTCGCACGGCATGCCACGGAGGCAGGGGCATGAACGCCGAAGTCGTTCTCTCGCCGCGCGTCGTCGTGGTCGGCACCGGCCCCGCCGGCGTGCGCGCCGCGCAGGCGCTGGTGCAGGCCGGCGTGCGGCCCGTCGTGGTCGACGAAGGCCGGCGCGACGGCGGCCAGATCTACCGGCGCCAGCCCGAGGGCTTCAAGCGCCCCTACGCCAAGCTCTACGGCAGCGAGGCCGCGAAGGCGCAGGCGCTGCACGGCGACTTCGACGCGCTGCGCGAGCGCATCGACTACCGCGGCGACACGCTCGCCTGGAACGTGAGCGCGGGCGAGCTGCACGTGGTGCATGCCGGCGAGCCGCAGGCGCTGCCCTTCGACGCGCTGCTGGTGTGCAGCGGCGCCACCGACCGCCTGATGCCGGTGGCGGGCTGGCATCGCGCCGGCTGCTACAGCCTTGGTGCCTCGCAGATCGCGCTGAAGGCGCAGGCCTGCGCGATCGGCTCGCGCGTGGTCTTCATGGGCAGCGGACCGCTGCTGTACCTCGTGGCCTCGCAGTACGTGCAGGCCGGCGCCAAGGTGGCGGCGGTGCTCGACACCGCCCCGGCCTCCAAGCCCTGGGGAGCGGTGGCGGGATTGCTCGCGCGGCCGCGCCTCGCGCTGCGCGGGCTCGGGCTGATCCGCGGCCTGCGCCGCGCGGGCGTGCCGGTGCTGCAGGGCGTCGTGCCGCTGCGCATCGAGGGCGACGACAGCCTGGGCGTGCAGGCCGTGGCGGTGCGCGATGCCGACGGGGGCGAACGCCGCTTCGAGTGCGACGCCGTCGGGCTCGGCTGGCATCTGCGAGCGGAAACTCAGCTGGCCGACCTCGCGCGCTGCGAATTCGAATTCGAGCCGGCGAGCCGCCAGTGGCTGCCGCGCATCGATGCCGACGGCCGCAGCAGCACCCAAGGCGTGTACCTGGCCGGCGACGGCGTTCGCATCCTCGGTGCCGACGGCGCCGAGGCGGCAGGCCGGCTGGCCGCGCTCGCGGCGCTCTCGGACCTGGGCCATGCGCGGGGCGGCGCCCTCTACGACGCCGAATCAGCCGCGCTGCGCCGCACGCTGGCGCAGATGGACCGCTTCCGCCAGGGCCTGGCGCGCGCCTTTCCCTGGCCGCACGCGCAGGTCGCGTCGCTGCCCGACGACGCCATCGTGTGCCGCTGCGAGGCCGTGACGGCCGGCGAGCTGCGCCGCTGCGTCGACGAGATGGACAGCCGCGAAGTCAACCGCGCCAAGGCCTTCAGCCGCGTCGGCATGGGGCGCTGCCAGGGCCGCTTCTGCGGCCATGCGTCGGCCGAGATCGTGGCGCAGGCCAGCGGCGTGCCGGTCGAGCTCGTGGGGCGGTTGCGCTCGCAGGCTCCGGTCAAGCCGCTGATGATGGATACGCGCGAGGTGCAGGCATGAGCGACACGACGACAACCGACACCGACGTGCTGGTGCTGGGCGGCGGCCTCATGGGCACCACCGCCGCCTTCTTCCTGCGCCGCCAGCATGGCCTGTCGGTCACGCTGCTCGAGCGCGAGCTCGTGGGCCGCCAGGCCAGCGGCACCAACTTCGGCAACGTGCGCCGGCAGGGCCGCGCGCTGGCGCAGATGCCGCTGGCCAACCGCGCGCGCGCCGTCTGGGGACGCGTGAAGGAACTGCTGGGCGAAGACCTTGAGTTCGTGCCCTACGGCCACCTGCGCGTCTGCTACACCGAGAAGCAGGCGGCGGTGCTGGAACAGCACGCGAGGGACGTGAAGCCGCTGGGCCTCGATCTCGAACTGTTCGACGCGGCCGGCCTCGCCAGGCGCTGGGGCATCTTCGCGCCCGGCATCGTGGCGGGCTCGCTCTCGCCGAACGACGGCCATGCCAATCCGCGCCTGGCCGGGCCGGCCTTCGCGCGCGCGGCTCGGCGTGCCGGCGCGAACATCGTCGAGCACGCCGAGGTGATGCACGTGGAGCGCGACGGCGCGGGCTTCGTCGCCCACACGGCGGACGGCAGGCGCTATCGCGCGGCACAGCTTTTCGTGGCCTGCGGCGCATGGTCGAACCGCATGGCCGGGCAGTTCGGCGAAGGCGTACCGATGGAAGCGCGCGGGCCGCAGATGGGCGTGACCGAGCCGCTGCCCTATGCCATCGGGCCGTCCGTCGGCATCTCGTCGCCCATCGAGCACGAGGGGCTGTACTTCAGGCAGATCGCGCGCGGCAACATCGTCTTCGGCGGCGGGCTCAAGGGCCCGGCGCATGCGGAGCACATCCGCGCCTACGTGAAGCCCGACAACGTGCTGCGCCAGATGCGCGAGCTGCGCCGCTTCGTGCCGGCCTTCGCGCACGTGCAGCTGATCCGCGTGTGGAGCGGCATCGAGGGCTACACGGCGGACTGGCAGCCCGTGATGGGCCCGAGCGCGCGCGTGCCGGGCCTGCACTACGCCTTCGGCTTCAACGGCGAGGGCTTCGCGATCAGCCCCGGCGTGGGCGAGACGATGGCCGAGCTGATCGCCACCGGCCGGACCTCGACGCCGATCGAGAGCTTTTCCATCGGCCGGTTCGCGAGCGAACTGACGAGGCAGGCGGCCTGAGTTCGAGGGGCACCCTTCCAGGCATACCGTGGAACCGGCTTCGCCGGGCCACCGGCATGGCCCCCTGCAAAGGGGGGCGGCTGCACGAAGCGTGCAGGCCTGGGCGTGAGCCCTATGCCATCACGACGAAGACCTTGCGCAGGGTTTCGTGCACATGCCACTCGCCGGTGGTGTGCGCAGGAAAGAACAGCGTGTCGCCCGCGCGGATCTGCAGCGCCTCGCCGCCGGTGGGCGTGAAGGTGCATGCGCCCGCGATGATGTGCATGACCTCGGCGTTGGCGAGCTGGCGCTCGAAGCGGCCGGGCTCGCACTGCCAGATGCCGCTCTTGTTCTCGCCCGCGCCGGCGAGCTCGACGTCGATGCCGCTGAGCCTGCAGGGTGGCTGGCTCAGGGGGCGCGCGGGCGTGCCCTGGTCCTGCAGGCCGCCGATGGTGGCCGACTGGCGAAGGATGGTGATGCCCGTCATGCTCAGCGCCCCGCCTCTACCGCGTCGGCCAGTTCGGCCAGCGTGTGGAAGTGGTAGTCGGGTACGGTGTGCTTCGACTCGATGGTGCCGCCCGAGCCCTTCTGCGCATGCCGGCGCTCGATCCAGCAGGTGGTGATGCCCAGCTGCCTGGAGATGCCGATGTCGTGGTACTGGCTCTGCGCCACGTGCAGGTTGTCGGCCTGCTTGAAGCCCCAGGCGCCTTCGAAGCGGCCGCGTGCATAGGCGAAGTAGCGCGCGTCGGGCTTCTCGCACAGCGCGTCGTCGCAGCTCAGCAGCATGTCGAAGGGCGAGCCCAGGGTCTTGTCGAAGTGCGCGAGCGCCCAGGCCTGCGCGTTGGTCATCGTCACCAGCTTGAAGCGCTTGCCCAGGCGCTTGAGCGCTTCCACCGAATCGGGGAAGGCCGGCCATTGCGAGACCGAGTCGCGCAGCCCGCGAGCGACGGCGTCGGTGTCGGGCAGGCCCAGCGCGGGGGCCACGGCGTGCCAGCAGCGCTCGAGGTCGTCCGGATACCAGCCGGCATTGCCGTCGGCGCGTGCGCGCCGGTAGGCGGCGAGGAAGTCGTCGTCGCTCACCTTGGCATTGGGCGCCACGCTGCGCAGGTAGGCGAGCATGCCGCCCTCGAAGTCGATCAGCGTGCCGACGACGTCGAAGGTGAGGACCTTGAAATCTTGCAGGGACATGGAAACGCTCCAGGGATGAAGTGGAAATGGCTTCATCGAGCATAGGTGCGCTGTCCGGATGCGCGTCCCGAACTGGGGCCGCCTCGCGGCACAGGATGCGGTTGTCGGCCGCGGGCCGGCATCTTCTTGCGCGGCGCGCTCAGCTCCCGCCGGCGTGGCCCTCGTGCTGCGGCAGGTCGTCCGTGATCGTGAACCACGGCGCCTTCGAGCCCACGAAGATGTGCGCGCTCGGCCGGATGGAGGGGGCATCGACCAGGGTGCCCAGCGTGACATGCACGAACTGCCCGTCGCGCACCACGGAGCACAGCAGCGAGCCGCACTTCGCGCAGTGCAGGTCGCCCGCATCGGGCTTGCCGTAGATCGCGAGCCCGTCCTTTCCCTGCGTGATGGCGAACTTGCCGCGCTCGATGCCCGCGAAGGGCTTGAAGGCCGAGCCGGTCGCGCGCCGGCAGTCCTGGCAGTGGCAGTTCAGCGAGTAGACGAATTCATCCGCCACCTCGTAGTGAACGGCGCCGCACAGGCACCTGCCGGCAAGGATGCTCAACCCGCCAGTCCCACGAACACGTTCTGCACGTCGTCGTTCGCGTCGATGGCCGCGAGGAAGCTCTCGACTTCTTCCAGTGCCTCGGCGCTCAGGCTCGCCGGATCTACGGGGTTCTTCGGCTTGTAGCCCAGCTTGGCCGACAGCACGGTGAAGCCCTGGGCGGGCAGGGCGCGGCTCACGAGGTCGAGGTCGGTGGGGTCGGTGAGGAAGACGGCGGGGTGGTCTTCGCCGGCCGGCTCGAAGTCTTGCGCGCCGGCCTCGATGGCGGCCACTTCGGGGTCTGCGTCGGGCTTCGCGGGTTCGGCCTCGATCATGCCGACGTGGTCGAAGTCCCACGACACCGAGCCCGACGTGCCCAGCTGGCCCTTGCGGAACAGCACGCGCATTTCAGGCGCGGTGCGGTTCACGTTGTCGGTGAGGCATTCGACCATCACGGCCACGCGATGCGGCGCGAAGCCCTCGTAGATCACGTGCTCGTAGTGCACGGACTCGCCCGTGAGGCCGGCGCCCTTCTTGATGGCGCGGTCGAGCGTGTCCTTGGGCATCGAGACCTTGCGGGCCTGCTCCACCACCAGCCGCAGGCGCGCGTTGGAGGCCGGGTCGGCGCCGTTGCGCGCGGCCACCACGATTTCCTTGACGAGCTTGCCGAACAGCCGGCCCTTGGCGTTGGCCGCGATGTCCTTGTGTTTGGCTTTCCATTGGGCGCCCATGTGCGTTTCCTTGAATGAATATGTATTGCTTGCGGCCTTGTCTGGCTCTTTTGAAGAAAGAAGGGCTGGATGACCGGGAGGGGCGACTACTGTAGCCTTCTTCCCATGACCGCTCCACAAGACACTTCCTACGTCACGCCGTTCGAAGCCGGCAATGGCAACCAGACCGCTACCTGGGCCGAATGCATCGCCTTCTACGAGCGGCTGGCCAGGGACTTCCCCGGCGTGCTGCGCTGGGGCGAGATCGGGGTCTCGGACACCGGCGTTCCCCTTCACGCCGGCGTGGTCACTTCGGACGGCGTGTTCGACCGCGAGACGCTCGCGCGGCAGGGGCGTCCGGTGTTCTTCAACAACAACGGCATCCATCCCGGCGAGCCCGAGGGCATCGACACCTGCATGGCGCTGGTGCGCGACTTCTGCACGCAGCCCGAGAAGCTGGCCGCGCTGGGCCGCACGGTGTTCCTCTTCATCCCGGTCTACAACGTGGACGGCTGCATCGACCGGCAGAACACCTCGCGCGTGAACCAGCTCGGCCCCGAGTCCTTCGGCTTCCGCGGCAACGGCCGGCACCTGGACCTGAACCGCGACTTCATCAAGTGCGACAGCCTCGCGGCGCAGGCCTTCAACCGCTTCTTCACCGCGTGGGACCCGGACGTGATGGTCGACACCCACACCTCCAACGGCGCCGACTACAGCTACACCATGACGCTGATCCCGACCCAGCCCGACAAGCTGGGCGGCGGGCTCGGCGCCTTCCTGCGCGAGAGCATGCTGCCCGCGATCTACGGCGGCATGGAACGGCGCGGCTGGCCCACCTGCCCGTACATGAACCTGCTGGCCGAGACGCCCGACGACGGCATCGAGGACTTCCTCGACACGCCGCGCTTTTCCACCGGCTATGCCGCGCTGCACCACACCATCGGCTTCATGCCCGAGACCCACATGCTCAAGCCCTTCGCCGACCGCGTGGCTTCGATGCGGGCGCTGGTCGAGACGGTGCTCGACTTCAGCATCGCGAATGCGCAGCGCATCCAGCAGCTGCGCCGCGAGGCGAAGGCCGCGGCCGCACGGCAGGCCCGCTGGCCGCTGACCTGGCGCAACGACCGCAGCCGGCCCGCCGGCCTTCGCTTCAAGGGCTATCGCGCGGTCCGCAAGCCCAGCCTGCTGGGCAGCTACGAGCGCCTGGCCTATGACCGCAGCCAGCCGTGGGAGAAGGACATCGTGCATTTCGACCGCTGCATCGTGGGAGAGACCGCCGCGGCGCCAAGGGCCTACCTCGTGCCCCGGGCATGGAGAGAAGCGATCGAGCGGCTGGAGTGGAACGGCGTCGAGCTGAAGCGGCTCGACGAAGACAGGCTCTTCGAGGCGGCGCGCGTGTACCGCATCCGCAGCGTGACCTCCCGCGCGAACGCCTACGAAGGCCACATGTTCCACGACGAGGTGGAGCTTGCCGAAGGCACCGAGCCCTTCCAGGCGCGCGCGGGCGACGTGCTGGTTCCGCTGGACCAGCCCCGTGCCCGCTACGCGGTCGAGACGCTGGAGCCGCAGGCCCACGACAGCTTCTTCCGCTGGGGCTTCTTCAACAGCGTGCTCGAGAAGAAGGAGAACTTCTCGCCCTACGTCTTCGAGGACACGGCGCTGCGCATGCTGGAAGACGAGCCCGAGCTGAAACGCCTGTTCGAGCAGTGGAAGGCGGAGAACCCGGAGAAGCTGGGCGACCAGAAGGCGGTGCTGGGCTTCATCTTCGCGCACGGCCGGCGCCACGCGGAGCCCGGGTGGCGGCGCTATCCGGTCGTCGCGCTGATGTAGTTGCGGCTCACGCCGCCGGCCGGAACCCCGGCAGCGCATGCATGCGCTGCCGCAGCGCCTCCACGAAGGCCGTGACCCGTGCCGGCCGGTACAGCCCCGGCGGCAGCGCGACGTGCACGCCGATGGGCTCCAGCCACCAGTTGGGAAGCACGCGCTTCAGGCGGCCGGCCTGCATGTCCTCGTGGCACATCCATGGCGCGGCGGCGCCGATGCCCGCGCCGTTGAGGATCGCACGGTAGCTCGCGAGCAGGCTGTCGGTACGGATGGGCGTGTCCAGCGGCACGATGCGCGAGCGGCCCGCGCGGTTGATGAGCCGCACGTTGCCCGTCACGTACGGGATCAGGCCCACGCACGGCAGCTGCGGCAGCCGCGCCAGCGTGACGGGGCCGGTGCGCTTCAGCAGCTCGGGCGTGGCGATCAGCACGCGCTCCATGCGGCCCACCGTGCGGCAGACGAGGCCGGGGTCGCGCACCTCGCCCACGCACACCCAGCATTCGGCGCCGGAGGCCGCGAGGTCGACCACGCGGTCGGTCAGCGTGAGCTCCACGCGCAGCTGCGGATGCGCCGCGCGCAGGTCGGTCACCGCGTCGGTGAGAAAGCCCGTGCCGTAGCCCGAGGGCCCGATCACGCGCAGCGTGCCCTCGGGCCGGCTCTGCCCGCCCTGCAGCCGCTGCGACAGGCCCGACCAGCGGTCGGTGAGGTCGTGCGCCTCGGCCAGCAGCGAGCGGCCTTCGTCGGTGAGCGAGAAGTTCGCGGTGTTGCGGATGGCCAGCTTGCAGCCCAGCAGCCGTTCCAGTTCGAGCAGGCGGCGGCTCACGGTGGGCTGCGTGGTGTCGAGCAGGCGCGCCGCCTTGCTGAGCGATCCGCTCTCGCCGATGCGGATGAAGGTGTGCAGCAGGTCGAGCCGGTCGTGGGTGTTCTTCATGCGCCAGACGTATAGCACTTCATCGGCCCATACGTCTACCCGCGGCGGCGGGCTCTGCCTATCGTCGTGGCCGTTCAAGACCTGCGATGAATGGATATTTCCCGATGAGCGCCTCGATCGAAGACACCCCCCGCACCGTGGGAGACACGCCAAAGGGCGGTTCCGTGCTCGGCTTCTATGCCGCCAAGGGCACGCCACGGCCGCCGCGCATCGCGCACGGCGAGGGCATCTATCTCTGGGACACGGGCTGCCGCCGCTTCCTCGATGCGACGGCCGGCGCGGTGGTCGCCAACATCGGCCACGGCAACCCGCGCGTGCTGGCGGCCATGCAGGAGCAGGCGGCGCGCGTGACCTTCGCCTATCCGCGCTTCTTCGAGAGCGAGCAGAGCATCGAGCTGGCCGACCGCGTCTGCGCGCTGGCGGGCGAGGGCTTCGACCGTGCCTTCTTCGTCTCGGGCGGCTCGGAGGCCAACGAGTCGGCGATCAAGCTGGCGCGGCAATACGCGGTGGTCACGGGCCAGTCGCGGCGTGTGAAGGTGATCTCGCGCAACCCGAGCTACCACGGCTCCACGCTCGGCGCACTGGCGGTGACGGGCGATGCGCACACCCAGTCGATCTACGGGCCGATGGTGCGCGAGATGCCGAAGGTGAGCGCACCGCTGTCGTACCGCGTGCCCGCCGGCCACACCGCCGAGAGCCACGCGCTGGCCTGCGCCGACGAGCTGGAGACCACCATCGTGCGCGAGGGCGCCGACACGGTGCTGGCCTTCATCATGGAGCCGATCGGTGGGCTGTCGACCGGCGCGGCGGTGGCGCCCGCCGTGTATTTCGAGCGCGTGCGCCAGATCTGCGACCGCCACGGCGTGCTGCTGATCTACGACGAGATCATGAGCGGTGCGGGCCGCACCGGCGCCTTCCTCGCGGCGCACCACTGGGCCGGCGCGCGGCCCGACCTGGTCACGCTGGCCAAGGGGCTGGCGGCGGGCTACACGCCGCTGGGCGCGCTGCTGGCGCCCGACCGCATCGTCGATGCGGTCGCCGGCAGCGGCGGCTTCGTGCACGGCCACACCTACTTCACCAATCCGCTGTCGTGTGCGGTGGCGAACGCGGTGCTCGGCGAGGTGATCGCGCAGGACCTCGTGACCCGCGCGCGCGACATGGGCGAGCTGCTGATGGCGCGCCTGCGCGAGGTGGCGGCGCGCTCGCCCATCGTGGGCGACGTGCGCGGCAAGGGGCTCTTCACCGCCATCGAGATCGTGGCCGACAAGGCGACGAAGCGGCAGCTGCCGGCAAGCTTCAACGCGCCGGCGCGGCTCACCGAGCACGGGCTGAAGCACGGCATCGCGCTGTACAACCGGCGCGCCAACCTGGGCGCCTTCGGCGACTTCCAGATGATCACGCCGCCGCTGACCATCACGCCGGCCGAGATCGACGAACTGGCGGACCTGCTCGAACGCTCGCTGCACGACCTGGCCGACGAGATCGCGGCCAAGGGCCTGGCCACCATGGCATGACGATGCAACAGCAGAAGATCCTTCCGCCCCACCGCAGCCTGCAAGTGCCCGGCGTGCACGGCTACACCGACCGCAAGAGCGTGGCCGCCGGCGAGGTGGTGCGCTTCCACCTCAGCAGCGACGTGCCCTACACGCTCTCGGTGTGCCGGCTCGGCCCCGACACCGAGGGCCGCACGGCCGACACGGTGCTGCACGCCTTCGAGCCTTCGCCCGCGCGCGTGCATCCGATCCACCCGGGCTCCTATGTGCTGGTCGAGCGCGGCCTCGGCCATCCGCTGCGTGCGCTCACGCTGGAGTGCTGGGTGCAGGTGTGGAGCGTGGGCGCGCGGCAGAGCGTGATGGGGCAGTTCGACCTGCCCGCCGCCTGCGGCTACGGCCTCTTCGTCGACGAGGCGGGCCGCGCGGTGTTCCATCTGGGCGACGGCGGCGCCTTCCGCCCGGAAGGCGAGCTCGCGGGCGGCTCGCTGGTGCCGAAGCGCTGGCATCACATCGTCGCCACCTGGGACGGGCGCGAGACGGTGCTGTGGATCGACGGCGAGGCCGTTGCGCGCGGCCGTTTCGACGGCCTGGTGCAGCCGGGCAGGGCACCTCTGCGCCTTGGGGGCAGCTGCATCGACGGCCTGGCGGATGCATTCCTCGAGGGCGACATCGTCATGCCGGCGATCTACTCCCATGCGCTGGAGGCCGATGAGGTGAAGGCGCGCTTCTCCGATCGCGGCCTGCGCACGCCGCGCGGACGCACCGTGCTCGCCTGCTGGCCGCTGCGCGAGGAGCGCGGCGACGTGGTGGCCGATGCCAGCGGCCACCAGCGCACCGGCCGCATCGTCAACCACGGCACCTGGATGATCGTCGGCCCGGCCTTCGAACCGGCGCGCGTGAACGAGTTTTCCGACGACGGCTACGACCCGCTGGCCGACCCCACGCGCGGCCACGGCCTGCGCCTGGCGAGCGACGACCTCTACGACTGCCGCTGGCCCGAGAGCCATGCCTTCCGCATTCCGGCGGACGCGAAATCCGGCGTGTACGTGGGGCGCGCGCGCTTCCTGCTCGACGGCAGGCCCGCCGAGTACGACATCGCGTTCATCGTGCGCCGCGCCGCGCAACGGGCTCCCGCGCCGGTGCTGGTGCTGTGTGCCACCAACAGCTGGCTGGCCTACGCGGCCACGCCCTTCGCGAAGAACACCGCGAGCGACCCGGTGTGGCCGCGCCGCTCGGCGGGCCTGGAGAACAGCCACCCCGAGGCGCCGGCCTTCTGCAGCTACACCTACCACCGCGGCGGCCAGCCGACCTACCAGGTGGGCCTGCGCATGCCGTGGCCCAACGCCAGCCCGAACGCGCTGTACGACCCGGCCGATGCAGGCTTCAGCCAGTGGACCCGGCTGGAGCGTCGCCTGCACGTGTGGCTGGAGCGCTGCGGTTACGACTACGACGTGGTGAGCGATCTCGACCTGCATCGCGACCCGGGCCTGTTGAAGGCCTACAGGACGGTGTTAATCAACGGCCACAGCGAATACTGGTCGCAGCCTGCCTGCGACGGACTCGACGACTACCTGTCGAACGGCGGCACCGCCATCGTGCTGTCGGGCAACACCATGTACCTGCGCGTGAGCTACGACGAGGAATGCACGGTGATGGAGCAGCGCAAGGTGCGCGGGCCGGGCGACGAGGACGGCGCTGAATCGGTGGAGCTGCGCCCGCCCGCCGGCCCCTACGGCGAGCAGTACCACTCGCAGGACTGGGCGCGCGGCGGCCAGTTCAGGCAGGCCGGGCGCTCCTGCGCCGAGCTCATCGGGCTGGAATCGGCGGGCTGGGCCTTCGCCGATGGCGACGACTTCGGCGTGTACCACGCGACGCTGCCGAAGCACTTCCTGTTCACGCAGCCGCACGCGCTGGGGCTCGAAGACGGCTCCACCTTCGGTCACGCGCCGGGCGGCGGCCTGCCGCGCGCCATCGGCCACGAGTGGGACCTGAGCGTCGCGACGCTGAACCGCATGACGCGCAGGCTGCCCGCCGGAGAGAGCCTGCCCGAGCCGCAGCGCGGCATCCAGGTCATCGCCGAGGGGCGCAGGCAGCGCCCCGGGCGCCTCGACGCGTACCTCGACTACTACTCGCAGCCGACCGATTCGCTGGGCGGGCTGTCGGCCGAGATGATCTATTGGGAGCGCCCGCAAGGCGGCCGCGTGTTCAACGCAGGCGCCGTCGGCGCGAGCTGGGTGCTCGGTGCCGACCCCTGTTTCGAAGGACTGCTGCGCAACGTGCTGCATCACTTCGGCGTCCGGCCCGCGACTGGCGCGGACCTTGCAGTTCAACCACCCCTGGAGCACGCAGCACCATGAGCACACTCGCCCCACGCACCGCCGACCTTTCAGAACCCGCCGAGCCGGCCTCCCGGCAGAGCACGCTGCGGGTCATCACGGCCATCTCCATCGGCAACGCGCTGGAGTGGTTCGAGATCGTGATCTACGGCTTTCTGGCCGTGACCATCTCCAAGCTGTTCTTCCCGGCCGAGAACGACACCGTGTCGCTGCTCATCACGCTGGGCACCTTCGGCGTGACCTTCGTGATGCGCCCGGTCGGCTCGCTGGTGCTGGGCGCGTATGCCGACGCGCGCGGGCGCAAGAACGCGCTGACGCTGTCGATGGCGCTGATGCTGTGCGGGACGCTGCTGATCGCGGTGGCACCCACCTTCGCGCAGATCGGGCTGTGGGCGCCGGGGCTCGTGATCCTCGCGCGGCTGCTGCAGGGCTTCGCGGCGGGCGGCGAGTTCGGCAGTGCCACCGCGCTGCTGGCCGAGCAGGACCCGCGCCGGCGCGGCTTCTTCTCGAGCTGGCAGTTCGCGAGCCAGGGCATCACCACCTTCCTGGCGGCGGGCTTCGGCATGGGGCTCAACGCGCTGCTCACGCCCGAGCAGCTGCTGTCGTGGGGCTGGCGCATTCCGTTCTTCTTCGGCTTGTTGATCGGACCGGCAGGCCTGTACATCCGCCGCCACCTCGACGAAGGCGTGGAGTTCAAGCGCGCCGCGCAGGAAGCCACGCCGGTGCGCACCACGCTGGTGGACCAGCGCGGGCGCACGCTGGCGGCGATGGGGCTCATCATCCTCGCGACCATCGTGGCCTACACGGGCCTCTTCATGCCCACCTTCGCGGTGCGCCAGCTGGGCCTGCCGCCGTCGATGGCCTTCGCCGGCACCTTCTGGTTCGGCGTGCTGCAGTTCGCGCTGGTGCCGCTGTTCGGCAGCATGTCCGACCGCGTGGGGCGCATTCCCGTGATGCGTGCCGCGGCGCTGGTCATGCTGGTGATGATCGTGCCGCTGTTCTACCTGCTGGTGAACCATCCCTCGGTGCCGGCGCTGATGCTGGCGCTCACGGCGATGGGCGTGGTGGCTTCCGCCTACTGGGGTCCGATCTCGGCGGCGATGTCGGAGCTGTTCCCGGCGGCCACGCGCGGCACGGGGCTCTCTGTGAGCTACAGCTTCGGCGTGGCGATCTTCGGCGGCTTCGCGCCCTTCATCAGCGCCTGGCTCATCACGGCCACGGGCAGCAAGATCGCGCCGGCGTTCTACGTGGGCTTCGGCGTGGTGGTGAGCCTGATCGCGCTGCGGGCGGCGCGCGGCTACGGCGTGAAATGAAATAGCAGTTTTTTCCAAGCCGGGACGGCGCGCCGCTCCTAAGCTGCGGCCATTCCTCAACTCCCTTGGAACGGATGGCCATGCGATCGAGCGACGCGCAGCAGAAGACAGAAGATTTCCACCGGCTTCATGCCGGCCCCGGACCGCTGGTCCTGGTGAACGCATGGGACGCCGCCAGCGCCCGCATCGTCGAGCGCGCCGGCGCCACGGCCATCGGCACCACCAGCGCGGGCATGGCCTGGTCGCTCGGCTACGCGGATGGCGAGCGAATGCCCGTCGCCGAGCTGGTCGCGGCCTGCGCGCGCATCTGCCGCGTGGCGAGCGTGCCGGTGAGCGTGGACATCGAGAGCGGCTTCGGCGAGAGCGCCGCGGCGGTGCGCGAGGTGGCGGGCGCGCTCGTCGACATGGGCGCAGCCGGCATCAACATCGAGGACGGCACGCGACCGGGCACGCGCGAGCTGGCGTCGCCCGAGGTGCTGTGCGAGCGCATCGCGGCCATCCGCGAGCTGGACGCGCGCTTCTTCATCAACGCACGCACCGACGTGTACTTCATGCCGTGGGACGACCCGGCCGCGCGCTTCGAGGAGGCGCTGCGCCGCGCGAAGCTCTACGCGGCGGCGGGCGCGGACGGCATCTTCGTGCCGGGCATGTCCAGCCCCGAAGAGATCGGGCGGCTGTCCGGTGCGCTCGACCTGCCGCTGAACGTGTACGCGGGCTACGCCGGCGCACCGCCGGCCGATAGCCTCGCGCGTGCCGGCGCGCGGCGCATCAGCCTGGGCTGCGGCCCGCTGCAGTCGGCGTTGGGGCTGGTGGCGCGCATCGCGGGCGAAGCCTTCGGGCACGGCCGCTTCGGCACGATGGGCGAGGGCATGCTGTCCGTGGGCGAGCTCAACGCGCTGTTTCCGGCCGCGGCCTGAGCCTCGCGGCGGCGAGGCGGCTTCGGGTACCGCATCAGGTACAGTGGGCGCCCCTTGCCGCAGCCGACCCCGTCCGAACCCAGCTCCCCGCACAGCATCCGCCTCGAGGCGGTGACGCTGGTGCGCGGCAGCCAGCGCGTCTTCGAGGGGCTGACGCTCGACCTGCAGGAGATGCGCATCGGCCTGGTCGGCGACAACGGCGCGGGCAAGAGCAGCCTGTTCCGCCTCATCAGCGGGCTCGACCAGCCGCAGGAAGGGCGCGTGGTCGTGCATGGCTGCGACACGCAGGCCGACCGCAGGCAGCTGTCGAAGCACGTGGGGCTGATGTTCCAGAACCCCGACGACCAGATCATCTTTCCGACCGTGGCCGAGGAGCTGGCCTTCAGTCTTACGGCGCGCGGCGAGACGCGGCAGGCGGCCAGGCAGCAGGCGCGCGATTTCCTTGCCCGGCGCGGGCTCGAGGCCTGGGCCGGGCGCGCGGTGAGCGAGCTGAGCCAGGGCCAGCGCCAGCAGGTGTGCCTGCTGGCCCTGCAGATCAGCGAGCCCGCCACGCTGCTGCTCGACGAGCCATTCGCCAGCCTCGACCTGTTGAGCCAGGCGCGGCTTGCCGCGCAACTGGAGGCGAGCGACCACCAGATCCTCGTGTCCACGCACCTGCTGGAGCACGTCTACGACTTCGAGCGCGTGCTGTGGCTCGACCAGGGCAGGGTGCGCGGCGACGGACCGGGCCGCGAGGTGTGCGAGGCCTACGCCGAGGACGTGCGCGAGCGCGCTGCCGCTGAGCGGGGGCGCCACCATGCGTAGCCTGTATTCGGAGCAGCCGACGTGGATGCATGCGATCGCGGCATGGATCAAGCTCGCGGTGCTGTCGGTGTGCGGCACGCTGCTGGTGCTGGTCGAGCGCCCGTCGTACTTGGCCATCGCCTGCGCAGCGGTGCTGCTGATCTTCGCCTCGCTCGGAGCGCCCGCATGGCGCCGCGTGCGCATGCTGGTCGGCGTGACGGTGGCCTGCGGGCTGATCGTCGGCTTCCACTGGGCGATGGGCACGACGCTGCTCGGCGTGGCCAGCGCACTGCGCCTGGCGAGCGCGGCCACGCTTGCGCTGATGCTCACGCTGACCACTCGCTTCGAGGACCTGCTGGCGGTGCTCGAGGCCGTGCTGCATCCGCTGCAGCGCTTCGGCGTGCCCACCGAGCGGATCGCGCTGGGCCTTGGCCTCATGCTGCGCTTCGCCGAAAATTTCTATGTGCAGTGGCAGCGCCTCGACGATGCCTACCGCGTCCGCTCCGGCCACGGCGGCGGCCTGCGGCTGCTGGCGCCGCTGACCATCCGCACGCTGCAGACGGCGGAGCGCGTGGCGGACGCGCTGGCCGCGCGGCTCGGGCGCTGATCCTTCTTCCGTCTTTTCTCGATTGCGACTGCCATGACCACCACTTCAGGCTCCCTCACTTCCTCCCGTTCGCTGTCGTACATCGCGCTGTTCGCGGCGCTGATGGCGGTGTTCGGCCTGATCCCGAAGATCGACCTGCCGTTCGGCGTGCCGATCACGCTGCAGTCGCTGGGCGTGATGCTGGCGGGCTGCCTGCTGGGGCCGCGCCGGGGCTTTTTGGCCATCGCGCTGTTCCTGCTCGCGGTGGCGCTCGGGCTGCCGCTGCTGCCGGGCGGCCGTGGCGGCCTGAGCGTGTTCGTGGCGCCTGCCGGCGGCTTCCTGTTCGGCTGGATGTTCGGCGCCTTCGCCTGCGGCCTGCTGATGCGCCTGGCCGTGCGCCGCATCGGCGGCACGACGGGGCTTCCCCTGTTGGCGGCGGCGTTCCTCTCGGCGCTGGTCGGCGGGATCGGCGTGGTCTACGCCTTCGGCATCGTCGGGCTCTCGTGGATCGCCCACATGTCGCTGTCGAAGGCCGCGCTGGCCATGCTGGTGTTCATTCCCGGCGACCTCATCAAGTGCGGCATCTGCGCGGTGCTGGTGCAGACCGTGATGCGCGGCATGCCGGCGTGGCGCCTCGACCGCGACTGAGCGGCTTCCCTCAGCCTCGCCGGCTGAAGACGGTTTCCGAGAGGTAGTCCTTGCGCGGGCCGTGCACCACGTGGCGGATCGTGAAGGAGCCGTCGGGCAGGAAGCGGTAGCTGCTGTCGTAGGTGTCGGGCGTGCACAGGTGCGTGGCCGAGCCGGCGAGCACGTCACCGTCACCCTTGCCCTCGCGCACGACGGCGATGGCATGGAAGAGGCGTGGCGGCGTTTCGGCGAAATGCACCGCGAAACCGCCCGGAGCGCGTTCGAAAAGGTATTCGCGGTGCCCGTCGAATTCCTTGCCGTCGGCCAGGCGGATGCGGCCTTCCTCACGGTACTTGAGCGTTCCGGCTTCCAGCGGCGTGAACGTGGCGACGCCGCTCATGGTGGCCTGCCCCTCGATGTTGCGCTGCAGGCTCCATTCGCCCGCCAGCCGGTCGAACACGGTGTCGGGGCTTCCCCAGAAGGACGTGGAAGGTGAAAGGGCGGGGGCCGGTTCGCTCATGCTGGGGACTCTACGACAGGCGGTGATCCGTCTTCCTGGCGGTTGATTGTTTCCATGGTGTGAACACCGTGGTTCCATTGTCTAAGGGTTTTTACTTAGACAACGGGCGCACAATTCTTCCCATGGACCAGCCCTTCAGCTGATCCAGACCAAGAAACAAGAACCGAACCAATTGAAGGACACATCCAAATGACCGCCTCGAAGCTCCTCTCCGCCGTTTCCCTCGCCCTGCTGGCCGCTGCCGGCGTTGCCCACGCCGAAACCTATGAAGGCGTGCACCAGCTGACCTCGGCCGCCAGCCGCGCCGACGTTGCCAGCCAGGCCGTGGTTGCCGCCCACAGCGCGAACCCCTACGCCACCGGTGCCAACGCCGGCCCGGCACAAGCGATCGTCTCGACCGCCAGCCGCTCGGCCGTTCGTGCCGAAGCCGTGGCAGCCGCCCGCAGCGGTGACCCGTATGCCGAAGGCGCTTCGTCGGGCGTGGCCCCGATCGTGGCCAGCTCGGTGGACCGCGCCGCGGTTCGTGCCGCAGCCCGCGCTGCCGCTCATGGTGACGCACTGCCGCTGTAATTTCCTGCGGGGCTGAAAGAAAGCCGGGCCATGGCCCGGCTTTTTTGCGTCTGGTCCGGCCTCAGCGCGGAGGGAGCCGCCGCAGCGCGGCGACGAGCAAGGGCTCGCTGGCACCGTCGGCCGCTTCGCGCAACTCGACCGACCATTGCGCGGCTTCGTCGCCGTTCGCGGGCTTCGCGCGAAGCTCGCAGGCATAGACAACCCGGCCGGCCCGCGCATCCTCGCGCGGCGCGATCGCTTCGTCGCAGCACTCCTCGACCAGCGATCGCGTTCCGTCGGCTGCATCGAGCATGAAGCGGCGCACCAGGCGCATCGCGATGTGCTCCGGTGCCGCCGTGCGCTCACCCTCCGGTGCAACCGGCACCGTCGCGCGCAGGCGCAGCTCGAGCGGCTCGCTGACGCGAAAGCCTTCCCCGCGCTCCAGCGACATGTTCTCCAGCGTCACCCGCACCCGCCGGCGTTCGCGCAGCCTCGTGACGACGGCCAGCACCGACAGCACCGAGAAGACGCCGAAGAACGGCAATCCCACCAGCATCCAGAGCCATTGCCAGCCGCCGGCCAGCGACCAGCGCATCGCCTGGAAGCCGAAGACGGCCATGAACACCAGCACTGCCAGCGCGACCAGCCAGGCGATCCGGTCGGCGGCCGTCCTCTGCATGCGTTCCGTGGCCTGCGGCATGGCGGAGGTCCACGAGGCGGGCAGGCGTTCGTCGGCTGGCGGCAGGGCGGGGTCTGGAAGGCGATGTTGCTGCGGCATGGGGAGCCGCCGAGCATAGCCAGCAGCCCCGCGGCACCCCGGCCATGTGGCGGAGCCGGCTTCGCCATAAGGCGCATTGCCTTGCCATGGCGCATCCTTCATGATGGTGCGGTACGGAAGGGGTGGCCGTCGGACATCATGCTTTCGCATTACCGCGCCATCGTGGTGCGCTAGGGTAAAAATACGACCACGCTTCCGCCAGGAAAAAAGAAAGCATGACCCGTTGCCGCCGAGGCGGCAGCCCAACACGCATGGCCCTTACTCTCGACCCAGAAGACACGCGCGGACGCATCCACGACCTGGTGTGGAGCGGCTTCTATCCCGACGCCGATGTCGAGTGGATGATCACCGACGAGTACCTCGATCCCGACGAAATCACCAGCGAAGACCGTGCCTGGGTCAAGGCAGAGGCCGCGAGCGCATGCGCCGCCAAGCGCGAGGCCGAGGCCGGATGGCCGGCGCAGACCGAATACGACAGGCTCGAGGCCGTGTTCGCGCAGCTGCGAGGCGAGAAGATCATCGCGCTGCACCGCGCGGGCAACACGCTCTCCGACGGCCACGACGACGTGCGCGAGCAGTGGCGCGCGGCCGGTCGGGCGGAGTCCGGCATTCGCGGCTGCTGCTTCTATCACGCGCAGGACCTCGACACGGCCGTGCGCACCGGCCGCCTGCACCTGGCCTTCAGCGGCGGCATGATCCCCGAAATCGAGCAGCGCGAGGCCAACACCGCGGCCGTGGGCTATCGCATCGTCGAACTGCTGCGCGCGGCCGGCTTCGGCGCGCACTGGAGCGGCAACATCAACGAGCGCATCGAAGCCGACCTCGGCCAATGGCGCAAGCGAGGCCCCTCCGCGTGAGCGTGCAGGCCTGGCAGCCGCCGCGCCGCATCGACGCGATCGATTTCTGGCTGCGTTCGCGGCTCCTGGCCACGGCCCACGCGCTGCGCGAGACCCTGCGGCCCTCGGCCCGCCGATGGCCCGTCGGCAGCCACGCACTGGCCGACGCGCCCGTGCTCGCCCAATACCGCACGCCGTTGTGGACCGACGGTCGCGCGGACGAATTCCCGCTCGTGGCCGGCAAGGTGCAGAACCTTCGCGTGGCGCGCCGCGCCTTCGATGCCGTCGAGGTGCCTGCCGGCGAAGTGCTGAGCTTCTGGCGCCAGCTGGGCAGGCCCGCTTCGTGGCGCGGTTTTGTGCAGGGCCGCGAACTGCGCGGCGGCTGCGTGGTGCCGACGCTGGCCGGCGGGCTGTGCCAGCTGTCGAACGCGCTCGCCACCGTGGCGGTGCGAGCGGGTTTCGAGCTGGTGGAGCGGCACGGGCACACGGCGCGCATCGAGCAGGCCGGCGAGCCGGGCGCGGATGCCGTCGACGCGACCGTGTTCTGGAACTACATCGACCTCAAGGTGCGCGCCAGGCAGGCATGGCGGCTCGAAGTGGAGCTGACCGGCACGGAGCTGGTGCTGCGCATCCGGGGCCGTGGCGCATCGGCCGCGCCTTTCGTGCCCGTCACGATGCGCCGCGCGAGCGAGGATGCGGGCGCCGCGTTGCCCGTGGCGCGCGGCTGCCTCAGCTGCGACCAGGCCGCTTGCTTCCGCCATCGCCCGCGGGTCGACGTTGGCCCCGAAGGGCTCACCATCGCATTGCTCGACGGCTGGACGCCCGAGTTCGCGCGCTACCTGCGCGAGGAGCATCCGGGTGCGCAGCGCATGCAGCCTGTGCCGCTGCGGCTCGCCTTCTGGCGTCGCCCCGCGACGGGCTGGCATCGCGAGCCGGTTGCCGCCGGCGTTGCGCCGGCACAGGCGCCGTGGGCCGCGAGCCTGCGCCGTGCGCTGTGGCAGCGGCTGTGGGCCCGGCAGGCAGGACGGCGCCAGGCCAGCCTGATCGACGGCCAGCGCTGGCTCGCGCAGGCTTTCGCGGCGCGCCTGAAGCCGGAGCACACGCAGCTGGTGGTCGAGCAGGCACTGCTGCCGCACCTGCAGCGCCTCGGCGCGCTCGACGGCCGTCGCGTGATCGTGCTGGCCGGCGCGCTGCCGATGGCCGACATCGAAAGGCGGCTCGACGAAGCCTCGCGGCGCTGGCCCGATGACGCCACCTTGCGCGACTTCCGTGCCGATGCGTCGCTGGTACGAGCCGAGTCGCTGGCGCTTGCACGAGCTTCGATCGTGGTCACGCCGCATGCCGAAGTCGCGCGACAGCTTGCCGCGTCGCGGCGACTCGATTGGGTGCTGCCCGAGATCAGGGCAACCGGCCGCGCAAAGGCCGGGGGCCAGGAGCTTCCGCTCGTCGTCTTCGCCGCGAGCGCGCTGGCACGCAAGGGCGCGCGCGAACTCGCGGCCGCGCTGCAGGGCTGGCCGTGCAGGCTGCGCGTGCTGGGCTCGCCTTCGGACGATGCGCGGCTCTGGCAGGGCATCGGGCATGTCGAACACATGAACTGGCAGGGCGACTGGCTGGCAGGCGCCGACGTCGTCGTGCTGCCCGCGCACATCGAGCACGCGCCGCGCGCGTTGCTGCGCGCCGTGGCAGCCGGCGTGCCGGTCGTCGCATCGACCGCATGCGGCCTCGGCGCACTGCCGGGCATGCGCGAGATCGCGCCCGGCGACGTGGATGCGCTTCGCGCCGCGTTGCGAACGGCCTGCTCTCGCTGAACGGAGGACGCACTTGGCATCGACAGAACAGGCTCGTGCAGCCCTGGCCCCGCATGGCACGCTGGAGCCGCAACCCGCCGCCGACCACTGGCGCGGCGAGATTCCGCTGCCCGAAGCCGTCGCGGCCTTCTACGAGCAGGTCGGCCCGCTCGGCAACTGGATCAACGAGCGCGTGGGCCATGCGGGCCTCACCGTTCCCACCGCCGGCAACCCCTTCAGCATTCCTCCGCTGGCGCGCCTGTGGTCGGCGCAGGCCGGCTACCGCTGGCACGGCATCACGGGCGAGCGCCTCGCCGCGTGGCCCGACCACTGGCTGGTGGTGGCCGACCAGGGCGCCGATCCATTCATCCTCGACCTGAACACCGGCGCGATACAGTTCGCCCGGCACGGCGCGGGCGCGTGGGATGACGATGAACCGCTCTTCGCCGACATCCTCGAGATGGCCGCCTGCCTCGGCACCGTCGGGCAGGTCTGGGACGAGGCGGGCGAGGACATCTTCGCGGACGACTATTCGGTCAACCCGGTGCACCGCGCGCGTCTGGTCGAGCGGCTCGCGCCGCTGATCGGCGCGGACCGGGCCGAAGATCTCGCGGATGTCTTCGGCTGGTAGAGGGCCGCGACGGAAGCATCAGCAAGAGCAGAAGCAGAAGAAGAAAACGGGAGCAGCATTTCAGACATGACCATCGATCTCCAGACGCTCAAGTGCGGCGAGTGCGGCAGCAGCGTGCTCAAGCGCACGGGCCTCAACGAATACACCTGCGAGCACTGCGGCTCCGTCACGCTGGTGGAGGACAACGTCTCCGACCGGCTGGAGCGCGTGCTCAACCAGGTGAAGAACGAAGCCGGCCGGCGGCTCGCGGCCGACGAGGCACGCAGGCAGGCGATCATGATGCGCAAGGTCGGCATCGGGGTGGCCATTGCGGTGGGGGCGGTGGTGCTCTTCAGCGTGGTGGGCGTGTTCCTCGGCAGCCGCAATGCCGACACGCGCGGCGCGTCCGCCTCGCAGCGGGTGGTGGCCGCGGTCGACCGCACCATTCCCGTCGACGGCCTCAAGCTCGACGAACCGCGGCAGGTGCTCGTGGGCAGCGGCAGCTCGGCCATGCCCAAGTTGCTGGTGGTGGCGCGCAACGAGACCGGCAAGCCGCTGTCTCGCGCCGGCATTCGCGCCGTGTACTTCGACGGCGAAAGCAAGCTCGACGAGCGCAGCGAGATGCTGCCCGTGTCCGTGCTGGAGCCCGGCGAGAGCGCGCCCGCGCTGATCGACATGCCCAGCGGCAAGAACGTCACTCGGCAGGAGCTGCGCGTGCAGAAGCTGGCCGAGCCCTACAGCTCGGTGAAGGGGCCGCGCATGGTGTTCTCGCGCGTGCGGCTGGTGCAGCAGGGCGACCGCGTGCGGCTGGTGGGCCGCATCGTCAACGACCGCAAGGACGCCACCGTGCTCGGCGGCTTCGAGGTGCTGGCCACGCTGTACGACGACGCGGGGCAGGTGATCGGCTTCGGCCACGGCTACGGGCAAGCCAACGAGATACAGCCCGGCGGGCGGACCTCGGTGGGCGTGAGCATCGCGCGCTTCGGTCGCGGCGCGGCCATCGCGGCATGGGACTACCGCATCGGCTACAGCACGGTCGAGGCCTCGGGCTCGCGCACGCCGGTGCTGGGCAGCGGCGACCGCGTGATCCGCACGGCGGGCGGTCCGGAGTCCTTCAATTCGGAGCTTCGCCTGGGCACCGACGACCTGCTGGCCGAGGACAGCGAGCGCTTCGACGCCAGGCTGCTCGAGATGCTGCCGCTGGTGGACGGGCGCAACAACATCCAGCAGCGGCTGTTCCTGGGCGAGCTCGTCAATCGCAGCACCGACGCAGTCGTGCTCGCGCCGGGCGGCGTGATCTCGCGCTTCAGCGGCAGCAAGGCGCACGGCACGACCACCATCGCGGGGCTGGCGTACCTGTACCCCGGCGAGCGCTTTCCCATCTACCTGGAGCCGCAGGACATGGAGCGCATCACCGACACGCGCATCGAGTGGAAGCCGATGCGCCGCGCGGCCTTGCCCGGCCCGCGCAAGCCGCTGGAGGTGAAGGTGACGGGCACCAAGGCCGAGATCGGCAGCGTGCTGCTCAACTTCAGCCAGCGCTTTTCGTACAAGTACGTGGTGGTCAGCGGCAGCGTGAAGAACCCGGGCACGGGCATCGTCGGCAAGGTGCGGCTGTGGGTGAGCCTTCGTGACCGCAACGGGCAGCTCACCGGCTTCAAGCTGGTGGACAACCTGCCGGCCATCGCGCCGGGCGAGAGCGTGCCCTTCCAGGCGAGCGTGGAGCAGAACGGGCGCGACTTCGCGAGCGTGACCACGCTATACCAAACCGAATAGCCCCTGGGGCAGCGGCGTTGGGCGGTTCGCGCCATGATCGCGCCCATGATTCCGTTCTCCATCCTCGACCTTTCCCCGATCACCGAGGGCAGCGACGCCGCGCAGTCGTTCCGCAACTCGCTCTCGCTGGCGCAGCATGGCGAGAAGCTGGGCTACACGCGCTACTGGCTGGCCGAGCACCACGGCATGCCGGGCATCGCGAGCGCTGCCACCGCAGTGCTGCTGTCGTACGTGGGGGCGGGTACGTCCACCATCCGCATCGGCGCCGGCGGCGTGATGCTGCCGAACCATTCGCCGCTGGTGATCGCCGAGCAGTTCGGCACGCTCGAGTCGCTGTACCCGGGGCGCATCGACCTCGGCCTGGGCCGCGCGCCCGGCTCCGACCAGCGCACCGCGCGCGCCCTGAGGCGCAACCTGGAGTCGGACGCCGACCAGTTCCCGCAGGACGTGATCGAACTCATGGACTTCATGTCGAAGGCGCCGCAGCAGCCCGTTCGGGCCGTGCCCGGCGCGGGGCTCGAGGTGCCGGTGTGGATCCTCGGATCGAGCACCTTCGGCGCGCAGCTCGCGGCGCACCTGGGCCTGCCCTATGCCTTCGCCTCGCACTTCGCGCCGCAGCAGATCATGCAGGCCATCCAGATCTATCGCGAGACCTTCAAGCCCTCGGCGCAGCTGCAGAAGCCGTACGTGATGCTGGGCTTCAATGTGTTCGCGGCCGACACCGACGAGGAGGCCGAGTTCCGCGCCACCTCGTGGCAGCAGGCCTTCGTGAACCTGCGCAGCGGACGGCCCGGGCGCCTGCCGCCGCCGGTGGAGAACTATCGCCAGAAGGTCGGGCCGGCGGAGAACGCGCTGCTCGACTCGGTGCTGTCGTGCTCCGCGGTGGGCTCGGTCGAGACGGTGAAGAAGGGCGTGGAAGCTTTCGTCGCGCGCACCGGCGCGGACGAACTGATGATCACCTCGCAGGTGTTCGACCACGTGGCCCGGCTGCGTTCCTACGAATTGCTGGCCGAAGCCTTTCGCTAGGCTCGCCCCCAGGCTGCGCGCACTTCGTGTCGCTTCGCCAACCCCCTACCGGGGGCAACACCTGAGGCCCGGCAAAGCCGGTTCCTCGGTGTTCCACGAAAGAGCGGTGTGCGGCTCCGCTGCTACGCCGCCCGCTTGCGGGCTTCCTCGTCCACCAGATCCTTCTTCGAGAGCTTGCCCACCGGCGTCTTGGGCAGCTCGGCGCGGATCTCCAGCGCGCCGATCATCTCGTGCTTGCCGAGGCGGTTCTTCAGGAATGACTTGAGCTCGTCGAGCGTCAGTCCGGGCGCGCCGTCCTTCAGCTTCACGAAGGCCTTGGGCGACTGGCCGCGGTACTCGTCGGGAATGCCGATCACGCAGACTTCGGCCACCGAAGGGTGCTCGTACACCGCCTCTTCCAGCACGCGCGGGTAGACGTTGTAGCCGCCGCACAGCAGCATGTCCTTGGTGCGGTCGACGATGTAGAGGTAGCCGTCGGCGTCCATCTTCGCGACGTCGCCGCTGCGGAAGTAGCCGTCGGCCGTCATCGACTCGGCCGTGGCCTTGGGGTTGTTCCAGTAGCCCTTCATCACGTTCGGGCCCTTGATGCAGAGTTCGCCCGCTTCGCCGAAGGCGGTGATGTCCTGCGTCGGGTCGTCCAGGCTCACGAGCTTGATGCGCACTCGCGGCAGCGGCATGCCGCACGAGCCCGCCTTGCGCAGGCCGCGCGCGGGCGTGAAGGTGCCCACGGGCGAGGTCTCGGTCATGCCCCAGCCCTCGTTGAGGTGGCAGCCTGTGAGCTCGAAGAAGCGCTGCTCCACTTCCACCGGCAGCGGCGCGCCGCCGGAGCCGCAGAACTTGAGCGAGCGCAGGTCCATCTCCTTCGCCTTGGGGTGCGAGAGGATCGCGGTGTACATCGTCGGCACGCCGGGGAACACGCTGATCCGGCTGGCGGCGAGCTCGTTCATCACCGCGTCGACGTCGAAGCGCGTGTGCAGCACCAGCGCCGCGCCCAGGCGCACGCCGAGCAGCATTGCCGCGCTGAGCGCGAAGATGTGGAAGAGCGGCAGCACCACCAGGAAGCGTTCCGTTCCTTCGTCCAGGATGGGCGGATCGCCCTTGGTCGACTCGTAGTACTGCGCCGAGGCCGATGTGAGGTTGGCGTGCGTGAGCATCGCGCCCTTGGGCAGGCCGGTGGTGCCGCCGGTGTACTGCAGCACCACGATCTCTTCGGCGAGGTCGCCCAGCGGATGGGTCTTGTGCGTGCCTTCGCTCTTGAGCAGATCGGTGAAGCGCACGTGCCGTTCATCGACGGGCACCGGGGCGATCTGGCCGGCGCCCTGCAGCTGGGCCTGCACCTTGTCGCCCATGGCACCGTAGTCGCCGAGGCTGCCGACCACCAGCGTCTTCAGGCGCGAGTTGTCGAGCAGGCGCGCCATCTGCGGGTACAGGTTGACGAGGTCGAGCGTGACCAGGATGTCGGTGCGGCTGTCCTCGATCTTGTGGGCCAGCACGCGCTCGGCGTCCAGCGGGGAATAGTTCACCACCGTGCCGCCTGCCTTCAGCACCGCGAAGAAGGCGATGGGGTAGTGCGGCGTGTTCGGCAGGTAGAGGCCGACGTGTACGCCGGGCTTCACGCCCAGGTCCTGCAGGCCCTTGGCGGCACGTTCGACCGCGGCACCGAGCTCGCGGTAGGTGATGGCCTGGCCCATGAACTCGACGGCCGACCGGTCGGGCCAGCGTTCGACGGCCTCGTCGAGCATCTGCTGCACCGGCTTCACGGGAAGCTCCGCGTCCCAGCGCATGCCGGGCGGGTAGGCGCGTGTCCAGGGAGTGCTGTCGCCGAAGGATGCGGCGGGGCAAGCTGGGGAAGGGGTGGCCATGCGTCTTGTCTCCGCTGGTTGTTGTCTGTTGCAAATCGCCTGGCGGATCTGTGCCGCCTTCATGCGGAGTCACTGTAGCGCCGGCCTTCGCGCCGCGAACCCGCAGGCTGACAAACCGGCGACACGGGTTTTCCCGATTTCCCACACGCCGGAAGCCCCTTCCGCGGGGCTGGGACAATAGGGGGCTTATGGCAAAGCATCGGATCGTTGTGGGACTGAGCGGCGGAGTGGACTCCGCGGTGACGGCGCACCTGCTCAAGCAGCAGGGGCACGAGGTGGTCGGCATCTTCATGAAGAACTGGGAAGACGACGACGACAGCGAGTACTGCTCGTCGAACATCGACTTCGTGGACGCCGCCAGCGTGGCCGACGTGCTGGGCATCGAGATCGAGCACGTCAACTTCGCGGCCGACTACAAGGACCGCGTGTTCGCCGAGTTCCTGCGCGAATACAAGGCCGGCCGCACGCCCAACCCCGACGTGCTGTGCAATGCCGAGATCAAGTTCAAGGCCTTCCTCGACCACGCCATGCGGCTGGGCGCCGAGAAGATCGCCACCGGCCACTACGCCCGCGTGCGGCTGAACGAGGCGACCGGCAGGCACGAGCTGCTCAAGGGACTCGATCCCTCGAAGGACCAGAGCTACTTCCTGCACCGCCTGAACCAGGCGCAGCTGTCGAAGACGATGTTCCCGGTCGGCGAGCTGCACAAGACCGAAGTGCGCCGCATCGCCGAGGAAATCGGCCTGCCCAACGCGAAGAAGAAGGACTCGACCGGCATCTGCTTCATCGGCGAGCGGCCGTTCCGCGAATTCCTGAACCGCTACATCTCCAAGGAGCCCGGCCCGATCAAGGACGACCGGGGCCGCAAGCTGGGCGAGCACCAGGGGCTGAGCTTCTACACGCTGGGGCAGCGGCAGGGGCTGGGCATCGGCGGCGTGAAGGAAAAGGGCGCGCAGCGCGGTTCGGGCGACCACTCACCGTGGTTCGTGGCGCGCAAGGACATCGAGAAGAACACGCTGTGGGTGGTGCAGGGGCACGACCATCCGTGGTTGCTGTCGTCTCAGCTGAAGGCGGACGACGCGAGCTGGATTTCCGGCGAGCCGCCGGTGCCGGGCGGCTACGGCTCCAAGGCGCGCTACCGGCAGGCGGATGCGGCCTGCGAGATGGATGCGGGAGATGCCGGCACCTTCGGCCTGCGCTTCGGCGAAGCGCAATGGGCAGTGACCCCGGGGCAGTCGGCCGTGCTCTACGACGGCGAGCGCTGCCTTGGCGGCGGCGTCATCGTCTGAGCCTCTTCAGCCGATCAGGGCGCGGACCGCACCGATTCGTCGACGTAAACGAGGTCCAGCGGGTGGCGCTTGCCGGCCAGGTGGTCCTCGACACATTGCAGCAGCAGCGGGCTGCGGTGCCGGGCGACGCTGGTGCGGATTTCGTCGGCAGTCATCCACACGGTGCGCACGATGCCTTCGTCGAGCGGGCGGCCTGCCTCGAACGCGCCCAAGGTGCCTGAGAACGCGAAACGCATGTAGGTGGTGTCCTCGCCGCGTTCCGCCAGCGGCCGGGAACGCGCCATGTAGATGCCGATGAGCGCCGTTGGCGTGAAATGATGGGCTGTTTCTTCCAGCGTTTCGCGCGCGCAGCCTTCGGCGGGCGACTCGCCGGGGTCCAGGTGCCCGGCCGGCGTGTTGAGCCGAAGGCCGTCGCTGGTCTGCTCCTCGACGAGCAGGAAGCGCCCGTCGCGCTCGATCACCGCAGCCACGGTGACATTGGGTTTCCAGCGCGGACCTGCCATGTTCTCGGCTCCTTTCCTTATTTCAGTGCATAGCCGCTGAAGCGCCAGACGCGGTCCTGGTCGAGATGGAAGCTCACGAGTTCGCGCACCGTGCCGTCGGACTTGCTCGCGAACCGGGTCTCGTATTCGATGCTGACGTACTGGCCGGCCGTGTCGCCGTCTTGCGCGGCAACGACCTGGCGGTTGACCGAGACCCAGGTGCGCATCTGCGGCACGCCGATCTGTGCCCGGCTCCGGGCGACCTGGCCGAGGAAGTCGGCGCGCGTCACCCGCTTGCGCGTGGCCGGGGCGGCGCCGTCCCACAGTTCGCCGGCCTTGCCCTGGTCGATCATCTCGATCGCCTGCATGCCGCCGCGCACCATGTCGCTGGCCTCCACCACTTCCTGTGCGGCGGCCGGCCCGAGCCAGCTCCAGAGCAATGTGGCGGCGAGCAGCAGCCGGATCATCGGATTCATTCGTCTCGTTCCTCGTGGCGGCGGGCACATCGCCCGTTCTTGCGGCGGCCGTGTTGGTTGCCGCGCTAGCCGCTGGAGGCTACTTTAGCCCGCTGAGATTTCCGGGGTCAGCGTACGTTGACTCCGGGCAACGCATCGGCTTCGATGGTTTCGAGCCGGTAGCCCAGGCCGTAGATGGCCAGCAGCAGGAAGCCGTTTGCGGGGCGCAGGTCGAGCTTGGTCCGCAGGCGCGAGATATGGGTGTCGAGCGAGCGCGAGAGCGCCTCGATGCCGAGGCCCCAGACGGCTTCGTGCAGATGCTCCCGCGAGAGTAGCCGGCCGAGGTTCTGGAACAGGAACAGCGCGAGCTCGTATTCGCGGTTCTTGAGTTCGACCTGCACGCCGCGGACCTTGAGTACGCGCGACGGCGGATAGAAGTGATAGGGCCCGAAGACCAGTTCCGCCTCGTGCTGGGCCGGGTAGGAGCGGCGCAGCAGCGCGTTCACGCGGGCTTCGAGTTCGCCGGCGCGGGCGGGCTTGGCCATGAAGTCGTCCGCGCCGGCGTTGAGGCCCTCGACCATGTCGGCCTCGCCGGGCTTGTCGGACACGAAAAGAATGGGAAGCCGGCTGTTGAGATCCCGACGGATGGTCGCTACCACCTCGGGACCCTTCATGTCAGGGAGATTCCAGCCGAGTATCAGCAGGTCGAAGGTCTGGCGGCGCATCGCCTGCAGCAGGGCCTTGCCTTCCGTATAGGGATGGCACTCGTGCTCGAGTGCCGCCATGGTCTGATTGATCCGCTTGAAGTGATCTACACCTTCATCGAGTACCGCGATTCGCATTCCTACCCCTTCTTCCTCCCTTCGTCAGCTTCCGTGAACTGGCGATTGTTAGTAGAAGTGTATCTATCTGCGACTAAGGTAAAGTTTTTGGATTTGCAAATAATGCACGCAAATCGCCGATTTCTGATTGCTTGTTAACGAAGTTGGCAGCAGTTGGATACAAATGGAGATTTTGATTGACGGGCTTCCGTCAGGCATTGGAAGTACTTTTGCCGGGCAATCAGGCGGAAATCCGTCCGGCATGCCGAGGAAACACGCGCCGGCCTTCTCGCAAACCGCTATCGAATACCCGAATTCGCTATCAATTAAATAGCGAAAGTTATAGTAACCATAAGCTCCTCGACGCTTTGGGATGAAAACGACAGAGCACTCCGGCGACAGCGATCGGCTGTAATCTTGCTGTAAGCTGCCGGCATTCCCCCTGTGCCCCTTGCTCTGAGGAGATCTCTATGCTGATAGGCGTGCCCGCCGAGACACTGGCAGGCGAAACCCGCGTGGCTGTTACACCTGAGACGGTGAAGAAACTTGTCGCCTCAGGGCACACCGTACGGGTGCAGTCGGGGGCAGGCGTCGCGGCCAGCGTCACCGACAGCGCCTATCAGGCCGCAGGTGCAGAGATCACCGATCAACCGGGTGCCTTCTCCGCCGACATGGTGCTCAAGGTGCGCACCCCGACCGAATCGGAAACCTCGCTGCTGAAGTCCGGCGCCGTGGTCATCGGCATGCTCAATCCCTTCGACGCGGCCGGCCTGCAGCGCCTGGCCGCCGCCGGCGTCACCGGCTTCGCGCTCGAAGCCGCGCCGCGCACCACGCGCGCCCAGAGCATGGACGTGCTCAGCTCCCAGGCCAACATCGCCGGCTACAAGGCCGTGATGATCGCGGCCGACAAGTACCAGCGCTTCTTCCCCATGCTCATGACCGCTGCCGGCACTGTGAAGGCAGCGCGCGTCGTCATCCTGGGCGTGGGCGTGGCGGGCCTGCAGGCCATCGCCACCGCCAAGCGCCTGGGCGCGGTCATCGAGGCGTCCGACGTGCGCCCGAGCGTCAAGGAGCAGATCGAGTCGCTGGGCGGCAAGTTCATCGACGTGCCCTACGAAACCCAGGAAGAGAAGGACGCGGCCGAAGGCGTCGGCGGCTACGCGCGGCCCATGCCCGCGAGCTGGCTCACCCGCCAACAGGCCGAGGTCGCCAAGCGCGTGGCGCTGGCCGACGTGGTCATCAGCACCGCGCTCATCCCGGGCCGCGCCGCGCCGACGCTCATCACCGAGGACATGGTCAAGGCGATGAAGCCGGGCTCCGTCATCGTCGACATCGCGGCCGGCAAGGGCCCCGACGGTGTGGGCGGCAACTGCCCGCTGTCGGAAGCCGACAGGACGGTGGTGAAGCACGGCGTGACCATCGTGGGCGAGACCAACCTCGCCGCGCTCGTGGCGGCCGACGCATCGGCGCTCTACGCGCGCAACGTGCTCGACTTTCTCAAGCTCATCGTCACCAAGGAGGGCGCGCTGAAGATCGACCTCGAGGACGACATCGTCGCCGCCTGCCGCGTCACGCAGGACGGCCAGGTCACGAAGAAGTAACCCAGCCCGCCGAGGAGAAGAACATGGACATCGTCTCTCACACAGTCATCAACCTGATCATCTTCGTGCTGGCCATCTACGTCGGCTACCACGTCGTGTGGACCGTCACGCCAGCGCTGCATACGCCGCTGATGGCCGTGACCAACGCCATCTCGGCCATCGTGATCGTGGGCGCCATGCTGGCGGCCGCGCTCACCGACACGCCGCTGGGCAAGACCATGGGTGTGCTCGCCGTGGCGCTGGCCGCGGTGAACGTCTTCGGCGGCTTCCTCGTCACGCGGCGGATGCTGGAGATGTTCAAGAAGAAGGACAAGAAGGCCGCCCCCGCGGCCAACGCCGAGGGAGCCGCCAAGTGAGCATGAATCTCGTCACGCTGCTGTACCTCGTCGCCAGCATCTGCTTCATCCAGGCCCTGAAGGGCCTGAGCCATCCCACCACTTCGATCCGCGGCAACATCTTCGGCATGACCGGCATGGCGATCGCCGTGCTGACCACCGGCGCGCTGATCTACAAGCTCGCCAGCGGCAACCTCAACGGACTGGCCTACGTGCTGGTCGCGCTGGTCGCCGGCGGCGGCCTGGGCGCCTACATGGCCAACAAGGTCGAGATGACCAAGATGCCCGAGCTGGTCGCCTTCATGCACAGCATGATCGGCCTGGCCGCGGTGTTCATCGCGGTGGCCGCCGTGGCCGAGCCTCATGCCTTCGGCATCGCGCTCAAGGGTGATCCGATCCCGAGCGGCAACCGGCTCGAGTTGTTCCTGGGGGCGGCCATCGGCGCCATCACCTTCAGCGGCTCGGTCATCGCCTTCGGCAAGCTCTCGGGCAAGTACAAGTTCCGCCTGTTCCAGGGCGCGCCGGTGCAGTTCGCGGGCCAGCACATGCTCAACCTCGTGCTGGGCCTCGCGACCATCGGCCTGGGGCTGGTGTTCGTGTTCACCGAAAGCTGGCCGGCCTTCTTTGCGATGCTGGCGCTGGCCTTCGTGATGGGCGTGCTCATCATCATCCCGATCGGCGGCGCCGACATGCCGGTGGTGGTGTCGATGCTCAACAGCTACTCGGGCTGGGCGGCCGCGGGCATCGGCTTCAGCCTGAACAACGCGATGCTGATCGTGGCCGGCTCGCTGGTGGGCTCCTCGGGCGCGATCCTGAGCTACATCATGTGCAAGGCCATGAACCGCTCGTTCTTCAACGTGATCCTGGGCGGCTTCGGCGGCGACGCGACCGCGGCCACGGGCGGTGCGAAGGAGCAGCGCCCCGTGAAGAGCGGCAGCGCCGACGACGCGGCCTTCGTGCTCGGCAACGCCGAGACGGTGGTGATCGTGCCCGGCTACGGCCTGGCGGTCGCCCGTGCCCAGCACGCGGTGAAGGAACTCGCGCAGAAGCTCGTCGAGAAGGGCATCACCGTGAAGTACGCCATCCACCCGGTGGCGGGCCGCATGCCCGGCCACATGAACGTGCTGCTGGCCGAGGCCGAGGTGCCCTACGACCAGGTGTTCGAAATGGAAGACATCAACGGCGAGTTCGGCCAGGCCGATGTGGCGATCATCCTGGGCGCCAACGACGTCGTGAACCCTGCCGCGCACACCAAGGGCAGCCCGATCTACGGCATGCCGATCCTGGAGGCCTACAAGGCCAAGACCGTCATCGTCAACAAGCGCTCCATGGCCGCAGGTTATGCCGGCCTGGACAACGAGCTCTTCTACATGGACAAGACCATGATGGTCTTTGGCGATGCCAAAAAAGTAGTGGAAGATATGGGCAAGGCCATCGAATAGGCCGAAGGTCCCCGTCCGCGCAGCGGACGAGTTCTTCGCGGCGCCACTTCGTGCGCCGTTTTCGTTTTCAACAGTCCGACTCCCGGAGGAGACAAAACAATGACCGATCGTCCCTGGCTCAGCAGCTATCCGCAGGGCGTGCCTGCCGATATCGACGCCTCGCAGTACCCCTCGCTGGTCGCGCTCATGGAAGAGAGCTTCACGAAGTACGCGGACCGCACGGCCTACAGCTTCATGGGCAAGGACATCAGCTATGCCGAGACCGACAGGCAGAGCAAGTCGTTCGCGGGCTACCTGCAGGGCCTGGGCCTGGGCCTGGCCAAGGGAGACCGTGTCGCGGTCATGATGCCGAACTGCCCGCAGTACCCGGTCGCGGTCGCGGGCATCCTGCGCGCCGGCCTGATCCTGGTCAACGTGAACCCGCTGTACACGCCGCGCGAACTCGAGCACCAGCTCAAGGACTCGGGCGCGAAGGCCATCGTCATCATGGAGAACTTCGGCACCACGCTGCAGCAATGCATCGCGAGTACGCCGGTCAAGCACATCGTGCTGGCCTCCATGGGCGACCGCCTCGGCTTCCTGAAGGGCGCGCTCGTCAACTACGTGGTGCGCAACGTCAAGAAGCTGGTGCCTCCCTTCAGCCTGCCGGGCGCGGTGCGCTTCAACGACGCGCTCGACAAGGGCGCGAGTGCCTCGCCGAAGCCCGTGGCCATCGGCCCCGACGACGTGGCGGTGCTGCAATACACCGGCGGCACCACCGGCGTGTCGAAGGGCGCGGTGCTCCTGCATCGCAACGTGATCGCCAACGTGCTGCAGTCCGAGGCATGGAACGAGCCGGTCATGAACAAGGTGCCGGCCAACGAGCAGCCCACGGGCGTGTGCGCGCTGCCGCTGTATCACATCTTCGCGTTCACGGTCGGCATGATGCTGAGCATGCGTACGGGCGGCAAGCTGATCCTGATCCCGAATCCGCGCGACATTCCCGGCGTGCTGAAGGAACTCTCCAAGCACACCATCCACAGTTTCCCGGCCGTCAACACGCTGTTCAACGGCCTCGCGAACCATCCCGACTTCAACACCGTCAACTGGAAGAACCTCAAGGTCTCGGTCGGCGGCGGCATGGCGGTGCAGGCCGCAGTCGCGAAGCTCTGGCTCGAGAAGACCGGCTGCCCGATCTGCGAGGGCTACGGCCTCTCCGAAACCTCGCCCTCGGCCACCTGCAACCCGACCAACAGCACGGCCTACACCGGCACCATCGGCCTGCCGCTGCCGAGCACCTGGCTCAAGCTGCTCGACGACGACGGCAACGAAGTGCCCGTCGGCGAGCGCGGCGAAATCGCGATCAAGGGCCCGCAGGTGATGGCCGGCTACTGGCAGCGTCCCGACGAGACCGCCAAGGTCATGACGGCCGACGGCTACTTCAAGAGCGGCGACATCGGCGTGGTCGACGAGCGCGGCTACTTCAAGGTGGTCGACCGCAAGAAGGACATGATCCTGGTGTCGGGCTTCAACGTGTACCCGAACGAGATCGAGGATGTGGTCGCACTCATTCCGGGCGTGCTCGAGTGCGCCGCGGTCGGCGTGCCCGACGACAAGACCGGCGAGGCCGTGAAGCTCGTGATCGTGAAGAAAGACCCTTCACTCACCGAAGCGCAGGTGCGCGAATACTGCAGAGCAAACCTTACGGGTTACAAGCAGCCGCGCATCGTAGAGTTTCGTACCGACATGCCGAAGACGCCGGTCGGCAAGATCCTTCGCCGCGAGCTGCGCGACGCCAAGAAGTAAGTGCTGGAATAAGGGTTCGGCCCGGGTGGGGCCGAGGCATCGATCTTGCATATTCGCGGGTCGATGCTCAGGTTTGTCTTTACCCGTTTGAGTCTGTTGGTGCCGACCTTCTTCGGCATGACATTGCTCGCCTTCTTCCTCATCCGGCTCGTGCCGGGTGACCCTATCGAAACCATGGCCGGCGAGCGCGGAATCGACCCCGCGCGCCATGCCGAACTGCGCACCGCCTACGGCTTCGACAAGCCGGTGATCGTGCAGTACGGCATCTACATCGCCCGCGTGCTGCACGGCGATCTCGGCAAGTCGCTCATCACGCAGGACACGGTGATGAGCGAGTTCCTCTCGCTCTTCCCGGCCACGGTCGAGCTCGCGGTGTGCGCAATTCTCTTCGCGCTGCTGCTCGGCCTGCCGGCCGGCATCCTCGCGGCGGTGCGGCGCAATTCCATCTTCGACCACGGCGTGATGGCCACCTCGCTCACCGGCTACTCGATGCCGATCTTCTGGTGGGGGCTGCTGCTGATCCTGTTCTTCTCGGTGCAGCTCGGATGGACGCCCGTGTCGGGCCGCATCGCGGTGCAGTACTACGTCGAGCCCGACACCGGCTTCCTGCTGATCGACGCACTGCGCGCCGGCGACACCGGCGCCTTCTGGTCGGCGCTGCATCACCTCGTGCTGCCGGCCGTGGTGCTCGGCACCGTGCCGCTCGCGGTCATCGCTCGCATGACGCGCTCGGCCATGCTCGAGGTGCTGGGCGAGGACTACATCCGCACCGCGCGCGCCAAGGGCCTCTCGCGCTTGCGCGTGGTGGGGCTGCATGCGCTGCGCAATGCGCTCATTCCGGTCGTGACCGTCATCGGCCTGCAGGTGGGCGTGCTCTTCACGGGCGCGATCCTCACCGAGACCATCTTCTCCTGGCCCGGCGTCGGCAAGTGGCTCATCGAGGCCATCGGCCGGCGCGACTATCCGGTGCTGCAGGGCGGCATGCTGCTGCTCGGCGGCATCGTGATGCTCGTGAATCTTCTCGTCGACGTGGCTTACGGCGTCATCAATCCCCGCATCCGGCGCTGAGCTCATGGCCTCGACACAGATCATTTCGAACGGCGTGAAAAGCGCCGCCCCTCCCGGCCCCTGGCGCGAATTCTGGACGGCCTTTTCGGCCAACCGCGGCGCGGTCATCGGGCTCGCCACCATCGTCGTGCTGCTGCTGGTCGCGCTGTTCGCACCGTGGATCGCGCCGCACGCACCCAACGAGACCAACAGCGCCGCCTTCCTGCAGCCGCCGGCGTGGCAGCAGGGCGGCTCGATGAGCTACCTGCTGGGCACCGACGCCATCGGCCGCGACATTCTTTCGCGGCTCATGTACGGCGCGCGCCTGTCGCTGTCGATCGGCGTCGCGGTGGTGGCGCTGTCGGTGGTCGTCGGCATCGTGCTCGGCCTGATCGCGGGCTTCTTCCGCGGCGTGCTCGAGATCGCGATCATGCGGCTGATGGACATCGTGCTCACGCTGCCCAGCCTGCTGCTGGCCATCGTGATCGTCGCGATCCTCGGGCCGGGGCTCATCAACGCGATGCTCGCGGTGGCCATCGTGGTGCTGCCGCACTACGTGCGCATCACGCGCGCCGCCGTCATCGCCGAGGTTTCGCGCGACTACGTGACCGCCGCGCGCGTGAGCGGCGCCGGCACGCTGCGGCTGATGTTCAGCGAGGTGCTGCCCAACTGCGCCGCGCCGCTGATCGTGCAGGCTTCGCTCGGCATCTCCACCGCCATCCTCGACGCGGCGGCGCTTGGCTTCCTCGGCCTTGGCGCGCAGCCGCCTTCGCCCGAGTGGGGAACGATGCTGGCCGACGCGCGCGAATTCGTGCTGCGCGCATGGTGGGTGGTCACCTTCCCCGGCATGGCGATCCTCGCGGCCGTGCTGGCTTTCAATCTTCTGGGCGACGGCCTGCGCGATGCGCTGGACCCCAAGCTCAAGCGCTGAAGCAAAGGAGAGAAAAGATGCCTTTGCTTGACATCAAGGATCTGCACGTCGAGTTCCCGACTCAAGGGGGCGTGTTGCATGCGGTAGACGGCGTGAGCCTCAGTCTCGAAGAAGGCGAGGTGCTCGGCATCGTCGGCGAATCGGGCTCGGGCAAGAGCGTCACGATGATGGCGCTGATGGGCCTCGTCGGCTTTCCGGGCCGCGTGCGCGCGGACCACATGCGCTTCGCGGGCAACGACCTGCTCGGCATTTCCGACAAGGCGCGCCGTTCGCTGGTCGGCAAGGAAGTCGCGATGATCTTCCAGGAGCCGACCACCAGCCTCAACCCCTGCTTCACCATCGGCTTCCAGCTGATGGAGACGCTGCGGCTGCACCTGAAGCTCGACAAGCGCGAAGCAAAGAAACGCGCCACCGAACTGCTGGAGCAGGTCGGCATTCCGGCAGCGTCATCGCGCCTGGGCAGCTTTCCGCACCAGCTCTCGGGCGGCATGAACCAGCGCGTGATGATCGCGATGGCCATTGCCTGCAACCCGCGCCTGCTGATCGCCGACGAGCCGACCACCGCGCTAGACGTGACCATCCAGGCGCAGATCCTCGACCTGCTGCGCGACCTGCAGAAGGAGCGCGGCATGGCGCTGGTGCTCATCACGCACAACATGGGCGTGGTCAGCGAGATGGCGCAGCGCATCGCCGTGATGTACGCGGGCCAGGTGATGGAGCACCAGCGCGTCGATAGGCTCTTCGCCTCGCCGCAGCATCCCTACACCGAGGCGCTGCTCGCGGCGCTGCCCGAGCGCGCCGCGCCCGAGGGGCGGCTCGCCACCATCAGCGGCGTGGTGCCCGGCGTGCACGACCGGCCGGCAGGCTGCCTGTTCGCGCCGCGCTGCGGTTACGTCACCGAGCGCGCCTGCCAGGTGCGGCCGGCGCTGAGGGAATCGCATGGTGCCGAGGTGCGCTGCCACTTTCCGCTCGGCGATCCTGGGCGCAGGGAGGCGATCGCGAGCGATCCGCCGAAGCGGCAGGCCGCAGAGGTGGCGGCATGAGCGCGGCATCCACCCATGCTTCGACCGAAGTGGTCGTCGAGGCGAAGAACCTCCAGCGCACCTACGACGTCCGCCGCGGGCTGTTCCGCGCGCCTTCGCACCTGCGTGCCGTGGGCGACATTTCCTTTCGCATCGAGCGCGGCCGCACGCTGGCCGTGGTCGGCGAATCGGGCTGCGGCAAGTCGACGCTGGCGCGCATGGTCTCGCTGATCGAGAAGCCGACGGCAGGCCAGCTCACGCTGGTCGGCGCCGATGCGGTCGACACGCCCGCCGAGCGCAAGCGGGAGCTGCGCCAGGCGGTGCAGCTGGTGTTCCAGAACCCGTACGGCTCGCTCAATCCGCGCAAGAAGATCTCGACGGTGCTCGAGGATCCGCTGGCCATCAACACGAGCATGGGCAAGCCCGAGCGCGCCGCGAAGGCCCGCGACATGCTCGCGCGCGTGGGCCTGCGGCCCGAGTACGCCAATCGCTATCCGCACATGTTCTCGGGCGGGCAGCGCCAGCGCATCGCCATCGCGCGCGCGCTGATGCTGAACCCGCGCCTGCTGGTGGCCGACGAGCCGGTGTCGGCGCTCGACGTGTCGATCCAGGCGCAGGTGCTCAACCTGCTGGCCGACCTGCAGGCCGAGCTGGGCCTCGCGTATCTCTTCATCTCGCACGACCTCGGCGTGGTGCGGCACATCGCGCACGACGTGCTCGTGATGTACCTCGGCCACGCGGTGGAACAGGGTCCGAAGTCGCGCATCTTCGCGCGACCGCTGCATCCCTACACGCAGGCGCTGCTGGCCTCGACGCCGGGCCTGAGCAGCCAGCGCATCGTGCTCAAGGGCGAGCTGCCGTCGCCGCTGAATCCGCCGTCGGGCTGCGTGTTCAGCACGCGCTGCCCGCATGTGGAGCCGCGCTGCCGCGAGGAAAGGCCGCTGCCGCGCATGCTCGACGAGCGGCTGGTGGCCTGCCACTTTTCAGAGAAGTTCCTCGAAGGCGCGCCATTGGTGCGTGCCGATGTTCCCTCCGCCGCCATCGCGATGGCGACGAATTCCTAGTGTCCTTTCCGTTTCAGTTTCCGCTTTCGTTTCCGTTCTCGCAGTTTTTTCAACCGTGTATCAAGGAGTCCACATGAAGACCCAGCCCACCGTTTCGCGCCGCTCACGAAGCCTGGCGCTCCTGGCACCGACAGCGCTTGCAGCCCTTACCCTGGCCTGCGGCGCGGTGTCCGCCAAGACGCTGGTGTATTGCTCGGAAGGCAGTCCCGAGAATTTCTATCCGGGGATGAACACCACCGGCACCTCGTTCGACGTGACCACGCAGGTCTACAACACCATCGTCGAGTTCGAGCGCGGCGGCACCAAGGTCGTGCCCGGCCTCGCCGAGAAATGGGACATCTCGGCCGACGGCACGGTCTACACCTTCCACCTGCGCAAGGGCGTGAAGTGGCACACCACGAGCAAGAGCTTCAAGCCTACGCGCGACTTCAACGCCGACGACTTCATCTTCATGCTGGAGCGGCAGTGGAAGGAGAGCGACCCCTTCTTCAAGGTGACGAGCCAGAACCACTCGTACTTCAACGACATGGGCATGCCCAAGCTGCTGAAGACGGTGGACCGCATCGACGACTACACCGTGAAGATCGTGCTGAACCAGCCCGAGGCGCCGTTCCTCGCGAACCTGGCGATGCAGTACGCGGGCATCCAGTCGAAGGAATACGCCATCGCGATGCTGAAGGCCGGCACGCCCGAGAAGGTCGACCAGGACCCGATCGGCACCGGCCCCTTCTACCTGGTGCAGTACCAGAAGGACGCGATCATCCGCTTCAAGGCCTTCCCGCAGTACTGGGGCGGCAAGGCCAAGATCGACGACCTCGTGTTCGCGATCACGCCCGACGCGTCGGTGCGCTGGGCCAAGCTGCAGAAGGGCGAGTGCCACGTCATGCCGTACCCGAACCCGGCCGACCTCGACGCGATCCGCAAGGACCCGAACGTGCAGCTGCTGGAGCAGCCCGGCCTGAACGTGGGCTACCTCTCGTACAACACGACGAAGAAGCCCTTCGACGACGTGCGCGTGCGCAAGGCCATCAACATGGCGATCAACAAGAAGGCCATCATCGACGGCGTGTACCTGTCGACCGGCGTGGCGGCGAAGAACCCGATCCCGCCGACCATGTGGTCCTACAACGACGCGGTGAAGGACGACCCGTATGACCCCGAAGCCGCGAAGAAGCTGCTGGCGCAGGCCGGCTTCCCCGACGGCTTCTCGACCGACCTGTGGGCCATGCCGGTGCAGCGCCCTTACAACCCGAACGCCAAGCGCATCGCCGAGCTGATGCAGGCCGACCTGGCCAAGATCAACGTCAAGGCCGAGATCAAGAGCTTCGAGTGGGGCGAGTACCGCAAGCGCTTGCAGGCCGGCGAGCACCAGATGGGCATGCTGGGCTGGACCGGCGACAACGGCGACCCCGACAACTTCCTCTACACGCTGCTGGGCTGCTCGTCGGCCAAGTCGGCCAGCGGCAGCAACATCTCGAAGTTCTGCTACCAGCCGTACGAAGACCTCGTGGTGAAGGCCAAGAGCGCGACCAAGCAGGCCGACCGCGACGCGCTCTACAAGAAGGCCCAGCTGATCTTCAAGGAGCAGGCACCGTGGTTCACCATCGCGCACGCGGTGCAGCTGAAGCCGGTGCGCAAGGAAGTGATCGACTTCAAGCTCAGCCCCTTCGGCCGCCACACCTTCTACGGCGTGGACATCAAGTAAACCCCCCAGGCTTCGCGCACTTCGTGTCGCTACGCCAACCCCCTTGCAGGGGGCAACACCTGCGGCCCGGCAAAGCCGGTTCCGCGGTGTTCCTGGAAAGAGAAGTAGCTTGAGCTCTCTGTCACGCGCGCCCATCGCCATCGTCGCGGCCATGCACGAGGAGTTGGGCGCGCTCCTCGCGCTGATGCCCGACGAGCAGCGCGTTCGCGTCCCGGGCCGCGACTTCTGGGTGGGCCATCTGCATGGCCAGCCGGTGGTCGCGGTGCTGTCGCGCATCGGCAAGGTCGCCGCGGCAATCACGGCCACTGTGCTGCTGGAGCGCTTCGGCGTGCGGGCCATCGTGTTCACCGGCGTCGCGGGCGGGCTTGCGCCGGGCGTGAACGTAGGTGACGTGGTGGTCGCGACGCAGCTGCTGCAGCACGACCTCGATGCCTCGCCGATCTTCCCGAAGTACGAGGTGCCGTTGATGGGCCTGTCGCGCTTCGCGGCCGATGCGACCATGGCCGATGCACTGGCGGCGGTTGCCGAAACGACGCTGCGCGATCCGGTGGCATTGCTGGGGCAGGAGGCCGTCGACGAGTTCGGCCTTCGTTCGCCGAGGGTGCATCGCGGCCTGCTGGTGAGCGGCGACAGGTTCGTCTCGACCACCGCCGAGAGCGCGGCGCTGCAGCGCGCCTTGCCGGATGCGCTCGCGGTCGAGATGGAAGGTGCGTCGGTGGCGCAGGTGTGCCATGACTACGGCGTGCCCTTCGCGGCGATGCGGACGATCTCCGACCGGGCCGACGATGCCGCGCACGGCGACTTCTCACGCTTCGTCGTCGCGGTGGCGAGCCGCTACAGCCTCGCGCTCGTCGATGCGTGGCTGGCTTCGTTGTCGCCGCGGGAGCTCAGCTGAGCGAGGGCGTGCGGCGGCGCGGAATGTCGCGCAGCAGCGGCGGGATCGACAGCGCGAGCAGCAGCGCGGCCAGCGGCACCACGCAGACGAAGCCCACGTACTTGAAGCCCAGCGCGCCCACCGCGCCGCCGAGCACGAACATGCCGACCAGACCGCCGGCGCGGCGCATGCGGCTGCGGTCGTGGCGCACGACAAGGGCCGGCGACGGTGCCGACTTCGAGCGGCGGTTCCAGTAGAGCATCTTGCCGATCTCGATGCCCATGTCGGTGATGTTGCCGGTCATGTGGGTGGTGCGGATGCTGCCGCCCGAGGTCTTGGACGCCACCGCGTTCTGCAGGCCCATGATGAAGGACAGCAGCAGCACGGTGAGCGGCACCGCGAACGGCGTCGCCCAGGTCAGCGTGATGGCGCCCATGAGCCCGAAGGGAAACATCAGCGCCGCCTCGAGCATCAGCGGCAGTGCGTACACGCCGTGCATGCGGTGCTGCCGGCCCCAGTTCACGAGCACCGCGCAGACGGCCGCGCCGGTCACGAAGGCCAGGATCGCGCCCAGCGCATTCAGCAGCAGCTTGACGTTTCCCAGCACCATGCCGTCCGCCAGCTGAGAGGCGAAGCCGGTCATGGGCGAGGTGTACATGTGCAGCACGAGGAAGCCGCCCGCATTGACGGCGCCGGCGTTGAAGGCCAGCAGCAGGCCCAGCGCGGCGTTGGTGGACGGCGCGCGATGGCGGTTGGTGAGGAAACGAAGTCTGCGCACTGTGGCTCTCCGGTCAGCGCCTGGCTGCCGGCCACTCTAGCACCCCGGGGCCGGGGGCCGGCCCCCGCCCGTTGCTCGTGCCTACTTCAGCCAGCCGCGCCGGCGGAAGTACCACATGGGCACCAGCGCGCTGGCCGCCATCAGCACGATGGCATACGGGTAGCCCATGGCCCAGTCGAGCTCGGGCATGAACTTGAAGTTCATGCCGTAGATGCTGGCGATCAGCGTCGGCGGCAGCAGCGCGACGCTGGCCACCGAGAAGATCTTGATGGTCTTGTTCTGGTTGATGTTGATGAAACCGACGGTCGCATCCATCAGGAAGTTGATCTTGTCGAACAGGAAGGCCGTGTGGTTGTCCAGCGACTCGATGTCGCGCAGGATCTGGCGCGCTTCCTCGAACTGCTCGGCGTTGAGCATCTTGCTGCGCATCATGAAGCTGACCGCGCGGCGCGTGTCCATCACGTTGCGGCGGATGCGGCCGTTCAGGTCTTCCTGCCGGGCGATGGCGCCGAGAACCTCGCCGGCCAGCTCGTCGCTGACGTTGCCCGAGAGCACTTTCTTGCTGGCCGCCTCGAGTTCGTCGTAGATGTTCTCCAGCGAGTCGGCCGAATACTCGGCATCGGCGTCGAAGAGCTTGAGCATGACTTCCTTGGCGTCCTCGATCAGCCCCGGCGCGCGGCGCGCGCGCATGCGCAGCAGGCGGAACACGGGCACGTCCTCGTCGTGGATCGAGAACAGCACGCCGCGGCTGCGCAGGTCGGTGTTGTGCTGGTTGAGGATGAAGGCGACGCGCACCGCGCGCGGGGCCTCGTCGTCGTCGATCAGGAAGTCGGAGCGGATGTGCAGCTCGCCGTTGTCTTCCTCGTAGAAGCGGGCCGACTCCTCGATGTCCTCGTCCATCGCGTCTTCGGGAATGGACAGGCCGTAGTACTGCTTGATCCAGCGCTTTTCCTCGAGCGTGGGCGATTCGAGGTCGACCCAGATCGGCTGGAACTTGGAGAGCTCTTCGAGGGCCTCGATCTCTTCCTGGACGAGGCGGCCGTTGGCGAGCGTGAAGATGTTGAGCATTGGGCTCACTCCCGGAGATGACTGGACGGTGGGCGAGGGGAGGGGCGCTTTCAATTCCCCGGCCCGACGTGCGCAGGAAGCGCAGAAAAGGCGTCAGCGAAAGGGAGTTGAAAGCTGCCGAGACGGGGCGGTTTCCATAGGAAAAATCTCCGGTTGCAGCGAGGCGCGATTATGTCACCGCTCATATGTCGACGAGGTGGCCGGACTGGACGGGCATACAGTAAAGTCGTGCGCCATGCAGACCACTGCGCTCCCCGTTTTTCCGGCCGTGCCGAAGACCCAGGCCGAACGCCTGGCCGACGCGCTCGCCTCGCTCAACGAGGCGCAGCGCGCGGCGGTCGAGCACGGCGTGAGCGCGGCCACCGCCGGGCGCGACGAGCGGCCGCTGCTCGTCATCGCGGGCGCCGGCTCGGGCAAGACCAGCACGCTGGCGCACCGCGTCGCAACCCTCATCGCCGGCGGCGTCGATCCGCAGCGCCTGCTGCTGCTGACCTTCTCCCGCCGTGCCGCGCAGGAGATGGAGCGCCGCGCCGGCCGGGTGCTGGCGCAGGTGCTGGGCCTGAAGTCCGAGGCGCCGCCCGCGCTGCCCTGGGCGGGCACCTTCCACGGCGTCGGCGCGCGGCTGCTGCGCGAGTACGCGCCGCAGATCGGGCTCGACGAGAACTTCACCATCCACGACCGCGGCGACGCCGAAGACCTGATGGGGCTGGTGCGCCACGAGCTCGGCCTGTCTTCCACCGTCAACCGCTTTCCGCGCAAGGGCACCTGCCTGTCGATCTACTCGCGCTGCGTGAACACCCGCGCGCCGCTGGCCGATGTGCTGAAGGAGGCCTTTCCCTGGTGCGACGAATGGGAGGCCGAGCTGAAGAAGCTGTTCGGCGCGTATGTCGAGGCCAAGCAGCGGCAGAACGTGCTCGACTACGACGACCTGCTGCTCTACTGGGCCGAGATGGCCACCGAACCCGCGCTGGCCGCGCACATCGGCGGGCGCTTCGACCATGTGCTGGTCGACGAGTACCAGGACACCAACCTGCTGCAGGCCTCGATCCTGCTGGCGCTCAAGCCCGACGGGCGCGGCGTGACGGTGGTGGGGGACGACGCGCAGTCGATCTATTCCTTTCGCGGCGCCACGGTGCGCAACATCCTCGACTTCCCTTCGCAGTTCGCGCAGGAGGCGCGCGTGGTCACGCTGGAGCGCAACTACCGCTCGACGCAGCCGATCCTCGACGTGTCGAATCGCGTGATCGCGCAGGCCGCCGAGCGGCATGCCAAGACGCTGTGGACCGACAAGCCCTCGGCCGGCAAGCCGCTGCTGGTGCTCGTGCCCGACGAGGCCGGGCAGGCGCGCTGGGTGGCAGACAAGGTGCTGGCGCATCGCGAGGGCGGGCTGGCGCTGAAGTCGCAGGCAGTGCTGTTCCGCACCTCGACGCACAGCGCGGCGCTCGAGCTCGAGCTGGCGCGGCGCAACATCCCGTTCGTGAAGTTCGGCGGGCTCAAGTTTCTCGAGGCCTCGCACGTGAAGGACCTGCTCGCGGTGCTGCGCTTCGCGCAGAACCCGCGCGGGCGCATGGCGGGGTTCCGGGTGACGCAGCTGATACCGGGCATCGGCCCCGCCACCAGCGCACGCCTGCTCGACGCGATGGAGCAGGCCGCCGACCCGGCCGCCGCCGTGCGCGAGTTCGTGCCGCCTTCGGCCGCCCGCGCGCAATGGGCCGACTTCGTCGACGCCTATGCCGCCCTGCGCGCGCCGGGGCTCAAGTGGCCGGCCGACGTCGAGCTGGCGATGGACTGGTACCTGCCGCACCTGGAGCGCCTGTACGAGGACACCTCCGGCGTGCGGCGCGCCGACGTGGAACAGCTCGCGCGCCTCGCGGCCGGGTATGCCTCGCGCGAGCGCTTCCTCACCGAACTCACGCTCGATCCGCCCGAAGCCACCAGCGACCGGCCGGGGCCGCCGCTGCTCGACGAGGACTACCTGATCCTCTCCACCATCCACTCGGCAAAGGGGCAGGAGTGGAACTCGGTGCACGTGCTCAACGTGGTCGACGGCTGCCTGCCGGCCGACGTGGCGCAGAGCGCGCACGAGCTGGAAGAGGAGCGCCGGCTGCTCTACGTCGCGATGACCCGGGCCCGCGACCACCTGCACCTGCTGGTGCCGCAGCGCTTCTACGTCACGCAGCAGGCGGCGCGAGGCGACAGGCACATGTACGCCAACCGCACGCGCTTCATCGCCGACGCCGACCTGGAAGGCTTCGAGCAGCAGACCTGGCCGCCTCCGCCCGAGCGGGCACCGGCCGTGCCGCCGCCCAGCGCGGTGATCGACCTGCGAAACAGGATGCGCGCTGCCTGGCGCTGAGCGGGCGGCTGCATGAGCGGGCAGGGCGGCTGGCCCTTCCGGCGGCAGGGTCACCGGCCGCGCGGCGCTGAAACACTTGTTTCGAACGCGCGGCATCGCCAGCCCCGCGCGTGCCCGCAGCTATCGATTCGCTAGCGTGTGAAAAGCTGCTCAAGAGGCGGCAAAACCCCGGGCAACTCAGGTATTGCAATACCGTGACAGCTTGGGCATAGTGAATCGACCGTCCCCTCTTTCTCCTCTTCTTCCCCTCCCCCTTCCTCCCTTTCCCTACCCCCAAGAGAACTCCCGTTTCGCCGGCCAAACCGCATCCTGCGGCGCGGTCATTTCCCCAACCGTCAATTCCAGGAGGTCATTCATGAATTTGACGATCAGCGGTCATCACCTCGACGTCACACCTGCCTTGCGCACCTACGTCACGAGCAAGCTGGACCGGGTCATCCGACATTTCGACCAGGTGGTCGATGTAAAGGTGATCCTCACGGTGGAAAAGCAGAAGGAAAAGGAACGCCGCCAAAGGGCGGAATGCAACATCCACGTCAAGGGCAATGACATGTTCGCGGAGTCGAGCCACGCTGATCTCTACGCTGCGGTCGATGAACTGGTCGACAAGCTCGACCGCCAGGTGGTGCGCCACAAGGACCGCCTGCAGGACCACCATCACGCGGCACCCAAGCGCCTGATGTAAGAGAGAGCCCCAGGGCTCGCATCGAAGGCCGCCTCAGGGCGGCCTTTCGTTTTTCCGACTGTGACGCTGGGTCTTTTGGCAGGCGCCCAGAGGAGAGCACGAGGCCTCTGGGCAACATGTAGACAGAAAGTAAATAGGGGGACTGGGGGTTTTTACCAAGCGGGTGCATAATCGCCCCCGCTCTGCACCCACCATGAATCGCCTCGCGTCCATCCTGCCGCCCGCTCAAGTGCTCGTGAGCGTTGACGCTACCAGCAAGAAACGTGCTTTCGAAGAAGCCGGCCTGCTGTTCGAAAGCCTTCACGGTCTGGGCCGTGCCCTCATCACCGACAGCCTCTTCGCGCGCGAGCGCCTCGGCTCCACCGGCCTGGGTCACGGCGTCGCCATTCCGCATGGCCGCATCAAGGGCCTCAAGTCGCCGATGGCAGCCGTGTTCCAGCTGGCCAATCCCATCGGCTTCGACGCCCCCGACGAGCAACCCGTCGCACTCCTGATCTTCCTGCTGGTGCCTGAAGCGGCCACGCAGAAGCACCTCGAAATCCTTTCCGAAATCGCCGAACTGCTGAGCGACGCCAGCCTGCGCGAACAGATCAAGTCCAGCACCGACGCAACTGCCTTGCACGACCTCATTGCCGGCTGGCAATCCACCCAGGTCGCCTGAGCGCATGCGTCGGCGCGCGCGGCTGCTGATAAGCTGCGCGGCTCCTTCTTCCCTCATTCCAACGCAATGCCGGCGCCCGCGCGCCGTCTCCTGAACGCATGAAGCCGACAGTCATCAGTGCCGATGCCATGTTCGAGGAGTTCCGTGGCTCGCTCCGGTGGGAATGGCTCGCGGGGCTGGGCGCCTCGGAGCGCCAGTTCGACCCCGAGGTCATCAGCCGGGCCCAGTCGGCCGCGGACCTGGTCGGCTACCTCAACTACATCCACCCGTACCGCGTGCAGATCCTCGGCGCCCGCGAGGTGGCCTACCTCACGCGCGGCAGCGAGGAAGACTGCGCGCGGCGCATCGCCCGCATCGTCACGCTGGAGCCGCCGATGCTGGTGCTGGCCGACGGCCAGGCCGCGCCCGACGAGCTGCTGTCGATCTGCGAGCGCGCGCAGCTGCCGCTCTTCGCCACGCGCGAGTCGTCGGCCTTCGTGATCGACCTGCTGCGCGCCTACCTGTCCAAGCACTTCGCCGAGCGCACCTCGATGCACGGCGTGTTCATGGACATCCTGGGCATGGGCGTGATGATCACGGGCGAGTCGGGCCTGGGCAAGAGCGAGCTGGGGCTGGAGCTGATCTCGCGCGGCAACGGCCTCGTGGCCGACGACGCGGTCGATCTCTACCGCATCAACCAGAACACCATCGAGGGGCGCTGCCCCGACCTGCTGCTGAACCTGCTCGAGGTGCGCGGCATCGGCCTGCTGGACATCCGCGCGATCTTCGGCGAGACGGCGGTGCGCCGGAAGATGCGGCTGAAGCTCATCGTGCACCTCGTGCGGCGCGACAGCTTCGAGCGCGACTACGAGCGCATGCCTTCGGCTCCGCTCACCCAGGACGTACTGGGCATCCCGGTGCGCAAGGTCATCATCCAGGTGGTGGCCGGGCGCAACATCGCCGTGCTGGTGGAAGCGGCGGTGCGCAACTCGATCCTGCAGCTGCGCGGCATCGACACGTACGCCGACTTCGTGGCGCGGCACCACAAGGCGATGGAAAACTCCCGCGACGGGGATTGATCGGTTCCGGCGGCCGCCGCCGGGCCGCGTTTCCTTTTCCCGTTTTCCTGCTTCGTATCAGCGCTTCTTGGCGCAATCTCCGCAAAGACCGTAGAGGGACATGGCGTGGTCCTGCAGGATCCAGCCCTTGTCCTTGGCGACCATCTGCTGGCGGCGCTCGATCTCGGCGTCGTAGAACTCCTCGACCTTGCCGCAGGAGGTGCACACCAGGTGGTCGTGGTGGGTGCCTTCGTTCAGCTCGTAGACCGCCTTGCCGCTCTCGAAGTGGCTGCGCTCCAGGATGCCGGCCTGCTCGAACTGGGTGAGCACCCGGTAGACCGTGGCCAGGCCGATGTCGGAATGTTCGTTGAGCAGCACGCGGAACACGTCTTCCGCCGTCATGTGCCGCTGGCTGCCGGTCTGGAAGATCTCCAGGATCTTCAGGCGCGGGAGGGTGGCCTTGAGGCCGGTATTCTTCAGTTCGTCGATGTTGGCCATGTTGGTTCCTGCGCCCCGGAGGGCTGCGGCTAAAGGCCCCGAAAAGGCCAGCCGCTACAATGGCCGATCATATCGCTACCCCCTTTTCCTCCCATGCCTGCCAACTTCCAACGCCGGCCCTGGCTGCTGGCTGTCGCCGTCGCGGCAACGCTCGGCCTCGGTGCCTGCAGTGGTTTCACCGAGCGCACGCGTGGCGCGCTGGCCGCCGTAACCCCCTACAAAGTCGAGGTGGTTCAGGGCAATTTCGTGTCGAAGGAACAGGTCGCGGCGCTCAAGCCGGGCATGTCCCGCCAGCAGGTTCGTGAAATCCTCGGTACCTCGCTGCTGAACGACGTTTTCCACGCCAACCGCTGGGACTACGTCTTCACCATCCGACGCCAGGGCGTCGACCCGCAGGAACGCCGCCTGACCGTGTTCTTCAACGGCGAGATCATGGACCGCTTCCAGGGCGACGAGATGCCCAGCGAGGAAGAATTCGTCGCCACGCTCGACACCCGCAAGAAATCCGGCAAGGTGCCCGCGCTCGAGGCCTCGGAAGACGAGCTCAAGAAATACGCCCCCAAGGACGACGAGAAGAAGGCCGATGCCTCCAAGGGCTCGTCGTCGGCTTCCCTGCCGCCGCTGCCGGCCGCCTACCCCCCGCTCGAAGCCGCGCGCTGAGCGCGCAGGAGCATCGGCGGCTGCGGGCGGCGCCCGCCAGTCGGGCGGCGTCCGTTCCGTGTCCATGCATGCCATTGGCCGTTTCGAAATTCCCGAAGACTGAACCAGCGTGACCGAATCCACCTCCACTCCCACCAGCAATTCCGCCTCCGCGCCGCGCCGTGTCGCCATCGCCGGGGCATCGGGCCGCATGGGCCACATGCTGATCGAGGCCGTGCGCAACGCGCCCGACCTGCGCCTGGCCGGCGCCCTCGACATCGCCGGCAGCCCGGCCCTCGGCGCCGATGCCGGCGCCTTCCTGGGCTTCGACAGCGGCGTGTCCATCGTGTCCGACCTGCGCGCCGGCCTGAAGGACGCGCAGGTGCTCATCGACTTCACCCGCCCCGAGGGCACGCTCGCGCATCTCGCGGTCTGCCGCGAACTGGGCGTGCAGGCCGTCATCGGCACCACCGGCTTCAGCGACGCCCAGAAGGCCGAGATCGCCGAGATCGCGAAGGACATCGCGATCATGATGGCGCCCAACATGAGCGTGGGCGTCAACGTCACCTTCAAGCTGCTCGAGATGGCGGCCAAGGCCATGGCGACCGGCTACGACATCGAGATCATCGAGGCGCACCACCGCCACAAGGTCGACGCGCCCTCGGGCACCGCGCTCAAGATGGGCGAGGTCATCGCCGACGCGCTGGGCCGCGACCTCAAGGACTGCGCCGTCTATGCCCGCGAGGGCATCACCGGCGAGCGCGACCCGTCCACCATCGGCTTCTCGGCCATCCGCGGCGGCGACATCGTGGGCGACCACACCGTGCTGTTCGCCGGCACCGGCGAGCGCATCGAGATCACCCACAAGTCGTCGAGCCGCGTCACGTATGCACAGGGCAGCCTGCGTGCGGTGCGCTTCCTGGCCGGGCAGCGCGCGGGCCTGTTCGACATGTACGACGTGCTCGGCCTGCGCTGACCGCGCAGCCCGGAAGGACCGCCGATGAGCGTGCTCGAACTGCTGGCCCACGGTGACGGCGTCAGCCGTTCGGTGGCCGCGCTGCTGCTCGCGATGTCGATCGCGAGCTGGGTCATCATCCTCTGGAAGGCGTGGCTGCTGCGCGGCGGCACGCGCGACGTGCTGCGCAGCATCGCGGCGTTCTGGCAGTCGTCCACGCTGGCCGACGCCGAGCAGAAACTCAGGGCCTTCGACCGCGCGACGCTGGTGTCGCCCGCCGTGTCGGCCATCCGGAATGTGACCGCCGGCGAAGCGGCAGGCACGCTGGGCGCCACGGTCGACCGCAACCAGCGGCTCACGCGCGTGCTGCGCGACGCCCTGCACGGCGCGCTGCGCCGGCTGCAGGCGGGGCAGATCCTGCTGGCCACGGTCGGCGCCACCGCGCCCTTCGTCGGGCTGCTGGGCACGGTCTGGGGCATCTACGGCGCGCTGACGGGCATTGCCGGCCAGACCGGCGGCTTCACCATCGACAAGGTGGCGGGCCCGGTCGGCGAGGCGCTCATCATGACGGCCTTCGGCCTGGCCGTGGCCATTCCGGCCGTGCTGGCCTACAACGTCTTCGGCCGCGTCATCGGCCGCATCGAAGCCGAGCTCGAAGGTTTCGCGCACGACCTGCTGGGCAGCTTCGGCGCCCCGGCCGCGCCCGTCGCGCCGCCGCCCGCGCGGCCGATGCCGGTCTGAGAGCACGCAGACAGCAAGAGCCGCAGCCATGGCCTTCGGTCGCACATCACTGGGCAGCGCCACCGGCGGCGGCGGTCGCGCCATGGGCGCGGGCGCGCAGCGGCCGCTGTCCGACATCAACGTCACGCCACTGGTCGACGTGATGCTGGTGCTGCTGGTGATCTTCATCATCACCGCGCCGCTGATGGCCAGCTCGATCAAGCTCGACCTGCCGCAGACCGACGCCGGCCAGCCCAACGACGCGCCCAAGTTCGTGAGCCTGTCGGTCGACGCATCGGGCAAGGTCTTCCTCAACGACAAGGCCGTGACCGACGAGGAACTGGCGCAGCAACTCGAAAAGGCCGCCGCTGACAGCAAGGACACCGAGGTGCAGCTGCGCGCCGACCAGACCGTGCCCTACGGCAAGGTGGTCGCGCTGATGGGCATCGCGAACAAGGCAGGGCTCAGCCGCATCGGTTTCGTGACCGAGGCGGAGGCTGCGCCGCAGAAGCCACCTCGCTGATCTGACTCTTTTTTCGTGGACACCGCGGAACCGGCTTTGCCGGGCCGCAGGTGTCGCCCCCCGCAAGGGGGTGGGCGGCCACACGAAGTGGGCAAGCCTGGGGGTTAGCCAAGCACTACCGGCTTGGTGTGCCAGATCTCGTGCGCGTACTGCGCAATCGTGCGGTCCGACGAGAACACCCCCATCCCCGCCACGTTGAGGATCGCCGTGCGCGTCCACGCGTCCGAGTCGCGGTACAGCGCATCGACCTCGGCCTGCTTCGCCACGTAGCTCGCGTAGTCGGCCAGCAGCAGGTAGTGGTCGCCCCAGTTCACCAGTGCGTCGTAGATGCCCTGGTAGCGCGCCGGCTCGCCGGGCGAGAACTCTCCGTCGCGGATCGCGTCGAGCACGCGCTTGAGCTCGGCGTTCTCCTCGTAGATCTCGCGCGGCTGGTAGCCCCGCGCGCGGATGTCGGCCACCTCGGGCGTGGTGTTGCCGAAGATGAAGATGTTCTCGGGCCCCACGCTCTCGCGCATTTCCACGTTCGCGCCGTCCAGCGTGCCGATGGTGAGCGCGCCGTTGAGCGCGAACTTCATGTTTCCGGTGCCCGAGGCTTCCGTGCCCGCCGTGGAGATCTGCTCCGAGAGGTCGGCCGCCGGCATGATGACCTCGGCCAGGCTCACGCTGTAGTTCGGCAAAAACACCACCTTCAGCAGCTTGCCCACGCGCGCGTCGGCGTTGATGGTGCTCGCCACGTCGTTGATGAGCCTGATGACCAGCTTGGCCATCGCATAGGCCGACGCCGCCTTGCCCGCGAACACCACCACGCGCGGCACCATGTCGATCGGCGTACCCGCGGCCTGCGCATCGAGGATGCGGTGGTAGCGCGTCACCACGTGCAGCACGTTGAGCAGCTGCCGCTTGTATTCGTGGATGCGCTTGACCTGCACGTCGAACAGCGCGTCCGTGTCGATGTCGATCTTCAGGTGCTGCTCGACCCAGTTGGCCAGCCGCAGCTTGTTCTCGCGCTTGGCGTGACGGAACGCGCGCACGAAGGCAGGCTGCGCGGCCATGGGCCTGAGCGCCTCCAGCTGCGACAGGTCGCGCCGCCAGCCCTTGCCGATGCGCTGGTCGAGCAGCGCCGCCAGCGGCGGGTTGGCCTGCGCCAGCCAGCGGCGCGGCGTGACGCCGTTGGTCTTGTTGTTGAAGCGCTCGGGAAAGATCTTCGCGAAGTCCGAGAAGATCGACTGCTTCATCAGCTCCGAGTGCAGCCCCGACACGCCGTTGACCGAATGGCTCGCGAGCACCGCCACGTAGGCCATGCGCACGCGCCGCTCGCCGGCCTCGTCGACCAGCGAAAGGCGGCGCATCAGCTCCACGTCGTTGCCCACCTTCTGCGTCACGGCGGCGAGGAACTTCGCGTTGATGTCGTAGATGATCTGCAGGTGCCTCGGCAGGATGCGCCCCAGCATCTCCACCGGCCAGGTCTCCAGCGCCTCGTGCATCAGCGTGTGGTTGGTGTAGCTGAACACCTTCTGCGTGTGCGCCCAGGCCACGTCCCAGGAGAGGCCGTGCTCGTCGAGCAGCAGCCGCATGAGTTCGGGCACCGCCAGCACGGGGTGCGTGTCGTTCAGGTGGATGCTGACCTTCTCCGACAGCTGGTCGAAGGTCTTGTGGTTGCGCAGGTAGCGGCGCAGCAGGTCCTGCACGCTCGCGCTGCAGAAGAAGTACTCCTGGTGCAGCCGCAGCTCGCGGCCCGAGGGCGTGGAGTCGTCGGGGTAGAGCACGCGGGAGACGTTCTCCGAGTGGTTCTTGCTCTCCACCGCCTGCATGTAGTTGCCGCGGTTGAAGGCCGAGAGGTCGATCTCCTCGGTGGCGCGCGCCGACCACAGCCGCAGCGTGTTGGTGGCCTGCGTGCCGTAGCCCGGGATGATGGTGTCGTAGGCCACCGCCAGCACGTCGTGCGTGTCGACCCAGTCGGCCGCGCCCGATACTGCGCCGGCGCCCTCGCGCTTCTGCACGTGGCCGCCGAAGCGCACGCGGTAGTTCACCTCGGGCCGCTGGAACTCCCACGGGTTGCCGCGCGTGAGCCAGTAGTCGGGTGTCTCCACCTGCTGGCCGTCGACGATACGCTGGCGGAACATGCCGTATTCGTAGCGGATGCCGTAGCCCATGCCCGGCACGCCCAGCGTGGCCATCGAGTCGAGGAAGCAGGCCGCCAGCCGCCCCAGGCCGCCGTTGCCCAGCGCCGCGTCGGGCTCGCGTTCGGACAGCGCCGCCATGTCCACGCCGAAGTCGGCCAGCGCCTCGCGCACGGTGTCGTACAGGTCCACCGCCAGCAGCGCGTTGGTGAAGGTGCGCCCGATCAGGAACTCCATCGACAGGTAGTAGACGCGCTTCAAGTCCTGCGCGTAGTTGGCGCGCGTGGTCATCATCCAGCGCTCGACCAGCTGGTCGCGCACCGCCTGCGAAGTGGCGTTGAGCCAGTCGTCCTGGCTGGCCGCGACCGGGTCCTTGCCGACCGCGTAGATCAGCTTGTTGGCCACGGCGCGCTTGAAGGCCGCGACGTCGCGGTCGGGGTGGTCGTAGGCGAAGTCCTTGATCGTCATGGGAACGCTCCCGGGTTATCTATCTATTGCTGGATGGCTTGACGGTAGACGTCGATGTACTGCGCCGCCGCCGTGGCCCAGTCGGCCGGCCGCCGCATGGCGTTGCCGCGCACGCGGCGCCAGTCGGGCGCGCGCTCGTGCAGGGCGAAGGCGCGGCGCACGGCGCGCTCGTAGTCGGCCACTTCGAAGCGGTCGAACACGAAGCCGGTGGCCTCGCCGCTGGCCAGGTCTTCCAGCGAGCTGTCGACCACCGTGTCGGCCAGCCCGCCGACGCGGCGTACCAGCGGCAGGGCGCCGTACTTCAGGCCGTACATCTGCGTGAGGCCGCAGGGTTCGAAGAGCGAGGGCACCAGGGTCACGTCGCCCGCGCCGAAGAGCTGGTGGGCCAGCGTCTCGTTGTAGCCGATGGTCACGGCCACCGACTGCGGCGCGGCCGCCGCGCGCTGGCGGAAGGCTTCCTCCAGCCAGGCCTCGCCGCTGCCCAGCAGCGCGAGCTGCCCGCCCTGGGCCAGCAGTGCGTCGAGCCCGCCGAGCACCAGGTGCAGGCCCTTCTGCTCGGTGAGCCGGCTCACGACGATGAAGAGCGGCGCATCGGGCCGCTCGGCCAGCCCCAGCTGGTGCTGCAGCACCGACTTGCAGCGCGCCTTGCCGGCCATGTGCCGGCCTTCGGGCGTGTGATAGCCCTGGATCAGCGCGGTGTCGGTGGCGGGGTTCCAGACCTTGTCGTCGACCGCGTTGAGGATGCCGCTGAGCACCGCGCTGCGCTGGCGCAGGAGGCCGTCGAGCCCGCAGCCCTGCTCGGGCGTCTGGATCTCCAGCGCGTAGGTCGGGCTCACGGTGGTGAGCCGGTCGGCGAAGTACAGGCCGCCCTTCATGAACGAGATCTGGCCGTGGTATTCGAGGCCGTTCATCTGGAACGCCGGACCGGGCAGGCCGAGCTCCGCAAAGTGCCAGGGCGCGAAGATGCCCTGGTAGGCCAGGTTGTGCACGGTGAAGACGCTGCCCACGCGCGGGCCACCGGCCTGCCGCGCGAAGTGCAGGTAGGCCGGCGCGAGCGCGGCGTGCCAGTCGTGCGCGTGCACCACCTCGGGCTGCCACTGCGGATCGAGCCCCTGCGCCAGTTGCGCCGCCGCCCAGCCGAGCAGCGCGAAGCGGCGGTGGTTGTCGCCGTAGGGCTGGCGCGAGATGTCCTCGTAGGGGTTGCCGGGCCGGCCGTAGAGCGCCGGCGCGTCGATCACGTAGGCCGGGATGCCGGGCGTGCCGTCGATGTCGATGTGCCCGAGGCGCAGCCCGAAGCCTTCGCCCCAGGGCGCATCGAAGGCGGCCACCGGCGCCAGGTCGCGCACGCCGGCCACGATGGCCGGGAAGCCCGGCAGCAGCACGCGCGCGTCCTGCCCTTCAGCGAGGAGCGCCAGGGGCAGGGCGCCGGCGATGTCGGCCAGGCCGCCGGTCTTGAGGAGGGGGAAGAGTTCGGCGCTGACCTGGAGGATTCGCATCGTTGGTGGATCAGGCCGAGGCCAGTCGTTTGAGCATCTCGCGGGTGACCAGCACCACGCCGTTCTCGGTGCGCTCGAAGCGAGCGGCGTCCGCCTCGGCATCTTCGCCGATCACCATGTCCTCGGGTATGACGCAGGCGCGGTCGATCACCACGCGGTTCAGTCTGGCGCCGCGGCCGACTTCCACGTCGGGCAGCAGCACGGCCTCGTTGATCTCGCAGAAGGAATGCACGCGCACGCCCGAGAACAGCACCGAGCTGCTGACCTTGGAGCCCGAGACGATGCAGCCGCCGGAGACGATGGTGTTGACCGTCATGCCGTGGTGGCCGTTGCGGTCGAGCACGAACTTGGCCGGCGGCAGCTGCCGCTGGTAGGTCCAGATGGGCCAGTCCGTGTCATAGATGTCGAGCTCCGGGGTGATGGAGGCCAGGTCGAGGTTGGCTGCCCAGAATGCATCAATCGTGCCCACGTCGCGCCAGTAGGTCTTGGCCTCCGGCCCGCGCGAGGCCCGCGTCACGCAGGACATGCCGAAGGGATGGGCCAGCGCGCGGCCCTGGGCCACGGCGCGGGGGATGATGTCCTTGCCGAAGTCGTGGCTCGAATCGGGGTTGGCGTTGTCTTCCTCGAGCAGCTGGTAGAGGTACTCGGAATCGAACACGTAGATGCCCATGCTCGCCAGCGCCGTGTCGGGCCTGCCGGGCATGGCGGGCGGATCGGCGGGCTTCTCGAGGAAGTCGGTGATCTGGCGGCCGTCGTCCACGGCCATCACGCCGAAGGCCGTGGCCTCCATGCGCGGCACCTCGATGCAGCCGACCGTGCAGCCCAGGCCGCGCTCGGCATGGTCCTTCACCATCAGCGAGTAGTCCATCTTGTAGATGTGGTCGCCGGCCAGCACCACCACGTAGTCGTGCCTGGTGGAGCGGGTCTGGATGATGTCCAGGTTCTGGAACACCGCGTCGGCCGTGCCGCGGTACCAGTGCTCGTCGCCCACGCGCTGCTGCGCGGGCAGCACGTCGACCATCTCGTTGAGCTCGGCGCGCAAAAAGCTCCAGCCGCGCTGCAGGTGGCGCATGAGCGAGTGCGACTTGTACTGCGTGACCACCGCCATGCGCCTGATGCCCGAGTTCAGGCAGTTGGACAGCGCGAAGTCGATGATGCGGAACTTGCCGCCGAAGTACACGGCCGGCTTGGCGCGCCGGTCGGTCAGCTGCTTGAGGCGGGAGCCGCGTCCGCCGGCCAGCACCAGTGCGATGGTGCGGCGGACCAGTTGATGGGCCTGCAGCTCCTGCTGTTGCGGTAGCTGCGCTTGCGGTGTTGGGTTGTCCATCCTGAGTCTCCGTTCGTTGGTTTGTTCGCTTGCCGGAATCCGCCGTCAGAGTTTCTGCATCGAGACTAGCACCGCGCCGTACGCCTGGCTCCTACGTTCTTGCAATCCCGATGCTCGAAAAAGGCACCTGCAGCGCGCCGGTCAGCGCCCGGCCCTGTGCGTTGTCCGGATCGCTGTCGGGATCGGTGGACAGGCATAGGCGCCACGCGCCCGCCGGCAGCGTGAACGACACGGTCTCGGGGCCCGCGTTCACCATCACCAGCCATGCGCCGCTGTCCGCGGTGTCGTGAGGAAAGTCACGGCTGAAGAGGATTGCAAGGGCCGTGCCCGAGCTCCATTCGGCGGGCGTCATCGGCTCGCCGTCGGGGCGCAGCCAGCGGATGCCCGGCGCTCCCCGCGGAGCCTCCCTTGACGGCTCTTCCGCCGGCCACCAGCGCGTGCTGCGCAGGGCGGGGGCCTCGCGGCGCAGCGCGGCGAGACGGGCCACGAAGGCGCTCATGCGCGCCGCGTCGCTGCCGGGCGCCGACGTGCCGATCCACGCGAGCCAGGTGGTCTCGTTGTCCTGGCAGTAGGCGTTGTTGTTGCCCTGCTGGCCGTGGCCGATCTCGTCGCCGGCCAGCAGCATGGGCGTGCCCTGCGACAGCATCAGCGTGGCGAGCAGCGCGCGCCGCAGGCGGGTGCGCAGGGCGAGCACGGCGGGGTCGTCGCTCGGGCCCTCGACGCCGCAGTTGTTGCTCATGTTGTGGGCGTGGCCGTCGCGGTTGCCCTCGCCGTTGGCGAGGTTGTGGCGCTCGCCGTAGCTCACCAGGTCGCGCAGCGTGAAGCCGTCGTGCGCGGTGATGAAGTTGACGCTGGCCGTCGGCGCGCGGCCGTGGTGCGCGAACTGGGCGCTGGAGGCGGCGAAGCGATGGGCGAAGTCGCCGAGCTTCGCCCTGTCGTCATGGTCCTGCCGCAGCCAGAAGCCGCGCTGCGTGTCGCGGTAGCGGTCGTTCCACTCGAGCCAGCCGGGCGGGAACCCGCCGAGCCGGTAGCCGCCGGGGCCGATGTCCCAGGGCTCGGCGATGAGCAGCGTGCGCGAGAGCACGGGGTCTTGCGCGATGGCGGCGAAGAAGGGCGCGCGCGCATCGAACCCGCGTTGCGCGTCGGCGCGGCCGAGCACGGGCGCGAGATCGAAGCGGAAACCGTCGACGCCCATCTCGCAGGCCCAGAAGCGCAGGCTGTCCATCACGAGCTGCAGCACGCGGGGCTCGCCGAGGTTCAGGCAGTTGCCGGTGCCGGCCCAGTTCTCGTAGAGCGCGCGGTCGTCGGCGCGCAGGTGGTAGTAGAGGGCGTTGTCGATGCCGCGCATCGAGAGCGTGGGGCCGAGTTCGTCGCTCTCGGCGCTGTGGTTGTAGACCACGTCGATCACCAGCTCCATGCCGCGCGCGTGGATCGCGTCGGCCATTGCGCGGAACTCGCCGGCGGGCGTGGTGCCGGGGCGGCCGCTCCAGTAGCGGGCCTCGGGCGCGAACCAGCCGATGGTGTTGTAGCCCCAGTAGTTGCTCACACCCATGCGAAGGAGGCGCGGCTCGTCGGCGCGGTGCTGCACGGGCATGAGGCTCAGGGTGGTGATGCCCATGCGCTGGAGGTGGTCGAGCACTGCGGGTTCGGCGAGGCCGGCGTAGGTGCCTCTGAGGGCTGCGGGGACGGCGGGGTGGAGTTTTGTCTGGCCCTTGACGTGGAGTTCGTAGAGGACGCGGTCGCCTGATGCGATGCGGGCGTGGCCTGCGGGTCCATGCTCGGTCGGTGCCGGCGCTACCCGGGCCTTGAGGGCGATGGCTGCGTTGTCTCGGGTGTCTCTTTTTTCTGGGTTCGCCGGGTCGTGGCCCAGGAAGAGGTCGCTGCCGTCGTAGGTGCCTACGATCTCGCGGGCGTATGGGTCGAGGAGCAGCTTCGATGGGTTGAAGCGCTGGCCTGCCTTGGGGTTCCAGGGGCCGTGGACTCGGTAGCCGTAGACGAGGCCTGGCTTGCCGCTTGGGAGGTGGCCGTGCCAGATGCCGTCTGTTTGTTCTTTCAGGCTGAGGCGTTGTTGTTCGTTCTTGCCTGTGGTGTCGAAGATGCAGAGGTCTACTGCTTCTGCTGTGGGGGCTGCTATTGCGAAGTTGACGCCCTGTTGCGAGGGGGTTGCGCCTAGGGGGGAGGGCTTGCCTGGGCTCAGCATCTTGCGTGCTCTCGATGGGGGTTGCTTTCCGAGGCCGGGACTCGCCCCGGCGGGCGACCTACTTTTCTTTGCTTCGCCAAAGAAAAGTAGGCAAAAGAAAGGCGACCCCACTGTCTGCGACCCCTGCGCTTCGCTCCGGGGCAACCTGCGGTGCTCGCGTTTCGCGGGGTCTCGCAGAACTCGCTTCGCTCAAACAGCTGCGAGCCCTGATCCGCGAAACGCTGCGCTCCTCGGCGCAGCCAGAGGGGAGGGGAGACGCACGGGCCATCGCGTTGCTCGGCCCCCAAGGCACGGCAGGCGCTTCGCGCCCGTCGTGCTTGGAATGGACCGTTGGTCTTGTTGGGGGCGCTGAAGCTGAACGCGTGGCCGAGTGAAGCGAAGGCCCGTCCAGGCTGTTCAGAAGGCCGAGCGCAGCGATGGCCTGTTCGGTCTCCAACTCCCTTCTGGCTGCGCCGAGGAGCGCAGACGTAGGAGGGATCAGGGCCGCAGCTGTTTGAGCGAAGCGAGTTCTGCGGACCCCCTCCTACGTCGAGCACCGCAGGTTGCCCGCAGCGAAGCGGAGGGACGCAGACAGTAGGGTCGCCTTTCTTTTGCCTACTTTTCTTTGGCGAAGCAAAGAAAAGTAGGTCGGCCGCCGGGCCGAGACCCGGCCCCGGGAAGCAAACAAAACAAACCCTCAAACCAGCACCCACATCAAGGTCCCCAGCGGCGGCACGCGAATAGACAACGAATCCGCCCTCCCATGCCAGGCCACAGGCGAACTCTCGACAACCCCATTCCCCACACCACTCCCCCCATAAACAACCCCATCCGTATTGATGACCTCCCGATAGGACCCGGCAGAAGGCACCCCCAACCGATACCCCTCCCGAGGCATAGGCGTGAAGTTGCAAACCACGACAACAAACGCCCCATCCCGCGCCCGCCGCACAAAAGCAAACACCGACTGATCCGCATCGTCATGCACGATCCACTCGAACCCTCGCGCCTCATGGTCGAGCTCATGCAGCGCAGGAAAGTGCCGATACACGTTGTTCAGGTCACGCACCAGCCGCCGAACCCCTTGATGCGCCGCGTGCTCCAGCAGATGCCAATCCAGACTCCGATCGGCATTCCACTCCGCGTACTGCGCAAACTCCCCGCCCATGAACAGCAGCTTCTTCCCCGGATAGGCCCAGAGGTACCCATACAGATTGCGCAGTCCCGCGAACTTCTGCCACTCGTCGCCGGGCATGCGCCCGATCATCGATCCCTTGCCATGCACCACTTCGTCATGCGACAGCGGCAGCACGAAGTTCTCGCTGTGCGCGTACATCAGCCCGAAGGTGATCTGCCGGTGATGGTGCTTGCGGTAGACCGGATCGGTGCCGGCGTATGCCAGCGTGTCGTTCATCCAGCCCATGTTCCACTTGTAGTGGAAGCCCAGCCCGCCGTCCTCGGGCGGCCGGGTCACGCCGGGAAAGCTGGTCGACTCCTCGGCGACCGTCATCGCGCCGGGCCGCTCGACGCCCACCACGCGGTTCATGCGGCGCAGGAATTCGATGGCCTCCAGGTTCTCGCGCCCGCCGAGCGCGTTGGGCACCCACTCGCCCGACTTGCGGCTGTAGTCGCGGTACAGCATCGACGCCACAGCGTCCACGCGCAGGCCATCCACGCCATAGCGCTCCAGCCAGTACAGCGCGTTGCCGACGAGGTAGTTGCGCACCTCCGTGCGCGCGTAGTTGAAGATCAGCGTCTGCCAGTCGTTGTGGAAGCCCTCGCGCGGATCGGCGTACTCGTACAGCGCGGTGCCGTCGAAGCGGCCGAGGCCGTGCGAATCGGTGGGGAAGTGCGCGGGCACCCAGTCGAGGATCACGCCCAGCCCCGCCGCGTGCGCGGCCTCGACGAAGTGCCGGAAGTCGCCGGGCGTGCCGAAGCGCGAGGTCGGCGCATAGAGGCCGATGGGCTGGTAGCCCCACGAGCCGTCGAAGGGATGCTCGCTGACGGGCAGCAGCTCGATGTGCGTGAAGCCCATGTCGCGCGCATAAGGCACCAGCGTGTCGGCCAGCTCGCGATAGTCCAGCCACTCGTGGCCGTTCTTGCGCCGCCACGAGCCCAGGTGCACCTCGTAGATGCTGATGGGCGCGTCGCGCCCGTTCGCGGCGGCGCGGCCCTCGGGCATCTTCACCGGCGCGGGCAGGGGCTGCACCACGCAGGCTGTGTCGGGGCGCAGCTGCGACGAGAAGGCGAAGGGGTCGGCCTTGCGCAGCACCTCGCCCTGCGCCGACAAAATCTCGAACTCGTAGCTGTCGCCCACGGACACGTGCGGCGCGAAGATCTCCCACACGCCGCACTCGCGGCGCAGCCGCATCATGTGGCGCCGGCCGTCCCAGTTGTTGAAGCTGCCGACCACCGACACGCGCTTCGCGTTCGGCGCCCAGACCGCGAAGGCCACGCCCTTCACGCCGTCCATCTCGCGCAGGTGCGCGCCCAGGCGCTCCCACGGCCGCAGGTGCGTGCCCTCGGCCAGCAGCCACACGTCGGTCTCGCCGAGCACGAACGGAAAGCGATACGGGTCCTCGAGCCGCGAGGTGTGCGTGTCCCAGTCGACCTGGAATGAATAGCCCATGCGGGCCTCGGCCGCCGGCACCAGTCCGCTGAACAGGTCCGACTCGGGATGGCGCGAGAGGATGGAAAGCGGCCAGCCGGTGCGCGAATGCACCACGGCCACGTGCTGCGCGCCGGGCAGCAGCGCCCGCACCACCAGGCCCTCGGCAGTCTCGTGCGGGCCGAGCACCGCGAACGGATCGCCGTGCTCCGCGCGCATCAGCGCGTGGATATCGGCTTCGGGCAGCGGCTTGGTCTTCGATGACATGGCGGTCAGCTTCGTCCTTCTTCCGCGGCGGGCGTGCCGAAGAAGACGCCGTACGGCGCAAGCACCAGCATGCGCCTTTCGTCTGAGTCCTGGATGACGGCGGTCGGCGCGAGCGGCTGTCCGACCAGAGGCATCAACCCGTCGGGCAGCGGCATCGACACCGGCTCGCCACCGAGGTTGAAGACGGCCTGCAGCGAATGGAGGCCGTCACCGCGCTCGAAGTGCAGCAGGGGCTCCGGCGCATCGATGAAGCGGATGCCGCCGGTGCGCAGCAGCGGCTGGTTGCGCCGCCAGTGCAGCAGCGCGCGGCTGAAGGCCAGCATCGAGCCGGGGTCGGCGGCCTGCCGTTCGACGGCCAGCGGCAGGTGCGGGCCGTACACCGGCAGCCAGGGCGTGCCGGTGCTGAAGCCGCCGTTGGGTGCCTCGGGGGCCCAGGGCATGGGCGTGCGGCAGCCGTCGCGGCCCTTGAACTCGGGCCAGAAGGCGCGGCCGTACGGGTCCTGCAGCAGTTCGAAGGGCACCTCGGCCTCGGGCAGGCCCAGTTCCTCGCCCTGGTAGATGCTGGCGCTGCCGCGCAGGGACAGCAGCAGCGCGAGCCAGAGCCGGTCGCGGCGCGTGTCGGGCACGCCGCCGTCGCTCCAGCGCGTGGCGACGCGCGGCACGTCGTGGTTCGATACCGCCCAGCAGCCCCAGCCGCCCGTTTGCGCGAGCGCGTCGTCGAGCGCCTCGACCTGGTGGCGCAGGTGCGCGGGGCTGTGGTCGGCCGTCAGCAGGCTGAAGCTGTAGGCCAGGTGCAGTCGCTTGCCGAGCTCGGTGTACTGGGCCATCACCGGCGGCGCGTTCTCGTCGCCGACCTCGCCCAGCGCCACCGCGCCGTAGTCGTCGAGCAGCCGGCGAAGGGCTTCGAGGAACGCCAGGTTCTCGTGCTGGCTCTTGTCGTACAGGTGCTGCTGCATCGCGTACGGGTTGTCGGCGCGCACCGTGCTGACCTCGCCGATGGAGGCCAGCGTGGCCGGCGGGTTGTCGCGCAGCAGCGCGTCGTGGAACTGGTGGTTGCAGGCGTCGAAGCGGAAGCCGTCCACGCCGCGCTCGCACCAGAAGCGCACCTCGTCCAGCAGCGCGGCCTGCACCTCGGGGTTGTGGAAGTTGAGGTCGGGCTGCTCGGCGAGGAAGCTGTGCAGGTAGTACTGGCGCCGGCGCGAGTCCCACTGCCATGCCGAGCCGCCGAACACCGAGAGCCAGTTGGTCGGCGGCGTGCCGTCGGGCTTCGGGTCGGCCCACACGTACCAGTCGGCCTTCGGGTTGTCGCGCGAAGACCGGCTTTCGGCGAACCAGGCATGCTGGTCGGAGGTGTGCGAGAGCACCTGGTCGATGATGAGCTTCAGGCCCAACTCGTGCATCCGCGCCAGCATGGCGTCGAAGTCGGCCAGCGTGCCGAAGATCGGGTCGACCGCGCGGTAGTCGGCCACGTCGTAGCCGAAGTCCTTCATCGGCGAGCGGAAGAAGGGGGAGACCCAGATGGCGTCGACGCCGAGGCCGGCCACGTGTTCGAGCCGGGACGTGATGCCCGGCAGGTCGCCGATGCCGTCGCCGTCGCTGTCCATGAAGCTGCGCGGGTAGATCTGGTAGATCACCGCGCCGCGCCACCATTCGCTGTTGCTGCCGTCGGTTTTGCTGCCCATGCCGGTCCCTGTGGTCTGAAATCATTGTGGCATGCGAAATCCGGGCCAGTGATACGGTTATGCGGGGCGGCGGCGCACGGTGCGAAGGTCCGTGAAGCTTTCTTTCTACACTGGGCGCCGTTCCCGCTTTTCAAGATGACGACTTCCGATCCCGCTTCCTCCTCTTCCCTGGCCGCGCTCGAAGCGCGGCTCGCCCAGGACCTCGAATACCTCGGCTGGCCCGCCCGCCAGTGGATGCCCGCGCGGCAGGCCGGCGGCGAGCCGATGCTCGACGTGGCCATCGTCGGCGGCGGCCAGGCCGGCCTGGCCGCCTCGGTCGCGTTGGCGCAGCTGGGCGTGCGCGCCGTGATCTTCGACCGTTCGCCCGCCGGCAGCGAGGGCCCCTGGGCCACCACGGCCCGCATGGAGACGCTGCGCTCGCCCAAGGAGCTCACCGGTCCCGCGCTGGGGCTGCCCGCGCTCACCTTCCGCGCATGGTTCGAGGCCCAGTTCGGGCTGGAAGCCTGGGCGGCGATGGACAAGATCCCGCGCCTGCAGTGGATGGACTACCTCGTCTGGTACCGCCGCGTGATGGGCGTGGACGTGCGCAACGACACGGCCGTGACCGGCATCCAGCCCCTGCCCGATGCGACCGGCGTGCGCCTCGCCCTGCGCACGCCCGGAGGCGAAAGCAGCGTGCTGGCGCGCCGCCTCGTCCTGGCCACCGGACGCGACGGCCTCGGCGGCCCGGCCGTTCCCGCCTTCGTGAACGCCCTGCCGCGCTCGAAGTGGGCCCATTCCTCCGACGAGATGGACTACGGCCGGCTCAAGGGCCTGCGCGTGGGCGTGATCGGCGCGGGCTCCTCGGCCATGGACAGCGCGGCCACCGCGCTGGAAGCCGGCGCCCACAGCGTCGAGCTGCTGATCCGCCGCACCGACCTGCCGCGCGTCAACAAGGGCAAGGGCGCGGGCGTGCCGGGGCTCACGCAGGGGCACTACGACCTGCCGGACGAGCTCAAGTGGCGCATCCGGCACTACATCAACGTGCTGAACGTGCCTCCGCCGCACGGCAGCACGCTGCGGGTGTCGCGGCATCCCAATGCTTTCTTCAACTTCGGCTGCCCGGTGCTGGCCATCGAGCCGAAGGGCGAGGCGATGCGCGTGTCGACGCCCAAGGGCGACTTCGAATTCGACTTCCTGATCGTCTCGACCGGCTTCAAGGTCGACTGGCCCAACCGTCCCGAGTTCGACGGCATTGCCGCCCATGTGCGCACCTGGAAGGATCGCTTTCAGCCCGCCCCCGGCGACGAAGACCAGGAGCTGGACGACTCGCCCGACCTCGGCCCGGCCTTCGAATTCAAGGAGCGCGCGCCCGGCGAATGCCCGGGGCTCGGGCGCATCCACTGCTTCTGCTATCCGGCGGCGCTGTCGCACGGCACGGTGTCGGGCGACATCCCGGCCATCAGCGACGGCGCGAAACGGCTCGCCAGCGGCATCGCCAGCCTGTTCTACCGCGAGGACTTCGACCATCACTGGGCCAACCTCGAAGTCTTTGCCGAGCCGGAGCTGTTCGGCGACGAATGGACGCCCGCGCTGCCGCCGCAAGAGAGAAATTGAGAAGAAACCGAACCATGACAAGCACACCCGTTTCCGATGTGATCGATGTCGTCGTCCCGCTGACGCCGGACCAGCCCAACTGGGCGCTGCGGCGCCAGCGCGAAAAGGTGCTCGCCGCCACGCAGGGCAGCTACGACGCGATGTTTTCCCCCTCCGTCGAGGGCATCTCGGTGATCGAGCGGCTGCTCGTGGCGCTGCATGCCTGCCGCGTGTCGAAGGCGGACAGCCTGGCGGTGCACTACCGCGACCGGCTCGCGGCCGAGGGTGCCGACGCCGCCGTGGTCTCGGCTGTCGACGCCGGCAAGCCCGTGGCCGACGCACGCCTGCAGGCTGTGCTCGCCTTCACCGGCAAGCTGATCGAGCGGCCCATCGAAGGCGACAGGGCTGCCGTGCAGTCGCTGGCCGAAAGCGGCCTTTCGACGCCGGCCATCGTGGCGACGAGCCAGCTGATCGCCTTCCTCTCGTACCAGATCCGCGTCGCCGCGGGCCTGAAGGCGATGGCCGCGCTGGAGGTGTCGGCATGAGCGCCCCGATCCGCATCAAGGGCTTCACCAACGAAGTGCTCAAGTGGAAGCCGTGGCTCGACACGGTGAACGTCGACATCGCCACGCCCGAGCAACTGGCGGCGCTGGACGAGATGAGCCCGCAGGCGCGCACCTCGCCCTATTTCCTGGTGCTGGCGCACCAGCCCGAGATATTGCTGCAGCGCTCCATCGCCTTCAACGCGATCATGTTTGCCCCGGGCGGCATGCCGCGCGCCGAGCGAGAGCTGGGTGCCACGGTGGAGTCGCGCGTCAACGGCTGCGTGTACTGCGCCTCGGTGCACGCGCAGCGCTTCGAGCAGCTGGCCAAGCGCAACGACGTGATCTCGCAGGTGTTCGAGGAGCCGTCGGGCGCCGGCACCACGGAGCGCGAGAAGGCCATCGTCGAGTTCTCGATAAGGCTCGGCGCGGAGCCCGACAAGGTCGCGGCCGAGGACATCCGCAAGCTGAAGGAGGTCGGGCTGGGCGAGCTGGAGATCCTCGACCTGATCCACTCGGTGGCCATCTTCGCCTGGGCCAACCGGCTGATGCTCAACCTAGGGGAGCCGGTGTTCCCCGAGGAAGCCGACGCCTCAGCCTAGGCGCGCGAGCAGGCCGGCGACTGTCTCGTTCGCCAGGCCCAGAGGATCGATCAGGTCGTTCCCGCAGCGGTAGTCGATGCCGTTGACCAGCGAGGCCGCATCCACGATGGTGCGCGTCGCCGGCGTAGGTACGCCGGCGATGGCGCCCAGCGCCTCGACGAAGGCCAGGCCGTAGGGCATGTCCTCGCTCACGTAGCGGGTGTCGGTCTGCGTGGGGCCCGGCGGGCCGCCGCGCTTGGCGTGCAGCTCGGCGGCGATGTCGGCGAGCTTTTCCGACTGGGTGCCGAAGGAGCGAGCGAAATGCGCCTCGATGGGACCGACTTCGATGCCGAAGGCGGCCGCCACGGCGCGGCGCTCGGCATCGAGCGCCTCGATCGCGCGCGACACGCCGGGCGTCATGCAGTGGTACTGCGGCCAGTTCTCGGCGCGCTCGATGCGTGTCCAGTTGAAGACCGCGAGCGGCCCGTGCGACTGCGGATTGACGTTGGCCAGGGCGCTGGCGAGCGCATTGCCCTGCGCGGAAAAGCCTTCGCCGAAGAGATCCGTGCACAGCGCGACGGCCTCATCAACCCGGGTGCCGGGCAGGGCGGAGACGCCGACGGCTTTGCGCCGTGTCATCACCTTGACCTGGGTACCCGATTCGCGGCGCGCGGTCAGCACGGTGGTGCCGAAGCTGGCGACGGTGATCCGCCGGCCGGCGCGGACCGCGGCTTCGTGCAGATAGAGCGACGACAGCGAGGCCATCGAGCTGACGATCACCGTCTGGCCGTCGCGCAGGAAGGGTAGCAAGGCGTCCATCACCTGCCTGTGGCCGTTGACGGGCAGGGCGAGCAGCAGCACGTCGGAATTGGCGCAGAGCCCGGCCGCGTCGTCGGCTACATCGACGCTCACCGAGAACGACTCGATGCCTCCGGCCTCCAGCGGCTGGGTGCGCAGCGCGTCCGCGCCTCGTCCGCCGGGTGACCAGACGGTGACGCCGTGGCCCGCCCGCCGCAGCCAGGCCGCGCTGGCCAGCGCGATCGCCCCGGCGCCCGCGATGCCGACGCGGTATTTGCGGCCCGTGGGCTCAGTCAACCTTGATTCCGCCTTGCTTGATGACCTTGGCCCAGCGCTGGCTGTCCTCGGTCACGACCTTGCCCAGAGCCGCCGCGCCGCCGCAGGTATTGACTGCGCCCAGCTGGGCGAAGCGCTGCTTCGTCTCCGGCAGGTTGCACACCTCGACCAGCGCGGTCGACAGCTTCTCGATGCTCGCCGCCGGCATGCGCGCCGGCGCCATCACGCCGACCCAGACCGGCACTTCCATGCCCGGCAGGCCCGTGGCGTCGCCGATGGTCGGGGCCGAGCCCATGCTGGGCAGCGCGGCGCGCGAGAAGGTGCCGAGCACGCGGGCCTTGCCGCTGGCGACCATGGGCTCGATCGAGGCCACGCTGGTCACGATGGTCGCCACCTGGCCTCCCAGCAGGTCGGTGAGGGCCGGCGCGGCGCCGCGGTAGGGCACGTGCAGCAGGTTCACGCCGCTGGCCTGGGCCAGCAGCGCACCGGTCAGGTGCGAGACGGTGCCGTTGCCGGTCGAGGCGTAGGTGACCTGGCCGGGCTTGGCCTTGGCGTCGCGCAGCACATCGGCCACCGTCTTGTAGGGGCTTTCGGCGCGCACCGACAGCGTCATGGGGGTGTCGGCGACCAGGGCGACCGGCACCAGCTCGTGCACCGGGTCGTAGGGGAGCTTGGCCTGCAGGTGGGGCGCGATGGTGACCGCGCCGCCGGTGGCCAGCAGCACAGTGGCTCCGTCGGTCGCCTTGGCCACCGCGTCGGCGGCCACGATGCCGCCGGCGCCGGCCTTGTTGTCGATGATGACCGGCTGGCCCAGCTTGTCTGTGAGCTTGGCGCCCAGGTAGCGGGCGATGACGTCCTGCGCCCCCCCGGTGGCGAAGGGCACGACGATGCGCAGGGGCTTGTCGTTCTGCTGGGCCCAGAGGGGTGTGGCGGCGAGGCCGGCGGCGGCGGCGAGGGCCAGGGCAAGGTGTTTCAGGCGCAGTTTCATGGTGCTTTTCGTCCGCGTCGCGTAACAGATGGACATGCATTTTTCGCGAAACACCGCGGAACCGGCTTTGCCGGGCCGCAGGTGTTGCCCCCGGTAGGGGGTTGGCGCAGCGACACGAAGTGCGCGCAGCCTGGGGGTGAGTCTAGTCCGGCGCGATAATCCCGCGTTCCCGGCCGCTCCGAGCCGGGCTCTTGCCGAACCGCCATGAATCCCAGCTACAAACCCAGCGACGTCGAGTCCGCTGCCCAGGCGCAATGGAGCGCCGCCGATGCCTACCGCGTCACCGAGGACGCGAGCCGCAAGAAGTACTACGCCTGCTCGATGCTGCCGTACCCCAGCGGCAAGCTGCACATGGGCCACGTGCGCAACTACACGATCAACGACATGCTCACGCGCTACCTGCGCATGAGCGGCTACAACGTGTTGATGCCCATGGGCTGGGACGCCTTCGGCCTGCCGGCCGAGAACGCCGCGCTGAAGAACGGCGTGCCGCCGGCCAAGTGGACCTACGAGAACATCGCCTACATGAAGGGCCAGCTCCAGGCCATGGGCCTGGCCATCGACTGGAGCCGCGAGATCGCCACCTGCGATCCCAGCTACTACAAGTGGAACCAGTGGCTGTTCCTGAAGATGCTCGAGAAGGGCATTGCCTACCGAAAGACCCAGGTCGTCAACTGGGACCCGGTCGACCAGACCGTGCTGGCCAACGAGCAGGTGATCGACGGCAAGGGCTGGCGCACCGGCGCCACGGTCGAGCGCCGCGAGATCCCGGGCTACTACCTGAAGATCAGCGACTACGCCGAGGAGCTGCTCGAGCACACCCAGCACAAGCTGCCGGGCTGGCCCGAGCGCGTCAAGCTGATGCAGGAGAACTGGATCGGCAAGAGCGAGGGCGTGCGCTTCGCCTTCACGCATGACATCAAGGACGCGGGAGGCAAGCTGATCCAGGACGGCCGCATGTACGTGTTCACCACGCGCGCCGACACCATCATGGGCGTGACCTTCTGCGCCGTGGCGCCCGAGCACCCGCTGGCCGCGCATGCCGCCACGCTCGACCCCAAGGTCGCGGCCTTCATCGAGGAGTGCAAGAGCGGCGGCACCACCGAGGCCGAGCTCGCCACGCAGGAAAAGAAGGGCGTGCCCACCGGCCTCACCGTGATGCACCCGATCACCGAGGAGCAGGTGCCGGTGTGGGTCGGCAACTACGTGCTGATCGGCTACGGCGACGGCGCCGTGATGGGCGTGCCCGCGCACGACGAGCGCGACTTCGCCTTCGCCAACAAGTACGGCATCGAGATCATCCAGGTGGTGCTGGTCGACGACGAGCCGCACTTCGACTATCACAAGTGGCAGGACTGGTACGGCGACAAGCAGCGCGGCGTGACCATCAACTCCGACAACTTCAGCGGCATGACCTACAAGGAGGCCGTGGCCGCCGTGGCGCACGCGCTGGGCCAGAAGGGACTGGGAGAGCTGCAGACCACCTGGCGCCTGCGCGACTGGGGCGTGAGCCGCCAGCGCTACTGGGGCACGCCGATTCCGATCATCCATTGCGAAGAGCACGGTGCGGTGCCGGTGCCCGAGAAGGACCTGCCCGTGGTGCTGCCCACCGACTGCGTGCCGGACGGCTCGGGCAACCCGCTGCACAAGCACGAAGGCTTCCATGCCGGCGTGGTCTGCCCCGTGTGCGGCAAGCCCGCGCGGCGCGAGACCGACACGATGGACACCTTCGTCGACTCGTCGTGGTACTTCATGCGCTACTGCGACCCGAAGAACGACGAGGCGATGGTGGCCGGCGGCGCCGACTACTGGATGCCGATGGACCAGTACATCGGCGGCATCGAGCACGCCATTCTTCACCTGCTGTACGCGCGCTTCTGGACCAAGGTGATGCGCGACCTCGGCCTGGTGAAGGCCGACGAGCCCTTCAGCAAGCTGCTGACGCAGGGCATGGTGCTCAACCACATCTTCTATTCGCGCAACGAGAAGGGCGGCAAGGACTACTTCCCGCCCTCCGAAGTCACGCCGGTGCTCGATGCCCAGGGCCGTATCGTCGGCGGCACCACCGCCGACGGCACGAAGGTCGAATACGGCGGCGTCGGCAAGATGGGCAAGAGCGAGCGCAACGGCGTCGATCCGCAGGACCTGATCGAGAAGTACGGCGCCGACACCGCGCGCCTGTACACCATGTTCACGGCGCCGCCCGAGGCCACGCTCGAGTGGAACGACGCGGCTGTCGAAGGCAGCTACCGCTTCCTGCGCCGCGTGTGGAACTTCGGCGTGTCGCAGGCCGACGTGGCCCCGGTGGCCATCGCCGGCCAGACCTTCGGCAAGGGTGCCCAGGCGCTGCGCCGCGAGGTGCACACCGTGCTGCGCCAGGTCGACTACGACTACCAGCGCATGCAATACAACACGGTGGTGTCGGGCGCGATGAAGCTGCTCAACGCGCTGGAAGGCTTCAAGCCCGACGGCAGCGCGGGCGACGCGGCGGCGGTGCGCGAGGGCTTCGGCATCCTGCTGCGCTGCCTGTACCCGGCCACGCCGCACATCGCGCAGCAGCTGTGGAACGAACTCGGCTACGACAAGGACATGGGCGGCCTGCTCGATGCGCCCTGGCCCACGGTCGACGTGAGCGCGCTGGTGCAGGACGAGATCGAACTCATGCTGCAGGTCAACGGCAAGCTGCGCGGCAAGCTCAGCGTGCCGGCCGGCGCCTCGAAGGACGAGATCGAGAAGCTCGCGCTCGCCTGCGACGACTTCGTGGCCTTCGCCGAGGGGGCATCCGCCAAGCGCGTGATCGTGGTTCCGGGCCGCCTGGTCAACGTGGTCATCTGAACCGCCGAACGAACGACTCAATCAACCAAGCAAGCATGAACACTCGCAATGTCTCGCTGCCGCGCCGCGGCTTTCTTCTCGGACTGACGGCGGCCGGTGCCTCGCTCGGTCTGGCCGGCTGCGGCTTCGAGCTGCGCAAGGCTCCCGTCTTCGCGTTCAAGTCGCTGTCGGTGTCGGGCAACTCGGCCATCATCAACCAGATCAGGCGTGAGCTGCGGGCGACCGGCTCGGTGACGGTGCTGTCGGGAGAGGACGCCTCCAAGGCCGACGTGGTGCTCGAGATCCTGAGCGAGGATCGCAACCGCATCGTCATTTCGACCAATTCGGCCGGCTTGGTGCGCGAACTGCAGCTGCAGCTGAAGGTGCGCTTCAAGCTGCGTACGCCGGGCGGCAAGGACCTGCTGCCGCCCACCGACGTCTCGCAGACGCGAGACCTGAGCTTCAACGAGACCAACGCGCTGGCCAAGGAAGGCGAAGCCGACCTGCTGTTCCGCGACATGCAGTCGGACATTGCGCAGCAGCTGATGCGCCGGCTGGCGGCGGTCAAGGAAATCTGAGGCCGGCTCTTTCTTTTCCATGCAACTTGCCAGCGCTCAGCTCGGGGCCCATCTGCAGAAGGGCCTGAAGCCGCTCTACACGATCCACGGCGACGAGCCGCTGCTCGCGCAGGAGGCGGCCGATGCCATCCGTACCGCCGCGCGCGCGCAGGGCTACACCGAGCGCAGCTCGTACACCGTGGCCGGCGCGCACTTCGACTGGAGCGCGGTGCTCGCGGCCGGGGGCTCGCTTTCGTTGTTCGCCGACAAGCAGATCGTCGAGATCCGCATCCCCTCGGGCAAGCCCGGAAAGGACGGCAGCGCGGCCCTGCAGCAGCTGGCCGAATCGGCGCCCGGCAACGACAGCACGCTCACGCTGGTGATGTTGCCCAGGCTGGACAAGGCCACGCGCACCGGCGCCTGGTTCTCTGCGCTGGAGAACAACGGCGCGAGCATCCAGGTCGACCCCATCGAGCGCAACGCGCTGCCGCAGTGGATCGCGCAGCGGCTGGGCCAGCAGGGCCAGCGCGTGATGCCCGGCGACGAAGGCCAGCGCACGCTGCAGTTCTTCGCCGACCGCGTGGAGGGCAACCTGCTCGCGGCGCACCAGGAGATCCAGAAGCTCGCGCTGCTGCACCCGGCCGGCGAGCTGAGCTGGGAGCAGGTCGAGGGCGCGGTCAACAACGTGGCGCGCTACGACGTGTTCAAGCTGTCCGAGGCGGTGCTGGCCGGCAACCCCCAGCGCGTGGCGCGCATGCTCGACGGCCTGCAGGCCGAGGGCGAGGCCGAGGTGCTGGTGCATTACGCCATCGCCGAAGACATCCGCGCCCTCAAGCGCGTGAAGGACGCCATGGCCTCGGGCCGCCCGCTGCCCATGGCGCTGCGCGAGAACCGCATCTGGGGACCGCGCGAGCGCGCCTTCGAGCGCGTGCTGCCCCGGCTGGACGACCGCATGCTGGCCCGCCTGCTGCGCGCTGCGCACGTGGTGGACGGCATCGTGAAGGGCCTGAAGCAGCCCGACTGGCCAGCCAGCGGCTGGCAGGCCCTGCAGCGGCTCGCGCTGATGCTGTGCCGCGCCTGCGGCGGCGCGGCGCGGCGCGCCTGAGCTGCCGGTCCGGCCGGTACGGGCGGCTCCAGCCACCAAAAGACCTGCGCCAGCCGGGCCGGGGTCGGCGTGGGAAAATACGCGGATGAACGCGTTCAACGTAAGCGAACACATGCAGGCGCTAGGCCTGCAAGCCAAGACCGCCGCATTCCTCATGGCTCGTGCCGATGCGGCCAGCAAGAACACGGCGCTGAAGGCGCTGGCCCGCCGCCTGCGCGAAGCCGGCCCGGTGCTTTCCGTGGCCAACCAGAAGGACCTGGAGCGCGCCACGGCCGCCGGCCTCTCGGCGCCGATGGTCGACCGCCTCAAGCTCACGCCCAAGGTCATCGAGACGGTTGCCCAGGGCTGCGAGCAGCTCGCCGGCATGGCCGACGTGATCGGCGAGATCATCGGCATGAAGCAGCAGCCCAGCGGCATCCGCGTCGGCCAGATGCGCGTGCCGATCGGCGTCTTCGGCATGATCTACGAGAGCCGGCCCAACGTGACCATCGAGGCCGCGAGCCTGGCGATCAAGAGCGGCAATGCCGCCATCCTGCGCGGCGGCTCGGAAGCCATCGAATCGAACAAGGCGTTGGCGCTGCTCGTGTCCGAGGCGCTGGCCGAGCCCGGGCTGCCGGTCGAGGCTGTGCAGCTGGTGCAGACCACCGACCGCGAGGCCGTGGGCCGGCTGATCGCCATGCCCGAGTTCGTCGACGTGATCATCCCGCGCGGCGGCAAGGGCCTGATCGAGCGCATCAGCCGCGACGCCAAGGTGCCGGTCATCAAGCACCTGGACGGCAATTGCCACGTCTACGTGGACGACTCGGCCGAGTTCGACATGGCGCTTCGCATCGTCGACAACGCCAAGACTCAGAAATACAGCCCCTGCAACGCCGCCGAAGGCCTGCTGGTGTCGGCCGCGGTGGCTGACGACTTCCTGCCCGAGATCGCCGCCATCTTCGCGGCCAAGGGCGTGGAAATGCGCTGCGACCCGGCGGCGGCCGCCATCCTGCGGGCCGACGGCGCGCTCGATCCGAAGGCCAAGGTGGTCGATGCGGTCGAGTCCGACTGGTCGGAGGAATACCTCGCCGCGGTCATCAGCATCAAGGTGGTGGCCGGCGTGGACGAGGCCATCGCCCACATCAACCGCTACTCGAGCCACCACACCGACGCCATCGTGACGCGCGACCACGTGCATGCCCAGCGCTTCCTGCGCGAGGTCGATTCGGCCAGCGTGATGGTCAATGCGAGCACACGCTTCGCGGACGGCTTCGAGTTCGGGCTGGGTGCCGAAATCGGCATCAGCACCGACAAGTTCCATGCGCGCGGCCCGGTGGGCATCGAAGGACTGACCTCGCTCAAGTACGTGGTGCTGGGGCAAGGCGAAGTCCGGAGCTGATGCCCGGGTTCGATGCGTCCGCGCGCGGCCTTGTCATTGGGGCGTACATCCCCAAATCCTAGAATTCCGCTCCACCTTTAAGCACAAAACCAACAAGGCCGCCGCATGGTTCCGCATCTAGTCACCGCCCTGACCGGCCCGATCAACGAACTGGAGCAGCGGGTGCTCGACTCGATGCCCGCCATCGAGCGCTGGTTCCGGCTCGAGTGGATGGAGCACACGCCGCCGTTCTACAGCGCCGTCGACATCCGCAACGCGGGCTTCAAGCTGGCGCCGGTCGACACCAACCTCTTTCCGGGCGGCTGGAACAACCTCACCAAGGAAATGCTGCCGCTGGCGGTTCAGGCAGCGCAGGCGGCCATCGAGAAGATCTGCCCGGAGGCGCGCAATCTGCTCGTCATTCCGGAAAATCATTCCAAAAATACCTTTTATCTCGCCAACGTCGCGCAACTCGTGCGCATCTTCCACATGGCGGGGCTCAATGTGCGCATCGGGTCGATCGATCCGGCCATCAAGTCGCCCAAGAAGATCGAACTGCCGAACGGCGAGACCGTGACGCTCGAGCCGGTCGTGCGCAGCAAGCGTCGGCTGGGGCTGAAGAATTTCGATCCCTGCACAATTCTCCTTAACAACGAGCTTTCGGCAGGAACTCCCGGCATCCTCGAGGACTTGCACGAGCAGTACCTGCTGCCGCCGCTGCACGCGGGCTGGTCGGTTCGCCGCAAGAGCAACCACCTGCACAGCTACGAGGAGCTGTCCAAGCGCTTCGGCAAGCTGCTGGGCATCGACCCGTGGCTCATCAACCCGATCTATGCGCGGGCCGAAGGCGTGGACGTGGCCGAGGGCCGCGGCATCGACGTGCTCACGAGCCATGTGGACGCGGTGCTGACCAAGGTGCGTCGCAAGTACAAGGAATACGGCATCAACGAGAAGCCCTTCGTGGTCGTCAAGGGTGGCCACAGCGGAAGCGGCAGCCCGGGCGTGGTGACGGTTCGTGACGCCAAGGACGTCGAGGCGCTGATCGGCAAGCCGCGTACCGGCGCCGCCAGCATTGCCCCAGCCGCCAGGACGGGTGCTGGCCGCGACCTGCGCGAGCCCACTGAGCTGATCGTCCAGGAAGGCGTGCTCACCAACGAGCGCGTGCACAACGGCGTGGCCGAGCCGGTGGTCTACATGATGGACCGTTATGTGGTCGGGGGCTTCTACCGCGTGCATTCCGAGCGCGCCGCCGACGAGAACCTGAAGCTGCCGGGCGCGAGCTTCGTGCCGCTGGCCTTTTCTGAAAGTGCGCACTTGCCACAGCCGGGAGCCAAGCCTGGCGCTAGTGCACCCAACCGCTTCTACATGTACGGCGTGGTCGGTCGGCTGGCCATGGTGGCCGCCAGCTACGAGATGGAAGCGACCGATCCGGACGCCGAAATCTACGAATGATTGCCGGGGGCGGCTTGCCTAGGCGGCGGGCAACGGCAAAATAGCGGCCCCACAGCAACGGAAACAAAAGGGCGGGAGGGCAAGAAGGTGGACTAAAGTTCGCCTTTCGCACCCCGGCGTGCCTGACTGACGCGTCGATTCCAGCAGCCTGTCCTTTTCCCATCGACCTCGTGTCAGCCCCCAAAAATCTCTCAGCCGGCCTGATCGTCGGCGCCATCGGCGTCGTCTATGGCGACATCGGCACCAGCGTGCTGTACGCCGTCAAGGAAGTGTTCGGCCACGGCCACGTGCCTTTCACCGTCGAGAACGTCTACGGCATCCTCTCGATGTTCTTCTGGACGCTCACGGTCATCGTGTCCATAAAGTACGTCGTGCTCGTGCTGCGCGCCGACAACGAAGGCGAGGGCGGCCTGGTCGCCATGCTGGCGCTGGCCTCCCGCGCGGTGGCCGACAAGCCCAGGCTGCGCCACCTGCTGCTGGTGGTCGGTATCTTCGGCACATCGCTCTTCTACGGCGACGGGGTCATCACCCCGGCCATCTCGGTGCTCTCGGCGGTCGAGGGCCTGGAAGTGGTGTCGCCGCACTTCACGCACTACGTCATTCCGCTCACGCTGGTCGTGCTGTTCTGCCTGTTCGTGGTGCAGAAGCGCGGCACCGCGGGCATCGGCAAGTTCTTCGGGCCGATCACGCTGACCTGGTTCCTCGCGATCGCCGTGCTCGGCGTGTCGCAGATCCTGCACCACCCCGAGATCTTGAAGGCGTTGAACCCGTTCTACGCGCTGAAGTTCATGTGGGACAACCCGGGCACCAGCTTCATCCTGCTTGGCGCCACCGTGCTGTGCGTGACCGGCGCCGAAGCGCTGTACGCCGACCTCGGCCACTTCGGCAAGAGCCCGATCCGCATCGCGTGGTTCTCGGTGGTGATGCCGGCGCTCACGCTCAACTACTTCGGCCAGGGCGCGCTGCTGCTGGAGAACCCCGAGGCGGTGAAGAACCCGTTCTTCATGATGGCGCCCGAATGGGCGCTCATTCCACTGGTGCTGCTTGCCACCGCCGCGACCGTGATCGCGTCGCAGGCCCTCATCACCGGCGCCTTCAGCGTCACGCGCCAGGTCATCCAGCTGGGCTACCTGCCGCGCCTGAACATCGAGCACACCAGCGTGCGCACGGCGGGGCAGATCTACATTCCGCTGGTCAACTGGGGCCTGTTCGTGGCCATCGTGCTGGCAGTGGTCATGTTCCGTTCGTCGAGCAGCCTGGCCGCGGCCTACGGCATCGCCGTGACCACCGACATGCTGATCACCACGGTGCTGACCTTCTTCGTGATCCGCTACGCGTGGAAGCTGCCGCTGGCGCTGTGCATCGGCTCCACCGCGCTTTTCTTCATCGTCGACTTCCTGTTCTTCGCGTCGAACCTGCTCAAGCTCTTCGAGGGCGGCTGGTTCCCGCTGCTGATCGGCGGCTTCGTCTTCACGCTGATGATCACGTGGAAGGAAGGCCGCCGCCTGATGGGCGAGGCGCAGCACGCCGACGCCATCGACCTGAAGTCGTTTCTCGATTCGGTGTTCGTGAGCCCGCCCGCGCGCGTCGACGGCACGGCGGTGTTCCTCACGGCCGAGCCGGGCGTGGTGCCGAATGCGCTGCTGCACAACCTCAAGCACAACAAGGTGCTGCACGAGCAGAACATGTTCGTCACCGTGCGCAACCACGAGGTGCCGTGGATCCCGATGGACAAGCGCATCGAGATCGAGGCACTGGGCCACCACTGCTGGCAGATCATCGTGCACTACGGCTTCAAGAACGACATCGACCTGCCGCGCGCGCTCGAGAACGCCCGCATGCGCGGCTGCCAGCTCGAGCAGATGACCACCAGCTACTTCCTGTCGCGCGACGTCGTCATTCCCACGCTGGGCAGCGGCATGGCGCCGTGGCGCGAGAAGCTGTTCGCGCAGATGCACCACAACGCGAGCGGGGCGGCCGCCTTCCTGGGGCTGCCGAACAACGCGGTGGTGGAGCTGGGCTCGAAGATCGAGATCTGAGGCCGGGTGCGCGGCTCAGCCGAACTCCCCTGGCCGCTCCCTCTCGATCTCGCCCACATGCGAGGCGATCGCCCCCGGCGTGGTGAACCAGATATCGCCCCGGTCCCGCGCCTGAGCCAGGCGCGCCAGCGCGGTGCGCAGGTGTCTCAGCCGGTAGGGCTGCCCCACGATGTACGGATGCAGCGCCACGCCCATCACCAGCGGCTGCGCGCGTGACTGATCGAGCATTTCCTCGAAGTTGTCGACCACCATGGCGCTGAAGTCCCTGGCGTCCATCAGGCGGCCGACGATCATCGGGATGTCGTTGAGCTCCTGCGGGTACGGCACCGACCACAGCGAACCGCCGCCGCGCGTGCGCATGCGCAGCGGCTGGTCGTCGTGGCACCAGTTGAGCGTGTAGCCGTAGCCGGTCTCGGCCAGCAGGTCGGGCGTGAGGGCGCTTTCGGAGATCCACGGCGAAAGCCAGCCCGCGGGCGCCTGCCCGCTTTCGCGCAGCATGCGCTCGCGGCAGCGCATCAGCAGCGCGCGCTCGTGCTCCTCGTCGAGCACGCCCTGGCGTTCCGCATTGCTGTGGCCGTGGCCGATCAGTTCGTCGCCGCGCGCCACCAGCGCCTGGACCAGCTCCGGGCAGTGGTCGTACAGCGCTGTGTTGACGAGCGCGCCGGTCGGCAACGCGAGCGCGTCGAACAGCTCGAGGCAGCGCCACGCGCCGACGCGATTGCCGTACTCGCGCCAGCCGTGGTTGAGCACGTCTGGCTGCGGCGAGGCGGGGCCGATGCATGCGCCCAGCCCGTCCCCGAAGGCGAAGTGCTCGACGTTGAAGCCTATGTACACCGCCAGCCGCGCGCCGTTCGGCCAGGTGTAGTCGGGCCGCCGCGTGATGGGCCGGTAGTCGAAGCGGTCGTGCGTGGGCAGCCGGTCGGGCCAGCGCGTGCTCATGCCGGTGGCCTCACAGCACCGCGAGGCCGGCGCGCACCAGCAGCCATTCGGCGCTGTCGTTCCAGACGTCCATCTGCACGATCAGGCCGTGGCGCACCACGTAGCGGTCGACATAGCGGTTGCCCTCGAAGGCCGTGCCGTCGGGCCATGCGCCGTAGAGCGTGCCGAGGCTGTAGACCACCGTTTCCTCGGGCGTGCCGCCGGCCACCGTTTCGGTGCGCTCGATCTTCTTCTTCACCCATGCATAGCGCTTTGCATTGAAGGCCGAGGTGTCGGCAGGCGCATGCATCGGGCGATTGCCGGTGAAGCGGATGCGGATGTCGGGCGCGGTGAAGCGCGAGGCCGACTGCGGGTCCGGAATCATCACCAGGCGCAGGAATTCGTCGACCACGGCGGCGGGATCGAGCGCGGGGCCGCCTTGCGAAAAGGATGTGTCCACGAGGTTCTCCGGGAGTTGTCGCAGTCGCAGGCACGCAATTCCCGTGCCGGATGGTTGACGTTATGGGTCTCAGATTGTTGACAATCCTGCGCCTGCGAGCTCCCGGCACAATCACCCGATGCGCGTTGCGCGGCCCGGCTGGCCGCGGCGGGCTGAAGAGAAAAAAGCCCCCGCCGGCAAGGACATCGCCGCTTCCGGCAACATCGCGCCCCGACATCCATGCCAATGGCCGCCGCGCCCCGGCAACGCAAGAAAGAACGCCTGATGAAAAACATCCTCTTCGTCGCCGATCCGCTCGATCACTTCAAGATCTACAAGGACACGACCTTCTCGATGATGCGCGAGGCGCAGCGTCGCGGCTACCGCATCGCAGCCTGCCTGCCGCAGGACATCCAGTGGAAATCGGGCGGCGTGGTCACGGCCACGGTTCAGCAGATCACGCTGACCGGCGACGCGAAGGACTGGTACCGCATCGACATCACCGAGGCCAAGGCGCTGAAGGACTTCGACGCCGTGCTCATGCGCAAGGACCCGCCCTTCGACGCCGAGTACATCTACGCTACGCACCTGTTGGAGCAGGCCGAGCGGGAAGGCGCGCACGTGGTGAACAAGCCGCGCGCGCTGCGCGACCATCCCGAGAAGCTGGCGATCATGGAGTTTCCGCAGTTCGTCACGCCCACGCTGGTGACGCGCAGCGCGCAGGCCGTGCGCGACTTCCACGCCGAGCACGGCGACATCATCCTGAAGCCGCTCGACGGCATGGGCGGCATGGGCATCTTCCGCGTGAAGCAGGATGCGCTGAACCTCGGCTCCATCGTCGAGACGCTCAACAAGGACGGCGCCGAAACCATCATGGTGCAGCGCTTCGTGCCCGAGATCTCGCAGGGCGACAAGCGCATCCTCATCATTGCCGGCGAGCCGGCGCCCTTCGTGCTGGCGCGCATTCCGCAGGGCACCGAGGTGCGCGGCAACCTGGCCGCGGGCGGCAAGGGCGTGGCGCAGCCGCTCACGCCGCGCAACCGCGAGATCGCCGAGACCGTGGGCCGCGCGCTGGCGCCGCGCGGGCTGCTGCTGATCGGGCTCGACGTGATCGGCGACTCGGTCACCGAGATCAACGTGACCAGCCCGACCTGCTTCCAGGAAATCACCGAGCAGACCGGCTTCGACGTGCCGGCGATGTTCATCGATGCGCTCGAGGCGACCCTGCGCCAGCAGGGCCGCTGACGCTACCTCAGCGTTCGATCAGAAGTCGATCGTGCCGCTCACCGCGAAGGTGCGCGGCGCACCCAGCACCAGGTAGTTGCTGCCCTGCGTGCCGCCCACCGAAGCCCAGTACGACTTGTTGAACAGGTTGTCGATGCGTGCGCGCAGCGTGAGCAGGCGGCCGTTGCCGAGATCGACCAGGTAGCGCGCGCCCACGTCGACGCGCGTCCACGACGGCACCGACTGCGTGTTGGTGGCGTTGGCGTACTGCTTCGAGGTGTAGAGCACGCGGGCATTCAGCGACAGGTTGCGCACGCCGGGCACGTCCCATTCGGCGCCGAGATTGGCCTGCTGCTTGGCCACGCCGATGGCGGTCAGGCCGTCGGTGGCGCCGCCTTGCGTGTTCTTCTGCTTGGCGTCGAGCAGCGTCAGGCCGCCGAGCAGGCGCAGGCCCTTGGCGGGCTGGCCGAACACCGAGAACTCCAGGCCCTGGTTGCGCTGCTTGCCGTAGAGGCCGTAGGTCTGGCCCGAGTAGTAGTAGGTGGGCTGGTCGGTGGTGAAGAACGCAGCGCTGGCGCCGAGCGTGCCGCCGTCGTACTTGACGCCGATTTCCTTCTGCTTGGCCTGATAGGGCGCGAAGATTTCGCCGGCATTGGTCACCGGACGGTTGTTCACGGTGGTGCCCGCGACGTTGCCCTTGACCAGGCCTTCGATGTAGTTGGCGTAGGCCGAGACGGTCGGAGTGATCTTGAACACGACTCCTGCGACCGGCGTGGTCTTGCTCTTGTCGTAGGTGCTCGTCTGTTTGAGCGTGTTGTAGGCGAAGCTGGTCTGCTCGATGGTCTGGCGGCGCGCGCCGAGCGTGACCAGCAGGCGGTCGTCCATGAACGACATGGTGTCGGCAATGGCCACGCTCGAGGTGTCGATCTTGTCGGTCAGGCGCGGGTTGTCCAGCGTGTTGCCCACGAAGGCGCCGTTGGCGACCGGGTAGGGCGAGGCGTACGGCGTGTAGATGTTGTTGCGCACGCTCTGCGCCGAGATGGCGTAGGCGTTGTCGCGGTCGTTGCTGTACTTGGCCGCCGAGACCACCACGGTGTGCTTCACCGGGCCGGTGGCGAAGTTGCCGCGCACGCCGATCTCGGCGGTGCCGATGCGATCCTTGCGGGTGTTGCTGAAGCGCGTGTTGCTGGTGTTGCCGAAGGCGTCGGTGAGCGTCGGGTTCGACAGCACGTTGTCCTCGTCGCTGCGGCGCACGCCGCCGGCGGCCCAGGCCGTGATGTTGTCGGTGATGTCGACTTCGCCGCGGAAGGTGGCGAACTTGTCCTTTTCCTTCGAGTAGGTCCAGGGCTGTGCGAAGTTGGTGCGGGCGTCGGGCGCGCGCGGAATCGGCAGCGTGGAAGAGGGCGTCAGGCTCGGGCGGCCGTCCTTCAGGTCGTAGTCCTGGTAGCCGAAGTCGGCCGACAGGCGCACGTTGCGGTTGTGCCAGTCGAGGCCGATGCCGAAGGCGCTGAGCTGCTGGCTCTCGTTCTTCACGCCCGTGCCGCCTTCGCGGCGCACCGCGTTCACGCGCACGCCCAGGCTGTCGTCGGGGCCGAAGCGGCGCGCGAGGTCGAGGTTGACGAAGCCCTGGCCGCCGGTCTGCACGCCGAAGCCGACGCGGGTGAGCGGCTCGTTGGGAGCACGCTTCGGCAGCAGGTTGATCGCGCCGCCGATGCCGCTGCCGCCGGGGGCGGCACCGTTCAGGAAGGTGTTGGCGCCGCGGAACACTTCCACGCGCTCGAAGAATTCCGAGGCGATGTACTGGCGCGGCAGCATGCCGTAGAGGCCGTTGTACGACACGTCGTCGGAGTACACGGGGAAGCCGCGCACCACGTAGAGCTCCTGGAAGTTGCCGAAGCCGCGGGCCTGGCGCACCGACGGGTCGTTCAGCAGCACGTCGGCCACGCTCTTGGCCTGCTGGTCCTGGATCAGCTCGTTCGTGTAGTTGTTGCTCGAGAAAGGCGTGCTCATCATGTCCTGGTTGCCCAGGATGCCGACCCGCCCGCCGCGCGCCACCTGGCCGCCGGCATAAGGCTTGGTCAGGCCCTCGGCCGATGCGTCGGCGCTGGCCTCGACGGTCACCGTCGACAGCGTGCCGCTCGACACCGCAGCAGCGGCCGGCTCCGCCGTGGTGGTTTGGGCCAGGGCCGCCGCGGCATTGAGCGCGAGCAGCGTTGCGACCACGGAAGGCCGGAGATGGAAGAAATGAGCGGGCATGGACGGTTCAGATATGCAAATGAGAACCGTTATTGTTTACTCGTATGAGCCCGACCGTCGATACTTTCTTGCAATGTTGCTAAAAAGTGTCAGTCAAAAGACTGACTCGGCTCCAGGCGCCTTCAGCGCCCGACGCGCTGCCCGTCCACGAACACCTGCAGCTCGCCCGGAGCGAACTGGGTCCACGTCTCGTTGGTCGTCAGGGGCGCGGTCACGACCACGGCGACGCGGTCGTTGGGCGTGGTGTGCTGCGCGAAGTCGATCTCGAGGTCTTCGTCCGACAGCTGCGCCGTCACGAAGGGATGGCGGCGCTCCACGTACCAGAGGTTGGTCGAGGCGTGCGCCCACAGCGCCTGCCCGTTGGACAGCATGAAGTTGAAGGTGCCGTGGCCCGCGAGCTGCGGCGCCAGTTCGCGCAGCGTGAGCGTCAGCTCCTCGATGCTCGGCACGCCCGCGTGCGACTTGGCCAGCTCCTGCATGATCCAGCAGAAGGCGTGCTCGCTGTCGGTGTTGCCCACCGGGTGGAAGTTGCCGTGCAGGCGCGGACGGAATTCCTTCAGGTCGCCGTTGTGGGCGAACACCCAGTAGCGCCCCCACAGCTCGCGCACGAACGGGTGGCAGTTCTGCAGGTTGACCTCGCCCTGCGTCGCCTTGCGGATGTGCGCGATGACGTTGCGGCTCTGGATCGGGTAGCGCCGGATCAGGTCCGCCACCGGCGATTCGCTCGCCGGCTGGTGATCGACGAAGTGCCGCAGCCCGCGATCCTCGAAGAACGCGATGCCCCAGCCGTCGGCGTGGTGGTCGGTGCGGCCGCCGCGTTGCGCGAACCCCGTGAAGCTGAAGGTCACGTCGGTCGGCGTGTTGCAGTTCATCCCTAGCAATTGGCACATGACTGCGATTAGACCGCGATTCGCGTGCCGATCGCGCCGCCGCTGCGTTCAGATACCGTGCAGCGTCGCCATCTCGTCGATCAGCCCCCGCTGGAACGCATCGAAGCGCGCCGAAGGCTGCTGCAGCCCGAAGAACTCACTGAACGGGTCTTGCACCTCCGTGCGGTGCCCCGAGAGCTCCTCCACCACCGCCAGCCCGCAGAACGGCACGCAGGCTTCCGAGTAGCCGCCCTCGTGCACTACCACCACCCGCCCGTCGCAATGCTTGGCGGCCAGCGCATTGACCTGCCGCATCATCTGGCGGAACGACTCCGGATGCAGCTGCATCCGCGCCAGCGGGTCCACGCCGTTGGCGTCCAGCCCGCTCGCCACCACGATCAACTCGGGCCTGAAGCGGTCGATCACCGGCGTCACCATGCGCTCGAAGGCATACATGTAGGCGTTGTGGCCGCCGCCGGGCTGCAGCGGAATGTTGACGTTGAAGCCCAGTCCTTCGCCCTCGCCACGGTCTTCCGCGCCGCTGTAGCCGGGCGGAAAGCAGTTCTCCTGGTGCAGCGACAGAGTCAGCACGTCGGGGCGGTCGTAGAAGATCGCCTGCGTGCCGTTGCCGTGGTGCACGTCCCAGTCGATCACAGCCACGCGGCCGAGCTTGTGGCGTGCCTTCATGGTCTCGATGGCCACCGCGATGTTGTTGAACAGGCAGAAGCCCATGCTGTGCTCGCGCAGGCAATGGTGGCCTGGCGGGCGCGTCAGCGCGAAGGCGTTGCGGTGGCGGCCCTGCAGCACGCTGTCCATCGCGGCGATGGCCAGCCCGGTGGACAGCTTCGCGATCTCATAGCTGCCCGGCCCGAAGGGCGCGACCTCGCCCAGGTCGCCGCCGCCGGCGTCGCTGGCGGCCTTGAACTTCTCCAGGTAGCTCGCGGGGTGCACGCGCCGCAGGTCTTCCTCGGTGGCCATCGGTGCGCCCAGCAGGTCGAGCCGAGCGCTCAGGCCGGACACGTCCATCAGCGACTTGATGCGGCGCTTGGAGTCGGGCGACTCCGCCATGCCGCTGCCGGCCATGGGCTGCACCCAGCCGCCCACGGGCAGGAACAGCGCATGCAGGCCGCCCGGCACGTGCCAGAAGGTGCGTTCGTCGTGAAAGAAGGCGGTGGTGGCGGTCTTCATGCGGTGCGTCCTCGCGTGGATTCGGAAGGGAGGGAAGAAGAAAAATCGGAAGCAGAAGAATGCGCAGTGTGCTCGCGCGACGGCGGATGGCGCTGCACGCTCAGCCCGCGCCAGCCCCAGCGTTCGCGCGCCAGGCCCCACAGGCCGCGCGGCGCCAGCAGCATCACCGTCACCGCGATGCAGCCCATGGCGATCAGGTACCAGCCGCCCGACATCGCGAACCAGGTGTTGAACAGTTCGCGCAGCCCGAAGTAGATGACCGCGCCGATCAGCGGCCCCTCGATGGTCCCGATGCCGCCGATGATGACGATGAACATCGCGGTCACCACCCAGTTGATGTCGAAGGCCGAGTCGGGCGAGACGAACATCGTGCCCATGAAGTGCGCCGCGCCCGCCAGCCCGAAGCCCAGCCCCGAGAGCACGAAGGCGATGAAGCGGTTGCGCCACACGTTCACGCCGATGCTGGTGGCCGCCAGCTCGTTGTCGCGCACCGCCATCAGCCCGAGGCCGAAGGGCGAGCGCATCAGCAGGTAGACCCCGGCCACGGCCGCCAGACCGATGGCACCCGAGATCCAGAACGCGTTCTGCTGGAAGCTCTCGGCCTCCACCAGCCGCACCGCCTGCAGTGGCACGCCCGATTCGCCGCCGAAGAGCGGAAACTTCGCCACCAGCAGCCGCACGATCTCGGCCAGCACCCACATGCCGATCGAGAAGTAGGCATCGCGCAGCCGGAACATCAGCGGCGCCACCACGGCCGCCAGTAGCGCCGCACCCGCGCCGGCCACCGGCACCATCCAGTAGGGCGAGATGCCGAGCCGGTCGGACGCGATGAACAGCAGGTAGGCCCCGATGCCCACGAAGGCCTGGTGACCCATCGACACCAGCCCCGTGTAGCCGGCCAGCAGGTTCCACATCTGGGCCATCGCCAGCGTGACGAGCACTTCGCTCAGAAGGCGCAGCGTGCCGCCGTCGGCCACCGCGGGCGCGAAGGCGATGGCCGCCGCGGCGATGGCGAAGCAGATCCAGGGAACGGGAGAAGAGCGGTCACGCATGGAGTTCGCCGATCAGGAGCGCGGGCCTGCGATGCCGTTGGGACGCACCATCAGCACCACGAAGAACAACAGGTGCGCATACAGCGCGCCCGCATTGGAATCGAGCCGCTGGCCGGCGAGCTGTGCCACGCCCAGCGTGATGCCGCCGGCAAGCGCGCCCCGGAATGAACCCATGCCGCCGATGATGACCACCTCGAAGGCACCCAGCAGCCGCTCCACGCCCGAGAACGGCGTGAACGAGGTGCGCAGCGCGAGCAGCAGCCCCGCCACCGACGCGAAGGCCAGCGACAGCCCCATCACCACGCCGTACACGTGGGCCGGCCGCACGCCCATCGTGCGCACGATCTCGCGGTGGTCGGAGGTGGCGCGCACGATCAGGCCGAAGCGCGAGCGCTGGAGCAGCCACTGCAGCGCGCCGAAGGCCAGCACCGCGAGCACAAGCACCAGCACCGGATACCAGCCGATGCGCAGCCCGCCGATCTCGAAGCCGGCCGTGGCCAGCGCGCCGCCGTCGAGCGCGCGCGGATCGGCGCCGAAGAGCTCTGCCATCAGGTTGCGCAGCACCACCGCGATGCCGAAGGTCACCAGCACCGGCGTGAGCGGATCGTCGGTGGCGACGGCGCGGTTCAGCAGCAGCCGCTGCAGCAGGTAGCCGGTGCCGAAGGCCGCCAGCCCCACCGGCACGATGAAGAGCAGCGGCGACACGCCCGGAAACTGCGCCGCCAGGAACACAGCGAAGTAGGCGGCCAGCACCACGAACTCGCCGTGCGCGAGGTTGACCATGCGCATCACGCCGAAGACCAGCGCCAGCCCGAGGCCGAAGAGCGCATAGAGGCCGCCGAGCAGCACGCCGTTGATGATGGTTTCGATCCAGGCCATGAATTTCCCTTCTTAGTGATCCACGGCCACAACACTTCGCCTCGCCGACGATGCAAAAGATCCAAAGGCCGCATGGCCGGCCCGTTCTCGGGCGCCCGTGGAGCCGGCTTTGCCGGGCCACCGGGTGCGCCCCCGGCGAGGGGGTTGGCGGACCTCGCGAAGCGAGGGGAGCCTGGGGGAGAACTTCATGTGCTTCCGAAGTACGCGTTGGCTATTTGCTGCGCGCTGAAGTCGCTCGCGCGCCCCGCCAGCGTCACGCGCCCCTTGAGCAGGCAGTACACGCGCTGCGCGATGCGGCAGGCGCGGGTCACGTCCTGCTCCACGATCAGCAATGCCGTGCCCTGCGCGCGGATGTCGACGAACGCGCGGTAGATCTGCTCGATCACCACCGGCGCCAGGCCCAGCGAGATCTCGTCGCACAGCATGAGGCGCGGATTGGCCATGAGCGCGCGGCCGATGCTCACCATCTGCTGCTGGCCGCCCGACAGTTGCGTGGCCGGCCGGTGGCGGAACTCGCGCAGGATCGGGAACAGCGCATACACCGTCGTCAGCGACCAGTGGCCGGGCCGCTGGCTCAGCGCACCCATGCGCAGGTTTTCCTCCACGGTGAGCGAGGGAAACAGCATGCGCCCCTCGGGCACCAGCGCGATGCCGCGGTGCGCGATGCGCTCGGCCGGCTCGGCCTCGATGGCCTGCCCGTCAAAGCGGATTGCGCCCCGGCTGCGACGGCCCAGTCCCGCGATGGCGCGGATCAGCGTCGACTTGCCCGCCCCGTTGGCGCCGATCAGCGCGGTGGCCTCGCCTTCGCCCACGTCGAGCGACAGGTCGAACAGCGCCTGCAGGTCGCCGTAGTGGCTGCACAGCTCGCGCACCTCAAGCAGTGGCATGACCGGCCTCCAGGGTTTCCGTGGCTTCTTCTCCCACGCCCATGTAGATCTCGCGCACCTCGCGGCTGTCCATCGCGGCGGCGGGCGCGTCCTCCAGCAGCTTGCGGCCGAAGTTCAGCACCATGATGCGGTCGGCCGCCGCCATCAGCGCCTGCGCGATGTGCTCGATCCAGATCATCGCCACGTCCTTCTTGAGCTCCAGCACGAGCGCCACCAGCACCTGCACTTCGGCTTCGGTCAGGCCTCCGGCGATCTCGTCGAGCAGCAGCAGGTGCGGCCGCGCCGCGAGGCCCTTGGCCAGCTCCAGCCGCTTGCGGTCCAGCAGCGGCAGGCGGCCGGCAGGCGTGTCGGCACGATCGGCCAGCCCGGTGCGCTCCAGCACCGCCCAGGCCTCGCGTTCGGCCTGCGCGCGCGGCAGCCGCGCTGCGAAGCTCGCGGCCGCCAGTGCGTTCTCGTAGGCGCTCAGGTGCGCGAAGGGCTGCGGGATCTGGAAGGCGCGCGCAACGCCCAGCCGCGCGCGCACGTCGGCGCGCAAGCCCACCAGTTCACGGCCTTCGAGCTTGATGCTGCCGGCATTGGGCACGGCCACGCCGGTGATCAGGTTGAAAAGCGAACTCTTGCCCGCGCCGTTGGGCCCGACCACGCCCAGGCACTCGCCGCGCGCGAGCGAGAGCGAGACCCCGTCGGCCACGACGATCTCGCCGTAGCGCTTGCACAGGCCTTCGATGACGAGGCAGCCGGTCATGCGGGTGTGTTGGAGGCTCAGGCGGACTTGAGCTGCGACAGCAGCTTCAGCTCGTCTTCCACCGGGATCTGCGTCGCCGTGCTGTTGTGCGTGATGACCAGCTCGTACGGAAACTTGGCGCCGGCCTTCGTCTTGCGCCACTGGCCCGCCACCATCGGCGTGACGGCCACGCTTTTGATCGGGCTGCCCTTGAAGTCGATGCGTCCGACGATCGAGTCGAGCTGCAGGTTGGCCAGCGCGTCGCGCACCGCCTTCTTGTCCTTCGGGTTGCTTGCGTTCTTCAGCGCCGCGATGCCCACTTCGAACAGCGCGTGGCCGTAGCCGATGGGCTGCGTCCACTGCTTGCCGGTGCTGCTTTCCCAGTCGGCCGCCAGCGCCTTGGCGCTCTGGCCTGTGAGCGACGACTTGAACGGGAAGCTGGGTGTCCACCAGATCTCGGTCGACATGCCGTTGCCCGCCGCGCCCAGCGACTCCACCGCGCTCGGGAACAGGAAGGCCGCGGCCATCGTCACCACCTCGGGCCGGTAGCCCGCCTGCTGAGCTTGCTTCCAGAAGGTGGCGAAGTGGTTCGCATAGGCGAAGCCCGAGACGATGTTCGCGCGCGCCGCCTTGAAACTGGAGACCTGGTTGCTGAAGTCGTCGGTCGCGATCTTGAAGAAGCCGCCGTTGGTCTCCTTGTAGCCGCGCTGCTTCGCGCCGTTGGGGATGCCAGTGGCCGGATCGGCGAAGGCGTGACCCGGGCCGTTGTCGATGTAGAGAGTGCCCAGCGTGCGTTCCACCTTCAGCGGCTCCCACATGCCGAAGAAGTTCTTCAGCACGTCGTCGGCACCCCAGAAGAAGTGGAACGAGAACGGAAAGCCCTTCTGCGGCGTGGAGCCGCGCCCGAAGGTGATGGCCTGCCACGGACCCATGGTGGAGACCATCGGCACGCCGTTGACGTCGCAGAGTTGGCCGGCGGCCAGCGCGGCGTCGCTGTCCTGCACCAGCAGCAGGTCGACCTTCTCGCGCAGCAGCAGCTCGCTCGACATGGTGGCGCCGCGGTTGGCGTCCGACTGGGTGTCGCGAACCACGATCTCGACCTTGTAGTTGGTGCCGCCGATGTTGAGCCCGTCCTTCAGCGCGGCGCGCACGCGCTCCAGGCTCCACGGATCGGCCTCGCCGAAATTGGCGCGCACGCCCGACAGCGTGGTGAGGTAGCCGATCTTGATGGTCTTCGACTGCGCATTGGCCAGCACGGGCACGCCGGCCAGCGCGGCCGCGCCGCCGCCGATGACGAGTTGGCGGCGCGTGAGCGCGCCGGAGGCTTCGCGGAAAGAGTCGGCGGTCATGGTGGGGTGCTCCTTGGCGTGTGGAGGATTGACGGTAGGCTGGGCCGCATCGTCTCTCCGCGCGCGCCGGCGGCGTTATCGAAAACTGGCAAAAGGCGTGGGGTGCCCTGCGTGCCTCACTCGGGCCGCAGGTTCACCGACTTCGCGATCGCCCGATAGCGCTCCACGTCGGCCTGGTAGGCGCGGCGCAGCTCGGCCAGCGGCTGCTCGGGCGGCACCTTGCTGCCGCCGAGTTCGATGCCGCGGCGGATCTCCGGCTTCTGCATCATCTGGTTGAAGGCCGCGTGCAGCCGCTGCTGCGTTTCCTCGGGCACGCGCTGCGACACCTGCACGCCCGACCACAGGCTGTAGACGAAGTCCTCCAGCCCCTTGCTGTTGCGCATCAGCGGAATGGCCGTGAAGCGCTCGTGCGGCGCATTGGCCGCGAGGCCCAGCGCCTTGACCTTGCCGGCGTCGAGCAGGTCGGGCACGTTGCCGGCCAGCGGCATGAACACCAGGTCGATCTGCCCGCCCAGCAGGTCGTTGACCACCGGCGCCATGCCCTTGTAGGGCACGTGCAGCATCTTCGTGCCCGTCTGCTGCGTGAATCGCTCGCCCAGCAGGTGGTAGAGCGAGCCGGGGCCGATGCTGCCGTAGCTCAGCTCCTTCGCGTCGGGGCGGCGCAGCATCGCGACCAGTTCGTCGACGCTGCCCACGCCGAGGTCCTTGCGCGCCAGCAGAACCATCGAGGTGACGGCCATCACGCCGATGGGCCGGAAGTCCTCCGCCTTGTAGCGCGCGCTGGCGAGCGTGAGCGGCGTGAGCATCAGCTCCATCGGCGAGCCCAGCAGCAGCACCGAGCCGTCGGCGGGCGCGTTGGCTGCCTTCATCACGCCCAGCGATCCGCTGGCGCCGGGCACGTTGTCGACGATGGCGGTCTGGCCCAGCAGCCGCGAGAACTCGGGGGCGGCCAGCCGCGCATTGATGTCGGAGCCACCGCCGGCGGGGTAGGGAACGATCAGGCTCAGGGTCTTGCCCGCCGGGCCCTGGGCCGCGGCGAGCCCGGTCAGGGTGGAGAGGCCGGCGGCAAGGCCGGCGCCGATCAGTGAACGTCTGCGCATGGGTTGTCTCCTCGTGTTGTTTGTTGTCGGGTTCCGGAACTCAGTGCGCGTGCTGCAGCAGCGGTGGCCGCATACCCGCGAAGGGCGTGGCCTGGTGCCAGCCGTGCGCCATGCGCAGCACCTCCAGGTCGGCTCCGGGCCTGCCGATGAGTTGCAGCCCCATCGGCAGGCTGCGCGTGCCGGCCTCCTGCGAGAAGCCGGCCGGGATCGCCATCGCAGGCAGGCCGGCGAGCGTGGGACCGATGGTCACTTCCATCCAGCGGTGGTAGGTGTCCATCGCGCGGCCACCCACTTCGCGCGGCCAGTGTTCGTCGGCGGAAAGCGGAAACACCTGCGCGGCCGGCAGCACCAGGAAGTCGAAGCGCTCGAAGAGCTTCAGCAGCGCGCCATGCCACTGCGTGCGCGTGACGGCGGCTTCGTGCAGCATCGCCGCGCTCAGGCGCTCGCCCTGTTCCACTTCCCAGCAGGCTTCGGGCTTGAGCTGCGTGCGCGTGATGGGGTCGGCATGCAGGCCGCGCAGTGCGCCCGCGACGATGAAGCCGCGCAGGCGAAGCCATGCGGTCCACAGCGCGTCGAAGTCGAAGGCGGGCACGGCGGCCTCGACGCTGCAGCCCAGCGTGTCGAAGTGCCGCAGCGCCGATTCGCACAGCGCCATCACGCCCGGCCCCATCGGCAGGTGGCCGCCGAGGTCGCCCAACCATCCGATGCGCCGGCCGCGCAGCTCGGCGTCGAGCGGTTGGGCGAAGACTTCGCCGTCGCCCGCGAGGCTCAGCGGCGAGCGCTCGTCGTGGCCGGCCTGCACCGACAGCAGCCATGCCACGTCCTCCGGCGTGCGGCCCATCGGCCCTTCGCAGCCCAGTTGCTGGAAGAAGAGCTCCGGCCCCGGCCCGGTCGGCACGCGGCCCAGCGAAGGGCGCAGGCCGTAGACGTTGTTCCATGCGGCGGGGTTGCGCAGCGAGCCCATCATGTCGCTGCCGTCGGCCACGGGCAGCATGTGCAGCGCGAGCGCCACCGCGGCGCCGCCGCTGCTGCCGCCGGCCGCGTGATCCATGCTCCACGCGTTGCGCGTGGTGCCGAACACCGTGTTGTAGGTGTGCGAGCCGAGGCCGAATTCCGGCGTGTTGCTGCGGCCGACGAAGATGGCGCCGGCGCGACGCAGGCGCTCGACCATGATCGCGTCGTGTGTCGTGACCTGCTTCGCGAACACCGGGCTGCCCATGGTGGTGGGCATGCCGGCGGTGGCGACGAAGTCCTTGGGCGCCATCGGAAAGCCGTGCAGCCTTCCCACCGCTTCTCCGCGAGCGAGGCGCGCATCGCAGGCGTTGGCCTGCTGCAGCAGCTGTGCCGTGGGCTGCAGCGAGACCAGTGCGTTGACGGTCGGGTTGAAACGCTCGATCTGCGCGAGGCAGGCCTGCATCAGTTCGCGGCACGAGAGCTCGCGGCGCCGCAGGGCGGTGGCGAGCGCACGGGCGCTCAGCGTGATCGGCTCGGTCGACGTGGAGGCGGACATATGGCGGTCAACGATAGCGACCGCCTCGCCAAGCCAGTATCGAAAAACGGCAAACTTCGCGCGCCCGCCGCGCGGGACCGGTGCCTCAGTGGTGCATGACCGCCGCGCTGCGCAGCGTCTGCGATGGCAGCTCGCCGAACTGCCGCCGGTAGTCGGTCGCGAACTGGCTCAGGTGCCAGAAGCCCCAGTGCGCCGCGATGTCCTGCACCGAACGCGATTCGGGCCGCTTGAGTGCGCGGCGCACGCCGTTGAGGCGCAGCGCCCGCAGATAGCGCGCGGGGCTCAGGCCCAGCGTTTCCTGGAAGCAGTAGTTGAGCTTGCGCTGGCTCGCGCCGATGCGGTTGCACACCTCCAGCATCGACAGCGGCTCGTCGGGCCGCGCCATCATCAGCTCGCAGGCACGGCGCACCACGCGGCGCTGCGCCTCGGTGGAGCGCAGCTCGCGCAGGTCCACGTCCTCGGGCAACGCACTGAGCCAGGCCAGCAGCACGTCGTCGCGCAGCTGCATCGTGGCGACGTGGTCGTCGAGCAGGGCGGGCATGGCGTCGAGCGCGGTGAAGGCGCCTCGCAGCGTGCCGCGCAGCGACTGCATCGTCTTCTCGTCGAAGTGCAGCACCACGCGGCGTTCGAGCCACGCGGGCGGTGCGCGATCGTTCAATCGTTCGGCGAGCGACTGCAGCAGCGCGTTGTCGACCACGATGCCCGTCAACTCGAAGCCCGCGGGGCTGCACAGGTCGAGTTCGTCGCAGCGGCCGACCATTACCGAGCCGGTGTCCAGCCGCTGGCCGGAGAAGCGCGCCTCGCCGTCCTGGCGGCATGTGAGCGCGAAGCCGCAGCAGTCGGGGTTCATCTCGCCATGCTGGCGCAATGCGCGGTTGGTGGTCTCGCGCACCAGCCTGAGGCCTGGCAGCTGCACATGATCGAGGAAGCCCGCGAAGCTGCCGCCGGAGAGCATGTCGCACTCCAGGTGCCAGCCGCTCTGGCTGCTGGCGTATGCGTCGATGTCGTGCGTGGTCAGCGTCCAGCGCTCGACTGCGGGTTGGTATTGGGCGGAGGCGGTCTGGCGGTTCATGGCGGTCCGGCGAGTCTTTAGGCAAGGGCGTGCGTGGCCCTCCCTCAAGCAATCTCCAGACCAGATTGTTTCGTTGACAACGATTTCAAAGTGACAGGACAAACCCCTAAGCGCAAGGGGCGAGTGCCTGTGCGCAGGCTATTCGAGCTCGCCGCTGGGCTCGAAGCCGGTGGTGCTGTCGAACAGCTTCTGCACGATGGTCTGCAGCACCTGCTGCTCCTCGGGCGTGAGCTGTGCAAAGAGACGCTGCGCGGTGTCGTGCGCGAGCGGCACCATGTTGCGATACAGCGCGAGGCCTTCTTCTTCCAGCGACACGATGACCTTGCGGCGGTCCTCGGCCGAGGGATGCATGTTGGCCAGGCCCAGGTCCACCAGCCGGTGCTGCGCGCGGCTCACACGGGCCTTGTCCATGCTCGTCTTCTGCGCGATCTCCAGCGCCGACAGCGCGCCGTACTTGCCCAGCACCACGACGATGCGCCACTCCGGAATCTGCAGCGAGAAGCGGCTTGCGATCGACTGGCCCACCGTCTGGCTCACGCGATTGGCGACCACCGAAAGCTGGAAGGGCAGGAAGGTCTCGAGGTCGAATGCATCGACGCTCGCGTTGCTGCGCGCGCGCGTGGAGGTCCTGGAGCTTGGCTGTGATGGAGTGCGTGAACGGGGCACGGTGCGAGTGTGTGGTGTGTGTTCTTGTCGTCGATGGATCGGAGCGAGGAACAGTATAGGAAGGCCTTCGCGCATCGCGAACAGGGCCGCGCGAGGTTTGCCAGTTTTCGATAACGCCGCATGCGGGTCGCTACCTATCGTGCAGGCATGGACTACCCCGAACTCGCACTGCACATCGCCGGCCGGTGGCGCACGCAGACCCAAGGCGGCCGCCGCGCCGTGATCGACCCCGCCACCGAAGAAACGATCGCGCACCTGCCGCTCGCAGGCCGCGAGGAACTGGCCGAGGCCGCGGAAGCCGCGCGGCGCGGCTTCATTCAATGGCGCGCGAAGAGCGCGCTCGAGCGCTGCAACATCCTGCGCGCCGCCGCGCAGAAGATCCGCGAACAGGCGAAGACCATCGCGCAGGTGCTCACGCTCGAACAGGGCAAGCCGCTGGCCGAGTCGGTGCGCGAGGTCACGCTGTCGGCGGACATCGTCGACTTCCAGGCGGAGGAAGCCAAGCGCCTCTACGGCCGGCTTGTACCGCCGCGCGTCGAGGGCATTCTTTCGCAGGCCGTGGTGCGTCGGCCGGTGGGGCCGGTGGCGGCCTTCACGCCGTGGAACTTTCCGGCCAACCTGCCGGCGCGCAAGCTGGCGAGCGCGCTCGCCGCTGGCTGTAGCGTAGTCATCAAGCCCGCGGAGGAAACGCCGGGCACCTGCATGCTGCTGGTGCGCGCCTTCCTCGATGCGGGCGTGCCGCCCGAGGCGCTCAACATGGTGTGCGGCGATCCGGCCGAGGTGTCTTCGTTCCTCATCGACCATCCGGCGATCGCCAAGGTGTCGTTCACCGGCTCGGTGGCGGTGGGCAAGCTGCTGGGCGAACAGGCGGCGCGCCACGTCAAGCGTTTCACCGGCGAGCTCGGCGGCCACGCGCCGGTGATCGTCTGCGAGGACGCCGACTTTTCCTTCGCGCTCAAGAGCTCCATCGCCGCCAAGTTCCGCAACGCGGGCCAGGTGTGCGCCTCGCCGATCCGCTTCTACATACCGCGCAGCCGCTTCGGCGAATGGAGCGAAGCCTTCGTGCAGGCCGCGCGCGCATTGCGCATGGGCCCGGGCACCGACGCTGCCACGCAGATGGGGCCGCTCGCGCACGCGCGGCGCATCGAGGACATGCAGCGCTTCGTCGACGACGCCGTCGAGCGCGGCGCGCAGCTTCTGTGCGGCGGCCAGCGTGCGCAGCGGCCCGGCTACTTCTTCGAGCCGACCGTGATCGCCAACGCACCGCCCGACAGCCGCGTGATGCGCCAGGAGCCCTTCGGCCCCATCGCGGTGCTGCAACCCTACGACACGCTCGACGAGGCCATCGACAGTGCCAATGCCTTGCCCTACGGCCTCGGCGCCTACGCCTTCACGCGCGACCTGCACACCGCGCACCGCCTCGGCGAAGCGCTGGAGGCCGGCATGGTCGGCATCAACCACTTCGGCGTCTCGCAGCCCGAGATGCCTTTCGGCGGCTGGAAGGAAAGCGGCATCGGCCAGGAGATGGGTGCCGAAGGCCTGCTGCACTACACCGAAGTCAAGACCCTCACCGTCGGCGTGCCCGCCTGACGAAAATTTCCGGAGACAACGCATGACATCGACCGATGCCGCCGCAGTGGCGGCACTCAAGCGCGACAACGCCCAGTACCTGTGGCACCCCATGGCCCATCCGCAGGCCATGCAGAAGGCGAAGCCGGACATCATCGCGCGCGGCGAGGGCTGCTGGATCTGGGATGTCGACGGCCACAGGATGCTCGACGGCGTCGGCGGCCTGTGGGCCGCGAACCTCGGCCACAGCAACAAGGCGGTGCGCGACGCCATCGTCGCGCAGCTAGACGAGCTGCCCTTCTACAACGTGTTCCGCGGCACCACGCATCCGCGAGCCATCGAGCTGTCGAAACGCATCGTGCAGACCATGGAGCCCGACGGCGTGACGGCCGTGTTCTTCAGCAACGGCGGCTCCGACGCGGTGGAAGGCGCGCTCAAGCTCGCGCGCCAGTACTGGAAGCTCAAGGGTCAGGCCGACCGCCACAAGTTCATCGCGCTGCGCCAGGGCTATCACGGCGTGCACTTCGGCGGCATGAGCGTCAACGGCAACCTCAACTTCCGCCGCGCCTACGAGCCCCTGCTGCCCGGCTGCTTCCATGTCGACACGCCATGGCTGTACCGCAACCCCTACACGCAAGACCTAGAGGAGCTCGGCGAGATCTGCGCCACGCTGCTGGAGCGCGAGATCCTGTTCCAGGGCCCCGACACCGTCGCCGCCTTCATCGCCGAGCCGATCCAGGGCGCGGGCGGCGTGATCGTGCCGCCGCCCAACTACTGGCCGCGCGTGCGCGAGATCTGCGACAAGTACGGCGTGCTGCTGATCGCCGACGAGGTCGTCACCGGCTTCGGCCGCGGCGGCGCGATGTTCGGCACGCGGCTGTGGAACGTGAAGGCCGACCTCTGGTGCCTCGCGAAGGGCATCTCCTCGGGCTACGTGCCGCTGGGCGCCACGGCCATCGGCGCCAAGGTGGCCGAGGCGTTCATGGACGACCCGACGGGACAGGCCGCGGTGGGGCACGGCTACACCTACAGCGCGCATCCGGTGGCGGCTGCTGCAGCGTTGGCCACGCTCGACCAGATCGAGGCACTCGACGTGCCCGGCAACGCCGCGCGGGTGGGCGCGCATTTCCAGGCCCGCGCGCGGCCCTTCGCCGAGCGCTTCAGCTTCGTCGGCGACGTGCGAGGCATGGGCCTGATGCTCGGCATCGAGATGGTGGCCGACAAGGCCACGCGCGCCACGCTGCCGCGCGGCAACCCGGTCGCGGCGAAGGTGGCGCAGGCCGCCTACCGGCGCGGGCTGATGGTGCGCATCTCGGGGCCGAACCTGATCCTCTCGCCGCCGCTGGTCATCACGCGCGAGGAGGTCGACTTCATGGTCGATGCGCTCGAAGGCGCGTTCGCCGAGGTGGAAGCGACGCTGTGACTTCGACCGTTCCGACCATCCTCCTGATCGGCACCGCCGACACCAAGAGCGCCGAGCTGCTCTTCATGCGCGAGTGCATCGAGGCCGGCGGCGGCCGCGCGGTGGTGATGGACGTGGGCGTGCTCGACGGCGCGCCCTTCGTGCCGGAGATCACCCACGTCGAAGTGGCCGCGGCGGCAGGCAAGACCGTCGCTGAAGTGGCGGCCAGCGGCGACGAGAACACCGCGATGACGCTGATGGCCCACGGTGCCGCGAAGCTCGCCGCGCGCTGGCAGGCCGAGGGCCGCATCGACGGCATGCTGGCGCTCGGCGGCACCATGGGCACCGACCTCGCGCTCGACGTGGCGCAGGCGCTGCCGCTGGGCGTGCCGAAGGTGCTGGTCTCGACGATCGCCTACTCGCACCTGCTGCCGCCCGAGCGCATTCCGCCCGACCTGATCATGGTGCTGTGGGCCGGCGGGCTCTACGGCCTCAACAGCCTGTGCCGCTCGGCCCTGAGCCAGGCGGCCGGCGCGGTGCTGGGCGCCTGCCGCCAGGTGCGCGCGCCGGCCTTCGGGCGGCCGCTGGTGGGCATGACCTCGCTGGGCTCCAGCGCGCTGACCTACATGAAGACGCTCAAGCCCGCGCTGGAGTCGCGCGGCTACGAGGTCGCGGTGTTCCACACCACCGGCATGGGCGGGCGAGCGTTCGAGGCGTTGGCCGCCGAGGGCCGCTTCTGCGCGGTGATGGACTTCAGCCTGCAGGAGCTGGCCAACCAGCTCGGCGGCTCCTGCGTCAACGCGGGCCCCGACCGGCTGCTGGGCGCGGGCCGCGCGGGCACGCCGCAGATCGTCGCGCCAGGCGCGATCGACATGCTCGACTACCCCGCGTGGCAGCCCATGCCCGCGGGACTTGAAGGCCGGCCGGCGCACATGCACAACCGGCTGCTGGCCTCCGCGCTGAGCGCGCCCGATTTCCGCCGTGGCGTCGCGGCCGAGATCGCGCGCCGGCTGGCCCGTGCCGAAGGCGCCACCTGCGTGCTGATGCCGCTGCTGGGCATCGAAGGCTGGGACCGCCCCGGCGAGCCGCTGCACGACCCCGAGGGCCTCGCGGCCTTCACCGACGGCCTGCGCGGCAGCATCGGCAGTGCCACGCGGCTGATCGAGCTGGACGCGCACATCAACGACGACGCCTTCTGCGACGCCGCGCTACGCGTGTTCGACGCATGGGTGGCCGACGGCACCGTGCCCGCCGGGAGGCCCGCATGAGCCGAGGCACGCAGGCACTTGTGCTGGACTTCGGTGGCGTCATCAGCCGCACGCTGTTCGAGACGCACGCGCTCACCGAGGAGGCGCTGTCGCTGCCGCGCGGCACGCTGACCTGGCGCGGCCCCTTCGACATCGCGAGCGATCCGCTGTGGCGCGACATGCAGGCCGACAAGATCTCCGAGCGCGACTACTGGATGGCGCGAACCCGCGAAGTCGGCTCGCTCGTTGGCGAGCGCTGGGACCGCATGGAAACCTTCGTGCAGCGCGCGCGCGGCGCCGACCCCGAGGCGGCGATCCGGCCCGAAGCGATCGCGGCCATCGACGCTGCGCGCCGCGCGGGCTGCAGGCTCGCGATCCTCTCCAACGAGCTCGACCTGTTCTACGGCGCCGACTTCCGCAAGCGCCTGCCCTTCATGGCCGCCTTCGACGTGGTGGTGGACGCCACGCACACCGGCATCCTTAAGCCAGACGCGCGCGCCTACCGGCAATGCATCGAGCAGCTCGGCCTGAGCGCCGATGCATGCGTGTTCGTCGACGACCAGCTGCGCAACATCGTCGGCGCCGAACGCGTGGGCATGCGCACCGTGCACTTCGACGTGATGCATCCGGGCGCGAGCTATGCGCGCGCGCTCGGGCTTCTTGGCGTCGCTTCTTCTCTCGACTGAGCTTCCTTCCGATGACACCGACCTTCGAACCGACTGTGCCACGCGAGCGCGTGCAGGCCCTGATGCAGGCCGAGCAAGAACGCTACGCGCGCACCCACGCCCGTTCCGGCGAACTCTATGCCCAGGGCCAGCAGGCCTGGCTCTACGGCGCCCCATCGCACTGGATGCGCCGCTGGATCGGCGGCTGGCCGCTCTACGTGCAGGACGCGCAGCTGCCCTACGGCGCGCGCTTCGTCGACGTGGACGGCAACGGCTATGCCGACTTCTGCCTCGGCGACACCGGCGGCATGTGCGGCCACGGCCATCCCGCCATCGTCGAGGCCATGGCTCGGCAGGCGCGCGTTGGCACCTCGCTGATGCTGCCGAACGACGATGCGGCCTGGGTCGGCGAAGAGCTCGCGCGCCGCTTCGGCCTGCCGTACTGGAACCTCACGACCTCGGCCTCGGACGCCAACCGCGCCTGCATACGGCTGGCGCGCATGGTCACCGGCCGGCCTCGCGTGCTGGTGTTCTCGGGCTGCTACCACGGCTCGGTGGAAGAGGCGCACGTTGAGCTGCGCGACGGCGCGGTCGCGATGCGCAACAACATCCACCCCAACGGCTTTCCGCACGACAAACTTTCGGCCGTGGTCGAGTTCAACGACCTGCCGGCGCTGGAGCGCACGCTGCGCGCCGGCGACGTGGCCTGCGTGCTGGCCGAACCCGCGATGACCAACTACGGAATGATCGCGCCCGACCCCGGCTTCCACGAGGCGCTGCGCCGCCTCACGCGCGAGACCGGCACGCTGCTCGTCATCGACGAGACCCACACCATATCGAGCGGACCCGGCGGCTACACGCGCGAGCACGGGCTCGAGCCCGACATGTTCGTGATCGGCAAGGCCATCGCGGGCGGCATTCCCGCCGCAGCCTTCGGGCTGAGCTCGGAAACCGCCGAGCGGGTCTGGCAGGTGCTGCCCAAGCTGCATCCCACGCAGCGCCAGTCGGCACATGCCGGCTTCGGCGGCACGCTGGCGGGCAACGCGCTCACCGTGGCCGTGATGCGCGCGGTGCTCTCGCAGGTGCTCACGCCCGAGGCCTTCGAGCGCATGCGCACGCTCGCGCAGCGGCTGGCCGATGGCGTCAACGCCAGCATCGCGGAAGCGGGCCTGCCGTGGCACGCCACCAAGGTCGGCGCGCGCGTGGAAACGCTCTTCTGTCCCGACGCGCCGCGCAACGCCGCCGACGTGCGCCGCACGCGCGACGGCGACCTGGAGGCGCTGCTGCACCTCTACCTGATGAACCGGGGCGTGCTCATCACGCCCTTCCACAACATGATGCTGTGCTGCCCGGGCACCACAGAGCGCGAGGTGGACGAGCACAACGCGGCCTTCGCCGAGTTCGTGCGGGAGTGCAGGGGATGAGCGCGGTCGATCCCTTCGGGCTCGAAGGCAAGGTCGCGCTCGTCACCGGCGGCGGGCGCGGCATCGGCGCGGCCATCGCGCAGGTGTTCGCCGAGGCCGGTGCCTCGGTACTGATCGCCAACCGCACCGGCAGCGCGGGCGAGGCGGTGGCGGCTGCGCTGCGCGAGCGTGGCCTTTGCGCACAGGCGCTGGCCTGCGACATCGGCCGTCGCGACGAGGCCGAACGTGCCGTGGCCGAGGCGGCGCGCATCTTCGGCGCGCTCGACATCGTGGTCCACAACGCGGCCGTCAATCCCTGGGCCGCGATCGACGCGATGAGCGACGATCAACTCGAGCAGACGCTCGCCGTGAACCTCAAGGCCTGTTTCTGGCTTGCGCAGGCGGCGGTGCCGCACATGCGCGCGCGCGGTGGCGGGCGGTTGCTGGTCACTTCGTCGGTCACGGGGCCGCGCGTGGCGATGCCGGGCAGCGCGCACTACGCGGCGAGCAAGGCGGGCGTGAACGGCTTCATCCGCACTGCTGCGCTGGAGTACGCGCGAGAGGGCATCACCGTCAACGGCGTGGAGCCGGGCTACATCGCCAAGCAGGGCGGCTCGCTGCTGTCCGACCCGGCGAAGGCGGCGCGCATCGCGCGGCACATTCCGGCGGGTGAACTCGGGCGGCCCGAGGACATCGCGTACGCGATGCGCTTCCTGGCCAGCCCGGCGGCGCGCTACATCACGGGGCAGACCATCGTGGTCGATGGCGGCTCCACGCTGCCCGAGAGCCCGTTCTTCGCGGAGCAGGCATGACCGGGCGCCTGCAGGGCAAGGCCTGCCTGGTGGTCGGCGCAGCCACCGGCATCGGTGCAGCCGTGGCCACGCGTTTCGCCGCCGAGGGCGCGCGCGTCGCGGTGGCCGGCTGGCCCAGGCCGCAGTCCGTAGGCGAGGGCCCGGCCTTCGATTGCGACGTGACCGACGACGCGGCAGTTCGCGCCACCGTGGCAGCGGTGCAGGCCGCCTTCGGCCGCCTCGACGTGCTGGTGAACTGCGCAGGCATCGTGCGCAACGACGACGCGGCCGACATCGACGACGACGACTGGGGGCGCCTGCACGAGGTCAACCTCGGCGGCACCATGCGCTGCCAGCGCGCGGTGCTGCCCGGCATGGTGGCTCAAGGTGGCGGCGCCATCGTCAACATCGCCTCGGTCGCGGCCTTCAATGCGGGCGCTGGCATGGCGAGCTACGCCGCGAGCAAGGCCGGCGTGGTCGCGCTCACGCGTTCGGCGGCGCAGGCCTACGGGCCGAAGGGCGTGCGCGTGAATGCGCTGTGCCCCGGCTGGGTCGATACGCCGATGAGCCGGCAGGAGATGCGCGACCTCGCGGCCGAGCGCGGCATCGACGAGAGCGCCGCGCACGCCCAGACGGTGGCGCGCATCGCGCTGGGCCGCATGGCCACGTCGGAGGAGATGGCGGCCGTGTGCCTGTTCCTTGCGAGCGACGAGGCTTCCTTCATCACCGGCGCGGCGCTGGTGGCAGACGGCGGTGCTCGGGTGCCTGCGGCGGCGCGGGCCGCGTGAGGGGCGTTCCTAGCGCAGGAACTTGCCTTCCTTCGTCACCCGCACCATCTCGATGAAGCGCGAGCCGGTGTTGCTGGTGCCGGTGAAGTCGATCTCCATGTTGCTCATGCGCAGCTTCATGGCCTTGAGCGTGGCGTGCAGCTTCGCGCGCGTGAGGTCGCGGCCGGTGCGGCGCAGCGCCTCGATCATCACCATCGCGTTCACGTAGCCCTCGTAGCTCAGGTAGCCGATGTCCACCTTGGCGCGCTCGGCGAGCTGGCGGTATTCCTTCGCGCCGGCGTCGACCTCGCTCCAGGGGTAGGGCACGATCTGCGAGATGGCGAGGCCGCTGGTCTTGTCGCCCACCAGCTTCGCGGTGACGTCGCCCGGCACGATCGACATGCCGTAGAACATCTGGCGCCCGCCCGCGGCCCACGCGGCTTTCATCACCTCGCCGCCGATGCCGCCGCCCAGGTACATGATCACGGCCTGCGCCTTGCTGTCGGCCAGTGCCTTGCCGGACGCCTCGTTGGTGGTGCCGTCGCCCTTCACAGCCACCGCCGCCTCGGGCTTCAGCTTCAGCGCGGTCAGTGCATCGCCGACGAGCTTGGCGACCTCCGCGCCGCCCGGGTTGTCGAGATAGGCCACGGCGATGCGCGAGACGCCGATGGTCGTCAGGTGCTGCACCAGCGCCTGGGCCTCGCGGGCGAAGGTGGCGCGCACGAAGTAGCCGGCGCCGCCGACCTTCTCGCGGGCCGAGTCCGATACCGCGTAGCCGCCCACCGTCGGCGCGCCGCTCTGGTTCAGCACCTTGGCCCCCGCGGCGGTGGTGGCGGAGCCGACACAGCCGAAGAAGGCGAAGACGCGATGTTCCGCCAGCAGCTTTTCGTAGTTGGCGACGGCCTTCTCGGGCTTCAGCTCGTCGTCGAGCGAGACAAGCCTGATCTTGCGGCCCGACAACCCGCCCTGCGCATTGACCGCGTCGAAGGCCAGCCCTGCGCCGGCCATCACGACCTTGACCGGCACGCCCAGCGGGCCGCTCAGGATGCCGGTGTGGCCGAGGACGATCTCGCTGTCGGTGACGCCGTTCTCGGCGGCCAGGGAGGATGAAAACGGGCCGAAGCCGGCCACTGCCGCAGCCGAGGCGGCGATGAAGTTTCTACGGTGCATGGGGCTGATTGCGATACAACTGATAACAATTGAATGCGAAAGCCCCGTCTTCCGCCGCCGGGGTTTACCCCGTGTTGCGCGGCGGCCCCGCCGGCCTCACGGGGTTCCCAGACCCCTGGCGCAGTTGCCAGGCCGCGCAGATGGCCAGCGCGCAGAGCCCGGCGAGCATCGCGAAAACCTCGTCGAAGGCGGCCAGCCGCGCCGGACTGCTCATCGGGTTGGCCAGCGAATCGCCGTGCGCCGCGAGGCGCCACTCGAGCACGATGGCGCACAGGCTCACGCCGGCGGCGCCGCCCAGCATGCGCACGAAGTTGATCGCGCTCGCGCCCTGCGGAATCAGCGGCTTGGCCAGCGGCCGCATCGAGCCCAGGTTGAGCGAGGGCAGGATGAAGCCCAGCCCGATGCGCCCGATGATCGCGAAGGCCACCAGCAGCCACAGCGCGCTGTCGAGCCGCAGCACCATCATCAGCGCGAACGAGGCCGCCAGCAGCGCGAGGCCGATCGTCACCAGCACCCAGGTCGGGTGCTTGTCGGCCAGCCGGCCCACGCCGGCGATGGTGAGCGCCAGCACGATGCCCGCCGGCAGCAGGATGGTGCCCACGTGCGACGCCGACAGGTGCAGCCCCACCTGCATGTACACCGGCAGCAGGTAGGTGGAGCCGAACAGCGCCGTGCCGTAGATGAAGGCGACCACGCTGCCCATCGCGAACTGCCGGTACTGGAAGAGCGCCAGGTTCATCAGCGGCGTGCCGCCAGATGCCGCGAGCCGCTTCTGCCACCACACGAAGACGCCGAAAGCCACCAGCGCGCCCGCCAGCAGCAGCGCCGCCTGCAGCGGCGAATCTCCGCGCAGCGCCACCAGGCCGTTGAGCAGGCACAGCGTGCCGACCGTGCCCAGCGCCAGTCCGCGCGCGTCGAGGCCGTCGCCGCGCGTGGCGGCCACCCCTCCGGGCGCGGTCTTGGGCACGAACTTGTAGGCCAGCCAGAGAGAGGCCAGGCAGAACGGCACCACCATGAAGAAGATCGAGCGCCAGCCGAACAGGTCGACCAGCACCCCGCCGATGCTCGGCCCGATGGCCGGCGCCAGCACCACGCCCATGCCGAAGATGCCGCTCGCGCGCCCCTGCTCGTGCGGCTCGAAGGCGCGCAGGATGATGATGGCCGGAATGGGCTGCACCACCCCCGCCGCCAGCCCCTCGGCCACGCGCGCGAACAGCACCAGGGAGAAGTCGTTGGCCACGCCGCCCACGATGCCGCCCACCAGCAGCAGGAGCATCGTGCCCACGTAGGTGCGCCGGTAGCCGTAGCGCGACAGCAGCCACGGCGTGGTGAGCATCGACACCGTCATCGCCACCATGAAGCCCGAACTCACCCACTGCGCGCGCTCCTGGCCGAGCGAGAAGTGATGGCTCATTCCGGGGATCGCCACGTTGACGATGGTCGAGGACATGATCGACGCCATCGTTCCCACCATCACGGAAAGCAGCAGGTACCAGCGGTAGCGTTCGCCATAGCGCTGGCGCAGCGTGCCGATGGAGGGCGGGGCCGGCGTGGTCGCGGCTTCTTGGGGCTGTGGGGAGGTCATGGGGCGGCGGAATGTCTCGGGTCCGTCGTCCTACAAGCATATCGGGCTTTGCGCGGCGGCAAATGAAAGGGGCGGCCGCAAAATCGGTCCGCTGTCCCCTCCGCGTCAAGAAGATCGATCAAGACAACTGCCGCATGAACGCTCCATCCGACGATCAAGCCAACGCCCAGCCGGTTGCCTCCGGCGAAGCGGAAGGCGCGCCCACGCTCGCGACCGAACTCGCGGCGCCCACCGTCAGTCGCGCCTACCGCTGCCAGTGTGACCGCCCCGTCTTCCTGCGCAATAGCGAGTGCCTGGCCTGCCACACGCCGCTGGGCTACGTGATCGAACGGCTCGGCGTGATGCCGCTCGCGCCGGCTGTCGGCGAGGGCGCGCAGCCCGACACCTTCACCGTGTTCGGCGATCCGCACGGCAAGACCTACCGGCGCTGCGCGAACCTCATGACGCCCGCCGCGTGCAACTGGATGGTGCCCGCCGCGCGCGAGGGCGAGCAGCTGCCCCCCGACACCCAGGGCCTGGCGCCCGGCTACTGCCTGGCCTGCAGCGTCACGCGCACCATTCCCGATCTCTCGGTGGAGGGCAATGGCGAGCTCTGGCGCAAGCTCGAGACCGCCAAGCGCCGGCTCGTCTCGCAACTGCTGGCGCTGGGCCTGCCGGTGGTGAGCCGCCACGTCGATCCCGCGCACGGCCTGAGCTTCGACTTCCTGAGCAACGTGCCCGGCGGCCCGCACGTCATGACCGGCCACCAGCACGGCGTGATCACCCTCAACGCGGAGGAGGCCGAGGACGCCGTGCGCGAGCGCATCCGCGCCGAGATGCGCGAGCCCTACCGCACTCTGCTGGGCCACTTCCGCCACGAGATCGGCCACTACTACTGGGACCTGCTTGTGCAGCCCACGCAGTGGATCGACGACTTCCGCGCCCTCTTCGGCGACGAGCGCGCCGACTACGCCGCCGCGCTGCAGACGCACTACGAGCAGGGCCCGCCGCCCGACTGGGCCGACCGCTTCGTGAGCAGCTACGCGAGCACGCACCCGTGGGAAGACTGGGCCGAGACCTGGGCCCACTACCTGCACATGGCCGACACGGCCGATACCGCGATGAGCTTCGGCGTCGACGCCACCAACGTCGAGCTCGCGAGCGACCTGTTCACCCTCGACGACCTCTGGCAGCCGGACGACCCCGACGCAGGCAAGTTCCTCGACTTCGTCAACGGCTGGGTGCTGCTCACCAACGTGCTCAACGAGCTGTCGCGCAGCATGGGGCAGCCCGACTACTACCCGTTCGTGATGCCGCGCGTGGCGGTGGGCAAGCTGCAGTTCATCCACCGCGTGGTCACGCAGCAGAGGCCGGGCGATGCGCCGTCGATGGTGGTGGCGGCCGACGTGGCCGAGGCTGCGCAGGCGCAGCCGCAGGCAGAGGCACAGCAGCAGAGCCTTGGTCAGTCCTGAGACTGAGGCGCCGCGCCCGTCGCGCAGCGCATGCAGATGCATGCCAGCCCGCGCATCTCTTCCGGCAGGTTGGTGAGCGGCGCCTTGCTGAAGTCGACCCGCATGCACCAGCACGGCGGCTGCGCCTGCCCGGTCTCGCGCTCGATCTCTATCGCGCAGCGGTTCAACTCGCCGCACAGCGGGCAGCGCGTGGCGTCGATCAGGCCGGGAACGGCCTCCGTGGTCATCATGAAATCTCGAAGGCCGGCAGCTTCTTCGCGACGATGTCGTTGCGCAGCGTCGCGTACACCGGCAGCCCGCCGCTGTAGGCGGGGTAGTCCTCACCCTCGATCAGCGGCAGCAGGTAGCGGCGGCACTTCTCGGTGATGCCGTAGCCGTCGTCGGAGATGAAGTCGCGCGGCATCGGCTTCTCGACGTTCGCGACCGATTCGAGCGGCGCGCTGCCGATGCGGTATGCGTACGGAACGTCGGAGATGCGCTCGATGGTCGGCATCACCGCGTTGCGGCCTTCCAGCGCGAGTTCGACCGCGCGCTGCCCGAGTTCGTAGGCCTGCCGCACGTCGGTGGCCGATGCGATGTGCCGCGCGGCGCGCTGCAGGTAGTCGGCCACGGCCCAGTGGAACTTGTGGCCCAGCGCTTCCTTGATCATCTGCGCCACCACCGGCGCGGCGCCGCCCAGCTGCGCATGGCCGAAGGCGTCGCGCGTGCCCTGCTCCGCGAGGAAGGTGCCGTCGGGGTGATGGCAGCCTTCGGACACCACCACCGAGCAGTAGCCGTGCTGCTTCACCAGCTCGTCGACGCGCGCGAGGAAGCGCGCCTTGTCGAACTCGATCTCGGGGAACAGCACCACCACCGGAATGCCCTGGTCCGAGGCCAGGCCGCCGGCCGCCGCGATCCAGCCTGCGTGCCGGCCCATCACCTCGAGCACGAACACCTTGGTGGAGGTGGCCGCCATCGAGCGCACGTCGAACGAGGCCTCGATGGTCGATACCGCCACGTACTTCGCGACCGAGCCGAAGCCGGGGCAGCAGTCGGTCAGGGGCAGGTCGTTGTCGATGGTCTTGGGCACGTGGATGGCCTGCAGCGCATAGCCCATCGACTGCGAGAGCTGGCTCACCTTGAAGCAGGTGTCGGCCGAATCGCCGCCGCCGTTGTAGAAGAAGTAGCCGATGCCGTGCGCCTTGAACACCTCGATCAGCCGCTCGTACTCGCGGCGGTTCTTCTCCAGCGACTTGAGCTTGTAGCGGCAGGAGCCGAAGGCGCCCGAGGGCGTGGTGCGCAGCGCCGCGATGGCCTCGGCCGATTCGGCGCCGGTGTCGATCAGTTCCTCGGCCAGCGCGCCGATGATGCCGTTGCGTCCGGCGTAGAGCTTGCCGATGCGGTCGGGGTGCCGGCGCGCCGTTTCGATCACGCCGCAGGCCGAGGCGTTGATGACCGAGGTGACGCCGCCCGACTGGGCGTAGAAGGCGTTGGGGATGGACATGCGCGGGATTGTCCCGCAGCCCCCGGGCAGGCGCCAGTGGACGCCGGTGTCGGATTGTCAGCGGCTCCCGAAGACCGGCGGGCGCTTCTGCAGGAAGGCGCTCACGCCTTCGCGGAAGCTGGGGCGGTCGATCAGCTCGCGCTGGCGCTCGCTCTCGTAGTGCAGCTGCTCCTTCAGCGTGTGGTGCTCGGAGGCCTCGAAGGCTTCGCGCGCCTCGATCACCGCATGCGCCGGCAGGCGGGCGAGGCGCTGCGCGATCCCCTTGGCCTCTTCGAGCAGCTGCTCGTCGTCCACGCAGGCCCAGATCAGGCCCCACTGCACCGCGCGGCCCGCGCCCACGCGCTCGTCGAGCAGCGCCATGCCCATGGCGCGTGCACGGCCGGCGCGGCGCGGAATGGCCCAGGTGCAGCCCAGGTCGGGCACGATGCCCAGCTTCGGCAGGAAGGGCAGGTAGAAGTAGGCGCTGCGCGCGGCGATGGTCACGTCGGCCGCGAGCGCCAGGCCCACGCCCGCTCCGGCGGCCGGGCCGTTCACCGCGGCGACCACCGGCACCGGCAGGGTGCGCAGCGTCTCGATCAGCGGGTTGCTCAGGCTCTGCATCCACTCGGCCGTTTGCGTGCCGAGCGACTTGCCTTCCTCGGACGGTGTCATCGCGCTCAGGTCGGCGCCCACGCAGAAGGCCTTGCCGGCGCCGGTGAGGATCACGGCGCGCACCGAGCGGTCGTCGCGGATGCGCTCCAGCGCGTCGCGCAGCTCGACCTGCAGGTCGCGCGCGATGGGATTGAGCTTGGCGGGCAGGTTCAGCGTCAGCGTTGCGATGCCGTCGGCCTGCTCCTGGAGGATGAAGGGTTGTGGGGTCGTGTCGGAACTCATGGCATCGATGGTTCGATGCGCATGGGTGCCGGTCAAGCCGGGGACAACCCGTGTGGCAGCAGTCGCCGGGGCGACCATGCGCGCGGCGAAGGCGCGGGCAGCGGCATGGCGGCCGGCCGGGCGTCCGACACGGTGATGCACGACGATTCCAGCGCCGACACCAGCACGCGACGGTGATCGCTGCTCTCGAAGCGCTCGCCGGGCTCCAGCACGATGTCGCGCGTGTCGCGGTCGATCGTGACCCATACCGAGCCGCTGCGGCATTCGATGCCCACGCCCGCGCCGTCGGGCACGGCGAAGACCGAGCGCTTCGGCAGGCTCACGTGGAAGCGGGAAGTGCTGGACGAGAAAGTCACGGAGGGAGAGGAAGAAGAGGCGGTGGAAGAGGACGAGGTGCTCATGGCAAGCTCCATTGCATTCACTATGCGAATGAATATAGTGAGCCGGATCCCTCTTTGCACACGGTAATTCGGAACTCGTTGCATGCGTACAGAGAATGCGAAAGCCGCCGGAGCCACCGGCGGCGAGCTGCCGCCGCTGGAGCTGCTGCGCAGTTTCGAGGCGGCCGCGCGCCGGCTGAGCTTCACGCTGGCGGCCGCCGAGCTGCACCTCACGCAGTCGGCCGTGAGCCGGCAGATCCAGCAGCTCGAGGCCAGCCTGGGCGTGTTGTTGTTCGAGCGGCGCCACCGCGCGCTGTCGCTCACCGAGGCCGGCGGGGTGCTGCAGCGTGCCGTCACCGACAGCCTCGAGCGCCTGCGCGACGCCACGGCGCGGGTGCGTGCGAGTTCGGCGCCGCGCCAGGTGGCGATCACCACCACGCCGGGCTTCGCGTCGATCTGGCTCATTCCGAAACTGGCGCGCTTCACCGGCAGCCATCCGCAGGTGGACGTGCGCGTGTCGGCCACGCTCGACGTGCTCGATCTGGAAAGCAGCCGCATCGACTTGGCGGTGCGCTTCGTGCCCGTGGGCCGCGGCATCGGCCCGGCGCTGTTCGAGGAGTCGGTGATCCCGCTGTGCTCGCCGCAGGTGGCCGCATCGCTGCGCCAGCTTTCCGACTTCTCGAAGCTCACGCTGCTTACCGTCGAGTACCCCGACCACAGCGAAGCTCCCACGGCCGACTGGGAGCCCTGGCTCAAGGTGATGGGGCTGGAAGACCTGCGCATGAAGAGCACGCTGCGCTTCACGCAGTACGCCGATGCCGTGTCCGCCGCGGTGGCGGGGCAGGGCGTGGTGATCGGGCGGCTGCCCTTGCTGAGCGAGCTGGTGCGCGACGGCCGGCTCGTGGCGCCGCTGGGCGAGGGCGCCGCCTCGCATCGCGGCTACTTCATCGAGATGTCCAGGCGCGCCGCGGGCAACCGCGACGCGCAGGAGTTCGCGCAGTGGCTGCGCGACGAAGCCGAGGCCGCGCAGCGCGGCTGACGAAAGCGGAAAACGGAAAAGGGGGCCGATCAGCCCGGCAGCAGCACCTTGTTCACGACGTGGATCACGCCGTTGGACTGGTAGACGTTGGCGATCGTCACCGTCGCGGTGCCGCCCTTGGCGTCGGTCACCATCACGTTGCCGCCGCTCATCGTCGCGGTGAGCGTGCCGCCGCTCGCGGTCTTCAGCGTGGCCTTGCCGCCGCCCGCGTTGATGGCGCTCATGAGCGCGGCGCCGTCGAGCTTGCCGGGCACCACGTGGTAGGTCAGCACCTTGGTCAGCGTGGGCTTGTTCTCGGGCTTGAGCAGCGTGTCGACCGTGCCCGCCGGCAAAGCGGCAAAGGCCGTGTTGGTGGGCGCGAACACGGTGAAGGGGCCGGGGCTCTTCAGCGTGCCGACGAGGTCCGCGGCCTTCACGGCGGCCACCAGCGTGGTGTGGTCCTTCGAATTCACGGCGTTGTCGACGATGTCCTTCGTCGGGTACATCGGAGCGCCGCCGACCATCGGGTTCGATGCGCCACTGCTGCTGCTGCTGCCGCTCATGCCCATGCCGCCTGCGCAGGCTGCGAGCAGGACCGAGACACTTGCTGCGATCACGAGTTTCTTCATGGAAGTCTCCTGGAAAGGTGATTGGTTCTCGAGGCTCTCTGTGGAAACCGCCAACAGCTCGGAGGCGCGACGCGCTTGAGTGGGATACGGCGCATTCACGCAACCGGATTCACCGGGTTCAAGAAAAGCCTTGCGTAGGCTTTGCGCCACAGAGGCACATGCGGCGCTTGCACATCGCATGCGCGATCGACAGAATCCGCCCTTCGTTTTTCAGCAACAGTCTTTGCTCCCTTCGCGCCCGGCGACGATCAACCTCCCTGGCGACACATCAATCCAATGAACCGTTACCTGAACACCTGATCCGCACACCGACCGCCCCGGCCGGATGTGCATTCCATGCACCCGCCGAGGCCAGTCGACAAAGGCCCCGCGCAGCCATTCGCCGGGGCCTTTTTGTTTTTCGGAGTGTGTGCACATGAGTGCTCAACGAAAGGCCCGCGATGACGACAAACGTCTGGGCCGGTTCTATTTTTCGGTGCCGAATGCGGCACCTCGCAATCCCGTGGTGGCCGCGCTGGCGCGCCGCGAAGCAAGCCAGAAGGCGGGGCGCCACCTGCGCACCCACAGCGCCGAGCGGCGCGCGCAGAAGGTGGCGCTGCAGAAGGCAGCGCGTGACTTCAGGGGGAGGAGCGACGATGCGTGACGACATGGACAAGGTCATCGTCGAGCGGCCGCGAAGCGGCTGGCGCGTGCAGGGCGATGGACGCAATTGGCGCAACAGCAACGAAGCAGGATCGCGCGTCGGCATGAAGCGCGGCTACAAGCACAGGAAGTGGCTCAACGAAAACCTCGCGCCGCTCAAACGCTGGCTGCACAAACAGGTGCACCGGCCATGGGACAAGGTCTACGCGGAACTGTGCAGCGGCATCGATCGCCGCAGCACGGTGCAGGCGCACATCTTTGAACACATCGACGACTTCGTCGAACGCGCAGCGGTGCTGCGCGATGGCGAAGTGTGGGTGCGGGCACGCTGGTGGAACGACGGCAGTCGCGCGCCGTTGCATCAGGCTTCGCATGTCGAACTGTTCGTGCATCCGGTCACCGGCATCCTGCTGCCCAACCGGCGTCTCGCCCAGGCCCGGCTATGGGCTCGCGGCGAGAGCGATGAGAGGAGCGGAAAGAAGCCACATGCGTCTTTCATCGCGATCGACGAACTCACGCAATGGCACTGCGTGAACGGCGACTGGTTCGAGATCACGCTGGCGCCCACGCCGCCGATGAAGGCTCCGGGCGTCTGGGAGAAGCGTTTCGACGCGCTGCGGCGCTGCTTCGTCAAGACCACCTGCACATGGGGTCGACCGGAGTTCGGCGTATCGAGCAACCAGGCCATGTACGGGCGACCGGATGTCTATGCCGCGACCAAGCGCCAGTTGAGCCGCAAGGAGATCCGGGCGAGGCTGGGTGAAGACGCCTGAGCCGCTCGTCAGCTAGCGACAAGTCGCGTCGCGCATGATGGAGGCGCCCGCGTTGTCGTCGATGAAAGAAAGCACCATGAACCTCACCGCCTCCAACTGGTTCCTCTGGGCCGTCCTGTCGGCCGTCTTCGCCGCGTTGACGGCCATCCTCGCCAAGCTGGGCCTGGCCGGCGTCGATTCCGACATGGCCACGCTGGTGCGCACCGTGGTGATCTTCGCGGTGCTTCTGGTCTTCGTGAACGCCACCGGCAAGTGGACGAACCCGCTGCAGCTGTCGCCGCGCACCTGGCTCTTTCTCGTTCTCTCGGGGCTCGCGACGGGCGCGTCGTGGGTCTGCTACTTCCGCGCGCTGAAGATGGGCAATGCCTCTCAGGTTGCGCCGGTCGACAAGCTCAGCGTGGTGCTGGTGGTGCTCTTCGCGGTGATGTTCCTCGGCGAGCGCCCATCCGGCCGCGAATGGGCCGGTGTCGCGATGATCGCCGGCGGCGTGCTGATGCTGGCGATCAAGCGCTGAGCTGCGCCGCCGTCCGTGCGGGTGCGCGCGGCAGCAGGAAGAACGCCATGGTGCCGGCGGCCAGCATGCCCGCGACGGTGAGGAACACCGCGCGGAACGGCTCGACGCTATTCGCCACGGCCCACGACGCGGCCACACCGGTGGTCCACTGCATCAGCGAGACGCCGAGGAACATGGCCATGTTCATCAGCGCCATCGCGCGGCCCGTCATGGCGGCCGGGTAGGCGTTCTTGGTGTACGCGTACTGCAGCACGCTGTAGCCGGAGAGCAGGCCATAGATGATCGGAAGGCCGATGTCGACCGCACGCGAATGCGTCAGCGCCATCGCGCCGAACATCAGCGTGCCGGCGAGCGCGCAGCCCATCATCCAGCGCGTGCGCCGCGCGCCGCCCGGGTCCATGCGGCCGAAGAGCGTGGGGCTGATCATGCCGGCGACGGTCATCACCAGCGCGACGTTGCCGCTCGCCACCAGCGAGAGGCCGTGGCGGTCGTGCAGCACCGGGCCGAGCCACAGGCCGCGCAGCGTGATGAAGGCGGCGTACGACACGCAGGCGAAGCACAGCAGCCCCAGCGTGTGGGGCATGGCGAACAGCGGCAGCAGCTCGCGCACGGCCTTGCGCAGCGACTGGCGCTCGGTCTGTCCCGCGGGTGCTTGGTCCGTAGGGCGCGCAGGCTCGTGCACGCGCCAGGAGATGAGCAGCCACGAAAGGACAGCGAATGCAGCCAGCACCGCATAGCCCACGCGCCACGACGAAGCCTCGATCAGCAGTGCCAGCGGCGTGCCCGTGAACAGGATGCCCATGCCGGCGAGGCTCATCACCAGCCCCGACATCGCGGTGAAGCGCGATGCGTCGAAGTGCCGCGCGATGAACACGGTGCAGGCCAGGAAGGCCGGCGCGCATCCCACGCCGATCAGCGCCTGCCCCAGCAGCAGCGCGTGGAAGTTCGGCGCCATCGCGCACAGCACCGCGCCCGCGATGGCCAGCGGAAAGGCTGTCAGCACCGTGCGGCGCACGCCGAACATGTCGATCGACACGCCCATCGCGAGCTGCATGATCCCGAACATGAAGTGGAAGGTGCCCGCCCAGGTGCCGAGCTGCTGCGGCGTCAGCCCGAAGTGGCTGGTGAGCGGCGTGGCCATCATGGCGCCGACGGTGCGGAAGGCCTGGCTCAGTGCGAAGGCGGTGGCCAGTGCCACGAGCATGGCGGCCGCGGAAGAGGACCAGTGGGAAGAGCGGGGGATGCGAGAGCGCGATGCGTCATCGCCAGTGCGCTCCGCGGGCGTCGGTTCCGCGTTCGGATTCATGAAGGGGAGAAAGACCGGGAAAGATGAGGCGGGCTGAATGCTAATGGATCGACGGGATTCGCGTAGCCTCGCCTCTAGCCGTCCAGTTCGCGCTTGATCGACGCATTGCCGATCTTCTTGCGGCACAGCTGGCGGCGCGGGCCCTGCCCGGCGGCCATGCCGAGGTCGAGCAGCAGCGCATCCCGCAGGCGCGCGTCGCCTTGGCGCAGAGACTTGTCGATGGCGTCGACCCTGGCCAGCAGTTCGTCGAAGGCGTCGTCGCCGGCCCGGGGGCCATGGGTGTAGGCACGTACCAGCAGTTCTTCCTCGAGGCCTGGCGCCGTGGCGAACATGTCCTGGTGCGCCGCGACTCATGCGCGCATGGTGGCGACGTCCACCGTCCCCGCATGAATGCGCATCGCGGTGGTGCGGTGGCTGTCGTCGAAGCCCTTGGCCGCGTCGCACAGCTGCAGCGCTGTGTCGAGCCCCTGCCGCGCAGCCGGTTCATCATGTCGGCCCAGGGCGTGCGATAGCCGCGATGGCCAAGGTAGCCGCAGCCCAGGCCCTTGCCCGTGTAGGGCTCGCTGGCCAGTGCCTCGATCAAAGGCTGTACCTGCGCCGCCAGCGCATCGACCTGGGCCCGCTGCTCGCTGCCGGGGTGGTGACCGATGGCGTTATCGAGGTTGACTGCCTGGATGCAGAGGGTGAAGGCGTCGTGAACCCGGGCGTCCATGCTCATGGCTCGTCGCCTCGTGCGCGAGGAGGTGCATCGGGCCGCGACGCTTCCTGCGCGGCTGACCACAGCATCGCTGCTACCACGCCGCACAGCAGCCCGATGCCGGCACCCATCGCCGCATAGGCTGGCCCGGCGATTCCTCCGATGACCGCTCCGATGCCCACGCCGCGCGGACCCGCGCCGACGAAGTAGCCGATGACGGCGCCCAGGGCCGTGCCCGCGAGGATCAAGGTGGTGGATTTCATGGCGGTACGCGAGTGTGCGATTGCGGATGATAGGAGCCGCTACAAGAGCCGCTGCCAGCCGGCACCGCCAAAGAAAAAGCCGGGCTGCACGAGCCCGGCTTCCACTTCACTTCATTTCACGCCTGCCCGGCTGCAGGCGAGCAGGGGCTCAGGCCTCGCCCTTCACCTTCAGGCGCCATGCGTGCAGCAGCGGCTCGGTGTAGCCGCTGGGCTGCTCGATGCCCTTGAACACCAGGTCCTGCGCAGCCTTGTAGGCGGCCGAGGTCGCGAAGTTGCCGGCCATCGGCTGGTACAGCGGGTCGCCTGCGTTCTGCTCGTCGACCACCTTGGCCATGCGCTGGAAGGTTTCGTCGACCTGCGCCTTGGTCACGACGCCGTGCAGCAGCCAGTTGGCGATGTGCTGGCTGGAGATGCGCAGCGTGGCGCGGTCTTCCATCAGGCCGACGTTGTGGATGTCGGGCACCTTCGAGCAGCCCACGCCCTGGTCGATCCAGCGCACCACGTAGCCGAGGATGCCCTGCACGTTGTTGTCGATCTCCTGCTGGCGCTCTTCGGCGCTCCACTTGGCTTCGGCCGCGATCGGCACCTGCAGCAGCGCGTTGAGGATGTTGTCGCGCTCGGCATCGGCGTCGATCTTCTCCAGCTCCTGCTGCACCGCGGTCACGCTGACCTGGTGGTAGTGCAGCGCGTGCAGCGTGGCGGCGGTGGGCGAGGGCACCCAGGCGGTGTTGGCGCCGGCCTTGGGGTGGCCGATCTTCTGCTCGAGCATCGCGGCCATCAGGTCGGGCATGGCCCACATGCCCTTGCCGATCTGCGCCTTGCCGCGCAGGCCGCTCGACAGGCCGACCAGCACGTTGTTCTTTTCGTAGGCGCCGATCCACGCGCTGGACTTCATGTCGCCCTTGCGGATCATCGGGCCGCCCTGCATGGCGGTGTGCATCTCGTCGCCGGTGCGGTCGAGGAAGCCGGTGTTGATGAAGGCCACGCGCGCGGCGGCCTCGGCGATGCAGGCCTTCAGGTTCACGCTGGTGCGGCGCTCTTCGTCCATGATGCCCAGCTTCACGGTGTTGGCCGGCAGGCCCAGCAGCTGCTCGACGCGGCCGAACAGCTCGCTGGCGAAGGCCACTTCGGCCGGGCCGTGCATCTTCGGCTTGACGATGTAGATGCTGCCGGTGCGCGAGTTGCCCTTGCGCTTGAGGTCGATGGTGGCGATGGTGGTGGTCACCACGGCGTCGAGGATGCCTTCGGGGATCTCCTTGCCGCCGGCATACAGGATGGCCGGGTTGGTCATCAGGTGGCCCACGTTGCGCAGGAACATGAGCGAGCGGCCGTGCAGTTTCACGGGCTTGCCGTCGGCGCCGGTGTATTCGCGGTCGGCGTTCAGGCCGCGCGTGAAGGTCTTGCCGCCCTTGGCGACTTCTTCCGTCAGCGTGCCTTGCACGATGCCGAGCCAGTTCGAGTACGCGACCACCTTGTCGGCTGCGTCGACAACGGCCACCGAGTCCTCGAGGTCGAGAATCGTCGAGAGCGCGGCTTCGAGCACCAGGTCGCTCACGCCGGCGGCGTCGCTCTTGCCGATGGGCGTGGAGCGGTCGATGCGGATGTCGAGGTGGATGCCGTTGTGCTTCAGCAGCACCGACGACGGCGCGGCGGCGTCGCCCTGGTAGCCGATGAACTGCGAGGCATCGGCCAGGCCGGTGCTGCTGCTTTGCAGCGCGACGACCAGCTTGCCGTCCTTCACGCTGTAGCCGGTGGCGTTCTTGTGCGAGCCGTTCTGCAGCGGCGCGGCCTGGTCGAGCACGTTGCGCGCGAACTCGATGACCTTGGCGCCGCGCACCGGGTTGTAGCCCTTGCCCTTCTCGGCTCCGCCGGTCTCGGGAATGGCGTCGGTGCCGTAGAGCGCGTCGTACAGCGAACCCCAGCGCGCGTTGGCGGCGTTCAGCGCATAGCGCGCGTTCAGGATCGGCACCACCAGCTGCGGGCCGGCCTGCAGCGCGAGTTCGGAGTCGACGTTCGCGGTCGTGGCCTTCACGCCCTTGGGCTGGGGCAGCAGGTAGCCGATCTTCTCGAGGAAGGCGCGGTACGCCGGCATGTCGGCGATGGGGCCGGGGTTCTTCTTGTGCCAGGCGTCGAGTTCGCTCTGCAGGCGGTCGCGCTCGGCGAGCAGGGCGATGTTCTTCGGCGCGAGGTCGCTGACGATGGCGTCGAAGCCCTTCCAGAAGACTTCGCTGGCCACGCCGCTGGCGGGGAGGACCTTGTCCTCGATGAAGCGGTGCAGCTCGGTCGCGACCTGGAGTCCGTGGGCGGTGGTGCGGGCGGTCATGGGGGTTCTCCTTGAGACAAATGCAATCCTGGGACGAACTTTATTCGATACTTTGCTGGCCAGTAAGAGCCGGAAGCGGGATTTATCCGTGACAAAAATGGAGGTAATCGATGTCGGGCGCCCTGTGGTGCAAAGGGTAGGCACTGATAAGAGCGTTGCAAGTGCCGGATATATTTAACTTCTTAAATAAAAACGAATTCCAGTTCCATGATCCTCCTGGCCTCCAACGAAAACCCCCTCGGCATGCCCGAATCGGCCCGCCGCGCGGCCGCCGAAGCGCTCGCGGGCGCCGGCAACTACCCCGACAGCAACGGCACGGCGCTGAAGAACGCGCTGGCCGCCCGGCTCGACGTGCCGGCCGACTGGCTCACGCTGGGCAGCGGATCGAGCGAGATCCTCGAGTTGGCGGCGCAGGTGAGCCTGAAGCCGGGCGAGGGCGTCGTCTATTCGCAGTACGGCTTCATCGTCTACGCGCAGGCCACGGCGCATGCCCATGCGCACGCAACCGTCGTGCCATCGCGTGACTTCGGCCACGACCTCGACGCGATGCGCGCCGCCATCGGCGACGACACGAAGCTGGTGTTCGTCGCCAACCCGAACAACCCGACCGGCACCTTCATCGACGCCGCGCCGCTGCTGGCCTTCCTGCAGTCGGTGCCGGCGCACGTGACGGTGCTGCTGGACGAGGCCTATACCGAATACCTGTCGCCAGCGCAGCGCTACGACAGCATCGAATGGGTGCGGCGCCTGCCCAACCTGATCGTGGCGCGCACCTTCTCCAAGGCCTTCGGGCTGGCGGGGCTGCGCATCGGCTACGGCGTGTCGCAGCCGGCGCTCACGGCGCGCATGAACGCGCAGCGTCCACGCTTCAACGTGACGACGCCGGCCCAGGCAGCGGCGGTGGCCGCGCTGGGCGACGCGGATTTCCTCACGCGCACCTACGAGCTCAACACCGCGGGCCGCGACCAGCTCGCGGTCGGCTTGAAGGAGCTGGGCCTCGAATGCGTTCCTTCTTCCGGCAATTTCCTGATGGTGCGGGTCGGCGACGCGCAGGCCGTGCATGCGCGCCTGCTGGCGGCCGGCATCGAGGTTTCGCTGCTCGGCCCCTACGGCCTGCCGGAGTGGCTGCGCGTCAGCATCGGCCTGCCGGAGCAGAACCGGGCGGTGCTGGCCGCCTTGCGCTGAGCCGAACAAGGCCGGGCTGAACCCGGCGGGTCCGACATTTCCACAACGCCACGAGGAGACAAGACCATGAAACGCCGTCAGTTCGCAGCGCAGGCCGCTGCCGCCCTTGCCGTCACGGCCGCCGCGCCGCTGGCGTTCGCGCAGCAGGACCGCACGGTACGAATACTGGTCGGCTTTCCCCCGGGCGGGTCGGTGGACGTGGTGGCGCGCCTGCTGGCCGACAAGATGCGTGTTTCGCTCGGGCAGAACGTCATCATCGACAACAAGCCCGGCGCGGCGGGACGGCTCGCGCTGGGCGAGCTCAAGCGCTCGGCACCCGACGGCCACACGCTGGCCTTCTCGCCCAGCGGCGCGATGGTGATTCACCCATGGCTGTACCCGAACCTCGGCTACGACCCGGCGAAGGACTTCACGCCGATCGCCCTCGGCAGCACCTTCGACTTCGCGGTCACGGCCGGTCCGGGCGCGCCGGCTGGCGACCTGAAGGCGGTGCTAGCGTGGATGAAGGCCAATCCCGCCAAGGCGAACTACGCCACCTCGGGCGCGGGCACGGTGCCGCACTTCGCGGGACAGCTGATCGCCCAGGCCTCCGGCGTGCCGATGACGCACGTGGCCTATCGCGGCGGTGCTCCGGCGGCGCAGGACCTGATCGGCGGGCAGGTGCCGCTGATGGTCGACACCGCTTCGGAAACCATCGAGCACCATCGCGCGGGCAAGGTCCGCATCCTCGCGGTGACGGGCGAGCAGCGCAGCCGCGCGCTGCCCGAGGTGCCCACGCTGAAGGAGGCGGGCATCAACGTGACGGCCGATGCCTTCTTCGGGATGTACGGGCCGCCGGGGATGTCGCCCGAACTCGTCGCGCGCATCGACAAGGCCGTGGCCGAGGCGCTGCGGATGCCCGACGTGCAGGAAAAGATCTACGCGCTGGGGCTCGTGCCCGCGCATGCGGGGCCGGCAGAACTGGCTGCGATCCAGGCGGCGCACCTCAAGCGCTGGGAGTTGCCCATCAAGAACTCGGGCTTCAAGGCCGAGTCCTGAGGCTCCCGCATTTCTCCCTCCCCCGCTGGGGGAGGGCTGGGGTGGGGGCAAGCGGCGGATGCATCTTCAGCTGAGCATCGAAGGCCGCTTGCCCCCATCCCAGCCTTCCCCCAAAAGGGGAAGGAGCAAGACCGTCAGACCTGCCCGCTGAGTTCCCTGGCCGCGGCGCGCACCGGCTCGATGTAGCGCTCGTCGTAGCGGTGCGTGGGCATCGTCAGCGTGACCGCGGCCGCCAGGCTGCCGTCGGCATGGAACACCGGCGCCGAGATGCCGGCCAGCTCGGCCGTACGGTCGCCCACCAGCGCGCACCAGCCCTGCGCGCGAATGGTGTCGTAGAGCTTGCGTTCCTTCGCTCCGCGCGGCAGCTCGGCTGCGGGGCCGAAGGCGATCAGCACGCGCGCGCCCGCGCCGCGGTCGTTGGGCAGCAGGTCGCCGGCGCGGACGTGGTCGCGCACCACGTGCGATGAATCGACGCGGAACTGGCACAGCCGCACCCAGCTGTCGCCCTGCACCTGCCGCACGTGGTACGCCGCGCTCTCGCCGGTGGTCGCGACCAGCGCGCGCAGCACCGGCAGCACGATGCGGTCGAGCGACTGCGACGCCGTGTAGAGCCCGTGCAGCCGCGCGATCTCCATGCCCAGCGCGTAGCGGCCGTCGTCCTGGCGGCGAATCAGCCGCGCGTGCTCCAGCGACGCCAGCAGCCGCAGCACGGTGCTCTTGTAGAGCTGCGTGCGTTCGGCGAACTGCGCGAGCGACAGCGCCTCGTCGCCCGGCTGGAAGGCCGAGAGCAGGCTCAGCGCGCGGTCGACCGCGGCCGCGCCGCCGGGGGCGGCATTGAGGTCGGAGACGGATTCGGTCTGGGCTTTGCGGGGCATGAAGGGAAGGAGTTGGGAATGGCTCGGCTTGACAGTCGGGGCGGATCGACGGTCTAATTCTGTTTAACGGAATATAGTTCTGTAAGACAGAACAGTCAAGCAATTCCAGAACAGGAGACGGATTCGATGACACCCCCCGACGTCCTCATCAGCGAGGTCGGTCCGCGCGACGGCCTGCAGTCGGTCAAGGCCACCATGCCCACGGCCGACAAGCTGCGCTGGATCGACGCGCTCTACGCCGCCGGCGTGCGCGAGATCGAGGTCGCTTCCTTCGTGCCCGCGAAGCTGCTGCCGCAGATGGCCGACGCCGCCGAGGTGGTGCGCCACGCCGTCACGCTGCCCGGCCTGGTGGTGATGGCGCTGGTGCCCAACCGCAAGGGCGCGCAGGCCGCGCTCGAGGCCGGTGCGCACAAGCTCACGATGCCGGTGTCGGCCAGCGTGGCGCATTCGCTGGCCAACGTGCGCAAGACACCCACCGAGATGGTCGAGGAGGTGCGCGCCATCTCCGAGCTGCGCCGCGAGATCGCGCCGCAGGTGAGGCTCGAGGCCGGCATCTCCACCGCCTTCGGCTGCACGCTGCAGGGCCTGGTGCCCGAGGACGACGTGATCCGCCTGGCCGCGCAATGCATCGAGGCCGGTGCCGACGAATCGGGCCTGTCCGACACCGTGGGCTACGCCAACCCCGCACAGGTGCGCCGCCTCTTCAAGCGGCTGCGCGCCGAGATCGGCAGGCACGCCGGCGCGGCCCACATGCACAACACGCGCGGCCTCGGCATCGCCAACTGCCTCGCGGCATGGGACGAGGGCGTGCGCACCTTCGACGCATCCCTGGGCGGACTCGGCGGCTGCCCCTACGCACCGGGCGCCTCGGGCAATGCCGTCACCGAAGATCTCGTCTTCATGTTCGAAGCCATGGGCGTGCGCACCGGCATCGACATCCAGAAACTCATCGCGGCGCGCGCGCCGCTCATGGCCGGCCTGCCCGGCGAACCGGTCTACGGCATGACGCCCGAGGCCGGCCTGCCGAAAGGCTTTGTCCAGGAAGCCGTTACCCATGTCTGAAGCCAACCCATCGTCGAACCCGCTGCCGTACGCCGGCGTCCGCGTCGTCGAGTTCACGCACATGGTCATGGGCCCGACCTGCGGCCTGCTGCTGGCCGACCTGGGCGCCGAGGTCATCAAGGTCGAGCCCATCGAGGGCGACAACACCCGCCGCCTGCTCGGTTCGGGCTCGGGCTTCTTCCCGACCTTCAACCGCAACAAGAAGAGCATCGCGCTCGACCTCAAGAAGCCCGAGGGCGTGGAAGCCGCGCTGCGCCTCATCGCCACCGCCGACATCGTGAGCGAGAACTTCAAGCCCGGCACGATGAAGAAGCTGGGGCTCGACTACGACACGCTCGCCAGGCTCAACCCGCGCCTCATCTACGTGAGCCACAAGGGCTTCCTGCCAGGCCCCTACGACCACCGCACCGCGCTCGACGAAGTGGTGCAGATGATGGGCGGCCTCGCCTACATGACTGGCCGCTCGGGCGACCCGCTGCGCGCGGGCACCAGCGTGAACGACATCATGGGCGGCATGTTCGGCGCCATCGGCGCGATGGCCGCGCTGCGCCAGCGTGACATCACCGGCAAGGGCTGCGAGGTGCAGTCGGCGCTGTTCGAGAACAACGTGTTCCTGGTCGCGCAGCACATGATGCAGTTCGCCGCCACGGGCAAGGCGGCCGACCCGATGCCCAGCCGCATCTCGGCCTGGGCCGTGTACGACGTGTTCACCGTGAAGGACGGCGAGCAGATCTTCCTGGCGGCGGTGAGCGACAAGCAGTGGGCCATCTTCTGCAAGGCATTCGGTCTCGACGAGATGCTGGCCGACCCGCGCCTGAAGACCAACAACGACCGAGTGCTGGCGCGCGAATGGATGATGCCCATCCTGCGCTCGCACCTCGCGAACCACAGCGCGGCCGATCTCGCCGCGGTGTTCGAGAAGAACGAGCTGCCCTTCGCGCCCATCACCAGGCCGCAGGAGCTGTTCGACGATCCGCACCTCAACGCCACCGGCGGCCTCGCGCCGGTGCGCATGAACGACGGCAGCATGGCGAAGGTGCCGCTCATGCCGTTCACGCTCGATGGCGAACGCCCGGGCATCCGCCTTCAGCCGCCGCGCGTGGGCGAGCACGGCCGCGAGCTGCTGAAGGAAGTGGGCTACAGCGACGAAGAGATCGCCGCGCTCGAAACACGACACATCACACTCGGAGACTGACCTCATGTTTTTCAATGCACGGCGCGCCTTGCTGGCGTGCGCCGCGGCCGCCGCATGGCTGAACGCCGCCCCCGCCCTTGCCGACACCGCCTGGCCCGACAAGCCCGTTCGGCTCATCGTTCCCTACACGCCCGGCGGCGCCACCGACATCGTGGCGCGGCTCGTCGCGCAGAAGCTCGCCGACGACACCAAGTGGACCTTCATCGTCGACAACCGCGCGGGCGGCAACGGCAACATCGGCATGGACGTGGTGGCCAAGGCCAAGCCTGATGGCTACACCATCGGCCTGGGCCAGACCGCGAACCTCGCGATCAACCCGACGCTGTTTCCCAAGATGCCCTACGACGCATTGAAGGACCTGGTGCCGGTGGCGGTGGTGGCTTCGCAGCCCGTGGTGCTGGTGGTGCGTGCCGATGCGCCGTTCAAGTCGCTGGCCGAGCTGGTCGCCGCCGCCAAGGCCAAGCCGGGCGAGATCAGGCAGGCGCTCGCGGGCACCGGCACGCTGGGCCACATGGCCGGCGAGGTGCTGGCCAAGCGCGCGGGCTTCACGGTGCTCAACGTGCCGTACAAGGGCGCTGCTCCCGCCATCACTGACCTGCTCGGCGGCCAGACCGACTACATGTTCGCCACGCCGCAGGGCGCGCTCGCGATGGTGAGGGGCGGCAAGCTGCGCGCGCTGGCCGTCACCTCGGCCAAGCGCCTTCCGGTGATGCCCGACGTGCCCACCGTCGCCGAGAGCTACAAGGGCTTCGAGGCGGTGGACTGGAAGGCGCTCGTCGCGCCGGCCGGCACCAGCCCCGACATCGTGAAGAAGCTCGGCGCCGCCGTCGACAAGGCGCTGGCCAAGCCCGCGACCATCTCGCAGCTGCTGGCCGAAGGCAGCACGCCCGTGGGCGGTACGCCCGAACAGGCGGCGCAGTACATCAAGGCCGAGCATGCGCGCTGGGGCACGGCGGTGCGCGAGGCCGGCGTGCGACCCGAGTGACCGACTCCTTTCCTTGCTGACAAAGGAACAAAGATGAAGCTGCACTCCTGGCTCGCCGCCATCGCGCTGGCGGCTCCGTTCATCGCCCCCGCGCAGTCGCACGCCCAGGCCCAGTGGCCCTCGAAGCCGGTGCGCCTCGTGGTCCCGTACGCGCCGGGCGGCACCACCGATTACGCGGCGCGCCAGATCGCGCAGAAGCTCACCGAGCAGACCGGCGTGTCCTTCTACGTGGACAACAGGGTCGGCGCGAGCGGCACCATCGGCTCCAACTTCGTGGCCAAGGCGGCGCCGGACGGCGGCGCGTTCCTGATCAACGACACCACCTACGCGATGCTGCCGCACCTCTTCAAGAAGCTGCCGTGGGAGCCGGCCGACCTGGTGCCGGTGACGGCCATCGTCGATGCGCCGCTGGTGCTGGTGGTGGGCGCGAGCTCGCCCTACAAGACGGTGCAGGCGCTGATCGACGAGGCCCGTGCGAATCCCGGCAAGCTGACTTTCGGATCGGGCGGCGTGGGCAGCTCCACCCACCTGGGCGGCGAGCTGCTCAAGCAGAACGGCAAGCTCGCGCTGACGCACGTGCCCTACAAGGGCGCGGGCGAGGCGATGCTGGGCGTGGTGTCGGGGCAGGTCGACGTGCTGGTGACGGCGGCGCCCACGGCCATTCCGCAGGTCAAGGGCGGCAAGGTGCGCGCGCTGCTGGTGACTTCGCCGCAGCGTCTTGCAGCGCTGCCCGAGGTGCCGACCAGCGCCGAGGCCGGGCTGAAGGACTTCACCGCCACCAACTGGTTCGGCATCGCGGCGCCCAAGGGCACGCCGCAGCCCATCGTGGAGAAGCTGCAGGCCGAGGTGAAGAAGGCGCTGGCGTCGCCCGACCTGGCGAAGCGCTTCGCCGAGCAGGGCGCGAGCCCCGGCGGCGCGGCGACGGCCGACTTCGGCAAATTCGTCCAGGGCCAGACGCAGAGCTGGGGTGCGGTCATCAAGGCCGCCGGCGTGCAGCCCGACTGAGCGAAGCCATGTGGAACCTGAACTTCCTGCCGCCCGAGATCATCGAGGCGCGCGTGCTCACCCGCCTGCCCGATGCGTTCCGCAAGCCGCGGCGCACCGAGTGGGTCGACGCCAACAAGCCCGGCCACGTGATGGACAGCTTTCTCGAAGGCCCGGTGTTCGACCGGGCGGGAAACCTGTACGTCACCGACATTCCCTATGGCCGCATCTTCAGGATCGCGCCTTCGTCGCTCGACTGGGAGCTGGTCGCCGAATACGAAGGCTGGCCGAACGGGCTGGCGATCCATGCCGACGGCAGCCTCTGGCTCGCGGACTACCGGCGCGGCATCCTGCGGCGCGATGCGGGAGGCGGCGGTATCGAGACGGTGCTCGGGCATCGCAACAGCGAGTCTTTCAAGGGCGTGAACGACCTGAGCTTCGATCTCGACGGGCGCCTCTATTTCACCGACCAGGGCCAGACGGGCCTGCACGACCCCACCGGGCGCGTGTACCGGCTGCATGCCGACGGCAGGCTCGACCTGCTGCTGGGCAACGCGCCGAGTCCCAACGGCATCGCGGCCAGTGCCGACGGCAAGGTGCTCTTCGTGGCGGTCACGCGCGGCAACCAGGTCTGGCGCGCGCCGCTGTTGCCCGACGGCAGCCTCTCGAAGGTGGGCGCGCTGCAGACTTTCTTCGGCACCAGCGGGCCCGACGGGCTGGCGGTCACGGCCGATGGCGGCCTCGTGGTGGCGCATGCGAGCCTGGGCGGCGCCTTCGTGCTCAATGCGCGCGGGAGGTCACGCACATGGTGCGCAGCCCGGCCGGGCAGACAGTGACCAACATCGCCTTCCGGCCCGGCACGCGGCAGCTGGTGCTGACCGATTCGGCCACCGGCAGCGTGCTCGAGGCGGAGCTGCCCGTGAGCGGGGCGCCGCTCTTCTCGCACGCGACGGACTCCCGGCACCAGGCCTAGAGCCGGAAGGGCCGGTGCCGGAGTGAGCGGGGCTATAGTTCCCGCCCCATGGACCGCCTGAAGCAACTCGAATCCTTCGTCTCGGTCGCGACCCGCGGCAGCCTCACCGCCGCGGCCAAGGCCGAGGGCGTGGCGCCCGCGATTATGGGGCGCCGGCTCGACGCGCTGGAAGAGCGGCTGGGCGTCAAGCTGCTGGTGCGCACCACGCGCCGCATCACGCTCACGAACGAAGGCAGCTCCTTCCTCGAGGACTGCCAGCGCCTGCTGTCCGAGTTCGCCAATGCCGAGGCCAGCGTGAGCGCCGGCGGCCTCAAGGCCAGCGGCCACCTGCGCGTGACGGCGCCCGCCGGCTTCGGCCGCCGCCACGTCGCGCCGCTGGTGCCGCGCTTCCATGCGCTGCACCCCGAAGTGACCATTTCGCTGAACCTCAGCGACCGCGTGGTCGACGTCACCGGCGAGAGCTTCGACTGCGCGGTGCGCGTGGGCGACCTGCCCGATTCTTCGCTGGTGAGCGTTCGGCTCGCCGACAACCGCCGCCGCTGCGTCGCCACGCCGGAGTTCGTGCGCCGTCACGGCAAGCCGAAGCATCCGGGCGAGCTCTCGCGCTTCGCCTGCCTCACGCTTTCGAGCGACGCCTCGCAGACGCGCGGCTGGGCCTTCCGCATCGTCAACGAGGAGGGCAATCAGGAGCTGATCCACCTGCGCCCGAGCGGCCCGCTCGACTGCTCCGACGGACAGGTGCTGCACGACTGGTGCCTCGCCGGCCACGGCATCGCCTGGCGCAGCACCTGGGAGGTCGAGGCCGAGATCGACGCCGGCCTGCTCGTGCCGCTACTCGACGAGTTCGCCGCGCCGCCCAACGGCATTTACGCAGTGTTCGCGGGTGCCAAGCACCTGCCGCTGCGGGTGCGACTGTGGCTTGATTTCCTCAAGGAGCAGTACGGGAATCCGGAATTCTGGGGAGGAAGGGCCTGAGGCGCATCAGCGGCGTCACAATCTGTTTGCATTTGCAACCCCACAGAGAAGAAAGTCACTGATGACGCTCGAAGCCATCCTCGCGTACCTGCACTTGCTCGCCATCCTGACGATGGTTGTGTTCATTTCCAGCGAAGCGGCGCTGTGCCGCGTGCAGTGGCTCAACGCGGCGGTGGTCGAGCGGCTGGCCAAGGTCGACATGGTCTACGGCATCGCCGCCATCGCGGTGCTCGCCACCGGCATCGCGCGCACCTGGTGGGGCGTGAAGGGCACGGCCTGGTACTGGACCAACCCGCTGCTGCACGTGAAGCTGGGGCTCTTCATCATCGTGGGCGTGGTGTCGATCTTTCCGACGCTCACGTATTTCCGCTGGCGCAAGACGCTGCGCGCCACCGGCAAGCTGCCGGCCGAGGCCGAGATCCTGAAGACCCGCAAGCTGGTGATGATCCAGGCGCACCTGATCGCGCTGATCCCGCTGGTGGCGGTGTTCCTGGCACGGGGCTTCGGCAAGTAGGCGCGGCATGGGACGCGCCGGCATCCAGCTCCTGTTTGCCGGAACGATCTTCAGCAGCGCGTTCCTGCTGTTCCTGGTCCAGCCGCTGATCGCGAAGCAGATTCTTCCGTGGTTCGGCGGCTCGGCCGCGGTGTGGTCGGTCTGCATGGTGTTCTTCCAGGCCGTGCTGCTGGCGGGGTACGCGTACTCCGACTGGGTCGCGCGCCACCTGCGCATGCGGGCGCAGGCTGTCCTGCACGTGGGGCTGCTCGTCGCGAGCCTGGCCTTCGTGCCGATCGTGGTGGGCGCGCAGTGGAAGCCGACCGGCGCCGAAGACCCGGCCTGGCGGATCCTGGGGCTGCTGCTCGCCACCATCGGCCTGCCGTACTTCCTGCTTTCCACCACCGGGCCGCTGGTGCAGTCGTGGGTGGCGCGCACGCCGTGGGGTGCACAGGTGTACCGGTACTTCTCGCTGTCGAACCTGGCTTCGCTGCTGTCGCTGCTGAGCTATCCGGTGTTGATCGAGCCGTTCAGCACGCTGCGGCAGCAGGCCAACGGATGGTCGTGGGGCTACGGCGCGTTCGTGCTGCTGTGCGCGGGCACGACGCTGTACATGGCGCGGCGCTGGCCGGTCGGCGTGGTGGCGCCGCAGCCGCCCGGCCAGGTTGCCGCGCCGGACCATCCGCCGCGCCCCGCCGACTACCTGCTGTGGCTCGCGCTGCCCGCGCTGGCTTCGTGGCTGCTGCTGGCCGTGACGAACCACATCACCCAGAACGTCGCCGCGGTGCCTTTCCTGTGGGTGCTGCCGCTGTCGCTGTATCTGCTGACCTTCGTGCTGTGCTTCGAGAGCGACCGCTGGTACCGCCGTGGCGTGTTCCTGCCGCTGGCGGCCGTGATGCTGCTGCTGTGCGCCTTCGGGCTGCAGCACAGCATCGGCGCCGATGTCTACGTCGCGCTGCCGCTCTACGTGTCGGGGCTTTTCGTGCTGTGCATGTTCCTGCACGGCGAAACCGCGAGGCTGCGGCCGGGGGCGCGCTACCTCACGCGCTTCTACCTGATGCTGTCGTTGGGCGGGGCGCTGGGCGGGGTGATGGTCGGGCTGGTCGCGCCGCACGTGCTGGCGGCGTACTACGAGCTGGGGCTCGGCCTGATGCTGACGGCATTGGTGGCGGCAGCCGTGCTGCGCCAGCGAGCCTGGCTGCGGGTGAGTTGCGTGGTATTGGCCGCCTGCTGCACCTTCTTCCTGCTGCGGCAGGTCGCCAGCGATAACCTCGGCGCCCGCAGTTTGCAGCGCAATTTCTACGGTGCGCTGCAGGTGTACGACACGAAGCGCGATCCGCCCTCGGACAGCACCCGGCAACTGGCGCATGGATCGGTCAAGCACGGCTCGCAGTTCCTCGACCCGGCGCGCCGGCGCGAGTTCACCACCTACTACGGCCAGACTTCGGGCATCGGCCGCGCCATTGCGGCCGCGCCGGCCGGGCCGCGGCGTGTGGGCCTGATCGGGCTGGGGGCCGGCACGCTCGCGGCCTACGGGCGCAGCGGCGACGTCTACCGCTTCTACGAGATCAATCCGCAGGTGTTCGAGCTGGCGGACAAGGAATTCAGCTTCCTGCGCGACAGCGCCGCGCGCATCGAGCGCGTGCTCGGCGATGCCCGGCTGGCGCTGGAGCGCGAGCCAGCTCAGGGCTTCGACGTGCTCGCGGTGGACGCCTTTTCCGGAGACTCGGTGCCGGTGCACCTGCTCACGGCCGAGGCGATGGACGCCTACCTGCGGCATATGAAGCCCGACGGCGTCATCGCCTTCCACGTGACCAACCGCTTCCTGGCACTGGCGCCCGTGATCGCCGGGGTGGCGCAGGCGCGGGGGTTGCACGCGGTGCTGGTGCACGACCTGGCCGAGCAGTCCGAGTGGCTGAATCGCACCGACTGGGTGCTGGTCGCGCGCGATCCGCGAGTGCTCGAGCGCGAGCCGGTGCGGGCGGGAGCCCGGCCCATCGTCGTGCAGCCCGGGCAACGGCCCTGGACCGACGACTTCAACAACCTGCTCGGCGCGCTGAAGTAGCGCACGGCGGCACGGTCACGCCAAAAGAAAAGACCCGCACGCTGCGGGCCTCGTTCTTCTCGAAGGCCGGTGCTTCGATGCACCGACGCGCCATGGCTTCAGGCCTTGGCGTCCTTCTCGCACTTCTTGATGAAGCTGTTCTTGGCGGCGCCGGCCAGCGGCTTGCCGTTCTTGTCCACGGCCTTGGCGGCGCAGGCGGGAGCGGCCGCGGCCTTGGTTTCCTTCTCGCACTTCTTGATGGAGCTGGCCTTGGCGGCGCCGGCCAGGGCCTTGCCGTTCTTGTCCACGGCCTTGGCTTCGCAGCTCGCGCCGGCGGCGGGGGCTGTTGCGGCAGGGGCGGCAGCGGCGGGGGCTGCAGCGGGTGCGGGAGCCTTGTCTTGAGCCTGGGCTGCGCCGAAGGAAAGGCAGATGCCCAGTGCGACCAGGGAAAGGAGCTTCTTCATGGTGATATGTCCTCGCTAGGTTGAGTTGTGACAGGTTCCCCGCCTCGGGGCCGACCATCGTAACGGGCCAAGGCAACGATCGGATGACCATCGTCAACAGCGCCCGGGTTTGCCCCCGGTAAAATTTCCGGATGCTATTGGTCAAACAGGAGCTGCTCGCGGCGCTCGCGAACACGCTCGAATCCCTCTCGCCCGGCGCCGGCTCCAAGGCCGCGTTCGAGTCGCCCAAGATGGCCGCGCACGGCGATTTCGCCTGCACGGCAGCGATGCAGCTCGCCAAGCCGCTGGGGCGCAAGCCCCGCGACCTGGGCGAGGAACTGAGCGCCGCGCTGCTCGCCACCCCCGCGTTCGCCCAGTGGGTCGACGCCATCGAGATCGCCGGGCCCGGCTTCCTCAACATCCGCCTGAAGACTGCCGCCAAGCAGCAGATCGTGCGCGAGGTGCTGTCGGCCGGGAATACTTTCGGCCAACAGCCGGCCACCGGCGAGAAGGTGCTGGTCGAGTTCGTCTCGGCCAACCCGACCGGTCCGCTGCATGTGGGCCACGGCCGCCAGGCCGCGCTCGGCGACGCCATCTGCAACCTGCGCGCCTCGCAGGGCGAGAGCGTGTGGCGCGAGTACTACTACAACGACGCCGGCGTGCAGATCCAGACGCTGGCCAACAGCACGCAACTGCGCGCGCGCGGCTTCAAGCCCGGCGACGCCGAATGGCCCAGCGGCGAGAAGGCGCCTGCATACAACGGCGACTACATCGCCGACATCGCGGCCGACTTCAAGGCGAAGAAGACCGTCAAGTCGGAAGACCGCGAAGTCACCGCCAGCGGCGACATCGAGGACATCGACGCCATCCGCGAGTTCGCCGTGGCCTACCTGCGCCGCGAGCAGGACCTGGACCTGCAGGCCTTCCGCGTGCGTTTCGACCAGTACTACCTGGAGTCCAGCCTCTACACCAGCGGCCGCGTCGAGGATGCGGTGCGCAAGCTCGTGGCCGCCGGCAAGACCTACGAGCAGGACGGCGCGCTGTGGCTGAGGTCGACCGACTACGGCGACGACAAGGACCGCGTGATGAAGAAGCAGGACGGCACGTACACGTACTTCGTGCCCGACGTCGCGTATCACATCGCCAAGTGGGAGCGCGGCTTCCACAAGGTCATCAACATCCAGGGCACCGACCACCACGGCACCATCGCCCGCGTGCGCGCCGGCCTGCAGGCCGCCGGCGAAGGCATTCCCGAGGGCTACCCCGACTACGTGCTGCACACCATGGTGCGCGTGATGAAGGGCGGCGAGGAGGTCAAGATCAGCAAGCGCGCCGGCAGCTACGTCACGCTGCGCGACCTGATCGAGTGGACCAGCACCGATGCGGTGCGCTTCTTCCTGCTGAGCCGCAAGCCCGATACCGAGTACACCTTCGACGTCGACCTCGCGGTGACGAAGAACAACGACAACCCGGTCTACTACGTGCAGTACGCCCACGCGCGCATCTGCTCGGTGCTGGCCGGCTGGGGCGGCGACACGGCCGCGCTCAAGGACGTCGACCTGTCGCCGCTGGAGAGCCCGGCCGCCCAGGCGCTGATGCTGCTGCTGGCCAAGTACCCGGCCATGCTGACCGCCGCCTCGAAGGACTTCGCCCCGCACGATGTCACCTTCTACCTGCGCGAGCTGGCCGCCAGCTACCACAGCTACTACGACGCCGAGCGCATCCTGGTCGACGACGAAAAGGTGAAACTGGCCCGCCTGGCGCTGGTCGCCGCGACCGCGCAGGTGCTGCACAATGGCCTCGCGATTCTCGGCGTCAGTGCGCCGAGCAAGATGTGAACTCCCTCACCATGAAGAAGACAAGAAGTCAACGCGGCAACATCGTCATCGGCCTGATCATCGGGCTGGTGCTCGGCCTGGGCGTCGCGCTGGGCATCGCGGTCTACGTGACCAAGGTGCCGATCCCGTTCGTGACCAAGACGCAGCGCGGCGGCGCCGAGCAGGACGAGGCCGAAGCCCGCAAGAACCGCGACTGGGACCCGAACGCGCCGCTGGCCGGCAAGGCAGGCGCTCCCAAGCCGGCGGCCCCGGCCGCTCCGACCGGCCCGGTCAACCCCATCACCGGCGAGCCGGCCTCCGGCAACGCCGCCGCGGCCCCGGCCACCGCTTCGCCCAACACCGCGCCGCCGGTGCCCGTGGTGGTGGCGCCCAAGCCGCGCCCCGCGCCGGTGCCGGCCGAGGCCAACGCCCTGCCGCCGTCGAACGATCCGCTGGGCGACCTGGCCCGCGCTCGCTCGGGCAGCGTCTCGGGCTCCGGTAGCACGACCACCGCGTCGGCCGCGCCGAGCAGCGGCAGCAACGCCGGCAGCAGTTCCGGCCCCGATCCGTTCATGTACTTCGTGCAGGCCGGCGCCTTCCGCACCACCGAGGACGCCGAGGCGCAGCGCGCCAAGCTGTCGCTGATGGGCGTCGAGGCCAAGGTCACCGAGCGCGAGCAGGCGGGCCGCACCGTGTATCGCGTGCGTGCCGGCCCCTTCAACAAGAAGGACGACGCCGACCGCCTGAAGGAGCGGCTCGACGGCGGCGGCATGGATTCGGCGCTGGTCCGCGTGCAGCGCTGACCGGACGCCATCCGGCCGGCAACCGACACGAATAGCCCCTAAGCTTCGCAGCGCGGCGTTTGCCGCCACCATCCACAGCCTCGGGCGCGCCGGATGCGGGGGAACTCCCCGCCGCGCGCCGGCTCAGTCTGCCGTAATAACTGGAGAGCTCTTTCAATGAAACGTCGTGACTTTTCGCTGGCCGCCACTTCGCTCGGACTGCTGTCCCTGGCCGCCAACCCGGCACACGCCCAGGCGCGCGTGCCCAAGGCCGGCTCCGAGTACCTGGTGCTCGACAAGCGGGTGCCGGTCGACGCGCCCGCCGGCAAGATCGAGGTGGTCGAGTTCTTCTCGTACAACTGCCCGCACTGCAACGACTTCGAGCCGTCGCTGGAAGCCTGGATCAAGACGGTGCCGAAGGAAGTCGCCTTCCGCCGCATCCCCGTTCCCTTCGTGGGCAACGACGTCGAGGCCAAGCAGCGCCTGTACTACACGCTCGAAGCCATGGGCAAGGTCGACGAATACCAGCCGAAGGTGTTCAACGCGATCCACGCCCAGCGCCAGAACGTGAACGGCGACGCCAACATCATTGCCTGGGCCACCGCCAACGGCCTGGATGCCGCCAAGTTCAAGGAAACCTTCACCTCCTTCGGCGTGGCCAGCAAGGCCAAGCGCGCCTCGCAGCTGACCGACGCCTACAAGGTGGCCGGCGTGCCCGCGATGGCCGTGGCAGGCCGCTGGTACGTGGACGGCGAGACCGCCGGCAACATGACCAAAGTACTTCAGGTCGTGAACTATTTGATCGGCGAAGCAAAGAAGGGCTGAGCCCTTGGATTCACGCTGTTTCTGGTAGCAAACCAGAGCGAAAGTCAAGCCCGCCTAGGCGGGCTTTTTCATCTGTGCGTGCGGGGCAGAAGCACTCAGACGCATACAATGCCGAGCAAGTTTCGTGCCTCTATGACATTGCACTCTTACCCCACCACCCCCTTCCTTCGTCGCGTCAGCCGGCTGGCTGCCGGCGCGCTGTTGCTGGCCGGCTTCGCCTCGGGTGCCCTGGCCGAGACCGCCGACCGCTCCAAGCCGATGAACATCGAGTCGGACGCGATGCGCTACGACGACCTGAAGCAGACCAGCGTGTTCACCGGCAACGTTTTGGTGACAAAGGGCACGATCATCATCCGCGGCGCGCGGCTGGACGTGCGCCAGGACGCCGAGGGCTACCAGTACGGCGTGGTCACGGCGGCACCCGGCAAGCGGGCCTACTACAAGCAGAAGCGCAACGCGCCCGACGAGTGGATCGAGGGCGAGTCGGAAGTGATCGAGTACGACAGCCGCGCCGACAACGTCAAGTTCATCCGCAATGCCACCATGCGCCGGCTGCTGGGCGCCACGCCGAACGACGAGAGCCAGGGCGCGCTGATCGTCTACGACCAGAGCAACGACACCTACACCGTCAACGGTTCCACCGTGCCGCCGAATACCGCCGTCAACGCCTCGGCTCCGGGCGGGCGCGTCAGGACCATCCTGACCCCCAAGGCCGCCACAGCCCCTGCGGCCGGCGCCTCGGCCCCGGCCGGTGGTGCGAAGGCAGCGCCGCCGGCGCCCACCCCGGCACCCGGCAAGGGCCTGCGCCAGAGCACCACGCTCGGTAGTGACCAGGGAGATATCCGCAAGTGATCGAATCCGCAGGAACGCAGGACGTCAACGGCGCCCCGGGCAGCCGCCTGGTCGCGCGCGGCCTGAAGAAGAGCTACGGCAGCCGCACGGTCGTGAAGGACGTCTCGCTCGACGTGCAGAAGGGCGAAGTCGTCGGGCTGCTCGGCCCCAACGGCGCCGGCAAGACCACGTCGTTCTACATGATCGTGGGTCTGGTGCGCGCCGATGCCGGCGACATCACCATCGACGGCGAGCCCATCGCCCACATGCCGATCCACCGCCGCGCCCGCATGGGCCTGAGCTACCTGCCGCAGGAAGCCTCGATCTTCCGCAAGCTCACGGTCGAGGAGAACGTGCGCGCGGTGCTCGAGTTGCAGATGGAGCCCGACGCGAACGGCAAGATGGCCCCGCTGTCGAAGCCGCACATCGAGGAGCGCCTGTCCGAGCTGCTGGCCGACCTGCGCGTCGACCACCTGCGCGATTCGCCCGCGCTCGCGCTGTCGGGCGGCGAGCGCCGCCGCGTCGAGATCGCGCGCGCGCTGGCCACGCAGCCGCGCTTCATCCTGCTGGACGAGCCCTTCGCCGGCATCGACCCGATCGCGGTGATCGAGATCCAGCGGATCATCAGCTTCCTGAAGGAGCGCGGCATCGGCGTGCTCATCACCGATCACAACGTGCGCGAGACGCTGGGCATCTGCGATCACGCCTTCATCATCAGCGACGGGCATGTGCTGGCACAAGGCACGCCTTCGGAGATCGTCGACAACGCCGAGGTACGCAGGGTGTACCTGGGCGAGCACTTCCGCATGTAAGGCGCGGGGGCGGTTTCCACCATGAAGCAAGGGCTGTCCCTTCGCGTTTCGCAGCATCTGGCGCTGACGCCACAGCTGCAGCAGTCGATCAGGCTGCTTCAACTCTCCACGCTCGAACTGAGCCAGGAGGTGGAGCAGATGCTCGACGAGAACCCGTTCCTCGAGCGCACCGCGGAAGAAGCGGCGCGCGAGGAATTCGGGCTCGACACGGCCGATGCCCCGGTTCCGCGCGATGAAGGCGGTGATGGTGGTGAAGGCGGGGACGGCGAGGGCGACTTCGCTTCGCCGGCCGCCAGCAGCGCCTCCACTGCTTCCACCGAAACCGTCACCAGCACGGCCGACACCGACGGCCCCGCCGCCGACATCTCCGAGCGCGAGCCCGACTGGGAAGGCGACGGCACCGTCGACATGGCGCCCGACGACAGCGAATGGGGCAGCGACGCGCCCGCGCGCCAGAACAACCTGGGCGACGACGAGCGCGCCGACGCCACCGAGCTCGCGCGCAGCCAGGAGTCGCTGCAGTCCTTCCTGCATCGCCAGGCGCTGAGCCTGCGCCTCGACGAGAACGACAGCGCCGCGCTGCGCTTCCTGATCGAGTCGCTCAACGACGACGGCTACCTCGAAGACTCGCTGCCCGCCCTGGCCTCGGGCCTGGCCGGCGACGACAACGACCAGTTCGACGACCTGGTGCACCACTTCCAGGTGGCGCTCGGCCTGCTGCAGAGCCTGGAGCCCGCCGGCGTCGGCGCGCGCGACCTGGGCGAATGCCTGAGCATCCAGCTGCGCGCCATGGCCAGCGAGGACGAGACCGAGGAAGAGGAGCAGGTCCGCAAGACCGCCATCGCCATCTGCAAGCAGCCGATGGAGCTGCTCGCGCGCCGCGACTTCAAGCGCCTGGCCACGCTCACCCGCAGCAACGAGGACCTGGTGCGCTCGGCGCTGCAGATCATCGCGCGGCTGGAGCCCAAGCCGGGCCGCAGCTTCGTCGACGTCGAGCGCAACATCATCATTCCCGACGTGATCGTCACCAAGACCGGGCGCGGCACGAACGTGAAGTTCCGCGTCATGCTCAACCCCGAGGTGATGCCGCGCCTGCGCGTGCACGACATCTACGCCGGCGCGCTCAAGTCGCACAAGGGCGAGGGCAGCCAGGCGCTGTCGCAGCGGCTGCAGGAGGCGCGCTGGTTCATCAAGAACATCCAGCAGCGCTTCGACACCATCCTGCGCGTGAGCAACGCCATCGTCGAGCGGCAGAAGAGCTACTTCGTGCACGGCGAGCTGGCCATGCGCCCGCTGGTGCTGCGCGAGATCGCCGACGAGCTGGGCCTGCACGAGTCGACCATCTCGCGCGTGACCACCGCCAAGTACATGGCCACGCCCTTCGGCACGGTCGAGCTCAAGTACTTCTTCGGCTCGGCGCTGGGCACCGAGACCGGCGGCAATGCGTCGAGCACCGCGGTGCGCGCGCTCATCAAGCAGTTCGTCGGCTCCGAGAGCGTGAAGAAGCCGCTGTCGGACAGCCAGATCTCCGAGATGCTGAAGGAACAGGGCATCGAGTGCGCGCGCCGTACCGTCGCCAAGTACCGCGAGGCGCTTCGCATCGCGCCCGCCAACCTGCGCAAAGCCCTGTAGAAAGACACCGCCGATGAGCCGGGGCCTGATGTCGCGCTGTGGGCATTGGGTCTTCGCCATGGTGGCGGTGCTGCTGTTCGCAGGCTGCGCCACGCTGCCCGACGAGGCGCCGCGCACGCCCACCAGGGCCATGGCCGTCTCGGCCGACACCGCCCTCGGCAAGATCGCGCTGGCTTCCCAGCCCGACCCCGACCTGAGCGGCTTCCGCCTGATGCCCGGCGGCGATTTCGCCTTCGACACCCGCATCCAGCTGGCCCGCCGCGCCCAGCGCACGCTCGACGTGCAGTACTACCAGATCGAGAACGACGAGACCGGCCGCTACCTGCTGCGCACCCTGCGCGACGCCGCCTTGCGCGGCGTGCGCGTGCGGCTGCTGATGGACGACCTCTACACCTCCGGCGAAGACGAGCTGCTGCTCGGCCTCGCTGCCACGCCCAACGTGGAGCTGCGGCTGTTCAACCCGTTCCCGGCCGGCCGCGGCAGCCTGCTGAAGCGCTTCACCGCCTCGCTCTTCGACTTCAGCCGCGTCAACCGCCGCATGCACAACAAGCTGTTCATCGCCGACGGCGCGATGGCGGTCGCGGGCGGGCGCAACATCGGCAACCAGTACTTCAGGCGCACCGCGGGCGAGAACTTCATCGACCTCGATACCTTCGTCACAGGCGCGCTCATCCCCCGGCTGGGCAGTCTCTTCGACCAGTACTGGAACAGCGTCTACGTGCGGCCGATCCAGTCGGTGGCGAGCAGTGCCTTGTCGCGCGAGGAGCTGCAGCAACGCTTCGAGCTCGCCACCGGCCCCGACACCACGCCGCCGCCGCCGAGGCCCGCGCCCAACGACCTGCTGGGCTACAGCCCGATGGCGGAAGACCTGGACGCGGGCAAGCTCGGCCTGATCTGGACCACCGCCGAGGCATACGCCGATTCGCCCGAGCGCGTGATCGGCAAGACCGCTTCCTACGGCGGCGTGCCGCTGCTCGACGTGGACAGCGTGCGCTACAACGTGGTCGAGCAGATGCGCCGCGCGCGCTCGGACGTGACCATCGTCTCGCCCTACCTGATCCCGGGCCCCTCGGGGCTGGAGGTGATGCGCGAGATCCGCGGCCGCAACGTGAAGATCAGCGTGGTCACCAACTCGCTGGCCGCCACCGACGAGCCGCTGGTGCACACCGCCTACCGCCGCTACCGCCCCGACATGCTCAAGCTGGGCGCCGACCTCTACGAGCTGAGCACCAACCGCACCCGGCGCAGCGTGCGGCTGGGGCTCTTCGGCACCTCGGTGGGCAGGCTGCACGCCAAGTCGGCGGTGATCGACCGGCGCATTCTTTTCGTCGGCTCGATGAATTTCGACCCGCGCTCAGAAACGCACAACACCGAGATCGGCCTCTTCATCCGCAGCCCCGAGATGGCGCAGCAGGCGCTCAAGCTCATCGACGTGCTCAAGCAGCAGGGCGCCTACAGGCTGCGCTTCGCCGAGGGCAGCAACGAGTCGCGCATCGAATGGGTCAGCGACGACGCCGGCAAGCTCACCGTGCTGACCGAGGAACCCGACTCCGGCTTCTGGGACCGGACCATGCTCGAGATCCTGGCGCCGCTGACACCGGAGAGCCTGCTCTGAGCCTCGACGCCGCTCAGTGGCCGCCGCGCACGGCCGACCACACGAGCCGCAGTCCCAGCAGGCCCATCACGCCGCCTGCCGCGCGGTCGATCCAGACCTTGTAGCGCAGGTAGGCCGAGCGCGGCGCCGCCGAGGACAGCGCCAGCGCGACGATCGAATACCAGCCCGTCTCGATGCAGAAGATGACCGCCGGCACGGCCAGCGCCAGCACCAGCGGCACCTCGCGCGGCAGGAAGGCCGCGAAAATGCTGGCGTAGACCACCGCCGTCTTCGGGTTGCTCACCTGCGTGGCTAGGCCCAGCAGGAAGGTGCGCTTGCCTCGGCCCCGACCTTGCTGCTGGCGCTGCGAAGGGTCAGTGGCCTCCTGCGCCACGGCCAGCGGCTGCCGCGCGCCACGCCAGATGCGAAAGCCGAGGTAGACGAGGTATGCGCCGCCCAGCCCCTTGATCGCAAGGTACAGCGCCGGCACCGCGAGAAACGCCGCCTGCAGCCCCGCCAGCGCCGCGATCGCGAAGACCAGCCCGCCGGCGCCCATGCCCAGCGCCGCCGCGAGGCCGTCGGCGCGCGAGGTCACGGCGGTGCGCGCCACCATCACGAAGCTGGGGCCGGGGCTCATCGCGCCCACGGTCATGGCGCCGGCGATGCCGAGAAGGGCGAGGGTGGTGTCCATCATTCAGGTTCCTTGGTTGTCGCCGGGCGCAGTTCGCCCGGTTCGCTGCATCACAGGTTCTTCCATTCCTCGACGACGATCTGGAACGGGTCCTCGTAGAGCACCTTGCCGGGATTGCGCGAGCGAAGCATCCGGACAGCGGTGTCATGCTGGATCAGAAGTGCTGCGAGGCTGCGCATCTGCTGGATCGACTCGGTGGCGCCGTCCTTGAACCAGGCCACGGCGTTCCTCGACCAGCCGGCGCTCGAAAACGGAGGGCAGGGCAGATTCGCGTTGAACCATGCATAGACCGCTTCGAGCCGTTCTTCTTCCGCGGCCGTGAATTCGCCCTTGTCTCGCAGGATGCGGGTCTCGGTGACGAGCCCGCTGAGCTGCCGGTGATCTTCCTCGTCGCCTCCAACCACGAACCGGATGAACATGAGCCCGTTGTTATTGCACGTTGACCGCTTCGACCTGCACCAGCAGCCTCACCTTGTTCTCGAAGCCGAAGTTCAGCCCCCAGGTGATGCCCCAGTCGCTGCGCTCCACGGTGGTCTCGAAGTCGCCGCCGCACACCTGGCGGTTGATGAGCGGGCTCAGGTAGCAGTTGAAGCGCACGGCCTTCAGCGTCACGGGCTTCGTCTGGCCCATCAGCGTGAGCGTGCCGGGCACGTCGACCACCTTGTCGCCGGAGAACTCGATGCGGTCGGCCACGAAGCGGCCGGTCGGAAACTCGGCCACGTTGAAGAAGTCCTTGCTCTGCACGTGGCGGTTGAGCAGGTCGACGCCGGTATTGATGGAGCTGATGTCCATCGTGATGTCGACCTTGCCGCTGGTGCCGGTGCCGTCGATCTGCACCGAGCCGTCCTTGGTGCTGAAGCGGCCCCGGTTGGTGGTGGTGCCGTAGTGGCCCATCTCGTACATCACGAAGGTGTGCGTGGGGTCGATCACGTAGTTGGCGTTCTTCGCCGGCCCGCCCGCGGGCTTGGCGGCTGCCGCCGGCGCGAATTCGGAAGGCAGCTGTTGCTGGGCCGTGGCGCCGGTGAACACGGTGGCCGACAGGGCCACGGTGAGAAGGAGCTTTTTCATGGCGTTGGTCGTGTGGGGCATGAAAGAGAAAAACCGATGAAGGAGGGCGGGCGGGTGGGCGAAGCGGATCACAGCGGCCCGAGGCCCGCGAGCGTGAACCTGAAGCGCACCTGCACCTCGTTGCCGACCATCGAGGTGTCGGTCCATTCGCCGTCGCCCACCTTGTAGTCGAGCCGCTGGATCGTAAGGCTTCCGGTGGCCACCGCGTAGTTGCCGCCGGGCGCCGGCGCGATGCTGACGGGCACCGTCACATACCTGGACGTGCCCTTGATGGTGAGCTTGCCCGCCATCTCGAACCTGCCTTCGCCCAGCGCCTTGATGGCGCTCGACTGGAAGCTCGCCTGCGGGAAGTGCGCCGCGTCGAACCACGGCTGCTTGGGCAGCTCGGCGTCGCTCATGGGAATGCCGAAGCCCGCGCTGGCGGTGTCGATGTGAAGCACGACGCTGCCGCCCTCGGGCTTCTTCGGGTCGAAGGCGACCTGCGCGTCGAACTTCTTGAACGTGCCTTCCACCGGCACGCCCATCTGCTTGCTGACGAACACGATCTGGCTCTTGTCGGCAACGAGCCTGGCGGCCGGGGGCTCCGCGCCGGCCGGCAGCGCCATGACCAGGGCCAGGGCCAGCACCGGGGTGAACAACGGGAACTTCATCTTCATCGTCATCGAGCTGATTCCTGGCGTGGCCCGGGCCACATGCGTTTCAGAAGACCGTCGCGGTCGATCCAGTGGTGCTTGAGCACCGCCGCCACGTGCAGCAGCGTGACGCCCGCCAGCACGAAGGCGCAGTTGCGGTGCAGCGGCTGCAGCATCGCCTCGGCGAAGTCGTGGTCGACCGGCACGAAGTCGGGCAGCTGCAGCACGCCGAACCACGCGACGGGCATGCCCATGGCCGAGCTGTAGGCCCAGCCGGACAGCGGCACCGCGAAGAACAGCAGGTACATCAGCGCATGGCTGACGCGGTAGCTCGCCAGCTGCAGGCGCGACATGCCCGCGGGCAGCGCCGGCGGGCGGTGCCCGAGCCGCCACAGCAGGCGCAATGCCGACAGCAGGAGGATCGTGATGCCCGCCCACTTGTGCCAGCTGTAGATCTTCAGCCGCAGCGGGGAGAACTGCAGGCCCGTCATGTAGAGCCCCACGCCGAAGGAGCCGACGATCAGCACCGCGAGCAGCCAGTGCAGCGCGATCGCGAACAGGTCGTAGCGCAGGCCGGCCGGGTCGGTGGCGAGGGGGGAAGAAGGCGTGTCGGTGGACATCGGGGGCGGGGACGGCGGCCTGTACGCGGTGTGCGCGGAGCATATCCCGGAAGCGATGACAGCACGGGCCGTGCCAGCTCCAGCACGCGTCAGGTGCGTCAGGTAGGTCGGGTGCGTCAGCCGCGCGCCTGCTGCACTCCCAGCAGCATCCGGCGCAGCTCCTCCGGCTGCACCGGCTTGCGCAGCGCGCGCCAGCCCTGCTCGGCGGCCAGCCGCTGGGTGGCTTCGGTGATGTCGGCGGAGATCAGCGCGATCGCCAGCGAGGGCTTCTGCTGCTGCAGCTTCGCGGCCAGCGCGATGCCGTCGAGCGCGCCCGGCAGGCGGATGTCGCACAGCGCCGCGTCGAGCGCGTGCAGGTCGGCCAGCGCCAGCGCCTCGGCGGCGCTGGCGTAGACGCGCGGCTCCACTTCCCATTGCCGCAGCAGCGCGGCGAGGCTGTCGGCCACCACCGCGTTGTCTTCCACCACGAGCACGGCGAGGCCGGGGCGCAGCGTGCTCGTTGCACCGGCGCCCTCGTCCTTTGCGGCCGGAGCGGTGGGTTGCTGAGCAGTCGCCTGTGCGCCCTCGGGCGCGGCGGGCAGTTCGAAGCCGAACACCGAGCCCCGTCCCGGCGCCGAGCGCAGCGACACCTCGATGCCGAGCTGCGTCGCCAGCCGCCGCACGATCGCCAGGCCCAGCCCATGGCCGCGCTGCAGGTTGCGCTCGACGTTGCCGATCTGCTCGAAGTCGTCGAACACGCGCTGCTGCGCCTCGGGCGGAATGCCGATGCCTCTGTCGCGCACCTCCACGCGCCAGGCCCGGGCGCCGTCGCGCCGGCGGGCGCGCACCGCCAGCAGCACGCGCCCGCGCGGCGTGAACTTGACGGCGTTGTCGACCAGGTTGGCGAGCACGCGGCGCAGCGACACCGTGTCGCTCCAGGCGATCGCGCCGGGCGGGCAGCGCACCAGCACCCGGCCGTTGCCCGCCTGCCGCGCGAGTTCCTGCAGCAGCGGCGCCAGCGCCACGGTGGTGGGCCGCAGGGGGTCGACGGCGGCCTCGATGCGGCCGATTTCCAGCAGCTGGTTGGTCAGCCCTTCCAGCGCCTGCTGCGCCCGCGCCAGCGAACCCACCGTGTGCTGCACCGCCTCCATGCTCGCGCCGTCGTCCAGCTGGTGGCGCAGCACCTCGGCCTGCAGGCCGATCGCCATCACCGGCTGGCGCAGGTCGTGGTTGGCGGCCGAGAAGAAGCGCAGCCGCTCGGCCTGCGCCTGCTCGGAGGCGCGCAGGCCGGCCAGGGCCTGTTCGCGCAGGCTGTGCTCGTTGAGCCGCAGGCCGATGTTTTCCTCGAGCTGGCGCGAGCGCTCGGCCACCAGCTTCCACATCATCGCGGTCAGGCCGATCCCGATCACGGCCACCGCCGCCATCACCGGGGCGCCCAGCCAGAGCCCGGTGACGATGATCGGCGCCAGCAGCAGCGTGATCGCCAGCTGCGTGGCCGGCGTGTAGAACGACACCGAGAAGGCAGACGACAGCGTCATGCCCATGATGATCACGCCCAGCAGCAGTTGGAGGTCGACGCGTGCGGGGTTGAACAGCAGCACGCCGGCCAGCCCGTGCGCCAGCTCCCAGACGGCGGTGCGCAGCGTATGGGTGCGCTGCGCCTCGCGCAGGCTGGCGGGCGTGAAGGGCTCGGGCAGCCGCTGCGGGAAGAAGCCCCGCATCGCCGTCACCCCGGTGATCAGCGCGATCCACGCCAGCGCGCGCACGAGCGAGAACTGCCAGGCGAAGAGCGCCGCCACGCCGCAGTTCAGCAGGTACTGCACCAGCAGCACCGGTCCGATGGGCTTGATGGACAGCCGCAGCACTTCGCACTGGATCGCGAAGCTGTCGCTGCCGTTGCCGGCGGGGGACGGCGCTGGCGGAGATGCGGGGGTGGGAGTCATCGGCGAATCGACTATATAGAGAAGGGTTGCAGCGCGGCGACAATGGAGTCCCCTAGTCGGGCTTCCCGATGGCCTACTTTCCGTGAACGATCTCTCCTTTTTCCTGCCTTGCGCCGCCGGCGTCGAGGAATTCCTCGCCCAGGAGGTGCACGCCCTGACCGGCCGCGCCGGGCAGGACCTGCTTTCCCTGCGCGGCGGCGTGCGCGTGCGTGCCGACTGGCGCGACGGCCTGAAGCTCAACCTGCACAGCCGCCTCGCGCAGCGGGTGCTGGTCGAGCTGGCCCACGGGCCCTACCGCAACGAGAACGACCTCTACGGCATCGCCAGCGGCGTGGCCTGGGAGATCTGGTTCACGCCGAAGCAGACCTTCAAGATCGAGACCACCGCCCAGCACAGCCCGCTGCAGAGCCTGAACTTCGCCACCCTGCGCATCAAGGACGCCATTGCCGACCGCTTCCGGGCCAAGGCCAACGGCGTGCGCCCGAGCATCGAGACCCAGTGGCCCGACTGCCGCGTGTTCGCCCACCTGACCACCGACACCTGCACGCTCTACATCGACACCAGCGGCGAGCCGCTCTTCAAGCGCGGCTGGCGCCAGGACAAGGGCGACGCCCCGCTGAAGGAGACCCTGGCCGCCGCCATGCTGGCCGCCAGCGGCTGGTGGAACCCCGAGACCGGCGAGGTCGCGGACCAGCCGCTGTACGACCCCTGCTGCGGCAGCGGCACCATCGCCATCGAGGCGGCGCAGATCGCGCGCGGCATCGCGGCCGGATCGCTGCGGCGCTTCGGCTTCGAGAAGCTGCTGCCGTTCCAGGCGCACGTGTGGTCGGCCATCAGGCAGGAAGCCGAGGCGGCCGTGGCCGGCGACGGCGCCCCGGCGGTCTTCGGCTCCGACGTGTCGCACCGCATGGTCGACTTCGCCCAGCGCAACGCCGAGCGAGCCGGCGTGGCGCAGGCCGTCGAGTTCCGCGGCGGCGACGCGCTGCAGCGCATGCCGCCGGCCGAAGGCGGCGTGATCATGCTCAACCCGCCGTACGGCGAGCGCATCGCCGTGGGCGGCGTGGCCGGCGCGGGGCGCCCCGGGGCGCGGGAGGCGGCGCAGTCCACCGACGGAGACGGCGGCGACTTCTTCCCGCAACTCGCCACCCACTGGAAGAAGAACTACGCCGGCTGGACCGCCTGGGTGCTCACGCCCGACCTGAAGCTGCCGAAGCTGATGCGCCTGAAGGAGTCGCGCCGCGTGCCGATGTGGAACGGCCCGATCGAATGCCGGCTGTTCCGCTTCGACATGGTCGCGGGCTCAGCGCGCAGGTAGCGGCGAGAGCGGCGGTTCGCCCTCGGGCCTGGGCTGCTGTTGTTGTTGCGGCTCCCTGGCTTCCTTCGGCCGCACCGCGCAGGCCGCGTTGATCGTGCGCGTGACGAGGTCGCGTGCGCCGGCCAGCGTCACGGGGCGCACGTCTTCCTCTTCTTCGTAGTGCTTCACCGCGACCGGTTCGCCCACGAAGTTCGGATGCCCGAAGTAGCTGACGTTCACGTAGCGCGCGCTGCGGGCATCGCAATCGACCTTGGCCCGGGCCTGGAAGGAGCGGTACTTGATGCCGTCGCGGCCGGTGCGGTCCTGCGGCAGGCTCATGCGCAGGCTCACCAGGCGCTTCGAGCCGTCGGCCTCGACGCTGGTCGGGTCGACCTGCACATAGCTGGCGGTCTCGTCGCCGGGCGTGCCCGCCAGCGTCAGCCACTCGGCCCGGGCGCCAACGGACGCGAGCAGGGCGAGGCAGAGCAGCGGTAGGCGTTTCATGAAGGAAGGCGGGGATGCTGGTTTTGGCGAAGTCCGATTGTCGTCGGCCCGGCTAACGGGCGGCTGACCGCGGCATCGGATGGTGCAACATCGGCGATATTCCCCGCACATCCCATGACGTTGACAGAACCCGCCAGCCTTGTCGTCATCGACACCAACATCGCGCTCGACCTGCTGGTCTTCGAGGACCCGGCCTGGGGCCCGCTGACCGCGCGCCTGGCCGCCGGCGAACTGCGCTGGCTGGCCACGGCCGCCATGCGCACCGAACTCGAACGCGTGCTGGGCTACCCCCTGATCGCCCGGCGCATGGCGCAGCGGGAACTGCAGGCGCCGGCCGTGCTCGCCGATTTCGACGCGCGGGTGCACGTGGTGGAAGCCGTCCCGCCGCGCGCGCCATGCGTGTGCAGCGACCCCGACGACCAGGTCTTCATCGACCTGGCCGTGGCGCACAAGGCGCTGCTGCTGAGCAAGGACCGGGCGGTGCTGTCGATGAAGAAGCGGCTGGCGCTGCGAGGGGTGGTGGTGCAGGCGGCGTATGGGGCCTAGTGGCCGGTGATGTTGCCCGGTGCCGGGTATCAATTGACAACGTTTCGTTCATCGAACTTTTTTGAAGCGGCACTAGATTTTCAGCAAGGGGAGGGTGGCTGCGGTGAATGGGCATCGCAGGCTTGCGCCTGCCTTGACCGACTGGAAATCATGCAGCCATCTTTTGCGACCCTCTGGGCGAACCACCCGACGATCAAGGGGGACGACGCCTTGCTGGACAAGGACGTCTACAAGGATCAATGCGCCATCAACGTGAGCGCGGCGTTCATCCGTTCCAGCCTGAGCCTCGAGAGCTTCCCTGGTGTCTATTCCTGGCAGAAGGACAGGCCGAAGTACCCGATCAGGGCTCAGGAACTCGCGAACTGGCTGGACTCCGGCAAGTCCGGCTTCATGTCTCGCACCGAGAAATACTCAGGCAAGGAAGGGTTCGAGAAAATCGCCAAGCGCACAGGAATCGTGTTCGTCCAGAACTACTGGGGCGAAGGGCGACAGGGTGACCACATCGATCTCTGGAATGGTTCGCGGATGACTCCCTTGTCATCATGGTTCCGCATACAGCTACATCTGTCGTGGGAGGGCTATATGACTGACTTCCGGAAGGCTTCCGCTATATGGTTCTGGTACGTGTCATGAGACTGGCCGCCCGCATTCTTTTCATCGTTGTAGGAGCCATTGCGCTCGGCTTCGTCTTCTACAAGGTGATCGGGCCTGTCGGCTACTGGTACGAGCTCAACTTCGCACAGAGTGATGACGACTTGGGTAGAGCGTACATGGTTGCACTCGCTGTCCAACTTGCTGCCTTGATAGTCGGAGGCTGGCTCGGCGATCGACTGTTCCGCAGGTGGCGCCGAAAGCAGGCTGACCGCGCATAGAGCCTACGCCGATCGTCGCCAGCGTAATCCATATGGTTCCGACAGACCCCTTGAAAGTCCTGCTTCGCCTCGTCTGCATCGTGCTGGGAGGATTGGCGCTCAGCTTTGTTGTGACCAAGGTCGTGCTCGTCCCCGTTGGCCATTGGTATGAGATGAGCAAGGCGCAAAGCGAGAGCGACTTGACGCGAGCCTTTGCGCTTGCCCTTGCGGTACAGGTTTCCTGCGCCGTCGTTGGAGGATGGCTCGGCGATCGGCTGTTCCGTAGATGGCGCTGGAAGCCGTCCGGCCGCGAATGAGACCCCTGCCAGCAGCCGCTAGTGCTGGATCCCGTTTGAAGCCTGCAGATGCCACCGCCCCAGCAGCCGAGCCACCGCCCGCACCCGCTGCGTATCGCGCCCCCAGCGCCGGCTCGCCGGCAGCTTCTGCGCCCATTTCATTCGCCTTGCAGCATTCGCGATGCGCTCGCGCACCTCTTCGCCCACGCCGGCCAGGGCCGCGTGCCAGTGCTGCCCGGCGGCCTGCGGGGCGGCGGCCTCGAGCATCATGGCTGTCGAATGCAGGTAGCTCAGCCAGTCGCGCGCCTGGCATTCGGCCAGGGTCATGACCTCGGCCGGGTCGTCCTCGAAGTCGATGTAGCCGATCACGCCGTCGGGGCACTGCACGAGATTGCGGTCGAAGGCCTGGCTCAGGTGCTGGCCGCACACGTGCACGGCGGCGATGGCGGCCAGGCCCTCGCGCCATACCGACAGCAGCGCGGCGGGGCCGGCGGCCGCTGCCTGGTCGAGGCGCTCCTGCAGCACCACCGTCGCGCGGCCGCTCTCGCCCAGGTCGGAGATCAGCAGGCCGTCGGGCTGCTGCGCCAGCACCACCGGCACGCGCAGGCCGGCGGCCGCGAGCTGCTTGAGGCGCCGCGCCTCGGTGGCGATGGCGGCCTCGCCGCCGGGGTTGGGCACGGGCTTGATGATGTCCAGACGCGCCATGCGCGCGACCGCCGCCATCACGCGGTAGCCCCACTTGCCGTGCCGCGGGCCGGCCTTCTTGAGCCACACGCGTTCGCTGCCGAAGCGGTGGCTGGCCACGTTCTTCTGCTGCTGGGGCAGGGTGGTGCGCAGGAATTCCGCGTAGTCGCCGGGCGCCGGCGGGTTCGGGGAAAGCGCGTCCAGGGGCGCGGGCGCCGAAGCTGCGCCCTTGCGCGTTTGCAGGCGCCGGCTGGCGCCTCTACTCAGTGGGTTCATGCGGCCAATGCGAAGCCCGTCACGAGCCCTTGCGGGCCCTGCGTCACGGGCTGGAAACTCTCTGCACTGGCCAGCGGCCAGTAGGTACGGAAGACATTGTGCTGCTCGTCGAGCGGGCCGAGCAGGGCGCCCGGCTGCACCTGCATCACCAGGTTGCTCAACAGGCGCACTTCGGTGTCGGAAATGCGGCGCACGATGTGGTGCGCGGTGATCTGCTGCGGATGGTCGAGGCCCGCGGCCTGCACCAGCTCCTGCAGCGCGTGCAGCGTGCTGCGGTGGAAGTTGTGCACCCTCTCGGCCTTGGTCGGCACCACCAGCGCCTTCTGGCGCAGCGGGTCCTGCGTGGTCACGCCGGTGGGGCAGTGGCCGGTGTGGCAACTCTGCGCCTGGATGCAGCCCAGAGCCATCATGAAGCCGCGCGCGGCGTTGCACCAGTCGGCGCCCAGCGCCATCATGCGCGCCACGTCGAAGGCCGTGATCACCTTGGCGGCGCAGCCGATCTTGATGCGGTGGCGCAGGTTCACGCCGATCAGCGTGTTGTGCACCAGCAGCAGGCCTTCCTGCAGCGGCGCGCCCACGTGGTCGCTGAACTCGACCGGCGCCGCGCCGGTGCCGCCCTCGGCGCCGTCGACCACGATGAAGTCGGGCGTGATGCCGGTGGCCTGCATCGCCTTGACGATGCCGAACCACTCCCACGGATGGCCCAGGCAGAACTTGAAGCCGGTGGGCTTGCCGCCCGACAGCTCGCGCAGCCTGGCGACGAAATGCATCATCTCCGTCGGCGTGGAGAAGGCGCTGTGCGAGGCCGGCGAGATGCAGTCCACGCCCACCGGCACGCCGCGCGCGGCGGCGATCTCGGGCGTGACCTTGGGCGCCGGCAGCACGCCGCCGTGGCCGGGCTTGGCGCCCTGGCTCAGCTTGATCTCGATCATCTTCACCTGCGGATCGCGCGCATTGGCGGTGAAGCGCTCCTCGCTGAAGCTGCCGTCGTCGTTGCGGCAGCCGAAGTAGCCGGAGCCGATTTCCCAGATCAGGTCGCCGCCGTGCACGCGGTGGTGCTGCGAGATCGAGCCCTCGCCGGTGTCGTGCGCGAAGCCGCCCATCTTCGCGCCCTTGTTGAGCGCGAGGATGGCGTTGGCCGACAGCGCGCCGAAGCTCATGGCCGAGATGTTGAACACGCTGGCGCTGTAGGGTTGGGTGCAGACCTGCGCGGGGTTCGCGCCCGCCGGCTGGGGCGTGCCGCCGATCACGATGCGGAAATCGTGGTCGGCCAGCTTGGTCGGCCGCATCGAGTGGTTGATCCACTCGTAGCCCGCGATGGTCACGTTCATCTGCGTGCCGAAGGGGCGGTTGTCGGGGTCGCCCTTGGCGCGCTGGTACACCAGCGAGCGCTGGGCGCGCGAGAAGGGCGCGGCCTCGGAGTCGCTCTCGATGAAGTACTGCCGCATCTCGGGGCGGATGAACTCCAGCAGGAAGCGCAGGTGGCCGATCACCGGGTAGTTGCGCAGGATGGCATGACGGGCCTGCCGCAGGTCGTGTACGCCGGTACCTGTAAGTACCGCAAAGACGGCGACGCCGATCCAGGCCAGCCACAGATGGGGCGAAACCAGCACGAACGCCAGGCATGCCACCAGACCGACCACGCACAGGGCGAAGGCGCTGTAGCGCGTCGGAAACGGAATAATCGTGGGCATAGAAATAGTCTCGACCGTGGCCTGCTGCATCATAGAGGGCTGCCTCGAACTTGCCATGACGACCATTCCCGACCCCATTTCGCCTCCCGACAGCACCCCCGCAGCCCGCACTCCCCTCGGCCCCGACGATTTCGACGCCCTCGACCAGGCCCTCGACGCCATGCGCGAGCACGACGAGGAAATCCCCCAGTGGGAGTTCTGCGAGGGCTTCATGGCCGCCCTGATCTGCACCCGCCGGCCCATCCTGCCGTCCGAATACTGGCCCGTCCTGCTGGGCGACAGCTTCTCTTCCGCCCAGCACATGGAGTTCGTCTGGAACTGGAAGCGCCGCTGGATCGAGATCGAGGAAGGCCTCGACGCCCCCGTCGAGACCCTCGACGACGAACGCAGCTGGCAGCCCGAAGTGCTCGACACCCGCGGCGCCATCGCCTCCCTGCCGGAAGAAGAACGCGCCGAAGTCGCCGGCGAGGCCATTCCCTCGTTCGCCCAGGTCTGGGCGCTGGGCTTCATGTACGCCGTGGAGAACTGGCCCGAAGACTGGGCCGAGCCGCGCGACAAGGACGCCGCGCGCATGCTGAACGACGCGCTCGACAACATCGTCGCCCTCACCGAGGACGACACCGGCAAGCCCACGCTGTCGATGTACAGCGACGACGCGCCGCCCAGCGTGAGCCAGCAGCGGCTGGACGACTTCGGCGCCGCCATCTGGGCCGTGTACGACCTGCGTCAGCTCTGGAAGAGCCTGGGCCCGAAGGCCGAGACCATCCGCAAGGAAGCGGCTCCCGGCCGCAACGACCCCTGCCCCTGCGGCAGCGGAAAAAAATACAAGAAGTGCCACGGTGCCACCTAGCAGCGGCACTGGCAAAGACGACGCACCCCTGACGCCCCGTGCGGCATGGGTGATGGTCCTGGCGCTGTGCGTCGGGGTCGCGCTTAGCCAGGCGTTCCGCACGGTGGGCGCCATCATGGCCAGCCCGCTGCAGGCCGATTTCCATCTCTCCGCACAGGCCCTCGGGATCTTCTCGGGGGCCTTTCACTTTGCGTTCGGCGCGATGCAGCTCTTCATGGGCATCGGCATCGACCTGCACGGCGTGCGCCGCACGGTGCTGGTGGCCTTTCCGGTCGCCATCGCGGGGGCGCTGCTGTCGGCGGTGTCGTCCAGCTACCTGGTGCTGGTGGCCGGGCAGGCGCTGATCGGCGTGGGCTGCGCGCCGGCCTTCCTGGTTTGCACGGTGTTCATCGCACGCCACTTCCCGCCGGCGAGCTTCGCCACCGTGTCGGGCATCGTGCTGGCCGTCGGCGGCCTGGGCATGCTGGCCACCGGCACGCCGCTGGCCTGGCTGGTGCAGGCGTATTCGTGGCGCGCGGGCTTCCTGGTGCTGGCCCTGGCCGCAGCGCTGGCGTGGCTGGCGATCTGGTACTGGGTGCACGAGCCGGCCTCGGCCATGCCGGGCAAGCGGGAGTCCATTCCCGAGGCGATCCGCCAGTTCGGCGCGCTGTTCGCCATGCCGCATACGCTGGGCATCATGGTGCTGGGAGCTGTCACCTACGCCGCCTTCATCTCGCTGCGCGGCCTGTGGCTGGGCCCGCTGATGATGGAGCGCCACGGCTACTCGCTGGTGCAGAGCGGCAACGTGGCGCTGGCGGTGTCGGTGATCTCGCTGTTCGGCGCGCCGCTCTTCGGGCGGCTCGACCGCGACGGTGCCTCGCGCCGCCGCTGGATCGCGATCTGCTGCCTGGGCTACGCCGGGCTCTTCGCGCTCATCGCCGTGCTGCACTCGGCCTGGCTCGACATCGCAGGCATGGTGCTGATCGGCGTGCTCTCGGGCTTCATCGTCTGGCAGTACGCCGACGTGCGCGGCGCCTACCCGGCCACGCTCACCGGCCGCGCGATGGCCGTGTTCACCATGGCGATGTTCCTCGGCGTGGCGTTCATGCAGTGGGGCACGGGCGTGGCCGCCTCGGTGGCGGCGGCGCATGGCGGCGATCCGCTGACGGCCGTGTTGGGCACGATCGCCGTGCTGCTGGTGATCGGCATCGCAGCCTTCGCGTGGCTGCCCGCCCCGAAGCCCGAATCGCCTAGATCTTGAAGGCGCGCTGAATATCGGGCCGCACCAGGTCAGCGTATTCGCGGTGCTTGCGGATATAGCCCGCGATGAACTGGCACACCGGAATCACGTGCAGCCCCTTCGCGCGAGCCTCGCCGAGCACGTGCTTCGCGATGCCCGAGCCCACGCCCTTGCCCTCGAATTCGGGCAGCACCTCGGTGTGGGTGAACATGATCGCGTCGGTCAGCAGGTTGTATTCGGCGTAGCCGGCCAGCTTGCCGTCGAGCGCGGCCTCGTAGCGGTGCTGTGCTTCGTTGTTGGAAAAGGCGAGGGCGGTGTCATTGGTGCTCATGGCTGTCGTGCGAGAAAGGTTGCGAGGTTGGCTGCCGCGGTGGCGCGCACCTTGTTGCGCAGCATGGGGCTCCAGCCTAGCAGCAGGCCCGGCGTGCCGAGCGCCTGGCGCGACCAGGTCCAGAACGGGAAGCTGTCGCGGTGCGTGGCGATCAGCCCCTCGGGCGTGAAGGTGAAGCGCGAGTCGATGCTGTTGTCGACGATGCGGCCGGTGGCGGTGAAGCGGTAGTGCGCGTCCCAGTGGGCGCTGCCGGTGCCGTCGTCGTTCGCCTTCACGTCGCGCCAGGTCAGCTTCCACACGTCGGCGCCCTTGGCCTTGGTGCCGCCGGCCAGCATGCGCCACATGCCGCCCACCTCGCGCCGTCCGCGCAGCGAGAAGGCCTCGTCGTCGAACACCGCGTCGGGGGCGTAGCAGGCCTCCATGGTGGGCGCGTCTAGCTTCGCGAAGGCGCTGTAGAAGCGCTCGATGGTCTGGGCGTTGGTGGCTGCTGTCATGAGGCCTCTTGGGGTTGAGCGGAGCGGCGTGGCGTCAGATCGACGCCGGGATGTTGCGCGCGAGGAAATCATAGACCGCGCGGATGCGCCGGTCGGTGTGGATCTCGCGATGCACCGCGAGCCACACCGGCAGCGACTTGATCTTCAGCTGCGGCAGCACGCGCACCACCGAGCCGTCGGTGCGCGCGAGCGACTCGCTGACGAAGCCTATGCCCATGCCCAGGCGCAGCGCTTCCCAGTAGGCGCCCATGTCGTCGGTGCGGAAGCAGAAGTGCTCGCGCAGCAAGGGCGTGCCCAGCTGCGCCGACATGCGGACGATGGTGTCGATGCTGTCGTAGCCCAGCACGTCGTGCCGGTACAGGTCGGTCGTCTGCCTCGGCGTGCCGCGGCGCCGCAGGTAGTCGACATGGGCGAAGGCTCCGAGCGCGAAGGTGCCGATGCGGCGCGCCACCACCGTGGCCGCGGTGGGCTGCGTCATGCGGATGGCGATGTCGGCCTCGCGCTGCAGCAGGTTGCTGATCTCGCTGGTCGACACCAGGTCGACCTGGATCTCGGGCAGCTCCTGCCGCATCCGCACCAGCAGGCCGGGCAGCATCTGGCGCGCGGTGGCCTGGCTCGCCGAGATGCGCACCGATCCCGCGATGGTCGCGTTGGCGCCCGAGACGCTGCGCGACAGCGCGAGCGCGCCGTTCTCCATGGCACGGGCCGATTCCGCGAGACGCGTGGCCATGGCCGTGGGCCGCAGCCCCCGGCCGGTGCGCTCGAACAGCACCACGCCCAGCTGCGACTCCAGCTCCGCGATGTGCCGGCCCAGCGTCGGCTGGCTCGCGCCCAGGGCGCGCGCTGCCGCGAGCAGGCTGCCGTGGTCGAGCGCGGCCAGGAATGCGCGCACCAGCCGCCAGTCGAAGCCGAGTTCGTTTTCGGAGCGCATCGGAGGTCCGGTGGGTGTCGGGCAGGTATTCAGTTCCGCATAGCAGTTATGGAAGCTTAAGCGATTGTTAATCGCTGCCCCGCTTTCGATAATCCGCCCGATGGATGAGCGAAGAAACTTTGTCCGGCTGCTGGGAGGCGGCGTTGTGGTGGCGGCGGGTGCGGCCGCGCTGGCAACCTGGTGGCTGAACTCCGACGTGCCGGCGGCCGCGCTGGAGATATGGAACGGCCCCGGCGACGAGCCCGATGCGCGCAAGCGCGCCGTCGCGTACGCCGTGACGGCTCCCACCGCCTACAACCGCCAGCCCTGGCTGGTCGACCTGCGCGAGCCCGACGCCATCGTGGTGTATTGCGACCGCGAGCGCGTGCAGCCCGAGACCGATCCGTACGGACGCCAGATCGTCATCGGCCACGGTGCCTTCATCGAGCTGCTGGTGATGGCGCTCGCCCAGCAGGGGCTGCAGGCCAGCGTGCAGCTGTGGCCGCAGGGCGAGCTGGCCGGCGAGCCGAGGCACTGGCCGCACGTTCCGGTTGCGCGGCTGCGGCTGGCGGGCGGCGGCGTGCCCGATCCGCTGTTCGCGCAGGTGCTGCGGCGGCGCACGCCCAAGCAGCGCTTCGACCTCACGCGGCCGGTGTCGGCCGACATCCTGCAGGGCCTGACCTCCATCGCGTCCGCGGGCGGCATGGTGAGCTCGGCCGGCACGGTGGACATGGCGCGCGTGCAGCCCCTGCGCAAGCTCTGCGCGGCGGCCGCGCGGGTGGAGCTCACCACGCCCGGCACGGCGATGGAAAACCTGCAGCTGCTGCGCGTCGGCCCGCAGGAGATCCTCGCGCACCGCGACGGCTTCTCGATCAACGACCCTGCGCTGCGCGTCGCCGTCGCGCTGGGGCAGTTCGACCGCCGCACGCCCGCGTCCGAGGACAGCCTCTCGTTCCGTCGCACCCTGCAGCTGTTCGAGGACCAGGCCAACACCGCGATGGGCTTCGTCTGGCTCAGCACGCGCGGCAACAGCCGCACCGAGCAGATCGCGGCGGGCCGTGCCTACATGCGCCAGCAGCTGCGCGCCACCGACCTGGGCCTGGGCATGCACCCGATGAGCCAGCCGCTGGAGGAGTTCGCGGAAATGGCGCCGCACCGCGCGGCTGCGCACGACATGCTGCTGGGCACCGCGCTCCCGGGCGACAGGCAGGGCCCGACGGTGCAGATGATCTGCCGCCTCGGCTACCCGATGGCGCCCGTGCCCGCCGCGCCGCGCCGGGCGCTCGCGGGTTTCATGATGGCTTGAGGCGCCGCGGGCGCCGGCGGGCTCAGCGCGCGAGCAGCAGCTCCACCAGCGTCTGCAGCGAGTGGTGCACCGTGGCCGCGCGCACCGTGGCGCGGTCGCCGTCGAAGCGGCGGCGCTCGGTGCGCACGTCGCCGTCGACCGACCAGCCGAACCACACGGTGCCCACCGGCTTGTCGGGCGTGCCGCCCGTGGGTCCGGCCACGCCGGTCACCGCGAGCGCCACGCGCGAGGGCGGCGAATGCGCGATCGCGCCCGTGGCCATGGCTCGCGCCACCGGCTCGCTGACGGCGCCGTGCGCGGCGATCACGCCCGCGTCCACGCCCAGCAGCTCGGTCTTGGCCTCGTTCGAATACGTGATGAAGCCGCGCTCGTACCAGACGCTCGAACCCGCGAGGTCGGTACAGGCCGCGCCGATCAGCCCGCCGGTGCAGCTCTCGGCGGTGGCCAGCATCCAGCCCTTTTTCTGCAGCAGGTCGGCCAGGGTCACGACCAGCCCGGCCGTGTCCTGGTCCGCGAGCGCCGTGGTCGGGGAGAGCGAGGAATCCATCGGGGTCACCATGCGCGCCACAGCGCAATGACCAGCAGCGTGCAGAAGGCGGCCACCAGGTCGTCGAGGATGATGCCGAAGCCGGCCTGCCACCAGCGCACCTGCGCCGGGTCGCGCGGCTTGAACAGGCTGTCGGCCCAGGCCACCGGGCCGGGCTTGGCGGCATCGAAGAAGCGGAACAGCAGGAAGGCCACCGTCTGCGCCAGCAGGCCGGCCGGCGTCACCAGCCAGAGCACGATCCAGAAGGCGACCACCTCGTCCCACACCACGGGGCTGGGGTCGGCCACGTTCATGTCGCGCGCGGCCACCGTGCAGGCCCACCAGCCGACTGGCAGCGAGGCCGCGATGATCCAGCCGATGGTGGCGGGCGAGAACCACAGCTGCATCACCGAGAAGGCGACCCAGGCCCACAGCGTGCCCACCGTGCCGGGCGCGAGGCGCGAGAGGCCGGAACCGAAACCCAGCGCGATGAAGTGCGCGGGGTGGGACAGCAGGAAGCTCAGCGTGGCACGGCGCATCGAGGGTTGGGGCATGGCGCCGGAGGTCGGGGTGGACGAAGAGGAAGAGTTGGGGGAAACGGCTTGCATCGGGGCAGGAGTTTCGCGCATCTGCGGCGGGGTCGGGTCGGTGCAGTTTTATTTATCAAAGCAATAGCTTGTTTAATTGGCGGGCGACGCCTAGTATCCGGGCTCCTTCCGATCCGATCCTCGCGCCAGCGCGATGCCTGCCATGCCTTCCTCTCCAGCCTCGTCCGCCGCTCTGCATGCCCCTTCTTCCACCGCCGCCTGGGGCGAACTGTTCAGCGGCCGCAACGGCTGGCGCGCCCTGGCCCTGACCGGCGGCGTCGCCCTGCACGCGGTCAACGTGCACATCGTGACCACCGTGCTGCCCTCGGTGGTGCGAGAGATCGGCGGGCTCGACTGGTACGCCTGGAGCACCACGCTCTTCGTGATCGGCTCGATCCTCGGCGCCACGCTGTCGGTGCGGCTGCTCGCGGTGCTGGGCCCGCGCGGCGCCTGCCTGGCGGCGCTGGCGGTGTTCAGCGCCGGCTCGGTGGGCTGCGCGCTCGCGCCGGCCATGCCGTGGATGCTGGCGGGCCGCACGGTCCAGGGGCTGGGCGGCGGGCTGCTAGCGGCGCTGAGCTACGGGCTGATCCAGCTGGTGTTCGAGCAGCGGCTGTGGCCGCGCGCGGTGGCGCTGGTGTCGGGCATGTGGGGCGTGGCCACGCTGTGCGGGCCGGCCGTGGGCGGGCTCTTCGCGCAGGCCGGGCACTGGCGATGGGCCTTCTGGTTCCTGCTGCCGGTGGCGGCGGCGCAAGCAGTGCTGGTGCTCGTGCAGCTGCGGCCCTCGATGGGCGTGAAGCACGAGCGGCCCGCCACGCCGCCGCGCGTGCCGGCGCTGCAGATCGGCCTGCTCGCCGCCTCGGTGCTCGTGATCGCCGCCAGCGGCCTGGTGCCCGATCTACCCTGGCAGGCGGCGGGCGTCGCGCTGGGCCTGGCCATAGGCTTCGCCGCCACGCGCATCGACAGCAGAGCCGCCGTGCGCGTGCTGCCGGCCGGCGCCTACGCCGTGAGCGCGCCGCTGGGCGCCATCTACGCGAGCGTGGCGCTGCTGCTCATCGGAAGCACCACCGAGATCTTCGTGCCGTACTTCCTGCAGCTGCTGCACGGCCACTCGCCGCTGGCGGCGGGCTATCTCACGGCCGCGATGGCGGGCGGCTGGAGCGCGGGCTCGCTGCTGTCCTCGGGCCGCAGCGGCGCGAAGGCCGACCGCATGCTGCGCATCGGGCCGGTGGCGTGCACATTGGGGCTCGCGGCGCTCGCGTGCCTGCTGCCTTCGCCGGGCTTCTTCGGCGGCGGCTTCGAGACGTTGCTGATCGCAACCGCGCTCGCGGCCGTGGGGCTCGGCGTGGGCATCGGCTGGCCGCACCTCATCACGCGCGTGATGGCGCTGGCACCGAAGGGCGAGCAGGGACTGGCCTCGGCCTCGATCACCACCGTGCAGCTCTACGGCATGGCCGTGGGCGCGGCGGTGGCGGGGCTGGTGGCGAACGCGGCGGGGCTCAGCGTGCCGGGTGGCGTGGAGGGCGCGAAGTCGGCGGCCGTGTGGCTGTTCGCGGGCTTTGCGTTCGCGCCGGCGGCCGCCGCGTGGCTCGCGTATCGCGTCGTCGCGCGGCGCAGCTGGTGAAGCGGCTCAGGCCACCACGCCTTCCCAGGCCAGCGCCTTGCGGCGAGCGCGTATGCGCTGGCCCTCGCCGCGCAGCATGCCCACCAGGTCGTAGACCTCGGCCGGCAGGTGCGCGCCTCGCCAGGCCACGTGCTGGTCGGCGCGGCACAGCACGAGGCGGTGCGTGTAGGCCTTGGGCACTTCCTCCGTCTCGATGTCGAGCACCGTGAGCGGCATGTTGTAGGCGGCCGTGGCGCGCTCCAGCGGGCGCACGTCCACGCTGCGGTCGAAGCGCAGCATGGTGTAGCCGGGGCCGAAGGCGTCGTAGAGCGAGCGGCCATCGGCCAGCCAGAAATGCGGCGCGCGGCAGCCGGGCACGGTGGAGGGCGTGAACTCGCCCATCGAGTAGGGCGGCGCCATGTGCTCGCCGTCCGGGATGATGATCGGCGAGCCGCTGTAGAAGTAGCCGAAGTTCAGGCCGCCGCAGCAGAACTGCTGCACGTTCAGCTCGTAGGCCTCGCGGCCGATCTCGGCGCGCAGCGCGTCGCCGGCGGCGCCCGGCTCCTCGATGTTCTGCGGCACGGCGCGGCGCGCGCGGATCATCTTCTGCGCATGGTTCATCGCGAAGTTCGACACCTGCTCGGTGATCGGCAGCCGCTCGGCCTCGTAGGCGTCGAGCATGGCCTCGTCGCCCCAGCCCTGGACCACCGCGCCGAGCAGCCAGGAGAGGTTGAGCGCGTCGGCGATGCCCGCGTTCATGCCGTAGCCGGCGTACGGCACCCACAGGTGGGCAGCGTCGCCCGCGAGGAATACGCGGCCCTCGCGGAAGCGGTTGGCCACGAGGCGGCGGCCGATCCAGTCTTCCTTGCTGATGACCTCGTACTCGAAGTCGGGGCCCACGCCGAGGATTTCTCGAAGCGACCGGTCGCGGTCCACCGAGTCGAACTCGGGCTCCTCGGCGTTCAGGTGGTTGTGCACCAGCCAGGTCTCGCGTCCGTCGATGGCGAACATCGTGCCGCAGCGGCGCGGGTTCATCGCGTAGTACGACCATGCCGGCTTGCCCGGGATGAGCGCGCGCAGCCCCGGCGCGCGGATGAAGGTCGACTGCACGCGCTGTATGACTGCCGTGCCCTCGAGCTTCGCGCCGATCTGCTTGCGCACCGCCGAGGAGCCGCCATCGCAGCCCACCATGTAGCGGCAGCGGATGCTGCGCGTCACGCCGCTGTCCATGTCGGTGGCGATCGCGGTCACGCCGGTATCGTCCTGCGTGAAGCCCGCGAACTGCGTGCGGTTGAGCAGCTGCACGCCCGGCAGCGCGGCCGTGTGCTTCAGCAGGATGGGCTCCAGGTAGATCTGGTTGATGCGGTGCGGCGGCTCGGGCGTGGGCCACCATGCGTCGGGGCCCTCGGTCTCGGTGTAGCGGTCGCGCCGGCAGGGGATGGGGATGCGCGTGAGCTCGGTGCCCGTCACGGTGGTGCGGAACACCACGTCGTTCGGATGATCCGCCGGCAGGCCCGCGTCGCGCAGCTTCTGCGCCACGCCAAGGCGGCGGAACTGTTCCATGGTGCGCGAGGCGACATGGTTGCACTTCACGTTCGGCGGCTCGGCGAAGCGGCGCGTCTCGCAGATGAGGACCGAGACGCCGCGCGAGGTGAGGTCCATGGCCAGCGTGAGGCCCACGGGGCCGGCTCCGACGATCATCACGTCGGCCTGCAGTGCTGAGGTGTGGTTCTGGTCGGTCATGTTCTGGCGGATGCCTGTCGTCAGTCGAGCCTGATGCGGGCGGTCTGGATCACCTTCGCCCATTTCTTCGTTTCGGATTGGATGTACGCCTCGAAGGCCTCGGGCGAGGTCGGCGCGGGCTCCGCGCCGAGGTTGCGCATCGAGGCCCTGATCTGCTCGTCGCCGAGCGCGGCATTGATCTCGGCGTTGAGCCGCGCGACGACGGGCGCTGGCGTGCCGGCAGGCGCCACCACGCCGAACCAGCCGGTGGAGTCGTAGCCGGCGAGCCCGGCCTCGGCCACCGAGGGCACCTCGGGCAGCATCGGCACGCGCTGCGCGCTCGTCACCGCGAAGGCCACCAGCTTGCCGGCCCTGATCTGCTGCAGCGAGGCGGGCAGGTCGACCAGCGCGAGCGGAATCTGCCCCGCGATGGCGTCGAGCGCCGCCGGGCCCGAGCCGCGATAAGGAACCTCCACCAGCTTGACGTCCGCCATCTGCGCGAAGAGGGCGGCCGACAGGTGCATGGCCGTGCCGTTGCCGCCGTGGCCGATCGACAGAGTGCCGGGGCTGGCTTTTGCCAGCGCGATCAGCTCGCGTTGCGTGCGCGCGGCGATGGAAGGGTGTCCCACGATCACGAAGGGCGTGGCAGCGACCATGCCTACCGGCTTGAAGTCCTTCACCGGATCGAAGGGCATCTGCGGATAGAGGCTGACGTTGGCGGTCAGCGCGCCTGCCGCGCCCAGCCCCAGCGTGTAGCCGTCGGCGGGAGTCTTGGCCACCAGCGAGAGCCCCACGTTGCCGCCCGCGCCGGGCTTGTTGTCGATCACCACCGGCTGGCCCAGCTTCTCGTTGAGCCGGGGCACCAGCATGCGCATCACCGCGTCGGCGCTGCCCCCGGGCGGGAAGGTCACGACCAGGCGGATGGGCCGGTTCGGGAAATCGCCGGTCGGCGCGGAAGGCGCCTGCGCGAGCGCCGTGCCGCCGGTCAGTGCCGCGCCGGCGGCGGCCAGCAGCAGCTGCCGGCGACGCGCGCTCTTCCCGCGGGCAAGGGGTGCTGCCATCGAGACTCCTTGAATGTGATGCGTTTTTCCGATGATTGAACGATGGCCGGATTCATTCGTAAATCAAGAAATTTCTAATGAAATATCATCTTTGCTGATGAATACGAACTTCAGTCCTACGATCCGCCAGCTGCGTGCGTTCCTCGCCGTCTACCAGCTGAAAAAGCTCAGCGCGGCGGCGCAGCGGCTGTTCGTCACGCAGTCGGCGGTGAGCATGCTGATCCGCCAACTCGAGGAAGGGCTGGACACGCGCCTGTTCGATCGCACCACGCGCTCGCTCAAGGCCACGGCGGCGGCCGAGCAGATGATGATGACGGTCGAGCGCATCCTGCGCGACGTGGATTCGCTGTCGAACGACTTCCGCGAACTTGCCACGCTCGAGCGCGGCCGCGTCACGCTCGCCATCACGCCCACGCTCGCGGCCTTCCTGCTGCCCGACGCGATGCGCGCATTCAACGAGCAGCATCCCGGCGTGCGCGTGCTGGTGAACGACTGCGCGCCCGACCAGTTCGTCTCGCGCATCATCGGCGAGCACGTGGACTTCGGCATCGGCACGCCCGAGCGGCCCGGCCCCGAGGTCGAGGTGCAGCGCCTCATGCGCGACCACCTCGCCGTGGTCTGCCGCGACGACCATCCGCTGGCCAAGGCCCGCGTGGTGCGCTGGAGCGACCTGGGCGGCCACCCTGTCATCACGGTGCGACCGGGCTACGGCGTGCGGCCGCTCATCGACGGCACCGCGGCCGAGGCCGGCGTGGCGCTCGACGTGGTGAACGAGGTGTCGTTCCTCTCCACCGCCATCTGGATGACGGCCGCCGGCATGGGCGCGTCGATCATGCCCTCGGCCTTCGCGCGCGCGGAGGCCGACCCGTCGCTGGTCATCAAGGTGCTGAGCTCGCCGCGCGTGGCGCGCGACATCTCCATCGTCACCAAGCGCGGCCATTCGCTATCGGCCGCGGCGCGAGCCTTCATCGATGCGCTGAAGCGCTCCCTATAATTTTTCCGGCACAACAAACAGGAGGGCCCGGCCCATGAGAACTTTCATTCAACGTCTCGGGGCCATGACGCTCCTCGTCGCCTTCAGCCTTGCGCTGGTGGCTTGCGGCAACAAGGAGGCCGAGCAGCGCAAGGCCTTCATCTCCTTCCTGCAGACCCGCGTGCTCGACAAGCCCGGCCTGCGCGTGCCGGTGCCCACCGCGGAAGAAAAAGCCTCCTTCGGCGACTACGCGCAGCACTACGCCGTGATCACCGACTTCAACGAAGGCATGAACAAGTCCGTGAGCCAGCCCATGACGCAGATCATGGCCAAGGGCGCGCTGCGTTCCATCGCCGACCTGCCCGCGCGCCGCGACGACCTCAAGGCCGCGAAGGACGGCCTCACGGGCCTGCGCACCGCGCTCGACCAGCAGTCCGCCAAGGCCGATGCCGCGCACGCGCAGCTCAAGCAGCCCGACGACCTGAAGCAGGTCTACGACAAGGCCTTCGAGAAGACCGTGACCACGCCCTCCGCCACATTCAAGGAAGTGTTCCCCGCGCTCGACAAGGTGTTCGACAGCGCGCTGGCCATCGGCGACTTCCTGGAGAAGAACAAGTCGAAGATCCAGATCAGCGGCAGCAGCGTCGCCGTGACCGACCCTGCCGTGCAGGCCGAGCTCAACAAGATGCTGCAGCAACTCAATGGCCAGTCGGCGGCCATCAACGCCGCCCAGCAGAAGATGCAGGCGGTGGTGCGCGGAGGCTAGGTCCTCCCCCAGGCTGCGCGCACTTCGTGTCGCTTCGCCAACCCCCTTCCGAGGGCAACACCTGAGGCCCGGCAAAGCCGGTTCCTCGGTGTTTCCCGAAAGAGAGGGATTGCAGGAAAACTAGACGAAATGGTCGAACGAGCCGAAGCGCTGTGACATCGGCGCGCCGGCCGCGTCGACGATGCGCAGGCCGGCGTCGGCCTCGATGCGGCCGATGCGCGTGACGCGCGTGGAACTGTCCATGCCTGCCTGACCGACCGCGTTGCGCGCCGAGGCGGGCGCGGTGAAGACCAGCTCGTAGTCGTCGCCGCCCGAGAGCGCGCAGGTGCGGCGCAGTTCCTCTCCCAGGTTGCCGGTGTCGACCGAGATCAGCGCGGTGGCCGCGTCGGCGTCCAGCGTGGCGCCCACGCCGCTCGATGCGAGGATGTGGCCCAGGTCGCCGATCAGTCCGTCGCTCACGTCCACGGCCGAAGAGGCGATGCCGCGCAGGGCCTCCCCGAGCGCCACGCGCGGCGTCGGCTGCTCCATGCGCCTGCGCGCCGTGTCGAAGGCGTCCGCCGGCAGCGCGATCGTGCCGCGGAACACCTCGAGAGCCAGCCGCGCCTCGCCCGGCGTGCCGCTCACCCAGATGTCGTCGCCCGCGCGCGCGCCCGAGCGCAGCAGTGCCGCGCCGGCCGGCACCTCGCCGAACACCGTGATGCAGATGTTGAGCGGGCCGCGCGTGGTGTCGCCGCCCACCAGCTCGCAGCCGTGCGCGTCGGCCAGCGCGAGCAGGCCGCGAGAGAAGCCTTCGAGCCAGGGCTCGTCCACGCCCGGCAACGCCAGCGCGAGCGTGAAGGCCAGCGGCTTCGCGCCGCAGGCGGCCAGGTCGCTGAGGTTCACCGCCAGCGCCTTGTGGCCCAGCCGGGCCGGATCGACGGTGGAAAGGAAGTGCCGCCCTTCAACGAGCATGTCGGAGGAAACGGCGAGCTGCATGCCGGGAGCCGGCGCGAGCAGTGCGCAGTCGTCGCCCACGCCGAGCGGGGAGCGCGTGGCGGGGCGCTTGAAGTAGCGTGCGATCAGGTCGAATTCACCCATGGGGGTGAGAGCATAAGCGCTACGCCGCCGGATGAAGTTCCCTGCGCGGCAGGCTCAGCGCCTGCATCAGCCGGGCGCCGGCGTCCGCAAGAACGTCCTCGTTGTGGATCTCGATGGCGGCCAGCCCCGGCGGAATGCGGAAATCGAGCGAGCGCTGCACGCGGGCTTCCACCATCTCGGCGGACTCGCGTGCCCGTGCCGTCAGGCGGCGGCGTAGCGTCTCCACGCTGGCCGTGACATGCACGACCGTCATCCGCGGAAAGCGCCGCGCGGCTTCGGGCAGATAGGCGCGCGATCCGTTGACGATGACGGTGCCGCCGTCGCGCGGCGGCGTCAGCTCGGTATGTCGCACGCCGTAGCACAGCCCGTTGGCTTCCCAGTCGAGCCCGAAGGCACCTGCTTCGCGCAGTCGCAGGAAGTCGGGCAGGTCGACGCTGTCGTGCTGCTCGCCGCCGGCGGCCGCGGCGCGCGTGATGGTTCGGCGGGCGAAGGCGACAGGGGCGTCGTGCGGAAGGTGATCCTTCAGCCAGCCGAGCAGGCTGTCCTTGCCGGCGCCGGAAGGGCCGGCCACGTAGACGAGGCGGCCGGTCATCGGCCCAGCCCCATCTGCGCGAGGCACATGAAGTCGGCCCCGGACGAGGGCTCGGCGAAGAGGCTGATGGCTTCGAAGCGCAGCGGAGGCTGAGAAGACAGCAGCGGCGCGAAGTGCTGCCGTGCCGCCGCCTGCAAGGCCGCCACGACATCCGGCTCGACGTTGCGCAGCGATCCGGTCAGCGACATGTGGAAGCGGAAGCGGTCCATCACGAAGGGATAGCCCCAGCGCAGCAGCAGCGCGTCTTCCTCGGGCGTGAGGCCGGCCGCGCGGCGCCGCTGGAGCTCCGAAGACGGCAGCGGCTCGGCGAAGGCGTGCAGCTGCATCACGCAGGCATCGGCCGCCGCGCGCAGCGATGCGTCGGGGCGAGCGGGCACGAGCGCGAGAAAGTCGTCGAGCAGCGCGACTTCGAGCGCGGGCATGTCGAAGGGCTCCAGCGTGCGGCAGAGCGCCTGCATGCCGGCGCGAAGCTCCGCCTCGGCGAACCGGGGCTTCAGCACGAAGGGCGCCGCGAGCGTGGCGTGCCAGCCGTAGCGCCGGGGCGCGGCGGTGAGCCTTTTCTGCAGTTCCGCGGGCACTCCCGCGATGTCGGGCAGCGGCCATGTGCGCCCGCTCGCCGCGCAGCGGCCCAGCCAGCGGCTGCCGGCCTCCCACCATGCGCTTTCGACCGGCGGCGCGAAGTAGGCGGCGTAGCGGTGTTCACTCATCGTGCGTCACCGTCAGCGAGATGCGGTCTCCCGCGAACCAGGTGCGCGCGTATTCGATGGGCACGGCGGCGGTGTCGATGTTGACGCTCTCGACGAAGAGCACCGGCCGGGTCACCGGCTGGCGCAGGTGGGACGCCACCGTGGGCTCGGGCATCTGCGCGGTGATGCGGCTGTCGCGCCGCGTGTAGTCGTCCACGCCGTGGGCCGCGAAGCCCGCGGTGATGGAGCCGGTCTCGCGCACCACATCCTCGAGCGTCGCGAAGCGCGGCAGCGGGAAGAAGCGCTCGCTGAAGTGCAGCGGCTGTCCTTCGGCATCGCCGATCACGTTGAGGCACAGCAGCGTGCTGCGTGCCGCCACGTCCAGCGCCCGGGCCTGCGTGGCGGTTGCGCGCACCGTGCTGGCGGCCACCACGCTCAGCGCGCCACGCAGGCCGGCCAGTGCCATGCGCTGGTGGTGCCGGGGCCGCTTGACCAGCGCGAGGTCCATCGCGAATTCCTCGACGTAGGTGCCGCTGCCCTGCGTCACGCGCAGCAGGCCCTGGCTCGTGAGGTCGGCCAGCGAGCGGCGGATGGTGTGGCGGTTGACGCCGTATTGCTCGGCCAGTGCGTGTTCGGGAGGAAGCCGTTGCCCCGGCGGATAGACGCCGCGCGCGATGGCGTCGGCGATGTCGGCTGCGATGCGGGTCCAGAAGCTGTCGCGCGGCGGGCGGGCGGGAAGCGATGCGGATGAACTTGTAGTGCTTGTCATGAAGTCGTCTTGAGCGCTCTCTAAGCTCGCGCCGGTTGTTGAATTTGTCTATACAACTTTGAGAGTATCACTTACATGTTTCATGCTTTTGACACGGAACCGCCCGGGCGCCCGCTGGATCGCGCCCAGTGGATGGCCACGCTGGCGCGGGCTCCGCTGGAGCTGCTCGAGCCGGCGCTCGGTGCTCATGCGCAGGGTACGCCACAGTGGCTGCGCGCGCCGGAAACCGGCCTCGTGATGGTGCAGGGCCGCGCGGGAGGCTCGGGCGAGCGCTTCAACCTCGGCGAAGTCACGGTCACGCGTTGCGCCCTGCGTCTGGGCGAGGCCGGCTCCGCGGTGGGCGTCGCCTACGTCATGGGCCGTTCGCACCGTCATGCGCAACTGGCCGCCGTGGCCGACGCGCTGCTGCAAGACCCTGAACGCCAACCGGCGCTGGATGCCCAGCTGCTCGCTCCCGTGCGCCGCCATCTCCAGCAGCTGCGCGCACGCCGCCAGGCCAGCGCGCAGAGCAGCAAGGTCGAGTTCTTCACCGTCGCGCGCGAAGCCGGCGATGCCGAAGGCGAGGACGATTCCGAATGAGCGCGCTCGATCTTTCCACTCTAGGCGCCGGTTTTTCCGACGCGGCACTGGGCAGCCAGTCGGTGTTCCGCACGGCGCTGCATGCGCTGTCGCATCCCGGCCGTGTGGTCGCCCTCGCGCACGACGCGCAGACACCGTCGCGCGGCCACCCCGCTTCCGCCGCGCTGCTGCTCGCGCTGCTCGATCCCGACTGCACGCTCTGGCTCTCGCCCTCTCTGGCCGGCAGCGACGCCGCTGCCTGGCTGCGCTTCCACACCGGCTGCGTGCTGGTCAACAAGCCCGAGGCCGCGCAGTTCGCATGGGTGGCGCAGGGCGACGAATGCCCGCGCCTGGACAGCTTCGCGCAGGGCAGCGACGCCTATCCCGACCAGTCGACGACCTGCGTGGTCGACGTGGCCGGCCTTGCCGAAGGCGGTGCCGGCGCATGGACGCTGCGCGGCCCCGGCATCCGCGACAGCGAATCGGTTGCCGTCGAAGGCCTGCCGCGCACCGGCGCGACGCCCTTCGCCGCGCAGTGGTCCGCCAACCACGCGGCCTTTCCGCGCGGCGTCGACATGTTCCTGGCAGCGCCGGGGCAGATCGTCGGCCTTCCGCGCACCACGCGCATCGAGCAGGAGGCTTGAGATGTACGTTGCAGTCAAGGGCGGCGAGACCGCCATCCTCAACAGCTACAGGCTGCTGGCCGAACAGCGCCGCGGCAATGCAGACACGCCCGAGCTGTCGGTGCAGCAGATCCGCGAGCAGCTCAGGCTCGCCGTCGACCGCGTGATGACCGAAGGCTCGGTGTACGACCCCGAACTCGCCGCGCTCGCCATCAAGCAGGCGGCAGGCGACGTGGTCGAAGCCATCTTCCTGCTGCGCGCCTACCGTGCCACGCTGCCGCGCCTGGGCTGCAGCGTTGCGCTCGACACGGCGCGCATGCAGCTCGACCGCCGCATCTCCGCCACCTTCAAGGACCTGCCCGGCGGCCAGGTGCTGGGCCCGACCTACGACTACACGCAGCGCCTGCTCGACTTCACGCTGCTCGCGAACGGCCAGCAGCAGGCCGCCGCACCCGCTGCGACACCGACGGCTGAGGCTCCTGCCTTCACGCCGCGCGTGGTCGACCTGCTGAACCACGAAGGCCTCATCGAAACGCACGAAGTACCGCCCGGCGACCCGGCCCCCGTGGACCTCACGCGCACGCCGCTGCGCTTTCCCGCCGACCGCGCGACGCGCCTGCAGAACCTCGCGCGCGGCGACGAAGGCTTCCTGCTGGCCATGGCCTATTCGACGCAGCGCGGCTACTCGCACAGCCATCCCTTCGTCGGCGAGATCCGCGTGGGCACGGCCGAGCTGGAGATCGTGCCGGAGGAGCTGGGCTTCGCCATCTCCATCGGTGACATGGCGCTCACCGAATGCGAGATGGTCAACCAGTTCGCCGGCAGCAAGACCGAGCCGCCGCAGTTCACGCGCGGCTACGGCCTGGCCTTCGGCCACAGCGAACGCAAGGCGATGGCCATGAGCCTGGTCGACCGCGCGCTGCGCGCGGAAGAGCTGGGCGAGCCCGTCGAGGCACCCGCGCAGATGCAGGAGTTCGTGCTCTCGCACAGCGACAGCCTCGAGGCCTCGGGCTTCGTGCAGCACCTGAAGCTGCCGCACTACGTCGACTTCCAGTCCGAGCTCGAACTCGTTCGGAAGATGCGCGCCAACGGCGCAGGAGAAGAGCCGCAATGACCACCGCCACCACCGAATACAACTTCGCCTACCTCGACGAGCGCACGAAGCGCATGATCCGCCGCGCCATCCTCAAGGCCGTGGCCATCCCCGGCTACCAGGTGCCCTTCGGCTCGCGCGAGATGCCGCTGCCCTACGGCTGGGGCACGGGCGGCATCCAGGTCACGGCCGCGGTCATCGGGCCGAAGGACGTGCTCAAGGTCATCGACCAGGGCTCGGACGACACCGTCAACGCGGTCAACATCCGCCGCTTCTTCCAGCGCACCACAGGCGTGGAAACCACCACGCGCACCGTCGATGCGACGCTCATCCAGACCCGCCACCGCATTCCCGAGGCGCCGCTGGCCGAAGGGCAGGTGATGGTCTACCAGGTGCCCGTGCCGGAACCGATGCAGCGCCTGGAGCCGCGCGAGGCCGCCACCCGCACGCTGCACGCGCTGGCCGAGTACGGCCTGATGCACGTCAAGCTCTATGAGGACATCGCGCGCTACGGCCACATCGCCACCACCTACGACTACCCGGTGCTGGTCAACGGCCGCTACGTGATGTCGCCCTCGCCGATCCCGAAGTTCGACAACCCCAAGCTGCACATGAACCCCGCGCTGCAGCTCTTCGGCGCGGGGCGCGAGAAGCGCATCTACGCCGTGCCGCCCTACACGCCGGTCGAGAGCCTGTGCTTCGACGACCACCCCTTCGAGGTGCAGCGCTGGGACGTGCCCTGCGCGCTGTGCGGCGCGACCGACAGCTTCCTCGACGAAATCATCACAGACGACCGCGGCACCCGCATGCACGTGTGCTCCGACTCCGACCACTGCCATTCGCGCCGGCAGGAGCAGCAGCCCCAGGCTCCCGCGCCCCGCAGCGAACCCGAACAGGCTCTTGCATGAACGCCCCCGACACGAAATCTCCCCTGCTGCGCGTGCGCGGCATCGCCAAGCGCTACGGCGAGCGCGTGGCGCTGCACGACGCTTCCTTCGACCTCTGGCCCGGCGAAGTGCTCGCCGTGGTCGGCGAATCCGGCTCCGGAAAATCGACGCTGCTCAACGCCATTGCCGCGCGCGACAAGCCCGACGCAGGCAGCGTCGAGTTCCAGGTGCGCGGAGGCGGCCTGCAGGAAGTGTTCACGATGACCGAGGCCCAGCAGCGCATGCTCGCGCGCACCGACTGGGGCTTCGTGCACCAGAACCCGGCCGACGGCCTGCGCATGGACGTGTCGGCCGGCGCGAACGTCGGCGAGCGGCTCATGGGCCTGGGCGAGCGCCACTACGGCCGCCTGCGCGCCACCGCCGCCGAGTGGCTGGGCCGCGTCGAGATCGACCCGGCGCGCATCGACGACGCGCCGCGCACCTTCTCGGGCGGCATGCGCCAGCGCCTGCAGATCGCGCGCAACCTCGTGACGCAGCCGCGCCTGGTGTTCATGGACGAGCCCACTTCGGGCCTCGACGTGTCGGTGCAGGCGCGCCTGCTCGACCTGCTGCGCCAGCTGACGCGGCAGATGCAGCTCGCGGCCATCGTCGTCACGCACGACCTGGCGGTGGCGCGCCTGCTCGCGCACCGCATGCTGGTGATGCAGCAGGGCCGCGTGGTCGAGGCCGGCCTCACCGACCAGGTGCTGGACGACCCGCAGCACGCCTACACCCAACTGCTCGTTTCCTCGGTACTGCAACCATGATGGCTCCTCCGATGCTTCAACTCCAGGGCGTGGCCAAGCGCTTCACGCTGCACCGCCAGAACAGCCTCGAGCTGCCCGTGTTCGACGACGTGGACCTGAGCGTGTCCGCCGGCGAGTGCGTGGTGCTCGACGGCGCCTCCGGCCTCGGCAAGAGCACGCTGCTCAAGCTGGTCTATGCCAACTACCGCGCGAGCGCGGGGCGCATCACCGTGCAGTCGCCGGCCGGCCCGATCGACGTGACTCAGGCGACGCCGCGCGAGATGGTGAGCCTGCGGCGCGACACCATCGGCTACGTGAGCCAGTTCCTGCGCGTGATCCCGCGCGTGCCGGCGCTCGACGTGGTGGCCGAGCCGCTGGCCGAGGACGCGGGCGATGACCCCGCCGCCATCGAGGCCGCGCGCGAGGAGGCCCGCCGCTGGCTCGCGCGCCTGCGCATTCCCGAGCGGCTCTGGCACCTGCCGCCTGCGACCTTCTCGGGCGGCGAACAGCAGCGCATCAACATCGCTCGCAACATGATCAAGCCCAAGCCGCTGCTGCTGCTGGACGAGCCGACCGCCTCGCTCGACGCGGCCAACACCGACACCGTGATCTCGCTGATCCGCGAGGCCACCGCGCGCGGCGCGGCCACGGTGGGGATCTTTCACGATGCCGAAGTCGGCGCCGCGGTCGCGACGCGCCGTGTCGACGTGGGCGCCTTCAGGAGCAGCCGGCCATGAGCACGACGACGGTATTCGCCAACGCACGCATGGTGCTGCCGGGCGAGGTGGTTCCGGGCGCGCTGACCGTCTATGGCGGGCGCATCGCCAGCATCGACGGAGGCCCCACCGCCGAAGGCACCATCGACCTCGACGGCGACTTCCTGCTGCCCGGCCTCGTGGAAGTGCACACCGACAACTTCGAGCGCCACCTGATGCCGCGCCCGAAGGTGCACTGGGGCCCGCTGCCCGCGCTGCTGGCGCACGACGCCGAGATGGCCGCCGCCGGCATCACGACGGTGTTCGATGCGCTCGGCGTGGGCGAGGCCGACCCCGACAGCGTGCGCGGCAGCACCTGGGAAGCGACGCTGACCACGCTCGACGCCTGCGCCGCGCAGGACCTGCTGCGCGCGGACCACCACCTGCACGTGCGCTGCGAGCTGCCCGCGCCCAACACGGTCGAGCTGTTCGAGCCCTTCCATGGCCATCCGCGGTTGTCGCTGATCTCGCTGATGGACCACACGCCGGGCCAGCGGCAGTGGGAGAACATCGAGATCGCCCGCGTCTACTACACCGGCAAGAAGGGCTGGAGCGACAGCAAGTTCGACGAGCGCGTGGCGCAGGCCGGCGCGCTGCAGGCCGAGTACGCGTTGCCGCACCGGCGCTACTTCGTCGAATACTGCCGCACGCACGGCATCGCGCTCGCGAGCCACGACGACACCACGGTGGCGCACGTGGAGCAGGCGCACGCCGAGGGCGCGAGCATGTCGGAGTTCCCGACCACGCTGGCCGCGGCACGCGCCGCGCACGGGCTGGGCCTCTCGAACGTGATGGGAGGACCGAACGTGATGCGCGGCGGATCGCACTCCGGCAACGTCGCGGCGGCCGAGCTGGCGCGCTACGGGCTGCTCGACATCCTCTCCTCCGACTACGTGCCCGGCAGCCTGCTGGGCGCCGCGATGCGGCTGGTGCATGACGGGATCGTCACGCTGCCGCAGGCCGTCGGCATGGTGACGCGCACGCCGGCGCGCGCGGCACGCCTGAACGATCGCGGCGTGCTCGAGGTCGGCCTGCGCGCCGACCTGGTGCAGGTGCGCATGTGCACGCTGCCCGACGGTGCGCGGTACCCGGTGGTGCGCGGCGTGTGGCGCGAAGGCCGAAGGGTGGTCTGAACCGCCCTGACATTTCGTCGTCGCCGAAGTGTCTCCGGCTCGTCACACGGGCTGGTGAAACTGCACTTGTCTAGACGACTTTGAGACAAGCAATGAACACCCTCCTGCGCATCCGACATCTCGACAAGCACTTCGCCAACGGCCGGCACGCGCTGCGCGACATCAACATCGACGTGGCGCGCGGCGACATGGTCGCGCTCATCGGCGCCTCGGGCTCCGGCAAGTCGACCCTGCTTCGCCACATCGCGGGGCTGGTGGCGGCCGACGGCGGTTCGCAGTCGCTGGTGGAGATCGACGGATGCTGCGTGCAGAAGGGCGGGCGCATCCATCGCGACATCCGCAAGGTGCGCTCGCAGGTGGGCTTCGTGTTCCAGCAGTTCAACCTCGTCGCGCGGCTGCCGGTGCTGGTCAACGTGCTCGTGGGTTCGCTGCACCGCATGCCGTGGTGGCGCAGCCTGGCGCGCGTGTTCACCGCGCAGGAGCGCGCGCAGGCGCTCGATGCGCTGGCGCGCGTGGGCATCGCCGACTGCCATGCGCAGCGCGCTTCCACGCTCTCGGGCGGGCAGCAGCAGCGCGCGGCCATCGCGCGCACGCTGGTGCAGGGCGCCAAGGTGGTGCTGGCCGACGAGCCCATCGCCTCGCTCGATCCGGAGTCCTCGCGCAAGGTCATGGAAATCCTGGCGCGCATCAACCGCGAGGACGGCTGCACCGTCATCGTCTCGCTGCACCAGGTCGATGTCGCAATGAAGTACTGCCCGCGCGTCGTCGCGCTGAACCAGGGCCGCGTGGTGTTCGACGGGCCTTCGTCCGCGCTCACGCCCGCGCTGCTGCACGAGCTGTACGGCGTGCAGGCCGAAGAGCTGCTGCGGCCTGTCGCGCCCGAGCCCGCGCCACCGGTTGCCGTGCCGTGGACGGCCCAGCCGGCAAGCGCAGTCTGATTTTTTTCGGGGCGCCTCCGGGCGCCTGCCGCGTCTTTCTCTCCGTCCCCTCTTTCACTCCCTCGTTCCTCTTTCATTTCCTGGAGCCATCCATGATCAAGAAACTCATCGCCGCCGCGGCGTTCGGCCTCGGCATGGCCGGCGCGTTCGCGCAGGACACCCTCAACATGGGCCTCATCTCTACCGAGTCGTCGCAGAACCTCAAGGCCGACTGGCAACCGCTGATCGACGACCTGAGCAAGCAGACCGGCCTGAAGGTCAACGCCTTCTTCGCGCCCGACTACGCCGGCATCATCGAAGGCATGCGCTTCAACAAGGTGCAGCTCGGCTGGTTCGGCAACAAGTCGGCCATGGAAGCCGTGGACCGCGCCAACGGCGAAGTGTTCGCGCAGAAGGTCAACGCCGACGGCACTCTGGGCTACTACTCCTATCTCATCGTCAACCGCGAGAGCCCGCTGCAGACGCTCGACGACGTGCTGAAGAACGCGAAGAGCCTGAGCTTCGGCAACGGCGAACCGAACTCCACCTCGGGCTACCTGGTGCCGGGCTTCTACGTCTTCGCGCAGAACAAGATCGACGCCAAGACCGCGTTCCGCATCACCCGCAGCGCCAACCACGAGGCGAACGCACTGGCCGTGGCCAACAAGCAGGTGGACGTCGCGACCAACAACAGCGAGAACCTGGAGAAGATCAAGGAACGCTTCCCCGAGAAGTACAAGGACATCCGCGTCATCTGGACCTCGCCGCTGATCCCGCTCGACCCGCTCGTGATGCGCAAGGACCTGCCCGAGGCCACGAAGACGAAGATCCGCAACTTCTTCATCAACTACGCCAAGACCGATCCGCGCGAGAAGGAGATCGTCATGAAGATCTCGAAGCTCGCGGGCTTCAAGGAATCGAGCGACAAGCAGCTGCTGCCGATCCGCCAGATCGAACTCTTCGGCCAGCGCAACAAGATCGAGGCCGATGCTGCGCTGGGCGACGCCGACAGGAAGGCGAAGCTGGCCGACATCGACAAGAAGCTGGCCGCGCTGAACTGAGCGCAGCGCCGCTTTCTTCCCGACGACCGCTCGTTCGCCTCCCATGTCCTCCTCGATCCCGATGAACCGCCCGCCGCTCGCCACGACGGCTCCCAAGCGCAACCTGGCGTGGCAGCTCTCCTGGGCCGCGCTGCTCCTGCTGCTCGCGGCCTCCTGGAATGGCGCCGACATGCGCCCGCTCGACCTCGTCCGGGACGGCGGCAACATGGCGACCTACGCCGCCGAGTTCTTCCCGCCCGACTTCACGCAGTGGCGCATCTACCTGCAGGAGATGGTGGTCACGCTGCAGATCGCGCTGTGGGGCACCGTGCTGGCGGTGGCCACGGCCGTGCCGCTGGCGCTGCTGGCCTCGGCCAACATCGTGCCGTGGTGGATCTACCAGCCGACGCGCCGCCTCATGGACAGCTGCCGCGCCATCAACGAGATGGTGTTCGCGATGCTGTTCGTGGTGGCCGTGGGCCTCGGCCCCTTCGCCGGCGTGCTGGCGCTGTGGGTGCACACCACCGGCGTGCTGGCCAAGCTCTTCTCCGAGGCGGTGGAGGCCATCGACCCGCAGCCGGTGGAGGGCATCCGCTCGACCGGCGCCAGCGCCCTGCACGAGATCGTGTACGGCGTGCTGCCGCAGGTGATGCCGCTGTGGATCTCCTTCGCGCTCTACCGCTTCGAGTCGAACGTGCGCTCGGCGTCGGTGGTGGGCATGGTCGGGGCGGGCGGCATCGGCGTGGTGCTGTGGGAGATCATCCGCGGCTTCCAGTACGCGCAGACCTGCGCCGTGATGATCATCATCGTGATCAGCGTCAGCGCGATCGACCTGGTGTCGGCGCGCATCCGCAAGGTGCTGATCTGAACAGGCAAGGACTGCCGCGATGGCATTGACCCTCGACGACATCGCCCAATTGCTGGCCGGCCCCGGCCAGCGGCAATACGGCCACGAAGCCGTGAGTCAGCTGGACCACGCGCTGCAATGCGCGGCGCTCGCCGAAGAAGCGGGCGAGACCACCGAGACGGTGGTGGCGGCGCTGTTGCACGACCTCGGCCACCTGCTCGCGCCGGGAAGCGCGCAGCAGGAGGAAGAGGCATCCGAAGAGGGCGAAGCGATGCCGGCGCGCGACGACCTGCACCAGTACATCGCGCTGCCCTTCCTTCACGGGGTGTTTCCGCCGGGCGTGCTGGCGCCGATCCGCCTGCACGTGGAAGCGAAGCGCTACCTTTGCACGCAGGACGGCTACTGGGACACCCTGTCTCCCGCATCGAAGCACAGCCTGGTGCTGCAGGGCGGCCCTCACACGCAAGACGAGGCAGACGCCTTCATGCGCGAGCCATTCGCCGACGAATCGTTGCGCGTGCGCCGCTACGACGACCTGGCGAAGGTGCGGGACAAGGCGACGCCGCCGCTCGCGCATTACCTGCGGAAGATGGCGCAGGTCGCGCTCTGACGCGCGGACCGGCGCCAGCCTGCCCGTGGGGGCAGAGCGCTGCTTTCGGCAGTCGCTACCGTCTGCTGCTGTTCTTCCTTCAGTCTTTCGTGCAGTTGGCTGCCACGCATCGTCGTTGTCCGCTTCTGCCTTGGCGTGCAATCCGCACTCATGTAACCTTATGTATGCTGTAATCGCCGCGAGATCGGAAGCAACAACAAGCGCCACAGGCGCGGGGGGCGCCAATGGACGCATTCGAGGGGCGCCGCGAACCGACGCTGCTGGAGGACCTGCCGAGCAGGCGCGGCGAAGGATCGGCGGTGGAAGAGGTCGGTTTCACGCGGCGTGCACGCCGTGGCCAGGAGCGCGCGGGCCGCGCAATGTGGGCGACGGCGGTTGTCCTGGGCCTCGCGCTCGTTGGTTCTTCCCTTGTCTTCCCGGTGGTTGAAAACGCCGCCTGGCCGTATGTGGTCGGGGCGGGCATCGGGGCACTGTTGCTGCCGATGCTGGCGGTCGGCATTGCATCGCTGTGGGGCGACGGGCCAAACCAGCGAAAGGGCGTGAAGACTTTCATCGGCAGCTGTGTCGTGCTGCTCTCTTTGTCGGCCGCCACGAATCTCACGGAACGCGGCTATGCCCAGCGCTGGCTCAACAAGGACAGGATGTCCGCCGACGACTTCAGGGCGCAAGCCGAGCGCTGCGCCCGACTGCACGATCTGAACTGCCAGGAGATCAATTGGCGCGACGTTGTTCGCGTGCGGCCTGAAGATTCGCTCGCTGCCGCCCGCCTTGGCATGGTCCTGAACCAACGCGGAAAGCACGAAGAGGCCGTGGTGCAGTTCAAGCGCTCGCTTGATCTTGGTGCGGGGGCCTACGATCTCTTTGCATATCTCGCGGACAGCTACGAAAAGCTCGGGCAATTGCCGCAGGCGATCGAGTGGTCTTACAAGGCGCTTTCCGTGGTTCCGACTCTGGTCGATGTGCGTGAACGCCTTGCCGGCGTGCTGGTTCGATCCCAACGACCCTACGAAGCACTGTCGCTGCTGCAAGGGTATGACAGCCAACTCGAGGCACGGGGCCAGCAACCCCGGTTTGTCGCGCAGAGAATATCCATCGAGACCGCCATCGCTCAGACAACAGAGCAAGACGCAGAGCGCATGTCGCTGCGCCTGCCTCTGTATGCCGGCCACTTCTTCGCGCCTGTCGCGGTCGGCGCGGGGAAAGCTCGGCCTTTCATGGTCGATACCGGTGCCAGTCTCACCAGTCTGGCCGAGTCGCTGCTGCGCGATTCGCAGGCGAAGTACCGGATCGTCGATCCGATGGTCAAGATGACCACGGCCGATGGCCGCAAGGTAGCCGCGAAGGCCATCGTGCTCGACACAATGAAGGTAGGGCCCTTCGAGCTGAAAAACGTGCCCGCGGTGGTTTGCGCGGACTGCGTCTCGCTGTTGGGCCAAGCCAGCCTCTCGAAATTCGACATGCAGTCCAGCCGGGTGCAGGGCGTCGACTTCCTTCTGCTTTCGCCGCGCGACGTGCCGCGCGCCCGCTAAATCTTTCAACAATCACCACGACGCGCAAGCGCAATTCGATGACGCCTCAACAGATCGTCGGTCTCGCATCACGGCTCTTCGCCATCTGGATGGGAGTCAGCGCCATTCAGGCCGTCTCCATCGCCCTGGCCCTCAAGGCCGGCACCAACAACCCCGACGCCGTGTGGGTGCCGTACATCATCGGAGGCCTTTATCTCCTGGTCGGCTTGTTGTGCTGGTTCTTTCCGATGGCCATCGCTCATCGATTGATTCCGCGCACCCGGTTCGACGATGCGCTGCAGCTTCCCGCGAGGCAGGCCATGGTCGTGGCATGCGTGGCGCTCGGACTTCTCGTGATTGCATTCAAGGCGGTGGGGCCGGTGCTGGGCTATCTCTCCATCTGTGTACTGTGGATTGCCAATGGCCAGACGCTCTGGACGCTGGATGCCATACGGCATATCGACGGCTGGATAGGCATCGGACAACTGGCGCTTGGCGTGTTGCTGGTCGGCAAGGCGCATGCTGTTTCAGCGCGGCTTCTTCCATTGGAGGCAAAGCCGCATGCGGCCCTGGCCGACACGGACTGACTCGGGCGAATAGTCGCGCTCGCTGTGCCGACGTCGCGCCGAATGCCTCAGGCCTGCCCGCGGAACCTCAACGCCGCCTGCCGCACGACCTCGGCCAAGAGCCTTTCCTTCCCCTGCTTCTCGCGCAGCCAGCGCGCATCGTTTCGGTTCGACTCCACGCTGGTGCGCAGCTCGCCCAGCGCCTGCGTGGCGTTGAGCGCCTCGCTGTGCCATTCGAGCTGCGTCATCGTCATCAGGATGTGGTCGCGCAGCGGCATGTGCTGGCCGGTGGCCGGGTCGACGTACACCGCGTCGAGGCCGAAGCGGCAGGCCTGGAAGCGGTTGTAGGTGTAGACGAGGTAGTCGTCCTCGGTCGGCTCGAAGGGCTGTTCCTGCAGGAACCAGGCGGCCAGCGACTGCACGTAGCCCGCGAGCGCGGCGGCGCGCTCCACGGTGAGCGGCGTGTCGAACACGCGGATCTCGATGGTGCCGAACTCGGGCTTGGGGCGGATGTCCCAGTAGAAGTCCTTCATGCTGCGCACGACGCCGGTGCGGGTCATGCGCTCGAAGTACGCCTCGAACTCCTTCCAGCTCAGCGTGAAGGGCGCGCGGCCCGACAGCGGGAACGCGAACACCGAGTTCAGCCGCGCCGAGTCGAACTGCGTGTCCTGCCCCTGCACGAAGGGCGAGGACGCCGACAGCGCGATGAAGTGCGGGATGTAGCGCGACATGCGGTGCAGCATCAGCAGTGCCGCATCGGCATCGGGGCAGCCGATGTGCACGTGCTGGCCGAAGATGGTGAACTGCTTGCTCAGGTAGCCGTACAGCTCCGACAGTTCGCGAAAGCGCGGCTTGTCGTAGATGCGCCGCTCGTGCCATTGCTGGAAGGCGTGCGTACCGCCGCCCACCACCGCTATGTTGAGTTTGTCGGCATTGCGGATCAGCGCCTCGCGGATCGGCGACAGCTGCGTGATCACGTCCTGCGCCGAGTGGCAGATGTCGGTCGAGATCTCGATCATGCTCGAGGTCATCTCGGGCACCACGCTGCCGGGCAGCGGGGTCTGGGCCATCAGGCGCAGCATGTCCTCGGCGTAGGGCGCGAGGTCGTAGTCGTGCGTGTTCACGAGCTGCAGCTCGAGCTCCACGCCGAGCGACAGCGCCTCCGACTTGTTGAAGGGCTCGAGCTTGACCGCGCGGCTCTCCGGGTCCGAAGGCAGCGGCGCCGAGCGGACGTCGTCGCTGTCCGGGTCGACGGGGCTGTTGTTGCTGGCTGCGGTGCTCATCGCTGCGTGTCCTCCGTGATGCTGAAGGCCTGGGGCATCCAGGGCACCGAACTCTCGCCCACCGCGTGGATGGCCAGGGTGGCGAGCACCGCGCCCACCACCTCCATCAACAGGATCGAGGGCAGGGCCACCTGCGTGATCATCGTGCCCAGCAGCGGCGAGGCGGTGGCGAAGTTGGAGGCGATGAGCAGCGCGATCGACGACAGCGGCGACATCGCGCAGCCGACCCAGAAGGCCTGCTTCCAGCTCGCGCCGCTGCCGGGGTTGGCGACCGCCACGCCGGCGATCTTGGTCAGCAGGCGCACGCCGATCACGGCCAGCACCACGCTGGCCACCGGCAGCGTCCAGTCGGCCTGTGCCGCCACGATCGACACCAGCACGAACATCAGCATGGTGAGCAGCGAGGAGGCCGTGCCCAGCTGCCGCTGCCAGGCCCAGGGCTTGGGGTTCAGCGTCTTGAGCAGCACCCCGCCGATCAGCGCGGCCAGCGGCGCGGAGCCGCCGACGTGCGCGGTGAGCGCGGCGCCCGCGGCAATGATCGCCAGCAGCAGGATCGACGTGTTCTCGCTCGACGGGCTCATCACCCGCAGCGCCGAGCGCAGCGCCAGCGCCATGATCGCGCCCACAACGAAGGACAGGCCCAGCACCACCGCGATCGGGTAGAGCTTCTGCAGCATGGTCTGCGGCGCGCGCTCGATCAGCCCGGCCTGCGCGTAGCCCAGCGCCAGCGCGTAGAAGGTGTTGAGCGTGGCCAGCGTCATCGCGCGCTCGGTCACGGGGCCGGCGGCGCGGGTGTCGATGATCACGCGGCTGAGCACCGCCGGCGAGGCGACGATGGCCATCAGCGCGATCGGGTTGGCCACCGGCTCGGGCAGGCCCAGCAGCGTGAGCACCCAGTACACGCCGAAGTAGGTCAGCGTGGCCTCGAGCAGGCTCTGCACCAGCACCATCGGGTTGTGGCGGAACCAGCGCAGCGGCAGCCGCCCGCCCGCCTCGAACAGCACCACGGCCGCGCCGAGCTCGAGCAGGAAGAGGCTGATGCCGCGCAGCGGCCAGATCGCGCCCTCGAAGCCCGCAAAGCCCACCACGGCGCCGACCAGCGAGTAGCCGATCACCTTGGGTAACCCCAGGTAGCGTTGCACCAGGTGGCCGGAAGCAGCGGCGGCCGCCAGCAGCAGCGACCACAGCACGGTGGGCAGGCCGGCTGAGGGGCGCACCCACTCGGACCAGAAACCCAGCAGATCGTTGAAGAAGCTCGTCAAATTCATCCAGGAAGGAAAAAGCTCACCGGGCGGCTGCGCCAGCGGGCCCAGATCGCGTTGCGGATGCGCGCGCGGTCACCGAGGCTCACGCTGTGCGCACGCAGCGCCAGGCGGAAAGCGAAATAGAAACTCACGCTCACATTGAGCGCGCCAATGACCGGGATCGCCGCCACCGCCCACCACAACGCAGGCTGCTGCAGCACCGCCAGGCCGGTGGATGCCGCCGCGGCGGCGATCTGTCCGGCCGACAGTGTCACGTGCCGCACGTCCAGCCCGAGCCCGAAGAAACCCGCGAACGCGGGCAGCAGCCCGAGCATGAGTCCCAGCGAGATGTTGGAGGCGAAGCCTGAAATGTTGGTGCGCATGAAATCGGCCCAGCGGCGAGCCCGTGCGGCGCCGAGAAATGCGCCGATGCGGGGGTTGTAACGCATTGCAGAGTCCATTCGATGCAGGACAAAGGCGTTTTCTGTCCATCCGGCGATGATGCTGGCGGAAAACAGCAGGATGCCGGTGATTGCCGCATAAAGCGCGGTCGGGCCTGCCAGCGACAGCGATTTCAGCGTGGCCGCCGCATGGGCGGCGTCCAGCAGCGGCCGCTCCAGCGCGAACTGCGCCAGCAGCGCGATGGCCGCCACCGTCGGCACCACCACCAGCACGTTGCCCAGCACCGCCGCCACCTGCGAGCGCACCAGGTTGGCGACCTCGTCGACGAAATCGTCCACCGCCGCGTCCGACTTGATGTCGCGCAGCCGCGCCGCCATGGCCGGCGCCGTCATCGCGGGCTGCTTGGTGGCCAGCGTCAGGTGCAGCAGCTGGATCGCGACGAAGCTGGCCGCGTACATCAGCCCCGAGCCCAGGCCGCTCCAGAAGGCCGACAGCCCCAGCGCATAGATGCCGAACTTCAGCAGCACCGTGACGGCCGTGAAGGCGCCGCCGCCGGCCGCCTTCTTCACCATCCGCAGGTAGCTGGCGCGGTCGCGGGTGATGTAGTGCTCGCCGGTCTCGGCGCTGCGCTCGGTCACCTTGGCGGCCAGCATCGAGGAATTGGAGGCGATCAGCGCCCGGATGCTGTTGCGCTCGCCGCCGGCCAGCACCAGCCGGCCGACCAGCCGCGCCACGCTGGGCCCGGGGTTGGGCGCCATCAGGCAGTCGAGCAGCTCGCGGATGCGCAGTACCCGCTCGCGCAGCTGGCGCAGCCGGAACACCAGGCCGACCGAGATGCCGTTGTCCTCCAGGTGCGTGTAGACCGAGGCGGCGCCGGCGCGGCAGGCATCGAGCCGGTCGCGGAAGGCCACGAAGGCGGCCTGCAGGGCCTCTTCGTCGCGCGGCTCTCCGGGGCGGTCGAACATCTGCTCGCGCAGTTCGTCCAGGTCGGCCATCAGCGCGTGGAAGGGGCGCGTCTCGCCGACAGCGTCGGTGCTCATGCGCAGGCGGAGTTCGGGCGAGAAGCCGGCGGCCACCACCTGGCTGCTGCAGTAGGTGACGGCGTCCATCACCGTGTGGCGCCAGCGCGGGGCGCCGTCTTCGTCGAGCGCCGCGTCGGCCAGCAGGGCGCCGATGCGCCCGAGCTGCGTCTCGTCGAGCAGGGCGATCCAGCCTGCGTCGAACACGCCGGGCAGCACCATGCGGAACAGGTCCGATGCGTCGGTGGTCTCGGGCGTGCCGGGCAGGATCTTGCGGCGCAGCCGCTCGCTCAGCTCGCTCGCGAAGGCGGTGCGCGGGGCGAAGCCGTAGTCGGCCAGCAGCGTGGTCAGGTCGACCGTCTGCGTGAAGGCGCGCCACCAGGCGCGAAGCCGCTCGCGCAGCTCGGGCCGCGCCTCGATGGCGTCCAGCAGCAGCTGCACGCGGCCGATGGCCGCCTGCGGCGAGGCGCGGTCTCCCCGCAGCCAGTCGAAGATGTCGATGAGCCAGATGTGGCGCTGCGCCACATCGGCCGTGGGATCGAGGCCGGCAAGCAGCCCCTGCAAGTCGCGCGATGCGGCAGCCATGGGAGCGATCTCGTCAAGTCAAGTGCCGGGGAACACCGCGCAACCGGCATTGCCGGGCCGCAGGTGTCGCCCCCGGCGAGGGGGAGGCGAAGCGAAGCCTGGGGAACGCCCGGTGCGTCTAGTGCAGCACGCGCGAAACAGGGGCGCCGCCGATGTCGGCTTCCAGCACGAACATGGGAATGGGCACGTCGAAGCGGTCGCCTTCCTCGGTCACCACGAAGTAGCTGCCGTGCATCGTGCCGCTGGGCGCCTGCAGGCGGCAGCCGCTGGTGTAGCGGAAGGATTCGCCGGGCGCCAGCAGCGGCTGCTGGCCGATCACGCCCAGGCCCTTGACCTCCTGCGAATGCCCCGAGGCGTCGTTGATGAGCCAGTGGCGCGCGATCAGCTGGGCGGACACCGAACCCGTGTTCGTGACGGTGACCGTGTACGAGAAGGTGTAGATGTTGTCCTTGGCCGAGGACTGGTCGGCGAGGTAGCGCGGTTCGACTTGTACGCTGAAAGGGCTGTGTGACATGGGGCGCATGGTAACGGAGGCCTTTGGTCGGGCTTGCGCCGGCTGCGAGAATCAGGGGTTATGAGCACCCCGTTCCGCATCGCGCCCTCCATCCTGTCCGCCGACTTCGCGCACCTCGGCAAAGAACTGACCGACGTGATCGCGGCCGGCGCCGACTGGATCCATTTCGACGTGATGGACAACCACTACGTGCCGAACCTGACCTTCGGCCCGATGATCTGCCAGGCGCTCAAGCCCTACGCCAAGACCGCCGACGGCACCCCGGTGCCCATCGACGTGCACCTCATGATCCAGCCGGTCGACGCACTGGCGGCCTCTTTCGCGCAAGCGGGCGCCGACTACATCAGCTTCCACCCCGACGCCTCGCCCCACACGCACCGCAGCATCCAGGCCATCAAGGCGGCCGGCTGCAAGGCCGGGCTGGTATTCAACCCCGGGCTGGGCCTGGAGGCGCTGGACTGGGCCATCGACGACATCGACCTCATCCTCATCATGAGCGTCAACCCCGGCTTCGGCGGCCAGAGCTTCATCGACTCGGCTCTGCGCAAGATCGAGCAGGCGCGCAAGCGCATCGAGCAGAGCGGGCGCGACATCCGCCTGGAGGTGGACGGCGGCATCAAGGCCGACAACATCGCGCGCGTGGCCTCGGCCGGCGCCGACACCTTCGTGGCCGGCAGTGCGATCTTCAACGCCAAGGACTACGGCGCGGTCATCACCGAGATGCGCCGGCAGCTCGCCGGCGTCGTCAGCGCCTGAGCTTCTCGTTGTAGACGCGGTCGCTCGGCGGGCCGCGGTCGGTGTCGACCACGCCGCGCTCCACGTCTTCGTGGGCCTTGCGGCCCACCTCGGGCGGATTGCCGTCCTGCGTTTCCTGGCTGTCCGACGACTGGTCGCGCTCGTGCGGCAGGCGGGGCGCCGATTCGCCGCCTTGCTCCACCTTGGTCTTGCCGCAGCTGCTCTTGCTGTTCATGCATGCACTCCTTTGACAGAGGCCGAGCCTGCGCCCCCGCCGCGGCCGGCCCGGTAGGACAGGCGAGGCAGCCCCTGTAGGCGGCGCCTCGGCGGCCGGTGCTATGAAACGAATAGCGCCTTTGCGCGCAGGGAAAGGGCTCCGCAATAATCCCCGGATGTCTTCCGATCCTTTCGCCGGCGTGGCCACCGACAGCCTGCGCATCCACGCCTTCGCCTCGCTCAACCCCGGTCCCCGCCTGCTCGTGATGGGCGGCGTGCACGGAGACGAAATCTCCGGCACCCTGGGCATCGAGCGCGTGCTGGGCGAATTCGAGGCCGGCTCGCTGCGGCTGCTGCGCGGCGAGCTGACCATGGTGCCGGTGGCCAATCCGCTGGCCCGCAGGCGCCTGCAGCGCGAGGGCGAGCGCAACCTCAACCGCCTGTTCCGCCCCTCCGAGTCGCCGGCCGACTACGAAGCCCGCGTGACCAACGTGCTGGCCCCGCTCATCGAGCGCCACGAGGTGCTGCTCGACCTGCATTCCTTCCAGAGCGAGGGCGAGGCCTTCGCCATGATCGGCCCGCGCGACAACACCGGCACGCTGGAGCCCTTCGCCCGCTCGTACGAGGAGGGCCAGCTCGCGCTGCACATCGGCACGCCCATCGTGGTGGAGGGCTGGCTCGACATCTACGCCGCCGGCATCGCGCAGCGCTCGGGCGGCGCGCCGGCCAGCGAGGCCGAACTCGACTTCGGCCGCGGCACCAACGAATTCATCCGCAGCCGCGGCGGCTACGGCGTCACGCTCGAATGCGGGCAGCACCTCGATCCGCAGGCGCCCGAGGTGGCGTGGCGCGCCATCCGCCGCACCCTGGCGCTGCTGGGCATGGCCGAACTGCCCGAGGGGCTCTCCGGCGGCCCCGCGCAGCCGCCGAAGCTGCTGCGCCTGGCCAGCGTTACAGATCGCCTGCACGAGGAAGACAGCTTCGTGCGCGACTGGGCCACCTTCGACGAAGTGCAACGCGGCGAGCCCATCGGCATGCGCCACGACGGCACCCTGGTGAGCGCGCCCGACGACGGCTTCATCGTGTTCCCCAACGCGATGGCGCTGCCGGGCGCCGAGTGGTTCTACTTCGCGCGGCCCAGCGAACGCCGGCTCGGACCGGTGACCGAGGCCACGGGCGCAACCGGCGCGGCCTGACGGCGCCTGGGGCCGCGTTCCTACATCGCGCGCGCCGGGGCGGCGCACATTCCGGGGTGAAGGAGTGTGCAACCCATGCCCGTCTCGAAGAAAGCACCCGCGCCGCGCGTCCTGTGGAAGGGCGCCATCAGCTTCGGCCTCGTCCACATTCCCGTGGCGCTCTACTCGGCCACCGTGGACCACGGCATCGATTTCGACTGGCTCGACAAGAGGACCATGGACCCGGTCGGCTACAAGCGCATCAACAAGAAGACCGGCAGGGAGATCGCGCGCGAGCAGATCGTGAAGGGCATCGAGTACGAGAGCGGCGAGTACGTCGTGCTCAGCGACAAGGAGATCGCCGCCGCCTACCCGAAGACCACGCAGACCATCGAGATCGAGACCTTCGTGCCGGCCAACGGCATTCCCTTCGTGTACCTCGAGCGGCCCTACTACGTGGCGCCCATCAACCGCGGCGCCAAGGTGTACGCGCTGCTGCGCGAAACCCTGCAGCGCAGCGGGCGCGTGGGCGTGGCCCGCGTGGTGATCCAGACCAGGCAGCACTTGGCGGCGCTGGTGCCCGTGGGCCCCGGCCTCGTGCTGAACCTGCTGCGCTGGGGCGCCGACATCCGCCCCTGGACCGACCTGCCGCTACCCTCCGAAGACGCGAAGAAGGCCGGCCTGCGCCCGCGCGAGCTCGAGATGGCGAAGGAGCTGGTCGAGGACATGAGCGCCGACTGGGACCCGGAGGAATTCCGAGACGAGTTCAAGGACGAGATCCTGCGGCTGGTCGACAGGAAGGTGAAGGCCGGCCAGACCGAGACCGTGACCCAGCCCGAACCGCAAGAAGGCGAGCAGGCTGGCGAAGGCCGCGGCGCCAAGGTCATCGACCTGACCGAGCTGCTCAAGCGCAGCCTGCGCAAAGGGGGCGCGGGTGGCAGTGGGGGCAGGTCGAAGGACGAGGAAGCCGACGCCGATGAAGAGGAAGAGCCGCGACCCAGGCGGCCCGCTGCGAAGAAGCGCAGTACCGCCACGAAGAAGAGCGCCGCCACCGCGCGCAGGGCACCGGCCCGCCACCGTCGCGCCGCCTGAGCCCGTCGAGGACCGCACGCCATGGCACGCACAGCATCATCCTCGTCATCCACCGCGCGCAAGTCGCTGGCGCGCTACCACGGCAAGCGCGACTTCTCCCGCACGCCGGAGCCCAAGGCCGGCGGCCGGCGCGGCAAGGGCACGCTGGGCTTCGTCATCCAGAAGCACCACGCGAGCCATCTGCACTACGACTTCAGGCTGGAGCTCGACGGCACGCTCAAGAGCTGGGCGGTGCCCAAGGGGCCATGCCTCGACCCCGGCGTGAAACGCATGGCGGTGCACGTCGAGGACCACCCCATCTCGTACGCCGACTTCGAAGGCACCATCCCGCCGAAGCAGTACGGCGCCGGCACCGTCATCGTCTGGGACCGCGGCGACTGGCTGCCCGACGGCGACGCGCGCAAGGCGCTCGCGGCCGGCAAGCTCAAGTTCGAGCTGCGCGGCGAGAAGCTGCACGGCCACTGGACGCTGGTGCGCATGCACGGCAAGGGCGACGAATCGCACGAGCCCTGGCTGCTCATCAAGGAGCGCGACGGCGAGGCGCGCGCGCTCGACGACTACGACGTGGTGGAGGAGGAGCCCGCCAGCGTGATCACCGGCCTCGGCGTGGACGAGGTGGGGCAGGCGCCGAGGAAGAAGGCGAAGGCGAAAGACAGCAGCACGCCGGCGAAGAAAGAGGAACCCAGGAAGAAGAAAGAGAAAGCCGCGCTGCCCGCCGTCCTCGAGCCTCAGCTCGCCACCCTCGCGTCCTCGCCACCGTCGTCGCCGCACGACTGGCTCTACGAGCTCAAGTTCGACGGCTACCGCCTGCTGGCGCGCATCGACGACAAGGGCAAGGTCCGCTGCTTCACCCGCAACGGGCACGACTGGAGCGCGAAGCTGCCCGCGCTCGTCGAGGCCATCTCGAAGCTGGGCACGCGCTCGGCCTGGCTCGACGGCGAGATCACCGTCGACGGCCCCAACGGCGCGCCCGACTTCCAGGCGCTGCAGAACGCCTTCGACCGCGGCGCCACCTCGTCCATCGTCTACTGGCTCTTCGACGCGCCCTCTCTGGATGGCGAAGACCTGCGCGAGCTGCCGGTCGAGCAGCGCCGCGCGAGGCTCGCCGCGGTACTCGCCGGCCGGCGGTTGTCGCCGTTGCGCCTGAGCGACGCCTTCGAGGCCGCGCCGCGCGACCTGCTCGCGGCGTCCGCGCGCATCGGCTTCGAGGGCATCGTGGCCAAGCGCAAGGGTTCGCCGTACGTGTCGCGCCGCTCGCCCGACTGGATCAAGCTCAAGAACCAGCAGCGCCAGGAATTCGTGATCGGCGGCTACACCGCGCCCAAGGGCTCGCGCGCCGGCTTCGGGGCGCTGCTGCTCGGGGTGTACGACGAAGACAGCGGGCGGCTGCGCTACTGCGGCAACGTGGGCACGGGCTTCGACGCCGGCCGCCTCGCCGACATCAAGGCGAAGCTCGACCGGCTGGCCGTCGACGATTGCCCCTTTGAGCCCGTGCCGCGCGGCGTCAGGGCGCAGTGGGTCAGGCCCTCGCTGGTGGCCGAGATATCGTTCGGCGAATGGACGCGCGAGAACCGCGTGCGCCAGGCCGTGTTCCAGGGCCTGCGCAGCGACAAGCCCGCAGACGAAGTGCGGCGCGAGCATGCGCGGCGGACGCGGGAGATCGAGGCGTCGGCAAGCTCGCCGGCAACGAAGAGCGGCAGAAGCAGCGCAAACAGCGAAGGGAAAAGCAAGGCCATGTCCCTGAAGATCACCCACGCCGACCGCGTGATCGACGAGCACAGCGGCATCACCAAGGGCGAGCTCGCCGCCTATTACGACGGCGTGGCGAAGCTCATGCTGCCGCACCTGCGCGGGCGGCCGGTGTCGCTGGTGCGCGCACCGGAAGGCGTGGGCGGCGAGCTGTTCTTCCAGAAGCACGTGCAGGGGCGCGAGATACCCGGCGTGCGCCTGCTCGACCCCGCGCTCGACCCCGGTCACGAGCCGCTGCTGCAGATCGACACCAAGCCGGGCCTGCTCGGCGCGGCGCAGATGAACGTCATCGAGCTGCATACCTGGAACGCCACCTCCCGCGCCATCGGCAAGCCCGACCGCATGACCTTCGACCTCGACCCCGGCGAAGGCGTCGCGTGGGCGCAGATCCAGGAGGCCGCGATGCTGGTGCGCACGCTGCTCGACGAGCTGGGTCTGCCATCGTTCCTGAAGACCAGCGGCGGCAAGGGGCTGCACGTGGTGGTGCCGGTCCGCCGCCAGTACGACTGGGACACTGTCAAGGGCTTCTCGCAGGCCGTGGTGGCGCATCTCGCACAGACCATTCCGGCGCGCTTCGTCGCCAAGAGCGGGCCGCGCAACCGCGTGGGCAGGATCTTCGTCGACTACCTGCGCAACGGCTTCGGCGCGACCACCGTCAGCGCATGGTCGGCGCGCGCGCGGCCGGGGCTGGGCGTTTCGGTGCCGCTGGCGTGGGACGAGCTTCCGGAGCTCCCAGGGCCGGACCGATGGACGGTCGCGAATGCGGCGCAGCGCTTCGAGGTCGGCAACCAGCCCTGGGCCGCGATGGAGCGCAGCCGCAAGGGGCTCGCTGCCGCGATGAAGCTGCTCGGGTACAAGCCCGGCTGACGGCCGCCGTGCTCCGTCCCGGCCTTCTTCGCTCCGCTCAGCGCGCGATGCCGATGGTTGCCGTCGCGGTGTAGCCGGCGGCGACGCTGCCGCTCATGGCAGGCGTCATCGCCGCGATCTGCGCCGAAGTGTTGTCGCCGAACACGTTGTCGGTGGAGAGGCTGACCGCTGCGAAGTTCGCGACGCTGCTGGTGTAGCCCGTGGCGTAGGGGTACACCGCGCCGCACACGGCGCTGGGCATCGCCAGCTGCGAGGTCAGGATCGAGTTCTTTCCGGTCGTGGCCGTCGAGAGGCTCTGGAACACCTCGAAGTGCATGTGCGGCCAGCGACCCGAATAGCAGCCTGGGAAGATCGTCGTGAAGGTCACCTGCCCGTTGCTGTCGGTCACCTGCACGCCGCGCAGGTAGCTCTCGGTGGGCGCCGAGTACAGCGAGTAGTTGCCGTCGCGGTCGCAGTGCCAGAGGTAGATCGCGTAGCCCGACAGCGGCGCGCAGCTGGAGGATGTGTTCAGCAGAGTGAGCGTCAGCGTCGTCTGCACGCCGCCGGCCTGCGTGGTGGTGCCGAGGAAGCTGCTGCGGATGTCGCTGCGCACGATGCCGCTGGAGGTGAGGATGTCCGAGGTCGAACCCGACGAGCTGTTGGTGCCGTCCGCCGGATACGGCCCCGCCGTCTCGCCGGGCAGCGCGGTGCAACTGCTGCTGGAGCTGCTCGTGCTGCTGCCGGTGGTCGTGGAAGAGCCCGAGCTCGAAGTCGACGTAGTCGGCGTGGCCGTGGTCGCCGAGGCGGTGCCCGAGGCCGCCACCAGCCCGGCGAGGCTGCCGCTTGCGTCGGAGCCGCCTCCGCCACCGCAGCCGCCCAGCAGGAGAGCCGGTCCCGCCGCCGCCGCGGAGCCCAGCCATGCCAGCGCCCTGCGGCGCTGGAGGCCGAGCTGCGCCGCCATGAGCGGAAGGTCGTCGGCCAGGTGGTGGCCGTGCCTGTTGTCGTGATTCTGGTTGTGGTTTCGGTTCTGGTCCTGCCCGGGGCGGCGGCATTCGGAAATCGACACTTTTACTCCTCGATCGTGGTTGGAGCGGCGAGCGTCGGGCCGCGATGTTGCTCGCGGATTTCAGCTTATTGCGGCTTGTTGCGGGGCGGCTGTCGGCAGGCTCCTACCCGGTCCGCGCGCCCTCTCCCACAGGGGCGGGAGGGCGGCCACTACGGGGCTGGAGCCGCGCCGGACATAACCTTCGGATTCGCCCGCGACATGCGCAGGGCATGCGCAAGACAGGCAGCGTGAAACCCGGAGGGAATGATGGAATTTGCATCGCTTTTCGACTCGTTCGCCAGTTCCTGGGGCAACGAAATCCTCGTGTGGTCCATCGCCGCCGTGGCGGGCCTCATCTGTCTCATCGCCGTGGTCAACGTGCTCGACATGTTCCTCGACGGCGGCAACGAAACGGGCTGAACGCCCATCTCCACCCAATGAAAGATTCCGGCAAGTCCACGATGTCGCCCCAGAACAAGGCCGCCGCCGGCCGTCGCGCCAGCGCCGTCAAGGCTGGCGACGCAGGCAACGCCAAGCAGCAGCAGCTCGAGGGGTTCACCGTCGAGCACCCGACGACCCTGACCACCAACCAGGGCCTGCAGCTGCCGGACAACCACAACTCGCTGAAGGCGGGCGTGCGCGGCCCCACGCTGCTCGAAGACTTCATCCTGCGAGAGAAGATCACGCACTTCGACCACGAGCGCATCCCGGAGCGCGCGGTGCATGCGCGCGGCTCGGCGGCGCATGGCTTCTTCCAGGTCTACAAGTCGATGTCGCAGTTCACCTGCGCCGACTTCCTGCAGGACCCGGACGCGAAGACGCCCGTGTTCGTGCGCTTCTCCACCGTGGCCGGCTCGCGCGGCTCGGCCGACACCGTGCGCGACGTGCGCGGTTTCGCCGTCAAGTTCTACACACGCGAGGGCAACTACGACCTCGTGGGCAACAACATCCCGGTGTTCTTCATCCAGGACGCCATGAAGTTCCCCGACCTCATCCACGCCGTCAAGCCCGAGCCGCACCACGAGATGCCGCAGGCCGCGAGCGCGCACGACACGTTCTGGGACTTCGCCTCGCTGATGCCCGAGAGCACCCACATGCTGATGTGGGCCATGAGCGACCGCGCCATCCCGCGCAGCCTGCGCATGATGGAAGGCTTCGGCGTGCACACCTTCCGCTTCGTCAACAGCCGCGGCGAGAGCCACTTCGTGAAGTTCCACTGGAAGCCGAAGCTCGGCATCCACGGCCTCGCGTGGGACGAGGCGCAGAAGATCGCCGGCAAGGACCCCGACTTCCACCGCCGCGACCTGTGGGAAGCCATCGAGAACGGCGACTTCCCCGAGTGGGAGCTCGGCGTGCAGCTGATTCCGCAGGACAAGGAACACTCGCTGGGCTTCGACCTGCTCGACCCCACCAAGCTCATTCCCGAAGAGATGGTGCCGGTGCAGAAGATCGGCCGGCTGGTGCTCAACCGCAACCCCGACAACTTCTTCGCCGAGACCGAGCAGGTGGCCTTCCATCCGGGCCACCTCGTGCCCGGCATCGACTTCACGAACGACCCGCTGCTGCAGGGCCGCCTCTTCTCGTACACCGACACGCAGATCTCGCGCCTGGGCGGCGCCAACTTCCACGAGCTGCCCATCAACAAGGGCGTGTGCCCCTTCCACAACTTCCAGCGCGACGGCATGCACCGGCAGACCATCGCGCGCGGCCAGGTGGCCTACGAGCCCAACACGCTGGGCAGCGGCACCGAGTTCCGCGTGGACGGCGGCAGCCACGGCTTCCAGTCCTTTCCCGAGGAGATCGATCCGCCCAAGGTGCGCCGCCGCAGCGCTTCGTTCGACGACCACTTCACGCAGGCGCGGCTGTTCTTCGAGAGCCAGAGCGCGGCCGAGAAGGAGCACATCGTCGCGGCCTTCCGCTTCGAGCTGTCGAAGCTGGAGGTCCCGGCCATCCGCCAGCGCATGGTCGACAACCTCGCGCACGTGGACGAGAAGCTCGCCCGCCGCGTGGCCGAGCCGCTGGGCATCGGCGAGCCCGATGCCAAGGCGGCGGCGGGACGCGCGGGCTTTCGCGACCATCGCATCGCGCTGCCCATCGAGGAGTCGCCCGCGCTGAGCATGGCCGACACCGGCGACGGCTCGGTGCGCACGCGCAGGATCGCGATCATCGCGGCCGACGGCGTCGACTCCGCCTCGCTCAAGCCCATACGCGACGCGCTCGAGCAGGCCGGCGCGCAATGCAAGGTGGTGGGCCCGCGCCTGGGCACCATCGCCAGCGCCTCGAAGCGCCAGATCGACGTGGACGCGACCTTCGCCAACACGCCTTCGGTGATGTTCGACGCCGTGCTGGTGCCGGCCGGCGAGGACTGCGCCGCCGCGCTGGCGGGCATCGGCGACGCGGTGCACTTCGTGCTGGAGGCCTACAGGCACTGCAAGGCCATCTGCACGGTGGGCGAGGGCGTGCGGCTGCTGTCCACGCTCGGCATTGCCGAGGACACGCCGGCCGACGAACTGCCCGCGGGGCTGGTGGTGGCCGCGACGCCGGTCACCAACCTGGGCGACAGCTCCGGCGCGACGGAGATCGCGCTGCGCTTCGTCGCGGCCATCGCGAAGCACCGGCACTGGGACCGCGCGAACATCGACGCCGTGCCGGCATAGGGCCGCCGGCGAGGCCGGTTCTAAGCCTTTAGCGCTAGACCGTATTGCGAATAGGCGCCATAGAGGGCCACTCCTAGACTTCGCCCCCACGAGGCCTGAACGGCGCGCACTTTCGCGACGTCGAGCATCCTGCCAAAGCGGATGCGTGGGCCGCGCGCGGGGGTCCAATGGCGTGGTTTTCGAGATGGGGATGGGAGCGCCCTGCACGTCGTCGTGCGGGAATCGCAGGCGCGCTCGGTCTGACATGCATTCTTCTCGCGGGCTACGGCTCGGTGGCTTCGGCGCAGCAGCAGGCGACGAGTGCCGAGGCCGCGGCCAGCAGGATGGAGCAGGCCCGCCTTGCGGACACCGACACCCTGCTGGCCCTCACCAGCGAAGGCGCCGTGCTCTACGGGCAGGACTCGGTCAAGCTCTCGGGCTACCAGTACTGCAGCCAGGCCGTCGCGCTGGCCGAGGCGGGCGAGTTTCGCCAGAGCGTGCGTGCCGCGAGCAAGGCGCTGCACCTGGCCAACGCCACCAACGACCCCAACCTGATGGCCATGGCCAATCGCGACCTGGCCATCGTCTACAGCTACTCGGGCCAGCTCGAGAAGGCCGAGGAGTTCGCACGCGAAGCGCTCAGGCACCAGGCGCGCGACCCCAAGCTGGTGGTCGGCCCCGTGCAGAAGGTGATCGGCGACGTGCGCTCGCGCCGCGGCGACTATGCAGGCGCGGTGCTCAGCTATGACGAGGCGCTGGCCAACAGCTCGCAGCGCTATGCGCCGCTGGTGCAGGCATCGCTGGTCAATGCGCTGATCGAATCGGGTGACCCGGCGCGGGCGCGCGAGGTGCTCGGCACCATGGCCCCGCCGAAGGACGCGCCGCTCACCGCGCAGCTCGATCGCACCCGGGCCCGCCTGCTGCTGGCCGAGAACAAGCCCGCCGAGGCGCGCGATGCGTATCGCGCGCTCACCGCGCGCCAGGTGGGAGCAGACACCGAGTACTACCGCCTCTGGGCCTGGGACGGCGTGGCGCGCAGCGAACTCGCGCTGGGCCAGAAGCAGGCCGCGGCCGAGGCCGTGGGCCGCGCGCTGGGCGACGTCGACAAGGTGCGCGCCAGGTTCCGCAGCGAGGAATTCAAGATGGGCCTGTTCTCGGACCTGCAGACGGTGTTCGAGCGCGGCGTGTCCATCTACAGCGACGCGGGCGATGCGCGCCAGGCCTTCGAGGTGAGCGAGCACAGCCGTTCGCGCGCGCTGCTCGACGCGGTGCGCGGGCGCGCGAAGATCAACGAGCAGGCCGCCAACACCGTCGACCTCGCCACGCTGCAGCGCACGCTGGCGGCCGACGAGCGCGTGGTGCAGTTCCATTCGCTGCCCGACCGCCTCGTGGTGTGGGTGGTGGGGCCCAGCAGCATCGCCGAGAAGACGGTGGCGGTGAAGCGCGACGAGCTCAACGAGCTGGTCGAGACCTTCCGCAATTCGATCGTGCGCGGCCGCCGCACCGCCATCACCAATGCCGACAAGCTGGGCGCGGCGCTGCTCGGGCCGCTCGGCCTCGCGCCGGGGCAGCGGCTGGTCGTGGTGCCGCACGGGCCGCTGCACTACCTGCCGTTCCAGGCGCTGCGGCTCGACGGCCGCTACATCATCGAGACGCATCCGGTGGCGGTGGCGCCGTCGATGAGCATCGCGGTGCAGCTCGCGCAGCGCACGCCGCGCGTGAACGCGTCGCTCACCGCCTTCGGCAATCCGCGCATCGAGGACAAGTACGACCTGCCCGGTGCCGAGACCGAGGTGAAGCAGCTCGCGCGGCTGTTCCCGCGCAACGCCGTGTACATGGGCGCGGCCGCCACCAAGACCCAGTTCCGCGACGTGGCCGCGCGCTCGCCGCTGATGCACGTGGCGGCGCACGCCGAAGCCGACGCGGTCGATCCGCTGTACTCGCGCATCCTGCTGGCCAACGAAGGCGGCAAGCAGAATTTCCTGGAAGCGCACGAGATCCTCGGGCTTCCGATGGACGGCACCGCGCTGGTCACGCTCTCGGCTTGCGAATCGGGCCTCGGGCGCATCGCGCAGGGCGACGAGGTGCTGGGCTTCACGCGCTCGTTCCTGTCGGCCGGCAGCTCCAGCCTGATCGCGTCGCTGTGGCCGGTGTCCGACGACGCCACCGCGGTGCTCATGGGCACGCTCTACGGCGAGCTCTCAAAAGGCCGCGACATCCAGAAGGCCATGCAGGCCGGGCAGCTCGCGGTGCTGAAGGATCCCAAGATGTCCCATCCCTTCTTCTGGGCGCCGTTCAACCTGATCGGCAACTGGCGCTTAACGGTCGGGAGTTGAAATGAAAGTCCGTCAACGTCCCACGCCGATCGCCTTCGCGGTCACGGCCCTGGTCAGCGCGACGCTGCTCGTCGCGGCCCAGCGCACGCACGCAGCCGAAGCGGACGGCAACGCCACCGAGCTGTTGCCCACCAAGGACCCCTGCGGTGCCTGCGATCGCCCGATCGCGCAGGCGCCCACCGGCGCCGTAGCCCCGCAGAGCCTGCCCGCGCCGCCGCGCAACACGGGCGGACCCGCCGGCGCGACATTCAAGCTCAACGACCTGCGCCTGAACGGCGTGAAGGCGCTGAGCAACGAGGAGCTGCAGGCCATCACCGGCCCCTATATCGGCCGCGACGTGACGCTGTCCGATCTCGAAGAGCTCGCCAAGGCCATCACGGCGCGCTACAAGGAGCGAGGCTATTTCCTCGCGCAGGCCGTGGTGCCGGTGCAGACGGTGCGCGACGGCATCGTCGAGATCAGCGTGATCGAGGGCCGCCTCGGCAAGGTCGACGTGACGGTCGCGCCCGATGCGCCCATTGCCGAGTCGCGCGTGCGCGGCTTCCTCGCGCCGCTGCAGCCCGGTGCCGCCGTGAGCGCGCCGGACTACGAGCGCGCGATGCTGCTGCTGTCGGACCAGCCCGGCGTCAAGGTGTCCTCGGGCCTGCAGGAGGGCACGCAGCCCGGCACCACCGACCTCGCGGTGGAAGTGACCGCCGCGCCGCGCTGGGCCTTCACCGCCGAGGGCGACAACCACGGCACCAAGGAGTCGGGCCGCTACCGCGTGGGCGGCACCGCGCGCTGGCTCAGCCCCTTCGGCATCGGCGACAACCTCGACATGCGCCTGATGGTCTCCAACAGCAACGCACTGCAGTTCGGCCGCATCGCGTACGAGGCGCCCATCGGCACCAGCGGGCTGCGCGCGGGCGTGGGCCTGTCGCGCGTGAGCTACGAGCTGGGAGGCCAGTTCGCCGACCTCGACGCGCGCGGCCGGGCCAACGTGCTCGACTTCTCGCTGAGCTACCCGGTGATCCGCCAGCGGCAGCAGAACCTCTTCCTGCGCCTGGGCGTGGACGTGAAAGACCTCACCGACGAACTGCGCGCGGCCGACTACAACTCGAAGAAGCGCGTCAACGGCCTGAGCCTGGGCTGGACCTGGGAGCGCCGCGACGAGCTGCTGGGCGGCGGCTACTGGGCCAGCTCCGGCACGCTGTACCACGGCAACCTCTCCATCCGCGACCCCGAGAGCCGCGACTTCGACAGGGGCATCACCGGCCACCGCACCGAAGGCGGCTTCACCAAGCTGAGCTTCCAGCTCTCGCGCCTGCAGGCCATCGTGCCGCGCCATTCGCTGTACCTGTCGATCGGCGGCCAGTGGGCGAGCAAGAACCTCGACGCGTCCGAGAAGCTCGCGCTCGGCGGCGCGCGCGCGGTGCGCGCCTACCCCTCGGGCGAACTGCTGGTGGACCAGGGCGTGATCGGCACCGTCGAATGGCGCTGGTCGCTCAACGAGGAGCTCACGCCTTTCCTCTTCTACGACGCAGCGCACGGAAAGATCGTGCGCAACCCGACGCCCTATGACGGCGTCAACAGCCACAGCCTGCGCGGCTACGGCATCGGCCTGAGCTGGTCGCGACCCGGCAATTTCTCGATCAACGCGACGCTGGCCTGGCGTGCCGGCACGCCGCCCGCGCAGACAGACGGAGGCGGGCGCAACCCCCGCCTCTTCGTGCAGCTCATCAAGGCGTTCTGACCATGAAGCAACGCAACCGATTCACACAACGGCGGCTGCAACTGCGCCCGCTCGCGCTGTCGCTGATCTGCGCAGGAGCCGCGCCCGCCATGGCGCAGGTGCTGCCCACGGGCTTCAACTCCATTGCCGGCGGCGTCACCATGACGCAGAGCGGCAGCGTCATGAGCATCACCCAGCCGATGATGCGCGGCATCGCCAGCTGGCAGACCTTCTCCATCGGCGCGGGCGGCACGGTCAACATCGCGCAGCCGAGCACGCGCGCGGTGCTGCTCAACCGCGTGGTGGGCGACGGGGGCACCATCCAGGCCTCGCGCATCGACGGCACGCTGAGGACATCGCTGATCGGCAACCCCAACCTGCCGGGCGGCAGCGTGTTCCTCATCAACCCGAGCGGCATCGTGTTCGGCAACGGTGCGTCGGTCAACGTGGGCGGGCTGGTGGCGTCCACGCTGGACATCGCCAACAGCAATTTCATGCCGGCGGGCTCGGAGAACAAGGCTTTCGACAAGAGCGAGCAGCTGGTCTTCGTGGGGCCGGCCAACAGCATGGCGCAGGTGAGGCTGGAGCAGGGCGCGTCGATCACCGCCGCGCCGGGCGGCACCGTGGCGCTGGTCGGCGGCTCGGTGCGCAACGACGGCGAGATCAACGTCGCGCGCGGCTCGGTGGGCCTGGTGTCGGCCAGCAAGCTCACGATGAACCTGGACTTCGACGGCGACGGGCTCACCACATTCAAGGTGCCGCTGGACGGGCAGACCACCTTCAAGCTCGCCGACCTGCAGGCCACCGACAAGACCACCACCGCCCAGCTCATGAACACGAGCACCGGCAAGGTCACGGCCGACGGCGGCCGCGTGGTGCTGATGGCTGCCGCTGCCGACGTGGACGCACGCCAGCTGGTGGTGAGCCAGACCGGCGTGATCCGTGCGCGCTCGCTGTCCACACGCAACGGCGAGATCGTGCTCGACGGCGGCCAGTCGGCCGCGCGCACCAACGAGATGCTGCTGGGCGGCACCATCGACGCGACCGGCTCCGAAGCCGGCGTGGCCGGCGGCTCGATCACCGCGAGCGCGGACTACGTGCGCCTGTCGGGGCTGACGGCGGACGCCAGCGGCAGCAACGGCGGCAGCATCCAGGTGACGGGCAACGCGGCAGTGAGCATGTCGCCCGACTCGGCGCTGCGCAGCAACGCCACCGGCGCGAACGGGCAGGGCGGCACGGTGGGCCTGAGCGCCGACTACACGCACGTCTCCGGCCAGATCCAGGCGCGCGGCGCGGGCAGCGGCGCGGGCGGCACCATCACCACCGCGGCCCGGCAGGTCGAGGTGACGGAGCTCGCGCAGATCGACGCGGCGGGCGGCGCGAGCGGCGCCAACGGCACCTGGGTGGTCGACTCGAAGGGCACGCTCAACGTGGACAACACGGTGCCTGTCTACGACCCGGACAACTACGGCCTGAACACGGCCGACACGCGCGTGAGCTCCACCGCCATCGGCAGCGCGCTGGGCCGCGCCACCGACGTGAAGCTGCGCACCGGATCCAACGACGGCGAGTCGAACGACGTGGTGTTCCAGGACAACGCGAGCATCGTCAAGACCGAGGGACGCGACGCGCGCCTCACGGTCGACTCGCTGCGCGACGTCCGCATGTCCAGCGGCTCGTCGATCCGCTCGGAAAGCGGCGCGCTGCACGTCGACTTCGACGCCAACGCGACCGGCGGCTCCGACGGCGGCGTGATCGAGCTCAACAACGCGAGCATCGCCACCAACGGCGGCAACATCCGCTTCTACGGCCAGGGCGATGCGGCCAACGGCTACGCGGTCGGCGGCATCGCGCCCACCGACGGCGGCCCGAATGTCGGGCGCGCGGGCGTCTCGCTGTTCGACAGCTCGCTGAACACTTGCGCGATGGCCTCCGGCAGCTGCGGCGGCAGCGGCTCCATCACGCTGCGCGGGCAGGGCACCAGCACCTCGGCCGGCGACCCGAGCTACTACGTGAGCTCCGACGGCGTGCAGGTCTCGGGCACCAGCCTGACCACCGGCGGCGGCAACATCGCCATCACCGGCGTGGGCGGCATCGGCGCGGGCGGCGTGCTGCTCGACAACACCGAGGGCAACAGCACGGTGCTGCGCACCGGCACGGGCGACGTGAGCATCACCGGCAGCTCGCGCAGCTGGACCGCCACCGACCCCGCGGCGGTGTACGGCGGCACGGTGGACTTCGTCGACAGCTCCTTCCCCGACGTGACGACGAGCAACGTCGGCGGCATCTCGATGCGCGGCGTGACCATCGACTCCGGCGGGCGCGTGGCCATCGACGGCACCGGCGGCGACATGCAGGGCCTCACGGCGAACAGCGCCTTCCTTACCTCGGCATCGGCCGCCAACGGCGGCGCCGGCGTGGCCTACGCCGCCGGCAACGGCGTGACCATCTTCGGCGGCAGCATCACGGCCGGCAAGGGGCGCGACATATCGATCTCGGGCACGGCGGGCGGCAAGAGCTTCACGGTGGACGGCGGCGCCGCGACCATCGGCGACGACGCATCGGCGGTGGCACTCGCGATGGAGGCCGGCGGCACCGTGCGCGCCGAGGGCGGGCGCATCGCGATCGACGGGCGCGGCGGCGACGTGCGCGTGGGGCGCGTGAACGTGCGCGACGTGCCCTCGGGCACCGTCTTCCTGCCGGTGCTCGATGTGTCGAGCAGCACCGGCGCGGGCGGCACCGTCAGCCTCGCCGGGCGCAACGTGCTGGTGCTCGATTCGTTCGACGACGTGACCACCGTCGACGCGGGCGGCGCGGGCCAGTCCGGCACCATCGACGTGCGCGCCACCAACACCATCGCCATCAGCGACCAGGTCAGCCTGCGCGCCGATGCGAAATCTGCCTCCGGCAACGGCGGCACGATCAACGTGATCGCGGGCGACACGCTGCGCGGCTACGGCAGCCTGTCGGCGCGCGGCGGCGCGAGCGGAGGCAACGGCGGCAACATCGAGACCTCCGCCGCGCACTTCGACCTGACCGGCCTGCGCGTGGACGCCGCGGCGCCCGTGGGCACCGCGGGCAAGTGGACCATCGACCCCTACAACGTCAACATCGCGCACGGCACCGCATCGGGCAGCCTCACGGGCAACCCCTTCGATCCGCTGGCGAACTCGACAATCCAGGACGGCGACATCAACAACGCGCTGGACGGCGGCACCAGCGTCACCATCACCACCGGCACCGGCGGCAACGCCTTCGACGGCAACATCACCTTCGCGGCCGACGCGGCCATCGTGCGCAGCAAGGGCTCCACGCCGCTCACCTTCGAGCTCGACGCGGCGCACAACATCAACGCCTTCAGCAACAACTCGATCCAGTCGAACTCGGGCGCGCTCAACGTCGTGTTCAACGCCGGCGTGGGCGGGCAGGGCGGATCGATCTTCCTCACCGGCGCGAAGATCGCCACCAACGGCGGCAACGTCACGATGACGGCCGACACCAGCCCCTCTGGCAACCAGGCGATCGGCATTACCAACACCACGATCGATACGCGGACCACTGCGCTGGGCGACGCAGGCCCCGGCGGCTCGGTGCAGATCACGGGCAAGCGCGGCACGCCCACCTTCTCGGGCTTCACCGCCACCGTGCAGCTGAGCGGCGCGACCATCCAGAGCAGCACCGGCGACGTGTCGATCTCGGGCACGGCACCCGGCGGCACTGGCGTGCGCATCGGCGCGGGCACCGGGCCCAGCCAGATCCTCACCACCAGCGGCGACATCTCCATCGTGGGCATCGGCAGCGGCGTGACGGACCCGAGCACCGGGCCGCTGGCCGTGCAGGCCGTCGACCTCAGCAACGTCACGGTGCGCAGCGTCGACGGCAACATCGGCATCCGCGGCCTCGTGACGCCGGGCGCCATGAGCGGCACATCGGGCGGCGTGCTGATCGCCAACAACGCGCTGGTCACCACGCTGGGCGTCGGCGACATCGACGTGGCGGGCGAGTCGCAGGCCAACGGAACGGGCATCACCCTCGGCACCGGCGGACGCATCGACGGCAACCGCAACGTGGTGCTGCGCGCGAGCAACGACGGCAGCACCGACGCGGTGGTGCTGACCGGCACTGTGCGCGCCGGCAACGTGCTGAACCTGCGCCCCGGTGGCGTGGACGCGGCCGGCAACGCGGCGGACCGCACGGCCAACACCATCACGCTCGGCGGCACTGCGGCCAACGGCTTCGCGGTGTCGGCCGACGAGTTCACGCGGCTCGACGCGCCCACCATCGTGGCCGGCAGCAACGCGCACGCCGGCAGCATCAACGTGGTGGGCCCGCTCACCGTGCCCGGCGCGCTGACCCTGCAGAACACCGGCGGGGGCGGCGGCATCCAGCTCGGCGGTGCGCTCACGGCTTCGACCGTGGGGCTGATCTCCGGCGGCAACATCACGCAGACGGCAGCCGCGCCGATCACCGCCGGCACGCTGCTGGCGCGCTCCACCGGCGGCAGCGTGCTGCTGGACCAGGCGGCGAACAACGTCAGTGCCGACACCTTGGGCGGCGGCGCGGCCGGCGCATTCAGGTACGTGGACGTCGACACCGTCAAGCTGGGTTCGGTGAGCGTCACCGGCTACGACGCGGCGGGCAATGCGCCGCAGGTCGTGTCGGCCGGCTCGATGGCGGCCGACACCGTGTTCGTGCGCACCCTGAGCGGCGACTTGCTGCTGGGCACCAACGTGAGCAGCACCAGCGGAGCCGACCTGGTGGCGGGGTCGCGCTTCCAGAACACCGGCGGCTACAGCATCACCGGCGCACCGTGGCGCGTGTGGGCCGACACCTGGGTGGGCGAGACGCGCGGCGGGCTCGCGGGGTCGGGCATCTATCCCAACCTGTACCACTGCGCCTACTCGGGCCTGTGCGCGGTGAGCATCCCCGCGGGCGCCAATCACTTCATCTACGCGCAGCAGCCGGTGGCCACGGTGCTCATCGGCAATGCGACCAGGCCCTTCGGCTATCCGAACCCGCTCTTCAGCTACCTCGTGACGGGGCTGATCCTGGGCGACACGGGCGCGGGCTTCGCGGGCTTCATGTTCTCGCCCGCGCTGCAGGCCAGCCCGCCGGGCGTGTACCCGATCAACGGCGCCTTCACCTCGGCAGAGGGCTACAGGGTCAACGTGGTGCCGGGCAACCTCTTCGTGGGCGGCGTGCCCGACCTGCCGCGCCCCGACACGCTGCGCGACCTGCCCGCCACCTGGGTGTACGACCGCAACATCGGCCCGCCGCCGATCTGCTTCGCCACCGGGCCGCTGGAAGGCGACCGCGCGACGCAGGGCGGCGACGTGCTGGCGCGCGAATGGTCGCGCGTGCGCTCCCGGCCCAACCTGTCGAGCTGCGTCGACACCGAGAAGCGCAACGGCTGCGCGGATTTCTAGCGGCGATCTTTGCGGTCGCGTCGATCCTCCGTATCAGGGATACCGCGGAACCGGCTTTGCCGGGCCGCAGGTATCGCCCCCGGCAGGGGGGTGGGCGTAGCGACACGAAGTGCGCGAAGCCTGGGGGGTTACGCAATCTTTCGTGCGCGGCGGTTGGACAGCACCACGTTGTCCTTCGGGATGACCTGGCCTTCGCGCATCGCCGAGATCCATGCATCCGTCGTGGTCACGGCCGCGAAGTTGCTGTGGAACACCACGCTGAAGACGCGGTGGATCTCCTCCGCCGTGACCTTGCCCGCCGCGTTCTCGTAGGGCAGCGCGCCGCTGGCGTCCGACAGGAACTCCACGCTCAGTCCCCGGTGCATGGCCTCGAACACGGTCGAGGCGTCGCAGTTCTGCGTCATGTAGCCGGCCACGCTCAGCGTGTCGATCTGGTTGCGCGCGATCCAGTCGGCGAAGTCGGTGCCGGTGAACACGCTCGGAAAGCTCTTGGTGACGAGGTGGTCGTGCGGCCGCTTCGCGATCTCGGGGTGCAGCTGGCCGTTGTGCGTGTCGGCCTGGAACACCGGCGCGCCCTTGGGTGCATGGTGGCGCACCACCACCACGGGTGTGCCGGCGGCGCGGGCTGCGTCCATGGCCTTCGTCACGTTCGGCAGCGTGTCCAGGATGGGCGGGTACTCGATCGGCAGGCCGCCGCCTTCGAAGTATTCGTTCTGCACGTCGATCACGACGAGTGCGCGGCGCGGCGTGGTGGTGTTGCTCATGTTGGGCTCCTTCTCTTGTGTGGTTCGGATGACTGGATTCTTCCCGCCGGCGTCACGTCCAGAAAGTGGCCCGAAAGCCATTCATCGATAAGATCGGGCCATGCCGCAGCCAACCGCCGAGACCGTCGCCGTCGTCGCCTTCGACGGCATCAGCCCCTTCCACCTGTCCGTGCCCTGCATGGTCTTCGGCGAGGACCGCACCGAGACCGGCGAGCCGCGCTTCCGCGTGAAGGTGTGCGCGCCCGAGCCGGGAGAGCTGCGCACCAACGCCGGCTTCGCGCTCGTCGTCCCGCACGGGCTCGAGGCCATCCGCCGCGCGCAGATCGTGGTCGTGCCCTCGTGGCGCGACGACTGCTCGGCGGCGCCGCCCGAGCTGATCCGCGCGCTGCAGGCCGCCCACCGGCGCGGCGCCATCGTGATGGGGCTCTGCCTCGGCGCATTCGTGCTGGCCGAGGCTGGCCTGCTCGACGGCCGGCCCGCCACCACGCACTGGAAGCTGGCGCCGATCTTCGCGAAGCAGTATCCGAAGGTGAAGCTGCAGCCCGAGGTGCTCTACGTGGACGACGGCAGCGTGCTCACCTCCGCCGGCACGGCCGCGGGCATCGACTGCTGCCTGCACCTGCTGCGCGTGCGCCATGGCGCCGAGACGGCCAACCGCGCCGCGCGGCGCATGGTGGTGGCGCCGCACCGGCAGGGCGGCCAGGCGCAGTACATCGAGCAGCCCGTGCCCGCCGCCGCCGAGCGCGACCGCCTCGCGCCGCTGCTCGAATGGCTGGGCCGGCATCTCGACACGCCGCACGAGCTCGACGACCTCGCGCGGCGCGCGCTCATGAGCCGGCGCAATTTCACGCGGCGCTTCCGCGAATCCACCGGCACCACCGTCGGCCAGTGGATGCAGAACCAGCGCCTCGCGCTCGCGCAGCGGCTGCTGGAGACCACCGACCACCCGGTGGAGCGCGTGGCCACCGGCGCCGGCTTCGGCTCGGCGGTGTCGCTGCGCAAGCACTTCGTCTCGGCCTTCAAGCTGTCGCCCACGGCATACCGCCAGCAGTTCTCGCGGGCATGAGGAAGAGGGCGTGCTTCGCATCAGGAAACCCTGAATGCCGGGGATACCGCGGAACCGGCTTTGCCGGGCCGCAGGTATCGCCCCCTGGAAGGGGGGTGGCGAAGCGACACGAAGTGCGCGAAGCCTGGGGGTGAGTTCAAGCTTTCGCGGAACCGGCTTTGCCGGGCCGCAGGTATCGCCCCCTGGAAGGGGGATGGCGAAGCGACACGAAGTGCGCGAAGCCTGGGGGTCAGACCATGATTTGCCGCCGCGTGGTGAGCAGCGCGCGCAGCTTGGCCGGCGCGACCGGCTTGGTCAGCAGCATCACGCCGCCATGGCGCAGCCGCTGCAGCACCTCGGGCCCGGTGGCGCCCGACACCAGCACCGCCAGCGCCTCGGGCTGCAGCCGCTTGGCGGCGTCGATCACGTCCACGCCGTCGCCGTCGCCCGCGAGCTGCAGGTCGCACAGCACGGCGTCGTAGTGGATGTCGCCGGTGCCCAGCCGCGCGATGGCCTCGGCGCCGGTGCTCACGCATTCGACCTGGCAGCCCCACTGCTCCAGCAGCGCGCGGCTGCCGTCGAGGATGGCGGGGTCGTCGTCCACCACCAGGCAGCGCAGTCCCGCCAGCGGCGCCGGGGCCAGCGCAGGCGGCTGGGGCGGCGTCACGTCGGCCAGCCGAGCCGCGGGCAGCGTGAAGGCGAAGGTGCTGCCCGCCTGAAGCGCCGAGCGCACCGTGATGCGCGTGCCCAGCAGCGTGGCGATGCGCGCGCAGATGGCCAGCCCCAGCCCGAAGCCGCGGCGCCGGTCGCGCTCGGTGTTCGCCACCTGGTAGAACTCCTCGAAGATGCGGCCCTGGTGGATGGGCGCGATGCCCACGCCGTTGTCGCGCACCTCGATGCGCACGCCCGATGCGCTGCGCCGGGCCGCCACCAGCACGGTGCCGCCCTCGGGCGCGTGGCGCAGCGCGTTGGTCACCAGGTTGCCGACGATGCGCCGCAGCATCGCCGCGTCGCTGCGCACCGCCAGCCCGCGGTCGCTCCAGCGCAGTCGCACGCGGGCCTCGACGGCCGCGGCGGCGTGCTGCGCGTCGAGCTGGTCGAACAGCTCCGCGAGCGGCACCTTGGCGATGGCCGGCGTCAGCACCTGCGCGTCGAGCCGCGAGATCTCGAGCAGGTCGTCGAGCAGCACGCCCATGAACTCGGTGCTTTCCTGCAGCCGCAGCACCGCCGGGCGCTGCGCGGGTGAAGCTCCGGGCAGCAGGCCGTCGATGAACAGGCCCATGGCGTGCAGCGGCTGGCGCAGGTCGTGGCTCGCGGCCGCGAGGAAGCGCGCGCGGGAAAGCGCCGCCTGCTCCGCCTCGGCCATGCGCTGCAGCGCGACGGCGGTGGCCTCGCGCACGCGCTCCTCGCTGATCTGGCGGTTGCGCTGCAGCCGCTCGGCGAGGCGGTCGATGTCGTGCGCGAGCACGGCGAGCTCGTGCGTGCCGCGCGTGCCGCCTTCCACCACGTCGCAGCGCACCTCGAAATGCCCGGCCTCCAGCGCCGCGACCGTGCGCGACACGCGCCGAAGCGGCCGCGCCACCGTGCGCGCCATGTGCCGCACCGAGGCCCAGGCCGCGATCAGCGCGACCAGCGCGATGCCGATGCCCGCGATGAGCGAGCGGCTGCGCTCGCGCGTGTAGGCGGTGGTGTCGCGAAAGGTCTGCACCAGGCCGATGGGCGTGTCGCCCGCCGCCGTTGAGCCCGCGGGCGCGAAGGCGCTGGCGCGCGATGCCTCGCGCAGCGTGACCGGCGAGGTGAACATGCGCAGCTGCGCGAGCGAGGCGGTCTTGGGCCCGGCCGTGACGTACACGCCCGCGCTGTTGCTGATCTCCACCCGCGTCACCTGCCCGCCGCGCAGCGCTGCGTTGGCCACGTTCTGCAGCGCGGGCACGTCGCCCGCGTAGAGGCTCAGGTCGGACATGGCGGCCACCTGCCGCGCCACGGCCTGGCCCTCGGCGTCGAAGGCGGCCTCCAGTGTCTGCAGTCGGTTGTGCGTGAACCAGCCCGTGAGCGCCAGCGCCACCGCCGCGCACGGCACCACGCCGAGGCGGAACAGGTCGCGCTGCAGGTTGCCGCGCACCACCAGCGTGTGGGCCGATGGAGGCGGGGGAGGCGGTGGGGGCGACTGCGGCGGCAGTGCCGCGCCCGCGCCCTCCGTTGCCGTGGGCGCCGCCCGTTCGTGGGGAGGTGCTGCGCTGCTCATCGCGGGGCCGCGAGCCGGTCGGTCAGTTCCCGTTCCTCCGGCAGACGCAGGCCGAGGCCGCGTGCCACGGTGGCGTTGACGCGCACGGTGGCGGGCGTCGCGGCTTCCACCAGCGGTGCATTGCTGCTGTTGCCGGCGCTCGCGACCTTCTGGCCGAGCTGCCGGGCCTGCTGGGCCAGCTGCGACGGCGTCGAGACCGCCGCCGCCAGTCCGCCCGACCGCACCAGCCCCTCGCTGGCGCCGAACACCGGCAGGCCGGCGCCGGCGGCGGCGCGCAGCACCGAGAGCGTGGCCGCCTGGTTGTCGCCGATCAGGTCGGGCAGCACCAGCAGCGCGTCGCTGTTCGGCACCACCAGTCGCAGGGCGGAGGCGATCGACCGGGCGTCGGGCGCGTATTCCACGCGCAGGTCCCAGGCCGGGTTCGCGCCCTGAGCCGCGCGCTGCAGCTCGCGCACCAGCGGTTCCGACTCGGGCGTGGCGACCACGCCCAGGCGGTGCTTCTGCGGCAGCACCGCGTTGACCAGCGCGAGTTGGTCGGTCATGGCCGGGTCGCGCAGCAGCACGCCCACGCGGCGGTCGGCGCGCTTGAGCGCCGGACTGGTCGCCTTCAGGGTCTCGTATTCGAGCCGGCTGAGCATCGCGAGCACCAGCGGCTCCTGTCCCGGCCGCTCGACGGCGGCGCGCGCGGCGGCGGGGCCGACGGCCATGGTGAGCGGCACGTCGGAGGAAGAAGACGAAGAGGAAGCTCCGCGCAGGCTGCGCGTGCGCACGCCTGCGTTCGCGGCGCGTTCGGCGTCCGCGGCCTGCTCCGCCGCCGGTTGAGTCTCGGTGCCGCCGGGCCCGAGGCGAACCAGCTCGAACTTGCCGCCGGGTTCCTGGTCCGCGCGCAGCCGCTGCACGAACTCGGAGGAAGCCGCCATGTCGTCGCCCATCAGCACCGTGAGGTTGACCGCCGCGAAAGCCGCGCCCGCGGCGCATGCAAGGCTTGCGGCCAGCACGGTGCGGGCGGCGCGCCACAGCCTTCGAAAGAAGGGCGGGAGGACGGGATTCACGGCAACAAACATGGACTGCTTCCGCAGCGAGGGGCGATGATCCAATGTAAGGACGACCCCTTCTTAGCGCGATAAGGCGGAGGGCTTATGTCAGCGTCGGCAGTGGCCTGCCCGCGTGACGGATTCCACGAGGGGAATGGCCGCTCGGCCTATGTCCGATGGAATATCCGGCTCTCCCCCAGGCTTCGCGTACTTCGTGTCGCGCACGCCTTCCCCCTTCCGGGGGCAACACCTGCGGCCCGGCAAAGCCGGTTCCGCGGTGTTTCACGCACGGACAGACTCCTGTGTTCTACGCACCCGTCATCTGTGCGGCGGCCGCGCGCTGCGCCTGTATCGCCTGGCGCAGCACGCGCGGCGACACGGGCTTGTAGAGCACCGTGATGCCGGCGCTGGCCACTTCGCGCAGGCGGTCGGGCTTGGTCTCGCCGGTCACGAGCAGGCGGGCAGTGCCCGCGCCGATGCCGCGCGGATGGCGCTCCAGCGCGGCGATCACGTCCAGGCCGTTGTCGCCGCCCTGCAGCAGCAGGTCGCTGATGACCACGTCGGGCGGGCGCTCCCAGCTGTCGGCCATGGCCAGCGCCTCGGCGCGGGTCTGCGCGGGCAGCACCTCGGCGCCCCAGTTGGTGAGCACCACCGTCAGGCCCTCGAGGATGGTGCGCTCGTCGTCGATCACGAGGATGCGCACGTTGGCCAGGCCTTCCTCCTCGTCGATGGCGGCAATGGCCGCCGGCGCCACGGGCGCGGGCAGCGCGGCCGGCGCCGAGCGCACAAGCACCCGCACGCAGGTGCCCTTGTTCAGCTTCGAGCTCAGTTCCACGCGCGTGTTGAGCAGCTCGGCCAGCCGCTGCACCGTGGCCAGGCCCAGGCCCATGCCGCGCGCGCCGCGCGATGCCTGCCGGCTCGCGGGCTCCACCTGGTAGAACTCCTCGAACACCCGGGCCTGGTGATGCGCGGCGATGCCAACGCCGGTGTCGACCACGTCGATGCGCACGCCCCGGCCGCGCCGCCGCGCGCCGATCAGCACGCCGCCCTCGATGGTGTGGCGCAGCGAGTTCGACACCAGGTTGTTCAGGATGCGCGAGAGCATCACGTAGTCGCAGCGCACCCACACGTCGGTCTTGCGCACCACCAGCCGCAGGCCCTGCTGCTCGGCCACGGGGCGGAAGTTGCGGCTGATCTCCTCGAACAGCCGGTCGAGCGGGAAGTCGATCCACTGCGGCTGCAGCACGCCCGCGTCGAGCTGCGACAGGTTCAGGAGTTCGGAGAACAGCCGGTCGAGCGAATCCACGCATTCGCGGATGTGGCCGATGCGCTGCAGCTTCACCGGGTCGCTCTCGCCGTTGGCCAGACCGTCGGAGAACAGCGTGAGCGCGTGCAGCGGCTGGCGCAGGTCGTGGCTGGCGGCGGCCAGAAGGCGGGTCTTGGCCTGGCTGGCCACCTCCAGCTGCTGGTTCTTGCGGGCCAGCTCGGCGGTGGCTTCGTTGATGCGGCTCTGCAGCAGCCGGTGGCTCTCGGCGAGGGCGCGCGCGGCCTGGTTGAAGCCGTGCTGCAGGTGCCGCACCTCCGCCGTGCCCTCGATGGACACGCTCGCGTCCTCGCCCGCGCCCAGGCGGTCGACCGCCTTGCCCAGCGCGCGGATCGGCTCGCTGATGCGGCGCGCCGCCCACCAGCCGGCCAGGCCCACGCCCACCAGGCTGATCGCCAGCACCAGCCCCACGTTGAACCACACCGAGCGCCGCGCGTTCTGCACGGCGGCCAGGCTCATCTCGACCATCACCTTGCCGTTGTGGCGGCCGTCGTCGCCCACGATGGGCACCACCACCTGCAGGCCCTCGCCGCGGGCGCGGTCGAGGGTCTCGGAGTTGGCGACGATCTCGCCGTCTTCCGTCCAGATCTGCACCTGCTGCACGTTGGGCTGGTAGGTGCCCGACTGGGCGGTGCGCGCCAGCGCGCGGCGGTCCATGCGCGCCAGCGGCGCCTGCGCCACGGTGGCCACCTGCAGCGCCACTGTCTGCGCATTGGCCCGCATCAGCTCGGTGAGGTTGCCCAGATGCTGCCGCGTCAGCACGGCGATCGCCGCCAGCGTGGCCAGGGCCGCCGGCACCATCGCCAGCAGGATCAGCTGCTGGGCGAAGGTCAGGCGGGCCAGGCCGCGGATGACACGGAAATTCCAGTTCATGAGGGCAACGGACTCATGGGCGCCGAGCTTATGAGGGCGCTCCAGGGCGGGAAAGCTAGGAAAAACATCACAAAAAATGCTTGTAATTGATATTTAATGACGTCCGCGCTGCCCATGTTAGACCGCCGATGCGCGCCGGCCCTATGTCTTTCGCTCCAGAAATGCAGGCTTCCATGCGCCGATTCGCCGAGTTCTCAGCCGCTTTCTTCCGTGCGGCGACGCTCGCCTTGCTGGCCGGATTGCCGCTCGCGGCCCCTGCCCAGGTGAGCCCGCTGGACGGCCCGGTGCGCTTTGGCATCCTGCCGCTCGGCGGTGCCTTCGAGTCGCGCAGCGACTGGGACCCGCTGCTGGCCGAGCTCAGCCGCGCCATCAACCGCCCGGTGAGCGTGCTCTCGGTCAACTCGTACGAGGCGCTGGAGCAGGCCATCCAGCGCGACGAGGTCGACATGGCCTTCCTGTCCGGAAAGATGGCGCTCGACGCCGTCACCCAGCGCCGCATGAAGGTGGTGGCGCAGGTGGTGCGGCACGACGGCCTGCCGGGCTATCGCGCACTGCTGCTCGCGCGCAAGGCGCCGCCCTTCAACTCGCTGAAGAACCTGCTCGACCAGCCCGATCGCTGGCGGCTGGCGCGCGGCGAGAAGCAGTCGGTGTCGGGCTTCATCGTGCCGCAGCTGCAGCTCTTCCTGCCGAACCACATCGCGATGGAGACGCGCTTCCGCAGCGAGATCGTGGGCACGCACCAGGCCAACGCGCTGGCCGTGGCCAACAACGAGGCCGATGTGGCCACCAACAACACCGCCGACTTCGAACGCTTCAAGACGCGCTTTCCGGCCGAGACCGAGCGGCTGCAGGTGCTGTGGGAGTCGGACCTGATACCGCACGCGCAGATCGTGGTGCGACGCGAATACTCGCCCGAACTGCGCAAGCGCGTGCAGGCTTTCCTGGTCGGCTACGGCCGCGCCAAGGGACCGCGCGGCGACGCCGAGCGCCTGGTGCTGAAGTCGCTGCACGACCTGGCCGGCTTCGTGGCCGCCGACAACAGTTCGCTGCAGCCGGCGGCCAAGCTGGCCTACCAGCTCGCGAAGCAGAACGCCATGACCGCGCAATGGGTGAACGACGCCGCCCGCGAGGCCCGCCTGCAGCGCATCGAGAGCAACTACGCGGACCAGGTCGCAGTGCTGAAGGACGTGTCGCCGTGACCTCGACGACGCCGCTCGGGAAGCTGCGGCGCGCGGCCGCCGGGGTGTTCGCCTCGCTTGTCGTCCTTGCCGCCTTCGCCGGTCCGCCGGCCATGGGGCAGGTGCAGCACGGCACCGCCGCCGCGCCGGGCGAGAAGGCCGCGCCGCCGCCCGCCGTGCGGATGATCCGCTTCGGCGTGCTGCCGCTGGGCGGCACGGTCGAATCGCGCGCGCTGTGGACCCCGCTCATGACCGACATGGGCCGTGCCCTCGGCATGCCGGTCAGCATGTATTCGGTGCCGACCTACGAGGAACTCGACCGCGCCATCGGCCGCGACGAGATCGACATGGCCTTTCTCTCGGCCAAGATGGCGCTCGACGCCGTGATGCAGCGGCGCATGAAGGTGCTGGCGCAGATCGCGCGCCACCCCAGCGTGCCCGAGCACCGCGCCGTGCTGCTGGTGCGCAAGGCCGGGCCGCTCAACACGCTCGAGGGCCTGCTCGCCCAGCCCGAGAAGTGGCGGCTCGCGCGCGGCGACAGCCGCTCCGTCACCGGCTTCATCGTGCCGCAGAGCCAGCTCTTCCTGCCGCACAACATCGAGATGGAAACCCGCTTCCGCAGCGAGATCGTGGGCACCCACCAGGCCACCGCGCTGGCCGTGGCCAACGGCGACGCCGACGTGGCCACCAACAACACCACCGACTTCGAGCGCTTCCGCCAGCAGTTTCCGGTGGAGGCCGAGCGGCTGCAGGTGGTGTGGGAGTCGGAGCCACCGCCCGGCGCACCGATGGTGGTGCGGCGCGACTTCCCGCCCGAGTTCCAGGCGCGGCTGCAGAACTTCCTGACCGGCTACGGCAAGGCCAAGGGTGCGCGCGGCGACGCCGAGCGCGAAGTGCTCAAGAGCCTGCGCGCGGCCTACGGCTACGTCGCGGCCGACGACAGCGCGCTGCTGCCGCAGGCGCGGCTGGAGCACCAGCTCGGCAGGCAGCGCGCCATGGCCGCATCGTGGGTCAACGAGGCCGCGCGCGAGCAGCGCCTGCAGCGCATCGAGAAGACCTACGCGGAGCAGGTCGAGACGCTGCGCGCCGCCGCCGCCCGCTGAGCCGGGCCTGCCGCTCCCTTCGCGCTTCTTTCGCGCTCCTTTCTACTCCCTTCGCCGTAGCTCCAAATCCCCGCGCCTAGGCCATTAGCTAGGCCTTAAGGCGGATTTGCCTCCCGTCCACCGGGCCGGAAACTTCGTGTTTCTTTCAGGCACCCTTGCCGTTGACGGAGTGCGGATGAGTTGGCGAACAAAAGTGGTCTGGAGCGAGGGGATGCTGTTGCAGCCTCAGCACCTGCAGCAGAGCGAGCGTCATGCCGATCACGCGCGGCACGTGCTGCTGCGTTCCACCACTCCCTATGCGTGGGGCTTCGCCGAACTGGAGATCGACCCCGCCGCGCTCACGCTGGGCAAGCTGGCGCTGGTGCGCGCGGTCGGCGTCTTCGGCGACGGCACCGTCTTCGACATGCCGGCGGTCGACCCGCTGCCCGAGCCCATCGATATTCCATCGTCCATGCGCGACGAGGCCGTGGTGCTCGCGCTGCCGCTGCGCCGCGCCGGCGCGCGCGAAGCCGACGCGGAAGAATATGAAGAGCTGGTGCGCCACCGCGTGCTCGAGTCGGAAGTGCCCGACTCCAACACCGCCGGCGAGCGCACCGCGATGCTGCAGCTGGGCCAGCTCCACACGCGGCTGATGCGCGCCAGCGAGGCCACCGACGCCTGGACCACCATCGGCGTGGCCCGCGTGGTCGAGCGCCGTGTCGACAACCAGGTGCAGCTCGACCGCGCCATGCTGCCGCCGCTGCTCGACGTGGCCGGCCATGCCGTCATCCGCGCCTGGCTCGACGAGCTGCTGGGCCTGCTGCGCCAGCGCGGCGAGGCGCTGGCCGGCCGCCTCACACAGGGCGGCACAGGCGGCGTGGCCGAGATCGCCGACTTCATGCTGCTGCAGGCCGTGAACCGCAACGAGGCCATCTTCGCGCACCTCGCCAAGAGCGCCATGCTGCATCCGCAGCATTTCTTCGAACATGCGCTGGGCCTCGCGGGCGACCTCGCGAGCTTTCGCGACTCGCGCCGCGTGTCGCGCTTCGGCCCCTACATCCACGACGACCTCGCCATGAGCTTCCGTCCGCTCATGGACGACCTGCGCCGCAGCCTCTCGATGGTGTTCGAGCAGTCGGCCATCCGCATCGAGCTGCACGACCGCAAGCACGGCGTGCGCGTGGCGGTGGTCACCGACGTGGAGCTGCAGCGCAAGGCCACCTTCGTTCTCGCGGTGAACGCCAGCATGCCCAGCGAGGCGCTGCGCGCGCGCTTTCCCACGCAGGTCAAGATCGGTCCGGTGGAGCGCATCCGCGACCTGGTCAACCTCGCGCTGCCGGGCGTCACGCTCACGCCGATGCCGGTGGCGCCGAGGCAGATTCCCTTTCACACGGGCGCCAACTATTTCGAGCTCGAGACGCGCAACAGCGACCTGTGGCGCCAGCTCGAGCAGTCGGGCGGCATCGCGATGCACATCGCGGGCGACTTCCCCGGCCTCGACCTTCAATTCTGGGCAATCCGAGCATGACCCCCAGTCTTCGCGCACTTCGTGTCGCTACGCCAACCCCCTTCCAGGGGGCGGTGCTTGCGGCCCGGCAAAGCCGGTTCCGCGGCGTTCCACGAATTGGCGCCGTCAGCGTGGAGCCATCATGAGCACACCTCCCGATCCCTTTGCCGCCTTCGAGTCGGAACGCACGGTCATCAAGCCCAAGCCGCGCACGCCGGGCGGCACGCCGCCCGCGCCGGCACCGGCGCCTTTCTTCGGCGGGGCCGATCCCACGCCGGCCGCCGACGTCGGCGAGCTGGGCCTGCTCAATCCGCTGGTATCCGCCGCCGGCAAGCTGCTGGTGTTGATCGGCAAGCTGCGCAACCTCGCGCAGCCGCCCAACGTGCCGGCCCTGCGCGCATCGACCGCCGATGCGGTGAACCAGTTCGACGCCAGCGCGCGCCGCGCCGGCGTCGGCAACGAGTCGGTGCTCGCCGCGCGCTACGTGCTGTGCACCGCGCTCGACGAGGCCGTGGCCAACACGCCCTGGGGCGTGCAGGCCGGATGGAACAAGCAGAGCCTGCTGGTGCAGTTCCACAACGAGACCTGGGGCGGCGAAAAAGTCTTCCAGCTGCTGGCCAAGCTCGCGCAGGACGTGCCCACGCACCGCCAGCTGCTGGAGCTGATCTACAGCGTGCTCGCGCTCGGCTTCGAGGGCCGCTACCGCGTGATCGACAACGGCCGCGCGCAACTCGACTCGGTGCGCCAGCGCCTGGCCGACCTCATCGCCAAGGACCGTCCGCCGGTGGAAGCCGAGCTCTCGCCGCACTGGCGCGGGCAGGGCGCCGGCACGGTGCGGCTGCGCGAATCGCTGCCGCTGTGGGTGTTCGCGGCCGGTTTCGCGCTGCTGCTGGCGCTCGCATGGTTCGGCCTGCGGCTCACGCTCAACTACCGCTCCGACACCACGTACGCCGCGGTGTCCAGCCTGCGCGCGCCCAACATCCAGATCGCGCCGCCCGCGCTGCCGGCGAAGACGCCGCGCCTCGCGCGCTTCCTGGAGCCCGAGGTGAAGCAGGGCCTGGTCACGGTGACCGACGAGGCCGACCGCAGCGTGGTGCGGCTGCGCGGCGACTCCTTCTTCGGCTCCGGCAGCGCCGAGCCGATGGCGCAGTCGCTGCCGGTGCTGCGCCGCATCGGCCAGGCGCTGGCCGAGGTGAAGGGCGAGGTGCTGATCACCGGCCACTCCGACAACCAGCCCATCCGCTCGCTGCGCTATCCGTCGAACTGGCACCTGTCGGCCGCGCGTGCCGACGCGGTGAAGGGGGCGCTCTCCACGCTGGTCGATCCGGCGCGCATGCGTTCCGACGGCAAGGCCGACGCCGAGCCGGTGGCGCCCAACGACACGCCGGCCAATCGCGCGAAGAACCGCCGCGTCGAGGTCGTGCTGCTGACCGGGCCTGAAGGCGTCGTCGCCACTGCTCCGGCAGCCGCTCCGGCTGCTGCTCCGGCCACGGGAGCGACGAAATGATCAAGAAAATCTTCGGCTTCCTGTTCAGCCCGCTGCTGCTCACGCTGCTGGCGCTCATCGTCGTCGCGCTGCTGATCTGGTGGATCGGCCCGCTGGTGAAGATCGGCTCGCTCGCGCCGCTCGAAGGCGAGACCACGCGCGCAGTCGTCATCGGCGTCATCGTGCTCATCGTGGTGCTGCGCGCGCTGTACCGCCGCTGGCGCGCCCGCCGCGCGAGCCAGCACCTGACCGACGGCCTCATGAAGGCGCCGGCCGCCAAGGCCGATGCGCCGGTCAACGGCGAGCAGAAGATCCTCGACACCCGCTTCAGCGAAGCCGTCGCCACGCTCAAGCAGATGCGCATGCACGCCGCCGGCAAGAAGCCGGGCTGGCGCGACTGGCTCTCCATCTCGGGTGGCAGCTATCTCTACGACCTGCCCTGGTACGTGTTCATCGGCGCGCCGGGCGCGGGCAAGACCACCGCGCTGGTCAACTCGGGCCTGAGCTTTCCGCTGGCCGAGAAGTTCGGCCCCGGCGCCATCCGCGGCGTGGGCGGCACGCGCAACTGCGACTGGTGGTTCACCGACGAGGCCGTGCTCATCGACACCGCCGGGCGCTATACCACGCAGGACAGCCACCAGTCGGAAGACAAGAGCGCGTGGGAAGGCTTTCTCGGCCTGCTGAAGAAGGTGCGTCCGCGCCGGCCGCTGAACGGCGTGTTCCTCACCGTCAGCGTGGCCGACCTGCTGAGCCAGGGCCCCGAGGCGCGCACGCAGCTCGCGGCATCGATCCGCGCGCGCCTGCTGGAGCTCGACGGCAAGCTCACCACGCGGCTGCCGGTGTACGTGCTCGTCACCAAGAGCGACCTGCTCTACGGCTTCACCGACTACTTCGACGACCTCGGCAAGGAACAGCGTGCGCAGGTCTTCGGCTTCACGCTGCCGGCCGACGAGAACCTGCAGGTCGAGGAGAAGGGGCTCTCCACCGCCTTCAACCGCGAGTTCGCGCTGCTGCACAACCGGGTGAACGACGGCCTCATCGCGCGCATGCAGCGCGAGACCGACGGCAATCGCCGCGCGGCCATCTTCGGCTTTCCGGCGCAGTTCGGTTCCATCGGCCCGCTGCTGTCCGACCTGCTGGAGCAGGTGTTCACCGGCTCGCGCTTCGCGCAGCCGCCGTGGGTGCGCGGCGTGTACTTCACCAGCGGCACGCAGGAAGGCAGCCCCATCGATCGCGTGATGGGCAGCCTCGCGCGCAGCTTCGGCATCGAGCGCGCGATGCTCGCGCCGCAGAAGTCCAGCGGGCGCAGTTATTTCCTCACCTCGCTGCTGCGCGAGGTGGTGTTCCCCGAGCAGCGCCTGGCCGGCGCCGACGTGAAGCTGGAGCGCCGCCGCCACACGCTGCGCGTGATCGGCGTGACGGCGATGACGCTGCTCACCGTCGGCCTGCTCGCGGCCTGGGGCTACAGCACGCTGCAGAACATGAACTACCTGAAGTCGGTCGAGGCCCGCGTCGAGCCCGCCCGGCAGAACCTCGCGGCGCTGCCGGCGCGCGTGCAGAACCTGGTGGAAGTCGCGCCCGTGCTGCAGAGCCTGCGCGACATCTGGAAGACGCCCGACAACCGCCAGGGCGACGAGCCGCTGTCGATGACGCTGGGCCTCTACCAGGGAGACAAGCTCGACGCGGCCGCCATGCTCACGCACCAGCGCGCGCTCAACGACGCCTTCCTGCCGCAGATCGCCAAGCGCATCGAGGACCAGCTGCGCACCGCGCAGAAGGACAACCTCGAATTCACCTACGAGGCGCTCAAGAGCTACCTGATGCTCTACCAGCCCGAGCACTTCGACGCCGAGGCGCTGAAGGCCTGGATCACCCTCGACTGGGCGCGCAACCTCGACCGCGGCATTCCCGAAGACCAGCGCAAGCAGCTCGAGGACCAGCTCGACGTGCTCATCGCCCAGGGTCCACCGCGCTCGCCGCTGAAGATGGACGAGAACCTGGTGCGCAGCGTGCGCGCCGTGCTCGCGAGCTATCCGTTGGAGCAGCGCGTGTTCAGCCGCCTGAAGCGCCAGCGCGCCAGCAAGGACATCCCGGCCTTCAGCGTGGCGACCGCCACAGGCCCCTCGGGTCCGCTGGTGTTCGAGCGCATCAGCGGCAAGCCGCTGTCCGATGGCGTGCCGGGCATGTTCACCTACGACGGCTATCACAAGCGCTTCCAGAACGAGGTGACTGTGCTCACCGGCCTGCTCGCGAATGAAGACCCGTGGGTGCTGGGCCAGGACCGCAACGCCGCCGACCGCCTGCGCGATGTGGCCGCGCTCGGCGCGCTGACCGACCGCGTGCGCCGTCTCTACCTGGAGGAGTACGTCAAGCAGTGGGAGGCGCTGCTCGCCGACGTGCGCCTGATCCGCGTGAACGGCCTGGAGAAGAACATCGAGACCGCGCGCATCCTCTCGGGCGTCGATTCGCCGCTCGCCAACTTCCTGCGCGCCGTGGTCAAGCAGACCACGCTGATACCCGCCGCCGACGCCAACAAGGACGTGGTCAGCAAGGCCACCGAGACCGTGCGCAACACCCGCAAGGGCCTGGAAGACCTGTTCGGCAGCGACCCCGGCCGCCAGGTGGCGCCAGGCAAGCGCATCGAGAGCATCGTGGACGACCGCTTCGAGGCGCTGCGCCGCCTCGTCACCGCCGGTGGCCCGAACCAGCCCGCGCCCATCGACGACGCGCTGAAGCTCTTCAACGAGGTGTACGTGTACCTCAACGCCGTCGACACGGCAGTGAAAGGCCGCACCTCGCCGCCGCCCGGCGACGTGGCCGGCAAGCTCAAGTCCGACGCCGGCCGGCTGCCCGAGCCGGTGCGCTCCATGGTCGAGAACCTGAGCCAGGCCGGCGCCGCGCAGGCCCAGGTAGCCGAGCGCGGCAACCTCAGCCAGGACCTGCGCCCCGTGACCGAGTTCTGCGCGCGCGCCATCGCCGGCCGCTACCCCTTCGTGCAGAGCAGCAAGCGCGACGTGCTGCCCGAGGACTTCGGCCAGATGTTCGGCCCCGGCGGCCTGATGGACGACTTCTTCCAGAAGCGCCTTGCCTCCATCGTCGACACCAGCACGCGCCCGTGGCGCTACAAGCCCGTGGCCGAGCGCGGCGCCATCACCACGCAGGCAATCGCGCAGTTCGAACGCGCGGCACGCATCAAGGAGATCTTCTTCCGCGGCGGCGGCCGGGGCCCCTCGATGCGGCTGGACTTCAAGCCGGTGGAGATGGACGCGGGCATCACGCAGTTCATCCTCGACGTCGACGGCCAGCTCGTGAAATACGCGCACGGTCCGGTCGTGCCCATGGCCGTGCAGTGGCCGGGGCCGAAGGGCAGCAACCAGGTGCGCATCCAGGTCAGCCCCCCCTCGACCACCGGCAGCTCCGGCGCCGCCGTGGACGGTCCATGGGCCCTGTTCCGCGCGCTCGACGACGGCCAGCTCGAGGCAGGCGACGCGCCCGAGAAGTTCTTCATCACCTTCCAGATCGGCGCGCGCAAGACGCGATTCGAGGTGACCACCAACAGCGTGCAGCATCCGATCCGCTTGCGCGAGTTGCGCGAGTTCTCATGTCCGGAGGGGTTGTGAGCGAGGCTTCCTCTTCTTCTCCTTCTTCTCCACTGCTGTTTGCATCGACTGCGCTGCCGGGGTGGTTCGGCAAGCTGCCGGGCATGGGGGACTTCGCGCATCGGCGGCTGCCTGAGCCGTTCCGCGCGGTGTGGGATCAGTGGCTGCAGCGGGGTATGTCGCGGCTGCGGGACCGGGCGGACTGGACCGAGCGGTATCTGGAAGCGCCCATCTGGTGCTTTGCGCTCGGTCGGCAGGTGGCTGGCGACCAGGCCTGGATCGGGGTGTTGATGCCCTCGGTGGATGGGGTGGGGCGGTACTTTCCGTTTGCTCTTGCGATCGAGCTCGATGCTTCGGCGCCTGGGCAGCTGCAGGGGGAGGCGCTGGCTGCTGCGTTGCGGTGGTGGGCTCATGCGACGCAGGCTGCGTTGGAAGGGCTTGATGGGGATCTGGATGCCTTGCGGTTCGATGCTGTTCTGCATCGGCTGTTTGTTGAAGGCGCTTCTTCTGGTGTGCCTGAGAGTTCTGTCGAGTCGCTGGACTTGCCTCTGGCGGGGGCCTCGCTTTGGCTGAGTGATCCTGCTGCGGAGCATGGGGTTCGGATGTTGAGTACCGGGTTGCCTCGGGATGAGCAGTTCGATGCTTTGTTTCTTGGGTTTGCGGAGGAGGGGTGAGATGAAGGCCCTTCTTCGTTTTTCTTCCCGG
>NZ_RXOE01000009.1 GCF_003965815.1 Variovorax gossypii | reverse complement strand
CTGTTCTGATGGAGTTCGTGCAACAACTGCGGACGCTGGGCGAGCACCGTTGCTTCGGCGGCATCCAGCGCTTCATCGAGCACGACTCGCACGAAATCGGCTTGCCGATGCGCATTTCGGTGTTCCTGCCGCCACAAGCCGCGCTGGCCCGCGTGCCTGCACTGGTGTACTTGGCCGGGCTCACCTGCAACGAAGAGACCTTTGCGGTGAAGGCGGGCGCACAGCAGCTCGCAGCCGAGCTCGGCATGGCCCTCATCGCACCCGACACGAGCCCGCGTGGCGCGGATGTGCCGGGTGAGGCGGAGAGCTGGGACTTCGGTGTCGGCGCAGGCTTCTACCTTGACGCGACGCGGGCCCCGTGGGCCGCGCACTGGCGCATGGAGAGCTACCTGCTCAACGAACTGCTGCCGCTGCTCGGCGACCGCCTGCCCGTCGACACGCAGCGGGTGGGCCTCACCGGTCATTCGACGGGCGGCCACGGTGCGCTCACGCTGGCGCTGCGGCATCCGGGGAGATTCCGATCGGTGTCGGCGTTGGCGCCGGTGTGCGCGCCCACGCGATGCCCGTGGGGCCGCAAGGCACTGGCGGGCTATCTGGGGGCGGACAGCGGGCACTGGGCCGAACACGACGCCTCCAGCCTGATGTCTCGCCAGAAGGCCGCCCCCTATCCGCAGGGCATCCTGATCGACCAGGGCCTCGAGGACAAATTCCTCTCCGAGCAACTGCATCCGCATCTCTTCGAGGCGGCATGCCTCGCGGTCGGCCAGCCGCTCACCATGCGCCGGCACATCGGCTACGACCACGGCTACTACTTCGTGCAGAGCTTCATGGCCGACCACCTGAGGCATCACCACCGCATTCTTTTCCAACCCTCCTGACCTTCATCAACGAAAGAAGAAACCATGCCCAAGCTCTACGACTGCGACATTTCCGGCAGCTGCTACAAGATCCGTCTGTTCCTCAACATCCTCGATGTGTCCTACGAAGCGGTGCCCGTCGACTTCGTCAACAAGGAACACAAGACGGCTCCCTACCTCGCGCTGAACCCGTTCGGCGAGATCCCGATCTTCGAGGACGGCGATCTGCGCCTGCGCGACGCGCAGGCCATCCTGATCTACCTGGCACGCAAGTACGACAAGTCGGGCAACTGGTTTCCCGAAGACGCCAGGTCGCAGGGCCAGATCGCGCAGTGGCTGTCGACTGGCGGCGGCGAGATCATGAATGCAGCGGGCGCGCGATTGGTGAAGGTGTTGAACTACCCACTCGACCTCGAGAAGCTGCATGCCGGCGCGAACCGTGTGTTCGGCATCATGGACGCGCACCTGGCGAGCCGCGAGTTCCTGGAACTGGGCCACCCGACGATCGCTGATATTGCTTGCTTCCCGTACACGGCGCTGGCTGGCGAAGGTGGCATTGACCTTGCCCCGTATCCGAATGTGCTGGCATGGATCGAGCGAATGAAGCGGCTCCCGGGGTTCGTGGGAATGCCTGGTATCGCAAAGCCCTGATCCCCGGCAGGAGCTTCATGCTGCCGCATTCAGGTGGCATTTCGACGCCGAGCCGAATGATCCGTGCTCACGCGAAGCAGCAACGGAGCGTGAGGCGCCATGCCGTGGCATAGGCGGCTCGAGAGATGTGGCCATCTGCACCCGGCCTCTCGAGCGTCTCTCCGGATCGAGTGACGGAGCGGGAAGGCCGGCGTTAACCTGCGCTGGCCGCTTGGCGCACGTGGGCCATCAGCTGCTGCGCGACCGCCTCGAAGGGTTCAAGGCTCTGGTCGGCTCGGCTTAGCACCACCGCGCCTTCCGCCGAGGCGATCAGCATCATGGCGAGCGAGCGGGCCCGCGCCGGCGGGAGGCCACCCTTGTGCAGCAGATCCGTCAGACGCTCGCGCCAGGCGCGAAACACGGCGGTGGCGTGCGAGAGCAGCTCGGCTGAGTCAGTGGCCACCGTGACGGCCAGCACGGCGCAGCCGGCCTCGCACTGGGAGCGCGTGAGTACGGCGCGCCAGATCGCGAGGAAACGCTCGACCACCGCCTCGGCCGGTGCGCCGGCGATGGAGGCCATCGCGTCGGTCAGCACGGCGCCCGCGCGGTCGACGGCTGCGGCCACAAGCTGGTCTTTGCCATCCGGGAAGTGGTGGTACAGCGATCCGCGCGGTGCCCCCGTGGCCGCGAGTACCTCGGAAAACGACGTGGCCTGCAAGCCGCGCTGCGCCAGCAGCGCCATCGCCCCTTCGACCATGCGATCGCGTACGTCACCCGCCATGCCGTTGTTTCCTTGTTCGAGTCGGACTCGCAAAAATCTATGACGGCCATCATAATTTGAACTACTATGACGACTGTCATAGTTTCAATCCGAGGAACACACAGTGCCCGTTCGCCGACATGCCCTCCTGTCCATGACCCTGCCTCTGGTCCTTGCCGCCTGTGGCGCGATCCCCTCCACCTCTTTTTCACCCTCTCCAGGAGCTTCATCTATGACCATCGAACAGACCAGGCAGGCCATCATTGGCGACTGGATCAGCATCGCCCCCGAGATCCGCCCCAGCGCCCAGAAGGCCCCCGATGGCACGCTCAAGCCCTTCTATCTGAAGCGCGAGTTCAAGGTGTTGGTGGGTGATCGTTTCGAGCTGGTCATCGCCAACTCGGCCGATCCCTACGGCAAGGTGCCGCTGGCGAAGATCCTGATCAGGGGGCACATGCACTGGAAGGGCGAGCATCCCATTGCCCCCGGCGCGCAGAAGGTGGACTTCGTGGCCGACGAGGCCTACGAGGTCACGCCCTTGCTGCAGGCCTTCGCCGATGTGCTCAACCAGGTCGCCGTCCAGGGTTACGCCAAATGGGAGGTGGGCCAGACGCAGAGCATCTTCGGCAAGAGCTTCACGCCCTTCGGCCTGAGCGCGGGCAAGAACTTCATGGAGTACGACTTGGTGTACGTCTCGCACGGCCTGCTGTTCTGGGGCGCGCGCAACGTAGACGGCCGAGGTTTCGACACCGAGCAGAACCGGCCGACCAATCTGCAGATCCCGCTGGCGCGCAAGTAGGGCCCCACACCTGGCCATCTCCAATGGGCCTCACGGCCGCGGCATGGCCTACGACGCTGTAAGGGGTGGAATCGAACGGAGATGACGAGGCTTGCCAAAGTCACCATCCAGATGGTGGAGGAGCAGGGGGCGCGCCGGCGCACGAGGGTGAATGGAGCCGTGATCCCGAAATGCATCCATTCGCCACGCCAGGCGTCTGCTTATTGCGGCAGGAATGCGGGATTCGATGCGGGAAGCTCTCCATCCAGCTCGCGTTCGTAGATTTCCAGCGGCTGTGGCACACCGAACAGGTAGCCCTGGCACAGGCCGCAGCCGTGGCGCACCAGGAAGTCGCGCTGCGCAGGCGTCTCCACGCCTTCGGCCACGATCTCCAGTTCCAGGCTGCGCGCCATGCCGATGATGGCCTGGATGATCGATTCCACCTTCGCATCGAGCCCGATGCGGTGCACGAAGAACTTGTCGACCTTCACCTGGCTCAGCGGCAACTGGGTCATGTAGGACAGCGACGAGTAGCCGGTGCCGAAGTCGTCCATGGAGAACCGGATGCCCAGCGCGGCGAGCGCCTCCATCTTTCCGATCGCGTCGGCCACCTTCTCGTGCAGCAGGCTCTCGGTGAGCTCCAGCTTGAGCTTGCGCGGATCGGCGCCGGTGCGCGCCAGCACCTGGCTCACCTGGTCGACGAAGTCTCCCTCGCGGAACTGCCGGGCGCTCACGTTGACCGAGAGCTGCAGGTGCTGCCGCTGCGGGTCATCGCGCCATGCCGTGAGCTGCCTGCAGGCTGTCTCCAGCACCCACAGGCCCAGCGCAATGATGAGCCCGGTGTCCTCCGCCACGTCGATGAACTGGCCCGGCAGCAGCAGCCCGCGCACCGGATGGTGCCAGCGCACCAGCACCTCCGCGCCCACCACCCGGTTCTCGCTGGTGACCTGGCTCTGGTAGTGCAGCACGAACTGCCGCGCCGCGATGGCGGCGTGCAGTTCGTTTTCCAGCGCGGCGCGTGCGGTGATGCGGGTCTGCATGTCCGCCTCGAAGAAGCGCAGCGCATTGCCGCCGTCCGCCTTGGCGCGGTACATGGCGATGTCGGCCTGCTTGAGCACCTCCTCGATCGAGGCCGCATGGGCATCGAACAGGCAGGCACCGATGCTGCACGTGCCGTGATGGTGCTGCGCGCCGAGCTGATAGGGCTGGTTCAGGTGCGCGAGGATGGCAGCGCCCACGGTCTGGGTTTGCGAGGTGGCCACCGCGACCTGGTCGCTCAGGTTCTCCAGGACGACCACGAACTCGTCGCCGCCCAGGCGCGCCACGATGTCCCCCGCGCGCAGACGACTCCTGAGCCGCTGCGCCACCTGCTTGAGCAGCAGGTCGCCGACATCGTGGCCGAGCGCGTCGTTCAGCGTCTTGAAGTTGTCCAGATCGAGAAAGAGCAGCGCGCACAGCCCCGGGTGCCGCGCGGCGTCGCCGGTGGCCTGGTGGAGCCGGTCGAGCAGCTGCCGCCGGTTGGGCAGGCCGGTGAGCGTGTCGTAGAAGGCCAGATGCTCGATCTCGCGTGCCGCGCGCTTGCTCTGCGTGATGTCGCGCAGGATCACGATGAAGCGCGCGCAAGGCGCCTCGGTCTTGCCGGCGAGATCGCCGGCCGTTTCATCGACTGTCTCGTCGACCGACTTGCGCGATGCAGAGATCTCGAACCAGGTGCGTTCGCCGTTGTCGCGTCGCTCGAACTGGCGTCCGGCCGAGTAGCCGTTGGCGTGGGCTTCGCGCAGCGCGGCCATCACGTGCGAGGCGGCCGCGGCCGGCAGCAGTTCCTGCAGGGTGCGGCCCACGGGGTTCTCGAGGCCGGCTGCGGGGAAGGGCACGCGCGGCGCGTGATGGCCGTGGCAGCGGCCCTCCAGGTCCACCTCGAGCAGCAGGTCGGGCAGGGCGTCGAGCGTGGCCTGCAGCTGCGCCTTGCTCTCGATGATGGCGGCCGTGTGGCGACGCCTCTCGGTGATGTCGTGGTAGACGCAGACCAGGCCGCCGTCCGGCGTGCGGCTGCGCGTGGCGCGGATCACCTGGCCGTTCTTCAGCAGCGCCTCCTGCTCGGAGTGCGGCTGCGTCATCTGCGGCGCATTCAATGCCGACCAGCCGGCGGGCCCCCGGCCGTGCACCACATGCTGCGCGGTTTCGTCCATGATGCGCCGAAAGGGCAACTGCGGCGCGATGATCGATTCGGTCCACGGGAACATCGCGACGAAGCTGCGGTTCCAGGTAAGCACGCGGTGCTCGGCGTCCAGCAGGATGAAGCCATCGACCATGGATTCCAGCGCCTGGTCCTGCGTGGCCTTGGACCGCACCAGCTCCATGCGGGAGCGCCATTGCCGGCGCAGCTGGACATGGGTGAAACGCGCCACCGCAACGATCATCAGAGCGATGACCGCGCCGGTCCACGCGATCAGGTCCCGCTCGCGACGCCAGTCCCGCAGCGCCGCGCTCAGCGGCATGCTCGCCACGATCAGCAGGTTGCGGTGCAGCGTGGGACGGGCCACCACGATGGCCGGTTCGCCGCTCAGGCGCGCGGCCATGCGCTGCGGCTTGCCGTCGCTCGTCTGCTCGTGCAGGGCCGGCTCGATCTGCCGGCCGCCGAGGTCGTCTCGCGGCGGCAGGCTCGCCAGGAGCGGGCCGGCGTCGCGTTCCAGCGTGACCTCCAGGTCGCGCACGCCGGTGCCCTGCGTCATGATCGTCGCGAGCAGCGACAGCTGCACCTCCGCCACCGCCAGCATGCGCGAGCCGTCCGCAAGCGTCACGGCGCGGGCGAAGTACAGCACCTTCTGCGAGGTCACCGGGCTGATGGCCGGCGCGCTGATCGCCAGTGTCGAGACGGGCTTGGCCAGCACGCTGTCCACGAAGCCCGGGGGCAGGGCGAGCGGCAGGTGGCTGCCGCGCCGGTCCGACGAGGCAGCCACCGCGCCGCGCGCATCGACGAAGGCGACGTGGCGCACGAGCAGGTTCTGCCGCACCATGTTCTCGAGCAGCTGGTGCGGAGCGGGGCTGCCCGCGTCGTCGCCGGCGCTGGCGGCTTTCGAGCCGCGCAGGATTTCGTTGGCGCCCGCGAGCAGCATGTCGACGCTCAGCAGCGCGCGATTGAGTGCGGCCTCGGAGCCGGTCACGAAGCGGACCGTCTGGTTCTCGTGATCGGTGATGGCCTTCTGCCTGGCCTCCCAGACGATCACGGAAGCCACCGTTCCCACGGTGACGAGGAAGGCCAGTGCCACGCCATAGATGATGGCGGTGATGCGGCGGGGGAATCGCGGTGTCACTGTGCCGTAGCCCGGGCCTGGATGCCGACCACCGGTGCGAGCGTCTGGTTCCACGCCGTGGCGCACACCGGGCCGCAGCGCTGCACCCACCCGGGCAGCACGCGGGTCGCGAAGATGTCTCGGCGGCGGGCCTCGTCCTGCGGCGAGGGCCGCACGGCCAGCATGCGCCCCTTGGTGGGCCTGCTGCAGCCCGCGGCGCCCGTGTTGCAGGCGATGCCTTCCTCGGTTTCGCGCTCCGACTGGGCCCACACCGCGGTTTCCAGCCGCGGCAGCTCCTTGCGCAGCAGCGCCTGAAGGTCGGGCGGCAGCGCATCGAAGCTCTCGCGGTTGGCGGCGAAGACCGCCACGCCCCAGTTCAACGGCATGGCATAGAGCACGCTGGTCACCTGATGCAGGCCCAGCGTGTGCCCGGACATGGTGCCGGTGACGGCGCAGTCGGTGTTGCCCGATTTCATGTTCGTCATGATCTGCGAGAACTCTGTGTACACAGGCGTGCCGCCGAGCGCGGTGATGAAGTCGGCCTGCGTCGAGCTGGACACGCGCGTGCGCCTGCCCGCGAGGTCTCCGAGCTGCTGCATCGGCTTGCTGCAGAACACCACCTGCGCCGGATAGATGTAGACCGCCAGCACTTCCACGCCATAGCGTTCGCGCAACGCCTGCGACAGGTAGGGTCGGAATGCACCGACCACCCGGCGCAGCGTGGCGATGTCGGGGTTCAGCCCGGCCATGTCGGGAGCGCCGAGCTCCGGCAACTGGGTGGAGATCTGGCTCATCAGCGCCGTGCCGAAGGGCACCACGCCCAGCTGCATCAGGTTCAGCATTTCCTGGCCGGGCACGCCGGCACGGTCGAAGGGCACGATGCTGGCGGTGTAGCGCCCGCCGGACAGCGCCGCGAGGTCGCGCGTCCAGAACTGCTCCTCCTGCCCCGTGTACTGCGTGACCCCGGCCAGCCCCCCGACGATGCGCAGGCGCTGCACAGGCGCCGTCTGCGCATGGCACAGCGATGCGACGAACATCAGAAGCGCGACGAGGTAGGCCAAGGTGACGCTGTGCGAGCAGGGCGGGGCAGCGCCCGGGTACGGGGGAGGAAGTGGATCGGTGAACTTCATCATGGCACAGGAACGCCGGGCAGCGATATGCCGGGGCGCCACGTGTTGTGTGGCGGGGACGCTTGCATTCGAATGACAACGAGCAGATGCAGTCGCACTCGACCGCGTGGAGGCCGCAGCCTGCTATCCCTGCAGAGTCCACAAGGCAATACCGGAATCGTTTAATGGGCAGTCCGTCCGAAAGCTGCCTGTAATGAGGCGAAATGGATTGGCGTGCTAAGAGGCGTCACAGCGACCAAATTTCAGTCTCTGTTCGCGGACGATCACACAGCCGCAGATCTGCCCGGACTCCTGAGCAGGCTCACCACGCTCCCTGCCAGAGCCGCCGATGCAGCCATCGCCAGCCCCAGATGTACAGCGCTGTGCGAAGGCAGCAGCCCGAACATCAGGCTCATCGCCAGGCTGCCGAGTGTCAGCCCCGTGAGCCGCGCCGTCCCTTGCGCTCCACCGGCCGCGCCGCTGCGCTCCTTGGGGGCGGAGAGCAGCATGTTCTGGTTGTTGGGTGTCTGGAAGAGTCCGAAGCCGAAACCGGCGAGGCTCGTGAAGAGCGCGATCGGCAAGGCAGGGTTGCCATGGATCGGCCACAGCGCGCACAGCGCCAGGCCTGTCGCGAGAAACGCGCTTCCGGCCGCGCAGAGCCAGGCTGTCGGCACTCGCTGGGCCAGGCGCGCGGACAGCGGTGCGGCCAGCATCACCGCGAGGGGCCACGGCGTCATCAGGAGGCCGGTGGTCGCGGTGCTCTGGCCCAACTCGTGCTGGATGTAGAAGGGCAGTGCCACGTAGCTCGCCATCTGGCCGGTGAAGCAGCAGACGGAGGCGATGACCGAGATGCGGAAGGAGTGCACGCGCAGCAGGTCGAGCGGGACGAGCGGCGCTTGCTTCGTCATCTCGCGGCGCACCAGCAGCACCATGCAGGCGATTGCCAGTCCGAGCAGCGCGCCGCCATGCAGCAGGTTCGACGGCAGCCTGTCGCTCCCGAGCACGAAGGAGGCGAACATGATCGCGTTGAGCGCGATGCTCCAGAGGTCGATGCGGTCCTGCGACGGCGCAGGGCGCGGCAACTTCGCGCAGGCGGCCAGCACGAGGATGCCGATCGGAAGGTTCACCGCGAAGAGCCACGGCCAGCTCGACGTGGAGAGGATGAAGGCGCCGATGGAAGGGCCCGCCGCGGTGGCACCCGCGATCGTGAGCGCATTCCAGCCGATCGCGCGCGCCAGCAGCCGGCGTGGATAGGTGAAGCGCAGCAGCGCCAGGCCGAGCGGCATCACCGCCGCCGCGCCCAGCCCCTGAAGGCACCTCGCAGCCACGAGCCATGGCAGCGATGGAGACATCGCGCACAGCACCGACGCCGCGGTGAAGAGCGCGACGCCGCCAGCGAACACGCGGTGATAGCCCAGCCTTGCGCCGATGGCCGAGGCGGGCAGCAGGAACATCACGACCGCGAGCTGGTAGGCCGTGATGATCCAGACCGCATCTGCGGGTGTCGCATGCAATTGCCGCGAGATGCTCGGCAGCGCGACATTTGCGATCGCGCCGTCGAGCACGACGAGGGTGCCCGCGCCCAGGATGGCGGCGACGGCCGCGATGCGCCGCGGCAGCGGCAGGCCATCGGCATCGTCCGCCGCCTGGGTATCGGCGTTGCGAGGGCCGGTGGAAGAGGAGGTACCGGATCGAAGGGGAGGTGAGAGCAACATGGGAGTGACCTGAAGAGACGCTCGATTGCGTCGACTCAGAATAGGACGCCATAAGGCGCCGGCCCAGAGCGCGGCGTGCAGGTTGTTCCTGCATGCTGCGCCTGTCCGGGGGGGGCGGCTCTGTGCTAGCGTCGGGCATGCCGGACGCCGACCTCAACCTGCTGACCGCGTTGAATGCATTGCTTTCCGAAGGCACCGTTGCCAAGGCTGCCGAGCGCATGGGATTGAGCGAATCGGCCATGAGCCGCACCCTGGCGCGGCTGAGGGAGGCGACCGGGGATCCGCTGCTGGTGCGCGCGGGACGCGGCATGGTGCCCACGCCGCATGCGCTCGCACTGCGCGACCGTGTGAGGGATCTGGTGCAGGAGTCGCACGCGGTCCTCCTGCCCGCCGACGCGAGCATGGACCCGCGCACGCTCCAGCGCCTCTTCACCATACGGGCCAACGACGGTTTCATCGAGGCCTTCGCCCATGTGCTGGTGGCGCGCGTCGCGCAGGAAGCACCCGGCGTCCGCCTGCGCTTCGCGCCCAAGCCCGACAAGGACGTTCGTCCGCTGCGGGAGGGGCTGATCGATCTCGATGTCGGTGTCCTGGGCGAGTCGGGGCCGGAAGTGCGCATCCAGGCGCTCTACAGGGACCGCTTCATCGCCGCGGTGCGCGAAGGTCATCCCCTGCTGGCCGAAGCCGAGATCACCCCCGAGCGCTACGCCGCCTGCGACCACGTGATCACCTCCCGCCATGGCCGCACGGAGGGCCCTGTGGACGTGGCTCTCGCGGCGATGGGACTGGCGCGCAACGCCGCGGTCGTCGTGCCCAGCTTCGGCACCGCCTTGTCGATAGCGGCAGCAACCGATCTGGTCGCGCTGATACCGGCCTCGTACTTCGAGCGCCTGAGAGCGCAGAGCACGCTGCGCTCGTTCCCGCTGCCCGTGCCCGCGGAGCAGATCACCATCTCGCAGATGTGGCACCCCCGTCTCGATCGGGACCCTGCGCATCGATGGCTGCGCGGGATGGTGCTGGAGCTGTGCCGGATGCTGACCGAAGGCGGGGCTGCTTCCTAGCTGGCCGGCTTTTCCTTCTCTGAAGCGCCTGCAAGGCTTCATTCCCATGCCGGGGAGCGCGAAGCCCTGACGAGGCGAGTCCGGAGCAGCCTGGCCCGGTATTCGCAGGCTACCGACGCAACGGGTTCGATGCCGGTTCGAGCTGGGGCACCTCCGCGGCGGCCCCTTTCATGAAGAGCTCGAGGCACAGCGGAGAAACAGGGCGTTGCGAGTGAGTCGGCTCGCTCGCGTGTTCCGCCAGCATGGCCCTGCCGACGGCGTGCAGGCCGCGCGCGACGGCCATGGGAGCCAGGCCGGCGCGCAGCTGGCCACGGCGATGGGCGATCGTCATCACGCGGCCCAGGCGTTGCACGGTGCGCGCCATCGCCTCCTCCAGTTGCGCCAGCGGGGCCCCGCCCAGTTCCGACCGCACGCCGTGGCCCAGCACCAGCTGCACCTGCTGCCATTGGCGCGTGGCGCTCACGCATCGCTCCATCTGCCGCCACAGCTGCAGGCGCAGCAGCCGAAGCGGCAGCGGATGCTCGCGATAGCTCTCGATGTCCGGGCCGATGTCGAGCGGCCATTCGAGTCCGGAGATCACTTCCGAGACCAGCGCCGGCTTGTCCGCGAAGTGCCAGTACACGGCACCGCGCGTCACTCCGGCGCAGGCGGCCACGTCCTCCAGCGTGGTCGCGCGCACGCCGCGCCCGGCAAATGCGGCCAGCGCCGCTTCGACGATCCGCGTGCGCGTGAGCTGTGCATCAAGCTTCGTCTGCCGTGCCACGAGCTGTCCTCATGGCGTTGCCCGGGCACTCTTTTCCGAAGGTGCCGCGGCCACGGGAACGGAGGCGCCCGTGGTCTCGTTCCATCCACCACCCAGCGTCTTGTAGAACGTCACCAGGTTGGTGAAGCGCGACAGCCGGGTGCCGATCAGGTCCTGCTGGGCGGTGTAGAGCGAGCGCTGCGAATCGAGCACGCTGAGGTAGCTGTCCACGCCGCGGCTGAAGCGCGCCTGCGAGAGCCGGTAGCTGTCCGCCGTGGCATTCACCAGCGATTGCTGCGCGTCGAGCTGGCGCCCGAGCGTGTTGCGCTGCGCGAGCGCGTCAGAGACTTCGCGGAATGCGGTCTGGATCGCCTTCTCGTACTGCGCCACCGAGATGTCGCGGCTCACCGTGGCGATCTTGAGGTTGGCGCGGTTGGCGCCGCCGTCGAAGATCGGCAGCGTGACCTGCGGCGCGAAGCTCCAGCTGCCGGAGCCGCCCTTGAACAGGCCCGAGAGTTCGCTGCTCGACGAGCCCGCCGAGGCCGTGAGGCTGATGCGCGGATAGAAGGCCGCGCGCGCCGCGCCGATGTAGGCGTTGGCCGCCCGGAGGTCGCGCTCGGCCTGCAGGATGTCGGGGCGGCGCTGCAGCAGTTCCGAGGGCAGGCCCGGAGGAATGGCCGCCAGCGGGTTCGTGGCCGCCGTCGCTCCGTCGGGCAGGGCCTGCGGCAGCAGTTCGTCAGGCACGTCCGCGCCCACGAGCAGCACCAGCGCATTGCGGTCCTGCGCGACCTGCGCGGTGTAGCGCTCGACGTCCACGCGCGCGCTGTCCACGCTGGTCTGCGCCTGGCTCAGCGTGAGCGCCGAGGCCGAGCCCAGCTCGAAGCTGCGCTGGTTGAGCCGGTAGGAGTCGCTCTGATTCTGCAGCGTGTCGCGTGCGAGCTTCAGCCGGTCCTGGTCTGCGGCGAGCGTGAGATAGCTGGTCGCCACTTCGGCCACCAGGCTGATCTGCGTGCTGCGGCGCGCCTCGGCCGTGGAAAGAAACTGCTGCAGCGCCTGCTCGCTCAAGCTGCGCACGCGGCCGAAGAGGTCGATCTCGTACGAGCTGAAGCCCAGCGAGGCGCTGTACTGGTGGGCGATGAGGGTCTCGCCGGTGGACGACAGGCTGGCCGGCGTGCGGCTGCCGCTGCCGCCCGCGCTCGCGTTGACGGTGGGGAAGAGCGCCGCGTCCTGCACGCGGTACTGGGCACGGGCCTTCTCGATGTTGAGCACCGCCACGCGCAGATCGCGGTTGTTGGCGAGGCTCATCTCGATCACGCGCTGAAGCGACGGGTCGGTGAACACGTCGCGCCAGCCGAGGTCGGCCACCGGCGCGGACGTGGAGCCGGCGTCCGTCGTATCGCCGGCGAACTTGCCGGGCACGGGGGCCGCGGGCTGCTGGTAGGCGGGCATCAGGCTGCAGCCGGCCATCAGGGCGGCGATCGTGAGCGATGCCGCGAGCGGTGCAAGGCGAAAGGGATTCATGGCATATGCCTCGTTCAGGATGCGGCCGCGGCCGGTTGCGGGTGCGTGGCCGGCGCGGCTGGCTCGTCGTGCGTGGAGGAGCCGCCCTTGAAGAGCCCGCGCACCAGCACGAAGAAAAGCGGCACGAAGAAGATCGCGAGCACGGTGCCCGACAGCATGCCGCCGATCACCGCGGTGCCCAGCGCGTGCTGCGCACCGGCCCCGGCGCCGCTGCCCAGCACCAGCGGCAGCACGCCGAGGATGAAGGCCAGCGAAGTCATCAGGATGGGGCGGAGTCGCAGGCGCGCGGCTTCCAGCGCCGACTCGATCAGCCCCTTGCCCTGCGCGTGCAGGTCCTTCGCGAACTCGACGATCAGGATGGCGTTCTTCGACGCGAGGCCGATCGTGGTGAGCAGGCCCACCTGGAAGTAGACGTCGTTCATCTTCCACGTGAGGAAGGCTCCGAGCAGTGCGCCGAACACACCCAGCGGCACCACCAGGATCACCGAAAGCGGGATGGACCAGCTCTCGTAGAGCGCGGCCAGGCACAGGAACACGATGAGGATCGACAGCGTGTAGAGCAGGGTGGTCTGGCCGCTGGAGGCCTTCTCCTGGCGCGAGAGACCGGTCCATTCGTAGCCGATGCCGGCGGGCAGCTTCGACACCGCCTCCTCGACGATGGCGAGCGCCTCGCCGCTCGATGCGGCGCCCGGCATCGCCATGCCCAGGATCTCGACCGAGGGAACACCGTTGTAGCGCTCCAGGCGCGGCGAGCCCGAACTCCAGCCGGCCTTGGCGAAGGAGGTGAAGGGCACCATGGTGCCGGCGCTGTTGCGCACGTACCAGCGGTCGATGTCCTCGGGCAGCATGCGGTACTGCGCGTCGGCCTGCAGCATCACCTTCTTCACGCGTCCCTTGTCGATGAAGTCGTTGACGTAGCTGCTGCCCCAGGCGGCGGAGAAGGTGTCGTTGATGTCGCTCATCGAAAGCCCCTGGGCCTGCGCCTTGTGCGGGTCGATCTCCAGCTTGAATTCCGGCGAGTCTTCCAGGCCGTTGGGGCGCACCGCCACCAGGCGCTTGTCCTTGCCCAGCGTGGCGAGCAGCTGGTTGCGCGCCTGCATCAGCGCTTCGTGGCCGAGGTTGGCGCGGTCCTGCAGCATCAGATCGAAGCCGGTGGCGTTGCCCAGTTCGGCGACAGCCGGCGGCGCGAAGGCGAACACCCTCGCGTCTCGGATCGTGTTGAAGAAGACGCCGGCCTTCGCCGCGACGCCGGTCACGCTCAGCGCCTCGCCCTTGCGTTCGTCCCAGGGCTTGAGCTTGATGAAGGCGAAGCCCGTGTTCTGCCCGCTGCCTGCGAAGCTGAAGCCGGCCACCGTGAAGAGGCCCGAGACCGCGTCCTTCTGGTCGACCAGGAAGTGGTGCTCCATCTGGCGCATGACCTCTTCCGTACGCGCGTTCGTCGCGCCCGGAGGAAGCTGCACCAGCGCGAACATCGTGCCCTGGTCTTCGTCGGGCAGGAAGCCCACCGGCAGCTTCATGAAGCCGGCCACCACCAGCGCCAGCACCACCGCGTACGCGGCCATGTAGCGCCAGCCCTTGCCGATCATGTGGCGCACGATGCCCTGGTAGCGCCGGTTGCCGCGGTCGAAGCTGCGGTTGAACCAGCCGAAGAAGCCGGTGCTCGCCATCGCGTGGCCCTTGGGCACGGGCTTGAGCAGCGTCGCGCACAGGGCCGGCGTGAGCACCATCGCGACCAGCACCGACAGCGTCATCGCCGAGACGATGGTGATCGAGAACTGCCGGTAGATCACGCCGGTGGAGCCGCCGAAGAAGGCCATCGGCACGAACACGGCAGCCAGCACCAGCGCCACGCCCACAAGCGCGCCGGTGATCTGGCCCATCGACTTGCGCGTGGCCTCCTTGGGCGAGAGACCTTCCTCTGTCATCACGCGCTCGACGTTCTCGACCACCACGATCGCGTCGTCCACCAACAGGCCGATGGCCAGCACCATCGCGAACATCGTGAGGGTGTTGATGGTGAAGCCGAAGGCCGCGAGCACGCCGAAGGTGCCCAGCAGCACCACCGGCACCGCGATGGTGGGGATGAGCGTGGCGCGGAAGTTCTGCAGGAAGAGGTACATCACCAGGAACACCAGCACCACGGCTTCGACCAGCGTGCGCACCACTTCCTCGATGGAGATGCGCACGAAGGGCGTCGTGTCGTAGGGCTTCTGTACCTTCATGCCCTGCGGGAAGAACTTCTCGAGCTCGGCCATGCGCGCGTCGATGGCCTTGACCGTGTCGAGCGCGTTGGCGCCCGCGGCCAGCTTGATGGCCAGGCCGGCGGCCGGCTTGCCGTTGTAGCGGCCGACCGTGTTGTACGACTCGCTGCCCAGTTCGATGCGCGCCACGTCGCGCAGGCGTACCTGGGCGCCGTTGGTCTGCGTGCGCAGCAGGATGTCCTCGAACTCCTGCGCAGTCTTCAGGCGCGTCTGCGAGGTGATGGTCGCGTTGATCTGCTGGTTGGCCGCCGCCGGCATGCCGCCGAGCTGGCCGGCCGACACCTGCGCGTTCTGCGCCTGGATCGCGGTCTTCACGTCCAGCGGCGTGAGGCTGAAGTTGGAGAGCTTGTTCGGGTCGAGCCACACGCGCATCGCGTACTGCGAGCCGAAGAGGGTGGTGTCGCCCACGCCTTCCACGCGGCTGATGGCTTCCTGCACGTTCGCGGCCACGTAGTCCGACAGGTCGGAGCCGTTCATGCTGCCGTCTTCCGAGGTGAAGGCCAGCACATTGAGGAAGTTGGTGGCCGACTTCGTGACGGTGACGCCCTGCTGCTGCACTTCCTGCGGCAGCAGCGGCGTGGCCAGCGAGAGCTTGTTCTGCACCTGCACCTGCGCCGTGTCGGGGTCGGTGCCGTTGTCGAAGGTGAGCGTGATGGTGACCGAGCCCGAGGACTCGCTGGTCGATGCCATGTAGCTCAGCCGGTCCAGCCCCTTCATCTTCTGCTCGATGACCTGGGTGACGGTGTCCTCCAGCGTCTTTGCGGAAGCGCCGGGGTAGTTGGCGGTGATCGCGACGGCGGGCGGCGCGATGCTCGGGTACTGCGCGATCGGCAGCGTGGCGATGGACATTGCGCCGCCCAGCATCACGATGATGGCGAGCACCCACGCGAAGATGGGGCGGTCGATGAAGAAGCGTGCCATGAAGGTCTCTCTCGATCGATCAGTTCGCCGCGCCGGCGTGCCCGGCCGGGGCCGCGCTGGCCGTGTCGGTGCCTGTCTTCGGCTTGGGGCTCCACTGCACCGTCTTCACGGCGACGCCGGGCGCCGCGCGCTGCTGGCCGTCCACCACGAGCTTGTCGCCTGCCTGCAGGCCGCTGCGCACCAGCCACTGGTCGCCGATGGCGCGTTCGGTCTCGAGTGCGCGTCGCTGCAGCTTGTTCTGCGAGTCCACCACGTAGGCCGTCGGCTTGCCGGCGCCGTCGCGCGACACAGCCTGCTGCGGCACCAGCAGTGCCTGCTCCTTCTCGCCTTCCTGCAGCACGGCGCGCACGTACATGCCGGGCAGGAGGATGGCATCGGGGTTGGGGAACACCGCGCGCAGCGTGATCGCGCCGGTGTTCTGGTCCACGGTGACGTCCGAGAACTCGAGCTTGCCTTCGAGCGCGTAGGTGCTGCCGTCTTCCAGCTGCAGCCGCACTTTCGCGGCATTGGCGCCGCTCTTCTGCAGGTCGCCGCGCGCCATCGCCTGCCTGAGCTGGAGCATCGCGGCGCTGGGCTGGGTCACGTCGACGTAGATCGGGTCGAGCTGCTGGATGGTCGCGAGCGCGCTCGACTGGCTGGCCGTGACCAGCGCGCCGGGCGTGACCGACGACTTGCCGATGCGTCCCGAGATCGGCGCGTCGATGCGCGCGTAGGCGAGGTTGATGCGGCTGGTCTCGACATTGGCCCTGGCCGCCGCGACATCGGCCTCGCCCTGGCGCAGCGAGGCCGCGGCGTCGTCGTAGTCCTGCTGGCTCACCGCCTTGATGGCCACCAGCTCCCTGTAGCGCTCGGCCTTCAGCCGCGTGGTGCCCAGGCTGGCCTCGGCCTTGGCGAGCGCGGCGACATTGCTGTCGTAGGTCGCCTTGTACGTGGCGGGATCGATCTGGTAGAGCGCCTCGCCGGCCTTCACGTCGCTGCCCTCGCGGAACTTGCGCGACTTCACGATGCCACCGACCTGCGGGCGCACGTCGGCGATGAGGAAGGGCACGGTGCGCCCGGGCAGCTCGGTCGTGATGGCCACGCGCTGCGGCTGCACGGTGACGATGCCCACCTCCGGCGTGCCGGCCGCCGGGGGAGGCCCGCCCGGCGGCTTGCCGCAGGCGACGAGCATGAGTGTAGACACGACGGCCGCTGCGAAGGTCAGGCCGTAGGTGAGAGGGGGGCGCATTGCGGTTCTCCTGGGAAAACGACCGGACGCTGAGAGGTTCAGTCGGCGTTTAAATAGACAGTGCTGTACGGAAATGTATTTTGACTTGAATGGCCTGTCAATTAAAATAGTCAGACGTGTACAGAAATAAGGAGGGACACGGTATGCGGGTAAAGACCGAAGCGAAGCGCGACGCCATCGTCCAGGTGGCATCGGAAGTCTTCAGGGAACTGGGATTCGAGGGCGCCTCGATGGTGGAAATCGCCGCGCGCGTGGGCGGCTCGAGGGCAACGCTCTATGGCTACTTCAGCTCCAAGGAGGAGCTGTTCGTCGCGGTGATCCACAACGCGGCGAAGCACCACTTCGAGCCGATCTTCGCGGCGCTGGCGCAGGAGGGCGACGACGATCTCGAACTCGTCCTGCAGCGCTTCGGCGAGAAGGTGCTGGTGGCCGTGTGCTCGCAGGAGGTCATCCAGGCGCACAGGGCGGTGATCGCCGAATCGGGCCGTACCGACATCGGACGGCTCTTCTACGAGGGCGGACCGAAGAAGGGCGTCGCCGAGCTCGCGGGCTTCCTGGAGCGGCAGATGCACAAGGGCCGGCTGCGCACGGCCGACACGCAGGTGGCGGCCCAGCACCTGATGGCCTTGCTGCACTCCGAGACCGTCACGCCCAGCTTGCTGGGCATCCAGGGACCGATGACCCGCAAGGATCTGCGCGAGGCGACGCGACGTGCATTGCAGGTCTTCCTTGGCGGCTACGCGCCGGTGGAAAAGACCAGCCGGTGAACTGACGGAGGCCGCTGCGGGCGCGCCGCGGCCTCCACTCGGGCTACTTCAGCGCTTCCCGCGAGAACGCCTCCGAGGACGGCTGCGCCAGCATGCCGTGCCTCAGGCTCCACACGCAGGCGCCCAGCCTGAGCAGCCTTTCCACGTTGGCGTCGTGGAACGGGCTCTCCGCATCCTCCTGTTCGATCAGCTCGGAGATGCAGGCGAGCGCATCGGTGGGCGTGAAGCCCAGGCCCGCGCGAGCCATTCCCATCACTGTCACGAGAACATCGGTCTTCTTCATTTCTTCCTGCTTCCGGTAGGCGGGGCGCGTTGTTCGCCGTTGCGGTTCGCCCTCAGCGCGCGCCGGCGATGAGCCTGACTTCGCTGCACAGCCGGGGGCCGTAGTCCTCGCAGCGTACCTCGAAACCGTAAGCGGCGGCCCGGCGCAGCGCGAAGGCGGTCACGTCGCGCAGGTAGGTGCACCCCGGCTTGCGGCCCGCGGCGGCGCGGGCCTCGAAGTCGGCCTGGAAGTCGCGCGCCCATTCCTCGTAGAGCCTGTAGCGGTCTCCATGGGCGTCGAGGAAGCCCGCGCGCGCCAGCGTCTGGGCGATGTCGACCAGCGGCACGGTGATGGGGATCTCGTCCTTGCGTTCATGCATGGCCGGCCCCGTCAGAACTTGCCCAGCACGTTCAGGAACCACCCCTTGCTGCGGTAGCTCATGTCGGTGAGGTTGTCGGAGTAGTCGGTGAAGTTGTAGCCGATGCCCACCTTCAGGTTCTCGTTGACGTGGTAGTAGGCGGCGGTGACCCAGCCGCTCTTGCGGTCCTTGAGTTCCTTCGCGCGCAGCGTGCGCCATTCGAGCATCCAGTCCCAGTTGCGCACCAGCTTCCAGTCGACGCGCAGCACCGCGAGCTCGGCCGAGCTCTTGAACCATGGCGACGAGTTGTCGCGGCTCGCGCGCAGTTCGCCGCGGCGCCAGGCGTACTTGCCGCCCAGCGTCCAGCGCTCGTTCAGGTCCCAGGTGGCGTCGATGGCGAACACGTGGCTGCGCTGCTGGTAGTCGATGCCGGTGGTCGACACGGTGCCCAGGCCCGAGTCGACGCCGCCCGACACCACCTGGCCCGGCGACGAGAGGTCGTACAGGTAGGTGTACTTGAAGAGCAGGTTCAGCCGGTCGTTCAGGGCCGGGCGCAGCGCGTAGCCGAGCATGGCTTCGGTGTACTTGGCGGCGGCCAGCGTGCCGGTGGTGCTGTCGCTGTCGGCCCAGTTGAACTTGCCGATCCAGCGCGAGTCGTCGTCCACCTTCCAGCTGAAGGAGTTCTTCACGAGCCAGCTGGTGCGCGTCTCGGCCGTGGTGCGGTCCTTGCGGTATTCGAGGCCGCCGCTGTACTTCAGGCGTTCGCTCGAATAGCCGCTGATGAAGGCCACCGCCTGGCGTCGCGTGGCGCCCAGCGTCTCGGCGCCGACCCAGCCGTTCTCGAAGTTCACGCCGAAGGTCCAGCGCGTGTCGAGCGCGTACTGCACGCCGTAGGCATGCGTGAGGCCCGGCTGCGTGCCGGTGGCCTGGCGGTGCTCGGTGAACATGGTGAGGCCGTCGCCCACGCGCGAGCGCACGCCGGTCACCAGCGTGCCGCCGCGGCCGATGAGGTTCTCGTCGGTGCGGCCGGTGTCGGACGCGTAGGTCATGTAGAGGTTGGAGCGGTCGTCGTACTGGTAGTCGATGCCCGCCTTGCCGGCGAAGCCGCCGTCGCCGGTGGAGACCTCGCCGCGCAGCGCCAGCTTGTCGTTGACGCGGTAGCGCCCGCCGAAGCCCAGCCGGTCGTTCTCCAGCCGCGTGCCGGTGCGCCGCAGCGTCTTCTGCGCGAAGCCGTAGGCGCTCCAGCGGTCGGCGCCGGTGTATTCGAGCTGCACGGCCGCATCGGCGCGCTCGCCAGATACCGCCTGCGTGGTCGGCAGCGACGGGCTGGTGATGAGCGCGTCGCCGGTCTTGTCGTCGTAGCGCAGGCCGAGGCCCAGCTTCCATTCGGGCGAGAGGGCCAGCGAATACTGCGCGTCGAACACGCTGCTGTTGTAGCCGTTGCGTTCATCGCGGCGGTCGGCCTTCAGGCGCAGCTCGCCGTTCTCTCCCTTCTCGCCGAAGGGCACGGTGGCCTGCACGCCGACCTGGCGCGTGGCGTTGCTCGCGTACTGGCCCGGCGCGGAGAAGCCCGCGTCGCGCGACTGCGCATAGGCGCTCACGCGGCCGCCGCCGCGGATGTCGAAGTCGCCCAGGTCGGCCTGGCCTTCGAGGCGCCAGGCGTTGGCGTTGCCCGTGGGACCGTTGCCCAGGCCGTTGGTCAACGAGCCGTTGCGGCCGGTGAAGCTGAAACCGCCGTCCATCGAGTCGAGCTGCGTGGTGCCCGGGCCCTTGCTGCGCGCGAACTCGCCCTTGAAGTAGGTGTTCTCGGTCTTGCGCAGCGTGAGGTCGACGCCGGCCAGGCGCTGGTCTCCGCCGATCTGGTCCTGGCGCGATGCGGTCACGCCCACGCCGACGTGGTCGTTGGCCCACCACGAGACGCGGCCGCCCACGGCGAGGGTGTCGAGCGAGGTGGTGAGCGGCGTGTATTCGTAGTCCACCACCAGGTAGGTCGGCATGCCGGTGAAGCCGCCGGCGCGCACCAGCGAGCCGTCGTCCGACAGGCTGGGCAGCGGCGCCGACAGCAGCACGCGGCCCTGCAGGTAGTCGATCTCGTAGTCGGTGCTCGGCACCAGCTGCGTGCGCTTGAGCACGAAGCCGGAGTCCTTGTCGCGGATTTCCAGCGTCACGCGTTCGGCGCCGCGCGTGATGTCCTGGTTGCGCAGGTAGTAGAGCGAGCCGCCGGTGCCGCGGAATTCTTCGCGCGCCGCCAGCGTGCCGGGCTCGGCCGCGTAGGCGTCGATCTTCAGGCGGGCTTCGCCGAAGGCGGTCGATTCCTCGCCGAGGTAGCGGCCGTGGAAGCCGTAGAGGCCGCGGCTCACGCGGGTGAGCTCGGTGTCGCCGAAATTGAGCTTGAAGTTGCCCCACATCGCCTGCGAGCGTCCGTCGTCCACGCGCAGGTAGAAGCGGCCCTGCGTGGGCGCGTCCTCGATGGTGGTGGAGTCGTCGCCGAAGGTGCTCCACGAGTCCTCCGGGTCGAAGCGGCGGAAGAGGGAGGTCGGGTCCTTGCGGTCGAGGTTGCGGAACAGCTCCTTCAGCGGGCGCTCTTCGGTGTCGACGCTGGCCGTGAGCGTCCAGCGGTCGTTGAGCTGGCCCTTGGCGTAGCCGGCGATGCGGCCTTCGCTCCAGCCGCCACCGCCGTAGCGGTTCTTGTCGTTGGTCATGATCGCGGCCGGGCCGCTCACGCTGTTGCTGCCCACGGTGAGGTCGGCCTGGCCCACGAAGAACCAGTCGCTGGTGGGCAGGTCGAAGTCGCGCCGGTAGACGCGCGTGGCGCCCTGCGCGTCGGTGACTGCGATCTCGCCGGTCTGCACGCGGCGCGGCACCAGCTGCTGGAACACGAAGCGCCCGCTCTCGTCCACCGGCACCGCGAAGCCCAGCGCCCGCACGCTCTCGCCGGGGCGGATGGCCGCGCCGCTGGCGGTGACGGTGCCGGCGCTCAGCGGAATGTTGGCGATGGCGATGTTGTTCTGGCCGTAGCCGCGCAGCAGCTCGCGCGCCGGGTCGGGCGGCGTGCCGGTCTCGGGCTTGTGGCGCTGGACCAGCGTGAGCGAGAGATCGTCGGTCTCGTCGAAGCGGCCCTGGCGGTCGTACACGCGCACGCGGTAGTAGAGCTTGCCGGTCACGCCCTCGGCCACGCGGTTGAGCAGGCCCTCGGGCACCTGCCATTCGCCGTGCAGGCCGGCGTCCAGCGGCACGGTGGCGACCTGGCGGCGCTGCATCGCCTCGTTGGCGGTGTACACGCGCAGCTCTGCCTTGGAGGTGAAGAGCAGGTAGTTGCTGTAGCCGGCGAAGCGCACCGTGTCGCCGGTGACCACGGTGGTGGGCCAGGCACTGGCGCTCAGGCGGCGCGGCTGCGAGAGGTTGTCGTACTGCAGGCGCAGCTGGTTGCGCTCGAGCTGCACGTCGACGCAACGCTGGCGGTCGGCGCTGGTGGTGCCATCGGCCGAAGGCTGCTTGCCGTCCGGCGAGAGCAGCTGGCCGTCCACGCTCAGGCGCAGCGGCGCGTCGTCGGTGCCGAAGGCGGTGAAGGTGCGGCATACGCCGGGGTCGGCTGGCGTTGCGACGGGCGTTGCAGCGACGGACGTGTCGCGCCAGTACGCGCGCACCTCGACGCGGCGGTTGGCGGGCCAGTTGGCCGGGTCGGTGGCTGGCGTCGCAACGGGCGCATCGGGGCCGCGCGAGCTCGCGGACGCGGCCGTCTCCGGCAGCCCGAGGCGTTGCGTGAGATAGCGCGCGGCCTGCTGCGCGCGGGCCAGGCCCAGCGCGTGGTTGTCGACGAAGCGTTCGCGCGACTTGGCGCTCAGCGCTTGCGTGTCGGTGTGGCCGACGATCTCGAAGCGCAGGCCGTCGCGGCCCTTGACCTGCTGGGCGATGCGGTCGAGCTGCGCGCGGTCGGCGGGGGAGAGGCCGTCCGCGCCGGAGTCGAAATGCGGCGTGCTGGCGTCGCTGCGTTCGGCGGGTGCCGCAACAGGAGACACCGTTGCAGCCGCTGGCATTGCGCGCTCGTCGCCGAGCACGAATGTGGCCTTGGGCAACTCGCGCTCGCTGCTGCGCGGCAGGTGGCGTGCGCCGTCGATGTCGATCGCGCGCGGGTCGGCCGCGGCGCGGTCGAGCATGCGGCCGCGCACGGAGGTTTCCTGCGCGGCGGCCAGGCCCATGCTCAGGCAGGCGGCGGTCACGGCGCCGGCAATGGCCATGCGCCTGGGCAGCGTCTTCTTCTTTCTTCTCATGTCGGCTCGCTGAATCGGGTTCGGTGTCTGAGGGCGGGGCATGGCGGTGGTGTTTCTTCCTCGCGTCATGGCTTTGCCTCCCCGGAAGAGGCGGCGGCAGGCACCAGCTCGATCTCGACGTCCAGGTTGAAGAGCGGCGGCTCGTTGCGCGAGGCGCGCTGCTCGCCGAGCTGCTTCCAGCGCGAGAGCACCGCGGCCTTCACCGCGTCGGTGCGGTCGCGGCCCAGCGATGCGGGCTCGCCCGGCGCGGCCTTGTAGGCCAGCCGCAGCACCGATGTCTTCTCGGCCAGCACGGCCACCGTGCGGTCGAGTTCGCCTGCGAAGGCGGCGCGCAGCGTGGCGGCGCCGTCGTCGAAGGCCGCGCCCTGCAGCGCGAGGCGCACCACGCGGTGCACGGTGGCGCCGAAGTTGATCTTCAGCACCTTGCCGCGCGTGGCGCGCTCGGCCGCCGGGTTCTCGCTGGTGGTGCGATAGCCCGAGGGCAGGGTGCGCTCGTCGAGCTTGAGCACCAGGTTGCTGCCGGTGCCTTCCTTCGGAATGGCGGCGCAGGCGATGTGGTAGCGGCCCTCGGCGTCGGTGGTGGCCAGCACGCCGTTGACGGTGGCGATGCGCACGTTGGCCAGGCCCGGTTCGCCGTCGTCCTGGTAGCCGTTGGCGTTCCTGTCGTCGTAGACCTTGCCGATCACGTCGGTGCAGTCGAAGAGGGCATCGGGCACCACGCGCACGCTGGCGGTGGCCAGGTTCGACAGCGTCCTGCCGCCCACGCCCTGCAGCGCGACGACCTGGTTGACGAACTCGCCTTCACCCACGCCGACACCCACGCCCGCGACCATCAGGTATTCCTTGGTCTCGTTGGGCGCGAAGTTCTGGCCCGGCATCACGATCTGGCGGCCGTTGATCTGCGGGATCACCGGCAGCGCCACGCCGCCCGGCAGCGTGCGCACCGTGAGCGAGCCCTGGATGTAGCGGAAGCCCGGCGGCAGCGTGTCGACCACGGCCACGCCCGGCAGGGCGGTGCCGCGCGTGTTGCGCGCCGTGATGCGGTAGGGCAGCAGCTCGCCCTTCTTCACGCTGAGCTTCGAAGTGGTCTTGCGCAGCTCGATGAGCGTGGCGTCCGACGGGTCGAGCGGGATGTTGTTGGCCACCACGTGCTGGCCGCCGCCTGCCGGCTTCTGGAACAGCAGGTAGTAGCCAGCGCCGGGCACCAGTGCCGCGCCGGGGCTCACCACGCAGGGGTTGGTCTGCGCGGGCGCCGGTCCGTTGGCGGGCGCGGAGCACGACTGCGTGCCCAGCGCGCCGGCCGCGGCCGGGTACATCGACGAGGGCAGGTAGGCGCCCGGCGGCGTGATGACGAGGCGGTATTCGCCCGCCGGCGCGCCCGGCAGCACGAAGAAGTCGTAGTAGCCGTTGGGGCCGGTGGTGTAGCTGTCGCGCTTGTCGAGCAGGTGCTGCTCGGGGTCGAAGCCGGCGGGGCCGACCATTCGCACCACGGCGCCGGGCACGGGCGTGCCGCTCACGCTGTCGTACACCACGCCGCCCGGGTCGTAGGGCAGGTCCTGCTTCTGGATGTTGGCGCCCGCGCTCACGCGCACCTTGATGCTGAAGCGCGGATCGCTCGCCGCGGGCGTCGGGTAGGGGCCGTTCGCGCCGTTCTGCGCGGTGTCGGTCGGCCACACGCCGCCCACGACGCGGCCGTCCGGTGAGCGGAAGCGCACGCGGTACTCGCCGGGGACCAGGTCGCCGAAGCGGTAGCTGCCGTCGGCGTTGGTGGTCACGGTGTAGAGCACGGTGGCCGCGTTCTCGGCGCAGGCGTTGCCGCCGTCGGCGCAGCGCAGCAGCTCCACCGTCCAGCCTTCGCCCTGGCCTTCGCCCGATTCGCGGCTGCGGTTGTGGTTCTGGTCGAACCACACGGTGCCGGTGAGCGATGCGGGCTGGCTGCTGTGCTCGGTGAAGTCGTAGCCGGTGCCGTGGGCTTCCAGGCCGGTGAAGTTCACGCGGATCTGGTTCGTGCCCTGCGCGGTGCCGCCCAGCGTGCCGGGGATGGCGATGCCTTCGTCGTAGCCGGTGGGCTGCGTCTCGGTGACGGTGTAGCCGCCGCTGCCGGGCAGGGGCAGGCCGGGCAGCTCGTAGCGGCCGTTGGAATCGGTGACGGCGGTGCGCGTCACCGGCTGGCCGGCGGCGTCGGTGCCGGTGAGCGTGATGGTCACGCCTGCGATCGGCAAGTCTTGCGGCTCGCGCTTGCCGTTGCGGTTGGCGTCGTTGTAGACGGTGCCCGCCAGCGATGCGCCGCGTTCGCCGAAGTTGTAGTTGTCGCCGTTGCCGCCGCGGTAGGCAATGGCGCCGATGACGTCGTTGCCCAGCGTGCCGGTGGCCGCGCCCTCGACCGTGCCCACGGCGTCGAGGCCGTCGGCATACGTCACGGGTTGCGTCTCGCGGATGGTGTAGCCCGCCGCGTCGGCCGGCAGCAGGCCGGTGAAGACGTAGCGGCCGCTGGCGTCGGTGACCACCGTGGCGTTCACCGCGAGGCCGCTGGCCGAGCGGCCGGTGAGCGTGAGCGTCACGCCCGGAATGCCGGCCTCGGTGGGCTGGCGGATGCCGTCGTTGTTGGTGTCGACGTACACCCAGCCCGCGATCTGGCCGCCGCGCTCGCCGAAGTTGTAGTCGATGCCCGTGTCTTCCGACACGAGTGCGAGGCCGCCGAAGCGGTCGTTGGTGCCGCCGGGGTTGGCGGTGCCGCGCGGCGCGCCGCCCACGGTGCCGAGCGACTCGGGGCCGTCGGCCACGCCGGCGGGTTGCGTCTCGTCGATCTGGTAGGTGCCGGGCGTGAGCGCGTCCACCAGGTAGCGGCCGTCGGCGGCGGTCTGCACCGTGCGGTCGACCGCGTTGCCCTGGAAGTCGGTGCCGGTCACGCGGATGGTGGTGCCTGCGATGCCGGGCTCGCCGCTGTCGCGGGTGCCGTTGGAAGGCGCCACGTCGGCGTACACGTAGCCCGAGAGGCTCGCGGGCTTCACGGCCGAGAAGTTGTTGCCGGTGGAGCCCGCACCCGCCGCGCCGAGCACGATGTTCTGGATGACGTTGGCGTTCGAGCCGTTGGGGCCGTTGGCCACGCCGGTGCCGCCGGTGGGAACCGCACCCGGCGTGCTGCCCGCGCCACTGACGTTGCCGGCGCGCGTGATGCCGGGCAGGTAGCCCGCGGGCCGCGCCTCGGTCACGGTGTAGCTGCCCGGCGCGAGGTTCGGGAAGCTGTAGTCGCCGCTGGCGTCGGTGACGGTGGTGCGCGACACCGGCTGGCCGTTGACGTCGGTGCCGGTGAGCGTGATGGTCACGCCCGCCAGGCCCGGCTCGGTGGCCGGCGCGCCCTGTGCGCCGTTGCCGTCGCGGTCGTAGTACACGCGGCCCGAGATGCCGCCGGGCAGCAGCTCTCCGAACCAGTACTCGCCCTGCGTCGACGGCACGCTGGTGCCCGAGACGGTCACGCCGGCGATGACGTTGCCGCCGCCTTGCGGCGTGCCGGGCTGGCCGTTGTTGTTGGCCTTGCCGGGCGCGTAGTTGGCAGGCTGCGTCTCGGTGATGGTGTAGCCGCCCGCGCCCGAGGGAGGCACGTTGCGGAACTCGTAGGCGCCCGTGGTGCCCGTGGGCACGGCGAGGATGTTCACCGCGTTGCCCGCGGCGTCGGTGCCCGTCAGGCGCAGCTCGACGTTGGGGATGCCGGTGTCGCCGGCCTGCGGGATGCCGTCGTTGTTGCCGTCGACGAACACGCGCGTCGTGATGCGGGTGAGCTGCTCGCCGAAGTCGTAGCCGGTGCCGTTCACGTTGGAGTGCAGCGCGATCGCGCTCACCACGTCGTTGCCCGCGGTGCCGCCGGCGGTGCCGGCCGCGTCGCTGCCGTCGACGAAGCCGGCCGGCTGCGTCTCGGTCAGCGTGTAGCTGCCGGGCGTGAGGTTGTTGAAGGCGTAGTTGCCGGTGGAGGCGGCCGTGGTGGTGGTCAGCGACACCGGGTTGCCGTACATGTCGGTGCCGGTGAGGGTGACGCTCACGTCGGCGATGCCGGGGTCGCCCGCGCTCGAGGCGCCGCTGTAGTCGGCGTCCTGGTAGACGCGGCCGGCCAGGCTGGCCGCGCGCACTTCGCCGAAGTTGTTGGCCGTGGACGCGCCGCCCGTGCCGAGCACGATGTTGTCGATGCGGTTGGCGTTGGAGCCGTTCGGGCCGTTGCCGGTGCCCGGTGGCACGGTGCCGGCCGTGCTGCCCGCGCCGCTGACGGTGCCCGCGCGGGTGATGCCGGGCAGGTACGCCGCGGGCTGGTCTTCCACCACGCTGTAGGTGCCGGCGGGCACGGTGAAGCTCCAGTTGCCGGCGGCGTCGGTGGTGGTCGTGAGGGCGATGGCGTTGCCCGAGCTGTCGGTGCCGTTCAGGCGGATGGTCACGCCGGCGATGGCGGGTTCGCCGCTGTCGATCAGGCCGTTGCCGTTCAGGTCTTCGTACACGCGGCCCGAGAGCGCGCTGTTCTGCACCGTGACGCTGCCGTCGTTGAAGTTGTTGCCGCCGTCCGGGTCGGTGCCGCCGTTGGTGTCGCCCGAACCGGTGGTGACGATGTGCGCGCGGTTGGTGAGCACGGTGCCGTTGGCCGGCGCCGCGCCGCTGAAGCGCACCGGAATGCGCACGGTGGCCGTGCCGTTCGCCGGCATCGATGCGATGGCGCAGCTCACTGCCGTGCTACCGGCCGTGCCGGTGCAGGTGGGCGCGGCGGGCGTGAAGCTGCCGCCGGTCACGGTGAACACCGGCGGGCCGGCCAGCACCAGCGATGCGGGCAGCGTGTCGGTGAAGCTGGTGGTCTCGGCGCTGTCGGGGCCGTTGTTGCGCAGCTGCACGAGCCAGTCGAATGGCACGGCCGACGACACGGTGGTCACCGGCGTGGCGGTGCCTGCGGTGACAGCGGTCTTGGAGACCACCTGCACGTCGGCCTTGAAGCGGAAGGTGGTGTTCTCGGCCACCGCGTTGTTGCCCTGAACGGTGTCGAAGGCGTTGCGCGCGGCGTCGAAGAAATCGACCCTGGCGTTGTTCTGGAAGGTGCCGCGCGAGACGCCGCGCAGCACCACGCGGAACTGCAGCGTGTTGGGCTCGCCGGTGGAGGTGGCGCCCGAGCCGCCCAGCGTCGGGATGGTGAACACGATCTGCCCGCCGGCCGAGCCGATGGCGGCGCCGCTGGCCAGCGCGAAGGTGGTGCCGCCCGGGGCGGTCACCGACACCAGTGTGGGCGGTGCCTCGCCGCCGGGGCCCGGCAGCGGCAGCGTGTCGACCAGGCGTACGTCTTCCGCCGTCGAGGCGCTGTTGTTCGACACCGTGATGGTGTAGCCCACGTCGTCGCCCACGTTCACCGGGTCGACGTCGTCGCGCTTGGTGACGACCAGGTCGTAGGCCGGCGCGGTGACCGTGGCGGGCACGGCGGCGTCGTTGTTGGTCGTATTGAGCTCGGGCGTGCCGGTGGAAACGTGCACGGTGTTGGTCACCGTGGAGCCGTTGAGCACGTACAGCGGCCGCGCGCGCACCGTGACGGTCTGCTGCACGTTGCGGTCGAGCGAGGTCCAGGCGCACTCGAGCTGGTTGTTGGTGACGCCGGTGCCCGTGGGCTGCGTCTTGCTCGGCTCCGTCGAGCAGCTGCCGCCGCCGGAGGCCGTGGCCGAGATGAACATCAGGTTGGCCGGCAGCGTGTCGACCACGTGCACGTCGTAGGCGCGGCTGAGGCTGCCCTGGGCGAGGCTCTGGTTGCGCGCGGTCAGCGTGTAGGTGAGAAGCTGGCCCACCGGCACCGAGGCGGGGCTGGCCGACTTGGTGACCGTCACGTCCGTGCGCGCGAGCAGGTAGGCGGTGGCGCTGCCGTCGTTGTTGGCCAGGTTCGGATCGGCCGGCGTGGTCGCCAGCGCATTGGCCGTGTTGTTGATCTGGAAGCCGTGATCGGTGGCCGAGGTGCCGTCGCCGTAGTGCTTGGCGACGACCTGGATGACCGGGCACAGCGGCAGGGCGCTCGCGGGGTCGGTGCTCGCGCGGCACACCGGCAGGGTCGACAGCGTGCAGTTGGAAAGCGACGCCTGCCCGAAGCCGCTGCCGTTGGCCGGCAGCGCGCAGGTGCCCGCGAAGGTGCCGCCGTTGGCCGTCTGCGAGACGCTGCCTGCGCCGATCACCTGTGCGAAGGCGTCGGTGACGACCACGTTCTGCGCCTCGGAGGGTCCGGCGTTGACCACCTCGAGTTCCCAGGTGACGTTCTGGCCCGCGACCTGGCGGTTGCCCGCGCTGTCACCGATGCCGACCACGCGCTTGAGCACCTTCACGTCGGCTGCGGTGGCGGTGTCGTTCACGCCGGTGCCCAGGCTCACGCAGTCGTTGCCGGTGTTGGCGTCGGGGTCGGCGCCGAGCGTGGGCGCGGCCGCGGGCAGCGCCACGTTCACGCACATGCTGTTGACGATCTGGCCGCCGCCCGAGGGCAGCGCCGGGATGGTGGCGTTCACGATGATGTAGCCGCCGTTGCGCGCGCTGTTGCCGGCGGACAGGTCGACGCTGATGTCGGAAGCGAGCGTGCGCGTGCAGGTCACCGTGGCGGGGCCGGGCACCGGCGTGGCGGGCGTCGGAACGACGGTGGCGCCGCCCTTGGTCACCATGCAGGTGTAGCCGTCGCGCTGCGTGACGCTGTTGATCTGCACGCCGGCCGGCAGGTCGTCCACCAGCTGGATCGTGCTGCCCGCGAGAAGGCGGGTGCCGCCGAGGTTGGTGCTGCCGACCTGGTAGTCGAAGGCCTGGCCCAGCGGCACGTTGTTCTGCGGCCAGCCGCGGCGCTTGTCGGCGCGGAAGTCGGTGGCCGATACGGCCACGTCGGCCGGCACGCTGCCGGTGGCCGAGTTGGCGATGGGGCCGGTCGCGCTCACGGTGGCTTCGTTGACGACGCCGGTGCCGGCGGTCATGGCCATGACCGGCACCAGGATGTCGCCGAGCGCCACGTTGGCGCCGCCGCTGCCGCCGATGTTGCTGCGCGTGCAGCTCACCGTCTGGCCGCTGACGGAGCAGGTCCAGCCGGTAGGCGGGGCGGGCAGCGGCTGGATCGCGAAGTTGGCCGGGATCGTGTCGCTCAGCGTCACGCCCGTGGGCGCGGTGCCGCTGAAGCTCGGGCTCAGCCTGAAGTTGAAGCGCTGGCCCACCAGCAGCTGGCCGCCGTCATGGCTCTTGGCCAGCGCGAGCACGTAGCCCGCCGTCACGGTGGTGTTGGCGGTGGCGCCGTTGTTGGTGGAAACGCCGTCGCCCACCGCACCCGCTGGCGCCACGGCCGGCTGGTGCGTGATGGTGGAGCCCGCGCCCGCGGTGACCACGCCGTTGATGGTGAAGGTGCGCGTGTTGCTGCCGGCGCCCGCGGGCGTGGCCGGCACGTTGCAGGTCAGCAGGCTGCCGCTGATCGAGCAGCCCGAGGGCAGGCCGGTGCCCGAGACCGACAGGCCCGTGGGAATCGGGTAGGTCAGCGTCGAGCCCGTGCTGGCGTCGGGGCCGTTGTTGGTGACCGTGAAGACGATCGGCACCGTGGAGCCGCTGGGCGCGGTGGCCGGGGCGCTGATGGCCACGGCCACGTCGGCGCCCTGGTTCACGGTGATCGTCTTGGTCTCGCTGGAGCCGCCGCCGCTGGGCGCGGCGGTCACGCTCAGCGTGCCCTGCGTGACCGTGCGCAGCAGCACCTCGAAGTTGCGCAGCTGGTTCGCCGCGAGCGTGATGCCCGAGCAGGTCAGCGTGCCGGGGCCGGCGGAGCCCACCGACACGGTGGCCGAGCATGTGCCCACGGGAACCGCGCCGGTGCCCATGTAGATGCTGTTCCCTGGGATCGTGTACGTAAAGGACGCACCCGGCGCGCCGATCGGCAGGCTGTCGGTCTCGGCGATGGTGACGGTGCTCGTCACCGTGCCGCCGGCGGGAAGGATGTCCGGCGAATGCACCAGGCTCGAAACCTGCGGCACCGCATGCGCGGCCGTGGCGAAGAGCAGCCCGGCAACGGGTGCGGCAAGGCGCGTGAGGCAACGGCGCCAAAGGCCGTGCCGCAGGCGCGCGGCGTTGGAAGACACGTCGCGCCGCGCCTGCGCGTGCGACAGATTCGATGGGGTCCTGAACATCCCGTCCCTCGTGATGGCTCTGGTGGCCGGGCACCGTTTCTTGTGGCGTCGCGAAGGCGACGGGTGCTCCGGAAAGGGCGGGATTCTTCGGCGGGGCCCCGAAGGGAGCCTTTGCGAATCAGGACGAAAGCTTTGCTAATGATGACATTTGTTTACCAATGCAACATAATGTGAACTGAGTGTGAACTAATTCACGCTGCTTTTCGGCGACGCACTCCTACGCTCGACGCCCATGTCCTACTGGTCGACCACGCCGCCCCGGCGCGCGCACATCCTCGTCATCGACGACAACATCGAAGAGCTGCAGTTGCTGCTGGGCGTGTTGCGCGAGGCGGGGCACCGCATCAGCCTGGCGTTCGATGCGCTGGAGGGCTATCGCCGGGCGACCGCGCTGCAGCCCGACCTGGTGCTGCTCGACGTGCGCATGGGCGCCACCGACGGCTACGCGACCTGCCGGCTGCTGAAGGCCGACCGCGCGACGGCGCGCATCCCGGTGATCTTCGTGACCTCCTCCAGCTCGGTGGAAGAGCGCCTCACAGGCCTGCGCGAAGGCGCGGTCGACTACATCCTCAAGCCCTTCGAGCCGGCGGAAGTGCTGGCGCGCGTGGCGGTGCACCTCGCGCTCGCGAGCTGCAGGCACCAGGCGCAGGCCTGCATGGAAGAGGCAGAGAGCGCGCTGGAGCACGCCAAGGGCGAACCAGCCGCCGACCACGCAGACCGCGTGCTCGCGCAGGCGGTCGAACGGCTGGTGCGTTCCGACCTCGCGAACGTGCCGGCGTTGCCCGCATTGGCCGCGAGCGTGGGCACGCACGAGAAGCGCCTGTCGCGCGTGTTCAAGGAACAGACCGGCCGCACGGTGTTCGAGTTCGCGCGAGAGGCACGCCTTGCGGAGGCGCAGCGGCTGCTCGTGAACTCGGCGCTCAGCGTGGAAGAAGTGGCCCTGGCCGTCGGCTTTTCGGGCGCGGCCAATTTCTCGACCGCATTCCGCGAACGCTTCGGCACCACGCCCACCGCCTTCCGCCAGGCGCGGCTGGCTCCGGTCGCGCCGCCGTCGGTGCCTTCGGCCTGACGCGGCACCGGCAAAGGCGGTGACCACCCCGGGCCTTGGCGGCACTCGCGCGCTCCTGCTTTGCGCCGTCTTCTGGCTGATGGCGACGGCGCTTCCCGCCGCCTGGGCGGACGTGCTGCGCATCGACGACGAGACCCGCTGGCCCATTGCGCTCGACACGCGCGTCGAAGTGTTCGAGGACACCGGCGCGCGCATGTCGCTCGACGAGGTCGACGCGCTGCCGGGCGACGGTCCCGACGGTTTCCAGCCCGGCACGCCCGCGCGCATGCGGCCGGGCTTTTCGAAGTCGGCGTTCTGGCTGCGGCTGACCGTGGTGAACGGCAGCGACGCGATCCAGCCGCTGCGGCTGGTGCTCGATGCGACATGGCTGCAGCACGTCGATTTCCATGCCCGCCGCGAACTCGCGGGCTGGGCCACGTGGACGCACGAACAGGCCGGCGTGTCGGTGCGTTCGAGCGCCGCTCGCGACCGCGACCGCGTGCCCACGCTGGACCTCGACCTGCGCCCCGGAGAGCAGGCGCGCGTGCTGGTGCGGGTGCGCACCAACAGCAGCGTCAAGCTCGTGCCGAAGCTGTATTCGGCGGACGCGTGGCGCATGTCGGAAAGCAGCCATGCGCTGCTCGACGGCCTGCTCATCGGCGGACTGCTGGTGCTGTCGGTGTATTCGCTGTCGCTGTGGGTCATCTCGCGCCACCTGGCGATGGCGCTGCAGAGCATGGGCTTCGCGCTGGTGGCGCTCTACGAGAGCACATACCGCGGCCACGCGCGGCTCGCACTGTGGCCAGACAGCATCGAGTGGAGCTACCGCGCGGCGGGCGTCACCGCGGGCTGCTGCGTGCTGTCGCTGATGTTCTACCTTTACACCGTGTCGCGGCGCGGTCCGGTGCGCGTGCCCGGGCTGCGCTGGCTCGTGGTGCTCGCGCTGGCGCAGTGCGTGGTGGTGCTGGGCACGCTCTTCGGGCCCTACGCGCCCTTCGCGACAGCGGGCACGCTGAGCGCGCCGCTGGTGGTGCTGTCGCTCACCGTCAGCACCTTCGTCTACATGCGCCGCGCGGGGCCCGGCGGGCGGCTGGCATTTCCGGTGATGACCATCGTCGCCGTCGGCGTGTGTTTGCGGTTGGTCGAACTGGCGATGCCATCGCACATGATTCCCGGCTTCGACGCCTACGCGCTGGGCTTCCCGGGCATGCTCGTCGGCCTGGTGGCGCTGGCAGTGTGGGCGCACCACCTGTCGCGCCAGCGGCATTCCGCGCAGCGCACGCTGGCGCACTGGCAGGCGGAAGAACAGCAGCGGCTGCAGGACGAGGTGGAGCGCAAGACGCACGCGCTGAACGCGGCGCTGGAGCAGGCCGAGCAGCAGTCGCGCGACCAGACGCAGCTGCTTGCCTACATCAGCCACGACCTGCGCGCGCCGCTGTCGACCATCGTCGGCAACGTGCGCCTGCTCGACGTCGACGGCCCGCCGCCGCCCGAGCGGCTGCAGGCCATCGAGCGCAGCGCGGCCTACCAGCTCGCGCTCATCGACGACCTGCTCGACTACGCGAGGAGCGAGCTGCTTCCCTTCTCGTTCGAGCCGCGGCCGGTGCACCTGCGCGCGCTGATCGACGACATCGCGCAGTACGCCGACACGCTCGCCCAGCGCCAGCGCAACCTCTTCGAGCTGGATGTGCTGGGCGCGCTGCCCACCGCCGTCCAGCTGGACAGCAAGCGCTTCCAGCAGCTGCTGCTGAACCTGCTGTCGAACGCCGCGAAGTTCACGCGCGACGGCAAGATCGGCCTGCGCGTGCAGGCGCGCCCGCGCCAGGACTCATGGCGGCTCGAGTTCGACGTGTGGGACAGCGGCGTCGGCATCGAAAAGGAAGACCAGGCACGCATCGTGAAAGCCTTCGAGCAGGGCGCACCCAGCTCGAACGGCCACGGCTTCGGGCTGACGATAGCGCGGCGCATCGTGCAGCACATGGGCGGGCGGATGCAGCTGGAAAGCCGCCGCAACCTGGGAACGCGCGTGCGCTTCTCGGTGATCGTGAAGGAGGCTCCGAAGGAGCTGGTGCCGGTGGTCGTGAAGCCGCCGCCGCGCCCCGTGCTGCCCGTTGCAGCGCCTGCCGGCAAGGCCAGGCGCATGCCGGTGCCCGCGATCGCGCCGCTGCCCGCGGCGGTGCGCGACGAACTCGAGACGCTCGCACGCGACGGCCGCTGGAGCGACCTGCACGAGTGGGCCGACCGCCTCGCTGCCGATGCGCGCCATTCGGCGCTGGTCGAGGCGGTGCGGCATGCGCTGGACCTGCTCGATTTCGAGCACATCCGGCTGCTGGCGCGCGCCACGCCGAACGCGGGCCAGTGAGTGATCTTCGACCTGGCTGCCGCCGCGGCTATTGCGGCGAGGCCGGTGCCTGTGCTTCCGGTGGCGGTGTCTGTGCCTGCTGCTGGGCCAGCTGCGCGTCGGGCGCGGCGGCCGCTTCGCTTTGGCCGTGATGTCTTATCGCGATGCCCTTGACGAGGTGGCGGGGCAGGTGGTGTGTCTTCCGCAACAGTGCCAGCGCCTCGCTGCGCGCCGGCTCGCATACCGGTAGAAACATGTGCAAAACGCTCATGGTGTCGTCCCGTGGAGTAACCGGCGGACATTGTGAGCGCATGAAGTCCGCAATGGGGGAATCGCCCTCCTGGCGCAGATGGCTTCGCCGGAGGGCGGCTTCACCTGGAGATCACCATGGCAGCGAGTAGGTCTTGGTGTTGGTGAAGCTCTTCATCGCCTCCAGCACGCCTTCCTTGTAGCCAAGGCCCGAGTCCTTGATGCCGCCGAAGGGCGTGAGCTCCAGCCGGTAGCCCGGCACCTCGCGCACGTTCACGCTGCCCACGTTCAGCTCGCGGATGAAGCGCGTGATGTAGTCCATGCGGTTCGTGCATACGGCCGACGAGAGGCCGTAGGCCGTGCCGTTGGAGATGCGGATGGCCTCCTCGATGCTCGAGAAGCGGATCACCGGCGAGACCGGCCCGAAGGTTTCGTGCTTCGCGACCGTCATCCCCGGTTCGACGTGGTCGAGCACAGTGGGCGAGTACAGCGCGCCGCGGCGCACATTTCCGTACAGCAGCTTCGCGCCGCCGGCGATGGCCTCGCCGACCACCGACTCGAATTGCTTCGCCGCCGCCTCGTCGATCACCGTGCCCATGTCCGTGTGCGGGTCCATCGGGTCGCCGTATTTCAGTGCCTCGGTCTTGCGCACCAGCAGCTCGACGAAGCGGTCGGCCACCGCCTCGTGCACCAGCATGCGCTTGATGGCCGTGCAGCGCTGGCCCGAGTTCTTGTAGGAGCCGCTGGCGGCCAGCGTCGCGGCTTCCTCGACGTCGGCGTCTTCCATCACGATGATCGGATCGTTGCCGCCCAGCTCCAGGATCTGCCGCTTGTAGACCGCCTTGCCCGCGATGTACTTGCCGATGGCCACGCCGCCGGTGAAGGTGACGAGGTCGACGTCGGCGCTGGTGAGCATCTCGTCGGCAATCTCGCGCGGGTCTCCGGTGATCACCGACAGCATCTGCGGCGGAAGGCCCGCCTCGTACAGGATGTCGGCGAGGATGAAGGCCGAGAGCGGTGTCTTCTCGCTGGGCTTGAGCACCATGCGGTTGTTGGTGGCGATGGAAGGCGCCACCTTGTGGATCACCTGGTTCAGCGGATGGTTGAACGGCGTGATCGCCGTGATCGCGCCCTGCAGCGGTTCGCGCAGCGTGTAGACCTTGCGGCTCTTGCCGTGGTGCGTGAGGTCGCAGGAGAACACCTGGCCGTCGTCCACCAGCGCCTGGTTGGCGGCGAACAGCAGCACGTCGGACGCGCGGCCCACCTCGTACAGCGAATCCTTGCGGCACAGGCCCGACTCCAGCGTGATGGTGCGCGAGATCTCGTCCAGGCGCGAGGCGATGAGCTCGCCTGCGCGCATCAGGATGCGATAACGCTCGTAGCGCGTGAGCGTCGGCCTGTAGTCGCAGGCGATGCGGTAGGCGCGCCGCACGTCCGCCAGCGTGGCCTTCGGCACGGTGGCGATCACTTCGCCGGTGTAGGGATAGGTCACCTCGATGACCTCGTCGCGGTAGACGCGTTCGCCGGCGATACGCAGCGCTTCGTGATGGATCTCGGCGGGCTTGGGCAGGGCTTGGTTCATGGCGGTCTTCAGTAGGGGCGTGCGTTACTGGGCGTGGTTCAGCGCGAGGTCGAGCGCATCGAAGTTGCGCAGCCGGCGCCCGGCCGCGATGCCTGAGACGGGGCGGTTGCAGATCAGCGGCACGCGCTGCTCCGAGACCCCGCCGTGCGAGCGCAGAGGCACCTCGAGCGCCGAGAGGTCGTGCCGGCTCGCCGAGGTGCCGATGACCGTGCTGCGTTCGCTGACGACCACGATGTCGCCGATGCGGTCGGGCGGCAGCTCGAAGCGCTGGGCCGCGTCCTTGCGCGAAAGCACCAGCTCCATGCCCGGCAGGCTCTGCAGTCGGTCGATCCAGCCCGGCACGCGGGCCTCGTCGGGTGCGTACACGGTGGCGAAGGAACCGAGCGCGCCGTGGTGCACCACGTAGGGATCGGTGATCGGCAGGATGACGCGCGCCTCGTCCTGGCCGTACCAGTCGTCGAGCACGTCCTGCAGGTAGACGACCTTCGGCGCGCCCTGCGCGTCGTGCTTGTCGTTCATGCCATGGTCGGCGGTGAGCACGATGGTGGCGCCCAACGCGTCGAGCCGTGCGAGGTAGGCGTCCATCATCGCGTAGAAGGCATTGGCGGCGGGGCTTCCGGGCGCAGCCTTGTGCTGCACGTAGTCGGTGGTCGAGAGGTACATCAGGTCGGGGTGGCGCGACTCCATCAGCTTCACGCCGGCCGCGAACACGAACTCCGACAGCTCCGCGCTGTACACCGAGGGCACGGGCATGCCGACCATCTCGACCACGCCGTCGATGCCGTTCTCCTCCACGGTGGCCTGGTCGGCCTTCTCCGACGAGAAGCAGATGCCCTTCATGCGGTGGCCCAGCAGCTTGCGCAGCTTGTCCTTGGCGGTCACCACTGCCACTTTGGCGCCGGCATCCGCGAAGGCCGCGAGCACCGTGCCGGCGCGCAGGTACTTCGGGTCGTTCATCATCACTTCCTGGCCGAGCTCGCGGTCGAAGAAGTAGTTGCCGCAGATGCCGTGCACCGCGGGCGGCGCACCGGTCACGATCGACAGGTTGTTCGGGTTGGTGAACGAGGGCACCACGCAATCGGCCAGCAGGTCGGCGCCGGTCTTTCTCATGCGCTCGATGTACGGCGCCACGCCGGCGGCGATGGCTGCGTCGAGGTAGGCGGGCTCGCAGCCGTCGACGCACACGACCACGACGGGGCGGCTCATCCAGCGGTAGCTGCGGGCGTTGACTTCCAGCGATTCGGGTTTCATGGCAGAGGGTTCCTTGATACAGATGGATTGAACGAATGAAGGGAAGGGCGGCCCGCCTCAGCGCCGGATGAAGACCGCGATGGCGGCGCTGATGAGGCAGCTGGCCGCGACGATCGGGAAGACCATCGACGTGCTGCCCGAGTGGTCCAGCAGCCGGCCGATCAGCGGTTCGCCCAGGCCCGCCAGCAGGTAGGAGAAGAAGTTCATGACGCCGGTGGCCGTGCCCGAGCGCTTGGCTCCCACGAGGTCGGGGCACAGGGCCCAGAAGGAGGAAGCGGGGCCGTAGACGAAGAAGCCCGCGAGGAAGAGCAGCGCCAGCCCGGCGATGCTCGTGGGCGTGAGGTACATGCCGATCGAGGCGGCCGCGCCCAGCAGCATGTAGAGCACGATCGCCTTGTAGCGCTTCGAGCCGAACACGCGGTCGGAGATCCAGCCGTTGGTGAGCGCGCCGAAGGCCATGCCCACGGGCAGAGCCACCGAGATCCAGGCCGGATCGATCATGCCGTCGGCCATCTTGCTCCAGTCCTTGCCGAGGAAGTGCACGGGCACCCAGACGATCAGGCCGTAGCGCGCCGCGTTCTGGAAGCCGATGGCGAGCGCGGCGATGAGCAGCCTCGGGTTGCACAGCACGGCCTTGTAGCGGCTCCACGAGCTTTCCTCGGGTGGGGCGTGGCTCGCGGCGGCGGCCTTCGCGTCTTCCGCGTTGGCGATGCCGGTGTCGGGCGACTTGAAGCCCAGGTCCTCGGGGCGTTCACGGGCGATCAGGTAGAACGCGATGCCGCCCACCAGCATCAGCAGCACGGGCAGCCTGAAGATCCAGCGCCAGTCCAGGTGCAGCACGTTGACGACGATGATGGAGGTGACGAACGACAGGATCGACGCGCACCCCGCCGCGAAGGTGTAGAAGCCGAACACCTTGCCGCGCTCGCTCGCGCCCCACCAGTTCGACAGCAGGCGGCTGCCCGGCGCCCAGCCGAGCGCCTGGAAGTAGCCGTTGACGCCCCATGGAATCGCGAGCGTCTTGAAGCCGACGGCGAAGCTCACCACCCAGTTGGCCGCGCACGAAAGAATGGCGCCCGCGGTCATCACGCGGCGGCCGCCGAACTTGTCGGCGAGGTTGCCGTTGATCGCCTGACCGATGGCGTAGCACCACAGCAGGCTGGCCGATGCCCAGCCCAGCACTTCCTTCGACAACCCGAATTCCTTCTGCAGCCCCGGAATCGCGAAGCCGAAAGTCTGCCGACCGGTGTAGAAGAAGAGGTAGCAGAACATGGCGGCCAGCAGCATTCGCCACTGCGCACGCCGGAATGAAAACTCGTGGGGCTGCGCGTACGCGCCGGCCTGCAAACCCTGGTTCGCCAGTTGCATGTCTTGTCTCCTGTTTTTTCCTGTTCCCGACGGACCTGGGTCCGTGGAACCGGCTGTGGCGCCGGTATCTTTTTCTTGCCGTTCTTCGGCTTCGACCGGCTAGGCCGACACCGCGCCGATGAAGTTCCTGCCGCGTGCCCCGTCCATGGCGCGCGCGATCATGGCCGTGGCCTCGGCGTCCGCCACGCCGTAGTCCGCGAACTCGGTCTTCACGCCCAGCCCCTGCAGGAAGTCGCGCAGGCGCAGGGCACCGGCGCGCAGGTCGGGACCGAAGAGGCGCTGCAGCGTGCGGTCGCGATCAGGCGAGCGCGCCCATGCCTTCTCGAGAACGATCGGCAGCGTGAACGAGCAGGCGATGCCGTGAGGCAGGCCGTAGCGCAGCGTCATCTCGTACGAGATCGAATGGGCCAGTGCGGTCTTCGTGTTGGAGAACGCGAGCCCGGCCTTGAGCGCGGCCATCGCCATGCGCTCGCGCAGTTCGATGCTGCGCAGGTCTTTCACCAGGGCCGGCAGGCATTCGAAGATGTCCTGCACGGCGGAGATGGCGAAGGTGTCGGAGACCGGGTTCGCATTCACGTTCCACACCGACTCCAGCGCATGGGACAGCGCATCGAGCCCGGTCGACACGGTGATTCCCGCCGGCACCGAGAGCATCAGCTCGGGATCGACGATGGCTGCCTCGGGCCAGGTGGCCTGCAGGTGCAGCGAATACTTCTTCTGCCGGGCTGAGTCCCAGATCGTCGCCCAGGGCGTCACCTCGCTGCCGGTGCCGGCCGTCGTCGGCACGGCGATCAGCGGCTTGACGTTGGCGGGCTCGAAGGACTTGCCCGCCGACAGCAGGTCGACCAGTTCGTCGAAGCGACCGCTCGCCGTGCCCACCATCAGCGCCTTGGCTGTGTCGATGGCGCTGCCGCCGCCGACTGCCACGATCGCATCGCAGGCATCGGGCGACTGCCAGAAGCGGTCGTACAGGGCGCTCAGGTGCGCCACGTCGGGGTTGGGGCGCACGTCGTCGATCACCTCGACCAGCGAGCCGGGCAGGAGCTTCTCGAGGCGCTCGACCAGCCCGAGCTCGCGCGCCTCGGGAAAGGTGACGACCGCGACGCGGCGGCCGGCGAGTATCGATGGGAGCCGTTCAAGGCTGCCTCGGCCGCTGTGGATGGATACGGGGTTGTGATATGCGTGGGGCATCGGGTTTGTCTCGTGTCGGCGGTTGCTTCGGTGGCTTCTCTTTTCGCTGCTTCTGCATCGCGCTGTGCCGCGCGTTTCTTTCTTGGTGAAGGCAGTGTCGAAGCGGCCCGAAGTTCCGTCCAATCGCATTTCCGGTGTGCGCATGGTCGAAAACCGATGGATGAACGGCCCGCGCCGGCATCACGACCCGGGGAAAGCGCCCATTCGCGCGCGGGCGCGCCTGTGAGAGGCTGCACGCCCCCGGGGCCCGAATCCATGTTCCACCAGTACTACAAATCGATCAGATGCTTTCACGCCGTGGCGAAGACCGGCGGCTTCACCTCGGCGGCGCAATACCTGCACATCGGGCAGCCGACGGTGACCGACCAGGTCAAGTCGCTGGAGACCCGCTTCAGCGTGGAGCTCTTCCTGCGCAGCGGCCGCAGCGTGAAGCTCACTGCAGCGGGCGAGCGGCTCTATGCCATTACGCAGGGGCTGTTCGGGCAGGAGGAGGAAGCCATGCTCTTCCTGCAGAGCGCGCGCAAGCTCAAGGTGGGGCTGGTGCGCGTCGGCGCGGTGTCGCCGCCCATCGCGATGGAGCTGGCGCGCAACTTCAAGGAAGCACACCCGCCGCTGGACATCACGGTGTCGATCGGGTCGGAAGAGTCCACCTTGCAGGGCCTGCAGGACTTCAGCATCGACGTCGGCATCGTCGTCGATCCGGCCGGGGCGGAAGGCCTGCACATCGAGCCCTACCGCACGGAGCGCATCGTCGCGGTGGTGCCCGAGGGCCATGCATGGACGAAGCGAAAGTCCATCTCCACCCGCGACATCGAAGGCGAGACGGTCATCATGCGCGAGCCCGGCTCCAAGACCCGGCATCGCGTCGAGCGCGCCTGCCGGCAGCAGGACGTGAACCTGCACTGCGCGATGGAGATCAACAGCCGCGAGGCCATCCAGCACGCGGTGGCCAACGGAATGGGCGTTTCCTTCGTCACACAGGTGGAGTTCATCCCGCTGCCGGGACTCGTGGCGGTCGCCGTCGACGACGAGCAGCTGTCGATCAGCTATTCGCTGTGCTGCCTGTCCATCCGCAGGGACCGGCCGCTGATCGACGCCCTGTTCGCCGTCGCGCTCGGATGAGCCCTGGGTGAGGCCCCGGGCGGGGCCCCGGTGGCTGCGGGATTTCACCAAGCTTGCGCTCCAGCCTGAGCGGCGCATACTCCGCCAAAAGCGCCACAAGCCACTCGTCGGCCCCTCCGGGGTTCCGGGCGACAGCCAGGAGACACGTGTTGCAGCGAACGAACATTGCCAACCCGGCCTATTTCCACAAGGTCGTCGATTGCCAGTACGCCTGCCCGGCGCACACTCCCGTCCCCGAATACATACGCATGATCGCGCAGCGCCGATACGGCGACGCGTACATGGTCAACTGGGTCTCCAACGTCTTTCCGGGCATCCTGGGGCGCACCTGCGACCGGCCCTGCGAGCCGGCCTGCCGCCGCGGGCGGGTGGAAGAAAGCAATACGCAGGCTCCGGAGCCGGTGGCCATCTGCAGGCTCAAGCGCGTGGCCGCCGACATGAAGGAGGACGTGCGCGCGCGCATGCCGAAGACGGAACCGAGCAACGGCAAGCGCGTCGCATGCATCGGCGCCGGGCCGGCCTCGCTCACCGTCGCGCGCGACCTCGCGCCACTGGGCTACGAAGTGACGGTGTTCGACGGCGAGGCCAAGCCGGGCGGCTTCATCCGCACGCAGATCCCGCGCTTCAGGCTGCCGGAGTCGGTGATCGACGAGGAAACCGGCTACGTGCTCGACCTGGGCGTCGAGTTCCGCGGCGGCGAGCGCATCGATTCGATGACCGCGCTGATGGGGCAGGGCTGGGACGCGATCTTCGTCGGCTGCGGCGCGCCTCGCGGGCGCGACCTCGACATTCCGGGCCGGCGTGAAGCGGCCGAGAGCATCCACATCGGCATCGACTGGCTGAACTCCGTTTCCTTCGGCCACGTCAGCAGCATCGGCAAGCGCGTGATCGTGCTCGGTGGCGGCAACACGGCCATGGACTGCTGCCGCTCGGCGCGCCGGCTGGGCGGCACCGACGTGAAGGTCATCGTGCGCAGCGGCTTCGAGGAGATGAAGGCCTCGCCCTGGGAGAAGGAAGACGCCCAGCACGAGAGCATTCCGATCATCAACTTCCACGTGCCCAAGGCCTTCGTGCACGAGAACGGCAAGCTCGTCGGTATGAGCTTCGAGATCGTGAAGGCGGTCTACGACGACAAGGGCCGCCGCACGCTGGAGCCCACGGGCGAGCCCGACGCGTATTTCGAGTGCGACGAGGTGCTGGTGGCGGTGGGCCAGGAAAACGCCTTCCCGTGGATCGAGCGCGACTGCGGCATCGACTTCGACAAGTGGGGCCTGCCGGTGCTGGACGCGAGCACCTTCCAGTCGTCGGTGCCCAATGTGTTCTTCGGCGGCGACGCGGCCTTCGGGCCGAAGAACATCATCACCGCGGTGGCGCACGGCCATGAGGCGGCCGTGTCCATCGACAAGCTGCTGCGCGCCGAGCCGGTCGACGACCGGCCGCCGCCCATGACCAACCTGGTGTCGCAGAAGATGGGCATCCACGAGTGGAGCTACGACAACGACACCTCCAACGACCTGCGCTACAAGGTGCCGTGGGCCAAGGCCGAGGCGGCGCTGGCGAGCATCCGCGTGGAAGTGGAGCTGGGCTTCGACGCCGCCACCGCCTTCAAGGAAGCCGGACGCTGCCTGAACTGCGACGTGCAGACCGTGTTCACCGAAACCGCCTGCATCGAATGCGACGCCTGCGTGGACATCTGCCCGATGGACTGCATCAACTTCGTCGACAACGGCGAGGAAGAAGGGCTGCGCTCGCGCCTGAAGGCCCCGGCGCTGAACCTGGCGCAGGACCTGTACGTGTCCGGCGGACTCAAGACGGGCCGCGTGATGGTCAAGGACGAGGACGTCTGCCTGCACTGCGGCCTGTGCGCCGAACGCTGCCCCACGGGCGCGTGGGACATGCAGAAGTTCCTGCTGAAGATGTCGCTCGCCGGGCAGGCGCAGGGCCAGGAGGTGCCGGCATGAAGCAGATCGAGGCGGTGAACGACTTCGTCATCAAGTTCGCCAACGTCAACGGATCGGGTTCGGCCTCGGCCAACGAACTGTTCGCCAAGGCCATCCTGCGCATGGGCGTGCCGGTGAGCCCGCGCAACATCTTCCCCAGCAACATCCAGGGGCTGCCCACCTGGTACGAGGTGCGCGTGACCGAAGAGGGCCACCTCGGCCGGCGCGGCGGCACCGACATGATGGTGGCGATGAACCCCCAGACCTGGGACGCCGACGTCGCCGAGCTGGAGCCCGGCGGTTATCTCTTCTACGACAGCACGCGGCCGCTGCCGCCCTCGAAGTTCCGCGACGACATCCGCGTGATCGGCATGCCGCTCACCGAGATCTGCAACGCTGTCTATCAAGACCCGCGACAGCGGCAGCTTTTCAAGAACATCGTCTACGTGGGCGCGCTCTCGATCCTGCTGGGCATCGAGCCCGAAGTGGTCGAGAAGCTGTTCTCCGAGCAGTACAAGGGCAAGGAGAAGCTGCTGGCCTCCAACGTGCAGGCGCTGCACCTGGGCTGCGACTTCGCGCGCGAGAACCTGCGCGAGCCCGTCGGGCTGAAGGTGCGGCGCGCCGACCGCGTGGGCGACAGGATCTTCGTGGACGGCAACAGCGCGGCGGCGCTGGGCTGCGTGTACGGCGGCGCGACGGTGGCGGCGTGGTATCCGATCACGCCTTCGTCATCGGTTGCCGAGGCCTTCCAGAAGTACTGCACCAAGTTCCGCGTGGACCCGTCCACGGGCCAGCACCGCTTCGCCATCGTGCAGGCCGAGGACGAACTCGCGTCGATCGGCGTGGTGGTCGGAGCGGGGTGGAACGGCGCGCGGGCCTTCACCGCGACCTCGGGGCCGGGCATATCGCTGATGACGGAGTTCATCGGGCTGGCCTACTTCGCGGAGATTCCGGTCACGCTCATCAACGTGCAGCGCGGCGGCCCTTCCACCGGCATGCCTACGCGCACGCAGCAGGCCGACATACTTTGCTGCGCCTACGCGTCGCACGGCGACACCAAGCACGTGCTGCTCTTTCCCGAAGACCCGCACGAGTGCTTCGAACACGCGGCGGCGGCGCTGGACCTGGCCGACCGGCTGCAGACGCCGGTGTTCGTGATGACCGACCTGGACATCGGCATGAACCAGCGCCTGTGCAAGCCCTTCGAGTGGGACGACAGCAAGGCCTACGACCGCGGCAAGGTCATGAGCGCCGAGGAGCTGGAGGCCGGCCGCGACTTCGGCCGCTACAAGGACGTCGACGGCGACGGCATTCCGTGGCGCACGCTGCCCGGCACGCATCCGACCAAGGGCAGCTACTTCACGCGCGGCACGACGCGCGATGCCTACGCCCGCTATTCGGAGCGCGGCCCGGACTACATCTACAACATGGAGCGGCTGCTGAAGAAGTTCGCGACCGCGGCCACGCTGGTGCCTCAGCCCGTGCTGAAGCCTGCTGCCCGGAAGACCGACCTGGGCGTGATCTATTTCGGCTCGACCAGCCCCTCGATGCACGAGGCGCTGCAGGCGCTGGAAGAACGCGGCATCCATCTCGATGCGCTGCGGCTGCGGGCCTTTCCGTTCCCTGACAGCGTGGTGCAGTTCCTGGCCAGGCACGAGCGCGTGTTCGTGGTCGAGCAGAACCGCGACGCGCAGATGCGCAGCCTGCTGGTCAACGAGCTGGACGCCGATCCGGCGAAGCTGGTGCGGGTGCTGCACTTCGACGGCACGCCCATCACCGCGCGCTTCATCGTCCAGGCGATCGAGGCGCATGTCGGCAAGATGGCGCACACGCCAGGCACCGCCGGTGCGAAGGAGCCCGCATGACCTACCTCGCCAAGCCCAGGCTGCGGCACCCGACGCTGGCCACCAACAAGGTCGGCTACACGCGGCGCGACTACGAGGGGAAGATCTCCACGCTCTGCGCGGGCTGCGGCCACGACTCGATCTCGGCTTCCATCATCGAGGCCTGCTGGGAGCTCGACATCGAACCACATCGCGTGGCCAAGCTCTCGGGCATCGGCTGCAGCTCGAAGACGCCGGACTACTTCCTCGGCGCGTCGCACGGCTTCAACACCGTGCACGGCCGCATGCCCAGCGTGCTGACCGGCGCCAACCTGGCCAACCGCGACCTGCTGTACCTGGGCGTGTCGGGCGACGGCGATTCGGCCTCCATCGGCCTGGGCCAGTTCGCGCATGCGATGCGCCGCGGCGTGCGCATGGCCTATATCGTGGAGAACAACGGCGTCTACGGCCTCACCAAGGGCCAGTTCTCGGCCACGGCCGACCAGGGCTCGAAGAGCAAGAAGGGCGTGGTCAACACCGACAGCCCGGTGGACCTCGTGGCCATGGCGCTGCAGCTCGGCGCGAGCTACGTGGGGCGGGGCTTCTCGGGCAACAAGGCGCAGCTGGTGCCGCTCATCAAGGGCGCGATCAGCCATGGGGGCTCCGCCTTCATCGACGTGATCAGCCCCTGCGTGGCCTTCAACAACCATCCGGGCAGCACCAAGAGCTACGACTACATCCGCGAGCACAACGAGGCGGTGAGCCGCATCGACTTCATCAGCGGACGGGAGGAAATCGCCGTCGACATCGAGCCTGGCGAGGTGATGGACGTGCGCCAGCACGACGGCACGCTGCTGCGCCTGCGCAGCCTGCACCCGGACTACGATCCGGGCGACCGTTTCGCCGCCATGGCCTACATGCAGCGGCATCAGGAGATGGGTGAGGTGGTCACCGGGCTGCTGTACGTCGACCCGCTGGCCACCGACCTTCATACGGCACTCAACACCTGCGACCGGCCGCTCAACGCACTGGGGCCGGAACAGCTGTGTCCCGGCGCGCAGGCGCTGGAACGGCTCAACGCCTCCTTGCGCTGAGCAAGGGCCGGCGGCACCATTCAAGGTTGCACTCACGGAGGGCGCATCATGGCCGAGCGCACCGTTTTCCAATCGATTTCGCGCAAGCACGTGCTCAGCCTGGCACCGCAGGCCAGCGTGCGCGACGCAGCCTGCGCGATGACGCGGGCCAACTGCGGCAGCGTGCTCGTCATGGAGCTGCCCGACACGCTGCTGGGCATATTGACCGAGCGCGACCTCATGACGCGCGTGCTCGCCAAGGGGCTCGATCCCGACGCCACGCCGGTGCGCGAGGTGATGACGCCCAACCCGATCTGCGTGCCGCCGGAGACGCTGGTGTCCGATGCGGTGGTGCTCATGCTCGAGCGCGGCTTCCGCCATCTGCCGCTGGTGGCGGGTGCGAAGGTACTGGGCGTGTTCTCGGTGCGCGACGCGCTGCCGAGGGAGATCGGCGCGGCGGTCAGCCTGAGCGAGTTCAGGGAGCAGGTGAACGACGCGCTGGGGTGAAAGGGCAGGGAAGCCCTTTCAGGGAATCACGTAGTCGGGATACTGCTTGCAGATCTCGTTCACCGCGCTGAGCGTGCCCGACAGGTGCTTGCGCAGCGCGGCTTGGGCTGCGTCCGGGTCCTTCGCCTCGATGGCGCGCGTGATGGCGCGATGGTCGCGAAGAATCGCCTCTGTCTTGCCGGCGGTCGGCAGGTGCAGGCGGCGCAGGCGGTCGACGTGGCCCGAGACGCGTCCCACCAGGTCCCAGAGACCGAGCACGCCGCCGGCTTCGTACATCAGGCGATGGAATGCGCGATCGGCGTTGACGAAGTCGCCGTAGCGCTGCGACGTCGCAAGCGCGGCCTGCTGGGCGATGACGCCTTTCAGCTGGTCGACAAGGCCCGGTGATTCTTCAACGGCCAGCTGGTGCACCAACTCAAGCTCGATGGAGCGCCGGAGGAAGTGCGCTTCGCGCGCAGCGGAGATGTCGATGCGGCTCACCAGCGTCGCGTGCTGCGGGAACACGTCCACCAGCCCTTCTTCGTTGAGCCTCAGCAGTGCCTCGCGCACGGGGGTCTGGCTCACGCCGAAGCGGTCAGCCAACTCTTGCCGCTGCAGCACGGTTCCGGGAACGAGTTCGAGCGCGAGGATGGCTTCGCGCAGTTTCTCCAGCACCTGCGGCGCGGCAAGGCGGGTGCGGTCAAGTCGGATCTTCGGGGAGGCGCTCATCGCCGGCGATTGTGTCATTGACGCACTAATATACTAGTGTTTTAATTCGCCGGACGACGCCGGCGAAGGCCGGCAAGGCCGCACTTTTCACGCAGCGGCCATGGAGACAACCCCTTGACGAAACGCCCCTACGAATCCCTTCGCAGCGCCCGCTGGTTCGCGCCCGACGACTTCCGCTCTTTCGGCCACCGCTCGCGCGTGCTGCAGATGGGCTACAGCTACGCCGACTGGATGGGCAAGCCCGTCATTGCCATCGTCAACACCTGGAGCGACGCCAACCAGTGCCACTCGCACTTCAAGCAGCGCGTGGAAGACGTGAAGCGCGGTGTGCTGCAGGCGGGCGGCTTTCCGCTCGAGCTGCCGGCGATCTCGCTTTCGGAAAGCATGGTCAAGCCCACGACCATGCTCTATCGCAACTTCCTCGCGATGGAAACGGAAGAGCTGCTGCGCAGCCATCCGATCGACGGCGCCGTGCTGATGGGTGGCTGCGACAAGACCACGCCCGGCCTCACGATGGGCGCGCTCAGCATGGGCATTCCCTTCATCTACCTGCCGGCCGGCCCCATGCTGCGCGGCAACTGGAAGGGCAAGGTGCTCGGCTCGGGCTCCGACGCCTTCAAGTACTGGGACGAGCGCCGTGCCGGCCGCCTTGGCGAGCAGGCATGGGTCGAGATGGAAGCCGGCATCGCCCGCAGCCACGGCACCTGCATGACCATGGGCACGGCGGCAACCATGATGGGCATCGCCGAGGCCGTGGGCCTGACGCTGCCCGGCGCGTCGAGCATTCCTGCGGCCGATGCCAACCACATCCGCATGAGCGCCGACTGCGGCCGCCGCATCGTCGAGATGGTCTGGGAAGACCTCACGCCCGCGAAGATGCTCACGCGCGCCAACTTCGAGAACGGCATCGCCTGCGCGATGGCCATGGGCTGCAGCACCAACGCCGTCATCCACCTGATCGCGATGTCGCGCCGCGCCGGCCACGCCGTGAGCCTCGAGGACTTCGATGCCTTCAGCCGCCGAGTGCCCGTCATCGCCAACATCCGGCCCAGCGGCGATGCCTACCTGATGGAGGACTTCTTCTACGCGGGCGGCCTGCCGGCGATGCTGGAGCGCATCCGCGGCCACCTTCGCACAGAGGCGCTCACCGTCAACGGCCGCAGCATCGGAGAGAACATCGAAGGCGCCGAGGTCTACGACGACGACGTGATCCGGCCGTTGTCCAACCCGATCTATGCGGAGGGCGCGCTGGCCGTGCTGCGCGGCAACCTCGCGCCCGACGGCGTGGTCATCAAGCCCAGCGCCTGTGCGCCGCACCTGCTGAAGCACACCGGCCGCGCGCTGGTGTTCGACGACTACCCGTCGCTCAAGAAAGCGGTGGAAGACCCCGACCTCGACGTGACTGGCGACGACATCCTCGTGCTGCGCAATGCCGGCCCGCGCGGCGCCGGCATGCCCGAGTGGGGCATGCTGCCCATCCCGACCAAGCTGCTGAAGCAGGGCGTGAAGGACATGCTGCGCCTGTCCGACGCGCGCATGAGCGGCACCAGCTACGGCGGCTGCCTGCTGCACTGCTCGCCCGAAGCCGCCGTCGGTGGACCGCTCGCGCTGGTGCAGACCGGCGACCGCATCACCGTCGACGTGCCCGCGCGCCGCATCCACCTCGAGATCGACGACGAAGAACTCGCGCGCCGCAAGGCCGCATGGACTCCGCCGCCGCCGCGCTACGAGCGCGGCTACGGCTGGATGTTCGGCCGCCACATCAGGCAGGCCGACGAAGGCTGCGACTTCGACTTCCTCGAGACCAGCTTCGGCAAGCCGGTGCCAGAGCCCGACATCTTCTGACCCGCCCATCAACCCGATTTCATTTCAGCCGACAACGGAGACCACACGTGAATCCCGCCACCCGCGACCAGCTCATGAAGGTGAGCACCGCCACCCTGTGCACGGCCTTGTTCAAGCGCGGCCTGCGCCACCAGTTCATCCAGGACGTGCGCCCGCTCAACCCCGGACTTCCCAACATGGTGGGTGAGGCCTTCACGCTGCGCTACATGCCGGCGCGCGAAGACCTGAACCAGATCAGCGTCTTCCTCGACCGCGACCACCCGCAGCGCAAGGCGGTGGAGCAGTGCCCCGAGGGCGCGGTGCTCGTCATCGACAGCCGCAAGGATGCGCGCGCCGCATCGGCCGGCGGCATCCTCGTCACGCGGCTCATGAAGCGCGGCGTGGCAGGCGTGGTCACCGATGGGGGCTTCCGCGACAGCCCCGACATCGCGAAGCTCGAATTTCCCGCATACCACCAGCGCCCCAGCGCGCCCACCAACCTCACGCTGCACCAGGCCATCGACATCAACGTGCCCATCGGCTGCGGCGACGCACCGGTGTTCCCTGGCGACGTGGTCGTCGGCGACGCCGAGGGCGTGATCGTCATCCCGGCCCATATCGCCGATGAGGTCGCAGCCGAAGCAATCGAGATGACCGCCTTCGAAGACTTCGTGCAGGAAAAGGTGCTCGAAGGCCGCTCCATCCTCGGCCTCTATCCGCCTACCGACGAGCAGAGCCGCAACGACTTCGCCGCATGGCGCCAGGCCACGGGCCGCTGAGTCCGCCGATCACAGAAATCCAAGGAGACAAGACATGCGTTTCATCCGCCTCGCCGCGGCGCTGCTTTCGGCTGCGCTCGTTCCATTGGCCGCATCGGCCCAGACAACCGAATGGCCTGCCGCCAAGCCCATCGTGTACGTCGTGCCGTTCACGCCCGGCGGTTCCACCGACATCGTGGGCCGCACGCTGGCCCAGAAGCTCGGCGAGAGCCTCAAGCAGTCGGTGGTGGTCGACAACAAGCCCGGACAGGCTGGTGGCATCGGCGCGGCCTATGTCGCAAAGGCTGCGCCTGACGGCTACACGCTCTTCGGCGGAACCATCAGCACGCACGCCATCAACGCCAGCCTCTACAAGAAGCTGTCCTACGACCCGATGAAGGACTTCGAGCCCGTCTCGCTGGTCGCGCGCCTGCCCAACGTGCTCATCGTCAACAGCCAGCTCGGCGTGAACTCGGTGGCCGAGCTCGTGGCCTTGCTGAAGAAGGACGAGAGCAAGCGCACCTTCGCCTCTTCAGGCGCCGGCACCTCGACGCACCTGGCGGGCGAGATGTTCGCGGACCTCATCGGCGTGAAGCTCACCCACGTGCCGTACAAGGGCACGCCTCCGGCCCTGACCGACGTGGCGGCGGGGCAGGTGCCCTTCATGTTCGACCAGGTGACGGCCGCGCTGCCGCTGGTCAAGAGCGGCAAGCTCAAGCTGCTGGCAGTGACCACCGCCAAGCGCATCGCGCTGGTGCCCGACCTGCCGACCATGATCGAGTCGGGCATTCCCGGCTTCGAGATGTCATCGTGGCAGGCGGTCTATGCGCCCAAGGGCACGCCCAAGCCCATCGTGCAGCGCCTCAATGCCGAGATCGTGAAGGCGCTGCACCAGCCCGACGTGCAGGCCAAGCTTTCCGGCCAGCTCGCGATGGAGCTCGTGGGCAGCACGCCCGAGGAACTGCGCGACCACATGGCCAAGGAGATCCCGCGCTGGGCCGAATTGGTGAAGAAGTCGGGCGCGGTGGCCGACTGAGCATTCTCGAACGACCATCCAAGGAGACATCCGATGCAGAACAAGACCAACAACGAACGGCGCCGATTCCTGAAGACAGCCGCGGGCGTCGGCACCGCAGCCCTCAGCGGACTCGCTGGTGCGCAGTCCTTCGACTTCAAGCCCAGCCAGCGCTATCCCGACCCGGCGGTGCTGATCCTCGACCCCAGCTTCGCAAAGTACCGGATCTACAGCAGCACGCTGGAGCAACTGGGCTCCGGCATGCGCTGGGCCGAAGGGCCGGTGTACTTTCCCGAGCACGGCTACCTGCTGCTGAGCGACATCCCGAACAACCGGTTGATGAAGTACGACGAGAAGACCGGCAAGTTCGGCGTGCACAAGACCGGCGTCAACTATGCCAACGGCAACACGCGCGACCGCCAGGGCCGGCTCGTCACCTGCGAGCACTCGGTGACGCGGCGCGTGGTGCGCACCGAGAAGGACGGCCGCATGACAGTGCTGGCCGACAGCTACCAGGGCAAGCGCCTCAATGCGCCGAACGACGTCGTCGTGAAGTCGGACGACACCGTCTGGTTCACCGACCCCACTTTCGGCATCAACGGCGAGTGGGAAGGAAGCAAGGCCGCATCGGAGCAGGCCACGACCAACGTCTATCGCATCGCCGCCGATGGCAAGCTGACGGCGGTGATCACCGACCTCGTCAACCCCAACGGCATCGCGTTTTCGCCCGACGAGAAGAAGCTCTACGTCGTCGAGTGGAAGGGCACGCCCAACCGCAGCATCTGGAGCTACGACGTGTCACCGGACGGCACGAGCGTCTCGAACAGGACCAAGCTCATCGACGCCGACGGGCCCGGTTCGCTCGACGGCTTTCGCGTGGACCGCGACGGCAACCTCTGGTGCGGCTGGGGCCACTCGGGCGCCATCGCGGCCGAGCCCACCGACATAGGTGGCGGCATGAAGGCCTACCTGCCCACCGGCAAGTCGGAGGAAATGGACGGCGTGAAAGTCTTCAACCCGCAGGGCAAGCCCATCGGCTTCATCCGCCTGCCCGAGCGCTGTGCGAACCTGGAGTTCGGCGGGCCGAAGCGCAACAGGCTCTACATGGCGAGCAGCCATTCGCTGTATGCGCTGTATGTGGAGGCGCACGGGGCGGTTTGAGCGGGGCGGGGCTGGCGCCGATTGCCGGCCGCCAGCCGTCTTCGTCCTAGAGCGCAATCACATCCGCAATCGGCTTGTTGGCCTTGAAGCAGGACAGCGCCTCCATCTGCTTCCACGCCTGCAGCTGCGTGAAGTTCGTCTGGTACTCGATGTAGCAGCTGGTCAGCGCCTCGTCGATGATCTTGTCGGCCCGCTCGAACAGGATCTGGTTGTCCTCCAGGTCGCGGAAGTAGGTACGCCAGGTGTCGCGCTCCTTCGACTGTCCCAGCAGGGTGAGGTAGGCGCTGTAGTAGAGCGAATTGAACGCCCGGCCGATGTTGTCCTGGTACACGGTGAACTCGCCGCCGCCGCCCGCGCCCACGCCGACCGTCAGGTCGGCCTCGATGCCCAGCTTGGAGCCGCCGAACGCCGACGATTCGAATTCCAGCGAGAAGGACGCACCCACGCCCGCCGACAGCGAACCCTTGGCCGTGCCCTTGATGATGTCGTAGCCGCACATGCGCACGGAGAGCGATGCCTCGCCCTTGATGCGCGCACCGGCAAAGGCCTCGGCTTCCACCTTGAACTTCACGCCGTCGACCGTGGCGTTGAACTCGACCTCGGCCTTGGCCATCGCGCCCGCGAACGCCTCGGCGCTGGCTTCGATCAGGAAGATGTCGGACACGTCGATCTTGGCGTCGAGCTTGATCTTCACGCCGACCATCGCCTCCACGCTCGCCTTGGCCGTCACGCCCTTGCCGCGCTCGTAGTTCGCTTCCGCCTCGGCGCTGGCCGATGCGCCGACGAACGCATCGGCCTTGAACTCGGCCCGCAGCCCGGTGATCTCGATCACGCACTCGCCCGTGGCACGCACGCCGTAGCCCACGGAGGCCTCGGCCTTCACGGCCTTCTTGAATTCCTCGTCGGTCCAGGTCACCTTGCTGAACTTGCCGTTCTCGCCGCCGCGCATGAGGCCGGTCTCGACCGTGCCGCTGGTCTGCAGCCACGGACGCGGATCGCCGAACTTGATCTTTGTGAGGTCCTTGCACAGCACGTCGAGAAAGAGGCGCACCTTGGCGGGCTCGTTGTTGCCCATGTACTGCAGCGAGAGCGACACGTCGTCGAGGTGCTCGCCACCGTCGCGCAGGCCGTCCATCCAGAACTTGAGCAACTGCTTCTTGCGCACGATGAGGTCGCGGCGCACCGCGTTCACGGCCATCCTGTCGGCGACCGACGCAAGCTCGTTGGGCAGGCGCAGGATGGGCATGTCCAGCAGGCTGCCGAACTGCCGCTTGTACTCGGCGTTGAAGTCGTTCATCTTCTGCATCACCTGCGCCGGCTCGGGCGAATGCGTGCCGCGCGTGAGCTTCTCCAGCATCTGCTTGTAGACGTAGAGGAACTGCAGGAACTCCTGCGCCAGCGCCTTGCGCTCCTTGCTGGAGGGTCCGCCGATCACCTTGCCGAGCAGCTTGAGCCAGGCCTTGGTCTTGGTGTTGAACTCGGCGCCGGACAGCTCGACCCAGACGACTTCGTACTTGTGCGTGAATTTGGCGCTCGCGAGCGCATTGAACAGGGGAGTGGAGGTAGCCATGACGTTGACGACGTATTGAAGGAAACGGGTGCGCTCTAGAGGTCCGGCCTGACGCCGATCATCGAGAAGTAGCGATTCAGGTCCCCGTCCTCGCGCAGCACCTCCTGCATCAGCTGGGGCAGCGGCATGCGCCCCCATGCCACCGCGCGGTTGACCAGGTAGGGCGTCGGGCTGTGCGGCTCCTCGCGCATCAGGTAGGCGGCGGCCAGCTCGAGCAGTTGGTAGGCCTCGGCGCGGCTGCCGATGCGGCCGCTTGCCATGGCCTGCGGGAGCGCTTCGGAGGAAAAGGGAGGAAAGGAGGGGGAAGGAGCGTCGCTCATGTGGTTGTCGTCCATCGGGGTTGCGGCTGGCGCAGGTTCGGCGTCCGGCATCCAGCCGGTCGACGCCGGCATCTCCGGCTTCTCTTCGTCACGCGGATCGCGCCCCTGCAGCAGGCTGCGCAACGCCTGCCGCATGCGGGCGAGCATCTCCGTCACCTTCGACAGGCTGGGCGCGTCCACGCCCAGCCGCTCGTCGAGCAGGGCTTCCAGGCTGCGCCATGCGTCTGCGGCCACGGCGACGCGATCGTCGAGCGCGGCGAGCGCACGCAGGTCGCGCGCGGCGTGGTCCAGGATGTCCTGGCGCGACACGGTCTGCGCGCTCGGCTCCTCCGCCACTTCGTTCGCCTTTGCCTTGGCGTTGCCCGCCGCCCCGGCGGCGCCGGCGCCGTACTCGCTGGTCAGCGCACGCTGCCAGTCCGCCAGCGTGATGAAGGGCGGGGAGAAGTCCGGCCACTCGAGCAGCGGCACGCGCATCAGCAGCACCTGCGCGATGGTGTCGTTGACCCACACGAAGGTGGCGGTGCGCATGTCGGCGTCGCCGTCGTCGCCGATGCGCGGATGCACGTCTTCCCAGAACTCGCGCGCCAGCCCTTCGAGCAGGCGCGCGCCCGCGCCCAGCCCGTCGATCGAATGGCGGTGCACCCAGGCCTCGGTGAGCCAGGCGGCCATCTGCAGGTCCTTGCTGCGGCGCTGCAGGACTTCGGTGCACAGCATCTCGGCGGTGCGCCAGTCGGCCTTCTTCAGCGGGCGGGTCCATTCGCCCATCGGCAGGCTGGCGTCTTCCTCCGTGCGTGCCTCGCGGATGCGGGCGCACACCGGGTCGTAGCGCAGCGGGGGGCCGGCCGGGCCTTCGGGGCCCTCCAGCGGCGAGAGAAAGGTCGTGAGGTCCGGCGCGAAGCCGCCGGTGGCTTCGTCGACATCGGCATTCAAGGGGGACAGCAGGGCGGCCATCAGGGCATGTTCCATTCGGGAGCGCGCGTGGGGAAAGCGGTGGGCCAGATCAGGGCGTTCTTCTTGCCGGCGGGGCTGGCGGCGATGCGCAGGAACACGCGTGCGCGTCCTCCGTCGGGCGCCTGGGCAGCGTCGCCGGCCGATTGGGCCACCAGCGGAAACTCGAACTTCAGCAGCTGCGAGCGGCCGTCGGGCCGCTGCGCCGGGTCGCCTTCGCGCTGGCGCTGGGCCAGCGTGAACAGCGCCCACGGGTCCGCGAAGCGGAAGGAGACGGTCTGGCCGTCGGTGATCAGCGCGTGCTGCTGCGGGTCGGCGCGCGCCATCAGCGGCGAGTCCTTCGCGATGCGCAGCACCAGCGCCACCGGCATGCCGTACTCCCAGCGCAGCGTGCGCGGCGCGTCGCGCAGCCGGAGCACCTGGTCGCCGACCTCGAAGGACCAGTCGATGATCTTGCTGCCTTCGATCTCGGCCGTGGTGTTCGCGCGGAAGTCCACGCTCAGGTCGTAGCCCGGCGCGGCACCGTCCTCGGTGGGGAAGAGCGGCAGCAGGAAGTCGCGCGCGCGGCCGAACTGCTCGGCGAAGCGGCGCGCGCCCGCGCCCTGCATGCCGGGGCCGCGCGTGCCGCCGGCATCGATGCCTCGGTTCTCCTTCAGCGCGCGTGCCAGCGGGTCGAAGGCGCGGGCCAGGTCGTTCACGTCCGCCGGGTCCGCCAGCTCGAAGGCGCGGCCGGTGGCCGGGCCGAACGGGTGGCGGCCGGCCAGCGAGCGGTTGAAGCGGGTGGAGAACTGCGTCCACAGCTCCTGCTGGTCGCCGAACTGCAGTTCCTGGCAGCGCGCGAGCAGTGCGCTGTAGATCTGCTGGTGGCGGTCCGCGAAGTAGTCACCGATGCGCGTGGCCGGCGCCTTGCCGGCCAGCTTCACGCCGCAGGTCTCGCGGTCGATCTCGGCGCCGGTCGTGCCGAGGAACTGCTCCAGCAGCAGCAGGCTGCTGTTCGGGTTCTTCAGCCTGTAGCGCTCCAGGTCGCGGTTGATGGCCTGCCAGCGCTGCGCGAGCACCGAGCCGGCGCCCGCGCCGTCGAGCGCCGCGATGTACCCGTCGGCCAGCTTGCCCAGCGCTTCCGTGCGGTTGAACTGCTGCCCCAGGTAGGCCGCGAGCGAGCCCGCGTCCGAGACGCCGAAGGCTACCAGCATCGGCCCGCGCTCGCCGCGCCAGCCCTGGAAGTCGCGCCCGCGCATGGCGTACAGCTCCGACTGGTTGAAGGCCTCGTCCACGGCCTCGAGGCGCTGCAGCGCGTCGCGCGAGATCATCGCGCGCAGATCTTCGGCGCGGGCGCCCGCGCCCAGCTCGTACAGCAGCGCCTGGATCTTGGCGAGGCGCTGGCGCGAGGCCTCGTAGGCGGCGGCCTGCGTGTCGGTAGCGCGGCCCCCGTCGCTCATGCCGTTGGCGGCCTCCGCGACCTGGTCGACCACCAGCTGCGCGAAGTGCGCGTTCAACGCGGCCTCGATGCCGGGGCGCAGCGTCGCCGGAAATGCCTGCATGCCTTCGCTCATGTAGCGCTTGCGGATGTCGCCGACCGCCAGCGCCTGGTCGAGCCTCGGCAGGTCCCATGCGGCCATGCCGCGCATGCCGGCGCCGGGCAGTTCTCGGTCGCGCGCGGCGGCCATGAAGGGCTGCGCCAGCAGCGCGGTGAGCGCGTCGCGCAGCGCGATGCGCTCGGGTGCGAGCGCGAAGCGGCCTTCCTTGTCCTGCCACACCAGGCCGGGCTGCGAGCCGCCGAAGCGCAGGTTGAACTCGGCGCGGAACTTCTGGAAGGCGTCCTGCGCGCGCGAGCGCACGGCGTCGGCAGGCTCCAGCCCCAGCAGCCGGTTCTGCTCGATGCGCGCGATCGTGCGGTCGTAGGAGGCGCCCAGCACCAGCACCGGCTGGCGCATCCAGCCGCCCTTGCCCGAGGCGACGAGGTCTTCCTGGTCCTTGATGGCGGCGATCACTTCGCGGTAGCTGGCCGTGGTGCGTGCGAAGGTGCCGGTGCTCGCGAGCGAGGGCAGCAGCCGCGCCAGCGACTGCTCCGACACCAGTAGTTCGTTGTTGACGAAGAGCCGTGCATCCAGCTGCGCCGTGCCCTTGTCGAGCGCGCAGCGCAACGCCGATTGCACGGGAGCAAGCGGAATGGCCAGCGCATTGCCTTCGGCCGCCTGCCTGAAATAGCGCAGATTGCGGCTCAGGTCGGCCGGCAGCTCGGCACCCAGTGCGTAGCGAACGGCCACGCGCAGGTCGTCGGCATTGCCCGTGGAGGGCTGGCGCAGGCGCTCCACCGCCTGCAGCGCGGCGTCGAGCTGCTCGACGGAACCCAGGTAGCGCTGCAGCGCGCCGAACTCGGGCTGGTCTTCCACCAGCAGGCCGTTCTTGCGCGGCGCATCGCCGATGGTCTTGAAGCTGGGCGGCAGGCCGCAGCTCGCGCCGGTGATGAATTCGCCGGTGGCTTCGTCCTGCTCCACGCCGCTGAGCTGGCTCACGCGCGCCATCAGCTCGCGCCGCAGCGTGCTCACCGCGATGTCGCCGAACTCGCGCTCGATGCGCTCGATCACGCGCTCGTTCAGGTCGTCGAAGGGCTGCCAGGAGCCAGGCATGAAGAACGAATACGTGCCGTCGGTGCGCAGCCGCTCGTTCATTGCCAGCAGCGACAGCGCCTTGTTGCGGTACCACGCGGTGGGAATGGTCTCGCCGCGCTGCAGCGCGCGCATGCGGTATTGCGCGTCGTGCTGCAGCTGGGAGAGGGCGGAAACCAGCGTCGCGTTGTGCCTGTTCAGCTGCCAGGTCGCCACCATCAGGCCGATGCCCCAGCCGCCGAGGAAGAGCACCGCCGCCCAGCGCAGCGCGCGGTGCAGCACCGGGCGCGTGAGCGTCTGCGTGCGCGAGGGCCGCGTGAGGCCGTATTCGAGGAAGATCTTCTTCTCGAACAGGTCGCGCAGGAAGGCCGGCTGGCGCATCAGCTGCGCGATCAGGTCGCCGCCGATGGGTTCCAGGTCCTTCTGGCCGTAGGCGTCATGTTCCGAGTCGATCGCCGCGACTGTCTGCGCCGATTCACCGCTGTCGCCCGTCAGGTAGATGCCGCGGAAGAAGAAGGGCTCGTGGTAAGCGCTCGGGCGCATCAGCTCGTCGACGTACAGCTGCAGCTGGCTGCGCAGCGCCTCGATGCGCGAGGGCAGCAGCAGTTGCGGGCCGGCACCCTGCGGCTCGGTGCCGGTGGCGAAGAGCTCGGCCGACACGTCGGACACCGAACGCACCACGGTACCCACCGCCTCGTCGACCCATGCGGGCTGGTAAGTGGTCGACAGGTCGTAGGGCGACGACCAGCCCAGCATGCTCGCGCGCAGCGGCTCGGGCAGGGCGCTCGCGAAGGCGCTGAAGCCCTCGAGGTGCTCCGCGCCGGTGACCAGCACGTACACCGCGAAGCGCATCGCGAAGCGGTTCTGCGCGAGCCACAGGCGCCGGTGCGCGAGCTTGGCGCGCTTGGAGAGCTCGAGCCGGCCGTCGGTGCTGTCGTCGAGCAGCAGCGCCGCCGGAATGGTGATGACCACCGAGTCGAAGGGCCGCTGCGGACGGTACGACCGGCACATGCCCAGGAACTCGTCCCACGGCTTCTCCGATGCGTCGTCGTCGTCCGGCGAGCCGAGGTACGCGCCCTGGATGTCGATGACCACGCCGCGGTCGAAGAAGTGCCACGAGATGCCCTGCGTGGTCGCGGCCGAGGCCGATTCGGTGCTCAGCGCGCTCGCCACGCCCGACTGCTCGATGGGCAGCTGGCGGTGGTCGTCGCCCTCGTTGAGCAGCATGATCCACGGGATGCCGTAGCGGTCGGCGCGCGAGGCGATGTTGCCCTCGATCAGCTCCACCGCCTGGCGGAACGAGCTGCGCAGCGAATCGAAGCGGATGCGCGCGACCTTCGGGTCGCTCGAGGGCTTGGCGTGCGAACGGCGCGCCGCGAAGTACAGCACCATGCCGAGCACGAGCAGCACCACCAGCGTCAGCACCGCGATGGAAATGAGGAAGAGCTGGTCCGTCAGCATGTCGACGACCTCCTGATGCTCCTTGGGTGGTGCAGGTCGTTCATCGCTGGTAGGCCCCCGATACGTCGACCGCGCCCGGCTGCAGCACCTGCCGCACCGGCCACGACTGCCACAGCCACAGCAGCTCCGACACCGCCAGCAGCGTGGCGACGCCCAGCATGAACAGCACCGTCCAGCGGCTCAGCGTGGGCAGCTTGCGCGGCGCGATGTGCGAGAGCGTGCTCGCATAGGCCCGCTCGGACACCACGCGGTCGCGGCCCGAGAAGTCGGCCGGGCGCTGGTAGACGAACTGGAACAGTTCCTCGCGGTAACCGAGCAGGCGCGCTTCCTCCCCGCCGCCACGGTACTTGCCCTGGAAGCCCAGCGCCAGCGCGAAGAGGTAAAGCCGCGCGATGTCGCGCTTCGACGGTTCGCGACCCGACAGCAGCTCCTCGATACGGCTGAAGACGAGGTCGCCCGCGATGTTGGTGCGGAACAGCGACGACTCCAGCAGGTGCGCCGTCCAGCGCTCGCGCCCGATCCACGGCGTGTGCAGCAGGATCTCGTCGGCCAGCGCGGCCTTGAGGTAGCGCGCGTCGGCCACGTTCTCGAGCTCGAAGCGCGTACTCTCGCGGCGCGACTCGAGCGACTGCAGCTCCAGCAGGTTCTCCAGGTGGCGGGCCAGCGTCTGCGCCACCATGTCGATGTCGGTCTCGCGCGACTCGGCGGTGCGGTCGCGCGCCTTCACGATCTCGTCGTAGAAGGCGCGGAACTGCCGGGTGATGTGGTCGTCGACGGCCAGCTCGGGTAGGTTGCGTGCCATGGCTTCAGTCCTTGATGAACAGGACGATTTCCTGCGGCGGCTGGGCGGTGGCGCCTTCGTTGGCATTCGCGATCACCAGCAGCTCGCCCGCAACGGTGAGCGCGGCGCTGGTCTGGATCGCGTAGAGCAGGTAGCCCGAGCCGGGGCGCAGGCCGAGCTCGTCGGCCGATTCGATGGAGCGGCGCACCGCGCCCAGCACGCGGCGCTCGCGCAGCGAGGGGTAGGCCGACTGCGAACCGACGATGGCGCTGTCCATCCAGGCCAGCAGATCCTTGTCGGACTGGCCGCGCAGGCCGACCACGATGCGCGCGCCGGCCACCCATTGCGGCTGCAGCGTGGTCTCGAAGGCGCCCTGGCGGAAATCGAACTTGTGCTCGCGGTACTCCTGGCTCACTTCCGACACCGCATCGCGCAGCGCCAGCAGCAGCGGCTGGAACACGCGCGAAGGATCGGCATGGTCGTAGTCCATCGGCACCGGCGGCACGCCGCCGGGACGCAGCAGGCTCAGCGAGGCCAGCAGCGCGTACAGCGACCAGTACATCGGCAGCGGATGCAGGTGCGGCGTGCGCAGCACGGCCTCCGCATGCGGCAGGCCCGACAGCAGGCTGCGCAGCCGGTCCTTGAGCTCCAGGTGCGCGAGGCGGTCGTCGATGCGCGAGGAGGGCACGGCCGTCTGCTTGGCCACGAAGGCGGCCTTGCCGCGCAGCTGCCCGAGCAGGGCGGAGGCAGCCGTCCACAGCGGGTTGTCGCGCGCCACCTCCAGCAGCGGCGGCTGCGCGTCTCCGAGCTTCACCACCTCGTTGTCCTTGAACACCTGGCCCAGGCGCAGGTGCACGTGCGTGCCCGGCGGCACCGTGCCGGCGCTGAGCGCGAGGCGGGGCAGCATGCGCGGGATGTTCGCCGGCTCGGCGTCGGACACCGCGTCTTCCACCGGCGCGCCGGCCACCGAGCGGAAGCGCACGGTCGCGGCGCGATGCCGGTTGGGACCGGTCACCGGCAGCGTGAGGTAGATGTCCAGCGGCTCGTTGGCCAGCCGTTCCGCATGCGGTGCGAGCGACAGCTCGAGAGCGCCGTGCACGGCCTCGGCGGCCGAGTACTCCACGGCGGTGCCATCCGGCAGGATGGCTTCGAGCGCCAGCACGCGCAGCAGCCCGGCGGGCAGCAGGCCCTGGTCGAACACAAGGCGGCGCACGCCCCAGCTGAAGGGGGCGGCGGCCAGCGTCTGCCAGGCGACGAGGGAGTCCATGCGCGCGGAGAACTGCTGGAAGTGCTGCGGCGACAGCAGCATGCCTTCGTGCCATTCGACGCGGTCGGTGATGGGGGCGGCGCGGTGCAGGTCAGACATGGCGTTCTCCCGCGCGGCTGTATTGAAGTTCTTTGTTCACTTGAAGGAATCCGTGTTGTTCAGCGTGGCGCGGTGGACACGTCGAAGCTCTGTGCATCGAAGCGGGCCACGATCGAGCCCTTGAGGTCTTCCACCCGGATGCGGTTCGCGCCGGGCGTTGTGTAGTTCGCGAAGACGAGCACTGCCGCCACGCGCGGCGAGCCGATGGCGCTGGCGGGCACGCGGATCGTCTGGCCCGGCACCAGCTCCCACGAGAGGTACGACAGGCTCTGCGGAAAGGTCTTCTGCAGGTCGGCGCGCGCGCCGAACCACTTGGCGGCGGTGAGCTCGGTGACGCGCGCGAGCATGGCGTCGTCCAGCACCATCACCACGTCGACGGCCACGGGGCTGTTCTGGTTGGCGCCGGGCGCGGCCGACAGCGTGAGCTCGTTCCAGCTCACGCGCGTGCCCTTGGGAAAGAGACTGCCGCACGCGGCCAGCTGCGAGGCGAGCAGCAGCGCCGCCATCCACTTGAGAAATGTCTTCGTCCGGTTCATCGCGAAATTCCTGGGTTCGCCGCGGCGGCGGTGGCGTGCTGCATGGCCGAGGCCTGCGCCTGGCGCGCACCCACGGCGATGCCCATCAGCAGGATCAGCACGGAGGCCAGCACGCTGCAGCCGGTGAGCAGCATGACGTTGCCGCGCGTGAGCACGAAGCGCAGCGGCTGCGCGGGTGCCACGTCGGCGACCGGAGCGGCCACGCGCTCCGATGGCAGGCCGGCCGACACCACGGAAATCAGCGCGCAGGTGGCCAGCAGCGTCAGCAGGTTGCGCGGGCCCTCGCAGATGAGGTCGATGGCCAGGAACAGCGCCAGCGCTGCCTCGATCGGCAGTTGCAGCATCGACAGCACGATGCCCGCGTAGCCCACGTTGGTGAGGCTGCTGTTGCCGGCGGAGGCGAAGGCCGCGATGGTCGCACCCGTGCCGATCATCCCGATGTCGGCCGCGCTGAGCGTGCGGTCGTAGAGGTTCGCCACGAAGAGCGCCGCCAGCACGTAGTACAGCGCCGAGCCCGCGCGCAGGAACACCGAGGCCGTGGGCACCACCAGTTCCACGATGCCCCGGCTGAAGCCCAGGCGCGCACTCATCGCCTCGATGGTGTGCGGAATGCTGGCCGTGGTGCTCGACGACATCAGGCTCACCAGCATCGGCGTCTTCAGGTGCTGCAGCACCTCGGCCAGCGGCTGGTTGCCGCGCCGGTGGATCACCGCGATGGCCAGCGCGCCCAGCAGCGCCACCAGCACGACGAAGTGCAGCAGGAAGCCGCTCATGGCGCGGATGGTCAGCGCGTCGGTCTGCGAAAGCACATGCGCCGACATGCCGAAGGCCACCACCGGCAGCAGGATGTTGGCGCGCGCGATGATGAGCTCGAGCGTGCGGTAGATGCCCTCGAACATGTGGTTCAGGGCCGCGTGCTGCGTGCGCGCCAGCGCCGCGAAGGCCAGTCCGAACAGCAGTGCGCACGAGAGGATGCCCAGCGAGCGGCCCTCGGCCAGCACGCGGAAGAAGTTGTCGGGCACCACGGTGGCGCGCGGGCGCTCGATGGGCGTGGCCTGCGTGCCGCTGTCGTGCAGGCGCATCTCGATGTCGCCGCCGTCGCCGGCCCGCTGCACCAGTTCGCCGAGGTGCTCGCGCGCTTCGGCGTCCAGGTGCGCGCCCGGTGCGTTCACCCAGCCCAGCGCCAGCCCGGTGGCCGCGCAGCTCACCACCAGCAGCAGCGCGAGGCCCGCGATCATCGCGATGCGCCGTCCCGGAAAGGGCAGCCCCATGGTCTGGCGCAGGCCGAAGAAGGTCGCCACCACCAGCAGCGGAATGGCCGCCATGCTCACGATCGCCAGGTAGACCTGTGCCGCCGTGTACGCAACGTCGCCCAGCGCGGGCGCATACACGCCCGCGACGGCGCCTGCCGCCATGCACAGGAGCAGGGCGAGCAGGCTGTGGGACATGCGCGTCAGGAAACCCATGTCGGCTTGTTCCATCCCTTGTCGAGCGCGAATGCGACCGTGGCGCGGGCCAGCTCCAGCGAGCTGTCGACCAGCGTCAGCGGCGTGTGTTCGGCGGCGTGCGCAGCCTGCGCAGCGATGGGCAGTTCGGTGCAGCCCATGATGACGGCGGTGGCGCCCGTGGCGGCCAGCGCCTGCAGCGCGAGCCCGAACGCGGTCGCGCCGGCCTGGATGTCGCCGCCCTTCACGGCGCGGATGCAGGCGTCCACGTGGTCCTGGCCGGTGTCTGCGTCGGGCACGAGAAAGTCGATGCCGCGCTCGCGCAGCGCATGCTGGTAGAAGCCGGAGGCCAGCGCGCCGCGCGTGGCGAGCACCGCGACGCGCATCGGCCGGTCGTCCGATGCCGTCGCGATGGCGGCCACGCACGACTGCGCGATGTGGATCACCGGCGCGCGGCTGTGCGCCGCGATCTGCGCATACCAGTGGTGCGACGAGTTGCACGGAATCGCGATCACGCCCACCCCGGCGTCGTTGAGCACGTCGATGCCGGCGAGCAGCGCGTCCAGCGGGTCGGGCCCGGTGCCCAGGATGGCGCTGGAGCGGTCCGGCACGTGCGGCAGGTTCGCGACGATCACCGGCAGGTGCTCCTGGTCGCGCGTGGCCGGCGTGAGCTGGATGATCTTGTCCATGAAGTCCACCGTCGCCGATGGACCCATGCCGCCGAGAACGCCTATGCGTGACATGAAGGCGCGCTCCCTAGATCTTCAGCGGCCGTGGGCACACCACGGCCACGGCGGCGGTGTTGCCGATGACCAGCACCAGCGTGCGCAGCATGTCGCACACCGGGTCCACCGCCAGGAACAGGATGAAGGCCGCCTCGAAGGGCAGGCCCAGGTAGGTGCAGGTCATGCCGATGAGCGACACCGTCACCAGCCCCGTCATGCCGGCCGAGGCGAAGCCGGCGAGCACCGAGGACGTGAGCACGATGCCGATCTCCACCGGCGTGAGCGAGCGACCGTAGATCTGCGCGATGAAGAGCGTGGCGCACACGTAGTAAACGACCGGCCCGATGCGCAGCAGCGACACCGTGAGCGGCACCAGCAGCTCCACCCGCGAGCGCGCGAAGCCCAGGCGCGTGACCAGGCTCTCGATCATGATCGGCATGCAGGTGGCGCTGCTGCGCGTGGCCAGCGCCAGCGCGAAGGGGCCGCGCAGCGCGTTGAGCGTCTGCCCCAGCGTGCCGTTGGAGCGCTTCCAGATGATGATCGCCGCCACCGCCAGCAGCAGCGCCGACACGATGAGGAAGGCGACCACGAAGGCGCCCATCGCTTTCAGCGGCTCTATGCCGGTCTTGCCCAGCTGTGCCGCGCTCATGCAGAACAGCACCACCGGCAGCGGGAAGCTCAGCCACCGCATCAGCGTCTGGCAGGCGTGGTAGACGGTCTCCAGCGCCTGCGTGAGGCCGTCGGAGATGCGCGTGGGCACATGCCCCACGGCCAGGCCGAACAGCAGCGCGAACACCAGCGTCTTCAGCGTGTCGCCGTTGGCCAGCGCCGAGAAGATGTTGGCGGGCACCAGGCTCACCAGCATGTCTGCGAAGCTGGCGGTCTTCTTGACCTCGTCCACGCCGCGCAGGTTCATGGCCGTGTCGCTGGCGCTGAGGTCGCCGCCCACGATCTGCCCGAAGGTCTGCATGGTGCTGGCGGGCAGGTTCTCGCCGGGGCGAAGAATCAGCAGCGTGACCGCGCCCGCGATGGCCACGAAGGCCGAGAAGCCGAGGAACACGAGCGCCACGCGGCCCAGCAGGCTGGCCGTGCCGCCGTCGCGGAACAGGCGCTGCAGGCTGAAGATCACGGCCGAGACCATGAAGGGCAGCGTGATCATCTTCAGCAGGTCGACATAGATGTCGCCCACGAAGGCCAGCGGCGTGGCGAGCAAGGGCGCGAGCATGCCGAAGGCGACACCGGCGCCGAGGCTGATGATCACGACCCACGGGTTGAGGACGAAGGCGTAGATCCTGGAGGTATTCATGATGGTTTGCGTGTCCTGTGCCGTTCAGCGGTCGAGTGCCTGCAGCACCTTCTGGATGTCCAGCTTCTCGGCGCGCTGCGCGAGGAACTGGTTGACGTAGGCCAGCAGCGTGGTGTCGGTCACGGCCACGCCGATGCCCAGCGTGTCCTCCAGGTCCTTCAGCGTCACGGTGCGCAGCACCAGCGAGACGGTGGGGTCGGCCTTGAGCACGCGCTTGACCTCGAACTCGTCGCGGTAGGCGCTCACGATCTCGCCCTTGTGCACGGCCACCAGCACGTCGTTCCAGGTGGGGTACTCCTGCACCTTGGCGTGCGGGAAGTTGGTGCGCGCGTAGTCGGCGAAGGACGACTTGGCGATCACGCCGATGCTGCCGTCGAAGTTGCGGATGACCTCCGGCAGCGGCCGTCCGCGCGAGAGCTGCGCGAACTTCACGCGGTTGAGGATCAGCGAGTGGTTCAGCGTGAGGTACGCGTCGCTGAAGGCGATGGTCTGCGAGCGCGCCAGCGTACGCGACAGCTTGCTGATGGCCAGGTCGGCCTGGCCGTTGGCCAGCAGGTCGACCACCGCGTTGAAGGTGCCGGCCTCGCGGTTGAAGCGCAGCTTCACGCCGAGTTCCTTGGCGAGCGACTGCGCGAGGCCCACCTCGAGACCGGTCCACTGGCCGCCGTCGTCGAAGAAGAAAAAGGGTGGCGTGTCGACCTTGAGCATGGCCACCACCAGCTCGCCGCGCATCACGATGCGGGCGATGTCAGGCGCGAGCAGGCGGCCGTCGGGCACGCGCACGAGGCCGTTGGTGAGCACCGGGGGCGGCGTGGGCGCGGCGGCAGGCTCCACCGCGAAGGTGGCGGCCGCGGGGGCTGCGGGCGCCGCGACGACGGGCGTCGCGACCACGGCAGCGGCAGCAGCAGGTGCAGCGAGCGTGCCCTGCGCCACGGGCCTTTCGCCGGCGGCAAGGGCGCTCGTGCCCGCGCTGAGGCCGGCCAGAGCCAGCAGGGCAGGAAGGGCAAGGCGCCGCAGCGCGTTGTGCATGCCCGTGAGGTGTCGTGCGTTGTTCGACATGCTTGGAGTGGGTTTGGTCATTGGGTGGGGGCCGCGGGAGCGGGTGCCGGCGCGGAAGGCGAAGGGGATTGCGGCAGCGGCTGTTGCTGCTGCTGTGAAGGCGCCACCGCCGCGGGGGCAGGTGCGGGCACCGGCGCGGGCGCCAGCAGCTTGCCGATCTCGACGCCCATCAGGAACAGGAGGACGCACAGCAGCACCAGGCAGGCCGCCGTGATGGCGACCATGCGCGAGCTCATGGTGAAAACGTATTGGGACATGGGGTGGTCGGTGTGTGCCGCTCGTTCGTCGTTCGTCGTTCGTCGTTCGTCGTTCGTCGTTCGTGTCAGGGAACCATGGAAGTGAACTGCCCGGGCGCGACCACCTGGATCACGCCGCCCCAGTTGCAGGCGAGCTTCGAGCTGTCCTGCAGCGCGGGCATGTTGCCGACCAGTACCGTGGGCGAGCCGGGCGCCCAGGGCGCGGCAGTCACCGGGATGCAGGGCATGGGCGTGAAGGCGCCGAGCGCGGCGGCGGTGGCCGCGGCTACCATCGGGTTCGACATGCTGTTGCAGGTGCCGAAGGGCAGGATGTTGACGATCGGCTTGTTGTCCATGATGTTGGCGCCCGGCGTGCCGCCGGTGAGCACGCTGCTCACGGGCAGCACCACGAGGTTGGACGGCGCCGCGCCGAAGCTGCACTGCAGCGTGGCTCCCATGCAGACGTGCATGCCCATGGTTCAGCCTCCCCTCACGAGCTTTTCCAGGCTCTTCATGAAGCCCGGCGACGCGGCGGTTTCCACGATCTCGCGGCCCGCCTCGTCGAAGCGGCGCGGCTTGCCGTGCGGCTTGCCCTGGCGGTAGGCGATCTCTTCCATCAGCTGCCCGCCGGGCCAGTAGCGGCGCAGCGGGCCGTGCAGCACGTTGGCCACGTAGGTCGACGACTGCGCCACGCCGCCGCCCGGCGCGTAGTCGGTGACTTCGCCGTCGAGCAGCCCGGCGCGGTAGCGCTCGCGCCGTACCATGCGTCCTTCGTGAAAGTAGCTCGCCTCGCCTTCGAGGCGGCCTGCCGCGTAGGGCAGCCGCGCCGTGACGTCGCCCGACTCGGCATACGACACCGCTTCGCCGTGCTGCACGCCGCGCACGTGCTGCAGCGTCTGCATCAGCTTGCCGCTGGGGTAGTAGCTGCGCGTGACGCCTTCGGCCAGGCCGCCGAGGCGCTGCGTTTCCTGCAGCAGCTGGCCGCGTTCGTCGTACATGCGCATCGCGCCGTGGGGCAGGCCGGCCTGGTAGGAGGCGTCGAGCACGGGCTTGCACGTCGCCGAGAAGACCTGCATCGGCCCGTGCGGCAGCTCGCCCACGAACGAGGCGCGCGCCACCGTCCGGCCGGCGTCGTCCAGCGTCTCGCGCACCACGGCGGCAGGAAGGGCGGCGATGTCCTTGGCGGGGAGGGAGGAAGGAAGTGCCATGGCGCCGCTCAGTTGATCTTCACCAGCCCGCCCTTGAGCGTGACCATGCCGCCGCCCTCGACGGAGTTCATGCCCGAGGCCTTGCTGCTGATGGAAGGCGCCTCGTTCGACAGCGTGGCGCCGCCCTTGGCCGACAGCGCCACGCCGGCTTCTGCCTTGAAGTTGAGGCCGGCGTTGGCGCCCAGGTCGGTGCCGGCCTTCAGGTCCAGCGTCTGGGCCGACTTGATGAGCAGAGTGCCCGACACGTCGATCACCAGGTTGCCCGTGACCTTGAGCTCGTAGTTGCCCGTGACCGTCTGCGTGAAGTTGGCCTTGTTGTCGTGCGTCTCGTTGCCCGTGACGTCGAGCGCGCGCGTGCCCTTCACCGAGTGGGTCTCGTTGCCGGTGTCGACCTTGACGGTGCGATTTCCCTTGGTGACGGTGTGCAGCTCGTTGCCGGCCTTCACGGTGGTGGTGAGGTCGTTCTCGATCTCCACCAGCATGTCTTTCTGCGCGTGCAGGTAGAACTCCTCGGAGCCCTTCTTGTCCTCGAAGCGCAGCTCGTTGAAGCCCCCGCCGCCCTTCGTCGAGTTCGAGCGGATGGTGCTTTGCGAGGAACTGCCCGGCAGGGCGACCGGCGTGGCGTGCGTGCCGTTGTAGACGCTGCCCGAGACCAGCGGCCGGTCGGGGTCGCCATCGACGTAGCTCACGAGCACCTCCTGCCCGATGCGCGGCAGGAAGAGCGCGCCCCAGCCTTCGCCGGCCCACATCTGCGAGACGCGGATCCAGCAGGAGCTTTTCTCGTCCTTCTTGCCCAGGCGGTCCCACGGGAACTGCACCTTGATGCGCCCGTGCTGGTCGGTCCAGATTTCCTCGCCGGCCGGGCCCACCACCCGCGCCGTGTGGCTGCCGGCCACCACCGGCCGCGGCGTGAGGCGCGGCGGGCGGAAGGGCAGAGCGGGAGGCAGGGTCTCGAAGCTGTTGCCGTAGTGCTCGAGATCGGCGTGGTGCCGCACGCTGTGGACCATGTGCTGCGCGTTGAGGTCCGCGCGCGGATGCTCTTCCAGCGTGAAGGTGGTGCCGGGCGTGAGGTAGTGGCAATGGCTGTCGCCGCGGCCGGATTGGCTGCCGCTCTGGTGCGCCTCCAGCCGGGTGCGCGCGCGCGGCTCTCCTGCCGACAGCGGCACGCGCGAGGGGTATTCGTAGTCCGTGCCGCGCCCGGTCTTGCCTTCGACCTTCTTCAGCAGGCTGGTGTCGGGCGTGAGGAAGTCGTAGTCGTCCACTTCCTGGCCCTTGGTCACCAGCCGCGCGTCGGACTCGAAGCGGGTGACGGCGTGGGCATGCGCGAATCCTTCCTCGGAACTGCGCACGACCAGCTTGTCGGCGTGCGGGCACGGCGTACAGGCCGAGTTGGCGTCGGCCAGCACCAGCGTGTGCTCGCCGTCCGCGAAGGTGAAGAAGTAGAAGATGCCTTCCTCTTCCATCAGGCGCGAGACGAAGTCGAAGGCCGTCTCGTCGTAGCGCACGCAGTACTCGCGCGGCGTGTAGGTGCCGCTGAGCTGTAGCGCGAAGCTCACGCCGAAGTCGCCGAGCACCTTCTGCACGATGTCCGGCGTGCTCATGTTCTGGTAGATCACGCGGTCGCGGCCCAGCGTGAGCAGCCACATGCGCGGCACGAGTTCGAGCGTGTAGGTCGCGAAGTCGCGGTTGCTGCCCATGTAGGTGAAGCGCGAGACGATGCCGTTGAAGAAGCGGCTTTCCTTCTCGGGCCGCTGCAGCACGACCGTCGCCGAGGTGCCGATCACGGTGGCGGAATCCAGCGCGTCGTCGGAGGAGCGCATGGTCAGCGAGCAGGCGAAGAGCTGCGACAGGCCCTCGGTGGCCTGGAACGATTCCAGCAGCAGCGTGTCGGGCCCGAACGCGGTCTTCACCGTCAGAAAGGCGGCGTGCTGGGTGAAGCCTTCGCGCATGTTCATTGCTTCGTCGGCTCGGTTCAGCTCAGCGTGGACGGCTCGAAGCCGAAGGCGAAGGCGCCGTCGGCGCCCACGCCCATGTGCACCGCGGTGAAGGCGGCGGCCATCGAGATGCGCTCCAGCACCTGGCGCGAGAGCTCGGGCAGCACCGCGTGGGCCAGGATGTGGTCGATGTTGCGCGCGCCGCTGTCCACCTCGGTGCAGCGCGCGGTGATGGCGTCTTCCACCTGCGTGTCCCAGGTGAACTCGGCGTGATGGTTCAGCGCGAAGCGCCGCGCCAGCTTGCCCAGCTTGAGATTGACGATGGAGCGGATCTGCCCGTCGCCCAGATGGTGATAGGGCACCAGCGCCAGCCGGCCGAGGAAGGCGGGGCTGAACTGCTTGAGCAGCTCGGGGCGCAGCCGCTCCACGAGTTCCTCGGGATCGGGCCTGCGCCCGCCCTGCGATGCCTGCGTGATCACGTCCTGCGCGGCGTTGGAGGTCAGCAGGATCAGCGTGTTCTTGAAGTCGATCTGCACGCCTTCGCCGTCTTCCATGGTGCCCTTGTCGAACACCTGGAAGAACAGCTCCAGCACATCGGGATGCGCCTTCTCCATCTCGTCGAGCAGCACCACGCTGTAGGGCCGACGGCGCACCGCCTCGGTGAGCACGCCGCCGCGTCCGTAGCCCACGTAGCCGGGCGGCGCACCCTTGAGGCTGGAGACGGTGTGCGCCTCCTGAAACTCCGACATGTTCACGGTGATGACGTTGCGCTCGCCGCCGTACAGCAGGTCGGCCAGTGCGAAAGCCGTCTCGGTCTTGCCCACGCCGCTCGGGCCCACCAGCATGAACACGCCCACGGGCTTGCCGGGATCGTCGAGATCGGCGCGGAAGGTGCGCACGCGCCGCGCGATGGCGTCGAGCGCGTCGTCCTGCCCGACCACGCGCTCGGCCAGCTTTTCCTTCAGGTTGAGCACCGTGTGAAGCTCGTCGGTCATCATCTTGCCGACCGGGATGCCGGTCCAGCCGGAGATGACCTCGGCCACCATCGTGCCGTCGACGCACACGGGCACCATGGGCTCGTCGTTCTGCAGCGCCTCCAGGCCCTTCTCGAGGCGGCGCAGCGCGGCGGTGAGCAGGGCGGGGTCGTTCTCCTCGTCGGCCGGCGGCGCGTCGCTGCGCAGGCTGTCGGCGATCTTCCGGCGCAGCGCGACGATTTCCATCACCGCGTGCTTTTCCTCGTCGACCTTGTCCGACAGGCGCTTGTGCTTCTGGCGCAGCGTGTCGAGCCGCGCGGAGAGTGCGGCAATGGCTTCCTGGTGGTCGCCGCCCGTGGCCGCTTCATGGCGCAGCACGCGCAGTTCGCTCTCGCCCGTGGCGATGTCGCGCGCGGCCGATTCGAGTTCGGCCGGCAGCCCGTTCTGCCCGATGGCCACGCGCGCGCAGGCGGTGTCGAGCACGCTGATGGCCTTGTCGGGAAGCTGGCGACCGGTGATGTAACGGTGCGAGAGCTTGACGGCCTCGCGCACCGCGTCGTCGACGATCTCCACGCCGTGGTGCTTCTCCAGCGTCTCGACCATGCCGCGCAGCATGTCGATGGCGACTTCCTCGCTGGGCTCCTCGACCTTCACGACCTGGAAGCGGCGCGCGAGCGCCGGGTCGCGCTCGACGTATTTCTTGTACTCGGCCCAGGTGGTCGCGGCGATGGTGCGCAGTTCGCCGCGCGCCAGCGCCGGCTTGAGCAGGTTGGCCGCATCGCCCTGGCCCTCGGCGCCGCCCGCGCCGATGAGCTGGTGCGCCTCGTCGATGAACAGGATCACCGGCGTGGGCGAGGCCTTGACCTCGGCGATGACCGACTTGAGCCGGTTCTCGAACTCGCCCTTCACGCCCGCGCCCGCCTGCAGCAGCGCGAGATCGAGCGAGCGCACAGACACCTGGCGCAGCGCGGGCGGCACGTCGCCCTGCACCACGCGCTGCGCGAAGCCCTCGACCACGGCCGTCTTGCCCACGCCGGCCTCGCCGGTGAGGATGGGGTTGTTCTGGCGGCGGCGCAGCAGCACGTCGATGATCTGGCGGATCTCGCCGTCGCGGCCGCGGATGGGGTCGATGGCGCCGTCGCGCGCGAGCTGTGTCATGTCGACCGTGTACTGGTCGAGCGAAGGCGTGGCCGAGCTGCTGCGGCGCGCGGTGGGCATCTGCATCGCGCCGGCTTCGGGCGCGGGTTGCGGTGCGGCGGGCTGGTTCACTGCGGGAGCGGAGGGCGCCGGTGCGATCGGCGCGGCGGCCAGTGCCGCACCCGCCGCGTCTTCGGGAGAGGACTGCAGCAGGCCGGCCAGCTCGTCGCGCAGCGAGCCGCGCGGAATCTGCAGCAGCGCGGGCGCGGCGTCGACCAGCCGGCCGCGCAGGCGGTCGACCTCGAGCAGCGCCAGCATCAGCGTGCCCGAGCGCACGTGCTGCTGGCCCAGCAGCATCGAACTCATGAGCCAGGCTTCCTGGAAGAGCGGCGCGAAATCGGGCGCCAGGCTCGGCGTGCGGCCGTTGCCGCGCTTGAAGGTGTCGAGCGACTTCTGCAGCTGCGCCCGCACCGCGTCGGGCCGGATGCCGAAGCGGCCGAACACCAGCCGCAGGTCGGGCGCCTCGTTGTCCACCAGCTTCATCAGCAGGTGTTCGATGTCGACGTTGTAGTGCGTCTGCTGCACGCACAGCTCGGCGGCCTGTTCCATGGCGCGCTTGCATTCCGGGTTGAGCCGGCCGAGCAGGGTGCGGATGTCGATGTCCATAAAAGAGAGTGGTCGGATCAGCCGTGGGGCGCGTCGCCGCCGTCGCTGGTCAGGGTGTGTTGAACGGGCGGCAGCGTGCCGCGGAAGCCCGGCCCGGCGACCCAGGAGGTCCAGCCCAGGCGCATGGGGTTGGCGGCGCCGAGCACGCTGCTGCGCCTCTCGGCGGGCGCCAGCCGGAGTTCCATCTCGACCTTCAGGTCCTGCGGGATGAAGCGGCGCACCAGCCACTTGGCGAGCGCGTGGTCGGCACCGCGCGGCAGCAGGTCGCGCAGCCGCTGCTGGCTCAGCTCGCTGAAGACGAGCCGGATGCCGGCGCCTTGGTCCCACACGCGCTTGCCGAGCACGGCGCCGTTGCCCAGCGGCTGGCGCATGTCGAGCCGTGCCGATGCATCGGGCTCCAGCGTCAGCCAGCGGCCGCGGAACTGCGTGCCGTCCACCTGCACGCCGAGGCGGTCGCGCAGCAGCGCCAGCAGCGCCGTCATGCCGCGCGGCGCACCGCCGAGCAGGCCGGCATGGCGCAGCCACAGCGCGGAGCCGTCGGGTGCGCGCACGCCGGCGCGCAGGCCCAGCGCGCTGGCGGCGTCGAGCGTGGCGGCCAGCGTGGAGCGCGAGGGCGACTGCGGGTTGAGCGCGACGTGGTGCTTGCGGCGGCTGCGGTACAGGAAAGCCAGGAAGCGGTGGTTGAAGATGTCGAGGAAGTCCGCCGTGGCGTGGTCGCGCTGCTGGCGGCGTTCCAGCAGCATCTCGGTGAAGGGCATCGGCAGCGGACCGCCGCTGCCGGCCAGCGAAAGCGCGGGCGTGGTGAGCGTCCAGGGCTCGCCGGTGGGCGCGCGGGTGCCCACTGCGCGCACGTCGCTGGCCTCGAAGGCCAGCGAGACGAAGGCATGCAGCCGCACGGCCTCGCGTTCGCGCGGGCCCTGCGAGCGGCCCACGGGCACCGCGTCGGGCGTGGCTCGCTCGAGCAGGCTGATGGCTTGGAACAGGTTGAAGTCCTGCGGGCGGGCGCTGAGTTCCTCGACGATCACAGCACCACCTGACGGCCCGTCATCGGCGCCCATTGCTTGCGAATCTCCTCGCCGCTGCGCACCGCGAGGCGCACGAAGGAGTTGACCGAGGTGTACATCGCGAAGAAGCGCGCGAGCACCGCCGACATCATCAGCGGCGAGCCGCCGACGAAGGCGTCGTCCTCGAATTCGAGCGTGACCTGCGTGCCGCGGCAGTAGCCGCGCCAGGCCTCGGTGCCCACGTGCGCGGTGACGCCGCGCGCCGTGAGCCCGGCGATGCCGCGGATCTGCGCATGGTCGCGCCGGCTGTCGGAGGCGAACAGCAGCAGCATCTCGCGCAGCTGCTCGCGGCCGGTGGAACCATCGACCAGCGACTGGTGGTTGAGCGTGAGCAGCGACACCAGCCGCCACAGCGTCTCGCTGCCCAGCGGCGGGTCGCGCTGGGCGGTGGGTTCGTAGAGGCAGCGCACGTGCGTGGGCTGGGGCGGGCCTTCGGCCAGCAGGCGCGCGCCCACGGGCACCTGCTCGGCGAGGCGGCGGTTGGTGCACAGCAGGTGCGCGTAGACCACGGGCTGCGCGGGCCGGGTGTGCGCCTTGCCCTGGTCGACGAAGGACAGGAAGACGTCGGTGCCGGGAATGTTCTGGCGCAGGCAGGGCTCGCGCCGCGCGGACCAGAACACCGCCTCCTGCGTGCCCCTGGCGCCGTCGACGTGGCCCAGCGCGGCGAAGCCCGGCACGTCGACGGGCTTGTCGGCGTCCGGGTCCGAGGCGACCACCGAGACGATGGAGTGCACCTCGGTGGTGGCGTCGCGCTGGCGGTCGGGCACCAGCAGGTATTCGTAGTGGCGCTGGTCCATCGCCAGCGGCTCGCTCACGCGAGGGAACAGGTTGACGATGGGCGTGCAGCCGAGCTGGAAGTTCTCGGCGTCGATGTAGCGCAGCGCGCGCGTTGAGCGGTCGAGCTGGAACGCCAGCTCGCAGCGCCTGCCGCTGCCCAGGCGCGAGCGCAGGTGATGCAGGTCGAAGAAATGGAACTTGCGCGGGAACGCGAAGTACTCCTGCAGCAGGCCGTAGGCGGGCTGCGCGTTGGCGGGCTGCGGCAGCACTTCCTCGCCCTCGGCGAAGCCGACCTCGCGCCATGCGTCGGCCGGCAGCACCTGCGGCATGCCGCCTTCGGGAATGACGGTAACCGACTTCACGCCCGACACCAGTGCGTCGTACAGCGGCATGGTGGTCATCCAGTCGCCCTGCAGGTGGATGCGCAGGCTTTCGATCTCCAGCGCGGAGAAATCCGCCTCGGCCTCGCATTCGAGCACCAGGCGCAGCACCGCGTCGGCATCGATGGCGGCGTGCGCGATGCGCAGCGGCCACAGCAGCGTGTCCCAGGCGGTGCGGAAGCGGCAGTCCTGCGACGAGGCGCCCGGCGCGTGCGGCGAGGTGCGCGCATGCAGCACGGTGTGGCGCGGCACGCGGAAGCCCGCGGTGACCTTGCCCTGCGCGGGATCGAGCCCGAACTGCGCCACCGACATCGAGGGCAGGGGCTGCACCAGCGAGGGGCAGAGGTTGTCGAGCAGGGCGTAGGCGACGTCGGGAAATTCCTGGTCGAGGTCGCGGTGCACGCGCGCCGACAGGAAGGCCACCGACTCGATCAGCCGTTCGGTGTGGGGGTCGAGCGATTCGCCGCCGTGCAGCGAGAGGCGCGATGCGACCTTGGGATATCGCTGCGCGAAGTCCGCCCCCTGTCCGCGCAGGTAGGACAGCTCGCGCTTGTAGTACTGCAGCAGGTCGCTGTGCTGTATGTCGGACACGTCAGGCGACTTTCATCAGGCTGTCCGGCGCGCCGAGCAGCATCTCGAAGTCCACGCGGCGCAGGGCGAGCCCGGCGCGCGCCTGCGCGCCGATGCGCACCAGCGCCACCTCGTGCCGGTTGGCCGCGGCGCTCACCTCCACGCTCACGTCGGTGAGGCGCGGTTCGTATCGCGAAACGGCCGTGCGCAGCAGCGCCGCCAACTGCTGCAGGTCGGCTGCGTTCTGTGCGCTGAGCGAGGAAAAATCGGGAATGCCGTACTCCAGCACCGTGCCGCTGCCTTGCGCGTACTCGTCCGCCGACAGCGGCGAGCGCGTGTTGAACAGCCGGCGCAGCTCCCGGCCGATGGAGTCCTGCACGGACTCCATCGTCTCGAGATGCGCGCCTCCACGGGCATGCTCGGACTGCTGAGGCGACGCCAGCCGGTCGAACAGGGGGGCGACGCCCCCTTTGACGAGTTCGGACACGGTGGGCGCCGGGTGTCAGCGTCGGGCCATCATCAGGTGGCCGCGACGTTCTTCGAGATATCCCAGCCGAACGGTGCGACGCCTTCCTGGCCGCCTTCTTCCTTCTGCTTCGTGTACTCGACCTTGATGGCCGCGTAGTTCAGGGAGATGCTTTCAGATGGCAGGTCGCCGCCGCTGGAGACCGAGAAGCCGCTGAGGATCACGTCGGTCAGCGTCACCACCATCAGGGGCAGCAGGCCGCTCTTGTCCTCGCGCGGGAAGGTGATGACGGTGTCGCCCGCCAGCACCTCGCCGCCGGCGAGCTTCTGCAGCAGCTGGGGCGTGGCGGAGTCGGTCGTGCGGGTCACCGTGATTTCGGAGAAGCTGGGCTTGCCTGCGGTGCGTTCCTGGTTGGAGGTGCCCGCGGTCACGGCGAGGCCGGCACCGAACTGGAAGCTCTGGACTTCCATCTGGTCTTCGTGGCCCTTGATCTGGGTCTGACCTTTGACCCCTGGCATCTTGAGATAGATAGGCATGTGCGTGTTCTTTCAGGTTGTCTGTATGTCGACGTAGAAGTTGTGGGGCGTCAGGCCGCGGCGGCCGGCAGGTCGGCCACCAGGCGGATCGAGGCCGAGAGTTCCTCGAGCTGGAAGTGCGGCTTCAGGAAGGCGATGGCGCGGTACGAGCCCGGCTTGCCCGGCACTTCGGTCACGTCGACGCGGGCCTGGCTCAGCGGGTACTTGGCCTTCATTGCCTGCGGCGCGGAGGGGCTCACGAGCACGTAGTTGGCGACCCAGTTGTTCAGGTGCTTCTGCATGTCGGCCTGCGTCTGGAAGCTGCCGATCTTGTCGCGCACGATCACCTTCAGGTAGTGGGCGAAGCGCGACGCGGCCAGGATGTAGGGCAGGCGGGCCGACACGGCGGCGTTGGCGTTGGCCGCGTCCTTGTCGTACACCTTGGGCTTGTTCACGGTCTGGCCGCCGAAGAAGGTGGCGGTGTTCGAGCCCTTGGAATTGACGATGGCGATGAAGCCCAGGTCGCTCAGCTCCTTCTCGCGGCGGTCGGTGATGGTCACTTCCGTCGGCGGCTTCAGGGCGATGTCGCCTTCGTCCGTCTTGTAGGCGTGGGCCACCATGCCGTCGACCTTGCCGCCGCCTTCCACGCCGCGGATGGCGGTGGTCCAGCCGTACAGCGAGTGCGCCTGCGTGATGCGAAGGCCCAGCTGGTAGGCCGCGTTGGCCCACAGGTACTTGCCGTGGTCGGTGCCGTCCACGTCTTCCTCGTAGTTGAAGTTCTCCACGGGAATGGTCTTGGCGCCGTAGGGCAGGCGGGCCGCGTAGCTGGGCAGCACCAGCGACACGTAGCGCGAGTCTTCCGATTCGCGGAAGCCGCGCCACGAGGCGAGCTCGGCGCTCTCGAAGGTCTTGGACAGGTCGCGCGGAATGCCCAGCTCGGTGAACGACTTGAAGTCGAACAGGGCGGGAGCGGCCGCGGCGATGAAGGGCGCGTGCGCGGCGGCGGCCACGCGGGAGATGCGCTCCAGCAGGGCGATGTCCTGCGGGTGGCGGCCGAAGTAGTAGTCGCCGATCAGCAGCGAATAGGGGTGGCCGCCGTAGGTGCCGTATTCCTCTTCGTAGATCTTCTTGAAGAGCACGCTGGTGTCGTGGTCGACGGCGGTCTCCAGGTCCTTCAGCAGGTCCTTCTTGCTCACGTTGAGCAGGCGCAGCTTGAGGTTGCTGCCGGTCTCGGTGCCGAACACCAGGTCGTGCAGGCCGCGCCACGAGGCTTCGAGGGCCTGGAACTCGGCGGCGTGCAGGATCGCGTTGAGCTGGTCGGTCAGCAGGCGGTCGATTTCGGCGACGCGCTCGTTGATCAGCGTGACCACGCCCTTGTCGGGGCTGGTCTTCATGCCTTCGTCGAGGATCTGCGAAGCCAGCTGGCCGATCAGCTTCTTCGCGTAGGCGCCCTGCGAGGGCTCCGTCGTCATGTTGCCTTCGTAGACGATCTTGTCGAGCAGGCTCAGGTCACTGGTCGTGACGGTGGTTGCTGCGCTGCCGGCTTCGGCTGCCTTGGATTTGTTGGCCATCTCTATCACCATTCATGAAGTGCCGGGTCGCGCGCAGGCGCGGCGCCGGCGTGGTTGATCACGCTGCCGGTGCTTCGGCTTCGGGGGACGATTGGGTCTGCGCGGCTTCGGGCGCTGCCGCGGCGGCTTGCGTCGAAGCGGCGCCGGCTTCGGCCCTGGCCTGGCTCTGGACCGCCTTCAGGTCTTCGCTGTTCTGGACCACGCGCTCGAGCAGGCCGTCGAGTTCGTCATTGCCGTCGAGCTTGGCGAGCAGGTCGCGCAGCTGCTGGCGTGCCTCGAGCAGCTTGGCCAGGCGGGGCACCTGGCTCACGATGGCTTCGGGATGGAAGTCGGCGAACTCCTTGAAGTTCAGCTCGATCTTCAGGTTGCCGTCGCCCTTCATGGTGTCGGGCACGGAGAGGTCGAGGCGCGGCGAGATGTTGCCGAGCACGCCGTCGAAGTTGTCGCGGTCGATCTCGACGAAGCGGCGCTCCTTGAGCTTCGGCAGCGGCTGCTCGGGCTGGCCGGACAGGTCGGCCAGCAGGCCCACCACCAGCGGCAGCTCCTTCTTCTCGACTGCGTCGCCGATCTCGACGTCGTAGGTGATCTGGACGCGCGGCGGACGATTGCGTCCAACCCATTTTTGCAGGCTATTCGACATTTTTCGCTCTCAGAAAAGGTTGATGTGACAAGAACACTCGTTGCGGTTTTCGACGCCCGTCGCCTGGTCGGGCGGCGCGCGGTCCGTTGCCGTTGCAGTCCCGGCAATGCATCAAAGACGGCACGAAAGATACAAATCGAGATATCTGCTAACAATCCCCAGAATTGGGTAGGTACCCCATGTCACGGGTAGGAGCCGATGAAAAAGCAAGAGATTGCGTACCCAAAAACTCCTCTTTTGAGGGTTTCGTCACGTAATTGACATGCAAATGGCCGGCGTGCTACCGAATCGGCGCGCGAGCAGGCGCATCCGGCCGCGCGGATGGCATGAGAGGAGGGGCGTGGAATGTTCGCGGGCCGGTCAGTGCACGCGAAAAAAGAGGGCTATTTGTAACAGCCGGAATGGAGGCGCCGCAGCCATGGCGGCGGCATGAAAGAGGGGGCTTGCGCGGAGGAAAACGCCGCGGCGCTTTCCGCGTTTGCCTAGAGTTCGATGAATGCCGAGGTGGCCTTGTTGAGCGCCAGTCTGCCCTTGGCCGTGATCGATTCGACCTGGGCGAGCTGCTGAATCGCGCGCACGTCGGGGGCGCGATCCGAAGGCGGGATGAAGGCCGTCACCAACTCCGCCGCACGCAGCACGCGGACCCTGTCGATGTCCGCCGGCGTGTGGATGACATATGGCAATTTCTGCTCGGCGATAGCCCGAAGAAATTCCATGGACATGAGCCGTCTCCTTTTGGTTGAGGGCGTTGCGGACATTGTGCGCACAAACAATTAGCGTTGTCTAAACCCTGCGCTGCGCGTGCCTTTCTTCGCGTGTACCGAAGTGTTCCTTTCGCGCCGTGGAGGCGACGAAGGTGCCAGTTTGTTTCCGGCAACCTGCCCGTGGGCTGACCAGTTTTTCGCGTCGTCGCGCCGCTAGCTGACGGCCTGGACGGGCCACGCGGTGGTGTCGGGCATCACGACATGCCACCGGACCGGATCGATGTCTTCGAAGGTCGCGCGATAGCGATCGGAGGTGCGGCTCTCGCCGGTCACGTCGCGTATCACGATGCTGTCGATGCGCTGCGGATGCGAGCGAAACGTTTGCGCGTAGATCTCGGGATCGGCCTCGCCCGAATCGCCCACCAGCACGAAGCGCCGCTGCGGAAATTCGGCGAGCAGCCGCTCGATCACGCCGAGCTTGTGTCCGCGCGAATCGTCTTCGCCGGGAATCAGCGTGCGCCAGGTCGTGCTCTCGCGCAGGTGCATGCTGCCCGCGGGAAAGTCCGCGGCGCGGATGAAATCCGAGAGCGCGGGGTAGAGCTGTATGGGGCTCGCCGAGAGATAGTGAAAGCGCGTGTCGGGTGTCTTCGCGAGTTCGCGGTACCAGCCCGCCATGCGCGGTGCCGCCTCGAAGCGGCGCGCGAAGGTGTTGAGCAGCATCTCGCGCCGGTCGCGCACCTGCGTGCGCTTGATGGTGTCGTCGATGTCCGAGATGACCGACACGCCCTGCGCGGGCACGACGAGCGCCTGGCCCCTGAAGCGGTGCAGCAGCTCGCCCGGGCCCGTCACGCCATGGAACTGCACCCACTCGCGCGGCGAGGGCGAGGTGGGCAGCAACGGTGCGCGCGGCACGTCGATCACGATGCGGAGGTTGGTGCGGCCGTCCTTGCCCGAGGCGGGCATCGTTACGCGATCGGAACTGTTGTCGAAGGCGACGTCGATCACCTTGTCTTCTTCCGATTCCGCATGGAACAGCGCCGTGCGCTGGCTGAAGCGCAGGCGCGCGGTGGGAGAGAGCTTCTTCAGGCTCAGGCCGAGATAGCGCGCGAGGGCTGTGTCGAGGCCCCAGCGGCGTTCGCGCTCGAAGATCCAGGCGTGGATGTCGACTTCTAGCCGGCCGTCGATCGTTGGGCGCGCGACGCCCGTCATGAAGAGTGCCTCTTCGTCGGGCTCCAGAGGCTCCGCGGCCTGCAGCGCCCGCATCGGCGCGAGTCCCGCGAGCAGTGCCGCGCCCGCCACCACCGAACGGCGCCGCGGGCCGGGCAGGGTCGGCCGGTGCGCAGCGGGGCCGTTCATCGCTTCACTTCGTCGCGGGGGCGACGCGCTCGTAGGTCACGAAGCTGAAGCCCAGGCCTTCCTTGGCCGAGACATGCGATTCGCGCTGCGTCTCGCGCCAGGAGGCGGCATCGAGTTCCGGTGCGTAGGCATCGCCTTCGTAGTCGCGCGCGACCTCGGTCACCACCGCGCGCTGCGCGAGCGGCTCGGCCTCGGCGTAGATCTGCGCGCCGCCGATCACCCAGGCGGTGTCGACCTCCGGCGATTCGCACAGCGACAGCGCCTCCTGCAGGCTGCCCGCGCGATGCGCGCCCTCGGCCTGCCAGCCGGCCTGCCGCGTGACGACGATGTTGCGCCGGCCCGGCAGCGGGCGGAAGCGCGGCGGCAGCGAGTCCCAGGTCTTGCGGCCCATGATCACCGGCGCACCCGCGGTCTGCTGCTTGAAGTGCGCCATGTCCTCCGGGATGTGCCAGGGAATGGTGTTGTTCACGCCGATCACGCCGTTGGCGGCGCGGGCGAAGATGAGGTTGATGCGGGGTTTGCTCATTCCACTCGCGCCGCTCACACCGCCACCGGCGCCTTGATGGCTTCGTGGTGCCGGTAGTCGAGCACCTCGAAGTCCTCGTACTGGTAGTCGAAGATGGACGCCGGCTTGCGCTTGATGTTCAGCGTGGGGTAGGGGTAGGGCGTGCGGCTGAGCTGCAGCGCCACCTGCTCTGCGTGATTGCTGTAGATGTGGCAGTCGCCGCCGGTCCAGATGAAGTCGCCCACGTCGAGGTCGCACTGCTGCGCGATCATGTGCGTGAGCAGCGCGTAGCTCGCGATGTTGAAGGGCACGCCAAGGAAGATGTCTGCGCTGCGCTGGTAGAGCTGGCAGCTGAGCTTGCCGCGTTCGCCCTCGGCCTGGGGCGGCGCCACGTAGAACTGGAAGAAGGCGTGGCAGGGCATGAGCGCCATCTTCGAGAGTTCGGCCACGTTCCACGCGCTCACGATGATGCGGCGCGAATCGGGGTTGGTCTTCAGCGTCTTGATGACTTCGGCGATCTGGTCGATGTGGCCGCCCTCAGGCGTGGGCCAGCTGCGCCATTGCACGCCGTACACCGGGCCCAGGTCGCCGTCCTCGCGCGCCCATTCGTCCCAGATGGTGACGCCGCGCTCCTTGAGCCAGTTGTTGTTGCTCGATCCGGTGAGGAACCACAGCAGTTCCTGGATGATGGACTTCAGGTGCACCTTCTTCGTGGTGACCAGCGGGAAGCCCTCGTTCAGGTCGAAGCGCATCTGGTGGCCGAACACGCTCTTGGTGCCCGTGCCCGTGCGGTCGCTCTTGAAGACGCCATGGGTGTCGACATGGCGCATGAAATCTTCGTACTGGGAGCGGACGGGGCGGGCGGGCGTGGAGGTCATGGGGGAGGGGCTTCCGGGGGGATCTGGCGGGAGGCTTCGAATTTTAAGTGCCCGGGCGTAGCATCGCCCGGATGAGCCCGAACCACCCCCACGACGACCACCAGCATCACGATCACGACCACGGCCACGAACACAGCGAACTCGGCGAGATGGACCTGCGCGTTCGCGCGCTCGAGAGCGTGCTCGCGCAGAAGGGCTACATCGACCCCGCCGCGCTCGACGCGCTGATCGACACCTACCAGACCCGCGTCGGCCCGCGCAACGGTGCGCGGGTGGTGGCGAGGGCCTGGGTCGATCCGGCCTTCAGGCAGTGGCTGCTGGCCGACGCCACCGCGGCGATCGCCTCGCTCGGCTACACGGGCAGGCAGGGCGAGCACATGGTGGCGGTGGAGAACACCGACGAGCTGCATCACATGGTGGTCTGCACGCTGTGCAGCTGCTACCCGTGGCCGGTGCTGGGCCTGCCGCCCACCTGGTACAAGAGCGCGCCGTACCGCTCGCGCGTGGTGAAGGATCCGCGCGGCGTGCTCGCCGACTTCGGCACCGCGCTGCCCGAGAGCACGCGCATCCGCGTGTGGGATTCGACCGCCGAGGTGCGCTACCTCGTCATTCCGCAGCGACCCGCCGGCACCGAAGGCCTGGGCGAAGAAGAGCTTGCCGCGCTGGTCTCGCGCGATTCGATGATCGGCACTCGGCTGGTCGGCGCGCCTGTCGAAGCGGGGAGCGCCGCATGAGCTACGTGACGAATGCCGACCTCGGCGGACAGCCGGGCTTCGGCAAGGTGGTGCCCGAAGCCGAAGGCGATCTCTTCCACGCCGACTGGGAGCCGCGCGCGCTGGCGCTGGTGCTGGCCATGGGCGCGACGGGCTCGTGGAACATCGACGCGAGCCGTGCCGTGCGTGAGACGCTGCCGGACTATCGCGAACTGAGCTACTACCAGATATGGCTCGCCGCGCTGGAGCAGTTGATGCTGCAGCGCGGACAGGTCTTTCCGGACGAGATCGAGAGCGGGGAGATGCGCCACGCGGCCGCGCCCGTGGCCCGCGTACTGCAGGCGGCCAATGTGCCCGCCGTCCTCGCCAAGGGCTCGCCCACCGAACGACCGGCGCCGGCCCCGGCACGCTTCGCGCCGGGCCAGCCGGTGCGCATGCACCTGGGCAAGGTCGACCACCACACGCGGCTGCCGGGCTATGTGCAGGGCAAGCGCGGCACCATCGTCCACGTGCATGGCGCGCACGTGTTCGCCGACACGAACGCGCAGGGGCTCGGCGAGCAGCCGCAGTGGCTCTACACGGTGGAGTTCGACGAAGCCGAACTGTGGGGCGACGATGCGCCGCGCCAGAACCTCTCGGTGTCGGTCGATGCGTGGGAAAGCTATCTGGAGGCGGTGGCATGAGCGGCATGCCTCTTTCGCCCGGCATGCCTCGCGACGCCGACGGTCCCGTCTTCAACGCCCCCTGGGAAGCGCAGGCCTTCGCGATGACGCTGGCGCTGCACGAGCGCGGCCTCTTTACCTGGCCGGAATGGGCCGAGGCGCTGGCCGTGCAGATCGCAACTGCGCAGGCAGCGGGCGATCCCGACAACGGCACCACCTACTACCGCCATTGGCTCGCGGCGCTCGAGGGCCTTGTGGCCCGCAAGGGCGCCAGCTCAGGCGACGAGCTCGCCCGCTATCGCCACGCCTGGGAGCACGCGGCCGGTCGCACGCCGCACGGCCAGCCGATCGAGCTGCGCGGGGAAGACTTTCCCGGCTGAGGTGCCTGCGCCGTATGTAGAGTGCGGGCGGCAGCGCCCGCGCCGCGAGCTTGATCCGTTCGCGAGGCGGGTGGTAGCCTGCCGCGCCTCTCCCGGCTTTCCATCAACAGAACGGACAACATGACGACTCACTCGCGCCATCTTTCCCCGGCTCCCTTCCCGATTCCTTCGGCCGTGAAATCCGCGGCACCCGCCCGCCGCCGCATGCTCGCCGTCGCCCAGTGCGCCGCGCTCGCATGCGCGTTCCTCGCCGGCAGCGCGATGGCCCAGAAGCCGCACCAGGGCGTGCTCGATGCGGCCACGCAGAGCAAGGACGGCGCGCTGAAGATGCTGGAGACGATGGTCAACATCGATTCGGGATCGGCCGACACCGCGGGCCTGGCCAAGGTGCGCGAGCTGGCGGTGGAAGAACTGCGCAAGCTCGGCGCGCGCATCGAGACCTTTCCGGCCGATCCGCATCCCGGCACCAACGTGGTGGCCACGCTGACGGGCCAGGGCAAGAAGAAGATCCTGATCCTCGCGCACATGGACACCGTCTTCAAGGAAGGCACGGCGGCGGCCAAGCCCTTCTACATCAAGGACGGCCGAGCCTACGGCCCCGGCGTGATGGACGACAAGGGCGGCGTGGTGGCCGGCCTCTACGCGCTGAAGATCCTGCAGCAGATCGGCTTCAAGGACTATGGACAGATCACCTTCCTGCTCGACACCAACGAAGAGACCGGCTCCGTTGGCACCAGCGCGCTCATCGAGCGCGTGGCCAAGCAGCACGACGTGGCGCTGAACCTGGAGCCGGGCCGCCCGGCCGACGGCCTCGTGGTCGAGCGCAAGGGCTCGGCCACCGCGCTCGTCGAGGTGAAGGGGCTTGCCGCCCACGCGGGCGTGGCGCCCGAGGCGGGCCGCAACGCGGCGATGGAAGTGGCGCACCAGGTGCTGCAGCTGTCGAAGACTGCCGACACGGCGAAGAAGACCACCGTCAACTTCACGGTGCTCACGGCCAACGGCCCGACCAACGTGATCCCCGCGACGGCCAGCGCCAAGGGCGACGTGCGCGCCGCCACGCCCGAGGAACTCGACCGCGTGGAGAAGGACCTGGTCCGCATCTCGCAGAACAAGCTCATTCCGGAGACCGAGGTGCGCGTGCGCCTGATCCGCGGCCTGCCGCCGATGCCGCGCTCGCCCGCGTCCGACAAGCTGGTGACCATGGCCGAAGGCATCTACGCCGAGATCGGCAAGAAGCTCACCATCGAGAGCAGCGGCGGCGCGGCCGACGCGAGCCTTGTGGCGGGCGTTGGCGTGCCGGTGCTCGACGGCTTCGGCATCGTGGGTGGCGGCATCCACACGCCGGAGGAATACGCGGAAGTCGAGAGCGTGGTGCCGCGGCTCTACCTGCTCTCGCGCATGCTGATGGACCTGTCCGGCAGCAGCAACTGAGGCTGCTCAGCCGCGCTTCGGAATGCCCAGCCCCGCCACGACGGCGGGGCGCGCCACGAAGGCCTCGAGCGCGCGCGCGACGTTCGGGAAGTCCTTGAAGCCGACCAGATCGCCCGCCTCGTAGAAGCCGATCAGGTTGCGCACCCAGGGGAAGGTGGCGATGTCGGCGATGGTGTAGCTGTCGCCCATGATCCATGCGCGGCCGGCGAGCCGCTTGTCGAGCACGCCCAGCAGGCGCTTCGACTCGTTCACGTAGCGGTCGCGCGGGCGCTTGTCTTCATAGTCCTTGCCGGCGAACTTGTTGAAGAAGCCGAGCTGGCCGAACATCGGTCCGATGCCGCCCATCTGGAACATCACCCACTGCAGGGTCTCGTAGCGGCCGGCGGCGTCCTGCGGGATGAGCTTGCCGGTCTTCTCGGCCAGGTACACGAGGATCGCACCCGACTCGAAGAGTGCCAGCGGCTTGCCGCCGGGGCCGTCGGGGTCGAGGATGGCCGGGATCTTGTTGTTCGGATTGAGCGACAGGAATTCCGGCGACATCTGGTCGTTGGTCTCGAAGCTCACGAGATGCGGCTCGTAGGGCAGGCCGGTTTCCTCCAGCATGATCGACACCTTCACGCCGTTGGGCGTGGGCAGCGAGTACAGCTGCAGCCGGTCGGGGTGCTGTGCGGGCCACTTCTTCGTGATGGGGAAGCTCGAGAGGTCGGTCATGAAAGGGTCCTTGAGAGGCAAACTGCAAGCGCAGGATTCTGCCCGGGCCGTCACCCGGGCGTGCGCGTGCGGTCTTGCCCTCGGTCAGATCCCGAGCCAGTTCATCAGCGAGGCTTCGACATCGGCCGAGGGCTTGACGAAGCCCACGTAGCTCGATGCCGCCAGCGCGCGCTTGCCGGCGTCGGTCTGCGCCAGGCCCAGCAGCGCGTCGCGCGCCGCGCTCACCGTGGCCGCGTCGAGCTTGCTGGACGCGAGCCATTGCTTGATCGGCACCGCGCGCGATTCCGCGCAGATCTTGCCGCCGCCGTCCTTCCAGGTCTTGACCACGCTCGAGGCGGCGGTCGCGCCGTAGGCCGCGAAGCCGTTCTGCACGTAGAAGGGCACCGCCTCCTGGAAGCGCGTGTTCGTCACCTTCACGGCCGTCGCGCCCTGCAGGCCCTGCTCGCGCAGCATGGCGCGCGTGATGACGGAGGTGATGGAGTCGGCGTCGGGCATCACCAGCTGCTTGCCGGCCACGCTCTTCCAGTCGGAAATCGGCTGCTGCTCCTTGCACAGGAACGACACCTTGTAGTCGGTGTAGCCGGTGGTCCAGGCGAAGGCCTTGTACTGCCCACTCTTGATGGCGCCGAGCGCCACGTGCGAGGGATGCACGAAGGCGAGGTCGACCTGCTGCTGCTTCAGCGCCTCGCGCGCGCCGTTGTACGAGTTGAGCACCTTGACCGTCACCGGCTGCTTGAGCGCCTTGGAGAGCACCTCGGCGATGGGCTCGAAGCGGGCGGTGATCTGCGCGTCGGACACGTCGTAGCTCACGCCTTCGCTGACGCCGATCACGAAGGCGTGCGCCGAGGCGCTCGCCGCGAGAAGCGCGCCCGCGGCGACGCGGACGGTGGTGCGAAGCGAAGGATGAAGGGGCAGGCGTTGCATGGCGGGGCTTTCTTCGGAGGAGGGTGGTTGTGAATTTTGTAACTAAATTATTACATTGATCCAGTCTGGTGCACCAGTCCCGTGCGATCGATGGCGCGTCGATGGCGGCCGATAGTAGGTTCGTGCTACGGACTGCGCATTGACGCGGGTCAACGGGCCAGCCTCGGGCGGCAGCACGCCCCGCCACCTGTCGGGGACGGAATACGAGGCGCACCAGCTTTGTCCGACGCGACCGGAGTCCGGGGACACGCAGGCTCCTGCCGTCCTCAACCGGAGGAAAAAGAGATGAGACCTTGGCCATGGGCAGCACCGAGGACGAAGTGCCGAAGGTGAGCTGCGTGACGGTCAGTGGGAGCTGCCCGCGCCGGGAACGGTCGCCGCGTCGACCGCGGTGCCGGTCAGGCCCGATGGCTGCGTGGCGTGGGTGGGCGACGGCGCATCGGATGGTCTCCATCAGGCGATGAACAACAAGTGGTTCGGCGCCTGAGCGGAAGCACGGTCACCAGGGCTTCCACCAGGGCCGCTTTCCCTGCCGGTGCTCAAGCGACCGCAAGTCGAGCGTGTCGTAGCCGGGATGGTGGACGCCGGCGCGCCGGCGCAGTTCGGCCTCCAGCTGATGGGCGATGCCGCGGGCGTGCAGTTCGCCTTGCAACGCCCGCCGACGCCACTCCGTGGCCTGCGCACCCAGTTCTTCATCGGGCAGCGTCTCTGTCTCGATCATGGTTCGGATGGTGATGAGGGTCTGGGGCTTCACTGAAAACAACGCGCCCCGTGCAGTCCCGAGCCTACGGGTTTGCCGCATGTCTTCATCGCCAGAACATGGGATGCGCGGAGTCCCCAATGTGGGGCTCCGCTCCCTGAATCGGGGGCTGGTTCGCGAATTGCGCACCACGTTTGTCCTTCTCCTGCGGTGCACGAGTCTTGTATACCACTGGCACGGTTCGTGCGGCTCGTGGCCTGCGCGGCCGGCCCCGGCCGAGCGCTCGACATCAAACCCACAACCACTCGTCATCGTTCAGGCATCATGAAACTCGGCAGACTGCAATTCGTTCTGGGGCTGGCTCTCGGCGCCCTCATGGCAACCGGTGCGGTCCATGCGCAAAGCGCGCTGGACACCATCCTGAAGAACCGGAAGATCGCCATCGCGGTTCCCCCCGATTTCCCGCCCTACGGCTCGATGGACCGCGACTTCAAGATGCACGGCCTGGACATCGACATGGCCAACTACATCGGCAGCAAGCTCGGCGTGGAGGTCGACCTGATTCCCGTGACCAGCGCCAACCGCATCCCGACCCTGCAGAAGAGAAAGGCCGCGCTGGTGATCGCCACCCTGGGCAAGAACCCTGACCGCGAGAAGCAGATCGACTTCACCGCCGCGTACTCGCCGTTCTACCAGGCCATCTTCGGCGCGAAGAGCCTGAACATCAGGAGCTTCGCGGACCTGTCGGGCAAGTCGATCGCGGTCACGCGCGGCTCGGTCGAGGACCAGGAGCTCAACAAGGTCGCGCCCCCGGGAGTCGACGTCAGGCGCTTCGACGACAACACCCGCACCGTCGCGGCGTTCGTTTCCGGGCAGGCGCAGCTGATCGCCACGGGCGCGTCGGTCGCGAACACCATCATGGTCAGCAACCCCGCGCTGGGCACCACGTACAAGCTGCTGCTCAAGGAAAGCCCGAACTACATCGGCGTGACCAAGGGCGAAGACGCGTTGAGGCAGAGGGTCAACGCCATCATCGACGAGGCGAAGAAGAGCGGCGAGCTCGACCGGCTGTCCATGAAGTGGCTGGAGCGCCCGGCCGGAGAGCTGCCGCAGTAGGCCCCTGAAACCGGGCGGGCGCAGATGCTCAGTGCCCGGCCGCCTCGACGATCACCCTGGTGACCGCCTCGGGCTGGGAGGTCATCACGACGTGCGATGCGCCCTTGACCACCACCGTCTTCTGAGCATTCGCGCGCTGCGCCATGAAGGCCATGGCTTGCGGCGGGATGTTCTTGTCGCGATCGCCGTACACGAACCATGACGGCACCGACTTCCATGCCGGAGCCTGCGTCGCCTCGTTCAGCGCCGCCTCGGCGATGGGCCGCTGCCCCACGGCCATCAGGCGCGCCTTGGCTAGCGGAACGTCGGCCGCGAACTGCGCGGGAAACTTGTCCTGCTGGATGTACAGGTCCTTGCCGCCATCGGCGAGAGGCACCGCCGGCGCCAGCGCGGGGCCGAGCGTGCTGCCGGGGAACTTGCCCGTGAGGCCGAGCGCCGTTTCGCCGGCCTCTGGCGCGAAAGCTGCAACGTAGACCAGCGCCTTCACGTTCGGCTTGCCGTTCGCGGCTGTAGAGATGACCGAGCCGCCGTACGAGTGCCCGACGAGCACCACGGGCCCCTTCACCGCATCGACAACGCCGGCGACGTACGCCGCATCGAACGAAGGTCCGCGCAGCGGGTTCGCGGCGGAGATCACGGAATAGTGCCGTGCCTGCAGGCGCTGCACCACGCCGTCCCAGCTCGACGAATCGGCGAAGGCGCCATGCACGAGCACGATCGTGGGCTTGGCGGACGAGGCGGGATCCGCCGGCTGCGCGAACGAGTGCAGGGGCGCCATCGCGGCCAGGCCGAGCGCATGGGCCATCAGGGTCGCGGCGAGGCGGCGAGAGAACTTCTTCATGACGATTCTTCCTTGGTTGGACTTGTGGAAACAGGATCGACCCGGGTCGACGGCGCTGAATCTATGGGCGATGCGAAGCAAGTCCGGCCCGGTCTGTATGCCTGTGTGTCCGAGGGGCGTGCGGTGACATTACTTTTCAAGCGGACCGGCCGAAACCGCCGCGGCGCATGCCCGCGCCTAACAACGCCTAACACCAGCCAACGACCGCAGCGCCAATCTCGCGATCGGCGGAGTTCCAATGGCATCCGTACCCGAGTGCACCCCGTATGCGCCCGAGTGCGCCCGAAGACGGGGAGAAACAAGAACAACGGCGGGCTCCGCTCGCGCCCACGCATTTCGCGGCCCGGCCGGCCGCAGAGGCCCACATCCATGCCCATGCAACATCAGGAACCCCCCGGACAAGAAGACGCAGAAGCAGTCCTGCCGGATGCTCCCGTTGTCGCGCAGCACGGGACCTCGTCGGTGCGATACCGGGACTTTCGCGAGCTGGGCGCAGGCACGCCGCGCCTGGAGCGCGCACGGGCGCACGGCGTGGCCTCCTCGCTCGTGGCCGGGCGCGGCCAGACCACGCCGGCCACCGCCGCGCTGCTTCAGCGGGAGTACTCGTTGCGCCACGTGCTTCGCGACGAATGGGCCGCGGTGCCGGTCGCGCTGGTGCCCCATGGAGAGAGCTTCCTGCTGATCCTGAAGGACCCCGGCGGCGAGCCGCTTCCCCGCAGTGGCGCACCGTGTGCCGATGCGGGCGCCTTCGTCGCGTTCGCGCTGCGCCTCACCGCCGCCGTGGGCGCGATGCACGCGGCCGGCGTGCTGCATCGCGCGCTCACGCCCGACCGCATGCTGCTCTGCGAAGACGGCAGGGCCTGTCTCACCGGCTTCGGCCAGGCAGCCACCTTCGGCGGCGAGGACAAGGTCGCGGGCGACGACCAGCTTTCCTGGGACGAGGACAGCTTCAACTACATGGCGCCGGAGCTGGGCGCGCGCATGAACCTGCGCGTGGATGCGCGGGCCGACCTCTACGCGCTCGGCTGCATCTTCTACGAGTCGATGACCGGCAGGCTTCCTTTCGAGGGCGCCGACGCCGCCGCGCGCGTGCACGCGCATGCGACCCGCGTCGCCCGTGCGCCCGCCGAGCTGGTGCCGGGGCTGCCGGAGCAACTCTCGCTGCTGGTCATGAAGCTGCTCGAGAAGACGCCGGAGCACCGGTACGCGGACGCTGCCGGCGTGCTGGCGGACCTGCGGCGCTGCGAGACCCTGCTGCGCCAGCACGGGCGCATTCCCCGTTTTGCGCTCGATGCCCATTCGGCCCTGCGCAAGCCCGGCGGCACGGGCCTCGTGCTGGGACGCGACGCCGAACTGCAGGCACTGCTCGCGCTCTACCGCGAGGTCGCGGACAGCGCCCGTTCGCGCGCGGCCTGGGTCTCGGGCCCGTCGGGCATCGGCAAGTCGACGCTCCTGCGCGAGGCGGTGGCCCGCATGCAGCGCCCGGGCGTGCCGCTGCTGGCCGCGGCCAAGAGCGAGCAAGGGCGCCGCGGCAAGCCGTATGCGCTGCTGGTGGAGGCGCTCGATCCGCTGCTGCAGCACGTGATCGGCTGCGCGAACGAAGAGTTCGCGGTCTGGCGCAATCGCATCGCCGCCGCCGCGAAGCCGGTGGAGCGGACCCTGACGGGCCTGCTGCCTGCGCTCGGCGTCATCCTCGGTGCGCCTTCCGGGCAGCCCGTGCCCGCGCCTCCCGACGCGGCCCCCGCGCTCGAGCGCGAGCGCGTACTGCAGGGCATGGCGCGGCTGATCGCATGCTTCGCCGCGCCCACGCGTCCGCTCGTGATGCTGCTCGACGACCTGCAATGGGCCGACGTCGAGACCCTGCAGGTGCTCGAGCGCCTGCTGTACCAGCACGACGATGCCGCGCTGCTGCTCATAGGAACCTTCCGCGACAACGAGGTGGATGCGGCTCATCCGCTGCGCGCGGGCCGGCTCGCGGAGATGCCGCAAGCCGTGCGCATCGAGCTCGGTCCATTGGACGAAGGCGCCTTGCGCGAAATGATCGCGCTCACGCTGCAGCAGGACGCGAGCGTCGTCGGCGAACTGGCCGACCTCATCGGCCGGAAGACCGAGCGGAATCCGCTTTTCGCCCGGCACCTGCTCCATCTGCTGGCCGACGACGGCCTGCTTGCCTACGACGCGGAGACCGCCTCGTGGCGCTGGAGCCTCGAACAGCTCGCGTCCCACCCCGGCGCCGACACCGTCGGCGACCTGATGGCGCGCCGCTTCGAACAACTGCCCGCGGCGACGCAGGCGGTTCTGCGCGTGATGGCGTGCCTAGGCCACCGGACTTCAGGCCAGGAGCTCGCGCTGGCGATGGACGTTCAGCCCGGAACCGATGCGGACAGGCGCCTGCAGGCCGCACTCGACAGTGCGCGCGAGGCAGGCAGCATCCAGCGCGACGGCGAGGACTGGGGCTTCTGGCACGACCGCATCCGCGAAGCCGCCTACGCCTCGATCCCGCCCGGGGAGCGGCCGCGCATGCACCTGCAGATCGTGCGCCGCCAGCTCCGGCATGCGTCCGACTCCGCGCGGGTGTTCTCGCTCGCCGCACAGGCCGGGCTTGCACGTCCGGCTGTCGAGGCACCGCAGGAGCGACGCGACTTCGCGCGGCTCAACCTGGAGGCCGGCCGGCAGGCGAAGGCCGCGACCGCCCATCATTCGGCGCTCGGCTTCTTCCGCGCCGCGCTCGCCTTCCTGGGCGAAGCCGACACAAGCGAAGACGGCCTGCACGCGCGCGCACTCTGCGGCGAGGCCGAGTTCATGACCGGGGCACTGGAGGCCGCGGAGGGTCGCCTGTCGGCACTGGAGGAGGTTGCGGGGGACGGCATCTTCGGGGCCGATCTCGCGCGCCTGCGCGCGGCGCTGTACACCACGCTCGGCAACTTCGACCGGGCGCTGGACGTGGGGCTGGCCTTCCTGGGCAAGTCCGGCATCGTCATGCCGAGGCGGCCCGATGCCGCCGCGGTCGACCGCGAGCACGCGGTGCTGCAGGAATGGATCGACCGGCACGGCATCGGGGCCCTGCGCCAGCTGCCCGTCGTGGCCGACCCGCTGCGCCGGGCGATCACCGACATCTTCGCGGACCTCATTCCGCCGGCGCTGTACACCGACCAGGACCTGGTCGACCTGATCCTGCTGCGCATGATCGGCCTCAACATCGCGCAGGGCCACTCCGACGCCTCGGCGGACGGCTATGTCTGCATGACGCAGGTCTTCGGCGTGCGCTACGGCAACTACGCCGCCGCGCGGGAGTTCGGCGCGCTCGCGCTGCACCTGGTCGACGAGCGCGGGCTCGCCCAGTACCGGGGCCGGGTCTACATGACCTTCGGCACCATGGTGGTTCCGTGGACGCAGCCGGCGCGCGCGGCGCGCGACTACATCCGGCGCGCCTACGACGTGGCCGTGGCGAGCGGCGACCATACCTTCGCGATCTACTGCGGGCGCAACCAGGCCACGGGAATGCTCTTCGCCGGGGAGTACCTCGGCGACGTGCGGGACACGGTCGAGCGCGGGCTGGCGGTTGCGCGCGACGCGAATTTCCAGCTCGTGATCGAGGCGCTGCTGGCCCAGAAGCTGCTCCTGGCGCAGCTGCAGGACGGCACCGCAGGCACCACCGGCAACGGCGACGAACAGCCGAGCCCGCCGCGGGAAGACCAGCCCGCAACGCTCGTCGACTTCGCCTACTGGGTCTACAGGCTGCAGGCGGCACTCCTCGGCGGCAGGCTCGCCGAGGCGATCGAGGCACGCCACCGGGCAGAAGCCTGCGCGGCCTCAGGCCGTACCTTCGCCGAGAGCGGCGACCTGCCGTTCTACGGCGCGCTCGCCTTGCTCGCGCTCCCGGCGCGCGATGCGTCGCAGCAGGCCGCGCTGCAGCGGGACGTGAAGCAGCTCCAGGCCTGGAGCCAGGCCTGCCCGGCCAACTTCCTGGCCCGCTTCCAGCTGGTGCGCGCGGAGATGTGCCGCATCGACGGCGATCCGCTCGCGGCGGTGGAGGCCTATGCGCGGGCGGTGTCGCATGCGCGGCGCCACGGCTTCACGCAGGTCGAGGCACTGGCGGCCGAACATGCCGCGGCCTTCCATGCCGGGCGCGGCGACGACCTGTCCGCGCACGGCAACCTGCGCCACGCACGCGGCGCGTGGCAGCGCTGGGGCGCCACGGCCAAGGTGCGCCAGCTGCAGGCCTCGCACCCGGGGCTCTTCGAGATCGAGGACCCGGTCCCGAACACGCGGCGGATGCAGGGGCTCGATGCGCAGGCCGTCCTGCGCATCTCGACGGCGCTCGCCGGCGAGATCGTGCCGGTCCGCCTGGTCGAGACGCTGCTTCGCACCGCGCTCGAGAACGCCGGCGCCGAGTCCGGCACGCTGGCGCTGTTGCGGCACGAGGCGTGGCAGGTGCGTGCCCAGGCGCGGGTGCTCGACGGTGCCGTCACGCTCACGCAGGAGGGCGTCGCCTTCGATGCAGGGACGTTGCCGGTCTCCATCGTCCAGGCGGTCGCGCGCACCCAGCAGCACATCGTGGTGGACGACGCGCGCGAGAGCGCGTCGCTCGCGCAGGACGACTACATCCGCCGCCGGCGTCCGCGTTCGATCCTGTGCGTGCCGCTGATGCGCCACGCGATGCTCGTCGGCGTGCTCTACCTGGAGAACAACCTGGCCTCCCACGTGTTCACGCCCGCCAAGGCCGAGGTGCTGGAGGTGATCGCCTCGCAGGCGGCCTTCGCGCTGGAGAACGCGCGGCTGTACGAGGAGCTGATCGACCAGAACCAGCAGCGCGCGCAGGCCGAGGAGCAATTGCGCAGCACGCTCGCCGAGCTCGAGCGTGCGACCCGCCTGAAGGCGATGGGCGAGCTGGTGGCTTCCATCGTGCACGAGGTCGGCCAGCCGATCGCCGCGGTCGACACCTCGGCCAGCGCCGCGCTGCGCTGGCTCGACCGCAGCCCGCCCGACATCGGCGAGGCCCGCGAGATGCTCACTCACATCAGCAGGAGCGCACTGCGCGCCCGCACCATCATCCAGGGCCTTCGCGCCAAGGCGCGCAACGCGGAGCCGCAGTTCGGCGTCTTCGATCTCGGCGAGGCGCTGCGCGAGGCGGCGACGCTGGTCGCCGGGGCGCTCGACACCATGGGCGTCACGCTGGAGACGACGGGCCTGGGCGCGCCGCTGGCCGTGCACGGCGACCGCGTGCAGTTGCAGCAGGTGGCGGTCAACCTGCTGATGAACGGGGCCGAGTCGATGGCTTCGCTCCCACCCGGCCCGCACCCGTTGTCGATGGCCTGCGTGCACGACGACGAGCATGTGCGCATCGTGGTGGAAGACGCCGGGCCGGGCGTCGTCCTCGGGGCGGCGGAGCATCTGCTCAAGCCGCTCTTCACCACCAAGTCCAACGGCATGGGCATGGGGCTGGCCATCTGCAAGTCGATCCTCGATGCGCACGGCGGAACGCTCGAGTTGCGGCAGCGCGAACCCACGGGCATGCGCGCCGTCTTCAGCCTGCCGCGGCCGGGCCCCGGCCATCGATGAAAGGGCAGGCGACCCCGATGCCCTCACCAACGTTTCGTTTCATGCGTCCTTCCGATCCACTTCAGGCACCCCTTCGTTGCGTGTTCATCGTCGATGACGACGAGCTCGTGCGCGATGCGCTGAGCAGCCTGCTGCGCTCCATCGACCTGGCGGTGCACGCCTTTGCGACGACGGAGGAGTTCCTCGCCGCACCGCGCTCCGGCGAGCCCTCCTGCCTGGTGCTGGACGTGCGCTTGCGCGGCCAGAGCGGCCTTTCCTTCCAGCAGGCCCTGCTGGAGCGCGGTGAGCCTCACATGCCGATCGTGTTCATGACCGGCCACGGCGACATCGCCATGACCGTGAAGGCAATGAAGGCCGGGGCCGTTGATTTCCTGGCGAAGCCCTTCCGCGACCAGGACATGATCGACGCGGTGATCGCCGCGCTGGACCGCGATGCGCGCCGCCTGGAGAGCGAGCGCCTGCTGCAGGCCGCGCGTGCCTGCTGGGAATCGCTCACGCCGCGCGAGTGCGAGGTGGTGCAGCACGTGGCCGGCGGCCTGATGAACAAGCAGATCGCCGACCGCATGGGCATTGCCGAGATCACGGCCAAGATCCACCGGGGCCAGGCGATGCGCAAGATGAACGCGCGCTCGGTTGCCGAACTGGTGCGCAGGATGGAGGCGCTGGGTGTGGTGGAGAGTGCCTGCTGAGGCGGTGGCATACCTATGGATGATGGCGTCGCGCGCTGGCGCCGGTATCCTGCAATCCTGGGCAGGGGCGGGAATGTTCCTGTGCCTTCACCGGAAACCCCCGGGGTAGAGAACGGGCTTCCTCCTTGTCCCTGTCAGCAGCCATCGAACTCGTTTCCATCGTCGACGACGATCCTTTCGTTCGCGCCGCGACGAGCAGCCTCGTGCGCTCGTTCGGATGGGAGGCCCGCGCGTTCGAGTCGGCCATCGACTTCCTGGCCTCCGACGTTCCGGCGCGCACGCGCTGCCTCGTCTGCGACATCCAGATGCCGGCCATGGACGGCATCGCGCTGGTCGAACGCCTGGAGCGCGAAGGCCTGCGCCCGCCCGTCATCTTCATCAGCGCCTTCGCCAACGCCCGCACGCGGGAGCGCGTGAAGACCAGCGCCGCTCTCTGCCTGATCGAGAAGCCGATCGACGCCGCCGAGCTCGAGGCCTGGATCGGTCGCGCGCTGAGCCGGGACTGAAGCGCCAAGGAGGGGCGAGCCGGCCTCGCGCTACTCCGGCGCATGAAGGGGTAAACCTTCGTAGGGGTGCGACAAACGCTGATGCAATGGTGTGCGCTCCCCCTCGCGTGATGTCATCTCTCCCATGCCGGCCCGTGCGCCGGCAGCAGGAGAAAACCAATGACGAAGAAGTCCCGCGCATCCATCAGTTCCTTCCATCCGGCGTGCGCATCCGACGCGCGCGCCGGGGCCGTTTCAAAAACTGCACAACCCGCTCGCCGTTCCCAGGGCCTGGCGTTGGTCGCGGCGCGCGCGATCGCGGTGGCCACGCTCGGGCAGAACGTCCATGCCGCGACGCTGTCGCCGCTGAGCTGCCCGCTCGACGACAGCCTGCGATGGATCGTGTGCGTGTCGGTGCTCGTCGGCCTCATGCTGCTTGCCGTCTTCCTCTGGCTGGAGGCGATGGACCACCGTGCGGGTGCGGCGCGCCTGGCGCGTGCCATTGAGCACCGCGGCAGCGGCGCCGGCGTGCCCGAGCTCGTCGAAAGCGGCCCGCGCGCCATCGTGCGGCTGGCGCGCGCGATCAACAACCTTCGCCGCCGCCAGGCCGAGCGCGACGTGGCGCACCTGGACGTGCAGGCCGCCTATGCGCACGACCTGCGCACGCCGCTGACCCGCATGGGGCTGCGCTGCGAGATGCTGGAGGACCATGCGCTGCGCGAAGCCATGGAGCGCGACCTTGCCCAGATGCGCGAACTGGTCGAGGCCAGCGTGGCCAGCGCACGGATGCAGCGCAGCGTGGCCGAGCCGCTGCAGCGCGTCGATGCCGACGGCCTGCTCGGCAACATGATGCGCGACTATCGCGAGGCCGGCCGGGCGATCGTCCTCGACGGCCGCATCGGGCAGCCGGTGATGGCCTGTCCCCTCGCACTGCGCCGCGTGCTCGCCAACCTGATCGACAACGCGCTGCGCTACGGCCGCGACGTGCGGGTCTGCGCCCGCATCGATTCGACGAGCCTCGTGCTGGCCGTGGTCGACTCGGGGCCCGGCATCCGGCCGGCGCAGATGGAGGCGGTTTTCGCGCCATGGGTCCGGGCAGGGCAGGGCGGCTCCGAAGGCAAGGCCGGGTCGGGTCTCGGCCTCGCGATCGCCAGGCGCCTGGCCCGCTCGATGCAGGGCGACCTGCAGCTGCAGAACCGTCGCTGCGGCGGGCTCGAGGCACGGCTCACGCTGCCGCTCGTGGTCGCGTGACACGGGCGGCCGGGTGTGCTTCTCCTTGGCTCAGCGCAGCGACCTGAACGCCGCGCGCACTTCCTGGCTGAACAGCGCCGGCTGTTCCCACGCGGCGAAATGACCGCCGGTGTCGACCTCGTTCCAGTAGATCAGGTCGTGGTACGCGCGGTCGGCCCAGCTGCGCGGCGCCTGGTAGATCTCGCCGGGAAACACCGTCACGGCGGCCGGCAGCGAGATGTCGACGGCGTTGAAGTTGTTCGAATGGTCTTCCCAGTAGATCTGCGCGGCCGAGGTCGCGCTGTTGGTCAGCCAGTACAGCGAGATGTCGTCGAGCATCTCGTCGCGCGCAAGCACCCGCTCGGGCACGCCGCCCGAGTAGGTCCAGGTGGCGAACTTGTCGTAGATCCATGCGGCCTGGCCCACGGGCGAGTCGGCCAGCGCGTAGCCCAGCGTTTGCGGGCGCGTGACCATCATCGCGGAGTAGCCCGAGCTGTTCCTGTAGAAGTCGTCCAGCTTGTCGAAGGCTGCGCGCTCCTTGGCCGACAGGCCGGCGGGCGCGGGGCCGCCCGCGGCGAGGATCGAGGCGATCTCGGCGGGCACGGTGCCCGGCATGTTGACGTGGATCGCCATCAGGCCCGGCACCTTCTGCATCGCCATGCGATGCGAGATGACAGAGCCGCAGTCGCCGCCCTGCGAGACGAACTGCTTGTAGCCCAGGCGTGCCATCAGAACGCCCCACGCGCGCGCGATGTGGTTGGAGTCCCAGCCGGTGGCCTGGGGCTGGCCCGAGAAACCGAAGCCGGGCAGCGAGGGCAGCACGAGGTGGAACGCGTCCTGCGCGCGGCCGCCGTGGGCTGTGGGGTCGGTCAGCGGGCCCACGACCTTGAGCAGTTCGAAGATCGAGCCCGGCCAGCCGTGCGTCATGATCAGCGGCATTGCATCGGCGTGGCGCGAGCGGATGTGCGTGAACTGGATGTCGAGGCCGTCGATGGTGGTCACGAACTGCGGAACGGCGTTGAGCCGGGCTTCGCCCTTGCGCCAGTCGTAGTCCGTCGACCAGTGGCGCACCAGCGAGCGCAGCGTGGCGAGCCGCACGCCCTGCGAGTCGTCGGCGACGGTCTCGGCGCTCGGCCACCGGGTGGCGCCGAGCCGACGGCGCAGGTCTGCAAGCGCTTCGCGGTCTACGCTGATGCGGAACGGTCGCACCGAGGTGTCGTCGGGGCCGGAAGCGCTGGACGGCCGCAACATGGCGAAGGCACCGGAGGCCGCCGACGCCGCGCCGAAGGCGATCGACGTGGCCAGAAGGTGGCGGCGCGAGAGGGATGGATGGAGGGTGTTCATGCAGGCATTTCCGTGAAGTTGAAACGCCTCCATTGAAGACAGCGGATGTATCCCGCGTGTGTGAAGAAACGGCCGAATCGCATGCGCAGGTACCGAGGGGACGGGTCGACACACGGCCATACAAATCGGCCTGCGAGGGGCGTGCTGCGACCCTCGGTTATGCTCCGTCCGCCCGCGCTGCCGAGGCGGCCGGCGGGTTCGCCGGGCCGATCGGATTGATCGCGTCCGGCCTGGCATCGCACCGCCTGCGCGGCACGCCGCAGTTCCCCATCTCCATGAGCGACGACACCTCCTTCAAGACCGCCGGCCCCGTCTCCTTCGGGCCGTTCACCCTGCGCGTTGCGCAGCGGCTCCTCGAGCGCGACGGGGTGCCGGTGGATCTTGGCGGGCGGGCGATGGATGTTCTTCTCGCCCTGGTCGCCAACGCCAACACGATCGTGAGCAAGCGGGAACTCATGGCGCTGGCCTGGCCCGGCATGGTGGTTTCGGACGGGAGCCTGCGCTACCAGATCGCGATGCTGCGGCAGGCGCTGGGCGACGGGCAGGACGGCGCGCGGTATCTGTCGAACGTCGTCGGGCGCGGCTACTGTTTCGTGGCCCGCATCGCCCCGGCGGCCGCTGCCCCAGACACGCAGCCGGAACCCGAGGCAAGCCCTGTCGAACCCGGTCTTCCCGCGCAGCCGGTGGAGCTGCTCGGCCGTGCGAAGGACCTGGCCGCGATCCCGGCCCAGCTGGCCAGAACGCGGTTCGTCACCATCGTTGGCTCGGGCGGCGTGGGCAAGACTTCCGTCGCAGTCCGCACGGGGCAGGACATGCTCGGCGAATTCAACGGTGCCGTGGTGTTCGTGGATCTTTCGATGCTGCTGGACCCCAGCCTGGTGCCGAGCGCCATCGCGTCGATGCTGGGGCTGTCGGTGCGCTCCGCCGACCCGATACCGAGCCTGATCGCCTACCTGCGCGAAAGGCGGATGCTGCTGATACTGGACAACTGCGAGCACGTGATCGCGGCAGCCGCCTCGCTGGCCGAGCGCTTCTTCCAGGCGGCGCCGCGCATCCACATACTTGCCACGAGCCGCGAGGCGTTGCGCGTGCAGGGGGAGCACATCCATCTGCTCGATCCGCTGGACAACCCGCCCGACCAGCCCGGGCTCGCGGCGCGCGACATCCTCATGTATCCCGCCACTCGCCTGTTCGTCGACCGGGCCGGCGCCAGCGGCGCGATGCCAGAGCTGAACGACGAGGACGCACCCGTCATCGCGAGCATCTGCAGAAAGCTCGACGGGGTCGCGCTCGCCATCGAACTCGCGGCCAGGCGCGTTGCGGCCTACGGACTCCAGCAGACGGCAGCCCTGCTCGACGAGCGCCTGTCGCTTTCGTGGCTCGGGCAGCGCACGGCGCAGCCCCGGCACCAGACCCTGCAGGCCACGCTGGACTGGAGCTACGAGCTTCTGGACATGCCGGAGCGCCTGGTGCTCTGCCGGCTGTCGGTCTTCGTGGGCCACTTTTCGCTGGAAGCCGCGCGCGAAGTGGCAGCGGACCAGGAGCTGACGCAGGTACAGGTGGTCGATGCCGTCGCGAGCCTCGCGGAAAAATCGCTGCTCTCCATCCGGCGCTCCGGCACCTCGACCCAGTACCGCTTGCTCGAGAGCACCCGCGCGTACGCGCATTCGAAGGCCGGAGCGGATCTGGCCGACTCGGCTGCTCGGCGCCACGCGGTCTACTTCCGCAAGCGCCTGGAGCAGATGGCCGAGCAGGACGACGCCTTCTCGCGCGACACGGCGCGGGCGTCGGATCTCGCGGACCTGGGCAACGTGAGGGCCGCGCTCGCCTGGTGCTTCGATCGCGCCGATGCAAGGGAGCTGGGCGTTTCCCTGGTGCTGGCGGCCGTGCCGGCTTTCATGGCGATGTCCTTGCTGGCGGAGTGCCACGACTGGTCGAAGCGCGCGCTCGCCGAGCTGGGTACGGCCTTTGCAGGCAGCGCCGCCGAGATGCATCTGCAGGCGGCCGTCGGCCTCTCGCAGATGTTCACCCGCGGCCACAGCGACGAGGTGCGGCACGCGCTCGAACGCAGCCTCCAGGTGGCGGAGGAGCTCGGCGACTCGCGCAGCCAGGTCGAGCTGCTGGGCCGGCTGCAGATCTTCCATGAGCGCATCGGCGACTTCGTCGAGTCGCTCAGCCATGCCAGGCGCTGCGCCGCCGTGGCCGCTTCCATCGACGACGCGACTGCGCAGGCAACGGCCAATTCGCTGGTGGGCCTCTGCCATCACCTGGTGGGAGACCAGCCTCGTGCGCGCCACTTCCTGGAGGCGGCGATCGCCGGCGCCTCGGTGTCGCGGCAGCGCAGCAGCATCCACGCCGGCTTCGATTTCCACAACCGCGCATGCATCGCGCTGGCCAGGACCTTGTGGCTGCAGGGGCAGCCTTCGCAGGCCGTTATCGTCGCCCAGCGCGCGGTCGAGGAGGCGCGGCACCTGAACCATCCCGTGACGCTGTGCATCGCCCTGATATGGGCCGTGTCGGTCTACATGTGGGTCGGCGACCTCGCGCGCGCCGAGCAGGACATCGACCGGTTCATCGCCTATGCGGAGTCGCATTCGCTGACGCCGTATCTCGCGGTAGGCCGCGGCGTCAAGGGCGAACTCGCCATCAAGCGCGGCGACGCCGCACGGGGCGTGCAGGCGATCCAGGATTCGCTGATCGAGCTGCGTGCGTCACGCTACGAGTTGCTCACCACGTCGTTCAACATCACGCTCGCCGAAGGCCTGAACGCGATCGGCAGGAACGCTGACGCGCTGGAGCTGATGAACGACACGCTCGCACTGGTGCACGCCAAGGGAGACCTCTACAACCTCCCGGAGCTTCTTCGCGTGAAGGCGCGTGCCCTCTCGGATGCCGTGACGCCGGACGCGGCGAGCGCAGAAGAGTCGCTGCTCGAAGCGCTGGCGGTGAGCAGGCAGCAGGGCGCGCGCTCGTGGGAATTGCGCGTGGCGATGGACCTGGCCCGCCTGTGGGAGAAGGCCGGGCGCGGAGGCGAGGGCAAGGAACTGCTGGCCGGCGTGCTCGCCCAATACACCGAGGGCTTCGAAACTGCGGACCTGCAGGAAGCCGAACGGCTGCTCGACGTGTCGATGGACTAGGGCAGGGCGCGGTCCGCTGCCCTTGCAGCCACGCCGCGCTTCCTTGACGAGGAACGAGCGGCGGGATGCTGCCGGGAAAGGACCATCTGCATTTCCCGGCGTCAGGAGCGATGGAAGCGGATGCGCATCGGTGGTGGCCGCTTACAGCGTTCCCTCGGTCACGCCGCGGGCCGCCGTTGCGCGTGCCTGCGCACGCACCGTCGCGCGATCGAGCGTGCTGGTGAACGCACGGGGCGCATCGGCATTGGCGCCGTCCGCGTAGATGTTGCCGGCGCGGGCTGCCGCCACGGCTTCGGCACGCGTGTCCGCGCGCATGGCCAAGGTGGGCAGCGCGGGAGCGACGTCTGCCGAAGCTCCCTCGCGGTAGGGGTCGGCGCCGTGCGAGGCAACGACGGCCTCGGCCCTGACGCTGGCGCGGCTCGCGCTCGAACGGAACTGCAGCACGCCCTGGTATTGCTCGGCGCTCGCGCTCAAGGCGAACAACGAGGAGACTGCGGCGGCGGCGAGGAGGACAGAAGCTTTCATGATGAATCCTTTCGGGTAAGTGATGACGATTCGGAAGAGCGGTTGTCAGTCGGATCGCATGTGCTTTTCCGAACTGATGGAGAGATTGTTCGGCCGCTCAGGCATCTCGTGACCGGTTTGCGTATGCCTCTGTATCCGGGCCGTGTTCGTCAACACTAAATTTCAAAATCGCTGGTGCGAGCCATCGGTTGCGACCCATCAGGGCGCGAGCCGCGTGAACACGTAGTCGTGGTTCTTCACAAGCGACTGATGGCAGGCAAAGCAGGTCTGGTGCTGTGCCAGGTCCGCGGGTTTGCCGTCGATGAATCGGCCGAAGCCCCAGCCGCCGGTGGCGGCGTACTTCTTCGAGTCCTTCACCATCACCTGCACGGTGGTGGCCGCGCCCGGAACGGATGCCGGCGCGAACTCCGGCGACTGCACATGCTTCCAGGCGAGCTTGACGAGCACGGTTCCGTCGGGAAAGGGCAGCGTGCCCTGGTCGTAGGCCTTGATCGCCTTGGCGTTGCCGAGCACGGCGCGCAACTCGTTCAGCGGCTCCGCCTCGATGGCGGGCGCGATCAGCTGCCATTGCCGGTAGCCCTTGGGGATAGTGACGCCGTAGATCGGCGACGCGTCGGAGCTTGCCGCGGCGGTGCGGGTCTCCTTCGCCGCGATGGGCGCGACCGCGAAGGTGGCCAGCGCGGCAGCGAGCGCGAGGAGGCCGAAGCTGGCGAGCTTCGCCGGCGCGCCCTTGAAGGAACGGGACGATGCCTTCGCTGCGTCCGTGCCGGAAGGCTGATGCGTGTGTGGATTGTTCATGGGTGTGCGGTGTTGGTTGGACAAGGTCGAGATGCCGACGGGACGCAGGTTCGCGCCCCGGGGCGCGCCGATGGTCTGCCGCCTTCTTCCTTGTCCCCGCATGTTGCGTATGCGCGTGTATCGCGCTTCGCCGGTCCACACACTACGTTACGGGGCGGCCGGTCGCACCTGCGCATCGGTCCGGTGCATTTCCAGCGCGGCATGCACCGTCTTCGCCGCGTGCACCTGCCTCGCGCATCTCGTTGCGAGATACGCCGATCTTCAATCCATATGAATATTGCGTGGAAACCCGCAGCAGCGCTGCGAGTGCGGACGCGACCATCGCCTGCAGCCGAACCAGGCGAAGGAAAGCGACGCACCCATGAGCACCAGCACCATCGCGCAGCCCTACGAGGGCCGCTTCGACAGCACCTCCGATGCCGTCTACCGCAAGGTCGGATGGCGGCTGATTCCGCTGCTGTTCCTCTGCTACATCGCGGCGTACCTCGACCGCGTGAACGTGGGCTTCGCCAAGCTGCAGATGCAGGGCGACCTGCAGTTCAGCGACGCGGTCTACGGGCTGGGCGCGGGCATCTTCTTCATCGGTTACTTCCTCTTCGAGGTGCCGAGCAACGTGGTGCTGCACCGCGTGGGGGCGCGCCGCTGGATCGCGCGGATCATGATCACCTGGGGCCTGCTGTCGGCGGGCACCATGTTCGTGAGTTCGCCCACGTCGTTCTACGTGATCCGCTTCCTGCTCGGCGCGGCCGAGGCGGGCTTCTTCCCCGGCATCATCCTGTACCTCACCTACTGGTATCCGGCCGCGCGGCGCGGCAAGGCCACGTCGCTGTTCCTCGCGGCAATCCCGTTCGCGGGCATCCTCGGCGGGCCGTTCTCGGGCTGGATCCTGCAGGGCATGGGCGGTGTCAACGGCTGGGCCGGCTGGCAGTGGCTGTTCCTGCTGCAGGGGCTGCCGACCGTCGCGCTGGGCCTGGTCGTGTGGCGCTACCTCGACGACCGCGTGAAGGACGTGCGCTGGCTCACGCCGGCCGAGCGGGAGCTCATTGCACGCGACATCGCCGCCGAGGCGGCCGGCAAGGCCGAGCCGCGCATCGCCAGCGTGCTGGGCAACGGCCGCGTATGGCTTCTGGCGCTGGTGTACTTCGCCTACACCTCGGGGCTCTACGGCATCTCGTTCTGGCTGCCCAGCATCATCAAGGCGACGGGCGTGAAGGGCGCGCTGGACATCGGCCTGCTCAGCGCCATTCCGTGGACCTTCGGCGTGGTCGCGATGTACTTCATGGCCCGCAGCGCGGACCGCCGGCTCGAATACCGCTGGCACAGCGCGATCGGCGCTGTCGTCGGCGCGGCGGGGCTGGTGCTGAGCGTGGCCTCGCACGGCAACGTGACGCTCGCGATGGCAGGGCTCACGCTGGCAACCATGGGCATCATGTCGACCTTCCCGGTCTTCTGGGGCATGCCCACGGCCTTTCTCGGCGGTGCGGCGGCGGCCGCCGGCATCGCGCTCATCAACTCGTTCGGCAATCTCTCGGGCTTCAGCGCGCCGTATCTCATCGGGCTCATCAAGGACGCGACGCAGAGCACCGACGCGGGGCTGCACATGCTGGCGGGCCTGCTGGTGATCGGTGCGGTGCTGGTGCTGTTCGTCAAGCCGGGGCGCGCGGCGTCGCAGCGCTGACCGGCATTCAGGAGGATCCCCATGGATTCGGTCGTGAACATTCCCGTGCGTTCGAACACGCGGCGTTCCCCTTCGCCGGAACTGCTCGCGCTGTTGCAAGACAGGTTCGCTGAACGCTTTTCAACCAGCAAGGTCGTGCTGCTGCAGCACGGCACCGACGAATCGACCTACCCGCCGCAGCCGCCCGACGCGGTGGTGTTCGTGCGCAGTACCGAGGAGGCGGCTTTCGTGGTGCGTGCATGCGCTCGGGAGCGCGTGCCGGTCATCGGCTTCGGCGTGGGGTCGTCGGTGGAGGGGCATCTGCTGGCCGTCGAGGGCGGCGTGTGTGTCGACTTCTCGCAGATGAACAAGGTACTGGCGATCCGGCCCGGCGATCTCACGGCCACCGTGGAGGCGGGCGTCACGCGAGGGCAGCTGAACGCGGCGCTGCAGGGCACGGGGTTCTTCTTCTCGGTCGATCCCGGCGCAGATGCGTCCATCGGCGGCATGGTCGCCACGGCCGCATCGGGCACCAACACCGTTCGCTACGGCACGATGCGCGACAACCTCGTGAGCCTGACGGTGATCACGGCCGACGGCGACATCGTGCGCACCGCCTCGCGGGCTCGCAAGAGCTCGGCGGGCTACAACCTCACGCAGCTGTACTGCGGCTCCGAAGGCACGCTGGGGCTGATCGCCGAGGCCACGGTGCGGCTGCATCCGCACCCGGAGACGTATGCCGCGGCGGTGGTGCATTTCCCGTCCGTGCGCGCGGCGGTCGACTGCGTGATCGAGTCGATCCAGATGGGCGTGTCGCTGGCGCGCGCCGAGCTGCTGGATGCGCTGACCATCCGCGCGGTGAATGCGCACAGCCGCACCACGCTGGGCGAACACCCCACGCTGTTCCTGGAGTTCGGCGGCAGCCAGGCGCAGGTCGACGAGCAGGCTGCGGTCGTGCGGGAGATTGCTGGCAGTCACGGGGGCGGCGCCTTCCAGTGGGCAAGGCTGCCGGAGGAGCGTTCGCGGCTGTGGACACCGCGTCATCACGCCTACTTCGCCTGCTTGCAGCTGAAGGCGGGCAGCCGCAGCCTGAGCACCGACGCCTGCGTGCCGCTGTCCGCGCTCGCTCAGTGCATCGAGGAGACGCAGGCCGACATCGCCGGGCACGGCCTGCTCGTGCCGGTGCTGGGCCATGTCGGCGACGGCAATTTCCATTGCCTCGTGCTGGTGGACCCCGGCAGCGCACAGGAGAACGAGGCCGCCGAGGCCTTCAGCCACCGTTTGGTGCAGCGCGCGCTGCGCCACGGCGGCACGTCGACAGGCGAGCACGGCGTGGGGCTGCACAAGATGAAGTACCTGGTCGAGGAGCACGGCGCGCACGGGGTGGCGCTGATGCGCGCGGTGAAGAAGGCACTGGATCCGCACGACATCTTCAACCCCGGAAAGGTCGTCGGCCTGGCGGAAGGCTGAGCGGGGCGGGCAGGGTGTGCCGCCTAGAATCTCCGGCCTCGCCCGCACTCCGCGGCGTGCGGCCGGAGGCCTTTCGATGGAGTTGCGCCAGTTCAAGTACTTCGTTGCCATCGTGGATTGCGGCAGCCTGTCGCGCGCCGCGCAGCAACTCTTCATTGCGCAGTCGGCCCTGAGCAAGCAGATGGCCGAGCTGGAGAGCGAGCTCGGCACACAGCTGCTGCTGCGCAGCCGCAACGGCGTGGCGATGACCGAGGCGGGCAAGGTCTTCTACGAATACGCGCAGGGCATCACCAAGCAGGTGCGCGACGCCAGGGCCGCGGTGCATGTGGCGGCCGAGTCGGTGTCGGGATCGGTGGTCGCGGCGCTGCCGCAGAGCGTGTCGCCCATGATCGCGCTGCCGCTGATGCGCGCGGCGGCACGCCGCTATCCCGACGTGGTGCTGCACCTGAACGAGGAGCTCACCGGCAACATGGCCGACCAGCTGCTGCGCGGCCGGGTCGACGTGGCTATGTTCTCGCCCGCGATGCCGGCGGAGGACATCCAGTTCACTCCGCTGGTGGAGGAAGACTTCGTGTTCCTCGATTCCCCGCAGAGCCCGCATGCGCTGCCGCCCGGCGACGTGAGCATCCAACAGGCCACCGCGCGGCCGCTGGTGTGGCCAGCGCATGCACACGGCCACTGCACGCGCTGGCTGGTCGATGCGGTGCTGGAGCGGGCGGGGCATTCCGCGGCACAGGTGGTCGCGGAGATCAACTCGGTCTATACGCTGAAGGCGGCGGTGGAAGCGGGGCTGGGGCCGACCATCATGCCGCTCGGCCTCGCGCAGCGCGAAGTGCAGGAAGGCCGACTCGTTGCGCATCGCATCGATCTGCCGTCGATGCATCGCACGCTGGGGCTGTGCGTGTCCGTGCATCTGCCGGCCACCAACGCCAAGCGCGCGGTGTGCACGCTGATCGCAGACGTGGTGCGCGACCTGTGCGAGAGCGGTCAATGGGCCGGCGCGCGTGCGCTCGCGCCGGTGAGGAAAACGAAGTGAAGTTCCTTGCGCTTCAGGCGCGGCGCTTGCGGGGCGCTGCAGCCTTCGCGGGCGGCGTGAAGAGGCGACCGATGGCCTGGCGCACATCGGCCTTCATGCTCTCGACGGCCTTCGCATCGCCGGACATGTGCTTGAGCAGCGCCTGCTGGAAGAGTCCGTCGAACAGCGCGTAGGTGGCCGATGGCGACATGCCGGGGTCTTCGCCCGATAGCTCGGCGAAGCGGCTCATGATGCGCCAGATCATGTCTTCGAGGCTTTTGTCGATCTGTACGACGTCGGCGCGGAAGGCTTCCTCGAAGAGTGCCTGCGAGCGCAGGTCGTACCAGAGGCGGTGCACGTGGCCTTCGTCGCAAAGGGTGGCGCCGAGGCTTTGCAGGAAGCCTTCCATCAGCTCGTCGTAGGTGGTGGCGCTTTCCACCGCGTGGTCGTAGCGCGTGACGCAGCGGGCCTTGTACTGCTTCACGCTGCAGATGATCAGGTCGACCTTGTCGCTGAAGTAGTAGTGCAGGACGCCGTGCGAGAACTCGGAGTTCTGCGCGATCTCGCGCAGGCTGGTGCGTGCGTAGCCCAGCGCCGCCAGCGTGGTCAGCGCGGCTTCTCCCAGTTCGGCGCGGCGCTCCGAGAACTTGTCGACCCGTGCCTTGGGCACCCGTTCGGCGTGCTTCTTTACCCGTTGATGTGTCGTCATTGAAAAGCCGGGCCGCATGCCTGCCGGCCCCTGTGTTCCTCTTGATCGCAAACCATAGCACGCAAGCGGGAGAACCCGCATCCGGCGTGTCACGGATGCCATTTTATAAAAACTTGACGAGTGACAAGAAAAATCTTGACAGTCGTAAAGTCGATTTCTAGGATGACCGCTCCATCTCACAACACATCCACAGGAGACAAGTGATGGCCAAGTTCGACTTGAAGGGGCGCCGTGCGCTCGTGACAGGCGGTGCGCGCGGCATTGGCGCGAGCATCGCCGAGGCGCTGGCCGCGGCCGGCGCTTCCGTGATGATTGGCGATGTGCTCGCCGACCTGGGGCGCGAAACCGCCGCCAGGTTGTCGGCGTCGGGGGCGAAGGTGGGCTTCGTCCCGCTCGACGTCACGAAAGACGGCGACTGGGCCTCGGCCGCCGAGACCACGGTGAAGGAGCTCGGCGGCTTCGACATCCTCGTCAACAACGCCGGCATCGAGATCACCTCGCTGGTGGTCGACGTGAATGCCGACGACCTGCGCCGCATGCTCGACGTGAACGTGGCCGGCACATTGCTCGGCATGAAGCACGCGTTCCGCGCGATGCGCCCCGGCGGCAGCGCGGGCAACGGCGGGGCAGTGGTCAACATCGCGTCGGTCGCCGCCACCATCGCGTTTCCCGCTATCTCCGGCTACTCCGCCACCAAGTCCGCCGTCGACCGCGCCACCCGCGTCGCCGCCATGGAGTCCGGCAAGCTGGGCTACGGCGTTCGCGTCAACTGCATCTATCCGGGACTGGTGCCCACCGACATGGGCATGAAGCTCGCCCACGACATCGTCGCCGCCGGCCTCGCGCCGAGCGTGGAGGCGGCCGTGGGCGACGTGGTCGGCCAGACGCCGCTCGGGCGCCTGGGCGAAGTCGGCGACATGGCCGACGTGGTGGTCTTCCTCTGCTCCGATGCGGCCCGGTTCATCACCGGCGCCGGCATCGCGGTGGACGGCGGCATGGGCATGTGAGCACGTAGAAAAAGGAGACACGACATGAGCAGCAGCAAGAAGAAACCCGTCGTCGTATACGGCGCCTCCGGCTACACCGGCCGGCTGGTGTGCGAATACCTGCGCGAGTACAACATCCCCTTCATCGCCGCGGGCCGCAGCGCGCAGAAGGTGGAAGCGGCGATGAAGTCCAACGTGCCCGGCATCGAGACCGCGAACTACGAGGTGGTGGAAGTGGCGCATTCGGTGGGCGCGCTCACCGAGCTCTTCACCGGTGCCTCGGTGGTGCTCAACACGGTGGGGCCCTTCGCCAGGTTCGGCCCCGAAGTGGTCGACGCCTGCCTGGCAGCCGGATGCCACTACACCGACACCACCGGCGAGCAGGACTGGCTCATCACGCTCGACCAGAAGTACGGCGCGAAGTTCGCCGCCGCTGGTCTGCTGCTGTCGCCGGGCCTCGCGCACATGTACACCACCGGCGAGATCGCCGCGCAGCTGTGCCTGGAGACGCCCGGCCTCGACACGCTCGACATCGCCGTGTTCTGGGGCGGCAGCCCGACCATCGCGTCCACCCAGACCATCCTGGTCAATGCCGCCACCTCGAAGGCCTACTACCTGGAGCAGAACGAGTACGTGGAATGGCAACCCGACGCGGGCCTGTACCACCTCTCGATTCCCGGCCAGCACGAGGCCGCGCTGGCGCTGCCCTGGGGCGGCACCTCGCACCCTGTGTGGTTCAAGCGCGATCCGCGCGTGGCCAACGTGAAGGTGCTCGGCGGCGTCTTCAACAAGCCGCTGATGCAGGGCGTGCCGCACATCGTGGCGGCCGCGCTGAAGGCCACCGAAGGCATGAACGACGAAGACCGCTATGCCGCGCTGGCGCAGACCGCGGCGGGCGTGATGAACACCATGCCACCGCGCGAGAACCCGCGCATCAACAAGTCCGTCGACTCGGTGCACGCCTCCGGTCCGTTGGGCCGCGTGCATTGCGTGATCTTCGGCAACTGCAACTACAAGCAGACCGGCCTGCTGCAGGCCTATGCGGCGGCCTCGCTGCTGCAGCAGCCGCCACGGCGCGCAGGCTTCGCATCGGGTTGCCAGGCCTTCGGGCATCGCGAGCTGCTGGGCGCGCTGCGCGGCTTCGGGCTGGTGCAGGAGCCCGTGATCACCCGGATGGGTTGATCCCATGCGCCTGGTCGACTACCTCGACAAGGGCGCCCAGCTCGGCGCCCATTCGCCGTGCCTCACCATGGGTGGCACCAGCCTGAGCTATGCCCAGGTGCAGCGCATCAGCTGGTGCGTGGCGCGGGGCCTGCAGCGCGCCGGCATCCGGCCCGGAGACAAGGTGGCCGTGCTGTCGAGCAACGACGCGACGGCATTCGCCACTGTCTTCGGCATCTCGCGCGCGGGCTGCGTGTGGTGCCCGATCAATCCGCGCAACGAGGCGGGCGAGAACGCCTACGTGCTCGATGCCTTCGATTGCGCGTGCCTGGTCTTCCACGGCAACTACGCCCCCATGGTCGAGCAGATGCGGTCGCAGCTGCCCAAGCTGCGGGCGCTGGTGTGCCTGGATCAGCGACAGCCTTTCGCACCCTCGATGGACGACTGGCTGGAAGGCCTGGACGATTCGCCCTTCGACATCGCCCCGCCTGACGACGTCGCGATGATCGCCGGTACAGGCGGCACCACCGGCCAGCCCAAGGGCGTGATGCTGTCGGGGCGAAATCTCGAGGCGATGTCGGCGCTGACGCTGATGGGCTATCCCTTCGAAGGCCGACCCGTCTACCTTGCGCTGGCACCGCTCACGCATGCGGCCGGCGTGCTGTGCCTGCCGGTGATGGCGCTGGGCGGGCAGGTCGTGATCATGCCCAGGCCCGACCTGGGCGAGTTCCTCGGCCTCATCGAGGAGCATCGCGTCACCCACGCCTTCCTGCCGCCGACGCTGATCTACATGCTGCTGCAGCATCCGCAGCTCGCGCAGACGAAGCTCGATTCGCTGCAGTGCTTCTGGTACGGCGCCGCACCCATGTCGGCCGCGAGGCTCGAAGAGGCGCTGCAGAAGATCGGCCCCGTCATGGCCCAGCTCTTCGGGCAGACCGAGGCGCCGATGATGATCTCGATGATGTCGCCGCGCGAGCACTTCAACGCCGACGGCACCGTCGCGCGGCATCGCCTGTCCTCGGCGGGCAGGCCGGGTCCGCTCGTGCAGGTGGGCGTGATGAACGGCGACGGCGTGCTGCTGCCCACGGGCGAGAGCGGCGAGATCGTGGTGCGCGGCTCGCTCGTGATGCTCGGCTATTACAGGAACCCGCAGGCCACCGAGGAGGCCTCGCGCCACGGCTGGCACCACACGGGCGACATCGGCTACCTCGATGCCGACGGCTTCCTCTACATCGTCGACCGCGCCAAGGACATGATCATCTCGGGCGGCTTCAACGTCTACTCGGCCGAGGTCGAGCAGGTGCTGATGCAGCATCCCGACGTGCAGGACAGCGCCGTCGTCGGCCTGCCCGACGAGAAGTGGGGCGAGCGCGTGGTGGCCGTGCTGCAGCTGCATGCCGGGCGGCAGGTGGACCCGGACGAGATCAAGTCCTTCGTCAAGGCGCGCATCGGCAGCGTGAAGGCGCCCAAGCAGATCGAGCTGTGGCTCGACCTGCCGCGCTCCAAGGTGGGCAAGGTGCTGAAGAAGGAGGTGCGGGCTGCGCTGCTGCAGCGCGCGGATCAGCCGCCGCGCTGATAGTGGTCGTGGTGCGCCCGGCGCAGCTCGAACTTCTGGATCTTGCCGGTGGAGGTCATCGGCAGCGCCGACAGGAAGACGACCTGCTTCGGCACCTCGAAGCCACCGAGGTGTTCCTTGCAGTGCGCGATCAGCGCGGCCTCCTCGAAGTCCGCGGGCGCGTCGGGCCTGCGCGTGACGAAGGCGGTGATGGCCTCGCCCCAGCGCTCGTGCGGCAGGCCCACCACCGCGGCGTTGAGTACGGCGGGGTGCCGCAGCAGCACTTCCTCGACCTTGATCGAGGGCACGTTCTCGCCGCCCGACTTGACCATGTCCTTCAGCCGGTCGAGGAAGACCAGTTGCCCGTCCGCGTCGAGCTTGCCCAGGTCGCCCGAGTGATGCCAGCCGAAGCGCTGCGCGTGCGCCGTGGCCTCGGGGTCGTTGTAGTAGCCGAGCATCACGTTGGGGCCGCGAAAGACGATCTCGCCGACCTGCTCGGGGCCCAGCAGCGCGCCGTCGTCGTCCATCACAGCGACCTCGTTCACCAGCGTGGCCACGCCCCAGTAGGAGCCGAAGCGCCGGCGCTGTTCGTGCGTCTCGAAGATGGTGGCGCCGGGGTACATCTCTGTCTGGCCCGAGGCCAGTGCGAAGTTGGGGCAGAACTCCTCGAGCAGGCGCAGCAGCAGCGAGCGCGACATCGGCGCCATCGCGTAGACGCAAAGCCTCAGGCTCGAGAGGTCGCGCGTCGCGCGCTGCGGATGCGCGAGCAGCGCGCCGTACATCATCGGCAGGCCGACCGTTACGGTGATGCGGTGCCGTTCGATGGCCGCGAGCATCGCGCCCGGATCGAAGCCGCGCAGCACCACCAGCGAGCCGCCCACTGCCAGCGCAGACATCGCCACCGTGTGCTGGCCGCAGTGGAAGAGCGGCAGCACGGCGCTCCACACGTCGGCGCGCTCGGGGCTGCTGCCCCACTCGACCATGTTGCTCAGCAGCACCGAATGCACCGAGGCGTGCGAATGCATGACGCCCTTCTGGCGGCCGGTGGTGCCACTCGTGTACATGATGAGCGCGAGCTGCGTGCTGTCGATGTGCACGTCGGGCAGCGTGGTGGGTCCTTGCGAGATGACCTGCGGCACGGTCGGCAGGCCGGCCGGCGGCGTGTCTCCGTCGAGCACGCACAGCATCGGCGCGATGCCGTTCGCATCGAACAGGTCGCGCAGCTCGGGCTTCGCGTGCAGCGCGGTGTCGATCACGATGTGGCGAACGCCGGCGTGCGCGAGGATGTAGCCGACGGCCTCCACCGCCAGCGCGGTGTTGATCGGCACCCACACCAGGCCCGCCTTCTGGATGCCCAGCATGGCGACCACCATCTGGATCGAGTTGTTGCACAGCATGCCGACGCGGTCGCCGCTCGCGAGGCCAAGGCCCAGCAGGTGATGCGCGAAGCGGTTCGACGCGGCGTCGAGTTCGCCGTAGGTCATGCGATGCTCGCCCTCTATCAGCGCGGTGCGTGCGCCGAAGCGGCGGGCGCTGCGATGGATAACGTCTCCCAGCGCGATGCGCGAGATGCGCGAATGGAACTGCGGCGGCACAGGGCCGGTGGCGGCTGCGGGCATGCTCTTCGTCTCCGTTCTTCGATGGTGGGCGCAGCCTAAGGCCGTGCGCCGAACCGCGTCTTGCGAAGACTGGCTGCCGCTCGCAGCCGGAGCGGGCTGTTAGAAGCGCGCCTTGAGGAAGGCCGAAGGCCCCTGCAGCTTGACCTTGAGGCGCGAATCGGCAAAGTCGTTCTCGCGCGTCAGGTCGATGTTCGTCACGCCGTAGGCCAGCACGACGCCGATGTTCTTCACGGGGAACCACTCCACGCCGGCCGAGGCGTTGTAGATGTTGCCGTGGAAGCGTCCGCTGCTCTTCCAAACGCCCGAGGCATCGGCGAACAGCCGCAGGTCGGGCGTGATGGCGTGGCGCACGCCCACTTCGAGCAGCGGCGCCACGGTGCTGCCGCTGGAGCTTTCGCTCAGCGTGCCGACCTGGCCGTTCACCGAGGCCAGCGCGGTGGTGCCCAGCGTCGCGCGGTAGTAGGCCGCGCCGGCGCCGAGGCCCAGCACGGTGTTGCCCGAGCCGATCCACCACTTGTAGGAGAGCTTGGCGAAGTCGAGCTTGGTGCTGACGTTCGCGTTGCCGAAGGTGCTGAGCGTGCCGAAGGGCCCCAGCGAGGTGTTGCTGTCGACGCTGCCCGAATAGTCGCGTTTGTAGCGGTAGTAGTCGAACGAGATGCCCTGGCTGTCGCCCAGCAGCAGGTCGGCCGAAATGCGCGGCATGGTGACGCGGCCCGGCTTGATGTCGCCCGTCTGCAGCGCGCCGTAGGCCGTGCCGAAGGAGGCGTTGAGCTTCGGGTCGGCATTGAAGCCGCCGACCGAGAGGCTGAAGCGGTCGAGCGCGGGCGAGGGGTCGGCGAAGGCCGGCGCGGCGGAAAGCAGCAGGCCGGCGACGACCACGACAGGCCGGCCGGAAGGACGGAAGCGAAAACGCGAATGCAGCATGGAGCAGATCCTTGATGACCCGCAGATGAAGGCCGCGGGCACGTCGTGAATCGGACGCGAAACGGCATGCGTCCTGTGCGGTGCTTGCGGGCGAGGCTCCCTTGAACAGCGAAGACCTTAGTGGCGCGCGCATCTCCCGCTGATGAGCGGAAAGCCGCTGTGCGTGTAGGACCCGTGCCAAGCGCTGTTGCCGCGACATGACGGTGCCGGCCCTTCGCTCGGCGCTAAAGTGCCGCCATGCGCAGACACCTCTCCACCACCACCGGTCCCCAACGTCTTCTCTACGGCGCTGTCGCCGGCTGTGCTGTCACGGCCGCGCTGATGTCGGTGCCCATGAGCGGCATGGCGCGCGGGCTGACCGGATGGTGTACGGCGGTGGGCGTGCACCAGGTGCTGGCCTGGTGGCTGGCCTGCACCTTCGACGCGAAGCGCACGCGCGAACGGGCGCAGTCGCTGGACCAGCCCAACGTGGTGATCCTTGTGTCGATGCTGGTGGTCGTGGTGATGAGCGTGGTGGCCATCGCCCTGCTGCTCCAGCAGGTGAAAGGATTGAGCGGCTGGGAGCGCGCCGGGCACGTGGCGCTGGGCCTCGTGGCGCTGGCTGGCTCGTGGCTGACGATGCACACCATCTACGCCTTCCACTACGCGCACCGCTACTACATCGACCAGCGGGACGGAACGCCCGACGGCGGCCTCGACTTTCCGGGCAAGGGCGACGACGCCCCCGACTACTTCGACTTTCTCTACTACTCCTACGTGATCGGCATGACCTCGCAGGTATCCGACGTGCAGGCCACCTCGAAGGAGATGCGGCGCATCACGCTGCTGCACAGCATGCTGGCCTTCGCCTTCAACATGCTCGTGCTGGCGCTTTCGGTGAACGTCGTCGCGGGCGCCGTCTAGGCGCCTCGCGATGCAGGCTCAGGCCGGGGCCTTGCGCGGCCATCCGGGCTTGACGATGCCGGTCGACAGCGCCACGCCGCACACGATCACCAGCGCGCAGATCAGCATCCACTGCGTGATGTTCTCGCCCAGGAACACCGCGCCGTAGAAGAGCGCGAACACCGGCACCAGGAAGGTCACCGTCAGTGCGCGGGCCGGCCCGGCGCGCTCGATCAGCCGGAAGAACAGGATGTAGGCCACCCCCGTGCAGGCGATGCCCAGTGCCAGCAGAGCGAGCCATGCGCGCAGGCTCGGCATTTGTGCCGGCCAGAGCAGGATGGCGGGCAGGGCGAGGAAGGCGGTGGCGCCGATCTGGCTGCCGGTGGCCGTGGTCAGCGCGGGCACGCCGCCCAGGTAGGCGCGCGTGGCGCTGGCCGAGATGCCGTAGCACAGGCAGGCGCCCAGGCAGGCCAGCACCGCGAAGAGCGCGGCATTGCTGCTGGCGCCGGCATGCAGGCCGGCGCTGCGGCTGGCGAGCATCGCCACGCCGGCGAAGCCGATCAGCAACCCGACGAGGCGCCAGTTCGCGGGGCGCTCGCGAAACCAGGCCCAGGCCACGAGCGCGCCGAACATCGGCGTGGTGGCGTTGAGCACCGCCGCGAGGCCGGTGTTGATGGTCAGCAGCGCGAAGCAGAAGAGCGCGAAGGGCATACCCGAGTTGAAGACGCCGACCAGCAGGCTGGCCTTCCAGTGCTTCGCGAGCGACGGCCCCTGTCCGCGCAGCAGCGCGATGGGCAACAGGAACAGCGCGGCGATCGCCACCCGCACCGCGGCCGTCGGCAGCGCGCCGAACTCCGCGGCGCCGATGCGCATGAAGAGAAAGGAAGCGCCCCACAGCGCCCCCAGCAGCACCAGGTCGATGAGCCAGGCGGTGGGTGCGAGGGGTTTGGCGGCTGTGGTGGCGGCGGTTGCGGGGGCGTTGTTGTTCTGCGTTGTGGTCATGCGTCCTCGGTCGTTCTTTTCTGCTGTGCGTCCGGAAGGCTCAGATTGCCTTTTCGAGCTGCAGCAATGCTGTCTTGCGTTCGAGCCCCCCAGCGTAACCGGTCAGCGAGCCGTCCGAGCCCAGCACGCGGTGGCAGGGCACGATCACGCTGATCGGGTTCCGCCCAACGGCCGCTCCCACCGCGCGCACCGCGGCCGGATTGCCCACGGTGACGCTGAGGGCGCCATAGCTGGTGGTGGCGCCCGCCGGAATGGCCAGCAATTGCTGCCACACGCTCTGCTGGAAGGCGGTGCCGTGCGACAGGTCGAGCTTCATGTCGAAGCTGTCGCGCTTGCCGGCGAAGTAGTCGCGCAGCTGGGCGGCGGCCTCGACCAGCGCGGGGTGATCGTCTCTGGTGACCCAGCCGCTGGTGTCGGGCCAGTGGCGTTGCTGGTCGAACCAGACGCCGGCCAGCCCCTTGTCGGTGGCCGCCATCGTGATGCCGCCGAGAGGCGTGTCGATGTGCGAGGTGTAGATGACTTTGCTCTTGAACTTCATGACGCTTCAGGCTGCGACGCCTGCCGTGGTGATTGGAGGAGATTCGGTGTCCGCCGTTTCGGCGGCATTGGCGGAGGGTGCCGGGGCGACGGCGGTTGGCGCGTGCCAGGCCCGCAGCACCGCGTAGCTGCGCCAGGGCCGCCATGCCAGCGAAGCCTCGCTGGCGGCACGGGCCGTGGTCACGCCCAGCGCCTTCTGCAGCGCGACGTCGCCGGCCGGAAAGGCATCGGGCCAGCGCAGTGCGCGCATCGCGATGTACTGCGCGGTCCAGGCGCCGATGCCGGGCAGCTCCTGCAGCGCGGCGATGGTGGAAGGCACGTCGGCACCCGCATGCAGCGCCAGCTTGCCGGAAGCGACTTCGCGCGCGATGGCGTGCAGCGCGGTCTGCCGCTGCCGCACGATGCCGAGGCGGCCCAGTTCGTCGCCGCTCGCGGCGGCAATCGCCGCAGGAGTGGGAAACAGGCGAGTCAGCCCCTCGACGGGTGTGGCCAGCGGTTCGCCGAAGGCCTCGACCAGCCGCGAGCCGAGCGTGCGCGCCGCGGCCACCGTGATCTGCTGGCCCAGCACCGCGCGCACTGCGAGCTCGAAGCCGTCGACCGCGCCGGGCACGCGCAGCCCGTCGCCATGCGGAAAGGCCGCGTGCAGCGCCGCATTGATGGCCATCGGCTCCGCGTCGAGGTCGAACAGCGCGCGGGCGCGGCTGATGACGATGGGCAGCACGGCGGCCAGCGAATCGCTGACCGACAGCAGCATCTGCTCGCGTTCGAGGTCGAAGCGCAGCTGCAGCCAGCCGGCGTGGGCTTGGCCGCCGTGCTGGATGCGCAGCGTGCGGGTCAGCTTCGTATAGACCGGCGTGCTGCCCTTGGCGGGCTCCTTGCCGTCGGCCGTGGAGACGACCTCGACGCCGCGCAGCGCACGGCGGGCGAAGAACCCGAGCATGGCGTTGGCGTCGTAGGGCGGGCGGAAGCCCAGCCGCACCTCGATGGCCCTGCCTTCGCCGCCCTCGGCGATGGCGCCGCCGGCACGCCGCAGCGCGCTGGGGTTCAGGCCGTAGTGTTCGAGGAAGGCCGCGTTGAAGCGCCGCACGCTCGCGAATCCGCTGGCCAGCGCCACCTGCGTCATCGGCAGGCGGGTGTCGGCGATGAGCTGCTTGGCGGCCAGCAGGCGGCGCGTTTGCAGGTATTGCAGGGGCGAGACGCCGAACTGGGCCTCGAAGATGCGCCGCAGGTGGCGGTCGCTCACGCCCAGGCGGGCCGCGATCTGCGCCGCGCCGGGGCCGTCTTCCGACCAGGCGTCGGGCTCGTCGATCAGCCGCGCCGCCTGCAGCGCGAGGATGCGCGAGGCGTCCTCGGTCGACCAGCTGGCCGCGCGCGGCGCGAGCTCGGGCCGGCAGCGCAGGCAGGGGCGGAAGCCGGCGGCCTCGGCCTGTGCCGCATGGCGGAAGAACCGGCAGTTCTCGCGCCGCGGCAGCTTGACGCGACAGACCGGTCGGCAATAGATGCCGGTGGATGTCACTGCGGTGAAGAACGACCCGTCGAAGCGCGCGTCATGCGTCTTCATCGCCAGGTAGCAGGCGTCGCTCTCGAGCGCTTCGGTGGAGGTTTGGTTGGCGGGCATGAAGAAATGATACGGTTTCGACTCGTTTCAACTGGCCGTTTTCGGACATGTGGGCACCCTGGGCCTTGCCTACAATGCCCCGTTTACATATCCACAGCAGGGAAACGCCTTTCATGCAGCTCAGCGCGTCGATCTTCAAGGCCTATGACATTCGCGGCGTCGTGCCGGTCACTCTCGATGCGGAGGTGGCGGAAGCGCTCGGAAGGGCCTTCGGCAGCGCCGCGCGCGCGGCGGGCGAGAAGTCGGTGGCAGTGGGACGCGACGGCCGCCTGTCGGGCCCCTCGCTGTCCGAGGCGCTGATCAAGGGCCTGGTGGCCACCGGCATCGAAGTGATCGACGTGGGCGCCGTGACCACCCCGATGCTGTACTTCGCGGCCCACACGCTGTGCAAGAGCGGTATCCAGGTCACCGGCAGTCACAACCCCAAGGACTACAACGGCTTCAAGATGGTGCTGGCCGGCCGCGCGATCTACGGCGACGAGATCCAGGGCCTGCGCAGGACCATGGAGGCCGGCTCCGCCCAGCTCGCTGCGGGCGGCAGCGTGCGCAAGGTCGACGTGACCCAGGCGTACATCGAGCGCATCGCGGGCGACATCAAGCTGGCGCGGCCGATGAAGATCGTGGTCGATTCGGGCAACGGCATCGCCGGCGCCTCGGCCCCGGCCATCTTCCGCGCCCTGGGCTGCGAGGTGACCGAGCTCTACAGCGAGGTCGACGGCAACTTCCCCAACCACCATCCCGACCCCAGCAAGCCCGAGAACCTGAAGGACCTGATCGCGGCGCTGGCCAAGGGCGACGCCGAACTGGGCCTGGCCTTCGACGGCGACGGCGACCGGCTGGGCATCGTCACCAAGGACGGCCAGAACATCTTCCCCGACCGACAGATGCAGCTCTTCGCGCAGGACGTGCTCTCGCGCGTGCCCGGCGGCACCATCGTCTACGACGTGAAGTGCTCGCAGCGCCTGGCGCCGGCCATCGAGGCCGCGGGCGGCAGGCCGATGATCTTCAAGACCGGCCACTCGCTCATCAAGGCGAAGATGAAGGAAATCGATTCGCCGCTGGGCGGCGAGATGAGCGGCCACATCTTCTTCAAGGAGCGCTGGTTCGGCTTCGACGACGGCACCTATGCGGGCTGCCGGCTGCTCGAAATTCTGAGCAAGAGCCCCGACGCGAACGCCGTGCTCAATGCGCTGCCCACGAGTTTCTCGACGCCCGAGTTGAACGTGGCCTGCGCCGAGGGCGAGCCGCACGCGGTGGTCGACAAGCTGGTGAAGGGCGCGAGCTTCGCCGCCCCCGCCAAGGTCTCGACCATCGACGGCCTGCGCGTCGACTGGCCCGATGGTTTCGGCCTGATCCGCGCTTCGAACACCACCCCCGTGCTGGTGCTGCGCTTCGAAGGCCAGACCGATGCCGCGCTGAAGCGCATCGAGGCCGAGATGCTGGCCCTTTTGAGAACCGCGAAGCCCGACGCCAAGCTGGCCGAAGCCGCCCACTGACAATCGAGCCCGTGCGTTCCCTGCTGCTGCGCCTTTACGGCGTCTTCACCACCGTCGTGCAACCGCTGGTGCGCCGCAAGCTGCGACGCCGTGCGGAGGCCGAGCCGGGCTATGGCGTGGCCGTGGAGGAGCGCTTCGGCTACTACGACGAAGCCACCACCGGCCAGGCCCAATGCTGGGTGCATGCCGTCTCGCTCGGCGAGACGCGCGCGGCGGCCATCCTGATCGCCGAGCTGCGGCGCCAGTACCCGGGCGTGCCGATCCTGCTCACGCACGGCACCGCCACCGGCCGCGAGGAGGGTGCCAAGCTGCTCGAGCCGGGCGATACGCAGGTCTGGCAGCCCTGGGACACCCCCGGCGCGGTGCGACGCTTCCTCGACCGTTTCCAGCCGCGCATCGGCGTGCTGATGGAAACCGAGGTCTGGCCCGAGATGACGGCCGCCTGCGCCGAGCGCCGCATTCCGCTGGTGCTGGCCAATGCGCGCCTCAACGAGAAATCGCTGGCGGCCGCCGAGCGGCTGGCCTGGCTGGCGCGCCCCTCCTACTCGGCCCTCACGGCCGTCTGGGCGCAGACCGAGGCCGACGCTCATCGCCTGGTATCGCTCGGCGCCAAGGTGGCCGGCATCTACGGCAACCTCAAGTTCGACGCCACGCCTGACGCGCGGCAGCTCGCCACGGCCAGCTCGCTGCGCGAGCGCCTGCCCAAGCCGATGGTCGTGCTCGCGAGCTCGCGCGACGGCGAGGAGCGCATGCTGCTCGAAGTGCTCAAGCGCTTCGGCGCGACTTCACCGGTGCCGCCGGAGCAGGGCGCGATCCGCTCGATCTCCAAGCGGGTGCACGACGTGCAATGGATGATCGTGCCGCGCCATCCGCAGCGCTTCGACGAGGTGGCCGAGCTGATCGAGGCCGAGGGCTTCGCGGTGGCGCGCCGCAGCGCCGCCGGCCAGCCGGCCGAGGCCGAGATCTGGCTCGGCGACTCGCTGGGCGAGATGGCGCTGTACTACGGCCTTGCCGACGTGGCGCTGCTCGGCGGCAGCTTCGAGCCGCTGGGCGGGCAGAACCTGATCGAACCGGCGGCCTGCGGCTGCCCGGTGGTCATGGGGCCTTCCACATTCAACTTCGCCGAGGCGGCGCAGCTCTCGCTGGCTGCCGGTGCATCGCTGCGCGTCGAAGGCATGGAGCAGGCCGTGACGGCCGCGCTGAAGCTGGTGGAGAACCCCGAGCGCCGCGCCGCGATGGCGCAGGCCGCGCTGGCGTTCTCGTCGTCGAACCGCGGTGCGGCCGAACGCACGGCCGCGGCGGTGCTGGCGATCGCGCAGGCGGCGGAGCCGGTGACGGAGCAGGGCGTGCCGGTGGAGGCTGTCGAGCCTGCGCGGGCCGAGCCCACGCTGGACTGATCGAGGCCGGAGCTCCGGCGCTCAGCGCACCGGCGGATTCAGGATCACCGGCGGCACGGGTGCCGTGGGCATCGTCGGCGCCGGCGGATTGAAGGGCTGCACCGGCACGGGCGGAACCACCGGAATGCTCGGCGGCGTCACGGGCACCGCGGGCGCCGTCGTACCGCGATCGGGGCCGATGGCTGGCGGCACGGCCGGCACGCTGCCGTTGCTCGCCAGCGTGGCGTTGATCGCGTTCATGTCGTCGGTCGTCAGCGTGCCGTTGGCCTGACGCAGCTTCAGGTTGCCCAGAAGCACGTTGTAGCGCGCCTGCGCGAGGTCGCGCTTGGTCTGGTAGAGCTGGCTCTGCGAGTTCAGCACGTCGATGTTGATGCGCACGCCGACCTGGTAGCCGAGCCGGTTGGCGTCGAGCGCGCTCTGGCTCGACGCTTCGGCCGCTTCCAGCGCCTTCACCTGTCCCGCGCCGGAAACGAGGCCGAGATAGGCCGCGCGCGTGGCCTGCGCCACGCTGCGGCGCGTGCCCTCGAGCACGCTGCGCGACTGGTCTTCCAGCGCCAGCGTTTCCTTGATGCGGTTCTCGGTCGCGAAGCCGGCGAACAGCGGCATGTTGAAGGTCACGCCCACCGTGGTCGCGTTGACGCGGGTGCCGACGGTGCTCGTGCTGGTGCCGGTCGGGTTGCGCGTGATGTTGTAGCCAAGGTTGGCGTCGAGGGTGGGCTTGTGGCCGGCCTTGGCCTTGTCCACCTCGAGCCCGGCCACATCGAGGCCCAGACGGGCCTGCTTGATGGCGGGATGCACCTCGTCGGCCTGCGACACCCATGCGTTGATGTCCGCGGGCGTGGCCGTGGGCAGCACCACCGGCACCGTCAGCGGCACCGGCACGCTGCCGGGGCGGCCGACCAGCTGGTCGAGCACCACCTTCTTCACCTGCAAGTCGTTCTCGGCGGCGATTTCCTGCGCGATCACCAGGTCGTAGCGGGCCTGCGCCTCGCGCGAGTCGGTGATGGTGGAGGTGCCGACCTCGAAGTTGCGCTTGGCGGAAGCCAGCTGCTCGGCCACCGCGACCTTCTGGGCGCGCACGAGCGCCAGGCTGTCCTGGCTCGCGAGCACGTCGAAGTAGGCCTGGCTCACGCGCACGATCAGGTCCTGTTCCGCGATGGTGAGCACCGCCTGCGCGATGTCGGCCTGCCGCTTGCCCTGCTCGTAGGTCGCCCAGTTGGCGGGGCGGTACAGCGGCTGGGTGGCGTTGATGCCGACGTTCTGCGTGGTGAAGTCGCGCGGCGTGCTGGTGCCGCGGCCGGTGCCCGTGAGGGTTTCGATGTCGAGGTCGCTGCGCGTCACGCCGGCCGTGAGCCCCACGGCGGGCAGGATGCCAGCCTTGGCCTGCGCGGCGCGCGCGATGCTCGCGTCGTACTGGGCCCGTGCGCCCTGGTAGGTGGCGTCGAAGCCGCGGGCGGATTCGTAGAGTTCGTTCAGTGTCTGGGCCTGGGTCAGGGCCGGCGATGCGAGCAGGGCTGCGAAGGTGGTTGCGAGCGCTGCGGAAAGAGGCGAAAGCCGGGGCCTGGAAGGCATTGAACGTCCTTGGGGGAAAGAATCAGTAGCGCGGGACCGTGGGGTCGTGCGAGGACCAGGCGTCGATGCCGCCCGCCACGTTGGCGAGCTGGTCAAAGCCGTTCTGGTTCAGGAAGGCGGCCACGCGCTGGCTGCGCGCGCCGTGATGGCACAAACAGGCGATGCGTTGGCCGTCATTCAGCTCGGCCAGCCGCCCGGGGATCTCGTTCATCGGAATCGCCACCAGGGTGAAGCCCTGGGGCGCGACGCTCGCCGTCTGCAGCTCCCAGGGTTCGCGCACGTCGAGCAGCACGGGGGCTGCGTCGGCGTTCTGTGCGAACCAGGCGGCAAGGTCGGCGGGGCGGACTTGATCGATCATTCTTTGCTCGACCGTCTGCTCAGAACGAGAAGCGCGAAGGCTCGGGGAAGTTCAGCAGACGCGGGGCCATCGTGTCCCAGGGCTGGATGGTTTCCCACTTGCTTTCGCTGGTGCGGGTGACGAAGTGGGCGCGCATCATGGGCTCTTCGCCCACGATGGCCGAGAGGCGGCCGCCGACCTTGAGCGAACCCAGCAGGTTCTGCGGAATGCGGGCGACGGAGCCGCTGAGCACGATCACGTCGAAGCTCGGGCCGCTGGGCAGGGGCACGGCGCCGTCGGCATTGCGCACCTCGACGTTGGTCACGCCGTTCTGGCGCAGCGTCTCGGCGGCGCGGGCGGCCAGCACGGGGTTGATTTCCAGCGAGAGCACCTGGGCGGCGCGGGCGCCGAGCAGGGCGGCCATGAAACCGGAGCCGGTGCCGATCTCGAGCACGGTCTCGTGCTTCTGGATGTGCAGGTCCTGCAGCGTGCGGGCCTCGACCTTGGGCGACAGCATGATCTCGCCGGGCACGGAGCCGTCGAGCAGCGGCAGTTCCATGTCGAAGAACGAGAGCGTGCGGTGCGCGTCGGGCACGTAGTCCTCGCGGTGGATTTCGGCCAGCAGCTCGAGGATGTCGTTGTCGAGCACGTCCCAGGGGCGGATCTGTTGCTCGATCATGTTGAAGCGCAAGCGCTCGAGGGTAGGGGTGGGGTTCATGGCGTGGCTTTCCTTGTGGGCTCAGGACAAACCTTCAATTTTAGGTGCCGCCGATGACACCCCCGGTTCGGTCGGCCTTCCGGAGCGCACGCTGAGCCCGTTGATCACCACTTCGGCCTGGGTCGCCAGGTATTTTTCGGGGTCCAGCGCCGCGGCGCCGTCGACGCAGACCATGGCCGAATGCTTCCAGAGCATGAGGAAGACCATGGGCGCCACCACCGAGTAGATCGCGTGGTCGACGTCCATCGGCGCGAACTCGCCGCTGTCGATGCCGCGCTGGAAAATGCGCCGCAGCAGATCGTGGCCGGGCCGGACCACCTGCTCGCGGTAGAACTCCGCCAGCGCGGGAAAATTGGCGCCCTCGCTCATCATGAGCTTGGTCAGGCCCGAGGCCTGGGTCTTGCCGACGCGTTCCCACCACACGTTCATGCAGTAGCGCAGCATGTCGGCGGTGGTGCCCTCGAAAGCCTCGAACTCGGCATTCCACTCCGTGAAACGGCCGCCGAGGTTTTCGATGACCACGGCCTTGAACAGCTCTTCCTTGCTCGGAAAGTAGAGAAAGAGGGTGCCCTTGGAAACCCCGGCGCGTGCCGCCACTTCCTCGGAGCGGGTGGCGGCGAAGCCCTTTTCGACGAACAGATCGAGCGCGGCAGCCAGCAGTTCGCCGGGGCGCGCCTCCTTCCGGCGCTCGCGCTTGGCGCGTACCGGACAGATCTTGTCGACGAAGGAACGGGGCGTGGACATGCTCTTAATGACTCGTTGGTTAGTAATGTAGTGACGGGCATCCGCCACGTCAAGCCGCGACAATATCGGGTTCGTCTTTTCAACCTCCTCCGGAGCAGCACCATGTCCACTTCATCGTCGCCCACCGAAACCATCGTTTTGGGCGGGGGCTGCTTCTGGTGCACCGAGGCGGTTTTCGACCGCGTCCAGGGCGTGCTCGATGTCGAATCGGGCTACTGCAACGGCCAGACCGTCAATCCGAGCTACGAGCAGGTCTGCACCGGCCGCACCGGTCATGCCGAGGTGGTGAAGCTCGAATTCGACCCGGCGCAGATCGGCCTGCGCGAAATCCTCGAGATCTTCTTCGTCGTGCACGACCCGACCACGCTCAACCGCCAGGGCAACGACGTTGGCACCCAGTACCGCAGCGGCATCTACTACACGGACGATGCTCAGAAGCAGGTGGCCGAGGACGTCATCCGCGAGATCGAGGCCAGCAAGACCTACCGTTCGCCCGTCGTGACCGAGGTGGCGCCGCTCTCCAACTACTCGGCGGCCGAGGCCTACCACCAGGACTACTTCCTGAACAACCCGAACCAGGGCTACTGCGCGTTCGTCGTGGGCCCGAAGGTCGAGAAGTTCCAGAAGACCTTCGCCTCGCGACTCAAGGCCTGAGCGGCCGGCCGATACTTTTTTCCGTGCACCTCGCCGTCCGCCAGCACCGCACCCGCTCGACCCGCGCGCTCGTGTTCGCGCTGGCGGTCGCGCTGTGGTTCGCGGGCACGCTGGGGCTGATGCACCGCGCGCTGCACGTGCCGGGCCTGCCGGCCGCGGCGGAGCATGCGTCGCAGGTCGTCCACAAGCATGCCGGGCATCAGCTGGCCAGCCTGTTCGGCGATCACACCGATGCCGAGTGCCGGCTGTACGACCAGCTTTCCCACGGCTCCGCCGCGCCCGGCGTGCCGCTGGTGGTGCTGCCGATGCTGCTGCCGTCGGCCACCTTCGCATTCCTGCAGGGCGAGGCCATCGCCCGCTGGGTCGCGCTGTTCGACGCGCGCGGCCCGCCTTCCACTCGCTGAATCCCCCGTTCCCGATTGCTGCACCCGCTTCGCGCGCGGTGGCGGTCGGTCGTCCCTTGATTCACCGAGTGTCCATTCATGACTCCCAATTTCCGTCGCAACGCCATCGGCGTTGCCGTTCTTTCGCTTGCCTCCTTCGCGAGCATGGCCCAGACGCAGGCGCCTGATACCGCCCAGGCCGCCCCGGCCGCCCCGGCCGCCCAGCCCCAACCCGCCGACGCCGCGAGCCTGCGCGAGATCACCGTCACCGGCAACCCGCTCGGCGCCTCCGACCTGATCGCGCCGACCACCACTCTTTCGGGCGACAAGCTGCTGCTGCGCTCCGAATCGACCCTCGGCCAGACGCTGGACAACGTGCCCGGCGTGAGCAGCAGCTACTTCGGCCCCAACGCCAGCCGCCCCATCATCCGCGGCCAGGACGGCGACCGCATCCGCATCCTGCAGAACGGCGGCGCCGCGCCCGATGCCTCGTCGCTGAGCTACGACCACGCCGTGCCCGTCGATGCGCTGGTCACCGAGCGCATCGAGGTGCTGCGCGGCCCGTCGGCGCTGCAGTACGGCGGCAGCGCCGTGGGCGGCGTGGTCAACGTGATCGACAACCGTATTCCCACCGAGCCGATCAACGGCTTCGGCGGTCGCGCCGACCTGGGCTACGCCACCGGCAACAAGGAGAAGAACGGCGGCGTGGTGCTCGAAGGCGGCAACGACCGCGTCGCGGTGCACGTCGACGCCTTCAACCGCGATTCGAAGGACGTCTCGGTGCCGATCACCCTCGAATGCAGCAAGCCCGGCTCGCCGTGGACCGCGCGCAAGATCTGCAATTCGGCCAACGAGGCGAACGGCGGCGCGTTCGGCGGCACGGTGTTCTTCGACCAGGGCTACATCGGCGCCTCGGTCAGCAGCTACCGCAGCAACTACGGCACTGTGGCGGAAGACGACGTCACCATCCGCATGAAGTCCGACCGCTACGCGCTCGAGGGCGAATGGCGCCCGGGCGGCTTCATCAGCAGCATCCACGCGAAGCTCAGCCACACCGACTACCGCCACACCGAGTTCGAGGGCGGCGCGCCTGGCACCACCTTCTCGAACATGAGCAACGACCTGCGCATCGAGGCGCGCCACCAGAAGATCGGCAACTTCGAGGGCCTGGTCGGCTTCAGCAGCGAGACCAACCGCTTCGCCGCCGACGGCGAGGAGGCCTTCGCGCCGCACAGCCGCACGCGCACCAACGCGCTGTTCCTGTTCGAGGAGTACGGCACCTCGTGGGGCCGCCTGAGCTTCGGCGCGCGCACCGAGCAGGTCCGCATCCGCTCGCTGGGCTACCCCGACGATCCGACGGTCACGCGTTTCGCCATCGGCGAGCGGACCTTCAATCCGCACAGCGCGGCCTTCGGTGCGCTGGTCAACCTCGCGCCGCAGTGGCAGCTGACCTCGAACCTCGCCTACACCGAGCGCGCGCCCAAGGACTACGAGCTGCTGGCCAACGGCCCCCACGTGGCAACGGGCGCCTGGGAAGTGGGCGACCCGAACCTGAAGAAGGAGAAGTCGACCGGCTTCGACCTGGGCGCCCAGTGGAAGTCGGGCCCCAACACGGCCCGCGTGAACGCCTACGTCACGCGCTTCAGCAACTACATCGGCCTGACGGCGACGGGGCGCAACCTCGACGAGGAAGGCAACGTGGCCGAGGCCGGTGCCACCGACACGCTGGCCGAGTACGTCTACGGCGGCGTGCGCGCGCGCTTCACCGGCATCGAGGCCAACGGCAACCTGCGCCTGCTGGGCTCCGACGGCTTCGCGCGCATGGGCGACGCGGGCACGCTCGACCTGGAGTGGCGCGGCGACATCGTGCGCGCGAAGAACCTCGACACCGGCGAGCCGCTGCCGCGCATCGCGCCGCTGCGCCTGGGCGCGACCCTGGCCTACAACAACGGCCCGTGGGGCGCGCGCTTCGGCTTCGACTACAACGCGGCGCAGCGCCGCGTGCCCTCGGTGGGCGCGCGCGAGACCGATGCCTACACGCTGTGGAACGCGGCCATCACGTACCGCATGAAGGTGCAGCGCGCCAACCTCACCTGGTACGCGCGCATGGACAACATCACGAACAAGCTGGCCTACAGCGCGACCTCGATCCTGACGACGACGGTGTATCCGAACGCCCCGCTGCCGGGCCGCTCGCTGAAGGTCGGCCTGCGCGTGACGTTCTGATCCTGCCTTGCTCCCCCCCTCTGGGGGAGGGCAGGGGTGGGGGCAAGCGGCCTTTGAGAGCGCCATGGCTTCTGCCTGCGCCGTCTGCCCCCATCCCGACCTTCCCCCAGAGGGGGAAGGAGCAGGGCGGCTGCACCCCTGGGCTATCCTCGCCGGGTGAATTCCTTCGTCATCTCCTCGCTCGTGCCTGTGGTCGTGCTGATCGCCGTGGGCTACCTGGCCGGCAAGCGGCGCTGGATCGGCGGCGGTGCGGTGAAGGACCTTTCGCACCTCATCTTCCTGCTGCTCGCGCCGGCGCTGCTGTTCCGCGCCATGAGCACGGTGCACGTCGAGCAGCTGAGCCTCAAGCCGGTGGCGGCGTACTTCATCGCCTCCGGCCTGCTGTTCGCGGGCACGCTGGCGCTGCGCGGGTTCAACCGCACGGCGGCGGTGATCGCGCTGGCCAACACCTACAGCAACACCGTGATGATCGGCATCGCGCTGATCGGCCTGGCCTACGGCGAGGAAGGCATGGTGGTGCTGCTCACACTGATCTCGCTGCATTCGCTGGTGCTGCTCACCAGCGCCACGGTGGTGCTGGAGCTGGCCGTGGCGCGCGAGCAGGCCGGTGCCTCCGGCAACGAGAAGCGCCCGTCGATGGCACGCACCGTGATGCGCGCGCTGCGCAACGCCATCATCCACCCGGTGCCGCTGCCGATCATCGCGGGCCTGCTGTTCGCGCAGAGCGGGCTGGTGATGCCCGAGGCCATCGACAAGCCGATCCAGCTGCTGGGCCAGGCCTTCGGACCGATCGCGCTGGTGATGGTGGGCATCACGCTCGCGCTCACGCCCATCGGGCGGCACTGGCGCGGCGCGCTGGTGCAGGCGTTGGTGAAGAACCTGCTGCATCCGCTGCTGGTGGCCCTCATCGGCTGGCTGCTGGGCGTGCGCGGCATTCCGCTCACGGTGATGGTGGTGGCGGCGGCGCTGCCTATCGGCGCCAACGTGTTCCTGTTCTCGCAGCGCTACCGCACGGCCGAAGACCTGGTGACGGCCAGCGTCGCGGTCTCGACGGTGCTGGCGCTCGCCACGCTCACGCTGGTGATGATGTGCGTGCAGTGGCTGCCCTGAGTCCTTCGGGCTCCTTCCGCTAGCTTCCCGCGCACTTTCGCCTTAGCGCCTTCATGCGGCGCGCCTATGCCGTTCGGCAGGGTGGCCGTTTGGCGAGATGCCGCGCGGCCTTCGGGCCCCTACATTTGCCGGCTGATGATTCACCCGGCGCGCTCTTCGCCCCTTCTTGCTATGGCGGTGGTCGCTACGGTGATCGCGCTGCACGGCCGTCCCCTGCGGGCCGCGGACGCTGCAGAGGCCAAGCCGTGTCGCACGCCGTGCCTGTCGGCGAACGTGCCGCGGGAGCGGGCCGAGCCGCCCGGCGCCGGCAAGGCCGAAAAGGCCGAAAAGGCAGAGAAGGCCGACAAGGCGGAGGAAGCGCCGTCGAGGCCGAAGCCGGTGGTGGCCAGGACGCGCCCGCAGCCGGTCGCGCCGCCGCCGTCGGCACCCCCGCCGGTGCAGAGGGAGGCTGCGGCGGCGCCGCGCCCCGCGCCGTCGAAGCGCTGCAGCGAAATCAACATGCGCGCCGCCGTCGGCGAGCCGCTGTCGGACCAGGACATGAAGACATTGAGGAGCCAATGCTGATGACGACACCCATCCAACGAGCCCGCCTGGCACTGCGCATGTTCGCGCTGTGCGCCGCCGCCGTGCTCGCCGCGGCCTGCGCGCACCGCCCCGCGACGGGCAACGCCATGCCCTTCGACCAGGCCGTGAACCAGGCGGTGGACGACCTGATGGTGCAGACCCAGAAGCTGCCGGCCTTCCTGGCGAAGGTGGAGTCGACGCTCACGCAGCGCCGCATCGTGATCGACCCGCTGCTCGAAGGCGCGAGCGGCCAGCAGACCGAGGTGACGCGCGTGGCCGAGCAGCGCATCGTCCAGCGCATGCAGGCGCAGTTCAAGCAGTTCACCGTCTCGCCATTCAATGCCACGGAGATCGGCAACGCGCAGTACGTGCTCAACGGCACGCTGGTGCGCGACAAGGACGCTTCCGGCGCTCCCTACCGGCTGAACCTCGCGCTCACCGAGATCAAGAGCGGCGTGGTGATCGCGCAATCGGTGACGCGCATCAGCGACGCCTCGCTCGACACCCGCCCCACCGCCTTCTTCCGCGACAGCCCGGTGAACGGCAAGGACCGCGGCGTCGAGGGCTACATCCGCACGGCCGAAACCCAGCCCGGCCAGGCGGCCGACGCGCTGTACCTGGAGCGCCTGCCGACCGCCACCGTGCTGCAGGAAGCCACCGCCGCCTACGAGGCCGGCCGCATGAGCGAGGCGCTGAGCCGATACGAGGCCGCGTCGAAGCGGCCCGACGGGCAGCAGCTGCGCATCTACAGCGGGCTGTATCTCACGCAATCGCAGCTCGGCCGCACGGCCGATGCGGAGAAGACCTTCGGCACCATCGCGCGGCTGGGGCTCGAAACCAACAACCTGAGCGTGAAGTTCCTGTTCAAGCCGGGTTCGACCGACTTTCTTTCCGATCCGAAGATCAGCGCCGCCTATCCGATGTGGCTGCGCCAGATCGCGCGGCAGGCGGTGCAGATCGATTCGTGCGTGGTCGTCACGGGCCACACCAGCCGCACGGGTTCCGAGGCGGTGAACGAGCGGCTGTCGCTGCAGCGCGCGACCAGCGTGAAGACCAGGCTGGTGGGCGAGGCCCCGCCGCTGTCGAAGAAGCTGCGCGAATCGGGCATGGGCTTCCGCGAGAACATCGTCGGCACGGGCGCCGACGACGCGAGCGACGCGCTGGACCGGCGCGTCGAATTCAAGGTAGTAGGTTGCGAGGCCTGACGACGATCCGCCTCACGGAGCCAGGCGCTCGCGCACCCAGTCCGCGCCTTCGAGCCTGTAGCGCAGCCGGTCGTGCAGCCGGCTCTTGCGGCCCTGCCAGAACTCCCAGCGGTCGGGCACCAGCCGGTAGCCGCCCCAATGCGGCGGGCGCGGCGGCGAGAGCAGGTGCTTGGCGGCGAACACGGCGGCGTTCTTCACCAGCACCTCGCGGCCGCTGATCACTTCGCTTTGCGGGCTGGCCCATGCGCCGATGCGCGAATCGAGCGGGCGGCTTGCGAAGTAGGCGTCGCTTTCCTCGGCGCCGGCTTTCTCCACGCGGCCCTCGATGCGCACCACGCGCTCCAGCTCGACCCAGTGGAACTGCAATGACGCATACGGGTTGCCCGAGAGCTCGCGGCCCTTGCGGCTCTCGTAGTTGGTGTACCAGACGAGGCCGCGCGCGTCGTAGCCCTTGATGAGCACGATGCGGCTGGAAGGCCGCAGGTCGCTGCCCACGGTGCACAGCGTCATCGCGTTGGGCTCGGGCACCTGGGCATCGACGGCCTCGGTGAGCCAGCGTTCGAACTGCTTCAGCGGATCGTCGGCGCTGCGGGTCTCGTCGAGCTCGGCGCGCTCGTAGCTCTTGCGCAGCGCGGCCAGCGCGTCTTTGGAAAGAGGGGAAGTCATGCCGGGATTGTTGCGCACATACTCGGCCCATGACGATGCAGAAGGCGAATTCCCCGGTGGTGATCGTGCTGGCCTCGGGCCGAGGCGAACGCTTCATCGCGGCCGGCGGCACCGGCTCCAAGCTCGAGGCGCTGCTGGCCGGAAGGCCGGTGCTGGAGCGCACGCTCGACGCCGTGCGCGCCAGCGGCCTGCCCTGGCATGTGGAAGACGCCGGGCACCCCGGAATGGGAGATTCGATCGCGGCCGCCGTGCGTGCCACGCCGGGCGCCGCGGGCTGGCTGATCCTGCCGGGCGACCTGCCGCTGGTGCAGCCTGGGACGCTTCAGGTCGTGGCAGCCGCTCTCGGAGGCGAGGTGAATGCAGTCCAGCCGCAATACCAGGGTGAGCGCGGCCACCCCGTGGGCTTCGCCGCGGTGTGCGGTGCGCAGCTTGCGGCGCTGGAAGGGGCGGCCGGCGCGGCGTCGGTGCTGCGAGCGATGCGCGCGATCGGCTCGGTCGCCGACCTCGCGGTGGACGACGTGGGCGTGGTGACCGACATCGACACACCCGAGGCGCTGGCGCAGGCCGAGGCGCTGTGGCTGGCGCGCGAGGGCGCCTAACCTTTCTTCTCTTCTTTCTCTTCTTTCTCTTCTATCAGGGCTTGGCGATCACCGAGCAGGCGATGCGGGGGCCCGAGTTGCCCGCGGGCTGCGTCGTGAAGTCGTCGGGGTCGCGGTGCACCACCAGTGCGCGGCCGATCACGCTGTTGGCGGCGCCCGGGGTGAGCGAGATCGAGTGGTCTTCCACGCTGAAGCGGGCCACGCCCTTGGCGTCGGCCACCAGGCTGGGCAACTCGCCGGCATGGCTGCCCGGCGCGCCGAACTTGCCGTGCGTGCCGCCGGTCGGGTTGAAGTGGCCGCCCGAGGCATTGCCGTTGTCGCCGCAGTCGCCCTTTTCGTGGATGTGGAAGCCGTGCTCGCTGCCCGGCACCAGGCCGCGCACCTCGCCGGCCACGCGCACGCCGTGGTCGAGGGCGGTGAAGGTCACCGTGCCGCGCGTCGGGTTGGGCGTGATCGCGGCGGTCGGCACCAGCTCGACGGCGGTGCTCGGCTTGCCGCCCATGCTGCCGCAGGCGGCCAGGAGGGCCGAGGCGAGGAGGGCGGCGCCGGTGGCGATGAGACGACTTTGGTTCATGTGTTTTCCTTGTTGGATCCGGAAGGTTGGGAAGAAGACTTGTCTGCCGACCCTGGAACATATACCGGAGCCTGCGGCGCATCGCAATCAGCCGCGTTCTCCGATGCGAGCTGCTGCCTCACTTCGGCCAGTGCCACCAGCCGAGCCAGCGCGGCATCGTGGATCGAATGGCGCTGCAGTTCCAGCAGCGTCTGCTGGGCGTAGTCGAGCGAACTGCCGTAGCGGCCCACGGCATTGGCGAAGATGTGGCGGTAGCGCTCGTCGCTGAGTTCGCCCGTGAAGTTGGGGCTGCGCCGCGAGAGCGTGAACGCCAGCGCGCGCACATTGCCCTCGGCCGTGCCGCAGCGCAGCCACTTCGGGTCGTACACGCCGGTCGGCATCTCGCGCAGCCAGAGCCGGTGCAGCGTTTCGAGGCCATCGGCCTTCGGCACGCGGAACACCATGCCGCGGCAGCTGCCGCCGGAGAGCAGTCCGAACACGAGGCCGGGCGTCTGCACGCTGCCGCGGTTCACGCGGCTCCACATCTTCAGCGCCCGGTGCCAGCCGTGCACCCAGGCCGGGCGGCGCTCGGTGAAGCCGAATTCGGGCCGCCAGATCAGCGAGCCGTAGCCGAATAGCCAGAGGTCCTCGTGCCCGCCCCAGTCGGCGATGGCCCGCTCGAGCATCGGCTGCGGATCGCGCAGGGGCCTGGGCATGGGATCGAGCCCCGGCGGACCGGGGTTCGGCGCAGGGTCCGACACGGGCGTGACGGAACCGGCACCTACAATTTCCTGATCATGGTTCACCGCACCATTATTTACCGGCCACTTCCCTATGGAGCAAGACCCCCGATGAGTGACGACGACAGCCAACAGAACTTCATCCTCGGATTCGTCATGGCGCTGATCGCCCTGGTGATCTTCTTCGTGGTCGGCATCGTGCTCTGGCACAAGGGCCACAACGTGGCGGCCGCCAAGCCCGCACCCGCGCCCGCGGCCGTGGTGATCTCGGCGCCGCCGGCCGGCGCGGCGCCCAGGCTGGCCGAAGTCACCGAGACGGTGACCGTGGTCATCCCCGACGGCGCGAGCATCCGCGTGGTCGACGGCGTGGTGAACTTCTATTTCGCGACCGGCAGCGCCGACCTCGCGCCTGGCGCCGCCGAAGCGCTGGCTGCGGTCATCAAGGGCGTCGAGAGCGGCCGCAAGGCGGTGATCTCGGGCTTCCACGACACCACCGGCGATGCCGCCATCAACGAGCAGCTCGCGAAGAAGCGCGCCGAGATGGTGCGCGACGTGCTCGTGGGCCTGGGCGTGCCGGCCGCCAAGGTCGACCTGCAGAAGCCCGCGGTGACGGCCGGTTCGGGCAACAACGCCGAGGCACGCCGCGTCGAGGTCAAGCTGGTCGACTGAGGGCTGCGCCCCTCGTTGCCCTGATACCGACTCCAGCAGAAGAAGCCCGGCCATGCCGGGCTTCTTCACATGTGCTTCGTCACAGGATGCAAATGGGTAAATTCGTATTGCCCTGCGCCCGGATTTCATCGGGCTCGCGCACTTGAGTTGTTACCATGGGCCTCCAGGCCCACAGTCGCCCTGGCGACATGCAGCAAGAGCCATCGACCCCCATGAGCAGCAGCACGAACCCCACCGTCCGCGACGTCACCGATCGCATCCGCGAGCGCAGCCACGGGCTGCGCAGCGCCTACCTCTCCCGTCTTGCCGAGGTCCGCAGCCGTGACCGCGGCTCCGACCGCATGGGCTGCGCCAACGTCGCGCACGCCGTGGCCGGCATTCCGGCCAACGACAAGTTCCGCGTGGTGACCGAGCGCGCGCCCAACATCGGCATCGTCACCGCCTACAACGACATGCTCTCGGCCCACGCGCCGTACCAGGGCTACCCGGACATCATCAAGAACGAAGCCCGCAGCCTCGGCGCCACCGCGCAGGTGGCCGGCGGCGTGCCCGCCATGTGCGACGGCGTGACGCAGGGTACGCCCGGCATGGAGCTCAGCCTCTTCAGCCGCGACCTCATCGCCATGAGCACCGCCGTCGCGCTCACGCACGACATGTTCGATGCGGCGCTGATGCTCGGCGTGTGCGACAAGATCGTGCCGGGCCTGCTGATCGGCGCGCTGCATTTCGGCCACCTTCCCACGGTGTTCGTGCCCGCCGGCCCGATGCCCTCGGGCCTGTCGAACAGCGCGAAGTCGAAGGTGCGCGAACAGGCGGCGCAGGGCCTCGTGGGACGCCAGGGCCTGCTCGACGCCGAGATGGCCGCCTATCACACGCTGGGCACCTGCACCTTCTACGGCACGGCCAACAGCAACCAGATGCTGCTCGAGGCCATGGGCCTGCACGTGCCCGGCACGGCATTCATCCAGCCCGGCGACGCGATGCGCGAGACGCTCACGCGCGAGGCCGTGCGCACGGTGCTGGGCAAGGCTGGAGAGGCTGAATTCAACTGCCCGCCGATCGGCGAGATGGTCGACGAGCGCTGCATCGTCAACGCCATGGTCGCGCTGCTCGCCACGGGCGGCTCCACCAACCACCTGATCCACTGGGTGGCCGTGGCGCGCGCCGCCGGCATCCTGATCGACTGGGACGACTTCTCGAAGCTTTCCGACGTGGTGCCGCTGCTGACCCGCGTGTACCCCAACGGCAGCGCCGACGTGAACGAGTTCCAGGCCTCGGGCGGCCCCGGCCTCGTGATCGGCGAGCTGGTCGACGCCGGCCTCATGCACGCCGACGTGCTGACGGTGCGCTCGGGCGGCATCCGCGAATTCGCGAACATCCCTTCACTGGCTGGCGAGTCGGAAGAGAAGCGCCTGCAATGGACACCGGGCGCGGCACTGCAGAACGACGCCGTCACCCGCACCGTTGCCGATCCGTTCAGCGCCACCGGCGGCCTCAAGCTGCTGAGCGGCAACCTGGGTCGCAGCGTCATCAAGGTTTCGTCGGTGCCCGACGACCGCCATGTCATCGAGGCACCCGCGCGCGTGTTCGACTCGCAGGCCGCGCTGCAGAAGGCCTTCACCGCCGGCGAACTGGAGCGCGACGTGGTCTGCGTGGTGCGCTGGCAGGGCCCGCAGGCCAACGGCATGCCCGAGCTGCACAAGCTCACGCCGCCGCTGTCGGTGCTGCAGGGCAAGGGATTCCGCGTGGCGCTGGTCACCGACGGCCGCATGAGCGGCGCGTCGGGCAAGATTCCGGCCGCGATCCACGTCTCGCCCGAGGCCGCCGCGGGCGGGCCGCTCGCCAAGGTGCGCGACGGCGACCTGATCCGCCTCGACTCGGTAGCGGGTACGCTCGCGGTGTTGTTGCCCGAGGACGAATGGGCCGCGCGCGAGGTCGCGACGCTGTCCGAGGCGCAGCGCATCGCCGACGGACACGGCCTGGGCCGCGAGCTGTTCGCCGGCATGCGCCGCAACGCACTGACCGCCGAAGAGGGTGCCTGTTCCTGGCTGTGACCAGGGCTGCCCGCGAAGCGATGCGCAATGAATTGGAGCCAAGAAATGACTGAAAAACTCACCCCCCTCGAAGTGATGCGCGATGCCCCGGTCATTCCGGTCATCGTGCTGAACGATGTGAAAGACGCCATTCCTCTCGCCCGCGCCCTGGTGGCCGGCGGCATCCGCATGCTCGAGGTCACGCTGCGCACGCCGCAGGCGCTGCAGTGCATCGAGGCCATCGCCAAGGACGTGCCCGAGGCCGTGGCCGGCGCAGGCACCATCCGCAGCGCCGCCGACGCGCAGGCTGCGGCACTGGCCGGCGCCAAGTTCGGCGTGAGCCCCGGCTACACCCGCGCGGTGGGCAAGGCCTGCCACGACATCGGCCTGCCGCTCCTGCCCGGCGTGGCCACCGGCAGCGAAATCATGACGGCGCAGGAAGACGGCTACACCCAGCTGAAGTTCTTCCCCGCGCTGCAGGCCGGCGGCCTGCCCATGCTCAAGGCATGGCAGGGCCCGTTCGGCGACGTCACCTTCTGCCCGACCGGCGGCATCCACGCCGGCAACGCGGCCGAGTTCCTCGCGCTGTCGAACGTGGCCTGCGTGGGCGGCTCCTGGATCGTGCCGACCGACGCGATCCGCGACGGCGACTGGGCCCGCATCGAGCAACTGGCACGCGCCGCGAGCCAGCTGTCGCGCTGAGCGTCAGTGCCATGAGCAGCGCGGATTTCGACGCGAGCGACCTCAAGGTCATCGCGTTCGACGTCTTCGGAACGGTGGTCGACTGGCACAGCGGCATCGCCGCCGAGGTCGAGCGCGTGTTTCCGGGCGTGGACGGTGCGGCCTTCGCGCTGGCCTGGCGCGCCGGCTACCAGCCCGCCATGAAGGCGGTGATGGAGCGCATCGCCGCGGGCGAGGGCGGCTTCACGCTGCTCGACGAGCTGCACCTGAGCATGCTCGACCAGGTGCTGCACGACTTCAGCCTGGCCGATCGCATCGACTCCGCCGCAAGGCGCGACCTGAGCCGTGCCTGGCATCGCCTGTCGGCATGGCCCGATTCGGTGGCGGGGCTCGCGCGGCTCAAGAAGAAGTTCACCATCTGCACGCTGTCGAACGGCAACATCGGCCTGCTCACCGAGATGGCCAAGCGCGCCGGCCTGCCCTGGGATTGCATCCTGTCGGCCGAAGTGTTCAAGGCCTACAAGCCCGACCCGCGCACCTACCTCGGCGTGGCGGGCGTGTTCGACGCGACGCCCGGACAGGTGATGCTGGCTGCCGCGCATCACGACGACCTGGCCGCCGCGCGCACCTGCGGCCTGAAGACGGCCTACATCGAGCGGCCCCACGAGTTCGGCCGCGCGAGGCCGAAGGACGTGTCGCCGCAGCCGGACAACAACCTGCACGCGCGCGACATCGACCAGCTGGCCGATCTGCTGGGCTGCTGATCAGTCGCCTAGCAGCTTTTCCACCGTGCGCAGGTTGCGCGTGGTGGTGCTCGTCTTGTAGCGGACCTTGCCGAGCAGCTTGGCCACCGGCGTCTCGAGGCTCTCGCCGCGAGGGCACTGCCAATACAGCACGCCCTTGCCGCGCTTCAGCTGCTCGGTACCGGCATCGACCGTGCCCGCCTTTTCCATGATCTCGTCGAGCATCGCGGCGTCGGAGCCGAACACTATGTACGGATGGCGTTCCTCGTCGATGCGCTCGAAGGGGTAGCCCGATGCCATCTCCGCCACGGTCTTCTGCGTGAGCAGCACGATCCAGGCGTCGTAGCCGAAGCGCTTGCGCAGGGCCTGCTCGATGCGCGTGCGCAGCGCGGCGGCATCGCTTTCATCGGTGTCGAAGAGCACGTTGCCGCTGGCGAGCACGGTGCGCACCGCGCCGAAGCCCAGCTCGACGAAGAGCGCCTTGAGGTCCGCGCTCTTGATGGTGATGCCGTTGACGTTCACGCCGCGCAGCAGCGCGACATGACGGACCGCGGCCTGCTTCTTCTTCGCGCTGCTCGCCATGGCTCGTCGGGCGTGGTGGTCAGCGCAGGCCGCCGCCGGAGGCGTTCTCGTCGCGCTGAATGAGTTCCACCTTGTAGCCGTCGGGGTCCGTCACGAACGCGATCACGGTGGTGCCGCCCTTGACCGGGCCGGCCTCGCGCGTCACGTTGCCGCCCGCGGCCTTGATCTTCTCGCAGGCCGCGTAGGCGTCGGGCACGCCGAGCGCGATGTGGCCGTAGGCGGTGCCGAGTTCGTAGCTTTCGGTGCCCCAGTTGTAGGTGAGCTCGATCTCGGCCTGGTCGGGGTTGCCGTTGCCGTAGCCGATGAAGGCGAGGCTGTACTTGTACTCGGGGTTCTCGGAAGTGCGCAGCAGGTTCATGCCGAGCACCTTGGTGTAGAAGTCGATGGAGCGCTGGAGGTTGCCAACGCGAAGCATGGTGTGGAGGAGTCGCATCTCGTGGTGCCTTGTAGTTGTCCGAAAGGGAGTCCGCTATTGTGGGCCTCCCGGCGAGGCGATCAAGCCGCCAGCGTCAGCAGGTGGGCCTGGTGGCGCTTCAGGAACTCCATCAGGTGTCGCGGGTACTCGGGCACCACCGCATCGCGCACGCTGGGGCGCGCGGCCAGCGCCTTGCGCCATGCGTCGACCTTGGGCAGGGCCTCGAAGATGCGCGAGTCGCTGATCGCGTCGAACACCTCGAAATAGCGGAACACCGGCGCGAACACGGCATCGACGAGGCTGAAGCCGCTGCCGGAGAAGTAGGGGCCCTGGCCCAGCGCCGCTTCCACGCGCTGGAACTTGGCGAGCAGCGCCTGCCGCTTCTGCTCGAACACGGCCGCGTCCTGCGTGGTCTCGTAGCCCCAGAGGTCGCCGAGGATGGCCGAGCCGAATTCCATCCATGCGCGGTGCTCGGCGCGGGTGAGCGGGTCTTCGGGGTGCAGGCGGGCGCCGGGCTGGGTTTCTTCCAGGTACTCGCAGATCACGTTGCTCTCGAACAGCACGGCTTCGCTGCCGTCGGGCCGCCGCACTTTCAGCAGCGGCACCTTGCCGAGCGGAGAGATGTCGAGGAACCACTGGGGCTTGTCGGCGAGGTCGATCACGACGCGCTCGAAGGGCACGTTCTTTTCATGCAGCGCGATCGCGGCGCGCTGCACGTAGGGGCACAGCAGGTGGCTGACTAGGGTGAGGGCTTGTTGCGTCATGGGGCTTTCCTTTGTTGGGCGGTGCAGGTCCGGAACGCCGCGATTCTTGCGAGCCCGAACAACCTTTTCCCGGAAAGCCCATTCGTGAAACGGGCGGCTTGTGCTAAGCCAGCTAGGCCACGGTATCGAGCCAGTGCGTGATGCGTCCGCCGTGCATCACGCCGATGCGGTCGGCCATCGCGTGGGCTTCTGCCTCGTTGTGCGTGACCAGGATGGCGGTCTGACCGGCCTGCTTGAGGATGTCGCGCACTTCCGCCGTCAGCCGCTCGCGCGTGCCGCCGTCGAGATTGGAGAAGGGCTCGTCGAGCAGCAGCAGGGCCGGCGAGGGCGCGAGCGCGCGGGCCAGCGCGATGCGCTGCTGCTGGCCGCCGGAAAGCTCGTGCGGATAGCGCTCGCCCGCATCGGCCAGTCCGACCAGCGCGAGCATTTCCGCAACCCGCGCCTGCTGCGCGGCGCGATCCAGCCGGCGCAGCCCGAAGGCCACGTTCTTCGCGGCCGACAGGTGCGGGAACAGCGCGTACTCCTGGAACATCATGCCCACGCGGCGCTGCTCGGGTGGCAGGTGCTTTTGGCCGGACGACAGCAGCACCTCGCCGAGCCGGATCGTGCCGGCGCGCACCGGCTCGAAGCCCGCGATGGCGCGCAGTACCGTCGTCTTGCCGCAGCCGGAGGGCCCGAACAGGCAGGCGATGTCGCCTGCTTCCAGCGACAGCGAGAAGCCGTCGACAACCGTGTGCGGGCCGCGCGGCGTGTCGTAGGCGAGCCTGATCGCGTCGAGATGCAGTGGGGAGCTCATGTCATGTCTTCTCGGCGGCCAGTGTGGCCGAAGGCGTGCCCAGCTGGTTGCGCGCGAGCAGCACCACGGGCAGCAGGCCGGCCAGCACGATGGCGAGCGCGGCGATCGCGCCTTCCTCGTACGTGCCGCGCGCGGCCTCGGCATAGAGCCAGGTGGCCAGGGTATCGAAGTTGGCGGGTCGCAGCAGCAGCGTGGCCGGCAGTTCCTTCATCGCGTCGACGAACACCAGCAGCGCCGCGGAGGCCATGGCGGGGCGAAGCAGCGGCAGGTGCACGCGGCGCAGCGTGCCGGCGGTGGTTTCGCCGAGCAGGCGCGATGCCTGTTCGATGGCGGGAGGAATGCGCGAGAGGCCGGCCTCGATGCCGCCGACCGGCATTGCCAGAAAGCGGATCGCACAGGCCACGACCAGCACCACGCCGCAGCTCATGAGCGGCAGGCCCTGCCAGCCGAAGGCCGTGGCCAGCGCCGCGTCGAAAGCCAGCGCCGGCGTGAGCAGCCCGATGGCCAGCACCGTGCCGGGCACCGCGTAGCCCAGCGTCGCGGCGCGCGCCTGCCAGCGGGCGCGGCCGGGGCCCGAGCCCTGGCTGCGCGCGGCCCACGCCACGACCAGCCCCGCCGCCACCGCGACGACGGTGACGCCCGAAGCCAGTGTCAGCGTGTTGCCCAGGCTCGCGACCAGTCCCTGCGAAATGCCACCGCCCTGGCGCAGCCGCTTGGCGCTTTCCCAGACGAGGTAGGCAGCGGGAGCCACGAAGCCGATCAGCACCGGCAACGCTGCGGCAGCCGTCGCGGCCCAGGCCGCGCCGCCACGCAGCCGGCGCGGCTGCACCGCGCGCATGCGCTGGGCCGAGCCGAAGCGCTGGTGCCGCCGGCCGTTGCGCTCCAGCCAGACCAATGCCACCACCACGAACAGCATCGCGCAGGCGATCTGCGCTGCGCCGGCGAGGTCGGAGCGAGTGATCCAGGTGGTGTAGACCGCCACAGTCAGCGTGTTCACGCCGAGGAATTCGGAAGCGCCGATGTCGTTGAGTGTCTCGAGCAGCGCGAGGCTCAGCCCCACGGCCAGCGCCGGCCGTGCCAGCGGCAGCGCCACGCGGAAGAAGGCGCCGCGCCTGCTCTCGCCGAGCATGCGTGCCGCTTCCATGAGGTGCGCCGGCTGCGTCATGAACATCGCGCGCGCCGTCATGTAGACGTACGGATAGAGCACGAATCCCAGCACGAAGATCGCGCCGGGCATGGAGCGCAGGTCGGGCAGGCGGAACTGGCGCGGGCTGTCGAAGCCCAGCATCCAGCGGATCGCGCCCTGCACGGGGCCGATGGGGTGCAGCAGGTCGAGGTAGGCGAAGGCGACGATGTAGGTCGGCATCGCCAGCGGCAGCAGCAGCGCCCAGTGGAGCACGCCGCGGCCTGGGAAGTCGTGGGCCGTCACCAGCCAGGCGCAGCCGGTGCCGATCAGCAGCACCAGCGTGCCCACGCCCGCGAGCAGCACGGCTGTGTTGAGCGTCGCCTGCGGCAGCACGTGGGCGAACAGCGGGCCCCAGTGGCCGATGCCCGAGCCGAACGCGAGCCACGCCAGCGTGAGCACCGGCGCGAGCACGCCGATGGCGATAAGGAAAGACGCGCAGCGCCAAGCCGGGCCTGCGGCTTGCAGGCCCGGCGGCTGGCGCCGCAGGAAGATCATTCAGTCAGTCGCCGGCAGGCATGCCCGGCGCTCGTCGCTGTCACTGGTCGAAGCCAACCTTGTCTACCAGGGCACTGGCCTGCTTGCGGTACTTCGCGATCTCGGTCAGCGGCAGCGGATCGACCTTCAGCTCGCCGATGGACTGGCCGATGATCGGGTCGAGCGCCACGCCCTTGCGCACCGGGTACTCGTAGTTGGTCTGCGCGTACAGGGCCTGCGCGGGCTCGGATACCAGGAACTCGAGCAGCTTGACCGCGTTGGCGCGCTGCGGCGCGTTCTTCGCCACGGCCGCGCCGCTGATGTTGACGTGCGTGCCGCCGCTCTTGGCGTTGGCGAAGGTCGGGCGCACCACCTTGATGGCGTCGCCCCACTTGCGCGCGTCGGTGCCTTCCTTGGCGCTCTTCATCTGGCCGACGTAGTACGAGTTGGCCAGGCCCACGTCGCAGATGCCGCCGAGGATGTCGCGCGCCACGTCGCGGTCGCCGCCGGTGGCCTTGCGGGCCAGGTTGGCCTTCACGCCGCGCAGCCACTGCTCGGCCTTGGCTTCGCCGTCGTGCGCGATCAGCGAGGCGACCAGGGCGGTGTTGTAGGGGTGCTGGCCGGCGCGGATGCAGACCTTGCCCTTGTACTTCGGGTTGGCCAGGTCTTCGTAGCGGAAGCTGGTGAGCGGCAGGTTCTTGTCGGCGTACAGCACGCGTGCGCGCAGCGAGAGCGAGAACCACTGGCCGTCGGCACCGCGCAGGTTGGCCGGAATGGCCGACTCGAGCGCCGCCGACTTCACGGGCTGCGTCACGCCGCCGTCGACCAGGTCCATCAGGTTGCCGATGTCCACCGTCATCAGCACGTCGGCGGGCGAGCGGGCGCCTTCGGCCTTGACGCGCTCCAGCAGGCCGTCCTTCACGAAGACGGTGTTGACCTTGATGTTGCTCTGCGCGCTGAAGGCCGAGATGAGGGGCTGGATCAGCGCCGGTTCGCGCGTCGTGTAGAGCGTGAGCTCGTCGGTGGCGGCCAGTGCGGGGACGGCGGTGGCGGCAAGCCAGGCTGCGCTGGCGCCGAGCAGGGCGCGCGCGGCGCGGCCTTGGACGCGTGAGCGTTCGGTCATGAAGATCCTCCAGGAGCGGGTTTTCTAGAAAGCTCCGGCGCCGGCCGCAGGTGTATTGCTGGGTGTTGTCGGTACCGGATGAGAATAATTATCACTGGGGGCCAGGATCAAGATGCCTTTGTACTTACAGATCGAAGGCCTACTGCACATCGTTGCAAACAAGGCGTCCGCGCTGCTCGACAACTCGCTACCGGCCCGCTAAAACGGCCCCAGCTTTTTCTCGAAACGGAGGGAGTGCCGATGAGTGGTAGAGAGTTCTGCGCGCCGGACAACGCCAACTATCCGAAGTGGACGTCGTGGGACGCCTTCAAGTGGCAGATGCTGCCCCAGCGGCTCGGAGGCGGCTTTCCGCACCTGAGCGACTACAAGGACGCCTGGGTGCTCTACAACCGCCTGCGCATCGTCGCGGTGGCGAAGAAGTACCAGATTTCCGCGGTGCTGCTCGGCAGCGTGGCGTGGGCGGAGGTGGGCGGCAAGCCCGACGGGAGCAAGCGGCCCATGTTCGCCCTGCGCAGCTTCGACTGGAGCGGCCCCGACTGGGTCGACCGCAACCTCACGATCACCAAGCCGCCGGGTCAGACCTCGTTCGGCGCGGTGAGCATCCAGATGCGCGCCGCGACGCGCGAACTGGGGCTGGACCCCGACAGCCTGAGCTACGAGGAAGAACTGAAGCTGGTCTCCTGCCTCGAGCAGGACCTCTTCAACCTCGAGATCGTCGCCAGGCATCTGCAGGGGCTGGTGCTGCACGACTACCCCGGGGCGGACACGGAGAACCTCTCGGAGGAGCAGTTCGTCGTGGCCGGCGCGCGCTACAACCGCGGCATCGAGCGCCAGCTCTCCGACATCGTCGATTCGCTGAAGGCCACGCCGGGCAGCTCGGGGCGCGAATACTCGTCCTACGGCCGTGCCATGGTGAAGCACCGCGAGCACGTCGAGTCGCTGCTCGGCAGATGACCCGGCGCACGCACGCGATTCGATGAGCCTGAAGCGGTCAGTCTTCGCGCTGGTGTCGGCGCTCTATGCGCTGTTCTGCGCCGCGATGCTGTTCGCCATTCCGCGCAACCGCTTCGAGTGGATGCTGGAAGACCCGGCGATGCGCGGCGACGGCCTGACTTTCTGCACCCTGCCCATCGACCACGGACTGGACGCGCGGATCGAGTCCTTCGCGTACCTGGTTCCGCTGCTGGTCGTGGCCGCGGTGCTGTCCGTGCGGCGGCGTAGGCCGCACTGGCTGCTGTGGGTGGGCCTGGTGCTGGTGCTGCTCTGGGGCACCCGCTTCGTGCTGCTGGCGCCTTCCTGTCCGGTTCGCTAGCGCGCGGCGGGCACCTCGAACACCAGGCAGGTGGTGGTGGCATGCGCGTACAGCGTGCCGTCGGGGCCGTAGAGGCGGGCTTCGGCGGTGGCGAGCTGCTTGCCGCAGTGGATCACCTTGCCCTCGGCGCGCACGCGCTGCACCTTGGGCGTGAGGCCCTTCACGTAGTTCACGCCCAGCTCGGCGGTGGTGTAGGCGCGGCCGGGCGGCATCATCGTGTGGACCGAGCAGCCCAGGGCCGAGTCGAGCATGGTCGCGACCCAGCCGCCGTGGATGGTGCCCAGCGGGTTCAGGTGCTGGGGCAGCGGCGTGCCCTGGAAGATGGCCACGCCCAGGCGCGCCTCGATGATCGTGAAGTCCAGCGTCTTGGCGATGGCGGCGTAGGGAATGTCGCCGTTCAGCATCGCCTGCATGATCTCGAGCCCGGTCTTGCCGGCGATCTGGTCGGGGCGGGCGAGGCCGGGGCCCGGGCCGGCCTCGAGGCGGCCGGTGATCTTCTGCTCCTCGGCGATCCATGCGTCGAGCTGGCTGGTGGCTTGTGTCATGCCTGTGTTCCTTCTGGGGGCTTTGGCCCGAGGTGTTGATTGCATATGCAATAGTTGCACATACAATAATATCCCATGGACACCCCCACCAAGCCACGCGGCTGCACCAGCTTCAAGGTTCGCCAGCTGTCGCGACGACTCTCGCAGCACTACGACGCCGAGGTTTCGCAGAGCGGCCTCAAGACCACGCAGTACTCGCTGCTGTCGCACCTCGCGCGACTCGGCCCCACGCGGCCCGTCGACCTGGCGGCCGAGCTCAAGATGACCGCCTCCACCCTGAGCCGCAACCTCCAGCCGCTGATCGTCGCGGGCTGGATCACCCAGGGCGCGGGCGCCGATGCGCGCAGCCGGCTGGTGCAGCTCACCGAAGAAGGCGAGATCAAGCGGCGCGAAGCCCTCGCGCACTGGAAGACCGCGCAACAGAAGCTGAACGCGCTGCTCGGCGTCGAGCGTGTGCTCGCGCTGCACCTGCTGATCGACGAAGCCATGGAGCTGCTGGGCGGCGAGGACGAGCCCGTCGGCGACGACTGACCCTTCACTTTTCCCTTGCCAACACCCCATTCATTCATCGTGCGTCGAGCCGCGCGAGGGACCCGTTTCGCCTTTTTCTTTCCTCCATTCAATTCCAACAGCAGAGGCCCCATGTTCGCCACCCCCGTTTCCGCATGGCTGCAGCGCCGCGGCATCCACTACGGCTGGATCGTCGCCGCCATCACCTTCCTCACCATGCTGACCATGTCGGCCGCGCTGGGCCTGCCGGGCGCCATGCTGCAGCCGCTGGGCAAGGAGTTCGGCTGGAGCACCGAGCAGATCTCCTCCTCGCTCGCACTGCGCTTCGCGCTCTTCGGCCTCATGGGCCCCTTCGCCGCCGTGCTGATGGAGCGCTACGGCCTGCGCGCGGTGATCTGCACCGGCCTCGCGCTCGTCGGCCTGGGCATGGCGCTGGTGACCATGGCCTCGCAGCTGTGGCAGCTGTTCGTGCTGTGGAGCCTGATGCTGGGCCTGGGCACCGGGATGACCGCGCTGGTGCTCGGCGCGGTGGTGGCCAACCGCTGGTTCGTCGCGCGGCGCGGGCTGGTGGTGGGCATGCTCACGGCCAGCTCGGCGACCGGGCAGCTGGCCTTCCTGCCGCTCGCGGCCTGGATGATCGAGCACTGGGGCTGGCGCTCGGCCATCGTTCCGGTCGTGATCGGCACCATCCTCATCGGTCTGCTGGCGCTGTGCTTCGTGCGCAACCGGCCTTCGGACGTCGGCCTGCTGCCCTACGGCGAAGCGCCCGGCACCCAGCCGGCCGCACCTGCCGCAGCATCGCCGGCAATGAACTTCGCCACCCCGTTCCGCGTGCTGAAGGAAGTCTCGACCAACCGCACCTTCTGGGTCCTGGCCGGCACCTTCTTCATCTGCGGCCTGAGCACCAACGGGCTCGTGCAGACGCACTTCATCTCGCTGTGCGGCGACTACGGCATGAGCGCCGTGCCCGCGGCCTCGGTGCTCGCGATGATGGGCGCCTTCGACTTCGTCGGCACGATCCTCTCGGGCTGGCTCTCTGACCGCTACGACAACCGCAAGCTGCTCTTCTGGTACTACGGCCTGCGCGGGCTGTCGCTCTTCTGGCTGCCGCATTCGGAGTTCACCATCTACGGTCTGGGCATCTTCGCGATGTTCTACGGCCTCGACTGGATCGCCACCGTGCCGCCGACCGTCAAGCTCGCGGGCGCCGCCTTCGGCCCCGCCAAGGTCGGACTGGTGTTCGGCTGGGTCTTCGCCGCGCACCAGCTGGGCGCCGCCACGGCCGCCTACGGCGCCGGTTTCGCGCGCACGCTGCTGCTGACCTACACCCCGGCGCTCTACACCGCCGGCGCGGCCTGCCTGGTGGCGGCGCTGATCGTGATGACGATCCGCCGTCCGGCAGCCAAGTCCGGCACTCCGGCCACGACGGCCGCGGCCCGCGCCTGAACCCGCCGAGGCTCCAGCCATGACCGCTCCCCACGGAAACACCGAACTCGACCCGCGCACGCGCCGCCTGCTCGAGGCGCCCATCGTGCCGACGCTGCTGCGCCTGGCCGCGCCCAACGTGCTGGTGATGGTGGCGCAGGCCTCCGTCGGCCTCATCGAGACCTACTTCGTCGGCAAGCTCGGCACCGATGCGCTCGCCGGCATGGCGCTGGTGTTTCCCATCGTCATGCTGATGCAGATGACCTCCAGCGGCGCCATGGGCGGCGGCATCGCCTCGTCCATCGCCCGCGCACTCGGAGCGCGCCGCCGCGACGATGCCGACGCGCTGGTGTGGCATGCCATCGTCATCGCGCTGGGCTTCGGCCTGTGCTTCACGCTGGCGCTGCTGCTGGGCGGGCGCTGGCTCTACGGCGTGATGGGCGGCTCCGGGGCCGCGCTCGACGCGGCACTGACGTACTCGAACTGGGTGTTCGCCGGCGCGACGCTGGTGTGGCTCTTCAATTCGCTCGCGGCCATCATCCGCGGCACCGGCAACATGTCGGTGCCGGCCAACGTCACGGTGGTGGGCGTGGTGTTCCTCATTCCGGCGTCGCCGCTGCTGATCTTCGGCATCGGGCCGCTGCCGGGCATGGGCATCGCGGGCGGCGCGATGGCGCTGCTGCTGTACTACCTGCTGGGCTCCATCGCGCTCATCGCATACCTGCGCTCGCCGCGCAGCCTGCTCAAGCCCACGCTCGACGCGCTGAAGCTGCGCTGGCCGCTGTTCCGTGACATCCTTCGCATCGGGCTGGTGGGCGCCGTATCGACGGTGGCGACCAATCTCTCCATCGGCATCGCCACCGCGCTGACCGGGCATTTCGGCTCGGGCGCGCTGGCCGGCTACGGCACGGCCTCGCGGCTCGAATACCTGCTGGTGCCGCTGGTGTTCGGCCTGGGTGCGCCGCTGGTGGCGATGGTCGGCACCTGCATGGGGGCGGGGCTGCGCGAGCGTGCCCTGCGCGCGACCTGGGCCGGCGCTGCACTGGCCTTTGCGCTGACCGAGGCGATCGGCCTGGCGGCGGCGCTGTTCCCGCGCCCCTGGCTGCTGCTGTTCGGCAACGACCCGGCGATGCTCGAGACCGGCGCGCACTACCTGCGCGTGGTGGGACCGATGTACGGCCTCTTCGGTGTCGGGCTGGTGCTGTACTTCGCGTCGCAGGGCGCGGGCCGGCTGCTGTGGCCAGTGCTCGGCAACATCGCGCGCCTCGCGGTGGCCGCCACGGGCGGCTGGCTGGCGCTGCGCTGGGGCGGCGGGCTCACCGGCGTGTTCGCGGCGCAGGGCGTGGCGCTCGCGGTTTACGGCATCGTGATCGCATCGGCCATCGCGGGCGGCGCCTGGTTCGGGCGCGTGGGCTGGCCGCGCACCACCAGCGGGCTGCTGCGGCGCGTGGCGCAGGCCTGAACCGGACGATCAGTTTCCCAACGACGACTTCCATCAACGAAAGACGCATCATGAAAATCAAGGACTCCGTGGTCTTCATCACCGGCGCGAATCGCGGCCTCGGTCTCGCATTCGCCAAGGCAGCGCTGGCTGCCGGCGCGCGCAAGGTCTATGGCGCGGCGCGCGACCCCAAGAGCATCACCCTGCCGGGCGTGACGCCCGTGGCGCTCGACGTGACGCAGCCAGCGCAGGTCGAGGCGGCCGTGCGCGCCTGCGGCGACGTGACGCTGTTGGTCAACAACGCGGGCATCTCGCGCGGCTCGAGCTTCCTCGGCTCGCCCGATGCGGTGGCCGACGCGCGCGCCGAATTCGAAACCAACTTCTTCGGCCCCTGGGCGCTGACGCAGGCCTTCGCACCGGTGCTCGCGGCCAACGGCGGCGGAGGCGTGATCAACGTGCTCTCGGCCCTGGCCTGGACCACCTTCCCGAGCGTGGCGACCTACAGCGCGACCAAGTCGGCCGCCTGGTCGCTGAGCAACGGCCTGCGCAACGAGCTGGCCGGGCAGGGCACGACAGTGACGAGCCTGCACGTGGGCTACATGGACACCGACATGGCCGCGCATGTGCAAGGCGCCCCCAAGGCATCGCCCGATGACGTGGCCCGCCAGGCGCTGGCAGGGCTCGAGGCAGGGAAGCCGGAAGTGCTTGCCGACGAGCCCTCGCGGCAGCTCAAGCAGGGCCTGTCGAGCCCCACGCCGCCCTACGCCGGCACGGCCCCGGCGGCCTGAACGAAAAACCCGGGCTCGCGGCCCGGGTTTTTTCATCAGTAGCGGTAGGGATTGTTGGGCCGGCGGTCGTAGCGGTTCGGCACGCCGTCGCCGTCGTTGTCCCGGCGGCCATAGCGGCGGCGATCGTCCCAGCGGCGGTCATAGTGGTGGTCGCGGTGGTAGCCGGGGCCGTAGTAGTGGCGCGGCGGAGGCGGCGGTGCGTAGTAGCGGCGCGGAGGCGGCGGCGCGGGCACGACATACACCTGTGCCTGGATGAAGTTTCCGCCCGTCTGGGCCTGGGCCGGCGTGCCCAGCATGGCCAGCGACATCAAGGCCGCGGCGCCGAATGCATAAGTAAGCTGTTTCACGTGATCCCCCGGTTTGTGGTTGGAAGCCTCATCCTCGCGGCCTTTTGTGAAGTTGTTGTAAGGCTGGAGCGAATTCGGATGAAGAGCTGTAAGGCCGTGCGCGCAGGGCGCGGCACAGCCAAGACACAATTGTGAATGGACTTTGCGCCGCGGAACACATCCGCGGGTAGGCCATCGGCTCTATCGGCCGAAGGTTCAGCCGCGCGGAGCGGGCAGGAGGCGGCGCAATGCCTCGAAGAACAGGTCCGACTGCTCGCGTTCGCCCTGGATCTGCGCCGCCACGTGGGCTGCCAGCTTCGGGTTCACAGGCGCCAGCGGCCGGCCGGTGGATTGCGCGATCACCTGGTGCAGGCAGGCGCGCTCCAGGTAGTAGAGGTCGTCGTAGGCATGGGCGATGTTGCCGCCGGCCACGATCACGCCGTGGTTCGCGAGGAAGGCCACGTCCTTGCCCGCCATGGCGCGCGCGATGCGCTCGCCCTCGGCGTCGTCGAGCGCCAGGCCGTTGTACTCGGCGTCGACGGCGATGCGGTTCATGTAGCGCATCGCGTTCTGGCTCGCGGTCGGGTCGAGCGCGCGGTCGACCGTGATCGTGAGCGCCGTGGCGTAAGGCATGTGGCAGTGCAGCACCACCGCATGGCCCGTGATCCGGTGCACCGCGCCGTGGATGAACAGGGCGGTTGGCTCCACGCGGTGGCGGCCCGCCAGCACCTCGCCGTGCACGTCGATGAGCACGATGTCGTCGGGGCCGATCTCGCTCCAGTGCAGCCCGCGCGGGTTGATGAGGTAGCGGTCTTGCGTGCCCGGCAGCATCACGCTGAAATGGTTGCAGACGCCTTCGGACAGGCCGTGATGGGCGGCGGCGCGCAAGGCGAGGGCAAGGTCTTCGCGTAGCTTGCGTACGGCGGGGCTGGCGTAGTCGGCATCGGCGGACATCTCTGTGGGGCTCCTCTTTTCTTGTTGCAGGGAAAGGACGTGGCTTGCGGCTCAGGCGGGCGGCAGGCTCTTCCACGCCACGACGAACTTCTTCGCGTCCTCGCGCACCGCCGCGGCCTGCTTGCCGGGCTTGTAGAGCGAGGAGCCGATACCGAAACCGGCGGCGCCGGCCGCGCGCCATCCGGCCATGTTGTCGGGCGAGATGCCGCCCACGGGCATCACCGGCGTGCCGGAGGGCAGCACGGCCAGCAGTGCCTTCACCACGGCGGGCGAGGCCAGTTCGGCGGGAAACAGCTTGAGCCCGGTGGCGCCGGCCGCGAGCGCGCCGAAGGCTTCGGTCGGCGTCATCACGCCGGGCAGGCACACCATGCCGAGGCGCGCGGCCTCGGCGATGACCTCGGCGTTGAAGTTCGGCGAGACGATCAGTTCGCCGCCGGCCGCATGCACTTCGCGCACCTGCTGCGCGCCGAGCACCGTGCCGGCGCCGACCAGCGCCTGCGGAAAGCGCTTGCGCATCAGCGCGATGCTTTCGAGCGGCTGGGGCGAGTTGAGCGGCACTTCGAGCAGGCGGAAGCCCGGCTCGACGATGGCGTCGCCGACATCGGCCGCCTCGGCGGGCGAGAGGCCGCGCAGGATGGCCACCAGGGGCAGCTCGCGCATCGCGGCGTCGAATTTTTCGAGGGGAGTGGGGGCGGTCATGCGGGAGTCCTGTCGGAATCGAGGAAGCCGGACAGCACATGCAGCCCGGCCCAGGTGGCTTCGGCGCCGAGCGTGCGCGTGGCGACGCCGGTGGCGCGCAGGGCCAGCGTGTAGCGCTCGGTGAGGTTGGACGAGCCGATCAGGATCACTTCGCCGGACGCCTGCAGTGCCTGCGTGCGCAATTCCTCGCCGATCAGCAGGCCCGAGAGGTAGCTCGACAGCTCCTCCTTCGGCATGCGCTCGAACAGCGCGAGCGTGCGCGTGCCGAAGGCGTTGTGCAGCAGGCCGTGTCCGTTCTCGGAGCGGGTCACGCCTTCGAGGAAGGCCGCCTCGTCGAGCGGCGCCGATGCGTCGAGCGTGCGCGCCAATATGGAGTGCTGGCTCAGCAGTGCGTAGAACTCGCCCGTCATGTAGGTGCGGAAGCCCGCCACGCGGCCCTTCTTCACGGAGGCCCACTTGTTGTGCGTGCCGGGCAGCACGAAGACGCCTTCGCTCAGGCCGGTGAGTTCCATGGCGCCGAAGATCTGCACTTCTTCGCCGCGCATCACGTCGGGCACGCCGGCGTGCTCGTCGCTCAGGCCCGGCACGATGGCGATGCGCGCTCCGGGGATGGCGTCGATGTCGATGATCCTGCGGCCCACTTCCACGCGGCCCGCGGGGCAGGCGCAGTAGGGCGCTTCCACCCAGCCCTGCTTGCTGCCGGCCATGCCGGAGATCAGGCAGCGTGCACCTTCGAGGCGCATCCAGTCGCCGAACAGCTTCTCGAAGACGGTGGGGAAGCCGCCTTCGGGCACGGTGAGAATGCCGCGCGCATCGCTGCGCTCTTCCAGTACCTTGCCGCCGGCGTCCAGCAGCGCACCGCGCAGTGAACTCGTGCCCCAGTCGATTGCAACCAGTCTTGTCATCTAGTGATTGTCGCGCGGCACGAAGGCACCGCGGCGACCGCGCAGGAAGGCCAGGTCGGCGCCCTGGTCGGCCTGCAACACCGTATCGACATACAACTTCCAGTAACCGGATTCGAGCGGCGCCTTGGGCGCGACCCATTTCTCGCGCCGCTTCGCGAGCTCTTCGTCGCTCACGTGCAGGTGCAGTCTGCGGTTGGGCACGTCGAGCTCGACGATGTCGCCGTCCTGCACCAGCGCCAGCGGGCCTCCCGCGGCCGCCTCGGGCGCGGTGTGCAGCACCACGGTGCCGTAGGCCGTGCCGCTCATGCGCGCGTCGCTGATGCGGACCATGTCGGTGATGCCCTTGCGCAGCACCTTCGGCGGCAGCGGCATGTTGCCGGCCTCCGCCATGCCGGGGTAGCCCTTGGGGCCGCAGTTCTTGAGCACCATGACGCAGTTCTCGTCGATGTCGAGGTTCTCGTCGTCGATGCGCTTGTGCAGGTCGTCGGCGTTCTCGAACACCACCGCGCGGCCCTTGTGCACCAGCAGCTCGGGCGTGGCCGCGCTGGGCTTGATGATGGCGCCGTTGGGCGCGAGGTTGCCGCGCAGCACGCAGATGCCGGCCTTGTCCTTGAAGGGCTCGGCCTGGGTGCGGATGACCTGCGGATTGAAGTTCTCGGCGTCCTTCACGTTCTCCCACACGCTCTGGCCGGTGACGGTGAGGATGTCCTTGTGCAGGTGGTCGGCGATCTCCTTGATGACCACCGGCAGGCCGCCCGCGTAGCAGAAGTCTTCCATCAGGAACTGGCCCGAGGGCTGCAGGTTCACGAGGCAGGGCAGCTCGGAGGCGAGGCGGTCGAAGTCCTCCAGCGTGAGCTCGACGCCCATGCGCCCCGCGATGGCCAGCAGGTGGATCACGAAGTTGGTCGAGCCGCCGATGGCCGCGTTGACCTTGATCGCGTTCTCGATGGCCTGGCGCGTGAGGATCTTCGACATGTTCATGTCTTCATGAACCATGCCGACGATGCGCCGGCCCGCCTGCCGCGCGAGCACGTTGCGGCGGCCGTCAACGGCAGGGTAGGCCGCGTTGCCCGGCAGGCCGATGCCCAGCGACTCGACCATGCTTGCCATGGTGCTCGCGGTGCCCATCGTCATGCAGTGGCCGTGGCTGCGGTGCATGCAGCTCTCGGCCTCGAAGAACTCCTGCAGCTTGAGCGTGCCGGCGCGCACCTGCTCGCTCATCTGCCACACGCCGGTGCCGGAGCCGAGCTCCTGTCCGCGCCACTTGCCCGAGAGCATCGGGCCGCCCGACACGCCGATGGTCGGCAGGTCGACGCTGGCGGCGCCCATCATGAGCGCGGGCGTGGTCTTGTCGCAGCCCATGAGCAGCACCACGCCGTCGAGCGGATTGCCGCGGATGCTCTCTTCAACGTCCATGCTCGCGAGGTTGCGATACAGCATCGCGGTGGGCCGCAGCAGCGTTTCGCCGAGCGACATCACCGGGAACTCGAGAGGGAAGCCGCCGGCTTCGTACACGCCGATCTTCACCTGCTCCGCGAGCGTTCTGAAGTGCGAATTGCAGGGCGTGAGTTCGCTGAAGGTGTTGCAGATGCCGATGACCGGGCGGCCGTCGAACTGGTCGTGCGGAACGCCCTTGCCCTTCATCCAGCTGCGGTAGATGAAGCCGTCGCGATCGTGGCGGCCGAACCATTGCTGGCTGCGAAGTTCTTCGGGTTTCTTCCTGGGGGCGGTGCTCATGGATGTCTCTCTTTGTTGTCGAAACCTGGGCTGGATCGTCAGGGTTTGTCCTGCCGATAGAGCGTTTCAATCATCATATGATAAGCGCGAACAATGCGCCGGACCCTTAGTGTTTTCGAGCGCCGGGATACCAGTTTTCACATCACGCATGATCAAGAACATCCACGGTCGCACGCTCGAACTCCTCGGTGAAGCCGTGGTGTCGGGACGCTATGCGATCGGCGCGTCGATCCCCTCCGAGCCCGTGCTCGGTGAGGAGCTGGGCGTGAGCCGCACCGTGGTGCGCGAGGCCGTCAAGTCGCTGGCGGCCAAGGGCCTGATCGTGACGGGCCCGAAGGTCGGCACGCGCGTGTTGCCCAAGGAGAAGTGGAACTGGTTCGACCCCGACGTCATCACCTGGCAGGCGCGCGCCGGCCTCACGCCCGAGTTCCTGCGCGACCTGCAGGACCTGCGCCGCGCGGTGGAGCCGGCGGCGGTGCGGCTGGCCGCGGAGAGGGCCACCGAGGACGACATCGACGAGATCGAGCGCGCCTATGCCGGCATGAAGGAAGCGGTGGAGAACGGCGGCGACTACGTCACCTTCGACCTGCGCTTTCACAACGGCCTGCTGAGCGCCGCGCGCAACAGGATGATTGCGCAGATGAGCAAGGTGCTCAACGCATTGCTGCGCACCAGCTTCGAGATATCGACCACCAAGCCCGACGGCCCCACGCTCTCGCTGCCGCTGCATCGCGCGGTGCTCGACGCGGTGATCGCGCACGACCCTGACGTTGCGGAGCGCGCGATCCTGCGGCTCATCGACGGCGCCCGCCAGGACATCGAGGACGTGCTGGGCTCGCGCCGCAGGCTGCCGCGCCTGAGCCGGCCGCCGCCGCGACTCAAGGCCGGCTAGCCGCCCGGGCCCGCCCGCAGTCCTCATCCGGTTTTTCACCCCACGCTCGCGCGTCGAGCAGATTCCACCCCAGAAGAGAAGGAGACAAAGTCCATGAAACTCGTCAAGTCGCTGATCGCGCCGACGCTGGTCGCGATGGGCCTGCTGTCGGCAGGCCACGTCGCCGCGCAGGAAAAACTCACCGTCTGGTGGGTCAAGGGCTTCTACAAGGCCGAGGACGATGCGCTGTACGCAGCCATCAAGAAGTTCGAGGAGAAGAACAAGAACGTGAAGATCGAGCTGTCGCAGTACCCGATCCAGGACATGATCCCCAAGACCGTGTCCGCGCTCGACTCGGGCAGCCCGCCCGACGTGGCGTACGCCGACGTGTACGACTTCCAGGTCACCGGCAAGTGGGCCTTCGACGGCAAGCTCGAGGACATCAGCAGCGTTCTCACGCCCATGAAGGACCGCTTCGCGCCCAACACGCTCGAGACCACCTACCTCTACAACGACCAGACCAAGAACAAGGCGTACTACGCCTTCCCGATCAAGCAGCAGACGATGCACATCGAGTACTGGCTCGACATGCTGACCGAGGCAGGGTTCAAGGAGTCCGACATTCCCACCGCCTGGAAGGACTACTGGTCGTTCTGGTGCGAGAAGGTGCAGCCGGCCAGCCGCCAGAAGAGCGGCAAGCGCAACTTCGGCATCGGCATGCCGATGGGCGTGGATTCGAGCGACGCGTTCTATTCGTTCCTGACCTTCATGGACGCCTACAACGTCAAGCTGGTGGACGACAACGGCAAGCTGCTGGTCGACGATCCGAAGGTGCGCACCGGCCTGATCGGCGCCATGACCGACTACACCATGCCCTACACCAAGGGCTGCACGCCGCCTTCTTCCACCAGCTGGAAGGACCCGGACAACAACGTCGCCTTCCACAACAAGACGACCGTGATGACGCACAACGCGACCATCTCCATCGCCGCCAAGTGGCTCGACGACTCGAACAACGCCTCGCTCACGCCCGAGCAGCGCGAGGAAGCGCGCAAGAACTACACGGAGCGCATCCGCACGGCCGGCTTCCCCAACAAGCCCGACGGCAGCAAGATGGTCTACCGCACGGCTGTGAAGACGGGCGTGGTGTTCAAGGACGCGAAGAACAAGGCCCGCGCCAAGGAGTTCGTGTCGTTCCTGCTGCAGGAAGAGAACCTCACGCCGTACGTCGAGGGCTCGCTGGGCCGCTGGTTCCCCGTGACCAAGACCGCGCAGCAGCGTGACTTCTGGAAGGCCGACCCGCACCGCCTGTCGGTCTACAACCAGTACGCCGCCGGCACCGTGACCTTCGAATTCACCAAGAACTACAAGTTCACCGTGCTGAACAACGAGAACGTCTGGGCCAAGGCCATGAACCGCATCGTCACCGACAAGGTGCCGGTGGACAAGGCGGTGGACGAGATGATCGCCCGCATCAAGACGGTGGCGGGGCAGTAAGCCGCCCAGGCACGACACCCGTCGACACCGTCAACAACAACAGCAGCAGCACGCCATGAGCGCCACTGCCACCACCGCCGCCGCGCCGAGTACTTCGGCGCCTGTCGTCAATCCCGGAGCGCGGCATGCGCGCTGGCAGTTCTGGGGCGCGGTCATGGTCGTGCCCTACCTGCTGGTGTTCGTGGTGTTCGTGCTGTACCCGGTGGGCTATGGCCTCTGGCTGGCCCGCCATCCGCAAAGCTACGTGAAGCTGGTCGAGGACCCGATCTTCTTCCGTTCGGTGATCAACACGGCCATCTTCCTGGTCGTGGCGATCAACATCAAGATGCTCGTGGCGCTGGTGCTCTCGGGCTTCTTCGTGACCTCGCGCTGGTGGATCAAGATCGTCTCGGCGATCTTCATCCTCCCGTGGGCGATGCCTTCGATCCCGACCATCCTGTCGATCCGCTTCATGCTGAACCCGGAGTGGGGCGTGATCAACAGCACCATCTTCCGCCTGACCGGCGCGGACGGCCCCAACTGGCTCAACGATCCCACGCTGGGGCTGGCCTTCGCGATGCTGGTGCACACCTGGAAGTCGCTGCCGTTCTGGACGCTCATCCTCGTGGCGGGGCGGCTGGCCATTCCCACCGAGCAGTACGAGGCGGCCTCTGTCGACGGCGCCTCGTCGTGGCAGAAGTTCCGCTTCGTGAGCTGGCCCGCGCTCAAGACGCTCTACATCACCTCGCTCATCCTCTCGATGATCTGGACGCTGGGCGACTTCAACAGCGTCTACCTGCTGACCGGCGGCGGCCCCGCCGACCTCACGCACGTACTCGCCACGCTGGGCATCCGCTACCTGCGGCTCGACCAGGTCGACCTGTCGATGGCATCGATCGTGGTGGCATTGCCGCTCGTGCTGCCCCTCGTGTACTTCATGATGAAGAGGCTCTCGAAATGAAGCGCTGGACCCCACGAGCCGTGCTGACCGAGGCCCGGCTGCTGCTCATCGGCATCCCGGTGCTGCTGTGGACGCTGATCCCGGTCTACCACATGGTGCTGTTCGCGATCTCGTCGAAGGACTCCGCGACCTCGGGCCACCTGTGGCCCAAGAACGCGACGCTGGACAACTTCCGCATCGTGTTCCAGCAGAAGCACTTCTACCTCGACCACTTCTGGCTGCAGCTGTGGAATTCGCTGCTGATCGCGGTTTCGGTGGGCGCGCTCACGCTCTTCGTGGCGACCACCGCCGCGTTCGCCATCAGCCGGCTGCGCGTGCGCGGCGGGCGCACGGTGATGAACATGGCGCTGTTCACGTACTTCATCCCGGCCGCCTTCCTCGCGGTGCCCATGTACAAGACCATGGGCAACTACGGCCTGCTCAACAGCCAGTGGGCGCTGATCCTCGCGATGGTGACCATCGCCTCGCCGTACTGCATCTGGGTGCTGAAGCAGGCCTCCGACAAGCTGCCCTACGAGCTCGACGAAGCCGCGCGCATGGACGGTGCCTCGCCGCTGCAGCTGTTCCGCCTCGTGTACCTGCCGCTGATGGTGCCGTCGCTGGTGGCCGTGGGCACATATTCGCTGCTGCTGGCATGGAACGAGTACCTCTATGCCTTCCTGCTGCTGTCGAACGACAAGAGCGTGACGCTGGCGGTGGCGCTGGGCAACTTCCTGTCGGCAGACGATTCGCCGTGGGAGCTGCTGATGGCCACCGGCCTCATCTACGCGCTGCCGCCTGCAGCCATTTACTACGCATTCAAGCGCTACATGGTCGGCGGCATCACCGCCGGAGCGGTAAAGAGCTAACCCCCAGGCTTCGCGCACTTCGTGTCGCTTCGCCAACCCCCTTGCAGGGGGCAACACCAACGGCCCGGCAAAGCCGGTTCCGCGGTGTTCCGCGAAGGACCCCAGATGCAACGACACACTGAAGAGAGATTCCCATGGCATCCGTATCCTTTCGCAATATCCAGAAATCCTTCGGCAAGGTCCACATCATCAAGGGCCTGGGCTTCGACATCACCGACGGCGAGTTCGTCGTGCTGGTCGGCCCCTCGGGCTGTGGCAAGTCGACGCTGCTGCGCATGCTCGCGGGCCTGGAGGACATCAGCGGCGGCGAGATCGTCATCGACGGCCGCGTGGTCAACGACCTCGAGTCGAAGGACCGCGACATCGCCATGGTGTTCCAGAGCTATGCGCTCTACCCGCACATGACGGTGGGCGAGAACATGGGCTTCAGCCTGCGCCTGCGCAATGCCGAGAAGTCGGTGACCGACGAGCGCGTGGCCAGGGCCGCGAAGATCCTCAATCTCGACGCGCTGCTGGGCCGCTACCCGCGCGAGCTCTCGGGCGGCCAGCGCCAGCGCGTGGCCATGGGCCGCGCCATCGTGCGCGACCCGAAGGTGTTCCTGTTCGACGAGCCGCTGTCGAACCTCGACGCCAAGCTGCGCGTGGCGATGCGTGCCGAGATCAAGGCGCTGCACCAGCGGCTGAAGACCACCACCGTGTACGTGACGCACGACCAGATCGAGGCCATGACCATGGCCGACCGCATCGTCGTGATGCACGACGGCATCGTCGAGCAGATCGGCACGCCGCTGGAGCTGTACGACCGGCCCGACAACCTGTTCGTCGCGCAGTTCATCGGCTCGCCGTCGATGAACGTGATCGAGGGCACGGTGCGGCGCTCGGGCGGGGAGTGCTGGGTCGAGTCGCAGGGCGCACGCTGGCCCGTTCCGGCCGCCACCGCGGTGCCCGACGGCCAGCCGGTGCACTACGGCATCCGGCCCGGCGACATGACTCTCGGTGGCGGATCGCACGGCGTGGAAGCCAGGGTCATCGTGGTCGAGCCCACGGGCGCCGAGACCGAACTGCTGGTGCAGGTCGGCGAGGCCAGGCTGGTGCTCGCCGTGCACGGCCGCGTCGACGCCCGGCCCGACGATACGGTGCGGCTGGCCATCGAGGCCGAGAGCGTGCACCTCTTCGACCGGCAGACCGGCCGCCGCATGGGCTGACTCCGCCTGAAACCAGGGCCCGCCGCGAAGGCGCGGCCTGTTCGTGTTCGCGGGCGCGCGCGGAACCTGCTTTGACGGGCTGCTGGGTGCGCCCTCGTGAAGGGGGGCAGAGCCACACGAAGTGTGGCGAGGCTGGGGGCGGGCCTAGCTTGTGCGCAGCCTGAGAAGGGCGCGCACGAAGCCGTGATCTGAGCGCGAGCGATCGCGTCCCTCGTGCAGGTGGTCGTTGAAGTAGTCGACCCGCCGCACGTCGCCCAGGCTGTGCCGGCTGGTGGCGACGAACTCCTCGCTCACGAAGATCTGGTCGAGCACCTCCGGGTAGCCCTGGTGGACGTGCGAGTAGGCCACGTCCTTCTTGAGCGCCGCCTCGCCCTGCATCTCGTAGGCGTTGAACAGGGCCACGTCGCGCGCGGCCTTGTCGTAGGCCACTTCGGAGGTGGCCGCCACGAGCTGCGTGGTCACGCTGTGGGGGTTGTCGTTGAAGTCGCCCATCACCACCAGCGGCACGTTCGTGCCCTGCAGCAGGTCGATCACGATGCAGCGCAGGGCGGCCGCTTCAGCGCCGCGCATCAGCAGCGAGCGCAGCGAGGCCATCACGCCCACCTTGCGGTCGTCGCGGTCCTCGAGGTGATTGCCTTGCGCATCCTGCAGGAACTTGGGGCGCTTGGACTTCAGGTGCACCGTGAGCACGTGCACCTGCTGGCCGTGCTTCATGCGCACCGTGGCGAGCAGGGGCGGCCGCTCGAAGCGCGTGTGGGGGCCGAGGCCCGGTACTTCCACGCCGAAGCCCGGGGGGAAGTCGACGAAGGAGCGGACCTCGTCCACCTTCAGCCTCGTTGCGATGCCCACGCGCGGCGTGCCCTGCGCGCCAGGCCGCGCGGGCGTGCCTTCGGGGCTGCCGGGCGGCGGCGTGTTTTCCGCGCCGGGTGCCGAAATGAAGTCGTAGCGCAGGCCGCTGCGCGCGATGCAGGCCTTCAGCGCGGATTCGTCCCACACCTCCTGCACCGCCAGCACGTCGGCGTTGAGCGCGTTGAAGCGCTCGCCGATCCAGTCGATCTTTCGCTCGTACTCGCGCTCGGTGTAGGCGTCCTGGTTCTCGTAGTACACGCGGTTCGGGGCCGCGAGGTTGAGGAGGTTGCAGGTGGCTACGAAGAGGGTCGCGTAGTTGGGTGGGATGTATTGCATGGCGTGACGATTGTGGCTTGAGTTGTCATTTGCCAGCCCGTACCGCCGCGATGGAAAACCCCATGAAAAAAGGCGCCCGGAGATGCTCCGGGCGCCCTGGTTCGGATTGCCGGTAGCTGCCTGCTGCGCTACCCGCGGATGTCAGCGGCCGAACGAACGGCCGCCACCGCCACCGGAGCGATTGCCACCACCGCCGTAGCCGCCACCACCCGAGCGGCCACCGCCGCCCGAACGGTTGCCGCCACCGTAGCCACCGCCACCCGAACGGCCGCCGCGTCCACGGCCACCCATGTGGTCGACGCTGGTGCGAAGCGGATCGGGCTGGCCGGCACCGCCGCCACCGACCGATTCGGCGCGCAGGTGCGCGACCTGGTTGGCTTGCGTCGGGCTGTGGCTGTTGCCGTGGTGGCGCGGCTGGCGCTCTTCATGCGGCGCGTGATGGTGGTGCTGCGGCGCGCGTGCCGGGCCCTGCGGGCCGCGGGCTTGCTGCGGGCGGGGGGCTTGGCCGCGTGGGCCCTGGCCTTGACCCTGGCCGCCGCCGTTGGCGTTGCGGCCCTGGCTGTTGCCGCCGCCCTGGCCACCGCCACGACGCTGGCCACCGCCACCGCCGCTGCCGCCACCCTGGCCGGCCTTGTTCTCACGGATGCGCTGCAGCATCTCGGTGCGCGCAGCCTTGGCGGCCGCCTGCATCACTTCGCGGCTCGGCGGACGGCCGGCGCCGCCCCAGATGGTCTGGCGGCCCATGGCGATGGGCTCGGCGCGTTCGCCTTCCTCGGGGCCGTAGCCCTCGATGATCTGCACGGGGATCGTCTGCTTCGTGAAGCGCTCGATCTCCTGCATGAAGCCTTCCTCGTCCAGGCACACGAAGCTCACGGCCTCGCCGCTGGAGCCGGCGCGGCCCGTGCGGCCGATGCGGTGCACGTAGTCTTCGCTGACGTTCGGGATCTCGTAGTTCACGACGTGCGGCAGCTCGTCGATGTCGATGCCGCGGGCGGCGATGTCGGTGGCCACCAGCGCGCGCAGCTCGCCGCTCTTGAAGCCGGCCAGCGCCTGGGTACGGGCGCTCTGGCTCTTGTTGCCGTGCAGCGCCATCGCCTCGATGCCGTTCTTGGTGAGGAATTCGGCCACGCTGTTGGCGCCGAACTTGGTGCGCGTGAACACCAGCACCTGGCTCCACTTGTTCTCGTTGATGATGTGCGCGAGCAGCGCCTTCTTCTTGCCGCGGCCCACGGGGTGGATCACCTGGGTGATGCGCTGCACGGTGGTGTTGCGCGGCGTGACCTGGATGCTCTGCGGGTTGCGCAGCAGCGTGGCGGCCAGGTCGCGGATCTCGTCGCTGAAGGTGGCCGAGAACAGCAGGCTCTGCTTTTCCTTGGGCACCAGCGCCAGCACCTTGCGCACGTCGTGGATGAAGCCCATGTCGAGCATGCGGTCGGCTTCGTCGAGGATGAGGATCTGGACCTGGCTCAGGTCGAGCATGCCCTGCTGCTGCAGGTCGAGCAGGCGGCCGGGGGTGGCCACGAGGATGTCGACGCCGCTCTTGAGCTTGCTGATCTGCGGGTTCATGCCGACGCCGCCGAAGATCACGGTCGAGCTCAGCTGCAGGTACTTGCCGTAGGTGCGCACCGATTCCTCGACCTGCGCGGCGAGTTCGCGGGTGGGGGTCAGCACGAGGGCGCGCACGCCGGTGCCGCCGAACTTGTTGGTGGCGCTGCGGGTCATGCTGAGCTTGTGCAGCATCGGCAGCGTGAAGGCGGCGGTCTTGCCGGTGCCGGTCTGGGCGCCGCCGAGCAGGTCGTGGCCCTCGAGCACCGCGGGGATGGCTTGCGCCTGGATGGGGGTGGGGGAGTCGTAGCCGTGTTCGTGCACAGCCTTCAAGATGGCGGGGGCCAGCTTCAGTTCGTCAAAAGTCATTGGAAACAACAAGCGCCATACACGGCGCGGTGGCATCGGCCCGCCAGGCGTCTAAAGACGACGCCGAGCCAGTCAAGGCAGATGAGGGTCAGGGGTGGGAGCCGGAAAGTCCGCCCTTGCGAAAGGGTTGAAATGGCGCTTTCTTCGTCCCCGGCAGAGAGCCGGTGTTGCGGGCAACTGGACCCGGCAACGGGGTCTATTGTCGCATGAGTCGATAATCAGTGGTTTGCCGCGCCCGAATGCCTCCATTCCGGCGACCGCGCATCCCTTCGAATCCCGCTACCCAAGGTAACCAACCACACATGGCTCAATACGTCTATTCGATGAACCGTGTCAGCAAGACCGTGCCGCCCAAGCGGCAGATCTTGAAAGACATTTCGCTGTCCTTCTTCCCCGGCGCCAAGATCGGCGTGCTCGGCCTGAACGGCTCGGGCAAGTCCACGCTGCTCAAGATCATGGCGGGCGTCGACAAGGAAATCGAGGGCGAGGCACTGCCCATGCCCGGCCTGACCATCGGCTACCTGGAGCAGGAGCCCAAGCTCAATGCCGAGCACACGGTGCGCGAATCGGTCGAGGAATCGATGGGCGCCGTCAACGCGGCCAAGAAGCGCCTGGAAGAGGTCTACGAGCTGTACGCAGCCGAAGACGCCGACTTCGACGCACTTGCCGCCGAACAGGCCGAACTCGAGGCCATCATCGCCACCGCCGGCACCGATTCCGAGCACCAGCTCGAGATCGCCGCCGACGCCCTGCGCCTGCCGGCCTGGGACGCCAAGATCGGCGTGCTCTCGGGCGGCGAAAAGCGCCGCGTCGCGCTGTGCCGCTTGCTGCTGAGCAAGCCCGACATGCTGCTGCTCGACGAACCGACCAACCACCTTGACGCCGAATCGGTCGAGTGGCTCGAAGTGTTCCTTCAGCGCTTCCCGGGCACCGTGGTGGCCATCACCCACGATCGCTACTTCCTCGACAACGCCGCCGAGTGGATCCTCGAACTGGACCGCGGCCGCGGCATTCCATGGAAGGGCAACTACAGCACCTGGCTCGAGCAGAAGGGCGAGCGCCTGGCGCAGGAGCAGAAGAGCGAGGAAGCCCACGCCAAGGCCCTGAAGAAGGAACTGGAGTGGTCGCGCCAGAACCCGAAGGCCCGCCAAGCCAAGAGCAAGTCGCGCCTGGCCCGCTTCGAGGAGCTGAGCGACGTCGAATACCAGAAGCGCAACGAAACGCAGGAAATCTTCATTCCCGTGGCAGAGCGCCTGGGCAGCCAGGTGTTCGAGTTCAAGAACGTCAGCAAGTCCTTCGGCGACCGCATGCTGATCGACAACCTGAGCTTCAACATCCCGGCGGGTGCCATCGTCGGCATCATCGGCCCGAACGGCGCCGGCAAGTCGACGCTGTTCAAGCTGCTCGCGGGCAAGGAAAAGCCGGATTCGGGCGAGGTCGTCATCGGCCAGACCGTGAAGATGGCCTTCGTCGACCAGTCGCGCGACGCGCTGGGCGACCAGAAGACCGTGTGGGAAGACATCTCGAACGGCCTCGACATCATCAACGTCGGCAAGTTCCAGATGGCCAGCCGCGCGTATGCGGGCCGCTTCAACTTCAACGGCGCCGACCAGCAGAAGAAGGTCGGCACGCTGTCGGGCGGTGAACGCGGCCGCCTGCACCTGGCCAAGACGCTGATCGCCGGCGGCAACGTGCTGCTGCTTGACGAACCGTCGAACGACCTGGACGTGGAAACCCTGCGCGCGCTCGAAGACGCGCTGCTCGAATTCGCCGGCACGGTCATGGTGATCAGCCACGACCGCTGGTTCCTCGACCGCATCGCCACGCACATCCTCGCGGCCGAAGGCGACAGCCAGTGGACCTTCTTCGACGGCAACTACCAGGAGTACGAAGCCGACAAGAAGAAGCGCCTGGGCGAGGAAGGCGCCAAGCCCAAGCGCATGCGCTACAAGGCCCTTAAATAAGGCTCGCCCCCAGGCTGCGCGCACTTCGTGTCGCTACGCCAACCCCCTACCGGGGGCAACACCTGCGGCCCGGCAAAGCCGGTTCCGCGGTGTTCCTGGAATGGGTTCAGATTGCTTCGACAAGAGCGCGTGGTTCCGCAAGGGGCCGCGCGCTTTTTTCATCGTCCGCCGCGAAAACCTCACGTGCGGCGAAGATGCCGTTGAGCGCCGCGGGGAAGCCCGCGTACACCGCCATCTGCATCATGATCTCGACCACTTCGTCGCGCGTCACGCCGACGTTCAGCGCGGCCTGGATGTGCACCTTCAGCTGCGGCGCGGCATTGCCCATGGCGGTGAGCGCGGCCACCGTCGCGATCTCGCGGGAGCGCAGGTCGAGGCCGGGGCGCGAGTAGATGTCGCCGAACGGAAACTCGATCACCAGGCGACCGAAGTCCGGCGCGATGCCGGCCAGGCTCTCGACCACCTTGACGCCGCCTTCGCCGTCGATCTCATGAAGCCTGGCCAGGCCACGCGCGTAGCGCTGGTTGTCGCTTTGGCCCTGGTCTTGTTGTTTGTTCGTCATCGCTCGTCTTTCCTTCCCGGGCCTTGCCCGACTTGGGAGGACGCTTCTGCGTTTTCTCGATCTCGCTGTAGTGGTCGATCTTGAACGACAGCGCCTGCATGGATTGCTGCAGCGCCGCCACCTTGGCCTGAACTTCGGCGAGGTGCCGTTCGAGCATCTCGCGCCGTTCGCCGACGCTGGCGTCCCCCTGGCTTCGAAGCCTGACGAAGGCCTGCATGCCCTGGATGGACATGCCGGTTTCGCGCAGGCGCAACAGGAAATCCAGCAGGTCCATGTCGGCGCTCGCATAGCGCCGCTGACCGCCGGGTGCACGGGACACCGCGGCGATCAGCCCGATGCGTTCGTAGTAGCGCAGCGTGTAGACCGTGAGGCCGGTTCGTTCCGCGACTTCCGCAATGGTCAGACTGGTTTCCATGGCGTTGATTCTCGAAATTAGAGCGCGCTCTAAGTCAAGCGCCTTGCCGAACTATTTTTAAAAGCCGTCCAGGTCGGCATCCAGCCAGCCGCGCAGGCTGTTCACGAAGGCCAGGGCCCGCACCCGGGGCAGATCGTCTACCCGAACGACCGCTTCGGCAAGCTGGCCGCTGTGCACGCGGTTGGCGCGGCCGATGCCGTTCAGCAAGCCGCAGTGCAAGGGCGGCGTGACCCAGCGGCCGTCGAGCAGCAGGGCGATGTTGCCGCGCGTGCATTCGGTGATTTCGCGGTCGCGGTTCCACAGCAGGGTGTCGAACACGCCCGGGGCGGTGGGCGCGAAGGCTTCGTAGTGGGCGCGGCGGGTGGTCTTGAATCGGGTGAAGTCGCCGTGGGCTTCGTCGAATGGCCGCTCTGCGAGTTGCAGGCGCACGCGCGCCGACGGCGCTTCCATCGTGAAGGCCTCGGCACGCGGCGTGCCCTGCGCATCGAGCAGCAGGCGCACGCGCCACATGCCCGCGGCATGACGCGCCTTCAGTCCATCGAGACAGTGGGCGACCGTCTCCTCGTTCCACGGGCGGCCGAAGTGCGCTGCCGCGGCCGCCATGCGCGCCAGATGCGCGGGCGCGTCGCGCAGTTCGCCGTCCGCCAGCGCGAGCGTTTCGAGCAGGTCGAACGATGGCGTCGAGGCTTGGCCTGCCCGATCCAGGAAGGCTCGCTTGTGATGCCATTCCTCCCACTCCGCATCGGCCCGCGCATCGGCCGTGATGCCGCTGCCGATGCCGCAGCGCGCCTCGCCGTTTCGCAGCGTCACGGTGCGGATCGGCACGTTGAAGGTGGCATGGCCTCCGGGCCGCACGACGCCCACGGCGCCGCAGTACACGCCGCGCGCCTCGTGCTCAAGCTCGCGGATCATGCGCATCGCGCTGACCTTGGGTGCGCCGGTGATCGAGCCGCAAGGGAACAGCGCCCCGAACACGTCCGCCAGCGTGGTGCCTTCGCGTACGAGCGCTTCTACGTCGGAGGTCATCTGCCACACGGTCGGCAGCGCCTCGGTATGGAACAGGCGCGGCACGCGCACCGAGAAAGGCCGCGCCACGCGCGAGAGGTCGTTGCGGATCAGGTCCACGATCATCACGTTCTCGGCCCGCTCCTTCGGCACCGTACGAAGCCGCTGCGCGAGCGCCTCGTCCTCTGCGGGCGTGGCGCCGCGCGGTGCCGTGCCCTTCATGGGGCGGGTCAGGATGCGGTCGCCCTGCCAGTCGAAGAAGAGTTCGGGCGACACAGACAGCACCTGCTCCTCGCCGGTGTCGATGAAGGCGGTGTAGCCGTCGGGCTGAGCCTGCCGCAGCGCCATGAACAGGGCCTGCGCGTCGCCATCGAAGCGGGCATGCAGCGCGGCGGTGTAGTTGAGCTGGTAGAGCTCGCCGTCCGAGATGGCGCGGTGGATGGCCTGCATGCGCCGGTCGAAGTCGGCGCGCGAGATGCCGGGTTGCCAGTCGATCGAAGGCGCGGCGTCGTCGCCCGGTGCTTCAGGCCAGGGCAGGGCCTCGTCGTGCACGCCGAACCAGGCCAGCGGCCCCTCCGCCGCGTGCACCGCGTGCACCGCGTGCACCGCGAACGCGCGGTCGAATGCCGCGGCTGCCTCGTAGCGCAGGTAGCCCACGCACCATCGCCCCTCGCGGGCGAGCGCCTCGACGGCGTCGAGCACGGGGCGTACCTCGGCCGCGGTGCGCGCCACCAGCACGCGCGACGGTGCGCCGAAGCCCAGGCGCAACCTGCGCGCGTCGCCGTGCGGCTGCGCGAAGTCGATCAGCGTGCGCGGGGTCGTGGGCCGGGTCTTGTCAGACGGCATCGTTCGCCGCTGCCGTGGCCGCGCCGGCCACGCCCGCCTGCGGCGCCTTGGCCAGCACCCGCTTGCGCACCGCGTAGATGTTGTTGCGCAGCGCGTAGAGCTCGTCGGCGTACGACAGCGGCACAGCCACCTTGTTGACCACGCGGTCGAGCTGGTCGAGGTCCTCGAGCAGCGACTTCCGCTCGTCCTCCTTCGCCAGCGTTTCCGTATCGACCTTCGCCTCGATGTCGCGCAGCCGCGCATACCAGCGGAACACGCGCCGGCGCACGCGGAACTGGTACAGCGGCGGCACCACGCGGCTCAGCGGCAGCATCAGCACCAGCAGGCCGCCCAGCACCAGCCACATGCGTTCGACGAGGTTGCTGGCCCAGAAGGGCAGGTAGCGCTGCCAGATCGGCGGCGTGCCGTTGATGGCGCGGTCGCCCTCGGGGCTCACCGGCAGTTCGCTGGTGCGGGTGTTGGGGAAGTCGCGCGTCCGGTTGAACCAGCCCGCGCTGCTGTGCACCGACTGCGCCGCCTGCGCGAACAGCTGGCGCAGGGCCGGGTGCGTCTCGTCGCGCGACAGCAGCGAGGTGGTGGCCGCGAGCAGCGACACGTCCTGCGGCGGCATGTCCTTCGACAGCTCGATCATCCCGCGCGGCAGCGTCACCGGGGAGAGGAACGGGAAGCGCCGCGAATAGGCGTCGGCCTGCCCGAAGTCCATGAGCTTCACGTCGCCGGAGCGCAGCAGCCGCTGCACCTGCGGAGACTGCGGCGCGGAAGACAGCACGATGGCGTCGAGGATGCCGGCCTCCAGCGCCTCGGCGGCGGAGGCCTGCTCCAGGTTCGACAGCAGCAGGTCGTCCGGGCCGAGCCTGTTGGCCTTGAGCATGCGCTCCATGATGTCGGGCAGCCCGCTGCCCGGCAGGTCGACGTTCACGCGCAGGCCGCGCAGCTGGGCGAGCGAGGTCAGCGTGGCGGTCTTTCGGTCGATCTTCTGGGCCGACTCGGTGCGGTAGAAGAGCCAGATCGGCTCGTAGAACAGGCTGCCCAGCGAGGTGAGCCCGGCTTCCTCGTCGGCCACCGGGTCGGCGCTGCCGCCGCGCACGAAGCCCACGTCCGCGCCGCCGGTGCGCAGCAGCTGCAGGTTCTCGGTCGAGCCCGAGGTGGGCTTGAGCTCCACCTCGATGCCGTTGTGCCGCAGCGCCTCGGCATAGCGCTTGCCGAACTGCGCGTAGGCGCTGCCCGTGGGACCGGTGGCCAGCGTCACGTGCTTGGGCGGCTGGGGCTGGAGCCACCAGTAGGCGGCGATCAGCAGCCCGATGACGATGAACACGATCGGCCCTGCCGAAGCGATCAGGTCGCGGATCGACAGCAGTATCAGCTTCAGGGTTCTGGGGAACGCCATGGTGGTCCCTCCTGTTTTCAGCCGCGCGCCGAGCCCAGGTCCGCCGCGCAGGGAATGTGCAGGTCGCCCACCGTCACCGTGCGCGCCGCGTGCACCGCGCGTAGCGTGGCGATGGCGACGGCCTCGGCGGCCATGGTGCTGAGCACCGTCATGCCGGGAGCATCGCCCTCCAGCGGCACGCGGCCGGTGGCCAGCGCGAACAGCGTGTCGCCGTCGCTCATGGTGTGCACCGGGTTGATGGCGCGCGCCAGGCCGTCGTGCGCCACGTTGGCGAGCCGGTTGGCCTGCACCTTGGTCAGTACCGCGTCGGTGGCGATCACGCCGATGGTGGTGTTGGTGCCCGCGAGCAGGGGCTTGGGGCTCAGGCCGCGCAGCAGAGCGCGGCGCGTGTCGAGCAGGGCCTTGCCGTCCTCGGTGCGCGCGCCGGCCACGGGCTGGCCGGTGTTGTGGTCGATCACGTCGCCCAGCGAGTTCACCGCGATCAGCGCGCCTACGGTGATGCCACCGACCTTGACCGAGGCGGTACCGATGCCGCCCTTCATCGCACGTTGCACGCCGAAGAGCTTGCCCACCAGCGCGCCGGTGCCGGCGCCCACGTTGCCCTCGGCGGGCGCGGCGGTGCCGGCGGCCTCGCAGGCGGCATAGCCGGCCGCGGCATCGGGGCGGATGCGCGCGTCGCCCATTGGCAGGTCGAACAGCACGGCGGCCGGCACGATGGGCAGGGTGCCGAAGCGCACGTCCATGCCGATCTTGCGTTCCTCCATCCAGCGCATCGCGCCCTCGGCGGCGGCCAAGCCCCAGGCGCTGCCGCCCGCGAGCACCACGGCGTGCACCTGCTGCACGAAGTTGCCGGGCGCGAGCAGGTCGGTCTCGCGCGTGCCGGGCGCCGCGCCGCGCACGTCCACGCCGGCCACGGCGCCGTCGCGCGCCATGATCACGGTGCAGCCGGTGGGGCGGCGGGTTTCGGTGAAGTGGCCGACCTCGATGCCGGCGACGTCGGTGATGGCACCGACGGAATGTGAGAGTGAAGAAGACGGGGCTGACATGGCGGCCGATTATGAGACCGCACCCCTTACGATTCCCGGCATGACGGTTGCAAGAAGTTTCTCTTCCGCCGCGGGTGCCGCCGACGACAGGCGCCACGTGGTCGTGATCGGTGCCGGCGCGGTAGGCAGCGCCACCGCCATCGAGGCATTGCGCGCGGGCCTGCGCGTGACGGTGGTGGAGCCCGGCGAGCCGGGCGGCCCGCACGCGACGAGCTACGGCAATGCCGGCTGGCTGTCGTCGCATTCCGTGGTGCCGCCCGCGCTGCCAGGGGCGTGGCTCAAGGTGCCGGGCTGGCTGGCCGACCCGCTCGGGCCGCTCGCCCTGCGCTGGCGCTACCTGCCCCGCGCCTTGCCGTGGCTGCTGCGCTACCTGGCGTCAGGCTGGACCGAGGCGCACGTGCAGCGCACTGCGGACGCCCTGCGCACGCTGCTGGCCGATGCGCCCGTCCTGCACGCGCGGCTGGCCGCCGAGGCCGGCGTGCCGCAGCTCGTCGAGCGGCGCGGTCTGCTGCACGCCTACCTGTCCCGCGCCGAGTTCGACGGCGACGCGCTCGGCTGGCGCGTGCGCCGGCGGACCGGGGTGCAGTGGGAGGAATGGCCGCAGGACGAACTGCGCCGCCGCGAACCCGACCTGCATGCGCGCTACACCTTCGGCATCTTCGTGCCCGAGGCCGGCCATTGCCGCGACCCGGGCAGCTACGTGGCGGCCCTCGCGCGGCATGCGCTCGAGGCGGGCGCCGAACGCATCGCGACCCGCGCGACGGGTTTCCGCATCGAAAGCGGCCGGCTGCGCGCGGTGCTCACCGAAGCCGGCGAGATCGCCTGCGACGGCGCCGCCATTTGTGCCGGCGCGCGCTCGGGCCCGCTGGCCGCGGCGGCCGGCTCCGCGGTGCCGCTGGAGTCGGAGCGCGGCTATCACGTGGTCGTCGAAGACGCCGCCGCCGGACCGCGCACGCCGACGATGGTGGCCGACGGCAAGCTCATCGCCCACTGGATGGACGGCGGCCTGCGCGCGGCCGGGCAGGTGGAGATCGCCGGGCTCGAGGCAGCGCCCGACTGGCGCCGCGCGGAGATCCTGCACACGCACCTTCGATCGATGTTTCCCTCGCTGGCTCGGCCCGCGCCGGGCCCGCCTTCGACGGTGAAGCACTGGCTCGGACACCGCCCGAGCCTGCCCGACGGGCTGCCCTGCATCGGCCCGGCGGCGGCCAGCGCCGACGTCGTGCTGGCCTTCGGTCACGGGCACGTCGGCCTGTGCGGCTCGGCGCGCACCGGGCGGCTGGCGGCGCAGCTGCTCGCGGGCATTGCGCCGGAGATTCCGCTGAAGCCCTTCGACCCGGCTCGCTTCTAGCTCTCCGCTAGAACTCGCCGCGCTCCAGCTCGGCAAGCAGCGCGTGCGTTGCGCGGCTGAGAAACGCCGAGCGGCGCACCACGCACGCCACCGGAACGCGCACGTCCAGGTCCGCGACGTGGATCAGCGCGAGGCTTCCCCGCGCGACTTCCTCGGCGATGCCGCTTTGCTGCAGGAACGCCAGGCCGAAGCCGGCCTCGACCAGCCGCTTCTGCGCCGTGAGGCTGTCGACGGCGCTCCAGTCGACCTGTTCCACGCCCCGCACCAGGAACTGCGAAAAGATCGCCTCCGCATGAGGCTCTGTGCGCCGGGGCGGCTGGGGAAAGGCCAGCCACCGCTCCTTCGAGAGCCGCACCAGCGACTTCAACCGCTTGCCCGCGAGCGGATGAGAGGGCGCGCATGCCACCACCAGTTGCTCGTGGTGGACGACCTTGCACAGGAGGTCGGGCGACGGGTCTTCGTAGTAGCGCAAGCCCACCGCAATGTCGCTGGCGCGCACCTTCTCGCTGACCTCCGCGCTGGTGGCCGTCTGCAGCCGGATGTCGAGGCCCGGAAGCGACGTGCGCAGCCTCGCGAGCACCGCAGCCAGTCCCGAGCTCGCGAGCGTGCCGACGGCCGCGATGTGCACGGTGCCCGCCGCGTCCGACTTCGCGGCCTGCACGGCGGCGACCGCATCGCCCAGCGCCGCGGCCACCTTCTCGGCATGCGGCAGCAGAGCCTCTCCCGCCTGGCTCAGCCGGAGCCCGCGGCCCACGCGTTCGAACAGCACGGCGCCGAGTTCTTCCTCGAGCAGCGCGAGGCGGCGGCTGATGGCCGACTGCGTGCGCGACAGCGCGGTCGCGGCGGCGGAGACGCCTCCTTGCCGGTGGACCATCAGGAATGTGGCGAGTGCTTCTGAATCCATGCGAGGCTATCCATGCAAGAAATAGATGGGTTGGAGAAATATTATGCGTTTGACGCACTCCGACCCGAAATCCACCATCGAGGCCTTTCATCGACCACGACGGAGCCGGAATGGACCAGAAGACACGTGCGGCGCGCGGCCGCGCCCTTCTCGAACTGCACAGGACGGGCGGCGGCTTCGTCATGCCCAACGCCTGGGACCCGGGCAGCGCGGTCCTGCTCGCATCGGAGGGCTTCAAGGCCATAGGCACCACCAGCGCGGGCATCGCCTTCTCGCTGGGACGGCCCGACTACAACGTGAGGGACGCCCGCCTCTCGGTCGACCGTGAGGAAATGCTCGAGGTGGTGAGGAAGATCGCCGCGGCGGTGGACATTCCCGTGAATGCCGACCTGGAGGCTGGCTACGGCGACGAGCCCGCGGACGTCGCCGACACCATCCGCATGGCCATCGACGCGGGCGCGGCGGGCGGCAACATCGAGGACACCGATGCCGCGCGCGGGCGGCTGTTCGACGAGAAGCCGGCAGTCGATCGCATTGCGGCGGCCCGCGGCGCGATCGATGCCGCGGGCGGCGGCTTCGTGCTGAACGCGCGCACCGACGCGTTCCAGTTCCGGTTCCCCGGCGACGACGCGCTGGGCATCGCGATCCGGCGTGCCAACCGTTTCATCGAGGCGGGCGCGGACTGCGTGTTCGTGCCGGGCGTGACCGACCCGGCTCTCGTGCGCACGCTGGCGCGCGAAATCGCGGGCCCCCTCAACATCGTGGTGGGGCTGAACGACGCGACGGCCGGCGCTTTCGAGTTGATCGAGGCCGGGGTCGCGCGGATCAGCGTGGGCGGCTCGATCGCGCGCTCGGTGATGGCGCTGGTCAGGCGCAGCGCGCAGGAGCTGCACGCGCTCGGAACGGTGTCCTACGCGCGCAGCCAGATCCCGCAGCGCGAGCTCAATGCGCTGTTCGAAGCGGCATTGAGGACGAGAACGAACGCAGGCCTCAGTTCGACGGCGCGATCGACAGCACCGTGAGCGCGCCGTCGACCTTGTCGGCCGTGAACTGCACCTTGTCGCCGGGCTTCACCTTCGTGAGCAGAGCGGAGTCGCTCACGCGGAAGACCATCGTCATGCCCGTCATCTCGAGGTTGGGAATGTCGCCGTGCTTCAGCGTGATCTTCTTCGCGTCGGTGTCGACCTTGCGGACTTCGCCCTCGACGGAGGGCAGGGCGGCTTGCGCGAAGGCGGCAGCGGCGAGCAGGGCGGCGGAGAGGGCGGTGAGCAGTTTCTTCATGATGGGTTCCTTGGGGGATGAGGGGATGAGGGAATGAGGGAATGAGGGGTGGTTTCAGCGATAGCTCTGGTAGACGCGCGTGCTGCCGTCGGCCAGTACCAGCAGCACGTCGTAGGGATCGCGCTGGTCGCCGTAGGCGGGGCCGTCCATGCCCGGCGAGCCGACCGGCATGCCGGGCACCGCGAGGCCGACGGCCTTGGGCTTTTCCTTGAGCAGCCGCTGCACTTCGCGCGCGGGCACGTGGCCTTCGATGGCATAGCCGCCGACCAGGCCCGTGTGGCACGAGCCCAGCTTCGCGGGAATGCCCAGCCGGTTGCGCGCGTCCGTGTTGCCTTCGTCGTGCACGCGAGTGGCGAAGCCGTTCTTGTTCAGGTGCTTCACCCAATCCTGGCAGCAGCCGCAGTTCGGGTCCTTCCAGATCTCGACCATCGGCGCGGCGGCCAGTGCGGTCGTCGTGGCGAAGGGCAAGGCGGTGGAGGCCAGCGCCAGCAGCATCTTTCTTCTGCGCACGGCGTTCTCCTTCAGGACTTGCCGGCGGCGGGCAGCACGCGCACGCGGCCGGCCATGCCGAGCTCGTAGTGATCCTTCACGAGGCAGGCGAAGTCGAAGTCGCCGGCGCGATTGAAGGTCCAGACCATGCTGCCGGTCTTGCCGGCGGGCACGTGGACCATCCACGGGTCGTCGTGCTCCATGTCGGGAAACTTCTTCATCATGGCTGCGTGGGCCTCGATCTCGGCGGTGGTGCCGAGCACGAGTTCGTGCAGCTCCTTTCCGCGGTTCTTCAGCCGCAAGCGGATGGTGTCGCCTTCGCGCACCTCGATGACCGAGGGCGTGAAGGTCATGTCGTCGGCCATCGCGATGTCGATGGTGCGCTTCACCGCGGCGGCCTTGCCCGCGATGCCCCAGGGCTTCTGCTCCGGGGCGAGTTCGGCCGCGCCTTTCGGCTTGGGTTTATCGTGGGCCTCGTGCGCGAACGAGGCGCTGGCGAGTGCCGCGAGCATGAGGCCGGCGGCGATGGACTTGAGGTGTGTCTTCTTCATGAGGTGGGCTCCGTAAAGAAAGGAGGAGAGGAGAGGGGGTCAGTGGTTGTGCGCGTCGTGCCCCGAGGGCTTGCGCACGGTCGCGTCGGGCCTGCCGCCCTTCGGCGACGCAGGCGTTTCCTTGCGGGTTGCCGGCGGCACGTTCGCGTTCGGCACTTCGCGCGCGACCGTGCCCGCCGGATGCCTGAACCAGCCCGGATCGCGGTAGTCGCCCGGCTTCTGGTCGCGCCGCACCTTCAGCAGCGTGAACATGCCGCCCATCTCGGCCGAGCCGAAGGGGCCGGTGCCGGTCATCATCGGCACGGTGTTGTCGGGAATGGGCATCTCCATCTCGCCCATGTCGGCCATGCCCTTGTCGCCCATCACCATGTAGTCGGGCACGAGCTTGCGGATCTTCTCGGCCACGCCCTTGTGGTCGACGCCGATCATGGTCGGCACGTCGTGGCCCATCGGCCCCATGGTGTGGTGCGACTTGTGGCAGTGCAGCGCCCAGTCGCCTTCCTCGTCGGCGATGAACTCCATCTGCCGCATCTGGCCCACCGCCACGTCCACCGACACCTCGGGCCAGCGCGCAGTGCGCGGCACGGGGCCGCCGTCGGTGCCCGTCACCTCGAACTCGTGGCCGTGGATGTGAATGGGGTGGTTGGTCATCGTGAGGTTGCCCGCGCGGATGCGCACGCGGTCTCCCTTGCGCACGTTGAGCGTGTCGATGCCCGGGAACACGCGGCTGTTGAAGCTCCAGATGTTGAAGTCGGTCATGGTGTTGACCTTGGGCGTGGCGCTGCCGGGCTCCACGTCGAAGCTGCCGAGGAGGAAGCAGAAGTCGCGGTCGACCTTCCCGATCAGCGGGTGCTCGGCCTTCGGGTGCGTGACCCAGAAGCCCATCATTCCCATCGCCATCTGCACCATCTCGTCGGCGTGCGGGTGGTACATGAAGGTGCCGGGGCGGCGCGCGGTGAACTCGTAGACGAAGGTCTTGCCCGGCGGTATGTGCGGCTGCGTGATGCCGCCCACGCCGTCCATGCCGTTGGGCAGGCGCTGGCCGTGCCAGTGCACGGTGGTGTGCTCGGGCAGCCTGTTGGTCACGAAGATGCGCACGCGGTCGCCCTCGACCACCTCGATGGTCGGGCCGGGCGACTGGCCGTTGTAGCCCCACATGTTGACCTTGAAGCCCGGTGCCATCTCGCGCACCACGGGCTCGGCGACGAGGTGGAATTCCTTGACGCCGGCGTTCATGCGCCAGGGCAGCGTCCAGCCGTTGAGCGTGACGACGGGGTTGTAGGGCCGGCCGTTCGGCGGCACCAGCGGCGGCGCGGTGGCGGTGGAGCCCTGGGAGACGGGTTCGGGCAGCGCTGCCATCGACACGCGGCTGACGGTGGTGGCGGCGACGGCCGTGGCCGCGCCCGCGAAGAAGTTTCGACGGTTCATTTCAATGGCCTCCCGTTGCGGGGGCATCGCCGGCCGCCGCGGTCTGCGGCGCCGTCATTGCACCGGGCGAGCTGCCCGTGAGCACCAGCTGCAGATCGGTGTCCGCCAGCCAGAAATCGCGCTGCGCCTCGATGCCCGCGTTCACCGCGAGCATGCTGGCGCGCGTTTCGCCGAGCAGTTCCCAGACGCTGGCGAGCATGCCGTTGTAGCGAAGGACCATCTCCTCGTTGACCTTCTTGCGCAGCGGCAGCACATCGTCGCGGTAGCGGCGGGCCAGCGCATAGGCCGTGTTCCAGCCCTGCCATGCCTCGCGCGCCTCGCTCGCGGCGAGCACGCCCACGTCGCGCACGCGGGCCGCCGACTGCAGGTACTGCGCCTCGGCACGGCCGTTGCGCGACTGGCCCCAGTCGAAGATCGGGATGGGCAGCTCCAGCTCGAAGCCGCGCTTGGTCTTCTTCGTGCGGTCGGCGTCGTTGTCGAAGGTGGTGTTGCGCACCACGCCGAGTTCCATCGCGTTGATCACGCTGGTGGCGTGCGTGAGGCCGAGCGAGCCGGCCACGGCGGCGTTCTGCGCCTGCGCCGAACGCACGTCGAGCCGGTCGCGCAGCGCCAGCGCCTGTACGTCGCCGAGCTCGGGCGGTGCCTTCGGCAGCGCCGGCAGGCGATCGGGCAGCGTGTAGCTGGCGGCGCGCTCGCCGCTCAGGCCCATCAGCCGCGTGAGCTGCTCGCGCGAAGCCACGGCCGCTTGCTCTGCGCGTGCCAGCTGCGCGGCGGCATCGGCCAGCAGCAGCTGCTCGCGCGTGCGCTGCAGCGCGCTCCAGTTGCCGACCTGGGCCATGCGGTGCGCGAGTTCGGCGCCGGCTTCGGCGGCTTCCTTCGCGTCGCGCAGGTATGCCACGCTTTGCTGCGCCGCCACCGCGCGCACCCAGGCGCGGCGGGTGTCGGCCGCCAGCACCAGAACGCTCTGCGCGGCCTGCAGCTTGGCCGCCTCGTGCCGCTGGCCGGCCCATCGGGCCTGCCAGGGCAGCGTGACGAGGCCCAGCACGTTGAAGCTGAGCATCCGCTCGAACTCGCGCTCGCTGCCCTGCGCCAGGCGGCTGAAGGAGAGCACCGGGTTCGGCAGGCTCGCGGCCTGCACGCGGTCGGCGTCGCTCAGCTGCAGGGTGGCGAAGGCGTCCTGCACGCGCGGGCCGTTGATGAGCGCGATGCGCACCGCGGCCTCGACGTCGAGCGGCCTGGCGAGCAGCGCGTCGACGCTCTTCTGCGAGGCTTCGTCGGGCGTGCGCTGCGCCGTGGCGCCGGCCATCAGCGGGTTGTTGCCGACCAGCGCCTGCACGTCGGCGCTGCCGCCGTCCGGCGAGAGGCTCGCACAGCCGGCGAGCACCAGCGCGGCGGCCAGCACGGCGCCGGACCTGATGAATGAAAGCGGGGGCCTGCGAACTGCAGGCGAATCCGGTTCGCTACGCTTCCGATAGCGAAGGAGGCCGGCAGGCTGCCGGCGGACAGGGGAATTCACGTTCGATCTCCATGAGCAATACGGCGGACGCGGCGGGCCGGAACGGGCTCACTGCGGACGGACTACGGGCAGGGAGATCAGGAAATGGGTGGCTTCAGGCCCGAAACGGGCTCGGCGCTGACGAAGCGCGCGGCATGCGCCGTGGGCTGCATGCGGGGGACGTCATTCACGGTGTCGGCAAGGGGCAGGCCGCCCAGCGCCACCGTGTGGCAGACCTGGCATGCGGTGCAGGTGCCGCAGCCCTGGTGATCGGAGTGATCGGAGCTGCTGCCGTCATGGCTGCTGCCATGGGAGGACATGTCCATGCTCATGTCGCTGCCGCCGGCATCCATCGCCTCGTGGCAATGGGCTTCGGCCGCCGCGGTCGCCATGGGCGCAGCTTCCTGCGAAGCCATCGCCATCGCCGCCGGCAGCGAATGCCGCACCATCTCGACCGCCATGGCATCGCCGAGCCAGCCGCGAACGGGCAGCAGGACGATCATGATGGCGAGCAGCAGGGTGCGCATGGGGCGGGATGATAAACCGGTGCCTCAAGACACCAGCTGGTTCCGGGCCTTGTCCGCCCACACCTGCAGGTTGTCGAGCAGGTCCTTCTGGCTGAAGGAGCAGCTTTCCTCGCTGAAGAGCGCGCCCGACTCCAGCCGGTCGAGCAGGTTCAGCAGCACCTCGCCGTAGCGCGGGGGGAGGGCGCCCAGCAGCTCGGTGCTGGCGCGGGCCTCGTTCGACAGCGTGGTGATCGATCCGCCGCCGTCGCGCAGGGCCGCGATGCGCGCGGCGATGGCGTCGAGTTGCAGTGCGGCGCTCATGACTTGCTGTTCTTTCCCGGTGGCGGCAGCGACAGCCCGCGCTCGCGCATCAGGTCGCGCAGGATGTCGGGGTAGTCGGTGATGATCCCGTCCGCGCCCCAGTCCATCAGCCGCTGCATGTCGGCGCGCTGGTTCACGGTCCAGGGCAGTACCTTCATGCCGATCTTCTGCGCTTCCCTGATGACTTCCGGCGTCAGGTCGGCGAAGGCCGGCGACCAGATCACCGGACTCGGCGCGTTGGCCGACGCCGCCCTGACCATCTGCGGCACCGAGGCGAAGCTCGCCGGGTCGAAGCCGTCGGTCCAGCGCTTGTCCTTCAGCGTGCGGGGCGTCGTGAGGTAGGCGCGCGGCATCTGCGGCGCGAGCTTGCCGACCAGCGTCAGCGTGCGCCAGTCGAAGCTCTGGATGGTCACGCGGTCGGCCATCTTCGCCTTGTCGATCTCGGCGAGCAGTGCGCGCACCATCGGCTCGGGCGCGGCAGTCTCGTCGGGCTTCGACGGATCGATCTTGGTCTCGATGTTGAAGCGCACCGTGGCCGCGTCGGCGCCGCGCGCCTGCACCTGCTCGAAGAGCGAGGCCAGCGTGGGAATGCGTTCGCCGTCGCGCGGAATCTGCAGCGCGAACTGCTTGCCGTAGTTGCTCGCCGGGTCGAGGCGGCCCACGTCGTAGCTCTGCAACTGCGCCAGCGTGAGCGAGCGGATCGGGGCGCCGCTCTTCGGTGCCAGCCATGCACCGCTCGCGTCGCGCGTGTGGTCGGGGTTGAGCGATGTGTCGTGCGAGATCACGACCACGCCGTCGGCGGTGAGGCCGATGTCGAGTTCCAGCGTGGTCACGCCCATGTCGATGGCATTGGAGAACGCGGCCAGCGTGTTCTCGGGCGCCAGCCCGCGTCCACCGCGATGGGCCTCGAGGTCGAAGTGCTGGCGGGCCGTGGGCGCGATGGCGGCGCAACCGGCCAGGACGAGCGCGCCGGCGAGGAGGGCGGATGTCTTCATTTGAGCTGCACCTTGATCCCGTTGTCCTGCACCGTGATGTCGCCGATCTCGTAGGTCTTGCGCCCGACCGTGAGTTCGTCGGCCGTGAAGCTGCGCAGCACCTGGCCCTGCAGCAGTTCCTGGGCGACCACCGCGCCCACCTTCTGCAGCCGCTCGGCGTCGCGGCCCTCGACGCCCTGCAGCTCGAGGCGCTCGGCCTTGGGCTGGTCGAGCCGCAGGGCGCGCGCGTTGGCGTCGTACTTCAGCGCGCTGCTGACCGACACCACGCCCTGCACCGGCGAGGCGGCCAGCAGGGGGCTCGCGATGGTCAGGGTGGCGGTGATGGCCGCGCGGTTGGCCTGCGCGTCCAGGCCCAGCTGCGGGTCGCGCAGGCCGACCATGAAGATCTCGGCATAGCGCTCGGCCACCGGGAAGCGCTTGGCGATCTGCGCCTGCAACTCGTCGCGGCTGGCCGTGTATTCGCTGGTGAAGAAATTGAAGCCGGCCAGTGCCGCGAAGGGCGCCTGCAGGGCTGCGGCGCCCAGCAGCGCGCGCAGGAGCCGGCGGCGGGAGGTGGGATGCAGGTTACGAATGTTCATGCTTCTCGGAGCTTGCCACAGGCGTGTGCCGCTTCCCTGACGCGGTGAAGAAGGCGGGGGAGGATGGGCGCGGTTTTTTAACGGTTCGTAAAGTTTTCTGTCTGAATTGCAAAGTGCCGTAGTAAATAGTGTCTATATTCCCGCCTGCGCACCAGGCAGCGTTTCCCGCGCGGTGGAAATGCCAACCCATGCGAGCGGCGGAGCAGCCTCGGCGCCTGCCCGTTTCCTCCTCACACGGATGCTCTTCATGCTGCTTCAACCCGACAGCTCCGGGGATGCGGGTGGTCGCCCGACCGGCCTGGAAACCCGCGACGCCCCGGCATCGTCGCCTTGTCGTTCCGCGAACGCCCATCTGCCCGACGCGGTGGCGTGGATGGCGGTCTGGGCGGTCGCGTGGGTTTCGGTCCTCATGGCCCTGAGTTGGTCGCCGCCCACCGACTCGGTCGAGCAGCTCGTCTGGGTGCGCTCCATCGAGTGGGGCTACCACAAGCATCCGCCGCTGCCCACGATGATGATCTGGCCGCTGGTCCAGCTCTTCGGCATTCACGAATGGGTGGTCAGCGCCGCAGGCGCGCTGGTCATCTCGGGGGCGCTGCTGATTTCATGGCGGCTGGTGCGCGAGCTGGCCGGCAGGCATTTCGCGGCCCTGGCCATGCTCGGCTCGCTGAGCATCACCTACTACAGCGGCCGCACCAACTTCTACAACCACAACACGGTGCTGCTCCTGTTCGTGGCGGCGGCCGCATGGTTCTGCTGGCGTGCCTTCGCGGACCGCTCGCCGAGGGCCTGGCTCGCGCTGGGGCTGATGCTCGGGCTCGGCGCGCTGGCCAAGTACCAGGTCGTGCTGGCCGCCCTGTGCGTCATCGTCTTCTGGCTCACGCAGCGTGGCTGGCGCGATCCGCTGCACCTGCGCGGCCTGCTGAACGCCGCGCTGGTCGCGGCCGTGGTCTTCGCGCCCCATCTCTGGTGGCTGGTGGCGCACGACTTCCTTCCGTTCCGCTACGCGGCTCATACCTCGCTGGGCGCCGCGATGGCCTGCGCGCAGCGCGCGGCCCATGCGGTGCACTGGCTTGCCGACCAGTGCAACAGGCTGAGTCCGGCGCTGCTGCTGGCGGCCGGCCTGCTGTGGAAGACGAGGCGCGAAACCGTGCCCGCTTCGCCCGACCCGGTTCCCGCCGTTGCCCCGGACGCCCGCGTCTTCCTCCTCATCTGGGGGCTGCTGCCGCTGCTGACCATCGTGCTGATCGGCCTCGTCACCGGCGCCGACCTCCAGTTCCAGTGGGGGACCGCCTTCATGTCCTTCACCTGCGCGGCGCTGATGCTCTTTCTCCCCGAGGGCCGGTGGCACCGCATCGAACGGCGCGACGCCGTGACCGGCTTCCTCGCGGTCCAGATACTGCTGTTCGCCATGACCTGGGTGATGTCGCCGATGAGCGGCCTGGGCCTGTCGAAGAGCAGGTCCGCCGGGTTTCGTTCGGAGCACTTCGCCGCGCGGATCGGGCCGCCGGCTCGTACCGTGCTCGGCGGTCCGGTCAGGATCGTCGCCGGCTCCGCCCGGATCGCGAGCGCCTTCGCGCTGCGCATGCCCGAGCGGCCGCTGGTCCTGCTCGACGGCGACATGACGGCCAGCCCATGGCTGAGCGTCGCGCAGATCCGCCGGCACGGCGTGCTGTGGGTGGGCGACGAGAACTCCGCGCCGCCGCCCGGCCTGGAGCGGCACTGGGTGACGGGCAAGCTGTGGTGGAGCGTGCAGTTACCGGAGCCCGCCCCCTCGGCTCAGGAAGACGAGCTGTCGGGCGACTGAACCGCGAGTTCGTAGCGGGCGAAGGACGATTCGCCCTTGCGGATCACGCTGTGCAGCGAGAAGCCGAAGCGCTCGTACAGCGAGCGCAGCGGCGCCCGGTCGGCCACGCAGTCCAGCCGCAGGAAGGGCCGGCCGATGCCGCGGGCGCGTTCGCGCGCGAAGGCCAGCAGCTGCAGGGGCACGCCTTGCCCCGCGGCTGCGCGTCGCACCGCGAGCTTGTGCACGTACAGCGATGTGCCGGCCTCGATCTCGGGCCAGAAGTGCGGATCTTCGAGGTCGAGCCGCATGACGCCGGCCACGTCGCCGTTGCTGCGAGCGATGAAGTAGCTGCCGGCATCGGTGTCGCGCTGGATGCGTTCGAGGGCGACGTCCGCCGCCGACCACAGCGGCCGGCCCTCGGCGGCGATCCATTGCGCGGCTTCGTTCAACACGGCCGCGACGGTGGCGGCTTCGGTGGGCCTGGCTTGTTCGATCTGCATGGGGCACGGAGCATAGCGGCCCTGGGCGTCAGGCATGCCTCACGACGTCGAAGCCTTCCTGCGGCGACGGCGCGGCGAAGTGGCTCGTGATCAGCTCGAACTGCTCGTCCGTCGTCTCGAAGGGATGGGTGCCGCTCGCGTTGCGCGCGCGCAGGCGCTCCTTGCAGACCGCGTCGGGCACGTCGAGGAAGTGCAGCGCGTGCGCCGCGCCGGTCGCCTCGAAGATGCCGCGCATCCACTGGCGGCTGGCCACCGTGTTGGCGGGAAAGTCGAGCACCACCGACACGCCGGCCTGGAGCAGACCGGCCACGTGGGGCGCCATGACCTGCTTCAGTCGGCCCGCGCAGCGCACGTAGTCGGGCAGTTCGCGGATCTCGCCCGGGTAGAGCGCCGCGAGCCATGCGTCCTCGCTGATCAGCACCGTGCCCGGCGCCGTTGCGAGCTGCTTCGTGAGCGTCGACTTGCCGGCGCCGATCTTGCCGCAGACCATGTGAAGCACGGGGGTGGATGTGGCGGTCAATTCGTTTCTCCTGCTGGACGGGTCTTGAAGAGCACCCCGGGAAACGAAAAACCCGCCTCCTGGGGCGGGTCGCGTGGAATGTGCCTGTGAAGCTGCGCGCTAACCCACCATCCTTCTCGGGATGATGCGAATGATCGGCGCGATGTACAGGCAGGCCACGGGAGGAGGATAGCCCACGCCGGCCTGCGCGGTCGTCAGTCGTGCAGGGACGACAGGAACTGCTTCAGCTCCGCCGTCTGCGGATTGCCGAACAGCTCCGCCGGCGGTCCCATCTCGTGCACGCGGCCCTGGTGCATGAAGATCACGCGGTCGCTGACCTTGCGCGCGAAGCTCATCTCGTGCGTGACCATCAGCAGCGTCATGCCCTCGTCGGCCAGCGACTCCACCACGCGCAGCACCTCGCCCACCAGCTCGGGGTCGAGCGCGGACGTGATCTCGTCGCACAGCAGCACGGCCGGCTCCATCGCCAGCGCGCGGGCGATGGCCACGCGCTGCTGCTGGCCGCCGGAGAGCTGGTCGGGCATGGCGTCGAACTTCTCGGCCAGGCCCACGCGCGCGAGCAGCTTGCGCGCCTGCGAGGCGGCTTCGAGGCTGCTGCGCTTCTTCACCAGCGTGGGCGCGAGCATCACGTTCCTGCCGACCGTGAGGTGCGGGAACAGGTTGAAGCTCTGGAAGATCATGCCCACGCGCTGGCGCAGCTCGCGCATGGCCATGGCGCTCTCGTGCAGCAGCGGCTTGCCGTCCACCGTGAGCGAGCCTTCCTGGAAGACCTCCAGGCCGTTGATGCAGCGAAGCAGCGTGCTCTTGCCCGAGCCGCTCTTGCCGATGATGGCGATCACCTCGCCGCGCTTCACGTCGAGGTCGATGCCCTTGAGCACCTCGTTGGTGCCGTACGACTTGCGCAGCGCCGTGATGCGCACGATGGGCGAGCCCACCGAGGTGGCGGGTTGTTGTTGCGGTTCAAGCACGGCGGCCATGGGATTTCCTCTCGAGGTTCTTGGCGTACAGGCTCACGGGAAAGCACAGCACGAAATAAAGCAGGGCCACGCAGCTGAACACCACGAAAGGCTTGAAGGTGGCGTTCGAAATCATGCTGCCGGCCTTGGTGAGTTCGACGAAGCCGATCACCGACGCGAGCGCCGTGCCCTTGATGACCTGCACCAGGAAGCCCACGGTGGGCGCGATGGCGATCTTCACGGCCTGCGGCAGGATCACGTGGCGAAGCTGCTCGCCGAAGCTCAGCGCGAGGCTGCCCGAGGCCTCCCACTGTCCCTTCGGTATGGAGGCCACGCAGCCGCGCCAGATCTCGGTGAGGAAGGCGCTGGTGTAGAGCGTGAGCGCCACGCTGGCGGCGGTCCACGCCGACACGTCGATGCCGAAGAGTGCGATGCCGAAGTAGGCCAGGAACAGCTGCATCAGCAGCGGCGTGCCCTGGAAGAGCTGCACGTACAGGCCCACGACCTTGCCGATCGCCTTGCCGCCGCGCAGCCGCAGGAAGAGCAGCAGCGCGCCCACGATGCCGCCGCCGATGAAGGCGATGAGCGAGAGAACGACGGTCCAGCGCAGCGCCAGCAGCAGGTTGCGCAGGATGTCCCAGAGAGAGAAGTCAGCCATGATGAAAAGGGGCTTTCTTGCCGTGTCCGCTCAGCGGCCGAAGAAGAACTTCGGCCCCGCCCAGTCGAGCAGCCGCCGCAGCGCCACAGACAGCGCCAGGTAGACCAGCGTGGCGACGATGAAGGCCTCGAAGGCGCGGAAGTTTCGGCTCTGGATCAGGTTGGCCGCGTAGCTCAGCTCCTCGGTGGAGATCTGGCCGCACACCGCCGAGCCCAGCATCACGATGACGATCTGGCTCACCATCGCGGGCCACACCTTCTTCAGCGCCGGCGGCAGCACCACGCGCAGGAACACCTGCGAGCGGCTCAGCGCCAGGCTCACGGCCGCCTCGATCTGCCCCTTGGGCGTGGCCTCGATGCCGGCGCGGATGATCTCGGTGGAGTAGGCCCCCAGGTTCAGCACCATCGCGATCACCGAGGCGACCTCCGGCGTGAGCTTGACGCCCGCCGCCGGCAGTCCGAAGAAGATGAAGAACAGCTGCACGATGAAGGGCGTGTTGCGGATCAGCTCCACGTACGTGCCCACGACGGCGCGCAGCCACCCGGGGCCGTCGGCACGCGCCCACGCGCAGAAGGTGCCCACGATCATGCCCAGCACGGTGCCGATGGCGGTCAGGCCGACGGTCCACGCCACGCCACGAAGCAGCAGCGGCCACTCGGAGAGCACCGCACCGAAATCAAACTCGATGTTCATAGGTCAGTCTGTTCGTGGAACGCCGCGGAACCGGCTTCGCCGGGCCGCGGGCGTTGCCCCCGGCGAGGGGGGGCGCAGCGACACGAAGTGCGCGAAGCATGGGGGAGTGCCCGTTCAGACGGGAAGGTCGCCGGCGGCCTTGCCGAGCCACTTCTTGGACATGGCGTCGAGCGTGCCGTCCTTCTTGGCCGCCGCGATGATCTCGTTGACCTTGGTCTTCAGCGCGGTCTCGCCCTTGGCGATGCCCACGAAGCAGGGGCTGTCCTTCAGCAGCAGCTTGAACTCGGCGCTCACCTTCGGGTTCTTGGCGAGCATGTCGCCGGCGACCGCGGCGCTGGTCGCGATGGTCTGCGTCTGGCCGGCCACGAAAGCGGCGATGGTCGCGTTGTTGTCCTCGAAGCGGCGGTAGTCGACGTTCGGCGGCGCCACCTTGTTCAGCTCCTGGTCTTCCATCGCGCCGCGCGTCACGGCGACGGTCTTGCCGGCCATGTCGGCGAAGCTGGTGAGCTTCATGCTCTTGGCGGCGTACACGGCCTGGAAGAAGGGGGCGTAGGCCGACGAGAAGTCGATCACCTTCTCGCGCTCCGCGTTCTTGCCCAGCGTGGAGATCACGAGGTCGGCCTTCTTCGTCTGCAGGTACGGGATGCGGTTGGCGCTGGTCACGGGCACCAGCTCGACCTTCACGCCGAGCTTGGCGCCGATGAGCTCGGCCATCTCCACGTCGAGGCCCTGCGGCTTCATGTTCTTGTCGACCGAGCCGTAGGGCGGGTAGTCGGTGGGCACGGCGATCTTGATGGTCTTGGCCTTGAGCACGTTGTCCAGCGCGTTCTGGGCGTGCGCGGCGCCGGCCGAGGCCAGCATGGCGGCGGAAGCGAGCGCCAGGGCGACGCGGCGTTTGGAAGCAGAGAAGGTCATAGCAGGGCTCCTAGGTAAGTCGAAGAATCGGAATCGGGGGACGCGCCGGGCTTGCGGCGCTTGCCCTTGGGCGTGGCGGGCGCAGTGGGCGCGGCCGTGTTCTGCAGCGGCGCCAGCGCGTCGCGCAGCTGGGCCAGCGGATCGGTGGGGGCCTGCACGCGAAGGGCGGACTGCACCGTGCCGATGTGCTCGGCCATCAGCGCCTCGGCGGCGGCGTGGTCGCCGCGCTCCAGCGCCGCGACGATCTGCACGTGGTCTTCGCAGGACTGCACCGCATCGTGCGTAGACTGGTAGAGCATGGCGATCAGCGTGGTGCGGGCCGTGTAGTCGCGCAGCGTGTCGGCCAGCAGTGTGTTGCCCAGGCACTCGGCCAGGCACACGTGGAAGTCGCCCAGCAGGAAGCTGCGGTTGCCGACGTCGCTCTCTTTCAGTGCGGCCTTTTCACGCTGCAGGTGCGCTTTCAGCTGGCGCAGGGCGGTCTTTTCGATCTTGCCGGCGGTGCCTGCGCTGCGGATGAGGCCGAGTTCGATGACGCGCCGCGCCTCGAAGGCCTCGCGTGCCTCGTCCTGCGAGGGCTCGATGACGAACCAGCCGCGCCGCGCGCTCACCGTGACGATGCCGCGCGCCGCCAGCCGGGTGAGGGCCTCGCGCACGATGGTGCGGCTGCAGTCGAACAGCATCGCCAGCTGTTGCTCGCCCAGGCGCGAACCCGGCGCGAGCTTCTGTGCCATCACCGCCTCGACGATGCGTGCACTGATTTCGGATGCGGAAATGGCCATATGCCTGCATACCAGCAGCTTCTGTGCCAACTGGTATGCAAGATTTGCGCACCTGAATGGAGCACGGCCCCGGTGCGGGGCCCTCGCGGCGTGCGCCGGTTCAGTGCCGAGCGCGGCCCAGCGCGCTGGCCGGCAGCGCTGCAAGCATGAGCAATGCCGACAGCACCAGCGCTCCGCTCAGCACGTAGAGACTGGGGGTGAAGCTGCCCGTCAGCGTCTTGAGCCAGCCGACCATCATCGGCGCCACCAGCCCGGCGCTGCCCCCGATGGTGCTGATGAGCGCGATGCCCGCCGCCGCGGCGCTCTTCGACATGAAGTTGCCCGGAACCGCCCACAGCACGGTGAATGCCGCCGAGATGCCCATGGCCGCCAGCGACAGGCACAGCACGGCAGCGACGGCGTTGTGCATGAAGAGCGTGGTCAGCGCCAGCCCGGCGGCTCCGACGACGGCACTCAGCGCGAAGTGCCAGCGGCGCTCCTTGCGCCGGTCCGAATGCCGGCCCACGACGATGTTGGCCGCGATGCCCGCCAGCGCCGGAATCACCGAGTAGAAGCCGATCTGCAGCACGCTCAGCCCCATCGACTTGAGGATCGTGGGCTGCCAGAACGACAGCGCGTAGATGCCCAGGATGATCAGGAAGGACATGAATCCGATCAGCCAGACCCGGCCGTCGCGCATCGCCGCGCCGAAGGTATGGCGCCCGGCGGCGCCGTGCGCGGCCTGATCCTCGGCGAGCAGACGGGCCACGCGCTGTTTCTCGGCCGCCGACAGCCAGGCCGCCTGCGAAGGACTGTTCGACAGCCAGCAGAAGGCCGCCACGCCCAGCAGCACGCTCGGCAGCCCTTCGAGAAGGAACAGCCACTGCCAGCCCCGCAGCGACAGCACGCCGTCGAGATACGTCATCGTGAGCCCGGCGATCGGCCCGGCCACGATGGGCGCCGCGCCGAAGGCCATGAAGAAGAGCGCCGTGGCCTGCGCGCGGCGGTGCGAGGGAAACCACAGCGTCAGGTAGAACAGCACGCCCGGCGCGAAGCCGGCCTCGAACACGCCGATGAGAAAGCGCAGCACGTAGAACTGCGTGGGCGTGGTCGCGAACATCATCGCGGCCGACGCCAGCCCCCACAGGCCCATGATGCGCAGGAGAGTCGCGCGCACGCCGATCTTCGCGAGCATCAGGTTGCTCGGAATCTCGAACACCGCGTAGCCGATGAAGAAGATGCCCGCGCCCAGGCCGAACACGGCGTCGCTGAAGCCCAGCTGGTCCTTCATCTGCAGCTGGGCGTAGCCTACGTTGGTGCGGTCCAGGTAGTTCAGCACGTAGCAGGCGCACAGCAGCGGCATCAGGCGCCAGGTGATCTTGCGGAAGAGGGCCGCGTCGTCGCGCGCGCTCGCATCGGTCGAAATGTCCGGCGAGCGCGAGTCGGCGGTGGCCAGGGCGGCGGTGTTCATCGATTTGTCTCCTTCGTTTTTCCGGTCGGCCTCAGGCGACGGTGGGCGTGCCGTGGCTGGTCTCGCCCCACAGGTGGCTGGTGGGCGCGCCCGGAAACAGCCAGTGCGGCGTGCATTCGGCCGAGGGCACCACGTTGCTGAAGCCGTGCGCGGCCGAGATGCCGGCGAGCGTCTTCTCCAGCACCATCGACAGGTACTGGTCGTTGCTGCTTTCCTGCGTGTTGCCGTTGAGGATCACTTCCGCGCCGGTGGCCTTCGCATAGCGGCGGATGCCGTTGTGTCGCGACTGCAGCGGCGCCCAGCTGTCGGCCGACACGCCGTTCTCGCTGCTCACCCGCAGGCCGTCGCCGCTGCGGTGGACCAGCGAGTGGTTGCCCTCGGTGTGGCCCGGCGTGTGCACCAGCGCCAGCCCGCGGCCGAGTTGGATGCTGCCGTCGAAGGGCACGATGCGTTCGGCCGGAATGCCGTCGAGGCCGTGCGGGCAGTACCACTCGGCCTGCACCGGCAGCAGGCCCTGCACGCTGGCGAGTTCCTGGCGGTGCACCAGCAGCCTCGCGTTCGGCAGCAGGCCGGGTGTGCCGGCTCCGCCCAGCCAGCGGCGCAGGTCCTGCGTGTGCAGGTGGTCGTAGGTGATGTAGTCGATCTGCTCCGGCGAGATGCCGCAGCTCGCCAGCGCCTGCGGCACGGTCTGGTAGACCGGCGCGATCGCCTTGTGCAGGAACTTCGGCGTCTGCTCGGCCAGTCGCTTGAAGTAGGGCGTCTCGTTGCCGGCCTCGAAGTCGGCCGGCGTGAACAGCAGCGTGCGCAGCCGGCCCTCGAAGTCGTCGTACTGGATCAGCACGGTGCGCGCCAGCAGATGCACCATGTGCGGCTTGAGCAACTGCTGCGAGTACACGCCGGTGAAGGCGAACCACGCGGGGTACGGAATGCGCAGCAGGTTGAAGCTGCGCGCGAAGCGCACCGGCGGCGCGTCGAGCAGGCGCTCGCGCAGGCCCTCGGCGGCGCGGCGGATGGCGCGCAGGCGGTCCTGCGGCATGGCGGCGTCGCGCGCGCCGTCGAAATCCGCCAGCTGCGCGAGCCCGGAGGGTTCTGGGTCTCGGATCATGTGGGTCTCCTTGTCAGCCCGAAGGAAGCGAAGCGAAATGGATGGGGCGCACTCAGTACATCGAGCGTCCGCCCGAGATGTCGAACACCGCGCCGGTGCTGAACGAGCAGTCGTCCGACGCGAGCCAGGCGGCCATGGCCGCCACCTCGTCGACCTCGACGAAGCGCCCCATCGGCACGCGCGAGAGCAGGGCGGTGCGCAGCTGTTCGCGGTGTTCGGCCGGGACGGCCGCGAACACCTCGGTGTCGGCGGCCGAGGGCGTGATGCAGTTCACCAGCACGCCCGACGAGGCCAGCTCCTTGCCCAGCGACTTGGTGAGCGCGATGAGCCCGGCCTTCGAGGCGGAGTACGCGGCGTTGAAGCCGTTGCCCTCCTTGCCGGCAACCGAGGCGATGTTCACGATGCGGCCCCGCCGCCGGGCGAGCATCGCCGGCACGATCGCGCGGCAGCACAGCCATGCGCCCGTGAGGTTGATGTCGAGCACGCTGCGCCACTGCGCGGGCGTGTGCTCCCAGGCCGGCACGGTCGGGCCGAGCACGCCGGCGTTGTTGACGAGGATGTCGATGCCGCCGAAGCGTTCCTGCGACTGCGCGGCCGCGCGGGCGATCTGGTCTTCGTCGCGCACGTCGACGACTGCCGATGTGGCGGTGCCGAGCGGCGCGAGCGTTTCCAGGGCATCGGCGAGCGCCGAAGCATCGAGATCCCACAGCGCGACGCTCGCGCCGGCCGCGAGGTATCGCCGAGCGATCGCCAGCCCGATGCCGCGTGCGCCTCCGGTCACGACGGCATGCCGACCCGCGAGCGCGTCGCCGCGCAGCGCGCTCATGCTGCAGCCGTCTCGGGTGCGCGAGCCGCGGCCGGCTGGCCCAGCAGCCCGCCGACCAGCGCGGCGACGTGCTCCGCGGGCACGCCCGCCAGCAGTTGCCGAAGCATCGTCAGCGTGTCGAAGTACACGCGCTCGCACACCAGCCGGTCGCCCTCGAAGATGAAGAAGGCGTTCATGCGGCAGCGGAAGCTGTTGCCCGTCGGCGGCAGGCCCTTCAACGGACCCTTGTGCGTGCCCAGCAGCCAGAACTCGACCACCACCGAGTCGTCGGCGTGGCGCAGCTGGATGATCTCGTGGCGTTGGTCCGGGAATGCGCGGCGCGTGTCGATGTAGTACTGGCGCACCTCGGCCATGCCGTCGTGCACCTCGCCGCTGGGAATCAGCTCGTAGTGCGGATGCGGGAAGGTGCCGAGCACCGCGTCGAAGTCCTGCCGGGTCTCGTCGGCGAAGTGGTCGAGCACGAGGCGCTCGCGGCGGGCCTGGAGTTCGGTGCGTGGGGTGTTGTCGTTGCTCATCGGGGTGTGCTCCATGTGACAGGATTGGCTGCTGACATCGGGTTGGCGCGAATGCGCCGGCCCGGGCTCGCTGCGTACTATCGGCACGCCCCTGAAACAAGACTGTCCGGTGTTGGCAATCGCCGCTACGGACAAACCCGCGATGCCACGCACGCCCCCTTCATCTCCCGACACGCCGCCGGACGCGCAGCCTTCGCCGGTGCACAACGGCGACATGCGGCTGGCTGAAGACGTGCAGCAGCGCCTGCTTGCGGTGGCGCACCGGCGCACGCTGGCGCGCGGCGAGTCGCTCTTCCACAAGGGCTCGTCGCCGGATGCGCTCTTCGGCGTGGTGGCCGGATCGCTGCGTGTGAGCGTGGTCGCGCCGGGCGGGCGCGAGGCGGTGATCGCGATGCTCGAACCCGGCCACTGGTTCGGCGAGGTGTCGCTGCTGGTGGGGCGGGAGCGCGTCTACGACACCTGCGCGGTCGATACGACCGAGATGGCGGTGGTCGCTGCGGCCGACTTCCATCGCCTGGTGGCCGAGCATCCCGACGTGCACATGGCCTTCACGCGGCTGGTGTGCCTGCGGCTGCGCCAGGCGCTGGCGTGGATCGACGACGTGATCCTGATGCCGCTGCCGGTGCGGCTCGCGCATCGCCTGCTCACGCTGGACGCGCGCGCCGAGGGCTCGGGCGAGGGCGGCGGCACGCTGCTGGGCGTGTCGCAGGAAGACCTGTCGTTCATGCTCGGCGTGTCGCGCCAGAGCGTGAACCGGCAGTTGAAGCTGTGGGAGGAAGACGGCACGCTGCGCGTGCGCTACCGCAGCATCGAGCTGCTGGACCGCGCGCAGCTCGAGCGGCACGCGGCCACGCCGCCCTGAACCTTGCGGGACGGCGGCGTGGGGCTCAGTCCATCCGCGCGCCGGATGCCTTCACCGCCTTTTCCCAGCGCGGGGTTTCCGTCGCCAGGAAGCGCGCGAAGTCCTCGCTGCCCAGGAAGGCCGGGTCGGCGCCCTGGCTCACCATGCGCTCGCGCACCTCGGGGTTGTTGAGCACCTGCTTGAACGCATCGCTGAGCTTAGCGACCACGTCTTTCGGCGTGTCCTTCGGCGCGAGGAAGCCGTAGAAGCCCACCACCTCGAAGCCCTTGACGCCCGACTCGATTACGGTCGGAATGTCGGGCAGGGCGGGGTTGCGCTCGCGGCTGGTCACGGCCAGGGCGCGCACCTTGCCCTGCTTGTGATAGTTGGCCGCCTGCGGGATCGACTCGGCCATGAACTGCACCTGCCCGCCCATCAGGTCGGTGAAGGCCGGCGCGCTGCCGCGGTAGGGGATGTGCACCATGAAGATGCCGGTGGCGGTCTTGAACATCTCCGGCACCAGGTGGCTGATGCCGCCGTTGCCCGCCGAGCCGTAGTTGACCTGGCCGGGCCGCGCCTTGGCGTAGTCGATGAACTGCTTCAGGTTCTGCACGGGCAGCTTGGGCGTGACCAGCAGCGCCAGCGGCTGCATGGCGGTGCGCGCGATGGGCACGAAGTCGCGCTGCGTGTTGTAGGGCAGCTTGCTGTAGAGCGCGCCGTTGATCACCGCAACGCCGGTGTTGGCCAGCATCAGCGTGTAGCCGTCGGCCGGGCTCTTGGCGACTGCGTCGGCGCCCACCGAGCCGCCGGCGCCGGGCTTGTAGTCGACGATCAGCGGCTGGCCCAGCACGGCCTGCAGCTTGTCGGTGAGCAGGCGCGCGTGCTGGTCGAGCGGGCCGCCGGCCGGGAAGCCGATGACGATCTTGATCGGCTTGTCGGGAAAAGCGGCCATTGCCGCCGTTGCGCCGAGGCCGAGGGAAAGGACCGCGAGCGCGGTCCGGATGGGCTTGTTCATGATCCGTCTCCTGTTTTTGTGAGGAGACGATCATAGGCAGCGCCCTCAGCCGGCCAGCGTGGCCTTCAGCGTGATCTCGGGCACGCTCGCCAGCGCCTTCGACAGCGGGCAGCCGGCCTTGGCGGCGGCCGCGATCTGCTGGAACTTCGCCTCGTCGAGGTTCGGCACGCTGGCGTCGAGTTCGAGCGCGATGCGGTCGATCCTGAAGCCCTCGCCATCCTTGGCCAGCCGCACGGCCGCCCGGGTGTCGATCTTCGTGGCCGCCAGGCCTTCTCTTTCCAGCGCGAAGGCGAAGGCCATCGTGAAACAGGCGGCGTGCGCGGCGCCGACGATTTCCTCGGGGTTGGTGCCGCGCTTGTCGTCCTCGAAGCGGCTGGCGAAGCCGTAGGGGTAGTCCTTGAGGGCGCCGGTCTCGGTGCTGACCAGGCCCTTGCCGGTCTTGCCGGCGCCTTCCCAGTGAACGCTCGCGTGCTTTTCTGCTGCCATGGAAGCTCCTTCGGTGGGGTGAGTGGGTGGATGGAGAGGGGAGGCTGCAGGTATCGCTCGGGAAGCGGCGCTTGTCTGTAGTCGCAGGGCGCATCCGGGGACGGCCGGGCATGTGAGAAAAAATGGCGTCGCCTAGGCGACGCCCCCCGGGGGCTTCCCCGATGGGAGCGGCGCACGCGGCGGCTTAGGCTGGCGGGCATCCCTCTTTCCGTCCTTCCGTCCCCCCGCCCGTGCCCACCATGGAACAACGCCCGCATCACAAGTTCTGGCCCAAGCGCCTTCCACACTCCATCACCGTCCCGGCCACCTCGCTGTGGCACAACCTGGCCACCTCGGCAGCGCGCTATCCCGACAAGCCCGCGCTGGTGTTCTTCGGCCGCGTCGTCAGCTACCGCGAGTTCGCGGCCCAGGCCGAGCGGCTGGCCGGCGCGCTGCATGCGCTGGGCGTGAAGCGCGGCGACCGCGTGATCCTGGACATGCAGAACTGCCCGCAGCTGGTGATCGCGCATTTCGCGATCCTGCGCGCCAACGCCGTGGTGGTGCCGGTCAACCCGATGAACCGGGCCGAGGAGCTCAAGCACTACATCACCGACCCGGACGCCAAGGTGGCCATCATCACCGGTGACCTGGCTGGCGAACTGGCCAAGGCCAGCAATGCGCTGCCGCCCGAGCAGCGGCTGGCCCACATGATCGTGACCCAGTTCACCGACGCCTTCGACGCCGACGCCTCGGGCGACGACGCCCCGGCGCCCGCCTGGAAGGACTGGCTCACCACCCGCCACCCGCTACCCGAACTGGAAGGCGGCAAGGTCGTCGCCTGGACCGACGCGCTCGAGGCCGGCCACACGCCGCCCGAGCACGTGGTGGGCGCCAACGACATGGCGCTGCTGCCCTACACCAGCGGCACCACCGGCCTGCCCAAGGGCTGCATCCACCACCATTCGAGCCTGATGCACAACGCCTTCGCCGGCCTGATGTGGGGCGGCTCGACCTCGGAGACGGTGGTGCTGGCCGTGGTGCCGATGTTCCACATCACCGGCGTGGTGAGCATGATGCACACCGCCATCCTGGCGGCGGCCACGCTGATCATCATGCCGCGCTGGGACCGCGACGTGGCCGGCCGGCTGATCTCGCGCTGGAAGGTCACGGCCTGGACCAACATTCCGACCATGGTCATCGACCTGATGGCCAGCCCCAACTTCGCGAACTACGACCTGTCGAGCATGACCTACATCGGCGGCGGCGGCGCCGCGATGCCGCAAGCCGTGGCGCAGCGACTGCTGGAGCAGTACGGCCTGAAGTACCAGGAGGGCTACGGCCTCACCGAGACCGCCGCGCCCTCGCACACCAACCCTTCGGACCACCCCAAGCAGCAGTGCCTGGGCATCCCGTTCATGAGCACCGACGCCCGCGTGGTCGACCCCGACACGCTGAAGGAGATGCCCATCGGCGAATCGGGCGAAATCATCATCCACGGCCCCGAGGTGTTCCAGGGCTACTGGAAGCGCCCCGACGCCACCGCGGCCGCCTTCGTCGAGTTCGAGGGCAAGCGCTTCTTCCGCTCGGGCGACATGGGCCGCATGGACGAGGACGGCTACTTCTTCATCACCGACCGCCTCAAGCGCATGATCAACGCGAGCGGCTTCAAGGTGTGGCCGGCCGAGGTCGAGCTGCTCATGTTCCGCCACCCGGCCATCCAGGAAGCCTGCGTGATCTCGACCAAGGACGACTACCGCGGCGAATCGGTCAAGGCGGTGGTGGTGCTGCGCGCCACGCACAAGGACACCACGGAGCAGCAGATCATCGACTGGTGCCGCGAGAACATGGCGGTCTACAAGATCCCCCGCAAGGTGCAGTTCGTGGACGCGCTGCCCAAGAGCGGGAGCGGGAAGGTGATGTGGAGGCTGCTGCAGGAGGCGGAGAGCGAGGCGAAGTGAGATCGGCGGGCAGCAGGCCGCCCACCCGCCTGCCTTGTCCTTCTCGTTCTATTGGCGCGTCCTGATCCAGTTCAGCATCTCGAGCACGCCATAGGCCGTGGCGGGTATCTGCTCGAGGTTCGAGCGGGTCTCGATGCGAGCGCGATCTTCGGCGGTTGTATTGGCTGTGACCCAGCCCTCCAGCAACGCCTGAACGGCGCGCTCGCGTTCGTCGCCGCGTGCCACATTCCTGGCGTAGGGGAAACCGAAGCAACTGCACCCGATGGCCATGGGTTGCCTGTCGGACTCGACGTAAAGGCTCCCCTGGCGGATCGCGAAGAGGCGCTTGCCGTTGGCGCCTTTCAGCTCTACTACCAGCGTTCCGCCATCGGCGAGGAACGACACCTCGTCGATGGATACCGGCTGGGCGAGGTCGCCGGGCTCGACGATGCAGAGCTGGAGTGCAATCAGAGCCAGAACCGCAAGCGACACCAGGAGCGTCAGCGCATACCGTAGAGACTTCACTTGCGGCCCAGCGACTTCAGCAGTTTCCCGGCTTCTTCCCTTCCGTTCGGCGTGACGTACTGCGCCGCCACCGCCTTCGTCAGGTAGTCGACGACCTTGCGGTGGTTCTTGTGCGGGCCTTCCCAGAGGAAGAGGCGGCCCAGCTCGAGCGCCGCGTCGCCGTCGCCCTTGGAGTAGGCGCGCTCGAACCAGTAGCGGGCCCAGCGGAAGTTGCCATCGTCGCGGTAGCAGATGGCGAGGTTGGCGCAGCCTGCCACGTCGCCCGCTTTCGCGGCCTTGCGGTACCACTCGCGGGCGGCGGCGCTGTCCTGCCTCACGCCGATGCCGTGGTCGAGGAAGTAGCCGACGCTGTTGAGCGCATGAATCTCGCCGGCGGCGGCCGCCTTGAGGAACAGCGACAGCGCCTTCTTGTGCTCGCCGGCGTCCCAGGCGTCGTTCGCCGCGGAAAACCAGTCGTCCCGGGTGGGTTCCTGCATGTGAGGGGTCTCCTTCGAAGCGCCGTTCTGGGAAGAACGCGAGAAAGAAAAAAACTGTGTCCCGATCCCTCCCGGCGCATGGATCACTTAGCCTCGATCGGTTTGGCGATTCTGCCAATCTCCAGGTCTTTCCGGCTTTTTCATGCACTTTCGCGCGCTGCTTTCCAGTCTTCTCCTGCTTGCCTTTCCTCTGCTTTCCCAGGCCGCACCCCGCAACTGCCTCGTCGTCGGCATCAGCGACGGCGACACGCTCACCGCCCGCTGCGGGCGCATCGGCGCCTACGAGCGCGTGAAGGTGCGCATCGCCGCCATCGACGCGCCGGAAAAAGCCCAGCCCTACGGCCAGCGCAGCAGGCAGGCGCTGAGCAGCATCTGCTTCGGCGAGCAGGCGCGCATCACCGAGATCGACACCGACCGGTACGGCCGCACCGTGGCGGACGTGAGCTGCAACGGCGAGGACGCCGGCAGCCGCATGGTGGCCGACGGCTGGGCCTGGGTGTACGACTACAACCGCCTGGCCACCAAGCGCGGCGGCGGGCTCTTCAGGCTGCAGGACAGCGCCCGGTCCCGGCGTGCGGGCCTCTGGGCCGACCCCAGGCCGACGCCGCCCTGGGAATGGCGCAAGCACCAGCGCGAGGAGCAGCAGCACTGGGGCGGCAGCCACTGGGGCAGCCTCTTCTGATTGCCCCGGGGCCTCCGCGACAGGCCCCATGTCACGGCGGATTCACGGGACCGCGGGACCATTTCGGGTTCCCACAATCCCCCGCGACAACAACATGGCCAAAGACTTCGCCCGCATGGAGGACTCCAACCCCTCCGCCAATCCCACCATCCATGAAGTTTCCGATCCGTCCCGGCGCGTGTTCGTGCGCGGCGGCATGGCGGCGGCGGTGGCAGGGCTCTTCGGCCCGCTGGCGGCCGGCACCCTGGCCGGATGCGCCACCACCGGCGGCAGCGGCAATGTGAGCGGCCTGGGCCGTGCCATCGGCTTCAAGAGCGTGCCCATGGCGGCCGTCGACACGGTGGTCGTGCCCGAGGGCTACAGCACACAGGTTCTCTACCGCTGGGGCGACCCGACCGGCATCGCGGGCGCCATGCCCGCCTTCAAGACCGACGGCTCCAACACCGCCGAAGAGCAGGCGCTGCAGGCCGGCATGCACCACGACGGCATGGCCTTCTTTCCGCTCGAAGGCTCCAACCGCGGCCTGCTGGTGCTGAACCACGAATACGTCGACGACGGCCTGCTGCACCCCGACGGCATGAAGACCTGGACGCCCGAGAAGGTGCGCAAGTCGATGAACGCCCATGGCGTGTCGGTCATCGAACTGCAGCGCGACAGCGCCGGCAAGTGGACACAGCTCGCGCCTTCGCGCTTCGCCCGCCGCGTCACCGCGCTCACGCCGATGACGCTGACCGGCCCCGCCGCCGGCCACGCCATGCTGCGCACCGCCGCCGACCCTTCGGGCACGCAGGTGCTGGGCACCTTCAACAACTGCGCCAACGGCCACACGCCGTGGGGTACCTACCTCACCTGCGAGGAGAACTTCGCCGACTACTTCGAGGGCACCGACACGCCCGACGCCCACCAGAAGCGCTGGGGCATCAAGAAGGGCAACGGCGCCAAGTACCGCTGGCACGAGCACGAGGCGCGCTTCGACGTGTCGAAGCACCCGAACGAGTCGAACCGTTACGGCTGGGTGGTCGAGATCGACCCGCAGGATCCGACCTCCACGCCGCGCAAGCGCACCGCGCTGGGCCGCGCCGCGCACGAAGGCGCCGCCACCGCGCTCACCAACGACGGCCGCGCCGTCATCTACATGGGCGAGGACTCGCGCTTCGAGTACATCTACAAGTTCGTGAGCCGCGACGCGGTCAAGCCCGGCGGCGCCGCAGCCAACCGCGACCTGCTCGACCACGGCACGCTGTACGTGGCCCGCTTCGACGTGGACGGCACGGGCGAATGGCTGCCGCTGGTGCAGGGCAAGGGCGGCCTCGTGGCCGACAAGGGCTTCACCACGCAGGGCGACGTGCTCATCAAGGCGCGCCAGGCCAGCGACCTGCTGGGCGCCACCAAGATGGACCGCCCCGAATGGACCACGGTGGATCCGCTCACCAAGGAGGTCTACTGCACGCTGACCAACAACAGCAACCGCGGCGGCGCCGGCCAGCCCTTCATGGACGCGGCCAACCCGCGCTCCAACAACACGATGGGCCAGATCATCCGCTGGAAGGAAACCGGCGACCTCGACGCGACCAAGTTCGCCTGGAACCACCTCGTGCTCGCGGGGGACCCGAAGCAATCGCGCTACGAGGCGCAAGGCAACATCAAGGGCGACACCTTCGGCAGCCCCGACGGCCTGATGGTCGACGCGCGCGGCGTGCTGTGGATCGAGACCGACGTGTCGACCTCCACGCTGGGCAAGGGCGAGTACGCCAACCTGCCCAACAACCAGATGCTGGCCTGCGACCCGACCAAGGGCGAGATCCGCCGCTTCCTGCTCGGCCCGGCCGGCTGCGAGATCACCGGCCTCACGGCCACGCCCGACCTGCGCACGCTGTTCATCAACATCCAGCACCCGGGCGAGCCGGCCAACGAGCGCAGCGACCCCGAGCGTCCGCTCGCCGTGTCGAAGTGGCCCGACGGCGCCGGCCGGCCGCGCTCGGCGACCATTGCCATCACGAAGAACGACGGCGGCGTGATCGGGACCTGAAGACCTGAAGGCGCGCGCGCCTCAGCAGGTTCCCCAGCATCGCAGCGAGGGCACGAAAAGCCCCGCCGCGAAGCTGACGGCACAGAAGAACAGCAGGATCAGCGCCGCCAGCTTCAGCCCCTCGGCGCTCCAGCGCGGCGCAAAGGTGCTGATGAGGCCCGAGGCGAAGCTGCCTTCGAGCCGCTCGGCACCGCCCCAGCGCAGCACCCAGAGGCAGAACAGCGCCTCGGCGGCGTGCGCGACGGTCCACACGAGGAAGGACAGCATCGCCAGCCTTCCTCCCTCAGGATTCGCTCTTGCCTTGCACGTCGGCTACCACGCGCGCGTTGCGCTGGAAGCTCCAGTACGCGCCGGCCCAGTCCATCATCACGACGACGCGGTTGCGAAAGCCGATCAGGAAATACGCGTGCGCGAACAGCCAGAACAGCCATGCGAGCCGGCCGCTGAAACGCAGAGGGCCGAAGGGCGTGCCGAGGTCGACCACCGCCGAATTGCGGCCGATGGTGGCGAGGTTGCCGTAGTCGGCATAGCGGAACGGCACGGTCGGCTGGCCCGCGATGCGGCGCAGGATGTTGGCGGCCGCCGCGCGACCCATCTGCTTGGCGCCGGGCGACACGCCGGGCACGGGTTTGGGCGGCTTGCCGGGCGCATGGCTCATGGCGGCGGCGAGGTCGCCCACCACGCTGATCTCGGGATGGCCCGCGAGGCTCAGGTCTGGCTCGACCTTGATGCGTCCCGCGCGGTCGCATTCGACGCCCGTGGCGGTGCCCAGCATGCGGCCCAGCGGAGAAGCCGCGACACCTGCCGCCCACACCACGCAGCTGCTATCGATTCGGTAGCTGTCGACCGGCGATCCGTCTGCGCCGCCACCGGTCTGCACTTCGAGCCCGTTGGCATCGATGGCTGTCACGCGCGCATTCAGGCGTACTTCGACGCCCAGCCGCTCCAGCTGTTCGAGCGCCTTCTGGCTCAGCGATTCGGGCATGGCCTGCAGCACGCGCGGGCCGCCCTCGACCAGCAGCACCTGCGCGCTGCTCGGGTCGATGTGGCGGAACTCTCCTGACAGCGTGTGCTTGGCGATCTCGGCCAGCGTGCCGGCCATCTCGACGCCCGTGGGGCCGGCGCCGATCACCACGAAGGTGAGCAGGGCGCGGCGCTTTTCCAGGTCGGCCGTGATCTCGGCGGTCTCGAACGACAGCAGCACGCGGCGGCGGATCTCGAAGGCATCGGCCAGCGTCTTCAGCCCGGGCGCCACGCTCGACCATTCGTCGTGCCCGAAGTAGCTGTGCGTGGCGCCGGCCGCGACGATCAGGTGGTCGTAGGGCACGCGGTCGCCGTTGGCAAGGTGCACCGACCGGGTTGCCGGATCGATGCCGGCCACCTCGCCCAGCAGCGTCGTGATGTTCGGCTGCTTGCGGAACAGCGAGCGCACCGGCGCCGCGATCGACGGTGCGGCGAGCCCGGCGGTCGCCACCTGGTACAGCAGCGGCTGGAACAGGTGGTGGTTGGTCTTGTCGATCACCGTCACGTCGACGTCCGCCTTCTGCAGCTTGCGCGCGGCTTCGAGTCCGCCGAATCCGCAGCCGACGATGACGACTTTGGGCCTGCCCGATGGGTTGGTCGTTTGCATGCGACGGATGATACGCAGCCGCCCTGCACGCCCCGGCGTCTTGTGCCACAGTGGCTGCCCCTTGCGCCCGTTGGCGCTCTTTGCCGAAGTCGCGGCGGCAGGCCTGCGGCGTTTTGTCCTACGTGCCGCCGCGACCCGGATGGGCTACAACTTGCGGCTGACCCGACTGGAGACTCCATGACGCTTTCCCGGCCGATCACTCAGGCGGCGGGCGCACTGCGCGACAGGTTCCGCGAGGTGCGCGCCACGAGCCTGGCGCTTGCCGCCCCGCTCTCCGCCGAAGACCAGTGCATCCAGTCGATGCCCGACGCGAGCCCGACCAAATGGCACCTCGCGCACACCACCTGGTTCTTCGAGAGCGTGCTGCTGCAGCCGCATGCCGGCGGCTACCAGCCCTTCGACGCGCGCTTCCTCTACCTCTTCAACTCGTACTACGAGGCGCTCGGCCCGCGCCATCCGCGTCCGCAGCGCGGACTGCTGACGCGGCCCTCGCTCGACGAGGTGCACGAATACCGCCGCCAGGTGGACGATGCGGTGGTGGCGCTGCTGGAAGAGGGCGGGGCCGACTGGGCCGTGATCGAGCCCATCGTCACGCTCGGGCTGAACCACGAGCAGCAGCACCAGGAGCTGCTGCTCACCGACATCCTGCACGCGCTGTCGTGCAACCCCATGCTGCCCGCCTACAAGCCCGCGAACGGCCCCGCGCTGCGGCTGGCCGCCGTGCCGCCTGCCGTGCGCTGGATCGAGCGGGCCGGCGGCATGGCAGAGGCGGGGCACGAGGGCGCCGGTTTCTCCTTCGACAACGAAACGCCGCGCCACCGCGTGCTGCTGCAGCCTCATGCCATCGCCGACCGCCTGGTGAACTGCGGCGACTATGCGCAGTTCATCGCCGACGGCGGCTACCAGCGGCCCGAGCTATGGCTGTCCGACGGCTGGGCCGCGGTGCAGGCGAACGGCTGGCGGCATCCGGCGTACTGGCTCGCGCAGGACGATCCCCGCCTGCGCTTCGCCGGCCCCTCGTCGCAGGCGGCGGGCGACTGGCATGTGTTCGGCCTGAACGGCGTGCGGCCGATGGAGGCCGATGCGCCGGTCTCGCAGCTCAGCTTCTATGAAGCCGCCGCGTATGCCGAGTGGGCCGGTGCGCGGCTGCCCACCGAGTTCGAATGGGAAGCCGCGTTCGATGCACCCGGCATCTCGCAGATGACCGGGCACGTCTGGCAATGGACGCGCTCGTCGTACGACCCGTATCCGGGATTCCGCCCCATGCCGGGCATCGCGGCCGAATACAACGGCAAGTTCATGGTGGGGCAGCTGGTGCTGCGCGGCGGCAGCGTCGCCACGCCGGCCGGGCATTCGCGTCCCAGCTATCGCAACTTCTTCCCGCCGGCGGCGCGCTGGCAGTTCACGGGGCTGCGGCTCGCGAAAGACATCTGATCATGCGCAATCCAATTTCTTCGTCCTCGCTGTCGTCCTTCGTGCCCGCGAAGGCATCGCAGAAGCCGCGCGCTGCATCGCCGGCGGCAGCCGCCACGCCGCTGTCGGAATTCGGCCGCGAGATGCAGGCGGGGCTCGCGCGCTCGCCACGCAGCATCTCGCCGAAATTCTTCTACGATGCGGCGGGCTCGCAGCTGTTCGACCGCATCTGCGAACTGCCCGAGTACTACCCGACGCGCACCGAGCTGCGCATCCTCGGCGAGTGCGCCGGCGAGATCGCCGGGCAGATCGGGCCGAATGCGGAGATCGTCGAGTTCGGCGCGGGGTCGCTGACCAAGGTGCGGCTGCTGCTCGATGCGCTGGAGACGCCGAAGCGCTATCTGCCCATCGACATCTCCGGCGAGCACCTGGAGGCGGCTGCCGAGCGGTTGAAGGCGGACTATCCGGAGCTGGTGGTGCAGCCCATCGCCGCGGACTACACGATGCCTCTGGTGCTGCCTGCGCCGATGGCCGGGGCGGGGAGGCGAGTGGGGTTCTTTCCGGGGTCGACTATCGGGAACTTCGAGCCTGACGAGGCGCTGGCGTTCTTGCAGCTGGCTGCGCGGATGTTGCGGGGGGGCGGGTTGCTGATCGGGGTGGACCTTGTCAAGGATCCTGGGCGCCTGCATGCGGCATACAACGATGCGCAGGGGGTTACGGGGGAGTTCAACCTCAATCTGCTGCGGCGGGCGAATGCTGAGCTGGATGCGGACTTCGATCTTGATGGGTTCTCGCATGCGGCGTTCTATAACGCGCCTCGGCAGAGGATCGAGATGCATCTTGTGAGCCGGCGGGCTCAGAGCGTTTCTCTGAATGGGGAAGTGTTTGGGTTTGCGGAAGGCGAGACTATTCATACGGAGTACTCGCATAAGTTCACTGTTGAAGGGCTTCGGGCTCTGGCTGTGAGGGCTGGATTCAAGCCTGGGGCGGTTTGGGTGGATCCGGAGAGGCTCTTCAGCGTGCACTGGCTGGCTGCCTAGTTTTTTCCTTGTGAGGTGTTTGCTTTCCGAGGCCGGGACTCGCCCCGGCGGGCGACCTACTTTCTTTTGCTTCGCCAAAAGAAAGTAGGCAAAGAAAAGGCGACCCCACTGTCTGCGACCCCTTCGCTTCGCTACGGGGCAACCTGCGGTGCTCGCGTTTCGCGGGGTCCGCAGAACTCGCTTCGCTCAAACAGCTGCGGCCCTTATCCGCGAAACGCTGCGCTCCTCGGCGCAGCCAGAGGGGAGGGGGAACGCCCGGGCCATCGCTTTGCTCGGCCCCCAAGGCACAGCAGGCGCTTCGCGCCTGCTGTGCTTGGAACGAGGCGTTGGGGCGGCTGAAGCTTGAAGCGGTCGCGATTGGCTTGAGATTCCGGGCCGAGCGAAGCGAAGGCCAGTCCAGGTAGTTCAAAGGCCGAGCGCAGCGATGGCCTGCCCGGTCTCCAACTCCCTTCTGGCTGCGCCGAGGAGCGCAGACGTAGGAGGGATAAGGGCCGCAGCTGTTTGAGCGAAGCGAGTTCTGCGGACCCCCCCCTCCTACGTCGAGCACCGCAGGTTGCCCGCAGCGAAGCGAAGGGACGCAGACAGTAGGGTCGCCTTTCTTTTGCCTACTTTTCTTTGGCGAAGCAAAGAAAAGTAGGTCGGCCGCCGGGCCGAGACCCGGCCCCGAAAAGCAAACTCCCAGCAGGGGGTAGATAACCAGCACCAAGAAACCAAACCCACGGCAACGGCACAATAACCCCCACAGCGGCACCCGGCCGCCCCCGGAGACCCCCAACCCATGAAAGCAACCTGGAACGGCGTAACCATCGCCGAAAGCGACGACACCGTCCTCGTCGAAGGCAACCACTATTTCCCGATGAGCGCGCTCAACCGCGACTTCGTCACCTTCAGCAACCACAGGTCCACCTGCCCCTGGAAGGGCACCGCGAGCTACTACTCGCTCCTGGTCAACGGCGAGCTCAACACCGACGCCGCCTGGTACTACGCCGATCCGAAGCCCGAAGCCGAAGAGATCCGCGACCGCGTCGCGTTCTGGAAGGACGTGAAGGTCAGCGCCCAGTGACCACCGCCGCATTCACCCCCCCGTTCATCGCTCCCGCCGAGCTGCCCGCCGCGCTGCGCGACCAGGGCTATGCCGTGCTGAGCCCGCAGGGCGTCGGCGAATGGCTCGGTGTTCCGGTCTCGCAGCTCGAAGCGCTGCACCCGGACTGGAACGATCTTCCGCCCGACGATTACCTGAAGGACGGCGGCCGCTACCGCACCCGGCGCCATGCCTGCTTCACGGTGGAGGCCGACGAGCAGGCCACGCTGGCGCAGGTGCCGCATCGCGCGCATTGGCAGCCGGTCGAATACAACGCGCTGCATGGCGGCATGCAGCGCTGGTTCGCGCCGATGCTCGAAGCCACCGTCGCACAGCCCGTGTGGCATCGGCTGCTGCAGCAGCTGGGCAGGGCCAGCAGCGAGATGCGCGGCGAGGCGCAGCGCTGGTACGTGGAGGCGCATCAGTTCCGCATCGACACCGCGGGCGGCATCGGCCGTCCCACGCCCGAGGGCGCGCACCGTGACGGGGTCGATCTCGTGGCGGTGGCGCTCGTGGGCCGGCACGGCATCAAGGGCGGCGAGACGCGCGTGTTCGAAGCTAACGGGCGTCGCGGCGAACGCTTCACGATGACCGAGCCGTGGACGCTGCTGGTGCTCGACGATGCACGCGTGATCCACGAGTCGACGCCGATCCAGCCGCTCGAGGAGGGCGGCGAGGGCTGGCGCGACACGCTCGTGATCACCTGCAGGGCCAAGGGTTTCCAGGGGGATTGAACTCACCCTGCGGCGGGGCAGTCCTACAGCCTGCGGCGCGCAACAGCGGTTAAATTCGGGGCCGGCCCCATGTGGGCCGTGTGTCTGTCTGCGAACGAAAGCGAGGTCCCGCCATGTTCAATCACATCCTGGTTCCGATCGACGGCTCCGAAACTTCCATGCTCGCCGTCAGCAAGGCCAGCGGCCTCGCGCTGGCCTTCGGTAGCCGCATCACGCTGATCCACGTGATCGACAACTATCCCTTCATCGGCGTCGGCGCTGACTACGCGCTCGGCCAGAACGAATACCTCGCGGCGGCCACCGCCAGCGCCAATGCGGCTCTCGCGCGCGGCGTGGCGGCGCTCGCGGCCGAAGGCCTGCACAGCGACCAGCGCGTGATCGACGGCCACGTGGTGCACGAAGGCATCGTCGACACGGCCATCGCCATCGCGGCCGACCTGATCGTGATGGGCTCGCACGGCCGCAGCGGCATCGAGAAACTGCTGCTGGGCAGCGTGACGCAGCGGGTGCTGCAGGATGCGAACATGCCCGTGCTGGTCGTCAAGGGCGGCTGAGCGGCGGCATCCGCAACAACGGAAACCGCGGCGTAGCGGAATCGGGGATCAGGGGACGACGAAGCCAGACGGCCGCTCGAAGCAAAGCTCCTGCCCCGTCGCCGGATGCACGAACCCCAGCTCGCTCGCATGCAGCATCAGGCGCGGCGCCCGCGCCTGCAGGGCCGCGTCGCCGTACAGCGCATCGCCCAGGATCGGATGCCCGATCGACAGCAGGTGCACGCGCAGCTGGTGCGAGCGGCCTGTCAACGGCTCCAGCAGTACATGCGTGGCGGCGGGCTCTCTCGGCAACACCGAAAGCGCCTTCCATCGCGTGACGCTGGGCTTGCCGGCCGGGTCGATTTTCTGCAGGGGACGGCGCGGCCAGTCGGCCATCAGCGGCGCGTCGATCACCGACCAGTCTTCGCGCAGCGGCATTTCGCCGTCGACGACGGCTTCATAGCGCTTGTGCACCCGGCGCTCGGCGAATTCGGCGCTCAGCGCCCGCTGCATCTCGATGCCCCGTGCCATCACCACCAGCCCGCTGGTGGCCATGTCGAGGCGGTGCACGATCAGCGCGTCGGGCCACTGCCGCATGGCGCGTGCGCTCAGGCAGTCCTGCTTGTCTTCGCCGCGGCCGGGCACGCAGAGCAGGCCGGCTGGCTTGTCGAGCACCAGCAGGTGGGCGTCTTCGTGAACGGGTTGCAGCGGCGGCGGGGCGGTCATGGGAGCCGCCGAGTGTAGACAGCAGCCCGCGAGCCGGCGCGTGGGGCCGCCGCCGGCCCTCATGCCCTGCTCATCCGGGCTCGGCTATCCTCGGACGAATGTCCGGCCCCGCCCCAGCTTCCGCTTCCCCCTCTCCCGACGCCGCCCTGCAGGGTGCCGCGGCTTCTCCCCCCAGCTTCTCCGACCTGACGCGCGAACGCCCCTTCATGCAGATGTGGACGGCGCGCCTGTTCGGCACGGCCGCCTCGCAGATGCTGCTGGTGGCCATCGGCTGGCACATGTACGAGCTCACCGGCAGCGCCTGGGACCTGGGCCTGGTGGGCCTCTACCAGTTCGTGCCCGCGCTGCTGCTGGCGCTGCTGGCCGGACACATCGTCGACCGCCACCATCGCGGGCGCATCGTGGCGGCCTGCTTCGCGGTGCAGGGACTGGTGGCGCTCGTGCTGCTGCTGGCGGTGCTCGAAAAGCACGACACGCGCGGCCTGCTGCTGGGCCTGTCGCTGGTGCTGGGCGCGGTGCGGGCGTTCCAGATGCCGGCCCAGCAGGCGCTGACGCCGCTGCTGGTGCCGCCTGTCATGCTGTCGCGCGCGATGGCCTTCAGCTCGGCGGGCATGCAGGGCGCGATCATCGGCGGGCCGGCCCTGGGCGGGCTGCTGTTCGTGGCGGGCATGGCGGTGGTGTACGGCGCGAGCCTGGTCTTCTTCGCCGTCGCCTGCGCGCTGGTGCTGCGGCTGCGCTACGCCTACACGCCGGCCGCGCGCGAGCCGGTCACGCTGTCCACGGTGTTCGCGGGCGTCGACTTCATCTGGAAGCGCAAGCCGGTGCTCGGCGCGGTCTCGCTCGACCTGTTCGCGGTGCTGCTGGGCGGCGCGGTGGCGCTGCTGCCGATCTATGCCAAGGACATCCTGCACACCGGCCCCTGGGGGCTCGGCCTGCTGCGCAGCGCGCCGGCGGTGGGGGCGCTGGTGATGTCCATCGCGCTCACGCGCAGGCCGGTCGAGCGCAACGTGGGCCGCACGCTGCTGCTGGCGGTCGGGCTCTTCGGGCTGTGCATGGTGGTGTTCGGCATCTCGAAGAGTTTTGTCGTCTCGCTGGTCGCGCTTGCGGTCTCGGGCGGCGCGGACATGGTCAACGTGGTGATCCGCCAGACGCTGGTGCAGCTGGAGACGCCCGATGCCATGCGCGGGCGGGTGAGCGCGGTCAACTCGATCTTCATCGGCGCGAGCAACCAGCTCGGCGAATTCGAATCGGGCGCCACGGCGGCACTGCTCGGGCCGGTCGGCTCGGTGGTGGTGGGCGGAGTGGGGACGATGCTGGTCGCGCTGACCTGGTTCAGGATCTTCCCCTCGCTGGCGCACCGCGACCGGCTGGTGGTGGCGGCGCCTTCGGTCAGGCCGCCGGCCTGACGGCGATCAATCCGCGAACAGGGCGCGTGCGCCGGGCACTTCGAGCGTGATGTCGCCGAGCGCCTGCGCCACGCAGGGCAGGATCCAGCCCTCGGCCTTTTCCTCGGCGCTCAGGCCGGGCCATTCGATGATGTGGCGGGTTTCGCCCGCGAGCCGCAGGCAGATGCAGGTGCGGCAGGTGCCGTTGCGGCACGAACTCGGAAGCTCGATGCCGGCGGCTTCCGCGGCCTTGAGGAGGGTGATGTCGCCGTCGGTCTCGAAGTCGAGGCCCGAAGGCTCGAGCCGGACCTTCATGGCTGCTGCTGTTGTTGTTCGCGGCGCTGCTCGCGCAGCATGAAGAGATAGAGGCTCTCGACCTTCTCGCGCGCCCAGGGCGTCTTGCGAAGGAACCTGAGGCTGGAGCCCACGCTCGGGTCGTGCGTGAAGCAGCGGATGGGAACGAGCTCGCTCAGCCTCGGCCAGCCGTAGTGGCCGGCCAGCGCCGTGACGATGGCCTCCAGCGTGACCCCGTGCAGCGGATTGCGCGGCTGGGCCTGCCTGGCCGCGGGGGCGGGCGGTGGCGTGGGCGAGTCGTTCGTCACTTGCTTGCTTGTCTACTTGTTCTTGAGCTTGCCGCGGGGAATCACCTCGGTCGTGACCGTGCGGACAGGCTCGATTCCGCCGGTGCTCACGGGCTTGGGCGGCGAGGTGTCCTTCTTCGGTTTCTTCGCTTCCTTGTTGCTGCGCTGCTGACCCTTGGCCATGTCGGTTTCTCCTGTAGTTGCGACGTATGCGGGCTGCAGTTTAGCGGTGAGGCGACAATACGCGGTTCCATCCGATTTCCCGCATTCATGTCAGATTACGAAGTTCGCCCCGCGACCCTGCGCGACGCCAAGGCCGTCGCAGAAATCCACGCACTCTCCGTCAAGGCCGCCTACGAAGGCATCCTTCCCGAGGAAGAACTGCGCGCCCTGGCTCCCGCCACGCGCGAAGCCAAGTGGCGCGAGGCCATCGAGTACAGCGAACCCCAGGTCCATGTGGTGGTGCACGGCAGCGAGATCGTGGGCTTCGTGGGCTTCGACCGCTCGCGCGACCCCAAGACCCCGCCGACCACCGGCGAGATCTGGGCCATCTACGTCAAGCCCGAGCACTGGGGCAAGGGCGCCGGCGTGGCCCTCTGGGACGCCGCCCGCGAAGGCCTCGAGGACGAGGGCTGCACCACGGTCACCATCTGGGTGCCGATCCGCAACGACCGCGCCATGCGCTTCCACGAACTCGCGGGCTTCAAGCGCGAGATGAAGACCGCCAAGACCACCGCCATCGGCACCGTGCGCATCGAGGAAATCCGCCTCAAGCGCAACGTGGCCTGAGCCGGCGCGACGCCATGGACGCCGCCGGCGGTTCTTCTTCCCTCGGCCACGCCGCGCGTGTGCGTTCGCACCAGCGGCGCACGGCCGCAGTGCAGTGGATTCGTCGCACCCACGGCTGGTTCGGCCTCTGGGGCGCGGTGCTGGGGCTGCTGTTCGGCTTCAGCGGCATCTGGCTCAATCACCGCAACGTGATGAAGCTGCCGCAGGCCCAGGAGCGCACGCGCGCCCAGCTCGCGCTGCCCGACCCGGTGCCGGAAACGCCCGAGGCCATGAGCCGCTGGCTGCAGGAGGCGCTGCGCATGAGCGGCCCGCCCAACTCCAGCCGCATCGAGCCCTCCAAGCCCGTCGCCTGGGCCGACAAGGGCGACAAGAGCGCTCCGGCCCTCACTCAGCCCGCGCACTGGGTGTTCAACTTCGGCGGCCCCAACGAGATCGTGCAGGCCGAGTACTGGCAGGGCAACCGCTCGGTGGGCGTCACCACCACGCACAACGGCATCGTGGCCACGCTCACCAACATGCACAAGGGCGGCGCCATGCCGCTGCCGTGGATCCTGCTGGTCGACACGCTGGCCGGCAGCCTGATCTTCCTGTCGATCTCGGGCGTGGCGCTGTGGATGCTCACGCATCGCCGCCGTCGCGTGGGCCTGGCGCTGTTCGGTGCCTCGCTGGCGGCCGTGCTCGTCATCGCGCTCGGCGCTCTCTGAACCGCTCCCGGACCCGCTCCGGTGCCTGCTCGGGGAGCGCCCCCGTACGGGTATTGACGGGGCGGGCAGCGGCTGCGGATAAGCTCGCCGCTTCTTTTTCAGCCTGAATCCTGCCAATGGCCTCCAGCCTGCTCCTGCTGCTCGACGACATCGCGACCGTCCTCGACGACGTATCGGTCCTTACCAAGGTAGCCGCCAAGAAGACAGCCGGCGTGCTGGGCGACGACCTCGCGCTCAACGCGCAGCAGGTCACGGGTGTCAAGGCGGAGCGCGAGATTCCGGTCGTGTGGGCCGTGTGCAAGGGCTCCTTCATCAACAAGGCGATCCTCGTGCCCGCCGCGCTGGCCATCGGCACCTGGCTGCCCTGGCTGGTCACGCCGCTGCTGATGATCGGCGGCGCCTTCCTGTGCTTCGAGGGCGCCGAAAAGCTCGCCCACAAGTTCCTGCACAAGAAGGAGCACGACGCAGACACGCAGCGCCACGAGAAGGCCGTGGCCGACACATCTGTCGACGTGGTGGCGGTCGAGAAGGACAAGATCAAGGGCGCGGTGCGCACCGACTTCATCCTCTCGGCCGAAATCATCGCCATCACGCTGGGCACCGTGCAGGGCCAGCCTTTCACGACGCAGCTGAGCGTGCTGGTCGGCATCGCGCTCATCATGACCATCGGCGTCTACGGCCTCGTGGCCGGCATCGTGAAGCTCGACGACGCGGGCCTCTACCTGAGCCAGCGCGCCAGTGCTGGCGCACGGGCGCTGGGCCGCGGCATCCTGGCGGCAGCGCCCTGGCTCATGAAGGCGCTGTCGGTGGCCGGCACGGCCGCGATGTTCCTCGTGGGCGGCGGCATCCTGGTGCACGGCGTGCCGGCACTGGGCCATGCGGTCGAAGACTGGGCCAAGGCCACGGGCGGCGTGTTCGGCACGCTGGGCTCGATGGGCGTGAATGCCGGCGTGGGCATCGTGGCCGGTGCCATCGTGCTGGCGGTGGTGGAACTGGTCGGCAAGATGCGCGGCAAGAAGGCCTGACGCGCGCCTGCCGACTGCCAACGAAACCCGCCGCGAGGCGGGTTTTTTATTGCCGGCGCGATCTGCCGAGCTTCACCAGTTCGACCACGATCAGCGCCACGCCCAGCACCACCGCGAACCAGCCCACCAGATAGGCCCCCGCGACCATCTCGAACCAGCGCGTGCCCTGCAGGAAACGCGGCCCCAGCAGGACTGCGACGCCGATCACGAGGCAGAGGATGCCGCGTTCGAGCGTGCGGAGAGGTCGTTTGGGTTGCGCCATGGGTCTTCGTTCTTTCGCAGGAGTGCTGGTCGGTCAGTGCGTCATTTTCCCGCGCATCGCAGCCGGATGGCCCTGCAGCTGGAACGACTTGCCCGTCGGCACCAGCGTGTCTCCATCGAGCCGCAGGATCGTGATGTCCTGGTCGATGAAATTCCCCACGTACAGGTATTTCCCGTCGGCGCTCCACACCGCGCCTTCGGGCAGCCCGCGCACCACCACCTCGTTGGCGCGCGTGACCTTCTTGCCGTCGATCTTCAGCAGCACCACCGAGCCGTTGCGGTTGTAGAAGTAGGCGTTCTTCGCCGCGTTGCTGCCGCGCAGGATCACCGCCACGGCGTGCCGGCCGGTCGGGCTCACGGCCAGGCCCTCGGGGCCGTCGCCGACGACCACCTTGTCGATCACGCGCGGCGGCGCGGCTTCCATGTCGATCACGCTGACCGTGTCGACCTGGCCGTCGGAGGCGCCCGAGTTGCCGTTGTCGGCGGTGAGCGCGAGCTTGCCGTCGGGCGTCACGTCAACGTTGTAGGGCCACAGGCCGGCGGCGAGGTCGAGCTTGTTGTAGCTGACCTTCTCGCCGTTCACCTCGAGCAGCGCGATCTTGTGGCTCGGGAACTTGGCCGCCAGCGCGCGCTTGCCGTCGGGCGTGAAGCGCACGTGCGCCACCGAGTCGCCCATGGCGACGGTGTCGACCAGCGTCACCTTCTTGCCCGAGATGCGCAGCACGCTCACCGAGTTGTCGGCACGGTTGGCCACCAGTGCCAGGTCGCCCGTGCGGTTGATCGACAGGCCCGAGGGCTGCTTGCCGACCTGCAGCGTGTCGAGCAGCTTGGGCGGCGTGGTGGTCAGGTCGATCACGAAGAGCCGGTTGTCGGGCACCTGCTTGCGCGCGCCGTTCTCCTCGATCACGTTGAGCGAGTTGGCGACCAGCGCCAGCGTCTCGCCGGGCGTGATCGCGAGGTTGGTCGGCGGGCCGGCGATGGTGTTGTCCAGCTGCAGCGTGCCGAGCACCTTGGGCGCCAGCGGATCGGTGCCGATGTCCAGCACCTGCACGGTGTCGCGCCCCATCGGGCCGAGGATCACCGCGCCGGCGTCGTTCCACGACTGCTTCTCGTCGTTGGCGACCAGCATCAGCTGGCGCTGGGGCACGGTGGGGGTGAGGTTCGTGCAGCCGGCGAGTGCCGCGAGGGCAAGGGCCGCGAGCGCGGCGGGGCGGAACTTCATGGTGTGTGTCTCCGGTGTGGTGTTGTTGTGAGCGCGCATGGTAGCGAAGGGCGCCAAGGGCACGAAACCAAAGGCACGAAAGGTGGCCGGCACAATCGACGGCCCGAACCTCCCGAGGAAGGAAGACGCATGACCATCGAGATCCCGAAGGAAGCCCGCCAGCAGGCCATCACCTCCATCGAACGCTATTTCCGCGAGAACATGGAAGAGCCCATCGGCAACATCGCGGCCGGCGCGCTGCTCGGCTTTTTCCTCGAGGAGATCGGGCCGCTGGTCTACAACCGGGCGGTGGCCGAGGTGCAGGAGCGGCTGCAGTCGCGCATCTCGGAGATCGACCTCGAGGTGCACGAGGATGAATTCCAGTACTGGCGCAAGTACGACAAGCAGAAGAAGGGCCGCTAGCAAAGCCGGACGGCGTGGTGCCTGCGCATCGCGACTGGTTCAGAAATGCTTCAAAACGTTGCAGAATTCGAGGCCATGCACCTTCACCGCATCTCCCAACGCCGCGCACCGTCTCTTGCTCTGCGCGCCCTCGCGGCCTTGCCCCTCGTGCTCGCCGCATCCTTCGCCACCGCACAGCAGGACCCGTCGGGCTTTCCGCTCGACTCGGTCGGCTACCTGAACGAGGAGCTGCCCCGCATGGAGGCCGCCATCGCCGCCAAGGACCGCAGCTTCTTCCACGGCGCGATGGTCCGCACGGTGCAGTTCTCGGAGCGCTGGGGCTTCAAGAGCAAGGCCAATCCCGAGCTTGCCGCATACCCCATGTGCACGGCGGCGGTGATGGACTACGCTGTGGTCGGCATGTGCAGGCTAGCCCCTTCCGACGAGTGCGAACCGGGCCTGGCCTCGCGCTTCGACGCGAACGTGCAGCGCTGCCGGGAAGTGGCGGCAAGAAAGTAGCCGAACAACCGAAAGAGACCCTGCAATGGACTACGCCGCCCGCTACAAGACCCTCGCCATCGAGCGCCGCGGAGCGAACGGCGCGGTGCTCGACATCCGGATGCTGGCGGCCAACGGCAAGCTGCCCACGGCGGGCCATGACGGCCATCGCGAACTCGCCGAAATCTGGCGCGACGTGTCGGCCGACGACAGCGTGCGCTGCGCGGTGCTGCGGGGCGAGGGGCTGGGCTTTTCGGGCGGTGGCGACCTGGCCATGGTGCAGGACATGACCACCGACGACGCGGTGCGCCAGCGCGTGTGGCGCGAGGCGCGCGACCTCGTCTACAACATCATCAACTGCGACAAGCCCATCGTGAGCGCCATGCACGGCCCGGCGGTGGGCGCGGGGCTGGTGGCGGGGCTGCTCGCCGACATCTCCATCGCCACGAAGAACGCGAAGATCGTCGACGGCCACACCCGCCTGGGCGTGGCGGCGGGCGACCATGCAGCCATCGTCTGGCCGCTCCTGTGCGGCATGGCCAAGGCCAAGTACCACCTGCTGCTGTGCGAGCCGGTGAGCGGCGAGGAGGCCGAGCGCATCGGCCTCGTGTCGCTCGCGGTGGAAGAGGCGGAGCTCTTGCCGCGCGCCTACGAGGTGGCCGACCGGCTCGCGGCCGGCAGCCAGAGCGCCATCCGCTTCACCAAGTACGCGCTGAACAACTGGCTGCGCCAGGCCGGTCCGACCTTCGACGCATCGCTGGCGCTCGAATTCATGGGCTTCGCGGGGGCCGACGTGCGCGAGGGCGTCGCCTCGCTGCGCGAGAAGCGCGCGCCGGACTTCGGCTGACTGGCCTCGGATTGTTCGCGGGACACCGCGGAACCGGTTTTGCCGGGCCGCTGGTGTCGCCCCCTGAAAGGGGGTTGGCGAAGCGACACGAAGTGCGCGAAGACTGGGGGTCAGCTCGCTTTCAGGCCCTGCAGCGTCTGCAGCAGCACGACGCGGGTCTGGCCCAGGATCATTCCCTTCCACTCGTCGTTGTCGCAGTAGAAGCCGTCGCGCAGCCGCGTGCGGATCTCGCGCTTCTGCGCTTCCGGCGCCTCGGGGTGGCGACGCAGCCAGGTGTCGGCGCGCAGGCGGTCCAGCACTTCCAGATCGGGCAGCGTGCCGAACTCGAGGCCCATCGGCGCGATCTTCGCGTTCGGGCATTCGTCGTAGGCGGTCGAGATCACAGGGCCCGACACGTCCGCCGAGGCCGAGTCGCCGGCGAAGGGCGCGAACACGTCGGCGCCCCACCAGTCGTGGGCTCGCGCCAGGTCTTCGGGCGTGTTGCGGCCGGGGTAGATCTTTTCGCCGTGGCCGTAGGGGCCCAGGCCCGTGTGCACGTCGATCCAGCCGAGGTGCGTGGCAGAGGCGGCGTACTTGCGCAGGATCTTGCGGATGGTCCTGTTGCTCCACGAGGGCGCGGTGCCGCCGTAGAACAGGCCGTCGGGCGATGTGTACTGGCCGCGCGTCACGGCGGCGCGGAAGGCGCGCATGCCGTGCTTCGCCACGTAGGCCGCCACGGCCGCTTCGTCGGCGGGTGTCGGCGGCCAGGTCGCGGGCAGCACCAGCGGCTCGACATCGGCGTATTCGGCGTTCACCGGCAGCGGCGCGTCGAAGTCGATGTGGTTGCGGTTCAGGTCGATATTGTCTTCGTTCGTGCGGTGCAGGTGCGAGAAGCCGTGCGGGTTGACCGCGTGCACCAGCAGCAGCGAGACGCCGGCCTGTTCCAGGCGCGAGAGCAGGTCCGCGTCGTTGAGCGTGGCGACCTGCGTGCCCGAGCCGCAGAAGCCTTCGGGGCCGTGCGTGCCCGAGCTCACGAGCAGCACCTTCTTCGCGTCGATGGCGCCGATCAGCGCGACGTCGGTGGCCAGTTCTTCGCCGAGCGCGCCGCGGTGTGCTTCCAGCACGAACGATTCGACGGCCGCGCCGCGCTGCGCGGCGGCTTCGAGGAACTTGGCGCGGGCCTCGACGTAGGTGCCCGAGAAGAACCGCGTTGCTGCGGTGGCTTGTGCTTGCATGAGGTGGGGACTCCTGTGCTTGGAATGATGGGGAAGATCGTCAGGCCGATGCGGCGTGGGCGTCCGCGGCGTCGATGTCGCGGCCCGTATGGTCGCGCAGCCAGATCAGGCCCAGCAGCGAGACCACCGTCATCGCCACCAGGTACCAGGCGGGCGCGAGCTTGCTGCCCGTGGCGTTGAGCAGCCAGGTGCTGATGAAGGGCGCGAAGCCGCCGAACAGCGCCACGCCCACGCTGTACACCAGCGACATGCCGCTGGCGCGCACGGCCTTCGGGAACATCTCGGGCAGCATCGTGATGCCGGGCACCGTCTGCACGACCAGGCCGAAGCTGAACACGCCGAGCACCACGAACAGCACCGTGGGCGTGGGCGAGGCGTTGAGCCACAGGAAGCCCGGGTAGATCAGCACCGCCAGCGCGATGCGGCTCCACACGATCAGCGTCTTGCGGCCCACCACGTCCGACAGCTTGCCGACGAAGGGCGCGAAGGCGAACGAGATCAGCCCCGTGAGCGCTGCGCCGAAGAGCGCCACCGACGGCGTGAAGCCGAGCTCGCGCACGGCGTAGGTCGGCATGTAGAAGGTCACGACATACGCGGCCGTGGTGCCGCCCACCAGCGTGAGGATGGCGGCCAGCACCGTCTTGCCGTGCTGCGTGCAGACGATCTTCAGGCTGCTCTCGCGCGGCGCGGCGGCCTGTTCGGGCGAGACGTGCAGCGATTCCTCGAGGTGGCGGCGGATGTACATGCCCACCGGCGCGATCAGCATGCCGATGACGAAGGGCACGCGCCAGCCCCAGCTCTGCATCGATTCCGTCGACAGCGTGAAGGTCAGCAAGCCCACCACGACGGCGCCGAGCATCACGCCCAGGCCCTGGCTGGCGAACTGCCAGCTCGCCATGTAGCCGCGGTTGGCCGGCGTGGCGTGCTCCACCAGCAGCGTGGTCGATGCGCCGACCTCGCCGCCGGCCGAGAAGCCCTGGATGAGCCGTGCCAGCACGATGACGATCGGCGCCGCGACGCCGATGGAGGCATAGGTGGGCGTGAAGGCGATGAGCGCGCAGCCCAGCGCCATCAGGAAGATGGTGAGCGTCATGGCCTTCTTGCGGCCCGCGCGGTCGGCATACGCGCCGATGACGATGCCGCCCAACGGCCGCATGATGAAGCCCACGCCGAAGCTCGCCACCGTCAGCAGCAGCTGGCCGTAGGAACTGAAGGTCGGAAAGAACAGCTTGCCGATCACGAGCGCCAGGAAGCCGTAGACGGTGAAGTCGAAGAACTCCAGCCCGTTGCCGATGGTGGTGGCCACGATGGTCTGGCGGCGGCGCGCGGGAGAAGAGGACGGCGCGGGCCGGGTGCTTGGGGTGCTCATGTGTCTCCAGTGTTGGCTTGCTTTTCGGAATGTCGGTCGAAGGTCTACGCCTTGGCCGCGCCGGATGCTAGAGATTCGCCGCTGTCATGAAAAGACAATAATTGGGCGTCGAAGATAACTTTTTGTTTTCATGAAACCCAACCAGCTGCATGCCTTCGTGGCCGTGGTCGAGCAGTTGAGCATCCGCGCCGCCGCGCGCGTGCTGGGCATCTCGCAGCCGGCCGTCACCAAGATCGTGCGCGAGCTGGAGCGCGAGGTCGGCGCGCCGCTGGTGGAGCGCAGCGTCAAGGGCGTGCAGCTCACCGAGTTCGGCAAGGCCTTCGCGCCGCGCGCACGGCTGCTGCTGGCCGACATGCAGCGCGCCCGCGACGAGATCGCGCAGATCCGCGACGGCCTCACCGGCAAGGTGGCGCTGGCCGTCAGCACCTCGTTTGCGCTCACGGTGCTGCCGGCCGCCTTCAAGGACTTCCACGCGCGCCTGCCGGCGGTCGACGTGCAGTTCAGCGAAACCGTGCTGCCCTGGATGCTGGCCCGCCTGCGCGAAGGCTCGCTCGACTTCGCGGTGGCGCACGTGGTGCCGGGCCGGCTCGACCCGCAGTTCGAGGCGATGGAGCTCTTTCCGGTGAAGCTGGTGGTGGGCATGCGCGAGCGCCATCCGCTGCGCGGCAGCCGCTCGATCCGCGATCTGTACAAGGCCGAGTGGATTCTTCCGGGCGACGACCACTTCAGCGGCCGGGAGGCCGTGTCGCCGCTGCTGCCGCTGGGCCTGCCGCCGCCGGCGAGGGTGATACAGGGGCAGTCGGTCACGGTGGCGCTGGCGCTGGTCGGGCAGATGGACCTGGTCGGCCTGTTCGTCGAGCCGCTGGCCACGCTGACCTTCAAGCGCCACGGCATCCGCCGCGTGGAGATCGAGGAGGAGCTTCCGATGCTCAGCGTGAGCGTGATCAAGCGCCGCGGGCAACTGCTGACGCCGGCCGCGCAGCATTTCGTCGAATGCATCCAGCGGGCCTCGGCGGCGGCGATGGCCGGCTAAGGCGAAGGCGGAAAGTCGACGCCGGTTTCGCCGGACTTCCAGGGCGCGTACTTGTGCATCGCGCGCTCGAAGATCCCGGAGGCGGTCCAGCCCGAGAGCCAGGCCTGCAGGCGCGGCCTCGGCTGCGAGTCGAACCATGCCCGATCGACCATCGCGAACTGGCGCACGAAGGGCATGACGGCGGCGTCGGCCAGTGTCGCGTGCGAGGCGGCCAGCTGCGGCGAGCGGGCCAGCCTGGCCTCTAGGTCGCGCAGGAAGGCGGCACCGCGCTCGCGAGCGGTTTCGCCGCCGTCCGCGTGGCGCTCGGGGTACTTGTAGCGGTCGAGCTGGGGCTTGAACTCGTCGTCGCACGTCGCGACCAGCGCGAGCATGTCCTGCAGCGTGCCGTTGGCGGGCTGCAGCCAGCGCAGCGGGTCGTCGCGGCGCAGGGCCCACAGCATCACGTCGAGGCTCTGCTCCAGCACCGTGCCGTCTTCCGCGAGCAGCACGGGCACCGTGCCCTTGGGCGATGCCGTGAGCATCTCGGCGGGCTTGTTGCGCAGCACCACCTCGCGCAACTCGCAACGCTGTCCGGCGGCGACCAGCGCGAGGCGGGCGCGCATCGCATAGGGGCAGCGACGGAACGAATAGAGAACGGGCAGGGCGGAAGGCATTCGATTCGGACAGGCGAGGCGGCCGATTTTCGGCCATGCCCGGGCGGGTTTTTCAACACAATCGGTGCCCATGGCCGAACGCCTCTTCCTCCGGCTCGACGACGACCCCTTGCACGGGCCGGAATCGGGCGTGCCTGCCGGCACGCTGCGCGCGTTTCCGGTCGAGGCCGCGCTGCGCGGGCATGTCTCGCACGTGATGCTGTACCGCGAGAGCTTCGCCGACGGCCACGAGGTGCATGAGCGCGTCTTGCCTGACGGCGCCGTGCGGCTGGTCTTCAACTTCGGCGATGCGCCCTCCGTCGGCGACGAGCAGGGGCAGGCGGTGGAGGCCATCGGTGCCTCGACCACGCCGGTCGTCGTGCGCATGCGGCGGAAGGTGGAAGGGCTCTCCGTCACCCTTCGCCCCGGTGCCGCCGCCGCGCTGCTGGGGCTGCCGGCCGGGGAGATCGGCGGCACGGCCGTGCATCTCGATGCGCTCTGGCGCGGCGAAGGCACGGAACTGCTCGAACGCATGATCGATGCGCGGGACGACGCGGCGCGGGTGGCGCTGCTGCAGGCCGTGCTGCAGCGCAGGCTTCGCGACGGCAATCCGGGGGGCAGTGCCGGCAACGCCGGTGCCATGCATGCCGCGCAGCTCATCGCCGACTCGGGCGGGCGGCGTCCGTTGCGCGAGGTGGCGGCCGCCGTCGGTGTCGGCGAACGGCGCCTGCAGCAGCTCTTCCATGCCCATGTGGGGCTCTCGCCGCGTGCCTGGGGCCGGCTCGCGCGCATGCACGGCTGCCTGCGGGCGCTGCGCCTGCAGTCCTCGCCCGCCTGGGCCGAGGTGGCGCTGGAGGGCGGCTTCTACGACCAGTCGCACCTGGTCAACGAGTTTCGCGCGCTGTGCGGCGTCACGCCGACCGAGTTCCTCGATCAGGCGGTTTCGGGTTCTTCCAAGACGGCGGTTTGAGCGCTGGCTATCTTCATCCGCTCCGAGGCCAACGGATCAAAGGAACGAACAGGATGAACGACGAAGAAAACACGGCAGGCCGCCCGCTGAATGACTGCGTGGCGGTTGTGACCGGCGCGAGCCGCGGCGCGGGACGCGGCATCGCAGTGGAGCTGGGCGCGGCCGGCGCCACCGTGTACGTCACCGGGCGCAGCACGCGCGAGCGGCCCGCCGACACCTACGGCCAGCTGCTGGCACTTTCCGACATGGCGACGGTGCCCGGCAGCATCGACGACACGGCGGACGAGGTCACGCGCATGGGCGGGCGCGGCATCGCGGTGCGCTGCGATCACACGAACGAAGAGGAGGTCGCCGCGCTCTTCGCCCGGGTGGAGCGCGAGGCCGGCCGCGTCGACCTGCTCGTGAACAACGCCTGGGGCGGCCACGAGACCTTCAACGGCGTGTTCGAGGCGCCGTTCTGGGAGCATCCGCTCGCCAACTGGGACTCGATGTTCGACCGCGGCGTACGCAACCACCTCGTGGCCAGCCGCTGCGCCGCGCCGCTGATGGTGCGGCGGAAGAAGGGCCTGATCGTCACCACCACCTTCTGGGACCGCGGCCACTACCTGCGCGGCAGCCTCTTCTACGACCTGGCCAAGGCGTCGATGACGCGGCTGGCCTTCGGCATGGCGCAGGACCTGAAGCCGCACGGAGTGGCATCGGTGGCCGTCTCTCCCGGCTGGATGCGCACCGAGTTCGTGCTGGCCGGCCACAAGACCGACGAGGCGCACTGGCAGGAGCGGCCCGCGCTGTCGCGCACCGAGTCGCCGCGCTACCTGGGGCGGGCCGTCGCGGCACTGGCCGGCGACCCGAAGGTCATGGACAGGAGCGGCGAGGTGCTCCGCGTGGCCGACCTCGCGCGCGAGTACGGCTTCACCGACATCGACGGCCGGCAGGTCGCGGCCTTCGAGATGTAGCGCTACCGCAGCGCCCGCACGTCGATGCGAAAGCGCAGTTCCGGCGTGCCGCCGAGCCCGGGCAGCTTGACGAATTCCTCGACCAGCACGCCGCCGTTGGCACGGATCACCTGCTGCGAGGCGATGTTGCCCGGGTCGGTCGTGATGTCGACGTGGTCGAGGCCCCTGGCGCGCGCCTCGGGCAGCAGGGCGCGCAACGCGGCCTTGGCGTAGCCCCGGCCGCTCTTCCACGGCACCACGGCGTAGCCGATGTGGCCGAGGCAGTAGTCGGGCAGGGCGCTGGTGCCCGGCTGCCAGCGCAGCTGGATGCTGCCGCAGAACTCGCCGTCCCACATCCAGCGCCGGTAGCCCGGCAGGCGGGGCACGGTGTCGCCGTCGGGCAGCGCGACGGGCGGGCCCTTGGCCTCGGGGTCGACGAGGCTGGCCAGAAAGCCTTCGGGGTCGGCGTGGATCTGTGCAAGGTCTTCCCGGCCCGCTTCGGGCCGAAGGTTGTTGGGCGACCAACCGCGCTCGAGCGCGGCGATGTAGCTGGAAAGATGTTCCCGCGAGGGCCAGACGAGTTGCATGGAGAGTCTTTTCCTTCAGTAAGAGCGCAGCGAGATGCCCCAGCGCTCGCCGGTCCTCACGACGATCCACAGGTTGACGTGCGTGCTGAGCACGGCGTCCGCCGCGTCGCGCCGCGTGTAGGTCACGACGAAATGGACTTTGTCGTTGCCCGCCAGCACCGGCTCCTTCTTCTCGTACTGCGTGCGCGCCCAGCCGGTGGCCTTCAGTGCCTCGAAGAAGCCGGGCGGGTGCTGGCCCGGGCCGACCCAGTCGAGCCGCTGCGCGCCCGACAGCATCACGTGCGGAAAGTGCAGCTCGGCGTCCATGCCGCGGGTGTCCGATGCGTTGAATGCGGCGGTGAAGCGGTCGAGGCAGGCAGAGGCGGCGTCGACCGCCGCGGCATGGAGCTCGCCGGAAGGCGGCGGCGCGACGAAGGCGGAGAAATCGGAGCGGGCGGTCATGCCGCCGATGGTAGGCCAAGGCCCGGCATCGCAACAAATGCAACGCAGTTGCATTGGATTCATATAATGCAATCCTGTTGCATATATGGAGCCTCCTCCCATGGCCAACCGCCTCCCCGTCACCGTGCTCTCCGGCTTTCTCGGCGCCGGCAAGACGACGCTGCTGAACCACATCCTCCACAACCGCGAAGGCCGGCGCGTCGCCGTCATCGTCAACGACATGAGCGAGGTCAACATCGACGCCGCGCTGGTGCGCGACGGCGGCGCCGAGCTCTCGCGCACGGACGAGAAGCTGGTGGAGATGAGCAACGGCTGCATCTGCTGCACCCTGCGCGAAGACCTGCTGCTCGAGGTCAGGCGCCTCGCGAAGGAAAAGCGCTTCGACCAGCTCGTGATCGAGTCCACCGGCATCTCGGAGCCGCTGCCGGTGGCCGAGACCTTCACCTTCGCTGGCGAGGACGGCAAGAGCCTGTCCGACGTGGCGCGGCTCGACACCATGGTGACGGTGGTCGACGCCTTCAACTTCCTGCGCGACTACGGCTCGCCCGACAGCCTCGGCCAGCGCGGACAGTCGCTCGGCGACGAGGACACGCGCACCGTGGTGGACCTGCTGATCGAGCAGATCGAGTTCTGCGACGTGCTGGTGGTGAACAAGACCGATCTCGTCTCGCCCGAGGAGCGCGAGCGGCTGATGGCGATATTGCGCAGCCTGAACCCGCGCGCACGAATCGAAGTCTCGGAGTTCGGCCGCGTGGCGCTCGACCGCGTGCTCGACACCGGCCTCTTCGACTTCGAGCAGGCCGAGCAGGCGCCCGGCTGGCTGGCCGAACTGCGCGGCGAGCACGTGCCCGAAAGCGAGGAATACGGCATCCGCAGTTTCGTCTACCGCTCGCGGCTGCCGTTCCACCCGATGCGCTTCTGGAAGCTGGTGCAGAGCGAATGGGAGGGCGTGGTGCGTTCCAAGGGCTTCTTCTGGCTCGCCAGCCGCGCCACGCGCGCGGGCTCGTGGTCGCAGGCCGGCGGCGCATGCCGCTACGGCGCGGCGGGCTTCTGGTGGGCGGCGGTGCCGCGCGAGCACTGGCCGACCGACCCCGATGCGCTGGAACTCATCCGCAAGAACTGGGACCCGGCCACCGGAGATGCCCGCCAGGAGCTGGTGCTTATCGGCATCGGCATGGACGAGGACGCCCTGCGCGCCCAACTCGACGCCTGCCTGCTCACGGAGAACGAGATGCGCTTCGGCGCCTCGTGGTGGCAGAACTTCCCGGATCCGTTCCCGTCCTGGAACGTCTAGAGAGCGGCTAGCGGGCGCAGTCGCCGCAGGTGCCGTGCAGGGTGAGGGCGGTGTGGCGGGTGTCGATGCCCTGCTTGCGCAGCGCGCGCCCCAGTCGGCCCATCACCTTCGGCAGCTCCGGGTCGGAGGGCAGCGCCAGCACCTTGTGGCACTGGTCGCATTCGAAGGTGTTGCCCGACTCGGCTTCCACGTGGCGCGAGAAGCGGTTGACGCGGTCGGCGCCCACGCGGCGGTCGCACAGGCCAGCCTCCACCAGGCGGTCGAGCACGCGATAGACCGTCACCCGGTCGGGCGCCTCGCCGGCGGTGGCGGTGTAGGCGGCGGCCACTTCCTCGTGCGTCAGGGGTTGCGAGCTGTGCTCGATGAGCTCGAGCACGGTCTGGGCGGCGCGCGTCACGCGCAGGCCGCTCTCGCGCAGCAGCGTTTCGCTGTCGAACGGGGCGGCGCGCGGGGGCTTCGGGTGCGAGGGCGTTGTCTTCATGCGGTCTTCTTGCGAAACGCCATTGTGTTGCATCCCGGGGCGCCATGGGTAGCGGGCGGCCGAATCGCCCGCCTGGCATGCCAGATAATCGCCGCCATCTCCGAGACAGACAGACCACCGGGCGGCACGAACAGCATGGACACAGAGCGGGACGGCGACGTACTCAGCCATGTGCTTGCGACGTACAGGTCCGAAAGGGCCGTGACCGCGCGCTTCTCGCTGTCCGCCCCATGGTCGCTGCACTCGAGCGGCGTCGCCGGCCCGCTGATCCGCATGTGCACCGGCGCGCCGTACTGGATCGCGGTGGACGGCGCCGAGCCGGTGCAGGTCGCGCCGCACGACATCGCGATGCTGCCGCAGGGCGGTGCGCACACCGTGTCGTCAGCGCCGGGGCTGGAGCCGATGCCGTTCCGCACGCTGATCGAGGCGAACTCGGTCGGCCGGCATGGCGACCATCCCATCGTCTTCTCGCACGGCGGGGGCGGTCCGGCCACCGAGCTCTTCTCGCTGCACCTGTGGATGCCCGCACAGGGGCTGGGCTCGATCATCGGCAGCCTGCCGCCGCTGATCGTGCTGCGGCAGGCGCAGATTCCCACCACCGCCTCGCTCGCGCAGGCCATGGAATCGCTGGTGAACGAGACCGTCGCCCAGCGCCCGGGCTGGCAGCTGTCGGCGGCGCGCATGGCCGACCTGCTGCTGGTGCACATCCTCTGCGAGCACCTCTACGCCCAGCCGCAGGCGCAGGAGCACGGCGGCAGGTTCGGCAGCCTGCGCGGGCTGGACGACGAGAGCATCGCCCGCGCGATCTCGCTGATGCACGAGAAGCCGGGGCACCCGTGGTCGGTCGCCTCGCTGGCGCAGGCCAGCTACCTGTCGCGCACCGTCTTCAGCGAACGCTTCCGCGCGCTGGTGGGCGTGACGCCCATGCACTACCTGGGCTCCTACCGCATGACGCTGGCGGCCGAGAAGCTCAAGAACCGGCAGCTGAGCCTGCACCAGGTGGCCGAGGCGGTCGGGTACGAGTCGGAGAAGGCGTTCTCGCGCGCCTTCCAGCGCTGGACGGGCATGACGCCCAGCGCGTACGCGCGCCGGGCCGAAGCGGACTGAATCCGCTTCCCCGTACGCCCGGTGCCCAAATCCGGCCTGCCGGAGGTTGAGGCAGCCGCGCACGCGCCGAACAATCGGCGCATGGCCACCACCCCACGCAAGAGAGTCGTTCCCGAAGTCCGCAACCCCGCGCTCGAGCTGTCGCTGGTGAAGCCCATCGCCACCGGCGACAACACGCAGCGCGCCACGACCGTGCGCGACACCGACGGCGAGCCGCTGACCGCCTTCGAGGGCACCAGCAACCCTTACCTGGAGCACCAGCGCAACGACCTGCTGCTGAGCCTGCAGCACATGCGCAGCGAAGGCCACGACGAGATGGTCTTCATGTGCATCACGCACTGCAAGGAGCTCACCTTCAAGGCCATTCACTACGAGCTGGCCAACATGCAGGCGCGCGTGCGGGCCGACGACGTGGCCGGCGCGCTGCAGCTGGCGCCGCGCGTGAAGGCGCTGCTCGAATTCCTCGGCAAGACCTGGGACGTGCTCTCGACCATCACGCCGCACGAGTTCAACCAGTTCCGCAACACGCTGGGCATCGCCTCGGGGCAGCAGTCGTACATGTACCGGCACGTGGAGTTCATCCTGGGCAACAAGTCGGTACCGCTGGCGCGCGCGCATGCCAACAACCCCGACGTGTGGCTCTGGATGGAGCGGGCTCTGAACTCGCCGAGCCTCTACGACGACGTGCTCGCGCTGCTGCACCGCCGCGACATCGCCGTGCCGCCCGAGGCGCTGTCGCGCGACTGGTCCGCGCCCTACGTGACGAACCCCGGCGTGGAGGCGGCATGGCTGTGGGTGTACGGCGATCCGACGCCCGAGAACGAGCTCTACCGCCTCGGCGAGGCGCTGATGGACATCGCCGACGTGTTCTCGCAGTACCGCTGGCGGCACTTCGTGTCGGTCGAGCGCATCCTGGGCTTCAAGCCCGGCACGGGCGGCTCGGCCGGCGTGGGATGGCTGCGCAGCGTGGTCGACCACCGCTTCTTTCCCGAGCTGTGGTCGGTGCGCACGCAGCTCTGAGGCTGCCTCTTTTTCTTTCTCCTGGAGTTCCTGTGTTCGATCGACTGCCGGCGTACGCCGACGACCCCATCCTCGGCCTGTTCGAGACCTACAAGGCCGACCCGCGACCCGACAAGGTCAACCTCGGCATCGGCATCTACTGCGACGAAGCGGGGCAGGTGCCGGTGCTCGAATCGGTGCGGGCGGCGCGTGAGGCGGGCGCGGGGGCGCACGGCCCCAGCGTCTACCTGCCGACCGAGGGCGACGAGGCTTATCGCCATGCCGTGCGCGAACTGGTCTTCGGCGGGAACACCGGGAACATCGTGGTGGTGCAGACCGTCGCCGGCACCGGCGCGCTGAAGGTCGGCGCCGATTTCCTGAAGGGCGTGCTGCCCGATGCCGCGATCTGGATGCCCGACCCGACCTGGGCCAACCACGAGGCCATCTTCGCCGGCGCGGGATTCAGCGTCGAGAGCTATCCGTACTACGCGAAGGCGACTGGGCGCTTCGACCTCGACGGCGCCGTCGCGGCGCTGCGGAAGCTGCAGGCCGGCAGCGTGGTGCTGCTGCACCCGTGCTGCCACAACCCGACCGGCGTCGATCCGTCGCAGGCAGAGTGGCGAGCGCTGCTCGACGTGATCGAACAGCGCGGCCTGCTGCCTTTCTTCGACATGGCCTACCAGGGCTTCGCGCACGGCGTGGACGAGGACGCATGGGCGGTGCGCGAATGCGTGCGGCGCGGCATCGCCTGCCTCGTGGCGAGTTCGTTCTCGAAGATCTTCTCGCTGTATGGCGAGCGCGTGGGCGCGCTGGCCGTGCACGCGTCCTCGGCGGACCAGGGGCGGCTGCTGGGGCAGCTCAAGCTGGCGATCCGCCGCAGCTATTCGTGCCCGCCGGCACAAGGGGCTGCGCTGGTCGAGGCCGTGCTTTCGAACGCAGCCTGGAACGCGCAGTGGCGCGCCGAACTGGACGCCATGCGAGCCCGCATGCGCGCGATGCGCACGGGCCTGCACCGCATGCTGGGCGAGGCCCTGCCTGAGCAGGACTTCGGCTTTCTCGTCGAGCAGAGCGGCATGTTCAGCTACTCGGGGCTGTCGGCCCGGCAGATCGCGGCGCTGCAGTCGCGCCACGGGGTCTACGTGGTGGGGTCGGGGCGCATCTGCGTCGCGGGGCTCAACGAGTCGAACATCGCCCGCGTCTGCGAGGCGCTGGCCGACGTGTGCGGTGGCGAGGTGGCGCGATGATGCAGGCGGCACGGGTATTGATCGTCGGCGCGGGCATCGCGGGCTGCTCGGCCGCCATCGCGCTGGCCGACCGGGGCTTTCGCGTCACGCTGGTCGAGAAGCAGGCCGAGTGGCGCTTCCAGAGCTCGGGCATCTTCATCTACGGCAACGGGCTGGAGGCGCTGCGCCGGGTCGGGGTGCTGCCGGAGATCCTGCAGGCGGGCTTCTCCATCGAGGACGGCCGCAACGTCTACCTCGACCACCACGGCGAGCCCATCGTCGACGTGTTCTATCCGCGCTCCAGCGGCGGCGCGGCGCCCATCGTGGGCATCAGGCGCGCGGAGATGCATCGCATCCTGGCAGCGCGGCTCGATGCGCTGGGCGTGGAGATCCGGCTGGCGACCACCGTGACGAAGATCGAATCGCCGGAAGGCAGCGATTGCGCGGAGGTCGTGTTCTCCGATGGCACGGCGCAGCGCTTCGACCTCGTCGTCGGCGCCGATGGCATCCGCTCGCAGCTGCGCGAGGCCGTCGCCGGCCCCATCGCGCCGCGCTACACCGGCTTCGGCGTCTGGCGCAGCGTGCACGAGCGGCCGCGCGAGCTGGACGCCAAGATCATGATGATGGGCATCGGCAAGCGACTGGGCATCATGCCGATCAGCGACGACAGGCTCTACATCTTCGGCACGGTGAGCGAGCCGGCCGGGCGCTGGTATCCGAAGGAGGACTGGCCCGCGCGTATGCGCGAGCGCTTCGCCGAGTTCGGCGGGCCGGCCCGGCAGTTCCTCGACCAGCTCGACGCCGGGTCCGAGGTGCTCTACACGGCGGTCGAGGAAGTGCAGGCGCCGCTGCCCTGGCACGCGGGCCGCGTGCTGCTGATCGGCGATGCGGCGCATGCCTCCACGCCCTTCATGGGGCAGGGCGGGGCGATGGCGGTGGAAGACGCCGTGGTGCTGGCCGACATGCTGGCGCGCGACGGCATCGGCGAAGCCACGCTGCGGGCGTTCGGCGAGCGCCGGTTCCCGATGTGCCGCTTCGTGCAGGACGCTTCGCGCAGGGTCGGCGAGGCGGGCGCGCTGGAAGACGCGGAAAGCTGCGCCCGGCGCAACGCCGCCATGCGCGAGGGCGCGCAGCAGCAGGTCGATGCCTTCTATGGCCAGCTGGCCGGGTTCGCGGCGCCGCATATGCCGGAACCGGCCTAAGCATCTGACAAATGGGTCGTTCGCTTGCGGGCGAGGGCGCGACAGAATCGCGCCCTTTGTCTCCTGCAACCGAAAGTTCGTCATGCGCGCCCATTCCCCTTTGTCGAAGCTGCTGAAACCCGCCCTCGTGCTGCTGGCGTGTGCTTCGCTGGGCGTGGCCGCTCAGGCGCAGACGGCCGCGGCGGCCTATCCGTCGAAGCCGGTGCACATCACCGTGGCGAACACGCCCGGAAGCTCGCCCGACGTGCTGGCGCGCTACCTGGGGCAGCGGCTGTCGGAGCAATGGAAGCAGCCGGTGGTGGTCGACAACCGCGCCGGCGCGGCGGGCATCCTGGCAGCCGACGGGCTGGCCAAGGCGCAGCCCGACGGCTATTCGCTGCTGGTGGGGGCGGACGGCCCCATCACCATCCTTCCCAACATCCAGGCCGGTCTTCCCTATGACGCGCGGCGCGACCTGGTGCCGGTGGTGTCGCTCGGCCAGATCGACTTCGTGCTGGTCGCCAACCCGAAGACGGGTTTCCGCACGGTGGCCGACTTCGTGCACGCGGCGAAGGCCCGCCCGGGGCACATCAACTACGCATCGGCCGGCAACGGCAGCCCGCAGCAGCTCAGCATGGAGCTGCTCAAGCAGAAGGCGGGCATCTACGTCACCCACATCCCGTACCGCGGCGGCCCGCTGGGCATGCAGGACGTGATCGCGGGGCAGGTCGACGTGATGTTCATCGCGGTCGGGCCGGCGCTGCCGCACATACGCAGCGGCCGGCTGGTGGCGCTGGGCACCAGCGGCGAGAAGCGCCATGCGCTGCTGCCCGAGGTGCCGACCGTGGCCGAGAGCTACAAGGGCTACCGCTCGGGTACCTGGTTCGGCCTGTTCGCGCCGGCGCGCACGCCGCAGCCGGTGCTCGACGCCATCGCCTCGGAGGCCGGGCGCATCGTGCAGGCACCGGCCGCCCGCGCCGAACTCGCGGCGCAGGGCATCGAGGCCACGGGCTATCCGCAGCGGCAGTTCCAGACGCAGGTGTCGGCCGAGTACGAGCGCTATGCGCAGATCGTCAAGGCCGTCGGCATCAAGGCCGAATAGCAACGTTTCGCCCCTCGAGGTAACGGCAGGGCCGCACATCGAAACGATGTGCAAGTCGGCCTACCGGCCGTTTCGGAGGCCCGGGCCGGGATGCGCTAAGGTCCGGGCATCCGAGTTCCCGAATACCTTCGCCCGACCATGTCCCGTCCTCCCATCGAGATCGAAACCGCCCCCAACCCCACCGCCACGGTGATCGTGATGCACGGCCTCGGCGCCGACGGCAACGATTTCGTGCCCATCGCCGGCGAGCTCGACCTCTCGGTCGTGGGGCCGGTGCGCTTCGTGTTCCCCAACGCGCCCGTCATGCCCGTGACCATCAACGGCGGCTACCAGATGCCTGCCTGGTACGACATCGTCGTGCCCGACCTCGAGGCTGAGGAAGACGAAGCCGGCCTGCGCCGCTCGCAGGCGACCGTCGAGGCCGTGATCGCAGGCGAGAAGGCCCGCGGCATCGCCGCCGACCGCATCGTGGTGGCCGGCTTCTCGCAAGGCTGCGCGATGGCCCTGATGACTGGCCTGCGCCACACCGAGCGGCTGGCCGGCATCGTCGGCCTCTCGGGTTACCTGCCGATCGCGGCCACCACCGCGGCCGAGCGGCATGCGGCCAACCACGAGACGCCCGTTTTCCTCGCCCACGGCCGGCAGGACCCGGTGGTCCCCTATGCGGCGGCCGTGCGCACGCGCGAGGCGCTCGGCGCGCTGGGCTATGCCGTCGAATGGCACGAATACACCATGGCGCACTCGGTGTGCATGGAAGAAGTCGCCGACCTGAACCGCTTCCTGCTGCGGGTGCTCGGCTGAACCTGAATCAACGCTCGCACGAAGGAGCCGCAAAATGATCCTCGTCATCGGACACGCGCTGGCCAAGCCGGACACCCTGCAGGCCATGCTCGCCATCAGCACCGAGCACGTGCTGCGTTCGCGCGCCGAGCCCGGCTGCATCTCGCACGAGGTGTCGACGGACGTGCAGGAGCCGCTGCGCCTGACCTTCGTGGAGCGCTGGAGCGACATGGACGCGCTGCAGGCGCACTTCCGGGTGGACGCCTCGCGCGCCTTCGCCAAGGCGCTCTCGGCCATGGCCGAGGGCACGCCGGAAATCCATGTGTACCGGTCGGAAGAGATCGACCTGTCGGCGGGCCGCTCCAGGGTCTGAGCGGGGCCCGGAATGCCGGCAGCTATCAAAAACATAGCGCGCAACAGGGTAGCCAGCCCCGGGATTCCCTGCACGAGCAGTGCCCGCTTGCCCGTGCTACCTTCCTGCCCCTCAGAAGATTGATGGGTCATAACAATATGAGCAACAGATTGCAGGAGAGGTTGGGTGCACTTTCAGCCGTACGACTGAAGGGCATGCGACGCGGAATCGAGAAGGAAAGCCTGCGCGCGCTGCCGGACGGCAAGCTCGCGCTCACGCCGCATCCGCTCGCGCTGGGCTCCGCGCTCACGCATCCGCACATCACCACCGACTTCAGCGAATCGCAGCTCGAACTCATCACGGGCGTGCACGCGGACGTCGATTCGGCGATCGAGGAACTCACGCGGGTGCACCAGTTCACCTACCGCGTGCTCGACGGACTTGGCGACGAGCGCCTCTGGGTGTCGAGCATGCCCTGCGGCCTGCCCACCGACGAGACCATTCCGATCGGCCGCTACGGCTCGTCGAATGTGGGGCGCGCCAAGAGCGTCTACCGCATGGGCCTGAGCCACCGCTATGGTCGACGCATGCAGACCATCTCGGGTATCCACTACAACTGGTCGCTGCCCGACGTGTCGAGCGAACAGTATTTCGCGCTCATCCGCAACTTCCGCCGCCAGGCCTTCCTGCTGCTGTACCTGTTCGGCGCCTCGCCGGCGCTGTGTTCGAGCTTCGTGGCGGGCCGCCCGCACGAGCTGCAGCCGCTGGGCGACGGCAGCATGTTCATGCCGCACGGCACCTCGCTGCGCATGGGCCGCCTGGGCTACCAGAGCGACGCGCAGGCCTCGCTGGCCGTGAGCTACAACAGCCTCGAGGGCTACGGCGCCTCGCTGCAGGACGCGCTCACGCGCCCGTGGCCGGCGTACGAGGCCATCGGCATCCGCAACCTCGGTGGCGACTACAACCAGCTCGGCACCAGCCTGCTGCAGATCGAGAACGAGTTCTACGGCACCATCCGCCCCAAGCGCGTGATCAACCCCGGCGAGCGCCCGCTGCATGCACTGCGCGAGCGCGGCGTGGAGTACGTCGAGGTGCGCCTGATGGACCTCGACCCCTTCGAGACCGTCGGCATCAACGCGCAGACCATGCGCTTCATCGACGTGTTCCTGCTGCACTGCCTGCTGAGCGACAGCCCCGACGACACGCCGCAGGAAATCGCCGACCTCGCGCAGAACCAGCACCTCACCGCCGCGCGCGGCCGCGAGCCGGGCCTGAAGCTGCGGCGCAACGGCGCCGAGGTGACGCTGGCCGACTGGGGCCTGGAGCTGGTCGAGCAGTGCCTGCCCATCGCCGCCGCGCTCGACGCGGCGCAGGGCAGCGGCACGGCGCATGCCGATGCGGTGCGCGCCGCCAGGGCCGCGCTGCAGGACCCCGACAGCCTGCCTTCGGCGCGCGTTCTCGCGGCCATCGAGAAGGAGCACGGCAACTCCTTCATCGGCTTCGTGCGTGCCCGCTCCGAGCAGACCCGCGCCACGCTGCTGGGCCTGCCGTTCTCGGCGGCGCAGCAGGCGGAGTTCGAGCAGATGACGGCCGAGTCCATCCAGGAGCAGAAGCGCATCGAGGCGGCCGACACCATGCCCTTCGAGATCTACCGCGAGCAGTACGTCTCGCCCGCGCGACTGGGCATGCCGCGCAGCCGCGCGGCGGTTGCCGCCTGACTCCTTTCCTGACGCGCTGGCGACTGGGGCAGTCGCGCGCGGGCTGCCTCGCGGCCGCTTTCTGGGGTAAAACGCCACGCTGCCGACCGCCGGGGAAGCCAACCCCGGCACGGCAACGAACAATGGCAACTCCCATGGAAGGCGACACAGAGACATGAGCAACGGCAGCAGCAACCTCGATTTCAAGGGCCGCGTGGCCATCGTGACCGGCGCGGGCGGCGGCCTGGGCCGCCAGCATGCGCTGGCACTGGCGGCGCGCGGCGCGAAGGTGGTGGTCAACGACCTGGGCGGCGCGCGCGACGGCTCCGGCGGTTCGGTGAGTGCCGCGCAGGCGGTGGTCGACGAGATCAAGGCTGCCGGCGGCGAGGCCATTGCCAACGGCGCCTCGGTCACCGACTTCGAGGCGGTGCAGGCCATGATCAAGGAGGCGGTCGATGCCTGGGGCCGCGTCGACATCCTCGTCAACAACGCCGGCATCCTGCGCGACAAGAGCTTCGCCAAGATGGACCTCGCCGACTTCAAGCTGGTGGTCGACGTGCACCTGATGGGCGCCGTGAACTGCACCAAGGCCGTCTGGGCGCTCATGAACGAGCAGAAGTACGGCCGCATCGTGATGACCACCTCGTCCACCGGCCTGTACGGCAACTTCGGCCAGAGCAACTACGGCGCCGCCAAGCTTGCGCTGGTGGGCCTGATGCAGACGCTGAGCATCGAGGGCGCGAAGAACGACATCCGCGTGAACTGCCTGGCGCCCACCGCGGCCACGCGCATGACCGAGGACCTGTTCCCCAAGGAAATGCTCGAGGCCTTCCGCCCCGAGGCCGTGGTGCCGGCGATGCTGGTGCTGGCCGCGCAGGACGCGCCCAACCGCACCGTCCTCTGCGCGGGCGCCGGCACCTTCGAGGCCGCGCACATCACGCTGACGCAGGGGGCCTGGCTGGGCATCGAGGCCGACACGCCAGAGCAGCTGGCGGCGCGCCTGTCGGAGGTGACCGACCGCGAAGGCGAGGCGGTGCCGCAAAGCGGCGCGGCACAGGGCGCGAACGAAGTCGCCAAGGGCATGGCGAACGCGAAGCGCATCTGATCCCGGCACCGTGTTCATGGCGCTTGACCTAGAGCGCACTCGAGCATTTCCAATGAATTCACCGGGTATCCGGTTCATTCAACAAGAGGAAATCAAGCCATGAACACGATCGAGAACAAGGCCCTGGTCCAGCACATCCACGACGAGCTGGACAAGGGCAACGGCCGGGCCTTCGTCGACAGCCTCGCCGACGACGCGAGCTGGAAGCTCGAGGGCAGCACGGCGTGGTCGCGCACCTACCGGGGCAAGAAGGCGATCCGCGAGGAGCTGCTCGACCCGCTCTTCGCCCAGTTCGCCGCGCCCTACAGAAGCAGGACAGAGCGCGTCATCGCCGAGGGCGACCGGGTGGTGGTGCTCTTCAGCGGCGACGTGCCCACCAAGGCCGGCAAGCGCTACAACAACCGCTATTGCTACGTCTACCGACTCGAAGGAGGCAAGGTGAAAGAGCTGACCGAGTACTTCGACACCGCGCTGGTGCAGGAGGCGCTGCAGCCCCCGCCGGCTTCGCCGGCGACCGCCCATGCCGGCTGACACCGGCACGCCCTTCCACATCGGCGAGCTGGCTGCGCGCACCGGCCGCACCGTGCACGCCATCCGCTGGTACGAGACGCAGGGCCTCGTGCCCGGCGTGGCGCGCGACGAGGGCGGCCGGCGGCTGTACGTCGAGCTTCACGTGGGCTGGCTCGACCTGATGGAGCGGCTGCGCCGCACCGGCATGTCGATCGCCGAGATGCGCGAATACACCGCGCTCGCGCTGCAGGGCAAGGTCACGCTGCGCGAGCGGCGCGACATGCTCGCGGCGCACCGCGAGCGCGTGAACCAGACCATCGCCGAGTGGAAGAGGGCGCTGTCGCTCGTCGATCGCAAGATCGACTTCTACGACGAGTGGATGACCAGCGGCCACCGCCCGCCGCTCATTGCCGCGGAGCCCTCCGCCGTGCCCGCCAGGCGCGGGCGCGGCGCTACTCGGCGATGAAGTTCGGATCGGTGCGGATCGAGCCCCGGTCCCGGTGGTTGTGAAGCCGCCCCAGTGTGTTCTCGATCAGGCGCTTCAGCTTGTCCGACGCGCCCCGGAAGGCCTCGTCGAGGCTGGCCGCGTGCTGCGTCACCGCCAGCGGCTGGTGGTGCGCCAGGCGCGCCTCCATCACGCAGCACTTGTCGCCGCTGCCGGCCTTGTCGTGGTTCTCGTCGCTCAGGTGTACCTCGACGCGCGTCACGTCGTCGACGAAACGGCTCAGGTTCTGCTTGATCTCCGCATCGGCCCAACGCTCCAGCGCGTCCTTGTTGGTGATGCCGTTGCTCGTGTTGACCTGTATCTGCATTCAGTGTCCCCGCTGGATGGATGAACGAAAGCCCACTGTGCGCCATGAGGCGCCGGAGGGTGCGTAGGTCTATTCCCTACCCGCGCGCCGGGCAGGGTCTGCGATGGCGCGGACCGGCTCAGCTCTGGATGTAGGTGGTCAGCTGCTCGATGGTGGCTTCCTGGTCCGCGATGATGTCGTCCATCAGGTCCTGGATGGAGATCATGCCGACCACCTTGTCGCCGTCGACCACCGGCAGGTGGCGGAACTTGCGCTGGCTCATGAGCGCCATGCAGGCGCGCGTGCGGGTCTGGGGGGTGACGGTCATCACGTCGGGCGTCATGATCTCGCGCACCTTCACTTCCTTCGAGTTCTTGCCCTGCAGCGCGACCTTGCGGGTGTAGTCGCGCTCGGAGAGGAAGCCCACCAGCCTTTCGCCGTCCATCACCATCAGCGCGCCCACCTCGAAGCGCGCCAGGATGGAAAGCGCGTCGAACACGCTGGTGTCGGGGGAGGTGCGCCATGCCGCGGAATCATGGCGCTTGAGCAGTTCGGAGACGGGTTTCATCGTTGGCAACTCCATCAAAGGGTTTCGATTCGACCGACGCTCGGGCGCCGCACTCGGTCAAATCATAGGGGCGATGAATGACCGCGCGGCGCAAAAAACTCTAAGGGAATGCGCGTGTGTGCAAGACACGCGCAATGCGCGAGAACTTAAGGCTGCGCAGCCGGTGTCGCGACGAACACGCGGCTCAGCGCCACGGCGTCGCCCACCACCGCCTTCACGAGGCCCTTCTCGTCGAACTGCACCTGGAACTCCGACCAGCTGTCGCGCCAGTAGCGCCACACGGGCGCGTCGAGGCTGGGGTTCTCGCTGGCCACCGGGTAGGCGATGGCCATCAGCACCTGCTCGCGCGTCATGCCGGTCATCACCTTGCCGGCGAGGATGGCGTCGCGCACCGGAGCGGGGAAGGTCGCGAGCTTCTGCTTCGGGTCCTGGGTCACGACGTAGCGCTGCGCGAAGGTGGGCAGCGGGATGTTGCGGCTGTAGTCGTTCTTGATGCGCTGCTGCTTGCCGCCGAGCTCCACGCCGAACCAGCGGAAGTCGTAGGACGTGACGCGCGCCGGCGTGCCCACCGGCACGATGCTCGTGCCTTGCTCGTCGTAGTTGATGTCGCTGATCGAGTCGCCGTAGGTGCGCATGTTGCAGCACAGGAAGCCGCTGACCAGCGGGCCGGGCGGCGGGGAGGGCCGCTGGGCGTGGGCGACGGTGACGAACGCGGGCACGACGGTGGCTGCCAGCAGGGCGGCAGCGGCAAGGCGCTTGAACATGGATTTCCCTCGGAGTTGTTGGAGTAACTGCCGCACCGGTGCCGGTTGGCAGCGAAGGGATTCTAGGAGCGAACAACCCGAAAGCGAAGGCAGAATGCCCGCCTGCAGCTATGGAAAGCGTAGCAACAAGCTCCCGTTCAGGTTCCCGGTTCACAATGCGCACCGGCCCCCGCGGGCCGCCCCATTCACAGGCAGAGACAGCGCGAAAGAAAGAAGAGCCCACGATGGCGATCCAGTGGTTCCCCGGTCACATGTATTCGACCCAGAAGGCCATCACCGAGCGGGTGAAGGACATCGACGTGGTCATCGAGCTGCTCGACGCGCGGCTGCCCGGCTCCAGCGCCAATCCGATGCTGGCCGAGCTCACGGCCGGCCGGCCCACGCTGAAGGTACTCAACAAGCAGGACCTGGCCGACCCCGAGCGCACCGCACTCTGGCTGGCGTACTACAACGCGCTGCCGGCCACCCGCGCCATCCCCCTGGACGCGAGCCAGACCACCCCGGCCCAGCAGATCGTGAAGGCCTGCCACGAGCTCTCGCCCAACCGCGGCGGCCTGGCCAAGCCGATGCGGGTGCTGATCTGCGGCATTCCCAACGTGGGCAAGTCCACTCTCATCAACACGCTCACCGGCAGCCGCAAGGCCAAGACCGGCGACGAGGCCGGCATCACCAAGCTCGAACAGCGCATCACGCTGACCGACGACTTCTACCTGTGGGACACGCCCGGCATGCTGTGGCCGCGCATCATCGTGCCCAGGAGCGGCTACAACCTCGCGGCCAGCGGCGCGGTGGGGCGCAACGCCTTCGACGAGGAAGAGGTGGCGCTCGAGCTGCTCGGCTACCTCAAGTCGAACTACGCAGCCGGCATCGCCGCGCGCTTCAAGCTCGTGGAACTCGACGCCGAGACCATGGCCGACATGAAGGACGAGGCGCTGCTCGACACCATTGGCCGCAAGCGCGGCGCGCTGCTGGGCAAGGGCCGCGTGAACCTGCAGAAGGCGGCGGAGATCGTGATGCACGAGTTCCGCGCCGGCAACCTCGGGCGAATCACGCTCGAGACGCCCGAGGAGTTCGCCGTGTGGCTGGCCGAGGGCCAGCGCGCGGACGCCGAACGCGCCGCGAAGAAGGCCGCGCGCAAGCAGAAGGGCAAGCCGAAGCCCGAGGCCGCGTCCGGGCAGGACGCCTGAGGCAGCCGGAGATGCCTGCCGAGCCCGATGACGCCTGGGCCTCGCGCTCGGCGCCCTGTTCGCAGGGCGGCGGTTCAATCCAGCGCGAACAGTGCGGCAGCTGCCTCGTCGAGCGCCGCGACCCGGCGCGAGTCTGAGCGCGGGCCGGCCGCCTGCAGCGCACGCTGATACATCGCCAGCCGCGTGGCCGACACCGGCCTGCACAGCGGCCTCCCGCGCGTCTGCGCAATGCCGCGTCCGGGCACCACGTAGCGCCCCGGGTTGAGTCGCGCGAAGCGGATGTACGCCTGCAGCGTGGGCAGGACGTCGGCGTGCAGGGCGTTCATGCGCTTTTCAGCGTCCTTGCCGATCTGCGCGAGGCCCTTCGCGTCCTTCGTGATCGGCAGGCCCAGGATGTCGGCCATGTCGATCTCGAAGTGCGTGAAGTCGCCGTAGGGGCGCTTGCAGTCGATCACGAAGCTGTTCCAGTTGGCGTGCTGCAGCAGGCGGATGTGCTCGGCCGTCACGTCGAAGGCCGTGCGCTGCTCGAAGGGCGGCTCGAAGGCGTAGTGCCCGGCCACGAAGTTCGCGTGCAGGAAGAAGGCGGCCGCCACGTTCACGAAGCGGTCGAAGACCGGCGAGCTGCCGCCGTCGAGCACGTCGCCGAACTGCTCGAGCGTCATGTCGGGCGGCACGATGGCGGGCGCGCCGGATTCGCAGCCGACCCACTCGGCATGGCTGCGGCGGAACCAGTCGATGTCCGCCTGCGTGATCTCTATGCTGCCCGGCTGGGGCGGCGGCGTCGCCGGGGCGGCCGCGGGCGCGTCCTGCGATTGCCCGCAGCCCGACGCGGCCAGCAGGGCGGCGGCGGCGCATGCGGCAGAAAGTACCAGCGCATCCCGCCGATGGAACCATCTCACGTTGTTCTCTCCACTGAAAAAGCTGTCTATCTCTGTCTGTTCGGCGCACGAGGATGCCATGCGGGCCTGACATCTGCCTGAGGGCGGCCGGGGCCGGTGTAGGCTTGCCGCCATCGAGATCGCAAGGAGCGCAAGGAGCGACATGACCGAAGCAGCGCAAGGCCGGGACGCCGCCGACGACGAAGACCTCTCGCCGGGCTGGGACGCCATCACCGCCGCACTGGAGCGCGTCTACCCGGGCCAGGAGCCGAAGCACTACGCCACGGTCATCAAGTGGATGCTCGGCGGGCCCGACCCGCTCGACGGCGTGAGCGTGTGGAGGCGCATGGAGCCGGTGCCGCACTGGCACTACCTGAGCTACGGGCTCAGCGAGCTCTACGCCAAGGAATCGAACGATGCCGAAACCAGCGGCTACGGCTTCGAGTTGACCTTCCGCCTGGCCTGCGAGCCGGACGACGAAGACCCGCCCGCATGGGCCGTCAACTTCCTGCAGAACCTCGCGCGCTACGTGTTCAAGAGCGGCAACGTGTTCGACGACGGCCACTGGATGACCGCCAACGGCCCCATCGCGCTCGAGCAAGAAACGCTGATCCGCTCGATGGGCTTCGTGTTCGACCCGGAGCTGCCGGCCATCGACACGCCGAACGGCCGCATGAGCTTCATCCAGGTCGTCGGCCTCACGGAAGACGAGGAACGCGCCGGCAAGCAATGGGATACGCGCAAGCTGCTCGAAGCGCTGCTGCCCGCGATGCCGCTGTGGGTGACCGACCTCGCCAGGCCCTCGCTGCTCGACGACGCCGAAGTTCGCCGGCGCGTGGAAGAGGGCGCGGCGCGCGACGGCTCTTCCAGTGGTTTTCTCTTCACCGAAGTGCTCGGCTGGGAGACGAGCAAGCGGCTGCTGCGCTCGCCCGTCACCGAGATCACCCTCGGCGCGCGGCAGGTCGACGAGCTGGTCGCGCTGCTGCCACTGCGGCTGCCTTTCGGGCGCGACTTCCACTTCGCGAGCCGCGAGAAGTCACTGGTCTTCGAGCATGGCGAGGCCGACAGCGTTTCCGAGGAAGACGACAGGCTCGTGATGCGGCTGAGCGACGCCACCGTGCGCGAGCTGGCCCGCACGCTGAAGCCGGTCGCCGGTACCTACGAGGTACGGGGTTTTGGCGCCGTGCGCTGGAAGGTGCAGAAGACGACAATCAGGGACCCGCAGGGGAACGTGGTCCGCACCATCGGCTGACCGGTCGCCCGCAAAGCCAGCCCCGAAGCCAGCTCCAGAATCCAGATGCAACGTCTCACGCGTCAACGCAACGCCGTTTTCTCCGCCTTCAGCGACGCAGGCCGCGTCCTCACCGCTCCCCAGATCCTGGCGCACGCGCGCGAGATCGTCCCCGAGATCAGCCTCTCGACCGTCTACCGCCAGGTCTCGCTGCTGCTGGCGGACGGCGAGATCGCCAAGGTCGAGCTGCCCGGCGAGCCCGCCCGCTACGAGGTGGCGTGCAAGGCCGAAGCGCACCCGCACGCCGGCCACGGCGGCAAGCAGGCCGACCACCACCATCACTACTTCCATTGCTCCAGCTGCGGGCAGGTGTACCTGCTGCACTCGTGCCCCGGGCCGATGGACGACCTGGTACCGAAGGGCTTTCAGGTGAAGAGCCACGAAGTGACGCTGCACGGCGTGTGCGCGTCGTGCGCCGGCGCGTCAACGTCCGACAAGGGGCGTGCAGGCAAGGCGCACTGACCGGCCGCCTTTCATCCGGCTTTCGATTTATTGAGAATGAATTCTCAATAACGTATAGTCGCGGGTCCGAATCCTCTGGTTCCGATCCCGACCATGCAAGTCCTGTCCTCGCTCAAAGAAGCAAAGAAACGCCACCGCGACTGCCAGGTGGTGACGCGGCGCGGCCGCACCTACGTCATCTGCAAGTCCAATCCGCGCTTCAAGGCCCGCCAGGGCGGCGCGAAGAACAGGCACAAGCGCTGAGCGCATGCGCCGGGCGGCGCCCCGGCTGAATCGCCGGCGCCGCGGGTTTCCCAATCACTGAACGACCGCTTCGGCGCGCATGCGCCGGCGCGCGGCTGCGCTCGCCCATTTTTCTTCTCATACCGGGTCCCTTCCATGCTCCGAGCCATCGGCCTCACCAAGCAGTACGGCGCGCACACCGCGCTCGACCGCCTCGACCTCGACATCCGCGCCGGCGACATCTACTGCCTGCTGGGCGCGAACGGCGCCGGCAAGACCACGACCATCAACCTGTTCCTGAACTTCGTCGAGCCGAGTTCCGGCACGGTCGAGATCAACGGCATCGACGTCGTGCGCCACCCGGTGGCCACCAAGCAGCACGTGGCCTACATCCCCGAGCAGGTCACGCTGTACGGGCCGCTCTCGGGGCTGGAGAACCTGCGCTTCTTCGCCGGCCTGGCGCTGGGCCGCGAGCTGCCGCGCGAACGGCTGCTGGAGTTGATGACGCAGGTGGGGCTCGACCATGCCGCAGCCGACAAGCGTGTGTCCGCGTATTCGAAGGGCATGCGCCAGAAGGTGTGGATCGCCGTGGCGCTGGCCAAGCAGGCCAAGGCGCTGCTGCTCGACGAGCCCACCTCGGGGCTCGATCCCCAGGCCGCCAGCGAGTTCTCGGGCCTGTTGCGCAGCGCGGCCGACAGCGGCGTGGCCGTGCTCACCACCACGCACGACCTGTTCCATGCGCAGCAGACCGCCACGCGCGTCGGGATCATGAAGCGCGGACGGCTCGTCGAGAGCCTGGACGGCGAGGCGCAGATCGCGAGGACCGATCTGCAGTCCCTTTACTTGCAGCACATGAGGGCCTGACATGCTGACGAGCTGGATCGCACGCCGCGAATTCCTCGAGCGCCTGCGCGACGGGCGCCTCTACTGGGCCGGCGGACTGGTCGCCGTGCTGCTGCTGACCGCGCTGGCCGTGGGCTGGGCGCACCAGCGCGCAGCGCAGGCCGAGCAGCGCACCGCGCAGGCCATGGACTACCGCGACTGGCTGCGGCAGGACCGCCGCCATCCGCACGACGCCGCGCACCAGGGCATGCATGCCTTCAAGCCCGAGGCGGCGCTGTCGATGATCGACGCGGGCATCAACCCCTTCATCGGCAGCACCGTGTGGCTGCAGGCGCACCGCCAGAGCGAAGTGAAGTTCAACGCCGCGCAGGACGCGACCGGCCTGCAGCGCTTCGGCAATCTCTCGGTCGGCTGGATCCTGCAGGTGCTGGGGCCCCTGCTGGTGATCGTGCTGGGCTTCAACGCCTTCGCGGGCGAGCGCGAGCAGGGCATCCTGCGGCAGACGCTGAGCCTGGGCGTGCCGCCGCTGCGGCTCTTGGGCGGCAAGGCGCTCGCGCTGGCCGGCTCGCTGGCCGCGCTGCTGGTGCCGGCCGCGCTCATCGCCGCCGTGGCGGTGGCCGCCGGCGCGGGAGAGGGCGAACGGCTCGACGCGCTGCTCAGGCTGGGCGCCTGGTCGCTCGGCTATGCCGTGTACCTGGGCATCTTCGTGTTCGTGGTGCTCGGCGTGTCGACCCTCTCGTCGACCTCGCGCATGGCGATCACGCTGCTGCTGGCGCTGTGGATCGCGCAGGCGGTGATGGCGCCGCGCGTGCTGTCGGAGCTGTCGCGCGCGTGGTTTCCCAGCCCGACGCGGCTGGAGTTCAACCAGGCGCTCGGGGCCGAGCTCAAGACGGTGTCCGACGGCGTCTGGCAGAAGAACTTCGGCTCCACCGAGCGCTGGGGCCGCGACGTGCCGTTGAGCAAGTGGGGCATCGCGCTGCGCCTGGACGACCAGGCCTCGTACCCCGTGTACGACCGCCACTACGGCCGCCTGTGGGACACCTGGGAGCGGCAGCAGGCGGTGCAGGAATGGAGCGGCCTGCTGTTGCCCATCCTCGCCGTGCGCAGCTTCTCGATGGGCATGGCAGGCACCGACTTCGCGCACCACCGCAGCTTCACCACCGCGGCCGAACTGCATCGCCGCCGCATCCAGGACCTGATGAGCGAAGACCTCGTGGCGCACGCCGATCCGCTGGGCGACCGTCATTTCGCCTACCAGGCCGCGCCCGACCTGTGGGCGACCGTGCCGCCCTTCGACTACCACCTGCCGCACGCGGGCTGGGCGTTGCGCCACCAGATGCGCAGCTTCGCGGTGCTGTGCGCCGGCCTGCTGCTGGCGGCGGCCTTTGCGGCCTTCGCCGCCTCGCGTCAGCGAGCGCTCTGAAGCAGGCAAGGCATGACAACGACCATGACACTCCCCATCGATCCACCGCAGGGCCGCCGGCTTCTGTCCGTGATGCGCCAGGAATGGCGCCTGATGCTCGCCGAACGCACTCTGTGGGCCGTCGGCGCGCTGTTCCTGCTGCTCGTGGCCTATGCCCTCGGCAACGGGCTGCTGCAGACCGCGAGCCGCGACCGCGCGCAGGCGGCAGTCGCGCTGGCCGACCATGACGCCCGCGCGGCGCAACGCGTGCTGCTGGAGAACATCCTCGCCGGCACCGCGCAACCCACGCCCTTCGAGAACCCGGCCGACCCGTCGCGCATGGCCAGCGGCTACGGGGGCCATCACGCGATCCTGCCGACCGCGCCACTGGGCCCTGTCGCGCTGGGGCAGAGCGACCTGTTCCCGAGCCAGTTCAAGGTCACCGGCCAGAGCCGCGTGGTGTTCATGAACCCCAGCGACATCGAGAGCCCGTGGCACCTGCTGAGCGGGCACTTCGACCTGGCCTTCGTCATCGTCTACCTGCTGCCGCTGCTGATCTTCGCGCTGGGCTACAACCTGCTGTCGGCCGAGCGCGAGAACGGCACGCTGCGCCTGCTGCTGTCGCAACCGCTGCGACTGCGCACGCTGCTCGCGGGCAAGCTCACGGTGCGCGCGGCGGTGCTGCTGGCTCCCGCCGTGCTGCTTCCGGTGGCTGTGCTGCTGGTGGCGCGGCAGGCGGGCCTGGCCGGCTCGCCGGGCGCTACGCTGTGGTGGTGGGCGCTGCTGGTTGGGGCGTACGCGCTCTTCTGGTTCGCGCTGGTGGTGGCGGTGAATGCCTTCGGCGCTTCGTCGGCGACGAACGCGATGGTGCTCGTCATCGCCTGGGTGCTGCTTGTGCTGGTGGCACCGGTGCTGCTGAACCTGGCGGTGACGCAGGCCAGCCCCGCGCCTTCGCGCACCGAGCTGGCCACGCGCCAGCGCATCGTGACCGCCGAGGCGATGAAGCGCCACGCCGACCTGATGAGCACCGACTACCAGCACGTCGGCCGCGGCGCGATCCTCGTGCCGCGCGACGGCAAGATCGAGATCGCCGGCCGGCTGCTGGGCAACTACCTGATCGAGAAGGAAGTCGACGAGGCCATCAGGCCCGAGCTCGATCGCTTCGACGCGCAGCAGGCTGGGCAGCAGGCGCTGCTGGGCCGCTTCAGCGCGGTGTCTCCGGCGGCCGTGGCCTACGAGGGCATGACGGCGCTGGCCGGCACCGGCACGCGGAGGCAGGCGCGGTTCGAAGCGCAGACCGTCGCCTATCACGAGGCATGGAAAGACTTCTTCTTCCCCCGTATCGACGCGCGCGACGCGCTCTCGCCCTCCGACTTCGATCGCATTCCCGCATTCGCCTGGCAGGAAGAGCCCGCCAGCCTCGTGCGCGGACAGGCCGCGCTTGCCGTGCTGCAGCTGCTGGTGCCGAGCCTGCTGCTGTTCGGCCTGGCCGCGTGGCGCCTGCGCCGCTTCTCGGTCGCGTAGCCGCGCCCCGGTTTTCTTTCCTCATTGCAATTCAGAGCAAGCAATCCAATGACCATGTTCATCCGCACGGCCATGGCGGCGGCCGCCGTCAGCGCATTCCAGGCTTCGTACGCGCAGGAGGGCGCGGAGCTCGGCACCGTCACCGTCGAGGGCAGCCGCGAGGCCAACAGCCTGCATCTGGGCGAATCGAGCGGCACCGCCTCGCGCCTGGGGCTTTCGGTGCGCGAGACGCCGGCCTCGGTCGAGATCCTCACGCAGGACGCCATCCAGCAGCGCGGCGCGCGCACCTTCAGCGAGGCGCTGCGCGGCATGACGGGTCTCACCGGCGGCGGTCCGCCGTCGTCGCCGACCACGCTGTCCACGCGCGGCTTCACCAGCCTGCAGTACCTTTACGACGGCGTGCGCAGCTCCGGCGCGGGCGTGACCAACCGCGTGCAGGACACCTGGAACTACGAGCGCATCGAGGTGCTGAAAGGCCCGGCCTCGGTGATCGACGGCGAGGGCGCCATCGGCGGCGTCGTCAACTTCGTGACCAAGCGGCCCGACCGCAGCAATCCGAACAAGGAGGCGTTGCTTTCGTACGGCAGCTACGGCTCCACCCGCGCTGCCTTCGGCTTCGGCGGCGCGTTGGGCGACGCGAGCGCCTACCGGCTGGACTACAGCCGCAACGACACGAAGGTCGGCACCATCGCCCGCAACGGCGAGCGCATCGATCACTTCACCAGCGGCCTGATGGTCGACTTCGGCGGCTCGGTGAAACTGGACCTTTCCTTCGACTACCTGCGCGACGACAACCAGGCCTACTGGGGCACGCCGCTGGTGCCGGCCAGCTTTGCCACGCAGCCGACGAACGTGGTCAGCACGCCCGACGGCCGCGTGATCGACCGGCGCCTGATCCGCAACAACTACAACGTGCCCGACGACAGGAATTCGTCGGAAACCTACTGGCTGCGCGCGCGCCTCACGGGCCAGCTCGACGGCGGCTGGTCGTGGCGCAACGAGTTCTCGGCCAACAGGGCGAACCGCGTGTTCCGCAACTCCGAGAGCGCGGTGTTCGTGGCGCCGGCCAACATCGCGCGCGACCAGACGCTGATCACGCACGACCAGGACTTCTGGCTGAACCGCTTCGACGCCACCCACAAGGGAACGCTGGGCGGCATGGAGAACCGCTTCGTCGTCGGCGGCGAATACAGCGAGACGCGCTTCGGCAGCCAGCGCCGCTTCTCCGACAGCAGCGCCGCCACCGCCAGCCTGCTGCGCGTGCCGGTGTTCGACCCGTACCTCGCGCCGTTCAATGAGAACCCCGCGCTCAGCACGGGTGCCGGCAACCGCACGAACACCAGCGCGAACGTGAAGGTGAGCTCGGTCTTCGTGGAAGATGCGCTGAAGCCCTTGCGCAACCTCACGTTGGTGGGTGGCCTGCGCCACGACCGCACCGAGGTGGAGCGCGGCATCGCCGACCTGAACCTGGGCAGCTACACACGCTTCGGCGCCAGCTACCGTTCGACCTCGGGCCGCATCGGCGCGGTGTACGACATCACGCCGCAGTCGAGCGTGTATGCGCAGTACACCAACGCCACGCTGCCGGTGAACTCGCTGTTCCTGCTCTCGGCTTCCAACGCGGCTTTTCCGATGTCGCGCGGCAAGCAGGCCGAGGTGGGTTTCAAGCAGAGCATTCCCGAGGCGAACCTGGAGTGGACGGCCGCCGCCTACAAGATCGCGCTCGACAACGTGCTCTCGCGCGACCCCAACGACGCCCGCAACACCGTGAACAACGGGCGCCAGTCCTCGCGCGGCATCGAGCTCTCGACCGTGTGGCGTCCGACGCGCGAATGGACGCTGGCCGGCAACCTCGCCGCGCTCGACGCGCGCTACGACACGCTGATCGAGGCCGGCGGCGTCTCGCGCGTGGGCAAGACGCCGCCCAACGTGCCCGAGCGTGTGGCCAACCTGTTCGCCACCTATCGGCCCGACGGGTCGAAGTTCGAGTACTTCGCCTCGCTCAACCACACGGGCCGCATGTACACCGACAACGCCAACCAGATCCGCATCAACGGCTTCACCACGCTCGATGCGGCGGTGAGCTACCGCTTGCAGAACGTGCTGCTGAGCTTCCGCGTGCGCAACCTGACCGACAAGCTCTACGCCACCTGGGCCGGCCGCGCGACCAGTCAGGTGCTGCTGGCGCCGCGGCGTACCTTCGAGTTGTCGGCCAAGTTCGACTTCTGAACTTCTGAAAGTGCCCGCTCAGCGCATCTGCAGGCGCGCGTCCTTCGGATAGCCGATGGTGTAGTCGGCCGTCACGCGTGCGGTCTGGCCGGCCGCCAGGTCGAGCTGCCACATGGCCAGGCCGGGCTGCTTTTTCCAGGCCAGCTCGGCGGGCTGCGGCGAGAACTCCGAAGCCACGCGCACCTTCTCGTCGACCGACACCGGGGCGGCCTCGAGCACCTGCACCGTGACCGGCGTGCGGTGGCGGTTCTCGACCACGTAGGCGCGCTGCACCTTGCGCTCGGCGCGCGAGCCGGCGAAGCCGCCGGTGCCCTGGTTGTCGCGTTCGGGCTCGGCCTGCACGCGCACCAGTTCGTCGCGGCCGAAGGAGAGCGTCAGGCGCGCGTCGCTCGGTGCATTCCACCGGCCGCTGCCCACGAAGGCGCCGTCGCGGTAGAGCTGCATGGTGCCGGCGGGCCACACGCCGGCGGGCTGGTCGAGTTCGGCGACGAGGAAGGCGCTGGCGTCCACGCGCGGGCTGGTGCGGGCGGCGAGCTTGGCCGTGTCTTCGTGCTGGCCCAGCGCCATGGTCACGCGCTGGCCGTTGGATGGCACGTCGATGGCCTGCGGCACCGAAAACTCGGTGGCGAAGCTGCTGTCGAACACGCTCACGTCGAACAGCGGCTCCGCCCGGCGCTCGCGGCTGTCCATGGACTTGCTGGCCATGATGGGCGATGGCGCCATGGCCGCTGCCGGCGCGGCGGGGTAGGCCATCTCGGCCGCCGGACGCGGCGGCGGCTCGATGCCGATGCGCCATGCCGTGGGCAGGCGGCCGGTGGTCTCGCGGCGCGGCTGGCCGGTGGAAAGCACCAGCTTCACGCCGCGCCAGTCTTCGCCCGTGGACTGCGCCACCAGCGCCTGGCGCTCGATGCGCACCTTGCGCGTGGTGGTGTCGAGCAGCGCGCGGTAGGTGGGCGTCCAGCCAGGGCCGTTGACCTGGTAGCTGAGCTTCACGTCGGCATCGGCGCCCGCGGCCAGCGTCACAGTCACGGCCGTCACCTGGCCGCCGTTGCCCTGGGTGCGCGTGCGTTCGGCCAGCAGCGGGTTGAGCTGGCGGTCGATCTCGGCCTGCCTGCGCTGGATCTGGTGTTGCTTGAGCAGCGAGTCCTGCCCGGTGCGGCGCATGGCCTCGGTCATCGCGGCGAGGTTGCGCGCGTCCATCGGTGCGCGAGCGCCTGAAGTGGCATCGCTGCCGCCTGCCAGCCCCTTGAGGTAGCCGGTGACCATGCCGAGCGCGTCGGTCTCCGCCTGCAGGGCGGCCTTCTGGTCTTCCAGCTCGCGGATGCGGCCGTCGAGCGGGCTGGTCGAGCATCGCGCGGAGAGTTCGCGCTGCTCGCTGAGCACCGAGGTCTCGCCGATGCGCACCGAGGCATCGGCCGACACCTGCAGGCTCTGCACGTCCAGGCCCGCGGGCAGGCAGGCGAAGGTGACCGACCGGGCGCCGGCCGCGACACGCGCCACGCGCTCCACGGTGGCGCTGCCCGGGTAGACCTTGACCTGCGTGATGCGCGAATCGGCCGCTGCCGGGGCCTGCGGCGTTGCGGCCTGTCCCTGGGCGCTGAGGCTCAGGACCAGCAGCACGGCGGCGCCGGCGGTTGCGCGGAGAAGGGCGGAAGTCGATGCTTTCATGGAGTGCCTTTGGAGCGAAGGTGATGAATGACCCCTGCTCATACGGGCGACCCCGGCGAACGGGGTTAAGGCATCGTCAAAAAAATTTCACGCAGCCCGGCGGCGCTGTCGCCAATGCAACCGCCGCGGCGTTTCCGGTCGCGCGCGCGACGGCGGATGCCGGGTGTGCTTCATAGAGTGGCCGCATCGTCTTTCCACCAACCCAGGACAAGGACACACAGCCATGCTCGACACCATCCAGGCCATCAACAAGACCGCCGCCTTCAACCGCTGGGCCGGCTTCGAAGTCACCAGCGCCGCCAACGGCGAAGCGGAACTGCGCATGAACTGGCGCGAGGAGGACATGGGCCAGTACGCCGGCTTCCTGCACGCCGGAATGATCGGCGCGATGCTCGACACCGTGAGCGGTTACGCGGCCGCCACAGTGGCGGGCCGCGTGCTGGCTTCGCATTTCTCGGTGAACTGCATTTCGCCGGCCATCGGGCGTGCGTTCGTGGCGCGCGGGCGGGTGGTGAAGGCCGGGCGCAAGCAGGTGTTCGCGGTGGCCGAGCTCTATGCGCAGGGTGACGGCGAGGGCGCCGATGCGCTCAAGCTCGTGGCGACGGGGAACGCAATCCTTGTTCCGGTCGAAGAGCCTGCTTCGGCGCCGAAGAAGCCAGCGGCCGCCGCCTGAGCTTCAGCCCGAAGAGCGGACGCAGCAGGTTGGTGCGGCGGATCAGCCCGTCCGTCAGCAGCCAGCAGCCGAGCAGCGTCAGCGCCACCAGCAGCGCGGGCTCGATCACCGGGCCGAGCGCGAGCGGCGCCAGCAGGCTCACGCCGACGATGATCAGCGTCTGGTGCAGCACGTACCACGGGTACACCGACTCGTTGGCCCAGCGCAGCCAGGGCCACGGGCGGTTCAGATAACGGTGGCCGTGGCCGAGGATGGTCGCGACGGCCAGCCACAGGTAGAGCGTGCGCAGGGTGTCCATCAGCAGGCCCGAGGGCGGGGGCTTCACGCCTGCGCGCAGCGCGATGAAGGTGGCGATCACCGCGACCGCCAGCGCGAGCGACACGCGGCGCAGCCGCTCCAGTTCCTTCCACACGCCGGTATCCACGCCCATCCAGTAGCCGTAGAGGAACATCGTGAAGTAGAGGCTGTGCAGGTGGAAGTCGCGCACCAGGTCGTGCGTGGCCGGAAAGCGTGAGGCCAGCAGCATCGTGAAGATCAGCAGCGGCACCACCGGCAACAGCAGCAGCTTCCAGCCGCGCAGGCCGTTGAAGGCGCGGCGCACCCGTTGGCCGGCGGCCGAATTCCACAGCGGCAGCGTCAGCGCGACCAGCGCCGTGTAGGTGAAAAGGTAGGGCAGGTACCAGAGGTGGTTCCACGTGATGCCGAACTCCGCGCCGTCGAAGGCCTGTTTCGGCCAGGGCTGGGCCATCGACAGGTAGCGCAGCAGGAAGGCGCCGAAGCCCGGCGCGACCAGCCCGTTGGCCACGCCCTGCGCGTAGGCCTGGTAGGGAACGATCACAGCCATGCCGAAGACCAGCGGCAGCATCAGCCGCTGGCCCCGGCTGCGCAGCAGTCCCCATGTGCCCTGGCCCCGGCTCAGGAAGCCGAGCGACACGCCCGAGATCAAAAAGACCAGGTCCATGCGCCACAGGTTCAGGACGCGCATCGGCCATTGCAGCCATTCGGCCGCGTGCGGGCTCTTGAGGTGCCAGGGCCAGTCGGCCACGTAGTACATGCCCACGTGATAGAGGATGACGAAGAGGAAGGCCAGCGCGCGCAGGGCGTCGATGTCGTGGCGGCGGTGGTCGGGCGGGGTGGGGGCGGCGGTCATGGGCGGTTCCTCGAAGCGGGAAGGCCGCCATGCTCGGCCCGGCCGCCCCCGCATGGCGCGGCCAGGGGACGGATCGCCCGCGCTTTGTGACGAGCGGTGGCAGGCGGGGATGAAATCCGGGACGAAAAAGCCGGCCCTGGGGCCCGTTTTCGCGAGAATTCCCCGCATGGGAGACCCCCGCAAGAATCTGTACGAGCGCTATGCACCGATCCGCCGGCCGCTGGAGGTGGCTTTCTGGATCGTGCTGATGAGCCTTCAGGCCGTGTTCAGCACGATGGTGGCGATCGTCGACATGCGCACCCGGGCCGTGCCCCGGCCCAACTGGGAGGTCGCGACCTGGGAAGGGTCGAGCCACCTGGTGTTGCTGCTGCTGGTGCCCGTGCTGGCGGCCGTCGAGCGCCGGCTGTCGCCGCTGGCGCGCACCCATCTGCCGCGCTTCCTGGGCTTGCACCTGGTGGCGAGCGTGGTGTTCAGCGTAGCCCACGTGGTCGGCATGTTCGGGCTGCGGGCGCTGGTCTATGCCATGGCGGGGGAACGCTACGACTTCTGGGGCTGGGCCGGCCAGTGGAGCTACGAGTACCTGAAGGACGTGCGGGTGTACGTGAGCATCGTCTTCGGCATCTGGGCCTACCGGCTGTTCCTGCTGCGCCTGCAGGGCGAGGCGCGGGTGCTCGACGCGCCGGAGGAGGGCGTGGCGATGCCACCTCCGGCCCCGGCTCCGGCTTTGGCGGAACCGGAGGGTTTCGAACCCTCGATGCCGGAAGCACCCCAGCCTCCGCCGTCACCGCCACCGCCGCCCGCGCGCCCCGAGCGCTTCCTGGTGCGCAAGCTGCGCCGCGAATTCCTCATCGCCGCCACCGACATCGACTGGCTCCAGGCCGAGGGCAACTACGTCGGCCTGCACGTCAACGGCCACGACTACCTGCTGCGCTCCACCCTGACCGACTTCCTGACCCAGCTCGACCCCGCGCTCTTCGCGCGCGTGCACCGCAGCCATGCGGTGAACCTGGGGCGCATCAAGGAAATCGAGCCGCTGGACGGCGGCGACGCCCGGCTGCACATGCACGACGGCACCACCGTGCCGTGCAGCCGGCGCTACCGGGACGCCCTGCGCACGGGTATCGGCGCGGCCTGATCCGGTGCGCGACGGGCCGTGAGTGGCCCGTTATTGGTTCATTTCGCACCATCAGAGAGCTTTTTGGCACCATTTTTGCTTCATTGGCCGGCCGCGCTGGTTGATTCGGGTGCGGCGCACCAATTCAAACCAAAAATCCGCAAGAAGCTCCAATGGACGCACTCAAACAGGGCGCAGATGCGCTGTTCATCCTTCTCGGCGCCATCATGGTCCTGGCCATGCACGCCGGCTTTGCCTTTCTCGAACTCGGCACCGTGCGCAAGAAGAACCAGGTCAATGCGCTGGTGAAGATCCTGGTCGACTTCTCGGTCTCGACCATCGTGTATTTCCTGGTGGGCTACGGCGTGGCCTACGGCACGCATTTCTTCGTGAGCGCCACCGAACTGTCGGCAAAGAGCGGCTACGAGCTCGTGAAGTTCTTCTTCCTGCTGACCTTCGCCGCGGCCATTCCGGCCATCATCTCGGGTGGCATCGCCGAGCGCGCCAAGTTCTGGCCGCAGCTGATCGCCACGGCGGTGATCGTCGGCTTCGTCTATCCGCTCTTCGAGGGCATCGCCTGGAACAAGCACTTCGGCATCCAGGAATGGATCGCCTCGCTCACCGGCCACGAGTTCCACGACTTCGCGGGCTCGGTGGTGGTGCACGCGTTGGGCGGCTGGCTGGCGCTGCCGGCGGTGCTGCTGCTGGGCGCGCGGCGCAACCGCTACAGGGGCGACGGCTCGCTGAGCGCGCATCCGCCGTCGAACATTCCCTTCCTGGCCCTCGGCGCCTGGGTGCTGTGCGTGGGCTGGTTCGGCTTCAACGTGATGAGCGCGCAGAGCATCGACAAGATCTCCGGCCTGGTGGCCGTCAACTCGCTGATGGCGATGGTGGGCGGCACGCTGGTGGCGCTGGCCATGGGCAAGAACGACCCGGGCTTCGTCTACAACGGCCCGCTCGCCGGCCTGGTGGCCGTGTGCGCCGGCTCCGACCTGATGCACCCGCTGGGCGCGCTGGTGGTGGGCGGCGTGGCGGGCGGCATCTTCGTCAAGCTGTTCACGCTTACGCAGAACAAATGGAAGATCGACGACGTGCTGGGCGTGTGGCCGTTGCACGGCCTGTGCGGCACCTGGGGCGGCATCGCGGCCGGCATCTTCGGCACGCAGGCGCTGGGCGGCATCGGCGGCGTGAACGTGTGGGCGCAGCTCATCGGCACCGTCATGGGTGTGGCCTGGGCGGCGCTGGCCGGTGCGGCGGTGTACGGCGCACTGAAGGCGGTGGCGGGACTGCGGCTGTCGCAGGAGGAGGAATACGACGGCGCCGACCTGTCGATCCACCACATCTCGGCCACGCCGGAGCGCGAGGTCAACTGGTAGGCGGGTGGGTAAGCGGGTGGTAGGCAGGCGCCCTGCAGGGCCGGCCTGCCTCGGCTATTCTCGGCGCCCCTTCAAACCACCGAGGAGCCGAACCATGACAACAACACCCGCTCGCTGGCTGCGCAAAGGCATCGCCGCGCTGGCCGGCAGCCTGCTGATGCTTTCGTTTTCTTCCACGGCGCTGGCCGGCGCGCCGCAGGTCAAGACCCAGGCGCCGGGCTTCTACCGCATGATGCTCGGCGACTTCGAGGTGACGGCGCTCTTCGACGGCACCCTCGACCTCGAACCCAAGAAGCTGCTCACCAACACCACCCAGGAACAGGTCGGCAAGCTGCTCGACCGGGGCTTCGAGAAGGACGCCGTGCCCACTTCGGTGAACGGCTACCTCATCAACACCGGCAGCAAGCTCGTGCTGGTCGACACCGGTGCCGGCGGCCTCTTCGGCCCCACGCTCGGCAACCTGCAGGCCAACCTCAAGGCAGCGGGCTACCAGCCCGACCAGGTCGACGACGTGCTCATCACCCACATGCACGGCGACCACGTCGGTGGCCTGGTGCAGGACGGCAAGCTGGTGTTCCCCAACGCCACCATCCACGCCGGACAGGAAGACGCCGACTTCTGGCTGAACAAGGCCAACCTGGAGAAGGCCTCGGCCGAGATGAAGGGCTTCTTCCAGGGCGCGATGGCCTCGCTGAACCCCTACGTGGAAGCCGGCAAGTTCAAGGGCATGAAGGGCGGCACCGAGCTGGCGCCCGGCATCAGGGCCGTGCCCGCCCACGGCCACACGCCCGGCCACAACATCTACGTCGTCGAGTCCAAGGGCCAGAAGCTGGTGTTGTGGGGCGACCTGATGCACGTGGCCGCGGTGCAGTTCGCGCAGCCGCAGATCACCATTTCCTTCGACGTCGACTCCAAGCCGGCGGCGGCCGAGCGCAAGAAGGCGTACGCCGATGCGGCCAAGGGCCGCTACCTGGTGGGCAGCGCGCACCTGCCGTTCCCGGGGCTGGGCCACGTGCGGGCCGAGGGCAAGGGCTACGTCTGGGTGCCGGTGGACTACCAGCAGATTCGATAGCCGGCCCGGGGTGAAGGAAGGTTGAGCGTCGCGCGCCGGTGTTGCCGCGCGGGCGGGCGCGAACGCGCGCCCTGTAGCAAACTTGCCGGTCGCTTCGCTTCAACCATTCGCCCCATGACCCAAGCTCCCCCCGCCCTCGAAGTCCTCCCGCGCGATCTTTCCGCCTACCGCAAGGGCAACGTGGGCGTCGACTACGTGCACCGCTTCGAGTCCGGCAAGCCCGGCCCGCACGTGCTGATCAACGCGCTCACGCACGGCAACGAGATCTGCGGCATGACGGCCGCCACGCACCTGCTCGACAACAATGTGCGCCCGAAGATCGGCACGCTCACCGTGAGCTTCGCCAACGTGGCCGCGTACGAATCCTTCAACGAGGCGCTGCCCTTCGACAGCCGGCAGCTCGTGCACAACCTCAACCGCATCTGGTCGCCCGAATGGCTCGACGGCACCGAGGACAGCCCCGAACTCAGCCGCGCGCGTATCCTGCGCCCGGTGGTCGAGGCGGCAGACCACATCCTCGACATCCACTCGACCAGCCAGCCCGTGGTGCCTTTCTGGGTGTACCCGGGCTTCGAGCGCAACGCCAAGGTCGCGCTGGCCATCGGCCGCCCCTCGGTGCACCTCGTGATGCCCGACGGCCTGGGCTCGGGCACGCCGCTCATCCAGTACGGCAGCCACGGCGGCCCCGACGGCAAGGGCGTGGCGATGGTGGTCGAGTGCGGCCAGCATTTCCTGCGCTCGGCCTCCGACCTGGCCACCGCCGTCACCTACGACTTCCTCGCCTACTTCGGCCTCGTCGACAAGGACCCGGCCACCCCGCCGGCCGAGCCGCAGCGGCGCTTCCAGCTGCTGCAGACCTTCGTCATCAAGTCGCCCGACTTCGCCTTCGTGCGCCCGCTCATCGGCTTCGAGACCTTCGCCAAGGGCGAGCTGATCGCGACCAATGGCGGCGAAGAGATTCGTGCGCTGTGCGACGACTGCACGATCTTCATGCCGGCCCAGCGCGCGATCGTGGGGCGCGAGGCGGTGTATCTGACCAAGCCGATCTGAGGCTGGACGCTTAGCAGATCAGCAGGTGCCGCGGCTCGTTCGCGGTGCTGTAGTCCGCATGCCAGTAGTGCGGGTCGTTGCAGAGGCTGAAGACGGCCTCAGCATTGGCATGGCGCCCGTCGAATCGTCTTGCCAGCGTGACGTGCACCGACCCGGGGTCGGGCCAGTCGACGTTGGCGTCGCGCACGCGGTTGCCCGCCGAGACTTCGGCCGCGACGATGGCCTGCAGGGCAGGGTGCAGGCGTTCGTTGAGTAGGGCGAGGATGTTGCGCCGCTCGCCGGACTGGATCGACGTGTCGAGGCAGTCTTCGGTGAAGACGGTGCGGGCAGTCATCGTCGAACTCGGGCTGACGGCCTCAGGCCGCAATGAACAACGCCGGATCCACCATCGCCCGGTTCAGCATCACAGACCAGTGCAGGTGCGGCCCCGTCACCCGCCCGGTCGCGCCCACGGCGGCGAGCTGCTCGCCGGTCTTCATCACGTCGCCGACCTTCACGTCGATGCGGCTCAGGTGGCAATACATGGTCAGCAGGCCGCCGCCGTGGTCGAGCCAGACGGTGCCGCCGTTGAAGAAATAGTCGCCCGTGTCGATCACCTTGCCGGGCAGCGGCGCGAGCACCGGCGTGCCGGTGCCGGCGGCGATGTCCATTCCGCTGTGCGGATTGCGCGACTGGCCGTTGAACACGCGGCGCAGGCCGAAGGAGCTGGAGCGGCGGCCGGGCACCGGCACGCGCATCTTCAGCACGGTGTCGGGGCGCATGTCGGTGAGGGTGGCCATCACGCCGGTGAGGTGGTCGCGCTCCTTGACATAGCGCGCCTCGTCCTCGGGCGACAGGTCGACGGTGCGCGGGGCCACTGTGAGGCGCTGTTCGCGGTATTGCTTCGGGGCGACCGTGTAGGCGATCTGGCGCTCGGGCTTGCCTTCGGCGCGCACCGTGATGCCGGCCTCGCCGGGTTCGGCGGCGAGGGGAATGCCGGTCAGCGCGGTCCATTCGATGGCGTCGCCGAGCACCAGCAGGGGGATGTCGCCCGCGAAGGCCTGGGGCCGCTTCGCCGACGGGCCCAGCGACAGGCGGGCCACGCCGCCCGGCACCTGCGATGCGCGCGGCCATACCTCGGGGGCTGGCGCGGGTTGCTTCTTCGATGCCTTGGCTTGGGCTGCGGCGCTGGCGTGCGCGGCGGGCAGCGCGGCAAGCAGGCCGATGGTGCCGAGCATGACGCTGCGTCGATCGAGGTTCGCGGGAGCGGGGAAGGAAGAGTGCGTTTGCTTCATGAGAGGAAGACGTGAATGGTTCGGATGAAGGCCGTGCGGTCTGTCTGTTGCGGCGCTATTCGCGCCAGGTTCCGGGCGCCAGTCCGTCGAGCGTGTGGGGTCCGATCGCGGCGCGGATCAGCCGCAGCGTGGGCAGCCCCACGGCGGCCGTCATGCGCCGAACCTGGCGGTTGCGCCCTTCGCGGATCGCCAGTTCGATCCAGGCAGTGGGAATGCTCTTGCGCTCGCGGATGGGCGGCTGGCGCTCCCACACCTCGGGCGGCGGGTCGAGCAGCCGCGCCCGCGCGGGGAGAGTGGGGCCGTCGTTGAGCTGCACGCCGTTGCGCAGCGAGTCGAGCGCCTCTTCGCCGGGCTCGCCTTCGACCTGCACCCAGTAGATCTTCTCCATCTTGAAGCGCGGATCGGCGATACGGGCCTGCAGCTTGCCGTCATCGGTGAGTAGCAGAAGCCCCTCGCTGTCGGCGTCGAGCCGGCCGGCGACATAGACGCCCGGAATGTCGATGAACTCCTTCAGGCCGCGCCAGCGGCCCTCGGGCGTGAACTGGCTGAGCACGCCGTAAGGCTTGTTGAAGCGGATCAGCCGGGAGGAAGAAGAGGAACGAGAAGAAGGGCTCGGACGATTCATGTGCCGACAGGATAGCCCGGGTCTGTCCTGCAACCTCCGGAGGCTGCGGCGGCTCCAATCGACTGGTTCATGACACAGGGGAATCCGGTATGACGACGATGCGTAGCTCCATCCAACTCGCGTGCACGGCGGCCGTGGCCGGCCTTCTGCTGGCGGCATGCAACAGCCCGGGCATCCGCGTGGGCGGCGCGCCCGAGGCCAGCGTGAAGAACTGCGTGACCGCGGCCGCGCGCGAACTCAGGGTGCCGCCGGGCAGCATCGTCGCCGACAAGGGCACGACGCCGCGCGACGGCGTCTACACGATCAACCTGAAGGTCGGACCGCAGGGACGATCCGCCGTGTGCACCACCGACGAGAACAGCGCGGTGATCGGGGTGGTCTACAAGCGGCCCGAATAGAGACAGAGAGACAGCGGGCGGGGCTTACTTGCCCCAGCTGTCCCGCATGCCGGCCGCGCGGTTGAACACCGGCTTGCCGACGATGCTGCTGGCCTTCGCGTCGAGCACGAAGTAGCCGTGCCGCTCGAACTGGATGCCGACGCCGGGCTCTGCCTTGGCCAGCGAGGGCTCGACGAAGGCCGAGCACACTTCCAGGCTCTGCTTGTTCAGCTCTTCCAGCAGTTCGCCGCTGCCCGGCTGGGCTTCGGCGAACAGGCGCTCGTAGAGCCGCACTTCGGCCTGCACCGCGTCGGCGGCGGCCACCCAAGTGATGTTGCCCTTCACCTTGATCGCGTCGGCGCCGGGCGTGCCGCTCTTGGTGTCGGGCACCAGCCTGGCCTGCACTTCGACGAGCTTGCCGTCGGCGTCCTTGGTGCCGCCGATGCATTCGATGACGTGGCCGTACTTCAGCCGCACCTTGTTGCCGGGGAACAGGCGGAAGAAGCCCTTGGGCTGCACTTCCTCGTAGTCGGTGCGCTCGATCCAGACTTCGCGGCCGAGCTTGAACTCGCGGTGGCCCATCTCGGGGTGGTGCGGGTGCACCGGGGCCGAGCACGAGTCGAGCGCGTCGTCACCGCCCATCAGCTCGCCCCAGTTGGTGATGACCAGCTTGACCGGGTCGAGCACGGCCATGGCGCGCGGTGCGACGGGGTCGAGGGTGTCGCGCAGCGCTGCCTCGAGGCTGGCGTAGTCGATCCAGCCGCCCGACTTGGTGGTGCCGCTGCGTTCGCAGAACAGGCGCAGCGCCTCGGGCGTGTAGCCGCGGCGGCGCAGGCCGGCGATGGTGGGCATGCGGGGGTCGTCCCAGCCGTCGACGTATTTCTCTTCGACCAGCTGGCGCAGCTTGCGCTTGCTGGTGAGCACGTGGGTCACGTTCAGGCGTGCGAATTCGTACTGGCGCGGGTGCGGGCTGGCGATGAGGCCGCCTTCGGCGAGACGGTCGAGCAGCCAGTCGTAGAAGGGGCGCTGGTCTTCGAACTCCAGCGTGCAGATGCTGTGGGTGATCTGCTCCAGCGCGTCCTCGATGGGGTGCGCGTAGGTGTACATCGGGTAGATGCACCACTTGTCGCCCGTGTTGTGGTGGTGGGCCCGGCGCACGCGGTACAGCGCGGGGTCGCGCATGTTGATGTTGGTGCTGGCCATGTCGATCTTGGCGCGCAGGATGGCGGCGCCGTCGGCCACCTGGCCGTCGCGCATGGCGCGGAAGCGCGCGAGGTTTTCCTCGGGCGTGCGGGTGCGGAAGGGGCTGTCGGTGCCGGGCGTGTTGAAGTCGCCGCGGTTCGCGCGCACTTCATCGGCGGTCTGCTCGTCGACGTAGGCCAGGCCGGCGCCGATGAGGTATTCGGCGGCTTCGTACATGAAGTCGAAGTAGTTGCTGGCGAAGTATTCGTGCGGCTGCAGCGTGCCGGGGGCGCTGGGGCGGTCGGCCAGGTAGGTCTCGTAGCCGAGCCACTTCACCGCGTCGCGGATGGAGTCGACGTATTCCTGGTCTTCCTTTTCGGGGTTGGTGTCGTCGAAGCGCAGGTGGCTGACGCCGCCGTATTCCTTGGCCAGCTCGAAGTTGAGCCAGATGCTCTTGGCGTGGCCGATGTGCAGGTAGCCGTTGGGCTCGGGCGGAAAGCGCATGCGCACCTTGGCCGGGTCGGCCATGCCCTGCGCATGATGAGCGGCGTTGCCGGGCGATCCGCCCCACTTGCGGCCAGAATAGGCACCCTGTGCGAGGTCGTTCTCGATCACGTGGCGCAGGAAATTGCTCGGAGCGGCGGTCGTTTTGGTACCGTTTTTGTCGGTCGGGGAGGTCATCGTTGCATTTTAGGGGTCACCCCTTATGGGTTACCTTTGGCAACTTTCTTCACAATGCCGAGTGCACCCTCTTTGCATTTGCCGCGTTCAATACATCACATGGGCGGTTCAGACCCGAACGCAGCCCGACCAAACAAGGAGTGCAGGATCATGAGCTTCACACGTTCAACCTTTTTCAAGTGGGCCGCCGCAGGCGCCGTGGCAGCCGGTGCATTGTTCGCCGCCACTTCGGCCAGCGCCCGCAGCGACGTGAGCTGGTCGATCGGCGTCGGCGTTCCAGGCGTGGCAGTGGGCGTGGGCAGCCCGGCCTACTACCCGGCCCCGGTCTACGTGCCGCCGGCCCCCGTCTATTACGCACCGCCGCCGCCGGTCTACTACCGCCCGCCGCCGGTGTATTACCGTCCGGCCCCGGTCTACTACGGCCCGCCGGCCTATTACGGCCCGCGCTACTACGGTCGCGGCTACTACCGCGGTCATGGCCACGGCCACTGGCGCTAAAACGCAACGGCATTCGTGACTGAATGAAAAAGCCGGCCCTGAAAGGGCCGGCTTTTTCTTTGGGCGCTCGCCCGCCCGATTTCACATGGCGCGAAAAAGATGGGCGTACAGCCGGCTGACCGGAATCTTCTCGGCCCGCCCGCGCAGCATCAGGTGCAGCTTGCCGGCCTCGTCGCGGTGCACCGATTCGATGGCCGAACTGCGCACCACCACCGCCCGGTGCACCTGCCAGAAGGTGTCGGCGTCGAGCTGGGGCAGCAGTTGCTTCAGCGGCGTGCGGATCAGGTATTCGTGCGTGGCGGTCAGCACGCGCAGGTATTTGTCGGCTGCCTCGAAATACAGCACTTCGTCGATCGGCACCATGCGCACGGTGCTGCCGCCGGCGTCGCTCGCGGCGATCATGCGCAGCGGAGCGGGCGTGGCCGAGGCCGCTCCGGCTCCTGCCGCGCCCAGCACCTGGCGCCACTGGGCGAGCGTCTGTTCCAGCGCCGCGTCGGCCAGGGCCGGCGTGGAGGGCGCCGGCTGCCTGGCTGCCAGCGCCTGCTGCAGCCGGCCCACGGTCTTGCGCAGGCGCTCGGGCTGCACCGGCTTGAGCACGTAGTCGATGGCCTGGGCCTCGAAGGCGCGGGCGGCGTATTCGTCGTAGGCCGTCACGAACACCAGCTGCGGCATGGGCGCTTCGTCGGCGGGCCAGCAGTCGGCCAGTTCGGCGGCGGCGCCGAGGCCGTCGAGGCCGGGCATGCGGATATCGAAGAAAAGCACCTGGGGCAGCAGCCGCAGGGCCTCGCGCACCGCGCTACGGCCATCGCCTGCCGTGGCGACGATCTGCAGCTCGGGCCATGCGGAGGCCAGTTCGGCCTTGAGGGCCTGCGCGAGCAGGGGCTCGTCTTCTGCGATGAGGGCGGTAGGGTTGGTCATCTTGTCGTTGTTTTGTGGTGTGTTCGCATTCAGGCGGATGCCGGAAAGCTCAGCGTGGTGCTGGTACCGCCGGAAGGCGAGGGCCCGATGCTCATGCGGCCCTGCGCGCCGTAGACGGTGGCGAGCCGCTCGCGCACCTGCTCCAGCCCGAAGCCGCTGCCTTCCGAGGGCGGCGCCGCGCCGAGGCCCACGCCGGTGTCGTTCACCTCGATCACCAGCTGGCCGGCTTCCGTACGCGCACGCACGACGATCTCTCCGCCTTCCACCTTCGGCTCCAGGCCGTGGCGGATGCTGTTCTCCACCAGCGGCTGAAGCAGCAGCGGTGGCACCGGCGCGTCGCGCAGCTCCTGCGGCAGGTCGAGCGTGTAGCGCAGGCGCGCGCCCATGCGCACCGACATCAGCTCCAGGTAGTCGCCCAGCCGCTCGAACTCGGCCGACAGCGGATGCGAGAGCGCGCGCGAGCCGCTCAGCGTCATGCGCAGGTAGCTGTTGAGCCGGTCGAGCATGGCCACGGCGCGCGGCGGGTCGACGGTGATCAGCACCCGCAGGTTGGCCAGCGTGTTGAAGAGCATGTGCGGCTCCAGCTGCGTCTCGAGCAGCTTCAGCCGCGCCTCGGTGGCGTTGCGCTGGGCCAGCTCGATCTGGCTCTGCATGTGCTTGCTCTTGCCGAGGCTGTAGAAGAAGAAGCACATGCCGACGGTCGCGATGATGGTGATCGTGACGCCGGTGGCCAGCTTGTGGCCCCTGATGTCGAGGAAGTCGAACCGGGGAGCGCCGAACACGGCGTCGCCTATGAGGTTGCCGACGAAGAAGCCGACGGCCACGCCGAGCGCGATCAGCATGAAGCCCCAGGGCCAGTTCGGCCAGTGGGTTTCACTGGCCCCGCTGAGCAGGAGCCGCCCCGTGTCGATGAACAGCCAACTGACCATCCCGATCGCCAGCGAATAGACCAGATGACCGGCCCAGTTCTCGCCGCCGGTGATGGTCATTGCGATGGCGATGAGGCAGCAGAAGACGGCGGTGATCAGGCCATGCCGAAGCATGTCCCGGATGTTTTCCGCGCGGAAGCGGCCTGGCGGCGTAGAACTCATCCCCGGTCCCGGCCCCCCAGCGCGCGGCGCTCGCGCTCCACCAGCCGGTCGTAGAAGCCACCGCCGGGAGCGATGAACCAGACCACGGCGCCATGGATCAGCAGGCCCAGGCCCCAGCCCATGAGCGGGTACATGGCCCAGCTGCGGCCGTTGGCGGCCGAGATAGTGACGAGGCCGACGTTGACCAGCACGTAGACGAAGGCGTGGATGTACCAGCCCATCTTGGCGCCGGCGCGGCGGCGGGCGAGGCGCTCGATGTCGGAGCGGGAGGAATCGGAGGATGCGTAGGAAGTCATGACAGCTCCTTGTATTGGACAGGAAGGAAATCGGTGGTGCCGGCAGGCTGCCCCGCCGGCACCGCCTGCAGGGCAGCGCGCTGGCGCAGCTCCTCGGTGGTGTCGCCGGGGCCGTCGGGCTTCCAGCCCGGCGGCTTCACGAGGTAGCCGACGAAGGCGCGCACCGAGCGGGCCGAGGCGAGGTCGCGAAAGAGCGCGCGCCACTGGCCGAACTCGATCTCCAGGATGTTGTGCGTGGTGACCGGGTTGACCAGCCCGTAGCGGCAGGGCAGGTCGGCGCGCTCGGGAATGTAGGTGCCGAACAGGCGGTCGAACACGATCAGCACGCCGCCGTAGTTGCCGTCCAGGTATTCCAGGTTCGAGGCGTGGTGCACGCGGTGGGCCGAGGGGGTGTTCAGCACCCATTCCAGCGGGCCAAGGCGCGGGATCCAGGTCGCGTGAATCCAGAACTGGTACAGCAGGTTCAGCGTGAGCATCAGCAGGATCACCCGGGGCGGCATGCCCAGCAGCGGTGCCAGCATGAAGAAGGCCAGGGTGCCGGTGAGGCGGCCGGTCCAGCCGAAGCGGTAGGCGGCCGACAGGTTCAGCTGGTTCGGCGAGTGGTGGATGGCGTGGGTGCACCAGAACCAGCGCACCCGGTGCGCCGCGCGGTGATACCAGTAGTAGCAGAACTCCTGGCCGATGAAGCAGGCGGCCCAGCCGGTCCAGTGGTCCATCGGCAGGGTGAAGAGGCGGTGGGCGTAGAACCAGTCCATCGCCCCGGTCCAGAAGGCCAGCGGCAGCAGCCAGCGCAGGGGGTATTCGCGCACCAGGAAGTCGAACACCGAGACGCCGGCGGCCTTCCAGTCGTAGCTGCGCCAGCCGTTGCGCCACGACAGCACCAGCGCTTCGGCGATGGAGGCGACGAGCACCACCGTGACGGAGATCTTGAGGATCAGCAAGAGCGCGTTCATGGCGGCGGTCCGGGAAGTCGTGGCTCGGGAATATTAGGCGGCGCGGGCGGCGGCCGACATAGCGTCAGTGCGGATGGCCAGCTTCCACAGCCGTACGGCGCGGGCCACGAAGACACCGGTGAAAGCGCCGTAGAGCACGGGCACCGCGAGGGCGAGGACGGGCTGGTGGCGCATTTCGGGGTGCATGGCCAGCGTGGCGCCGACCACGTACTTGGTCAGGAAGATGCCCATCATGAGCATGAGCGGCACCGGGCTGCCGGCCACCTGGAACTGGCGCGCGGCCGCGTCGTAGCGGGTGGCGGCTGGCAGCGGGCGCTGCAGCACCAGTGCCGCCATCACGGCCGCGGCGGCGGCCCAGCCGAGCAGGGCGCCGAAGGAGTCGCCGAAGACCGAAACCACGCCGTAGACCGACAGGCCACCCATGGCGACGGGCATCAGCGTCACGCGGGTCAGGCTCACCTCGTTGGTGAGCAGTTGCCGGGCGCCGAGCCACAGCAGCAGGAAGAACACGGCGAAGACCCACTTGGGCGTGTGAAGGATGATCTGCATCAGCATGGCGGCACTCCGTGGAAGGTGAAGGAATCCTGAAAGGGGACTGGAATCGATGGAGCAGACTGTGCCGGCGCCCATCCGCAGCCGCCACCGGCGTGCGACGGAATGCATGCACGCGGCGCGAATTGCAGCCCGGCGGCGCGAATTGCGCAGGCCTGGTGAACAGCTTTACCGCCCCTTTACGGGGCAGCAAAGAGCGGGGCTACCATTCCGCGCTGTACTACGCTGGTTCGCTTTCCGCACCTTTCGCACGCACCGTCCATGGAACAAGAAAAACCGACCGAGCCGCTGCCTTCCACCGTGTCTCCGACACATCCGACAGTGCGCAGGCGCCGCTGGGTGGGCGGCCTGCTGACCCTGCTGCTGCTCGTGGTGCTCGGCGGCAGCGCCTGGTACCTGATCCAGCGCTCGAAGACGCCCGCGGCCGGCCCCGGGGGCTTCCCCGGCGGAGGCCGGCAGGGCGGTCCCGGAGGTCCGGGCGGCCCTGGCGGTCCCGGGGGCCCCGGACGCGGCGGCGGCGGCGGAGCGGCTTCCAGCACCGTCGGCATCGCCACGGCCCGGCAGGCCGACATTCCGGTGCAACTGGAGGCGCTGGGCACCGTCACGCCGCTGGCCAACGTGGTCGTCCAGCCGCAGGTGTCGGGCGTGCTCACCTCCGTGCTCTTCCAGGAAGGGCAGATGGTCAAGAAGGGCGACGTGCTGGCCACCATCGACCCGCAGCCTTTCCAGAATGCGCTGGACCAGGCCTCCGGCGCCCGGCAGCGCGACGAGGCGCAGCTCGCGGCGGCGCGCGTCACGCTGCAGCGCTACCAGACCCTGCTGGGGCAGGACTCCATCGCCCGGCAGGACGTGGACACCCAGGCCGCGCTGGTCAAGCAGCTCGAGGGCACGGTGGCCATCGACCGCGCCAACGAGAACACCGCAAAGCTCAACCTCGCCTGGAGCCGCATCACCGCGCCGGCCAGCGGCCGCATCGGCCTGAGGCCGGTGGACGCGGGCAACTACATCTCCACGGGCACCACCAACGGCGTGGCGACCATCACGCAGATCGCGCCCATCGACGTCGAATTCGCCATTCCGCAGGATCGCGTGCCCGAGGTGCAGGAGCGCCTGGGCCAGGGCGCGAAGCTCGACGCCACCGCCTTCGACCGCACGCGCACGCGGCGGCTGGCGAACGGCACCTTCTCCACGCTCGACAACATGGTCGACACCGCCACCGGCACCGTGAAGGCCAAGGCCCGTTTCGCCAATGCCGACAACGCGCTGTTCCCGAACCAGTTCGTCAACCTGCGGCTGCTGCTGCGCACCGTGAACAGCGCGGTGGTCGTGCCCGTCACGGCGCTGCGCCACGGGCCCAACGGCGACTACGTATACGTGCTGAACGACGACAGCACGGTGTCCCAGCGTCCGGTGACGCGCGGCGAATCGAGCGTGGACAACGTGGCGATCATGTCCGGCCTGAAGGCCGGCGAGCAGGTCGTGACCGAAGGCGGCGACCGGCTGAAGGACGGCGCGCGGGTGCAGACCCAGGTCGACCGGCCGGCCGGCGCGGCGTCGGCACCCGCCGGCGGTGCGCGCGGCGGGCGCCGACACGGCGGCGCCGGCGGTGCCAACGGTACGGCGGGGTCGAAGGGCGAGGCACCGGGCCAGGCCCCGGCGGCTCCCGCGGCAGCTGGCGCAACACCCGCTGCCCCGGCTGCTCCGTCGGCGGCAACGGCTCCTGCTGCTCCAGCGGCGCCGGCGGCTCAGGCCCCGGCCGAACCAGCCCCGGCCCCCGCAAAGCTCCCGACCGCCGAGCAGCGCCAGCGCATGCTCGATTCGGCCAAAGACAACCCCGAACAGCTCGAACGCCGCAAGCGCTTCCTGGAGGCGCTGGACCGCGGCGACCCGGCGGCGCTGGAGCGCTGGCAGCGCATGTCCGAAGGCCGCGGCGAAGGCGGGCAGGGCAGGCGCGGCCCATGACGAGCGGCGCTGAACGCAATCGCGCGGAGGCTTCCCGGTGAGTCCGTCACGTCCGTTCATCCTCCGGCCGGTGGCGACCTCGCTGCTGATGGTCGCCATCGTGCTGGCCGGCCTGGTGGCGTTCCGCTTCCTGCCGCTGTCGGCATTGCCGCAGGTCGACTACCCGACCATCCAGGTCCAGACGCTCTACCCAGGGGGCAGCCCCGAGGTCATGAGCAACACCGTCACCGCGCCGCTGGAACGCCAGTTCGGCCAGATGTCGGGGCTCGACCGCATGAGCTCGACCAGCGCTGCGGGCGTGTCGATCATCACGCTGCAGTTCTCGCTGGGCCTCACGCTCGACGTGGCCGAGCAGGAAGTGCAGGCCGCCATCAACGCCGGCGGCTCGCTGCTGCCGGCCGACCTGCCGGCGCCGCCGGTGTACGCCAAGGTCAATCCGGCCGACGCGCCGGTGCTCACGCTTTCCATCACCTCCGACACGCTGCCGCTCACCGACGTGCAGAACCTGGTCAACACCCGGCTCGCGCAGAAGATCAGCCAGGTCTCGGGCGTGGGGCTGGTGTCGCTCAGCGGCGGGCAGCGCCCGGCGATGCGCATCCAGGCCAACACCCAGGCGCTGGCGGCCAACGGCATCGGGCTGGACACGCTGCGCACGGCCATCTCGGCGGCCAACTCCAACGGCGCCAAGGGCAGCTTCGACGGACCGAAGCGCGCCTACACGATCAATTCGAACGACCAGCTGATGACGGTCGACGACTACAAGAACCTGATCGTCTCGTACAAGAACGGCGCGCCGATCCGCATGGTCGACGTGGCGCAGGTGGTCAACAGCGCCGAGAACAACCAGCTCGCCGCCTGGGCCGGCAACAAGGCCGACGGCACCAACAAGCTGTCGCCCGCGATCATCATGAACGTGCAGCGCCAGCCGGGCGCCAACGTGATCGCCACCGTCGACGCCATCAAGAAGCAGCTGCCCGAGCTGCAGGCCGGCCTGCCCGCCGGGCTGAAGATCGAAGTGCTGAGCGACCGCACGGCCGGCATCCGCGCCTCGGTGGAGCACGTCGAGATGGAACTGGTGCTGGCCGTGGTGCTCGTGGTGCTGGTGATCTTCGCCTTCCTGGGCAGCCTGCGCGCCACCGTCATCGCCAGTGTCGCGGTGCCCATCTCGCTGATTGGCACCTTCGGGCTGATGTACCTGCTGGGCTACAGCCTCAACAACCTGAGCCTGATGGCGCTGACCATCGCCACCGGCTTCGTGGTGGACGACGCGATCGTGATGATCGAGAACATCGCGCGCTACATCGAGGAGGGCGAGAAGCCCCTGCAGGCAGCGTTCAAGGGCGCGACGCAGATCGGCTTCACCATCATCTCGCTGACCGTGTCGCTCATTGCGGTGCTGATTCCGCTGCTCTTCATGGGCGACGTGGTGGGCCGCCTGTTCCGCGAGTTCGCGGTGACGCTGGCCATCACCATCCTGATCTCCGCCGTGGTGTCGCTCACGCTGGTGCCGATGATGTCGGCGCGCTGGCTCAAGCACGAGCAGAAGAAGCAGGTCTCCGACAAGGGCTTCGGCGCCCGCGCCCAGCGCTTCTTCAGCGGCGTGATGGTGCGCTACGACCGTTCGCTGCACTGGGTGATCGATCACCAGGCGCTCACGCTGCTGGTCGCGCTGCTGACGCTGGTGTTGACGGTGGTGCTCTACCTCTCGATTCCGAAGGGCCTGTTCCCCACGCAGGACACCGGCCAGCTCCAGGCTCGCGTGCAGGCCGCGCAGGACGTGTCCTTCGACCGCATGTCGCAGCTGCAGCTGCAGGCGGCGCAGGCCATCCTGGAAGACCCGGCGGTCGAGAACCTCAGTTCCTTCGTCGGCGTGGACGCCGCCAACAACACCATGCTGCACACCGGCAGCATGCTCATCAACCTGACGAAAAGCCGCGACAGCCAGCAGGAGGTGATGGACCGCCTGCGCGAGCGCGTGCGGCAGGTGGCGGGCGTCACCCTCTACCTGCAGCCCACGCAGGACCTGACCATCGACGCCGAGACCGGCCCCACCGAGTACCGCATGTCGCTCGAGGGCGTCGACAGCGCGGCCGTCACCGAGTGGATGAAGAAGCTCGTGGCGAAGCTGCAGGAGTCGGGCAAGGTGCGCAACGTGAGCAGCGACGCCGGCGCGCAGGGTCTCGCGGCCTTCGTGAACGTGAACCGCGACACCGCGGCGCGGCTGTCGATCACGGCGAGCACCGTGGACGACGCGCTCTACAGCGCCTTCGGCCAGCGCATCGTCTCGACCATCTTCACCGAGACGAACCAGTACCGGGTGATCCTGGAGGCGCAGCCCGGCATGGTGAACACGCCCCAGACGCTGGGCCAGCTCAGCCTGATCGCCGGATCGGGTACGGCCACGCCGCTGTCGGCCATCGCCCAGATCTCGGAGCAGCAGGCGCCGCTGCAGATCACGCACGTGGCGCAGTACCCGGCGAGCACGCTGAACTTCGACACCGCGCCGGGCGTCTCGCTCGGCGCATCGGTCGATGCGATTCGCGCCGCCGCGAAGGAGATCGGGTTGCCGAGCAGCCTTACGATGACTTTCCTCGGGGCCTCCGGCGCCTATGAAAAGTCGCTGTCGAACCAGCTGTGGCTGATTCTTGCGGCCGTGGTCTGCGTGTACATCGTGCTGGGGGTGCTGTACGAGAGCTATGTGCATCCGCTGACGATCCTGTCCACGCTGCCGTCGGCGGGGGTGGGGGCGCTGCTGGCGCTGATGATCACCGGCAACGACCTGGGGGTGATCGGGATCATCGGGATCATCCTGCTGATCGGCATCGTGAAGAAGAACGCGATCATGATGATCGACTTCGCCATCGATGCTGAGAGGACTCAGGGGAAGTCTCCTCGGGAGGCTATTCATCAGGCTGCTTTGTTGCGGTTTCGGCCTATCTTGATGACTACCCTGGCGGCGCTGTTTGCTGCTGTGCCGCTGATGCTGAGTTTTGGGGATGGGGCTGAGTTGCGGCGTCCTCTTGGGTTGGCGATTTTTGGGGGGTTGATCGTCAGTCAGCTGCTTACTCTGTTCACTACGCCTGTTATTTATCTGGCGTTTGATCGACTGGGTGGGGGGAGTTCGCGGCGGGTTGTTATTGAGGAGGAGGCGGTTTGAGTTGTATTGCCTCCTGTGGCTGGTTTGCTTTTCGA
>NZ_RXOE01000008.1 GCF_003965815.1 Variovorax gossypii | reverse complement strand
CTTAAACCGGACACGCTGATCTGCTGGTATCGCGATCGCCCGGAAAGCGACGATCCGCCTCCCAACGCTTGGACGTTGTCGAGGTACTTGCTTCAGATTCACCCGCGTCCGCGAGTTGCGTATTTTTGGGATCCCGCTTTCTTGCAACGAATCGTCATCCCTTGACTAAACATTCGATAGCAGGAAACGGCCGCAAGCAGACACCCGGGACAGTTGTTCAGTCGTTTCAAAAAGCACCCTACAGCCAGCGATATCGTGACTTCTGTCAAAACTCGTAGCGCAAGCGGAGCTTTTTTATGAGTTCTGTGGTCGGCATGTATCTCGCATTGCTCGCCGCCATGAGCTTGGTCCTCTACTTCTTTTTTCTTGCCGGACGGGCGCTTCCTGTTGCCGGGTACTGGTTGGCTTCCGTCATCTTGGTACTCGTACTCGGCTTCTGGATTTTGCTTGCGTTTGACGATGCAGATGGACCTGGGGGCACGCTAGGCACGGCCATTGTTGCAGCGGGCTCGCTCCTCTGTCTAAGCGCGGGCGTAGGTCTTGCCGCTGGAGCAATAAACGGTGCCGCTCCGATAGTGGGATTCGGGCTGGGAGTTGCAGGCTCAAGCGCCATACATCTTTGGCTTGTACCGAATGCTAGTCCCTACATTGGTGCCGTACTCTTGCTGTTCTTTTGCATCGGCGGCACGGTCCTCCAAACCTTGCGAAGAAAGTAGGAGCAACGCACATGAGGCCCTCATGCTGCGTCAAGCTGCTGGGCAGCAATTCGAAGGCCAAAGGCGCCGTCGCAAACTACAGAGCATCCTGGCGTCAGGCCTGCCCACGGTAGGCTGCGCAGATGATTGTGCAGGGTGGTTTACCGACTACAGTCGGCCAGAACCGGACTTTTCGTCTCACCTGCCATTGGCCCCAATGACGGAGCATGAACTAAAAGACTGACGAGCATGCCGACAGGAGATTTTCTGCAATTCAATGTTCTTCCATTCGGAAGTTTCTTGATTCCGGTCACTGCCGCCGTACTTTGGCGGCTCCGAAAGAATCTGACATGGAAGGTTATGTTCCTCGTCTGCATGATGGGAGTTTTGGGTGGGGCGTTGGTGGTCGCGACACTGCGGGCTTTTCTTCTCCTTCCTTTACACATAGGCTGTCTCGACTGCGGTCTCTTAAATAAATGGTGGTATTGGGACGTACTCACCTTTGTCCAAGGCTTCGGCATCACGTCCGCCTTGGCGCTGCTGGCGCATCGGCTAGCACTCAGGTTTCGACGTTGATTTCTGTTCGCTTCGAAGCGTGACGTACGGCAGCTGGGAGTCCTGTGGAACCAGCCTCCCTTCGGCTACAGTCGGCCAAAACCAGACGTCCCATCGCACCGCTCAAGGCGCCATAGACCACAGTCCCATGATCTTGAGAATCTCCACGTTCTTATTCCTTCTGTTTGTGTCAGCCGCGCTGTTCGCAGAGGGTTCGATATCCAACGCTTGAAGACTCCCGTCGTGCCATCCGATGCAGCTACCTGTTCGGCATTGCTGCGCGAGAAGCCTACAGCGACCAGGTCAAGAATGCGAACCGAACAGCCAGGGGTCTGATGCTTCGGCTGGGATCACTCAGCGCCGGTACTCAGTTGACACTGTCATGGGTGGACGAACTTGAGAAGGAGATGCCATTAAGTGGCGAGCAATTGATGGCCATGAACGACGACTGCAAGAAGCTGCTCACTGAACAACGAGAGCTCATCGGATTGCTGCGAGAGAATCGGCTGTAGCCATCTGCTCCGGCGGATGCCTGTCAGCACACAGCCCAACAGCGGACCTTCGCTCCGCCCGCGCAATCCTTGAATTTCATGAGGCAGACGTATGCAGGTTCGCAGCATTGCCACTTCCGATTTAGACGCACTCTATCGCCTGCTCGTAGCCAACGGGTGGGCACATCGCGTTGGTGAGGTAAAAGACCTAAAGCGAGTGATTTCGGGGTCACAGCGAGCGGTAGTTGCGGTGGCAGACGACGAAATCGTTGGGTTCGCGCGTGCGATTACTGACGGGATTTCCAACGGATATGTGTCCATGGTCGTCGTTGCCGAGCAGTATCGGCGACGAGGCATTGGGCAGGCACTCGTTGAACGACTTCTCGGTTCGGAACCAAGCATCACCTGGGTACTTCGGGCCGGAAGAGAAGGCGCAGCCGAGTTCTTCGGAAAGCTCGGGTTCACCATCTCAACGACCGCCACGGAGCGTCTGCGACGCTGACCCTCAACGAACACAAGTCCCGCGTGGAAGGTAGCCTCCGGCCAATAGGAGCCGGTCGCGGCGGTCGGTCAAATTCGACCGATGAATACCGCCGGCGACGACAGAAACAGCGGCCGCTATTGCTGATTGCGAAGGTGTGAGCCGCCAAACCTCTCACCTGCAAGGGCCACGACGACGTGCCGCTTTCGTCCGACCGACAGGCGTACAGCGTCAGCCGTCTCGAAGTGTGTTGAGTCGATGGTGGCATCGACTGACTCGACGGTCACCCCGTCCAGTTTCACTCCTCGCCCTTGAATCAAGCGACGCGCATCTCCTTTGGATGAGGCCAGATTCGCACGTACCAGGAGGTCGACCACTGTTACTCCTAGCTCGAGTTCATCGGACTGGACGGACAGTCTTTGCAGCCCGTCCACGGCGCTTCCTCCGGACAACGAGGCCCGAGCGGCCTCCGCGGCGGACGCCGCAGCATCATCACCGTGGACAAGTCGAGTCGCCTCTGTCGCGAGCAGTTCCTTCGCATCGTTGAGCTCCGCTCCGCACCGCGACTCATGGCGCGCAATCTCCTCAAGGGACACGTCGGTAAAGAGACGCAGGAAACGCCCGACATCGCCATCCTCTGTGTTGCGCCAGAACTGCCAGTAGTCGAAAGGCGACAACCTCGCTGCGTTCAGCCAGATGGCGCCAGACGCCGTCTTTCCCATCTTCGCACCGGACGAGGTTGTCAGCAGCGGAGCCGTCAGCCCGAAGACCTCGTGTCCCTCGACCCGTCGTACTAGGTCAACCCCGCTGACGATGTTCCCCCACTGGTCAGAGCCGCCCATCTGTACCTTGCAACCAAAACGCCGGGATAGCTCAAGAAAATCGTAGGCCTGCAGAATCATGTAGTTGAACTCGAGGAAGCTCAGGCTCTCCTGCTTCTCCAGGCGCGACCGGACACTGTCGAAAGACAGCATTCGGTTGACGGAGAAATGACGCCCGACGTCTCGAAGCAAGGCGATATACCCAAGGCCGTCCAACCAATCGGCGTTGTTGACCATGACGGCATCACTCGGGCCATCGCCGAACGCCAGGAGGCGCTCAAAAACTCCTCGAATAGCGGCAACGTTGGTGGAAATCTGCTCGTCGTCCAGCATCGGCCGAGCCTCTGAGCGAAAACTTGGGTCACCGACGCGCGTCGTGCCGCCTCCCATCAGCACGATGGGCTTGTGGCCGCACTGCTGGAGTCGCCGAAGCGCCATAACTGGCAGCAAGTGCCCCACATGCAGGCTGTCAGCAGTGGCGTCGAAGCCGACGTACACGGGCACCGAACCAGTACTCAGTGTGGAATCTAGCCCAGCGAGGGACGTGCCTTGATTCACGTAGCCTCGCTCGGTGAGCACCCGCATGGCTGGGGATTGCGGCACCCACGGTGCCGCTGGCGCGCTGGAAATCATATTCATCAAATCTCTCCTTAGTTGATGCCACAAGGAGGACCGTCAGAAGTACGAATGCCGCCTTGCGGCGGCATCGTTAGTTCATGACCAAACCTGCCGCCTACGAGAGGGCGACGTAATACGCGACGGCGGTGTGCGAATGAAAGGCCATTGAGTTATCGTACCTTGCAAGACGCGGGCCGTCTACCATGCGGCACTATGCGGCCAAGTCCGGTCATTGGCCGACGCACTCCAATTCGCCGCACATCGGGTGTTCGCTTGGCCCATACAGACATCGTGACCTCGGCCGCGCGGACTCGCTTCTAGGCGCAGACGTTGCACCTTCACGACCGCCGACAATAACTCGCTCAACCAACGTGCGCTTGGCGAAATAACCAATGGTAGCCTTTGGCCTTCATCGCATAAAAACTCGGAGGAAGAGGAAAACTATGAAGGCACTTGCAAATTCTCTGACTATTCTCTTCCTGCTAGCGTGTTCGCTGGCTTGTGCGGAAGAGCAAACTATTCGAGTACCCGGTGAAGGGTGGAGGATTCGCTTTGAAGCCCCTGAGCTATCACCGGCCCCTGCTCCCCCGCCTGGCGGGCGACAGCGGGTTTACTACGGAAAGGCCGACCGGCTTCAGCTCACCTTCTTTGTAGAACCTCCAGGTTGCGCTGGTCCAGACACCGATGAAAATATCTACGCTTGCTTTCTCCCGAGACTTCTGAAAAACCCCTACATCGTGAGCGACTCGGTACGAGCTAACACCGTGCCCAATGGGGTGTTGGTGATGGCGTTCTCGCGATTGCAGACAGAAATTGGCACAGGCACCAATTTCAGCATGCACTTGTTGTTTGCTCGGCGTGGGAAATGGGCTGACGTCCACGCTTCATTTGCGTCCCCGACCAAGGACGACGTCAGAGCGCTTGCCGCAATAATGAACTCCATAAGAATCGAGAATGACTCTGAGCCCTGAGCCCTCGTTTGAGAAAGCGTGTTCCTTTGGTTGGTTGTCCACCAGCCGAAGCAGGCTGACGACGTCGAGGCAGAAATCGGCCAAAAGGAGCCATCCGTTTTGATGGTTCGATTTCACAGGAGGAAAGAGATGGATGCCCCGGAGCCGAGCGCGGCATGTAGAGAGGTAATTCTAGAGTGGTCGACGCTTTCGGAGTTGGCGGACTTTGCTGAGCGACGGCTGAGTTACGGCAATAGCGATGGCGGGTTTGGTGTCATCTATCCGGAAGGCTTGGACGAGTATGACATCGAGGTTGACGGCATTGATATTCCAACCGGTTCGCTTCTTATCTATGGTTGGGCGTTCGCCAGTCCTCCAGGATATGAAGTGCTCGTTGAGGAGAAGTTATACCTTGGCACTCTCCGTGATGTATTGTGGGAACGTGGGTTCACTGCTGGTGCGGAAAGAGTCGCTGCGCTACTGAACGGGCAAAGCCAGTCCTCTAGGTAGTGCGCGAAGGAATACAGGCACTTGCTAAGCCGCCAGCCGAGTCAATGCCTCGGCGGATCGGCGCGGCAGCGTTGCAGGCACTTTTGAGCGACCGCTTTTTGCCCTATCGAATGTCGGCTTCGGGCCCATAGCAGTCGGTCGCTGACTCCGGTCCCGGTCGGATGGCCGATCCACTCAGACTGGAAGTGAAAGGCACGCCATCCGAAACCCCTGTGAATTGCTTGGCGCACTGAAGAGCCCCCTATGACGCAGCGATTCGCAACCCACGAACATCCTTGCCTCCAACGCGCAATGGCCAATGCGCGCGAACACGGGAAACCTCGATCGCCTATTTTTCCGCGACCTCGCCAGCAGGGGCCGCGCCGGCCGGCAGCGACTCCACCCGCACCACCCGCTGCGGATAAGGAATATCGATCCCCGCCCCCCGCAACCCATCGAGGATCGCGATGTTGATCGCCGAGCGCAGGTTGTCCTTGCCCTTGTCCGGGTCGGCCACCCAGAAGTTGAGCGTGAACTCCAGCCCGTCGGGCGCGAAGTTCATGAGGAAGGCCACCGGAGCCGGGTCGGTCATCACGCGCGGCTGGGCCTTGGCCGCCTCGCACAGGATGGACTGCACCTGCGCCACGTCGCTCTCGTAGCCGACCACGATGGTGGTCGTGATGTTGAACTTGCGGTCGGCCAGCGAGAGGTTCTCCACGCGGCTGGTGATCAGCGATTCGTTCGGCACGATGGCTTCGCGCCCGTTGCCCGCGCGGATGAGCGTGTAGCGCGTCTTGATGTCGGTGATGCGGCCCTCGAAGGTGTCGACCTTGACGTTGTCGCCGATGCGGATGGAGCGCTCGAGCAGGATCACGAAGCCGCTCACGTAGTTGGCCGCGAGTTTCTGCAGACCGAAACCCAGGCCCACGCCGAGCGCGCCGCCCAGCACGGAGAGCGCCGTCAGGTCGACCCCCACCGCCGAGAGCGCGAACAGCAGGCCCACCAGCAGCAGGAAGGCGCGCACCGCGTTCGACGCCACCTTGCGCATCGACAGGTCGGTGACGGCCTCGCGCAGGATGCGTTTCTCGATGGTGCTGGAGATCCACAGCGAGATCATCAGCACCACGCCCGCCGACAGCACGCCCTGGAAGATGGTCTGCAGGCTCACGCGCGTCTTGCCGAAGGCCAGCGTGATGTCGTCGAGTTCGGCCAGCACCGGCGGCAGCAGCCCCACGATCCAGAGCACCGCCGCGATCCAGGCCAGCCACGAGATCGTGCGCTCTATCAGCCTGACGAGATTGGAGGCCGGGAACACCGCCCTGAGCACCCGCGCGAACAGCCTGATGACCGCCAGCGACAGGAACACCGGGACCGCGATGCGCAGCACCAGCACGGTCTGGAAGTCGATCACCACGCGTCGGGCGAGATCGGTGAACACCAGCGCCAGCAGCGGGAACAGCAGCCCGTCGAAGGTGCTTTCGCCGAACCAGATGGAATCCTTGGGCTGGTCGCGGCCGAACCACTTGCAGATGGCCCAGGCCAGCGCCACGCAGGCCACCAGCGCGATCAGTTCGATGCCCAGGCCGCGCGCGTCGACCTGGCTCAGTCGTTGGAGGAAATCGTTGAAATTCATCTATCGGGACAGGACACCGGCGTCGGCCGTGCCCGCTGCATCACAGGGAAGCCAGCACGCGGATGTGGGCTTCCACGCTGCGCGCCAGTGCGTCGAGGTTGTAGCCGCCTTCGAGCATCGAGACGATGCGCCCCTTCGAATGCCGCTTAGCGACATCGTGAATGCGGCTCGTGATCCAGGCGAAGTCGTTCTCGTTGAGGCCCAGCTGGCCCAGGTCATCCTCGCGGTGCGCGTCGAAGCCGGCGCTGACGAAGATCATCTGCGGCTTGAACTCCTCCAGCCGCGGCATCCAGGTCGCCTCGATCATCTCGCGCACGTCCATGCCCCGGGTGTAGGCCGGGATCGGTAGGTTGAGCATGTTCGGCGCCGGATGATTCGTGCCGCTGTACGGGTAGAACGGATGCTGGAAGAAGCCCACCATCAGCACGCGCGGGTCGTTGGAAAGAATGTCCTCGGTGCCGTTGCCGTGGTGCACGTCGAAATCGACGATGGCCACGCGCTCGATGCCGTGCGCCTCGATGGCGTGCCGCGCGGCGATGGCCACGTTGTTGAAGAAGCAGAAGCCCATCGCCTGCTCCCGGCAGGCATGGTGGCCGGGCGGGCGCACCGAGCAGAAGGCGTTTTCCAGGTCGCCGGCGATCACCGCATCGGTGGCGGCGATCGCGGCGCCGGCGGCGCGGCGCGCGGCCAGCAGGGTGTAGCGGGTGAGCGTGGTGTCGGGGTCGAGCTGCGCGTGGTCGGGGCCGCCGGCGGGCTCGTCGGCCACCAGGCGCTGGTGCAGCGCCTCCAGGTGCTCGACGTGCTCCGTGCTGTGCGCCCGGGTGAGCTGCTCCAGCGTGGCCAGCGGCACCTCCCGGTGCTCCAGCGCGTCGCCCACGCCGGTGAGCAGCAGGCGGTCCTCGATGGCATCCAGCCGGCCGGGGCACTCGGGATGCCCTCCGCCCATGTCGTGCTTCCAGAAGTCCCGGTGTGTGAAGTAGCCTGTCTTGCCCATGTGTCTCTATCGCCACGTCTAGACCTCACGCAGCATGGGGCCGGCGGGTCTTACGGTATCGTTTGCATATGGATACAAATATGGACGTTGCCGCAAAGCTAGCCACTTTGTTAACTCAGCTTAACACGGTGATCGTGGGCAAGGAGGCCCAGGTTCGCGACTGCGTGGCCTGCCTGCTGGCCGGCGGCCACCTGCTGATCGAGGACGTGCCGGGCGTGGGCAAGACGACCCTCGCCCACGCGCTCTCGCACACCTTCGGGCTGCAGTTCTCCCGCGTGCAGTTCACCGCCGACCTGATGCCGGGAGATCTCTCGGGCGTGGCGATCTACGACCGGGGCCAGCAGGCCTTCACCTTCCACCCCGGGCCGATCTTCGCGCAGGTGCTGCTGGCCGACGAGATCAACCGCGCCAGCCCCAAGACCCAGAGCGCGCTGCTCGAGGCCATGGAGGAGAAGCAGGTCACGGTCGAGGGCGAGACCCGCCCGCTGCCCACGCCCTTCTTCGTGATCGCCACCCAGAACCCGCAGGACCAGCTCGGCACCTTCGCCCTGCCCGAGTCGCAGCTCGACCGCTTCCTGATGCGCATCTCGCTCGGCTACCCCGACCGCGCCGCCGAGCGCCAGCTGCTCGCGGGCGTCGACCGCCGCGAAATGCTGGCCACCCTGCCCGCCATGCTGACCGCCGGCGAGCTGACAGCACTGCAGCAGCGCGTGCAGCAGGTGCACGCGGCCGATCCGCTGCTCAACTACGTGCAGGACCTGATCGCCGCCACCCGCTCGGGCCGCTGGTTCCTGCAGGGCCTGTCGCCGCGCGCCGGCATCGCGGTGCTGCGCGCCGCCAAGGCGCAGGCGCTGCTGGCCAACCGCAACTACGTCGCGCCCGACGATGTGCAGGCCGTGCTGCCGCAGACGATCGCGCACCGCCTCACGCCCGTGGGCGACGCAGGCCGCGGCGCCGTCGAGCAGGTGCGCGCGATGATCGCCGCCGTGCCATTGCCGTGAGCCCTGTCGGCGTCATCCGCTCGCGCATCGACGGCTGGTTCCTGTCGCGCCGGCCCCCGTCCGACACGCTGGAGCTCACCCAGCGCAACGTCTACATCCTGCCCACGCGGGCCGGGTGGACGCTGGGCGCGACGCTGCTGGTGCTGCTCATCGCCTCGATCAACTACCAGCTCAACCTGGGCTATCTGCTCACCTTCCTGCTCGCCGGCAGCGTGGCCGTGGGCATGCATGTGTGCCACGGCACCCTGCGCGGGCTGGCGATGCACATGGTCCAGCCCGAGGCGCATTACGCGGGCGCCGCCGCCGTCTTCCGGGTGGTGCTGCACAACACCAGGCGCCGGGTGCGCTACGGCATCGGCATGGCGGTGCGCGGCAGCGGGCAATGGGCCTGGACCGACGTGCCGGCCGAAGGAACCTCCACCGTCGAGATCGCCTTCCAGCCCGAGCGGCGCGGACTGCACCCGGTGCCGCCGCTCACGGCCGAGACGCGCTTTCCGCTGGGCACCTTCCGCGTGTGGACGGTCTGGCGGCCGGCCGCGCAGATGCTGGTCTACCCGACGCCCGAGGCCCATCCGCCGCCGCTGCCGCCGGGCGAGCCCCTCTCCGGCCCCGCCGCACTGACCGCCTCGATGCGCGCCCACAGCGCCGGCGAGTACGACGGCGTGCGCGCCTACCGTCGCGGCGATCCGCTCAAGCTCGTGGTCTGGAAGAAGGCTGCGCGCGCACAAGCAACCGGCTCCGAAGACCTGGTCAGCCGCGACACCCAGCAGGCCCAGCGCGAAGAGCTCTGGCTCGACGCGCAGGCCACCGGCCTAGCGGATACCGAAGGCCGCCTCTCGCGCCTGTGCGCCTGGGTGCTGATGGCCGACCGGCTGGGCGTCGACTACGGCCTGCGGGTGGCCGGCCGGGTCGTGAAACCCTCCCAGGGCGAGGCCCACCGCCGGGCCTGCCTCGAGGCCCTGGCCCTGTGCTGAACGGGAGCGCCGCATGAACAGAGTGATGCGCGAACTCGCCGCCCTGCCCCGCGACGCGCGGGACACGCTTTTCCTTCTCTGCGTGATCGGCCTGATCCTGCTGCCGCAGATCGAAAACCTGCCGTGGTGGTGCTCGGCCCTCACCGCGATGGTGCTGCTGTGGCGCGCCTCGCTGGCCGTGCAGGCGCGGCCGCTTCCCAGCCGGTGGTGGCGCCTTGCGCTGCTGGCCCTGATATTGGGCGCCACCTACGCCACCCACCGCACGCTGCTGGGCCGCGACGCGGGCGTCACGCTGATCGTGAGCCTGCTTGCCCTCAAGACGCTGGAACTGCGCGCGCGGCGCGACGCCTTCGTCATCTTCTTCCTGGGCTTCTTCGCGATGCTCACGAACTTCTTCTACTCGCAGTCGCTGCTGACGGCCTTCACCATGCTGCTGGCGCTGCTGGGCCTGCTGACGGCGCTGGTCAACGCCCACATGCCGGTGGGCCGGCCGCCGCTGATGCAGGCCGCGCGCACCGCCGGCTGGATGGCGCTGGCGGGCGCGCCGATCATGCTCGCGCTGTTCCTGCTGTTCCCGCGCTTCGCGCCGCTGTGGGGCACGCCCAGCGACGCCATGATGGGCCGCAGCGGCCTGTCGAACAGCATGCGCGTGGGCACGATTGCCGAGCTGGCGCTCGACGACCGCATCGCCGCGCGCATCAGGTTCGAGGACGGCCGGGCGCCGCCGCAGAGTCAGATGTACTTCCGCGGACCGGTGCTGGCGCAGTTCGACGGCCGCGAGTGGACCACCCTGCCCTCATGGGCGCGCGGCTCGCAGTGGGCTTCCAACCTGCGCGTGAGCGGCTCGCCCGTGCGCTACGAGGTCACGCTCGAAGCCAGCAACCGCCCCTGGCTGCTGACCCTCGACGTCGCGCAGCGCCCGCCCGAGGTGCCGGGCTTCGAGGTCAGCGGCACGCCCGACCTGCAGTGGTTCGCCAGCCGCCCGATCAACGACCTCGTGCGCTACAGCGCCGAGAGCTACACGCAGTTCCAGAGCGGCCCGCTCAAGCGCATCGGCGGCCAGCTGCAGGCCTATCTCACGCTGCCGCCGGGCACCAACCCGCGCACCACGGCGCTCGCCGCAGAGATGCGCGCCGACCCCGCGCTGGCCCAGGCCGACACGCAGGCCTTCGTGCAGGCTGCCCTGCGCCGCCTGCGCACCGGCGGCTACACCTACACGCTGGAGCCCGGCGTCTATGGCAACGACACGGCCGACGAGTTCTGGTTCGACCGCAAGGAAGGCTTCTGCGAGCACATCGCCTCTGCCTTCGTGGTGCTGATGCGCAACCTGGGCATTCCGTCGCGCATCGTCACCGGCTACCAGGGCGGCGAACTCAACAACGTCGACAACTACTGGGTCGTGCGCCAGAGCGACGCCCACGCCTGGGCCGAGGTCTGGCAGGAAGGCACCGGCTGGATGCGCGTGGACCCCACCGGCTCCGTGGCGCCGGGGCGCATCGGCCAGTTCCAGCGCCTGACCCCGCAGCCCGGCCTGATCGCGGGCGCCATCGGCTCGATGAGCCCCACGCTCGCGCAAAACCTGCGCGCCGTCTGGGAGGCCGTGAACAACGGCTGGAACCAGTGGGTGCTCAACTACACGCAGAGCCGGCAGCTCAACCTGCTGAAGAACATCGGCTTCGAGGCTCCCAGCCTGGAAGACCTGGGCTACGTGCTGCTGTACCTGCTGGTGGCCGCCAGCCTGGCCGGCGCCGGCTGGACGCTGTGGGAGCGCAGCAGGCACGACCCGTGGCTGCGCCTGCTGGGCCAGGCGCGCACGCGTCTGGCCAAGGCCGGCCTCAAGCTGCCCGACACCGCCCCGCCCCGACAGATGGCGCAGGCCGCCGACGCGCGATTCGGCCCGGCCGCGCAGTCGGTGCGCGACTGGCTGCTCAAGCTCGAGGCGCAACGCTACGCACCGGCCACACCCGACTCGCTTTCCACCCTGCGCGCGGAGTTCCGGCGCCTCGCATGGCCCAGCGCCGACCCTGCAAGGGGCTGAAACCACATGTGTCCCTGAAGAGGGGCCGCGCGGGCGGACGGCACAATGGGCCCATGCGACTCCTTCTTCCCAAGCCTTCGCGCACCGCCACGGCGGCTGCAGCCCTCCTTGCCGCCTGCTGCCTCGCTTGGTCCACGGGGGCCCAGGCCCAGAAGTCTCCCAACGGCCGCAGCGCCGCGGCCAACGCGGTTCGCGGCAGCACGCCCTACGCCACGCGCGACGACGCGATGCAGTTCGCCGACGACGTCGCCGAGCGCCGCGGCCTCGACCGCGAATGGGTGCGCGCCACCATCGGCAGTGCGCGCTTCCTGCCCAACGTGCCGCGCCTGATGCTGCCCGGCCCCGTGGGCACGGTGAAGAACTGGCAGACCTACCGCGGCCGCTTCATCGACCCGGTGCGCATCGCGGCCGGCGTGCGCTTCTGGCGCGCCAATGCCGACACGCTGGCGCGCGCCGAGCAGGTGTACGGCGTGCCGCCGGAAATCATCGTCGGCATCATCGGCGTGGAGACCATCTACGGCCGCAACATGGGCAACTTCCGCGTGATCGACGCGCTGGCCACGCTCTCCTTCGACTTTCCCGATGCACATCCGCGCGCGGCCGACCGCCGGGCCTTCTTCCGCGGCGAGCTCGAAAGCTTCCTGAGCACCGAAAGCCGCACCGCCGAAGACCCGCTCGTGCCCGTGGGCAGCTACGCCGGCGCCATGGGCATGCCGCAGTTCATGCCCAGCAGCATCGCCAAGTACGCGGTCGACTTCGACGGCGACAGCCGCATCGACCTCGTCAACAACCCGGCCGACGTGATCGGCTCGGTGGCCAACTACTTCAAGTCCTTCGGCTGGACGCCCGGCATGCCGGCCATCTACCCGGTGCACTTCGAGGAAGCCCGGCTGCAGAAGGCGCTGCTGCTGGCGCCCGACATCCTGCCGAGCTTCAGCGCCGACAGCTTCGTGGCGGCCGGCGCGGTGCCCGAGGGCGACGGCATCAACCACAAGGGCCTGTTCGCGCTGATCGAGCTGCAGAACGGCCTCGACATGCCGCCGACCTACGTGGCCGGCACGCGCAACTTCTACGTGATCACGCGCTACAACTGGAGCAGCTACTACGCCATGTCCGTGCTCGACCTGGGGCAGGAGGTCAAGGCGGCGATGGAGCAGCAGCAACAGGCGGCAAGGTGACACCCGAGGCGCTGCACGCGAACTGGGCCGCAGCATGGCATGCGCTGGGCGTCGCATCGCCCGGCGACGCTCTTTGCGACGAGCTTCAGCGCCGCTACGCCGAGCCGCAGCGCCACTACCACACGATGCAGCACCTGGGCGAGTGCCTCGCGTGGTTCGATCACGAGAAGGCCCTGGCCGAGCGCCCCGGCGAAGTCGCGCTCGCGCTGTGGTTCCATGACGCGATCTACGACGTGCACGCGCACGACAACGAGGCGCGCAGCGCGGACTGGGCACGCCGGGCGCTGCTCGATGCGGGTGTCGACACCGCGGCGGCGGATCGGGTCCACGCACTCGTCATGGCGACGCGCCACGACGCCGTGCCCCAGGGCCGCGACGCCGAACTGCTGATCGACATCGACCTGTCGATCCTCGGTGCCGAACGCGCGCGCTTCGACGAATACGAGCGGCAGGTGCAGGCCGAGTACGCCTTCGTTCCCGACGAAGTGCGGCTGCCTCGCCGCCGCGCGATCCTGCAGCGCTTTCTCGACCGCAAGGCCATCTACGCCACGCCGCGCATGCATGCGCAACTGGAAGCAAGGGCGCGCGCGAACCTGCAGCGCTCGATCTCAGGCTGATTTCAGGTCGGCACCAGGCGCCACCATTCGGAGCGCGCGGGCTCGCCGTTTCGCTCCTCTTCCACGACGCCGAACAGAAGCCCGTCCGGCGAGGCACCCAGCTTCGCCAGCCGCAGCACCTGAGCCGCATCGCGGCACAGCGCGAAGCTCGCATCGCCCTGCCACTCGAGACACCGGCCGACCTCGGCCAGCATCAGCGCGGGCTGGCTCTGCATGAAGGTGAAGGGCATCGGCAGCCCAGCGTCGAGCTGGGCCAGCCCGGTGTGCGTGGCGCCCCAGGCGCCGCGCTGGCTCGAAACGCGGATGCGCGCCCCCGGCGGCAGCGCTACTTCGCCCGCGACGTCGAGGCAGCGGCGCGCGCCGTACATCGCCAGCTCGGTCCACAGGCCCACGCGGCGCGGCCTTCGGCCTATGCGCTCCGCCAGATCGTCGCGCCATCCCTCGGGCGGTGGATGCGCGACGAAATGGGCAGCGGTGCGCCAGGTGGTCATGCGCCCGTGTCCTTCAACACCAGCGAGGCGTGCCCGCCGCCGAAGCCCGAGAAGTTCAGCAGGATGTTGCGCAGCCTTCGCGGCGCCTCCTCGCTCAGCGCGATGCCCAGCGACGCGTCGAGCGGGTAGTCGACCGATGGCCACGCGCCGCCTTCGATGCAGCCGAGCAGCAAGGCCAGCTCCGCCGCCCCCGACGCGCCGAGCGTATGGCCCAGCACCGACTTGAGCGACACCAGCGGCGGCATCGGATCGAACACCTGCTTCAGCGCCTCCGCCTCGATGGCGTCGTTCACCGGGCTGCCGGCGGCCTGCGCCTTCACGAGGTCGATGTCGCCCGGCTGCAGGCCTCCTTGCGCCAGCGCGCCGCGGCACATCGCGTGCACGGCCGTGGCCTCGGTGCCCGAGGGATTGCAGCCATCGACCACGTTGACGCCACCGGCGACCTGCCAGCGCGAAGGCCGCGACGACAGCCGCAGCGCGGCCACCGCCTCGCCCAGCACCAGCCCCCTGCGCCCTTCGCCAAAAGGCTGGCCGCTGTCGGGGGCCAGCAGCTGCATCGCGCCGAAGCCGGCCACCGTGAAGCGGTTGCACATCTCGGCGCCGATCACCAGGGCTTCGTCTGCTTCGCCGGCGCGGATCAGGTCGACGGCCGCCAGCACGGCGTTCAGCGACGAGGTGCAGGCGGTGGACACGGTGAACACCGGCCCCCGCCAGTCGAGCGCGCCGGCCACGACGCTGGCGAAGTCCTGCAGGTCGCCGCCCAGCCGCAGGTCCTGCTTCTCGTGCTCCATGAAGCCGATGTCGAGCGAGGACGAGGCGACGAAGAGCGGCGCGGTGCACGGGCCCCAGTCGCCCGTCTGCGCGACCACGCCGCGCACGGTGTCGCGCAGGCGCTGCGTCCAGTCGCCTTCCTTCGGCGCCAACGCGTAAACCGGCCAGCGGAAGCCCTCGGCCACGTCCACCATCACGGGCGGCACGCCGCCGCGGCGCAGCGATGCGAGCGCGGACGGCATGTCCTCGCCCAGCACGCAGGCCAGGCCGGTGCCGGCGAGGTGGACCGGGCTCATGCCTTGCCCGCTTGCGCGAGGTGCTCCGCGAGGTGAACGATGGAAGTCAGCGCCCGGCGCGTTTCCTTGCTGTCGGGCATGCGCACGCCGAAGCGCTGCTGGATGGTCATCGACACCTGCAGCGCATCGAGCGAGTCGAGGTCGAGCCGGGAGTCGGGGCCGAACAGCGGCTCGTCGTCGCCCAGGCCTCCGGGCGGCTCGCCCTTCTCGACGGCTTCGAGCACCATGGCCTTGAGGCTGGCAATGAATTCAGGGGTGACGGTGATGCTCACGATGCGCGCCTGCGAAACAGAAAAACGGCCAGGACGAACATCAGCGCCGCGAACGCGACCAGCCGGCCGACCTGCGGCAGGGTGTCGGCCACGCCGCCGCCGCGCAGCAGCACGGTCAGCAGCGCCTCCAGCCCCCAGTTCATCGGAGATATCTCGACCAGCCGCTGCATGAAGCCCGGCATGACGAACTTGGGCACCATGATGCCGCCCGCTGCCGCCATCAGCACGTTGACCATCGGCCCGATGGTGGCCGCCTGCGCATGGCTGCGCACCATGCAGGCCAGCGCGAGCGACAGGCTCACGGCCGCCAGGCTCACCGCCGCCAGCGACAGCAGCAAGGCGCCCCAGCTGATGCCCGCGAGCGACAGCGCGTCGCCGCCGATCAGCGGCATGAACCAGATGCCGGCCGCCAGCATCAGCACCGCCTGCAGCGCGTTCACGCCCAGGTACGGCAGCGCCTTCGACGCCAGCAGCATGCCGCGCGACACGCCCAGGCTCTGCAGCCGGCCGAGCGCACCCGAGCTGCGCTCCTGCACGAACAGGCTGGAGAGCGAGGCCACCACGAAGAACATGCCGAACACCAGCCAGGCCGGCACGTTCTGCTGCACCGAGGTCGGCCGCGGTCCGGCGGTGGAGAAGCGCTCGGCGTGCACCATCGCCTGGATGGATGCGTCCGGTGCCGGCCCCGCCGTACCGGGCACCGCCAGCGCGAGACGCGCCTTGAGCTCGCCCGATGCGCCGATGAGTTCGGCACGCAGCGCGTTGAACAGGTTGGCGTCGATGCCCGGCTCGGTCAGCAGCCGGATGCGCGCCTCGGTCGACAGCGCGGCCGACTCCAGCTCCTCCGAAAGACCCGGCTCCATCACGATCACGTACTTCAGCGAGCCGTTGCGCAGCCGCTCCTGCCAGTCGGTGCCCAGCGGCTGCGGTGCGCCGTGGCCGCGCTGCCAGAGCTGCTTGAGCCACTGCGCGGGCGTCGCGGTGTCGCGCATGTCGACGGCGTAGCTCAGCTCGGCCAGCGGCGGGCGGTAGATGTCCTTCAGCGTGAGCGACATCAGCACGATGAAGACCATCGGCATCAGGAACAGCGCGGCAAGGCCGTGCATGTCGCGCGTGAGGGCGATCAGTTCCTTCCTGATGAGCGCGAGGAGCATGGGCGTCCGTTCAGTCGCGCAGCGAGCGGTGGGTGAGCGCCATGAAGAGCTGCTCGAGGTCATGCCGGCCGAACTCGGCGTGGCGCACCTCGATGCCCTCGGCCTCCAGCACGGCCAGGACCGGCGCGGGGCCGCTGCCGGGGTTGAGGTGGATGCGCCAGTGCACGCCGCCCTGCTCCACCGTGCCGAAGCGCGAGAGCATGCCGGCATCGAGCCCGTCGGCCGCCAGCGTGAGCAGCATCGCGCTCTTCGACAGAAGCTCGTCGAGCGCCCCTTCGCGCAGCACGTGGCCGCGGTCGAGGATCGCGACGCGATCGGCGATGGCCTCGATTTCTTCCATGTAGTGCGAGGCGTAGATCACCGCCGCGCCCTGCTGCGCGAGGCTCTTGATGGCATCGAGGATGAAGGCGCGCGACTGCGGATCGACGCCCACCGTGGGTTCGTCGAACAGCATCAGCTCCGGTTCGGGCAGCAAGGCGATAGCCAGGTTGAGCCGGCGCTTGAGGCCGCCCGAGAGCCGCTCGGCGCGCACGGTGGCGAACTGCTCGAGCTGCGCGAACTGCGTGCAGGCCTCGATGCGCTGCCGCCTGCGCTCGCCCGAAAGACCGCCGGCCGCCGCGAACACGGCCAGGTTCTCGGCCACGGTCAGCATCGGATAGAAGGCGTGCTCCTGCGGCGCGACGGCAATGCGCGTGGGAGCCTTGGCTCGCACTTCCTTCAGCGGCTGGCCGTCGATGCGGATCTCGCCCGACTGCACCGCCAGTGCGCCCGACAGGTGCGAGATCAGCGTGGTCTTGCCCGCGCCATTCGGTCCCAGCAAGCCGAGCACGCAGCCCTTGGGCACGGCGAGCGACACGTCGACCAGCGCGGGCTTGTCCGCATGCGGGTAGCGGTAGCTGAGCTGGCGCAGCTCGAGCATCAGGCGACGGCGGCCTTCAGGTCGCGAAAGAAGTTTTCCTCTTGCTGCGCCTGCTCGCGCAGCTTCGCCGCCAGCGCGGCCGGGTCGACCGCCTCGCGCCCCTTCACCATGCGCGCGGCCTTGAGCGCGAAGGCGCGCCAGCCGTCGCCGATGGCGATGAGCCGCTCGGACATCTGCTGCAGCTGCGGCTTGTCGAGCAACTGCGCGGCTTCCTGCAGGAAGCCCGCGTAGATGAAGCGGAAGCCCGCCCCGCCCGTGCCGATTTCCTCCTGCATGCGCACCACGTGGCCGATGAAGTCGACGCTGCGCGGATCGGCCGGCGACAGCTTCTGCATGCGCGCGGCCAGCGTGCGCATGCCGCGCACGCCGACGATGGGGATGGGCGCGAGCATGGTGCGCACCGTCTTGCGGATGGCCTTGACCACCGAGGCCGCGTCCACCGCCTTGCGGTCGATGGCCTGCGGGTAGTACATGAGCCCCTTGGGCGCCAGCACGCCCTTGGCGAAGCGGGCGCGCGCGAGGTCGCTGCTCGGGCAGCGCACGGGCTCCTCGAACACCGGGTCGCTGATGAGGTAGTCGTCGCCGTCCTTGCCGTACACCAGCAGGTTGTGCGCGTTGAAGTGGAAACGCATGTTCGGCGGGAAGTACGGCAGCCAGTACACCGATGTCTGCAGCCCCACCAGCTTGCCGTCGGCCAGTAGCGCATCGAGCCGCTTCTGCCCGGCCTCGGCGCTGCCGAAGGTCTCGAAGCGGAATCGCGCGGCCATCGGCGCCAGCAGGCCCTTGATGATGGCCTTGGGCGGCATGCGATACGAAATGAGCGGCAGGCCCGACAGCTTGATGAATGGCAGGTACGCGAACGAGAGCGCGGACGAAAGCCCCAGCGCCATGCTCTCGCTCATCGGCGCGCCGTGGTGGCGCATGAGACTGGAGATGACGCCGCTTTCGCAATGCGCCGCCTGTTGATGCTGGAAGTTCACGGCAGCCCCTGCAAGGTGGAAACGGGCAGGCCCAGCGCTTCGCCGTAGCGTGCGAGCTGCGCCGCCGAAAGCGAAGCGAAGTGGCGCGGCTGCAGGTGGCGGCGCACGCGCCATTGCCAGAAGCCGCTGGTCTGCGAGAGCAGCGCCACGTCCATGCGGCGCTCGTACATCCAGTATTCGAGCGGCGAGGCCAGCCCCGCCTTCACGCGCTCCTTCGCGGCGCAGGCCTGCTCGACCAGCACGTCGACCGCGTGGCTGGTGACGATCTCTTCCGCCTCCCAGCCGCGCGAGGTGGTGGTGACCACGCGGCCCTGCGCATCGCGCGCGTACATCAGCTTGGAATGGCCGTCGAGGGTCGCGTTGCCCTCCTGCGGCACGGCATCGAGGTCCATGGCTACACCGCCTCCATGTAGATGAAGCCGCTGGAGAAGCGGCCGCTTTCCGGCACGAACATCAGCAGCTTCTGGCCGGGCTTGATGCGGCCCGAGCGGAACAGCTCGTCGAGCATGATGTACGGCGAAGCCGAGCCTGTGTTGCCCTTGGTCGCGAGGTTGCTGAACCAGCGCTCGCGCGGAATCGGGAAGCCCAGCTCCTCGAGGCTGCGACTCACCGGCTCCACGAAGTATTGCGACGACAGGTGCGGCAGGAACCAGTCGACGTCGGCAGGCCTGAGCCCCCTGCGCTCGATGACCTGCGCCAGCGGCTCTGCCAGCGTGGCGCGCACGATGTTCTCGTTGAGCAGGCGCACGTCCTGCTTCACGGCGAAGGTCGATTCGCTGCGCCATTCCTCGGGCGACTTGCGCGCCCAGCCGTCGAGGCCGCCCTCGGCGTTCTTCTCGGCGCCCGCGTACATGCAGGCCGGCAGCTCGTGCGCGGCCGAGGAAAGGTCGATCCAGTCGACGCGCAGCGACAGCGGCCCGCGCGGCTCGCGCTCCAGCAGCACGGCGCCGGCGCCGTCGGAGAGCATCCAGCGCAGGAAGTCCTTCTCGAAGGCCAGCTCGGGCCGCGCCTCCAGCGCCTCGAGCTTGTGCTCGAACTCGGCCTCGAAGCGCGAGCCGCGCATCACGGCCGAGGCCAGTTCGGAGCCCGTGGCCACTGCGCGGCGTGCGTCGCCCGCGCGCACCGAGAGCCATGCATGCTTCAGCGCCGCGGCGCCGGCCAGGCAGATGCCCGCGCAGGCCACCACCTCGAGGCGCGGCCAGCCGAGCTCGCCGTGCACCATCACCGCGTGATTGGGCATGAGCTGGTCGGGCAACGAGGTGCCCGTGACGAGGCAGTCGACCTGCCCCACGTCGCCCAGCGCGCGGATGGCGCTGGCCGTGAGCTGGGCGTTGGTCATCGCCAGCTCGCCGGTGGCGCGATCGATGGCGTAGTGGCGCGACTGGATGCCGTTGCTGCGAAGGATCAGCCGCCGCGCGCGGGACGCCTTGCCGCCGATGCGACCGAGGACGTCTTCGATGTCTTCATTGCTGACCGGAGAAAAGGGCAGAAAGGCGGCGGTGCGGGTCAGGAAGACATCAGTCGTCATAGAGAGGGGTGCGGTCCGTGGCTGAGCCCGACGGGCACTCGAATTTGGCGGTCATTCTAGTCAGCCACCCTCTGAACAGAGGTCGCAGAAGCGCCTGCAGGCTCAGGCTCACGGGCACCACCGTAATGATCAGTACCAGCAGAAACAGCACGTACAAAAGAAGCAGCGGCTTGCGCTGCCACGCGCCGGGCCCGCCGGCGGCCATGATGAGCTTGCCCCAGAGGTAGAAGCTGCGGGTGCCGGCCTTCTCGCTGATGAGCAGCCTGGCGTTGGCCTGCACCGCCCCGAGGCCGGCCAGCAGCGGCTGCGAGCCGCGCTCCAGGTCCTTGTGCAGCGCATCGCGCAGGGCCCGCCCGAAACGGGCCGTACCCGCGATCTGGTCGGTACTGAGCCCGGCGTCGGGCATGCCCCAGAAGCCGCGCTTGCGGCCCCAGATCAGCCAGGCCGGCGTGGTGAAGAAGGTGGCGAGCGTGGGGCCGGGGTCGGTCAGCACTACGTTGTCGATCAGCCGCGCGCCCACGTCGTCGAGCATGCCCTTGAGCTTTTCCTGCGCCAGCAGCCACATGTTGCGGCAGGCGATGACCGTGACCACCGGCTTGCCCCTGAGCAGCCGCGCCGCCACCGGATGCTTGAGGAAGGCGGCCACCGGCTGCGAGGGCGCCAGGAACCATACCTGGTACGGCAGCACGACGAGGTCGAAGTCTTCGTCGCCCGTCAGCGAGAGCGGCGCCAGCGGCTGCGGCTTCATGTGGGCCGACTCCGGGAAGGCGTCGAAGAACGTCAGGAAGGGCCAGGGAAAGGGGTACGGCTGCAGCGGGCGGAGCACTTCCTCATGCACCTGTATTGCCGGATCGGCCCGCAGCGGCGCCACGATCCGGTCGGCGACCTCGTCGAGCTGGCCGGACTGCGAATAGCGCAGGACGAGGACGCGCTTGACGCTCGGAGACGCGTTGGAAGGGCTGGAAAGACTGGAATTCACTGGCTGGGGCTTTTCGGGGGCCGTCGAATGTACGCGAAGCAGGTAGCGAAAGCATCTGCCAATGGTCATGGCGTCGCGGCAATCAGACGCTCGAAACGGCCAAATGGCGGCAAACGCCCGGCAATGCGGAAAAACGAGCACAAAAAAAGGCCGTGCCTCGCGGCACGGCCCTTTGTATTGCCGGGTAACGGTCTGGCGGCGCTCAGCGCACCTTGCCTTCCTTCCAGGCGCTCAGCAGCTTGTTGTAGTCGATGGTCTCGCCCTTCGGCTTCTCGTTGGCCAGCTTCTTCCACGGGGCGTGGTCGTCGCTCAGGTACTTGGCCGGGTCGCCCTTCGGGTTGAGCTTGGGCGCGCACTTGGCCATGCCGGCGCGTTCCAGGCGGGCCATCACGTTGTCCATCTCGTCGGCCAGGTTGTCCATGGCCTTCTGCGGGGTCTTCTCGCCCGTCACGGCCTCGGCCACGTTCTTCCACCACAGCTGCGCGAGCTTGGGGTAGTCGGGCACGTTGGTGCCGGTCGGGGTCCAGGCCACGCGCGCCGGGCTGCGGTAGAACTCGATCAGGCCGCCGTACTTGTTGGCGTTCTGCGTGAAGTAGTCCGAGCGGATGTCGCTGTCGCGGATGAAGGTCAGGCCGGTGATCGACTTCTTCAGCGAGGTGGTCTTGGCGGTGATGAACTGGGCGTAGAGCCAGGCTGCGGCCGTCTTGTTGGCGTCATGGCCCTTGAAGAAGGTCCACGAGCCCACGTCCTGGTAGCCGTTCTGCATGCCCTGCTTCCAGTACGGGCCGTTCGGGCCGGGGGCCATGCGCCACTTGGGCGAGCCGTCTTCGTTCACCACGGGCAGGCCCTTCTTGGTCATGTCGGCGGTGAAGGCCGTGTACCAGAAGATCTGCTGGGCGATCTGGCCCTGCGCGGGCACCGGGCCGGCTTCGCCGAAGGTCATGCCCATGGCTTCCTTGGGCGCGTACTTCTTCATCCAGTCGATGTACTTGGTGAGCGCGTACACGGCAGCCGGCGAGTTGGTCGCGCCGCCGCGAGCCACCGAGGCGCCGGTGGGCGTGCACTTGTCGGCAGCCACGCGGATGCCCCACTCGTCGATCGGCATGCCGTTGGGGATGCCCTTGTCGGCGGAGCCTGCCATCGACAGCCATGCGTCGGTGAAGCGCCAGCCCAGCGACGGGTCCTTCTTGCCGTAGTCCATGTGACCGTAGATCGGCTTGCCGTCGATGGTCTTCACGTCGGTGCTGAAGAACTCGGCGATGTCTTCGTACGCGCTCCAGTTCAGCGGCACGCCCAGGTCGTAGCCGTACTTGGCCTTGAACTTGTCCTGCAGGTCCTTGCGCGCGAACAGGTCGGCGCGGAACCAGTACAGGTTGGCGAACTGCTGGTCGGGCAGCTGGTAGAGCTGGCCGTCGGGCGCGGTGGTGAAGCTGGTGCCGATGAAGTCCTTCAGGTCGAGGCCGGGGTTGGTGAACTCCTTGCCGGCGCCGCCCATGTACTCGGTCAGCGACATGATCTTGCCGTAGCGGTAGTGCGTGCCGATCAGGTCGGAGTCGGACACCCAGCCGTCGTAGATCGACTTGCCCGACTGCATCGAGGTCTGCAGCTTCTCGACGACGTCGCCTTCCTGGATCAGGTCATGCTTGACCTTGATGCCGGTGATTTCCTCGAAGGCCTTGGCCAGCGTCTTCGATTCGTACTCGTGGGTGGTCAGGGTCTCGGAGACGACGGACACCTCCTTGACGCCCTTGGCCTGCAGTTTCTTGGCGGCCTCGATGAACCACTTCATTTCCTCCATCTGCTTGTCCTTGGACAAGGTCGATGGCTGGAACTCGCTGTCGATCCATTTCTTGGCTTCGGCCTCGCCGGCCGTTGCGGCGCCATGCGCGGCGAACATCGCCGCTGCAAGTGCCAGTGCCGTGTAGCGCATCTTCATGGAACTGTCTCCTCGGTTGTTGCTTCCCCGGTGTTGTGTCCGATCACGGCTCCGGGGAGGCGGAGAGCCGGAACGCTTTTGGAAGAAGGAAAGAAGCGAAGCGGCGCCCGCTCAACCCTTGCGCATCACCAGCGCGAGCAGGGCCATCGACAGCACGAAGCTGATCCAGACCGAGGGCTCGGCCTCGAGGCTGAACCACTCCTGGAACTTGCCCGCCAGGCCGACGAAGACCAGGTTCACGTAGGCCGCCGACAGCAGCCCGATGAAGAGTCTGTCGCCGCGCGTGGTGGCCATCGGCAACCAGCCGCGCCGCAGCGTGGTGGGCGACTTGAGCTCCCAGATCGTCATGCCGACCAGCATGAGCGCGATGCAGATGAAGAACACGGCCACCGGGGTGGTCCAGACCATCCAATCGAACATTTCCGTGCCTCCTCAAACACGACCCATCGCGAAACCCTTCGCGATGTAGTGACGCACGAACCAGATCACGATGGCGCCCGGCACGATGGTGAGCACGCCGGCCGCTGCCAGCGTCGCCCAGTCCATGCCCGACGCGCTCACCGTGCGCGTCATGGTCGCCACGATGGGCTTGGCGTTCACGCTGGTGAGCGTGCGCGCCAGCAGCAGCTCGACCCAGCTGAACATGAAGCAGAAGAACGCCGCCACGCCCACGCCGGCCTTGATGAGCGGCAGGAAGATCGTGAGGAAGAAGCGCGGGAACGAGTAGCCGTCGATGTACGCCGTCTCGTCGATCTCGCGCGGAATGCCGCTCATGAAGCCTTCCAGGATCCACACCGCCAGCGGCACGTTGAACAGCAGGTGCGCGAGCGCCACGCCGAGGTGCGTGTCCATCAGGCCGACGGTGCTGTAGAGCTGGAAGAACGGCAGCAGGAACACCGCGGGCGGCGTCATGCGGTTGGTCAGCAACCAGAAGAAGACGTGCTTGTCGCCCAGGAACGAATAGCGCGAGAACGCATAGGCCGCCGGCAGCGCCACGGTGAGCGAGATCACCGTGTTGATGGCCACGTAGATCAGGCTGTTGATGTAGCCCGAGTACCACGACTCGTCGGTGAAGATGCGCGCGTAGTTCGACCAGGTGAGCTGCTGCGGGAAGAACGAGAAGCTCGAGAGAATCTCCTCGTTCGTCTTGAAGCTCATGTTGATCATCCAGTAGATGGGCAACAGCGCGAACAGGATGTACAGCACCAGGAAGATGCTGCGCTTGTGAAATCTCTTCTCGTTCATTTCTCCACCTCCGCTTCCTGCGTGCCGACCCGCTGCATCCAGTTGTAGAGCACGAAGCAGAACAGCAGGATGATGAGGAAGTAGATCAGCGAGAACGCCGCCGCCGGCCCCAGGTCGAACTGGCCCACGGCCTTCTGCGTGAGGTACTGGCTCAGGAAGGTGGTGGCGTTGCCCGGCCCGCCGCCGGTCAGCACGAAGGGCTCGGTGTAGATCATGAAGCTGTCCATGAAGCGCAGCAGCACCGCGATCATGAGCACGCCGCGCATCTTGGGCAGCTGGATGTAGCGGAACACCGCGAACTTGCTTGCGCCGTCGATGCGCGCGGCCTGGTAGTAGGCGTCGGGAATGGAGCGCAGGCCCGCGTAGCAGAGCAGCGCCACCAGCGGCGTCCAGTGCCACACGTCCATCACCAGCACGGTGAGCCATGCGTCGGCGGCGCTGCCGGTGTAGTTGTATTCGATGCCCAGCCTCTGCAGGGTGTGGCCCAGCAGGCCGATGTCGGCGCGACCGTAGATCTGCCAGATGGTGCCGACCACGTTCCATGGAATCAGCAGCGACAGCGCCACCACCACCAGCACCGCCGACGACTTCCAGCCCTTGGCCGGCATCGACAGCGCCAGGCCGATGCCCAGCGGAATCTCCACCAGCAGCACCGACAGCGAGAAGCCCAGCTGGCGCCACAGCGCCTCGTGCAGCTCGTCGTCGCGCATCACCGAGGCGAACCATTCGGTGCCCACGAACACGCGGCGCTCGGGCGAGATGATGTCCTGCACCGAGTAGTTGACCACCGTCATGAGCGGCACGATGGCCGAGAAGGCCACGCAGATCAGCACCGGCAGCACGAGCCACCAGGCCTTTTGATTGATCGGCTTGTTGGTTGCGTTCATGCCACCAGTTCCTCATCCTTGTAATAGCAGGTGTGCGTGTCGAGCACGCGCACCCACACCGTGTCCCCCACCGCCGGCGGGCGGTCGTCCGAATGCAGACGCACCTTCAGCAGGCTGCCGCCGGCGTCCACCGTCAGCATCACGTGCGTGCCCACGTCCTGCACCTGCTTCGCCACCGCCGGCACGGCGCCGGCAGCGCCCGCGTTCGACAGGCGCAGGTATTCGGGGCGGATGCCGATCTTCAGCGGCCCCTGCGGCAGTTCGCGCGTGGGCACCAGCGGCGTTCCAGCCACTTCGATGGTGCCGTTCGCGCTCTGCGCCGAAAGGAAGTTCATGCCCGGCGAGCCGATGAAGTGCCCGACGAAGGTGTGGGCCGGCCGCTCGAAGAGCGCATCGGCGCTGCCCACCTGCACGGCCTTGCCGCGCGTCATCACCACCACCTCCTCGGCGAAGGTGAGCGCCTCGACCTGGTCGTGCGTCACGTAGATCAACGTGAGCTTCAGCTCGCGGTGGATCTGCTTGAGCTTGCGGCGCAGCTGCCACTTCAGGTGCGGATCGATCACGGTGAGCGGCTCGTCGAACAGCACCGCCGACACGTCGCTGCGCACCAGCCCGCGACCGAGCGAGATCTTCTGCTTGGCGTCGGCCGCGAGGCCGGCGGCGCGCTGGTTGAGCTGGCCGCTCATGTCGAGCATCTCGGCGATCTCGCCGACGCGCTTCTTGATCTGGTCGGCCGGCACCTTCCGGTTGCGCAGCGGGAACGCGAGGTTCTCGGCCACGGTCATGGTGTCGTAGATCACCGGAAACTGGAACACCTGAGCGATGTTGCGTTCCTGAGGCGTGGCGCGCGTCATGTCGCGGCCGTCGAAGGTCACCGTGCCCTGCGAAGGCACCAGCAGGCCGGAGATGATGTTCAGCATGGTCGTCTTGCCGCAGCCCGAGGGGCCGAGCAAGGCGTACGCGCCGCCGTCGCGGAAGCTCATCTTCAGCGGGAGCAGCGCGTAGTCGCTGTCCTGCGTGGGGTTCGGGCGGTAAGCGTGAGCCAGGTCGAGGTCGATGCGTGCCATGACTAGTATCCCTTGCGCCATGCAGGCGCCAGCGCCAGCTTTTCGCTGGCATCGAACACATAAGCTTGCGACGCGCTGAAGTACAGCGTGAGCGAAGCGCCCAGTTCGAAGCGGTGCACGCCGGTGAGCTGCGCCACCAGTTCGCCCACCGCGGTTTCCACGTGCACGAAGGTGTCGGAGCCCGAGATTTCGGCCAGCTCCACCTTGCCCGGCAGGGCGATGTCGCCCTCCCCCGCATCGACGTTCAATGCGCTCGCGCGCAGGCCCACGGTGACGGGGCCCGACACGCTCTCGGACAATGCCAGCGCCAACGCGGGGCCGCCCGCCATCTGCACGCGGCCGGCGGTGGCGGTGCCGGCCAGCAGGTTCATCGGCGGATCGCTGAAGGCGCGCGCCACGCGCAGCGACTGCGGCGCATGGAACACCTCGGCCGTGGGGCCGTACTGCAGCAGCTCGCCGGCGTCCATCACCGCGGTGTAGCCGCCGAGCAGCAGGGCTTCGCCCGGCTCGGTGGTCGCATAGATCACGGTCGAGCCACCGGTGGCGAAGAGCTGCGTGAGCTCCTCGCGCAGGCCTTCGCGCAGCTTGTAGTCGAGGTTGACCAGCGGCTCGTCGAGCAGCATCAGCGGCGCGTTCTTGGCGAGCGCGCGCGCCAGCGCCACGCGCTGCTGCTGCCCGCCCGAGAGCTCCTGCGGATAGCGGTCGAGGAACATGCCGATGTGCAGCTTGTCGGCCAGCGCCTTCACGCGCGCATCGATGTTCGATTCGCCGCGCAGCTTGAGCGGCGACGCGATGTTGTCCGCCACCTTGAGCGACGGATAGTTGATGAACTGCTGGTAGACCATCGCGACGTTGCGTTCGCGCACGGGCATGCCGGTCACGTCCTTGCCGTCAACCAGCACCTTGCCGGTGGTCGGCGCATCGAGGCCCGCCATCAGCCGCATGAGGCTGGTCTTGCCGGCCTGCGTGGCGCCGAGCAGCACGGTGACCGCGCCGCTCTTCGGCGCGATGCTCTGCTCGTAGAGCCATGTCTGCGCTCCCACCTTCTTGGTGACGCGCTCGAGTGTCAATTGCATTGGCGCTCTTCCTCTTCCCTTGTGTCCGGCCTAGTTGTCGCTGGCGCGGGGTTGTTGCTGCTGCAGCCAGCGCGCGACCTGCTCGCGCTCTTCGGGCGTGTAGTGCAGGCCCAGCTTGGAGCGCCGCCAGAGCACGTCTTCGGCGCTCACGGCCCACTCGTTGTCCTGCAGGAAGCGCAGTTCGCGCTCGAACAGGCCGGGCGCCACTTCGGCACCCAGGTCGGCGAAGGACTTCGCCTCGCCCAGCAGTTGATCGATGCGCGCGCCGTAGGCCCGTGCGAGTCGGCGCGCCAGCTGGCCGTAGAGCCACGGGTACTTAGCCTGCACGGCCGACACGAAGCGCTCGAAGTCGTCGTCGGGCCGCTTCGCCGCGCCGATCCAGCCCGACAGGTCGCCGCCCGCGAGGAAGGCGCCGTCGGTCCATGCCGGGCGTTGCGCGCCCGTCTGGCCCAGCATGCGCCCGACTTCGTCGGCCGCGTCCTCCGCCAGCTTGCGGAAGGTGGTGATCTTTCCGCCCCACACCGACAGCAGCGGCGCGGCCTCGGTGTTCGACTCGAGCAGGTAGTCGCGCGTGACGGCCGAGGGATCGCCCGAATCGTCGTCCAGCAGCGGACGCACGCCCGAGTAGGTCCAGACCACGTCGGAAGGCGCGATGGGCTTGTCGAAGTAGCGGCTGGCCTGGGTGCAGAGGTAGTCGATCTCTTCCTGCGCGATGCGCGCGGCGCCGGGGTCGTCGCCGGTGAGCTCGATGTCGGTGGTGCCGATCAGCGTGAACTCGTCCTGGTAGGGAATGGCGAAGATGATCCGCTTGTCGGGGTTCTGGAAGATGTAGGCGTGGTCGTGCTCGAACAGGCGCGGCACCACGATGTGGCTGCCCTTCACGAGCCGCAGGCTCTTGGTGGCCAGGGCTTCGCCCCTTGCCGACTGCGCAACGCCGCGCAGGAAGGATTCGGCCCACGGCCCCGCGGCATTGACCACCGCGCGGGCACGCAGCGTGCGCTTGTTGCCGTCGGCCCCCAGCAGCGTGGCGGTCCAGCCGTCGGCGTCGCGCTTCGCGTGCACGCAGCGCGTGCGGGTCAGCACCTCGGCGCCGCGCGCCTGGGCGTCCAGCGCATTCAGCACCACGAGGCGCGCGTCGTCCACCCAGCCGTCGGAATAGATGAAGCCGCGCTTGTACTGCTCCTTCAGCGGCTTGCCGGCGGCGTGGCGGCGCAGGTCGACGCTGCGCGAACCGGGCAGCACCTCGCGGCGGGCCAGGTGGTCGTACATGAACAGGCCGATGCGGATCATCCAGGCCGGGCGCATCGACGGGTCGTGCGGCATCACGAAGCGCAGCGGCCACATGATGTGCGGCGCGCTCTTGAGCAGCACCTCGCGCTCCTGCAGCGCCTTGCGCACCAGCGAGAACTCGTAGTACTCGAGGTAGCGAAGACCGCCGTGGATCAGCTTGGTGGAGGAAGACGAGGTGTGCGAGGCGAGATCGTCCTTTTCGCAAAGCACCACGCGCCAGCCGCGGCCCGCGAGGTCGCGCGCGATGCCGCAGCCGTTGATGCCGCCGCCGACGATGAGCACGTCGCAATCGGTGGCCGGCGCTGGCGAAACGGAAGAAAAATCGCTCACAGGAATTGGGTCCGTTGAAGCGTGACTTTGGTCACTGACGGCGGCCATTGTATTTTCGTGTTTTTTCATTTGGATTCCTTTTGGCGCGATTTTCCTACGAGTTTTCCCTTAGTTGGCTTCGTTTTTTTTCGCTTTAAAGTGACGCGCCCGGCCTCCGCGGCCGAAGTCTTCCCGCTTTCCACGACGCTCCTGTGAACTCCAACCCGCGCCAGATCAACCTCCTGGACACCGTGCGCGCGCGCGGTTCCGTCACCGTCGAGCAACTGGCCGACATGCTCGGCGTCACCCTGCAGACCGTGCGGCGCGACGTGCAGCGGCTGGCCGACGAAGGGCTGCTCACGCGCTTCCATGGCGGCGTGCGCGTGCCCAGCTCGACCACGGAGAACATCGGCTACCAGCAGCGCGAGACGCTGCACGCCGAAGGCAAGGCGCGAATCGCGCGCCGCGTAGCACAGCTGGTGCCCAACGACTGCTCGCTGATCCTGAACATCGGCACCACCACCGAGGCCATCGCCAAGGCGCTGCTGCGCCACACGGGCCTGCGCGTGATCACCAACAACCTGAACGTGGCCACCATCCTCAGCGGCAACACCTCGTGCGAGGTGATCGTGGCGGGCGGCTCGGTGCGCCCGCGCGACCGCGCCATCGTGGGCGAGGCCACCATCGACTTCATCCGCCAGTTCAAGGTCGACATCGCGCTGATCGGCGTGTCGAGCATCGAGGCCGACGGCTCGCTGCGCGACTTCGACCTGCGCGAGGTGAAGGTGGCGCAGACCATCATCGCGCAGGCGCGCGAGGTGTGGCTGGCCGCCGACGCGAGCAAGTTCAACCGGCCGGCGATGATCCAGCTGGGCACGCTCTCGCAGATCGACCGGCTCTTCACCGACGCGGAGCCGCCGGCGCCGTTCGCCGACCTGCTGCACGCGGCGCAGGTGCGCCTGGAGATCGCGCGCGAAAACTGACAAGAAGGAACACGAACGAATGACCACCTACCTGCTCGCCCTGGACCAGGGCACTTCCAGCTCGCGCAGCATCGTGTTCGACCGCGAAGGCCACATCGTCGCCATCGCCCAGAAGGAACTCACGCAGATCTATCCGCAGCCGGGCTGGGTGGAGCACGACCCCATGGAAATCTGGCGCAGCCAGCTCGCCACCGCGCGCGAAGTGCTCGCGAAGGCGAAGCTCCAGCCCGCCGACATCCACGCCATCGGCATCACCAACCAGCGCGAGACCACCGTACTGTGGAACCGCAAGACAGGCCAGCCGGTGCACCACGCCATCGTCTGGCAGGACCGTCGCGCCGAGCCGCTGTGCGCGCAGCTGCGCGACGAAGGCATGACCGACACCATCCGCGAGAAGACCGGCCTCGTCATCGACGCGTACTTCTCCGGCACCAAGCTGCGCTGGCTGCTCGACAACGTGCCGGGCGCGCGCGAGCAGGCTGCACGCGGCGAGCTCGCCTTCGGCACCGTCGACAGCTGGCTCATGTGGCAGCTCACCGGCGGCAAGGTGCACGTGACCGACGTGAGCAACGCCTCGCGCACCATGCTCTTCAACGTGCACGGCAACGAGTGGGACGCCGACCTGCTGAAGGCGCTCGACATTCCGGCCTCGCTGATGCCGAAGGTGCAGCCCTCGAGCTCCCACTTCGCCGACACCGACGCGGCCCTGCTGGGCCACGCGCTGCCCATCGGCGGCGTGGCCGGCGACCAGCAGAGCGCCCTCTTCGGCCAGGCCTGCTTCGAGGCCGGCATGGCCAAGAACACCTACGGCACCGGCTGCTTCCTGCTGATGCACACCGGCGGCGAGTTCCAGCCCTCGCACAACGGCCTGCTCGTGACCAGCGCCGCGCAGACCGATGCGAAGCCGCAGTACGCGATGGAAGGCAGCGTGTTCGTCGGCGGCGCCGTGGTGCAGTGGCTGCGCGACGGGCTCAAGGCCATCAAGGGCAGCGCGGAGGTGCAGTCGCTCGCCGAGAGCGTGCCCGATGCGGGCGGCGTGATGATGGTGCCAGCCTTCACCGGCCTCGGCGCGCCCTACTGGGATGCCGACGCGCGCGGCACGATCACCGGCCTCACGCGCGGGACCACTGTGGCGCACATCGCGCGCGCCGCGCTGGAGAGCATCGCCTACCAGAGCGCCGCGTTGCTGCAGGCCATGAGCCGCGACGCGGTGGCCGCCGGCGGCAAGCCGGTGGCCGAACTGCGCGTGGATGGCGGCGCGAGCGTGAACGACCTGCTGATGCAGTTCCAGGCCGACCTGCTGGGCATTCCGGTGGTGCGGCCCGAGGTCATCGAAACCACCGCGCTGGGCGCCGCGTACCTCGCGGGCCTTTCAACCGGCGTCTACACCGACGCGCGCCAGCTTTCGAAGCTGTGGAAGATCGAGCGGCGCTTCATGCCGACCATGGGCCGGGCGCAGGCCGAGGAATCGATGGCGCGCTGGGAGCGCGCCGTGCGCCAGGCCACCGCGACCTGAGCCCTCCTACCAGCCCCAGACGAAGCTGCGCTGCACCCAGCCGGTGGCGCCGCCTTCGTGCTGCACCTTGAGCCAGTTGCCACGCCGCTCGATCGTGCGCAGCACGTCGCCGTAGCCCGCCTTCTTCACGACCGGGCTGCGCGCACCGGGCGCACGACGAAGGTTGGCCGACTGGGCCTTCACCACATGGTGCGGCGTCTTGTTCGTCATCGGACGGAAGACCCAGGCCTTGTCGCCCTCGAAGTCGCTGACCCTGAGCCAGTCGCCCTTCTTGCCGATCACGCGGAACGGATAGCCCCTGGTGACCGTCCAGTGCGTCTCGTAGCGCTGGCCGGGGCCGGTGCGCATGTTCAGCGTCTTGACGGCAACGCTCACCATCTGTGTCTGGGCGGCATTCGCGGGCGGCAGTGCCATCCACGAAAGAGCGAAGGCGAGCAGGAGCGCGGGCAGACGGCTGAATCTGAGCATGGAGCGGGGGTTCCTTTCCGGGGAGTTGAGGAAAGCCCGTCTGGGCACCTGCCGCCGGATAAGTTCCGCGGGGATATCCCTGAGTGCACCGGCTCGCCAAAGGGCCTCGCCGTCATCGGGGCACTGGGGGCTGCCGCGCGAGCCCCGGGGCAGAATCCGCCCGCCCCCCGACTCGCCGCGCCACCCGCTTGACCACCCTGCCCAAAGACGCATCCACGTCGTCGTCGCGCAACGCGCTGCTCGCCTGCGGCGTGGTGGGCGCGACGCTGCTGGCGCTCATCGCACTGGGCCATGACGGCCGACGCATGGCGCAGCTCGCCGTGCTCGCGATGCCGATGGTGCTGTGGCTGGCGTGGCCGCTGCGCAGCGCGCGCATGCGGCGCGTTCGCACGCTGCTGGTCTGGCTCTGGGCCATGGGCTTCGCGCTCGACGGCGCGGTGCGCGCCTATCTGCTCGACACCTACCAGGCCGCGCCCGATGGCGCGATGGTGCTGGGCGCCGCGGCCAACACCAATGTGCGCGAGGGCTCCGAATACCTGTTGATGCACTGGCGCTCGGCCGCCGTGTGGGGGGCGGCGCTGGTCGTGGCCGGCGTGCTCGTGGGCGTGTTCGCGCGGCGCGGCGCGGTGGCCAATGCCGCATCCGCCCGACCGTCGCGATGGATCGTGGCGCTGATCGCCCTCCTGCTCCTGCTCTCCTGCGTGGCCTATGCGAGCAAGCCCTGGCGCAGGCTGCATCCCGCGATCTTCTGGACGCAGTGGTTCGACTCCCTCCACACGCTGCGCTCCGCCTGGGCCGACCAGCAGAAGCAGCGCGACCGCCTGATGGCGCAGGCCAAGGCCATCGCGCCGGTGATGACGCAGGCTGGACCTTCCACCGTGGTGCTGGTCATCACCGACAGCATCAACCGCGACAACATGGCGCTCTACGGCTACGGCCGCCCCACCACGCCGCGCCTGCTGGCGCACAAGGCGCAGACCGGCGACCAGATGGCCGTGCTGAAGAACGCATGGTCGGTGGACGCCAGCACCCTCCCCGCCCTGCGCAACATGTTCCACTTCGGCCTGCCCGAGGCGGAGAACCCGCCGCACGTGCTGGCACTCGCGCGCGCCGCCGGCTACAAGGTCTGGTGGATCAGCAACCACGACGACCTGGCCATCGAGCAGCAGCACGCGCGCCTCGCCGACGTGGTCGACATGGTCAACCGCACGCCGGGCCGCGCAAGCGCGTCACTCGACGGCGAGATCCTCGACTGCGTGCAGGAAGCACTGGCCGACACCAGCACAGACCGCAAGCTCATCGTCGTCCACCTGATGGGCGCGCACCCGCACTACAGCCTGCGCTTTCCCGAGAACGCAAATCCCTTCGACGACAACGTCGATGCGGTGGAAAACGGCTTGGTGAAGGACGGCCGCTCGGCCTGGGTGCGGCGCTTCCGGCAGGAGTACGACGCGGCGTTGCTGTATCACGACTTCGTGGTGTCGGAGTTGCTGCAGCAGACGCGTGCGCCGGGCAAGCAGGGCGAGTACCGGGCGTGGATGTATCTCTCGGATCACGGGCAGGAGGTGGGGCACGTGAGCGACCGCGCGGGGCATAGCCCGTCGACCGCCTCGGGCTATCGCATTCCCGCCGTGGTGTGGCGCAACCGGCAGCCACTGCCCCAGGTGGCCGCGCAGCAACCTTTCCGAGCGGACTGGACAGGCTGGACCTTGATGGACCTGCTCAACATCCGGTGGAACGGGCAGAAGCCCGAGCGGGATGTGCTGGGGGATTTCTATCGCTGGCAGGCGCCGCAGATCCCGGTGGCCGTCGAGTCGTTCTCGCGGTAGCTCGCAAGTTGCACGATCCGCCTGCCGCGTCAGAAGTTTGCGTTGTGAAGCCCGGCATGACCTTCGCAGTGCGATAGCCCTCGGCTTCCGACGCGATAAATGCGCCTTCTATTTCGTTGCCGAAACTGACGGCCTGGGCTCAGGCGCGGAGACGGTGGTGCCACCCTCGTCTTCGATCCATCCCCGCCAGGTGCCTCGCCCCCATCTGGTGTTGACCTCGTATGGAATGACGTAGTTCTTCCCCGGGAGCACAACAAATTTCAGATAGATGCGATCGGCATAGAACTGCGGATGTGTCCTAAGACCGACCACTGCCGTGTGCTCGCCGGGCGAGAGTTCCCAACGATCTACCGGTCGAAGAACGTGGGGAACCCTCTCTCCGTCGATCGAAACGAAATAGCTGGCTCCACGCGGTCCTGACTTGACGACAGCGAGGCTAGACAACGGTTGCGTCTCGGTGCCCGGCACACGATATGGTGGGGCTGCGCAACCTGTGAGCAGCGCAGCTGTCATCACCAGGGCCGTGGCCAGTAGTCCGAAGCTTCTATGCATGGCGTACCTCTTCCATTGCGGGCAAGTTCAGCGCGTTGAAGCCCAGACAATCATTAGGTGGTTCACGGCTTCTTCGCTGGGGTGCTGCTCATGATCAGGTACTTTCCACCTGGCTCATCCACCTCGCGGATGCGCGGATACAGCAAAACGCCCCCCGCCTTGATGACGAGGGCGCAGTTGGGGTTGATCGAAAACACATAAGTCTTCCCGCCCAGGAACTCGAAAACCTCTTCGCCGCTGCGCAAGCCCGGGCCATAAGAACGCGTATAGGTACTCCAGCCTGTCTGCCACGCCGGCATGATGGTTCCGGCCACCGGAAAGCGTTCGTTATCGCTCCCACCAGGCCCGTCTGGATGGCAAAGGCGCTGAGCGCGCAGGGCGTACCTGCCAGGCTTGATCTTCGCGACCGCGTATTGCCCAGGAATGGTTTCAAGAGGTGCTATCGCCCCCTCGATTGCGAATGCTGTCGTGAAGATGACGCCTCGGTCCCATTTGTTCGAAGCGGTCTCGGCCTTGTTGACGACATAGACAACGGCTTCTTTCATGTCCGAAGGTGTCACTGGCAGCCGGTAGCTCGCTACAGCCACTTGCTTGTCGACGGGGACTTGAACGACCTCGGAAACGCTCATGCACCCCGTAAGAGTGAGCAACGCGACTGCGGTCGCAATCGCGCTCACCCTCTTCATCTTCCTCATCTCACTCCCCCTTTTGTTAAAAACTCGCGTTGAAATTGAATCCCTGCCTGACCTTCGCAGTGCGATGACCCTCCGCCTCGCAGATTGGTGTACCGACGAAAAGGTCGTAGCTCGGCTTGCTCATCGAGCTTGAACGGTTCATCGGGGCCGATGCGCGGCCGTTATCTGCAAGGAGACCAGTGCCTGCTGCGCTGGTCCCGCACGATCATTTCGACGACATCCGGGTACCCAGAAGTCAAGCTCCATATAAGCGCAGGCCTATCGGGCAGCGCTGTATTTGCTCGCTACCGCAAACAACGCGGCATGAAGTCAGGGTTTGACAAAAAAGACCAGCGGAGGACGCCCTTCGATCTTCGCAACGTAGTACGGATGATCAGTCGCCACTGGTGCGGTCAGCCTGTATTGCCAAGTCCCGCCCGCCTGCTCCAGGCTGATGCGCGCGCTGTTGGCGGTCGTCTGCTGGGGCACGTCACCGGAAGTGAAAACTTGTCGACGCTCCAGCCAATCGAAGAAGCCACTCGAATTTCCGCTTCGAGGCATCGACATCAGGCCGATGGCGTTCTTGGCAATGGCCGCAGGGTCTGCGTTCAGGGAAAAAATCAGATCGCCCGAAGTCGGCAGCGGTTGATAGCGGAAATTGAAGGTGTACGGTGCTTCCGCCACGGAGTCGCTGGCGCGGACAAATTGCAGACAACCCGTATCGGCATCAGCAAATGATGTAGCCGACGTCAATGCGCCAGAGGAAGAGTTTGCAGAGCCGGTGACTGCAAAGGTCTTGACGTCTGGCACCAATGCGAGTTCTGCAGCAGTTTTCGACGCACACACCCCGAACGCCTGACCGGTCGGATAGAAGAACAAGGTGCCATTGACATCGCTGGTATAGGTCAGAGACAGGAAGCGCGAAGATCCGCCGATAACCAGGCCTGACGAGTAGCTCAGGCTCGCCAGATTCAACGAGAGCGTGTTCAACTCAACTGGCATGGTCGCCTCGACGTAAGTCGAGGTTGCCGTGGCTAGATTGAGGATCTGACCTTTTGCTCTCAGTACATAAGAACCCGGATTGACCTTGGGCATGAGCAGCTTGACCAGATTGGCGGTACGCGGGAAGAACAGCCCGGCAGAGCCGCCTCGCAACGAGACTGTCCCCGCATTCGTGCCATCGGGATTCTCGAGCGAATAGGTCACAACGACAGCCGAGGCAAACGCCGGAGACAACTCGACATCAAGATCTCCGTTCGCCGCAACGGGACTGACGGTGTCGAGGGCCCGGCGAAGAGATGCAACGGGAACTGCGGCTGGAGCCGGTGCTGCGGCGGATGAAGCTGCCGGGCTTGGTGCAGACGCCTGAGCTGAGGCTTCGGCAGATGCCGGCGAAGCCACAGGTGCGGTAGCTACCGGGAAGACGGCCCCTCCTCCGCTACCGCCCCCGCCGCATCCATGAAGTGCACCGATTGCGAGTATTACCACCGCTTTTGCGATTGCTTGTTTTTCCATTAAGAACTCTCCCTCTGATTTGTAGTTGACTAGAAACTTGCGTTGAGATTGAAGCCCAGCGTGACCTTCGCGGTGCGATAGCCCTCGGGCTTGCTGATCGGCGCGCCGACGAAGAAGTCGTAGCTCAGCTTGCTCCACTGGCCGCGCACGCCAATGACGGCGCCGGCCAGGCTTCGGCCGAGCAGGTCGACCGTCGAGCGGCCACCCACATGGCCATAGTCGGCACCGACGTACAGCTCCGCCCCGCTCTGCCCCACGGCCCATCCGATGTCGTTGCGGATGAGCCAGCCGCGCTCGCCCATCAGGCTCGTCTCGCCGTCGAAGCCGCGCACCGTGTAGCGCCCGCCGATGGCGAAGCGGTCCTGCGGCGTCAGCGGCGTGCGGTTCCATTGGGCTCGGATCAGACCTGAGTAGCGCATCTTCTGCTCGCCGAGCTTGAACGGTGCGTTGAGGCTGATGTCGGCGGTGTAGAGCTTCAGGCGCGACGTGCCTTCGCCGAACTCCTCTTCCGGTGCAGTACGCGAGCCGAAGCCGCCGGTGCCGCGCTTGTAGGCCAGCGTGCCTTCGAGCGTCGCCTCGCCGATGTATTCCTTGTGATTGAGGCTGAGCTCCCAGCCACCGACCACGCGGTGCTGCACCTCGACCTCGGTGTCGTCCACGAAGTTGCGCGACTCGCGGCGCCAACCCTTGATCGCCACGCTCGTCTTGCGGCTCTGGTCGCGGTAGACGAGGCGCGAGAGCTTGACATCGGCGTTGTTAGACTTGCCGGCGTAGACGTAGTTTTGGTTCAGGCCGGCCACGCTCTGGTGGTACTGGCTGTTGGAGGCCGTGAGGCCCAGCAGCCAGTAGCCATACGGCAGCGAGTAGTGAACAGTCTGGCCTTCGGTGCCTTTGGCCGGGTCGCCGAAGACGTGGTTGTTGATGCTGTGGTTGGCGCTGACGTAGAACAGGTCGTTCAGGCCGAAGGGGTTGTCCAGGGACAGGGTGGCACCGGCCTGGTAGCGGCCGGTGGCTTCGGTGCCGCTGTCGTCCAGGCTCAGGGTGACTCGCCATTTCTTGGATTGGACGTACTTGACGACGAGATCGCTGTCGCCGGGCTTGGCGTTGAGGGCGGTCGACGGTTCGATCTGGATGTCGGCTTCTGCGGTCGGGGAACGCTTGAGGTTTTCGAGGCCTTGTTCGATGTCGCGCAAGTTCAGCAGGTCGCCGGGATTAGCAGGGATTGCGGAGGCGAGCAAGGCGGAACTGCCGAGCAGCGTGGAGGAGGAATCAGGCGTCGTGCGGATGGCTGCGATGCGGCCGGGCACCAGGGAGAGTGTCAGCGTACCTGTGGACAGATCCTGCGGCGCAGCGAGGACTCGGGTTGTGACGAATCCGCGGGCGATAACTGCTTGCTGTGCACGTGCGAGGACGACATTGACGCCGGCCGTGCCGAGGCAGCGGCCGACAGGTGAATCATTTCCGCCGGGACCGAACAAATCGGCAACGGCCCATTGGAAAGATTCCGACTGTTCGCCAACGAGCAGCACGCGGCCGATTCGGAAGCAGGGGGACTCGGACTCTGGAATGCGCTGAACAGGCGCAGGCGGCGCAGCCTGCGGGCGCTGGTCGACGGTACGCTCGTTCTGCTCGCGCAGTGCGCGTTCACGCTCTTGCTGGCGCTGCTGCTCGATGATGGGCAGTGGAGTGGTGGGTGACTGCTGGGCCCAGGCCAACAGCGGTCCCGCCGCCATGGCTGCGGCCAACAAGTTGCGCTTCAAATCGGACTCCCTCTTTCGCTTGACCAAGACGATGGTCAAGACTCAGCTATTCAGTGGACAGTGACAGCAGCTCTTGGCGGCGGTGCAGTTTGCGCTCGAATGTTCGCGGCGATCTTTGCTGCCAGAGCATCGATCGCAACGTCGTAGCTCTGCGAAACCTGCTCTGGATGCTCATACATTTCGTTGAAGCTCGACCAGTGATGACGAGCATCTGCTGGGATGCTGCTCGACGTGTTTCCGTTTGAGTCCGCACCGTAGTAGATGGTCTCGCTGTAAATCTCGTCCTCGTTTGACGGACGTAGCAGGTACGCGCTCAAGTTGACACGTGGCACATAGTCCATGGAGAAGCGTGCCGAGTACATACCAACCTCATTGAGGTAGATGTGCAGGACTGGATCCGTCGTTGGCAGCCGCGAGTAGTCGATGCGATCCGGCGAATTTGCGGGCCTCACTACCCCTTCGAGTACCTGAGCGTCATAACCCTGAGCGATCAGTTCACGAACCAGTGCAACCGTCAGCTTCGGCCCCATGTCCCTGCGCGCTGTCTCCATGAGTTTGTCGAAGTCCGAACTCTTAATGCGGTCGGCCAACGACTGCCACAGGATCCCGAGCGGGATGCCCTTGTTCTCGGTATGCATCTTGGTGATAGGGGTCACGGGAATGACCATGATGCGAGTCACCGGCGGTTGAACCGCGGTTGAAACTGGTGATCGGGCGCAGCCTACCAACAAGCTGAACGCCAGAAGAGATGCTAAGAAATTGATTCGCACGAAAATTCCGCTTGGAGATCGGGGAGCGCAAAAATCTGCATTCTTTAGGCATCGAGAAAAATCAATCCAAATTGGGCCCATTGCCATTTCTCAGCATTTCCTCAATCAGCAAATCCAAGTCTCCATTTCTGGCTAGACACTCGGAAAGTTCCGACCAGTTCAACTGTCGAACTGGGTGGCGAACATTCAAATCCTCTCCAATCTTTTCAATCCTTCCCCATATGCGATCATCAAAATGATCGTCTCCACCGAAAATATCTTTACTTTGCCCGGTAGGGATGATCCAGAGATCGGTTCCGCGAATCCTTTCGATCCGCACAATATGCTCCACCCCAGAGAAAAGAATCACAATCTTCTTTTCGTCCGAAGTACGTGAAATTTCTATTAAATCAAAAAAGAGTTTGCTTTCCATGGCTCGTCATTTCACGATTGCACCGCCCTCCCAAGCCGATCTAAAAGAAGAAGGCGTCATTGTATAAGACTTGCCTACTGGATCGAGGATTTTGATGTTTCCCGCAGAATCCAATCCTTCAACTATTACCCAATGCCCGTTCTTCATTCCCATGGTTGGAGAGGAGCCGAATAAAGAAAGATAAGGACTATCTCCTTTTCCTGAGAGCTGATTAACCAGCCCTCTAATTTGTGGGTCCGTCATCTCCGCGACTTTGACATCTAAGACGCCCCCTTGAATCGGCTTTCCAGTAATAGCCCGAAGCTCTCTCGCTATTGCGTCCGGTGTGGTAGTGCCAATGCCAAGACCATTGATCATGGTCTGCTCCGTCACTGTCGTGTATCCCATTGCCTGCGCCATTCGCGCAGCGCAGGCAGCACCACATGTGTATTCTCCGCTTTGAACAAACGAAGGTACATCCTTGACATTGGTGACGGGCCAACGCATTGTGAACGGTGCTCCGCCAGCGACAGGAATAGGGTTCCCATTCGCATCTTGGTACGTAAAAGAACCATACGCGCGATCACTCTTGAAATCCAATGGCTTGACAGGTTCTACAGATGTAGCTCCACCTACATTGGAAAATGTTAGGCCGGCAGTTCGCATTCCGCTTCGAATAACGCCAGCAACCGCTGCAGTCACGGACATCAACGCCCCTTGGGCAGACGCAGAATTCCCCATCGCCCAGCCCATTGCTATGACGCTGAGCGGCTCCTCCCCAGGGTTCTTCGCGCTGCCGTCACCGACGATTCGACCTCTCATCCACGCCGCTACGTCGGTCAAATCCTCCACTGACATGTTCGGTACAGCGCCAGGAATGAAACTCGTACGATAGGCGTCGTAGATTTGAGCGGCAGAATATCGCCCTCCCGAAGCACTCTCCTGTTTGCGAGCCCAATTCCAGATATCGTCGTCGTTCGGCAAGAAGCTGGCCACTGCTGAAGAAAAATCAGCTCGAACCGCCTGGCAATATGCGGTTTGACTATTTCCGCAGCTGTTCAGAGCTGCAGTGGAAGCCGTGTCCTTCATTAATAAGTCGGCGAGCTGTTCACGTTGACTCGGCGTGCAATTCGTTTTGCAGGCGGCCGTGAGTTCACGAAGCTTCACTGCATCCGGATGATTCAGATAGTTGTTGGCCGCAGCATTGCCGCCGGCAGCGCTTGCGAGATTTATCTGCGCTGCATCCGCCCCCGTGATCGCAGCTGCCATCGCGCTGATCATGGCCGCGAACTGCACCGTGTCAGCCTGCCTTCCATAGACCTCGGCGGCCATCTCCCCAACGGCCGCTCCCAGTGCGCCCGCACCGCATCCGCCCGCATCACCTGTCCTTGCAGCTCCGACCATGCACCCCGCAATCGCATGCGCGACCTTGTTGGTGAACTCGTCCAGCTTCCCCGCGTCTTTCCAGTTCCCGATCGCATTCGCTGCCTGAGCGGCAACGGTATCAAGGATGCTTGTTTTGAGCGCGTCTTTCAGGTTCTTTTCGAGGCTGCCGCCATTGATAGCCGTTCCGATCACCGCACGAGCTGCACCAGCCTGCAAGTTTTGCCCCAGCTGGGTAAGGAACTCCTGGCTGCCCCCGCCAGCCGTAGGCAGGCCGGTCGGGTTCATATTCAATCCAGCAAGAGCACCTCCGGTGACGATGGCTGTCAGCAGGCTTCGGACATTGGCGTTGCTACCCAGGTCGTGCAATGCCCTCCCGATGTCGCCTTGGTTATTGATCAACGCAACAGTTGCTTGACTCGCGAGCGCCGTAACACCTGCAGTCACTGCGCCGCTGATGATGGTCCCAGTCGTTGTAAGGCCACCTGTGAACGCGGCGCCGTCCGCAAGCGTGATCGTCTCGAGCCCGCCCAAAGAGCTGCCCGCCGCTTCGCCGGCCCCCGACGCAGCGCCTGCCGTGAAGTAGGCCACAACCACCGTGATCACTGCCGCCGCTGCAGGCGTCAAGCCCTGCTGACGATAGTCCCAGTTCTTGTGCGCTTCCTCGACCTTGGCCCAGTCAACCTTGTCCTTGATCTTGGGATCGTTCTGGAGCTGATTGACCCAATCCATCCCGGGCTGCTTACCCAGTGCTTCAACGCTGTCCTTGGCATTCAAGCCCACCTGGACGTGATTGGCGTCGATCACCAATTTTCCGAAGTTCAGTTGGTTGTAGTTCAGCTTCTGGTCGGTGTTTCCCTTGTCCGTGGTCTTCTGCCAGGCGACGTCACCGCCCTGGCTGGTGTTGCGCACGCTGGTCTCCGTCAGTTGCGGAAGCAGATTGACCTGATCCCCCTTGAGAGTCAGCGTGCCTGGCGTGTTGACCGTGGTCCCTGCAAGATTCAACGTTCCGCCCGCGCTGCCTGGGGTGCCGATGGCTGCAATGCTGACGTTCGCCCCGTTGAGCGTGGTGTCCGTCAGCGACGTGGCGGAGCTTTCCATCTTGTCGGTCAGCTTGGCATTGATGCCCTTGCCGAAAGAATGGAAGCCAACCGCATTGAAGGTGCCACCCCGGCTCGATTCGCTGGAATTGACGTTCAGTCGGTTTTCCGCAGCGGCAATGTTGACGTCGGTGCCTTCAATCTTGATGTCCTTGGCCGCATCAACCTGCACGCCGCGCATGTTCACCACGCCGCCTTCGATCAGGACGCCACCGTTTTGGCTACTGATGGTGGTTGGCGCGGCGGTGTCGGTCTTGATCTCCAGTGTGTTGCCGCTTCCTCTCGGGCCAATGACTGCGCCGAGCGTGGGGTTGAAGTTCAGGCCGGAGGTCTTCTTTTCGAGGCCTGAACTGACGCTGACGGTATTGCGCGCTTCGTAGATATTGACGCTGTTGCCACCATGAAGCGCGACACCATCGCGCCCAGCGATCCGCGCCCCCTCGATGTTGAGGTTGTTGGCCGCGTCCATCGAGACAACCCCACCCGTGAAGCTGCTGCCGATGCTGGCACTCGCGCTGGCCTCGCCCGTAAACGTGGTCGTGGTGGACTTCAGGAAGCTCTTGTTGGTCGATTGGCCGCCCCCGATGGAAGCCCTGGCATCAACACCCGAGGTGATGTTGATGTCATTGGCTGCCGTGAGGCTCAACAGGCCGCTGCCGGCGTCCACGGTGGCTGCACGGGCGTTGATGTCGCCGCCCTTGGCATTGAGCAACACCGTACCATTGCCTGAGATGGTGCTGCCCGTCTCCTTGCTTACGGCGTCTCCGGTATAGGTATGGGCGTTGATGACCGACAGCCGACTGCTGGATTCGGTGACGGTGGCCAGGTTGATGTTCTTGCCCGCCGTGACCGAGGTGAAGCTGTTCGCGCCCTTGTTCGACAGGATGCCGCCGATGACATTGACGTCATTGCCCGCGCTTGCAATCAACGTTCCACCAGGGTTGGTAACGTAAACACCCGCCACGCGGTCGATGTTGGTGTTGTTGGCGAACCAGCCGTTTTGCGTCTTGGTCGTCGTCTCGATGTTGATGTTGTTGCCGGCCTTCAACGACACCGAGTTGGCCCCAGTGATCAGGCCCCCGATGTTATTGATGTCATTCCTAGCGTCTAGCGCAACGCTGCCGCCCGCGATACGCCCACCGAGGTTGTTGATGTTGTCGGCCTTGATGTCCACCAGCGTGCGGCCCGCGATGGTGCCGCTATTGGTCAAGTCACCGGCGCCTGGAGCACCCTTTATGATCATTCGGTCGGCTGACAGCACGCTGCCCGATCCGGTAATGTCGCCGGGCTGCACGCGCACGTAGACCTGTGGCACCAGGACCTGCTGCGTCGTTCCGTCCGGCAGCGTCACGGTCTGCTCCACCAACCAGACGATATCGCTGGTGAGCTGGGCCATCTGCGCCGGCGTGAGCGCGATGCCGGGGCGCAGACCGTATTCCTTGGCAAAGGTCGCGCCGGCGTTCATCAGTGCCGCGTATTGCTCTTCGTCACTGTAGTAGCCGTCAAGGAAGCGATACCCCGTGAGCTGCGCGACTTGCTCACGGATGAGCTTCTGCTCGTAGAAACCATCGCCCAGACGCTTGAGGATGTTGTTGGGGTCCAGCCCGAGGTTGTTCAAAAGGTAGTCGCTGCTGAGCCAGTTGCGGTAGCTGGCGAAGCGTGGATCGGTCTCGATCAGATAGCCGCCACCCCCGCGGATATTGAACAAGCTGGCGGTGGGGATGGTCGTGTTGGGCAGGCTGGTGCGCACGACCAGCGGAATCGTGGCGGTTCCGCCGGTGCCAGAAGCGCCATCAGCACCACCTGCACCATTGGCAGAATTTCCGCCTGTCTTGATGACTCCACCAACCGCGGAAGGCACTTCGACGATGGCGCGTGCACGTGTTCCCGCCGTCACCGAGCCAGCAGCGCCAGCCCGATCGCTGACCGAGACGCCCTGTGCCCCACTGATCTTCGTACCCGACGGAGTCACATCGGTGCAAGTGTTGATGCAACTCGTCCCCACGTCGATGGTGTAGATCGACTTCTGCTCCGGAATGAAGCTGCCGATGACCTGGCTGCCCGGCTGCGGCGGCGCATAGGCTTGCAGGCCACTGACGGTCACGATGCGCTGACCCTGCGTGGGGGTGTTGTCGACATTGGCCGGATCAATGGTGAACGTACCGCCCGCCATGACCTGGCTGTCGCGGTTGTGCAACTTGCCGTCGATGGTCATGTTGCCGCCCGAGTAGATGCGTCCAGGGTCTGGCGGATTGGCCGGTTGATCGATTTCGGTGGTGGTTGTGTATTGACGCTCGATCCATCCTTTACCAGTCAGCACCTGACCATTCACGATGGTGGACCACACCCGGTTGCCGCGATCCAGCACAAATTGGTCGTAAGGCATCTCAATGCCGCCGAGCGGGGTGATGGTGTACTTGTCGTTGACCGGGCCGCTGCTGGTACGCACGACAGCAAAGTGGTTGTCGAAGTTGTTGATCGACCCCATGGCGATGTTCATGTCGCCCAGCGATTCGATCGTGGCACTCAGATTGTTGAGCGTGGCGCCCTTGCCAGTGGCATAGCGGTTGGCATCGAGGCCGCCACCGATGAACATGTCGCCAGCGCTGAAGAGCAGCGCGTGCTCGCGGTTCATGATGTTCTGAGCACCGATGTCAAGATCACCCCGTGACGCAATAGTCCCGGCCTTGGTCGCCCCATTGACCGTCTCTGAATCATTGTTGAGCGTGCCAGCGGCCACGGAGATCGCGTCGCCGTAGATGCGGCCAGTGCCGAGATTGTTGACGGTCCCTCCGTTGAGTTGCGTGTCGACGCCATCGATCAACCCACGATTGGTCAGCGTCCCCGCCGCATTGACAATCGTCGTCTTGCCCGTGATTTCGGCGTTGGCGGTGTTCTCGACGTCGGTGCCGCTGGCCGTGGCCGTGCCACCTGCGAGCAGCTTGCCGTTGTTGGTTAGCTTGCCGGTGGTCGCATAGGTCAGATTGCGCCCGGCCTTGACTTCGACGTTATTCGTCACGTCCTGCGTCAGGGCGATGCTCAGGTCATTGACGCCCACGGTAGAGCCGTCACCGCTGAAACCACTAGCGTCGATTGCCAGCTTGCCGAAGGCTGCGGTCTGTACCTTGCCATCCGCGCCGAGCACGGCAGCCGTGCCTGAGATCAGATTGCCGCCTGTGTTCACGACACTCAGCGACTTCGCAGCAGGGTTCGCGCGATTCGGATCGACGATGCTCAGGGTGTCACCGGCCGAGATTAGGCCATTGCTGGTATTCGTGACGGTGCCACCACTGGTGACCGTCGCGTTGACGTCAGCCCGAATCGCCCCGGCGTCGTTGTTCAGATTGCCAGTGCCGATGGCAACGCTCTTGCCGTCGATGCCCTGATCTGTGCCCAGCGTATTCGTATTGACGATGGAATCGGCATTCAGGCTGGTGGTTGCCAGAGAGCGCATGAGGCCGCCAACATTCTGGATGTCACCCGCGTTGATCGACAGATTGCCCACAGCCTGCGTCTTGCCGCCGCTGTTGTCGTAGCTCGCGCCGTTGGTGTTGATGGCAACGGCAGACTGTCCGATGACCTGACCGCCCGCAGCGTTTGAAAACTTCTGGATGTCGGCCGTGAGAGCGTTCTTCGAGCCGATGAAGCCGGCCGAGTTGTTGATCGCGCCGGTCTTCAGGTCGAGCGCGTCGGCGCTGGTGATGCCACCCTGCTTACTGCTGTAGCCTGCCGCGTTGGTGTTGCTCAGGCTCTGACCATTCGTGTTGATGATCATGGCGCCACCGCTTTGCACCAGGCCGGCATCGTTGGAAAGAGCGCCCGAGCTGATGGCTACCGTGGTCGTCGCAGCGATCGTACCGCTCGCACTGTTGTCCAAGGCGTTCTTGTGTGTGTCGATGCTCAGGCTGTTGCCGAAGACCTTGCCGCCTTGATTGACCAGACCGCCGTTGCTCAAGGTGGTGACGCCGCCAGCTTGCAAAGTGCCACCGTTGTTGATCGTCTGGCCCGAGGTTGTGACACCCAGATTGCCATTGACGGCGCCCGTCGTCCCCTTGCTGTTGTCCAGGCTGGCGGCGCTGACCGTGGTGTTGCCGTTAGCTGCGAGCGTGCCGCCGACGTTCGTGGCCGCGCCAGCGATGGTGGCGCTGAGATCGCCGACTGCGGTCACGCTGCCCGCATTGTTGTTGAGGCTGCCCGCCGTAACGGATGTGTTGCCGCCCGCGCCGATCACCCCCTTGTTGCTGTTGTCCAGCAGGCCTCCCACGTTCAGGGCGAGGCTGGACGTTTCCGCAGCACGGATGGAACCGCTTTGGTTCGACAAGCTGCCGGCTGCGATGGTCGTGTTTCCATTGCTGGCAATGACACCCGCATTGCTGTTGTCCAATGCGCCAACGATGGTGATGCGCGTGGCATCGGCTTCGGTCTGGACGATCCGGCCGCCGCGACTGCTCAAGGAGCCAGCGTCGATGGTGATTTGCTTGGCACTGGCTGCGGCTTTGTCACCGTCTTGGTTGAAGGTCCCTGACATGGCGACGACCAACGCGTTGTTCGTCGTGATCTGGCCGTTGGCACCATTGAAGCTGCCGCCTGCGATGGCCAGGGTGCCGGTGCCGGCATGCTCGATCTTGCCCCCGTTGCTGGTGATGGCCGTGGCCTGCAGCGTGAGATCCTGGCCGTTGCTGGCGATGCGGCTGCCGTCGTTGTTCAGCGTGCCGCTGGTGGCGATAGTCGTCGTGCCCGTCCCTGTTTGCACGATCTCGGCATTGTTCGTGTTCGCAAGGTTCGAGACATTGATCTGCAACTGGCCGGCGTTGAGCTGGCCAGCGTCGTTGACGAGGGTTTGCGCGGCGTTGCTATTGGCGGTGATTGCCAGCGTGCCGGGGGTGACCACCGTGGCCTTGCTGGTGATGACATTGCTCTGTGTGGCCGTGACCGCGATGTTGGCGGCGCTGGTCTGGCTGGTCGACAGATCGACGCTCGTGCCTTGGAGAGTGGCGTTGCCGCCCGCGAGATTTGTGCCGTTGGTGACCAGTGCGCCGGTGGTGGTGACGCGCAGATCGCCAGCCCCGCCAAGCTTGCCGTCGCTCTGGATGCCAGCGCCGAGCACGCTGGCCGTCGCGCTCTGCACGCTGCCTGCCGTGATCGTGGTGTTGCGGCCCGCCGTGACGCTGCCGTCATTGGTCAGCGCACCGCCGACTGCGATGTTGGCATCATTGCCACTGCGCAGGCTGCCGCCGTTGGCAAGCGAACCGGCCTGAATACCCAGGTCCGTGGCTGCGTTGATACTGCCGCCGGTGCCGTTGGTCAGGGCGTTGGTCACCCCGAGCTGCACGCCGCCCTGTGCGGACTGGATGCTACCGCCGGCATTCTCCAGCGAGCTCGTGTTTAGGGTCAGCGCCTGATTGGCAGCTAAGGTGCCGCTATTGCTGATGGTGGCCCCAGCCACGTTCGCTGTCAGCGCGCCTGCTACCGAGATTGATCCGCGCGTGTTCTCGATCTTGCCGCCGACCGTGAGGTTGGCATCGGTGGCACTGCTCAATACGCCATCAGCGTTGATCAGGTCGCCGCTAGCGGCGATGTTCAACGAGCCGACATTCAGCTTGCCACCCGTGTTGTCCAGTTGTCCGACGCTGGCGCTAAAGCTGTTGCTGACGTTGAGCGTGCCGCCCGCATTGCTGAAGTTCGGACCGCTCACCGCCATCGTCGCGACATTGAGCGAGCCGCCTGCGTTGTTGATCTGCGGTGTGTTGAGCGTGATGGGGCCGCCCGCGTAGATCCTGCCTCCATCGTTGGAGATGGTGCCACCGGCAGTGATGACGCCCGGCATGGGCGGTGTGTACGTTGTAGGAGTGGACGCGCCACCGGTGCTGGTGCCACCAGCGGCCGTTGTCGATGGTGTGGCCGAGCCTCCACCGCCGCTTGGTGTCGGGGTCCCAGGAGTTGCCGCGCCGCCGCCGCTTGCACTGGCACTCACAGGCTCAGCACCGATCACCCCACCGTTGGTATTGCTCAAGACCGGCGAAGCAATCGTCAGGCCCGCCGAGCTGCCCTGGCGGATCGTGCCTCCACGATTCGAAATATCGCCAGGCGTGGTCAGTTCGACGCGTTGACCCTCCAGCGTGCCGATGTTCTCGAGGCGGCCTGCCGCCGTAACGACAAGCCCCCCAGCACCGGCGCCGATGCTGCCCGCGTTACGCACGCCCAGGCCGGCCTCGCTCCCGATCAAGACGATCTTGTTTGCGTACATGCCGCCCAATGCAGCAACGTCGAGCGCAAAGGTCGGAGCAGCGCCCGTACCCGCCGTGGGCGTGATCTGGCCATGGTCGGCGCTGATCTGATTTGCGCCGGTCACCACCTTGAGCTCGCTGGCCCAGATGCTCGCATTGGCCTGCACGGCGCGCGCGAGGATGGCGGCGTAGTCGGTCTTGCTGGCATCGAGGCCCGCGCCGTCGATGGTGACGGTGCCGCCACGAACAAGGAAACTGTCGAGGCCGCCGACGGCGTTGAACTGCGGCGTGCCGGTAGTGAGCGTGGCGCGACTGGCATTGATGAAGCCACCGCCATCGACGCTGATGCCCGCCGGGTTCGCGATGATCACTTCGGCGCGCTGGCCACCCACTTCGATGTAGCCGCGGAGCTGGCTGGGCGTTCCGCCGTTGACCTCATTGAGGATGATCCGTGCGGGGCCAGTAGCCAGGCTGGGATTGCCCTGGACAAACCCGCCCAGCTGGGTCTGCACGTTCACCCGGCTGTTGTTCAGGATGGCGCCGTTCGCACCGACGTTGAACTGGTTGTAGACGTTGCGCGAGACACCTGCGGCGGAAGGCGTCTGGATATTGACCAGCGGCACGCCGTTGGGCGCCACCAGCACGGTCGGGCGAAGATTGCCGGAGACGTTGGGAGCGCCGACGATTTGCGCCTGCGTCGACATTGCCATCAACGCGCCTGCGATGGCGACGGAGACACCAGCACTCGTCGCTTTGCTGGCGCCCTTGCCGGTGCTGGCGGCCGTTTCCTGGACCGCCATGCGCATCCCTCTGGCCGCGTTGAAGACCACGCGGTGCAAGTGCCGATTCATTCTTCTGACGCTCCCTGGTAGTTGTCATTTCGCAGTCAAATCTGTGACGAAATGAAAGCTGCAGGGGCGCGATTATGAAAGAGCGGCGCTTGCTTTCAAGGAATTAATACATGCTTTTCAACGACAGAATTTGCTCAATTCCGTTGAGTTAATCCTTATTTATTAAGTTTCTATTAACGGAGATCGACCCGTCAACAATTGTCAAAAATTCGCATCAAGCTAGGCAGGCTTCACCCCCGGAAAAGGATGAAGCCTCCGCATTCCCAATCAATGCGCCGGAACCAGAAAATCCTGGCTGATCCGCACACCCAGCTCATTCACGCGATCGAGGAATTGCGTGAGATACGCATGCAGCCCCGTCGCCAGAATTTCGTCGACGCGCGCATATTGCAGATCGGCAAGCAGCTTTCCGGCGCGGCGCTGGGTTTCGGCGCTCTGCTCGTTCTGCACCTTCGCGAGGTTGTTGACCACCTCGACCAGGCTGGCGTGCAGCGAGCGCGGCATGTCGGCGCGAAGAATGAGCAGCTCCGCCACGCGCTCGGGCTTGATCACGTCGCGGTACACCTTGCGATAGACCTCGAAGGCCGAAACGCTGCGCAGGATCGCGCTCCAGTGATAGAAGTCGTATTCCTGATCCTCCTCGGTGGCGGCGCCGAAGAACTCGCTGTTGAGGGCGTGGAACTTCACGTCCACCAGGCGCGCGGTGTTGTCGGCGCGCTCCAGGAAGGTGCCGAGGCGCGAGAAGTAGAAGGCCTCGTCCTGCAGCATGGTGCCCAGCGTGACGCCGCGCGACAGGTGCGAGCGGAACTTGACCCATTCGAAGAACTGGCCGGGGTCGCGCTCGAAGTCGCCCGAGCGCAGCATGCGGTTGACTTCGAGCCAGGTGGTGTTCTGCGTTTCCCAGGCTTCGGTGGTGAGCGCGCCGCGCACGGCGCGAGCGTTCTCGCGAGCGGCCTTGAGGCAGGAGACGATCGACGAGGCGTTGCTCTCGTCCTTGACCATGAACTCCATCACCTCCTTGGGCGCGATCTGGTCGTACTTCTGGTTGTACCAGGGCAGCAGCTCGCTGATGGAAAGCACGCCCTGCCAGCCGTACTTGGCCACTTCGGCGGACTGCGGCAAGAGCGAGGTCTGGTAGTTGACGTCCAGCATGCGCGCGGTGTTCTCCGCGCGCTCGGTGTAGCGGGACATCCAGTAGAGATGGTCGGCGGTACGTGACAGCATCTTCGTTGTCCTCCTACGATTGGCTTTGCGACTGCTCGGCCGCAGCCTTGGGCTTGGGGGTTCGGTCGGCCTCGAGGATCCAGGTGTCCTTGGTGCCGCCGCCCTGCGACGAGTTGACCACCAGCGAGCCTTCTTTCAGCGCCACGCGCGTGAGGCCGCCGGGCACCATCTGCACCTCGCTGCCCGAGAGCACGAAGGGCCGCAGGTCGATGTGGCGCGGCGCGATGCCGGCGTCGACGAAGGTGGGCGAGGTCGAAAGGCTCAGCGTGGGCTGGGCGATGTAGCCGTCGGGCTTGGCGATCACGGCCTTCTTGAAGTCCTCGATCTCGGCCTGCGTGGCGGCCGGGCCGATCAGCATGCCGTAGCCGCCGGCGCCGTGCACTTCCTTGACGACCAGGTCCTTCATGTTGTCGAGCGTGTATTGCAGCTCGTCCTTGTTGCGGCACATGTAGGTGGGCACGTTCTTCAGGATCGGCTTCTCGCCGAGGTAGAACTCCACCATCTTCGGCACGTAGGGGTAGATCGACTTGTCGTCGGCCACGCCGGTGCCCACCGCATTGCAGATGACGACGTTGCCGTCGCGGTATGCGCGCATCAGGCCCGAGCAGCCCAGCGTCGACGTAGGCCGGAACACCTCGGGGTCGAGGAAGTCGTCGTCCACGCGGCGGTAGATGACGTCGACTCGCTTCGGCCCGCGCGTGGTGCGCATGTAGACGAAGTTGTCCTTGACGAACAGGTCCTGCCCCTCGACCAGCTCCACGCCCATCTGCTGGGCGAGGAAGGCGTGCTCGAAGTAGGCGCTGTTGTACATGCCGGGCGTGAGCACCACCACCGTGGGCTCGGCCGTGGCCGGCGGCGCGCTGGCGCGCAGGGTCTCGAGCAGCAGGTCGGGGTAGTGCGCGACCGGCGCGATGCGGTTCTGGTTGAAGAGCTCCGGGAAGAGCCGCATCATCATCTTGCGGTTCTCGAGCATGTAGCTCACGCCGCTTGGCACCCGCAGGTTGTCTTCGAGCACGTAGTACTCGCCGTTGCCCGAGGCATCGGGGGCACGCACGATGTCGATGCCGGAGATGTTCGAGTAGACGTTGTGCGGCACGTTCACGCCCATCATCTCGGGGCGGAACTGGGCGTTGTTCAGGATCTGCTCGGCCGGGATGATGCCGGCCTTGATGATTTCCTGGTCGTGGTAGACATCGTGAAGAAAGCGGTTGAGCGCCGTGACGCGCTGCACCAGCCCTTTTTCCATGCTCGCCCACTCGTGGGCGGGAATGATGCGAGGCAGCAGGTCGAACGGTATGAGCCGCTCGGTGCCGGAGCCGTCCTCGTCCTTGGCGCCGTACACCGCGAAGGTGATGCCGACCCGGCGGAAGATCATTTCCGCCTCTTCGCGTCGCGAACGCATCACCTCACCGGGTTGCTTCGCGAGCCATTGGTCGTAGCGCTTGTAATGCTGTCGGATCGCAGCTCCAGCGTAGGGAAGCTGCTCGTACATCTCGTCAAATTTGTGCATGGAACGACCAATCTCCTTGAGTTCATAGCTTAGCAAGTTCAGGGCCAGTAGAACCCCTGATGCCAAGGCCGGAGACGGGTCGGATGATCTTTCCGCGCTCAGGTCGCGGGGCCCTCCTCGCTCGTTTCCTGCTTCTTGCGGGGCGACAGAAATTCCTTGATGCGCTCCCCGCTCTCGTCGCCGTAGAGGCTGGCCAGGAAGGACTCGCGCTCGGCCTCGAGCTGCTCGCGCCGGCTGCGTCCGCGCGCCGAATACACCAGCTGCTTGATGCGCGCCTGCACCTCGAACGGGCCGCGCGCGAGTTGCTGCGCCCAGGCGAGAGCCGTGGTGCAGGCTTCCCCGTGCGGCACGACCTTGTTGACCACGCCCAGCTCGTGCAGCCGCCCGGCGGTGCAGGGCGTGCCGTCGAGCAGCATCTCGAGCGCGGCCTGCGGCGGCAGCGCGCGCACGAGCGAATCGGTGCCGCCGCCGTCGGGCGACAGGCCGACGTTGACGTACGACATTGCGAACTTCGCGTCCTCGGCCGCCACGATCAGGTCGCAGGCCAGGCACAGCGAGAAGCCGCCGCCCATCGCCGCGCCCTCCACCGCCGCGATGACGGGCTGGGGCGCCTCCTGTATCGCCATGATCCATTCGTGCAGCGCGCCGATGTGGCCGTGCTGCTCGGAGGCCGGCAGCTTGCGTTGCCGCGCAAGGCGGCGGAGGTCGCCGCCGCCGCTGAAGTGTTCGCCCTCGCCGCACAGGACGATTGCGCGCACCGTGCGAAAGCCCGAGGTGGCCCGCATCGCCTTGGCGGCTGCACGATAGACCGACGGATTGATCGCATTGCGCGCAGTCGGATTGCTCAGCGTGAGCACGAGCACCGGACCTTCGCGGTGCATCTTGAGCCGCGCGCCCGGCGCAGGCGCGGCGCTCACGCTGGTGATGGCCGGAACCGCTGTCGTCATGAAACGCACCCCGCAGTCATGCCCCACCTGAAGCGTGGACGGTTGTACATGTTGCCCCCTGGTTGTCGAGTTGTAGCCAAACGATACAACGCGGAAGGCCCCCGCGTGGATTCATAAAAAGAGTACTTTCAAGCTACTTTTGACAATTAGTTCACGATTTCAAGAATCCGGCGGCTCCGACGGAGACAAGCGATGCTGCCAATACCGGGCGCGGCGCTCGCGCTCGCAGGCCACCTCGGCGGGACGGGCGCTGCTCCAATGCGCGGCGCCGCAGCGGGTGTTCTCGACCAGCTGCACGCCCCGGTCCAGGTAGCGCGCGACCACCTCCGGCGCCGGATGGCCGAAGCGGTTGCGGTACCCCGCCTGCACGAGCGCGATGCGAGGCTGGACCGCGCCGAGAAACGCTTCGCCCGACGAAGTCCTGCTGCCATGGTGCGGCGCCAGCAGCACGTCGGCGCGCAGCAGTTGCGGCGTGCGCATGACAAGCGCGGTTTCCTGCAGCCGCTCGATGTCACCGGCCAGCAGCGCCGATGCGCGCCCGTTGTCGATGCGCAGCACGCACGACACGGCATTGGGTTTGGTGAAGCTCCTGTAGTCGCTCTCGAACGGATGCAACACCTCGAAGCGCACGCCGTCCCAGGTCCACGCCTGCCCGGCCTCGCAGCGCCGTGCCGGGCGCACCGCCTGCAGCGGGTGCGCGGCCTCGATGGAGCTCAGCAGCGCGGCGCCCGGCTGCATCGCGAGCACTGCGGGCGCGCCGCCGATGTGATCGGCATCGCGATGGCTCACCACCAGCGTGTCGAGGCGCTCGCCGTAGGCCCGCAGCAGCGGCACGAGCACGCGATGGCCCGCGTCGCTCTCCAGGCTGTAGCGCGGACCGGCGTCGTAGAGCAGGCTGTGCGTGGCGGTGCGCACCAGCACCGCGTTGCCCTGGCCCACGTCGGCTGCGAGCAGCTCGAACTCGCCCACCGCGGGCCGGGGCGCCTGCCAAAGCAGCACCGGCAGGAGCAGAGGAACGCCGAGGCTGCGCAGCGACCATGGCAGCCGCATCGCCAGCAGCGCGCCACCGCCCACGCCGCAGGCGGCCATCCACAGCGGAGGCGCCGCCATAGACAGCGTGGCATGAGGCAGGCCGGCCAGCCATTGCAGCAGGAGCGCCAGCACATGCACGGCCCAGGCCGCGAGATCCCACAGCGTGGGAACGAACACGCCGAGCATGGCAAGCGGCGTGATGACGAGCGTGACCCACGGAATCGCCACGGCATTGGCCAGCAGCCCGACCAGCGACACCTGTTGGAACAGCAGCAGGCTCAAGGGCGTGATCGCCAGCGTGATGGTCCATTGCTCGCGGAAGAACCGGAGCATGCGCAGGGCCGCGCCGGCCTTCTGCCCGTCCGACGGCCCATCCGTGGCGAAGAGCACGCCCACTGCCACGAAGCTCAGCCAGAAGCCGGCCTGCATCAGGGCCCACGGGTCGAGCGCGACCACCACGGCGGCCGTCAGCAGCCACACGTTCGGCCACGGCCAGCGCCGGCCCGTGAGGCGCAGCAGCCCGACCGTCGCAAGCATCCAGACCGTGCGCTGCGCGGGCACGCCCCAGCCACTGAAAAGCGCATAGAGCGTGGCCAGCAGCACGCCGCCGACCAGCGCGGCCTGCTGCGCGGGCAGGCACAGCATCAGCCGCGTGCCCCGCCGCCAGAGCAGGCCCACGGCATGGGCCGCCAGCCAGGCGAACATCGTGACGTGGAGGCCGGAGATCGACATCAGGTGCGCCACGCCCGTGGCGCGGAACACGTCCCAGCCCGCACGGTCGATGGCGCCCTGGTCGCCGGTGACCAGGGCCGCGATCACGCCGGCCCTGGCGCGGTCCGGCACGCGCTCGAAGACGGCATCGCGCACCGCCTCGCGAGCTCTCTCGACGGGATGCCACCAGGTGTTTTCCAGCAGCACGGGATCGGCGTCGCGCGCGCCTGTTCGTACATGGCCGCTGGCGTGGAGGCCTTGCTCCCACATCCAGAGTTCGCTGTCGAAACCGTGGGGGTTGCGGTTGCCGTGGGGTGCTCTCAGGCGCACTGTGAGCTGCCATCGCTCGCCGGCGTGCGGAAAGCGGTTGGTATCCGACGACGGCATCGGGCTCCCGGAAGCCCGGCTCCACAGGCTGGAGCCGTCGGCGTACCAGCCGAGGGCGATGCGATCGGGTACGGCAGGTAGTCCGGCGATTTCCGGGTCGGCCCAGCGCGCGGACTCGACATCGAGACGAAACCGCGTTCCGGCTTCGCTGCGCTGGGGCATCTCCGACACGACGCCCGTGAGCCGGAGGTCGCGCCCTTCGAGCGACGGGTCGAGCGCGCCGCCCAGGTAGGCCGTCGCGCGCCATCCAGCGAGCCCCGCGCCGGCCATTGCGCCACATGCGAAGGCGACGATCACGAGCGCCCTGCCCGGCATGCGCCGCCACCATGCAGCGGCGACGCCGAGGCCCGACAAGCCCATGTAGATCCATGCCGGCCAGAGCGCTTCCTGCTGCAACTGCAAGGCCGCCCCGACGAGCGAACCACCCAGCGCGGCGAACGCGCGAGCCCCGCCCACGGCACTGCCGGACGCACGCGACGGCGTCATCGGACGACTCCCGAAACCATGATGCAAACCCTCCCCAGACTCACGCTCAGTGGCGCGTTAATTGCTAAGCATCTGGGCTAGTATGCGTCTCACCAGAGACATCTTCTCGATGCAATCTGCCAGCTCTGCACACAAAAACGCATGTCCATTCACGCCGCTCTCCACCACGTCACCCACTACAAGTACGACCGCCTGGTGCAGCTGGGCCCGCAGGTCGTGCGCTTGCGGCCCGCGCCGCATTGCCGCAGCAACGTCATCTCGTATTCGCTGCGCGTCGAGCCGGCCGAGCACTTCGTCAACTGGATGCAAGACCCGTTCGCCAACTACCAGGCGCGGCTCGTGTTTCCCGAGAAGACGCGCGAGTTCAAGGTCACTGTCGACCTCGTGGTCGAGATGGCGGTCTACAACCCCTTCGACTTCTTCCTCGAGCCGCAGGCCGAGAACTTCCCCTTCAAGTACAAGCCCTCGCAGGCCGAGGAGCTCGCGCCCTACCTCGTGGCCGACCCGGTCACGCCGCTGCTGCAGGCCTACCTCGACAAGATCGACCGCAAGGAGCAGCGCACCATCGACTTCCTGGTCGGCATCAACCAGCAGGTCCAGAAGGACGTCAACTATCTCATCCGCATGGAGCCCGGCGTGCAGACGCCGGAAGAAACGCTCACCAACGGCAGCGGCTCCTGCCGCGACTCGGGCTGGCTGCTGGTGCAGCTGCTGCGCCACTGCGGACTGGCCGCGCGCTTCGTCTCGGGCTACCTGATCCAGCTCACGCCCGACGTGAAGGCGCTCGACGGCCCGAGCGGCACCACCGTCGACTTCACCGACCTGCACGCCTGGTGCGAGGTGTTCCTGCCCGGCGCCGGATGGATCGGCCTCGACGCCACATCGGGCCTGCTGGCCGGTGAAGGCCACATCCCGCTGGCCTGTACGCCCACGCCTTCGAGCGCCGCGCCCATCGAGGGCGGGGTCGACGAATCCGAGGTCGAGTTCGGCCACGAGATGAAGGTCACGCGCATCTACGAATCGCCACGCGTCACCAAGCCCTACACCGAAGACCAGTGGGCCGAGGTGCTGGCCCTGGGCGACGCGGTCGATGCGCGCCTGAAGGCCGGCGACGTGCGCCTGACCATGGGCGGCGAGCCCACCTACGTGGCCACCACCGACCGCGACGCGCCCGAGTGGAACACCGACGCGCTCGGCCCCACCAAGCGCGGCTACGCCACCGAGCTCGTGCACAAGCTGCGCGCCGAATACGGCCAGGGCGGCTTCCTGCATTTCGGCCAGGGCAAGTGGTATCCGGGCGAGCAGCTGCCGCGCTGGGCACTCTCGATCTTCTGGCGCGCCGACGGCCAGCAGCTGTGGCACGACCCTGCCCTCTTCGCCGACGAGCGCTTTCCCACGCACTACACGAGCGAGGACGCACGCCGCTTCACCAACCTGCTCGCGCAGAAGCTGGGGCTGACCGAGCGCTACATCCAGCCGGGCTACGAGGACATCTACTACTACCTCTGGCGCGAACGCCGCCTTCCCGTCAACGTCGACCCCTTCGACTCGAAGCTCGACGACGAACTCGAACGCGTGCGCCTGCGCCGCGTGTTCACGCAGAAGCTCGACGCGGTGATCGGCTACATGCTGCCCATCGAGCCCGGCAACGCGAACGGTGATGCTCCCGCGCTCGCGGGCCCGGCCTGGAAGACCGGCCCCTGGTTCCTGCGCGACGACAGGCTCTATCTCATTCCGGGCGACTCGCCCATGGGCTACCGCCTGCCGCTCGACTCGCAGCCGTGGGCCAGCAAGGGCGACTACCCCTACCTGATCGAACGCGACCCCACCGCGCCGCGCGGCGCTCTGCCGAGCTCTGCCGACTACCGTGCGCGCTACGCCGTGGGCACGGGTGAAATTGGCAGCGCGGGCGCAGACCTCGGCGCCGTGCCCTACGCCTTCGGCACGCCGCCCGTCGTGCCCTCTGCATTGCGCATGCAGACGCCGGGCGCCGCGAGCGACGGTGAAGGCGACGGCGCGGACGACAACGACGCCGCCGACTCCCTCTCGGCCCGCCAGCCCCGCCGCGGCGAATCGGCCCACTGGATCACGCGCACCGCGCTGTGCGTCGAAGTGCGCGACCCGCGCCGCGCCAACGGCCCCGCCGCCGAGAAGAAGGGCGATGCGTCGGGCGTGCTCTACGTCTTCATGCCGCCGCTGGCCCGACTGGAAGACTATCTCGACCTCGTGGCCGCCGTGGAAGCCACCGCGCGCGACCTGGGCGTGCGCATCGTGATGGAAGGCTATCCGCCGCCGCGCGACCCTCGCCTGAAGATGCTGCAGGTCACGCCCGACCCGGGCGTGATCGAGGTCAACATCCATCCGGCGCACAACTGGAAGGAACTGGTCGACCACACCGAGTTCCTCTACAACGCCGCCTTCGAAACCCGCCTGTCGGCCGAGAAGTTCATGACCGACGGCCGCCACACCGGCACCGGCGGCGGCAACCACTTCGTGCTGGGCGGCGCAACGCCCGCCGACAGCCCCTTCCTGCGCCGGCCGGAGCTGCTGGCCAGCCTGCTGCTGTACTGGCACAACCATCCGTCGCTGAGCTACCTGTTCTCGGGCATGTTCATCGGCCCGACGAGCCAGGCGCCGCGCGTGGACGAGGCGCGCAACGACCAGGTCTACGAGCTGGAAATCGCGCTGAAGGAAATCGCGAAGAACCGCGAGATCTACGGCCAGAACATGCCGGCGTGGCTGGTCGACCGCACGCTGCGCAACATCCTGATCGACGTGTCGGGCAACACGCACCGCAGCGAGTTCTGCATCGACAAGCTCTACTCGCCCGACTCCAGCACCGGCCGCCTCGGCCTGCTCGAGCTGCGCGCCTTCGAGATGCCACCGCATGCGCGCATGAGCGTCGCGCAGCAGCTGCTCATCCGCGCGCTGGTGGCCCGCTTCTGGAATGAGCCCTACAAGGCTCCCGTCACCCGCTGGGGCACCGAGCTGCACGACCGCTTCCTGCTGCCGACTTTCGTGAAGATGGACTTCGACGACGTCATCAGCGAGATGCGCCAGGCCGGCTTCGCCTTCGACCCCGACTGGTTCGCGCCGCACTTCGAGTTCCGCTTCCCGCTGGTGGGCCAGATGCAGGCCATGGGCGTGGAGTTCTCGCTGCGCAACGCGCTGGAGCCCTGGCACGTGATGGGCGAGGAAGGCGCGGCCGGCGGCACGGTGCGCTACGTCGATTCGTCGCTGGAGCGCATCGAGGTGCGCGTGACCGGCCTGAACGAGAGCCGCCACGTCGTCACCGTCAACGGCAAGGTGCTGCCGCTGCAGCCCACGGGCGTGGCCGGCGAGTTCGTGGCCGGCGTGCGCTACAAGGCCTGGAACCCGCCCTCGTCGCTGCACCCCAGCATCAAGGCCCATGCGCCGCTGACCTTCGACCTGGTCGACACCTGGATGAAGCGTTCGCTGGGCGGCTGCCAGTACTTCGTCGCCCACCCGGGCGGGCGCAACTACGAGACCTTCCCGGTCAACGCCTACGAGGCCGAGAGCCGCCGCCATTCGCGCTTCACCCGCACCGGCCACACGCCCGGGCTGCTGCGCACGCCTCCCGCGACCATCGAGCTGCCGGGCAGCCGCGAATTCCCGTTCACGCTCGATCTGCGGCGCTGAAGGGGACATTCAGCACACTGCCCGAACGGCCACCCCGTGACGGCAGTGTGACAATCCATCCCCTGTGGAACCTTTGAACGAATCCCTGTTCGACGCCCAGGCACTGGAGTTTCCGGCGGCCCTGGCGTCGGCGCTCGCCCCGCCCGCCCTGCCCGGCCACTACGACGAACTGCGCGGCCAGGCCACTCCGGTGGCGCCCGTCCGGCCGGCGCCCGGGCCCGCGACGCCCCCCGCCCCAGCCGCCCCGCAGCTCTACGATGCCGCGGCCGAGCGGCCGGTGGCAGCCGGCCAATCGCAGTCTCAGTCCCAGTCGCAATCCCAGACACAGACGCAGGCCCCGGCAAGCGAGCAGCCGCCCCTCACCCCCGCCTGGAACGCCTTTTTCGAACAGCTCGGCCCGGGCGGCTTCAACGACCTGCCTCGGCGCGCGGCCAGCCTGGAGCGGCAGATCCGCGACAACGGCGTCACCTACAACGTGTATGCCGACGCCAACGGCCCGCAGCGGCCATGGTCGCTCGACCTGTTCCCGCTGATCGTCTCGCCCGAGAGCTGGAGCCAGATCGAGGCCGGCGTGCTGCAGCGCGTGCGCGTGCTCGACCGCGTGATGGCCGACGCCTACGGCCCGCAGCAGCTGCTGGCCGAAGGGCTCATTCCCCCGGCGCTGGTACGCGGCCACCCCGGCTACCTGCGCGCGCTGCACGGCGTGAAGCCGCCGGGCGACACCTGGCTGCACATCGCCGCTTTCGACCTCGCGCGCGGCCCCGACGGCAACTGGTGGGTGGTCTCGCAGCGCACCCAGGCGCCCTCGGGCCTGGGCTACCTGCTGGAGAACCGCCTCGCGATCACCCGGCAGTTTCCGCAGGCCTTCGAGGCGCTGCACGTGCAGCGCCTGGCCGCCACCTACAGCGCCATGATGGAAGGCCTGCAGCGCATGTGCCCGGCCGGCGTGCCGCCGCACATCGCGCTGCTCACGCCCGGCCCGTACAACGAGACCTACTTCGAGCACGCCTACCTAGCGCGCTACCTGGGCATCACGCTGGTCGAGGGCAGCGACCTCACGGTGCGCGACCAGCGGCTCTACCTCAAGACGCTGCAGGGCCTGCGCCCGGTGCACGGCCTCATCAAGCGGCTGGACGACCAGTTCCTCGACCCGCTGGAGCTGCGCCCCGATTCCACGCTCGGCGTGCCGGGCCTGCTGCAGGCGATCCGCGCGGGCAACGTGCTGGTGGCCAACATGCCGGGCTCGGCGTTTCTCGAATCGCCCGCGCTGCTGGGCTTCCTGCCGGGTCTGGCGCGCCGGCTGATCGACGAGAAGCTCATGCTGCCCGCCCTGCCCACCTGGTGGTGCGGCGAGCGCGCCGCGCTCGAATCGGTGCTGCCGCAGCTGGGCGACTGCGCCATCAAGCCCACCTACCCCGGCTTCGACGGCCGCGCCAGCTTCGACGCGGTGCTCGGCAGCCAGCTCGGCCGGCGCGAGCTCGACGAATGGGCCGGCCGCATCGTGCGCGAGGGCGACGTCCACACCGTGCAGGGCTACCTGCCGCTGTCGCAGATGCCCACCTGGGCCAACGACATGGGCCCGGGCCACATCGCGCCGCGCGCGGTGATGCTGCGCGTCTTCGCGGTGAGCGACGGCGCGCGGTCGTGGCGCGTGCTGCCCGGCGGGCTGGCGCGGCTCACCGAGCCCGATGCGCAGTTCGCCTCGATGCAGCGCGGCGGCAGCAGCGCCGACGTGTGGGTGCAGACGCACGGCGAGGTCGACCGGACCACGCTGCTGCAGCCGCACAGCACGCCGGCCTCGCTCGCGCGGCACCGCGCGCCGGTCACCAGTCGCGCGGCGGAGAACATGTTCTGGCTCGGCCGCTACACCGAGCGCGCCGAGAACGCCGTGCGGCTCGCCCGCCTCACGCTCAGCCTGCTGGGCAGCGAGGACCAGTCCTCGCGCCCGCTGCTCGAATGGCTGCACCACATGGCGCTGCGCAATGCGCTGGTGCCGTCGGGCGTGCCGAGCGCGCCGCAGTCGCGCCGCGTGTTCGAGCGCGCGCTGATCGCCGAGCTGGGCGACGTGACGCGAGGCGGCAGCGTCGGCTTCAGCCTGCGCTGCATCCGGCAGGCCGCGGCGGCGGTGCGCGAGCGCCTGTCGCAGGACAACTGGAACCAGATCGTGCGCACCGAGGCCGACTTCCTGCGCCGTGCCGCCGAGCAGGCCGACGAAGGCAGCTTCGCCGCCAGCGCCGCTCTGCGCGCACTCGAATCCGCCAGCACCGCGCTCGCCGCCATGACCGGCGCACAGACCGACCGCATGACGCGCGACGATGCCTGGCGGCTGCTTTCCATCGGCCGCCACATCGAGCGGCTGGGCTTCCTGGCGAACGCGCTGGAGGCCGGCTTCGACAACGGCGCGGTGCACGAGGTGAGCGGCTTCGAGGCCATGGTGGCGCTCTTCGACAGCACCATCACCTTCCACGCCCGCTACCAGCAGCGCCGCGACGTCGCCACCATGGTCGACCTGCTGGTGCTCGACGCCGAGAACCCGCGCTCGCTGGCATGGGTCACGCAGACCCTGCGCGGGCGCATCGCGCGGCTGGCCGGCAGCGCGCCGGGCAAGCTGACGGCGCTGTCGTACGAGCTGCCCGACCCCGCCGGCTGGACGCTCGAGCACCTCTGCGCCGCAGGGCCGGATGCCGACTATCCGGAACTCGTGAAGCTGCTCGCCAGCTGCGAGGCGGCGGCCTACCATGTGTCCGACGCCATCGGCACGCGCTACTTCACGCTGACTTCCGAATCGCTTCGCTCCGTCGGAGCGTGAACTGGTACTCCCCCATGCTTCGCGCATTTCGTGTCGCTTCGCACACCCCCTCACCGGGGGCAACGCCTGCGGCCCGGCAAAGCCGGTTCCGCGGCGTTTCTCGATAAACCCCAAGGAGGCACCCATGCTCGACAACAACATCAACCGCCGCTTGGCACTCACCGCCGCGGGCCTCTTCGCGGCTCTGGCCATCGCCGGCTGCAGCAAGCAGGAATCCGCGTCCGCCCCCGCCGCCGGCGCGCCGCCCGCACCGGCCGCCGCGCGCGTGCTCGTGGTGGGCACCGACGCCGCCTACACGCCCTTCGAGTCGCAGAACGACAAGGGCGAGATCGTGGGCTTCGACATCGAGGTGGTGAAGGCGGTTGCGCAGAAGGCCGGCTTCGAGGTGAAGTTCGTCAACACGCCGTGGGAAGGCATCTTCAACTCGCTCGACCAGGGCGACCGCGACCTGCTGGTGTCGGCCATCACCATCACCGACGAGCGCCGCCAGACCATGGACTTCTCGCAGTCCTACTTCGATGCGCGCCAGCTCATCGCCGTGCGCAACGATGCGCCCATCACCAGGTTCGAGGACATCAAGACGCTGAAGGTCGGCGTGCAGAACGGCACCACCGGCGACGAGGTGGTGGGCAAGCTGCTGGGCAAGTCGAGCACGGCCATCAAGCGCTTCGAATCGACGCCGCTGGCGCTGAAGGAACTGGAGGCCGGCGGCGTGCAGGCCGTGGTGGCCGACAACGGCGTGGTGGTGCACTACCTCGCCAACAACACCGCCGGCGGCTTCAAGACCGTGAGCGACACGAGCTTTCCGGTCGAGAAGTACGGCATTGCCGTGAAGAAGGGCAACGCCGAGCTGCTCGCCAAGATCAACCAGGGGCTGGAGGCCATTCGTGCCGACGGCACCTACGCGAAGATCTACGCTTCGTACTTCGGCTCCGAGTCGAAGTAGGCAGGCGACGCAAGCCATCCAACGGGCATCGGCCATGCTGCTCCACGTCACCCACGAAACGCGCTACGAATACTCGCCGCCGGTCGAGACGGCACAGCACCTCGCGCACCTGAAGCCGCTGGCCACCGGTTCGCAGAAGCTCGTGAGCCACAAGCTCGCCATCGATCCCGCGCCCGCGCAGCGCAGCGAGCAGGCCGACCTGTACGGCAACACGCGCGCCTTCTTCGCGCTCGAGGCCACGCACGACCGGCTGGTGGTCACGGCCGAGAGCGTGGTCGAGACCTCGGTGCCCGTGCTCTCGCCCGCCGTGGCGCGCGACCTGCCCTGGGAGGCCGTGCGCGAGCGCTTCCGCTTCCGCAAGGACGCCACCTTCGACGCGGCTTCGGAATTCGTCTTCCCCTCGCCCTACGTGCCGCGACACGACGACTTCGTGGCCTACGCACGCGCCAGCTTCATCCCCGGGCGTCCGACCTTCGACGTGGCGATGGACCTCACCGAGCGCATGTACGAGGACTTCGCCTACGACGCCGACAGCACCGAGATCAACACCCCCGCTGTCGAGGCCCTCGCGCAGCGCAAGGGCGTGTGCCAGGACTTCGCCCACATCATGATCGCGTGCTTCCGCACCATGGGCCTGCCCGCGCGCTACGTGAGCGGCTACCTGCTCACGCAGCCGCCGCCCGGCCAGCCCCGGCTGGTGGGCGCCGACGCCTCGCACGCGTGGGTGTCGGTGTACCTGCCCGGCGAGGACGACGGCACCGGGGGCAGCCCCGGCGACTGGGTCGACTTCGACCCCACCAACGGCCGCCAGCCCGGCGAGGACTACGTCACGCTGGCCATCGGCCGCGACTACTCCGACGTCTCGCCGATGCGCGGCGTACTCCATGGCGGCGCAAGGCACACGCTGAGCGTCGGCGTGACCGTGCAGCCGGTGGGGGAAGTGGTCGATGGCCTGCCGCAAACACAGACACAATCGCCTTCCCAAGACAAGGAGTCTCCATGAGCGTTTACGACAAACTTTCCAGCCTCGGCATCACCCTCCCGCCCGTCGCCGCCCCCGCCGCCGCGTACGTGCCCTTCGTGCAGACCGGCAACCTCGTGTTCCTCTCGGGCCACATCGCGAAGAAGGACGGCAAGGTCTGGACCGGCCAGCTCGGCGCCAACATCAGCACCGAAGAAGGCAAGCAGGCCGCGCGCGCCATCGCCATCGACCTGCTTGGCACGCTGCATGCGGCCGTGGGCGACCTGAACAAGGTCAAGCGCATCGTCAAGGTGATGAGCCTGGTCAACTCCGTCGGCACCTTCACCGAGCAGCACCTCGTGACCAACGGCGCGAGCGAGTTCTTCGCCGAAGTCTTCGGCCCCGAGAAGGGCGCGCATGCGCGCAGCGCCTTCGGCGTGGCCCAGGTTCCGCTGGGTGCCTGCGTGGAGATCGAGCTGATCGCCGAAGTCGGCTGATCCCTCCACTCGCAGGATTCGAGGCTTGGCAGCGATGGTCGCCAAGCCTCTTTTCATTTGGCACCATGACATTGACTTCAACCGAATTCATCGATCAGGCCATGCGGGACCCAGTCAATGCCGCGCTGATGTCGCGGCTGCCAGGCCTCGGCCTGCAGCAGGGTTTCCTGACAGCCGGCAGTCTCTTCCAGGCGACATGGAATCACCTCTCCGACAAGCCACCCGGGTGGGGCGTGAAGGACTACGACGTCTTCTATTTCGATGATTCGGATCTCTCGTGGAATGCCGAAGACGCCGTGATCCGGCGCGTGCACGAAGCGGTGGCGGACCTGGGGGTGTCCGTCGAGGTGAAGAACCAGGCGCGCGTTCACCTCTGGTACGAGAAGCGATTCCACTCGCCCTATCCTCGACTCCGCTGTTCGCGCGACGGCATCGATCGCTACCTGATCGCCTGCACCCGCGTCGGCATCGACCTTGCTTCCGGAACGCTTTACGCACCCGACGGGCTTGGCGATCTGGCAGCAGGCATCCTGCGCATGAATCCCTTGCTGCCGATGCGCGAGCTTTTCCTCAGGAAGGCTGGCGACTATCAGGCGAGATGGCCATGGCTTCAGGTGGTTGTGCCTGAATCCGTGCAGGCCGATTGACAGGCCAGTTGCACTTCAACTCGGCTCGCGCTCGAACGCTCGGGTATCCCGCCGTGTGGCAGCGATGTGTGTTCTTTCCCGCCGGCCGCGAAGCTTGGCGGGTCGAGTCCGACGCCAGGCCGGCACCCTCGCACGCCCCCGCTGCACTGCCTCGACAACAAGCGCTGGCTGCGCAGAATTCCGATGCGCCTCGAAGCGCGCTTCCTTCTGCTTCAGGTAGTGCATGAGCACGTGCGAGACCATGTTCAGCCCGAAGGTGCCGAACGCGGCCGGAAAGATGTAGAGCGCGATCGACAGCTCCGAGGAGAAGACGATGTCGTCGGCCAGCGAAGGCGTGGCCTGCGCCTCCAGAGAAAGCGCCCGCAGCAGGAAGATGTCCATGCCCGCGAGCACGATCAGCAGCAGGCCGAAGGCAAGCACCGTTCTCTTGGAGAACTCGCGCCGCACGAAGAGCGTGATGAAGATCGCGCCCGGGATGACGAGCGAACACAGCACCAGCACCCAGAAGCGCACCTGCGTGAAGAGGCTGGCATCGGACAGTGCATGCATGGTGGCCGATTGAGCCACGAAGCGCGCGCAGCAGTTTGTCCGGCAGGTGAAGCGCCGGTAAAAGCGCCTCTCAAATGGTGAAGCCCCTCTAGGCGGCCGCCTTCGCGCGCGTTCCGGTGAGCGTGGGCATCTCGGTCGCACTGGAGTTGACGTTCACGCTGCGGTCGAAACGCAGGTACGGCCCGGAGAAGCGGCACACCGCGGTGTCGCGAAAGGCCGACTCCACGAAGGTCCAGGTCATGACGAAGGTTCGCGCGTCGAGCCATTCGCCGCTGGCCACCACGCGCATCACGTCGGGCTGGTACTCGTGGTGCAGCTTGTTGCCGGTGATGGTGGTGTCGCCTTCCACCGGCTTGCGCAGGCCGACCTGCACCTTGTGCGTGCCGCGCTCGTCCTCCATGGTAAAGGTGCAGGCCTCGCCGGAAGCGGCGAAGTCGAGCTGCATCGACTTGATCTTCTCGGGGTTGTCCGCGAAGTCGTAGCGCCGGCCGGAGACGTTCGCTGCAACCGGCGAGCTCGTCGGCTTCACAGGAGGCAGCAGATGCAGCGCGCGCGTGCGGGCCTTGAGCGCGGCGTTGTCCTTCTCGCTGGCGGGCACGCCCGAGGCCGGGCCGAAGGCCGCCGGAAAGTGCTTGTAGAGCATGCCCGCGTTGAAGCCCGCCTTGGGCGGCAGCGCCGAGTTGAGCGCGAGCACCGCGTTGTGCTCCGGGAACACCACCGAGTACTGGCCGAAGAGGCCATCGGCGTTGTAGGCGCCGTTGGGGCCCAGCCACCACTGGTAGCCGTAGCGGTCCTTGGTGTGCGGCGCGTGCACAGAGTCGACCCATTCCTTCGTGAGGATCTGCTTGCCGTTCCACATGCCGTTCTGCGCATGCAGGATGCCGAGCTTGAGCGAGTCGACCGTCTTCCAGCTCAGGCCGTTGGCGCCGGGCGAGATGCCCTCGGGGCCCACGTCCCACTCGTAGCCGGTGATGCCCAGCGGCTCGAAGAAGCGCGGCTTGAGATAGTCGGCCACCGATTGACCGGTGGTCTTGGTGACGATGGCCGAGAGCATGTAGGTCGCAGCGCTGGTGTAGACGAACTTGCTGCCCGGCGCATGGACCACCGGGATCTTGAAGAACTCCGCGATCCAGCTCGTGCGGATCGGCCGCCACACCGAGCCCGACACCATCGACTCGTGGCCGGTGCGCATGGTCAGCAGGTCGCGCACCGTCATGGCCGCGAGGTTGGCGCTGACCGCGGGCGGCAGATGCTCGGGAAAGAAAGAGACGACCTTGTCGTCTGGCTTGAAGCGCCCCTCGGCGATGGCCATGCCGACCGCGCACACGGTCACGCTCTTGGTCAGCGAGTGCGTCATGTGCCTGCGCTCGGGCTTGTACGGGTCCCACCAGCCCTCGGCCACCACATGGCCGTTGCGCCACAGCATGAAGCCGTGCAGCTCGAACGCGCCGCGCTCAGCGTCGTCGAGGAAGGCGAGGATCGACGCCGGCGAGATGCCCTGCGCCTCGGGCCGGCTTCGCGGCAGGCCGTCGGAGAAGGCGGCCGTGCTCGCGGCGCCGGTCGCTGCCCAGCCGATGCCCGGCAGCGAGGCCATGGCGGTGCCGCCGAGCGAAAGGCGCAGCAGGCCGCGGCGCGAGATGGAAGAGGAAGAAGGTGCTGTTGTTGTAGTCGTCATCGTTGTCTCTTGAATGCTCCTGGAGGCTCCGTCCTGCCGCACGGAGGGATGCACCAGTTTCGTGCGGAGACCTGTCAATCGCCTGTCGCCGACGGCAGGGGAAACCCGGGAACCATCGGGAAAAAACCACCACGCTGACACAGGCTGCGTACCTTCGGCCAACGGGAAAACGCTAGGAATGCGCCTCCGCGTTGTTCCTACAGTCGATCCCGCCCCGAAAGGGCGAGGCGGGACACGACAACAAAAGGAAGAAGCGCCATGGAATTCGACTACGTCATCGTGGGCGGCGGCTCCGGCGGCGCCACCCTGGCCAGCCGGCTCAGCGAAGACCCGGCCGTGCGTGTCTGCCTGGTAGAGGCCGGCGGCGACGGTCGCGGCATCCTGGTGCGGGCACCGGCCGGCGCGGCGGCCATGATCTCGGGACGCCCGCGCATCAACAACTACGCCTACCACACAGTGCCCCAGCCCGGCCTGAACGGGCGCCGCGGCTACCAGCCGCGCGGGCGCTGCCTGGGCGGCTCCAGCGCCATCAACGCCATGCTCTACGTGCGCGGCCATCCCGACGACTACGACGACTGGGAACGCGCCGGCTGCAAGGGCTGGTCCTTCGACGACGTGCTGCCCTTCTTCAAGCGCGCCGAGGGCAACCAGCGCGGCGAGAGCGCGATGCACGGCGCCGGCGGCCCGCTGCAGGTGGCCGACCAGCAGTCGCCGCGCGAGATCGGTGAGGCTTTCGTGCGCGCCGCCATGGAATGCGGCATTGCGCGCAACGACGACTTCAACGACGGCGTGCGGCAGGAAGGCGCCGGGCTCTACCAGGTCACGCAGTTCCACGACGGCGCGAAGAACGGCGAGCGCTGCTCGGCGGCGGCTGCCTACCTGCACCCGGTCATGAACTCGCGCTCGAATCTCACGGTGATGACCGGCGTGCAGGCGCAACGCGTGCTGCTCGACGAGCGCCGCGCCACCGGCGTCGAGATACGTCGCGACGGCGAGATCGACACCCTCTTCGCACGCCGCGAGGTGGTGCTGTGCGGCGGCGCCTTCAACTCGCCGCAGCTGCTGATGCTCTCGGGCATCGGTGACCCGGAAGAACTGGCGCGCCACGGCATCGAGGTGCGGCACGCGCTGCCGGGCGTGGGGCGCAACCTGCAGGACCACGTCGACTTCATCCTCTCCTATCGCACGAAGGAAAAGGGCCTGCCCGGGCTCGGCCCCGCCGGCCTGCTCAACTTCGCGAAGGCGATTCCCGAATGGCGGCGCAGCGGCAAGGGGCTGGTCGCCACGCCCTACGCCGAGGCCGGCGCCTTCATCAGGACAGATCCCGGGCTGGGCAAGCCCGACCTGCAGCTTCACTTCGTGATCGCGCTGGTCGACGACCATGCGCGCAAGCTGCACGGAGGCTTCGGCTTCTCATGCCATGCCTGCGTGCTGCGCCCCAACGGACGCGGCGACGTGCGGCTGAACGACGTCAATCCGGCGTCGGCGCCGCGCATCGATCCGAAGTTCCTGTCGGACGAGGAAGACGTGGCGCGGCTGCTGGCGGGCGTGAAGAAGATGCGCGAGATCCTGCGCGCGCCCGCGCTGCAGAAGTACCGGCAGGCCGAGCTCTACACGGCCGGCGTGAACACCGACGAAGAGCTGCTCTCGCACATCCGCTCGCGCGCCGACACCATCTACCACCCCGTGGGCACCTGCAAGATGGGCACCGACGCCATGGCAGTGGTCGACGCGAAGCTGCGCGTGCACGGCATCGCGAACCTGCGCCTGGTCGATGCCTCGGTGATGCCCACGCTGATCGGCGGCAACACCAATGCACCGACGATCATGATCGCCGAGCGTGCCGCCGAGTGGATGCGCGGCCCGCTCACCTTCGACCGCGCCGAGCTCGACGCTAGACGGCCCGCGACGATCCCCGCACCACCAGTTCTCCAGGCAGCAGGAGCTGGCGCGGCGCAGCATCCAGCCCCCGCAACCGTTCGATCAGGCATGTAGCGGCCGCGCGGCCGATGGCATCGGTGGGCTGCGCCACGGTACTCAGGCCGGGCCCGATGAGCGAGGCCCATTCGGGATCGTCGAAGCCCACGAAGCCGAGGTCGGCGCCGAACTGCCAGCCCAGTCGCGCCATCGCCTGCGCGATGCGCAGCGTGACCACGGCATTGCCCGCGACCACCGCCGCGCGACGGCCGCGCTTCGCACGCTGGCGCAGGGCGCGCAGGGCCTCGTCGAGCGCATCGGTCTCCCCTTCGACGGACTCGAACACCTCGCCTGCCACGCGCGGCTCGTGCGCGGCCACGCAGGCGCCGAACGCCGCCGTGCGTTCGCGCCGCGAGCTCACGCCCTTCTGCGGCTCCGTGACGTAGAGCAGCTCGCGGTATCCGCCCTCGACCAGATGGCCGCAGGTGGCAGCCATCGCGGAATGGTTGTCGAGCGAGACGAAATCGGTGTGCATGCCCGTGTGGCGCCGGTCCACCAGCACCGCGGGCTTGCCGTGCAGCGTGACCGCGTCGACCACGTTGCTGCCGCGCCCGAGCGTGTTGAGGATGAAGCCGTCGACCTGGTAGCCCGCGAGCGCGTCGATGGCCTCGCGCTCGCGTTCGCTCTCGTTGCCGAGGTTGAACAGCATCACGAGGTAGCCGGCGTCCTGGCAGGCCTTCTCGGCGCCGCGCAGCACCGCGACGGAATACGGGTTGGTGATGTCGGCCACGATCAGGCCGACGAGCCGCGAGCGGCCATGGCTCAGCGCCTGCGCCATCGGACTGGGCGAATAGCCCAGCTTGGCGATGGCGACCTCGACGCGAGCGGCGATGTCGGGGCTCAGCAGACGCTCTCGGTGATTGAGGAAGCGCGAGACGGTGGCCTTGGAGACGCCGGCGGCTTCGGCGACATCGGCGATGGTGGCGCGGCCCGTGGGCTTCATGGTCTTGCTCCTTCCCCCTCTGGGGGAAGGTCGGGATGGGGGCAGGCAGAGCGCTCCGTGGATGCGCCGCTTGCCCCCACCCCGGCCCTCCCCCAGCGGGGGAGGGAGAAAAGCCTGGCACCGGTCATGCGCTTGCCGTGTCGTACGGCGCCGTGGGCTTCTCGCCCGCCAGCACCTGCAGCAGATTGGTTGTCGCGAGCTCGGCCATGGCATGGCGCGTCTCGTGCGTGGCCGAGCCGATGTGCGGCAGCGGCGTCACGCGCGGATGGGTACGCAGCGGCGAATCGGCCGGCAGTGGTTCCTTCGCGAACACGTCGAGGCCGGCGGCGCGCAACGTGCCGTGGTCGAGCGCATTCAGCAACGCTTCTTCGTTCACCGTGGCACCACGGCCGCCGTTGATGAAAGCCGCGCCGGGCTTCATGCGCGCGAAGAAGGCGGCGTCGATCATGCCGCGCGTGGCGTCGGTCAGCGGCAGCATCGCGAGCACGATGTCGGCGCGCGCGAGCAGGTCGTCCAGCGGCGTGTGCGTGGCGCGACCCTGCAGCTCGGGCGCCTGCGCGGCCAGGTCGACCGGGCGGCGCGAGTGGTACAGCACCGGCATGCCGAAGCCCAGCGCAGCACGGCGTGCCACGGCCTGGCCGATGCGGCCGAAGCCGAGGATGCCCAGCGTCTTGCCGTGCACGTCGGTGCCGAAGAGTTCCTCGCCGATGTTCTTCGTCCAGCGGCCTTCGCGCACCATGGTCGAGAGCTCGACCACGCGGCGCTGCGTGGCCATGAGAATCGCGAACACCGTGTCGGCCACCGTCTCGGTGAGCACGTCGGGCGTGTGGCACAGCACGATGCCGCGCTTGTGGAGTTCGGCGAGCGGGTAGTTGTCGACGCCGACGGACACGCTCGAGATCACCTGCAGCTGCGGCGCCGCGTCGAGCAGCGCGGCATCGACCGGGTGGCTGGAGCCGATCAGCCCGTTCGCGGTGCGCAGCGCGGCGGCAAAGGCCTCGGGCTCCTTGCGCGGATCGGCCACCACCACGTGGTGCACGGCCTGCAGGCGAGCCAACTGGTCTGCGGGCAACGGGCGGAAGACAAGGACGTTCTTCTGTTGCGTCATGGCGTTCAGAGCCCCGCTTCCTCGAGCTGCGCCCGCGTCGGCAGGCCTTCGGTATCGCCCAGCACCTGCACGGCGCGCGCGCCGATCCAGGCGCCGCGGCGCACGGCGTCGGGAACGCTGCGGCCTTCGAGCAATGCGCTCACCACGCCGGCCGCGAAGCCGTCGCCGGCGCCCACGGTGTCGATCACTTCCTTCACCGGGAAGCCGTCGACACGGCCGGTGCCGGCCACGTCGCTGTCGTAGTAGGCACCCTCGGCGCCAAGCTTCACGACCACCAGCTTCGCACCGCGCTCGCGGTAGAACTTCGCCACGTCTTCCGGCTTGGTGTGGCCGGTGAGCAGCAGGCCCTCCTCGATGCCGGGCAGCACCCAGTCGGCGCGCGAGGCGAGCTCGTTGACCCAGTGGCGCATGGTCTCGGTGGACGACCACAGCGTGGGACGCAGGTTGGTGTCGAAGGAGATGGTGCGGCCGGCGGCGCGCATCACGTCCATGCTCTTGAGCGCGGCCTGCAGGCTGGTGTCGGAGATGGCGGCGAACACGCCGGTGGCGTGCAGGTGGCGCGCCGAGCGCAGCCAGGCCTCGTCGACATCGGCCGGGCCCATGTGGCTCGCGGCCGAGCCCTTGCGGTGGTATTCGATCGGCGGATCGCTGCCGTCGGTGACGCGGCCCTTGAACTGGAAGCCGGTGCGCTGCGTCGCGTCGGTGATCACGTGCGAGCAGTCGATGCCTTCGGCGCGCATCGCGGCCAGCAGCGCGCGGCCCATCGAGTCGGTGCCGAGCCGGCTGGCCCAGCCCACCTTGAGGCCCAGGCGCGAGAGGCCGATGGCCACGTTGGTCTCGGCGCCGGCGGTGCGCTTGTGGAAGGACTGTGCGTCCTCCAGCGGGCCGGGCCGGTCGGCCACGAGCAGCAGCATGGCCTCGCCGAAAAGCGCGACGTCGAAGGCAGCGGGTTCCGTCATGTGTTTTCTTGTGTGCTTATGCGCGCGAGGCGCGGATGAAGTCGATCTGTGCGCGGGTAACGGCCAGCAGGTCGTCGCCCACCAGAGGGTATTCGATGGCGTGCGGCACGTCGGCAGGCAGCGCGCGCAGCACCGAGCGCCACGGCGCGACCGAGTCGCCCAGCGGCACCGCCACCCACTTGTGCGGCAGCCGCTGCGCACCCTTGCAGTGCACGTAGCGTACGCGGTGGCCGAGCGCCTGCGCGGCCTGCAGCGGGCACTCGCCGAGCCAGTGCCAGTTGCCCATGTCGAAGGTCATGCCCAGCGACAGGCCCGCGCGGTCGGCCGCGTCGAAGAAGGCCTGCAGCGCGGGCAGCGTGCCGGCGCGCACTGTCTGGTCGTTCTCGATCAGCAGCTCGACGCGGGTTTCGGCCAGCTCCACCTTCAGGCCCCAGAGCGAGCCGTGCGACGAGGGCTGGAAGTCGCCGATGGACATCTTCAGCCGCTTGGCGCCCACCCGCGTGGCGGCAGCGATGCCGCGCTTGAGCGCGGCGCTGTCGAGCCAGCCGCCCTGGGCCCAGAGGCCTTCGGGGCTGGAGTACACGGAGGCTAGCCCGTTCAGCGCGGGCAGTTCCGCATCGGCGTCGCGCAGCATCTCGCCGCGCACTTCCACCGAATCGGCGCCGGCCACGCGCGAAAGCTGCGAGCACCAGAGCTGGCCGTGCCGCCCCACCTCGGCCGCACCGAAGGACGACAGGGAAACAAGAACCTCGAAGGACATCAGTGGGCTTGGTGGGAGCTGAGGATCTGGCCGAGGAACTGGCGCGTGCGCTCGTCCTTCGGGTTGCCGAAGAATTCTTCGGGCGGCGCCTGCTCGACGATCTTGCCCTCGGCCATGAAGATCACGCGATCGGCCACGCTGCGGGCGAAGCCCATCTCGTGCGTCACGCACAGCATGGTCATGCCGTCTTCGGCCAGGGCGATCATGGTGTCGAGCACTTCCTTGACCATCTCGGGGTCGAGCGCGGAAGTAGGCTCGTCGAACAGCATGATCTTGGGCGCCATGCACAGCGCCCGCGCGATCGCCACGCGCTGCTGCTGGCCGCCCGAGAGCTGGCTGGGGTACTTGCCGGCCTGCTCGGGAATGCGCACGCGCGTGAGGTACTTCATGGCCACCTCCTCCGCCTGCGCCTTCGTCATGCCGCGCGAGCGCATCGGCGCGAGCGTGCAGTTCTCGAGGATGGTGAGGTGCGGGAACAGGTTGAACTGCTGGAACACCATGCCGACCTCGGCACGCACGGCATCGACGTTCTTGCCGCCAGCGGTGAGGTCGATGCCGTCGACCACGATGCGGCCCTTCTGCACCGTCTCGAGACGGTTGATGCAGCGGATCAGCGTGGACTTGCCCGAGCCCGAGGGCCCGCAGATCACGATGCGCTCGCCCTGGCGCACCGACAGGTCGATGCCGGTCAACACCTGGAATTCACCGTACCACTTGTTGACCGCTTCCATGCGGATGATCGATTCCGTCGTCATGCTCGTTGTTCCGATACTCACTGTGGGGCGCCCTGCGCCTTCTCAAGGAACACCGCGGAACCGGCTTTGCCGGGCCGCAGGTGTTGCCCCCTGCAAGGGGGTTGGCGTAGCGACACGAAGTGCGCGAAGCCTGGGGGTTAGTTCATTTTCGGCAGGTCGGCCTGCAGCCACTTCTGATACAGCTTGTTGAGTTCACCGTTTGCAGTGTTCTTCTGCACGAACTCGTTCACCGCCTTGTGCAGCTCTTCCTGGCCGGGGCGCATCGCGATGCCCATCGACTGCTGCACCAGCGTGAACTTGTTTTCGAAGGTGTTGGCGGGCACGCGCTTGGCGATCTGCGCAGCCACGGTCACCGAGCAGCCGATGGCGTCGACCTGGCCCGAGATCAGCGCCTGCATGGCGGAGGCGTCATCGTCGAAGCGGCGGATTTCGGTGCCTTCGGGCGCGGCCTTGGTCACGGCCACGTCCTGCGTCGAGGCGCGGGCAACACCCACGCGCAGGCCCTTCAGGTCGCCTGCGGCCTTGATGGGGGTCTTGGTCGCGCCATACAGCACGATGGTGGCGGCCGCATAGGGCTGCGAGAACTGCACCTGCTTGGCGCGCTCTGGCGTCACGGCCAGCGATGCCACCAGCAGGTCGACCTTGTTGGTCAGCAGGAAGGGAATGCGGTTCGGGCCGGTGACCGGCACGATGTTGGCCTTCACGCCCCAGTCCTTGGCCAGCAGCTTGGCCACGTCGGCGTCGTAGCCGTCGGGCTGGTTCTTCGCGTCGGTGGTGCCGTAGGGCGGGAAGTCGACCAGCATGCCGATGGTGATCTCGCCCTTCTTCTTGATGTCGGCCACGCTCTGCGCCGAGGCGAAGGGAGCGAACACGGTGAGGGCTGCGCCGAGGCCGAGGGCTGCGAGCGCGACGCGGCGGGAGGTGGAACTGGTCATGGGGTATGTCTCCTGGATATGAAAGGAAGGACGGGAAAGAAAAAAACGAAACCGGAAAGAGTGGAAGGCTCAGCGCGCCAGCGCCCGGGCGCGCTTGCGCTCCATGCTTGCGGCCAGCAGCGACAGCGGCCAGCAGATGACGAAGTAGATCGCCGCCACCACCGAGAACACGATGAGCGGCTGGAAGGTTGCGTTGTTGACGATCTGCCCCGCGCGCGTGACCTCGACGAAGCCGATGATGGCCGCGAGCGATGTGCCCTTGATGATCTGCACCAGGTAGCCCACCGTGGGCGCCAGCGCGATCTTGAAGGCCTGCGGCAGCACCACGTCGCGCATGCGGTCGACGTACTTGAGGTTGAGCGCCTGCGCAGCCTCCCACTGGCCACGCGGAATGGCCTCGATGCAGCCGCGCCAGATCTCGCCGAGGAAGGCGGCGCTGTTGAGGATGAGCGCCACGCCGGCGGCGATCCACGGGTTGATGTCCAGCCCCAGCACCGGCGCGCCGAAGAACACCAGGAACAGCTGCAGCAGCAGCGGCGTGCCCTGGAAGATCTGGATGAAGGTGGTCGAGATGCCGCGCGCCCATGTCGATTCCGACGTGCGCATCAGGGCGATGATCAGGCCCAGGATCGCGCCGCCCACGAAGGCGATGGCCGACAGCGCGAGCGTCCACTTGGCCGCTTCGAGGATGAAAAGGAATTCGGGAAAACCGAAGGTACGCATGGTGTTGTGCTCCGTCCGTCGTCTGTGTTCACCGGCGGTCCGGGTAGTCGAGCGTGCGCTTGTAGATCAGCTTGAACATGGCCGAGAAGGCCAGCGCCAGCGCGAGGTAGATGGCGGCCACGACGATGTAGATCTCGAAGCTGCGGAAGGTCTGCGACTGCAGGTTGGCGGCCACCGAGGTCAGGTCGTCGGCAGAGATCACCGACACCACCGCCGAGCTCAGCATCAGCAAAATGAACTGGCTCGTGAGCGCCGGGTAGATGGCCTTCAGCGCGGGCTTGATGATGACGAAGCGGAAGATCTCCCAGGACTTCAGGTTGAGCGCCCTGCCCGCCTCGATCTGCCCCTTGGGAATCGACTCGATGCCCGCGCGGATGATTTCCGTGGCGTAGGCGCCCAGGTTCACCACCATGGCCACCAGCGCGGCCGTCTGCGGCGACCACCGCAGCCCGATGGCCGGCAGCGCGAAGAAGAAAAAGAACAGCTGCACGAGGAACGGCGTGTTGCGGATCACCTCGATGTAGGCATTGACGATGAAGCGCAGCCAGCCCGGCCCCGAGGTCTTGCCCCAGGCGCAGAAGATGGCCACCACCAGCCCCAGCACCGTGGCGATGAGCGAGAGCTGGATCGTGATCCACGTGCCCTTGAGCAGCAGCGGCCAGGCGGCGAAGACGGCGTCGAATTGAAACTGGTAGTTCATGGAGGGCGGACCCGGAATCTGCGCGGCGCGGACGCACGCATACCCTGAAAGCAATGCTTGCAGCTTATATGAAACCGGTTTCAGGATTTCATAGGGATTCCCCTAGGTGGTCGTTTTGTCCCACCTTCTGCCTACTTCAATGTCATGCTGAATCCACCCGCGGCCAACATGCCCACAGAGGCAAATGCGTCTTCCACGAACGCGCCCACCGTGCAGCACTTCAGGCAGGCGCTGCTCTGGCCCCTGCGGCTGATGCCCGCGCCGCACGCCGGACACCACCACGCTCCCTGGCACGTGCTGCGCGAGATGGGCGACGCGTCGCCCTGGCGCGAGGAAGTCGACGAATACACCGGCGACAGCAGCCGCTTCCACGAACGGCACTACAACGAGTTCGTGAGCTTCCTGCCGTACGTGCAGCGCTTCCTCTACGGCGAGGGCCGCTCGCGTGGCAAGGACGGCGGCAGCGACGGCGACTCGCCGATGCGCATCTTCCGCCGCCATGACATCTCGGCCGTGCGCCTCGTGTCACGCCCGGGCGATGCGCCGGTCACGCTCGACGTGATCCATTGCGACCTGTACTTCTTCTTCGACATCGACGTGGTGATGCTCAACCTCGAAGTCGGCGCGAGCAACCTGAGCCTCGCGCAGGCGCAGGACATCCTCTATCGCTTCGGCCGCGCCTACCCCTCGGGCTGGGAGGCCGACGGCTCGGCGCTGCACTGCATGGCCAGCGTCGAATGGCTGGGCGCCGACGGCCGCGTGCTCGCGAGCTCCGACGCGCAGCAGCGCGAGGCCTTTCTCTCGCACGTGGCACAGCACCGCGCGCCGCGCATCGCCGCGCACTGGGCCTACCTGATGCAGCCACTGGTGAGCGACCATTCCGAAGACGCGGGCGTGCTGCGCTACCGGCAGATCGAGTACTACCGCATGCCGGTGATGGCGTACCTGTCGCTGGACGACCCGCGCCGCCTCACGCGCGACGACTTCGTGCGGCTGGCGCTGGTCACCGGCGCGGGCTCCGGCACGAGCGAGGCCCACCTGCCCTACGCCGACCACCATCTCGCCGACTTCGAGCACAAGTACTGCTACGACCGCTTCTGGGTGAACGCGGGCGCGGCGCCCAACACGCGCTACCTGTGCAACGGCCACGCGCTCATCGTGGTGGGCGACGCGCGCTCCGAGTTCTTCTGCTGCCGCGACCGCGGCGTGCTCGCGCAGTTCAGGCACCAGCACTTCCTGCTGTTCCTCATCGCGCACTTCCAGAAGGCTTCGCTGCTGATGTTTTCCGACCAGCTGGTGGAGGCGCTCAAGCGGCTGGACATACGCAGCACGCCGAGCGTGAAGCAGTTCAAGCGCGCCATCCGCGCGAGCTTCGAGCGCTTCCTGCGCTTCACGCACCGCTACTGGTTCCACGAGATCTCGGAGCAGGCGCAGGTGCGCGCCCTCTCCCACATGTGCGCCACGCACCTCGGGCTCGACCCGCTCTACGACGAGGTCAAGGCGCGCATCGCCGACATGAACACGTACCTCGACGCCGACAGCCTGCGCCGGCAGGCTGCCACCGTGGTGCGGCTCACGGTGGTCACGCTGTTCGGGCTGATCGGCACCATCACCACCGGCTTCCTGGGCATGAACCTGCTGGCGGAGGCCGAGGCGCCGCTGTGGCGCAAAGCCGTGTGGTTCGGCGTGGTGTTCGTCGCGACGACGTGGCTCACGATCTACACGATGGTGAAGTCGCAGCGGCTGTCGGACTTCATCGATGCGCTGTCGAACGACAGGCTGAGGTTCAGGGGCAAGCTGGCTGCGCTGGCGAAGGTGTGGAGGCCTGGGGCGGATTGACCGGCGCTTGTCCCGAGCCGGTCATCAATGAGGTTCGCGGACCTGCTTGCTCAGAGCATCGCGCAAGGAACCGATCGTACTGTCCGCGGCTTCGATTCGCCGCTGCATTTCCTCATTGACCACGCGGAACAGTGCGCCGAGTTCGGATCGGGTCGGATAGATCTCCTCGCGCTCATCCACCTGCATCGGAACGACGAGCTTTTCGAGGCATACGTAGGCGCTGTGCACTTGGCGAATGCTCTCGATGTCGTCGCCTGCTTGCAGGGCAGCCGACTCGGCATCTGAATGGAGATGAACCGACTTCGGCGTTGAAGCGGTATCGGTTTTCGGCGCGTGCTTGAGCACGCGGGCAGACTTGGTCACGGACGACCTCCTGAGGTTGCGATTTGTAGAAACCGCCGCACTCGCCCTTCGGGAAAACTGCGGCTTACGTCGCAGAGATTGCGTCAGGCTGTCAAACCCGATCACGCCTTGTTCGACGTGACGGGCGCAGTATAGCCATGCAGTTGCCTTATGGACCGTGTGGTTCGGCGTGGTGCTCGTGGCGGCGAACTGGCTCACGATTCCCCCAGAATCAGCGCATGCGCATCGCCATCGTCTCCGACATCCACGGAAACCTCCCCGCCCTCGAAGCCGTCGTCGCGGACATCGGCCGCCGCGGCGCGGACACCGTCGTCAACCTGGGCGACAGCCTCTCCGGGCCGCTGATGCCGCTGGAAACGGCGCGCTTCCTGATGGCACAAGGCTGGGTTCATCTTGCGGGCAACCACGAGCGCCAGGTGCTCACGCTGCCCGCCGGCAAGCGCGGTGCATCCGACGAGTTCGCTCACGCTCGCCTCGGCCCGCAGGAGTTCGCCTGGATGGCCTCGCTCGAACACAGGCTCCAGTTGAGCCCCGAAGTGCTGCTGTGCCACGGCACGCCCGAGAGCGACCTGCACTACTTCCTGGAGACGGTCGAGCCGTCACTGCTCAGGCCGGCCACGATGCCGGAGATCGATGCACGGCTCGGTCAGGTCGATGCGCGGGTGCGACTCGTCGCCTGCGGGCATACGCACGTGCCACGCGTGGTTCGTGCTTCGGGCGGGCAGTTGATCGTCAATCCGGGCAGCGTCGGGCTACAGGCCTACGACGATGTTCACCCGCATCCGCACGCCGTCGAGACGGGATCGCCCGATGCGCGCTACGCCATCGTCGAACGGCTGGCCGCAGGCTGGGTTTCGACTCTGGTTTCGGTGCCCTACGACCACGCGAGCATGGCGGCGCTCGCGATGTCCAACGGCAGGCCTGACTGGGCCAGCGCCCTCGCCACCGGCCGGATGCCCTGAGACCGGATCAGTCGCCGAACGCGACTTCCGCGCTGGCCACCGCGCGGATCGGCACGCCGAAGCTCGTGATGTCCGCGAGCGTGGCGTTGTGATGCTCGCGGATCTGCGCACCCGTGGCGTGCGGCTTGTCGTGCGAGGTGTGGGCGTCGGCCGCGAGCACTACGTGATAGCCCAGCGCAGCGGCGCGGCGCACGGTGGTGTCGACGCAGAACTCCGACGAGTAGCCGCAGACCACCACGCGCTTCACGCCGTGCTCGGAGAGCCAGGCTTCCAGCGGCGTGCGCAGGAAGGAGTCGGGCGTGGTCTTGCGGATGCGCGCGTCGCGCGAATCGGTGCTCAGCGCGCTCGCGAGCTGCCAGCGCTCGGAATCGAACTCGAGGTCGACGGCGTTCTCGTGCTGGATGAAGGCCACCGGCGCGCCGGCCGCGCGGGCACGCGCGGTGAGCGCGTTGATGCGCTCCATCACCTCGCCGGCCTCATGGGGGCGCGGCGGATCGTCGCAAAGGCCACGCTGGACGTCGATGACGAGAACGGCAGTTTTCATGTGATCCATCGAGCAGAAGGCGATCGGAAGGAGATCAGAAGGAGGCGAGGTTCTTGACCGACCAGAGTATGGCGCCCGACACCAGCGTGGAGATCAGCGCCACGACCGCGCTGGCGCCGAAGGAAGTGCCGATGCCGATCTGGAAGCCCAGCGTGTAGGCCATGAACAGGCCCGCCAGTACCGCCACCGCGGGCCAGCCATCGACGTGGTGCATGCCGGTGCCGCTGGAGAAGCTCATGAAGGCCAGCAGGGCCAGCGCCACGAGAAGCGACGCATAGAAGACCGACTTGAACGATTCGCCCAGCGTCGGCGAATTGCCGGCGACGACCTGCGCCGACACCTTGACGACCACGGTGACGACCAGCACCAGTGCACACACGGCCACTGCGAGCTTCAGCGGCGTCATGAACGCGAAGAACAGGATCGCGCCGATGAACAGGAGGTAGTGCATGGGGCGGGATTGTGGCCGATCCGGCCCCGATCGGACCTGACTTTCAGCCTGCCTGCATTCCCACAAGCCCACTCACCGGAAACGCACTCTCTGGAAGCTCACTCCCAGGCGCTCACCTCCAGCCGCACCTTGCCGCTGATGCCGGGCGCGGCCGGCGCGGCGCCCAGGCTCGACAACGGCACCACGAACTGCAGCTTGCCGCTCGCCAGCTGCTTCGGGCTCATGGGCAGCGAGGCACGGCCGGCGGTGTCGGTCTGCCAGCCGTACTTGACGTTCCAGTTCTCGGCCGGGTCGCCGGGCTGGGGCGGCGCGATCTCGATGATCAGCGTGTCACGAAAGAGCGAGCTGCCTTCGTAGTGGCCGTCGAGCCAGAACTTGTTGTTGACCTGGTAGTCGGGCACGCGCACGCCCAGCGTCATGGCGTAGGCCAGCGTCGGACGGTCCTGCTTCACGCGCGCCCTGTTGGCGAGGAACACGGTCGACAGATAGATCGAGCGGCGGGCGGCCGTTGCCGGGTCGGTCAGCTCCTTGTGCGTGCGGCAGGCGGGCGAGTCTTCTTCGGCGATGCGGCGGCTCAGGTACCAGCGCTTGCCGCGCGGCGCGGCAAGCAGCTCGACCTGGTAGAGCGCATCGACATCCGCGTCCTTGGGCAGGTCGGGCGGCAAGGTGACGCCGTCGACGTCGAACCACAGGTCCACGCGCACGTCGCCGAACAGGAAGCGCGTGAGGTTCTGGTAGGCCTCCTCCGAATTCACGATGCCGAAGTAGCCCGAGTGCGAGCGGTAGGTATACGCGGTGGCCACCGGCTGCGTCTTGCCAGCATCGTCGACGGCCCAGAGCGAGGCGTTCTCGATGCGCACGAGGCCGTCGCTGCCGTGGCCCGCGAACATGCGCGAAAGGCCCTTGGCGGTTTCGTAGTCGCCGCGGTTGGTTCCGACCATGCAGAAGAAGCGCTCGGGCGGAAAGGCGGCGGCCGGCAGGTAGTCCATGCGGCCGTTGACGGCCGGCGTCGCCAGGAACTCGGACATTTTGTCGCGGTTGAAGGTATTCATCTCGTTCACCGTGAGCCAGGCCGGCACGTTGATGCCGCCCATGTCGATGCCGTTGTGCGGCGTGGCGTAGGTGAACACCTTGTCGACGCAGGCACGGGCCTTCGCGTCGCCGAGCGCCGGGTTCTGCAGGAAGGCGCGCACCACCAGCCCGCCCATGGAATGCGCGACGAGGTAGCAGCGGAAGTCGTCGGCCGTGAAGCCCGAGGGCCCTTCGCGCTGCACCACGAGGTCGCGCACGCGAAGGATCAGCTGGCTCAGGCCCTGCGCGTACACCTTGACGTCCTTGGCCTTGCCGTCGCCCAGCAGCTCGGAGCCCGAGTCGTAGTAGCGGTAGATGATGACCGAGGCCGAGGGAATGCCGTCGACGTCGTTGCCGTTCGCGTCGGGCGAGGGCTTCCAATCGGGGTCGAGGATGTCCAGGCCGTTCTGGTAGACGCTCTGGTACTGGAAGTCGGCCAGCAGCCGCACCATCGGCGATTCGAAGACGAACTTCTGCGCCGGCGCTTCCTTCTTCACGGTGGCCCGGTAAACCGTGGAGCCGATGTTGAAGCCGCAGAACGGATCGGCCGCGGTCTCGTCGCGCTCCGACTCGGTCATGGCGTAGCCGCGCACGTAGATGATGGGATAGCGGTTGGTACTCATGGATCTTGTGCCTCCTCAGAACGGGTGAAACCGATGAAGTCCGGCAGTGTGCCGGGCCTCGGCGGCGCCCGCCATACGGCGCATGGCATAGCACCGGAATGCCCCTCCTGCCCGAATGTTTCTATCGCTGAAACCATTGAAACACGCGCCTTCGATAGTCTCCGGCCATCCGACAAACACAATCCAGAAGGCTCTCCCATGGCTGAAGACCCGGGCTCGCAAGGCTCCTACCTGCCCCAACTCCTGCGCCGCGGCACCGCGCTCGCCGCGGCCGGCTGTGCCTTCGTCGCGGGCTGCAGCGCCGCCGGGGGCGGCGAGACGCGCTACGAGAACTCGCCCCAGTTCAAGGACGGCGGCTTCCACAACATGGCCAACCCCGACCTGCCCGCGCAGGCCAGCGCATGGCGCATCTGGTCGCGCTTCATAGTCGGCAGCAAGGTCGACACCGTGCCGGTCGATCCCATTCCCGTGAAGCCGCTGGACAAGGCCGCGCTCGATGCGCTCGACACGAAGACCAACCACGTGGTGCGCCTGGGCCATTCGTCGCACCTGCTGAAGCTGCGCGACAAGTACTGGCTGATCGACCCGGTGTTCAGCGACCGCGCGTCGCCCGTGCAGTGGGCGGGGCCGAAGCGCTTTCACAAGACGCCGATCGCGCTCGAGGATCTGCCGTCGATCGAGGGCGTGATCCTCTCGCACGACCACTACGACCACCTCGACGTGGCGACCATCGAGTACCTCTCGAAGGACGTGAAGCGCTACTTCGTGCCGCTGGGCGTGCGCTCCCGGCTGGTGGCGATGGGCGTGCCGGCCGAGCGCGTGACCGAGCTCGACTGGTGGCAGTCCGCCGAGCACGACGGCGTGAAGCTCACCGCCACGCCCGCGCAGCACTTCTCGGGCCGCACGCTGGGCGACCGCGACCGCACGCTGTGGGCCTCATGGGTGGTGCAAAGCGGCGACCAGCGCATCTTCTACAGCGGCGACTCGGGCTACTTTCCGGGCTTTCGTCAGATCGGCGAGCGCTTCGGCGGCTTCGACATCGCACTGATGGAGAACGGCGCCTACGACAGCATGTGGCCCGCCGTGCACATGACGCCCGAACAGAGCGTGCAGGCCTTCGAGGACCTGCGCGGCAAGGTGTTCTTCTCGGTGCACAACAGCACCTTCGATCTCGCCTTCCACGCCTGGCGCGACCCGCTGGACCGCATCGCGGCCCTCACGGAAGCCAGGAAGATCGAGCTGGCCACGCCGGTGATCGGCGAGGTGGTGACGGTGGGCGCAGCGCGCACCAACACGCGCTGGTGGACCGATCTGCGCTGATCGGCCCTTCCCTTCCTGAGCCGGCGGAGGACTACCCGCCGCGCTCCTTGCGTTCACGGGCGCGCCGCACCTGGCGCGTCTCGTTCGCCTGAGAGGCGATACGGTCCTTCTCGCGCTTCTTCGCCGCCCTCTTCTCGCGCATGCGCCGGCCCAGCACATAGCTGCCGATGCCGGTAACCACGGCGATGAAGACGCCGATGACGCTGATGTCGATGCCGCCCATGGCTATTGCACCCGCACGATGCTCGCCGGCTTGAAGCCGAGGTCGGCCGCCTTGCCCTTGCGCGCGCGGCTGCCGCGCGCGTTGTTCAGCGTGCGGATCTCCAGCGTTTCCTCGCGCTCCTTGCCGCCGCGGCCGATGCCTTCGATCTTCACGCTGCGCGTATAGGCAGCCGCACCGGCCAGGGTGTCCTTGGCTTCCAGGTCGATCAGCGTGAGGCCGCGGCCGCCCTTGGGCAGGCTCTTGAGCTCGGCGATGTCGAAGGTCAGGATGCGCCCGCCCGTCGAGGCGCAGGCCACGTGCGTGGCAGCGGGCATGGGCTCGGCGCCGCTCGCGCCGCCCACCAGCGACGGACGGCACAGCTGCTCGCCCTCGCCCACGTCGACGAAGGCCTTGCCGCCGCGCTGGCGCGACATCATGTTCTCGACCGTGGCGATGAAGCCGTAGCCGCCGGTGTTGGCCAGCAGCAGGCTGGCACCCACCGGCCCTGCGAAGAAGTGCGTGACGTGCGTGCCGGCATCCAGGTCGATGAGCGTGGTCACGGGCTGGCCGTCGCCGCGACCGCCCGGCAGCGAGGCCACGGGCACGGTGTAGACGCGCACGCTCTTGTCCTTGGCGCTGCCGAAGACCAGCAGCGTGTCGACGCTGCGGCATTCGAAGGCCTCGTAGAGCGCGTCGCCCGACTTGAAGCTGTACTCGGGCGCCGCGCCGTTTCCGTTGCCGGCAGCCTTCTCGCTGGCCCAGCCCTTCTGCGCGCGAACCCAGCCCTTCTGCGACACGATGACGGTGACGGGCTCGTCGACCACCTTCACTTCGGCCACGGCACGCTTCTCGGCCTGGATCAGCGTGCGGCGCGCGTCTTCGAAGGTCTTGGCATCGGCTTCGATTTCCTTCACCAGCAGGCGGCGCAGCGCGGCGGGGCTGGCGAGGATGTCTTCGAGCTTCTTCTGCTCCTCGCGCAGCTCCTTGAGCTGTTGCTCGATCTTGATGGCTTCGAGCCGCGCAAGCTGGCGCAACCTGATTTCGAGGATGTCCTCGGCTTGCACCTCGCTGAGGTTGAAGCGCGCAATCAGCGCCGCCTTCGGATCTTCCGCAGCGCGGATGATCGCGATCACCTCGTCGATGTTCAGCAGCACCAGCTGCCGGCCTTCGAGGATGTGGATGCGATCCTGCACCTTGCCAAGGCGGAAGCGCGAGCGCTTCTCCACGGTGATCTCGCGGAAGGCAATCCACTCGTTGAGCATCTGGCGCAGCGACTTCTGCGTGGGCTTGCCGTCGATGCCGACCATCGTGAGGTTGATCGGCGACGAAGTCTCGAGCGAGGTCTGCGCGAGCAGCGTGGTGATGAACTCTTCCTGGCTGATGCGCGAGGTCTTGGGCTCGAACACCAGGCGCACGGCGGCGTCCTTGCTGGACTCGTCGCGCACCACGTCGAGCACCGACAGCATCGCGGCCTTGAGCTGCGTCTGTTCCGCGCTCAGCGCCTTCTTGCCGGCCTTGACCTTGGGATTGGTGATTTCCTCGATTTCTTCCAGCACGCGCTGCGAGCTCACGCCCGGCGGCAGCTCGTTGACCACGAGCTGCCACTGGCCGCGCGCCAGTTCCTCGATCTTCCAGCGCGCGCGCACCTTGAGCGAGCCGCGGCCGGTGCGGTAGGCGTCGGCGATGTCGGTCGGGCTGCTGATGATCTGCGCGCCGCCCGGATAGTCGGGGCCGGGCACGATGGCGAAGAGTTCTTCCTCGCTGAGCTTGCCGTTCGACTTGATCAGCGCCACGCACGCGTCGGCGATCTCGCGCAGGTTGTGGCTCGGGATCTCGGTGGCGAGGCCGACCGCGATGCCGCTCGCGCCATTGAGCAGCGTGAACGGCAGCCGCGCGGGCAAGAGGCGCGGCTCTTCGGTGCTGCCGTCGTAGTTGGGAATGAAGTCGACCGTGCCTTCGTCGATCTCGTCGAGCAGCAGGCTGGTGATGCGCGCCAGGCGCGCTTCGGTGTATCGCATGGCGGCGGCGCCGTCGCCGTCGCGGCTGCCGAAGTTGCCCTGGCCGTCGACCAGCGGGTAGCGCTGCGAGAAGTCCTGCGCCATGCGCACCAGCGCGTCGTAGGCGGCCTGGTCGCTGTGCGGGTGGAAGCGGCCGAGCACGTCGCCTACCACGCGCGCGCTCTTCACGGGCTTGGCGCCCACGGTGCCGTTGGTGCCGCCGAAGCCCAGGCCCATGCGCGACATCGAGTACAGGATGCGGCGCTGCACCGGCTTCTGGCCGTCGGACACATCGGGCAGCGCGCGGCCCTTGACCACGCTGAGCGCGTATTCGAGGTAGGCGGTCTGGGCGTAGTCGGCGAGGGTCAGGGTCGTGTCGCCGTCGGTGGGACCGAGTAGATCGAGCGGAGGTTGGGAATCCATGAAAGAGCTGGTGAGAAAAACTGTTGTTGTGGCTGCAGGCTGCGCGCTCAGCCCAGGGTAAAGGCTTCGTGGACGGCGGACTGCACGGCGCCGCCGAGCACCGCGCCGCCGCCGGCGACGTAGATCCAGTCGCCGATGACGGCCGCGCCCACGGCGTGGCGCGGCGTGGTCATCGGGGCGTGTCGCTGCCAGGTGTCGTCGACGGGGTTGTAGCTTTCCATCTGGCCGAACACCTTCGCCTGGCGCGGCACGCCGCTGACGAGGATGCCGCCCTCCCCGCCCATGGCGAAGAAGCGGCCGCGATACACCACGAGCCCGTGGCCCGAGCGCGCGGTGGGCAGCGGCGAGCGCAGCTCCCAGGTGTCGCGCGCGGGCAGATAGACGTGGTGCAGGTCGGTGTTGTATTCGAAGGTGTTGAAACGCCCGCCGATCACGTGGATCTGCCCGCCGTGCGACACGCAGCCCACATGGTCGCGCGCGCCGGGCAGCGGCTTGCGTGCCGACCAGCGGTCGGCCTTGGGGTCGTAGACCTCGTGCCAGCCGACGCTCGCGCGCTCCGCCGCGGGCTCCGAAGCGCCGCCGATCAGGTGCAGCGCGCCGTCGAGCATCACGGCGGCGGCGGCGCCACGCGGGCGCGGCAGCGGCGCGATGGCGCTCCAGCGGTTGGCGGCGATGTCGTAGACGTAGGCGTTGGTGTCCGAGCGCCGGTTCTGCTCGACGAAGCCGCCAAGCGCATAGACGCGGCCGCCGTCGGCCGTCACCGCCACGTGGTTGGCGCCTCGCGGCAATGGCGCGCCGTCGAGCCAGCGGTCGGCCTTCGGGTCGTAGATGTGGTGGTAGTCGCGATTGACCTTGCCTTCGCCGTACCCGCCGACCACGTGCATGCGGCCCATCGCGGCGGTGGCCCAGGCCATCTCGCTGCGCGGGATCGGAAGTGCCGCGCGCGGCTCCCAGCGGCCCTGCGGACCGGGCGGCGCGGAACTCTCGGTGAAGCGCTGCGCCTCCTGCTCGGGCGTCATGTGGTGCGGCACGCCGCCCTGCAGTCGCGCATAGGGCTCGGCCGACGAGGGCACGGCCGGCAGCGTGTCGTGCGTGGCCGGATGCTGCGCACGCGCCGTGCCCGCCACCATGCCGGCGGCGGTCGCGAGAACGAAGCTTCGACGGTGCATGGTCTCCTCCCTACTCCGGTCGATCAGGACAACGGCGTGCCCGGTGGTGCATCAGCCGCGCCTGTGGGCACCGCCGACGGCTCGGGTATGTCGGGCATGGTCGGCATGCTGCGCGGCGCGTCTGAAGGCATGTTGCCTCGGCCGAGCGCGCCGCCCTGCGGCACCGTCAACTCCATGCGGATACGCCCGGGCGCCTTGCCGCCGCCGCGCGCAACGCCGCCACCCGCAGCAACGGAGGGCTTCAGGTACGCATACAGCTGCAGCACGGTCTGCACGTAGTTCTGAGTTTCCTTGTAGTTCGGGATCTTGTTGCCCGCGCGCTGCACCGCGCCCTCGCCCGCGTTGTAGGCGGCCAGCGCGAGCTCGATCTGTCCCGGGAACATCGCGATCAGGTCACGCAGGTAGCGCGATCCGGCGGCGATGTTGATGCGCGGGTCGAACAGCTTCTTCTCGATGGTCGCGCGCTTGTCCGCCGACACGCCGTAGCGCTGCGCGGTAGCGGGCATCAGCTGCATCAGCCCCATCGCGCCCTTGGGCGAGACAGCCTGCGCGTCGAAGCCCGACTCGGTGGCGACCAGCGCCTGCAGCAGCTCGTAGTCGATGTCGTGCTTGTTCGACGCATCGCGCAGCGCCGACTTGGCGATCTTGTAGCTGGGCGAGGCCTCGAACATGGCAAGCAGGCTCTGCGAGGCGGCCGGCACCTTGCCGTCGAGCCTGCCGGCACCACGGCCCAGCGGGGAGATGCCTTTGGCGGTGTCGAAGCTCTGTCCGCCGCGGAAGAAGATCTGGTAGCGCTCGTCGATCTTCTCGGAGGCGAAGTGCGCGTTGCCCTTGCTGTCGATGTAGCCGTAGATGTCGGCGGCGTGCGCGCCCTGCAGCGACAGCACGAGGGCTGCGCACAGCATGAACGGACGGAACCAGCGTTTCATGGCGATGCGGGGCCTGTGCTCAGAACCACCAGCCGTAGCGCTTGCGGCGCTCGGCGTGGACTGCGGCATCGTCACCCATGCTTTGAACCTGGCCGCCACCCTTCAGCCCGACCCAGAGCGACATGCCGCCCAATGCAAGAACGATGAGGAAGACGGGCATGTGCTCGAGTACGACGCCATTGAGGATCATCGACACGGCCATCCCCAGGAAGACCAGCGCGGCACTCCAGCAAAGAACGCGGCGCATCCAGAGCCATGTGGTGGCGACAACGCGCTCGATCCTGCCGGGCTCGGCGTTGTCGTTCACCGCGTCATCCCACCAACCCATCCAGACGAACACGAATGCCAGCAGGATGCAGACACCGGCGAAGAACATGTTCGCGGCCTGCCCGACCGGGTCGCGCTGAGCCAGCAGCAGTCCTGCCGCTCCAGCAACGCAAGCCCCTGCCAGCGAACCGCAAATGATCTTGTGCCCGTTCATGCCCTGTCGTGAGAAATGTTCCGGCCGGAATCAGACGTCGATATCGACATCGTCGGCGCGCAACTCCATGAGCTCGCGCCGCGCCGCCGCTTCGCCCTTGCCCATCAGCTTGGTGATTTCGCCCTGGGTGGACGTGAAATCGAACCGGCCCAATTGGACCTGCATCAGGCGCCGGGTGTCCGGATTGAGCGTGGTTTCCCACAATTGTTCCGCGCTCATTTCGCCCAGGCCCTTGAAGCGGCTGATGCTCCAAGCGCCTTCGCGCACGCCGTCCTTGCGCAGTTTGTCCAGCGTGGCGGTCAGTTCGCCTTCGTCCAGAGCATAGACCTTGGAGGCCGGTTTCTTGCCGCGCGCGGGGGCGTCGACCCGGAACAATGGCGGCTTCGCGACATACACGTGGCCGGCTTCGATGAGTTTCGGAAAGTGCCGGAAGAACAGCGTGAGCAGCAGCACCTGGATGTGGGAGCCGTCCACGTCGGCATCGCTCAGGATGCAGATCTTGCCGTAGCGCAGGCCGCTCATGTCCGGCGTGTCGTTGGGGCCGTGCGGATCGACGCCCACGGCCACCGAGATGTCGTGGATTTCGGTGTTGGCGAAGAGGCGGTCGCGCTCGACTTCCCAGGTGTTGAGCACCTTGCCGCGCAGCGGCAGGATGGCCTGGCTTTCCTTGTCGCGGCCCATCTTGGCGCTGCCGCCGGCGGAATCGCCCTCGACCAGGAAGACTTCGTTGTGGCTGGTGTCCTTGCTCTCGCAATCGGTCAGCTTGCCGGGCAGCACGGCCACGCCGGAGCCCTTGCGCTTCTCGACCTTCTGGCCGGCGCGCTGGCGGGTCTGGGCGGCCTTGATGGCCAGTTCGGCCAGCTTGCGGCCGTAGTCGACGTGCTGGTTGAGCCACAGCTCGAGCGCGGGGCGCACGAAGCTCGACACGAGACGCACGGCGTCGCGCGAATTCAGGCGCTCCTTGATCTGGCCCTGGAACTGCGGGTCGAGCACCTTGGCGCTCAGCACGTACGAGGCGCGCGCGAACACGTCCTCGGGCAGGAGCTTCACGCCCTTGGGCAGCAGCGAGTGCAGCTCGATGAAGCTCTTCACCGCGGTGAACAGGCCGTCGCGCAGGCCGCTTTCGTGCGTGCCGCCGGCGCTGGTGGGAATCAGGTTGACGTAGCTCTCGCGCACTGGCTGGCCTTCTTCGGTGAAGGCCACGGCCCAGTCGGCGCCCTCGCCCTCGGCGAAGTTGTCGGCGTTCTTGTCGGCGTGGCCGCTGCCCTCGAAGAGCGGAATGACCGGGTCGCCGTTGAGCGTCTGCATCAGGTAGTCGCTCAGGCCGCCCTTGTAGAGCCACTGCTGCGTTTCCTTGGTCTTCTCGTTGACCAGCGTGACGCTCACGCCGGGCATCAGCACGGCCTTGCTGCGCAGCAAGTGGGTGAGTTCGCCCATGGGCAGCGCGGCGGTCTCGAAATACTTGGCGTCGGGCCAGGCGCGCACAGTGGTGCCCTGCTTGCGCTCGCCGGCCTCCAGCTTGCGCACTTCTAGCTGCTCGATCACGTCGCCGCCGCTGAAGGCCAGCCTGGCGACCGAACCCTCGCGGTGCGTCGCCACTTCGAGGCGCTTCGACAGCGCGTTGGTCACCGACACGCCCACGCCGTGCAGGCCGCCCGAGAAGCTGTAGGCGCCGCCGGAGCCCTTGTCGAACTTGCCGCCGGCATGCAGCCGGGTGTAGACCAGCTCGACCACGGGGGCCTTCTCTTCGGGATGCAGGCCGAAGGGAATGCCCCGGCCGTCGTCCTCGACGCTGACCGAGCCATCGGTGTGCAGCGTGACCTTGATCTTCTTGCCGTGGCCCGCCAGCGCCTCGTCGGCGGCGTTGTCGAGCACTTCCTGGATGATGTGCAGCGGGTTGTCGGTGCGGGTGTACATGCCCGGGCGCTGCTTGACGGGCTCGAGGCCCTTGAGCACGCGGATGGAGCCTTCCGAGTAGCCGGAGGATGCGGACGATGAGCTGGGGGGAGTCTTGGGGGGAGTCGCCATGGGGGCGAATTGTAGTCAGTCGCCGCCAAAACAACTGGATGTTCATACAGGCCGCGCTTTGATGCGACATGCGCATCGAAAAGCCGCGGATAAATCATCAATGGCTCCGGCCGCCACGCCACCTGCCGGAGCAGGCGAATCGTTACATTCGAAGTCATGCAATCCCCCTCCGCCCCCGCGCTCTCGGTCAAGCAAGTCCTTTTCTGCGGGGCGATGATCGTCACGCTGTCGATGGGCATACGCCACGGCTTCGGCCTCTGGCTGCAGCCGATCACTCAGGCGCAGGACTGGAGCCGGCAGACCTTTTCCTTCGCGCTGGCTATCCAGAATCTTTCCTGGGGCATCTTCGGCGTGTTCGCGGGCATGCTGGCCGACAGGTTCGGTGCGTTCCGGGTGCTGATCGGCGGCTCGCTGCTCTATGCGCTGGGGCTCTTCGGCATGGCGCATTCGCCGACGCCGGTGCTCTTCACGCTGAGCGCGGGCATCCTGATCGGCGCGGCGCAGGCGGGCTCGACCTACGCGGTGATCTACGGCGTGATCGGGCGGCAGATTCCGGCCGAGCGGCGCTCGTGGGCCATGGGCGTGGCGGCCGCGGCCGGCTCCTTCGGTCAGTTCCTGATGGCGCCCATCGAGGGACGGCTGATCGGCCACCTGGGCTGGCAGACGGCGCTGGCCGTGGTGGCAGTGCTGGCGCTGGTGATCGTTCCCCTGGCCTTCGGGCTGCGCGAGCCGAAGACGGCGGCGCAGGCCGGGCACCGCGAGCAGTCGGTGATGCAGGCGGTCGGCGAGGCCTTCCGGTACCCGAGCTTCGGCCTGCTGATGGCGGGCTACTTCGTCTGCGGCTTCCAGCTGGCCTTCATCGGCATCCACATGCCGACCTACCTGCGCGACCGCAGCCTGCCGGCCGAGGTGGCCGGCTATGCGCTGGCGCTGATCGGGCTCTTCAACGTGTTCGGCACCTACACGGTGGGGCTGCTGGGGCAGAAGCTGGCCAAGCGGAAGATCCTGGCGGCCATCTATTTCGCGCGGGCGGTGTCGATCGCGCTCTTCCTGATGGCGCCCATCTCGCCGATGAGCGTGTATCTCTTCTCCGCCGCGATGGGCTTCCTGTGGCTTTCCACGGTGCCTGCGACTAACGCGATCGTGGCGGGCATCTTCGGCGTGGCGCATCTGTCGATGCTCAGCGGCTTCGTGTTCCTGAGCCACCAGGTCGGCTCGTTCCTGGGCGTGTGGCTGGGCGGCTACCTGTACGACACCACGGGCAGCTACGACATCGTCTGGTACATCGCGATCGCCTTGGGCGTGTTCGCGGCGGTGGTCAACCTGCCGGTGAAGGAAAGCGCGATCTCGCGCCCTTCGCCGCGGCCGGCGGGCGCCACCGTCTGATCGGCCCGGTTGCGCAAGAATCGGGGCCATGACTCCTCGAATGCGCCATCACGTCGTCCACGCGGGCTGGCTGGCCGCCGCGCTGGCGGTGCTGGGCGGCGTGTTCGCGCTGTACGTGCACCCCGACTTCCTCGTGACGCTGGTCGACCAGATCTGGTCCTGCTTCTGAGCTTCGGATTGCTATGAAAGAAATAGCGCCAGTGCACGGCCTGAGAACCCCTTCCGAGTGGATCGTCCGCTGGTCGCACCTGCTCGCCCCCGAAGCCGGCGTGCTGGACGTGGCCTGCGGCGGCGGGCGGCACATGAAGTGGCTCGCCGGACGCGGGCACGCGGTCACCGGTGTCGACCGGTCTCCTGAAGCCGTCGAGGCTGCCGGCGCGTTCGGCAAGGTCGTCGAGGCCGACATCGAATCGGGCCCATGGCCCTTCACCGGCCAGGCCTTCGGGGCCGTGATCGTCACCAACTACCTGTGGCGGCCGCGCATGGCCGACATCGTGGCCGCGGTCGCGCCAAGCGGCGTGCTGCTCTACGAGACCTTCGCCGCGGGCAACGAAACCGTCGGCAAGCCCTCGCGGCCCGACTTCCTGCTGCAACCGGGCGAGCTGCTGGCGGCCTGCGCCGGAATGCGCGTGGTGGCGTACGAGGACGGCTTCATCGCGCAGCCGGAACGATTCGTGCAGCGCATCGCCGCCGTCCGCCCGGCCGTGGCCGGCTCCGGGCTGCCGGCGCGCCACTTCCTTAAGGGAAACTAAGGGGCCCGGGGCCGCTGTCTGGCGGGGCGCCGGAGTAAGTAGAATCGGCGCTTTCGTCCACCGACAAAGAGATTCCCCTTGGAGCAACTGACAGGCAGCATCGTCGCGCTCGTCACGCCGATGCACGACGACGGCAGTGTCGACTACCCCGCCCTGCGGCGACTCATCGACTGGCACATCGAAGAAGGCACCGACTGCCTGGGCGTAGTCGGCACCACCGGCGAGTCGCCGACGGTCGATGTCGAGGAGCACTGCGAAATCATCCGTGTCTCGGTCGAGCAGGCCAAGGGCCGCGTGCCCGTGATGGCCGGCTGCGGCGCGAATTCCACCAAGGAAGCCATCGAGCTCGCCAAGTTCGCCAAGGGCGTCGGCGCCGACTCCCAGCTCCAGGTCGTGCCGTACTACAACAAGCCCACGCAGGAAGGCCAGTACCAGCACTTCAAGGCCATCGCCGAAGCCGTGGGCGACCTGCCCATCGTGCTCTACAACGTGCCCGGCCGCACCGTCGCCGATATGGCGCACGACACCGTGCTGCGCCTGGCACAGGTGCCCGGCATCATCGGCATCAAGGAAGCCACCGGCAACATCGAGCGGGCCCAGTGGCTCATCCGCGAAGTGCCGAAGAACTTCGCCGTCTATTCCGGCGACGACCCGACCGCGGTCGCGCTCATGCTCTGCGGCGGCCAGGGCAACATCAGCGTCACGGCCAACATCGCGCCGCGCAAGATGCACGAGCTGTGCGTGGCAGCGCTGGCGGGCGACGTGAAGCGCGCCATGGAACTCCAGTTCGAGCTCATGCCGCTGCATCGCAACCTGTTCGTCGAGCCCAATCCGATCCCGCTGAAGTGGGCGATGGCACGGCTCGGCCTGTGCGGCGGCGCGCTGCGCCTGCCGCTCACCGAACTCGGCGAAGCGAGCCGCCCCGCGGTCGAAGGCGCCCTGCGCGCCACCGGCCTGCTGAAGGGCTGAGCACTCCTCTCCAGCACGTCCCGGACCCGCCTTTCCCCTGGCCGCAGCAAGGTTAAGCAACCTTTTGCCCGAACCGCGCTCAGAGATGGCGGCGGGCACTGCGGCCCCTAGATTGACCGAACCATTCCAACAAGGAAGACGACGTTGAAGAACATTTCGCGACTTGCACTGCTGGCCCTCGTTGCCAGCCTCGCCGCCTGCTCCGTCCTCGAGAGCGACAAGATCGACTACAAGAGCGCAGGCAAGGCCCCGACGCTCGAAGTCCCACCAGATCTCTCCCAGCTTTCGCGCGACAACCGCTACGCCATCCCCGGCGGCGCCGTGACGGCCAACTCCTACCAGGCAGGCATCGCCAACGCCCCCGGCATCCCCACCGCGGTGGCCAACATCGGCGACGTGCGCATGGAGCGCTCGGGCACGCAGCGCTGGATCGTCGTCAACCGCACCCCCGACCAGCTCTGGGATCCGGTGAAGGACTTCTGGCAGGAAAACGGCTTCCTGCTGACCACCGACCAGCGCAACCTGGGCATCATGGAAACCGACTGGGCCGAGAACCGCGCCAAGCTGCCGCAGGACATCATCCGCGGCACTCTGGGCAAGCTGGTCGACTCGGTCTACTCGACCGGCGAACTCGACCGCTTCCGCACCCGCCTGGAGCGCAGCACCACCGGTACCGGCACCGAGATCTTCATCAGCCACCGCGGCATGCAGGAGGTCTACAACAACTCCCGCCAGGACCAGACCGTGTGGCAGCCCCGCCCGAGCGATCCTGAACTCGAGACCGAATTCCTCCGTCGCCTGATGGTCAAGCTCGGCGTGTCGCAGGAGCAGTCGAAGATCCTGGCCGCGACCACCGCGACGCCCAAGACCGCGACCATCTCCAAGGTCGGCAACCAGCCGGTCGTGCAGATCAGCGAAGGCTTCGACCGCGCATGGCGCCGCGTCGGCCTCGCGCTCGACCGCACCGGCTTCACCGTGGAAGACCGCGACCGCAGCGCCGGCCTCTACTACGTGCGCTACGTGCCGCCGAACCCCGACAAGAAGGAACCCGGCTTCTTCGGCAAGCTGTTCGGTGGCTCGAGCAAGACCGAGGCGCCTGCGAAGTTCCGCATCTCGGTCAAGGGCCAGGGCGAAGCCACCACGGTGTCGGTGCTCAACGAAGCCGGCGCGCCCGAAACCTCGGCCAATGCCGAGCGCATCGTCAAGGTCATCGCCGACGACCTGAGATAACCCGCATGCTCCGCTTCCGAAGCCTCGGCAGCGGCAGCACGGGCAACGCCGCGCTGGTCGAAACGACCAGCGGCGGCCGCACCTCCCGCCTCCTCGTCGACTGCGGCTTCGGCCTCAAGCAGCTCGACCTGCGCCTGGCCCAGGCGGGCCTTGCAGCCAGCGACATCGATGCGGTCTTCGTGACCCACGAGCACGGCGACCACATCGGCTGCGCCCATTCGCTGTCGCGGCGCAACCGCATTCCCGTCTGGATGAGCGAAGGCACGTGGCTCGCCACCGGCGGGCGCGACTTCGAGGGCTTGCTGAACCTGGCGCGCGACGATGCCGAGTTCACGGTCGGCGACATCTGCGTGCAGCCCTTCACCGTTCCGCACGATGCGCGCGAACCGCTGCAATTGCGCTGTACCGATGGCAACCGTACCCTGGGCGTGCTGACCGACCTGGGTCACGCCACCGCTCATGTGCTGGCCAGGCTGGGCGGCGTGCATTCGCTGCTGCTGGAGTTCAACCACGACAGCGAGTTGCTGGCCAACTCTAGCTACCCGCCCTTTCTCAAGCACCGCGTGGGCGGCAACTACGGGCACCTGTCGAACACCGCCGCAGCGGAGATCGCGCGCGCGCTTCTTCACGACGGCCTGCGGCACGTCGTTGCGGCACACCTGAGCGAGCAGAACAACCGGCCCGAGATCGTGCGGCGCCTCATGGCCGAAGCGCTGGGTGGCAACGAGTCGGAGATGCTGACCGCCACGGCGGCAGGGGGCTCGCCCTGGCTCGACGTCTGAGCACCCAGCCCCTTACAAGGCACAAGACGCTCACGCTCTCCTAAGAAAAAAAAGCCGCCTCATGGCGGCTTTTTGCATGTCTGATGCAGCGCTGATTACTGCTTCGGCGCTTCATTCTTCTTCGCGGCCTCGGTGGCGGCATTCGCGGCGTCGAGCGCGGACTGCGCGCCCGGGGACGGCGTGGTCGAGGACGAAGACGATGTGCCCGGATCGGCCGATGGCGCAGGTGCCGGAGCTGCGGGGGCAGGCGCTGGTTCGGTCACGGGCGCAGGAGGCGGCGTCACGACAGCCGGCGCTGCATCCTCCTTCTTCCCGCAGGCGACGAGCGCGGCAGCGGCAATCAGCGAGGCGATCAGGACGGATGATGACTTCTTCATGGAATCTCCTTTGGCAATGAAGGTCTGGAACGAAAAAATTCTAGACCTGCATATCCGCCCGAATATGTCTCGCGGCCGCATTCGCGGCATTGGCTTACAAGCCGAGCGTCGATGCCGGAAACGCGGGGCGCCCGAGGCGCCAGCATTCGTCGATGGCCTCGCGCAGCTCGCGGCGCGCGCGCGAATCGGTGCCGCTCACGCCCCTGCTGCGTTCGGGGTCGATGCGGTGCACGAACCACGTGGGCGTCCAGATGGCGCTCGGTACATCCGAGCCTGCGGCCTTGCCGGTGGCGCGGCATTCGATGATGTGGTCCCACATGCGACGCCACGACACGAAGCGCGCGTGGCCACGTTCGAGAATGTCGAAGCGCTGCGCGAGCAGCATCAGGCGGCGACCACTTGCCGACCAGGCCTGCAGCGCTTCGATGGTCGCGCGCTCGCCAAGGGGCCACTCGGCGAAATCGATGTCGCTGAAGACGATCTCCTTCCAACCCTCGCGCGCCGCGGCTGACAGCGCATTGCGCAGGAGCACGTCGAAGGCTTCGCGGCCGTCGAAGCGCCCTTCCGGCAGCGAAGGAGCAGGAGTCTCATCCGGCATGAAGCCACCCTGCCTCGCACCATTCGCCCAGTAACGCGAGGGCACCTTCGCTGGCCCGCGCGAGTTCGCGCGGGCCGAGTTCGCGACGGTCGGCCAGCTTGCGCATCAGCGTCGCGTCGGCGCCGCCCGCGCGAAAGCTCTCGCCGTTGATGTAGACGTGCCGCGCGTCGTAGAGCATGCGCGTGCGGCGATCGAGCCGCACGTGCTGCATGGCGTCGGGCGCCTCGCCGCCTTCGCCGAACCAGACGTTGGCCTTGGGCTCGGTGAGCGACTCGCCCAGCGCGCGGTCGATGGCGTCGGCATCGCGCAGCGCAGCCTCGATGGCCTTGCGCGCGAAGCCTTGCAGCGCGGCGGGCATCGCGGCCGGTGCATCGACCGCGGGCTGCGTCGGATCGCGGTAACGCGCCAGCTCGGCCGGGCCGGCGTCTTCCAGGTCTTCCGCATAGGCCTGCGCCATGCGCGCGAGCAGGTCGGCACCAAGCTCGCCCACGGCCGACGAACGCAGGCCGATGGAACAGGTCATGCAGTCGTCGCCCACGGCCACGCCGTCGTGTGCATAGCGCGGCGGCAGGTAGAGCATGTCGCCGGGCTCGAGCACGAAGGTCTGCTCGGGCTCGAAGTTCTCGAGGATCTTGAGCGGCAACCCAGGCTGCAGGCGCAGGTCGCTCTGCTTGCCGATGGACCAGCGGCGGCGCCCCTGCGCCTGCAGCAGGAACACGTCGTAGCTGTCGAAATGCGCGCCGACGCCGCCGGTGTCGCTCGCGTAGCTGATCATCAGGTCGTCGAGCCGGGCGTCGGGCAGGAAGCGGAACTGCCGCAGCAACTGGTGCACGCCCTCGTGATGCAGGTCGACGCCCTGCACCAGCAGCGTCCAGGCCGGCTGCTTCAGCGGCGGCAGGGCGCGCCGGGCCAGCGGCCCGTGCTTGAGCGACCAGCCGGCCTTGCCGTGGCGTATCAGGCGCGATTCGACATCTTCGCGTTCGGCAAGCGCGAACAACTCGGAACGCTCGATCGGTGGCACCATCGCGGGTATCGCCTGCCGCACGAGCAAGGGTTTCTTCTGCCAATGCCGCCGCATGAACTGCGCGGCGCTCAGGCCGCCCAGCAAGGGCAGCGGTTCGTTAATCTCCATGGGAGAATTCTGCAATGGAAATCTCTGAACAATGCGTGGTCGGCCTGACCTGGACGATGAAAGACACGCTCGGCGACGTGCTGGACGTGCTCGACGAGCCGGTCGAATTCCTGATCGGCGGCGACGATCTCTTCGACGTGATCGAAGCGGCCCTGCAGGGCCATGAACCCGGCGCCCGGGTGCAACTGCAGATCGAGCCCGAGCAGGGCTTCGGCGACTTCAACGACCAGCTGCTCTTCCTGGAGCCGCGCTCCCTCTTCCCCGAAGGCACCGAAGAAGGCATGACCTTCGACGGCTCCGCCCTGCCCAAGGGCGTGAGCGGCGACATTCCCAAGGACACGATCTACACCGTGGCCGAGATCTACCCCGAGCACCTGGTGCTCGACGGCAACCACCCGCTGGCCGGCATCGCGATCCGGCTCGACATCACGGTGCGCTCGGTGCGCGAGGCCACGGAGGAAGAAGTGGGCCGCGGCACGGCGGGCACGGGCTTCTTCAAGGTCGCGCCGATGGCGCCGGGCAACCAGACGCTGCACTGACCGCCGCGCAGCACCCATGAAAAAAGCCGGGCAGTGCCCGGCTTTTTTGTGTGTGCCCCGATGGATCGGGTTCGCTTACATGCGCGAAATCTGACCGTTGTCGATGCGAACGCGGTCGCCGATGCGCAGGTCGCCGGGGCTCTGCACGTCGAAGGCGCGGTAGCCGCCTCGGTCGGTCTGCACCGACACCCGGTAGATTTCGTAGGCGCGCGGGCCGTTCTGCTGCGCCTCGATGGTGTTGCCCAGCAGGGCGCCACCGACGATGCCCAGCGCGGTTGCCGCGGCACGGCCGTTGCCGCGGCCGAACTGGTTGCCCACCACGCCGCCGATCACGCCACCGGCGACGGCGCCGCCGCCCGTGGTGCCGGTACCGGCGGTTTCGCTGCGCAGCACCTCGATGTTGGCTACGTGGCCGTATTCGACGTAGGAGGCTTCACGGTACTGGATGGCCTGCGGGGGCGCCTGGTAGGGGTAGCGCGAGGTCTGGTAGACCGGCGCCGGGGCCACGCACGCCGTGAGCGTGGCCAGGGCCAGCACGGAAGCGGTGACGGAAACAAAGCGCGTTGAGATCTTCATGTTGGGAGGCTCCTCGGAAAGAACGATGCACGGATGATGAATGCATGCACCCTGCGTGTGCCTGACTAACGCCGCAGCATCCGCCGCGATGACGCCGTTCACACACTGAAACCTTCGAGGCCGCGCGGCCCGTGCCGGTTCCGTTCTTTACCGCCCGGAAACCCTGCAGATCCCCTTCCGGCCCTTCTCGGCCTTCAAGATCCGCTCAATGTTTGCCGGTGGAGCCGTATCCGCCCTCGCCACGTTGCGTAGGTGCAAATTCCGTGACCACTCGAAACTGCGCCTGCACCACGGGCACGATCACCAGTTGCGCCAGCCGCTCCATCGGGTTCAGCACGAAGGGCGTGTCGCTGCGGTTCCAGGCGCTGATCTTCAGCTCGCCCTGGTAGTCGCTGTCGATCAGGCCGACGAGGTTGCCCAGCACGATGCCGTGCTTGTGGCCAAGCCCCGAGCGAGGAAGGATCAGCGCCGCATAGGCAGGGTCGGCCAGGTGGATTGCGATGCCGGTGCCCACCAGCTGCCAGCCGTTGGGCTCCAGCGTGATGGGAGCGTCGAGGCAGGCTCTCAGGTCGAGGCCGGCGCTTCCGGGGGTGGCATATGCGGGGAGTTGATCCACCATGCGCGGATCGAGGATGCGGACGTCGACTTTCACTTAGTTGTTGCCTTGCTTCTGTTGCTGTTCTCTTTGCTTTCGGGCTGCCTCTTCGAGCACCTGCTGCCACTTGGCGACGCCCGGGGTGAGCTTCACGCCCTTCAATTTCCTGCCGAACCACATGGCCAGCGCCGCGAGCAGCACCAGCACGCCGAACGGCACGCCCGCGGCCCACAACACGAGGAACACCACCGCGCCGACGGCGCCCAGCACCTTGAGCAGCGCCGGGTCGAATGAGCCCGGCTGCTTCTTCGGCACCTCGCCGTTCGGCAGCTCGGCACGCTGCATCGCGGCCGTGACGGGCCCCTGCCCCTGCTGCGGGCCGGAGGTCTGCGTCATGCCGACGTCGAGGCCGTGCTCACCGGGCGAAGCAGCTCGCTTCGGCAGCGCCGCCTGCGCGGCCAGCCGCTCCACATAGCGCGCGAAATCGCCGTTCGGCGGCGTGTTCCATTGGGGATTCATCAGACCCTCCAGTCGGGAAGCCGGGCCGCGATCTCGGCCATGAGTTCGCGCGCCAGCGTGAGCTTGGGCGCGCGGGGAAGCTCGCGCACGCCCTTGGCGTCCACCAGCAGCATCGCGTTGTCGTCCTGTCCGAAGGTCAGCGGGCCGATGTTGCCCACCAGCAGCGGGATGCCCTTGCGCTCGCGCTTGGCCTTGGCATGTTCGGCGAGGTTCTCGCTCTCGGCGGCGAAGCCCACGCAGAAGAGCTTCTTCGACTGCGCCCGCTCGCTCTTCGCCACCGTGAGGAGGATGTCCGCGTTCTCGACGAAATCGAGCACCGGCGTCTTGCCGCTGCCGTCCTTCTTGATCTTCTGGTCGCTCTGGGCGGCCGGGCGCCAGTCGGCTACAGCAGCCGTAGCTACAAAAATGCTAGCACTCTGCGCAGCACGGGTCGTGGCTTCGAGCATGTCCTGCGCCGAGAGCACGTCGACGCGCGTCACGCCGCGAGGCGTGGGCAGGTGCACCGGACCGGCCACCAGCGTGACCTCGGCGCCCGCCTCGCGGGCCGCCCGGGCAATGGCGAAGCCCATCTTGCCGGACGAATGGTTGGTGATGCCCCGGATCGGGTCCAGCGCCTCGAAGGTCGGGCCGGCCGTGACCAGCACCTTCTGCCCCGCCAGCAACTTGGGGGCGAAGAAAGCCGTGATGTCCTCCAGCAGCTGCGCCGGCTCCAGCATGCGGCCATCGCCGGTTTCGCCGCAGGCCTGCCAGCCGTTGCCCACGCCCAGCACGGTCGCGCCGTCGGCCGCCACCTGCATCAGGTTGCGCTGCGTGGCCGGATGGACCCACATCTCGCGGTTCATGGCCGGCGCGATCAGCAGCGGGATGCGGTCCATGGGGCGGGCCAGGCACATCAGGCTCAGCAGGTCGTCGGAGCGACCCTGCACCAGCCGGGCGATGAAGTCGGCGCTGCAGGGCGCCAGCACGATCGCGTCGGCCTCGCGGCTCAGGTTGATGTGCGGCATGTTGTTGGGCTCGCGCGTGTCCCACTGCGAGGTGTAGACGGTACGCCCCGAGAGCGCCTGCATGGTCACGGACGTGATGAACTGCTCGGCCGCCTCCGTCATGACCACCTGGACGGTCGCTCCCGCCTTGACGAAAAGCCGGCACAGCTCGGCCGACTTGTAGCAGGCGATGCCTCCGGTGAGGCCCAGGACGATGTGTTTGCCGGCGAGATCTTGCATGGGGCGTATTGTTGCTCACATGCCATCGTCCCCCGGGGCAACAAGCCCTTGGCGAAAGGTGTCGCGAAGGGCACACCTATAATCGCAATTTCCCACTGCCCGGATTCACAGCGTCCGGAACTGGCATGACCAAATTTGTCTTCGTCACCGGTGGTGTCGTTTCTTCCCTTGGCAAGGGAATCGCCTCCGCCTCGCTCGCCGCGATCCTCGAATCGCGCGGCCTCCAAGTCACCCTCATCAAGCTCGATCCGTACATCAATGTCGACCCCGGCACGATGTCGCCCTTCCAGCATGGGGAAGTGTTCGTCACCGATGACGGCGCCGAGACCGACCTCGACCTCGGCCACTACGAGCGCTTCATCAACACGCGGATGCGCAAGGCCAACAACTTCACGACCGGCCAGATCTACAAGACCGTGCTCGAGAAGGAACGCCGCGGCGACTACCTCGGCAAGACGGTGCAGGTGATCCCGCACATCACCAACGAGATCCAGGAATACATCAAGCGCGGCGCCGGCATCGGCACGGCGCACGAGGTGGACGTGGCCATCGTCGAGATCGGCGGTACCGTGGGCGACATCGAGTCGCTGCCCTTCCTGGAGGCCGTGCGCCAGATGAGCCTGCGCATGGGCCCGAACAATTCGGCCTTCGTGCACCTGAGCTACGTACCCTGGATCGCCGCCGCCGGCGAACTCAAGACCAAGCCCACCCAGCACACCGCGCAGAAGCTGCGCGAAATCGGCATCCAGGCCGACGCCCTGCTGTGCCGCGCCGACCGCCCGATCCCCGACGACGAGCGCGCCAAGATCTCGCTGTTCTCGAACGTGCCCGAATGGGGCGTGATCTCGATGTGGGACGTGGACACCATCTACAAGGTGCCCCGCATGCTGCACGAGCAGGGCCTGGACGGCCTGATCTGCGACAAGCTGCGCATCAACACCCCGCCCGCCAAGCTGCAGCGCTGGGACGAGCTGGTGTACGAGGTCGAGCATCCGCAGAAGGAAGTCTCCATTGCCATGGTCGGCAAGTACGTCGACCTGTCGGACAGCTACAAGTCGCTGAACGAGGCGCTGCGCCATGCCGGCATGAAGAACCATGCCCGCGTGAAGATCGACTACATCGACTCCGAAACGATCTCGCCGCAGGACGTGTCCCGCCTGGCCAAGTACGACGCCATCCTGGTGCCCGGCGGCTTCGGCCAGCGCGGCGTGGAAGGCAAGATCTCGGCTGCCCGCTTCGCCCGCGAAGGCAAGGTGCCCTACCTGGGCATCTGCCTGGGCATGCAGGTCGCCACCATCGAGTACGCCCGCCACGTGGCCGGCCTGAAGAACGCCAACAGCACCGAGTTCGACCCCGAGACGCCCACCCCCGTGATCGCGCTGATCACCGAGTGGAAGGATCGCGACGGCACGGTGAAGACGCGCGACGAGAAGTCCGACCTCGGCGGCACCATGCGCCTGGGCGCTCAGAGCTCCGACGTGTCGCCCGGCACGCTGGCACACAGCATCTACGGCGACGTGGTCACCGAGCGCCACCGCCACCGCTACGAAGCCAACGTGAACTACCTCGACGAGCTGCGCAACGCCGGCCTCGTGATCTCCGCGCTCACGCAGCGCGAGCACCTGACCGAGATCGTCGAACTGCCGCAGGACGTGCACCCGTGGTTCATGGGCGTGCAGTTCCACCCCGAGTTCAAGTCGACCCCGTGGGGCGGCCACCCGCTGTTCAACGCCTTCATCAAGGCGGCGCTCGAGCACAAGGAAAAGGGCGCGGGCAGCACCAACAAGACGCTGAAGGCTGTTGCATGAGCAGCGGATACGTCATCGCCCAGGTCGAGGTGACCAACCCGACGCAGTACGAGGAATACCGCAAGTGGTCGACCGTCGCCATGCAGGCGCACGGCGCCGAGGTGTGCGTGCGCGGTGGCCAGATCCAGCCGCTGGAAGGCGACTGGAAGCCCACGCGCGTCGTGATCCTCAAGTTCCCCAGCTTCGAGAAGGCCAAGGCCTTCTACGAGACGCCCGAATACCTGAAGGCGCGCGAGGCGCGTGCCGGCGCCGCGATCATGAACATGATCGCCGTCGAAGGCCTCTGATCCTTCCGCTCCCTCCGACCCGTTCCCCCATCTATTCATCCGCCCAAAGAGACCAGAAAGAGAAAGACAGAAGATGAGTGCAATCGTTGACATCGTCGGCCGCGAAATTCTCGACAGCCGAGGCAATCCCACCGTCGAGTGCGACGTGCTGCTCGAATCGGGCACCATGGGCCGCGCGGCCGTGCCCTCGGGCGCATCGACCGGCTCGCGCGAAGCCATCGAGCTGCGTGACGGCGACAAGAGCCGCTACCTCGGCAAGGGCGTGCTCAAGGCCGTGGAGAACATCAACACCGAGATCTCGGAAGCCGTGCTGGGCCTCGACGCCAGCGAACAGGCCTTCCTCGATCGCACGATGATCGACCTCGACGGCACCGACAACAAGGGCCGCCTGGGTGCCAACGCCACCCTCGCCGTCTCGATGGCCGTGGCCCGCGCCGCGGCCGAGGAGTCGGGCCTGCCGCTGTACCGCTACTTCGGCGGCATGGGCGGCATGCAGCTGCCGGTGCCGATGATGAACGTCATCAACGGCGGCGCGCACGCCAACAACAGCCTCGACCTGCAGGAATTCATGATCATCCCCGTGGGCGCCAAGAGCTTCCGCGAGGCAGTGCGCTACGGCGCCGAAGTGTTCCATGCACTGAAGAAGATCCTGGGCGACCGCGGCATCAGCACGGCAGTGGGCGACGAAGGCGGCTTCGCTCCCAGCGTCGAGAGCCATGAAGCGGCCATCCAGCTGATCCTGGAAGCCATCGACAAGGCCGGCTACACCGCAGGCGAGCAGATCGCCCTGGGCCTCGATTGCGCGGCCAGCGAGTTCTACAAGGACGGCAAGTACGTGCTGTCGGGCGAAAACCTCTCGCTCACGTCCGAGAGCTGGACCGACATGCTGGCGACCTGGGTCGACAAGTACCCGATCATCAGCATCGAGGACGGCATGCACGAAGGCGACTGGGACGGCTGGAAGCACCTGACCGAACGCCTGGGCAAGCGCGTGCAGCTGGTGGGCGACGACCTGTTCGTCACCAACACCAAGATCCTGCAGGAAGGCATCGAGAAGGGCATCGCCAATTCGATCCTGATCAAGATCAACCAGATCGGCACGCTGACCGAGACCTTCGCCGCCATCGAGATGGCCAAGCGCGCCGGCTACACCGCCGTGATCTCGCACCGCTCGGGCGAGACCGAGGACAGCACCATCGCCGACATCGCCGTGGGCACCAACGCCGGCCAGATCAAGACCGGCTCGCTCTCGCGTTCGGACCGCATCGCCAAGTACAACCAGCTGCTGCGCATCGAGGAAGACCTGGGTGACATCGCCGTCTACCCTGGCCGCGGCGCGTTCTACAACCTGAAGTAACGCCCGGACGCCACGCGGCATGCGCGCCCGCCTCGTTCCTCCGATCGTTCTGCTGCTCCTGTTGGCCATCCTGCAGTGGCAGCTGTGGAACGGGCGCGGCAGCGTGCGCGACGTGGCCCAGTTGCGGACCAAGCTGGCCGACCAGAAGGAAGCCAACGCCAAGGCCGCGCTGAACAACGAGCGCCTGAGCTCCGAGGTCAACGACCTGAAGGACGGCCTCGAGATGGTCGAGGAACGGGCGCGCGCCGAGCTCGGCATGGTCAAGCCGAACGAAGTGTTCGTGCAGATCGCGCACTGACCTCGGCCTTCCCTCGCCCCTCCCTCCCCTTTTCTTTCTTCGTCCGCCGAGCCGATGACCGAGCTACTCTCGGCCCCCGCGTTCATGCTGTGGGGCTCTCCCGTGAGCTGGCTCGAGCTCGTCGCGTCGACGCTGGCGCTCGCCATGGTCGGCTGCAACATGCGCGAGATCCACTGGGGATGGCCGCTGGCCATCGTCAGCTCGCTGCTCTACGTGGCGGTGTTCGCCAAGGCGCGCATCTACGGTGACGCCTCGCTGCAGGTCTTCTTCGCGCTCGTCGCCTTCTGGGGCTGGGCGCAATGGCTGCGCGGCCACCGGGCCGACGGCAGCGCGCTGCGCGTCAGCCGGCTTTCGTCGCGCGGCATCGCGCTCACGCTGCTCGCCTGCGCGCTCGCATGGCCGGCGGTCGCCCTCTTCCTGCGCCGCTTCACCGACACCGACGTGCCCTGGTGGGACGGCTTCGCCACCGGCCTGAGCCTGGTCGGGCAATTCCTGCTCGGGCGCAAGTTCATCGAGAACTGGCTGATCTGGCTGGCGGTGAACGTCGTGAGCGTGGGCCTCTTCATCCACAAGGGCCTGTGGCTCACCGTGGGGCTGTACGCGGTGTTCGCCGTGCTCAGCGTGGCCGGCTACCTTGCCTGGCGCCAGCGCATGCCCTCTGCCGGGGCTGCGCGCGCATGACTCCCGTGCTGCCGACCGGCTGCGTCATCGCCCTCGTGGGCGCCGAGAGCACCGGCAAGACCGAACTGGCCCGCGCCATCGCGCAGCGCCTGCACGACCGCGGCGTGCCCGTCACGCTGGTGAGCGAATACCTGCGCGAATGGTGCGAACGCGAAGGCCGCACGCCGCGCCCCGACGAGCAGCAGGCCATCGCCGACGAACAGACCCGCCGCATTGCGATGGCCGCGGCCACCGGCGTGGTGGTGGCCGACACCACGGCGCTCATGACGGCCGTCTACAGCGAACAGCTCTTCGCCGACACCTCCCTCTACGACAGCGCACTGGCGGCCCAGCGGCGCTATGCGATCACACTGCTCACCGCGCTCGACCTGCCCTGGGTCGCCGACGACATGCGCGACGGCCCGCATGCGCAGCAGCCGACCGACACGCTGGTGCGCGCCGCGCTCACGGGAGCGAAGCTCTCGTACGCGGTCGTGCACGGCACAGGCGGCGAGCGGCTCGCGAACGCCTGGAACGCCATCGTCTCCATCGCGGGCAACGAGGGCCGGCCTCGCACGCGCGCCCGGTCCGACGCGAAGCCCGCCTCGTGGTCATGGCCTTGCGAGAAATGCTCCGACCCGGAATGCGAACATAAGCTGTTCAGCGATCTCATCGCGCGCCGCGAGTAACGCGCTCGCCCCTTTCCTCTTACCGGAGACCCGATGCCCCTTTCGACCGCCGCGCGCATCGCGCTTCTTCCCGGCACTTTGGCCGCCCTTCTGCTGGCAGCCACCGTCCCGGCCCATGCAGCCCCTGTCGCCGCCACCGTCGAGAACGGCACCACCACCACCGCCTGCGCCGAGGAAGACAACGTCTCGCTCACCCTGCGCGGCGAAGGCATCCGCCGCATGCGCATCGAGGCGCTGCAGCCCGATTACCTCGACAAGATCGGCAACGACGTCACCGCCCCCGACTTCTCGGGCTGCAACTTCGACGGCGGCGCTCATCCCACCGACCCGGCCTACCGCTTCCGCAAGCGCACCGTGGTGCTGATGGACAACGCCCAGTGGCGCGTCGTCGGCATGACGCTGCCGAGCTTCTGGCGTCCGCAGCGCGTGCCCGTGCAGGTGGGCAAGCGCAAGGACCGCGGCTTCCACCTGCTGCAGGTGTTCCGGAAGGAAAACGGCAAGCCGCTCGAAGCCATCGTGCTCTATCCGTCCGACGGCTACTGGCGCATCAAGCCGCTGCCCGAGCCGCGCTTCGGCGACGGCGTGTACGGCTCGTCCTTCCTGCTCGGCCCGGTCGAGGCGGCCGCGCGGCCGGTGGTGAACATCGCGTCGATCCGCATCGTGCCGCGGCCGCTGGCCATCCACGTTCGCTTCACCGATGGCGGCAGCGCAGCAGTGAAGGTCGACGAAATCAGCCGCACGCGCACCGCGCTCGACGTGACGCTGTCGAAACCGACGGCAAGCGCCCAGCCCTTCGCGGTGCTGCGCTCGATGTACGTCACGCCCGACAACGCCGACGTGAGCGAAGTACGCTGGCAGGCATCGCCCGGTGCCGCGCATCAGGTGCTGCCGCTGCCGGAGGTGAAGAGCCTTCAGGCCACGCAGGTGCGCTTCGGCCGCAGCCTGCCGTCGAAGCACAACACGAGCGCGCCGGACATCGCCTTCGGCGGCTTCGACGACCAGAACTGAGCGCCGAGCGCGGCCAGCCCTACTCGATACCCAGGTCGGCGATGAAGCGCTCGCGCCGCTCGAGCGCCTCCAGCGCCTTCTTGCCCAGGCCGGTCGCGACCAGGTTCAGCAGGCCCTCGCAGAAGATGACGTAGGCGCCCATCGAATTGCTGAAGAAGGTGCTGCCATGCGGCACGAAGAAGGAGTGCTTCGCGAAGGCCGCGAGCGGCGAGGCGCGGTGGTCGGTGATGGCGATCACGACCATGCCGGCCTTGGCTGCGGCCTCGGCCGTCTCGGCGATGCTGCGCGTGTAGGGCTCGACACTCGTCACGACCACCAGATCGCCTGGCTGCAACTGCGCCAGCCCCTCGGCCACACCGAGGCCATGAGGATCGAGCAGCGCCACGTCGCCGCGCACCATCGCCAGCCCGTAGGCCAGGAAGCTCGCCAGCGCGCTGAACTGCCGCAGGCCGTGCACCCGCACCCGTGGCGCGGCGGCAAGGAGCCGGGCAGCCTGTTGCAGCTCGTCGGCCGACAGCTGCGCGAGAAAACCTTCGGTGTTGGCGATCGAGTCGCGGGCGATCTGCACCATCGTGTCGATCTCCGGGCGCTGCCCCGGCCCTTCGGACTGCGAACGCTCCGACGCGTGCGCCACCAGCCGGCCGGCCTGTTCGCTGTAGAAGTGCCGGTGCCGCGACGCCAGCCCGTCGCGGAACACGGTCTGGAACTCGACGAAGCCGGCGTAGCCAAGCCGGGTGGCAAGGCGCGTGAGCGTCGATGCGTTCACGCCCAGCGAGTCGGCCAGCTCGGTGATGGTGCGCACCGCGACCTCTTCCGGGCGCTCGACCAGGCGAGCCAGCACGCTGTGCGCCTTGCTGCCCATCGAGATCAGCGCGTCGCCGCGCCCGAGGCGCACCGTCAGTGCGCGCAGTTCCTCGACGGTTCGCGGCGGCGAGGCGCCGTCCGCACTGCCGCCTGCGCCGTCGGTGTCATCGGCATCAGGCTGGGCGGGCACGCTGGCTTTTTTCGGTGCTTGCATGGCCGTCGATCATATGGAATCGCGGCGGCCGGGCCGGGTGCTCGTACACCTCCCATTCGATGTGCGAAGCACCGGCGACGATGCGGATGTCTGCGGTCGCCATCGTGTTCTCCGCGTCGCTGTCGTCCGGGGCGGCACGCAGGATCGGAAACGACGCATCGCTGCCGTCGGCCAGCAGGCGCAGCGGATCGATCGTCGCGCCATCTTCCGCCAGCAGCGCATCGCCGCGCTCCTGCCTGTGCCGCGAAGATCCCGTAACGATCTGCGGCAGGTCGCGCAGCGTCGAGTGCAGCGCATGGTTGGCATGCAGCCGGCGCCCGTCGATCTCCACGATGGAGCAAGCCTCGGAGCTGAACTCCACGCTCAACAGCCCGAGCGATGCCCGATGCGCCACCGTGAGGTGAAAGCCGCCCGCGCGTTCGTTCGACGCGAGCAGCGCGCGCACATCCTGCAGGCTGGCGGCTTCGAGCAGTGCCCGCGTGAGCACCATGCGCGGCACGCCCGGCCGCACGTTCAGGCATCGAAGGTTGTTCACCGTCATCGCCAGGCCGCCGTCGGTCACCGCGAAGGTATGGCCCGGCAGCGATCCCGGATAGACGAAGGAAGCGAAGGGCACACTGCCCTCGACAGTGCATTCCGCGATCGCGCAATGCCCCGCGAAGGCCGGGTCGCCGTCTTCGTTGTGCGTGATGCGGCGCAGCGTGCCCGTCGATTCCTGCACCGTGGTGCAGCCGTCGGGCGCCATGGCCCACAGGTCGCCGCGGCAGTTCCACAGGAACACGTCTTCGAGGGGCAGCTCCAGCCCCGCGGCAAGGCCCTGGAGTTCGTCCCATATGCGCGGGAAGCGCGAACGCACCAGGGCGGACATCGCCCCGGCAGCGGGTGTGCCGCGATGGTGCATCACCGATGCCCAGGCGGGCGAATGCCGCGCGTAGTCCTGCATCGCCGCGGCGCCGAAGCGGCCCAGCGTCCGTCCCGTCTCGAAGGGCGATCCTCCGGCTTCGAGGTAATTCAATGTCGGCATGTCACTCTACGTGCTGAAGAAAGTCGCGCAGGCGCTGGTTGGGTGGGTTGTCCAGCAACTGCGACGGCGGTCCGTCGACCGTGATGTGGCCGTGCTCCATGAAGATCAGTCGCGTCCCGACCTTGCGGGCGAACTGCATCTCGTGGGTGACGACCACCATCGTCATGCCCTCCTCGGCGAGCGACTGCATCACGCGCAGCACCTCCTGCCGCAACTCGGGGTCGAGCGCGGAGGTCGGCTCGTCGAACAGCATCAGCTTCGGCCTGACGGCCAACGCGCGTGCGATGGCCACGCGCTGCTGCTGTCCGCCGGAAAGTTCGCTGGGATAGTGGTTCACGCGCTCGGAGAGCCCCACCTTGGCGAGCAGCTCCGCGGCCTGGGCCCGGGCCTGCGACCTGGAGGCGCCGCGCACCTGGCGCGGGCCGAAGGCGACGTTCTCGAGCGCGGTCATCTGCGGGAACAGGTTGAACTGCTGGAACACCATGCCGGCCTCCTGGCGGATCTCGCGCGCCACGGCATTGCCGCCGCGCACGCTGAGGCCGTCCACCAGCAGGTCGCCGCCGTCGATCTGCTCCAGCGCGTTGATGCAGCGCAGCAGCGTCGACTTGCCCGAGCCCGAGGGGCCGATCAGCACCACGACCTCGCCCTTGCGGATCTGCAGGCTCACGCGGTCGAGCACCTTGTTGGCGCCGAAGCGCTTCTCCACATTCTTGAATTCGACGATGTTCACAGGATGCGCATCCTTCTTTCGACAGTCCGCAGGCCGAGCGTGAGCAGCCCGATCAGCAGCAGGTAGATGGCCGCGACCGCGCTCCAGATCTCGATGGCGCGGAAGTTGGCTGCCATGATTTCCTGTCCCTGGCGCGTCAGCTCGCCGACGCCGATGACGATGAAGAGCGAGGTGTCCTTCAGGCTCACGATGAACTGGTTGCCCAGCGCCGGCGTCATGCGCCGGAACGCGACAGGGCCGACGACGAACGCCAGCACCCGCCAGCGCGGCAGGCCCATGGCCAGCCCCGCCTCGCTCAGGCCGCGGGGCACGGAGAGGAAGGCGCCGCGCACGATCTCCGCGATGTAGGCGCCTGAATTGATGACGATGGAGGCGATGGCCGCCGTCATCGGGTCGACGCGCACGCCCAGCAGGCCGGGCAATGCGAAGTAGATGAACATGACCTGCACCACGATGGGCGTGCCCCGCACCAGCCCCACGTAGGCGAAGCCGATGCTCGCGACGAGGCTGTTTCCGTAGGCGCGCATCAGGCCGAACAGCACGCCCAGCAGCGTGCCTCCGGCAAGACCCGCCACGGTGATGAGCACCGTGAGTTGCGCGCCCTTCAAGAGCGCCGGCAGCGCGCCGGCGATCACTGACCAGTCGAAATCCATGAATGGCTCCGTGGCGTGCCGCTCAGGGCTTCGGCGGTTCGGCCTTGAACCACTTGCGGTAGATGGCGGCGTAGCGGCCGTCGGCCTTGATCTTCGCGAGCGCCGCGTTCACCTGCGGCACCAGCGGGCTGCCCTTGGGGAAGCCGATGCCGTACTGCTGCGCCATCATCTGCTGGCCCACCGCCTTGGCCTTGCCCGCGCCGGCGGTCGCGATGTAGTACAGGACGTTCGGCGTGTCGTGCATGGCGGCGTCGACACGGCCGGTCATCAGTTCGAGGTAGGCGTTGTCGATGTTCGGGAACTGGCGCAGTTCGGTGCCGGCGAAGTTGGCCTTGGCGTAGTCGGCGGCGGAGGTGCCGGTCTTGATGGCCAGCGTCTTGCCCTTCAGGTCGGCCACGCCGGCGATCTTGCTGGCGGCGGGCACCATGAGGATGAAGCCGCTGTCGTAGTAGCCGTCGGAGAAGTCGATGACCTTCTTGCGCTCGTCCTTGATGGTGATGCCGGCCAGCGCCACGTCGACGTTCTTCGTCTGCAGCGCGGGCAGGATGCCGGCGAAGTCCATCGGCTGCAGCTTGTATTCGAGCTTCAGCTCCTTGGCCACGGCCTCCCACAGGTCGATGTCGAAGCCCACGTACTTGTCGCCTTCCTTGAACTCGAAGGGAACGAAGGCGGTATCGACCGCCACCAGCAGCGGGCCGGCCGCGGTGGCGGGAGCGGCGATGAACGACGTGGCGACGGCCGCGGCCGCGAGCAGTCGGAGTACGAGTTTCTTCATGACAATCCTTCCGGAGTAAGAGTTCACCGAATTGGTGCAATTGAATTTGCATGAAAATCAAATTCGCAAATCCATTTGCATAATGTGTGCCATGCGGCAGCGCGCGGCAAGCTCGGGTTTGCCCTGAGCGCCGCCGTGCCACCGTGCCGCCAAGGCAGGTTTCGGAGGGAGGATGGGAAGAAATCGGCCGCGTCGCCCGGCCGATGGCGGAGCAGGCGCCCTAGCCCGCGCGCCGCACTTCGCCCGGCGTGACGCCGAGCACGCGGCGCATGCAGCGCGCCATGTGGCTCTGGTGCGAGAAGCCGCTCTCCAGGGCGACCATGCTCGCCGGCATCTCGCTGCGCAGCAGCAGGCCGCGCGCGCGGTCTACGCGGCGATGCACCACGTACTCGTGCACCGGCAGGCCGATGGAGCGCTTGAACTGAGTCTTCAGGTGCGATGCGCTGAGGCCGGCAATGTTGGCCAGCGCGGCCAGCGAAAGATCGCCGTCGAGATTCGCCTCGATGAATTCGGTCACGCGGCGCAGCTGCGGCCGCGTCAGTCCTTGCGTCGATGCGGTGCCTGCGGCGGCTTCCTGCCCCGCGAGCAGTTGCACCGCGAGTGCCGTGCCCAGGCTGTCGGTGTAGAGCCTGCCGTTGGGAAAGCCCGCTCGCCGCTCGGCGTCGAGCGCCCATGCGACGTGCTCGATGCGCGCGTCGCGGAACTGGTGGCGCTGGTCGAGCACGGCCCGCTCGGGCGGCAGCCCCATCTCTTCGGCGGTGCGCTTCAGCAGCACGGGCGGCATGCGCACGACGACCGAGGTGCTCGGCGCTTCCTCGTGCCAGACGTCGGTGATGCCCGCCGGCAGGATGTCGAGATCGCCGCGCGTGTACAGGAAGTTGTGCAGCCTGCAGGCGCCAGCCACCGGTCCGCCGATGTGCAGCTTGATGCGGTGATCGGGCAGCGCGTCGTAGCCGACGATGCCGCCGGGCGTCTCGCGCAGGTCCACGCGCAGGCTCGTGTCGAGATCGGTGTCGCTCATCGGAACATTATCGAGCGCGGTGCTTCACGGCATCGCGCGGCGTCGTCCGTTCGTGCTCCAGCACGGCCGAACGTGCGCGACCCGGCGGGCACCGATCCGGATCATTCGCAGCCTTGAACTTCATCCACTCAAAGGCAAGCGAATCATGACGAACATCTACGGCGGCAAGAAGGCCGTCATCACCGGCGGAACCATCGGCATGGGCCTCGCGACAGCGCAGGCGCTGCTCGCGGGCGGTGCCGAGGTGCTGGTGACCGGGCGCAACCCCGAGAACCTCGAATCCGCGCGGCGCACGCTCGGCTCGGGTGCCCATGTGCTGGCGTCCGACGCAGGCTCGCTGGCCGACATCGACGCGCTGGCAGCCACCGTGCGCGAGCGCTTCGGCCAGATCGACCTGCTGCACATCAACGCCGGCATCTCCACGCTGGAACCCTTCGACCAGGTGACGGAGGCCGGCTACGACCGCGCCTTCGCGATCAACACCAAGGGCCCGTTCTTCACGGTGCAACGCCTCGCGCCGCTGATCCGCGAGGGTGGCTCCATCGTCGTCACCTCGTCCATCGCCGACGAAGGCGGCATGCACGGCCTGAGCGTCTACAGCGCGACCAAGGCCGCGCTGCGCTCCTTCGCCTCGGGCTTCGCGGCGGAGCTGCTGGCGCGCGGCATCCGCGTGAACGTGGTGAGCCCGGGCTTCATCGACACGCCCACGCTAGGCGTTGCCGACGCGACGCCGGAGGAACGCGCGGAGTTCATCCGGCTGGGCGACCAGATCACGCCGATGCGGCGCCACGGCACCGCCGACGAGGTGGCGCGCGCGGTGCTGTTCTTCGCCTTCGAGGCGACCTTCACGACCGGCGCGCGGCTCACCGTCGACGGCGGGCTGGGCCAGAAGCTGACGCCCGCCGCGGCCTGACGACGAACAGACAAGAAAAGGAACGGAGAACGACATGACCGACGTATCCCTCATCGGCCTCGGCCCCATGGGCATCGCGCTCGCGCGCGCCCTTCAACCCCGGTACACGCTGACCCTCTGGAACCGCACCGCCGAGCGTGCGAAGCCGCTGCTGAACCAGGGCACGCTGCTCGCCGCCGACGCACGCAGCGCCGTCGAAGCGAGCCCCATCGTGCTGATGTGCGTGGCCGACTACGCGGCAGCGCGCGCGATCCTCGCCATGCCCGGCGTGGCCGCCGCCTTGCGCGGCAAGGTGCTCGTGCAGCTGAGCACCGGCACGCCGCAGGACGCGCGCGAGGCCTGGGCAGCCGCCGACGGCGTGGCCTATCTCGACGGCGCCCTGCTCGCCACGCCTGGCCAGATCGGCCGGCCCGACACGCCGCTCTTCATTTCCGGCGAGGAACGCGCGCTGGCCGCCTGCCGCCCGGTGCTCGAGACCATCGCGGGCAATCTCATGTACATGGGCGAAGCCATCGGCAACGCGGCGGCCTGGGACCTGGCCACGCTGTCGTGCATGTTCGGCGCGATGAGCGGTTTCTTCCACGGCGCGCGCATCTGCGAGTCCGAAGGGCTGGGCGTGGGCGAGTTCGGCCGGATGATCGGCGCGATATCGCCGGTGCTGGGGGAAATGATCCGCGCCGAGGGTGACGCCATCGAGGCCGGACGCTACGGCGAGCCGGAGAGCTCGATGGCCACCTGCGCGGGCTCGGGCCGGCTGTTCGTGAAGCAGGCGCGAGAGGCGAAGCTGGACGCGAGCTTTCCCCATTTCCTGGCCGGCATGTTCGACCGCGCGCTGGCGGCCGGCTACGCGAACGAGCGGCTCGCCGCGATGGTCAAGGTGCTGCGCTGAAAGGCTCGTTGGCGCAGCCGCTCACTGCACGACCGGGCTGCCCGGGATCTGGTCGCCCAGCGGCGTGAACAGCTGCGCAGCGTCGACCGCGTCGAAGCGGTACTGCTTGCCGCAGAAGTCGCAACCCACCTCGATGTTGCCGCGCTCGGCGAGGATGCTCTCGGCCTCCTGCTCGCCGAGGCCGCGGATCATCTGCGCCACGCGCTCGCGGCCGCAGGTGCAGGCGAAGCGCGGGCCGAGCATGCCGGCCTGCGGCTCGAAGCGCAGCAGCTTCTCTTCCCAGAACAGGCGGCGCAGGATGGTCTCGACGTCGAGCGTGAGCAGCTCGTCGCGCGTCAGGCTCGACGCGAGGATCGAGATGCGGTTGTAGTCCTCGTTGCGGCCGATCTGGTCTTCGTTGGCCTGGTCGTGGTCCTTGTCGGCGGTGCCTTCGAGGTTGCCCTCGCCCTTCACCGGCAGGCGCTGGATCAGCAGGCCCGCGGCGACCTTGTCGTCGGCGGCCAGCACCAGCGTGGTGTCGAGCTGCTCGCTCTGCAGCATGTAGTGCTGAAGCACGTCGCTGAGCTTGCCGAGCTTCTCGCCGTTGTCGCCGAAGAGCGGCACGACGCCCTGGTAGGGGGTGGTGCCCGGCAGCTTGTCCTTGGGGTCGAGCGTGATGGCGCAGCGGCCCTTGTTGTTCACGTTGACCATGTCGGGTAGGTGCGCATCGGCGGGCAGATCGCCCATCACCTTGGCGGTGGCGCGCAGGCTCAGGTCGGGCTTGGACTCGGCCACCGCCACCTTGACGGGGCCGTCGCCGAAGATCTGCAGGATCAGCGCGCCGTTGAACTTGATGTTGGCCTGCATCAGCGTGGCCGCCGCCGTCATCTCGCCGAGCAGTTCGACCACGGGCTGCGGATAGGCGCCGGTGGAGGTGTTGGAGGCGCGCCGCGCGAGGATCTCCTGCCACGCATCCGTCAGGCGCACGATCATGCCGCGCACCGGCAGGCCATCGAACAGGAATTTGTGCAGCTCGCTCAAAACATTGGTCCTCTCTCAATAAAACAGTCTTCGCGCGGAATACCGCGGAACCGGCTTTGCCGGGCCGCCGGTATTGCCCCCTGCAAGGGGGTTGGCGGCCACACGAAGTGGGCAAGCCTGGGGGTTAGCCAATTTTCTTCAGGCCCTTGGCGAAGCGCCGGGCGTTGGCCACGTAGTTCTCCGCGCCGTGGCGCAGCTTGGCGGCCGCCTCGTCGTCGAGGGTGCGCACCACCTTGGCGGGCGATCCCATGATGAGCGAGTTGTCGGGAAACTCCTTGCCCTCGGTCACCACGCTGCCTGCGCCAACGATCGAGTTGCGGCCGATCCTCGCGTTATTCAAGACCACGGCCTGGATGCCGATCAGCGTGTTGTCGCCGATGGTGCAGCCGTGCAGCATCACCTGGTGGCCTACCGTCACGTTGTCGCCGACGGTCAGGGGGCAGCCGATGTCGGCATGCAGCACCGACAGGTCCTGGATGTTGCTGTTGCGCCCGATGCTCAGCGTCTCGGTGTCGCCACGCAACACGGCGCCGAACCACACGTTGGCGTTGTCCGCCAGCCTGACGTTGCCCATCACCTCCGCGCTGTCGGCCACCCATGCACCTTCGCCCACCTGGGGTGCCACACCGTCGAGTTCGTAGAGCGCCATTGTTTCCGGTCCCTGCAAGGTCAAAACCTAGAATTGTAGGGATGCACCCCCGATTGAGCGCGCTGGCCGCGCTTCGCCTTACAGACCCCGATGAGAAGGTAGCGGCGACGCGCGCCATATCGGCGTCCGGCGCTACCGAATCCATAGCAACAGACCCCATCCGCGTCGCGGGCGACGACATCGGCGTTCCGGGTCGCCCCGACAGGCCGCAACGCGTGGCCGCCACCGCCGTGCAGAAGCGTTCGCCCTTCACCACCGAAGGCCGGGCCGCGCTGATCCATTCGATCTGCCACATCGAGTTCAACGCGATCAACCTCGCGCTCGACGCCGTCTGGCGCTACGACGGCATGCCCGAGGCCTACTACCGCGACTGGCTGCGCGTGGCCGACGAGGAGGCGCTGCACTTCACCCTGCTGCACGCGCACCTGCAGGACATGGGCTGGCGCTACGGAGACTTCCCCGGCCACGACGGCCTGTGGAACATGTGCGAGAAGACGAAGGACGACGTGCTCGCCCGCATGGCGCTGGTGCCGCGCACGCTCGAAGCACGCGGGCTCGACGCCACGCCGCTCATCCAGGGCAAGCTCAAGCGCGTGAACACGCCCGATGCGCTGCGCGCGGTGGAGATCCTCGACATCATCCTGCGCGACGAAGTGGGCCACGTGGCCATCGGCAACCACTGGTATCGCTGGCTGTGCGATGGCGCCGGCCTCGATGCGGAGGCGACCTATCCGGCGCTGGTCGCGCGCTACGACGCACCGCGCCACAAACCGCCCTTCAACCTCGAGGCACGCAGCCGGGCGGGCTTCAGCCCCGAAGAGCTTCGTGCGCTGACCGACTCCCGCCCCGAATGACCATCGTGATCTCCGACCAGACTTGGTCGCGCCCCGACCTGCTCGCCTGCCTGCAGGACCGCAAGGGCAACGAGCCGCTGCACTTCGAGCGCTGCAATTTCGACGAAGCCGACCTGTCGCGCCTCGACCTGCGCGGCGTGCAATTCACGCTGTGCAACTTCGCCGAGACCTCGTTCGACCGCACCCTGCTGTCGGACAGCCGCTGGGCCGGCTGCAGGGCGCGCCAGGCCGACTTCGGCCTCGCGGACCTGACGAACGCCCGCTTCCAGGACAGCGACCTGAACAACACGCAATGGGCGCGCGCCAAGCTGGCTTCGGCGTTCTTCAGCGGCGTGAAGCTCACCGGCGCGCACTTCGGCGAAGTGTCGGCGCTGGGCATCGGTTTCAAGGATTCGCTGCTGGTCGACGCGCACCTGCGCGGCATGTCGTTTCGCAAGCAGAAGCTCGAACAGCTCGACTTCTCCGAGGCCGACCTGTCCGGCTGCGATTTCCGCGAGGCGGTGTTCGAAGGCGGCAGCCTGCGCAACGCGCACCTGAAGCTCGCGCGCTTCGAGGGCGCCGACCTGCGCGAGGTCGACCTGGGAGGGCTGCGGCTCGCGAACGCGGCGCAGTTCAAGGGCGCCACCATCTCGCACCGGCAGGCCGCCTCGCTGGTGGAGGAACTGGGCCTGCGCGTGGTCTGAACGCGGCTCAGGCCGATGCGGGCCTGGCGTGCACCACCAGCTTCGGCGAGAAGTCCTGGAGCACCTCCCCGCGCTGGTTGAGCGTCTGGCAGTGCATCGTCACCATCGCGCGGCCTGGCTTGGAACGCGAAGGCACGATCGCGGTCACTTCGCCCTCCACGTGCAGCACGTCGCCGGGCCGCGTGGGCCTGGGCCACTGCAGCTCGCCGCCCGAGCCGATGATGCCGTCGGCCAGCGGGATGCCGCTCTCGACCAGCAGCTTCATCGTGAGCGCGGCCGTGTGCCAACCGCTCGCGGCGAGGCCGCCAAAGAAGGTGTTCTTCGCGGCCTCCTCGTCGGTGTGGAAAGGCTGTGGATCGAATTGCTGCGCGAAGGCCTTGATCTGCGCCACGTCCAGCGCGTGCTCGCTGCTGCGGAAGCGGTCGCCGACCTTCAGGTCTTCGAGATACAGCTTGGCCATGGGGTCTCCTTTGTTGTCAGTGGCAGCCGCCATTCTCGGGCGGCTCGGCGCTCAGACGCGCTCGAGGATCGTCGCGATGCCCTGCCCTCCGCCGATGCACTGCGTGGCCAGCGCATAGCGGCCGTTCTCGCGCGCGAGCAGCGACGCCGCCTTGCCGGTGATGCGCGCACCGGTCGCGCCCAGCGGATGACCGATGGCAAGGCCGCCGCCGTCGAGGTTGATCTTCGCCGGGTCGAGCCCGAGATCGCGGATGCAGGCCAGCGCCTGCGAGGAGAAGGCTTCGTTGATCTCGATCACGTCGAGGTCGGCTGCGCTCAGGCCTGCGCGCGCCAGCGCCTTGCGCGTGGCGGGGATCGGGCCGATGCCCATGATCGCCGGGTCGACGCCCACGGTCGCGAACGAGCGGATGCGCGCCAGTGCCTTCAGCCCGTGCTTCGCCGCGAATTCGTCGCTGGTGACGAGCACCGCTGCAGCGCCGTCGGTCAGCGGCGAGGAGGTGCCGGCCGTGACCACGCCGTCGGGGCGGAACGCGGGCTTCAGATTGGCCAGCGCCTCGGCGGAAGTGGTCGGACGGATGCAGCCGTCGGCATCGACGACATCGCCCGAAGCCAGGCGCACCGGCACGATCTCGCCCGCCAGCCGCCCCTGCGCGCGCGCCTCGGCCGCCTTGCGGTGCGACTCCACCGCGAAGGCTTCCTGGTCGACGCGGCTCACGTTCCAGCGCTGCGCGACGTTCTCGGCGGTCTCGCCCATCGAGATGTAGGCGTCGGTGTTCTCCTTGAGCTCCGGGCTCGGCGAGAAGTTGAAGCCGCCCTGCGGCACCATCGTCATCGACTCCACGCCCACGCACAGGAACGCATCGCCCATGCCCGCCTCGATCTGCGCGGCGGCGATGTGCACGGCCTGCATCGACGAGCCGCAGAAGCGGTTGACCGTCATGCCGCCCACCTCGTGCGGCAGGCCGGCCAGCAGCCCGACGATGCGCGCCAGGTTGTTGCCCTGCGAGGCCTCGGGGTAGGCGCAGCCGAGGATGACGTCTTCGAGCAGCGCGGGATCGAGATCGGTGCGCTGCAGCAGGCCGCGCACCACGCCGGCGGCGAGCGTGTCGGGCCGCACTTCGGCAAGCGCGCCTTTCTTCGCGAAATGGAACGGGGAACGGGCGTAGGCGGAAATGACGGCTTTCATGGGATGTGCTCCAGCGGGTTTGACTACCTTCCAATCGGTAGGCTTCGAGGTCGAAAAATAAGCACGCCGAAGCGTGCCTGCGCGAGGCCGGGCGCTCAGCCCGGCAAGGAACTCCTGAGTTGGGCGATGGCTTCGTCGAAATCGTCGACGCGGCCCGTCATGCGCGCCGACAGCAGCGCGCCCTGGCAGACCGAGAACACATAGGCGGCCAGCGAAGCCACCGAGGCGCCCGTCTTGCGCTCGGGCATCAGCGCACCCAGCACGCCGGTGAGCCAGGTCACCTGCGTGTTGCGCAGCTCCTGCACGGCCAGGCGCAGCTCGTCGTTGATGACGCCCCAGCCGGGAGCCACCGCCCCCGCGGGGCACATGCCCGAGCCGGCCCGCAGCGTATTGCGGTACATGCGGAAATACGATTCGAGCGCGTCCTTCGGCTCGCGCGTCCGGGCGGCGTCCCAGTCCTTGAAGCCCTGCGTCGCCCCGCGGATCACCGCGACGCCCAGCGCCTCCTTGGTCGGGAAGTGGTGATACAGGCTGGCCTTGCGCACGCCGACCGCGTCGGCCACGTCCTGGAAGCTGAAGCCCAGGTAGGAGCGCGTTTCGATGAAGCCGCGCGCCACCGCGAGGATCTGCTCGCGGGTGCTGCCGGTGGCCAGGGCTGTGGCGTTGGTCATCTACCTACTATAAGGTAGGGAAGATCAACCCACAAGCCGAGGTGTCATGAAGGCGTCAGTCGGCCTTGATGCCCGCCGCCTTGACGATGCGCCCGTTGCTCTCGAACTCGCTGGCGATTTCCTTCGCGAACGCCGCCGAAGTGCCGCCGGTCGGCACGTTGTCGGTGGCCGTGAGCTTGGCGCGTAGCTCGGGGCTGGCCAGCGCCTTGTTGATCTCGGCGTTGTACTTCGCGACCAGCGCGGCAGGCGTGGCTGCGGGCGCGAACACGCCGAACAGCGAATTGATGTTGGCCGCCTTGTAGCCCAGCTCGCCCAGCGTGGGCACCTGCGGCAGGCTTTCGAGCCGCGCGGGTGCGCCCACCGCCAGCGGGCGCAGCTTGCCCGACTGGATGTGCGAAGAGAGCGTCGGGCTCGCGTTGGTCGACAGGATCTCGAACTGCCCGCCGATCGCGTCGTTGAGCTGCTGTCCGCCGCCCTTGTAGGGCACGTGCGTGATGTCGACGCCGGCCGCCGCGCGCAGCTGCTCCAGCACGATGTGGCCGAGCGAGGCCGGCCCCGAGGTCGCCCAGCGCACCGCGCCCGGATGCGCCTTGGCATCGTCGATCAGCGCCTTGAAGTCCTTGGCCTTGCTCGCCGGCGTGGCGATCAGCAGCACCGGCGAATACATCACGCTGGCCACCGGCGCCACGTCCTTCAGCGGATCGAAGGGCAGCTTGCCCAGGTGCGGGCTCAGCACCAGAGGGCTGATGGCCGAGAAGCCCAGCGTCGCGCCATCGGGCGCGGCCTTGGCGACCGCGTCCATGCCGATGGCGCCGCTCGCGCCGGCACGGTTGTCAACGATCACCGTGACACCCATCTGCGCCGCGAGCCGGTCGCCCAGTGCGCGCGCGACCACGTCGCTGACGCCGCCCGCCGGGTAGGCGACGATGAGGCGCACGGTCTTGGGCACGGCCTGCGCGAAAGCGCCGGATGCGGCGCACAGCGCGGCGGCGGCGAGGAGTCGGGTCGCCGTGCGGCGCGAGGGCTTCGAGGAAGCGAGGAAATTCATGTCGTGTGTTTGGCAGCCCGGATCGTCTGCCTGCTTGCGTGATGGATGGCGTCAGTCCAGCTGCAGCTTGCGCTCCTTGATCAGCCTGGACCACTTCTCATTGTCCGCCTTCACGAAAGCCGCGAACTCGACCGGGCCGAGCGAATGCACCTCGGCGCCCGCCGTCGCGAACTTGGCCTTGATCTCCGGCTGCGCCAGTGCCTTCGCCAGCTCGCCGGAAAGCCGCTCGACGACCTCCTTCGGCATGTTGGCCGGCCCGACCAGCCCCTGGAAGCCGACCGACTCCATGCCCGCAAGGCCCAGCTCCTTCACCGTCGGCACGTCGGGCAGCTGCGGATCGCGCACCGGGCCGGTCACCGCCAGCGCCTTGAGCTTGCCGCCCTTCACCTGCGGCAGCAGCACGCTGCCCGCGTCGATCAGGATCTGCGTCTGCCCGCCGATCAGGTCCTGCACGGCGGGCGCGCTGCCCTTGTACGGCACGTGGGTCATGTCGAGCCCCGTAACCTGGTTCATCAGCTCGCCGTTGAGGTGCGTCGAGGTGCCGTTGCCGCCCGAGGCGAAGTTGACCTTGCCCGGCTGGCCCTTGGCCCAGGAGACGAACTCCTTGAGGTTCTTCGCCGGATGGTCGGGCCGCGTCACCGCGATGTAGCTGCCCTGGCTGATCTGCCCGATGTAGGTGAACTGCCTGATCGGGTCGTACGGCGGCTTGCTCTGCAGGTACGGCGCGATGGCGAAAGGCCCCGTGTTGGCCAGCAGCAGCGTGTAGCCGTCGGCGGGCTGGCGCGTGAGCTCGGTGGCCGCGATCATGCCGCTCGCGCCGGGTTTGTAGTCGACCACCAGCTGCTGCTTGAGCGCCTCCTGCAGCGGCACCTGCACTGTGCGCGCCGCGAAGTCGATACCGCCGCCGGGCGGATAGCCGACGATCAGGCGGATGGGCTTGGCTGTCGGAAAGCCCTGCGCGAACGCAGCGGTGCCCGCAGCCAGCAGTGCTGCCGCGAGCAGCGTCGCCATCTTCTTTTTCATGAATCGTGTCTCCTTGTTTTTCGGGGAAAGAAACCGCGCGCCCTCAACCGCGCGGATGGTGCTGCGCATGCAGCTGCTTCAGGCGCTCGCGCGCCACGTGCGTGTAGATCGTCGTCGTGGAGATGTCGGCGTGCCCCAGCAGCAGCTGCACCGCGCGCAGGTCGACGCCGTGGTTCAGCAGGTGCGTGGCGAAGGCATGGCGCAGCGTGTGCGGCGACAGGGGCACGTGGATGCCGGCCGCGGTGGCGTGCTTCTTCACGATGATCCAGAACATCACGCGCGTCATGCCCGCGCCACGTGCGGTCACGAACAGGTCGGGCGTCTGCTGTCCGTCGAGGATGGCCGGGCGCGACTCTTCCAGGTAGCGCTCGATCCAGCGCCGCGCCTCGCCGCCGAAAGGCACGAGCCGCTCCTTGCTGCCCTTGCCGAGCACGCGCAGCACGCCGTCGTTGAGGCTCATATCGATCGCCTTGAGCGCGACCAGCTCGCTCACGCGAAGACCGCTCGCGTACATCAGCTCCAGCATCGCGCGGTCGCGCAGGCCCAGCGGCGACTCGACGTCGGGCGCGCCCAGCAGGTCGTCGACCTGCTTTTCGGAAAGCGTCTTGATGGCCCGCGGCATCTGCCGCGCGGGCATGAGCCGGATGCTCGGGTCGGCCGTGATGCGCCGCTCGCGCAGCGCCCAGCGGTAGTAGCGCTTGAACACCGTGAGCCGCCGGTTCGCCGACGTGGCCTTGCCCCTGGTGGACAGGCGCGCACCCATGTAGGCCTGCAGGTCGGTTTCCTTCGCTGCGTCGAGCGCGGTGCCGCTGCGCTGCGCGGCCAGCCACTGCGCGAACAGCGCGAGATCGCGGCGATAGGCCGCCAGCGTGTTCTTCGACAACCCGTCCTCGAGCCACAGGGCGTCGATGAAATCGTCGATCTCGGGTGTCTTCGTCTGTGTCTGCGGGGCGGCCTCGGTCATGCCTTGCAAGATAGCAAAAAGAAAAAGCCGCCCGGCACGCGGGCGGCTTCGCTGGTGCGAGGAGCGACCGTCAGTCGAGCTTCAGGTTCTGCTTCTTCACGACCTGCTTGTAGACCTCGTACTCGGCCTTGATCTGCGCCGAGAACTGGTCGGGCGTGTTCGCCACGATCAGCGAGCCCGTGTCCTCGATGCGCTTGCGCACCGCCGGCTCTTCTACGGCCTTCTTCACGCCCGCGCTGATCTTCTCGACCACTTCCTTCGGCAGGCCCTTCGGGCCGAGGATGCCGTAGTAGGCCATGCGGTTCACCGGCTCCAGGCCCACTTCCTTGAAGGTGGGCACGTTGGGCAGCGCGGCCAGGCGCTGCGGGGCCGACACCACGATGGGAACCAGCCTGCCGCTCTGGATGAAGGGCATTGCCGAGGGGATGTTGTCGAACATGATCGGCACCTGGCCGGCCACCACGTCGTTCAGCGCCGGGCCCGCGCCGCGGTACGGGATGTGCGTGACGAAGGTGTTGGTCAGGCTCTTGTAGAGCTCCATCAGCAGGTGGCCGATGCCGCCCGTGCCCGACGAGGCGTACGAGTACTTGCCGGGATTCTTCTTCAGCTCGGCAACGAACTCGGCGTAGTTCTTGGCCGGGAAGCTCGGGTTGACCGCGATGATGTTCGGCGTGGCCGCGATGTTGATGATCGGCGTGAAGTCGTTGATCGGGTCGTACGGCGTCTTCGGGTTGATGGCCGGGTTGGCCGCCGTGCTCGAGACCGTGGCGATGCCGAGCTTGTAGCCGTCGGGCGTGGCGCGTGCCGTCTCGGCCGCGCCGACGATGCCGCCGCCACCGGCGCGGTTGATCACCACCACCGGCTGGCCCAGCACCTTGCCCAGCGGATCGGAGATCACGCGCGCCACGATGTCCGTCGTGCCGCCCGGTGCGAACGGAACGCTCAGTTCGACGGGCTTGTTGGGATAACCCTGCGCAAAGCTCTGACCCGCGACCATGACCAGTGCCGCGGCTCCCACCATTGCGCCCCATTGACGACGTTGCATCGAAAACTCCTTATTTGATCTGACTCGACCGATGTCGAAAAACGAAGCACGGATGCTAGCGGCTCGGGGGCGTTCTCCGTGCTCTGGATTACCCATGGTCAAGCGGGTTTATCCTCGAAGCGGTGAATTACGCGCAGCTGCTCTTCCCCGACTTCTCCCTCATCGCCATCGGCTGGCTCCTTTGCCGCTACACCGCCCTCGATCGTCGCGTGTGGGACCAGGTCGAGAGCCTGGTTTACTACTTTCTCTTTCCTGTACTGCTGTTCCACTCCATCGTGCGCAGCCCGCTCGACTTCGGCGCGACCTCGAGCCTGCTCACCGCGGGCTTCGGCGTAGGAGCCTGCGGCATCGCGCTGGCCTATGCCCTGCCCTTCATCCCGGGCCTGGGCACCCACATCGACCGGCGCGACCACGCGGCCAGCGCGCAGATCGCCTTCCGCTTCAACTCCTTCATCTGCCTGGCACTGGCCGAACGGCTCGGAGGCTCCGAGGGACTGCTGCTGATCGCCGTGCTGATCGGCGTGTGCGTGCCCATCTTCAACATCGCGGCCGTGTGGCCTATGACGCGGCATGCGCAGACGGGGTTCGTGCGGCAGCTGGTGCGCAATCCGTTGATCGTCGCGACCGTGGCGGGGTTGCTGGCCAATGTGCTGGGGCTCACGGTGCCTACGTGGGCCACGCCTACGCTTACGCGAATCGGGGCTGCGTCGCTGGCGCTCGGGCTGCTGGCCGCGGGGGCGGGGATGAAGTTCTCTACTCTGGGGGCAGGGAAGACGCTGGCGGTGTCCGTGCTGGCTATACGGCATCTGTTCCTGCCGTTGGTGGCCTGGGGGTTGGCTCGGTTGTTGCGGCTCGATGCTGCGCAGGGGGCTGTGTTGATGGCGTTTTCTGCTGTGCCTACTGCTTCTAGTGCTTATGTGTTGGCGGCTCGCATGGGGTACAACGGGCCCTACGTGGCTGGGCTGGTGACTTTGTCTACCTTGCTGGGGGTTGTCAGTTTGCCGTTTGCTTTGGCTTTGCCTCGGTAAGCGGAGTGTTTGCTTCCCGGGGCCGGGTCTCGGCCCGGCGGCCGACCTACTTTTCTTTGCTTCGCCAAAGAAAAGTAGGCAAAAGAAAGGCGACCCTACTGTCTGCGTCCCTTCGCTGCGCTACGGGCAACCTGCGGTGCTCGACGTAGGAGGGGGTCCGCAGAACTCGCTTCGCTCAAACAGCTGCGGCCCTTATCCCTCCTACGTCTGCGCTCCTCGGCGCAGCCAGAAGGGAGTTGGAGACCGAGCAGGCCATCGCTGCGCTCGGCCTTCTGAACAGCCTGGATTGGCCTTCGCTTCGCTCGGCCACATATTGAGTCCCCGCGACTCCTGCAGACACTACGCTCTATTCCAAGCACAGCAGGCGCGAAGCGTTTGCTGTGCCTTGGGGGCCGAGCGAAGCAAAGGCCCGCACATCTCCCCTCCCTCTGGCTGCGCCGAGGAGCGCAGCGTTTCGCGGATCAGGGATCGCAGCTGTTTGAGCGAAGCGAGTTCTGCGAGACCCCGCGAAACGCGAGCACCGCAGGTTGCCCCTTCGCACAGCGAAGGGGTCGCAGACAGTGGGGTCGCCTTTTCTTTGCCTACTTTCTTTTGGCGAAGCAAAAGAAAGTAGGTCCGCCGCCGGGCGGAACTCCCGGCCTCGGAAAGCAAACAACCAACAAACCTCAGCCACGAGCCAACAAAGCAGGAACAGCAGAAGCCAACAAAGCCACCCCGGAAGCCGTCAACAACCCCAAAACAACCTTCCGAAACGCCCCTTCACTGATCCCGATATAAAGCCGAGCCCCCAACAAAACAGGCACAGCAACCGCCAGCGCAACAACCCCCAGCAACGGCACAACAGCCCGCCCGATATTCCCGCTGAAAACGTGAATCCCGAACGCCACCAGCAACATCGACAAATTGAAGTTCTGGATCACAGCCCGCTGCGTATCCCGCTGAAACCCACGCAACGTGCACCACAGCGTAGGAATGGTCCCCGAGAACCCTCCGATGCCCGCCATAGCTCCCCCGATGGCACCAGCCACAGCATCAGCCGCGCGCCCCCCGAACTCGACCTTCGGCAGATGCTGCGACATCAGCATCGCAGGGCACCACAGCACCAGCAACACACCGAGACAAAGCTTGAAGACGACAAGATCGAGGTGCGGCAGCAGCCAAACGCCGAACGGCACCCCGACCAACCCGCCGAGCACGAAGGGCCAGAGAACGCTCTTGTCGAAGGAGCGCCGCACGGTGACCGCGGCAATCACCTGCCCCGTCAGCGCCCCGAACAAGGCGAGCACGGCGGCAAGCTGTGGCTCCAGGGTCCACGCCCAGACGGACATCGCCACCAGGCCGAACGCAAAGCCCGACAGGCCCTGCACGAAACCCGCCAGCACGGCGCCGGCGACCACATAGACATACAAGGCTTGCATGCGGTCGATGATATCGACCGCACTTCGTTCAGCCGCGTGGGCCGCAGACTCAGGCGGAGGCCGGCACCACCAGCGCCGTGCGCCGCACGCGACGCACGTTGAAGGCACTGGCGATCAGCACGCCCTGCACCAGCGCCAGGCCCACGATCACGCTGGTGTACTGGCCGTGGTCCATGAGCCGGCCGAACACCAGCGGCGCCACGGCCTGTCCGATGTCGAGGCCGGCGTACACCACGCCGTAGACGCGCCCGGTCGCATTGGGCGGGGTCGATTTCTTCACCAGCAGGTCGCGCGACGGGCCCGCGACGCCCGAGACGAAGCCCATGGCACCGAAGAGCACCGGCACCACGATCGGCGGAAAGTCGGCGAAGGCCAGCGCGAGAGCCAGCGCAGCGGCGACGCCGAAGCCCACGCCCACGATGCGCTCGCAGCGCGAGGGATCGGAAGCCAGGAAGCCGCCCACCACCATGCCCGCGGCGCTCGCCACCATGTAGACCGTGAGGCACACCGCCACCAGCGCCACCGGCACGGCGTGCAGGTGCCCCGCGGCCACGGGCGCGAAGGTCTGCACCACGCTGATCACCACGGCATAGAAGAAGAAGAAACCAAAGCACATCCACACGGCCGGGATGCGCAGGAAGTCGAACTCGCCGCCGGCGGGTGCGTGCTCGCCCTGCCCCGTGGCCTTGTGCACGGCCGCCGCGTCGAGCGACAGCACGCTGCGGTAGACCCACAGCACCAGCAGCACCAGCAGCGCCACCGCGCCGGCCGAGGCCAGCGCCACGCGCCACGAGAAGGCGATGGCGATCGGCACCACGAAGGCCGGCGCCAGCGCCCAGCCCAGGCTGCCCGTGATGCCGTGCACGCTGTAGGCATGGCCCAGGCGGGTCGGCGCGACCTTGCGGTTGAACAGCGTGTAGTCGACCGGGTGGAACACGCCGTTGCCGATGCCACCGACAACCGCGCACACCAGCAGCATCCAGTAGCTCTGGGCCACCGAGTAGCCGAAGGCCGCCAGCCCCAGCGCCCCGAGTCCGACGAACAGCACCGGCCGCGGCCCCAGCTTGTCGACGATGAAGCCCGAAGCCGCCTGCACGATGCAGGAGACCACGAAGAACACGGTGAGCACCGCGCCCAGCTCGACATAGCTCACGTTGAACGCGTCCTTCAGCCACGGGAACAGCGGCGCCAGGATGAGCTGGCTGAAGTGGCTGACCGCATGGGCCAGGCCGACCAGCCCGATGAGCTTGGCGTCGGTGCGCAGGGTTGTCTGGGGAGAGGAGGAAGCGGCGCTCGTGGGCGAGGTTGAAGACATGGATTGCTACAAAAAAACGGGGCGGGCACCGATGCTATGCGGCGGGGAAGCGGCAGAATGGCGATACAGCGACAACATTTGTCGAAACCATGCCAAGCGCCGCCTCATCCCCCCCAAGGAGCGCCGCGTCCGCCGCCAGGCTGCGCGGGCCCACCCCGATCAACAGCGTTGCCTCCCTCACGCCGCACCTCTACGCCCCCGACGCGGTGCGGCCGCTGCGCGCCAAGGAGCATTTCCTGAGCGCCGACACGCTCGTCGAGCTGCACGAGCACCCGTGGCCGCAGCTCACCTTTTCCACGCGCGGCGTGATCCGCCTGAGCACGCAGGACGGCAGCTACATCGTGCCGCCCTCGCGGGCGCTCTGGGTGCCGGCCAACATGCCGCACAGCATCACGCTGATCGAGGACGCGGAACTGCGCACCGTCTACCTGCACGCCTGGATCGCGCCCTCGTGGGAGAAGTGCGAGGTGCTCGAGATCAGCCCCCTGCTGCGCGCGCTGATGCTCGCGCTCGACACCACGCCCGACGGCCTGCCGCCGGCCGACGCGCATGCGCCGCAGCGCGAACGCATGATCGCGCCGCTGCTGGTCGACGAGCTGGAGCGCGCCACGCAGATCCGCATCGACGTGCCGCTGCCCACCGACAAACGCTTGCGCCAGCTCTGCGAGACGCTGCTGCGCAACCCGGCCGACCGCGCCACGCTGGCCGAGCGCGCCGCCGCCATCGGCGCCAGCGAGCGCACGGTGGCGCGCCTGTTCCGCGACCAGCTCGGCATGAGCTGGCAGCAGTGGCGCCAGCAGGCCGTGATGGCGCACGCGCTGCCGCTGCTGGCGCGCGGCATGGCGGTGAGCCAGGTGGCCGCCGCCAGCGGCTACGCCACCGACAGCGCCTTCTGCGCGATGTTCAAGGCCGCCACAGGCCGCTCGCCCACCTCGTTCCAGCACCGCAAGCGGCCCGCGCCCGCCTGACACGGCGACGCAGCGGCGGGTGCTTCACGGCGCTCTGGCAAGATCGGCGGCCGACAAACACCATGCACTCACCGATCTCCCTGAACGCAGCATCCGGCGCCAGGCCGCCCACATGGACCGCCGACATCTGGCTGCGCGTGCGCCGCCATTTCCTGCTGAAGGCGGTCGGCACCACGGTCTTCACGTGGCTGTTCTTCATCGGCTACTTCCACCTGCTGCGCAATCCGTCGTTCCCGATCGTCGTGATGCCGTTGACGCCGCTGGACCACCTGATCCCGTTCCAGGCCTTCCTGCTGGGCCCGTACCTCTCGCTCTGGGTGTACGTGGGCATCGCGCCGGGGCTGCAGCTCACCTTCCGCGAACTGGTGGTCTACGGGCTGTGGATCGGGGGGCTGTGCGTCACCGGCCTGGGCATCTTCTACTTCTGGCCGACCCAGATACCCCCTTTGGCCATCGACGTCTCCGGCTACCCGGGCTTCGCGATGCTGCAGGGCGTGGACGCGGCGGGCAATGCCTGCCCGTCGATGCACGTGGCGGTGGCCATCTTCACCGCCATCCGCATCGAGGACGTGCTGCGCGAGGCGCGCACGCCGGCCTTCTGGCGTGTGCTGAACTGGGCCTGGTTCGCCGCCATCGCCTATTCGACGCTGGCGGTCAAGCAGCACGTGGCGCTCGACGTGGCGGCCGGGGCGCTGCTGGGTATGGCGTTCGCCCTACCCTCGATGCGCTGGCGGCCGGGCGCGCGCGAGCGCAGGGATTCCCCTTGCGTGGGAGCGGATATCATCCGTAAACACTGACCACTCACCACTGGCCGACGAGGAAGGGATCGATTGACTCAAGGACCGCACAGGGCGGCGATCGATCGGACGGCACACGACGACAGGCATTGCACGATGAGTTCGCTGAAGGAATTGCAGGACCTGATCCACGAGAAGTACGGCATCGAACCGTCGAAGCTCGACCCTCACGCCTCCATGCGTGAAACCGGCGGACTCGATTCGCTGGCCCTCGCCGAGTTTCTGTTCGCCATCGAAGACCATTTCGGCATCACCATGCCCGACGAGGACGCGAGCATCGACACCCTGGCCGAACTCGCGCTGCTGGTCGACAAGGTCAGGGCCGCGAAAGCCGCGTGAACCACGAGGTCGCAGTCACCGGGCTGGGTGTCGTCGCACCGCATGGCGACGAACCCGGCGCCCTGTTCCAGGCCCTGCTGCAGGGCCGCTCCGCCATACAGCCCGTCTTTCCCGACCTGCCCAAGCCGGCAGCCGCGGCCACCGCGGCATTCGACGAAACCCGCTGGTTCACCAAGCTGCAGCTCGCCGGCGTCGACCGCGTGAGCCAGCTGGCCGTGGCCGCCGCCGACCTGGCGATGCGCGACGCGGGCCTGGCCGTTTCAGATGCCGACCCCGAGCGCGTCGGCGTCTTCTCCGGCTGCGGCATGGGCGGAGCCGCGGCACTCGAGGCGGCCTACCGCGGCAACGGCCGCGTGTCGCCGCTCACCATTCCCGCCTTCATGCCCAACGCGCCGGCCGCCCATGTGGCAATGCGCCAGGGCGTGCAGGGCCCGGTGCTCACCTATTCGGTCGCCTGCGCCTCGTCGTCGGTCGCGATCGCCGAGGCGGCCAAGGCCGTGCAGCGCGGCGAAGTCGACTTCGCCATTGCCGGCGGCAGCGAGGCGCTGATCGTGCCGGGCGTGGTGGTGGCCTGGCAGGCCATGCAGACGCTGGCCAGCTTCCAGCCCGGCGAGGCTGCCGGCGCGGTGCGGCCCTTCGCCACCGACCGCAGCGGCTTCGTACTCGGTGAAGGCGCGGCCTTCCTGATCCTCGAATCGGCAGAACGCGCACGCGCGCGCGGCGCCCGCAGCTACGCCACGCTGGCCGGCTGGGGCCTGAGCAGCGATGCCACCCATCTCACCAAGCCCGACTCGCCGGGCCAGGCCCGCGCGCTGCGCGCCGCGTTGCGCACGGCCGGACTGCAGCCGCGCGACGTGGGTTACTGCAACGCCCACGGCACGGCAACGCGCATCGGCGACGTGGTCGAGCGCAACGCGCTGGCCGAGGTGTGGGGCGACGATCTCGACGCGCTGCGCGTGAGCTCCACCAAGGCGCTGCATGGCCACATGCTCGGTGCGGCGGGCGCCATCGAGGCGCTCGTCACCGTGCTCGCGCTGAACCAGCGGCAGCTGCCGCCCAACGCGAACTGCCGCGAGATCGACCCCGACTGCCAGCTCAACCTCGTGACGCAGGACGACGCGGCAGCACCGTCGCTCGAAGCCGCCGTCAGCAACTCGTTCGCCTTCGGCGGCACGAACTCGGTGCTGCTTTTCAAGCGCGCCTAGGCGGCCACCGCCTGCACTGGCGGCGCGGCCGCCGCGCGCAGCCATGCCACGAAGGCGCCGACCAGCAGGTCATCCGTGCGGCTTGGCGCCACGAACACGCTGTAGCCCCGGCTCGAGGGTGCACGATGCGGGCAGGCCAGCACCAGTTCACCCGAACGCAGTTCGCGCTCCACGAAGTAGTCGGGCACGAGCCCCACGCCGAGGTCCGCCCGCACCGCCGCGACCAGCGACGAGAACAGGTCGAAGCGGTGCCCCGCCACCAGGTTGTCCGGCGCGCGCAGGTTCGGGACCTGCCCGAACCACTCCTCCCACGCCCCCATGCGCGTGCGCAGTTGCAGCAGCTGTGCCGCGCGGAAGTCACCCCGAGCCATGGCCGCGCGCCCCTTCGCCCGGGGAGAACACACCGCGACGCAGGATTCGCCCATCAACGGCTGCGCATTCGCGCCCGGCCATACGGCGTCGTCGTACTGCACGCCCACGTCGAAGGGCTGGTCCTCCATGTAGAGATGCGTAGGGAACACCTGCAGGTGCAGGCTGCAGCCCGGATTCCGCGAGACGAACTCGGGCAGCCGCGGCGTGAGCCAGCCCTCGGCCAGCACCGGCACAGCGCCCACCAGCAGGCGCAGGCCGTCGGCGCGCTGCGCCATGGCTTCCAGCGTGTGGTTCTGCAGCCGCAGCAGGTCGCCGGAAATCTGCCCGTGATAGCGCCGCCCGGCCTCGGTGAGCTCAGTGCCGCGCGCGGTGCGCTGCACGAGCCGCACGCCGATCTGCTCCTCCAGCAGCCGCAGCTGCTGGCTCACTGCGCTGTGCGTGAGGCACAGCTCCTCGGCGGCCTTGCCGACGCCGTGGTGGCGAGCCACCGCGTCGAATATCAGCAGCGCTCGGGTGCTGGGAATGTGGCGGCGCATGGGAGCCTCGTTAGAAAAACTGACAACGCGGAAGATTAAACCAGAGCGCGCGCCTAACACAGCCATAAGAATTGCTGACGACGCCGCACCCGGCCAGCTTCCGCGGCGCCGTTCACCTCGACCTGGTTCGCCTCAAATACAAGGACATCCCCGCACCATGCCTCGTCACGCGCCGCTTCGCCTCGCCCCGCTCGCCTCGGTCGTCTTTGCCCTGGCCGCTGCGGCCACCGGCATCGCCCATGCCCAGGGCGGCTCCGTCGCCGCCACGCCGACGCAGGTGCGGCCCGAAGTGGACAAGGCCTACACCCAGCTGATGGCCTCGCCCGCGATCCAGAAGCTGCTGGAGGCCGTCAAGGCCGACCACGACCGCTCGGTCGAGGACCTGAAGATGCTCACCGAGATCGAGGCCCCGCCCTTCAAGGAGCAGAAGCGCGCCGAGGCCTTCCTGGCCCGCATGAAGGCGCTGGGCCTCACGGACGCGAAGATCGACGCCGAAGGCAACGTGGTCGGCCTGCGCAAGGGCACGGGCAACGGGCCGAAGCTGCTGATCTCCGCCCACCTCGACACCGTGTTCCCCGCCGGCACCGACGTGAAGGTCAAGGAGCGCGACGGCAAGCTCTACGCACCCGGCATCTCCGACGACACGCGCGGCCTGTCGGTGCTGCTGTCGTGGCTCAAGGTGCTGAACGACAACAAGATCCAGACCGTGGGCGACCTGCTCATCGTGGGCAACGTGGGCGAGGAAGAGCTCGGCAACCTGCGCGGCATCAAGGCGATCTTTCGCGACAACCTCGACATCGACGGCATGGTCGGCCTGGAGCCCGCCGCCGACGGCACGGTACTGATGCTGGGCACGGGCAGCCACCGCTACGAAGTGACCTTCAAGGGCCCCGGCGGCCACAGCTACGGCGCCTTCGGCCAGGTGCCGAGCGCCATTCACGGCATGGGCCGCGCCATCGCGAAGATCGCCGACATCCGCACGCCGAGCTTCCCCAAGACGACGTTCACGGTCGGCACGGTCGGCGGCGGCACTTCGGTGAACACCATCGCGCCCGACGCGCGCATGGCGGTCGACATCCGCTCAGACGAAATGGCGCCGCTGCTCGAGACCGAGAAGAAGATCCTGGCCGCCATCGACGAAGCCGTGGTCGAGGAGAACAAGCGCTGGAACGTCAACACGCTGAGCGTGAGCACCAAGCTCATCGGCGACCGTCCGGGCGGCCGCACGCAGTCTGACACGGTGATCGTCGAGGCCGCAACGCGCTCGAACGCGGCCTTCGGCCACAAGACGCTGCTGACCGGCGCGAGCACCGACGCCAACGTGCCGATGTCGCTGGGCATCCCGGCCATCATCATCGGCGGCGGCGGCAAGACCGGCGGCTTCCACGCGCTCAGCGAGTGGATCGACGTGACCGACGGCTGGAAGGGCGCGCAGAACTCGCTGGTGACGGTGCTCGGCCTGGTCGGCGTGCAAGGCACCAGCGCACCGCTGCTCGAAAAGCGCCCGCCGCGTTCGAAGTAAGCACAGGCGCGAGGGCGACTGCAGCCGGGGCCTCGCCCCGGCGTCTCCGTTATGCTGGTGGCCGCTTTCCACCACGCTACCGACAGGAGGACAACATGCACGCCCGTTCCACCCTCATCGCCCTGGCGCTGCTCGCCGCAGGCGCCTCGGCACAAGCCAACAACCTGCTCGACCAGCTGAAGGAAAAGGCCGGCGAGGCGGCCACCGCCAACTCGCAAGGCGGCGCAGGCAGCAGCACAGGCGGATCGGCGCTCGGCAACCTGGGCAGCAGCCTTGGCTTCAAGATGCCGGCCATCGGCACCAGCACCATGGGCAACGCGGCCGGCGTGCTGCAGTACTGCGTGAAGAACAACTACCTGGGCGGCGACGCCGCCTCGGTGAAGGACAAGCTGCTCGCCAAGATCACCGGGCAGAAGAAGCAGGAGACCGGCTTCGCCAGCGGCGCCAAGGGCCTGCTGCAGGGCGGCGACGGCAAGTCGCTGAACTTCAAGGGCCTGTCGTCGAAGGTCAAGGAAAAGGCCTGCGACTACGTGCTCAAGAACGCCACTTCACTGATCTGACCTGATCTGACCTCGCCCCGCATTCCGCATCGCTCCCGCGCGGCGCACCGCGCATGTGCCTGCAGTTCTCTCCCGTGCGCCCGCAAACATCCATGACCCCGGCTGCCCCCTCTCCTTCCCTGCGCCAGCGCCTGTCCCGCTGGGTTCCCTGCCTGGCCTGGCCCCGTCCTTCCGCAGCGCTGCTGCGCAACGAGGCGATGGCCGGCATCACCGTGGCGCTGATGGTCATTCCGCAGGGCGTGGCCTATGCGGCGCTGGCGGGCATGCCGCTGGTCACGGGCGTGTACGCGGCGCTGTTCCCGGCGCTGATCGCGGTGATGTTCAGTTCCTCGCAGCGGCTGTCGGTGGGGCCCACGGCGCTCACCAGCCTGCTGGTCGGCGCCTCGCTCGCGCCGCTGGCCGTGGCAGGCAGCGCCGAGTGGGTGGCGATGGCGGTGTGGCTCACGCTGATGTCGGGCGCGATCCAGATCGTGCTGGGCGCCGGACGTTTCGGCTGGCTGCTGCGGCTGGTGAATTCGCCGGTGCTCATCGGCTTCACGCAGGGCGCGGCGGTGCTGATCGCCATTTCACAGCTGCCGGCATTGCTGGGCTTCACCGGGCGGACCATTCCGCAGGTGCTGCAGGGCGGGCCGCTGCCCGACCTCGTGGCCATCGCATTCGGCCTCGGCAGCATTGCGGTGCTGTGGCTGGGCAAGCGCCTGCTGCCGCGCTTTCCGACCACCATGGCGCTGGTGGCCGGCGCGGCGGCCATCAGCTGGCTGGTCGACTACGCGCTGCGCGGCGGCGCGGTGGTGGGCACCCTGCCCTCGGGCCTGCCCTCGTTCTACTGGCCCGGCCTGCTGCCGCTGAGCACCTTCAGCGCGCTGGTGCTGCCGGCGCTGATGATCACTCTGGTGAGCTTTCTCGAGACGGCGTCCAGCGCCAAGGTCGACAACGCGCGCGCCGGCACGCTCTGGAACGAAAACCAGGACCTGATCGGCCAGGGCCTGGCCAAGCTGGCATCGGGCTTCACGGGTGCGTTTCCCACCAGCTCGTCCTTCTCGCGTTCGGCCATCACGCTGTACGCGGGCGCGCAGACCGGCTGGGCGACGCTCTTCAGCGTGGTCGTGGTGGCCGGTGCGTTGCTGTGGCTGATGCCGCTGCTCTATCACGTGCCGCAGGCGGTGCTGGCGGCAGTGGTGGTCACGGCCATCCTCGGGCTGGTGAAGCCGGCGAGCTTCACCGCGCTGTGGCGCATCTCGCGCATCGAGGCAGGCATCGCCTTCGGCACCTTCGTGCTGACCATCGCGACCGCGCCGAGCATCTACTGGGGCGTTCTCGGCGGGCTGCTTGCCGCCCTGGCGCACTACATGTACCGGCACCTGCACCCGCGCATCATCGAGGTGGGCCTGCACCCCGACGGCAGCCTGCGCGACCGCCACCTGTGGAAGCTGCCGCCGCTGGCGCCGAATCTCTATGCGCTGCGCATGGACGCCGAACTCGACTTCGCCTCCGCCTCCACGCTGGAACGCGCACTCACGGTGGCGGTGGCCGAGCAGCCCGGGCTCACCGACGTGTGCCTGTTCGCGCAGCCCATCAACCGCATCGACATCACCGGCGCCGAAGTGTTCGGCTCGATCCGCCGGATGATGGAATCCAAGGGCATCCGCCTTCACCTGAGCGGGATGAAGCTGCCCGCGATGCAGGTGCTGGAAAGCGCCGGGCTGCTGGCGCCGGGGCCGATGCTGTTCAGCTATCGCACCGACGGCGAGGCGCTCGCTGCACTGATGCCGCGCGTCGAGGTGCCTGCGGAGCATGAAGCCGCCGCCTGACACGCCAGCCCCCATGAAGACCACCATCGAAGAACTCGTCGCGTTCCGCACGGTGGTGGACACGGGCTCGATCACGGCCGCGTCGGAGCAGCTGTCGCAGACCGTCTCGGGCATCAGCCGCGCGCTGAGCCGGCTCGAGCAGAAGCTCGACACCACGCTGCTTCGCCGAACCACGCGGCGGCTCGAGCTCACGGAGGAAGGCGCGGCCTTCCTGCAGCGCACGCGCGCGATCCTCGATGCCATCGACGACGCCGAGGAGCACATGGCCGCGCGCCGCCAGCAGCCTGCGGGCCGGCTGCGCGTGAACGCGGCCTCGCCCTTCATGCTGCATGCCATCGTGCCGCTGGTGCCCGAGTTCCGCAGCCTCTATCCGCAGATCAGCCTCGAGCTCGACACCGACGACCTGCCCATCGACCTGCTGGAGCGCCGCACCGACATCGCGATCCGCATCGGCCCGCTGCGCGACTCGACGCTGCATGCGCGCCCGCTGGGCACGCACCGGCTGCGCGTGCTCGCGAGCCCGGCGTATCTCGAGGCGCACGGCAAGCCGCGCAAGGTGGCCGACCTGGCCGACCACACCCTGCTGGGCTTCACGCAACCCGAATCGCTGAACCGCTGGCCCCTGCGCGGCGTGCACGGCGACGAATGGAACATCGCGCCCACGCTGGTGGCGTCGAGCGGTGAAACGCTGCGTCAGCTGGCGCTGGCGGGCGTGGGCATCGTCTGCCTGTCGGACTTCATGACGGGCGCCGACCGCGAAAGCGGCGCGCTGGTGCAGGTGCTGGCAAAGGAGACGGCGGACGTGCGCCAGCCGGTGAATGCCGTGTACTACCGCAACACGCAGCTGTCGGCGCGCATCACGTCGTTCCTGGATTTCCTGTCTCGCCGCATGGGCGGCTGAGCACGGCCGCTCACTGCGGCTGCTTCGGCACGAAGCGCTCGACCGCGGCCGACTTGATCTCGTAGCCGCTCACGCCCATGTCCGCCGACGAGTAGCGCGCCGCCTTCAGCGTGCCGCTGACGTACACCGTGTCCATCGCGTGCAGGCCCTTCACGGTCGAGGCCGCGACCACGCGCACGATCTGGTTGGCGGGCGGCGGCGGGGTATGGATGCAGGCGCCGAAGTACGGCACCAGCAGGAATTCGCGGATGCCCTCCTGCGTGTTGTCCAGCGGGACGACGAAACCGGCGAGCTTGGCCGCCTTGCCGTCGAGCGCGACGTTGACCGGCGCGTTGTCCCAGACGGCGCGCATCTCGTCGAGCATCTGGATCGCGCGCGGATCGTTGTCGCGCAGGGCTTCGAGGCTGATGTTGCGGTAGCGCCTGGTGGGGTCCCAGCTCTTGGGGATCAGCTCTTCCCACTTGAGCTCGGGCGCCGCGGCGGTGCTCTGCACCGGCCCGGCCACGCCCGGGCCACAGGCGCTCAGCAGCACGGCCAGCGGCACCAAAAGGAGCGCTGCAGCAAGCCTCGCACGCGGAAAGAGAACTCTTCTCATGAATACGATTGTGCTTGGGAGATGTTTCAGACCCGTAAAGCAGGGCCTTTGGCACTCAATTCATCCCAGATTCGGCAAATTTGAAACAAAGCGCCAGAATGCCGCACCACGATCACGAGGAGGTCCGCATGGCACCGACAGGATGGCTGGGGCTCACGTCCCTGGGTATCGTTCACACCGCGATCAGCCTGATCGCCGTCGTCGCGGGGCTCCTGGCCCTGTTCCGCTACAAGGAAATCACGATGCGCACCCGGGCTGGGCCGGCTCTTCGTGTGGACCACCGTGCTGACCTGCCTCACGGGCTTCGGCATCTTCCAGCACGGCGGCTTCGGCAAGCCGCATGCGCTGGGCATCATCACGCTGCTCGCGCTGGCCGTGGGCGCGCTCGCCGGGCGTGGCGTGCTCTTCGGCAAGTGGGCGCGCTACGTGGAGGCCATCGCGTTCTCGGCGAGCTTCCTGTTCCACTGGATCCCGGCCTTCACCGAAACGCTCACGCGCCTGCCGCTCGGCGCCCCGCTGCTGCCGAATGCCGACGCGCCGGAGCTCAAGGCGATCACGGGCGTGCTGTTCGTGCTGTACCTGATCGGCGTCGGCCTGCAGATTCGCCGGCTGCGCGGCGGTGCCGGAACGCTCAGTCCCGAACCGGCCCGCGCAGGCTCTTGATCTGCGAGCGCTGGCTCTTGCCTTCGAGCCGGCGCTGCTTCGAGCCGTAGGTGGGCTTGGTCACGCGCCGCACGCGAGGAGCGACGGCCACGCTGTCGACCACCGCCTGCAGGCGCGCGAGCGCGTCGGCACGGTTCATCTCCTGCGTGCGGTGCTGCTGCGCCTTGAGCACGAACACGCCTTCCTGCGTGATGCGGCTGTCGCGCAGCGCGAGCAGCCGTTCCTTCACGTCGGCCGGCAATGAGCTGGCATGGATGTCGTAGCGCAGGTGCACCGCGCTCGACACCTTGTTGACGTTCTGCCCGCCCGCGCCCTGCGCCCGGATGGCGCTGAAGTCGACCTCGTCAGGGTCGATCAGGACGAGCGGACGGAGCATGCGGCTCAGACGCGTTCGAAGACGGCCGCGATGCCCTGCCCGCCGCCGATGCACATCGTGACCAGCGCATAGCGACCGCCAGTGCGCTGCAGCTCGGCGATCGCCTTCGTCGTGATGATCGCGCCGGTCGCGCCCACAGGATGGCCCAGCGAAATGCCCGAGCCGTTCGGATTGACCTTGGCCGGATCGAAGCCCAGTTCCTTGATGACGGCGCAGGCCTGCGCCGCGAAGGCTTCGTTCGACTCGATCACGTCGAAGTCGCTCACCTTCAGGCCGGTGCGCTCCAGCACCTTGCGCGTGGCCGGCACCGGGCCGATGCCCATGTACGCAGGCTCGACGCCGGCGTGCGCATAGCCCACCAGGCGCGCCAGCGGCTTCAGCCCGCGCGCCTTGACGCTCTCGCCGCTGGCCAGCACCACTGCGGCCGCGCCGTCATTGATGCCCGAGGCGTTGCCGGCGGTGACGAGGCCGTCCTTCTTGAACGCGGGCTTCATCTTCGACAGCGTCTCGACGGTGGTGTCGGCACGCACGTGCTCGTCGGTGTCGAAGAGCACGACGCCCTTGCGCGTCTTCACCTCGACCGGAACGATCTGCTCCTTGAAGCGGCCCGCCGCGATGGCGGCTGCCGCGCGCTGCTGGCTGCTCACCGCCAGTTCGTCCATCTGATCGCGCGTGATGCCATAGCGCGCGGCCACGTTCTCGGCCGTGATGCCCATGTGGATCTTCTCCCACGGGTCGTGGAGGATGCCGAGCATGTAGTCGACCAGCACCGCATCGCCCATGCGAGCGCCGTAGCGTGCCGAGGTGTCGAAATACGGACCGCGGCTCATCGACTCGGAGCCGCCGCCGATGGCGATGTCGCAGTCGCCCAATGCGATGGCCTGCGCGGCCGACACGATGGCCTGCAGGCCCGAGCCGCAGAGGCGGTTGACGTTGAAGGCCGGCGTCTCGATGGGGCAGCCCGCGTCGATGGCCGCCACGCGGCTCAGGTAGGCGTCTTTCACGTCGGTGGGGATCACGTTGCCCATGACCACGTGGCCGATGGCATCGGCTGCGACGCCGCTGCGCTCGATGGCTGCCTTGACGGCGGTGGTGGCAAGCTGGGTGTTGGGCACGTCCTTCAGCGAGCCGCCGAAGGTGCCGATGGCGGTGCGGGCGATGCCGACCACGAAGATGTCGCGCGAAGTCATTGGGTGTCTCTCCTGGATGAAAGCAAAAAGCCGCGGCTGGCGAGCCGCGGCTCCAGGAGGACGATTCTGACGGCGAACGGCGCGACCGGCTGTCGCGCTCGAAATAGCGCCGGATGCCGGCCGGTCAGCCGCGCGGAGAAACCGACTTGGGCGAAACGTCGGTCACGTCGCTGGCGCTGCCTCGGATGCGCACCGGGCGCTCCACCGATTCGCCGCGTGCCCGGGCGTTGGCAACGTCGGCAGCGGTCGGTTCGGCCGGCTGTGCCGCATTGCGAAATCGGTCGAAGCCCGAGCGGGGATTGAAGCGCCCGCCCATCGAAGCCATCCAGGGCGTCACGGGCTTGCCCGTGAGGCGCCCCCAGGCGTAGCGAACGCCCCAGACGGCCGCCAGCAGCATGACCGCAACAGCCAGGCTGGCCGCGAAAACCAGCCCCAGGAGCAGAAGAATGACGCGTATTACGAAGTTCATCATCCGACTTTAGGCCGAAGCGACCGCCGTTGGTTCCCCCGCCTTTCGGAAGGCGAACTGGCCGGGCGACTGGATCGGGTCGGTCGTGACCTCGATCGTGTCCTTCGGCCCGAAGCTTCCGTCGAGCAGCAGCTTCGACAGCGGGTTCTCGATGCGCTGCTGGATCGCGCGCTTCAGCGGACGCGCGCCGAACACCGGATCGAAGCCGACCTTGGCGATCTCCGCCAGCGCCGCCGGCGACACCTCCAGGCCCAGGTCCATCTTCGCGAGCCGCGCCTGCAGCACCTTGAGCTGGATCGCAGCGATCGATTCGATGTTCTTCGCGTCGAGCGCATGGAACACGACCGTCTCGTCGATGCGGTTCAGGAACTCGGGGCGGAAGTAGTTCTTCAGCTCGTCCCACACCGCTTCCTTGATCTCTTCCGAGGGCTTGCCCACCATGGCCTGGATGATGGGCGAGCCGATGTTGCTCGTCATCACGATCACGGTGTTCTTGAAGTCCACGGTACGGCCCTGGCCGTCCGTGAGGCGGCCATCGTCGAGCACCTGCAGCAGCACGTTGAACACGTCGGGGTGGGCCTTCTCGACCTCGTCGAGCAGCACCACGCTGTAGGGCTTGCGGCGCACGGCTTCCGTGAGGTAGCCGCCCTCCTCGTAGCCCACGTAGCCCGGCGGCGCGCCGATCAGGCGTGCGACCGAATGCTTCTCCATGAACTCGCTCATGTCGATGCGGATCAGGTGGTCTTCGCTGTCGAACAGGAAGCCCGCGAGCGCCTTGCACAGCTCGGTCTTGCCCACGCCCGTGGGGCCGAGGAACAGGAACGAGCCGGTCGGGCGGTTCGGATCGGAGAGGCCCGAGCGCGAGCGGCGGATCGCGTTGGCGACCGCGCCGATGGCCTCGTCCTGGCCGACCACGCGCTCGTGCAGCTTGTCTTCCATCACGAGCAGCTTGTCGCGCTCGCCCTGCATCAGCTTGGCGACCGGAATGCCGGTGGCACGAGCCACGACCTCGGCGATTTCTTCCGAACCGACCTGCGTGCGCAGCAACGTGGGCGCGCTGGACTTGCCCTTGGTGGCCTCGCTGGCCTCGGCTTCCTTCAGGCGCTTCTCGAGCGCCGGCAGCTGGCCGTACTGGAGCTCGGCGACCTTGTTGAAGTCGCCCTTGCGCTTCCATTCCTCGATCTGGAACTTGATCTTGTCCACGTCTTCGCGCACCTGCGCGCTGCCCTGGGCCTGGGCCTTCTCGGCCTGCCAGATCTCGTCGTAGTCGGCGATCTCCTTCTGCAGCTTCTCGATCTCGTCCTCGATCAGGCCGAGGCGCTTCTGCGAGGCCTCGTCCTTCTCGCGGCGCACGGCTTCGCGCTCGATCTGCAGCTGGATCAGCCGGCGGTCGAGGCGGTCCATGACCTCGGGCTTGGAGTCCATCTCGATCTTGATCTTGGCCGCGGCCTCGTCGATCAGGTCGATGGCCTTGTCGGGCAGGAAGCGGTCGGTGATGTAGCGGTCACTCAGCTCAGCCGCGGCCACGATGGCCGGGTCGGTGATCTGCACGCCGTGGTGCACTTCGTACTTCTCCTGCAGGCCGCGCAGGATGGCGATGGTGGCCTCCACGCTGGGCTCGCCCACGATGATCTTCTGGAAGCGGCGCTCCAGGGCGGCGTCTTTCTCGATGTACTTGCGGTACTCGTCGAGCGTGGTGGCGCCCACGCAGTGCAGCTCGCCGCGCGCGAGCGCCGGCTTGAGCATGTTGCCCGCGTCCATGGCGCCCTCGGCCTTGCCGGCGCCGACCATGGTGTGCAGCTCGTCGATGAAGACGATGGTCTGGCCTTCGTCCTTGGCAAGCTCGTTGAGCACGGTCTTCAGGCGCTCTTCGAATTCACCGCGGAACTTGGCACCGGCCAGCAGCGCGGCCATGTCGAGCGACAGCACGCGCTTGCCCTTGAGCGAATCGGGCACTTCGCCCGCAACGATGCGCTGCGCCAGGCCTTCGACGATGGCGGTCTTGCCCACGCCGGGTTCGCCGATGAGCACTGGGTTGTTCTTGGTGCGGCGCTGCAGCACCTGGATGGCACGGCGAATTTCCTCGTCGCGGCCGATGACCGGGTCGAGCTTGCCCAGCCGGGCGCGCTCGGTGAGATCGAGGGTGTATTTCTTGAGGGCTTCGCGCTGGCCTTCGGCGTCGGCGCTGTTCACGCCCTGCCCGCCGCGCACGGCGTCGATGGCGGCCTCGAGCGACTTGCGGCTCAGGCCGTTTTCCTTGGTGATCTTGCCGATGTCGGCCTTGCTGTCGGCAAGCGCCAGCAGGAAGAGTTCGCCGGCGATGAACTGGTCATTGCGCTTGATGGCTTCCTTCTCGGTGGCCTGCAGCAGCTTGCCGAGCTCGGGGCCGACCTGCACGATGTCGTGGCCCTGCACCTGCGGCAGCTTCTTGATGGCGGCCTCTGCCGCCTGCGTCAGGCCCGGGACGTTGACGCCGGCACGCTCCAGCAGGGCGCGCGGGCCATCGTCCTGGCGCAGCATCGCGACCAGCAGGTGGGCTGGTTCGATGTAGGCGTTGTCGTTGCCCAGTGCGAGCGACTGCGCGTCGCCCAGTGCTTCCTGAAATTTGGTGGTGAGTTTGTCTTGTCGCATGGCTTGATTCCTGCATTCAAAATAGGGACGTCGGCCGTCCCTTCAAGTGCGAAAACGCTTGCGGGGCTTTTTCTTGTTCTTTCCACTTCTGCTGTTTTTGGAGTCCATCATGTCCTTTTCAAGGCGCAATGTCGTGTCGCTCGGGGTGCAAATGCTGCTGGCGCTGGGTCTGTCGGGTGCCGCGCTGGCACCGGCCCACGCCCAGAGCGGCACGCCGATCCGCCTGCTGGTGGGCTTCCCCGCCGGCGCCGGCACCGACGCCATTGCACGCACGCTGGGCGAAAAACTCAAGGACGTGCTGGGCGTGCCGGTGGTGGTCGAGAACCGTGCCGGCGCAGGCGGGCAGATCGCGGCGACGGTGCTGAAGTCTTCGCCGGCCGATGGTCATACGCTGTTCCTGTCGCACGACCACACCATCTCGATCCTGCCGCAGGTGGTGAAGAACCCGGGCTTCAACCCCGCCACCGACTTCGTGCCCGTGGCCGGCTTCGCTACCTTCGCCAACGTGCTGGCGGTGTCGGGCGGCACACCGGCCAAGAGCATCGACGAGTACGTGAAGTGGGTCCGCACGCAGAAAGGCGGCAAGGAAACCATCGGCATTCCGGCGCCGGCATCGATTCCGGAGTTCCTGGTGAAGATGATCTCGGACAAGTACAAGATCGACGTGCAGCCCGCGCCCTACCGCGGCAGCGCGCCCATGACGGCCGACATGCTGGGCAACCAGATCACCGCGGGCATCGCCTCGGTGCCGGACTTCATCGAGAACCACAAGGCGGGCAAGGTGCGCATCGTGGCCTCCATCGGTTCCAAGCGGCAGGCGGTGATCCCGAACGTGCCGACCTTCACCGAGCTGGGCTTCTCGAATCTGGAGGACCTGCCCTACTACGGCATCTTCGCGCCCGTGGGCACGCCGCAACCGATCATCGACAAGTACGGCGACGCGCTGCAGAAGGTGCTGGCCATGCCCGACGTGAAGCAGAAGCTCACGACGATGGGCCTGACGGTGGGCTACGAGCCGCAGGGCCAGTTCGCGGGGCGCGTGCGCACGTACACGCAGACCTGGGAAAAAATCATTCAATCGAGCGGCTTCAAGCCACTCTGAACAGGGTTCTCAGGCGTTCGGGGCGCTGATGCCCCAGCGCGCCAGGGCCGCGTCGTCGGCTACGCGCGCATCGACCCAGCGGGCGCCTTCGGGCGTCTGCTCCTTCTTCCAGAAGGGCGCCTGGGTCTTGAGGTAGTCCATCAGGAACTCGCAGGCCTCGAAGCTCTGGCCGCGATGGGCCGAGACCACCGCCACCATCATGATCTGGTCCTCGGGCTGCAGCAGCCCGACGCGATGGACCACGCGCGCCCCCAGGATGTCGAAGCGGCGATGGGCCTCGTCGATCATGGCCTCGATGGCCTTCTCGGTCATGCCGGGGTAGTGCTCCAGCTCCATCGACGAGACGCTGCTGCCGTCGTTGCGGTCGCGCACCGTGCCGACGAAGCTGCAAATGGCGCCCACGCGTTTGTCGCCGTCGCGCAACGTGGCGACCTCCCGCGAGAGGTCGAAATCGTTCGTCTGGATCGAAACACGCGCAACGCTCATGTCCGAATTGTGGCATCGCGATAGACTGTGCCGATGCCCTGCCTCGCCACGCCCACGCTCTTCCCGGTGCCTTCGCACCCTGAAGGCCGCCGCGCAGGCCAAGGCAGCAGCAACAAAGCCAAAAAACCAAAGCTCGTCTGACCGGAGCCGAGGTTCCGTCGTCGGATGAGCGACGGAACCTGCAGAAGGCTTTGGCCCCTCCTGGGTTGCGCGCGCATCGGACGGTGGTTCTTTCCATCGGTCGATTCCTGAAAGGAAGCCCGCGTGCCTCAACAACAACCAAGCCCCGACACCCCCGACTTTTCCGGTTTCTGGGTGGCCCTCGTCACTCCGTTCCGCGACGGCGCGGTCGACCACACCGCCCTCGCCTCGCTGGTCCGGCGCCTTGCCGACGACGGCGTGACGGGCTTCGTGCCCTGCGGCTCCACCGGCGAGGCCGCCGCGCTCGACGAGACCGAGCAGCTGGCCGTGCTCGACACGGTGCTGGGCGCGGCCGGCGGCCTGCCGGTCGTGATGGGGATTTCCGGCTATCACCTGGGCAAGGCCACGGCCTGGGCCCGCAGGCTCTCCGAACGGCCTCTGGCGGGCCTCCTGGTGGCCGCGCCGCACTATGTTCGCCCCTCGCAGGCCGGTCTGCTCGAATGGTTCCATGCCATCGCCGACGCCAGCTCGGTGCCCGTGCTGGTCTACGACATTCCCTACCGCACAGGCGTCAGCATCGCCCGCGAGACGCTGCTGGCGCTGGCCGAGCATCCCCGCATCCGCGGCATCAAGGACTGCGGCGGCGACATGGCCAAGACGCGCGCCGTGATTGCCGACGGCCGGCTGCAGGTGCTGACGGGCGAGGACCACCAGATCTTCGGCACCATGGCCGAAGGCGGCGTGGGCGCCATCGCGGCCAGCGGCAACGTGCAGACGCGGCGCTTCGTGCAGCTGGTGAAGCTGCTGGCTGCCAACCGGCTGGCGGAGGCCCGCGCCGAATGGCAGGCGCTGCAGCCGCTGGTGGAGCTGCTCTTCGCCGAGCCGAATCCCGGCCCGGTGAAGGTCCTGCTGGCCCACGCCGGCGAAATGCGCGACGAACTGCGCTCGCCGATGACCCGTGCGTCCGACAACCTGCGCGAGCGCCTCGTGGCGCTGGACGCCCGGCTCAACCGCCCGTAACGGGCGGGAAGAAGGCGACCTCGCAGCCTTCTCGCAGGGCCGCGGCTTCGTCGCTCATGACCTGGTCGAGCGCCATGCGCACCGCCTTGCCGCGAGCAAGCGCGGTGGCGTAGGCGCCGCCCCTGCCGATGAGTTCGTCGCGCAGGGCCGACAGCGTTTCGGCTCGCGTCTCGACGGCTTCGCCGCTGCTGGAAAGCGCCTCGCGCACCGAGGCGAAATAACGGACCTGGACTTTCATGCGATTCAGCCCAGCAGCGATGCGAAGGGAATGAAGTCGACGATGTCGCCCGACTTGATCGTCCTGCCCGCCGGGTTGTCGACCACGCCGTCGCCCCAGACCATCGAGGTGAGCACGCCCGAACTCTGGTTGCCGAACAGATCGAGGCCGCCGGCCGCATTGCGCCGCACGCGCAGGAACTCGCGGCGCTTGTCGGCGCGCGGCCAGTCGAAATCGGCGCGGATCTTCACCGACTCGGGCGCAACGCGCGTGGCGCCCTGAAGCGTCAGCAGGAAGGGCCTCACCAGCATCAGGAAGGTGAGGAAGCTCGACACCGGGTTGCCCGGCAGCCCCGTCACATGGCAGGCGCCCTGCCCGCTGCTGCGCGCGATGGAGCCGTAGGCGAAAGGCTTGCCGGGCTTCATCGACAGCGACCACAGCTGCAGCTCGCCCAGCGACTGCAGCGCCGCGCGGATGTGGTCTTCCTCGCCGACGGAAACGCCGCCGGTCGTGATGATCAGGTCGCTCGCCTCGGCCGCGTCGCGCAGCGCCACGATGGTGGCTTCGCGGTTGTCGGGCACGATGCCCAGGTCGTTCACCTCGCAGCCCAGGCGGAGCAGCAGGGCCCGCATGAAGAAGCGGTTGGAGTTGTAGATGGCGCCGGGCTTCATCGCGTCGGGGGCGACCTCGCCGGGCATCACCAGCTCGTCGCCGGTGGAGAGCATGGCCACGCGCGGCTTGCGCGCGACCTGCAGGCGGTCGAAACCGACGCTGGCCGCGAGGCCCAGCGCGGCGGGGGTCAGGCGCTCGCCCTTTTTCAGCACGACATCGCCGGAGGCCACGTCCTCGCCGGCGCGGCGAATCCACTGGCCGGCTGCCGGGACGATGGCGATGCGCACCGAACCCAGGCTGCCTTCCTGCGGCGTGGCGGCGGTGTCTTCCTGCATCACGACGGCATCGGCGCCCTCGGGGATCTGCGCGCCGGTGAAGATGCGCGCCGCGGTGCCGGCCACGAGCGGCGTGCCCACGGTGCCGGCGGGAATGCGCTGGGCCACCTTCAGCTCCGCGCCCGGCGCGGCGCAGTCGGCCAAGCGCACGGCGTAGCCGTCCATCGCGCTGTTGTCGCGCGGCGGCACCGTGAGGCCGGAAACGAGATCCTGCGCCAGCACGCGGCCATCGGCGTCGAAGGTGCCGACGCTTTCGGTGGGCAGCACCGGCGCCGCCTTCGCGAGCAGCGTCGCGATCGCCTCGTCGAGAGGCATCAGCGGCGGGCGGGAGGACGAAGCGGCGAAGGGAACGGGTGAATCAGCCATGGTGATCGGGGTTGTATTCGAAGCGGTCGCCGCTGTCGATCAACCACTTCGCAATGGCCTCGGCATCGTTGAGGTCGAAGAGCGGCCGCTCGGTGGGCTGCGGCAGGCCGGCGGGCGCATCGGTGGCCACGGCGACGACGAAGGGATCGTCGGGGTACAGCACGGGGCGCGAAGCCTCGCCCGCCCCCGGCTCGCGCCAGATCTCGATCTTGGGCAGGTCGCTGTGCCGGAAACCCTCGACCAGCACCCAGTCGGCGGCCGGATGCGCCTCGGCCAGCAGCTGGTGCACGCTGAGCTCGACGGGAACCTCGAACTCGCGCATCACCGCCAGCCGCTTGTCGGAAGCGACGACCACCTCGAAGGCACCTGCCTCGCGATGGCGGTACGTGTCCTTGCCGGGATGGTCGATGTCGAACTTGTGGTGCGCGTGCTTGACCACCGACACGCGCTGGCCGAGCCGCTTGAGCGCGGGAATGAGGCGCTCGAGCAGCGTGGTCTTGCCCGCGCCCGAATAGCCGGCGAAACCGACGACCTTCATGCCGGAGAGCCGCCGCCGTCAGTCACAGTTTTCTGCGATGAAAGCCTTCACGGCTTCCGCGTCGGCCGGCAGCTTGACGACGCGCTTGGGCAGTGCCTCGATGCCTTCGAACTTCTTCGGGCGCGCGGGCTCCTCGCCCAGCGCCTCGACCAGCGTGGCGGCGAACTTGATCGGCAGCGCGGTCTCGAGCACCACCATCGGCACGCCGGGGGTGAGCTGCTCGCGCGCGGCCTTGAGGCCGTCGGCCGTGTGCGGATCAACCAGCGTGGCGAAGCGCTTGTCGGTGTCGCGGATGGTGGCCAGACGGTCGGCATGCGTGCTGCGACCGCTGCGGAAGCCGAAGCGCCCGGCGGCCTGTGCGAACGCCGGATCGGCGCTCAGGTCGAAGCTGCCGTTCAGGCCCAGGTCGTCCACGAACAGCTTGCGCAGCTTGGCGGGATCGCGGCCGACCAGGTCGAACACGAAGCGCTCGAAGTTGCTGGCCTTGCTGATGTCCATCGACGGGCTGGAGGTCTCGTGCGTATCGACCGCGGCGCGCACGCGGTAGACACCGGTGCGGAAGAACTCGTCGAGCACGTCGTTCTCGTTGGTGGCGACCACCAGCGTGTGGATCGGCAGGCCCATCGAGCGGGCCACGTGGCCCGCGCAGACGTTGCCGAAGTTGCCCGAGGGCACGGTGAAGCTCACCGGCTTGTCGTTGCTCGCGGTGGCCTGGAAGTAGCCGGCGAAGTAGTAGACGACCTGCGCCAGCAGCCGCGCCCAGTTGATCGAGTTGACCGTGCCGATGCGGTACTTGCGCTTGAAGGCCAGGTCGTTCGACACCGCCTTGACGATGTCCTGGCAGTCGTCGAACACGCCGGTGATGGCGATGTTGTGGATGTTTGCGTCCTGCAGGCTGAACATCTGCGCCTGCTGGAACGGGCTCATGCGGCCGTCGGGCGAGGTCATGAAGACGCGCACGCCCTTCTTGCCGCGCATGGCGTACTCGGCCGCGCTGCCGGTGTCGCCGCTGGTGGCGCCCAGGATGTTGAGCTCGGCGCCGCGGCGGGCCAGCTCGTACTCGAACAGGTTGCCCAGCAGCTGCATCGCCATGTCCTTGAAGGCCAGCGTGGGGCCGTTGGACAGGGCTTCGAGGTACACGCCGTCTTCCAGCTCGCGCAGCGGAACGATCTCGTCCGTGCCGAACACCTCGGCGGTGTAGGTCTTCGCGCAGATCGCCTTCAGGTCTGCCGGCGGAATGTCGTCGATGTAGAGCGAGAGGATCTCGAAGGCCAGCTCGGCGTACGGCAGCTTGCGCCACTTGGCGAGCGTGGCGGTGTCGATCTGCGGGTACTGCTCGGGCAGGTAGAGGCCGCCATCGGGCGCAAGGCCTTCGAGGAGGATTTCGCAGAAGCGCTTGCGGTCGGGGTGGCCGCGGGTGCTCAGGTAGTTCACGTTGTTCTCTCTTGGGCCGTCCTCAGGACAGCTCTTCCTTGCGGATGCGCACGATCGGCTCCAGCACGGTCGGCAGCGCCTGCAGCTCGGCCAGCACGTCGTTGACTGTGCCTTCGCGCGCGTCGTGCGTGAGGATGATCAGGTCGGTCTGCGTCGAGCCTTCACCGCCCACCTCGTCGGCTTCGCGCTGCAGCACGGCGTCGATGCTGATGCCGGCGGTGGCGAGCAGGCCCGTGACCTTCGCGAGCACGCCGGCCTGGTCGGCCACGCGCAGGCGCAGGTAGTAGCTGGTGACGACTTCCGACATCGGCAGCACCTTCAGGTCGCTCATCGCGTCGGGGTGGAAGGCCAGGTGCGGCACGCGGTGCGCGGCGTCCGCCGTGTGCAGGCGGGTGATGTCGACCAGGTCAGCGATCACGGCGCTGGCGGTCGGCTCGCTGCCCGCGCCCTTGCCGTAGTAGAGCGTGGTGCCCACGGCGTCGCCGTGCACCACCACCGCATTCATCGCGCCTTCGACGTTGGCCAGCAGACGCTTCGACGGCACCAGCGAGGGATGCACGCGCAGCTCGATGCCCTTGACGGTGCGCTTGGTCACGCCCAGCAGCTTGATCCGGTAGCCCAGCTGCTCGGCGTACCTGATGTCCTGCGCGGCGAGCTTGGTGATGCCCTCGATGTGCGCCTTGTCGAACTGCACCGGGATGCCGAAGGCGATGGCGCTCATCAGCGTGACCTTGTGGCCCGCGTCCACGCCCTCGATGTCGAAGGTCGGGTCGGCTTCGGCGTAGCCCAGGCGCTGCGCTTCCTTCAGCACGGTCGCGAAGTCCAGGCCCTTGTCGCGCATCTCCGAGAGGATGAAGTTGGTGGTGCCGTTGATGATGCCGGCCAGCCACTGGATGCTGTTGGCCGTGAGGCCTTCGCGCAGCGCCTTGATGATCGGGATGCCGCCGGCCACCGCGGCCTCGAAGGCCACCATCACGCCCTTGGCGTGCGCGGCCGCGAAGATCTCGGTGCCGTGCACCGCGAGCAGCGCCTTGTTGGCCGTGACCACGTGCTTGCCGGCCGCAATGGCCTCGAGCACCAGCTGCTTGGCGATGCCGTAGCCGCCGATGAGCTCGATGACGATGTCGATCTCGGGGTTGGCGATGACTTCGCGCGCATCGCTGACCACCTTCACGCCCTCGCCTGCCACTTCGCGGGCGCGGGCGGTGTCGAGGTCGGCCACCATGGTGATCTCGATGCCGCGGCCGGCGCGGCGCTTGATTTCTTCCTGATTGCGCTGGAGCACCTTGAAGGTGCCGCTGCCGACCGTGCCTGCACCGAGCAGGCCTACTTGGATGGGTTTCATTGGGAGGATCGCACTCATGGCGTTCATGGTTTGGATGGGGTGGCGGACGGCTCGGAAAGCTCCACGCGGGTGACATAGCGCGGCAGGCTCCAGGCACCGCCCGCGAAGCCGCGGCACATGCCGTCGCCCGCGGCGGCGGTGCGCACGAAGTCCTTGCCGTTGAAGCTCCAGGTCTCGCTCGACCAGCAGTCGCCGATGCCGCGGCCCTTCATCGAGGAGGTGACGCTGCCGTCCTTCTCGTCGAAGTCGCCGTTGGCCTCGATGGCGACGGGCGCATAGGGCGGCTTGTCGTTGGCGATCCAGAGCAGGCTGGAGTAGTTGTAGGCGCCCATGCCGCAGCCGAAGGACAGCAGCACCTTGCGATCGGTCAGGCGCGAGACGTTCAGCGACTTGGCGTTGAAGTCGTCGTGGTTGTTGCAACCGTCCTTGGCATCGGACTGCTTCAGCGACGGGAAGATGCGCGCGGCCAGGCCGTCATCGCCGGGGCGCGCCTTCGGCGGCACGACCACGTGCACGACGGGCGCTGGCACCGGTGGCAGCACCGTGGATTCGGGCTTGCTGCCGCGGCGCACGAGCGCGCCCGGCGTACCGACACGGCCCTGGACCTCGTCCATCTTCAGCAGCACGGCATTGAGGCCGGAGAGCGAGAGAACCCATTTCTGTCCGCCGCGGTCCATGAGCGTGGCATCGTCGTTCTTGAGCAACTCGGGGAGCACCGCGCGGACCTGGTCCTGGTCGAGGCTGGTGGAGCTGTCCTTGAGGCCGGACAAGGCGGCCTTGCCGACCTTGAAGCGCACGGGGCCCTTGGTTGCCTTCTCGCCGCCGGTCTGGAGTTCGATTTCGATGGATGTGCCCGGGCCCGCTTTGCGCGTGATGAGCATCGACACCGGTTCCGTGATGTCCGCGCCTTCGGACTGGTAGCCGGCGGCACGGCAGGTACGGGTGTTGTCGCAGGCCAGTTCCCAGTCGTTGTGCGAGAACGAGACGCCGTCCTTGCCGGCGGCGCCGGCGGACAGTGCGGCGAACGACAGCGCCGCTGCGGCAGCGATGCGGGCAGGGATCATTGGCGTGACTTGCGGCGCAAGCGGTACTGCTCCAGGAACTTCGCGATGCGGTTGATGGCCTCGCGCAGGTCGTCCTCATGGGGCAGGAACACGATGCGGAAGTGGTCGGGCGTGGCCCAGTTGAAGCCGGTGCCCTGCACCAGCATCACGCGGGTTTCCTTCAGCAGCTCGAGGAAGAACTGGCGGTCGTCCTCGATCGGATAGACCTCCGGATCGAGCTTGGGGAACATGTAGAGCGCAGCGGTCGGCTTGACGCAGCTCACGCCCGGGATGGCGGTGATCAGCTCGTAGGCCAGGTCGCGCTGGCGGCGCAGGCGGCCGCCATCGCAGACGAGGTCGTTGATGCTCTGGTAGCCGCCGAGCGCTGTCTGGATGGCCCACTGGCCCGGCACGTTGGCGCACAGGCGCATGTTCGAGAGCATGTTCAGGCCCTCGATGTAGTCCTGCGCGCTGCGCTTGTCGCCCGACACCACGAGCCAGCCGGCGCGGTAGCCGCACGAGCGGTAGCTCTTGGAAAGCGAGTTGAAGGTGAGCGTGAGCACGTCGGTCGACAGGCTGGCGATGGCCGTGTGCTTCGCGCCGTCGTAGAGCACCTTGTCGTAGACCTCGTCGGCGAAGATCACGAGGCCGTGCTCGCGCGCGATGCCGACGATGCTCTTGAGCAGCGCGTCGGAGTACAGCGCGCCGGTCGGGTTGTTCGGGTTGATGACCACGATGCCCTTGGTGCGCGGCGTGATCTTGGCGCGGATGTCGTCGAGGTTGGGCATCCAGCCGTTGGCCTCGTCGCACAGGTAGTGCACCGGCGTGCCGCCGGAGAGGCTGGTGGAGGCGGTCCACAGCGGGTAGTCGGGGGCCGGCAGAAGCAGCTCGTCGCCGTCGTTGAGCAGCGCGTTGGTGGACATGGCGATCAGCTCGCTGGCGCCGTTGCCCAGGTAGATGTCGTCGAGGGTGACGCCCGCGATGCCCTGCTTCTGCGTCTCGTGCATCACCGCCTTGCGTGCCGCGAAGACGCCCTTGCTGTCGGAGTAACCGGCCGAGGTGGGCAGGTTGCGGATCATGTCCTGCTGGATTTCCTCCGGAGCATCGAAGCCGAACACGGCGAGGTTGCCGATGTTGAGCTTGATGATCTTCTGGCCGTCCTCTTCCATCTGCTTGGCCGCGTCCATGATGGGACCGCGGATGTCATAGAGGACGTTGGCCAGCTTGGCCGATTTCTTGAGCTGCTTCAAAGGGCCCTCCCGGGCGCGGGTTAGAGTTTGCTTACGCGGAATCAAAGGCCCTTGCGAGCCCCGTGGCACTAGGGAAAACCTATAATTTGACCACAGTTCCCAGCGCCCAGATGAAGCTCCAGCCCGACAAATCCGACGCTCAATCGCTCACAGCACACGGCCCAGGCTGGGTGGCGATCAACAACGAAAAAGTAGAAGGCAGCGTAGTGGTTGGCTCGCGCGGCGAGCGCTTCGAGTGGAATTGTTCGAGCTTCGACCAGCTCGGCGCCGAACATTTCGCTCAATTGGCGGCCCTGGGCGCCGAATTGATCATTTTCGGCAGCGGAAACCGCATCCGCTTCCCCCAACCCGCCTGGCTGAAGCCGCTGATGGCACAGCGCACCGGCGTGGAAACCATGGATACGGCGGCAGCCTGCCGGACCTACAACATCCTGGCCGGAGAAGGCCGGCACGTGATCGCCGCCCTGCTGGTCGAGAGCCCGGCGGGTGGCTGATAGAGGTGTTTTCGGGGTAAAATACCGGGTTGCGAACAGGCCGGCTACCCCAAAGTTAGCAACGACCAATCCTCCATTCCTTGAGCAAGCCCTGGGCGAAACAGGGCGAGAGGGCTCGGGAACGGAATCTAACGGAGAAAACAAGTTTCATGGCGATCGTTGTCAACAAACCCATTCCTGAATTCGACGCCAACGCCACGGGCGGCATCAAGGTCTCGAACACCTCGCATCTCGGCCACGTGCTGGTCATGTATTTTTACCCGAAAGATAACACTCCGGGGTGCACCACCGAAGCGATGCAGTTCCGCGATCGTTACAAGGACTTCGAAAAGGCCGGCGCCACCGTGTTCGGCGTGTCGCGCGACAACATGAAGTCGCACGACGAATTCAAGGCCAAGCTCGAGCTGCCCTTCGAGCTCATCGCCGACACCGAAGAAAAAATGTGCCACATGTTCGGCGTGGTCAAGAACAAGATCATGTACGGCAAGAAGGTCAAGGGCATCGAGCGCAGCACCTTCCTGATCGGCGCCGACGGCATCCTGAAGGCCGAATGGCGCGGGCTCAAGGTTCCCGGCCATGTCGACGACGTGCTCAAGGCCGTCAAGGCACTCAAGAAGGCCGCCTGACCGCCGTCCGGCAAGCCGGTCGTGCGCTTTTCCGCTTCCGCGTGGGAATTGCCCAACGCGGTGCGTAAAGAGCCTCCGGCGCGTCATCCGCGGTGTGCATAATGGCCTCATGCCGTTGAGCTCCACGACCGCATCCTCCGAACAAAGCCGCCTTGGTCTTCAGGCGGCTTTTTCGTTTTCTGGTTCCCACTTTCTGCGAGCGATCTGACACATGCCACTGCCTCCCGCACCCACGAAACGCGCTGCACTGCTCTCGCCGGACGCACTCGACGCGCCCGCCCGGTCCTCGCACCGCGGCTCGCGACGCTCCGGTGATTCGCGCGCCGACGAAGCCGTGGCGCGCAGTCCGCAGCCACTGGAATTGTTCGACAGCCTCGGCGCCGAAGGCGCTGGCGGCGGCGAGGCCGTGCGCCCGGCGCGCCGGGCCAAATCGTCGAAATCCACGCCCGCACCCGTGAGCGCACCGCAGCCGCAGGCGCTCGTGCAGGTCGAAACCAAGGTGCCCGCCGCAGAGCCCGTCTCGGCGCCCGCAGCAGCACCACTGCCTCCGGCGCGCGCCAAGCGCAGCAAATCGACCGGTCCGGCCAAGCTGTTCGTGCTCGACACCAACGTGCTGCTGCACGACCCGATGTGCCTGTTCCGCTTCGAGGAACACGACATCTTCCTGCCGATGATCGTGCTGGAGGAGCTCGACGGCCACAAGAAGGGCACCACCGAAGTCGCCCGCAACGGCCGCCAGACCAGCCGCACGCTCGACGCGCTGGCCGCCGCCCAGGACGCCGACATCGACAAGGGCCTGAAGCTCGATACCACCGGCCACCGCGAGGCCGGCGGCCGGCTGTTCTTCCAGACCGCCCCGCTCGACTACTCCCTGCCGATCAGCCTACCCCAGGGCAAGGCCGACAACCAGATCCTCGGCGTGGTGCACGCGCTGCGCGACGAATACGCCAAGGACCGCCCCGGCCGGCCGAAGCAGGAAGTGGTGCTGGTGTCGAAGGACATCAACATGCGCGTCAAGGCGCGCGCGCTGGGCCTGGCCGCCGACGACTACCAGAACGACAAGACGCTGGAAGACGGCGACCTGCTCTACGCGGGTTCGCTGGCGCTGCCGGCCGACTTCTGGACTCGCCAGAGCAAGACCATCGAAAGCTGGCAGAGCGGCAGCAACACCTTCTACCGGATCACCGGCCCGCTGGTGCCCAACCTGTTCATCAACCAGTTCGTGTACTTCGAGGCCCCCGGCGAGCCGAGCATGTATGCCCGCGTCACCGAGATCCGCGACAAGACGGCGGTGCTCAAGACGCTCAAGGACTACAGCTCGGGCAAGAACGCCGTCTGGGGCGTGAACACCCGCAACCGCGAGCAGAACTTCGCGATGAACCTGCTGATGGACCCGGAGATCGACTTCGTCACGCTGACCGGCACCGCCGGCACCGGCAAGACCCTGATGGCACTGGCCTCCGGCCTCACGCAGGTGCTGGACGACCGCCGCTACACCGAGATCATCATGACTCGCGCCACCGTGAGCGTGGGCGAGGACATCGGCTTCCTGCCCGGCACCGAAGAGGAAAAGATGGGCCCCTGGATGGGCGCACTCGACGACAACCTCGAGTTCCTGGCCAAGGGCGACGGCGGCGGCGCCGGCGAATGGGGCCGCGCGGCCACCAACGAGCTGATCCGCAGCCGCATCAAGGTCAAGAGCATGAACTTCATGCGCGGGCGCACCTTCCTCAACAAGTACGTGATCATCGACGAGGCACAGAACCTCACGCCCAAGCAGATGAAGACGCTGATCACCCGCGCCGGCCCCGGCACGAAGATCATCTGCATGGGCAACCTTGCGCAGATCGATACGCCGTACCTCACGGAAGGTTCCTCGGGCCTGACCTTCGCGGTCGACAAGTTCAAGGGCTGGCCGCACGGCGGGCACATCACGCTGGCGCGCGGCGAACGCTCGCGCCTGGCCGACTTCGCGAGCGACGTGCTCTGATCCACGGGGTACGGCCCCACGCGAGCCCGCGCATGCTCTCCGAGCAGCGCGGGCTTTTTTCATCCGTGGTGACAGGCTACTGACAAGACGCTGTCAGTAGGCCGGCAGCACCATCCGGGCTCCTTCCAACGCAACGAAAGAAAGAGAGCCCCGAATGCAAAACGCCATCACCTGGTTCGAGATCCCGGTCGCCGACATCGACCGCGCCCAGACCTTCTACGAGACCGTGCTCGCACGCAAGCTGCGCCGCGAAGACTTCGGCGGCGAGACACTCGCCATCTTCCCGCACGACAAGCCAGCCACCGGCGGCGCGCTGCAAGGCGGCGCCAATGGCAGTGCGCGCGCCGGCACGGGCATCCGCATCTATCTCGACTGCAATCCCAGCATCGACGCCGTGCTGGCACGCGTCGAGGCGGCCGGCGGGCAGATCGTGGCGCCCAAGTCCGCCCTGCCGCCCGGCCTGGGCTTCATTGCCCATCTGCGCGACACCGAGGGCAACGAAGTCGGCCTGCACGCGCAGGAGTGATCCACCGTGGCACAGCGCAACTGGATCGCCGTGGCCAGCGCCGAGCATGCACGGCGCGGCCGCGACCACCGGCCGCTCGGCTACATGCAGGTCGGCCACGGCAAGCACGCGCCGCTCAAGCGGCTCTCGGCGGGCGACCGCGTGGCTTACTACTCGCCGGCCTCGGTGTTCGGAGGCACGGACAAGCTGCAGAGCTTCGTGTCGATCGGCATCGTGCAGCCGGGCGAGCCGTACGAATTCGACATGGGCAACGGCTTCGTGCCGTGGCGGCGCGACATGGTCTACGCTGCCGGGCACGAGACGCCTATCGCCCCGCTGATCGAGCGGCTGGCCTTCATCGAGAACCCAAAGCAGTGGGGCTACAAGTTCCGCTTCGGCATGTTCGACGTCACCGACGCCGACATGAAACTGATCGCCCAGGCCATGAAGGCCGACCTGAAAACACTATTGCTCTGAGGAGAAAAACCAAATGGAACCAGTTCGCCAGCACCATGATGCATTCCGCGTCGCAGGCCTCACCATCCGCACGACCAACCGCGAGGAGAGCGACCCGGCCACGGCACGCATCGGAAAGCTGTGGGGCCGCTTCTTCGGCGAGGAAACCTATGCATCGACGCCGGACCGCACCGGCGACGCCCGCATCTTCAGCGTCTACTCGGCCTACGAATCGGACGCCCACAGCGCCTTCGACGTGACGGCGGGCGTCGCCGTCTCCGGCGGCGATGGCAGCCTTCCCGTGGAGGCCGGCGACTATCTGGTCTTCAACGGCCAGGGCCAGATGCCGCAGATGGTGATCGCCACCTGGGAGCGCATCTGGCAGTATTTCGAGGCGCACCCCGAGGTTGCCCGCCGGTATCGCAGCGACTTCGAAGCCTATGAAGGGCCGGACAAGGTGGCGATCCACATCGGAGTTTCATGAGCACCACGAAGAAGAGCTGGCGCGACCGGCTGGCCAGCTACCCCCACCTGCCGAGCGTCAAGGAGATTCCCGCCGCCATGCGCTCCCGGCACGGCGAGGGCACCATCGCCACGCCATCGCCACAGGAGGTGGAGGCCGCGATGCGCAGCATTCCCGAGGGCCGGCTCGCGACGGTGATGGGCATCGGCGAAGACATCGCGCTGCGCCACCAGGCGACCATCGGCTGCACCGTGACCACGGCGATCTTCGCGCACATGGTCGCGCACGCCGCCGAGGAAACACCGAAGACGGAAAGCGCGGCGCCCTGGTGGCGCACCCTCAAGGTCGGCGGCGAGCTCAATGCCAAGTACCCCGGCGGCATCGAGGCGCAGATGTCGAGGCTCGAGGCCGAGGGCCATACGGTCGTGCAGCGCGGCAAGCGCTATTTCGTCGAAGACTTCGCAAAGAAGCTCACCGGAGCCCGCTGATGCGCCGCGCCGACCGCCTCTTCCAGCTCGTGCAGCTCATCCGCGGACGCCGGCTGACCACGGCCGCATTCCTGGCGCAACGCCTCGAGGTGTCGGAGCGCACGGTGTATCGCGACATCGCCGACCTGCAGCACCAGGGCGTGCCCATCGAGGGCGAGGCCGGCGTGGGCTACCGGCTGGGCGCGGGCTTCGAACTGCCGCCGCTGATGTTCACGCAGGACGAGGCCGCGGCGCTCGTGGCCGCGGCGCGGCTCGCGCAGAGCTGGGTCGATCCGGCACTGGCGCGCGACATCGAGACCGGGCTGGGCAAGATCCTGTCGGTGCTGCCGCCCGCGGCGCGCGTCTCGGCCGAGGCGCTGGCGCTCTATGCCCCGGGACTGGGCCTGGACGACACCCTGCGCGTGCGGCTGCAGACGCTGCGCGAGGCGACGCAGTCGCACAACAAGCTGCGGCTGCACTACCGCGATGTTTCCGGCGACGCCAGCGAGCGCACGGTACGTCCGCTGGGCTGCTTCTATTGGGGCAAGGTCTGGACGCTGTCGACCTGGTGCGAGCTGCGCGACGACTTCCGGGGCTTTCGCCTGGACCGCATGGATGCAATCGAAGTGCTGCCCGATCGATTTCGCGACGAAGCAGGCAAGACGCTGGCCGACCTGCTGCGACAGGTCAACGCCGAGACGGCGCAAGGCAAGGTGGTGCCGCAGAAGCCGGGCACGCCGCCGCCGTGGAACAACGGCAGCGGCAAGAACGACAACACGGGCTGACGGCCCTCTTCTTCTTCAACGCCTTGGCGACGCCGGATCAGTACTCGTCGTTGTTGCTGTAGCCGACCAGGTTCTCGAACTTGGTGAGCGGCTTCAGGAAGGCCAGCTTGACGGTGCCGGTCGGCCCGTTACGGTGCTTGCTGATGATCACCTCGGCCACGCCCGGCTCCTTCGACTCCTTGTTGTAGTAGTCGTCGCGGTAGATGAACATGATGATGTCCGCGTCCTGCTCGATGGCGCCGGATTCGCGCAAGTCGCTCATCATGGGGCGCTTGTCGGTGCGGCTCTCCACGCCGCGGCTGAGCTGCGACAGCGCGATCACCGGGCACTTGAGTTCCTTGGCCAGCATCTTCAGGCCGCGCGAGATTTCGCCCACGGCCGTGGCGCGGTTCTCGTCGCCCGAGCTGCTGGTCGACATGAGCTGCAGGTAGTCGACCACGATCAGGCCTAGGCGCCCGTACTGGCGTGCCAGGCGGCGCGCGTTGGCGCGCAGCTCGCTGGTCGACAGGCCCGGCGTTTCGTCGATGTGCAGCGACACGGTGCGCAGCTTCTCGATGGCCTCGGTGAGCCGCGGCCACTCCTCGTCAGTGAGCTTGCCGGTGCGCAGGTGGCCCTGGTCGATTCGGCCGATGGAGCCCACGATACGCACCGCCAGCTGGGCGGCGCCCATTTCCATGGAGAACACGGCCACCGGCAGGCCTTCGTCGAGCGCCACGTGCTCGGCGATGTTGATTGCGAGTGAGGTCTTGCCCATCGAGGGACGCGCGGCCAGCACGATCATGTCGCCCGGCTGCAGGCCCGAAGTCATCTTGTCGAAGTCGTTGAAGCCGGTGCGAACGCCCGTGATGTCGTTCGGGTTCTCGGCCATCTCCGTCACGCGGTCGAGCAGGTCGACCACCAGGGCATCCATGCTCTGGAAGCCCTGCTTCATCCGCGTGCCTTCCTCGCCGATGTTGAAGATCTTCTGCTCGGCCTCGTCGAGGATCTTGTCCACCGCCTTGCCTTGCGGATTGAAGGCGTTGGTGGCGATCTCGTCGCTGGCGGAAACCAGTTTGCGAAGAATGGAGCGCTCGCGCACGATCTCAGCATAGCGGCGAATGTTGCTCGCGCTGGGCACGTACTGCGCGAGCGAATTCAGGTAGACCAGCCCGCCGATCTCGTCGGCCTTGCCGAGGTTCTGCAGCTGCTCGTAGACGGTGATCACATCGGCCGGCTTGCTGGCGTTGATCAGCCCGCCGATGGCCGCGTAGATCAGCTTGTGCTCATGGCGGTAGAAGTCGCCGTCGACCAGCAGGTCGCCCATGCGGTCCCAGGCGCCGTTGTCGAGCAGCAGGCCGCCGAGCACGCTCGATTCGGCCTCGATGGAGTGAGGCGGAATGCGCAGTTGAGCGACTTGGCGGTCTGCCGACGGATCGTTGTCGGCATAGGAGAAAACGGCGGACATGGACTTCCCTTGCAACCCTGCATGCTAAGCCGCGCAGGTCGATGCGCGTGTGGACAAGGTTGTGAATAAACGGTGATCTTCCAGTGCAATCGGCTGGAAAAGACGGGACAACTCGCTCCCGGAAAAACAAAAGCCGCCCGAAGGCGGCTTTTGTGCAGCGCACGAGGCGCTGTGGAAGATCAGGCGGTTTCGCCGTAGACCGTCACGGTGATGTCGACCACCACGTCGGTGTGCAGGGCAACGCTCACGGTGCTGTCGCCAACGATCTTGATCGGACCGTTGGGCAGGCGCACTTGCGCCTTGGCAACCTTGTAGCCTTGCTTGCCCAGTTCTTCGGCGATGTCGCCGTTGGTGACCGAGCCGAACAGACGGCCGTCGACGCCAGCCTTTTGCGTCAGCTTGATGGTCGTGCCACCGAGCTTTTCGCCTTGGGCTTGCGATTCAGCCAGCTTGGCGGCCGCAGCCTTTTCGAGTTCGGCGCGCTTGGCTTCGAATTCGGCCTTGTTGGCGGCGGTGGCGCGGCGAGCGCGGCCCGACGGGATCAGGAAGTTGCGTGCGTAGCCGTCCTTGACCTTGACGATGTCGCCCAGGGCACCGACGTTGACAACCTTGTCCAGAAGAATGATTTGCATGGTGTCGACTCCTTAGACGCGGTGCTGGTCGCTGTACGGCACCATGGCCAGGAAGCGCGCGCGCTTGATGGCGGTGTTCAGCTGGCGCTGGTAGATCGCGCGCGTGCCGGTCAGGCGTGCGGGGATGATCTTGCCGTTTTCGCTGATGAAGTCACGCAGCGTGTCGATGTCCTTGTAGTCGATTTCCTCGACGCCAGCGACGGTGAAGCGGCAGAAGCGCTTGCGCTTGAACAGCAGCGACTGGGTGTTGCGCTTCGGGCGCTTGTCTTTGTTGAATTTCTTGAACGTGGCCATTTCGGGACCTCTTGTCGAAAATTAATCTTGCTGAAAATCCTGGATGTGCAGGACCGGATGCTTGCCGTTGCCCGGTGTCGCGAGGAAACCCTGAAAACGCCAGAGACTTCCCATCGACTGTCTTGCGAGCCGTTCGGCGATGGCGCCGAAGGCAACGGCCTTGAGGGCCGTCTTCACCTGCCTGGGCTTTCCTGCCTCCTGGAGCGTCGACTCGTGTTCGAGCTTCAGGTCTATGGCTGGCAAGCCGGCTGGCGTGAATCGCAGGGTTCCGAGTTCGGCAACGGAGGCGGTCAGCAGAAGCTGGTTGACCCCGGTTGCCGCAGCGGCGGCAGTCACGCCATCAGTTGTTGTTGGCGGCGTACTCGGCCTGCTGGGCCTTGCGGGCCTCTTCGCGCTCGACCGTCTTCATCATCGACGAAGGACCGGTTTCGGCCTTCTTCTTCTGGACGGTCAGGTGACGCAGAACGGCGTCGTTGAACTTGAACGCGTGTTCCAGTTCGCCCATCACGGTTTGCTCAGCTTCAATGTTGACGCACAGGTAGTGGGCCTTGTTGAGCTTGTTGATCTGGTAGGCCAGCTGACGGCGGCCCCAGTCTTCAACGCGGTGGACCTTGCCGCCGCCGGCCGTGATCAGGCCCTTGTAGCGCTCCAGCATGGCCGGAACTTGTTCGCTCTGATCCGGGTGGATCAGCAAAATGATTTCGTAGTGACGCATGGCACTCCTTGTGGATTCTTCCGAGGAAGAGGAAAAGCCACCTGCAGCGTCGGGCGCAGTGTGGCAAGGCAAAGCCGGCAATTATAGCCCTGCCGGAAGCGATCCGGCAAGTTGCTCAGTCGTTGAGCGCCTTGTCGAGCGGCGCGGCCTTCTCGGCGCCGACGGCCGCGCGGATCTTCGGCGCCAGCGCCAGCAGGTCGTCGTATCCCGTCGCGGCCTCGACCTGGAGGTTGAGCCGGAAGCCCTTCAGCCCCAGGCCGCCGGTCAGCTGGGTCGCGATGGGATAGGCATCCTTATAGCGCTGCTGCTTGCTGCGACCGGAAGAGCCCTGGACAGGCGCGGCACTCTCCGCAGAAGGCGCCGCGCTTCCCGCCGCCTGCTCCAGCACACCCAGAGCGACCATCTGGTCGATGTCTTCGCGGACGATGCCCATGCCGGCAGCCAGCACGTCATCGACCGAGCGCTTGCCGTCGAACAGGATGAACGCCGAGCGCTGGCGTGGCGACAGCGGGACCGAGCGGTCCTTCAGTGCCTGGTGGCCGGCTTCTGTCTTGACGAGGATCATGGTGGTCTTCCCTTCCGGGATACGCCCGTGAGTCCCGCCAGTCTGGCATCAAATACGCAATTTGTTTCAATCACACTCCCGGGTCGCGGGAATCCCCCCATGGGGATTACCGCAATCCAGGAGCTTCGGCCTTCGACCTGCTTGCTCAGCGCTTGGCGAGCTGCTGCCAGGTGTCGATCACGCTGTCGGGGTTCAGCGAAATCGATTCGATCCCCTGCTCCGCCAGCCACAGCGCGAAGTCGGGATGGTCGCTGGGGCCCTGGCCGCAGATGCCGACGTACTTGCCCTGCGCCTTGCAGGCCTTGATGGCGCGGCTCAGCAGCGCCTTGACAGCCGGATCGCGCTCGTCGAAGTCGGCGGCCAGCAGTTCGAGGCCCGAATCGCGGTCCAGGCCCAGCGTGAGCTGGGTCAGGTCGTTCGAGCCGATCGAGAAGCCGTCGAAGTACTCCAGGAACTCGTCGGCCAGCACGGCGTTGCTTGGCACCTCGCACATCATGATCAGCTTGAGCTCGTTCTCGCCGCGCTTCAGGCCGTGCTCGGCGAGCAGGCCGGTCACGCGCTCGGCCTGGCCCAGGGTGCGCACGAAGGGCACCATGATCTGCACGTTGGTCAGGCCCATGTCGTTGCGCACGCGCTTGAGCGCCTCGCATTCCATGGCGAAGGCCTCGCCGAAGTCGGCGCTCAGGTAGCGCGCGGCGCCGCGGAAGCCCAGCATCGGGTTCTCTTCCTCCGGCTCGTAGCGGCTGCCGCCGATCAGCTTGCGGTACTCGTTCGACTTGAAGTCCGACAGGCGCACGATGACCTTCTTCGGCCAGAAGGCCGCGGCGATGGTCGCGATGCCCTCGGCCACCTTGTCGACGTAGAAGGCGCGCGGCGAGGCATGGCCTCGGGCCACCGATTCGACGGCCTTCTTCAGGTCGTTGTCGACGTTCGGGTAGTCGAGGATCGCCTTCGGGTGCACGCCGATGTTGTTGTTGATGATGAACTCGAGCCGCGCCAGACCCACGCCATGGTTCGGCAGCTGCGCGAAGTCGAAGGCGAGCTGGGGGTTGCCCACGTTCATCATCAGCTGGATGTCGATCTCGGGCATCACGCCGCGCTGCACTTCGGTCACTTCGGTCTCGAGCAGGCCGTCGTAGATGAAGCCGGTGTCGCCCTCGGCGCAGCTCACCGTGACCAGCGTGCCGTCCTTCAGCAGGTCGGTAGCGTCGCCACAGCCGACCACGGCCGGAATGCCCAACTCGCGCGCGATGATGGCCGCATGGCAGGTGCGCCCGCCGCGGTTGGTGACGATGGCCGAGGCACGCTTCATCACCGGTTCCCAGTTGGGGTCGGTCATGTCGGTGACGAGCACGTCACCAGCCTGCACCTGGTCCATTTCGCTGATGCTGTGCACGAGCCGCACGGGGCCGGTGCCGATCTTCTGGCCGATGGCGCGGCCTTCGGCCAGCACCGCGCCCTTGCCCAGCAGCTTGTAGCGCTGCTCGGCCTTGCCCTGCTGCTGGCTCTTCACCGTCTCGGGACGGGCCTGCAGGATGTAGAGCTGACCGTCGGTGCCGTCCTTGCCCCACTCGATGTCCATCGGGCGGCCGTAGTGCTGCTCGATCACCAGCGCGTACTTGGCCAGTTGCTCGACCTCGGAGTCGGTCAGCGAGTAGCGGTTGCGCTGCTCGGCCTTGACGTCGGTGGTCTTCACCAGCTTGCCGGTCGCCTTCTTTTCTTCAGGCGTGGCGAACTCCATCTGGATCAGCTTGGAACCGAGGTTGCGGCGGATGACGGCCTTCTTGCCGGCCTTCAGGGTCGGCTTGTGCACGTAGAACTCGTCGGGGTTCACCGCGCCCTGCACCACCGTCTCGCCCAGGCCGTAGCTGGAGGTGATGAACACCACGTCCTCGAAGCCCGACTCGGTGTCGATGGTGAACATCACGCCCGCGGCGCCGAGGTCGGAGCGCACCATGCGCTGCACGCCGGCAGACAGCGCGACCACGTCGTGCTCGAAGCCCTTGTGCACGCGGTAGCTGATGGCGCGGTCGTTGTAGAGGGAGGCGAACACCTCCTTCATCTTGTGCAGCACGTCGTCGATGCCGACCACGTTCAGGAAGGTTTCCTGCTGGCCAGCGAAGGAGGCGTCGGGCAGGTCTTCAGCGGTGGCCGAGGAACGCACGGCGAACGATGCCGACGGATTGCCGGCGCTCAGCGTGGCGAAAGCCTCGGTGATGGCCTTCTGCAGGTCGGCCGGGAACGGCTGGGCCTCGACCATGCCGCGGATCTCGGCGCCGGCGGCGGCAAGAGCGCGCACGTCTTCGACGTTCAGGGCGGCCAGGCGCTTGCTGATCTTGTCGGCCAGGCCGTCATGGGCCAGGAACTGGCGGAATGCGTGGGCCGTGGTCGCGAAACCGGTGGGCACCCGCACGCCTTGTGGCAGCTGCGAGATCATTTCGCCGAGGCTGGCGTTCTTGCCGCCAACCGCCTCGACGTCGGTCATTCTCAGGTTTTCAAACGGTACGACCAGGGCGGTCGCGTCGAAAAGTGCAGACATGGGAAAGCTCCAGAAGTTGAAACCTGTGCCGCATGCAGACGGCGCGGCACGATCGTTCTCGTTGCTTTGGGTGCGGGCGCGGTGTGCATGGAGAGAATTGGGTTGGGAAAGCGGATTCCCGATAATGGCCCTGATTGTAGGCGGGGCAAGGTTGTCCCTGCCGCAGGACAAGGCCGCATGACCATGCATTCACGCACTGTTTTCTTTGTTTCAGACGGCACCGGCATCACCGCCGAGACCTTCGGCAACGCCGTTCTGGCCCAGTTCGAGATGAAGCCGCGCCACGTGCGGCTGCCTTTCACCGACACGGTCGACAAGGCCCACCAGGCGGTGAGGCAAATAAACCACACCGCCGAAATCGAGGGCGTCCGGCCCATCGTCTTCACCACGCTGGCCAACATGGATGTGCTGGAAGTGATCGAAACCGGCTGCAAGGGCATGCTGCTGGACATGTTCGGCACCTTCGTGCGCCCCCTCGAGATCGAGCTGGCCATGAAGTCGAACCACCGCATCGGCCGCTTCAGCGACGTCAGCAAGAGCAAGGAATACAACGACCGCATCGCCGCGATCGACTTCAGCCTGCAGCACGACGACGGCCAGAGCAACCGCGATCTCGAGGGTGCCGACGTGATCCTGGTGGGCGTGAGCCGTAGCGGCAAGACGCCCACCTCGCTCTACCTGGCGATGCAGCACGGCCTGAAGGCGGCCAACTACCCGCTGATTCCGGAAGATTTCGACCGCCGCCAGCTTCCGCCGGCCCTGATTCCGCATCGCAAGAAGATCTTCGGCCTGACCATCCAGCCCGAGCGGCTCAGCGAGATCCGCAACGAGCGGCGGCCCAATTCGCGCTACGCCAGCATCGAGAACTGCCGCCACGAGGTGGCCGAGGCCGAGGCGATGATGCGGCGCGCGGGCATCCGCTGGCTCTCGACCACCACCAAGTCGATCGAGGAAATCGCCACCACGATCCTGCAGGAGCTGCGGCCGGAGCGGCTGGTCTACTGAGCTCGCTATCTTTCAAATAGCAAACGGCATCCGGCGGCCCTAGCCGAAGAGATACTGGACCGTGCCGTCCGTGCTGGTTACGGGCTGGCATGGCGTGCCCCACACGGCTTCGATCAGCCCCGGCTGCAGCACCTCGGCCGCCGCGCCCTGCACCAGCCCACCCGAGGCTCCGCCGAGCACCACCACCTCGTCGGCATAGCGCCGCGCCAGGTTCAGGTCGTGCAGCACGGCCACCACGCCCACGCCGCGAGCGGCCCAGTCGCGCAGCAGGCGCATCGCCGAGTGCTGATGGGCGAGATCCAGCGCCGCCGTGGGCTCGTCGAGCAGCAGCCAGCGGCTCGCGCCGTCGTGCCTCGGATGCCACAGCTGGGCCAGCGCCCGCGCCATGTGCGCCCTCGCCTTCTCGCCGCCCGACAGGGTGTTGAGGATGCGTGGCGCCAGCGCCGACACGTCGGTCAGCGACATCGCCTCGTCGACGATCGCGTCCTCGTCCAGCCCCGGCGCGCGGCGATGCGGGTAACGGCCCAGCGCCACGATCTCCTGCGCGGTGAAGTCGAAGGCGACCGCGCTCTCCTGCGGCATCAGCGCCCGGCGCAGCGCCAGTTCGGGCATGCCGTGTTCCGCGAGCGGGCGGCCGTCGAGCGACACGCTGCCCCGGGTCGGTGCGCGCTGGCCGGCCAGCACCGAAAGCAGCGTCGACTTGCCCGCGCCGTTGGGCCCGAGGATGGCGGTCACCCTGCCCGGCGCGAGATGGACCGAGGCGCCGGCCAGCAGCGTCTTGCCGCCCACCTGGACCTCCACGTCGGAGCAGCACAAGGCCATCGGATCGCGTTGCACCGCAGTCATATGCGCCCCCTGAAGCGCCGCAGCATCCAGAGGAACATCGGCACGCCGATGAAGGCCGTGAGCACGCCCAGCGGCAGCTCGGCCGGTGCCATCGCCGTGCGCGCCACGGTATCGGCGGCCAGCACCAGCGCAGCACCGAGCAGCGCCGACGCCGGCAGCACCACACGGTGATCCGGCCCCGCCACCATGCGCACCCAGTGCGGCGCGATCAGGCCGATGAAGCCGATGATCCCGGTCGTCGCCGTCACCGCGCCCACGGCCACTGCCGTGACGAGGATGGCGCGCCGCTTGACGCGCTCCACGTCCACGCCGAGCAACGCCGCCTGCGCCTCGCCCAGCGCGATGGCATTGAGCGGTGCCGCCAGCGATCGCGCCGCCACGCACGCAAGCAGCACCGCCGCGCCGACCAGCAGCACGGCGCTCCAGCGCGCGCCGCCCAGGCTGCCCAGCAGCCAGAACTGCAGGCTGCGCAACTGCTCGTCGGTCGCCATCACGCTGAGAAAACCGAGCCCCGCGCTCGCCAGCGCATTCACCGCAATGCCAGCGAGCAGCATCAGCGCCATGCGCGTGCCGCCCTCGCTGCGCGACAGGGTGTAGATCAGCAGGGTCACCGACAGCCCGCCGCCGAAGGCCATGAGCACCAGAGTCCAGCTGCCGAGCGTGCGCGGCAGCACCGGCCAGAACCACGCGCCGAGGATGATCGTCATGCCCGCCGCAAGCGCCGCGCCGCTGCTGATGCCCACCAGCCCCGGATCGGCCAGCGGGTTGCGGAACAGCCCCTGCATCAGCGTGCCCGCCATGCCGAGGCCCGCGCCGGCCGCCACGCCGAGCACGAGGCGCGGCAGGCGGATGTTGAGGAACACGAGGTGCTCGGGCGACTTGTCGGCGCCCTGCCCCAGCGTCGCCAGCACATTCCAGAGCTGCGGCAGGCTGATGGCATAGGCGCCCGACACCGCCCCCACCACGAGGGCCGCGACGAGCAGCAGCGCGCTGCCGCCCAGCACAGCCCGGGCCGTGAAGCGCTGCGTCATGCCAGCGCGGCCAGGAATTTCTCGTGCAGCTCCGCAACGGCCGACGGCATGCGCGGGCCGAAGCCCAGCAGGAGCAGCGCGTCCTGCGTGATGAGGCTGCGCTTCCTGAACGCCGGCGTGAGCGCGAGCTCGGGCCGCTCCCAGAACCTGTCGACGCCGCCGTGGGCCTCGATGCTCTGCGTACTGGTGAGGATGATGTCCGGCGCGGCGCTGGCCATGGCCTCGGCCGTCATCGGCCTGTAGCCCTGGAAGCCGCCGAGCGCATTGACGCCGCCGGCGAAGCCGATCACCGAATGCGCGGCGGTCTTTTCGCCCGAGACCTGCGGGCTCGCGCTGTGCGAGAGCACGAACAGCACGCGCGGCTTGCGCCCCTTTCCAGCGGCGGCGGCCACTCGCTGCTGCACCTGGTTCCACTCGGCATCGAGCCGTGCCTGCAGTTCGCGCGCCTGCGCCTCGCGCGCAGCGGCGCGGCCGACGGCCTGCACCTTGCGCTGCACCTCGCCCCAGCTGTGGTCGGCCTCGATGATCTCGACCTTCACGCCCGCGCTGCGGACCTGGTCGAGCACCACGGCCGGACCCGACTCGTTGGTGGCGATGATCGCGTCGGGCTTGAGCGACAGCAGGCCCTCGGCCGAGAGCTGGCGCATGTAGCCTACCTTGGGCGTGGAGCGCGCGGCCGCGGGATAGAGGCTGGTCGTGTCGGTGCCGACGAGCTGGGCCTGCGCGCCCAGCAGGTACACGACTTCGGTGATCGCGCCGCTGACGGTCACGAGCTTCGGCAGTTTCGCATCCTGCGCGAACAGCGGCAGTACGGTGGTGCTGAGCGACGATGCGCCGAGCAGGCGCAGCACGTCGCGGCGCTGGGGAAGGCGGTGGGACATTTCGTCGAAGCCGGTCATTGGTTCTGTGCCGTAGGTTGAAGACGCGGAAGCTCGCGCACGATGCGCCGCCATTCTTCGCGCTCCGGCACGCCGGGCTTGCGCGCGCCGAAGAACATCGCCATCAGCTCGCCATGCTGGTCGAAGGCCTCGACCGAGGTCACCACGCCGTCGCTGGTCGGCTTCTCGACGATCCACACGCTGGCGATGCGGTCTTCGCGCAGGTGCAGGTTGAAGCCCGGGTCGAGCACGTTGAGCCAGCGGATTGGCGGAGCGTTCTCGTCGGGGTTCTTCATCTCCATCGGCTCGATGCGGATCACCGGGCCGGTATGGATCTGGATGCAGCCAGGGCTGCCGACGAACACCATGATCGGCGTGCCGTCGAACGCGGCCTCGTGCAGCAGTCCGCGAATGGCACTCGCATCGGCGCGCTGCGTGAATTCGCCCTCGGTGAGACGAAAGCTCTGCTGGCGCTCGACGTCGAACTTCTTCAGCAAGCCGAAGAACTCGTGCGTATCCTGCATGCCGCGCCAGGCCTTCGACAGGCCGGTCGTGTCGATGGCTCTGTCGTCGCGCGGTGCGGCCTTCTCCTCGAGCGCAGCGAACGCCACTGGCTCGTCGGGTGCGGTGAAGCCTTCGACTACCGACTGGAACGCATCGCGGTCGGTGGCTTCGCGCACGAAGATCTTGTGCACGGCCACGCCCTCCGTATTGAAGAACTGCAGGCTCAGCGAAGGCGGCACACCAGGGTTCGCGGCGGCCTCGCTCACCGCGAAGCCCGCATGCCAGCGGCTGAAGAACAGGCGCAGGTCGATGGCCTCGCCCAGCGCGAGCCCCATCGCCTCGCTGCCCGACACCTTCTCGTAGACGCCGGTCTTCTCGTGCACGGTGGTCTCGTTGCGCGTGAGCGCGAGCAAGGGCCCGCACAGCTCCAGCGCCTGCAGCAGTTCGACCCACGGCCCGCGCAGGCGCGTGGCGCGCAGAGCCCTGTCGTGCGTGCCTGCGTGCGCGGCCACCGCCGCGCCTTCGGACAGGCCCATGGCCGCGGCGGCGTCCTTGTGGCGCATGCCCTTGGCACGCAGTTCGGCGAAACGGGCTCGGATGTCTTCGGCGGTCATCATCGGGTTTCCTTGTTGTGGAGAAAGCGTTGCGAAGCGGCGATCAGAAGTCCGCCACCAGCGACACGTTGAAGCTGCGCCCCGGCTGGGTGTAGGCGTCGCGGATGTTCGACGTCGAGGTCAGGCCGCGCACGTCGCTCCACATCCAGTAGCGCTTGTTGGTGAGGTTGGTGATCGATGCGTTCAGGCGCAGGTCCTTGCGGATTCGCCACTGCGCGCTCAGGTCGAAGGTGGTGGCAGCGGGTGTCTGGAACTGGGTACCGGTCGTGACCTCGGTGCCGTCGATATCGGACCACTTCTTGCGCGCGTGGTTCACGGCGTCGAGGCGCACGCTCCACACCGGCGCCTGGTACTTGACGCCGACGCTGGCCTTGCTCGGGTCGATCGAATTGAGCGGCCGGTTGTTGGTGCGGTCGCGGCCGCGCGTCTGTCCGTAGGCGAAGGGCACAGTGAAGCCGTTGCCGTCGTTGGTGAAATCGAGCTCGCCCTTGATCTCGAAGCCGCTGATGCGTGCGCGCCCGATGTTGACCGACTGGAAGGTGGCCGGGTTGGTGCGCGAGCCGAACACGCCGCCGACCTGGCGGTCGTTCTCGATCAGGTCCTTGTAGTCGCCGGTGAAGGCGGCCACGTCGAAGCTCAGGATGCCGGTGCGCCCGCGCAGGCCGAGTTCGATGTTCTGGCTCTTCTCGGGCTTGAGGTTCGGGTTGGGAATCGTCCTGTAGCCCGAGATCACGTTCTCGAAGAAATTGTTCACCTGGAAGGCGTTGGGCGCCTTGAAGCCCGAGGCGTAGTTGCCGTACACGCTCCACTGCGGCGTGGCGCGGAACAGCACGCCCAGCTTGGGCGACACGGCCGAGCCCGAGAGCGACACGGCCTGTGCATTGAAGCCGGCCTGTTTGGCGTCGAGCGAGAAGCGGTCGAAGCGGATGCCGGGCGTGATGCTCCAGCGGTCGTGGATGAACTCGTCCTGCACGTAGAACGCCGACGAGGTCTCGCGCGTGTCGGGGAAGCGCTTGAGCGGGTAGCTCTCGCCGGTCGGCGGCACCAGGCCGGTCTGCAGATTCTCGACGTTGGTGCGGGTGTAATCGAAGCCGTAGGTGATCTTCTGCGCCCAGTCACCCATGCGGATGGTCTTGTCGGCCTGCAGGCCGAGCTGCCACGTGCTCTCGTCGTAGGTGACGTCGCGCGTGCGGTCGGCGGCGGTGTAGCGGTCTTCGTAGATGAACTCGCGCGACTTCGCCTTCTGGTAGCTCACCACGGCGAGCAGGTTGTCGGCCACGGCGGCGTTCAGGCGCAGGCGGCCGTCGTAGGTGAAGCGGTCGCGCTGCAGGTCGGTCTTCGCGTTGAGGCCGATGACCGAGGTGGATGAAAAGGGCGGCTTGGAGGCGCCCGAGAGCAGGTCGTAGCGGCTGGTCTTGTCGATGTGCTCGAAGGTGAAGCCGTGGCGCTGGTCGGCGTTGGGCGTGAGGATGACCTTGGCGAGCAGCGCCTTGTTGCGGTCGCGCTGCGGGTTGGGCGTGGTGCGGTCGACGTTGGCTGCGTTGTTGGTGCCCATGTTCTCCAGCGCGCTGGAGCGGCCCACGTTGGCCGAGATGAGCCACTGCAGCGTGTCGTTCGCCTTGCCCGCGAGCGTGACGCCGCCGCGCGTGCCGTTGTCGTCGCCGCTATAGCCGATGCTGGCGCTGCCGCCGAAGCTCTTGCCCTCGCGCAGGTAGGACGACGGATCGCGCGTGATGAAGTTCACCAGGCCCGCGAGGCCGTCGGAGCCGTAGAGCGCGGAAGCGGGGCCCTTGATGATCTCGATGCGCTCGACGAGGCCGATGTCGAAGTAGTCGCGCCCGAAGGCGTTGGCGCTGAAGACGTAGCTGCGCGGCGTGCGGATGCCGTCGGTCAACAGCAGCACGCGGTTGCCGTCGAGGCCGCGGATGTTGAAGCCGGCGTTGCCATCGCGGCCGGTGTTGCCCTGCGCGAGGCCGAAGCGCGCGGGAGAGCGCTTGACCGACACGTTCGGCAGGTCGCGCACGGCATCGCGGATGTCGGTGATCTGCTTCGATTCGATGTCGTCGCGGCCGATGACCTCGGTGCTCACCGCGAGGTCGTCCCTCGCCTGCTCGGAGCGCGAGCCGCTCACCACCACTTCGTTGAGCGCCGCGACGCGCTGCTGTGCCCACGAGGGCGCGGCAAGGCCGAGCCCGGAGGCGATCAGGCAGGGCAGAAGAGCAACGCGAGGGGCAATGCGATGGGAAGGACGGAGCTTGGTTTGGGCGGCCACGAAAAAGGTCCAGAAAACAGTTAAGAAACTGCTCGCTGGACCTCTTGGCGCAGGCGGCTGCGCATGGTGACCTGGCTGGCATTGAAGGGCCCCGGCACTGCGGGGCCCGAGCCGGTCATTTTATGAGAATAATTCTCAACCAAACAACCAAATGCTTACTTATGCTGGGGCCGATGTGCGGATCAGATGGTCGAACGCACCCAGCGCAGCCTTCGCGCCGTCGCCGGCCGCGATGATGATCTGCTTGAACGGCACCGTGGTCGCATCGCCCGCCGCGAACACGCCCGGCACGGAGGTCTGGCCGCGCGCGTCGACGATGATCTCGCCGTGCCTCGACAGCTCGACCGTGCCCTTGAGCCAATCGGTGTTGGGCACCAGGCCGATCTGGATGAACACGCCCTCGAGCTCGACCGTCTTCGACTCGCCCGTCGCGCGGTCCTTGTAGATCAGGCCGTTGACCTTCTGGTCGCCAGTGATCTCGGTGGTCTGCGCGTTGGTGAACACGTCGACGTTCTTCAGGCTCCTGAGCTTGCGCTGCAGGACCGCGTCGGCGCGCAACTGCGTGTCGAACTCGATCAGAGTGACGTGGCCCACGATGCCGGCGAGGTCGATCGCCGCTTCGACGCCCGAGTTGCCGCCGCCGATCACCGCGACGCGCTTGCCCTTGAACAGCGGGCCGTCGCAGTGCGGGCAGTAGGCCACGCCCTTGTTCTTGAACTCGTGCTCGCCGGGCACGTTGATGTTGCGCCAGCGCGCGCCGGTCGAGATGATGACCGACTTGCTCTTGAGCGAAGCGCCGCTCTCGAGCTGCACTTCGATGAGGCCGTTGCCCGGCACCAGCGCCTTGGCACGCTGCAGGTTCATGATGTCGACGTCGTAGTCGCGCACATGCTCCTCGAGCGCGTGAGCGAACTTCGGTCCTTCGGTTTCCTTGATCGAGATGAAGTTCTCGATGCCCATGGTGTCGAGCACCTGGCCACCGAAACGCTCGGAGGCGACGCCGGTGCGGATGCCCTTGCGCGCGGCGTACACGGCAGCCGCGGCGCCCGCGGGGCCGCCGCCGACGATCAGCACGTCGAACGGGTCCTTGCCGGCGATCTTCTTCGCTTCGCGCTCGACGCCGCTGGTGTCGATCTTGGCGAGGATTTCCTCCAGGCTCATGCGGCCCTGGCCGAACTCGGTGCCGTTGAGGAACACAGTCGGCACGGCCATGATCTGGCGTTCCTTGACTTCGTCCTGGAAAGTGCCGCCTTCGATCATCGTGGTGCGGATGCGCGGGTTCTGCACGGCCATCAGGTTCAGTGCCTGGACCACGTCGGGGCAGTTGTGGCAGGTGAGCGAGACGTAGATCTCGAACTCGAAGTCGCCGTCGAGCGCCTTGATCTGGTCGAGCACGGCCTGCTCGACCTTCGGGGGATAGCCGCCGATCTGCAGCAGGGCAAGGATCAGCGACGTGAATTCGTGGCCCATCGGCAGGCCGGCGAAGCGCGGGCCATGGTTTTCGCTCGGGCGGTTGACCGAGAACGAGGGCTTGCGGTGGTTGTCGTCGCGGCTTTCGGTCAGCCTGACCAGCGGGGACGACTCGGCGACGTCCTTCAGCAGCGACAGCATCTCGCCCGAGGCCTTGCTGTCGTCGAGCGAGGCGACGATCTCGATCGGCTGCGTGGCGCGTTCGAGGTAACTCTTCAATTGGGCTTTGGTGCTTGCGTCGAGCATGAGGGACTCTCTTTCGATAACGGAAAACTATCAACTGGGGACAAAAAAGCCCGGGGCCTCGTGAGCGCCCGGGCTTTCGCGCGGGAGGCGCTTAGATCTTGCCGACGAGGTCGAACGAGGGCTTCAGCGTTTCGGCGCCTTCGGTCCACTTGGCGGGGCAGACTTCACCGGGGTGAGCGGCGACGTACTGGGCAGCCTTCACGCGGCGCAGCAGTTCGGCGGCGTCACGGCCGATGCCGTTGTCGTGCACTTCGATGGTCTTGATCTTGCCTTCGGGGTCGATCACGAAGGTGCCACGGTAGGCCAGGCCGGCGTCTTCGCCTTCTTCGATCAGCACCTGGAAAGCACGGGCCAGTTGCTGGCTCGGGTCGCCGATCAGCGGGTACTTGACCTTGCCGATGGTGTCCGAGGTGTCGTGCCATGCCTTGTGGGTGAAGTGGGTGTCGGTCGACACGCCATAGATCTCGACGCCCAGCTTCTGGAATTCGGCGTAGTGATCGGCCAGGTCGCCGAGTTCGGTGGGACACACGAACGTAAAGTCAGCCGGGTAGAACACCACGACCGACCACTTGCCCTTGAAGTTCTCGTTGCTGACGGGCACGAACTTGCCGTTGTGATAAGCGGTGGCCTTGAAGGGGACGATTTCGGTATTGATCAGGGACATTGATGCTTCCTTGTGATGGCTGATGAAAAGGGCGAGCCATCAGTATAACTACCAATCAGATAATTTTGATAGTTGATATCTATTAAAAGTATTGCAAGTCGCTATGTTCACGATGGCTTCGGAACACCCTCGCAGCCGCCTCAATACGAACGTGTATCACCATCACACGCATGCAGACCGGCGCAGCATGGGTTTGCTTGCAAACGCTCCTTTGCGCCTCTGACAATCACCGCTTTCAGAACAAGGAAAAAATCATGAAGGGCGACCCCAAAGTCATCGAACATCTGCAGGCGCAGCTCAAGAACGAGCTGACCGCGATCAACCAGTACTTCCTGCACTACCGCATGCTCAAGCACTGGGGCCTGGACAAGCTGGCGAAGAAGGAATACGAGGAATCCATCGGCGAGATGAAGCACGCCGACAAGCTGATGGACCGCATCTTCATGCTCGACGGCCTGCCGAACCTGCAGGACCTGGGCAAGCTGAACATCGGCGAGGACGTGCCCGAACTGCTGCGCTGCGACCTCGGCGCCGAGACCGGCGCGCAGGCCACCATCAAGGACGGCATCGCGCATTGCGAATCGGTGCGCGACTATGTCTCGCGCGACCTGCTCCAGGAGATCCTGGACGACACCGAGGAACACATCGACTTCCTCGAGACCCAGATCGACCTGATCGACAGGGTCGGACTGCAGAACTACCTGCAGTCGCAGATGGGCGAACTCGAATAAGGCGGGGCCTGCCTCTCACCAATCGACGGGACTTCGGTCCCGTTTTTTATTGCTTTACGTAACTTAACCACCCACGAATAACAGTCATTCTCATTCGCACGGATAAAATCCGCGCCTTCGATGACTGCCGCCACCCGCCCCGACAACCGCCGCCGTGCCTATTGGCTCAAGACCCTGCACGAATGGCACTGGGTGAGTTCGGCGATCTGCCTCATCGGCATGATCCTGTTCAGCGTGACGGGCTTCACCCTCAATCACGCGAGCCAGATCGAGGCCAAGCCCGTCGTCACCAAGCTGAACGGCACGATCGACGAAGCCCTGCGCGCCCAGCTCGAAAAGCAGCTGCCCGCCGCCAAGGCCCTCAAGGGCAAGGCCCCTCTTCCCACCGAACTCCAGGCCTGGGTGCAGAAGCACTGGGACATCGGCACCTCCGGCCGCGAGGCCGAGTGGTCCGACGACGAGATCTACCTTTCGCTCCCCCGCCCCGGCGGCGACGCCTGGCTGCGCCTGAGCCTGTCCGACGGCGAGATCGAATACGAGCGTACCGACCGCGGCTGGCTCTCCTACCTCAACGACCTCCACAAGGGCCGCAACACCGGCGCCGCGTGGAGCTGGTTCATCGACATCTTCGCGGGCGCCGCCCTGGTCTTCTCGATCACGGGCCTCTTCATTCTCAAGATGCATGCGGGCAACCGGCCTTTCACCTGGCCGATGGTCGGCATGGGGCTGGTCGTGCCGGTGCTGCTCGCGCTGCTGTTCATTCACTGATTTCGTTCATCAATCCATCCAGATCCAGGAAAGAGGTTTCCCGTGCACGTTCGCTACTCACTCGCGCCGCTGGCCATGTCGGCGCTGTTCGCGGCTCCGGCCTTCGCGTCGGGGCTGGCCGTCAACATCGAAATTCCCCGGCTGAACGTCTCCGAGTACCACCGCCCCTACGTGGCGACCTGGATCGAACGCGCGGACAACACCGTCGCCGGCACGCTGGCCGTCTGGTACGACGTGCGCACCAAGACCAACAACCCCGAGGGCGAAGGCACGAAGTGGCTGAAGGACATGCGCCAGTGGTGGCGCCGCGGCGGCCGCGAACTCTCGGTGCCGGTCGACGGCGTGACGGGCGCGACCAAGCCGGCCGGCAAGCACCAGCTGAGCTTCACCGAAGGCACGGCGCCGATGCCCAAGCTCGCTCCGGGCGCCTACAAGCTCGTGGTCGAGGCCGCGCGCGAAGTCGGCGGCCGCGAGGTCGTGAGCATTCCCTTCCAGTGGCCTCCGACGGCGGCGGCTCAGCCGACCGCCACGGGCAAGGAAGAGCTCGGCGAGATCAAGCTCGAACTCAAGCCCTGACCAGTATCCGCCCCAGTACCGCACGGCCCTTTCACCGCCGGCCCTCCACACACAAGGAACTGCCATGACCCGATTCATCAAACTGCGCGTTGCCTCCCTCGCCATTGCCCTGTCGGCCGCCGCATCGCTCGCCCAGGCGCACAACGCCTGGCTGCTGCCCTCCTCCACCGTGTTCTCCAAGGCCGACACCGTGACGGTCGACGCAGCCGTGTCGAACGACCTGTTCGTCGCCAACCATGCGCCGCTGCGCCTCGACGGCCTGCAGATCACCGCGCCCGACGGCAGCACCGTCAAGCCCGAGACCGAAGCCAAGCTCAAGCTGCGCAACGTGTTCGACGTGAGCGTGGCGCAGGCCGGCACCTACCGCATCGCGGTGATCAACGCCGGCGCCTTCGCGAGCTGGAAGGACAAGGCCACGGGCCAGACCAAGCGCGCGCGCGGCACGGCCGAAACCATCGGCAAGGAAATTCCGGCCGACGCGCAGGACGTGACGGTCACCCAGTCGTCCGGCCGCATCGAGACCTTCGTGACGGTCGGCAAGCCTTCCGCGCTCAAGCCGATCGGCCAGGGCCTGGAGCTCATCGCCGCCGGCAGCCCGACCGACCTGGTCAAGGGCGAGAAGGCCACCTTCACGCTGAACCTCGACGGCCAGCCCGCCAAGGGACTCGAAGTGACGGTGACTGCGGGCAACACGCAGTACCGCGACAAGCTCGAGGAAATCAAGCTCAAGACCGACGACAAGGGCCAGTTCAGCGTGACCTGGCCGACTGCCGGCATGTACTGGCTCGACGCCAGCACCAAGGACAACAAGACCACGGTGCCGCAAGCCAAGGAACGCCGCCTGAACTACGCGGCCACCCTCGAAGTGATGCCCTGAAGCCCTGAGGCTTCCTGCGCGACAGCAGACGGACCACCTTGGGCCTTTCGTTCAGTAGTACCTGGCGCGCCGGCGGCTACGCCAATGCGGCCGTGCCGCGCCCCGCCGATCCCGCCACCCTGCAGCAGCTGGGCGGCGAGACCATGGGCACCACCTGGTCGCTGCGCTTCGACAACCCGCGGATGCAGCCGCTGGCGGAGGTGCGCGCGGCTGTCGAGTCGGCGCTCGGCCGCGTGATTGCGCAGATGAGCCACTGGGAGCCTGAATCGGACATCAGCCGATTCAACCGCGCCCAGGCCGGGTCGCGCCACATCCTGCCGGCGGAGTTCGCCACGGTGATGCGATGCGCGTCCCGGTGGTCGACGGCCAGCGGCGGAGCGATCGATCCGACCGTCGGCCCGCTGGTCGCCTGCTGGGGCTTCGGCCCTGAAGCCGGGGCTGAAAACGCCCTGCCCACCGCGGATGCCCTGGCCGGGGCGCGAGAGCGCGTCGGCTGGTCGCGGCTGGCATTCGATGCCGCCGATGGCTCGCTGCTGCAGCCCGGGGGCGCCACGCTGGATCTCTCGGGTATTGCCAAGGGCTTCGCTGTCGATCACGGTATCGAGGCCTTGCGTGCACTGGGCATCGCGGACGCGCTTCTCGAGATCGGCGGGGAACTGCGGGGCATGGGCAAGCGCCCCGGTGGGCAACCGTGGCAGGTGCTAGTCGACGGCGATCCGGCCGGGGCGAGGCGCGTGGCGCTTGCCGACATGGCCATCGCCACCTCGGGCGACCGGTGGCACCAGCGCTCGCACGAAGGGCGCCGCTGGTCGCACACCATCGATCCGCGAACGGGCGAGCCGGTCGCGCATGCGCTGGCCAGCGTCACCGTGCTGCACGCCGAATGCATGCAGGCCGATGCGCTGGCCACGGTGCTGACGGTGCTGGGCCCGGATGAAGGATTCGACTTTGCGCGGCAACACGGCATTGCCGCGCTGTTCGTGAGCCATGGCGTTCCTTCGCCCGCTGCAAAGGCCACGCCCGCATGGCCTGCGCCGGCCGGGACATGAACGACTTCGGCTGGCGCGCGCTCGGCGCGGGTTCCACCCTTGCGGCATATGCGGCGCTCTGTGCGTCGATCTACCTGCGCGAGCACAGGCGAAAAGCCGCGGCCGCGCGCGATTCGGCGACCCTCTCAGGAAGCAGCGACGAGCCCCCGGTGCTCGTGCTGTTCGCCAGCCAGACCGGCCAGGCCGAAGCCATCGCGTGGCAGACAGCCCGGCAGCTGGGCGCTGCGGGCATCCCGGCGCGCGTCATGGAACTGAACGCACTGGATGCCCCCACGCTGGCCGCAACGCGCCGCGCGCTCTTCATCGCCAGCACCTACGGCGAAGGCGATGCACCCGATGGCGCCAGCGTGTTCGTCGAGCGCACGATGATGGCGAGTTCGCCACCTGCGCTGCCTTCGCTGAGCTACTCGGTGCTGGCCCTGGGCGACCGGCAGTACGCCAATTTCTGCGGCTTCGGCCGCGCGCTCGACGAGTGGCTGCAGGCCGCAGGCGCCAGGCGCGAATTCGATCGCATCGAGGTCGACAACAGCGACCCGGCCGCGCTGGCTACGTGGCAGGCGCAATGGGGCGAAGTGCCGGAACCCGGCATTGGCGATGCGGCCGCCGACAGCTTCGCCCAATGGCGGCTCGTTGCGCGCGAGCGCCTCAATCCGGGTAGCGCGGGCGGGCCGGTCTTCCACCTCGGGCTGGTGCCGCAATCGGGCCCGATGCCGCCCTGGGCCTCGGGCGACCTCGCCCAGGTGGCCGTGGCGAGCGATCCGACTCGGCCGCGCGACTATTCCATCGCCTCGGTGCACGCCGATGGCGAGCTGCAGCTGCTGGTGCGGCAAGAGCAGCATCCGGACGGCACGCTCGGCGCCGCATCGGGCCTGCTCACATCCACGCTCAGCATCGGCGACACGGTGGCCCTGCGCGTGCGGCCGCACCAGGGCTTCCGGCTGGAAGGCAACGAGACGCGGCCCTTGATCCTCGTCGGCAACGGAACCGGAATCGCGGGCCTGCGCGCGCATCTTCGGGCACGGGCAGTCGCGGGCAGGCACGACAACTGGCTGGTGTTCGGCGAGCGCCAGGCAGCCCATGACTTCCTCTATCGCGAAGAAATCGAAGCGTGGCAGGCCGATGGCGTGCTGAAGCGGCTCGACATGGTCTTCTCGCGCGATCAGGCCGAGCGCTTCTACGTCCAGCACCGGCTGCTGCAGTCGGCCGACGCCCTGCTGCACTGGCTGGACGACGGGGCGGCCATCTACGTCTGCGGGAGCCTGCAAGGCATGGCGTCTGGCGTGGGTGCCGCTCTGCGGCAGGTCGCGGGCGACACGCTGGTCAGCGAGCTGACGGCCAGCGGACGCTACCGCCGCGACGTCTACTGAACCGGCCGCGGCGGTCCCATCAGTTGCGTGACAGCAACGATCTGGCACAACTTTTGGATTAATTTAGTTCGACTGCGTATTTTTGGTATTGAGAACCAATATCATTCGCGGCGATTTACGACGCTTCGTGAATCGACTCACCCAGCCAGTCCCCCTCGTTTCTCCCACCAAGGAACGCAGGCCGTCCGGACATCGCCAGTCGAGTCCTGCCGCCCGCCCCTTTCGGAGAAAACTTCATGGCCTACATCAAGAGCCGCAAACACACCGTTGCGCGCGCCGTTCCTCATCTCTCAGGCGCTGCCGCCGCCACGCTGATGGCCATTGCGGCACCCGGCGCCCTGGCCCAGTCGGGAGGCGCCCTTCCCGAAGTCCGCGTGCAGGACACCACCGCCGCCGACTACAAGACCGACAACTCGTCGAATCCCAAGTTCACGGCCCCGCTGGTCAACACGCCCCAGACCATCCAGGTCATCAAGGAACAGATCATTCGCGACCAGGGCGCGACCACGCTGACCGAAGCTCTGCGCAACACGCCCGGCGTGGGCACCTTCTTCCTCGGCGAGAACGGCAACACCAACACGGGCGACGCCGTCTTCATGCGCGGCTTCGACAGCTCGAGCGCCATCTTCGTCGACGGCATCCGCGACCTGGGCTCGGTGTCGCGCGACGTCTTCAACATCGAACAGGTCGAGGTCGTGAAGGGTCCGTCGGGCACCGACGTGGGCCGCACCTCGCCGACCGGCTACATCAACCTCGTTACCAAGAAGCCCAAGCTCGAAGACAGCTTCATGGGCTCGCTGAGCTACGGCAGCGCCGACTTCAAGCGCGGCAGCGTCGACTGGAACAAGTCGCTGAGCAGCGCCAACGGCATAGGCGCGGCCTTCCGCCTGAATGCGGTGAGCGAAGACGGCGGCGTTGCCGGCCGCGACTTCGTCAAGAACAAGCGCTGGGCGATCGCACCGTCGCTGGCCCTCGGCCTGAACAGCCCGACGCGCATCTTCCTCGACTACCTGCACGTCAAGCAGAACAACATTCCCGACGGCGGCGTGCCCACCATCGGCCTGCCCGGCTACACCACGCCGGACGCCACCGCGATCACCCGCGGCCTGGCCCGCCGCACCTACCTGAACTACGCGCAGCGCGTCGATTCGAGCAACTTCTACGGCACGAGCTCCGACTTCGACAACGTCACGGCCGACATGTTCACCGCTCGCATCGAGCACGACCTGACGCCCGACATCACGATCCGCAACACCACGCGCTACGGCAAGACCTCGCAGGACTACATGCTGACGTCGTTCATGGGCGGCGGCCTGACGTCGACGAACGGCGTCGGCACCCTGCCCGCCGTGACGGCCGGCTTCCTGAACACCGTGATCCCGACGATCCCGGCAAGCTGGACGATCACGCGCAACCTGCCCACCAACAAGGACCAGGAAAACACGATCTTCACCAACCAGACGAGCGTGTCGGCCAAGTTCAACACGGGCAGCATCAGCCACTCGTTCAACGGCGGCATCGAGTTCATCCGCGAGAAGCAGACCGCCAACAACTTCTACGCGCCGGGCTACGCAAGCGTGGGCACCACGCTGGCCGCCGCCGGTTCGTGGCCTGCGGCCAACCTGTACAACCCGAATCCGTACGTGAGCGGCTACAACCGCATCGCCAACGGCACCGGCTCGGACGGCAGCACCGACACCATCGGCCTCTACGCCTTCGACACGCTGAAGTTCAACGAGCAATGGCAGCTGACCGCCGGCCTGCGCTACGACCACTACTCGACCACGTACAACGCCACCGCGCTGACGCTGGCTCGCACCGGCAACGGCCCGCAGACCTCGACGATCACGCCGACCAACCTGAAGCTGTCGGACAACCTGCTCTCCGGCAAGATCGGCCTGGTCTACAAGCCCACCGAGAACAGCAGCGTCTACGCGGCCTACGGCACCGCAGCCCAGCCGCCGGGCGGCGCCAACTTCCAGCTGGCCGCCGGCGGCACCGGCAACAGCGCCGCGCGCACCGACTTCCTGCCGCAGAAGGCCAAGACCTACGAGGTCGGCACCAAGTGGGACGTGCTGAACAAGCGCGTGGCCCTGACGGCAGCCCTGTACCGCACCGACGTGAGCAACGAGGTGGTGCAGGACTCGGTCACGCAGCAGTACTTCCAGACCGGCAAGAAGCGCGTGCAGGGCGTCGAACTCGGCGTGTCGGGCGCACTGACCGACAACTGGGGCGTGAGCTCGGGCTTCACCACCATGAACACCCGCGTGCTGAGCGGCCCCTCGGTGCTGGCGGACGGCTCGACCGCCCTGGCCTACACGCCGAAGAAGGCCTTCACGCTCTGGACCACCTACCAGTTCCCGTTCGGCCTGACGCTCGGCGGCGGCGCCCGCTACAACGGCAAGCTGCAGCGCGGCACCGACGGCGCGGTGGGCACGCCGGCGTACGTCGACTCGTACTGGGTGTTCGATGCGATGGCCTCCTACCGCATCAACAAGAACATCGACATCCAGCTGAACGTGTACAACCTGTTCAACAAGGACTACGTGGCGGCCATCAACAAGAGCGGCTACCGCTACACGCCGGGTACCCCGCGCTCGGCCAAGATCACCGCGAACTTCGCGTTCTGACGGTTTCCTGCGCGCACCGGCCCCGGCCGGTGCGGTGCGACACTCGAGCCCCGGCCCGCGCCGGGGCTTTTCTCATTGCGGAGTTCCCGAAAAATGATGCTGCATGTGCCCGAAGTGCTGAGCCCCGACCAGGTGCGCGAGCTGCGCGCCGCGCTCGACGCCACGCAATGGACCGACGGACGCGAGACGGTCGGCGCACAGGGAGCGCAGGTCAAGCGCAACCGCCAGCTGCCGGAGCATTCACCGATCGGCAAGGAGCTCGGCAACATCGTGCTCGCCGCGCTGGCGCGCAACGCGCTGTTCTTCTCGGCGGCGCTTCCGTCGCGCTTCGTACCGCCGCTTTTCAATCGCTATGAGGGGGGCGAGCACTACGGCGTTCATGTCGACGGGGCGGTGCGGGCTTTGCCTGGCAGTGGGCAGCAACTGCGCACGGACCTGTCATGCACCCTTTTCTTGTGCGATCCGGAAGAGTACGAGGGCGGCGAGCTGGAAGTGATCGACACCTACGGCTCGCATGAAGTGAAGCTGCCGGCCGGCGACCTCATTCTTTACCCGGCGAGCAGCCTTCACCGCGTTCATCCCGTGACGCAGGGGGCGCGGGTCTGCTCGTTCTTCTGGCTGCAGAGCATGGTGCGCAGCGATCAGCAACGGGGCATGCTTTTTGAGTTGGATCAGAACATCCAGAAGCTGCGCGCACGCCTGGGCGAGTGCGAGGAAACGGTGGCGCTGACCGGGCATTACCACAACCTGCTGCGGCTCTGGTCGGAAGTCTGATTTCAGGCGCCCGGGTGTTGCATGACTCAGTAACACATAGTTATTGTGAATGCGATGGATTCTTATTTATAATCATCGCATCCAACAGCCAGCCAACTGCCGCTTTCACCGCCATGATCGTTTGTGTCTGCCGCCGAGTCTCCGACCGAGAAATCGCACGTCACGTGCGGGCCGGCATGACTTTCGACGAAGTCCAGTTCGAACTTGGCGTAGCCACCCAGTGTGGTCAATGTGAAGGCTGTGCGCGCGATATCGTCGCGCAGTGCAGCGCTTCGCACCCGGTCGCCGCCTTGAATTGCGAATCGGGTCCGAGAGCGATCCAGCTTGCCAACTCCATCAAGGAAAGCAAAGCATGGAACTCGTCTCGGCCCTCGGCGGCAGCCTGATCCTCGTCGCGGGTTCGGTCTGGTGGATCTTTCGCAAGTAGCGCCATTGGCGTCTTCGTAGCGGTTTTGCTGCAATCGGGGCACCTTTGGCGGTGCCCGCATTCGAATGGTTGATCGTGTCTGACCGCTTCGCCCCCCCTCCTTCCCTCTTCGGCCTTTCGCGCAATGTCGTCATTGCGGGCGGCGTCGTCCTGTTTCACGCCGCTGCGCTGTGGGCGCTCCAGAGCGGCCTGCTGCGCCGCGCCGCCGAAGTGGTGGTTCCCGTCGAAATACTGAGCCAGTTCGTCGAACCGCCCAAGCCGAAGGCCGATCCGCCTCCTCCGCCCCCTCCCCCGCCTCAACCCAAGGCCAAGGCACCGCCTCCGCCGCGGCCCCAGGCCATTCGCGAGCCGAAGCCCACCCCGGCTCCCCAGGCGCCCGTCGGGACCACAGAGCCGCCGCCACCGGCCACGCCTCCTGCGCCCCCCGCTCCACCGGCCCCACCCGCTCCGCCGCCGGCACCACCGGCACCGCCCGCGGTGCAGCTGCCGTCGAGCAACGCCGACTACCTGCAAAACCCGAAGCCCACCTACCCCGCCATGAGCAAGCGGCTCGGCGAACAGGGCAAGGTGATCGTGCGCGTGCTCGTGGGCGTCGACGGCCTGCCGAAGAGCGCGGAGGTCAAGAAATCCAGCGGCTTCGATCGCCTCGACGAGGCCGCGGTGGAATTCATCATGAAATGCCGGTTCGTTCCCGGCAAGGTCAACGGCGTGGTGCAGGCCATGTCCTATGACGCCCCCGTCAACTACGTCCTGAACTAATTTTTCTCTGGAGCAACTTCGTATGGATTCCCATTTTGGCTTGATGAACGTCTGGAATCAGGGCGACTTCGTCACCAAGGCCGTGGCGGTGCTGCTGATCGGCATGTCGCTCGCGTCGTGGATCGTGATCATCGTCAAGGCACTCGACGTCATCCGCTACAAGCGCCTCGCGAAGCACTCGCAGGACTTCTGGCACAGCGAAGACTTCGCCACCGCGCTGAACAAGCTGGGTCAGGACGACAGCAACCCCTTCCGCGCACTGGCCCTCGAAGGCCGCGAAGCGGCAGCGCACCACCGCAACACCAAGGCTCATCTGCACGATGCACTGGATGTGAGCGACTGGATCACGCGCGCGCTACGCAATGGCATCGACGCCTTCACCGCCCGCCTGCAGACCGGTCTCGCCATCCTGGCTTCGGTCGGCTCGACGGCTCCGTTCATCGGCCTGTTCGGCACCGTCTGGGGCATCTATCACGCCCTCATGAGCATCGGCTCGGCCGGCCAGGCGACCATCGACAAGGTGGCAGGCCCGATCGGTGAAGCGCTGATCATGACGGCACTCGGCCTGGCCGTCGCCATTCCCGCGGTGCTGGGCTACAACGCGCTGGTGCGCGGCAACAAGTTCGTGCTGACCAAGCTCAACGCCTTCGCCCACGACCTGCACGCCTACTTCGTGACCGGCGCCCGCGTCCAGAGCGGCAGCGGCGACGCCATCGTGGTTCCGCTCAAGAAGGGCTGAGCATCATGGCCTTCGGAACACAAGACGAACCCGATGAGGTGATGAACGAGATCAACATGACGCCGCTGGTCGACGTCATGCTGGTGCTGCTCATCATCTTCATCATCACCGTGCCGGTGATGAAGCACGCGGTCAACATCGACCTTCCGCGCGCCACGAGCGAGCCCGAGCAGCCCAAGCCGCAGAACATCCTGTTCAGCGTGACGGCCGACGGCGCCTACTACTGGAACGAGCAGAAGATCGACGACAGCGAGCTGCCCGGCCGCCTCGCCGCGGAAGCCGCCAAGGAACCGCAGCCCGAACTGCACATCCGCGGCGACAAGGCCGTCCGCTACGAGCGCGTGGCCAAGGCGATGTCGGAAGCCCGGGAAGCCGGCGTGCGCAAGATCGGCTTCATCACCGAACCCGACGCGAAGTGATCTGAAGGAAAAGGCACAAGGAAAAAAAGTTGATCGCGGCGATTGACTTCTTGTTGCGAATCATTATCATTCACTCATCGCTTCGATAAGGGAACTCCAGATGCCAGCCACACCGAATGCCTTCTCTGTCCTGAACCATCCTTCGCTCGACCAATCGGGTGGCGGCCATGCGTCCATCCAGGCAACGCGTCCGGTGCCGATGCTCGAAAGCACGGAGCTTCTGAAAGGAAGCAAGACCGTGGGCATCATGCACAACGGCTCCCTCTATCGGCTCCAGGCCACCAAACTCGGCAAGCTGATCCTGACCAAGTAAGTCATCCAGCCCGCCCTTCGCGCAAGTTTCATCGTGGGGCGACTCAAGGAGATTCATCTCCGAAGGGTCGTTTTTTGCTAGCCAACGGTTCGCCGACTAGCCAAGCTTTTTTTCCACGCTGAAGCAGCCCAAACAAAAACGCCGACCTCGAAGTCGGCGTTTTGCTTTGTGCGAGAGAAAAGAATCAGAGGCCGAGAGCCGCGATGCCAGCCTTGGCGATCTGCGCGTCTTCGTTCGACTTCACACCGCTCACGCCGACCGCGCCGATCACGTGGCCGTCCTTGACGATCGGCACGCCGCCTTCGAGCAGGCCCTGCACTTCGGGCGCCGTCAGGAAAGCCGTCCGGCCGCCGTTGATGATGTCTTCGTAGACCTTGCTCTCGCGGCGGCCCATGGCGGCCGTATGCGCCTTGGCGGGAGCGATGTGCGAGGACAGCGCGGCGGCGCCATCCAGGCGCTGCAGCCAGAGCAGGTTGCCGGCGTCGTCCGAGATCGCGATGGTCACCGCCCAGTTGTTCTTGAGGGCTTCGGCCTCGGCCGCTGCTGCGATGGCCTTGACGTCGGCGAGTTCGAGAAAGGATTTGGTCTTCATGATGGATGAGCTCTGCTTGCTGAAAACCCAAGAGCATAACGGCCATGCCGCAGCCATTCGGCCAAGACGGCCTCGGGGCTTGGGAACACCCCGCATACGGTCTTTTCGATACCCCCTCTTGCAGCCCCCTAGAATGCGCCCAACTGCATCCATGCAGCAACCACAGGAGCTCCGGCCATGAACGACCGCGTCACCACCCTAGACACTTCCTCCGGCTACGGACAGCCACTGGCTCAAGCCGAACGCCAGCGCGTGCTGCGCAACACCTACTGGCTGCTCGCGCTGAGCCTGCTGCCCACCGTGCTGGGCGCCTGGGTCGGCGTCAGCACCGGCATCACCCGCTCGCTTACGGGCGGCCTCGGCCTCATCGTCTTCCTCGGCGGCGCCTTCGGTTTCATGTTCGCCATCGAGAAAACCAAGAACTCGGCCGCCGGCGTGCCGGTGCTGCTGGCCTTCACCTTCTTCATGGGCCTGATGCTGTCGCGCCTGATCGCGATGGTGCTCGGCTTCAAGAACGGCTCCGAGTTGATCATGACGGCCTTCGGCGGTACCGCCGGCGTGTTCTTCGTGATGGCTTCGCTGGCCACCGTCATCAAGCGCGACCTGTCGGGCATGGGCAAGTTCCTGTTCGTCGGCGCGCTGGTGCTGATGGTCGGCGCGATCATCAACGTGTTCGTCGGCTCGACCACCGGCATGCTGGTCATCTCGGTTGCCGCCATCGGCATCTTCTCGGCCTACATGCTCTATGACCTGAAGCAGATCATGGACGGCGGCGAAACCAACTACATCAGCGCCACGCTCGCCCTGTACCTCGACCTGTTCAACGTGTTCCAGAGCCTGCTGGCGCTGCTGGGCATCTTCGGCGGCGAACGCGACTGAGAGAGCGAATCAACCGCACCAACAGAAAGGGCCCCGAGGGGCCCTTTTTCATTCCTGCTCGAAAACCGCGATCGACTCGACGTGCGCCGTGTGCGGGAACATGTTGACCACCCCCGCATAGGTGCAGCGATAGCCCGCCTGATGCACCAGCAAACCGGCATCGCGCGCAAGCGTCGACGGATTGCAGCTGACGTACACGATGCGTTTCGGCGGCGTCCAGCCGTCGGTGCGCAGTTCGGGCTGCTGATGGAGATCGGCGATGGCCTTCGCCAGCGCGAACGCCCCTTCGCGCGGCGGATCGACCAGCCACTTGTCGGCGCTGCCGTCGGCCACCAGCATCTCCGGCGTCATTTCGAACAGGTTGCGCGCCACGAACGTCGCGGAAGACAGCTCACGGCGAGCCGAAGTGGCCGGCTGGTTTCTCTTGAAGTTGTCGGTCGCGCGCGCCACCAGCGTGTCGCTGCCCTCGATGCCCAGCACCACGCGCGCCTGACTTGCCAGCGGCAGCGTGAAGTTGCCGAGGCCGCAGAACCAGTCGATCACGCGCTCGTCGGACTGAACATCGAGCAGGCGCAGCGCCTTGCCCACCAGCGCCCGGTTGATGTGCGGATTGACCTGCGTGAAATCGGTGGGCTTGAACGGCATCGTGACGCCGAACTCCGGCAGCCTGTACGCCAGCGGCGTGCCGCCTTCTTCGAGCAGCTTCACGGTGTCCGGCCCCTTGGGCTGCAGCCACCACTGGACGCCTTCGTTCTTCGCGGCAAAGGCCTTCAGGCGGTCGATGTCGGCACGCGAGAGCGGCTCGAGGTGGCGCAGTACCAGGGCGATCGTGCCGAGCCGCGTCGAATCGGGCGCGTCGCCGCAGGCCAGTTCGATCTGGGGGCAGGTGTCGCGCGCGTCCATCGAGCCGATCAGCTCGCGCAGCGGCATCAGCATTTCGCTCACCTGCTTCGGCAGCACCGGGCACACCTGCATGTCAGCCAGGTAGCGGCTCTTGCGCTCGTGAAAACCGATCAGCACGGTGCCCTTCTTGACCACGTGGCGCACCGAAAGGCGCGCGCGGTAGCGGTAGTGCCAGGCCGGACCTTCGAGCGGCCGCAGCAGGTTCTCGGGCTTGACCTTGCCGAGGTGCCAGAGGTTGTCTTCCAGCGCGCGCTGCTTCACGGCCACCTGGGCGGCCGCATCGAGGTGCTGCATCTTGCAGCCGCCGCATGCGCCCGTATGCAGGCCGAAATGCGGGCAGCCCGGGCGCACCCGCTGCGACGATTCGCGGCGGATGGTGGTGACCGTGCCCTGCTCCCAGTTGTTCTTTCGGCGGTGGACGTTGAACTGCACTTCCTCGAAAGGCAGCGCGCCTTCGATGAACACGACCATGCCGTCGGCCTTGTGCGCCACGCCCTGCGCGTCGAGGTCGAGGGACTCGACTTTCAGCCACTCTTCACCGGGATTCGCGGGGACTTTCTTTTCTTCGATGGATTCCGTCATCCCCCGATTGTCTCAGCGTGGCCGGATGGCCCTAGAACAGCGCGTCGCGCCCCACGCCGGAACGGGCCAACTGGCGACGCATCTTGGCCAGCGCCTCGTTCTGGATCTGCCGCACGCGCTCCCGCGTGAGCCCCAGCCGCACGCTCAGCACCTCCAGCGTTTCGGGCTCACGGTCGTGCAGGCCGTAGCGCCCCTCCAGCACCTCGCGCTCGCGCGCGTCGAGGGCGTGCACCCATTGGTCGAGCAGGCGCTCCACCTCGCGCGTGTGCGCCACGTCGGTCGGGCTGCCCTGCTCGTCCTCGGAGGCCACGGTGTCGGCCAGCGTGAAGCCCTCGTCTCCCCGGGAATCGCCCGCGTCGAGTGAGCGCGGGGCCTCGGAGAGAGCCAGCAGATCGGCCACCGCCTGAACGTCGCGGCCCAGCAGCGCGGCGATGTCTTCCACGCGCACGCCGTCCGGCCTGTGCGCGACGAATTCGGCATCACCCTCGAGAGTGCGGCGAGCCTTCAGCACCTGCTGCAGTTCGCGCACCACGTGCACCGGCAGCCGGATGGCGCGCGCCTGCGTCATGACCGCGCGCTCGACGGACTGGCGGATCCACCAGGTCGCATACGTGGAAAAGCGAAAGCCGCGTTCGGGCTCGAACTTGGTGATCGCGTGCATCAGTCCGAGATTGCCTTCCTCGATGAGGTCGGACAGCGGCACGCCCCTCCCCAGGTAGCCCTTGGCGATATTGACCACCAGCCGCAGGTTGTGCTCGATCATCGACTGCCGCGCGGCGAAGTCGCCCGCGCGTGCGGCGCATGCGGTCTGGTATTCCTCGGCAGGCGTGAAGAGCTCGGTGCGCCGGACCTGGCGCAGGTAGATGGTCAGCGCATCGGCACCCTCGCCTCCGACCATCTCGCCCACGGCGCCGTTGGCGGGCAGCGGAGCATCCGCCGTCGGCAGATCTACCTCTTCTTCAGGAGGATGCGCGCTCTCGCCGTCAAATTCGGACTGGCCGTTGCCCGACGGCATGCTGCCCCTGCCCGCCGACCCGCGCACAGGCAGCAGCGTGCGGCGGGAGCGGGAGGCAGCCATGGCATCACCGGTTGGGCAGGTAGCGCGAAGGATCGACGGGCTTGCCCTGGCGGCGGATCTCGAAATGCAGCTTCACGCGATCGGCGTCGCTGTTGCCCATTTCGGCGATCTTCTGGCCCTTCTGAACCGACTGGTCTTCCTTCACGAGCAGCGTCTGGTTGTGCGCGTATGCCGTGAGGTAGGTGTTGTTGTGCTTCAGGATGATCAGGTTGCCGTAGCCACGCAGGCCCGCGCCCGCATAGACCACGCGACCATCGGCGGCGGCCAGCACGGGATCGCCCGCCTTGCCGCTGATGTCGTAGCCCTTGTTCTTGGCCTCGTCGAAGCCTGCGATCAGCGAACCGCTCGCGGGCCAGATCCACCCGAGGTCTTCGTCACCCGAACCGCCGCTGCCGGGGCTGGCCGGTGAAGCCGTGACCGGAGCCGTCGGCTTGGTCGCGCCGCTGGATGGCGTTGTAGGCACCACCACGGGCTGCGGCGTCACCGGCTTCGTGACGACGCCGTCGGGGGAAGCAGCGCCAGGCGGCGACGTCACGGGAGCCGTCGCAACGACCGTTCCCGAGCCAGCGGGCGGAATCACGCGCAGCACCTGACCGACTTCGATCAGGTCCGGGTTGTCGAGGTTGTTCCAGCGGACGAGATCCTGCCAGCGCTGGCCGGTCTCGATACCGATGCGGCGAATGGTGTCGCCCGGACGCACGGCGTAGTAGCCGGGCTTGCCATAGTTCTCGATGCCGGCGAGCGGCTTGCCGTTGGCGTCGGTGGTGATGGGCGGGCCGCCGGGCACGGTCGCGGCTGGAGCACGCGTCATCGTGCCGCGGTCTTCGACTGGAGCCGGCCCGCGAGGTGTGGAACAGCCCGCGATCACGAGCACAAAGGCCAACGTGACGCCAGCGAACCAACTCCGATTGCCAAAACCCTGCATTTGTTATTCCTTCAAGCGATACCAGATTTTAGGGGGACAAAGTGAACCGCCTCAAGAATGAGACGCTCCAGTCCTCGGGGGGTCTTGTCGATGACGACAAGGGCTTGGCCACCCTTCGCGGAATGGGTCGGCGCGACGATGCGCCCACCCACCGCAAGCTGTTCGATCCATGCCTCCGGCACCGCCTCGCCGCCTGCCGCGGCGATGATGCCGGCATAGGGCGCGCCCTTGGCGTAGCCGATCATCCCGTCACCCAACATCAGGTGCACGGTCGCGAGCCGGAAGTGCCTCAGATTGGCCCGTGCGCGCTCGTGCAAGCCGCGCAGACGCTCGATGCTGTAGACCTCGGTCGCCACGTGATTCAGCACCGCTGCCTGGTAGCCGCAGCCCGTGCCGATCTCGAGCACCCGGCCCAGCTTGGCGTCGGGCTTTCCCGCGAGGGCGGGAGCGCCCATCAGCAGCTCGATCATGCGAGCCACCACGTTGGGCTTCGAAATGGTCTGCCCCAGTCCGATCGGCAGGCTGGTGTCTTCATAGGCCTGATTGACCAGGGCGCTGTCGACGAAGCGATGCCGCTCCACGGCGCCCATCGCACGCAGCACGCGCGCGTCGGAAATGCCCTGCGCGGCGAGCTTCTGCACCATGCGCGCGCGCACGGCGTCGGAGGCCATCGAGGGCGTGGACGGCACCACGGGCTTGACCGGCGCGGCGGGCATGCGCCCGCGCGTGGCGGCAGAGGCGGTGGGTGTCAGGCGGACGGGGAAACTGGGCCGCTGCGTGGCCATGTCAGTTGCCGAGACGGGCCACCGTCTCGCGCCATTGGCCAAGGTTGGCGTGGTCGGTCAGGTCGATCTGCAATGGCGTCAGCGCGATGTGGCCGGCCGCGGTGGCGTGGAAGTCGGTGCCTTCGCCGCTGTCCTTGGCGCCGCCTGCACCGGCGATCCAGTACATGGTCTCGCCGCGCGGGCTGTCCTGCGTGATCACTTTTTCCGCCGCGTGGCGCCGGCCGAGCCGGCAGACCTTGACGGGCTTCAGCTCGTCGAAAGGCAGGTTCGGCACGTTCACGTTGAGCAGGAAGGCGCCGCCTTCGAGCATGCGCTCGCGCTCGATCTGCTGCACCAGCCGCCGCGCCACCTGCGCGGCAGCGTCCACGTGCGCCCAGCCCTTCTCGATCTGCGAGAAGGCAATGGCCGGAATACCGAACAGGTAGGCCTCCATCGCCGCGCCGACGGTGCCCGAATAGATGGTGTCGTCACCCATGTTGGCGCCGTTGTTGATGCCGGAAACCACCAGGTCGGGCCGGTAGTCGAGCAAGCCCTTGAGCGCGATGTGCACGCAGTCGGCCGGCGTGCCGGTCACGTAGCGAAAGCCGTTGTGCGCCTCGCGCACATACAGCGGAGCCGCAAGGGTCAACGCATTCGACTTGGCGCTGTTGTTGTGCTCCGGAGCGACCACCTCGACTTCGGCGATGTCCTTGAGTGCTTCGTGCAGTGCGACGATGCCCGGCGCCTGGAAGCCGTCGTCGTTGGAAATAAGTATCTTCATGGTGCTTCTGGATGCACCGGATTGTAGGCTTCGGGTGCGTCGCAGCAGGGACAAGGCCACCCCGCCGCGGCACCTATCATCGCCCGCTTCATTGCCCCAACATTACTTGTCTGAAGGAGACCCTGGCATGCACGCATGGCTTTGCGAGAACCCCGTTGGCGTCGACGCGCTGACCTGGAAGGAATTGCCCACCCCCACCCCGGGGCCGGGCCAGGTGCTCATCGAGATCAAGGCGGCCAGCCTGAATTTCCCCGATCTGCTGATCGTGCAGAACAAATACCAGATGAAACCGCCGCTGCCCTTCGTGCCGGGCTCCGAGTACGCGGGCGTCATCCAGGCGGTCGGCGAAGGCGTGACGCACCTCAAGGTGGGGCAGAACGTGGCCTGCCTCTCCGGCACCGGCGGCTTCGGCACTCATACGCTGGCGCCCGCGGCGCTGTGCATGCCGCTGCCGGAAGGCTTCGGTCATGTCGACGCGGCGGCCTTCATCATGATCTACGCCACCTCGTGGCATGCACTGATGGATCGCGCGCAGCTCAAGGCCGGCGAGACCGTGCTGGTGCTCGGTGCAGCAGGCGGCGTGGGCACCGCGGCCATCCAGATCGCCAAGGCCGCCGGGGCCAAGGTGATCGCTGCAGCTTCCACCGACGAGAAATGCGAGCTCTGCCGCTCTATTGGCGCCGACGCGACGATCAACTACACGACCCATGCACTGCCCAACGGTTTTCGCGACGCCATCAAGGCAGCCACCGACGGCAAAGGACCCGATGTCATTTACGACCCGGTAGGCGGCGATTTTGCAGAGCCTGCGTTTCGCTCCATCGGATGGCGCGGTCGTTATTTGGTGGTCGGTTTTGCATCCGGCCCGATTCCGTCGCTGCCATTGAATCTGACGCTGCTGAAAGGCGCCTCTCTCGTCGGCGTGTTCTGGGGCGATTTCGCGAAACGCGAGCCCAAGGCCAATGCGCAGATGATGGCGGAATTGGCACAGTGGTACGGCCAGGGAAAGATCAAACCGGTGATCGACAGCACGATGCCGATGGCGGAATTGAAGGCTGCATACGCTCACATGGGTTCGCGCGGCGTCAAAGGAAAACTGGTGATGGTGAACTGAGCGCGCCGCGCCTCTTCATCTTCGACGCCCAATAAAAAAGCCCGCTCATGCGGGCTTTTTTATTGGGCACCTGCCCAGGGAAAACAGGGGCACTTACTTGATCTCGTAATCGGAAAGCGACTTGCCCGCGGCCAGCGCCTCGGTCACCCAGCGCGGCTTGCGGCCACGGCCACCGGACCAGGTTTCGCCGGTAGGGCTGCGATATTTGGCGGCTGCCTTGGCCGGCGCGGCGCCTGCGCTGCGTTTGGCGGAGCCCGCACGACCAGCCAGCTTCAGGTCGGAAGCCGTCAAACCGTATTCGGCAATCTTCCTGCGCAACTCCTCGACCACACCGGCGCGCTCCTGGTTGCGCAGGTCTTCGGCCTGCTTGCGCAATTGCGCAATCTGCTCGTCATGCTTCTTGATCTGGGAATTGATATCGGCGAGGGTCGAAGCCATTGTTGGACTCCTGGAATTGAAAACGGGGCGATTTTAATTCAGTTTACATTTGCCACAAGTGCCTTACCCGGCGAAAAAAACGGCGGCGCATTGCATTAGTGCAACAACTCGCAACGTAAAGTGCACGCCGCAGTTGACGTCTTATATGCAGGCAGGATGGGAAAAAGAGTCTTCGGCGCGCGGGCAGTGGAGATGCGGCGACCGGAAAAGACAACGCCGGGACAAGCCCGGCGTCGAGATCCTTTGAATGCCGCTATTGCGCAATAGCAGCAAGGAGATATTTTTTGGGGTGGCTGATGGGACTCGAACCCACGACGACCAGAATCACAATCTGGGACTCTACCAGCTGAGCTACAGCCACCGCAGAGCCTACGATTGTAGCGTTAAAAATCGCCGTTTTGGCTGGCGCCATCGATCAAACAGCTCAAAAGCCACATTTCGCTCTGCAAAACGGTCATCTCAGGCTTGCCGGCATCGGATTTGTAGGACGCCACGCAACGCACGCGCCGCGAAGTCAGGCACAAATTCCCACGCGCCCGCTCGATGTTCGCTGCCTTCGCTGGCACGCACATCGCTCCGCTATCATGAATGCGCCCCGCGCAGACAGGCGTGGCTTCCGGCCAACTCCCCCTTCACCACACCAAAGGAATTCTTCATGAGCATCGTCTGGACCATCCTGATCGGGTTCGTCGTAGGTCTTGTGGCACGGGCGGTCAAGCCGGGCGACGACTCGGCGGGCTTCATCGTCACCACCCTCATCGGCATCGCAGGCTCGCTGATCGTCACGTACGTCGGCCAGTCGCTGGGCTGGTACACCGCCGGCCAGGGTGCGGGCTTCATCGCCTCGGTGCTGGGTGCGATCGTGCTGCTCTTCATCTACGGCCTGATCAAGCGCAAGAGCTGATCGAAGCAAGGAAAAGGCCGTGCCGCTCCGCGCGCACGGCCGCAGCTGTGATGCCCCGCAAGGCGCGCGCCAAGCATCATGTCTATGTGGTCGAGCTGGACGACCGCGTATGGAACAACGGCCGCTTCAGGCGCGCCAACCCCGACTACCAGCTCGGCAAGCCTTTCGTCTACGTCGGCATGACCGGCCTGGACCCCGACATCCGTTTCGACAAGCACAAGGCCGGCATCCAGGCCAACAGCTTCGTGCAGGAGTTCGGCCTGCACCTGCTGCCCGCACTCTACGAACGCTACAACCCCATGACTTACGAGGACGCTCGCCTGATGGAGGTCGACCTCGGCATCGCACTGCGCAAGGCCGGCTACGGCGTCTGGCAGGCCTGACGCCGGATGCCGCAGCCCGTCATCAGGAGTAGGTGATCCAGTCTTCGTACGCCGGACCATCGAGGTGCGGCAGCGTGTTGTAGGTCACGAGCATGTGCCGCTTGGGCGTGAAGGCGAACTCGGTCACCGATGTGTTGCGGATGCGCAGGTTGAGCTCGATCGTCGTCTCGGCGCTCGTACCCAGCACATGCCCCACTGCCGTGCTGATCGGCCCTCCGCTCGACACCACCAGAACCTTCGCGCCGTGATGCCTGTCTCGCACATGGTCGAGTGCCGTCGTCACTCCGGCGAGAAAGTCGACATAGCTCGGCATTCCCACCGGCGCCGTCTTCCCCTGCATCCACGCGCCCAACCCCTCACGCAGCAGGCGGAAGTGGTGCCTGTACATCTCGGGTGAATCCGGCTTCTCCAGCTTGCCTTCGTGGATGGTGGCGATGACCGCCTCGCTGTCGTACTCGTTGAGACCGGGCCACGGAAGCACGTCGTCGCGTTCGAGACCGAGCCCCTTGGCAATGCCCTCCCAGGTCTGACGATGGCGCCTCAGAGTGCCGGTGATGACGGCATCGAACTTCATGCCGCGCTCGCGCCAGTACTCGCCGAGGCGCACGGACTGACGGTGTCCGAGTTCGCTCAGGTTGTCATAGTCGGCAGCACCGAAGCTGGCCTGTCCGTGGCGCACGAGGTAGAGGGTTCCCATGGGCGGGATTCTGGCAAGAAGCCAACGCGCAAGTTGTCCCTCGTGCGACCTGCCTGCGCCCCATGAAAAAAGCCCGAGCCATTGGCTCGGGCCTTGCGTCTGCTGGCGTACCGCGCGTGCGTATCAGCGCGCGGCGGGCGGCAGCGTCTCCGCCGGCTTCGGCACCAGGATCTCCGCCTTGAAGCGGTCCTTCAGGAGGTTGTAGTAGGCGGCATCCTCGGCGGCAGCAATCGACTGACCGACCTGCGACTGCTCCTGCTTGGCGAGTTCGGCCGGAGGCGGCGTGCGCGGCACGACCTTGGTCACGCGCACCACCGTGTAGCCCTGCGCGCCCAGGTCCACGCCGACGAGCACGGGCAGCTTGGAGGGGTCGGCACGCAGCGCGGCGTCGATGACCGGCAGCGGCTGCGATTGCACGTCGCGACGCGACACCGTCACGGGCGCGCCGAAAGTCGCGCCATCGGCCTTCGCGGTCCAGGCAGCGAGCTTTGCTTCGCCTTCGGTCTTGGCCAGCACGGCGGCACGTTCGGCGACGAGCTGGGCGCGGATCTTGTCCTTCACGTCGGCCAGCGGCACCGGATGCGCCGGCGAGTACTTCGTCACGCGGCCCGACGCGAGCTGGCTGGGGCCGACTTCGATCGCTTCGGTGTTCTGCTTGCGCTCGAGCGAGTCGGCGGCGAACAGCGCGTTCAGGAAGTTGCGGTTGGCCAGCGGGCCGGTTGCGCCGGGTGCCGCGGTACGCGCGACGTTGTCGGCCGTCTTGATCGTGAGCTTGAGCTTCTCGGCCGCGGGCTTGAGGCTGTCGGGCGTCTGGTAGACCGCGTCGGTGAAGGTCTCCGCGGCCTTAGCGAATTCCTGCGTCGCCTGCTGCGAGCGCATGTCGTTCTCGATGGTTGCACGCACCTGCTCGAAGGGAGGCACCACGGCCGGCTTGATATCGGTCAGGTGAATGATGTGATAGCCGAACTCGGTCTCGACGACGTTGCTGATCTCGCCCTTCTTGAGGGCGAACATCGCATCCTCGAAAGGCTTGACCATCGCGCCCTTGGTCACGAAGTCGAGGTCGCCGCCCTTCTCCGCCGAGCCCGGGTCCTGCGAATTCTTGCGTGCCACTTCGGCGAAGGTGTTGGGAGCCTTCTTGACGTCGGCCAGCAGTTGCTCTGCCTTGGCCTTGGCCTTCTCGCGGTCGGCGGCAGACGCGCTGGCCGGCGCGGTGATCAGGATGTGGCTCGCGCGACGCTCTTCCTTGGTGCCGAAGCGCGAGGCGTTCTGCTCGTAATAGGTCTTGAGGTCGGACTCGTTCACGACGACGTTCTTCTTCGCCGCATCGAGGTCGAGCACCAGGTATTCGATGCTGGCCTGCTCGGGCGCCTGGAACTGTGCCGTGTGGTCCTTGTAGTAGGCCTCGACGTCGGCATCGCTCACCGTCACCTTCGAGGCAAAGCTGTCGGGGGTGAAGCGGGCGACCTGGATCTCGCGCGTGTCATAGAACGCGTTGATGGTGGTGGCCGCCAGGGCCGGCGGTGTGAAGGCCGTGCTCGAGATGCCCAGCAGCACCTGCTGCGTCGCCAGATCGGAACGAACGGAGGCCTCGTACTGCTCCGGCGTGCGGCCGGTCACGCGCTGGAACGCCTCGCGGTCGAACTTGCCGTCGGGCGTCCGGAAGCTGGCCAGGCCCTGGTCCTGCGCGAAGATGCGCGACAGGCGGTCTTCGGACACCGTCATGTTGGCCTTGGCAGCCGCTGCGGCCAGCACGCGATCGCGCACCATGCGCTCCAGCGTGGCATAGCGCAATGCGTCCGACTCCAGGAGCGTCGGGTCGACGTTGGGCGACTGCTGGCGGATGCGGTCCGTCTCGACGCGGTGCTGCTGATCCCACTCGGGCTTCGTGATGTCATGCCCTTCGACGCGTGCGACCTTCTCGTCGCGGCCGAACCCCTGATAGCGCTCGACACCGAAGAACACGAACGAGGGAATGATCAGCAAGAACAAGAAAATCATCACGACTTTGTTGTACTTGCGGAAGGTATCAAACATGCTTGAACACTCTTTTTCGACGGCTGTCGGACGGCAACAAAAAAGGCGAACTTGTGGTTCGCCTTTGCATCGGGTGGTGGTGGGTGCTGAGGGGCTCGAACCCCCGACCTACGCCTTGTAAGGGCGCCGCTCTACCAACTGAGCTAAGCACCCCACCGGAAATACTCTCCGAGTCTAACGCCTCAGTTCAGCGCGTCTTTGAGCGCCTTGCCGGGACGGAACTTCGGGATCTTGGCGGCCTTGATTTTAATAGCGTCGCCGGTACGGGGATTACGGCCGGTGCGAGCCGCGCGTTTGCCTACTGCGAAAGTGCCGAAACCGACGAGCGAAACAGAGCCGCCCTTTTTGAGCGTGGTACGAATGGCGCCGATGGTGGATTCGAGCGCGCGGGTCGCTGCGGCTTTGGAAATATCGGCGTTCTTTGCGATGTGCTCAATCAGTTCGGTCTTGTTCACAAGGGCCCCTTGTAGAAAAAAAGTTGGTCGGCTTTCGTCAGCTGCGACCTGGCCGCAAACGGTGCGACACAAGAACCTGGCAGGCCTGACGCCTCGGCAGCGCGCTGCCAGCGAGGATTACAACCACTGGTCTGCAGGGTGTCAATAAGACACGAGGCCATGCCGAGCAGCGGAGCGCGCGATTTTAGGGGCGTTTCGTGAAGTCCTTTTTCGTGGCGGCTCAAAGCGCATCGGCGATGGCCTTACCCAGGTCGGAGGTGCTGGCCTTGCCGCCGATGTCGGGGGTGCGCGGTGCTCCGCTTTGGGGCGCGAGCACCTTCTCGATGGTCGACAGGATGGCGTCATGCGCCTGCTTGTGGCCCAGGAATTCCAGCATCATCGCGCCGCACCAGATCTGGCCGATCGGGTTGGCGATGCCCTTGCCGGCGATGTCGGGCGCCGAGCCGTGCACCGGCTCGAACAGCGACGGCATGGTGCGGTCGGGGTTGAGATTGGCGCTGGGCGCGATGCCGATGGTGCCCGTGCAGGCCGGCCCCAGGTCCGACAGGATGTCGCCGAACAGGTTGCTCGCCACCACCACGTCGAAGAAGTCGGGCCGTTGCACGAAGTGGGCGGTGAGGATGTCGATGTGGAACTTGTCCAGCCTGATGTCGGGGTAGCTCTTGCCCATCTCGGCCACGCGCTCGTCCCAGTACGGCATGGTGATCGAGATGCCGTTCGACTTGGTGGCGCTCGTCAGGTGCTTCTTCGGCCGCGACTGCGCAAGCTCGAAGGCGAACTTCAACACCCGGTCGACGCCCACGCGCGACATCACCGTTTCCTGCACCACGATCTCGCGCGGCGTGCCCTGGTACATGCGCCCGCCGATGCTGGAGTACTCGCCCTCGGTGTTCTCGCGCACGATGTACATGTCGATCTCGCCGGGCTCGCGCGGCGTGCCGTCGCGCCGCACCACGGGCGCGATGATGCCGGGCATCAGGCGCGCGGGACGCAGGTTGATGTACTGGTCGAACTCGCGGCGGAACATCAGCAACGAGCCCCACAGCGACACGTGGTCGGGAATCTTCTCGGGCCAGCCCACCGCGCCGAAGAAGATGGCGTCATGCCCGCCGATCTGGTCCTTCCAGTTGTCGGGCAGCATCTGGCCGTGCTTCTCGTAGTAGTCCCAGCTCGAGAAGTCGAAGTAGTCGAACTTCAGGTCGATGCCGAACTTGCGCGCCGCAGCATCGAGCACGCGCACCCCCTCAGGCATGGTTTCCTTGCCGATGCCGTCGCCGGCGATGACTGCGATTCTGTGGGTGCTCATGGATTGGCTCCTGCGTGTGCTTGTTGCAAAGGTGAAAAGAAGGCCAGGGCTTCGGCGAGCAGCTCGTCCGGAGCCTCTTCGGGAACATAGTGGCCGCACGGCAGCGCGCGGCCCGACACATCGGCGGCGCGCTCGCGCCACAGCGCGAGCACGTCGAAGGCCTTGCCCACGGCGCCATGCTCGCCCCACAGCACGCGCAGCGGCAGCGCGAGCTGCCGGCCCGCGGCGATGTCGGCGCGGTCGTGCGCGAGGTCGATGGTGGCGGAGGCACGGTAGTCCTCGCAGATCGATTCGGCCGTGCCTGCGATGGCGGCGCAGCGCTCGTACTCGGCCAGCACCTCGGGCGCGAAGGGAGCGAGGCCGGCGTGCCGCCCGCCCATCACGCTGCGCACGTAGCGCACGGGGTCGGACGCGATCAGCGCCTCAGGCAACGGTGGCGGCTGGATGAGAAAGAACCAGTGCCAGTAGGCCTTCGCGAAGGCTTCGGATGTCTGCTCGTACATCGCGAGCGTGGGCGCGATGTCGAGCAGCAGCATGCGCTCGACGGCCACGGGATGGTCCATCGCGAGCCGGTGCGCGACGCGTGCTCCGCGGTCATGCGCCAGCACGCCGAAGCGGTCGAAGCCGTGGTGCCGCATGGCGGCGAGCGCGTCGAGCGCCATCTCGCGCTTGCTGTAGACAGCATGTTCGGCATCGGCCGCCGGCCGGCCCGAGTCGCCGTAGCCACGCAGGTCGAGCGCCACCACCGTGAACTTTTCGGCCAGGGCGGGTGCCACGCGATGCCAGATCGCATGCGTCTGCGGATGGCCGTGCAGCAGCAACAGGGGAGCCCCCTGCCCGCCGATGCGCCCGTGAATGCGCACGCCGTCTCGCTCGATGTCGAAGGTGGGGAGGGAAAGGAAAGAGGCCGTCACGGCGACGATTGTGCGTTGCGCCCTGCCGGCCATCAAGCAACAATCAGCCAATTCATACTTTCCGATTTGGCATGAATCCACCATCGATGGACCGCGGCGACCTGGCACTGGTGCTGGCGATCCGCGACCAGGGCAGCCTGGCGGGCGCGGCAGCCACGCTCGACGTCGTGCCCTCCGTCGTCACCAAGCGGCTCGGTGCGCTGGAGGCGCGCCTGGGGCAGCGCCTGTTCGAGCGCACCACCCGCCGCCTCAGCGCCACGGCCGAGGGCGAGGCGGTCTGCCTGCACGCACGGGCACTGCTCGACGGCTTCGTCGCGCTCGAGAACGAACTCGGCGAGCGGCAGAACGAGCTGACCGGCACGATCCGCCTGGCCGCCACCTTCGGCTTCGGCCGGCGCTGGCTCGGGCCGGCGGTGGCATCCTTCCAGGCCCGGCACCCGGCGCTGCAGATCGAACTGATGCTGACCGAGCAACTGCCCGACCTCGGCGCCGAGGGCTACGACGGCGCGGTCTGGCTCTGGGCCGTGCAGCAGCGCCATGCGGCCGACTGGATCTCGCGACGCATCGCGCGCAACCAGCGCGTGCTCGCCGCCTCGCCCGACTACCTGAAGCGCCGCGGCACGCCGGCTACGGTCGAAACGCTGGCCTCGCACGACTGCCTGGTCGCGCGCGAGAACGGCGACGCCAGCCAGCGCCAGCACGCGGTGTGGACCCTGCGCCACGCGCGCGACGGCAGCACGGCGCGTGTGCGCGTCCAGGGAGCGCTGGCCAGCAACTCGGGCGAGATGGTGCGCGACTGGTGCCTGGCCGGACACGGGATCATGCTGCGCAGTCTTTGGGATATCGCGCCGCAACTCGCCAGCGGCGAGCTCGTGCGCCTGCTGCCGCAGTACGCGATGGCGGAAGCCGACATCCACTGGATCGCACCATGGCGCCCGAAGACGCCGCGCCGCGTACGCCTGCTGGTCGATCACCTCGTCGAGCAGTTTCGCGGCGAGCCCTGGAAGCCGGGCAAGGCCAGCGGGCGCTAGAAAAGAAGGATCGGACCGCTCAGCGTCCGCTGCGCACCACGAGGCTCACGCCCGCGGCGGTAAGCCCGATGCCCAGCACAGTCACCAGCGTGATCGGCTCGGAGAAAAGCAGCCACGCCATCACCGCCGTGCAGGGTGGCACCAGATAGAGCAGGCTGGTGACGGCGGTGGCCGTGCCGCGCTGGATCAACATATAGAGCAGCGAGCTGCCGCCCAGCGACAGCGCCAGCACCGACCACGCCATCGCCCCGCCCGAATGCAGGTTCCAATGGATGCTGTCGGACTCCAGCGCCGCGAACGGCAGGGTGACCAGCACGGCAGCCGCCATCTGCACGGCGCTCGCACTGCGCACGTCGCAAGGCGCGACGAAGCGCTTCTGGTAGAGCGTGCCCGCAGTGATCGACACCAGCGCCATCAGCGCGAGCGCCATCGTCTGCACGCTGACCTCGCCGCCCTGCCCCAGCTTGCGCAGCACCACCAGCACAAGGCCCGCGAAGCCCAGCCCCAGTCCGGCCCATTGGCGCCCCGTAATGCGCCCGCCGGTGAAAGACAGCCAGACGGCCGTCAGCACAGGCTGGATGCCGACCAGCAGCGCCACCAGCCCCGCGCCCATGCCCTCGCGCACAGCGGCCCAGACGCCGCCGAGGTAGCCCGCCTGCATCAGGATGCCGGTGACGGCCAGGTGCCCCCACTGGGCGCGCTGCTTCGGCCACTCGACCCGCGCCAGCGCGACCCATGCGGCGAAGCACGCGAGCGACAGCGCGAAGCGAACGGCCAGGAACTTGAGGGGCGGCGCATACGGCATGCCGTAGCGCGCGACGATGAAGCCCGTGCTCCAGATCAGCACGAAGATCGCCGGCATCGCCCGCAGCCAGCCTGCGCCGCGGCCCGCGGCTGCCGGCGTCATTTGGTACGGGCCCGGATTTCCGGAATGGCCTTCTGCAGGTAGTACACCATCGACCAGATGGTGAGCACGGCAGAGATCCAGATCAGCCACTGACCCCAGACACCGGTGTCGATCACGCCGAACAGGCGCCCGTCATAGAGCAGGAAGGGAATGGCGATCATCTGCACGGTCGTCTTGACCTTGCCGATCATGTGCACCGCCACGCTCTTGCTGGCGCCGATCTGCGCCATCCATTCGCGCAGCGCCGAAATGGCGATCTCGCGGCCGATGATGATGAGCGCCACGAACACGTCGGCCCGGTTCAGGTGCACCAGCACCAGCAGCGAGGCGCACACCAGGAACTTGTCGGCCACCGGATCGAGAAAGGCCCCGAAGGCCGAGGTCTGGTTGAGCCGGCGTGCCAGGAAGCCGTCGAGCCAGTCGGTCGCGGCGAAGACGATGAACATGACCGTGGCGATCAGGTTGCGCATCGGCTCGGCCATCGGCAGGTAGAACACGCCGACGATCAAAGGGATCGCGACGATGCGCGTCCAGGTCATGATGGTCGGTAGCGTCCAGAACATCGCTTGATTGTGTCATGGCGGCGTTAACCCCCTGCGGGGGTCGCGCGATCAGTGCAACGCCTTGTAGATTTCTTCCGCCAGGTCGGCGGCGATGCCCTCGACCGAAGCGATGTCCTCGACGCTCGCAGCCGCCACACCCCGGATGCCGCCGAAGCGCTGCAGCAGCCGCGCGCGCCGCTTGGGCCCGATGCCCGGAATGTCCTCGAGCTGGCTGCCGCCCACCCGCACCTTGGCGCGCTTGGCCCGCATGCCGGTAATGGCGAAGCGGTGCGCCTCGTCGCGGATCTGGGCCACCAGCATCAGCGCGGCCGAGTCCTTGCCCAGGTAGACCTTCTCGCGGCCGTCGGCGAACACGAGCTCCTCGAGCCCGACCTTGCGGCCCTCGCCCTTCTCGACCCCGACGATCAGCGACAGCGGCAGGCCCAGCTCGCCGAACACCTCGCGCGCCATCGACACCTGCCCCTTGCCGCCGTCCACCAGCACCAGGTCGGGCATGCGCGCGGTGGTCCGGGTCTTCGCGGGCGCCTCGCTGCCGTCGCTCTCGGCGTCGCCCGGGGGCAAGGCATCGGTCTCGGCCGCCATCGCCTCGGCCAGCTTGCCGTAGCGTCGGTGCAGCACCTGGCGCATGGCCGCGTAGTCGTCGCCGGGCGTGATGCCTTCGATGTTGTAGCGGCGGTACTCCTTGTTCTGCATGGCGTGGTGTTCGAACACCACGCACGAAGCCTGCGTCGCCTCGCCCGCGGTGTGCGAGATGTCGAAGCATTCGACGCGGAAGTTGTCGAGGTCGTCCGACGCCAGCTCCAGCGCATCGGCCAGCGCACGCGTGCGCGCCTGCTGCGAGCCCTCCTCGGCCAGCAGCCGGGCCAGCTGCAACTTGGCGTTGGTCTCGGCCATCTCGAGCCAGTGCCGGCGCTGCTCGCGCGGCTGGAACACCGCCGTCACACGCGAGCCGGCCTGCTGCGAGATCGCCTCGATCAGCTCGCGGCTCACCTGCTCGCTCAGCACCAGCGTGGCGGGCACGGGCACGTCGATGTAGTGCTGGGCGATGAAGGCCTCGAGCACCTGCACCTCGACCGGGACTGCGACAGCGGGCGGAGCGCCCTCCTCGTCGTCGAGCTCGCCGTGATGGATCTGCGCCGCGTCTTCCACGTGCACCGGAAAGTACGGCCGGTCGCCCAGGTGCCGACCGCCGCGCACCATGGCCAGGTTCACGCAGGCCTTGCCGCCCTGCACCTTCACGGCAAGGATGTCCACGTCCTTGTCGGACGCGATCTCGATGGACTGCTGGTGCAGCACGCGCGAAATCGCCGACATCTGGTTGCGCAGCTCGGCCGCCTGCTCGAACTCGAGCTTCTCGGCATGCGCCGTCATGCGCTGCTCGAGCTTGGAGAGCACGAGCTGGGTGTCGCCCATCAGGAAGGCCTCGGCGCTGGCGACGTCCTGCGCGTAGGCCTCGGGCGCGATGTGGCCCACGCACGGACCGCTGCAACGCTTGATCTGGTAGAGCAGGCAGGGCCGCGTGCGGTTGGCATACACCGTGTCCTCGCAGGTGCGCAGACGGAACACCTTCTGCAGCAGCTGGATCGACTCCTTCACCGCCCAGGCGCTGGGGTACGGCCCGAAGTAGCGATGCTTCTTGTCGACCGCGCCGCGGTAATAGGCCAGCCGCGGAAACTGGTGCGAGGCGATCTTGAGATAGGGGTAGCTCTTGTCGTCGCGAAACAGGATGTTGTAGCGCGGCTTGAGCGTCTTGATGAGATTGTTCTCGAGCAGCAGCGCCTCGGCCTCCGAGCGCACCACGGTGGTCTCCATGCGCACGATCTTCGAGATCATGTGACCGATGCGGGTGCCGCCGTGGTTCTTCTGGAAGTAGTTGGCAACCCGCTTCTTCAGGTTGCGCGCCTTGCCCACGTAGAGCACCGCGCCGGCCGCGTCGAAATAGCGGTACACGCCGGGCAGTTGCGGCAGGGCCGCCACTTCGCTGAGCAGTTGTTCGGAATGCACGTCTGACATGGCGGCTATTGTGGCGCGCGGCATGGGGCCCGGCGGCCGTCTGAGCGCAAACCCCGACGCGGCTGGAACGAAATGTGCTGAAGATGAGGCACGGGCGCGAGGAGCGCCCGTGTTCTTTCTAAAAACCTACTCGGGACTCTCCATGAAGAAAAGCAACAACAGACGCGTCTGGTGGGCGCTCACGCCTGTCGCGCTCTCGCTGAGCCTCACGGCCTGCGGCGGCGGCTCCAACAACGACGCACAGAACACGGCAGCCACGCTTGCGGCGATCGCCGCGATCAACGCAGCGAACCAGCCGGCACCGGCCGCGCCCGATACCGGCTGCCTGATCCCGAGCGGCGGCTCCTCGGTGGTGGTCGGCTCGGGCGACGCAGGCGATCCGGCAGCGCCCGAACCTGCCTCGGGCTACGTGCCCGGCCACAAGCTGGTGTACGCGAAGAACTACATGGTGGTCGCCAACCACCCGCTGGCCACGCGCGCCGGCTGCGACATCCTCAAGGCCGGCGGCAGCGCGGTCGATGCGGCCGTGGCGGTGCAAGCCGTGCTCGGCCTGGTCGAGCCGCAATCGAGCGGCCTGGGCGGTGGAGCCTTCATGCTGTACTACGACGCGGCCACGAAGAAGGTGCAGGCCTATGACGGCCGCGAGACCGCTCCGGCCGCGGCCAATGAGAACTACCTGCGCTACATCGACCCGACCGGCGCGGACACCACGGCACCCAAGCCCGGTGGGGCACGCGCCAGCGGGCGCTCCATCGGCACGCCGGGCGCGGTGCGCATGCTCGACATCGCCTACCAGGACCACGGCAAGCTGCCGTGGAAGGACCTCTTCGGCTACGGCATCACGCTGGCCTCCGACGGCTTCTCGATCGGCGGGCGCATGGCCGCCGCCATCTCCTCGTCGGCCACCAGCCTCAAGCGCGACGCCGAAGCCACGGCGTACTTCCTCAATGCGGACGGCTCGCCCAAGGCGCTGGGGACGAAGCTGAAGAACCCGGCATATGCGAAAACGCTGAACGCCATCGCCACGCAGGGTGCCAGCGCCTTCTACACAGGCGACATCGCGCAGGGCATCGTCGACAAGATCGGCATCACGACCGCGGCGAACGACGGCTCGGCCATCACGCCCGGCATGACCACGATGGCCGACCTGGCCAACTACAAGGCCAAGCGGCGCGATCCGGTCTGCGGCACCTACCGCGACTACTACGTCTGCAGCATGTCACCGCCCTCCTCCGGCGGCATTGCCGTGGTGGCCAGCCTGGGCATCCTCGAGACCTTCAACCTGGGTCTGTACAAGCCGACTGCCATCGACATCGAGGGCGGCAGGCCGACCGTGATGGGCGTGCACCTCGTGAGCGAGGCCGAGCGCCTGGCCTACGCCGACCGCGACAAGTACGTGGCCGACACCGATTTCGTGCCGCTGCCGGGCGGCTCGGTCGACACCATGATCAACAAGCCCTACCTGCAGAGCCGGGCCAGCCTCATCAGCCTGACGAAGAGCATGGGCGTCGCCCAGGCCGGCAACCTCGGCTCGGTGCCGCTGGGCATCGACAAGACCGAGGAGCACGGCACCACGCACTTCACCATCGTCGACAAGCAGGGCAACGTGGTCTCGATGACCACCACGGTGGAGTCCACGCTCGGCTCGTATCACATGACGCAGGGCTTCATGCTGAACAACCAGCTGACCGACTTTGCGTCCAACCCCGACGACACCAGCGTGACTCCGAGCGTCAAGGTAGCCAACCGCGTCGCCCCCGGCAAGCGTCCGCGCAGCACGATGGCGCCGACGCTGGTGTTCAGGAAGAACGCCGACGGCAGCATGGGCGAGTTCGTCATGGGCACCGGCTCGCCGGGCGGCGGCACCATCATCCAGTACGTCGTGAAGACGCTGGTCGGCGCGCTCGACTGGGGACTCGATGCGCAGCAGGCCACGTCGCTGGTCGACTTCGGCGCGTCCAACAGCGTCAACACCAACGTTGGCGGCGAGCATCCGAACGTGGACACCAGCAACAGCGGCAACAACGACGCGCTGATCACCGGCCTGCGCGCACTGGGTCACACGGTGGTGACGTCGGCCCAATCCAGCGGCATCAGCACCATCATCCGCACCAACGTCGGCGGCAAGCCGGTGCTGAGCGGTGGCGCCGACCCGCGGCGCGAAGGCATCGTGCTGGGCGACACCTTCACGCCCTGAGAACCCGCAGGGCCCTCGCGGCCCTGAGGTGCCCTGTGCTGCCTACTTCGCGAGCTCGCTGACCAGCCGGTACAGGAACTCGCGCCCGTCGTACAGGCGCTGGATCTCGATGCGCTCGTCCAGCCCGTGCGCGCGCGCGTCGGACGGCTCCAGGAACATGCCGGTCACGCCGTACATCGGGATGCCGGCATTGCGCATGAAGCGGCTGTCGGTGGCGCCGGTGCTCATAGCGGGCACCACAGGCACGCCGGGCCACATCTGCTGGGTGATCGACTCGACCGTCTTCACGAGGTCGCCGTTCAGCGGCGAGGCCGGGCTGCGCAGCGGCTTGCCCATGTTGCGCACCACGATCTTGTCGTTGCCGATGGCCTGGGTCAGCAGGCGCTCCACCTCGTCGGGGTCGTCGTGCGGCAGGATGCGGCAGTTGACCGTGGCCTTGGCCGACTGCGGCAATGCGTTCTCGGCGTGGCCGGCCTGCACCATCGTCGCCACGCAGGTGGTGCGGAACTGGGCGCTGTAGGCCGGGTTGGCCGACATGCGCTCGATCACCGCCGGGTCGGGGTTGCCGTTGCCGACGGCGCGCATATCCTCGGCGAGCTGGCCGGTGGCGAACGGTGCGCTGCGCGCGAAGTAGGTCTTGGTGACATCGGCGAGCTTCACCGGAAAGCTGTAGTTGCCCAGCCGCTCCAGGCCGGCCGACAGCGCGTAGATCGGGTTGTTCTTCGTCGGCACCGAGCTGTGGCCGCCCACGTCGCGCGCCTCCAGCATGTAGGTGGTGTACATCTTCTCGGCCACCTGCATCCGGTGCAGGTTGGGCTTGCCGCCGCGCAGTTCGCCGCCGCCGCCTTCGTTGATGCCGAACTCGGCCTGCAGCAGCTCGGGCTTGTTGTTGATGAGCCAGAAGGCGCCGTTGCTCAGCGCGTCACCGCGTTCCTCGTCGGCGGTCAACGCCAGGATCAGGTCGCGCTTGGGCTTGAAGCCTTCCTGCTTCAGCTGACCCACTACCGAGACCAGCGCCGCTGCCATCGCCTTGTCGTCGATGGCGCCGCGCGCGGTGAAATAGCCACCGGTTTCCTGCAGCTTGAAGGGATCCGTCTTCCAGTCCTCGCGGCGGGCCTCGACCACGTCGATGTGGGCCAGCAGGAGCAGCGGCTTCTTGCTCCCGTCGCCCTTGAAGCGAAGTACCAAATTGCCCTTCTTGGGGAAGGGCTCGAAGATCTGGATGTCACCCGGAGCGAAGCCCGCTTCGACCAGACGCTTTTCCATGGCCCGCGCCGCCGCGGTGTTGTCACCCACCGAATGGGTGGTGTTGATCTCGATCAGCTCCTTGTAGATGTCGTGGAAACGCTGCTGCTGCGGCGTGAGCGACGGCGGAGTCTGCGTCTGCGCCACGGCGGCGGCCATGCCGCAAAGCGCCAGGGAGACGGCGAGCACGGTTTTCGCGGCACGGAAGGTCTTCATCCTCATGGGTTCTCTCTCCGGTGGTGGTTGTCCGGACAGCATAGCAAGCGCCATCCGCGAACGCGGGCACACTCGCGACCATGCAATCCATGCGATGGGACATCTTCTGCAAGGTCATCGACAACCACGGCGACCTCGGCGTGTGCTGGCGGCTGGCCTCCCAGCTGGCCGGGCTCGGCGAACGAGTTCGGCTGTGGGTCGACGCCGCCGCGGCGCTGGGCTGGATGGCCCCCTCGGGCCATGACGGCGTGGAAGTGATCGACTGGCTCGACCCCGCGGCGCTGCGGGCGGCCGTGGCGCAGCCGGCGCCCGACGTGCTGATCGAAGGCTTCGGCTGCGAGCCAGCACCGGAGCTGATCGCCCGTTTCGCCGAGCGGCCGGGCATTGCCTGGATCAACCTCGAATACCTGTCCGCGGAGCCGTACGTCGAGCGGCTGCACAGGTTGCCCTCGCCGGTGTTCAAGGGCCCCGGCGCCGGACTGACCAAGTGCTTCTTCTATCCCGGCTTCACGACCGCCACCGGCGGCCTGCTGCGCGAGCCCGGCCTGATGGAGCGCAGGGCAGGCTTCGATCGCGCATCCTGGCTGGCGGCGCGACAGATCCCCTGGCAGGAAAACGAGCGCCTCGTCTCCCTCTTCTGCTACGAGCCCCCTGCGCTGGCCGGCCTGCTGGCTCGCCTCGCCGAAAGCGACCAGCCCACGCGACTGCTGGTGACGGCGGGGCGCGCCGCACAGGCGGTTCAGGCTCTTTTCGCCGACGCCCCCTTGCCCCACGGCCGCGGCGCGCTATCAATTTCATACCTGCCCTATCTCGCGCAGCCCGATTTCGACCGCCTGCTGTGGGCCTGCGACCTGAACTTCGTGCGCGGCGAGGATTCGCTGGTGCGTGCCCTCTGGGCCGGGGCGCCGCTGGTCTGGCAGATCTACCCCCAGGACGACGACGCCCACCACGTCAAGCTGAACGCCTGGCTCGACTGGCTCGGTGCGCCGCCCTCGCTGAGGCTTTTTCACCACGCGTGGAACGGCTTCGGCAACGGCGCCCTGCCCGAGCCGGAAATGCAGGGCCCGTGGCTGGAAACAGCCCGGGACGCCCGCGCGCGGCTGCTCGCGCAGGAAGACCTGGTCACCCAACTGCGGAAATTCATCGCCCAAAAAAGCTAAAATAGCGGGCTTTGCGGATTCCGGCCCGGATCTCACCGATCCGGGGTGCCCTTCCGCTAAACCTGCCGCGGGACATGTACCGCGGGGCCAGACATCCCGGCGAACGTCGAAACACACATCGAGACGGCAGCCGAAGGCCCCGCGCACCGAGCGGCCAACATCCAGAGACCCTGATATGAAAATCGCTCAAGAAATCCGCGCCGGCAACGTCATCATGCACGGCAAGGACCCGATGGTCGTCCTCAAGACCGAATACAGCCGCGGCGGCCGCAACTCCGCCACCGTGCGCATGAAGATGAAGAGCCTGATCGCCAACTTCAACACCGAAGTGGTCTTCAAGGCCGACGACAAGATCGACCAGATCGTGCTCGACAAGAAGGAGTGCACCTACTCCTACTTCGCAGACCCCATGTACGTCTGCATGGACACCGAATACAACCAGTACGAAGTCGAAGCCGAGAACATGGGCGACGCCCTGAACTACCTCGAAGACGGCATGGCTGTCGAAGTGGTGTTCTACGAAGGCAAGGCCATCTCGGTCGAACTGCCCACCAGCGTCGAGCGCGAAATCACCTGGACCGAGCCGGCCGTCAAGGGCGACACCTCGGGCAAGGTCATGAAGCCCGCCAAGATCGCCACCGGCTTCGAAATCGGCGTGCCGCTGTTCGTGTCGCAAGGCGACAAGATCGAAATCGACACGCGCACCGGCGAATACCGCAAGCGCGTCTGAGTCCCGGTTCCACCGGCTGACCACCACCCCGAAAAAAGGCTCCGCAAGGAGCCTTTTTCGTTTCCGGGACATCTGCCGCGCGTTGGGCACGATGGTTGCGACGCTGCACAATCACCTTGGTCAACCTGTCCGCTTTCTCCATGAACAACACGCACAACCTTCACGACAAGCGCCTGGCCGATGCCTGGGCCACGCTCCAGACCCATGCGGACCAAGGCCTTCCGCTCGATCCCGATCCTTCGCGCCTCGCCTTCGCCGACCCCGAGTTCCTGCTGCGCCGCGAGACGCGCGGCATCCGCATGCAGCTCGAGCTGATGAAGCCCGACATCGAGCAGCGAGCCCACGGCATCGAGAACACCGTGGTGGTGTTCGGCAGCGCGCGCTTCCGCAGCGAGGAAGACGCCGCAGCCATGATCGCGCAGGCCGAGCTCGGCGGCGACACCACGGCCTCCGAGCGCTGGCGCCGGCTGGCGCGCAACTCGCACTACTACGAGAAGGCGCGCGCCTTCGGCAAGCTGGTGGCCGAGTACAGCAACGGCAAGGAGCCGCAGGACAAGCTCTTCATCTGCACCGGCGGCGGCCCCGGCATCATGCAGGCGGCCAATCGCGGCGCGCACGAGGGCGGCGGCCTGTCGGTCGGCCTGGCGATCGCGCTGCCGATGGAAGAAGAAGCCAACCCCTACGTTACGCCGGCGCTGAGCTTCAAGTTCCACTACTTCGCCATCCGCAAGATGCATTTCATGATGCGTGCGAAGGCGCTGGTGGCGTTCCCGGGCGGCTTCGGCACGCTCGACGAGCTGTTCGAGGTGATCACGCTGGTGCAGACGAAGAAGTCGAAGCCGGTGCCGATCGTGCTGTTCGGCTCGGACTACTGGAAGCGGCTGATCGACTTCGACTTCCTGGTCGACGAAGGCGTGATCTCGCCGGGCGACGTGAAGCTCTTCGAGTACGTCGACGCGCCGGAAGACGCGTGGAACGCGATCAAGCGCTTCTACAAGCTCTGATCCGCTCCTGACCCTGTCGGTCAGTCGGCGCCGTCGTCCTCGGCGGGATGCAGCGCCTGCTCCAGGAACTTCGTGAGCGCCCGCACGCGGCGCTTGCGCTCCGCCGCGCTGGTCTGGCCCATCGCCACCGAGTCGTCGGCCACGCCGTGCAGCGCATTGAAGAGGATCACGGCCGTGAGGGTCGGATCCTCCACGTCCCAGAAGCCGGCGCCGTCGCCCTGCTTCAGCAGCGTGACCAGCTGCGTGATGACCGCGTTGTCGTTGCGCATGCGGCGGTCTTCGGGCCTGTATTCGTGGAACACCACGTCGTGCAGCGCGACGTTGTCGAGGTAGGTCTCCAGGCCCGTTTCCACCCAGGCCTTCAGGCGCGCGTGGTAGTTGTCGGGCCGATGGCGATCCATGGCCTCCTGCAGCCGCGCGCAGAAGCTGTCGACGAAGCGCTGCTGCAGCGCGCCGAGCAGCGCCTCCTTCGACGGAAAGTACAGATAGAAGGTGCCCTTGGCCACCTGCGCACCGGCCGCGATCTCGTCGATGCTGGTGGTGGCGATGCCCTTTTCGATGAAGAGGCGCTCGGCGGCATCCATCAGCGCGCCGGCGCGCGTCTCAGGGGCCTTGGTGCGACGGCGCGGCGCGGCCTCGCCTTCGGGGGATGTGGGAGTCGTGGCAGTGCCGTCGCTCTTCGCCATCTGCAGCCTCAGGAAGCAGCCGTCACGGCCGCGCGGGCCGAGCGGATCGCCGCGCGCACGGCGGCAAGGTCGAAACGCAGGCCACGCGGCTCCATCACGCGCTCGCCGAGCCACACGAGTGCATCGTCGGCATCGGCGAAGGTGCTGGCGGGCACGCCGAAGAGTTTCTCGACATTCATCTTGTGCATTTTCTCGTACTGGTCAGCGGGCACCACGCTCGCCATGCCCATCATATGGCTGCGGATGTCGGCCCCGCGCTCCTGCAGCCACTGCTTTGCGTTCTGTGCGCTGCTCTCGGGATGGACCAGCGCGTCGGCGTCCGCGAACACCCGCAGGGATGCGAAGGGTTCGCCGCGGTCGAGCCAGCGGTTCCAGTCGTCGGTGAAGGCGCGCATGCCTTCGAGTGTCTGAAGCCCCGCTGAAACGCTGATGACGAGAGGCCATTGACTGAGTTCGTGATGGATCATGGAAAGCTCCTTGGAAAAAACCGAACGAAGGCGCGCGCGAAAGCGCACCACCGGCACACGGGCGGCGGGCATGGCGGAACGGAGCCTCAGGTCGTGCGGACGGGCAAGGCGGCGGCGCGAGGCCGCACGCTGACAAGCAGCCCTGCGGCCAGCAGGCCGACGAGGCCGGCGCAGGCCATGGCGGCATGGAAGCCGCCGGCCAGCGCTGCGGCCAGGAGATCGCGAGCGGTGGTTGGATCGAGCGAGGCCAGCGCACCCAGGTCGTGCCGTCCGACCGCGGCAACCGCCGCCTGCCGGGCGTCGTGAAGCCCGGCAGGCGCCAGCGCGTCGGCCAGCAACGAAGTGGCGCGCGTGCTCATCAGCGTGCCGAGCAGCGCGATGCCGATCAGCATGCCGGCCTGGCGCAGCGCGTTCATCGTGGCCGAGGCCATGCCGGAGCGCTGCGCCGGCACCAGCGCCATCACGGCAGTGCTCGTCGCCGGCACGGCCAGGCCGGTGCCCGCGCCGAGGAACACGAACAGCAACGCCAGGAAGACGTAGGGCGTGCCGGCGGAGAACAGCGTCAGCAGCAGCATCGCGCCGCCGATGAGGCCGTAGCCGGCGATCATCAGCGCGTGCACGTCGAAGCGTCTCGCCAGGCGGCCGAACTGCGAGGCCACGATGCCGGTCGCGACGAACTGCGGCACCAGCCGCCAGCCGGTGTCGCTGGGCGACCAGCCCTGCACCTGCTGGAGGAACAGCGAGAAGAAGAACAGGCTGGCATACGCCGAGAACCCGAGCACGAACGAAGCGAAGTTGGCGGCCGAGAAGCGCGCGTCGCGGAACAGCCCCAGGGGCAGCAGCGGCCGCGCCACGCGCGCCTCCACCATCAGGAACAGCGCCAGGCCGACGGCCGCCGCAACCAGCGCGCTCGCCGCATGCACTGAGCCCCAGCCATGCTCGCCCGCGGCGATCAGCCCATAGGTCAGCGCACCGAGCCACAGCACGCTGAGCACCTGCCCGACCGGGTCGAGCGCCGCATGCTCGGGGTGCGACGTCTCCCGGATGCCCCAGAGGCCCAGCCCCACCGTCAGCACGCCGATCGGGATGTTGATGAGAAAGATGCTCTGCCAGCCCGCGTGGTCCACCAGCAGCCCGCCGAGCAGCGGCCCGAGGATCAGCGACAGCGCCGTGAAGGACGACCACCCGCCGATAACCCGCGCCCGCTCGGCCGGGTCCGGAAACGCATGCGCCAGCAGCGACAGCGCACCCGGGATCATCAGCGCGCCGGCCACGCCCTGCACCGCCCTGCCCGCCAGCAGCGCCGGCAGGCTGCCGGCCATCGCGCACATCGCCGAGCCGAGAGTGAACACGGTCACGCCGGCCAGCCATGCGCGCTTGCGGCCGTAGCGATCGCCCAGCGGGCCGGCCGACAGCATGAAGGCCGAGAGGCACAGCGCATAGATGTCGATCACCCACTGCAGGCCGGCGAGGTCGGTGGACAACGCGCGCTGCAGCGTGGGCAGCGCGACGTTGACGATGCTCACGTCGAGCGTGGCGATGAAGCTGCCGAGATACACCGCGGCAACCAGCGCGAGGCGGCGGCGCGGGTCGGCCGCTGCCTGGGCCTGAACAAGGGAGTCCATGGACGCCTTCAAGGTCGTTGAGGAAGGCGCCGATACTGACTTTGAGTCAGTAAATTGTCAAACAGATGAGAATTACTCTTATTTGAAACGTGGATTTCACGCTCCGGTCAAACCTTCAGCCCCCAGGTCGCCCTCGCCCCGAGAGCCACGACGCCCCCCACCACCCAGAACACGCCGGCGATGCCGATCAGCGCGCCGAGCGAGCCGAACAGCATCGGCATCGCCACGCTCGAGGCGTTGATGGTCATCAGCCGCAGGCCCAGCGCCTCGCCGTGCCGCGTGTGCGGCGTGATCTGGTGCAGCATGCTCATCACCATCGGCTGCACCGCGCCCAGCGCGAAGCCGAGCACCACCGAGCAGATGCCCATGGTCCAGGCCGAGTCCAGCAGCGGATAGACCGCGAACACCAGCGCCGTGACCGCCGTCGAGATCAGGATCACGTTGCGCTCCGATGCGCGCGATGCAATCACCGGCAGGATCACGCGGATCACCGCTGCCGCGATGGCGAAGGCGCCGAGGATCGAGCCGATCACCGACGCGCTGATGCCCCGGTCGTGCCCGAGGATGGGCAGCACGAAGGCGTGCACGTCCCAGCTCGACGACTGCAGCCAGTTCACGAAGAGCAGCCGGCGGAACATCGGCTCGCGCAGCAGTTCCCAGGCGCGCGTCGGCTTGGCGCCCGCCACGGGCGGAGCGGGCGGCGACTCGTGCGCGCCGCGCGCGAGCATCCAGCAAAGAATGGGCAGCGCCGCCATCACGCCGAAGGAAATACGGAACGCGAGCATGTCGGCGGGCGTGCGGCCCGCGTGGTCGATCAGCATCCCCGCCAGGAACGGCCCGACGAAGTTGGCCACGGCCGGTGCGATGGCGAGCCAGCTGAACACGCGCTTGAGCTGCGTCGCGTTGGTGGCCGAGCGGCCCACGTGCCGCTGCAGCGCGATCACCGTCGCGCCGGTTGCGCCGCCGGTCAGCAGCGCCGCAAGGCACATCACCGGGAACACCGGGAAGATCACCACCAGCCCCGCGCCGACGACCGCAGCGATCACCGAAAGCCAGAGCGGCCGCTTGAAGCCATACCGGTCGGCGAAGCGCCCGGCCGGCAAGGCGAGGAAAACCTGGGTCAGCGCGAACAATGAGATCAGCACGCCGACCGCGGCCGCGCTGTACCCCTGTTGAAGTGCCAGCAGCGGCGTGGCGAGCCGCATGCCGGCCATGGTCGCGTGCAGGCACACCTGGGCGCCGATGACACGCAGCAGTTCGGAACCTTTCACGGGGAGTTTTCGCCCTCTTCTTTCTCGTTGTTGTCGGCTTCGGTGCCGGAGGTGGTGGGTGGCAGCAGCGCCTGGGCTTGCGCCTCGGGCAGTGCCTCGACCTTGCGCAGCGCCAGGCGCATCTGCCGGGCGCGCGTGTCGGCCTTGTCGATGGTGTCGGAAGCCTTGGCCACCTGCTCCTTGATGCGGGCGACCCATTCGCCGTAGCGCTCGAATTCGGTCTTCACCGCGCCCAGCACCTTCCAGACCTCGGAGGCCTGGCGTTCCAGCGCCAGCGTGCGGAAGCCCATGTGCAGGCTGTTGAGCATCGCGAGCAAGGTGGTCGGGCCGGCCAGCGTCACGCGGTGCTGGCGCTGCAGCGCGTCCATCAGGCCGGGCCGGCGCAGCACTTCCGCATAGAGGCTTTCGACGGGCAGGAACAGGATCGCGAAATCGGTGGTGTGCGGCGCCGCGAGGTAGTTGTCGGCGATCGACTTGGCCTCGGTGCGGATGCGCGCTTCGAGCGCCTTGGCGGCCAGATCGGCGCCCGCGGCGTCGGCGCGTTCGTGCGCGTCGATGAGTCGCTCGTAGTCGTCGCGCGGAAACTTGGCGTCGATGGGCAGCCACACCGGCGCGCCGTCGTCGCCGCGGCCCGGGAAGCGGATGGCGAAATCCACGCGCTGCCCGCTGCGCGGCTTGGTCTCGATCTGCCGGGCGTACTGCTCGGGCGTGAGCACCTGCTCGAGCAGCGCCTCGAGCTGCACCTCGCCGAACATGCCGCGCGTCTTCACGTTGGTCAGCACGCGCTGCAGGCTGCCGACGCCCACGGCCAGCGTCTGCATTTCGCCCAGGCCCTTGTGCACCTGCTCCAGCCGGTCGGCCACCTGCCTGAAGCTCTCGCCCAGGCGGGCCTCGAGGGTGCTCTGCAGCTTCTCGTCGACGGTCTTGCGCATCTCGTCGAGCTTGGCGGCATTGGTCTGCTGCAGCTGCGCAAGCTGCGCTTCCATCGTGGCGCGCACTTCGGACAGGCGCCGCGCGTTCGCTTCACTGAGGCCCTGCAGCTGGTTGTTGAGCGTGTCGGCCAGCGTCTTCTGCAGCGATGCGAGCTGCAGCGCGAAGGCGTCGAGCTGGGCGTTCTGCGTGCGCGTGGCTTCGGCGCCCTGCTGGACCAGCGCCTGCTGGAAGGTGGCGAAGGCCTGCGAGATCTCCTGCCGGGCGCCGCGCGAGCTTTCAGCGATCTCGCGACGCAGTTCGCGCTCGGTGCGCTCGTTGGCCGCGCCCAGCGTGGCCAGCATGCGCGACACCTCGCTGAGGTCGGGCGGCGGCTGCCGGCGGGCCAGCAGCCAGATCACCAGCACGAGCTGGATGGCCGCGAGCACGGCCAGTCCGACGAGGATCAGCGAGGCGTCCAAGGTTGCGGTGCTGCCTCTCTGCTTACTTGCTGGCCGCCGGAACCGGCGTCACGGGCGTCAGCGGGCCCTTGCCGCCGAAGTACGCGATGAGGTTGTCGGCCGCGAGGTCGGCCATGGCGCGGCGCGTGGGCACGGTGGCGCTGGCGATGTGCGGCGTCAGCACCACGTTGGGCACGGTCAGCAGGTCGGGATGCACCTTCGGCTCGCCTTCGAACACGTCGAGGCCGGCGGCGGCGATGCGCTTCTCGCGCAGCGCCACGGCCAGCGCCGCGTCGTCGACGATGCCGCCGCGCGCGATGTTGATCAGCGTGGCGGTCGGCTTCATCAGCGCGATCTCGGCCGCGCCGATGGTGTGGTGCGAGGCCGGCGAGTAAGGCACCACCAGCACCACGTGGTCGGCCGTCTTCAGCAGCTCTTCCTTGCCCACGTAGCTGGCCTTGCATTCGGCCTCGAGCGCGGCGTCGAGCCTGGAGCGGTTGTGATAGACCACCTTCATGCCGAAGCCGTGCGCGCCGCGCCTGGCGATGCCCTGCCCGATGCGGCCCATGCCGATGATGCCGAGCGTGGAGCCATGGATGTCCGAGCCAGCGAACATGTCGAAGCTCCACTTCTGCCACTTGCCCGCGCGCAGGAAGTGTTCGCTCTCGGCGATGCGGCGGGCCGTGGCCATCAGCAGCGCGAAGCCGAAATCGGCCGTGGTCTCGGTCAGCACGTCGGGCGCGTTGGTGCCCAGCACGCCGCGCGCGGCCATCGCGTCGACGTCGAAATTGTTGTAGCCCACGGCCATGTTGGCGCAGATCTTCAGGTCGGGGCAGGCGTCGAGCACCGCGGCGTCGATGCGCTCGCTGCCGGTGGTGAAGGCGCCCTGCTTGCCCTGCAGCTTCGCGATCAGCTGCTCCTTGCTCCAGCTCTCGTCCGACTGGTTCGACTCGACCTCGAACTGCTGCGACAGGCGCTCGATGGTCTCGGGAAAGATCGCGCGCGCGACCAGGATCTTGGGCTTGCTCATGATTTGTCTCTCAGCGGAAGAAGAGGAAGGTGGAAAGGACGAACAGCGGAACCAGGATGACGACGGACCACGCCATGTAGCCGAAGAAGCTCGGCATGCGCACGCCGCGGCTTTCGGCGATGGCCTTGACCATGAGGTTGGGCGCGTTGCCGATGTAGGTGTTGGCGCCCATGAACACGGCGCCGGCCGAGATGGCGGCCAGCGTGCTCGCGTAGGTGGTCATCAGCGCCGCCGGGTCGCCGCCCGCGGTGTTGAAGAACACCAGGTAGGTCGGCGCGTTGTCGAGGAAGGAGCTCAGCACGCCGGTGGCCCAGAAGTACATCGCCGGGTCGGGCTGGCCGTCGGCGCGCGTCACGGCCGAGACGATGGCGCCGAACGGCCCCTGCGTGCCCGCCTTGAGCATCGCGATCACCGGGATGATGGTCAGGAAGATGCCCGCGAACAGCTTGGCCACCTCGGCCATCGGGCCCCATTCGAACTGGTTGTCGGCATGCACCTTGGGCGAGGTGAGCTTGTACGAAACCACCGCGATCACCGCCAGCCCCACGTCGCGCACCAGCCCCGGCAGGCCGACCTCGGTACCGAACACATCGAAGACCACGGGCGACTTCCAGAAGCCGCTGAGCAGCACCAGCGCGACCACGCCGCCCAGCAGCCAGAAGTTGGCGGCGCCGTCGAAGCCGATGCCCGGCGTGTCGGGCGTGGGGTCGAAGGGCAGCACGCCTTCCTTGCGGTAGTAGTGGCGGTCGACCGCGTAGAACAGCGCGAGCAGCACAGCCAGGATGAAGAGCGTTTCGAACAGGATGTTCTGCGCGGTCCAGAAGAAGCCCACGCCCTTCAGGAAGCCCAGGAACAGCGGCGGATCGCCCAGCGGCGTGAGCGCGCCGCCCGCGTTCGACACGATGAAGATGAAGAACACGATCACGTGCACCTTGTGCACGCGGTTGTCGTTGGCGCGGATCAGCGGCCGGATCAGCAGCATCGACGCCCCCGTGGTGCCCATGAAGCTCGCGAGCACCGCGCCGATGGCGAGGATCGCCGTGTTCAGCCCCGGCGCGCCGCGCAGGTTGCCGCGGATGTGGATGCCGCCCGCCACCGTGAAGAGCGCGGTCAGCAGGATGATGAACGGGATGTATTCGGCCACCAGCGCGTGCACGAACTGCACGCCGGCGAACTGCACGCCGAAGGCCGCCGCGAAAGGCACCAGGAAGGCCAGCGCCCAGGCGGCCGAGACCTTGCCGTAGTGGTGGTGCCAGAACGCCGGTGCCAGCAGCGGCAGCAGCGCGATCGACAGCAGGATGCCCGCGAACGGCACGCCCCACAGCGGAGAGAGGCTGCCGCCGTCGAACTCGGCGGCCGAAGCCAGGGCGGGAAACAGGAACAGCAACGGCAGCGCGGCCGCCTTCGGTCGGATCTTTTTTTGCATGGGGAGGCCGTACCGTACCAGACAGGTCAGTACAGCCTTCACGCCGGGGGTTGTTCGATCTCGAAGACCTGGCGCAGGTAGGCCAGGTATTTCTCGTCCTCGCACATGTTCTTGGACGGCGTGTCCGACAGCTTGGCCACCGGCTGGCCGTTGCACTCGATCATCTTGATGACGATCTGCAGCGGCTCGTAGCCCAGGTCGTTGGTGAGATTGGTGCCGATGCCGAAGGCCAGCTGGCAGCGGCCGCGGAACTGCTGGTAGAGCTCGATGGTGCGCGGCACCGTGAGGCCGTCGCTGAAGATCAGCGTCTTGGTGCGCGGATCGACCCGGTTGGCGATGTAGTGCGCCAGCATGCGCTCGCCCCAGACGAAGGGGTCTCCGCTGTCGTGGCGGGCGCCGTCGAAGAGCTTGCAGAAGTACAGGTCGAAGTCGCGCAGGAAGGCGCTCATGCCGTACACGTCGGACAGCGCGATGCCCAGGTCGCCGCGGTACTCGCGCGCCCAGCTCTCGAAACCGAAGATCTGGCTGTCGCGCAGCCGCGGGCCGAGCGCTTGGCAGGCCTGCAGGTATTCGTGGGCCATGGTGCCCAGCGGGATCATGCCGAGCTTCATGGCGTACAGCACGTTGCTGGTGCCCGCCAGCTGCGGCAGCCGGGCGCCGGGCGGCGCCTGCACCGGCGGCGAGGTGACGGCGCCTAGGCGGGCGGCCGCGGTGCGCAGCACTTCCTCGTGCCAGTCCTTGGAGAAGCGGCGGCGCGTGCCGTAGTCGGCGATCTTCAGGTCGCCGAGGCCGGCTTCCTGCAGCTGGGCGATCTTGGTCTCGAGCCGCCGGCGGCCTTCCTGGAAGTTGGGGTTCTTCTGCGTGTTGCGGAAATAGACCTCGTTGACGATGGCCAGCACCGGGATCTCGAACAGGATGGTGTGCAGCCACGGCCCCTTGATGCGGATCTCGAGCTCGCCCGAGGGCTGGGGAATGATGTTGATGTACTTCTCGTTGAGCCGGAAGAGCCCCAGGAAGTCGACGAAGTCGCTCTTGATGAAGCGCATGGAGCGCAGGTAGGCCAGTTCGGCGTCGCGGAACTGCAGCGAACACAGCCCCCGCACCTCTTCGCGGATCTGCCCGGCGAACTGGGCGAGGTCGACACCCGGGTTGCGGCACTTGAAGCGGTACTCGACCCTGGCGCCCGGGAAGTGATGCAGGACCACCTGCATCATCGTGAACTTGTAGAGGTCGGTGTCGAGCAGGCTGTGAATGATCATGGTGCTGGGCGCGTTGTCTCAATCTTTCGGCGGCCGTTCGATTATCACGGCGCGCGTCGGCCTCTGCCTACGGGGGCCGGACAGCACGTCCTACCGGCAGGGCGAATACCCCGGGCGACAGTGATTTCACGGCGGCGGACGAAGCCCCGCCGAGTCAACAGCCTCAAAGGAGATTCGCATGAACAAGGACACCATCGAAGGCAACTGGAAGCAGCTCAAGGGCAAGGTCAAGGAGCAGTGGGGGAAGCTGACCGACGACGACTTCGACGTCATCGCCGGCAAGCGCGACCAGCTGCTCGGCCGCATCCAGGAGCGCCACGGCATCAGCCGCGACGAAGCCGAGAAGCAGGTCAAGGACTGGGAATCGCGCGACGGCCGCTCGCCGGACGCGCTCTGGTTCGAGCGCTACTGAGCGCCGCCGGACTCTCCCCTGCCGAATCCGATCCGATCCCATCCATCCAATCCCCGAAGGAGAACATCCCATGAAAAAGCACCTTCTCATGCTGGCCCTCGCCTCCACCTGTTTCATCGCGACGCAGGCCAGTGCCATGACCAAGGACGAATACAAGGTCGCCAAGGAAAAGATCGAGGCCGACTACAAGGTCGCCAAGACCCAGTGCGGCACCATGAAGGACAACGCCAAGGACGTCTGCATGAAGGAAGCCAAGGGCAAGGAAGATGTCGCCAAGGCCGAACTCGAGCAGCAATACCAGCCCAGCGACAGCCACGCCCGCAAGGTGGCCGAGGAAAAGGTGAAGGCCACCTACGAAGTCGCGAAGGAAAAGTGCGACGACCAGAAGGGCGAAGCCAAGACCGCTTGCGAGAAGCAGGCCAAGGCTGACGAAGCCCAGGGCAAGGCCGAGATCAAGGCCATGAAGAAGACCATGTAAGGTCTTCCGCGCGGGAGACCGGCTCGCTCAGGCCCTGAGCGAGTCGACCACCTGCTGCAGCGCCTCAGGCAGCGGCACCGGGCGCTGCGTGGCGCGGTCCACGTAGACGTGGATGAAGTGGCCCTGCGCCGCGGCGCTATCGGAGCCCTCGGCGAAGAGGGCGATCTCGTAGCGCACGCTGGACCGGCCCGCCTGGGCCACCCGGATGCCCGCCTCCACCGTCTGCGGGAACGCGATCGGCGCGAAGTAGTTGCACTGCGTCTCCACCACGAAGCCGACGGTCTGGCCCTGGTGGATATCGAGCGCGCCGCGCTCGATCAACAGCGCATTCACCGCCGTGTCGAACCAGCTGTAGTAGACGACGTTGTTGACGTGGCCGTACATGTCGTTGTCGGCCCAGCGCGTCGGGATGCTGCGGAATGCGCGGTAGCCGCTGCGCGTATGGGGAGTGGGTTTGGTGGTGGGAGCACTCATCGCGGCGGATTTTGCCAGCGGCGCCTTCCGCGGAAAGCAACCTTGGAGACCGCCCGGCAGCCGGATTTAGATGACGGCTTCTAAATTGCTGCACGGCAGCAAAAACCTCTTGATCGCAAAACTCAGCTGCCTATACTTGAGGCCATGCTGCACCGCAACATGAACAGCGAGACAGCGCAACGTGAACCGACCACTCAATCATCCCTTCTGGAGATCTCAAATGGCCCTGACCGCTGACCAAATCCTCGCCGCTCAAAAAGCAAACCTCGAAACCCTCTTCGGCCTGACCACCAAGGCTTTCGAAGGCGTCGAGAAGCTCGTCGAACTGAACGTGACCGCTTCGAAGGCCGCCCTGGCCGAAGCCCAGAACACCGCCCAGGCTGCCCTGAGCGTCAAGGACGCGCAAGAACTGCTGACGCTGCAAGCCAGCCTGTTCCAGCCCCTGGCCGAAAAGACCGCCGCCTACAGCCGTCACCTGTACGACATCGCCCAAGGCACCGGCGCCGAGTTCACCAAGGCCTTCGAAGCCAAGGCCTCGGAAGCCCAGCAAGCCTTCGTCGGCCTGGTCGACAGTGCTTCCAAGAACGCTCCCGCCGGTTCGGAAACCGCCGTTGCCGTCCTGAAGAGCGCCGTGGCTGCCGCCAACAACGCTTTCGAATCGGTTCAAAAGGCTGTCAAGCAAGCTTCTGACGTCGCCGAAGCCAACTTCAACGCCGTGTCGACCCAAGCCGTCGCCGCTGCGAAGACCGCCACCGCTTCGCGCAAGCGCTAAGCAACCGACCACCACCAGTTGTCTCCTTGGGTCCTCACGGATCCAATTCAGGGCCTCGTCTCACGACGAGGCCTTTTTTTATACCTGTTGCTCGCTCCCAGGCTACGCGCACTTCGTGTCGCTTCGCCTCCCCCTACCGGGGGCAACACCCGCGGCCCGGCGAAGCCGGTTCCACGGTGTTCCTGGCCTGCGCTTCGCGTCTTCGATAATGAAAGGCTCATCTCAGGAGACTTTTATGCAGATCGACGGCAAGGTTTTTATCGTGACCGGTGGCGCTTCGGGCCTCGGCGAAGGCACGGCGCGCATGCTGGCCGCGAACGACGGCAAGGTGGTCATTGCCGACATGCAGGCCGAAAAGGGCGAAGCCGTCGCCAGGGAAATCGGCGGCGTGTTCGTCAAGTGCGACGTGAGCCAGGAGGCCGACGGCCAGGCGGCCGTGGCCGCTGCGCTCAAGCTCGGCAAGCTGGTTGGCCTCGTCAACTGCGCCGGCATCGCGCCGGCCGAGAAGACGGTGGGCAAGAACGGCCCGCACGCGCTGGCCGTGTTCAGCAAGACCGTCACGGTCAACCTGATCGGCAGCTTCAACATGATCCGCCTGGCGGCCGACGCCATGGGCAAGAACGAGCCCGAAGCCACCGGCGAGCGCGGCGTGCTGATTTCCACCGCCTCGGTCGCGGCCTACGACGGCCAGATCGGTCAGGCCGCCTACAGCGCCTCGAAGGGCGGCGTGGTCGGCATGACGCTGCCCATCGCCCGCGACCTCGCGCGCAGCGGCATCCGCAACATGACCATTGCTCCCGGTATCTTCGGCACGCCCATGCTGTTCGGCATGCCGCAGGAAGTGCAGGACGCGCTGGCCGCCAGCGTGCCCTTCCCTTCGCGCCTTGGTACGCCCGAGGACTACGCCAAGCTCGCCAAGCACATCATCGAGAACGACATGCTCAACGGCGAGGTGATCCGCCTGGACGGAGCGATTCGACTGGCTCCCCGCTGACCCTTTCGGATTCCGGCAGCTTCGTGCTGCCGGTGCGGTCCAGGCGCTCGTACTGCGCGATCACCTGGGCCCCGAGCAGCACGAGCGTGGCGGCGATCTCCAGGCTCAGCAGCACGACGATGGCCGTGGTGAGCGAGCCGTAGACCACGTTCACCTGCGACAGCGTCGAGAAATACCAGATCAGCACCCGCCGCGTGGCCTCCCACAGCAGCGCGGCCGTCACGCCGCCAAGCAGCGCGTGGCGCAGCGACATGCGCCCGGCCGGCATCACGAGGTAGAGCGAAGTCAGCATGAAGATCTCGCCGCCCAGCCCCAGCAGGTAAAGCAGCAGCCCCGAAATGCCCGAAAGCGACCAGCTGCGCCCCAGCAGGTCGACGCTTTCCTGTCCCACCAGTTGCAGCGCCCCCGACACCAGCGTGACCAGCAGCAGCCCCACGCACAGGCACAGGATGTAGACGTAGGGCATGGCCACCGACACCAGGAAGTGCCGCTTGTGGTCGGCCTTGCGGTGGTGAAAGATCACCGCCATCGCGCTTTCGAGCACGCTGAAGGCCAGCGAGCTGAAGAAGATCATCGTCACCAGCAGCACCGGGCCGAGCACGTCGCGGTGGTCCAGGAAGCTCGACAGTTCCGCCACGATGGCCTTCGACTGCCCCGGCAGCAGCCATTCGAGGTACCGCCCGATGGTGCGCAGCAGCTCGGCCTGCTCGATGACATGAGACAGCGCGATCACGCTCACGATCAGCAGCGGCACGATGGACAGCAACGCGTAGTACGCCACCGCGCCCGCGAGCAGCAGGCCCTGGTTGGCGCGGAATTCCTTGAGGGCGTCCCAGAAGAATCTGAGGGGATGGCGCAGCAGCGGCGCGACGTGTTGCAGCGGTTTGGGCGTCGTCATGCGTGGATTCCGGTCGCTTTCAGTATGCCGCCCGGCGGTGAACCTTCGGCTGCTTGCGTATGATTTGCCGCTCTTCGCCTACATGACCATCCCCGCTTCATTCATCCAGGAACTCATCGCGCGCGCCGATGTGGTCGAGATCGTCGGCCGCTATGTGCAGCTCAAGAAGGCCGGCGCCAATTTCATGGGGCTGTGCCCGTTCCACGGCGAGAAATCGCCCTCTTTCTCCGTCAGCCCGACCAAGCAGTTCTATCACTGCTTCGGCTGCGGAGTGCATGGCAACGCCATCGGCTTCCTGATGGAACACGCGGGCATGGGTTTCGTCGAGGCGGTCCACGACCTCGCCGGCCAATACGGCATGCAGGTGCCCGAGGACGACGTCTCCCCCGCCGAGCGCGCCCGCGCCGCCAGCCAGCGTCAGAAGCAGGCCACGCTGACCGACGTGCTCGAGAAGGCCGGCGACGCCTATCGCAAGCACCTGCGGCAGGCCCCCGGCGCCATCGAATACCTGAAGGGCCGCGGCGTCTCGGGCGAGGTGGCCAAGCAGTTCGGCATCGGCTATGCGCCGGCCGGCTGGCGCGCCCTGGCGAGCGTGTTTCCCGACTACGACGACCCGCTTCTCGCCGAGAGCGGCCTGGTGATCGTCAACAACGAGGAAGGCAAGCTCAGCGAGGAAGAAGCCAAGCGCTACGACCGCTTCCGCGACCGCGTGATGTTCCCCATCCGCAACGTGAAGGGCGAATGCATCGGCTTCGGCGGCCGCGTGCTGGGCGACGAGAAGCCCAAGTACCTGAATTCGCCCGAGACGCCGGTGTTCAGCAAGGGCCGCGAGCTCTACGGCCTCTACGAAGCCCGCTCGGCCTTCCGCGACCGGGGCTATGCGCTCGTCACCGAGGGCTACATGGACGTGGTGGCGCTGGCGCAGCTGGGCTTTCCGAACGCCGTGGCCACGCTCGGTACGGCCTGCACGACGGAGCACGTGCAGAAGCTCTTCCGCTTCACCGAATCGGTGGTGTTCAGCTTCGACGGCGACGCCGCCGGCCGCCGCGCCGCCCGCAAGGCACTCGACGGCGCGCTGCCCTATGCCACCGACGTGCGCAGCATCAAGTTCCTGTTCCTCCCGACGGAGCACGACCCCGACAGCTTCATCCGCGAGCACGGCGCCGAGGCCTTCGCCCGCTTCGTCAACGAAGCCACGCCGTTGTCGCGCTTCATGATCGAAGCCGCCCGCGAAGGCTGCGACCTGACCACCGCCGAAGGCCGCGCCCACATGACGAGCAACGTGCGCCCGCTCTGGGGCGCGATGCCCGACGGCGCGCTGAAACGACAGCTGCTGAGCGAGATCGCGACGCTGGTTCAGCTCGACGCATCCGCGCTGTCGGAGCTGTGGGCCTCCACGCCCGGTCCGCGCAAGGCCGGCGGCGCTCCCGCGCAGCAGCGGCGCCACGACGAGCCCCCGAGCTACGGCGACGCAGGCGGAGACGACTACTACCCGGACATGCCTCCGCCGCAGGACTATGAGCCGCCCCGCTATGAAAGCGATAGCAAGCCCAAGTTCCAGCAGCGCAAGTTCACGGGCAAGGGCGGCAAGCGCTGGGGCGGGAAGTTCGAGGAGCCCATCGAGCCGCTGCGCGGACGCGGCGCGCCGCCGAGCCGTCCTGACGTGGCGGTACGGCTGCTGCTGTCGAACATGGCCCAGTGGGAAGCGCTGTCGCACGAGCTCCACGTGATGCTGTGCGACCTGCCCGGCCAGCACGGCGCCCTCTTCACCTGGCTCGACAGCCAATTGCACGAGCACGGCGTCCAGCCCTGGGCGGCCTTGCGCGAAGGCCTGCGTGGGCTCGAATTCGAAGCCCTGGCCGAGCGGCTGATGTCCGTCGCCGAGGCCGGTCCCATTCCCGAGGGCGAGGAAGCCCAGCACCTGGCCGACGCCGCCCGGGAGCTCGCCAGCGTGCTCGATTTCATGCTCGAGGAGCTCTTGAAAAAGCAGGAGAACGAGGCAATTGCAGCTTTCGGGAAAGACCCCGATGCACCCGATCGTTTCAGGGCAATCCAGGCGCGGCGGCTCGAATTGCGAGCCCGATTGCGCGCGTCGGGATCAGAAACTGCTTGAAATTTGCGCAACACGCTATAATGTAGGGCTTCGCAACTGGCGAAATTAGGCAAGAGCGACAGCAGCACCTCCGGGCCGGCCCCTAGCGCAACGCACTCCAACGGTAGATTCCGGCGGAAAGGGCCAATAACCGCAAGGACTGCACACCAAATGTTCGCCCGACATCTTGCCTGTTGAGGAATTAATTCCTCTTTCCCAATTGTTTCCAGTCCATGCCTGTGCATGGGCTCGGTGGCGCTGTCCGCGTGACGGTGCGCCTGTGATTCCGCTTGTCTTTTCTTGCCGTAACGAGGTCGTATGCCCAGTTCAAAGAAGCCTGCTCCTTCACTTGCCAAAAGCGTCGCCACCAAGCCCGCAACAGAAAAACCGTTGAAAGCCAGCGCAAAGCCGGCAACCAAGACGGCTGCCGCCGCATCCAAATCGGCCGCCGCTACGAAAGTGAAAACCGTGCCCACGAAATCGACCTCCCTCGAAGATCCCAAGAAAGCAGCCGCTCCGGCAGCCAAGAAGGTCGGCCGCCCGCCCAAGGCCGCCGGCGCCGCCTCGACCACCACCGGCGCCAAGCGCGGCCGCAAGCCCAAGGCCGACAAGGAAGCCCCCGAGAGCGACGTCGACCTGTCGGACATCGAGGACGATCTGGCGGGTGACGAGCCCGCGGCCGCTGCGACCGAGGAAAAGGTCAAGCCGCTTCGCATGAAGATCAGCAAGGCGAAGGAACGCGCCTTGATGAAGGAGTTCGGCCTCGACGAGACCGTGCTCTCCGAAGAAGACCTGGCCAAGCGCCGCTCGCGCCTGAAGACCCTGATCACGCTGGGCAAGACGCGCGGCTACCTGACGCACGGCGAAATCTCCGACCACCTTCCCGACAAGCTGGTCGACGCCGAGACCATGGAAGTCGTGGTCACCATGCTCAACGACATGGGCGTGGCGGTGTACGAGCAGACGCCCGACGCCGAAACCCTGCTGCTGAACAACACCGCGCCCACCGCCACCACGGTGGAAGAAGCCGAGGAAGAAGCCGAAGCCGCGCTCTCCACGGTGGACAGCGAATTCGGCCGCACCACCGACCCGGTGCGCATGTACATGCGCGAGATGGGCACGGTCGAGCTGCTGACGCGCGAAGGCGAAATCGAGATCGCCAAGCGCATCGAAGGCGGCCTGATGGCCATGATGGAAGCCATTTCGGCCTCCCCCGCCACCATCGCCGAGATCCTGCGCCTGGCCGGCGAGATCCGTGAAGGCAAGGTCGTCATCTCGACCATCGTCGACGGCTTCTCGAACCCCAACGAGGCCGACGACTACGTGGCCGAGGAAGACTTCGACGAATTCGACGAGGAAGACGACGACGACGGCAAGGGCGGCTCCAAGGCCCTGACCAAGAAGCTCGAGGAACTCAAGAACGAGGCCCTCTCGCGCTTCGACCGCATCGCCGAGCTGTTCGAGAAGATCCACAAGATCTACGAGAAGGAAGGCTACGGCACGCCGGCGTACGCCAAGGCCCAGCAGGCCGTGTCCGACGAGCTGATGACCATCCGCTTCACCGCCCGCACCATCGAGAAGCTGTGCGACCTGGTGCGCACGCAGGTGGACGACGTCCGCAAGAAGGAGCGCGAGTTGCGCCGCATCATCGTGGACAAGTGCGGCTTCCCGCAGGACGAGTTCATCCGCGACTTCAGCGGCTACGACAAGAACGGCAACCGCATCGCCTCCAACCTGCTGAACCTGAAGTGGGTCGAGAAACAGGCCGCCGCCGGCAAGCCCTGGAGCATGGTGCTGTCGCGCAACATCCCACCGGTGCAAGAGTTGCAGCAGAAGCTCGCCGACATCCAGTCGCGCGTGGTGGTGCCGCTGTCGGAGCTGAAGGACATCAACAAGCGCATGAACGAGGGCGAATCGTCCTCGCGCGACGCCAAGAAGGAAATGATCGAGGCCAACCTGCGCCTCGTGATCTCCATCGCCAAGAAGTACACGAACCGCGGCCTGCAGTTCCTCGACCTGATCCAGGAAGGCAACATCGGCCTGATGAAGGCGGTCGACAAGTTCGAATACCGTCGCGGCTACAAGTTCTCGACCTACGCGACGTGGTGGATCCGCCAGGCCATCACCCGCTCGATCGCCGACCAGGCGCGCACCATCCGCATCCCGGTGCACATGATCGAGACGATCAACAAGATGAACCGCATCTCGCGCCAGCATCTGCAGGAGTTCGGCTTCGAGCCCGACGCCGGCATCCTGGCCGCGAAGATGGAGATCCCGGAAGACAAGATCCGCAAGATCATGAAGATCGCGAAGGAGCCGATCTCGATGGAAACCCCCATCGGCGACGACGACGATTCGCACCTGGGCGACTTCATCGAGGACAGCAGCAACACGGCTCCCATCGAAGCCGCGATGCAGGCCGGCCTGCGCGACGTGGTCAAGGACATCCTCGACAGCCTCACGCCGCGCGAAGCCAAGGTGCTGCGCATGCGCTTCGGCATCGAGATGAGCACGGACCACACGCTGGAAGAAGTCGGCAAGCAGTTCGACGTGACCCGCGAGCGCATCCGCCAGATCGAGGCGAAGGCCCTGCGCAAGCTCAAGCATCCGTCGCGTTCGGACAAGCTGCGCAGCTTTATTGATACGCTCTGATCCGGTCTCCCGGTATTTTCCCGACGAGGAGGCGCCCGCAAGGGCGCTTTCTTTTTTGGTACTCGCAAGACTCGCATAAGAAGAATGGAGCAAACCTCACCATGAATCCCGATGCAGACAAACTCTGGCAGGCCCCGCGCTGGGCGCTTGCCGTGCTGCTCGCGGTGCTCGGCATGCTCGGGCCCTTCTCCATCGACACCTACATCCCGGCCTTCTCGGGCATCGCCCGCTCCATCGGCGCGACGCCGGCCGAGATGCAGCAGACGCTCTCGGCCTACCTCTTCGGCTTCGCGTTCATGAATCTGTTCCACGGTGCGCTGTCGGACAGCTTCGGTCGCCGCCCCGTGGTGCTGTGGGGCCTGGCGGTGTTCACGCTGGCATCGCTGGGCTGCGCGCTCTCGCAGAACATCACGCAACTGGTGCTCTTCCGCGGCCTGCAGGGCCTGTCGACCGGCGCGGGCATCGTGGTCTCGCGCGCGGTGATCCGCGACATGTTCCCGCCCGCCGAGGCGCAGCGGGTGATGAGCCAGGTCACGATCTACTTCGGCGTGGCACCGGCCATCGCGCCCATCGTGGGCGGTTTTCTCTTCGTGCACGCGGGCTGGCACGCGGTGTTCTGGTTCCTTGTGGCGGTGGGCGTGGTGCTGTTCGCGGCCAATTACAAGCTGCTGCCCGAGACGCTGCACAAGGACCACCGCCAGCCTTTCCAGGTGCGGCACCTGATGCGCGGCTACTGGGACCTGTGCTCCGACCCGCGCTTCCTGCTGCTGGCCTTCGCCAGCGGCGTGCCCTTCAACGGCATGTTCCTCTACGTGCTGGCCGCGCCCGCATTCCTCGGCGACCACCTCGCGCTGCAGCCGCAGCAGTTCTTCTGGTTCTTCCTGCTGACCATCGGCGGCATCATGCTCGGCGCGCGCGCCAGCGGGCGCATGGCCGGCAAGGTGGCGCCGAAGCGGCAGATCCGCGACGGCTTCGTGATCATGCTGGCCACCTCGGTGGTCAACGTGGTGGCCAACACCTTCTTCCAGGCGCACGTGGCATGGGCGCTGTGGCCGCTGGCGGTGTTCGCCTTCGGCTGGGCGCTGATGGTGCCGGTGGTCACGCTGCTGGTGCTCGACCTGCACCCGGAGCGCCGCGGCATGGCCTCGTCGCTGCAGGCGGTGATCGGCTCCACCGCCAACGGCATCGTGGCCGGCGCGGTGGCGCCGCTGGTGATGCACTCCACGCTCGCGCTGGCGCTCACCTCCATGGGCATGCTCGGCATCGGGCTGGTCGCCTGGGTGTGGCTGCACGACCGCTGGCCCGACATCGGGCGCAAGGTGGCGCACGAAGGCTGAGGCAGACATGGCGATGCGCTTCCCGGCAATCCTGACCCACGCGCGCGCATGGCTGCCGGCGCGCACCACCGTCGATGCCCGTGAGCGGCTGCGCGCTGTCATGGGCGCGGGCATCGGCCTGCTGTTCACCGCGCTGCTGTGCCGGTGGCTGGCCGGCCCGCTGGCCGCCTCGGTCTGGCTGATCGCGCCGCTGGGGGCCAGCGCGGTGCTGGTGTTCGCGGTGCCGGCCAGTCCGCTGGCACAGCCGTGGTCGGTCATCGGCGGCAACACGCTGTCGGCGGTGGTCGGCATCGCGGCCGCCAACTGGATTCCAGACCCCGCGCTGGCCGCCGCCGTCGCGGTGGCTGGCGCCATCGGCCTGATGTTCAGCGCGCGCTGCCTGCATCCGCCCGGCGGCGCCGCGGCACTGCTCGCGGTGCTGACGCACACCACGCATTTCTCGTCGGCCCTCTTCCCCTTCTTCACCAATTCGCTGCTGCTGGTGCTGGCGGGCGTGGCCTACAACACGCTCACGGGTCGCCGCTATCCGCACGTGCAGGTGGCGCAACGACCGCCCGGCTCGGACGCACGCTTCAGCCAGGCCGACATCGACGCGGTGCTGGCCCGCTACAACCAGGTGCTCGACATCAGCCGCGACGACCTCGAATCGCTGATCCGCGAGACCGAGCTCGAGTCGTACAAGCGCCGCCTCGGCACGCTGAGCTGCGCGGACATCATGTCCAGGGTGCCGATCTCGGTGGAGTTCGGCACGCCGCTGCAGGAAGCCTGGGCGCTGATGCACGAGCGCCGCATCAAGGCCCTGCCGATCACCGACCGCACGCGCCGCGTGGTGGGCATCGTCACGCAGGCCGACTTCTTCCGCCAGCTCGACCTGCAGCACCACGAGGGCATCGCGGCCAAGCTGCGCGACCTGATCCGCGCCACCCGCACGGTGATGTCGAACAAGCCCGAGGTGGTGGGCCAGATCATGACGCGCCAGGTGCGCGTGGCCAGCGCCGACCGGCCGGTGGTCGACCTGGTGCCGCTGTTCTCCGAGGGCGGCCACCACCATATCCCCATCATCGACGCTGAAAAGCGGCTGGCCGGCATGATCACCCAGTCGGATTTCGTGCGCGCCCTCTACCGTGCCGTGCGGCCGGAGAACTAGAGAGTCCCTTTCATCCAAGGAGAAGGAGCGCACATGGCGTGGATCGTGTTGTTCATCGCAGGCCTGCTCGAGATGGGCTGGGCCATCGGCCTCAAGTACACCGAAGGCTTCACCAGGCTCTGGCCGTCGGTCGGCACCGCGATCTCGATGGTGCTCAGCGTGGTGCTGCTGGGCTGGGCGATGCGCACGCTGCCGGTGGGCACGGCCTACGCGGTGTGGACCGGCATCGGCGCGGTCGGCACCGTGGCGCTGGGCATCGTGCTGTTCAACGAGCCCGCGAACGCCGCGCGGCTGGTGTGCGTGGGGCTGATCATCGCGGGCATCCTGGGGCTCAAGTTCACGAGCGCGGCCTGAGCCTGCGCTATTCCAGCGTCACGTTCGCCTTCTTCACCAGCGCGGCATAGCGCGCTGCCTCGCTGCGGAAGAAGCTCGCGGCCTGCTCCGGCGTCGTGGGCCTGATGACATTGCCCTGCCTGTCCATCGCCTCGCGCACCTCCGCGCTGCCGAACGCAGCAACCACGGCGCCGTGCACGCGCTGGACATCGGCCGGCTGCATCTTCGCCGGCCCGATCACCGCGAACCAGCCCTCGACCGCGTAGTTGGGCAGCCCCTGCTCGGCGATGGTCGGGATGTCGGGCGCGGCCGGCGAGCGTTGCGCGCCGCACAGGCCGATGGCGCGCAGCGCGCCGCTCTTGATGTGCTGCTGCACGGCCGGCAGCGCGATCACGCCCATCTCGACCTGCCCGCCGATCATGTCGGTCATCATCGGCCCGGTGCCCTTGTAGGGAATGTGCCGCGCCTTCACGCCCGCCTCGTCCAGGAACATCTCGTCGGCCAGGTGCAGGATGGTGCCGTTGCCCGACGAGGCGTAGTTGTAGCCGCCCGGCTTCGCGCGCAGCAGCGCGATCAGTTCCTGGACGTTCTTCGCGGGCAGCTTCGGGTTGGCCACCAGCACCAGCGGCGTGGCGCCGATCACGCTGATCGGCGTGACGTCGTTGATCGCGTCGAAGGGCATCTTCCTGAACACCGCCGGATTGATGACGTGGTTGTTCGACACCATGCCCAGCGTGAGGCCGTCCGGCGCGGCCTTGACGATGGCCGCCGCGCCGGTGATGCCGCCCGCGCCCGGCAGGTTCTCGATCACCACCGGCTGGCCGAAGGCCTTGCCGAGCGCCGGCGCGGCCGCGCGCACGATGGCGTCGACGCCCGAGCCCGCGCTGATCGGCAGGATGAAACGGATGGGCTTGTCCGAGCCCTGCGCGAGCGCGGGGCATGCGGCCACTGCGGCGGCGCATGCGCCGAGGCCGAGCAGCGCGCGGCGGTTCATCTTCAGGGAAAGTGCGTTCGTCATGGTCTTGTCTCTCTTCTTTATGGTTCTGGGAAATAAGTGCGTCGCTCAGGCCACGGCCGATCCGGCGTGCAGCGCATCGATCTCCTCGTGCGCATAGCCCAGCCCGGCCAGCAACTCGCGGGTGTGCTCGCCCAGCGTCGGCGGATGCAGCCTCACGCCGAGGCGCTCGCCGTCGAGCGTGATCGGGAACAGCGTCGTCTGCGCCATCTCGCCGGCACGCTCGCCGTCGGGCAGGCGTATGTCGGCGAGCCCGCCCGTGGCCTTCAGGTGCGGATCGGCATACAGGTCCTCGGGCCGCGTGATCGGCGCGAACGGCAGTCCGCTGGCCTCGAAGATCGCCGACAGCTCCGCCGCCGAGCGCTGCGCGAGGCGCTCGCGCAAATCGGCCAGCAGCGTGGGCCGCAGGCGCACGCGGTCGTTGTTGGTGCGCAGGGCCAGGTCGGCCTTCAGGTCATCGAAGCCCAGCGCCTCGCAGAAGGTCTTCCACTGCGCGTCGCTCACGGCAGCGAGGAAGATCTGCTCGCCGTCCTTCACGGTGAACACGTCGTACAGCGCCCAGGCCGAGATGCGCTCGGGCATCGGCGCCGCCGCCTGTCCGGTGATCGCGTACTGCAGCATGTGCTGGCCGACCAGGAACACGTTGTTCTCGAACAGCGCCGACTTCACCTCCTGGCCCTTGCCGGTCTCGGTGCGCTGCATGAGCGCGGCGATCGCGCCGATGGCGCCGAACATGCCGCCCATGATGTCGTTCACGCTGGTGCCCGCGCGCAGCGGATCGCCGGGGCGGCCCGTCATGTAGGCCAGCCCGCCCATCATCTGCACCACCTCGTCGAGCGCGGTGCGGTGCTCGTAGGGGCCGGGCAGGAAGCCCGTATGGTTCACGTACACAAGGCGCGGGTTGAGCTTGCCCAGCGCGGCGTAGCCCAGGCCGTACTTGTCCATGGTGCCGGGCTTGAAGTTCTGCGCCACCACGTCGGCGGTGACGCACAGCCGCAGCGCGGCCTCCACGCCCTGCGGATGCCGCAGGTCGAGCGCGATGCTCTTCTTGTTGCGGTTGAACATCGGGAAGAAGCCCGCGCCCGCGCCCAGCAGGTGCCGCGTGCGGTCACCCTCGATGGGCTCGACCTTGATGACCTCCGCCCCCAGGTCCGCCAGCACCATGCCGCAGGTCGGCCCCATCACCATGTGCGTGAACTCGACCACACGGATGCCGGCGAGCGGCAGGCGCTTTTCTTCGGTGCCTGCCGTGCTCATGCCGCGACGCCTTCCATGGCCGTGAAGGTCTTCGGAAAGCCCGCGCGCCACACCGTGCCCTGCAGGGTCTCGCCCTCGAGCCAGCCCGCCACGCGGCGGCGCAGGTCGAGCAGCTTCGGCAGGTCGACGCCGGTGGCGACACCCATGCTCTCCAGCATGAAGACCAGATCTTCGGTGTCGACATTGCCGCTGGCGCCCGGCGCATGCGGACAGCCGCCGATGCCGGCCAGGCATGCGTCGAAGCGCGTGATGCCGACTTCGAGCGCCGCATACGCATTCGCGAGCCCCATGCCGCGCGTGTCGTGGAAATGGCCGCACCAGAGCCGGTCGCCCGCGATGCGCAGCGCGCGCTCGAACAGGCTGCGCACCATCGCCGGATCGGCGTAGCCGACAGTGTCGGCAAGGCTCACGCGGTCGGCGCCTGCGTCGAGCAGCGCCTGCATCAGCCGCAGCACCTCTTCGGCGTCGACGTGGCCCTGCAGCGTGCAGCCGAAGGCCGTGCCCACGCCGCCGTCGATCAGCGTCTTCGAGCCCGCGGCGTCGCGCGCCGCGCGGATGCGGCCGACCTCGGCCACCACCTCATCGGGCGTCTTGCGCAGGTTGGCGAGGCTGTGCGCGTGACTCGCCGAGAGCGGCACGATCATCAGGTCGGCCCCGCCGGCGATGGCCCGCTCGGCCCCCTTGAGGTTGGGCACCAGCACCGAGGCGAAGAGCCCCGGCAGCGTCTTCGCATAGGCCAGCAGCTCGGCCGTGTCGGCCAACTGCGGCAGCAGGTGCGCGGGCACGAAGGAGCCGACCTCGATCTCGCGCTGCCCGGCGGCGTGCGCGTCGCGGATCCATTCGAGCTTGCGTTCGGTGGGCAGCACGCGCGCGATGCTCTGGAGGCCGTCGCGCAGGCCCACTTCGCGGACGACCGCGCGCGGCGGCAGGAAAGCGTGAATCAAGTCTTGTCTCCGTCGTGAGTGAAAGTACCCGACGGATGGTAGAAGTTCCGAATCGATCCAGAAGCTATATTTTGGAAGTCATCCGATTCCAGAACGGAACACCATGAGAGACCTCGACCTGACCACCCTGCGCCTCTTCGTCGCCGTCTGCGAAACGCGAAGCATCGCGCGCGCCGGCGAGCAGGCCAGCATCGTCGGCTCGGCCATCAGCAAGCGGCTGGCCCAGCTGGAAGAGACCGTCGGCACGCCGCTGCTGCTGCGCAAGCGCCGGGGCGTGGTGCCCACGCCCGCCGGCGAAACCCTGCTGGAGCACGCCCGCGCGATGCTCGGCAGCGTGAACCGCATCGAGCGCGACATGGCGGCGTACGCCGGCGGCGTGCGCGGGCACGTGCGCATCCTGGCCTCGGCCTCGGTCATGGCCGAGTCGCTGGCCGAGGACGTGGCCGACTTCCTGCAGGACCCGGCGCACCGCAACATCCGCGTGGACATGGAGGAGCGCGTGAGCCCCGAGATCGTGCGCGGCATCCGCGAGGGCACCGCCTCCATCGGCCTGTGCTGGGACGCGGCCGACCTCGAGGGCCTGGAGCGGCGCGACTATCGCAGCGACCACCTCGCCATCGTGGCGCATCCGTCCCACCCGGTGGCGCAGTGCGAGAGCGTGCGCTTCGAGCAGGTGCTCGACCACGAATTCGTCGGCATGCCTGCGCTGAGCGCGGTGCAGCTCATGCTCGCGCGCGAGGCGGCCGTGGCGGGCAAGCCGCTGGTGTACCGGGTGCTGGTGTCCAACTTCGACGCGGCGCTGCGCGTGGTGCGCGCCGGGCTGGCGATCAGCGTGGTGCCTGCCGAGGTGGCCCGGCCCTTCGCCGAGGCCTTCGGGCTGCGGCTGATGCCGCTGACCGACCCGTGGGCGCGGCGGCGGTTCGCGATCTGCTTCCGGGGCGACACGGAGCTTTCGCCCTCGGCGCAGCTGCTGGTGGCGCATCTGGAGCGGCGTGCCAGCGACTGATTCGTCCGAATTCGTCTAGATTCGTCCGGATTTGGAAACTATCCGTTGTGGATCGTCGGGTTTTTGTTTCGATTCGCGCAACCTAATATTCGAGGCATTCAGCGCTGTCACCCATCCACCCCGAATCGAATCACGCACAGAAAGATCGCCGCCATGTTCCGCAGAGCCCTCCTCTCCTCCGCCCTCGCCGTCAGCTTCGGCCTCGTCGCACCGCTCGCCGCCCAGGCCGCGCAGCCGCTCAAGCTCGACGTGTACAACCCCGGCGCGAAGTCGATGTTCCCGGTCTCCTCGGAGATCGTCACCGGCCAGACCGATGCCGTGCTGATCGACGCCCAGTTCCAGCGCAACGACGCCGAGGCGCTGGTGCAGAAGATCAAGGCCACGGGCAAGAAGCTCACCACGGTCTACATCAGCCACAGCGACCCCGACTACTACTTCGGCCTCGACGTGATCCAGGCCGCATTCCCCGACGCGAAGATCGTCGCCACGCCGCAGACCGTGGCCGCCATCAAGGCCTCGAAGGACGGCAAGCTCGCGCACTGGGGTCCGATCCTGAAGGACAACGCGCCCAAGGCGCTGGTGGTGCCGCAGCCGCTGGCCGGCGACAGCATCGAGCTCGAGGGCCGCAAGATCCAGGTCGTAGGCCTCGACGGCCCCACGCCCGAGCGCAGCTTCGCGTGGATTCCCTCGCTGAAGGCGGTGGTCGGCGGCATCCCCGTCTCGGCCAACATCCACGTGTGGGTGGCCGACACGCAGACGCCCGAATCGCGCCTCGACTGGATCAAGACACTGGGCCGCATCGAAGCACTGCATCCCAAGACCGTGGTGCCCGGCCACTACCTGCCGAACGCGAACGGCAGCGCGCCCTACTCGCTCGCGTCGGTGAAGTTCACGCGCGACTACCTGAAGGCCTTCGAAGTCGAAGCGACCAAGGCCAAGGACTCGGCCGCGCTCATCGCCGCGATGAAGAAGCGCTACCCGAAGCTGGAAGACGCCTCGTCGCTGGAACTCGGCGCCAAGGTCATCAAGGGAGAGATGAAATGGCCGCAATGAACGACGCCGTGAGCAACGGCGCCACGCTGCACTACATCTTCGATCCGCTGTGCGGCTGGTGCTACGCGGCCGCGCCGCTGGTCGACGCGGCGCGCGAAGTGCCGGGCCTGAAGGTCGAGTTCCACGGCGGCGGCATGATGACCGGCGCCAACCGCCGCCCGATCACGCCGCAGTGGCGCGACTACGTGATGCCGCACGACCATCGCATCGCAGAGATGACGGGCCAGCCCTTCGGCGAGCGCTACTTCGAGGGACTGCTGCGGGACACCGGCGCGGTGATGGACTCCGAACCGCCGACCACCGCCATCCTCGCGGCCGACACGCTGCGCCCCGGCGGCGGGCTGGACATGATCCATCGCCTGCAGCAGGCGCACTACGTCGAGGGCCGCCGCATCGCCGACGTGGAAGTGCTGAAGGCGATCGCCGCCGAACTCGGCTTCGATGCCACGGCCTTCGCATCGGCCTTCGATAGCCAGTCGGGGGAAGCGACCGCGCGGCACATTGCGCAGAGCCGCCAGTTCCTGCAACGCGCGGGCGGCCAGGGCTTTCCGACCTTCGTGCTCGCGCAACCCGACGGCACCGCGAGCCGCGTCGACATCGGCCCGTGGCTCGGCCGCGCGAACGAGTGGAAGGCTCAGCTCGGCGCGTTCGTTGCGCCGCCGCAGTCGCCCTCCGCGGAGCCGAACGCGTGCGGGCCGGACGGCTGCGCGATCTGACCCGTCAGGAGCTTCGCGCTACCTGCTGCACTGGAAGCTCGCCGCCTGCGTGGCGTCGCCGCTCACGTAGCGCGGCCACATCGGCCACTCGCACAGCGGACGCGCACGCGTGACCTTGAACGGCGGCTGCACCTCCTGCTCCACCAACTGCAGGCCGCCAGGCGCCTTTCCGCGCTCGACCCAGTCGGCCAGCGCGCCGAGCATGTCGACATTGGCAGGCGCGCCGCTTCCCACGTGGTCGACGCCGGGCGCGGTGTAAAGGCGCATGAAGCGGTCCACGTTGTCGCGGCCCAGGCGCGCTACCACCGACTCGTAGTAGCGGATGCCGGCGAACGGGCTCTGCGCGTAGTCGGCCATGTGCTCCAACATCAGCAGCTTGCCGCCGCGGGCATTGAATGCGCTCAGGTCGGGGTTGGTCGAATCCATGAGCTGCGACACGGTGGCGATGCGCGCGGCGTAGTCTTCAGCGCGGTAGTTGCGCACGTCGAGCGAAGGATTGCGTGCATAGAAATACTGCAGCGCGCCGCTGCCGTAGAACCATGCGATGCCGTTGCTCGGCTGCGGCGGCACGGTCGGCGCGGCGGTGCCGGTCCACCATGCGTTCCAGCCCCCCATGGAGGCGAAGGCCGGCGTCGCCTCGCCGCCGATGCTCCAGCCGGGGTACTCGTTGATGCCGTTGGCCAGCGGCACCGGCGCACGCCACGGCGTACGCAGCGTGCGCACCGCCTGCACCTGCGCATCGTTGAGGCAGTTATCGCCGCTCGTGCCCGCCGCGCAGCGCAGCGCGGCCGGATCGAAGCGCTGCAGGCAGGCCACCGGGTTCGACACGATGCGGTCGGCCACGCCGTCCGCCGCGTCGCACGACGCGAGCACCGCGTCGTGCACCAGCTGCACCTGCGCCGGCCGCAGCCAGCCCTCGCCGAAGGTGGCGATGCCGTTGCGCGTGCCGGCGTGCTGCAGTCCCGTCCAGTTGATCACCGGCACGCGGCTGAAGATGCCGTCGAAGTCCTGCGGATAGCGCTGCGCCATCGTGAGCGCCTCGCGTCCGCCTTCGGAGCTGCCCATGAAGTACAGCTTCTGCGGCGCCTGTCCGTAGGCGCGCTGCATCAGAGCCACGGCCACGTCGCGCACCTTCTTGTACGAGGCGTGCGCGAAGTTGGCCAGTGCCTCGTCGTTGAGCGCGAAGGCCTGCGGCGGCTGGCCCGCCACGCTCTGGTGGCCGGAGTCGGTGCCGTAGGTCACGTAGCCCTGCGCCAGCGGCGTGGGCAGGTCGAAGCGCGCGGCCGGCACCAGCGAGAGGCCGGTGATCAGCACGCCGTTGAAGCCGCCGCCGCCGTACTGCACGCTGCGCCCGTTCCACGCGAGCGGCAGGTTGGCCTGGAACAGGATGGGCGGGGCGCTGGCATCGACAGGTGCGATGCGGCCCAGCACCTTGCAGTACGAGGGCATCGCCGGCGTGATGCGTGCCGCGGGGCTGGGCCCGCGCTCGGCCACCGCGAGCGCGGAGGCCGGCACCAGCGTCGCGGAATCGATGGTCGCCGCGCCGCTCGGCAGGCCTATCGCCGACGCAGCGACCGGCGCGACCAGCGCCGCGCAGGCCGTTGCCGGATTGCCGCCGAGCGAGAGGCTCTTCGGGCCGGTGGTGGTGCCGCACGCGGCGAGCAACAATGCGGCGGTCGCCAGCATGGCGCCCCCGCTGAACACTGTCTTCGGGGTCGCCATCTGTCTGTCTCCTTTTTTGGTTTGTCGTGTCTGTCTGCTACCGCGCCACGCCCAGCAGCCGGTCGAGCACCTGCGGCTGGCTGCGCAGCGCGGCCGCGCTGTCGGTGTGGACGATGGTGCCGTGGTCGAGCACCACCGCCTCGTCGGAGATCGCGAGGATCGCCTGTGGATGCTGCTCCACGATGATCGCGGCCAGCCCCTCGTCCTGCGTGATGCGGCGGATGGCGCGCAGCAGCTCTTCCACGATGATGGGCGCGAGGCCTTCGAGCGGCTCGTCGAGCAGCAGCAGCTTGGGGTTGAGCACCAGCGCGCGGCCCACGGCCAGCATCTGCTGCTCGCCGCCGGAGAGCTGCGTGCCGAGGTTGGTCTTGCGCTCGGCAAGACGCGGGAACATCTCGTACACGCGCTGCGGATTCCACTTGCCGGGCCTCTCCACCGCGGTGAGGTTCTCATGCACCGTCAGCGACTTGAAGATGTTGCGCTCCTGCGGCACCCAACCGATGCCGGCCGCCGCGCGCAGGTGCGGCGCGAGCTTGTGCAGTGGCTGCCCGCCCAGCGAGATGCTGCCGCCGTGCTGGCGCGTAGCGCCCGCGAGCGTGTTGATCAGCGTGGTCTTGCCCGTGCCATTGCGGCCCAGCAGCGCGAGCGTCTGTCCCTCGCCGAGCGCGAAGGCCACGTCGTGCAGCACCACGGCCTCGCCGTAGCCGGCGCTCAGGTTCTCGATGCGCAGCAGTTCAGACATGCGCGCTCTCCCCGTGGCCCAGATAGACCTCCTTCACCTTCGGATCGTTGGCGATGGTCTCAGGGTCGCCTTCGGTCAGCAGGGTGCCGTTGACCAGCACCGTCATGCGGTCGGCGAAGCTGAACACCAGGTCCATGTCGTGCTCGATCAGCAGCACCGACACGTCGGCCGGCAGCGCGGCCACGGTCTGCAGCAGCTCCTCGCGCTCGCCGGCGGGCACGCCCGCCACCGGTTCGTCGAGCAGCAGCACGCGCGGCTCGCAGGCCAGCGCGATGGCGATTTCAAGCAGGCGGCGCTTGCCGTAGGCCAGGTGCTTCACCTGCTGTTGCGCCACGTCACTGAGGTGGAACTGCTCCAGCAACTGCGCCGCACGCTCGGCAATGGCCTTGCTCGAACCCAGCGGCCTCCACCACTGCGCGCCGATGCCCTGGTGCTGCGACACCACGAGCGCCAGCGTTTCGAGCGGCGTCATCGAGTCGAACAGCTGGTTGATCTGGAAGGTGCGCACCAGCCCGCGCGCCACGCGCTTGTGCGGTGCGAGCGAGGTGATGTCCTCGCCCATCAGTGTGATGCGGCCCTCGGTGGGCGTGAGCACGCCCGTGAGCTGGTTGATGAGCGTGGTCTTGCCCGCGCCGTTCGGGCCGATGAGCGCATGGCGTGCGCCGCGCCTGAGCTCCATCGTCACGTTGTTGGTGGCCGTGATGCCGCCGAAGCGCATCACCAGGCCGTGGGTGGAAAGCACGGTGTCGGTCATGCCGCACCGCCCTTCTTGCCCTTGCTTGCGCCGAACCACGTCCACGGCTTGAGCAGGCGGTCGCGCCCGACGAGCACCAGCAGCACGAGGATCAGGCCGATCCAGAACATCCAGTACTGCGGCGTCACGGCCGACAGCCAGGTCTGCAGCAGCTTGAAGACGATGGCACCCGCCACGCCGCCATAGAGCCAGCCCACGCCGCCGATGACCAGCATCAGCAGCACGTCGGCCGAGCGGTCGAAGGCCAGCACGTCGAGCGAGGCGAAGCCGGTGGTCTGCGCCAGCAGCGCGCCGGCAGCGCCGGCGATGCCCGCCGCCACCGTGTAGATCACCACCAGACGCGACACCACCGGAATGCCGATGGCCATGGCGCGCAGCCGGTTGTCGCGGATGGCCTTCAGCGTGGCTCCGAAGGGCGAATGCACGAGGCGGCGCATCACGAGGAACAGCACCAGCATCACCGCCAGCGAATACCAGGCTGCCGTGCGGCCGTACAGGTCGAACTCGAACATGCCGAGCACCGGCCCCATCACCACGCCCTGCAGGCCGTCGGCGCCGCCGGTGAGCCAGTCGAGCTTGTTGGCGAGTTCGAGCAGCAGCAGCGCCGTGCCCAGCGTGACCATCAGCCGCGTGAGGTCGCTGCCGCGCAGGATCGTCACGCTGGCCACCAGGCCCAGCAGCGCGGCCAGCACGGTCGCGAACAGCAGGCCCACGGTCGGGTCGGGCATCACGAGCTTGGCGAAGAGTGCCGCCGCGTACGCACCGAAGCCGAAGAAGGCCGCATGGCCCAGCGACACGATGCCGGTGTAGCCCAGGATCAGGTCCAGCGACATCGCGAACAGCGCGACGATGGCGATCTCGTTGACCAGCAGCGAGTGCGAAGGCATCACGAGCGGCAGCGCGAAGGCCGCGGCCCAGACGACGAACTCGAGCGGACGCCAGCGCGCCTTGCGCAGCAGGGCCGACTGGAAATCGGCGACGACGGGAGGCGTGCTCATTCAGCGGCCCCCTTTGCGCGTGAACAGGCCCTGCGGGCGCCACATCAGGATCAGGATCATCAGCAGGTAGACGGTGAACGCGCCCATCTTCGGAATGAAGTACTTGCCCGCCACGTCGGCGATGCCCAGCAGCAGCGCCGCCGCGAGCGGCCCGGTGATCGACGAGGTGCCGCCGACCGAGACCACGATCAGGAAATAGATCATGTACTTGAGCGGGAAGGTCGGATCGAGCCCCAGGATCTCGGCGCCCAGCGCGCCGCCCAGCCCCGCGAGCCCGGAGCCCACTGCGAAGGTCAGCAGGAACACGACGTTGACGTTGATGCCCAGCCCCGCCGCCACGCGCGGATCGTCGACCGCCGCGCGCAGCCGGCTGCCGAAGCGCGTCTTCGAAAGAATGAGCTGCAGCACCACCGTGAGCACCGCGCACACGCCGATGATGAAGAGCCGGTAGTGCCCCATGCCCAGCAGCAGCGCGCCGTCGCCGATCTCGGTGCGACCGCGCAGCCATTCGGGCAGCTGCACGTTCTGCTGCGACGAGCCCACGAAGTAGTCGACAGCAGCCACGGCCATGAAGGCCAGGCCGATGGAAAAGAGCACCTGGTCGAGGTGCGGCTTGCCGTACATCGGTCGGTAGAGCGTTCGCTCCAGCAGCGCGCCGGCCAGCGCGACGACGATGAACGCGAGCGGCAGGCAAGCCAGGAACGGCACGCCCAGCTTCTGCATCGCGAACACCGTGAGATAGCCGCCCGCCATGGCGAAGGCGCCGTGCGCGAGGTTGATGAAGTTCATCAGCCCCAGCGTCACGGCCAGCCCGACGGCGAGCACGAAGAGCAGCATGCCGTAGGCGATGCCGTCGAAAAGGATGGTCAACATGTCAGCTACTCAAACACGGGCCGCGCCTTGCGGTCTCTTCGCGAAACACCGAGGAACCGGCTTTGCCGGGCCTCAGGTGTTGCCCCCGGAAGGGGGTTGGCGAAGCGACACGAAGTGCGCGCAGCCTGGGGGCGAGCTATTTTTTTATTTTGCTTTGCCCGGGTCCTTCACGCCCTTGATCACGTCGAACTCGACGTTGTAGAGCTGCCCGTCCTTCTTCTCGACCTTGCGCAGGTACACGTCCTGCACGATGTCGCGCGTCTGCGCGTCGATCAGCACCTGGCCGCGCGGGCTCTCGAAGACCTGGCCCTTCATGGCCGCCAGCAGCGCCTCGCCGCCGCCCTGGCCCTTGGTGGCCTTGAGCGCCTCGTAGATCACGCGCATGCCGTCATAGCCGCCCACGGCCATGAAGTTGGGGCGCATCTTGGGGTTGGCCTTCTCGAAGGCCTCGACGAACTTCTTGTTCATCGCCGAGGGGTGCGCCGCCGAGTAGTGGTGCGAGGTGACCACGCCGAGCGCGCCGTCGCCCATGTCGTTGAGCTGGTCGTCGTCGGTCACGTCGCCGGTGGCGATCATGCGGATGCCGGCCTTGTCCATGCCGCGCTCCAGGAACTGCTTCATCACCGCCGCGCCCGCGCCGGAGGGCACGAAGACGAAGAGCGCATCGGGCTTCACGTCGCGCACCTTCTGCAGGAAGGGAGCGAAGTCGGGGTTGCGCAGCGGCACGCGCAGCTTGTCGAGCACCTTGCCGCCGTTGAGCTGGAAGCGCTCGGTGAAGAACTTCTCGGCGTCGTTGCCCGGGCCGTAGTCGGCCACCAGCGTGACGACCGTCTTCACGCCGTTCTTCGGAGCCCAGTCGCCCATGGCCACCGACACCTGCGGCAGCGTGAAGCTCGAACGGATGATGTAGGGCGATGCCTCGGTGATGCTCGACGTGGCGGCGGCCATTACCACTTCCGGCGTCTTCGACTGGGTGGCGATGGGCGCCACCGCGAGGGCCAGCGGCGTCAGGCCGAAGCCGGCCAGCACATTGACCTTGTCGTTCACCACCAGCTCCTGCGCGAGGCGCTTGGTCACGTCGGGCAGGCCGGTGTCGTCCTTGACGATCAGCTCCACCTTCTTGCCGGCCACGGTGTCGCCGTTCTGGGCCATGTACAGGCGCGCGGCGGCTTCGATCTGGCGGCCCGTGGAGGCCGACTGGCCCGTCATCGGAAGGATCAGGCCGATCTTGAACTTGTTGTCCTGGGCGCTGGCCAGCGACATCGAAAGCGCAAGTGCTGACAGGGCGGCGGTCTGAATGAGATGGCGTCTTTGCATGTTTTTTCCTTTGAGGGGCGGAACGCGAACCGGGGCTATTTTGAACACTTTGCAACATCCGGCGGGGCAGGCAATCACCTAGCCGGTCGCCGTCGCCGGCCTTTGTTGCGCGATTGACAAATTAACTGCGCGATCATCGCGCAGGGTGTATTCCGAGACGAACGGATCAGCTGTCGGCGCGGTACGCGGAGTCGAGCGTGAGCGTACCCACGGCGCGTGACACGCAGGCGCAGATGCGCGTGACCGACTTCTTCTCGTGCTCGCTGAGGAACACGTCGCGATGGTCGATCTCGCCGTCGACGGAGATCACGTCCATGGCGCACAGGCCGCATTCGCCGCGCTTGCAGTCGGAAAGCGTCTGCACGCCCGCCGCGTCGAGCGCCTCGAGCAGCGTGCAGTCGGCCGGCACGGTGATGGCCAGGTCGTGCCGTGGAATCCGCACCTGGAAGGGCTGCGTGGCCAGGCGGCCGCTGCTGCCGAAGGTCTCGAAGCGCAGGTCCTCGATGGCACGCCCGGCAGCGTGCCACGCGCGCTTGACGGCTTCGAGCATCGGCACCGGGCCGCAGGTGTAGAGCTGGCCGCCTGGCGGCAGCGCGGCGATGGCGGCGGCGAAGTCGATGGGCGTCGCGCCTTCGTGGGCTTCGACACCGCTCTCGCCCAGCGCCTCGCGCAGGTGCGGCAGGTAGCCGAACTCGCCCGCATTGCGCGCGCCATAGAGCATCTTCACCGGCACGCCGGTGCGCTTCGCGTGCGCGCCCAGCCGCTGCGCCATCAGCACCAGCGGCGTGATGCCGATGCCGCCGGCCACCAGCAGGTAGCCCGGCGCGGAAAGGTCGAGCGGAAAGTGGTTCTGCGGCGCGCTCACCTGCAGGCGGTCGCCCACCGCGAGCCGCCACATCGCGAGCGAGCCGCCGCGGCCGTCGTCGAGCCGCTTGACGGCGATGCGCCAGCAACGGCTGTCGCCCTCGCCCACCAGCGAATAGGAACGGGTCTGCACCCTGCCCTGCGCCATCATCACCTGCACCTGCAGGTGGGCGCCGGGTTCATGGGCGGCGGCGAATCCGCTCTCGGGGCGCAGTTCGAATTCGCGCACGGTGGGCGTCACGTCGCGCAGCGCGACGACCTGCGCCTGCATCCATTGAAGATCGCTTTTCATCGGGGAACAACAGGAAGGAGAAATGGGAGAAAGATGGAATCAGCCGCGCCTGCGGATCAGCTGCACGCCCGGCAGCGGACGCTGTTCCGCCGTAGGCGTGCCATGCAGCGCCTCGCGCAGGTTGCGTCGCGCGATGCGGCTGTGCTCGCGCATCAGCGCCTCGGCGCGCGAGCCTTCGCCGGACTCGATGGCGTCGAGCACCTGCACGTGCTGGTCCTGCGCGACCACGAGCATGTCGCGCGCGGCCGGCGAGTTGGCCTGCACCACGACGAAGCCCGAGGGCGAGGCGAACGGCAGGTTGACCACGCGCTCCAGCTGCTGCGCGATGACGGGGCTGCCCGCCATCTCGCACAGCAGCGCATGGAAGCGCTCGTTGTGCGTCACGTAGCGCGAGAAGGCCGCGTCGTCGAGCGCGGGCTCGCGCAGCAGTTCATCGATGCGCTGCAGGCAGGCGCGCGCCTCGCGCAGCACCACCGGCGCCGCGCCGCGCTCGGCTGCGAGCCGGGCCACCAGGCCTTCGAGCGTGCCGCGCAGCTCGATGGCATCGGCCACGTCGCGCTCGGAGAAAGTGCGCACCGCATAGCCGCCGTTGGGCAGCGCCTCGAGCAGGCCTTCCTGTTCCAGCCGCATGAGCGCGGTGCGCACCGGCGTGCGCGACACGCCGAGCTGCTCGGAGATCGCCACCTCGGCAATGCGCGCACCGCCGGGCAGCTCGCCCGCGAGGATCATCTCGCGCAGCCGCAGCTGCGCCTTCACGGCCTGCGAACTGCCGCTGTCGCCCGGCTCGGCGGCGTTGGACACTGCCGCGACCTTCACGCAGCCTCCTTCTCGGCCGGACGGATCGGGATCGCCGCGCGCGCGGGCTTCTCCTTCTCGACCATGCGATCGATCAGCTTGCGCGCCCACATGGAGCCGGCGTCGATGTTGAGGTTGTAGAACTGGTGGTCGGGGTGCTCGTCGATGGCCTTCTGCTGCGCCTCGAGCACGAGCTCGTCCTCGCGGAAGATGCCCGACACGCCCTCTCGCAGCTCGTGCGTGAGGCGCTGCTCGCCCAGACAGTAGTTGCGCGCGAAGGCCCAGAAGTAGAGACACGTCTTGTCGGTCTCGGGCGTGATTGTGTTGAGCACGTAGCCGTTCACGCCCTTGCTGCGGTCGCCGGGGTTGCCGTCCGCCGGCACCGCGCCGCTGCCGGCCTCGGCCACGCCGACGTCGATGTTCACTGTGCACGGACCTTCGAAGCGGATGATCTGCCAGCGGTCGACCTTGCCGGTGTAGCCACGCGCATGGCGGATCTGGCTGCCCCAGAACGGCGGCGGATCGATGTTCTCCATCCAGCGCGTGACGGTGGCCGAGCGGTCGCCGTGCGTGGCGACGAAGGGGGCCTCGGCGACTTCGCGGTTGCCGATGGATGAGCCGTGCACGAAGGTCTCGTGCGTCAGGTCCATGAGGTTGTCGACCACGAGGCGGTAGTCGCAGTTGACGCGGATCATCTTGCCGTCGCCGGCCCAGGCGGGGTCGTCGTTCCAGTGCATGTCGGGAATGAGCGCCGGGTCGGCCTTGGCCGGGTCGCCGGGCCAGATCCACACGAAGCGGTGCTTCTCCGCCACCGGAAAGCTGCGCACGCAGGCCGAGGGGTTCAGCGTTTCCTGGCTGGGCATGTGCGTACAGCGGCCCTGGCTGTTGTAGACGAGGCCGTGATAGCCGCAGACCAGTTCGTCGCCCTCCAGGCGGCCCAGCGACAGCGGCATCAGCCTGTGCCAGCAGGCGTCCTCGAGCACGGCGACCTGCCCGTCGGTACGGCGGAACAGCACCACTTTCTGGTTGCAGATGGTGCGAGGCAGCAGTGCATGGCGCACTTCGACGTCGTAGGCGGCTGCGTACCAAGCGTTCAGGGGAAAGGCGGTCGTGGGCGTTTTCATGAATACTCAATGTATACAGAAAACAGAGAATTTCCAGCCTTTCAGGACATTTCGAGGGTAAATACCGAGATATCTGTATACAGCAATCGCCTTTTCGAAGGCGATACGATGTTCTGCTCATTCCCCAAAGAATCCCGACGGAGTCATCCATGACACAGCACGCCGCCTTGCCTGCCCGCTACGACCACGTGGGCAGTTTCCTGCGCCCCAAGTACCTGCTCGAAGCCCGCGAGCAGAAGGCCAAGGGCGAGATCACGCCCGAGCAGCTTCGCCTCGTCGAGGACAAGGCGATCACCGAGATCGTCCGGTTCCAGGAAGACATCGGCCTGAAGAGCATCACCGACGGCGAGTTCCGCCGCACCTATTTCCACATCGACTTCCTCGACCAGCTCGGCGGCGTGAAGACCGACATTCCGGTCACCATCCGCAAGCCCGACGGCACCGAGGAATTGGCACCGCCCGCGATGCGCGTGATCGACAAGGTCCGCCACGTCAAGGACATCCAGCTCGCCGACTTCCAGTACCTCAAGAGCCAGGTTTCCGCAGGCCGCACGCCGAAGGTGACGATCCCCTCGCCGACCATGCTGCACTTCCGCGGCGGCCGCGCCGGCATCAGCAAGGACGCCTACCCCGAGCTCGACCCCACGTTCTACGACGACGTGGCCAAGGCGTACGGCGACGAGCTGCGCTCGCTGGCCGCCGCCGGCTGCACCTACGTGCAGATGGACGACACCAACCTCGCCTACCTGTGCGACGAGCACATGCGCGAAGCCGCCCGCAAGCGCGGCGACGATCCGAACGAACTGCCGCACCGCTACGCCGCCTTCATCAACAAGGTGGTGGCGCAGAAGCCGCCGGGCATGCTGCTGGCCATGCACCTGTGCCGCGGCAACTTCAAGAGCACGCACGCCGCCGCCGGCAACTACGAGCCGGTGGCCGAGGCGCTGCTCAAGGAGATGGACCTCGACGCCTACTTCATGGAATACGACGACGCCCGCTCGGGCGACTTCAAGCCGCTGCGCTACCTGCCCAAGGGCAAGACCGTGGTGCTCGGCCTCGTGACCACCAAGTTCGGCGAGATGGAAGACAAGGACGAACTCAAGCGCCGCATCGAGGACGCGAGCAAGTACGCCTCGCTCGACCAGCTCGCGCTGTCGCCGCAGTGCGGCTTCTCCAGCACCGTGCACGGCAACAACATCGCGGTGGAAGCGCAGCGCAACAAGCTGCGCCTGGTGGTCGAGACGGCGCAGGAGGTGTGGGGCTCGACCTGAGGCCCGGTTTCTGTTGAAGTCGGGGACCATGACGACTCACATCTACTCCGGTCCCCTCAGCATGTTCGGCGCCAAGGTCGAGATCGCGGCACGCGAGAAAGGCGTACCCTTCGAGCTGGTCATGGTGCCCTTCATCGAAGGCGACCACTACGAGCCCAAGCACCCCGAGGTGCTTCGGGTCAATCCCGTCAAGCAGCAGGTGCCGGTGCTGGTCGACGACGAGGTGTCGCTCTTCGACTCGACGCAGATCTTCGAGTACCTGGAAGACCGCTATCCAAGCCCCGCGCTGTGGCCCGATGGCATTGCCGAGCGGGCCCGCGCTCGGCAGCTGGAGCAGAAGTCGGACGAGGTTTTCTTCCCCAACGTCATCAAGCTCTTCGGCCTGCAGGAGGCCATGCAGAGCGCCCCGGCGATCGCGGCCTGCGCCGGCTGCGCGCGCTTCTACGAGGAGATGGAAGGCCTGCTCGCCACGCGCGAGTACCTGGCGGGCCCCTACTCCTTCGCCGACATCGCCTTCTACATGGCCTGCGTGTTCGCCGACCGCAAGGGCGCGGGCATGACCGACGCCACGCCTCGCCTGCTGGCCTGGCGCACGCGCGTGGGCGACCGGCCCGCGGTACGCGCGGTGGTCGATCCGATGATGCGGTTCCTCGCCTCGCAGGGGCGCGGCGTGCCAGCCTTCCTGCAGCGCTGAAGGGACACTGAAGGCACCGCCCTCAGCGCTGAGGCATCATCGATTCATGCCGACCAAAGAGTTCGACTGGCTGCCTTCACCCTCGCAGCACTTTCTCGTCGTCACCTTCGCACTGCTGGTCTACGTGCTGACCACGCGCGCGCGCCGCGAGCAGCGCGCCCCCACCACCGCCATCGCCTGGGTCATGGGACTGGTGCTGATGCCCTATTTCATCCTGCCGATGTACCTGCTGTTCGGCCAGCGCAAGCTGCGCCCGGCGGGTTCGCCCAGGCCGCCGCGCTCGGTGCCGCCGGGCCACTGGGCGGCCGACCTGATCGAGAGCTTCGGCCTCGCGCCGCCCGGGCGCAGCGCGATCCGCATGCATGCCGACGGCGAGGCCGCGCGAGAGGCGCTGTGGGAGGTGATCGACGGCGCGCGCGAACGCATCGACGTGTGCACCTTCATCATCGGCGACGATCCGCTCGGGCATGCGGTGCTCGACCGGCTGGCCCAGCGGGCGCGCGAGGGCATCAAGGTGCGGGTGCTGCTCGACGGCTTCGGCGCGTTGTCGCTACCGCGCCATCACTTCGACCGGCTGCGCGCGGCGGGCGGCGAGGTGGCCGTGTTCCGTCCCTTCTTCAGCCTGCGCCGCATCGGTCCGCGCAACCTGCGCAACCACCGCAAGTTCACCATCGCCGACGACCGCTGGCTGTGGTCGGGCGGGCGCAACCTCGCAGGCGAATACTTCACCGGCAACGACAAGCATCCCGAGGCCTGGCGCGATCTCTCGTTCGACCTGCGCGGCAGCGTGGCGGCCGCGGCGGCGCGCCAGTTCGACCACGACTGGGCCTCGGTGCGCAGCCGCAAGGCGCGCGCCATCACCGCTCCCGATGCCGCAGGCCCGGACACGGCCATGGCGCAGTTCCTGCCGAGCGGCCCCGACCAGACGGAGGACACGGCGCACGCGCTGCTGATCGACGCCTGCTTCCGTGCCGAGCACCGCATCCTGGCGATCACGCCCTACTTCGTGCCCGGCGACGGCCTGCGCGACGCACTGCGGCTGGCTGCGCGACGCGGTGTGCAGGTGACCATCGCGATGCCCGCGCAATCCAACCACCGGCTGGCCGACTTCGTGCGCGCACGCGCCATGCGCGACCTGGCGCGCGCAGGCGTGAGCTTTCGCATGCTGCCCTTCATGGCGCACGCCAAGGCAGTGGTGGTGGACGAGGAGCTCGCGATGTGCGGATCGATCAACCTCGACCTGCGCAGCCTGCTGCTGAACCACGAGGCTGCCGTGGTGTTCTACGGCCACGACCACATCGAGTGGCTGGCCGAGTGGATCGAGACCACCGCTTCGGCCGGCGAGCCTTATCGCGCGCGCAGGCCGGGGCTGGTGCGCGACGTGGCGGAAGGCCTGCTGCTCACCGTCGCTTTCCAGCTTTAGGCGGCGGCTCGGCGGCCTTTGCCACCGCGTCGAGCCCTGCAAGCACGTAGCGCACGACTTCGTCGGCCAGGGCCTGCGTGTCCTTCAGCGCCGGCAGCACCTTGCTGCTCAGATCCTTGGGCGCCACCGTCATCACCAGGCAAGGGAGCACCGTGAGCAGCAGGCTGCGCTGCACCGAGGGATGGTCGTCGGGCAGGCCCATGATCTCGCCGACGATGCCCCGCAGCAGCTTGGCCTTCGGCAGCACCGCGCGCTGGATCAGCGCCGGCATGGCCGGCGACGGCGACAGCGCCTCGCGCAGCACCACGCGAAAGCCCCAGGGTGCCTTCGGCTGCGCGCTCATCTCGACCATGTGCGTGAGAAAGGCGCGCAGCTTCTGGCGCGGATCGCTCGACTCCACCGACAGCGCCATCAGCTCGTCGAGGCTCACCAGTTGCCTGTGCGCATCGATCAGCACCGCCTCGTAGAGGCCGTCTCGGCCGCCGAAGTGGTAGTTGATGGCCGCCATGTTGGTGCCGGCACGGGTGCAGATTTCCTTGCTGGTGCTTTCCGCGAAGCCTTGCGCCGCGAACAGCTGTCCGGCGGTTTCGAGGATGTGCAGGCGCGTTGCGTTGCCGTCGGTGCGCGGAGTGCGGGTTGCCATGCCCCGAGGCTAACCCAAACAAAAAAATACTTCAAATTCAAATTTCAATTTGATAACATCGCGCCGACTCCCGGGCAGCAGCCCCGCCAGGAAACACGCCATGAACAGGAAACCCCTCATCGCCGTCGCCGTCGTGGCCATCGCCGCCGCGGCGGGCGGCTGGTGGTACGCGAACCGCTCCGCCACGCCCTCCGACCAGCTCGTGCTGTACGGCAACGTCGACCTGCGACAGGTCTCGCTGGCCTTCAACGCCAACGACCGCATCGCCGAGCTGACGGTGCGCGAGGGCGACCGCGTGCGCGCCGGGCAGGTGCTGGGCCGGCTCGACACCCGCTCGCTGGTGCTGCGCGTGGCGCAGTCGCAGGCGCGCATCGGCGTGCAGGAACAGGCCCTGCTGCGCCTGAAGACCGGCAGCCGTCCCGAGGAAGTGGCGCAGGCAGGCGCACAGGTGGCCGCCGCGCAGGCCGACGCCGAACTGGCGCAGCAGCAGCTCGCACGCCTGCAGGCCATCGGCACCACCACCGCCGGCCGGGCCGTGAGCCAGCAGGATCTCGACAGCGCGCAGGCCCGGCGCAAGGTGGCGCTGGCGCAGCTCGACAACGCACGCAAGGCGCAGCAGCTGGTGGTGGCCGGCCCGCGCAAGGAAGACATCGGACAGGCGCAGGCCCAGCTCGAATCGGCCCGCGCCGAACTCGCGCTCATGAACCACCAGTTGACCGAGGCCGAGCTCAAGGCGCCGATCGACGCCATCGTGCGCGCCCGCCTGCTCGAGCCCGGCGACATGGCCTCTCCGCAGCGCCCGGCCTTCACGCTCGCCATCACCGATCCCAAGTGGGTGCGGACCTACGTGGCTGAACCAGACCTCGGCCGCGTGCGCGCCGGGCAGGAAGCCCGCGTGAGCACCGACAGCCAGCCCGGCGAGACCATCGCGGGCAAGGTCGGCTACATCTCGTCGGTGGCCGAGTTCACGCCCAAGACCGTGCAGACCGAGGAGCTGCGCAGCAGCCTGGTCTACGAAGTCCGCGTGATGGTCGACGACCCGCAGGACCGGCTTCGCCTCGGCATGCCGGCCACCGTGCAGCTGTCGCCGCCGCCCTCTTCCGGTTCTTCCTCCACTGCCACCGGCAAGCCCTGATGACCACCACCGGGCCGGTCGTGGCCGGACGCTCGCTGCACAAGCGCTTCGTGCCGAAGCCGCCGGCCGCGGCCGTGCATGCGCTCGACGACGTGTCGCTCGAAATTCCCGCCGGCACGCTCACCGCGCTGGTCGGCCCCGACGGCGCCGGCAAGACCACGCTGCTGCGTCTGATGGCCGGCCTGATGCGCGCCGATTCGGGCGAACTGCGCGTGCTCGGCATCGACGTGTCGGCCGATCCGCAGGCGGTGCAGGACCGCATCAGCTACATGCCGCAGCGCTTCGGCCTCTACGACGACCTCAGCGTGCAGGAGAACCTCGACCTCTACGCCGACCTGCACGGCGTGCCCCGCGACAGGCGGCGCGAGCGCTACGCGCGGCTGATGGAGATGACCGACCTCGGCCGCTTCACCGACCGTCCGGCAGGCAAGCTCTCTGGCGGCATGAAGCAGAAGCTCGGGCTGGCCTGCACGCTGGTGCGTTCGCCCGACCTGCTGCTGCTCGACGAGCCGACCGTGGGCGTCGACCCGCTCTCGCGCCGCGAGCTGTGGGAGATCGTGCAGCAGCTGGTGGACGAGGAAAGGCTCTCCGTCATCGTCAGCACCGCCTACCTCGACGAGGCCGAGCGCTGCAGCCATGTGTTCGTGCTGCACGGCGGCAAGCTGCTGGCGCAGGGAGCGCCGGCCGAGCTGCGCGACCGGGCGGACGGTTTGTGCTTCGTAGCCACGCCGCCCGGCGACGAGCCGCCGCGGCTGCTGCAGGCCCGCCTGCTCGATGCGCGGCAGGAGATCGTCGATGCCGTGCCCCAGGGCGGCGAGGTGCGATTCATCCGTCGCGAGGCAACGGGCGAAGCGCGGCTCGACGAACTGCTGGAAGGCGCACACGCCGAGCCCGTCGCGCCGCGTCTCGAAGACGGCTTCATGACGCTGCTGCGCACCCAGGCCTCGCATGATGAAGACACCACACCGGCGGCCATGCCAGCCACGCCTCGACAAGACGCCGGCCAGCCCGGCGAAGTGGTCATAGAGGTGAAGGACCTCGTGCGCCGCTTCGGCGATTTCGTCGCGGTGGCCAGCACCAGCTTCTCGGTGCGTCGCGGCGAGATCTTCGGCCTGCTCGGCCCCAACGGCGCGGGCAAGACGACCACCTTCCGCATGCTGTGCGGCCTGCTGCCGGCCAGCGGCGGGCAACTGCGCGTGGCGGGCGTCGACCTGCGGCATGCCCGCGCGCAGGCGCGCCAGCGCATCGGCTACGTCTCGCAGAAGTTCGCGCTCTACGGAAACCTCACGGTGCGCGAGAACCTCTCGTTCTTCGGCGGCGCCTACGGCCTGCGCGGAGCGAAGCTGCGCGACCGCATGGACACGGTGCTGCGCCAGTTCGACTTGGCCCATTCGCTCGACTCGCCCAGCGGCCAGTTGCCCGGCGGCTACAAGCAGCGCCTGGCCATGGCCACGGGCCTGCTGCACGAACCCGAAATCCTGTTCCTCGACGAGCCCACCAGCGGTGCCGACCCGCTCGCGCGCCGCGAGTTCTGGCGGCGCATCACCGCGCTGGCCGAAGGCGGCACCACGGTCGTCATCACCACGCACTTCATGGAGGAGGCCGAGTACTGCGACCGCATCGTGATCCAGGACGCGGGCAAGGTGCTGGCCATCGGCACGCCGCAGGAGGTGCGCGCGCAGGCACTCGGCGACGACAGGGAAAAGCGCATCGACATGGAACAGGCCTTCATCGGCATCGTCGAGAAGGCGCGGCGCAAGGTCCGCGCAGAGGTACCGGCATGAGCGGCTTCTGGTCCCGCCTGCTCTCCCTCACGCGCAAGGAGTTCCGCCAGCTGCTGCGCGACCGCAGCAACCTGGCCATCGGCATCCTGCTGCCGATGGTGCTGATCCTGATCTTCGGCTACGGCATGTCGCTCGACGTGAAGAACGCGCCCGTGGCGGTGGTGATGGAAGACGCCTCACCCGCGGCGCACGAGGCCATCGCCGGGCTGGAGCTCTCGCCCACCATCGCGCCGGTGCTGCTGGGCTCGATGCACGACGCCGAGGAGCTCATGCGCGAGCGCAAGGTCGACGGCATCGTGCGCGTGCCCTCCGACTTCTCGCGCTCGCTCGCCGCGGGCAATGCGCGCGTGCAGCTCATCGTGCACGGCTCCGACGCGGGGCGCGCGAGCATCATCCAGGCCTACGTGACGGGCGCGCTCATGCAGTCGTCGGTGCGGCGGATCGACCGGGGCGGCAACAGCACCGGCGCCGACGCACCGCCCACCGGCAGCGTCACGGTCGAGCAGCGCATGTGGTTCAACGCGGCGAACACCAGCACCTGGTACCTGGTGCCGGGGCTCATCGTGCTCATCATGACGCTGGTGGGCGCCTTCCTCACCGCGCTGGTGATGGCGCGCGAGTGGGAGCGCGGCACGCTGGAGGCGCTCTTCGTCACGCCGGTGCGGCCGGTGGAAATCCTGCTGGCGAAGATCATTCCGTACTTCGCGGTCGGCATGCTCGGCCTCGCGCTGTGCCTGCTGTCGGCGCGCTACCTGTTCGCGGTGCCGATGTACGGCTCGCTCGTCGTGGTGGTGTTCGCCTCGATGCTCTACTTGATCGTGGCGGTGAGCCTGGGCCTGGTGATCTCCTCGGTCACGCGCAACCAGTTCCTCGCGAGCCAGGTGGCACTGATCGCGACCTTCATGCCCTCGATGATGCTGTCGGGCTTTCTCTTCGACCTGCGCAACGTGCCCACCGCCGTATGGGTGATCGGCCACGCGCTCCCGGCCACCTACTTCATGGACCTCATCAAGACGCTGTTCCTCGCGGGCGACGTCTGGCCGCTGGTGTGGCGCAACTGCGCGATCCTTCTCGCGTACGCCGTGGGCCTGCTGCTGGTGGCCCGCGCGGTGACGCGAAAGAGCCTCGACTGAAAGCACGGCCATGAACGCCCTCATCGACTTCTTCCTTCGCGTGGCCAACCTCTGCCGCAAGGAGCTGCTGACCATCCTCAAGGACCCGGCCACGCGCGCCATCCTGGTGGCGCCGGCGATCATGCAGAGTCTGGTCTTCGGCTACGGCGCCACCTACGACCTCAACGACGTGCCCTATGCGCTGCTCGACCAGAGCCGCAACGGCGCATCGTCGGAACTGATCGCACACCTCGACAGCACGGGCGTGTTCCATCGCGTCGCCACGCTGCGCTCGCAGGCCGACATCCGCGAAGTGATCGATACCGAGAAGGCGCTGCTCGTCATCCAGATTCCCGCGAACTTCGAGCAGCAGCTCAGCGCGGGGCAGACGGCGGCCATCCAGCTCATCCTGGATGCGCGCAACTCCAACACCGCGGGCTCGGCGGCGGGCTACGTGAGCGCGGTGGTCGAGCGCTACAACGCCGAGCTGCGCACACGCGCGGGCGCACCGCCGCCTTCGCTGACCGTCGAATCGCGCGCGTGGTTCAACCCGAACCTGGAGACGCGCTGGAACCTGCTGCCGGGCATGATCGCCGCGCTCAGCATGCTGCAAACGCTGCTGCTCACGGCGCTGTCGGTGGCACGCGAACGTGAACAGGGCACCTTCGACCAGCTGCTGGTGACGCCGATGTCGCCGCTCGAAATCATGATCGGCAAGGCGCTGCCGCCGGTGCTGGTGGGGCTGGTGCAGTCCTCGCTGATCCTGCTGGTGGCGCTCTTCTGGTTCCGCATTCCGATGGCGGGCTCGCTCGTCACGCTCTACACGGGGCTCTTGTTCTTCACGGTGGCGAGCGTGGGCATCGGCCTGTCGATCTCCGCCGTGTCGGCCAACATGCAGCAGGCCATGCTCTACGCCTTCGTGCTGCTGATGCCGCTGATGCTGCTGTCGGGCCTGACCACGCCGGTGCGCAACATGCCGCACGCGCTGCAGGTGGCGACGCTGGCCAATCCGCTGCGCTTCGCCATCGACCTGGTGCAGCGCGTGTACCTCGAAGGCGTCGGGCTGGCCACGGTCTGGCACAACCTGATTCCGCTGGCCGTCATCGCCGCCGTCACGCTGCCGCTGGCGGCGTGGCTGTTCCGCAATCGCCTTGTCTGAAAACGGGAGCACGCCATGTCCCATCCTCTTTCTTCCCTTGCCTGCGCCGCTGCATCGCTGTCGCTCGCCCTCGCTCTTGCCGGCTGCGCCGTGGGGCCCGATCACCAGTCGCCAAAGACCGATGCGCCCGCCGACTGGTCCGCATGGCATGGCGGCTCGCCCGCGCTGCTCGGCGCGGAACGGCAGAACGCCGCGGGCACCGGCATCGCATCGGGCGACTGGAAAGCCTTCGGCGATCCGGTGCTGGACCGCCTCGAAGCCATGGTGCTCGCCAGCAACCCCGATCTGCAGACGGCCGCGCTGCGCTTCGCGCAAAGCCGCGTGCAGCGCACCACCACCGCCGCGCAGCAGGGGCCGCAGCTGAACGCGAGCGCCGGCGTCACCCGGCAGCGCCAGAGCGAGACCGGCGCCGCTACGCGGATGATCGACGCGCTGGGCTCGTCGGTCTCCAACCGCGACCAGCTCATCCGCACGCTCAGTGAGCCCTACAACCTCTACCAGGCCGGCTTCGATGCCTCGTGGGAAATCGACCTGTGGGGCCGCGTGCGCCGCGCCATCGAGGCGGCCGATGCCGACGCAGGCGCCTCGGCCGCGCTGCTGCGGCAGGCCCGGCTCAGCGTGCAGGCCGAGCTGGCGCGCAACTACTTCGAGCTGCGCGGCACGCAGCGCGAACTGCGCATCGCGCGCGCCGACAACGCGGCGGCCGCCGAATCGCTCGAGCTGGTTCAGGCGCGCGCCGACGGCGGCCTCGTGACCGACCTGGACCCGGCGCGCCAGCGCGCGCTGCTCGCCGAACTGCGCGCACGCATTCCCGCGCTGCTGCAGCAAGAGGCCGACGCGATGAACCGCATCACGCTGCTGGCCGGCGCCGCGCCGGGCACGCTGAACGCCGAACTGGCCGACACCGCCGCCGGTGACGCACTCGATACCCCCACGCTGCCCGCGCTCGCGCTGGGCCAGCCGGGCGAACTCGCGCGCCGCCGCCCCGACATCGCGGCCGCCGAGGCGCAACTGCACGCGGCCACAGCCCGCGTCGGCGTGGCGGTGGCCGACCTCTATCCGCGCGTGACGCTGGGCGCCGGCTTCGGCTATGAATCGGTGGGCAGCGAGCGCTTCGGCGAATGGGGCAGCAGGCAATGGCACGTGGGGCCGTCGATCAGTCTGCCGATCTTCGACGGCGGCCGTCGCCGCGGCACCGTCGAGCTGCGCGAGCTGCAGCAGCAGGAAGCGGCCGTGGCGTTCCAGCAGACCGTGCTCAAGGCCTGGCACGAGATCGATTCGGCCCTCACCGCCTACGCCGCCGAGCGCCAGCGCCAAGCCGAGCTGGCCGAGCGCGAGCGTCGCAGCCGCGACGCGCTGGTGCTAGCGTCGGCGCGCTACAAGGGCGGGCTCACCGACTTCGGCGTGGAGCTCGACGCGCGCCGCACCCTGCTGCAGGCGAGGCGCGACCAGGCACAAAGCTCCAGCCGGCTGGCGGTGGGGCTGGTGGCGGTCTACAAGGCGCTGGGCGGCGAAGCTGTGGCGCCGGAAGCACAAATGCAACACAATTGAAACCAATTGAACATGCAGACTAAAATACCTACCGGTTTCGGGGATTGACAGGCTTGCCCAGCCACCGGTTCGCCATCGGAAGGGCTCGAACGGATCTCCCTGCACCCCCTGCGTAGCGGGGTAGCCCGCTTGGGCACGGCCTCCCGCGGGGCCGACCGAAGCGCCGTCCGTCCGAGTCCTGCGCCCCGGCCTCCGGGGAAAACCGATGCGAGCTTTCTTCTCGCTGCGCACCCTGGCCAATCTGGCGTTTGCTGCCATACCAACGGTATTCGCACTGTCTGGAATCGCGACGCCCGCCTTCGCCGCCATGGACGAGGTCGGCCGGGCCGCCCCCAGCACTCATCGCCTGAAGTTCATCGTCGACCCCGAGCTCGCCGCCGACATCGGCCCCGCCGAAGCCGGCCGCCGGCTCGCCCAGTACGTGGCCGACGTCAACACCGTGTTCACGCGCGAGACGGTGCGCAGCTTCGCCTTCGACCCCGCTGCCGACCTGCAGCTGCTCGCGCCCGCGAACGCGCCGCAGTGCAGCTACAACGGGCTGGTCAACGGCGAGGTGGTGGTGTGCGTCTCGAAGTCCATGCGCGGCTACAGCCACGGCGGGCTGTCGATGAGCTGGACCTTTCCGCAGAAGGGCGTGGCCTGGAACCTGAACTGGATCGCCATCCACGACCCGCTGCGCCTCTCGCGCGCGCCCACGCCGGGCGCGCCCGAATCCACCGAGAAGGACTACCTGGGCCGCCAGCTCAAGACGCTGATGCACGAGCTGGAGCATGTGTTCGGCGCCGGCGCGGGCGAGTACTACAACGGCATCGCCGTCGCCGACACCACCGGCGTCGCGCCCGTCACCGATCTCGCGCTGGCCAACGATGCCGACCGCTACTGGTGGACCCGCCAGCACTGGCGGCTCGACCCCCTTCTGGGCACCGTCTTCGAGCAGCGCCGCGATCCGGCGGCCAACCGCGTCGCCACGCTCGAGCTGATCCGCTTCACCGAAGGCACCAAGGCCAACATCAACACCGACTGGACCGACTGGCCCAAGCTCGGCAGCTCGAAGTTCATGGCCGGCACCAACGCCACCCAGGTGCGCGTGACCGATCGCGACACCGGCACCGCCCTGCCCGGCGCGCAGGTCTCGGTGTGGCGCAACCCGGGAGCCGGCAAGCCGCTGGTGATGCTGGTGACCGGCGTGGCCGACGCCTCCGGCCGTTTCGTGTTCGACTGGGACTGCGGCTTCAGCTGCTTCGCCACCGGCAAGACGACGCTGCTCGTCAAGGCCCGCGCCGCCAACCGCGCGCCCGGCGCGAGCTGGTTCACCATCTTCGATGCCTTCGAGCAGAAGGCGGTGCAGGGCCAGCAGATGTTCACCATCGACCTGGCGCTCGGCGGCGCCGACACCGCGCCGCCCACCGTGTCGGTGGCCGCGCCCTCCATGGCCACCGTCGGGCAGCTCACGGTCATCGCGCCGGCCGTGGTGGACAACGCGGGCGTGTGGGGCGTCAAGGTGCTGGGCAGGGACAGCATCCCGATCTGCACCTTCACCGCCCCGCCCTACACCTGCAGCTGGACGCCGAGCGCGCCGGGCGTGCAGACGATCCGCGTGGTCGCCGTCGACGCGGCGGGCAACTCGGCCGTGGCCTCGGCCAACGTGATCGTCAATCCGCCCTCGGACACGGTGCCGCCCACCGTGGCGCTCTCCGCGCCCGCGAGCGTCGCGACCGGCATTGCGGCAAGGCTCACCGCCACTGCTTCCGACAACGTGGCCGTGACCGAGCTGAAGTTCATCGTCGACGGCAAGACCGCGTGCACGCTGCGCGCCGCGCCGTACGTGTGCGCGTGGACGCCGAAGAGGCCCGGCGCCGTGAACATCGAGGCGCGTGTGGCCGATGCGGCGGGAAACGTTGCCTCCGTCTCCGCAAGCGTGCGCATCGAAGGATTGCGGGCCGAGGACCTGTAGCCGCGGCCGCTCGTCACCCACGCGCATCGCGCGGCTCCTCCCTGTTCGTGAAAGTTTCACACCTCCGCAAGCAAGGAGTGAAATCTTGCGGTTTATTCGGAGTAATGAGGCCACCAGAATCCGTCGCTTCACAAGCTTCGCAGAGGCAACCGGAATGAGCACCCAGCCCCTTACTCCTGCCGCCGAGGCCTCCACGAGCCCGACATCGGCCGGCGCTTCGCCCCGCGTGTTCTCGCTGTTCTGTCTCGGCGGCTACCTGCTATCGATGTCCTATGGCACGACCTTCCTGCTGGCCTTGCTGGTCGCCTCGCGCGGCGGCAACGAGGGCGATACCGGTCTGATCATCTCGACGGCCATCGTCAGCACGATCGTGGCGGTGATCCTGTCGGGCCATGCCAGCGACGCCGTGGGGGCACCGCGCGCGGTGGGTGTGTCCGGCCTGATCCTGTCCGCCAGTTGCCTGGGTTTTGCCCTCGTGCCGGGCGTGGGCCAGAGCATGCGGATCTGCGGTCTTCTGCTGGGCTGCGGCTGGGGGGCGTTCTACACGCTCGGGCCGATCATCGTGGCTGCCATCGTTGAACCGGCACGACGCATCCGGTACTTCGCGCTGCTGTCCGGCAGCATGATGAGCGGCATCGGCAGCGGGCCGATCCTGGGCCGGGGTGCGAAGCTTCTGGGCTGGCCGCTGGAAGCCACATATTGGCTTGCCGCGGCAACGAGCCTGTGCGGCGCATTGATCTTCTTCTTCCTGCACGAGCCGATCCGCCGCATCACGGCCACCCAGGGCGCGGCCAGGGCCACCCGGCTGTCCTGGGCAAGCCTCTTGCGGGTACTGCAGGCGAAGGCGGTCTTTCCAATCGCGATGGTGGGGCTCGGGGGCGCCATCTTCGGGGGCCTGTCGAGTTTTCAGACCGCCTACGCCGCAGCCAAGGGACTGGACTTCTCGATCTTCTTCATCGGCTTCATGGGTGCGGCCATCGGTTGCCGCATGCTGCTTTCAGGCATCGTCGTCCGCCAGAACCCCCACCTCGCAGCTGCCGTCCTCACCTTCCTTGTCGTCCTGTCGATCGCGATGTTCCGGTTTCTCGTGAGCGACTGGCCCAGCTATCTGCTCGCCTCGGTGACGCTGGGCGTGGGCTACGGCCTGACCTATTCGGTCATCAACGGACTGGCCGCCAACGAAGCGCCGCAGGGCGAGACGCCGCAGGCGCTGCTGCTGTTCAGCCTGTCCTACTTCATCGGCGTGTTCGGCTATCCCCTGCTCGCCGGCCACCTGATCGTGGCCCAGGGCATTCCGGCCCTGCTGTCGGCCACGATGCTCATTGCGCTCGGCAACTTCGCCATCGCGCTAGGCCGCCTGCTGCCACGGCTGCGGGCCATGGCAAGACAGACGACGGGCTGACATCAGTCCCTGTTGGTAAAGCTCGCGTTGCCGAGCCCGGTGCCGATGGTCAGCACGCCCCAGTGCCGCACGTCGCGCATGAAAGGCAACTCGCTCAGGCCCTGCACCACCGCGTCGTTGTGCATCAGCACCAGCGTCGGGCCGGAGCCCATCATCGGCATGCGGCGCCATAGCTGGCTCGGCAGGTGGAAGGCGTGGCCTTCCCAGTCGCCCGGCAGGTTCTGCGCTCCGCGGGCGATGGAGCCGTCGGGCCGGATCAGCCCCGGGCAGCCGATGCCGACGAAGGGCGCGAGCCGGATCTTCTTGCGCTCGCTGTAGCGCACCATCTCCTCGAGCATGCCGGCGATGTGGTCGACCATGCCGCCTCGGTTCGGGCCTTCGTCCGCGTGGCGCCACTTCTCGCGGCGCACCACCTTCGCCAGCGAGAAGTCGGGCGCCTTGCGGTGGCGCGTCTTCACGATGCCGCAGCGCACGTTGGTGCCGCCTATGTCCACGGCGAGGATCGCGTCGTGGCCCTTCAGCATGGCGGGCGGCACGAGGTGCGCCCAGCCGATCAGGCCGCCGTCGTCCACGTCGTGCGACAGACGGGCGATCTGCACGTGCAGGCCAAGCTCCTCGAGGATGGCGGCGGCCTGCAGGATGGCGCGCTCGCCCACGTCGCTCTCGGGAAAGCCGCCGCCGATCACGATGCGCTCGACCTTCTTCCACGAGGGCTGGCGCATGAAGCGCTGGATCACGGAGGCCAGTTCCTGCGCGAACTCCTCGATGGCCACATGCATCAGGTCGGTGGCTTCGGACGCCTTCTTCTCCTGCAGCACGCGGTCGAGCTCCTTCTTGGCGAGGTCGCGCGAATGCGATTTGCCCAGCGGATCCTTGCCCTTCCTGCGGCGGCGCTTGCGCCAGTGTTCGAGCAGTTCGCGAAATGCGGTCTGGCTGGCCTGGTCGCCGACGAAGCCGTCCTTGTCGCGCAACTGCAGGCTGTAGCCGTCGACCTGCAGGCCTGGCAGTTCGCGCAGGCCGTGGACGTCGGGGCCGGGAAGGTCGACTTCTTCTTTCGCGGGCTTGGTCTTCTTCATCGCACCCGACTGTGAGCCTCGCCGGCCGCCCGCCCCATCGGCTCGGCGCACCATGGCGTGTAGGAGATTGGCGGGTACGCCGAACGGGGCGTTGTCTATACACTGGCCCGGATGCACCTGCCCCGCAGCTTCCTGCGCGCCGCCCTGCTCTTCGCCCTCGCCTGGCTTGCCGTCTGCGGCATCGCGCGGGCGGCGGACGAGACGCTGCGCGTCGGCTCCAAGCGCTTCACCGAGTCGTACATCCTGGCCGAACTGCTGGCGCAGACGGCGGCACCGCACACGGCCACGCCGCCCGTCGTGCGGCAAGGGCTGGGCAACACGGCCATCGTGTACGAGGCGCTGCGCTCGGGCGCCATCGACCTGTACGCCGAATACACCGGCACCATCGCGCTCGAGATCCTCAAGGGCGCACCGGCCGACACGCGCGAAGCGATGAACGCCGCGCTCGCGCCGATGGGCCTGGGCGTGGCGATCCCGCTGGGCTTCAACGACGGCTATGCGCTCGCGGTGCGCGCCGCCGACGCCGAGCGGCTGGGCCTCCGAACGCTGAGCGACCTGGCGAAGCACCCCGAGCTGAAGTTCGGCCTGTCGAACGAATTCATCGGCCGCGCCGACGGCTGGAAGGGCCTGGCCGGACGCTACGGCTTCGCGCAGACGCCCACCGGCCTTGACCACGGGTTGGCCTACGACGCGGTGGCCGCGAAGCAGATCGACGTGATCGACATCTACACCACCGACGCCAAGATCGACCACCTCGGCCTGCGCGTGCTGGAGGACGACAGGAAGTACTTTCCGCGCTACGACGCCGTGGTGCTCTACAAGCTCGACCTGCCCGCCCGGCTGCCCAAGGCCTGGGCCGCGCTGAAGACGCTGGAAGGCAAGGTCGACGAGCACGCGATGATCGCGATGAATGCGCGCGCCGAGCTGCAGGGCGTGCCCTTCGATGCGATCGCGCGCGACTTCATTGCGAGCACCGGCAAGGGTGCAAGTGCACAGCCGCAGGAAGAACGCCGCGGCTTCACAGCCAAGCTGTTCGGGCCCGATCTGTGGAAGCTCGCGCGCCAGCACCTGCTGCTGGTGGCGCTGTCGGTGGGCATCGCCATCCTTGTCGGCGTGCCGATCGCAATCCTGGTGTTTCCCCATGTGCGCCTGCGCGCGGTGGTGCTGGGCTTCGCGAGCCTGCTGCAGACCGTGCCCTCGCTGGCGCTGCTGGCCGTGCTGATCTCGATGCTGGGCGCCATCGGCGCGCTGCCGGCGCTGATCGCGCTCACGCTCTATTCGCTGCTGCCGATCATGCGCAACACGGTGACGGGGCTGACCGAAGTGCCTAACGGCCTGCGCTTGGCGGGCACGGCACTTGGCATGACGCCGCCGCAGAGCCTCCGGCTGGTGCTGCTGCCGCTCGCGCTGCCCACGCTGCTGGCGGGCGTGCGCACGGCCACGGCGATCGCCATCGGCACGGCGACCATCGCGGCCTTCATCGGCGCGGGCGGATTCGGCGAGCGCATCGTGACGGGGCTGGCGCTCAACGACCGCGAGCTGCTGGTGGCGGGCGCGCTGCCGGCGGCCGCGCTGGCACTGCTGAGCGAAGGCGTGTTCGAGCTCGTCGAATACATCATGCGAAGACGCCGCCGCGCGCCGCCGTCTTCGCTTCCGCCCGCCTGAAGACCGATCAGGCCAGCGTGTAGGCCGTCTTCACCGTCGTGAAGAACTCCTGGGCGTAGCGACCCTGTTCGCGCGGGCCGTAGCTGCTGCCCTTGCGACCGCCGAAGGGCACGTGGTAGTCGACACCCGCGGTCGGCAGGTTGACCATCACCATGCCGGCCTGGCTGTGGCGCTTGAAGTGCGTGGCGTACTTCAGCGAGGTGGTGGCGATGCCGGCCGAGAGGCCGAACTCGGTGTCGTTGGCCGTGGCCAGTGCTTCCTCGTAGTTCTTCACGCGGATCACGCTGGCCACCGGGCCGAAGATCTCTTCCTTGTTGATGCGCATCGCGGCCGACGATTCGCTGAAGAGTGCGGGCGACATGTAGTAGCCGTCGGTCTCCAGCTTCAGCAGCTCGCCGCCCGCGGCCAGCGTGGCGCCCTCGCCCTTGCCGATGGCGACGTATTCCATGTCCTGGTCGAGCTGCGACTTCGACGAGACCGGGCCCATGTCGGTGCCCTGCGCGAGCGCGTCGCCCACCTTGATCTTCGCCATGCGTTCCTTCATGGCGTCGATGAACTTCGGATAGATGCCTTCGGTGACGATGAGCCGGCTCGACGCAGTGCAACGCTGGCCGGTCGAATAGAACGCGCTCTGCACGCTGAGCTCCACGGCCTGCGCGAGGTCGGCGTCGTCGAGCACCACCTGCGGGTTCTTGCCGCCCATCTCGAGCTGCACCTTCTTGTGGTTGGTGACGCACTGCACCGCGATGTTGCGCCCCACGCCCACCGAGCCGGTGAAGCTGATCGCATGGATGCCGGGGTGGTTGACCAGCGCATTGCCGATCACGCTGCCGCGCCCCATCACGAGGTTGAACACGCCCGCCGGAATGCCCGAGCGGCTGATGATCTCCGCGATCGCCCAGGCGCAGCCCGGCACGAGGTCGGCGGGCTTCAGCACCACGCAATTGCCGAAGGCCAGTGCAGGCGCGATCTTCCAGGCCGGAATGGCGATCGGAAAGTTCCATGGCGTGATGAGGCCAACCACGCCGACAGGCTCGCGCGTGATCTCCACGCCGATGTTGGGCCGCACCGAAGGCAGCACCTCGCCCGACAGGCGCAGGCACTCGCCCGCGAAGAACTTGAAGATGTAGCCCGCGCGCGCGGCCTCGCCGATGCCTTCGGCCTTGGTCTTGCCTTCTTCGCGAGCGAGCAGCGTGCCCAGTTCTTCCTTGCGCGCGAGGATCTCGTTGCCGATCTTGTCGAGCGCGTCGGAGCGCGCCTGCACGCTGCCCGTGGCCCAGGCCGGGAAGGCCGCGGTGGCGGCGGCTACTGCCGCGTCGACGTGCGAGGCATCGCCCTGTGTGTACTGGCCGATCACGTCCGACAGGTTGCTCGGATTGACGTTCGGGCTGTAGCCCGCGCCGGCACGCCATTCGCCGCCGATGAGGTTGTCGAAGTTCTGCATGTTGGGTTCCTTGCTGTTCGATGGATGAAAAGAAAGAAGCCGGAGCGAGGGCTCCGGCTGCGGGAATGATGAGAAACGGAGACTACGCCTTTACCTGACCATGCAGGGCTTCTTGTTGTCGAAGGTCCATCCCGGAATCAGGTACTGCATGGCCTGCGCGTCGTTGCGCGCGCCGAGGCCGTGCTTCAGGTACAGCTGGTGCGCTTTCTCGACCTCGTCCATGTCGAGTTCCACGCCCAGGCCGCCGCGCGTGGGCACCTTCACGAAGCCGTCCTCGATCTGCAGAGGCGCCTTCGTCAGGCGCTGGCCGTCCTGCCAGATCCAGTGCGTGTCGATGGCGGTCACCTTGCCCGGCGCCGCAGCGGCCACATGGGTGAACATCGCGAGCGACACGTCGAAGTGGTTGTTCGAGTGCGAGCCCCAGGTCAGGCCCCAGGCCTGGCACAGCTGCGCCACGCGCACCGAGCCCTGCATGGTCCAGAAATGCGGATCGGCCAGCGGGATGTCGACAGACTGCAGCGAGAGGCTGTGCACCATCTCGCGCCAGTCGGTGGCGACCATGTTGGTCGCGGTCGGCAGCCCGGTGGCGCGGCGGAACTCGGCCATCACCTCGCGGCCCGAGAACACGCCCTCGGCGCCGCACGGGTCTTCGGCATAGGCCATCACGCCGTGCAGGTCGCGGCACAGGCGGATCGCGTCCTGCAGCAGCCAGCCGCCGTTGGGGTCGAGCGTGACGCGGGCATTCGGAAAGCGCTCGTGCAGCGCACGGATCGCCTCGACCTCTTCCTCGCCGCGCAGCACGCCGCCCTTGAGCTTGAAGTCGGTGAAACCGTAGCGCGCATGCGTGGCCTCGGCCAGGCGCACGATGGCCTCGGGCGTCATGGCTTCCTCGTGGCGCAGGCGGAACCAGTCGTTGTCGGCGCCGGGGTCGCTCTCGTAAGGCAGATCGGTCTTCCTGCGGTCGCCCACGTAGAAAAGATAGCCGAGCATCTGCACCGCGTCGCGCTGCTGGCCTTCGCCGAGCAGGGCCGCCACGGGCACTTCGAGGAACTGGCCCAGCAGGTCGAGCAGCGAGGCTTCGACGGCGGTGACCGCATGGATGGTCACGCGCAGGTCGAATGTCTGCAGGCCGCGCCCGCCGCTGTCGCGGCCGGCAAAAGCGCTGCGCATGCTGTTGAGGATCGCGTTGTGGCGGCCGATGGGCTGGCCGACGATGAGATCGCGCGCGTCTTCCAGCGTCTGGCGGATCTTCTCGCCGCCGGGCACTTCGCCCACGCCGGTGTGGCCGGCGCTGTCGGTCAGGATCAGCAGGTTGCGCGTGAAGAACGGGCCATGCGCGCCGCTCAGGTTCATCAGCATGCTGTCGTGGCCCGCGACGGGTACCACGCGCATGCCGGTGACGACGGGGGCGCCTGTCACGGCTTTGGAAACAACGGATTCAGGGCTTGTCATCTTCGGGCTGCGTGCTTCAGTCTGCGGTGATGTGGCGGGTGTCGATCAATGTCTTCCAACGCGTCCATTCGCGCAACTGGAAGGCGGTGAATTCTTCGGGGGTGCTGGCGACGATCTCCAGGCCCTGGTCGAGCATGCGTTTCTTCGTCTCAGGGTCTTGCATGGCGGCGATGACCGCGTCGCTCAGCTTCTTCTTCACGGCGGGCGGCAGGCCCTTGGGCGCAGCCATGCCCTGCCACGAATAGACCTCGGCCCCCTTCACGCCGGCCTCGGCCAGCGTGGGCACGTCAGGCAGCACGGGCGAGCGCTTGTCGCCAGTGACGGCAATGGCGCGCAGCTTGCCGGCCCGGATGTGCGGCAGCACGGCATTGACGTTCTGGAACGAGAAGTCGACCTGGTTGCCCAGCAGGTCGTTGACCGCCGGCGCCCCGCCCTTGTAGGGCACGTGCACGCCTTCGGTCTTCGTCTGCTGCCAGAAGAGCTCGGCCGAGAGATGGTCGGAGGAGCCGTTGCCCGAGCTCGCGAACGAGACCTTGCCCGGCGTCTTGCGCAGCAGCGTCAGCACGTCGGCCACCGTGTGTTCGGGCCGCGCGACGTTCGCGACGAGCACGTTGGGCGCCTGCACGGGCACGCTGATGTAGTCGAAGTCTTTCGTCGCGTCGTAGGGCACGCTCTTCTGCAGGTGCGGCGTGACGACGAAGGCGCCGAGCGAGGACACCAGCAGCGTGTAGCCGTCGGGCGCAGCGCGCTTGACCTGGCCCGCGCCGATGGTGCCGGTGGCGCCGGGCCGGTTGTCGACGACGAAGCTGCCGCCGAGCCTGGTCTGCAGCTGCAGCGCGATGGCGCGCGCGACCATGTCGGTGGAGCCGCCGGCCGGGAACGGCACGACGATGGTCACCGGCTTCTGCTGCGGCCATGCGTCGGACTGCGCCGAGGCGACCCGGGGCAGCAGCACCGCCGAGGCAGCCGCGAGGGCCGCCCCAAGAAGGACTCTCTTCTTCATTCGACCTAGATCCTCACAGCCTGCCGGGCCAACAGCTTCCAGCTGCCGCCCTGCTTCTGCCAGACGCCCAGGATCTTCAACGCCACCTTGCCGGGCTTGCCCGAGTCGTTGGTGTCGGCCGTGAGCGTGTGGCGCACGATGGCGGTGTTGCCGTCGACCACCTTGACGGTCTGGTCGGTGATGGCGATGGTCACGAAGTCGGACTTGCCGTCGAGCAGGTCGGCGATGAAGCTGGTCTTGGTGTCGACCTTGCCGCCGGAGTGGCCATAGCTGAGGTCGTCGGCCACCAGCGCGCCCAATGCGGGAGCGGTGGGGTCGATCATCGCGATGCGCAGGCGCTCGGCGGCGGCGGCCACTTCGGGCGCGGCCGACGCGGCATTGCCCGAGGGCATCACCGAGCAGGCCGAGAACAGGGCTGCCGAGGCGGCGACCAGAAAGAGCTTCTTGAGGAACATGTTGTCTTGTCTCCGTTGTTGTGGTTTCGTCTTCAGGCTGGCGCGGCTTACTGCGGGCCGAGCGAGTCGATCAGCGCCTTGAGCTGCTCCATCTCGGCGGGCTTCAGGTCGGTGAGAGGCGCGCGCACGGGGCCGGCGTCGTGGCCGACGATCTTCGCGCCGGCCTTCACGATGCTCACGGCATAGCCGGGCACGCGGTTGCGCAGCTCGAGATACGGCATGAAGAAGTTCTTCAGCAGGCGGTGCTGCGTCGGCAGGTCGTCGGCGGCGACGGCCCTGTAGAAGTCCATGGCGGTCTTCGGAATGAAGTTGAAGACGGCCGACGAATACACCGGCGTGCCCATCGCCTTGTAGGCGGCAGCGTAGACCTCGGCGGTGGGCAAGCCGCCCAGGTAGGCGAAGCGGTCACCCATCTTCTGGTAGATGGCGACCATGGCCTCGATGTCGCCCACGCCGTCCTTGAAGCCGACGAGGTTGGGGTTGCGCTCGGCCAGCGCGGCCAGCGTGTCGGGCTTCAGGCGGCTGGTGGCGCGGTTGTAGACGATCACGCCGAACTTCACGCTCTTGCACACGGCCTCGACGTGCGCAGCCAGGCCCTCCTGGCCGGCCTCGGTGAGGTAGTGCGGCAGCAGCAGGATGCCGTGCGCGCCGGCCTTCTCGGCGGCCTGCGCGCACTGGATGGCGAAGCGTGTGGGGCCGCCGGCGCCCGCGATGATCGGCACCACGCCGCGGCAGGTGTCGACCGCGGTCTTGATGATGCCGGGGTACTCGTCGCCGGTGAGCGAGAAGAACTCGCCGGTGCCGCCGGCCGCGAACAGCGCGCTCGCGCCGTAGGGGGCGAGCCATTCGAGGCGCTGCTCGTAGCCCTTCTTGTTGAAGTCGCCGTTGCTGTCGAAGTCGGTCAGCGGGAACGAGAGCAGGCCGGAGCCCATGATGGTCTTGAGTTCTTGCGGATTCATCGGGAACGTCCAGTGAAGATTCGAAAAATGAAAAAGAGGGGATGAGGAAGCCGGTCAGTCGAGCCTGACGTTGGCCTCCTTGACGACTTGCGCCCAGCGCGCGCGCTCCTTGGCGAAGAACTGGTCCTGCTCGGCCGGAGTCATGGTCACGACCTCGGCGCCCTGCCCCGCGAGGCGGGCCCGGATGTCGGCGGTGCGGATGATGCGGACCAGCTCGCGGTTGAAGCGCGCGACCACCGCGTCGGGCACGCCACGCGCCGCGACCATGCCCTGCCAGGTGCCCGACTCGTAGCCGGGAGCGCCCTGCTCCGCGATGGTCGGCACATTGCCGATCAGCGGCATGCGCGTGGCCTTGGAAACCGCGATCAGCTTGAGCTTGCCGGCCTGCACCTGCGGGTAGGTGGCGAGCATGCCGTTCATGAGCACCTGCGTCTGGCCCGCGACGGTGTCGAGCACCGCCTGCACGCCGCCCTTGTAGGGCACGTATTCCCACTTGGCGCCGACCCGGCGCTGCAGCTCGATGCCCGCGAGGTGCGCGGTGCTGCCGCTGGCGGTGACGGCGAAATTGAGGTCGCTCTTCTTCGAGAACTCGACGAGCTCCTTCAGCGTGTTCGCCTGCACCGAGGGATGCACCACCAGCAGGTGCGGCGAGTAGGCCAGCATGGCCACGCTGCGCAGGTCCTTCGACGGATCGAAAGGCAGCTTGGGATAGAGGGACGGGCTGATGGCCAGCGCGCCGAGGTCGCACAGCATCAGCGTGTAGCCGTCGGCCGGCGCCTTGGCCAGCAGGTCGGCGCCGAGGTTGCCGTTGGCGCCCGCGCGGTTGTCGATGATGACCGACTGGCCCAGCGCCTCCGACAGAGGCTGGCTGATGGCGCGCGCAATGATGTCGGACGAACCGCCCGGCGGGTACGGAACGATGATGCGGATCGGCTTCGAGGGCCAGTTGCCGGTGCCGCCCTGCGCGCCTTGGGCTCCCTGGGCGAGGGAGCGCATCGGCAGGCTGGCGGCCAGCGTCGTGGCCAGGGCGGCGCCCAATGCGCCGCGTCGGTTGATGGTCATGCTGCCTCCTGTTGTTCGATGGTCGTCATGGCTCGCACGACTGATGACTGATCGCACAAGTTATCAGTCATCGTACAACTAGAAAGATGACTTGTCCAGCATGGCGGACAAGAAAAATCAGCGGAGGATCAGTGCGAGGGGGTGCCGTCGGACGACGGCGCGGGCGCATCGGCCCCGGCGGAGGCATCAGCCTTCGCCTTCTGCTGCGCGGCTTCCTGAGCCATGCGCAGCCGCTCGCGGCTGTTGGTCAGATGGATGCGCATGGCGGCGCGCGCCGACTCGGGGTCGCGCCGAGCGATGGCCGCGTAGATCTCTTCGTGCTCGCGGTTGACGCGGCTCAGGTAAGGCGCCCCGCCCTCGTGCGTGCGGATGGCGCTGATGCGGGTACGCGGAATGAGCGTGGTGCCCAGGTGCCGCATGATGTCCGCGAAATAGGGGTTGCCGGTCGACTCGGCGATCTGCAGGTGGAAGCGGAAGTCCGGCCCCACCGTGTCGCCCGCCACGACCACGTTGCGCTCGAAGTCGTCGAGCGCCTGGCGCATTGCGACGAGTTGCTCGTCGGTGCGGCGGCTGGCGGCGAGGCCGGCCGATTCGGTCTCCAGGCTGATGCGCAGCTCCAGCACGGCCAGCACGTCGACCGAGGCGGCGATCTCGCCCGGATCGAGGCGAAACACCCCGCCCGTGCGCGGCTGCAGCACGAAGGTGCCCACGCCGTGCAGCGTTTCGACGAGCCCGGCGGCCTGCAGCTTCGACAGCGCCTCGCGCACCACGGTGCGGCTCACGCCGTAGGCCTGCATGATGGCCGACTCGGTCGGGAGCTTGTCTCCCGGCCGCAGCGACTGGTTGCGGATCTTCTCGCCGAGGTCTTCCACCAGCCCGTGAGCCAGCCCCCGCGCGCGCTGGCGCGGACGCCCCACGAAGGAAGGAGCAACGGAAGCCGTTTCCACCGGCGCTTCCGCCACCAAGGGATTACCCGCAGTCGACTGAACCATGGCCACGATGATAATCTCCAAACTAGTTGTACGACAACAGATAACTTATCACTCAACTCCCAGGAGTCGCAGGCCGATGCGCCGGCGGTTTTCCGGTCTTCACGACACCGACATGCAGCGCCCCTTCGACTTCGCTCCGTCGGCATCGTACCGGCCGCTTCAGGAAGTACGCCGTGACGGCAGCCCCTCGAAAACCATGACTCCCGCGCGCAAGGACGGGCAACCATGACAGACAACAACAAGATGAACCGCCTCCTGCTGACCGGCGCGGCCGGCGGGCTCGGCAAGGTGCTGCGCGAGCGGCTCAAGCCTTTTGCGAACGTGCTGCGGCTGTCGGACATCGCCGCGCTTTCGCCGGCCGCCGATGCGCACGAGGAAGTCGTGCCCTGCGATCTCTCGGACAAGGCCGCGGTGCACGCGCTGGTCGAGGGCTGCGACGCCATCGTCCACCTGGGTGGCGTGTCGGTCGAGCGGCCGTTCGAGGAAATCCTCGAGGCCAACATCAAGGGCGTGTTCCACATCTACGAGGCAGCGCGCCGCCACGGCGTGAAGCGCGTCGTGTTCGCGAGCTCGAACCACGTGATCGGCTTCTACAAGCAGAGCGAGCACATCGACGCCCACGCCGCGCGCCGGCCCGACGGCTACTACGGCCTGTCGAAGTCCTTCGGCGAGGACGTGGCCCAGTTCTATTTCGACCGCTGGGGCATCGAGACGGTGAGCATCCGCATCGGCTCCTCGTTCCCCGAGCCGGCCAACCGTCGGATGATGAGCACCTGGCTCAGCTACCGCGACCTGACTTCGCTGATCGAGAAGTCGCTGTTCACGCCCGACGTGAAGCACACCGTGGTCTACGGCATGTCGAGCAACCGCGACGTGTGGTGGGACAACAGCGCCGCCGCGCACCTGGGCTTCGTGCCGCAGGACGGCTCCGAAGTATTCCGCGACAAGGTCGAGCAGCAACCTCCCGTGGCGCCGACCGACCCGAACGCCATCTACCAGGGCGGCGCCTTCACCGCACAGGGCCCATTCGGCGATTGAGGCGATGCAAGCTGAACTCGTCCTCGACGCGCGCAACGGCACCGGCGAAAGCCCGGTGTGGCATGCCGCACAGCAGGCGCTGTACTGGGTCGACATTCCGGCACGCACGCTGAACCGCTGGCATGCGAGCGAAGGCCATGCGCAGTGGAAGGCCGACGAGATGATCGCCTGCATCGCGCCGCGCACCGATGCACCCGGCGAGTGGATCGCCGGCATGGAAAGCGGCCTCTTCTCGCTCAAGCCGCAGGCCGACGGCACGCTGGCCGCCGCCTCGCTCGCCCCTGTCGAGCACGCGGCACCCGCCATGCGCTTCAACGACGGCCGCTGCGATCGCCAGGGCCGCTTCTGGGCCGGCACCATGCTGCTCGACATGGCCGCCGGCTCGCGCGTCGGCCGCCTCTACAGCTACGGCAAGGGCGACAGCAACGCCACCTTGCGCCTCGACGACTTCATCGTGCCCAACGGCCTGGCCTTCGGCCCCGACGGCCGCACGATGTACCTCTCGGATTCGCACCCCGCCGTGCAGGCCGTCTGGGCCTTCGACTACGACACGGAAACCGGCACGCCCGGCAACCGCCGCCTGTTCGTCGACATGAAGCCCCTGCCCGGCCGCCCCGACGGCGCCGCCATGGACACCGACGGCTGCTACTGGATCTGCGGCAACGACGCCGGCCTGGTGCACCGCTTCACGCCCGACGGCCGGCTCGACCGCTCGCTCGAAGTGCCGGTGAAGAAGCCCGCCATGTGCGCCTTCGGCGGCGCGGGACTCGACACCCTGTTCGTCACCTCGATCCGCCCCGGCGGCATCGACCTGAGCGACCAGCCGCTGGCCGGCGGCGTCTTCGCACTGCGGCCCGGCGCGCAGGGCGTTCCGGAACCGGCCTTCGGCAGCTGAACCTTTTTTCAACAACCACCAAGCAAGAGGACGAGACAAATGAAATTCGCCAAGAAGACCCTGATCGCAATTTCCGCGTGCGCAGCAGCCGCGCTGACCACCATGGCTGCACACGCCACCGAGTTCCGTTCGGCCGACATCCATCCCGACGACTACCCCACCGTGACCGCGGTGAAGTTCATGAGCGAGCGGCTGAAGGCGCTGTCGGGCGGCAAGCACAGCATCAAGGTGTTCAACAACAGTGCGCTCGGCAGCGAGAAGGACACGATCGAGCAGACCAAGATCGGCGCGCTGCAGATGGTGCGCGTGAACATCGCGCCGATGAACAACATCTGCCCCGAGACGCAGGTGCCGACCATGCCCTTCCTGTTCCGCTCGGTCGACCACCTGCACAAGGTGCTCGACGGCCCGATCGGCGAGGAGATCCTGAAGTCTTGCGAGAAGCAGGGCTTCGTGGGCCTGGCCTACTACGACAGCGGCGCGCGCTCGATGTTCACCGCCAAGAAGCCGGTGCGCAGCTTCGCCGACATGAAGGGCCTGAAGGTTCGCGTGCAGCAGTCCGACCTGTGGGTGTCGATGCTGGAAGCCATGGGCGCCAACGCCACGCCGATGCCCATGGGCGAGGTCTACACCGGCCTGAAGACCGGGCTGATCGACGCCGCCGAGAACAACTACCCCACGTACGAAAGCGCGCGCGCCTTCGAAGTGGCCAAGTACTACAGCAAGACCGAGCACTCGATGGCGCCCGAGATGCTGCTGTTCTCCAAGCGCGCGTGGGACAAGCTCTCCGCCGAGGAACAGGGCTGGATCCGCCAGGCCGCCAAGGAGTCGGTGCCCTACATGCGCAAGCAGTGGGAAGAGCGCGAAGTGAAGTCGCTGGCCACGGTGAAGGCCGGCGGTGCCGAGATCATCGAAGTCGACAAGGCTCCGTTCCAGGCGGCGATGAAGCCGGTGTACGACAAGTTCATCACCGACGCGAAGCTCAAGGACCTGGTCAAGCGCGTGCAAGACACGAAATAGGGCTCGCCCCCAGGCTTGCTCACTTCGTGTAGCCGCCACCCCCTACCGGGGGCAACACCTGAGGCCCGGCGAAGCCGGTTCCTCGGTGTTTCACGAATGGGCAGCCCCCCACCATCTCTTGCGCTGGAAAATATGTACACCAAACTCTGCCGCACCCTCGCGCGTGCATGCATGTGGTTGGGCATCCTGGGCCTCGTCGCGGTGATCTGCGCCGTGAGCTGGCAGGTGTTCGGCCGCTACGTGCTCAACAACACCCCCACCTGGGCCGAAAGCCTCGCGCTGCTGCTGGTGCTCTACGTCACCATGCTCGGCGTGGCCGTGGGCGTGCGCGACGCGGGCCACATCGGACTCGAATCCTTCCTCGTCCTCGCGCCCGACTGGCTGCGGCTGAAGATGGAATACCTCATCCACGCGCTGATCCTGGTGTTCGGCCTGGCCATGGCCTGGAACTGCGCCGAGCTGGCCGGTTCGGTCTGGGAATACCGCCTGCCCACGCTGTGGATCTCCGAAGGCTGGAAGTACGTGCCGGCCTCCGTCTCGGGCGTGCTGATCGTCCTCTTCTCCATCGAACACATCATCGCGCTCGCTCAAGGCCGCGAAGTAGAACCCGCCTGGGGCTGAGCCACCATGACCATTCCTCTGTTGATTCTCTGCCTCTCGTTCACGCTCTTCCTCCTGCTGGGCGTGCCGGTGGCTTTTTCCATCGGCCTATCTGCCCTGGCCACACTGCTCTATGAAGGCCTGCCACTGGCGGTCGGCTTCCAGCAGATGACCTCGGGCATGGGCATCTTCTCGTTCCTCGCCATCCCGTTCTTCATCTTCGCCGGCGAGCTGATGCTCTACGGCGGCATCGCCGACCGCATCGTCAACCTGGCGCGCGACCTGGTGGGCCACGTGCGCGGCGGCCTCGGCATGTCGAACGTGGTGGCCTGCACGCTGTTCGGCGGCGTCTCTGGCTCGCCCGTGGCGGACGTCTCGGCCATGGGCGCCGTGATGATCCCGATGATGAAGAAGGAGGGCTATCACGCCGACTACGCGGTCAACGTGACGACCCACGCGGCACTGGTGGGCGCGCTGATGCCGACCAGCCACAACCTCATCATCTATTCGCTGGCCGCGGGCGGAAAGGTGTCGATCGCGGCGCTGATCCTGGCGGCCCTGCTGCCGGCTGCGGTGCTCACCATCAGCAACCTCGTGGCCGCCTACCTGGTGGCGGTGAAGCGCGGCTACCCGGCCGGCACCTTCCCCGGCTGGGCCATCGTGGGGCGCTCGTTCGCAGCGGCGCTGCCGGGCCTGTTCGTGGTGCTGCTGATCCTGGGCGGCATCCTGTCGGGCATCTTCACCGCGACCGAATCGGCGGCGGTGGCGGTGCTCTACGCGCTGGGCCTCACGATCTTCGTGTACCGCACGCTGAAGTGGGAGCACTTCATCAAGGCCGCCTCGAAGGCGGTGCGCACCACCGGCGTGATCCTGCTGCTGATCGGCATCTCCAGCACCTTCGGCTACCTCATCAGCCTGTACGGCGTGGCCGAGCTCACTGGCCAGATGCTGTCGCAGGTAACGAGCACGCCGTGGGTGATCTTCCTGCTCATCAACATCATCCTGTTCGTGCTGGGCACCTTCCTGGACATGGCGGCCACCATCCTGCTGTGCACGCCCATCTTCCTGCCCATCGCGCAGCAGTACGGCATGACCTCGGTGCAGTTCGGCATCGTGATGCTCATCAACTGCGCGCTGGGCCTGAACACGCCGCCCGTGGGCACGACGCAGTTCGTCGGCTGCGCGATCGGCGGGGTGTCGGTGGGAACGGTGATGCGCACCATCTGGCCGTTCTACGGCGCGCTGATCTTCGCACTGGGGGTGGTCACCTTCGTGCCCGCGTTCTCCACATGGCTTCCCAGCATGTTCATGGTAGTGAAGTAAGCAAGGCAAGGAAGATCCCGCGATGACCGAGACCACCCGCCCACCGCTCTACATCCGCATCCATGCGGCAGACAACGTCGCCATCGTCGCCAACGACGGCGGGCTGAAGGCCGGCGCGGAGTTCGCCGACGGCCTGCGGCTGGTGGACAACGTGCCGCAGGGCCACAAGGTCGCGCTGGTCGACCTGGCCGAAGGCGACGCCATCCGCCGCTACGACGTGGTGATCGGCTACGCGCTGAAGGCGCTGCCGCGCGGCAGCTGGGTGCACGAGCGCGTGATGCGCATGCCGACCGCGCCCGAGCTCGACGGCCTGCCCATCGCCACCGTCAAGCCCCCTGCCCTCGCGCCGCTGGAGGGCTACACCTTCGAGGGCTATCGCAATGCCGATGGCTCGGTGGGCACGCGCAACATCCTGGCCATCACGCAGACGGTGCAGTGCGTGGCGGGCGTCACCGAGTTCGCGGTGCAGCGCATCAAGACCGAGCTGCTGCCGAAGTACCCCAACGTCGACGACGTGGTGGCGCTGGAGCACACCTACGGCTGCGGCGTGGCCATCGACGCGCCCGACGCCATCGTGCCGATCCGCACGCTGCGCAACATCAGCCTCAACCCCAACTTCGGCGGCGAGGTGATGGTGGTGAGCCTGGGTTGCGAGAAGCTGCAGCCCGAGCGGCTGCTGCCGCCGGGGAGCATTCCCATCGTCGACAAGCGCGGAGAGGCCGAGGCCGACGCCGAACTCGACGTGGTCTGCCTGCAGGACGATGCGCACGTCGGCTTCATGTCGATGATCGATTCGGTCATGCGCCAGGCCGACGAGCACCTTGCCCGCCTCAACGCACGCAGGCGCGAGACCGTGCCCGCCAGCGAACTGGTGGTGGGCGTGCAGTGCGGCGGCAGCGACGCCTTCTCGGGCGTCACCGCGAATCCGGCCGTGGGCTTCTGCACCGACCTGCTGGTGCGCGCGGGCGCCACCGTGATGTTCTCCGAGACCACCGAGGTGCGCGACGGCATCGACCAGCTCACCTCGCGCGCATCCACGCCCGAGGTGGCCGAGGCCATGATCCGCGAGATGGCCTGGTACGACGCCTACCTGAAGAAGGGCCTCGTCGACCGCAGCGCCAACACCACGCCGGGCAACAAGAAGGGCGGGCTCTCGAACATCGTCGAGAAGGCGATGGGCTCCATCGTCAAGTCGGGCTCGGCGCCCATCACCGGCGTGCTCGCGCCCGGCGAGAAGGCCGCGCAGAAGGGCCTGATCTACACCGCCACGCCGGCCAGCGATTTCATCTGCGGCACGCTGCAGCTGGCCGCCGGCATCAACCTGCATGTGTTCACCACCGGACGCGGCACGCCCTACGGGCTGGCCGAGGTGCCGGTGATCAAGGTCGCCACGCGCAGCGACCTCGCGCGCCGCTGGCACGACCTGATGGACGTGAACGCGGGGCGCATCGCCGACGGCGAGGCCAGCATCGAGGACGTGGGCTGGGAGCTCTTCCGGCTGATGCTCGACGTGGCCAGCGGCCGCAGGAAGACCTGGGCCGAGCACTGGAAGCTGCACAACGCGCTCGTGCTCTTCAACCCCGCGCCCGTGACCTGAGGAGGCACGGCCGCGGCTCGACGTGCATTCGCGCGTCACTGATTTCTTTCGATCAGCCTCTTCATCAACGGAGCCCCTCATGGAAGACCTCAAGGACCGCACTGCCCTCGTTACAGGCGCCAGCACCGGTATCGGCGCGGCGGTGGCCATCGCCTTCGCCGCGCGCGGCATGCGCGTGGCGGTGCACTACAACAGCTCCGCCGACGCGGCGAACCAGGTGGTCGACACCATCCGCGCGGCCGGCGGCACCGCCTTCGCGCTGAAGGCCGACGTGCGCGACACCGGCGCGATCCGCGAATGCGTGAAGCAGGCCTCGGCACAGTTCGGCGGCCGAATCGACGTGCTGGTGAACAACGCGGGCAGCCTGGTCAAGCGCGTGCCGATCGCCGAGTTCGACGATGCCCTCTTCGACGAGGTGCTGCACATCAACGCGCGCTCGGTGCTCGCGTTCTGCCGCGAGGTGGTTCCGCTGATGCGCAAGAACGGCGGCGGCAACATCATCAACGTGACCTCGGTCGCGGCGCGCACCGGCGGCGGGCCTTCCGCCTACCTGTACGCAGGCTCGAAGGGCTTCGTGAGCACGGCGACGCACGGCCTGGCGAAGGAGCTGGTGGGCGACCGCATCCGCGTGAACGCGGTGGCGCCGGGCGTCATCCAGACGCCCTTCCAGGACCGCTTCTCGACGCCCGCGATGCTGGAGAACTTCCGCGCCAGCATTCCGATGGGCCGCATCGGCGAGCCCGAGGAATGCGTGGGCGCGTTCCTCTACCTCGCATCGGAGCAACTCTCAGGCTACGTCACCGGGCAGGTGATCGAGGTGAACGGCGGGCAGTACATGCCCTGACGCGCACCCACGCTCTTCAACACTTCAACACTCACCCACAACAACGGAGACAAGGACATCATGAAACGCAAGCAGTTCATTCGCGGCATCGCCGCCCTCTCGGCCGCGGCCGCGCTCTCGCTCGGCCTGACGGCACCGGCCGCCGCACAGGCCGATTTTCCGAACCGCACCATCGAGCTGTTGGTGCCCTACCAGCCCGGCGGCGGCACCGACGGCCTGGCGCGCGCCTTCTCGGAGGCGAGCCGCAAGCACATCTCGCAGAGCATCGTGATCGTCAACCGTCCCGGCGCGGGCGGCGCCATCGGCTGGACGGAAGTGATCAACGCCAAGCCCGACGGCTACAAGCTCGCGGTGCTCACGGTCGAGCTGCTGACGCTGCCGCACCTGGGGCTGGCCAAGTTCAACTACGACGACTTCCAGCCCATCGCGCAGCTCAACGCCGACCCGGCCGCGATCACGGTGAAGGCCGATGCGCCGTGGAACACCATCGAGGAGTTCCTGGCCGCCGCCAAGAAGTCGCCGGAGAGCGTGCGCGTGGGCAACTCGGGCAACGGCTCGATCTGGCACCTTGCCGCCGCCGCGCTGGAAGACAAGACCGGCGCCAAGTTCGGCCACATCCCCTTCCAGGGCGCGGCGCCCGCGGTGCTGGCGCTGCTGGGCGGCCACATCGAAGCCGTGGCGGTGAGCCCGGCCGAGGTGACGACGCACGTGCAGGGCGGCAAGCTCAAGGTGCTGATGGTGATGGCCGACAAGCGCGTAAAGGGTTTCGAGAAGGTGCCCACCGCCAAGGAGCGCGGCATCGACCTGTCGATCGGCACCTGGCGCGGCCTGGGCGCACCGAAGAACACGCCACCCGAAGTGATGGCGAAGCTGCGCGAGATCACCGCGAAGACCGCCGCCGAACCGCTGATGCACGAGGTGATGGACAAGCAGAACCTGGGCTATGTCTATACCGACGGCGCGGTGTTCAAGGAGACGCTGGCGAAGGACAACGTGTACTTCAAGCAGCTCATCACCAAACTCAACATCAAGCCCTGAGCGAGCCGGCAGCCATGAAGAAGACGACCATCGCATCGCTGCTGTGGCTGGCCGCGGCGGTACCCGCATCGGCCGCCACCTGGGTCTACGTGTCGAACGCCGACAGCCAGGAAATCTCGGTGCTCGAGCTCGACCGCAGCCAGGGCGCGCTCAAGCCGGTGCAGACGCTGAACGTGGGCGGCACGGTGATGCCGATGGTGGTGAGCCGCGACAAGCGCGTGCTGTACGCCGCGCTGCGCTCGCAGCCGTTTCGCGTGACGGCGCTATCCATCGACGGTGCCAGCGGAAAGCTGCAGAAGCTGGCCGAGGCGCCGCTGGCCGACAGCATGGCCAACATCGACCTCGACGCGAGCGGCAGGTGGCTGTTCGCGGCTTCGTACCAGGGCGGGAAGATCACGGTCAACGGCATCGGCAAGGACGGTGCCGTGGGGCCCATCCACCAGCTGATCCAGACCGAGCCCAACGCCCACGCCATCCACGCGGACGCGAGCAACCGCTTCGTGCTCGCCACCAGCCTGGGCGGCGACAACGTGTCGAGCTGGCGCTTCGACGCGGAGAAGGGGCTGCTCTCGCCCAACGATCCACCGCTGACCCGCACCACGGCGAAGTCGGGCCCGCGTCACTTCGTGTGGGACAAGGCGCAGCGCCATGTCTACCTGCTCGACGAACTCGACGCCGCGCTGCACGTGTTCGCATGGGACGCCGCGCGCGGCACGCTCAAGCTGGAGCAGAGCACGACCACGCTCCCCGCCGGCTTCACCGGCAAGCCCTGGGCCGCCGACCTGCACCTGACGCCCGACGGGCGCTTCCTCTACGCATCGGAGCGCACGTCGAGCACGCTGTCGGCGTTCAGGGTCGATGCCGCCACCGGGCAGTTGCAGCCGCTGGGCCAGACGCCGACCGAGAAGGGTCCGCGCGGCTTCGCCATCGATTCCACCGGCCGCTACCTGATCGCGGCGGGACAGGAATCGAACGGCATCTCGCTCTACGCCATCGACAACGCCACCGGCGCGCTGGGCAAGCCCCAGCACCTGGACGTGGGCAAGAACCCGAACTGGATCGAGATCGTCGACATGCCCTGAGAGGCCGACGCATCGCAACCACATCCAGCCACCCGACAACCCAAGGAGACTTTCACATGCAACGCCGCACACTCATCCGCACCGCCCTCGCCTCTTCGCTCGCCACCGCGCTTCCGGTGGCCTTCGCGCAGGGCGGCGGCACCTGGCCCACGGGCAAGCCCATCACGTACCTCGTGCCGTTCCCGGCGGGCGGCACGACCGACGTGCTGGGCCGTCTGATCGGGCAGAAGCTCGGCCCGGTGCTGGGCACCACCGTGATCATCGACAACAAGGGCGGTGCCGGCGGCAGCGTGGGCTCGGAGATAGGCGCGCGCGCCGCGCCCGACGGCTTCACACTGGTGGGCGGCACGATCAGCTCGCACGCGATCAACGTCAGCCTGTATCCGAAGCTGGGCTACGACCCGCAGAAGTCGTTCGCGCCGGTGACGCTGATCGGTACCAACCCGGTGGTGCTGGTGGTGAACCAGGCGAGCCCGTACAAGACGCTGAAGGACGTGATCGCGGCCAGCAAGGGCAAGGCGGGCGGGCTCTCGTCGGCCTCGGCCGGCACGGGCACCTCGCAGCATCTGGCGCTGGAACTGCTGGCCTACAAGTCGGGCGTGAAGTTCACGCACATTCCGTACAAGGGCAGCGGCCCGGCGATCCAGGACGTGATCGGCGGACAGGTCGACATGATGTTCGACACCACCGTGGTGGCCGGCCCGCACATACAGAGCGGCAAGCTGCGCGCGATCGCCGTCACCTCGGCGAAGCGGCTAGCCTCGATGCCCGACGTGCCGACGGTGGCCGAATCGGGCGTGCCGGGGCTGCAGGACTTCGAGGTGGTGTCGTGGCAGGCGATCTTCGTGCCGGCGAACACGCCCGCGCCAGTGGTAGACCGGCTGCACACGGAGATCCGCAAGATCCTCGCGACGCCCGAGATGCAGGACAAGCTCAAGGGCTTCGGCATGGAGCCGGCCGACCTGAGCACCACGCAGATCGCGGCCTTCCAGAAGGCCGAGGTGGAGAAGTGGGCCCAGGTGATCAAGGCGGCGGGGATCAAGGCGGACTGACGGGCCCGCCGATGGAAGGCGGGCCGAACCAAGGGAAGCTTCCTACGCCCCGGGCGAAAAGCCCTTTATAGAATGCCCCTCCGATCCGCTTTCCAGATCCTTCCCACGTGTCCGACCGCTCTGCCGTACTGCCCCAATACCTGTTTCCCAAACAGGCCCTGACCAATTTCGCCGGCTGGGTCGCGGGCAAGGAGCGGGGGGCGGTGACGACCTGGATCATCCGGCGCTTCGTGGCCAAGTACGGCGTGGACATGGGCGAGGCGCTCGAGTCGGACATCAGCCACTACAAGAGCTTCAACCAGTTCTTCACGCGCGAACTCAAGCCCGGCGCCCGGCCCATCGCGCAGGCCGACCTGATCTGCCCGGTGGACGGCGCGATCAGCCAGTTCGGCGCAATTCAAGGCGACCAGATCTTCCAGGCCAAGGGCCACAACTACACGACCACCGCGCTGGTGGGCGGCGACGCCACGCTGGCCGCGAAGTTCGCGCACGGCAGCTTCGCCACGCTCTACCTGAGTCCGAAGGACTACCACCGCATCCACATGCCCTGCGACGGGCGGCTGGTGCGCATGATCCACGTGCCGGGCGACCTGTTCTCGGTGAATCCGACGACGGCGCGCGGCGTGCCCGGCCTCTTCGCTCGCAACGAACGCGTGGTGTGCGTCTTCGAGTCGGCGCGCGGCCCCTTCGTGCTGGTGCTCGTGGGCGCCACCATCGTCGGCAGCATGGCCACCGTGTGGCATGGCGTGGTCAACCCTCCGCGCGTGGGCGAGCTGCGCGAGTGGCACTACGCCGACCAGCAGATCGACATCCGCAAGGGCGACGAGATGGGCCGATTCTTGCTGGGCTCCACCGTCGTCATGCTCTTCCCGGCGCCCGCGCTGGCCTTCAACCCGCAGTGGTCGCCAGGCCGCGCGATCCGGTTGGGCGAAGCCATGGCCGAATACACCAATTTGTGAGGCTTTGTCTCACAACCCGCATCCAGATTGCCTTGACAGCTACAAAACTAGTAGCATCCTCATCGATTGAGCTATAGTCGCCGGCCAACGAGACGGTTCATACCAACCACAAGAACGCGAGGCGTCGCCCTGCCCCACAGGCTGACGGCCCGCCCAGCTTCGAGGAGATGATGTCGATGAGTACCAAGGAAAACGCAGCCGTCAGCCAGTTGCTCGCCCTGCTCGAAGCCCGCTATGCACTGCGCGTGCTCTGGGCGCTGCGCGACGGACACGCGCAGACCTTCCGGCTGCTGCAGGACAGCGTCGGCGGCATCACTCCCAACACGCTCAACACCCGCATCAAGGAACTGCGCGAAGCCGGCCTCGTCGGCCACGGCAGCGACGGCTACAGCCTCACGCTCAGCGGGCAGGACCTGCTCAAGCGCCTGTCCGACCTGCAGGCCTTCGCCGGCAAGTGGCAGCTCGGCCAGATGAAGAAGGCTGCCGCAACCGCGCCTGCCGCCGCCGCACCGACCACCTCGGCCGCCCCCGCCGCAACCGCGGTTCCGCCTGCGGCGGCCCCCTCTCCCGAGCCCCTCGCGGCGCCTGCGCCTACGCCCGCGGCGCCCGGCGACGACACCGGCCACGGCTGACGGACCGCAGGGCCGCCTGCCGGGCCTCGGTAAACTCCGCGCCTTCGATCCACGGATCTCACATCGACGCAAGGAGCGTTTCCCATGCCCACCACTCCCTCCGGCCTGCAATACGAAGACACCGAAGTCGGCACCGGCGCCGAAGCCAAGGCCGGTCACCACGTGCATGTGCACTACACCGGCTGGCTCTATAACGACGGCGTGCAAGGCGCCAAGTTCGACTCGAGCCGCGACCGCAACGATCCCTTCGCCTTCTCGCTGGGCGCGGGCCAGGTCATCAAGGGCTGGGACGAAGGCGTGGCCGGCATGAAGATCGGCGGCAAGCGCACGCTGATCATTCCCGCATCGCTGGGCTATGGCGCCCGCGGCGCCGGCGGTGTGATCCCCCCGAACGCCACCCTGAAGTTCGACGTCGAACTGCTCGACGCCCACTGACCGAAGCTCGCCCCCAGGCTTCGCGCACTTCGTGTCGCTTCGCCAACCCCCTACCGGGGGCAACACCTGCGGCCCGGCAAAGCCGGTTCCGCGGTGTTCCCGGCTGAATTGCCTGAGTTTCAGTGCTCCTGCGGCCCATTTGGCCGCATTTTTTCGCTTGAAATGCCTCTGGCCAGCCCCATGTGGCTGGCTGTTGTTTGTTTTCCGGCCCGTACCGGTTCTTTGAAAAATGTCTGACCCGCAACAATCCGCGAAGAATTCTCAAATGCTGCAAGGCGAGCCGAGCCCCGAGGAACTGGAGGCTGCGCAATTCGCCAATGAAGCCGAGGCGCTCGACGCCCTGGCCGTGGCCCAGGGCGAACTCGCCGCGCTGCAGACCAAGAACGCCGAGCTTGCCGATCAGTACCTGCGCGCCCAGGCCGATGTGCAGAACGCCCGTCGCCGCGCCGACGAGGAAGTCAGCAAGGCCCGCAAGTTCGCCGTCGAGGCCTTTGCCGAAAGCCTGCTGCCCGTGACCGACAGCCTGGAAGCCGGCCTGGCCGTCAAGGACGCCACGCCCGAGCAGATCCGCGAAGGCGCCGAGGCCACGCTGCGCCAGCTCAAGAGCGCGCTGGAGCGCAACAAGGTGGTCGAAGTGGCCCCCGCACCCGGCACGAAGTTCGACCCGCACCTGCACCAGGCCATTTCGATGGTCCCCGCCGACCAGGAACCCAACACCGTGGTGAGCGTGCTGCAGAAGGGCTACACGATCAACGAGCGCGTGCTGCGCCCGGCGCTGGTCACGGTCAGCGCGCCGAAGTAACCGGCACATAGCGGCGCACAACGGCACACACGATTCCCACAGGAAATCCCCGCGTCATACCTTGAATCGCGACGGGTTATCCACAAGTTCATAACAACATATTTTTCAGGCTTTCAGGAGTAAGAACATGGCAAAGATCATCGGCATCGACCTCGGCACCACCAACTCGTGCGTGTCGATCATGGAAGGCAACACCACGCGTGTGATCGAGAACTCGGAAGGTGCGCGCACCACGCCGTCGATCGTCGCGTACCAGGAAGACGGTGAAGTGCTGGTCGGTGCCTCGGCCAAGCGCCAGGCCGTCACCAACCCCAAGAACACGCTGTACGCGATCAAGCGCCTGATCGGCCGCAAGTTCGAGGAAAAGGAAGTCCAGAAGGACATCGACCTGATGCCCTACACCATCGCCAAGGCCGACAACGGCGACGCATGGGTGGAAGTGCGCGGCAAGAAGATGGCCCCGCAGCAGGTCAGCGCCGACATCCTGCGCAAGATGAAGAAGACCGCCGAAGACTACCTCGGCGAAACCGTGACCGAAGCCGTGATCACGGTGCCGGCCTACTTCAACGACGCCCAGCGCCAGGCCACCAAGGACGCCGGCCGCATCGCCGGCCTCGACGTGAAGCGCATCATCAACGAGCCCACCGCTGCCGCCCTGGCCTTCGGCCTCGACAAGCAGGACAAGGCCGACCGCAAGATCGCCGTGTATGACCTCGGCGGCGGTACCTTCGACGTGTCGATCATCGAGATCGCCGACGTCGACGGCGAGAAGCAGTTCGAAGTGCTGTCGACCAACGGCGACACCTTCCTGGGTGGCGAAGACTTCGACCAGCGCATCATCGACTACATCATCGGCGAGTTCAAAAAGGAACAGGGCGTCGACCTGAGCAAGGACGTGCTCGCTCTGCAGCGCCTGAAGGAAGCCGCCGAGAAGGCCAAGATCGAACTGTCGAACAGCGCGCAGACCGACATCAACCTGCCGTACATCACGGCCGATGCCTCGGGTCCGAAGCACCTGAACATCAAGCTCACCCGCGCCAAGCTCGAGAGCCTGGTCGACGAGCTGATCGAGCGCACCATCGCTCCCTGCCGCCTGGCCATCAAGGACGCCGGCATCAGCGTGGGCGACATCAACGACGTGATCCTGGTCGGCGGCATGACCCGCATGCCCAAGGTGCAGGAAAAGGTGAAGGCCTTCTTCGGCAAGGATCCGCGCAAGGACGTGAACCCCGACGAGGCCGTGGCCGTCGGCGCCGCCATCCAGGGCCAGGTGCTCTCGGGCGACCGCAAGGACGTGCTGCTGCTGGACGTGACCCCGCTGTCGCTGGGCATCGAGACCATGGGCGGCGTCATGACGAAGATGATCGCCAAGAACACCACGATCCCGACGAAGTTCGCGCAGACCTTCTCGACCGCGGAAGACAACCAGCCGGCCGTGACCATCAAGGTGTTCCAGGGCGAGCGCGACATCGCCGCGGGCAACAAGCTGCTGGGCGAATTCAACCTCGAAGGCATTCCGCCGGCATCGCGCGGCACGCCGCAGATCGAGGTGAGCTTCGACATCGACGCCAACGGCATCCTGCACGTCGGCGCGAAGGACAAGGGCACCGGCAAGGAAAACAAGATCACCATCAAGGCGAGCTCGGGCCTCTCGGAGGACGAGATCCAGAAGATGGTGAAGGACGCCGAGCTGAACGCGGCCGACGACAAGAAGAAGCTCGAGATCGTGCAGGCGCGCAACCAGGGCGAGGCCATGGTGCACAGCGTGAAGAAGTCGCTGGGCGAGCATGGCGCGAGCCTGGAAGCCGCCGAGAAGGACGCGATCGAAGCCGCGATCAAGGACCTCGAGGAAGCCCTCAAGGGTGAAGACAAGGCCGTGATCGAGGACAAGACCAACACGCTGATGACCGCGAGCCAGAAGCTCGGCGAGAAGATGTATGCCGAATCGCAGGCCGCCGCGGCGGGTGCATCGGCAGCCTCCGGCGCCGGTGGCGCGGAAGCTTCCGCACACGCGCAGGCCGACGACAACGTGGTCGACGCCGAAGTGAAGGAAGTCAAGAAGGGCTGATCTTCAGTTCCCTGGACAAGGCTGGAACACCTGAAAAGGTGCTCCAGCCTTTCTCGCTTCAAGTTACCCGAGTTCCCGCTGCTCCCCCTGATCTCCCGATCGACCTGTCATGGCCACCAAACGCGACTACTACGAAACCCTCGGCGTCCCCAAGAACGCGAGCGAGGAAGAAATCAAGAAGGCTTATCGCAAGCTCGCGATGAAGCACCATCCTGACCGCAACCACGGCGATACCTCCAAGGAGGCCGAGGCCAAGTTCAAGGAGGTGAAGGAAGCCTACGAAATGCTGTCCGACGGGCAGAAGCGCGCGGCCTACGACCAGTACGGCCATGCCGGCGTCGACCCCAACATGCGCGGCGGCCCGGGCGCGGAAGGCTTCGGCGGCTTCGCCGAGGCCTTCGGCGACATCTTCGGCGACGTGTTCGGCGGCGGCCGTGGCCGGGGGGGCGGCGGCCGCCAGGTCTTCCGCGGCAGCGACCTGAGCTACGCGATGGAGATCACGCTCGAGGAAGCGGCGGAGGGCAAGACCACCGAGATCCGCATTCCCACCTGGGACGAATGCGAGACCTGCCACGGCTCGGGCGCGAAGCCCGGCACCAAGCCCATCACCTGCACCACCTGCCACGGCGCGGGCGCGGTGCAGATGCGCCAGGGCTTCTTCAGCGTGCAGCAGACCTGCCCGACCTGCCACGGCAGCGGCAAGATCATTCCCGAGCCCTGCACCGCGTGCCATGGCCAGGGCAAGATCAAGCGCAACAAGACGCTCGAGGTGAAGATCCGCGCCGGCATCGACGACGGCCAGCGCATGCGCGTGACCGGCAGCGGCGAGCCCGGTGTCAACGGCGGCCCGCCGGGCGACCTGTACATCGAGATCCGGCTCAAGAAGCACGACATCTTCGAGCGCGACGGCGACAACCTGCACTGCGTGGTGCCCGTGAGCGTGACCACGGCTGCGCTCGGGGGCGAGATCAACGTGCCCACGCTGAAGGGCGCGGCTGCCATCGACATTCCCGAAGGCACGCAAAGCGGCAAGCAGTTCCGCCTGCGCGGCAAGGGCATCAAGGGCGTGAACTCGAGCTATCCGGGCGACCTGTACTGCCACGTGCGCGTCGAGACGCCGGTGAAGCTCACGGAGTTCCAGCGCAAGCTGCTCAAGGAGCTCGACGAGTCGCTCAAGAAGGGCGGCGAGAAGCACAGCCCGACCGACAAGGGCTGGTTCGACAAGGCGAAGGAATTCTTCAGCTGACGGATCGGAAGGCACCAAAGATGTGCAAGGAGGGGCAGCCCGAGGGCTGTTCCCGCGTGCCATCCGGTGCCGGCGCAACGCGTCGATCCTCCTTTCCATCGGAGATGTAACACCGGGGACTTCACTCCCCAGGGACACATCCCCCTCCAGCAAGGGCCGCACTGCGGCCCTTTGCCGTTTCAGGGCCTTCATGTTGGTGCATGCGGGCCTTCCCGCCTCATGGCGAGCACGTCTTCAGTGCGTTTCGCACCTTCGCGAAGCATGCCGGATCTCTCCCGAGCCAGCCTCCCACGCCAGTTCGCGCAGGCCGCCCACCCAAAAGTGGCGCGAGGATTGCTTTTATATTTTTTTGGGCTGAGCAATAAACCGAACGGCAGATCGCGCGTTATTGCAGCAGGAGACGCCTCTTTTTTGAGCCTCGAAGCTCAATAGGCGATTTTTTCCCGGAGAAAAGCCAAAGACGGACGATGGCCATTCGGCATAGGTGTTTTCACCCGGAGAGAATTAGGAAAGCGAGCCTTTGAATTTACCTGAAATCCGGAAATTTGTTCCTTGTTTTTTGTTGAACTTTACTTGCTGGCGTGGTTCTGAATTAACAAATGATTTGCCGGGTTCAATCTTTGCTTTATGCTGATTGTTAGCAGATTGTTGTAAGGGAGTTTTCCGCGGCATGCAGCCATGGGCAGGCACACCTTTTAATGTTGCGCAACGCCTTTGCTGCACGCCATCGGGCACAAAGCCCATCGACCTGAAGGAGGCGTGACCATGGATGTGATCAGCAACTTTGCCGCCCGCTACGAGCGCACCCGCGAGGAAGTCATCTCGCTGCAGGACTACCTGGACATCTGCAAGCGCGATCCCATGGCTTACGCCACGGCCTCCGAGCGCATGCTCAAGGCCATCGGGGAGCCCCAGCTGGTCGACACCCGCAACGATCCCCGGCTTTCGCGGATCTTCGCCAACAAGGTCATCAAGATCTACCCGGCGTTCAAGGAGTTCTATGGCATGGAAGACGCCATAGAGCAGGTGGTGTCCTATTTCCGCCACGCCGCGCAGGGGCTGGAAGAAAAGAAGCAAATCCTTTACCTCCTGGGCCCGGTGGGCGGCGGCAAGAGCTCGATCGCCGAACGCCTGAAGCAGCTCATGGAGCACGTGCCCTTCTACGCCATCCAGGGCTCGCCGGTGAACGAATCCCCGCTCGGCCTCTTCGACACGGTCGAGGACGGCGAGATCCTTGAAAAGGAATACGGCATCCCGAGCCGCTACCTGAATCGAATTCTCTCGCCCTGGGCCGTCAAGCGGCTCGAGGAGTACGGCGGCGACATCCGCCAGTTCAAGGTCGTCAAGCGCTACCCGTCGGTGCTGCGGCAGATCGCGGTGGCCAAGACCGAGCCGGGCGACGAGAACAACCAGGACATCTCCTCGCTGGTCGGCAAGGTCGACATCCGCAAGCTCGAGACCTTCGCCCAGGACGACCCCGATGCCTACTCCTACTCCGGCGGCCTGTGCCTGGCCAACCAGGGCCTGCTGGAGTTCGTGGAAATGTTCAAGGCGCCCATCAAGGTGCTGCATCCGCTGCTGACCGCCACGCAGGAAAGCAACTTCAAGGGCACCGAAGGCTTCGGCGCCATCCCCTTCGACGGCATCGTGCTCGCGCACAGCAACGAGAGCGAGTGGAAGGCCTTCCGCAACAACAAGAACAACGAGGCTTTCCTCGACCGGATCTACATCGTCAAGGTGCCCTACTGCCTGCGCGCCTCGGAGGAAATCAAGATCTACGAGAAGCTGGTGCGCAACTCGTCCCTGGCGAAGGCGCCCTGCGCCCCCGGAACGCTGCGCATGATGGCCCAGCTCTCGGTGCTCACCCGCCTGAAGGAGCCGGAGAACTCCAGCACCTTCAGCAAGATGCAGGTGTACGACGGCGAGAACCTCAAGGACACCGACCCCAAGGCCAAGTCGATCCAGGAGTACCGCGACTACGCGGGCGTCGACGAAGGCATGAGCGGCGTCTCCACGCGCTTCGCCTTCAAGATCATCTCGAAGGTGTTCAACTTCGACAGCTCCGAGGTGGCCGCCAACCCGGTGCACCTGATGTACGTGCTCGAACAGCAGATCGAGCGCGAGCAGTTCCCGCCGGAGGTCGAGCAGAAGTACATCAGCTACATCAAGGAGCTGCTGGCGCCGCGCTATGCCGAGTTCATCGGCAAGGAGATCCAGACAGCCTACCTGGAGAGCTACAGCGAGTACGGCCAGAACATCTTCGACCGCTATGTCACCTACGCCGACTACTGGATCCAGGACCAGGAGTTCCGCGACGTCGACACCGGCGAAGTCTTCGACCGCGCCTCGCTCAACGCCGAACTCGAGAAGATCGAGCGGCCGGCCGGCATCGGCAACCCGAAGGACTTCCGCAACGAGATCGTCAACTTCGTGCTGCGCGCGCGGGCCGGCAACGCGGGGCGCAACCCGGCGTGGACCAGCTACGAGAAGCTGCGCTCGGTGATCGAGAAGAAGATGTTCTCCAACACCGAAGAGCTCCTGCCGGTGATCAGCTTCAACACCAAGAGCAGTGCCGACGAACAGAAGAAGCACGAAGACTTCGTGACCCGCATGGTCGAGAAGGGCTACACGGCCAAGCAGGTGCGCCTGCTCTGCGAGTGGTATCTGCGGGTGCGCAAGAGTTCATAGAAAAAGCGTCGTCCCGTTCGTTTTCTCTTTGCAAGGAGCGTTGACAACATCGTGGCCATCCTGCAGCAGATCATCGACCGCCGGCTATCGGGCAAGAACAAGTCCATTGGCAACCGTGAGCGCTTCCTCAGGCGCTACAAGGGGCAGATCCAGGAAGCGGTGAGGCGCGCCGTCAGCGGCCGCAACATCCGCGAACTGGAGCAAGGCGAAGATGTGACCCTGCCGCGCCACGACGTGTCCGAGCCCGTGTTCGGCCACGCCCGGGGCGGCGACCGCGAGTACGTGCACCCGGGCAACCAGGAGTACCTGAAGGGCGACCGCATCAAGCGCCCCGAGGGCGGCGGCAACGGCGGCTCGGGTAGCGGCGAGGCCAGCGACAGCGGCGAGGGCGAGGACGACTTCGTCTTCCGCCTCACCCGCGAGGAGTTCATGCGCGTCTTCTTCGACGACCTCGCGCTGCCGCACCTCATCCGCACGCAGATCGCCGACGTGCCCGAGTGGAAGAGCCACCGAGCCGGCTTCACCAGCGACGGCTCGCCCAACAACCTGCACGTGGTGCGCTCGATGCGCGGGGCCCTCGCCCGTCGCATCGCGCTGGGCGGCGAACCGCGCAAGGAGCTCAAGCGGCTGGAGGCGCACCTCGAAAGCCTGCAGCGGCATCCGCAGGTCGAGCAGCCCTTCATCCAGAAGGAAATCCGCGAGACGGAAGAACGCATCGCCGAGCTGCGCCGCACCATGCGGCACGTGCCCTACATCGACCCCATCGACCTGCGCTACCGCAACCGCGTGAAGACGCCAGTGCCCAGCGCCAAGGCCGTGATGTTCTGCCTGATGGACGTCTCGGGCTCCATGGACGAGGCGCGCAAGGACATGGCCAAGCGCTTCTTCATGCTGCTGTACATGTTCCTCACGCGGCACTACGAGAAGATCGACCTGGTCTTCCTGCGCCACCACACGCAGGCGCAGGAAGTGACGGAGGAAGAGTTCTTCCACGCCACCGAGACTGGCGGCACGGTCGTGTCGAGCGCGCTGGTGCTGATGGACGAGATCATCAAGGCGCGCTACCCGAGCGGCGAATGGAACGTGTACGGCGCGCAGGCCAGCGACGGCGACAACTGGCACCAGGATAGCGGCCGCTGCCGCGAGTTGCTGGTCGAGAACATCCTGCCGGTGGTGCGCTACTACGCCTACGTGCAGGTGGCGGAGACCGAGCAGAACCTGTGGCAGGAATACCAGCAGCTCGAGGGCGTGGAGCCCAACTTCGCGATGCGCAAGGTGTCCGACGCACAGGACATCTACCCGGTCTTCCGCGACCTGTTCAAGAAGGAAGGGGTCACGTCATGAACATCGCCATCTCCGCTCCCCCGCCTGCCACCAGCCTGCCGCGGCTGGAGCGCCTGCCCAGCCCTTCCGACTGGACCTTCGAGCTCATCGAGACCTATCACTCCGAGATCGCGAAGACCGCCAGGGGCTACGGCCTCGACGTGTACGCGAACCAGCTCGAAGTCATCACGGCCGAGCAGATGATGGATGCCTACGCGAGCGTGGGCATGCCCATGATCTATCGCCACTGGTCGTACGGAAAGCAGTTCATCTCGACCGAGAAGAACTACAAGCGCGGCCACATGGGGCTGGCCTACGAGATCGTCATCAACTCCGATCCGTGCATCGCCTACCTGATGGAGGAGAACACCATGGCCATGCAGGCCCTGGTGATCGCGCATGCGGCCTACGGCCACAACAGCTTCTTCAAGGGCAACTATCTGTTCCGGATGTGGACGGATGCCTCGTCCATCATCGACTACCTGGTCTATGCGCGGCACTACATCGCCGAGTGCGAGGAGCGCCAGGGCCTCGATGCGGTGGAAGAGCTTCTCGATTCATGCCATGCGCTGATGAACTACGGCGTCGACCGCTATCGCCGTCCGCAGAAGCGCTCGCTGGCACAGGAAAGCGCGCAGCGCGCCGAGCGCGAGCGCCACATGCAGCAACAGGTGAACGACCTCTGGCGCACGCTGCCGCGCAAGAGCGAGCAGGCGGCCGAAGCCGATGCCGCCAAGCGCTTTCCCTCGGAACCGCAGGAGAACCTGCTCTACTTCATCGAGAAGAACGCCGCGCTGCTGGAGCCGTGGCAGCGCGAGGTGGTGCGCATCGTGCGCAAGATCGCGCAGTACTTCTACCCGCAGCGCCAGACCCAGGTCATGAACGAGGGCTGGGCCACCTTCTGGCACTACACGCTGCTCAACACCATGTACGACCGCGGCCAACTGGCCGACGGCTTCATGATGGAGTGGCTCAGTTCGCACACCGGCGTGATCTTCCAGCCGCCGGTGGGGCACCGCGCCTACAGCGGCATCAACCCCTATGCGCTGGGCTTCGCGATGTACACCGACCTGCGCCGCATCTGCGAGAAGCCGACCGAGGAAGACCGCCGCTGGTTCCCCGACTTCGCCGGCACCGACTGGCTGCGCACGCTCGACTACGCGATGCGCAACTTCAAGGACGAGAGCTTCATCGGCCAGTTCCTGAGCCCGAAGACGATGCGCGACTTCCGCCTCTTCGCGATCCGCGACTTCCAGAGCGAATCGGAACTGGAGGTTTCGGCCATCCACGACGACAGCGGCTATCACGCGCTGCGCGAATCGCTGTCACGCCAGTACGACATGGGCAGCCGCGAGCCCGACATCCAGGTGTGGAACGTGGCCATGCGCGGCGACCGCTCGCTGACGCTGCGACACACGCAGCGCAACAACCTGCCGCTGCACGACACGGCCGAAGAAGTGCTCAAGCACGTCGCGCGGCTCTGGGGCTTCGACGTGCACCTGGAAAGCATCGACAGCCAGGGCCGCATCAGCCGCAGCTGGAAGGCCTCGGCGCCGAAGCAACTCTATTGATTGATCGATCGAAGGCGAAGGGTCAGGTCGCCAGCGCCGTGATGGCGAGGATGTAGCCCTTCACGCCCAGCCCCACGATGATGCCCTTCGCCGCCGGCGAGATGTACGAGTGGTGGCGGAATTCCTCCCGCGCATGCACGTTCGAGATGTGCAGTTCGATCAGCGGCACGCTCGCGCCCTTGATGGCGTCGTGCAGCGCGATCGAGGTGTGGGTGTAGGCGCCCGGGTTCATCACCACGCCGATCATGTTGCCCGCCGCCACCTCGCGGCCGGCTTCCTGGATCCAGTCGATCAGCACGCCCTCGTGGTTCGACTGGCGGCATTCGATCTCCACGCCGTGCTTCGCGCCGGTTTCCTTGCACAGCCGTTCGACGTCGGCCAGCGTGTCGCGACCGTACTGTTCGGGCTCGCGCGTGCCGAGCAGGTTGAGGTTGGGGCCGTTGAGGACGAGGATCTTCTTCATGATGGTTGTCGGAGTCTGGCAAACGGAGGCCAATTATGTTCTCGCGGCCGTCCTGCGCCTGCGCGCGGCGGTCGAGCCGACGTAGTAGTTGTACGAATCGATGTCGACCACGCAGCGCGCCATCAGGTCGACGAAGGAGCGCAGCTTCTGGCCCATGTAGCGCTGCCGCTGGTAGGCGCAGTAGATGCGCCGCGGCTCCGGCTGCCACTGCGGCAGCACCGGCACCAGTACGCCCTGCTCCAGCTCGGGCCGCACGAAGAAGGCCGGCAGCAGCGCGATGCCCAGGCCATCGATGCAGAAGGTCTTCATCACCCAGTGGTCGTTGGTTTCGAAGGCCGGCTCAGGCCTGAAGGCGAAGCTGGCCGTGCCCGACACCAGCAGCACCTGCGAGCGCTCCGAAGGCTCCTTCATCACGATCGACTGGTGCGCTGCCAGCTCGCTTGGCGACGACGGCGTGCCGTGCCGCGCCAGGTACTGCGGGCTCGCGTACAGCCCGTAGTTCAGCCGCCCCAGCAGCCTGGCCACGAGATTCGGCGCGTCGGGCGGCTCGGAACACACGTAGCAATCGACATCGGCGATGCGCGGCGCATGGAAGCCGTTCGCCACGTCGAGCTGGCAGCGCACGTCGGGATGGGCCTCCAGGAACAGCTTGACCACGTGGCAGACGAAGGAGGTGCTGAACTGCGTGTCCGACAGCAGCGAGAGGCTGCCCGACACGCCCGTGGTCAGCGCATGGATCTCGGTGCTGGCCTCTTCCAGCCGGCCCTTCACTTCGTCGAGCAGCCCTTCGCCGCGCGCGAGAAAGGCGTGGCCGGCCTCGGTCAACGAGATTCGGCGAGGGCTGCGCAAAAGCAGTTGCGCGCCCAGCAGTTCCTCCAGCCGCGTGAGCTGGCGGCTCAAGGTGGCCTTGGAAACGCCGGAGAGGCTTTCGGCCTTCGTGAGGCTGCCGCTGCGGGCGATCAGCACGAAAGCCTCGACCAGGGCGAGATCGATGCGGCTCATGCGGCCCAGCGTTGCAGGAATGAAAAGCAGCGTCTCTTCATGTGACTTTCATCGGTGCGGCGGAAACGGTACGGTATCACCGGCGAACAGCCGCCCTTTCGGCGCATTCCCACGATCCATGAACACTCCTGAAAACACAGCCCCGTGGCACCCCGTCGCGCGCTCGGCCGACCTGCGCCCGGGCGCCAACATCGTCGCCGGCTTCGCCGAAGGCCAGGAACTCGCGCTCTGGCGCGCCGCCGACGGCACCGCCCAGGCCTGGGAGAACCGCTGCCCCCACCGCAGCGTGCGCTTCACGCTGGGGCAGGTCATCGACAACCGACTGGCCTGCGCGTACCACGGCTGGCAATACGAGGCCGGCAGCGGGCAGTGCGCCAGCATCCCGGCGCATCCGGCCATGCAGGCACCGCGCAACGTCTGCGCGAAGACCTTCGGCACGGCGGAGGCGGCAGGAATGCTGTGGGTGAACCTCTCTCCTGAGGTGCCGCCCGTGCCCGATGCGCTGGGCGGCGCTGTTCCCGACGGCTGGCACTTCTGCCGCACGCTGACGGTCCGTGCGTCCGCCGGCACTGCACGGGAAGCGCTGGCACGCAATGGCCTAGCCGAAGGGCCGGCCGCTCCCGGCTGGCGCGGCCGGCTCGGCGGCACGGAAACCGTCGCACTCGTCCTCGATGCCCAGCCCGGGCTCGCCTTCATCCACCTGTGGACTGAAGCAGCCCCCGGCTCGGCCGCCATGAAAGCCTTGCACGCAGCAGCCCGCCAGCTGCGCACCGAAATCGAAGCCCTGCCCCAAGGCTGAAAGAAGAACCCATGCCCTTCGTCACCGACGATCCCAACATGCTCGACGACTGGCTGGTCGTCGGCCCGGCGCCGGCGCCATCGGCCTCGCGCGCCACCCGTCTGCTCGGCGAGGCAGTGCTGCTGTCGACCGACGCCGACGGCATGCCCCACTGCAGCCTCGGCGACATGCAGCTCGCCGTGCAGCCACGCTACGGCTACCTGTGGGTCTGCCCCAGCGGCCGCCCTGCCCGGCCGCTCTTCGACTTTCCCGAATACGGCGAGCCCGGCCGTCGCCTCGTCGACTGCGGCGGCATCGGCGTCGCGGTGTCGGGGCTGCGCGTGATCGAGAACTTCCTCGACATGGCGCACTTTCCCTTCGTGCATGCCGACTACCTCGGCAAGGTGCCGCACACCGAGGTGGCGCAGTACCAGGTGCAGGTGGAGCCCTCCACCGGCGAGATCTGGGCCACCGACTGCCGCTTCTGGCAGCCGCGCGCCTCGGCCGCCCACGATTCGTCGGGCAGCGAGGTGCTCTACAAGTACCGCGTGATGCAGCCCTTCTCGGCCATGCTCTACAAGTCGAGCTTCCGCGCGGGCGAGCTCGACGCGATCGGCCTCTTCCTGCAGCCGGTCGACGACGAGCACGTCATCGCCCACACCCTGCTCGCCTGCTACGACGACGGCTCCACAGACGCGGAGCTCATCGCCTTCCAGCACACCATCTTCGGGCAGGACAAGCCCATCCTGGAGAACCACGCCTTCAAGCGCATGCCGCTCGAAGGCCGCGCCGAGACGCCGACGCGCGGCGACACCTCCTCCGTCACCTACCGGCGATGGCTGCGTGAGCGCGGCATGCGCTTCGGCGTGAGGGCCGCGGCATGACGACGCTGAAGCTCTACGACTACCCGCTCTCGGGCAACTGCTTCAAGGTGCGGCAGATGCTGGCCTGGCTGGGCGTGCCGTATCAAACGGTGCCGGTCGATTTCTTTCCCGGCCGCGAGCACAAGTCGGCCGCATTCCTCGCCAACGTCAATCCGCTGGGCCAGCTGCCGGTGATCGACGACGACGGCTTCGTGCTGCGGGACGCACAGGCCATCCTGGTCTACCTCGCGAGCCGCCACGACGCGGAGGGCCGCTGGTATCCCGCCGACCCGAAGCTGCGCGGCGAAGTCGCCCAGTGGCTCGCCACCGCCGACGAGATCACGCGCACCGCATCGGCCGCGCGACTGCACGACGCGCTCGGCTATCACCACCTCGACATCGAGGCCTGCCGCAGCGGCGCACGCGCCGTGTTCCGGGTGCTCGACGACCATCTCGCCGAGCGGGCCAGCGAGGGCCTGCGCTGGCTCGCGTCGTCGCCCGGGCCCACCGTTGCCGACCTCGCCTGCTTTCCCTACGTCGCGCTCGCGGGAGAAGGCGGCATTTCGCTCGACGAGTTTCCCGCGCTGCGAAACTGGGTCTGGGATTTCCGCCACTTGCCCGGGTTCATCGGCATGTCGGGTATCTTCCCTGCTGGCCCTGCCTGAGAATCCTCCCCCATCCCCCGCTTTCGAGACCGAACATCATGAAAACCAAAGCCGCCGTCGCCTGGAAATCCGCAGCCCCGCTCACCATCGAAACCGTGGACCTCGAAGGCCCGAAGTTCGGCGAAGTGCTCGTCGAGATCAAGGCCACCGGCATCTGCCATACCGACTACTACACCCTCTCGGGCGCCGACCCCGAAGGCATCTTCCCCGCCATCCTCGGCCATGAAGGCGCGGGCATCGTGGTCGACGTCGGCCCCGGCGTCACCACC
>NZ_RXOE01000007.1 GCF_003965815.1 Variovorax gossypii | reverse complement strand
TCTGGACCACCCACTGCGCTGCCGCACTCTCAGCCATCACTGAAGCCTTGACCGAGCTGGCAAAGAAGGAACCAGAGAAGGACCCATACATCGCCCGCAAGGACCTGTTCGACCTTTACTCGGCGGTGCAGCGCGTCAGCCGCGAACTGGCATCTGGACCGTGGAGGGTCATCAACAAGCAGGAGCTGTTGATTTCGGGGCCGGCAGGCATCGGGAAGTCGCACCTCCTGGCCGACTTTGGCGAGGGTCAACTGGAGCGCAAGCGGCCATTCATCCTCGTGCTCACGAACAGTCTGACGGAGGGAGACCCGTGGCAGCAGATCCGCGGCCTCCTAGACCTGTCGCAGGTCACGACGGACGAGTTCCTTGGAGCACTGGACGCTGCAGCAGAAGCCGCCGGCTGCCGCGCTGTGATTGCGGTCGACGCGCTGAATGAGAGGCACGGCATCGCGCTGTGGGAAACACATCTTCAAGGCTTTGTGGCGCTCGTGCGAAAGTTCCCACGAGTCGCACTCGCTCTGACCGTGCGCAAGACCTACGTCCATCTCCTCCCGTTGGAGAATCTAGAGCGGACCGACCACCCTGGTTTCTCAGGTAGGTCCGGCGCGGCGGCCAAGGCATACCTTGACCGCCGCGGCATTGCTCGACCGAGCTCTCCAAACCTGGCGCGCGAGTTCGAGAACCCACTGTTCCTGCGAACCTGCTGCACGTACCTCGACGCCGAGAAGCTCAAACAACTTCCAAAGGGATTGGTTGGCCTGAGCACCATCTTCGACTTCTACCTGCACGCCGTCGCGCGAAAGGTTGAACACGACCTCAAACTCGTTCCCCAGCTCAACATTCCACGCAAGGCGCTGAGCGCGTTCCTCCAAGCATGTGCCGAGCAAGGCGATGCTGGTGCACTCACTGTAGAGTGCACCTTCGAATTGCTAGAAGGCATACATCCGTCTGGCGGCCTCATCGACAAGAGCCTCTTCACGGCCTTCCTCTCGGAAGGCGTCCTGACCCAGGATGTCGAATGGCACGAGGGCGCTCCGAAAGAAATCGTTCGATTCACATTCGAGCGGCTGTCCGACCACCTGCGGGCTAAGCGTCTCCTTGAACAGGTCGACCAAAGCGACGTCCAAGGCTCGTTCAAGAAGGAACCGCTGGCAGGCTACTTCTCGTTCTTCGAATCATGGCAATTTGCCGGCCTGGTCGAAGCCCTTGCCGTGCAGATTCCAGAGCAATTCGGCCTTGAGCTTTTCGATGTGCTGCCTGACGACGCCTTGGGGAACGACACCCATTGCGATGCGTTCAGGACGTCCTTGGCGTGGCGCGCTCCGAAGGCCTTCACTAGTCAGACCGCAGATTGGGTGAAGAAGCTCTGCGATAGCAGGGGCCAGTCGCCCTACGGCTTGCTTCTACTTGTGAGCACCGAGCCCGACAACCCGCACAACGCCGATTGGCTCCACGACGAGCTTTGGCAACTGCAAATGCCGCAGCGGGACGCTACATGGTCCGTCTTCTTGGCCGAAGACGACTTGAGTGATGGAGGAGCAGTCGAGTCACTCATCGACTGGGCGTGGCAGGTGGATTCCGGCGAGGTCGACAAGGAACGGAGAAGGCTTGCCGCGCTCACCCTGACCTGGTTCCTGTCGACGAGTAATCGCGCCGTCCGCGACCGCGCGACCAAGGCTTTGGTGAACCTGCTGTCCAGCAATCTGAGCGACGGCGCCGAGTTGATTGGAAAATTCGGCAGCATCGACGACGCATACATCGCAGAGCGTCTGTTGGCGGCCTGCTACGGCGCGGCGATGCAAGGGGTCGACCGAAACGGCTGCAAGGTCCTGGCCTCCGCGGTGTGGACGAATCACTTCTCCGACGGTCGTCAGCCGCCTCTGAACCTACTCGCAAGAGATTTCGCACTCGGGATCCTGCTCTACGCGCTGAACCTTGGACAGCTTCCATCCCATGTCGACATCGATGCGTGCAAGGCCAAATTCACTTCAGCTTGGCCGCTTGAGGTCGTCACGGTTGAGGCCCTGGAGGAGTACCGCGGCAAGGGGTACGGAGACGCCATCTCTTCGTCGACTGACCAGCAGGGCGACTTTGGCAACTACACGCTCGGTGCTTGGATGCACGCGATTGTTGACATGCCTCGAGCCCTTGCGGGAAAGAGCACTCGGGAGCTCTTTGAGAACTGGCTGCAGGCGTTCGTTGAGAAGTCTGATTCAGAGCAATATGAAAGCTACGTCGCGCTGTTCAAGGCATCCACAGAATATCGCTTGCGCCCTTTCGGTGGCTGGGGTAAGGACAAGGAAGCGAAGCAGCAGCTGTGGAGTTCACTTGAGAAAGCTAATGAATCCTTCAAGGCTTCACTCAACGCCGGCCAGCTCGCGGAGTACGCGAGCTTTGCCGAACAGCACTTGCTAGAAGCAACTCGGATGAACAGCGACGACAGACACCCGCCAGAGGTTGAGCATGGCGCGGTGAGGCGTTGGATCTGCGAGCGCTCCCACAATCTAGGATGGAGCGAGGAGCTCTTCGAGAAGTTCGAACGTGGCGGCATCACCCATGATCGGATAGGGAAGCACAGGGTGGAGCGAGTCGGGAAGAAGTACCAGTACATCGCGCTGTCCGAAGCCATCACGCGCTTGGTCGATAACCTGACCGTGTGCTCGTATGAGGATGAGGGCTTACTGCGGGCCTTTGAGTATGGACCTGAGGGACGAGACATGAAGAGAGATCTGGACCCATCTCTTCTATTACAGAGCAGTCTCGAGTCCGGTTGGGATTCGGCTCCGCTCACCTGGTGGACACCGTCACCTCCGCAGCTTCCCTCCGGCGATACGAACGTTCTATTGGCCTGGCTGAGCTCCGACGACGGTCGTTGCAACGACGTGGGACAAATCGACTTGTGCAGTCCCGATGGCAAAAAGTGGCTCACAACGTACGGCTTCCGCCGCTGGAAAGTTCCTGGTCACGCGCGGCGCAATCACGTGGAGGCTTGGTCACGCATCACCTGTCTGGTCACCAAGCTGGGCTCCGGCGCGCAGCTGGCTCAAGAGCTTCTCAAAAGACATCGCGGCGATGTGAGTCGATTCGGGGAATACGAGCGGTTGGAGTGCTTCTTGGGTGAGCACGAATGGCGTGACATCAAAGAGATAGAACTTGAAACAAACTCCGGCGCGGGAATCCATACGCCGTATTCCGGCATCGTGGCCGCACTGCATGCAGAGGGCAACGACAAGGACAACTCGATTGATGAGACGTTCGACCTCCACCTGCCCACCTCGGGTCTAATGAAGCTACTCGGCTTGCGCCTGCGCGACGGGAGAACCCCCGAGTACACCGATGTCCAGGGCGTACTCCGTTGGCAAGACCCTTCATTGAAAGAGCGTGGCTCCGCTGCCGCCGTCGCCTCGCGCGAATACTTCCTCAGCATGCTCGCGAAGGCTGGCCTGGAGCCGGTATGGGTCCTCGCCGGTGAGAAGAACGTGTATGCGGGCCAGGACTTCGGTGCCTCCCGTGGTTTCGGTGGCAGCCTGTATCACACCACCGTTTACACGATGGACGCCGGGACAGTAAAGGTGGCGGGAACGATGACAGAGCGCCACAAGCCTAGTGCGGAGCAGCTGGGGGCGCTGCGTGATCGCGATCTGTGAGGCTCAACGGTTCCCAATCCTCAACCGCCTGACTGATTGCTTCGAGGTCCGAACCGCGAGCTCAACAATCGTCGGCGACTGGTAGCATCGGCTGCGTAGGCGCCCTTTGGATAAGTCCGCTCCAGACTGAACAGAGTCATTCATGATCGGCCTCGCGAATGACCGCTGCGATCAGCGCCGGCCATACTTCGCTGTAGAACGGCGTTCGATGAGTCAGCAGCATGCCCCTCTGGTGCTGGACGCACCGGGTAATGCTGAGGCAATTCCGTTGGTCCAGGTTGACACCAACTATCCAATCCAATTCCATGGCCCCGAAAAAGCCCAAGAGACCGAAGTCATCCACCGCTGCAGCTCCTGCAACAGCGCCGGCGGAAGGCGAGCGCCGAGCACTCCGTGGATATATCGGCCAGTATGAGCGAGCGGGCGCTGCCATCTACGCAGCACTCGAGCGCGACGAGCTGCTCTGGATCGGCGTCGCCGACCGTAACGCGGGTATTGCCGACGACCTGGTACTCGGCTTCGAAGGATTGGTGGTCGGCCACCAGTTCAAGACGTCCAAGTTCCCGGGAACCTTCACTGTTGAGACGCTGTTTACTGGTGCCAACGGCCTCTGGAAGCCCCTGGTTCATGCTTGGCAGTGCCTGCGCAAGGACAACCCGGGAAGTCGTGTCGAGATTCGCTTGGTCGTCAATGACTTTCCATCGACTACCGACAAGCCAGGCGACGGCACGCCGCCCCACAGCGCGGCATTTCTTGAAGAGTTCCAGCAGCATGCAAGTCGGTCGCTGGCGGATTGGTACACGCCGGAATGGAGCCGACTGGTCGATCACTTGCGCCGTGAAGCCGGCCTGAGCGATGGCGACTTCGAACAGTTCCTGCACAGCCTCCGTCTGGTGTACGGAACTGCGGCGGACTTCATCCAGTCGCACAAGCTGAACGCCGAGCAGGCGCGACAGGCGTCCGAGATTGCCAGCGTACTGCCCAAGCTGGTCGCCGACGCGCGCGACAAGGACAGATGGACTCGTGACGAGTTGCTTCGTGAGCTTGGCTGGCGTGATCCCGCCAAGACGCTACTCATCCATCGGTTCCCGGTCGGCGCCTATGTCCAGCGCAACCGCGACACTGAGGTCAAGCTGCTGGCCGCGCTGCAAAATACTGGCCAGGGCTACGTCTCACTCATAGGTCCGCCTGGCTCCGGGAAATCCACCCTCCTCCAGGTGGCGCTGGCCACCGAATCAAATATCAGGCTCGTCCGCTACCTGGCTTACGTGCCGGGCGCTGCCCAGGGCGTGGGTCGCGGAGAGGCCGATAACTTTCTGACCGATGTTGGCGCGCAGCTGCGCAACAGCGGTTTGATTGGACTGCGTCTTCGCGATGACTCGCTACATGAGCGACGCGAACAGTTCGGCGTCCTGGTGCGGCAAGCTGGGGAACGCTTCGACCGCGACGGGATCCGAACGATCATCGTCGTCGACGGGCTCGACCATGTGCCCCGCGAAGAGCGGCCGACCAATTCGCTGCTGGGCGAGCTACCTCTTCCCGCGGCCATCCCAAACGGGGTTGTGCTTGTCCTCGGCACGCAGCGGCTGGACCTCGCGAATCTAAAGCCCGCCGTTAAGGAACAAGCGGAGAAGAGCGACCGGCTGGTTCTCATGAGCCCCCTCCGCCGCGAGGAGGTCGCTCGGATGGCAGATGCACTTGGCCTGCCTGCCGACATTCCGCGATTGGAGCTGAACAAGCTCACGCTTGGCCACCCGCTGGCAACGCGCTACTTGATTCAGGCGCTGTTGCACGCGGACGAAGCCGGCCGCAAGCAACTGCTCAGTGGCAGGATGCCGTTCGACGGCGATATTGAGACCGTGTATACCGCCGCCTGGCGCGAAATCGCAAGCGACAGCGACGCCATGGACGTGCTGGGCTTCATCGCCCGGGCCGAGGCACCCATGGACCTGCGGCTGCTGGCCACGGTGGTCAAGGAGCCCGCGATCGAGCGCGCCCTGGTCGTTGCACGGCATCTGCTCCGCAGTTCACCCCAGGGATGGAGCGTCTTCCACAACAGCTTCAGGCTGTTCGTCATCGCTCAACCGCGAACCCGCCTTGGACGCGTCGACGTCGAATATTCCCAGCGCGTGTACCGCGACCTCGCCGAGCTGGCGAAGAACGCCCCGCACGAATCGGCGCAGCGGTGGCTTGAGCTGCGCTACCGCGCCCGTGCCGGCGACGCTGCCGATGTACTTGCGCTGGCGATGCCCGCTCGCTTCAGGCTGCAACTGGCTGACGGGCGTTCTATCGCCGAGATCCACGCCGATATCCGGCTGGCTCTGCTAGCAGTGCGTGGAACGCACGATGCGACTGCCTTCACACGGCTGCTGCTGTGTCGTGACGAAGTGGGCCGGCGCGAGACGGCCCTTGAGTATGCCAACCAGCTTCCGCTGGCGATGCTGGCGGTCGGGGACATTGATTCAGCCCTCTCTTTCGTGCGGTATTTTCCCGACCGAGGCTACGATGTTGTCGACGCCCTGTTGGCGCGAGGCGACTTCGAGCGAGCAAAAGAGCTGTTTGAGAGCATTGAGCCACTGTCGCAACTCCACACGTCGAAGTTCCAGAACCACGGACGCGACAACAATATCAAGGAATTCGAGAGGTGGGCAAGGCGCGCCGTCAACTTCCGAGACATCGAGCAGATCCAGACAGCGATTGACCACCTCGCCGCAGAGGGGCTACACCAGCCCGAAAAGCTGGATCCAGAAAGTGTCGCCTCGCTGCGCCAGCATTTAAGGAGGGAAGCCGCAGAGGCGACGCTCCTTCAGAAGGTTGGCGCCGATCCACAAGAACTCTGCAGCGGCCTCGGGGTAGCCGACGAAGACAAGCCGTCTGTAATGGTTCACGCAGGGCTTGTGGCAAGTCGGCGCGGCGACGTCGCGCAAGCGCTTGCCCTGTTTGATGCCGCTGCCGCTCTTCCTGGCTTCGGCGAGGTACCCAACGGCGACCGACGCCGTATGGCACTGATTGCATTTGAAGCTGGCCGTCGTGACCTAGCCCAGGCCCTATTCGACAAATTGGTCGCACCGATGATCTCAATGTGCGACGACGAGACGGACTTGGCTGGGCTAGGCTATCTCGTCGGCGCGGCGGTGCATCACGCCAGGCTTTGCACTTTGCTCAACCAGCCGCTGCCAAGTGCGACACCGTCGAAGCACTCCTTCCTTCATCCGATCCAGCAGCACGCCTCGACGATAGGCGTGCTACTAGGTCGCACCGCCGTCGACAACGCAACTGTGCCGGCTGGCAGCATCCGGGCCGAAGCCCGCGTTGCCCTTGGGTACATGCTACGTTTGACGCCAGAAGCCGGTAGCGAGTCATATCGCATCCAGCAGGCCTTCAGAGCGATCCCCGTGCTCGCGCAAGCGCTGCTGAGGCTCAGCGCCAAATGTGGCGAGGAGGAGTACCGCGCCGTACTTCGAGAAATTGACGCAGCTATCGCCTCGTCGACGCTGGGGGGTACTGCGTACCTGCGGCGCCGGCTAGCCGTCGATGCATATCGGGTGGACGCTGACCGTGCGGGGGCCGTCGACCGGCTCAACGCCCTCGTGACGGAACTTCAAGAGAGCACGCCGAGTGAACAGATTGACGGATTGGCGGATCTCGCCATGGCGTTGGCTGCGGTCGGGGACGTAGATCGGGCGAAACAGTTGCTGGCGACAATTCCTGAGCAATGCCTCGGCTACGCGCTGGCTCCCAAAAAAGACCCACAGTACGCAATTTGGCGGGACATCCTGATCCTTGCGAACACCACTGACCCGGAGGGCCGTGTCAAGCGAGTCTCAAACTTGATGCGCCAGGTCGGCGGCATGGCCGAAACGGAAGGCTCGGCGGCCGCGCATCGCCTGACAATGTCGCTCATTGAGGAAGCGATGCAGGTCGGGCCTCGCTTCGGCTTCGAGGTGTCAAAGACACTGGCGGATTGGCATCTGATTAGCTGGCCGAACCGCGTCGACCTACTCATGACGGGGATGGTCCGGCGAAGCCCTGACCTCGTCTTGCCTTGCGCAACTGTCTGGTGCGGGCTCTGCCTACCGTTCTACATGGAACCTCACTACCGGGATCCGTATCACGTCGGTGACTTCATTGACATCGCCGCCGACGGCGCGGGCCCCGGCCAGATTGAGCCGCTCACGCTGATGCTATTGGGGGCGATCGAGGTAGCCAGCAGAGCACACGAGAGGGCGGGACTGCTCCAGCGCCTTCGCACCGCAGCCAAAAGACATGGGTTCGCGTCCGCGGAGCTTGAAGCCGCTGTAGCCCGATGGATGTCAGAAGCGCCGGAACCTCGACACTCGTCCACGCCCAGCAAGTACGACTCAGAGGCCACTCTCGAGGAGCTTGAGCGCGCGTTTGAGGCAGATGGCGACGAGCTGAACTACAACGCCCCGTACCGTTTCAGAGATCTGGCCGAGAGAGCTCCGCTTCATCTGGTGCGGAGGATGTTTGAGCGTTGGCAGGTCTTGCGGGACGACGCGCGCTGCCGCTTCCTGATGGTAAAGCGGTTGGCTGCGGCGGGTGAGGTTGAGTACGCCAAGAAGCTGATTCAGGGCTACGAGACAAGCAAGGACCCCTGGAGCTCCTGGAGCCAATGGATGGGCGGCGGCAAGTTCCTTTACTTTGAGGCGAAGAAGCTCTTGGAGGGGCCATCCACGTCCCCAGCGGCCTTCGAGAACATCGTCGATTCAGTGACGGCGGGCCAGGAGAGTACCCAGTCGCTGCTGACAGACCTGGATTCGATATTGCCATTGATCAGCGCGACGCCGGCCTGGCCAGCCATCTGGTCGCTGCTTGAGGAGCAGATGGCCTGCACTCGCGAGTTTCAGCTGGGACGGTCACTCCAGCCGAGCGAACTACCGCTCAGCGACACCGAGCTTATGGAGGACTTGCTGCACTTTGCCTATCGACTTCCCGTTGCCGAAGTTCAGCGACACGCACGCAACTGCACGCTGCGCTTGGCAGGGCAAGCCGGACACGGTCAAGCTTTGTTCAAGTCCCTTATGCGGCGACTTCTAACAGGCGATTCCGATGCCCCCCTGCACGCGCTTGGAACGCTGCTGGCCGTTGACAGCGCGGGCCTTGCACCCGAGCTGGGCACTGCCGTGGCTGCGTTGGTAAGTCACCGCGATATCTCGATAGCAGAGTCAGCCGCACTCTTGTCGCATCGGTGGGGACTGGCAGTCTCTATGGACGCGAAGCCACTGCCGCTTTTCTATAGCCTCGAACTGGAGGCCCTCTCAGAGGGCGACCATGCCCTCAAGGACGAGAGAACTGGTGCGATGCGAGTCGAGTCGCCGCTTGGCTGGACCCAGATGCTGCGCTCGACAGCACAGCACCTTGCGCAGGCGGCAGGCATCGACGAGATGACAATCCGTCGGCGCGCGGCGATGCTCATCCAAGATTGGGGCGGACTTGAGGCATTCGGGCCCTCTGGTGTCAAAAGGCTTGAGGCTCAGCTTCGCGCCCTCGACATGCAGATCACATACCTGAAGCCCCATGCCTACATTGCCATTACCGCCCTTCGCCACGTCGCGGGCGAACTGCGGCTGGCCGGCAAGTTGAACGGCCGCGACAGACCGACGCTGTTGGAGCGTTTGGGTTGCCCTCTTCCGCCTCGCCCGCTGAGGCTCCCGCAAGTACGCCCCGAGTGGATCCGCATGCCGCTGTTTGACCGACATGCGGGTTGGTCCGAGCGAGGGAAGAAGTGGGTTGACGAGGTCGACAGCGACGTTGCGCCTTTCCCGGCACACCACGACGGTCAAGTCGTGGCTGAGGTATCGCGTATCAAGATCTTCACGCCACGCCAGTCAGAGCAACGCCTCTACCGATTTCGAGCACCCGCTGCACAAACTGACGGGGAAGACTTCGACCAGTGCTATGCCACGTTGCCCATCGCAGTCTGGCTTGGTCAGCACGTCGCCCTCGACAATGAACTGGCGCCAACGCTGGTAAGGCGAGTTGTTTGCTCTGTGGACATGGGCTTTGACGCAGCGACCTATCCGTTCGCGTTGTGCGCGAACTGGGTAAAGAGGCTTCGCTGGCGCGCGCATGACGAAGAACCGAGCGTCTTCCTCGATGCGAGCGGAGCAGCGGCCGCGAAGCTCTATTGGTGGCGTGACGCCGGCCCGGTCGATATTGATGCGGAGTCTATATGGGGCGAGGGTTGCTACCTCGTTCTGACGCCGGCAGGCCTCGAACAGCTCACCGCTGCTCGTGGAAAGGTGGCCCTGGCCATCAACGTGTTCGCAAGCAGGCAGATCAAGCAGCCAAGCAGCTACGGGCAATCTCACCTAAAGACGGCGAAGAACGGCTACTTGGTCTAAGCCGTCCACATTCAGCTGCGATGCCAGGCGAGAGAGCCCAGGCTGGCGCTGGCCTCTCTAACTCATTGCTGAGTTGCCCGAAAGTGCTCCCAGCGTCCTCACGGAGCGGACGCGGCCGGCTTCTGAGTGGTGATCTGCCCGACGAGCTGCGTGGCGCGCTGTTGCAGTGTTCCAAAGGCGTCGGAGCCGCAGCGCTTGCCGACGAGGCCTTCAACGGTCTCGCCAATAGCCAGCAGCTCGGAGTCGTAAAAGTCAGCGATGAAGGCCTCGAACTGCTTCCAGAACGCCGCTTGGATAGCGAGCGCGGAATCCCGGTAGGCCGGGCGCACGCCGTCGCTCGCGTCGCGGAACTCCAGGCGGTGCTAGTCCTGCTAGCGCTGCGCGTGCCACCGAGCCAACGGCGTCCTTAAGGCGAGCGCCGAGCTGCTGTGCGTCGCGCAAGGCCCCCAGGGCAACCTGGAACTCCTCGCGGGCGCCGCCACGCAAGATTCATCCGCACTTCGAATACCGACCTTCACTTAACCCCCTTAGGAGGATCAGTGAACAGTCTGAGGTCGCGGTTCGAATTACCCGTACCGCATCTCTCTGCGGAAGGACCCAGCCGCGGTGACCGTCACGCGTGACTTGCTTCACGAGCCACCGCCGCCCTCACGCGCGCCAGGTAGGTATGCCATTGCTCACGAGTGGCACTCAGGTCTGCCTCGTTCCATCTGCCGATACCAAGCTCTTCGGCCTTCGCCTCGATGCTGGTGCGCGTCTGGTCCCACGCGGCAACAGGCATACCCGGCCCCTCGTCGATGCCCTCTGCCTCCCGCAACTGGCGCGTCACGATGCTGAGCAGGTATGCCATCCCCTTCGGTGGACTCGCCTTGGTGCACACCTCCGCAGCCTGTTCAAAGACATCCACGGCGACGCCTTTGTCGACGAGGGCGCGCAACGTCGGATGCGAGGGGTTCACATCGGTCACGCCCTTGGCCAGGATGGCCTTGCAAACAGCGCCAGCTTTCGTTGACGTCCGGGCTTCACCGTCCGTGCTACCCCCCGCTTGCCGCGGGGACGATACCGTCTTCTCCGCGCCGTTCTCCCCTTCTGCTGTGGGTGCGACGGTAGGCAGGCCCCGATGATTGGGAGAGGCATCTCCACCAGCTACTGCCTTCACAGTCTCACGCTCCCGCTGTCGACGCTTTCTTTCCGTGCCTCTGTCGTCTTCACGCTCTCTCTTGGGTTGACGTCTTTCCCAAGCGGCCAGTCGACCAGTCTCTTTGGCGATCAGCGCTCGGTCCCGCATTAGTCCGTAGACCCGCTCCGCGACGCCTTCCTCCAGCCCGAGAGCGAAGTCCATCGATTCGAAATCCGGCACGCCGGGATTGCCCCGGTCCTCGGACTCACTCGCCGCCTCAAGCAGGCAGGCCCAGATAGCGATCACGTCGGCCATGGACGCACCAGCCTTCTTGGCGATCAACCCGAGCTTCGGGTCGGTCACTGATCCGTGATGCCATCTGAACCAATGCATATCCGCCATGACGCGTCAGACTTCCGATGCTTGCGTCTCGTTGAGCTTGGGGGATCGCGCATTCACGCCGTTCGCAGAGTCGACCTGCTCGACGATCCACGCGTCAATGGACGACTTCAGCCACACCGTGCATCGCCGGCCCAAGGACACGCTGCGCGGAAATTTCCCGGCCGACATGCGCGAGTAGATCGCGCTCTTCTTCAGACACACGCGACGCTCGACCTCCTGGATGCGGAGAAAGCGATCTCCTGGCGTTGCTTTGAGGACGGGTGGGGCTTGCATGTGGACAGATTCGGAATTGAACATGGAGCGAGGATCGCGCAGCAAAGGTGACATCGGCAAGGCATGGGATGTCACCCGGAAACCATCTCCCGGTCAGCCAAGCGACGGCCTTGAGGCCCTCTCGCTTCGCACTCGACCGCGTTCTTGACGCGCCGGAAATACGCCGGCCAGTGCTCGTGATCGGGACCGAGGTTGAACTCTCGCCACCGCCCAATGCCAAGTGCTTCGGCCTTGGCCTCGATGCTGGCCCGGCTGTGGTCCCAGGCAGCCTGCGACATACCCGGTCGCTCGCCGATGTCCGCAGCTTCCCGCAACTGGCGCTCCACGATGCCAAGCAGGTATCCCATGCCCTTGACGGGGTGCGCCCTGGTGCAAATCTCGGCGGCCTGCGCGAAGGTCTCCACGCCGACGCCTTTGTCGATCAGCGCGCGCAGCTTCGGATGCGACGGGCTCACATCGGTCACCCCCTTTGCCCTGATCGCCTTGCAGACGGTTCCCGCTTTCGTGGTGGTTTTCGGTTCGTCGCCCCCCACTTCCCCCGCTTGCGGGGGGTAGGGGGGTGTTCTCTTATCTCTTCTTCTCTCCTCTCCTCTGGGCGTGACTTGGCGTGACGTGGCGTGACATGGCGTGACACTGATCGATTCGGTGTGACTTGGTGGGACAACAGCCGTCACGCCTGCCGCTTCGCGTTCACGCTGGCGGCGCTTTCGTTCAGCGCCGGTGTCGTCATCCCGTTCGCGTTTGGGCTGTCGCCTTTCCCATGCAGCGAGGCGCCCGGTGTCGCAGTCGATCAGGGCACGGTCCTGCATAAGCCCGTACACGCGCGCGGTGGTGCCCTCATCCACACCGAGAGCAAAGTCGATGGATTCGAAGTCCGGCGTGCCCGGATGGCCGCGTTCCTCGGACGCGCTGGCCGCCTCCAGCAAGTAGGCCCAGATCGCGATGACCTCGGCCACAGACGTGCCCGCCTTCTTCGCGATCAACCCGAATTTCGGATCAGTGACCGTCCCGTGATGCCACCGGAACCAATGCATGTCCGCCATGGCGCTCAGCCCCTCCGCGCTTGCTTTGCGCCATCGGCCGCGGGCGAGAAGGCCAGGGTGTTAGCCCTCTCGATCTGCTCGTCGATCCATCTGTCGATGGAGGACTTCAGCCACACCGTGCATCGACGGCCCAACGAGATGCTTCGCGGAAATGCGCCGGTCGACATGCGCGCGTAGATCGCGCTCTTCTTCAGACACACGCGACGCTCGACCTCTTGAATCCTGAGAAAGCAGTCGCCTGGCGCGACTTTGAGAGGGGTTGGCGGCTCCATGCGGACGGGTTCGGAAGTGAACATGGGATGAGGATCACCGAGAGGAGGTGACATTGAGGAGGCCCAAGATGTCATCACCGGCTCCTCATCCATGGCGGCGTGCGCTGTCCAGCGTATCGCATTGGCGCTCAATCTGAGCGCTCAGAAGTCCCAACGAAACCGACATGAGCCGTTCCAGCGCGCCGCGGTGGCATGCATTGAAGAAGGGCGCAGGGCTTGCGTCGGAACAAGCCGCTTCGCGCCGGTCTTCGTCCCAGGAAAGCAGTTGGGCGAGCATGTGGGTGCCTTGCACCACGTCGCGCGCATCGTTCAGGAATTCGGCGAGCCGCTGCTGCGGGGGGCTCAGCCCTTCCCCTCGAACCCATTCGAAGGGCTTGAATTGAGCGGTGGGGCGATAGCTCGCGAACGAGCAGCCGGCGTCGGCGCCAGCGTGAGAAGAATCGGCCATGGGCCTCCAGGGACTTCGGTTTGCTAAAACCGCCGTCCCTGAGACCAATCAGGGGCGGCAGCTCGACGGGTTGGTCTACCGGGAAGTCCTTGCGGAAACCGGCCGGGCTTGCGCCCGCCCATCGAGCCGCCTAAAAAAATGGGGCACGAACGACAAAGCCGCAGACCAATGGCGGTAACTGCGGCTTTCGTCGCAGGACTTCTTCGGGAGACCAATCCCGACCTCGCTCATCACGAGGCAAAAGAAATGTAAGCGGTCTCGACCGCGCTCGTCAAGCCGCGCGGAGTTTCACCACGTCAGCACCACGGCGCAATTCATCGAGGTAGTCGGCCCACTTCTGCATCATCGAAAAACGTTCCACGCGAAACTCTGTGCGGTTGTAGGCGCGGCCGAGGCTGTCTTTGACGGCATGTGCGAGCTGTGCCTCGATCACCGACTCGTCGACGTTGAGACGTTCCGCCAAGATGGTGCGCGCGGTCGCGCGGAACCCGTGAGCGGTCACTTCGTCTTTGCCGAAGCCCATCGCGCGCAACGCGGCGTTGATCGCGGCATCGCTCATCGGGCGCTCGTGGCTGCGCTCGCCTGTGAACACGTAGGCGCTGCGCCCCGTCAGCGGGTGCAGGTCGCGCAACGCCTCAACGGCCTGCGTTGACAACGGCACCAGGTGGGGGGCGCCGTGCAGCTTGCCGACCTTCTTTCGCTTCATGCGTGCAGCGGGCACAGTCCACAGCCCGGCGTCGAGGTCGATCTCTTCCCACTTCGCATGCCGCAGCTCGCCCGGACGCAGCAAGACCATGGGGGCCAGCTTCAGCGCAGTCCGCACAACGTGCGTGCCCTTGTAGCCATCGCACGCGCGCAGCAGCTCGCCCAGGCGCTTGGGGTCGGTGATGGCCGGGAAGTGCTGCACGAGCGGTTTGCGCAAGGCATCCTTCAGGTCGCGGGCTGGATTGCTCGTCGCGCGGCCCGTGGCGACGGCGAAGCGGAAGACCTGGCCGCAGTTCTCCAGCGCGCGGTGTGCGGTCTCGACCACACCGCGAGACTCGATGCGACGAATGACCGTCAGCAGCTCAGGCGGGTCGATCTGCGCGATGGGGCGCGTGCCGATGTAGGGGAACACGTCGTTCTCAAGCCGGCCAATGATCTTGACGCCATAGCTCTCGGCCCAGTCGGCGCGGCGCACTTCGTACCATTCGCGCGCGACATGCTCGAAGCTATCGAGCACAGGCAAGCCCGCCTCGGCGCGCGCTGTCGCTTCACGCGCTTGGACATGCGCCGCACGGACAGCCTTCCTTGCCTCACTAGGGTCGATGCCTTGGGCAACCTTCCTGCGCGCGTCCTCGGCCCGCTCGCGGGCCAGGCCGATCCCGATGGTGGGGTAGGTACCGAGCGAGAGCGTTTTGCGCTTGCCGGCGATGCTGTAGTCGAAGCGCCATCCGTGGGCGCCGCCGTTCACGAAGAGCAGGATGTAGAGGCCGTCGCCATCGGAAATGCGCCTGCGCGGATCGCCGGGTTTGATGGATCGGAGAGAGGTGTCGGAACCGATTAGATTTCGTGGCATAACAGTTTTTCAGGTGCAGTAAGTGTTGCAGGAACTCAAGGTCGCACCCGAACAAATATCTAGTATTGGCGCGGCTTTCAAAGGATCTTTCGATCCAGTGAAGAGCCACCAACAAAACCAAAAAAGCCTTGCAGGTCAACGACTTGCAAGGCTTTTTTCTTTGCCGCGCCGAGCCCGGCAAGGGCTGGTCGATAATTCCAGCCGATGCTCCCGCCCTCCCACGCCCCCCTGAAAAGGCCTGCACTCCGCGCCGGCCTGCGGCGTCCGGGCACGGGCCTGATCCGCTGGGTGCTGCTGTGGTTCGCGCTGTCGCTCGGCGTGGCCGTCGCGTCGCCGCTCGTGCATCCGCAGACGGTGGAGCTGGTCTGCTCGAACGCCGGTTCGGTGAAGGCCATCGTTCACACCGACGATGGCGCGCAGGAACTGGGCGCGGGCCACATGGACTGCCCGCTGTGCGTGCTCAACGCGGCCCCGCCCGCGACGACGCCCGCCGTCGAACTGCCGGTGCCCGTGCCGATGGCGCGCGCGGTCCAGTCGATTCCATCCGCGCACGTCGCGGCGGCCCACGCCGCGCCCCTGCCGGCACGCGGGCCTCCCGCGTTCATCTGACGCTTCTTCCTCAGCTCCCGCGCGCGTGATGCATGCGGCCTCAAGGCGAGGCCCGCCCGCAGCGTGCGTTCCTGCAGCAACGAATCGGCACCCGCGTGCAGCGGTGCCGGAAAGAGAGATTTCCTCAGATGAACCGCATTCCCCATCCAACGCGGCGCCGCCTGCTGCTGTCCGGCGGCAGCCTCGCGGCGCTCTCGGCACTCGCGGCCTGCGACAAGGTGCTGCCCGCCAGCTTCAACGGCGTGGACATCACCGGCGCCAACTACGCGAAGGACTTCCGCCTGACCGACGCGGACGGCCGCGAACGCACGCTGGCCGACTTCAAGGGCAAGGCCGTGATGATGTTCTTCGGCTTCACCCAGTGCCCCGACGTGTGCCCCACCGCGCTCGTGCGCGCGGCCGAGATCAGGAAGATGCTCGGCGCGGACGGCGAGCGCCTGCAGGTGATCTTCGTCACCGTCGACCCCGAGCGCGATTCGCCCGTCGTGCTCAAGGCCTACACGCAGGCCTTCGACCCGAGCTTCATCGGCCTCTACGGCGACATGCAGCGAACCAGCGAGACGGCGAAGGACTTCAAGGTGTTCTACAGGAAGGTGCCCACCGGCTCCTCGTACACCATGGACCATTCGGCCTTCAGCTATGTGTTCGACCCCAAGGGCAGGATCCGCATCGTTCTGCGCCACGAACAGAGCGCGCAGGAATGCGCCGAAGACCTCCGCAAGATCCTGCAGTCCGCCTGAGCCTCATCATTCCAACCCAAGGAGATTCCATTCATGAAAAACCGTATCGCACACATCCTCGCCATCACCAGCGCCGCCTTGCTCACCGCGCACGCAGCGAGCGCACAGGTCACCGTCAAGGACGCATGGGTGCGCGCCACCGTGCCCCAGCAGAAGGCCACCGGCGCATTCATGCAGCTCAGCGCCGCGAAGGACACGAAGCTGGTCTCGGCGAGCTCGCCGATCACCCCGCTGGTCGAAGTGCACGAGATGGCCATGCAGGACAACGTGATGCGCATGCGCCAGGTCCCCACGCTGGAGCTGCCCGCCGGCAAGACCGTCGAGCTCAAGCCGGGCGGCTATCACGTGATGCTGCTCGACCTCAAGCAGCAGGTGAAGGAAGGCGACACCGTGCCGCTCACGCTCGTGTTCGAAGGCAAGGACGGCAAGCGCGAGTCGCTCGAGGTGAAGGCGCCGGTGCGGGCGCTGAATGCGTCGGCCCAGCCTGCGGGGCACGGCGGCCACAAGCACTGAGCGGCCACCGAGCGGCCGACCCGGCCAGCCCCTGCGCTGCGGAAACTGGCCGGAGGAAATACCCTGTTTCGGTGATGGCGCCGGTCCCCCGGACCCACAAGAATTGTTGACAAACATTCACAATTCATCCCCTCCCCGGCCGGCCCGTTCATGGAACGGATCGCACCGGGGCTCATGAGTTGTCCAGGAAGCCGGAAGGCGTTCTCGCCGTTCCGGCTCCGGCTGGGTAGCTCTGCGCGGCATCGATGGCCGAGGGAGGTGCACACAGGGGTTTTTCGGTGCCGCTCAGTTACCTCCTCCATCTGGAGCACGCTCGCCTGCCGATGCACGTGACCGACGCGCCGGACGTGCGACGTGTCTCCGTCCTGAAGGCAACCGGCCTCATCGAGGCCTCCATCGACCCGGCCTACGACACCGGGCACGGCAGCTACAGGCTGGCGCAGGCCGCGCTGGTGGTCTGCATCACCGAGGAGGGGCACGCCGAGATCGACCGGCTGCGCGGCCGCGACGGCATCGACGCGTCATCGAGGAAAGCATCGAAGGCGAAGAACCTCGAGCCGCTCGACTACCTGCGCGCCATAGAACGTTCGGCCTTCCCCCTTCGCGTGGAAGACCGGCAGGAGATCGGCTGCATCGAGGCACTCAAGCAGGCCGGCTTCGTCGATGCGGTCATCAGCCCCGCGTTGGCATGGAAGGACGCCGGCGGCGAGCCGCAGGAGCTGGCGGTGATCAAGCGCATCACGCCGTTCGGGCGCGCGCAGCTCGCGCGCGGCGCAACCAAGTGATTTCGCGGCATCCGGAATTTCGATGAGCCGGGCCCAAGACCCGGCCGGTTGCGCGCCGCGCGCCTACATCCGCGCAACGTCGAGCGCTTCGCACTGCCCTTCGATGCCGGCGTGCAGCATGCCCAGCGAAGCGATCAGCAGGCGCTGGATCGACGCGCGATGAGCATCGTCGAGCAAGGGCTGCGTTGCATCGCGGCGCCCTTCGTCCCATGCGAGCAGCTGCATCAGCGTGTGCGCGCCGTCGATCACGTCGCGCGCGTCGTTGAGGAACAAGGCTCGCCGTCGTTCCTCGTGATCGAGCCCGTGAACGGGATTCCAGGCGAACGGCTTGAACTCCGCGCCGGTTGTCTGCGCGGTACTTGATGATGAATCGGCCATGTTGGCCCTCCCTGTCGGTTCAGCTTTGCTGCAACCGTCGCATCCGCTGTCAAACGAAGGCGGCGGCTCGAACAGGTTGACAGACCGGGAACCGCTAGGCGAAACCGGCAGGGCGCGAGCCCTCCCATCCGAGCCGCCTGAAAAGGGAAGCCGGAATGGCAAAAGCCGCAAACCAAATGCGGTATGCGGCTTTCACCGCGGTTCTTTCAGGCTGTCAAACCCGGCCTCGCTGGTCGCGAAGCGGTCTGGAATGTAGCCGTCCGTTCTAACCCCGTCAATCGACGGCGACGGGCCTGTGTCAGGCCGCGCGTGTATACATTTGCGACCGCTTCCATGCTGCGCGAGCCACTGCCTATTCAACAGGCAACGTGGTGGGAAGCCACGCCAGTTCTAGCTCTGCCTCCCTACCTCCACCCACAACTCACAGAGTTGTCCACAGAAAATTCGAACAAGTCACTGAACTGTCAAAGAGATGTCGTCGCAACGTAACCTTTGAACTGTTCGCGCAGCTTTGTCTTCAGCAGTTTTCCGGTGGCTGTATGCGGCAGGCTGTCGACGAAGACCACGTCTTCCGGTAGCCACCATTTCACGACGCGCTCCGCGAGGAATGTGAGCAGTTCCTCGCGCGTGGCTTCCATGCCCGCACGCTTGACCACGATGAGCAGCGGACGCTCCTGCCACTTCGGATGCGCGATGCCGATCACCGCCGCTTCGGCCACCGCAGGGTGCAGGCTCGCCGCGTTCTCGAGGTCGATGGACGAGATCCACTCGCCGCCCGACTTGATGACGTCCTTCGCGCGATCGACCAGCTGCACGTAGCCGTCCTCGTCGATGTTGGCGACGTCGCCCGTCGGAAAGAAACCTTCCGCATCGAGCACCGGGCCGCCCTCGCTCTTGAAGTAACCACTCGCGATCCACGGACCACGCACGTGCAGGTGGCCGAAGGCCTTGCCGTCGTGCGGCAGGCGCTGGCCGTCCTCGCCGACGATCTTCAGCTCCACGCCCCATACGCCGCGGCCCTGGCGCATCTTCACGCGCGTCTGTTCTTCCTTCGGCATCGACAGGTGCTTGGGCAGCAGGTTGCCGATCACGCCGATGGGGCTGGTCTCGGTCATGCCCCAGCCCTGCACGAAGTCGGCGCCGAAGTCGCGCTCGAAGCGCTCGATCATGCTGCGCGGCGTGGCCGCGCCGCCCACGCCGATGCGCTTGAGGCCGATGGCGCGCGTGTCGATCTCGGGATGCGCATCGAAGTACTGGAACAGCATCAGCCAGATGGTGGGCACGGCCTGCGAGAAGCCGACCTTCTCGTCGCGCATCAGCTCGTAGAGGCTCTGGCCGTCCATGTGCGGGCCGGGCATGACCAGCTTCATGCCGGTCATCGCCGCCGCATACGGCATGCCCCATGCGTTGGCGTGGAACATGGGCACCGCGAGCAGCAGCGTCATCTGCGAGTTGACGCCGAAGGTGTCGGGCGCGCATTCCATCAGCGAATGCAGCACGGTGGAGCGATGCGAATACAGCACGCCCTTCGGATTGCCCGTGGTGCCCGACGTGTAGCAAAGCGACGAGGCGGTGCGCTCGTCGAACTCGGGCCAGTCGTAGTCGGCGCTCTGCGAGCCGACGAGCTCGTCGAAGCACAGCAGGTTGGGCACGTCGATGGCCGGCATGTGCGCGCGATCGGTCATCGCGATGAAGGCGCGCACCGACTTCAGGCCGGGCGCGAGCTTCTCCACCAGCGGCGCGAAGGTGGTGTCGAAGAACAGCACCTTGTCTTCGGCATGGTTGACGATGTAGTCGATCTGCTCCGGAAAGAGCCGCGGGTTCACGGTGTGCAGCACCGCGCCCGAACCCGACACGCCGAAGTACAGCGCGAGGTGCCGCCAGGTGTTCCACGCGAGCGTGCCCACGCGGTCGCCGGGCTCGATGCCCAGCGTCTTCAAGGCATTGGCCACCTGCTTCGCGCGGCGACTGACCTCGGCGTAGTTCGTTCGATGTACCGGCCCTTCGACCGTGCGGCCCACGATCTCCGCGTGCGGATGGAAGGTGGCCGCATAGTCGATGAGCGACGAGATCAGCAGCGGGCGGTCTTGCATCAATCCGAACATGTCTTGTCTCCTGTACGCTGGCCGGATGCTAGGCAGCGGCCATGCTCCGCGGCATCGTCGGAACGGACGATTGAGGCCATCCGAGGGTTGCCCCTAGCATCGATCCCCAAGAGGACTTTTGCATGAACGTTCAGGACGCCATCGCCACCCGCCGCTCGGTGCGCGAATTTCTCGACACGCCGGTGCCCGGCGACGTCATCCGTCGCGTGCTCGAGCAGGCGCTGCGCGCACCCTCCGGCGGCAACCTGCAGCCCTGGCACCTGCATGTGGTGGGCGGGGAAAAGCTCGCCGAGCTCAAGGCGATCATGCGCACGCGCGTGCAGGAGGCGCCCACCGGCGAAGGCAGCGACTACGACATCTACCCGCGCGAACTCGTGGCGCCCTACCGCGACCGCCGCTTCGCAGTGGGCGAGGCGATGTACGCGCGCCTGGGCATTCCGCGCGAGGACAAGGCCGCGCGCCGCGAATGGTTCGCTCGCAACTACCAGTTCTTCGGCGCGCCGCTCGCGCTCTTTTGCAGCGTCGACCGACGCATGGGTCCGCCGCAGTGGTCCGACCTCGGCATGGTGCTGCAGAACGTGATGCTGCTGCTGCGCGCCGAAGGGCTCGACAGCTGCCCGCAGGAATGCTGGGCGATCTATCCGCAGACCATCGGCAGCTTCATCGCGCTGCCACCCGAGCGCATGCTGTTCACAGGCATGTCCATCGGCTATGCCGACCGCAGCCGGCCGCTCGATGCACTGGTGACCGAGCGCGCGCCGTTGTCGGAAGTGGCGGAGTTCACCGGCATCTGAGCCCGCGGCGGAACGGATCGTGCTTGCCTTCGCGGCGACAGCAACACCAGGCCTCACCGCATGCTCATCGCGCAGATCTCCGACCCGCACATCCGTCCTGCCGGCCAGCTCTACCAGGGCGTGGCCGACTCGAACCGAATGTTCGAGGAAGCCATCGACCACCTGCACGCGCTCGACCGGCGGCCCGACCTGGTGCTGCTGACTGGCGACCTCGTCGACGAGGGCCACCCCGATGAATATGCACAGGCCCGACGCCTGCTCGCGAAGCTGGAGATTCCGCATCTCGTGATTCCCGGCAACCACGACAGCCGCGAGAACTTTCGCGCGGCCTTCGCGGACCACGCCTACCTGCCGGCCGAAGGCGCGCTGCACTACTGCATCGACGACCATCCCGTGCGCATCGTGGCGCTGGACTCGTGCATTCCCGGGCTTCATCACGGCGGCATCGATGCGCGGGGCCTCGAATGGCTGCAGCGCACGCTGGAGGCCGAGCGCACGAAGCCGACGCTGCTGATGCTGCATCACCCGCCCTTCACGAGCGGCATTCCCTACATGGACGCGTACCGCTACATGGACACGGCACCGCTCGAGACCATCGTGCGCGACGCACCCAACATCGAGCTGGTGCTGTGCGGCCACGTGCACCGCACGATGCTTCGGCGCTGGGCCGGCACTGTTGTTTGCGCCTGCCCGAGCAGCACGACCGAGATCGCGCTGCAGCTGGCCGAAGACGCGGCACCAGCGTCGTACATGGGCAGGCCGGGCTGCATGCTGCATTTGTGGAGCGAAGCGCATGGCATGGTGAGCCATGTCAGCCACATCGGGGCGATGGAAGGGCCGTTTCCGTTTGCCTGAGCCGGCCATCGCCCGGACGCTCAGGATCTCTTCAGGCAAGGCGGACAGAATCCGCCCGGGTTCCGCAAGGAGAGACTCGATGCAGAAACGACAACAGCCCTACTGGTTTCCCGCCAAGCGCTACGGCTGGGGTTGGGGGCTTCCCAATCGCTGGCAAGGCTGGGTAGTGATCGTCATCTACGCCGCGCTGGTGCTGACGGCGGTGTATTCGCTTCACCCCGGGCACGAACCGCTGCGCTTCTTCCTCGGCCTCGCGATTCCGACCCTCGCGCTCGTCGCGGTCTGCTGGCTCAAGGGCGAGCCGCCTCGCTGGCGCTGGGGCGACGACAACAAGAAATAGGCCGCTGGCGGCCCTCGCGCGCAGAATGCCGCCATGCCCCACGACCGCACGCTCCTGTACGCCGGACACGAGTTCACGGTGGAACACCTGCGCTCGCATGCGAAGGAAGAGCCCGGCTGGAGCGGCCCCTACGCGCTGGAATCGCGCCGCATCATCTTCCCCGTCGGCCGCACGATGCTCGACCTGCGCTGGGGCGGCAGCACCTGGCAAGTCGACGGGCTCACCGCCATGCACCTGGCCGACGCCATGGTCTATCAGCTTCGCCCCGCAACGCACGCCACCCGCCGCAGTCTGGTGGTCAGCCGGCACCGGCCGAGTCGCGCCGACGATGCGGCACCCGCGTTCTGCCTGCTCTCGCCGAGGTCGCTGTACCGGGTTCATGCGGCGCAGCATCGGCTGCGTGCGGGCGATGGCGGCACGGTGGCCATCGCATCGCTGGTCGACGAACTCGGAACGTCCCGGCGGCAGTCGCCGCTGACGGGCGCGGTCGCGCGCGCCAGACGGCTGCTCGCGGAAACCGCCGATCGCGACACGCGGCTCTCGCTGCACGAACTCGCCGACTCGGTCTCCCGCTCGCCATTTCACCTGGCGCGCAGCTTCCGCCACGAGACCGGCCTGAGCCTTCACCAGTACCGCCAGCACCTGCGCCTCGCCTCGGCCATGGAACGGCTGGCCGATGGCGACGCCGACCTCGCCGGCATCGCGCACGATCTCGGTTTCTGCAGCCAGAGCCACCTGGGCGCGGTGTTCCGGCGCGAAGTAGGCGTGACGCTGGGCGAAGCCCGCCGCGTGCTGGCCGGCAGCAGCAAGAGCGGCAACAGCAGCGCACGAATTTGATAGCCGCCGCGCGGTGCTGCCGCGAGACTCGCCGCGATGATCGATCGGAGTCTCTTCACCGGCTTGCTCGCGGCATTGGCCGCAGCCGTCATCGGCAGCGCCTGGCAGCTCGTTTCGCGCCACGGCGTGACCACCACGCTCGGGCCGCTGGACCTGGCGCTGATGCGCTACGGCATTCCCGCACTGCTGCTCGCGCCGCTGTGGCTCGGCCGCAAGCGCATCGCGCCGAAGGCCTCGCGGCTGGCGCTCGCGCTGCTCGTCATCGGCGGCGGCCTGCCCTTCGGCCTGCTGGTGCTGGCCGGCGCGCAATGGGCGCCCGCGAGCCACATGGGCATCTTCATGGCGGGCAGCCTGCCGCTCTTCACCGCCATCGGCGCGTGGATTCACACGAGGCAGAAGGTCGAAGGCACCAGGCTCGCGGGGCTGGCCTGCATCGCCGTCGGCATGGCGCTGTTCGCCGGCGGGAGCTTCAGCGGCGGCTCGCTCGACTGGCGCGGCGACCTGCTCTTTCTCGCGGCGGCCATGCTCTGGGCCGCGCACTCGCTGGCGTTCGCGCATTGCGGGTTCACACCTTGGCAGGGCGCGGCCTTCGTGAACGGATGGTCGGCGCTGATGCTGCTGCCCGCATGGCTGATCGCAGGCGCGCCGAAGCTGCTCGATGCACCATGGCCCGATGTAGCGCTGCAGGCCGTGATGCAGGGCGTGATCGCCGGCTTTCTGGGGCTGGTGGTCTACATGGTGGCCGTCGCCAGGCTCGGCGCGCCGCGCGCATCGCTTTCCGCGGCGCTGGTGCCCGCGCTGACCACGCTGGGCGCGGCGGCGTGGATGAACGAGCCCGTTACAGGTGCCGTGTTGCTGGCGCTCGCACTGGTGGTGCCGGGGATCGTGCTCGCGAGCGGCGCGGTGCGATGGCACGCAAGGGGCACGCAGCCATCGGCATGAACCGCCGCGGGCAGAATGCTGCGCACCGTCGCCAGGGATGTCCGCATCGTGCGGAGCCGGAACATCGGCTTCATCCGGCCAAGTGACCGATCGCCGCAACATTCATCAGGAACACGCTCTCGATGCCTCGCACCCTCTACTGCTGGCGCTGCAAGACCGACATGCCGATGCTCACCGAGGGAGAGTGGCAGCTCGCCCATCCGATGGGCTATATCGCTCAGGCGCAGAAGTATCGCGAAGAAACCGGCTGCAGCCTGGCCGAGTCCCATCAGCGCGGCCTGGGCTACCTGACGTTGGAGGCCTATGAGAGCATCACCGGCTTCAAGGAAACCAATCCGAACGCGATCCTTCATCACCGCCTGAGCCTGTACGGCCCGCCGTGCCACGCATGTGGCAAGCCGCTTCGCACGCCGGCTGCCCGTTCTTGCGCAGGCTGCGGCGCCGAGCGAGTCGACGAAGGACTCGACGGCCTTCCCCTGTCATCGTCCGACGCATGAGCATCCAGCCATCACGCATCCTGTCGACAGCTGCCCTCTTGCTCGCATGCTCGACCCCGGCCTTCGCCACCGGCAGCATGCAGTGCGAGGGCAAGCCGTATTCGGCGGAGATCCAGTTCCGGCTCTCTTCGGGCGAGCCGACGCAGTTGATCGTGGCGCGCGCCGACGACGATGAAGCGCAGCCGGAAAGATTCGAGCTGCAGCGCAGGGCCGTCGACTACAAGCGGCGCGTCATGAGCCTCAAGGGAACCAGCCTCGAAGGCTCCGGCCGCACCGCGATGCTGAACGTCTCGAAGACGCGAGGCACGCTGACTTTTTCCGGAGCCCGCCACAGGCTGCGCTGCGACTGGGAAAGCGCCGGCTGACGAGGCGCCAGGGCGGCCCTCGCTCAGGCCGCCGCGATCACCCGATCCCGCCCCATCTCCTTCGCCCGGTACAGCGCCGCATCGGCCAGCGCCAGCACGTCGTCGATGTCCGTGCGGCCGGAGCTGTCCTCGCCGGCCGCCACGCCGATGCTCGCCGCGATCGAGCCGACCGCAGCCATCGGCGAATCGGACGGGAAGGGCTCGCCGATGGCCTGCCTGAGGCGTGCCGCGACTTCCATCGCCTCGGCCTTGCCGGCGTCGGGCAGCAGCACCAGGAACTCTTCTCCGCCATAGCGACCCAGCAGGCCCTTGTCGCCGACCGCGCGCTGCATGCGGCCGACCGCCTCGCGCAGGACGGCGTCGCCCATCTGGTGGCCGAAGCGGTCGTTGATGCTCTTGAAGTGGTCCAGGTCCACCATCAGCAAGGCGCCGCGACGCTCGCCGGAGGCGAACGCGCCGTGGCAGGCGTCCAGCAGCGCGCGGCGGTTGAGCGCGCCGGTGAGCGGGTCGCGCGTGGCCAGGTATTCGAACTCGGTGTGCACGCGGTCGGTGGCCATCAGGATGACGGCGATGGACAGCAGCAGCACGGTGAACGAGTACATGCTGATGTAGATCGACTGGATCCAGCTGCCCTCCATGAGTCCGCTGCCCGCCATGCCCGCGACCACGGACACGAAGCGCAGCCCCGCCACCAGCGCCTGCGCCAGCAGCAGCCCGGTCATGAGCCGCTTGCCGAACACGCGGCCCTTGTGGCGCATGTACAGCTGCGCATGCCGGAAGAACAGCGCCGACACCGCCGCGGTGACGAACAGCAGGCGCACCTCGAAGTCGGGCTTCACGATGCCGAACCAGAACAGCAGCAGCGCCAGCATGCCGTTGAGCGCCGTCCAGCCCCGCGTGTCGCCGTGGCCGAACAGGAACTTCTGGCTGCCGGCGTAGTACAGGATGCAGGCCTGGAACAGCACGAAGTTGGCGACCACGATGGTCAGGAAATCGGGGAAGTACCCCCGCGCCGCGAAGAGCAGCGTGCTCACGAACGCCACCAGCGGCGCGCGCGACCACTCTCCCAGGCCCTGGATGCTGCGCGGATAGCTGCGTCGCATGAAGAACACCACGAGCGCCATCATGACGCCCATGACACCGGCGAGCAGGATGATGGAGCGGGGATCGAGGATGGCTGGCGAAGCTCCCATGAGGCCCGATTATGTTGGCATCCGCCGGGCTTCGCCCTCCCGGGAACGGGCTATGGACTGCGCGGCCCGGCCCCGGCGGCATTCCGGTGGAACACCGGCTCGCGCTTTTCCATGAAGGCCTTCACGCCCTCGGCGAACTCGGGCCGGTCCAGCAGCTCGCGCTGGCGCGCCGCCTCGTGGCTCATCTGCGCGACCAGCGGCTGGCTCGCGGCCGACTCGTACACCGCGCGGATCTCGCGCGCCGCGTGCGCGGGCAGGCTCGCCAGGCGCCGGGCCACCGACACGGCCTGCGCGCGAAGCTCGGCGTCGTCCACGCAGGCCCACACCAGGCCCCATTGCGCGGCCTGCTCGGCCGGAAGCCGCTCGCCGAGCAGCGACATGCCCACGGCCCTGGCACGCCCCACCAGCCGTTCGAGGAACCACGTGGTTCCGAGGTCGGGCACGATGCCCAGCCGCGGCATGAAGGGCAGGTAGAAGTACGCGGAGCGCGCCGCGATCACGACGTCGGCTGCCAGCGCCACGCCCACGCCGGCGCCCGCCGCCGGTCCGTTGACGGCGTTCACCACCGGAAAGGGCATGCCGCGCAGGTCCTCGATGAGCCGGTTCGACAGCGCCTCCATCGCACTCGCCGTGCGCTGGCCGAGGCTGCCGCCGCCTCCATCGCTTCCGCCGGCGGGGCCCATGCTCGAAAGATCGGCGCCCACGCAGAAGGACTTGCCCACGCCGGAGAGGACCAGCGCGCGCACCGTGCCTGCCTCGGCCTCCTCGCGCAGCTGCGCGAGCCTTGCACGCAGGGCCTGCTGGAGCCCCTCCGTCAGCGGATTGAGTCGCTTCGGAATGTTGAAGCTGAGGATCTCGACGTCGCCGTCGCGCTCGCACAGCAGCGGATCTTCGTCGGTGCCGCTGCCCATGCTCAGAGCCGCTCGACGATGGTCACATTGGCCATGCCGCCGCCCTCGCACATGGTCTGCAGGCCGTAGCGCTTGCCGCGCTGGCCGAGCGCGTGCACGAGCGTGGTCATCAGCTTGGTGCCCGACGCGCCCAGCGGATGGCCCAGCGCGATCGCGCCGCCGTTCACGTTGAGCCGCGCCGGGTCGGCGTCCAGCGTCTGCAGCCAGGCCAACGGCACCGGCGCGAAGGCCTCGTTGACCTCGTACAGGTCGATGTCGGAGATCTTCATGCCCGCCTTCTTCAGCGCGCGCTGCGTGGCAGGCAGAGGGGCCTCCAGCATGATCACCGGGTCGTGCCCCATCACGCTCATGTGGCGGATGCGCGCGAGCGGCTCCACGCCCAGCGTCTTCAGGCCGCGCTCGTTCACCACCATCAGTCCGCTCGCGCCGTCGCAGATCTGGCTGGCGGTGGCGGCAGTGCAGCGCCCCCCCTCGGCGATGAGCTTCACGGCGGCGATGCTCTCCAGCGTGGCGTCGAAGCGGATGCCTTCGTCCACGGTGTGCTGCTCGCCAGGCTCGGTGCCGTCGGCCATGCGCACGGTCACGGGCACGATCTCGCGCTCGAAATGGCCTGCCTGCGTGGCGGCGATGGCGCGCTTGTGGCTCTCGAGTGCATAGCGGTCGAGCTCGTCCTTCTCGATGCCGTAGTTCCTCGCGATCATCTCGGCGCCGGTGAACTGGCTGAACTGCACGTCGGGATAGCGCTTCGCCATGAGCGGGCTCACGTAGAAGCCCAGCCCGTTCTTCAGCGGCAGCGTGACGGGCATGCCCATGGGCACGCGCGTCATGCTTTCCACGCCGGCGGCGATCACGATGTCCATGGTGCCCGACATCACGGCTTGCGCAGCGAAGTGCAGCGCCTGCTGCGACGAGCCGCACTGCCGGTCGACCGAAGTGGCCGGCACCGATTCGGGCAGCTTCGACGCCAGCACCGCGTTGCGCGCGATGTTGGAAGACTGCTCGCCGGCCTGGTCGACGCAGCCCATGATGACGTCCTCGACCAGCGCCGGGTCGGCCCCGGTGCGATCCACCAGGGCATTGAGCACCTGCGCGGCGAGGTCGGCCGGGTGCCAGCCGGCGAGGCGGCCGTTGCGGCGGCCGCCGGCGGTGCGTGCGGCGGCGACGATGAATGCTTCGGGCATGGAGTTCTCCTGTCTGTTCCGTGTCTGTGCGGGTGCGGGGGTTCGGGTCAGCGCGGCGCCATGCGGATGGCCCCGTCGAGCCGCACGCTCTCGCCGTTGAAGTAGCCGTTGGTGATCATCAGCTCGGCCAGCGTCGCGTACTCCGCCGGGTTGCCCAGCCGCTTCGGGAACGGCACCGACGCGGCCAGCGCGGCCTTCACGTTGTCGGGCGCGCCCTGCAGCAGCGGCGTGTCGAAGATGCCCGGCAGGATGGTGTTCACGCGGATGCCCTCGCTCATGAGGTCGCGCGCGATCGGCAGCGTCATGCCGACGATGCCGGCCTTCGAGGCGGTGTAGGCCGCCTGGCCCATCTGGCCGTCCTGCGCGGCCACCGAGGCGGTGTTGACGATGGCTCCGCGCTCGCCGTCCTGCAGCGTGTCGAGCGTGAGCATGCCCGCCGCCGACTTGGCGATGCAGCGGAAGGTGCCGACCAGGTTGATCTGGATGATGCGGTCGAAGTTCGCGAGCGGAAAGTGCTTGATCTCGCCCGTGGCCTTGTCGCGGCTCGCGGTCTTCACGGCGTTGCCGGTGCCGGCGCAGTTCACGAGAACGCGCTCCTGGCCGTGCGCCGCGCGGGCCCTGGCGAAGGCGGCGTCCACCTGCTCCTCGGAGGTGACGTCGACCTTGCAGAAGATGCCGCCGAGCTCCCTGGCCAGGGCCTCGCCCTGCTCGGCGTTGAGGTCGAAGAGCGCTACTTTCACGCCGCGGCCCGCGAGGCGGCGCGCGGTGGCGGCGCCGAGGCCAGAGGCGCCGCCGGTGACGACGGCCGCAATGCTGGAATCGAGTTGCATCTGCTGGTGTCCTTGAGGTGTCCTGGAGGTGTCTGGGATGGTTTGTCCACATCCAGTTTAGGAAGCAGAATCGACCGCACACATCGTCGGAAACGACGGGATTTCAGCGCCGCATGCAGTCCCCCACACCCCGGATCCTCGAAACCAAGCTCAATCCCCCGGCTTTCGTCGCCACGCAGGTGCAGCGCACCGCGATCGGGGAAGAGGTCGCCTCGGCGGCCGTGAAGCTGGTGCTCGTGCGCGCGCCTGCCGGCTTCGGCAAGACCACCGCCATGGCGCAGATCCGCGAGCGCATGGAGGCCCGGGGCATCGCCACCGCGTGGCTCACGCTGGACCGCGCGGACAACGACGTCTCGCGCTTTCTCGACTGCCTGGCCGAGGCCGTGCAGCGCCTGGGCGTGGAAGACCCGCGCGGCAGCAACAGCAGCCCCTTCGACGCGGTGGCCGCGCTGGCCGCGCACGAGTCGCCCTTCACGCTATTCCTCGACGACTTCGAGCGGGTGCAGGAGCCGGCCGTGCTGGGCCTGATGCGCGAGATCGTCGAGCACCTGCCGCGCCGGGGGCAGATCGTGATCGGCTCGCGCAGCCTGCCCGACCTGGGCCTGGGCCGGCTGCGCGCGCGCGGGCAGCTGACCGAGATCGACACCGACCGGCTGCGCTTCAGCCTGGAGGAAACCAGCGCCTTCTTCGGCCTTCGCCAGGCGCTGCCGCCGGAGATGCTCTCGCTGCTGCACCGCAAGACCGAGGGCTGGGTAGCGGCGATCTGGCTCGCATCGATGGCGCTGGAACGCCACGGCACCGGCACCGCGACCGGTTTCGTCGAGCGCTTCTCGGGCTCCGACCGTGCCGTGGCCGACTACCTTGCCGAGGACGTGCTCGCGCACCAGCCCAAGGAAATCCGCGACTTTTTGCTGCGCACCAGCATCCTGCGGCAACTCGACGCCTCTGTTTGCCAGGCACTGTGCCCGCGCATGGATTGCGCAGCCATCCTTGAGCAGCTGGCCGCTTCGAACCTGTTCCTCACGCCGGTGAGTGGCGACGGCGATGCGTGGCGTTATCACAGCCTCTTCGCCGACTTCCTGCGCGCGCAGCTCGCGCGCGAGATGCCCGGCGAGCCCGCGCGGCTGCATCTCGCGGCCTCGGGCTGGTACGAGTCGCACGGCCGGCCGGTGCCCGCCATCGACCATGCCATCGAGGGCGGCGACCATCCGCATGCGCTGACGCTGCTCGACAGCCACGCCGCGCAGTTCCTCGAAGAGGGCCGCATGCGCATGCTGGCGCGCTGGTTCTCGGCCATTCCCGAGCACCAACTGCGCGAGCACCCGTTCCTGCAGCCGATCTCGCTGTGGGCCACCTGCTTCACGCACGGCCCGTGGGATGCGATGCGGCAGCTCGAGAAGTCGGGCTGCCTCGACAGCCCCATCGCCGAAGTGCGCGCGAGCGCCCACACGCTGGTGCCATTGCTGCTGGCCATGCAGGACCGCCACGACGAGGCCTACGAGGCCGGCCGCCAGAGCCTCGCGCGCCTGCCCACCGGCCTCGCCTTCGCCGACAGCGTGCTGCTCAACGCGATGGCGCACATCCTCGCGGTGCGCGGCGACCAGCACGAGGCGCGGCGCCTGCTCGACGCGGCGCGGCGCCAGCAGGGCAACAGCGCCTTCAACCGCATGTACACCGAGTCGCTGGCGGGCCTGTTCGACCTGCACGAGGGCCGGCTGCGGCAGGCCACAGCGCGGCTGCGCATGGCGGTCGATTCGACGCACGCGGTGTCGTACAACCACAGCCACGGCAACGCATGGGCCGGCGTGCTGTATGCGGGCGCCGTCTACGAGACCAACCAGCTCGCGCAGGCCGAGCGCCTGCTGAACGTGTACCTGCCGCTGGCACGCGACGTGGGCCTGCCCGACCACATGATCCTGAGCCACGTGATGCGCTCGCGGCTGGCCTTCCACACGGGCGACATCGACGCGGCCTTCCAGGCCCTGACCGAGCTCGAGTACCTGGGCCACGCACGCCAGCTGCCGCGCGTGGTGGCCGGCGCCAAGCTGGAGCGCTCGCGCATGCTGCTGCTGCAGGGCAACGGCCCCGCGTCGCACGACGAGCTGCTGCGCGCCGACGACCCCGCGCTGTGGCAGCGCGAACTGCGCCAGCGCCTGCCCGCGCACGACCTCGACTACCTCGCGCTGGCCAAGGCGCGCTGGGAGATCGCATTCGGCGACGCGCGCGCGGCGCTGGGCGTGCTCGACGCGGAGCTGCACGCCGCACTCGCCGTGGCCCGCAACCGGCGCGCGCTCAAGCTCAGGGTGCTGCGCGCGCTGGCGCAGCAGCGCGCCGGCGACCTGTCGGCCGCCGTCGAGCAGTTCGGCGAAGTGCTGCAGGCGGCCAGCCAGGAAGGCTTCATGCGGCTGATCCTCGACGAAGGACCCGCGGTGGGCCCGCTGGTCCATCGCTGCGCCGCGGCGATGCAGGAAGGCGCCACCATCGACCCGATCCTCGCGGACCACCTGCAGCGCCTGCTGCAGGCCGTAGGCCCGATGGCCGCAGCGACCGAGGCGGAAACGCCGGTCGGCGGCGACGCGATGAAGGAGCCGCTCACGCGCAAGGAGATCCGCGTGCTGCAGCTGCTGGCCGAGGGCTACTCGAACAACGCGATGGCCGAGAAGCTCTTCGTGTCGGACAGCACGGTGCGCACGCACCTGCGCAACATCAACATGAAGCTGGATGCGAAGAGCAGGACGCAGGCGGTGGCGATCGCGCGCAGGCTCGGTGTAATCCGATAGACCTACATCTAGTCTCTCCTCCGCACCGGCTACCCCTTGAACTACGGATTCCGGTGATACCCCGCCACTGCGGGCGTCCCTAGCATTCCCCCGAAGACTTCCAACTGCTGCGATAGCGCAAGCAGCGCGGCGACGCGGAGAGTCGCGCGACCGGCGCAGGGAGCCATCGAAAGCACCAGAGAGCGGACTCAAGCCGAAGCACCATGCCCAAAGGAATCCCCAATCCCGCAGCCATGTATGGCATCTACCCTCGCAGCTGGGGCTACGAGGTGTCGATCGTGCGAAACGGCACGCGCTACTTCAAGCAGTTCGGCCGCGCCAGCTACGGCGGCGACCAGCAGGCGCTGCGCCAGGCGCAGGACTGGCGCGACGGCGTGGTGCGCAGCGTGCCGCCGGTCCCCCGGCGCGACCGGGCCGAGAAGCTTCGGATCAACAACACGACAGGCGTGTCGGGCGTGTTCTGCCAGGTCGCCCCGGGCGGCAAGGTGAGGGCCTGGGTCGCCAAGACCTACATCGGGCAGGACGAGATCCTGCGCACCGACTTCCCCGTGAACACGATGGGCGAGGCGGCGCAGACGCTGGCCATCGAGGAGCGCGCGCGCCAGCTCGACCGCATGGACGGGCTGGCCAAGCTGCACCCGGCCGAGGAGGCGATCCGCACGAGCCCGCCGGCCTTTGCGCCGGAGCAGCTGTCGAACAAGCGCTCGAAGTCGGAGATCAAGCGCAGCACCAATTCGAGCGGCGTCAGCGGCGTGCACTTCAAGGCGCCGAACCCGGGCCATCCGGGCTACTGGCTGGCCATCACGTACACCGCCGGCAAGGGCAGCGTGAGCAAGGCCTTCTCCATCAAGGAGCACGGGGCCGAGAAGGCGAAGCTGCTGGCGATCGAGGAGCGCGAACGCCAGCTCGAGCAGAAGCTGGTGCACATGCAGCAGGCCGCGGCCGGCGCGCTCTCGATTCCCTACCTGCAGGAGCCCCGCCAGGGTGCTCGCCCGCACGGCCTGGCCGCCGGGGCAAGGCCGCAGCAGTGAACACGCGATTCGCAGGGGCCGGCCCCGTTCGCACGGCGGCCGGCGGATGCTCGCGTGCCCGGGTCGATGATATTTTTTCAGGCGCGGCCGCACGCGCCGATTTGCCTTTGTGCTTCGGCCAAAATAGCCGCGAAATTCGCGCGCCAAAGAGCAGCGGGCAAGTCGGGGAGCCCATCGGAATCAGCAGCGCTGAGTACGAAAGTAGCAGCATCAAGTCGAGAATGCCCAAAGGTATCCCGAACCCGGCAGCCATGTACGGCATCTACTCCAGGTCCTGGGGGTTCGAAGTTTCCATCGTCCGCAACGGCGTTCGCCATCACAGGCTGTTCGGCAAGGCCAGCTACGGCGGCGCGGAGCAGGCGCTGCTTCACGCGCAGGACTGGCGCGACCACATCGTGCGCAGCGTGCCGCCGCAGACGCGCAGCGAGCGCGCCGAGAAGCAGCGGACCAACAACAGCACCGGCGTGACGGGCGTGTTCCACCATCTCGCACCGAACGGCCGGGTGCGCGCCTGGATGGCCAAGACCTACATCGCGCCCGACGAGATCCTGCGCACCGACTTCTCCGTGGCCGACCTGGGCGACGACGCGCAGGCGCTGGCGATCCAGGAGCGCGCTCGGCAGCTCGAGCGCATGACGGGGCTGGCACGCATCCATCCGGCCGAGGAGGCGATCCGCATGGGGCTGTCGGCCCATGCGGCGGGACCGCGCACGGCCAAGCGATCGAAGTCGGAGATCACCCGGCGCAACAACACCAGCGGCGTGAGCGGCGTGCACTTCAAGACGCCCAACCCCAGCCACCCCGGCTACTGGCTCGCCATCACCTACACCGCCGGCAAGGGCAGCGTGAGCAAGGCCTTCTCGGTGAAGACGCACGGCGCCGAGGCGGCCAAGAGCCTGGCCATCGCCGAGCGCGCGAGCCAGCTCGCCGACAAGCTGCGCACGGAAGAAGAAGCCCTGGCTGCCGGCAGGGAGGCCTCGCCGGCCCTGGGGCGCCAGTCGCGCGGGCGGGCCGCAACGGCCCCCGGCGCCAAGCGGAACAACGGATGAGTGAATTGCAAGGACGCAGCTTCGCGGAAGCGGCGAAGCCCGGAAGCGGTCGCCCGGACGGAGCGGGCCGCACATGACACACAGGCGGATCCACCAGCTGCTGCGAGTTGCCTCGCACCTGCTCGACCAGGCCGCGACGGACGTGCGCGGCACCGGGCTCGACCCCGTGGACGAGAACATCCAGCGCATCGGCCGCGCGCTGATCGAGGTGATCGAAGTGCAGCGGCAGATCTACGCCGCGCAGCCCGAACTGCAGCCGAAGACGCTGGCCGCCACCGCGCGCGAGCACGACGCCAACCGGCTCTTCACCCAGTTCACGCTCGAGGCTCTGGAGCTGGAAGACGCCGGCGACACCGAGGCGGCGCGCGAGAAGTACACGCAGTTCATCGGCCTGTCGCCCTCGTACCACCACCGCGAGATCGCGCGGGCGGAGATCCGGCGGCTGTCCTGAGCGGGCGCGGTCCGGGGCTCAGAGCGCCCTGGCGATCACTTCCTTCATGATCTCGTTGGTGCCGCCATAGATGCGCTGCACCCGCGCGTCGGCGTACATGCGCGCCACCATGTATTCGTTCATGAAGCCGTAGCCCCCGAAGAGCTGCAGGCACTCGTCGATCACGCGCCCCTGCGCCTCCGAGCCCCAGAGCTTGGCCATGGAGGCGGTGGCGGTGTCGAGCCTGCCGGCCACAAGGTCTTCGATGCAGCGGTCGATGAAGGCGCGGCCCACCTTGATCTGCGTGGCGATCTCGGCCAGCTTGAACTTGGTGTTCTGGAACTCGGCGATGGGCTTGCCGAAGGCCTTGCGGTCGCGCACGTAGTCGAGCGTGGCCTGGTAGGCGCCTTCCATGGTGGCGAGCGCGCTCAGGCCGATGATGGTGCGCTCGTAGGGCAGGTCGCTCATGAGCTGGAAGAAGCCCTGGCCCTCCACGCCGCCGAGCAGTGCGTCGGCCTGCACGCGCACGTCGTCGAAGAAGAGCTCGGAGGTGTCCTGCGCCTTCATGCCGATCTTGTCGAGCACGCGGCCCACGCGGAAGCCCTTGCAGCCCTCGGTCTCCACGATGAGGATCGACGTGCCCTTGGCACCCTGCGCGGGATCGGTCTTGCACACCACCAGCACCACGCCGGCCAGGAAGCCGTTGGTGATGAAGGTCTTGGAGCCGTTGACGACGTAGCCGCCGTCCTTCTTCTCGGCGCGGGTGCGCACGCCCTGCAGGTCGGAGCCCGCGCCGGGCTCGGTCATGGCGACCGCGCCCACCATCTCGCCGCGTGCCATGCGCGGCAGGTAGTTGCGCTTCTGCTCCTCGGTGCCGTGGTTGAGGAAATAGTGCGCGACGATGCTGTGCACCGAGGTCGCCATGCCGGTGAGCGCGCGGCGCGACATCTCCTCGTAGAACACGGCCTCGTGGCGGAAGTCGCCGCCGGCGCCGCCGTACTCCTCGGGGATGTCGGCGCACAGCAGGCCGAGCGCACCGGCCTTGCGCCACACCTCGTGGCCCACGTGGCCGCGCTTGCGGGCTTCCTCGTCGTGCGGCAGCACTTCGGTCTCGATGAAGCGCACCACGTTGTCGCGGTACAGCTCCAGGTCTTCGTCGCTCCACGAGCGGCGGAAATCGATTGCCATGATGTTGTCTTCCTTTGCTTTCTTTTGTGTCGCGTGCGCGGAGCTCAACCGACGCGCCGTTCCCTGCCGGCCCAGAAGGGCTCGCGCAGCTGGAACTTCTGCAGCTTGCCGGCCGCCGACAGCGGCAGCGCGTCGCGGAACTCCACGCTGCGCGGGCACTTGTAGCCGGCGATGTGCTCGCGGCAGTGGGCGATGACGGCCTCGGCCTCCAGCGCCATGCCCTCGCGCCGCACGATCACCGCGTGCACGCGTTCGCCCCACTTGTCGTCGGGCACGCCGATCACCGCTGACATCAGCACCTGCGGCATCTGCGCGATGGCGTTCTCGACCTCGGCCGAATACACGTTCTCGCCGCCGCTCACGATCATGTCCTTCATGCGGTCGACCACGAACACGAAGCCCTGGTCGTCCATGTAGCCGCCGTCGCCGGTGTGCATCCACCCGCCGCGCAGCGCGGCCTCGGTTTCCCTGGGCTTGTTCCAGTAGCCCTTCATGACCATCGGGCCGCGCGCGACGATCTCGCCGACCTGGCCCGGCGGCACCTCCCTGTCTTCGCCGTCGACGATGCGTATCTCGGCAATGGGCACCGGCGTTCCCGCCGAGCGCAGCAGTCGGTCGCGATCGGGGCCCGGCTGGTGGCAATGCGGCGACAGCGCGGCGACCACGGGCGAGAGCTCCGTCATGCCGTAGACCTGCGCGAAGGCGGCCTTCGGGATCGCGCGCATCGCCTGGTCGAGCAGCGCGGCGTCGATGGGCGCCGCGCCGTAGAACAGCAGCCGCAGGCTCGACAGGTCGAACTCGGCGAAGCGCGGGTGCTCGATCACGCGCTTGATCATGGTCGGCACCATGAACATCTCGGTGATGCGCGCGGACTGCACGGCCTGCAGCACCGCCAGCTCGTCGAACATGGGCAGCACGTGCATGGGCATCAACCGCAGCAGGTTCTGGATGGAGGCGCCGCAGCCCGCCACATGGAACATGGGCGCCGCGACGAGCGACACCGCGTTCTGCGCATCGCGCGGCAGTGCCGCGACCGTGCTCAGCGCGTTGATGCAGAGGCTGCCGTGCGTGAGCATCACGCCCTTGGGCTGCCCGGTGGTGCCGCCGGTGTACATGATGGCTGCGAGCTCGTCGGTGCCGTGCGGCGCGTCTTCCGCTGGCTCGGCCTTGGCCAGCAGCGCCTCGTAGCCCACCATGCCCTCGGGCACCGCGCCGTCGCCGCAATAGACCACCGTGCGCAGCGACGCCGAGAGCTGGCGCAGCGCCGGCACCATCGGCACGAACAGGTCGTCGACCAGCAGGATGCGGGTGTCGCAGTCGTCCAGCGAGTAGGCGACCTCCTTCGGGTTCCAGCGGATGTTGACCGGGTTGATGACGCCGCCGCCCCACCAGGTGCCGAAGAAGTATTCGACGAAGCGGTGCGAGTTGAGGCTCAGCATGCCGACGCGGTCGCCGCTCGCCATGCCGAACTGCTTCAGCACGGTGGCCAGGCGCGCGACGCGGTCGGTGAAAGTCGCGAAATCGAGGCTGGTGCCGCCGCAGACGATGGCGATGGCCTTCGCCTTCTCGCGGCGGCCCTTGTGCAGGGGTTGGGTGAGGAACACGAGGTTGTCTCCTTCAGGCACTGCCAAGAGGCGCAAGAGGCGCGATCGCATCCGCCGCCACGCCCCAGCGGCGCAGCACGGCAGGGCCGTCGTCGCGCGCGGTCGCCTGCGGCAGCACCGGCGCGGTGCGGCTGAAGCGCGGCGCGGGCGCGGGCTGCACCACGCCGCCCACGTTGGCGAAGGTGCCGCGCGCCACGTTGTGCGGGTGCTCCGGGGCCTCGTCCCAGTCGAGCACGGGCGCGAAGCAGGCGTCGCTGCCTTCGAGCAGCACGCACCACTCGTCGCGCGTGCGCGTGCGGAACACGTCGGCCATGCGCAGCTTGAGCAGCGGCCAGCGGTCGGCGTCCATCTGCGCGTCGAAGGCGGTGTCGTCGGCGATGCCGCAGCGCTCGCGCAGCAGCGCGTAGAACTGCGGCTCGATGGCGCCCACCGCCACGTACTTGCCGTCGGCGCAGGCGTAGGTGTCGTAGAAGTGCGCGCCACCGTCGAGCATGTTCTCGCCGCGCTGGTTGCTCCATTGCCCCGCCGATTTGAAGCCGTACATCATGGCCGACAGCAGCGCCGCGCCGTCGGTCATGGCGGCATCGACCACCTGGCCCTGGCCGGAGTTCTTCGCCTCGTGCAACGCGGCCAGGATGCCGAAGGCCAACAGCATCGCGCCGCCGCCGAAGTCGCCCACGTAGTTCAGCGGCGGCACCGGCGGTTCGCCCGCGCGGCCGATGGCGTGCAGCGCGCCGCTGATGGCGATGTAGTTGATGTCGTGCCCCGCAGCGTGCGCGAGCGGGCCGTGCTGGCCCCAGCCGGTCATGCGGCCGTACACCAGCCGCGGGTTGCGTGCGTGGCATTCGGCGGGGCCCAGCCCCAGCCGCTCCATCACGCCGGGGCGGAAGCCCTCGACGAGCACGTCGGCCTTGGCGATGGCGTCGAGCACGGACTGCGCCGCGCCTTCCGCGCGCAGGTCGACCTGCAGCGTGCTGCGTCCGCGCGCGAGGATGTCGTGCGGCGCGGTGCGCGTGCCGGGGCGCTCGATGCGGATCACCTCCGCGCCCATGTCGGCGAACAGCATCGCGCAGAACGGGCCGGGGCCGATGCCCGCCATCTCGATCACCCGAAGGCCTTGCAGTGGACCTGCCATGGTCTGTCTCCTGTGTGTGGAGACATCTTGGCGCCGGCCCCACGGCGCCGCATCGTCGAAAGCGACGAATGCGCTACGCCTGCGCCAGCACCAGGGCGGCGCGCAGCTTCGCGACGCGGCGCAGGTGCCAGGACGGCGGGCCGAACTGGCCCTCGATGAGCGTGGCGCGGCGCACGTAGTGCCCGACTGCCAGCTCCTCCGTCATGCCCATGCCGCCATGCAGCTGCACCGCGCCCTGCCCGACCGCCTTGCATGCCTTGGCGGCAGCCACCTTGGCGGACGAGACGGCACGCGCACGTTCGCCGCTCGATGCGTCGTCGATGATTTCACCCACGCTGGCGGTGAGCGCCGCGGCCTGCTCCAGCGCCATGTGCATGTCGGCCAGGCGGTGCTGCAGCACCTGGAAGCTGGCAATCGGCACGCCGAACTGCTTGCGCTGGCGCACGTAGTCGAGCGTGTCGCGCATCAGGCGACGCATGACGCCGACGGACTCGGCGCAGACGGCGAGCGTGGCCTCGTCGAGCGCCTGTTCGATCTTCGGCAGTGCGCCGCCCTCCTCGCCCAGCAATGCGTCGGCCGGCAGGCGCACGTTGTCGAAGACGATGTCGGCGGCGCGGCCGCCGTCGCGCGTCGGGTAGGCGCGCAGGCGCAGGCCGGGCGTGTTCTTCGGGACGACGAACAGCGAGAGGCCGGCGCTGCCGATCGCGCTCACGAGCAGGTGGCTGGCCCATGGCGCTGCGTGCACCACGGCCTTGCGGCCGCTCAGGCGGAAGGAGCCGTCGGCATCGCGCACGAATTCGGTCTGCACGTCGGCGCGGTCGTGCCTGCTCTGCGGCTCGCCGTGCGCGAACGCGAGCACGGCCTCGCCCGCGACCACGCGCCCCAGCAGCGCGTCGGCCTGTGCGCCGGGGTTGCGCTGCAGCAGGCCTGCGCCGATGACCATCGTCGACAGGTACGGCTCGGCGGCGAGCGCGCCGCCCAGCGTCTCCATCAGCGCGAGGTGCGCGGCCATGCCGCCGCCGAGGCCGCCCGCCGACTCGGGCAGGGCCGCGCCCAGCAGGTCGAGTTCGGTGGCGAGGCCGCGCCAGAACGGCGGTGGTGCGTCGTCGGCCTTGCGCAGCGCGTACAGGCGTTGCTCGAAGCCGTGGTTGTCGTCGAGGTAGCGCGCGAGGCTGTCGCGCAGCATCGCCAGGGTGTCGTCGCGTTCGGTGGTGGCTGTCGTCATCGAAGAGCCTCAGTTCGCCAGCAGGTGGGCCGCGACGATGTTGCGCTGCACCTCGTTGGAGCCCGCGTAGATCGACGCCGCGCGGTCGTTGAGGTAGGCCGACATGGAGAACACGGCGTCCTCGGGAATGGGCAGCTCGCCGCGCTGAAGACTGTCGTCCAGTGGCAGGTCGGCCGCGGCGTAGTGGGCGGCGATTTCCACGCCGAGTTCGGTCAGTCGCTGGCGCAGCTCGGAGCCCAGCACCTTGCCCATCGACGGGCGTATGCCGTGCGGCTCGCCGCGGGCCTGCGCGCGCAGCGATTGCAGTTCGGTGGCCTCGAGCGCGTCGATGGCGCATTCAGCCTCGGCGAGGCGCAGGGCCATGTCGTCGGCCTCGTGCGCGTCGTGCGCCGCGGCCGCGAAAGCCGCATCGGCCGCCGCCTGCAGCCGGCGCAGGCGGGCGCGCAGCATCGGCGCCCACGCGCCGCCGCGCTCGTGCTGCAGCAGGTACTTGGCGATGGTCCAGCCCTGGTTCTCCTCGCCGATGAGCCCCTCGGCCGGCACGCGCACGTCGTCGAAGAACACCTGGTTGAGCTCGTGGTCGCCCGAGATGCTGATGATCGGCCGGATGGTGATGCCCGGCGCCGGGATGTCGAAGCACAGGAAGCTGATGCCCTGCTGCGGCTTGCCGCCCGACGTGGTACGCACCAGGCAGAACATTCGGTTGGCGTACTGCGCGTGGGTGGTCCAGATCTTGGTGCCGTTGATGACGTAGTCGGATCCGTCGCGCACGGCCTTGCACTGCAGCGATGCCAGGTCGGAGCCCGACTGCGGCTCGGAATAGCCCTGGCACCAGTAGTCCTCGCCCGAGCGGATGCCGGGCAGCCACGCGCGCTTCTGCGCCTCGGTGCCGAAGGCGATGATCACCGGCGCCACCATGCCCGGGCCCATGGGCGCGCGCGGCGGAGCGTCGGCTGCCGCCAGCTCGGCCGAGAAGATGTAGTGCTGCATCGGCGACCAGCCGGTGCCGCCGTGCTCCACCGGCCAGTGCGGAACGCTCCAGCCGCGCTTCGCGAGGATGCGGTGCCAGCGGTTGCCGAATTCGTGGTCGCTGAAGATGCCGGAGCTGCGCCGGCCGGCGGCGCGCAGCTCGGGCGTCAGCTCGCGCGCGAGAAAGTCTCTGACCTCGTCGCGGAACGCGGCCTCCGCGGTCGTGAGTGCCCAGGCCATGATGTTGGTCGTCTCCTGTCGGAATGCTCCGCCCGAGTGTGATGCCGGCGGGGCCGGCCGGCATCGTCGGATCGGACGAACGTGGCGGTGCGCGTCGTGCGCCGCCGGAACTCACGGATTTCCGTAGACCTTTGTTTTCATTCGGGATAGTCCGATACGGCGGGGCACCGGTTCCTGCTTCAATCGCCCCCGGGGAGTTGTTCCGGGCGGCAGAGAAGAAAGCGCCGCCCCCGAAGGAGCATTGCAGTGAGCACTGTCATTCCCGGCTTTTCGCACAGCAGCGTCGAGCGCCTGTGCGACTACGAGTTGCCGGAACAGCCTGACGCCACGCTTTCCCGGAATCCACCGGAACCCGACGGCCCCGAGAACCTCGCGCTGGCCTGGTGGCTGTGGATGGACGAGTTGGGCAAGAGCATGTTCAGGCACTACGACACCTGGCGCGAGCAGCTCGAGCACGCGACGAAGCCGAACGACCGCGACCGCAAGGGCTGACCCCGGCAGCCCTGCTTCTCTTCTCGAGTCAGGCCGCGACGACCTCGCGCTGCGGCGTCGCCTTCGACGGCACGGGCATGTGCTGTGCCCACTCGATGATTTCCAGCCTGCCGTCGGCATGCTCGGCCAGCGCCGTCAGGCTCTCGACCCAGTCGCCGTCGTTGCAGTAGAGGATGCCGTCGATGTCGCGCATCTCGGCATGGTGGATGTGGCCGCAGACCACGCCCTGCGCACCCCGGTTGCGCGCCTCGCGGGCCACGGCCTTCTCGAAGTCGCCCACGTAGCTCACGGCCCGCTTGACCTTGCCCTTGAGGTACTTGGAAAGCGACCAGTAGGGCAGCCCCATGCGCGCGCGCAGCGAGTTGAGGTGGCGGTTGAGCTTGAGCGTGAATTCGTAGAGCGAGTCGCCCACGTAGGCCAACCACTTGGCGCACTGGATCACGCCGTCGAACAGATCGCCGTGGATGATCCAGAGCTTGCGGCCGTCGGCCGTCTCGTGGATCCATTCCTCGGCCACGTCGATGCCGCCGAAGTTGTGGTGCAGGTACTTGCGGGCGAACTCGTCGTGGTTGCCCGGGATGAAGATCACGCGCGTGCCCTTGCGCGCCTTGCGCAGCAGCTTCTGGATCACGTCGTTGTGCGCCTGCGGCCAGTACCAGTGCCGCTTGAGTTGCCAGCCGTCGATGATGTCGCCGACCAGGAACAGCGTCTCGCACTCGGTGTGCTTGAGGAAGTCGAGCAGGGCCCGGGCCTGGCAGCCGGGCGTGCCCAGGTGCAGGTCGGAGATCCAGAGGGTTCGGAATTGCAGTGGTGGACGCGCGCGGTCGTCGTCCTCCGGGTCGAGGGCCCGGACCGCGGTGTCGCGCCATGCGCGAAGGAAAGCGTCGTCGCGTTGCATGGCCCGGTAGGCTCCCACCGCCGGGTGACCATACGATGGCGCCCCCGTGACATCCCGATGACTTGTGGGGCTGTGGCAACGCCACAATCGCGCGATGCGTCCTGGCCAGATCATCGTTCTCGCAACCCCCGTCTTCTTCCTGCTGATCGCGATCGAATTCGCGGTCGGCCGTGTCCGCGCCCGCCGCGGCGCCGGGCAGGACACCTACCGCCTCGCCGACACCGTGAACAGCATCGGCCTGGGCATGCTGAGCCAGGTCAGCGCGGTGCTCACCGGGCTGCTGCGCATCGGCATCTACACGGCCGTGTATTCGGCGGTGGCGCTCTTTCCCCAGGAGGCCGCGAAGGAGTTCTGGACCACCTGGTACGGCTGGCTGCTCGCCCTGCTGTTCTACGACTTCTGCTACTACTGGCTGCACCGCATGGGCCACGAGTCGGCCGTGCTGTGGGCGGCGCACGTGGTGCATCACCAGAGCCAGCACTACAACCTGTCGACCGCGCTGCGGCAGACCTCCAGCGGCGCGCTGCTGGGCTGGATCTTCTATCTGCCGATGGCGGTGGCGGGCGTGCCGCCGCTGGTGTTCGGCGTGGTGGCGCTGATCGACCTGCTCTACCAGTTCTGGGTGCACACCGAGCAGGTGGGCAAGCTGGGCTGGTTCGACCGCTGGTTCTGCTCGCCGTCGAACCACCGCGTGCACCACGCGGTGAACGACAGCTACCTCGACCGCAACTACGGCGGCATCCTGATCGTGTGGGATCGCATGTTCGGCAGCTTCCGCGAGGAGGACGAGCGCTGCGTCTACGGCACGCGCGGCGAGCTGCGCAGCTGGGACCCGCTGTGGGCCAACGCCGAGGTGTACTGGGCGCTGGCGAAAGACTCATGGCACGCGCGCAGCTGGGCCGACAAGCTGCGCGTGTGGATCAAGCCGCCCGGCTGGCGGCCGGCCGACGTGGCGGCGCGTTTTCCGAAGCCGGCCTTCGACATCGCCCGTGTGACGCGCTACGAGCCGGCGGTGAGTGCGGGCGTGCAATGGTTCGCGGGCATTCAATTCCTGTTGCTGATCGGGTTCGCGGTGGTCTTCCTGTGGTTCTCCGACCAGATGCCGCTGGCGAAGTCCGCCGTGTGGCTGGCCGCGCTGACGGCCATGCTGTGGGCCATCGGCGGCGTGCTGCAGGGGCGCTTGACCGTCACCGAGGTGCTACTGGTCGAGGCGGCCGCCCTGGCCACGGCCAGCGCGGCACTGGGCATCGGCTGGCTGCACCACCTCTTCAAGCCGCTGGCGCTGTCGATCGCGATCTTCTTCGCGGCCCGGCGGGCGATGGCCGCCGGCGCCGTGACCGGCTTCGACGGCCTGCTGCTGGCCGGCCTGGTCGCCTCGCTGGCGGGCGACGTGCTGCTGATGGGGCCGGACAGGATGTTCGTTCCCGGCCTCGTGTGCTTCCTGCTGGCCCACCTCGCCTACATCGCGCTGTTCCGCATCGGCGTCGGCATGTTTCCGCGCCGCGGGGTATTGGCGGCGACGCTGCTGATCGGCGCCGGCATGTACGCCTTTCTCTGGCAGGGCGGACTGCCCGCGGCCCTGCGGATTCCGGTCGGCGCCTATGTGGTGGTGATCGCCTGCATGGCTGCGCAGGCCATCGGGCGCGCCACCGTGCTGAAGGATTCGGACTCGTCCCCAGCCTGGGTCGCGGTAGGTGCCTGCTTCTTCATGCTCAGCGACTCGCTGCTCGCCACCAACCAGTTCGTGATGCCGCTGCCGCTGGCGCCGCTGTGGGTGCTGGCTACCTACTACGCGGCTCAGATATTGATCGTGCGCCACGCGCGCGCCAAGGTCGCCTGACTTTGGCTTGCGCCTTCCCCCAGCGGGGGAAGGAGCCAAACTAGTCGGCGCAGCGCTGGATTTCCACCGTGGAGTGGCGGATTTCCTCGTGCATCGAGAAGCACGCCCGCACCTCGTCGGCCGTGAGCGTCGGCGAGTGCGTCACCACGGTGAGCGCGCAGGCGTATGCGTCGCGGCCCACGCGCCACACGTGCAGGTCGGCCACGCGGGTCTCGGAGTCGGCCAGCATGGTCTCGACGCCTTCGCGGATTTCCTGCGTGACCGGGTGATCCATCTCGCGGTCGAGCAGCACCTTGCCGGTTTCCTTCAGCAGCCCCTTGGCCCAGACCGCCACCAGCACCGCGCCGACGATGCCCATCGCCGGGTCGAGCCAGGCCCAGCCGTAGAACCAGCCGCCCAGCAGCGCCGCGATGGCGAGCACCGAGGTCGCGGCGTCGGCCACGACGTGCAGGTAGGCCGAGCGCAGGTTCAGGTCGTGGCCATGCCCATGGTCGTGGTGATCGTGGTGGTCGTGCGCATGGCCGTGGTCATGCCCGTGGTGATGATGCGCCCCACCCAGCAGCCGTGCGCAGACCAGGTTGACCACCAGCCCCAGCACCGCCACCGTGATGGCTTCGGGATAGTGGATGGCCGCCGGCGACCACAGCCGCTCCAGCGAGCCGAACACCATCAGCGCCGCCACGCCCAGCAGCGCCAGTGCGCTCGCAAAGCCGCCGAGCACCTCGATCTTCCAGGTGCCGAAGGCGAAGCGCGGGTCGCGCGCATAGCGGCGCGCGGCCGCGTAGGCGAAAGCGCTCAGGCCGATGGCCAGCGCGTGCGAGCTCATGTGCCAGCCGTCTGCCAGCAGCGCCATCGAGTTGAACCACCAGCCGGCACCGATCTCGACGACCATCATCGCGAAGGTGATCCACATCACGAGGCGCGTGCTGCGCTCCGCGGAAGAGGTGTCTGCGCCGAAATGGTGGTCGTGCTGCCAGGCGCTCAGGTCGTGGGTATGCATGGGGAATCAGGCTCCAAAGAGATCGGGACCGTCGGCGCGGCCGGAAGGCGGGGCCACGCCGAGGTGGCGGTACGCGGCCAGCGTGGCGATGCGCCCGCGCGGCGTGCGCTGCAGGTAGCCCTGCTGGATGAGGTACGGCTCGATCACGTCCTCGATGGTGTCGCGCTCCTCGCCGATGCTGGCGGCCACGTTGTCCAGGCCGACCGGGCCGCCGTCGAAGCGGTGGATGACGGCCTCGAGCAGCTTGCGGTCCATCAGGTCGAAGCCCTGCGGGTCGACGTCGAGCATGGCCAGCGCCCGGTGCGCGATGTCTTCGGTGATGCGGCCATTGCCCTTGACCTCGGCATAGTCGCGCACCCGGCGCAGCAGGCGGTTGGCGATGCGGGGCGTGCCGCGCGAGCGGCGGGCGATCTCGAAGCCGCCGGCCTCGTCGGCCTCCACCTTGAGCAGGCCTGCGCTGCGGCGCACGATCAGCGCGAGCTCCTGGGGCGTGTAGAACTCCAGCCGCGCGACGATGCCGAAACGGTCGCGCAGCGGGTTGGTCAGCATGCCGGCGCGGGTGGTGGCGCCCACCAGCGTGAAGGGCTGCAGGTCGAGCTTGATGCTGCGCGCCGCGGGGCCCTCGCCGATCATGATGTCGATCTGGTAGTCCTCCAGCGCGGGGTACAGGATTTCCTCGACGACCGGGCTCAGGCGGTGGATCTCGTCGATGAAGAGCACGTCGTTCGGCTCCAGGTTGGTCAGCAGCGCCGCCAGGTCCTTGGGCTTCTCGAGCACGGGGCCGGAGGTCTGGCGCAGGTTGACGCCCAGCTCGGCCGCGACGATGTGCGACAGCGTGGTCTTGCCCAGGCCCGGCGGGCCGAACAGCAGGACGTGGTCGAGCGCCTCCTTCCGCTTGCGCGCGGCGCCGATGAAGATCTCGAGCTGCTCGCGCACCTTGGCCTGGCCGACGTACTCGTCGAGCAGCTTGGGGCGCAGGGCCCGTTCGATCGCCTCCTCGTTGGGAGAGGCCGGGGCGGCGGACACCACGCGTTGGGGGGCGGGCGCGAAGTCGTCAGTCTGGATGGTCATTGCGGAGGGGTCTTCGCCGGGGAGTTTAGTACCTGCCACACACTGGCAGAATGCTTCGGCCATATAACGAACGAGGGGAAGCCAGCACGTGTCGATCTACGAACTGAAGCCGCGTTTCCAGGCACTGCTGCGGCCGCTGGTGGTCCGCCTGCATGCGATGGGCGTCACGGCCAACCAGGTCACGCTGGCGGCATGCGTGGTTTCGGTCGCGCTCGGGCTCTGGCTCTTCTTCGCGGCGCCCTCGCTTGCGGCCTTCGGGTTCATCCCACTGTGGATGTTCCTGCGCATGGCCTTCAACGCCATCGACGGCATGCTGGCGCGCGAGCACAACCAGCAAAGCAGGCTGGGCGCCTTCCTCAACGAACTGACCGACGTGGTCTCCGACGCGGCGCTGTACCTGCCCTTCGCGCTGGTGCAGCCCTTCGGCGGCTTCTGGGTCGGCACGGTGATCGTGCTGGCCGGGCTGAGCGAATTCGCCGGCGCGCTGGGCCCCACCGTGGGCGCCTCGCGCCGCTACGACGGCCCGCTGGGCAAGAGCGACCGGGCCTTCGTGTTCGGCGCGCTAGGCCTCTACGTGGCGCTGGGCGGGCCGCTGCCGGGTTGGACGGCCTGGCTGATGCCGCTGCTGGCCGCGCTCGTGGCCTGGACCATCGTCAACCGCATCCGCCGGGCACTGGCGGAGGCCGACACCAATTCCACAGGGACTCAATGACAAATACGACTTCTCGCATCGCCGAAGAACTCCACTTCCAGACGCACGACGGCGAATCGCTGTTCTACCGCCGCTGGCCCGCCACGGGCGCGGCGCGGCGCGGCGCCGTGCTGCTGTTCCACCGCGGCCACGAGCACGGCGCGCGCATGGCGCACCTGGTCGACGAACTCGACCTGCCCGACTTCGACTTCTACGCCTGGGACGCCCGCGGCCACGGCCGCTCGCCCGGCCAGCGCGGCTACAGCCCCAGCTTCGGCACCTCGGTGCGCGACGTGCAGACCTTCGTGCAGCACATCGGCGCCGTCCACGGCGTGCCCGAGCAGGACATCCACGTGGTCGCGCAGAGCGTGGGCGCGGTGCTGATCGCCACCTGGGCGCACGACTACGCGCCCAAGGTGCGCGGCCTCACGCTCGCATCGCCGGCCTTCAAGGTCAAGCTCTACGTGCCCTTCGCGCGGCCCGGCCTGGCATTGATGCACAAGCTGCGCGGGCTTTTCTTCGTCAACAGCTACGTGAAGGCGAAGTTCCTCACGCACGACCCCGAGCGCATCGCCAGCTACGAGAGCGATCCGCTCATCAGCCGGCCCATCGCGGTGAACATCCTGCTGGGCCTGTACGAGGCGGCCGACCGCGTGGTGGCCGATGCCAACGCGATCACGCTGCCTGTGCAGCTGCTCATCTCGGGCGCCGACTGGGTGGTGCACCACAAGCCACAGCACCAGTTCTTCGAGCGACTGGGCAGCGCGGTGAAGACCAAGACCGAGCTGCCGGGCTTCTTCCACGACACGCTGGGCGAGAAGGACCGCGCGCCGGCCGTGGCGCAGATCCGCGAATTCATCCTCCAGCGCTTCGACGAACCCGCCGTGCCGGTCGACCGCCGCGAGGCGCACCTGAGCGGCGACACGGCCGACGAATCGCGCGCGCTGGCCGAGCCGCTCTCGCCCCTGTCGCCGCGCGGCGCCTATTGGGCCATGACGCGCGCCGGGCTGAAGCTGGGCGGCACGATGTCCGAGGGCATCAAGCTCGGCCACGAAACCGGCTTCGACTCGGGCAGCACGCTCGACTACGTCTACCGCAACCATCCGCAGGGCAGCTCGTGCATCGGCCGCTCGATCGACAAGACCTACCTCGAGTCGATCGGCTGGCGCGGCATCCGCCAGCGCAAGATCCACGTCGAGGAGCTGCTGCGCATCGCGATGGAGCGGCTGGCCGAAATGCACCGCGAGGTGCGCCTGATGGACATCGCCGCCGGCCACGGCCGCTACGTGCTCGACGCGGTGCTGGCGAGCCCCGTCAAGGCCAGCTCGATCCTGCTGCGCGACTACAGCGACATCAACGTGCGCGACGGCCGCGCGCTCATCGCCGAGAAAGGCCTGGAAGACGTCGCGCGGTTCGTGCAGGCCGACGCCTTCGACCGCATGAGCCTCGCCAGCGTCACGCCGCGGCCGACGCTGGCCGTGGTGTCGGGCCTGTACGAGCTCTTCCCCGACAACGAGATGGTTCGCCGCTCGCTCGCGGGCGTGGGCGACGCGGTGGAAGACCGCGGCTACCTGGTCTACACCGGCCAGCCATGGCATCCGCAGCTCGAGATGATCGCGCGCGCCCTCACCAGCCACCGCCAGGGCGAAGCCTGGGTGATGCGCCGCCGCACCCAGTACGAAATGGACCAGCTGGTGGAGGAAGCGGGCTTTCGCAAGATCGACCAGCGGGTGGACGAATGGGGCATCTTCACGGTGTCGCTGGCGGTGCGCACCGAGCGATGAGCGCAGCGGCACGCAGCACCGAGGCCCCGCAATGAGCGCCCCGCTGGCACGACGGCCATGGAAGCGCGCCGCCGCCTGGCTGGTGTTCCTGGGGCCGTTGTTCTACGCGACCTACGGCTTCGCCAACTGGTGGGCCACCACGCGCGCCGACGTGCCCTCGATGGCCTTCGAGTGGGAGCGGCAGGTGCCGTTCTGGCCGTGGACCATCTTCCCGTACTGGACGATCAACGTCTTCTACGCGCTGTCGCTATTCCTCGCGCGCAGCAGGCACACGCTCGACCGGCATGCGCTGCGGCTGGTGACGGCCACGCTGGTCGCCTGCACCTGCTTCATCCTCTGGCCGCTGCACTTCAGCTTCGGACAGCCGCCGGTCGACGGGGCACCGGCCTTCCTGTTCAACGCGCTGCGCGGCTTCGACCAGCCCTTCAACCAGGCGCCCTCGCTGCACATCGCACTGGCGGTGATCCTCTGGGACTGGTACCGGCAGTTCATCCGGCCGCTGTGGGCGCGGCTGGTGCTGCACCTGTGGGCCTTCGCCATCTGCGCCTCGGTGCTCACGACCTGGCAGCACCACTTCATCGACATTCCTACCGGCGCGCTGCTCGGCCTGTTCTGCGTGTGGCTGTGGCCGCTGGAGCGCGTGGTGTCGATGCCACGCGCATGGCGCACCGCCAGTGATGCGCAGCGCTGGAAGCTGGCGAGTTTCTACGCCGTGGGCGCGGCGCTGTTCCTGGCGGCCGCGCTGTACGGCGGCGGCATCGCGCTGTGGCTCGCATGGCCGGCCGCCTCGCTCGCGCTGGTGGCGCTGAACTACGCCGGCTTCGGCGCGCGCGGCTTCCAGATGAACGGCCGCGGCCGCATGGGCTGGGCCGCACGCTGGATGCTGGCGCCCTACCGGCTCGGCGCAGCCGTCAATGCCTGGCTCTGGACCCGCAAGCTCCCGGCCTCGGTCGAGGTGGTGCCGGGCCTTCGGCTGGGCCGCCGGCCGACGCACGCCGAATGGCTGGCCGCCGGGCGGCCCCGGCTGGTGAGCCTGTGCGCCGAGCTGCAGATGCCTGCCGGCGTGCCGCATGCGCGCTGCGTGCCGGTGCTCGACCTGACGGTGCCGCCCACCGTGCGCCTGCAGCGCGCGGCCGCCGTCATCGAAGGCCAGCGCAGGAGCGCGGACGGTGCCACAGTGTGGGTCTGCTGCGCGCTCGGCTTCTCGCGCAGCGCGGCGGCGGTGATCGCCTGGCTGGGCCGCTACGGGGCGGCCGGCGGCGTTGCCCAGGCCGAGGACACGGTGCGCCGGGCGCGGCCGCAGATCGTGCTGCGGGACGCCTGGCGGATGTCGCTGGAGCCGATCAAGCCCTTGCAGGAGGTGCCGCGCCATGACCGATGACAACGACAGAACCACCTGCGCCGCGCTCGCGGCGCTGCTGCGCGCGATGGCGCTGCTGGCCCTCTGGGGCTTCGCGCTCACCTGCATCTCGGCGCTGGTGCTCGCGCTGACGCTGCGCTCGCTCTCGACCACCGCCACCATGGGCTTCGGCGCGGTCGTCATCCTCGGCGCGCTGGAGCGCTACTTCGCTTTCCGGCTGCGCTTCGACGAGGCGCTGTTCGACGGCCTGGCGCGCAACACCGTCGCCTCGCTCGACGCCCTCGACCGCTCGCTCGCCTCCCTCGGGCTGCGCGAGCCGCCGCCCTCGCAGCACGCTCCCCGCCCGCTGGACGACCGCGTGCAGGGCACCCGTCAGCTCATGCAGCGCCACGCCATCGTGGTGGCCTGCCAGAGCGCCATGTTCCTACTTGCCTTGATGACACAGGACATCTCTTGAACGCAGAAGAAGAAAACAAGAACAAGGACGAAAAGCCCGAAAGCACCGTGCTGCGGCGCGGCCTCGCCATCGTGGCGGGCAAGCTCATCATCGGTGCGGCCGGGCTGCTGACCGGGGTGCGCGCCATCTGGTCGGGCTCCACGCCGAAGGCCGAGCAGACGCTGTACTTCGCCAACCACACGAGCCACGGCGACTTCGTGCTGCTGTGGGCCACCCTGCCGCCCGACCTGCGCGCGCTCACGCGCCCGGTGGCCGGACAGGACTACTGGATGGCCTCGAAGACGCGGCAGTTCATCGGCATCGACGTGTTCAACGCGCTGATGATCCGCCGCGACGGCTCGGGCCAGGGCGAGAACCCGGTCGAGCAGATGAAGCAGGCGCTGGACGCCGGCGACTCGCTCATCATGTTCCCCGAGGGCACGCGCAACACCGGCGACGAGATCCTGCTGCCCTTGAAGAGCGGCCTCTTCCACCTGGCGCGCGCCTGTCCCAACGTGCGGCTGGTGCCGGTGTGGATCGAGAACCTCAAGCGCGTGCTGCCCAAGGGCACGCTGGTGCCGATCCCGCTGGCCTGCACGGTGCGCTACGGCGCGCCGATCTCGCTGGCCGAGGGCGAGGACAAGAACAGCTTCATCGCCCGGGCCCGCGCCGCCATGCTCGACCTGAGGCCCGAGTACGACCGCATCGACGAGAACGGCACGGCCGGCAGCCAGAACAACAACGGAGGGACCGCCGCATGATCGAGCTTTCTCCCTTCGCATGGACCACGCTCAAGCTCTTCGGCGGCGTGGCCGGCGTGCTGGTGCTGGCCTCGGCCATCGGCGCGCTGCTCAAGTGGCGGGTGGCGCACGGCCAGCCGCATTCGGTGATCGACAACCTCAACTCGCGCGTCAACGCATGGTGGGTGATGGTGGCGGTGATCGGCATCGCCTTCGCCTTCGGCAAGGGCGGCGTGATCGTGCTGTTCTACCTGATCTCGTTCTATGCGCTGCGCGAGTTCATCAGCCTGGCCTACACGCGGCGCGGCGACCATGCGCCGATCGCGCTTGCCTTCTACCTCGCGCTGCCGGGCCAGTACTTCCTGATCTGGATCGACTGGTATGGGCTCTACGCCATCTACATCCCGGTCTACGCCTTCCTGCTGCTGCCCATCCTGGCGGCGGTGAGCGGCGACACGCGGCGCTTCCTGGAACGCACCTCGAAGATCCAGTGGGGGCTGATGGTTTGCGTGTTCTGCATCAGCCACGTACCCGCGCTGCTCACGCTGCAGATTCCGGGCTTCGAGGGCCGCAACCTGCTGCTGATCGCCTTCCTGGTGATCGTGGTGCAGGGCAGCGACGTGCTGCAGTACGTGTGGGGCAAGCTCTTCGGCAAGCGCAAGGTGGCGCCCGAGCTGTCGCCCTCCAAGACCTGGGAAGGCCTGATCGGCGGCGTGGCGAGCGCCACCGCGCTGGGCGCGGCGCTGTACTGGGCCACGCCCTTCAACCCGTGGCAGGCGGCGCTGATGGCGCTCACCATCTGCCTCATGGGTTTCTTCGGCGGCCTCGTGATGTCGGCCATCAAGCGCGACCGCGGCGTGAAGGACTGGGGTTCGATGATCGAAGGCCACGGCGGCATGCTCGACCGGCTCGATTCGGTGATCTTCGCGGCGCCTATCTACTTCCACGCGCTGCGCTACTGGTGGGTGCCATGAGCAAGACAGAAGAGCGCGTCGTGCACGACACGCCCGTCGAATGCACCAATGCCGCCTCGTGGGCGCGCTGGCTCAAGCGCCACCACGCCAGCGCCGCCGGCGTGTGGCTTCGCATCGCGAAGAAGGACAGCGGCATCGCCTCCATCGACTACGCCGGGGCTCTCGAAGAAGCGCTGTGCTGGGGCTGGATCGACGGCCAGCGCAAGAGCGACGACGCGCAGTACTTCCAGCAGCGCTTCACGCCGCGCACCAAGCGCAGCATCTGGTCGCAGATCAACCGCGCCAAGGTGCTGAAGCTCCTCGAGGAAGGCCGCATGCAGCCGGCCGGCCATGCCGAGATCGAACGCGCGAAGGCCGACGGCCGCTGGGACGCGGCCTACGAGGGCGTCGCCGCGGCCACCGTGCCGCCCGACCTGCAGGCCGCGCTCGACGCCGACAAGAAAGCCGCGAAGTTCTTCGCCACGCTAGATTCGCGCAACCGCTTCGCGATTCTGTTCCGTACCCAGAGCGCGAAGAAGCCCGAGACCCGCGCGCGCCGCATCGCGCAGTTCGTGGAAATGCTGGCCAAGGGCGAGAAGATCCACACCTGAGCGTCTTGCTCAGGTGCCGGCGGCGATGCGCGCCAGCCGCTCGGCATCGACGATGCGGATGCGCTTGTAGCGCATGTCGATGGCGCCCTCTTCCACCAGGCGCCCCAGTTCCTTGTTGATGGTCTGGCGCGACAGCCCGAGCATGGCCGCCAGGTCGTTCTGCGACAGGCGCACCAGCGGGCCGGCATCGTCGCCTTCTCCCGCGCCCGGCCCCTGCCCGTTGTAGAAGTGGACCAGGCTCATCAGCGTCGCGGCCACGCGCCCGTGGATCGAGTTGAGCATCTGGTTCTGCAGCAGCACGATGCTCAGCCGCTGGCGCTGCAGGCCCAGCTTGGCCACGTCGCGCCACAGCACCGGCTCGGCGTCGAGCACCGCGATCACGGCGTCGCTGGGCAGGTGGATGATCACCGAGTCTTCGTGCGCGTGGTAGTCATAGGGCAGCGGCACGTCTTCCAGCAGGCGCACCAGCGGCGCCACCTGCCCCGGCCCCAGCAGCGCGTTGACGTACTTGCGCCCGTGGGTGCTCATGCTGCTGATCTCGAGGCATCCCGACACCACCACCAGCAGCTCGCGCCGGCTGCGGTCGTGCGCCAGCACCTGCGTGCGCCGGCTGTAGCGCTCCATGCGCGCCGACTTCATGAGCTCGGTGCGGCGCGCGTCGGGCCAGCGCGAGAACAGCTCGTTCCAGCGCAGCGCGCGCTCGATGAGCGCGGTGCTTTCTTCTGCGTTCCGAGGGGTTGAGCGGGGCGATCGGGTCAGCGGGTTCTCCCTGCCGTGATGTTCATGAATCTGTCAAAGCGTTGACAGATTCGGGAGTCCGTCATTTCTATCGTAAGCACCGGACATCCACAAGCACACAAGCGGCACCGACATGCATCACCGGCATGCGGCAAGCCCTACCGGAGACATACGACACATGAAGAAGACAGCAGCCGCCGGCCTCGCGCTGGCGGCCTACTCCTCGCTCACGCTGGCGCAGAGCAGCGTGACGATCTACGGCACGGTCGACCTCTACATGGCCTTCGCCAAGTCGGGCAACACGTCGTCGAAGCGGCTGGAAGACGGCGGCCAGACGGCCTCGCGCCTGGGCTTTCGCGGCACCGAAGACCTCGGCGGCGGGCTCAGCGCGCACTTCACGCTGGAGAGCGGCTTCGCGCCCGACACCGGCAACGGCACGCTGCCCGGGCCGGCCATGTCGTTCAGCCGGCAGTCCTTCGTCGGCCTGTCGGGGCCGTGGGGGCAGATCGACGCGGGCCGCATGTACACGCCGATGTTCTACACGCTGTTCAAGGCCGACCCGTACGGCGTGAACTCGGTGTTCTCGCCGATCAACCTGGTGGCGGCCACCGACGCGCAGCCGGGGCTCACGCCTTTCGCCGCGCGTGCCAGCAACATGATTCGCTACCGTACGCCGGCCAGCAGCGATTTCTTCGCGGACATCGCCTACGCACCTGGCGAATCGAGCGCGCCCAGCCACCAGAGCGGCAACTTCTACGGCGGCAGCCTGGGCTGGTCGCGCAAGCCCTATTACATCGCCTATGCGTTCCAGCGCGCGCGCTCCGGCTCGGCCGCGGCGCCCGTGGCCGAGCCGGCCACCACCACCTACCAGGCGCTGAGCGGCGCGTACGAGCTGCCGGACATCGGGCTGCAGTTCTATGCCAACTACGTGCGCAACACATCGAGCCTGCCGCGCGTGCCCGCCGCGAAGCTCGCGAGCCTGGGCGTCACCTACAACGTGACGCCCGCCTCGAACCTGATGTTCGAGGCCATGCAGCGCAAGGTGGACGACACCGGCCGCTCGCAACTCGCCTGGACGCTGGGCTACGACTACTACCTGAGCAAGCGCACCGTGCTGTACGCGCGCTGGCTGCGCCTGCTCAACCGCAACGGCGCCTCGGCCTCGCTCGCGACCATCACGGTCGCACCCGACAGCGGCAACGGCGTGCGCGTGCTCGCCGCCGGCATCCGCCACAACTTCTGAAACCGCCTTCCCGCCTCGACTCATGGATTTCTTCAGCCCCCAGGCCGAATCGCTTTCGGCCCTGTTCGCGCCACGCTCCATCGCGGTGGTCGGCGCCTCGTCCAACCCGCAGAAGATCGGCGGCATCCCGGTCGACTATCAGCGCCGCTTCGGCTTCGACGGTGCGCTCTACCCGGTCAACCCCAACGCCGACCGCATCCAGGAGCTGCAGGCATGGCCCAGCCTGCGCGCCATCGGCCAGCCGGTGGACCTGGCCGTGCTCGCAGTGCCCGCCGCGCTGGTCGACGGCGCGCTCGACGACGCCATCGCCGCGAAGGTGAAGGGCGTGGTGCTGTTCTCGTCGGGCTTCGCAGAGACCGGCGCCGAGGGCACCGCCGCGCAGGCACGGCTCGGCGACAAGGCGCGCGCGGCCGGCGTGCGGCTCATCGGCCCGAACTGCCTGGGCTTCATGAACATCGCCCGCAATGTCTACGCGACCTTCTCGCCCGCGCCCGGCGTGGGCCGGGTGGCGGCGGGGCGCATCGGGCTGGTGAGCCAGTCGGGCGCGTTCGGCGCGTACGCCTACTCGATGGCGCGGGCCCGCGGCGTGGGCCTGTCGCTGTGGGCCACCACCGGCAACGAGGCCGACGTGCAGTTCGCCGACTGCCTGGCCTGGCTCGCGCAGGACCCGGCCACCGACGTGATCATGGGCTACATGGAAGGCTGCCGCGACGGCCCCCGGCTGCGCGCCGCGCTGGCCCTCGCGCAGGCGAACGGCAAGCCGGTGGTGATGGTCAAGGTCGGCAGCACGGCGCTGGGCGCGCAGGCCGCCGCCTCGCACACGGCCGCGCTGGCGGGCGACGACGCGGTGTACGACGCGGTGTTTCGCCAGTACGGCGTGCTGCGCGCGCGCAACCTCACCGAGTTCTTCGACCTGGCGCACAGCGCGGCCGTGGCCGGCAGGCCGCGCGACCGCTCGATCGGGCTCTTCACGCTCTCGGGCGGCGTGGGCGCGCTGATGGCCGACGAAGCCTCAGCGCAGGGCCTCGACGTTCAGCCGCTGAGCGATGCAGCACAAGACACGCTGCGCAGCTGGGTGCCCTTCGCGGCGCCGCGCAACCCGGTCGACATCACGGGGCAGGTCACGAACGACATGAGCCTGCTGGAGCGCAGCGCGCGCGTGATGCTCGATGACCGCGGCTTCGCGTCGTGGATGGGCTTTCTCGCAGCCGCCGGTGCGTCGGACGCGTTCTGGCCGGTGCTGCGCGAGCTGGTGGGCTCGCTGCGCGCGGCGTATCCCGACACGCTGCTCGCCATCAGCACGCTGCTGGCGCCAGAGCGCCGCGCCGAGCTGGAGGCGATGCGCTGCCTTGTGTTCGCCGATCCGTCGGACGGCATCCGCACGATTGCCGCGCTCGCCGGGTTGAAGACCGGCGCGCCGCTTTCGACAGCCTCCGCTCCTGCGTCGAATCCGCTGAAGCTCGCCCCCGGCACCATGTCCGAGCCCGACGCGCTGGCGCTGCTCGCCGAAGCCGGCGTGCCCGTGGTCGAGCACTGCGTGGTGCGCAGCGCAGACGAGGCCGCTGCCGCCGCCGAAGCGATCGGCGACGCGGTGGTGGTGAAGATCGTGAGCGCGGACATCCCGCACAAGTCGGACGTCGGCGGCGTGGCGCTCGGCCTGCGCGGCGCGGCGCAGGCGCGCGCCGCCTTCGAGCGCACGCGCGACCACGCGCTCACCGCGCGGCCCGATGCGCGGCTCGACGGCGCGCTGGTGGCGCGCATGCTGGGCGGCGGCGTCGAATGCATCGCGGGCGTGCATCGCGACCCGGTGTTCGGGCCGGTGCTGATGTTCGGCCTGGGCGGCATTCACGTGGAGACGCTGCGCGACGTGTCGCTGCGCGCGTTGCCGATCACGCGCGACGACGCGCTGGCCATGGTGCGCGAACTGCGCGCCTTCGCGATCCTCGATGGGGCGCGCGGCCGTGCGCCGGTCGACCTCGATTCGATCGCCGATGCGCTGTGTGCGCTGGCCGGTTTTGCGCTGCGCGCCGGCGATTCGCTCGACAGCGCCGAGATCAACCCGCTGATCGCGCGGCCGCTGGCCGACGGCGGCTGCGTGGCGGTCGACGCATTGGTCGTCGGACGCGCCGGATGAACAACGACCGGAGACAGATCGCATGACGACATCGAAAAGACAACGCGCCCTGCTCGGCAGCATCGGCGCCGCCATCGCGCTCGCAGCAGGCAGCGCGCAGGCCGAAGCGCCCTTTCCGTCGAAGCCGCTGCGCATCATCGTGCAGTACCAGGCGGGCGGCTCCACCGACATCCTCGCGCGCATCGTGGCGGAGGGGCTGTCGAGGCGGCTGGGCCAGCCGGTGGTGGTCGAGAACCGCAGCGGCGCGGGCGGAATCATCGGCACCGACTACGTCGCCAAGAGCGCGCCCGACGGCTACACGCTGCTGCTGACGGTGCCGGGCCCGGTCACCGCGAACATGGTGCTCTACAGCAAGCTGCCCTACGACCCGCGCACCGACCTGCGCATGGTCTCGGACATCGCCACCACGCGCACCGTGCTGGCGGTTCACCCCTCGGTACCGGCCAAGGACTTCAAGAGCCTGATCGCCACCGTGAAGGCCGCGCCCGGCAAGTACACGATGGGCTCGTGGGGCCCGGGCACGCAGCCGCACCAGATCCAGGTCTACATGGACAAGACCTACGGCCTGCAGACGCTGCACGTGCCCTACAAGGGCGAAAGCCCGATGGCGGTGGACCTGATCAGCGGCGTCATCAACATGACCGTGGGCTCGGTCACCACGCTGCAGCCATACATCGCGGCCGGCAAGCTGCGACCGCTGGCGGTGGCCGGCCCGCGCCGCGCCAGGGCGCTGCCCGATGTGCCGACCTTCGCCGAGCAGGGCTACGCCGACGAGGTGTACGCGCTCACCGGGCCGACCTCGCTGATGGCACCGGCGAAGACGCCCGACGCGGTGATCGAACGGCTCGGGCGCGAAGTCAGCGCTGTGGTCCGCCAGCCGGAAGTGAGCCGGCGCATCGAGGAGCTGGGCGCCGAGCCGGTGGGCAACCTGCCGGCCGAGGCCACTGCCGCCTACAAGGCATTCCTTCCCGTGACGCTGCGGCTCACGCAGGCCACTGGCGTGAAGCTCGATTGAGCGCCGCGCCCATCCGCATTCCATGAACTCCAGCAAAGAGACATCCACCATGAACGCTCCCGATCCCGATCTCGCCGTCGTCCTCGCGCGCAAGGCGCTCGCCCGCTCCGTCGGCCTGGCCGCCTTCGTCTACGGCTACCCGCTCACCGAGACCTACCGCACCTGCGCCATGCAGACCGCGCCGCAGGCCGAGCGCCGCGCCGGAGCCTCGCACGGCTCGGACGTGCGCGCGCCGCTGAACACGCTGCACCACGCACCGCGCCCCTCCACCCATGAAGACCGCGACGTGGTGACGCCGGCCAACGACCTGCTCTACACCATCGCATGGGTCCACCTGGCCCATGGGCCGATGCTGCTGACGGTGCCCGCGTCGTCGCGCCACCCGGGGCGCTACTTCGTGCTGCCGCTGTACGACGCCTATACCGAGAACTTCGAGAACCTGGGGCCGCGCAACTGCAACCCCGATGGAGAGACCGTGGTGCTCGTCGGTCCCGGCGGCACGGTGCCGGAATCGCTCGCGGGCCACCGCGTGGTGCATTGCCCGACCGATCTCGTCTGGCTGATCGGCCGCATCCTCGTAGGCGACGAAAGCGACTGGCTGGCAGCGCGCGCGCTGCAGTCCGAGATCAGGCTGGCCCCCGCCCCCGGCACCGTGCTGCAGGGTCGGCCGTCCGCTGTCGAGCACTGGGACGGCCCTCTGGTGGACGCGATGGCCGCAGCCTTCGAGAACGGCGAGCCGGCCGCGCAGGTGGCGCAGCGCTTCTTCACCAACATGTGCCGCGAGCTCGCCGAGGCGCCGGGCCGCGTGGAAGACCGCGCGCTGGTGGCCTGGTTCGGCCAGGCCGGGCTGCGGCCGGACGCAGCCTTCTCATGGGACTCGCTGGACGAGCCCGCGCGCGAAGGCCTGATCGAGGGCTTCGCCGAAGGCGTGCAGCTCGTCGGTGCTGCAGGCCGCAACCGCCGTCCCAAGCCCTGGTCGATGGCGCCCGCCACGGGCCGCTACGGCAACGAGTTCCTCGGCCGCGCCCGCACCGCCTACCTGGGCCTGGGCGCGCTGGCCACCAGCGAGGCCGTGTACGCCGCGGCGCATTACGACGCGAAGCAGGAACCGCTGGACGGCAAGCGCAGCTACACGATGCGCTTCGAGGCCGACGACCTGCCGCCGGCGGATGCCTTCTGGTCGGTGACGCTCTACGACGCCGACCGTTTCCTCTACCCCAACGAGATCAAGCGCCACGCCATCGGCGACCGCACGCCCGGCCTGAAGCACGGTGCCGACGGCGGCCTGGAGATCCACATGAGCCACACGCGTCCGTCCGACGCCGCGAACTGGCTGCCCGCGCCGGCCGGGCGCTTCTACCTGATCCTGCGCATGTACTACCCGCGCGAAGGCGTGCAGAGCTGGCGCGTTCCGGCCCTGCAGGCACAAGAGAGCTGAGCCGTGCCGATGCCCATCGACAACGAACTGCGCACGCTGGCCGAGGAGGCCATCGTCTACGCCTTCCCGCTCTACGAGATGAGCCGCATGCGCGCAGCCACCTCGCCGCAGCGCACCGACATCGCAGGAGAAGCTCCGAAGCCCCGGCGCTGGTGCAACGTGTTCACGCACGCGCGTCAGCTGCTGGGCGCGGGCAAGAGCCGCGTGGTGACGCCGAACAACGACACGCTCTACACCAACGCGTGGCTGGACCTGGGCGACGGGCCGCTCGTGATCGATGTGCCCGATACCGCCGGGCGCTACTACGTGCTGGGCCTGCTGGACTTCTACACGAACCCCTTCGCGCACATCGGCCAGCGGCTCACGGGCACGGCCGCGCGTTCGTTTCTCGTCACGCCACCGGGCTGGCGCGGAGAAGTGCCGGCCGCGTTCCGCGAGGCCGGCTCGCATGTCGAGGCGCCGACGCGCTGGCTCTGGGTGATCGGCCGCATCCTGGTCGACGGGCCGCAGGACGTGCCTGCCGTCAATGCGCTGCAGGACGGCTTCATCGTGCGCACGCTCGGCGACTGGCAGGCGGGCAAGGCCTCTTCGATGCCGAAGCACTTCGGCCCGGCCTGCGACCCGAAGGCGCCGCTGAGCGCCGAACACTTCGCGGCGCAGGTGAACCGCGCGCTGCGCGAGAACCCGCCGCCCGCGCGCGATGCCGGGTTGATCGCCCGCTTCGCCGCACTCGGTCTCGGGCCTGACGCCGATGCACTCGACGACACGCAGCGCAGCGTGCTGCAGGACGCGCTCGATGCCGTGCTGCCGCGGCTGCGCGGCGCGCAGTCCGGGTCCACGGCGCCCTCCGGCTGGGTGCAGATGCCGCTGGTCGAAGGCAGCTTCGGCGACGACCACCTGGCGCGCGCGCTGGTGGCGCTCAAGTACATCGGCATGCTCGAGAGCCGCGAGGCGACCTATCCGCTGGCCTGGAACGACGCCTCGGGGCGCAAGCTCAACGGAAGCGGCCGCTACACGCTGCGCTTCGCGCCCGGCACGCTGCCGCCGGTCGAGGCCTTCTGGTCGCTCACGATGTACGACAGCCGCGACTACATGCTGGTGGACAACCCCATCGACCGCTACGCGATCGGCGACCGCACGCCCGACCTGCGCCGCGACGCCGACGGCGGGCTCACGCTGCATATCCAGCATGCGCGCCCCGAAGGCGAGGCCGCGCAGGCGAACTGGCTGCCGGCACCTGCCGGCGATTTCTATCTCTGCCTGCGCGCCTATGTGCCGCGCGAGGAAATGCTGGACGGCCGCTATGCGCTGCCGGCACTGGTCCGTACCGGGGAGGCTGCATGAACACGAAAGACACGAGCAACATCGACAAGGCCGAGCAGGAGAAGCCTTTCCTCATCGTCGGCACGGGCACCGAGACGGTGGCGCCGGGCCTGCACATCCTGCGCGGGCAGGGTCAGTCCTTCGTGGCCGAGACGGACGCCGGCCTGGTGGTGATCGATGCCGGGCCGGGCGGCCCGGTGACGCAGGGAATGATCGACGCGGTGCGCCAGCTCAGCAACGCGCCGCTGCATGCGCTTTGCTACAGCCACGGGCACGTGGGCTACAACTCCGGCGTGCCGATGTGGCTCGCGCATGCCGCGCAGCGCGGGGATGCGCCGCCTCGCGTCATCGCACACCGCAACGTGCTGCGACGCCAGGCCCGCTACCGGGAAACCGAGGCGCTGCAGCACCGCATGGCCGAGATCCAGTTCAACCGGCCCGCCAGCTTCTTCGACCGTCGGCTCACCATGCACGCGCCCACGGAAACCTTCGACGACCGGCTGCATATCGGCCAGGGCGACAGCCGTATCGAGCTGCGCTGGGCGCCTTCGGAGACCGACGACGCGATCGCGCTGTGGAGCCCGTCGCAGCGCGTGCTGTACGGCGGCGCGGCGCTGATCGACTCGATTCCCAACATCGGCACGCCCTTTCGCACGATGCGCGACACGGTGCGCTGGGCCGACACGCTCGATGCGCTCGCGGCGCTCGGCGCGCGCAAGGCGGTGCGCGAGTTCGGCGCCACGCTCGAAGGCGAGGAGCAGGTGCGGCACGTGCTCACGCACACAGCGCGGGCGCTGCGCTGGCTGCGCGCCGAGGTCGTGCGGCTGATGAACGAGGGCTTCAACGAGCGCGGCGTGCTCGCGCGCATCCGCTTTCCCGACGAGCTGTTCGGTGTCGAGTGGATGAAGCCCACCTACGGCGACCCCGGCTACATCGTGCGCGACATCTACCGCTCGGAGAACGGCTGGTGGGACCGCAACCCGACCTCGCTGCACCCCGAGGCGCCCGAGACCATCGGCCGGGCCGTCGCCGAGGCCATCACCGACAAGCGCGGCGTGATCGCGCATGCGTGCAGCCTGGCGAAGGAAGGCCGCTGGCAGCTGGCGCTGCACGTGATCGACCTGCTGGCCATCGCCGAGGGCGACGCGCCCGAGATCGCGGAAGCGCGCTCGCTCAAGGCCGAGTGGCTGCGCGAGCGCGCGCGGCAGGTGCCCAGTTACGTGTCGCGCAACCTGTATCGCGTCGGTGCGGACATGATCGAGCAGGGAACGCAGGGGCGCTTCGGCATCCACTGACAGACCGATACAGAGATCAGGAGACAAGACATGAGAACCACACTCCTCCGGCGCCACCTGCGTGCGTTTGCGCTGGGCGCGCTCGCGGCCTGGGCGGTGACGGCCGTCCACGCGCAAGGCGCCGATGCCTACCCCGACAAGCCGGTGACGCTGATCGTGCCCACGGCAGCCGCGGGCGGCACCGACACCATCTCGCGACTGATCGCGGACGCGCTCTCCAAGCAGCTGAAGCAGCCCTTCATCATCGACAACCGCCCCGGCGCCAACGGCATCCTCGGCACCGAACTCGCAGCGCGCGCCACGCCCGACGGCTACAAGCTGCTGTTCACCTACGCCGCGGCGATGGTGGTGAACCCCAGCCTCTACAGGAAGCTGCCCTACGACCCGGTGAAGGACTTCGCGCCGGTGGCGCAGATCGGGCGCGGCGGCAACCTGCTGCTGGTGCGGCAGGACCTGCCGGTGAAGACGCTCAAGGAATTCGTCGCCTATGCCAAGGCGCGCCCCGACAAGCTCAACTACTGCTCGTGGGGCAACGGCTCGGGCGGCCACCTCGCGATGGAAAGCCTCAAGAAGCAGGCGGGCCTTGCGATGACGCACGTGCCCTACAAGGGGAGCGGCCCCTGCGTGCAGGACCTGATGGGCGGCCAGGTGGACGCTGCGTTCGCCGACATGTCGTCCACGGTGGAGCTGGTACGCGCCGGGCGGCTGAAGGCGCTGGCCAACAGCGGGCCATCGCGCATCCCGATGCTGCCCGATGTGCCGACGATGACCGAGGCCGGTTACCCCTTCACCAACTACTCGTGGTACGGCGTGCTGGCGCCCGCGAAGACGCCGCCGGCCATCGTGAAGAAGCTCAACATCGCCGTGAACCAGGTGCTGAAGGACCCGGCCGTGGTGCAGCGCCTGCGCGAACTCAACTTCACCGACCTGCCGCAGAACACGCCCGAGCAGTTCGCCGCGACGATGCAGAAGGACCTGCACGACTGGAGCGTGCTGGTGAAGGACATCGGGCTGACGCTCGAGTGAGCAGCCGCCCGCTGGCCGAGGCCTACTTGGCGAGCGACTTCAGCGCCATCTTGATGCCCTCGCTCACCGTCGCGTCCTTCGGCAGCGCCTTGAGCGCGAGCGCGGCCTCCTTGTCGCTGTAGCCCAGCGCGACCAGCGCCTGCAGGATGTCGGCCTGCGCGTCGGAGGCGGCGTGCGCCGGCAGGCCGATGTCGGCGCCAAGCTTGCCCTTGAGCTCCAGCAGCAGCCGCTCGGCCGTCTTCTTGCCGATGCCCGGGATCTTCACGAGCCGGCCCAGCTCCTGCGTGGTGATCGCCTGCGAGAGCTCGCCCACGCTCATGCCCGAGAGCAGGCCCAGCGCGGTGCGCGGGCCCACGCCGGTGATCTTGATGAGCTGGCGGAAGGCCGCGCGCTCCTCGGCGGTGCCGAAGCCGTAGAGAATCTGCGCGTCCTCGCGCACGACGAAGTGCGTTAGCAGCGAAACCTTGGTGCCGACGTTCGGCAGGTTGTAGAACGTGCTCATCGGCACGTCGACCTCGTAGCCGACGCCGTTGCAGTCCACGACCACCTGCGGCGGATTGCGCTCAGCCAGGGTGCCGGTCAGTTTGCCTATCATGGGTGCCCTTTTTCCTTGAAATGTCCGGCGTGATTCTGCGACACACCTTTACCCCACTGAACAATTCGCGCCTCAGCCACCTGTGCGGCCCGCTGGACGCCCACCTGCGCCGCATCGAGGAGGCGCTGGACGTGAAGATCGCGCACCGCCACGAGCAGTTCAAGGTCGACGGGCACAAGGCCGCCGCGCAGCGCGCGATGGACGTGCTGCAGGCGCTCTACGAGATCGCGCAGCGGCCCATCGACGCGGCGGTGGTGCAGCTCACGCTGGCCGGCGACGGCGGAATGATCGACGGCGACGAGGACGTGGCGATGCTCGTCACCCGCCGCGGCGACCTGCGGCCGCGCACGCCCACGCAGGCGATCTACCTGGACAACATCGCCAAGCACGACATCACCTTCGGCATAGGCCCGGCCGGTACCGGCAAGACGTATCTCGCGGTGGCCTGCGCGGTCGATGCACTGGAGCGCGCCGCCGTGCAGCGCATCGTGCTGACGCGGCCGGCCGTCGAAGCCGGAGAGCGGCTGGGCTTCCTGCCCGGTGACCTGACGCAGAAGGTCGACCCGTACCTGCGCCCGCTGTACGACGCGCTCTACGACCTGATGGGCTTCGAGAAGGTGCAGAAGGCCTTCGAGCGCAACGCGCTGGAGATCGCGCCGCTGGCCTTCATGCGCGGGCGCACGCTGAACAACGCCTTCGTGATCCTCGACGAGGCGCAGAACACCACGCCGGAGCAGATGAAGATGTTCCTCACGCGCATCGGCTTCGGCGCGCGCGCGGTGGTGACGGGCGACGTGAGCCAGATCGACCTGCCGAAGAACCAGCTCAGCGGCCTGATCGATGCCGAGCGCGTGCTCAAGCGCGTGAACGGCATCGCCATGACGCACTTCACGAGCGCGGACGTGGTGCGCCACCCGCTGGTGGCGAAGATCGTCGATGCCTACGACGGCCATCGCAAGCGCGCGGGGAGCCACTGAGATGGCCGCATCGAAGCTCCCGGCGCTTTCGCTCTCGCTGCAGTTCGGCCGCTTCAAGGGCGTGGAGCGCCATCGCGCCGCGCTGCCGCGCCACGGCGTGACGCGCTGGATCCGCCATGCGCTCGACATCGACGGCGAGATCACGGTGCGCATCGTCGATGCCGAGGAAGGCCAGCGCCTGAACCGCGAGTTCCGCGGCAAGGACTATGCGACCAACGTGCTGACCTTCGACTATGCGCAGGGCCCGGTCGTGATGGCCGACCTGGTGCTGTGCGCGCCGGTGGTCGCGCGCGAGGCGAAGGAAAACCGCAAGACGCTGGCCGACCACTACGCGCACCTGCTGGTGCACGGCACGCTGCACGCGCAGGGCTGGGACCACGAGACCAGCGAGGCCGACGCCGACGAGATGGAGGCGTACGAGATCGAGATCCTCGCGGGGCTGGGCATCCGCAGCCCGTACGGCAAGTAGCCGGGCAGCCGGCCGCCGCTAGGCCGTCATCTGCAGCGGGATCGTGACGGGTCCGTCGTTCAGCAGGTGCACCTGCATGTCGGCGCCGAATTCGCCGGTGGCCACCACCGGATGCGCGGTGCGGGCCTGCGCCACGAAGTATTCGTAGAGGCGCCGTCCTTCGTCGGGCGGCGCGGCCTGCGTGAAGCTGGGGCGGTTGCCGGCGCTCGCGTCGGCCGCCAGCGTGAACTGGCTCACCACGAGCAGGCCGCCGCCGATGTCCTGCACGCTGCGGTTCATCTTGCCGGCCTCGTCGGCAAAGATGCGCAGCTTGAGGATCTTGGCGAGCATGCGGTCGGCGAGCGCGTCGACGTCGCCGCGCTCGGCGCAAAGCAGCACGAGCAGGCCCGCGTCGATGGCGCCGACGGTGCGGCCGGAAATGTCGACGCGTGCATTCGCGACGCGTTGCAGAACAGCTTTCATAGGGGGTGATGTTCGCCGGCCTGGGTGGCGCGGGCTTCCATGGTGAGGGGCAGGAGCTGGATCGTGACGCGCAGGCCGGGCACGGCGTCCATCAGCGCCTGCTCGAGTTCGTCGCGCATGCTCGCGGCGTGCTGCAGGGTCCATTCGCCGGGTACGTGCATGTGCAGGTCGGCGAAGCGGCGCTGGCCGGCACCGCGCGTGGCCATGTCGTCGAAGCGCAGCCGGGCGCCGTCGGGCACGCGGGCGGCGAAGGCCTCCAGCGTGGCACGCACGATGGCGATGGTTTCGGGGTCGAGGGCCTTGTCCATCAGCCCCTGCGACGAGCGCCACACCAGCTTGACGCCCTCGCGCGCGATGTTCAGCGCGACGCCGATGGCCAGCAGCGGATCGAGCCACAACCAGCCGGTGAGCAGCACGCCGAGGATGCCGGCCAGCACCGCGGCGGAAGTCCAGACGTCGGCCATCAGGTGGCGGCCGTCGGCCTCCAGCGCGATGGAGCGGTGGGCCCGCGCCGCACGGAAGAGCAGGAAGGCCAGGCCGGCGTTGAAGCCCGAACTGAGCACCGACAACGCCAGGCCCCAGCCCAGCTGCTCCAGCGGCTGGGGAGACAGCAGACGCTGCACCGAGACCCAGAGGATGGCGATGGCCGCGCCGACGATCAGGACGCCTTCGAAGCCCGAGGAGAAGTACTCTGCCTTGTGGTGGCCGTAGGGGTGGTCTTCGTCGGCGGGCCGCTCGGCGATGGTCACCATGGCGAGCGCGAACATGGCGCTCGCCAGGTTCACGAAGGACTCCATGGCGTCCGAGATCAGGCCCATGGAGTTCGTCATGTAGCCGGCCAGGCCCTTGAGCACGATCGTGATCAATGCCACGCCGATCGACACGCGAAGCAGCGTCTTAGGGGTAAACATCATGCAAAAGCCATCAGGAAAGGGGCAGGAAGCAACGCGAAAAGCGGTAAAAGGCCGCAGAAACTGCCTGAATTATCGGCCTCGTGTCCATATGTAACGCCTTCGCATTAATATTTGCGACCATTGCGCAACAGTTCTTCGCAGAGAGCCAGACGATGAAAAATCTCCTGACTGCCCTGGGCGGCCTCGCCATCGCGGGAGCCGCGCTGGCACAGACCCAGACGCAGACGCCGCCGGCAGTTCCCGCTGTGGCGCCCGCGCCCGCAGCAACAGCAGCCGCACCGGCCGCACCAGTCGCGAAACCCGATCTCCAGGCCGGCTTCGTGAAATCCGTGCGCGGCAGCGTGCAGCTGCTCAACGGCGCCGGCGCCGCCCGCACCGCCAACCCGGGCGACGCGCTGGGCGCAGTCGATCGCATCGTGACCGGCCCCGACTCCTCGGCCTCCGTGGTGCTGCGCGACGACACGACGCTGGTGGTCGGCCCTTCCTCCCGGCTCGATCTCAAGGAATTCCACTTCGACGGCACCACGCGCGACGGCGGCATGCTTCTTTCGCTGCTGCGCGGCTCGATGCGCATGATCACCGGCCTGATCGGCAAGACCAACCCCGACGCGGTCCGGGTCGAGACGCAGACTGCCACCATCGGCATCCGCGGTACCGACTTCATCGTGCAAGCCGACGGCCAGCCATGATGAAGATGCAGATGCCGAAACTCCGATCCTCCCGCCTCGCCTCCCTTTTCGCGGCCACGCTGGCTGCAGCGCTGCTGGCCGCGTGCTCGACGCCCGGCACGCGGGTGGTGCTCCTGCCGCAGGCCGACGGCAAGCCCTCCGCAGTGGTGGTGCGCGCCAAGGACGGCGAGGAAGTGCTTTCCACGCCCTACCAGCGCGCCACGGCCGCGGTCGGCGCCAAGGGCGCGCCGGTGGTCGACAGCGTCGATCCGGCCAAGGTGCAGGCGGAGAACAAGGCGCTCTTCGACATGCGCCCGCCCCCGCCGCAGCGCTACACGGTGTACTTCGAGCTCGGCGGCACCACGCTGACACCGGCGTCGCAGCAGATCATGACCGAGGCGCTGGCCGCGGCGCTGGCACGCAGCGGCGGCGACATCGTGGTCACCGGCCACACCGACACCAAGGGCAGCGGCGAGCAGAACGACGAGCTGTCGCGCCGCCGGGCGCAGGAAGTGGCCCAGCTCTTCGTCGAGCGCCAGTTCCCGGCGAACCGCATCGAGGCCGTGGGCCGCGGCGAGCGCGACCTGGCGATCCCGACCGCCGACGAGGTGGACGAGCCGCGCAACCGGCGCGTCACTATCGAGGTCCGCTGATCGGGTCGAGCAGGTGACGAGCCGGCCCCCCCGGCTCAGCTCAGGGTCACGCGCGCGAACTTGCGCTTGCCGACCTGCACCACGTAGCTGCCCGCGGGCAGCTTCAGCGCCTTGTCGCTGACCACGGCGGAGTCGATCCGCACGCCGCCGCCGTCGATCAGGCGGTTGCCTTCCGAGGTCGAGGGCGCGAGGTTCGCCTGCTTGAGCACCTGGGCAATGCCCAGCGGGGCGCCCGACAGCGACACTTCCGGGATCTCGTCGGGCACGCCGCCCTTGCTGCGGTTGATGAAATCCTGCTCGGCCGCGTCCGCCGCCGCCGCGCTGTGGAAGCGCGCGGTGATTTCCTTGGCCAGCGCGACCTTGGCGTCCTTCGGGTTGCGGCCGCCCTCGACCTCGGCCTTCAGCGCCGCGATCTGCTCGAGCGACTGGAAGCTCAGCAGCGTGTACCAGCGCCACATCAGGTCGTCGGAGATCGACAGCACCTTGGCGAACATGGTGTTGGCGTCTTCGCTGATGCCGATGTAGTTGTTCTTGCTCTTCGACATCTTCTCGACGCCGTCGAGGCCCTCCAGCAGCGGCATAGTGAGTATGCACTGCGGCTCCTGGCCATATTCCTGCTGGAGATGGCGACCGACGAGCAGGTTGAACTTCTGGTCGGTGCCGCCCAGTTCCAGGTCGCTCTTCAGCGCGACCGAGTCGTAGCCCTGCATCAGCGGGTAGAGGAATTCGTGGACCGAGATCGACTGGCCGGCCTTGAAGCGCTTGTTGAAGTCGTCGCGCTCCATCATCCGGGCCACCGTGTACTTGGCGGCGAGCTGGATCATGCCGCGAGCGCCCAGGGGGTCGCTCCATTCGGAGTTGTAGCGGATCTCGGTCTTCTCGGGGTCCAGCACCAGGCTGGCCTGCTTGTAGTAGGTCTGGGCGTTGGCCTCGATCTGCTCGCGGGTGAGCGGCGGGCGGGTGCTGTTGCGGCCGGAGGGGTCGCCGATGGTGGTGGTGAAGTCGCCGATCAGGAAGATCACCCGGTGGCCCAGGTCTTGAAGCTGGCGCATCTTGTTGAGCACGACGGTGTGGCCGACGTGGATGTCCGGCGCGGTCGGGTCCAGGCCCAGCTTGATCCGCAGGGGGGTTCCGGTCGCTTCGGAGCGCTGGAGCTTGCGCACCCATTCGTCCTGCGGCAGCAGCTCGTCGGCGCCCCGGAGGGAGATTTCGAGCGCGCGTCCTACACTATTCGAGAGGCTCATGGATGTAACAGATTCGGCCTTTACGGGCTTTTTTGGCTGATTTTTGGGGTGCCGAAGCTATACTCAGCCCGACTTTTCAAGCGCCGAATTCTAAGCGGCGCTTCTTTCCGCACCGTCTCCTGCCGCCCTGAACGTGACTGGGCCTTGCAGCACGGACCTGCAGAACCTGAGCTGGAATTCATAGTTTGATCAACGGCATTCTTGCCGCCGAGGAGCTACTCGCTTCTCGCGTGGCCTATACATTCCGGACGTACCCCAGGCAGATCACCGCGGTCATCGCGGCCGCCTTGCTGAGCGCCGGCACCCTCGCGGTGGCCTCTCTCGGCCCCGACGCATCCGACCTCCCGGTCCACCAGATCCTCGAAGCCACGGCGCCCGTCTCGTTCGCCGACCAGAGCGAATCGCTCGAGAACTTCAGCTTCACCCTCTTCCGCACCGACGTCACCCGCTCGAGCGACACCGCCGACGCGCTGATGAAGCGCCTGGGCATCTCCGACCCGGCCGCCACCGCCTTCGTGCGCGGCAGCGTCGAGGCCCGCAATGCACTCTTCTCTCGCGCCGGCCGCACCGTGACGGCCGAGGCCACGCAGGAAAACCAGCTCAAGAAGCTCAGCGCGCGCTGGATTCCCGACGGCGACGGCGGCTTCAAGCGCTTCGTCATCGAGCGCACGCCCACCGGCTTCGCCGGCGTGACCGAGCGCGATTCGCTCACCCCGGGCACGCGCCTGGCGAGCGGCACCATCCGCACCTCGCTGTTCGCCGCCACCGACGACTCGCGCATTCCCGACGCGGTGGCGAGCCAGCTGGCCGACATCTTCGCGGGCGACGTCGACGTGCGTAACCTGCGCAAGGGCGACCGCTTCGCCGTGGTGTACGAGACCTTCGAAGCCGACGGGCAGGCGCTGCGCAGCGGCCGCGTGCTGTCGGCCGAGTTCGAGAACAACGGCAAGATCCACCAGGCTGTCTGGTTCCAGCCCCCGGGCGCGGGCCAGAAGGGCAGCTACTACCGCCCGAACGGCGACAGCCTGCGCAAGGCCTACCTGGCGACGCCGGTCGAGTTCTCGCGCGTGTCCAGCGGCTTCGCGATGCGCATGCATCCGATCCTGAACAGCTGGCGCCAGCACAACGGCATCGACTACGCGGCGCCCACGGGCACTTCGGTGCGCTCGGTCGGCGACGGCACGGTCGATTTCGCCGGCACGCAGAACGGCTACGGCAACATCGTCATCATCAATCACCGCAACAACCAGCAGACGGCGTACGCGCACCTGAGCCGCATCGACGTCAAGGCCGGCCAGGTCGTGAGCCAGGGCCAGACGGTCGGCGCGGTGGGCTCCACCGGCTGGGCCACCGGCCCGCACCTGCACTTCGAATTCCGCGTTGGCGGCGTCTATCAAGATCCAGCCTCCATCGCCCAGGAAGGCGGCGCACCGATCACCGCCGCCATGCGTCCGGCCTTCGAACGCGTGGCCGTTGGCGCGCGCACCGAACTGGCCGCGGCCTTCTCCGTCATCCAGGCCAGCGCCGACTGATTCCGTCGTCGCCGCGCGGCCTCCCACCGATCCAGCCATGGCGGCCGAGCTCTTCATCGGCCTGATGTCGGGCACCTCGCTCGACGGCGTCGACGGCGTACTCGCCGACTTCTCGGGCGGCCGCATCGCGGTGCGCTCCTACGCCACGGCCTCGTTCCCCGTGGCACTGCGCGCGGAACTGCTCGCACTCAACACCCCCGGCGACAACGAACTGCACAGGGCAGCCCTTGCCGGCAACGGGCTCGCTCGGGCCTATGCCGGCGTGGTCCAGCAACTGCTCGCGGACAGCGGCACCGACGCCCGCGCCGTCACCGCCATCGGCGCGCACGGCCAGACCGTGCGCCACCGGCCGCTCGAGTTCGACGAGGTCGGCTACACGCTCCAGATCAACAATCCCTCGCTGCTGGCCGAGCTGACCGGCATCGACGTGGTCGCGGATTTCCGCAGCCGCGACCTCGCGGCCGGCGGCCAGGGCGCACCGCTGGTGCCAGCCTTCCACAGGGCCTTGTTCGCGCGACCCGACGAGACGGTCGCGGTGCTGAACATCGGCGGCATCTCCAACCTGAGCCTGCTACCGGCCACGAACACGGCCGGCGATACCTCCGTGCTCGGCTTCGACTGCGGCCCCGGCAACGCGCTGATGGACCACTGGTGCCAGGCCCATCAAGGCCAGCCCTTCGACCGCGGCGGCCAATGGGCAGCCAGCGGACAGGTGCTGCCCGGCCTGCTCGCGCAGCTTCTGGCGGATCCGTACTTCGCGCGGACGCCGCCGAAAAGCACCGGGCGCGACCTGTTCAATCCGGCCTGGCTGGCTGCGCAACTCGGCACGACGGCCATGGCGCCGGAGGACGTTCAGGCAACCCTGGCCGAACTGACCGCTCAGGCATGCGCGGCGGACCTCAAAAGCTATGGAAAAGATAGCAAGCTGCTGATCGTCTGCGGCGGCGGCGCCCTGAACGACCACCTGCTCGACCGGTTGCGCGCCCTGCTGCCCGGAGTGACGGTCGCAGCCTCGACCGATCAGGGCCTGCCGCCCCAGCAGGTCGAGGCGGCGGCATTCGCCTGGCTTGCCCGCGCCAGCGTCCGTCGCGAGGCGGGCAATCTCGCCAGCGTGACCGGTGCGCGCGGAGAACGCGTGCTCGGCGCGATCTACCCGGCCTGAATCAGCCTTGGCCGGAAACCTCCGGCTGCGCCGGGTGCGGCGCGCGCACCTCTGATGGCAGATGCCAGAAGATCAAAGCAGAAGCCACCGTGATGAGCCCCATGCTCGCAAAAGTGGCCTGGAATGCATCCAGCGTGTGTGCCGGCGTATCCGTGCCGAAGATGCCGTTGTAGCCTGCCAGCACGGCGCCCGCGGCGGCCACGCCCATGCTCATGGCCAGCATCTGCACCATCGACAGCAGGCTATTGCCGCTGCTGGCCATGCTGCCGTCCAGGTCCTTCAGCGTGATGGTATTCATGGCTGTGAACTGCAACGAATTGACCGCGCCGAAGGCCAGCAGCTGCAGCAGGTGCAGCGCCATCGGCTGGCCAGGCGCCGTGAGCCCGAAGCTCGCCATGGTGCAGCCCACGAGGATGGTGTTGACCACCAGCACCCTGCGATAGCCATGGCGGGTGATCAGCGGCGTGGCGAAGCGCTTCATGGCCATGCCGGCCAGCGCGATCGGCAACATCATCAGCCCGGCATGCACCGGCGAGTAGCCCATCGACACCTGCAGCAGCAACGGCACCAGGAACGGCATGCAACTGCTGCCCAGCCGGGAGAACAGGTTGCCGATCAGGCCGATGCTGAGTGTCGGCACATGGAAGAGCGACGGCGAGAAAAGCGGCTCGGGCGTGCGCGCAGCGCGCAACCAGTAGGCGACGATGCTGGCGAAGCCGAAGATCAGCACGACCATCACGCCGCCCTGGCGCAGGCCCACGCCGTCCAGCGCGAGCGAAATCGCCACCATGCCGAAGGCCAGCAGGGCGTAGCCCACGCTGTCGAAGCGCTTGAGCACCACGCCGCGCAGGTCGGGCATGTACCTGAGCGTGGCGATGCACCCGGCCAGCCCCACGGGCACGTTGATCAGGAAGATCCAGTGCCAGGAGGCGTACTGCACCAGCCATCCGCCCAGCGTGGGGCCCAGCAGGGGGCCTATGAGCCCCGGAATGGCCACGAAGCTCATCGCCTGGAGGAACTCCCCGCGCGGCACCGTGCGCAGCAGCGACAGCCGCCCCACGGGCAGCAGTAGCGCCCCGCCGAGCCCCTGCACCACGCGCGCCGCCACCAGCTGGCCCAGGCTGTGCGACAGCGCGCACAGCACCGAGCCCAGCGCGAACAGCACGATGGCCGAGAAGAAGACGCGGCGCGTGCCGAAGCGGTCGGCGATCCAGCCCGAGGCGGGGATCAGCATCGCCATGGTCAGCGCATAGGCCACCACCACCGACTGCATGCGCAGCGGGCTCTCGCCGAGGCTCGCGGCCATCGCCGGCAGGGCCGTGTTGATGATGGTGGCGTCGAGCGTCTGCATGAAGAAGCCGACGGCGACCAGCCACAGCAGGCTCTTGCGGACGGGATTGGCGGCGGCGGCTTCGGCCTCGGATGTCATGGGGGCAGGGCAGGGAAAACGGCGGGAACGAAAAAGCCGCCCGGAGGCGGCTTTTTCAGAGGGGCTGGGTGAGCAGCATTCGGCGGGAGATCAGGCCGAGAAGCTCGATCCGCAACCGCAGGTGCTGGTGGCGTTCGGGTTCTTGATCACGAACTGGGCGCCCTGCAGGTCTTCCTTGTAGTCGATCTCGGCGCCGACCAGGTACTGGTAGCTCATGGCGTCGATCAACAGCGACACACCGTTCTTGGTCATGGTGGTGTCGTCTTCGTTGGTGATTTCGTCGAAGGTGAAACCGTACTGGAAGCCGGAGCAGCCACCGCCCTGCACGAACACGCGCAGCTTGAGGTCGGGGTTGCCTTCTTCGGCGATCAGGTCGGCCACCTTGGCTGCCGCGCTGTCGGTGAAGACGATCGGCTCGGGCATCTGGGTCTGGATGTTTTCGGCTACGGCGCTCATGGACTGATAACTCCTTGGGGGGCCGGATGTGCGGCCAATGAAACGAATCCTACTGCAATGACGCAATCTCGGCAGGCCGGTACAGGCGCGCACCCCATTGCAAGTGGGGTCGGAGCGCCCACCGCCAAGGGCGTTCCAATGAAAAAGCCGCCCGAAGGCGGCTTCTTCCTCGCAATAAGCGGATCAGCGCTTGCTGAACTGCTTGCGACGACGGGCGGAGTGCAGACCGACCTTCTTACGCTCGACTTCACGTGCATCGCGCGTGACGTAGCCAGCCTGGCTCAGCACCGACTTCAGTGCTGCGTCGTAGTCGATCAGCGCACGGGTGATGCCGTGGCGCGTAGCGCCGGCTTGACCCGATTCGCCACCGCCGTGCACGTTGACCATCACGTCGAAGGTTTCGAGGTTGTTGGTCAGCGCGAGGGGTTGCTTCGCGATCATGATCGAGGTTTCGCGGCCGAAGAACTCTTGAATGTCCTTGCCGTTGACCGTGATCTTGCCCGAGCCCTTTTTCAGAAACACGCGGGCGACGCTGGATTTGCGACGGCCGGTGCCATTGTTCCATTCACCAATCATTCTCAAGGCTCCTTACAGTTCCAGCACTTTGGGCTGTTGGGCGGTATGCGGGTGCTCAGCGCCACCGTACACCTTGAGTTTCTTGATCATTGCGTAACCGAGCGGGCCCTTGGGCAGCATGCCCTTGACAGCCTTTTCCAGGGCGCGGCCCGGGTGCTTGTTCTGCATGTCGCGGAAGTTGGTCGCCGTGATGCCGCCCGGGTAGCCCGAATGACGGTAGTACACCTTGTCGATGGACTTGGCGCCGGTGACGCGCAGTTGCGATGCGTTGATGATGACGATGAAGTCACCGGTATCGACGTGAGGCGTGTAAATGGCCTTGTGTTTGCCGCGCAAACGGAGAGCAACTTCGCTGGCTACTCGTCCGAGGACCTTGTCGGTCGCGTCAATCACAAACCACTCGTGCGTCACGTCAGCGGGCTTGGCGCTGAACGTTTTGGTCATGAGTTTTCTCTTGAAAAGAGGGTTTGGCGGGCCCTTTTCCACGGTCGGCGTTCCTCTGGCGGGAATCTCTTAGGTGGGTTTGAAGTCTTCGCCGCGGGGCCACAAAAACGCTGCGAAGCCCGCGATTATACGAAGAATGGCCCTGGGCAGGCAAATTCACCCGTATCCGGCCCCAACACCGTTACCATCCTCCCCCTATGTTCAGTTACCGCCACGCCTTCCATGCCGGCAACCACGCCGACGTGCTCAAGCACACGGTGCTGATTGCCACGCTCGACCACCTGCTTGAAAAAGAAGCAGCCCTGACGGTCGTAGACACCCATGCCGGCGCCGGCCTCTACCGGCTCGACGGCGACTACGCTGGCACCAGCGGCGAGGCGGCCGACGGCATCCTGCGCCTTCTTTCGGACAAGAAAGATCCCGCTACCCCTGCCCCCACGGCGAAATCCGCTACCAAAAAGGTAGCATCCGAAGCCGAGGCCCCGTTGGCCGACGCCATCGCCCGCTACCTGAGCGTGGTCCAGGACTTCAATCCCAAGGGCGGCGCCCGCGTCTATCCCGGCTCGCCGTTCATCGTGCAGCACCTGCTGCGCGACCACGACAAGCTCAAGCTGTTCGAGCTGCACCCCACCGACGCACGCACGCTGGACGCCAACATCGCCCAGCTCGAGGCTGGCCGCCAGATCGCCGTCCTGCGCGAGGACGGCTTCGGCAGCGCCACCAAGTTCCTGCCGCCGCCGTCGCGCCGCGCGCTGGTGTTGATGGACCCCAGCTACGAGATGAAGACCGACTACGGCCGCGTGCTCGACTTCATGGCCGAGGCGCTCAAGCGCTTCGCCACCGGCACCTACGCGGTCTGGTATCCGATCATTCCGCGCCCCGAGGCGCACGACCTGCCGCGCCGGCTCAAGACGATGGCAACCAAGGCCGGCAAGCCCTGGCTGCACGCCACGTTGACGGTCAAGTCCAGCAAGATCACGAAGGATGCGGCCTCAGGCGAAACGCACCGGCCCGGCCTGCCGGCCAGCGGTATGTTCCTGATCAATCCGCCCTACACGCTGAAGCCGCTGCTGGCGGCGGCGCTGCCGCAGCTGGTGCAGCGACTCGGGCAAGACCGCAACGCCGCGTTCTCGCTCGATTCGGACGGCTGAAGCCGTCGCCTACTTGCGGCGACGCGGCGGCACCACCGCCTTGCGCCGTGCCGGAACCGATGCACGCGCGCGTTGCTGCGGCTCGCTCGACGCCACCGGTGCAGCTGCATCGCCAGCTTCCACCGACAGGCCGCCGCAGCGCATGCCATCGCGGTCGACGACCGTCAGCGCCACCTGCTTGATGCCCAGCCCCGTGAGGCCGATCCGGTCGGCCGCCGCGCGGCTCAGGTCGATGATGCGGCCTGCCGCATAGGGACCGCGGTCGTTGATGCGCACCAGCACCTCGCTGCCGTTGACGAGGCTGCGAACGCACACGCGCGTGTTGAACGGAAGGGTCTTGTGCGCCGCCGTCATGGCGGTCATGTCGAAGCGCTCGCCGCTGGCGGTCTTGCGCTGGTGGAACTGGATGCCGTACCAGGAGGCTCCGCCGCGCTCGAAGATCTCGCGCGGCCCATCGTCGGGCACGCCGTCGTCCGGGGCCTGCTCGCCGGTACCGGAGACGGCGAGGTCATAGCGCACCGCCGGCACGCTGGAGCGCGCGGCCGCGCCCGGGGGCACCGCGATGGCGCGAGGCAGGGGCAGCAATTTCGCGTTGCCTTCGGCGTCGGTCGCAGGCGGCATCGCGCATCCCGCGAGAACGCAAGCCGCCGCGACAAGCGCCGCCCGAAGCCCCGCGCGCCCTCTCAATCGAGGCGCTCCAGCACAGCCAGCGTGGCCGCCGACTGGTTCATCGTGTAGAAGTGCAGCGCCGGTGCGCCGCCTTCCTGCAGGCGCGCGCACAGGTCGGTGACCACGTCGAGGCCGAAGGCCTTGATCGACGCCGTGTCGTCGCCGAAGCTCTGCAGCCGCAGGCGGATCCAGCGCGGGATCTCGGCGCCGCAGGCGTCCGAGAAACGCATGAGCTGCGTCGAGCTGGTGATCGGCATGATGCCCGGCACGATCGGCGTGTCGAGCCCCAGCTTGCGCACGTCGTCGACGAAGCGGAAGTAGGCCTCGGGGCTGAAGAAGTACTGCGTGATCGCCGAATCGGCGCCCGCCTTCACCTTGGCGGCGAAGGCCTGCAGGTCGGCCTCGGGCGAACGGGCCTGCGGATGGATCTCGGGGTAGCAGGCCACCTCGATGTGGAAGTCGCGCCCCGTCTCCTCGCGGATGAAGCCCACCAGATCGCTCGCGTACTGGAACTCGCCGCCGATGCCGTAGCCGCTCGGCAGGTCGCCGCGCAGCGCCACGAGGCGCTTGACGCCCATGGCCTTCAGCTCGGCGAGCTGCTCGCACACCGTGGCGCGCGTGGCGCCGATGCACGAGAAGTGGCTCGCGGCATCCACGCCCTCGGACAGGATCTCCTGCACCGCACCGAAGGTGCCCTGGTGCGTGGAGCCGCCCGCGCCGTAAGTGACCGAGCAGAACTGCGGCTTGCGCGCATACAGCTGCTGGCGCACCGCGCGCAGCTTGACCGCGCCTTCGGGCGTCTTGGTCGGGAAGAATTCGAAACTCAACGGAAGGCGCACCTGCGTCTCCTTAGGAACCGTTCGCGTGAACAGCGTGAACAACGCGAACGGCGTGAATGAAAAACTCACGGTTGCCGTCGCCCCCGGCGATCGGGCTGTCGAACCATTGCAGCACCCGCAGGCCGAGCGCCTCGCAGGCATCGCGCAGGCGCTTCTCGACCACCGCATACAGCGACTCGTCGCGCACGATGCCGCCCTTGCCGACCTGGCCGGGCTGCAGCTCGAACTGCGGCTTGACCAGCATCAGCAGGCGCCCATCGTCCGCCATGAATCCGACGACCGCCGGCAGCACCAGCGTGAGCGAGATGAACGACAGGTCGCCCACGATCAGGTCGAAGCGCGACTCGCCTTCTTCCCCGAGATCGTCGGCCGACAGCGCGCGCGCATTGACGCCTTCGATGGGCACCACGCGCTCGTCCTCGCGCAGCTTCGCATGCAGCTGCCCGTGGCCGACGTCGACGCCCACCACCTTCGCCGCGCCGCGCTGCAGCAGGCAGTCGGTGAAGCCGCCTGTCGACTGGCCCACGTCGAGGCACAGCCTGCCGGCCGGGTCGATGCCGCTCGCCGCCAGCGCGCCTTCGAGCTTGAGCCCGCCGCGCGAGACGTACCGGGCCTCCGCCGCGTCGACAAGTTCGAGTTCGGCGGATTCGGGCACGTCGTCCTTGTTCTTGACGACGGAACGCCACGCGTCGCTGGTGCCCGCGTCGCGCCAGCGCAGGCCGCCGGCAATGAGCCGCACCGCCTGCGAACGCGACGCGGCCAGGCCGCGCTCCACCAGCAACTGATCGGCGCGCACGCGCTGCTGCCTGTCGCCTGCCTGCCCGCTCAGTAGCGGTAGGTGTCCGGCTTGTACGGACCGTTCTTGTCCACGCCGATGTAGGCGGCCTGGGTGTCGGTCAGCTCGGTGAGCATGGCGCCGACCTTCTTCAGGTGCAGGCGCGCGACCTTCTCGTCGAGGTGCTTGGGCAGCACGTAGACCTTGCCGGCCTGGTAGGCGTCGGGCTTGGTGAACAGCTCGATCTGGGCGATGGTCTGGTTCGCGAACGACGACGACATCACGAAGCTCGGGTGGCCCGTGCCGCAGCCCAGGTTCACGAGGCGGCCCTTGGCCAGCAGGATGATCTTCTTGCCGTCGGGGAACTTGATGTGGTCGACCTGCGGCTTGATCTCTTCCCACTCGTACTTCTCGATCGAAGCGACGTCGATCTCGTTGTCGAAGTGGCCGATGTTGCAGACGATGGCCTGGTCCTTCATGGCGGCCATGTGCTCGTGGCGGATCACGTCGCGATTGCCGGTGGTGGTCACGAAGATGTCGGCCTTGTCGGCGGCGTATTCCATCGTCACGACCTTGTAGCCTTCCATGGCGGCCTGCAGCGCGTTGATCGGGTCGATCTCGGTCACCCACACCTGCGCCGACAGCGCGCGCAGTGCCTGCGCCGAGCCCTTGCCCACGTCGCCGTAGCCGGCCACCAGCGCCACCTTGCCGGCGATCATCACGTCGGTCGCGCGCTTGATGCCGTCCACCAGCGACTCGCGGCAGCCGTACAGGTTGTCGAACTTGCTCTTGGTGACCGAGTCGTTCACGTTGATCGCGCGGAACAGCAGCGTGCCCTTGGCGGACATCTCGTTCAGGCGGTGCACGCCGGTGGTGGTTTCTTCGGTCACGCCGATGATCTCGGCCGACTTGCGGGTGTACCAGGTGCCGTCGACAGCCAGCTTGGCCTTGATGGCGGCGTAGAGGATGCGCTCTTCCTCGCTGGTCGGGTTCGCGAGCACGCTCTGGTCCTTCTCGGCGCGCTGGCCCAGGTGCATCAGCAGCGTGGCGTCGCCGCCGTCGTCCAGGATCATGTTCGGGCCTTCGCCCTTCGAGTCCTTGGGACCGAAGTCGAAGATGGCGTGGGTGTAGTCCCAGTAGTCCTTCAGCGACTCGCCCTTGATCGCGAACACCGGCGTGCCGGCGGCGGCGATGGCTGCGGCGGCGTGGTCCTGCGTCGAGAAGATGTTGCACGATGCCCAGCGCACTTGCGCGCCCAGCGCCTGCAGCGTCTCGATCAGCACGGCCGTCTGGATCGTCATGTGCAGCGAGCCGGTGATGCGCGCGCCCTTCAGCGGCTGCGACTTCGAGAACTCCTCGCGGATGGCCATCAGGCCGGGCATCTCGGTTTCGGCGATCCTGATTTCCTTGCGGCCCCAGGCGGCGAGGGACAGGTCGGCGATCGCCTGGTCGGCGGTCGAAACGGGGGTGGGCTTGAGAACAGCGCTCATGGGAACTCCAACAAAACTGGTTTGAAAGATGCCGCCGGATACGGGGAAAAAGGCTCACCGCAAGAACAGCGGGTGAGCGTCGTTGCTATATGTGGTCCGAGCCTCACGCCTGACGGCGCTGCAACGCTCCTCGGAGGGGCGGATTGTAGTCGCCGCGGCCGTCCGCGCCAATGCTGCGGGATTCGGCCGGGCATCGGCTGACATCCGCCAGCCTCGGCGTTGCATTGACCTCTGGTTACGATTTCCCCCGGGCCAGGTTCAGGAGCCAGCCGGCTCGCTGCAGGGCCCGTTCTGAAAACAAGAGGGAACAACACATGAGGATGACAAGGTATCTCGCAAGCCTGAGCATGGCCGCCCTGCTGGCGGCCTGCGGAGGAGGAGGCGGCGGCAGCTCCGGCGGCCTGTCGCTGTCGGCAGGCGGCAGCTCCAAGCCGGAAGCCCAGGCCACCAAGACCCTGGCCACGCCCGACGTGCGCAACGGCAGCTACCGCGTCTACGCGGCCAACGGCACGCAGCAGCAGCTCTCGGTCGACTTCGACGCCGGCAGCTACACGATGACGGACAACCTCGGCGTGCCCGAGTCCGGCACCTTCGCCGAGGACTTCACCGAGCCGGGCACCTACGTGTTCGCCAGCAGCCGCATCACCACCGCGGCCAACACCTCGCGCTTCCGGGTGACGAGCGACGCCCTCGTCGGCGCGTTCCCGTTCCAGACCGCGTACTCGAGCCCCGCAGCGTACGCCGCGCAGCCCTTCGTGGCAGCGCGCGATTTCGTCACCACCGCGGCACTGCTGGACGGCACCTACAACCGCTTCAGCGTCACGCGCAGCCCCGGCGGCGCGCAGGACTCGTCGATCCTCTCGATGCGCCTGTCGGGCAGCGGCACGGTGCTGGAGTTCTGCAACGACGCGATCATCTACAAGATCGACCTCTGCCCCGCCGCCTCGAAGCGCACCTACGCGGTCACGGCCGGCACCGACGACGCCTGGGTCGCCACCAACGTTGCCAACAGCAGCGACGTCGCCAACTTCCGCGTTGCGCGCATCGGCGGCCAGAACGTGTACCTCGGCGGGGGCGTCAGCGTCTCGCCGGCCCAGCAGTTCATGCGCATCGCCCTGCCCGAGTCTTCGAGCTGGCCGACCACGCGCGGCATCGGCTCGTCGACCACGGGCAGCTGGGGCACGAACCTGATCGACACCGCAAGCTCGGTGCGCACCTCCACCGGCACGGACGACACCTACGGAACGCTGACGATGCCGGTGGACAGCACCGCCTACGCGAACCAGCCCCTGGGCATCCGCGGCGTCAACATGAGCGGCGCGAGCAAATACTTCGCGATGCAGGGCGGCGAGCTTTCGGTACTGGTCGGCGCGCGCAGCAACACCGCCACGCAGGGCTACATCCAGCTCAACCTGATCGACACCGGCGCCGCACCCGATGCACGCAACGGCCGCTACAAGGTCTACGCCACCAACGGCTCGCGGCAGACGCTGGCCCTGAACCTCGACAGCAAGCGCTACGAGATGACCGACGGCGCCGGCACCGTCGCCTCGGGCAGCTTCGCCGAGGACACGGCTGAGGCCGGCAGCTTCGTCTTCGCGAGCAGCCGCATCACGAGCACGGCGAACACGGCGCGCTTCCGCTTCGCGACGGACACGGTGGTCGGCTCGTTCCCGTTCGCGGTCGCGCAGGTCACGCCGGAGAGCTATGCCGTGCGGCCCTTCGTGGCATCGCGCGCGCTGGTGAAGACGCAGAGTGCGCTCGACGGCACCTACAACCGCCTGGGCATCAACCTGACGGCCACCGCCGGCGACTCGTCGATCACGCAGATCCAGATCGCCAGCGGCGGTACGGTGCTCTACCTGTGCAACGACAACGTGGTCTACCGCATCGACATCTGCCCCGCGGCCTCCGTGCTGACCTACACCGTATCGGCCGGCACGACCGTGGACACCTGGCGCATCGTGAACGTGGCCAATCCGTCGGACAACGGCAGCTTCGCGATCGCGCGCGTCGGCAGCGAGAACATCTACCTCTCGGCCGGCATCGTGCCGTCCACGCCCACGAGGTCTGTGTTCCGCATCGGCCTGCCGGAGCGCGCGACATGGCCCACCGTCACGGCGCGCGGCGGCGCCACCAGCGGCAGCTGGGGCAGCACGGCCGTCGACGCCTCCAGCTACGCGCGCACGCAGACGCTGCCCGACGGCACCAGCGCCACGCTCAGCGCGAGCCTGGGCACCATGGGCACGAACGGTCCCGTCAACATGCGCGCTGCCACCTTCGCCGGCCCGGCCTACCACTTCGCCAGCCAGAGCAGCAAGCTCTTCGCGATGGTCGGCTCGCGCAACCCGGCCACGGCCGGCGCGATGGAGATCGACCTGATCGACTGAAGCCGCGGGCGCCCGCCCGGAAGGCCGCATGCCGCGTCGCGGGGCATGCGGCCTTTTTTCTTGCTCATTCAGGCCTAAGACGGCCGCCTGCACGTTTCGCCGCCGGGACGTACATTGGCCAGCCCCATCGTCCCGAAAGCCACCATGCCGATTCCTTCGTCCAGCGCGTCCAGGGCTCACCTGCTCGCCGCCGTTGCCGCCCTTTGCCTGACAGCCGCCCTGCCGACTGTCGCCTCGGCCCAGAGCGCCGAAACCGTCCGCATCCGCGGCACCCTCGTTCGCGTCGATGCCAGCACCCTCGTGGTGCAGGACCGCGGCGGCGAGGTCGTCTCGCTCGCCCGCCCTGCCGACCTGGCCGTCTCCGAGGTCTATCCGATCAAGCTCTCCGACATCAAGCGCGGCAGCTTCATCGGCACCGCCGCCATGCCGCAGGCCGACGGCACGCAGAAGGCGCTCGAAGTGGTGGTTTTTCCCGAGGCGGCGCGCGGCACCGGCGAGGGCCATCGCCCCTGGGACCTGCTGCCGCAGAGCACCATGACCAACGCCACCGTCGCCGACCTGGCCGCGGCGCCGAAGTCGGTGCGCGGCGGCCAGCAGCTGCACCTGACCTACAAGGGCGGCGAGAAGACCGTCGTCGTGCCACCCGACGTGCCGGTGGTCACCTTCCGTCCCGGTACCGATGCGCTGCTGGTGCCCGGCGCCCGCGTGCTGGTCAACGCGCAGGAGAAGAACGGCACGCCCACGGCGCTGCGCGTGACGGCCGGGCGCAACGGCTTCGCGCCGCCGATGTAGGCGAGGCCGCGAGCGGGAGGCCCGGCGGGCATCCAAGGGAAATCCCGCAGGCAATTTTGTCGTTGCGGCGCTCCGGCGCGGCGTATCGTGGCGAGGGATTTTTGCCGTCAGGCTTGGTCCTCGCCATCCATACGTCCAACGTCACAGGAGATTCCGCACCATGGCCACTGCCAAGAAAGCCGCCGCGAAGAAGACCACCGCCAGCAGTAGCAGCAGCACCTCCAGCGCGAAGAAGGCGGCACCGAACGCCGCGGACATGCTCAATCCGCTGAAAGGCATGGCCGACAGGCTGCAGAACCTCAACCTGACCGGCGGCGCCGGCAAGCTGCTGGAGAGCGGCCGCAAGGACCTGGCGGCGCTGATGCAGGCCAACGAGAAGTCCTACCAGGGCCTGCAGACCGTCGTGGCGCGGCAGACAGAGATGATCAAGAGCGCCATTTCCGAGTGGCAGGCCGCCGCCAAGGAAATGCCCGGCAAGGACCCGAAGGAAAACCTCGCCAAGCTCGACGAGCTCGGCCGCCAGTCGTTCCAGCGCGCGATCGACGACATCAAGGAGCTGGCCAATCTCGCGGCCAAGTCGCAGGCCGACGCCTTCGACGTGGTGCGCCAGCGCATCCAGGCCAACGTGGACGAAGTGACGAAGCTGCTGCAGCGCAAGTAAGAGCCCGCAGGCAGGAACAAGCCGGAGCCGCAAGCATGACCACGGTCGCGCCGCGCGTGGAGCGGCGCTCGCGCGCCAACGACATCGAGCTGGCCTGGGACAGCTTCGGCGACCCGGCCGGCTCGCCGCTGCTCCTGGTCATGGGCCTCGGCGCGCAGATGGTGGCGTGGGACGACGCCTTCTGCGCCCGGCTCGCCGAGGCCGGCGGGCACCGCGTGATCCGCTTCGACAACCGCGACATCGGCCACTCGACGCACCTCACGCTGCTGGGCGTGCCCGACATCCAGGCGCTGATGGTGCAGGCGATGGCCGGCCAGCCGCTGCGGACGCCCTACAACCTGCGCGACATGGCGGCCGACTGCGTCGGGCTGCTCGACGCGCTGGGCATCGAGCGGGCCCACGTCGTGGGCGCCTCGATGGGCGGCGCGATCGGGCAGGAGATGTGCATCCACCACGCGCGGCGGATGCTGTCGTTCACCAGCATCATGTCGAGCACCGGCGCGCCGGGCCTGCCGCCGCCGACGCCCGAGGCGATGGCCGTGCTCTTCTCGCCCGCGCCGACCACCTTCGATGCCTACCAGGCGCACCACGCCAAGGTGTGGCGCATATTGCGCGGCCCGGCGAGCTTTCCGCTGGACGAGGCGCGCGATGCCGAGAAGGCGCAGCTCGTCTTTCTGCGCGGACTCAACCCGGCCGGCGTGGCGCGGCAGCTCGCCGCCATTCTGGCCTCGGGCAACCGCAAGCCCGCGCTGCGCGAAGTGCGCGTGCCGACGCTGGTGATCCACGGCGACGACGATCCGCTGGTGCCGGTGGCCTGCGGCGTGGACGTGGCCGATGCGATTCCGGGCGCGCAGCTGCTGCGCATCCCGGGCATGGGGCACGCGCTGCCGATCCCGATGTGGCCGCAGATCGTCGACGCCATCGCGGCGCACACGGCGCGGCACGCGGGCAGCTGAGACAGCAGGCACGAACGGAACAAGGCGACAGACAAGAAGGGAGCTTCCGCCATGACGAACAAGTTCTCTCCCCTCGACCCGATGGCCATGTGGCGCGAACTCACGGCCCAGTGGGAAAAGAGCACCAACGAATTCGCCAACGAAACCATGGCCTCGGACCCGTTCCGCCAGGGCATGCACGGCGGCATGAACGCCTCGCTCACCGCGCAGAATGCGCTGGGCGACCTCATGGCGCGCTACCTCACGATGCTGAACCTGCCCACGCGCGCCGACCTGCAGGTGCTCGGCGAGCAGCTGCAGCGCATCGACGACCACCTGGCGCGCATCGCCCGCGCGGTGGAAGGCGGGAACGCGTCCTCCGCCGCGACCGCCAAGGCAGCGCCGGGGCCGCGCCGCACCCGCCAGCCACCTGCGGCCGCGCCTGCGCCGACGGCATCGAAAGCCCCCCCAGCACCGGCCCGTACGCGCAAGCCCGCCGGAAAGCGCCCGTCATGACCGCAGCGGCAGACGACACCTTCGCCCTGCCCGACATCGCCGCCGAGATCGAGCGCGCGATCCAGCGCAACATCAAGGGCCTGGACTTCCTCGCCTCGACCGCGCCCTCCGTCGGCCAGACGCCCAAGGACGAAATCCACCGCCGGGGCACGCTGAGCCTGTACCACTACAGGCCGATGGTCGACGAGATCTACCGCGTGCCCCTGCTGATCGTGATGGCGACCACCAACCGCGGCTACATCCTCGACCTCGCGCCGGGCCAGAGCATGGTCGAGCACCTGCTGCTGCGCGGCTACGACGTCTACATGATGGACTGGAACGCGCCGCGCCCGCAGGAGAAGTACCTGCGCATCGAGGACTACGTGCTCGACTTCATCCCAGACTCGATCCGGCACGTGCAGGAGCGCTCCGGCGAGGAAGACATCACGCTCGTGGGCTACTGCATGGGCGGCGTGCTCTCCACGCTGTACGCCGCGCTGCACCCCGACGGGCCGATGAAGAACCTCGCGCTCTTCACCACGCCCGTCGACTTCAGCCGCATGAAGCTGTTCCACGCATGGTCGGACCGCCGCTACTTCGATGTCGACCGGCTCATCGACACCGTGGGCAACGTGCCGCCCGAGATGCTCTTCACTTCCTTCGACATGCTGCGCCCCGCGGGCCGGAGCGCCGGCATGGTGCAGCTGTGGGACAACATGGACAACGACGAGTTCGTCAAGTCGTACCGCATGTTCGACCGCTGGGGCAACGAGATGCTGCCGCTGGCCGGCGAGTACTTCCGCCAGACCGTCAAGGAACTGATGTGGGGCAACAAGCTGCTCAAGGGCGAACTGGTGCTCGGCGGGCGCAAGGTGCAGCTGAAGAACATCAAGGTGCCGGTGCTGCACGCGCTCGCGCAGCACGACCACATCGTTCCGTACGAGGCCGGCCAGCCGCTCGTCGCCGGCATAGGCTCCACCGACAAGGAAGAGGTGGTGCTCAAGGGTGGCCACGTCAGCCTCGCCGCCGGCCCGAACGCCGTGCGCAGGCTGTGGCCCAAACTCGACGAATGGCTTGGAGTGCGATCGACATGAGCATCACCATCGTGACCGACTCTTTCTCGCGGACCTACCCGCGCACCGTGACGAGCAGCGAGGGCAGCATCGTCCTGCGCCTCATGGGCGCGGAAGACGCCGGCGCCGTGCTCGCCTTCGCGCAGGCCTTGCCGGCGCACGACCTGCTCTTTTTGCCGCGCGACATCACCCAGCCCAAGGTGATGAGCGCCTGGGTGCGCGCCATCGAGCGCGGCGACATCGACAGCGTGCTCGCGGTGCGCGACGAGGCGGTGCTCGGCTGCGCGGCGGTGATCCGCGATCCGCATTCCTGGTCCAGCCACGTCGCCGAGCTTCGCGTGCTCGCCGCACCCGAGCTGCGAGGCAGCGGCCTGGGCCACAAGCTCGCGCGCGAGGCCTGCGCGCTGGCCATCGAGCGCGGAGCGGAAAAGCTCGTCGCCCGCATGACCGTCGACCAGCGCGGCGCCATCGCCGTCTTCCAGGCCCTGGGCTTCAAGCCCGAGGCGCTGCTGGGCAAGCACGTGAAGGACCGCCAGGGGCTGACGCACGACCTGGTGGTGCTGAGCCAGGACGTGGCGCGGTTCGAGGCGCAGATGCGGGCGTATGGGATGGGCGAGGCGCTCGGGGGCTGAAGTGCCCCTTCGCACGGGCCGGCGGGGGCGGAAACCGCCGGCCTTTTAAAATCGCGGATTCCCCCCGCAGATTGCCCACCTTGTCTTTCGTAGCCGAAACCCGCCGCCGCCGCACCTTCGCGATCATTTCCCACCCTGACGCCGGCAAGACCACGCTGACCGAAAAGCTGCTGCTTTTCTCCGGCGCGATCCAGATCGCCGGCTCGGTGAAGGCGCGCAAGGCCTCGCGCCATGCCACCTCCGACTGGATGGAAATCGAGAAGCAGCGCGGCATTTCCGTGGCCTCGTCGGTGATGCAGATGGTCTACCGCGACCACGTCATCAACCTGCTCGACACGCCCGGCCACAAGGACTTCTCGGAAGACACCTACCGCGTGCTCACCGCCGTCGACTCGGCGCTGATGGTGATCGACGCGGCCAACGGCGTGGAAGCGCAGACGCGGCGGCTGATCGAGGTCTGCCGCCAGCGCGACACGCCCATCATCACCTTCGTCAACAAGATGGACCGCGAAGTGCGCGAGCCGCTGGACATCCTCGACGAGGTGGAGCGCGAGCTGGGCATGCCCTGCGTGCCCATGACCTGGCCCGTGGGCCAGGGCAAGAGCTTCCGCGGGATCATGAACCTGCGCACGCAGGCGATGACGGTGTTCGAGTCGGGCAGCGAGCGGCTGCCGCAGGACTTCGAGACCATCCCGCTCGCCGAGCGCGACACGCTGGTCAAGCGCTTCGGCGCCGACTTCGAGACCGCCATGGAAAGCATGGAGCTCGCCACCGGCGCATCGCCCGCCTGGGACCGCGAGGCCTTCCTGGCCGGCAAGCAGACGCCCGTGTTCTTCGGCTCCGGCGTGAACAACTTCGGCGTGATGGAAGTGCTCGACGCGCTGGTCGACCTGGCGCCCTCGCCGCGCTCGCGCACCAGCACCACGCTGGTCAACCGCCAGCCGGTGGTCAAGGAGATCCAGCCCGAGGACAAGGACTTCGCGGGCGTGGTCTTCAAGGTGCAGGCCAACATGGACGCCAACCACCGCGACCGCATCGCCTTCGTGCGCATGGCCTCGGGCAAGTACACGCCGGGCATGAAGCTGAAGGTGCAGCGCACCGCCAAGGAACTGCGCCCCACCAGCGTCGTGACCTTCATGAGCCAGCGCCGCGAGGCGGTGGAAGAGGCCTACGCGGGCGACATCGTGGGCTTCACCACGCACGGCGGCGTGCAGCTGGGCGACACCATCACCGACGGCGCGAGCCTGCAGTTCACCGGCCTGCCCTTCTTCGCTCCCGAACTCTTCATGACCGTGATCCTGAAGAACCCGCTGCGCACCAAGCAGCTGCAGCAGGGCCTGGCCCAGCTCGGCGAGGAAGGCGCGATCCAGGTGTTCCGCCCCGAGATCGGCGGCCCGATGCTGCTGGGCGCGGTCGGCCAGCTGCAGTTCGAAGTGGTGCAGCACCGCCTGAAGGCCGAGTACGACGCCGACGTGAAGCTGGAGGGCTGCCAGTACACCGGCGCGCGCTGGATCACGGCCGACACGCCGGCCGAGCTGCGCGAGTTCGTCAACGCGTACCCGCAGCGCATGGCGAAGGATGCGGCCGACACGCTGGCCTTCCTGTGCACCTCGCCGTACGACGTGCGGCTGGCGCAGGAGCGCTTTCCGAAGATCCACTTCCATCCGCTGCGCGAGCATGCGGGGCTGGCGCTGCAGAGCGCGGGATAGGCATTCGCCATGGAAACCTACATCCAGGTGGCGGGGCTCGGCGACTTGACCGAAACGATCGTCGAGCAACGCGCCGCCCTGACGATCACCGTCAAGGCATCGAAGACCGAGGTGGCACTGGCCGAAGCGACCAAGCTGCGCAACGACGCGATCCGGACGCTGAAAGAAGCCGGCCTCACGCCTGACGAGATCACCGAAGGCGGGCGCGACGCCTGGCAGCCCTGGTATCTGAAGCGCAGCGTGGGCCAGGAAGTGGCGCACCGCGTGCTGATCGCCTGCAAGGAAACGCGCCGTCTCTATCAGGCACTCGACGCGCTCGAACCGCTGTTCACGAACTCGCGCTACACCATGGGCGTCGACATGCAGCAGCCCCGCTTCGAAGCGCAGGACGACGCGGAAGCCGAGGCACGCATGGCCGCGATCCGGCATGCGCGCAGCAAGGCGTCGATTCTTGCGAAGGAAGCGGGTGTCACGCTGGGCGCGGTCGCGCAGGTCGAGGAGCTTGGTTCGCAAGCGGACAACTCGGGTGCCTACGGCGATCGCAACTGGGGGTATGCGGGTGGTGCCGTGGCACTGGCGTCCGCCGGCCCTGGGGACGACTTCGAGGAATTGGCGGGAGCCAGGCGCACACGAACGCTGCGCTACCGCGTGCGCTTCCTGATCGGCTGAGGCCTTCTCAGCTCCCCGTCGAAGCGTAGTGGCGCAACCCGATGCGCCACACCCCGAACGCCGCCGCGAGAAACACGCCCCCCGCGAGCGGCGACACCAAGCCCACCCATGCCGGCGCACCGAGCGGATCGGCCTTCCCCAGAATCGCCAGCACCGGGTAGTAGGCCACGCAGGCCAGCGGCACGATGAAGGTCAGCACGCGCCGGAACCATCGCGCATAGAGCGCCAGCGGGTACTGCGCCGCCTGCACGCCGCCGTAGGTCAGCACGTTCGCGATCTCCAGGCTCTCGACGGTCCAGAAGGCCAGCGTGCCCTGCAGCACCAGGATGCCCAGGAACAGCGCCACGCCGCCCGCGACGGCAAGCAGCGCGATGGCGACGGCGCCCGGTGTCCACGCGATGCCCATCTGCTGCGTCGCGAACGCAATCATCGCCAGCCCCTGCAGCAGGCGGCCCAGCCGGCTGATGCGGAAGTCGTTGCCCATGAGCTGCAGCGAGAGCGGACGCGGACGCAACAGCAGGCGGTCGAAGGCGCCGGTGCGCAGGAACTCGGTGCCCAGCACGTCGAAGCCGCGCCCCAGCGCATCGGCCAGCGCGAACATGCAGTTCACGAGACCGTAGAACAGCGCCACCTCGCCGATGCGCCAGCCCTGCACGTCGCCGAATCGGTGGAACAGCGCCCACACGGCGACGGCCTCGATGCCGGTGCCGAGGAACTGGCCGACCGTCGTCATCAGCGCCGAGGCCGGGTAGCGCGCCTGGCCGCCGATGGACGCGCCCACCAGCCGGAAGAAAAGCGGAATCGATCCCATCGCCCTCACCCGCCCTGCACCTGGAGGCTGCGCATCGTGCGGCCCATCGCCATGTGCCCCAGCGCCACGAGCACGGCGATCCAGAAGACCTGCAGCCCCAGCCCGCCGACGGCCTGCCAGCCCTGCAGCTGCCCGAAGTAGAGCCGCGCCGGAATGTCCATCAGCCCGGCCAGCGGCTGGAGCAGCAGCGCGGCCTGCCAGGCGTCGGGCAGCATCGCGAGCGGCAGCAGGTTGCCCGAGAACACGATGACCACGGGCGTGGTCACCGCGCTGATGCCGCGTTCGTTGAGCGCGGCGGTGGCCGCGACGTTCAGCAGCATCACCATCGACGTGGAGAGCAGCAGCGCGAAGACCGACGAGAGCGCGAAGGCGAGCCCCGCCGCCGCGCCCGCCGGGAGCTGCCATGCCCACTCGCCCAAGCCGAGCAGCGGCAACGCGACCATCGCGAAGGCCGCCATCAGCGCGATGCGCGGCAGCACGCGCGCGGCGATCCAGCCGGCGCTGCGCACGAACCACAGCGCATAGGCGTCCACGGGGCGCAGGCGGTCGTAGGCTACGGCGCCGGTGCGCACCGCCTGCGCCACTTCCGGATCGCCCAGCCAGGGCAGGAGCACGAGCAGCCCCTGCGCCAGCCATGTGTAGGTGACGGCCTGGGCGAGCGACATCGACGTGCTGGCGCCCGAGGCTGTCGCGCCGCCATAGAAGGCCGCGAACACCATCACCTTGATGCCGCCCCACCAGCACTGCGCGGCGAAACCGGCGAGCGCGGCGGTGCGGTACTGCAGCATCTGCTGGAAGCGCGATGCGAAGGCCGCGATGTAGGGCCGCGCGAGATCGTGCGGGCTCATCGCCGTCATGCTTCGGCGGCTCCGTGCATGGCGTAGAAACGCGCGATCACGGCCTCGATCGCCAGGCCTTCGAGGCGGATGTCCTCCACCGCGTGCGCGGCGGCGATGCGCGCGATGAGCGCCGGTGCCGCGGTCTGCGCCGGATCGAAGTCGAGCACCAGCGTCTGGCCGTCGCGCGAATGCACCCGTGCGCCGTCCACCTGCGCGGGCAGCTCGGCGCCCTGCGCGAAATCGACGACGAGGCGGCGCTCGGCCATCACCTGCGCGCGCAGCGCCTCGACCGGGCTGTCGGCCAGCACGCGGCCGTGGCCGATGATGATCACGCGCCGGGCCAGCGCCTCGATGTCGTGCATGTCGTGCGTGGTCAGCAGCACGGTGGTGCCTCGCTCGCGGTTGGCGCGGCGCACGAAGTCGCGCACGGCCAGCTTCGAAGGCGCGTCGAGGCCGATGGTCGGCTCGTCGAGGAACAGGATGTCGGGCTCGTGCAGCAGCGCAGCAGCGATCTCGGCGCGCATGCGCTGGCCCAGCGAGAGTTGCCGCACCGGCTGCGCGAGCACGCGCTCCAGGTTCAGCAGCGCCACCAGTTCGTCGCGCGTGCGGCGGTAGCGCGCCGAGTCCACGCGGTAGATGTCGCGCAGCAGGTCGAAGCCGTCGCCCACGGGCAGGTCCCACCACAGCTGCGTGCGCTGGCCGAAGACCACGCCGATGCGCGCCACGTGGCGCTCGCGGTCGGTGAAAGGGTCGCGCCCGTCGATCTCCACGCGCCCGCCGTCGGGCCGCAGGATGCCCGAGAGGATCTTGATGGTGGTCGACTTGCCCGCGCCGTTCGGCCCGATGAAGCCCAGCAGCTCGCCGCGCTCCAGCGAGAACGACACGCCCGAGAGCGCCTCCACCGTGCGATGACGGCGCTGCACGAGGCCGCGCAGCGCGCCCATCACGCCGGGGTCGCGTTCGGAGATGCGGTAGGTCTTGCGGAGGTTGTCGACGAGGATGTGGGGCATGGAGAGCGCCGCGCCGGCCTCGAGGGCACGGCGGGGGCGGGATGCTACACGAAAGCACCGGTACGATCGCTGCTCCTTCCGGTTCGATCGCCATGCCCCCATCGCTCCCCCAGCCTCCGCTGCCCTCCTCGCCCCACCACCTGCTGCCGCTGTCCCGCTGGGAGGCTGCCGCGCGCGACGCCCTCGTCGGAGTCTTCACCGACATCGACGACACGCTGACCCACGACGGCGCGATCACGCCCGACGCGCTGCAGGCGCTGGGCGAGCTCAAGGCGGCGGGGTTGTCGGTGGTGGCGATCACGGGCCGCCCGGTGGGCTGGAGCCTGCCCTTCGTGAACAGCTGGCCCGTCGATGCCATCGTGGCCGAGAACGGCGCGGTGGCGCTGCTGCCTTCGGCCGACGGCCGCGTGGAGAAGCGCTACCAGCAGGACGAGCCCACGCGCGTCGCCAACTTCGCGCGCATGCAGGCCGTGCTGGAGCGCATCGAGCGCGAACTGCCGGGCGTGGGCCGCGCCACCGACTCGCCGGGGCGCGAGACCGACATCGCCATCGACCACAGCGAGTTCGTGCAGCTGAGCGACGCCACCATCGCGCGGGTGGTGGCGCTGATGCGCGGCGAAGGCATGCACGCCACCGTGAGCAGCATCCACATCAACGGCTGGTACGGCGACAACGACAAGCTCGAAGGCGCGCGCTGGATCGCACGCGAACTGTGGGGCCGCACGCTCGACGACGAGATGGACCGCTGGGCCTACGTGGGCGACTCCACCAACGACCAGCTGATGTTCCGCAGCTTCGCGCACAGCATCGGCGTGGCGAACGTCGCGCGCTTCGTGCCGCAGCTCGAGCACCTGCCGCGCTACGTGACGCAGGGCGAACGCGGCACGGGGTTCGCCGAGGCGGCGCGCGCGATTCTCTCGGCCCGGGCCGCCCACCCCGAGCGCTGAGCATCTCGCTGCGCGACACGGCGCAGCGAACAAACAACACACGGACGAAAAAAAGCCCGCGCGAGGCGGGCGAAAAGGACCGGTGAAGGCTCCTTGGAGAAAGGGTTGCGTGTAGCCGCCGGGGCTCAGAAGGCGTGGCGGATGCCGAACTCGTAGCCGGTCGACGTCTTGGGCTGCAGCGCCACGCGGTTGTACGTGGCGACGTACGACGGGCCGGCACCGACCGTGTTGCCCGCGCCGTTCTTGTTGCTGACGCGAGCGACCGTGGCGTAGAGCGCGGTGCGCTTCGACAGGTTGTGCACGTAGCCCAGCGAGAACTTGTTGGACTTCGGATCGGGAGCGTTCACCGCGAAGAGGGCCGGCGCGCGGTTGAAGTCGTACTTGACCTGCGAGTACGAGGCGCGGATCTGGCCCGGGCCGATCGGCACGGTCACGCCGATCAGGTAGCCGGTCAGGTCCGTGCTGGGCACGCGGGTGAAGACGTTCAGCGGATCGCGCTGATCCTTCGAGCGCGAGTACTCGCCGAACACCTTGGCCACGCCGAAGTCGTAGGTCGCGCCGAGATTGAAGGTCTTGATCTTGCCCGGGCGCGCCACGGCGGCCGCGCCGGTGCCGGTGGTGAAGCTGGTGTCGTTCTGCGCGTAGCTGGCGGCGACGTCGAACGGACCCGAGGCATAGCCGACACGACCGCCGATGTGGCGGCCGGTGTTGGTGCGGTCGGCGCCGGCCAAAGTGTCGGGCGACGTGCGGGTGATTTCGTGGAAGCTGTAGCCCACGTTGCCGTAGAAGCCGCCCAGGTTGCGCGGCAGGAAGTACTGAACCATGTTGCCGGCGCGCTTGTACGTGCTGTTGCTGCCGTAGCCGGTGCCCGACACGCTGGCTTCGTTGGCGTCGATGATCAGCGAGCCGCCGATGCCGGTGTCGGCGAACGGGTCGAACTGCTCGTCGTTCAGCACGGTGGCGGTCTTGTCGCGGCCCAGGCGGATTTCACCGAAGCCGCCGGCAATGCTCACCGTCGAGCGGCGGGTGAAGTTGGAGACGCCGGTGGCGCCGTCGTCGTTGGTGATCGGGGCTTCGAGCCAGAAGCTGGCCGACAGGCCGCCGCCCAGGTCTTCCACGCCGCGGAAGCCGAGACGGCTGGAGCTCAGGCCCGAATTGGCCAGTTCGCTGCGGCTGGCCTTCACGCTGTAGAAGGGGGTGAAGGGGGTAGCCGGGATCGACTCGCTCTTGTTCGACACGTTGCGGTAGGCGGCATCGACCACGCCGAACAGCGTCACGGTCGATTGCGCCGATGCGGCACCGCAGGCCGCCATGGCAGCCAGAACAAGCAGGGATTTCTTCATTCGTATCACTCCAGGATGGGGAAGTTGCCGCTCCGATTCAGATGCAGCTGTTAAGAGCCCGGGCTTTCACGCCACAAGACTGCATCGGAGTGTTTCCACCGTGGAAGACAAACGAATTACATAGGGTAAACACTTGGCCGTCGAAGGGCCAAGGCTCTTGACATGAGTGTCCTGACTGTTTCCTGACCCGAAGCGCCTCGCGGCTATTCGCTCACTGGCAGCTCGCGCAAGCGCCGACGCAGGCCCGCCCACTGGTTCCAGACACCGAAGGCGGCGGTCAACAGCAGCACCGCTGCATAGCCTTCGGTGGTGTTCAGCAGACCCAGCGGCGCCACCAGGAAGCCCGCCAGCATCGCCGGCAGGCTGAACGCGAGATAGCTCACGACGAAGATCGCAGCGAACAGTTCGCCGCGCTCGTGCGACTGCGCCATCGGCGCCAGCGTCTGCACCAGCGCGGAAAACGCGCCGCCGAAGCCCAGGCCCGCCACCGCCGTGCCGACGAAGAACAGCGCGAGCGAGCGCGTTGCGAGCGAAGCCAGCAGCAGCACCAGCCCTGCGGCGATGCTCGCCATGCCGAGGATGACGGGCTTCGGCGCGGCAAAGCGCGCGAGCAAGGTGGGCGCGATCGCCCCCATGCCCGACAGCACCGCCACCGTGAGGCCGTTGACCACGCCGTTGTCGATGCCGAACACGTGCAGCATCAGCGAAGGCGCCAGCGACAGGTACAGCCCACCGAGCGCCCACACCACGACGAACACCGGCAGCCCGCGAGCGAACTCGGCCCTGGCCTGGGCGGGAATCGACACGCGCGGAACCAGCGAGGCCAGCGCACCTGCACGCGGCGTGACGGTCTCGGGCATCCACAGCACCACCGCCGCACCCAGCGCGAACACCGCGGCCAGCACGCCGAACACCAGCATCACAGGCTGCAGCGAGAACTTCACCGCCACGCCCGTCAGCAGCGCGCCCAGGGCCAGACCGGCCAGCGGCGACACGCTCGTGATCATCGCGCCCAGCCGCTTGCGCGCGGCCGGCGCGGCCTCGACCACCGCCGCGCTCAGCGCGCCGCTCGCGACGCCGGTGGCAATGCCCTGCACCACGCGCGCGGCGATCAGCCCGCCGATGCCGTTCGCGAGCAGGAAAAGCCCCATCGCCACCGCCTGCAGCACCAGCGCCGCCAGCACCACCGGCCGCCGCCCGATGTGGTCCGACAGCGAGCCCGCGATCAACAACGAAACCAGCAGCGCGATCGCATAGACAGCGAAGGCCACCGTGAGCAGCGAGGACGAGAAGTGCCACGCATGCTGGAACACCACGAAGAGCGGCGAAGGCGCGGCAGCCGCGAAGAAGAAGGCGAACAGCACCGCGGCCAGCAGCGGAAAGGCAGCGCGTTGCGGCAGCCGCCAGGGCTTTGAACGGGCGGCGATCTCGGCGGTGGCGGATGCGAGTTCGGGGCAGGAGGACGGCATGGCGAATCCTTAATGCAACTTTTTTTGCTTTTGCGATTCTATACCTGAGAACCTTCTAAAGCAAATATCTTTGCGTTAAAGTCCAAACCATGACCGACATCGCCCTCCCCAACAAGCGTCCCGGTGGCCGCAGTGCCCAGGTGCAGGCACTGGTGCGCACCGCCCTCGAAGAGCTGGTCGCGGAGCAGGGACGGGAGCGCGTGACGGTGCCGGCCGTGGCCGAGCGCGCGGGCGTCAGCGCCTCCAGCATCTATCGGCGCTGGGGCGACCTGCAGGGCCTGCTGGCCGAGACGGCCACCCACCGGCTGGACCCGAACCGCCCGCTGCCCGACACGGGCACCCTGCGCGCCGACCTGGAAGCCTGGGCGCGCGAGCTCATCGAGCACCTGGCCAAGCCGTGCAATACCTCGTTGCTGAAAGCCGCGGCCGCGCTGGCCAACGGCAACTCCGACACCGACTGCCTGCGCAACCGCCGCAGGGAAGCGCTGACGCTGGTCGAGCAGGCGCACGCCCGGGGCGAGCGCGCACCCGAGCCGCAGCAGGTGATCGATCACCTGATCGCGCCGATCGTGTTCCGGCTGGTTTTCGGGGGCGATGCGGTGCACCCGGAACTGGCGTCCCGGCTGGTGGACGAGCTCTTCGTCCTCAGCTCGCTCAGTTCGTCTTGACTTCCTTCGCCAGGCCCAGCTTGTCGATGATGGCCTTCTCGCGCACCACCGTGTCCTGCGCGAACTTGGTGTAAGTCGCCGAGCTCATGTAGTTCGGCAGCATGTCGTAGCGGCCCAGCGAGGCCACGTAGCTCGGCTCTTCCATCGCCTGCTTGAAGGCGTCGTGCAGCTTCTTCACCACCTCGGGCGACGTGCCCTTGGGCGCGCCGATGCCGAAGGGCGAGTTCTGCACCACGTCGTAGCCCAGCTCCTTCAGCGTGGGCGCGTCGGGGAACTTGGCCAGGCGCTTCTCGCCCCAGGTGTTGAGCACGCGCAGCTTGCCGGCCTCGACCTGCGGCGCGAAGCCGGTGCTGTCGGCAGCGGCCATCAGCTGGCCGCTGACCACCGCGAGCATCAGGTCGGCGCTGCCCTTGTAGGGCACGTGCTGCAGCTGGATGCCGGCCTTCTGCGCGACGATTTCTGTCGTCAGGTGCGGGCTGGTCAGCGTGCCGGTCGAGCCGTAGGTAAGCTTGCCGGGGTTGGCCTTGGCGTAGGCGACGAAGTCGGCCCAGGTCTTGAAGGGGCTGTCGGCCGGCACCACGATGCCGAAGGCGTAGCCGGTGACGTTCAGCACGTACGTGATGTCCTTCAGCGGGTCCCAGTTGATCTTGGTCGTGTAGCCCAGGCGGAACACGCCCAGCGGGATCTGCGCGACGGTGTAGCCGTCGGGCTGCGCGGTCTGCAGCGCCTGCGCGGGCAGCGTGCCGCCGGCGCCGGGCTTGTTGTCGATGATCACCGGCTGGCCGAGGATCTTGCTCGCGTTCTCGGCGAGCTGGCGCATGGTGATGTCGGTCGGGCCGCCGGCCGGGAAGGCGATCACCAGCTTGATGGGCTTGGCGGGAAAGGCCTGCGCGAGCGCCGCCATCGGGAGGGCGAGCCCGCAGCCCGCGACGAGTGCGGCGGCGGTACGGAGGAAGGTGGAGCGGCGGAGCATGGCTGACTGGGTCCTGACTTTGAAAGCGCCGATTGGGCCCCGCCGCATCGGCGAAGGCAATCGGGGCTGCCCTGATTTCCCCGCGAAACCGGGGCGATTCGTGAGATCCGAGTCGCCTGCGCGTCAGCCGGTCAGAACTGCCCGAACCCCTCGATCACGTTCACCGCGTTGACGCCCACCTCGGCCACCGCGTAACCGCCTTCGAACACGAACACCGTCGGCAATCCGGCGCGCGCGAGGTCCTCGCCCATGCGCAGGTAGTCGTCGCTCCTGAGCTTGAAGCCGGAGATCGGATCGCCCTCGAAGGTGTCGACGCCGAGCGAGACCACCAGCGCGCCGGCCTTCACTTCGGCGATGCGGGCCAGCGCAGTCTTCAGCGCCGCGCGCCAGGCCGTGAAGTCCGTGCCGCGCGGCAGCGGCAGGTTGTGGTTGAAGCCCTCGCCTCTTCCGGCGCCGCGCTCGTCGGCGTGGCCCAGGTAGTAGGGGTAGTCGGTCAGCGGATCGCCGTGCAGGCTCGCGAAATGCACGTCGTCGCGCTCGTAGAAGATGGCCTGCGTGCCGTTGCCGTGGTGATAGTCGACGTCGAGCACCGCGACGCGTTCGACGCCCGCATCGCGCAGCGCCTGCGCCGCCACGGCGGCGTTGTTGAGGAAGCAGTAGCCGCCGAAGAAATCGGCGCCCGCATGGTGGCCCGGTGGCCGCGTCAGCGCGAAGGCGGAGCGCTCGCCGCCGATGACGCGCCGTGCCGCGGTCCACGCGCAGGCGGCGCCGTGGCGTGCCGCAGCCCAGCTGCCGGCCATCAGCGGCGTGCCCGCGTCGAAGGAGAACAGCCCCATGCGCGCCGGAAAGCTCTTGGGCAGCACGTCGCTGCGCATGCCGCGCGTGGGCCAGTACGAAGGCAGCGCGTCGCGCGTCGCGTTGGCCGGGTCCAGCGCCACCCACTCGTCCCAGGCGTGCGCGATGAAGTCCAGGTAGCGCGGCGCATGCACCTTGGCGAGCAGCGATTCGTCGAAGGCATCGGGCGCCTGCAGCGAGCCGAGGCCCCTGCGCTCCAGCTCGCTCTTCACATGATCGACGCGGGCGGGCACCTCGAAGCACGGCACGAGCTCGCCGCGGAACATCTCGACTTTGCCCTGATGGAGAACGTGCTGGTCGTTGTAGATGGTGAGCATGGAAGAGGAAAGGCAGGATCGGCGGTGGTGAAGCCGCCCATCATGCCGCACGCCGCAGCACCGCCCGGCGCCGCCCCGAGGCGGTGAGCCCGAACAGGTCCTTCGGGTCGTCGAGCTCCGGCACCAGCGCGATCTGCCGGCCGATGCCTCGCTCCATGGCGATGCGCTGGATGTAGCGCAGCGCCGTGTAGTCCTCCAGCGCGAAGCCCACCGAGTCGAACAGCGTGACCTGCGCGGGGCTCTCGCGGCCGGGCACCTCGCCGAGCAGCACGCGCCAGAGCTCCTGCACCGGGAAGTCGGCGGCCACCTGCTGGATCTCGCCTTCGACGCGGGTCTGCGGCTCGTACTCGACGAACACGCGCGCCTTGCCGAGCACGCCGGGATGCAGCTCGGTCTTGCCGGGCGAATCGCCGCCCACCGCGTTGATGTGCATGCCCGGCTCGATCATGTCGGGCGTGAGCACGGTCGCGCGCCCCTGGTAGGCGGTGACGGTGGTGACGATGTCCGCGCCGCGCACCGCCTCGGCCACCGAGCGCGCGCGCACGATCTCCAGAGGCGTGCAGGCCGCGAGGTGGCGCACCAGCTTGTCGGTGGCGTGCGGATCGATGTCGTACACGCGCACTTCCTCGATGCCAAGCAGCGCATGGAAGGCCAGCGCCTGGAACTCGCTCTGCGAGCCGTTGCCGATCAGCGCGAGGCTGCGCGAATCGGGTCGCGCCAGCGCCTTCGCCGCCATCGCGGAAGTGGCTGCCGTGCGCAGCGCGGTGGTGAGCGTGAGTTCGGAAAGCAGCACGGGGTAACCCGTGTCGACCTCGGCCAGCACGCCGAAGGCCATGACGGTCGGCAACCCGACCTGGGTGTTGTGCGGATGCCCGTTGACGTACTTGAAGGCGTAGGCGCCGTCGTCGGCCACCGGCATCAGCTCGATCACGCCGAGGTGCGAATGGCTGGCTACGCGCGCCTTCTTGTCGAACTCCCGCCACCGCATGAAGTCGTCGCGCAGCGCGTCGGCCAGCGCGGTGAGGAACTGCGGAACACCGGTCTCGTCCACCAGGCGGACCAGGCTGTGAACATCGATGAAGCGGGTCATGACATGGCTCCTTGCGTAGCCCCGCCGCGGCGCTTCATCCCCTCACATGTTTACTCCGCCATGGCTGATTCAGGATGCGCCTGCGCCAAGGGTTGGAGCCATTGTGCGCCTGCTTGCGGGCTATTGCGAGCCCTGTCGGTCGCGTCTTCAGTCGTGCCTGTGTTCTTCGATGTTGCGCTCCAGGAAGCGCCACAGCCGCTCGTCTTCGCTGAAGGCCACGTTGAAGCGCAGCCAGCCGGTGGGATGCGGGTTGACCAGGAACAGCTGGCCCGGGCCGAGCATGATTCCTTCCGCCGCGGCGCGGCGCGAGAGCTCGGCGCTGTCGGTAATGTCCGGGTGGCGGGCCCACAGGTACATGCCGGCCGCCGCTTCGTGGAACAGCTCGAAGCCCAGGCCGCCCAGCCGCCTCGCTACGCTGCCCTGTGCCTGCGCGAGGCGCTCGCGCAGGGCCTTGAGATGCTTGCGCCAGCGGCCGTCGGTCACGGTACCGAAGGCCAGGCGCTCGGTGATGTCGGACGAGGTGAGGCCCGAGATCATCTTGAGCTGTGCCAGGTCTTCGAGCAGCTCCGGCTGCGCGGCCACGTAGCCGACGCGGATGTTCGGCGAGATGGTCTTCGAGTAGCTGCTCACGTAGACCACGCGGCGCAACTGCCCCAGGCTGGCGAGCGAGGGGCGCATCGATGCGTCCATCTCGGCGTAGATGTCGTTCTCGACCAGCGTGAAGTCGTGCGTCTGGGCCAATTGAAGCAGTTGCACCAGTTGCGGCAGCGAGGCCATCGAGCAGGTCGGGCTCTGCAACCGGGGCTGGGTGAAGAAGGCCTTGGGCCGGTGCACCGCGAGCAGCGCCTCGAGCGCGGGCATGTCGTAGCCCGCAGGAGTGCGCGGCACGCCGACGATCTCCACACCCAGGAAGCGCAGCATGAACATCAGGTTCGGATAGCCCGGGTCGTCCACCAGCACCGAATCGCCCGGCTTGAGCAGACGTCGCGCGACCAGGTCCAGCGCCTGACTCGAGCCCTGGGTCAGCAGGACCTGGGCGGCCTCGACCACGATCTGCTGCTCCGAAAGCGCCTCGGCCGTCGCCATGCGCAGCGCCATGTGGCCGAAGGGCAGGCCGTAGCCGCCGATGTCGGTGCCCTCGGAAGCCAGGTGGCGCAGGCTGCGGCGCATGCCGTCCTCGAACAGCCAGTCGTGCGGCAGCCAGCCGCAGCCTGGCTTGAGCGGCAGGTTGCGGTTCTCGAAGATCTGCTGCAGGTACCAGCGGGCGTCGAAGCGGGGGTCCGGCCGGGGTGCGATGGCCGATCCGGCGGCACTGTCCTCGCTGCGCCGCTTGACGAAGAAACCCGCATTGGCACGCGAGACCAGCAGGCCCTGGGCCACCAGCCGGTCGTAGGCCTCGACCACCGTGAAGACACTGACGCCGTGGGCCGCTGCAAAGGCGCGGATCGACGGCAGCTTGCTGTCGGCCTTGAGCTTCTGCGAGCCGATCAGTCCGCGCAGCCCTTCAACGATCTGGCTGACCAGTGGCGTCGGCTGTTCGGGGCGAAGAATGAGCATCGGGGGTGTCTCCGGCAGACCGGCCTGCACCATATTGAGGAAAGTATGTACAGGATACAAGACCAGTACAGTCTTCCGATCGATCGCTTCCGGTGTACATGGCCGGACCGAATCGTGCGACCTAGAGTGCCGGGATTCCTTCCTCCAAGCACCAAAGCACAGGTCGTACCATGCAACGCGAACCCCACCTCAGCAATGCCGTCCTCATGGCCCGCCGCAGCGCGGCAGTCGCCCGCGGCGTCGGCCAGGCCCATGAAATCTTCGTCAGCCGGGCCGCCAACGCCGAGCTGTGGGACGTGGAGGGCCGCCGCTACATCGACTTCGCCGGCGGCATCGCGGTGCTCAATACCGGCCACTGCCACCCGGAGATCACGGCCGCCGTCAAGGCGCAGGCAGACCTCTATTCGCACACCTGCTTCCAGGTGGTGGCCTACGAACCTTACGTGGAGCTGGCCGAGCGGCTGAATGCGCTGGCACCGGGCCAGTTCGCGAAGAAGTCCGTCTTCCTGAGCACCGGCGCCGAGGCGGTGGAGAACGCGGTCAAGATCGCCCGCGCCCACACCCGGCGTCCCGGCGTCATCGCCTTCACCGGCGGCTACCACGGCCGCACGATGATGACGCTCGGCCTGACCGGCAAGGTGGCGCCTTACAAGGTCGGCTTCGGCCCGTTCCCGGGCGAGGTGTTCCACGCGCTGTACCCGAACGCGCTGCACGGCGTGAGCGTGGACGATGCGCTGCATTCGGTCGAGCTGCTGTTCAAGAACGACATCGAGCCCGAGCGCGTGGCGGCCTTCATCCTGGAGCCGGTGCAGGGCGAAGGCGGCTTCTACGTGGCGCCCAACGATTTCGTCGAGGGCCTGCGCGCGCTGGCGGACCGCCACGGCATCCTCATCATTGCCGACGAGGTGCAGACCGGCGCGGGCCGCACCGGCACCTGGTTCGCCAGCGAGCAGTGGCCCGTGGCGCCCGACCTGATCACCACCGCCAAGTCGATGGCGGGCGGCTTCCCGATTTCCGGCGTGGTGGGCCGCGCCGAGGTGATGGACGCTCCCGCGCCCGGCGGCCTGGGCGGCACCTATGCCGGCAGCCCCATCGGCTGCGCCGCGGCGCTCGCGGTGCTGAAGGTGTTCGACGACGAGCAGCTGCTGGCGCGCAGCCGTGCGCTGGGCGAGCGGCTCACGGCCGGCCTGCGCCGCATCGCCGCCGACGTGCCGGCCATCGGCGACGTGCGGGGGCTCGGCGCCATGGTGGCCATCGAGCTGTTCGAGGAAGGCGACACCGCGCGACCTGACGCCGCACTGACCCGCAAGGTGGTCGCGGAGGCGGCGCGACGCGGGTTAATCCTGCTGTCATGCGGCACCTACGGCAATGTAATTCGCGTGCTGGTGCCGCTCACGGCATCCGACTTGCTTGTGGACGAAGGCCTGGCGCTTCTCGCGGACAGCTTCGCCGCGCTGCGCTGATCGAACGATCCTTTCCTGAAATCCTCCATGACAGCTGAACCCTTGGTGCGCTTCCAGCGTGTCCAGAAAACCTACGACGGCGAGCACCTGGTGGTGCGCCAGCTCGATCTGGACATTCATCGCGGCGAGTTCCTGAGCCTGCTCGGGCCTTCGGGATCGGGCAAGACCACCACGCTGATGATGCTGGCGGGCTTCGAGTCGCCGACCTCGGGCGAGATCCTGCTCGACGGCAAGCCGATCACCCGCACGCCGCCGCACAAGCGCAACTTCGGCATGGTCTTCCAGAACTACGCGCTGTTCCCGCACCTGAGCGTGGGCCAGAACGTGGCCTATCCGCTGACCGTGCGCAAGGTGCCGAAGGACGAGCAGCAGCGCCGAGTGCAGCGCGCGCTCGACATGGTGCAGCTGCGCGGCATGACCGACCGCCTGCCCGGCCAGCTCTCGGGCGGCCAGCAGCAGCGCGTGGCGCTGGCGCGCGCGCTGGTGTTCGAACCGCAGCTGGTGCTGATGGACGAGCCGCTCGGCGCGCTCGACAAGCAGCTGCGCGAGCACATGCAGATCGAGCTCAAGGACCTGCACCGCCAGCTCGGCGTGACCTTCGTGTACGTGACGCACGACCAGGGCGAGGCGCTCACCATGAGCGACCGCGTGGCGGTGTTCAACGAAGGCGTGATCCAGCAGCTGGACACGGTCGACCGGCTCTACGAGACGCCCTCCAACCGCTTCGTGGCCGGCTTCGTCGGCGACAACACGGTGCTCAAGGGACAGCTCGGCCAGCAACAGGGCCATGGTGGCGAGCATGCGGAAATGAAGCTGCCCGACGGCCGCGTGCTGCACGGGCTCAACGTCAGCGGCGCGGCAGCGGGCGCGACCGTCGAGGCCTGCATCCGCCCCGAGCGGGTGGTGCTGCATCGCCGGCCCGACGCGCAGCGCGCCAACATGCTCGACGCCGAGGTGGCGCGGGTCATCTACTTCGGCGATCACCTGCGACTGCTGTGCAGCGTCGGTGGGGGTCAGGCCGAGGCCACCGTGAAGCTGCCGCTGAACGGCCTCGACGGCGCCGCCGCGCCGCAGGCCGGCGAAGCGGTGGTGCTCGAGTTTCCGACGGCGCATGCGCGCATCTACGCCCCCTGAACCCGGCCGGTTGTTGTTCCCTCGTTTCCCTTCCCCCCTTCTCCCCTTCTCCATCACCCAGGAAGACTTCCACCATGAAAAAGACTCTCCTCGCCTGCACCGTCGCCGCCAGCTTCGCCCTGCCGGCCTTCGCCCAGCAGCAGCTCACCGTGGTCAACTTCGGCGGCGCCAACGCCAATGCCCAGAAGAAGGCCTACTACGAGCCCTACGAGAAGACCGGCACCAGGATCATTCCGGTCGAATACAACGGCGAGCAGGCCAAGATCAAGGCCATGGTCGAGACGAAGAAGGTCACCTGGGACGTGGTCGAGGTCGAGTCGCCCGACGCCGCGCGCGGCTGCGACGAGGGCCTGTTCGAGAAGCTCGACTACTCCAAGATCGGCAGCAAGGCCGACTTCCTGCCGGCCGCCGTCACCGACTGCGGCGTGGGCCTGTTCGTGTGGTCGACCGTGATGGCCTACAACGGCGAGAAGCTCAAGACCGCGCCCAGCAGCTGGGCCGACTTCTGGGACGTGAAGAAGATCCCCGGCAAGCGCGGCATGCGCAAGGGCGCTCGCTACAACCTCGAGTTCGCGCTCATGGCCGACGGCGTGAAGCCGGTCGATGTCTACAAGGTGCTCGGCACCAAGGAAGGCGCCGACCGCGCGTTCAAGAAGCTCACCGAGCTCAAGCCGAACATCCAGTGGTGGGAAGCCGGCGCGCAGCCGCCGCAGTTCCTGGTCGCCGGCGACGTGGTGCTGACCACCGTCTACAACGGCCGCATCGACGCGGCCAACCGCGAGGGCCGCGACCTCAAGATCTACTGGCCGGGCGGCATCTACGACCTCGACTACCTGGTGATCCCGAAGGGCGCGCCGAACAAGGAAGCTTCGCTGAAGTACATCCAGTTCGCGATGCAGCCGGCCAACCAGGCGGTCTACGCCCAGAACATCGCCTACGGCCCCACCAACACCAAGGCGCTGACCTCGCTCAGCCCCAAGGTGCTGGCTGACCTGCCGACCTCGTCGACCAACGCCAAGGATGCGCTGCAGTTCAACGTCGGCTTCTGGGCCGACCAGGGCGAGGCGCTCGAGAAGCGCTTCGCGGCCTGGGCCACGCAGTAACCAGACAGACGAACCAACCAACGAGCGAGCGCGAAAGAGGCCATGCACGCGGCAACGTCTGTCCCCCCGGTTCCAACGCAGGCCCCGCCCGGCGATCTGCGGCGTGCGCTGGCGCGCGCCGAAGCCCGCCGCAAGTGGCGCGCCTTCGCGCTCACGGCGCCGCTGCTGGTGTTCCTGCTGCTGACGCTGCTGGTGCCCATCGTGGCGCTGCTGCAGCGGGCGGTCGAGAACCCCGAAGTGGCCAACGCGCTGCCGCGCACCGTGCGCGCGCTCGACGGCTGGAACCGCAAGGAGGCGCCCGCGCCCGCGGCCTATGCAGCCATGGCGGCCGATCTGGGCCAGCTGCCCGACAGCTCCGACGCGGGCGCCCTGGCGCGCCGCCTCAACACCGAGATCGCCGGCGCCCGCTCGCTGGTGATGGGCGCCTTCAGGGCATTGCCCATCACCGGCACGCCGGAAGAGATCAAGGCGCGCATGCTGGAGCTCGATCCGCGCTGGGGCGAGGCGCCGTACTGGCAGGCCATCGCCAAGAACGGCTCGCGCTGGACGCCCGACTACCTGCTCGCCTCGGTCGACCTGCGGCGCGACGTGGCCGGCGAGGTGGAGCGCATGCCAGCCGACCAGCGCGCCTTTGCCGGCATCCTGCTGCGCACCTTCCAGATCAGCGCCGTGGTCACCTTCTTCTGCCTGCTGCTGGCCTATCCGCTGGCGTGGTGGCTGTCGACGCTGCCCGCGCGCAAGGCCAACGTGCTGATGATCCTGGTGCTGGTGCCGTTCTGGACTTCCATCCTGGTGCGCGTGGCCGCATGGATCGTGCTGCTGCAGTCCGAGGGGCTGGTCAACCGCGGCCTGATGGGCATCGGCCTGATCGACCAGCCGCTGGCGCTGCTGTTCAACCGCACCGGCGTGATCATCGCGATGGTGCACATCCTGCTGCCCTTCATGATCCTGCCGCTCTACAGCGTCATGAAGAGCGTGCCGCCCACCTACCTGCGCGCGGCCGTCTCGCTGGGCAGCTCGCCGCTGGCGGCCTTCTTCCGCGTGTACGTGCCGCAGACCTACCCGGGCATCGGCGCCGGCGCGCTGCTGGTCTTCATCCTGGCGATCGGCTACTACGTGACGCCCGCGCTGCTCGGCGGCGCGGACGACCAGATGCTGAGCTACTACATCGCGCGCTACACCAACGTCGAGATCAACTGGGGCATGGCCTGCGCGCTGGGCGCCGTGCTGCTGGTCGCGACGCTGGTGCTCTATGCCGTGTACCGCCGCATCGGCAAGGCCGAGCTGAGCCTCGGCTGAGCGACACGAGAAGCTGCACGAAAGAAACACAGGCAGACAAGCATGCTGAAGCTTCCCCAATTCCCGGCCTACGCCACCTTCGCCGACAAGCTCGGATGGTGGCTGGTGCGCGCCGGCTGCGTCGCGGTGCTGGCCTTCCTGCTGGCGCCGATCCTGGTGGTGATCCCGCTGTCGTTCTCCGACAGCTCGTTCCTGGCGTATCCGATCCCGGGCTGGTCGCTGCGCTGGTATCGCAACCTCTTCGATTCGCCAGAGTGGGCGCGCGCGGCGCGCAACAGCTTCATCGTCGCGCCGGCCGCCACCGTGCTGGCCACCGTGCTGGGCACGCTGGCGGCGGTGGGGCTGTCGCGCACGAACTTCGCCTTCAAGGGCCTGCTCATGAGCGTGCTGATCTCGCCGATGGTGGTGCCGATCGTGGTGGTGGGCGTCGCCACGTACCTCTACTTCGCGCCCATCGGGCTGGCCGACACCTACTTCGGGCTGATCGTCGTGCATGCGGCGCTGGGCGCGCCCTTCGTGCTGACCACTGTGCTCGCCACGCTGGCCGGCTTCAACCAGAACCTTGTGCGCGCATCGCTGAGCCTGGGCGAGACGCCGTTCAGGACCTTCATGCGCGTCACGCTGCCGGTGATCGCGCCGGGCGTGATCTCGGGCGCGCTGTTCGCCTTCGCCACTTCGTTCGACGAGGTGGTGGTCACGCTGTTCCTCGCGGGGCCGGACCAGGTCACGCTGCCGCGCCAGATGTTCACCGGCATCCGCGAGAACATCTCGCCCACCATCGCGGCCGTGGCGACGCTGCTGATCGTCTTCACCACCACGCTGCTGCTCGCGCTCGAATGGCTGCGCGGCCGGCGGCGCTGAATACACACACGATGCCCACCACTGCAACGACACCGAACCAGCCGCTCGGCGGCAACACCATGCCGCGCTTCGCCGGCCCCGGCACGATGATGCGGCTGCCTTCCGCAACATCGCCCGAAGGACTGGACGCGGCGTTCATCGGCGTGCCGCTGGACATCGGCACTTCCAACCGGCCGGGAGCGCGCTTCGGACCGCGCCAGATCCGCGCCGAGTCGGCGCTGCTGAGGCCCTACAACATGGCCACCGGCGCGGCGCCCTTCGACAAGCTGAGCGTGGCCGACCTGGGCGACGTGCCGATCAACACCTATTCGCTCGACAAGTCGCTGGCCATCATCTCGGCCTTCTACGACACGGTGCTGGCCGCCGGCTGCGCGCCGCTCACGCTCGGCGGCGACCACACCATCGCGCTGCCGATCCTGCGCGCGGTGGCGCGCAGGCATGGTCCGGTCGCGCTGGTGCACGTCGACGCCCATGCGGACGTGAACGACGACATGTTCGGCGAGCGCATCGCCCACGGCACGCCGTTCCGGCGCGCCGTCGAAGAAGGGCTGCTGGCCTGCGACAAGGTCTGGCAGATCGGCCTGCGCGGCACCGGCTATGCGGCGGACGATTTCGACTGGCCGCGCGAGCAGGGCTTCACCGTGGTGCAGGCGCACGAGGTCTGGTACCAGTCGCTCGCGCCGTTGATGGCGCAGGTTCGCGAGCGCATCGGGCCGACTCATCCGGTCTACATCAGCTTCGACATCGACGGCATCGATCCTTCGTTCGCCGGCGGCACGGGCACGCCCGAGATCGGCGGGCTCACCGTGCCGCAGGCGCTGGAGATCGTGCGCGGCTGCCGCGGCCTGAACGTGGTGGGCGCCGACCTGGTGGAGGTCAGCCCGCCCTACGACACGAGCGGGAACACCGCGCTGCTCGGGGCCAATCTGCTCTACGAAATGCTCTGCGTGCTCCCCGGCGTTCCTTTCCGCTGACACCGGGTGCCTGCACCGGTTATTCAATTCCTTCGAGACAACACGACACCATGGATACGAAGACATCCCCCCTCGCACTGCTGAACGACCCGACCCTGCTCAAGACCGACGCACTGATCGCCGGCAAATGGGTCGCCGGCGCCAGCCGCTTCGACGTGAACGACCCGGCCACCGGCCGCAAGCTGGTCGACGTCGCCAACCTTACGCGTGCGGACGCCGCGCATGCCATTGCCGCCGCCAACGAGGCGCTCGCCGCCTGGCGCGGCAAGACCGGCAAGGAACGCAGCATCGTGCTGCGCAAGTGGTTCGACCTGCTGGTCGCCAACACCGAAGACCTGGGCCGCCTGATGACCGCCGAGCAGGGCAAGCCCTTTGCCGAGGCCAAGGGCGAGGTCGCCTACGGCGCGAGCTTCATCGAGTGGTTTGCCGAAGAAGCCAAGCGCGTGAATGGCGAGGTGCTGCCGCAGTTCGACAACAACCGCCGCCTGTTGGTGATGAAGCAGCCCATCGGCGTGTGCGCGGCGATCACGCCGTGGAATTTTCCGCTGGCCATGATCACCCGCAAGGTGGCGCCGGCGCTGGCCGCGGGCTGCACGGTCGTCATCAAGCCGGCCGAACTCACGCCGCTGACCGCGCTCGCCGCGGCGGAACTGGCCGTGCGCGCCGGCATTCCGGCGGGCGTGCTCAACGTGCTCACGGCCGACAGCCAGAACAGCATCGCGATCGGCAAGGAGCTGTGCGAGAGCGACGTCGTGCGCCACCTGAGCTTCACGGGCTCCACGGAAGTGGGCCGCATCCTGATGAGCCAGTGCGCACCCACGGTCAAGAAGCTGTCGCTGGAGCTGGGCGGCAACGCGCCCTTCCTGGTGTTCGACGACGCCGATCTCGATTCGGCGGTCGAGGGCGCCATCGCGAGCAAGTACCGCAACGCCGGCCAGACCTGCGTGTGCGCGAACCGGCTGTATGTGCAGGAAGGCATCTATGACGCATTCGTCGAGAAGTTCGCCGCCAGGGTCAGGGCGCTCAAGGTCGGCAACGGCTTCGACGACGGCGTGGTGCAGGGCCCGCTGATCGAGGATGCCGCCCTCGACAAGGTGCAGCGCCATGTGGCCGACGCCGTCGCCAAGGGCGGCAAGGTGCTGGCGGGGGGCCACCGGTTGCAGGGCCAGTTCTTCGAGCCGACCGTGATTGCCGAAGCCACGCCCGACATGCTGTGCGCGCGGGAGGAAACTTTCGGCCCCTTCGCGCCCGTGTTCCGCTTCAGGACCGAGCAGGACGGCATCGACGCGGCGAACAACACCGAGTTCGGCCTGGCGAGCTACTTCTACACCCGCGACGTGGGCCGGATCTTTCGCGTGGCGGAGGCGCTGGAGTACGGCATGGTCGGCATCAATGCCGGCGTGATCGCCACCGAGCACGTGCCCTTCGGCGGCGTGAAGCAGTCGGGCCTGGGGCGCGAAGGCTCGCACCACGGCATGGACGACTACGTCGAGATCAAGTACCTCTGCCTGGGCGACATCCAGAAGTAAGAGGAGCAGGAAAAGGGGCGGAGGCGAGCCCCGCCCTGCCCTACCGCGCCAGCACCGGCGCCAGGGCCACGCCGGTGTGCGTGCCCAGCCGCACCACTTCTTCAGGCGGCGCCGCCGCGACGATGCGCCCGCCCGCGTTGCCGCCCTCGGGCCCGAGGTCGAGGATCCAGTCGGCCTCGGCGATCAGGTCGAGGTCGTGCTCGATCACCACCACGCTGTGGCCGCCGTTCACCAGCCGGTGCAGCACGTGGATCAGCTTCTCGACGTCGGCCATGTGCAGGCCCACGGTCGGCTCGTCGAGCACGTACAGCGTGTGCGGCGCCTTCTGGCCGCGGCGGGTGATGTCGTCGCGCACCTTGCTCAGCTCGGTCACCAGCTTGATGCGCTGCGCCTCGCCGCCCGAGAGCGTGGGCGAGGGCTGCCCCAGCGTGAGGTAGCCCAGCCCCACGTCCTTCAGCAGCTGCAGCGGATGGCTGATGTTGGGCATGCTCGCGAAGAACTCGACGGCCTCGTCGACTTCCATCTTCAGCACGTCGCCGATGCTCTTGCCGCGCCAGCTCACGGCCAGCGTCTCGGGGTTGAAGCGCGCGCCGTGGCAGACCTCGCAGGGCACCTTCACGTCGGGCAGGAAGCTCATCTCGATGGTGCGCACGCCCGCGCCCTCGCAGCCCGGGCAGCGGCCTTCGCCGGTGTTGAAGCTGAAGCGCGCCGGGCCGTAGCCGCGCGCCTTGGCCTCCAGCGTGTCGGCGAAGAGCTTGCGGATGGTGTCCCAGAAGCCGATGTAGGTGGCCGGGCAGCTGCGCGGCGTCTTGCCGATGGGCGTCTGGTCGACCTCGAGCACGCGGTCGATGGTCTCGTAGCCTTCGACGCTGCGGCAGCCCGCCCATGCCGGGCGCTTGCCCGCGGCGTCCGAGTCGCGGCCCGCCTTGGTCATGCGCTGCGTCACGATGGCCTGCACGTTGGCCAGCAGCACGTCGCGCGCCAGCGTGGACTTGCCCGAGCCGCTGACGCCCGTGACGACCACCAGGCGCTGCAGCGGCAGCGTGGCGGTCACGTCCTGCAGGTTGTGCAGGTCGGCGCCGTGCACGGTGAGCCACTCGCCGCTCTTCCCGGCCTTGGGGTCGGGCGAGGGCACCAGGCGGCGCGCCTGCAGCGGGTGCCTGATGGCGTCGCGCAGGTAGCGGCCGGTCTGCGAGTCGTCGGCCTTCTGGATGTCGGCCACCGTGCCTTCGGCCACCAGCCTGCCGCCGCGCTTGCCGGCGCTCGGGCCGATGTCGATGATGTGGTCGGCGCGGCGGATGGTGTCCTCGTCGTGCTCCACCACCACCAGCGTGTTGCCCTTGTCGCCGAGCTTGTGCAGGGCGTCGAGCAGGATCTGGTTGTCGCGCGCGTGCAGGCCGATGGTCGGCTCGTCGAGCACATAGCACACGCCCTGCAGGTTGCTGCCGAGCTGCGCCGCAAGGCGGATGCGCTGCGCCTCGCCGCCCGACAGCGTGGGCGCGCCGCGGTCGAGCGTGAGGTAGCCCAGGCCCACTTCTTCCAGGAACTCGAGCCGGCTCCTGATTTCCGGCACCAGGTCGCGCGCGATCTCGGCTTCGCGGCCGGTGAGCGTCAGCCCGTCGAACCACTGCCGCACCTCGGTCACGCTCATGCGCGCGAGCTCGGTGATGCCGATGCCGCCCGAGCCGTCGGACGCGGTGCCGAAGCTCACGGCGCGCGCCGTGGCGTTCAGGCGCGTGCCCTCGCAGGTCGGGCAGGCCACGTCGGCCAGGTCTTCCACCTCGGGCTCGGCGAAGGTCTGCTCGCGGCCCTTGTCGTCGCCGGCCAGCACGGAGTCGTCGAACACCTTGCGCTGGTCCTTGCTGAGCTTGACGCCGGTGCCCACGCAGTCGGGGCACCAGCCGTGCTTGCTGTTGTAGCTGAACAGGCGCGGATCGAGCTCTGCGTAGCTGGTGCTGCACACCGGGCAGGCGCGCAGCGTGGAGAACACGTTGAGGCGGCCGATGCCGGCCGCGGACACGCCCGCCATCATCGCGGCGCGCAGCCCGTCGAGCTCGCTCAGCACGTGCACCACGCCCTTGCCGTGCTCCAGCGCCTTGGCCAGCGCCTCGCGCAGCTCGTTCTCCTTCGAGGGCAGCACGTCGAGGCTGGCCACCGGCAGCTCGATGCTGTGCTCCTTGAAGCGGTCGATGCGCGGGAAGCCGGTGGTCGGCAGGAAGTCGCCGTCCACGCGCAGATGCGTGAAGCCGCGCGGGCGCGCCCAGTCGGCCAGCTCGGTGTACACGCCCTTGCGGTTGGTCACCAGCGGCGCGAGCAGGCCGATGTGCTGGCCCTTGAAGTTGCGCATGAGCTGCGCGGCGATGCTGTCGGGCGTCTGCGGCTGCACGGCGGCGCCGTCGTGGATGCAGTGCTGGATGCCCAGCTTCACGTACAAGAGGCGCAGGAAGTGCCACACCTCGGTGGTGGTGCCCACCGTGCTCTTGCGCCCGCCGCGCGACAGGCGCTGCTCGATGGCCACGGTCGGCGGGATGCCGTACACCGCGTCCACCTCGGGCCGGCCGGCCGGCTGCACGATGCTGCGCGCGTAGGCGTTGAGCGATTCCAGGTAGCGGCGCTGCCCTTCGTTGAACAGGATGTCGAAGGCCAGCGTCGACTTGCCCGATCCGCTCACGCCCGTCACCACGCTGAACTTGCCGCGCGGGATGTCCACGCTCAGGTTCTTCAGGTTGTGCTCGCGCGCGTTGACGATCTCCACGGCATCGGCGCCCGGCGCCTTCTTGGCGTTGGCGATGTAGCGGCGCGCGGCGCGCTCGGCCACCTTGTAGGCGTCGGGGCCGATGGCCAGCTCGTAGTCGGCCAGCGCGGCGCCGGTGAGCGAGGCGCGGTTCTCGCGCAGCTGCTCGGGCGTGCCTTCGGCCACCACCTGGCCGCCGCCCTCGCCGCCTTCGGGGCCGAGGTCGATGAGCCAGTCGCTGGCGCGGATCACGTCGAGGTTGTGCTCGATCACGATCAGCGAATGGCCGGCGTCCAGCAGCTTGCGCAGCGCGCGCATCAGTCGCGCGATGTCGTCGAAGTGCAGGCCGGTGGTCGGCTCGTCGAACAGGAAGAGCGTGCCCTTGCGCGCCACCGACTGCTTGCTGGCGGTGGCGTTCTTCGCGGCCTCGGCCAGGAAGCCCGCGAGCTTCAGCCGCTGCGCCTCGCCGCCGCTGAGCGTAGGCACGGGCTGGCCGAGCTTGACGTAGTCCAGGCCCACGTCGGAAATCGGCTGCAGCACGCGCAGCACGTCGCGGTCGGCCTCGAACACCGCCGCCGCCTCGGCCACGGTGAGTTCGAGCACGTCGGCAACGTTGTAGCTCCTGCCCTTGCGCTCCACGCGCACTTCGAGGATCTCGGGGCGGTAGCGCTTGCCGTCGCAGTCGGGGCAGCGCAGGTACACGTCGGACAGGAACTGCATCTCGACGTGCTCGAAGCCCGAGCCGCCGCAGGTCGGGCAGCGCCCGTCGCCGGAGTTGAAGCTGAACTTGCTGGCGGTGTAGCCGCGCTGGCGCGAGAGCGTCGCGGTGGCGAAGATCTCGCGAATGGCGTCCCACGCGCCCACGTAGCTCGCCGGGTTGGAGCGCGCGGTCTTGCCGATGGGCGACTGGTCGACGAACACCACGTCGCCGAGGTGGTCGGCACCCAGCAGGCGGTCGTGCGCGCCCGGGCTCTCGGTGGCCTTGCCGAAGTGGCGCATGAGCGCCGGCGCCAGCACGTCCTGTATGAGCGTGGACTTGCCCGAACCGCTCACGCCGGTAACGCACACGAGCCGCGCCAGCGGGAACTCGACCGTCACGTTCTTCAGGTTGTGCTCGCGCACGCCTTCGAGGATGAGCCGGTGCGTGTTCTCGCTCACGAGGCGCTTGAAGCCCATGCCGATCTTCTTGCGCCCGCCCAGGTACTGGCCGGTGAGCGTGTCGGCATCGCGCAGCTGGTCGGTGGTGCCATCGAACACCACCTGCCCGCCGCGCGCGCCGGGGCCCGGGCCCATGTCGATCACGCGATCGGCGGCCAGCATCACGGCCGGGTCGTGCTCGACCACCACCAGCGTGTTGCCTGCATCGCGCAGGCGCAGCATGGCCTCGGTGATGCGGTTCATGTCGCGCGGATGCAGGCCGATGCTGGGCTCGTCGAGCACGAACAGCGTGTTGACCAGCGAGGTGCCGAGCGCGGTGGTGAGGTTGATGCGCTGCACCTCGCCGCCGCTGAGCGTGCGGCTCTGGCGGTCGAGCGTGAGGTAGCCGATGCCCACGTCGTGCAGGTAGCGCAGGCGCGTGGTGATTTCCTCGAACAGCAGCTTCAGCGCCTGCAGCTCGCCTTCGCTCGCCGTGTGGCCGTTGCTGCGGTGCTCGATGCGGTCGAAGAGCTGGCGCAGCCGCTCGATGGGCAGCAGCATCAGGTCGTGCAGGCACAGGCCGGGCAGCGCCTCGAGCTGCGCGCGCGTCCACCTGGCGCCGGTGGGCATGAAGCGCTTCTCGGGCGGCAGCACCGCGTCGGCGTCTTCCTTGCTGCCGATGCGCCACAGCAGGCTGTCGAGCTTCAGGCGCGCGCCGCTGCAGGTGGGGCACGGCGTGTAGCTGCGGTACTTGGACAAGAGCACGCGGATGTGCATCTTGTAGGCCTTGCTCTCCAGGTAGCCGAAGAAGCGGCGCACGCCGTACCACTGCTTGTTCCAGTTGCCTTCCTTGTAGTTGGGCGTGCCCTCGATCACCCAGTGCTTCTGCTCCTCGGTGAGCTTGTTCCAGGGCGTGTCGCGCGGAATGCCGGCCGCCTCTGCGTGGCGCATGAGGTCGTCCTGCGCCTCTTTCCATGCCGGCGTCTGGATGGTCTTGATGGCGCCGGCGCGCAGCGTGAGCTTGTCGTTCGGGATCACCAGCCCCAGGTCGACGCCGATCACGCGGCCGAAGCCGCGGCAGGTCTCGCAGGCGCCGACGGCCGAGTTGAACGAGAACATCGACGGGATCGGGTCGGCGTAGCGGATGTCGCTCTCGGGGCAGTGCAGGCCGGTCGAGAACTTCCACACGTCGGTGGACGCGTTTTCCTCGGACCCCGTGGCATGCACCGTGACGCGCCCGCTGCCGCGCTTGAGCGCAACCTCGATGGCTTCCACCACGCGCGAGCGCTCGGCGCTCGATGCGCGGAAGCGGTCGGCCACCACGTCGAGCACCTTGCGCGGCCCGGTGGGCGTGGCCACCTCGCGCTCGGCCTGCACGCGCGTGAAGCCGCTCGCCGACAGCCATTGCGTGACCTCCTCGGCCGTGGTGCTCGCCGGCAGTTCGACCGGGAAGGTGACCACGAGGCGCGGATCACCCGCCGCGGCCGCGCGCTCGACGATCTGCGCGTAGATGCTGTCGGGCGAGTCGTGGCGCACCGGCAGCGCGGTCTCGCGGTCGAACAGGTTCGCCGCGCGCGCGAAGAGCAGCTTCAGGTGGTCGTTCAGCTCGGTCATCGTGCCGACCGTGGAGCGCGAGGAGCGCACCGGGTTGGTCTGGTCGATGGCGATGGCGGGCGGCACGCCTTCGACCTTGTCGACGGCCGGCTTGTCCATGCGGTCCAGGAACTGGCGCGCATAGGCGGAGAAGGTCTCCACGTAGCGCCGCTGGCCTTCGGCATAGAGGGTGTCGAAAACGAGACTCGACTTGCCCGAGCCGCTGGGCCCGGTGACCACCGTCATTTCGCCGGTGCGGATGTCGAGATCGAGGTTCTGGAGGTTGTGCTGGCGCGCGCCGCGAATCCGGATGGAGCCCTGTGTCATGAGTGCCTTGGGGGGTGGGGCAAACATTCTAGGGAGTGCTCCGTGACGGGTTTGCGCACTAGGTCACAAGGTCGGGGGTTGCGCAGGGGTTTGTCCTGATGGAATTCACGACACTTTCAGAAACAAATACCACATTTGTTTTCATGGCAGCCCGAACCGGGCGCCCGCATTGCCTCGAAAGGTTTCCATGACGAAAACGCGCATGCTCTGCGCCACCGCACTGCTGGCCTTCAGCGCGCTCGGCGCGTCGGCCCAGATCCTGATCGGGCAGACCGCCGGCATGACCGGCTCGGTGGCGGCGAGCGTGAACGAGACCATCGGCGGCGCGCAGCTGGTGATCGACGCGGCCAACGCCCAGGGCGGCATCCACGGCGAGAAGATCGAGGTGCTGCGCATGGACGACGGCTTCGACGTGAAGCGCGCCAGCGAGAACGCACGCGTGCTGATCGAGGACAAGAAGGTGCTGGCGCTCTTCATGAGCCGCGGCACGCCGCACTCGCAGGCGATCATCCCCTGGCTCGACAAGTACGACGTGGCGCTCATCGGCCCCTCCACCGGCGCGATGGCGCTGCACAAGCCGCTGCAGAAGCACGTGTTCAACGTTCGCGCCACCTATCAGCGCGAGGCCGAGAAGGCGGTGCAGCACCTGCTGACCATCGGCCTCACGCGCATCGCGGTGGTGTACGTGACCGACTCCTTCGGCTCCGACGCCCTCGAAGGCGCGATGACCGGCTTCGCCAAGGGCAACGCGAAGCCGACCGTGACCATCCCGGCCGACCGCGACAAGCCCGACTACAAGGCCATCGTGCCCGCCATCAAGGATGCCAATGCGCAGGCCGTGGTGTGGATCGGCTCCGGCGTGGCGGTGGTCGACGGCATCAAGGCGCTGCGTGCGGCGGGTTCGGCGGCGCAGGTGGTCACGCTGTCGAACAACGCCTCGTCGGGCTTCATCAAGCAGCTGGGCGACGCGAGCAAGGGCGTGATCGTGACGCAGGTGTTTCCCAACGAGCGCTCGCTCGGCCAGCCGATGGTGAAGGAAGCCCTGGCTCTCGCGCAGGCCAAGGGCCAGGCCGAGCTGTCGCCGGCCGCGCTCGAGGGCTTCGCCTCGGCCAAGGTGCTGGTGGAGGCCCTGCGCCGCGCCGGCCCCAAGCCCACGCGCGCAAGGATGGTGGCGGCGCTCGAAAGCCTGCGCGGCTACGACCTGGGCGGCGGGCTGGAGGTGAGCTATTCGCCGACCGACCACAGCGGCATCGATTTCGCGGACCTGTCGATCATCAGCGACGGGCGCTTCAAGCGTTGAGTCCCCGCCCCCAGAGGGCGTTTCCACAGGCCCGCCGGTGCGAACCGGCGGGCTTTTTTTTCGCCTGAAAACCTTGGTCTGACAGGGTTTGCGCGAGCTAGCGATCTGTGACGTTCAGCAACACATTACACACCTGTTGACAGAAGCACCCCGCTTCGTGGAAAGGCTTTGCTCGATGAAGAAGACGTTCACGTCCTGCGCCGTTGCGCTGCTCCTGGCCATGGCGGCGCCGGGTGCTTCGGCCCAGATCCTGATCGGCCAGTCCGCCGACCTCTCGGGCCCGGTGGCGGCCAGCGTCAAGGAAACCATCATGGGCTCGCAGCTGGTCATCGACCAGGTCAACGCCCAGGGCGGCATCAACGGCGAGCAGATCGAGATGATCCGCATGGACGACGGCCTCGACGCCAAGCGCTCGCTGGAGAACACGCGCGTGCTCATCGAGGACAAGAAGGTGCTCGCGCTGCTGCTCAACCGCGGCACGCCCAACACGCTCGCGGTGATCCCGCTGCTCGACAAGTACGGCGTGGCGCTGGTCGGCCCCTCGACGGGCGCGATGGCGCTGCACAAGCCGCTGCAGAAGAACATCTTCAACGTGCGCTCGACCTACCAGCGCGAGGCCGAGAAGGCGGTGCAGCACCTGCAGACCACGGGCATCCAGCGCATCGCGGTCGTGCAGGCCGACGACTCCTTCGGCAAGGACGCGATGGAAGGCGCGAACAAGGGCTTCGAGAAGGCCAACCTGAAGCCGGCCGTGGTGGCGCTGGCCGACCGCAACAAGCCCGACTACGCGACCATCGTGCCGCAGCTCACCAAGGCGAACGCGCAGGCGGTGCTGTGGATCGGCTCGGGCACGGCCGTCACCGACGGCGTGAAGGCGCTGCGCGCCGCGGGCTCGGCGGCGCAGATCATCACGCTGTCGAACAACGCGGCCTCGGGCTTCATCAAGGAACTAGGCTCGGCGAGCGCGGGCGTGATCGTCACGCAGGTGCTGCCCTACGAACGCTCGTTCGGCCATCCGCTCATCAAGGAAGCGCTGGCGCTGGCCAAGGCCAAGGGCCAGAACGAGCTGTCGCCCGCGCTGCTCGAAGGCTTCGTCGCCACCAAGGTGATGGTGGAGGCGCTGCGCCGCACCGGCCCGAAGCCCACGCGCGCGAAGCTCATCGCCACGCTGAACGCCTTCCAGTACGACGTGGGAGGCGGACTCGACATCAGCTACTCGCCGACCGACCACACCGGCATCGACTACGTCGACCTGTCGATCGTGAGCGACGGCCGCTTCAAGAGGTAGGGGTCGCCCCCCAACCCCGGGGCAACACCTGCGGCCCGGCAAAGCCGGTTCCGCGGTGTTCCGCATGAATCTTCGGGTTTACTTCGGCGCGGCGGCGGGCGCCGGCTCGTGCGTGGTGGTGTCGCCACCATGCTTCTCGCCCGACATGTCGACCTTGTCACCGGCCTTCGAGATCACGTACAGGGCAATGGCGGCGAAGATGACGAAGCCGACGACGAGTTTCCACATGGGTTTTGTCTCCTGGATGGTTCAAGAAAAAGGCCTCATGCGGTCGGCATGAAGCCTCTTTGTTGAACGGAGGGCGCGGCGCCCTCCTTTTGTCTTGCTCTTGTTCGCGACGATCAGTCGTTGGCGTAGATGTCCACGTCCTTCGTCTCGCGGATGAAGAGCGTGCCCACCACCAGCGTGATGCCGGCGATGATGATCGGATACCACAGGCCGTTGAACATGTTGCCGGTGGAGGCAACGATGGCGAAGGCAGTGGTCGGCAGCAGGCCGCCGAACCAGCCGTTGCCGATGTGGTACGGCAGGCTCATCGAGGTGTAGCGGATGCGCGTGGGGAACAGCTCCACCAGCATCGCGGCGATCGGGCCGTAGACCATGGTCACCAGCAGCACCAGCCAGAACAGCAGCACGATGGTCAGCACCTTGTTGATCTTGGCGGGGTCGGCCTTGGCCGGATAGCCCGCGACCTTCAGGTCTTCGGCAACGCCCTTCTTGAACGCGGCGATCTCCTTGACGGAGTTCTCGTCGAACTTGGAGTTCACGACAGTACCCACGGGCGCCTCGACCGTCTTGTCGCCGATCTTCACGACGGCCTTCGAGCCCGGCGCGCCGGCCACGTTCTCATAGCTCACCGAGTTCTGCACGAGGTAGCGCTTGGCGATGTCGCACGAGCTGCGGAAGTCGATCTCGCGGGCCACCGGGTTGCCCTGGAACGAGCAGGTCGCCGGATCGGCCGTCACCGTCACGCCGGCCGTGGCCTGTGCGCGGGCGAGGTCGGGGTTGGCGGCCTCGGTCAGCATCTTGAAGACCGGGAAGTAGGTGACCACGGCCAGCAGGCAGCCGGCCATGATGATGGGCTTGCGGCCGATCTTGTCCGACAGCGTGCCGAACACCACGAAGAAGGGCGTGCCCAGCAGCAGTGCCGCGGCGATCATCAGGTTGGCCGTGGTCGCGTCGACCTTCAGCTGTGCCGTCAGGAAGAACAGCGCGTAGAACTGGCCCGAATACCAGACCACTGCCTGGCCGGCCGTCAGGCCCACCAGCGCCAGGATCACGATCTTCAGGTTCTTCCACTGGCCGAAGGACTCGGACAGCGGCGCCTTCGAGGTCTTGCCCTCTGCCTTCATCTTCTGGAAGGCGGGCGACTCCGACAGCGTCAGGCGGATCCACACCGAGATGCCCAGCAGCAGGATCGACACCAGGAACGGAATGCGCCAGCCCCAGTCGTTGAATGCCGCTTCACCCATGAACTCGCGCACGCCCAGGATCACCAGCAGGCTCAGGAACAGGCCGAGCGTGGCGGTGGTCTGGATCCACGAGGTGTAGGCGCCGCGCTTGCCGTGCGGCGAGTGCTCGGCCACGTAGGTGGCGGCACCGCCGTACTCGCCGCCGAGCGCGAGGCCCTGCAGCATGCGCAGCGCGATCAGGATCACCGGCGCCGCGACGCCGATGGTCGCGTAGCTCGGCAGCAGGCCGACGATGAAGGTCGACAGGCCCATGATCAGGATCGTCACCAGGAAGGTGTACTTGCGCCCGATCATGTCGCCCAGGCGGCCGAACACGATGGCGCCGAACGGACGCACCAGGAAGCCGGCGGCGAAGGCCAGCAGCGCGAAGATGAAGGCGGCGCCCGCATCCAGGCCGCTGAAGAACTGCTTCGCGATGATCGCGGCCAGCGAGCCGTAGAGATAGAAGTCGTACCACTCGAACACGGTGCCGAGCGAGGAGGCGAAGATGACTTTCTTCTCCTCCGAGGACATGGGCCGGGGGGCCGGATGCGGCACTCCCCTCGAATCTAGTGTGGCTGCCATTGGTCGTCTCCTGTGTATGCGTACATTCGTTCCCGGCATTCGGGACCGTGAGGCATTCTTGGAGGCGCGACTGACCCGAGCCTTTCGCGAAACTGAACCGGTGCTTACGGATTAGGGTGAAACCCGCGGGGCGCGTTTCAGCTTGTAAGAAATCGGGCCCTTGCGCGGGTTTGTACTCAGGCCGGTTTGCTGCCGCGCAGCAAGGCCGGGCGCTGGTCCGCCGAGGCCCATTGCGGACCGTCGAACCAGGCATCGCCCTTCAGATATGCGCGCAGCATCTGCAGGCCGTCGAAGCCCCAGAACAGGCGGCCGTCGACCACGTAGGAAGGCGTGCCGAACACGCCCTGCTGCAGCGCTTCGTCGGTGTTGCGCTTGAGCAGGGCCTTGCTCTCGTCGCTGTTCGCGTCGCGCTTCGGCTTGAGCTGCGCGGCGAGCGCGGCAAGGCGCGCGGCATCGCCCGCATCCTCACCGCCGCGCCACACGTGGCGGAAGATGGTCTCGGCCGCGAGGCGGCTGATGCTGCCGTCGTCGCCCGTGGACACCGCGAGCCGCAGGTGCGGCAGCGGGTTGTAGGGATGCGAGGCCGGCATCTGGATCTCGATGCCGTGCGTGTGGCCCAGCCAGAGCACGTGGCGGTAGGTCCAGCTGCGCTTCGACGGGATCTCGGCCGGGCCGAGCTGGCCGTGCTGCTTGAGCAGCGCGCCCAGCAGCACCGGCTTGTAGGCCACGCTGTAGCTCAGGCCTTCCAGCGCCTCGGGCAGGTGCTCGAAGGCGAGGTGCGCGTAGGGCGAGATGAAGTCCAGATGGAAGTCGATGTGCTTCATGCGTGCCTGTCTCCTGTGTCGCTTGTGCCGTCTGGAGCCCGCCAGATGCCGGCCTTGGCACGCAACTCTATCGCGCGCCACACGTGGCGCCGGGTTTCGTCTTCCATCCTGCTCCAGCCCGCGATCTCGGGAATGGTGCGCAGGCAGCCTTCGCAGAAGCCGCTCAGGCGGTCCATGCGACAGACCGACGAGCACGGCGAGGGCACGTCTTCCACCATGGCCTGCACGGCCGCGGCGCGTTCGGCAAGCGTCTCGGCTTCCGCGAAATTCACACCACGTCGGCCACCGGCGCGCCGGTGAGCTTCTCGAGGTCGTGCGGGCGAAGCTGGAACACCGCATGCGGATGGCCGGCCGCGGCCCAGATTTCCTCGAAGCGGAACAGCTCGCGGTCGATCAGCACCACGGGCGGCGTCACATGACCCACGGGCGACACGCCGCCGATGGTGAAGCCGGTGCGCGCCTTCACGAAGTCGGCGTCGGCGCGGCCGGTCTTGCCGACCAGCGCGTCGACCTTCTTCTCGTCCACGCGCTTGTCGCCCGAGGTGATGACGAGCACCGCCACTTCATCGCTCTTGCGCCGGAAGATGATGCTCTTGGCGATCTGGCCGACCGAGATGCCGAGCGCGTCGGCCGCCTGCTGCGCAGTGCGGCAGGCGTCATCGAGCATGCGTGGGGAATGGGGATGACCGGCATCCTGCAGCGCGCGGGAAACGCGCCGGACGCCTTCGGGGAGGGATTGGAGTTCAGAACCGCACATGGATTCGAATCTATCAGGCTGTCGCCAGACTGGCGGTAGAGCGGCGTCGAGCGCCGCTCAGGCGCTGCGCTTGAACATGAACAGGAACGCGCCCATCGCCATCAGCACGCCGCCGAAGACGCGGTTCTGCGCGCGCCGTGCGCGCACGCTGCGAAGCATGCCCTGCAGCCGCGCCGCCAGCCAGGCATAGCCGTGCATCACGGTCACGTCGACCATCACCGTCGTGGCCAGCAGCACCAGCAGTTGCAGCCACAGGGGCCGCGTCGGCTGGATGAACTGCGGCAGCACGGCCGCCATGAAGACGATGCCCTTGGGGTTGGTCACGTTGGTCAGGAAGCCGCGCAGCACGCGCTGCGAGGCCGTGAGGTCGGGCTCGGCCGACGCCTCCTGCGCATTGCCTTCAGCCTTCGCGACGGGCGCGCGCCACTGGCGCCAGCCCAGCCACAGCAGGTAGCACGCGCCGACCACCTTGATGACCGTGAAGGCCGTGGCCGAGGCGGTGAGCACCGCGCCCACGCCGAGGCCGGCCACCAGCAGGATCACGGCGAGCCCCAGCTGGAGCCCGACGATGGTCGCCGTGGTGCGGCGCACACCGTAGCTGAGGCCATGGCTCATGCTGAGCACGGCGCCCGAGCCGGGCGACACGGCGATGACGCAGCTCGCCACCAGGAATGCGAGCCAGACATGCAGGTCCACGCTTGTTCCTCTTCTTTCTTCCTTTGGTTTGCGATGCGCTTCAGCCGGCGCGCTTGGTGCGGATGGCCTTCGAGGCGCGCGAGTTCGGCTCGCGGCCCAATGCCTCGCTGATGTAGACGCCCGCGTCGATCAGCCTGTCGAGGTCGATGCCGGTCTCGATGCCCATGCCGTGCAGCATGTAGACCACGTCTTCCGTCGCCACGTTGCCCGTCGCGCCCTTGGCGTAGGGGCAGCCGCCCAGGCCGGCCGAGGACGACTGGAAGTTCCACACGCCCAGCTCGAGCGCCGCCAGCGTGTTGACCAGCGCCTGCCCGTAGGTGTCATGGAAGTGGCCGGAGATGGCGTCGACATCGAAGTGCGCCAGCGTGGCCTCCATGGCCGCCTGCACCTTGCGCGGCGTGCCCACGCCGATGGTGTCGGCCACGTCCACGCGCTGCACGCCGATGCCCTTCATCAGTTGCGCGAGGTAGCCGACCTTGGCCGGCGCGATCTCGCCCTCATAAGGGCAGCCGACCGTGCACGACATGGCGCCGCGCACCTGGATGCCCTTCTCGAGCGCCGCGGCCACCACGGGCGCGAAGCGCTCGATGCTCTCGGCGATGGAGCAGTTGATGTTCTTCTGGCTGAAGGCCTCGCTCGCGGCGCCGAACACCACGATCTCGTCGGGCCATTCCTCGCGCGGTGCGGCGATGGCCGCCTCGAAGCCCTTCATGTTGGGCGTGAGCACCGAGTAGCGCACGCCGGGCTTGCGCCGGATGCCGTGCATCACCTCGGCGTTGTCGGCCATCTGCGGCACCCACTTGGGACTCACGAAGCTGGTGACCTCGATCTCCTTCAGGCCCGCGTCCTGCAGGCGGTGCACGAGGCCGATCTTCACTTCGGCGGAGACGGGCTGCTTTTCGTTCTGCAGGCCGTCGCGCGGGCCGACGTCGACGAGGCTGACTTTGGTGGGGAGTTTCATGGGATGTCTCTTGTATCGCAGGAGGATGGAAGACCGCCTCCGATTGTCGGCCACATGGAAATACCCTGCCTGGTACACAAGCGGCGGAAGGTAGCAATGCGTGCCTGTGGCGTTGCAAATGGTGCCAGCCGCGCGGCACCGGCGGCGGGAAGAGCCGGCTAAACGGTTTCGCGCTGCTCGAAGCCTTCGGGCAGGTCGTCCGCCGGCCTGGCGCCGACCATGTCGCCCAGGTCCACGGCATCGACGCGCGCACCGTCCGGCCCCTGATGCGCCCAGCGCACCAAAGCCTCCACTGCGCCGGCCTCGCCTGCGGCAAGCGCCTCCACGCTGCCGTCGCGCCGGTTGCGCACCCAGCCGCGCACGCCGAACCGCCGCGCGGCCTGCACCATCGACCAGCGGTAGCCAACGCCCTGCACGAGGCCGCGGATCACGAGATGGCGAGTGACGGTGTTCATGGCTCGAAAGGAAGAGATCAGTACGACTTGGGCAACCCCAGCGCCTTCTCGGCGATGAAGTTCAGGATCATCTGCGGGCTCACCGGCGCGATGCGCGGGATGTAGCTCTCGCGCAGCAGCCGCTCCACATGGTATTCCTTCGCATAGCCCATGCCGCCGAGCGTGAGCACGGCGTTCTGGCAGGCGTCGTGCGCCGCCTCGGCCGCGAGGTACTTGGCGGCGTTGGCCTCGATGCCGCAGGGCTCGCCCGCGTCGTAGAGCGTCGCGGCCTTGAGCATCATCAGGTCCGCCGCTTCCAGATTGGCCCAGGCACGCGCCAGCGGATGCGCCACGCCCTGGTTCTGCCCGATAGGCCGGCCGAACACGACGCGCTCCTGCGCGTACTGCGAGGCGATGCGCAGCGCCGCACGGCCGATGCCGATGGCTTCCGCCGCGATCAATATGCGCTCGGGGTTGAGCCCGTGCAGGATGTACTCGAAGCCGCGCCCTTCCTCGCCGATGCGGTCTTCCTCCGGCACGTGGAGCCCGTCGATGAAGAGCATGTTGGAGTCCACCGCCGCGCGTCCCAGCTTGTGGATCTCGCGCACCTCGACCTTGCTGCGGTCCAGCGGCGTGTAGAACAGCGTGAGGCCCTGCGTGGGCTTCTTCACCTGGTCGAGCGGCGTGGTGCGCGTGAGGATCAGCATGCGGTCGGCCACCTGCGCGGTCGAGATCCAGATCTTGCGCCCGTGCAGCAGGTAGCTGCCATCGGGCTGGCGCACCGCCTGCGTCTTGAGGCTGGTGGTGTCGAGCCCCGCATCGGGCTCGGTCACGGCGAAGCAGGCCTTCTCGGTGCCCGCGATCAGCGGCGGCAGGAAGCGCTGGCGCTGCTCTTCGCTGCCGAACACCACCACCGGGTTGAGCCCGAAGATGTTCATGTGCACCGACGACGCGCCCGACATGCCGGCGCCCGATGCGCTGATGGCGCGCATCATCAGCGCCGCCTCGGTGATGCCGAGCCCCGCGCCGCCCTGCGCCTCGGGCATGGCGATGCCGAGCCAGCCGCTCTCGGCCACGGCGCGATGAAACTCGTGCGGGAACACGGCGCGGTCGTCGTGGTCGCGCCAGTAGTCGATGGGAAAGTCCTCGCAGAGGCGTTCGATGGCGGCGACCAGCGAGCGCTGGTCTTCGTTCAGGGAAAAGTCCATTTCAGTCCTTGGCTGTGTCGGGTTGCAGCGTCACGCCGCGTTCGAGCATGCGCTCGATGGCCTCGTCGCCGTAGCCCGCTTCGCGCAGCAACTCCACGCTCTGCTCGCCGATGCGCGGCGCCGGGCGGCGAATGGCGGCCGGCGTGGCGCTGTAGCGGCCGACCGGCGCGAGGGTGCGGATGCGGCCCTCGCTCGGGTGGTCGAGCTCGGGATAGAAACCGACGGCGCGCAGGTGCGGGTCGTCGAGCAGGGATTCGGTGCTGTGCAGGCGCGCGACCGGGATGTCGGCGGCAGACAGCGCGGCGAACCACTCGTCGCTGCCGCGCGTGGCCATCACCTCGGCCACGAACGCATAGACCGCGCCGATGTTCGCGGCGCGCGCCGTGTGCGTGCCGAACATCGGCGAGCTGCGCAGCTCCGGCCGGCCGATCACGTCGAAGAAGGCCTGCCAGTGCTTGTCGTTGTAGATGAGCACGCTGAGGTAGCCGTCGGCCGTGGCGTACGGCTTGCGATGCGGCGCGAGCAAGCGTGCATAGCCGGTGGGACCGAGCGGCGGCTCGAAGCTGTGCCCGCCGAGATGGTCGCCCATGACGAACTGCGACAGCGCCTCGAACATCGGCACTTCGACGGCCTGGCCCTTGCCGGTGCGCTGGGCATGCAGCACGGCGGCCAGCAGCGCGATGGCGGCCTGCAGCCCCACCGCGCGGTCGGCCAGCGTGACGGGCGCGTAGCGCGGCGCGCCACCGCTTTGCTGCGCGAACAGCGAGGCGACGCCGGCCGCGCCCTGGATCAGGTCGTCGTACGCCGGCTTGCCCGCATAGGGCCCCTGCTCGCCGTAGCCGAAGGCGCCGAGGTAGACGATCTTCGGGTTCACGGCCGACACCGCCTCGTAGCCGAGCCCGAGCCGAGCCATCGCCTGCGGCCGCGTGTTGTAGATGAGCGCGTCGCAGCCCGCCGCCAGCCGCAGGCAGGCCTCGCGGCCCTCGGGCTGCTTGAGGTCGAGCACGATCGAGCGCTTGTTGCGGTTGAGGTGCATCGCCATCGCGCCCATGCCCGGGTTGCGCATCGGGCCGACGGCACGCAGGTTGTCGCCGCCGGGCGGCTCGACCTTGATGACGTCGGCGCCGAGGTCGCCCAGCGTCTGCGTCGCATACGGCCCCATCACCACGGCCGTGAGGTCGAGGATGCGGATGCCTTCGAGAGGTCCAGGAGTATTCATGTCTTCGCTCCTTCCCCCTCTGGGGGAAGGCTGGGATGGGGGCAGGCAGGGCGCCCGATGGAGACGCCGCATGCCCCCACCCCTGCCCTCCCCCAACGGGGGAGGGAGAAATGCAGATTCAAGGCAGCGCTCATTCGGGCTGGATCCCCGCGGCCTGGATCAGCTTCTTCCACTTCGCCAGCTCCGACACGGTGAATGCGCCCAGCTCTTCCGGCGTGCTGCCGAAGGCGTCGAAGCCCAGCTTCGCCACGCGCTCGCGGAAGACCGGGCCGTTCGCCATCTCGGCGAGCGCCTTGTTGAGCTTCAGCACGATGTCGCGCGGCGTGCCGGCCGGCGCGAACACGCCGTTCCACGAGGTGATGTCGAAGCCCTTGAGCTCCGGCGTGTCGGCCAGCGGCGGCAGTTCGGGAAAGAGCTTGGTGCGCTCCTGCGTGGTGACGGCGATCGCGCGCATCTTGCCGGCCTTCACCGTGGCGAGGCCCGCCGCGAGGTCGACCACCATCATCGAGACCTGCCCGCCGATCAGGTCGGCGATGGCCGGCGGCGTGCTCTTGTAGGGCACGTGCAGCATCGGCACGCCGCTCATGCGCGAGAGCGTGGCGCCGCTCACGATGCCGGTGCTGTTGCCGCTCGCGTAGGTGAGCTTGCCCGGATGGGCGCGGCCCCAGGCGAGCAGCTCGGCCACGCTCTTCACGGGCAGGTCGTTGTTCACCACCAGCATGAAGGGCAGGTTGCCCATGCGGCTCACCGGCGCGAAGTCTTTCACGGGGTCGTAGGGCAGCGACTTCATCAGGCTCGGGTTGGCCGAATGCGTGGTGTTGGTCGTCATGAACAGCGTGTAGCCGTCCGGCGCCGCCTTGGCGACGTACTCGGCCGCGATCACGCCGTTGGCGCCCGCCCGGTTGTCGATGATCACCGAGGCCTTGAGCGCCTCGCCCAGCATCTGCCCGGTGATGCGCGCCACCGCGTCGGTGCCGCTGCCGGCGGCGAAGGGCACGACGATGCGTATCGGCTGCTTCGGGTAGCCGTCCTGCGCGAAGGCCCAGGGCATGGCGCCCGCGAGGCCCGCGGCCGCGCCGATGGAAATGAAACGGCGACGGTTCGCCATCGCGGCCGGTTGCCCGGTCGCGTTCTTCGTTGTCTGCATGGTTTGTCTCCGGTTGTTGTGCTGTCGGTTCTCAGGGCCGGATCACGCGCTCCGGCGATTCCTCGTACGGCGGGCTGTAGATCACCAGCACGCGCACCGGCTCGTCGCTCACCACGGTGAAGGTGTGCATCGCGTCGGCGGGAAAGAAGCAGCTGTCGCCCGGGTGCAGCTCCTGCCGCTGGCCGCCCACCTCGGCGACCGCGCGGCCCTCGAGCATGTAGCAGACCTGCTCGATGCCCGGGTGGGCGTGAGGCAGCGCGCCCTTGCCCTTCTGGATGTGGCCGACCAGCACCTCGAGCTGCTTCGCGCCCACGGTCTCGGGGCCGATCAGGCGCTTGTTCAGCGTGCCGGTGTGGTTCGCGGGGTGGTAGCCGGCGATCTCGGCCTCGCGGACGAAATAGCGGGGGGCTGCGGCGGTCGTCGTTGTCATCGGGGGCTTTCGTTCTTGGGTTCGATGGCGAGGCAGGCGGAGCGCAGCATCGCGGCGATCTCCTCGATGCGCGCCTCCATGCGGTAGCGCGGTCCGGCGACGGAGATGGCATAGGCCTCGCCGCCGATGCGAAGCGGCCAGGCCAGGCCGATCAGGTCGGGAATGCTCTCGCCAAGGTTGCCGTACCAGCCGCGCGTGGCGGAGCGCTGCAGCTCGGCCTCGATGGCGTCGGCGGTGGTGAGCGTGGCGTCGGTCAGCGGCGCGAGCGTGGCGCCTTCGAGCAGCCTGCGGCGCTCGTCGGGGGCCAGCGTGGACAGCAGCGCGCGGCCGATGGAGTTGGCGTAGGCCGGGCGCGTCTCGCCCGACTCGGCGGTGTAGCGGATGCTCTGCGGCGCGCTCAGCACCTCCAGGTACACCACCTGGCCCGCGTCGCGGAACTTGCCGAAGACCACCGTCTCGCGCGCCGCGTCGCGCAATTCTTCGAGCGTGGACTTCACCCGGTCGAGCACCGGGTCGTGGGCGGCGATGACCTGTGCCATCGCGAGCAGCCGGCCCGTCGGGTAGTAGCCCTGGCGGCGGCCGGTCTCGTACATGTAGCCCTGCTCCTCGAGCGTGCGGATCAGGCCCAGGCAGCTCGACACCGGCATGTCGAGCAGGCGCGCCATCTCGGAAAGAGCCAGCGGCTGCTTCTCCCGGGCGAAGAGCTCGACGATCTCGATCACCCGAAACGCAGTTTTCACAGTCATGAAAAGATTTTCATACTTGTGAAAAACATGTGTTTCAGGGTTTCCCCTGCCCGCGATGCATTCCGGCGGGCCCGGAAGGAGGACGCGCTCCCGTCAGTAACCGCGTGCCGGATCGACCACGCCGGCGATCGGCAGCCCCTTCTCCATCGCGCGGATCTTCCCGGCGATCTGGGCAATGGACTCCTCGCGCAGCGTGCGCGCCGAGCCGTGCGGCGTCACGGTGATCTTCGGATGGCGCCAGAAGGCGTGGTCGGAAGGCAGCGGCTCGACCTGGAACACGTCGAGCGTCGCGCCCGCGAGTCGGCCGGCGTCGAGCAGCGGGATCAGGTCGTCTTCAACCAGGTGGCCGCCGCGCGCGATGCTGATGAGATAGCCCTCGGGCTTCAGCTTGCCCAGCGTGTCGCGGTTGAGGATGCCGCGCGTCGCCTCGGTCAGCGGCAGCAGGTTGACCAGCACGCGCGTGGACGACAGGAACTCGTCGAACTGCGCCTCGCCGCTGAACACGCGCACGCCTTCGATCTCCTTCGGCGAGCGGCTCCAGCCCAGCACCGGGAACTCGAACTGCGCCACGGCCTTCGCCACGCGCTCGCCGAGCACGCCCAGGCCCATGATGCCGACGGGGAAGTCGCGCCGCAGCTTCGGCTTGCGGTAGCTCCACTTGCCCTCGCGCGCGTCGGCCTCGTAGGCGTCGAACTCGCGGAAGTGGCGGATGAGCGTGTGGCAGACGTACTCGGCCATCTGCACCGACATGCCCGCGTCGTCGAGCCGCACGATGCGCGTGTGCGCCGGCACCTTCAGCTTGAGCAGTGCATCGACGCCCGCGCCGATGTTGAAGATGCCGCGCAGCTTCGGCTGCTCGTCGAGGAACTCCTGCGGCGGCGCCCAGACCACGGCATGGTCGGCCTGGGGAGCGCCGGGCTTCCAGGCTTCGATGACGGCATCGGGGAGTTCGGCCTTCAGGCCTTCGATCCAGGGTTCCGGGCGGTTGTCGGTGAGGTAGACGGTGATTCGCATGGGCACGCATCTTAGGGGCCGCCCGCGCGACACGCAGAGTCGCGCCCGGCTCGCCCTCGGCTTGTGCGGGCACTGGCCATCTCCTATCCTCGAACGCTCACCTCAGGAGCCACCTTCAATGATCAAGTTCAGCGTGATGTACCCCCACACCCCCGGCGCACGGTTCGATCACGACTACTACCGCGACAAGCACATGCCCCTGCTCGCGGCCCGCATGGGCGACGCATGCCTCTCCTACACCATCGACAAGGGCCTGGGCGGCGGCGCGCCGGGCTCCGCGCCCACCTACGTAGCCATGTGCCACGTGTTCGCCGAATCCGTCGAATCCTTCCAGAAGGCCTTCGGCCCGCACGCGAAGGAGATCAGGGACGACGTGAAGAACTACACCGACATCGTGCCGGCGACGCAGATCAGCGAAGTGGTGGTGGGCTGACGAAGCCCCGTCACCATCCGGTCAGCGCGGCGGCCGCTCCAGCGCCACCCAGCGCTGCACCGAGGGCCGCTGCCACTGGCGATCCGCGTACGACGCCAGCCGCTGCGGCACGGCATCGCCGTTCATGACCAGGCGGTTGAGCATCAGTGCCAGGTCGACGTCGGCAATGGACCATTCGCCGAACAGGTTCTCGGCGCCGTCCGCGAGCAGCGCCTGCGCCACCTGGAAGAGCGTCTTCGCCGCCCGATGGGCCACGGCCGAGAGCGGCACGCCGGCCGGGCCGTAGAAGATCACCTCGGTGGGGCGCTCCTGCCTGATCGGCATCAGATCGCTGCGCAGCCAGGCCTGCAGCTGGCGCGCCCGGGCCCGGTTGCGCGGCTGTGCGGGATACAGCGCCGTTCCTTCCGTGAAGGTCTCGTCGATGTACTCGGTGATGGCGGAAGACTCCGACAGGGCGAAGTCGCCGTGCACCAGCGTCGGCACGCGCTGCGTGAGCGACAACTGCGAGAAGCCGGCCGCCCGGTGCTCCAGCGCGCCCAGGTCGACGGGCGACATGTCGAAGCCCAGCTGCTTCTCGTGCAGCGCCACGAACACCGACATGGCGTAGGGACTGGCGTACTGGGCATCCACGTAGAGACGCAGCGGATCCGGCATCGGAAAAGGCTCCTGGGGTAAGAAAAAGGGCCTAGAACAGAGCCCTCCCCGATCTTACTTACTCGGCCGCGTCATTTGGTTGCGGCGCGGCGGCGACGCCACAGCACGCGCACCAGCCAGCCCACCGGCAGCACCACCAGCACCAGCCACGGCAGCACCGCCGCGATGAAGGTGATGAGCGAGCCCACGCTTTCCGCCAGCACCGAGCCGGCGTTGCGCAGCGCATGCCGCATCGGGCTGTAGCCGTCGCCGCTGCTCACCAGCGCGCGCTTGGCCGAGAACTGGATCTGGATGTGCTGCTTGCTGGTCTGCTGGGCCAGCACCTTGCGCTGCGTGGCGATGGCGTCGAGCTCGGCCTGCGTGTCCGACAGCGTGCGCTGGATGGCCAGCAGGTCGGTCATGGTGCGCTTGGTGACAGTGTCGCGCAGCATCGTGCGCAGGCTGTCGCGGAACTCGGTGCGGTTCTTGATGCGGGCCTCGACGTCGATCACCTCGGCGGTCTTGTCCTCGCTGGTGGTGGTGTGCGAGACCACGTTCGCCACGCCAGCCAGGCCGCCGAGCAGCTTGTCGACGTCGGCGGGCTCCACGCGCATCTCGAGCATGGCGTTGCCGGGCTGCTGCGGCGTCTCGCGCAGCAGGGAGGACGACAGCAGCTCGCACTTCAGCGTGCCGCACAGGTCGCGCACCTTGCCCCAGGCATCGGCGAGTTGCTCGGCCGGCACCTCGACGTTCAGGTCCTGCCGCACGGCCAGGAAGCGCTGCAGGGGCGTGCCATCCTGCTGCGAGTCGGTGGCCGGCTCCGCCGAGCGCATGCGCTGCTCCTTCATGGCCATGCCGCCGCCGTAGCCGGCCGCTGCCTGCATCGGCGCGGGCGGCGGGGCCGATTCGGCGAGCACGCTGGCTTCGCCGCTGTTGCGGTTGCAGCCGGCCAGCGACAGCGCGGCCGCCAGGGCCAGCAGGGCGATGCCCGTATGGCGACGGGCGGAGAAACGGGACAAAAGGGGCAAACGGGGCAGGCGATAGGTCATGGAACGATTCCCTTGAGTGATGACTACCGCAGCTCATACGGGCGAGCGCCCGCAACGGGGTTAACTTTTTTTGGTCAAGCCGCCACCGCCGCACTCATCCGCAGCAGTTCGTCGCCCTCGGCCACCTGCTCGCCCGGCGCGAACATCAACTCCTCCACCGTGCCGTCGGCCGGCGCGGCGATGGTGTGCTCCATCTTCATGGCCTCCATCACCGCCAGCGGCTGGCCGCGGCTGACCTTGTCACCGGCCTTGACCGCGAAGGACACAACCTTGCCCGGCATGGGCGCGGTGAGCCGGCCGCCTTCGGCATGGGTGTCGCCGGCGTGGGCCAGGCGATCGATGGCGGTGATCTTCGTGGCGCCCTTCGATGCGAAGACGTGCGCGGTGGCTCCGTCGACGTGCACGTCGAGCGTCTGGCGCGTGCCGGCGAACTCCACCTCGAACTCGCCGGTCGGGAACTGGCCGATCACCAGCGGCCCTGCTGCGCCGCCGGCCTCGAGCCACAGGCTGCCGTCGCGCTTGTAGGTCAGCACGGCGGTCTGCTCCGCACCGCGGAACTCGAAGTCGAAGTGGCGCCGGTACTCGCCCAGCGAGCGCCAGCCGTCGCGGCGCGCGAACGGATCGGGCATCTTCGCGGGCCATTCGGTGATCAGCGTGCGCGTGATGGCCGCGGCAGCCGCCAGCGGCAGGCCCAGCGGCTCGCGGTCGAACAGCACGGCTCGCTCGCGCTCGATCAGCGCGGTGTCGAGGTTGGCCTTCGAGAACGATTCCGTCGCCAGGATGCCGCGCAGGAACTGCACGTTGGTGGCCACGCCCACGATCTGTACCTGCGCCAGCGCCGCATCGAGCCGGGCCAGCGCCTCTTCGCGCGTGGAGCCGTGCACGATCAGCTTGGCGATCATCGAGTCGTAGAACGGCGAGATCTCGCCGCCCTCGCGCACGCCGTCGTCGATGCGCACGCGGCTGCGCTGGAAGGCGGTGGCTTGCGGCTTGCGGTACACGCGCAGCGTGCCGGTGGCGGGCAGGAAGTTGTTGTCCGGGTTCTCGGCGCAGATGCGCGCCTCGATGGCATGGCCGTGGATCTGCAGCTCCGACTGCTTCGCGGGCAGCGTCTCGCCCGAAGCCACGCGCAGCTGCCATTCGACGAGGTCCTGCCCCGTGATGGCCTCGGTCACGGGGTGTTCCACCTGCAGCCGCGTGTTCATCTCCATGAAGAAGAAGTTCATCTCGCCGCCCTCGCGCTGCTCGACGATGAACTCGACCGTGCCCGCACCCACGTAGTTCACCGCGCGCGCGGCGGCCACGGCGGCCTCGCCCATCTGCTTGCGCATGGCCTCGGTCATGCCGGGCGCCGGGGCTTCTTCAAGAACCTTCTGGTGGCGCCGCTGCACCGAGCAATCGCGCTCGAACAGGTAGACATAGTTGCCGTGCGTATCGCCGAACACCTGGATCTCGATGTGGCGCGGGCGCTGCACGTACTTCTCGATCAGCACCGCATCGTCGCCGAAGCTGTTGATGGCCTCGCGCTGGCACGAGGCGAGCGCGGCGGCGAAGTCTTCCGCCTTGTCGACCGCGCGCATGCCCTTGCCGCCGCCGCCGGCGCTGGCCTTGATGAGCACCGGATAGCCGATGCGGTCGGCCTCGCGCTGCAGCAGCTGCGGATCCTGGTCGTGGCCGTGGTAGCCGGGCACCAGCGGCACGCCGGCCTTTTCCATCAGCTGCTTCGACTCGGCCTTCAGGCCCATCGCCTTGATGGCCGAGGGCGGCGGGCCGATGAAGACCAGGCCCGCGTCGGCGCAGGCCTGCGCGAACTCCTCGTTCTCGCTCAGGAAGCCGTAGCCCGGATGCACCGCCTCGGCGCCCGTGGCCTTGGCGGCTTCGAGGATCTTTTCCCAGCGCAGGTAGCTGTCCTTCGGGGCGCTGCCGCCAAGGTGCACCGACTCGTCGCAGGCGCGCACGTGGTTGGCGTGCGCGTCGGCATCGGAATACACGGCGACGGTGCGGATCGCCATGCGGCGGGCAGTCGCGGCAACTCGGCAAGCAATCTCGCCACGGTTCGCAATGAGGATCTTCTTAAACATTCGGAGTGTCTCCCGGAGGATTCTTTTTCAGTTGAAACGCGGGCACCACGCCCGGATCGGGCCGGCCGCTGAAGATGCGGGCCACGCGGGCGAACAGCGCCTTGAGGAAACGCCAGCTCTTGCGGATGAGCCACACGCTCGCCACAAGCACCAGCACGAACAGCACGAGAAAGACGAAGGGATGCGCCACCGCGAGCCACAGCCCCGTGGGCACCATGGCGTCTTCCGCCAGCGAGGCGCCGACGTTCGAGAACGGCTCGGGCGATGTGTTGATGGCCGCGCGCGTCGTGGCCTTGGCCGCGTGCGCAGTGGCCGCGAAGCTGCCGCCGAGCAGCGCCGCGACGATCGCCATCACGCCATGGTCCACGCCGAACACGCTGGCCGCGAGCGCCGCGCCGGCCGGAATACGGATGGCGGTGTGCACCACGTCCCACAGCGAATCGAGGCCGGGGATCTTGTCGGCGAAGAACTCGATGAACACCATGAAGCCGCTGGCCGCGATCACCACCGGATGCGCCAGCATCTGCAGCCCGCCCGGCAGCGGCACCCAGCCGAAGTAGCCGGCCAGGCCCGTCAGCAGCACGACCAGGTAGAGCCGCACGCCGCTGGCCCAGCCGATGGCGGCGGCCAGCGCGAGCAGCTGCGGCATGTCGAGGCTGGTGTTCATGGCGAGGCCCCTTCTCTCTTCAGTCGAATTCGACGGTGCCGGCTTCCATGGAAGCCACGAGCTCCGCGAGCCATGCCTCGACCGACGCATGCTCGACGGGACGGTCTTCATCCGCCTTCCAGAAGCCGACGAGCTGCCCCGGCAGGCCGCCGCCCTCGGCATCGATGTCCACGCACAGGTAGCTGCCGCCGCCGTTCGACAGGAAGGGCACCCAGCCGCGACGCCACGTGGCCGGGTCTTCGAAGTCGAAGCCGATCATGTCGTCGAGCATCTCCTTGGTGTCGGCGATGTCCTCGAGCGCGCTGAACATGCGGTTGCCCTGCAGGCTGTCGAAGCTGCTGTTCGGCTGGCCATTGCGCCAGCGGTAGAGCGCGCGGAAGGCCTCGGGCAGCTTCAACGAGAACTTCGCCTCGAAGGCGTCGAGCGCACCGTCGTCCACGCCGGGCTGCAGCAACGCGTGGTAGTCCGGCCGACGGACGGCCAGCCACGCGTCCATGCGCCCGATGAGTTCGCGATGCTGCGCCATGCCGCTCAGGCCTTGTTCGATTCCAGCCAGGACGGCTTGCGCTTCTGCAGGAAGGCCTGCACGCCCTCGCGGCCTTCGTCGCTCGCGCGGATGTCGGCAATGCCCTCGACCGTCTTCGCGATCAGCGCATCGTCGATCTCGCGGCCGGCCACGTCGGCGACCAACTGCTTGCAGGCGCGCACCGCGGCTGGGCTCGCGCCGGTCAGCGCCTTCACCAGCTCGTCGACCTTGGCATCGAGCGCATCGGCGGCCACCACTTCATGCACGAAGCCGATGCGATGCGCCTCGGCAGCGGTGAAGCGCTCGGCCGTGAGGAAGTAGCGCTGCGAGGCGCGCGTGCCCATCGCGCGCAGCACGTAGGGGCTGATGGTCGCGGGCACGAGGCCGATCTTCACTTCGCTCAGGCAGTACCAGGCGCTGTCCACGCTCACGGCCATGTCGCAGGCCGCCACCAGCCCCATGCCGCCCGCGTACACGTCGCCCTGCACGCGCGCGATGGTGGGCCTGGGGCACTCGGCGATGGTGCGCAGCATGGCGGCCAGCTTGCCCGCGTCGGCGATGTTCTCGTCGCGCGTGTAGTCGGCCATGCGGCGCATCCAGTTGAGGTTCGCGCCTGCGCAGAAGGCCGGGCCGTTCGCGCCGAGCACGATGGCCTTGACCTGCGTCGCGGCGCCGGCTTCGGTGAAGGCCCGCGTCAGTTCGGCGATGACGATGTCGTCGAAGGCATTGCGCGCGTCGGGCTGGTCGAGCCAGATGCGGGCGATGGCGCCGTCGAAGCTCAGCTGGAGTTTGGTGTATTCGCTCATGTCGGTTGTCTTGTCGTCATTGCGGGTGCCGAGGCAAGCCCAGCTTCGCGAGGAACTGGTCCACCATGGGTACCCAGATCGCGGCGTTGTCGCGGCCCTCGAAGAAGGCGTGACCGTCGTTGCCGTAGGGCGGCACGCGCTCGAAACGCACGTCCACGCCCTTGGCCTTGTAGGCCTCCAGCAGCCGGCTCGCCAGTGCGGGGCCGAAGAAATGATCGTTCTCCGAATAGACCCACAGCATCGGCACCCTGGTGGTCGATGCGTAGCGGCCGAAGGCATCGACCAGCTTCGCTTCGTTGCACACGTCGTCCGGCCCGCGCGAGCCGCGGCCGCCCGCAAAGTTGATGGTGCCGACCACGCCCTCGGGGTTCAGGCTCGACAACGCCAGCACACCGAAGCCACCTGCCGACTTGCCGAGCAGCACCATGTGCTGCGCGTCGGCATACGGCAGCGTGCGCGCGTAATCGAGCGCGGCGCTGATGTCCTTCGCGCTTTCGAGGCCGGCCTGCACGTAGTCGGGGTTGGCACAGCTGAAGTAGTTCTCGGCCCACGGCCCGTCGGACTTGCCGTAGCCGCGCCGCAGCGGGTTGAGGACCAGGAAGCCGTGCTTCGCGAACATCTCGGCCTGCCGCGCGTAGCGGTCCTGCATCTTCGGAATGTCGGCGGACGAACGCGGCGTGCCGTGGTTGATCACCAGCACCGGAAACGGCCCGTTGCCCTCGGGCCTGTATTCGGTGGCGGCCAGCTTGATGTGGGACTCGCCGAAGAAGCCCTTTACCGTCATCGGAATCTCGATGTCGCGGCGCGCCACACTCTGCGCGTGCGCGCCCAGCGCCGCGCAGAGCAAGGCGGCGATGAGCGTGAGCCGGCGCAGCGTCATGAGAGCGACTCCGTCCCTCTCCCTACATCCGGAAGATGCCGAACTTCGGCTCCGGCACCGGCGCATTGCGCGCAGCCGCAAGCCCCAGCGCCAGCACGCGGCGCGTGTCGGCCGGATCGATGATGCCGTCGTCCCACAGCCGCGCGGTGGCGTAGTAGGGGTGGCCCTGGTCTTCGTACTGCTGGCGGATCGGCGCCTTGAAAGCCTCTTCCTCTTCCTTGCTCCAGCTGCCGCCCTTGAGCTCGATGCCGTCGCGCTTCACGGTGGCCAGCACGCTCGCGGCCTGCTCGCCGCCCATCACGCTGATGCGCGCGTTGGGCCACATCCAGAGGAAGCGCGGGCTGTACGCACGGCCGCACATGCCGTAGTTGCCGGCGCCGAAGCTGCCGCCGATGATGATCGTGAACTTGGGCACGTTGGCGGTGGCCACCGCCGTCACCATCTTGGCGCCGTGGCGCGCGATGCCTTCGTTCTCGTACTTGCGGCCCACCATGAAGCCAGTGATGTTCTGCAGAAACACCAGCGGGATCTTGCGCTGGCAGCACAGCTCGATGAAGTGCGCGCCCTTCTGCGCCGATTCGGAAAACAGGATGCCGTTGTTGGCGACGATGCCTACCGGCATGCCCTCGATCTCGGCGAAGCCGCACACCAGCGTGGCGCCGAAGCGCGCCTTGAACTCGTGGAACTCGCTGCCGTCGACGATGCGCGCGATGATCTCGCGCACGTCGAATGGCTTGCGCGTGTCGGTGGGAATCACGCCGTAGAGCTCCTCGCGCGGGAATGCTGGCTCGCGCACCGCGGCTTTCGCCGGGGCCTCGGCCGCCTTGGCGTTGAGGTTCGCCACCGCCGAGCGCGCGAGCGCCAGCGCATGCAGGTCGTTCTGCGCGAGGTGGTCGACCACGCCCGACAGGCGCGTGTGCACGTCGCCGCCGCCCAGATCCTCGGCCGTCACCACCTCGCCGGTGGCCGCCTTCACCAGCGGCGGGCCGCCCAGGAAGATGGTGCCCTGGTTCTTCACGATGATCGATTCGTCGCTCATCGCGGGCACGTATGCGCCGCCGGCCGTGCACGAGCCCATCACCACCGCGATCTGCGGGATGCCCTGGGCGCTCATGTTGGCCTGGTTGTAGAAGATGCGGCCGAAGTGCTCGCGGTCGGGAAATACCTCGTCCTGGTTCGGCAGGTTGGCGCCGCCCGAGTCGACGAGGTAGATGCACGGCAGGCGGTTCTGCTCGGCGATCTCCTGCGCGCGCAGGTGCTTCTTCACCGTCATCGGATAGTAGGTGCCGCCCTTCACCGTGGCGTCGTTGCACACGATCATGCAGTCCACGCCGTTGACGCGACCGATGCCCGCGATGATGCCGGCGCCCGGCGCCGACTCGGCGCCCTTGCCGTCGAGGTACATCGCATGCGCGGCCAGCGGCGCGATCTCGAGGAATGGCGTGCCCGGGTCGAGCAGCTCGGCCACGCGGTCGCGCGGCAGCAGCTTGCCGCGCGCCGTGTGCTTGGCGCGCGCGGCCTCGCCTCCGCCCTGCTCCACTTTCGCGAACTGCGTGCGAAGGTCGTCGACCAGCGCGCGCATGGCGGCGGCGTTGGCCTGGAAATCCGCCGAGCGGGCGTTCAGTTTGGTCTCGAGTTGGCTCATGCTGTCTTTTCCTGGCTCAGGCCGAGCTGCTCGGTCATGGCGTCGCGGATCTTGAATTTCTGGATCTTGCCGGTCACCGTCATCGGGAACTCGCTCACGAAGCGGATGTACTTCGGCACCTTGTAGTGCGCGATCTGGCCCTTGCAGAACTCGCGGATGTCTTCCTCGGTGGCGCTCTGGCCCGGCTTGACGATGATCCAGGCGCACAGCTCCTCGCCGTACTTGCGGTCGGGCAGGCCGACGACCTGCACGTCCTGCACCTTCGGATGGCGATACAGGAACTCCTCGATCTCGCGCGGATAGATGTTCTCGCCGCCGCGGATCACCATGTCCTTGATGCGCCCGACGATGTTGACGTAGCCTTCGGCGTCCATGGTGGCGAGGTCGCCGGTGTGCATCCAGTGCTCGGCGTCGATGGCCTCGCGGGTCTTGGCCTCGTCGTCCCAGTAGCCGTGCATCACCGAGTAGCCGCGCGTGCACAGCTCGCCCGACTTGCCCGGCGGCATCACGGCGCCGGTCTCGGGGTCGACGATCTTCACCTCCAGGTGCGGCTGCACCGTGCCCACGGTCGACACGCGGCGGTCCAGAGGTGTGTCGGTGCTGCTCTGGCAGCTCACGGGGCTGGTCTCGGTCATGCCGTAGGCGATGGTGATCTCGCTCAGGTGCATCTCGCTGACCACGCGCTTCATCACCTCGATGGGGCACGGCGAGCCGGCCATGATGCCGGTGCGCAGCGTCGACAGGTCGAACTCCCTGAAGCGCGGATGGTCGAGCTCTGCGATGAACATCGTCGGCACGCCGTGCAGCCCGGTGCACTTCTCGGCCTGCACCGTCTCCAGGACGGTGAGCGGATCGAAGCCGTCGTTCGGGTACACGATGGCCGAGCCGTGCGTGAGGCAGGCCAGGTTGCCCAGCACCATGCCGAAGCAGTGGTACAGCGGCACCGGAATGCACAGCCTGTCGACCGGCGAGAGCTTCATGCATTCGCCGATGAAGAAGCCGTTGTTCAGGATGTTGCGGTGCGTGAGCGTCGCGCCTTTCGGAAAGCCGGTGGTGCCGCTGGTGAACTGGATGTTGATCGGGTCGGTGGCCTTCAGCGTCTTCTGCACCTGCGCGACGCGCGAATCATTGGCATCACCGCTCGCAAGAAGCTGCGAGAAGCGCTGCATGCCGGGCTGCTCGGCGCCCTCGCCCGGCTTCGCATCGATCCAGAAGGTGTGAGCCAGCTGCGGCAGGCGTTTCGGGCCCAGCTCACGCAGCATGCCGAGGTAGTCGCTGGTCTTGAACTGCGCCATCGTCACCAGCGCCTTGCAGCCGACCTTGTTGAGCGCGTATTCGAGCTCGGAGGTGCGATACGCCGGGTTGATGTTGACGAGGATCAGGCCCGCCTTCGCGGTGGCGATCTGCATCAGCACCCACGGCACGTTGTTGTGCGACCAGATGCCCACGCGGTCGCCGGGCACGAGGCCCAGCTTCAGCAGCGCGCTGGCGAGGCGGTTCGATTCGGCCTGCAGCTCGCGGTAGGTGTAGCGCCTGCCTTCATGGCGGCTGACGAGCGCCTCGCTGTCCGGCTGCTTCGCGACCATGTCGTCGAAGAAGTCGCCGATGGGTTGTTCGATCAGGGGGACGTCGGTGGCGCCCTTGCCGTAGCTCTCGGTCAACGAAGCAGTCATGCTCATTTCCTTCCTTGTCTCCGTTCGCTCTTTTCGCTTTTCTTCCCTGCCCGGTTCGTGCCGGGGCAGGGAGAAAACATCCTATGCCGTCTCTGCGAAAAGCTCGCGGCCGATCAGCATGCGGCGGATCTCGCTGGTGCCCGCGCCGATCTCGTACAGCTTCGCGTCGCGCCACAGGCGCTCGACCGGAAACTCCTTCGTGTAGCCCACGCCGCCCAGCGTCTGGATCGCCTCGCCGGCCATCCACGTCGCCTTCTCGGCCGAGTAAAGAATGGCGCCGGCCGCGTCCTTGCGGAAGGTGCGCGCATGGTCGTTGCGGTCGCAGGCCTTGCCCACGGCGTACACATAGGCGCGCGTGGCCTGCCAGGTGGAATACATGTCGGCCAGCTTGCCCTGCATGAGCTGGAACTCGCCGATGCTCTGGCCGAACTGCTTGCGCTCGTGGATGAAGGGCAGCACAGCGTCCATGCATGCGGCCATGATGCCCAGCGGGCCGCCCGAGAGCACGGCGCGCTCGTAGTCGAGGCCGCTCATCAGCACCTTGGCGCCCATGCCTTCACCGCCGAGCACGTTCTCTTCGGGCACTTCGCAGTTGTCGAAGAACAGCGGGAAGGTGTTGGAGCCGCGCATGCCGAGCTTGTCGAGCTTGGTGCCGGCCGAAAAACCTTTGAAATTCTTTTCCACGATGAAGGCCGTCATGCCGCGCGCGCCCATCTCGGGCTCGGTCTTGGCGTAGATCACCAGCGTGTCGGCGTCGCCGCCGTTGGTGATCCACATCTTGCCGCCGTTGAGCACGTAGTAGCCGTCCTTCTTCTGGGCCTTGAGCTTCATGCTCACCACGTCGGAGCCGGCGTTGGGCTCGCTCATGGCCAGCGCGCCCACGTGCTCGCCGCTCACCAGCTTGGGCAGGTATTTCTTCTTCTGCGCCTCGCTGCCGTTGCGGTGGATCTGGTTCACGCACAGGTTGGAGTGCGCGCCGTACGACAGGCCCACCGAGGCCGATGCGCGCGACACCTCCTCCATGGCCACGATGTGGGCCAGGTAGCCCAGCTCGGTGCCGCCGTACTCTTCCTTCACCGTCATGCCGTGCAGTCCGAGGTCGCCGAGCTTCTTCCAGAGGTCGTGCGGGAACAGGTTCTCGCGGTCGATGTCGGCGGCTCGGGGAGCGATCTCGTTCGCGGCGAAGTCCTGGATCGCGCTGCGCAGCGAGTCGATGGTCTCGCCCAGGTCGAAGTTCAGGCCGGGATCGTGCATGGGGTTTGTCTCCTCTGAGGGGTCGGCGCGCAGGGCTACCCGCGCGGGATGGCGCTTGCTTGAAAGACCGCAGCTTACGCTTCGCGGTGCCTCAATTGGCGCCACAATGGTTGCAAATCGCGCCACGACAGAATCGCCGAACCATGTCGCCCCCCTCGTTCCTCCGACCCGCCCGCGCCGTCACGCCCATGGCCTTCGTGAGAGCCATCGTGCGGGCCTACGAACGCTACGGCATGGACCCCGCCGAGGCCCTGAAGGCGGCACAGATCACGCCGCGCGAACTGGCCCGGCCGGGCGCGCGCGTGACGGCCGCGCAGTTCGAGGCGCTGTCCGGCCACGCCATGCAGGAACTCGACGACGAAACCCTGGGCTGGTTCACGCGGCGCCTGCCCTGGGGCAGCTACGGCATGCTGTGCCGCGCCTCGCTGACATCGCCCGACCTGGGCGTGGCCCTCAAGCGATGGTGCCGCCACCACCGGCTGCTGACCGAGGACATCGGCCTCTCGCTCGACGTGGCCGGCGGCGTGGCCACGCTGCGCATCGCCGAGAACCGCCCGCTCGACGACGCCTTCCGCGAGTTTTGCCTGGTGACCACGCTGCGCTTCGTGCACGGCTACATGTGCTGGGCCATCGACTCGCGCATCTCGCTGCGCCATGCGAGCTTTCCGTTCGCCGCGCCGCCGCACAGCGACGCCTACCCGCTGATGTTCACGCCCGACGTGCGCTTCGGCGCGCCGCAGGCCGGCATCGCCTTCGACGAGCGCTATCTCGCCCTGCCGCTGCAGCGCGACGAGCGCGCGCTGCGCACCATGCTCAAGCGCGCACTGCCGCTCACCATCCTGCAGTACCGGCGCGACCGCCTGCTGGGCCAGCGCGTGCGCGAACTGCTGCGCTCGCGCGCCAGCGAGGCCACCACCGCCGAGGCGCTGGCCGCGCTGCTCAATGTGTCGGGCCGCACGCTGCACCGGCAGCTGCACGAGGAAGGCACTTCGCTGCAGATGCTGAAGAACGAGGTGCGCCACGAGATGGCCGTCGACCAGCTGCGCCGCACCACGCGGCCGATCAAGCAGGTGGCGCTGGCGGTGGGCTTTCGCAACGAGAAGAGCTTTTCGCGCGCCTTCCTGCAATGGACGGGGCAGGCGCCGCGCGACTTCAGGCAGCAGGGCAAATGAACGGGATCAGGCGGTCTTTTCGCGGTCCCGCAGCAGGCCCTCGAACGCGGAGACCTGCCATGCGAACTCTTCCGCGAAGGCGTCGGGATCGGTGATCGCGTAGGCGCCATAGGCGTAGACCATGGCGTAGGCCGCGTACTCCGCCGCCTGCAGCGCGCGGCCGGCTACCGCCTGGTACACGGCATAGGTCGCGGACACCGCTGCATGGGCCGTTCCGTCGATGGAGCGCGAGCCCGGATGGCTGCCCGCCGCCACCGCCATGCGCTGTTGCGCCGATGCCAGCGTGGCAGCATCGGCATGGCCATCGACAAAGGCTCCGAGCGTGTCGAGGCCGCTCAATGCTTCGGGTGACTCCAGCAGGTGCCTCACGCGCTGCGCACACATGAAGCCGAAGCGAAACCGCAACGGGGCATGGGCCTCCGCATCGAGATCTGCGGCCCTGGCGAGCCGCTGCAGTTCCGTATTCATGTCAGGCGCCCTTTCTCGGTGGATAGAGCATCGCCTGCTGTGCTCAGGCAGGTGCGTCGATCAGTGCCAGCGCGTCGGCGATCGACTGGCTGTCTTCGGGCCGCACCAGCTTCGCGACCTGCTTGCCGTCGCGCATGAACACCAATGTGGGCCAGAGCCGCACGTTGAACGAGCGGCCCAACGGACGGCCGCTGCCGTCTTCCACCTTGATTCGGCGCACGTTCGGATACTTCGCGAAGGCCTCGGTGATGTTCGGCTGCGCGGCCTTGCAGATGCCGCACCAGTTGGTGCCGAACTCGACGACGGCGGGACCGGAGAGCGCGTCGATCTCGCTGCGCTCGGGTTGCTCGGTTTTGTATTCGGAGGTCATGGGGGTGCTTGCTTCCTGCGGCTGGGGAGTGGGCTGTGCTCCCTCGCATTCCAACAGAAACTCAGGCCGCCTGCAGCCCGTAGCCCGAAAGCAGCGCCGGGAGTTCGGCCATGTCGCTGAACACCTTCACCGCGCCCACGCTCAGCAACGGGCCGGGGCCGCTGTGGCCCGACTCGCCCGTGCTGTAGCCGAACACCGTCGCGCCCGCGGCCACGCCGGCCATCGCGCCGGTGACCGTGTCTTCCACGATGGCGCAGCGCCTGGGGTCGACGCCCAGCGCTTCGGCTGCGGCGAGGTACACGTCGGGATGCGGCTTGGAGCGCGGCATCTCGTGGCCGCTGAAGATGCGGCCCTGGAAACACTCGAGCAGGCCGACCTTGGCGAGCTGCAGCTCGACCTTGTGGCGATCGGCGCCCGATGCGCAGGCGATGCGGCCCTTGAGCCTGGAGTGGATCTCGCGGATCGCGGCAGGGGCATGGGGGATGGCCGTGAGGTCGCGCTCCAGTGCCTCGTTGCGGCGGGCACGGAAGGTCTTGAGCCAGTCGTCGGTGATCTTGAAGCCCGTCTTCGATTCGATCAGGGCGGCTTCGTCCTTCACGGCTTTGCCTGTGAAGGTGTTCATGGATTCTTCCGTGGTGATTTGCCAGCCTAGTTCGCCGAGCATTTCGGCGAGGACTCGGTTGGTGATGGGTTCGGAGTCGACCAGGACGCCGTCGCAGTCGAAGAGGACTGCGGAGAAGGGGAAGGGGGACATTTTTGGGGAATTGGCCTTGGGATTGGTGTGATGGTAGCAATCGGCCCTTGGGTTGGTTTGCTTCCCGAGGCCGGGTCTCGGCCCGGCGGCCGACCTACTTTTCTTTGCTTCGCCAAAGAAAAGTAGGCAAAAGAAAGGCGACCCTACTGTCTGCGTCCCTTCGCTTCGCTGCGGGCAACCTGCGGTGCTCGACGTAGGAGGGGGTCCGCAGAACTCGCTTCGCTCAAACAGCTGCGGCCCTTGTCCCTCCTACGTCTGCGCTCCTCGGCGCAGCCAGAAGGGAGTTGGAGACCGAGCAGGCCATCGCTGCGCTCGGCCTCTGAACAGCCCACACTGGCCTTCGCTTCGCTCGGCCACGCATTGAGGCCCCGAAACTGCAATGGGCCCCTTGCCCCATTCCAAGCACAGCAAGCGCGAAGCGCTTGCTGTGCCTTGGGGGCCGAGCGAAGCAAAGGCCCGCACATCTCCCCTCCCCTCTGGCTGCGCCGAGGAGCGCAGCGTTTCGCGGATCAGGGCTCGCCCTTGTCTGAGCGAAGCGAGTTTGGGCGAGACCCCGCGAAACGCGAGCACCGCAGGTTGCCCGTAGCGAAGCGAAGGGGCGCAGACAGTGGGGTCGCCTTTTCTTTGCCTACTTTCTTTTGGCGAAGCAAAAGAAAGTAGGTCGCCCGCCGGGGCGAGTCCCGGCCCCGGGAAAAAACCTCAAGACACCGCCCGGATAGGGATATACATCTCCCCCCCACCAGCCATGAACTCCTTCGACTTCTCCTCCATCCCTTCAGCCAAAACAGCAGCCTCAGCCACTCCCTTCTTCGCCGCGTACTCCCGCACTTCCTGAGTAATCTTCATAGAGCAGAACTTGGGCCCGCACATCGAACAGAAGTGCGCCACCTTGCTCGAATCCTTTGGCAAGGTCTCATCGTGGAATTCCCGCGCAGTGTCGGGGTCAAGCCCCAGGTTGAACTGGTCCTGCCAACGAAACTCGAACCGCGCCTTGCTCAGCGCATCGTCCCGCGACCGAGCCCCCGGATGCCCCTTCGCCACATCCGCGGCATGCGCCGCGATCTTGTACGCAATGATCCCCTGCTTCACATCGTCCCGATCAGGCAACCCCAGGTGCTCCTTCGGCGTCACGTAGCAGAGCATCGCAGTCCCCGCCCAGCCGATCATCGCCGCGCCGATCGCGCTGGCGATGTGGTCGTAGCCCGGCGCGATGTCGATGGTCAGCGGCCCGAGCGTGTAGAACGGCGCCTCGTGGCAGTGTTTCAACTGCTCGTCCATGTTCGACTGGATCATGTGCATCGGCACATGGCCCGGCCCTTCGATCATGGTCTGCACGTCGTGCTTCCATGCGATCTGCGTGAGTTCGCCCAGCGTGCGCAGTTCGGCGAACTGGGCTTCGTCGTTGGCATCGGCGCCTGAACCGGGGCGCAGGCCGTCGCCGAGCGAGAAGCTCACGTCGTAGGCCTTCATGATGTCGCAGATGTCCTCGAAGTGGGTGTAGAGGAAGCTCTCCTTGTGGTGCGCGATGCACCACTTGGCCATGATCGAGCCGCCGCGCGACACGATGCCCGTCATGCGGTCGGCCGTGAGGTGAATGAACGGCAGGCGCAGGCCGGCGTGGATGGTGAAGTAGTCGACGCCCTGCTCCGCCTGCTCGATGAGCGTGTCGCGGTAGATCTCCCAGGTGAGGTCCTCGGCCACGCCGCCGACCTTCTCGAGTGCCTGGTAGATGGGCACGGTGCCGATCGGCACGGGGCTGTTGCGCACGATCCAGTCGCGCGTGGTGTGGATGTTCTTGCCGGTGGAAAGATCCATCACGTTGTCCGCGCCCCAGCGGATGGCCCACACCAGCTTCTCGACCTCTTCCTCGATGCTCGAGGTGACTGCCGAGTTGCCGATGTTGGCGTTGATCTTCACCTTGAAGTTGCGGCCGATGGCCATCGGCTCGACTTCGGGGTGGTTGATGTTGGCCGGAATGATCGCGCGGCCGCGCGCCACTTCGTCGCGCACGAACTCGGGCGTGATGATGCGCGGAATGCTCGCGCCCATCGGGTTGCCCGCCACGCGCTTCGCGCGCTCTTCGTTGGCGAGGTATTCGGCCATCCACTCGCGCTTGCCGTTCTCGCGCAGGGCCACGTATTCCATCTCGGGTGTGACGATGCCGCGGCGCGCGTAGTGCATCTGCGTGACGTTGGCACCCGACTTCGCGCGGCGCGGCGTGCGCTGCAGCGCCGAGGCGCCGGCGCGCAGTTCGGCCAGGCGCTGGGCGTCGCGGTCTTCGTTCTTCGCGCCGTCGTCCAGCGCATGGTGCATGCGGCCCTCGTAGCTCTCGGTGTCGTTGCGCTCGGCGATCCACGCGCCGCGCACGTCCGGCAGGCCGCGGCGCACGTCGATCTCGACCTTCGGGTCGGTGTACGGGCCCGAGGTGTCGTAGAGCGACACGGTCTCGCCGTTGGTCAGCTGCACGTCGCGCACGGGCACGAACAGGTCGGGCCGGCTGCCCGGAATCACGCACTTGTGCGACGCGGGAAAGGGCTCGCGCGTCAGCGAAAGCAGCGAGGTGAACTTGTCGGGGGCATTCATCGGAGGCACTCCTTGTTGAGGGAAAGGGTGCTCCGCAATCGCTCGGTGGACTTCGGGATGCCCGTCACGGAAGGGGGAGTGACGGACCGGAGTCAGGGAGTGCAGCTCTTCTTACGCCGGTATGACCCGGATCAAGTTCGCGGGTCGGCAGCTTTGCCATCTCAGCACGCCACATGCGTGCACCCCGGAGCGGGGCCGATTGTGCGAGCCCCGGCCCGGCGCGTCAACCCGGGGTTGTTACTGCAGGTCGCCGTCGACGTAGAACCAGCGCCCGTCCTCGCGCACGAAGCGGCTGCGCTCGTGCAGGCGCGTGGCGGCGCCGGAAGGGCCGCGCTGGCGCGCGACGAACTCGACTTCGGCATGGTCCGCGTCGAGCACGGAGCGCGAGCGGACGTCGAGCCCCAGCCACTTGACGCCCGGCTCGAACTCGATGGAAGCCGGACGTTTCGACGCGTGCCAGGTGGCGAGCAGGTACTCGCCTCGCTCCAGCACGAAGGCCGAATAGCGCGAACGCATCAGCGATTCGGCATCCGGCGCGGGCGTGTTCGAGAAATCGTCGAGATAGCGGCCGCAGCACATGGCGTAGGCCACGGGCTTGTCGCGGCGGTCGGTTCGGCCGCAGGGGCAAGGCCCGGTAGGGGGATCGATGGGACTCATGAAGACTGCTATTGGAACACCTTGCGGACCTGCTGCCGACAGGGCAAGCCCCGAGGCTATGAAGACCGGCTCGCGGCGATGGCCTCCTGCAGCGCCTGCGCGTCGGCCGGCTTGTAGATCAGCGCATAGCCCGCGCGCTCGACCTCGGTCCGCGTCGCATGCGCGGTCTCGCCGGTGAGGATGACCACGTTGCGCGCCTTGCCGACGGCCTGCAGGGCCTGCGCCGCCGCCAGGCCCGAGAGGCCGCTGCTCAGCCGCAGGTCGCTCAGCATCAGGTCGAACACGCCGCCGTGCTGCAGGGCCTCGCGCGGACTCGAGGCCAGCGCGACCTCGTGGCCCCAGCCGGTCAGCAGCGAGCGCATGGCTTCGCGCACAGGCTCCTCGTCATCGAGCACTAGGATGCGGATCGGCGCCAGGACCGCTCCCGCAACGGGTACGGCCGCCGCTTCGCCGTCCTGCTGCGCCGCCGCACCGGCGGACGCGGCCGCTTCCTCCAGCACCAGCGAGAAGGTGCTGCCGCGCCCAGGCGCGGTACGCACCTGGATGCGCGAGCCCATGGCCTGCGCCATGCTCGCCACCAGCGACAGGCCCAACCCGAGGCCCCGGCTGCGGTCGCGCCCGGGGTTGTCGACCTGGAAGAACTCCTCGAACACATGCGCCTGGTGCCGCGCCTCGATGCCCACGCCGGAGTCGCGCACCTCGATGCGCCATGCGGGCAGGCCATCGGCAGAACGATGCAGCCGGCGCGCGAAGACGAAGACCGTGCCCCCGGGCGTGTACTTGATGGCGTTGTCCACGAGGTTGCCCAAAAGCCGCGCCAGCATGCGCGCGTCGGCGCGCACCACGGCCTCGGTCGGACGGATGCGCAGCGCGAGGCCCTTGGCATCTGCCAGCGCGGCGAAGCGGCCGTTCAGCGCCTCGAAGACGGGATCGAGCTGCACGGCCTCCAGCCGCACCGGGGCCACGCCACCGTCGAGCTGCGCGATGTCGAGCAGGGCATCGACCGAACCGCGCAGCGCATCGACGCTGTCGCGCATGAAGCGCAGGTTGTCGGCGCTCGGCGCGTCGCGGGTGTTGAGCGCGTCGACGAAGATCGCCAGCGCATGCATCGGCTGGCGCAGGTCGTGGTTGGCGGCCGCGAAGATGCGCGCGCGCTGCGCCGCGAGCTGGGCCACGTGGTCGAGCTGGCGCGCGAGCGCATCGGCCAGCCGCGCGTTCTCGAAGCCGTGCTCGATGGAGCGCACGATCAGCCGGTTCTGCTTGCGCGCGTAATAAAGCGCCGCGAACATCTGCGACACCACCAGGCAGCCCATGAGGATGGTCACGCTGCCCGGCTCCACCACCAGCCGCAGCGCCATGCCGAGGAACATCGGCACGCTGAAGCACAGCGCGGCCAGCCACCATTGCGCGAGCGCCGCGATGACGACGCCGGAGACGCCGCTGATGAAGAAATACATCAACAGGATCAGCGTGAGGTTGTCGTGCGGGAAGAAGAGCCACGGCGCCAGCCCCCAGATCAGCCCCGGCACCAGCATGCGCACTTCGAGCCGGCGGCGCATGCTCACCGCGTTGCCCGCGTCGATGCCGGCGGGATCGAAGCGGCGCAGGTAGCGATGCCGCTGCCACTGCGAGGTGTGCACCAGCAGCCCCCACGCCAGCGCGCCCAGGTTGTGCGTGAGCACGAGAAAGGTGATCCAGAAGATGGCGGCGACGCTGGCCGCCATGAGCGGCGTGTCGTAGGTGTCGTCCAGGTAGGCCCGTGCGAGGCTCTGGTCGACCAGCGGATTGGGATTGGGCGCCTCGACCCAGTAGTCGCGCAGGCGCCGCAGCAGCGGTGCCGGAAAGGGCGCGCGGGTGGAGCTGGGGGAGGACGGCTGCATGGAGGGGCAGGTAACCGGCGCCCGATTTTGCGCGCTTTGCAGGGCGTTCGCGCGGGCCCTGCGGGCATCCACTCTTGGCGCGACGCTTGCTAAACGTTAGCGTTACAACGCCTTCGAGAAAGCACGCGATGTACCTCACAGCTCCTGAACAGCAGGCCCTGCGCGGCGTTTTCGCGCTGCTGGCCGAAGACGACCGCGACGAACGCGAGATCCGCGAGCGCCTGGGCCGGGCGCTGCTCGACCTGCTGCATGCGGACCAGTTCGCCTCGTTCGTGTGGGACGCCGCAAGCGGCAGCTTCGGCTCGCGCGTGGCGCTGCACATGGACCCTGCCAACCTCGACAGCTACGCGCGGTGGCACCAGCACCACGACCCGATCACCTTCGTGCTGCAGTCGCGCCGCCGCGCCACGCGCGTGACCGAGGTGATACCGCAGCGCGAGCTGATGCGCACACCCTTCTTCAACGACTTCCTCGCGCGCGACGGGCTGCACTGGGGCATGAACCTTCATGCCTTCGAGGGCGATCGTGCGCTGGGCGATCTGCGCATCTGGCGCCGCAAGGGGCGCGGCGATTTCGGCGATCACGAGAAGGCGCTCCTGGACCTGATCGAGCCGGCATTCATCGGGGCCCTGCAGCGGGCGCAGCGCGTGGCGGCGACGGCATCGCACTCGCTGTCGGGCGCGCAGGACGCCGCCTGGGCCTTGCTGAGCGCACGCGAGCAGGAAGTGGCGCGCTGCGTGCGCGAAGGGCTCACCGACAAGGAGATCGCGCGGCGCATGGCGGTGAGCGTGCCCACGGTGCGCACCTACCTGCGCCGCATCTTCGACAAGCTGGGCATCGAGCGCCGCTCGGCGTTGGCGGGCCGGAACATGCCGGCCGCGCGCTGACGACGGCGCCCGCCTATCGCCCGGCCGTCATCACTTCGGCGCCGGCAGCCGGCCCAGCACCTGCTCTACCGCGAGCCCCAGGGCCAGCAGCCTGCGGTCGCTGCCGGCCGGTCCGTCGAGCTCCAGCCCCACCGGCAGGCCCGTCGTCGCGCCGAGGCCCGAGGGCAGCTGCACGCCCGGAATGCCGGCGTTGCTGCCGGGGTCGGTGTTCTGGATCAGCGCGCCGAAGTTCTCGGGACTGCTGGCCTCGGGCGCGGCTGCCAGCGCCACGCGCGGCACAGTCGGGAACACCAGCGCGTCGAGCCTGTTCTTCGTGAAGGTGTCGCGGTAGAGCTTCTGCAGCGCGGGGCGCGCGACGCGCATCGCGTTGTCGTAGACCGGCTTCGCATCGACCACGCCGTTCGGCGCCGGCAGCTTGCGCGGGATGACGAAGGCCTCGAAGGTGCCCTTGACGTCGGGGCTGGCGATGCCGGCCGTGAGCTGCGCGATGTCGATGCCGGTGCGGTACTTCGCGAGGTAGGCCACCATGTCGTCGTTCGCCTCGTAGAGCGCCAGCGGAAAGCCGACCGCCCCGTTGAGCTCCATCAGCTTCGGCATCTCCACGTCCACCAGCGTGACGCCGGCCGCGCGCAGCTTCGCGAGCGCGGCGTCGGTGGCGGCGCGCGTGTCGGCATCGAGGTTGGCGAGAAAGGCCGGCACCACGCCGAGGCGCACGCGCTTCAGGTCGGCAGGCCTGGAGGGCTTGCCACCGGCGATGACGCTGTCGAGCAGCGCGACGTCGGCCATCGACTGCGCCATCGGCCCGGCGGTGTCACGCGTGTGCGAGATCGGCGCAATGCCCTGCTGCGGGTAGCGCCCCACCGTCGGACGCAGCGACGCGCAGCCGTTGAACGCGCAGGGAATGCGCACCGAACCGCCCGTGTCGGTGCCCAGCGCGGCCGGCACCATGCGCGCGCCCAGCGCCGTGCCGTTGCCCGAGGACGAGCCGCCGGCGATGCGGGTCACGTCGTAGGCATTGCGCACGCCCACGTCGGGCCCGCTGTGGAAGCCGGGGTTGTAGCCGGTGACGCCGAAGGCCAGCTCGTGCATGTTCGTCTTGCCGAGAATGACGGCGCCGGCGGCGCGCAGCTTCGCCACCACCGGCGCGTCGGCCGCGGGCACGAAGCCCTTGAGCGCGGGCGAGCCGGCCGTCGCGGGCAGGCCCTGCACCTGGATGTTGTCCTTGATGGCCACCGGCAGCCCCGCCAGCGGCTTGCATGCGCCGCCGCGCTTGCGCAGTGCGTCGGCCGTGCGCGCCTGCTTCAGCGCACCGGCCTCGTCGAGGGTGATGAATGCGTTGAGGTTCGCCTTCGCCTTGGCCTGCGCGATGTAGGCCTCCGTCAGCTGCTCGCTGGTGACCGTGCCCGCGCACAGCTGCCGCATGGCCTCCGTCGCTGTCAGCGTTGCGATGTCGGGTGCCGCCGGCTGGGCCCGGGCGGAAAAGGCGAACGCAACGGCGAACGGCAGGAGCGCCAGCCGCGCGGCAAGGGAAAAGGGTTTCTGAACGGTCATGGCAAGGGCCTCCGGGAAAGAGGCGGCCATGGTGCGCCGGCGCGCGGCGCCTGTCTGTCATCCAAACCGATGACAGGCAGGAACAGACCGCCGCAGCCCTACCTGAACATCACCCACTCGGGCCGCATGTTGAAGCGCACCGGCAGGATGCTCACGCCGAGCCCGCTGGTCACGTACATGCGCCGGCCCTTGTGGGTGACCCAGCCGTAGGCCCATTCGCGCGGGGCCGCTCCCGGCACGATCAGCGCCCCGAGCCCCGGCAGGCTGACCTGTCCGCCATGCGTGTGCGAAGCCACCACCAGCCCCCGCGTGCGCGGCATGGTCGCGAAGCTGAAGGGGTCGTGCATCATGACCAGCGTCGCAGCGCCGGGCGGCACGCCGGCCAGCGCCCGCATGGGCTCCGAATGGCCGGTCGAGTGGTCACCGATGCCAACCACCCAGACGTCGTGGCCGGGCAGCCGCACCGAGGCGTTCTCCAGCACGCGGATGCCATGCGCGGCCAGCGCCTGGGCGGTGCGCGGCCCGTCATGCCACCAGTCGTGATTGCCGAGCACCGCGTACACGCCCTGCGGCGCCGCGAGCCGGCCCAGCACGGCGGCCATCTCCTCGATGGAGAGCGCCTCGTCGTCGCCCGAGCCGGCGAGGAAGTCGCCGGGCAGCAGCACCACGTCGGGCTGCGCGGCATTGATCTCGTCGACGAGGCTCGCGGCCCGCTCCACGCTGGTGATGCGCCACGCGGAACGCGTGGTGAGGTGCCAGTCGCCCGCCACCGCCACCTTGAGGCCTGCCGGCGCGGTCCACTCCGTCGAGCTCAAGGGCTCGACACGCGCCGCCACCCAGCGCGGCTCGATGACGAAGCCCCAGATTGCCGGCGCCGCCAGCAGGAGCGCCGCGGCGATGCGGCCCCAGCGGCGCCCGCGGCGTTCGCTCACGCCAGCGCGCGTTGGATCAGCAGCTTCTGGATGTCCGAAGTGCCTTCGTAGATCTGGCAAACGCGCACGTCGCGGTAGATGCGCTCGAGCGGGAAGTCGTTGACGTAGCCGTAGCCGCCCAGCGTCTGGATGGCCGCGCTGCACACGCGCTCGGCCATCTCGCTGGCGAACAGCTTGGCCATGGCGGCCTCCTTCAGGCAGGGCAGGCCGGCATCGCGCAGGCTGGCCGCATGCCAGATGAGCTGGCGCGCAGCCTCGAGCTGCGTCGCGCATTCGGCAAGGCGGAAGCCCACGGCCTGCTGGTCGAAGATCGAGCCGCCGAAGGCCTGGCGCTCCTTGGCATAGGCCAGCGCCACGTCGAAGGCGCTACGCGCCATGCCCACGCTCTGCGCGGCGATGCCGATGCGCCCGCCTTCCAGCGCGCCGAGCGCGATCTTGTAGCCCTCGCCTTCCGCGCCGATCAGGTTCTCGCGCGGGATGCGGCAGCCATCGAAGTTGATCTGTGCGGTGTCGCTGCTGTGCTGGCCCAGCTTGTCCTCCAGGCGCGCCACGGCGTAGCCGGGCGTGTCGGTGGGCACGATGAACGCGCTCATGCCGCGCTTGCCTGCGCCCTTGTCGGTCACGGCGATCACGATGGCCACCTGTCCGTTCTTGCCGCTGGTGATGAACTGCTTCACGCCGTCGATCACGTAGCCGTCGCCGTCCTTGCGCGCCGTGGTGCGCAGGCTCGATGCATCGCTGCCGGCCTGCGGCTCGGTGAGGCAGAAGGCGCCGAGCATCTGCCCCTGCGCCAGCGGCTCCAGCCATTGCTTCTTCTGCTGCGCGTTGCCGTAGCGCATGAGGATGGCGTTGACCGGGCAGTTGGTCACGCTGATGGCGGTGCTGGTGCCGCCGTCGCCGGCCGCGATTTCCTCCAGCACCAGCGCGAGCGTGAGGTAGTCGAGGCCGGCGCCGCCATGCTCCTCGGGCACGCAGATGCCGTAGGCGCCCAGCGCCGCGAGGCCCTGGTGGGCTTCCTTCGGAAAGCTGTGCTCGCGGTCCCACTTCGGCGCGTTGGGCCAGAGTTCGGCTTGCGAGAAATCGCGTACCGCGTCGCGGATGGCTTCCTGGTCGGCGCTGAGCAGCATGGCGTTGTCTCCTGTCTTTCTTTCTCGTTCGTGCTTCTTGCTTCCGCTTACTTGCCGGCGCCCAGGTCCATGATCAGGCGGGCGGCCATGTACAGGCGACGCGGAATGGAGCTGATGTCCACGTACTCGGCCTTGTCGCTGTGATAGCCGAAGCCCGGCAGGCCCAGGCTTTCGATCACTGGCTTGCCCGAGAGCGCCGCGTAGGCCGCGTCGGTGCCGCCGCCGGTGCGCTCTTCCACGCCGAGGTTGCCGCCGGCTTCCTTGTAATAGGCCACGGCCTTGTCGACCAGCTTCTTGCCGCCTTCGCCGGCATTGAAGGCGGGACGGCCGCGGGTGACGATCACCTTGACATCGGCCTCGGGCAGCTTCTTCTGCTGTGCGCGCTCTTCCAGCGTCTTCATGGCGGCGTCGAAGTCCTCGTTGCGCGCGTAGCGAACGTCGGCGTTCAGCGTGGCGCTCGCGGGGATGATGTTCGAGACGTTGCCGGCCTTGGCGATGGTCCAGTTGAAGCGCAGGTTCTTCGACTTGTCGTCGATGTTCATCGTGCGCAGCACGAGGTCGGAGGCCTCGACCAGCGCGTTCACGCCCAGCTCGGGCGCCGCGCCTGCGTGCGAGGCCTTGCCGGTGATGTTGACCTGCACGTAGGCGATGCCCGAGGTGCCCAGCGAGAGCTTCTCGTCGCCGGCGCTGGTGGGCTCGAAGGAGAGCACGTAGTCGGCCAGCTTGGCTTCTTCCTGGATCAGGTCGCGCGAGCCGAAGGAGCCTTTCTCTTCGTCGGTGTTGAACAGCACGGTGATGGTGCCGTAGTCGCGTACGCCGTAGTCCTTCAGCAGCTTGAGCGTGTGCAGGATGACCGCGTTGCCGCCCTTGTCGTCGGCGATGCCGGGGCCGTAGGCCTTGTCGCCTTCCACGCGGAACGGTGCCTTCGCGAGGATGCCCTTCAGGTAGACCGTGTCCATGTGCGACATCAGCAGCAGGTTCTTGCCGCCGCGGCCCTTGATCTTGCCCACGATGTTGTCGCCCACCACGAGGCCGGCCGACTTGCTGCGCGTGACCGTGAAGCCCAGGTTCTTGAGCTCGGCCTCGAGGAAGTTGCCGGCGGCGGCAATGCCCTCGGCGTCACCGGTGCCGGTCTCGATGTTGACCAGCTTCTCCAGGGTCTTGATCACGGCCGGCTGCTCGTCGGTGGCGGCCTGGAACAGCACGTTGTCGCGCTTCTGGGCCAGGGCGGTACCCGCCATGAAGGCGGTGGCCAGCACGGCGGCGATGGCGGTGCGGTGGATGGATGGGCGCATGAAATCTCCTGCTCTACGCATTGTTCGTTCGGGTTGTTTGAATGAAAAAAGCTGGTGAACGCCTCTCCTCGGGCGTTCCCAGCCATTGCCCTTATAGCAATTCGAGTGCCACCGCGGTGCCTTCGCCCCCACCGATGCACAGCGTGGCCACGCCGCGCGTCTTGCCGCGCGCCTTCAGCGCATGGATCAGCGTGACCATGATGCGCGCGCCGCTGGCGCCGATCGGGTGGCCCAGCGCGCAGGCGCCGCCATGCACGTTGACGATGTCGTGCGACACGTCGAGCTCGTGCATCAGCGCCATCGGCACCACTGCGAAGGCTTCGTTCACTTCCCACAGGTCGACGTCGCGGGCCTTCCAGCCGGTCTTGGCGAAGAGCTTCTGCACGGCACCGACCGGTGCGGTGGAGAACCACTCGGGCTGCTGCGCGTGCGTGGCATGGCCGACGACGCGGGCGATGGGCTTGGCGCCGATCTTCTTCGCGTGCGACTCGGTCATCATCACCAGCGCGGCGGCGCCGTCGTTGATCGACGAGCTCGATGCGGCGGTGATGGTGCCGTTCTCCTTCTTGAATGCGGGCTTGAGCGTGGGGATCTTGTCGAGCTTGACCTTGCCCGGGCCTTCGTCGACCGAGATCACGGTGTCGCCGCCGCGGCCCTTGACCGTGACGGGCACGATCTCGTCCTTGAAGAGGCCAGTGTCGGTGGCCTTCTTGGCGCGCTCGACGCTGGCGATGGCGAAGGCGTCCTGCTGCTCGCGGGTGAACTTGTACTTGGCGGCGCAGTCCTCGCCGAAGGTGCCCATCGAGCGGCCGGGCTGGTAGGCGTCTTCCAGGCCGTCGAGCATCATGTGGTCGAAGATGCGGTCGTGGCCCATGCGGTAGCCGCCGCGGCCCTTGAGCATGAGGTAGGGCGCGTTGGTCATGCTTTCCATGCCGCCGGCCACCATCACCTCGTGCGTGCCGGCCAGCAGCAGGTCGTGCGCGAGCATCGCGGCCTTCATTGCCGAGCCGCACATCTTGCTGAGCGTGACCGCGCCCGCGCTGTCGGGCAGGCCGCCCTTGTAGGCCGCCTGGCGCGCCGGGGCCTGGCCCTGGCCGGCCATCAGGCAGTTGCCGAACAGCACCTCGCCCACGGTGTCGGGCGCGATGCCGGCGCGCTCGACGGCCGCCTTGATGGCCGCGCCGCCGAGGTCGTGCGCGGAGAGGGAGGCGAAGTCGCCCTGGAAGCTGCCCATGGGGGTGCGTGCGGCGCCGACGATGACGATGGATTCGGACATGGAGGTCTCCTTCAGTTCAGTAATGCGAAAACGGAATCACGAAAGCGAAATCACGAAAGCGGAATAGGGAACGATCGGTCAGAAGTGCGTCGCGTGCCCCTCGTGCTGGAAGCGCTGCGACTCTTCGTAAGGGAACACATCCAGCATCTGGCCGGCCTGGATGCGCTCCTTGTGGTGCTGCCAGAAGGCGGCGTCGAGCAGGTCGGCGTGGTGCGCCATGAAGGCCGCGCGCACGTCCTTGTTGCCCAGCAGGAAGGGCTCGAAGGTCTCGGGGAACACGTCCTTCGGGCCCACCGAGTACCAGACCTCGCCGCTCATCTCGTCTTCCTCGTTGCGCGGCGCGGGTACCTTGCGGAACTTGCAGTCGGTGACGTATTCGATCTCGTCGTAGTCGTAGAACACGACCTTGCCGCCGCGCGTGACGCCGAAATTCTTCCACAGCATGTCGCCGGGGAAGATGTTGGCCGCGACCATGTCCTTGATGGCATTGCCGTACTCGATGACCGCGCGCTCCAGCTGCTCCTTCGCGCGCTTGGCGTGCGCCGGGCTCTCGGGGTTGGCCAGTGCGTCGAAGGCTTCCTGCAGGTAGATGTTGAGCGGGATCATGCGCCGCTCGATGTAGACGTGCTTGACCACGACTTCCATTTCCCCGTTGCCGTCGCGGTCGCCGATCTCGAGCTGGCTGGGCGCGAACTTGCGGATCTCCTCGATCAGCTCGGGCTCGAAGCGGTCGAGCGGGAAGCCCACGTCGCTGTACTCCAGCGTATCGGCCATGCGGCCCACGCGGTCGTGCTGCTTCACGAGCATGTACTTGCCCTTGATCTGCTCGCGCGTGGTGTCCTTCTGCGGCGGATAGAAGTCCTTGATGACCTTGAACACGAACGGAAACGACGGCAGGTCGAACACCAGCATGACCATGCCCTTGATGCCGGGCGCGATGCGGAAGCGGTCGCTCGAGTAGTTCAGGTGCGAGAGGAAGTCGCGGTAGAAGAGCGTCTTGCCCTGCTTGGCCAGGCCCAGCGCGTTGTAGATCTCGGCGCGCGGCTTGCGCGGCATGAGCGAGCGCAGGAACTGCACCCAGGCCGAGGGCACCTCCATGTCGACCATGAAGTACGCACGCGCGAAGCTGAAGAGCATCTGCAGGTCGTCTTCGCCGAAGAGCGCCGCGTCGATGTAGAACCGGCCGTGGCTGTCGTGCAGTATGGGCAGCGAGAACGGCAGCTCGGTGAAGCCGTTCATGATCTTGCCGACCACGTACGCGCCCTTGTTGCGGAAGAACAGGCCCGACAGCACCTGCAGCTGGAAGTTGGCGCGCAGCTTGACCTGGTGGAAGCGGTTCAGGATGACGCGAGCCACTCGCTCCGCGTCGCGGCGCTTGTTGGCGAAGCTGCCGAGCAGGGCGAAGTCGTCGAGCATCTGCTCGATGGTGTCGGCCAGCGTGTCGGGCGCGGGGTAGTAGGGGCGGTAGGTGGGTGCGCCGCGCGGCTCGATGTACTCGGTGCTGATGGCCGGGCGCACGAAGATGAAGTCGTTCTGGAAGTACGTGCGGTGCAGGATCTTCGTGGTGACCGAGTTGAAGAAGCTCTCGGCCAGCTCGGGCTGGTGGTGGTCCACCAGCAGGCCGATGTAGTGCAGCTTGATCTGGTGCCACACGTCCATGGGCTGCTCGCCGGCCTTGAACTCCTTCTCGAGCCGGGCCACGGCCTCGCTCACACGCAGGTCGTAGAACTCGATGCGCTCGCGCTGCGCGCGCTGCTGGCCGTGCCAGTCGGCGGTTTCGAAGCGGTGCTTGGCGCGCGCCGACTCGGCCCTGAACAACCGGTAGTGCCGGTTGAAGCCGTCCATCATCGCCTTCGCGATGTCGTAGGCCAGCGGCGAATCGAGGCGCTGCGGGAACATGACGGGGCGAAGGCGCGGCTGGACGGGAAGGCGGCGGGCCGCTCTGTGTCAGGCCTGGTCGGTGCCTTCGGCCTTGGGCTGCGTGCCCTGCGCCCCGACCGACCGCACCACCTCGCCCGGCTTGCTCCACTTGTGGCGGATGCGCTGCACCGTGGCCTTGTAGGCGGCGTCGAGCGGCTGGGTGCCGTCCACGCTCAGGCCCAGGTCCTGCAGCAGGCCGTCGTGCACGCCGAAGGTCCAGCCGTGAATCTTGACCTTCTGGCCGCGCGCCCAGGCATCGACCATCACGGTGCTGACGGCCACGTTCACCACCTGCTCTGCGACGTTGAGCTCGCACAGTGCGTCGACGCGAGCATCCTCGTCGGGCAGGCTCTCGAGCATCACGTGGTGGCGGTCGCGCACGTCCTGGATGTGGCGGATCCAGTTGTCGGCCAGGCCGATGCGCTTGCCGCTGAGCGCGGCCTTCACGCCCGCGCAGCCGTAGTGGCCCACCACCATGATGTGCTCGACCTTCAGGTGCTCGACCGCGAACTGGATCGCCGAGAGCGCGTTGAGGTCGGAGTGCACCACGATGTTGGCGACGTTGCGGTGCACGAACACTTCGCCCGGCTCCAGGCCGGTGATCTGGTTGGCGGGCACTCGGCTGTCGGAACAGCCGATCCACATGTAGCGCGGCGTCTGCTGCTTCACCAGGCTGGTGAAGAAGCCGGGCCGGTCGCGCTCCATCTGGGCGGACCAGGCGCGGTTGTGGGCGAAGAGGTCGTCGAGGGTATCGGATTTGTCGGACATAGTCGGCTATTGTCGATGAGTCGTGTATCAGGCCTTGGCTTCGGCCGGTCTGGGGGCCTTGCCGGCCTTCTGCGCCTTGGCGAGCGTCGCCCGCCCCTTCTTCTCGTGCTCCTTCACTTCCGCGAGGTTGGCCTGCAATTCGGCCAGCTGCGCCTCGAGCTGGGCCCTGTGGGTACCCAGCACGCCGAGAAACTTCTCCAGCTGCGCGACGGTATCGCGCGGGCTGTCGTACATGTCGAGGATATCTTTTGCCTCCGTCAGGCTCAGGCCGAGGCGCTTGGCGCGCAGCGTGAGCGTGAGCCGGGCGCGGTCGCGCGTGCTGTAGATGCGCTGCAGGCCGGCGCGCTCGGGGGCCAGCAGGCCCATGTCCTCGTAGAAGCGGATGGCCCGCGTCGTGAGGTCGAACTCCTTCGCGAGCTGGCTGATGGTGAAGGTCTGCGCGGGCATGACGACGATGGCGGCTGGCGGGAAAAATGGCCTTGGCTGGGGGCGTTACGGGCGCGACAGCAGGTTTGCGCCGCGATCCCTACAATGGTGCCCTTGACTCATGACGTTTACGTAAACGTCAATCTTACATGAACCTCCTCGAACGCGAACTCCACTACCCCCTCGGCGACACGCTCCCCGAGCCCGGCCAGACCCTGGAAGTGGCACCCGGCGTGCGCTGGATCCGCATGCGGCTGCCCTTCGCGCTCGACCACATCAACCTCTGGCTGCTGCGCGACAGCATCGACGGCGTCGAGGGCTGGACGGTGGTCGACTGCTGCATCGCCCGCGACGAGGCACGCGCCCAGTGGGAACAGGTGTTCGAGACGCAGCTGCAGGGCATGCCGATCCTGCGCGTCATCGTCACGCACATGCACCCCGACCACATCGGCTTGGCCGACTGGCTGTGCAAGCGCTGGAACGCGCCGCTGTGGATCAGCTCGACCGACTACCACGTGGCCCGCGTGCTCAGCACCGCCGGCGACACCCTGGCGGGCGGCGAGCAGGCCGCTCGCTTCTTCGCCTCTCACGGCCTGACCGACCCCGAGTCCGTCGCGAAGATCCGTGCGCGCACCAACTACTACGCGAACATGGTGCCCTCGGTGCCCGACAGCTTCGTGCGCATGCTCGACGGCGACATAGTGAACATCGGCGGCCACGCCTGGCGCTGCATCAGCGGCTATGGCCATGCGCCCGAGCACATCTCGCTGTACTGCGACGAGCTCAAGCTGCTGCTGGGCGGCGACATGATGCTGCCGCGCATCTCCACCAACGTGAGCGTTCACGCGGGCGAGCCCGAGGCGAACTCGCTGCGCCTCTTCCTCGACAGCATCGAGAGGTTCAAGTCGCTGCCGGCCGACACGCTGGGCCTGCCCTCGCACGGCAAGCCCTTCCGGGGCATCCATCGCCGCGTCGAGCAGCTGCAGGAGCACCACCGCGACCGGCTCGCCGAACTGCTCGAGGCCTGCACCGCGCGCGCACTGACGGCCGCCGAGGGCCTGCCGATCCTGTTCAAGCGCGAACTCGATCTGCACCAGATGACCTTCGCGATGGGCGAAACCGTGGCGCACCTTCACCTGCTTTGGTTCGCGGGCCAGGTACGGCGCGAGCTGGGCAAGGACGGCATCTACCGCTTCGGCCCCAAGGCCACGGTGGCCGCGACGGCTTAGACTCGGCGGATGGACACGCTGGCTCAGCTGCGCGCGGGCCGGCTGGCAGGCGCAACACGCATCGACCTCTCGTGCGGACTCACCGAGTTCCCGCGCGAGGTCTTCGACCTTGCCGATTCGCTCGAGGTGCTGAACCTGTCGGGCAATGCGCTCGACGCCCTGCCCGACGACCTGCATCGCCTGCGCAGGCTGCGCGTGCTCTTCTGCTCGGACAACCGCTTCACCACGCTGCCCGAATCGATAGGCCGCTGCCATGGCCTCGACATCGTCGGCTTCAAGGCCAACCGCATCAGCAGTGTTCCGGCCGCGGCGCTGCCGCCCTCGCTGCGCTGGCTGATCCTCACCGACAACGCAATCGAGGAACTGCCCGACTCGCTGGGCGCATGCACGCGGATGCAGAAGCTGATGCTGGCGGGCAACCGCCTGCATGCGCTGCCCGCGTCGATGGCCGCGCTCAGGCAACTGGAGCTGCTGCGCATCTCCGCCAATCGCTTCGAGGCCCTGCCCGAGTGGCTGCCCTCGCTGCCGCGCCTGTCGTGGCTCGCCTGCGCGGGCAATCCCTTCGACACGCAAGCCGAGGACGCGGCCATCGTCGCCCAGTCGGTACCGCATGTCGACTGGAGCGAACTGACACTGGGCGAGAAGCTCGGCGAAGGCGCCTCGGGCGTGATCCACGGGGCCACGCTCGGCGCCGCCGCGCAGCCCGTGGCAGTCAAGCTCTTCAAGGGCGCGGTGACAAGCGACGGCTGGCCGCACAGCGAAATGGCCGCCAGCATCGCGGCCGGCGCACACCCCACGCTGATCGCCGCGCAGAGCCGCATCGACGGCCACCCCGAAGGCACTGAAGGCCTGGTGATGGCGCTGGTCGATCCCGCGTTCGCCATGCTTGCAGGGCCGCCGAGCCTCGCATCGTGCACGCGCGACGTCTATGCCGACGAGGCGCGTTGGACATCCGGCACGGCACTGCGCATCGCCCGCGACATCGCATCGGCCATGCGGCACCTGCACACGCGCGGGATTCTTCACGGCGACCTCTACGCACACAACATCCTCTGGCACGCCCAGGGCGGCGGACGGCTGGGCGACTTCGGCGCCGCCTGGCTCACGGGTTCGCTCGACGCGGCACAGGCGCGAGCCTTCCAGGCGCTGGAGGTGCGCGCCTTCGGCTGCCTGCTCGAGGAATTGCTCGAGCGCTGCACCGACGCCGCCCCCGCATCGGTGGCCGTGCTGAAAGACCGCTGCCTGCATCCCGCCCCCGCCATGCGCCCGACGTTCGCCGAAGCCCTGTCGCTGCTGCAGCAGGCATCTTCCGCGCCATGACCCGGCGCCGGCCAGCCCAGCTGCCGCTGCCCACGCGCGACGGCGTCGGCCCGAGCTGCATCGGCTTGCCGTACGGCCCCTGGCCGACGATCGCCGAGTTCCTGATCGAGCGCTTTCCCGTCATCACGCGCGAAGCCTGGCTGGAGCGCATCGAGGCGGGAGACGTGGTCGATGAGCACGGCGTGCCCGTGACCCTGACGCGCCGCTACCAGTCGCCTCTGCGCGTGTACTACTACCGCACGCTCGACGGCGAGACGGCCATCCCCTTCGAGGAGCAGGTCGTGTTCCAGGACGACGAGCTGCTGGTGGTCGACAAGCCCCCTTTCGTGCCCGTCACGCCCAAGGGCAAGTACCTGAAGGAAAGCCTGCTGGTGCGCCTCAAGCGCAAGCTGAAGCTCGACGACCTCGTGCCGCTGCACCGCATCGACCGCAGCACCTCGGGGCTGGTGCTGTTCTCCGTGCGGCCCGCCACGCGCGGCGCCTACCAGTCGCTGTTTCCCGAGCGGCGCATCACCAAGCACTACGAGGCCGTGGTGCCTTGGCGCGAGGGCGTGTCGTCGGTGCCCGAGGTCTATCGCAGCCGGCTGGTCGACGACGACCACTTCATGCGCGTGCGCGAGGAACCCGGCGAGCCCAACTCCGAGACCCGCATCGAGGTGCTGCGGGTGCACGAAGGCCAGGCGCTGCTGCGGCTGTCGCCGATCACGGGCCGCAAGCACCAGCTGCGCGTGCACTGCATGGCGCTGGGCATGCCGATCGTGAACGACCCGATCTACCCCGTGCTGCTGCCCGAGGGCGCCGACGATTTCGACAAGCCCATGCAGCTGCTGGCCCGGTCGCTCGACTTCTCCGATCCGCTGACCGGCGCTCCCCGCAGCTTCACCAGCCCCCGCAGCCTGCTGCTGACACCGAGGTGACGCGCGCGCGGGGCGGCGCGCACTAAGCTCGTTTCCTGAATCCGATCACGATCACTCATTCAGGAGACACCCGCACCATGGACACCACCCAACTCTTCTCGCTGAAGGGCCGCACCGCACTGATCACCGGCGGCTCGCGCGGCATCGGCCGCATGATCGCCGAGGGCTTCCTGGCCCAGGGCGCGCGTGTGTACATCTCTGCGCGCAAGGCCGCGGCCTGCGACGAGACGGCGAAGGAACTGTCGGCCTTCGGGCACTGCGTGTCGCTGCCGGCGGACGTGTCGACCGTCGAGGGCGCACAGGCGCTGGTCGATGCCTATGCGAAGCACGAAGCCTCGCTGGACATCCTGGTGAACAACGCAGGCGCGGCCTGGGGCGCGCCTTATGAAGAGTTTCCAGAGAGCGGCTGGGACAAGGTGGTGGACCTGAACTTGAAGACGCCCTTCTTCCTGACCAAGGCGCTGACGCCGATGCTGAAGAAGGCGGCGACGGATCACCTGGCGAAGGTGATCAACATCGCTTCGATCGACGGGATCTCGATCAATCCACAGGAGACGTATTCGTATGCGGCGAGCAAGGCCGGACTGATCCAGCTCACGCGCCGCATGGCGTTGCGGCTGGCGCAGGATCGCATCGTGGTGAGTGCGATTGCGCCTGGGGCGTTTGCTTCGGACATGAACAAGGTGGCGCGGGATCACGGGGATGAGATCAAGGGGAGGATTCCGGCTGGGCGGATCGGGGTGCCGGAGGATATGGCGGGGGCGGCCATTTACCTTGCTTCGCGGGCTGGGGACTATGTGATGGGGTCTACGTTGGTGGTGGATGGGGGGGTTACGCATGCTCGGTGAGCTGCTGCAGTTCACTGTGCTGATGTTTGCTGGGTGCTTGCTTCCCGGGGCCGGGTCTCGGCCCGGCGGCCGACCTACTTTTCTTTGCTTCGCCAAAGAAACGTAGGCAAAAGAAAGGCGACCCTACTGTCTGCGTCCCTTCGCTGCGCTACGGGCAACCTGCGGTGCTCGACGTAGGAGGGGGTCCGCAGAACTCGCTCCACTACGTTGCGCTCAGACAGCTGCGGCCCTTATCCCTCCTACGTCTGCGCTCCTCGGCGCAGCCAGAAGGGAGTTGGAGACCGAGCAGGCCATCGCTACGCTCGGCCTTCTGAACAGCCTGGACTGGCCTTCGCTTCGCTCGGCCACGTATTTGGTTACAGCGCCCCTAACAAGACCAACGATTCATTCCAAGCACAGCAGGCGCGAAGCGCCTGCTGTGCCTTGGGGGCCGAGCAACGCGATGGCCCGCACATCTCCCCTCCCCTCTGGCTGCGCCGAGGAGCGCAGCGTTTCGCGGATCAGGGCTCGCAGCTGTCTGAGCGAAGCGAGTTCTGCGAGACCCCGCGAAACGCGAGCACCGCAGGTTGCCCCGTAGCGCAGCGAAGGGGTCGCAGACAGTGGGGTCGCCTTTTCTTTGCCTACTTTCTTTTGGCGAAGCAAAAGAAAGTAGGTCGCCCGCCGGGGCGAGTCCCGGCCCCGGGAAAAAACCCAAACAAAGCAATCAGTTCCAGCGAGGAACAGCCTCATCCTTAAGCTGCTGCCTCAACACCCCATAGTCCGGCAAAACACTCTCCACAGTCTCCCAGAACCGATGCGAGTGATCCATGACCCTCAAATGGGCAAGCTCATGCGCAACGACATAGTCAATCACCTCCAACCGAAAGTGAATCAACCGCCAGTTGAGCCGAATCGACCCATCCGCACTCGCACTCCCCCACCGCGTGGCGGCATTGGAAAGCGACAGCTTCTCCCACCGCACTCCAAGCAGCGGCGCGAAGTGATCCAGCCGCTCGATGAACAGCTTTCGCGCCTGCCGCATGAGCCAGGCCTGCGCGGCATCGCGGATCTGCGAGGGCTCGGCGTTCTGCGACACGGCCAGCCTCAGGACCCGGGGCCCGTCGCCCTCGACCGGATCGAGCGTGCCCCCGACGCCGGCAAAGCCGTGCTTCGGATCGAGCCGCATCACGATCTGCTCGCCCAGGAAGGGAAACCCCGCGCCGTCCTTCCATTCGATGCGCGTGGCTTCGACGCGCGCATGGCGTTGCTGCGTCTCCGTCAGCTTGCGCAGGATCCAGTCGGACTTCTCGCGAATGGCCGCGTCGACGTCGCGCAGCGCCACCCATCGCGGCGCCCGCACCGACAGCCCTTCGGCCCCGACCAGGAAACCGATCGTCTTGCGCTTGCCGCGCTTGAATTCGTAAGCCACGCGCGCTGAGCCGAGCACCACCTCGCGCGTGGCCTGGGGATGCACGAAGTTCGCGAGCGTCAGCGTGTCGGCCAGCGGCACTGCCGGCGGCGCATGTGGGTCGGGCAGTTCTTCGACCGGCGCAACGACGGCCGGCGGAGCAACCGGAGGCTCCGGTTTCTTCCTGGTCCGGCGCGGCCGTGCCGGCGCGGGAGCCGGTGGCGCGAATTCGCTGCCCAGCCCCTCGAAGAGGTCCATCGTGAACCGGAGCAGTCCCCCCATGGCGGGCTTTCTCTCTCTTCTTCCTCAGCTCACCGCTTCCTGCTGCGCGGGCTGCGGGGAGCTGTCGACGTAGGCCTCGGGGTCGAGGCGGCGCATTTCGGCCTCGATCCATTCCTCGACCTCGCGCATCAGCTCGTCGGGCTTGCGGCCCACGCTGGGAATGGCCGGGCCGATGGACACGTCGACCACGCCCGGACGCTTGATGAAGGCCTTGCGCGGCCACACCTTGGCCGAGGTCACGGCGATGGGGATCACAGGCACGCCGGTCTCGCAGGCCAGGCGCGTGCCGCCGCTCTTGTAGGTGCCCTTCTGCCCGCGCGGAATGCGCGTGCCCTCGGGGAACATGATGATCCAGATGCCCTGCGCGAGCAGCTTGCGGCCCTGGTTCACGACCTTGTTGAAGGCCTGCGCGCGCTGGCTGCGGTCGATGTGGATCATGTCCAGCCGTGCCATCGCCCAGCCGAAGAAGGGGATGTAGATCAGCTCCTTCTTGAACACGTAGGCCAGCGGGTGCGGCATCAGCGTGGGCATCAGGAAGGTCTCGAGCGTGGACTGGTGCTTCACCAGCAGGATCGCGCCGGCGAGCTTGTCGGTCGGCAGGTTCTCCATGCCGCTCACGCGGGTCTTGATGCCCAGCAGCACGCGCGCGCCGCCGATGGCCCAGCCGAGCCAGCGCACGGCCATCCAGTAGAGCGGCACGCCGCGCTTCCAGAGCGAGCTGACGCACATGATGATGCCCCAGGGCACCACGGTGACGAGCATCCACAGTGCGTGGAGAACGGAACGGAACAACGCCATCAGAGAGCTACCTGCAGTGCGTCCCGCGCTTCGCGCGCGAGCAGAAAGTCGACAAAGGCGGCGAGATCGTCGTGGACCATCGTGTTCGCCGGGTATTCGGAAGGAAGCGGATCGACGCCGCGGCAGGCCGCGCCCATGCCCGTGAGCAGCAGGTGTGGCTCGCAGCCGGCGGCCGCGCCGGCCTGCAGGTCGCGCAGGCTGTCGCCGCAGGTCGGCACGCCCTCGAGATCGATGCCGTAGCGGTCGCCGATCTGCAGGAACAAACCCGGCTTGGGCTTGCGGCAGTCGCAGTCCTCGTCGGGGCTGTGCGGGCAGTAGAACACCGCGTCGACCTTGCCGCCCACGGCCGCGAGCATCTTGTGCATCTTGGCGTGCATGGCGTTGAGCGAGGCCATGTCGAACAGGCCGCGGCCCAGGCCCGACTGGTTGGACGCGATCACCACGTGCCAGCCCGCATGGTTGAGGCGCGCAACCGCCTCCAGCGCACCGGGCAGCGGCGTCCACTCGATGTCGCTCTTCACGAAGTCTTCGCGGTGCACGTTGATCGTGCCGTTGCGGTCGAGGATGACGAGTTTCATGGCGGTGCCGCTCCTGGTAGTGGAGGCGTCGTGGTCGGGGTCAGACGGCCAGCCGTTCGAGCTGCGCCACGCGGTTCATCGCGGCGTGCAGCGACATCAGCAGGCCCAGGCGGTTCAGGCGCAGGTCGGCCTGCTCGGCATTGACCATCACGCCGTCGAAGAAGGCGTCGACCGGCTCGCGCAGCGCGGCCAGCGTCTGCAGCGAGGCGGTGTAGTCGCCAGCCTCGAACTGCGCGTTGGCGGCGGGCACGACCTGCGCCATGGCCGCGTGCAGGGCCTTCTCGGCGGGCTCCTGCAGCAGCAGTTCGCTGACGTGCGCGTCGGCCTCGGGGGCCTTCTTGAGGATGTTGCCGATGCGCTTGTTCGCAGCGGCCAGCGCGGCGGCGGCCGGCAGGGCCGCGAAGGCGCGCACGGCGGCCAGCAGCTTGGGCACTTCGCCCAGGCGCTGCGGGCGCGGAGCCAGCACGGCTTCGACCTCCTGGGCGCTGGCGCCCTGCTCGCGCAGGGAGCCGGCGAGGCGGTCGAGGATGAAGTCCTGCAGTTCGCCGGTGGCGCGGCTGCTCTCGAAACCGGCGATGCCGCTGAACTGCGCGGCGGTGTCTTGCAGCAATGCGTCGAGCCCCAGCGGCAGGTCCTTCTCGATCAGCATGCGGATCACGCCCAGCGCGTGGCGGCGCAGCGCGAACGGGTCGCGGTCGCCGGTGGGCAGGTTGCCGATGCCGAACATGCCGACCAGCGTCTCGAGCTTGTCGGCCAGCGCCACCACGAGGCCCACGGTGTTGCGCGGCAGCTCGTCGCCGGCGAAGCGCGGCTTGTAGTGATCCTCGATGGCGTCGGCCACCGAGGCGTCGAGACCGTCATGCTGCGCGTAGTAGCGGCCCATGATGCCCTGCAACTCGGGGAACTCGCCGACCATGTCGGTCACGAGGTCGGCCTTCGCCAGCTGGGCGGCCTGCGTGGCGTGCGCGGCGAGCGTCGCGTCGCCGAGCCTTTCTGCAATGCCGCGCGCGATGCGCATCACGCGCTCCACGCGCTCGCCCTGCGTGCCCAGCTTGTTGTGATAGACCACCTTGCCCAGCGACTCGACGCGCGAGGCCAGCGACTTCTTGCGGTCCTGGTCGAAGAAGAACTTGGCGTCGGCCAGGCGCGGGCGCACCACGCGCTCGTTGCCGCCGATGACCGCGCTCGCGTCGTCGGGGCTGATGTTGCTGACGACCAGGAACCTGTTGGTGAGCTTGCCCGACGCGTCGAGCAGCGGAAAGTACTTCTGGTTGGCCTTCATCGTGAGGATCAGGCATTCCTGCGGCACTTCGAGGAACTCGCGCTCGAAGCTGCAGACCAGCACGTTCGGGCGCTCGACCAGGGCGGTGACTTCATCGAGCAGGGCTTCGTCCTCGATGGGCACCGAGCCGCCGCCGACCTTCACCGCGGCCGCCGCGAGCTGGCGCGCGATCTCGGCGCGGCGCGCCTCGAAGCTCGCGATGACGGCGCCTTCTTCCTGCAGCTGCAGCGCGTAGCTGTTGGCATCGCGCAGCACGACCGGGTCGACCGCCGCCTCGAACCGGTGGCCGTGCGTTTCGCGGCCGGCCTTCAGGCCCAGCGCCTCGACAGGCACCACGGCATCGCCGTGCAGCGCCACGAGGCCGTGCGCGGGGCGCACGAAGCTCACGCTGCTCCAGCCCGGCAGCTCGCAGCCGCTTTCGAGCTGGTAGCTCATGACCTTGGGAATCGGCAGCTTGGCGATGGCTTCGGCCAGCGCCTTCTGCAGGCCTTCGGCCAGCGTGGCGCCTTTGGCGGTGCTTTCGTAGAACAGCGCTTCGGCCTTGCCGTCCATGGCGCGCTTGAGGCCGGGCACGGCGGAGGCATCGGCGCCGAGCGCGCCCAGGCGCTTGAGCAGCGCGGGCGTGGGCTGGCCGGATGCGTCGAGGCCGACTGCCACGGGCATGAGCTTCTGCGACACGGCCTTGTCGGCGGCGCGCTCGGCCACATGCGTGATGTGCGCGGCAAGGCGGCGCGGCGAGGCGTACGGGGTCAGCACGGCGCCGGGCTCCACGAGCCCCTGCGCCGCGAGCTGGTCGCGCAGCACGCCGGCAAAGGCGTCACCGAGCTTCTTCAGCGCCTTGGGCGGCAATTCCTCGACAAACAGTTCGACAAGAAGGCTGGCAGACGACATGGCTCAGAGAGTAGGAGGAAATGGGCCGCAAGCGGCACCGGCCACGGGCACGCGACTGGGCAGCGCCGTGGAAGGGAAAGAAAGAGGAAGAACCGGATTCATGCGGCGACGGCGCCGGTGCGCCGCTCCACATTGCGGCGTGCGACGAGCACGGCCACCGAAGCCACCAGCAAGGGCGCCCACACGGTGAGCATCTCGTTGAACAGCACCTGCGCGCCGCGCGGCGAGAAGAACTTCTTCAGCGCGATCGGCGACACCTCGATGGGCCGCCACGGGCTGAAGTAGCGCGCGTCGCTGAACGGCCAGAAGAAGGCGATGCCGATGCCGCCGTTGGTCAGCATGTCCAGCAGCGGATGCGACACGGTGCACAGCGAGATCCACGCCCACCCCGCCGCCCGGCGCATGCCCCAGCGGGGCGCGAGCCACCAGCCGGCGAGCCCCAGCAGCAGCGCGAACACCAGCGTGTGCGTGAAGCCGCGGTGCCCCGACATGCCGCCGTAGGCGATGCCGAGCTTGAAGGCCAGGCCGTCGAAGTCGGGCACGATGGAAGCGAGCATGCCCGCCAGCAGCGCCGCGACCGGCACGCGCCGCGTGCCCAGCGCAATGGTTGCGCAGACCGGGACGGCGACGTGGGTGAAGACGGTGGGCATGGGACGACAGCTGCTTCAGGCAGCCTTCTTGGGAGGGATCTGCGCGACCCATTCGCGCGGCGCCATCGGGAAGCCCAGGCGCTCGCGGCTGTCGTAGTAGCTCTGCGCCACGCTGCGCGCGAGGTTGCGGATGCGGCCGATGTAGGCGGCGCGCTCGGTCACGCTGATCGCGCCGCGCGCGTCGAGCAGGTTGAAGCTGTGCGCGGCCTTCAGCACCTGCTCGTAGGCGGGCAGCGCGAGCTGGGCTTCCATGAGGTGCTTCGCCTGCTTCTCGTGCGCATTGAAGGCGGTGAACAGGAACTCGGCGTCGCTGTGCTCGAAGTTGTAGGTCGACTGCTCGACCTCGTTCTGCTTGTAGACGTCGCCGTAGCTCAGGCCGTCGGTCCAGGTCAGGTTGTAGACGTTGTCCACGCCCTGCAGGTACATGGCCAGGCGCTCCAGGCCGTAGGTGATCTCGCCGGTGATGGGCTTGCAGTCGATGCCGCCGACCTGCTGGAAGTAGGTGAACTGCGTCACTTCCATGCCGTTGAGCCAGACCTCCCAGCCCAGGCCCCAGGCGCCGAGCGTGGGGTTCTCCCAGTCGTCTTCCACGAAGCGGATGTCGTTCTTCTTCAGATCGAAGCCCAGGGCTTCGAGGCTGCCGAGGTAGAGCTCGAGGATGTTCGAGGGCGCCGGCTTCAGCACGACCTGGTACTGGTAGTAGTGCTGCAGGCGGTTGGGGTTCTCGCCGTAGCGGCCGTCCTTGGGTCGGCGGCTGGGCTGCACGTAGGCGGCTTTCCAGGGCTCCGGGCCGAGGGCTCGCAGGAAGGTGGCGGTGTGCGAGGTGCCCGCGCCCACTTCCATGTCGTACGGTTGCAGCAGCGCGCAGCCCTTGTCGGCCCAGTACGACTGCAGTTTGAGAATGATTTGTTGGAAGGTCAGCATGGATCTGCGTGAAGGCGGCCGCCCGGCGGGAGAAGAACCCGCGGCGCAACGAGCCGGCTATTTTACGAGGCAGCGGGCAGTCAGGAGCGGGCCGCTATGCTCTCGCCCTTTGCCCACCCGCCCCCGCCCCGAAACCCCCTCTGTCTTCCATGCCCGTTGACCATGCCGCTTTGATCGCCCTGGGAGAACGCGTCGGCGCCCAGGCCTGGCCCGGATTCCTGGTTCTTCTCGCCCTGCTGACCCTGGTCGCCGGCATCGCCGCCTGGAGCTTCGAACACCTGCGGCGCCGCCGCGCGGCGCAGCCCGAGCCGGGCACCGGGCTGCTGTTCGGCGGGCTGGCCATCGGCGCCGCGGCCGTGCTGGCGCTGGCCTGGGGGTTCGCCGAAGTGGCCGAAGGCCTGGGCGACGGCCGGCCGATGGGCCTGCTGGACGAGACGATCAGCCATTCGGTGGGCATCCATACCCCGCCGGCAGTGCGCGAGGTGTTCTCGTGGCTCACCCACCTGGCCGACCCGATCACCGTGGTGCTGCTGTGCACCGGCGTGGCGGTGGCGCTATGGCTGCGCGGACATCGCGGCTTCGCGGCCGGCTGGGTCGCGGCCACGGTCGGCAATGCGGTGCTGAACCACATGCTCAAGCACATCTTCGAGCGCGCGCGGCCGGTGCACGACTTCGGCTTCGCGCAGGTGTCGGGCTATTCCTTTCCGAGCGGCCACAGCTCGGGCTCGATGGTGCTCTACGGCATGCTGGGCTACCTGGGGCTGCGCATGCTGCCGGCGCGCTGGCGGGTGCCTTCGGTGATGGCCGCGACCGCCGTGATCGTCACCGTGGCCTGCAGCCGCATCTTCGTGCGGGCCCACTTCCCGAGCGACGTGCTCGCGGGGCTGTGCTCGGGCACCGCATGGCTGGCGATCTGCATCGCGAGCATCGAGTACGCCCGGCACCATCGCGGAACGGGACGCCGATAGGCAGGAAAAAAGAAAAGGCCGCGGCGGCTTTCACCGCTGCGGCCCGGTACGCACGGGGTGCCGAAGACGCCCCCAGAGGAGATCAGTACTCCCAGAAGATGCGCTGCAGTTCCTTGGTGTTGTTGGTCTTGGTCAGGGCGACCATCGCCAGGATGCGCGCCTTCTGCGGGCGCAGGTCGTGCGCCACCACCCAGTCGTACTTGTCGTCGGGCTGCTCGGCGTTGCGGATCACGAAGCCGTCGGGCACGCGGGCGCTGCGGATCACGATCACGCCGTCGGAGCGGGCCTTCTGCAGGTTCGGCACGATGCGATCGGCCACCGAGCCGTTGCCGGTGCCGCCATGGATCAGCGCCTTGGCGCCGCTCTTGGCGATGGCGTCGATGGCCACCGAGCTCACGCCCTCGTAGCCCATGGCGATCTCCACCGGCGGCAGCGTGGTGATGCTGTCGATGTCGAATTCCGAGTTCATGGTGTGGCGCTTGACCGGCGCGCGGAACCAGTAGTTGCGGCCCTCGACGATCATGCCCAGCGGGCCCCACTGGCTGGAGAAGGCGCTGGTCTTGATGTTGACGTTCTTGCTCACGTCGCGGCCGGTGTCGATGTTGTCGTTCATCGTCACGAGCACGCCCTTGCCCATTGCGTCCTTGCTGCCCGCCACGTTCACGGCGTTGTACAGGTTCAGTGCGCCGTCGGCCGACAGCGCGGTGCCCGGGCGCATCGAGCCGACCACCACGATCGGCTTGTTCGTGTGCACGGTCAGCGTGAGGAAGTAGGCGGTTTCTTCCAGCGTATCGGTGCCGTGGGTGATGACGATGCCATCCACGTCCGACTGCTTCGACAGCGCCGACACGCGCTTGGCCAGCGTCAGCAGGTTGTCGTTGGTCAGGCTTTCCGATGCGACCTGGAACACCTGCTCGCCGCGCACGTTGGCAACCTTCGAGAGCTCCGGCAGGCCGGCGATGAGCTTCTCGACGCCGACCTTGGCGGCCGCGTAGGTGGCGCTGTTGACGGCCGAGGCGCCGGCACCGGCGATGGTGCCGCCGGTGGCGAGGATCACTACGTTGGGCAGCGCCTGTTGCGCCTGCGCGAGCGCGCTGGCGGCCAGCAGCGCGGCGCCGGCCGCGAAGGCACGGAAACGGGGAGAGAGGTACATGTAGAACTCCTGTGTTGAGTGGATTCTTTCGAGGCGGCGAGGACGATACATGAACCATGCCTGCATGCCCTCCGCGCCCATGCCGGCATGGCATGCGGTCATGCGCGGGATGCCGGTGGAGCCGGTGGTATTACCATCGACCGGGCGCACCGCCGCACCGCCGCACCGCCCATCCGCCACCATGAACGCCGATCCCGCCGCCCTCCCCGTTTCACCCGCCCGGGAAATGCCCGCGCCAGACGGGCCCCTGTCGCGCGCACGGCCGGGGCGCGAGCGCATCATGGCGGCGATCCGCACCGCAGCCGTCACGGAGTTCAGCCTGCACGGCCTGAAGGGCACTTCCACGCAGGCCATCGCGGCGCGCGCGGGCCTCACCAAGCCACAGCTGCACTACTACATCGCCGGCAAGGAAGAGCTCTACGAAGAGCTGCTGATGCAGGTGCTGCACGCATGGAAGGTGGTGTTCTCCTTCGAGGACGCGAGCGACCCCGCCACGGTGCTGGGCAACTACATCCGCAAGAAGCTCGACCACGCCATCGACAGCCCCGAGATGTCGCGCCTCTTCACGCGCGAGATCCTCGACGGTGGGCGCAACCTCGACCGCTACTGGCCCAACGCGCGGGCCTGGACGCAGAACAAGATCGACGTGATCAACGGCTGGATCGCGCGCGGCCAGATGCGTCCGCTCGACGCGCGCATCCTGCTGATGCACATCTGGGCCATGACCCAGAGCTATGCCGACTACGCGATCCAGACGCGCGTGATGCTCGGCCTGCCGCCCGACGCGCCCATCGACCGCGAACCCATCGCGCGCGAGCTCGTGGCCTTCGTGCTCAACGGCTGCGGCATCAAGGCCTGAGCGCGGGGCCTGCCCCGGGGCCAATCCTTTCGTCTTAACTCCCTCCCGTATTCCTCGCGCTTCCTGCAACGCAGTGACTTTCTGCACTGTGTTGGGCGTGCCCGCGCGCCTACCTTCGCTCGCTTCGCCGCCCGCCCTCTTTTTTCTTGCGGCGGCGAATCACGAACAAACAGGAGTAGAGGATCATGAAAACGAGATTGTTCTTTGCGGCGCTCGCGACGGCGGCACTGGTGGCCTGCGGCGGTGGTGGAGGAGGCGGCGGCAACTTCGGGAGCCTGCCAGTCGGCTGGGTGCCTCCGTCACCGGGGCCGGGCGCGGGCCCGAGCCCCGAACCCAACCCGGAGCCGAACCCCAACCCGACCCCGACGCCCACGCCCATTGCCGCGAGCTACAAGTTCCTGAAATTCGAGCAGAACCGCGATCCGGACACCGAATCGGCCGAGAAGCGCTTCAACGACTACATCGCGCTGCTCAACCGGGAGGGCGCCGCCGGCTACCGCTACCTCGAGGGAGAGGCCGGGGGCACCATCGTGCGCCTGCAGGACAGCTTCATGCTGGTCAAGGACACGGAGAGCACCTACAGCTACGAGTACAAGCGGCTGACCTACGACATCCTGCAGACCACCGCACTGCAGGCGCTGCTGCAGCAGGCGAAGGAACAGGGAGCCAAGGGCATGGTGCTGCTCAAGATCCTGGCGCCCATCGATCTCAACAGCAACCTCGACCCCGAATTCGCCGTGCTCTACCGCAAGGATCTCGGCTCGTCGGCCACCTACGACGTGTCGGCCGAGTTGTATGCCGAGAACGTCGCCGACTACGTGAGCCGTGCGAACGCGCAGGGCGCGAACGGCTACCGGCCGTGGGCCACGCCCTTCCTGGTCAACCAGGGCGGCTACCAGTTCTTCCTGAAAGACCTGAGCAGCGCATCGCGCTACCACTTCAAGGCCGTGATCAGCCCGCTGAGCGTGGTGGGCGGCGAAGTGAAGGACGTCAAGGCACAGATCCGGGAACAGGGTGCGCAAGGCTACCGGCTGCTGAAGGACCGCTTCCTGAAAGACGCGAACGGCGAATCGAAGGACTACATCTACTACGTGAAGGACACGACGCAGTCGAGCAGCTTCGAATACGAGTTCCTCGACAACCCGGACCCCGTGTTCGGCCTGCAGGAGGCCAATGCAGCACAGGCGAACGCGCAGACGGCCAACGGCCTCCGCTACTTCGGCGTACCCGACTCGCCGATCTTTTTCCGGTCGTCGGCCTGCACGGGACCGCTGTGCCTGTCGCCGGACCGGACCGAGACCAGCGACCGGAACTGAGCGGCAAGCCCGCAGCGAGCGGGGCTTTTCTTGTTGCGCAGGCGTGTCTAGAGCCCGTGCACGACCCAGGTGTCACCCGGCGCCGTGGGCACGCGCACGGTGTTCTCGCCGAGCCGGGTGAAGCGGTATTCGCGCCCGCCGATCATGACGGACTTCATGTTGGTCCAGATGAGGTAGTCGTAGCCGTCGGCGGTCGGCGTGACCTGCAGCACGCGGAACACGGGCGGCACGATCACGGTAAAGCGCAGCCTCGCGGTCGCCGAGTTGGTGCCGAAGCCGTTCTCCGCCACGCTCAGCATCGGCGTGAGCAGCAGCGCGGCCAGCGCGGCGCGCCCCGATTGAAGCCAACTTCCCGTCATAAGACCCGATCCGTCGTAAGAACATGAGGTTCGGGCGCGGCGCGCGCGCCCGGTCTCCGGATATCGGCAGGAACGGGAGGAAGTGTAGGGCTGGGGCCGCTTTTTTCTCAGCGGTCTTTCTGGACCGCGAAGTCGGACACGGAAGTGCCGCGCAAGCGGATGTCGACGCGCTGCGTGGACGAGCCCGGGCCGCTGCTCCAGGGCAGCGGCAGGGTGTCCTGCACCACCTCGACCTCGTGGCTGCCTCCGGCCACCGCCGGGAAGCTGTAGAAGCCCTGGGCGTCGGTCTGCGTGACGTAGCGGCGGTCGATGCGCACGGTGACGCCGGCAACGCCGCCTTCGCTGGCCTCGCGGCGGCCGTTGTTGTTCTGGTCGTAGTACACGTGGCCCTCTAGGCGGCCGTCGCCGGTGCCCGGTATGCCGCCGATGGGCGCATTGGCCATGCCGGCACGGCCTTCGTAGCGAAGCACCAGCATGAACGATCGGGTGGACGGCACGACCAGCGTCGGCTGCTGCGTGGCGGTAGTCAGGGCCGACACCACGGCGGGGTCGAGCGCTTCCTGTCCGCGCGAGGCGGTGAACTGCGTGATGAACGACCAGCCGCCGCCCAGCGGCCAGGCCAGCCGCGCATTGGCGCTGAGGAAGCGCGAGCTGTTGCCGCCGATGCTGTTGCTGCCGCGCAGGCTCAGGTCGAGCCGGGCACCAGCCATGAGCGGCGTGGTGCCGAGCACGCCCCAGTACACGGTGCGCTGGCTGGTGCCCGCGCGGTTCGATTGCTCGATGGCCAGCGAGGTCGAGAGCGTCTGCGCCTCGCCCACGCGCCAGGCGTGATCGAGGCTGGTGCGCAGCACTCGCATCTCGACGCCGTGCGCCACGTCGGTTCGCCACTGGGTGAAGCCCAGGTCGGACTGGTGCTCCCACGTCACCTGGGCCGATTGCGCGGCGTAGGAACCGCTGCGCACGGCCAGGTTGCCCGAGACGGCGTCGCGCGAATCGAAGCGGTAGCGGCCGTACAGGTTGGCGTAGACAGAGCTGCGTCCCGGGCCGCTCACGCTGTCGCTGACTTCGATGTTGCTGCCCAGCTGCCACTGGCGGGTGGAGATGTCGCCGCGCCACGAGGCGCCGCGCAGGTTGTTGGGCAGCGTGTCGGAGCCCCAGCGCAGCGAGGGCTGGAAGTAGAACAGCGAGGCGCTCTGCTGCAACCAGTCGGTGCGCCAGGCCGCGTCGAGCCAGCCGCCGGAAGCCGAATCGAAGGCTGCCTTCGACGACGAGTCCGACGGCCGTCCCTCGCTGTGCACCAGGTTGGCCTGCACGCGCATGCCGCCGATGCGGTCGCCGATGCCTCCGGTTCCGCTGCCGAGCGTGTCGGCCCAGGGCGCGAGCCCCTGCCACGAGACGGCCCCCCACATCGTGCGGGTGTCGCGCGCGTAGCCGGCCAGGCCATTGATGTTGACGTTGCGGGCCTCGACGAACTGCACCGCGGCATCGGCGCGGCCCAATGCTGCGGGGCCGTCGCCGCCGGCTATCTGCGTCTGCGCGCCGACGCTGGCCGCGGTGCCGCGCCCGGCGGAGAAGCCCTCGAAGGCCAGTCCGTCGAAGTAGCCGAGCCGTCCTGCCGAGGCATTGAACTGCGTGCGGCCGGGCTGCTCGATGCTCACCGACGCACCTTCGATAGGCAGGCTGGGGATGAACACCCGGCCCACGCCGCGCGCCAGCGGCGTGCTGGCCATGTTGATGTTGCCGATGGCGCTGTTGCCGAACCACCCGCCGTCGAAGGGCATCGCGCGCTGGTCGATGCGCCAGGTGCTGCTGTTGGTCGAGGTGAAGGGCACCACGGTGTAGCTGGTGCCGCTGGTGCCGAACACGCCGTAGCCGTACACCGGCGCGGGGTTGCGGTTCAGGTTGAGGTTGGCGGAGAAGGTGCCGTAGTTGGGCGTATCGAGAAAGCCGGAGAAGGTCAGCGTCTGGCTCTGTGTCTTGATGGCGCTGCTGCTCTGCCGGTTGGACTGCAGCTCGGCGCTCCATCCGCGCGGCCAGCCGGTGCTGGGAGCCTCTTCGGGCGGCTCCGCCTGGGGCACCACCGCGCCCTCTTCGAGCACCCGGTCCACGTACGCGGGGGCGGCCGGAGGCTCGCCCGCCGATGCCGGCCCCTGGGCCCACGCGCCGGCGCCGGCCAGCGCCGTGCCGGCGCTGCAGAGTCCGAGCGCGGTACGCAGGGCCCGCTTCTTCATTGGGCGAAGCGTTCGTTGACCTTGAAGGAGCCGCTCTTGCCCCACTCGAGCGAACCGGTCACGGTGACGGGAAAGCGCACCGCCACGGCTGTGTCGGCGTCGCCGGGCTTGCTTGCCGTGAGTGCGATCTCGCGCGTCTCGCCCGGCATGATGGGCGTGGTGGCCGGCTGGAACTCGAGCCGCGCGCCGCTGGCATCGGTGCCGTTCAGGAAACCCGCGAGCCGGCCGTGCGCCGTGCCGGTGTTGCGGATGCGCAGGATCGGCTGGTTCTGGCCGTTCACCAGCTTCACGGCCGTGCTTGCGATATCGAGCACGGGCTGCACGTCGCCGACAGCCACATAGGCGATGACGCCGATGCGCGCGGCCATCGCCACCGGCGTGCCGGGTGCGTTGGTGCGCTCCTTGCCCTCGATCAGCACCGCGAAGCGGCATTCCACCGGCGGCGTGCCGGGCGGCGGCGTCACCTCGAAGCGGTAGCGGTAGGGCTTGCCGGCGGCGATGCTGATCTCGCGGCGCTCGATGGCCACCCACGGACGGCAGCTGCCGGGCGCCAATTCGTCGCTGAAATCGACCGAGCCGTCGGGCTTGAGCGTCCAGTCGGCGGTCTTGAAGGTGTATTCGCCCTGGCGCGCGTCGGAATGGGTCAGCTCGATCACGTCGCGTACGCGCTCGCCGGGCTTGCCGGTCAGCTCCAGGCGGGGGGGCGAGACGGCCAGCGCGAACTGGGCCTGTGCGGGAATGGCGGAGAGGGCTGCCCACGCGGGGGCCGCGACCAGCGCCAGTGCGCGCAGAAGACGGGAGGAAAGAAGAAGAGGTCCGATCGCGCGCGTCATGGCGTCATCTCGATCTCGAAGTTGAAATTCAGCGACTGGGCGCGCTCGAGCGCGCGGCCGTCGGCGGTGAGGTTCAGCAGGATGGTTTCCTGCAGGAAGGATTCGCGCACCACGCCCTCGTAGACCAGCACGCGGTCGCCGCCGCGCATCGAACCGGGCAGCAGCCGGCCCTGCGTGCGCCAGGTGACGACCAGCCGCTCGTTCTCGGTGGGGGCCAGCAGCATGTAGATGCGGGCCTGGCGCATCACCCACTGCGACAGGTTCAGGCGCAGCGCAACGGAGAGCTGCGCTTCGACGGTGTTGTCCGCGATACGACCCGGCACGGGCTGGCGCCAGCGCATCTGGGTGACCGCCTGGCTGACGACGGTGCCGGTGTCGTCCACGCGGTAGGTGGCAGCATCCGCCTGCGTGGCGAACAGGGCGCCCAGGATGGACAAGGCGGCGACGGTGAGCGCGCGACGGGCGGTCTTCATGGAGCCGTCAGCGTGTAGGTGGCCGTGCCGGTGAAGGTACCGGCCGGCATGATGCCGGGGTTGGTGTAGGTGAACAGCAGGCAGCTTTCCGACCATGTGTTCTTGTCCACCGAGACCAGCGTGAGCAGCGTGCTGCTGAACGAACCGCTCGGGATCTCCGAGTCGTACTGGCCGGTGCCGGTGCCGGTCCACGCGATGGTGCTGAACGGGATGGTCGCGCTTCCGCTGGTGAGGGTCGCGGGCGTGCTGACGGTCAGCGTGGCACTGTTGTTGGAGTTGCTGTTGGTGCGGAAGAAGCTGCCGATGTAGACCTTGCCGGCGGGAGTGCAGTAGTTAGCGCCGTCGATGGGGCTGATCATGACGGTGCTGTCGGTCTGCATCGTCTGCGCGGCCCCGGTGAACAGCGCCGCCGCGGGCACGGTCACGGTCACGTTGTTGCGCGTCGTGTTGTTGCCGGCGGTGTTGGGACTGCCCTGCGTCATGGTGCCGACGCCGACCTGCAGGTACAGCGAGCGCGATGCGGGGGCGATGCCAACCGTGTACGCGTGCACGGACGCCTGCGCGCCGAGAGCGGCCGCGAGGCACGCCACGAGGCGGAGCTGTTCGAACGAAGAGCGACGCGATTTCAAGGTGCTTCTCCCGAGGCGGAAAAAAAGGCGGCGCCAGGCCGCCTTCTTCCCATTGCGATGGCCCAGGGTCAGGGCGAGGTGAGCGTGTAGGTCACGACACCGTTGTTGGCCACGGTGGCACCGTAGGTACCGGGCGCGTAGACGCCGGTGTTGTCGTACGCGAAGGTCCACTTGCTTTCCTGGCGCACAACGGTGTTCACGGCGGTGAAGGCCGTGGCCGTCGGGCCCGCGCCCGAGGTCGTGCTGAACGCCGGGTGGGTGATGGCCGCGTTGGTGAAGCCGGTGGTCATGCCCGTGGTGAGCGGAGCGGCCGTCACGGTGATGGCGCTCCAGGGAATGGTGCTGGAGCCGTTGCTGAGCTGGCCGGTCACGCCGGAATTCAGCGACAGGTTGCCGGCATTGCCGAGCACGCGCACCGTGACCGCGCCGCCGGTCAGGTCACCGCCCGCACCCGCGATGGTGCCGCCGGCGCCGACCGATGCGCCCGGCACCGTGAAGGTCAGCCCATCGACCGTGCTCACCGTGCTGAAGTTCGTGCCGGTACCGACCTGCAGGTACATCACGCGCGGGATCGTCACCGTGAAGTTGAGGCGCGCGGTGGCGCTCAGCTGGCCCGAGGCCGCGCTCACGAAATTGGACTCTGCTTGCGCAGCGAAAGGAAGTGCGCCCGCGATGGCTGCAACCAGGAGTAGTTTTTTCAAGATGAGCTCTCGGTGAATCGAATGGGTTAATAAAGCGCCTCTATTGAGGTCCAAAGTTCACAAATTTGGAATTGTGGATTTTAGTTAACAATTACTCTGTTGTGTGTGTGGATGTTACGTAAAGACTCTTTGCAGTCTTCCTGACGTCCCGAATTCAGGCACTTTCGTGACTTTTGTTACGGATTAACCTCCAGAAGACGCCACTCCCGGAGCTGCGGCGCCTTCGACCACGACCCCGCCCCAAACCAGTGCACCACCACTGGCACGTCGCTTGCATAACCTGACCACTTGCTCTGATTAAGCGGTCAAACACACCATGCGCGTGCTCGTCGTCTACTGCCATCCGGTCGAAACCAGCTTCCACGCCGCCCTGCACCAGGAGGTGCTGAAGAACCTGCGCGCCGCCGGGCACGAGGTGGACGACTGCGATCTCTACGCCGAGGGCTTCAACCCGGTGCTCTCGCGCGAGGAGCGGCTCGGCTATCACGACGTGCCCTCCAACCAGCTGCCGCTGAAGCCCTATGTGGAGCGGCTGCAGTGGGCCGAGGGCATCGTGTTCTGCTTTCCGACGTGGTGCTTCGGGCTGCCGGCGATGCTCAAGGGCTATTTCGACCGGCTCTTCATGCCGGGCGTGGCCTTCGACATCAGCGACCCGGCCAACGTGAAGCCGATGCTCACGCACATCAAGCGGATCAGCGCCGTCGTCACCTACGGCCGCCCGCGGTGGATGGCGATGTACATGGGCGATCCGCCGCGCAAGATCGTCACGCGCTACATGAAGCGGCTGACCGGCCAGCGCGCGAAGGTGGACTACCACGCCCACTACCACATGAACGTCGCGACCGAGCCCCAGCTCAAGCGCTTCATGGCACGCGTGGGCCAGGCCATGGCGCATTTCGCATGAGCGCGCCATCGCTCCTTTGCAACGTGCGCCTGCCGCGCTGGCTGCTGCCGGCCGAATGGCCGCAGCACGATGGCGTGCCGGTACTCGCACATGTCGCGATCGAGGCGGGCCGCGTGCAGTCGGTCGAACCGGCCATCGCCGCCACAACACCGTTGCAGCCTTCGGCCTGGGACCTCGGCGGCGCGCTGGCCCTGCCCTGCTTCGTCGACGCGCACACGCACCTAGACAAGGCCTTCACGCTGCCGCGCATGAAAGAGGTGCGGCCCGGCCTGCTCGGCGCCATCGACGCGATGCTGGCCGACCGCGTGCACTGGACGCCCGAAGATGTGCGCGAGCGCGCCTCGCGCGGCCTGCAGTGGGCCTGGGAATGCGGCACGGCGCACCTGCGCACGCACGTCGACTGGTGGGAGCCCGACGCCGTACCGATGGCCTGGCCGGTGATGGCCGAACTGTCACAGGAATGGGCCGGCCGGGTGCGGCTGGAGCAGGTGAGCCTCATCAAGCTGCCGCTCTTCGAAGACGCCGCGCAGGCCATGCGCCTCGCGAAGCAGGTGACGGCCACGGGGCCGCATGCGCTGCTCGGCGGTTTCGTGCACTCCACCAACTGGAGCGAGAACGCGCTGCGCAACCTGCTGGTATCGGCACAGGCCTGCGACCTCGACATCGACCTGCACGTCGACGAGGAACTCAACGCCTCGGCCGTCGGCCTGCAGACCACCGCCCGCATCCTGCGCGAGATCGGCTACGAAGGCCGCGTGGTCTGCGGCCACATCTGCGCGCTCGCGGCCCAGCCCGAGGCGCAGGCCTTCGCCACGCTCGACGCGGTGGCGCGCGCGCCGATCACTGTCGTTTCGCTGCCCGCCACCAACCTGCTGCTGCAGGACGCCGTCACCGGCCGCACACCGCGCCTGCGCGGCATCACCCTGGTGAAGGAGGCGCGCGACCGCGGCATTCCGCTGCTCTTCGCGAGTGACAACGTGCAGGACCCCTTCTGCCGCCTGGGCAGCTTCGACCCCGTGGAAGCGCTTGGCACCGCAGCGCTGGTGGCCCAGCTCGACGAGCCCTTCGACACCTGGTCGCAGGCGCTGTGCCGCAGCGACTGGCTGCAGCGTGGCCCGGCGTCGGCCGCGCCCTCGCTGGTCGGCCGTTCCGCCGACCTGGTGCTGTTCACGCAGGCCGACCGCCACGGCTGGCCCTCGCGCACCGCCACCCGCGTGGTGCTGCGCGACGGCCGCGTCACGCACGGCGACGCAACGCCTTTCTTCCCCAAGTAAGAGAACAAGGACTTCCCATGCTCCACGGCTACATCCCGCCCCACCGCTTCCTGCCCTACCTGAGCTGGACCGAGATCGCCGCGCTGCCCGATCGCGAGAACACAGTCATCGTGCTGCCCTGCGGCGCCATCGAGCAGCACGGCCCGCACCTGCCGTGCTCGGTCGACAGCGTGATCTGCTCGGGCGTGATGGGCAAGGCGCTCGAGAAGCTGCCCGCAGAGGTGCGCGCCTTCGCGCTGCCGACCATCACCTACGGCAAGTCGGAAGAGCACCTGCACTTCCCCGGCACCATGACGCTGACCGGCACCACGCTGCTGTCGACCGTGATCGAGATCGGCGAGTCGGTCTACCGCTCGGGCTTTCGCAAGCTGCTGTTCGCCAACGGCCACGGCGGCCAGCCGCAGGTGCTGGAGATGGCGGCGCGCGAACTGCGCCTGCGCCACGGCGACTTCGTGGTGGTGCCGCACGGCGTGTCGCGCCTGCCCAGCGCTGCGAGCAAGCAGGTGAGCGAGCAGGAAAAGAAGCTCGCGATGCACGCAGGCCATTCCGAGACGGCGCTGATGCTCGCGCTGGCGCCCGAGACGGTGCACATGGAGCACGCGGTCGCCAACTTTCCACCGCCCTTCCCGATCAAGCTGCTGTCGGCCGACGGCCGTCCGGCCTGTGCATGGACCTCGCGCGACTTCGGCCCGAGCGGCGTGATCGGCGACCCGACCACCGCCACGCGCGAACAGGGCGAAGCCATCCTCGACACGCTCTCCGACAGCTGGGTGCAGGCGCTGACCGAGCTGCACGCGCTGCGCTGGGTAGTGCGCGAAGAAGCCACCTGGGAGCGCGGGCACCAGCAGGGCTTCGTGCAGCAGAGCTTCCAGCCGGCCTGAGCCCGGCCCGAGCCCGCTTCTTGCAACGGCCGCTTCTCCTTTTCTTTCTTCTTCAACTCCCCTGCCACGAGAGGTCCACTCCATGCGCTCCTTCGCACTGTCCATCGCCGGCGCCGCCGCCATCGCATTCCTCGCCGCCGCGCCCGCGCAGGCCGAGGACAAGTTCACCTACATGACCAACTGGTACGCGCAGGCCGAGCACGGCGGCTTCTACCAGGCCGTGGCGCAGGGCATCTACAAGAAGTACGGCCTCGACGTGACCATCAAGATGGGCGGCCCGCAGGTCAACATCACGCAGATGATGGCCGCCGGCCAGGCCGACTGCATCATGGGTTCGAGCGACATCCAGATGATGCAGGTGCGCGAAGGCGGCGTGCCGGTGGTCAACGTGGCGGCCTTCTTCCAGAAAGACCCGCAGGTGCTGATCGCGCACGAGGACGTGAAGAAGTTCGAGGACCTCAAGGGCAAAACGCTGCTGATCGGCGCGCAGGCGCAGCGCGGCTACTGGCCCTGGCTGAAGGCGAAGTTCGGCTTCACCGACGAGCAGACGCGGCCCTACACCTTCAACATCCAGCCCTTCGTTGCCGACAAGAACACCGCGCAGCAGGGCTACCTCACCTCCGAGCCCTACGCCATCCAGAAAGCCGGCGTGAAAAGCACCGTGCTGATGTTCAGCGACCACGGCTTCCCGGCCTACGCGACCACCGTGTCGTGCATGGAGAAGACCGTGAAGGACCGCAGCAAGCAGGTCGCCGCCTTCGTGAAGGCCTCGGCCGAGGGCTGGAAGAGCTACCTCGCCGACCCGGCGCCCGCCAATGCCCTCATCAAGAAGGACAACCCCAACATGACCGACGACCAGCTGGCCTACAGCGTGGCCAAGCTCAAGGAGATGGGGATGATCACCGGCGGCGACGCGGCCAAGCTCGGCATCGGCGTGATGACGGATGCGCGTGCCAAGGCGAGCTACGACTTCCTGGTGAGCGCGAAGTTGCTCGACCCGTCGAAGGTGGAGCTGGCGAAGACCTACACGACCGAGTTCGTCAAGGACGCGAAGGTCATTCCTTGATGCTCGCCCCCAGGCTGCGCGCACTTCGTGTCGCTTCGCCAACCCCCTACCGGGGGCAACACCTGCGGCCCGGCAAAGCCGGTTCCGCGGTGTTTCACGAAGAGGCCGCGACGCGCCATTGCGCATTTCTCACGCAGCTACGTATCGGAGAACTCAGATCGTGAATCGCATCGACCCTCACACGCTGGCGCCCCCGCCTGAACTCGCGCCCGCCGTGCCGGCAGTGGAAGTGCTCTCGGCCGAGAAGACGTACCCCAACGGCACGCAGGCGCTGCTGCCGGTGGACCTGTCCATCGCCGAGGGCGAGTTCGTCACCCTGCTCGGCCCCTCGGGCTGCGGCAAGAGCACGCTGCTGAAGATGGTGGCGGGCATGCTCGAGCCCAGCGACGGCCGCCTGCTGGTGTGGCGCAGGCCGGTGGCGCAGCTGCACGACTGCCCGCACAAGATGTCCTTCGTGTTCCAGTCGCCCACGCTGATGCCGTGGGCCAGCGTTCGCACCAACGTGCGGCTGCCGCTGGACCTGGCCGGCGTGCCGCGCAAGGAGGCCGATGCGCGGGTGATGGAATCGCTCGCGCTCGTGGGGCTCGAGAAGTTCGCCGACGCGCTGCCGCGCGCTCTCTCGGGCGGCATGCAGATGCGCGTGTCGATCGCGCGCGGCCTCGTCACGCAGCCCGACCTGCTGCTGATGGACGAGCCCTTCGGCGCGCTCGACGAGATCACGCGCCACAAGCTCGACGCCGACCTGCTGGAGCTGTGGCGCAAGAAGAAGCTCACGGTGATCTTCGTGACGCACTCGATCCACGAGGCTGTGTTCCTGTCGAGCCGGGTGGTGATGATGGCCGCGCGACCGGGCCGCGTGGTGGAGGAATTCCGCATCGACGAGCCCTATCCGCGCAGCGCGGACTTCATGGTCACGCCAGAGTTCGCGCGCCACGCCAAGCGGCTGCAGGACAGCCTGCTGCGCGCCAGCAGCACCGACGAGGAGGCCGCGCGATGACCGCCAAGGCCGTTCCCCTGCTGGGCCAGCCGCGCGTGCAGCGCGTGCTCTACCCCGTGCTGATCGGCGTGGTGCTGGTCGCGCTGTGGCAATGGATGGTGGTGGCCATGGAGCTGCCGCCCTACCTGGTGCCCTCTCCGTACCTGATGGTGCAGACGCTGGTGACCGACTGGGCGCCGCTGGGCAACGCGCTGCTGGTCACGCTGAAGATCACGGTGCTGTCGTTCCTGCTGGCCACGGTGGCGGGCGTGCTGATCTCGTTCCTGTTCGTGCAGAGCAAGCGCATCGAGACCGCGCTCTTCCCGTACGCGGTGCTGCTGCAGGTGACGCCGATCGTGGCGGTGGCGCCGCTCATCATCATCTGGGTGAAGAACCCGGTGGCGGCGATGACGGTGTGCGCGGCGCTGGTGGCGCTGTTCCCGATCATCAGCAACACCACGCTGGGCCTGCGCAGCATCGACCCCGACCTGCAGAGCTACTTCAAGCTCAACCGTGCCACGCGCTGGCAGCAGCTGGTGCGGCTGCGCATTCCGAGCGCGCTGCCCTACTTCTTCGGCGGACTGCGCATCTCCAGCGGCCTCGCGCTCATCGGCGCGGTGGTGGCGGAGTTCGTCGCGGGCACGGGCGGCTCCGGCGCGGGGCTGGCCTACCAGATCCTGCAGGCGGGCTTCCAGCTGAACATTCCACGCATGTTCGCGGCCCTGCTGCTCATCTCCCTCACCGGTGTCGCGCTCTTCGTGCTGATGGCCTGGCTCACGAAGCTGGCGCTGGGCTCGTGGCATGCGAGCGAACTTTCCCAGGATTGAACCTTGACCATGAACGCTCCTGTTTCCGCCATCGAGCAGCTGTTGCTCGAACTGCCAGACCTCGACTGGATCACCGACGAAAGCCGCGTCACGCGGCTGTCCTCCGACTTCTCGTGGTTCAGCCCGGTGCTCGTGCGCCAGCTGAAGGACAAGCGCGCCGACGTCGTCGTGCGCCCGCGCACCGAGGAAGAGATCCGCGCGGTGGTCGGCGCCTGCGCGCGCCGCTGCGTGCCGATCACCATCCGCGGCAGCGGCACCGGCAACTACGGCCAGACCACGCCGCTGGCCGGCGGCGTGGTGCTGGACATGACGGGCTACAACACCTGCCTATGGGTGCGCCCCGGCGTGGCGCGCGCGCAGGCCGGCATCCGGCTCGGCGAGCTCGAGAAGCAGACGAAGCCCACGGGGCAGGAGCTGCGCTGCGTGCCCTCCACCTACCGCAGTGCGACGCTGGGCGGCCTGTTCGGCGGCGGCTTCGGCGGCGTGGGCTCCATCAACTACGGGCCGCTGGGAGCGCCGGGCAACGTGATCGGCATCCGCGCGATGACCATCGAGGCCGAGCCTCAGGTGGTCGAACTTCGTGGTGCCGAGGCGATGCGCATGCACCACCTGTGGGGCACCAACGGCCTCGTGCTGGAGCTGGAGATCGCGCTGGCACCCGCGCATCCGTGGCTCGAGACGCTGGTGACCTTCGGCGACTTCGAGAGCGCGCTGAACTTCGCCGACAAGCTCGCGCACGCGCCGGGCATCGTGAAGCGCGGCGTCACCTTCTTCGCGGCACCGATCTCCGACCATCTGGCGCAACTGGCCGCGCATCTGCCGAAGGGCTGCCACACGGTGCTGTCGCTGGTGGCCGAATCGTGCGAGCCCGCGTTGCTGCAGCTGGTGGAAGCGCACGGTGGCACCGTGAGCTACCGCAAGACGGCCGAAGAGGTGCAGAAGAGCAACCGCACGCTGATGGAATTCACCTGGAACCACACGACGCTGCATGCGCTGAAGATCGACCCCAACCTGACCTACCTGCAGAGCGGCTTCATTCCCGGCAGGCACGTCGAGCAGGTCATCGAGATGGAGAAGCTGCTGGGCGGTGAGAACGGCGAGGTGATGATGCACATCGAGTTCCTGCGCAACGTGGCCGGCCTCATGACCTGCAGCGGGCTGCAGCTGGTGCGCTTCAGCACCGAGGAGCGGCTGCAGGAGATCATGCGCATCCACCGTGAGCACAGCGTGCACATCAACAACCCGCACGTGAACATCGTCGAAGACGGCAAGGCTGGCGGGCCGCTGCCGCCGGAAGTCATCGAGGTGAAGAAGCGCTTCGACCCGCTGGGCCTGCTGAACCCGGGCAAGCTGCGCGACTGGCCGGTGAAGGCTCTGCCTGCGGCAGCCTGAGGCTCAGCGACTGCGGCGGCCTTGTACCCGGGCCACCGCCACGATGGCCATGGCCAGCAGCCACAACGGCCAGAGGCCGAAGGGCGCCACCCAGCGCGCAAAGGGCGTGAGGCCGCGGCGGCCTTCCACGCTGGCTTCGAGCACGCCGCGCGTGAGGCGCGGCAACTCGTGCGTCACACGGCCCTGGGCGTCGATCACGACGGTCGCGCCGGTGTTGGTGGAGCGCACCATCGGCCGGGCGAATTCGAGCGCGCGCATGCGCGAGATCGACAGGTGTTCGTCGATGGCGACGGTGTCGCCGAACCACGCGATGTTGCTCACGTTGAGCAGGATGGTGGGCGCCGTGGCCTCGTCGCGGAAGTTCGCGCCGATTTCGTCGCCGAACAAATCCTCGTAGCAGATGTTCGGCGCGATGCGCTGGCCCTGCCATACGAAGGGCGCCTGCGCGAGGCCGCCGCGCGCGAAGTCGCCCAGCGGGATGTTCATCATCTGGATGAACCAGCGGAAGCCCGGCGGAATGAATTCGCCGAAGGGCACCAGGTGGTGCTTGCTGTAGACGTAGGGCTGCGCGTCGCCGGGGCGGAAGCCGAGCATCGAGTTGCTGTAGGTGCCCTGTCCGCCAAGGGGCAGGCCGACGATGGCCGCCTGCGTGCCCTGGCTGTAGCGCGCGCGTATCGCGTCGAGATAGCCGCCCGGCAGTTGCACGGGCAGCAGCGGCAATGCGGTCTCGGGCGTGACGACGAGCGAGGCCTTGGCATCGCGCAGCTGTTCGCCGTACCAGCGAAGCGCGGTCTCGATGCCGCCGCCGGGAATGAACTTCTCGTCCTGCGGGATGTTGCCCTGCAGGAGAGCGACGTTCAGGCTGCCGGTGGTGCCCTTCGCACCCTGCACCTCTTCGCGAAGCGCGGGCACGAGATTCGGCACTGCGAACACCAGCGCGACCAGCACCACGACCTGCACGGCTTCGGCAATGCGAAGCGGGCGATGGTGCAGCACGATCAGCGCGACGACCAGCGCAGCAGCCGCGCCGATGCCGTACACGCCCACCCATGGCGCGAGCGCCGCGAGCGGCCCTTCGACATGCGCATAGCCGCCCGCGCCCCATGGGAAGCCCGTGAACCAGCTGCCGCGCACCAGCTCCGCGAGCGTCCAGAGCGCGGCGAAGACCACTGCACCTGTCACGCGTCCCTCGGGTCCGCGCACGACGAACCATGCCGCTGCGATGGCGTAGTAAAGGCCCAGCGCAGCCGCCAGCGCGAGCACGGCGATGGCCGCAAGCGGCGCAGGCAGGCCGCCATAGGTGTGCATCGAGATGAAGAGCCACCAGAAGCTGCCTGTGAGCCAGGCGGTGGAGAACAGCCAGCCATGCAGGCCGGCGCGACGCCAGCCGGCACCCTGCGCGCGCAGGCCGTCGAGCAGCCAGACGAAGGCGCCGAGCGACAGCAGCTGCAGCCACCACAGCGGCTTGCCGCCCGCGGGCGAAGCCATGGACAGCGCCTGGGCGAGCCCGGCGGCGACGAAGCCGAGCGGGCGAAACAGGGAGGCGAGGGAGGAAGCCTGCGCGCGAGCCATCAGTCGGCCGCGTCGCCGCCGCGTGCCGGGGACACCTTGAACCAGCGCACGGCGCCGCCCTTGGTGTGCAGCACGACGAAGTCGAAACCGCCGATCGCGTGGTGCTCGCCGCGCTTGGGCACATGGCCCATCTCGTGCGCGATCAGGCCGCCGATGGTGTCGAAGTCTTCGCTGAGCTGCTCTTCGTCGAACACGATGCCGAAGGCCTCGGCGACGCGCTCGATGGGCGTGTCGCCCGAGACGCGGTAGGTGTGGTCGGCGAGGCCGAAGATGTCGCCCTCGTCCTCGGCGATGTCGAACTCGTCCTCGATCTCGCCCACGATCTGCTCGAGCACATCCTCGATGGTGATGAGGCCTGCGACGCGGCCGAACTCGTCGATGACGATGGCCAGGTGGTTGCGGTTGCCGCGGAACTCGCGCAGCAGGTCGTTCAGGCCCTTGCTCTCGGGAACGAAGGTGGCCGGGCGCAGCAGCGCGCGGATGTTCAGGCCCGGCGCTCGCTGCAGCTTGAGCAGGTCCTTCGCGAGCAGGATGCCGATGATGTTTTCCTTCTCGCCCTCGTACACCGGGAAGCGCGAGTGCGCGGTGTCGATGACGAGGTGCAGCAACGCGTCGAAGGGCGCGTCGATGTTCACCAGGTCCATGCGCGGCGCGGCGACCATCACGTCGCCGGCGGTCATGTCGGCCATGCGCAGCACGCCCTCGAGCATCACGCGCGACTCCGCGCCGATCACCTCGTTGTCCTCGGCGTCAGCCAGGGTTTCGATCAGTTCGTCGCGCGAGTCAGGGCCGGGGTGGATGAATTCGGCGAGTTTCTGGAGAAAGCTGCGCTTGTCTTCCCGTTCGACGGGAGCGCGTTCAGGGTGAGGGTCGGCCACTGCGGGAGGGCGGAGTTGAGGAGGAACAAGGATACCGGATTGCGTGTGACACGCTCTACCGGGCAATTCCGGCGAGGGTAAGCACGCAGGCGCCGCCAGGGCGCCGGCGGCTTACTGGGCCGACTTCTTGCGCGCGTCGCGCATGCCGCTGCGCACTTCCTGCAGGCTGGCCAGGAAGGCCCAGAACTGCTTGGCGCGGGTCTTGAGCGCGTAGTCGACGGCGGCGTAGTGCTCCAGTGCGATCTCGCTCATGCGGCTGTCGAAGGTGGCGCTGGGCAGTTCGAGGTGGGCTTCGGCTTCGGCGCCGCTGCGCACCACGGTGGCGCCTGCGTTGCGGGCGATCTTCAGCATGGCGGCGTTCTCGCTCAGCGCATGGATGAAGAGCATGCCCACGCCTTCGTTGCGCGCCACGACCACTGCGCGCTCGAACAGGCGGGCGCCGTAGCCGCGGCCGCGGGCATGGGCCGAGACCGACACGCCGAACTCGGCGCAGTCGCTGTGCTGGTCGCCGGGAGCGAAGGCCAGGTGCGCCATCGCGATCAGGTCGAGGCGGCGGTTGTAGATGCCGAAGAGCTCGTCGCGTTCGAAGTCGAGGCTGTCGACGTAGCGCTGGATCTGCTCGTCGGCCGCCGCGTAGCCAAAGCGCAGGTAGCGATCGTGCGGGGTGAGGTCGAGCAGGTGGCGGGCGATGCGCTCGCGTTCGCGCGGGCCGATCGAGCGGATCGGCACCATCACCGGTTGAGGCGCGCTGACGGCGCGTGGTTGCGCCTCAACCATCGGCGCTTTCAGGAAAGAGCCAATGCCGAGAGACGCTTTGAGAAGGGTCTTGGCGGTAAGCATGGCTCAAATATAAGGGTTTCCCCTTAAACAACAAGTTCGCAAGGTCAATCACGGGACACATTTGTGACCCAGTGCCAGACCGCGACCAGACCCTGTGGCTCTCGCGCAACCGAAATGTAGCTAAACGGGCACAGCTGTTGTGGCTTTGACACGGTCGAGCACGAAGCTGGTCTTGCAGTCTTCCACGCTGGGGTGCTTGAGCAGGGTGTCCATGATGAAGCGGCTGTAGTGAGCCATGTCGGCCACCACCACGCGCAGCAGGTAGTCCATGTCGCCAGTCAGGGCGGCGCACTCGACGACCTCGGGCCAGGTCTGCACACTGGCCCGGAACAGGTCCATGGGGTTGCGCTTGTGGGTCTCGGTGTGCTTTTCGAGCCGCACGTTGAGGTAGGCGGTCAGGCCCAGGCCGATTGCTTCGGGCTGGACCAGCGCCACGTAGCGGTCGATCACGCGGTGTTCCTCGAGCCGCTTGACCCGCCGCAGCACCGCGCTGGGCGACAGGCTCACCTGCTCGGCGATCTGGTCGTAGGTTGCGCGGCCGTCTGCTTGCAGCGTGCGCAAAATCAGCCTATCAATCTTGTCCAGTGCTTCCATTTCGTCATTCTTGCAGTTTTACCGCGTGATGACCACCATGGGCGCGTGGAAACGCAGAAAACCTGAGAGGCATCCACCCTACATTGCATGACCGGCCGATTTCGCGCCTTGTTCATTCAATCCAATCAATCCCCACCTCTACCGGAGACCGCACATGAGCCAAGCCGACGCACCCGCCTTCACTCCCTGGGAGAACCCCATGGGCACCGACGGCTTCGAATTCATCGAATACGCGGCACCCGATCCGGTTGCCATGGGCAAGGTATTCGAGCGCATGGGCTTCAAGGCCGTGGCCAAGCACCGCCACAAGAACGTGCTGCTTTATCGCCAGGGCACGATCAATTTCATCCTGAATGCGGAGCCCGACTCGTTCGCGCAGAAATTCGCCCGCGAGCATGGCCCGAGCGTGTGCGCCATTGCCTTCCGCGTGCAGGATGCCAAGCAGGCCTATGAACGCGCCACGGCGCTGGGCGCATGGGGCTTCGCCGACAAGGCCGGCCCCGGCGAGCTGAACATTCCCGCCATCAAGGGCATCGGCGACAGCCTGATCTACCTGGTGGACCGCTGGCCTGGCAAGAACGGAGCGAAGCCCGGTGACATCGGCAACATCGGCTTCTACGACGTCGACTTCGAGGCTCTGCCCGGCGTGTCCCCGGAACAGGCGCTTTCGCCGTTCGGCAACGGCCTGACCTACATCGACCACCTGACGCACAACGTGTACCGCGGCCGGATGAACGTCTGGGCCGGCTTCTACGAGAAGCTCTTCAACTTCCGCGAGATCAAGTACTTCGACATCGAAGGCCAGGTTACGGGCGTGAAGAGCAAGGCCATGACCAGCCCCTGCGGCAAGATCCGCATCCCGATCAACGAGGAAGGCAAGGAGCAGGCGGGCCAGATCCAGGAATATCTGGACATGTACAAGGGCGAAGGCATCCAGCACATCGCCATGGGCTCGGACGACCTGTACCAGACGGTCGACGCGCTGCGCGCCAACGGCGTGACGCTGCTGGACACCATCGACACCTACTACGAACTGGTCGACAAGCGCATCCCGGGCCACGGCGAAAGCGTGGAAGCGCTGCACAAGCGCAAGATCCTGATCGACGGCAAGAAGGATGCCCTGCTGTTGCAGATCTTCAGCGAGAACCAGCTCGGCCCGATCTTCTTCGAGTTCATCCAGCGCAAGGGCGACGACGGCTTCGGCAACGGCAACTTCAAGGCGCTGTTCGAGAGCATCGAGCTCGACCAGATGCGCCGCGGCGTGCTGAGCGCCGCAAAATAAGGGCCCCTTCCCTTATTTACCTGCTTCTGGAGCACGCATGCGCAGCTGTACGCCTTCGATCGGTTTGACCTTCATTGCGGCGGCTGCCGCCGTTCTTTCGGGTTGCGCGATGGCGCCCGCGGCCGCGCCGGCGGCCGGCGCCTCGCACCTGGACACGGTGCAGAAGGCAGCGGTGCTGCGCATCTGCACGCCGGGCGACTACAAGCCCTTCAGCTTCCAGAAGACCGACGGCAGCTTCGAGGGCATCGACGTCGACCTGATGGCGGGCTTCAGCGCCAGCCTTGGCGCGAAGCCCGAGTGGGTCAAGACCACCTGGGCCAACCTGCTGCCCGACCTGACCGCCGGCAAGTGCGACATCGCCGTGGGCGGCGTGTCGGTCACCACCGACCGCCAGAAGCGCGCCTTCTTCAGCGCGCCCTACATGGTCAATGGCAAGACGCCCATCGCGCGCTGCGCCGACGTGGCCAAGTACCAGAGCGTGGCGGCCATCGATAAGCCGTCGGTGCGCGTCATCTTCAACCCGGGCGGCAGCAACGAGCGCTTCGCCCGCGCCAACTTCAAGCAGGCCAAGCTCACGCTGCACGGCGAGAACGTGACGATCTTCGACGAGATCCTCGCCAACCGCGCCGACGTGTTCGTCACCGAGGCGGCAGAGGCCATCACGCAGCAGAAGCTCAAGCCGGGCCTGTGCGCGGTCAACCCCGACAAGCCGCTGCAGTACGGCGAAATGGCCTGGATGCTGCCGCGCGACGACGTGGCCTTCAAGTCGTACGTCGACCAATGGCTGCACCTGCAGCAGGCCGGCGGCGACTTCCAGCGGACGATGGACCGCTGGCTCAAGTAAGCAACGAAGCAACTCAAGACCGATCTCGATGGAAACCCCTGCAGCTGTCGTCACTCCCGCCGTCTACGGTGCCTCGGACCGCCCGCCCCGCGGCGACTATTCGCGCGGCGGCGCGGTGCTGGCCGACTACACCTGCCCGCAGGATTGGGCCAGCTACACGCCGGCCGATCACGACACGTACCGCCGGCTCTACGAGCGCCAGGTGGCACAACTGCCGGGGCTGGCCTGCGACGCCTTCATCAAGGCGCTGCCCTCGCTGGGCGTGAAGGACCGCATCCCGCGCTTCGACGAGCTCAACGAGCGACTGCACCGCGCGACGGGCTGGGAGATCGTGGCGGTGCCGGGGCTGATTCCGGAGCTGCCTTTCTTCACGCTGCTCGCGAACCGCAAGTTTCCGGTGACGGACTGGATCCGCAAGCCCGAGGAGTTCGACTACATCGTCGAGCCCGACGTGTTCCACGACCTGTTCGGCCATGTGCCGATGCTGTTCGACCCGACCTTCGCCGACTACGTGCAGCGCTATGGGCAGGGCGGCATCAAGGCGCACGATCTTGGTGCCGGCGAGAAGCTGGCGCGGCTCTACTGGTACACGGTGGAGTTCGGGCTGATCCGCCAGCCGGACGGCCTGCGCGCCTATGGCGCCGGCATCCTTAGCTCGGTGGGCGAGCTGAAGCACGCGGTGCTCAGCGACGAGCCGCGGCGGCTGCCGCTCGATCTGCTGCGCACCATGCGCACGCGCTACAAGATCGACACCTACCAGGCCAACTACTTCGTGATCGACAGTTTCAAGCAGCTGTTCGACCTCACGGAGCCCGACTTCACGCCGCTGTACGAGTCGCTGGAGGTCGCGACCGACATCGAGGCCGGGGTGCTGCTGCCGGGCGAATCGGGCAAGGCCTGAATTTCCGAAGGGTTGCTCTGCGCCCTCTTCGCTGCGCGCAGCTATCGCGCGCGCGACAGCACGCGCCCTTCCCCTAGGACAAGCCCGCTGGTCGCGGAGGCAAAGTGCCTTCCACAATCCGCGCCAAAGGAGCTTGCATGCAGACCACATCTTCCGCGCGACAGAACTATCCGGCCGGCGTGCCGCACGAGATTCATCCGGAGCAGTACCGCTCGTTGCCCCAGATGTTCGACGAGGCTTTCGCCCGTTATGCCGACCGGCCTTTCTCGGTCTGCATGGAGCGCTGGATGTCCTACGGCGAGCTCGACACCCTGTCGAAGGCGCTGGGCGCCTGGCTGCAGTCGCGCGGACTCGAACCCGGTGCACGAGTGGCGATCATGCTGCCCAACATTCCGCAGTTCGCGGTCACCATGTGCGGCGTGCTGCGCGCGGGGTACACCTGCGTCAACGTCAACCCGCTGTACACGGCGCGCGAACTCGAGCACCAGCTGAAAGACTCCGGCGCGACGGCCATCGTCATCCTCGAGAACTTCGCGGCCACGCTCGAGAAGGTGATCGAGCGCACGCCGGTGAAGCACGTGGTCATGACCTCGATGGGCGATCTGCTCGGCGGCTTGTACGGAGCATGGATCACGGTGGCCGTGCGGCACCTCGCGAAGCTGGTGCCTGCCTACAAGCTGCCGCTGAGCGACGGGCGCAGCGTGACGCCCTTCAATCAGGCCATCTCGGAGGGACGCGGCCGCACGCTGGAACCGGACCAAAGTACCCTCGATTCCATTGCCTTCCTGCAATACACGGGCGGTACGACCGGCTTGTCGAAGGGCGCGGTGCTGACCCACCGCAACATCGTCGCGGCCACCCTGCAGGCCGAGGCATGGTTCACGCCGGCGCTGTCGCGTGCCGGCGATCTGGCGAAGGTCAACAGCATCGCGGCGCTGCCGCTGTATCACATCTTCGCGCTGACGCTGTGCCTGCTGGTGATCCGCCAGGGCTCGCACATGACGCTGATTCCCAACCCGCGCGACTTCAACAAGTTCATCGCGGTGCTGAAGAAGCGGCCCTTCCACATGCTGCCCGCGGTGAACACCTTGTTCAATGCGTTGCTGATGCATCCGGACTTCAAGTCGATCGACTTCTCGACGCTGTTCGTCTCGCAGGCAGGCGGCATGGCGGCCTCCGAAGGCACGGCGCGCAAGTGGTTCGAGGCCACCGGCTGTCCGATGATCGAAGGCTGGGGCATGAGCGAGACCTGTGCGATCGGCACGAACAACCCGGTGTCGAACACGAAGTTCACCGGGACGATCGGCCTGCCGCTGCCCAGCATCGAGATCGCGATCAAGGATGACGAGGGAAATTCGCTGCCGGACGGCCAGCCCGGGGAGCTCTGCATCAAGGGGCCGAACGTGATGACGGGCTATTACAACCAGCCGGTGGAAACCGCCGCTGCGTTCACGCCCGACGGCTTCATGCGCACCGGCGACATCGCCGTGATGCAGGAAGACGGCTACAGCCGCATCGTCGACCGCAAGAAGGACATGATCCTGGTCAGTGGCTTCAACGTGTTCCCGAACGAGCTCGAGAACGTGATCTCGCTGTGCCCGGGTGTCGTGGAATGCGCCGCGGTGGGCGTGCCCGACGAGAAGCAGGGCGAAGCCATCAAGGTCTTCGTGGTCCGCAGGGATCCGACGCTGACCGAGGATGCGGTGCTGCAGTACTGCCATTCGCAGCTGACCGGCTACAAGCGGCCCAAGCACATCGAGTTCAGGGAATCGCTGCCGAAGACCAATGTCGGGAAGATCCTGCGCCGCGAACTTCGCGTCAGCGCGAGCGCCTGAACGATGAGCCATTCGTCGGCGAGCGCCGGGCTGCCGGCGAATGTCGTCGTTTTCGAGCGAGGCTGGCTCTCGTCGAACAATGTGCTGTTCGTGGGCGGCGAAGAGACAGCCATCGTCGATACGGGGTATGCGACGCATGCGGAGCAGACGGTCGCCCTTATCGAGTCGGTGCTTGGCGGCAGACCGCTCGATCGCATCCTGAATACGCATTTGCACAGCGACCACTGCGGAGGGAACGCGGCACTGCAAGCACGTTACCCGTCAGTTCGTACTGATATCCCGCCAGGCGAAGCTGCGTTCGTCGAAAGCTGGGATCAGCAAGGCTTGAGTTTCCTGGCGACTGGGCAGACATGTCCGCGATTCGGCTTCACCGGGCTGCTGCGGCCGGGGAGCGAGTGCGTGCTCGGGGACAGGCCGTGGCAAGTGCATGCCGCACCGGGACACGATCCTCACTCGATCATTCTGTTCGAGCCTGAGACGCAGACGTTGATTTCTGCGGACGCCCTGTGGGAAAACGGCTTCGGCATTGCGTTTCCCGAACTGGCCGGAGAGCCTTCGTTCGACGACGTGGGGGCCACTTTGGATCTGATCGCGGAGCTTGCACCGCGGCGGGTGATTCCGGGGCACGGCGCCGTGTTCGATAACGTCGACCTGGCTTTGTCTGTTGCACGTCGACGCCTCGATGGCTTGCGACGCGATCCGGTCAAGCATGCGCGGCACGCCATCAAGGTGCTGATGAAGTTCAAGCTGCTGGAAGTGCAGTCGATCTCCGGTGCGGATTGGGAGACCTGGCTGCGAGGCACTGCTTATCTGGATGCAATTCGGTCGCGTTTTTTCGGCGAGATCGAATTGGATCGGTTGACCGGAGACATCTTGGCGGAATTGATTGCCGCAGGCGCAGCCGAGGCAAATAGCACAGGCCTGCACAACCTTTAGCTGCTTCTCGGTATTTTCCGTTTCCGCGACTGCAAAGCAAAACCCCCAGCCGGTGTACGACTGGGGGTTTCTGGGCTGTAAGAGCCTGACGATGACCTACTTTCACACGGGAACCCGCACTATCATCGGCGCTGAGTCGTTTCACTGTCCTGTTCGGGATGGGAAGGAGTGGGACCAACTCGCTATGGTCATCAGGCATAAAGGGTTGTCTGACTGATCACTTGATCAATCAAACGAATTCATAGAGTTTGGAATCAGCTTTGGCGAATTGTTTTGAATGCGTCAACTTGGCATAACACCTTGATCTGACTGATCAAAGTTATAGGGTCAAGCCGCACGAGCAATTAGTATCAGTTAGCTTAACGCATTACTGCGCTTCCACACCTGACCTATCAACGTCCTGGTCTTGAACGACTCTTCAGGGGGCTCAAGGCCCCGGCAGATCTCATCTTGAAACGAGTTTCCCGCTTAGATGCTTTCAGCGGTTATCTCTTCCACACTTAGCTACTCGGCAATGCCACTGGCGTGACAACCGATACACCAGAGGTGTGTCCACTCCGGTCCTCTCGTACTAGGAGCAGGCTTCCTCAAATCTGCAGCGCCCACGGAAGATAGGGACCAAACTGTCTCACGACGTTTTAAACCCAGCTCACGTACCTCTTTAAATGGCGAACAGCCATACCCTTGGGACCGGCTACAGCCCCAGGATGAGATGAGCCGACATCGAGGTGCCAAACACCGCCGTCGATATGAACTCTTGGGCGGTATCAGCCTGTTATCCCCAGAGTACCTTTTATCCGTTGAGCGATGGCCCTTCCATACAGAACCACCGGATCACTATGTCCTGCTTTCGCATCTGCTCGACTTGTCAGTCTCGCAGTTAAGCACGCTTATGCCATTGCACTATCGTCACGATGTCCGACCGTAACTAGCGTACCTTCGAACTCCTCCGTTACGCTTTGGGAGGAGACCGCCCCAGTCAAACTGCCTACCATGCACTGTCCCCGATCCAGATAATGGACCTAGGTTAGAACCTCAAACACACCAGGGTGGTATTTCAACGTTGGCTCCACAAGATCTAGCGACCCTGCTTCAAAGCCTCCCACCTATCCTACACAGATCTGTTCAAAGTCCAATACAAAGCTACAGTAAAGGTTCATGGGGTCTTTCCGTCTTTCCGCGGGGAGATTGCATCATCACAAACATTTCAACTTCGCTGAGTCTCAGGAGGAGACAGTGTGGCCATCGTTACGCCATTCGTGCAGGTCGGAACTTACCCGACAAGGAATTTCGCTACCTTAGGACCGTTATAGTTACGGCCGCCGTTTACTGGGACTTCAATCAAGAGCTTGCACCCCATCATTTAATCTTCCAGCACCGGGCAGGCGTCACACCCTATACGTCCACTTTCGTGTTTGCAGAGTGCTGTGTTTTTAATAAACAGTCGCAGCCACCGATTTTTTGCAACCCATTCATGCTCCGTTGTTCACTTCACACTAATAGGGCACACCTTCTTCCGAAGTTACGGTGTCAATTTGCCGAGTTCCTTCTCCTGAGTTCTCTCAAGCGCCTTAGAATACTCATCTCGCGCACCAGTGTCGGTTTGCGGTACGGTCGTGTGTAGCTGAAGCTTAGTGGCTTTTCCTGGAACCTCGTTCAGTCACTTCACCAGCAAGCTGGCTCGATCGTTGGCCTCGGTATATGTGCACCGGATTTGCCTAATGCACGCCTACATCCAACTAAACCGGGATATCCAACACCCGGATGACCTATTAAGATCCGTCCCCACATCGCACTACACATCGGTACAGGAATATTGACCTGTTTCCCATCAGCTACGCATCTCTGCCTCGCCTTAGGGGCCGACTCACTCTACGCCGATGAACGTTGCGTAGAAAACCTTGCGCTTACGGCGAGGGGGCTTTTCACCCCCTTTAACGCTACTCATGTCAGCATTCGCACTTCTGATACCTCCAGCACGCTTTACAACGCACCTTCACAGGCTTACAGAACGCTCTCCTACCACTTGCAATAAATTGCAAATCCGCAGCTTCGGTAACTGGCTTAGCCCCGTTACATCTTCCGCGCAGGACGACTCGATCAGTGAGCTATTACGCTTTCTTTAAATGATGGCTGCTTCTAAGCCAACATCCTGACTGTTTTAGCCTTCCCACTTCGTTTCCCACTTAGCCAATTTTAGGGACCTTAGCTGGCGGTCTGGGTTGTTTCCCTCTTGAGTCCGGACGTTAGCACCCGGTGCTCTGTCTCCCAAGCTGTACTCTTCGGTATTCGGAGTTTGCCTTGGTTTGGTAAGTCGCCATGACCCCCTAGCCAAAACAGTGCTCTACCCCCGAAGGTAATACTTGAGGCACTACCTAAATAGTTTTCGGAGAGAACCAGCTATTTCCAAGTTTGTTTAGCCTTTCACCCCTATCCACAGCTCATCCGCTAGTTTTGCAACACTAGTCGGTTCGGACCTCCAGTACCTGTTACGGCACCTTCATCCTGGCCATGGATAGATCACTTGGTTTCGGGTCTACACCCAGCGACTGATCGCCCTATTCGGACTCGATTTCTCTACGGCTTCCCTATTCGGTTAACCTTGCCACTGAATGTAAGTCGCTGACCCATTATACAAAAGGTACGCAGTCACCCTTGCGGGCTCCTACTTTTTGTAAGCACGCGGTTTCAGGATCTATTTCACTCCCCTCCCGGGGTTCTTTTCGCCTTTCCCTCACGGTACTAGTTCACTATCGGTCAATGATGAGTATTTAGCCTTGGAGGATGGTCCCCCCATATTCAGACAGGATTTCTCGTGTCCCGCCCTACTTGTCGTTAGCTCAGTACCACACAGGTCATTTCACGTACGGGGCTATCACCCGCTATGGCCAGCCTTTCCAAGCTGTTCCGTTATGTCTTGTGCTATCACTAACAGGCTTCTCCGATTTCGCTCGCCACTACTTTCGGAATCTCGGTTGATGTCTTTTCCTCGAGCTACTGAGATGTTTCAGTTCACCCGGTTCGCCTCGCATGACTATGTATTCATCATGCGATACCTTTCGGTGGGTTTCCCCATTCGGAAATCTCCGGATCAAAGCTAATTTGCCAGCTCCCCGAAGCTTATCGCAGGCTATCACGTCCTTCGTCGCCTATCATTGCCAAGGCATCCACCACGTGCTCTTATTCACTTGACCCTATAACTTTGACGTTTCCTCACGGAAACCAAAGTCAATCAAGGAATTGCCAGGTCTTTCACCTGACGCGTTATGCCGTCTTCAAAAATCGATTTGATTCGAAATTGAAGTTTCTTTTGACGCAATCAAAAATTCTTGCCGCTGATGGCACGGTCCGCACTAAACCTTTACGAATGTGCGGTTTCCATCAGCAGCGCTGATTCGACTCTATGAATTTTTAAAGAACAGCCGATTGATCAAGAGATCCTGATCAACAACAAAGAAGCCTCATGCTTTCGCAGGAAGCCGCTTTGGTGTTGAATAAGCATCGAGTTGTTGGTGGAGGATGACGGGATCGAACCGACGACCCCCTGCTTGCAAAGCAGGTGCTCTCCCAGCTGAGCTAATCCCCCTCAAACTCTCACACGAGATATCAGAAGATTTGGTGGGTCTAGTTGGGCTCGAACCAACGACCCCCGCCTTATCAAGACGGTGCTCTAACCAGCTGAGCTACAGACCCATTCGCCGATCATCTTCACATCGAAGACAACCGACTTCTTCCAACAACCGATAAGTGTGGGCGTTTAAATTAAATTGCCTGTTTCCAGAAAGGAGGTGATCCAGCCGCACCTTCCGATACGGCTACCTTGTTACGACTTCACCCCAGTCACGAACCCTGCCGTGGTAATCGCCCTCCTTGCGGTTAAGCTAACTACTTCTGGCAGAACCCGCTCCCATGGTGTGACGGGCGGTGTGTACAAGACCCGGGAACGTATTCACCGTGACATTCTGATCCACGATTACTAGCGATTCCGACTTCACGCAGTCGAGTTGCAGACTGCGATCCGGACTACGACTGGTTTTATGGGATTAGCTCCCCCTCGCGGGTTGGCAACCCTTTGTACCAGCCATTGTATGACGTGTGTAGCCCCACCTATAAGGGCCATGAGGACTTGACGTCATCCCCACCTTCCTCCGGTTTGTCACCGGCAGTCTCATTAGAGTGCCCAACTGAATGTAGCAACTAATGACAAGGGTTGCGCTCGTTGCGGGACTTAACCCAACATCTCACGACACGAGCTGACGACAGCCATGCAGCACCTGTGTTACGGCTCTCTTTCGAGCACTAAGCCATCTCTGGCAAATTCCGTACATGTCAAAGGTGGGTAAGGTTTTTCGCGTTGCATCGAATTAAACCACATCATCCACCGCTTGTGCGGGTCCCCGTCAATTCCTTTGAGTTTCAACCTTGCGGCCGTACTCCCCAGGCGGTCAACTTCACGCGTTAGCTTCGTTACTGAGTCAGTGAAGACCCAACAACCAGTTGACATCGTTTAGGGCGTGGACTACCAGGGTATCTAATCCTGTTTGCTCCCCACGCTTTCGTGCATGAGCGTCAGTACAGGCCCAGGGGATTGCCTTCGCCATCGGTGTTCCTCCGCATATCTACGCATTTCACTGCTACACGCGGAATTCCATCCCCCTCTGCCGTACTCCAGCGATGCAGTCACAGATGCAGTTCCCAGGTTGAGCCCGGGGATTTCACAACTGTCTTACATCACCGCCTGCGCACGCTTTACGCCCAGTAATTCCGATTAACGCTTGCACCCTACGTATTACCGCGGCTGCTGGCACGTAGTTAGCCGGTGCTTATTCTTACGGTACCGTCATTAGCCCTCTTTATTAGAAAAGGCCGTTTCGTTCCGTACAAAAGCAGTTTACAACCCGAAGGCCTTCATCCTGCACGCGGCATGGCTGGATCAGGCTTGCGCCCATTGTCCAAAATTCCCCACTGCTGCCTCCCGTAGGAGTCTGGGCCGTGTCTCAGTCCCAGTGTGGCTGGTCGTCCTCTCAGACCAGCTACAGATCGAAGGCTTGGTGAGCCTTTACCTCACCAACTACCTAATCTGCCATCGGCCGCTCCATTCGCGCAAGGCCTTGCGGTCCCCTGCTTTCATCCGTAGATCGTATGCGGTATTAGCACAGCTTTCGCTGCGTTATCCCCCACGATTGGGCACGTTCCGATGTATTACTCACCCGTTCGCCACTCGCCGCCAGGATTGCTCCCGCGCTGCCGTTCGACTTGCATGTGTAAGGCATGCCGCCAGCGTTCAATCTGAGCCAGGATCAAACTCTATAGTTCGATCTTGATTTTTGCGCCCCATCTCGCGATGAAGCAAAACTCACAAAAACGGAATTGAAGTGAACTTCACTTCTATTCTCATGAGCGTTTTTAAGTCTTGCGACTTGTTCCGAAGAACTTGTGCAATTACCTTCAAACGCCCACGCTTATCGGCTGTAATTTTTTAACGATCACCGAAGCAACTTGTCGTTTACTTCGTTTGCTTGCTGCGATCAGCGAAGCCTTGTAGTCTAGCACGATTTTTAAAGAATCGCCAAACTTTTTTCGCTTTCCATTTCTTCGTTATTCACAGCTCACAACTTTCATTGTCAGCCGCCGAAGTCATTTCAGCGGAGCCTTGTAGTCTAGCACGATTTTTTCAAATCTCACCAAACTTTCTTGGCTTTTCGCTTCAGCCAACTTCTTTCGCAACCCACGACTTTCACCGCAAGTCGCTGAAGCAGTTCGTTTCAGCGAAGCCTTCGATTATGCACCGTTTTTTCAAACCGCGTCAACTTTCGAAGACTTTTTCTTCACCCCTCCAACCACCTCCGAAGAGACCGGCTGGACCCGAACACCAGAGGTATTCAGCAGCGAAGCCCACGAGTATATGACAGATTTTGAGGCTCCGTCCACTCTTGAGCACTTTTTTGCGCGGAGGCTCTACACCTCCCCCTCATAAATGACGAAAGCCGCCCGAGGGCGGCTTTCGTCATTCAGCGAGACGCTACTTATTAGTAGTAGCGCGAGCTGTTCATGCGACGCATGGCTTCGTACAGCGTGGGCATGCGCACTTCCTGCGAACGGGCGCTCATGCGGGCCAGCGCATCGATCTTGGCAGCTTCAACGGCCGGGACAGTGCCTTCAGATTGCTGGCGCCACATCGCGGCCTGCAGATCCTGCATCACGCGCGGATCGTTCTTGGCGGTTTCCAGGAAGCGGGCATCGGCACGGGCAGCAGCGCGGCGTTGTGCGGCAGCGCGCCAGGCGGTGCCGATGGCACCCTGGCTGATCGAACCTGCGAACAGCGCGAACAGGCCGATGGCCGCGACGCAGAACACGGTCCAGACAGCGAGCAGGCCGCCGTCGTTCCAGTTGGAAACGAGCGATTCGGTCACCACCAGGACAGCCGCCGCGATGGCGATGATCAGCAGGGCGATGAGCGGGCGGGCGCCATTGGCACCTGCGCGGGCGGCCTGGATCTGGCCGAACAGGACTTCGGCGCGACGTACGCCGGGGTGGACGGTAGGTTGGTCAACGTGAACGAAGCTGGTCATGATGCATCCCTCCTGGGACAGTGGTAATCAGTGGTGGCGAACAAGGCCGATGGGGTGATATTAGGGCTTACCCTAGTGTTTATCCACTTTATCTTTCTGATGTTTATCATTCACAAGACTGATGGACGTCAACTTTCGCACGCTAGACCTCAACCTGCTCCGCGTCTTCGACGAGGTGATGGCAGAACGCAACCTCACGCGCGCCGCCCGCAACCTGTCGATCACACAGCCGGCGGTAAGCAACGCACTGCGACGCCTGCGCGAGGTTCTTGGAGATGAGCTGGTGCGCCGCTCGGGCGCCGGCGTGGAGCCCACGCCGCGGGCGCTCGCCCTCTGGCCGACCGTACGGGACTCCCTGCGCCAGCTGCAGCACACGCTGGCCCCCGGTGAGTTCGATGCCGGCGTCGCCGACACCACTTTCCTGCTGGCGATGGCCGACGCCACCGCGGCCGAGCTCATTCCGGGCCTGGTCCAGATCGCCGAACAGGAAGCTCCCGCCATTTCGCTGCGCGTGCTGCCGCTGACCACGCGCGATCCGCGCCGCATGCTGGAACAGGAAGAAGTCGACATGGCCGTCGGCTACTTCCCGGCGGTGATCGCGAGCCTCGCGGCGCGGGGGCAGTCGGGGGTGGGGGTGCCGTTCGAGACCCAGCGGCTCTACCTGGGTCAATATGTATGCGTGATGCGACGGGGCCATCCGCTGGCCAATGCGCCCCTCACGCTGGACGACTACTGCGCCGCCCGTCACCTGCTGGTGAGCTTCTCGGGGCGGCCCTACGGCTTCATCGACCAGACGCTGGGCGCCATGGGGCGCGAGCGGCGGATCGTGGTGACGGTGAACCAGTTCTTCACGGCGGGCCGGGTGGTCGCCAATTCAGACCTGCTGACCGTGCTGCCTCGTCACTTCGTGACCGTGACCGGCATCGACGACCAGCTGGTGCTGCGCGACCTGCCCTTCGATCAGCCCCCGGTGCACGTCGACGCCATCTGGCACCGGCGCGCCCAGCACGGGCACTCGCACGAATGGCTGCGCAATGCGCTGCTGCGCTCGGCGGCCGCGGCTTTCGCCGGGTCGGTCCTCGGGCAGAAAGTGCCCGGCTGACCGAACCAGGATTGGATCAGCGGACGACGCTGAGCCAGGCGCTGGCTGCAGCGCGCAGTTCCTGGGCGTGATGAGCGCCGCGGCCGGCGCGCATGTCGGCGCTTTCCATCAGCGCGGCGGCGTGGCTGGCCGGGGCATTGACGCTGGAGGAACGGAAGAAACGGGCCACTTGGGCGATGAGGCTGAACATGATGGTGCGCGGCTCGTGGCTGCGCTTGAGTGGTTGATGTTCCAAGAATAAGGGTTAACCCTAGCAAATCAACCCGGGCTTTATGCGCGTCATGCATGGGGCAATTCACCTAGACTGGCCCGACGATGAAGCTGCAACTGCTGTCCGACCTGCACCTGGAGTCCCATCCCCACTTCCGCGCCAAGCCGCTGCCGGGCGCAGACCTGCTGATACTTGCGGGCGACATCGGCTCCTACCAGCAGGGCTCCCGCCTGACCGACACCGATTTCGGCCTGGGCAGGTTTTCGCCCCGCAACGGCTGGCCGATGCCGGTGATCTACGTGCCGGGCAACCACGAGTACGACAGCGTCGACTTCGACGAGACCCACCAGCGCCTGCACGCGCTCTGCGACGAGCTAGACATCATCTGGCTGGAGCGCGAAACCCGGGTGATAGAAGGCGTCCGCTTCGTCGGCACCACGCTCTGGGCCGATTTCGACGCACTGGCCGAGCCGACCGACAGCTTGGCCGAGGCGCTCAAGAAACGCGGCAAGGCGATGCGCGCGGCCGATTTCTATCTTGAAAAAGCGGCCACCATGCGTAACGGCGAACTTTTCCTCGCCGCACAGCTGCGCGACCAAGCGCTGGCCTGCCAGACCTGGCTCACGCAGGCGCTGGCCGAGCCTTTCGAGGGCACCACGGTGGCCATCACCCACTTCGCGCCCAGCCTCGAAAGCGCGGATCCGCGCTACGGATTGACACCGGGCACCGCCGGTTTCTGCAATGCGCTCGACGAACTGCTGCCCCAGGCCAGGCTGTGGCTGCACGGCCACCTGCATTGCCCGTCCGACTACATCAAGAACGGCTGCCGCGTGGTCGCCAACCCGCTGGGCTACGCCCGCAACGGCGAACAGGAAGGCTACAAGCCCCAGCTGCTGATCGAGGTGCCCGGCACCCGGTAACGGTCGGCAACGCCTTGGCAGCCGTCGCTGTGTAGACTGGCCCGATTCCATCTGATCGATGGGGAGCGCGCCATGACGCAGCAGCAGACACAACAACGACGTAACTTCCTGCAGCAGACCGCCGGCGCAGCCGCGGCCACGGGCCTGCTCTCCCTATGGCCGAGGGCCTTTGCCCAGGGATCGACGGAGCCGGCCACCGGCAGGGCCATGGGCCAGCTCTCGATGACCGAGATGTCGCGCCGCCTCGCCGCCGGCAGCCTCAGCAGCAGCCAGCTGGTGGAAGAAGCGCTGGCCGCCATCCAGAACCCCGCCGGCGAAGGCGCGCGCACCTTCATCCGGGTGCACGCCGACTCGGCCCGCGCCACGGCGGCCCGGCTCGACGCCGAGCGCAAGAGCGGCCGCCCGGCTGCCTCGCCCATCGCCGGCATCCCGATCTCGCTGAAGGACCTGTTCGACGAAGCCGGCGTCACCACGCTCGGCGGCTCGATGGTGCTGGCCGGCCAGCCGCCTGCGGTGCGCGACGCCCTCGTGGTCGAGCGGCTGCGGCGTGCCGGCGCGATCGTCATCGGACGCAGCAACACGGTCGAGTTCGCCTACACAGGGCTGGGCATCAACCCGCACTACGGCACGCCGAAGAACGTCTACGACCGCGCGACGGGCCGCATTCCCGGAGGCTCGACCTCGGGCGGCGCAATCTCGGTGGCCGACGGCATGGCGGCCGGCGCCATCGGCACCGACACCGGCGGCTCGCTGCGGATCCCGGCCGCGCTCAACGGGCTGGTGGGCTTCAAGCCGACGCAGCGGCGCATTCCGCTCGACGGCGTGATGCCGCTGTCGACCTCCTTCGACTCTGCCGGCCCGATGGCCTGGACGGTCGAAGACTGCGCCCTGCTCGACGCCGTGCTGGCCGCCGAGCTGCAGCGGCCGCTGCGCGTGCTGCCGATGCGCGGGCTGCGCTTCGCGGTGCCCAAGACCTTCTTCCAGGACGAGCTCTCGCCGCCCGTGGCCGCGGCATTCGCGTCGGCGCTGGCCAAGCTCTCGGCCGCCGGCGCCGCCGTCACCGAGCTGCCGATGACGGAGTTCGCGAAGGCGCCGGCCATCAACCCGCGCGGCATGATCACCGCCGCCGAGGCCTTCACCTGGCACCGGGAGATCATCAAGACCGGCGCGGCCAAGTACGACCCGCGCGTGCTGGCCCGCATCAAGACCGGCGAAACCATCACCGCGCCCGACTACCTGCAGCTGCAGGCGCTGCGCCGCCAGTTCATCCGCTCGATCAACACGGCCGCCATCGGCTACGACGCGATGCTGATGCCCACCACGCCCGACATCGCCCCGCCGATCGCCGAGGTGCTGAAGGACGACGACACCTACTACCGCATCAACGCCCGCATGCTGCGCAACCCCTCGGTGGTGAACCTGTTCGACGGCTGCGCGCTCTCGGTACCCTGCCACGACGCGGGCACGGCGCCCGTCGGGCTGATGCTCGCCAGCATCGGCAATACCGATCACCGGCTGCTGGCGGTCGGCGCGGCGGTGGAGGCGGTGGTGGCCCCGCGGCGCGCGCTTGTCAGCAGCTGAGGGGGCTGCCTTCTCGCCAGCCGCTCAGCGCGCGGCCAGGCCGTCGAAGCAGGTCGCGAGCACCAGTTCGACGATCTGCTCGTCGGTCTGCTGTCCGCCGGCTTTCAGGAAGCCCAGCACCGGATCGCAGGCGCGCGCGAACAGCGTGTAGAGCACGGCGATCGCCGGCAGCTTCGGGTTGAGCGAGCCGTCGGCCTGCGCCGCCTGGATCCAGCCGCCGAGCCGGTCGCTGATGGTCACGAGGCGGTCGAGGTAGCCCTTGTTGCCCATCAGCGTGGCGCGCAGGCTGGAGTTCTGGTGAGGCAGCAGGGGCATCTCGCCGGCCAGCTGCACTTCCATCGCCCAGCGCACAACTGCGCGCAGCTTGGCGGCCGGCTTGTCGTCGGCCGGAACCGAGGCCAGGAAATCGAGGGTGCGCTGCATGATGCGCACCATCGCGGCGGCGGCCAAGTCTTCCTTGCTCGGAAAGTGCTTGTAGAGGCTGGCCTTGGCGATGCCGACGGATGCGGCGACCTCGTCGACCGTCATCGATTCGAAGCCCTTCTCGGCAAGCAGGCGGTTGGCGGTCTGCACGATGGCCTCTTCGCGGGCCAGCAGCATCTGTTCCTTGAACGAGGTCTTGACGGGGGCGGTGGCGCTCATGCCGGAAATTCTAGTCTTGCCCGTCGCTGGGCAGACGGCGCGGATGCCGAAATACCAGCCAGTCTATTAATTACCAACCGGTTGCCTTCACTCATCCTCGGCCTCAGCCTCGGTCTCAGCCGCCGCGCCCCTTGGACACCAGCTTGATGCCCGGCATCAGCTCGGCTGCCAGCTCGGGCCGCTCCAGCGCGTAGTCGAGGTTCATGCGCGCGATCTCGACGTGCTCCTCGCCCAGCGCCTGCGCCCGCGAGCCCTGCCCGCGCTCGATGGCCTGCACCATCGCATGGTGCGTGCGGTGCGCCTGCCGCATCCACTGCTGGCCCTCTTCCATCGACGACTGCATCGGCAGCATGGCACTGGGGGCGGCGAAGGGCTGGCCGCCGAGCATGTCCATCACCCGCTTGAGCGCGAGGTTGCCGCAGCCTTCGATGATCAGCTTGTGGAAGCGGTCGTTCATCTCGACGTAGGCCGCGTAGTCGTCGAGCTCCATGCTCGGCTTGTTGACGGCGCGATCGCCGTCCTCGAGGCAGTCCTTGAGGTCGCGCAGCAGCTGGCGGGGCGCGCCGTCCTCGGCCAGCAGGCGCGCGGCGAAGCCTTCGATCACGCCGCGCACGCGGATGGCGTCGGCCACCTCCTGCGAGGTGAAACGGCGCATCTGGTAGCCGCCGCTGGGCGACTGCTCGATCAGCCCTTCGTGCTCCAGGCTGGCCAGCGCCAGCCGCACCGGGGTGCGTGAAGCCTCGAGCTTCTCGGCCAGCGGGATCTCGGCCAGCCGCTCTCCGGGCACGAATTCGCCCTTGAGGATCATGTCGCGCAGTTGCACGAGCACGCGGGATTGTTGGGAGTCCATCGGCGAATTCTAGGAGACGAGGCCGGCATTGCACGCAGCGTATTTACGCTGGCTCAGTTGTTGCATGCACTGCTTCACAAGAAGTGTCAAAAACTGACGATACGCTCAGCGTTTACCCTGATTTTCGGCTTTCAAAGCCCCAAATCGGGGCGAAACGGCAGATGAAAGTTTGACCCGGATCGAGGATCACCAACAGAATGTATACAGTTGCATGCAATAGCTGCAGACCTCTTTCCACAGTCCCCACGATGGAGCCCGCACGATGATCAGCGCAGAGCAGAACGATTTCATCACCCGCGTCGGACCCGGCGCCCCCGCCGGCAAGCTGCTGCGCCGCTACTGGCAGCCGGTGGCCCTGGCCGACGAACTGGCCGGCCCGCGCCCGGTCAAGCCCGTGAAGCTCATGGGGCAGGACTTCGTCCTGTTCCGCGACGAGAGCGGCCAGCTCGGCATGCTCGACCGAGACTGCCCGCACCGCGGCGCCGACCTCGCCTTCGGCCGGCTCGAGAACGGCGGCATCCGCTGCGCCTTCCACGGCTGGCTGTTCGACGCCAAGGGCAACTGCCTCGAAACCCCCGCCGAGCCCGCCACCAGCAAGCTGTGCAGCCGCATCAAGCAGTCGGCCTACCCGGTGGTCGAAAAGAGCGGCGTGGTCTTCGCCTACATCGGCGAGGGCGAGCCCCCCGCCTTTCCCGAGTTCGACTGCTTCGTCGCGCCCGACACCCACACCTTCGCGTTCAAGGGCCTGTTCGAGTGCAACTGGCTGCAGGCGCTCGAAGTGGGCATCGACCCGGCGCACGCCTCTTACCTGCACCGCTTCTTCGAGGACGAGGACACCTCCGAGAGCTACGGCAAGCAGTTCCGCGGCGCCTCGGCCGACTCCGACATGCCCATCACCAAGGTGCTGCGCGAGTACGACCGGCCCGACATCAGCGTCGAGCCCACCGACTACGGCTTCCGCCTGAAGGCGCTGCGCAAGCTGTCGGAAGACACCACCCACGTGCGCGTGACCAACCTGGTGTTCCCGCAGGCCTTCGTGATCCCGATGAGCTCCGAGATGACCATCTCGCAGTGGCACGTGCCGGTGGACGACACGCACTGCTACTGGTACGCCATCTTCACCAGCTTCACCGGCCCGGTCGACAAGCAGCAGATGCGCGAGCAGCGCCTGAAGCTCTACGAGCTGCCCGACTACACCTCGCGCAAGAACAAGCGCAACAACTACGGCTACAGCATCGAGGAACAGCTCACCGAGACCTACACCGGCATGGGCGACGACATCAACGTGCACGACCAGTGGGCGGTGGAGTCGCAGGGCCCCATCCAGGACCGCACGCGCGAGCACCTGGGCAGCACCGACAAGGGGATCATTGCCTACCGCCGCGTGCTGGTGAAGGCCATCGAGGCCACGCTCGCCGGCGAAGGCGCGCCGATGGTCATCGACGCCGCACAGGCCGGCGCCATGACCGGCCCGCCCTCCATCGACGGCATCGGCCGCAACGTCGCCGACGAAGCCTCCACCGAGGCCTACTGGCAGGACGCCGACCGCGCACGGCGCCTGAAGTCGGACTGGGCCTCCGCACGCCTGGCCGCTGCCTGACCCGCTCACAGGACGCACGCGCCATGAGCAGCCACACATTCGTCGACCGCTTCGGCCTCTGGAGCGAAGACCAGCACGCGCAGGCCAGGGAGCTGGTGCGCCGCATCGACAGCGGCGAGGTCGATCTCGTCCGCTTCGCCTGGCCCGACCAGCACGGCATCCTGCGCGGCAAGACGCTCGTCGCCGCCGAGGCGCGCTCGGCCCTCTGGGAGGGCGTGAACCTCACCTCCACCCTGCTGGCCAAGGACACCTCGCACAAGACCGTGTTCCCGGTGTTCACCCAGGGCGGGGGCTTCGCCGTCGAGGGCCTGCAGGGCGGCGCCGACTTCACCATCGTGGCCGACCCGGCCACCTTCAAGGTCCTGCCGTGGTCGCCGCGCACCGGCTGGGTGATGTGCGACGCCTACATGGCAGACGGCAAGCCCTGCCCCTTCGCCACGCGGCAGATCCTGCAGCGCGCGGTGCACCAGCTCGACGAGCTGGGGCTGGACTTCATCGCCGGCCTCGAGGTCGAGTTCCATGTCTTCAGGCTCGACGACGCGCGCATGGGCCTGGCCGACTCCGGCCAGCCCGGCGAGCCGCCGCGCGTGTCGCTGCTCTCGCACGGCCACCAGTACCTCACCGAGCTGCGCTACGACCGCGTCGACGGGCTGATGGAGCTGCTGCGCTCGCAGCTCATGGCGCTCGGCCTGCCGCTGCGCTCGCTGGAAATCGAATTCGGCCCCAGCCAGTTCGAGCTGACCTTCGGCCCCACCGCCGGCGTCATGCCCGCCGACACCATGGTGCTGCTGCGCAGCGCCATCAAGCAGGTCTGCCAGCGCAACGGGCTGCATGCCACCTTCATGTGCCGGCCGAAGATCCCGAACGTGATGTCCAGCGGCTGGCACCTGCACCAGTCGCTGCGCCGCAAGAGCGACGGCGTCAACGCCTTCATGCCGGAAGCCGCAAGCGGCCAGCCGCTGAGCGAGACCGGCATGCACTACCTCGGCGGCCTCAAGGCGCACGCCTGCGGCGCCGCGGCGCTGGCGAGCCCCACCATCAACGGCTACCGGCGCTACCGCCCCTTCTCGCTCGCACCCGACCGCGCAATCTGGGCCAAGGACAACCGCGGCGCGATGCTGCGCGTGCTCGGCGGCCCGGGCCAGTCCGCCACGCGCATCGAGAACCGCGTGGGCGAGCCGACGGCCAACCCGTACCTGTATCTCGCATCCCAGCTCTTCTCGGGCCTGGACGGCATCCGCAACCGGATCGACCCCGGCCCCTCGGCCGACGCGCCCTACGAGACGCCTGCGGAGCAGCTGCCCCGTTCGTTGGGCGACGCCCTCGCCTGCCTGCGCCGCGACGAGATGCTCAACGCGCAGATGGGCAAGACCTTCGTCGACTACCTCTGCCACATCAAGGAAGCGGAGATCGCCCGCTTCAACCTGGAAGTCAGCGAGTGGGAACACCGCGAGTATTTCGACATGTTCTAGAGCCATGAGCCTCCCGGCTTTTCACTCCGCTTCGCTGCGTGTAACTCCACCCCCCGAGGGGGAGGCGCGGCCCGCCTTGGGGCGGCCCGGCGGCGGCCGCCATTTCCATTGAAACCCATGCCCACGATCCACTACATCCTCAAGGACGGCACCACGCGCGAGGTCGACGCCAAGGTCGGCGCCAGCGTGATGGAGACCGCCATCCGCGGCAACGTTCGCGGCATCGACGCCGAGTGCGGCGGATGCTGTTCCTGCGCCACCTGCCACGTCTACGTGGACGACGCCTTCATCGACCTGCTGCCGCCGCCCGACGACATGGAGAGCGCGCTGCTCGATGCCGTGGCGTCCGAGCGCAGGCCCGGCTCGCGCCTGAGCTGCCAGCTCAGCATCACCGCGGCCTTCGATGGCCTCACGGTGCGCGTGCCCGATACCCAGGTTTGACGCCCCCTCGGGCATCATCGCCCGCTTTGTTTGCACCCGGTTACACGACAGCGGCGCCCGATCGGCGCATCCACTCCACCTGAAAGGCCCTTTTCCATGACGCCAACGACGATGACCAAGAGAACCCTCCTCTCGACCCTGCTGCTGGCCGGCCTCGGCTTGGCGGGCGCCACGGCGCATGCGGCCGGCGAGCCGCTGCGCATCGGCCTCATCGCCACCTACTCGGGTCCGTACGCCGACTACGGCCGCCAGTTCGACGCCGGCATCGCGCTCTACCTGAAGGAGCACGGCGGCAAGGTGGGCGGCCGCACGGTCGAGATCATCAAGAAGGACACCGCCGGCCCCGCGCCCGACGCCGCCAAGCGAATCGCGCAGGAGCTCATCGTGCGCGACAAGGTGAGCGTGCTCACCGGCCTGGACTTCAGCCCCAACGCGTATGCCGTGGGCGCCATCGCCACGCAGGCGAAGATCCCGACCATCGTGATGAACGCGGCCTCGTCGGCCATCACCACCAGCTCGCCCTACGTGGCGCGCCTGTCGTTCACCGTGCAGCAGGTCACCGACCCGATGGCGCGCTACATGCTCAAGGAAGGCATCAAGGACGCCTACACCGTGGTCGCCGACTACGCCTCGGGCGTCGACGCGGAAACCGCCTTCAAGAAGACCTTCACCGCCGGCGGCGGCAAGGTCTCGGGCGAGGTGCGCACGCCGATGAACAACCCCGACTTCTCGGCCTACGTGCAGCGCATCAAGGACGCCAAGCCCCAGGCCGTGTTCTTCTTCTTTCCCTCGGGCGTGATGCCGCCGGCCTTCCTCAAGGTGTGGAAGGAGCGCGGCATGGAGCAGGCCGGCATCAAGCTCTACGCCACCGGCGAGGCCACCGACGACAGCTACCTCGACGCCACCGGCGACGTGGCGCTGGGCCTGGTCACCAGCCATCACTACTCGTTCGCGCATCCCTCGCCGAAGAACCAGAAGTTCGTGAAGGACTTCGCCGCCGACAACGGCACCAAGCTGCGCCCGAGCTACTTCGCCGTGACCGCCTACGACGCGATGGCCGCCATCGACCTCGCGCTGGCCAAGACCAAGGGCGACACCGCCGGCGACAAGTTCATGGACGCGCTCAAGGGCCTGAGCTTCGAGAGCCCGCGCGGCCCCGTGGAGATCGACCCGGCCACCCGCGACATCGTGCAGACCGTCTACATCCGCAAGACCGAGCGCGTGAACGGCCAGCTGGTGAACGTCGAGTTCGACAAGTTCGAGCGCGTGAAGGACCCGGCCAAGGAAGGCGCCGCAGCCAAGTAGGCGCGCCCTCGTATCCATCGTTCAGCCAGCGAGTCAGCAAGCGGGAAATTCATGGGCATCGTGATCTTCGACGGAGTGGCCTACGGCATGCTCCTCTTTCTCATCGGCGTGGGCCTGTCCATCACGATGGGGCTCATGAATTTCGTCAACCTCGCGCACGGCAGCTTCGCGATGGTGGGCGGCTACGCCGCGAGCGTGCTCATGAGCCACTTCGGGCTGGGCTTCGGGCTCTCGCTGGCAGCCGCCTTCGTGGCGGCTGCCGTCACGGGCGCGGTGCTGGAGTTCCTGTTCTACCGGCGCCTCTACCGCGCGCATCCGCTCGACCAGGTGCTGCTGTCGATCGGCGTGGTGTTCGTGTCCATCGCCGCCTTCACCTACTTCTTCGGCCCGACGATGCAGCCCTTCACGCTGCCGCCGGCGCTCGACGGGCAGGTGTCGCTCGTGGGGCTCGAAGTGGGCCGCTACCGCCTCTTCCTGATCGTCTGCGGCGTGCTCGTGCTGGCCGCGCTGCTGCTGGGCCTGGGCAAGACCCGCTACGGCGCGATGGTGCGCGCAGCGGTGGACAACCAGCGCGTGGCCGGCGGCACCGGCATACACGTGCAGCGCCTCTTCTTCCTGACCTTCTCGCTGGGCTGCGGCCTCGCGGGACTCGGCGGCGCGCTGAGCCTCGGCATGCTGGGGCTGGAGCCCTCGTTCCCGCTCAAGTACCTCGTCTACTTCCTGATGGTGGTCTGCGTGGGCGGCGCGGGCACCGTCACCGGGCCCTTCATCGCGGCGCTGCTGGTCGGCATCGTCGACGTGGCGGGCAAGTACTACCTGCCGGAGACCGGCGCATTTCTCATCTACGTCTTCATGATCGTCATGCTGCTCGTGCGGCCGAACGGCATCGTCGCGAAGAAGGGGCTCGCATGAGAGCCCTGAGCCTTTCCCCCGCGCAAATGCGCATCGCCGAAGCCGCGTTCTGGCTCACGCTCGCGTCGAGTTTCTTCCTGCTGCCCGACAAGCTCACGCTGATGAGCCAGGTCATGATCTTCGGCCTGTTCGCCGTGTCGCTCGACATGGCGCTGGGCTACGCGGGCATCCTCACCGTGGGCCACGCGGCCTTCTTCGGCGCCGGTGCCTACGCGGCCGGCCTGCTCGCGAAGTACGGCTGGAGCGAGCCCTTCAGCGGCCTCTTGTTCGCGCTGGCGGTGTGCGGCGCGCTGGGCTACGTGCTGAGCTATCTCGTGGTGCGCGGCGCCGACCTCACGCGGCTGATGATCACCATCGGCGTGTGCGTGCTGCTGTACGAGCTGGCCAACCGGCTCTCGGGCATCACCGGCGGCACAGACGGGTTGCAGGGCGTGGCCATCGCACCGGTGCTGGGCCTCTTCGAATTCGACCTCTACGGCAAGACCGCCTTCTGCTATGCCTTCGGCGTGGTGCTCGCGATGTTCCTGCTCGTGCGGCTGGTGCTGCGCTCGCCCTTCGGCCTGGCGCTGCGCGGCATCCACGACAGCCGCAAGCGCATGACGGCCATCGGCTCGCCGGTGGAAGCGCGGCTGCGCATGGCCTACGCCTTCTCGGCGGCGGTGGCTGGCGTGGCAGGCGCCCTGCTGGCGCAGACCACGCAGTTCGTCGGCATCGAGTCGATCAGCTTCAACCGCTCGGCCGAGGTGCTCATCATCCTGGTGCTCGGAGGCACGGGGCGGCTGTACGGCGGGATGATCGGCGCCATCGTCTACATGCTGGTGCACGACTGGTTCGCGGACATGAACCCGCAGTACTGGATGTTCTGGCTCGGCATCTTCCTGATCGCGGCCGTCATGCTGGGACGCGGCGGCATCATGGGCGCGCTCTCGCGCTTCGTGCGCACGGGGAAGGCGCGATGACGAACACCGCGCACTCCCTGCGCACGCAGGGCCTCGGCGTGCGCTTCGGCGCTTTCCAGGCCGTGGGCGACGTCAACCTCTCGCTCGAACCCGGCGCGCGGCAGGCGCTGATCGGGCCCAACGGCGCGGGCAAGACCACGCTCATCAACCTGCTGACCGGCGTGCTCAAGCCCACCAGCGGCAGCATCCACATGGGCGGGCTCGACATCACGCGCCTGCCGGGCGACAAGCGCGCACGCATGGGCCTGGCGCGCACCTTCCAGATCAACACGCTCTTCCCCAGTCTCACGCCGCTGCTGTCGGTGGTGCTGGCGATCAGCGAGCGCGAAGGGCTGGGCGCCACCTGGTGGCGGCCACTGAAGGGCTGCACGGCCGTGTTCGACGAGGCGCACGCCCTGCTGGGCACGCTGAAGCTCGACAGCCTCGCCGATGTGCCCGTGGCCGAGCTGGCCTACGGCAAGCAGCGGCTGCTCGAGATCGCGCTCGCGCTCGCGGCCAAGCCCCGCATCCTGCTGCTCGACGAACCCGCCGCCGGCGTGCCGGAGGACGAGAGCGGCGAGCTGTTCGAGGCCATCGCGGCGCTGCCGCGGGACATCAGCGTGCTCTTCATCGAGCACGACATGAAGCTGGTCTTCCGCTTCGCGCGCCGCATCTCGGTGCTGGTGGGCGGCCGCATCCTCACCGAGGGCACGCCTTCGGAAATCGGCGCAGACCCGCGCGTGCGCGAGGTCTACCTGGGCAGTTCGCACCTCCATCACCACCCACACGACCAACATGCCTGAAGCACTCGCCTTCGACAACGTCACCGCCGGCTATGGCAACGCCGTGGTGCTCGACCGGCTGGCTTTCTCCCTGCAGCAGGGTGAAAGCCTCGCCATCCTCGGGCGCAACGGCGTGGGCAAGACCACGCTGCTCGAGACGCTGATGGGCAACACACGCGTGATGCAGGGCGCGATCCGCTGGCAGGGCACGGACATCGTGCGCTGGCCCTCGCACCAGCGCGTGCGCGCGGGGCTGGGCTGGGTGCCGCAAGAGCGCGAGGTGTTCCCTTCGCTCACCGTCGAGGAGAACCTCACGGTGATCTCGCGCCTGGGCGGCTGGAACCTCAAGCGCGTCTACGACTTCTTCCCGCGCCTGCGCGAGCGCCGCGGCAACTACGGCAACCAGCTCTCGGGCGGCGAACAGCAGATGCTCGCCATCGGCCGCGCGCTGATGACCAACCCGAAGCTGCTGCTGCTCGACGAGCCCATGGAAGGCCTCGCGCCGATCATCGTGGAAGAGCTCGCCGCGGCGATCCGCCGGCTGTGCGAGTCCGAAGGGCTCGCCTCGATCGTGGTCGAGCAGCATCCGGTGCTCGCGCTGGAGATGACGCACAAGGCCATCGTGCTGGAGCGCGGCACGGTGGTGCACGCGGGGCCGAGCGCGGAGCTGGCGGCCGACCAGGAATTGCTGGAAGGCTTGCTGGGCGTCGGGGTCTGATTGCAGGACACCGCGGAACCGGCTTTGCCGGGCCGCAGGTGTCGCCCCCGGCGAGGGGGTTGGCGAAGCGACACGAAGTGCGCGAAGCCTGGGGGAGTACCTGGCCTAGCTGAGCATCTGCCCGCGACTGCCGATGACGGCCACGTCCACGAACTGACCGCCTTCGCGGTTGGTGCGCCCGTAGTTGATCTTCACGCCGCCCAGGTCGAAGTTCTCGATGCTCGCGAGGCCCGACATCACCGAGGCGCGCGTGAGCGAACTGCCGGCGCGGCGCATGCCTTCGGCCAGCACGGCGGCATTCAGGTAGCCCTCGAGGCTGGTGAGCGAGAACTCCTTGACGCCGTTGGCCGTCATGTCGGCCTGGTAGCGGCGCACGATCTCGAACTTGGTCGAGTACGGCGAGGGCACCACGATCACGAAGCCCAGGCCCTTGGCCAGGTCGCCCATGGCCGACAGCGCGCTGGCCGTGATCGACAGGCCGTAGGCCGAGCTGCTGTTGCCCGCCTCACGCAGCGCCTTCAGGAATACCGGCGCGGTGCCGGCCAGCCCGACCACCACCACCTGCGGCTTGGCCTTGGCGATGGCTTCGGCGGCGGGGCCCACTTCCATGCTGGTGGTGTTGGGCGTGGTCGCGATCACCGCCGGCTCCAGCTTGGCCTTGGCCAGCGCGTTCTTGAAGGCGGCCAGCACCGACTGCCCCAGCGGGTCGTTCGAATGCACGAGGCCGATGCGGCTCTGGCCCAGCACGGCGGCGGTGCTCACCAGCTTCTCGACTTCCTGGTCGTAGTTGGCGCGCACCCAGAAGGTGTTGGGCGAATTCTTCTTGCGAAGCGAGATGGTGCCGGTGATGGGGCCCACCACGGCCATGCCGGGCACCGCGTCCATCACCTCGGCCGTCTGGCGCGTGCCCAGCGGGTGCACCAGCGCGAGCACGGAGCTGTCCTTCTCGAAGGCCAGCGCGTTGGCCTTGGCCACTTCGGGCTTGAAGGTGTCGTCGGCCATCACGAGCTCGACCTTGGTGCCGTTGATGCCGCCCGCCTTGTTCAGCGCGTTGAAGAAGGCGCTCGAACCCTGGTAGAGCCCCTGACCGTTGGCCTTCTCGACGCTGCTGTTGTCGAAGGTGGTCCCGATGCGCAGCGGCCGGTTCTGCGCGAGCGCCGGAAACCCGAGGCCTGCGGCGGCGGTTGCGGCGGCCAGCCCGGTCAGTGCGCGACGACGGCTGGTGGAAAGCGGCGCAATCGACTCGCGCGGCACGGGAACGGTCATGTCGAAGTCTCCAGAAGAAAGGCGTCTGTGACAAAAGTTCACAATCTCGGAGGAAATGTAACGCACCTTCCCTCGCTGGCGATGACCCAGGCAGCTACTTCGTCGCCGGCTTCGGCATGGCCGCCACATAGCGCGCGTCGGTCAGGGTGCCGAGGAAGGCGCTGATCTCGTCGATCTCCTCGTCGGTCAGCGCCGGCGTGGTGCCGGGGCGACGGTTCATCGGCGTGGAATTGACGTTGATGTTGCCGCGATAGGCCGCCGGCACGTCGTCGAAGGTGGGCTTGCCGTGATACCACTTCGCCGGGTCGGTCGAGCGCGTGGCGTAGAACGCGACCGCATCGCGCAGCGTGGTGAACACGCCGTTGTGCATGAAGCTCTGGCGCACCGCCACGTTGCGCAGCCCCGGCGTACGGAAGTAGCCGCACCACTGGTTGGGCTCGGGCCAGCGCAGCTGCGCGGCCGTGCGGCACAGGCCGTTGTCGAAGCGGCGCGGATCGCGGTTGGCGGGCAGCGACAGGTTGCGCGGCACGGCGATGGCGTCGTAGCCGAAGTCGGTGAACAGCGATCGCTCGGGCCGGCTCGCGGTGTCGGACAGCGTGTGGCACGACATGCAGTTGCCCTTGTCCGGGTTCTTGAACAGCGCCAAACCGCGCATCTCCAGCGGGCTCAGCGGCGTGCGGTGGCGCAGGTAGTCGTCGAAGCGCGAGCTGAAGGGCGCCATCTCGTCGCTCTGCAGGTAGGCCTGCAGCGCCTGGCCGATGCCCTTCACCGCCTGCTCAGGGTCGCGCAGCACGCGGGGGCCGAAGGCCAGCGACATCGCGGGCGCGAGGTCGGTGCCGCGCAGCTTGCGCAGCAGGCTCTTCGGCGAGGCGTTGTTCATCTCGTCACGGTCGAACAGCGGGCCGCGCGCCTGTTCGGCCAGCGTGTCGGCACGGCCGTCGGCGAAGAGGCCGCCGAAGGGCGAGGCGAAAGGCGCGTCGTCGTCCTGGTAGAAGTGCCGGCGCGGCACGTAGCGCACGTACAGCAGCGACGGCGCGGTGCGCGCGCTGAAATGGCCGGGGCGGCCGCCCTGCGGCGTGCGCGGGCCGGCCAGCGAAGGGGCGCTCAGCGTCGATGTGAAGGCGCGCAGCGGATCGTGGCAGCTGGCGCACGAGGTGCCCTGCGGCTGCGACAGCCGCGTGTCGAAGAAGATGCGCTTGCCCAGCGCGGCCAGCGCCGGGTCGGGCTTGAAGGTGGCGGCCGTGGGATCGATGCGTGCGGAGATCTTCGGCGTGGCACCGATGCGATCGATCACCACGCTCGGCGGGCCGCCGGGGTTGATCTCCGCCGCGGTCGCGGCAATGGCAACGGCCGCCGTGCCCGTCCAGGCCAGGCATGCGGCCGCCATCGCCAGCGCGGCGCGCATCGTCACGGCGTGAGGAAGCCCGTCTTGTCGCAGGCCAGCGTCCGGCCGGTCTGCTCGCAGGTGGCGAGCAGCTTGCCCGCCACCGTGTAGGCCTTGAAGGACCAGCCCACGCCGGGCGCCGCCTTGCGCTCCATCATCATGAAACCGAAGCTGCTGTGGTGCGTGATGCGGTCGACCGTCACGTCCGGCGCGGGCGTGGTGCCGGGCGGCAGCGGATCGGGCAGCGCCACGTCGAGGTTGTCGCCGCCGTTGCCCGTCACCAGCGTGGCAGGGTGGTCGGTGGCGAAGTTGAGCGCCTGGAAGTCGTGCACGTGGCCGTGCAGCGCGATGTGCACGCCGCTCGGGTAGTAGGCCTTGGGGTTGAGATTGCCCATCACCGACTGCAGCGCGAGGTTGCCCGATGCCGGGGTGGAGCCCGCGATCGGCGCGAAGGCCAGGATCGGGTGGTGGTTGGTGAACATCGTGGTCGTGATGCCGGCTTTGGCGGCCAGCGTCGCGACGGTCTGGAACTGCTTCTGGTAGGCGATGAACTGCGGGTCGTCCGTCTTCAGCGCCACCTTGCCGGCTTTGGCCGAGTCGAACACGATGACCTGCGAGCCCGTGCCCAACTGCACCGCGTACGGCTCGGAATAGTTGCCGGTGCTGTCGTTGGCCGGCTCGTTGCACGAGCGCTTGTCGGAGTACGGGCGCGGATCGAGGAAGCGCATCCAGCCCTGGCCGCCGCGCGCGCATTCCTCGTGGTTGCCGCGCACCAGGATCCACGGAGCCTTGGCCAGCAGCGGCGCCGCCGGCTTGAAGAAGTCGGCCTGCCAGGTGTCCCAGCCATAGCCCCAGGGGCTGCCCTTGCAGCCGGCAATGTCGTCGGGGCAGACGTTTTCGCGGTAGTGGTAGTCGCCGATGTGCAGCACCAGGTCGGGGTTGAAGCCCGCGCCGGTGGCGGCGAGCGGCGCGAACGGCCACACGCTGCTGTCGTTGCAGGGCTGATAGGCGTTGTCGGCCTTCTTCAGGCGGCAGCCGGTGTCGGCCAGCAAGAGGACGCGCTGCGGCTCGGCCTTGGGCAGCGGCAGCGCGCGGCTGCCGATGGCGGCCTGCTTCGCGTCGGCGGGCAGCGTGGTTTCGCAGGACGACACGGGAAAGGCGGAAGGCTTGGAATCGGCCGGGTCGCTGGCCGTGGTGCGCAGCGCCATGGTGCCGGCGCCTGCGCGCAAGGTCATGCGCGTCGTCTTGCCGTCCACCGTGATCTGCGGGCATGCGGCATTGGCGTCGGCCGTGGTGGCGGAGGCCGGCGCGGTGTAGCTGGTGATGGCGCGCGCGATGGCCGCGTTGTTGTCGCCGATCTCCACCCAGGTGGCCTGCAGGTTGGCATCGGCGGTGGCGGCGTCGGCTTGGGGGGCGGGTGCCGGAGCGGGGGCTGGAGCCGGCGTGCCGGCGACCGGGCCGAGAACGATCGACTGGCCGCTGCCGCCGCCGTTGCAGCCCTGCAGCAGGGCGGAAGCAACGGCGAGTGCGGCGAGCCACCGTAGGTCGGGCATGGCTGGCGGTGCCGGCGGCACCGGGGGCATGAGGCGCATCTGGAATCCCTCTGGTTGTTGTGTCGTGGGACGCCGCAATCTAGAGGGGCAGTGTGCAAGCCGTATTACACGGCCGCCGGCGCGCCGCGAGCGCGCGCAGTGGAGGTGGTGACGGAGGCGGAGGCGGAAGCGCCTGCTACAGCAGCTCTTCGCCCACGATGGGCAGCAGCAGCCAGTTCTTGAAGCGCAGCCAGAGGAACTCGCCGGGCTCGTCCTCGTGGACGATGTCGCCGCCCGCGTCGTCGTACTCCAGCCATTGCACGCGCCGGCCGTTGGGCCCGAGCCGCAGCCGGTAGCCGAGGTTCACGCGCTCGCCCGACATGAGCTTGTTGTAGTCCTGCACCAGCTCGGGGCTGTCGATGACCAGGCCGATCTCGGTGTTGACCGCGGCCGAGCGGTGGTCGAGGTTCATCGAGCCGACGAAGAAGCGCTCGTTGTCGACGATCGCGAGCTTGGCGTGCAGCCGGCTGATCGACTTGCCGAAGTCGCCGAAGCGCCCCGATCGCCCGCTGAGCGTGGGCGCGATCTCGAAGATGGTGACGCCGATCTTCAGCATGTCGGCGCGGTAGCGCTCGTAGCCCGCGTAGGCCAGCGGCTCGTCGGTCGCGCCCAGCGAGTTGGTCACGACCGTGATGCGCCCGCCCTTGGCGATGCAGGCACGCATCTCCTCCATGCCCTTCGGCCCCGGAATGAAGTACGGCGAGGCGATGACCACCTCGCGCCGCGTGGCGTTGATCACGCTGAGCGCACCCTCGGTCACGCTGCCGATGTAGGCCTCGTCGGCCTTGCGCGTGATCTTGTCCGGGTCGTCGATGAACAGCGTCGACGGCGCCCAGTAGCGGTCGATCTTGCCGGTGATGAGCTGCTCGCCCACCGGCGACTTGTTGAGCACGTCGCGCGGACGGATGGGCACGTCGGGCACGGCCGAGCGCGCGATCTCGTCGAAGCGGCGCTGCGCCGCCTCGCGCGTCAGTCCGTGCAGCGGCGCGATGCGCTCGATGGGCCATGCGTGCGAACTGTTCCAGTAGCGGTCGAAGCCCTCGGACATCTGCCGCACGACGGGGCCGCTGGAAATCACGTCCATGTCGATGAAATTCGCGGCCGTGCTGCGCATGAAGTATTCGTTGCCGATGTTTCGCCCGCCCGAGACCGCGAAGCTGTTGTCGGCGATCAGCAGCTTGTTGTGCATGCGGTGGTTGATGCGGCCGAAGTCGGTCAGCGACAGCAGCAGCCGCGTGCCGAGCGAACTGGCGCGCGAGGGCAGCGGGTTGAAGAGCCGCACCTCCACGTTCGGGAAGGCGGCCAGCGTGCCGAAGAGCTCGTCCTCGCCGCCGGTGTAGAGGTCGTCCACCAGCAGCCGCACCCGCACGCCCCGCGCCGCGGCCTCGCGCAGCTCGCGCAGGAACAGCAGGCCGATGTCGTCGCGCTGCACCAGGTAGTACTGCACGTCGAGCGACTTCTCGGCATGCCGCGCGAGCGAGATGCGCGCGTCGAACGCGAATGCCGCCTCCGGCAGCAGCCGGAAGCCCGAAAGCGCGGTGGAGCCCTCGGGCGCGCCCTTGGCCGCGAGCTGCCCGAGCTCGGTCTGCGCCACGTCGGTGATCGCCGTGACGGGCGTGTGCGGCACGGGCGGCGGCAGGCTGACACAACCGGCAAGCCATGCAGCCGCCACGACCCACAGGAAGGCGGCTAGGCGACGGGCGATGGAGGCGCGCATGGGCCGAACTGTAGCTCGCGGCGGGCCCGGATGGCGGCTCTATCATCGAAGCGAAACAAAAGGAAAAGAAGCGTGCTCAACGGCTTGTGGCTGGGTTTCTTCGGGGTGGCGGCGCTGGCGGCGCTGGGGCGGTGGCTCGTCGGGGGCGACCCGACCGTGTTCGCCGCGCTGGTGGAGGCGCTGTTCGCCATGGCGCGGCTGGCGGTCGAGGTGATGGTGCTGCTGTTCGGCACGCTCACGCTCTGGCTGGGCTTCCTGCGCATCGCCGAGGCTGCGGGGCTGGTGGGCTGGCTCGCGCGGCTGCTGGGGCCGCTCTTCAGGCGGCTCATGCCGGGCGTGCCGGCGGGGCATCCGGCGCTGGGGCTCATCACCATGAACTTCGCGGCCAACGCGCTGGGGCTGGACAACGCCGCCACGCCCATCGGCCTGAAGGCGATGCGCGAGCTGCAGCGGCTGAACCCCGATCCGGTGACGGCCACAAACGCGCAGATCCTCTTTCTAGTACTCAATGCCTCGTCGCTGACGCTGCTGCCGGTCACCATCTTCATGTACCGCGCGCAGCAGGGCGCGGGCGACCCGACGCTGGTGTTCCTGCCGATCCTGCTGGCCACCAGCGCCTCCACGCTGGTCGGGCTGCTGTCGGTGGCGGTGGCACAGCGCCTGCGGCTGTGGGACCCGGTGGTGCTGGCCTACCTGGTGCCGGGCGCGCTGCTGCTGGGCGGCTTCATGGCGCTGCTGGGCACGCTGTCGGCAACCGCCATCGCCTCGCTGTCGTCGCTGCTGGGCAACCTCACGCTGTTCGGCGTGATCATCGTGTTCCTGCTGGCGGGCGCCGTCCGCCGCATCAAGGTGTACGAATGCTTCATCGAAGGAGCGAAGGAAGGCTTCGACATCGCGAAGAACCTGCTGCCGTACCTCGTCGCGATGCTGTGCGCCATCGGCGTGCTGCGCGCCTCGGGCGCGCTCGACTTCGCGCTCGACGGCCTGCGCTGGCTGGTGGGCGCGGTCGGCTTCGACACCCGCTTCGTCGACGCCATGCCCACCGCGCTGGTCAAGCCCTTCTCGGGCAGCGCGGCGCGCGCAATGCTGATCGAGACCATGAAGAGCCAGGGTGTCGACAGCTTCCCCGCGCTGGTGGCCGCCACCATCCAGGGCAGCACCGAGACCACCTTCTACGTGCTGGCCGTGTATTTCGGCGCGGTGGGCATCCAGCGCACGCGGCATGCGGTGTCCTGCGCGCTGCTGGCCGAGGTGGCGGGCGTGGTGGCCGCCATCGCGGTGTGCTACTGGTTCTTCGGCTGAACCTTCGGTTCGACGATCGGGAACATCGGCTCGAAGGTGTCGAGCATCGACATCAGCTCGGCCAGCTTCGCGCGGTCGCCGTCGATCTTCACTTTGCCGGTGAGCACCGCCGCCGGGAAGCTCGTCTCCTTCAGCGTGACCGCATCGAGCACGGCCCGGCTCAGCGTCACCGTGGCGTCGGCCCCAGGCTGCTGGCCGGCAATGTGCGTGAGCGCCGAGTTCTCCAGCGTCAGCACGAACTGCTGATTGGAATCGGTGAAGTTCCAGTTGATGACCATCTTCCTGCCCTCGGCCTTGGCGGCGTCGAGCCGCACGCCGAGGAAGTCGAAGAACAGGTCGTTGCTCACGGCCTTCAGCGTGTCGGCGTTGGAGCTGTTGCCGCCCGGGATCTTCGGCACGCCGTTGCGCAGCTCCATCGCGCCCACGAGATACGCGCTGCGCCAGGTGCCGGCCTCCGACTGGTAGCCCATCTGCTCGAGCGCGTCGGCGCCCAGCTCGCGGGCCGCGCGGTTGGTCGGATCTGCGTACACCACCTGGCTCATCGCGCTGGCCACCCAGCGGAACTCGCCCTTCTTGAAATCTTCGCGCGCACGCGCCAGCACCGCGTCGGCGCCTCCCATGTATTCGACCGTCTTCTTCGCATAGGCCACCGGCGGCAGCGGGTTCAGGTTGGCGGGGTTGGCGTCGTACCAGCCGAGGTACTTCTGGTAGACGGCCTTGGCGTTGTGCCGCAGCGTGCCGTAGTAGCCGCGCGCGGACCATTCCTGCTCCAGGCTCGCGGGCATGCGCAGCGTCTCGGCGATGTCGGCCGACGTGTAGCCCTGGTTGAGCAGGCGCAGCGACTGGTCGTTGATGAACTTGTACATGTCGCGCTGCTTCTTCAGCAGGTCGACGATGCGCTCCTGCCCGAAGGTCGGCCAGTGGTGCTGGGCGATCAGCACCTCGGCCTTGCCGCCGAAGGCCACGCGGGCCTCGTCGATGTACTTCGACCACAGGTTGCCGTCGCGCACCTCGGCACCGCGGATGGTGTAGAGGTTGTGCATGTTGTGCGTCACGTCCTCCGCCATGTTGAGCACTCGGAACTGCGGCAGGTACATGAGCATTTCCGACGGCGCCTCGGAGCCCGGCACCAGCCTGAAGACGAACTGCACACCGTCTATGGCGCGCTCTTCCGTCGGCTTGTCGATGGTCGACGTGGGCGCGATCAGCGACATGGTGCCGCGCGCCAGCGCCTTGCCCAGCCCCGTGTCGACCTGCCCGCGCGGGCCGGGCGGCAGCAGCGTGCCGAACTGGTACTGCGAGCGCCGGCTCATCGCGTTGCCCGCGAGGATGTTCTCGGCCACCGCCGTTTCCATGAAACCCGAGGGCGCGAGCACCTGCACCTTGCCGGCCTTCACGTCGGCCTCGTCGACCACGCCCTTCACGCCGCCGAAGTGGTCGGCATGGCCGTGGGTGTAGATCACCGTGCCCACCGGCTTGCGCGGGCGGTGCTGGTAGTAGAGCTCGAGCGCAGCGCGCGCGGTCTCGGCGGCCAGCAGCGGATCGATCACGATCAGCGAGCCGTCGCCTTCCACGATGGTCATGTTGGCGATGTCGAAGCCGCGCACCTGGTAGACGCGCTCGGTCACCTTGAAGAGGCCATGGATCGCGTTGAGCTGCGCCTGGCGCCACAGGCTCGGGTTGACGGTGTCGGCCGGCGCGTCGGCCTTGAGGAAGTCGTAGGGCTTCATGCTCCAGACCGGGCGAGCGCCGGAGCCCGGCACCAGCGCGTCGGGCACGGTGCCGACGAAGCCGTGCATCGCGTCCTCGAAGTCCTGCCGGTTGGCGAAAGGCAGCGTCTTCGCCATGTCGGCGTTGGCCTGCAGCGTGGAAGGCTCCGGCGCCTTGGGCGCGACCTGGGCGAATACCGGCGAGGCTCCCAGCGCACAGGCCAGCGCAACGAGCACGACGGAAAAGGGGCGGGATGAAGGGGATGGGGCTTGCATCCGGCGATTCTGCGAAGCACCAGAATCATTGGCAAATGCAAAATATGCGCTTCCTTTTGAAGCAAAACGCAAAATGCAGCTTCGCCAGCTCCAGCATCTCGTCGCCCTGGCGGACCAGGGCAGCTTCGGCCGCGCGGCCCAGGCAGTGCATCTTTCGCAGCCTGCGCTTTCCCGCAGCATCGAGAACCTGGAAGAGAACCTGCAGGCCCGCCTGGTCGACCGCGCCTACGGCAGCGTGCGCTTCACCCAGGCCGGCGAACTGGTGCTGGCGCGCGCCCGCGAGCTGTTGGCCGACGCGCAGCAGATCGCGCGCGACGTGCTGCAGCTCGAAGGCCTCGCCATCGGCAGTCTTGCTGTGGGCTTCGGCCCCTTCGCCGCCGGCACGCTGGGCCGCGCGGCGCTGTCGCTCATGACGCAGCGCCACCCGCAGCTGCAGATGCGCATGGAGGTGGCCGACACCGCCACGCTGTGCGAGCGGCTGCACCGCCGCGAGCTCGACCTGTTCGTCGCCGACACGCGCGACCTGACGAAGCAGCAGCCCGGCCTGAAGCTCGTGCGGCTGCCCAACCTGCCGGTGTCTTTCTTCGTGCGAGCCAAGCACCCGCTGCTGAAGCCCAGGCAGCAGCCGGCGACGCTCGAGAAGCTCATGGCCTACCCCGTCGCCGGCCCGCGCCTGCCGGCGGAGGTGGCGATGCAGTTCGAGCGGGTGGCCCCGCGCGGCGACCGCGGCGTGTTCAACGTGACCTGCGACGACGCAGGCACGCTGCGGCACCTGGCGCTGACGGCCGACGCAGTGATCCTCGCGCCGGTCGCGCCCGTCCCGGGCCACGACACGGACACGCTCGTTCCCCTGCCGGTGGCGGGCCTGGAGCGCATGCAGACGCACTACAGCCTCGTCACGCTGGCGGGGCGAACGCCCTCCCCGGCCGCTGCCGTCTATACCCGGCTGGTAGCAGAGTTGATGGACCCGGCCGGGCAGGCCGGCGGGCGCTGAGCCAAAATGGCCCTCCGCCTCCAAGCCATTGCTTCCTTTCTTGTGACCACTCCCCGCCGGGCCCAGCCGCCCTCCTTTTCGTCCGACGAGTTTCGCGAAGCCCTCGGCATGTTCGCCACCGGCGTCACCGTCGTGACCGCGCGCGCGGCTGACGGCACGCTGGTCGGCCTCACGGCCAACTCGTTCAACTCGGTGTCGCTGACGCCGCCGCTGGTGCTGTGGAGCCTCTCTCGCGCCGCCGGCTCGATGCCCGCGCTCAGCGCCGGCTCGCACTACACGGTGAACATCCTGGCGGCCAACCAGAAGGCGCTGGCCGAACGCTTCGCCACCAAGAACATCGACCGCTGGGCCGACGTGGCCTTCACCGAGGGCCTGGGCGGCGCGCCGGTGCTGGTGGGCGCGGCGGCCAGCTTCGAGTGCTTCAACCGCAGCCGCTACGACGAAGGCGACCACGTGATCTTCGTCGGCGAGGTGGAGCGCTGCTCCCACAACGCGGGCGCTTCGCCGCTGCTCTTCCACGGCGGGCGCTTCTACACAGAGCACCCCTTGTGACCCTCCGCCCTGCGCTCCTGCTCGTCCTGCTGCTCGCCGCGCAGACCGGCACGGCGCAGGAAGCCACGGCACCGCTCAAGCAGAACTGGTTCGACGACCCGTTCTTCCAGCTCTCGTCGGGCCTGCCGGCCTGCGCCGTGCCCGAGGGCCCGTTCTACACGACCGAGGAACGCCGCCTGCAGACCCACTCGCGGCTGGAACGCGGCACCACCTGCTGGCTGGCCGGCAAGTGCGCCGACAGCAACGCCTACCGCTACGACAAGCCGCTCGCACCCAAGGTGCGCGCCGCGCTGCTGGCCGTGCCGGGCGTGAAGAAGGGCAGTGTCTGGGTCATCATCCAGCGCCGCTGGGTGTACCTGCAGGGCTGCGTGCCCGACGCGGCGCTCGCGAAGAAGCTGGAGCGCGCCGCGCGCGCGGTGGCCGACGTGGAAACCGTCGTGCCCGACCTGATGACAGGCACGCGCGGCAAGCCGCCCTACCCCGTGGCCGCCGCGGCGAAACAGGCGAAATAGGCGGCCCGGTTAGCTCCCCAGCGCCGATTCGTGCCAGTGCCGCAGCAGCAGCCGTCCGATCGCACTCACCGCCAGGAAGAAGAGAAAGCCCAGCAGCGTCGCCGCGATCACCTCGGCGAACAGCAGCGCGGTGTACATGCGCCCCTGCGCGAAGACGATCTGCACGCCCAGCCCGCCTTCGGCATTGCCCGAGCCGATGATGAATTCGCCCACGATGGCGCCGATCACCGACAGCCCCGCCGAGATGCGCAGCCCCGCGAAGATGTGCGGCAGCGCGCCCGGCAGCCGCAGCTTCCAGAACGACACCAGCCCGCTCGCGCGGTGCAGCGCGAACAGCTCCGCGAGATTGCGCGAGGTGGAGCGCAGGCCCAGCATCGTGTTGTTGATGATCGGAAAGAGCGACATGATGAAGCTCACGATCACCACCGACAGCTCGTTGTAGCCGAACCAGAGCACGATGAGCGGCGCGATCGCCACCACCGGCACGGTCTGCAGCAGCACCGCGTACGGATACAGGCTGCGCTCCAGCAGCCGCGACTGCGCCAGCACCGCGGCGCCGGCGATGCCGACGACGATGGCCAGCGCGTAGCCCAGCAGCGCCTCCTTCAGCGTGGAGAGCGTGGCGCCCGCGAGCGTTGCGGCGTTCTCGGCGGTGGCCGCGGCCACTTCCTGCGGCGAGGGCAGCAGGTAGCCCTTGCCCTGGTAGACGGTGGCGCTCAACAGCCACCAGAGGCCGATGGCGAGCAGCGCGACCGCCACCACGGGCGCGGCGTTGCGCGCGAGGGCCAATGCAGGGGAAGAAGATCGGGTCATCTCCGCTCCCTCAAGCCACGGCCTGCGCGTGATGCTGCGCGCGCAGCACCGACGTCACCTGCCCCGTGAGCGCGGCGAAGTCCGCGCTGGCGCGCAGCTCCGGCGCGCGCGGGAATGCGAAGGGCACGTCGATCACGTCCAGGATGCGCCCCGGCCGCGGCGACATCACCACCACGCGGTTCGAGAGGTACACCGCCTCGTGCACGTTGTGCGTCACCAGCACGCCGGTGAAGCCGGCCTGCCGCCACAGCGACGAGAGCTCTTCCTGCAGCACGTCGCGCGTGAGTTCGTCCACCGCCGCCAGCGGCTCGTCGAGCAGCAGCAGCCCGGGTCGCAGGGCCAGCGCGCGCGCCAGCGACAGCCGCATGCGCATGCCGCCCGAGAGCTGGTGCGGATACGACTTCTCGAAACCCGCGAGCCCCACCAGCTTCAGCGCCTCCGCCGCGCGCGGGCGGTAGCTGTCGGGCGAGTGGCCTTCGAGCTCCATCAGCAGCTGCGCGTTGCGCTCCACGTTGCGCCAGGGCAGCAGCGCGGCCTCCTGGAACACGAAGGCGGTCTCGATGCCGTCCGGCCGCGTGCAGCGCCCGGTGCTCGGCGCGACCAGCCCCGCCATGATGCGCAGCAGCGTCGACTTGCCGCAGCCCGAGGGCCCGACGATGGAGACGAACTCGCCGGGGCGCAGCGCGAAGTCGACCTTGTCCAGCGCCAGCAGCCCGCCATCCTTGCGCGTGTCGAAGCGCTTCGACACACCCTCCAGCCCGACGGCCGCGCCCTTGTCGCTCATGAGTTGCAGCCCGGCACCAGCGTGCGGTCGTAGCCCTGCTTCGCGTCGAAGCCCGCCGGCAGGAAGCCGACGCTGCGCAGCTGGCCCGCCAGCTCGCTCCAGCGCGCGTCGCTCATGCAGCCGATGCGGCCGAGGTCGTGCGAGATCAGCGTCTCGATCATTTCCTTGTTGGCCGCGTCGTAGATCTCGGGCGTCATCTGCTTGTTCATGCCGGTGATCAGCGGCTTGAGCCCCTGCGGGTTGCGCACGTAGCCGGCCCAGCCCTTCTGCACCGCCGCGACGGTGGCCTTCACCAGCGCGGGGTTCTTGCGGATCATGTCGTCGGTGGTGAAGAGCACGTTGTAGGGCTTGTAGCCCAGCGAGGCCAGCGTGATCTGCTGCACCTGCACGCCGGCCGCGGCCATGCGCGCGGGCAGGAAGAGCGAGTAGCCCTGCTGCACCATCTTCGGGTCGTTGCGGAACAGGCTCAGGTCGCCGCTCACCGGGATCTCGCGCGTGCCGGCGAGCCTGTACTGCTTCTTCGTCCACTCCCAGTAGGCATTGCCGATGTTCACCGCGAAGGTGCGGCCCTGCAGGTCGGCGATGGACTTCACGGCCGGATCGGCGTGATAGACCAGTGTGTAGGGCACGTAGTCGAGGTGCGCGAACACCGCGCGCACCGGCGCGCCGCGCAGGCGGGCCAGCAGCACGTCGTCTGCGTTGCCGATGCCGAACTCGGCCTGACCCGAGGCCACCTGCGGAATGGTCTGGATCTTCGGGCCGCCCTGCAGCACGCTGATCTCGATGCCGGCCTCCTTGCCGAGCCTGTCCTGCTGGGCCTGCCAGTAGCCGGCCTGGTCGGGCTGGGCGAACCAGTTGCTGAGGATGCGCACGGGCTTGGGCGCATCGGCGGCCTGCGCCGCGAAGGGCAGCGCCATGACCAGCGGAAGGGCCAGCCAGCGAAGAGCGGAAGAAATCATGATGCGGAAACCTTGAGCCAGGGAAGTTGCGCCGCGCTGTAGCGGAAGGTCTGGAACACGCTGTTCTGGCGGCCGGGCACGTACTTGCGCGCGGCCTCGTCGGGGTACTCGGCGAACCAGGGAATCACGTACTCCCAGACCACCTCGCCGGCCGGCGTGACCTCGAACAGGCGCCCCGTGGCCGACTCGGTGACGTGCGTGTGGCCGTTGGGCAGGCGCTGCGCGCTGCCCATGTAGGCGGTATAGAAGGCGTTGACCAGCTCGTCCGCGTACTGCCACACGACCTCGTTGGAGGCCGGATCGATTTCGAGAACGCGCGAGAACGCCACATGCTTGCCGGTGCGGAAGTTGCCGTTGTCGAAAGCAAGAATGTTGCCGTTGTCCAGCGCGACCGGCGCGTGCTGGTGCGACAGCACCGAGGGCGGAATGTGCAGCTTCACGCCGCCCGTGGCGCGGTCGATGCCGACGATGCCCGAGGTGGTGCGCAGGCTCATGAGCACCAGCCCGTCGGCCGTCACGTCGAGCCCGTTCACCAGCGGCCAGTGGGTGCGGCCGAAGCCGGGGTGGATGGGGAAGTCTTCCGGCGCCAGGTGCTCCCAGGCCTTCCACTCCCACACGAGCCGGCCTTCGCGATCGACCTCGCGGATCACGTCGCCGTACATGGTCTCGTCGGGGCCGTGGGCCGTGCCGCCGGGCACGCGTTCGGCGAAACCGGCAGGCACCGTCGCGCAGCCGGCGTACAGCAGGTGGCCGTTGGCCAGCCAGCGGGCGTCGTGGTGGTGCGTCGGGTCCTGGAAGCGCCAGACGATCTCGCCTTCCGGCGTGGCCTCGTAGAAGTCGCCGCCGTGCCACAGCGACCAGGCCGGGTAGATCTCGGGCGAATCGGCGTGGTTGCCGTTGTAGCCGAGGTTGCCGTTCGGCAGGATCACGGCCGCGCGGCCCGGGCGCACCGGCATCTTCCACTGGTGCGCCACGCGGCCCTCGATGTCGACCAGGTAGACGTTGCCGTCGTCGGTCTGCGGCGCGATCAGGGTGTAGCCGCCGGCGCTCAGCGCCGGGTCGTGGGCGATCAGGCCGGTGCCGCGGCGGCGCTGGGTGATCTGGTCGACGGTGGTGGTCACGGGAACGAACCTCGCGAGATTGAAGAAGGTGCGAATCTAGGCCGCATCTCCCGTCAGGAAAATCTGTTTGTTTCGTACGGCGCGTATAGAAAATCCATACACTCCCGCCACCATGCGCGCCATCTCCCAGACCTTCCGCTGTTTCGACGAAGTGGCCCGCCGCGGCTCGGTGCGCAAGGCGGCCGAGGCGCTGCACCTCACGGCCGCGGCCGTCCACCAGCAGGTGCTCAATCTCGAGGAGCAGGTGGGCACGCCGCTGTTCGACCGACTGCCGCGCGGCATGCAGCTGACCACCGCGGGCGAGATCATGGTGGCCGCCGTGCGGCGCGGGCAGCGCGACTTCGACAACGCGCTGGCCCAGGTGGAAGACCTGCGCTCGCTGCGGCGCGGGCACATCAACCTGGCGGTGCCGCACTCGTCGGCCGAGCAGCTGGTGCCCGAGGTCATCGAGACCGCCATGAAGAACTACCCCGGCGTGACCTACGGCGTGCGCTCGGGCAGCGGCGAGAACATCCTGAAATGGGTGGCCAACGGCGAATCGGACATCGGTTTCTGCCTGCGCCGCAAGCCGCCGCCGGGCGTGGAGGAGATCCGCAGCTTTCCGCAGCACCTGGGGCTGGTCACGCCGCCGGGCCATCCGCTGGCGGCGCTGGGCAAGCTGCCGCGGCTGCGCGACTGCCTGGAGCACCCGCTGATCCTCATGACGCCCGACACCGAGCTGCGCGCCATGGTCGACCAGATCGACCACCGCGAGCACCGCAAGGTGCGCCCGCTGGTGGAGACCAGCTCGGTCGCGATGGTGCGGCGGCTGGTGGCTGGCGGCACCGGCATCGGCTTTCTCATTCCCGAGAACGTGGCCGAGGACGTGGAGCGCGGCACGCTGGTGTGGACCGGCCTGGCCGACGCCGGTGCCCGCTCTTTCAGTTGCCTCTACCAGCGCTCGGGCCAGACGACCACGGTGGCCATGGGCATGTTCCTGCAGTTCCTGGAGGCCGCGCTGCAGGCCATCGGCCAGCGCTTCGAGCGGCAGGCGCCGCTGCCCGCGCTGGATGCCTTTGCCCAGTGAGCCCGCGCGGAATTTGCCAGCGCGATACGATCATCGGATGAATCGAGCGGCCATCCGCCGCCGCCACCCGTTCGATCGACCGCCCCGAATGATCCAGCGCAAGACCCACCTCGACAGCCTCGCCATAGGCCTGCTCATCGCCTGCTGCGCCTTCTGGGGCCTGCAGCAGATCCTCATCAAGACCACCGTGGCCGAGGTACCGCCGATGTGGCAGGCCTCGATCCGCATGATCGGCGCGACCGTGCTGCTGTGGCTTTGGTGCGTGTGGCGGCGCGTGCCGCTCTTCGAGCGCGACGGCACGCTGTGGCCCGGGTTGCTGGCCGGCCTGCTGTTCTCGGGCGAATTCGCCGGCATCTACCTCGGGCTGCAGCACACCAGCGCCTCGCGGCTCACGGTGTTCCTCTACACCGCGCCCTTCTGGGTGTCGCTGCTGCTGCCGCGCTGGGTGCCGGCCGAGCGGCTGCGCGGCTTCCAGTGGCTGGGGCTCTTCATCGCGTTCTCGGGCGTGGTGCTGGCCTTCAGCGAGGGCTTCGCCCACATGAGCTCGTCACAGCTCATCGGCGACGGCATGGCGCTGGCGGCCGGCATGCTCTGGGGCCTGACCACGCTCACGCTGCGCACCACTCGCCTGGCCACGGCCAGTGCCGAGAAGACGCTGTTCTACCAAGTGGCGGTGACTGCCGCGATGTGCCCGGTGCTGTCGCTGGGGCTCGGCGAGCACTGGGGCTTCTCGTACTCCGCCTGGGCCTGGACCTCCATCGGCCTGCAGACGGTGGTCGGCGCCTTCGCCAGCTACCTCGCGTGGATGTGGCTGCTGCGGCACTACCCGGCCACGCAGATGTCGTCTTTCACCTTCCTCACGCCGCTGTTCGCGCTGGTGTTCGGCGTAGCGCTGCTGAAGGAGCCGCTCACGGCGCAGCTGATCGTTGCGCTCATCGGCGTGGCGCTGGGCATCGTGCTGGTGAACCGGCGGCCTGCGGTACAACGCACCGCATGAGCAGCAAGACCAGCAAATTCCAGCCCGTCCTCGACGAGATCGTCGCCACCCTGCGCCCGCAGCTGGGCCAGGGCGGCAAGGTGGCCAGCTACATCCCGGCGCTCGCGCGCGTCGATGCGCGGCAGTTCGGCATCGCGCTGCGCACCTGCGAGGGCGAGGAGGCCGGCGCGGGCGACTTCGAGACGCCCTTTTCCATCCAGAGCGTGTCGAAGCTCTTCACGCTCACGCTCGCCATGCAGCGCATGGGTGACGCGCTGTGGGAGCGCATCGGCCGCGAGCCCTCGGGCAACCCGTTCAACTCGCTGGTGCAGCTGGAGAACGAGCAGGGCAAGCCGCGCAACCCCTTCATCAATGCAGGCGCCATCGCGGTGGCCGACCGGCTCGTGAGCCAGGCCAGGGCCAGCGGCGGCAGCGCCAAGACCGACATCCTCGCGCTCATGTCGAGCCTGTGCGGCGAGCCCATCGCCTTCGACGACGAGGTGGCCCGTTCGGAGGCCGACACGGGCTTTCGCAACATCGCGCTGGCCAACTTCATGAAGAGCTTCGGCAAGATCGACAACGACGTCGAGACCGTGCTCGACACCTACTTCAACCAGTGCGCGCTGCGCATGAGCTGCCGCCAGCTGGCGCGCGCCGCGGCCTTCCTGTGCCGCGACGGCGCGCATCCGATCGACGGAGAGCCCGAGGTCACCGGCGAGCGGCAGACGCGCCGCATCAACGCGCTGATGCTCACCTGCGGCACCTACGACGCGGCGGGCGACGTGGCCTTCTCGATCGGCCTGCCCTGCAAGAGCGGCGTGGGCGGCGGCATTGTCGCCGTGGTGCCCGACAGGCTCACGCTGTGCGTGTGGTCGCCGGCGCTCGACGCCACCGGCAATTCGCTGCTGGGCATGAAGGCGCTGGAACTCTTCGTGACGCGCACGGGCCTGTCGGTGTTCTGAGCTTCGCCGCGGATCAGGCCACGGCGGCCACCGGCGCCGTGGCCAGGCAGCCCATGCCTTCGAGCGAGGCTTCCACCGCCTCCTCGAGCGGCGTGTGCGGTTCGCGGCCCAGGAAGGCCACCAGCTTCGCGTTGTCCATGCCCACGGGCGTGCGCCACAGGTAGCGCATCTCGCGCATTTCGCGGAAGGTGACGACGAGGGGCGAGGCCAGCGTCAGCAGCCACCACGGAAAGGCCGACACGCCGACCCTCGTGCCGATACGGCGCGCCACCACCTTGCGGATGGCGTCGCTCATGCGCGTGCCGTCGGCGTCCCAGTGGCCAGCCATGTGGAACCGCGCGAAGGCATCGAGCCGGTCGCGCCTCGCCAGCAGCTCGACCATGGTGCGCGCCACGTCGGGCAGGTACGACCACTGGTGGCCGACGCCGGCGCTGCCGGGGTAGCTCACGGACCTGACGGGCTGCCCCGCCTTCACCAGCCCCTGCGAGAACCAGTTGTTGCCCGCCTTCGGGCCGAAGAAGTCGCCGGCGCGCACGATCAGCACCCGCGCGCCCTGGCGGCTGGCTTCCTCCAGGCGCCGTTCCATCTCGACGCGGATCGCGCCCTTGCGGGTGAGCGGGCGCTGCGGCGAGTCCTCGGCCAGCAGCGGGAAGGCGTCGGGGCCGAAGTTGTAGACCGTGCCGGGCAGCACGACGGTCGCGCCCTCGGCCTTCGCGGCGGCGATGGTGTTGTCGAGCATCGGCAGCACCAGTTCCGACCAGTTGCGGTAGCCCGGCGGATTGACCGCATGCACGATGACCGAGCAGCCCTTCGCCGCCCGCCGCACGGCCTGCGCATCCATCGCGTCGCCGGCCAGCCAGGTGATGCCCTCGCGCTTTCCTTCCTGCGCATCGCGCTTCAGTGCGCGCACCTCCCAGCCCGCATCGCGCAGCTGGCGGGCCACCTCGCCGCCGATGCCGCCCGTTGCGCCGAGAACCAGGACCGTGTCGCCGCGTGTCGTGTCGTGTGCCATGAACTGCTCCAGAAGTTGTTGCCGATGGAAGAATTCTGGAACCGCGTCGGCTCCATTGGAATTGCCGAACATGAGCTATCGGCCATACATTTATGTATGACTTCGAACATCGGCTGGGAGCTCTACCGCACTTTCCTGAGCGTGCTGCGCGAGGGCTCGCTCTCGGGCGCGGCACGCGCCCTCGGCATCACCCAGCCCACGGTCGGGCGCCACGTGGCGGCGCTCGAGGAAGCGCTGGGCACCGTGCTTTTCACGCGCTCGCAGACGGGGCTGCTGCCCACCGAGGTGGCGCTGGCGCTGCGCACGCATGCGGAGGCCATGGAAAGCACCGCCGCCTCGCTGGAGCGCGCCGCCAGCAGCCAGGGCGAAGGCGTGCGCGGCGTGGTGCGCGTGTCGGCCAGCGAAGTCGTCTGCGCGGAAGTGCTGCCGCCCATCGTGGCGGGGCTTCGCGAGACGCACCCGGCGCTGAAGGTCGAGCTGGTGTCGACCAACCGCGTGCAGGACCTGCTGCGGCGCGAGGCCGACATCGCCGTGCGCATGGTGCGCCCCAGGCAGGAGCAGCTGGTGGCGCGCCGCATCGGCAACATCGAGCTGGGCTTTCATGCGCATCGCGACTACTTGGCGCGCCACGGCACGCCGCGCAAGCTGGAAGAGCTGGCCGCGCACTCGCTGATCGGCTACGACCAGCCCACGGCCTTCGTGCGCAACGCGGGCAAGGCGCTCAAGGGCTTCACGCGCGACGCCTTCTCGCTGCGCACCGACAGCGACCTCACGCAGCTGGCGCTGATCCGCGCCGGTGCCGGCATCGGCATCTGCCAGGTGGCGCTGGCCAGCCGCAACCCCGGGCTGGTCCGGCTGATACCGCGCGGTTTCTCTCTGAAGCTGGACACCTGGGTCACGATGCACGAGGACCTGCGCGGCAGCCCGCGCTGCCGCGCCACCTTCGATGCGCTGGCCGAGGGTCTCGCGCGCCACATCGGTGGCCCTGCGGCGGAGGCGAAAATGCCCCGCGCCAGACCGACACCTACCGAATGACAGAACCGACCACAGACTCCGACATCCTCCCCCTGCAGGAAGACCGCCTCTGGCGCGACGACCGCTGGACCGCCCGCGTTATCAAGAACGAGGAAGACGACGGCTGGGCCGTCGAGATGACGCGCCACGGCGACCCCGAGCCGGCCCTCGTCGGCCCCTGGACCATGGGCCGCGACAAGAAGAACCCCAAGCCGCTCGACGCCCCGGCCTTCTCCACGCTGGTGAAGACCGCCGCCGAAGTCATCCGCCGCCACGAGCAGCAGCTGCACGCCACGCTCAACAAGAGCGTGACCGTCACTGCGCGCGACGACCGGCGCGTGCGCGTGGCGCTTTCCATCGTGCCCGACGAGGACAACCCCACGGCCACGCTCACGGCCTACGACGACGCGGACGACAGCGAACTCGCCAGCGTGAGCGTGTCGCCCGCGTTCAAGCTCACCGCCAGCAGTGCGAGCGCGTGGATCGAGTCGGACTACGCGCGCCCGCGCTGAGCGCGAATAACACATGCGCCGCGTTTTCGCCAATTAGCGAAACAGCGTATGTTCATGCCGGGGTGAGTTGAGAAGAATCCGCCCCAACGAGCAATCGTTACCAGTCATACGACACCCGCTGCCAGTGCTGCCAGCGAGGCGTCGGGCAATAAAGCCCGAATCGGTTTAACCACCGGTTCGGGCTTTTTTGTTTTCTCGGCCGCAAGAGTGCTTTTTCGAAACGGATGCGCCGCATCCGGTGGCGGAGCCTTGCCCGGAGAAAAGCGCACTGGCAACGCAGCGTTCGTTTGCAGGGCCGCGCCGCGGGAGGAGACACCCAACGCGCGGTTCCGAAGGTCGGATCTTCCTGATGACTCGCACAAATACGAAGGAATTTGACATGACGAACGTTTTCAACCGCCGCCAGATCGTGAAGACCGGCGGCTCGATGATCGTGTTGGGCGCCGCCGGCGGCGTGGCCGGCATTGCCTCGGCGCAGGACAGCGGCCCCGTGAAGCTGGGGCTGCTGCATTCGCTCTCGGGCACCATCGCCATCGCCGAGGCTTCGCTGGTCGATGCCGAGAAGCTGGCGATCGAGGAGATCAACGCGGCCGGCGGCGTGATGGGCCGGAAGATCGAGGCCGTGGTGGAAGACGGCGCGAGCGAGAACCCGGTGTTCGCCGAGAAGGCCCGCAAGCTGCTGGAGCGCGACAAGGTCGCGGCCATCATCGGCTGCTACACCTCGGCCTCGCGCAAGGCGCTGCTGCCGGTGCTCAACCAGGCCAAGGGCCTGCTGTTCTATCCGACCTACTACGAGGGCCAGGAGCAGGACAAGCGCGTGTTCTACCCCTCGCAGGAAGCCACGCAGTCTGTGATCGCGGCGGTCGAGTGGATGGCGCGCGAGAAGGGCAAGAGCTTCTTCCTCGTGGGCTCCGACTACATCTACCCGCGCACCTGCAACAAGATCGCCAAGCCGGCCATCGCCAAGGCCGGCGGCAAGGTGCTCGGCGAAGAGTACGCGCCGCTGGGCCACACCGAGTTCTCGTCGATCATCAACAAGATCAAGGCCGCCAAGCCCGACTGCATCTACAGCACCGTGGTGGGCGGCTCCAACGTGGCCTTCTACAAGCAGCTGCGCGCGGCGGGCCTGGACGGTGCCAAGCAGGTGCTGCTGTCCACCGTGGTGTCGGAAAACGAGATCGACGGCATCGGCAAGGACAACGCCGCGGGCTACTACGCCTGCATGGGCTACTTCCAGAGCATCAAGTCGCCGGCCAACGAGAAATTCGTGAAGGCCTTCAAGGCGAAGTACGGGCAGGACCGCGTGATCGGCGACCCGATGGAGGTGGCCTACAACAGCGTGTACCTCTGGAAGCTGGCGGTGGAGAAGGCCAAGTCCTTCGACGTCGACAAGGTCACGGCGGCTGCCGCGGGCGTGGAGATCGAGGCGCCCGAAGGCACGGTGCGCGTGCACGCCACCAATCACCACGTCTGGAAGAAGGTGCGCGTCGGCCGTGCGCGCCCCGACGGCCAGTTCGACATCGTGTGGGAATCGCCCCAGCTCGTCGAGCCCAACCCCTTCCCGAAGGTCTGAACGCGATGAACTTTGACATCGCGGTGATGCAGGTGTTCAACGGCGTGAGCCTGTTCACCATCCTGCTGCTGATGGCGATCGGGCTGGCCATCGTGTTCGGCCTGATGGGCGTCATCAACATGGCGCACGGCGAGCTGATGGCCCTCGGCGCCTACATGACCTACCTGGCCGCGCGCTTCTTCGAGCACTTCGCGCCGGGCTTCATGGACCTGTACCTGTTCGCCGCGATTCCGTTCGCGTTCGCAGTGACCTTCGCGTTCGGCTACGTGCTGGAACGGGGCTTCATCCGCTTCTTCTACGACCGGCCGCTGGACACCCTGCTCGCCACCTGGGGCCTGAGCCTGATGCTGCAGCAGGCCTACCGCTCGATCTTCGGCGCGCAGGAGGTGAGCGTGCCGCTGGCCTCGTGGCTCGCGGGAGCGTGGGAGCCGACGGCGGGCATCCAGCTGCCGCTGAACCGCATCTTCATCGTGGGGCTCACCGCGCTGGTGGCGACCGGCGTCTACCTGCTGCTGTACCGCACCTCGTGGGGACTCAAGGTGCGCGCGGTGACGCAGAACCGCGCCATCGCCGGCGCGGTGGGCATCGACACGCACCGCGTCGACGCGATGACCTTCGCGCTGGGCTCCGGCCTCGCGGGCATCGCGGGCGCGGTGTTCACGATGATCGGCTCGACCAACCCCGGAACCGGCCAGCTCTACATCGTCGACTCCTTCATCGTGGTGGTGTTCGGCGGCGTGCAGAGCCTGGTGGGGACGGCCCTCTCGGGCTTCTCCATCGCGCAGTCGCAGACCTGGCTCGAGTACCTGATGAGCGGCTCCATGGCCAAGGCGACGATCCTGCTGCTGGTGATCGTGGTGCTGTATTTCCGGCCCAACGGGCTGTTCGCGGTCCGTTCGAGGAGCTGAGCATGCTGTCGAAGCTCTCTTTGCAACGCAGGCGCGACATCGGCTCGATGGCCGCCGTGCTCCTGCTGCTGGCCGTGGTGCTGCCGCTCGCGCTCGACGCCTTCCGCCTGAACCTCGTGGGCAAGTACCTGGCCTTCGCCTTCGTCGCGATCGGCGTGGTGCTGACCTGGGGCTACGGCGGCGTGCTGAGCCTGGGCCAGGGCATGTTCTTCGGCCTTGGCGGCTACATGATGGCCATGTTCCTCAAGCTCGAAGCCTCCGCGCCCGAGCTGCCCGACTTCATGGTGTGGAGCAGCGTGGAGCAGCTGCCCACGTGGTGGCAGCCCTTCCATTCGCTGGGCTGGACCGTGGTCGGCATCCTCGTGGTTCCGGCGGTGCTGGCGTACGTGTTCTCGTACGCGATCTTCAAGCGGCGCGTGAGCGGCGTGTATTTCGCGATCGTCACGCTGTCGCTGGCGCTCACGCTCACGGTGGTGGTGATCGGCCAGCAGGGCGATACCGGCGGCGCCAACGGCATCACCGACTTCCGCACGCTGCTGGGCCTGGACATCGCGAACGACGACTCCAAGCGCACGATCTACTTCGTCGAGGTGCTGGCCGTCGGGCTGGTGATGGCGCTCTCGCTGCTCGTCGTGCGCAGTCGCTTCGGCAAGATCCTCATCGCCATCCGCGACCGCGAAGACCGCGTGCGCTTCAGCGGCTACAACACGGCGCACATGAAGGCCTTCGTGTTCGCGGTGGCAGCAGTGCTTTCGTCCATCGGCGGAGCCTTCTACAGCCTGCAGGTCGGGCTGATCGCGCCGGGCGTGATCGGCGTGGTGGCATCGGTGGAGATGGTGATCTACGCGGCGGTCGGCGGACGGCTGTCGATTCCGGGCGCAGTGATCGGCGCGCTGCTGATCGGCTTTCTCAAGTCGTACCTGTCGGAGACCTTTCCCGAAGGCTGGCTGTACTTCCTGGGCGCCGTGTTCATCCTCGTGGTCTGGGCCATGCCCAACGGCCTTGCGGGTCTGGGCGAGAAGCTGATGCGCCGGCGCGGCGCGGAGGCCGCGCCATGAACGCGACGATGACGATGCCCGGCGGCGGCCTGCCGCAGGCCGCTTCGGCGGCGCCGCCTTCCAGCGAGCAGATCTTGCGCGTGGAAGACCTCACCGTGTCCTTCGACGGCTTCAAGGCGGTGGACGGCCTGAGCCTTGCGGTCGAGCGCAACGAGCTGCGCGTGATCATCGGCCCGAACGGCGCGGGCAAGACCACGCTGCTCGACATGGTGTGCGGCAAGACCAAGCCGAGTTCGGGCCGCGTGCTCTTCAACGGCGCCGACCTCGCCCGCATGAACGAGCACGAGATCGTGCGCGCCGGCGTGGGCCGCAAGTTCCAGACGCCCTCGGTCTATGAAGACCTCACGGTGCTGGAGAACTTCGAGATCTCGCTGCCGCGCATGCACGGCCTGCTGCAGTCGCTGACCTTCCGCCGCACGGCGGCGCTGCGCGAGCGCATCGACGCGATGGCGGCCGACGTGTTCCTGCTCGACCAGCTCGACCGCCGCGCGGGCCAGCTCAGCCACGGCCAGAAGCAATGGCTGGAGATCGGGATGCTGCTGATGCAGGAGCCCGAGCTGCTGCTGCTCGACGAGCCCGTGGCAGGCATGAGCCCGCGCGAGCGCGAGCAGACCGGCGACCTGCTGCGGCGCATCGCGTCGGGCAAGTCGCTGGTGGTGATCGAGCACGACATGGATTTCGTCAAGCGCATCGCGCACCGCGTGACGGTGCTGCACCAGGGCCGGCTGCTCAGCGAAGGCACCGCCGCCGAAGTGCAGGCCGACCCGCGCGTGATCGACGTCTACCTCGGCCACTGAACAGAGGAGAAAACGGATGCTCGAAGTTTCCGGACTGAACGTGGCCTACGGCGAATCGCAGGTGATCCGCGACGTGTCGCTGCATGTGGCACCCGGCGAGGCTGTCGCCGTCATGGGCCGCAACGGCATGGGCAAGACCACGCTGCTGAAGTCGCTCATCGGCTTGCTGCCGGCGCGCGGAGGCCACATCCGCCTGGGCGGCGCCGACATCACCAGGCTGCCCAGCTACCAGCGCGTGGCACAGGGGCTGGCCTTCGTGCCGCAGGGGCGCATGGTGTTCCCGTTTCTCACTGTGGAGCAGAACATCCTCTCGGGCGCGGCGAAGTCGGGCCACCGCACGGTGCCCGAGTACCTCTACCGCTTCTTCCCGGTGCTCAAGGACATGAGGCAGCGCAAGGCCGGCAACCTCTCCGGCGGCCAGCAGCAGATGCTGGCGATTGCGCGCGCGCTGATCTCCGAGCCGAAGCTGCTGATCCTCGACGAGCCGACCGAGGGCATCCAGCCTTCGATCATCAAGGAGATCGCGCAGACGCTGAACGTGCTGCGCGCCGAGCGCGGCTTCGCCATCGTGGTGTCGGAGCAGGTGCTGAGCTTCGCGCTCGACCTGGCCGACCGCTTTCTCGTCATCGACCGCGGGCGCCTCGTGCACGACGAGGCGCGCGCGACGCTCGACCAGGACAAGGTCAGGTCGTTCCTGACCGTGTAGCCCTCTTTTTCCTCAACCCCTCTTTCAGGAGCAGTCCCATGAGACACGGTGATATTTCGAGCAGCAACGATTGCGTGGGCGTCGCGGTCGTCAACTACAAGATGCCCCGCCTGCACACCAAGGCCGAGGTGCTGGACAACGCCCGCAAGATCGGCGAGATGCTGGTCGGCATGAAGAAGGGCCTGCCAGGCATGGACCTGGTGGTGTTCCCCGAGTACTCCACGCACGGGATCATGTACGACGCCAAGGAGATGTACGACACGGCCGCCACCGTGCCCGGCGAGGAGACGGCCATCTTCGCCGACGCCTGCCGCCGCGCGAACGTGTGGGGCGTGTTCTCGCTGACCGGCGAGCGCCACGAGGAGCATCCGAACAAGGCGCCCTACAACACGCTGATCCTCATGAACAACCAGGGCGAGATCGTCCAGAAGTACCGCAAGATCATGCCGTGGGTGCCCATCGAGGGCTGGTATCCGGGCGACTGCACCTACGTGAGCGAAGGCCCCAAGGGAATGAAGATCAGCCTGATCATCTGCGACGACGGCAACTACCCCGAGATCTGGCGCGACTGCGCGATGCGCGGCGCCGAGCTCATCATCCGCTGCCAGGGCTACATGTACCCGGCCAAGGAACAGCAGATCATGGTGTCGAAGGCCATGGCCTTCATGAACAACACCTACGTGGCGGTGGCCAACGCGGCGGGTTTCGACGGCGTGTACTCGTACTTCGGCCACTCGGCGCTCATCGGCTTCGACGGCCGCACGCTGGGCGAATGCGGCGAGGAGGAGATGGGCATCAACTACGCCGAGCTCTCGATGGGCCTGATCCGCGACGCACGCCGCAACGGTCAGTCGCAGAACCACCTGTTCAAGCTGGTGCATCGCGGCTACACCGGCACCATCAATTCCGGCGACGGCGACAAGGGCGTGGCGGCCTGCCCGTACAACTTCTACACGAAGTGGATCAACGACCCCGAGGGCACGCGCGAGATGGTGGAGTCGTTCACGCGCAGCACGGTGGGCACGCCGGAGTGCCCGATCGAGGGCATTCCGAACGAAGCGGCCAAGCATCGCTGAGCCGCCGCACCATGGACTACGAGATCTTCGAGCTCGGCGACATCGTGCTGCAGCGGGGCGCCACCCTGCGCGGCGCGAAGCTCGCCTACAAGACCTACGGCACGCTCAACGCCGACAAGAGCAACGTCATCGTCTACCCCACCTGGTATTCGGGGCAGCACCACGACAACGAGTGGCTCATCGGTCCGGGCATGGCGCTCGACCCGGCGAAGTACTTCATCATCGTGCCCAACATGCTGGGCAACGGGCTGTCGTCCTCGCCGAGCAACACGCCGCAACCCTACGACCTCTCGCGCTTTCCGAACGTCACGCTCTACGACAACGTGACGCTGCAGCACCGGCTGGTGACGCAGAAGTTCGGCATCGAGCGCATCGCCCTGGTGGTGGGCTGGTCGATGGGCGCGCAGCAGACCAACCAGTGGGGCTGCCTGTACCCCGACATGGTCCGGCGCATCGCGCCCTTCTGCGGCTCGGCGAAGACGGCGCCGCACAACATCGTGTTCCTCGAGGGCGTGAAGGCGGCGCTCACGGCCGATGCCGCGTGGAACGGCGGCTGGTACACCACGCCGCCCACGAGGGGCCTGCGCGCGGTGGGCCGCGTGTACGCCGGCTGGGGCCTGTCGCAGCCCTTCTACATGCAGGAGCTGTGGCGCGAGCTGGGCTTCAGTTCGCTCGAGGACTTCCTGGTCGGCTACTGGGAAGGCTTCTTCCTGAAGAAGGACGCGAACAACCTGCTGGCGATGCTGTGGTCGTGGCAGCACGGCGACATCAGCGACAACCCGGTGTTCAAGGGCGACTTCAAGAGAGCGCTAGGCGCCATCAAGGCACGCGCCATCGTGATGCCGGCCGAGCGCGACCTGTACTTTCCCGCGGCCGACAACGAGTGGGAGGTGTCGCACATGCCGAACGCCGAGTGCCGCCCGATCCCGGGCGTGTGGGGCCACTTCGCGGGCGGCGGCAGCAGCCCCGCCGACACCCGCTTCATCGACGACGCGCTGAAGGAACTGCTCGCCACGCCATGAACGCACCCGTGCACGATCCGCTCGCGGCCTACCGCATCGAGTCCGAGCCCTTCTACCGGCCCGCGGGCAACGAGGTGGCGCTCTACCGGCAGGCCTACCGCCACCGCATGCCGCTGATCCTCAAGGGCCCGACCGGCTGCGGCAAGACGCGCTTCGTGGAGCACATGGCGTGGTCGCTCGGCCGGCCGCTCGTGACGCTGGCCTGCAACGAGGACATGACGGCATCCGACCTCGTCGGGCGCTACCTGCTCGACGCCAACGGCACCGCCTGGCACGACGGTCCTCTGACGCTGGCGGTGCGGCACGGCGGCATCTGCTACCTCGACGAGGTGGTGGAGGCGCGGCAGGACACGACCGTGGTGATCCACCCGCTGACGGACGCGCGCCGCATCCTGCCGCTGGACAAGAAAGGCGAGCTGGTGCATGCGCATCCCGACTTCCAGCTGGTGGTGTCGTACAACCCCGGCTACCAGAGCAGCGCGAAGGACATGAAGCCATCGACGCGCCAGCGCTTCGCGGCGCTGGAGTTCGACTATCCGGGCAGCACGCTCGAAGCGGAGATCGTCGCGCACGAGGCCGGGGTCGGTCTCGATCTCGCCGCGAAGCTGGTGGCCATCGCGCGCTGCTCGCGCGAGCTGAAGCACCGCGGGCTCGACGAGGGCGTGTCGACGCGCATGCTGATCTACGCGGGCGTGCTGATCCGCGACGGCGTGACGCCGCGCGAGAGCTGCGAGATGACGATGACGCGCGCGCTGACCGACGACCCCGACATGGCGAGCGCGCTGCAGGGCTTCGTCGAGGCGCAGTTCGGATGAGCGAAGGGCACGGCGGCCTCGGTGCGCTGGCGCTGCTCGCGCGCGGCCTGGCCGGCATCGACGTTGAAGTGCAGGCGCTGGCCGGCGCACGCGCCGTGCTCACCGGTCGCAAGCTGCTGCTGCCGGAGAGCGCCACCGGGCCGGGCCTTCGCCGCGCGATGGTCGCGCACGCGGTCGCGCACCTGCGCCACTCGCAGCCCGCGCGCCCGGCGCACACGCTCAGGCCCATGGGCATCGCCATCGTCTCGGCCATCGAGGACGCGCGCGTCGAGCGGCTGCTGTGCCGCGACTTCCCCGGCCTGCACGGCTGGTTCGCCGCGTCGCTGCCGCCGGTGCCCGACGCGCTCGACCTGGGCTTCGCCGCGCTCGTCTCGCGCATGGACCGCCTGCTGCTGCTGCCCTCGTCGCAGGACGACAACCACTGGGTGAACAAGGCACGCCGCCTGTTCGAGGAGACCGCCGCCGGCGCGGGCCTGGAGGACTACGACGCCTTCCGCGCGATCGCCTCGATCCTCGCGAACGACCTGGGCCAGATGCGCGTGCGCTTCGAGCCCCGCGACTACGTCGTGCCCGCGCCCTGGCGCGACGACAACAGCTACCTGTGGGACTTCGCCGAAACCGATGCGGCGCCCGACGAAGCCATCGCGCTGCGGCAAGCGGGCGCACGGCCGCCACCGCCGCCTTCCGACGCGCCGACCGAAGGCAGCGCCCCTCCCCCGGATGCCGCGGGCGACATCGAACTCGGCCGCTACACGTATCCCGAATGGGACCGCAGGCTCGAACGCCTGCGCCCCGACTGGTGCACGGTGATCGAGAAGCTGCCGGCATGGCAGGGCCTGCTGCCGGCGCGCGAGCAGGCATCGGCCGGCAGCGAGCGCATCGCCCCGCTCGCCCTGCCCCGCGCGCGGCACCTCGACCGCACGCACCGCCTGCGCCGGCAATGGGAGGGCGACGACATCGACCTGAATGCGGCCATCGAGGTGCTGGTCGACCGCCGCCTCCGGCTGCGGCCCGACGCGCGCCTGTTCATGCGCCCGGGCAAGGGCCCGCGCCCTTCGAGCGTGCTGGTGCTGCTGGACCTGTCGGCTTCCGCCAACGACCCGGGGCCGCATGCGGCTTCGCTGCTCGACATCGAGAAGCAGGCCGCGCTGATGCTGGCCGCGTCGAACGCGCGCGGCGTCGACCGGCTCGCGATCCACGGCTTCTCGTCGAACACGCGCGCCGAGGTTTACTACTACCGCCTGCTCGAATCGGGCATGCCGCTGGACGCGCCGGCGCGCGCCATGATCGGCGCGCTGCACGGGCGCTACTCGACCCGCATGGGCGCCGCGCTGCGCCATGCCACATCGCTGATGCGCGCCGAGCCGCCGGGCCAGCGCGCGGTGCTGCTGGTGACCGACGGCGCGCCCTCCGACATCGACGTGCACGACGCGCGCTACCTGATCGAGGATGCCCGCCAGGCCGTCGCCGAGGCACGCGATGCCGGCGTGCGCGCCGCCTGCGTCGCGGTGGACGGCGCGGCCGACGCCTATGTGCGGCGCATCTTCGGCTGGCGCGACTATTGCATCGCCGACGACGCGCGCAGCCTGCCCGCCCGGCTCGCGCGCATGAGCGCACGGCTCGCCGCCGCCCACTGACACCGCCGACTGAAGACTATGATGATTCGACACCCCAGGAGACTTCAGCGTGGCTGACAAGGACCCCATACGCGTCGGCATCCTCTATTCGGAAACCGGCGTCACATCGACCATCGGACTCTCGCAGCTGCAGGGCGCGCTGCTCGGCATCGAGGAGATCAACGCGGCCGGCGGCGTGGACGGCCGCGAGATCGTGGCCGTGCGCTACGACCCGCAGTCCAACCCCGCGCGCTACGCCGTGCTGGCCGAGCGGCTGATCGTGCAGGACCGCGTGAACGTGATCTTCGGCTGCTACATGTCGAGCAGCCGCAAGGCCGTGATCCCGGTCATCGAGAAGTGGAACAAGCTGCTCTTCTACCCGACGCTCTACGAGGGCTTCGAGTACTCGGGCAACGTGATCTACACCGGCGCCGCGCCCAACCAGAACAGCGTGCAGCTGGCCGAGTTCATGACCACGAACTTCGGCGCGCGCGTGTACCTGATCGGCTCCGACTACATCTACCCCTACGAGTCGAACCGCATCATGGGCGAGCTGGTGATGCAGCGCCCCGGCAGCGAGAAGCTCGGCGAACGTTATGTGGCGCTGGACGCGGGCGAGCGCGACTACCGGGCCATCATGGACGACATCCGCGACAAGCGGCCCGACTTCATCTTCTCGACCGTGGTGGGCGACTCCACCGCGAGCCTGTACCGCGCCTACGCCGAGGCCGGCTTCGACCCGAAGACCATGCCCATCGCCAGCCTCACGACCTCGGAGGCCGAGATCTCGCAGATGGGCCACGGCGTGGCGACCGGGCACTTCACGGCGGCGCCGTACTTCCAGTCGATCGACTCGGCCGCCAACCGGCGCTGCCTGGCGATGCTGCGCGCGCGCTTCGGCGACGGCTGCGTGCCCAACCTGTGCTGGGAGGCTTCGTACTTCCAGATGCACATCTTCGCCAATGCCTACCGGCAGGCGGGCAGCGACGGCATCGCGGAGATCCTTCCGCACATCCTGGGCAGCGAGTTCGACGCGCCGCAGGGGCTGGTGAAGATCGACCCGACCAACCACCACACCTGCCTGTACCCGCGCATCGGCCGGGTCGATGCGCACGGCCAATTCACCATCGTGCGGCAGGCCACGCGGGCGGTGTACCCGGACCCCTATCTCGTCACCCATTCGTTGGGCGACTGGACCGCCAAGCTGGACACGCTGGAGGCCTGAGCGTGGAAGGCCCGGCTCCAAAACGCCACACCCTGCGCGTCACGCCGCCGCAGCTGAAGGAGCTACGGCTGCTGAAGATCGCGGTGATCCACCCCGACGACAGCGACGGCCGCCAGCTCACGCAGCAGCTGCAGCGCATCGGCTGCCAGGTGCAGGCCTTCTGGCCGCCGGTGCAGGTGCTGCCGGAGGGCATCGACGTGGCCTTCATGGCGGTGCAGCCCGACTTCATCAACCTGCGCTTCGAGTGGACCCGCAGCGAGGACGCGCCGGCCATCATCGCGGTGGTGACCTACGAGAACCCGACGATCATCGAGGCGGTGCTGGAGATCGGCGCCAAGGCGGTGCTGCCGTCGCCGGTGCGCTCGTTCGGGCTGTTCTCTGCGCTGGTTGTGGCGCGCGAGGCGCACAAGGAGGCGCGCTCGCTGGCCAAGCGGCTGCGCAAGGTCGAGGCCAAGCTGCTGGGGCAGCGCCGCATCGCCGAGGCCAAGGCGATATTGATGAAGACGCACGACGTGTCGGAGGGCCAGGCCTACGACCTGATCCGCGACCAGGCCATGAGCAAGCGCACGACCACGGAAGAGATCGCCACGGCCATCGTCAACGCCAACGAGATCCTCTCGCTGGGCATGCGCAAGCCCGACGGGGCCTGACACCCGGCAGGCCGCCGGTCAGGCCTGGCTGAAGGTCTTCAGCACCTCGAGCACGCTCAGCGTCGCGCCGTCGAGCAGCGCATGCTGGCGGTGCGCGATACCCACGCGGCGAGTGAGCTTCGGGCTCACCGGCAGGACCTGTATGCGGTCGTTGCCCGGCGCGATGTCGGTGGACTGCTGCAGCGGCAGCAGCGCCGCGCCGTAGCCGGCCGCCACCAGGCTGCGCATGGCGGCGTCGTAGTTGAGCTCGATGCGCGCGCGCGGCGCGAAGCCGGCAGCGGCAAACCATTCCATGGTGAGGCGGTACATGTGCGTGGTCGCCTCGTTGAAGATCAGCGGCTGCGCCGCCAGCCACGCGGGCGTGACGCGCTTCGGCGCCTTCCAGCGGCGCGGCACGAAGGCCATCATGGGCTGCTCGCACCAGGGCGTGACGACGATGCCGCGCAGCGGCGGCTGCGGAATGGCGACCAGGCCGATGTCGAGCGTGCCCGCCGCCAGCCGCTCCATGGCTTCGTAGGAGCCGCGGATGCTCACCTCGACGTCGATGCCGGAGTGCTCCGCGCCCAGCGCCTCCAGCACCTGCGGCAGCAGGTCGACCAGCACGCCGGTGGATGTGCCCAGCCGCACGCGGCCGATGCGCCCCTCGGCCTGGCGCTTGACCGCCTCGACCGCGTCGTCGGTGTCGCGCAGCAGCTTGCGCCCGCGCTCCACCAGCGCGGCCCCTGCCGCCGTCGGCGTGATGCGCCGGTTGCCGCGCACCACCAGCGGCGCGCCCAGGCGCGATTCGAGTTCGCTGATGTGCAGGCTCACCGTGGGCTGGGCCAGGTGCAGCGCCTGGGCGGCGGCCGAGAAGGTGCCGAGGTCGACGATGGCGATGAGGGTGCGCAGTTGGTCGAGGTTGAGCTGTCGCATGGGCTGTGCCGATATCAGGAAGCCTGATTGCCAGGCTCAGAATTCTCAACTTCCACAATATCACGCCCGACGGGAAGATGAGCGCACCAACCAAGGAGCCCATCGTGAATGCGCCGAAGCCAACGTCCTTTCATCAACGCCTGATCCATGCCCTGCGCGGCTGGCGCCGCCGCGTGGTGAATCGCCGCCGCGCACGCGCCGATTCGCGGCACCTCGCCGGCATGAGCGAGCACGAGCTGCGCGACCTGGGCATCGGGCGCAGCGAAGTGCCCGGGCTGCTGGACGAGCACCGCTACTGAGCACGAAGCCTTTCCGTCGCCGGCATCTCTCTTCAGGTAACGCCCCCGTTTTGAGGTTCAAATCGGGGGCGTGCCCAAGCCAGCCCCACACGCAGATCACGTTTCCATAGAGCTCACCTCGCCGCAGTCGGTGAACGGCAGGCGCGCGGCCTTCCAGTCGCTGTGGCTGCTGGTGCGCATGCAGCACGCCCACGAGGCCGACGCCGGCGTCGTGCGGCTGGCCGACCTGCGCGGCGAGGTGTCCGACGCCAGCACGCTGCGCATGGTCGTGAGCCGCGCCTTCCGCGACTTCAAGACCTGGGGCATCGACGCCGGCTGGGGCGAGGACACGCAGCGCGAGCCCCGCTTCCTGAACGCCGAGCGGCGCAGCCAGGGCCCCTTCTGGCTGCCTGCCGCCGAGGCGAAGCGCGTGCGCGTGCTGGTGCAAGGCCGCGCGGCCACCGCCGCCGAGATCGCGTCCTTCCTCGGACTGCGCTCCCGCAGGCATCAGCAGGCTGCCGGTTCGCCGCCGCCCGATGCGGTGCACCTGCAGGACGCGGCTTTCTGGAAGCAGCTCGTCGCCTCGCAGCAGGCGGCGCGACAGGGGCGGCTGATGGCACCCGTCGCTGGCGAGAAGCCGGGCGAGAACCTGGGCGGCAGCGCCCTCGAATCGATCCGCCTCGCCGGCACGCTGGCGGCCACCGACTTCCAGCGCGCGCTGGTCACGCTCAACGAGGCCATGCTGTGGCGCCGGCTCGGCGACAACGAACAGGCGCGGCGGCGGCTGCAGGCGCTCAAGAAGCAGCGGCTCGCGCACCACGTCGCGGGCAGCGACTACCTCGGCGCGATGGAGTGCATCGTCTCCGCGTGGTGCGCCTATACCGCGCGCGACCTGCCGCTGGCGCAGTCGCTGCTGAGCGGCATGGCCGAAGACGCGGTGCGCGGACTGGTGCTGCGCCACCACCCCGACGTGCGCTTCGAGTGGTGCAACCTGTGGGCGCTGGCCTGCCGCTCGCGCGCGCTGACGCTGTCGGCAGACGACAAGCCCGCCGCGGCCGCGCTGGCCGAGGAGTCGCTGCAACGCTTCGGCGAAGCGCTGGCGGCCGCCTTCGAGTCGCACTCCTTCGACGCGGCGCAGCACGTGGCCGCCAACATGGGCATGGCCGCGTGGCTGTTCGACCGCGTGGGCCTCTCCGACCTGCCCGCGCTGGCGCACGACGGCAACACCGACACCACCCGCCGCGCGGTGCAGTGGATCGCCTTCAGCGAATGGCTCTGCGGCCACACCGACGGCCAGGGCCGTTCGGCGTGGAACGCGATCTACCTGATGCGCATCGCGCGCGGCCATTGCCGGCCCGAGCAGCAGCCCACGCTCGCGCAGTTCCGCGCGCAGAAGCCGCTGGATCCGACCGCCATCTCGAAGCTGGCCGGCCCGCTCGCCGATGCCTTCGATGCGACCAACTGGCCCGCGCGCTGGGTGCAGGTGGCGCAGGCGCGGCTGGCCGACCACCAGGCCGGACGCCGCCGCTATCCGGGCCTGCAGCACTGCAGCCTGCTGTTCGAGCACGCCTGGTACGCGGCGCATGCCGGCGACCTGAAGGCCGCCGAGCAATCGCTGGCGCTGCTGCGCGAGGCGCTGCCCCAGCTGGTACCCAGCGACCGCGCCTACTTCACCGAGTCGTGGAACGACACGCTGCCGGCCGAACTGGTGCTGGAGGCGAAGCCGCCGCGCCGTCCCGCCGCGCGCAGGAAGGCCGCGCCGCGCGCTGTACGCTAGGGCCTGTTTTCATCCGAGCATGTCCGACAAGCCCAACGACCCCATCGACCTGGCCGCGCACCGCGAGCGCCGCGCGAGGCTGCAGCAGCAACGCGAGAGGCAGCAGCGCACGGACGGCTCGCCGCCGGAGCCCGGTTCGGACGAAGTGCCCTGCCCGCGCTGCAAGGAGCCGATCTACGGCAAGGTGCGGCAGTGCCCCCATTGCGGCGTGCACTTCGTCGGCAGCGCGGCGGACTTCGCGCCCAGGCCGAAGATGTCGCTGCGCGCCAAGTGCATCGTCGCGCTGGTCACGCTGGTGCTGCTCTACATGGGGTTCAGCGACGACATCGCCCACTGGTGGTGGTAGGCCCGCCGCGGCTCAGCGCGTGCCGGCCGGCGCGCCGGTCGACTTGCGCACCACCAGCTCGGGGCGCAGCACCACGGTCGAGGCCGACATCGAGTGGCCGTCGATCTCCTCGAACAGCATCTCGGCCGCGCGCCAGCCGAGTTCGCGGTGCGGCAGGCGGATGGTGGTGAGCGGCGGGTCGACCATGTCGACCAGCGGCATGTCGTTGTGGCCGGTGACTGAGATGTCCTGCGGCACGCGCAGGCCCGCCTCGCGCAGCGCGTCGTAGGCGCCCAGCGCGACCAGGTCGTTGCAGCACACCACGGCCTGCGGCGCGGCGCCGGCCGCGAGCATCTGCTTCATCGCCTCGGCGCCGGCCTCGCGGCTGTAGCTCGCGCACTCGACCACGCGGAAGGGCTTCATGCGGTGGTCGCGCAGGGCCTGCTCCACGCCCAGGCGCCGGCCCACGCCGGTGGGAATGGTCTGCGGGCCCGCAAGGTGCGCGATGCGCTTGTGGCCCAGCGCAACGAGGTGGTCGACCGCGAGCTTCATCGCGAGCCGGTCGTCGCTCACCACGGCCGGCAGGCGGCCGGTCTCGTCGGCGCGGTTGACCAGCACGGCCGTCATGCCCGCCTTGGTGACGAAGTCGACCAGCGGATCGTCGCGCGTGGCGGTGGCCATGACCACGCCGTCGACGCGCTGCGCCAGCATGCGCTCCAGCACCGGCCGCGCGAGCGCGTGGTCGACCACGTTGGTGACGAACACGAAATACCCGCGCGCGGCGGCGCTGGCCTCTATGCCCTGCAGGATCGGCGGGAACACCGCGTTGGTGATGTCGGGCACCAGCACGCCGATGGTGTGGGTGCGCCCCGTGCGCAGCGCCGAGGCCGCGCGGTTGGGCCGGTAGCCCAGGCGCTGCGCCGCCTCCTCGACCACGCGCAGCACCTCCTCGCTGATCAGCGAGCGCTTCTCGGGGCTGAGCGCGCGCGAGACGGTGGACACGTGCACGCCGGCGGCGCGGGCGACGTCGCGGATGGTGACGGGTGAGGACGGGGCGGGTTGGTTGGCGCTCATTGGTGCAAACGATTGTCGCCGGGTGCAGTGGCTTCAGGCGGCTTTCTGCCATTCATATACCCCGGATTGCCGCCATTTTACTTTTCGGCGATTTGGACTAATATCGTGCAAACGATTGCAAAGACTTGCCATGAACATCGCCACCTCCCCCCACTCGGTGCTGGGCCACGTGCTCGACGCCATGAGACATACGCCCGACTCCAGGCTGCGCACCGTGATGGAAGCGGTCACGCGCCACCTGCACGCGCTGGTCCAGGAAGTGAAGCTGACGGAAGAAGAGTTCGAGCAGGCGCTCGAATTCATCGTCGCCATCGGCCAGGCCACCGGCGAGACCAAGAACGAGGTGGTGCTGGCGGCGGACATCCTGGGCGTGTCGACCGTGGTCGCGCTGCAGAACAACCAGGACCCGCAGGGCGAGTCGCCGGCCGCGCTGCTCGGGCCCTTCTGGCGCGCGAACGCGCCGGCCTGCGCGCAGGGCGAGAGCATCGCGCGCTCGGGCACGCCGGGCACCCCGCTCGAGGTGACGGGCACGGTGCGCGACCACGAGGGCCGGCCGGTGGCCGATGCCACCGTCGACGTGTGGCAGGCCTCGCCGGTCGGCCTCTACGAGAACCAGGACCCGTCGCAGGAAGACATGAACCTGCGCGGGCGCTTTTCCACCGATGCCGAGGGCCGCTTCCACTTCCGCAGCGTGCGCCCGGCCGGCTACCCGGTGCCGACCGACGGCCCCTGCGGCGTGCTGCTGCGCGCGCAGAAGCGTCACCCGAACCGTCCCGCGCACCTGCACTTCATGGTGAGCAAGCCGGGACACAAGGTGCTCATCACGCAGGTGTTCGCCGATGACGACGAGAACCTGGAGAGCGACCCGACCTTCGGCGTGACGCGTCGGCTGATCGGCCGTTTCGCGCTCGCTCCTGACGGAAAGAGTGCCTCGCTGCACCACGACTTCGAGCTCGAACCCGGCGAGATGAAGTTTCCCCGCCCACCCATTCCCTGAATCAACTCTTCCGCACCACACCCATGAGCTTCGACCCAGTCTCCAGACTAGACGGCAAGGTCGCCGTCATCACCGGCGGCCTAGGCGCCATCGGCTACGCCACCGCCACGCGCCTCGCCGCGCTGGGCGCCACCTGCGTGCTGCTGCACCGCAAGGGCGACGACGCCGCGGCCCGCGCGGCCGCCCTGCCCTCGGCCAACGGCCAGCGCCATGCGGCGATCCGCGCCGACATCGTCGACACGCCGAGCCTCGTCGCCGCCGCGGCCGAGGTGAAGGCCACGCTCGGGCGCTGCGACATCCTCGTCAACAGCGCGGGCCACACGAAACCGGTGCCGGCCGCCGACCTCGACGCGCTGACCGACGAGCTCATCGACGACATCGTGCGTTCCAACTTCCGCGGCGTGTTCGCCACCATCCGCGCGTTCGCGCCGATGCTGAAGGCGAGCGGCGACGGCCTCGTGGCCAACATCTCGTCCATCGCAGGCTTCACGGGCGTGGGCAGCAACCTCGCCTACGTGGCGGCCAAGGCCGGGCTCGACGTGGTGGGCGATGCACTGGCCAAGGCCCTGGCGCCGGCGGTGCGCGTGGTGTCGGTCTCGCCGGGCGCGGTGGAATCGGGCTTCGTGCCGGGGCGCGGCGCGGAGTTCGCCAGCAAGATGGCCAGCACCACGCCGCTGGGCCGCATCGGCCAGCCCGATGACGTGGCCGCCACGGTCGAGGCGCTGGCCACCACCATGCGATTCGTGACCGGCACGCGCATCGTGGTCGACGGAGGGCGCCACCTGTGAGCACCACCAAGACACTCATCACCTGCGCCGTCACGGGCAACCTCGTGAAGCCGGAGCAGACGCCGCACCTGCCGATCACGCCGGTGCAGATCGCCGACGAATGCCTGGCCGCCGCCGAGGCCGGCGCGAGCCAGGTGCACATCCACGTGCGCAACCCCGAGACCGGCAAGCCCTCGATGGAAGTCGAGCTGTACCGCGAGGTGGTGGACCGCATCCGCCGCGGCAACCGCGAGCTGATCGTCAACCTCACGACCGGCCCGGGCGGTCGCTTCATTCCGAGCGAAGACGATCCGAAGGTCGCCGCGCCCGGCACCACGCTGCTGCCGCCCGAGAAGCGCGTGGAGCACATCGCGCTCATCAGGCCCGACGTGTGCTCGCTCGACCTGAACACCATGAACTCCGGCCCCGACGTGGTCATCAACACGCCGAGGAACGTGCGGCGCATGGCGAAGGTGATGCGCGAGGCGGGCGTGAAGCCCGAGCTGGAGATCTTCGACTCGGGCGACATCAACCTCGCGCTCGACCTCATCGCCGACGGCACGCTCGACGGCCCCGCCATGTGGACCTTCGTTCTCGGCGTGAAGTACGGCTTCGCGCCCACGCCCGAGACGCTGCTCTATGCGCGCAACATGCTGCCGCGCGGCGCCTTCTGGAGCGCCTTCGGCATCGGGCGCATGGAGTTCCCGATCGTCGCGCAGGCCTGGCTGCTGGGCGGCCACGTGCGCGTGGGGATGGAAGACAACATCTACCTCGAGAAGGGCGTGCTCGCCGAGAGCAACGCGCAGCTGGTGGCGAAGGCGCGCGACATCCTCGTGAGCCTGGGCGGCGAAGTCGCCAACCCGCGCGAGGCCCGCGCGATGCTGGGCCTGCCAGATGCGAGGAGCTGAACGATGAGCGCAGCAGCCATGCACCCCGCCCACAGTTCGCGCGCACTGCGCGTGAACGAGAAGGCCGCCGACCTCGACGCATTGCGGCTCGAAGCGGCACCGCAAACCGAGCCGGTGCCGCCGCCCGGCCATGCCGTGGTGCGCATCGCGGCCGCCGCGGTGAACCCCAGCGACGTGAAGGCCACGCTGGGCATCATGCCGCAGGCGGTCTGGCCCCGGACGCCAGGCCGCGACTTCGCGGGCACCGTGGTGAGCGGCCCTTCGGAGTGGATCGGCCGCGAGGTCTACGGCTCCGGCGGCGACGTGGGCATCACGCGCGACGGCTCGCATGCACGCTACCTGGTGCTGCCCGAGCAGGCGCTGCGCGCCAAGCCCCGCGGCATCTCGATGGACGAGGCCGGCGCGGTGGGCGTGCCCTTCGTCACAGCCTACGAAGGCTTCCGCCGCAGCGGCATGCCGCAGGCCGGGCAGACGGTGCTGGTGTTGGGCGCCAACGGCAAGGTCGGGCAGGCGGCGGTGCAGCTCGCCTCGCAGGCCGGCGCGCGCGTGATCGCGGTGCAGCGGCATGCAGGCCCTTTCCAGGGCTTCGCGGCCGGACCGGTGGACACGATCGACGCGCGCCACCACGCCGACGTGGGCGCGCGGGTGCGCGAGCTCACCGACGGACGCGGCGCGAACATCGTCTACAACACCGTGGGCAGTGCCTACTTCGAGGCGGCCAACAAGGCGATGGCCAAGGGTGCGACGCAGATCTTCATCGCCACGCACGACCGCGCGGTGCCCTTCGACATCTTCGCGTTCTACCGGGGCATGCACACCTACGTGGGCATCGACTCGCTGGCGATGGACTGCGTCGCCAGCACCGCGCAGCTCGACGCCATGCGCGAGGGCTTCGAGCGCGGCACGCTGAAGCCCTTTCCGGTGGCACGCCACTTCACGCTCGACGAGGCACACGACGCCTACCGGCTGGTGCTCTCGGGCAGCACCGACCGTGTCGTGCTGCGCCCCTGAACTCTTTCCGGAGCACACCCCATGCACGTGACCCGCTTCAGCGAGGCGCCGCACTACGAGGCGCCCAACCATTTCGACATGCGCTGCCTGCGCCTGCAGGGCAAGGAAGCCGGCCCCTCCACGCAGATGTGGATGGGCATGAGCCAGATCCTTCCCGGCGGCCGCACCGGCCTCGACGGCTCGCCGATGGAAAAGCTCTACCTCGTGCTCGAGGGCCAGCTGCACGTGGTCGGCGAGATCGACGGCACGCGCCAGGAAGAAGTGCTCGGCCCCTACGACAGCTGCCGCTTCGCGCCCGGCGAGAAGCGGCAGCTGGAGAACCTCGGCAACCGGCCGGTACTGGTGGCGCTGGTGATGCCGAACGCGCCGCCGGCGTAGCACGGCCCCTTCCCTTTTCCCGGTCATTCATCGCTCAACCAAATAGATCAACGGAGACAAGACGCATGAAGAAGACTTTCAACCGGAGCCGCCGCCAGACGCTGGCGATGGCGGCGGCCCTCGCGGCCTGCGCGCTCACGGGCGCCCACGCGCAGGGCAACTGGCCCGGCACGCAGGCGGTCAGGCTGGTCGTGCCTTTCACCGCAGGCAGCGGCACCGACATCGTCGCGCGCCTCGTGGCCGAGAAGCTCGGGCCCGCGCTGGGCACCAGCGTGATCGTGGACAACAAGCCCGGCGCGGGCGGCACACTGGGTGCGGCCATCGTGGCCAAGTCGCCGGCCGACGGCTACACGCTGCTGGTGCACTCGGCCGGCCACCTCGTGAACCCGTGGATCTACAAGGGCCTGTCGTACGACACCATCAAGGACTTCACCGGCATCACGCCGATGGCCAGCCTGCCCAACGTGCTGGTGACGGCGCCCTCGCACTTCGCGGACGTGAAAGACCTCGTGGCCAAGGCGAAGGCCAAGCCAGGCGGCCTCAACTACGCCTCCGCCGGCAACGGCTCGGCCACGCACATGAACGCTGAGGTGTTCCGCCTCGCGGCCGGCGTCGACGCGCAGCACGTGCCCTTCCGCGGCACGCCCGAGGCCATGACCGAGGTGATGGCCGGACGCGTCGACTGGTTCTTCGCGCCCATGGTGTCGGCCCTGCCGCTGATCCAGACCGGCAAGCTGCAGGCGCTGGCCGTGGGCACGGGCAAGCGCTCGTCGGCGCTGCCCAATGCGCCCACCACGGTGGAAGCCGGCGTGCCGGGCTCGGAGTACCTGTTCTGGGTCGGCCTGTTCGCGCCCGCGAAGACGCCGCAGCCGGTGGTCGAGCGCCTGCAGGCCGAGGTCGCGAAGATCATGGCATCGCCCGAGCTGAAGGAGCGGCTGGAGAAGCTGGGCGCCGAGCCGTTCACGATGCCTTCGGCGCAGTTCAACAAGTTCATCGTCGACGAGACGGCGAAGGCCCAGCAGGTGGTGAAAGCCGCCAGCATCAAGGTCGACTGACATGGCACGCGCACTCCTTTCGGCGGCGGCCATCGCGGCCAGCCTGCTGCTGCCCGCTGCCGCGCAGACGCAACCGGCAGACCTGGTCGTCACCAACGCGAAGATCGCCACCCTCGACGCCGCCGGCACCATGGCGCAGGCGATCGCGGTACGCGACGGCCGCATCGTGGCCGTGGGCAGCGCCGCGCAGATGGGCGCTTTCACGAGCACCGCGACACGCACGGTCGACGCGGGCGGCCGCACCGTCATTCCGGGCCTGATCGACTCGCACATGCACGCGGTGCGCGCCGCGCTGAGCTATTCGACCGAGGTCAACTGGATCGGCGCCGGCACCATCGCCGAGGCGATGGCGCGCATCCGCACCGCCGCGGCGAACGCGCGCCCCGGCGGCTGGCTGATCGTGGCCGGCGGCTGGACCGAGCAGCAGTTCGCCGAACGCCGCCGCCCCACGCTGGCCGAGCTGCAGGAGGCCGCGCCGAACAACCCGGTGTACGTGCAGCTCTTCTACGAGGCGGTGGTGATGACGCCCAAGGCGCTGGAAGCGCTGGGCGTCGCGCCGGGCACGCTGCCCGCGGGCATGAAGCCCACGCCCGACGGCGCGCCGGGCTGGATGAGCGGCGACATCGTCGGCATCTCGGCGCTCTTCGACAAGCTGCCCAAGCCCACCTACGACGACAACGTGGCCGGCACGCGCGCCTTTTTCACCGAGCTGAACCGCCTCGGCATCACCGGGCTGGTGGACCCGGGCGGCTTCAGCATCGCGCCATCGCAGTACGCGGCGCTGTTCGAGCTGTGGCGCGAGAAGGCGCTGACGCTGCGCGTGGCCTACAGCGTGTTCGCGCAGAAACCGGGCGCCGAGCTGCAGGAGTTCCGCGACCTGACGCAGATGCTGCCGATGGGCTTCGGCGACGACATGCTCAAGTTCAACGGCCTGGGCGAACGCGTGACGCTCGCGATGTACAACAACAATTTCCCCGACGAGGCGGCGAAGGCGAAGTTCTACGAGCTCGTCAAATGGGCCGCGCAGCGCAAGCTGGCCGTCACCATCCACTGGCAGGAGAACGGCTCGGTCGACCACCTGCTGGGGCTGTACGAGAAGCTGAACGCCGAGGTGCCGATCAAGGACCTGCGCTGGTCCATCGCCCACCTCGACGACGCCTCGCCCCAGACGCTCGCGCGCATGAAGGCGCTGGGCATCGGCTGGACCATGCAGGACGCGATGTACTTCCAGGGCGACCGCGCGCTCGCCATGCGCGGCGACGCAGCGCGGCGCATGCCGCCCATAGGCACAGCGCTGCGCGCCGGCGTGAACGTGGGCGCCGGCACCGACGCGCATCGCGTGGCCTCGTACAACCCCTTCGTCGCACTGCAGTGGATGCTCGACGGCAAGACGGTGAGCGGCAAGGCCATGCGCGGTGCCGACGAGACGCCCACACGCGAGCAGGCGCTGCGCCTGTACACCGCCGGCAGCGCCTGGTTCAGCTTCGACGAGAACAGGCGCGGCACGCTCGAAGTGGGCAAGCTCGCCGACTTCGCCGTGCTCGACCAGGACTTCTTCGCCGTGCCGCTGGAGCGCATCGGCAAGACGACATCGCTGATGACGGTGGTGGGCGGGCGCGTGGTGTACGCAGCGCGGCCATTCAACGCCGCGGGTGCCTCGGTGGCTTCCGCGCCCTGAAGCTTGTTCAGAGCCCCAGCGCGTGCCGCACCCGCTCGCGCAGCACCGGCAGCACGTCGCTCTCGAACCACGGGTGGTGCTTGAGCCAGCCCGTGTTGCGCGGCGACGGATGCGGCAGCGGAATGAAACGCGGCGCGTAGTCGGCGAAGGCCTGCACGGTCTCGGTGACACCGGCGTTCGCCTTCTTGCCCAGAAAGTGGCGCTGCGCGTACTGGCCGATGAGCAGCGTCAGTTCGACCTGCTTCATCTGCGCGAAAAGCCTGTCGTGCCAGAGCTCGGCGCACTCCCGGCGCGGCGGCAGGTCGCCGCTCTTGCCGCGACCCGGGTAGCAGTAGCCCATCGGCACGATGGCCACGCGCGCGGCGTCGTAGAACACCGTGCGGTCGATGCCGAGCCAGCGGCGAAGCTGGTCGCCGCTCCTGTCGTTCCACGGCACGCCCGTCTGATGCACCGTGAGGCTGGGCGCCTGCCCGACGATCAGCAGCCTGGCGCTCGTGCTGGCCTGCACCACCGGCCGCGGCCCCAGCGGCAGGTGCGCCTCGCACGCGCGGCAGGCGCGCACCTCGGCGAGCAGCGCGTCCACGGCCTCAGCTGGCGAAGGGCTTGAAGAAGGCGTTGAGTTCGGCGCCCGGCGCCGCGTCGGCGAAACCATCGAAGCGCCCCTCCGCCAGCGTGCGCGCGGCGCGGATGAAACCGCCCCAGGCCGAGCGCGCCAGCCCGCCACCCACGCTCACGCGGCGCACGCCGAGTTCGGCGATGTCCTGCATCGTGAGTTCGCTGGGCGCGCCCACGAGCAGGTTCACCGGCTTGCCTCCCGCGGCGGCGACCACGGCGGCGATCTGCTCGCGGGTCTTGATGCCGGGGGCGTAGAGGCAGTCGGCGCCCGCGTTCGCATAGGCCTTGAGCCGCGCGATGGCGTCGTCGAGGTCGGGCCGGCCCACGAAGAAGTTCTCGGCGCGGCCGACCAGCAGCACGTCGGCGCCCGATGCATCGATGGCCTTGCGCGCGGCGCGCAGGCGCTCGACCGCCACGTCGACGGGAAAGAGCGGATCGGCGGCGTTGCCCGTCGAGTCCTCGATGGACAGGCCCGCCACGCCCATCTCGACGGCGAGGCTCACGCTCTCGGCCACGCCCCGCGCGTCGGCGGCGAAGCCGTTCTCGAAGTCGGCGTTCACCGGCAGGTCGGTGGCTTCCACGAGTTCGCGCAGGTGCGCCAGGATGTGCTCGCGCGACATCGCGCCGTCCGCATGCCCCTGCGACCAGGCGAAGCCCGAGCTGGTGGTGGCCAGCGCCTTGAATCCCAGCCCTTCGAGAAAGCGCGCGCTGCCCGTGTCCCAGGGGTTCGGAATGACGAAGCAGCCCTGTTCGTGGAGGGCACGGAAGTCGGCGCGTTTCTGGGCGATGGTGCGGGTCATGGCGGAGTTCGGCTTTCTTTCTTGTTGCGTGGGAGAAAACAGGACGGCGGGAAGGGCGGTCAGGATACGCCGGCCCCCGGTTCCGCAGCGCCCGGCGGGTTTTGCAGCAGGTGGTCGATGAAGGCGCGCACCGCCGGCAGCATGCCGCGGCGCGAGGCGAAGGCGGCCTGGATCTCGCTGGCCGCGCAGGCCCACTCGCCGCACAGGCGCAGCAGCCTGCCGTCGGCGAGGGCATCGCGGCACATGATCTCGGGCAACAGCGCGAGCCCCATGCCCTGCTCCGCCAGGTGCCTCAGCGCGAACATGTCGTCGGTCACGAAGTGCGGCGTGAAGGCGAAGTCATGCGACTGGGCACCGCGCTCCAGTGCCCAGCGGTAGCGCTCGTTCTCCGCGGGCAGCGACAGCACGGGCCACGCGGCCAGGTCGGCGAGCGACTGCGGCATGCCCAGCCGCTCCACCAGCGCGGGGCTGGCAAGCAGCACGTCGACGGTGCTGCCCAGCGGGCGCGCGACCAGGCTCGAATCCTCGAAGGGCGGGCGCCGCACGCGCAGCACCACGTCGATGTTCTCCTGCAGCGGGTCGACGCGGCGGTTGCTCACCTCCAGCCGCAGGCGCACGCCGGGAAAGGCGCGCATGAAGGACGGAATCAGCGGTGTGAGCCAGAACTGCGCGAGCGTGAAGGGGCAGCTCACGCGCAGCAGGCCCTGCGGCTGCGCGGTGGCCTGGCGAGCCACGTCGAAGGCTTCCTCGCCGGCCGCCACGGTCGCCTGGCAGCGCTCGTAGAACTGCCGGCCCACGCTGGTGAGCAGCAGCCGTCGCGAACTGCGCTGCAGCAGGCGCACGCCGATGCGCTCCTCCAGCAGCGAGACGCGCCGGCTCAGGCGCGACTTGGGAATGCCCAGGTGCCGGCTGGCGGCACTGAAGCCCTGCTGCTCGACCACGTGGGCGAAAAGGGCGAGGTCGTTGAAGTCTTCCATGTCTCTTCCGGTCTTTTTCGGTCTTCTTCGTTCTGCTGGCGGAACGATCCGTTCTTTTATGGCGAATTGTTCCGCGTTCGTTCCACCAGCATCATCGATCGACCACCTCCCGGTCAACCACCTGCCCGCGCACACGCCATGAAACTCGCCAGCTTCCACCATCGCGACACGCTTCGCTTCGGCGTGGTCCGAAACGACGATGAAGTCGCCGACCTGAGCGCACAGCCCGGCGCGCCCGCGGGGCTGCTCGAACTGCTCGCGCGCGGCGACGAAGGCATGGCCTGGCTGCACGCGGCGCTGGCCGATGCGCCGCGCCTGGCCTTGTCCGACGTGCGGCTGGCCGCGCCGATTCCCGCGCCGCGCAAGTTCCTCGGGCTCGGCGGCAACTACGCCTCGCACCTCGAGGAAGCCGCGAAGCTCGGCCTGACGCGGCCGCCGGGGCAGGTGTGGTTCAACAAGCAGGTCTCATGCGTGGCCGGCCCCTTCGACGCGGTGCACAAGCCCCGCGTGTCCGACCAGTTCGACTACGAGGGCGAGCTGGGCGTGGTGATCGGCCGGCGCTGCCGCCATGTTCGCGCCGAGGACGCGATGGCGATGGTGGCCGGCTACGTGGTCGTGAACGACATGAGCGTGCGCGACTGGCAGATGCGCGCGCCGACGCACACGCTGGGCAAGTCCTTCGACACGCACGGGCCCTTCGGCCCCTGGCTGGTGACGCGCGACGAGATCGCCGATCCGCACGCGCTGCGGCTGCGCACCTGGGTCAACGGCGAGCTGCGGCAGGACGGCAACACGGCGCAGATGATCCACCGCATCGAGGCGATGCTGGTCGAGCTGAGCACCGCCTTCACGCTGGAGCCTGGCGACGTGCTGAGCACCGGCAGCCCCGCCGGCGTCGGCGGCCTGATGGACCCGCCGCGCTACCTGGTGCCGGGCGACGTGGTGCGCGTGGAGATCGAGGGCATCGGCCACATCGAGAACCGCGTGGTGGCCGAGCCCGACGCCGCCTGAACGCACCGCCCTTCGAAGAAGAAAAGGAGACACCCGTGAACGACGAAATCGCCCTGCCCGCGCGCCGCTCCCTGCCCGACTTCGCCCGCACCGCGCTGCGTCCCGTCAAGCTCGCGCACGTGGTGCTGCGCGTGGGCGAGCTCGAGCGCTCGCGCGACTGGTACCTGGAAGTGCTGCAGGCCCGCGTGGCCTTCGAGAACGCGATGCTGTGCTTCCTGAGCTACGACGACGAGCATCACCGCATCGGCCTGATCGCGCCGCCGGGGCTGAAGCACGAGGCCGACGCGAGCACGGGGCTGGAGCACATCGCCTTCACCTACGGCTCGCTCGGCGAGCTGCTGGCCAACCACCGGCGGCTGGCGACGCGCGGCATCCTGCCCTACTGGTGCATCAACCACGGGCCGACGATCTCGATGTACTACCGCGACCCCGACGGCCACCGGCTGGAGCTGCAGCACGACGTGTTCGAGACGGCCGAGGAAGTCGACGCCTTCTTCGCGGGCGGCGCCTACGCCGAGAACTTCATGGGCGTGGTGTTCGACCCCGTCGAGCTGGCCGCGCGCTACGAGGCCGGCGAGCCGCTGGCTTCGCTCACCGCGCGGCCGCGGCTGCCGACAGGCAAGGGGCCGTGGGACATGTTCGTGCCCTGAGCCCGGCGCGACCTGAGGGCGCTCAGCACTCCACCACGTTCACCGCGAGGCCGCCGAGCGAGGTTTCCTTGTAGGTCGCCTTCATGTCCTCGCCGGTCTGCTTCATGGTGCGGATCACGGCGTCGAGCGAAACGTAGTGGCTGCCGTCGCCGCGCAGCGCCATGCGCGCCGCGTTGATGGCCTTCACCGCGCCCATCGCGTTGCGCTCCACGCACGGTATCTGCACCATGCCACCGACCGGGTCGCAGGTGAGGCCCAGGTTGTGCTCCATGCCGATCTCGGCCGCGTTCTCGACCTGCGCCGGCGTGGCGCCGAGCACCGCGGCCAGCGCGCCGGCCGCCATCGAGCAGGCCACGCCGACCTCGCCCTGGCAGCCGACCTCGGCGCCCGAGATGGAGGCGTTGGTCTTGTAGAGCATGCCGATGGCCGCGGCGGTGAGCAGGAAGTCGACGATGCCTTCGTCGCTCGCCTGCGGCACGAAGCGCTGGTAGTAGTGCATCACCGCGGGCACCACGCCGGCCGCGCCGTTGGTGGGCGCGGTGACCACGCGGCCGCCGGCGGCGTTCTCCTCGTTCACCGCCATCGCGAAGGCGTTGACCCAGTCCATCGCCGCGAGCGGATCGGCTGCGCCGGCCTGTGCGAGCAGCTCGCGGTGCAGTTCGGGCGCGCGGCGGCGCATGCGCAGCGGGCCCGGCAGCGCCTGCGCAGCCAGCGGGTTGTCGATGCCGAAGCCGCGCTGCACGCACTGCTGCATCACGCCCCAGATGCGCAGCAGGCCGCTGCGCACCTCTGGCTCGGGGCGCCATGCGCATTCGTTGCGCATCACCAGCGCGGCCACCGACAGGCCGTTGTCGCGGCATTGCGCCATGAGCTCGTCACCGGTCGAGAAGGGATGCGGCACGGCGGCGGTGGCTGCCACCGTGGCGGCCACGGCCTGCCCGCCCTCGACGACGAAGCCGCCGCCGACCGAGAAGTACCTGCCCTCGGCCAGCGTGGCGCCATCGGCCGCGAAGGCGGTGAAGCACATGGCGTTCGGGTGCTCGGGCAGCGACTCCTCGCCGCGGAAGGCGATGTCGCGCACGCGGTCGAAGTCGATGGGCGTGGTGCCCAGCAGGCTCAGCCGGCCGGTGCGGCGCAACTCCTCCAGCCGGGGCTGCACGGTCTCGGGCCGCACGGTGTCGGGCGCGTCGCCGAAGAGGCCGAGGATCACGCCCTGGTCGGTCGCATGGCCGTGGCCGGTGGCGCCGAGCGAGCCGAACAGGTCCACGCGCAGCCGCGCCACCTGGGCGAGCACGCCGCGCGTTTCCAGCGAGCGCGCGAACATGAGCGCCGCGCGCATCGGCCCCACGGTGTGCGAGCTGGAGGGGCCGATGCCGATCTTGAAGATGTCGAAGACTGAGAGCATCAGCGCATCATGCTCTCATCTCTTGATGCAGGAAGCTGCTGTTTGACCAGTGCCACCCAATAGGCCGCGCCCAGCGGCAGGATGTTGTCGTTGAAGTCGTAGTACGGGTTGTGCACGTTCGGGTCGTTCGGGCCCTCGCCCGCGCCGATGCCGATGTAGGCGCCCGGGCGCTTCTGCAGCATGAAGGCGAAGTCTTCCGAGCCCATGGCGGGCGGGATGTCGGTGTGCACCTGCGCAAGCTCCACCAGGCTGGCAGCGGCGGCGATGGCGGCGTCGGTCTCGGCAGGTGTGTTGACCACGCCGGGGTAGCCGCGGCGGTAGTCGAGCGCCACCTTGGCGCCGTGCGTGGCGGCCACGCCGTCGCAGATCTGCTGCATGGCGGCCTGGGTCTGGTCCTGGATGCCGGGGTCGAGCGTGCGCACGGTGCCGCGCAGCACCACCGTTTCAGGAATCACGTTCCAGGTGTCGCCGCCGTGGATCTGCGTGACGCTCACCACGGCCGAATCGGTGGCGCCGGTGCGGCGGCTCACGATGGTCTGCAGCGCGTTGACGAGCTGGGCCGAGACCACCACCGAGTCGATGCCGGTCTCGGGCATGGCGCCGTGGCTGCCCTTGCCGGTGACGACGATCTCGAAGGTGTCGAGAAAGGCCGTCATCGTGCCCTTGCGGATAGCGAACCGGCCGCGCGGCAGGCTCGGGAAGTTGTGCATGCCGTAGACGGCGTCGGCCGGGAACTGCTCGAACAGGCCCTCGTCGACCATCACGCGGCCGCCGCCCTCGTTCTCCTCGGCGGGCTGGAACACGAAGTGCACCGTGCCCTTGAAAGGCTTGTGACGCGACAGGTGCTCGGCCGCGCCCAGCAGCATGGCCGTGTGGCCGTCATGGCCGCAGGCGTGCATCTTGCCCACGCACTTCGAGGCGTGCGGCTGCGTGCCCAGCTCCTGCATGTTCAGCGCGTCGAGGTCGGCACGCAGCGCGATGCTCGGACCCTCGCCGTTCTTCAGCGTGCCGACCACGCCGGTGCCGGCCAGGCCGCGGTGCACGGGCAGGCCCATCAGCATCAGCGCGTTGGCGACGACGTTGGCGGTGCGGTGCTCCTCGAAGGCCGTCTCGGGGTTGGCGTGGATGTCGCGGCGCCAGGCCAGCATGCGGGCGCGGGTGTCTTCGGCGATTTCGGGGTCGCGGTACATGGTTCTTTTCAGCTCTCTCGTGGAATGGGGTCAGTGGAAGAATTCGGCGATCACCGTGGCGCCGAGGAAGGTGCCGGCGGTGGCGGTAAGAGACACCACCACGATGCGCCAGCCCAGTTGGCGGAACACCGGCAGGTCCTTGGCGACCGAGAAGCCGGCCAGCGCGAGCACCGGCGTGGTGAAGGCCAGGAAGTTGAGCTTGCCGGTGATCGCGATCAGCGCATCGGAGAACGGAAACAGCCCCGGAATGCCGGCCACCGTGGCCACCACCGACAGCACCAGCACCATCGGCAGGCGCGGCACGAGGCGCTTGATGCCTTCGACGATCAGCGCGATGACCACCACCGCGGCCAGGCCTTCGAGCGACACCAGCACAGGCACCTTGTAGGTCAGCGAATTGCCGATGAGCACGCCGCCGCCCACCACCGCCCAGGCGATGAGCGTGTCGCGCAGCGACATCGCGCCGCCATGGCCGACGCTGGCCTGCGAGACGGCCGCCGTGCCCGCGTCCTGCGAGCCGCGCTTCGAGAAGCGGCCCAGCACCGGCTCCAGCTTGCCGTAGAGCCACGAGCACAGCGGCAGCGACAGGAACAGCGTGAAGTAGAAGCCCACCACCGTGGTCAGCAGGTTCGACGCGGCGGCAATGGCGGTGAGCTGCGGCAGCATCTCGGCCGGCTGCTGCGCCGCGATGGCGCCCAGCGCCGCCGCCATCAGGCTGCCCGAGCCCACGCCGGCGCCCATGGCCAGCGAGCGCGGATCGAAGACGTGCAGGCTGGCGACGAAGCCCGCCAGCACCGCGATGAAGAGCGCGCCCAGCACGGTGCCGGTGATGTACTCGGCCAGCACGCCGCGGCCCTCGGGCGAGGCCATGCCGTACTTCTCTCCGATGATCACGAGGTTGCCCTCGCGGCCCACGGAGAAGGTGGCACCCACCGCCTCGCGCTTGATGCCCAGCAGCAGCGCCAGCGGCAGGCCCAGCGCCAGAGTGCCGAGCGCATGGCCGAACTCCTGAAACAGCAGCGCCCAGCCGGCCTGCTTCACTTGCGGCAGCGCGGCGCCGACCGTGAGGCCCAGCTTGACCACGAAGAGCAGCAGGCCCGCGTTCAGCAGGCCGCCGGCGAAGGACTGCTCGGCGGTCGCCACCCGCACCACGCCCGGCACGCGGCGGTGCGCGATGCCCCATGCGGCCGCGATCAGCAGCGCCCACAGCATCGGCAGCAGCGCCACCTTGCCCGGGCCGACGCTGAACTGCACCGGGCCGATCAGCTCGGCCGCGGCCACGACGGCCAGGGTGACGAGCACGAGCCTGAGTTTTCCGGAAGCCGAGGAAGAAGGGGCAGCGGCGGCGAGCGTGGTGGAGGCGGTGGATGTCATCGCGTGGGGCATCGTGTGGCGCAGGACCTGCGGGGTGCCGGCGAGTTTGGGGTTGCCGGCCTCTTGCATCAATGACCGCGAATCGACATATTTGTTGCATTGAATGCAACACTCAGGAGACGAAGGCCATGGACGACAGGCTCGACACGCGCCGCGTGCGCTACTTCATGCAGGTGCTCGAGAGCGGCTCCGTGCGCGGCGCCGCGGAGGTGCTCGACATGGACCCGTCGGCCGTGAGCCGGGCCATCGGCATCCTCGAGCAGGAGTGCGGGCTGCCGCTGCTGGAGCGCCACGGGCGCGGCGTGGTCGCCACCGACGCGGGCCAGATGCTGGCCGGCTACGTGCGGCGCCAGAACAGCCAGAAGCAGCACCTGATGGCGCAGATGGACGGCATCCGCAAGATCGAGCGCGGCCACATCGACATCGTGGCCGGCGAGGGATACGTCGACTGGCTCATGCGCCACAGCCTGCGCGACTTCATGACCACGCACCCGCGGATCACCATCGACCTCGACGTGGCGAGCACCGACGAGATCGTGCAGCGGGTGGTGGAGGAGCGGGCCCACGTCGGCCTGCTGTTCCAGCCGCCCAAGGACGAGCGGCTGACCTCGCACCATTCGCACCCGCAGCCGATCCAGGCGCTGGTGCTGGCTTCGCATCCGCTCACGCAGCTGGGCCGCCCGCTCAAGCTGAGCGACCTGCTGCCCTACGCGGGCGCCACGCTGCACCGAAGCTTCGGCGTGCGCAAGCACATCGAGGCCGCCGAGATCAGCGAAGGCGTGCGCCTGCCCTCGCTGCTGACCACCACCTCGTTCAGTGCGCTGGGGCACTTCGTGTCGGCGGGACTGGGCTATGCGCTGGGCACGCGCATCTCGCTCACGCCCAACGCGAGCAATCCGGAACTGGTCGAGCTGCCGATGAAGAACCCGCTGCTGTCGCAGGGCCGCTCGCACATCGTGTCGCGCCACGGGCGCATGCTGTCGCCGGCGGCCGCGGAGCTGCTGCGCTGCGTGGTGGCCGACATGCGCCGCTATGCCTCCGGGGGCGGCGGCGAGGAGAAACCGGAAGGGACGGGCAAGGCGGACAAGGTCGAAAAGGCGGCCAGGAAAACCGGCAAGCGCGCGGCATGAGGCGCGGCATGAGGCGCGACATTGCGCGCCACGCCCCTTCGGTGTTCTGATCGGGCCCCATGTCCTACGTCATCCCGCTCTTCATCCACCTGCTCTGCGCCGCCTTCTGGGTCGGCGGCATGGCGACCATGCACTTCGCGGTGCGCCCCTCGGCCGTCGCCACGCTGGAGCCGCCGCTGCGCCTGCGCATGATGGCCGCGACGCTGCGGCGCTTCTTCGTGGGGGTGGACGCATCGGTCACGCTGCTCTTCGCGACCGGCGTGGCGATGATCCTCGCGGGCGGCGGCTTCCGCGGCCTGCACTGGCGCATCGAGGCGATGATGAGCATCGCGATCGTGATGCTCGCCATCTACGTCTACATCCGCGCCTCGGTATTCAGGGCCATGCGGCGCGCGGTGGACGAAAGCGCCTGGCCAACGGCGGCCGCGCGGCTGAACACGGTGCGCAAGCTGGTGACGGTGAACCTCGTGCTGGGCGTGATCGTGTTCGGCGTGGCGACCGTCGGGCGGGCGGGCTGACGGCCGCCCCGCCGCTCAGACCAAGTTCAACTCCACGTCGATGTTGCCGCGCGTGAGCTTCGAGTAGGGGCAGGTCTGGTGCGCGGTGTCGACCACGGCGCGCGCGGTGTCGCGGTCGAGGCCGGGCAGGCTGATGTTCAGGCGCGCCTGCAGGAAGTACTGGCCCTCCTGGAGCACGAGGTCGACCTCGGCGTCCACCGACAGGTCAGCCGGCAGCTTGACCTTCAGCGTGCCCGCAGCCTTGCCCATGGCGCCGATGAAGCAGGCCGACCAGCCGGCCGCGAACAGCTGCTCGGGGTTGGTGCCCGTGCCGTTGCCGCCGGGGGGCGAGAGCTGGATGTCCAGGTGGCCGTCGCTGCTGCGCGATGCGCCGAGGCGGCCGCCGGTGGTGTGGGTCTTGCCGGTGTAGAGGACTTGCTTGTCGGTCATGGAGATTCCTTTGGACTGGAAGGTGGTTCGAAAGACTTGGTTGTGGGCTCCATCGCCTCGTCTGCATGCGCATCGTTGGCGATGCGGGAATTACATCGACAGGCTGTATCCGCGATGTGTCGAACCACCGGCCGGTTTGCATGCGCGTGTGTCCGCTGCGCCATGCAGACACAGTGGCGTACAAATCTCCGGACGGAGGGGATCAGGAAGAAGGAAGGCTCAGGCCGCAGGGCCCTTGAGTTCGACGCCGTTGCCGTCGGGATCGGCGATGTAGATCGAGGGGCCGTTGCCCTCGGCGCCGAAGTTGTTCTGCACCTCGCCGTGCACCGCGACGCCGTTCTGCGCCATCAGCGCGCGGATGGCCGCCTCGTCGAAGGGCTCGATGCGCAGGCAGAGGTGATCGACGTTGCGGCCTTCGCTGCCGGCGAGCGCCCCGCCCTGTCTGCCCAGCGGGCCGTCGGGCGTGACGAGGTCGATCAGGCTGGCGCCCGCGCGCAGGTGCACGAGCCCCAGGTCGTCGCGGCGTTTCTCGACGGTGCAGCCCAGCACGCCGCAGTAGAAGGCGATGGAACGCTCGGCGTCCTTCACGCGCAGCACGACGTGGTCGATGCGCAGCACCGAGAACGGTGGCTGGCGCATCGGGTTCGTCATGCGGACCTGCTCATCGGTTCAGACCACGCCGGCCGAACGCAGGGCCTCGAAGCGGGCCGCGTCGACGCCCATTTCCGCCAGCACCTCCTGCGTGTGCTGACCCAGCGCCGGCGGTGCATGGCGCAGCACGGGCGGCGTGCCCGAAAGGCGCAGCGGGCTCGCCACGCCGGTGATGCTGGCGATGCCGTCGCCCGCGTCGCGCGGCAGCGTGACCGCGAGGCCTCGCGCCTTGACCTGCGCGTCGTCGAAGGCCTGCGCGATATCGTTGATGGGGCCGCAGGGCACGGCCTTGTCTTCGAGCAACGTGACCCATGCGGCGGTGGTGCGGGTGCGCGTGAGCTCTTCCATCATCGGAATCAGCACGCCGCGGTGCTTCACGCGCAGGGTGTTGGTGGCGAAGCGCGCGTCGGTCGCCCATTCGGGGTGGCCGCCGGCCTCGCAGAAGCGCGCGAACTGGCCGTTGTTGCCGATGGCCAGCAGCATCGCGCCGTCCTGCGTCGGGAAGTCCTGGTAGGGCGCGAGGCTGGGGTGCGTGTTGCCCTGGCGCCCGGGCGCCTTGCCGGTATTGAGAAAGGCGCTCGCCTGGTTGGCGAGGATGGCCATGCCCACGTCGAGCAGCGCCATGTCGATGTGCTGGCCTTCGCCGGTGCGGTCGCGCACCTGCAGCGCGGCCAGGATGGCGGTGCTGGCGTAGACGCCGGTGAACAGGTCGGTCAGCGCCACGCCCACGCGCAGCGGGCCGCCGCCGGGCACGTCGTCGGGACGGCCGGTGATGCTCATCATGCCGGTCATGGCCTGGATCATCAGGTCGTAGCCCGCGCGCTCGGCGTACGGGCCGTCGTGGCCGAAGCCGGTCACGCTGCAGTAGATGAGGCGCGGATTGGCCGCGCGCAGGCTCTCGTGGTCGAGGCCGTACTGCTTGAGGCCGCCGGTCTTGAAGTTCTCGACCACGATGTCGGCCTGCGCCGCCATCTGCTTCAACAGCGCCTGCCCGTCGGGCGTGGCCATGTCGACCGTGACCGAGCGCTTGTTGCGGTTGCAGGCGGTGAAGTAGCTGGCCTGGTCGGTGTCGTTGCCGTTCGCGTCCTTGATGAAGGGCGGGCCCCAGGTACGCGTGTCGTCGCCGACGCCGGGGCGCTCGATCTTGACGACGTCGGCGCCCAGGTCCGCGAGGATCTGCGTGCACCACGGGCCCGCGAGCACGCGGGACAGATCGAGGACCTTGATGCCGTCGAGTGCTGCGGGCTTGCCGGTCATGCGCGGATCAGTTCGAGAAGGCGGCGATGCCGGTGATGGCGCGGCCCAGGATGAGGGCGTGGATGTCGTGCGTGCCTTCGTAGGTGTTGACCACTTCGAGGTTCACCAGGTGGCGGGCCACGCCGAACTCGTCGCTGATGCCGTTGCCGCCCATCATGTCGCGCGCCATGCGGGCGATGTCGAGCGACTTGCCGCAGTTGTTGCGCTTCATGATCGAGGTGATTTCCACCGCGGCGATGCCCTCGTCCTTCATGCGGCCAAGGCGCAGGCTGCCCTGCAGGCCCAGCGTGATCTCGGTCTGCATATCGGCCAGCTTCTTCTGGATGAGCTGGTTGGCGGCCAGCGGGCGGCCGAACTGCTTGCGGTCGAGCGTGTACTGGCGGGCGCGGTGCCAGCAGTCTTCGGCGGCGCCGAGCGCGCCCCACGAGATGCCGTAGCGGGCGCTGTTCAGGCAGGTGAAGGGACCCTTCAGGCCCTGCACTTCGGGGAAGGCGTTTTCCTCGGGGCAGAACACGCCGTCCATCACGATCTCGCCGGTGATGCTGGCGCGCAGGCCGACCTTGCCGTGGATCGCCGGGGCGCTCAGGCCCTTCATGCCCTTCTCGAGCACGAAGCCGCGGATCGGGCCGACGGCACCGCTCTCGCTGACTTCCTTGGCCCACACCACGAACACGTCGGCGATGGGGGAGTTGCTGATCCACATCTTCGAGCCGGTGAGCGAGTAGCCGCCCGGAACCTTCTTGGCGCGCGTGGCCATGCCGCCGGGGTCGGAGCCGTGGTCGGGCTCGGTCAGGCCGAAGCAGCCGATCCATTCGCCGGTAGCGAGCTTGGGCAGGAACTTCTGCTTCTGGCCCTCGGAACCGAATTCGAAGATCGGCACCATCACCAGCGAGCTCTGCACGCTGGCCATCGAGCGGTAGCCCGAGTCGACGCGCTCGACTTCACGGGCGATCAGGCCGTAGGCCACGTAGTTGAGGCCGGGGCCACCGTACTGCTCGGGAATCGTCGGGCCCAGCAGGCCGAGGGCGCCCATTTCGCGAAAGATGGCGGGGTCGGTCTCGCCGGTGCGGAAGCCTTCGAGCACGCGGGGAGCCAGGCGCTCCTGGCAGTAGGCATTGGCCGCGTCGCGGATCATGCGTTCTTCGTCGGTCAGCTGCTGGTCGAGAAGAAGGGGGTCGTCCCAGTGGAATTGCGCTTTGGCGGCCATGTGGCTGTCTCCGGAAAAGGGGAAAAAGAGAAAAGAGGGGGAATGGGGCGATGCTAGCCACGCGGGGGCCATGACGCAAACGAGGATTCCGCACCCAGATATGCGCTCGTAGAATGTCTTGCAAGATGTTCGACCGGCTTCTCCATTGACGAGCCATCGAATCCATACATACAGCCGAGGCATACATGCGCCGCAAGATCCCGCCCCTGCAGACCCTCGTGTGTTTCGACGCCGCCGCGCGCCACGAGAGCTACACCCGCGCCGCGCAGGAGCTCGCCCTCACGCAGAGCGCGGTGTCGCGCCAGATCGGCACGCTCGAGGCCTTCCTGGGCGTGGCGCTGTTCCGCCGCACGCGGCACGGCGTGGCGCTCACGGCCAGCGGCACGGCCTACGCGCGGCAGACAGCCAAACGGCTCGAGGCGATGGAGCGCGACACGCTCGACGCCATGGCGCACCAGGGCGAAGGCGGCTCGCTTTCGCTGGCGGCCGTGCCCACCTTCGCCACCCGCTGGCTGATGCCGCGCCTGAAGGGCTTCGCGGCGCTGCAGCCCGACGTGGTGGTGCACATCGAGACGCGCACCCGGCCTTTTCTCTTCGCCGACGCGGAGTTCGACGCCGCGCTGTACGCCGGCACGCCCGCGCAGGTCGAGAACTGGGCCGGCACGCGCGCGCTGCTGCTGATGCACGAGGACGTGGTGCCGGTGTGCAGCCCCGCCCTGCTTCCGCGCGGCAAGGCCGTGACGCCCGCCGCCATCGCGAAGATGCCGCTGCTGCAGCAGAGCACGCGCCCCGACGGCTGGCGCCAGTGGTTCGATGCGCAGCAGATCGACGCGCCCAACGCGCGCGGCGGGCCACGCTACGAGCTGTTCTCCATCCTCGCCGCCGCCGCGTCGCACGGGCTCGGCGTGGCGCTGATGCCGACCATGCTGGTGGCCGACGAACTAGCGCGCGGCGAACTGGTGGTGGCCTGCGCGCGGCCGCTCTCGGGCGAGCGCAACTACTACCTCGTGATGCCCGAGCGAGCCGACCAGCGGCCGCTGCTGAGGTTCTTCAGCGACTGGCTGCTGGAGCAGGCGCGAGCCGCCGCTAGCGCAGCGTGATGCCGAGCGAGTCGAAGGGCGCGTCGAACTCGGCGCGCCACGACTGGCCGGGCTCCAGCGGCCAGGCATCAGTCCAGGTGCCGGTGGTGACCACGTCGCCGGGCATCAGCGCCGGCGCGCCGGGGCAGCGCTGCAGTTCCTGGTTGAAATGGTGCAGGGCATGCAGCGGGCCATCGAGCACGTTGACGCCCTTGCCTTCTTCGATGAGTTCATCGCCGCGGTAGAGCCTCACGCGAGCGCGGCCAAGCAGTTCGTCGAGCGCATGGGCGCTGGTGGCGAAGCGGCCGACCGGCGTCTCGCGCCCGATCAGCAGGCGCGCATGCAGCCCGCCGTCGGCCACGGTGTCGGCGGCGGTGAACTTCCAGCCGGGCAGGTGCGACTGCACGATCTCGAAGCCCGGCGCGAGCCATGCGATGCAGCCGAACAGCTCTTCCAGCGTTGCGTCGCGCGGCGGCGTCGCGGCGATGCCGAAGACGATCTCGGGCTCCAGGCGCGGCTGGCAGAGCCTGTCGAGGCTCACTTCGCCCGTGCCGCCGCTGCTGCGCGCGAGCGTGGTGTGCCACACGGTGCCCCAGATGGGCGCATAGACCTCGTAGCGGGGCCAGATCGTGCGGTTGGTGAAGCCGATCTTGTAGCCCACGGGCCGTTCGCCGCGAGCGGTGCGCAGCGCGCGCAGGGCCAGCGCCTGCTGGTATGCGGCATCGACGTCCGCCGCGATCGGGAGCGGGCGATCGGCGGGCCACAGCAGCCCCTGGTCGTAGTGGTCGAGAACGGCCTGGGGTGTCATGCGCATCACCTCTTCGCGGGCCGGACGCCTTCCCGGGCATAGGCCTCGACCAGCGCCGGAAAGGCGTCGAAGGCGGGCATGGTGCCGAAGCTGTGCTTCGCGGGCGTGGAGGCCCACGGCAGCTTCTCGTCGGCCCAGGTCTCGATGAAGGGCTCGACCCATTCATGCCGGTCGAGCATGCTGGGGCGCAGGTTGACGAAGTCGTCGAGCCCTTCGGCGCGCGTGAACATCCAGCTCTTGCAGTGCGGGCAGAAGTAGTGGTGCGAGTCGGCGCCGTGCAGGCCGCCGATGACGGGCTCGCCCGACACCACCTCGAAGCCCGGCGTGGGAATGGCCAGCGAGAGCGAGAAGGCGCTCGCGCTCATGGTCTGGCAGCCGGTGCAGTGGCAGGCCATCGACAGCAGCGGCGGCGCGCTGATGCGCAGGCGCACCTGGCCGCACCGGCAGCCGCCGGTCCAGGGAAGTTGCCAGTCGCCGGCGGCTTGATCGGAGGATGGGTTCGAGGTGCTCATGGGGTGCTGCGGTCCTTCTGCTGTTGCTTCGGTGCGGTCTCGGCGGTCTTCTTCGGCTGCGGGGAGCGCGACGGCCTGAACGGCCCCGTGACCTTCTCGAGCCATGGGTCGCATACGGCACGCAGCTCGGGGTCCACGTCGAACTGCGGATCGCGCGCATCGAAGAGAACCGACTTCTTCGCCTGCGCGCGCACCAGCGCGAAGGCGTTCTTCTCGGAGCGGCTGTTGTCGAACATCAGCGTCATGTTCGCGATCTGCGCCGCGTGGCCGACGGCCGCCTGCGTGCGGGGAAAGCGCTCGACGAGCTTCTTGCGGTCCACGTCGTGGCCGCCCTGCTGCTTTCGCGTGCTCACGCGGAAGACGGACATGTCCACAGAGACGAGGCCGACGAAGAGCAGCACGACGAAGTAGCCGGCCTCCTGCATCGCGCGGATGTCGTCGGCCTTCGACTCGTGGCCGCCGCCGGGCAGCGGCTTCCAGTGCGAGAAGACGGCCTCGAAGGCGAAGGGCATGCGCTGGTCCATCACCAGGCTCTTGAAGGCGCGCACGCCCTTCTGCGAGAGGATCTGCCAGCGCTCGTCGTCGTCGCGCAGGCGCTGGGCCCAGCCGGGGATGTGTCCGGTGGCGGGATCGGCGTCGGGCAGGATGGACATCATCATTCGGTCGGCATTGACCAGCGGCAGCCGCAGCGACGGCGCGAGGCGCGAATACCAGAGCGTCGATTTGCCGGAGCCGTTGTGGCCGGCCAGCACGAAGGCCACCGGGCGCGGCCCCTGCGTCTGCTCCAGCAGCTTTTCGAGCTTCGGCGGCCGGCTGCTCACGCCTTGCTCGCGCGGAACCTGCCGTCGACCATGCGGCCGATGACCTTGGTGCCGTCGGCCGCTTCGCGCACGACCTTGGTCGGGTCCTGGGGATAGGCGGAGTAGGCGTAGACCTTGGCCGCGTTGGGCCCGCGGAAGACCACCGAACGGTCGATGCCGGGCTTGTTGAGCGCACGTGCCGCCTTCTTCAGCAGCACGGTGGTGTTGTCCTCGGGACGCACCGCCGGACGCGGCGCCTTGCCGACCTTGACCAGGGCCATGCCGCGCCCCAGCACGGCAACCGACCGCCCCTGGACCATTTGCCCCGTGGCGGCTTCGCGTGCAGCGGTTTTTTCTCTTGCCATGAGCGCATGATCGCTCAAAACGGATGACGGCCGCCCTGCAACGCCGCAAAGCCCGCGCGGGAAAGCCGCGTCCGGAAACGGCGAGCCCCGCGCGCCCGGAAGCGGGACACTGCGTCCATGACAACCCCCGCCTCCCTGGTCGAAGCGCTCGACTGGCCCCGCATCGAAGCCGACATCGCCACCCGCGGCTGCGCCACCACCGGTGCCGCGATCTTCACCCCGAAGGAATGCGCCGCGCTCGCGACGATGTACGAGCAGCCCCGGCACTTCCGCAGCCGCGTCGTCATGCAGCGCCACGGCTTCGGCCAGGGCGAGTACCAGTATTTCGCCAACCCGCTGCCTCCCAAGCTCGCGGCATGGCGCAGCGCGCTGTACGAGCGCCTCGCGCCGCTGGCCAATGCCTGGGCCGCGGCGATGGACCAGCCGGCCGACTACCCGTCGGACCACGCCGCCTACCTGGCGCGCTGCCACGCGGCCGGGCAGGAGCGCCCCACCCCGCTGCTGCTGCGCTACGACGAGGGCGACTACAACTGCCTGCACCAGGACCTGTACGGCGACCTGCAGTTCCCGCTGCAGCTCACGGTGCTGCTGAGCGAGCCGGGCCGCGACTTCACCGGCGGCGAGTTCGTGCTGACCGAGCAGCGCCCGCGCATGCAGTCGCGCGCCGAGGTGGTTTCGCTCGCGCAGGGCGAGGCGGTGATCTTCGCGGTCAACCAGCGGCCGGTGGCCGGCACGCGCGGCAGCTACCGCGTGACGATGCGACACGGCGTGAGCCGCGTGCGCTCGGGGCGGCGGCACACGCTCGGAATCATCTTCCACGACGCGCGCTGACGGGCCGCCTCCTTTTACGCAGCTTCCCCGGACTGGTCTAGACAGGTCCGGGCCACGGCGGCGCTGTGCAGTACCGCACGGAACGCCGAACTCAGGCGAAAATCACGCCCGCTTCCGAGCAGCCACAGGACCCCGACGCCAATGATCGGGGCCGTGGGCCTGCCGGAAGCCGGCCCGCGGCTTCGGCTCAGCGGGCGCGTCGAGTGGTTGCCAGGGAGCTGTATGAACAAGAACTCGTCCGGGAATCCGGAAGCGGCTGGAAAGCCGTCGGTCAAATCTGTCACAGGAGCGTCGCCGCCCGCGGCTGCGCTCGTCGCACCGCCCGGGCGCTCGCGCCGATTCCGGGTGGACGTGGGCACCATCGTCAGCGCGGTTGCGCTGGCCCAGTCGCTGCTGCTGGTGTCGCTGGGCTATTGGGGCTCGCAGCGGCTGGTGTCGCGCGTCGGCGTGTCGGCGCACAAGGCCAACCACGACCGCACCGAGGACAAGGTGCGGGCCTTCCTGCACAAGGCGGAATCGGTCATCAACGCGGTGGGCACCGCGCCCAGCCTGCGTCCTGCGGGCGAGCAATCGGAGAAGACGGCGGAGCTGCTCTGGACGCTGCTGCAGCAGTCGCCCGAGCTGGACAGCATCTACGTGAGCAACGAGAGGGGCCAGATGCTGATGGCCCTGCGCTATCCGGTGCCGGCCATGCGCCACATCGAGCTCGACGAAGGCTTCACCACCGAGACCTGGCAGTACAAGCTGCCGCTGGACGCCGAGGCCAACGTGCAGCAGCGCTACGCCACCCAGCGCCTGGGAGCCTTCCGCAGCGACTACAACCCGACCAGGCGCAGCTGGTACCTGCAGGCCTCGAAGGCAGGCGGGCCGGTCTGGACGCAGCCCTACGTGTTCGCCGCCGCGCAGGAACTGGGCGTGACGTACGCGCTGCCCAGCCAGCGCAACTACCCGGGCGGCGCGCAGAAGCTGGTGGTGGCGGGCGACGTTTCGCTCGGCCGGCTTTCGGAATTCGTGCGCCAGTTCAACAACGACGGCTACGGCGACAGCGCGCTGCTGAGCGCCGACTTCCGCGTGCTCGCACGCAGCGACCTGCCCGGCGTGCTGCACAAGCTGGAGTCGCCCAGCGGCGTGCTCGGCGCATTGCACGCCCACATGCAGGCCGCCGGCACGGCGGGCAGCGGCAACGACACGGAGTTCTCCTTCGCCTACGAAGGCCGCCGCTATCTGGTTCAGACCTCGCGCATCCCGAGCACCGGCTGGCAGCTGGTGAGCTGGGTGCCGGAGGACGTTCTCCTGGGCGACCTGCGCCGCGCGGTGCTCCTGGGACTGGGGCTTGCGGTGGCTTTCCTGGTGATCGCGCTGTTCATGTCGCTGAAGCTGTCGAAGCTGGTGACCGCGCCGGTGGAGAACCTCTCGCACATCGCGCGCCGCATCGGCCTGCTGGAACTCGACAACCTTCCGCGCGAGCCCAGCCGCGTGCTCGAGATACAGCACCTCGACCAGGCACTGGACGACTCGGCCCGCAGCCTGAAGGCCTTCAGCAAGTTCGTGCCGGTGGACGTGATCAACCAGCTGATCGACGAAGGCCACGCGCTCGGCCCTTCCGGCTCGCCGCGCCGCGTGACGGTGATGTTCACCGACGTGGAGGGCTTCACCTCCATCTCGGAGTCGCTGGACACCGACGTGCTGGTGGGCATGCTGACCGAATACTTCAACCTGGCGACCGGCGTGTTCGCGCGGCACGGCGGCGTGGTCGACAAGTTCATCGGCGACGGCATCATGGTGCTGTGGGGCGCGCCCTCCGACCTGAAGGACGCGGAGTACAAGGCCTGCCTGGCCGCGCTGGAGCTGCACGTGGAAATGGACGAGCTCAACCGCAAGTGGGTCGAGCAGGGCCTGCCCGAGTTCCGCACGCGCGTGGGTATCCACACGGGCACGGTGATCGCGGGGGTGCTGGGCTCGAACGACCGGCTGTCCTACACCGCCTTCGGCGATGCGATCAACGTGGCGAGCCGCATCGAGGGCATCAACAAGCAGCTGGGCACGCAAGCGCTGATTTCGGAAACCACCTTCGCCGGGCTCGACGGCCGGCTGCATGCGCGGCGCATCGAGGAACAGGTGGAACTGCGCGGCCGGCAGACGCGCATGGTGCTCTACGAGCTGGTGATGTCGTGATCGGCGGCTAGCGCGGCGCCTGGGTGACGCGCACCAGCACGAGGTCGGCGCTGGTGCCGCCGCCCTGCGTGAGCACGGAGTACTGCGTGTCGTTGATGAACAGGAGCTGGTCGCCGCGCGAGATGCGCGCCGACACGGCATAGCGCATGCGCGGATCGATGCGCGCGGCGTCGACCTTCAGCTCGTAGGCGAAGGGCACCTGCTTGCCGTTGGCCTTGATGCGCTGTTCGGCGAGCACCACCGACGGCGCGTCCATGCGCGACACGTCGAGAAGCTGCACCTGGATCTCGGCCGCCGGGTCGAGCGCGATGCGCTCGCGGTAAGTGACGGTGCCGCTCACGCGCAGCTGCGCCGCGCTGCCGCCCGCCGACGGCGAGGAAGGCACGGCGCAGGCACTCAGCAACGAGGCGCCCGCGATGGCGGAGAACATGAGGAGGCTGGTTCGTCTTTTCATGCGTCCCATTATGCGGAGGCGGCCTCCGCGCGCCGCGCGGCAAAAGCCACGAACCAGTCAAGGCTTCCCGGGTTGGCCATGGCCTCGCGGTTGACCACCTTCTCGATGGGCTGGCCCAGCAGCAGCTTCTTGATCGGCAGTTCCTGCTTCTTGCCCGACAGCGTGCGCGGTATCTCGGCCACCTGGAAGATGTCGTTGGGCACGAAGCGCGGAGAAAGCGATGTCTTGATGGCGTTGTTGATCTTCGCGCGCATGGCATCGTCGAGCGCCACGCCGGGGCGAAGCACCACGAACAGCGGCATGTAGCTCTCGCGGCCCAGGTATTCGAGGTCGACCACCATGGAGTCGAGCACCTCGGGCAGGCCCTCGACCGCGCTGTAGATCTCGCTGGTGCCCATGCGCAGGCCCTGGCGGTTGATGGTGGCGTCGCTGCGGCCGTAGATGATGCAGCCGCCGTCCTCGCCGATCCTGATCCAGTCGCCATGGCGCCAGACGCCGGGGTAGGTGTCGAAGTAGCTCGAGAGGTAGCGCGCATTGCCCTCGTCACCCCAGAAGTACAGCGGCATCGACGGAATGGCCTTGGTGCACACCAGCTCGCCCACTTCGCCGATGACGGGCTGGCCCTGTTCGTTCCAGGCCTCGACCGCGTGGCCGAGCTCGCGGCACTGCATCTGCCCGGGCACTTCGGGCAGGTCGCGGTTGCCGCCGACGAAGGCGCCGCAGAAGTCGGTGCCGCCGGAGATGTTGCACCACCACACCTCCTTCGAGCCCGCGTCGAGGATCTGCTTCGAGCCCCAGCGCTGCACTTCCTCGGGCAGCGGCGAGCCGGTGCTGCCCAGCGCGCGCACGCGCGAGAGGTCGCCGCACTCCTTCGCGACGAGGCCGGCCTTCATGCAGTTGGTGAAGTAGGCCGCGCCCGCGCCGAAGAAGGTGACCTCGTGGCGCGCCACGAAGCGCCACAGCACGCCCCAGTCGGGCTTTTCCTTGCTGCCGGCCGGATTGCCGTCGTAGATGCAGATGGTGGCGCCGAAGGCCATGCCCGAGAGCTGCGAGTTCCACATCACCCAGCCCGTGGAGCTGTACCAGTGGTAGCGCTCGCCGAAGTTGTTGGTGCCGTAGCTCGCGCCCACGTCGTTGTGCAGGCCGCAGGCATGCATGGTGAGGATGATGCCGCCCTGCCCGTGCACGATGGGCTTGGGCAGGCCGGTGGTGCCGCTCGAATAGACGATCCAGATCGGATGGTCGAAGGGCAGCCACTCGGGCTCGAAGGCGGCGACCTCGTCGTCGTCGCGGCCGATGGCCTGCGTCCAGTCGGTGTCGTGCGGCACCGCGCCGGCGGCATGCGGCGACTTCACGAGCAGCAGCTTGCGCACGCTCGGCAGCTGCGCGCGCAGCTCCTGCAGCACGGCGCTGCGGTCGAGCGGCTTGCCACCGTAGTGCACGCCGTCGACGGCGATCAGCACCTTGGGCTCGATCTGGCTGAAGCGGTCGGCCACGGCGGCCGTGCCCATGTCGGGCGCGCACACGCTCCAGATCGCGCCGATGCTGGAGCATGCGAGAAAGGCCACCATGGTCTCGGGCACGTTGGGCATGTAGGCCGCGACGCGGTCGCCGCGCTTCACGCCGAGCGACTTGAGCGTGAGCGCCACCGACGCGACCTGCCGGCGCATCTTGGGCCACGACATCTCGCGCACCTGGCCCAGTTCGTTGTCGCTCACGATGGCGGGCATGCCTGCAGCGTGCGCGGCGTCGACATGGCGCAGCACCTCGCGCGCGTAGTTGACCTGGGCGCCGGGGAACCAGCGCGCGCCAGGCATGCGCGATTCGGCGAGCACCGCGGTATGCGGCGTGGGCGACTGGATGCGGGCGTAGTCCCAGATGCTCTGCCAGAAGGCGTCGAGCTCGGTGACGGACCAGCGCCACAGGGCGTCGTAGCTGTCGAAGGAAAGGCCGCACGTCTCGCGCAGCCATTCTCGGTAGAGGCGGATCTGGGGGATGTTGGGAGCAGGCATCGCACGAGGTTAGCGCTGCGAACGAGCGTGCTCAATGAGGGTTGACCTCAGGGTTTGTACGCGTGTTCAATGTTTTTGTACAAGTGTTCAATACGCCCCGATGAGTACCCGCACACCCACCGCAAGGCACCGCGCCTCGCGCGCTCCGGCGCAGGCCCTGGCAGAAGTCGCCATCGAGACTGCGCGCCCCGACCGCAAGCAGGCGATCCTGCTGGCGGCGGAGAAGCTTTTTTCGCAGCACGGCTACCACGTCGTGACGATCCGCCAGATCGCCGAGGAGGCCGGCGTTCCGCTGGCGCTGGTGGGCTACTACTACGGCCAGAAGCACGAGCTCTTCCACGCGATCTTCGAGCACTGGTCGCACTCGATCGATGCGCGTCTCGCGGGCCTGGCCGCCGTGAACATCGACCCCGACGATCCGCGCACGCTGCAGCGCATCATCGAAGCCTTCACCGCGCCCGTGCTGGCGCTGCGCGCGAGCTCCGAGGGCGAGTACTACGCGTTGCTGGTGGCGCGCGAGCTCTATCACGCCACCGAGGAAGCCGACCGCGTGCTGCGCGCCTACTTCGATCCGCTGGCCGGGGCCTACATCGACGCGCTGCACGTCGCGCTGCCTCATGCCACGCGCAGCCAGGCGGCCTGGGGCTACCAGTTCGCGCTGGGCGCGCTGCTGCACCACCTGAACGACAGCCGCATCGAACGGCTCACGCGCGGCGAGAACAAGCGCGCCGACCCCGCCGTGGCGCCGATGCTCGTGAACTTCATCGTCGGCGGCTTGCGCGCGGCGCTGCCGCGCCCGAAGACCGCCCGCCCCACGCAGAAGAAAACCACCCCCAGGAGACAGAAGACATGATGAAACGACGCACCCTGCTGTCGGCGCTCGCCGCGGCATCGGCTGCCGCCGCGCTGCCTTCGCGCGCACAGTCCGCCACGAAGATCGTGTTCGGCTACACGGCCGTGACCGACTTCGCATCGGTGTTCGTGGCCGCCGAGGAGGGCTACTTCAAGAAGCACGGCCTCGAGGTCGAGCTCAAGTTCATTCCGCTGAACTCGACGATCCCGGCCGCGCTGCAGTCCGACTCGCTGCAGATCGGCGGCCCCACGCCCTCGGTGTTCCTGCAGGCGGTGGACGGAGGACTCGACCTGGTGCTGGTGGCCGGCGGCGGCCTCACTTCGAAGACCATCACCGGCTTCGGCCTGGTGGCGCGTGCGGGCTCTGGCATCAAGAGCGCGCAGGACTGCGTGGGCAAGAAGATCGGCGTGCCGGGCCTGGGCGCCTTCCTGCACGTGACCTTCCGCGCCTGGCTGAAGGACAGCGGTGTGGACTACCGCAAGGTCAACTTCGTCGAGGCCGCGTTCCCGCAGCATGCCGACCTGCTGCGCGGGGGGTCGGTCGACGCGGTGGTGTCGGCCGACCCGTTCATGAGCCGCATCACCGAGAGCGGCGCGGGCTACGTGGCCTCGTACTACTCGACCTTCCTGCCCGAGAACAACCAGACCATCGTGCACGCGGCCAAGCGCGAGTGGGTGGCGAAGAACCCGGCGGCGGCGCGCGCATTCCGCGAGGCATTGGTCGAGGCCGCATCGTTCATGCAGCAGCCGAAGAACGACGCGAAGGTGCGCGCATCGATCGGCAAGTACATCAAGCTTCCGCCCGACGTGCTGGCCAAGGTGCAGGTCTCGCCGCCCGGCCCCGTGGTGACGGAGAAGCAGCTCGCCTACTGGACCGGGCTGATGAAGGAGCAGGAAATGCTCAAGACGAACATCGACGTGGCGAAGCTGGTGGCCAAGTGATCGCCGCACCTTCTCCCGTCACCACGCGCGCCGCACTGCCGGCGGGCGCCTTCCACCCGCCAGCCGGCTCCGCCATGCAAGCCACTCCCTTCCTGCGCTTCGACGGCGTGACCATCCGCCTCGGCGGGCGCGAGATCCTCTCGCCCACTTCGTTCGACGTGGCGCGCGGCGAGTTCGTCTGCATCGTCGGCCCCAGCGGCTGCGGCAAGACCACGCTGCTGCGCGCGGCCAGCGGGCTGGTCACGGCCAGCGCGGGCGAGGTGCGGCGCAACGGCGTGAAGATGACCGAGCCTTCACGCGAGGTGGCTTTCGTGTTCCAGGACTACGGCCGCGCCCTGCTGCCCTGGCGCACGGTGGAAGGCAACGTGAGCCTGGCGCTCGAAGCGGCCGGCGTTCCCGCAGCCGAGCGCGCACCGCGTATCGCCGACGTGCTCGGCAAGGTCGGGCTCGCGAAGCACGCGCACAAGTTTCCGGTGCAGCTCTCCGGCGGCATGCAGCAGCGCGCGCAGATCGCCCGTTGCCTCGCGCAGAAGCCCGAGCTGATGATGATGGACGAGCCCTTCGGCGCGCTGGACGCGCTCACGCGACAGAGCCTGCAGGACGAGCTCGCGCGGCTGGTGCGCGAGGACGGGCTCACGGTGCTCTTCGTCACGCACGACCTGGAAGAGGCCATCTACCTCGGCGACCGCGTGATCGCGCTGCAGGCCAATCCGGGGCCCGGGCGGCCCAGCCTTGCGCGGATGATCGACGTGAAGATCCCGCGCCCGCGCGACCAGCTCTCGACCAAGGAGCATCCGGAATACCTGCATCTGCGGCGCGAGCTGTTCGCCTTCATCGAGCAGGGCCATGACTGAGAACCGCCTCTTCCGCTGGCTGCGGCCATGGGTGTTTCCCGTCGTGCTGATCGGCGCCTTCGAGTGGTACGCACGGCGCGCGGCCGCGCTGGGCAGCGATGCGCTCGCGCCGCCGAGCGCCGCCGCCAAGGCCTTCGTGGGTGCCGCGCTCGACGGCTCGCTCTGGCAGGCCACCGGCTTCACGCTCGGCACTGCGGCGCTAGGCCTGCTGCTGGGTGCGGTGCTCGGCATCGCATTGGGCGTGGTGCTCGGGCTCTCGCGCCGCGCGGCGCAGCTCGGGTCGGTCTCCATCGAGGTGCTGCGGCCCGTGCCTTCCGTGGCGCTGATTCCGCTCGCGATGCTGGGCTTCGGCTTCGGCGTGCGCATGGAGCTGGCCATCGTCGCCTTCGCGACCTTCTGGCCGCTGCTGGTGCTGGTGCAGGCGGCGGTGCAGCAGGTCGAGCCCCGGTTGCTCGAAGTGAGCCGCGTGCTGGGGCTTTCGGCGCGCGAGCGTGCCTTCAAGATCGTGCTGCCGGCCATCGTGCCGCGCCTGTTCGTCGCGTTGCGGCTAGGCGTTGCCGTGGCGCTGGTGGTGGCCGTGACGGTGGAGATCGCGGCCAATCCCAACGGCATGGGCTACGCGATGATGATCGCGCAGCAGAGCTTCGATCCGGCGCTGATGCTGGCCTGGCTGGGCTGGATCGGCGTGGTGGGCTTCGCGGTCAACGCGGGCATGCTGGTGCTGCAGCGCGCGGTGTCGCGGCGCATGGGGGTCCAGGCATGAACGGAAACGACAACCGCGTCGGCGTTTACCGGCTCGGGTCGCTGGGCGTGCTGCTGGCGCTCGTCGCGCTGTGGTGGGTGGCGAGCAACGCGGGCTGGGTCAGCCGCGTGTTCCTGCCGACGCCGCAGGCCACTTTCGCCAGCCTGCTCGAGGGGCTGAATCTTGCGGGCGGCGACGGCAACGGCGAGCTGCTGGCATTCACGCGCGCCACCGTGGGCCGCATGGTCGAAGGCTGGCTGCTCGCCTCGCTCTTCGGCGTGCTGCTGGGCGCGGCCATCGGCGTGTCGCCCCAGGTGCGCGCATGGGTGCAGCCCACGCTCGAATTCATCCGCCCCCTGCCCGCCTCGGCACTGCTGCCGCTGGCCATCTCCATCTTCGGGCTGAGCCCCGGCATGGTGCTCTTCGTGGTCGCGTTCGGCGCGATGTGGCCGGTGCTGCTGGCAACGGTGCACGGCTTCGCTGCCGTGGAGCCGCGCCTGTCGGAAGTGGCGCGCTGCCTGCAGATGTCGCGCGCCGCATACATCTGGAAGATGGGACTACCCAACGCGATGCCCGACATCCTGGCCGGCATGCGGCTCGCGCTGACCATCGCGCTCATCGTCGCGGTGGTGGGCGAGATGATCGCCTCGCAAAGCGGCCTGGGCCAGGCCATCCTGCTGGCCGCGCGCGCCTTCCGCGCGAGCGACCTGTTCGCCGGCATCGTGCTGCTGGGGCTCATCGGCTTCGTGAGCAATGCATTGCTGGCCTTCGCCGAACAACGCCTGCTGCGCTGGCAGCGCCCCTGATTCCTTCGTCTTCCTGCCCTCCTCCAACACGTACACCCCACAAGGAGCCTCTTCATGCCACGCAAATTCGTCGACCTATCGATCTTTCTCGAGAACGATGTGCTCTCCGACCCGCCGGCCTTCGCGCCGAAGATCCAGTACTTCACGCACGAGCAGACCTACGAGCAGATCGAACCCTTCTTCCCCGGCCTGAAGAAGGAAGACCTGCCCGACGGCGAAGGCTGGGCGGTGGAGCTGGTGCAGCTGTCGACGCACAACGGCACGCACCTCGACGCGCCCTATCACTTCCACTCGACCATGGACAAGGCGCTGGGTGAGAAGAAGCCCGCGATCGCCATCCACGACGTGCCGCTCGAATGGTGCTTCCAGCCCGGCGTGAAACTCGACTTCCGCCACTTCACGGACGGGTACGTGGTCACCGCCGACGATGTCGAGGCCGAACTCAAGCGCATCGGCCACACGCTGAGCCCGCTGGAGATCGTGGTGGTCAACACGCGCGCCGGCTCGCGCTACGGCCATCCCGACTACGTGTCCGCCGGTGCCGGCATGGGCTACGAGGCGACGATGTACCTGCTGGAGCGCGGCGTGCGCCTCACCGGCACCGACGCGTGGAGCTGGGACGCGCCCTTCGTGCACACCGCCAAGAAGTACGGCGAGACGCACGACGCCTCGCTGATCTGGGAAGGCCACAAGGCCGGCCGCGACATCGGCTACTGCCATATCGAGAAGCTGCACAACCTGGAGGCGCTGCCGCCCACGGGCTTCTACATCAGCTGCTTCCCGCACAAGATCCGCGGCGCGTCGGCCGGCTGGACCCGCGCGGTCGCGATCTTCGACGACGCGCTGATGGCTTCGGCCTGAGGTTCCGTTCACCATGAGCATCGCACTCAACCATACGCACGACGTTCACGCGCGCAGCTGGGTCGAATCGGCCAACGCGCAGGGCAGCGACTTCCCGATCCAGAACCTGCCGCACGCGGTGTTCCGCCGCGCCGGCAGCAACGAGGCATTTCGCGGCGGCGTCGCCATCGGCGACCAGGTGCTGGACCTGGCGGCGCTCGCGAGGCTGCAGCAGCTCGACGGTCTCGCCCTCGACGCGGCGAAGACTGCCGCGCAGCCCGCGCTGAACGACTTCTTCGCACTCGGCCCCGCCGCATGGAAGGCACTGCGCCACGCACTCTTCGCCCTGCTGAAGAACGACGCGCCCGTCGCCGCGGTGCAGGCCGTGCGCGACTGCCTCGTGCCGCAGGCCGAAGCCGAGTACACCGTGCCCGCGCGCATCGGCGACTACACCGACTTCTACACCTCGATCGACCACGCGCTGAACATCAGCCGCCTGATGAATCCCGACGGCGACGTGACGCCCAACTTCCGCTGGATCCCGATCGCGTACCACGGGCGCGTGTCGACCATCGGCGTGAGCGGCCAGCGCTTCCACCGCCCGATGGGGCAGGCGATGGCGCCGGGCGCGAAGGCGCCGACCTGCCAGGCCTGCGCGCGGCTCGACTACGAGCTGGAGCTCGGCGTGTGGATCGGCACGGGCAACGCGCAAGGCGAGCCCATTCCGCTCGAGCGCGCGGAAGAGCACATCTTCGGCATCTGCCTGCTCAACGACTGGTCGGCGCGCGACATCCAGTTCTGGGAAATGGCGCCGCTCGGCCCCTTCCTCGCGAAGAACTTCGCCACCACGATCTCGCCATGGATCGTGACCATGGAAGCGCTCGCGCCCTACCGGCAGGCATGGACCCGTCCGGCCAACGAGCCGCAGCCGCTCGCGTACCTGGAAAACCCGGCGAACCGCGATGGCGGCGCGATCGACATCCGGCTGGAGGTGTGGCTGGAGAGCGAGAAGGCCCGCAGCGAAAAGACCGGAGCGTCGCGGCTTTCGTCGACCAGCTTCCGGCATCAGTACTGGACCGTGGCGCAGATGGTGACGCACCACACGATGGGCGGCTGCAGCCTTAACCCGGGCGACCTGTTCGGCAGCGGCACGATCTCGGGCCCCGGCGAAGGCGAAGCCGGCGCGATCATCGAGTTGACACGCGCCGCGCAAAGCCCGGTGACGCTGGCCAACGGCGAGCAGCGCGGCTTCCTGGAAGACGGCGACGCGGTGCTGCTGCGCGGCTGGTGCGAGAAGCCGGGGCATGCGCGCATCGGGTTCGGGGAGAGCCGGGGGACTGTGTTGCCGGCGAGGGGTTGACGCCGGCATAAACACTCTTTACAGTCCGGCTCCCTTCGCGGTCTCGCCGCAAGGATCGCCGACAACACAAGAAGCAAACCGCACTCATCCGAAAGCCACTCCGTGAGCACCACACTGGTCATCGCCAAGAACGTCAGCAACGCGAACCCGACAACGGGTCACGCGTTCGTGTACGTCGCGGGCCATGCAATCGGCCAGCAGCAAACGGGCAACCAGGCCTCACCGGGTGGAGTCGGCGCATAGCGCGCACCGCTTCAGAACTCTTTCTTTTCAAAGAGGCCCGGACACCGAATGGTTCCGGGCCTCTTTTCTTTTTGCGTCACCATCAACCACAGGGAGAAAACAACCATGCGCAAACTTGTCACCGTCCGCACCGTCGACTTCGTCCGTCCCATCCCCGGGGCTGACGCCATCGAATGCGCCGTCGTCGAAGGCTGGAGCGTCGTCATCAAGAAGGGGGAGTTCGCCGTTGGCGATCGCTGCGTCTTCTTCGAGATCGACGCGTTCCTGCCGCTCGACGACCCGCGCTTCGCCTTTCTCGAAAAAGCCGCGATCACCTGGAACGAACAGCGCGGTGTTCGGCTTCGCACGATGAAGCTGCGCGGCCAGATTTCACAGGGACTGATCCTGCCGCTGTCGCAGTTCCCGGAGATCGACGCGCTCGCGCTGGCCGATCCTGATCTACGCCACCGCGATTGGGCGGAGCTGCTGGGCATCGGCAAATGGGAGCCTGTGATCCCGGCCTGCCTGTCTGGCGAAGTGGAAGGCCCGTTCCCGTCCTTCATCTCCAAGACCGACCAGGAGCGCATCCAGAACCTGCCGGAAGTGCTTGCAGCAAATGACGGGCTTGCGTTCGAGGTCACGGTCAAGCTCGACGGATCGAGCATGACCGTGTTCCACAACGCAGGTGCAGTCGGCGTGTGCGGGCGCAACTGGCAGCTGCGCGAAACCCCGGGAAACAGCCTGTGGCGCGTGGCGCGGGAAGACCGCCTGCTGGAAGTGCTCGCGACGCTGGGCCGCAACCTGGCTCTGCAGGGCGAGATCATCGGAGAGGGCATCCAGGGCAATCCGGAGAAGCTGCGCGGGCAGCAGTTCCACGTCTTCGATGTATTCGACATCGACCGTGGCGCTTACTGCGGCATGGACGAGCGCAACGCAGTGATCGATGCACTGCGCGTGCTGGGAGCGACGGTGCGCAGCGTGCCGCTGCTCGAAGTGGCCGCACTCGACCGCTTCGATGGATCGATGGCCGGGGTGCTGGCGTACGCCGAAGGGCCGTCGCTGAACCCGGGCACTTCGCGCGAAGGGGTGGTGTTCAAGCGTCTGGACGGCGGGCTGTCGTTCAAGGCGATCTCGAACACCTACCTGTTGAAGCATGCAGACCGCTGAACAGGCGCCCAAATGAAAAAGGCCACCGATGAGGTGGCCTTTTTCTGCAATGTGGAGCGGGAAAAGAGTCTCGAACTCTCGACCTCAACCTTGGCAAGGTTGCGCTCTACCAACTGAGCTATTCCCGCGTGAGCCTCAGATTATAGGGTGATTTGGGGCCGATTTTTCCGAATCGCCGAAAAAAGTTCTTTTTCTCCCCTTCAGACGTCGAAGACCATCGACCGGTGCATCGACACGCCAGCAGACAGTCCGTCCGCCGAGGCCAGCGTGGCGTTGGAGAACATCATCGCGAGATCGCCCGCGGCGTAGGCGCCGGGCACGGTAGTCATCTTCATCGCGTCGACGCGCAGTACCTTGCCGAGCGGGCCGTCGTCGAAGGCGCAGCCCAGCTGCTCAGCCAGCGGGCTCGCCGGGCGCGTGCGCGGTGCGACGTAGAGCGCCTCGATGGGCAACAGCCGGCCGTCGTCGATACGCACGCCGGTCAGGCTGCGCCCCTCTCCTTCCAGACCCGCGATGCGACCCGACTCGATCGTCACGCCTCGCGCCTGCAACTTCGCACATGCCTCGGCATCTGGCGCCTCGCCGCCGTTCAGGAAGAGAGTGGTCGGGCCCCATTCGGCGATCAGCAGCGCGTGGTCCGGCGGTTGCACTCCGTGGTGATAGAGCACGCCCAGCTGGCGCTCGCTGAACTCGTAGCCGTGGCAGTACGGACAGTGCAGCACGCTCTCGCCCCAGCGCTCGCCAAGGCCGGGAACCTCCGGCAGGCCATCCTGCACGCCGAACGCCAGCAACAGCTTGCCGGCCGCGCGGCGTTCGCCATTGCTCAATGAAACAGTGAACCCCGCTGCGCCATCGGTGCTCGCTTGCACCACGCTGGCCTTGACGAACTCGACGGTGGGATACGCGAGCAGCTTGTCGCGCGCGTCGGCAATCATCTTCAGCGGCGGCACGCCGTCCTGCCCGAAGAAGCCGTGCGACGCGGCGGCAAAGCGGTTGCGCGGCGCGCCCGCGTCGACGACGCAGACCTTGCGTCGCGCCCGGGCAAGCTGCATGGCGGCGGAAAGGCCGGCGAAGCTGCCGCCCACGATGAGAGCGTCATGACGCATGTTCGATGTCCTTCAATGTGAAGCCGCCGCCAGTCATGCGGCGATGAAAGTCCCTGGAGAGATCCGCCAGCGTGATGCTGTTGAAGCGCCTGAGCAGCAGCGCCTCGGCCTCGTCGCACACGCCGTCGAGTGCCGCGTTCACGGCCTGCTCGACGATGCAGCCCGGGCTCTCGGTACGGTTGCCCATGGCCAGCAGCGCAGGCGCGCCGACGGCGTTGTGGATGTCGCCCAGCGTCACCGCCGTCAAGGTGCAAGACAGCACCCAGCCACCGCCATGCCCCTTGGCGGAACTCACGAACCCCGACTGCCGCAGGCCGGCCATGAGCCGGCGCACCACCACCGGATTGGTCTGCATCGCGATCGCGAGCGACTCGGAGGTGACGGGCGTCTTCATCTCGGCCATGTGCAGCAGCACGTGCAGGACGGCTGAAAGCTTGCTGTCTCGTTTCATGCAACATTATGAGTTGCATAACAATGAAGAACAATGAAGGCGTAGTCAAACAGGCACTGAACCCTTGAGAAAAGGTGGGTCTTTGGAGAACGACAGGTGTCTCAAGCAACAGCGGAAAGCCCTCTTGTATGAGCTGACAGACAGATGTAGATTTCCTCTCGCTTGGGCTAAAGGGTGCACTCGTCAAGAGCGGGGCCACGGTGACGGGGCCCGGGGAAATCGAAAGATTTCTGGCATCTGCCGGGACACGGAGTCTTGCGACGACCTTTATTTCTAGTGACGACGTAGTCGCGATGACTGCTTGTCTTGGCAGCTTCGGCTTCAGGCGAGTTTGAAGCCGAAACTAGTGGTCCAGAGGTAAAACTGCTGGCGCTCTCCCACTTTCTCCAACTCGGACGAGAGGCCTCGCACGTCGCGAGGCCGGGTTGAAGAAGGAGTCATGACATGACTAAGAAGAAGCGTAGGCGCCCAAGTCGCCAGCGGGCATCGACAAAGCCGATGTTTAGCCAGATTGCACGGAGCGTAGTGTGGATCGCGAGGTTCATCGCCGTCCTTCTGGAAATCTGGGACAAGCTGAGGGATGTCCTCTGGTCCGCATATTCAGTGAATGGAGACATCGGTAACGCCCGCTGCGTCGAAGTCAACCATGCATGAGTTCTGATCCGCGCGCGCCTTTTGACGTGAGGACCACTTGCCCGCTTCAAGAAGCTATCCGATCAACGAGAGCCCGCTCTACAAGATTCGAAGCCGACGAAGGCTGGCCGCCGTTCTTTTTTCCAACCTGCCAAAACTAGAGGCATTGGCAAATCAAACGGACAACTATCGGCGTTTCGATGTGGTGTACGCCGGGAAAAAGAGATCAGTGGAACTTCCAAAGCCCGCATTGGCGCGGCTGCATAGGCGCATCTTCCAGATACTCAACTGCATCGAGAAGCCCGACTATTTGCACTCGGGGTGCAAGCAGCGCTCTTACATTACGAACGCTCGAGTTCATGTTGGTTTGGTTCCCCTCGTCAAACTCGACATCAAGAAGTTCTATGCCTCGGTGTCATCCGCTCATGTGTATCGGTTCTTTAATAGTGGTCTTCAATGCAGCCCCGACGTATCGGGCCTGTTAGCAAGACTCTGCACTGCGAACGGCCACCTCCCCATAGGAAGCAGCGCCAGTCAATTGTTGGCCTTCTTCTCGGCGAAGCCTATGTTTGACGAGTTACACAGGCATTCGGTCAGACACGAAGTCAGGGACAGTTATTACGTCGACGATCTGACGTGGTCAGGCGTGAACGCAACTCCTCGCTTCCTCTGGGCGGCAAAGCAAATAGTTCACCGCCATGGGTTCAGATACCACAGTGATCGTGTCTACACGGCGAGTCAGCCCAAGATTGTGACGGGAGTGCTGATCGCCGGTGACCGCATTGCCGTTCAGCCAAGGCGCGAGCTTGAGCTATGGAACACGATCAATACTCTGTGCATGCAGGACCCGGCGAAAAGGCTGGAAACAATCAATAGCCTCATCGGCAAGGCGGTAGCGAATGCACAGATTGATGAGCGCTTCCTTGCACGAGTCCGACAACTTCGGGCCTACAAGATAAAGATGCAGCTTTAGGAGCGAGCAAAAGGCTGAGCCGCCTGTTATCGTCGGCCGCCGCCAAACGCACGCCACCTGATGACAGCGCTGCCACTTTCGTCAAGCCTGCTCGACGCCGCCCTGCGCGGAGTGCTGCTGGCCCTGTTGCTCGTGCTCACGCTGATCCTCGGCCGCGACCGCCCTCGCCTGCCGTCGGCGCGCGCGGGCGTGTTGCTCGCGCTGGGGCTGTGCATCCAGGTCATCGGCTCCACGCCGATGTTCGAAGCCTCGGTGCCGCGCACATGGCAGGCCCCCTTCGTTGCGGTCTCCGTCGGCAACGCGGTGCTGTTCTGGGTGTTCGTCCGGGCGCTGTTCGATGACGATTTCGCCCTGCGGCCGGTGCACGCCGCCTCATGGCTCGCCGTGGCGGCGCTGGCGGCACTCAACTGCGCGATCGTCACAGGGAGTGCCTCGGTGCTCGCGCCGGTGACGATCATCATCCAGCGCGCAGTGCCGCTGGTGTTCGCGGTGCTGGCCGCGATGGCGGCGGCTTCACAATGGCGCGCGGACCTGGTGGAAGGCCGGCGCCGGCTGCGCCTGTTCATCGTGGCGACGGGCATCGGCTACAGCCTCGGCATGCTGGCCGTGCGGCTGGCCTCGCCTCGCGGTCAGCTTTCGGGCCCGTCCGCCACGGCCGACGTGGCGATGCTGCTGCTGATCGTGGCGGTGGTGGTGTGGCGGATGGTGCGGCTGGCGGGGTCGGAGCTCTTTCCGGCGGCGCAGGCGCCGGCCGCGATCCCGCTGTTGATACCAGACCTGCCGCCCGCCGTTGCGGAGGCATCGCCACCAGCGCCGCTGGCACCACAACCTCCCATCGAAGCACCCGCCGATCCTCCTCCCCCTGAACCGGGACCCGAGCCAGCTCCCGACCCCGCCGAAGACCGCCTCGCCGAATCCCTGCAGCACGCCATGGTGGTCGAGCACGCCTACCGCAGCGAAGACCTGAGCATCGCCACCCTCGCCGCCCGCCTGTCGGTGCCCGAGTACCGGCTTCGCCGCCTCATCAACCAGCGGCTGGGCCATCGCAATTTCAATGCCTTCGTCAACGGCTTCCGGCTCGCTGAAGCGACGGCTGCTCTGGCCGATTCCTCGAAACGCGAGCTGCCGGTGCTGACCATCGCACTGACCGCGGGCTTCCAGTCCATCGGCCCGTTCAACCGCGCATTCAAGGCCGCCACCGGCCTCACGCCCACCGAATTCCGCAAGAAGAAGCTGGCCGATTCCTGAAATCTCTGGCCGAAAGCCGCGCTTGCAGGTTTCGGCGAGACGCGAGCCGCGTCGCCCGGCATCGTGCAATCACCGTGGGCGTGGGCCCTCGATGACGACAAGGAGTTGGTTCGATGAGAAGACATCTGTATTTCCTGTACCTGCTGCTGGCACTGTGGTCCGGCGGGGTTCACGCCTCGATGGGACTCGCGGAAATTCCCGCCGCGCCCGGCGACGGCCCGGTAACGGTGTTCTACCCGTCCGCCGATACGGCCCAGCCCACCCGGCGCGGGCGCTTCAACTTCGACCTCGCCGTGCAGGGGGCGCCGGTGCGCGGCAACGGCCGGCTGGTCGTCGTCTCGCACGGCTCGGGCGGCGCGCCGTGGGTGCATGCGGACATCGCGCGCAGCCTCGTCGATGCCGGCTTCATCGTCGCCATGCCCGAACACAAGGCCGACAACTACAAGGACGACAGCAATCCCGGCCCCGACAGCTGGTCGATGCGTCCGGCCGAGGTGTCGCGCGCCATCGACGCGGTAGGGCGCGACCCGCGATTCGCGCCGCTGCTGCATCTCGACAAGGTCGGCATGTACGGCATGTCGGCGGGCGGCCACACGGCATTGAGCCTCGCGGGCGGGCAGTGGTCGCCGGCCGGGTTCATGCAGCACTGCGAGGCGAACCTGGTGGACGACTTCCAGTCCTGCGTCGGGCTCATCACGCGGCTGACCGGTGGGCCTTTGGACAGCATCAGGAAATGGGCCGCGCTGTTCGTCATCCATCATCGCTTCGACGACGCCGCGCCGCGCGAACACACAGACCTGCGCATCGCCGCCATCGTGGCGGGCGTGCCCTCGTCGGCCGATTTCGACATGGCCTCGCTGGCCAATCCGCGCGTGCCGCTCGGCCTGATCACCGCGCAGCATGACCGATGGCTCATTCCGCGCTTCCACAGCGACCGCGTGCTGGCGGCCTGCCTGCCGCGCTGCGAGCTGATCGCGGACATGCCCACCGGTGGCCACGGTGCACTGCTCTCGCCCCCGCCTCCGGGCCTCACGGGGCTGGTCGGCGACATGCTTGACGACCCCCCCGGCTTCGACCGCGCGGGCGTGCTGCCGGAAGTGAATCGCAAGACAACAGCTTTCTTCAGCGCGCATCTGCTGCCTTGAGCAGGGCGGGGCTAACGTCCGAGCCCCCGATTCCGCCGACAGCCGATTCCCACACGTTCGGGCGACTGTGGCGCACATGGCGACAGATCCCGGCCCGGCCATGGTTGCCCCCGAACCGATCGAACTCCGGTCGGTTCATTGAAACGTGACCATGCAACGAAAGGAACAGTCACCCATGAAGCAGCAAAAGCAACACAACCGCATCGTCCTCGGCGCCCTGCTCGCAGGCCTGCTGGCCATCGGCGGCGCAGCCCAGGCGCAAGGCGTCGGGGTCGGCGTCGGGGTCAATGCCGACGTGAATGCGTCGGGCTCCGGCACGGGCACACGCGGCAACGCGGGCGCGGCGACCGGTGCCAATGCGGGTGCCAGCGCGAACACGAATGCCGGCGGCGCTGCAGGCGGCGCGGGCAATGCAGTCGGCGGCCTGGTGAACGGTGCGACCGGCGCCGTCGGCGGTGCCACCAATGCGGTCGGTGGAGCCACGAACGCCGTGGGCGGCGTGACCAACACCGTGGGCGGCACGCTCGAAGGCGCAACCGGTGCTGTCGGCTCGGCCGGCGGCGCGGTGAAGGCACCTGCCGTCGGCGCGAAGGCTCATGGCAAGGCCCAGGGTTCGGGCGCGGTCGACATCAAGAAGTAACGACGACTTCGGCCCGATGAGAAAGGCCCGCGGTGCCGGTGCGCCGCGGGCCTTTTTCTCGTTGTTTCGTCTCGTTTCTTCTTTCTGTCAGTCGGCAGGCTTGAGCTTGAACAGGCTCGTGACCTCTGCGTCGAGCACCATCAGCTCGCGCTGGTTGAAGAGCCGCCAGCGCCAGCGCAGGATGCCGAGCGTCGGGCGCTTCTCGGAGCGGCGCACCTCGATCACGTCCGCCACCAGCCGCAGCGCGTCGCCCGGCCTTACCGGGTTGGGCCAGCGCACGTGCTCCAGTCCCGGCGATGCGAAGGATTCGGAACCGGCGAGCGCAGCCCCAACCACCAGCTTCATCGCGATGGAGCAGGTATGCCAGCCGCTCGCGATGAGACCGCCGAAAGGGCTGTCGGCGGCCGCTTCCGCATCGGTGTGGAACCACTGCGGGTCGTAGGCCCGCGCGAACTGCACGAGCTCGGCCTCCGTGAGCACATAGGGCCCGGCCTCGATGACCTGGCCCGCGTGGAAGTCGGCGAACTTCATTCGCCGCAGCTCAGTACGTTTCGAGGTGCAGGCGGCCTTCGCGCTTCAGCGCGGCGCCCACCGTGTCCCAGTCGAGCCCCGCATCTTTGGCCACGTCGCGCAGCGCGAGCACCACGCCCTCTTCCATGCTCTTCAGGCCGCACACGTAGAAATGGCTGGCGCCGTCCTTGAGCAGCGCGGCCAGGTCGGCGGCGCGCTCGCGCATCAGGTCCTGCACGTAGCGCTTGGGTTGCCCCGGCGTGCGCGAGAACGCGAGGTTGATGTCGATGAAGTCCTTGGGCAGCGACTGCAGCGGGCCGAAGTACGGCAGCTCCTGCTGCGTGCGCGCACCGAAGAACAGCATCAGCTTGCCGCCCTCGAACTTGCCGCTCTTGCGCAGGCGGCGGCGCCACTCGGTCATGGCGCGCATGGGGGCGCTGCCGGTGCCGGTGCAGATCATCACGATGTGCGAGCGGGGATGGTTCGGCATCAGGAACGAGGAGCCGAAGGGCCCCACCACCTGCACCGTGTCGCCCACCTTCAGGTCGCACACGTAGTTGGAGCACACGCCGCGCACCGGCTCGCCCTCGTGGTCCTCGGTCACGCGCTTCACGGTGAGCGAGACGTTGTTGTAGCCGGGCCGCTCGCCGTTGCGCGGGCTGGCCACCGAATACTGGCGCGCATGGTGGCGCTTGCCGATGGCGTCGACGCCCGGCGGCACGATACCGATCGACTGGCCTTCGAGCACCGGGAACGGCACCACGCCGAAGTCGAGCACGATGTGGTGCGTCTCGCTGTCGAAGCCGGCCTCGGTGCAGTTGAAGTTGCCCACCACGGTGGCGATGGTCGGCGTCTTCGGCGGAAAGAGGTTGGTGTAGGCGTGCGCCGCCGACCAGGGCGGCACGGTGGCGCCGTACTGCGCGGAGTTGAAGGCCGGCTCCAGCGATTCGACCGCCGCCTGGGCCTGTGCCTGCGTCTGCGCGGGCACCGCGGCTTCAGGGTCGCCCGCCACGTCCGCCGAAACGCCGGCCGCCTCGAGCTCTTCAGGCGAAAGCTCCGCCGGCAGCGATTCCCACGTGAACTGCTCCTCGATGGAATACGCACGCACCAACGGCATGGTTCGCCAGTTGTCGATGGAGCCCGTCGGGCACGGCGAGATGCAGGCCATGCAGCCGTTGCAGATGTCGGCGCGCACGACATAGTTGTTGTCGTCGTGCGTGATCGCGTTGACGGGGCAGGTGGCCTCGCAGGTGTTGCAGCGGATACAGATCTCGGGGTCGATCAGGTGCTGCTTGATGATCCCGGCTTCGACGGCCATGTCCATGTTGTTCTCCTAGAGCCCTCCCCCGCTGGGGGAGGGTTGGGTGGGGGCACGCGGCGCTTGTCGTGGTCACGCTGCTTGCCCCCATCCCAGCCTTCCCCCAGAGGGGGAAGGAGCAATACCCAAATACCAATCAACCGAAGCGCACGTACTCGAAATCGACCGGCTGCCGGTTGATGCCCATCACCGGCGGCGAGATCCAGCCCGCGAACTTGCCCGGCTCCACCACGCGGCCCATCAACGATGCCACGAAAGCGAAGTCTTCGGCACTGGGCAACCACTCGTCGCGCTTGGCGGCCCATTCCATGTCGTTCACCACGCGGCCTTCCGGCGACATCTTGATGCCGGCGAGCGCGCCGATCTGGCGGTTGAAGGCCTTGTGCGGCACCACCAGGCGGGTCGGGATGCCGGCCTTTTCCAGCACCTTGTTCCAGCGGCCCACGCCGGCCACCGAGTCCTTGATGAAGTCGTCGCGCAGCACTTCGTTGAGCGCGTTGAGCATCGGCACGTCCTTCTCGACGAGCTGGCCGTCCTTCACCTCGAGCACCTTGTAGGTCTGGCCCTTGAGCACGTGGTCGTCGGTGCGCTTGCCTTCCTCGTAGCGGCCCTTCAGGCCCGAGCTGTAGAAGATGGCGGCGTTGCTCGACTGGTCGGCGCCGAACAGGTCGATGGTCACGCTGTAGTGGAAGTTCAGGTAGCGCTGGATGGTGCCCAGGTCGATGCAGCCGGCCGCGCGCACCTTCTGCGGGTCGTCGGTCTTCAGCTCGTTCATGACCTGCGCGGTGCGCGCAATGACGCGCGACACGCCGCTCTCGCCCACGAACATGTGGTGGGCTTCCTCGGTCAGCATGAACTTCGTGGTGCGCGCCAGCGGATCGAAGGCGCTCTCGGCCAGCGCCGACAGCTGGAACTTGCCGTCGCGGTCGGTGAAGTACGTGAACATGAAGAACGCGAGCCAGTCGGGCGTGCGTTCGTTGAAGGCGCCCAGGATGCGCGGATTGTTCTCGTCGCCCGAGGTGCGCTGCAGCAGGGCCTCGGCTTCCTCGCGGCCGTCGCGGCCGAAGTGCTTGTGCAGCAGGTAGACCATGGCCCACAGGTGGCGGCCCTCTTCCACGTTGATCTGGAACAGGTTGCGCAGGTCGTACATGCTGGGCGCGGTCAGGCCCAGGTGGCGCTGCTGCTCCACCGACGCGGGCTCGGTGTCGCCCTGCGTCACGATGATGCGGCGCAGGTTGGCGCGGTGCTCGCCGGGCACGTCCTGCCAGGCCTTCTCGCCCTTGTGGTCGCCGAAGTGGATCTCGCGGTTGGCGTCGCCCGGGTTCAGGAAGATGCCCCAGCGGTAGTCGCGCATCTTCACGTGGCCGAACTGGGCCCAGCCCTGCGGGTCGACGCTCACGGCCGTGCGCAGGTACACCTCGTGGTTGGTCGAGCCCTCGGGGCCCACGTCGTCCCACCAGTTGATGAAGTTCGGCTGCCAGCCCTCGAGCGCGCGCTGCAGCGTGCGGTCTTCGCCGAGGTTGACGTTGTTGGGGATCTTCTCGCTGTAGTTGATCGTGCTCATCGTTGTTCCTTGGGTTGTGCGGACTGCCAGTTCAAACGCGGTTCAGGTCGAAGCCAGCCTTCTGGCCGGTGCCGTAGACCTTCAGCGCGCCCTTCTCGCCGACGGCGTTGGGGCGGTTGAAGATCCAGTTCTGCCAGGCCGAGAGGCGGCCGAAGATGCGGGTGACCATGTTCTCCTTGCTCGCGAAGCGCAGGTTGGCTTCCAGGCCGGTGAGCGAGTCGGGCGACATCGCGGCGCGCTCCTCGATGGCGATGCGGATCTCGTCGTCCCAGTCGATGTCGTCGGGCGCGGCGGTCACCAGGCCCAGCTTCAGCGCCTCGTCGGCGTCGAGCGCCTTGCCGGCGGCGGCGCGCGCGGCTTCCAGCGGCGCGGCCTCTTCATAGAAGCGGCGTTGCAGGCGGCTCTGGTCGTTCACCATCGGGAAGAAGCCGAAGTTGAATTCGTCCAGCGTGAGCTTGGGCGCACGCGCGGCGTCGTCGGGCAGTGCGAGCATGTAGGTGCGGTCGGCCGCGAAGGCCAGCTCGGCCAGCGTGCCGGCGAAGCACGAGCCGGCGTCCACCAGCGCGAACAGGCTGCGCGAAGAAACATCGAGGCGAGCCAGCGTGCGACGCAGCGCGCCGATGGTTTCGCGCACCAGCCAGTGGTCCTTGTTGGCGAGCATCACCGCGTCCGAGGCGAGCACGGCGGCGGCGTCGCCCTCGGTCTTGAGCAGCCAGGTGCCGACGTCGAGCTCGTTGGTGCGCAGGTTGAGGATGGCGTCGTCGAGCTCGCGGCACATCGCGAGCGGCCACCATGCGGCGCCCGCCGCCTCGATGGCGGCGATGTCGGCCGGCTGCGCGCCGGTGGGTGCCTTCACGGTGATGGTGGCGGTGCGCTTGCTGCGGTCGATCTGCACATCGACGTTCGCATACGAAATGCCGTCGGCGCTGTCGGTGCGCTCGATGCGCGTCAGCGACACGCCCTTGCCGTTGGCGGGGCGGTCGCTGCCGGCGGCGAGCTGCGAGGCGCGTTCCTGCACGGCGGCGGCGAACTGCGCGGGCTTGGCCACGGCGTCGACCAGGCGCCATTCGACCGCGCGCTGTCCGCGCACGCCTTCGACGCTGGTGCAGAAGATGTCGGCGAGGTCATGGCGCACGTGGCGCTTGTCGGTCACGCGGGTCAGGCCGCCGGTGCCGGGCAGCACGCCCAGCAGGGGCACTTCGGGCAGCGACACGGCGGAGGAGCGGTCGTCCACCAGCAGGATCTCGTCGCAGGCCAGCGCCAGCTCGTAGCCGCCGCCCGCGCAGGCACCGTTCACGGCCGCGAGGAACTTCAGGCCCGAGTGCTTCGAGGAGTCTTCGATGCCGTTGCGCGTCTCGTTGGTGAACTTGCAGAAGTTGACCTTCCAGGCATGGGTGGAGACGCCCAGCATGAAGATGTTGGCGCCCGAGCAGAAGATGCGGTCCTTGCCGCTGGTGACGATCACGGTGCGCACCTCGGGGTGCTCGAAGCGCACGCGGTTGAGCGCGTCGTTGAGCTCCACGTCCACGCCCAGGTCGTAGCTGTTGAGCTTGAGCTTGTAGCCGGGGCGGATGCCGCCGTCTTCCGCGATGTCGAGCACGAGGCGCGCGATGGCGCCGTCGAAGCTCAACGACCAGTGGCGGTACTGGCCGGGTTCGGTGCGGTAGTCGACGCGCTGGGGCGCCTGGAGCGTGGTGGTGTCGGTCATGCGGAAGTCTCCTGTGGGGCAGTGTTCGGAAACCGTGAACAGGAAAGATAATGCACTTTCTTGCTCCGATGACATGCATCATGCTGCATGCAAACAGGCAAGTCAATGCCTGCTGCACTTTTTTTCAGATTTCAGCCCGATTCAGGCTCCCGGAGACTTTTCCAGGAACACCGCGGAACCGGCTTTGCCGCGCCGCTGGTGTTGCCCCCGGAAGGGGGTTGGCGTAGCGACACGAAGTGCGCGAAGCCTGGGGGTGAGCTAAGCGAGCCCCATGGACTGCCGGGCGACCGCCCGGAGTGCCTGGAAGCTCTGCGACAGGGTCTTGCCGCTGGTGTCCACCGACAGGTCGGCCTTCGAATAGAAGGCGGCGCGGCCATTCAGGATGCGGCGCAGGTCTTCCATCGCTTCCTTGCTGGCGGCCATCGGGCGGGTGTCGCCCTGGGCGGCCACGCGGCCCATGTGCTCCTCGGGGGCGGCCTGCAGCCACACGGTGGTGCAGTGCGCGAGCAGCTCGTTGAAGGTGGCCGGGTCGGAGACGATGCCGCCGGGCGTGGCGATCACCACCTCGCTGTAGATCTGCACCGCCTCTTCCAGCGCGCGGCGCTCGTAGCGGCGGTAGGCGTTGGTTCCGTACAGGTCGTGGATCTCGCGCACGCTGCAGCCAGCGAGCTTCTCGATCTCGCGGCTCAGCTCGATGAAGGGAATCTCCAGGTCCTCGGCCAGCATCTGGCCCAGCGTCGACTTGCCCGCGCCGCGCAGCCCAACGAGCGCGATGCGCCGGTGCCGCGCCGGGTCGACCGAGGCGGTGCCCAGCAGTTCGCCGATCGCCACGCGCACGCGGCGCAGGTCGGCTTCGCTGCGGTTCTCGAGCAGTTCGCGGATCAGCAGCCACTCGGGCGAACTGGTGGTCACGTCGCCCACCAACTCGGCCAGCGAGCAGTGCAGCGCGCCGGCCACCTGCTGCAGCACCAGGATCGACGCGTTGCCGATGCCATATTCGAGATTGGCGAGGTGGCGCTCCGACACGTCGGCCGCGATGGCCACGGCCTTTCGCGTGAGGCCGCGCTGCGCACGCAGGTTGCGTACGCGGTCGCCCAGCGCCGCGAGCAGCGGATTCTTCGCCTCCCCGGCGGGCGCAGCACCGTTGCCGCCATTGCCGCCTTCCAGCGCGGCGGCCAGCGCCGCGTCTACATGCTCATTCATGCAATTCCTCGTTCTTCGCCGGGATTGTGCTCGCTCAGGGTAAACACCATAGATGCACTATATTGCTTGACACTCATTGTCTCGATGCTTATTGTTCGGCTACACGCAAGATACTGCACATACAGTGATCCTGCAAGGTAGTTCCAAAGTTCGAGGCCCCACGATGTCCGACAGCAGCAGCACTCCCGCCTCCGGCAAGGAAGCATTCCACCAGCTGATCGCCGGCCTGACCGCCGAAATTGCCGGCAAGCCGCTCGACGGCGAGCTCGACCGGTGGCTCAACGCCAACCACGGCGCCGGCAGCGCCAGCTTCGATCGGCTGCGCCAGGCCTGCATCGGCGGCGTCGCCGAAGGCTGGCTCTGCGAGCGCGAAGGCGGCGGCATCAAGTACGGCCGCGTCTTCAAGGCCGAGGACGCGCTGCACCGCTTCTCGGTCGACGTGGTCGACATGCAGGACATCGCCGGCCCGCACCACACGCATCCCAACGGCGAGATCGACCTGATCATGCCGCTCGACGGCGCAGCCGCCACCTTCGACGGACGGCCCGCGGGCTGGTGCGTCTACGGCCCCGGCACCGCGCATCGCCCGACCGTGGCCAGTGGCCGCGCGCTCGTCCTTTACCTACTGCCCGAGGGGCAGATCAAGTTCACCGTATGAAGCACTCCCCCAGGCTTGCCCACTTCGTGTGGCCGCCAACCCCCTCGCCGGGGGCAACACCAGCGGCCCGGCAAAGCCGGTTCCGCGGTGTTCCCCGAATCTGCCCACGTTGAGACCCATCGAATGACCGAGCTTCTTTCCAACTACGTCGCCGGCCGCTGGCAAAGCGGAACGGGCGCCGGCACGCCCCTGTTCGACCCGGTGCTCGGCACCGAGCTCGCGCGCGTCGATGCCACCGGCCTCGACCTCCCCGCCGCCTTCGCCTTCGCACGCGAACAGGGCGGCAATGCGCTGCGCGCCCTCACCTACCGCCAGCGTGCGGGGCTGCTCGCCGCCGTCGTGAAGGTGCTGCAGGCCAACCGCGACGCCTACTACGAGATCGCCACCGCGAACTCGGGCACGGTGAAGAACGACTCGGCCGTGGACATCGACGGCGCGATCTTCACGCTCGGCCAGTACGCCAAGTGGGGCGACGCGCTCGGCGACGTGCGCGCGCTGCGCGACGGCGACGCGGCGAAGCTCGGCAAGGAGCCGGTGTTCCAGTCGCAGCACCTGCAGGTGCCGACGCAGGGCGTGGCGCTCTTCATCAACGCCTTCAATTTCCCCTCGTGGGGCCTGTGGGAGAAGGCCGCACCCGCGCTGCTGTCGGGCGTGCCGGTCATCGTGAAGCCTGCCACGGCCACCGCCTGGCTCACGCAGCGCATGGTGAAGGACGTGGTCGATGCGGGCGTGCTGCCCGCCGGCGCGCTCTCCATCGTCTGCGGCAGCTCGGCCGGTTTGATGGATGCGCTGCAGCCCTTCGACGTGGCCTCGTTCACCGGCTCGGCCGAGACGGCGGCGGTGATCCGCTCGCACCCGGCCGTGGCCCAGCGCTCGGTGCGCGTGAACATCGAGGCCGACAGCCTCAACAGCGCCCTGCTGCTGCCCGGCGCCGCGCCCGGCAGCGATGCCTTCAACCTGCTCGTGCGCGAAGTGGTGCGCGAGATGACGGTGAAGTCGGGCCAGAAGTGCACCGCCATCCGTCGCGTCCTGGTTCCCGCTAAGCTGTACGACGCGGCGGCCGAGGCCATCGGCGCGAAGCTCGCTGGCATCAGCGTCGGCAATCCGCGCAACGAGAGCGTGCGCATGGGTTCGCTGGTGAGCCGCGCGCAACTGGACTCGGTGCGCGAGGGGCTGGACGCGCTGGCCGCGCTGGACGCGCTGGCCGCGCAGACTACCGTGCTGCACGACGGCCGCGACAAGCCCCTGGTCGACGCCGACCCGGCCGTGGCCGCCTGCATCGCCCCCGTGCTGCTGGGCGCGCGCGACGCCGACGCCGCGCAGCGCGTGCACGACGTCGAAGTGTTCGGCCCCGTCGCCACGCTGCTGCCATACCGCGACCTCGCACACGGCATCGCGCTCGCCCACCGCGGCCAGGGCTCGCTCGTCACCTCTCTGTATGGAAGCGACGACGCGGCGCTGGCGCAGGCCGCGCTCGCCGTAGCGCCGAGCCACGGCCGCGTGCACGTCATCACGCCCGAGGTGGCGCAGGCCCACACCGGCCACGGCAACGTGATGCCGATGTCGCTGCACGGCGGCCCCGGCCGCGCGGGCGGCGGCGCCGAGCTGGGCGGACTGCGCGCGCTCGATTTCTATCACCGCCGCGCGGCGGTGCAGGCAAGCCCCGGCGTCCTCGCCGCGCTCGGCCTCTAGAAGAAGAAACACGGCCGAAGGAGACAAGACCATGACACTGCCCCCACGATTCAACTTCGCCGGACATCTGTTCGACCTCAACCGCGAGCGCGCCGCGCGCCCCGCCTACATCGACGACCGCGGCACGCTGAGCTACGGCCAGCTCGAAGACCGCTCGCGCCGGCTGGCCGCTGCCCTGCAGGCGGCCGGCATCCGGCGCGAGGAGCGCGTGCTGCTGCTGATGCTCGACGGCAACGACTGGCCCGTGAGCTTCCTGGGCTGCCTCTATGCCGGCGTGGTGCCGGTAGCGGTCAACACCCTGCTCACGTCCGACGACTACGCCTACATGCTCGACCACAGCCGCGCTCAGGCCGCGCTGGTCTCGGGCGCGCTGCTGCCCACGCTGCAGGAGGCGATGTCGCGCGGCGGGCACGAGGTGCGCGCGCTGTTCGTGTCGCAGCCCACCGGGGCGCTACCCGAGGGTGCGCAGGAGTTCGACGCAGCGCTCGCCGCCGCAGAGCCGCTGGCGGCCCCGGTGACGACCGCATCCGACGACCCGGGCTTCTGGCTGTATTCGTCCGGCTCCACCGGCAAGCCCAAGGGCACGGTCCACACGCACGCCAACCTGTGGTGGACGGCCGAGCTCTACGGCAAGCCGGTGCTCGCGCTGACCGAGGACGACGTCTGCTTCTCGGCCGCCAAGATGTACTTCGCCTACGGCCTGGGCAATGCGCTGACCTTCCCGCTCTCGGTGGGCGCCACCGTGGTGCTGATGGCCGAGCGCCCCACGCCCGACGCCACCTTCCGGCGCTGGGTCGGAGATACGGGCCCCCAAGGCGCTTCGCGCCTGCCCCCCGAGGGGGCTGCATCGGCTTGGGGCGGCCCGGCGCCGATGCGGCCCACCGTGTTCTTCGGCGCCCCCACCGGCTTCGCCGGCATGCTCGCCTCGCCGAAGCTGCCGGCACGCGAAGCGGTGGCGCTGCGCATGTGCTCCTCGGCCGGCGAGGCGCTGCCGGGCGAGATCGCGCAGCGCTTCAAGCAGCACTTCGGCTGCGAGATCATCGACGGCATCGGCTCCACGGAGATGCTGCACATCTTCATCTCCAACCGCCCCGGCGACGTGCGCTACGGCACCACCGGCCGGCCGGTGGAAGGCTACGAGGTCGAGCTGCGCGGCGAGGACGGCCGCCCCGTGCCCGACGGCGAGGTGGGCGACCTCTACATCCGCGGCCCCAGCTCGGCGCTGATGTACTGGAGCAACCGCGAGAAGTCGCGCGAGACCTTCCAGGGCGGCTGGACCAAGAGCGGCGACAAGTACACCCGCGACGCCGACGGCTACTACACCTACGCCGGGCGCAGCGACGACATGCTCAAGGTCAGCGGCATCTACGTCTCGCCCTTCGAGGTCGAGGCCACGCTGATGCAGCACCCCGCCGTGCTCGAGGCGGCGGTGATCGGCAAGGAAGACGCCGACGGCCTGACCAAGACCAAGGCCTTCGTGGTGCTGAAGGACGGCAGCGCGGCCACCGAGGAAGAGCTGAAGGCCTTCGTGAAGGAACGCCTGGCGCCGTACAAGTACCCGCGCTTCCTGGAATTCGTGGGCGAGCTGCCGAAGACCGCCACGGGCAAGATCCAGCGCTTCCGCCTGCGCGAGAAGGAAAAGCAGGCATGAGCGCGCCCGCGTTCGCCACCATTGGTTGGCGCGGCCGCGAGGTGCGCATCGAGTGCCAATGGATCGCGCCCGAGCGCGGCGACGCGCCGCTCGTCGTGTTCCTGCACGAGGGCCTGGGCTCCGTCGCGATGTGGAAGGACTTCCCCGCGCGGCTGTGCGAAGCCGCCGGCGTGCGCGGCCTCGTGTTCTCGCGCCCGGGCTACGGCCGCTCGACGCCGCGTGCCGAGGACGAGATCTGGGACGTCGACTTCATGCACCGCCAGGCGCACGAAGTGCTGCCCGCCCTGTTCTCAGCACTCGGGCTCGGCCACGAGAAGCCCTGGCTCTTCGGCCACAGCGACGGCGGCTCGATCTCGCTGCTGTACGCCTCGCGCTTTCCGGACAAGGTGGCCGGCCTCGTCGTGCTGGCGCCGCACATCTTCGTGGAGGACGTGACCGTCGCGAACATCGAGAACGCGCGCACCGCCTACCTCGGCACCGACCTGCCGCAGAAGCTGGGCCGCTACCACGACAGCGCCGACTCGGCCTTCTGGGGCTGGAACCGCATCTGGCTGCACCCGCCATTTCGCGACTGGAACATCGAGAAAGAACTCGACGCCATCCGCTGCCCCGTGCTCGCCGTGCAGGGCATCGACGACGAGTACGGCACCCTCGCGCAGATCCGCGGCATCGCCGCGCGCGTCAGTGGTTGCGAGCTGCTCGAAATCCCTGAATGCGGGCATTCCCCGCATCGCGATCAGCCGGATCGTGTCATCGTCGCGGCCACTTCCTTCATCACCAAAAACCGGAGAGAGACATCATGACCATTCGCACCGCCTCGACCATCCGCCTGGCCCTCACGGCCATCGCATTCGCCTCGCTGGCGACGGCCGCTGCAGCCCAGGGCACCGGCAAGCTCAAGGTCGGCCTGATGCTGCCCTACAGCGGCACCTACACCGCACTGGGCGTGGCCATCGAGAACGGCTTCAAGCTCTACGTCGACGAACAGGGCGGCAAGCTCGCCGGCCGCGAGATCGAGTACTTCAAGGTCGACGACGAGTCCGACCCCGCCAAGGCCACCGACAACGTCAACAAGCTCATCAAGCGCGACAACGTCGACGTGATCGTCGGCACCGTGCACTCCGGCGTGGCGATGGCCATGGCCAAGGCCGCCAAGGAAAGCGGCACCGTGCTGATCGTGCCCAACGCCGGCGCCGACGCCGTCACGGGCCCGATGTGCGCGCCCAACATCTTCCGCAGCTCGTTCAGCAACTGGCAGCCGGCCTACGCCATGGGTGAAGTGGCGGCCAAGCAGCAGGGCAAGAAGAAGGCCATGACCATCACCTGGAAGTACGCGGCGGGCGACGAGTCGGTCAACGGTTTCAAGGAAGGCTTCGAGAAGAACGGCGGCAAGGTCGACAAGCAGCTCACCCTGCCCTTCCCCAACGTGGAGTTCCAGGCGCTGCTGACCGAGATCGCGGCGGCCAAGCCCGATGCGGTGTACGCCTTCTTCGCGGGCGGCGGCGCAGTGAAGTTCGTCAAGGACTACCAGGCCGCCGGCCTGAACAAGACCATTCCGCTGTACGGCCCCGGCTTCCTGACCGACGGCACGCTCGACGCGCAGGGCGAGTCGGCCCAGGGCATGCTCACCACGCTGCACTACGCCGACGGCCTGAACACCTCGCGCGACAACGCCTTCCGCGTGGCCTACGCCAAGTCGTTCAAGCTGCAGCCCGACGTGTATGCGGTGCAGGGCTACGACGCCGCCCAGATGCTGGGCGTGGGCCTGAACGCCACCAAGGGCGACATCTCGAAGAAGGCCGAGTTCGCGGCCGCCGTCGAGAAGGCCAAGATCGACAGCCCGCGCGGCACCTTCACCGTGAGCAAGGCCCACAACCCGGTGCAGGACATCTACCTGCGCAAGGTGGAGGGCAAGGAGAACAAGCTGGTGAGCACCGCCATCAAGGGCTTGGCCGACCCCGCTCGCGGTTGCCGGATGTAAGGCACCAACCTCCTTTCAACAAACAACGCCAGCCGCGAGCCCGCAGGGCTCGTTTCGCGAGACGCCGCGGAACCGGCTTTGCCGGGCCGCAGGCGTCGCCCCCTGCAAGGGGGTTGGCGAAGCGACACGAAGTGCGCGCAGCCTGGGGGTTAGGAAAAATCTTGGATTTCGGAACCTTCCTGGTCCAGTGTCTGAACTCGGTTCAGTACGGACTCCTGCTCTTCCTCGTGGCCTCGGGGCTGACGCTGATCTTCGGGATCATGGGCGTCATCAACCTCGCCCACGGGAGCTTCTACATGATCGGCGCGTACATGGCGTTCTCGCTCGCGCCTGTCTTCGGCGATCAGTTTTTGCTGATGCTGGTGGCCGGCGTGGTGCTGGCGGCCGTCTTCGGCTACCTGCTCGAATGGGCCTTCTTCAGCTACCTCTACCAGCGTGACCATCTGCAGCAGGTGCTCATGACCTACGGCCTGATCCTGGTGTTCGAGGAGCTGCGTTCCATCCTCGTGGGCAACGATGTGCACGGCGTGAAGGTGCCCGCGTGGCTCGACGGCAGCTTCGCGCTGGGCAGCGTCATGAGCTATCCGTGGTACCGGCTCTTCGCCTCGGCCGCCTGCATCGTGCTGGCGGTGGGGCTGTACTGGGTGGTCAACCGCACGCGGCTGGGCATGATGATCCGCGCCGGCGCGAGCAACCGCGACATGGTGCGCGGCCTCGGCATCGACGTGAAGCGGCTCTACCGCATCGTGTTCGCCGCGGGCGTGGCGCTCGCAGCGCTGGCCGGCATGATCGCCGCGCCGATGTCCTCGGTGTATCCCAACATGGGCGCGAGCGTTCTCATCATCTGCTTCGTGCTGGTGGTGATCGGCGGCATCGGCTCCATCACCGGCGCGCTGGTGGCCTCGCTGCTGGTGGGCTTCGTCGACACCTTCGGCAAGGTGTTCTTCGCCGACTTGAGCGGCATCGGCATCTACCTGCTGATGGCCATCGTGCTGATCTGGAAGCCCGAGGGGCTGATGGGGAGGCGGCCATGACAGCCATGAAGAAGGGAGCGTTCCTCCTGCCCGTGGCCTGCGCGGTCGCCATCGGCGTCGCCGGCCCGTTCATGGGCAACTACGCATCGGACTTCATCGTGAAGGTGATGATCCTGTCGATCTTCGCGCTGAGCCTGGAGCTGCTGGTGGGCATGACCGGCCTCGTGAGCCTGGGCCACGCGGCGTTCTACGGCATCGGTGCCTACGTCACCGTGCTGGCCTCGGGCAACGAGGGCGGCAACTTCGCGCTGCTGCTGCCGGCGGCCATGGGCGCGGCCGGGCTCTACGCACTCTTCGTCGGCGCGCTGAGCCTGCGCACGCGCGGCGTGTACTTCATCATGGTGACGCTGGCCTTCGCGCAGATGGCCTTCTTCGTGTTCCACGACACCAAGGTGGGCGGCGGCAGCGACGGCATCTACATGTACGTGCGGCCCGCCATCGGCGCGCTCGACATGGAGAACCGCACGGTGCTGTTCTACGTGGTGCTGGGCTCGTTGGTGTTCACCTACGCGCTGCTGGCGCTCATCCGGCGCTCGCGCTTCGGCGCGGCGCTGGCCGGCATCCGCGTGAACGAGCAGCGCATGCGCGCCGCCGGCTTCGCGGTGTACGGCTACAAGCTCGCGGCCTTCGTGCTGGCGGGCGCGCTGGCCGGGCTCGCGGGCTTCCTGCTGGCCTCGCGCGACGGCGTGGTCAACCCGGAGCTGATGGCCTGGCACAACTCGGGCGAGGTGCTTCTGATGGTGATCCTCGGCGGCCTCGGCCATCTGCGCGGCGCGGTCATCGGCGCGGTGGCGTTCACGCTGCTGAAGGAGATCTTCTCCACGCATGCCGTGATGGGCCCGCTGGCCGACCACTGGCAGCTGACGCTGGGCCTCACGATCATCGTGTTCGTGGCGCTGCTGCCCAAGGGCCTGATCGGTCTCGTCCAACGCCTGTCGCCGAAGGGGGCTGCATGACTTGCACGATGACTTCCTCCCTCCCCCGCTGGGGGAG
>NZ_RXOE01000006.1 GCF_003965815.1 Variovorax gossypii | reverse complement strand
GAGATTGTGCAAGCCTGAACTGTTCATCTCGGCTCCGCCTGCGGCTACTAGATCCAACAAAAGATCTTCAGCTAATTGATTCAGTTCGAGTACGTTCTGAGTGGAAATAAAAAAGCCCGATGGAAACTCCATCGGGCTTTTACTTTGAAGCAGTCGGCTATCAGGCGGCCAGACGCTGCTCAATCGCAGCCTTCGTCTCCGGCAGTTCCTTTGGCAGATGATGCTCGAGCTGCTTGAACAGCTCCGCATGCAGCTTCAATTCAGCTTCCCAAGCCGCTTTGTCGATGCTGGTGACCGTGGCGAATTGCTCGGCGCTGAAATTCAGGCCCGTCCAGTTCAGGTCTTCATAGCGCGGGCTCACACCGGTGATGTGATCTACGCCTTCGGTCTTGTTGCCTTCGACGCGATCGATCATCCACTTCAGCACGCGCATGTTCTCGCCATAGCCAGGCCAGACGAACTTGCCGTCAGCGCCCTTGCGGAACCAGTTGGTCGTGTAGATCTTCGGGAGCTTGGCGCCAGCGGCCTCCAGCTTCTTGCCCAGGTTGAGCCAGTGCTGGAAGTAGTCGCTCATGTTGTAGCCCATGAACGGCAGCATCGCGAACGGGTCGCGCCGTACCACGCCTTGCTGGCCAGCCGCAGCCGCGGTGGTTTCCGAGCCCATGGTCGCGGCCATGTAGACGCCTTCGACCCAGTTGCGGGCTTCGGTCACCAGCGGAACGGTGGTCGAACGACGGCCGCCGAAGATGAACGCGTCGATGGCCACGCCCTTCGGATCGTCCCAGGCATCGTCGAGCGCCGGGTTGTTCGTCGCAGCCACGGTGAAGCGCGAGTTCGGGTGCGCGGCCTTGGCGCCGGTTTCCTTGGCGATCTGCGGCGTCCAGTCCTTGCCCTGCCAGTCGGTCAGGTGCTCGGGCAGCGTCTTGGTGTCTTGCTCCATGCCTTCCCACCAGACGTCGCCGTCATCGGTGAGCGCGACGTTCGTGAAGATCACGTCGTGATGCAGGCTGTCCATGCAGTTCGGGTTGGTCAGCATGTTGGTGCCGGGCGCCACGCCGAAGTAGCCCGCCTCGGGGTTGATGGCGTACAGGCGGCCGTCCTTGCCCGGCTTGATCCAGGCGATGTCGTCGCCGATGGTCGTGACCTTCCAGCCTTCGAAACCTGCCGGCGGCACCAGCATCGAGAAGTTGGTCTTGCCGCAGGCGCTAGGGAAAGCGGCGGCCACGTGGTACTTCTTGCCCTCGGGGTTCGTCACGCCCAGGATCAGCATGTGCTCGGCCAGCCAGCCTTCGTCGCGGCCCATGTTGGAGGCGATGCGCAGCGCGAAGCACTTCTTGCCCAGCAGCGCGTTGCCGCCGTAGCCCGAGCCATAGCTCCAGATCTGGCGCGTCTCAGGATAGTGGACGATGTACTTGGTCTTGTTGCAGGGCCAGGCCACGTCCTTCTGGCCAGCCTCGAGCGGCGCGCCCACGGTGTGCACGCAGGGCACGAACTCGCCGTCGGCGCCCAGCACCTCGTAAACGGCCTTGCCCATGCGGGTCATGATGCGCATGTTGACCGCCACGTAGGGCGAGTCGGAAAGCTCGATGCCGATGTGCGCGATCGGCGAGCCCAACGGGCCCATGCTGAACGGCACGACGTACATCGTGCGGCCCTTCATGCAGCCGTCGAACAGCGGCTGCAGGGTCGCGCGCATTTCGGCAGGGGCCATCCAGTTGTTGGTTGGGCCGGCGTTTTCCTTCTGCTCGGAGCAGATGTACGTGCGATCTTCCACGCGCGCGACGTCGCTCGGGTCGGACACCGCGAGGAAGGAGTTGGGGCGCTTGGCCGGATTGAGCTTCCGGAAGGTGCCGGCGTCCACCAGTTGCTGACAGAGGCGGTCGTACTCTTCCTTGCTCCCATCGCACCAGTGGATGGCTTCGGGTTTGCACAGCGCGGCCATGTCGGCCACCCAGGCAATCAGCTTTGCGTTCTTGACGTATGAGGGCGCCTGAATGGTGAGGCCCTTCATCGTGGGTGCGTTCATCGGAAAATCTCCTAAGTTGAAAAATCGTCTTTCCGAACGGGACGCCGCGCCAGCTCAGGCACGGAGGTCCGTTTGAGAAAACGTTTCGCTTCGGGAGATTGCGTCAGTGCGGGCCGCACCGCCCGCAGACAAAGGCGCTAACGCCTGTCAGCGTCAGGCCATGAAGACGGCGATGGATGCCAGCAGCAGCATCAGCACGCCGCCGGCCAGGGGAAGCACCAGCGGCATCAGGTGAACGACCGACTCTACGGCGTCGTGTTCGACGGCCGCGCCTTGGCTCGGCTCGACGGGAGTGGGATTGGACATCGGGAAATTCCTCGAATACGCAATTGACAAACTGCTGGCATTTTACCGGCGGGGCATCTCCAGGCGGTCTAGGGGGTTGCCAGCCCCCAAACGGGGCATTCGGGGGTTGATCTCGCCCCTCAATGCTGCTCTTCCGCCTCGAAGCCCGCATCCTTCAGCGCGGCCAGCACGCCGGCCAGGTGGGCCCGCCCGCGCGTCTGCAGCACCAACTCGACGTCGACGTTCTGCGCTGCCAGCATGGTGAAGGCGCGCTGATGGTGCACCTCGTCGACGTTAGCGCCCGCTTCGGCCACGGTGGCTGTGATCCGGGCCAATGAGCCGGGCACATCGCGCGCGCTGACACGCACCCGGGCCAGCCGCCCGGCCCGGACCATCCCGCGCTCGATGATCGCCGCGAGCAGCAGCGGATCGATATTGCCCCCGGACAGAACCAGCCCCACGCGCTTGCCCCTGAAGCGCTCCGGATGCCGGATCAGCGCCGCCAGCCCGGCCGCGCCGGCGCCTTCGACCAGAGTCTTCTCGATCTCGAGCAGCATCAGCACGCCCTGCTCGATGTCGCCTTCGTCCACCAGCAGCAGGTCGTCGACCTTGCTCGCGATGATCTGCTGCGTCAGCACGCCCGGCGTGCCGACCGCGATACCCTCGGCGATCGTGCTGTTGCCCTGCGCGTGGTGCGTGCCCTTCACCGCATTGACCATCGCCGGAAAGCGCGTCGTCTGCACGCCGACGATCTCGATGTCGGGCTTGCGTTCGCGCGCGGCCACCGCCATGCCGGCGATCAGCCCGCCGCCGCCCACCGATACCACCAGCGCGTCGAGATCGGGCACTGCGTCGAGCATCTCCAGCGCCACCGTGCCCTGGCCCGCGATGATCGCCTCGTCGTCGTAGGGATGCACGAAGGTCAGCCCCTCGCGCTGAGCAAGCTCGAAGGCATGGGTTCGCGCCGCCTCCAGCGTGTCGCCGTGCAGCACCACCTCGGCGCCGAAGCCGCGCGTGCGTTCGATCTTCACGCCGGGCGTGAAGCGCGGCATCACGATCAGCGCCCGCAGTCCGAGCCGCTGCGCGTGATAGGCCACACCCTGCGCATGGTTGCCGGCAGACATGGCGATCACTCCGCGTGTACCGTTCTCGGAAAGATCCACCAGCTTGTTGCATGCGCCCCGTTCCTTGAACGAGGATGTGAACTGCAGGTTCTCGAATTTCAGGAACACCTGCGCGCCGACGATTTCCGACAGGGTGCGTGACTCCACGCACGGCGTGTTGAGCACCTGACCTTGCAGGCGCGCCGCGGCGCGCTCGATTTCCTGGATTCCGACCATGGCGCGCATTGTGGCTGGAATCGCACCCATCAGGGTTTTTACCCTTTCACGGTCTTCCCGAAGCCAAAAGTCTGCGTTATGGTCTGTCCGAAATTGTCCTCGTTGGAGGTTGCCTGATGGCCAAGCGTGCGGGTGTCGATGTCGTGGCTGCTGCGGTACGCGGGCAGGCATTGCCGTCGCCTGGACTCAAGGAAGCACCGGTGCTCGAGCTCATGTGCTCGCACTTCGTGCTGACCCTGGCCGCCAAGCAGGGGCCGCGCTTCAACGTGCGGCGCGACATCAACGGCCTGCTTTCGCTTACGGGCCGTCACCTGGTGTGGCCCGCTGCCGTGCTGCAGCGGCTGCGCGAGTTTCTCGGCCGCCGCTGCGCGGGAAACGAAGCCTGGAAGGGCGTGGAAGACTTCGACGGCCGCACGCTGCTGGAGCGCCATGGCGTGTGGCGCGGACCGTACGAGGAAGGCACGCTCTTCTTCTATCTCGACGAATACGCGAAGGACCAGCCCAAGGACCTGCTATCTGTGCTCGCTGTCACGCGCGACTGGCTCACGCACGCGTTGCGCAAGCAGTCGACGCTCGTCGAGAAGAACATCGACGCCCTCGCGGGCCTGCTGCAGCTCAACAAGGCCGAGCGCGCGCTGCTGCTCTACGGCACGCTCGCGCGCTATCAGCGCGACCTGCGCTCGCTGCTGGTCGAGTTCAAGGTCAACAACGCACCCGAGGCCTACGCCGCCATCGCCGACATCGCCGGCGTGAACGCGAGCGACGTGGGCGAGGCGCTGCGCGCGGGCTCGCGGCTCGAGCGCATCGGGCTCGTCGAGAACCTCATCTCCGAGCACAACATCACCGACCTCGCCGACCTGATGAAGGTCAGCGAGAAGCTGCCGCCGGTGCTCATGCGCGAGTACCGCGATCACAACGAGCTGATGGCCGTGTTCACGCGCCCCTCGGCCAAGAGCGCGCTCACGCCGCATGACTTCTCCTTCGTGCAGGAAGACGCGCAGATGCTCGTCAGGCTGCTGCGCGCGGCGGTCGCGCGCAAGGAGCCGGGCGTCAACGTGCTCCTCTACGGCCCGCCCGGCACCGGCAAGACCGAGCTCGCCAAGGTGGTCGCGCAGGCCGCCGGGCTCGAACTCTTCGAAGTCGAGTACGCCGACCGCGACGGCAATTCGCTCAGCGGCCGCGACCGCTACCGTTCGCTGCAGATCGCGCAGGTGTTCCTCAAGGGCAGCGCGCAGGCCGCGCTGCTGTTCGACGAGGTCGAGGACGTGTTCCCGCCCATCAGCACCGAGGCCGCGCAGTTCATGGCGCGCGCCGAGCAGATCCCGGCGCCCACCAGCGGCAGCGTCAGCGGAAAGGCCTGGGTCAACCAGATCCTGGAGGCCAATCCCGTGCCCACGCTGTGGGTCACCAACCGCATCGAGCAGATCGACCCGGCATTCCGTCGCCGCTTCGCCTATCACCTGGAGCTCAAGTCGCCGCCGCCCGGCGCGCGCGAGCAGCTCGTGAAGAAGACGCTCGAAGGCGTGGTCGTGTCCGAGGCCTTCACCGCCAAGCTGGCCGGGCGCAAGGGCCTCACGCCCGCGCAGATCCGTACGGCGGTGCGCTTCGCCGGACTGGCCCGCACCGAGGACGACGCGTCGATGGAAACGCTCATCGAGCGCCAGCTGCGCAATGCCGACCTCGCCCTCGGCACCGCCGACGCCGCGCGCGGCGAGCGCCGCAGCGTCACCACCTACGACCTCGACATGCTCAACGTCGAGACCCGCTTCGAGATCCCGCGCATCGTCGAGGCGCTGAAGGCGCGCGGCCACGGCACGCTGTGCTTCTACGGCGCCCCTGGCACCGGCAAGACCGCGCTGGCGGAACACATCGCCAAGGCCGTGGGCCGTCCGCTGATCGTCAAGCAGGCCAGCGACCTCATGAGCAAGTACGTCGGCGAGACCGAGCAGAACATGGCCGCCATGTTCCGCGAGGCCGAGACCGAAAAGGCCGTGCTGCTGCTCGACGAGGCCGACAGCTTCCTGCAGGACCGCCGCGGCGCGCAGCGCACCTACGAAGTCACCGAGGTCAACGAGATGCTGCAGGGCATGGAGCGCTTCAACGGCGTCTTCGTCTGCACCACCAACCTGCTCGACCGGCTCGACCAGGCGGCGCTGCGGCGCTTCACCTTCAAGATCAAGTTCATGCCGCTCACCGCCGCGCAGCGCGAGCGCATGTTCATCACCGAGGCGCTCGCGGGCGACGCCGAACTCATGACCAATGCCATGCGTTCGCGGCTCGCGCAGCTTGCACAGCTGTGCCCCGGGGATTTCGCGGCAGTGAAACGGCAGACCGATATCCTCGCGGCGGAGTTCTCCGCGAGCGAGTTTCTCGACCAGCTCGAAGCCGAGCACCGCATCAAGCCCGAAGTGCGCGAGTCGCGCGGCATGGGCTTCGTGCAGTAGCACCGGCGGCGGCAGCAAGCCGAAGGCTCGGGGCGGCCGTCGCCGCGCAGAACGAAAACATCCGCCCGTCGATGCGGGCACGAGGAGGAGCGCATGGTGGGTTCTCGCAAGGTCGACGACGCGCGGCGGCTGCCGCGCCCTGGTGCATGGGCTGCCGCCGGCGCGGCGCTCGCTGCCGCTTTCCTTCTGGCGGGCTGCGGAGGCGGTGGAGGAGGGGGCGGCGGCGGTGGCCTGCCGATCGGCCTGATCCCGGGCACCACGACACCACCGACAAACACCCCGAGCGGCGGCGACGGCATCGTCGCCTCGGCCACCGTCGCGGGCCTGTGCGCATCGCCGCGCAGCGGCATCAACCCGGACACCAATGCGGCCTACCCCGACCGCAGCGGCACGATCGACAACGAGAAGAGCTGGGTGCGCGGCTGGATCGACGAAACCTACCTCTGGTACGGCGAGGTGCCCACCACCCTCAAGGCCGCCGACTACGCCACGCCCGTCACCTGGTTCAACGTCCTCAAGACGACGGCCACCACGGCGTCGGGCCGCGCGAAGGACCGCTTCCACTTCACCTACGACACCGAGGTCTACCGCCAGCTCACGCAGGGCGGCGTCTCGGCCGGCTACGGCATGGAGACGGCGTCGGTGCGCAGCTCGCCGCCGCGCGACATTCGCATCGCCTTCGTCGAGCCCGGCTCGCCCGCCACCAACGCGGGCCTGCAGCGCGGCGCGAAGATCCTCACGATCGACGGCATCAACGTCGTCAGCAGCACCGGCACTGCCAACGTCAATGCGATCAACGCCGCCCTGTCGCCCAAGGCCGTCGGCGAGTCGCACACCTTCACCTTCGAGGTGAACGGCGTGGCGCAGTCGCCGGTACAGCTGACGGCCGCGAAGATCACCAGCACGCCGGTGCAGAACGTGCAGGTCATCGACACCGGCAGCGGCCGCGTGGGCTATCTGCTCTTCAACGACCACATCACCACGTCGGAGTCGCTGCTCATCAATGCGGTGAACACCTTCAAGCAGGGCGCAGGCATCCAGGACCTCGTGCTCGACATGCGCTACAACGGCGGCGGCCAGCTGCTCATCGCGAGCCGGCTGGCCTACATGATCGCGTCGCCCTCGGCGACGACCGGCAAGACCTTCGAACAGCTGGTCTTCAACGACAAGAACCCGTTCCACCTGACGGCCTCGCAGACGCTCACGCCCTTCGTCACCACCAGCCGCAGCGGCCAGGCACTGCCCACGCTCGGCCTTTCGCGCGTCACGGTGCTCACCGGTCCCGACACCTGCTCGGCAAGCGAATCGGTCATCAACAGCCTGCGCGGCGTGGGCGTCACCGTCAACCTGGTCGGCGGCACCACCTGCGGCAAGCCCTACGGCTTCTATCCGCAGGACAACTGCGGCACCACCTACTTCGCGATCCAGTTCAAGGGCGTGAACCAGCAGGGCTACGGCGACTACAGCGACGGCTTCACGCCCACCGCCGGCTGCACGGTGGCCGACGACTTCGGCCACCAGCTCGGCGACAAGGCCGAGGCGCGGCTCGCTGCGGCGCTCGCGCTGCGCAGCACGGGCTCCTGCCCCGTCTCGACCAAGACCGCCGTCGAGGGCCTGGAGAAGGCCGCCGGGCCCGAAGCGGAGCAGCCCTACTTGCCGGGCCGCTCGCCGCTGCGCGAGAACCGCCTGATCGGCCTGCCCGATCCGGCCTGAACTGCCCTGGGCTCCCCCGAGAGCTGGCCCCGGCTCTCCTCCGGGCTCGCGGAAAACCCCTAGCGCTGGCGCTTGCCACCCCTGTCGCTCGCGCCGTAGAGTGAGTTAAACGTTTGCGCAAAGGTTTGCGCAAACGTTTGTATCTCGGGCGGGCAGGACTTGCCCGGCCTGAGAACCAACTTCCTAGTACCAGGAGAGAGAAGATGCGCAAATGGATCGGGGCGATGTTCATCGCCGTCATCACGGTGTTGGCGGGCTGCGGAGGCGGCGGCAACGGGGGCGGAGGCATCGGCCTCGGCCCGGGCTGGGGCGGTGGTGGCGGCGGATCGGGCGGCGGTTCCAGCGCGCAGAAGATCATCATCGACAGCGACTACAACACCATGAGCGACGACGGCCAGCTCGGCGTGATGGCCGCCCAGCTGCAGGCCGACGGCAAGGTCCAGGTCATGGGCATCAGCGTGGTCTCGGGCAACCAGTGGCTAAAGCAGGGCGTGGCCGATGCATTGATGTCGGTGGAGCGCCTCGGCGTGGGTGACCGCATCGGCGTCTACTCGGGCGCGAACTACGCGCTCAACCACACCTATGCCGACGTCGAAGCCGAAATGGCCGCCGGTGCCGGCGGCGACGGCTACCTCGGCGCCTGGGGCGGTCCCGAGCCCAAGACCGACGCCGACCTCAAGCCCTCGCCTGACGGCTTCGCGAAACGCACGGTGGTGCAGCGCAAGACCGCGGTCGACTTCATCGTCGACACCGTGAAGGCCAACCCCGGCGAGATCACCATCCTGGCCATCGGCCCGCTCACCAACATCGCGCTCGCGGTGAAGCAGAACCCCGAGATCGTGCCGCTCATCAAGAAGATCATCTACATGGGCGGCGCCGTCGACGTGCCGGGCAACACCACCAAGGCCGCCGAGTTCAACTGGTGGTTCGACCCCGATGCCGCGCAGTTCGTGGTGCGCCTGCCCATTCCGCAGGTGGTGGTGCCGCTGGACGTGACCGACACCGTGTTCCTCACCAAGCCCATCTACGACCGCATCGCCCACCCGGCCAAGCCCACGGCCGTGACCGACGTGTTCCAGAAGCTCAACGGCTACGGCTTCGACGGCAAGAACGGCTTCGAGAACAACCCGAACTACACGCAGAACATCTGGGACACCCTCACGCTGGCCTACCTGATCGATCCGAGCTACGCCACGCAGACCGTCGAGCGCTACGTCGACGTGATCGCCAAGCCGGGCGCGGCCGACAATGGCCGTTCCATCGGCTACTCGTCGCAGCCAGCCGGCGCGACGCTGCAGAAGATGACGGTGGTGAAGAAGTTCGACAACGCGCGCTTCTTCGAGCTCTACGTAGACCTGCTCACGCGGCCGGTGCCCATCACGCTGCCCGCGACGACGAACTGAGCGTCGTCGTCATAAGCCGCGCTTATCCAAATACAACCGGGAGACCCGTTCCCGGCAGGCGCTGCCCTTCGGATACTCGCCCACGTCCGCATTCCCGCGGACGCACAACGAATCCGACAGAGACAACGCCGTGCCGTTCGCCGCCATTGCCGCCATCACCGCCGTCGACAGCCACGCCCACGTGTTCGTGCGTGGTCTGCCCCTGGCGGCGGCCCGCCGGCATGCGCCCGACTACGACGCCACGCTGGCCGCGTACCTCGCGCTGCTCGACGCGCACGACGTCTCGCACGGCGTGCTGGTGCAGCCCAGCTTTCTCGGCACCGACAACAGCTTCCTGATCGATGCGCTGCGCGCCGCCCCGGGGCGCCTGCGCGGCGTCGCCGTGGTCGACCCGCAGGTGGACGACGCCACGTTGCGCGCCATGACCGAGGCCGGCATCGTCGGCATCCGCCTCAACATCGTGGGCATGCCGCTGCCCGACTTCTCGTGGCCCGACTGGCAGCGGCTCTTCGCCCGCGTGCGTGCGCTGGGCTGGCACGTGGAGCTGCATCGCGAATCGCGAGACCTCCCGCAGGCGGCGCGGCCCGTGCTCGACGCCGGATGCGCGCTGGTCGTCGACCACTTCGGCCGGCCCGCATCGGCGCCCGCCGACGATGAAGGCTTTGCCTGGCTGCTCGGCGCCGCCGCCTGCGGGCGCATCTGGGTCAAGCTCTCGGCTGCCTACCGCAACTGGCCCGCGGCCACCACCGATGTCCGCGCGCACGAAGCCGCGCAGGCGCTGCTGAAGGCCTTCGGCCCCGAACGCCTCGTGTGGGGCAGCGACTGGCCGCACACGCAACACCGCGAAATCGCCGACTACGCCACCGCCCATGCGGCGCTGGCCGACTGGGTACCCGACGCCGCCACGCGCCGCCGCATCCTGGTCGACACGCCGGCGCGGCTCTTCAAGTTCAAGACAGGAGACATCACCGATGACCAATGAAATCTCTCGCGCGCGACTGCTGCGCGCCGTTCCGCTCGCGCTCGCCGGCGCGGCCCTGCTGCTGGGCAGCCTGGGCGCGCATGCCCAGGCGTGGCCGTCCAAGCCGGTGCGGCTGGTCGTGAGCTACCCGCCAGGCGGCACGGTCGACGCGGTGGCGCGCATCGTGGCGCCCAAGCTCTCGGCGAAGCTGGGCCAGCCGGTGGTGATCGACAACCGGAGCGGCGCCGGCGGTGCCATCGGCGGCGACCTCGTCGCCAAGAGCGCGCCCGACGGCTACACCGTGCTGCTCGACGCTTCCAACCACGCGCAGAACCCGGCGCTGCGCAAGATGCCCTTCGACACGCTGCGCGAACTCTCGCCGGTGTCGCTGCTGGTGAAGGTGCCCAACGTGCTGGTGGTGAACCCCTCGGCGCCGATGAAGAGCGTGGCCGACCTGATCGCACAGGCCAGGGCGAAGCCGGGCGGCATCAACTACGCCTCGTCGGGCAACGGCTCGGCGCAGCACCTCGCGGGCGAGCTGTTCACCTCGATGGCAGGCGTCCAGATGACGCACGTGGCCTACAAGGGCGGCGGCCCCGCGCTCACCGACGTGATGTCGGGGCATGTGCCGGTGTTCTTCGCCAGCATCGCCTCGAGCCTGCCTTTCATCCAGAGCGGCAAGCTGCGCCCGCTGGCCGTCACCGGCAAGACGCATTCGTCCGCCTTGCCCCAGCTGCCCACCGTGGCGGAGGCCGGCCTGCCCGGCTACGAGGTCTACGAATGGAATGCGGTGTTCGTGCCGGCCGGCACGCCCGCGCCGGTGGCCGAGCGGCTTTCGAAGGAACTCGCAGCCACGCTCAAGGACCCGGAAGTGCGCGGCCGGCTCGAAGCGCTTGGCGCCGAGGTGATCGGCTCCAGCCCCGCCGAGCTCGACAGCTTCCGCCGCGCCGAGATCGCCAAGTGGACCAAGGTCGCGAAGGACAACAGGATCCAGCTGGATTGAGGCCGCGTCAGCCGCGCAGCATGGCCGCGAAGGCGTCGGCGAAGGTCGGCCGCGAGCGCGCCAGCCACAGCGCCGACAGCTCGAAGGCCGGCAACCCCGCGCCGTCGCGCACTTCGGCATAGCGCACGCCCTCGTGCTGCAGCGCGCGCACCGAGCGCGGCAGCAGCGACCAGCCCAGCCCCGCGGCCACGCAGGCCAGCACCGTCAGCGTGCGGTTGGCGTCCTGCACCACGCGCGTCTCGTGGCCGGCGCGGCGCAGCGCGCCCAGCAGCTGTGCGCGCAGGGCCGGGATCTGCTGTTCCGGGAACCACACCAGGCCGTGTCGTGCGACGTCGGCGAGCGACACGCAGCCGTCCTCATGAAGCGGCCATGCGGCGGGCAGCGCGGCGATCATCGGCTCCTCGCCCAGCCGCAGTTCGTGCACCCGGGCCGTGACCGACACCGGCGGGTGCAGCAGCGCGATGTCGATGCGCCCGCCTTCCAGCGCCGCCACCTGCTCGGCATTGCTCATCTCGCGCAGCACCACGTCGAGCTGCGGATGTTCGGCGCGCAGCCGGCGCAGCGCGTTCGGCAGCACCTCGTAGACCGCATGCGTGACGAAGCCGATCGTCAGCCGGCCCGCGCGGCCGGCACCGATCGCGCGGGCACGCTCGGTGGCTGCATCGCCGTAAGCCAGGCTGGCGCGCAGGTCGTCGATGACGGCCAGCCCCGCGTCGGTGAGCGTGGCGCCGCGGCGCGAGCGCGTGAAGAGCCGCGTGCCGAGTTCGTGCTCGAGCCGGTTCAGCGTCTGCGTGAGCGCCGGCTGCGCCAGGCCCATCCGCTCGGCCGCCTTCGTGAGGCTGCCCGCCTCGGCGATCGCGATCACGCAGCGCATCTGGCGGGTGTCCACGGCCGCGCCTTTTTCCTACGGCCTCAGAACGCCTCGCAGACGCGCAGCACCTCGCTGCCGTAGGCCTCGAGCTTCTTGGTGCCGATGCCGCTGATGCCCTGCAGGTCCTCGAGCGTCGCGGGCGCGCGCTCGGCGATGGCCGCGAGCGTGGCGTCGTGGAAGATCACGTAGGCCGGCAGGTTGTGCTCCTTCGCGACCTCGGCGCGCCAGGCTTTCAGCGCGTCGAAGCGCTTGCGGCCCATGTCGTCGAGCTTGGCCGCGGCCGGCGGCGGCGCGCCCTTGGCGGTTTTCTCGCGCCGGGGCTTGCGCTCCGCCGGTGACGACACCGATTCGCGCAGCGTCACCTGCGTCTCGCCCCTGAGCACCGAGCGCGAGCCTTCGGTGAGCTTCAGCGTGTTGAAGGCTTCCGCGTCCACCGCCAGCGCGCCGGTGGCGATCAGCTGGCGCAGCACGCCGCGCAGCGCCACCTCGCTGAACTCGGCGCCGATGCCGTAGGTGCTGATGCGCTCGTGGCCGAACTGCTTGACCTTCTCGGTCGGCTTGCCGCGCAGGATGTCCATGATGTGCCCCGCGCCGAAGCTGATGCCGCTCAACTGCTGCACGCGGTAGATGGTGCTCAGCAGCTTGCGCGCGGCATCGGTGCCGTCCCACACCTGCGGCGGGTTCAGGCAGTTGTCGCAGTTGCCGCAGGGCGTGCTCTTCTCGCCGAAGTAGCCCAGCAGGCGCACGCGCCGGCAGTCGCTGGCCTCGGCCAGCGAGAGCAGGGCGTCGAGCTTGCCGCGCATCACCTGCTTGAACTCTTCGCCGGCGGGGCTCTCGTCGATCATGCGACGCTGGTTGACCACGTCCTGCAGGCCGTAGGCCATCCAGGCGTCGGCGGGTCCGCCGTCGCGGCCGGCGCGGCCTGTTTCCTGGTAGTAGCCCTCGATGTTCTTGGGCATGTCGAGGTGGCCGACGAAGCGCACGTCGGGCTTGTCGATGCCCATGCCGAAGGCGATGGTCGCGACCATCACGATGCCTTCCTCGCGCAGGAAGCGGTCCTGGTGCTGCTGGCGCACCGACGCGTCCAGCCCCGCGTGATAGGGCAGGGCGTTGATGCCCGCGTCGCGCAGCGACACCGCCACGTCTTCCACCCGCTTGCGCGACTGGCAATAGACCACGCCGGCGTCGCCCTCGTGCTCGCGCTCGATGAAGCGCAGCAGCTGCGTGGTGGCGTCCTTCTTCTCGACGATGGTGTAGCGGATGTTCGGGCGGTCGAAGCTGGAGACGAACTGGCGCGCGTCCTCCAGCTGCAGCCGCTCGACGATGTCGGCGCGCGTGAGCGCGTCGGCCGTGGCCGTGAGCGCGATGCGCGGCACGCCGGCGTAGCGCTCGTGCAGCACGGTGAGCGCGCGGTACTCGGGGCGGAAGTCGTGGCCCCACTGGCTCACGCAGTGCGCCTCGTCGATGGCGAAGAGCGAGAGCTTGCCGCGCTCCTTCAGCGAATCGAGCTGCGACAGGAAGCGCGGCGTGTTCACGCGCTCGGGCGCCGCGTACAGCAGCGTGATCTCGCCGCGCAGCATGCGGCGCTCCACGTCCTGCGTCTCTTCCCAGTCGAGCGTGGAATTGAGGAAGGCCGCGCTCACGCCGGCCTCGTGCAGCGCGCCCACCTGGTCGTGCATCAGCGCGATGAGCGGCGACACCACGATCGCCACGCCGCGCCCCGCGCGCTGCCGGGCGATGGCCGGGATCTGGTAGCACAGCGACTTGCCGCCGCCCGTGGGCATCAGCACCAGCGCGTCGCCGCCGCCCACCACGTGATCGACGATGTCCTGCTGGGCCCCCCGGAACTGCGCATAGCCGAAGACCTCGTGGAGGATGTCGGAAGGGGCGCTGCTGCCGGAGATGTCGATGGGTTGGGGGGCGAGAGAGGACACAGGCAGCGGGCGGGGAGGTCGGAAAAGGAGGGGAAGGGGGAGAAAGAGGGCGGCCGCCGATTGTCCCCCAGCGCCGCAGATATGACTGTGGCACGAGGTTTGCAATGGTGGCCGCCGTCCTGCGTCCTTTCCTGTCTAGACAGCAAATGGGTGCATTTCCCAAGGAAGTGCACCAAAAATGACCTTTCGGGTTATCCTGTATATACAAGTTGGGGCGCCTGGCAACAATGCGAGGCGTGCGTCACCCGGCCATCGGGCCCGCCGCCGAGCTTTTTTCCCCTCAAGAACAGACCCAGGAGTACCCATGGTCAAGACGGTAGTTGTGAAAGTCGCTTCGCTGCTTGCAGCAGGTGCATGTGCAGCGGGCATGGCCGGAACGGCCGCCGCCCAGGAAGTGACGAAGATCTCGCTCGGCATGTCGGGCTGGACCGGCTTCGCGCCGCTCTCGCTGGCCGACAAGGCCGGCATCTTCAAGAAGAACGGGCTTGACGTCGAACTCAAGATGATTCCGCAGAAGGACCGCCACCTCGCGCTGGCCTCCGGCGCCATCCAGTGCGCGGCCACCACCGTCGAGACGCACGTGGCCTGGAACGCCAACGGCGTGCCGATCGTGCAGATCTTCCAGATGGACAAGTCCTACGGCGCCGACGGCCTCGCGGTGCGCGGCGACGTCACCAAGTTCTCCGACCTCAAGGGCAAGACCATCGGCGTCGACGCCCCCGGCACCGCCCCCTACTTTGGCCTGGCCTGGATGCTCAGCAAGAACGGCATGACGCTGAAGGACGTGAAGACCACCACGCTGTCGCCGCAGGCCTCGGCCCAGGCCTTCGTGGCCGGCCAGAACGACGCCGCTATGACCTACGAGCCGTACCTCTCCACCGTGCGCTCCAACCCCTCCGCCGGCAAGATCCTGGCCACCACCCTCGACTACCCGATGGTGATGGACACCGTCGGCTGCGCGCCCACCTGGCTCAAGGCCAACGCCAAGGCCGCCGCCGCGCTCACCAAGTCGTACTTCGACGCGCTCGACATGATCAAGGCCGAGCCCGAGAAGTCCAACGAACTCATGGGCTCCGCCGTGAAGCAGAGCGGCGAGCAGTTCGCCAAGTCGGCGGCCTTCCTGCGCTGGCAGGACAAGGCCGCCAACCAGAAGTTCTTCGCGGGCGAGCTCACCAGCTTCATGAAGGAGGCCGCGCCCATCCTTCTGGAAGCCGGCGTGATCCGCAAGGCGCCCGAGGACTTCTCGGTCACCTTCGATGCAAGCTTCGTCAAGTAAGAACATGGCGCAGATGCCTTCCGCATCAGTGGTCGCGGCGCCTGCACCGCAGCAGGCCGCCAGGGCCGCGGCGCCGGTCGTCGCGCCCGCCCGCCGCCGCGCGCTCGCGCCGCTCGAACCCATCGGCACGCGCGCCCGCGTGCTGCTGGGGCTCGCGTTCTTCGTCGTCTTCGTGCTCGTGTGGGCCATCGCCACGCTCGGCGGCTTCGTGCCGCCGACCTTCCTCGCGAGCCCGCCGACCATGGTCAAGGAAGGCTGGCTGCTCTTCACCGAGTACGGCTTCATCGGCGACATCGGCATGACCGTGTGGCGCGTGTTCGGCGGCTTCCTGCTGGCGGCCGTGTTCGCGGTGCCGCTGGGCATCGCCATGGGCACCTGGAAGGCCGTGGAGGCCTTCTTCGAACCCTTCGTCTCCTTCTGCCGCTACCTGCCGGCCTCGGCCTTCATTCCGCTGCTCATCCTGTGGGCGGGCCTGGGCGAGATGCAGAAGCTGCTGGTGATCTTCATCGGCTCCTTCTTCCAGATCGTGCTGATGGTGGCCGTCACCGTTGGCGGCGCGCGGCGCGACCTCGTGGAGGCCGCCTACACGCTGGGCGCCAACAGCCGCGGCATCGTGGCGCGCGTGCTCATTCCGGGTGCCGCGCCGGGCATCGCCGAAACGCTGCGCCTCGTGCTCGGCTGGGCATGGACCTACGTGATCGTGGCGGAGCTGATCGGCTCCTCCTCGGGCATCGGCCACATGATCACCGACAGCCAGGCGCTGCTGAACACCGGCCAGATCATCTTCGGGATCATCGTGATCGGCGTAATCGGCCTGCTTTCCGACTTCGCCTTCAAGGCAATCAACCGCCGTCTCTTCGCCTGGGCAGCACTGTGATGTCGCAGAACCAACTTTCCATCCAGGGCGTCTCGCGCGTCTTCACCGGCACCAAGGGCCAGCGCACGCAGGCGCTGCAGCCGATCGACTTCGAGGTGAAGGAGAACGACTTCGTCACCATCCTCGGCCCCTCGGGCTGCGGCAAGTCGACGCTGCTGCGCATCGTGGCGGGGCTCGACTTTCCGACCACCGGCCAGGTGCTGCTCGACGGCGAGCGCATCGAGGGCCCGGGCGCCGACCGCGGCGTGGTGTTCCAGAGCTACACGCTCTTCCCGTGGCTCACGGTGGCGCAGAACATCCGCTTCGGCCTGCGCGAGCGCGGTATGAGCGAGGCCAACCAGAAGGAGCGCAGCGAGTTCTTCATCGCCAAGGTCGGCCTGCGCGGCTTCGAGAACCACTTTCCGAAGCAGCTCTCGGGCGGCATGCAGCAGCGCACGGCGATCGCGCGCGCTCTCGCCAACGACCCCAAGATGCTGCTGCTCGACGAGCCTTTCGGCGCGCTCGACAACCAGACCCGCGTGCTCATGCAGGAGCTGCTGCTGGGCATCTGGGAATCGGCGCAGAAGACGGTGCTGTTCGTCACGCACGACATCGACGAGGCCATCTTCATGGCCAACCGCGTGGCGGTGTTCAGCGCGCGCCCCGGTCGCATCAAGACCGAGATCGCGGTCGACTTTCCGCACCCGCGCAGCTACACCATCAAGACCTCGCCGGAGTTCATGGAAATCAAGGCGCGTCTGACAGAAGAAATCCGCGCCGAATCGATGGCCGCGGCGGAGCATTGACGAAGACACGATGAAACGCGACCTGCCGACCCTCGCGCTCTATGCGCAAGTCATGGATCACATCTCCCGCAAGATCCAGGACGGGACGTGGCCGCCCGGCCACCGCCTGCCGTCGGAGCACGAGCTGGTCGCGCAGTTCGGCATGGCGCGCATGACGGTGAACCGTGCGCTGCGCGAACTGGTGGAGCAGGGGCGCATCGTGCGCGTGGCGGGCGTCGGCAGCTTCGTGGCGGAGAACAAGCCGCAGTCCACGCTGCTGCAGATCGCCAACATCGCCAGCGAGATCCGCCAGCGCGGGCACGACTACCGCTGCGAGATGATCGCGGTCGAGCGCATCGCCGCTTCGCCCGACGTGGCCGCGTGGCTCGACAAGCGTGCCGGCGACTCGGTGTTCCACAGCGTGTGCCTGCACCTGGAGAACGGCACGCCGGTGCAGCTCGAGGAGCGCTTCGTCAACCCGCAGGTGGTGCCCGACTACCTCGAGCAGGACTTCGGCGCGACGCCGCCCAGCGAGTACCTGGTGCGCAACGTGCCCTTCGACCAGATCGAGCACGTGGTCGACGCCGTGCTGCCCAACGCCGAGCAGGCCGAGCGGCTCGCGATGACGCCCACCGACCCCTGCCTGCTGCTCACGCGCCGCACCTGGTCGCGCAACGTCCCCGTGACCTGGGTGCGCTGCCTGCATCCCGCTTCGAGATACAGCCTGGGAAGCCGCTTCAAGGCCGACGGCAACCCCAGCTTCGGCTGATTTTTTCGTCCTCAGAGACCTCCGATTTCACTCGCAACTACTTGTATAGACAGGCTCACATGCCAAGCAAACACACCGCCAATCCAGATGCCACTTTGACCCTCGTGCCCGGCAAAGTCGACCTCGCGACGCTGCGTCGCATCCAGGCCGGCGGCGTGCGGCTCGCGCTCGACGCGTCGGTGCGCGAAGGCATGCAGCGTGCCGAAGCCGCCGTGCGTCACATCGTCGAGAACGACCAGGTCGTCTACGGCATCAACACCGGCTTCGGCAAGCTCGCCAGCACGCGCATCGGCAACGACCACCTCGCCGAACTGCAGCGCAACCTGGTGCTCTCGCACAGCGTGGGCACGGGCGAGCCGCTGGCCGCGCCCGTCGTGCGCATGATCCTCGCGACCAAGGCGGTGAGCCTGGCGCGCGGGCACTCGGGCGTGCGACCCGCGCTGGCCGACGCGTTGCTGGCGCTGTTCAACGCAGGTGTCACGCCGAGCATCCCGTGCAAGGGCTCGGTCGGCGCTTCCGGTGACCTCGCGCCGCTCGCGCACATGGCCTGCGTGCTGATCGGCGAAGGACAGGCGACGCTGGCCGACGGCAAGGTCGTCGGCGGTGCCGAGGCGATGCGCAGCATCGGCCTCGAGCCCTTCGTGCTCGGCCCCAAGGAAGGCCTCGCGCTGCTGAACGGCACTCAGGTGTCGACCGCGCTGGCGCTGGCGGGCCTCTTCGGCGCGGAAGACGTGTTCGCCTCGGCCCTGATGTCGGGCGCACTCTCGCTCGAAGCCATCCAGGGCTCCATCAAGCCCTTCGACGCACGCATCCACGCCGCACGCGGCCAGCCCGGCCAGATCGCGGTGGCAGGCGCCGTGCGCACGCTGCTCGAAGGCAGCGAGATCGTTCCCTCGCATGCCGACTGCGGCCGCGTGCAGGACCCGTACTCGGTGCGCTGCATCCCGCAGGTGATGGGCGCCTGCCTCGACAACCTCGCGCACGCCGCGCGCGTGCTGGTCATCGAAGCCAATGCCGCATCGGACAACCCGCTGGTCTTCACGGACACGGGCGAGGTCATCTCGGGCGGCAACTTCCACGCCGAGCCTGTCGCTTTCGCGGCCGACATCGTGGCGCTGGCCGTGAGCGAAGTCGGCGCGATCTCCGAGCGCCGCCTTGCGCTGCTGCTCGACAGCGGCCTGTCGGGCCTGCCGCCTTTCCTCGTGCGCGATGGCGGCCTCAACTCCGGCTTCATGATCGCGCAGGTCACGGCCGCCGCGCTCGCTTCGGAGAACAAGTCGCTCGCGCACCCCGCCAGCGTCGACAGCCTGCCCACCTCAGCCAACCAGGAAGACCACGTGTCGATGGCCACCTTCGCGGGCCGCCGCCTGGCCGACATGGTCAACAACACGGCAGTGGTCGTCGGCATCGAGGCCATGGCCGCCGCGCAAGGCATCGAGCTCAAGCGCAAGCTGAAAAGCTCGCCGCTGGTCGAAGCCGAATTCGCCGGCATCCGCCAGAAGGTCGCCTTCCTCGAGACCGACCGCTACCTCGCCCCCGACATCGAAGCCATGCGCCTGTGGGCGCTGAAGGCCGAACTGCCGGCCGCGCTGCTCGACATCCTGCCCAGTCACTCGTAAAACACACCCCGATTAGGAGAACCACGCCATGAACGCTCCCGACAAATTCGCCCTGAACACCGCCACCGACCCGCGCCACGACCCGACGCGCGTGATCCGCGCCCCGCGCGGCAGCGAGCTCAACTGCAAGAGCTGGCTCACCGAGGCCCCCTTCCGCATGCTGCAGAACAACCTCGACGCCGAGGTGGCCGAGCGCCCGCAGGACCTGGTGGTGTACGGCGGCATCGGCCGCGCCGCGCGCGACTGGGCCTGCTACGACCAGATCCTCGCCTCGCTGAAGGAACTGAATGACGACGAGACGCTGCTCATTCAGTCGGGCAAGCCCGTCGGCGTTTTCAAGACGCACGAGAACGCGCCGCGCGTGCTGCTCGCCAATTCGAACCTCGTGCCGAAGTGGGCCAACTGGGAGCACTTCAACGAGCTCGACCGCAAGGGCCTCTTCATGTACGGCCAAATGACGGCAGGAAGCTGGATCTACATCGGCAGCCAGGGCATCGTGCAGGGCACCTTCGAGACCTTCGTGGAAGCCGGCCGCCAGCACTACAACAACAGCCTGGCCGGCAAATGGATCCTCACGGCCGGCCTGGGCGGCATGGGCGGCGCGCAGCCTCTCGCGGCCACGCTGGCCGGCGCAGTGTCGCTGAACATCGAGTGCCAGCAGTCGAGCATCGACTTCCGCCTGCGCACCCGCTACGTCGACAAGCAGGCGCGCGACATCGACCACGCCTTCGAGCTCATCAAGCAGCACTGCGACGCGAAGGAAGCCGTGTCGATCGCGCTGCTGGGCAATGCGGCCGAGATCCTGCCGGAGCTGGTGAAGCGCGCTAAGGCCGGTGGCCTCAAGCCTGACCTCGTGACCGACCAGACCTCCGCGCACGACCTCATTAACGGCTACCTGCCCGCCGGCTGGAGCGTGCCGCAATGGCAAGCCGCCATGAAGGACGCCTCGCAGCACGACGCGCTGAAGAAGGCCGCCGCCAAGTCGTGCGCCGTGCACGTGCAGGCCATGCTCGACTTCCAGGCCATGGGCATTCCCACGGTCGACTACGGCAACAACATCCGCCAGGTGGCCTTCGACGAGGGCGTGAAGAACGCATTCGACTTCCCGGGCTTCGTGCCGGCCTACATCCGCCCGCTGTTCTGCGAAGGCAAGGGCCCGTTCCGCTGGGTGGCGCTCTCGGGCGACCCGGAAGACATCTACAAGACCGACGCCAAGATCAAGGAGCTGTTCCCCGAGAACAAGCACACGCACCGCTGGCTCGACATGGCGCGCGAACGCATCGCCTTCCAGGGCCTGCCCGCGCGCATCTGCTGGCTGGGCCTGGGCGAGCGCCACATCGCGGGCCTGGCCTTCAACGAGATGGTGAAGAACGGCGAGCTGAAGGCGCCGATCGTCATCGGCCGCGACCACCTCGACACCGGCTCGGTTGCCAGCCCCAACCGCGAGACCGAGGCCATGAAGGACGGCACCGATGCCGTGAGCGACTGGCCGCTGCTCAACGCGCTGCTCAACACGGCCGGCGGCGCCACCTGGGTCAGCCTGCACCACGGCGGCGGCGTGGGCATGGGCTACTCGCAGCACTCGGGCGTGGTGATCGTGTGCGATGGCACCGACGCGGCAGCCAAGCGCATCGAGCGCGTGCTCTTCAACGACCCGGCCACCGGCGTGATGCGCCATGCCGACGCGGGCTACGACATCGCCGTGGCCACCGCGAAGAAGCAGGGCCTGAAGCTGCCGATGGTGAAGTGATGGCAGGCGCAGCCTTGCCCGATGCCCTGGAATTGCAGCGCCGCGCGCGGGAGCGCGTGGACGACGAACTCGTCGCGCAATTCCAGCGCGACGGCGCAGTCTGCATCCGCCAGCTGCTCACGTCCGACGAGCTCGCGCTGCTGCGCGACGGCATCGAGGCCAACCTCGCCGCGCCCAGCCCGCGCGCCAAGATCGCGAGCCGGCCCGACGATCCGGGCCGCTTTTTCGAGGACTTCTGCAACTGGCAGGAGATCGGCGAATTCCGCCGATTCATCTTCGAGGCGCCGCTCGCGCAACTCGCGCAGCGGTTGATGGGCTCGAACACCGTGCGCCTGTACCACGACCACCTGCTCGTGAAGGAGCCCGGCACGCGCCAGCGCACGCCGTGGCACCAGGACCAGCCCTACTACAACATCGAGGGCGAGCAGAACGTCAGCATGTGGATTCCGGTCGATCCGGTGTCGCGCGCCGCCACGCTCGAATTCGTGGCCGGCTCCCACAAGGGGCCGTGGCTGATGCCGCGCACCTTCATGGACAACCACGCCAAATGGTTCCCCGAAGGCAGCCTGGAAGACCTGCCCGACATCGAGGGCGCGCGCGAGCGCTTTCCCATCGTGGGCTGGAACATCGAGCCCGGCGACTTCGTCTGCTTCCACATGCTCACGCTGCATGCGGCGGCCGGCGTGGAAGGGCCGAACCGGCGCCGCGTGTTCTCGGTGCGCTTCCTGGGCGACGACATCCGCCACGCGCCGCGCAGCTGGAAGACCTCGCCCGATTTCCCCGGGCTGGCCGACACGCTGCCGGCGGGCGCGCCCATGGACGACGCGCGCTTTCCGCTGCTGGTGGGCTAGGCATGCTAGCTCCGCTTTAAGCCGAAGGTAGAAAGAAAAAGCAGGCCCATTCCCACTCGATGGGAATGAAGGCTTGGAAGTGGGAACGGCGGGCAAGATACTGCACGCCGGTTCCATTCATCCGATCGACCGCATGACGACCCCGACCGACGCCCCCGCCAACGACCGCGCGCTCTTCGTGCTGTCGGTGCTGGCGCAGAGCAAGGCGGCGATGACCGCGGCCGAGCTGGTGCGGGCCACCGGCCTGTCGCAGAGCACGCTGTACCGGCAGATCGCCACGCTGCGTCGCTGGGGCTTCGTGATGGAGTCCGACGGCCGCTACTCGCCGGGCCCGGTCAGCGTGCAGCTGGCCACCGGCTTCGACGGCAACTCCGACCTCGTGATCGCCGCGCGCGCCGACATGCGCGCGCTGGCGCAGCAAAGCCACGAGAGCGTGGCGCTGGTCACGGCCGTGAACGACCGCGTCGTGTGCCTGGAGATGATCGACAGCGAGCAGTCGCTGCGCTGCTCCTTCGACCGCGGCCGCAGCGTGCCCGCGCGCGACGGCGCCAGCGCCAAGTGCCTGCTGGCCCACATGCCGCTCGACCAGCGCGACGCCCTGCTCGACGGGCTTGCCGAAAGCCCCGAGCGCCGCGCCGAGCGCGCCGCCGAACTCGACGCCATCCGCGAAGCCGGCCATGCCGTGACCCACGGCGAGGTCGATGCCGGCGTGTGGGGTGCGAGCGCGCCGGTGCTTTCCCCGGGCCGGCGCCTGCGCGGCGCGATCACGCTGATGGCGCCGCTCACGCGCGTCGAGGGCATGGAAGCTGCATTGCTCCACATGACCGTCGTCACGGCGGCCCGCATCTCGCGGGCGCTGCAGTAGTCGCTGCCGCTTCTTTTCTTCTTCCTTCATTCACACCACGAAAGTCCCTGCCATGAACACCCGCCGCTCCATCGTCGCCGCCGCTCTTTCCGGCCTTGCCATCTTCGGTTTCGCGGGTGCCGCCCACGCGCAGGGCGAGCCGCTGCGCGTGGCCACCGACGCCACCTTCCCGCCGATGGAATTCGTGGAGAACGGCAAGCGCACCGGCTTCGACGTGGAGCTGGTCGAGGCCATCGGCAAGACGCTGGGCCGCAAGATCGAGTGGATCGACATCGACTTCAAGGGCCTGGTGCCGGGCCTCATTTCGAAGCGCTTCGACATGGCCGTCTCGGGCATCTACATCACCGACGAGCGCAAGAAGGTCGTCGACTTCACCGTGCCCTACTACGCAGGCGGCCTCGTGGTGATGGTGAAGGACGGCAACACGGCCATCAAGACGCCGGCCGACATCAACGGCAAGAAGGTCAGCGTGCAGGTGGGCACCAAGTCGGTGAGCTACACGAAGGAAAAATTCCCACAGGTGCAGTTGATGGAAGTCGAGAAGAACCAGGAGATGTTCAACCTCGTCGACATCGGCCGCGCCGACGCCGCCGTGACCGGCAAGCCCGCCGCCTACCAGTACGTGCGCACGCGCGGCGGCCTGAAGGTGCTGCCTGAGCAGATCACCACCGAGGAATACGGCATGGCCATCCGCAAGGACACGCCCGAGCTGACCAAGGCGGTGAACGGCGCGATCGAGAAGCTGAAGGCGGACGGCACCTACGACCAGATCGTGAAGAAGTGGTTCAGCACGGCTGCGAAGTAAGCAGGCCATGGATCTCGATTTCTCGCCAGTCTGGGAAGGCTGGCCCGACCTGCTGCGCGGTGCATTGGTCACGGTGGAGATCACCGCCTGCGCGCTCGCACTGGGCTGCGTGCTGGGCCTGCTGGTCGGCATCGGCCGGCTGAACCCGAAGCGGCGCTGGCTCTATGGCGCATGCACCGCCTACGTGGCGGCCATCCGCGGCACGCCGCTGCTGGTGCAGCTGTTCATTCTGTTCTTCGGCCTGCCGCACTTCGGCATCCTGCTGCCGGCATTCGTGTGCGGCGTGCTGGGGCTCGGCGTGTATTCGGGCGCCTACGTGTCGGAGATCGTGCGCGGCGCGATCCAGTCGATCGACAAGGGGCAGACCATGGCGGCGCAATCGCTGGGCATGACGCCCGGCCTCGCGATGCGCCACATCGTGCTGCCGCAGGCGGTGGTGCGCATGATCCCGCCGCTGGGCAACGAGTTCATCGCGCTGATCAAGAACTCGGCGCTGGTGTCGCTGCTGACGATTCACGACGTGATGCACGAGGGGCAGAAGATCATCAGCGTGTCGTACCGTTCGCTGGAGGTGTACCTGGCCATCGCGGTCGTGTACTTCGTGCTCACCGGCACGATGACGCTGGTGCTGCGGCACTTCGAACAGCGGCTGCGCCAGGGCGGAATGGTGCGATGAGCGGCGGCGTGCTTCGTCATTTCTCGCGCGCCTCGCTGCCCGTGACGCCATGGAAGAACGGCGGCGGCACCACGCAGGAAGTCGCCAGCTGGCCGCAGGGCGCGGGGCTCGACAGCTTCGGCTGGCGCGTGAGCATCGCCACCATCGCGGCGGCGGGGCCGTTCTCGGTGTTCGCGGGCGTGGACCGCAGCATCACGCTGCTCGAAGGCGACGGCGTGCGGCTCTTCACGCACGACGGGCGCATCGACCATCGGCTCGACGTGTCGCACCGGCCCTTTGCCTTCAGCGGCGACGAGGCCATCGACTGCACGCTGCTCGGCGGCGCTTCCAACGACTTCAACGTAATGACGCGGCGCGGCCAGTGGCGCGCCGACGTGCGCGTGCTGGACGGCGCCACGGCCATCGAGGCCGCACCGCACGGCGTGCTGCTGGCGCTGCGCGGCGCATGGCGCCTGAACGATGAAACCTGCCGCGAAGGCGAGGGCCTGCAGTGGGCCGATGTGGCACGGGCTTGGCAGGCGATGCCCGAGGGCGCCGATGCACGGCTGCTCGCGGTGCGCATCCTGCCGGCGTAACCTGCAGACGCAACAACAGGAACTACGATGAAACCCGTCATCAACGAATTCCCCTCGGCCGATGGGCTCTGGACCGGCATCCGCCTTGCCACCGATGCGAACGTGGAAGGCGCCATCGTGGTGGAGCAGGGCGCGATCCGCTGGATCGGCGCCCGCAGCGCTTTGCCGGCGGACTTCGCCGGACTCGAGAAGCACGACGGCGGCGGTGCGCTGGTCACGCCGGGGCTCGTCGACTGCCACACGCACCTCGTCTACGGCGGCCAGCGCGCCAACGAATTCGCGATGCGGCTCGCAGGCGCCACGTACGAAGAAGTGGCGAAGGCCGGCGGCGGCATCGTCTCGTCGGTGCGCGCCACGCGCGAGGCCGATGAAGACACGCTCTTCGCGCAAGCCGCGCCACGGCTCGAGCAGCTGCTGGCCGACGGCGTGTGCGCCATCGAGATCAAGTCGGGCTACGGCCTTTCGCTGGAGCACGAGCGCAAGCAGCTTCGCGTGGCGCGACGCCTCGGCGAAGCCTATGGCGTCACGGTGCGCACGACATTCCTCGGCGCGCATGCGCTGCCGCCCGAGTACGCAGGCCGCAGTGGCGACTACATCGACCTCGTCTGCAACGAGATGCTGCCCGCGCTCGCGGCCGAAGGGCTGGTCGACGCCGTCGACGTGTTCTGCGAACGCATCGCCTTCTCGCTCGCCGAGACCGAGCAGGTCTTCAAGGCCGCGAAGGCGCTGGGCCTGCCGGTGAAGCTGCACGCGGAGCAGCTCTCGGACATGGGCGGCGCGGCGCTGGCCGCGCGCTATGGCGCGCTGTCGTGCGACCACATCGAGCACCTGTCGGCCGAAGGCATCGAGGCGATGCGCCGCTCCGGCACCGTGGCCGTGCTGCTGCCGGGCGCCTACTACGCGCTGCGCGACACCCACCTGCCGCCCATCGCCGCGCTGCGCGCCGCGGGCGTGCCGATGGCGGTGTCCACCGACCACAACCCCGGCACCTCGCCCGCGCTGAGCCTGCTGCTGATGGTGAACATGGCCTGCACGCTGTTCCGCCTCACGGTGCCCGAGGCGCTCGACGGCGTCACCGTGCACGCGGCGCGCGCGCTGGGCCTGCAGGACACGCACGGCGCCATCGCGCCCGGGATGCCCGCCAACTTCGTGCTGTGGAACGTGCGCGAAGCGGCCGAGCTCGCCTACTGGTTCGGACAGCAGCCCGTGCGCGCGGTGGTGCGGCAGGGGCGCATCGCCATTGGAGCCAACGCATGACGACAAACACTCTTTTCGCGGCCGATGCGCTGCTGCCCGAGGGCTGGGCCAGGAACGTCCTGCTGGCCTGGGACGACGCGGGCCGGCTCACGCAGGTGCAGGCCAACGCGTCGCGGCCCGCCGACACGGAGGCCGCGCGCGGCCCCGTGATCCCCGGCACGCCCAACCTGCATTCGCACGCTTTCCAGCGCGCCTTCGCAGGCCTCACCGAGCATCGCGCCGAGCAGCACGACAGCTTCTGGAGCTGGCGCACGCTGATGTACCGCTTTGCCGCGCGCCTCGGCCCGCAGCACATGGAAGCCATCGCGACCTGGCTCTACACCGAAATGCTGGAAGCGGGCTACACCGGCGTGTGCGAGTTCCAGTACGTGCACCACGACGTGGACGGCCGCCCGTACGCCGACGACGCCACGCTGAGCCTCGCACTGCTGAGCGCCGCGAAGAAGACCGGCATCGGCTTCACGCTGCTGCCGGTGCTCTACCAGACCGGCGGCTTCGGCGAGCAGCCGCCCACGGAGGGACAGCGCCGCTTCGTCCGCTCGACCGAATCGATGCTGCGTTTGCTCGAAGCGCTCAAGCCGGTGTGCGATGCACAGGGCGCGCGCCTCGGCCTCGCGCCGCATTCGCTTCGCGCCGTGCCGCCCGAAGGTTTGCGCGACGCTGTCGCGGGGCTCGAAGCCATCGACCGCACAGCGCCCATCCACATCCACATCGCCGAGCAGACGAAGGAAGTGGACGACTGCGTGGCCTGGAGCGGCCTGCGCCCGGTGGAGTGGCTGCTCGACCACGCGCCGGTCGACGAGCGCTGGTGCCTCGTGCACGCCACCCACATGAACGACGCCGAGTACGAATACGCGGCCCGTAGCGGCGCGGTGGCGGGCCTGTGCCCGACCACCGAGGCGAACCTCGGCGACGGCATCTTCGACTTCGCCAAGTGGCGCACCCACGGCGGCGCCTGGGGCGTGGGCTCGGACAGCCACGCCAGCGTGAACGCGGCCGAGGAACTGCTGATGCTCGAATACAGCCAGCGCCTGGCCCGGCGCCAGCGCAACGTCGGCGCCAGCACGGCGCAGCCGCATGTCGCCACCGCGCTGACGCTGGAGGCGGTGCAGGGCGGGGCGCGAGCCTCGGGCCGTGCCGTGGCCGGTCTCGCGGCGGGGCAGCAGGCCGACTTCGCGGTGCTCGACGCTTCGCACGTCGCGCTGCAGGGCTTGTCGGCGCCCGATATGCTGTCCGCCCACGTCTTCGCGAGCCACCGCACCTCGGCCATCGACAGCGTATGGGTGGCGGGCCACCCCCGCGTCTCGGCCGGCCGCCACGCGCTGCACGACGAAGCCGCCGCTGCCTTCGTGGCCGCGCGCACCCAACTGCTACAGGATTGATCCCCACCATGGCCTTCACCACCAACGAGCCGCCGTTCCGCTTCCGCCAGGGCACGCGCCCGCTGCTGATCTCGATGCCGCACGTCGGCACCCATGTGCCGCCCGCGCTGGCCGCCCGCCTCACGGAAGAGGCGCGCCACGTGCCCGACACCGACTGGCACCTCGAGCGGCTCTACGACTTCGCCGACGAACTGGGCGCATCGGTGCTCGTCGCCACGCATTCGCGCTACGTGATCGACCTGAACCGTCCGCCGGACGGCGCGAGCCTGTACCCGGGCCAGAGCGTGACGGGCCTTTGCCCGGTCGACACCTTCGACGACACGCCGCTGTACGCCAACGCCGCCGACGTGCCGGGCGAGGCCGAAGTCGCCGAGCGCCGCGACGCCATCTGGCAGCCGTACCACGCCAAGCTGGCCGAAGAACTCGCCCGCATCCGCGCGCAGCACGGCGTGGCCGCGCTGTGGGACGCGCACTCCATCCGCTCGGTGCTGCCGCGCTTCTTCGAAGGCAAGCTGCCCGACCTGAACCTGGGCACAGGCAAGGGCATCAGCTGCGACCCGGCGCTGGCGCAGACGCTGCTGGGCATCGCCGAGAGCGCCACCGGCTACACCGGCGTGCTCAACGGCCGCTTCACCGGCGGCTACATCACGCGCAACTACGGCAACCCCGCGCAGAACGTGCACGCGGTGCAGCTGGAGATGACGCAGTCGAGCTACATGCAGGAAAAGCTGCCCTTCGACTACCTGCCCGAGGTGGCGGCGGGCGTGCAGCCGCATGTGCGGCGCATGATCGAGGCGGTGCTGGCCTTCGTCGAAGGCCGCGCAAAGAACTGACGGCGGGCAGGGATAGGGCCTCTTCCTACAATCGGGGCCTATGAAGCCCCTCGTCTACACCCGCGGCCAGGCACTGCCCGGCATCCTCGCCAAGCGCATCGCCATCCTCGATGGCGCCATGGGCACGATGATCCAGCGCTTCAAGCTCACCGAGGAGCAGTACCGCGGCGAGCGCTTCAAGGATTTCGATCGCGACATCAAGGGCAACAACGAGCTGCTGTCGCTCACGCGGCCCGACGTGATCCGCGACATCCACGAGGGCTACCTCGCGGCCGGCGCCGACCTGATCGAGACCAACACCTTCGGCGCGACCACCATCGCGCAGGAGGACTACAAGATGGCGCATCTCGCGCGCGAGATGAACCTCGAATCCGCGAAGCTCGCGCGCGCTGCCTGCGACAAGTTCAGCACGCCCGACAAGCCGCGCTTCGTGGCCGGCGCCCTCGGCCCGACGCCCAAGACGGCGAGCATCAGCCCCGACGTGAACGACCCGGGCGCGCGCAACGTCAACTTCGAGGAGCTGCGCGCGGCCTACTACGAGCAGACCGAGGCGCTGGTCGAGGGCGGCGCCGACGTGATCCTGGTCGAGACCATCTTCGACACGCTCAACGCCAAGGCCGCGCTGTTCGCGGTCGACGAGTACTTCCACAACAGCGGGCAGCGCCTGCCGCTCATCATCAGCGGCACGGTGACCGACGCCTCGGGCCGCATCCTCAGCGGCCAGACCGTCACCGCCTTCTGGCACAGCGTGCGCCACGCGCAGCCGCTGGCCATCGGCCTGAACTGCGCGCTGGGCGCGGCGCTGATGCGCCCGTACATCCAGGAGCTGGCGCGCGTGGCCGGCGACACCTTCATCAGCTGCTATCCGAACGCGGGCCTGCCCAACCCGATGAGCGACACCGGCTTCGACGAGACGCCGGATGTCACCTCGCGCCTGCTGCACGAGTTCGCGGCCGAGGGGCTGGTGAACATCGTGGGCGGCTGCTGCGGCACGACGCCGGATCACATCGCGGCGATCGGCAAGGCAGTGGCGCCTGTTGCGGGCCGTGCCCTCGGCAGCAGCAACGCCGCCGGCTTCTACAAAGAGGCTGCGTAGCTGGCTCTCCCCCAGGCTTCGCGCACTTCGTGTCGCTGCGCCAACCCCCTTCCGGGGCAACACCTGCGGCCCGGCGAAGCCGGTTCCACGGTGCTCCTGGAATCAGGCCTGCGCTGATTGACGGGCTGGGGCCCCCGGCCTAGGCTGGGCGCAAGGAGCCTTGCCATGAACTCACTCGCACAACGCTGGGCCGCCGTTGGCGCGCTTGCCCTGGCGCTTCCGCTCGCGGCGCAGGCGCAGCAGGCCTTCACGCGCGGCGCGGTCAACCTGCGCGCCGGGCCTTCGGGCGACTATCCGCTGGTGGCGCGGCTCGGACCGGGCCAGCCGCTCGAGGTGGTCGGCTGCACCAGCGGCTATGGCTGGTGCGACGTGGTGCTGCCCGACGGCGGGCGCGGCTGGATCTGGGCGCGCAACCTCGACTACGCCTACCAGGAGCAGCGCGTGCCGCTGGTCACCTACGGCGCGCTGATCGGCGTGCCGATCATCGGCTTCGCGATCGGCAGCTACTGGGCCGACTACTACCGCGACCGGCCTTGGTACGGCGACCGGCGCTGGTGGGGCAGCAGGCCGCCTCCGCCGCCCGTGGCGGGCTGGCGTCCGCCGCCGCCGGTGCGGCCGGGGTGGCAGCCGCATCCGTGGCAGCCGGGGCCCGGTTTCCGTCCACCCGGTCCAGGGTTCCGCCCGCCGCCTGGGCCGGGCTTCCGGCCACCGCATCCGCCCGGCGTTCGTCCGCCGGTCGATCCGGGCGTCAGGCCGCCACGGCCGCAGCCGGGATTCCGTCCGGGGCCGTCGCCGGGCATGCCGCATCCGCATCCGGGTGGGGGCGGGCATCGCGGGGGCGGTCATGGCGATGGCCGCGGTGACGGTCGTGGTGAGGGTCGCGGCGGCGGCCACGGAGGCGGGCACCGGAACTGAGTGCCGCCACCGTCCTCAATCTCCGGCGACGTGCACCACGCGCTTGCCGAAATTGCGTCCCTGAAGCAGGCCGATGAATGCGGCCGGCGCGTTCTCCAGGCCGTCGACGCGGTCCTCGCGCAATGTGATGCGGCCTGCGGCGACCCATTCGTCCATCTCGCGCCTGAAGGCGTCGAAGCGCTCGCCGTAGTGGTCGAGGATGACGAAGCCCTGCATGCGGATGCGCTTCTGCAGCAGCGCCGCCGTCAGCAGCGGCAGCCGGTTCGGGCCGGAGGGCAGTTCCTCGCTGTTGTAGTCGGCGATGTGCCCGCACACCGGCACGCGTGCGCCGACGTTGAGCAGCGGCAGCACCGCGTCGAACACCGCGCCGCCGACGTTCTCGAAATAGACGTCGATGCCTTCGGGGCAGGCGGCGGCGAGGCGTGCGGCGAACTCCGGGTCGTGGCGGTCGATGCAGGCGTCGAAGCCCAGCGTCTCGATCGCGTACCGGCACTTGTCCGCCCCGCCCGCGATGCCGACCACGCGCGCGCCCTTGAGCCGCGCGATCTGCCCGACCACTGAGCCGACCGCGCCGGTCGCCGCGGCCACCACCACGGTCTCTCCGGGCTTCGGCTGGCCAATGTCGAGCAGGCCCACATGCGCGGTGAACGCCGGCATGCCCAGCCCGCCCAGTGCCAGCGAGGGCCGGGCCATGTCGCCGAGCGGCATCAGGTCCTGGCCGTCGGACAGCGCGTAGTCCTGCCAGCCGGCGTTGCCGAGCACGAGATCGCCGGGGCGGAACTGCGGATTCCTTGAAGCGACGACGCGGTTGACCGTGCCGCCCGGCATCGCCTCGCCCACCTGCACCGAGGCGGGCGCGTAGAGCGGCGGGATCTCGTCCATCAGCTGGCGCATGTACGGATCGAGCGACAGGTGCAGCGTGCGCAGCAGCACCTGGCCGTCGCCGGGCGTGGGAAGGGGGCTTTCCTCAAGGCGGAAGTTCTCCGGCGTGGGAAGGCCGCGCGGCCGGGCGGCGAGGACGATGCGGCGGTTGACGTTGCTCTGGGACATGGGTCATGGCTCCTTGGTGAATAGACCAGTCGTCTAGTGGATGGGCGAAAAAAAGCGGGAGCGCGCTCGCCTCCCGCTTCGTGGGTTTCAGTGGTCCGAAGACAGGCCCAGCTGCTGCCGGGTGTCGCGCATCGCCGCGTCCAGCGACGAGCGGTCGCGCGTGATCTTGGCCAGCAGGCTGGCGCCGAGCCAGCGCTGGTAGAGCGCGATGGCGACGCCCTGGGCGTCCTGCCCCTGCGGCATCGACCCGATCGAGCCGTCCGCCCGCCCGGCCTCGATGCAGCCTGCAAGCCGGTCGGTGATGCCGCGCGTTCCGCGCGCGAGCGCCGAGCGCATGCTCTCGGACAGGTCGCAGACCTCCGCGCCGAGCTTGACGACGAGGCAGCGGCTTTGCGCCTCGTCGCCGGTCTGCGAGTCGAGCCAGTCGTCGAAATAGGCGATCAGCCGTTGGGCGGCGGTGCCGGGCCCCCCGGTGAGGAGGGTGTCGGTGCGCCCCAGGTACTCGGTGAAATAGGCTTCCAGCACCGCCTCGCCGAAGACTTCCTTGGAGCCGAAGTAGTGATAGAACGAGCCCTTCGGCACCTTCGCCGCCGCCAGTACTTCGGCCAGCCCGACGCCGGTGAAGCCCTTCCGCAGCAGCAGCGGGTGGGCCACGTCGAGGATGTGCTGGCGGACGTCTGTGATGGGGGCGATCGCGTTCATGGACCGCACTCTAGCGACAATTAGACCAGTCGTCTAGTCGCTCAGATCCCGCCTGTCTTGGGGCTGCATTCGCCAGCCGGCGCCCGGCCCTTGGCGATCAGATTCACGAAATGCTGGGCTCCCAGGCCGAGTGGGCGCTCACGTGACCACACCACGTCCACCCACAGGTCCAGCCCGTTGCTGAGGTTCTCGAACGGGATCTCGACCAGCGCACCCGCCGCCACGTGCGGCCCGGCGAAGTTGCGCGCCAGCCAGCCCCAGCCCAATCCGGCGGTGATCAAGCTCAGCGCGGCCAGCGCGTTGTCGGTGCGCCAGACGTGGCGCGCGAACACGAAGCGCGGGTCGCTGGTGGCGAGATCGCGGCCGGCCACGACGATCTGGCGGGTGTTGGTCAGGTGGTCTTCGCGCAGCCGGCCGCCGTTGGCCGCGAGCACGGGGTGGTCGGGCGCCATCACCGCCACCATGAGCTCGCTGCCCACTTCCTGGAAGCCTTCGCGCCCGTCGAGGCTGGGGCGCTCGAACACCAGCGCCAGTTGAGCTCGCCCGCTGTGCAGCAGCGCCAGCGCGTCGGCCTGCGGGGCCGCCAGCACCTCGACCTGCAGCAGCGGATGCTCCCGCGCCAGCTCGGCCAGCGGGCCGCTCCAGGGCGCGGCCAGCAGCTCGGGCGCGATGGCCAGCGTGAGCCGGTCTTCCAGCCCCTGCGTGAGCGCCAGCGCCTGCACCTGCAGCTGCTTGAGCTGGGCCGCCAGCAGCCGCGCCTGAGGCTCCAGCGAACGCGCGGCGGGGGTGGGCTGGGGCTCGCGGCCGCTGCGGTCGAACAGCTGCAGGTCGAGTTCGGCCTCGAGGTTGGCGATGGCCATGCTCACGGCCGACGGCACCCTGCCCAGCGCCCGTGCGGCGGCCGAGAAAGAGCCGTGGTCGATCACGGCCAGGAAGACTTCGACGTTGTCGCTGGAAAAAGCCATGGCATCTGACCTATCAATAGAACTGAAACAAGTTAACTTTTTATATCAGCGAACAACAAATAAAGTCCAGTCATCGCATCAACGAACACAGAGAGAAAGCCATGCAAGGGATTCAGCGTCGCATCGTCTACATCAGCCTCTACGAAGGCATCGCCATCGTGGCCGCCAGCGCCGGACTGGCCCTGATGACGGACGCCGGCCTGGGCCATTCGGGCGTGATGGCGGTGGCCGCATCGGTCATCGCGGTGATCTGGAACCTGATCTTCAACTCGCTCTTCGAGCGCTGGGAGTCGCGCCAGGTCGTGCGCGGACGCAGCCTGCGCCGCCGCATCGCGCATGCCATCGGCTTCGAGGGCGGCCTGATCGCCTTCCTGGTGCCGATGTTCGCCTGGGGCCTGGGCGTCACGCTCTGGCAGGCGCTGGTGATGGACCTGGGGCTGGTGGTGTTCTTCCTGGTCTACACCTTCGTCTTCAACTGGGGCTTCGACCGCGTGTTCGGCCTGCCGGCCTCGGCCGCCGCCAAGGTGCCGGTCACGGCCTGAGGCCGGGCCGGACCTTCCCGCCTTTCCTGTCGCCCTCCTTGCCGGTCATGGCGGGGAGGGCGTTTTTCTTTTCTCGCCGGCCGCCCGCATTTCGAGCGCGGCCTGAAGGCGCAACGCCTCCTGCGGCGTGAAGAGCTCGGCCTGCAGCTGCGTCCGCGTGGCTTCGTCGGCGGCGGCGTAGCGCGAGAGGCGGCTCTGCCAGTCCTGCTCCTGCTGGTCGAGTGCGGCGAGCCGCTGCGCCGCCTCGTGGCCGTATTGCTGGGAGCGCTCCGCGAAGCGTTCCTGCGGGCTCGCGCCGCGCGCCTCCAGCGCGGCGGTCTGCTCGCCCACGGCCAGTTGCGCGGTGCTGGCCACGCGGTCGGCCCGCTGCTCGGGCGTGAGCCAGGTCTCCTCGGTCTTCGCGAGGGCCTCGCGCTTCTGTTCGGGCGTGAGGCTCCTGTTGCGCTCGATCTCCAGCTTCTCGACGCTGAATCGGTCGAATTTCTCCTCGGCGCCGAACAGGCCCTCGACCTCTTCGGGAGCGAAGTAGCGCGCCCTGATGCCTGCGCGCGCATCGAGGATCCTGCGCAGCCCCGCCGGATCGCCGATGTCGGCCGCCGGCAGCGCCTCCAGCGCGTTGCGATAGTCGATGTACCGCTCCAGCAGGCCCAACGCGCGCACTCGCCACTCGGGCGGCAGGTACTTGTCGATCTTCGCGCGCATCTCGGCCATCAGGCCTTCCTTGTCGCGGGCCTGGCTGTCGTCGAGCATCTGCTCGAAGGTGCGCAGCAGGCCGGGCGTCAGCAGCGGATCGGGAGCGTGGACGCTTGTGCCGGATGCGGCGGTGGAGACGGCCGGCAGCGCGGACGAGGCGGCCGGCCCGGCCGCCGAAGCGACCGCGGGAGCCGGCGCCTCCTCGCCGCCGGCCAGCCACCACGCCGCGCCCGCTGCCAGCACCACCGCGGCCGCCGCGAGCGGCCGCAGGAGCTTGCGGGGCATCGTTTCCTCAGAGGCCGAGCTGCTTCAGCTTCGCCGCCTGGTTCACGTAGAGCGTCACCGGGCTCACCGAGAACAGGTCGCGCAGCCCGAGCATCTGGTTGACCTCGTCCAGGTGGTTCTGCCGGTAGCTGCCGAGGTAGGTGCCCAGGCGCGCGCTGCAGGTCGACACCAGGCCGTCGTTGGCTTCGCCGTGCACCACGCCCGCCAGCGACAGCGGGTAGTCGGACGCGTCGAACACGTTGGTCAGCGGCTGGTTGCCCGACCAGGAGAAGTAGCGCACGCCGTTGACCAGCTCGGTGCCGTTGCCGCAGGCCGTGGTGGGCACGCCGTCGGGGAACTTGGCGTTGAACTTCGCCGAGCCGGCGGTGTTGAGCGAGTTCAGCGCGCCCAGCCCGTTCTGCGGCGTGTTGTTGCCCGAGAGGATGCCGATGAGGCTTGAGAAGGCGTTGACCACGCTCACCACCACGGCCCGGCTGATGCTGCCGTCCGGCAGCGTGTCGCCGAGCACGTCGGCCACCTTGCTGCCCTTGTGCGGGCTGCCCACCGTGGTGACGGAAGCCACCAGCTGCGGCGCCACGCCCGAGACGTAGCGCGCCGTCGGACCGCCGTGCGAATGGCCGATCAGGTTGACCTTGCTCGCGCCGGTGAGCGCCAGCACGTCCTTGACCTGCTTGAGCAACTGCTCGCCGCGCACCTCGCTGCTGTTGGTGGCCGCCACCTCGGCGACGAAGACCTTGGCGCCCTGGGCGCGCAGCTCGCCGGGGATGCCGTACCAGTAGTCGATGCCCGCGACGGTGTCGAAGCCCAGCATGCCGTGCACCAGCACGATCGGATAGGCCGTCTGCGCACTGGTGTTGGCCGCCTGCGCCGTCTGCGTCATGGGCGCGAGCGCCAGCATGCCGCACACCAGCAGCGCGCCGGCCGTCCGCCGTGTCGCGCCGTTCTTCCTGCCCGTCGTCTTTGTCCTCGAAGCCGCAATCCTCTTCAGTCGAATCATCGGAACTCCCTTTGTGGGTTGATCGGTTGGGGGGCACGCAAAAAAGAACGAGCGTGCACTTTTCATTCTGCGAAACAGACGGGGGTGGGAGCGATCCGGACTTTCCCTTTCATGATTCGGACTTACTCCTGCAGTAACTGCAGCGCATGCGAGGGCGATAGACTCCCCCAACCCGCGCACGAATAACCGCTTTTGCCCCCGAGTCCAACCATGTCTTCCCCAATGCCGCCTCCCATGAAGCTCTCAGGCCTGGAGCCGGTCTCCATCGGCGAAGGCACGCTGTTCGTCAACATCGGCGAGCGCACCAACGTCACGGGCTCCAAGGCCTTCGCGCGCATGATCCTCAACGGCCAGTTCGAAGAAGCGCTGGCCGTGGCGCGCCAGCAGGTCGAGAACGGCGCGCAGGTGATCGACGTGAACATGGACGAGGCCATGCTCGACAGCAAGGCCGCGATGGTCCGCTTCCTCAACCTCATCGCCAGCGAGCCCGACATCGCGCGCGTGCCGGTGATGGTCGACAGCTCGAAGTGGGAGGTCATCGAGGCGGGCCTGCGCTGCATCCAGGGCAAGGGCATCGTCAACTCCATCTCCATGAAGGAGGGCGTCGACAAGTTCAAGCACGAGGCCATGCTGGTGAAGCGCTACGGCGCCGCCGCCGTGGTGATGGCCTTCGACGAGAAGGGCCAGGCCGACACCTACGCGCGCAAGATCGAGATCTGCGAGCGCGCCTACCGCATCCTGGTGGACGAGGTGGGCTTCCCGCCCGAGGACATCATCTTCGACCCGAACATCTTCGCCATTGCCACCGGCATCGAGGAGCACGACAACTACGCGGTCGACTTCATCGAGGCCGTGCGCTGGATCAAGCAGAACCTGCCGGGTGCGAAGGTGTCGGGCGGCGTGTCGAACGTGAGCTTCAGCTTCCGCGGAAACGACCCGGTGCGCGAGGCCATCCACACCGTGTTCCTGTACCACGCGATCAAGGCGGGCATGGACATGGGCATCGTCAACGCCGGCATGGTGGGCGTGTACGACGACCTCGAGCCCGGCCTGCGCGAGCGCGTCGAAGACGTGGTGCTCAACCGCCGCCCCGATGCCGGCGAGCGCCTCGTCGAAGTGGCCGAGACCGCCAAGAGCGGCGCCAAGGACGACAGCAAGAAGCTCGAATGGCGCGGCACGCCGGAGAACCCGGTGCCGGTCAACCAGCGCCTGTCGCACGCGATGGTGCACGGCATCACCGACTTCATCGTCGAAGACACGGAAGAGGCCTACCGCGCGATCCTCGCCACCGGCGGCCGTCCGCTGCACGTGATCGAAGGCCCGCTGATGGACGGCATGAACATCGTGGGCGACCTGTTCGGCCAGGGCAAGATGTTCCTGCCGCAGGTGGTGAAGTCGGCGCGTGTGATGAAGTCGGCCGTGGCCCACCTCATTCCCTACATCGAGGAAGAAAAGCGCCAGGACGAGGCCGCGGGCCGCGACGTGCGCACCAAGGGCAAGATCATCATCGCCACCGTGAAGGGCGACGTGCACGACATCGGCAAGAACATCGTCACAGTCGTGCTCCAGTGCAACAACTTCGAAGTGGTGAACATGGGCGTGATGGTCCCGTGCCACGAGATCCTCGCGAAGGCGAAGGTCGAGGGCGCGGACATCGTGGGCCTGTCGGGCCTCATCACGCCGAGCCTGGAAGAAATGCAGTACGTGGCCGGCGAGATGCAGAAGGACGACCACTTCCGCATCAAGAAGATTCCGCTGCTGATCGGCGGCGCCACCACCAGCCGCGTGCACACGGCCGTGAAGATCGCGCCGCACTACGAGGGCCCCGTGGTCTACGTGCCCGACGCCTCGCGCAGCGTGAGCGTGGCGCAGAGCCTGCTGAGCGACCAGGCCACGGCGTACATCGACGAGATCAACGCCGACTACCACAAGGTGCGCGAGCAGCACGCCAACAAGAAGCAGGTGCCGCTGTGGCCGCTCGCGAAGGCGCGCGCCAACAAGACGCCCGTCGACTTCGCGAACTACCTGCCGCCGGTGCCCAAGTTCATCGGACGGCGCGTATTCAGGAACTTCGACCTGACCGAGCTCGCGAAGTACATCGACTGGGGCCCGTTCTTCCAGACCTGGGACCTGGCGGGCCCGTTCCCGGCCATCCTGAAGGACGAGATCGTCGGCACCGAGGCCGTGCGCGTGTACGGCGACGGCCAGCGCATGCTCAAGCGCCTCATCGAGGGCCGTTGGCTCAGCGCGAGCGGCGTGATCGGCTTCTGGCCCGCCAATACGGTGAACGACGACGACATCGAGCTGTACACCGACGAGTCGCGCAGCGAGGTTGCGCTCACCTGGTACGGCATGCGCCAGCAGACCGAGAAGCACGAGATCGACGGCGTGATGCGCCCGAGCCGCTGCCTGGCCGACTTCGTTGCGCCGAAGGACAGTGGCGTGAAGGACTACGTCGGCATGTTCGCCGTCACGGCCGGCCTGGGCGTGGAGAAGAAGGAAAAGTACTTCGTCGACGACCTCGACGACTATTCGGCCATCATGCTCAAGGCCCTGGCCGACCGGCTGGCCGAGGCCTTCGCCGAGGCGCTGCACCACCGCGTGCGCACCGACCTCTGGGGCTACGCGAGCGACGAGAGCCTGAGCAACGACGACATGATCGCGGAGAAGTACCGCGGCATCCGCCCCGCGCCCGGCTACCCGGCATGCCCCGACCACAGCGTGAAGAAGCCCATGTTCGACCTTCTGAACTGCGCGGACATTGGCATGAGCCTGACGGAAAGCCTCGCTATGATGCCCGCCGCCAGCGTGAGCGGGTTCTACCTGAGCCACCCCGATTCGACGTACTTCAACGTCGGCAAGATCGGGCACGACCAGTTGCAGGACCAGGCCGCGCGGCGCAAGGAAAGCGAAGCCGACCTCGAGCGCCTGCTCGCGCCCAATCTTTGAACCTGCCGGCCGGTGCGGCCGCCCGGCGCGGGGAGTTGTTATTCAGAAGCTGATGTTTGCAGCCGCGCAGTACGCGGCACTGGCGGTCTTCGTGGTGGGCTGCTGGGGCTATGGACGCGCGCTGCTGGGCCGCCTGGCGCCGCCGCCGCGCCGCGATGCGGGGCTCGAGGCCGCCATGGCCGTGGCGCTTGGCGTGGGCCTGTTCATCTGCGCGTTCCAGGCGCTGGCCATCTTCGGAGCCTTCAAGGTCGGCGCGACCGTGGCCCTCGTCGTGGTGGGCGTGCTGGCTGCGGCGGTGCAGCTGCCGGCGTGGCTGCGCGAGCGGCGCGCGCTGCTCGCCAACGTGCAGGCCGTGCCCTGGAGCTATCCGGAACGCGTCGCGGCGATCGCATTGGCCCTGGTCGTGCTGCCGGCGCTGGTGGCGCCGCTCGCGCCGCCCATCGCCTTCGACGAGCTGATGTACCACCTGCCCTACGCGCGCCAGGTGGCGCAGCAGGGCTCGCTGGGCATCCACGACTGGCTGCGCTACCCCTGGTTCCCGTACAACTACAACCTGCTGTACGCCGCCGCGCTGCAGCTGAGCGACGACGTGCTGCCGCACTTCCTGAACGCCCTGGCCGGCGCGCTGTCGGTCGTGATGATCTATCGCCTCGGCATGCTGCACGCCAACCGGCTCACCGCATGCATCGGCGCGGCCATCTGGCTGGGGCTCGGCGACTATTCCAACGCGCTGATCGACATGGGCGTGGCGCTGTTCGTGCTGTCGGCCTGCGTGGCGCTGTGGTGGTGGCGCGAATCGGAGCCCGGCAAGCCCACGCACGGCGGCATCCGCTGGCTCGGCCTGGCGGCGTTCTGCCTCGGCGTGGCCGCGGGCTCGAAGTACCAGGCGCTGGTCTTCCTGCCGCTGGTGGCGCCGTTCGTCTTCCGCCACGAGCGCAGCCCCAAGGCCTGGGCGCTGGTGTTCGTCTGCTTCCTGATTCCCTGCGTGTACTGGTATGCGCGCAACGCCATCATGACGGGCGACCCCTTCAACCCCATCGGCGCGCGGGTGTTCGGCTTCACAGAATGGACGCCGGCCGACTACGTGCAGCAGGTGGCTGACGTGCGCGTGCATGCCGAGCTGCCCAACGCGCTGATCTGGTCCGTGTTCTTCGCGCCGTTCAGCGTGCTCTGGAAGCGCTCCGCGGCCGTGCGCGCCGCCGGCTGGTTCTGCCTGTACTCGCTGGTGGTGTGGGTCGCGACCTCGCGCTACCCGCGCTACCTGACGGCTTCGTTCCCGCTGCTGGCGGCCATCGCGGCCATCGGCTGGCAGGTGCTGTTCGGCTGGGCGGCGTCGGGCGTGAAGCGGCTGTTCGGTGCGAAGGCGCCGCAGCCGCAGGATGCCAGTGCCACCGTGGCGCGCTCCGGCGCCCGCGTGGGCGACTGGGTGCTCGTGCTGCTGCTGGCCGCGATGGCCGCCGTCTCCGTGCGCCAGACCGCGGTCAAGGTCTCGATGGTCGCGGTCACGCCCGAGGCCCGCGAGGCCGTGCTGCGCAAGCATGTGCCGGGCTATGCCGTCATGGACTACCTGCGCCGGACCGCCAAGGGCCGCGTCTACCAGGTCGCGTTGAACGAGGCGATCTACTACGGCCCCAACCCCATCTGGGGCGACACCCTCGGGCCCTGGCGCTATACCGACTTCGGGCGCCTGTCGGGCGGCGACCTCGCACGAAAGCTCTCGGGTATGGGCTTCGTCGCGGTCGTGCTGCCCGACTCGGTGGCGCCCGTGTTCAGCGCGCGCATCGATTTCGACAAGTACTTCGCCGTGGAATACGAGAAGGACGGCAGCCGCGTCTACCGTATCCTTCCCGTCGCACCATGACCGACGACGCAGACTTCTCCAGCAGCCCGATCCGCAGCAGCGGCGGCGGCCTGCGCATCGCCGTGGTCATCCCCTGCTACAACGAGGCGCTCGCCATCGCGCAGGTGGTGCAGGGTTTTCGTGCCGCGCTGCCCGGGGCCGAGATCCACGTCTTCGACAACAACTCCAGCGACGACACGGCCGCCGTGGCGCGCGCGGCCGGCGCCACCGTCACGCACGTGGCGCTGCGCGGCAAGGGCAACGTGGTGCGGCGCATGTTCGCCGACGTCGATGCCGACGTGTACGTGATGACCGACGGCGACGCCACCTACGACGCCGGCGCCGCGCCGCGCCTCGTCGAACGACTGGTGCGCGACAACCTCGACATGGTGGTCGGCAGCCGCGTGGACGACGGCCAGGACGCACACACCTACCGCGCAGGCCATCGCTTCGGCAACCGCATGCTCACGGGCGCGGTGGCGCAGCTCTTCGGTGGCGGCCTCACCGACATGCTCTCGGGCTACCGCGTGTTCTCGCGGCGCTATGCCAAGTCGTTCCCGGCGCTGTCGCGGGGCTTCGAGACGGAGACCGAGCTCACCGTGCACGCGCTCGAGCTACGCATGCCCTATGCCGAGGAGGCCACCGCCTACAGCACGCGGCCCGAAGGCTCGGTCAGCAAGCTCTCGACCTACCGCGACGGCTGGCGCATCCTCAAGACCATCTGCAAGCTGTTCGTGAGCGAGCGGCCGCTGCAGTTCTTCTCGATCATCGGCGGGCTGCTGGTGCTGATGTCGATCGCACTGGTCGTGCCGCTCTTCATGACCTACATGCAGACCGGCCTGGTGCCCCGGCTCCCCACAGCGGTGCTGGCCACCGGCGCGATGCTGGCGGCCATGCTGTCCTTCGTGTGCGGCGTCATCATGCAGGCCATCACCCTGGGGCGGCGGGAGGCCAAGCGGCTGAGCTATCTCGCGATTCCCAGCGTGCGCGAGCAGGCCTCGCGATGAAGATCGGCCGCGAGTTCCTCGCGTTCGCCGCCGTCGGCGTGATCGGGCTCGTGGTCGACGTGGTGGTGCTGTACCTGCTGGCGCCGCTGCTGGGCTGGTATGTCGCGCGGGTGGTGTCGTTCCTCGCGGCGGCCACCACCACCTGGGCCTTCAACCGCCGCTACACCTTCGCGGCGAGCGCGGCCGCCAGCCGTTCGATCTGGCGCGAATACCTCGGCTACCTGGCGACCATGGCGGCCGGCGCGGTGCTCAACTACGGCGCCTATGTGCTGACGCTGCACTGGGTCGAAGGCCGCTGGGCCGCGGCACTGGGCGTGGTGCTCGGCAGCCTCGCGGGCATGAGCGCCAACTTCCTGTCGGCGCGCTACCTGGTCTTTCGCTCGCACCGCAACGGCTGAGGCCGGCGATGCGGCGCATTGCGCCGCATCGTGCTCAGTGCGCGCCCGAGACGACCACCGGAATTTCGGTCGCCGGCGGCGTGTTGCGGCTACGGCCGCAGCGCACGATGCCGTCGATCATCACCATGCCCACGCCCGGGATGTCGCCGAGCTGCACGCTCTCGAGCAGCCCCGGCGCGGGCGAATGCTGGGCGCGGTCCATGAACACGAAGTCGGCGGCGCGCCCCACCTCGACCAGGCCGCAGTTGAGCTTGCGGATCTTCGCGGTGTTGCCCGTCGCGAAGCAGAACACCAGCTCTGCCGGGATGTTCGCGATGGACGACAGCATCGCCACCATGCGCAGAATGCCCAGCGGCTGCACGCCCGAGCCCGCGGGGCCGTCGGTGCCGAGGATCACGCGGTGCGGGCACTTGAGCTCCAGGGCCGCCTTCGCCGCCGCGATGGCGACCTTCTCGTTGCCGTTGTGCACGATCTCGATGGCGCGCGAGCTCTTCTCGCACAGCTCGCACACGTGCGCCTCGGGCAGCGAGGTGTGGCCGCCGTTGATGTGGCCGATGACGTCGGCGTCGGCCTCGAGCACCACGTCCTTGTCGATCAGGCCGGAGCCCGGGATCGACGGACCGCCTGTGTGGATCGTGCTCTGGATGCCGTACTTGCGCGCCCAGGCCACCATCTCCTTGGCCTCGTAGCCGGCCTTCACCGAGCCCAGGCCCACTTCGCCGAGCAGCCCCACGCCGGCCTCGGCCAGTTCCTTGAAGTCGCTCTCGACCATGCCCTTCTCGATGACCGGCGCGCCCGCGAGCACCTTCACGCCGCCGGGGCGGAAGTTGTCGAAGGCGCGCTGCGCGGTGATGGCCAGGGCCTTCAGGCCCACGATGTCCTTCGGGCGGCCGGGCAGGTGCACCTCGCCGGCGGAAATCATGGTGGTCACGCCGCCATGCATGGTGGAGTCGATCCAGCCGAGCTGGCCCTGGCGCGGCGTCCAGTCGCCGAACACCGGGTGCACATGGCTGTCGATCAGACCGGGCGCCACGCAGGTCTTCTTCGCGTCGATGACGGTGACCGCGCCTTCGAGATCGCAGTCCTTTTCCTTGCCGACCGCGACGATCAGGCCGTCGTTCACGACGATGGTGTCGGCGTCGAGGATGGGCTTGTCGATGTCGCCCGAGAGCAGCAGCCCGATGTTCTTTATGACGACCTTGCCCGACTTGCCGCCGGCTGCGATTTCTGCCATTTCGATGTGTCCTCGTGGGATGTGGTGGAGTTGTTCTCGTCGTCCTGCGGCTCGTCGGCGTCCGCGCGCACCGTGCGCAGCAGCGTCTCGATCACGAAGTCTTCCCAGTGCGCGATGGCCTCGGGCGACTCCAGCGGTTCACCGAGGAAGGCGGTGAGCGTGTGCCGGTTGGATGTGTAGAAGTAGCCCGTGGACGCGATCAGCAGGTAGATGTCGCGTGCCACCAGATCCTTGCGGAACAGGCCCTGCGAGGCACCGCTCGCCAGGATCTCCGCAATGATCGCCACCGCGCGCGACGAGTACTCGCGGGCGCGCAGCGACTTCGAAATGTGCCGGCCCTTGTGCAGGTTCTCGGTGTTCAGCAGCGTGACGAACTCGGGGTTCTTGCGGTAGTAGCCCAGCACGAAGCGGATGACTTCGGTGAGCGCGTCCACCGGCCGCGAGGCGTCGAGCGCGATGGCCGCTTCGGCGTCGTCCATGCGCTGGTAGATGCCTTCGAGCACTGCAATGAAGAGGCCTTCCTTGCTGCCGAAGTAGTAGTAGATCATCCGGTCGTACGACTTCGCGGCCTTGGAGATCTTCTCCACGCTGCCGCCGTCGTAGCCGTACTTGGCGAAGACCTTGGTCGCCGCCTTCAGGATGCTGTCGCGCGTGGCCTGGGCAGCCGCCTCGCGCACGCCCGTGCGGCGCTGCGGCTTGGTGACTACCTTGCGTTCCATCGGAGGGCGGGATGAAGAGGGAGGCGGTCGCCGCCGGGCCGCCCCAAGGCGGACCGCGCCTCCCCCATGGGGGGTGGAGTTACACGAGCACAGCGAGTGAAAAGCCGGGGGGCCTTCATTACTTCTCTGCGAAGGCCCGCTCGACGACGAAGTCGCCCGGCGTCGAAGTGTTGCCTTCCTTGAAGCCGCGCTTCTCGAGGATGTGCTTCAGGTCGACCAGCAGGCCGGGGCTGCCGCACAGCATGACGCGATCTTCCTCGACGTTCAGCGGCGGCAGGCCGAGGTCGTCAGTGAGCTTGTTGCTCTCGATCAGGTCGGTGATGCGGCCCTGGTTGCGGAACTCCTCGCGCGTGACCGTCGGGTAGTACAGCAGCTGCTTGGCGATCATCTCGCCCAGGAACTCGTGCTTGGGCAGGTGGTCGGTCACGAGGTCGTGATAGGCCAGCTCGTCGACCTGGCGCACGCCGTGCACCAGGATGACCTGCTCGAACTTCTCGTAGGTGTCCGGGTCGCGGATGATGCTCATGAACGGTGCGAGGCCGGTGCCGGTGCCGAACAGGTACAGGCGCTTGGCCGGCAGCGTGTAGTCGATCAGCAGCGTGCCGGTGGGCTTGCGGCCCACGATGATGGTGTCGCCCACCTGGATGTGCTGCAGCTTCGAGGTCAGCGGGCCTTCTTCCACCTTGATGCTCAGGAACTCGAGATGCTCCTCGTAGTTCGGGCTCACGATGCTGTAGGCGCGCAGCAGGGGCTTGTTGTTGACCTTCAGGCCGATCATCGTGAAATGACCGTTCGAGAAGCGCAGCGCCGGGTCGCGCGTGGTGGTGAAGGTGAACAGGCGGTCGGTCCAGTGGTGGACGCTCAGGACGCGTTCTTCGCTGAATGCACTCATACGGAACTCAAGAGTTGGTTGGTAACTAGGGAGGTTGGCTTAGCCTGCGTGCACGCCTTTGGGGCGAAAGCCGCCGGCCGGCTCCGAACCCTCCATTGTCGTTGGTCGGAGAAACCCCGATGAACACCGCGAGAAAACACCATTGCAAGCATCGGGCCCGTTTGCTACATTGACCTTTGATGTAGTGAATGCAACATGAAAGTGTAGGGAATGCTACACAAACGGAAGTCGATGCACAAGCGGGCGGACGGCACGTTTGTTGCAAACCCCGGCAGCCTGCAATTGCACCTTCGCACACGACCGAACGCCAAGAGATCGCCCCGATGACAGAACACACCAAGACAGACGGCCTCCCGGGCATGGACATGCCCGTGGTGGCCGAAGCCGGCAGCAGCGCCTTCGGCAAGGCACCGCTGCGCAACGAGCGCATGAGCTCCGCCAAGGTCGAGTGCAACGCCTGCCCGGTGCTGTGCCAGATCTCCGACGGCCGCACCGGCGCCTGCGACCGCTATGCCAATAAAGAGGGCGTGCTGGTGCGCGTCGATCCCGTGGTGCTGCTGCGCCGCACGATCGAGAGCGAAGCGCCCGTGCTGGTGCCCTTCGACCGCCCCGGCGCCGAAGCTGCCGAGTCGGCCGATGCCGCCCCCGACTGGAACGGCGACCTGCTGCACTCCGACGAAGTCTTCGTCACCGGCGTGGGCTCCTCCACCACCTACCCAGACTACAAGCCCGCCCCCTTCATCGTGGCCTCCAAGGCCCAGGGCGTGGACATGGTCACCGTCGTCACCGAAGGCATCTTCAGTTACTGCAGCTTCAAGGTGAAGATCGACACCGACCGCTTCCTGGGCCCCGAGCAGGCCAACGTGCGCTACCGCGGCGAGGTCGTGGGCCACGTGACCACGGCCGAATACGGCTCGCAGATGCTCTCGCTCGGCGGCGTTCACCACCTCACCGGCGGCAGCAAGAAGGAAGGCCGCATGACGGCCGAGCTGATGCAGCTGCTGGGCAACAAGAAGGCGGTGGAGTGCACCATCGACGGCGGCTCCACCCTCGTCATCCAGGCGGGCAAGGCGCCCATCGTCAACGGCGTGGAAGAGCAGCGCATGCGCGTGGGCTGCGGTTCTGCTGCGGTCGGCATCTTCGCGCGCCAGTTCGCCGGCGTGGCCGACGAGGTGGTGGTGGTCGACGACCACATCACCGGCGTGCTCACCGAGCACCAGGCCGGCCGCTGCCTCGACATGGCGCCCTCGGGCATCCAGATGCTGGGCCGCAAGTCCACGCCGGGGCGCTACTTCCAGGTGGCGAACCCGGGCAACGGCTGGGGCGGCACCGACATCGCCGATCCGCTCGCGATCATCGAAGGCTGGGAAGAGGGCGTCGCGCGCCCCGGCCTGCGCCTGCTCATGACCTCGACCACCGGCGAGCATGCGCAGTGGTACGTGCTCGACGACGCGCTCAAGCCCGTCGAGCAGCCCATGCCGCCCGAGGTGAAGCGCATCGTCGACCGCATCGGCGAGAACTGCGAACCCTCGCTGTGCACCGTGCTGTTCCTCGGCGGTGCAGGCGGCAGCCTGCGCGCGGGGGTCACCGAGAACCCGGTGCTGCTCACGCGCGCCATCAAGCGCGCGCTGGTCAACGTCACCTGCGGCGGTGCGCCGGCCTACGTGTGGCCGGGCGGCGGCATCACGGTGATGGCCGACGTCATGCGCATGCCCGACAACAGCTTCGGCACCGTGCCCACGCCCGCCATCGTCGCGCCCATCGAGTTCAGCATGCGGCGCGACGACTACGAGGCGCTCGGCGGCCACGTCGAGCACATCTTCCCGCTCGAACAGGCGCTCGCGCGTGGTGCATGGCAGGAAGACGGCGCACCGCTTGCGCGCCAATGGCTCGCGGTGGACGACGCCAACCCGTGGCCGCTCGGCCACGCCCCGATGCTGGGCTGATCATGTCCGCCCAACGCAGTGCGCTCGACAAGAGCCGCTGGCACTTCAACCACGGCCCGATCGACATCGTGGCCGAGGCGTACGGCGACCCGTACGCCGTCGCCGCTGCGCACGACGCGGCCTGGGCGCGCTTCGTTCACGTGCTCGACGAACTGGTGCGCGAACTGCCGCTTCTGCGTCTGCCCGTCACTGAAAAGATGCGGCCGCGCAACGTGGTGGCCCGTCGCATGTGGGATGCCTGCGCCGCGTTCTCTCCGATGTTCATCACGCCGATGGCGGCGGTGGCCGGTTCGGTCGCGCAGGAGCTCATCGCCTTCTACGAGCGCCCCGGCATCGAGCGCGCGTGGATCAACAACGGCGGCGACATCGCGCTGCACCTCGCGCCCGGGCAGTCCGCGCGCGTGGGCGTGTTCGCCGACATCGCGCGCTTCGACTGGCGCACCCATGTCGATGGCGGCAGCGGCATCCTCACGACGGACGGCCAGTTCGAGTTGCGCGCCGACCAGCCCGTGCGCGGCGTCGCCACCAGCGGCTGGCGCGGGCGCAGTTTCTCGCTGGGCATCGCCGACAGCGTGACGGTGCTGGCCGCCACGGCAGCGCAGGCCGATGCCGCCGCGACAGTGATCGCCAATGCCGTCGACGTGGACGACGATGCCATCGCGCGCCGCCCCGCGAACGAGTGCAAGGACGACAGCGATCTCGGCGACACGCTCGTCACCGTCGACGTGCCGACGCTGGCCCCCGCGCAGGTGCGCAGCGCACTCGATACGGGCGTGGTGTGCGCCAAGGTCCTGCAAAAAGGAGGGCTCGTCTGGGCCGTTCTACTCGTTTGTCAGGGGCAGTGGAGACTTGTCGAGCCCTTATGCTCGAAGGCGCTCGACACAGAGCTGCCGAAATCCGTTGGTTCAGTATTTGCTTAACGAAAAGCAAGGTTCTTTTTCATGATCGAAATCCGCCGCGTCTTCACCCATGTCGAGCACATCCACCACGAGTTCGGACCGCGCGCCGACACCCCGCTGGTGCGCGGTGCCATCGGCGCGGTGCTGACCAATCCGTTCGCGGGTCGCTACGAACCCGACATCCTGCCGATGATGGCGCTGCTCGACCCCGTGGGCGTCGACATGGCGCACCGCCTGCACGCCGCCATGGACGTGCCGCTGGAGCAGATCGCCACCTACGGCAAGGGCGCCATCGTCGGCGCCGACGGCGAGCTGGAGCATGGCGCCCTGTGGCACGTGCCAGGCGGCTATGCGATGCGCGAACTGCTCGGCTGGAAAGGCAGCCGCGCCGCCTACACCGCGGGCAAGGCGGAAGAGAAGACCGGCCAGCCCGGCAACGCGCTGTCGATCGTGCCCTCCACCAAGAAGGTCGGCCCGCCCGGCGCCGCGCTCGACGTGCCGCTCACCAACATCAACGCCAGCTACGTGCGCGGCCAGTTCGACGCCATCGAAGTGCGCGTGCCCGGTGCTCCGGCGGCCGACGAGATCGTCTTCATCCTCGCGATGAGCACGGGCTACCGCGTGCATGCCCGCGTGGGCGGGCTGCTCGCGAAGGACATCAGCAAGTGGGACGGCCTGCGCTGAGCAGCAGCACCCGACGCAACCGCACAGAGACAAGACAAGGAACACACAGAACATGACCGCCAACATCCGCAAGCTCGTCATCCAGGTCGACGAAACCCGCAAGGAAATGGGCAAGGACATCACGCCGCCCACGCGCCGCGCCGTCGCCATCGCCGTCATCGAGAACCCGTACGCGGGCCGCTACAGCGAGAACCTCGACGAACTCATCGCCATCGGCGAGGAACTCGGCGCGCTGCTGGGCCAGAAGGCTGTGAAGGCGCTGGGCATCGAGCCCGGCCAGGCACAGAGCTACGGCAAGGCCGCCATCGTCGGCGAGCGCGGCGAGCTCGAGCATGCCGCCGCCATCCTGCATCCCAAGCTCGGCGCGCCGCTGCGCGTGGCAGTGGAGAAGGGCGCGGCGCTCGTGCCCTCGGCCAAGAAGCAGGGCACGCTGGGCACCGCCATCGACGTGCCGCTGGGCCATAAAGATGCCGCATTCGTGCGCAGCCACTTCGACGCGGTGGAAGCCCGCGTGAGCGACGCGCCGCGCGCCAACGAGATCGTGGTGGCTGTGGCCGTCACCGACAGCGGTCGCCCGCTGCCGCGCATCGGCGGCCTGCAGGTCTCCGAGATCAAGGGCGAAGACGGCCTGCGCTGAGACGCGCCGCATCGTCCAGCCAGAGTCCCGCGCCCCAACAACTCGAATTCTTTCTGCCTTAACCCCTAGGAGCTTCTCGATGAATCCATTGCGCCATGTTTTCTGCGCCGCATCCGTCGTCACGCTGGCCACGGCCCTCGTTCCCGCGCACGCGCAGGGCGTGATCAAGATCGGTGAAATCAACAGCTACAAGGCGCAACCCGCCTTCCTCGAGCCCTACAAGAAGGGCATGGAACTCGCGGTCGACGAGATCAACGCCAAGGGCGGCATCAACGGAAAGAAGATCGAGCTCATCAGCCGCGACGACAACGCCAACCCCGGCGACGCCGTGCGCGTGGCCGAAGAACTCATCTCGCGCGAGAAGATCGACGTGCTGGCTGGCGCCTTCCTGTCGAACACCGGCCTGGCGCTGACCGACTTCGCCAAGCAGAAGAAGTTCTTCTATCTCGCGGCCGAGCCGCTCACCGACAAGATCGTCTGGAGCAACGGCAACAAGTACACCTACCGCCTGCGTCCCTCGACCTACATGCAGGTCGCGATGCTGGTGCCCGAGGCCGCCAAGCTCAAGAAGAAGCGCTGGGCGCTCGTGTACCCCAACTACGAATACGGCCAGTCGTCGGTCGCCACCTTCAAGACGCTGCTGAAGGCCGCGCAGCCCGACGTCGAGTTCGTCGCCGAGCAGGCACCGCCGCTGGGCAAGGTCGATTCGGGCAGCGTGGTGCAGGCCCTGGCCGATGCCAAGCCCGATGCCATCTTCAACGTGCTGTTCGGCGCCGACCTTTCCAAGTTCGTGCGCGAAGGCAACACGCGCGGCCTGTTCAAGGACCGCGAGGTGGTGAGCGTGCTGACCGGCGAGCCCGAGTACCTCGACCCGCTGAAAGACGAAGCGCCCAACGGCTGGATCGTCACCGGCTATCCCTGGAACGGCGTGAAGACGCCCGAGCACAAGGCCTTCCTCGACGCCTACCAGGCCAAGTTCAAGGACTATCCGCGCCTGGGCTCGGTGGTCGGCTACAGCGCCATCCACTCGATCGCGGCCGGTATCAAGAAGGCCGGCGGCACTGACACTGAAAAACTCGTGGCCGCCTTCAAGGGCCTGCAGGTCGACACGCCCTTCGGCAAGATCAGCTATCGCGCGCAGGACAACCAGTCCACCATGGGCGCCTACGTCGGCAAGACCAAGAACGACGGCGGCAAGGGCGTGATGGTCGACTATGTCTACCTCGACGGCGCCAAGTTCCAGCCGAGCGATGACGAAGTGAAGAAGATGCGCCCCGCCGACTGATCGCGCGGCTCCTGCACTGCATCCGCAGCCCTTGCACCAAGGCGCGGATGCGGATGTCTCCAGTTTCCTCAGGGTCCTTATGAGTTTCTCAGGCTTCGTTGTTCAGTTGCTCAACGGGTTGGCCGGCGCGTCCTCGCTCTTCTTCGTGGCGGCCGGTCTCTCGTTGATCTTCGGCGTGACGCGCATCGTCAATTTCGCCCATGGATCGTTCTTCATGGTGGGCATCTACCTCGCGTACACGCTCGTCGACAAGCTGGGTTCGAGCCTGGGCTTCTGGCCCGCGCTGCTGATCGCGGCGCTGGCGGTCGGCGTGCTCGGCGCGCTGATCGAGGTGCTGCTGCTGCGCCGCATCTACAAGGCGCCGGAACTGTTCCAGCTGCTCGCCACCTTCGCGCTGGTGCTCGTCATCAAGGACGCGGTGCTGTGGCTGTGGGGTCCCGACGAACTGCTCGGCCCGCGCGCGCCCGGCCTCAAGGGCTCGGTCGAGATCCTCGGGCGGCAGTTTCCTTCCTATGACCTGTTCCTGATCGTGATCGGCCCGGTGGTGCTCGGCCTCGTGTGGCTGCTGCTCACCCGCACGCGCTTCGGCACGCTGGTGCGCGCCGCCACGCAAGACCGCGAGATGGTCAGCGCGCTGGGCGTCAACCAGGCCTGGCTCTTCACGGCGGTGTTCGCGCTCGGCGCGCTGCTCGCGGGCCTCGGCGGCGCGCTGCAGCTGCCGCGCGAGCCCGCCACGCTCGAGATGGACCTGAACACCATCGGCGCCGCGTTCGTGGTCGTGGTGGTGGGCGGCATGGGCTCGCTGCCCGGCGCCTACATGGCCGCGCTGCTCATCGCCGAGATCAAGGCCGTTTGCATCTGGCTCGGCGTAGTGCAGATCTTCGGCATCGACGTGTCGTTTTCCAAGCTCACGCTGATGGTCGACTTCCTGGTGATGGCCATCGTGCTGGTGTGGCGCCCCTGGGGCCTGTTCGGCCGCCCGCAGGCGCCGAGCCGCTACGTCGGCATGCAGGAGGAACCGCTGCGCCGCCCGAGCAACGCCTACATGGTGGCCGCAGCCGTGCTCGCGCTGCTGCTGGCCGTGGTGCCGTTCCTGACGGTGAACTCGCCCTACACCACGGTGCTGATGATCGACCTGATGATCGCGGCCCTCTTCGCCACCAGCCTGCACTTCATCATGGGCCCGGCCGGCATGCATTCCTTCGGCCATGCCGCGTACTTCGGCCTCGGCGCGTACGGCGCGGCGCTGCTGGTGCGCGCGCTGCACCTGCCGATGGAGCTCGCGCTGGTCGTCGCGCCGCTGATCGCCGCGCTCGGCGCCTTCGTCTACGGCTGGTTCGCGGTGCGGCTGTCGGGCGTGTACCTCGCGATGCTCACGCTGGCCTTCGCGCAGATCACCTGGGCCGTCACCTACCAGTGGGACAGCTTCACCGGCGGCAGCAACGGCCTGACCGGCGTGTGGCCCTCCGAGTGGCTTTCCGACAAGCGGGCCTACTACTGGCTCACGCTGGTGCTCGTGGGCGCGGGCGTGTGGTGGTTGCGCCGCGTGCTGTTCTCGCCCTTCGGCTATGCGCTGCGCGCGGGCCGCGACTCGGTGCTTCGCGCCGACGCCATCGGCATCGACGTCAAGCGCATGCAGTGGGCTGCCTTCGTCATCGCCGGCACCGTGGCCGGCCTGGCGGGTGCGCTCTTCGCCTTCTCCAAGGGCAGCATCTCGCCGGAGACGCTGTCGGTCGGCAGGTCGGTCGACGGCCTCGTGATGGTGCTGCTCGGCGGCATCCAGACGCTCGCGGGCCCGGTGGTCGGCGCCGTCACCTTCACCTGGCTGCACGACACGGTGGCGCGCAACACCGACTACTGGCGCGCGATGCTGGGCGCCATCATCCTGATCCTGGTGCTGCTGTTCCCGCAGGGCATCGCGGGCTCCATCAAGCAGCTGGCCGACCGGTGGCGCGCGCCGAAGGAAGACGAAGTTGCAAAGACCGAAGCCAAGGCCAAGCTCGAGGAGGTGAAGGCATGACCGGAACGCTCCTCAAGGTCGAGAACCTCGGCAAGTCCTTCGGCGGCGTGAAGGCCGTGGACGGCATCAGCTTCGAGCTGCCGCCCGGCGAACTGCTCGCGCTCATCGGGCCCAACGGCGCCGGCAAGTCCACCACCTTCAACATGGTCAACGGCCAGCTCAAGGCCGACCAGGGCTCCATCACGCTCGACGGCCAGGAACTCGTGGGCCGCAAGCCGCGCGAGATCTGGCGCATGGGCGTGGGCCGCACCTTCCAGATCGCCGAGACCTTCGCTTCGCTCACCGTGGTCGAGAACGTGCAGATGGCGCTGCTCTCGCACGACCGCAAGCTGTTTTCCACATGGCGCCGCGCCGCCGACCACAAGCGCGACGAGGCGCTGGCCCTGCTCGACCAGGTCGGCATGAAGTCGCAGGCCGACCGGCCCTGCAGCGTGCTGGCCTACGGCGACGTGAAGCGCGTCGAACTCGCCATCGCGATGGCCAACTCGCCCAAGCTGCTGCTGATGGACGAGCCCACCGCCGGCATGGCGCCCAAGGAGCGCAACTCGCTCATGGCGCTGACCAAGGAACTCGTCATCCAGCGCGGCATGGCCGTGCTCTTCACCGAGCACAGCATGGACGTGGTGTTCGCGTACGCCGACCGCATGATCGTGCTGGCGCGCGGGCGCCTCATCGCGCAGGGCAAGCCGCTGGAGATCCGCGACCATCCGAAGGTGCAGGAGGTGTACTTCGGCACGGGCAAGACATTCGAGAAGAAGGCCGCAGCCGTAGGAGAAGCCGCATGAGCACGCATGAACCCCTGCTTCAGGCCAAGGCCCTGTGCGCCTGGTACGGCGCTGCGCAGATCCTCTACGACGTGGACCTCGAAGTGCGTCGCGGTGAAGTGGTCGCGCTCATGGGCCGCAACGGCGCGGGCAAGTCGACCACGCTGAAGGCGCTGATCGGCATGCTGGCCAAGCGCCGCGGCGCGGTGCGCTTCCTGGGCCACGACATCTCGAAGAGCGAGCCGCACCATGCGGCGCGCCTGGGCCTGGGCTTCGTGCCTGAAGACCGCCGCGTGTTCACCGACCTCACGGTGATGGAGAACCTCGAGGTCGGCAAGCAGGCCGCGCGCCGCTGGGCCGACGGCAGCGACGCGCCGCTGTGGACGCCCGAACGCCTGTTCAAGCTCTTCCCCAACCTCGGCGAGATGCCGAACCGTCCCGGCGGGCGCATGAGCGGCGGCGAGCAGCAGATGCTCACGGTGGCGCGCACGCTCATGGGCAATCCGTATCTTGTGCTGCTCGACGAGCCTTCCGAAGGCGTGGCGCCGGTGATCGTCGAGCAGATGGCCAACATGATCCTGGAGCTCAAGGCGCAGGGCGTGAGCATCCTGCTGTCGGAGCAGAACATGCACTTCGCCGAGCTGGTGTCCGACCGCGCCTATGTGCTCGAGAAGGGCCAGATCCGCTATCACGCCACGATGGCCGAGCTCGCGGCCAACGACGAAGTCCGCCGCGCCTACCTGAGCGTCTGAGTTTTTCTTCAACCCCCGGAGTCCACGCCATGCATCGCAGAACCCTCGTGAAATCCGCCGCAGCCCTCGGGCTGACCGGTGGCCTCGGCAGTGTCGCTTTCAACGCCTTTGCGGCCGGCAAGATCAAGCCCGGCGCCAAGGCGGCGCTGATCGTGGTCGACGTGCAGAACTGTTTTCTCGACGGCGGCACGCTCGCGGTGAAGGGCGGTAACGAGGTCATCCCGGTGATCAACGCGCTGGCTCCAGCGTTCGAGAACATCGTCGTCACGCAGGACTGGCACACGGCGGGCCATGCGTCTTTCGCCAGCACCTACAGCGGCAAGAAGCCCTTCGAGACCACCAAGCTCAGCTACGGCACGCAGGTGCTGTGGCCAGACCACTGCGTGCAGGGCACCGACGACGCGGCGCTCGGCAAGGACCTGAAGGTGCCTACCGCGCAGCTCATCATCCGCAAGGGCTTCCACAAGGAGATGGACAGCTACTCGGCCTTCGAGGAGGCCGACCACAAGACGGCCACGGGCCTTGCCGGCTACCTCAAGGCGCGCGGCATCAAGTCCGTGTTCGTCACCGGCCTGGCCACCGACTTCTGCGTGGCCTGGACCGCGATGGACGCGCGCAAGGCCGGCTTCGAGGCCTACGTGATCGAGGACGCCACGCGCGGCATCGACCTCAACGGTTCGCTGGCCGCTGCGTGGAAGCAGATGACGGCCAAGGGCGTCAAGCGCATCCAGTCGGCCGACATCCAGACCGCCTGAGCGCATTGCCGCAAGAGTCGGAAAGAGCAACAAGAACACGAGACCCACGACGCATGAAGCCCTCGATCTCTAGGCGTGCCATGGTGGCGGGCGGTGCCGCCCTGGCCCTCGGCCCCGGCCTGCTGCGGTCGGCACGCGCGGACAACGGCACGAACGGTGTGAGCGACACCACCATCCGCATCGGTCAGTCGGCCGTGTTCAGCGGGCCGGCGAAAGACTTCGGCATCGACTACCGCGCTGGCATCAAGCTCTACTTCGACCGCGTCAACAAGTCGGGCGGCGTGAACGGCCGCAAGATCGAGCTGGTCACCTACGACGACGCCTACGACCCCGCGAAGACGGCCGTCAACACCGCGAAGCTGATCGACGAGGACAAGGTCTTCGCGCTCGCCGGCTACGTGGCCACCGGCAATCTCGCGGCCGCGATGCCGCTCGCCGAGAAGGCCGGCGTGCCGATGTTCGCGCCGCTGGTGGGCACCACCTCGTTCCGCACCAAGGTCAACCGCTACCTGTTCCACGTGCGCGCGGGCTACGACCTGGAACTGCGCAAGATCATCAGCCACCTCTCGACCATCGGCATCCAGTCGATCGCGGTGGTCTACCAGGACAGCGCCTTCGGCAAGTCGAACCTCGCCACCTGCGAGGAGCTCGCGGCCGACTACAAGGTGAAGGTGCTCAAGACCTTCCCGCTGGCCATCGCGGCCGAGGACGCCAAGCAGGTCGTCTCCGGCCTCGCGGAGGCCAAGCCGGGCGCGGTCGTGATGATCATGGCCGGGCGCATGGTGGAAGTGTTCATGCGCGACTACCGCGCCAGCGCCGTGGGCTCGCCGCTGTACACGCTGTCGGTCGGCATCACCGATGCCGCGGGCTCGGCCAAGCGGCTCGACGGCAAGCTCGCGGGGCTGGTCACGGCCAGCATCGTGCCGCCGCCGCAGGCGCAGCGCGTGCCCATCGTGGCCGACTACCAGCGCGACCGCGCCGAGTTCGGCGAGAAGATCGACAGCTACACCGCGCTCGAAGGCTACATCGTCGCGCGCGTGATGGTGGAAGGCCTGCGCCGGGCGGGCAAGACACTCACGCGCGACAGCTTCATCGCGGGGCTCGAGAGCATCGGCAGCACGCGCTTCGGCGACTTCCCCATCGAGTACAGCGCGAAGAACCACAACGGCTCGAACTTCGTCGACCTGGAGATGTACACCCGTGACGGCCAGTTGCGGCGCTGAGCCGCTGCACCTGCTGGTCAACGGCCAGGCGAAGTCGATCGAGGGCGTGCCGCGCGAGGCGACGCTGCTGCACCTGCTGCGCAATGACCTGGGGTTGAACGGCCCCAAGTACGGCTGCGGGCTGGGCCAGTGCGGCGCCTGCACCGTGCATGTCGACGGCGTGGCCGCGCGTTCGTGCGTGATTCCCGCGCGCGGCGTGGCGGGGCGGGCCATCACCACGCTCGAAGGGCTGGGCTCGCGCGGGGAGTGGCATCCGGTGCAGGCCGCCTTCGAGGAAGCACAGGCCGCGCAGTGCGGCTACTGCCTCAACGGCATGGTGATGCAGGCGGCGGCCCTGCTCGCGCGCGACCCGCTGGCGAGCGAGGCGCGCATCCGTAGCGAGCTCTCGGGCAACCTGTGCCGCTGCGGCACGCACATCGAGATCCTGGACGCGGTGCAGCGCGCGGCGGTGCGCATGCGCGCGCGTCAGGCCGCATGACGCGCCGCGCCGATCTTCCCCGCACGCGCGCCGAGTTCCTGTCGGCCGAGGGCGTGTTGCTGGTGGTGCGCGAGACGCCGCCGGCCCCGGCGCCCGCCAAGGGCCAGCCCGCGTTCGTGGCCGGCAACCCGGTCGAGGGCGACGAAGTCCTTCTCGCCGTTTGGGACGACGGCAGTGCCTCGGCGCTCAACGGCCACGTCGACCTCGGCACCGGCATACAGACCGCGCTGGGGCAGATCGTGGCCGAGGAGCTCGATCTCGGCATGCCCTGCGTGCGCGTGATGCTCGGCGACACGGCGCGCGCGCCCAACCAGGGCGCGACCATCGCCAGCGCGTCGATCCAGATCCATGCACAGCCGTTGCGGCTTGCGGCGGCGCAAGCGCGTGCCTGGCTGTTGGCGCGCGCGGCCGAACGGCTCGGCGTGGCCGCGGATGCGCTGCAGATGCGCAACGGCGTGGTGCGCGTCGCCGAGGCGCCGGACCGCCACATCGCATATGCCGAGCTGGTCGCCGGGCAGCGCACCGTGCTGCGCCTCGACCCGCAGGCCAAGCCCAAGGACCCGGCCGACTATCGCGTGGTCGGCACGCGGCAGGCGCGCGTCGACATCCCGGCCAAGCTGGCGGGCGAACTCGTGTTCGTGCACGACATGCGCGTGCCCGGCATGCTGCACGGCCGGGTGGTGCGTCCGCCGTATGCGGGCGCGGACCACGGCGATTTCATCGGCAACACGCTGGAGTCGGTCGACGAGTCGTCGATCGCGCACATCCCCGGCATTCGCGCCGTGGTGGTCATCCGCGACTTCGTCGGCATCGTGGCCGAACGCGAGGAACACGCCGAGCAGGCCCTGCGCGAGCTGCGCGTGAAGTGGAAGCCGTGGCCCGGCATGCCCGACCTGGGCGACCTCGCCCAGGCCCTGCGCGACAACCCCTCGACGCAGCGGCTGCTGGTCGACGAAGGCGATGTCGACGGAGCCATCGCATCGGCCGCGCAGCCCATGCACCGCACCTACGTGTGGCCGTACCAGATGCATGCGTCCATCGGGCCCTCGTGCGCGCTGGCCGAATGGCGGCCGGCGGACGGCAGCGGCATGCAGCTGCGTTGCTGGGCCGGCTCGCAGAACCCGCACGTGCTGCGCGCCGATCTCGCGAAGCTCATGGGCGTGGAGGACGTGCAGGTCGACGTGGTCCGCATGGAGGCCGCGGGCTGCTATGGCCGCAACGGCGCCGACGACGTGGCCGCCGATGCGGCGCTGCTCGCACGCGCGGTGGGCGCACCGGTGCGCGTGCAGCTCACGCGTGAGCAGGAACACGCGTGGGAGCCCAAGGGCGCCGCGCAGCTCATGGAGATCGACGGCGGCCTCATGGCCGACGGCAGCGTCGCCGCCTACGACTTCGAGACCTCGTACCCGTCGAACGGCGCGCCCACGCTCGCGCTGCTGCTCACGCGCACCATCGAGCCGGTGGCGCAGGCCTTCGAGATGGGCGACCGCACCGCGCGTCCGCCCTACAGCTACGACAACCTGCGCGTGAAGGTCAACGACATGGCGCCGATCGTGCGCGCCTCGTGGCTGCGCGGCGTGTCGGCGCTGCCGAGCTCGTTCGCGCACGAGTCGTACATCGACGAGCTGGCCACGGCCGCGGGCGTCGATCCGGTGCAGTTCAGGCTGCGGCACCTGCAGGACCCGCGCGCCGTCGAACTCGTGCAGGCCACCGCGCAGAAGGCCGGCTGGCGCATGCGCACGGGGCCGCAGGAGAACGCCGACGGCGGGCTCGGCGAAGGCGGCGACATCCTCTTCGGCCAGGGCTTCGCCTATGCGCGCTACATCCACAGCAAGTGGCCGGGCTTCGGCGCGGCATGGGCCGCGTGGGTGGCCGACGTGGAGGTCAATCGCAGGACCGGCGAGGTGCACGTGCGCCGCGTGGTGGTGGGGCATGACGCGGGCTTGATGATCAACCCGGCGGGCGTCGAGCATCAGGTGCACGGCAACGTGATCCAGACCACGAGCCGGGCGCTGAAGGAGCGGGTGCAGTTCGCGCCTCAACAACAGCAGCAACAGGAAGGCACGGCGACCGGCGCTCGGCTGCCGGGCGTGCTGCCTTCCGGCGTGGTCGCGAGCCGCGAGTGGGGCAGCTACCCGATCATCAACTTCCGCGAAGTGCCGGTGATCGAGGTGATGCACATGCCGCGCCCCGGCGAGCCTTCGCTGGGCGCGGGCGAGTCGTCGTCGGTGCCGGGCACTGCGGCGATCGCGAATGCGATCTTCGATGCGACCGGCGTGCGGTTCCGCTCGCCGCCTTTCACGCCGGAGACGGTGCTGGCGGAGCTGAACCGCGGTTCGCTTCCTCCGCCCCCGGGCGAGGGCGCGCGACACGCGAACGGTGATGCAGCAGCGCCCCAGCCTCAGGCTCCTCGTGCGGCTGAAGGCGTCGATGCCGTGTGGCCGCGCCGAAAGGGCCTCTGGGCTACCGGTGCAGCGCTGGTCGTCGGAGGCATCGGCGTCATCGCAGGCCTGCTCGGCTGGCGTTCCGCCATCGCGCCCGTGTCGCTCACCGCGCCGGTCTACAGCCAGGCCACCATCGAGCGCGGCCGGGTGCTCGCCGCGGTCGGCGACTGCGCCGTGTGCCATACGGCCGCCGGCGGTACAGCCAATGCGGGAGGCCGTGCGATGGACACGCCCTTCGGCACGCTCTACACCACCAATCTCACGCCCGACCCGGAGACGGGCCTCGGCCGCTGGTCCTTCAGCGCCTTCCAGCGCGCGATGCGCGAGGGCGTCTCGCGCGATGGCCACTACCTGTATCCCGCATTCCCCTACACCGCCTTCGCGAAGACCAGCGACGACGACCTGCAGGCGCTGTACGCGTACTTCATGTCGCTGCCTGCCGTGCGCGCGGAGACGCCGAAGTCCGAGCTCAAGTTCCCGTTCAGCATCCGGCCGCTGATGGCCGGATGGAATGCGCTCTTCCACGATCCGGCGCCGATGCAGCCCGTGGCCACGCAGAGCGCGGAGTGGAATCGCGGCGCGTACCTCGTCAACGGACTGGGCCACTGCGGTGCCTGCCACACGCCGCGCAACGCGCTGGGTGCGGAGCAGGGCGGCAGTGCCTTCCTCTCGGGCGCGATGGTCGACGGCTGGGAAGCTCCGGCGCTCACGCAGCTGTCGTCGAAGTCGGCGGTGCCATGGGACGCCGACGAGCTCTACCGCTATCTGCGCAACGGCCACACGCAACGCCACGGCATCGCCGGAGGGCCGATGGCCGAGGTGGTGCGCGAACTCGCGCAGGTGCCCGATGAAGACATCCGCGCGATGGCCACTTATCTCGGCTCGTTCAATCCCGCACCTGCCACGCAGCCAGCAGTCGTTGCGCAGCAGGTGGTCGACAACGCCGCGCGCACGCAGGGGCAGTTGCTCGGCCCCGCACAGCGCATGTTCGACAGCGCATGCGCTTCGTGCCATCACGACGGCAACGGCCCCACGCTGCTCGGCGTGAACACGCCGCTCGCGCTCAACAGCAATCTCACCAGCGCGCGACCCGACAACCTGCTGCGCACCATCCTCGACGGCGTGCGCGAACCCGCGAGCCGCGACATCGGCTTCATGCCCGGCTTCCGCGAGGTGCTCGACGACAGGCAGATCGCCGAACTCGCCGGCTACATGCGCGCGCGCTTCGCGCCGCAGGAGCCGGCGTGGACCGACCTGCCCGCCGAGGTGGCGCGCGTGCGCGCAACGCCGGGGCACTGAACCCGGAAAGAGAAGAGCAGGTCGCGCCGTCTCCAGTGTGCGCCGCTACGATGCGACGTAGCGCACACCCATCCACGGAGACACCACGCCATGCCGCTCGATCTTTCCATCTCTTCCAGCCTGCCCCGCGACGCCGAACGCGCCACCCTCGTCGGACGCCTCTGGCAGCCCGGCGTCGGCCCCGTGCTGGTGGCCGTTCACGAAGGTGGCCTGCACGATCTGTCGAAGCTCGCACCGACCATGAGCGATCTGCTCGAAGGCAAGGAAGCGCCTGCACAGGCCGTTCGCCGCGCGTTGCAGGGTGCACCGCGCATCGCGGCGCTCGATGAAGCCCTTGCCAACAGCGACGAGACCGCGCGCGACACCGGCAAGCCCTGGCTGCTCGCTCCATGCGACCTGCAGGCCGTCAAGGCCAGCGGGGTCACATTTGTTGCGAGCCTGCTCGAACGCGTGATCGAGGAACAGGCGCGCGGCGATGCGTCGAAGGCGGAGGCCACGCGCGCAGCCATCGGCAGCGTGCTCGGCGACAACCTCGCGGACATCGTGCCTGGATCGCCCGAGGCAATGAAGGTCAAGGAAGTGTTGATTGCGCAAGGTGCCTGGTCGCAGTACCTCGAAGTCGGCATCGGCCCCGATGCCGAGATCTTCACCAAGGCACCGGTGCTCTCCGCCGTGGGCACGGGCGCGGACGTGGGCATCCATTCGGGCTCCGTGTGGAACAACCCCGAACCCGAGGTCGTGCTCGCCGTGAACAGCCGCGGCAAAACCCTCGGCGCCGCGCTGGGCAACGACGTCAACCTGCGCGACTTCGAAGGCCGCAGCGCGCTGCTGCTGGGCAAGGCGAAGGACAACAACGCCTCCTGCGCGATCGGCCCTTTCATACGCTTGTTCGATGAGCACTTCGGCATCGCGGACGTGCGCCGCATCACCGTTGCACTGGAAGTGACGGGGCCGGAAGGCTTCGTGCTTGAGGGATCGAGCTCGCTATCGAAGATCAGCCGCGATCCGCTCGACCTCGTGTCGCAAACCATAGGAATAAATCACGCTTATCCCGATGGCTTCATGTTGTTTCTGGGAACGATGTTCGCTCCGACACAAGACCGTCACGGGCCTGGGCAAGGATTCACCCACGTCGTGGGTGACCGAGTGCGCATTGCCGCACCGGAACTCGGCGCACTGGTCAATCGCGTGGTGCACGCGGACAAGGCGCCGATGTGGACTTTTGGTATCAGTGCGTTGATGCGCAATTTGGCTGCGCGCGGATTGCTGTGATCAGCATGTAGTCGTTCCGTTTGAGTTTCAAAAGGAGCTGTACTCCTTAGTGATTCATTCGCGTTCCGTAGCAATTTGTTGCTGTTGACCGCGCCACTTGTTCCCCTCAAGATTAGTGCTATCAAGTAACGGTTGAACGAGGGAGCAGAGGTTGGCGCAAAGCGAGATCGATCTATTGCAGGTGCCTGTAGAGGGCCCGCTGCCTTGCGGTGAAGACCTGGAATACGACCCCGATTTCATGGCGTTGCATCAGGCTACGGCGGGCAAGCGCGAGCAGCAATTCGGCTCAACGATCATTCCCGCCGAGCCGCCCGATTGGGCTCGCGTCGAGCGCATCGCGAAGCAGTTGTGCATGCGCACGCGCGACCTGCGAGTGCTGGTGCCGCTCACGCTGGCATGGACCGAGAACCGTGGCTTGCCAGGCTATGTCGAAGGACTTCAACTCGTCGACGTGGTGCTGCAGAAATTCTGGAACGACGTGCATCCGCGCGTCGTCGATGGCGACTTCGAGGACCCGCTGCCGCGCATGAATGCGCTGGCCGCGCTGGCCGAAGCCGAGGGACTCGGACGCAGCGTGCGCGATGCACGGCTGGTCGACGACGGCGGCGCATCGATGAGCCTGCGACAGGTCGAGGCCTTGCTCGATTCGAGCAAGACCGACCATCAGATCGATTACCCGGGCGGCATCGGCCGGCTGAAGGACACGGTGCGGCGCGCACAGGAAAAGGCGGCGCCTCCGGTAGTGGCGTTGCGCGCGGCACTCGACTTGCTGCAGCGCATCCGCGAGACCTGCGAACGCGCGCTCGGCCAGAGCTGGGCGCCCGACTTCTCGCGGCTCGAGCGCTCGCTGCGAACCGTGGCCCAACTGCTGCCGGAGCAGGTACAGGCGGAAGAGGCAGTACCCGGTGAGGCCCACCCGGGAGACGGCGCGCAAGGGATCGACGTCGCCGCAGCGGTTGCGAACGGTGCGGCTTCGGGGGCAGCAAAGGCCGCAAATGGCGGTGCGGGCCTACGTCCGGTGCTCATTAAGGATATTGAAATATCGAGCCGTGAAGATGTGCAGGTGTTGCTCGAAAAGGCTTGCCAGTTCATGGAACGAACGGAGCCCAGCCATCCGGCACCCATGCTCATCCGCAGGGCGCAGCGGCTGCTGGACCTGAACTTCTTCCAGATCATCGAAGAGCTCGTGCCCGAGGGTTTGCAGAAGATAGAAAGTCTTGCAGGACGGCCGTTGAACGGCGGAAGCCAGGCCGAATAACACGAACGACAACGCGCACGCAGGCTGACGGGTTCGCACCCGCACGCATTACAGATTCAAGAGGAAGCTTATGGCAGACAACCGTGTCAGAAACAGTGGTCAGAAGTTCATTGCGCGCAACCGCGCGCCGCGCGTGCAGATCGAGTACGACGTGGAGATCTACGGCAGCGAGCGCAAGATCCAGCTGCCCTTCGTGATGGGCGTCATCGCCGATCTCGCGGGCAAGCAGGTCGATCCGATGCCCGACATCGCCGAGCGCGAGTTCATGGCGGTGGACATCGACAACTTCGACGACCGCATGAAGTCCATCAAGCCGCGCGTCGCCTTCCAGGTGCCCAACACGCTCACCGGCGAAGGCCAGATGAACGTCGACATCACCTTCGACAGCATGGACGACTTCTCGCCCGCACGCATCGCCCGCCAGGTCGGCGCGCTGCAGCAGCTGCTCGAGGCGCGCACCGAGCTGGCGAACCTGCTTTCGTACATGGACGGCAAGAACGGCGCGGAACAGCTGATCGCCCAGGCCCTGCAGAACCCCGGGCTCCTGAAGTCGCTGGCATCGGCGCCCAACCCGGCCGTTGCCAAGGCGGTGGAAGCCGCGAACGAAAAGGCCGGCAATCCCGGCACCTCTTCCGAGTAAGCGCGAGCAGCAGCAAGGACCGCCACCATCATGAGCACCGCCCCCAAACAGACCACCGCGCGCGCGCCGGCTTCCGTCGAGACGCTGGAGCCGAACGAGTTCTCGAACCTGCTGCAGCGCGAGTTCAAGCCCAAGACCGACCAGGCCCGCGAGGCGGTGGAGAACGCCGTCAAGACGCTGGCCGTGCAGGCGCTTGAAAGCACCGTCACCGTCTCCAACGATGCCTACCGCACGGTGCAGGCCATCATCACCGAGATCGACCGCAAGCTCTCCGAGCAGATCAACCAGATCCTGCACCACGAGGACTTCCAGCAGCTCGAAGGCGCATGGCGCGGCCTGCACTATCTCGTGAACAACACCGAGACCGACGAGCAGCTCAAGATCCGCGTGATGTGCGCATCGAAGCGCGAGATCGCGCGCTCGCTCAAGCGCCACAAGGGCATCGGCTGGGACCAGAGCCCGCTGTTCAAGAAAATCTACGAAGCCGAGTACGGCCAGTTCGGCGGCGAGCCTTTCGGCGCGCTGATCGGCGACTTCCACTTCGACCACAGCCCGCCCGACGTCGAGATGCTCGGCGAGATGGCCAAGATCGCCGCGGCCGCGCACTGTCCCTTCATCGCGGGCGCGTCGCCCACGGTGATGCAGATGGACTCGTGGCAGGAGCTCTCCAACCCGCGCGACCTGACCAAGATCTTCCAGAACACCGAGCACACCGCATGGCGCTCGCTGCGCGACTCGGAAGACGCGCGCTACATCGGCCTGGCCATGCCGCGCTTCCTGGCGCGCCTGCCCTACGGCGCCCGCACCAACCCGGTCGACGAATTCGAGTTCGAGGAAGAAACCGACTCGGCGGCGCACAACCGCTACACCTGGGCCAACTCGGCCTATGCGATGGGCGTGAACATCAACCGCTCGTTCAAGCAGTACGGCTGGTGCACCTCCATCCGCGGCGTCGAATCGGGTGGCGCGGTCGAGAACCTGCCCACGCACACCTTCCCGACCGACGACGGCGGCGTCGACATGAAGTGCCCGACCGAGATCGCCATCAGCGACCGTCGCGAGGCCGAGCTCGCCAAGAACGGCTTCATGCCGCTGGTGCACCGCAAGAACTCCGACTTCGCGGCCTTCATCGGTGCGCAGTCGCTGCAGCTGCCGGCCGAGTACTACGACGCCGACGCCACGGCCAACGCGAACCTCGCGGCGCGCCTGCCGTATCTCTTCGCCTGCTGCCGCTTCGCGCACTACCTGAAGTGCATCGTGCGCGACAAGATCGGTTCGTTCCGCGAGCGCGAGGACATGGAGCGCTGGCTCAACGACTGGATCATGAACTACGTCGACGGCAGCCCCGGCACCTCGTCGCAGGACACGAAGGCAATGAAGCCGCTGGCGGCGGCGGAAGTCCAGGTGGAAGCCATCGAGGACAACCCCGGCTACTACGCCGCCAAGTTTTTTCTCCGGCCGCACTATCAGCTCGAAGGGCTGACGGTGTCGTTGCGGCTGGTTTCGAAGCTGCCATCCAACAAGAAGGACAGCAGCTAATCCAACGGCGTCCCGGAATCGGGCGCAAATAACTCTGGGGGTTTCAATCATGGCAGTAGACATGTTCATGCGCGTTGAAGGCGCGAACGGCGAATCGAAGGACTCGAACCACAAGGAGTGGACGGACATCAAGTCGTTTGCGTGGGGAGCAACGCAGCCTGGAAACATGGTCAGCGGCGGTGGCGGTGGCGTTGGCAAGGCCAGCTTCAACGACCTGCAGGTGCTCGCGCGCATCGACAAGGCGGCACCGTCGGTGCTGAAGAACTGCGCCAGCGGCAAGCACCTGAGCAAGGTGGAGGTATCGGTCTGCAAGGCGGGGGGCTCGCAGATCGAATACACCCGCGTCACGCTCGAAGAGGTACTGGTGACCTCGGTGCAGTACACGGCCGAGCAGGGCTCGGACGCGGTGTTCGTTCAGTACGCATTCCAGGCCGCCAAGGTGAAGCAGCAGTACTGGGAACAGACCGACAAGGGCGGCAAGGGCGCCGAGACGGTTCTGGCCTGGAACATCAAGGAAAACAAGGAAGCCTGATCCTTTTTCCCGATGCGCGGCCGGCCCACGGGCCGGCCGTGATTTTTTTCCCGACGGCCTCCACGGCCGTCCTTCGCACACAGGCCTTCGCGCCGTGTGCCAGCCAGTCAGCGAGGAAGCTTCATGGGCGATGGGTTTGCAGTACTGGGCGAGCGCTCGGTGGCGGAGCACACCGAATGGGTACAGCGGCAGATTCGCGCCAATCCCCAGAATGCCAGCCTGCGTCTTGCGCTGTGCCATTTCTTTGCACTGCGCGGCGATTGGCAGCGGGCCGAGGACCAGCTCAAGCTGGCCACCAAGCTCGATCCCACTTTCACACCTGCCAGCGTCACCTGTTCGATGGCGCTCGCGGGCGAGCGCCATCGCAGCGACTTCTGGTCGGGCGGGCGCGCACCGGCCATCGTCAGCGGCAACGCTGAATGGGTCGAACAGCTGATCGCCGCGGCGGCCCTGCCGGCCGACCGTGCCGATGAAGCCGCCGCCCTGCGCGAGACCGCGCGGCAGACGGCCCCCGCATTGCACGGCGCCATCACCAGCGTCGACCGCTCCGACTCGCGCGCAGCGCAGGCGCTTGACGGCGAGCCGGTGGAGCGCAGCAGCTTCGAATGGCTGTGCGACGGCGACGTGCGCATCGGCGCGGTCTTCGAGCTGCTCACGCCCTCGGGCTATGCATGGCTGCCCCTGCCCGAGGTGCGCCGCATCAAGTTCTCGCGTCCGCAGCACCTGGTCGACCTGCTGTGGGCGCCCACCGAGTTCGAGCTGCACGACGGCCGCGCACTCAACGGCCTGGTGCCCGTGCGCTATCCCGGCCAGCTCGAAGGCCTCGACGACGAAACCACGCTGGGCCGCCGCACCGACTGGCTGCCGCTGTCCGGCGAAGACCAATACGCGGGCCTGGGCCAGCGCACGCTGATCAGCGAGGCCGGCGACCATTCGCTGCTCGACCTGCGGCTCATCGAGTTCTCGCGCGAGGGCGCAGCTGGATGAGCGCCGTGCAGGCCCTTTCCAGACAAGCTCGTACCGCAGCGCGAAGCGCGGAGATTTCCGAATGAGCAGCATGATGGACACCGACGGCGACCAGCAGGAAAGCGTCGCGCGCGACCGCCTGCAGCCGGTGCTGCTCGACCGCCTCACCGACAAGGCGCCGCAGACCCGGCAGGAGCGCGCGGGCGCCTTCCTCATGAGCGGCAGGCTGCTGCGCGACTCGGTGCTGCGCGACCTGCAATGGCTGCTCAACACCACCAACTTCGGTACCGAGCACGACATCAACACCATGCCGCGCGCGCGGCGCTCGGTGCTGAACTTCGGCGTGCGCGGCTGGGCCGGCGGGCGCATGTCGGAGGTCGACTTCGCTGACGTCGAGGCGGCCATCCGCGCGGCCATCATCGACTTCGAGCCGCGCATCATGAAGGACAGCATCGACGTGCGCTGCGTGACCGACGCCACCGACCTCGAACACCACAACCTGCTCGCGCTGGAGATCCGCGGCACGCTGTGGTCGGTGCCGTACCCCATCGAGTTCATCCTGCGCTCCGAGCTCGACCTCGAGAGCGGCCACATGGTCCTTCGGCCCACCGGAGGCCTCTGATGGACGCGAGGCTGCTTGACTATTACAACCGCGAGCTCACGTACATGCACGAGCTCGGGGCCGAGTTCGCGCAGCGCTACCCAAAGATCGCGGGCCGCCTCGGCATGCGCGGCATCGAGGTCAGCGACCCGTACGTGGAGCGCCTGCTCGAAGGCTTCAGCTTCCTCACCGCGCGCATCCAGCTCAAGATGGATGCCGAGTTCCCGCGCTTCTCGCAGCGGCTGCTCGAGGTGGTGTACCCCAACTTCCTCGCTCCGCTGCCCGCCATGGCAGTGGTGCAGATCGACGGCAACCTCAACGAAGGTTCGCTGAAGGCCGGCTACGAGCTGCCGCGCCACACCATCCTGCGCGGGCGGATGATCAAGGGCGAGCAGACCGCCTGCGAATTCCGTACCGGCCATGCCGTCACGCTGTGGCCCATCCGCATCGCCGAAGCCGGCATCGGCCCGGTACCGGCAGAGATCGCGCACGCGATGCCGATGGTCGCGCGGCAGGCGAAGAGCGCCATCACCATCAAGCTCGAGGCCGTGGGCGGCGCGCGCTTCGCGGACATGCCGCTCGACCGGCTCGAATTCTTCCTCTCGGGAGCCGAGCTGCACGCGCTGCGCGTGCTCGAGCTCGCCACGCACCACAGCATCGGCGTCGTGTGCCGCAGCGGGCCGGGAACCACGGCGCGCATCGTGCCGCTGGGCGACGAGGCCATCAGGCACGAAGGCTTCGAGCCCGACCAGGCGCTGCTGCCCTACGACGCACGCTCGTTCCAGGGCTACCGCCTGCTGCACGAGTACTTCGCGTTCCCCGACCGCTACCTGTTCTTCAGCGTGAACAAGCTGCGTGCGGCGGCTGCGGCCATGGGCGGCACAACGATGGAGATCGTGATCCTGCTCGACCGTGCCGACGCCGACCTCGAGCGGCTGGTCGATGCCAAGCATTTCTCGCTGTTCTGCACGCCCATCATCAACCTCGTGCCGCGCCGCAGCGACCGCATTCCGGTCGGACCGGGCCAGCACGAGCACCACGCGGTGATCGACCGCACGCGTCCGCGCGACTTCGAGATCTTCACCGTCGAGCGCGTCACGGGCCACATGGCCAACGGCTCGGAGGAGCGCGAGTTCCGACCCTTCCTCGGCTCCTTCGCGGCCGACGACGGCGACTTCGGCGCGTACTTCTCGCTGCGCCGCGAGCCGCGCCTGGTGTCGGACCGCGCGCGCGCCCAGGGCACGCGCACCAGCTACACCGGCAGCGAGGTCTATGTGTCGCTGGTCGACCAGCACGACGCGCCGTTCCCGCACACCCTGCGGCACATCACGCTCGATGCGCTATGCACCAACCGCGACCTGCCGCTGCTGCTGCCGACCGGGCTCGAATCGGACTTCACGCTGCGGGTGTCCGCGCCCGTTCGCTCCATCCGCATCCTGCGCGGACCCTCGCGGCCTTATCCGGCTCTGGCCGAAGGCGCGCTCACGTGGCGTCTCATCAGCCATCTCGGACTCAACTACCTGAGCCTCACTGACGTCGACCCGACGCAGGGCGCCGCCGCTTTGCGCGAGATGCTCGACCTGTACGGCAACCTCGCCGATCCGTCGGTGCGCCGCCAGATTCAGGGCGTACGCTCGATGGCACTGGCACCGGTGTTCCGCCGCCTGCCCGAGCCCGGCCCGATCGTGTTCGGGCGCGGCGTGGAGATCGCGCTGAAGATCGACGAGGTCGCGTTCTCGGGCGCGAGCCCGTATCTCTTCGGCGCGGTGCTGGAGCAGTTCTTCAGCCGGCACGTGTCGCTCAATGCCTTCACCGAGTTCGCGCTGTCCAGCCTTCAGCGCGGCGAGATCGCGCGGTGGACGCCGCGCGTGGGACGCCGCCCCGCCGTATGAGCGAAACCGGCTTCACCGACGCAGTGCAGCGCCAGCAGCAGGCCGATGCCGCTGAAGGTGCAGTGCTGGACGCGGCCGAGGCGCTCGTTCACGAAACCGCGCTGCCGGCGGAACCAGTCGCACAGGCGCCCGCGCGCGGCATCCCGCAGGCCGACCCCGTGCTCTGGGCCAAACTTGTCGAGCAGCCCTTCGAGCACGACCTGTTCATGCTGCTGCGCCGGCTCGACGCGCAGGCCAACCATCCGCTGCTGGGTCGCGCGCCGCGCCCGCTCGACGAGCCGCTGCGGCTGGGGCAGGAGCCCTCGATGGCCTTCGCGCCATCGAACGTGTCGGGCGTCGATGTGGACAGCGACGGCCCGCCGCGCATCTCGATCTACGGCTTCGGCCTGTTCGGCCCCAACGGCCCGCTGCCGCTGCACCTGACGGAGTACGCGCGCGAACGCAAGCGGCATCACGCCGACAACACCATCAGCGCGTTCGCCGACCTGTTCCATCACCGGCTGATCCTGCTGTTCTACCGGGCCTGGGCCGATGCGCAGTCGGTCAACAGCCTGGACCGCACCGACGGCCACCGCTTCGTCGACTACGTCGCCAGCCTCATGAACATGGGGCAGCCCGGCCTCAAGGAGCGCGACCGCATCGCCGACCATGCGCGCACCTTCATGGCGGGTCATCTCGTGCGCCAGACGCGCAACCCCGAGGGCCTGATCCAGATCCTCAGGCTCTACTTCGACGTGCCGGTGCACGTCGAGGAGTTCGTGAGCGACTGGGTGATGATCGACGAGCGCCAGGTCAGTCGCATCGGCCTGCTGGGGCGCAACCACCGGCTCGGCGGCGGCGCCACCATCGGCCTGGCCGTGCGCGACGCGCAGAGCAAGTTCCGCCTCGAACTCGGTCCGCTCTCGCAGGAGGAATACCGCGAGTTCCTGCCCGGCAGCAAGCGACTGCAGCAGGTGGTCGACTGGGTGCGCCAGTACGTCGGCATCGAGTTCGCGTGGGAGCTGCGGCTCGTGCTCAAGAAGGAGGACGCGCACGGCATGCGGCTCAACAGCAACCAGCGACTCGGCTGGGGCAGCTGGCTGGGCACGCGCATGTCCGACACCGACGCCGGCGACATGCTGTTCCAGCCCGAAGCATTGTTTTCCCGTTCCGCATCGGCGGCTCCTACCGATGCATCCCTTACCCGGTCTTCCGCGAAATCGCGCGAGATGCCCACGATATGACTGCATCACGGTCTTTTCGGGAGACACCGTGGAACCGGCTTTGCCGGGCCACCGGTGTTGCCCCCTGCAAGGGGGTTGGCGTAGCGACACGAAGTGCGCGAAGACTGGGGGTTAGCTCCAACTTATGACCGACATTCGCCGCGTCTCTCTGTTCTCCAAGCTCAATCCGATGCTCTACAAGGCATTGGAGACCGCCACCGCCTTCGCCAAGCTGCGCGGCAATGCCTACGTCGAGCTGGTGCACTGGCTGCACCAGATCCTGCAGCTGCAGGACAGCGACATGCTGCGCATCATCAAGCGCGCGGGGCTCAACCTCGATGCCGTCGAGCAGGACCTGGTGCGCGCGCTCGACCGCCTGCCGCACGGCGCCACTTCGATCAGCGACATCTCCGAGCACGTCGACAACGCCGTCGAACGCGCGTGGGTCTATGCGAGCCTGCGCTTCGAGGCCACCTCGATCCGCGGCGCCTACCTGCTCGCGGGCATCATCAAGACGCCGGGGCTGCGGCAGGTGCTCTCGGGCATCTCGCGCGAGTTCGACAAGATCGTGCCCGACGTGCTGGTGGCGCAGCTGGCCTCGTGGACCGAAGGGTCGCCCGAGGACGACTTCGATGCCGCTGCGTCCGGTCCGGCCGGCGGCGCGCCCGCCGCGGCGCACCACCAGGGTGACGGTCCCGCTGCCGGCGGCTCCGCACTGGCCAAGTACGCGAGCGACCTCACCGCCAAGGCGCGTGCCGGCGAGCTCGACCCGGTCTACGGCCGTGACGACGAGATCCGCCAGATCATCGACATCCTCATGCGCCGCCGCCAGAACAATCCGCTGCTGACCGGCGAGGCCGGCGTCGGCAAGACGGCGGTGGTCGAAGGCCTGGCGTCGCGCCTTGCGTCAGGCGAGGTGCCGCCTTCGCTGAAGGACGTGTCGCTGTGGGTGCTCGACCCGACGCTGCTGCAGGCCGGTGCGGGCGTGAAGGGCGAGTTCGAACAGCGGCTGCGCCAGGTGATCGACGAAGTCGAGAAGAGCCCCAAGCCCATCGTGCTTTTCGTCGACGAAGTGCATACGCTGGTGGGCGCGGGCGGCCAGGCCGGTACCGGCGACGCGGCCAACCTGCTCAAGCCTGCGCTCGCGCGCGGGCGGCTGCGCACCATCGGCGCGACCACCTGGTCGGAGTACAAGAAGTACATCGAGAAGGACCCGGCCCTCACGCGGCGCTTCCAGACCATCCAGGTGCACGAGCCCACCGAGCCCAAGGCGGTGCTGATGCTGCGCGGCATCTCGGCTGAACTGGAGAAGCACCACGGCGTGCTCATCCTCGACGCCGCGCTCGAAGCGGCCGTGAGCCTGTCGCACCGCTACATTCCCGCGCGCCAGTTGCCCGACAAGGCAGTGAGCCTGCTCGACACGGCGTGCGCGCGCGTCGCGCTGAGCCAGCATGCGCTGCCAGCCGCCATCGAAGACCTGCAGCGCCGCATCGAGGTGCTCGGCATCGAGTCGGGCATCGCGGGGCGCGAGGCCGCCATCGGCGTGGGCGAACACCAGCGCGTGGAAGACATCGCGGCCCAGGTCGCACAGGCGAAGGCTGAACTCGAAGTGCTGGAGAAGCGGCGCGTGGAAGAAAGCACGCTGGTCGAGCGCATCGTCGCGCTGCGCAAGCAGCTCTCGCCGGCGGCCGTGCCGCAGACGCAGGCCGAGGCATCGGACGCCGATGCTGGCGAAGCAGCGAACGTCGACGTGGACCCCGACACGCCACCCACCGAACCGGAACGCACGCCCGACGAGATCCGAGCCGAGCTCAACGAGGCGCAGGACAAGCTCTCGCAGCTGCAAGGCGAATCGCCGCTCATCCTCGCTGCCGTCGACGCGCAGGCCGTTGCCACCGTGGTGGCCGACTGGACCGGCATCCCCATCGGCCGTATGGTGCGCGACGACGCGCAGTCGGTACTCAAGCTCGGCGAGATCCTTTCGGCCCGCGTGGTCGCGCAGCCCGATGCGCTGGAGACCATCTCGCGCCGCATCCGCACCGCGCGTGCACGGCTGGACAACCCCAACAAGCCTGTCGGCGTGTTCCTGCTGTGCGGACCCTCGGGCGTGGGCAAGACCGAGACGGCGCTGGCGCTTTCCGAGGCGTTGTACGGCGGCGAGCAGAACCTCGTCACCATCAACATGAGCGAGTTCCAGGAGTCGCACACCGTCTCCACGCTGAAGGGCGCGCCGCCCGGCTACGTGGGTTATGGCGAAGGCGGCGTGCTCACCGAGGCCGTGCGCCGCAGGCCCTACAGCGTGGTGCTGCTCGACGAGATCGAGAAGGCGCACACCGACGTGCACGAGATCTTCTTCCAGGTCTTCGACAAGGGCTGGATGGAAGACGGCGAAGGCCGCCACATCGACTTCCGCAACACCGTGATCATCATGACCTCCAACGTCGGCACCGACCTGGTCATGCAGCTGTGCGAAGACCCGACCCTGCGCCCCGACCCCGAGCCGCTGGCCGCCGCACTGCGCGAGCCGCTGCTCAAGGTGTTCGCGCCCGCGCTGCTCGGCCGCCTCGTTGTAGTGCCTTATTACCCGTTGCACGCCGAGGCATTGCACCGCATCATCCGCCTCCAGCTCGATCGCATCGCGACGCGCCTGCAGGCGAACCACGGCATCGCACTGGCCTACGACGACAGCGCCGTCGAACTCGTCGCACGCCGCTGCACCGCCATCGAATCGGGCGGCCGGATGATCGACGCGATCCTCACGCACACGATCCTTCCGCGACTGAGCGAGGAAGTCATCGGCGCCACCGTCAGTGCGCGCAAGCTGAGCGGCGTGCAGCTGAGCGCTGCGGGAGACGACTTCCGCTACGAGTTTTCCGAAGCCTAAGAAGTACAAGGAGACAACCCCATGGCCAGAGTCGTACGAGCCCACACACCGCTGGATGAAAGCCAGCTGCTGTTTCGCTCGATGCGCGGGACGGAGGGGTTGTCACAGCTGTTCGAGTTTGAAGTCGACCTGCTGAGTCCCGATGCCGGCATCGACCTCAAGTCGATGCTCGGCAAGCCGCTGGTGCTCGAGATCCAGACGGCCGTGGCCGGTTCACCGCGCTTTCTCAATGGCCAGATAGTGCGTTTTGCGGCGGCAGGACGTGAGGGCGGCACCTCGCGCCACACGGTCTACCGCGCCACTGTGCGCCCGTGGCTCTGGTACCTGACGCGTTCGAGCGACAACAAGATCTTCCAGGACAAGTCGGTGGTCGAAGTCATCGAGGAGGTGTTCTCCGACTACGGCTTCGCCTATGAGAACAAGCTCTGCGAGAACTACCGGCAGTGGGAGTACTGCGTGCAGTACAACGAGAGCGACTTCGCCTTCGTGAGCCGACTCATGGAGCTCGAAGGCATCTACTACTACTTCAAGCACGACAGGAATCAGCACACGCTGGTGCTGGCCGACGACCTCAGTGCGCACGAGCCGACGCCGGGGTACGAGACCGTCGACTACTTCGCGGCAGACCGAGACATCAGCGAGGATCTGGAGGTCATCCGCGAATGGCAGCCCAGCGAAGAGATCCGCTCGGGCAGCTACACCGTCAACGACTTCAACTTCACCACGCCGAAGGGCGACCTTTCGAACGTGCGCGCCCAGCCGAGGCAGCACGACCACGCCGACCACGAGATATACGAATGGCTCGGCGACTATCCGTCGCCGGGCGACGGTGAGCACTACGCGCGCGTGCGGCTGGAAGAAGTACAGGCCCTCGCGCAGCGCAGTGCGGGCCATGCCACCGTACGCGGCATGGCGCCAGGCTACAGGTTCAATATGCGCAATTCGCCGCGCGGAGAGGACAACCAGGAACACTTGGTCGTTGCCGTTTCGTACGGCTTGCGCGAAGGCGGCTATGCGAGCGGTGCTGAGCCGGGTGAATACGATTTCAACTTCGTGGTGCAACCTACAGCGCTGCCGTTCAGGGCACCGCGCCAGACACCGCTGCCGCGCACGGGCGGACCGCAGACGGCGACGGTGGTAGGGCCCGAAGGCGAGGAGATCTGGACGGATGAATACGGTCGGGTGAAGGTGCAGTTTCACTGGGACCGGTATGGCCAGAGCAACGAGAACAGCTCGCGCTTTGTGCGGGTGTCGCACATCTGGGCGGGGGAGAGGTTCGGGGGAGTGTTCACGCCGCGCATCGGGCAGGAGGTGGTGGTGGACTTCATCGGCGGCCGGGTGGACCGACCGGTGATCGTGGGGCGCGTGTACAACGCCGACCAGATGCCGCCGTTCGCGCTGCCGGGCGAGGCGACGAAGAGCGGGGTGGTGACGCGCTCGAGCAAGGGCGGTTCGCCGGCGAACGCGAATGCGCTGGTGTTCGAGGATGCGATGGGTGCGGAGCAGATCCTGCTGCATGCGGAGCGCAACCTGGACACGGAAGTAGAGGCGGACGAGACGCACACGACGGGAGCGACGCGCACGACGCTGATCAAGGGGCACGAGTCGGCGACCTACGAGTCGGGCGAGGAGCGGCATATCACGGCGGGAGCAGTGGAGACCATTGACGGTGGCGAGGAGCGCACGGTGACTGGGGGCGCGACGGAGACGGTGACGGACGGCGAGAAGCGCACGATCACGGGCGGCGCGACCGAGACGATCACGGGGGGGGAGACCCGCACGGTGAACGGCGGCATCGTCGAGACCGTCAACGGCAGCGTGCAGCTGACGGTGAACGGCAGCACGATCCGGCTCGTGAGCGGCTCGGATATCCGCATCGTGGGCGGAGGGCGCATCGAGATCGTCAATGCCGTCGACACGAAGATCGTCCTCGGCCCCGACACGACCGTCGTCACTGGTCCCAAGATCGTGGACGCGCCCACGATCGTGCACAACGCCACCAACTACACGCTCAACACGAGCAACTACACGTTGAATGCCGATGTGATCGTCTACAACGTGCCGGACCACACGGTGAATACGGACAACCATTTCCACTGGCGCGAGAAAAACTATCACGCGTCATGGGTGAAGAAGTCCCAATTCACGGCGCAGGCCTACGACATCTACGCAATCAAGGTAATGCTGTCAGTGACGACCTTCACTTCGCTCAACGGGATCTTCGTCAACATGGCGGTGGTCAACTCCAACGAGAACATCTGGCAGAAGAAGATCGCGTTCGCCGATCTGAAGATCGTGGGCAAGCATCTGTCGAAAGGCGCTCTGCGCTTGGCCTACGGGGCGTTCTGGGTCCGCGGTAACTGAAGCGTTGGACGCGACGAAGAAGAACTCTTCGTCGGCTTCCGGGAAAAGGGCAGGAGAAGGAAAAGAGCACAAGGAGACACATTCATGGCCAGAGTCGTACGCGCACACACTCCTCTCGGGGACGACCAGTTGCTGTTCCGCTCGATGCGCGGAACGGAGGGCCTGTCGCAGCTGTACGAGTTCGAGGTGGATCTCCTGAGCCGGAATCCGACGGTCGATCTCAGGTCGATGCTGGGCAAGCCGTTGACGCTGGAGATCCTCACCGCCGGCCAGAAGCCGCGATTCCTGGATGGCCATGTGGTGCAGTTCTCCGCCGTCGGCCGCGAAGGCGGTACCGAGCGCCATACCGTCTACCGGGCCTCGGTGCGGCCGTGGTTGTGGTACCTCACGCGTTCGAGCGACTGCAAGATCTTCCAGAACAGGACAGTGGTGGAGATCCTCGAGGAAGTGCTCGGCGGCTACGGCTTTCCGTTGGAGAACAGGCTCTGCGGCAGTTACCGCCAGTGGGAGTATTGCGCACAGTACAACGAGAGCGACTTCGCCTTCGTGAGCCGACTCATGGAGCTCGAGGGCATCTACTACTACTTCAAGCATGAGAACGGCCGGCATACGTTGGTGCTCGCCGATGACGAGAGCGCGCACGAGCCGCTGCCCGACTACGACTGCATCGACCATTTCGCCATCGACCGTGACATCACCGAAGACATGGAAGTGATCCGCGAATGGCAGCCGGCCGAGGACTTGCGAAGCGGGCGCTACGTGGTGGACGACTACAACTTCACCACGCCCAAGGGCGATCTGATCACCGTGCGCAGCCAGCCTGGCGGCTACGACAACGCCGACCACGAGATGTACGAATGGCTCGGCGACTACCCTTCCGCGGGCGACGGCGAGCACTATGCACGCATGCGCCTGGAAGAGGCGCAATCGCTGGCGGTGCGCGGTGCGGGGCGCTCCACGGTGCGCGGCATGGCGCCAGGCGGCACGTTTGCCCTGCGCAACGCACCCCGTGGCGACGACAACCGGGATTACCTCGTGATCGCCGTGTCGTACGTGCTGCGCGAAGGCGGCTATGCGACCGGTGCGCAGCAAGGCAACTACGACTTCGACTTTGTCGTGCAGCCGGTGGACAAGCCGTTTCGCGCACCGCGCCAGACACCGCTGCCGCGCACGGGCGGACCGCAGACGGCGACGGTGGTAGGGCCCGAAGGCGAGGAGATCTGGACGGATGAATACGGTCGGGTGAAGGTGCAGTTTCACTGGGACCGGTATGGCCAGAGCAACGAGAACAGCTCGCGCTTTGTGCGGGTGTCGCACATCTGGGCGGGGGAGAGGTTCGGGGGAGTGTTCACGCCGCGCATCGGGCAGGAGGTGGTGGTGGACTTCATCGGCGGCCGGGTGGACCGACCGGTGATCGTGGGGCGCGTGTACAACGCCGACCAGATGCCGCCGTTCGCGCTGCCGGGCGAGGCGACGAAGAGCGGGGTGGTGACGCGCTCGAGCAAGGGCGGTTCGCCGGCGAACGCGAATGCGCTGGTGTTCGAGGATGCGATGGGTGCGGAGCAGATCCTGCTGCATGCGGAGCGCAACCTGGACACGGAAGTAGAGGCGGACGAGACGCACACGACGGGAGCGACGCGCACGACGCTGATCAAGGGGCACGAGTCGGCGACCTACGAGTCGGGCGAGGAGCGGCATATCACGGCGGGAGCAGTGGAGACCATTGACGGTGGCGAGGAGCGCACGGTGACTGGGGGCGCGACGGAGACGGTGACGGACGGCGAGAAGCGCACGATCACGGGCGGCGCGACCGAGACGATCACGGGGGGGGAGACCCGCACGGTGAACGGCGGCATCGTCGAGACCGTCAACGGCGACGTCCTGCTGATGGTCAACGGTACGGTCGTACGGCTGGTAACGGGTGCCGACATCCGCATCACGGGGAGCGGGCGGCTGGAGATCATCAATGCTCTCGACGGCAAGCTAGTGATCGGGCCGCATCTGACAACGGTGACCGGCACCAAGACCGTGTCCGCGCCGACGATGACCTACAACGCCACCAACTACATCATCAACACCACCAACTACACGCTGAACGCGAACGTATCGGTGTTCAATACGCCGAGCCAGACCAGCAATGCCGCGGACCAGTCCTGGCTCTACAAGCTGTGGAACGGCATCACCTACAAGCGATTCCGGATCTTCCTCCGGGCGACCGACGTCTACGGCGCCAAGGTTCAGCTCTCGGTGGCCAACACCATGCTCAACGTCGTCTTCGCGAACTGGTCGCTCCAGTTCATCATCGACGCGCCCATCGCGATGAAGACCCTCACGAAGGAACGTCACATCTTCGGATTGAAGATCGCGCAGCCGAGGGGAATCAAGTTCACCCTCAACAAGGCCACGAACCGGAAGTGAAGAGCCGACCCGCCGAAGCCGCAGGAAAGGAAAGCCGCCATGGACAGAATCGTCCGCGCCCATACCCCGCTGGGTGACGACCAGCTGCTGTTCCGCTCGATGCGCGGCAGCGAGGGGCTGTCGCAGCTCTTCGAGTTCGATGTCGAACTGCTGAGCACCGATGCCTCGATCGGTGCGAAGTCCCTGTTAGGCAAGCCGCTCGCACTCGAGATACGGACCGCGGGCGCACCGCGCTTCCTGCACGGGCATGTCGCGCGCTTCACCGTCGCCGGCCGCGAGGGCGGCAGGACACGCCACACGGTCTACCGCGCGGTGGTGCGCCCATGGCTGTGGTACCTCACCCGCACCAGCAACAGCCGCGTCTTCCAAGGCAAGAGCGCGGTACAGATCATTGCCGAGGTGCTGGATGCCTACGGCTTCGTGTTCGAGAACCGGCTCTGCGCGGACTACCGTGCCTGGGACTACTGTGCCCAGTTCAACGAGACAGACTTCGCCTTCGTCAGCAGGTTGATGGAGCTTGAAGGCATCTACTACTACTTCAAGCACGAGAAGAACCAGCATACGCTGGTGCTTGCCGACGACATCTCCGGCCACGACGAACTGCCCGACTACGCTTGCATCGACTGTTTTGCGGCCGACCGCCCCTTGGAGGACGATCTGGAGGTCATCGACGCCTGGCAGGCCAGCGCCGAGCTGCGCACCGGCAGCTACGCCGTGGGCGACTTCAACTTCACCATGCCCAAGGCCGACATGTTCAGCGCGCGGCAACTGCCGATCGGTGCGAGCCAGGATGGCCACGACATGTACGAGTGGATGGGCGATTACGCAGCGCCCGGCCAAGGCGAGCACTACGCACGCGTGCGCCTCGAGGAGGTTCAGGCCCTGTCGGAGCGAAGCGATGGCCATGCCACCGTGCGCGGCATGGCGCCCGGCTGGCGATTCACCATGCGGGGCGCGCCGCGCGATGCCGACAACCGCGAATACCTGCTGGTCTCGGTTTCGTACGACCTCCGCGAGGCCGGCTATGCGAGCGCCGAGGGCCGGGGCCGCTACAGTTTCGGTTTCGTGGCACAGCCCGCGGCCTTGCCCTTCCGTGCGCCGCGCGGCACACCCATGCCGCGAGCCACTGGCCCCCAGACCGCTACCGTGGTCGGCCCCGACGGACAGGAAATCTGGACCGACGAGTATGGTCGCGTGAAGCTGCAGTTCCGGTGGGACCGGCAGGGCCAGTCCAACCAGGACAGCTCGGCCTGGGTGCGTGTATCGCAAGCCTGGGCCGGGGACGGCTTCGGCACGGTGCACGTGCCGCGCGTGGGTCAGGAAGTGATGGTCGACTTCATCGGCGGACGCGTGGACCGGCCCATTGTGATCGGGCGCCTCTACAACACCGACCGCATGCCGCCCTTCGACCTGCCGGCGGAAGCGACGAAGAGCGGCATCGTGTCGCGGTCGACCCCCGGCGGTTCGCCCGCGGATGCCAACGCCATCGTGTTCGATGACATGATGGGGGCCGAGCAGGTGCTGCTGCATGCGCAGCGCAACCTCGACACCGAGGTCGAGGCCGACGAGATCCACACCACCGGCGGCACTCGCACCACGTTGATCAAGGGCCATGAGTCTTCCACCTTCGAGTCCGGCGAAGAGCGCCATATCACTAAGGGTGCCCTGGAGACCATCGACGGCGGCGAGACGCGCACCGTGACGGGAGGTGCGATCGAGCGCGTGTCTGATGGCGAGACGCGCACTATCACCGGCGGCGCCATCGAGACCATCAGCGGCGGCGAGCGGCGAACCGTCACGGGTGGCATCGACGAGACCGTCAACGGCGACGTGATCGTGACCGTCAACGGCGCGGTGCTGCGCCTCGTGACCGGCGCCGACATCCGAATCACGTGCGCGGGGCGAGTGGAAATCGTCAATGCCATCGACGGCAAGCTCGTGCTGGGCCCCGACAACACTGTGGTCACGGGGCCCAAGACGGTTACCGCGCCGGACATCACCTACAACAGCACCACGTCCGAGATCAACGTGACGAACTTCAAGCTCAACGCAACCGTGAGCGCCTACAACACCCCGACCCAGGTCATGAAGGGAGACACCGACAACTGGTGGCAGAGAATGATGATGGAGGGCACCAAGCGACAGGCGCTCGCGTATGCCTGGAGTTTCGACCGGTACGGCAACAAGATGCAGTTCTCAGGCGTGAACTGGCTGATCCAGAGCCTGTTCTTGAACATCTCCGGCGTCAACTGGCTGGAGGCCAAGTACAGGCCCAAGCTGAAAGCGCTGAAGAGGAAGAAGAGCGTCGTCACAGCCAACGCGGGCGGAACCGAGTCGACCAGCACCGGGCTGGAGAACAACACATGAGACGCGCGCGATCCGGCCCCGGAAAGCGGCAGACCGAAGGAGTTCTCACGTGCAGTGGGCCGACGTTCTCGGCATGAGCGTCGGCGACCTCGTGGCGCTGGCCGCCGTCGTGCTGGCCGCCGTCCTCATCGTCGGCAGCGTGGTCACCAATTCGCGCTTCCGCGGCGAGGAGAAATTGTGGGAGCAGCTGCGTGCTCATGGGCGACGCACGGAGGCCGAGATCGTCGGAATCGCGCGCCCGCCCGACCGCCTCATCAAGCGTGGACGCCATGCGGCGGACATGGCTGCCGCGGAGCTTCGGCTGACATTCAGCGACGCCGCCGGCCAGCGCCACGACGCCAACGTGCGCACCTTCATCGACACCGAGCTGATCGCCAACTTCACCGCGGGCCGCAAGGTCCATGTAGTCCACTCGAATGACAAGCCGCCCCAGGTGGCGATCGACCGCGACCGCACGCAACTCGAGATACCCAGTACCGACTGATGAAGATCATCAAGCCGCTGCGCGTCAGCATGCTCACCCGCCCCTTTCCGAAGGACCAGCGCCACTGGCTCTCGATGACGGCCATCGCCATGACCGACAGCCTTGCCGCCGACGCGCGCCTGGTGCCGGAGCCCGAGGTGTGGAAGACCCTCGCCGCCGAACTGGGCAGTGATTTTGCGTTCGACGCGGGCATGCCCAAGGCCGGACCCGAATTCCTCGTTACCGGCAATGCCTATACGCACCACCAGCAGGACAAGACCCAGTGTGCTGTGTCGGTGCAGGTGCAGGGCCGGCGCAAGACGCTGCACGTATCCGGCGATCGGTTCTGGCTCGACGGACGGGCCACCGCGCCGCAGCCCTTCGATGCGATGCCCATCGATTGGGGCCATGCCTTCGGTGGACCGGGCCATGCGGAAAACCCTTTCGGCATCGGCACGAGCGACGAGGTCGTCAACGGACTGCGTACGCGACGCCTTCCCAACATCGAACTGCCGACGCAGCGCCTGAACCGGCCGGACGACGTCCGCGCCCCTGCGGGTTTCGGTGCCATGGACGAAACCCGTCCTTCGAGGGCCGCGCGCCTCGGGCGCAATTACGACGAGCATTGGAAGCAGCACCTGTTTCCGGGCTATGCCTCCGACATGGACTGGCGCTACTTCAATATCGCACCCGAAGACCAGTGGCTCACGCCGGCGGACGGCGGCCTGTCCGGTGCGGCCTTCGAAGTCGTCAACATGCACCCCACGCATCCTGTGCTGTCGGGGCGGTTGCCCGACTGGCGCGTGCGTGGCTTCGTGGTCCGCGGCGCGCATCATCCGCGCCCGCTGGACGGCGCGGTGCTGGAGGACTTTCCACTCACCGCGACGACCGCATGGTTCTTTCCGCACCTCGAGCGCGTGGCTCTGATCTTCCATGGCGTGACGCCGATCGCCGAGGACGACGCGGCAGACATCAGCCATGCGATGGTCGCGCTGGAGGAAGGCGCCGGGGCGCCGCTTCCGCTCGAAGGTTATCGCGAGACGCTGGTCACGCGCTGCGAATCCGAAGACCGCGCGCTCTACTTCATGCGCGACGAGCAGCTGATACCGGAGCGCATCATCGGCCCTTGGCCGGATCTCGACGCGGCGATACCGCCACCGAGCCCGCTCAAGCGCAACATGCAGGCACGCGCGCAGCAGCTGAGCGCCGAACTGGACGCGAAGGCCCGCGCAGCCGGCGTGGACACTTCCGAGTACGAGCGGGCCGTGCCCGCGGATCCGGCCTTGCCCACGCTGCGAGAGCTGCCCGCCTTCATTGCGAAGATGCGCCAGTCGATCGCCGATCAACGCCGCAAGCTCGACGAGGCCCGCGAGGAAATCGACCGCGCGGCGAAGGCCAACGCGGTCGAGTCGCGAAAGGCCGGCTTCGACACCTCCACCTTCGTTGCCGAGGCGGCCTCTATGAAGCCCAAGGGCCCGCCGCGTTTCGACATGTGGCCGCGCGTCGAGCGGATGGCAGGCGACAACCATGCGGGCGGTGCGACCCCAATGACTGCCGAAGCCAGGGCGCAGATGAAGCGCATGATCGAAGGGGCGGACGAGAAGCTGCTCGCGAACTACCGGCGAACGGCCCAATACCAGGATGCCGCCGATCCCATGGCCTCGGAGGCGGCACAGCGCGTCCGCGAGCAGGTCGCGTCCATCCTGGCGGGCTCCCGCGATTTTTCCGGCATGGACCTGACAGGAGCCGATCTCTCCGGAATGGACCTTCGCGGCACGCGCTGGCACGAGACGCTGCTCGAAAGCGCGGACTTCACCGACAGCTGCCTCGACGAGGCCGACATGTCGCAGGCGCTGCTTGTGCGCGCCAGGTTCATGCGGACTTCGCTTCAGGGGGCGAACTTCGCCAAGGCCAACATGGCGCTGGTGCAGGCCGAATCGGCCGACTTCAGCCGGTCCCGCTTCGACGGGACCACGCTCGACCAGGTCCGCGCGAGCGGCTGCGATTTCGCCGAAGCGGCCATGGACAACCTGGTGCTGAGCCAGGCGCGTCTGGAAGGCTGCAGCTTCGAGGACGCCAGGCTCTCGTCCGTGGATTTCGACGATGGCACCGAATTGAAGGTGGTGCGCTTTGACCGCGCGCGCCTGCAAAAGGCATCGTGGATCGAATGCGCCGTGCAGGACCTGAGCTTCGCCGGCGCCCGGCTTGAAACCTGCGACTGGACGGACACCCGCTGCGACGGCGGCATCGATTTCTCGGCCGCACGGATCGACAGCACCTGCTTCGTGGGCGACGCGGTGCTGCGGCATGCCTGCTTCCGCAATGCCGCGCTGGTCGACTGCAGCCTGCGTGACGCGCGGCTCGACGAAGCCGACTTCACGCAGGCGAAGCTGGACAACAGCGACTTCTCGAATGCGTCGATGCGCGGTGCCGTACTGCACCGTGCTGACGCCGTGAACTGCATGTTCGTGCGCACCGATCTCACTGCGGCTTCGCTGGTCGACATCAACCTCATTGCTGCGAACCTCGACAAGGCCGTGCTGGTATCGGCCGACTTCCTGCGCGCCAACCTATTCCAGGCCGACCTCGGGCAGTGCTTGATCGACGACACGACCCGCTTCGACGAGGCCTACACCGAGCAGGTCAAGACGGTGCCACGGCGCAAGCCCGAAGAGAAGACCGCATGACACCCACGCGATTGCAGGCCATGGTCAAGGGCGGACAGGAAATCAGGGAGCGGTCATTGCGTGGTCTGGACCTGCGCGGGCTCGACCTCTCCGGTGGATTGTTCGCGCACAGCGATTTCACCGGCGTCGACTTGGAGGGCGCGAACCTGGAGGGGAGCGTGTTCGACGAATGCAGGTTGGAGGGCGCAGCCCTGAGGTCCGCCCACCTAGCCGACTGTGTCTTCAATGCCTGCGAGGCTCCTGGTGCTCTTCTGGACGATGCCGTGCTCCGGGACGTGACGTTCCATCGCTCGGACCTGTCGGGTGCGAGCATGCAGCGCGTGGATGCCGGCGTCGCCAGCTTCGATCACTGCACGCTCGACGACGCATCCTTCCGCGGTGCGGTGTCGGAATCGTTGATCTTCTACGGTTGCACGCTCGATCGCACCGATTTCACGGGCACCTCGCTACCGAAGGCGACCTTCTACCAAGCCGACCTGCGCACCGCGATGTTCGCCGGATGTGACTTCGACAAGGCGATCTTCACCGAGTGCGACTTGTCGGGGCAGGTGATGAGCGGACTGCGCTTCGAGTCATGCCAGTTCACCGATGCCGATCTTCGTCACTGCGATTTCGAAGGTGCATCGCTTGCGCGCTGCAACTTCAAGGGCGCGCAGATGGAGGGGGTCAGCCTTCGGCGCGTCCAGGCGCCGCAATGCCTGTTCCCGTTCGTGCAGTTCGCGGACGGAGCGTGCGTAGCCGGCGTTTTCACGCAGAGCATCTGGATCGATGCGCAGCTTGAGAGGGCCGACTTCTCTTCGGCCGACCTGGAGCAATGCATCTTTCATCGCGCGCGTTGCGGCGAGGCCCGCTTCACGGAGGCCCGGCTCACATATGCGGATTTCTCCTACGCCGACCTGCACGATGCCGACTTCCGTGGTGCTACGCTGATGCGAACCAAGGTGCACCGCGCGTTGCTCGAGGGCACGCGCATTCCCGATCGGGGCGGCCTGCTGGCGAACGAGCCCGAGCTCTTCGCCGCCGAGGAGTTCTCCGCGCGCCGCCGCTTCGACCCATTGACGACGAATCGAGGTTCCTCATGACAGTCGCTTCGCTGAGAACAACACAAAGGCCTGCCGCGGCGGCCGTCGAGGGCGCGCAGCCGGCGGCTGCGCCGGGCGGAGTGGTCAACGCGCTGGGCGTGGTCGCCTCGGTGCTGCCGGGCGGCATCTACAGCGTCGAGAGCGATGGCCGTGTGCTGCGCTGCCTGCGCGCCGCCAGCTGCCTGCTGCGTCCGGAAATCGGCGACACGGTGCTGGTCAACGGTCCCGACGAACGCCGCCTCTATCTCACGGCGGTGGCCGAGCAGGCCCAGCCCGGCGTGGCGCGCGTCGAAGTCGAGGGCGACCTGATGCTCGCCTCGGTCCGCGGAGCGGTCAGCATGGAAAGCGCCACGCAGCTGAACTTGCGGGCGCGCCAGGGAACCACGCTGAGGGGGCCGCAGCTCGAGATCGACGCGGACGAGGCCCGCTGCCGCATCGGGCGGCTGGACTACAGCGGCGAGGAAGCCCGGGCGACAGTGTTCAGCATGCGGGTGATCGGGCGGGTCTACGAGGTCGTGGTGGACCGCCTGGTGCAGCTGAGCAAAAGCGCCTTCCGCATGACCGAAGGCATCGACCAGGTGCAGGCTGGACAGATCGACTACCGCGCGAGCGAGATGACACGGCTGCACGGCAAGAACACCGTGATCACAGCGCGAGACCTCGTCAAGGCCGACGCCAAGCAGATCCACATGGGCTGACCGCATTCCGGAAAGCCGCAAGAAACCCGCAAAGGAGAATCCGCATGTTTGCCAATTGCCAGCTCATGGGCGTCGACATTGCCTTTCCCGATGTCTGCAAATCGCCAATTGTTCCGATCCCGTGGCCGAACTTTGCGCTGGGATGCACCGCTATCCCGAAGGCCTGGAACATCCTCTACCTGTGCACGCCTGCGCACAACCTCGCGACCACCACGCCGCTGACCAACGGCGACAACGCCGGCGTGGGCCTGGGCGTCGTGATGCCGCGCGTGATGTCGGAGTCGCGACACACCATCGGAGCCTTCACGCTGCGCATCAAGGGTTCGCCGCAGACACGCGTGACCAGCCTCACGCGCCAGAACGGCGGCAACGCCTTCGGCATGCGCATCGTGCCTAGCCAACCCAAGATCCTCGTGCTGGCGGCTTGAGGCGCGGGTATCAGCCGTTGCGCGGTGACGCCGCCCCCGCCAGCGTCACCTGCTGCGGAAACCCCACCCACACCGCCAGCGCCGAGTAGTTGTCCTGCGAGTCATCGGCCTTGGCTTCAGCCGCGCGACGGATCAGCGCCAACCATTCCTCGGCGCTGTCGGCCAACTGCAGCGAGCGCTCCATCACCTGCTGCGAGATCAGCTGCCACAGCCCGTCAGTGCAAAGCAGAAAGGCATCGCCATCGGCCAGCCGCTGCGGCGTGGTGATGGTGGCCTCTGCCGTCGCACGCGCACCTAGCGCGCGATACAGCAGATTGGTCTTCACCAGACGCTCGCCGCCGTTCTGGTGGCTCGCTGCAGCATCGCCAGAGCGCTCCGAAAGACTGTGATCCTCGGTGCGCTGCATCAGCGCACCGCGGCGGAACCAGTAGAGGCGGCTGTCGCCCACGTGCGCCCAGCAGGCCTGATTCGTGATGCGGTCGACGAACAGCGACACGAAGGTCGCGCTCATGCGGCTCTGTTCGGTCAGCTCGCGCTGCTTCGCGAGGATGGCGTCGTTCGCGGCCTTCACGCAGCGCTGGATGTTCCCGGCGTCCAGCGAAGGCGCGATGACGAAGGTATCGAGCGCGGTGTCGACCGCGATGCGCGAGGCCAGCTCGCCGCCCGCGTTGCCGCCCACGCCGTCGCTCACCACGAAGCAGCCGTTGCGCTCGTCGAGGTGGTAGCCGATGGCGTCCTGGTTGCCACTGCGCTCACCGACGCAGGAGAACTGCGAGGTCGAGATCGGCACGGTGAATGAGGAGGAAGAGCGTGTGGCTTCAAGCACGGCGCGCCTCCTTCAGTCGTTCCATTTCCTTGTCGTAGGCCTGCTGGAAGGCGCGGCCGAAGACGGCCTGGAAGTCGTCCTCGACGGCCGCGGTGGTCTCGGTATGCAGCTGCTGCAGCTGGCGCCACAGGCGCACTTCACGGCCGCCGGGCAACAGCTTCTCGCCCAGGCTGCCGTCGTGCGGAGTCTCGCGGCTGAGTGCTGCGGGGTCGAAGCGCTTGAGCAGGGTGAGCAGCGCCGCGCGCATGCCGGCGACCATGCCGAGCTGGTGCGACTGCAGGTCGCCGAGCGCGTCGTGCACGGCGGCCTCGGGCGGCAGAAAGCCGGGCATGCGTGCGCCGAACATCTGCATCAAGACGGCGCGACCGTTGGGCAGGATCTTGAACGGGTTGTTCTCCTCGTCCACGATCATGGTGATCTCGGCGCGCACCTCGCGCTTGAGCATGGCGCGCGAGGACAGCAGCTCGATCGTGCCGTCGGTGAAGGCGCGCATGATGCGGCCGAGCCGTTGCATGGCCTCGATGTCCAGCGGCTGCTGGCCGGCGACCTCTGGTACGCCGGCGCCTTCGAGGAAGGCCCTGAAAAGGGCTTCCGACGACGATGACGGTGCGATTGCCGCTGTTTCAGGCTGCGGTGCTGCCGTCGTCGTCGCCGTTGTCGTCGACGCAACCGCCGTTGCGACGGGCGCTGCCACCGGGGCAGGCGCTGCTGCTACGACGGGCGGCGACTCGGGCGTGATCTCCTGCACAACGGGGGCTGGCGCTGGCGGTGGTGCGGGAGGAGGGGGCGGCGGGGGAGGCGGTGGAGCCGGTGCGGGCGGAGGCGGTGCCTCTGCTCTCGGCGGCTCGACGACAGGCATGGGTGCCGGTGCGGGCGTCGGCGCAGGTGCCGGCATCGCCACCGGATTCGGCGGACGGAACTGCGCCGCCACTTCGCGCGCATGGTTCGAGTGGCTGTACGCCTGCACGGCCGGCCTGTTGTTCTGCAGCAGGTCGACCGCCGGATGCGTGTCGCCAGGCAGCAGCGGATCGGTGTGGGTCAGCGCCGTGGGGCGTGGATCGGAAAGAGGCGAATGCGCGCTCTCGTCGGATGCGAAGAAGGACAGCGGATCGACGCCGCGCTTCAGCGCCATGTCCGACATGTCGTTGGCGGCATTGGGGTTCAGCTCTGCGAGCGGATCGACCGGGTTGCGGCGCGCCTGCGAAGGAAGCTCGAAGGGCTCGTGCGCCATCGGGTCGGGCATCGGTTCGGGCGTGCTGTCGATGCGGCGCGGCGCGTTGGCGAGGATGGCGTCCCAGTCCGCGGCGGAAGGCATCTGCGACGAGGCAGTGTTCGGGCTCGGCCTCTGCGGCTGCAGCGGAGGAGGTGCTGGCGGCTGCTGGTACTGCTGCTGAACGGGAAAGGGCGAAGCGAAAGCCTCGCTCGGTGCCGGTGTCGATGCTGGCGATGGCGCCGGCACGAATGCCGTCGGTGGCGGCACCGGCGGCGTTGCCTGTCGCGGCGATGGCATCGCCACCGTGGGCTGCGTGTCGCCGATGGGCAGCGCGCCCTCGCCGAACAGGTCGGAAAACACGTCGGACGAGCCGGAGGAAGGCAGCAGCGCATCGATGGGGCCGGCAGACATCGGCGCGGCCATCGGCGGCGGCGCGAACTGCGCGGGCGCCGGTGAAGGCGCGAAGGCAGGAGGAGGCGCGGGCGCGGGTGGAGGGGGCGGCATCGCAGCCATCGCCGGTGCGGCAACCGGCGCGGCGCGCAGCGCGCTCGAGGCCTCCAGCACATAGCTGCCGATCGCCACGCGGTCGCCGTCGCCCACGCGCGCTTCCTGCTCGTGCACGAGCGGTCTTCCGTTCACGCTGATGGGCAGCACCGCGCTCATGTTGCGCAGCACCGCCACGCCGTCGTCGTCGTAGCGCACGGTGGCCTGCAGGCGCGAGATCTGCCGCTGCTCGTCGGGCAGCACGAGGTTGTTGTCGGGGCTGCGTCCGATCGTTCCTCCGGGTGCGGCAAGCAATGCCGATGGGCCCGTGGCCACCGGCCTGCCCGCGTGTTCGATCACTGTCCAACGCATGGCTTCTCCGTGTTGGTCTTCTCGCGACGCGGCGCCCGTGCGGCCGCGATGCTCTTCATCAGCGCTTCATTCGCTTGGCGGCCTCGAACGCGGGGCCCCATACCGGGTGCTTGCGCTCCGCCACGTTGAGTTCGAAGGTCGGGAACGCATCGAGGATCTTGCGGAACTGCAGGCGGCACTCGGCGATCTGGTTGGCCACGCAGTAGCTGAAGGCCTCGAGCTTCATCGCGTCGAGGCGCGTGGAAGGCTCCGCGGCTTCGAACACCGAGACGCCGCCGCTCTTGAGCGTGCTGAGGGCCTTGGCATAGTCGCCTTCGTCATAAGCTTGCTGCGCCTTCTCGAGCGTGGTGCGCGCCACTTGCTGGCTCAGTCGTTCGGGTTGCGGCGCGGGCTCCGGCGGCGGAGTGGTCGTGCAACCCGCGACCACGATAAGAGCGAACGCCAGAGCAGGCAGACATGACTTCAATCTTCTCTCCTACCTTGCAAAAGGCAATGCTTGAGATAGTGTGCCGCTGTGTTGCGACATGCACGCGATGCGCCATCGTAAGGGCGCATGACTTCGATAATATAAGCCGCGAACCCTCGGGAGATTCCAATGCATCGACGAAGCTTGCTACAAGGCGCACTTGCAACCACACCGTTGTTTGCGGGCCTCATCAGTGGATGCGCATCGACGGCCAAGTCCATGCCCACTCCCTATGCCGTCACCATCAGGATCGACGACGGCGTCAATCCCGACGGACGAGGACAGGCCGCGCCCATCCTCGTCAAGGTCTTCGAATTGAAATCTTCCGGTAACTTCGAGACGGCAGACTACTTTGCACTACAAGACCGTGACCGTGAAACGCTGAGCACCGAACTGGTCAATGCCGACCAGGCCATCATGCGCAGCGGAGAAGAGCGCGTGTTCAAGCGCGAGGCCGGTCTCGATTCGCGCGCCATCGGCATCATCGCCGGCTATCGCAAGCTGGAAGCCGCTCGCTGGCGCATCGTGCTGCCGCTGAAGGAGCCCAAGCAAACCAACCTGTACAAGGTGTGGCAGTTCTCGCCGAGCGAGCAGGCCGTGCATGTCGCTGTGCGCAAGACTGGCATAGAGCTGCTACCAAGTCGTTAACTTTGGACCGAAGGTACTGATTCGCTAGTACCAAAGTGCGAGAAATTCATAAGCGAAATGCGGTGCAAAACGTAAGACGCGACGTGTAGCATCGAGAACAAAACAAGTGGACCGGGAGGCCGCACATAAGCGCATCTCCCGCTCCGGCGTGAGCACTCCCCAGGAGGTCTTTTTGGTGACAGTTCGCAATCCGGGCGCCGCAAAGAACGGCGCCCATCCGCAGGCATTGGCGAATCGCGTTGTGTGGTCCGAGGGCATGTACTTGCGACCGCAGCACTTCCAGCAAATGGAACGCTATGTCGAGCAGTACGTGACCCGGCGCACCGCAGGCCTGCAAGGCGCCTACTGGGGCTGGCTGCACCTGGACATCGACCGCGATGCCTACGCGCTGGGCCGCGTATCGCTGCTCGGTGGCGCGGGCGTGATGCCCGACGGCACACCCTTCTCGTTCGGCGCGGAAGACGCGCCGCTTCCTTATGAAGTGCCGAACGACCTCACCGACGAACTCATAGTTCTGGCGCTGCCGTTACGCAGGCCTGGCAGCGAGGAAGTCATCTTCTCCGAAGACGAAGGCTCCGCCGCGCGCTTCGGCGTGATCGAGCGCGAAGTGAACGACGGCAACGCCGTCGCGCTCGGCCCCGCCGTGCTGCAGCTTGCCGCGCCTCGCCTGCGGCTTGCGCGCGCTTCTTCGCTCACTGCCGAATGGCAGGCCATCGGCGCGGTGCGCGTGATCGAGCGGCGCACCGATCACAAGCTGGTGGTCGACGCCAACTACATCCCGCCCGTGCTCGATGCCTCCGCGCACGCCATGCTGCGCAGCATGATCGCGGAGCTGCACGGCCTGCTCACGCAGCGCTCCGAGGCATTGGCCTCGCGGCTGTCGCAACCGGGCCGCGGCGGCGTGAGCGAAGTCTCCGACTTCCTTCTGCTCGAACTGGTCAACCGTTATCTCGCGCTCACGTGGCATGCGCAGCAGGCGGTGCAGGTGCACCCCGAGGAACTCTTCGTCGACTGGCTCAAGCTGGCCTGCCACCTGGCCACGCACACATCGCCCACCCGCCGTCCGGTGCTGTGGCCGGTGTACGACCACGACAACCTCAACGAATGCATCCGTCCGCTGCTCGAAGAGCTGCGGCGCTCGCTGTCGGCGGTGCTCGAGCAGAGCGCGATCGCCATCGAGCTGGAAGAGCGCAGCCACGGCGTGCGCGTGGGCCGCATGCCCGACCCGGTGCTGGTGCGCAACGCGGGCTTCGTGCTCGCGGTGCATGCCGACCTGCCGGCCGACGCGATCCAGCAGCGCTTCCCCACGCAGGTGAAGATCGGCTCGGTCGAGCGCATCCGCGACCTCGTGCAGCTGCAACTGCCGGGCGTGGTGGTGCGTCCGCTGCCGGTCGCGCCGCGGCAGATTCCGTACAACGCGGGCTATCACTACTTCGAACTGGACAAGAGCGGCGACATGTGGCGCCAGCTCGAAAAATCGGGCGGCGTGGCAATGCACCTGGCCGGTGACTTTCCCGGTCTGGCCATGGAGTTCTGGGCCATCCGTCCGTGAGGGACTCTATGAACGGTGTCAACGACATGGCCGTCGGCCCGGGAGGCTTCGTGCCTCCGAACCCGGGCGGCGGCAACGCCAGCGGCGACGCGGGCGGCATGCAGCATGCGTCGCGCGGCGGGGCGATGGGCGGCGGCCTGGGTGCGCAGCCCGAGTCCTTCACTGCATGGCATGACGCGCGGCGCCCGCATGCGGGCGACACGGCGCTCGCGGGCAACAACCCGCTGGTGGCGGCGGCCAATCCGCTGCTCGACCTGATCCCGCAGATCCGCGCCACCGGCCACCATCCCGCACCGTCGCAGCTGCGCGAGCACCTCGTCGACGAGGTGCGCCGCTTCGAGACGCGCGCGCAGCAGGCGGGCATCTCGCCAGAAGTCATCATCGGCGCGCGCTACTGCCTGTGCACCGCGGTCGACGAGGCCGCGGCGCTCACGCCGTGGGGCGGCAGCATCTGGTCGTCGCAGAGCCTGCTGGTGATGTTCCATAACGAGACATGGGGCGGAGAGAAGTTCTTCCAGCTCCTGTCGCGCCTGGTGCAGAACCCGCAGCAGCACCTGCACCTGATCGAGCTCATCTACTTCTGCCTGGCGATGGGCTTCGAAGGGCGCTTCCGCGTCATCGACAACGGCCGCACGCAGCTCGAGACGCTCAAGCAGCGGCTGCTGCAGATCATCCGGCAGGCGCGCGGCGAGATTCCCGTGCCGCTCTCGCCGCACTGGCAGGACGGCAGCGCGCCGGTGCGCCGCGCGCGCAACTGGCTGCCCGTGTGGGCGGTGGGCGCGGTGGCCGCGGTGCTGCTGGTGGCCGTGTTCGCGTTCCTCACCTTCAATCTCGCGGGCCACTCCGACGGAGCCTTCGCGGCCGTCAACGCGGTGCGTCTGCCGCAGGCGGAGCGCGCCGTCGTCATGCCTGCGCCTGTGCCGCGGCTTCAGCGCTTCCTCGAGCCCGAGATCCGCGAAGGCCTGCTGACCGTGCGCGACGAGGCAGACCGCAGTGTCGTGGTGCTGCGCGGCGACGGCCTGTTCGCCTCGGGGTCCGACCGCGTGCTCGACCGCTACGCACCGGTGCTGGTGCGCGTGGCCGACGCACTCAATTCAGTCGAAGGCAACGTGCTGGTCAGCGGCTTCAGCGACGACCAACCCATCCGCAGCGTGCGCTTTCCCTCCAACTGGCAACTCTCGCAGGCCCGCGCCGACGCGGTGAAGAAGATGATCGCCACGCGCATCGCGCGACCCGAACGCCTGCGCGCCGAAGGCCGCGGCGATGCCGACCCTCTCGTGCCCAACGATTCCGCCGCCAACCGCGCGCGCAACCGCCGCGTCGAGGTGACGCTGCTGGTGGCGCCGGGAGCCGGCGCGCCCGTGGCTTCCGCTCCGCTCGTCGCTCCTGCTCCCGCACGGCAGCCCGGAGGCAACCGCTGATGCTGCGCGCCATCTTCCGTTTTCTCATCAGCCGCGACCTCTGGGTCTTCCTCGGCCTCGTCGCGCTTGCCTTCCTGATCTGGGTCATCGGCCCGGCCATCGCGGTGGGCCGCTATCGCCCGCTCGAGGACGAGATCGTTCGCATCGTGGTCATCGTGCTGATGTTCACGATCTGGATCGTGCGCGTCATCTACCGCAAGTGGCGCGAACGCCGGCTCAACGCGCAGCTGCTCAACCAGCTGCGCACGCCCTCCAAGCAGGAAAAGGAGGCACGGCCCGAGGACGCACCCGAGATCAAGGAGCTGCAGAGCGGCTTCGCCGACGCCACCAACATCCTGAAGAACATGCGCTTCGGCGCGGATGCCGACGGCAAGCCCGCGAGCCGCTTCTCGCTGTTCGACCGGCAGTACCTGTACCAGCTGCCCTGGTACATCTTCATCGGCGCGCCGGGCTCGGGCAAGACCACTGCGCTGGTCAACTCCGACCTCGATTTCCCGCTGGCCGACCAGCTCGGCAAGGCGGCGGTGCGCGGCATCGGCGGCACGCGCAATTGCGACTGGTGGTTCACCAACGAGGCGGTGCTGATCGACACGGCCGGCCGCTACACCACGCACGAGAGCAACCGCGAGACCGACGAGGGCGAGTGGAAGGGCTTCATCGATCTGCTGAAGAAGTTCCGCCCGCGCCAGCCGATCAACGGGGCGATCCTCACCATCAGCATCGCAGACCTGCCGCTGGCCGACGACGCCCAGCGCGCGCGCCACGCGATGGCGCTGCGCAAGCGGCTGCTGGAGTTGCGCAACGACCTGGGCATCGACTTCCCGGTGTACGTGCTGGTCACCAAGACCGACCTGCTGGCCGGCTTCAACGAATACTTCGGCTCGTTGGGCCGCACCGAGCGGCAGCAGGTGTGGGGCTTCACCTTCCCGATCCAGGGCAACCCGGCGAACAAGAAGGCCGGCAAGGGTGCGGCTGCACCCGTGGGCGGCGACCTGCGCGAGCGCTTCCACCAGGAATACAAGCTGCTGCACCAGCGCCTGGACGAACGCCTGCCCGAGCTGCTGGCGGCTGAGTCCGATCCGATGCGCCGCGCGCAGGCCTACCTGCTGCCGCAGCAGTTCGCGAGCTTCGAGGACATCCTCGGCACCTTCCTGGCCGACGTTTTCAATCCCTCGAAGTTCGAGGCCGCCTCGATGCTGCGCGGCGTGTACTTCACCAGCGGCACGCAGGAGGGCACGGCCTTCGACCGCGTGATGGGCGCCATCAAGCGCTACCTGCAGGTCAATGCGCCGCCGGCGCCGCCGCCGGGTCCGGGCAAGAGCTACTTCCTGAAGGAGCTGCTGCAGCAGGTGATCTTCCGCGACGCGGGCGTGGCCGGCACCAACCTGCGCTGGTACCGCCGCAAGCGGGCCATCGACATCGCGGGCTACAGCGTGATCGGCGTTCTGCTGGTGCTGTTCCTCGGCGCCTGCGTGAACAGCTGGCGCAACAACAAGGACTACGTGGCCGAGGTCGACACCAACGCCAAGGCCTTCAACAAGGCCGCCGCGCGCGGCGAGCTGCCCACGGTGGTCGACACCAGCGGCGACATCGCCAGTTCGCTGCTCGTCCTCGACAAGCTGCGCGACCTGCCGAAGTCCAGCCATTTCGACATCGGCGATCCGCCCACCTCCTACCGCTTCGGCCTCTACCAGGGCGAGAAGCTGCAGGCGGCGACCGACGGCGTGTACCAGCGCGCGCTCGAGACGGTGCTGCTGCCGCAGGCCGCGCAGCGCGTGGAGCAGTCGCTTCGCGAGGCCGCGAAGAACGACGCCGAATACAGCTACGAGGCGCTCAAGGCCTACCTCATGCTGTACGACGCCGAGCGCTACGACGCCGACTTCCTGCAGGCCTGGCTGCTCACCGACGTCGATCGCAAGATCGGCGCCTCGCTCACGCGCGAGCAGCGCGCCAACCTCGAGTCGCACCTGAAGGCGCTGTTCGCCGGCCGCGTGGTGGCCTCGCCCTTCGCCAAGGACGACAGGCTCATCACGCAGACGCGCGAGCGCCTGGCCGGCGTGCCGCTGGCGCAGCGCTCCTACGCGCGGCTGCGCCGCATCCTGCTGCAGACCAGCCAGCCCAATGCCTTCACCATCGCCGAGGCGGGCGGCGCCGAGTCGGCGCTGGTCATCCGCCGCGCGAGCGGCAAGCCGCTGACCGACGGCATTCCCACGCTCTTCACCTACCGCGGCTACTGGGACATCTTCGACAAGCGCATGGCCGAGACCGCGCTGTCGCTCGAGCAGGAAGACCGCTGGGTGCTGCAGATCCGCGCGCCCGGCATCGCCGACATCACCTCGCGCGAGCTGCTGCTGCGCGAGGTGCGCAGGCTCTACCTCACCGACTACATCAAGGTGTGGGATGACTACCTCGTCGACATCCGCCTGGCCGACAGCCGCTCGCTGCTGCAGAGCATCCAGATGACGCGCGTGCTCTCCACCGCCGAGTCTCCGATGTCGCGCATCATCCGCGGCGCCGCACGCGAGACCGACCTGCTGCGCAACCACGACGAGGCCGCGCGCAGCCTGCTCGACCAGGCGCAGAACCGCGTGCAGAGCACGCGCGAGCGCATCGAGCAGCTCATCGGCCAGCCCGACGGCAGCCAGCGCCGCAATACGCGGGTGGACCGCCCCGAGTCGCTGGTGGACAACCACTTCGAGCCGCTGCGCCGCATGGTCACCGCGCCCAAGCAGGGCGGCCAAGCGCCCATCGACGCGACGGCCGCGCTCATCAACGAGCTCTACAACTTCCTCACCGCCACCGACACCGCGCTGCGCAGCGGCAACATCCCGCCTACCAGCGATTCGGTCACCAAGGTGCAGGCCGAGGCGGGGCGCCTGCCGGTGCCGTTCCAGGGCATGCTGAACGACCTGTCGACCACCGCCTCGTCGAAGGCGGCGGCGGTGACGCGGCAGAACATCGGGCAGAGCGCGGCGGCGAGCATCGGCTCGTTCTGCAACCAGGCGATCTCCGGGCGCTATCCGTTCACGCGCGGATCGAACCGCGACGTGGCCTCGGGCGACTTCGCGCAGCTGTTCGCGCCGGGCGGGATGATGGACGACTTCTTCCAGAAGAACCTCGTCACGCAGGTCGACACCTCGGTCAATCCGTGGACCTTCAAGCGCGGCGTGGACGGCAGCGCCACCGGCCGTTCGGCCTACCTCGATTCGTTCCAGAAGGCGCAGGCCATCCGCGACGTGTTCTTCTCGGGCATGGCGGGCGGGCGCACGCCGTCGTTCACCATCGACATCCGTCCCGAGGACATGGACGCGGCCCTCACGCAGTTCACGCTCGACGTCGACGGCCAGACGGTGCGCTACGCGCACGGCCCGCAGGCGCCCAGCACCATCAAGTGGCCGGGTCCGCGCAACAGCAACCAGGTGCGCCTGCAGGTGACCACCGCCAACGGCACGCCGGCCGGCGGCATCGTGACCGAAGGCCCGTGGGCGCTGCACCGGCTGTTCGACAAGGCTTCCATCTCCGCGGGCAGCTCGCCCGAGTCGTTCAACGCCAGCTTCGACCTGCAGGGCAAGAAGGTGGTGCTCGCGGTCACGGCCAACAGCGTCTACAACCCGCTGCGCCTGTCGCAGATGAACAGCTTCTCGTGCCCCGGGAAATCCTGAAATGAACAGCAGCATTCCCCCGCAGGCCTGGGTGCCCGTCGACGAGCAGATCGGCTGGTACGGCAAGCTGCCGGCCGCCGGCGACTTCCTCTACCGTCGCATGCCGCGCGAGCTGCAGGCCTGGTGGGACCGCTGGATGCAGAACGGCCTGGGCAGCTTCAAGCGCTGGCCCGACGCGATGACGCGGCACTACGCGGTGGCGCCTGTGTGGAACTTCGCGATTCCCGCCACGCAGGGCGTCGATGCCGTGCAGTTCGGCTGCATCGCGCCCAGTTGCGACCGCGTGGGTCGCTACTACCCCGTGTGCATCACGCTGCAGGTGGCCGCGCGCAACTACCGCCCCTCGGTGCTCGAGGGCTCGGCCGCGTGGTACTGGCAGTGCGGCACCGCGATGCTGCAGGCCATCCGCCACGGCGTGGCGCCCGACCAGTTCGACAGCCAGGTGCTGGCCGCGGGCCGTGCCGGCTTCCAGACCGCCAGCGGCGGCTCGGACGACATCCTTTCGATCCTCGGACCTACGGCCGGAGGCGCCAGCGCCAAGCAGCAACTGGGCTGGCCGGAGCTTCCACTGTGCTTCGACCCCTTCGGCAGCACCAGCTACTGGTGGACCAACCAGGCCGACGGATCGCCGTTGCGCACCGCCGCCCATGGCGGCGGGCTCAACACACCGCTGTTTTCCAAGTTGTTTTCGCAAGGGCATGTGCCATGGGCATGAACAAGAAGAGCCAGGCCGGCCACAGGGTCCGGGGGGGCCGTGTGGGTCATGGAGGCGACCGTCCCGCAGGAGGAAAAGAAGCATGACGACGCAAGGCATCGGAAGCCCGCCCGCCGACGCGCAGGAGGAGCGCCCGCATCCGCTGGGCGTGAACCACCGGCTCGACGAATTCGAGCTGCTCGAGGTGATCGGCGAGGGCGGCTTCGGCATCGTCTACCGCGCCTACGACCACTCGCTGCAGCGCGAGGTGGCCATCAAGGAATACATGCCCTCGATGCTCGCGCGCCGCGTGGGCGACAACAGCGTGCACGTGCGTTCCGAGCGGCTCACGGCCACCTTCCAGGCGGGCCTGCGCAGCTTCATCAACGAGGCGCGCACGCTCGCGCAGTTCAGCCACCCGGCACTGGTGCGGGTGCATCGCTTCTGGGAGGCGAACTCCACCGCCTACATGGCGATCCAGCTCTACAAGGGCCGCACGCTGCGCCGCCTGGCGGAAGACGAGCCCGGCAGGATCACCGAGCAATGGCTGCTGGGCATGCTGGGGCCGCTGCTCGGCGCGCTCGAGACGCTGCACCGCAGCCAGTGCTTCCACCGCGACATCGCGCCCGACAACATCTTCATCCAGCAGGACGACCTGCCGGTGCTGCTCGACTTCGGCGCGGCGCGCAAGTCGATCGCCGACCTCGTCGACGAGGTGGCGGTGATGGTGAAGTCGGGCTATTCGCCCATCGAACAGTACGCCGACGACAACACGCTGCTGCAGGGCGCATGGACCGACCTGTACGCGCTGGGCGCGGTGCTGTACCGCGCGGTCACCGGCCATCCGCCGCCCTCGGCCGTGGTGCGCAGCGTGCAGGACGCGTACGTGCCGCTGTCGTCCATGGGCCGCGACGACCTGAGCCCGGCCTTCTGCGCCGCCATCGACCACACGCTGGCCGTGCACAGCAAGGACCGCACGCAGACCGTGGCCGCCTTCGCCGCCGAGCTGGGGCTGGTGAAGCTGGGCGACATCTACGTGAGCGGCATGGGCGTGCCGACGGTGATCATTCCCGCCGCGCCCGTGTCGGCCACGCCGCCGCCTCCGCAGCTGACGCCGCAGCAGTTTTCGCCGGTGTCCGCGCCGGCACCGCTGGAGCCGGTGCCTGTGGCCATGCCCGAACCCGTGCGCGCGCCGGCGCCCGCACCCGCGCCGCGTGCCGCGCAGGAAGAGCAAGGGCAGGGCAGTCGCGCCAAGCCCCAGGCACAGCCGCAGTCCCACAAGGCCGCGCCCGCGCAGAAGACCAAGCTCAAGCGCCCGCCATGGGGCATGGTGGGCGTGCTGCTGATTGCGCTGGTCGCGGTCGGGGCCTGGATCGGCCTGCGCCTGACATCGGGCATGCAGCCGCAGGAGCCTTCCAAGACCGCGATGGTGCCGGTGCCGCCTCCGGCCGAGCCGATGTCGACCAACACCGCGCCGCCGGCGGCGATGCCCCCGACACCACCCGCCACCGACGGCGTGCCGCCCGCCGTGGCGGGCGGTGCCGCACAGCCGCCTGCCGCGGCCGCCAGCGCGCCCGCCACCGCCACGGGGCCGCTGGCGCCGCTGGAGGCCGTTCCGGTGAATCCGCCGGCCACGCCCGCGACGCCGGCCACCCCTGCCACGCCGCCCGAGTCCGCCCTTGCCACCGCCGAGGCGGAAGACTGGAACCTCGCGCAGAGCGAGAACACGCGCGAAGGCTACGAGGCCTACCTGCGCCGCTACCGTCGCGGGCTGCATGCGCGCGAGGCGCGGGCCGCGATCGCGGAGATCAACCGGGTCTCGCCGCCCTCGGTGCCCGTCGCGCCCGGAACGCAGCCGCCCGGCACCACGACCGTGGCGGGCGCGACGCCGGGCACTCCCGGCGCCACGACGCCTCCTGCCACGCCCACGGCGTCGCCCGGCATGGGCCGCATCATGTTCAACGTCCGGCCCTGGGGCCAGGTGTTCGTCGACGGTGCCGATCGTGGCGTGAGCCCGCCGCTGAAGTCGCTGTCGCTGCGCCCCGGCATCTACAACATCGAGGTGCGCAACGGCGACCTCGAGGTGTACCGGCAGCGCGTGACGGTGCAGGACAGCAAGTCGGCGCCCGTGGTCAGCCACGAGTTCAAGTAAGCCTCGTAGGCCTTCGGCCGTAGTTCGCCTCCTGCTTTTGCGGGATGGCGCAATGCCATGCAGTGCCCGAAGAATGAGCCTCCCGTTCGCGTGAGGCTCTTCTGCATGTCTCCCGCGGATGTCCGCCACCACTGCCGCCAGCCGGCAACCGGTACGCAGGAGCCGCAGCATGAGCGAAGCCACATCCGAATCGCAGCCCGACGCGCAGCGCCCTCCCGAGCGCGTGGCGGTGATCGCCATCCACGGCGTCGCGGACCAGAAATCCGGCGACACCGCGCGCGCCATCGCCTCGCTGATGGTCAATGCAGGCAGCGCGCAGGTGCGCTACAGCCAGGGCGATTGCGACAGCTTCATCATGGCCGTGCCGCCGCTGAAGGCGATGGCGGGCAACCGTTCGGCGAAGCCGCTGCCCCGGGGCTCGGTCCGGAAGGTGCAGCCGTCCAGCCAGGCGCCTGACTCGCTGGGCAAGGCCTTCGAGCAGTCGACCCGGTCGGATTTCCAGCGCGAGGAATGGGTCGTCGGGGGCAGCGCGCCGTCGGCGCCCGTGGTCGTGCCCGGCGGCGGCGCACCCGCGCCGGCGGGAACCCGGTCGCCCACGCCGAGGAACATGATCGAGGCCGACGCGGGCATCGCCTTCAGCGACTACCTGCTCTCGAAGTGGAAGGGCGCGGACAACGACACCTACGAGGCCACCCGCATCCGGATGACCCGCACCGCATCCGGCGTGGGCGAAGCACCGCAGCAGCATCGGCAACAGCAGGTGGACGTGCACGAGATGTACTGGGCCGACCTGTCGCGCCTGTCCGGTGCGCTGCCGCGCATCGTCACCGAGCTCTTCACGGTGGTTTTCCGCCTGTCGCTGCTGGGGCGCGACGCGGTGGATCGCGCCAGCGCCGACGCCGGCCGGCGGCAGCCCGACAGGCAGCCGCCCCGGCGCTGGCACTGGCTGACCAACCTGCAGAGAGGCCTGGACTGGGCCTTCTCGAACCTGCTGGCCAACCTGTTCTCGCAGCTGCTGCTGATCGGGCTGCTGGTCGTCGCGTGGGGCGTGGCCGAGCCGCACACGGCCGTGCTGCGCACCGTGCTGGCCGTGGCGGTGCCGACGCTCGCGGCCTGGTGGTACTGCTACCGCCATGCCGCGCGGCCCTCCAGCCGGCTCGCGGCCGCCGTCTTCGCGGCCCTTGCGGCCGTGCTGCTGCACGCCGTGCCGGCGCATTGGGTGGTGGGCCTGGGCTGCCTGGCGTTGCTCGCGCTGCTGTTCGACTACGTGCTGCGCGTGGCGGCCGCCCGCTTTCCAGCGATGCGCGCGGTGGGGCTCGTCTTCCTGGCGGTCACGGCGCTGGCGTTGCTGGGCCACGTGGTCGCGGAAGTGCTCGCCTCCGGCGGACGGGCCGACCTGCACAGCTGGGTGCGCGGCGGGCTGCGCGCATTCGAGTACATGCTGTTCGGCATCGTGGTCTGGTGGGCCGCCGCTGTGGTCCCGTTCCTGCTCTGGTTCGTCTTCGGGCAGATGGCGGCGCGCGACGGCGCCGCCGCGCACGGCAGCGTGGCGACCGGGCGGCTCGGGCTGATGGTGTCGATGGCTTCGTTCGTGGCGCTGTCGATGGCCATCTGGGCCCTGCTCACCACGCTGGTGGAGTTCGGCGCCGCGGGCACCTCCTACTGCCCGCTCATCTTCGACGTCGGCACGGGCTGCTTCCCCAAGGGCTCGACATTCCTGCACCTGCGCTACCTCCGCAGCACGGAGACCTTCGTGCTCGCCGCCGGCCTGACGCTGGCGCTGCTGCTGTACATGATCGTGGTGCTGGTGCCCAGCGTGCTCGCGGAAATCAGGAACGGGCTGGGCACGGCGCAGAACCTCGGTCGCTGGCTCAGCGGCGGTTATCGGCGCCTGGAGGCCGTCGTCACCGGGCTGGCGGCGATGAGCGTGATCGTCGCCGCCGTCGTCGGCGTGATCCTGCTGCTGGCGCGCTGCGGCATCCTGCCGAAGGACCTGGTCGGCGGAGAGATCTTCGAATGGTTCGGGCCGGTTTCGGAGCTCGTGCTCAAGCCGCTGGTGCTCAGCGCGGCCACCGCGGCGGCCGCGCTCTCGGCCTTCGGCGGCGTGCTCTCGCGCTACGTGCCGTGGCTGCGGCTGCCGCTCGACGTGGTGCTCGACGTCGACAACCATTTCCGCGAGTTCCCGCGCCACGCCATTCCGCGAGCGCGCATCTTCTCGCGCTACGTGGCGCTGCTCGAGCACATCGCGGCGCAGAAGTACGACCGCATCGTGATCGTGGCCCACAGCCAGGGCACGGTGATCTCCGCGGAACTGCTGCGCTACCTGCAGCACCGCGCCCAATGGCAGGCCGACGCGGGCGTCGACGACCGCGTCACGCGGCTGTGGCCGCAGCTGCAGGGAAGGATCCATCTGTTGACGGCGGGCTGCCCGCTGCGCCAGTTGTACGCCCAGCGCTTCCCGCTTCTCTATGCGTGGGTGGGCAGGACCACGGCGCCGGGCAGCAGCGGCCCGCTGGCCTCCGATGTCGGCGTGAACCGCTGGGTCAACCTGTACACCACCGGCGACTACGTGGGGCGCTGGCTGTGGTGCGATCCGCCGCCGGCGATCGACACCGTGGGCGGCCACGCGACGCTGTGGAATCCGGCCCCGGCCTTCGCGCCGATGACCGGGCCCGAGCGCGACGTGTGCGTGGGCATCGGCGCGCACACGCACTACTTCGAGCAGGGCGGGACCTATGCGGCGCGCTGGATAGACGCTCTCGTGAGCTGATGACGACGGCAGCACGAGCCGCGGCTTTCCTCGCGCCTTGCACGCCTCCTGCACAAGCGACAACGGTCGTCCCGGCGTCCCGTCGCTCAGGCCGCGCCGCGCAACGCCCTGCGGTACTGCACCGCCTCCGCCAGATGCCCGACCTGTACCGCTTCCGACGAATCCAGGTCGGCGATGGTGCGCGCCACCTTCAGCGCCCGGTGCGTGCTGCGCGCGGACCAGCCGAGCTTGGCCGCCGCGTTGAACATGAACCCGCGTGCCGCGTCGTCCAGCGTCGCGTGACGATCGATGGCCGCGCCGTGCAGCGACTGGTTCGCATGGCCCTGGCGCCGCATCGCTCGTTCGCGCGCGGCGACGACGCGCTCGCGGATGCTGTCGGTCGACTCGCCCGCAGGTGAGTCGAGCAGCAACTGGGCCGACACCGGAGGCACTTCGATGTGCAGGTCGATGCGGTCCAGCAGCGGGCCGCTGAGCTTGCCCTGGTAGCGCGAGACCTGCTCCGGCGTGCAGCGGCAGGGCCTCGATGACGAGCCCAGGTAGCCGCAGGGGCAGGGGTTCATGGCTGCGACGAGCTGGAAGCGCGCCGGGAACTCGGCGCGCCGCGCGGCGCGGGCGATGGTGATCGTGCCCGTCTCCAGCGGCTCGCGCAGTGCTTCCAGCGCGGAGCGGGCGAACTCGGGGAATTCGTCGAGGAAGAGAACGCCGTGGTGCGCGCGCGAGATTTCCCCGGGGCGGGGCGGGGAGCCCCCGCCGACCAGCGCCACGGCGCTCGCCGTGTGGTGCGGAGAGCAGGTCGGCCTACTCATCCATCTTTCCGTCGCGAAGCGCCCGCCGAGGCTTGCAACCGCCGCGCTCTCCAGTGCTTCGTCGATGCGCATCGCGGGCAGCAGCCCCGCGAAGCGCTGGGCGAGCATCGACTTGCCCGAGCCGGGTTCGCCCACCATCAGCAGGCTGTGGCCGCCCGCCGCCGCGATCTCGAGCACGCGCTTGACGCCCGTATGCCCTTTCACTTCGGACAGGTCGGCGTATCGGGGCACGGCCGTGTCGGGCTCGGCCTGGATGCGCGCCCAACCGTCGTCCGGGCCGTCGGGCAACCGGGAAGCGGCATCGTCGCCCGCCACGAACTGGCGCACCACGTCCAGCAGGTGCCTGGCCCCATACACCTCGCCGCCCGGTACCAGCGCGGCTTCCTGCGCACTTTCAAGGGGCAGCACCAGCCGCGTCGCGACGCCGCGCGTGTGCAGCGCCAGCGCCATGGCCAGGGCACCGCGAACGGGCCTGAGCTCGCCGGATAGAGACAGCTCCCCGGCGAACTCGTGGCCGGCGAGCCGGGCGTTGTCTATCTGTCCGCTGGCCGCGAGGATGCCCAGCGCGATGGGCAGGTCGAAGCGCCCGGAGTCCTTGGGCAGGTCGGCCGGCGCCAGGTTCACGGTGATGCGCTTGTTGTTGGGGAACTCCAGCCCCGCGTTCTGCAGCGCCGAGCGGACCCGCTCGCGCGCCTCCTTGACCTCGGTTTCGACCAGCCCGACCAGCGTGAAGCTGGGCAAACCGTTCGCAAGATGCACCTCTACCGTGACACTGGCCGCTTCAAGACCCAGCAAGGCGCGGCTCTGCACCAAAGACAGTCCCATTTCTCTCCCTCTCCCCAAGATGGTGCACCTGTTGTGGGCATTCCCGCGGTGGTGCGGCGCACCGTTCATCTGCAACCACTCGCAACAGGGGTTGTAACGATTTGGCGCTCACCCGCAGCGTGGACGCGGTCGCAAGGGCAGGGATTCGTGCACTTTGGCACGCTCCCTGCTTTGAGCCCTCCGGTCCAACAACACACTTGCGAGGAGTTCCCTGATGACGCACCGTACCGCCGCCCAGGCGCTGATCGTTCTGGCCACCGCATTGACCGCGTCCGGCGCGGCCCTGGCGCAGACTGCAACGACCGACGCCGCAGCAGCGCCTGCGGCAGCTCCCGCTCCGAACCTGACCGGCAATGTGTCGATCACCACGAACTACAAGTTCCGTGGCCAGGACCAGGACATGATCGGCAAGAACGACTACGCCAAGACCAAGGGCTTCAAGCCCGCCATCCAGGGCGGACTGGACTACGCCTTCGGCGACAGCGGCTTCTACGTGGGCAACTGGAACTCCAGCGTCAACTGGCTCAAGGGCAACAGCATCGAGATGGACGTGTACGGCGGCTACAAGTTCAAGGCCGGCCCGCTGGACATGGACGTCGGTGCGCTCACCTACATTTACCCGGGCAACTCCGCCGGCAACACCACCGAGCTGTACGTCGCGGGCACCTACGCCAACGAGACCCTCGGCTCGTTCACCGCCAAGTACTCGCACACCGTGTCGAAGGACTACTTCGGCTACGCCGGCAACAAGGCCGGCTCGGGCCTGAAGGGCACCAACACCGGCTACCTGAACCTGTCGTACAGCAAGGAGATCGTGCCCAAGGTCACGCTGAAGGCGGCTGTCGGCTACACGAACATGTCCAGCGACATCCGCAGCCTGGGCTACAAGAGCTACGTCGACTACAACATCGGCGCGAGCTACGACTTCGGCAACGGCCTGTCGCTGACCGGCTCGATCCAGGGCGCCAACAAGAAGAACTCGTACCTCGCGGTGAGCAACCCGGGCGTCGACTACGGCTTCGGCACCTTCGGCACGACCTACTACTCGCCGAACAAGGCACGCTTCATCGTCACGCTGACGAAGACTCTGTAATCCGCACTACAACGAGGCGCGGCCCAAGCTGCCGCGCCACTTCATTTCCATCCGAAGGAGAAAACTCATGAAGCTGGTCACAGCCATCATCAAACCGTTCAAGCTCGACGAGGTGCGCGAAGCACTGTCGGCCATCGGCGTGCAGGGGATCACCGTCACCGAGGTGAAGGGCTTCGGCCGCCAGAAGGGCCACACCGAGCTCTACCGCGGCGCGGAGTACGTGGTCGACTTCCTGCCCAAGGTCAAGATCGAGGCGGCCGTCTCCGACGACCTCGTCGATCGCGTGATCGAAGCGGTCGAGAGCGCCGCACGCACCGGCAAGATCGGCGACGGCAAGATCTTCGTCTACAACCTCGAACAGGTCGTTCGCATCCGCACCGGCGAAACGGGCCGCGAAGCCCTCTGATCGAGTCCTGGCCCGAAAGAACAACGACTATGAAAAAACTGCTTGTCTCTCTTGCGCTCGGCTTGAGCGTGCTGGCCGCCGGTACCACCGGCTTCGCGCAAACCCCCGCCGCGGCAACGCCCGAGGCTCCGGCCGCGTCGGCACCGGCTGCCGCCGCGCCCGCTCCGGCTGCTGCGCCCGCGGCAGCGGCACCGGCTGCCGCCGAGGCTGCTCCCGCCGCCGCACCCGCGGCCCCCGCTCCGAAGATCGATTCCGGCGACACCGCCTGGATGCTGACTTCGACCCTTCTCGTGATCCTGATGACCATCCCCGGCCTCGCGCTGTTCTATGGCGGCCTGGGCCGCTCGAAGAACATGCTGTCGGTGCTGATGCAGGTCTTCGTGATCTTCTCGCTGATCAGCATCCTGTGGGCCGTCTACGGCTACAGCCTGGCCTTCTCGGGTGACGGCAACTTCTTCGGAGGATTCGACAAGATCTTCATGAAGGGCATCACGCAGGAGACCTTCGGCGCGCTGACCACGATTCCCGAATACGTGTTCGTCGCCTTCCAGGGCACCTTCGCGGCCATCACCGTGGCGCTGATCGTCGGCGCCTTCGCGGAACGCGTCAAGTTCTCGGCCGTGCTGCTGTTCTCGGTGCTGTGGTTCACCTTCAGCTACGTGCCGATCGCCCACATCGTGTGGGGCGGCGGCCTGCTGGGCAAGGACGGCGCGCTCGACTTCGCCGGCGGCACCGTGGTGCACATCAACGCCGGTGTGGCCGGACTGGTCGGCGCCTACATGGTCGGCAAGCGCGTCGGCTACGGCAAGGAAGCCTTCACGCCTCACTCGCTCACGCTCACCATGGTCGGCGCATCGCTGCTGTGGGTCGGCTGGTTCGGCTTCAACGCCGGCTCCGCTGGTGCAGCCAACGCCGTCGCCGGCCTGGCCTTCGTGAACACGGTGCTCGCCACCGCCGCCGCGGCCCTGTCGTGGATCCTGGGCGAGAGCCTGCACAAGGGCAAGGCCTCGATGCTGGGTGCCGCATCCGGTGCAGTCGCCGGCCTGGTGGCCGTCACGCCCGCCGCCGGCTTCGTCGGCCCGATGGGTTCGATCGTGCTGGGCCTGCTGGCCGGCCTGGTCTGCCTGTGGGGCGTGGGTGGCCTCAAGCGCATGCTCGGCGCAGACGACGCGTTCGACGTGTTCGGCGTGCACGGCGTGGGCGGCATCCTGGGTGCCATCCTGACCGGCGTGTTCGCTGCCAAGGGCCTCGGCGGCACCGGCGGCGCGACCCCCGACACCTTCGCGATGGGCGCACAGGTCTGGATCCAGATCAAGAGCGTGCTGCTCACGATCGTGTGGTCCGGCGTGGTTGCCTTCATCGCCTACAAGATCGCCGACCTGACCCTCGGCCTGCGTGTGTCGGAAGAAGAAGAGCGCGAAGGCCTCGACATCTCCTCCCACGGCGAAACGGCTTACAACCGCTGATCTGCCTTGGCGGGCCTGCCTTCGGGCAGCCCGCCATCGAATGAATGACCACCACCATTTACAAGAAGAATTCTCCGTAACGAGTTTTTCAAGCGAGGTCTCCTTTGGATGTTCAGCCCGCGAGCGCTCCGGCGCCAGCGGGCTTTTTTTTGCCCATCGCCGCGATGGCCGGGAGCACAATCGCGACACCATGTGGACCTCCATCGAAGACAGCCTCTGCGAGCTCGGCGAATCGCCGTTCTGGCATCCCGAAGAACGATCGCTCTATTGGCTCGACATTCCAGGCCGTGCCGTGCTGCGCACACGCGGCGAGATCGGATCGCCGGGAGCGAAGGTCGAGCGCTGGCCCCTGCCGACCGAACCCGGCTGCATGGCGCCCGCGCGCAGCGGCGGCCTCGTGATCGCGCTGCGCGACGGCATCTACCGCGCGCGCGAATGGGGCGGCGAGCTGGTCGCCATGGCGCGCGTGGAGCACGACGTGCGCACCATGCGCTTCAACGACGGCAAGTGCGACCCGCTTGGCCGCTTCTGGGGCGGTTCGCTCAACGAGGCGAAAGACCGCGCCAATGCCGCGCTCTACTGCTTCGACGCGCGCCCCGACACCGATGTCTCGCCCACGCTCTCGCAGATGGCCAACGAGTCCACCACGGCCAACGGCCTCGCCTTCTCGCCCGACGCCTGCACCCTCTACTGGGCCGATACCGCGGCGCACGTGGTGTGCGCGTGGGACTGGGACGCCGAGGCCAACTCGCTCTCGCACGCCCGCGTGTTCCACCAGTTCGAGGCCAAGCCCGAAGGCTGGAGCGTCGACGCGCCGCTGGGCTACCAGGGCCGCCCCGACGGCGCCACCGTCGACGCGCAGGGCCACTACTGGGTTGCCATGTTCGAGGGCGCGCAGCTGCTGCGCTTCGCGCCCTCGGGCGAGATCGTGGCCTCGGTGCCCGTGCCCGTGCAGTGCCCGACCATGCCCTGCTTCGGCGGCGACGACCTGAAGACGCTGTTCGTCACCAGCGGCCGCAAGGGCAGGCCCGCCGCCGAGATCGCGCAGCGGCCCGCCTCGGGCACGGTGATCTCGATGCGGGTCGATACGCCCGGCCTGCCCGTCAACTTCTTCGCGGACTGAGATCGGACCTTCGGGCGCGCATGGCCCTGCAGCATATTCCGCCGATCCAGTGCCTGCTGACCTTCGAGGCAGTGGCCCGTCTGCGCCACGCGGGGCGCGCGGCCGACGAACTGTGCGTCACGCCCAGCGCCGTGAGCCACCGCATCCGGCAACTCGAATCGCATGTCGGCTTCAAGCTCTTCGGCCGCGGCGACTTCAGCCTCACTGCCGACGGCGCGGCCTATCTCGCGAACGTGCGCACGGGGCTCGCCGCGCTGCAGGCGACACCGCTCGGCGGCAGCGCGGCGCAGCGCGCCACGCGCCTGCGTATCGCGGTCACGCCCACCTTCAGCCGGCAGTTCCTCATGCCGAGGCTGGAGCTGTTCCGCAACATCTACCCCGACATCGAGCTCGTGCTGCAGGTGTCGATACCGCTGCTCGACGTGACGGCCGAGCAGGCCGACCTGGAGGTGCGCTACGGCCCCGGCGGCTATGCCGACTGCGAGCACCGGCTGCTGATCGAGGAACAGGTGGTGCCCGCCTGCAGCCCGAGCTACCTCAACGAGTTCGGCCCCTTCACCGGTTTCCGAAGCGCGGCCGAGATCGCCGCCGCGAGGCTGATCCGCAGCCCGCTCGAGCCCTGGGGCACCTGGTTCGCGAGCTGCGGCATCGACCAGCCCGAGCCCGCCATCGGCTCGCAGTTCAACGACCTGGGGCTCATGTACGACGCGGCCGCCAGCGGCTTCGGCGTGGCGCTGGTGCGGCAGAAGCTGGGCGCGGAGTGGTTCGAGTCGGGGCGACTGGTGGCGCTGTCCGACCAGGCCGTGCCTTCGCCGCACCGGCACTACATCTGCTGGCAGCCCGGCACGCTGGAGCGCTGGGAGTGCGCGGCCTTCGCCGACTGGCTGGGGCAGAGCCTGCGCTGAACCGCATCCGCGAAGTTCTTTCAAGCACCCGGCAAAAATCCATCAACCCGGGGCGGGCGGAATGTCCGTAGAGTGCGGTAAACACGAGACATCCCGCGAGCAAAAAAGAAAAGAGGTCGCCGCATGAACGCGCCGCTGACTCCCACGCAACACGATTCGCTACAGAAAACGGAGCGCCAGTCGCAGATAGTGCGCGCGCTGCAGGCGCACCTGCCGGCCCACGCGCTGATCTGGCACGACGAGGACACCACCCCCTACGAGTGCGACGGCCTCACCGCCTACCGCGCCCGCCCGCTGGTGGTGGCCCTGCCCGAGACCGAGGCGCAGGTGGCCGCCGTGCTCAAGACCTGCCACCAGCTCGGCGTGCCCGTGGTGGCGCGCGGCGCGGGCACCGGGCTCTCGGGCGGCGCCATGCCGCACACCATGGGCGTGACGATGTCGCTCGCCAAGTTCAACCGCATCCTGAAGATCGATCCGGTGAGCCGCACGGCCGTGGTGCAGTGCGGCGTGCGCAACCTCGCCATCAGCGAGGCTGCGGCGCCCTTCAACCTCTACTACGCGCCCGACCCGTCGAGCCAGATCGCCTGCACCATCGGCGGCAACGTGGCCGAGAACTCGGGCGGCGTGCACTGCCTGAAGTACGGCCTCACGCTGCACAACGTGATGCGGGTGCGCGGGTTCACGGCGGAAGGCGAGCCCATCGAGTTCGGCGGCGAGGCACTCGACGCGCCGGGGCTCGACCTGCTCGCGCTGGTCATCGGCAGCGAAGGCATGCTGGCCGTGACCACCGAGGTCACCGTCAAGCTGGTGCCCAAGCCGCAGCTCGCGCGCTGCATCATGGCCAGCTTCGACGACGTGCGGAAGGCCGGCGACGCGGTGGCCGCGGTGATCGCGGCCGGCATCATCCCGGCGGGGCTGGAGATGATGGACAAGCCCATGACCGCCGCGGTCGAAGACTTCGTGCGCGCGGGCTACGACCTCGACGCCGCCGCCATCCTGCTGTGCGAATCCGACGGCACGCCCGAGGAGGTGGAAGAGGAGATCGGCCGCATGACCGACGTGCTGCGCTCCTCCGGCGCCACCGCCATCGCGGTGAGCAGCAGCGAGGAGGAGCGCATGAAGTTCTGGAGCGGGCGCAAGAACGCCTTTCCCGCCTCGGGCCGCATCAGCCCCGACTACATGTGCCTCGACTCCACCATCCCGCGCAAGCGGCTGGCCGACATCCTGCTGGCCATCCAGGAGATGGAGAAGAAATACGACCTGCGCTGCTGCAACGTGTTCCACGCGGGCGACGGCAACCTGCATCCGCTGGTGCTGTTCGACGCCAACGACCCCGACGAGCTGCATCGCTGCGAGCTCTTCGGCGCCGACATCCTCGAGACCAGCGTCGCCATGGGCGGCACCGTCTCGGGCGAGCACGGCGTGGGCGTGGAGAAGCTCAACAGCATGTGCGTGCAGTTCACAGCCGCCGAGAACGAGCAGATGTTCGGCGTGAAGCGCGCCTTCGATCCCGAGGGCATGCTCAACCCCGGCAAGGTGATTCCCACGCTGCAGCGCTGCGCCGAGTACGGCAAGCAGGTGGTGCGCGGCGGCAGGCTGCCGCATCCGGATCTGCCGAGGTTCTGATGGCAATGGAAAACAACAACGACAACGCACTTCACCAGGTCGTCGAGCGCATCCGCGCGGCAGCCGCGGACGCCACGCCGCTGTGCATCCGCGGCGGCGGCACCAAGGATTTCTATGGCGAGGCGCCGCAGGGCGAACTGCTCGACATGCGCCCGCTCGCCGGCATCACGAGCTATGAGCCGAGCGAGCTGGTCGTCACCGTGCGCGCGGGCACGCCGCTGGCCGAACTCGAAGCGGCGCTCGCCGAGAAGGGCCAGTGCCTGCCCTTCGAGCCGCCGTGCTTCGGCAGCGGTGGCACGGTGGGCGGCATGGTCGCTGCCGGGCTGAGCGGCCCGGCGCGCGCCAGCGTCGGCTCGGTGCGCGACTACGTGCTCGGCGCCACGCTGGTCAACGGTCGTGGCGAGGTGCTGAGCTTCGGCGGGCAGGTGATGAAGAACGTCGCGGGCTACGACGTCTCGCGCGTGCTTGCCGGTTCGCTCGGCACGCTGGGCGTGATCGCCGAAGTCAGTCTCAAGGTGCTGCCCGTGCCGCCCGCCGAGGCGACGCTCGAGTTCGCGTGCGAGCAGGGCGACGCGCTGCGGCTGCTCAACGAATGGGGCGGAAGGCCGTTGCCGCTGAACGCGAGCTGCTGGTTCGAATACGCCGGCGCGGGCGCGCTCTACCTGCGGCTGCGCGGTGCCGTGGCGGCAGTGGAAGCCGCATGCGAGCACCTGGGCGGCGAGCGCAAGGACAACGCGCGCGCCGCCGCCGACTGGCAATCGCTGCGAGACCAGCAGCTGCCGTGGTTCGCCACCGGCAATGGGCCCGACGCGCTCTGGCGCGTGTCGGTGCCGCAGACCGCGCCCGTGCTTTCCATCGATGGCTCCGCGCCGCTGATCGAATGGCACGGTGGCCAGCGCTGGTACAAGGCGCCTCCCTCGGAGGCAGCGCGCATCCGCGAGATCGCCCGCGCGGCAGGTGGCCACGCCACGCTGTTTCGTCTGCCGGGCTCGGCCCTGCAGTCCGGAGTGCCGCGCTTCGATGCGCTGAGTGCGCCCGTCGAACGCATCCAGCGCGCGCTGATGCGCGAGTTCGATCCGCACGGCCTTTTCAATCGCGGCCGCCTGCTGCCCGCCAACTGAGAACAAGAACAGAGACATGCAAACCGAGCTCGCCCCCGAATTCAAAGGCACCGACGAAGGCCGAGAGGCCGAAGCCATCCTGCGCAAGTGCGTGCACTGCGGCTTCTGCACCGCCACCTGTCCGACCTACCAGCTGCTCGGCGACGAGCTCGACGGCCCGCGCGGGCGCATCTACCTCATCAAGCAGGTGCTGGAAGGCAAGGCGCCGACGCGCAGCACGCAGCTGCACCTCGACCGCTGCCTCACCTGCCGCAACTGCGAGAGCACCTGTCCGAGCGGCGTGCAGTACGGGCATCTGGTCGACATCGGCCGCAGGATCGTCGACGAGAAGGTGCCGCGCCCCGCGATGGAATCGGCGCAGCGCTGGGTGCTGAAGGAAGGCCTGCCGTCGCCGCTCTTCGGCCCCGCGATGAAGCTCGGCCAGTCGGTGCGCGGGCTGCTGCCCGAGGCGCTGAAGGCCAAGGTTCCCGCGAAGCAGGAGGCCGGCGCATGGCCCACGGCCACGCATGCGCGCAAGGTGCTGATGCTCGCGGGCTGCGTGCAGCCGTCGATGATGCCCAACATCAACAGCGCCACCGCGCGCGTGCTCGACGCGGCCGGCATCCAGGCGGTGATCGCGCCCGAGGCCGGCTGCTGCGGCGCGGTGAAGTTCCACCTGAACGACCAGGACGGCGGCAAGGCGCAGATGCGCGCCAACATCGACGCGTGGTGGCCGTACGTGGAGCGCGACGAGGTCGAGGCCATCGTCATGAATGCATCGGGCTGCGGCGTCACCGTGCGCGAGTACGGCCACATCCTGCAGCACGACGCGGCCTACGTGCTGAAGGCCGCGCGCATCAGCGAACTCACGCGCGACCTGAGCGAGCTGCTGCCCGATCTGGTGCCTGCGCTGAAGGCCCGCGTGAAGGCGCCCGCCGGCGTGGTGGCCTACCACCCGCCGTGCACGCTGCAGCACGGCCAGAAGCTGCGCGGCGGCGTCGAGACGCACCTGCGCGCGCTGGGATTCGACATGCGCGTGGCGATGAACGAATCGCACCTGTGCTGCGGCTCGGCCGGTACCTACTCGGTGCTGCAGCCCGAGCTGGCCTATCCGCTGCGCGACCGCAAGCTGGGGCACCTGAAGCAGCTGCAGCCCACCACCATCGCCTCGGCCAACATCGGCTGCATCACGCACCTGCAAAGCGGCAGCGGCGACACGCCGGTGCGGCACTGGGTCGAGCTGCTGGACGCGGCGTTGCTGCCGAATCCCAAGGCCTGATCGCAGGCATCGTCGGACAAGGGTGAGGGGGTTGGTCCGACTCGCCCGGCGCCGGTTCGCGGCGCATCATGGCCGCACCGAATCTGCAAGGAGAAAGCGCCATGTCTCATCTTCTGCCTGCATCCTTCACCCCCGCCACGCTGCGCCGCGTGCTGCTGGCCTGCGTCTGCGCGAGCGGTGCGATGGCCGCGCAGGCCCAGGGCGCCATGCCGCCGTGGCAGGGCGCCGGCTCGGCGCGCTACGTGTGCGGCGGCATCGGCTCCGACGAGTCGACGGCGATGCGCGCGGCCATGAAGGAACATCCGCTCGCGCTGCTGTTCGCGCGCGCCGACGGCGCCTACATGGCGAACGTCGACGTGACCATCAAGGGCGGCGATGCCAACAACGCCGCGGCGCTGGCGTTCCGCGCCAGCGGCCCGGTCTGCCTGGTCGACGTGCCGAACGGGCGCTACGTGATCGACGTCGCGGCGCCCGGCGGCGCGGTGAAGAGCCAGACCGTGACGGTGGGCGGCGGGCCGAAGACGGCCGACTTCAGGTTCTGACGAGGCGGCCGCAGGCCGTTCAGGCCGCGGCCAGCGCGGCTTCGACGTCGCGCTCGAGCGAGGCCGGCGTGTCCAGCGGCGCGTAGCGCTTGAGCACCGTGCCGTCGCGCCCGACCAGGAACTTCGTGAAGTTCCACTTGATGGCCGTGCTGCCGAGCAGGCCGGGCTTTGCCTTCGTGAGCCACTGGTAGAGCGGCGCGGCGTTGCTGCCGTTCACGTCGATCTTCTCCATCATCGGAAAGCTCACGCCGTAGTTCTTCGTGCAGAAGGCGCCGATCTCCTCGTTGGTGCCCGGGTCCTGCCCGCCGAACTGGTTCGAGGGAAAGCCCAGCACCGCGAGCCCCTTGTCCGCGTACTTCTCGTGCAGCGCCTCCAGCCCCGCGAACTGCGGCGTGAAGCCGCAGTTGCTGGCGGTGTTGACGATCAGCAGCACCTTGCCCTTGAAGGTGGAGAGCTTCACCGGCTTGCCGTCGATCAGGTTCGCTTCGAAGTCGTAGACGCTGGCCATGCTGTTTTTCCTCAGGTGGGAGAAGAAGAGGCGCGATCATCGCGCCGCGTGGGCGTTCGCGCAAACGCCGCCCACACGGCGCCGAGCACGATCAGCGCGCCGCCCATGAGGATGCGCGGGTCCATCTCGGCCGCGCCCAGCGCCACCGACGACACGCTCGCGAACAGCACCTCCGACAGCATGATCACCGAGGTCGCGGAAGCCGTGAGCCGCGCCGCGCCGTACTGCAGGCACACGTTGGCGAAGACGAAGGCCGTGCCCAGCAGCGCGGCCCAGCCCAGCCAGCCCGGCGAGGCGCGCAGCGGCGAATCGAACGCGCCCAGCGCGGTGCCGCCGAGCGCCGCGACGCCGGCCACGAAGGCGCAGCCGCAGAACATCGCCAGCGCGCGCGATTCGCCCGGCGCCTGCCGCAGGTGGCGCAGCGCGATGTTGGTGACGGCGAAGCCGAAGCCCGCGGCCACGCCCAGCCAGTCGGGCAGGCTCGAGGGCACCGGCCAGTCGGTGCCGGGCGCCTTCAGCACCACCGCCACGCCGGTCAGCGCGAGCGCCACGCGCGCCAGCGCGCCGCCGGTGGGCCGCTCGCCGAGCAGCAGCCAGGCCAGCAGCACGCTCCACAGGGGCATCAGGTAGAACAGCAGCACCACGCGCACCACGTCGCCCTGCGTCACGGCCCAGTTGAAGCCCACGTTGGTGAAGCCGGCCGCCAGGCCCAGCACCGCCAGCATCGGGAAGGCCGCGAAGCCTTTCCACGCATGCCGGCGCAGCACGCCCATCGGGACGGCGATGGCCAGATAGATCAGGCAGGTGGTCCACAGCGGATGCAGCCCGTGGCCCGCGATCTGGCGGAATGGAAACCAGGACACGCCCCAGACGAAGGCGTTCAGTAGCAGGGCGAGTGCTGGCATGGTGGTGGAATTTTCGTGGGGCACCGAGGAACCGGCTTTGCCGGGCCTCCGGTGCCGCCCCCGGCGAGGGGGTTGGCGCAGCGACACGAAGTGCGCGCAGCCTGGGGGAGGTCAATGATGTTTATCGCTGCGAGCGATGGCCAGCAGGTGCTCGACTTCCTCGGGATACTTCTTGAGGTTGTTCTCGTGCCAGCGCTTGATGATCCACATGCAGCCGGCCACCACGAGGCCGAAGGCGGTGATCGCGCCGTAGGCCGAGAGGCCCAGGCCGGTGCACACGCTGTAGAAGCCGCCGAGCAGGAGGATGCAGGCCTGCTCGTTGAAGTTCTGCACCGCGATGGAACGGCCCGCGCCCATCAGGTTGTGGCCGCGGTGCTGCAGCAGCGCGTTCATCGGCACCACCAGGAAGCCGCCCAGGCCGCCCAGCAGGATCAGGAACGGAACCGCCAGCCACACGTTTCCGATGAGGTTCATGCAGATCACCATCAGGCCCATCGCGATGCCCATGGGGATCACGCGCGTGGCCATGTCCAGCCGCATGCGCATCGAGGCGACGATGGCGCCCACGGCGGTGCCGATGGTCACCACGCCCGTCAGCGCCGAGGCCTGCGTGGTGTTGTAGCCCAGCGCCAGCGAGGCCCAGGCCAGCACGATGTACTTGAGGTTGCCGCCCGCGCCCCAGAAGAGGGTGGTCGTGGCCAGCGAGATCTGGCCGAGGCGGTCGCGCCACAGGCGGGCGTTGCAGTGCCAGAAGTCGGGCAGCAGCGCGGCGATGTTGCGCGCCAGGCCCTGCTCGGGGTTGGAGCGCAGCGGACGCATCTCGACGCCGGTGTGCGGGATGCGCGTGTTGAACCAGGCCGCCAGCATGTAGACGAAGATCAGCACCGCGAGCGCGGCATCGGCAGGGGTGTCGATGCCGGTGTCGATGAGCGGGAGGTCGAAGGCCAGCAGCTTGCTGGAGACGGCATGCCCCACCAGCGTGCCGCCGAGCACGATGCCCAGCAGGATCGAAGCGATGGTCAGGCCCTCGATCCAGCCGTTGGCCTTGACCAGCTGCGACGCCGGCAGCAGCTCGGTCAGGATGCCGTACTTGGCCGGCGAGTAGGCCGCCGCGCCCAGCCCCACGATCGAATAGGACAGCAGCGGGTGCGAGCCGAACAGCATCATCACGCAGCCCACTATCTTGATGGCATTGCTGATGAACATCACCTTGCCCTTGGGCAGGGCGTCGGCGAAGGCGCCAACGAGCGGGGCGAGCACCACGTAGAAGACCGCGAAGATGGGCACCAGAGCCGCGCGCTGCCACTCGGGCGCGCCGGAACTTCGCATCAGGTCGACCGCAACAACGAAAAGCGCTTGGTCGGCCAGTGACGAAAAGAACTGGGCCGACATGATCGTGTAGAAACCGCGCTTCATCGATGGGCTGGCTGGCCAGAGGGTCTGCTGGCGGTAGTGAAAAAGTGTCGCCGCAAGGGCGAATGGGCGGTTATAGCACGGGGGTGCGACATCGAATCCTGCATCCCCACCGTGTTCGACCCCATTCCCGAAGATGCTAAAACGTGGTCTGCATTCTCCCCGAGCCCTTCCCGAAGACCCCCATGCCGCGCCCCATCCTCGCCACCGTCCACACCGAAGCCCTGCGCCACAACCTGGAGCGGGCGCGCCGTTCGGCCCTCGAAGCCCGCGTCTGGGCCGTCGTCAAGGCCAATGCCTACGGTCATGGAATAGAGCGGGTCTATGAGGGTTTGCGCGGTGCCGACGGCTTCGCGCTGCTCGACCTGGCCGAGGCCGAACGCGTGCGCGCCCTCGGCTGGCGCGGCCCGGTGCTGCTGCTGGAGGGCGTTTTCGAGGCACGCGACCTGGAGCTGTGCTCGCGCCTCGACCTCTGGCACACCGTGCACTGCGACGAGCAGATCGACATGCTCGCCGCCCACAAGACCCTGAAGCCGCAGCGCGTGTTCCTCAAGATGAACTCCGGCATGAACCGCCTGGGCTTCACGCCCGAGCGCTTCGGCTCCGCCTGGACCCGCCTCAACGCGCTCACGCAGGTCGACGAGATCTCCCTCATGACCCACTTCAGCGACGCCGACGGCGACCGCGGCATCGCCCATCAGCTCGAGGCCTTCGAACGCGCCACCCGCGACCTGCCGGGCGAGCGCTCCATCGCCAACAGCGCCGCCACGCTGCGCCACCCCGACCGCACGCGCGGCGACTGGGTGCGCCCCGGCGTCATGCTGTACGGCGTCGCGCCCGACTACCCCGAGCACGATTCGGCGCACTGGCAGCTGCAGCCCACCATGACGCTGTCGACGAAGCTGCTCTCGGTGCAGACGCTGGCCGCCGGCGACACCGTCGGCTACGGCTCCAACTTCACGGCCGAGGGCCCGCTCACCATCGGCGTGGCGGCGGTCGGCTATGCCGACGGCTATCCGCGCCACTGCGGCACCGGCACGCCGGTGCTTGTGAACGGCGTGCGCACCCGCATGGTCGGGCGCGTGAGCATGGACATGATCACCGTCGACCTCACCGGCGTGCCCGACGCGAAGTTCGGCAGCGAGGTCACGCTGTGGGGCAAATCGGAGAAGACCGGTGCCGTGCTGCCCATCGACGAGGTCGCGCGGGCAGGGGGCACCATCGGCTACGAACTCATGTGCGCGGTGGCCCCGCGCGTGCCCTTCGCCGAGCCGGAACCCGCCTGAAGCCGTGAAGGTCCTTTCCAACTGGCGCTCCGTGCGCCTGTGGGAAACACAGGTGGAGCGCGAGCTCCACCGCAAGTACAGCCTGCGCACGCACGGGATCCTGATCGGCAGCTTCACGCTGCTGCTGATGTGGGGCGTCTCCGCGCTGCAGATGCACCTGCTGCACGTGGATTCGCTGGCGGTGCGCTACTTCCTCACGCTGGGCGCGGGCTACCTCGGCTACCTGCTGGTGCTGCGCTGGTGGGCGAAGCGGCTGGTCGAGGAGCGCGGCCTCGACCTGAACGTCGACGCGCCCGACTTCGAGTTCGGCGGCGGACGCGGCGGCAGCAGCGGCGGCTCGCACGGCCACACGAGCATCGGCGAGGCCTCGGGCGATGGTGGCGGCAGCGGCCTCTCGGACATCGCCAGCGGCGCGCTCGACGTGGCCGGCGGCGCGGACGAGGGCGCGGTCGTCGTCGTTCCGGTGATCGCCATCTTCCTCATCTGCGCGGCCGTCCTGTTCGGCGCGGGCTCGCTCGTGCTGCTGTACTTCAGCTGGGACGCGCTGCTGGCCGTGGCCATCGAGATCGCGTTCTCCTACGTGTCGGCGCGCGCGGCGGTGCGCGTTGCGCGCGAGGGCTGGCTCATGGCCGCGGTGCGGCTCACCTGGAAGCCGCTGCTGGGCGCGGTGATCTGCGCGGTGGCGCTGGGCGCGCTGCTCGACCACTTCATGCCGCAGGTCAATTCCCTGCCCGAGGCCGTGCGCGTCCTGATGAAGAAGCACTGACGCCGAGCGCGCCGAGCAGGTGATCGACCAGCGCCCTGCACTTGGGCGCCATGAAGCGGTTGGGCGGGTACAGGATGTACGCGTGCCCCTGGTAGTTGCCGCGGTACTCCCAGCCGGGCAGCACGCGCACGAGGCTGCCCGCGTCCAGCGCCTCCTGCGCGACGAAGGCCGGCACCACGGCCACGCCCAGGTCCGCGAGCGCGCCTTCGAGCCGCACCTCGCTGTGGTTCGAGACGTAGCGGCCGCGCACGATGACTTCCGTCTCCTCTTTTTCTCCCTCTTCCTTCTTCCTGAACCGCCAATGGTTGTCGCGCTCGTGCTCGCCCAGTGAAAGGCAGCTGTGCGCCGCGAGGTTGCCCGGGTGCGCGATGGCGGCGTGCTGCTCCAGGTAGCGCGGCGACGCGCAGAGGATGTGCTCCACCGGCATCAGCTGCCGCGCCACCAGCCCCTCGGGCGGCTTCGTCGTCAGCCGCACCACCAGGTCGACGCCTTCGCGGATCGGATCGACGTCGCGGTCGGCCACGATCAGCTGCACGTCCACTTCGGGATAGCGCCGCAGGAACTCGAGGACGTGCGCATGCAGCACGCGCCGCGCAAAGGCCTTGGGCGCGCTGATGCGCACCAGCCCGCTGGGCCCGGCGGCGAACTGCTCGCCGATCTCCATCGCGCCCTGCGCCGCCAGCACCAGCTCGCGGCAGCGCGCGAAGGCCTCGGCGCCGGGCTCGGTCAGCCGCAGCTGGCGCGTGGTGCGCTGCAGCAGCTGCACGCCGATCTCCTTTTCGAGCCGCTTCACCTGCCGGCTTGCCGCCGACGGCGTCATGCCCAGCAGGTCGGCCGCGGCCGAGAAACTGCCCAGCTCGGCGACCCGCACGAAGGTCACCATCTCCGGCAGCACCTTGAGAAATGAATTCGTTCCCACGACGCAATAGTCCTGTTCCGGCCGACGGCTGTGCGGCCCGGGTGAAGCCCGGAACAATTTCCTGCCCGATGGATGCGTCGGGTTTTCGGAAATGTTCACGGACGGCGGAAGCGGAGTATGGATTCAAAGACGAAGAAGCCGGCGGGCGTCGGCCTTGCCGAAGTGATGCTGCTGCTGGTGGCGGCGGTGTGGGGCGGCAGCTACGCGGTGGCCAAGCAGGCGACGCAGCAGCTGCCCGTGCTGGAGTTCATCGCGCTGCGCTTCGGCCTTACCTTCGTCGTGCTGCTGCCCGCGCTGAAGCCGCTGTTCGGCGCGCAGTGGCGCCAGGGCCTCGCGGTCGGCGGCCTGCTCGGCGCGAACCTGCTGGCGATCTTCGTCTGCGAGACCTTCGGCGTGTCGCTCACCACGGCCAGCAACGCCGCCTTTCTCATCAGCCTGTGCGTCGCGCTCACGCCCTTCGTCGAATGGTGGCTGCTGGGCCAGCGGCCGGCGCGGCGCATGTTCTGGGCCGCCGGCCTGTCGGCGCTGGGCGCGGCCATGCTCTCGGCCACATCGCCCGCCGAGCTTTCGGTGGGCTGGGGCGACGGCCTGATGGTGATCGCGGCCTTCCTGCGCGCCGTGATGGTCTGCATGACGCGGCGCCTCGCCGGGCATCACGCGATGCCGGCGCTGACGCTCACGGCCGTGCAGTCGGGCGTGATGGCCCTCGGCGCGGCGGTGCTCTCGCTCATCGCCTCGCCGGCCGGCGGTGCCTGGCACATGCCGCCCGCCACGGCCTCTTTCTGGTGGGGCATGGCGTACCTCGTGCTGCTGTGCACCGTCTTCGCTTTCTTCGCGCAGAACCATGCGGCCTCGCGTTCGAGCCCGAGCCGCGTGTCGCTGCTGATGGGCAGCGAGCCGGTGTTCGGCGCGCTGATCGCGGCGTACGGCTTCGGCGAGCGCATCGGGCCGTGGGGCTGGGCAGGGGGCTTGCTGATCGTGGGCGCGGCGTGGTGGGTGACGATGCCGGCGAGGGAGGGCTCGGGCCGCGCTGTCGCGGGCGACACAGCCTGAGAGGAGCGCGTCCGCCGTGTCATGCTCGTGCGATGAACGACGACTTTTCCGTTTCCGCGGGTGCCCAGACGCTGCGCGGCACGATCACGGGCGACCCGGCGGGCGATGCGCCTCGCGTGCTGGCGCTGCACGGCGGCGGCCAGTCCTCGCGGCGCGGCATCCAGTACCTTCTTGCGGGGCTCGCGCATAGCGGCGTGGCCAGCGCGTCCTTCGACTTCTCCGGCCATGGAGAAAGCACCGGGCAGGTCGAGGGTTCCAGCCTGAGTGAACGCGTGGCGCAGGCGCTGGCCGTGGCCGGCCATGTGGCGCCGGGGCGTGCGCTGTCGCTGATAGGTACGAGCATGGGCGGCCACATCGCGTGCTCCCTGATCGAACGGCTGCAGCCGCCCGCGCTGGTGCTCTTCTGCCCGGCCGCCTACGTGGCCCAGGCGCAGGACGCGCCCTTCGGCCCGAGCTTCCAGGCCATCCTGCGCTCGACCGCCGACTATGCGAGCTCACCGGCCTTCACGGCGCTCGAAGGCTTCGAAGGCCGGCTGCTGCTGGTGTACGGAACGGCGGACGCAGTGATTCCCACGCAGGTCCTCGACCAGTACGAAAGCCGGGCCTGCAGGGCGAAGTCGGTCGAGGTCGTGCGGCTCGAGGGAGCGGGGCACAAGCTGCACGACTGGCTCCAGTCCCATCCGCGGGACCATGAGCGGGTGCTCGACGGGGTGCTGGGAACGTTGGCCTCTTAGCCGGAGAGAATCCGCGCCGGGAGGAATTACGTTCACATGATCTCGAACAAGCAAGGAAGGCGCGCCGCCTGGCGCGCATGCGGTATCGCGCTGGCGCTCGCCGGCCTCTCGGCGCACGCCGAACCCGATGCGCCGGCACCGGCGGTGCAACAACAATCCACGGAAGCCGCGGCCGATGCGCCCGCCACACCTGTCGCGGCGGTCGAGCCGGTGACGCCGCAGACCCGCGTGCGCTTCAGCCGGGGCATGTACAAGCCCGGCATCGAACAGCTTCGCGTGGTCCGCCGCGAAAACACGATGAACAACATCGCGGGGCAGGTCGCCCTGAACATCGCGCTGACGGCGATCGCGGGCCGCGTGAGCGTCGGCGCGCAGGGGTTCTCGAAGGACGATCTCGGCGGCACGACGCTCGAGGCGCTCAAGGACGATCCGGCGGGCGCCAACCCCGCCATGAGCGAGTTGGTCGACGCGCTCAGCAAGGTCGCCACCGGCATCTACCGCAAGCGCGCCGAGGCCGCGTACGCGACGGCCCTGACGGACGGCTCCACACCCGAGGAGATCGAGGAAGCGCGCAAGGTACAGGCGGTGGCCGACACGCCGCTGCTTCCGGGGTCCTGGCATCTGGTCTACGAGAACCTCACGGGCTCTGACGAGCTGTTCCGCCTGAAGTTCGGCGCCGAGCTTGGCCGCGCGGGCTTCATGCGTCCGCCTGCCACATGCTTTTATCAGTCGGAGCCGGTCGCCTGGAACGAATGGCAGGCCGACAACTGGCAGCGGCTGCGCGAGGAGCGCGCCAAGGCTGTCGCGCGCTGCACGGAGACGCTCGCGGCCACGCCCGAAAAGTTCTGGTAGGCCAGTCCCCGGCTACGCCGCGCGAAACGCCTCGGCAGCCGGCTGGCGGCTCGGCTGCCTCATCGCCAGCAGCTCGTCGTCGGCGCACAGGATTGCGAAGGCCCGGTGCTTCTCGCCGAAGCTCATGACGGGGCCGGCGTGGTGCAGCGAGCGGTGGTTGAAGGCCACGACGTCGCCCGGGTCCACCTCGTAGCCCACGATGTCGAAGGCGCCTCGGTTGGCCTCGATGTCGGGCAGCTCGGGGGCCTGCGCCTCGTCGTCCGCCGGGCCGATCCAGCCGCCTCGGCGGTATCCCGTCTTCCAGAGGTGGGAGCCGCGCACCACTTCCGGCGCCGTCTCGCGAGGCATGTGGTCCACGGGCATCCACAGGTGGACGATGCGGTGGCTGTCCGCCAGGCCGTAGGACATGTCCTGGTGCCAGGGCGTCGCGGTCGCGGCGCTCACGTCCTTGTCGAAGAGCAGCTGGTCGCAGATCCAGCGCAGCCGCCGCGTCACGGTGAGCTGCCCGGCGATCTCGCTGGCGCCCGATTCGGACACCACGCGCTGCAGCACGCCGTCGTGCCGCTGCTCGATGCCGTCGCGCGCCAGCTCTATCCACCCGGGCGAGACGATCCCGCGCAGGCACACGACGCCATCCCGCAGGAACCGGAGGCGCTCGTCGAAGCTCACGCCGCGAAGCAGTGGGTTGCTCATAAGGATCTCCTCCAGCGCCGGTCCCTAACGGGTTCAGGCGCGTTGCTCCCCGTTCTTCGCCCGCATCAGGAAGAACAGCCAGGCGATCATCAGTGCGGCCATGCAGGCAAAGCCCCACGTCATGGCGTGGACGGTCTGGATGTAGGAGACGGGCGTGCCCGCCGCGAGCATCGCGACGGCGAACACCACCGCGCCGATCACCGAGCACAGCAGCAGGGCGCCGGGCCGCGAGGCTGCCCTGAAGCCGGTGCGCAGGCACATCGTCAGGCCGAAGATCGCGGGCGCGTAGAAGAAGGGCGAGAAATCCATTCCCCTGTAGTTCGCGCCGAAGGCCAGCACGACGAGGCGAGGGCCCAGCAGGCCCAGCACCACGCCCACGGCCTCGGCGACCACGAAGCCCAGCAGCACAAAGCCGGCGAAGTCGCGGAAGGACTTCTTCCTTTGCGCCTCCTGTGCCGACTTCCAGTTGGCCGCCAGCTGCGGCAGCAGGTAGTAGCCCAGCGCCGACAGCACGTACTGCATGGGCAGCAGGAAGGTGATGTAGATCTTGAGCAGGCCGCCCTGCTCGGCATCGGCCGAGGAGCCCAGCAGCAGGATGGCGCCGCCCGTCATGATCCAGCTCATGAACTGCGAGAGGCTGGCCTTCCAGCCGTAGGCCATCGATTCGCCGACCGTCAGGCCCTGCGCGTCCCTGGCCGCCGGCAGCGGTTGAACCGTGTTCCTCACGTTGCGCAGCACGAGGAAGAGAAACGGGATCTGGAGAACGGAAACCAGCAGCAGGGCTTCCTTCCAGCTCGCCGGCCTCTCGGCGTTCAGCACGACGACATAGCCCGCCGCGATGAGCGCGCCCGAGACGCACAGCACGCCGTAGCGCCGCCCCGCGAGCAGCAGGCTGCGCGAGATCCAGAAGATCTCGTAGCCCACGATGAGGGCCGCGCCCACCCATTGCAGCTGCCCCGGAAAGGCCGCTATCTGCCAGGCCAGGTAGCCGAGCAGGGAGAACAGGACCACCAGCGCCCACGCCAGCCACGCGGTGGACCGGTCGACGTAGTAGCGCCGGATGAGCAGGGGCTCGTGCACCATCGCCATGTGCAGGATGTACTGGAAGCTGACCACCGCCAGGAAGGCTGAGGCCACGCCGAAATCGGAGGGAGAGAGCACGCGCGCGAGGGCGAAGCTCAGCAGCAGCTGGCTCGCGCTGTAGATGCACTGGTCGGCAACGGCGAAGACCGGACCACCGAGGCGCCTTGCCAGACCGGACAGACGTTTCATTCCACCTAGTCCGATATCGAAAGCAATACGGGACTTGACGTCGCCTTGACGGTGAACCCCTCGCCCGAGCGGCTGCCGCAGCTGCCTTCGCGCATCTGGGGAAAGAAGTCGACGCGCGTGCACTTGCTGCCGTTCGCGCCGGCGGGGACCGACACGGTCTTCTCGCCGCCCTGCGTCCACACCACGTTCAGCAGCGACTGGCCGCGGCGCAGCACCAGCCGGCTCGTGCCGCCGGCATCCTGGTACGACACCTTCTGCGAGTGCCGGACGATCTTGAGGAATTCGGTGAGCGCCGAGTAGGCCTCCTTCTTCTCGCCGCCCTTCGACTTGAGGCCGAAGTTGTCTTCCTTCGAGAAGTAGGAGTCGCCGCGGTCGCGCCACGAATAGAGGTTCAGCAGCTTGATGCCCGCGGCGACGTTGATGAGGTATTCCCTGAAGACCAGCGCGGCCTGCGCGCCCTGGTTGCGCACCGGCATGTACGAGGCATAGCCCCATTCAGAGGCGACGATGCCGGTCTTGTTCAGCTGGCGGCGGTCGAGCTGCACGCGCAGCTTCTCGTAGTCGGCCAGCGCCGTCTCGGGCACCGAGCGGTAGGGATGGATCGAGATGTCCGTCAGGCAGTCGCTCTTGGCGGCCGAGACGAAGGCGTCTTCCAGCTCGGGAGGCACCTTGCCGTTGCTGCCGCCGACGAAGGGCAGCTTCGCGAAGCCGAATCCGATGATGATGTTCGGCCGGATCTGCTGCTGCTCCAGCTTGCTGCAAAGCGCCGACGAGGCCGCGCCGAACTCCGGGACCAGCTCGGGCCGCAGGAAGGTCTTGAGGTCCGGCTCGTTCCAGACTTCCCAGACGGCGACGTCGGCCGAATGCGCCTTGATGAAGTCGCCCGCGAAGTCGGCGAACAGGCTTTCCTTGCTGGCATTGCCGGGGCCGCGGCGCAGGTCGCCGGGCTCGTGGCCCCAGATTTCCTTGCCGCCGAACAGCGTCACGATGGCGTCGAGCCTGGCCTTGCGCACGCGCTGGATGAGCTTCGGGTAGTCGATCAGCGTGGGGTTGACGCTCTTCAGCGGAGGCCGTACGCCGAAGCGCACGAACTCGAAACCGGACGCGCGGATCTCGCGCAGGTCGTCGTCGGTGATGGTCGCCGGGTCGATCTGCACGCTTAGCGCGACCGGGTACTCCGAGCTCAGCGTGCCGATGCCCCGTGCGGCGGCCGGCCCGGCCGCGGTGACCGCGGTGGCCGCGACGAGCAGGGCGCCGAGCCATCCGGCGAGCCTGCGGGAAAGAGGGCCGGAAGTCCTGGAGGTCATGGCGGTCTTCATGGCAGCACCGATTCCTTGTACAGATCGACGATGGCGGTGTTCATGCGCTGCGAGGTGAACTTCTCCTCGAAGATCCTTCGCCCCGTCTGCCCCATCTGCCGCAGGGCCAGTTCGGGCATGCGGTCGATCTCGCGCAGCATCTGGTCGATGTGGTCCAGCTCGAAGAGCCGGCCGCTGCGGTCGTTCTCGACGATGTCGACCAGGCCGCCCACGGCGGATGCGAACACGGGCTTGCTCCTGGCCATCGCCTCGACGGCGACGAGGCCGAAGCCTTCCCAGCGCGACGGAACGATGATGGCGTCGCAGGACTGGTAGACCGCGTCGAGCGCGTCCTTCTCGAGCCAGCCCTTGAACTCCACCCGCGCGGGCTGCGCGAGCTGGAGGTCCTTGCGCACCGAGTCGCCGACCACGATCAGCCTGAAGTCGGGCCTGACCCTGGCGTAGGCATCGAGCAGGAGGTCGATGCCCTTCTGCCGGTCGAGCCGGCCGACGAAGAGGATCGTGCGCGGCCCGGCTTCGCCGTCGCGAAGCGGCAGGCGCGCCGGCGCGGGGCTCACGGAGTCGATCCCGTTGGGAATGCAGGTGCACCGCCGGATGCCCGACTTCGACGCGATCCGCACCTCGTGGCGGCTGATGCAGATGATGGCGTCGCTGCGCGAGGACAGCAGCCGCTCGATCCAGCGGTAGGCCGATTTCTTGTAGCGCGACGCCGCCTGGTCGAAGGCCCAGCCGTGGGAGCAGTAGACGATCTTCACCTCGCTGGGGATCTGACCGAGCAGCGCCATCGAGCGCACGATGCCGCCCGCGATCGAGCTGTGCAGGTGCAGCACCGAGGGGCGCTCCGTCTCGATGATCTTCTTCACGCGCGCGGCGTAGCCCACCAGCGACAGCGGGCTGCGCGCGGTGGGCACCACGTGGGCGCTTTCGGGGTTCAGCCAGTCGACGTTGCCGGGCAGGATGAACTTCACCTGGCTGATTTCCGGCGAGTTCCGCTGGAAGTTCGAGACGATCCGGAGATAGGTCTCCAGTCCGCCCTTGAGTGTTTCCGCGACGTGCAGGACTTTCATGGAATTCACTCCTCGGCTCAGATCAATGCGTGGGTTCCGGCGATGACGGCGGACTGCAGTTCGTGCAGCCGCTCGCGGTCGTTTCGTGCCTGGAGCAGTGCCAGCACGGAGGCCTTCAGCTCGTCGTGCCGGGGCGAGAGGCCGAACAGGTGCTGGGTGCGGTTCGTGAGCTGGAAGAAGGACTCGACCTTCTTGTCCCAATTCATGCCCAGGGAGGGAATGCCCAGGCTGTAGGCGACGATGTTCGCGTGCAGCCTGTGGGCGGCGATGCAGGAGCAGGCGCTGATCAGCGTGACGAGGTCGTCGGGGCGCTTCGGAACGGCGAACGAGAAGTTCGCCGCCGTGGCGCGGGAGGAAATCTCGGCCAGGACCTTGTTGTCCTCCGACGCGCCGTTCGTGAAGTACAGCACCCGGGCGCCTTCGGCCTGCAGCGCTTCGGCCAGGCCCGAGAAGAACTCCGCCGAGCCGACGGTGCGCGTGCTTCCGTACTCGGAATTCATCACCAGGGCATCGAGGCTGCTGACGCAGATGCCCACGTCCCACTTCTTCTCGGGCGAGAGCTCTTCCGAGAAGGCGCTCGCGCAGACCAGCGCCGGGTCGGGAACCACGCTGATCCGGCTGCGCGGAATGCGGAAGAAGGCGTGCAGGTTGTTCGCCGAATCCACGTCGCGCGTGGCGTAGAAGACCGGCGCGGCGTTCTGGAGGAACTTGCCCACGAGCAGCTTTCCCCAGAAGGACCATCTGGCCGTGACCCCGACCGACACCACGGCCACCTTCTTCCCGCGCAGCAGCCTGCCCAGGAAGAAGAGCTTCGACGGAAAGTTCAGCGCCACGTCGCAGAAGAGCTGGCCGCCGCCGACGATGACCAGGTCGGCATCGGCCACCGCTGCCTGCCATTGCCTGCGCCAGTTCAGCAGGTAGTTCTTCAGGCAGTACGCGAAAACGATTGCGGAGCGCAGCACCGAGGGCAGCTTCTGGAAGACGCCGAACGCGCCGCCGCCGCGCAGGTTGGATTCGTCGAACGCGACGCGCCCGGCGATGTCGAGGAACTCGATCTTCACGCCCGGGTACTTCATGTCCGCGATGTGGGCCAGCGACGCCGCGATGACGCCGTCGCCCAGGTTGTCGCTGAACGGCACCGCGCAAATCAGGATTTTTTTCATCTTTGAATTGGCTTGTTTCCGGAAACCTTGATGGCGATCAGATAAAGCATCACGGAAGTCAGATGCCTGGTGAAACTGCCGAGGTCCGGTTCGAATATCAATTGAACGAGGATGTGCGCGACGAAAAGACTGCCGAAGAAACGGGGCTCGAATTGCTCCGGTTGCCGTCTGGACCTTCGCCGCGCCTTGTAGAGGATCAGCAGCATGGCGAAGATCATCAATTGCATGAACGCGTCGCTCGGCGTCTGGAAATAGATGACGGGCGTGATCAGCACCGTTGCCGCATAGACGTAATTCACCAGGAACCCGGGGCCGGTGGCGGGCGACGCGATATTGGTGAATGCCGTGCGGTTGTCGCTGCCGATCTGTTCCGCATAGGCATTGGAGGTGTCGCGCGGCGATTGCAGCGTCTGCAAAAGACTGGAGGGCGCGGCCAGAACCGCGCCGGCGATCACGATGGCGGCCAGCACGTGGTATTTGAGCGGGCGCCGCCAGAGGTAATGGACGATGAAGAATACGCCGACGATCAGCAAATAGTAATTGCGGACGAAAACGCCATAAATCGCATAAAGACCGAGAAAGGCCCCGATGGTGAAAAATCTGGAAGTCCGGAAATAGATCGTCGTCACGGTGATGCACATGGTCATGAGCAGCACCACCGTCTCTTTTGACGGAGCGAACATGTTCAGCATGATGCAGGGCGCGATCAGCAGCAGCCGCGAAAAGAAATCGCCGGCCCTGCGGATCTTGTGCGTCGCGAAGAAAAGAAATATCGCGCTGCTGATGCAAGTGAAGACGTCGAGGTTTTCCGATCCGATGATGCTGAACAGCGCGGCCGTGACGGCGAACGAATTGTCCATTTCGTCCGTTCCGCCGTAATTCAGGATCTCGAGGATCTTTGCCGAATCGACGCTCCATTTCTCGGGAAGCATTTCCCGGAAATACGCATAGATGATCACGTACACGAACACGATCAGCACTCCGGCAATCGAGTACTGGTTGAAGCGGCGCGTGCCTCTTCTTGTTGTTGTTCGTGGTGTCGCGGCCGGACCTGGAATGGCGTGGCTCATCCGCATGTGGATTCCAATCCGATCATTTGCAAAGCGAAAGAAGGTCTGTCCGGCCTTGCGGCGCGGACTCCGTGGAAGACGGACTCCGACCGATCCGGCCGGAGCCGATCACCCGGGACCGACGAGATTCATCGCGACCCGTGACCGGCAGCAACCACCCAGATGGTCCTGAAGAAGATGTCGACGTCCTTCCCGACGGAAAGGGTCTCGACATATCTCACGTCGAGCGCGACGCGAGCGTTGTAGGTCAGCTGGTTGCGCCCGCTGACCTGCCAGAGGCCGGTAATTCCGGGCCGCACGGCGCAGTAATGCGACCAGTTGTGGCCATAGAGCTCCTTCTGCTCGAGCATGCAGGGGCGGGGGCCGATCAGGCTCATGTCGCCCATCAGCACGTTCCAGAATTGCGGCAATTCGTCGAGGCTGGTCTTTCGGATGAATTTGCCGAACCGGGTGATGCGCGGGTCATCGTCCAGCTTCTGGTATTCGTCCCATTGGCGGCGCGCCTCGGGATTGTTCTTCAGGTGCTCTTCCAGCACCTGGGCCGAATTGGCGATCATCGAGCGGAATTTGTAGAAGCGGAATACCCGTCCGTTCTTTCCGTATCGCGGCTGGTAATAGAGCACCGGTGCGCCGGAACTGGCGAAAACGCACAGGCCGAGCAGCACGAAAAGCCAGCCGAAGGCGGCAAAGAAGAAAAGAGCGGCGCCGATATCCACCGATCTTTTCGCGACCTTCAGCAATGGCGAATGGCTGATTCCGGATTGCGAGCCGCCGCGGGCCATTTCACCGCTGGCCTCGGAGATATCCCAGCCTTGCGGTACGAGCGATTCCTCGGGACGGAGATTGCCCATGGGGTTTTTCCATCCGGATTTGAAGCGCGACAAGATTTCCCGTCGAAATGCTTTCATTTTTGACGCACCTTTCCTCATGCGGGCAAATGCCCGCAGATCCTCGGTTATGGCCCTGTATTTTTGGCCGACACTACCCGCACAAATGCCTCTTAGTGTCTGCGGTGCAGAAACTATTGCGCGGCCAAATGACTCGATGAAGGCAATACGAATGAACTAGCAGTCATTTGTAATGCCTTTTTATTCCGAATACTATTTGAGTATTTAATCGATGCGCCAGGCTGAAATCCGTCGCATGATTTTGAATTTAACTCCAATTCAGTCGGTCTAAGTGGAATCCCTGTTGGTATTGTATGTGTATTGCAACTGTTTGTAAGCGCCGTATTTGTAACCCCCGCTTCCAGCGTGGCGGCGGCTTAAATCAATAGCATTCAGAATTACGCCATTTACAGTTCTGCCCGCATGGGCGAGCCTTCTGACGGTTTCGTTCAATTCGCCCAGCTGGGTCTTTTCGGCTCGTGCCACGAGCAGCAGGGTGCTGGCGAGCGGCGCCACCGAGGCGGTGTCGGCGGCCACCAGGACCGGGGCGGTGTCGATGACCACGAGGTCGTACTGCGGCGACAGCTTTTCCAGCACGTGCACGAAGGACTCGCTGGTCAGCAGCTCCGCCGGGTTCGGCGGCAGCACCCCCGTGGTCATGATGTCCAGGTTGGGCAGCACGGCGGGGCGGATGGCCTGCTTGAAGTCCAGCGTCCCGGCGATCAGTTCCGACAGGCCGGAGGAGCGCGGGATCGAGAAGAACTGGCTGACCCGGCCCTTGCGCAGGTCGGCATCTATCAGCAGCACGCGCTTTCCGGTGGCCGCGGTGATCGCCGCGAAGTTGACCGAGATGAAGGTCTTGCCAACGCCGGGCGTCGCGCCCGAGATGAGCAGGCGGTTGTTGGTCGCCTCCAGCATCGCGAACTGCAGCGCCGTGCGCAGGCTGCGCAGGCTTTCCACCGCCGGGTCCTCCGGCTGAAGGTGTGCGAGCACGTGCTTGCCGGCAAGCTTGTTCTCGATGTTCCTGTCGATGGTGCGCTGCGCGGCGCTGAGCGGAACGCTGCTGTAGACGTTGAGGCCGGTGTGGTTCTCGATCTCGGCCGGATTGCGGATGCCGCCGAAGAAGGAGCTGCGCGCGATCGCGGCGCCGAAGCCGGCGGCCAGCCCGAGGATCGCCGCCAGCGCGATGACCAGCGGCCGCTTGGGCCACACCGGTTCTTCCGGAACGATGGCCTCGTCGAGCAGGCGAACGTTGCCCACCTTGCCCTCCTTGGCCAGCCGCATCTGCAGCGAGCTGTTGAGCAGCGACACGTACAGGTCGGTGTTCACCTTGATGTCGCGCTGCATGCGCACCGTGTTCTGCTGCAGCTCGGGCATCTTGCGGATGCGCGCGTCGACGGTGGCCAGCGCGCTCTTCCAGGCGGCGACCTGCGCGTCCAGCGTCTGCACGTTGGGATGCTCGCTCGTGAAGCGCGACGTGAGCTCGCGCCGCTTCTGCTCCGCCTCGAGCAGCTTGGACTGCAGGTCGACCGTCTGGGTCAGCGCGTTCTTCGCCTCGTCGTCGAGGCTGACGGTGCCGTTCTGGTTGCGGTAGCGGTTGTAGATGTCTTCCGACTGCTCGAGCTGCTTCTTGAACTGCGGCAGGGCTCCGTCGAGGAAGCCCAGCGTCTTCTCCGCCTCGGCCGCCTTGCGCTCCATGTTCTGGCGCACGTAGAGCCGGCCGATCTCGTTGAGCAGCTGCGTGAGCTTCTCGGCGTCGGGGTTCTTCCAGCTCACGTCGAGCACGCCCGACTGCTTGCCCTTCTCGACCACCTTGAGCGCGTCCTGCAGCGCCAGCAGCGTGAGCTGCGTCGAAGACCGCACGAGCACGAACTGCGCGCCGGGCTTGGCCTCGATGCTCGTGACCATCAGGCTCAGGTTGCCGTTGGGAACGCCCGGCACCTTCGCTTCCATCAGGGTGCCGATGCGGCCCTTCATGGGTGTGTCGATGTCCGGGTTGCTCAGCTCGTACTGGCCGTCGGTGCCGAGGGTCAGCGTGAACTTCTTGTCCTCGAAGTCGACGGGCACGTCGAACTTCGGCACGAGGATCTTCTCGGTGCCCGTCACGTAGCCCGAGAGCCCCATGAAGCCGGGGTCCGAAAGCTCGGTGGCGCGGCGCGCGAGCCAGCTGCCCACGAAGGGCGCGTAGCGCGGCCGGGCGCTGATGTAGAGCTTGGTGTTCTCCACCGCCTTGCCGAGGATGGCGCGCGAGCGAAGTATTTCGATCTCGCCCGCGGCCGGCGTCTTCACGCTCAGCAGCGAAGAGGCCGCATCGCCCAGGAAGCTCCCGGCCGAGTTGCCGGAGTCTTCGACCTGCACCGCGACGTTGCCTTCGTAGACCGGCTTGCCGAGAAAGGCGTACGCCGTGCCCAGCAGCACGGCCACGACGGCGATGGCCGCGACGAGCCAGCGGTTGTCGATCAGGATGTCCAGGTACTCGGCCAGGTTGATGCCATCACCATCCTCTTCCATGGCTTGCAGCGGCAGCGCGGCTTGCTGGGTTGCGTTCATGTCGTTTGCTGCTCGGGTTTTGTGATTTTCAGAATGCGGTCGATCCATGCGCGGGTGCCGGCATCGATCAGCGCCAGGGCGTGCTCGAACGCGGCTTCGTCTTTTCCATAGGGATCGGGCACGTCGTGCCCGTCGAATTCGGCGATGCGGAACACCTTGCCGCGCACGAAGGGGTAGGTCGACTCGAGGTGGCGGCGCTGATCGCGGTCCATCACCAGGATCAGGTCGGCCTGCCGGCACAGCAGCTGGCTCACCTGCTGCGCGACGTGGCCCGAGATGTCGAGGCCGCGCTTCTTCATGAGCGCCTGGGCCTTGGCGTCGGCGGGCTTGCCGATGAGCGCACCGGTGCCCGCGGAGAACACGCGCAGCCCCGGCAGTCCCGCCGCGAGCAGGCCCTCGGCCATGGGGCTTCGGCAGATGTTGCCGATGCAGACGGTCAGCACGGATCTCATCGGTGGTTCATGTAGACCTGGTCGCTGTTGTAGAGCGCCTGGGTCGCCGGCAGGATCAGGCTGGCCACCCGGTACCAGGTGACCAGCGGCACGGAGTCGATGTAGACCACGTCGCGCGGCTGCAGCGGAAAGCGGTCGGCCAGCGCGAGCGCGGCGGGGTTCTTCGCGTTGAGATGGAAGACGGCCGGCGTGCTCCTGGCGCCGCCGGCGTCGTTGCTGCCGCCGCCGTTGCGCACGACGTAGATCTGCCCCGTGTTCGCGGTGCCCAGGTTCGCACTGCCGGCCTCGCCCAGCGCCTCGTTGAGGCTGAGCTTGCCGTTGTGCATGGTCAGCGCGGAAGGCTTGAGCACTTCGCCCATCACGAACACCTTGCTCTCGTCGCGGTTGCGCACCTGCACCACGTCGCCGCTCTGAAGCGGGATGCGGCTGGCGCCGACGCCGATGTCCTGCAGCTTCGGCAGGTCGATGAGCGTGGTCCTGTCGCCGCGCGTGAGCGTGATGAACGAGCGGTCGCCCGCGGCCGTGATGCCGCCGGCGCGGTTGAGCGCCTCGGCCAGCGTCATCGGCACGTCGGTGAAGATCTGCAGCCCCGGCGAGTTCACCTCGCCTTCCACGAAGGCGCGGCGGCTTCTGAAGGACTGGATGCGCACCGTCACCTGCGGATCCTTGATGTACCTGGCGATCTGCTTGGCGATCAGGTCGGAGGCCTCGATCTCGGTCAGGCCCTGCATCTTCACGCGCCCGATGTACGGAAAGCTGATCTGTCCCGAGGCGTCGACGATGAAGCCGGGCGCCACGCTGATGCCGGTGGGGTCCACCTGCTGGGAGATCACGGCGCCGGCGTGGGGCAGCAACTCGGGGTGGTCGTAGACGACCACGCCCACCACGTCGCCCGGCCCGATGGTGTAGACCGGCGCTTCGCCGAACAGCGCCTTCACGTCCGGCGGAACGGCAGTGGGTCGCGCGTCGGCCATGGCCCGGATGAGGCTCGGCGAGATCGGCACCAGCCCGCCTTCGGCCGGCATGCCGTCGGCCGCGAGGGCCGGCGCGGGACTCTGGTCGGGCTCGTAGGCCACCACCGAGCCGAAGCCCGGCGCGCAGCCCTGAAGCGCCAGCGCACCGGCCAGGGCGGCGATCCACCCCGTCAGGTACAGGTAGCGGGTCAAATGGAACTCCATTGCGAACTTGGTTATTTCAAAAACTGCGATTGCACATGCAAAGCCCGAGCCTGATTTGGCATCGATTGCGCCGGTTAATTCTTTTTATTGAGGGAGGTTTATTCCGGGCAGTCGACGATTTATCGGCAGGTCGGCGAGAGCGCGAATTGTCGCTGCCTTCGCAAGGCAACTTTTTGGTGGAGTAGACGCAAGTGACGTGTCTATTCGTGCGTCGACCACGCCAGCCACAGGGTCATGTTCCGGCAGGCCTGTCGCCTGTCTGTTTTCACTGGGGAAATGAGGCGAGGAATGCCCGTTTTGCAGGCTGTTCCGAAGGCCGGAAATTGCGACCTATTTATTACCCCGCACAGCCGGGAGATTGTGGTTTTCGATCCACAAAGTCAGGTTGTATAGGGTTTTTGATATTGCGTTCGAATTTGTAAAGAAATGTGTCCCGGTAGGAGGCGGCTGACAAGCCGTGGGCCGGGAACATCAAAGTGCCTGCCGGAGGCAACAAATGGCTTCGGCGAGGCAATGATCGACTGGAATGCTGCGGAATCCGGCAGACAGTACGTTTTTCTAATTAATCCGGAAATTGAGCGCCCCTCGACGGGGCTGAAAGCACCAACTGCGTGCAATGGCGTTCCATGAAGCCGAAGAATGATTTCAGGCTAATCTGGAGCGTATTCCGTACGGGTTCTGATTTGCTCGGAGCCGGGCAAGACTTTTGTATTGCCTGTTGATGCCCGCAATTCCTGGAGCCGGAATATGTTTCATATTACCGATCATTGAAACCGGGGCCGACCGGTGCAAAGGATCGGATAAATCAGAAAAAAGGGTTCATGAGCGGCTGCCACTGCCGCTCGAGGCGCCAAATACAGGAGAAATATTGTGCCGAACCCCGGCGAATTGAATGCGAATGTTTCTGTGCCGGGCTGCGAAATGGGGCCCGTTGCAGGCCCCGCGGCTCATTGCTCGCGGTCGTCGCCGGGGTGGCCGAGCTGGTTCTTGGCCGAGCGCACGCCCCGCACGACGAGGTAGAGCGCGCCGCCGGCAACCACCACGAAGCCGGCCACGGCGAGGCCGCCCATGCCGAAGGCCCACCACCAGAACAGGCCGCTGATGGGCAGCAACACCAGCGCCACCAGCAGCTCGATGAAGATCAAACGCATCCGTCTCCCCTTGTTCTCAGACATGCAGGCAGCCTTGGTGGTGTGTAATAAATCGCTACGTGCATTTTGAGTGGCGAGAGGATAGCCCAAGAAGAAACGCGGGTGTACAGGGTTTGCGGCCCCCCGCAACCCCCAACCCGTCGTTCTTCAGTCTGCGAGCCGAACCTGTGCGCGGCCTGACTGGCGCCGGCCGGCCCCGATCGGCGATCCCGCCCCGGGGATCAGTACAGCCCGAGCTGCCGCGTGCGCAGGCGCGCCAGGCCGAGCAGCGCGTCGGTGAACGGCGTGGCCACCGCCGTCAGCTCGCCCAGTTCGCGCACCACCGTCACCAGCGCGTCCAGTTCCACCGAGCGCCCGGCCTCCACGTCCTGCAGCATGGAAGTCTTGAACGCGCCCAGCTTCTTGGTGATCTCGTGCCGGTCTTCCGGACTCTGGGTGATCTCGATGCCGATGCGCCGGCCGATCTCCTTGGCCTCCAGCATCACCGCCGAGATGAAGCCGCGCACGTAGTCGTCGCCCATGATCAGGTCGGTGGTGCAGCCGGTGAGGGCGCTGATCGGGTTCACCGTCATGTTGCCCCACAGCTTGAACCACACGTCCTTCTGGATCTGCGGCGACAGCGTGGTGTCGATGCCGGTGCTCTTCAGCAGCGCCAGCAGCTTCTGCACGCGCGGCGTGGCCTCGCCCGAGGGCTCGCCGATGATCAGCCCGTTGCCGAAGTGATGCCGGACCACGCCCGGCGCGTCGAGCGAGCAGCTCGCGTGCACCACGCAGCCGACCACGTTGCGCGACGGAATGGCGCGCGCGATGGCGCCGTCGGGGTCCACGGCCGCGAGGCGGTGGCCGGTGATCGGGCCGCCGAAGCCGCCTTCCAGGAACCACCACGGCACGCCGTTCATCGCCACCAGCACGATGGTGTCGGCGCCGATCAGCGGCCCGATGCGCTCGGCCACGCCAGCCAGCGCGGGCGCCTTCACCGCGATGACCACCAGGTCCTGGACGCCCAGGGCCTCGGGGTCGGCCACCGCGTTGACCGGCACGCGCGTGCGCACGTCGCCGCGCATCAGCGACAGGCCGTCGCGCTGCAATGCTTCGAGCGTGGCGCCTCGCGCCACCACGTTGAGGCGCTCCCCCGCCTGGGCGAGGCCGACGCCGATCCATCCGCCGATCGCGCCGGCGCCGTAGATGCAGATCTTCATGAGCTTGGGTCGTTCCGGTTCAGTTGCGGTAGGAAGGATCGATGCGGTCCACCTGCCGCACCAGCGCATTGAACACGTCCTGGCCCGCGCCGTGCTCGGGGCTGAACTGCAGTGCGTCGCGCGTGCAGCGCCGCGCGATCTCCTCGCTCACCGGAATCGCCTGGCCCATCGAGAAGGTCGCCATCTGGATCTCGCAAGCGCGCTGCAGCGTCCAAAGAATGGCAAAAGTCTGCGGCAGCGTCTGCCCCCAGGCCAGCAGGCCGTGGTTGCGCAGGATCACCGCGTTGCGGTCGCCGATGCTCTTCAAGAGGCGCGGACCTTCGTCGGCATGGATGGTGATGCCCTCGAAGTCGTGGTACGCCACCATGCCGTGCAGCTGCGCCGTATAGAAATTGGTCTGCTGCAGGCCTCCCTGCAGGCAGGCCACGGCCACGCCGGCCGTGGTGTGCGTGTGCATCACGCAGTGCGCGCCTTCCAGGCCGTCGTGAATCGCCGCATGCACCGTGAAGCCGGCCGGGTTCACCGGGTACGACGAACCGTCGAGCACCTTGCCCTGCAGGTCGATCTTCACCAGGTTGCTGGCCGTGACCTCGCTGTAGTGCAGGCCGAAGGGATTGATGAGGAACTGCTTCTCGCCACCCGTCACGCTGTCGGGCAGCCGAACGGTGATGTGGTTGTAGATCATCTCCGTCCAGCCCAGCATCGCGAACACGCGATAGCAGGCCGCGAGCTCTTCGCGCGCGGCGCGCTCGTCCGGGTGGATCGAGGGATGGACCAGCGCCGAGGTCGACGATGGCACGGGATTGGCGAGTGTGTTCATGGCAGTTCCTTCATGTGTTTCAACCCTCCGCGGTGAAGCCGACCTCTTTCACGATCGGCGCCCACTTGGCGGTGTCTTTCTTCAGCAGTTCGGTCAGCTCGGCCGGCGTGGAAGACATCGCTTCCAGGCCGAAGGTGCCGAGGCCGTCGATCACGTCCTTCTGCGCGAGCGCGCTCTTCATCGCGGCGTTCAGCTTCGCCACCAGCTCGGGCGAGGCCTTGGCCGGCAGGAAGAAGGCGAACCACTCGCTGTGCGCCATGTCCTTCAGGCCCTGTTCGCCGAAGGTGGGCACTTCGGGCGCGAAGCGGCTGCGCTTGGCGCCCGACACGCCCAGGATGCGCACCTTGCCGGTGGGCAGGTGCTGCGTGATGTCGCCGATGGGGCCCGATACCGCCGAAATGTTGCCGCCCAGCAGGTCGAGCATGGCCGGCTGCGTGCCGCGGTAGGCCGCGTGCTTGAGCTCGACCTCGCCCTTCTTGCCCAGCAGAGCGCCGATGAAGTGCGGCGTGGAGCCGGCGGCCGGCGAGCCGTAGTTGGCGCCTGCCGGGTTCGCCTTGGCCCATGCCAGGAACTCGGGCACGGTCTTCACGCTGGCGGGCACGGCCGGGCCCACGGCGAAGCCGAAGTCGAAGATGCAGGCCAGGCTGACCGGCGTGATGTCGACCATCGGGTCGTACGGCAGCTTCTTGTAGATGTGCGGGTAGATCGTGAGGATCGAGGTCGGCGTCTGCAGGATGGTGCTGCCGTCGGCCGGCTTGCCCTTCACGTAGCCCACGGCGATCTGGCCGCCCGCGCCGGTGCGGTTCTCCACCACCACGGTCTTCGCGTAGTCCCCGCCGAGCTTCGTCGCCAGGCGGCGGCAGGTGGTGTCGGACGTGCCGCCGGCCGCGAAGCCGGTGACGATGGTCGCGGTCTCGATGTTCGTCGTCGCCTGCGCGAAGACGTTCTGGCCAAGGCTGGCCATCAAGGCGGATGCACTGGTGGTCTGCAGGATCTGGCGGCGCGTGAAGCTCATGGTGTCTCTCTCCGGACGGTGGTTATGGAGGGTCGATCAGGACTCGTCGCGCAGCCAGGTGACCGCGCCCGAGTGGGTCACGGCGCCCTGGTGGGCAGGGCGCACGGTGAGCGCGTATTTTTCCAGCAGGCCGCCGCGCGCGACCCCCGCGTTTACCTCACGTCCGGCGAGCCGCGCAGCGATTTCTTCGGCCGCGAGATCGACCGTGATCGAGCGCGCTTCCGCCCGCGCGTCGATCGACACCATGTCGCCGTCGCGCAGCGCCGCGATCGGGCCGCCGTCCGCCGCCTCGGGCCCCGCGTAGCCGATGCACAGGCCGCGCGTCGCGCCCGAGAAGCGCCCGTCGGTCAGCAGCGCCACCTTGTCGCCCATGCCCTGGCCGTAGAGCAGGGCGGTGATGCCCAGCATCTCGCGCATGCCGGGGCTGCCCTTGGGCCCTTCGTTGCGGATCACTATCACGTCGCCCGCCTCGTAGCTGCGGTTCTGCACGGCCGTCTGCGCCTCTTCCTCCGAATTGAAGACGCGTGCCGGGCCGCGGAACACGAGGCCTTTGAGCCCGGCCGTCTTGAGTAGCGCGCCGTCGGGGCACAGGTTGCCCTTGAGCACCGCCAGCCCGCCGTCGCGCGTGATCGGGTTGCCGGCCTCGCGCACCACGCGGCCGTCGGGCGCGAGGGCGCCGGCCAGTTCCTCGGCCATCGTGCGGCCGGTGAAGGTGAGCGCGTCGCCGTGCAGGAAGCCCTGCTCCAGCAGCGTGCGCAGGATGACGCCCGCCCCGCCGATGTAGAACACGTCGCGCGCCAGGTACCTGCCGCCCGGGCGCAGGTCGGCAATGAGCGGCGTGCGCGCGAAGATTTCGGCCACGTCGTCGAGGTGGAACTTGATGCCCGCCTCGTGCGCGATGGCCGGCAGGTGCAGCGCCGCGTTGGTCGAGCCGCCGGTGGCCGAGACGATGGCGCAGGCGTTCTCGAGCGCCTTGCGCGTGACGATGTCGCGCGGCAGCGGGCCGTCACCCAACACCGCCTTCATCAGCGTCTTGGCGGCACGGCGCATCAGCGGCGCGCGTTCGCTGAACACGGCCGGCACCATGCTGGAGCCGATGGGCGCGAGGCCCAGCGCCTCCGACACCATGCCCATGGTGTTGGCCGTGAACTGCCCCGCGCAGGCGCCGGCGGTGGGCAGGCAGGCGCGGCTCATGGCGTCGAGCTCGTCGTGCGTGGCGGTGCCGGCCAGCACCTTGCCGATGGTCTCGTAGGTGTCGACCACGTTCAGGTCCTGCCCGTCGGGCCCCGGCATCTGGCCCGGCAGCGCCGAGCCGCCGTGCACGAACACGCTGGGCACGTTGCAGCGGACCATGCCCATCATCAGCCCCGGCAGGTTCTTGTCGCAGGCGCCGATGGCGAAGATGCCGTCCCACTGGTGGCCGCGCGTGGAGGCCTCCACGCTGTCGGCGATGAGCTCGCGCGAGATCAGCGAGAAACGCATGCCCGAGTGCGCCATCGTCAGCCCGTCGCTGATCGACACTACCGGGCATTCGTGCGGCGTGCCGCCGCCGGCGTAGATGCCGGTCTTGGCGTGCTGCGCCTGCTCGCGCAGGTTGAGGTTGCACGGGCTCATCTCGCCGCCGGTGTGGAACACGCCCACGTGCGGGCGCGCGATGTCCTCGTCGTCCTGGCCCAGCGCGTGCAGGAAGCTGCGCGTGGTCGCGCGGATCGTGCCCTCGCGGATGGTGGCGGAGCGGAAGCGCTTGTTGCCGCTGTTGCTGCGGTTCGGATCGTCGGGCGTGGTCATCGGCTGGCGTCGGGGCTGGCTGGTCGTGGAAGAAGAAGGTGGGTCAGAACATGCCGTTCTTGTTCGCGGCGGTCTCTGGCACCGGCTGCACCACGTCCCAGTGCTCGACGATCTTCCCGTTCTCCAGCTTGAAGATGTCGACGATGGCGCTGCCGCGCGTGCCCGGCTCGCGGATCGCGTTGACGTGCAGGATCACGTAGTCGCCGTCGACGAAGCTGCGCTTGATCTCGCTCCTGGAGTTCGGGAACTTCTCGCGCAGGAAGGCGATGAACTTGCGGAAGCCCTCGGGGCCGTCGGCCGCCGTGGGGTTGTGCTGCACGTAGCGGTTGCCCACGTACTGCAGGGCCGCGTCGGCGTCCTTCTGGTTGAGGCCCTTCTCGTAGAAGGCGAGCACGGCCTGGCGGTTGGCTTCCTGCTGGGCGGTGGTTCCCTGCTTGCCGCCGCCCATGGGCGCGCAGGCGGCGAGGAACAGGGTGGCTGCCGCGGCCAGGGCCGCGAGGGTCATGCGTTGCATGGCGAGTGCTCCCGTGTGAAGAAGAAAAGAGATCAGTAGCCGTTGGGCGAGGCCGCGCCGGGCGCCGCCTTGTACTTGGCCAGCAGCTGCTTCGCCGCCGCCGCCAGCACGATGGTGTCCACGCCCACCGCCACGAAGAGCGCGCCGGCCGCGAGCCACTTGCGCGCCTGCTCCTCGGTGGTCGACAGGATGCCCGGCGCCTTGCCTGCCTTGAGGATGCGCGCGATGGCGTCGGCGATCACCGCCTGCACCTCCGGGTGGTTGGGCTGGCCCACGAAGCCCATCGAGGCCGACAGGTCGGCCGGGCCGATGAACACGCCGTCCACGCCCGGCGTGGCCGCGATGGCGTCGAGGTTCTTCATCGCCTCGACCGTCTCGGCCTGTACCAGCAGGCAGGTCTGCGCGTTGGCCTCGTGCAGATAGTTGGGGTAGGCCTGCCAGCGCGAGGCACGCGCCAGCGCGCTGCCCATGCCGCGGATGCCCTCGGGCGGGTAGCGCATGCCCTGCACCAACCGCGCGGCCTGCTCCGCCGTGTCGACCATCGGCACCAGCAGCGTCTGCGCGCCGATGTCGAGGTACTGCTTGATCAGCGTCGTGTCGCCCACCGGAATGCGCACGACCGGGTGCGAGCGGTCTGCCTCGGCCTGCGCCGACCATGCGCTGGAAATGCCCTGCAGCTGCGCGAGCACCGAGCGCACGTCGTTGGGCGCGTGCTCGCCGTCGACCAGCAGCCAGTCGTAGCCGGTGCCGGCCAGGATCTCGGCCACGTAGCCGTCGGCCAGCCCGACCCAAAGGCCGATCTGGGGCTTGCCGGCCTCGAGGGCCTGCTTGAAGGTGTTGATGGGGGTGTGCATGGTGTTCTCTTCAGACAAAGCGGAATGAGATGGAGCCCAGCGGACCGTAGTCGGCATGGAAGGTGTCGCCCGGCACGGCGGTGGTCGGCCGCGTGAACGAGCCGCCCAGCACCACTTCACCGGCCTCCAGGCATTCGTCCCAGGGCGCGAGCTTGTTCGCAAGCCAGGCCACGCCGGTGGCCGGGTGGTTGAGCACGGCCGCGGCCACGCCCGATTCCTCGATCACGCCGTTCTTGAAGAGCAGCGCGCTCACCCAGCGCAGGTCCACCGCGTCGGGCTTCACGGGCCGCCCGCCCATCACGATGCCGGCATTGGCCGCGTTGTCGGAGATGGTGTCGAACACCTTGCGCGGGGCCTTGGTGTGGCGGTCGAACTGCTCGATGCGCGCGTCGATGATCTCGATGGCGGGCACCACGTAGTCGGTGGCGGCCAGTACGTCGAAGATGGTCACGTTCGGGCCCTGCAGCTTCCTGCCGAGGATGAAGGCCAGCTCGACCTCGATGCGCGGCGCGATGAAGCGCTTGAACGGGATGTCGCCGCCCTGCTCGAAGAACATGTCGTCCAGCAGCGTGCCGTAGTCGGGCTCGTCGATCTGGCTCGACTGCTGCATGGCGCGCGAGGTGAGGCCGATCTTGTGGCCCTTCACGGTGCGGCCCTCGGCGATCTTGGTCTTCACCCATTCGCGCGAGATGGCGTAGCCGTCCTCGACGGTCATCTCGGGAAAGCGCTTGGAGAAGTGCTCGACCTGCACGCGCGACTTCTCGCTTTCGTGCAGCTCGGCGGCCAGTTGGGCGATGGTGGCTTTGGAGAGCATGTGGGTCCGTTCTTCTCTTGTCGTCGTTCAGCTCTTGTTGAACAGCGGATGCAGGTTGCTGTGCTTGCCGTCGTACACCTGCCCCGGGCTTTCGTCGATCTGCAGCGTGATGCCGATGTGGCGCTTCTCGAAGATCGGCGCGAAATGCGAGCGCACGTCGGCCAGCAGCTCGTCGCCGGCCTTCTTCTTCACGGCCTCGGAGCGCCCGGCGGCCATGCGGATGTTGAGGTAGACGAAGGCGTAGTCGGCCTTGCCGTCGGCCACCGCATAGTGCGCGGCGGGGTAGGCCAGCACGCGCGTGCCGCCGATGGGGAACACCGGCTTGTCGGCCTCGTCGCGCTGCTTCAGCATGGTGTCGGCCAGCGTGCGGCACAGGGCCGACATGTCGGTCTCGGCCTCGATGTTCGGCGTGTAGAGGATCACGAGATGGGGCATGGGTGCAGCTCTCCGTTCATTCCACCGACATCGTCGCGGCCGTGCAGGTCACCGCGAAGATCGGGATCGCCTTCATGTGGAAGATCTCGCCCTTGCCGCGCGCGGCCGCCGCCACGCTGATGAAGGTGCGGATCTCGAAGCCGCCCTGGCCCGCCTCGCGGTAGGTGGCCTCGTCGCCGTAGTCGGCCTGCGAGAGCAGCGTCTCGCGGTCGTTGGCGCACCAGCGGCGCATGAACTCCGCGTCCCACTCGGCGTTGACCTTGCCCGAGTCGGGCGTGGCCGGCCAGTGCGAGATGCCGCCCGTGCCCACCAGCGCGATGCGCTCGGGTACCTTGTCGCAGGCGCGGCGCAATGCCTCGCCGAAGGCCCAGGCGCGGTGCAGCGGCGTGAGCGGCGGGCCCTGGCAGTTGATGTTCACGGGGATGACCTTGGTGTCGAACTTCGGCGTGAGGAAGTTCAGCGGCACCATGATGCCGTGGTCGAACTTCCATTCCTCCGCATAGGCCACGTCCACCGTCTGCATCACCTCGCGGATCAGCCGCTGCGACAGCGCGGCGTCACCCGGGATGCGGTGCTTCTCGATGCCCAGCCACTTCGGGTCTTCGATGGGGCCTTCGTAGCTGTCGGCCATGCCGATCGCGTAGGCCGGCATGTTGTTCATGAAGAAGTTCGCGAAGTGCTCGGCGGCGATCACGATCACCGCGTCGGGCTTCGTCGCGCGCATCGCCTCGCCGAAGCGATGGAACTGCGCGTGGAACTCGTCCTTCACGGCAGGGTCGGCAAGATGCGCGCGGCCGGTGATGCCAGGGGCGTGGCTGCACACGCCTGCGAATACGAGACTCATACGCCTGCCACCTTTTCGTCCGTGCCCGTTGTCATTGCGTAGATGCCCGCGCGCACCGGGCCGTACTTGCGCACACCCTCGCGCATGGCCTCGAGGTAGTCGGCCCATGGGATGCCCAGCAGCGGCGCGAAGTGCATCAGCAGCTGGCCGTTGCAGCCGAGCACGTAGAGCTTGCCGATATCGCCGGTGTCGATGGCTTCGCGTTCCTCGTCCGTGAAGTCGTAGGCGCCCAGCAGCGCCGCGCGCGTAGCGCCGCCTTCGGCATAGCGCCGCTGCACTTCCGGCTCGCGGTTGAGCGCGAACAGGAATTTCTGCATCGCATAGAGGCTCATCGTTCAGCCCTCGATCTGGATGTTGGCCTTGCGGATCACGTCGCCGTACTTCGCGATCTCGCTCTGGATGAAGGCCGCGAAGCGCTCGGGAGTGCCCGACAGCGAGGCGATGCCGCCCTTGTGGAAGGCATCGGTCACGGCGGGACCCGCGAGCGCGCGGTTCACCTCGGCGTTCATGCGCTGCACGACGGCGTCGGGCGTGCCGGCCGGGGCCAGCAGGCCGTTCCACGAATTGGACTCGATGGGCACACCCTGTTCGGCCAGTGTGGGTATGGCCGGTGCGTACTGCGAGCGCTGCGCGGTCGCCATGCCCAGCGCGACCAGCCTGCCGCTCTGGATGTGGCCGCGGAACTCCGGCCAGTTGCCGAACATCATCGTCACCTGCCCGCCGAGCAGGTCGGTGAGCGCCGGGCCCTGGCCCTTGTAGGGAACGTGCACGATGTCCAGGCCCATCTGCAGCTTCAACATCTCGCCCGAGAGATGGGCCGAGGTGCCGTTGCCGAAGGAGGCGAAGCTCAGCGTGCCCGGCTTGGCCTTCGCCTGGTTGCGCAGGTCGGCCAGCGTCTTCAGGCCGCTGTTGGGGTGCGTGGCCAGCACGTGTTCCGACATGCCCATGAGCGCCACGGGGCGCAGGTCTTTCTGCGTGTCGTAGGGCAGCTTGCGGATCAGCGTCTGGTTGGCCGTGAAGCTGTTGGCCACGCAGACGAAGGTGTAGCCGTCGGGCGCGGCCTTGGCCGCAGCGTCCACGCCGATCACCGTGCCCGCGCCGGGCTTGTTGTCGACGATCACCGGCTGGCCCAGCGTCTTCGACAGCTCGGTGCCGACGAGACGGGCGACGAAGTCGGTGGTGCCGCCGGGCGTGAAGGGCACGATCACGCGGATCGGCTTGGCGGGCCATGTGCCCTGTGCGCGAGCGAGCGAGGGCAGGGCCGCGAATGCAGCCGCGCCTTGCAGCAGCGTGCGGCGTTGCATGCTCACGCCACGCCCCAGTGCGGAATGTGGTGCGAGCCCAGCGACACCGCCACGTTCTTCGGCTCGCAGAACACTTCGTAGCTCCAGGTGCCGCCTTCGCGGCCCGTGCCCGAGGCCTTGGTGCCGCCGAAGGGCTGGCGCAGGTCGCGCACGTTCTGGCTGTTGACGAAGCACATGCCGGCTTCCACGGCGGCGGCCACGCGGTGCGCCTTGCCGATGTTCTCGGTCCACACGTAGCTGCTCAGGCCGTACTGGATGTCGTTGGCGAGCTCGATGGCGTGCGCCTCGTCCCTGAACGGAATCAGGCAGGCCACTGGGCCGAAGATCTCGTCCTGCGCGATCTTCATGCGGTTGTCGACGTCGGCGAACACGGTGGGCGCGACGTAGTTTCCCTTCTTCACGCGGTCGGGCAGGTTCGACGGAGCTTCCAGGCCGCCGCACAGCAGCGTCGCGCCTTCCTTCGGGCCCAGCTCGATGTAGCTGCGCACCTTGGCCAGGTGGGCCTGCGAGATCATCGGGCCGACGATGGTCTTCTCGTCCAGCGGGTCGCCCACCGTGATGCGCTTCGCGCGCTCGGCGAACTTCGCGGCGAAGTCGGCATAGATCGACTGCTGCACCAGGATGCGCGAGCCGGCCGTGCAGCGCTCGCCGTTGTTGCTGAAGATCATGAACACGGCCGCGTCGAGCGCGCGGTCGAGGTCGGCGTCTTCGAAGATCACGAAGGGGCTCTTGCCGCCGAGTTCCATGCTGAACTTCTTCAGGCCCGCGCTCTTCACGATGCGGTTGCCGGTGGCGGTGGAACCGGTGAACGAGATGGCGCGCACGTCGGGGTGAGCCACCAGCGGCTCGCCGGCTTCCTTGCCGTAGCCGTGCACCAGGTTCAGCACGCCGGGTGGAATGCCGGCTTCCAGAGCCAGCTCACCCAGGCGAGCTGCCGTCAGCGGCGAGAGCTCGCTCATCTTCAGCACGGCGGTGTTGCCGAAGGCCAGGCAGGGCGCGACCTTCCAGGTGGCCGTCATGAAGGGCACGTTCCACGGGCTGATGAGCGCGCACACGCCCACCGGATGGAACAGCGTGTAGTTCAGGTGCGTGGGCGTGGGGTAGGTGTGGCCGTCCACGCGCGTGCACATCTCGGCGAAGTAATAGAAGTTGTCGGCCGCGCGCGGCACCAGCTGCTTGCCGGTCTGCGCGATGACCTGGCCGCAGTCGTTGGTCTCGGTCTGCGCGATCTCGGGCACGTTCTTCGCAATCAGGTCGCCGAGCTTGCGGATGAGCTTCGCGCGCTCGGGTGCTGGCATGCCGGCCCACTTGGGAAAGGCTTCCTTCGCGGCGGCCACGGCGGCGTTGACTTCGGCTTCGCCGCCCGAAGCGACTTCGGCCAGCACTTCCTGCGTGGCGGGGTTGACGGTCTCGAAGTAGTCCGAGCCCTTGACGGACTTGCCGCCGATGAGATGGTCGATCTGTTGCATGAAGAGAGTCCGGTTCAGTCAGTCCAGTTTGATGTCGCGCGCCTTGATGAGGGCGTGCCATTTCTTGCGCTCCGAGTCGGTGTAGCGCGTCATTTCGGTGGCGTCGGCGGGGCGTGCCTCCCAGCCGGCGTCGTAGAGCTTCTGCTTCACTCCGGCATCGGCCATGGCCTTCTGAAGTTCGCTGCCGAGCTTCGCCTGCACTTCCTTCGGCGTGGCCGCGGGTGTCACGAGGCCCTGCCATGTGTAGGCCTCGACGTTGGCGAAGCCGAGTTCCTTGGCGGTGGGAACGTTGGGCAGCTGCGGCACGCGCTCGCCCGACATGGCCAGCAGCGGGATCACCTTGCCGGCCTTGACGGCGCTCACGCCGCTGGGCAGGTCGAGCATCATCAGCGCGACCTGTCCGCCCATCAGGTCCTGCAGGGCAGGGGCGCCGCCCTTGTAGGGCACGTGCAGCATCGACACGCCGGCCTCGCGCTGGAACAGTTCGTATGCAAGATGGTGCGGGCTGCCGGTGCCCGGCGTCGCGATGCTGTATTTGCCGGGCGAGGCCTTGAGCGCGGCCAGCAGCGCCTTCGCATCGGCGATGCCTGCGTTCGGCGCGGCCGTGATGATGAGCGGCGATCGGCCCATCATGCCGACGAGCGCGAAGTCTTTCTCGGCGTCGTAGGGCAGCTTCTTGTAGAGCGCGGGGTTGTAGACCAGCACGCCGTTGTCGGCCGAGAACACGGTGTAGCCGTCGCCCGGCGAGCGCGCCACGTTCTCCGACGCGATGATCGCGCCCGCGCCGGGGCGGTTGTCCACCAGCACCGGCTGGCCCAACTGCTGCGAGACCTGCGCGCCCACGGTGCGCGCGAGGAAGTCGGTGCCGCCGCCGGCCGGGTAGCCGACCACCCAGCGCACGGGCTTGGCGGGGTAGGCGGTCTGTGCAAGGGCCGTGGCCGAGACGGCCAGCGCCAGTGCGGCTGCGGTGAACTGGAGGAGCTTTCTGCCGGTGATCATGTCGTGTTGTCTCCGCTGATCTGGTTATGGATATGGCAAGGAAAAAGCGCGCCGTGACAGCGCGCCGGCTCAGGCGGCCGCGATGGTGTTGACCAGCGCGCCGACGCCTTCGATTTCGGTGACGACCACGTCGCCCGGCTTGCAGTCGACCACGCCGTCGGGCGTACCGGTGAGGATCAGGTCGCCCGGCGAGAGCGTCATGAAGCGGCTGAAGTACTCGATGAGGAAGGGCGCGTCGAAGATCATGTCGCGCGTGCTGCCTTGCTGCGTAACCGTGCCGTTGACGGTGGTGCGCAGCGCGAGCGCCATCGGGTCGGGCACATCGGCCGCGTCCACGAACCACGGGCCCAGCGGCGTGCAGGTGTCGCGGTTCTTCACGCGCAGGTTGGGGCGGTACCAGTTCTCGAGGTAGTCGCGGATGGCGTAATCGTTGGCCACCGTGTAGCCGCCGATGAAGTCGTAGGCGTCGTCGCGCTTCACGTTCCTCGCGGTCTTGCCGACCACGATGGCGAGCTCGCATTCATAGTGCATGAACTGCACGCCGGCGGGGCGGTGCGTTTGCTGGCGGTGGCCGATGAGCGTGCTCTGGCCCTTGACGAACACCAGCGGTTCCTCTGGCGCCTTGAACTCGAGTTCCTTGGCGTGGTCGGCGTAGTTCAGGCCCAGCGCGAGGATGGTGCGCGGGCGCGCGGTAGGCGCGAGCGGCGGCAGCCACACGAGCTGCTCCTGCGGCACGACGCGGCCGTCTTCCAGCCGCACGGCGGCGTCGGGCTGGCCGTTGAATTCGTGGCTGGTGCCGGTATGTTCGCGGCCCTCGAAGATGACGCGTGCGTGCTTCATGCGGCTTCCTTCGCCAGCGTGTTGCTCAGGGCTTCGAAGCCCGGGGCGGAGATGTCGATGCGGTCGCCCGCGCGTGCCAGCGGGCGGCCGGGGCCGCAGCCGAGCATCAGCACGTCGCCGTGCGCGAGCGTCATGAAATCGCCGACGTCGGCGAGCAGCTGCCGTGCGGGGCGTACGAGCTGCGAGAAGTCGAGCGACTGCCTGAGTTCGCCGTTGATGCGCACCTCGACGCGGAAGCTCGCGGGGTCGGCGACCTCCTGCGCGTCGCGCAGCACGGGGCCGATGCCGAGGAAGCCGTCGACGCACTTGAACTTGACCGGCGGGCGGAAGAAGCTCGCGTGCGGGATCGACAGGTCGTTCATCAGCACGAAGCCTTCGACGTCGCCCTCGGCGCCGATCACCATGCCGATGCTCGCGCCGACTTCCACTTCGGGCACCGCGGCGGGCACGGTGATGGCGCTGCCGTGCGGGCTCCAGGTGTTGGCCGTCTTCACATAGAGAACGGGCGCCTTCGGCGGTGCCTTGTACGGCGGCTGCGTCATCTGCGGCGCGAGGGCTTCTGCCTCGGCGCGGAAGTTGAGCAGGGTGCCGTACACCGTGCCCGTTGGCAGGAAATGGGGAGTGATGCTGCTCATGGCGAGGGTTGCTCCAGTGCGATCAGTTCGTCGAGCAGCCCGTAGAGCTGCGCGAGCTTGGCCTTGCCGAGGGACTTTTCCATCCAGTCGTAGTGCGCCTCGATGCTGCTTCCCAGGCGCTTCACCAGCTTCATGCCGTGTGGCGTGGCCTCGACCACGGTGCGGCGCTGGTCGGCCGGATCGCGCGCGCGGGTGATGAGGTTGTCGCGCTCCATGCGCGCGAGCACGCCTGTAAGGCTGGGCCCGAGGATGAAGGCCTCGCGCGCCACGCGGCCGGTGTCGACCGCGCCGTGCTCGCCCAGCACGCGCAGCACGCGCCACTGCTGGTCTGACAGCGCGTGCTCGCGCAGGCTGGGCCGCGTGTGGGCCATCACGGCTTCGCGCGCCTGCAGCAGCAGGCGAGGCAGGTTGCGATGAGTGAATGTCGTGCTCAAGGCTCGTCTCTTCCGAAATTACTTAACATGTTAAATGAATCGTCGAAGCTTTCCTAGTGGCTGTTCCGATCGATTCGAAAACCTAGGGTATGCACGGATGAGCCGTGCGCCGCGGGAGCTTCTCGCTTCAGCGCGCGACCGGTGGCTCGCGGCGGCGCCGGTCGGCCTTGGGCAGGTCGGCCGCGGCCGCCACCATCGCCTCGCCGCGCGCGTGCAGGCGCTGCAGCATGTCGTCGAGCAGCGCCACTTCGTCTGCCTTCAGTGCGCCCAGCAGTTCGGTGTTGATCGCGCAGACCAGCGGATAGAGCTCCGCATGGAGCTTCGTGCCCGCCGAGGTCAGGCGCAGACGCACATGGCGCCGGTCGCCGGCGGGCTGCTCGCGCGAGACCAGGCCCTTGTCGACCAGCGAGCTCACCGCGCGCGAGGTGCGCGCGCGGTCGAGCTGCGCATGCTCGGCCAGTTGCGACGAGCCCAGCGCGCCATGGCCCGCGAGCGTGGCGATGAGCCGCCATTCGCGCCGCGTGATGCCGAAGCGCCCCTCGCACAGCCGGATCACCATGCTGCCCGCCACCGACAGCAGCCGGCTGGTGCGGTAGAGCAGCAGGTCGTCGAGCGTGCGCGGCTGTGCGTGCATCGGCATAGGGTTTGCCCGGGCAATGATTGATTAGATGAACCAATTGTCGGCGCTCTACATTGGCCCCGATCCACCGCGCCCCACCGGCGGAAGAGAACGGAGACGAGACAGATGACGACAGACCCGCAGTTCCTGCCCCAGCCAGGTCGCCGCCATGCGCTGGCCGTGCTCGGCGGCATGGCCCTCGCGCCGCTGGCTGCAACCGTGCAGGCGCAGCCGGCCATCGCGCCGGGAACCCCCATCCGCGTGCTGATCGGCGTGCCCGCCGGCGGCACGCAGGACGTGCTCACGCGCGCCATCGCACAGGAAGTGCGCGAATCGCTCGGCCCGCTCATCGTGGACAACCGCTCCGGTGCCGCCGGGCGCATCGCGGTCGAGGCGGTGAAGACCGCCGCGCCCGACGGTCGCACGCTGCTGCTGGGCACGGCCAGCATGATGACCATGTTCCCGAGCGCCTACAGGAACCTGTCGTACGACCCGATCAAGGATTTCCAGCCCATCATCAACGCGGCGCGCTTCGAGCTCGCGCTGGTGGTGCACAAGGACGTGCCGGCCAACACGCTCCCCGAGTTCATCGCATGGGCGAAAAAGCAGCCGGGCGGCGCGAGCTTCGCGTCGTACGGCGCGGGCACGCCTTCGCACTTCCTCGGCGAGATGCTCAACCGCGCGGCGGGGCTTTCGATGGTGCACGTGCCCTATCGCGGCTCCACGCCGGCGCGCCAGGACGTGATGGGCGGCACCGTGCCGGTCTACTTCGACACCGTGGGCGGCGCGCTGCAGATGGTGCCGGGCGGCCGCGTCAAGGTGATCGCCACCAGCGGCGAGAAGCGCTCGCCGCTGATGCCCAGCGTGCCCACCTTCGTCGAGGGCGGCCTGAAGGACGTGGTGGCGACCGCATGGTTCGCGTACTACGCGCCGCTGAAGACGCCGAAGCCCGTGGTCGACCAGCTGCGCGCCGAGTTCATGCGCGCCGTGAACTCGCGCGAGGTGCGCCAGCAGCTGCTGCAGAACGGCATGTACCCGGTGGGCGACGGCCCCGAGGCGCTGCTGAAGACGATGCGCGAGGACATCGCGCGCTGGGCGGCGATCATGAAGGCGGTGAACTTCCAGGCGAACGACTGAGGGGCCTCGCCCGTCCGGCCACCTAAACTCGAAGGATGGCCAAGGACAAAACACTTTTCGTCTGCAGCGAATGCGGCGGCACCAGCCCGAAGTGGCTCGGCAAATGCCCCAGCTGCGGCGCATGGAACACGCTCATCGAGCAGGTGGCGGGCGCGGGCAGCGGACCCGCCAACAACCGCTTCGGCACCCAGTTCGCATCGCTCGCGGGCGCATCGGAGCTCGCGACGCTTTCTGAAATCGAGGCGACCGACGTCGCGCGCACGCCCACCGGCATCGACGAGCTCGACCGCGTGCTGGGCGGCGGCATCGTCTCGGGCGGCGTCACGCTGATCGGCGGCGACCCGGGCATCGGCAAGTCGACGCTGCTGCTGCAGGCGGTCGATGCGCTGCAGCACGCCGGGCAGAACGCGCTCTACGTCACCGGCGAGGAAAGCGGCTCGCAGGTGGCGCTGCGCTCCAGGCGGCTGGGCCTCGACCATTCGCAGGTGCAGGTGTTGGCCGAGATCCAGCTCGAGAAGATCATCGCCACGCTCGACGCCACGCGCCCGGCCATCGCGGTGATCGACTCGATCCAGACGGTCTATTCGGACCAGCTCACCTCGGCCCCAGGCTCGGTGGCGCAGGTGCGCGAATGCGCCGCGCATCTCACGCGCTTCGCCAAGACCAGCGGCACGGCCGTGGTGCTGGTGGGCCACGTGACGAAGGAGGGTGCGCTCGCCGGTCCGCGCGTGCTCGAGCACATGGTCGACACGGTGCTGTACTTCGAGGGCGACACGCATTCGAGCTTCCGCCTCGTGCGTGCCATCAAGAACCGCTTCGGCGCGGTCAACGAGATCGGCGTGTTCGCGATGACCGAGCGCGGCCTGAAGGGCGTGACCAACCCGAGCGCGATCTTCCTGAGCCAGCATGCCGAGCCGGTGCCGGGCAGCGTGGTGCTGGTCACGCTAGAAGGCACGCGGCCGATGCTGGTGGAAATCCAGGCGCTGGTCGACAACGGCGGGCCCAGCCCGCGCCGCCTCTCGGTGGGCCTGGACCGCGACCGCCTCGCGATGCTGCTGGCGGTGCTGCATCGCCATGCGGGCGTCGCCTGCATGGACCAGGACGTGTTCGTGAACGCGGTGGGCGGCGTGCGCATCAGCGAGCCCGCGGCCGACCTGGCCGTGATGCTGGCCATCACCTCCAGCCTGCGCGGCAAGCCGATGCCCAAGGGCTTCATCGCATTCGGCGAAGTGGGCCTGGCCGGCGAGGTGCGCCCCGCGCCGCGCGGGCAGGAGCGCCTGCGCGAGGCCGCCAAGCTGGGCTTCAGCGTCGCGGTGGTGCCGAAGGCGAACGCGCCCCGAAAGGGCGCGAAGGAAATCGAGGGGCTGACGATCCACGCGGTGGATCGCATCGAGGAGGCGATGGAGGTGGTCCGCCGCCTCGACTGACCCGGTCTTTCACCGGAGCCGGATGCCGGGAGAAAAAATGACCCGGCGCGCGCGGTGGCGCGCCGGGCCTACCCTCCCTATCCCCCTATGTGCATCGTGAATGCCGGTCCGCTGTTGAGCACGCATTGGCCGCTGCCCAACGTGGCCGAGTTCATCGAATACTGGCAACTCAGGTTGCCGCCGCGGCTGCCGGTGGCGTTCGCCACGCCGGCAGTCCGCGAGCCGGCGACCCGGGTTGCCTCTCCCTGGAACTGCTCACCGCCGATCTGCGCGTTGAAGTGGCCGCGGCCGTTCATGTCGTTGGTCACCGTGCCTGCGACGACGCCGTAGCGCGAGGCTTCGGCGTTCGACGGATACAGCCGCGCGGCGAAGGTCTGTGCGACCGGGCCCGGTGCGACGGCGTAGGCCTGCGAAGGCGGCGCCGAGGGAGCGGGTTGTCCGAGCGGCACGACGTAGCAACCGCTGAGCGCGGCGGCCGTGAGCGTGGCGGCGAGGGTGAGACGAACGAATGTGACGGAGCGCGGAATGGTCATACGCTTTTCGGTGGCCCGGGCAGATGCCCGTGCGGCGAAATGTGCCAGCCGATGCGCCCGCGCAAAGTGCTTTTGAGGCCGAGTACCGTTTTTCGCCCCTTACGGTAGTCGGGGTGGCTACTTCGAAGGGCACTCGAGGGGCGGCGACAATGCGCGCCATGAATTTCAAGAACTTTCTATTGCCTCTGGGCGCCATCGTCGTCATGGCGCTGGCCTGGCGCGCGGCCGGATGGGGCGGTGTCGCCCTGGCCGGCGGCGCGATCGTGATGTTCCTGCTGCTGCACTTCAACCGCGCCATGCAGGTGCTCAAGCGCGCAGCCGAGCGGCCCGTGGGCTACGTGGCCAGCGCGGTGATGCTCAACGCCAAGCTCAAGCCGGGCGTGACGCTCATGCACGTGATCGCGATGACGCGCGCCCTCGGCGAACTGCGCTCGCCCAAGGACGAGCAGCCCGAGCACTACCGCTGGACCGACGGCGGCGGCTCGTACGTCGATGCGATCTTCAACGGCGGCAAGCTGCAGAGCTGGACGATGACGCGCCCGGAGGCACCGGCTGACGACGAGGGCAGCAACAGCCCCGCAGCCTAGGCCGCGTTCCCCTTGCGCCGGGGCTGCCGCCAGGGCGGATTCGCCTTCGCATGGTGGCGCGCCTCCTTCGCGAATTCGGCGCACACGTGCGTCATGAGGTCTGCCGAGCGGTAGACCAGGAACACGTCGAAGTCCGGCAGCTCGTCGGCAATCGGCAGCTTCTCGAGCAGGTGGGGCTGCAGCCGCAGCGGCCCCGCGCCGTGGAACACGAAATCCGACCACATGCTGATCAGGTCGGTCTGCGTGGCCAGCTGCAGGCCCAGCAGGTTCGACGCGCTCTGCACCATGCGCTTCGGCATCTCAAGCCCGTGCATGTTCATCGTGCTCACCAGCGGGCTGCCCGCGTCGTCGATGGGGTCGAGTACCAGCCAGTCGGCGTCCAGCAGCGGCTGCAGCCTGCGCACGCGCCGCAGCGGATGGCCGGTACGCACCGACAGGTGCATGGCCACCGAGAACAGCGGCTCCCATTGAAAGGCGTTGGTGCCCGGCCCGTTGCAGGTGGAGACCAGCCCCAGGTCGAGCCGGCCTTCGCGCAGGCCCTCGAAGATCTGCTGCGGCCGCAGCTCGAAGCCGCGCAGCGCCACGTTGGGAAAGCGCTTGCGGAACGAGGCCATCGCATCGGGCAGCGGACCGCTCGAGGCCACGGCGGTGAAGCCGATGTTGAGCTGCGCCTCGTCGTGCCCGCGGATCGCCTCGATGTCTTCCAGCGCGTGCCGCAGCTCCTGCTCGACCACGCTCGCGCGCTTGACCAGCGCCGTGCCGTAGGCCGTGAGGCTCACGCCGCGGGTGGAGCGCGACATCAGCGTCACGCCGAGTTCGCGCTCCAGCTCCGAGATGGTCTTCGACAGCGCGGGTTGCGTGGTGTGCAGGCTTCGCGAGGCCTCGTGGATGCTGCCGTGCTGCGCCACCGCCAGCAGGACGCGCAACTGTTGCAGCTTCATCGTGGTGCCGATCTGCCGGAAAGATGCGCCTTGGGGCTTGTCCCGATGGCTTCCGGTGACTGTTTATGACGGGGATGCCGTTTGGTTATCAGCATGAAAATTTGTGATTCTTCGCCGCAGCGCTTTGCCTGAATACTCCGCCGCGAACGGGCCCCAGGGTTATGCAGAGGCCCCCCGCAACCTGTACGTGGAGTGACATTAGATGAGCGAAGCCGCATTGCCCGCAAGCCCGATCGGGGGCTCTTCACCAGCCGCCGCTCATGCGCCCCATGCCGCGCAGGGCAAGGGAAAGCAGAGCCAGTTCCGCCTGATCGCCGCCTGCTCGCTGGGCAATGCGCTGGAGATGTACGACTTCACCGTCTACAGCTTCTTCTCGCTGCTGATCGGCAAGCTGTTCTTCCCTTCCGACAGCCCCTACGGCTCGCTGCTGCTCGCGGTGGCGACCTTCGGCATCGGCTTCGTGATGCGGCCGCTGGGCGGCGTGATCATCGGCAACTACGCCGACCGCAAGGGCCGCAAGGCCGCGATGACGCTGACCATCGGCCTCATGGTGCTCGGCACGCTGTGCATCGCGTTCGCGCCGCCGTACGCGTCGGCCGGCGTGTTCGGCTCGCTGATGATCCTCGCGGGCCGCCTGCTGCAGGGCTTCTCGCTCGGCGGCGAAGTGGGCGCTGCCACGTCGATGCTGATGGAGGCGGGCGGCGTCAAGGGCCGGGGCTTCCGCGTGAGCTGGCAGCTCGCGAGCCAGGGCGTATCGGCGCTGCTGGGCGCGCTCACCGGCGCAGCGCTGTATGCCGCGCTGCCGCAGGCCTCGCTGGAGAGCTGGGGCTGGCGGCTGCCGTTCCTGCTCGGGCTGCTGATCGCGCCGGTGGGCCTCTACATCCGCGCGCACCTCGAGGAAACGCACGTTGCCGAGAGCCACGAGTCCAGCCCCATCGGCCGGCTGCTGCGCAACCATGGCGGCCTGGTGCTCAAGGGCATCCTCGCCACCACCGCCGGCACGGCGACGATGTACCTCGTGGTGTTCTTCATGCCCACGTACATGATCCGCGTGCTGCACATGCCGCCTTCGCTCTCGCTGCTGTCGGGCTGCGTCACGGGCATCACGCTGTTCGCGGTGTCGCTGGTGGCGGGTCGGCTGGCCGACCGGCTGCCCAACCGCAAGCCGCTGGTGATCGGCTCGCTGCTCTTCAGCGTCGTCGCCGTGGGCCCGGTGTTCTGGCTCATCAGCCACTACCCGAGCGTGCCGCTGGTGCTGGCGCTGTCGGCGCTGCTCACCGCGAGCGTGAACATCGGCACGACGCCGATGTTCCTGATGCTGCTCGAGATGCTGCCGGCCGGCGTGCGCGCCAGCGGCATCTCGGTGATCTACAGCGTGGGCGTGACCATCTTCGGCGGCTCCTCGCAGTTCATCGTCACCTGGCTGCTCGCGAAGACCGACAACCCGCTCTCGCCGGCCTTCTACATGATGGCCTGCGGGCTGCTGAGCCTCGGCGCGCTGCTGAGCCTGCGCGAGCGCAAGGCCGGCTGACCATCGAATCCCCATCCGACGACCTCCTTCACATGACCCGCGAACTCAGCCCCCAGACCACCAAGCTTCTTTCGCGCCTGCTGCCGCAAGCCGACGTCGACACGCAGGCCTTCGTCGACATCCGCAGGCAGATCCACGCCAACCCCGAGCTCGGCTTCGAGGTGAGCGCCACCAGCGAGCTGGTCGCCAACCTGCTGCGCAGCTGGGGCTACGAGGTGCACACCGGCATCGGCCGCACCGGCATCGTGGCGCAGCTCAAGCTCGGCAGCGGCACGCGCCGCCTGGGCATCCGCGCCGACATGGACGCGCTGCCCATCGTCGAGGCCACCGGCCTGCCGTACGCGAGCCGCAACCAAGGCCGCATGCATGCCTGCGGGCACGACGGCCACACGGCCATCCTGCTGGCGGCGGCCAAGGCGCTGGCGACGGCGCGTGACTTCGACGGCACGCTGAACCTGATCTTCCAGCCCGACGAAGAGAACCTCTGCGGCGCGCGCGCGATGATCGAGGACGGCCTGTTCGAACGCTTCCCCTGCGATGCGGTGTACGCGCTGCACAACGCGCCGGGCGTGCCGGTGGGCACGATGATGGCGATCGAAGGTCCGGTCACGCTGTCGTCCGACGTGGCCGACGTCACCATCAAGGGCGTGGGCGGGCACGGCGCCATGCCGCACCGCGCGCGCGATCCGGTCGCGGCTGCCGCGGCGGTGGTGACGGCCCTGCAGACGGTGGTGGCGCGCAACGTGGCGCCCGACGACACGGCGGTGGTGTCGGTCGGCTTCATCCGCGGCGGCGCCACGCACAACGTGATTCCGCAGTCGGTGTCGCTGGGGCTGAACGTGCGCGCGGCCCGGCCCGAGACGCGCGCGCTGGTCGAGCAGCGCATCCGCGAGATCGTGAGCCTCACCGCGCAGGCGCACGGCGTGGAAGCCGAGATCGACTACCGCCAGCTCGTGCCGCCGGTGGTCAACACCGCGGCCGAGACCGAGCTGGCCGCGCAGGTATGCGCCGAGCTGGTGGGCGAGGAGAACGTCGTAAGGCAGGCGCCCAAGGGCTTCTCGGGCAGCGAGGACTTCGCCTGGATGCTCTCCGAGTTGCCGGGCTGCTATCTGCTGCTCGGCAACGGGGAGGGCGAGTTCGGCGGCTGCATGGTGCACAACCCCGGCTACGACTTCAACGACGAAGTGCTGCCGCTGGGCGCGGCCTGCTGGGTTCGCCTGGCGCAGACTTACCTGGCGAAGACGTGAACAAACCTGCTGCGCAACCCGATCTCGCACCTGCGGTCCTCACCGTACGCGAGTACGGTTCCGGTCCTCGATGCGAGCTCGGGCTGCTCGCGACGGTTTCTTCACGTCTTCGGCGCGCCCTGACCTGAGGCCTAGAACGGCGCGTCTTCTTCCTCGGGCGCATCGGCCGGCACGGTCGTCGTGGGCGCGGCTGCAGCAGCAGGCTTCGGCGCTTCGTCCGGCGCCGCCGCCGAGAAGGCCGCCTCGCCGCCCAGCGCGTCGAGCAGCGCGGGCACCAGCTGGCCCAGCTCGCCCGTGGCGATGGCCACGTCGGCGTCGAAGTTGTCTTCCTTCTTGCCGCCGGCCGCGCCGTCGCCCGTGCCTTCGAGGAAGGCGATCTTGCGGATCAGCAGGCCGTGCGTGAGCTCGAAGGACACGCGGTCGTCCCAGGTCAGCGCGAGGCGGGTGGGGCGCTTGCCGTCGGTGATGTGCTGCTTCACCTCGTCGATGTCCAGCGGGTGCTTGGCGTAGCGCACCACGGCCTTGGAGTCGTCGCCCGCCTTGAGCTCGCACTCGCGGTCGATGGTGAAGCCGGCCGGCGGCTCCTGCGTGAGCAGCCAGTTGGCCATGGCCGCGGCGGGCTCGATCTGGGTGTTGATGAGGGCCACGGCGAAGCCGTCGAGCGACTTCACGAGGCTGGTGACCACTTCGTCGGCGCGCGAGGCGTTGCCGGTGTTGATCACGAGGCGGTTCTCGGCCTTGTCGATCCACACCGCGACGCGGGCGCTGCGCGTGAAGGCCATGGGCAGCAGCTCGAGCGTGATGTCTTCCTTGAGCTCCTTCTTTTCCTTCTTGCCGGGCTTGCGGCCGGTGGTGGCCTCGATCTGGGCGCAGCGCTCGTCGACCTTGCGGCGCACCACCGAGCCGGGGACCTGCTTGCTCTCGATCATGTATTCGACCAGCCACTGGCCGTCGATGGACTCCACCAGCGGGCCGTTGGCCTCGCCGCGCGGCTCGATCCAGCCGGCGGACTTTTCCTGCGAGGGGCCGCAGGGCTCGAAGCGCTGCTTGCCGAGCCCTTCCTCCGCCTCGGCCAGTGTCTGGGACCAGGCGGGTTCGATGCGATAGACGATGACGTTCTTGAATACGGACACGGAAACCCTTTTTCCAACGGTTTGGACAGCCGGCCATTGTCGGGCACCCCGGAAACTCCGCCGCCGTAAAATCGCAAGCTTTTGCGACTTCCCTCCTTCGTCGCACCACCCCCACACCGCTTCCCAAACAAAGGAATCAGGAAATGAGCTCGATCCCCCCCTCGCTGGACGACCGTGACGGCAAGATCTGGATGGACGGCGAACTCGTGGACTGGCGCGACGCCAAGATCCACGTGCTGAGCCACACGCTGCACTACGGCTGCGGCGCCTTCGAGGGCGTGCGCGCCTACAAGACGGCCGACGGCAGCACTGCGATCTTCCGCCTGGCGGAGCACACCGAGCGCCTGTTCAACAGCGCCAAGATCCTGCGCATGAAGATCCCCTTCACGCAGGAACAGCTCAACGAGGCCCAGAAGCAGGTGGTGCGCGAGAACAAGCTCGAGAGCTGCTACCTGCGCCCGCTGATCTGGATCGGCTCCGAGAAGCTGGGCGTGAGCCCCAAGGGCAACAAGGTGCACGCCATGGTCGCGGCCTGGTCCTGGGGCGCCTACCTGGGCGAAGAGGGCATGAAGCGCGGCATCCGCGTGAAGACCTCCAGCTACACCCGCCACCACGTCAACATCACGATGACGCAGGCCAAGACGGTGAGCAACTACACCAACTCGATCCTGGCCAACATGGAAGCGCTGGACGACGGCTACGACGAGGCGCTGCTGCTCGACGCGAGCGGTTTCGTGTCGGAAGGCGCGGGCGAGAACATCTTCGTGGTCAAGGGCGGCGTGGTCTACACGCCCGACCTGTCGGCCGGCGCGCTCAACGGCATCACCCGCAACACCATCCTGCACGTGTGCAAGGACCTGGGCCTCGAACTGGTGCAGAAGCGCATCACGCGCGACGAGGTCTACGTCGCCGACGAAGCCTTCTTCACCGGCACGGCCGCGGAAGTCACGCCCATCCGCGAACTCGACCGCGTCGAGATCGGCAACCGCGGCGACGGTGGCGCGCGTGGCCCGATCACCGAGAAGATCCAGGCGGCCTTCTTCGACATCGTGAACGGCAAGAATCCCAAGTACGCACACTGGCTCACGAAAGTCTGAGAAGAAGAGATCCCATGTCCACCAATGCAGTAGTCGAACTCCTGGCCAAGGAGCTCAATCATCAGGGCGGCGTGTTCTGCCCCAGTCCCAAGGCCGACATGAAGCTCTGGAACAGCCACCCGAAGGTCTACCTCGACGTGGCGCGCACCGGCGAGGCCAAGTGCCCGTATTGCGGCACGGTGTACCGGCTGAAGGCCGGCGAGGCGGTGTCGTCGCGGCACTGATAAGCCGCTGAACCGACCGGCCCCGGTCGTCCGATGCCTCTTCAGGCAGCCGGGCGGGCGGGGTCTTTTTCCAGGCTCTCCAGGCTCTTCAAGCGCGAGGGCAGCAGGCCGCGCCACGGGGCCGGATCATTCTTCTCCTGCGCGAGCCGCAGGTAGACCATCGAGATGAAGAGCAGCGCCAGGCCGATCTGCGCATCGCGCATGGCCGAGTTCACGCTCGAGGCGATCAGCGCGATCAGCGTCGCGGCCAGCGCATAGCGGCCGGCGATGTCGGGCCGCTTCCATGCCTGCCAGACGGCGGCGACCATGATGAGGAGCAGGCTCAGCAGGGCGGGAAGGCCGCCCTGGGCGCCGACCCACAGGAAGTCGTTGTGCGGCATGTTCGAGTCGGCGAGCAGCGCCGGGCCGCGCTTGTGCCACTGGTCGGTCCAGCCGCCGATGCCCCAGCCGGTGAACGGGCGGTCGGCGATCATGAGGCCGGTGTCGCGGTACATGTAGTAGCGGATGGCCCAGCTGCCCTTGAAGACCGCGCCGGCCTGCGCCTCCTCGATTTCCTGCACGCCGACTTCGACCTTGTGCTGCAGCTGCGGCAACTGGTAGAGCCCGGCGCCCATCACCACGGCACCCAGCACCAGCGCGCCCACCAGCATCTTCAGGTGGCTGCGCCACTGGTGGATGCACACCACCGGAATCACCAGCAGCAGCGCGAGCACCGAGGTGCGCGAGGTCAGCGGCAGCGCCACCACCAGGCCCAGGCCGAGCAGCAGCACGAAGGCCGGAATGGCGCGCAGCGGCCTGTGCGCGGCGATCTGCGCGATGCCCCACACCGCGGCGGTGGAAGCCACCACGCTGAACAGCAGCGCGTTGCTGATCGATTTGTTGCCCACCTCCATCACCACCGCGCGCAACGGCGACCAGATGTTGAAGCCGCCGACCGCGTAGAAGACGACGATCAGCACGATGTTCAGCACCGCCACCAGCAGGAAGCCGCGCAGCGCCCAGATCGCTTCCTCGCGCGTGAGCGCCATCGCGATCAGCATCGTGAGACCGATGCGGATGCCGTGGAACAGGTTGGAGCCGGTCTCGGGGTAGTGCGGCCCGATGGCCAGCACGATGAGGGTCCAGGCGAAGTAGGCCATCACCGGCCACCACAGCGGGTTGGCGCGCAGCCGCGCATAGCGCTCGCCCAGGCCGCCGGCCACCAGCATGGTGAGCAGCAGCAGGATGGCCGAAAGATAGGTGACGCCGACCGGCATGAACACCACCAGCCCCCAGAACATGGCCGCGGGCCGAACGATGTGCGATCTCTGCATAGGGGCGGGATTTTAGGTTGGCATCTTGGAGCTGACCTGACTTCTCCCCCAGGCTTCGCGCACTTCGTGTCGCTTCGCCAACCCCCTCGCCGGGGGCGATGCCTGCGGCCCGGCAAAGCCGGTTCCGTGGCATCCCCGCGAACTGCCGGGACGGGGGCAGTGTCAGTGGCTGCGCGCGGCCGCTGGCAGGCGGATCACGAAGCTGGCACCGCCACCGGGGCGGTCTTCGCAGCGCACGGTGCCGCCGTGCCGCTCGGCGATCGACTTCACCAGCGCCAGCCCCAGGCCCACGCCGCCGTTGCGCTCGCTGGCGCCGGGCAGCCGGTAGAAGGGCTCGAAGATGCGTTCGCGCAGGGCGGGCGGCACGCCCGGGCCCCGGTCGTTCACGCGCACGGTGGCATAGCCGTTGGCGCTGCCCAGTTCCACCGCGATCTCGCCGGCGCCGTAGCGGCGCGCGTTCTCCAGCAGGTTTCGGATCGCCCGGCGCAGCAGGCGCGACACGCCCGGCACGGTGAGCGTGGCGTTGTCGGTGCCGTCGGCCAGGTCGAGCTCGGCGTTGACCTGCGAGCATTCCTCCGCCGCCAGGCCGGTCAGGTCGACCGGTTCGATGGTGCCCATGTCGGCCTCGCTGGCGTCGAGCCGGCTGGCCAGCAGGATCTCGTCGATGAGCTGGTCGAGCTCGCCGATGTTGCGCGAGATCTCCTCGCGCGCCGACTGGCTCGGGTGCTCGCCCATCAGCTCCAGGCCCATGCGGATGCGGGTGAGCGGCGAGCGCAGCTCGTGCGAGGCGTTGGCTAGCAGCGACTTGTGCGAGCGCACCAGCTGCTCGATGCGTTCGGCCGACGCGTTGAATCGTTTGGATAGATCAGCCACTTCGTCCTGCCCTTCTTCTGTCACGCGCACCGAGAGATCGCCTTCGCCCCAGCGCTGCACGCCGCGCTGCAGCGATTCCAGCCGCTGCGTGATGCGCCGCACGATCGGGTACACCCCCAGCGCCACCGCCACGCCCACCAGCGCGATCATCCAGCCCAGGCCGAAGGGCGTGCGCCACGGCGCGAAGCCGCCGGTGCCGGTGGGCCGCTCGCGCGGCGCCACGCGCAGCGTGATGGCCTTGCCGTCGCTGAGCGTCACGTCGAACTCCAGGCCCTGGCCCGGCACGCGCAGGGCGGTGCCCGCGCCGATCGGCTTGTCCTGCGCGTCCAGCACCACCACGTTGCGCGGCACCGGCGCCAGCCGCTCGCGCTCGGCCTCGGCGGCCTCGCGCACGATCCAGTTGGCCATCAGCGTGAGGATCACGACGCCGCCCACCACCGCGAGCCAGATGCGGACGTAGAGATGGCGCGAATAGAGACTGCGCAGCATCGGCGGCCGGCCTAGTCTTGCTGCTTGGCGAAGACGTAGCCCACGCCGCGCACGGTAAGGATGCGCTTGGGGTTCTTCGCGTCGACTTCGATGGCGGCGCGGATGCGGCCCATGTGCACGTCGATGGAGCGGTCGAAGGCTTCCAGCTCGCGACCGCGCACGGCTTCCATGATCTGGTCGCGCGTGAGCACGCGGCCCGCGCGCTCGGCCATCGCCGTCAGCAGGTCGAACTGGTAGGAGGTGAGGTCTGCGATCGCGCCGCCCACGGACACGGTGCGCGCGTTGCGGTCGATCTCCAGCGTGCCGAAGCGCATCACCGACGAAGCCTCGGTCTCGGTGGCGCTCTCGGAGCGGCGGCGCAGCACGGCGCGGATGCGCGCCAGCAGCTCGCGCGGCTCGAAGGGCTTGGGCAGGTAGTCGTCGGCGCCGATCTCCAGGCCGATGATGCGGTCCATGGGGTCGCCCTTGGCGGTGAGCATCAGCACCGACACCTTCGACAGCGGGCCGGGCAGCGCGCGGATGCGGCGGCAGATCTCGAGGCCGTCGGTGTCGGGCAGCATCAGGTCGAGGATCACCAGGTCGGGCGCGTGCTGCTGCAGCTGCTCGAGCCCGGCGGCGCCGTCGCCGGCATGGTTGAACGCGAAGCCCGACTGCGTCAGGTATTCGCCCACCATCTGCGCCAGGCGGGCGTCGTCTTCGATCATCAGGAGTTGGGGGGTGCTCATGCGCTTCATGGTCGTCCACCGGGAGCAAGAGGGCTTGAACGCTCCGTAAAGTTGGGTAAACCTCGGCAACCCCTGTCAACCGGCGATGCTGCGAAAAGCATAGCGCCGGCCGCAGTGGCCGTGGGCTCAGCCCCGTGCGAGCGGCCGCAACTGCAGCCGCAGCGACAGGGACGCGGAAAGCGGCAGGTCGACCGGCGAGCCCGCGCCGCCGACATTGCCGTCATCGAGATGTGCCAGCGATTCGAACAGCCCCAGCGACGCGGCCATGGGGTTGATCTCGGCCAGCGACTTCGCGGCTTCGGAGCGCGGCGGCGTGGCTGCAGCAGCCGTGCCGTCTTCGCTGACCAGCGACCAGTCGAGCGCCGCGACGGTGCGCTCGCTCGGCTCGCTCGCGATCACCAGCGCCACCGCGAGCAGGCCGCGGCTGTCGGTGACGGACGTCAGCGCGCCTACCGTGGGTGCGTCGTAGCCCACCAGCAGCACCGGTTCCTGGTCGCAGGCGGATTGCACCGCGGCCTCCAGCAGGCCGGAGGCGAAGCTGTGCTCGTAGGCGGAGACCGCGTTGCTGGCCGCCATGCAGCCGGTGCCGATGGTCCAGTAGCCCACGGCCGCGTTGTGCACCGAGTTGTGGAACTTGGTGGGCGACAGGCCCTTCGGATCGCTCGCGAGCGTGCTGCACATGTAGTCGTTGATCGACAGGTCGCCGTGCGCCGACGTGAACACGCAGGGCACGTCGGCCGCGTTGCGGCCCGAGCCGGCGAGGGCGGCCGCGGCCACCTCGAGCGCCAGCGCCACGGTGTCGGGCGCGCGGCGGCGCTCGGCCGGGGCCAGCACCTGCGGCGACGGGCGTTTCGCGGGCGGATCGGCCAGCGCGCCTTCGCCGCGGAAGGCGGCGCGCGCGGCGTCCCAGCCGGGCAGGGTGGGAGTCCAGAAGGCCGGGCCTTCGATGTAGAGGGTGGGGGGCTTGGGGGCGGCCTGGTTCATGTCGTTCATGCCGCCTTGCCGAAGACCAGCGAGCAGTTGTTGCCGCCGAAGCCGAAGGAGTTGCTCAGCGCGTAGCGCACTTCGCCGCGCGCGGGCTCGAGCCGGATCTGCGGGCCGAAGCCTTCGTCCAGCGTGTGGGTGTTGACGGTGCCCGGCATCAGGCCGCGCTCGATGGCCAGCAGGCTGATGACGGCCTCGACGATGCCCGCCGCGCCCAGCGTGTGGCCCATGAAGCCCTTGGTCGAGCTGGCGTGCGTGCGTGCCGGGAAGCGGCGCGCCACCAGCGCGCCTTCGACCTCGTCGTTCTTCTGGCTCGCGGTGCCGTGCATGTTGATGTAGTCGATGGCCTCGGGGGCGAGGCCCGCGCGCGCCAGTGCCTCGTCGAGCGCGCGCTCGGCGCCCAGGCCCTCGGGGTGCGGCGTCGACATGTGGTGCGCGTCGCTGGCCTCGCCGTAGCCCAGCAGGTGCAGCGGCGCGGCATCGGTGCCCGTCTGCACGCGCTCGACCAGCGCGAAGCCCGCGGCCTCGCCCAGGCTGATGCCCTTGCGTGCGGCGTCGAAGGGCCGGCACGGCTCGCTCGACACCAGTTCGAGCGAGTTGAAGCCGAACAGCACGCTGCCGCACAGCGTGTCGGCCCCGCCGACCACGGCCGCGTCGGCCAGGCCCAGGCGAATGAGCCGCTCCGCCGAGGCGAACACCTTGGCGCTCGACGAGCAGGCGGTGGAGATGGTCTCGCTCGGGCCGCTGATGCCCAGCAGCTGCTGCGCGAACATGGCCAGCGAATGCGGCGTGTGCACCGCGGCGCGGCGCTGCTCGGGCGGGAACATGCCCTGTGCATCGAGCCGGGTGTAGGCCAGCTCGGTCTCGCCGATGCTGGCGGTGGATGTGCCCAGCACCAGCGCGATGCGCGATGCGCCGTACTTCTCGCGCGCCGCGGCCACCGCCTCGACGAAGCCGTCGGCCTGCAGGCCCATCCAGGCGAGCCGGTTGTTGCGGCAGTCCCATTGCGCGAGCGGCTCGGGCAGCCGGACGTCCTCGACCCCTTCGACACGGCCGATCCAGGTGGGCAGCGGCGCGTCGCCGAAGTCGTTGGCGCGCAGCCCGCTGCGCGACTGCGCCAGAGCGTCGGCCAGCGCTTCCTTGCCGACACCGACGGCGCAGGTGGCCGTGTAGGCACTTATTTGAAGAGGAGAAATTCGGGACGGCACGATCTTGGAGGTGTTGGGCTGTCGGTCAGGCAGACGATGGGCGCGCGGAAAGGAAAACCTGAAAGGGCGCGGCGGAGAAAGGATATTGAAAGAAACGAATGTATACCGGTACAGCCTACCAGTTGCGCGGCCCGTGCAGCGTCGGCCGTTTCCTATAAGGCGCAGGCCCTGTAGACCCCTATTGACGGCCCTGGGGGCTTGTGGTCGTCAGCCGCGAGGCCAGCGCCACCAGCACCAGCACCGGCGCGCCCAGCAGCGCGGTGCCGACGAAGAAGCTGCTGTAGCCGTAGGCGTCGACGAAGGCGCCCGAATAGCCGGCCAGGAACTTCGGCAGCAGCAGCATCAGCGAGCTGAACAGGGCGTACTGCGTGGCCGAGTAGCTGATGTTCGTGAGGCTCGACAGGTAGGCGATGAAGGCCGCCGAGGCGATGCCGCCGGCCAGGTTGTCGGCCGACACCACCGCGATCAGCGCCGTCAGGTCGTGCCCGCGGGTGGCCAGCCAGGCGAAGAGCAGGTTGCTGGCGGCGCTGAGCACCGCGCCCAGCATCAGCACGCGCATCACGCCCAGGCGCATCGACAGCACGCCGCCGACGAAGGCGCCCACCAGCGTCATGATCACGCCGTAGATCTTGCTGACCGAGGCCACCTGGTCCTTGGTGAAGCCCATGTCCACGTAGAAGGGGTTGGCCATGATGCCCATCACCACGTCGCTGATGCGGTAGATGGCGATGAGCGAAAGGATCAGTACCGCCTGCCACTTGTAGCGGCGGATGAAGTCGGCGAAGGGCTCGACCAGCACGTTGCGCAGCCATTCGGCAGCGCTGCGGGCCTTGGGCAGGGCGCCCGGCACCGGCTCAGGCGAGAGCAGCACCGTGACCACGCCGACGGCCATCGAGGCGGCCATGACCAGGTAGGCCGTCTTCCAGGCGCCGTTCTGGTAGGCGGCGGCGCCCGTGGCCGCCACGGCGGGCGCCACCTCGGCCCAGGCCGCGACCCACAGCACGCCGGCACCGGCCCAGATCATCGCGAGCCGGTAGCCGGTCTGGTACGCAGCGGCCAGCGCGGCCTGCTTGCGCGCCTCGGCCGATTCGATGCGGAAGGCGTCCAGCGCGATGTCCTGCGTGGCCGAGCCGAAGGCCACCAGCAGCGCACACCAGACCAGCGGCGTGAGCCCGTGTCGCGGGTCGTTGACCGCCATGCCCGCCAGCCCGGCGATCACCATGCACTGCGCCAGCAGCAGCCAGCCGCGGCGGCGGCCCAGCAGCGTGGTCAGCGGCGGCAGCGGCAGCCGGTCGACCAGCGGCGCCCAGACCCACTTGAAGCCGTAGGCCAGCCCGACCCAGCTCAGGTAGCCGATGGTGGTGCGGTCGATGCCCGCTTCGCGCAGCCGGAAGCTCAGCGTGCCCAGCACCAGCAGCAGCGGCAGCCCCGCCGAGAAGCCCAGCGCCAGCATGCGCAGGGTGGCGGGTTCCAGGTAGACCTTCAGCGCGTCGCGCCAGGGCGGTGAGGGGGGCGTGGGGGTTTCTGCGGGCGAGGCGGACATGTGCCCCGGATTGTCCATGAGCGAGGCCCCGGGCTTCCCGCCTTCTTGTCTTCATTTGTTCCTATCATCCCGCTCCTATGTGCACACGATGCGATCGCCCCGTTTTCGCCCTTGCGGCTCCTTCCGCAGCTTCCGCCTGGAATCCCCGGCGGGCCTTCCTGCTGGCCGCCGCCGGCGCGGTCCTCGCGAAGCCGGCGCTGGCGCAGGTCGAGGTGGGCAAGCCTTCGGTGGCGCGCAACATCGTGCCGGTCGAGCAGATCGAGGCGGCCGGCGTGCAGCAGTACGGCCAGCTGCTCGAGCAGGCGCGCGCCAAGGGTGCGCTGGCGGGCGAGAGCAATCCGCAGCTGCAGCGCCTGCGCACCATCGCCAGGCGCCTCGTTCCTTTCGCCACGCCGTGGAATTCGCGCGCCCGCGACTGGAAGTGGGAGGTCAACCTCATCGGCAGCAAGCAGATCAATGCCTTCTGCATGCCCGGCGGCAAGATCGCCTTCTTCACCGGCATCCTCGACCAGCTCAAGCTCACCGACGACGAGGTCGCGATGGTGATGGGCCACGAGATGGCCCACGCGCTGCGTGAACACGCACGCGCCCGCATGGCCAAGAGCGCGGGCACCGGCGCGGCGCTCTCCATCGGCGCGCAGCTGCTCGGATGGGGGCAGGTGGGCGACCTGGCCGCGCGTGCCGGCACGCAGCTCATCACGCTCAAGTTCAGCCGCAGCGACGAGTCCGAGGCCGACCTCGTGGGGCTCGAACTCGCGGCGCGCGCGGGCTACGACCCGCAGGCGTCGGTGTCGCTGTGGAAGAAGATGGCCACGGCTTCGAAGAACCAGGGCGGCCTGAGCTTCCTCTCGACGCACCCCAGCGGGCCTGACCGCATCGCGAAGCTCGAGTCGAACCTGCCGAAGGTCGAGAAGCTGTACCGCGAAGCAAAGAAATAGCTCGCCCCCAGGCTGCGCGCAATTCGTGTCGCGCACGCCTTCCCCCTACCGGGGGCAACACCTGCGGCCCGGCAAAGCCGGTTCCGCGGTGTTTCGCGAAAACTCCACTCCCCATTCTGTTTTTCTGACTGACGCGCGCCGCGCGTGAGTCGCATCGCATCGCGCCGGCGGTCACTGGCACGCCGCTTGCATCACAACATGTGTACATGTTTGGATGCCTGAAGATGGTGCATGAAGAAAACCCGAAGAGCGGATCGCCCGAAGCGGCCTGGATTGCCAGGTTCGCCTCGCCCGTGGCGCACGCGCAGGCCGCGGGGGCGCTGGATTTCGCCCTGCCGCTCGCCGGGCTGCGCTTCGCGGTCAAGGACAACATCGACGTGGCCGGCGTGCCCACCACGGCCGCCTGTCCGGCCTTCGAGCGCCTGCCCGCGGCGCATGCGGCCGTGGTGCAGCGCTTGCTCGAAGCCGGTGCATTGCTGGCCGGCAAGACCAACCTCGACCAGTTCGCCTGCGGCCTGAACGGCACCCGCTCTCCGTATGGGGAGGTGCCCAACGCCTTCGATGCGCGCTACGTATCGGGCGGCTCCAGTTCGGGCTCGGCCTACGTGGTGGCGAGCGGCGAGGTCGACTTCGCGTTCGGCACCGACACCGCCGGCTCGGGCCGCGTGCCGGCCGGGCTCAACAACATCGTCGGCCTCAAGCCTTCGCGCGGCCTGCTGAGCGCCTTCGGCGTGGTGCCCGCGGCGCAGAGCGCCGACTGCGTCTCCATCTTCGCGCGCACCGTCGCCACGGCGGTCGACGTGCTGCTCGCCGCCGCGGGCCACGACGCGCGCGACCCGTACTCGCGCGACATCGACCTGCGCCGCGAACCGCTGCCCGCGCGCTTCCGCTTCGGCGTGCCCGACAGGCTGAGCTTCTTCGGCGACGCCGCCGCCGAACAGGCATTCGGCGAAGCGGTCGCGCGGCTGCTCGCCATGGGCGGCACGCCCGTCACCATCGCCTACGCGCCGCTCGCCGAAGCCGCCGGGATGCTCTACGAAAGCGCGCTGGTCGCCGAGCGCTACGCCGCGGTGCGCGAATTCTTCGACGCGCACGCCGACGACGTGATCGAGCCCGTGCGTGGCATCCTCGAGAGCGGGCGCCGATACGACGCCGCCGACGTGTTCGAGGCCCAGGCGCGGCTGCGCGCCATCGCGCAGAAGGTCGAGCCGATGTGGCGCGACATCGACGTGCTGCTCGTGCCCACCGCGCCCACGCACTACACCCGCGAGCAGATGCGCGCCGACCCGGTCGTGCTCAACCGCAACCTCGGCGCGTACACCAACTTCGTCAACCTGCTCGACTACGCCGCGCTCTCTGTGCCCAGCAGCCTGCGCGCGGACGGCCTGCCTTTCGGCATCACGCTGATCGGCCCCTGCGGCAGCGATCTCGCACTGGCCGAACTGGGCCAGCGCTATCACCACGCGACCGGCCTCGCGCAGGGCGCGACCGGCGAGCCGCTGCCCGCGCCGCGCGCCATTCCGGGGCTCGCCGCGCCGGGCGCCGGCCTGCTGCCCATCGCGGTGGTCGGCGCGCATCTCTCGGGCATGCCGCTCAACGGCCAGCTCACCGAGCGCGGCGCGACGCTGCTGCGCGCCACAACGACTTCGCCCTTCTACCGGCTGCATGCATTGCCGGGCACGGTGCCCCCCAAGCCCGGGCTGCGGCGCGTGGCCGTCGGGGCAGACGAAGGCGGTGCCGCCATCGCGCTCGAGGTGTGGGCCGTGCCGCTCGCCCAGGTCGGCAGCTTTCTCGCGCTCATCCCGGCTCCGTTGGGCCTCGGCAGCGTCGAGCTGGCCGACGGCAGCTGGGTGAAGGGCTTCATCTGCGAAGGCCATGCGCTGGCCGGCGCGCAGGACGTGACCCATCACGGCGGCTGGCGCGCCTACGTCGCGAGCCTGGCCAACCCGAGTTCCAACTGATCAGGAGTTCCGATGAGCATTCAAGAAAACTCTTCCGCCGCTCGCCAACGACGCCAACTGCTGCAGGCCGGCGCCGCTGGCCTGGCTGTGCTGGCCGCGCCCGCCATCGTGCGGGCGCAGGGCGCGGCGACGAAGCTGCGCATCGGCTTCTGGCCGGTGGCCGCCGGCCTGCCGTTCTTCGCGGCGGTCGACAAGGGCTACTTCAAGGAGGCCGGCCTCGACGTCGAGCCGCTGAAGTTCGCCGGCGCGCAGCAGGTGATGGAAGGCATGCTCGCCGGCCGCTGCGACGGCAGCGCCAACGGCACCGGCTCGGCCAACCTCGCCATCGGCGAGATCGCGCAGCCCGGCCTGTTCAAGATCTTCTGCACCAACCCGAGCAACGCGAAGTACGTGCTCGACGAATTCATCGTCGCCAAGGACAGCCCCGTGAAGAGCGTGGCCGAGCTGGCCAGCAAAAAGGTGGCCTCGGGCCCCGGCATCCAGAACGTCACGCTGTGCAAGACCATGCTCGAGCGCGCGGGCGCCAAGGGCGCGACCGTGAGCGAGCTGCCCATCGGCCAGCACGTGGCCGCGCTGGTCGCGGGCCAGGTCGACGCCTGCTACACGCTGGAGCCCACCGGCACGGTGGGCCGCATGAACGGCACCACGCGCGTCGTCGAGGCCGGCGTGGTCGCCAAATACATCCTCGGCGACCCGATGGCGCCCTGGCACGGCGGCGCGGCCAGCCTCACCAGCGAGTTCATCAAGAAGAACCCCGAGATCGCGAAGAAGTACATCGCCGCCTACGCACGCGGCGTGGAACTGGTGCGCACCAAGCCCGACGAGGCACGGCAGTTCATGAAGGGCTACACCGCCATCGAAGGCAAGCTCACGGCCGAGGTGCCGCTCGCGTCGTACATGCTCTACAACGAGTTCAAGCCCAGCGACGTCGCGTACTTCCAGAAGTTCTACGACCTGTTCACCGAGAAAGGCATCTTCGAGAAGAAGGTCGCGGTGGACACGCTCCTCTACAAGGCCTGAAGACCATGGCCGAAGCAAGCACGACCACGGCCGCGCCGTGGACCCCGCCGGCAAGCGCTGCCACCGCAGCACCGAAGCCGCCGTTGCGCGACCGCATGCTGCCCTTCATCGGCCCGGTGGCGCTGTTCATCGTGTGGGACCTGGTGGTGCGGCTCGGCTTCATCAAGCCGATCCTGCTGCCCACGCCCGCCGACACCATCGCAGCGCTCATCACCGGCCTGGCTGGCGGCCCGCTGCTCACCGACTTCGCCATGACCGTGTGGCGCACCGTGCAGGCCTTCGTCATCGCGGCGGTCGTCGGCGTGCCGCTGGGAGTGCTGCTCGGCAGCAACGAGAAGGCCTACCGCAGCGTGGAGTTCCTGATCGACTTCTTCCGCTCCACGCCGTCGTCGGCGCTCATTCCGCTGTTCCTGCTGATCTTCGGCGTGAGTGACGTCAACAAGGTCGCCATCGCGGCCTTCGGCGCGCTGCTCATCGTGGTGTTCAACAGCGCCTACGGTGTCATCAACGCCCGCAAGCAGCGCGTGATGGCGGCACGCGTCATGGGTGCCTCGCGCTGGCAGATCTTCAAGGACGTGCTCGTGTGGGAAAGCCTGCAGCCCAGCTTCGTGGGCCTTCGCTCGGCGGTGTCGATGGCGCTGGTGATCGTCATCGTGGCCGAGATGTTCATCGGCTCCGACACGGGGCTGGGCCACCGGATCATCGATGCGCAGCAGGTGCTCAACGTGAAGAGCATGTACGCGGCCATCCTTGCGGCGGGTGCATTGGGCTACGCGCTCAACATCCTCTTCCTGATCGCGGAACGCCGCATCGTGCACTGGAGCGGAAGATGAAAGTCACGCAGGACATCGTCATCAAGGGCCCGGTGTACGCCGACGTTCCGAAGCCCGCCTTCAGGCCCGGCCCGGCAGGCACGCACATCACGATCCGCGGGCTCACCAAGTACTTCGCGGGCTGGCCGCTGTATGAGAACTTCGACCTCGACATCCCGAAGCACGCGATCGTCTCGGTGTTCGGACCCAACGGCTGCGGCAAGTCCACGCTCATCAACATGATCGCGGGGCTCATTCCCATCGATTCGGGCGAGATCCTGTTCGACGGCAAGCAGCGCAAGGACACCAAGATCGGCTACGTGTTCCAGAACTATCGCGAGGCGATGTTCCCGTGGATGCGCACCATCGACAACATCGCCTATCCGCTGAAGCTCGAAGGGCGCAGCAAGGCCGAGGTCGACCGGCGCATGGAAGAGCTGGTGGCGTCCTTCGACGTGAAGTTCGACCTGAAGCGCTTTCCGTACGAGCTCTCGGGCGGCCAGCAGCAGACCGCGTCGATCATGCGCGCGCTTGCGCCCAACCCCGAGGTGCTGTTTCTCGACGAGCCCTTCTCGGCGCTCGACTTCGAGATGACGCTCTTCATCCGCGAGAAGCTGCAGGAAGTGTTCATGCAGACCGGCACCACCATGCTGCTGGTGTCGCACGACCTCGAGGAGGCCGTGTACCTCGCCGACGAGGTGCTGCTGCTCACCAAGCGGCCCACCAAAGTCGCCGAGATCCTGCGCTACGGCGACGCGCGCCCGCGCACCGTCGAGACGCTGAGTACCGAGAGCTTCGTCGCGATGAAAAAGCTCAGCCTCGACATCTTCCAGCGCGAGGTCCGTCGGTAGCATGAAAACCACCCCCAGTCTTCGCGCACTTCGTGTCGCTTCGCCAACCCCCTCGCCGGGGGCAATACCAGCGGCCCGGCAAAGCCGGTTCCGCGGTATTTCCGGATGGGACGTGTCATGACGCATGAGATCAATATCCCCGAGGTGCTGGCTGAAGTGCAGGCCGTGTTCGCACGCTACGAGGCCGCGCTGGTCGGCAACGACCGCGCGACGCTCGACGAGCTCTTCTGGAACAGCCCGCACACGCTGCGCTACGGCTTCTCGGAGAACCACTACGGCCATGCCGACATCGCCGCCTTCCGCGCCTCGCTGCCGTTGCAGAGCCCGCCGCGCGAGCTGCTGCGTACCGTCATCACCACCTACGGCCGCGACTTCGCGACCGCGAACGTCGAGTTCCGCCGTGAAGGCAGCCGCCAGACCGGCCGCCAGAGCCAGACCTGGATGCGCACGGCCGAAGGCTGGCGCGTGGTCGCCGCCCATGTGAGCCTGCTCGGCTGAGCCCCGGCAAGGGCACGTTTTTTGCACCTCAACCTGTAACGGAGAAGAAAGCCATGACCAGCCAATTCAACCGCCGCGATTCGCTCAAGACCCTTGCCGCGCTGGGCGCGGCCGGCAGCCTGGGGAGCTGGAGCTCGCTTGCCAGTGCGCAAGCCAAGCCCAAGCCGCTCACCGTCGGCGTGATCTACGTCGGCGCGCGCGACGACTACGGCTACAACCAGGCGCACGCCATGGCCGCCGCCGAGATCAAGAAGCTGCCCGGCGTGAAGGTCGTCGAGGAAGAGAACGTGCCCGAGACCGCGGCGGTGCAGAAGACCATGACCGGCATGATCTCGCAGGACGGCGCGGGCCTGCTCTTTCCCACCTCGTTCGGCTACTTCGACCCGCACATCCTCGCGGTGGCGCCCAAGAACCCCGACGTGCGCTTCTCGCACTGCGGCGGGCTCTGGACCGAAGGCAAGCACCCGAAGAACGTCGGCAGCTTCTTCGGCTACATCGACGAGTGTCAGTATCTCAACGGCGTGATCGCCGCGCACATGACGAAGAGCAACAAGATCGCCTTCGTCGCCGCCAAGCCCATTCCGCAGGTGCTGCGCAACATCAACGCATTCACGCTCGGCGCGCGCTCGGTCAAGCCGAACATCACCTGCAGCGTGATCTTCACGGGCGACTGGTCGATGGCGGTGAAGGAGGCCGAGGCCACCAACAGCCTCGCCGACCAGGGCTGCGACGTGTTCACCATGCACGTGGACGGCCCGAAGGTGGTGGTCGAGACGGCGGCCAAGCGCGGCAAGATGGTCTGCGGCTACCACGCGAGCCAGGCCAAGCTGGCGCCCAATGCCTACCTCACCGGCGCCGAGTGGAACTGGCTCACCGCCTACAAGACCGCCATCGAGGCCGCGCAGAGCGGCAAGCCGCACCCCAACTTCCTGCGCGGCGGCCTGAAGGAAGGCTACGTGAAGATGTCGGCCTACGGCCCCATGGTGCCCGACGCCGCGAAGAAGCATGCCGACGAGATCAAGGCGAAGATGATCGCGGGCAGCTTCGACATCTTCAAGGACGGCATCAAGGACAACAAGGGCGCGGTCGTGGTGCCCGCGGGCAAGGTCCTGAAGCAGACCGACCTCGAGCTCGAGAAGATGAACTACCTCGTCGAAGGCGTCGTGGGCAGCGTCTGACCTTCACTCCGTCGACGACATGTTGCGCCCCGCGCTCTTCAAGGAACTGGCCCTGCCGGTGTTCGCCATCGCGGCGGCGCTGCTGCTGTTCGGGCTGGTGGTGGCCTTCGCCGGCATCGACGCGGTGGAGGTGTGGGCCACGCTGTTCAAGGGCGCGTTCGGTGACTGGTTCTCCTGGCAGAACACGCTGCAGCGCGCCGCGCCGCTGATGCTCACCGCGCTGTGCGTTGCGCTGCCCGCGCGCGCGGGGCTCATCGTCATCGGCGGCGAGGGCGCGCTGGTTCTGGGCGGGCTGGCCTGCGCGGCGCTGGCGCACGCAGTGCCGCTGCCCGGCAACGCCGTCGGCACGGCGGTCGTGTGCATCGCGGGTGCCGTCGCCGGTGCGCTGTGGATCGTGCTCGCGGGCTGGCTGCGCCAGTACCGCGGCATCAACGAGACCATCAGCAGCCTGCTGCTGGCCTACATCGCCATCGGCGTCTTCAAGCATCTGGTCGAAGGGCCGCTGCGCGACCCGGCCAGCCTCAACAAGCCCTCGACGCATGCGCTTGCCGACGGGCTGCTGATCGGCGGCATCGGCGGCTCCGACGTGCATTGGGGCCTTGTGATCGGCGTGGTGGCCTGCCTGGGGCTCGGCTGGTGGCTGCGCGCCACGGCCTCGGGCTTCTCGGTGCGGGTGGTGGGCGGCAATCCGCGTACCGCGCAGCTCGTGGGACTGCCGGCGACGCGGCTCATTCTTTCGGCTTGCGGGCTCGGCGGCGCATGCGCCGGGCTGGCTGGCGCCATCGAGGTGGCGGCGGTGCACACCAACGCCAATGCCTCGCTGATCGCTGGTTACGGCTACGCGGGCATCCTGGTGTCGTTCATCGCGCGGCACAACCCTGTGGCCATCGTGCCGGTGGCCATCCTGTTCGGCGGCTTCGGTGCGGCGGGAAGCCTGCTGCAGCGGCGCGTCGGGTTGCCCGATGCATCGGTGCTGGTGCTGCAAGGTATCGCCTTCGTGCTGATCCTCGCGAGCGAAGGCCTGCGCACCGTCGACTGGAAGAAGTTCGGCGACCGCATGCTGCCCGAAGCCAGGAGCTACACATGACGGCCGACCAGTGGATCGCGCTGCTCGCCGGCATCGTCGGCGGTGCGCTGCGCGTGGGTGCGCCGTTCCTCTTCGTGAGCCTGGGCGAGTGCCTCACGGAGAAGTCCGGCCGTATCAACCTCGGGCTCGAAGGCGTGCTGGTGTTGTCTGCAATGGCGGCCTTCGGTGGCGCCTACCTCACCGACTCCGCGTGGCTCGGCGTGCTGATCGGCGCGCTGGCCGGGGCCGCGCTCGCACTGCTGCACGGGCTGCTGTGCTCGCTCGACCGCGTGAACGACGTGGCGACGGGCATCGCGCTGATGCTGCTCGGCACCGGGCTGGCCTTCTACCTCGGCAAGCCGCTGATCCAGCCGCAGGCGCCGCAGATTCCAGCGATTCGGCTGGGCTTCTGGAGCGACAACCCGGTGGTGCAGTCCGCCCTGCAGCTCAACGCGCTGGTGCCCGTGGGCGTGGCGCTCGCGGTGCTGCTGTGGTGGGGCTTCGCTCGCACACGCGCAGGGCTGCTGGTGCGCATGGCGGGCGATTCGGCGCAGGCCACGCGCGCGCTCGGCTATTCGGTCTCGGGCCTGCGCATCGCGGCCACCACCGCCGGCGGCTTCATTGCGGGGCTGGGCGGTGCATCGCTCACGCTGTTCTATCCGGGCAGCTGGAACGAAGGCATCTCCAGCGGCCAGGGCCTGATCGCGGTGGCGCTGGTGATCTTCGCGCGCTGGAGTCCGCTGCGTTGCGTGGGCGCCGCGCTGCTTTTCGGTGGCGCGGGCGCCATCGGGCCGGCGCTGCAGTCCGTCGGCATCGGCTGGGGCTATCACCTCTTCAACACCGTGCCTTATGTGCTCACGCTGGTGATCCTCGTGCTCACCTGCAGGCCGGGCAGCGCCGCCGCCGGCAGCCCCGGCGAACTCTCATCGACAAGGAACTGAAAGCCATGACGACAAAGACCGTCGCCGCCGAGCCTTATGCCTGGCCCTACAACGCCAACATGCGCCCCGAGAACACGGCGCTGATCGTCATCGACATGCAGACCGACTTCTGCGGCAAGGGCGGTTATGTCGACGTGATGGGCTACGACCTGTCGCTGGTGCAGGCACCCATCCAGCCGATCGCGCGCACGCTGGCGGCGCTGCGGCCGCTGGGCTATCACGTCATCCACACGCGCGAAGGCCACCGGCCCGACCTCGCCGACCTGCCGGCCAACAAGCGCTGGCGCTCGCGGCAGATCGGCGCCAACGGCGTGGGCATCGGCGACGACGGGCCGTGCGGGCGCATCCTGGTGCGCGGCGAGCCGGGCTGGGAAATCATTCCCGAGCTGGCGCCGCTGCCGGGCGAGGTGGTGATCGACAAGCCCGGCAAGGGCTCGTTCTATGCGACCGACCTCGAGCTGATCCTGCGCACGCGCGGCGTCGAGAACATCATCCTCGCGGGCATCACGACGGACGTGTGCGTGCACACCACGATGCGCGATGCCAACGACCGGGGCTTCGAGTGCCTGCTGCTGTCCGACTGCACGGCCGCCACCGACCATGGCAACCACCTCGCCGCGCTGAAGATGATCACCATGCAGGGCGGCGTGTTCGGCGCGCATGCCACCTCGCAGGCGCTGCTGGCCGCGCTCGGCTGACCGCGATGGGCGCCGCGCCTTCTTCCCACGCCATCGGCGGCCTGCCCGCGGGCAGCGGCGCGCTCGCGCTCGACACCTACGAGCTCACCAAGCGCTTCGGCGACTTCACGGCGATGGATCGCGTGACGATGCGCGTGGAGCCCGGCACGGTGCACGCGCTGCTCGGCGAGAACGGCGCGGGCAAGAGCACGCTGGTGAAGTGCGTGGCCGGCTTCCAGCGCGCGGAGGAGGGCAGCATCCTGATCGACGGGCGCGAGCAGGACATTGCCAACCCGATCGTGGCGCGCGCATTGGGCATCGGCATGGTCTACCAGCACTTCACGCTGGCGCCGGGCATGACGGTGGCCGAGAACCTGCTGCTCGCGGGCGGCAAGACGCCGGCGCTGATCGACTGGAAGCGCAAGCGCGCGGAGCTGGAGGCGTTCCTGGCGACCACGCCGTTCAGCCTCGATCTCGACGTGCGGCCTTCGGAGCTCGCGGCGGGCGAGAAGCAGAAGCTCGAACTGCTCAAGCAGCTGTACCTGAAGCCGCGCCTCTTGATCCTCGACGAACCGACCTCCGTGCTCACGCCGCAGGAGGCCGACGAGGTGCTGGGCCACGTGCGCGAGTTCGCACGCAGCGGGCTGTGCACGGTGCTCATCATCACGCACAAGTTCCGCGAGGTGATGGCGTATGCCGACAGCGTGACGGTGCTCAGGCGGGGCAAGGCGGTGCACCATTGCCGCGTGGCCGATACCAGTCCGGCGCAACTGGCGCAGGCCATGATGGGGGGCGAGCAGGTCGCCTCGTCGCCGGCGCAGGGGCCAGTCGACAGGAAGCCGGTGGCTACTGGCGCGCCGATCGCGCTGAAGGTCGAGGGCCTGAAGGCGCAGGGCGATCGCGGCACGCTGGCGCTGCACGAGTTGAGCCTGTCGGTTCGCGCCGGCGAGATCCTCGGCGTGGCCGGTGTTTCCGGCAACGGGCAGCGCGAACTGGTGGAGGCGCTCGTCGGGCAACGTCCGCGCCTGGCGGGCAAGGTCAGCGTGATGGGGCGGCCTTACGCCGCGCATCGCGCCGAGAACCGCGAGCTCAAGGTCCGCAGCCTGCCGGAGGAGCCGCTGCGCAATGCATGCGTCGGCGATCTCAGCGTCGCGGAGAACATGGCGTTGCGCGACTTCGACCAGCCGCCCCTGTCGCGCGGCGGCGTGCTGAGCTTTCCGTACTGGCGCAGCCGCGCGCGCGAGTGGATCGCCGAATACGGCGTGAAGACGCGGGGCGAGGGGGCGCCGATCCGCAGCCTCTCGGGCGGCAACGTGCAGCGTGCGGTGCTGGCGCGCGAGCTGGCGGGCGACATCAACGTGCTGATCGCGGCGAACCCGGTGTTCGGGCTGGACTTCGCGGCCGTCGCGGAGATTCATTCGCGCATCGTGCAGGTGCGGGAGAAGGGCGGGGCCGTTCTGCTCGTCAGCGAGGACCTCGACGAGCTGCTCGAGCTGGCGGATCGCATCGTGGTGATGAGCGAAGGGCGGATCGTGTTCGAGACTTCGGCTTCCGGAGCCGAGCGGCACGTCATTGGGGCGCATATGGGTGGCGGGCATCACGAGGTGGTCGCATGAGTGCTCTTCCTGTCGTCTTGAGAGCGCCCGGCGGGCGACACGGCGCGGCCGCCCCCACTATGCCGGCCGCTTCGCGGCTTCCCTGCGGTGCTCGCGTTTCGCGGGGTCTCGCAGAACTCGCTTCGCTCAGACAGCTGCGAGCCCTTGTCCGCGAAACGCTGCGCTCCTCGGCGGCACAGAGGAGGCGACCGCGCCGTGCCACCCGCCGGGCTCGGTTGTTGAGTGATTGCCGCAGCCTTGGAAACACACTAGGACGAGCATGCGCATAGAACTGGCCGATCCGTTCCCCTACGAGTTCGACATTGATCGGACCGCGCTCGTGCTGATCGACATGCAGCGCGACTTCATCGAACCTGGCGGCTTCGGCGAGACGCTGGGCAATGACGTTTCGCTGTTGGAGGCCATCGTCCCTGCGACGAAAGCCGTGCTGGAAGCATGGCGGGAGGCAGGTGGCCTCGTCGTGCACACGCGGGAGGCGCACAAGGCCGATCTTTCGGACTGCCCGCCGGCCAAGCGCAATCGCGGCAACCCCACGCTGCGCATCGGCGACGAAGGGCCCATGGGGCGCATCCTCGTCGCGGGCGAGCCGGGCAACCAGATCATCGAGGCGCTCGCGCCCGTCGAGGGCGAGATCGTGATCGACAAGCCGGGCAAGGGCGCGTTCTACGCCACCGGCCTGCACGAGCTTCTGCAGGCGCGCGGCATCACCCATCTGCTTTTCGGCGGCGTCACGACCGAGGTCTGCGTGCAGACCAGCATGCGCGAGGCCAACGACCGCGGCTACGACAGCCTGCTGCTCGAGGACTGCACCGAGAGCTACTTTCCGGCGTTCAAGGCGGCGACGCTCGACATGGTGCGCGCGCAGGGCGCCATCGTCGGCTGGACGGCGCCGGGCGCCGCGCTCGTCGCGGCGCTTGGGAAGCCGCAATGACGACCATGGCCCGCCGCGCCAGCGACTAACATCCCATCCGTGTCTACCGTTCGCCCCCGCCCAGAAGCTTCCGCTCCAGCCGCCGCCGACGCGTCCGCCTTCCGCACGCGTGCCGACGAGGTCTACGCGCAGCTCAAGCGCGACGTGGCCGACTTCATCCTCGTGCCCGGCGACCGCTTCACCGAAGGCGAGATCAGCGACCGGCTCGGCGTGTCGCGCACGCCGGTGCGGCAGGCGCTCTTCAGGCTGCAGCAGGAGGGCTTCGTCGAGGTGCTGTTCCGCAGCGGCTGGCGCGTGCTGCCCTTCGACTTCGACCAGTTCGAGCAGCTCTACGACCTGCGCATGGTGCTGGAGACCACCGCCGTGCACCGCCTGTGCGAGACCGACCGCCACATCGACCGCGGTCTGCTCGACACGCTGGCCGACATCTGGCTCGTGCCCGCGGCGCAGCGCAGCACCGACATGGCACAGGTGGCGCAGTGGGACGAGGCCTTTCATTGCTCGCTGGTGGCGGCCGCAGGCAATGCCGAGATGGCCCGCGTGCACGGCGACGTGACCGACCGCATCCGCATCATCCGCCGGCTCGACTTCACCAAGCAGCCACGTATCGATGCCACCTACGACGAGCACGCCAAGATATTGAAGGCCGTACGGGCGAACCGCGGCGACCAGGCAGCGATGCTGCTGCGCGCGCACATCGAGACCAGCCAGGCCGAGGTGCGCAAGATCACGCTGCACCAGGTGCATCTGGCGCGGCACGCGGGGAAGGCCTCGACTACGCGCTGACCGGAAAGTCCCCCGAGTTCAGGCGCAACGGGGCGGGCCGATCAGTCTGCAGTGATGTTGCCGCGCTTGACGACACCCGCCCAGCGGTCGGCATCCTTCTTCAGCAGCGTGCCGAACTCCGCAGGCGTCGAGCTCGCCGGCACCATGCCCTGCGACTCGAAGGACTTCGCCACCTCGGGCTGCTTCAGCACCGCCGCGATCTCCTTGTTGAGCCGTGCCACCACGTCCTGCGGCGTGCCCTTGGGCGCGAGCACGCCGTACCACATGTCGACGTTGTCGGCGGTCACGCCGGCTTCGGCCAGCGTCGGCACGTCGGGCAGTTGCGGCAGGCGCTTGCCGCTGCCGGTGGCGATGGCCTTGAGCTTGCCTACCTGGATGTGCTGCAGCGCCACGTGCACCGGCAGGAACATGTAGTCGATGCGCCCGCCGAGCAGGTCGGTCACCGCGCCGGCCGTGCCCTTGTAGGGCACGTGCAGCAGCTCGGTGCCCGTGCCCTGCATGAGCAGCGCCATCGAGAGGTGGTGCGGCGTGCCCACGCCCGGCGTGGCGTAGGTCAGCTTGCCGGGCTCCGCCTTGGCTGCGCTCACCATCTGCTGCACCGACGAGGTCTTCTGCACGTTCGGGTTGGTCACCAGCAGCAGCGTGCCCCACGAGGTGAGCGACACCGGTGCGAAGTCGGCCACCGGGTCGTAGCTGAGCGACCGGTAGAGGCTGCGGTTCATCACCAGCGTGTTGACCTGCACCAGCAGCGTGTAGCCGTCGGGCTTGGCGCGCGCCACGCGCTCGCTGCCGATGTTGCCGCTGGCGCCGGCCACGTTCTCCACGATCACCGGCTGGCCCAGCCTGGCGGGCAGGCGGGCCGAGAGCTGGCGCGCGACCAGGTCGATGCCGGTGCCGGGGGTGTAGGGCACCACCAGCGTGATGGCCTGCTCGGGCCAGGCGAATGCACTGGTGGCGACAGTCGCGGTACTGGCCGCGACGAGCAGGGTGGCGAGGGTCTTCTTGATCAGCGAGCGCATGGTCTGTCTGTCTCCGTGTTCTTCTGTGGGTTGCCTGTTCAGGTTCAAAGGTAGGAAGCGCGGGCCTTCAGGGCCGCGGGGTCGTAGCCGGCCACGCGCTTGTAGTTGTCCGAGATGGCCTGCAGCTCGGCGACGGGCACGACCTCGTCGATGCTGTCGAAGCGCTTGCCGCCCGAGCGCTCGAACACTTCGCGCAGGATGGCGTCGGGCGGATTGCTGCGGTTGGTCAGCACGACCTCTGTGGTGGCCTTGACGCGCACGCGGTCGTAGTCTTCGAGTGCGGCCGTACCGACGCCCGTCTTCTTCAGTGCGCCCGCGAGGTAGCGCGCGTCGATGATCGCCTGCCCCGCGCCGTTGGAGCCGCGCGGCACCATCGGGTGCGCGGCGTCGCCCAGCAGCGTGAGGCGGCCGTGCGTCCAGCGCGGCAGCGGGTCCTGGTCGACCATCGGGTACTCGAGGATGGTGTCGGAGGCGAGGATCAGCGCGGGCACGTCGAGCCAGTCGAAATGCCAGTCGGCGAAGGCGGGCAGGAAGTCTTCGAGGCGGCCCGCGCGGCTCCAGTCGCGCATGGCGGGCTGCGGTGCGTGGATCTCGGCGACCCAGTTCACGAGCTGGTTGCCCTCGGCGTCGATGTTGTTGCGTATCGGGTAGATCACCATCTTGCCGACCGAGAGCCAGCCCGCGCGCACCATGCTGCCGCCCGAGAGGAATGGCTTCCAGCGCGCGGTGCCGCGCCACATGTTCACGCCCGAGTAGCGCGGTGCACCCTCGTTCGGATAGAGCTGCTTGCGCAGGGCCGAATGGATGCCGTCGCAGCCCACGGCAACGGCGCCGCGCACCGCTGGCGCATCTGCGAAATGCACGGTGACGCCTTCCGCGTCCTGCTCCACGTGCGTGCAACGGCGGCCGCACACCACGCTGTCGGGGCCGAGGCGCTTCAGCGTCTCTTCGTACAGCACCGTCTGCAGGTCGCCGCGGTGGATGGAGAACTGCGGCCAGTCGTAGCCCGCGTGCTGCCCCGCGGCTTCGCGGAAGACCAGCTGGCCGTGCTCGGAGAAGAAGACCGCTTCCTGCGTGCGCACGCCCACCTTGTCGAGGGCCTCCAGCAGCCCGAGTTCGGTGAGTTCGCGCACCGCGTGCGGCAGCAGGTTGATGCCCACGCCCAGCGGCTTCAGCTCGGGCACGGCTTCGTACACGCGGCAGGGAATGCCGGCCTGGTGCAGGCTCAGCGCGAGGGTCAGGCCGCCGATGCCGGCGCCAAGGATGATGACTTCGTTGCTCATGATGATCGGTCGTTGCAGTGCGTTCCTGTCTCGGCCCGCATTAGGAACTTGGATCGATCATTTTGGAAATTTAGATGTGATATGGATTTATCATGAATCCATATGAATCTATCGACCCGCCAGCTGCGCGCCTTTCTGCAGGTTGCGCGCGTGGGCAACTTCACGCGCGCCGCCGAGCAGGCGCACATCACGCAGGCGGGGCTCAGCATCCTGATCCGCGAGATGGAAAAGCAGCTGGGCTGCCGCCTCTTCGACCGCACCACGCGCGTGGTGAGCCTCACGCCCGCGGGCCGGCGCCTGCTGCCGGTGGTGGAGCGCATGGTGACCGACCTCGACGACGTGGCTGCCGAGCTGGGCGCCGAGGGTGACGCCGCACGCCAGACGCTGCGCATCGCGGCCACGCCGCTCGTGTCGTCGAATCTTCTGCCGCAGGTGTTCGCCAGCTTCCGCGAAGCCCATCCGCAGGTGAGCCTGCGCCTGTTCGACGCCGACCTGCGCGACGTGGAGGCGATGGTGACGGCCGGCGAGGCCGACGTGGGGCTGGGCTTTTTCTTCAAGGCCGCGCCGGGGCTGGCGCGCGAGCCGGTGGGGCGGTTTCACCTGATGCGCGTCGCGCCGATGGATGAGGCCGGGGAACCGGGGGCCGTCGGCTCCGCGCCCTGGTCGGCATTGCGCGGCGCCGAGCTCGTAGGCTTGCCGCCCGGCAACCCGATCCAGAAGGTGATCGACCAGCATCTCGCCGCCATCGGCCGCGCCGACGCGCAACGTACCTCCTTCAACTTCTTCGGCACGCTGATCTCGATGGTGGAGGCGGGCTTCGGCACCGCCGTGATGCCGACCTTCGCGCTCGCCGCCTGCCGCCGCCACCGCGTGCGCACCGACGTGCTGACCAAGCCGAAGGTGGGGCTCGACTTCTATCGGATCACCAAGCGAGGGGCGTACGAGACGGAGGCCATGCAGGCCTTCGTCGCCACGCTGGAGAAGGCGCTGCCCGAGCTGTCGCGATGAGCGGGCGGGCGTCTCGGTGGCTTACAGCTTGAAGTCGTAATCCACCGTGATCGGCGCGTGGTCGCTGAACTTCACGGTCTTGTAGATCTGCTCGGTGCGTGCCAGCGCCGCGGTCTTCGGCGTGGCGAGGTGGTAGTCCAGCCGCCACCCCACGTTGTTCGCGTAGGCCTGGCCGCGGTTGCTCCACCAGGTGTAGGCCTCGCCGGTGGTGTCGGGCTTGAGCATGCGATACACGTCAACAAGGCCCGCGCCTTCGGCGCCGGCGTCGAGCAGCTTCGTCATCCAGGCGCGCTCCTCGGGCAGGAAGCCGCTGTTCTTCTGGTTGCCGCGCCAGTTCTTCAGGTCGATCTCTTTATGGGCGATGTTGATGTCGCCGCACAGCACGAACTCGCGCTCCTTCTTGAGTGCCACGAGGTGCGGGAAGAAGCCCTTGAGGAAGCGGAACTTGGCCTCCTGGCGTTCCTCGCCCGAGCTGCCGCTCGGAAAGTAGCAGCTGATGACGGAGAACTTGCGCTTGGGCGTGTCGAAGCGCAGTTCGAGATACCGGCCCTCGGCGTCGAACTCGGGATCGCCCCAGCCCACCACGACCTGGCTCGGAGCGTGCTTGGTGTAGACGGCGGTGCCGGCGTAGCCCTTTTTCTCGGCGAAGTGGAAATGGCCCTTGAGGCCGGCCATTTCCTCGAACCGGCCCTCGATGTCGCTGGCCTGGACGCGGATCTCCTGCATGCAAATACAATCCGGCGCAAGTTCGGCCACCCAGTCGGCCACGCCTTTGGTTGCGGCCGAACGCAGGCCATTGAGATTGAGACTGGTCAGTTTGAACACAAGGAATTTCCGATGGCTGTAGATGGTGAGAAGAAAAGCAGCGCGATCGCACAGGATTTCGTCCAGTTCGCACTGGATGCCGGCGTACTGCGCTTTGGGGAGTTCAAGACCAAGGCCGGTCGGATGAGCCCCTATTTCTTCAATTCGGGGCTCTTCGACGACGGCGGCAAGATTGCCCGGCTCGCCGGATTCTATGCAGACCGCCTGATCGAGAGCGGCCTCGAGTTCGACATGATCTTCGGCCCCGCCTACAAGGGCATTCCGCTGGGCGCCACGGTGGCGGCCGAGCTGGCCCGCCGGGGCCGCAACTATCCCTTTGCCTACAACCGCAAGGAAGCCAAGGCGCACGGCGAAGGCGGCAACCTGGTCGGCGCGCCGCTCAAGGGGCGCGTGCTGATCGTCGACGACGTGATGTCCGCCGGCACCGCGGTGCGCGAGTCGATCGCCGCCATCGAGGCTGCAGGCGCCACGCCGCATGCCGTGGCCATCGCACTCGACCGGCAGGAAAAGGCCACCGAGAACGGAGTCGACGTGGACCACAGCGCCGTGCAGTACGTGCGCAACCAGCTGGGCCTGTCGGTGATCGCCATTGCCACGCTGGACGACCTGCTGAGCTATCTTTCCGGCGATGCCGCGGCCGACCTGGGCGCTCATCGCGAGCGCGTGCTGGCCTACCGCGCGCGCTACGGCGCCAGCTGAAGAGGCAGGGCCGCCGAACATGCACCATCCCGCACGCGACGATCACGGTACACCGGCCCGCCTGCTGGCGGCGGCATCATTTCTTCTCATTGCCTCCTCGTTCTGCGGCGCGTTGCAGGCGCAACCGCAGAAAGTGGAAGGCGCCTCCGCCGGCATCTACACCTGCACCGACGCCCGCGGCCGCACCCTGACGGCCGACCGGCCCATCGCCGAGTGCAGCGACCGCGAGCAGCGCGAGCTCAACCCGAGCGGCTCGGTGCGCCGCAAGGTCGAGCCGACCTACACCGCGCGCGAGCTGCAGGAGCGCGAGGACCGCGCCCGCGAAGCCGCCATCCAGGCCGCGCGCCTGACCGATGAGCGGCGCCGCGAACGCGCACTGCTGGTGCGCTACCCGAACCTCGCCACGCACGACCGCGAGCGCAGCGAAGCGCTGGCGCAGATCGATGCGGTGACCCAGGCCGCGAAGAAGCGCATTGCCGAGCTGGGCGAGGACCGCAAGAAGATCGACGAGGAGCTGGAGTTCTACAAGCAGGACGTCAGCAAGGCGCCGGGGGCGGTGCGTCGCAAGCTCGACGACAACACGCAGAGCGTGGCGGTGCAGAACCGCTTCATCGCGGAGCAGGAAGAAGAGAAGAAGCGGGTGAATGCGCGCTTCGACGAGGAGCGCACGCGCCTGAAGACGCTCTGGACGCCGCAGAACGGCGGGAACCCGAAGTAACCCCCCAGGCTGCGCGCACTTCGTGCGCTTCGCCAACCCCCCTGCCGGGGGCAACACCTGCGGCCCGGCGGAGCCGGTTCCGCGGTGTTTCCCGAAAAGACTCAGCTGAGCTTGGCCTTGAGCAGTTCGGTCACTTGCGCCGGATTGGCCTTGCCGCCGCTGGCCTTCATGACCTGGCCCACGAGGGCGTTGAGCGCCTTCTCCTTGCCGCCGCGGTATTCCTCGACGTTCTTGGCGTTCTTCGCGATCACCTCGTCGAGGATCTTGTCGAGCGCGCCGGCGTCGTTCATCGGCTTCAGGTCCTTGGCCTCGATGATCGCGTCGACGTCGCTGCCTTCGCCGGTCCACAGGGCTTCGAACACCTGGCGCGCGGCGTTGTTGGGCAGGGTGCCGTCGGCGATGCGCTTGACCAGCTGGGCCAGTTGCTGCGCCTTCACGGGAGCGGCCTCGATGCCGATCTCGGCGGCGTTCAGGCGGCGCGCCATCTCGCCGGTGATCCAGTTGCTCGCGAGCTTGGGCGTGGCGCCCGCGCTCACGGCTTCGTCGAAGTAGCCGGCGAGCGCCGCGCTCTGGGTGAGCTGCGCCGCGTCGTATTCCGACAGGCCGTGGTCGCGCACATAGCGCTCGGCCATCGCGCGTGGCAGCTCGGGCATGGCGGCCTTCACGCGCTCGATCCAGTCGGCGGCGATCACCAGCGGAGGCAGGTCGGGGTCGGGGAAGTAGCGGTAGTCGGACGAGTCTTCCTTGGCGCGCATCGCACGCGTCTCGCCGGTGTCGGGGTTGAACAGCACGGTGGCCTGCTCGATCTCGCGGCCGTCCTCGATCTCGTCGATCTGCCAGCGGATCTCGTAGTCGATCGCCTGCTGCATGAACTTGAAGCTGTTCAGGTTCTTGATCTCGCGGCGCGTGCCGAGCTTCTCGCCGGGCTTGCGCACCGACACGTTGGCATCGCAGCGGAAGCTGCCTTCCTGCATGTTGCCGTCGCAGATGCCGATCCAGGTGACGATCTTGTGCAGCTCCTTCGCGTAGGCCACGGCCTCGGCGGTGGAGCGCATATCGGGCTCGGTCACGATCTCCAGCAGCGGCGTGCCGGCGCGGTTCAGGTCGATGCCGCTCTGGCCGATGAAGTCTTCGTGCAGCGACTTGCCGGCGTCTTCCTCGAGGTGGGCGCGCACCAGACGCACCGTCTTCTGCTCTTCGCCCACGAAGAACGACACCGCGCCACCCTGCACCACGGGGATCTCGAACTGGCTGATCTGGTAGCCCTTGGGCAGGTCGGGATAGAAGTAGTTCTTGCGCGCGAACACGCTGCGCGGCGCGATGTGCGAGCCCAGCGCCAGGCCGAGCTTGATGGCGCGTTCGACGGCACCCTTGTTCATCACGGGCAGCGTGCCGGGCAGCGCCAGGTCGACCGCGCAGGCCTGCGTGTTGGGCTCGGCGCCGAAGGCGGTGGAGGCGCGGCTGAAGATCTTGCTCGCGGTGGAGAGTTGCGCGTGCGTCTCGAAGCCGATGATGACTTCATAGCCGCGCACCAGCGGGCCGGTCGGGCGGCCCTGTTGTTGTGCTTCGAAGGTGTTCACTGTCTCGCTCATTTCAGAAGCCCTCGGGCGTGCGTGCGTGCCAGTCGGTGGCCTGCTGGAAGCGGTGAGCTGCGTTGAGCAGCTTCGCTTCACCGAAGTAGTTGCCGATCAGCTGCAGGCCCACGGGCATGCCGCCGTCGAAGCCCGCGGGCACGCTCATGCCGGGCAGGCCGGCCAGCGATGCGGGCAGCGTGAAGATGTCGGCGAGGTAGTCGGCCACCGGGTCGTCGCCGTGCTCGCCGAGCTTCCACGCGGTGGTGGGCGCAGCGGGGCCGACGATGACGTCGCACTGCTTGAACGCCTGCTGGAAGTCGTCGGCGATCATGCGGCGCACCTTCTGCGCCTGCAGATAGTAGGCGTCGTAGTAGCCGTGCGAGAGCACGTAGGTGCCGATCATGATGCGGCGCTTCACTTCGTCGCCGAAGCCTTCGGCGCGCGTGCGTTCGTACATCTGCGTGAGCGCGCTCTTCTTGCTCGCGGGGTCGAAGAAGTCCTTGGCGCGGTGGCCGAACTTCACGCCGTCGAAGCGGCTCAGGTTGCTCGAGGCCTCGGCCGCGGCAATGATGTAGTAGACGGGAATCGACAGCTCGGTGCGCGGCAGCGTGACCTCGACGCGCTTGGCGCCGAGCTTCTCGTACTGCGCGAGCGCGGCGTCGATGGCCGCGCGCACGCCGGGTGCCACGCCTTCGCCGAAGAACTCCTTGGGCACGCCGATGCGCAGGCCTTCGAGCGAGTCGTTCAGCGAGCGGCCGAAGTTCTCGGCGGGCTTGTCGAGCGAGGTGGAGTCGCGGTCGAGGTCGGGGCCGCAGAAGGCCGACAGCAGCAGCGCGCAGTCTTCGGCCGAGCGGGCCATCGGGCCGGCCTGGTCGAGGCTCGACGCGAAGGCCACCATGCCGTAGCGCGAGGCGCGGCCGTAGGTGGGCTTGATGCCCGTCACGCCGCAGAACGACGCGGGCTGGCGGATCGAGCCGCCGGTGTCGGTGCCGGTAGCCGCGGGCGCGAGGCGTGCCGCCACGGCTGCCGCGCTGGCGCCGGACGAGCCGCCCGGAATGCGCTCGCGGTTCCACGGGTTCTGCACCGGCACGGCCTTGTCGTGGCCCACGGCGGGCACGGCGACGTTCTCGTTGGCCGAGCCCATGGCGAACTCGTCGCAGCTCAGCTTGCCGAGCGTGACCGCGCCGGCTTCTGCCAGTCGGCGCACCACGGTCGCATCGAAGGGCGAGCGGTAGCCCGCGAGCATCTTCGAGCCGGCGGTGGTGGCGAAGTCGGTGGTGACGAAGATGTCCTTGTGCGCGATGGGCACGCCGGCCAGCGCGGGGGCGTCGCCCCTGGCGATCAGCGCGTCGGCCGCGCGGGCCTGCGCCAGCGTGGCTTCCTCGTTCACGTCGACGAAGGTGCCCAGCGACTCGTGGGCTTTCATGCGGCCCAGGAAGGCCTGCGAGGCCTCGACGGCCGAAACCTTGCGCTCGGCCAGCGCCTTCGCCAGCTCGACGACGCTCAATTGATGCAATTCACCGCTGCTGCTCATCATTCGATCACCTTGGGCACGAGGAACAGGCCGGCTTCGACGGCCGGGGCGCTCTTCTGGTTGGCTTCGCGGTTGTCCGGCTCGCTCACCACGTCGTCGCGCAGACGCAGCGTGATGTCCTCGATGGCCGCGACCGGATGGGCCAGCGGCTCGACACCGGCGGTGTCCACGGAACGCATACGTTCGACTAAGTCGAAAAAGCCATTGATCTGGCTGAGCATGCGCTCGCTTTCGTCGGGAGCCAGCTGCAGCCTCGCCAGCGAGGCGATGCGCGCAATATCGGAAGCGGAAAGTGACATAGGTCGGAACGGCCCAAAAAAGCGGGGGTAATCGCACGCCGGAACGGGTGCTAATACGGGAATCAGAGGGGATTCGGGTATTATCCCGCCTTTGCCGCAACCCCCGCGAACGCGCCGGCTTTTGCGCCAAAAACGATCAATTCACCCCGTCAAACGACCCAAAAAATAGAGCGACGACCTGCCGATGCGCAGGCCGTGCTCAGAGGATTCCGCACATGTTTGGAGCTTTCCGTCGGTACTTTTCCACCGACCTTGCGATCGACCTCGGCACCGCCAACACCCTGATATTCGCCCGCAACAAGGGCATCGTCCTCGACGAACCCTCGGTCGTCGCCATCCGCCACGAAGGCGGCCCCCATGGCAAGAAGGTGATCCAGGCCGTCGGCCGCGAGGCCAAGGCCATGCTGGGCAAGGTGCCCGGCAACATCGAGGCGATCCGCCCGATGAAGGACGGCGTGATCGCCGACTTCGTGATCACCGAGCAGATGATCAAGCAGTTCATCAAGATGGTGCACCCGCGCACGCTGCTCACGCCGAGCCCGCGCATCATCATCTGCGTGCCCTGCGGCTCCACCCAGGTCGAGCGCCGCGCCATCAAGGACGCGGCCGAGGCGGCGGGCGCCACCTCCGTCTACCTGATCGAAGAACCCATGGCCGCGGCCATCGGCGCCGGCCTTCCCGTCAGCGAAGCCTCGGGCTCGATGGTGGTGGACATCGGCGGCGGCACCACCGAGGTGGGCGTCATCTCGCTGGGCGGCATGGTCTACAAGGGCTCGGTCCGCGTGGGCGGCGACCGCTTCGACGAAGCCATCATCAACTACATCCGCCGCAACTACGGCATGCTGATCGGCGAGCCGACGGCCGAAGTCATCAAGAAGAACATCGGCTCGGCCTTCCCGGGCTCCGAAGTCAAGGAAATGGAAGTCAAGGGCCGCAACCTTTCCGAAGGCGTGCCGCGCAGCTTCACCATCAGCAGCAACGAAGTGCTGGAAGCCCTGACCGATCCGCTCAACAACATCGTCTCGGCCGTGAAGAACGCGCTGGAGCAGACGCCGCCCGAGCTGGGCGCCGACATCGCCGAGCGCGGCATGATGCTGACCGGCGGCGGCGCGCTGCTGCGCGACCTCGACCGCCTGCTGGCCGAGGAAACCGGCCTGCCGGTGCTGGTGGCCGAAGATCCGCTGACCTGCGTTGTGCGCGGCTGCGGCATCGCCCTCGAGCGCATGGACCGCCTCGGCAGCATCTTCACGAGCGAGTAAAAGGCGAAAGCCATCATCGGCCGGCCTCTGCTTGCGCAGGCCGGCTTTTTGTTATTTGATTCCGCACCACCGTCGGGTCTGAATTCATGCCTCTGGGCACGCTCGATCGCACAGCGCCACCCCTGTTCAACCAGGGGCAGTCGGCACTCAGCAAGCTGATCTTCTTCGGCGCGCTTTCGCTGTTCCTCATGGTGGCCGATGCGCGCTTCCATATCGTGCAACCGGTGCGCTCGGCCATCGGCGCGGTGCTGTACCCGGTGCAATGGGTGGCGCTGAAGCCGGTGCAGGCCGTGCTCGGCGGCGGACGCTACCTCGAAGACCTGCAGACCGCCCAGCGCAACGAGGAAGACGCGCGCAAGGCGCTGATGATGCAGGCCGAGCGCGCCGCGCAGGCCGACACGCTGGCCCAGGACAACGCCCGCCTGCGCGAGCTGCTCGAGCTGCGCCAGACCACCACCACGCCGGGCCGCGCCGCCGAGGTGCTCTACGACGCGGCCGACCCCTACACCCGCAAGATCGTCATCGACCAGGGCCTGGCCCAGGGTGTGCAGCCCGGTTCGCCGGTGATCGACGCACGCGGCGTGCTCGGGCAGGTCACGCAGGTGCTGCCCTTCACGAGCGAGGTCACGCTGGTGATCGACCGCGACCTTTCCATTCCCGTGCAGAACACCCGCACCGGCGTGCGCAGCGTGGCCTTCGGCGACGCCTCGGCCCATGGCGGCGGACTGGAGCTGCGCTTCATGGCCGCCAATGCCGACCTGCAGGAGGGCGACCTGCTCTCCACCAGCGGCGTCGACGGCATCTACCCCGCGGGCCTGCCGGTGGCGAAGATCGAGCGCATCGAGCGCCGCGCCGACTCGGCCTTCGCCCGAATCTACTGCGTGCCGCTGGCCCACGTGACGGCCGCGCGCTACGTGCTCGTGCTCGAGCCCACGGGCACGCCGGCCGCGCCGCCGCCCGCGGCGCCCGCCGTCACCCAGCGCAAGCGCCCCGAGGGCAAGCCCGGCGCCGGCAAGAACGAGAAGAAACCGGGAGTGCGCCCATGATCAAGCGTCCAGGCCAGCAGCAGCTGTTGCTGCCCGTCAGCCCGCTCTTCATGTGGAGCAGCCTCGTGGTCGCGCTGCTCGTCAACATGATCCCGATCGGTCGCGCCGTCTGGATGCCCGACCTGCTGGCGCTGGTGATCGTGTTCTGGGGCGTGCACCAGCCCGCGCGCGTGGGCATCGGCGCGGCCTTCGTGTTCGGCCTGTGCATGGACGTGCACCAGTCGTCGCTGCTGGGCCAGCATGCGCTGTCCTACACCACGCTGGGCTTCTTCGCGATCACCATCCACCGGCGGCTGCTGTGGTATCCGGTGGCTTCGCAGGCGCTGCAGGTGCTGCCGCTCTTCGCGCTGTCGCAGCTGATCGAGGTGCTCACGCGGATGATCGGCGGCGGCGTGTTCCCGGGCTGGACGGTGCTGGCCTCGCCGGCCATCGAGGCAGCGCTCTGGCCGCTGGCCACCGCGCTGCTGCTGGCTCCCCAGCGAAGAACGCCGGAACCGGACGAGAACCGGCCCCTCTAAGCCCAGCCTCCCCGCATTTGCCTTCGCACCTGCGCGCGCCTAAGCTCCCATCGCCATGACCGAAATCCGCAACGTCGCCGCCGATCTCGCGCGTTTCAAGCGCCGCGTGATCGTCATCGGACTGGCGGTGCTCTTCGCGTTCGGGCTGCTGGGCGCACGGCTGTTCTACCTGCAGGTCACGCGCCACGAGGACCTGGCCGAGCAGGCCGAGAGCAACCGCACGGCGGTGGTGCCGGTGGTGCCCAACCGGGGTCTCATCCTCGATCGCAACGGCATCGTGCTGGCTTCCAACTACTCGGCCTACACGCTGGAGATCACGCCCTCGAAGGTGGGCGACGTCGAGGAGACCATCGACAGCCTCACGCAGGTGCTCGAAGTCTCGCCGCGCGACCGCCGCCGCTTCAAGCGCCTGCGCGAGGACTCGCGCAGCTTCGACTCCATTCCGATCCGCACCCGCCTGAGCGACGAGGAAGTCGCCCGCTTCGCCGCCCAGCGCTACCGCTTCCCGGGCGTGGAGATCAAGGCGCGCCTGTTCCGCAACTACCCGCAGGGCGAGCTGGCCTCGCATGTGCTCGGCTACATCGGCCGCATCAACCAGCGCGAGAAGACCGCGATGGAAGACTGGGACGAGGAGGACCAGGCCAACTACAAGGGCACCGACTACATCGGCAAGCTGGGCGTCGAACAGAGCTACGAGAAAACGCTGCACGGCCAGACCGGCGTCGAGCAGATGGAAACCTCCGCCGGCGGCCGCGCCGTGCGCCGCCTCGCCAGCCATCCCGCCACGCCGGGCAACACGGTCATGCTGTCGCTCGACATCAAGCTGCAGAAGCTGGTGGAGGACATGTACGGCGACCGCCGCGGTGCGCTGGTGGCCATCGATCCCAAGACCGGCGAGGTGCTGGCCTTCGTGAGCAAGCCCACCTTCGACCCGAACCTCTTCGTCGAAGGCATCGACAACGAAAGCTGGGCGGCGCTCACCGAGTCCATCGACAAGCCGCTGCTGAACCGCGCCCTGCGCGGCACCTACCCGCCGGGCTCCACCTACAAGCCCTTCATGGCGCTGGCGGCGCTGCAGACCGGCAAGCGCGGCCCCAGCGTGGTGGTGAACGACCCCGGCTACTTCAACTTCGGCGGCCACCGCTTCGGCAGCCCCGAGGGCAACCTGGGCGGCGTCGACATGCGCCGCTCGATCCAGCTGTCGAGCAACATCTACTACTACTCGCTGGCCAACGAGATGGGCGTGGACTTGATCCACGACTTCATGAAGCCGCTGGGCTTCGGCCAGATCACGGGCATCGACCTCGGCGGCGAGGTGCGAGGCGTGCTGCCGAGCACCGAGTGGAAGCGCAACACCTACAAGCGGCCCGAGCAGAAGAAGTGGTACGCGGGCGAGACCATCTCGCTGGGCATCGGCCAGGGCTACAACAACTTCACCATGCTGCAGCTGGCGCAGGCCACCGCCGTCATCGCCAATGGGGGCCTCAAGCACAAGCCGCACCTCGCGCTGGCCACGCGCGACACCGTGAGCGGCAACGTGGTGCCCCTGCCGCAGCCCGCGGCGGAGAACCTGGGCTTCACGGCCGCCAACATCGCGGTGATCCGCGAGGGCCTGACCAGCGTGGTCACCAGCGGCACCGCGCGCGGCGTGTTCGCCGGCGCCAGCTACCAGGCGGCCGGCAAGACCGGTACCGCGCAGGCGGTGTCGATGGGCCAGAACACCAAGTACAACGCGCGCGCTCTCGAGGAGCACCAGCGCGACCACGCCCTCTTCATGGCCTACGCGCCGGTGAACGACCCGAAGATCGCCCTGGCGGTGATCGTGGAAAACGCCGGCTGGGGCGCCGGCGCGGCGGCCCCCATTGCGCGCCGCGTGTTCGACTACTGGCTCGCCGACCAGTACCCGAGCGAGGCCGACATGGCCGCCATCAAGATCGGCAAGGCGACCGCACCGATTGGCAAGCCGCGCGTGGCGAGCGAAGTAGCCTGGCCCGCAGCCTCGGCAACGCCAGCCGCGGCGCCCTGATCCGGTCTTGCCCCCTCTCCCTCTGGGAGAGGGTTGGGGTGAGGGCATCGGCATCGACTTCGAAGCCGTGCTTCATCGGGGGCACGGAGCCCTCGCCTTGGCCCTCTCCCAGAGGGAGAGGGGAAAACACACTCAGACCACCGTTCCGCTGACTTCGCCCAAGCCGATGCGCACCGCGCCCGGGCGTTCGCAATAACCGCGGATCACCAGCGTGTCCCCGTCTTCCAGGAAGGTGCGCTTCTCTCCGTTCGGCAGCGTGATCGGCTGCTTGCCGCCCAGCGTCAGCTCGATCAGCGAACCGGCCTCGTCGGGCTTGGGGCCCGACAGCGTGCCCGAACCCAGCAGGTCGCCCGGTTGCAGGTTGCAGCCGTTCACCGTGTGGTGCGCGACGAGCTGCGCGGCCGTCCAGTAGGCAGCCTCGGTGGTGTTGCCGCGCGTCAGGCGCACGGGCTCCACGCCCTCGGCGCGCATCTTCGCGGTCTGCAGCAGCACTTCGAGCGTGATGTCGAGCGCGCCGCTCTCGCGGTTCGAGGCCGAGTCGAGGTAGGGCAGCGGCTGCGGGTCTCCGGCGGGCCGCTCGAACTTCGCGCGGAAGGGCGCCAGCGCTTCCATCGTCACGATCCACGGCGACAGCGCGCTCGCGAAGTTCTTCGAGAGGAAGGGGCCGAGCGGCTGGTATTCCCAGGCCTGCAGGTCGCGCGCCGACCAGTCGTTGAGCAGCGTCACGCCGAACAGGTGCTCCTCGGCGTCGGCGATGGCGATGGGCTCGCCCTGCGCGTTGCCGCGTCCGACGAGGAAGCCCAGCTCCAGCTCGTAGTCGAGGCGCTTCGAGGGGCCGAAGCTCGGCTCGGCGGCGTCGGGCGCCTTGGTCTGGCCATGCGGGCGCTTGAAGACCTGGCCGCTCACGCCGATGGACGATGCGCGGCCGTGATAGCCGATGGGCACCCACTTGTAGTTGGGCATCAGCGGCTGGTCGGGACGGAACAGCTTGCCGATGGTGGTCGCGTGGTGGATGCCCGTGTAGAAGTCGGTGTAGTCGCCGATGCGGCAGGGCACGGTCATCTCGGCCTTGGCCTGCGGCAGCAGGGCCTTCGACCATGCGGCCTGCTTGTCGCTGCCCTCGGCGAGGCCGGCGGAGATGGCGGCGCGCAGTGCCTGGCGCTCCTTCGTGCCGGCGTCCATCAGCGCGTTCATGTCGTCGGTGTCGACGAGGCCCGCGGCGCGCAGGTCCAGCACCTGGTCGCCGATGGCGACGCCGATGCGGAAGGCCTCGCTGCTGCCCGCAGCGCGGAAGCGTCCGAAGGGCAGGTTCTGGATCGGGAAGTCGGTGCCGGCCTCGTTGGCCGATGCGACCCAGCTGCGCAGCTTCGGGTCATGGGTGGCGTTCAGTGCGGTCATGGAGGATGTCTTTCAGGCAAATGTTCTAAAGGGTCCGGACTCTTTCGGGGAACACCGCGGAACCGGCTTTGCCGGGCCGCAGGTGTTGCCCCCGGAAGGGGGTTGGCGGTCACACGAAGTGGGCAAGCCTGGGGGTGAGCTTTACTCTGCGGTCATGCCGGCCTTCTTGGCGACTTCGCCCAGGCGCTTGTATTCGGTCTCGGTCAGCGTCGTCAGCTCCTGCGCGGTCGAGCCGCGCGGCGAGAAGCCGGCCTGCGCCAGCTTGGCCTTCACGTCGGGCATCGCGAGCGCCTCGACGAAGGCTTCGTTCAGCGCCTTCACGACCGGCGCCGGCAGCTTCGCCGGCCCGTACACGCCGAACCACGGCTCCAGCGCATAGCCCTTCAGGCCCGCCTCGGCCATCGTCGGCACATCGGGCAGCGAGGGCGAGCGCGTGGGGCCCGCCACTGCCAGCGCGCGCAGCTTGCCGGCCTGGATGTGCGGCAGCGACGCAGGCAGGTTGTCGAACATCACGCCGATGTTGTTGCCCAGCATGTCGGTGATGGCCGGGCCGCTGCCCTTGTAGGCGACGTGCACGAGCTCCGTGCCGGTCATCTGCGCGAACATCACGCCGGCCAGGTTCATCGAGGTGCCGGCGCCCGCGGTGGCGTAGGGCATGCCGGGGTTCTTCTTCGCGGCGGCGATCAGGTCGGGCACCGACTTCACGGCCGAGGCCGCAGGCACTTCGAGCACGATGGTCGAGGTGCCCAGCAGGCTGATGGCGGTGAAATCCTTGCGCGGATCGAAGGCCATCGACTTGTAGATGTGCGGGTTCAGCGCATTGGTCGAGATCGCGCCGAAGCCGATCGTGTAGCCGTCGGGCGCGGCCTTGGCCACCGCGTCCATGCCGATGTTGCCGCCCGCGCCGCCGCGGTTGTCGATCAGCACCGGCTGGCCCAGCTTCTCCGACACCTTCTGGCCCACGGTGCGCGCCACCAGGTCGGTGGTGCCGCCGGGGGTGTAGGGCACGATGAAGCGGATGGGCTTGGACGGGTAGTCGGCCGCATGCGTGAGGAAGGGCGCGGCGAGCAGGGCCACGGCCGCTGCACGACGCGTGAGGGTGAACACGGTCTTCATGCCTTGAATTGATCCTTGAGGCCGGCCCAGCAGTCTGCGTAGTCGGTGTCGAGTGCGGGGCTCTTCAGCGCGAAGTTCGTCGGAATGAACCGGTAGCGGCTCTCGAACATGAAGGCCAGTGTGTTGTCCAGCTTGTGCGGCTTCAGGTCGGCGTGGGTGGCCTTGTCGAAGGCTTCCTCGTCGGGGCCGTGCGGCACCATGCAGTTGTGCAGGCTCGCGCCGCCGGGCTTGAAGCCGCCCGGCTTGGCGTCGTACTCGCCCAGCACCAGGCCCATGAACTCGCTCATCAGGTTGCGGTGGAACCACGGCGGGCGGAAGGTGTTTTCCATGACCATCCAGCGCGGCGGGAAGATCACGAAGTCGCAGTTGGCCGTGCCGGGCGTGTCGCTGGGCGAGGTCAGCACGGTGAAGATCGACGGATCGGGATGGTCGAAGCTGATCGAGCCGATCACCATGAAGTGCGCGGTGTCGTACTTCACCGGCGACAGGTTGCCGTGCCATGCGACCACGTTGAAGGGCGACTGCTTCATCGGCGCCTGCCAGAAGCGGCCGCCGAACTTCTTGACGATCTCGTAGCCGCCTTCTTCCGTTTCGAAGGCCGCCACCGGCGCCTGGAAGTCGCGCGCATTGGCCAGGCCGTTCGAGCCGATCGGACCGAGCTCGGGCAGGCGGAAGTGCGCGCCGTAGTTCTCGCAGACGTAGCCGCGCGAGAGACCGTCGGGCAGCGCCACCTTGAAGGCCATGCCGCGCGGCAGCACCGCGATTTCGCCGGGCTTCACGTCGAGCACGCCGAGTTCGGTGGTGATGACGAGGCGGCCCTGCTGCGGCACCACCAGCATCTCGCCGTCGGCGTTGACGAAGGCGCGGCGCTCCATCGAGCGGCCCGCGAGGTACATCAGCGAACCGATGCCGACCTGCGACTCGGCATCGCCGTTGGCCGCGATGGTGCGCATGCCGTCGATGAAGTCGGCTTCGGCCGCGCCGTCCAGCGGCTGCGGGTGCCAGCGCAGGGGCTCGGGCGGCAGCGCGATCTCGCGGTCGGCGCCGGTGGTCCACAGCGGCTGCGCGTACGGCTGGTAACGGCCCGACACCACCGAGGGCTGGCGGCGATACAGCCAGGTGCGACGGTTCTCGTGGCGCGGCGCGGTGAAGGCGGTGCCGGAGATCAGCTCGGTGTACAGGTCGAAGGGGCCGCGCTGCGGGTTGTTGCGGCCCTGCGGCAGTGCGCCGGGCACGGCCTCGGAGGCGTATTCGTTGCCGAAGCCGCTCTGGTAGCGCCGTTCGGAGGACGGGGTTGCTTGGGTCATGTGCTTGCTCTTTCGGGAGTCGCGATGAGGTTGGAATGTGTTCCGGGCCGGTCGGGCCGAGCAGGGGCGGCGCTCAGCCGGCGCGCGCCGCGTCGAAGGCCTCGCGCAGCACGGCCAGCGAGCCGACGTGGTTGGCCAGCACGAGCACGAGGCGCGCGTTGAAGGCGTGGCTCTCCTCGGTGGAAAGCCCCTGGTGCGCCTCGATGAGCGCTTCGTAGAAGTCGTCGGGCGCCTCGAGGTTCGGAGCGGTGATGAGGTGTTGCTGTTGTTGATGCTGCTGCATGGTGTTCACGCCTTTGCCAGTGCGCGGTCGACGGCCGTGCGGATGTCCGCTGCCGAAGGCTGCCGCCAGCGTGCGCACACGTGCTGGTCGGGCCGCATCAGGTACATGGTGCCGGGCCGCGCGTCGTAGCGCTGCGTTGCCAGCTCGCTGCCCTTGGCGCCGTCCTCGACGCGCACCACGTGCAACGGCAGGTCGCTGGCCTTCAGCTCGCCGAGGCTGCGCTCGGCCGCCTCGCCCTGGCCGAACACCAGCGCGGTGAACTGCGAGACATGGCATTCGCGCAGCAGCCAGCCGGTGCTGCCGTCCGCGTGCACCACGGGCGCGTCGGCGGCGGCGGCGCCAGGCACCATCGCGCCCGAGAAGGCATCGGCGTCCGGCGTGTTCAGCGGCGAATCGCGCAGCACCGAAGGCACCGAGAGCCGCCCGCTGTTGACCAGCGTGCGCGCGAAGGCGTGGCGCTTCGTCAGCTCCAGCACCGCGTCGCGGAAGAGCCGGCTCACCTCGCTCTTGGGCGTGATGAAGTCGGTCGCGCGGGTGGAGTTGCGGATGTTCTCGTCGGCGGCGTACTCGCGCTCGCTGGCATAGCTGTCGAGCAGCGCCTCGGGCGCCTGGCCCTGCACCACGGCGGCGAGCTTCCAGGCGAGGTTGTCTGCGTCCTGCACGCCCGAGTTGGCGCCGCGCGCGCCGAAGGGCGACACGCCGTGCGCCGAGTCGCCCGCGAACAGCACGCGGCCGTGGCGGAAGCGCTCCATGCGCTGGCAGGCGAAGGTGTAGACGCTGGCCCAGCCGATCTGGAACTGCACGCCCTCGAAGCCGATGCTGTCGAGCAGGGCGCGCACGCGCGGCGTGATGTTCTCGGGCTTGCGCTCTTCCACCGGGTCGGCGTCCCAGCCGAGCTGGAAGTCCACGCGCCACATGCCGTCGGCCTGCTTGTGCAGCAGCACGCTCTGGCCGGGGTGGAACGACGGGTCGAACCAGAAGCGCCGTTCGGTGGGCAGGTGCGCGTCCATCGTGATGTCTGCGATCAGGAAGCGGTCGCGGAACACGCGGCCCTTGGCTTCCTGCCCCAGCATCTGGCGCAGGTTGGAGCGCGAGCCGTCGCAGGCGGCGACGTAGTCCGCCTGGAGCCGGTAGCTGCCTTCGGGCGTTTCCACCGTCAGCACCGCGCCGTCGTCGCGCTGCTCGATGCCCGTGACCTTGTTGTTCCAGCGCAGGTCGACCAGCGGCAGCTCGGCCGCGCGCTCGACGAGGTAGCCCTCGACGTAGTACTGCTGCAGGTTGATGAAGGCCGGGCGCTCGTGGCCGGGCTCGGGCAGCAGGTCGAAGCGGTAGACCTGCTCGTCGTGGAAGAACACCTTGCCCACGTTCCACGACACGCCCTTGTCGACCATGCGGTCGCCGCAGCCCAGGCGGTCGAACACTTCCAGCGTGCGCTTGGCGAAGCAGATCGCGCGCGAGCCGCTCGAAAGGGTGTTGTCGTTGTCCAGCAGCACCACGGGCACCTGCCGCAGCGCGAGGTCGATGGCCAGCGCCAAGCCCACCGGGCCGGCGCCGACCACCACCACCGGGTGGCGCGCAGGCGTGGCCGCGTCCTGGTCGGCGTGGCGGCGGTAGTCGAAGCGCAGGCTCTGATAGTCGATCACGTACTTGTCTCCGTGTCTTTGGTCTTCGCTCCTTCCCCCGCTGGGGGAAGGCCGGGATGGGGGCAAGCTGCCGTCACTTCGGGCGCTCTGCCTGCCCCCACCCCAACCCTCCCCCAGAGGGGGAGGGAGCAGTTCGATCAGCCTTCCAGCGCCTTCCACATCTCGACGTCGCGCTCGGCCGTCCAGATGCGCGGATCGGCATGGCCCGAGGCCTCGTCGTAGGCGCGGCTCACGTCGAAGGGCATGCAGTGGTCGAAGATCACCCACTGGCTGTACTTGGGCTTGAGCTTCTCGTAGGTTTCCTTGTAGACCGCGTTCAGGTCGCGCCCGGCCTTCACGCCTGCCTGCACGCTGGCGTAGACGTCGGAGATGAAGTCGCGCGTGCCCGTCAGGCCTTCGGACACGGCCTCGGGCGTGGTCAGCGCGGCGCCGCGGCCCGGCACCAGCGCCACGGGCTTCAGTGCGGCGATGTTGTCCAGCGTCTGCGGCCAGTCCTTGAAGTAGGCGTCGCCGGCGTACGGCGTGGCGCCGAACTCGACCAGGTCGCCCGACAGCAGCGTGCGCTCCTGCGGCAGCCAGACGACGGTGTCGCCCTTGGTGTGGCCGCGGCCGAGCTGGATCAGCTGCACCTCGAGCTTGCCCAGCCACAGGGTCATCTTGCCGGTGAAGGTCATGGTGGGCCAGGTCAGGCCCGGCGGCACGGTCTCGACGTTCTGGAACAGGCGCGGGAAGCGGCCGATCTCGCTGGCCTTGTCCTGCTCGCCGCGCTCGACGATCAGGTCGCGCGTGTCCTGGCTGGCCAGGATGTGCTCGGCACCGTAGCCCGCCGCGCCCAGCACGCGCACCGCGTGGTAGTGGGTGAGCACCACGTACTTGATGGGCTTGTCGGTCACTTCGCGGATGCGGCGCACCACGTCGGCCGCCATGGCGGGGGTGGCCTGGGTGTCGGCCACCAGCACGCAGTCGTCGCCGATCACGATGCCGGTGTTGGGGTCGCCCTCGGCGGTGTAGGCCCAGGCATGTTCGGAGATCTGGCTGAAGGTGACCTTCTTCTCTTCCATGTCGGCCTGGCTGGCGAATTTCTTGGCTTGGCTCATCGGGTGTCTCCGTCGGTGGGGTTGAATCTTGAAATTCGTTTAAGTCGAACGAATTTGCAGTTAACGAATGATCGCAGTGTAAGCCGCAGATCAGTTAATGTCTAATCCCTTCTTCATGAACGAACGACCAGAAGGCGAGGCAGGCCATGGCAGCCAGTGACAACGACCGCGCCCAGCGCGGCATCCAGAGCATCGAAGTCGGCGGCCAGCTGCTGCGCGCGCTGGTGCATCACGGCCGGCCCATGGCGCTGAAGGACCTGGCGCGCGAGGCCGACATGACGGCCGCCAAGGCGCATCCGTACATGGTCAGCTTCGGGCGGCTGGGCCTCATCGAGCAGGACCGCGCCAGCGGCCACTATCTGCTCGGCCCGCTCGCCTTGCAACTGGGCCTCATCAGCCTGCAGCAGGCCGACCCGGTGCACATCGCCACCCCGCTGATCGGCCAGCTCGCGCAGCAGATCGGCCACACCGTGGCGCTGGCCGTGTGGGGAGCGCGCGGCGCGACCATCGTGCGCACGGCCGAATCGCCCTCGCCGGTGCACGTGAACATGCGGCACGGCACGGTGTTCTCGCTGACCAACACCGCTTCGGGCCGGGTGTTCGCCGCTTACCTCGACGCCGGCGTGGTGCGCCAGCTGCTCGAGGAGGAGCGCCAGCGCCAGAAGCAGCGCAAGGGCGCGGAGCCCGCTCCCGCAGCCGGCATGCCGCCGGTGCAGCCGCTGCCTTCGTGGAGCGACTTCGAGCGCCAGCTGCAGGAAGTGCGCGCGCACGGCATCAGCCGTTCCGACGGCGAGGTCATCGAGGGCGTGAGCGCCATGGCCGCGCCGGTCTTCGACCACACTGGCGCCATCGTGCTGGCCGTCACCGCCATCGGCCCGGCCGGCATCTTCGACACCGCGTGGGACGGCGAGATCTCCCGCGCGCTCAAGGCATGCGCCGACACCGTGTCGCAACGCCTCGGCGCCTCGCCGGCGCAGGCGGCGGCAGCAGCAGCCAATTCCCCCAGACCAGAGCGATGACGCCAGTCACAACAGATATCTCTTCTCCCTCTTCCCCCGCTTCTGCCATCCAGGCGGCCACCGAGCTGCTTCGCAATGCCCGGCGCATCGTCGTGTTCTCGGGCGCAGGCCTGTCGCGCGCCTCGGGCATTCCGACCTACCGCGACGCCGACGGCCTGTGGAAGAGCCAGAACGCGCTGCAGTTCTCCCACGCCGAGGACCTGCAGCGCGACCCGGCCGGCTTCACGAAGTTCTGGGCGCAGCGCCTGTCGATGATCGAGTCGGCGCAGCCCAATCCGGGCCACACCGCGCTCGCGCTGCTGCAGCGGCTGCGCCCAGCCACCCGGCTGGTCACGCAGAACGTCGACGGGCTGCTCACGCTGGCCGGCGGCCAGGACGTGCTCGAGCTGCACGGCTCGCTGCGCCGCTGGCGCTGCGACCGCTGCGGCAACCGCAGCGGCCCCTGGCCCTTCCACCGCTGCCTGCGCTGCGGCTCGCACGCGCGGCCCGACGTGGTGATGTTCGGCGAGATGCTGAACGAAGGCGTGTTGCTCGACGCGCAGGTGGCGGCGCAGGAGTGCGATCTGTTCATGGTGGTGGGCAGCACCACCATCGTCTATCCGGCGGCCGAGCTGCCGCAGACCGCGCTGTCGCACGGCGCGCGGCTCATCACGCTGAACCTGGAGCCGCTGCCGCACCTGGACGACGCGGCGGCCGTGGTGCTGCGCGGTACTTCCGAAGAACTGCTGCCGCAGCTGCTGGCGGGCGTGCCGGGCTCGAGAGGCTGAGGGGGCTCAGCCCTTCCTGCCCCCGAGCAGCACCAGCGCCCCGCCCACCACGATCACGGCCACGCCGGCCCACACCGGCAGGTTGACCGTTTCCTTCTCCTTCACCGAGAACTCCAGCGGCCCGAGCTTGGCCTGGTGGGTTTCCTTGGTGAAGCTGAAGCTGCCCATGGCCAGGGCGACGATGCCGGCCACGATCAGCAGGATGCCGACGATGCGAGTTGCGTTCATGGGTCGATGATCCTTCCTTCCGTGTCCTTGCCGGAGATTACTGCCGTGGCTGTTGCTGCTGCAACTGGTCCACCCACTGCACCACCTCGGCCACGGCGGCGTCGCTGGCCGCGACCAGCGCCTTCACCCCGCCGGGCGCGTCGGCGCTGGGCGCCGGGCGGCGCACGGTGAACAGGCGCTGGCCCAGCACGCGGTCGCCGCCGCTCGTGGTGCGGACCAGCGTGGCGCGCAGGCGCACCAGGCCCGTGCTGGCACTTGCCGAATCGAAGTAGTGGCTGAACTCGTCGAGCGAGATGCGCAGCGTGTCGGGCGCCTCGCCCCGGCCGCGCGAGATGGTGGCGGCCTCTTCGGGGCCCAGCACCATGCGGCGCTCCGACAGCGTGTCGCGCAGCCGCTGGCGCAGCAGCTGCGAGGGCGGCAGGCTCCAGCGCGACTGGCCGTAGGGGCGCAGCTCGTTGACGTCGGCATATCCCAGCCGGTAGAGGATCTGCGTGCCTTCCAGGCGCGAGTTGCTTTCGAACTCCGCCAGCGAAAGCGTGGGCAGCGTGGCCGGCGCGGGCGCCGAGGCGGATGCCGCCGGGCCGGGGCCGAAGTCGTAGAGCGTGGCGCGCGCGGGCTTGTCGGGCAGCGCGCCGCAGCCGGCCGCCAGCAGCATCGCGCAGCCGAGCGCGATGGCTGCAGGGGTCTTCGTCGTCAAGGAGCGAATGGCGTTCATGGTCGGTGATCCTCCCCGGGGCTGGTTCAAGGCCGCGTCGCGGCCGGCGCTTGGAAGCCCGGCTCGCCCGGGCCCGCGGCCGCGCCGCCGTTGCCGAACAGCAGCGATTGCGGGTTGTCGTTGATGCTGTCCGCCGCGCGGCCCAGCCGGCGCACGGCGTGCGAGGTGTCGTCGGCCACGCGGTTCACGCGCGGCAGCGTGGCGGCGTTGAACGAATCCACCGCCTGCGCCAGCGCCTTGGTGCCGTCGCTCAGCCGCTCTACCGGGCCGTCGGGCGCGTTCAGCCTGCCCACGGTGGTGTTGAAGTTGTTGGCCACGCGCGAGACGTCGCCCGCCGCCTTCTTCACCGAGGCCATGGTGTCGGGCAGCTTCGTCAGCGCCGGGTTCAGGCCGGTCTTCACCGTGTTGTCGAGCGTCTTGAGCAGCGTGTTGGCGCTGGCCGAGGCGGCCGCGATGTTCTCCAGCGCATCGGCCGCGCGCTTCTGGTTGGGGTCGCTCAGCAGCTGGTTGGCGCGCTTCGTCACTTCCTCGACCTGGTTGATGATGGCCTCGCCGCGGTCCTGCAACTGCGCCAGCATCGAGGGCTTGAGCGGGATGCGCGGCGGGTCGTCGTTGTTCGGCTTAAGCGAGACGGTCGATTCGCCCTTGTCGTCCAGCGCGATGAAGGCCAGGCCGGTCACGCCCTGGTAGCTCAGCGTGGCGAAGCTGGATGTGGTGAGCGGCACGCGCTCGTCGACCGTGATGCGCACCCGCACGTTGCCCTTGACCTTCGGGTCGAAGTCGATCGACGCCACCTTGCCCACCGCGATGCCGCGGTAGCGCACCATGGCCTGCGGCTGCAGGCCGCTGACCGCGTCGCGCGTGGAGAGTTCGTAGATGTTGCGCACGGTGCTGTCGCGCGTGAACCAGACCACCAGCGCGACGAGCGCGGCGATCAGTCCGAGCACGAAGGCGCCGGCGGCGATGGCGTGGGCCTTGTTTTCCATGGTGGCTACCTACCTTTCAGCGCCCGGCCGCGGGGGCCTGTTGCGCGGGGGATTGTCCGGCTGGCTTGTCATGCAGCGCTTCGAGGGCGCGCTGGCCGCGCCCGCCGAGAAAGTATTCGTGGATGAAGGGATGCGGGTACGCGATGACCTCGCGCGCCGCGCCGGTGACGATCACCTTCTGGTCGGCCAGCACCGCGATGCGGGTGCTCAGGTCGAACAGCGTGTCCAGGTCGTGCGTGACCATCACCACCGTGAGGCCCAGCTCGCGGTGCAGGCCGCGCAGCAGGTCGCAGAAGCTGTCGGAGGCCTCGGGGTCGAGGCCGGCCGTGGGCTCGTCGAGCAGCAGCAGCGGCGGATCCATGATGAGCGCGCGCGCCAGCGCCACGCGCTTGATCATGCCGCCCGAAAGATCGGCCGGGCTCTTGTTGGCATGCTGCGGGCCCAGGCCCACCATCTGCAGCTTCACCAGCGCCGCGTGGCGGATGAGCTCGTCGGGCAGCAGCTTCAGCTCGCGCAGCGGAAAGGCGATGTTCTCCAGCACGCTGAAGGCAGAGAACAGCGCGCCGTGCTGGAACAGCATGCCCACGTTGGCCGCGCCCGAGGCGCTGAGCTCGCCGGGCTCCTGGCCCAGCACCTCGACATGTCCGCGCGTGGGTTTCTCGAGGCCGAGGATCTGCCGCAGCAGCACCGTCTTGCCCGTGCCCGAGCCGCCCACCAGCGAGAGCACCTCGCCGCGGTCGATGTGCAGCTGCAGGTCGCGATGCACCACCTGCTCGCCGTCGGCGCTCTGGAACACGGTCCACAGGCCGCGGATGTCCACCACGGTGGCGTCGGTGTCGGGGCGCACGGGCATGCTCATGGTTTCACGCCCTCATGCCCGGAAGCCGATGCCCTTGAAGAGCACGGCGAAGAGGGCGTCGACCAGGATCACGGCGGTGATCGAGGTGACGACCGACGAGGTGGTGCCGCGCCCGAGGCTCTCGGTGTTCGGCTTCACCTTCATGCCGAAATAGCAGCCGATCAGCGCGATCAGGATGCCGAACACCGCCGACTTGGCCATGGCCAGCCACAGGTTCGAGATCGGCACCGCGCGCGGCAGCGCCGAGAGGAAATAGGCCGGCGAGATGTCGAGCGCCGCGTCGGCCGCCAGCATGCCGCCGGCGAGCGCGGCCATCGAGGTCCACAGGCTGATCAGCGGCATCGCGATGGCCAGCGCCAGCACGCGCGGCATCACGAGGCGGAAGCCGTGCGGGATGCCCATCACGCGCATCGCGTCGAGCTCCTCGGTCACGCGCATCACGCCGATCTGCGCCGTGATGGCCGAGCCCGAGCGCCCGGCGATCAGCACTGCGGCCAGCACCGGCCCCAGCTCGCGGATCAGCGAGAGCCCGAGGATGTTCACCACGAAGGTCTCGGCGCCGTACTGGCGCAGCTGCTGAGAGATCAGGTAGGCCAGCACCACGCCGATCAGCAGGCCGACCAGCGCCGTGATGTGCAGCGCCGTCGCGCCGAACTGGTAGAGGTGCCCGGAGAAATCGCGCCACGGCCCGCGGTGCGGCGCGCGCGCCAGCCGGCACAGGTCGAGCGCGAGCTGGCCGACCAGCGCGGTGAAGTCGCGCATCACGTACATGGCGCGCGGCCCGTTGTGCGAGAACTCGCGGATGCGGTCGTTCAGCGAGGGCGAGGGCTCGTCCGGCGTGGCGACGGTGTACTGCGCCACCTGGTCGAGCACGGCCTTGTGCTGCGGCGACAGCTCGATGGTGGCGGGCCACTCGTGGCGCCAGTGTTCCCACAGGAGCTGCGCGCCGATGTGGTCGAGCTGCTCGATGGGGCGCAGGTCCCAGGCGCGGTTGGCGGCGGGCGGGGCTGCCTTCAGGCTCTCGTCCAGCGCCTGCCAGGCCGGCTTGGACGACATCGCCAGCGTGGTCCAGCGGCCGCTGGCCACCGTCCATTGGCGGTCTTCCTGCTCCCGCTGGCCGACGCGAGGCCACCCGCTGTCGGCGGCGGAAGCCTCGGCAGGCGATGTGGCGGGAGGCATAGACAAGGCGGGTGAGCGGGAAAGTTAACAAAAACGGGGTTGGAAGCGCGCATCGTAACCGCGTGCATCCGAAGAGAAGGTGTTCCAGACCCTTCGTTCGCGTAGGGCACGACGCCGTTTCTTCATGATTTCTTCAGGGTGCGAAACCTTCGGACAGCGCCTCGCGCAGCCAGCCCACGAATGCGGTCACCGCCTGCGGCACGTGCGTGGCATAGGGCCGTATTGCATACAGCCGCTCGCCGAACGCGCCCACCGAGCGCCATTGCGGCAGCACCTGCTGCAGCTTTCCCGACTGCAGCGCCGCCTGAGCGCTGAAGTCGGGCACCAGCGCGATGCCCAGCCCGCTGAGCGCCGCGTCGCGCAGCGCCTCGCTGTTGTTGGCGACCAGCGGGCCCGACACCGGCACCGTGATGCGCGGCGCAGACGGCTTCGCCTCGAAATGCCAGGTCGGTGTTTCCTGCGCGCGGGGGTAGTGCAGGCAGTCGTGGCCGGCCAGCGCCTGCGGTTCGCGCGGCGTGCCCCGGCGGCGCAGGTAGGCGCGGCTTGCCACCAGCACCGATCGGGTTTCGCACAGCGTCCATGCCACGTGCGTGTCGGGCGGCGCGGCCGTGTGGCGGATGGCGAGGTCGAAGCCCTCCATCGCGAGCGAGCTGAGCCGGTCGGACAGGTCGAGCTCGATGCGCACCTCGGGCTGCGCGCGCAGGAAGTCCGCCAGCCTCGGCACCAGCTGCTGGCGCGCGAAGGCCACCGGCGCCGTCACCCGCACCAGCCCGCGCGGCACGCCCGCGAGGTCGCGCACGCCGGCGAAGCTGTGGGCGATCTGCTCGAAGGGTTCGCGCATGTCTTCCACCAGCCGCTGGCCGGCTTCGGTGAGCCGCACGCTGCGCGTTGTGCGCTGCACCAATGGCGCACCGGCCGCGCGTTCGAGCTCGGCGATGCGCTGGCTCATGGCTGCCTTGCTCACGCCCAGGCGCAGCGCGGCGGCCGTGAAGCTGCCCTGTTGCGCGAGCACCGTGAGCCAGTGCAGGTGCGTCCAGAGCGACTCGATATTTTGGGGTTTCATGGTTCGATTGTTCGCTATTCTGAACAATAAGTTCAGTCTTCGTGACTAGGCGAGGAACAACACGCTGCCTAAACTGGCCGCACTCTTCCTTCGGACACAGCCTCTTTCAGGGTTCTCCCCATGCCTACTTCCATCGATCACTTCATCGCCGGCAAGCTCGCCGCCAACACCTCCGGCCGCACGCAGGACGTGACCAACCCCGCCACCGGCGTCGTCACCGGCAAGGCCGGCCTGGCGAATGCCGACCAGGTCGGCGCCGCCGTCGCCGCCGCGCAGGCCGCGTTCCCGGCCTGGGCCGACACGCCGCCGATCCGCCGCGCGCGCGTGATGTTCAAGTTCCTGCAGCTGCTCAACGAGCACAAGGACGAGCTGGCCCACATGATCACCGCCGAGCACGGCAAGGTCTTCACCGACGCGCAGGGCGAAGTCAGCCGCGGCATCGACATCGTCGAATTCGCCTGCGGCATTCCGCAGCTGCTCAAGGGCGACTTCACCGACCAGGTGAGCACCGGCATCGACAACTGGACGCTGCGCCAGCCCCTGGGCGTGGTCGCCGGCATCACGCCCTTCAACTTCCCGGTGATGGTGCCGATGTGGATGTTCCCGGTGGCCATCGCCGCAGGCAACACCTTCGTGCTCAAGCCCAGCCCGACCGACCCGACGCCTTCGCTGCGCATCGCCGAGCTGCTGACGGAAGCCGGCCTGCCCGACGGCGTGTTCAACGTGGTGCAGGGCGACAAGGTCGCGGTCGACGCGCTGCTGGAGCACCCCGACGTCAAGGCCATCAGCTTCGTCGGCTCCACGCCCATCGCCAACTACATCTACGAGACCGGCGCACGTCACGGCAAGCGCGTGCAGGCCCTGGGCGGCGCGAAGAACCACATGGTGGTGCTGCCCGACGCCGACATCGACCAGACGGTGGACGCGCTGATCGGCGCCGGCTACGGCTCGGCCGGCGAACGCTGCATGGCCATCAGCGTGGCGGTGCTGGTGGGCGACGTGGCCGACAAGATCATTCCGAAGCTCATCGAGCGCACGAAGACGCTGAAGGTGCTCAACGGCGAGAACCTCGCGGCCGAGATGGGCCCGATCGTCACGCGTGCCGCGCACGAGCGCATCACCGGCTACATCGACCTGGGCGAGAAGGAAGGCGCGAAGCTGCTGGTCGACGGCCGCAAGTTCGACGGCAACACCGCGGGCGAAGGTTGCGGCGACGGCTTCTGGATGGGCGGCACGCTCTTCGACCACGTCACGCCCGAGATGCGCATCTACAAGGAAGAGATCTTCGGCCCGGTGCTCAGCTGCGTGCGCGTGGCCAACTTCAAGGACGCGATCGACCTCGTCAACGCGCACGAGTTCGGCAACGGCGTGAGCTGCTTCACCCGCGACGGCAACGTGGCGCGCGAATTCAGCCGCCGCATCCAGGTGGGCATGGTCGGCATCAACGTGCCGATCCCGGTGCCCATGGCCTGGCACGGCTTCGGCGGCTGGAAGCGCTCGCTGTTCGGCGACATGCACGCTTACGGCGAGGAGGGCGTGCGCTTCTATACCAAGCAGAAGTCGGTCATGCAGCGCTGGCCCGAGAGCATCGGCAAGGGCGCCGAGTTCGTCATGCCGACAGCCAAGTAGCATCGGGCGCGGCGCGAGGGGCGCCGCGATTCCGCCCGGGAATTCCGTCGAACAAAAAGAGAGACAAGGCAAGACGCCATGAGCGACACCCAATTCGACTACATCATCATCGGCGCCGGCACCGCCGGCTCGCTCATGGCGAACCGGCTCAGCGCCGACAAGAGCAAGCGCGTGCTGCTCATCGAGGCGGGCCGCAAGGACGACTACCACTGGATCCACATTCCCGTCGGCTACCTGTACTGCATCGGCAATCCGCGTACCGACTGGCTCTACAGCACCGAGCCCGACGCGGGCCTCAACGGCCGCGTGCTGCGCTATCCGCGCGGCAAGACGCTGGGCGGCTGCTCCAGCATCAACGGCATGATCTACATGCGCGGCCAGTCGCGCGACTACGAGCACTGGGCCGACCTCACGGGCGACGACGACTGGCGCTGGCAGAGCGTGCTGCCGGCCTTCAAGAAGCACGAGGACTTCTACCTCGGCGCCGACGAGATGCACGGCGCCGGCGGCGAGTGGCGCATCGAGAAGCAGCGCCTGCGCTGGGACATCCTCGACGCGTTCGCCGAAGCCGCTTCGCAGGCCGGCGTGCCGCACACCGCCGACTTCAACCGCGGCAACAACGAGGGCGTGGGCTACTTCCAGGTCAACCAGAAGAACGGCTGGCGCTGGAACACCGCCAAGGCCTTCCTGCGCCCGACCTGCTATGGCAGGCCCAACTTCGAGCTCTGGACCGGCGCGCAGGTCTCGCGCCTGCTGTTCGAGACGCTGCCCGACGGCACGCGCCGCTGCACCGGCGCGGAGGTATGGAACGGCAGCGAGATGGTCACGGCGCAGGCCACGCGCGAGGTGGTGCTGAGCGCGGGGGCCATCGGTTCGCCGCAGATCCTGCAGCTCTCGGGCATCGGCCCGGCTGAACTGCTGCGCCAGCACGGCATCGACGTGGTGCTCGACGCGCCCGGCGTCGGCGCCAACCTGCAGGACCACCTGCAGATCCGCGCTGTCTACAAGATCGAGGGCGCGCCCACGCTCAACGTGATGGCCTCCTCGATGGTCGGCAAGGCGAAGATCGGCCTCGAGTACCTGCTCAAGCGCAGCGGCCCGATGAGCATGGCGCCGTCGCAGCTCGGTGCCTTCACGCGCAGTTCGCCCGATCGCGAATGGCCCAACCTGCAGTACCACGTGCAGCCGCTGTCGCTCGATGCCTTCGGCGATCCGCTGCACAGCTTTCCGGCCTTCACCGCGAGCGTGTGCAACCTCAACCCGACGAGCCGGGGCTCGGTGCGCATCAAGAGCAAGCGCTTCGAGGACGCGCCGGCCATCGCGCCCAACTACCTGAGCACCGACGAGGACCGCAAGGTGGCGGCGGATTCGCTGCGCGTCACGCGCAACATCGCCGCGCAGCCTGCGCTCGCCAAGTTCAAGCCGCAGGAATGGAAGCCCGGCGTGCAGTACCAGACCGACGAGGAACTGGCGCGCCTGGCCGGCGACATCGCCACCACCATCTTCCACCCGGTGGGCACCACGAAGATGGGCGCCGACGACGACCCGGGCGCCGTGCTCGATTCGCGGCTGCGCGTGCGCGGCATTCAGGGCCTGCGCGTGGTGGATGCGGGCGCAATGCCCACCATCACCAGCGGCAACACCAACAGCCCTACGTTGATGATGGCGGAGAAGGCGGCCGGCTGGATCCGCGGCGCGGCCTAGCCTTGGCGCCCTTGGCCTGGCTTTCGAGGCGCGCCTTCGCGCCCTCGATCATCAGGTCGACGCCGATCTCGAACATCGCATCCGGGCCGGCCTCGCGGTAGCGCGCGAAGGCCTCGGCCAGCAGGGGGCGCGAGGCGGCCGAGGCATCGAGCGCCTGCTGCCGCGCCTCGGCGTCGGGCGGCGCCGCCTGTTCCTCGAGCACGCAGCCCACGGTGTAGCGGCCCAGCGCGATCAAAAGCGTCATCGCCTGCGGCGCCGGCACGCCGCGGCTGACCACCGCCGCCAGCTGCGCCTCCACCATCTCCAGGTCGCCCGGATCGGGCTCGGTGCCCGCGTGCAGCCGCGCGCCGTCGCGCCGTGCCAGCAGTGCGCGCCGGAAGCTGCGCGCGTTCTCGCGCAGGAAGGTCTCCCACGACTCGTCGGGCAGCGGCAGCTTGCGCTCGTGGGTGCGGCGCAGGATCTCGCTGTTCATCGCGTCGAGCAGCGCCCGCTTGTTCCTGAAATGCCAGTACAGCGCCGGCTGCTGCACGCCGAGCCGTTCGGCCAGCAGCCGGGTGCTGAGCTTGTCCATGCCGACCTCGTCGAGCAGCGTGAGGGCTGTCTCGAGGATCACTTCGCGGTCCAGTTTCATTCGGGTGTGCTTGCCGGTATCGAGCCGGGAGGGTACTTCACGGCCTGAAATTTATCGCTGATAATTCCTTATCAACGATAAATTCCAACATGTCTTCCACATCCACCCCATTCGCCGGCGGCCGCCACGCGCATGCCGTGATCCTGGCGATCGTCACGCTCGACGCCGTCGGCATCAGCCTGGTCATGCCCATCGTGCCGAGCCTGCTGCGCGAGGTCGGCCACACCGGCGACCTCGGCTGGCGCTTCGGCGCCTTTCTCTCGCTCTATGCGCTGATGCAGTTCCTCTGCGCGCCCGTGCTCGGAGCGCTCAGCGACCGCTTCGGCCGCCGCCCGGTGCTGCTGGTGTCGGTGGCGGGCGCTGCCGTCGACGCGCTCTTCATGGCCTTCGCGCCCTCGCTGTGGCTGCTGTTCGTGGGCCGCGCGATCGCCGGCATGACGGGCGCGAACATGGCGGTGGCCTCGGCCGCCATCGCCGACCTCACGCCCGAGAACCAGCGCGCGCGCTGGTTCGGCCGCATGGGCGCCTGCTTCGGCATCGGCTTCATCGCGGGGCCGGCGCTCGGCGGCGTGCTCGGCGACCACGGCGTGCGGCTGCCCTTCATCGCCGCCGCCGTGCTCAACGGCCTGACCTTCCTCGCGGCCTTGCTGCTGCTGCGCGAGTCGCGTCCGGCGAAGCTCGCTTCGCAGCCCTTCGATCGCGGCGTGCTGCATCCGCTCGCGCCGCTGCGCTGGGCCAAGAGCTTTCCCGCGCTGCTTCCCATCCTCGGCGTGTTCACGGTGCTGATGCTGGTGGGCGAGGTCGCTGGCACGACCTGGGTGCTCTACGGCGAGGACAAGTTCGCCTGGAACGGCACCATGGTCGGCGTCTCGCTCGCGGTCTTCGGCCTGATCCAGGCGCTGATGCAGGGCTTCGTGGCGGGCCCGCTGGTCGAGCGCTGGGGCGAGCGCGCCGCCCTCGCCATCGGCACCGCGGCCGACTGCACCGCCTACGCGCTGCTTGCCTTCGCCACGCGGGGCTGGATGGCGCTCGCGCTGCTGCCGCTCCTGTGCACGGGCGGCATCGGCGCGCCCGCGCTGCAGTCGATGCTCTCGGCCCGCGTGGGCGAAGCCGAGCAGGGGCGGCTGCAGGGCGTGCTCGCGAGCCTGTCCAGCCTGGCCTCGGTGTTCGGGCCGTTGCTCATCAGCCAGCTCTACTTCGCGTTCCGCGTGCGCTTCCCCGGCATCGTGTGGCTGGCGGGTGCGGTGGTCTACCTGCTGTGCATGCCGGTGCTGCTGCGCAGGCGCGAAGCGCGCGGCTGAAGAAACATCACTTCTCTATCGTCTTGTTCCAGCGCGCGTTCCAAGCCGGGCGGTTCGCGTTGATGCTTTCCCAGTCGATGGTCACGGCGGTCTTCATCCACTTGTTGATGTCCGCCACCTGCGCCACGCCGTCGCCCACCACCGGCGCCTTCGGGTTGGTCGGGATCTGGGCGCCGTACTGCAGCACGTTGGCCTGCGCCAGCGGGCTCAGCAAAAACTCGGCGAGCTTCTGCGACAGCTCGGGCTCGGTGTTGTTGGCGATCACGCACTGGCCGACCATGAGCACCACCGCGCCTTCCTTGGGCGGCGCGTATTCCACCGGAATGCCCTTGCTCTTCATCGCCGCCACGGCCGTGGGCGTGAGCGGGAAGATCGCCGCCTCGCCGGTCTGAACCATCTCGGAGAGCTTGGCCGAGCTCGGGATGTACTCCAGCACGTTCGGCCCGATGGAGGTGGGCCAGGCCTTGAAGCCGGGCTCCACGTTCTTGTCGTTGCCGCCCTGGATGCGGTTGAACATCAGGAAGCCGTGCAGCCCGAAGGAAGACGACGACATCGACTGGAACACCACCTTGCCCTTGTACTTCGGGTCGGCCAGGTCCATCCACGAGGTGGGGGCGGCCCAGCCCTTCTCCTTGAACATCTTCGCGTTGTAGGCCAGGCCCGTCATGCCCAGGCTCACGCCGCTGGCCATGTCGTCCTTGAAGCGCGCGGCCGGGTAGATCTCGGAGAGCGACTGGCTGGGCTTCTGCTTCTGGCACAGGCCCATGCCGATGGCGCGCACCATCACGCCGTCGTCGAGGAACATCACGTGCATCTGCGGCCTGTCCTTGTTGGCCTGGGCCTTCGCGAGGATGTCGGACGAGGTGCCGGGCACCACCACCACCTTCGCGCCGTAGGCCTTCTCGAAGGCGGGGAAGACGTACTGCGTGTACGCCTTCTCCATCGTGCCGCCGTTCATGCCGATGTAGAGGGTCTTGGTCTGCGCACCGGCGATGCCGGCGGCCGCGAGCAGCGCGGCCAGGAGCGGGAGGGTTCTGATCGAGGACTTCGGGGACATGGCGATGCTCTCCATTCAAGTTCAGGTGGGGGATGCGGGAGTGAGGGTGAGGGGCTTTGGGGCCTGCGCTTTCGCTTTCGCCTGCTCGTCGTCGAAGCGCTCGATGGCGAAGGCGTCGATGGGCGTGTCGGTGCGGCCGTCGCGCGCGAGCTCGGCAAGCACCTCGCCGGCGGCAGGGCCGATCTGGAAGCCCGCGCCCGCGAAGCCGAAGCCGTGGAACAGGCCGGGCGTGGTGCGGCTCGGGCCCAGCACCGGTTCGCGGTCGGGCAGGTAGCCTTCGGTGCCGCCCCAGGTGCGGATGATGTGGGCGTGGCGCAGCGCGGGCAGCAGCTCGATGGCCTGCACGGCCAGCGCGGCGATGCCCTCGCGCTCGGCGCGCGAGCGTTCGGCGTCGAGCGTGATGCCCGTTCCGCCGCCCAGCACCACGTTGCCGCGCTCGACCTGCCGGCAGTAGATGCCGCCGCCTTCCACGCCGAGGCTCCATTTCATGAAATGCGGCACCGGCTCGGTCACTGCCATCAGCGGGCTGCGCGCAAACATCGGCGGCGTCTCGCCGAACTGGCTGGCAATGGCGCCGGCCCAGGCGCCCGCGCAGTTGAGCAGCACCGGCGCCTGCACTTCGAGCGCATTGCCGCTGCGCACCATGAACATGGCACCGTCGTGCGCCACCTCGTCGACCTTGTGGCGCTCGAAGACCTGCGCGCCGGCACGCTGCGCCGCGAGTGCGAAGGCCGGCGACACCAGGCGCGGATTGGCCTGCCCGTCTTCCGCGCACAGCGAGCCGCCCACCGCGCGCGTGCCTAGCCACGGGCATTGCTCGCGAAGCCGTGCGCCGGAGATCAGCTCCAGGCCCAGGTCGAAGTCGCTGCTCAGCGCGCGGTAGCGTTCGAGCGAGGCCATGTCCGATTCGCTGCGCGCGATCTTGAAGTGGCCCGAGCGGATGTATTCGCCGTCGGTGCCCAGCAGCCCGGCCAGGTCGCCCCAGATGCGGTGTGCGCGCTGCGCCAGCGGCAGCTGGCTCACTGGCCGGCCCTGGCGGCGCACGCCGCCGTAGTTCACGCCGCTGGAACGCGAGCCGCAAAGATCGCGCTCCAGCAGCACCACGCCGAGGCCCATGCGGCGAAGGGCCAGCGCAGCGGAAGAGCCGACGATGCCGCCGCCGACGATGGCGACATCGGTTCGCAGCTTTTTGATCGAACTCATGCGCCGCTCCCTTCGACCGGCACGAGCCTGATCGGAATCGGCTTGATCGGCGCCTGCCCGCGCAGCCGGCCCACCTGCTGCAGCGGCTGCCGCGTCGCGTGCGCGAGGATTTCGGCAGCGGCCGCGCCGCACATGCGGCCCTGGCAGCGGCCCATGCCGACGCGCGACAAGGCCTTGAGGCGGTTCATCTCGTCGGCGCCGGTGCTGGCGATGGTCTGGCGCAGCGTGCCGGCGGTGACGTTCTCGCAGCGGCAGATGACGAGGTCGTCGCTCGCGTGCGCTGCCCAGTCCTGAGGCACGGGGAAGGCGCGTTCGAGGCCCTGGCGGAAGCCGGCGAGCTTGTCGAGCTTGCGTTCGAGCACGGATGCGCGCGCCGTGTCGATGGCGATGCCCGCGTCCTGCAGCAGTGCCAGCGCCGCGCGCTCGCCCGCCCATTCGGCCGCGTCCGCGCCCATGATGCCGGCGCCGTCCCCTGCGAGGTACACGCCATCGACGCTGGAGCGCCCCGCTGCGTCGCGCACCGGCAGGTGCGCGCGGTGCAGCGGCGCGTAGTCGAAGCGGCAGCCGAGCAGGTCGGCCAGTTGCGTCTCGGAGCGCAGCGCGTAGCCGAAGCCCACCGCATCGCAATCGATCGTGCGCTCCGTCTCTCCGTCGAGCCACGCCACGCCGGTGACGCGGCCCTGCTGCTCGTCGCCGAGCACCCGCAGCGGACGCACGCCGCCGTGCAGCGCGATGCCGTGCGCGCGCAGCCAGCCCACGTAGTACATGCCCTTGGCGAGCACGGCGGGCTGCGCCAGCATGGCGGGCGCGGCGGCGATCTGGTCGGCGAGGCACGCGGTGTCGAGCACAGCGGCCACGTCCACGCCGGCCTTCGCATATTGATAGGCCACCAGGTACAGCAGCGGCCCCGTGCCCATGAACACCACGCGGCGCCCGATGGCGCAGCCCTGGAACTTGAGCGCGACCTGCGCGCCGCCCAGCGTGTAGACGCCCGGCAGCGTCCAGCCCGGAACGGGCAGCACGCGGTCGGTGGCGCCCGTTGCCACGATGAGATGGCTGTAGGGCACGCGGCGGTTGCCGAGCGTGGGGTTGTGCATCACGTCGAGCACCTTGTCCTGTGCGTTCCACGCGAGGCTGTCGGCGTGGTGCTCGATGCTGCCCCGCAGCGCGTCGAAGGCCGCGTGCACCGCGTCGGCGCGCTTCGATTCGAAGCCGTAGAGCGTTCGCGCGGTCCGCTGCGCAAGGCGCGCGGGCGGGCGGCGGTAGATCTGGCCGCCGGCGCGCGGTGCCTCGTCGATCACCACGGGCCGCAGGCCATGCGCCACCAGCGCCTGCGCCGCGCGCACGCCGGCCGGACCGGCACCGACGATCACGGGGCGGACTTCATTCGGCGCCGTCATGCGTCGTTCCTTCCCGTGAGCAGTTCCATGCCCGGTGCGATGAAGGTCGAGCAGGCGCGAAAGCGCTCGCCCTCGCTGGTGGAGATCCAGCAGTCCTGGCAGGCGCCCATCATGCAGAAGCCCGCGCGCGGCAGGCCGCTGAACTCGTTGCGGCGCAGCTGGCCGCACTGCGTGAGCACGGCGGTCAGCACGGTGTCGCCGGCCAGCGCGCTCGCGGGCACGCCGTCGAGCGTGAAGGGCACGGCCTCGCGGCCGGTCTTCTCGGCCACGCGATGCAGCAATGCGTGTGCGGTCATGGTCGTCTTCATCTATCTGCGCCCCACCAGGACGCGGTCGAGCCCGTACACGCGGTCGAGCAGCATCATCGCGAAGGCCGTCACCGCCACCATCAGCGCCGACACGGCGGCCATCAGCGGGTCGATGGACTCCGTCGCATACATGTACATGCGCACCGGCAGCGTGACCGTGCTCGGCGAGGTGACGAAGATCGACATCGTCACTTCGTCGAAGCTGTTGATGAACGACAGCATCCAGCCGCCCGTCACGCCCGGCAGGATCATCGGCAGCGTGATGCGGCGGAACACCGTGGCCTGGCTCGCGCCCAGCGAGAGCGCGGCCTGCTCGGCGCTGCGGTCGAAGCCCACCAGCGCCGCCACCACCAGCCGCAGCGTGTAGGGCGTGACGATGAGCGCGTGCGCCAGCACCAGCCAGCCGAAGCTGCCCGTGCCGCCCACCAGCGAGAACAGGCGCAGCAGCGCCACGCCCAGCACCAGGTGCGGCACGATCAGCGGCGAGAGGAACAGGCCGTTGAGGAAATTGCGCCCCGGGAACTCGTAGCGCGTGATCGCCATGCCGGCCGGCACCGCGAGCAGCGTCGCGATGGTGGCCGAGCTCAGCGCGAGCCACAGGCTGTTCCAGAACGACTGCATGAAGTCGGGGTGCGCGAACACTGCTTCGAACCAGCGCAGCGAGAAGTGCGTGGTCGGAATGGTCAGCGTGTTCTCGGGCGTGAACGCCACCACGCACACCACCACCAGCGGTGCCAGCATGAAGACGATGACGAGCGCGTTGAACGCAAGGGCGATGGGGCCGTTCTTGTTCATCGGTTCACCCCAGTGCCTTCTTGTAGCGGCCTTCGACAAGGCGGTTGTAGCTGAGCATCACGGCGAGGTTGGCCACCAGCAGCACCAGCGCCACGGCAGCGCCCAGCGGCCAGTTGAGCTCGCTCAGGTATTCGTCGTAGACGATGGTCGCGACCATCTTCAGCCGCCGTCCGCCCAGCAGCCCCGGAATGGCGAACGAACTCGCGGCCAGGCCGAACACGATCAGGCTGCCCGAGAGAATGCCCGGCATCACCTGCGGCAGCACGATGCGCCGCAGCGTGGTGAAGGGCGTGGCATTGAGCGAGAGGGCCGCGTTCTCCACGCCGGGGTCGAGCTTCTGCAGCGAGGTCCACACCGGGATCACCATGAAGGGCAGCATCACGTGCACCAGCGCGATGACCACTGCCGCGTTGGTGTAGAGGATCTTCACCGGGCCGATGCCCAGCAGCTGCAGCAGCCCGTTCACCGCGCCCTCGGGGCCCAGCAGCATGCTCCAGCCGAAGGCCCGCACCACCACCGACACCAGCAGCGGCGCCAGCACCACCAGCAGCAGCGCCGAGCGCCACGGGTTGCGCATGCGGCTGAGTACATAGGCCTCGGGTGCGCCGATCAGCACGCAGATCAGCGTGACCAGCGCCGAGACCCAGAAGGTGCGCCAGAAGATGCCGAGGTAATACGAGTCGGAGAACACCAGCGCGTAATGCGCGAGCGTGAACTCGCCCGACTTCGGCCCCGTGGCCGGGTCGTAGGCGTTGAACGACAGCACGGCGGTGAGACCGAGCGGCACCACGAGCAGCACCGTGAACAGCAGCAGCGCGGGGCCGGAGAGCCACCACGGGGCGGCCTTGCTCTTCGATGCGCTCATGCTGCAACGGCCTTTTCTTCCGCCGGCAGCAGCCGCATGCAGTGCGCCGGCCAGTCGATGCCGGTGCGGCTGCCTTCCGCGAGGGCCTCGCGCCCGTCGTTGGGGCTCAGCACCGTGAGCTCGCCCACCGAAGTCGCCACGCGGTAGAGCCACTGGCTGCCGAGGAAGAAGCGCTCCAGCACTTCGCCGTCGATGCGGCCCTGGCCCGGCGCCACCAGCTGCAGCTTCTCGGGCCGCACGCTCAGCAGCGCGGCGGCGTCGACGCTGAAACCCGTGTCGTCCACGTCGAGCGAGAGCGTGCCGACCTCCACGCAGGTGCGTTCCGCGCCGCTGCCGGACACGCGGCAGTCCAGCAGGTTGGCCTTGCCCACGAAGGTGGAGATGAAGCGCGTGCTCGGATGCTCGTACACGCGCTGCGGGTGGTCGATCTGCGTGGCGCAGCCGCCTTCCATCACCACCACGCGGTCGCTGATCGACATCGCCTCGCTCTGGTCGTGCGTGACCATCACCGTGGTGGTGCCTACCTTGCGCTGGATCTGGCGCAGCTCGAACTGCATCTCCTCGCGCAGCTTGGCGTCGAGGTTGGACAGCGGCTCGTCCAGCAGCAGCACCGGCGGCTCGATCACCAGAGCGCGCGCCAGCGCCACGCGCTGCCGCTGGCCGCCGGAGAGCTCGCGCGGGTAGCGCCCGGCGTGCCGGTCGAGGTGCACAAGCGCAAGCGCCTGCTTCACGCGCTCGGTGCGCTCGGCCTTGGGCATCTTGCGCATCTCGAGGCCGAAGCTCACGTTGTCGGCCACCGTCATGTGCGGGAAGAGGGCGTAGGTCTGGAACACGATGCCCAGCCCGCGCGTGTTGGCCTTGGCGTGCGTGATGTCCTTGCCCGCGAGCTCGATGCGGCCGCTGCTCACGGCCTCGAAGCCCGCGATCATCTGCAGCGTGGTCGTCTTGCCGCAGCCCGAGGGGCCGAGCAGCGAGACGAACTCGCCCTTTTCCACCGAGAGATTCATGGCCGACACCGCGCGGGTGGCGCCATAGAACTTGGTCACGTCGGTGAGCCGTAGGAATGACATGGAACGGGCCTTTCTTCGGGGGCGAAAAAGATGGCTTCGGGCACCTTGCCTCGGCTTGGTGCAGGCCATGGACAGCTTGCTGTTCTTGATTCACTCTATTGCAACGATTGCGCCAGATCGCCTCGGGTATTCCACTAATCAGAATATTTCTTTAAATTATTCCGTTTAACGGAATATGATGGCCGCATCAGCCAAATCGAATTCCGCAGGAGGAAGGTATGGAGAGCACTTCGGCGGCGCCCGCCGTCAGCAGCAGCGGCGTGCCGCGCGTCTTTTCGGTGATCCGCGCGCTCGGCGCGGTGCAGGCCGAGGGTGGCCGCGTGACCCAGATCGCACGTTCGGTGGGCCTCACGCAGGCCACCACGCACCGTTTGCTGCAGTCGCTCATGGCCGAGGGCATGGTCGAGCAGGACGAGCGCAGCAAGCTCTACCGCCTGAGCATCGATTTCTTCGCGCTGGCCGCGAGCGCGGGCAACCCGGGCGACCTGCGCTCCATCTGCCGGCCCGTGCTGCTGCGCCTGTGCGCCAGCCTGGGCGACAGCATCTTCCTGCTCGCGCGCAGCGGCTTCGACGCCGTGTGCCTCGACCGGAGCGAGGGGCCGTTCCCCATCCGCTCATTCACCGGCGACATCGGCGGGCGCATCGCGCTGGGCGTGGGGCAGGGCGCGCTCGCGATCCTCGCCTTCCTGCCCGAGGCCGAGCGCGAGGAGGTGATCCGCTTCAATCTGCCGCGCGTGCGCGAGTACGGCGTGTACGACGAGGTTTACCTGCGCACCGAAATCGAGCGCGTGCGCCAGGCCGGCTTCGCGGGGCGCAACACCGGCCTGCTCGAAGGCATGGCCGGCGTGGCCGTGCCGATCCTCGACCGCGAAGGCCGCGCGGTGGCCGCGCTGAGCGTGGGCACGATTGCCGACCGGCTGAATGCGGACCGCATGCCGACGGTGGTCGAACTGCTGAAACGGGAGGCCGCGACCATCGGGCCGAAGATCAATCCCTTCGACGCGACGCTGAGGCGGCCCGCGCAGAGCCTGGCGGGGTCGCCGGCGGGGCAGAAGATTCCCTTGCCCGAGGCGCCGGGGCCGGGCTGAACAAGGAGCCGACCATGAACAACCCCTCGATCCTCTACCCCGTCTTCGCCCTCGCGGCCCTCACCGGCATGGTGCTGCTGCTCATTCCCTTCACGCGCGTTCGCGCCGTGCTGCGCCGCGAGATCCGGGCGGCCGATTTCAGGCTGGGCGAGTCGGACGCGGTGCCGGACGCGGTGCGTCTGCCCAACCGCAACTACATGAACCTGCTGGAGCTGCCTGTGCTGTTCTACGTGGTGTGCCTGCTCTTCTACGTGGCGGCGCAGGCGACGCCCGCGGCGGTCTGGCTGGCCTGGGCCTACGTCGGGCTGCGGGCGCTGCACAGCGCGGTGCACCTGACCTACAACCACGTGCTGCACCGGCTGGGCCTGTTCGCGGCGAGCAACGTGGTGCTGGTGATGCTGTGGATCCTGGCGGCGACCCGGTTGGTGCGCTAGGCGCACGTCAACGGCTCGAGATCCTTCCTGAAACGCATCAGGTCCTTCCATATTTTCATTAGGCAATCGGGCGGGATTCGCTGATATTGGCCGGATTACGCCCCTCGGCCTTCGTTGCCTTCCCGTTCCCTTTCTCTTTCATCTGCCTCCCGGAGCGCGTCCATGTCCGAATCCCAATCCCCCGTTTCCGTCGCCACCGAAATCGAACAGTTGCTGCAGCGCCTCGGCGTGCCCCGCAGCGCCCACACCGGCGGCGAGCTGACGGTGCGTTCGCCCGTCAGCGGCGAGGTGGTGGCGCAGGTGCCGCAGACCTCGCCGGCCGAGGCGACGGCGGTGATCGGCCGCGCGCACGAGGCCTTCAAGGCCTGGCGCAACGTGCCGGCTCCGCGCCGCGGCGAGCTGGTGCGCCTGCTGGGCGAGGAGCTGCGCGCCGCCAAGGGCGACCTGGGCCGCCTCGTCACGCTGGAGGCCGGCAAGATCCCGTCCGAAGGCGCGGGCGAGGTGCAGGAAATGATCGACATCTGCGACTTCGCGGTCGGCCTCTCGCGCCAGATCTACGGCCTCACGCTGGCCACCGAGCGCGCCGAGCACCGCATGATGGAAACCTGGCATCCGCTGGGCGTGTGCGGCGTGATCTCTGCCTTCAACTTCCCGGTGGCCGTGTGGTCGTGGAACGCCGCGCTGGCGCTGGTGTGCGGCGACCCGGTGGTGTGGAAGCCCTCCGAGAAGACGCCGCTGACCGCGCTGGCCGTGCACGCCATCGCGCAGCGCGCCATCGAGCGTTTCGGCGACGCGCCCGAAGGCCTGCTGGGCCTGCTGCTGGGCCAGCGCGACATCGGCGAGCTGCTGGTGGACGACCACCGCGTGCCGGTTCTCTCGGCCACCGGCTCGACCGCCATGGGCCGCCAGGTGGGGCCGAAGCTGGCCGCGCGCTTCGCCCGGGCCATTCTGGAGCTCGGCGGCAACAACGCCGCCATCGTCACGCCCTCGGCCGACCTCGACCTCGCGCTGCGCGGCATCGCCTTCGCAGCCATGGGCACGGCCGGCCAGCGCTGCACCACGCTGCGCCGCCTGTTCGTGCATGAAGGCGTGTACGACCAGCTGGTGCCCAAGCTGGCCAAGGTCTACGGCAACGTGCAGGTGGGCGATCCGCGCGAGGCCGGCACGCTGGTCGGCCCGCTGATCGACCGCGCCGCCTTCGACGGCATGCAGAAGGCGCTCGGCGAAAGCCGCGAGGCCGGCGCCAAGGTGCACGGCGGCCAGCGCGTGGAAGGCATCGGCACGAAGGACGCCTACTACGTGCGCCCCGCGCTGGTGGAGCTGAAGTCGCATGAAGGCCCGGTGCTGCGCGAGACCTTCGCGCCCATCCTGTACGTGGTGCGCTACAGCTCGCTCGACGAGGCCATCGAACAGCACAACGCGGTGGGCGCGGGCCTGTCGTCGTCGATCTTCACGCTGAACATGCGCGAGGCCGAGCGCTTCATGTCGAGCTCGGGCTCCGACTGCGGCATCGCCAACGTCAACATCGGCCCGAGCGGCGCCGAAATCGGCGGCGCCTTCGGCGGCGAGAAGGAAACCGGCGGCGGACGCGAAGCCGGCTCCGACAGCTGGAAGGCGTACATGCGCCGCGCCACCAACACCATCAACTACTCGACCGCCTTGCCGCTCGCTCAGGGCGTGACCTTCGACATCGGCGACTGACCGATCGCTTTGTGGACTGTCCAGGCCTGCCGCTTCGCGCGCCAGGCGGGCAGCCGCATGCATTCATCGCAACCAGAACCACAACCAGGAGACAGAAAAAATGAGGATTTCCTTCAAGGCCATCGCTGCCGCAGCCGCGCTGCTGGCACTTTCGCTCGCCGCCACGGCCCAGACCGCCGCCGGCGGCACGCTCGACAAGATCAAGTCCAGCGGCAAGGTGGTGCTCGGCGTGCGCGAAGCCTCGCCGCCCATGGCCTACATGCTGGGCGCGGGCGAGAAGTACGTGGGCTACCACGTCGAGCTGTGCGAGCGCGTGCTGAAGGACATCGCTCCGCAGGCGAAGCTCGAGTACATGGCCGTGACCGCGCAGAACACCATCCCGCTGGTGCAGAACGGCACGCTCGACATCGGCTGCGGCCCCACCACCAACAACACGGCGCGCCAGCAGCAGGTGGCCTTCGCGCTCACCACCTACGTGAGCGAGGTGCGCATGGCGACCAAGATCGACTCGGGCATCACCAACCTCGACCAGCTCGCGGGCCGCAACGTGTCGGCCTCCACCGGCACCACGGCGGTGCAGCTGCTGCGCAAGCGCGAGCGCGCGCAGAACGTCTCGTACAACACCATGCTCGGCAAGGACCACCTGGAAAGCTTCCTGCTGATGGAGTCGGGCCGCGCCGATGCCTTCGTGCTCGACGACAACCTGCTGGCCGGGATCATCGCGAACTCGAAGAACCCGTCGGCCTATCGCATCGTGGGCGAGCCGCTGGGCTCGGAGCCGATCGCGCTGCTGTTCCGCAAGGACGACCCGGCCTTCAAGGCCGCGGTGGACGACTCGTTGCGCCGCATGATGAAGAGCGGCGACCTCGAGAAGATCTACACCAAGTGGTTCGTGGCGGCCATTCCGCCGAAGAACACCAGCCTGAACCTGCCGATGAGCACCACGCTCAGGCAGCTCATCGCCGAGCCTAACGACAAGCCGCTGGAGGCCTACGCCAAGTGACAGCAGATACCGCCACCTCCATCGCTTTCGAGCCCGCGCAGCGCGTGCGCGCCATCGGCGTCTCGGAGATCCTGCGCATCACCGACCACGCCAACGCGCTGAAGCGCGCGGGCCGACCGGTGATCGTGCTGGGCGCGGGCGAGCCCGATTTCGACACGCCGCAGAACGTGCGCGAGGCCGCGGTGCGTGCCATCGGGCGCGGCGACACGCGCTACACCGTGCTCGACGGCAGCCCGGCGATGAAGGCGGCGGTACAACTCAAGTTCAGGCGCGACAACGCGCTCGACTTCGCGCTCGACGAGATCAGCGTGAGCGCGGGCGCCAAGCAGGTGATCTTCAACGCGCTGATGGCCAGCCTGAACCCCGGCGACGAAGTCATCCTGCCCGCGCCGTACTGGACCTCGTACGCAGACATCGTGCAGATCTGCGGCGGCGTGCCGGTGCCCGTGGCCGGCACCGAGGCCAACGGCTTCCGGCTCGATGCCGCGCAGCTCGAGGCGGCCATCACTCCGCGCACGCGCTGGCTGTTCCTGAACTCGCCCTCGAACCCGAGCGGCGCGGCCTACAGCGCCGACCAGCTGAAGCCGCTGTGCGAGGTGCTGCTGCGCCATCCGCAGGTGTGGGTGCTGGCGGACGACATCTACGAGCACATCCTCTACGACGGGCTGGCCTTCGCGACGCCCGTGGCGGTGGAGCCGCGGCTGCGCGAGCGCACGCTGACGGTGAACGGCGTGTCCAAGGCCTATGCGATGACCGGCTGGCGCGTGGGCTACGGCGCCGGTCCGCGCGCGCTGATCGCGGCCATGGCCGTGGTGCAGAGCCAGACCACTTCGTGTCCTTCGTCGGTCAGCCAGGCCGCGGCCATCGAGGCGCTGACCGGACCGCAGGACATCGTGGCCGAGCGCTGTGCCGACTTCCAGGCGCGGCGCGACTTCGTGGTCGCAGCGCTGAACCGCGCACCGGGGCTGCACTGCCGCGTGCCCGAAGGCGCGTTCTACACATTCGCGAGCTGCGCCGGCGTGCTCGGCAGGCGTACCCGCGGCGGCGCGCTGCTGCAGACCGACAGCGACTTCTGCCGCTACCTGCTGCAGGACTTCGAGGTGGCGGTGGTGCCGGGCAGCGTGTTCGGGCTGGCGCCGTACTTCCGGATTTCGTATGCGACGTCGATGGCGCAACTGGAAGAGGCGTGCGCGCGCATCATCGCTGCCTGCGCCGCCCTCGAATGAACCCGCATTTCTCCCTCCCCCGCTGGGGGAGGGCAGGGGTGGGGGCGGGCGGCCTGGCAATTGCTGTCGGCTTGTCCATCGCCGCTTGCCCCCATCCCAACCTTCCCCCAGAGGGGGAAGGAGCAATACCCGACACCTTCAGCCCATTGGATACAGCATGACTTCCTCCTCCCGCACCGGCGGCCAGATCCTGGTCGACCAGCTCATCACCCACGGCGTCGAGCAGCTCTTCTGCGTGCCCGGCGAGAGCTTTCTCGCCGTGCTCGACGCGCTGCACGACGCCTCCATCGAAGTGACCGTGTGCCGCCAGGAAGGCGGCGCGACGATGATGGCCGAGGCGCAGGGCAAGCTCACCGGCAAGCCGGGCGTGTGCTTCGTCACGCGCGGGCCGGGCGCCACCAATGCGTCGGCCGGCGTGCACATCGCGCACCAGGACTCGACGCCGCTGCTGCTGTTCGTCGGCCAGGTCGCGCGCGACGCGCTGGGTCGCGAGGCCTTCCAGGAGCTGGACTACGGCGCGGTGTTCGGCACCATGGCCAAGTGGGTGGTGCAGATCGACGACCCGGCGCGCGTGCCCGAGCTGGTGTCGCGCGCCTTTCACGTCGCGACCTCGGGCCGCCCCGGGCCGGTGGTGATCGCGCTGCCGGAAGACATGCTGACCGAGGCCGCGACGGTGGCCGACGCGCAGCCTTACGCCGTCACCGAGACCCATCCCGGCGCGGCGCAGATCGCCGAACTGCAGCAGCGGCTGTCGCAGGCGCAGCGGCCGGTGGTCATCCTGGGTGGCAGCCGCTGGTCGGAGAAGGCATCGCGGCAGTTCGCGGACTTCGCGGCGGCGTTCTCGCTGCCCGTGTACTGCTCGTTCCGCCGGCAGATGCTGCTGTCGGCCGATCACCCGAGCTATGCGGGCGACCTGGGGCTCGGCGCCAATCCGCGCATGCTGGAGCGCATCCGCAATGCCGACCTGGTGCTGCTGGTGGGCGGGCGCCTGTCGGAAGTGCCTTCGCAGGGCTACGAGCTGCTGTCCATTCCGCAGCCGAAGCAGGCGCTGGTGCATGTGCATGCCGATGCCGGCGAGCTCGGCAGGCTGTATCGCCCGGCGCTGGGCATCCACGCCACGCCGCAGGCTTTCGCCGAGGCCGTTGCCACGCTGCGGCCCGCGCAGGTGGCTGCATGGCAGGCGGAAACGAAGACCGCCCGCGAAGACTTCCTGCGCTGGAGCGACCCGTCGCCCATCCGCATTCCGGGCCCGCTGCAGATGGGCGAGGTCATGAAGCACCTGCGCGAGGTGCTGCCGGCCGACACCATCTTCTGCAACGGCGCGGGCAACTTCGCCACCTGGGTGCATCGCTTCTGGCCGTTTCGTTCGTATGCCAGCCAGCTCGCGCCCACCAGCGGCTCGATGGGCTACGGCCTGCCGGCCGGCGTCGGTGCCAAGCGCCTCTGGCCGCAGCGCGAGGTGGTGGTGTTCGCGGGCGACGGCGACTTCATGATGCACGGCCAGGAGTTCGCGACCGCCGTGCAGTACGGCCTGCCGATCATCGTGGTGCTGCTGGACAACGCCATGTACGGCACGATCCGCATGCACCAGGAACGGCACTACCCGGGCCGCATCAGTGCCACGCAACTGAAGAACCCCGACTTCAGGGGCTACGCCGAGGTGTTCGGTGGCCACGGCGAGCGCGTGACCAGCACGGAGGAATTCGGCCCCGCGCTGGCCCGCGCGAGGGCGAGCGGCAAGCCGGCGATCCTGCATTGCCTGCTGGACCCGGAAGCCATCACGCCGGGCAGCACGCTTCAGTCGATCCGCAAGGCGGCGCTCGCCGTGGACTGAGCACTCCCCCAGGCTTCGCGCACTTCGTGTCGCTTCGCCAACCCCCTCGCCGGGGGCGACACCGGCGGCCCGGCGAAGCCGGTTCCGCGGTGTCCCGCGAACTGGCTGCGTATCAGCGGAGGCCGCCTACGTATCGGGGCGGGGGCGTGGGCGGCTGGCCGTCGGGCTGCCGCGCCGCCAGCCGGGCGGCGCGCGCCAGCGGCTCCATCGCCTGCTCCAGCCGCGTTGCGAGCAGGTAGAGCTCCTCGTCCTTGGTGTCGGCGGCGTGCGCGCGGGTCATGCGCACGATCTCGGCGGCGTACTCGGCGTTGGTCGCCATCCACTCGGTGTCGGTCACGCGGCCGTGCTTTCGCCGCAGCGCCACGTGAAGGCGGGCGGCGAGGGCGATGCGTTCGCTTTCGGACATGGATGGCATGGTTCCTCCGTCGGTGGGTCAACTGCTCCCGAGATGTTCCCTGTGCTGTGCAAGATCGAGGCCCAGCACCTCGCTGTCGGCATCGACGCGCAATCCGACGATGACGTGCACCAGGAACAGCACCACCGCCGTTCCCGCGGCGCTGAAGATGGCCACGCTGCCGACCGCGATCGCCTGCGTCAGCGCGTCGCCGGTGGCGCCCGAGACGCGCGGGTCGGCGAACACGCCCGTCAGCAGCGCGCCCACGATGCCGCCGATGCCGTGCACGCCGAACACGTCGAGCGAGTCGTCCGCGCCCAGCAGGTGCTTCAGGCCGGTGGCGCCCCAGTAGCAGGCCAGCCCGGCGATGGTGCCGATGGCCAGCGCGGCCGGCGGCGTGACGAAGCCGGCGGCCGGCGTGATGGCCACCAGCCCCGCGACCAGCCCCGAGCACAGGCCCAGCAGCGAAGGGCTGCGCCGCACGATCCATTCGCCGAGCATCCAGCTCAGGGCGCCGGCGGCGGCCGCGATGTGCGTGACCAGCATCGCCAGCCCCGCGCGGCCGTCGGCCGCCACCGCCGAGCCGGCATTGAAGCCGAACCAGCCCACCCACAGCAGGCCCGCGCCGGTCATGGTGAATGCCAGGTTGTAGGGTTCGAAGGCCTCGCGGCCGTAGCCCTTGCGCGAGCCGAGCGCGTAGGCGCACACCAGCCCCGCGATGCCCGCGTTGACGTGAACCACCGAGCCGCCTGCGAAGTCGAGAGCGCCCATCTGCGCGAGCCAGCCGCCCGGCTCCCACACCCAATGGGCGATGGGCGCGTACACCAGCACGCTCCACAGCAGCGCGAACCACAGGATCGCCGAGAAGCGCATGCGCTCGACGAAGGCGCCGAGAACGAGGGCCGTGGTGATGATCGCGAAGGTCAGCTGGAACATCGCGTAGACCGTCTCGGGCACGTTGGGCGCCACGTGGCTCACCGCCAGCTGCCCGGCCGCCTTGAGGTATTCGAAGCCCGAGAACCAGAAGCGCCCGGAGCCGCCGAGCCAGGGCCAGCCCTCGGTGAAGGCCAGCGAATAGCCCACCGCGAACCAGGTCAGCGAGACCGTCGCGGCGATCGCCACCACCGCCGCCATGGTGGCCAGCACGTTCTTGCGGCGCACCATGCCCGCGTAGAAGAGAGCGATGCCGGGCAGCGTCATCAGCAGCACCAGCGCGGTCGAGGTCATCATCCATGCGGTGTCTGCCGCGTTGATGGAGGCTTGCGGTGCCAGGGCCATGGTCGCTTTTCTTCTTCAAGTGATGGACTCAGGCGCCCCGTGCACAAGTCGTGCCACGTCGTTAACTATCAGAAACACTTTGGTTTGCAAATCGGACTTCTTCGGTAAGGCAAAGCGGGTAATTCCCAATGCACTGAGGCGGTGCGTGCCCATAAAGTCTGCGCACTCGCGAACGGGCCCTGCTCGTGTGCCGAGGGTCCGAGGAGACAATCCCCCCAAGCAACAAGAAAAATCTTCAAAGGCTCCGTACGAGATGCCTGTTCGACTTTGGAAGGCGCCGCTGGTCGGCGCCTTTTTTATTTGCGCGAAAGGCACGGGGCGCAGGCTTCTTCAGCTACTTTTTCGATAGCACCGAGGTGAGACAATCCAGCCCCTATGGAAATGCTGGTGGTGACGGGCGCCTCTGCGCTCGCGGGTTTTGTCGATTCGATCGTGGGCGGGGGCGGGCTGATCCTGGTGCCCGCGCTGTTCGCGGTTTTCCCGGGCGCACCGCCCGCGACCCTGCTGGGCACCAACAAGAGTGCGTCCATCTGGGGCACGGCCGCCGCCGCCGCCCAGTTCAGCCAGCGGGTGCAGATGCGCTGGGGCGCGCTCTGGCCGGCCGCGCTGCTCGGTTTCGCCGGCTCGATGCTGGGCGCCTGGGGCGTCACCATGTTCCCGGGCGACTTCCTGCGCAAGGCGCTGCCGCTGATCCTGCTGGGCGTGCTGCTGTACACGCTGGCGCGCAAGGACATGGGCCGCATGCACGCGCCGCGCTTCTCGGGCCGGGCCGAGACGCTGGCCGCCTGCACCATCGGCCTGTCGATCGGGCTGTACGACGGCTTCTTCGGGCCGGGCGCGGGGAGCTTCCTGGTGTTCCTCTTCGTGCGCTGGATGGGCTACGACTTCCTCAACGCCTCGGCCTCGGCCAAGATCATCAACACCCTGACCAACGCCGCCGCGCTGATCCTGCTGGCGGCCAAGGGTCACGTCTGGTGGCACTACGGGCTGGTGATGGCGGTGGCCAACGTGGCCGGCAGCGTGCTGGGCACGAGGGTTGCGCTGAAGCACGGCGCGGGCTTCGTGCGGGTGGTGTTCATCGTGGTGGTGAGCGCGCTGATACTGAAGACCGCCTACGACGCATTCCTGAAATAGCGAGACACGAAAGTCGCCCGATGCCGCCCACCGAAGACCCAGCCGAGCCGCCCGTCCCCGTCAGCTTCTGGCAGGCCTTCGGCTACTGGCTCAAGCTGGGCTTCATCAGCTTCGGCGGGCCGGCCGGGCAGATCGCGCTGATGCACCAGGAGCTGGTGGAGCGTCGGCGCTGGATCTCGGAAAAGCGCTTCCTGCATGCCCTCAACTATTGCATGCTGCTGCCCGGCCCCGAGGCCCAGCAGCTCGCCACCTACATCGGCTGGCTCATGCACCGCACCTGGGGCGGCATCGCGGCGGGCGTGCTGTTCGTGCTGCCCTCGCTCTTCATCCTGATCGCGCTGTCGTGGGTCTACATGGCCTACGGGCAGGTGCCGGCGGTGGCCGGGCTGCTGTACGGCGTGAAGCCGGCGGTGACGGCCATCGTGCTGTTCGCGGCCTGGCGCATCGGCTCGAGGGTGCTGAAGAACGCGTGGCTCTGGGCGATCGCCGCGGCGGCCTTCGTGGCGATCTTCGCGCTGCAGGTGCCGTTTCCGCTGATCGTGCTCGCGGCGGCGGCCATCGGCTATTTCGGCAGTCGCGTGGCGCCGCAGCGCTTCGCGCCCGGAGGCGGCGGGCATGGCGCGGCGGGGGCTGCGGCCATCGGCCCGGCGCTCATCGACGACGACACGCCGACGCCCGCGCACGCGCGCTTCGGCTGGGGCCGCTTCTGGCGCGTGCTGGGCGTGTTCCTCGCGCTGTGGCTGGGCGCCATGGGCGCGCTCGTCGCGCTGTACGGCTGGCACGGCACGCTCACGCAGATGGGCTGGTTCTTCACCAAGGCCGCGCTGCTGACCTTCGGCGGCGCGTATGCGGTGCTGCCCTACGTGTTCCAGGGAGCGGTCGACCACTACGGCTGGCTGGGCGCCACGCAGATGATCGACGGCCTCGCGCTGGGCGAGACCACGCCGGGGCCGCTGATCATGGTGGTGTCCTTCGTGGGCTTCGTCGGCGGCTGGAACCAGGCGCTGTTCGGCGCCCACTCGCTGTTCGCCGCGGGCGCGGTGGCGGCGACGGTGGTGAGCTTCTTCACCTTCCTGCCGTCCTTCCTGTTCATCCTGCTTGGCGGTCCCTTCATCGAATCGACGCACGGCAACCTGAAGCTCACTGCTCCGCTGACGGCCATCACCGCGGCGGTGGTGGGCGTGATCGTCAATCTGGCGGTTTTCTTCGCCTGGCACGTGCTGTGGCCAAAGGGAGCCGGAGGGGGCTTCGACGCGGCATCGGCGGCGATCGGGCTGATCGCCGCCGTGGCGCTGTTCCGCTTCAAGGCCGGGGTGATCCCGGTGGTGCTGGGCTCGGCCCTGCTGGGGCTGGCGTGGCAGCTGTTGCTGCTGCCACTGTTCGTGCGCTGAGGCTCAGTCCTCTACAAAAGCCTCTTCGCGCTTGGCCTTGATGGCAGGGAGAAGCACGATGCCCAGCAGCAGCACCGCCGCGATCAGCAGCCCCGCCGACAGCGGCCGTGTGACGAACACGCTCCATGCGCCGCGCGACAGCAGCAGCGCCCGGCGCAGGTTCTCTTCCATCATCGGCCCCAGGATGAAGCCCAGCAGCAGCGGCGCGGGCTCGGTGCGCAGCTTGATGAACAGGTAGCCGATGAAGCCGAAGGCCGCCACCATCCACACGTCGAAGGTGTTGTTGTTGGTCGAGTACACGCCGATCGCGCAGAACAGGACGATGGCCGGGAACAGGAACTTGTAGGGCACCGTCAGCAGCTTGATCCACATGCCGATCAGCGGCAGGTTCAGGATGATGAGCATCGCGTTGCCGATCCACATCGAGGCGATCAGGCCCCAGAAGAGCTCGGGGTTGCTGGTCATCACCTGCGGGCCGGGCTGGATGTTGTGGATGGTCATCGCGCCCACCATCAGCGCCATCACGGCATTGGGCGGGATGCCCAGCGTCAGCAGCGGGATGAAGGAGGTCTGGGCGCCGGCGTTGTTGGCCGACTCGGGCGAGGCCACGCCGCGGATGTTGCCCTTGCCGAAGGGCACTTCGCCGGGGCGCATCTTGATCTTCTTTTCCAGCGCATACGAGGCGAACGAGGCCAGCAGCGCCCCGCCGCCGGGCAGGATGCCCAGCGCGGAGCCCAGCGTGGTGCCGCGCAGCACCGCGGGCAGCATGCGCTTGAAGTCGTCCTTGGTGGGCCACAGGCCCTTGACCTTGTGCGTGAACACCTCGCGCTCGTCGTCGGGTTGCGAGAGGTTGCCGATGATCTCGCCGTAGCCGAACACGCCCATGGCGATGACCACGAAGCCGATGCCGTCGGTGAGCTCGGGAATGTCGAAGCTGTAGCGCGCCACGCCCGAGTTGACGTCGGTGCCGACGATGCCCAGCAGCAGGCCCAGCACGATCATCGCCACCGCCTTCAGCAGCGAGCCCGAGGCCAGCACCACTGCGCCGATCAGGCCCAGCACCATCAGCGAGAAATACTCGGCGGGGCCGAACTTGAAGGCCAGCTCGGTCAGCGGAGGCGCGAAGGCGGCCAGGATCAGCGTGCCCACGCAGCCCGCGAAGAACGAGCCCAGGCCGGCGGCGGCCAGGGCCGGGCCTGCGCGGCCCTGCCTTGCCATCTGGTAGCCGTCGATGCAGGTGACCACCGAGGACGACTCGCCCGGCAGGTTCACCAGGATGGCCGTGGTGGAGCCGCCGTACTGCGCGCCGTAGTAGATGCCCGCCAGCATGATCAGCGCCGAAACCGGCGGCAGCGCGTAGGTAGCCGGCAGCAGCATCGCGATGGTCGCGACCGGGCCGATGCCCGGCAGCACGCCGATCAGCGTGCCCAGGATGCAGCCGATCAGGCAGTACAGCAGGTTGGTGAAGGTGAACGCGACGCCGAAGCCGGTCGCGAGGTTGTGGAAGAGTTCCATGGCGGTGTGCTCCTCAGCCCGAGATGAAGGTGGGCCACACCTGGATCTGCAGCTTCAGCGCCCAGATGAACGCCACGTAGCTGCCGGCCGCCAGGATGGTCGCGAGGATCAGCACGTCGCGCAGCTTGAAGTGCTCGCCCGCCATGCTCGAGATGATCGTGAGCGCGTAGATTGCGATGATCATCCCCATGGCCGGCAGCCCGATGCTGGGCAGTCCGCCCAGCAGCACGCCGAAGGCCAGGTTCGCGCCGAGCACGAAGGCCAGCGGCTTCCAGGCCCACTTGCCGATGGGGTCGCCGTCGTTGGTCTCGACCACCATCGCCTGGAACATGATGATCGCGCCCAGTACCGCCAGCAGGATGCCCAGCATCAGCGGGAAGTAGCCCGGCCCCATGCGGGCGCCGTCGCCGATGGTGTAGGTGGTGGCGCCGATGGCGAAGGCGCCGCCCACGGTGGTGAACATGACTCCTGAAAAGAAGTCCGCCTGACTCTTTATCCGCATGTCTCGCTCCTCTTGTTATGGAGGAATGAGGGTCGATCCGCGGGGCTGACCGTTGGCTGACCAGCGCGGTACGAACAAATGCGTACCGCAGGGCAAGGGTTCTTCCCGGTTCGGGCGTTTTCCCCAATAAAAAAAGCTCCCGAAGGAGCTTTTTTCATTCAAGGGCCCGAAGGCCCTGGAGGCAGGAGGGGGAGGGCTCAGTAGCCGCCGCGGCCACCGCCGCCGTAGCCACCACCGCCGCCACCGTAACCGCCGCCGCCGCTGCGGTCGCCGCCGTAGCCGCCACCACCGCTGCGGCCGCCGCCACCGTAGCCGCCGCCACCACCACCACCGTAGCCGCCGCCACCGCTGCGGGGGGGACGGGCTTCCATCGGACGGGCTTCGTTCACCGTCAGGGCGCGGCCCTGCAGGGGCTGGCCGTTCATGGCTTCGATGGCTGCGAGTGCTTCGGCATCCGTGCCCATTTCGACAAAGCCGAAGCCCTTCGAACGGCCGGTGTCACGTTCCATCATGACCTTTGCGCTGACGATCGAGCCGAATTCGCCGAAGGCTTGCTCGAGATCGTTGTCACGGACCGAGTAGGCGAGATTGCCCACGTAAAGTTTCTTGCCCATCAAGGGACTCCTGATTCAAACCAACAAAAAAACAAAAAGCGATGGAGTCCCAGAATCACAACAAACAAGAACTGCGCTGTGGCGCGAAACTGACCGATCACCGAATTACGTGCACGGGAGCCGCGGGGGCCCACTGACACGTAGCAGGGATTATCCGGCCCGATTTGCAAAAATTGCGGCGAAATCGTGCTTCATCGGGTAACTCCCGGGCCTGAAGGGCGGTTTCGCAACGGTTTCAGCAGGCCGGAAAGCCCGTTGTGGTCTATTTCATGCATCAACGCGAGCAATCTGCCGATTTCTCCCGAGGGAAAACCCTCGCGTGCAAACCAGCTCAGGTAATTGCCGGGCAAATCGGCAATCAGCGTGCCCTTGTACTTGCCGAAGGGCATTTCGAGCGTCACCAGCCGCTGGAGGTCTTCGGGATTCATCTTCTGCTCAGCCTCCCGCGCGCTTGACCGTGTGGCCCAGCTTCGAGAGCGCGGCGATCACCGTCTCGCGGTGGTCGCCCTGGATCTCGATGGTGCCGTCCTTCACCGTGCCGCCCGAGCCGCAGGCCGTCTTCAGCTGCTTTCCCAGCGTCAGCAGCGCCGCCGCGTCGAGCGCAACGCCCTTGACCACCGTCACGCCCTTGCCTTTTCTGCCCTTGGTCTCGTGGGATACACGCACAATGCCGTCGGTGGCCGGCGCGCGGGCCTGGCTAGCGAGCTCCTTGCAGCGGCATCGGGCCACGGGCTCCCCGCAGCCGGGGCACATGCGGCCGCCCGCCTCGGTGGAATACACCAGCGTGCCGCCGGACTGATTGCTGCGCTGCTGCTGTTTCATCGTCGACATCCGATACGTCTCTCTTCTCTGTCCATCCATCTACCCTGGGGTTGATCCTTCTGTCCGCTCACATGCCATTCGACTCACTGGGTCTGTCCCCCGCGCTCGTGCAGGCCGCCGCCCGCCGCGGCTATGCCGCGCCGACCGCCATCCAGGCCGCGGCCATTCCCGCGATTCTGCAAGGCCGCGACGTGCGGGGCTCGGCGCAGACCGGTTCCGGAAAGACCGCCGCATTCTCCCTGCCGCTGCTGCAGCGCCTGGGGGCCGACCGGCCTCGCGGCGCGCGCCGCGTGCGCGCCCTGGTGCTCGTTCCCACGCGCGAACTCGCGGCCCAGGTCGGCGAGACCATGCACGACCTGGCCCAGGACCTGCCCGAACGCCCGAAGATCGTCGTCGCATTCGGCGGCGTGTCGATCAACCCGCAGATGATGAGCCTGCGCGGCGGCGCCGACATCGTCGTCGCCACGCCGGGCCGGCTGCTCGACCTGGCGGACCACAACGCGCTGAAGCTCGACGGCGTGGCCATGCTCGTGCTCGACGAGGCCGACCGCCTGTTCGACCTGGGCTTCGCCGACGAACTCGGCCGCATCCTCGAACTGCTGCCGAAGCGGCGCCAGAACCTGCTGTTCTCGGCCACCTTCCCGGGTGCCATCCAGGCGCTGGCCGACGGCATGCTGCAAGACCCGGCGGTAGTCGACGTGCAGGGCGAACCCGGCACCGCGCCCGACATCGTGCAGCGCGTGATCGAGGTCGACCCCGGCCGCCGCACCCAGCTGCTGCGCCACCTGCTGAAGCAGCACGAGGACGAATGGGGCCGCGTACTGGTCTTCGTCGCCACGCAGCACGCCGCACAGACCGTGGCCGAGAAGCTCTACAGGAACGGCATCTACGCCGTGCCCTTCCACGGCGACATCGCGCAGCGCACGCGCACCGACATCCTCTCGCAGTTCAAGCAGAGCCGCTGGGACGTGGTGATCGCCACCGACCTCGCGGCGCGCGGCATCGACATCGCCCAGCTGCCCGTGGTCATCAACTACGACCTGCCGCGCTCGCCCGCCGACTACATCCACCGCATCGGCCGCACCGGCCGCGCCGGCGAGAGCGGCCTGGCCATCAGCTTCGTGAGCGCATCGACGGAGGCCCACTTCAGGGTGATCGAGAAACGCCACGGCCTGAAGCTGCCGCGCGAGCGAGTCGAGGGCTTCGAGCCGGTGGAGGTGGCGCCGCCGCTGGTCGACGCGTCGGGCACGGGGGGCATCAAGGGCAAGCGGCCGAGCAAGAAGGACAAGCTGCGGGCGGCGGCTGCGAAGGCAGCGCGGCCGCGCGAGGGCGAAGAGCCCTGAAGAAATCCTTCGCCGGGCGTCAGCCGACGTGAAAAGACGCAGGCGGATGCTTCGCCAGTTCCGCGAGAAGCAGCGTCCACGCCCGCGTCCCTTGCCGGATCGACGCCAGCCTGAAGAACTCGTTCGGCGCATGCACGTCTTCGTCGGGCAGGTTGAAGCCGAACATCAGCGTGTCGATGCCCAGCATCTCCTTGAAGATCGCCGTCACCGGCACGCTGGCGCCTAGCCGCACGTGGATGGGGCGCAGGCCGCTCTCGCGCTCCAGTACAGCCTCGGCCGCGCTCACCAGCGGATGGTGCGGCGCGAGGGTGGAGGCGGGCGAGCCGTCGTTCATTGCCACCACGTCGAGCGTGCAGCCCGGCGGGCAGTGCCGCTGCAGGTGGTGCAGCACCGCGTGGATCACGGCGCGCGGGTCCTGCCCCGCGACGACGCGCGTGGTGAGCTTGGCCTGCGCCTCGCAGGGCACGATGGTCTTGCCGCCGCCGCCTGTGTAGCCGCCCCACAGGCCGTTGACGTCGAGCGCGGGACGCAGCGTGATGCGTTCGCGCGCGGTGTAGCCGGGCTCTCCGTGCGCGCTGCCGCCGACGTCCGAGAAGAACGCGGCCTCGTCGTACGGGAACGCAGCGGTGTCTGCGCGCTGTCTTTCCGTGGGCGACGCGGCGCCGTCATGGAAGCCTTTGACCGCAACGCCGCCATCGGGGTGGTGCAGCGACGCGACCAGCCGCGCCATCTCGTGCAGCGCATTGCGGACGCCGCCGCCGTAGCGGCCCGAATGCAGGTCCTTGTGCGCGGTGCGCAGCCGCACCTCCAGCTGCGCGTTGCCACGGGCGCCGGTGTTGATCGTCGGCACGTCCGCGCTCGCCCGCCCGCCGTCGGCGGACAGCACCGCGTCGGCCTGAAGCAGCGCGCGGTGGCGTTCGACGATGGTTCGCAGCGACGGGCTGCCCGTTTCCTCCTCGCCTTCGAGGAACACCTTGATGTTCACCGGGCAGCGTCCCTGCACCGCGAGGAACGAGGCGATCACCTCGAGCGCGATCGCGGTCGAGCCCTTCACGTCGGAAGTGCCGCGCCCGTAGAGACGGCCGCCCACCTCCGTCGGCTCGAACGGCGGCGTGTGCCACTGGTCGAGGGGATCGGCCGGCTGCACGTCGTAGTGGCCGTACACCATCAGCGTGGGCTGGCCGGGCGCGCCGTTCCATTCGCCGTAAACGGCGGGCTCGCCGCCGCCGTCGAGCAGGCGCACGCCGGACAGGCCGATCCGCTGCAGCCGCTCGAGGAGGAAGCGCCGCGCCTCGTGCATGTGCGGCGCGAAGGACGGGTCGGCGCTCACGCTCGGAATGCGCAGGAATGCCTTGAGCCAGTCCACGATCTCCGGCTGGCGGGCGTCGAGGTGGTCGATGACGTGTCGTTCGTTCATGAGTGGGTCGATGCGGTTCATTCTTCGGTCAGTACATCGGCGGGAACACGTCGGGTCCCCAGAGCGTGTCGCATTTGTGGGCGTGCTCGAACGCGTTGCTCGATGTCTTGATGGCCGGGTAGGTGAACTCCATCAGCGCCCGGTCCGAAGGGCCCATGGAGCGCGGCCAGCGCGTCGCGACGTTGCGGCCGTCGCCGTTCGGGTCGCCGTTCTTTGCGAAGTTGAGGAGGTACGCGACCATCTGCGTCGACAGCGCCTTGCGCTGCGCCGTGGTGGCCGCGTCGGGCGTGGTGCTGCTCTGATCGAAGTAGGGGTAGGTGGGCAGCGAGTCGACCGTGCCGGTCAGGTAGTAGCTGTCCATGCCGTGTGCCGTGCCGTAGTAGAAGGCCGTGGGGCTCGATGGAAACGACAGCTGCGGATCGGTCATCTCCCAGCCGTACACCGGCACCCACGCCGCGAGCGCATCGCGCCGCGCGCTGTTGCCGCAGGCGTACATCGCGTCGCCGATGGCCCGTGCGATGCCTTGCGCCGGCACGGCGTAGTTGCCGATCGGATAGGCCGCCTCGATGGCCGTGGTGTCGTAGCCGGCCGGCGCGAGCCCGCGCAGGTACAGCGGGTAGTAGGCTGCGCTCAGCTTCGTGTCGACGAACAGCGTGCCCTCGTCGTGCACGCCGCCGATCATCACGGGCACCTGGTTGAAGTTGCCGGTCGCGAATGCGCGCGCGGGCACCTGGGTGATGACCTGCGCGTCCACGGTGGGCCGCCACTTGAGTCCGCCCTGCGCGAGCAGCGCGGATACCGGCAGCGCGCGCAGGCAGGCCACCACGTCGGTGGCACCGCCGCACCCGAGGTTCTGCACGGCGGTGTCTCCCACCGCCAGCGAGGTGTCCATGCCGGGATTCGAATACTCGGCCGCGCCGCCGCTCTGCATCACCGCGCGCTGGAACAGCCCCCTGGCCTTCGGCGACTGCAGCAGCGAGAAGCTCTGCGTCGCGCCCGCCGAGGTGCCCCACAGCGTGACGTTGCCCGCGTCGCCGCCGAAGGCCGCGATGTTCCTCTGCACCCAGCCGAGCGCGGCAAGCTGGTCCATCACGGCGAAGTTGCCGAGGCTGCCGTCCTTGTTGGCCGCACGCAGCGCCTTGTTCGCGAGATAGCCGAGCGCGCCGAGCCGGTAGTTGATGCTGACGACCACCACGCCGCGGCTCGCCAGCGGGCTCGGGCCCATCTCTCCCGAACCCAGCGTGAACGCGCCGCCGTGGATGTAGAAGATCACCGGCAGCTTGTCGCCGGCCTTGGTTCCCGCCGGTTTCCACACGTTCAGGTAGAGACAGTCTTCGGCGATCGGCGACGACACTGCGCCGGGCGCCTGCGGACATGCGCTGCCGAAGGCCTTGGCCTGCAACGTCGCCGCGCGGGCGGCCGGCGGTTGCGGCGGTGCCCAGCGCAGTGCGCCCACCGGCGGCTGTGCGTAGGGAATGCCGAGGAACGACACGATGCCGTCACCCGCATTGCCAGCGACCTTTCCTTCGGTGGTGACCGCGACCGTGAGGTCGTCCTGCGCAGGTGCGGGTGCCACCGGTGCAGGGCTTGCGGCCGGCGGCAGCGCGACGCCGCCGCCGAACCCCGCGCCGCTGCCGCCACCGCCGCACGCCGAGAGCGACAGCGCGATCGTCAGCGCCAGGCCGTTGATTTGTCTCGTCTTCATGGATGCACCTCTTGTCTTGGAATGGATCGCGGCTCAGGGCGACTCGTAGCCGATGGTCTTGACGAGGTCGCGGTAGCGCGCGATCTCGGCCGCATAGAACTTCTCGCCTGCCTCGAGGCTCATCGGCTCGAAGACGGTCTTGGCCTGCGATTCCAGCTGCGCGCGCGCCTGCGGGTTCTTCAGCGCGGCGGCGATCGCGGCGTTGAGCCGCTCGGCCACGGGCCGCGGCGTGCCCTTGCGCACCATGTAGGAGGTCCAGATGCCGAAGTCGAAGTCCTTCATGTCCTTGCTCTGCGCGCTGGTCTGCAGCGTGTCGAAGGGCGCGGGCAGCCGCCTGCCCGGCGACAGCGAGCCGATCACGCGCAGGCGTCCCTGCTTCACGTAGTCGGCATAGAAGGCCTGGTAGGGCATGAAGGCGAAGTCGATCTGCCCGCCGATCAGGTCCTGGATGATGGGCGCGCCGCCCTTGTAGGGCACGTGCGTGACGGGTGCGCCCGTGCGCCTGGTGAAGAGTTCGCCCAGCAGGTGGTAGAGCGTGCCCGGGCCCGGAGTGCCGTAGCTCAGCGGCGCGTCCTTGCGCGAGCGCGCCAGTGCCACGAACTCGTCGAGCGAATGGGCCGGCAGCTGGCTGTTGACCACCAGCACCAGCGGCGAGGTGGCCACCGGTGCGATCCACTGGAAGTCCTCGGGCTTGTAGCGCGTGCTCTTGTTGACCAGCCCCGAAAGGATCAGCTCGTTGGGCGAGCCCTGGAACAGGTAGTGACCGTCGGCCGGCGCCGCCAGCACCTTGGCTGCGGCGATGGCGCCGGTCGCACCGCCGATGTTCTCGACGATCACCTGTCCGCCGAGCTCCTTGCCGACCAGGTCGTTCAGCGCCCGTGCGGTGAAGTCGCTCGCCGCGCCCGCCGGGTAGGGAACCATCATCGTGACGACCTTCGAGGGGTAGGGCGCCTGCGCCATCGCTGCGGCACCGCAGCCTAGAAAAGCCAGCGCGCAGAGCCATCGACCGAACCGCTTCATGGGGAATTCCTTGGTCCAAAGTAGTACGCGATGGATGCTAGGAATCGGGCTTCTATCTGTCCAATGCATTGTTTTTGTCATTACCATGAGCAGACCTCATGCATGTGACAACGGACGGCCCGCCATGAACCTCCAGCAACTCGACCACCTGCTCGCACTCGCCGAAACCGGCTCCTTCAGCCGCGCATCCGAGAAAGTGCACCTGACGCAGCCGGCGCTCAGCCGCAGCATCCAGATGCTCGAGCAGGAGCTCGGCATGCAGCTCGTCGACCGTGTCGGCAAGCGCAACGAACTCACGCCGTTCGGCGCGATGGTGCTGGCGCGCGCCAAGCGCATCTCGATGGAAACGCACGAGCTCAAGCGCGCCGCCGCGCTGCTGGCCGATGGGCAGGCAGGCGTGGTGCGGCTGGGGCTCGGTGCGGCGCCCGGGGCGTTGTTCTCGTCGCCGCTGCTGATCCACATGCTGAGAAACCATCCGCGCGTGGGCCTGCAGCTGCATGGCGGCGGGCCCGAACTGCAGCTGGCGGCGCTGCGAGCGCGCACGCTCGATGCACTGGTGCTGACATACCGGGCGGTGTCGCCGCGCGAAGACCTGCACATCGACGTGCTGCCGACACTGCGCTCGGGCTTCGTCTGCCGGCGCGGCCATCCGTTGCTGGCGTCGCGCCGCGGCAAGCCGGTTCGCTTCGACGAGCTGGTGCGCTATCCGGTGGTCTCGACGATGGTCAGCGACGACGTGGCGCGCATCCTGGTGGAGCGCTACGGCAGCGACGCGAGTCCGCAGCGCTGGCTGCATGTGTCGTCGGAAGACATCGGCGCGTTGATCGAGGCCGTGCGCGGCACCGATGCGATCTTCCTGGGAGTGCTCGCGGCCACCCGTGCGCTGCAGGACAACGGCGATCTGGCCGAGTTGAAGGTGGAGCCCGCGGCGGGGCTCAGCGCGCAGTTCGCCTTCGTGACGCTGGAAGGCCGGACCGAAGCGCCTGCGTTGCGTCTGGTGCGGGAGTTCTGCGTCGGGCTCGCGCAGGCGGGGGCCGATCAGTCGGCCGCGTAATCCACCTGATGCCGCGCGATCCGCAGGTCGCCCAGCTCCTCCCGCACGCGAAGGTGCGCCGGATGCGTGGCATAGCCGTCCAGCGAGGCCTGACTGTCGAACTCGCTGTAGAGCACCACGTCGCAGGCGTAGTCCACGCGGCTCGAGTCGATGCCCACTTCCATGTGCAGCAGGCCCGGGATCTGGCCGCGCAGCGATTCGAACTTGTGCTTGAGCAGCTGCGTGGCCTGCTGTTTCTGCGCCGGCGAATCGGCGCGCAGGTTCCACATCACGATGTGCTTGAACATGGATCGGGCTTGTCTGGAAATGAAGGAGCGAAAGTCGTGCGGTCGATCGTAGGCACGCCGCGCGCGAAACACCAGACGCCGCGCCCGGCGCCGGTGAAGAACAGTTTTCCGCTTTCGCGTCGTCAGGCGGGCTTGGCCAGGAATCTCGCCAGCAGGTCCACCGGCAGCGGGAACACGATGGTGGTGTTCTTGTCGGCGCCGATGACGGTGAGCGTTTCCAGGTAGCGCAGCTGGATCGCCTGCGGCTCCTGCGCCAGCACGCGCGCGGCCTGCGAGAGCTTCTCGGACGCCTGCAGCTCGCCCTCGGCGTGGATCACCTTGGCGCGCCGTTCGCGTTCCGCCTCGGCCTGCCGCGCGATGGCGCGCACCATCGATTCGGTGAGGTCGATCTGCTTGATCTCCACGTTCGACACCTTGATGCCCCACGAGGCCGTCTGCACGTCCAGCGACTCGCGCACGTCGAGGTTCAGTTGCTCGCGCTCCGCCAGCATGTCGTCGAGCTGGTGCTTGCCGAGCACCGAGCGCAGGGTGGTCTGCGCCAGCTGGCTGGTGGCGTTGAAGAAGTCCTTGACCTGGATGATGGCCTTCTCGGCGTCGATGATGCGGAAGTAGACGACCGCGCTGACCTTCACCGACACGTTGTCGCGCGAGATCACGTCCTGGGTGGGTACTTCGAGCACCACGGTGCGCAGATCCACGCGCACCACCTGCTGGATGGCCGGAATCACGAGCACCAGGCCTGGCCCCGAGACGCGCGAAAAGCGGCCGAGGGTGAAGACGACACCGCGTTCGTACTCCCGGAAGATCCAGATCGCGGAAAAGAGCAGCACCGCCAGCAGGACCACGATGACGGCGCCGGTGACTGAGGTGAGAGAGAGCATGACGGTCTCCTGCGACCCAGCGAAAGCGCTGGATGGTTGGACACCTGGCGCGCGGCGGCGTTCCGCGCGGCGCCTACCAGCCCATCTGCCGGGCCGCCAGCTCCTTCATGATCTCCTCGGCCCCGCCGCCGATCATCATCACCTTGACCTCGCGGTAGACGCGTTCGCTCACCGTGCCTCGCATGAAGCCCATGCCGCCGAGGATCTGCACCGCCTGGTCGGCGCAGAACTGCATGGTCTGCGTGGCGTGGTTCTTCAGCATGCAGATCTGCGCGACCCATTCGGGCGCGTTGTGGCGCCCGGCCGCCTCGAGCGCGTCGCCCTCGGCCGACACCGCCTCGATCCACGCCTCGGTGGAAGCGATGCGCATCTGCATGTCGACCAGCTTGTGGCGCACCGCCTGGTGCTCGACGAGCGCGGCGCCGAAAGTCTTGCGCTCGCGCGCCCAGGCCAGGGCTTCGTCGAAGCAGGCCTGCGAGAAGCCCAGGGCGCCCGCGGCGAGGCCGATGCGCTCGCCGTTGAAGTTGCCCATGATCATGCGGAAGCCTTCGCCTTCGTTCCCTAGCAGGTAGCGCGCGGGGGCGCGCACGTTGTCGAAGTGCAGCGTGGCGGTGTCGGAGCACAGCCAGCCCATCTTCGAGAGGCGCGTGCGCGTGAGGCCCGGCGTGTCGCCCGGCACCAGCAGCATCGAGATGCCGCCGGCGCCGCGCCCCTCGCCGGTGCGCACGGCCACGGTGATCCAGTCGGCGCGCATGCCGGAGGTGATGAAGGTCTTCTCGCCGTTGACGACATAGTGGTCGCCTTCGAGCCGCGCCGTCGTGCGAAGGGCCGCCACGTCGGAGCCGCCGCCGGGCTCGGTGATGGCCAGCGCCGCGATCTTCTCGCCGCGCAGCACCGGCGGCACGACCTCGCGGCGTACCTCGTCGCCGGCATGCAGCACCACCGGCGGAAGGCCTATGTTGTGCGAGAACAGGCTCGCGAGCACGCCGCCGCTCTTGCCATGGCGCGCGAGCGCGATCCACGCGGGCAGCTTGAGCGAGTACGAGGCGGGCGTGCCGCCGAGTTCTTCCGGATAGCCCAGGCCCAGCAGCCCGAGTTCGGCGGCTCGCGCATAGAGTGCGCGCGGAAACTCGCCCGCGTCGTCCCACGCCTGCACGTGCGGCGCGATCTCGCTTTCGGCGAAGCGCCGCACCGTGTCGGCGAGCGCAGCGCGGTCGGCTTGCAGTTCGGCGTCCATGCCGTGTTCAGCCGCGCGGCGGGCGCTTGGCGATGCCCATGGTCTTCGCGAGGATGCCGAGCATCACCTCGTCGGCGCCGCCGCCGATGGAGCCCAGCCGGCCGTCGCGGTACAGCCGCGACACGCGGTTCTCCAGCGTGAAGCCCATGCCGCCCCAGAACTGCAGGCAGGTGTCGGCCACCTGCCGCGTGAGCCGGCCGGTCTTGAGCTTGGCCATCGACGCGAGTTCGAGCACGTCCTCGCCCTTCACGTGCAGGTCGCAGGCGCGATAGGTGAGCGCGCGCAGCGCTTCAACCTCTGTCTTGAGTTCGGCCAGCTTGAACTGCACCCATTGCTGATCGGCCAGCGTGGCGCCGAACATCTGCCGCTGCTGCGCCCACTCGATGGTCTGCGCGATGCAGTCTTCCATCGACTCCAGCGAACTCGCCGCGGCCCACAGCCGCTCTTCCTGGAACTGCTGCATCTGGTAGACGAAGCCCTGGCCCTCCTCGCCGATGCGGTAGCGCTGCGGCACGCGCACGTTGTCGAAGTAGATGAGCCCGGTGTCGCTCGAATCCATGCCGATCTTGCGGATCTTCTTCGCCTTCTCGATGCCCGGCAGGTTCATCGGCACCATGACGAGCGACTTGTTGCGGTGCACCGGGCCGTCGCTGGTGTTGACCAGCATGCACATCCAGTCGGCCTGCAGGCTGTTGGTGATCCACATCTTCTGGCCGCTGATGAGGTAGTCGCCGCCGTCCTTGCGCGCGTGGCTCTTCAGGCCTGCCACGTCGCTGCCCGCGCCGGGCTCGCTCACGCCGATGCAGCCGACCATGTCGCCGGCAATGGCGGGGGCGAGGAACTCGCGGCGCAGCTCGTCGCTGCCGAAGCGCGCGAGCGCGGGCGTGCACATGTCGGTCTGCACGCCGATGGCCATCGGCACGCCGCCGCAGGAGATGTGGCCCAGCGCCTCGGCCATGGCCATCGCGTACGAATAGTCCAGGCCCGCGCCGCCGAAGGCCTCTGGCTTGTTCAGGCCGAGCATGCCGAGGTTGCCGAGCTTCTTGAAGACCTCGTGCGCCGGGAAGATCTCGGCCGCCTCCCATTCGTCCACATGCGGGTTGATCTCGTCGTCGATGAAGCGGCGCAGGGTCTTCTGGATCTCGAGGTGTTCGTAGCTGTACTGCATGAATTGGTCTCCGGTCGATCTTTCGTTCGTTCGCTTGTTCTCTCGTTGTCCCTACTTGTCCTGGAACACGCGCGGCGCCTGCGCCAGATGGAAGCCGTCGAAGGGCTTCACCGCCGTGCGCTGCTGCGCCTGTGCATCGGGAATCGCCATCGGCCAGCCCATGCGCACCTGCGGTCGCGCGCCGTCCACACGCAGCACGCTGCCGCTGATGAAGCTGGCCGCGGGGCTCAGCAGGAATGCGATGGCGGCGGAGGCCTCGGCCTCGTTGCCGAAGCGGCCCGCGGGCACGGTCTTGCGCATGGCGCGCAGCATGTCGCCGGCCTCGGGCGGATAGTGGTCCATGCCGCTCGACGCGATGTAGCCCGGCGCCACCGCGTTCACGCGCACGCCGCTCGCGGCCCATTCGAGCGCGGCGGTCTCGGTGAAGCTCACCATGCCCGCGCGCGCCGCGCCGCTGTGGCCCATGTTGGGCATGGAACCCCACATGTCGGCCACGATGTTGACAATGGCGCCGCCATTGGCCTGCATGCTCTGCAGGTAGCACTCGCGCGCGACCAGGAAGCCGCCTGTGAGGTTGGTGTGGATCACCGCTTCCCAGCCCTTGGCCGAGATCGCATGCAGCGGCGTGATGTACTGGCCGCCCGCGTTGTTGACGAGACCGTCGATGCGGCCGTGTTCCGTAACGATGGCAGCCACCGCCGCACGCACCGCGTCTTCGTTGCGGATGTCGAAGGCCTGCGTGGAAGCCTTGCCGTCGGCGGCCTCGATCTCGGCGCGCACCGTGTCGAGCTTCTCGGGCTTGCGGCCGACCAGCACCACCTGCGCGCCCAGAGAGGCGAGTTCGTGCGCGGTGCAGCGGCCGATGCCGGAGCCGCCGCCGGTGACGACGATGACCTGCCCGTCGAACAGGCCGGGCGCGAAGACGGAGCGGTAGCGGGAGGAGGGTGAAGTCATGCGGTTGGCTTTCGGAAAGACGCGGGGGCTGGCCCCGTCATGCATCGGCGACCTGCGCGACCACGTGCCGCGCCGCCACCTGCGCACCCACGGCGACATGCAGGGCGACCCGCCCGGCGCGCGGCGCGCAGTGCACGTGTTCCATCTTCATCGCTTCCAGCGTGACGATCGGCTGGCCCGCGGCGACCGCGTCGCCCTCGGTCACCAGCAGCGCGATCACGCGGCCGTTCATGGAGGCGCGCAGCAGGCCGTCGCCGCCGCTGCCGTCCGCACGGGTGGCGGCGACGTGCGTGAGATCGTCCAGCTGGTGCGCCTGCCCGTCGTGGTGGAAGAACACGCGGCCGTCGCGCCGCGCGACGAAGGCCTGCGCGGATACGCCGGTGCACGAGAAGCGAAGGTTGCCGTCGCCCGGCAGTGCGAGCAGCGCAAGCCGCACCGGATCGCCGCCGTCCAGCGCGGTGTCGAAGCTGCCGGCGCCGCGCGGCGTCACGCGGGCCGCGTGCACCTTGCCGTCGAGCGAGAAGCGCAGGGCGTTGGGCAGCGTGTGGGCCAGCGGCGAGGGCCAGCCGCGTTCGCCCAGCTGGAGCAGCAGCGCGGCGAGCAACGCTGCGCGTGCCTGGTCCGCCGGGTCGACGGCGAGCAGCGCGTCGAGATGGTCGCCGACGAAGGCGGTGGTCGCCCCGCCACTCGCGAAGACATCGTGCGACAGTGCGCGCCGCAGCAACTGCTGGTTGGTGGGAATGCCGAGCGCGACCGTGTCCTGCAGGCCTGCGGCGAGCCGCTGCCTTGCCTCGTCGCGCGTGCGGCCGTGGGCCACCAGCTTGGCGATCATCGAGTCGTAGAAGGGCGGCACTTCGGCGCCGTCATGCAGCGCGTGCTCGGTGCGCAGCGCGGCGGAGGGTCGCCATGCGGCCAGCGTGCCGCTCTGCGGCATGAAGCCCTGCAGCGGGTCTTCGGCGCACAGTCGTACCTCGATCGCGTGGCCTGAGATGCGCACGTCCCGCTGCGCAATCGGCAGCGACTCGCCGGCCGCGACGCGCAGCTGCAGCTCGACCAGGTCGAGTCCTGTCACGGCCTCGGTCACCGGGTGCTCCACCTGCAGGCGCGTGTTCATTTCCATGAACCAGTACTGGCCCTCGGCGTCGAGCAGGAATTCGAGCGTGCCCGCGCCTTCGTAGCCGATGGCCTTCGCAGCGGCCACGGCGGTGGCGCCCATGCGTTCGCGCAGCGCTTCGGACACCGCCGGCGAGGGCGCTTCCTCGATCACCTTCTGGTGCCTGCGCTGCACCGAGCAGTCGCGTTCGCCGAGATGGATGGCATTGCCGTGCCGGTCTGCGAACACCTGCACCTCGACGTGGCGCGGCGCGACGATGGCGCGCTCCAGGATCACGGTGGCGTCGCCGAATGCATTGAGCGCTTCCGACTGCGCGCTGCGCAGTTGCTCGGCGAAGTTCGCGGCTGAAGTGACGAGCCGCATGCCGCGCCCGCCGCCGCCGGCCGTGGCCTTGATCATCACGGGCCAGCCGATGCGCGCGGCTTCGGCGGCAAGCGTCTTTTCGCCCTGGTCCCCGCCCTGGTAGCCCGGAATGCAGGGCACGCCCGCCGCCTGCATCAGCCGCTTGGCGCCGGCCTTGTCGCCCATCGCGCGGATGGCTTCGGGCGAGGGGCCGATGAAGACCAGGCCCGCGTCGCGGCAGGCCTGCGCGAATGCGGCGTTCTCGGCGAGGAAGCCGTAGCCGGGGTGCACAGCGTCGGCACCGCTGGCGCGCGCGGCCTCGACGATCGCGGCGATGTTCAGGTAGCTCTGCGCGGGCAGCGGCTCGCCGATGTGCACCGATTCGTCGGCGAAGCGCACGTGCTGCGCGTCGACGTCGGCGCTGGAGTACACGGCCACCGTGCGATGGCCCATGGCGCGCGCGGTGCGCATCACGCGCATCGCGATCTCGCCGCGGTTGGCGATCAGGATCTTGTGGAATCTGGTGGTGCTGCTCATGGACGTGCCACCCCGAACTGCATGGGTTGCGTCGTGCGGGCGTCGGCGTCGCGGCACACCGAGAGCACTTCGGCCAGCACCGCGCGCGTGTCGCGCGGGTCGATCACGCCGTCGTCCAGCAGCAGCGCGCTGGTGGTGAACACGCTCATCTGCCGGTCGAAGCGCTCGACGATCTGCTGCTGCATCGCGTCGAGCTTCGCCTGGTCGACCGCGCCCTTGCGCGCCATGCCGGCCTCCATCACGATGGCCATGGTCTTCGCCGCCTGCTCTCCGCCCATCACGGCGGTGCGCGCGTTGGGCCAGCTGAAGCAGAAGCGCGGCGCGAAGCCCCGGCCGCACATGCCGTAGTTGCCCGCGCCGTACGAGGCGCCGCAATGCAGCGTGATCTGCGGCACCGTGGCGTTGGTCACGGCCTGGATCATCTTCGCGCCGTGCTTGATGATGCCGGCCTCCTCGTGCGCGCGGCCCACCATGTAGCCGGTGATGTTCTGCAGGTAGACGATGGGCGTGCGCGACTGGCAGCAGGCCTGGATGAAGTGCGTGGCCTTGGTGGCGCCGTCGGAGTCGATGGGGCCGTTGTTGGTGATGATGCCCACGGCGTGCCCCTCGAGACGGATGTGGCCGCAGACGGTGGCGCTACCGTAGTGCTCGCTGAACTCCAGGAACTCGGAGCCGTCGGCGATGCGCGCGATGACCTCGCGCATGTCCACCGGCCGCCGCCCGTCGGTCGGCATGATGCCGAGCAGGTCTTCGGCGTCGTAGCGCGGCGCAGCGAAGGTGCGCGGCTTTTCTTCGCGTGCCCAGTCGATGCCGCCGAGGATCGAGCGAGCGATGCGGATGGCGTCGCGGTCGTCCTCCGCGAGGTAGTCGCCGAGGCCCGAGACGTGGGTGTGCATCACGGCGCCGCCCAGTTCTTCCTCGGTGGCGATCTCGCCGGTGGCGGCCTTCAGCAGCGGCGGCCCCGCGAGAAAGGCGCGAGTGCGGTCGCGCACCATCACGATGTAGTCGGACAGGCCCGTCTGGTAGGCGCCGCCGGCGGTCGAGGAGCCGTGCGTCACCGTCACCACCGGCAGCCCCGCGGCAGAGAGCCGTGCGAGGTTGCGGAAGATGTTGCCGCCGCGCACGAAGTCCTGCACGCGGTACTGCATGAGGTTGGCGCCGGCGCTTTCCACGAGCTGCACGTAGGGCAGCCTGTTCTCCAGCGCCATTTCCTGCACGCGCAGCTGCTTGTCTAGCCCCATGGGCTGCAGCGCGCCGGCGTCGATGCCCGAGTCCGACGCATTGACCATGCAGCGCACGCCCGACACGTAGCCGATGCCGGAGATCAGGCCGCCGCCGGGAACGCTCTTCGAGAGATCGGGGTTGTCCTGCCCCAGTCCCGCGAGCGAAGCCAGCGGCAGGAAGGGCGCGCCGGTGTCCAGCAGCAGCGCGATGCGCTCGCGCGGCAGCAACTGGCCGCGCCTGGCGAAGCGCTCGGCCGAGGCGCCGGAGGCCGCGACGGCGCGGGCTTCGTGCTCGCGCACCTGGCCGAGCAGCGCCAGCATGCTGGCACTGTTGGCCCGGAAGGTGTCGCTGGCCGCTTGCAGCCGGGATTCGATGACTGGCATGTGAGAGTCCGTGCAGATCGTTTTTTTCGCTCTGCACGGACTCTAGGACGCGGGCGCGGCGCCCGCTTGCGCTTACTGGCTGGTGCCCGTCGGGCGGTCAGCCGGCGCGGGCGCGCCGGGGCGCGACCGGGGTGTCGAGGCTGCTGCCCGTGACCACCCAGTAGATGAAGATCAGCACCGCGCCGGCCGTGCCGAACACCGTGAGGCCCATGTAGCTGCCGCCGATGGCCAGCGCGTCGACCGGCGCCGCGGCGGTGCAGACCATGCTGGCCGCGCTCATGCCCACGTAGTGCATGGTGCAGACCGCCACGCCCATCACCGCGGCGGCCGCCACCTTGTGCGTGAACTTGCGCAGGTTGAAGGCGAGCCAGAGGGCGGCTCCGGCCGCGGTGACGGCGATCAGCACCGACAGCCCGACCGTCGCCAGGTCGAAGTTCATCGAGGCGCGCATGTTCATCGCGAACATGCCCATGTAGTGCATCACGCACACGCCCAGGCCCGCCAGCAGGCTGCCCGCGAGCCAGCCCGGCTTGCTGAACTTGCGCCGTCCGCCGGCCATGTAGAGCGCGATGCCCGAGATCAGGATGGCCGCCACCAGCGACACCACCGTCAGCGGCATGTTGTACGAGATGGCCACCGGCAGCCGGTACGCCAGCATGCCGATGAAGTGCATCGACCAGATGCCGATGCCGCCCAGCGCCACCGCCGCGCAGGTCACGACGGCGAGGTTGGGCTTGCCGTCCGCGCCGACCATCCGGCCGGCGCAGATCAGGGCCACCAGCGAGCCCGCGAAGGAGATGAGGAAGGAAAGCGCCACCATGCCCAGGGAGTACTCGGGCGACAGGATCTGGCCTACGACGAGCGGAGTCATGCGATGTCCCTTTCAGGTCAAAAGAGCGTTTCGCGGACCCCCGGTCGCCGGATGCGAACGGGACGCCGCAAGACGTCCCGCGCAGTCTGTAATGTTTGTTTTAAAAAGTAAACCGAAATTTACACTTATTGTTACGCTACCTTACCGGCCTGATTCGATATATCGCATTGTTGCGATCGGCCGCCATGTAGATCGTGCCGTCGGCGCCCACGGCGACGCCCGTGACCACGTAGGGCGGAGGCAGTCCGGGGCCGGCCGCGACGCCGATCGGCAGGTTCTCGGCGACGGTGCGGCGCGTGCCGTCAGGCGCGATTTCCACCAGCCGGCGCGCCGCGCTCTCGGCCACGACGAAGCTACCCCAGGGCGTCTGCGCCACGCCCTCGGGCAAGGCCAAGCCTTCGGCTACCGCGCGCAGCGGCGAGCTGGCGTCCAGTGGAATGCGCAGCAGCCTGCCGGCCGCCTCGGTCACGTAGAGCGCGCCGTCCCGGCCGACGATCATCTGCACCGGGCCGTTCAGGCCGCTGGCGAGCACTGACTTCTGTGCGAACTTCGGCCCGCTGGCGCGGGTGATGCTGCCGGTGGCGATCTCGGCGTAGATCACGCTGCCGTCCGGCATGGGGATGGCGTCGAAGGGCGCCTTCAGGCCGTGGATGGTGTCGACCGTCTTCAGGGTGCGCCGGTCCACCAGCTGCACCGAGCCCGTGAACCACGAGGTCAGCGCGAAGAGCTTCGGCGAGAGGCCGACGGCGAACGGATAGTCGAGATCGGGGTCGCGCTGCATGCGGAACACGTCGCGCACTTCGCCGGTGCGCACGTCGACCTGGCGGAAGCCGAAGACGTCGGCCACCCAGAGGTCGTTGCCGTCGAGCTTCATGCCGGCCGGCGCCGCCACCTTGCCGCTGGTGAGCGTGCGCAGCTCGCCGGTGGCGGGGTTGAAGGCCTGCACCTCGTTGTTCGCCATGTTGGAGACGTAGATGGTCCCGTCGGGCGTGTCCTTGGCTATGGCCAGGTTGTCCAGCGACGGCCGCAACTGCTTCGCGACCGTCTTGCGGCCGGTGGCCAGCTCCACCCGCACCAGCTCGCCGCTGCGCGTGTCGACCACCCAGAGGTTGCCCTTGCCGTCGAGGTTGGCCGCGGCCGGGATCTTGAAGCCGTCGGCGATCACGGTCATGTTGCCGTTCGCCGGATCGATCTTCACGACCTGGCCCTTGAACCACAGCGGCCCGTAGAGCATGCCGTCGGGGCCGGCCTCGAAGCCGTTGAAGCCGCCCATGTCCTTCTTGATGAGCCGGGGCGGCTTCTGGCCCTCGCGGTCGATCTCCCACAGTGCGTCGCCCAGGAACACCTGCGAGGCGTAGAGCCTGCCGTTGCGGCGGTCGAAGTCGAGCGAGTTGATGCCGGGCAGGTCCTTGGCCAGCACGCGCATGGGGGCGGTGTCGCTCTCGCGGTAGCGCACGATGCCCATGAGGTAGTTGGTCCAGGCCAGCTCGCCCTTCGGGCCTACGGCGATGTCGTCCGCCTGGCCTTCAGGCGCGTCGATGAACACCCTGGCCGCGCCGGTGCTGCGGTCTACCTCCCACATCGTGTTGCCGAGCACGGAGCCTGCCAGCAGCCGGCCCTTGGCGTCGACGGCCAGCCCGTGCACGCCCATGAAGGCAGACGGGGCGACCAGCGCCTCGGGCGCGGCCCACGAGGCGGGCCGGGTGGCCGATGGCGGCGCGAGGCTGCTGCAGGCGCCCAGCAGGGCGAGGGTGGCGGTCAGCGCAATGGCGCCGAGACTGCTTCGACGGGGCATGGTTGGCGTCTCCTCTTGTTGATGCGCGAAGCAGTCTAGGAGCCCGACCGGGCCGTGGAGTCCCGCCGGGGACAGGATGCGGACTTTCGTCCGCTGTGGATTACCCGCGGGCTTCAGCCGCGCAGCAGCTGCGTGGCCGTGTGGATCAGCAGCCCCACCAGCCCGCCCACCAGCGTGCCGTTGATGCGGATGAACTGCAGGTCGCGCCCGATGTGGCGCTCGAGCTCGACCGTCATCTCCTGTGCGTTCCACTCGCCCACGCGCTCCTCGATGTAGCGGCGGATGTCCTCGCGGTAGCGCTCGATGGCCAGCGGCGCGGCCGCCTCGATCTGCTCGTTGATCCAGCGGCGGATGGCCTCGTCGCCCTGCAGCCGCGTGCCCAGCGCGCCGGCCATCGACGCGATGCGCTGGCGGATGGCCGAGTCGCCGCGGCCCAGGTCGTCGTGCAGCCACGCCAGCAGCTCGCCCCACAGCCCGTGCAGGTAGTCGCCCAGGGCAGGGTGCGCGACCAGCTCGGCGCGGATCTGCTCGCCGCGCTGCTGGAACTCGGGGTCGAGCTTCAGGCGCACCACGAAGTCGTCGACGAAGTGATCGAAGCGCCTGCGCATCGGGTGATCGGGCTCGGCCGCGAGCTCTCCGATGGTGCGTGCCACGGCCGCGACGATCTTGCGCGTGGCCAGCTTGGCGGCGACCTGGTCGAGGCCCACGTAGCGCAGCGTCTTGATCTCGCGCGCGATGGCCTCGGTGATGTGGGCCTGCGCCTCCTCGCCTTCGAGCAGGCCGGCCACCTGCTGCAGCACGTCGTCGAGCAGCGCCTGGTGGCGCCCGCCGGCGGTGAGCGCGTCCAGCGCCTGGCCGGTGAGGCGCGAGAGGTCGATCTTCGCGAGGCCCGCCGCGGCGGCGCGGCCCATGAAGTCGCGCACGCGCTCGTCGTCGAAGGCCGAGAGCCCGTAGCGCGTGGCGGCCACGCCCCATTCGCCGAGCTTCTCGCCGCTGGCGGGCCGCGCGAGCCAGTCGGCGATGCGGCCGGCCGCGTCGAACTGCCGCAGCTTGGCGAGCACCTGCCCGGTGCTCAGGAAGTTGTCGCAGATGAAGCCCGCGAGCTTGGCGCCGATGCGGTCCTTGTTGCTCGGGATGATGGCCGTGTGCGGAATCGGCAGGCCCAGCGGATGACGAAAGAGCGCCACCACCGCGAACCAGTCGGCGATGGCGCCGACCATCGCGGCCTCGGCGAAGGCCGCCACGTAGCCCCAGGCCGGATGGCGGTCGTGCAGCACGCTCGCCACCGCGTAGAGCAGAGCGGCGCCGCAAAGCAGGCCGAGCGCGACGCGCTTCATGCGCCGCGATGCGTCGTTGTTGTTGTCGCCGCGGTCAGCCAATGCTCGGCGTGGACGCAAGGCGCTCCATGAACAGCTCGCAGCGCGCGAGCTGCTCGAGGCTCACGTATTCGTCGGGCTGGTGCGCCTGCTCGATGCTGCCGGGTCCGCACACCACGGTGGGGATGCCGGCGTTCTTGAAAAGACCCGCTTCGGTGCCGAAGGCCACCAGCGTGGTGCGCTCTTCGCCGGCGAGGCGCTGCGCCAGTTTGGTGATGGGGTTGTCGGCCGCGCCGAGGAAGCTCGGGATCTCGCAGATGGTCTCGAAGCTGAAGCCCGTGTCGGGCGCCACCTTCTTCATCGCGGGCTCGAGGCTGCCCGCATAGGCGACCACCTCGGCCTGCATCTTCCCGGCATCGGCGGTGGGAAGATCGCGGAATTCATAGCGGAACTCGGCGTCGCGCGGCACCACGTTGTCGGCGATGCCGCCGTGGAACTGGCCCACGCTCGCGGTGCTGAAGGGCACGTCGAAGCCCTCGTAGCGCGCCTCGCTGCGCTCGAAGCCCTCGGCCATGTCGCGCACCTTGCCGATCACTCGGGCCGCCATCTCGATGGCGTTGACCGACTTCGGCGTGAGCGAGGAGTGCGCTTCCTTGCCGCGCACGCAGCACTTGTAGCGGTACACGCCCTTGTGCGCGATGGCGGGCACCATGCTGGTGGGTTCGCCCACGATGCAGGCGACAGGCTTGATGCCTGCATCGCGCATGTCGGCGATGAGTTCCTTCACGCCGAAGCAGCCGATTTCTTCCTCGTAGCTGAAGGCGAAGTGCACCGCGAAGGGGGCGTCGCTTTCCAGGAAGCGCTTCGCGTTCGACAGCGCGATGGCGATGAAGCTCTTCATGTCGGCCGAGCCGCGCCCATAGAGGCGCTCGTTCTGCACCACGGCGGACAGCGGGTCGACGCTCCAGTCCTGCCCGTCCCATGGCACCGTATCGGTGTGGCCCGAGACGATCACGCCGGCCGGCTTGCCCTCGCCCAGCGTGGCGAACAGGTTCGCCTTGGTGCGTTCGGCGTTGTAGGTGATGCGGCTCTTGACGCCCAGGGCCGCGAGGTGGCTCTGCGCGAAGTCGATCAGTTCGAGGTTGCTGTTGGCGCTGATGGTGTTCATGCGCACCAGGGTCTGGGCCAGCAGCAGGCTTTGGGGGGAAAGCGTATGGAGCATGCAACACATTCTCCCGGAAGTCGGCTCCATGCGCGCGCCGAGGTCGAAGCTGTCACGCTAAACGGGTACCCTGCGCCTCTTCTTTTGAACGGAGAAACAAGGACCATGCGCACCTTTCAGATCGCCCTGACCGCAACCGCCGCCATTGCCCTGGCAGCCTGCAGCAGCACCGGAGGCCCCTCCAGCGGCGGCAAGCTGCTGACGCTGGACGGCAAGCCGCCGCTGGTCATTGCCCATCGTGGTGCATCGGGCTATCTGCCGGAGGAAACGCTCGAAGCCTATGCCCGCGCCATCGAACTCGGCGCCGACGTGATCGAGATGGACCTGATCTCCACCAAGGACGGCGTGCTCATCGCCCGCCACGACCCCAACCTCGCCATCAGCACCGACGTGGCCAAGCACCCCCGCTTCGCCTCGCGCAAGAAGACCATCAAGGTCGACGGCGAAACCCAGACCGGCTGGTTCAGCAACGACTTCACGCTGGCCGAGATCAAGACCCTGGGCGCCATCTCCACCGACGCCGAGCGCCCGCAGGAATTCAACGGCAAGTACAAGGTGCCGACCTTCCAGGAGATCATCGACTTCGCCAAGGCCAAGTCGAAGGAAACCGGCCGCACCATCGCCATCTACCCCGAGACCAAGAACCCGACCTACTTCCGCGACCTCGGCCTGCCGATGGAAGACAAGGTCATCGCCGCCATCAACGCGGCCGGCTGGAACAGCAAGACCGCGCCCATCTACGTGCAGTCCTTCGAGCCGGGCAGCCTCAAGTACATGAAGAGCAAGGGCCTGAACACCAGGCTCATCCAGCTGATCGACGGCGACAGCGTCGACCTGAAGACCGGCGCGGTCACCTTCGCGGTGCCCAGCGACCGTCCCTACGACTGGACCAAGGCCGGCGACAAGCGCAACTTCGACGCCATGGTCACGCCCGCGGGCCTGGCCGAGATCAAGACCTATGCCGACGGCATCGGCCCCTGGAAGCGCTACATCGTGAGCATCAAGGGCACCATCGGCGCCGACGGCAAGCCGGTGGACGTCAACAAGGACGGCAAGATCAACGACGCAGACGCCACCTCCACGGCGCCCACCTCGCTGATCGCCGACGCGCACAAGGCGGGCCTGTTCGTGCACCCCTTCACCTTCCGCAACGAGTCGCGCCGCCTGGCCTCCGACTACAACAAGGACGGCAAGAACGAATACGGCGTGTACTACAAGCTCGGCGTGGACGGGGTGTTCACCGACTTCACCGACACCGCGCTGGCCGCGCGCGCCGACTACCTGAAGAGCATCGGCCGCTGACCGGGGTATCGTCCGCGCATGACCACCGACGACCTGTCCCCGCGCGACCTCGAACTGCTTCGCATGGCCATCCGCCTGTCGGACGAGTCGAAGGCGCGCGGGCGCCATCCCTTCGCCGCGCTGGTGGCCAACGAGCACGGCGAGGTGGTGGTCACCGCGGGCAACAACTCGATGCCGCCCGAGGGCGACCCCACGCAGCACGCCGAGCTGGTGGCGGCCGCGCAGGCCGCGCGGCTGCTCACGCCCGAGGAACTCGCGCGCTGCACGCTCTTCACCAGCGCCGAGCCCTGCTGCATGTGCGCTGGCGCGATCTACTGGACCAACATCGGGCGCGTGGTCTACGCGCTCTCGGAACACGCGCTGCTCGGCCTGACCGGCGACCATCCCGAGAACCCGACCTTTTCGCTTCCCTGCCGCGAAGTCTTCGCGCGCGGGCAACGGCGCGTCGAGGTGATCGGGCCGTTGCTCGAGCAGGAAGCCGCGGCGCCGCACGTGGGCTTCTGGACGGCCGGGCACTGAGTAAAGGCCCACGCATGTCCCGGCAGCCCTCTCGGGCTGCGTGTTTTCCGAGGTGCCCCGAAACGCCATAGTGGATAGACTGGCGTTTTGAGACGACCACCCCATGAAACTCATCGATTCGATCGTCACGCAGGCGGCCGGCATCGCCGCCGTCCGACGTGACCTCCACGCTCATCCCGAACTCTGCTTCGAAGAAGTCCGCACCGCCGACGTGGTGGCAGGCAAGCTCACCGAATGGGGCATTCCCATCCACCGCGGCCTGGGCACCACCGGCGTGGTGGGCATCGTCAAGAACGGCACCAGCAACCGCGCGGTCGGCCTGCGCGCCGACATGGACGCGCTGCCCGTCACCGAGCTCAACACCTTCGCCCACGCCAGCAAGCACCACGGCAAGATGCACGCCTGCGGCCACGACGGCCACACCGCGATGCTGCTCGCGGCCGCGCAGCACCTGTCGAAGCACCGCAACTTCGACGGCACCGTCTACCTGATCTTCCAGCCGGCCGAGGAAGGCGGCGGCGGCGCCCGCGAGATGATCAAGGAAGGCCTCTTCGAGAAATTCCCCATGGATGCCGTGTTCGGCATGCACAACTGGCCCGGCATGAAGGCCGGCCAGTTCGCCGTGAGCCCCGGCCCGGTGATGGCCTCGGGCAACAAGTTCTTCGTCAACGTGATCGGCAAGGGCGGCCACGCGGCGCTGCCGCAGACCGGCGTCGATCCGGTGCCGATCGCCTGCGAGATCGTGCAGGCCTTCCAGACCATCCTCACGCGCAAGATGAAGCCGACCGATTCGGCCGTGATCTCGGTCACCACCATCCATGCGGGTGAAACCAACAACGTGATTCCCGACAACTGCGAGCTGTCGGGTACGGTGCGCACCTTCTCCATCGAGGTGCTCGACATGATCGAGGCGCGCATGAAGAAGATCTGCGACAACATCTGCGCCGCGCACGACGCGACCTGCGAGTTCCGCTTCGAGCGCTACTACCCGCCCACCATCAACACCGAGGCCGAGGCCGACTTCGCGCGCCGCGTGATGGGCGGTGTCGTCGGCGCCGAGAACGTGCTGAAGCAGGAGGCCGCCATGACCTCGGAAGACTTCGCCTTCATGCTGCAGGCCAAGCCCGGCGCCTACGCCTTCATCGGCAACGGCGACGGCGCGCACCGCGACGTGCACCACGGCGAAGGTCCGTGCACGCTGCACAACGCGAGCTACGACTTCAACGACGATCTGATCCCGCTGGGGGCCACCTGCTGGGTGCAGATCGCGGAGCAGTTCCTCAAGCCCGGCGGCGCCGCGGCCTGATCGCCCGACCACCCTGATCGCCTGATCCACCGAGAAAGGTCCTGCGCCACATGATCGGAATCGCCGAAGCCTTTTCGCCGCGCTACGCGCAGGCGCGCCAGAAATTCCTGCAGGGCTGCGTGAGCGCCGGCCTCACGGTCGAGCCGCATGCCCATCCGCTCAAGGGGCGCGAGGGCGAGGAGCTCTCGATGGACGTGGCGCTCGACGGCGCACCCGATGCGCAGAACCTGCTGGTCGTCAGCAGCGCATGCCATGGCGTCGAGGGCCATTGCGGCAGCGGCGTGCAGGTGTTCGCGCTGCACGACGCCGAATGGCGCGAGAAGGCGAAGGCGCAGGGCGTGGCGGTGCTGTACGTGCATGCGCTCAATCCGCACGGCTTCTCGTACGGCCGTCGCGTGACGCACGAGAACGTCGACCTCAACCGCAACTTCATCGACTTCTCGAAGCCGGTGCCGGTCAACGAGCCCTACGCGAAGCTGCACGAGCTGCTGTTGCCCGACACCTGGCCGCCCACGCCGGAGAACCAGGCGGCCATCGAGAAGTGGATAGGCAAGCACGGCACCACCGCTTACCAGGCGGCAGTGACCAGCGGGCAGTACCAGTTCGACGACGGCCTGTTCTACGGCGGCAAGGCGCCGACCTGGAGCAACAAGACCATCCGCGATGTGCTGCGCCGCCATGCCGGCCGCGCGAAGCGCATCGCGTGGATCGACCTGCACACGGGGCTGGGCCCGAACGGCCTGGGCGAACGCATCTTCGCCTGCCGCGACGACAAGGTCGCCTATGCGCGCGCCAACGCGTGGTGGGGCACGCCGGCCGCGCCAGTCACCTCGATCTACGACGGCTCCTCCACTTCGGCGCTGCTGCGCGGGTTGATGTGGGATTCGGTGTACGAGGAATGCCCGCAGGCCGAATACACCGGCATCGCGCTCGAATACGGCACGCTGCCGATCCTGGAAGTGACCGGCGCGCTGCGCGCCGACCACTGGCTGCACAAGCATCCGCAGGCGCCGGCCGAGCTGGCGGACGGCATCCGGGCGCGGATGCTGGAAGCCTTCTATACGGACACCGACGCCTGGCGCGGACAGATCGTCAGCCAGGCGCGCCAGGCCATGTTCCAGGCCGTCGACGGGCTGAGCTGACCCACCACCCCCAGGCTTCGCGCACTTCGTGTCGCTTCGCCAACTCCCTCAAGGGGGCAATACCTGCGGCCCGGCAAAGCCGGTTCCGCGGTATTCCACGAAAGAACTTCAAGTCCTGACGCGGCCGTCGCCCGTCAGCATCGAGAGCTCGACGAACTTCGAGCCCACGTGGTTCTTCGCCGAGAACGACACCTCGAAGCCGCCGAACTGCTGGCGGTCGATGCTTTCCAGCCCGGCGATGAGGCTCTCGCGCGTGGGCTTGCCCGGTGCCTTGCGCAGGCCCTCGGTCAGCACCTTCGCGGCCAGGTAGCCTTCCATGCTGGAGAAATTGGCGCTCGCGCCGCCGCCGGCCTTGCGCACCGCTTCGTTGAACTCGCGCGCCAGCGCGTTGGCCTGGTTGTAGGGCGAGGGCACCACCTGCGTCACCATCACGCCGGCCGCGTCCTTGCCCAGCTCGTCCGCCAGCGCCTGCGTGCCCACGAAGGACATGTTGAAGAAGGTGCCGCCGTAGACCGCCTTGCGTGCCTCGCGGATGAAGGCGGCGCAGGCCTTGTACGCGCCCACCTGCACCACCGCGTCGGGCCGCGCCGCCACGATGGTCTTCACCGCCTGCGCCACGTCGGCCGAATTGCGCTCCACGGTGGCCAGCGCCACCGGCTTGAGCTGCTGCTCGGCGAGCGCCAGCGTCACGCCGTCGAGCCCGGCCTTGCCGTAGGCGTCGTTCTGGTAGAAGACCGCGATCTTCTTCAGGCCCAGGTGGGTGAGCTGCTTCACCATCAGCGCCGTCTCGTCGTTGTACGAGGCGCGCAGGTGGAACACGTTCTTCTGGAAGGGCTCGCGCAGCGACATCGCGCCGGTGAAGGGGGCCACGAAAGGCACCTTGTCCTTCGCGGCCAGCGGCAGGGCGGCCAGGCTGGTCGGGGTGCCGACATAGCCGAACAGGGCGAAGGCGTCTTCGTCGATCAGCTTCTGCGTGTTGGCCGCGCAGCGGTCGGGCTCATAGCCGTCGTCCAGGTTCTTGATGACCACGTTGCGGCGGCCCGGCTGGGCGTTGTACTGGTCCAGGAACAGCTTGGCGCCCTGGTGGAACTGGATGCCCAGCTGCGCTGCCGGGCCGGTGAACGGCGCCGACTGGCCGAGCACCAGCGGCGTGTCGCCCTGCGCCCGGGCGATGCCGAAGCCGCCCAGCGTGGCGGCCGCGCCGGCGGCCAGGGAAAAATGACGTCGATTCAACATGATGAAAACCCACTCCCGCGCTCTGATTCGCGCACAAATTAGACTTGCCCGATGGCCCACGCACCGGATACCTCGCTCGAAGAAGCGCCCGCCCAGCCCGCAACGACCACCGTGCTGGGCGCCTGCCCGCACGACTGTCCGGACACCTGCGCGCTGGTCACCACCGTCAGGGACGGCGTTGCCGTGAAGCTGCAGGGCAACCCCGCCCATTCGCACACGGGCGGGGTGCTGTGCACCAAGGTGTCGCGCTACATCGAACGCAACGACCATGCCGAACGGCTGGTGCAGCCCCTGAAGCGCGTCGGCCCCAAGGGAAGCGGCCAGTTCGAGCCGGTGAGCTGGGACGCCGCGCTGGACGACATCGCCGCTAATCTTCGAGTATTACAGGGAAAACCCGAAGCTATTGTCCCCTACAGCTATGCGGGCACCATGGGCCTGGTGCAGGGCGAGTCCATGGACAGGCGCTTTTTCCACAAGCTGGGCGCCACCCTGCTGGACCGCACGATCTGCTCGATGGCCGGCGGCGAGGCCATGCTCTACACGCTGGGCGGCAAGGTCGGCATGCGCATCGAGTTCTTCGTCGAGGCGAAGCTGATCCTGATCTGGGGCAGCAACTCCATCGCCAGCAACCTGCATTTCTGGCGCCACGCCCAGGCCGCCAAGCGCGCCGGCGCGCGGCTGGTGTGCATCGACCCGCGCAGGACCGAGACCGCCGACAAGTGCGACGAGCACATCGCGCTGCTGCCCGGCACCGACGCCGCGCTGGCGCTGGCCCTGATGCACGAGCTGATCGTGAACGACTGGCTCGACCACGACTACATCGCCAGCCACACGCTGGGCTGGGAGCAGCTGCGCGAGCGCGCGCTGCAATGGCCGCCGTCGCGCGCGGCCCAGGTCTGCGGCATTCCCGAAGAGCAGATCGTCTCGCTCGCGAAGGCCTACGGCACCACGAAACCGGCCGCCATCCGCCTGAACTACGGCATGCAGCGCGTGCGCGGCGGCGGCAACGCGGCCCGCGCCGTGGCATGCCTGCCGGCGCTGGTGGGCGCCTGGCGCGACCGCGCGGGCGGCCTGCTGCTGAGCAGCTCGGGCCACTACCCGGTGGACCGCGCCGCGCTGCAGCGCCCCGACCTGCTGGCCGGGCGCAAGCCGCGCACCATCAACATGAGCACCATCGGCGACGCGCTGCTGGACACCGCCAACCCGGTGAAGGCCATCGTGGTCTACAACAGCAACCCGGTGGCGGTGGCGCCCGAGTCGGCCAAGGTGGCGGCGGGCTTCGCGCGCGAAGACCTCTTCACGGTGGTGCTGGAGCAGTTCCGCACCGACACCGCCGACTACGCCGACTACCTGCTGCCCGCCACCACGCAGCTGGAGCACTGGGACATCCACTGCAGCTACGGCCACACCGACGTGCTGCTGAACCGCCCGGCCGTGGCGCCGCGCGGCGAGGCTCGCAGCAACGCCTGGGTGTTCCGCGAACTGGCGAAGCGCATGGGCTTCGACGAGCCCTGCTTCTCCGATTCCGACGAGACGCTGTGCCGCACTGCTTTCGCCGAGCGCAACATCGATTTCTCCGAGCTGTTGGCCCAGGGCTTCAGCAGCCTGAAGCTGCCCGAGGCTCCGTTCGCCGAGGGCCGATTCCCCACGCCCTCGGGCCGCTGCGAGTTCTTCAGCGACCGCCTGCAGGCCATGGGCATGGACGGCCTGCCTGAGCACGTGCCCAACTGGGAGCCGGCAGGCAGCTCGACCGAGTTCCCTCTGGCCATGATCTCGCCACCAGCGCGCAATTTCCTCAACTCGACCTTCGTCAACGTGACGAGCCTGCGCGCCATCGAGGTCGAGCCGCTGCTCGAGATCCACGAGGCCGACGCCGCAGCGCGCGGCATCGAGGACGGGGCGACGGTGCGCGTCTTCAACAAGCGCGGCGAGCACCGCTGCCGCGCCGAGGTCTCGCGCCGCGCACGACAGGGCGTGGTGCACGGCATGGGCATCTGGTGGCGCAAGCTCGGCATGGACGGCACCAACGTCAACGAGCTCACCAGCCAGCGCCTGACCGACATCGGCCGCGGGCCGACCTTCTACGACTGCCTGGTCGAAGTCGAGAAGGTGTGAGGCCTCTTCGCGTTCTTCCGGCGCTCGCGCTCGCCGGTTCGCTGCTCCTGCTCACCGGCTGCGCCGACCTCGGCTACTACTGGCAGTCCGCCAGCGGCCACATCGGCATCATGCGGGCCGCCAAGCCGGTGCCCGAGTGGCTGGCAGACCCGTCGGTGTCGGCCGCGCTGAAGACCAAGCTCGAACTCACGCAGCGCATCCGCAACTTCGCGTCGGCCGAGCTCGGCCTGCCCGACAACGCCAGCTACAAGTCGTACGCCGATCTTCACCGCCCCGCGGCCGTGTGGAACGTGGTGGCGGCGCCGCCGTATTCGCTCACGCTCAAGAGCTGGTGCTTCCCGGTGGCGGGCTGCGTGGGCTATCGCGGCTACTACAGCGAGGAAGCGGCCAAGGCCGAAGCCGAGGAGCAGAAGAAGCAGGACCTGGAAGTGGCCGTGTACCCGGTGCCCGCGTACTCCACGCTGGGCTGGATGAACTGGGCCGGCGGCGATCCGCTGCTGTCCACCTTCATCGGCTATCCCGAGGGCGAGCTGGCCCGCATCGTGTTCCACGAGCTGGCGCACCAGGTGCTCTACGTGGCCGGCGACACGGTGTTCAACGAGTCCTACGCCACGGCGGTCGAGCGCATCGGCGGCGCGATGTGGCTGCAGCGCGAGGCCGGCGACGCGGCGCGGCGCGAGTACGCGCAGTTCGATGCGCAGCGCCAGGATTTCCGCGCGCTCGCGCTCAACACCCGCCGCGCGCTCACGCAGGTCTACGAGTCGCCCGAGGCCAAGGCCAAGGACTGGGCCAGGGTGGACGTCATGAAGCAGGCCGCCATGGCCGACTTCCGCGAACGCTATACCAAGCTGAAGGCCGGCTGGAGCGGCCCGCGCCAGAACGCCTACGACGCCTGGGTGGCGCGCGCCAACAACGCGGCCTTCGGCGCGCAGGGCGCCTACGACGACCTCGTGCCCAGCTTCGAGAAACTCTTCGAGCGCGAAGGCCGCGACTGGCCGCGCTTCTATGCCGAGGTGCGGCGCATCGCCGCGCTTCCCACCACAGAGGAACGCCGCGTCGCCCTGCAGGCAGCGACGGGTATCCTTCAGACCCAGACCAGCCCTGAACACGACAAGACCGGAGATCGCGGTGCCTGACATCCACATCGAACGCAACCACACACTGGGCATCGCACGCGCGCGTGTCGTCGCACGCAAGTGGATCCAGCAGGCCGAGCAGGAGTTCGGCCTCGAATGCGTCTACACGCAGGGCGAGGGCTGCGACACCGCCACCTTCACGCGCGCCGGCATCGACGGCACCGTCGAAGTCACCGACACCACCTTCAAGCTCGACGCGACGCTGGGCTTCCTGTTCAGCAGCTTCAGCGAAATGATCGAGCAGAAGATCACGCGCAACCTCGACGCGATGCTCGAATCGTCTCCCCGGGGCGGCACCCGCCTCGCCTGAGCGCCCCCGGTTTCAGACGACGGTGTAGCCGCCGTCCACCGGCAGCGCCGCGCCGCTGATCATCGACGCGCCGTCGCCCAGCAGGAAGAGGATCGGCGCCACCACTTCCTCCACCTGCGCGAAGCGGCCCAGCGGAATGTTCCTGAGAGCCGCGGCGCTCTTTTCCGGATCGGCCCAGGCCTGCTGCGCCATCGGCGTGAGCGTGATGGTCGGGTTCACGCTGTTCACGCGGATGCCGTGCGGGCCGAACTCCAGGCACAGCGAGCGCGTGACGGCGTCCATCGCGGCCTTCGAGGCGCAGTAGCAAAGATGTGCGTCGAGCGCGACCAGCGAAGCCTGGCTCGACACGTTGACGATGCTGCCGCGCACGCCGGCCGTGATCATCGCCTTGCCGCAGCGCGAGGCCACCAGTGCCGCCGCGCGCGCGTTGACGGCCATCACCGCGTCGAAACTGTCGGCCTGCAGTTCGATGGCGGATTCGAGCAGCGCGATGCCGGCGCAATTCACCACGAGATCGAAGGCGGGCAGGGCAGCCAGCGCACGTTCCAGCGCCGGTGCATCGGCCACGTCGAGCAACAGGGGCGTGCAGCCGGCTTCGGTATGCAGCGCAGCCAGTGCCGCGGCATTGCGCCCGATGGCCGTGACCTGCGCGCCCGCTTGTGCGAGCCGTGCCGCCACCGCGCGGCCGATGCCGCTGCTCGCACCGGTCACGAGGGCGCGGCGTCCGGAGAAGTCGAAGGAGATGGTCATTTCAGCCGCTGCATCGCATCGCGCAGCGCGGGGTAGAGCGATTTGTAGATTTCGAAGCGTTCGCGATAGACGGCCTGCGCGCGGGGCTCGGGCCGCGCGCGCTCCACCAGCGTGACCCAGCCGCGCTCGGCGGTGGCCGCGTCGACCAGCCCGGCGCCGAGCGCCGCGAGCATCGCCGCGCCCAGTGCCGCTTCCACTTCCTGCTCGATGGTGAACACCGGGTAGCCCGTGATGTCCGCGACGATCTGCATCCAGAGATCGGAGTGCGCCGCGCCGCCGACCACGATCAGGCGCTCGTCCAGCGGCTGGCCGCTTCGGTGCCCGGCCTCGATGTTGTGCTGCAGTGCGAAGCTCACGCCTTCGAGCACCGCGCGGTAAAGGTGTGCGCGGCTGTGCGCGAGCGAAAGCCCGATGAACGCGCCCTTGGCCTGCGCGTCCCAGATCGGGCTGCGCTCGCCCATGAGGTAGGGCAGGAACACCAGGCCCTCGGCACCCGGCGGCACGTCGACCGCCTTGCGCTCGATGAGCGCGTGCGCGTCCTCGCCGGTGCGCGCGGCCTCCGCGATCTCGGCCTGGCAGAAGGCCTCGCGGAACCAGGTGACCGCGGCGCCCGCGGTGATAGCGCCGCCGAACACATAGCTGCGGTCCGCGCCGCGGTACACGTGCGGCATGGTGATGAGCTTGTGCCGCGCATCGACCGTGGGGCTCACGAAGCCCCAGCACATGCTGGTGCCGATCATCGCCACGTGGTCGCCGCTGCCGGTGACGCCCGCGCAGAAGGTGGCGACCGCCGCGTCGACCCCGCCCGCCATCAGCGGCATGCCCTCGGCAAGGCCGAGCTTCGCCGCCCATTCGGCACCCAGAGCGCCGACCACGTCGCTCGACTCCACCAGGCGCGGCGGCATCATGCGCGACGGAATGCCGAGCATGCCCATCGCTTCTTCCGACCACTGCCGGCGCGCCGCGTCGTACACGCCGCCGATGTTGCCGGCCGAGCTGTGGTCGACCGCCAGTTCGCCGGTGAGCCGCCAGTTGACGTAGCTGTTGGGCGGCAGGAAGTGGCGCGTCTTCGCCCATACCTCGGGCAGGTGCTCGCGCACCCACAGGATCTTGGTGAAGCCGTAGTAGCTGTCCACGCCGTTGCCGGTGATGGCCTGCAGCCGTGCCACGTCGACATTCGCATTCACCGCGTCGACCTCGGCGGTGGCGCGGCGGTCCATCCAGATCAGGCAGGGGTGCAGCGGGCGCATCTCTTCATCGACCGGAATGCCCGCGCCGCCGTAGAGGCTGCTCACGCACATCGCGGCGATGTCGGAGGGTGCGACGCCGCTGCCGGCCACGCAGGCACGCACGCTCTCGCATACCGCGTCGAACCACACCTCGCAGTCCTGCTGCGCCCACAACGGCTTCGGCGTCTCGGGCTGGTAGGCGACGCTGTGCTGCGAATGCACCTTGCCGTCGATGCCGACGAGCAGGCACTTGGTGCTCTGCGTGCCGATGTCGACGCCGATCACGTATTTCATGGTGTCCTCTGGCTGGTTGTCTCTCAGGATCGGGGCTGCGGCTTCAGCAGCACCTTGATGGAATCCAGCGAGTTTGCCAGCGCGAAGGCGCGCTCCCATTCGGTCAGCGGAAAGTCGTGCGTGACGATGCCCTTCGAGGTGACGAGGCCGCGCGCCAGCAGGTCGATGGCAACGGGGTAGCAGTACGGTCCCAGGTGCGCGCCGCGCACGTCGAGCTCCTTGCGGTCGCCGATGATCGACCAGTCGGCGCTGGTCTCCGAGCCGAACACGCTGAACTCCACGAAGCGGCCGAGCTTGCGGATCATGTCCAGGCCTTGGGTCACGCCCGCGGGCACGCCGGTGGTCTCGATGTACACGTCGCAGCCGTAGCCGCCGGTCAGGCCCTTGACGATGGCGTCGGCGTTCTCGGCCTTAGGGTTGATGACGACGTCGGCGCCGTACTGCTTCGCGAGCGCGAGGCGTTCGGGCACGAGGTCGATCACGATCAGCTTCTTCGGTGTCTTCAGTGCCGCCACCTGCACCATCATCAGCCCCAGCGGCCCGGCACCGGCGATCACCACCACGTCGTCGAGCTGGATCTCGCCGCGGTTCACCGTGTGGATCGCGCACGAGAGCGGCTCGATGATGGCTGCGTCTTCCAGCGGGATGCCGTCGGGAATCCTGTGCACGCGGGCGGTGGGCGGCAGCCGCATGTAGTCGGCCATGCCGCCGTCGGCCACGATGCGCTGGAAGCCGAAGATGTTGTGCACCTCGCACATCCAGTACTTGCCCGAGGTGCAGAAGCGGCACTTGCCGCAGGGCACGATCTGCTCGGCGATCACGCGGTCGCCTTTCTCCACGCCGAAGTGCTCGGCCGCGCCTTCGCCCAGCGCCTCGACGTAGCCGAAGAACTCATGGCCCGGGATCACCGGTGCCTTCACCCACGAGGGCTGCCCGTCGCCGCCCCAGAACATCTTCGCGCCCGAGTGGCACTTGCAGTCGGAGGCGCAGATGCCGCAGGCGGCGATGGAGATCAGCAGCTCGTTGGCGCCGATGACCGGCATGTCGACGGTCTCGAGCCGATAGTCCTTCGGGCCGTGGCAGACCACGGCCTGCATGGAGGCGAGTTGCGAGATGGCACCCGAGGTGCCGGGCTGGAGCTTTTGATAGGACATGGGTTCCTTGTGTTCAGAGAGGTTGTTTCGGGTTTTTCTCCCTCCCCCGTTGGGGGAGGGCAGGGGTGGGGGCAAGCGGCGTGACCATTGGGCACGCCCTGCCTGCCCCCATCCCAGCCTTCCCCCAGCGGGGGAAGGAGCAAGGCGGGAAAGGGCTCAGCGTTTTGCCTCGCGGCTGATGAAGATGGCGAGCAGCACGATGCCGCCCTTGATGATCAGTTGCAGGTACGGCGACACGCCGATCATGTTCAGGCCGTTGTTCAGCACGCCCAGCAGCAGCGCGCCGACCAGCGTGCCCACGATGGCGCCGCGGCCACCCGCGATGGAGGTGCCGCCCATCACCACGGCCGCGATGGCGTCGAGCTCGAAGCCCACGCCCACGCCGGGCTGCCCGCTGGTCACGCGCGAGGCCTGCACGATGCCGGCCACCGCCGCGGTGAAGCCGCTGAGCGCATACACCAGCAGCTTGTAGCGCGACACCCGCACGCCCGACAGCCGCGTGGCTTCCTCGTTGCCGCCGATGGCGTACACGTAGCGGCCGAAGGGCGCCATGTTCAGCAGCACGTAGGCCGCGAGGTAGGTCGCCAGCATGATGAGGATCGGCACCTTGATGCCCGCCAGCACGCCGCCGCCGAGGAAGGCGAAAGAATCGGGCAGCCCGTCGATGGGATAGCCGCCGGTGTAGATCAGCGCGATGCCGCGCGCGATGCCCATGGTGGCCAGCGTCACGATGATGGGCGGCATGCGCAGGTAGGCCACGCAGTAGCCGTTGAACAGGCCGATCACCACGCCCACGCCCAGGCCCAGCGGCACGGCGAGCACCGGCGGCAGCCCGAACTGCACCATCAGCCCCGAGGCCAGCGTGCCCGAGAGCGCCACCACCGCGCCCACCGAAAGATCGATGCCGCCGGTGAGGATCGCGGCCGTCATGCCCACCGCGATGATCGCGTTGATCGACGACTGCAGCGCGATGTTCTGCAGGTTGCTCCACGAGAGGAAGTTGTCGGTCGCCACGATCATGAAGACCGAGATCGCGACCAGGCCCACCAGCGGAAGAAAGGCCGTCGAGCGGCGCAGCCGGGTGAAGAGCCCGCCGGCGGGAACCGGCGGCACGGGATGGGTGGCGGTGGCGTTCATTGCAGGCCCCCTTTGGTTGCGTGGCGCATGATGTCGCCGGAGTTGATGGAGTCGCCCTCGAGCGTGGCCACGATGGAGCCGCCCGAGAACACCGCGACGCGGTCGCACATGCCCACGATCTCGGGCAGCTCGCTGGAGATCATCACGATCGACTTGCCCTGCCGCGTGAGTTCGCGCATGAGCCCGTAGATCTCTGCCTTGGCGCCCACGTCGATGCCGCGCGTGGGCTCGTCGAAGATCAGCACGTCGCAGTCGTGGCCGAGCCAGCGTGCGATCACCACCTTCTGCTGGTTGCCGCCCGATAGCGTGGCCACGCGGGTTTCGATGCCGGGCGCCTTCACGCCCACGCGGCGCGAGAGCTCGGCGGCCGAGCGCTCTTCCGATGCCCTGCTGACCAGTCCCGCGCTGCGGTGCCTGCCGAGGTTGTTCAGCGAGATGTTGAAGCGGATCGTGAAGTCGGTGATGAGCCCTTCCACCTTGCGGCTCTCGGGCAGCAGGCCGATGCCGTGTTCCAGCGCCTGCGTCGGGTTGTCCAGCCGCACGGGCTTGCCGTTGCGCAGCACCGTCTTGCGGTAGGCGCGGTCGGCGCCCATCATGCCCAGCGCCAGTTCGGTGCGGCCCGAGCCGACCAGCCCCGCGAAGCCGAGGATCTCGCCCTCGTGCAGCTCGAAGGCGTTGACAGGCCCGCCCTTGGCGAGCTGGATGTGCGGCACTTCCAGCACCTTGCGCCCGCGCGGCGCGGGCTGCGGCTTCGGCGGAAAGCTGTGCTCGATGCGCCGGCCCACCATCATCTCGACCAGCGCATCGACGTTCGTCTCGCCCACTTCGGCGTGCCCCGCGTTGGCGCCGTCGCGCAGCACGCTGATGCGGTCGCACACCTCGAAGATCTCGTCGAGGTGGTGCGAGATGAAGATCATCGCCACGCCCCTGGCGCGCAGCTCCCGCATGATGTTGAACAGATGCCCGGCCTCGTTCGGCGTGAGCGTGGCGGTCGGCTCGTCGAGCACCAGCAGGCGCGCCTTCAGCGAGAGCGCCTTGCCGATCTCCACGAACTGCTGCTGCGCCACCGAGAGGCGGCAGATGGGCGCGTCGAGGTCGATGTGCACGCCCAGCTCATCGAAGAGCTCGCGCGCCGAGCGCTTCATCGCCGCCCTGTCCATCAGCCCGAAGCGGTTCTTCAGGTAGCGGCCGAGGAAGATGTTCTCCACCGCGTTCAGGTACGGGATGAGGCTGAACTCCTGGAAGATGATGCCGATGCCCGCGGCGATCGCGTCGTTGTAGCCCGCGAACCTGCGCTCGCTGCCCTCGATGAGGATGCGCCCCTCGTCGGCCTGGTGGATGCCGCCGAGGATCTTCATCAGCGTCGACTTGCCCGCGCCGTTCTCGCCGAGCAGCGCGTGCACCTCGCCCTTGCGGATCGAGAGGTCGATGCCCGAGAGCGCCTTCACGCCGGGAAAGCTCTTCGAGACGCCTTCGAGCCGAAGCATTTCGGCGGTGTCTTCCATGGCCTTGAACTCGTCGATGCGAGGGTTACCAGCTGAAGGTCTTCGCGCCCTCGGCGTCGATCAGCTTCACGTCGACAGGTACTGCGGCCGGCACGTTGGCGCCCCACTTCTTCGCCAGCGCGATGCCGATAGCCAGGCGGATCTGGTCGCGCGGGTACTGCGCGGTGGTGGCGATGAACTTCGAGCCCGGCTTCTGCATCGCCTTGATGGCCTCGGGCGCGCCGTCGACGCTGGCGAGCTTCACGTCCTTGCCGCTGGCCTCGATGGCGGCGAGCGCGCCCATGGAGCCGCCGTCGTTCACGCTGAAGATGCCTTTCAGGTCCTTGTTGGCCTGCAGGATGTTCTCGGTCACGGTGAGCGCGGTGGCGCGCTCCTGCTTGCCGTTCTGCGTGCTCACCACCTTGATGCCGGGGTACCTGGCGAGCGCCTCGCGGCAGCCCTTCACGCGCTCGAGGATCGGCACCACCGGGATGCCGTCGAGGATGGCCACGTCGCCCTTCTCGCCGATGTTCTTCGCGAGGTAGTCGCAGGCCAGGCGGCCGGCGTCGGTGTTCTTCGAGCCCACGAAGGAGTCGACCGGACCCTGCGCGTTGGCGTCCACCGCCACCACCACCAGGTTCGCCTTCTTGGCCGAGCGCACGGCCGACTGCACGCCGGTGGAGTCGGTCGGGTTCAGCAGCAGGATGTCGACCTTCTTCTGGATCATGTCCTCCACGTCGCCGATCTGCTTGGCCACGTCGTGGCGCGCGTCGGTGGTGACCACGGTCGCGCCGATGCTGGCGGCGGCTTCCTCCAGCGCCTGCTTCATGGTCACGAAATAGGGGTTGTTGAGCTCCTGGAAGGTCATGCCGATGCGCAGCGGCTGCTTCGCCGCCTGGGCCTGCGCGGCCGAAGTGCCGCAGACCAGCGCGGCGATGCATGCGGTGAGGGCGGTGGCTTTGAGAAGGTTCGTCATGGTGGCTGTCTCCTTGAGGTTGTCTTGCTGTCCGTGGAAGAAACGCTGGCAAAGGGCCGCCCCGCGCGGCGCCTCGATGCGCCGCGCCGGAAACGACGCGGGGGGAACGGTGGTGGCGCCGTGCGCTACGGCGGGCTGGCTGCGCGCGAGGCGGCTGCCTGCATGCGGTGGAACTGGCGGAACTTGGTGGGCGGCATGCGCTTGTGCAGCAGGAACTGCCGGTTGAAGTTCGACACGTTGTTGAAGCCCACGTCCATGCAGACGTCGAGCACGGGCTTCTCGCTGTTGGTGAGCAGCTCGCAGGCGCGGCTGATGCGCAGCCGGTTCACATAGCGCACGAAGGACTGGCCCGTGTGCTTGCGGAACGAGCGCGAGAAGGCACTGGGGCTCTGGCCCACCAGCTCGGCCAGCATCGGCTCGCGCAGGTCGTCGCCCAGGTTGGCGGCGATGTGCGCCAGCACGTTGTTGATCGCGTGCGACATGAAGGCCTTGGGGTCGGGCTTGAAGGCGGGGCTGGCGAGGCGCTGGCGGTCCCGGCCGTCGGCCAGCAGCTCGAGCAGCGACAGCAGCAGCACCACGCGCCGAAGGCCGCGCGCCTCCAGCAGCGATTCCATGATCGGCTTGGCCGTCGCGGCGGTCTCGGCCGAGAACAGCAGACCCGAGCCCGATTCGGCCAGCAGCGGTGCGATGCGCTCGAACTCGGGGAAGGTCGCGGCCATGCCCTGCGCCAGCGAGGCCGGGAACTGGATCACGATGCCGCGCCGTTCAACACTCTGGCCGGCGGGCACGTCGCTGATCCAGTTGTGGGGCAGGTCGGGGCCCATCAGCACCAGGTTGCCGGGCTCGAAGTGGCCGACGTGGTCGCCCACGAAATACACGCCCTGGGTCTCGACGATGAGCTGGATCTCGTACTCGGGATGGAAGTGCCAGCGCACCGTGCGGTACGGGTATCCGTGCGCCCAGCAGGTGAACGATTCGTCACCGCGGACTTCGACGATTTCCAGGTCGGGTTGCATGGGGCGGACTGTACGAACCGCTCCCGACGCCAACAACCAGAGATAGCGCCGGGAATCGATACTTTCTTGACCTTGCGTAAGGCCCCGGAGACCGATGCCGGAGCCCGCATTGCGCCGCAGCAAGACCCTTTCTCCCCGAGGAAGGAGCAGGGCGCGGGCTCCGATTGCTGCACTGCGGCGAACCCGAGGTCGGCGGAGTCAAGAATTCATAGGTGTTTTCCCTTCCCGGCCCGGCGGGGCGGCACACTCGGGCGCCATGACGACGACCACAAGCACAACCTCATCCTCCTCGGCGGGCCCGCTGGCCGGCCTCAAGGTCATCGAGCTGGGACAGCTCATCGCCGGGCCCTTCGCCGCGCGCACGCTGGGCGATTTCGGCGCGGACGTCATCAAGATCGAGCCGCCCGGCGCAGGCGATCCGCTGCGCACCTGGCGGCTGCTGAAGGACGGCACCTCGGTCTGGTGGCAGGTCCAGTCGCGCAACAAGCGCTCGCTGGCGCTGGACCTGCGCGAGGCCGAGGCGCAGGCCGTGGTGCGCAAGCTCGCGGCGGAGGCCGACGTGCTGGTCGAGAACTTCCGGCCCGGCGCGATGGAAGGCTGGGGCCTGGGCCCCGACGAGCTGCTGGCCGCCAACCCCGCGCTCGTGATGCTGCGCATCAGCGGCTACGGCCAGACGGGGCCGTATCGCGACCGACCCGGCTTCGGCGTGGTGGCCGAGGCCATGGGCGGGCTGCGCCATCTCACGGGCGAACCGGGCCGCGTGCCGGTGCGCGTTGGCGTCTCGATAGGCGACACGCTGGCCTCGCTGCACGGCGTGATCGGCGTGCTGATGGCGATGCAGCACCGGCATGCGACGGTGAGCGCGGAATATCCGAAGGGGCGCGGGCAGGTGGTCGACGTGGCGCTCTATGAGGCGGTCTTCAACTGCATGGAAAGCCTGCTGCCCGAGTACGACGCCTTCGGCGCGGTGCGCGAGGCCGCCGGCAGCGCGCTGCCGGGCATCGCGCCGACCAATGCCTACCGCTGCGCGGATGGCGGCTACGCCATCGTCGCGGGCAACGGCGACAGCATCTTCCGCCGGCTCATGGAATGCATCGGCCGGCCTGACCTGGCGGCCGACCCGGCGCTGGCCGGCAACACGGGCCGCGTGGCGCAGGTGGAAATGCTGGACGCCGCCATCGGCGACTGGGCCGCGCAGCGCACCGTGGGCGAGGTGCTGGCGGCGCTCGATGCGGCGCACGTGCCGGCCGGGCGCATCTACACCATCGCCGACATCGCGGCCGACCCGCACTACGCCGCGCGCGGCATGCTGCAACAGGTGCGCATGGCCGACGGCAGCGATCTCGCGGTGCCCGGCTTCGTGCCCAAGCTGTCGCTCACGCCGGCCAGCCACCGGCACGACGCGCCCGCGCTCGGAGAGAACACCGACGCGGTGCTGAAGGAAATCGGATTGAGCGATGAGCAGATCGCGGCGCTGCGCGAGCGTGGGATCGTGGGCTAGCTCCGCGAGGGGCAATCACCGGGGCGTAACGGCCCTCGTGCGATAAACCGGCAACAAGGAGAGAGAGTCCATGGCTGCAGCAGCGAACGAGCGACGCGAGGCGCCGAGGCGCATCCACCACCAGCCCGTGAAGAGCGAGCTGTCGAAGTCGGACGAGCAGAAGCTGGAGCGCCTGCTGCAGGTGCTGCGCCTGCGCCGCATGGCGGTGGAGCCCAAGTTTTCCGACGACGTCATCGTCTGGCCCCCGCGCAGCGCGGCGGCCGGCGGCGCGGAGCTGGCGACGCTGAGCGCGATCAACCTGGGCAATTCGGCGGACGCGATCGGGCAACGGGTGGAGGGCCGCGGCATCCCCCGGATGAAGCTCCTCAAGCAGGTCGAGGGCGTGTCGGTGATGAGCGCCAACTCGGCCGCGCTGCTGGCGATGCGGCGAAACACGCCCGGGCTGCGCATCGCGCCGGCCGCGTGGGCGTATCTCCAGTACATCCGGCCGCTGGGCGACGAGCTGGAAGCCAGCGCGATCCAGGTCGCGGCGGGAACCAAGGTCAAGCGCTTCGAGCTGCGCCTTGCCGATCCGCAAGGCAAGCCCGTGGCGGGCGTGCGGGTCAAGGCGCTCGTGGACTGGGACGGTGCCCACGTGCCGGCGGTGACCGACAAGGAGGGCATCGCGAGCATCGGGATTCCCGTGCTCTATCCGCGCGTCGAAATGATCCTGGTCGAGCCGGAGCACACGCACTGGTCCGTCTTCCTCAAGGGCTTCGACCGGACGGCTGCGCCGAAGCGGCTGGACGTGCGGGCGCTGCCGCTGGCACCAGATTCCTTTCGGCTGCTGGCGCACTACGCGCCCTACGACCCCCAGGCGGGAGCGGGCGTGACGGTGGGCGTGATCGACAGCGGCGTCGGGCCGCATCCGGACATCGCCGTGGCCGGCGGCGGCTGCTTCGTCACCGGCGAGAACCCGGCCGACTTCCTGGACAACGGCATCGGGCACGGCACGCACGTGGCCGGCATCATCGCGGGCCGGATGGCGCAGGGCACCGGCATCCACGGCCTCGCGCCGGCCTGCAGGCTCATGGCCTACCGCGTCTGCCCGAAGAGCGGCGAGCGCGGGCGCGCGAAATCGACCGACATCGCCAGCGCGCTCGACCGCGCCATCGCCGACGGCTGCCACATCGTCAACATCAGCATGGGCAGCCTGGAGCCGATGCCGGAGATGCCCGACATCCTCGAGAAGGCGCGCAATGCCGGCGTGGTGGTGTTCGCGGCCACCGGCAACGACGGCCAGCCGCTGCTGCGTTTTCCCGCCCGCTACAGCCACACCCTGGCCGTGGGCGCGATGGGGCGCGACGGGACGTTTCCGGCGGATTGCCCCGAGAGCTTCCAGGAAAGCGAGATCCGCCGGAAGAAGGAGTTCGTCGCCGAGTTCTCGAACCATGGGCTCTCCACCGATTTCATCGGCCCCGGCGTGGCGGTGCTGTCGACCTTTCCGGGCGGCAGGTACGCGATGATGTCCGGCACCTCGATGGCCACGCCGTACTCCTCGGGCATGGCGGCCCGTCTGTTGTCAGGGAATCCGAAGCTGCTTACCATGCAAAACGGTCCTGAAAAGGCCGACGCCATCGTCAGGATGCTGTCGCAGACGGCGCAAAGGGTGGGTTGGCCGGCCGAGTACGAAGGATTTGGAGTTCTGAAGTGACCAGCGTCGTGTTGACCTACACAGGCAGCCCCGGCAAGAAGTTGTCGGCGAAGGCGCGGCTGCGCCGCCGCGTGCCGGGTGTCGTCCTGACGGCCAAGACCAGCACCCTGCTGGAAGCCCAGGTCGACGAGGAGCAACTGGCCGCGCTCGAGCAGAACCCCGAGTGGGCGGTGTCCCAGCCCACCTTCGCGGAAATCCGCAAGCCTGCCTTCAATCTGAAGAACGCGCGCGCCAAGCTGGCGAAGTGATCGCGCAGCACGCATCCACCGGGGCCGAAGACGGCCCCGGCGTCTTTCTGGAGGGAGCTTTTCCATGTCCGATGCAGACATCCAGGTCGTGAGCGACTCGTGGGCCGGCATCCAGCGCGTCGCGGCGACGCCGAAGCCGCCGGAGTTCTTCGAGGGCCGCCAGGGCTATTCGGCCGGTTTCCTGGGGCGGGACGCGCACGTGGCGCTGCCTTCCATCGGCGAGCCCATCTCCATGGACGACATCGCGAGGCTGGAGGACGGCAGCGTCGAGCTCAGGTACCAGCACTTCAGCACCGTGCAGTGCATGTCCCGGCGCATGCCGCTCTATTCGGCCTGCAACATCGACGGCTCGAAGTCGAAGAACGTCCCGCGCCACGACACCTGGAGCTACGACGGCCGCATCGCCAAGGAGCACCAGATGCTGCGCGAGGCCTACGGCCCCGGGCAGGAAGGAAAGTTCTCCCGCGGCCACATGACGCGCAGGCAGGACCCGAACTGGGGCCCGCTGGCGACGGCCCGCAAGGCCAACATCGACACCTTCTTCGCCACCAACGCCTGCCCGCAATGGCAGCCGTTCAACGAGGGGCTGTGGGGCGACCTGGAAGACTACGTGCTCGGCAACGCGCAGGGCGACGACAAGCGCATCAGCGTCTTCACCGGCCCGATCCTGCGGCCGGACGACCCCGAGAGATTCAGCATACGGATACCGCGCGATTTCTGGAAAGTGGTCGCCTTCGTCAGCGAAGCGACCGGCGAACTCGCCGCCATCGCCTACCTGATGAGCCAGGGCAGGTACCTGGATTCAGGCGTGGCGCGCGACCTCGAGGACTTCGGCACCTCGCAGCGGCCGCTGGCGTTCATCGAGGCGGAAACGGGGCTCGGCTTCGAGAGCCTCGCGGGACGCGACGTGCTCGACGGCGCGGACCTCGCGTTCGCCCAGCCCATCCGGCGCTTCACGGACACGAAGCTGCCGGCCTGAGCCGAGGGGCTGTCTGTCAGCCGCGCAGCGATTCGATCAGGTCGATGTACTTCTGCTTGGCCTCGTCGGCGCTCGCGCCCTTCTGGGCCGTCCACGCGTCCCACTTGGCGCGCGCGACCACGTCGCTGAAGCTGGGCTTCTTGGCGGTGTTGTCGCCTTCGGTGGCCTGCTTGAACAGGGCGTAGATCTTCAGCAGCGTCGGGTTGTCGGGGCGCTCGGCGAGCAGCTTGGAGTTGGCCTGGGCGGCTTCGAACTGGGCGTTGAGATCGGACATGGCGTTCAGGGTGATGAAAAGCGGAAAGCACGCATCTTAAATCGTGCGGTACATGGCGGTACCAAGTCAGTCTCTCAACCCCGCCCGCGCCAGTTCCACATCCAGCCGTTCCCGCGCATCCGCGGGCTTGAGTTCCGCCGCCTTTTCATAGAGCCGCGTCGCCTCGCCCATGCGCGATTCGCCATGCAGCATCAGTTGCGCGCGGGCGTATTCCATCATTCCGGCGGCCGAGTGGGGGTGCAGCTCGAGCCCGCGCTCGAACAGCTCGATCGAAGTCTCCGAGCGCACGCCGTAGGTCATGCGTCCGACCAGCGCCCCCACCTTGTCGATCACTTCGGCGTGGAAGGAGGCCAGGGCGAGGTGCGCGTCCGCGTGCCGCGGCTGCAGCTCGATCACGCGCTCCAGCGCGCCCTTGAGCTTGCTGCCCAGGCCCTGCGCCAGCGCGCGCGCCACGCTGATGCCCTGGCTGTACCGGCCCAGCGCATACGACTGCCAGTAGAGCGCCTGGCAGTTGTCGGGCTCGGCGGCCGCCTGCGCGCCCGCGCGCTCGATCACCTGGCGGAACATCGCGAGCCGTATCGATTCGCGCGGCTCGAGGTAGTTGGCGTAGATCGCCGTCGCCTGGTTGGCCAGCGCCATTCCTTCGGCGCCCTGCTGCAGCCCGATGGCGGCGGCGCGTTCGAACTCGCCGCTGTGGTACAGCGCCCAGCCTTCGGCGAGCGCCGAGCCCTCGGCAGGCAGCGGCAGTTCGTGGCCGGCATGCAGGCGCGGCCAGTGGGGCAGCACGCTGCGCGCGTCGTAGCGGGGAGAGTCGGCCCAGGGAAGGGGGGTCCAGTGTTCGGTGTCGGCATTGGCGTTGGGTGCACCGGCCGACATCAGCGAGAGCGGTTTGAAATCGTGGTGGGGCATGGTTCTAGACCGCCATATCGACAGGGGAAGCCGCGGCGCCGGCACTGCTGCTGTTGCCGGGGTCTTCGCCGTTGTAGGCATTGCCGAGCGCCAGCAGATGCCTTCTCTGTTCGCGCCCCAGGTAGGGCGCCAGCAGGTGCAGCGCATGGAGGCCGCCGCGCATCAGCGCGCCCTGCGCATGCTCGGGCTCCAGCGCCTCGCGCGGGTTGCGCACGTATTCGTAGCTGAGCCAGTAGGTCAGCACCACGACCATGCTCTGCGCGAGCGTGTCGACCTCGTGCACGTCGATCTCCAGGTGGCCCGCGCGGCTCAGCCCGGCGATCAGCTGGCGGATGGCGCGCGCCTTGTTCTTCAGCACGAGCTGGAACTGCGTCTCCAGCCGGCGGTTCTTGCTGAGCAGGTCGTTGAGGTCGCGGTACAGGAAGCGGTAGCGCCAGATCAGCTCGAACAGGCTGTGCATGAAGAACCACGCGTCCTCCACGTCGTGCACGCCCTCGCTGGCGTGCAGCAGTTCGTCGAGCTCGGCCTCGTAGGCCTCGTAGAGCTTGTTGATCAGCTCTTCCTTGGCCGGGTAGTGGTAGTACAGGTTGCCAGGGCTGATGTTGAGCTCGCTGGCCACGAGCGTGGTCGAGACGTTCGGTTCCCCGAAGCGGTTGAACAGATCCAATGCGGCTTCGAGGATGCGTTGCGCTGTTCGGCGTGGCGCCTTCTTTGCCATGCTGGTGCCCCCGGTTGTCTCGTGGTCTCTTGGGAGCACTCTAGCGTATGTGCACCGCACCATGAACGGTGCGGGACATGTTTTGCGGCGCTGGTTTCTTGTGCAGCGCCGCAATGCGGGCCGCTCAGCTGGCCTTGCTGCGGCGCAGGGTCTTCTTGGCCGCGGGGGCTGTCGTCTTGCGCGCCGCGGTCTTGCGGGGCGCTGCGGTCTGCTGCGACTTCTTCAGCTGGGCCTCGAGCGCCTCGACGCGCGCCTGCAGCGCGGCCATGTCGGCGGCGCTCGGCGCGCCGAGCTTCTCGAGCGCGCGCGCCACGCGCTCCTCGAAGATGTTCTCCAGCTTGCCCCACTGGCCGGCGGCCTTGGTGCCGAACTCGCTGGCGAAGCCGGCCATGCGCTGCTGGGCCTGGGCCAGGGTTTCCTCGGCGGCCTGCTGGGTCTTCTTCTGCATGCCCGCGCCGTCCTTGACCAGCGCCTCGAAGGCCTTGCTGCCTTCCTGCTGCATCTTGGCGAAGGCACCGAGGCCGGCAAGCCAGATCTGCTGGGCGGAATCCTTGATGCGGTCGGCGGCCTTGCCGTTGCTGTCGTCGTCCTGGGTAGCCATGCGATTTCTTCCTTTGCTTGCAAACAATCGCCTGACTCTAGCCGCCCGGCGCGCTCTTCATTAGAGCTTCGCGTCTACGGGGTCATGCCGTGAAGCGCGGTATCAGGGCGTGCCGCCGGCCGCGCGGCTCGCGTCCAGGTGCGCCTTGGCGCGCTCGGCCAGCGCCATTTCGCCGGGGGTGCCGGGCACGTAGGCCTCGACCGGCAGCGGCCGGCCGTGCGAGTCGACCGAGACGAACACGATCAGGCACTCGGTGGTCTTCTCCATCGCGCCGCCCTTCATGTCGCCGCTGCGCACCTCGACCGAGATGTTCATGCTGGTGTTGCCGGTGTAGGCGAGGCGGGCCTCCACCTCGACGAGGTCGCCGATCATGATCGGCCGGTGGAAGCGGATGCTGCCGATGAAGGCGGTGACGCAGTAGCGCTTGGCCCAGCTGGTGGCGCAGGCGTAGCCCGCTTCGTCGATCCACTTCATGACGGTGCCGCCGTGGACCTTGCCGCCGAAGTTGACGGTGCTGGGTTCGGCAAGAAAGCGCAGGGTGATCGAGGACATGGGAGGCCGCCTTTGGTGAATATGGCTGTGACTATGAAGTGGGGAGCCGCGATTATGCGAGCGGGCACCCGCTTCCGGACGCCGCCCGTCGTCCGGGCGCATACGCCCGGCTAGCTGCCGCTGAACAGCTGCGCCATGGTGCGCCGCAGCCAGGCGTTGCCCGGGTCGGCGTGGAAGCGCTCGTGCCAGTGCTGCTTCACCGCGTAGTCCTGCAGCGCGAAGGGCGGCTCCAGCAGCTTCACCGGCTCCTGCGTGGCCAGCACCTTGCCCAGGATGCGCGGCACCACCACGAGCAGCTCGGTCTGCGCCACGATGCGCGCCACGCTCAGGAAGCTCGACAGCCGCACAACCACGTTGCGCTTCAGCCCCAGCCGCGCGAGCGTGGTGTCGACGATGGCGTGCCCCGTGCCCGAGGTCGACACCACCGCGTGCGCCTCGGCCTCGAAGCGCTTGCGCGTGAGCTTCGTGCCGATGCGCGGATGGTTCTTCGCCGCCAGGCAGACGAAGTTCTGCATGAAGAGCGTCTGCTGGTAGAAGCCCGCGTCCAGCTGCGGCATGAAGCCCACGGCGAGGTCGACCTCGCCGTCCTGCAGCCGCCGGCCGCTGATCGTGGAGATGATCTCCGTCTCGATGTGCACCCCGGGCGCCGACCGCCGCAGGTGGTCGAGCAGGCCGGGCAGCAGCACCACTTCGCTGATGTCGGTCATGCAGATGCGGAAGCGCCGCTGCGCCTGCGCGGGATCGAAGCTGCTGCGGTTGCCCTGGGCCTGCGCCAGCTGGGCCAGCGCCTCGCGCAGGTTCGGGTAGATGCGCTCGGCGTGCGGCGTGGGCTGCATGCCCTGCGCGGTGCGGGTGAAGAGGCGGTCGTCGAAGTGGGCGCGCAGCTTGTTGAGCGCGGTGCTGGCCGCCGCCTGCGCCATGCCCAGCCGCTCGGCCGCCTTCGAGACGTTGCCGGTCTTGTAGACCTCGTCGAACACGGCGAGCCATTCGAGATCGAGCTTCGACATGCGGGACTCCTGCTTGCTTACGGCAAAAGACACCATTATCGAAATTTCGAATTCCGTGTATTGGCTGTCGGTCTTGAGGAAATAGTGGTGCGGGCCAACAATGCCGCCAACGGAGACACCCGCCCCATGAAACCCGCCCCCTCGAATGCGGCCGAGCGCCGCGACTACTACGACCGCATCCGCCCGCTGCACCTCACGCCGCTGTGGGAGTCGCTGCACGCACTCGTGCCGCGCGAGCCGCAGACGCCCTGCGTGCCCGCCCTGTGGCGCTACGACGAGATCCGCCCGCTGCTGATGCAGTCGGCCGATCTCATCACCGCCGAGGAGGCCGTGCGCCGCGTGCTGGTGCTGGAGAACCCGGCGCTGCCCGGCAATTCGTCGATCACGCAGTCGCTCTACGCGGGCCTGCAGCTCATCATGCCGGGCGAGGTCGCGCCTTCGCACCGCCATGTGCAGTCGGCGCTGCGCTTCATCGTCGACGGCAAGGGCGCCTACACCACGGTGGGCGGCGAGCGCACCACCATGTACCCGGGCGACTTCATCATCACGCCCTCGTGGGCCTGGCACGACCATGGCAACGAGGGCATCGGCGGCAGCGTGGAGCCGGTGGTGTGGCTCGACGGCCTCGACATCCCGATGCTGCGCTTCTTCGACGCCGGCTTCGCCGAGAACGACGACTCCAAGGTGCAGCACGTCTCGCGCCCCGAGGGCAACAGCCTCGCGCGCTTCGGCCACAACATGGTGCCGGTGCGGCACGACCACGTATCGGCCACCTCGCCGATCTTCAACTACCCCTATGCGCGCAGCCGCGAGGCGCTGGCGCAACTGCAGAAGCAGGAAGTGCCCGACGCCTGGCTGGGCCACAAGCTGCGCTACATCAACCCGCTGACGGGCGGCTCGCCGATGCCGACCATCTCGACCAACCTGCAACTGCTTCCCAAGGGCTTCGCGGGCAAGACGCACCGCGCCACCGACGGCGCCGTGTACAGCGTGGTCGAAGGCCACGGCACGGCCGAGATCGCCGGCCAGCGCTTCGCGTTCGGCCCGCGCGACACCTTCGTCGTGCCCTCGTGGGCGCCGCTGAAGCTGTCGTCGCCGGGCGAAGACGCCGTGCTCTTCAGCTTCTCCGACCGCCCCGTGCAGCAGGCCATGGGCATCCTGCGCGAAGCCTTCCTCGAAGACGCCTGAAGCCCGGGCGATCGTTCTTTCTTGCCGTTTCTTTCTTCTTGACCGTGTGCCGCCCCGAGCGGCAGGAGCCTCCCATGTCCTTCGTCTTCACGCCTCCTTCCATCGTCGGCCTGCCCATCGTGGGCTCCGACCAGCAGTTCCCCGTGCGCCGCGTCTATTGCGTCGGCCGCAACTACGCCGCGCATGCGCGCGAGATGGGCTTCGACCCCGACCGCGAGCCGCCTTTCTTCTTCTGCAAGCCGAACGACGACGCCTCCGTGGTGCCCGTGTTCGACGGCAAGGGCGCGTCCATTCCCTACCCGCCGCTCACCGGCAACTACCACTACGAGGCCGAGCTGGTGGTCGCCATCGGCAAGGGCGGCGCCAACATCCCGGTCGAGCAGGCCGCCAGCCACATCCACAGCTACGCCGTGGGCCTGGACATGACCCGCCGCGACCTGCAGATGAAGATGCGCGAGCAGGGCCGCCCGTGGGAAATCGGCAAGGCCTTCGATTTCTCCGCGCCCATCGCGCCGCTGCGCACGCTGGCCGACGTGGGCGAGATCAACGCCGGCGCCATCGTGCTCGAAGTGGACGGCGAAGTGCGCCAGAAGAGCGACATCACGCACCTGATCTGGTCGGTGAACGAAGTCATCGCCAACCTCTCGACGCTCTTCACGCTGCAGCCCGGCGACCTGATCTTCACCGGCACGCCCGAGGGCGTGGGCGCGGTGAAGCCGGGCCAGACCATCAAGGTGAGCATCGAGCGCCTGCCTTCGCTGACCGTCCGAATCGACTGACTGAATCCTCCGGAAAGCGCGGGCCCGCCATGACTCCATCGAAGAACCCTCCCACCGTGCTGCTGGTCGGCGGCGGCATCGGCGGCATGGCCGCCGCGCTGGCGCTCGCGCGCCTGGGCGTTTCCATCGACCTGCTCGAGCAGAGCGCCACCATCGGCGAGATCGGCGCCGGCCTGCAGCTCGGCCCCAATGCCTTCGCCGCGCTCGACGCGCTGGGCGTGGGCGAGGCAGTGCGCCGGGGCTCGGTGTTCACCGACCGGCTGGTGATGATGGACGCCGTCGACTGCGGCGAAGTGGCCTCGGTGCCGGTCGGCGAGGCCTTCCGCGCGCGCTTCAAAAATCCGTATGCGGTGAGCCATCGCGCAGACCTGCACGGTGCGATCCACGAGGCGGTGAAGCAGCATCCGCTGATCCGCTTCCACACCTCGGCGCAGGTCGAGTCCATCGACCTGGGTGGGCAGGGCGCACACGCGGTGACGGCTGTCACCCGCGACGGCCGCAGCTTCAAGGCCGACGCCATCGTGGGATGCGACGGCGTGAAGTCGGTGGTGCGCGGCAAGCTCATCGGCGATGCGCCGCGCGTGTCGGGCCATGTGGTGTATCGCGCAGTGGTGCCCGCGGCCGACATGCCGGCCGACCTGCGCTGGAACGCACCCGTGGTCTGGGCCGGCCCCAACTGCCACCTGGTGCACTACCCGCTGCGCCACGGAGAGCAATACAACCTGGTCGTCACCTTCCACAGCCGCGAGAAGGAAGAGTGGGGCGTGACCGACGGCAGCAAGGAAGAGGTGCTCTCGTACTTCGAGGGCGTGCATGCGCGCCCCCGCCAGCTGCTCGATCGCCCGACCTCGTGGCGCCGCTGGAGCACCGCCGACCGCGATCCGGTCGAGCGCTGGAGCGAAGGCGCTGCCACGCTGCTGGGCGACGCGGCGCATCCCATGATGCAGTACCTCGCGCAGGGCGCGTGCATGGCGCTCGAGGACGCCGTGACGCTCGGCGAGGCCGTGAAGGCCTGCGGCTTCGACATGCCCGCCGCCTTCAAGCTCTACGAGGCGGCGCGCGTCGCCCGTACGGCGCGCGTGGTGCTGTCGGTGCGCGAGATGGGGCGGCTCTATCACGCCAAGGGCGTGGAACGCCTCGTGCGCAACAGCCTCTGGCCGGGCCGCACGCCCGAGCGCTTCTACGATGCGGTCGAATGGCTCTATGCCTGGCGGCCCGAGCGCTGCCTGGACGACGCGCCCGAGTCGCTGCGTCCTTCGGGCGCGGCCGTCGCCGAAGCCGTTGCGGCGCTCTCGCCGCACTGAAGCAGTTTTCTTTCAGCAATTCATAACCATCGAGGCCGAAGGCCCAGGAGACAAGAGACATGAACTTTTCGCGCGCGCTGCTGACGGGCTTCCTGGCCCTGACGGCCACTGCCGGGGCACTGGCCCAGGCTTCCGACTACCCGAGCAAGCCCGTGACCCTGGTCACGCCCTTCGCCGCCGGCAGCGGCCCCGACGCGGTGCTGCGCCTCGTCTCCGACAAGCTCTCGCGCCTGTGGAACCAGCGCGTGCTCGTCGACAACCGGCCCGGCGGCGGCGGCTTCATCGCCATCGACCAGGCACGCCGCGCCGCGCCCGACGGCTACACGCTGCTGCAGCTCGACAGCGAGCACATCGCCGCGCTGCCGCACCTGTACAAGTCGCGCAACTTCGTGACGCTGCAGCACTTCGACCCGGTGGCATCGCTCTTTCGCACGCCCTTCTTCGTGGCCGTGGCCACCGAGTCGAAGTGGAAGAACATGGGCGACCTGATCGCCGCCGCCAAGGCCAACCCCGACGGCATCGTCTACGGCTCGTGGGGCGTGGGAAGCCCGGGCCACCTGGGCGCGCAGCAGCTTGAGGCACTCACCGGCATCCGCATGCGCCACGCGCCGTATCGCGAGGTGTCGCAGCTCTACTCCAACGTGGGCACCGGCGAGGTGCCGTGGGCCTTCGCGAGCATCCCGTCGAGCCAGGGCATCTACAAGGCCGGCAAGCTGCGCTACATCGCGGTCGCGGCGAGCAAGCGCATCCCGCAGATGCCCGACGTGCCGACCATGGCCGAGGCGGGCGGACCCGCATCGCTGGAGGTGAATTCCTTCGTGTCGCTGCTCGCGCCCAAGGGCGTGCCGGCGGCCATCAAGGCGAAGATCAATGCCGACGTGGCCAAGGTCATCGCCGATCCCGAGATCCGCGCCCGCTTCGACACCTTCGCCTTCGAGCCGCTCGCATGGTCGCCCGAGGAAATCGAGCGCAATGCCGAGGCCAAGTCGAAGGTGTACGGCGAGCTGGTGCGCAGGGGCAACATCAGCCTCGAATAGCGGAGGGCTCGGCTTGCCCGGTGTCTTCTCAGGCAGTTAAGCTGGCCCTCTCAGGTTTTTGACAACTTTTTCACACTTTCCCTTCATGCACGCCACCAAGAGAGCCCTTTTGATCGCCTGCGGCCTGGCCGCCGCTGCCGCGCTGCCCCTGAGCGCCAGCGCACAGAACGCCGCCTGGCCGACCAAGCCCATCCGCCTGCTGGTGGGCTTCCCCGGCGGCTCCACGCCCGACATCGCCGCTCGCACCATCGCCGAGCCGCTGTCGAAGGCGCTGGGCCAGCCGATCGTGGTCGACAACAAGGCCGGCGCCTCGGGCAACATCGCGGCCGACCAGGTGGCCAAGGCCAACGACGACCACACGCTGGGCCTCGTCATCAACGGCAACCTCACGTCGTCGAAGATGCTGTATCCCAAGCTGCCGTACGACCCGGTCAAGGACTTCACGTATCTCTCGCTGATCGCGACCGCCCCGCTGGTGCTGGTGGCGCAGAACAACCTGCCCTCGGGCACCGCCTTCTTCGACGAAGGCCGCAAGGCCGGCGACAAGTGGAACTACGGCTCGGTGGGCATCGGCTCGGTCGGCCACCTGGGCATGGAACTGCTCAAGACCCGCGTGCCCGGCTTCAAGCCCGAGCACGTGCCCTACCAGGGCAACCCGCAGGTCATCACCGCGATGCTGGGCGACCAGGTGCAGATGGGCCTGATCCCGCCGGGCGTGGCCATGCCGCAGATCAAGGCCGGCAAGCTCAAGGCCATCGGCCTCACGGGCGGCCGCAGCGCGCTGGTGCCCGAGATCCCGCCGCTGTCCGACGCCGGCGTGAAGGACTTCAACCTCGAGGTGTGGGTGGCGCTGCTGGGCCCGGCCAACCTGTCGAAGGTGGCGCAGGCGCGCATCAGCCGCGAACTCGAAGCCGTGATGAAGAACCCCGACGTGCGCCGCAAGCTCTTCGAGCAGGGCTGGCAGGCCGTGGGCACCTCGCCGGACGGCATGCGTACGCGCGTGAACGAGGAGGCCGCCATCATGACCAAGATCATTTCCGCCCGCGGCATCAAGTTGCAGTGAGCACACCCCCAGGCTTCGCGCACTTCGTGTCGCTTCGCCAACCCCCTTGCAGGGGGCAACACCGACGGACCGGCAAAGCCGGATCCGTGGTGTTTCCCGAACAGACATCCATGGATCTATTTGAATGACTTCCACATTGCATGAACCGGCGCGCACGCTGCCGGTGTTCGGCGAGTACGACGTGGTGGTGGTCGGCGGCGGCCCCGCCGGCATTGCGGCCGCGGTGAGCGCCGCGCGCCATGGCGCCAACACGCTGCTGGTGGAGCGCTACGGTTTTCTCGGCGGCATGGGTACGGCCGGCGGCGTCACCAATTTCGCGGGCCTGTACGGCAAGCGCAAAGGCGAGATGACGCAGCTGGTGCGCGGCGTGGTCGACGAACTCATCGACCGCATCGCCGCGCTCAACGGCATGAACCAGCCGCAGAACGGCATGGGCGGGCGCATCTGCGTGCGCTCCTACGACACCTCGGCCTACAAGCTCGCCGCCGACCAGCTGCTCGGCGAAGCGGGCGTGAAGCTGCTGTTCCACGCGCTTGCGGCCGCCGTCGTGCTCGACGGCAAGCGCATCGCAGCACTGGTGGTCGAGACCAAGTCGGGCCGCCAGGCCATTCGCGCCAACGCCTTCATCGACGCCAGCGGCGATGCCGACGTGGCCGCCTTCGCGGGCGTGCCCTTCGAGGTGGGCGACGGCCACGGCAGCGGACTCTTCCCGACCACCATGTTCCGCATCGGCCAGGTCGACGCGCCGGCTGCGCTGGAGGCGGTGGGAGAGTTCAAGGCCATCAACGACTTCATGGCTCGCGCCGAGCAGCAGAAGCCGGGCGTCTACAAGTTCCCGCGCGAGGGTGCGATCCTGCGGCCCAACAAGGACCCGCGCGAGTGGCGCGCCAACGTCACGCAGATCCGCAATTCGCAGGGCCGGGCGATGAACGGCGTCGACGCGCGCGAGCTCACCGAGGGCGAGCTCGAGGGCCGCCGCCAGATCACGGAGTACTTCAGGTTCCTGAAGGCCGAGGTGCCGGGCTTCGCGCAGTCGGCCATCGTGGAGATCGCGCCGCAGGTCGGCATCCGCGAGACGCGGCGCATCCAGGGCCTGTACGCGCTCGGGCGCGAGGACATCCTGGGCTCGGCGAAGTTCGACGACAACATCGGCCTGAACGCCTGGCCCATGGAAATGCACGCCGACGGCCGCATCGAGTGGGCCTTCCCGCGCGACGAAGCCAACGCCTACAACCACCTGCCGTGGCGCATGCTGGTGCCGCAGGCGCTCGACAACCTGCTGGTGGCCGGGCGCTGCGCGTCGATGACGCACGAGGGCCAGTCGGCCGCGCGCGCGAGCGGCGGCTGCTTCGTCATGGGGCAGGCCGCGGGCACGGCGGCGGCGTCGCTGGGCGGCGGCAGCTTCGCGAAGGTGGACGTTCCGGCGCTGCAGGAAAAGCTGCTCGCCGACGGCGTCGACCTCGACCGCTGAGCGCGGCGGCGCGCTAGAGTCCGGGGCTTGATGAACTCGAACCCCGGACGAAACGTGCACTTCCCTTCGCTGTCGACACCCGCGCGTCGCACCCTCCTGGCGCTGTCCTGCGCCGCCATCGGCCTCTCGCTGGCCGGCTGCGCCAGTACTCCCGAAGGCGAGCCGGTGCACGGCAAGGACCGGCTGCTGAGCTTCTTCGCGGCCAAGGACGGCCGCAAGGTCGCCATCGCCGGCGAGAACTACCACTACGTGTTCGACGGCGATCCCTCCGTGGCGGCGCTGCTGCGCTGGGAAGGGCGCACCAAGGTCACGCCCGCGCTGCTGGGCGAGTTCAAGGTGGCGCGCAACCAGAGCTTCGAGGGCCAGTACGTGCTGATGGCTTTCGACGCCGACCTGACGCCCGAAGACCGGGCCTTCCTGATCCAGACCGGCTTCGCCAAAACCGACGCGAAATACGGCGACCGGCCCGGGCCGTCGCTGCGCTACTTCGGCACCGTCTACGGCAAGCGCTATGCGGCGGTGCCGCTGAAGTCGGCCGACACGGTCGACTTCTCCCGGCGGCAGTACCTGGGCTACGTCGAGCAGGAAACGCTCAGCGCCCCCTTCAGCAAGGCCGCGCCTTCGCCGCTGGTGTATGCGGACGACGGCTCGCTGCTGCTGTCCGGCGTGCCGGTGCGCGTGGTGCAGGGCGGCACGGACTACGGCTGCCGCGCCCGCCTCATGGGCGTGTGCTTCTACAAGTAGCCGAGTAGCGGGAGAGCGGCGGGAGGCAGCTGACCGGCCCGCGACAGCCCGCGGGCGCGGGCTTTGCTATGGTCGAGGGTTGCCTTTTCGACAGTTTTGCCTCCTTCCCCGATGACCACCGATCCCGCCACCGCCTCCCGCCTCGTCAACGAACTCGTCGCGCTCATGCAGCTCGAGCCTCTGGGCGGCGACCGCTTCAGGGCCCAGAGCGAGGACATCGGCACGCCAGCCGTGTTCGGCGGCCAGGTGCTGGGCCAGTCGCTGATGGCCGCGAGCCTCACCGTGGGCGCCGAGCGCCCGGTGCATTCGATGCATGCCTACTTCCTGCTGCCGGGCGAGCATGCGCCCATCGAGTACAGCGTCGACCGCGTGCGCGACGGCCGCAGCTTCACCACCCGCCACGTGGTGGCGCGCCAGCAGGAGCGCATCATTTTTGAAATGTCCGCCTCGTTCCAGACCGTGGACGAGGGCGTCGAGCACCAGTTCGACATGCCCGAGGTGGATGGCCCCGACGGCCTCATCAGCGAACTCGACCAGCGCATCGCGCTCGGCGACCGCCTGCCGGAGCCCTGGCGCACCAAGGCGATCCAGCCGCACGGCATCGAGTACCGCCGCGTAGACCCCGAAGACCTGATCGCACCGCAGGTGCGCCCGACCTCGGCGCAGAGCGCCATCTGGATGCGCGCCATCGCGCCGCTGCCCGACGACCCGATGGTGCATCGCGCGCTGCTGGCCTACGCCTCCGACCACGGCCTGCTGCGCGCCGCCATGCTGCCGCACGGCCTGAGCTTCATGAGCGGCCAGGTGCGCCCCGCGAGCCTCGACCACGCGATGTGGTTCCACCGCGATTTCCGCATGGACGACTGGCTGCTGTACGTGCTCGACTCGCCCAGTGCGGGCGGCGCGCGCGGCCTGTGCCGCGGCAGCCTCTATTCGCGCGACGGCCGGCTCGTGGCCTCGGCCGCGCAGGAGGGCATGCTGCGCATCAGGAAGCCGGCGGCTCGTTCGTGATGAGCGTGGGCGGCAGCCCGTCGCGGCTGCGCTCGTCGAGCAGCCGCTGGTAGTTGTCGCGCAGCAGGATGCCGGCGTAGTACACGTGCTCGCGCATCAGCTGCTCGGCGCGGGCCGCGTCGCCTGAGATCACGGCCTGCACGATGCGGTGGTGGTCGTCGTGCGAACGCAGGATCACGCCGTGGTCGTTCCACAGCATGATCCGGTCCGACGCGAAGGGCACCGCCTGTGCCTGCGCGCCGAAGCGCACCACCCACGGGTTGCGCGCGCCGTGCATCAGCGTGTTGTGCAGCTTCACGTTCATCTGCTGGTAGGGCGCCAGGTCTTCCACCAGCAGCTTTCCCTTCGCAAGTATTTCGTCGCCCTCGCGCAGGCATTCGCGCAGCAGGGCGGCGGTGGGCTCGTCCACGCCCAGCGAGGCGAAGCGCCGGCAGGCCAGGCCCTCCAGCACCGAGCGCACCTCGTAGGCCGCGAGGATGTCCTCGAGCGCGAAGGCGCGCACCAGGTAGCCCTTCTTCGGCTGATGGTCGATCAGCCCTTCCATCGCCAGCGCGGCCAGCGCGGCGCGCACCGGCGTGCGCGACACCTTGAGGCTTTCGGCGATCGGCACTTCCTCCACGCGCATGCCCGGCGAGAGCCTGCCGTGAAGGATCCAGGTGCGCAGCGTCTCTGTGACTTGTTGGGAGAGTGTGTCCATGTCAGGTATACATGATGCCGTGAAATTGAACGAATAGTTCGAGTTGTTAGGGTAAACGAGGACGCATGAATGATTTCATGTATACACAATGCGGCCCTCGATCAACTTTCAAGCCGCCCCTGCGCGGCCCGGAGACCCTGCAGCCCATGGCGGACCATCATGCACAACCCCACGGCCGGCTGGCCCTCGTGACCGGCGGCGGCCGGGGCATCGGAGAGGCCGTGTGCCGCCGGCTCGCGGCCAGCGGCTATCGCGTCGTCGTCGCCGACATCGACGGCGGCAACGCGCGCGCCGTGGCGCAGTCGCTGGGCGAGGGGCACCACTTCCGCCAGTTCGACGTGAGCGATGAAGCGGCCGTCGAGGCCGTGTTCGACGACATCGAGGGCAGCATCGGCCCCGTCGCCGCGCTGGTCTGCGTGGCCGGCGTGCTGCTGATGCCGGGCGGCGAGCGCTCCCTCATCAAGGACACCACGCTCGAAGACTGGGAGCGCACCTTCGCCGTGAACGCGCGCAGCGTGTTCCTCTGCGGGCGTGCATACCTGCGCCGCCGCGAGGCGAAGCCCGTGGCGCACGGGCGCATCGTCACCTTCGGCTCGGTGGCGGCGCAGCTCGGCGGCTACCGCTCCAGCGCCACCTACATCGGTGCCAAGTCGGCGGTGCTGGGCCTCACCAAGGCCATGGCGCGCGAATCGGCGCACATGGGCATCACCGTCAATTCGGTGGCGCCAGGCCTGATCGACACCGACATGCTGCGCGGCACCGTGCGCAGCAGCGGCGCGCTCGACGCGGCCGCCGCCAACATCCCGCTCGGGCGCATCGGCACGGTGGACGACGTGGCGGGCGCAGTCGACTACCTGGTCTCGGAACAGGCGGCCTACATCACGGGCAACGTGATCGACGTCAACGGCGGCTACCGCATGCAGTGACACGGCAACGCACCGGTCCTTCACCCCTTCATTCCAACGAACGGAGACAGCTCATGAAAAAGAACTTCCTGATTTCTGCATTGGCCCTGGGCGCAGTGCTCTGCGTGGCCTCGCCCGCCGCGCTCGCGCAGGCCGAGCCCGGCCTGACCGACAAGACCATCAAGATCGGCATGTTCTCGCCGATGTCGGGCGCGTCGATGAACTACGGCTTCGACGTCATCAACGCCGCGAAGATGTACTACGACAAGGTCAACAAGGAAGGCGGCGTGAACGGCCGCAAGATCGAGCTCGTGGTGGAGGACGACCGCTGCAACGCCAACGACCTGCTGGCCGCGGTGAAGAAGCTCACCGAGCAGGACCAGGTGTTCCTGCTCAACGGCGGCTCCTGCTCGGCCGCCGTGGTGGGCGCGCGCGAATACGTCGAGCGCGCGAAGATCCCGCTGGTGATGCTCAACGCCTCGGGCGACGGCGCGCTGTATCCGCCCTCGAAGTACATCTACGGCGCGTTCTCCATCTCGCAGCACGCGGTGGGCGGTTCGATGGTGCAGTTCGCGAGCGAGCACCTCAAGGCCAAGAAGATCGGCTACATCAACCACGACGACGCCTACGGCGGCTGGAACCTGGAATCGGCCCAGGCGCAGGCCAAGGCGCTCGGCGGCATCGACCTGCAGGTGCAGTCGGTCAACCCGAACATCACCGACGTCACGGCGCCCATGCTGAAGATCAAGGCCGCCAACCCCGACGTGCTGCTGCTCACCACCTACGCGCGCCCCGTGAGCCTGATCGTCAAGCGCGCCTTCGAGCTCGGCTTCAACAAGCCCATCGTGCTGGCCGTGAACTCCACCGCCGACCTGAAGCAGCTGGTGGAGAACGTCGGCAACAAGGACGCCTTCAAGAACGTCTACATCCAGGAAGTGCTGGCCGACGTGCCCGGCGGTCCCAAGCTGAAGTGGGTGTACGACATGTACAAGGCCTCCTACCCCGACCTGGCCTCCAAGCCCGGCTACCCGCAGACCTACATGCCCTACGGCATTCCTTCTGCCATGGCGGTGGTCAACGCGCTGAAGGCGGCCGGGCCCAGCCCCACGCGCGAGAAGGTGCTCACGGCGCTGTCGACGATGAAGTTCGACTCCGGCGTGATGGCCGGCCCCATCGAGTTCGGCCCCGACGACCGCGCCGCGCAGGAAGCGGCCATCTACATCAAGTTCGACGCAACCAACATGACGCTCGTGCCCGGCAGCTACAAGAGCGTGTGGAAGTACAAGCCCTGAGGACGGCCGCGAACCCATGAGCCTTTCCGACATCTGGCTTTTCGTGCAGCAGGGCGTGCTGTCCGGCATCGTCACCGGCAGCGTCTACGCGCTGCTCGCGGTGGCGATCGTCATGGTCTTCAAGACCACCGACGTGCCGAACTTCTCGCAGGGCGAGATCTTCATGGCCGGCGGCTACGCCGCGCTCTTCCCGCTCGTGGTGTGGGGCTGGCCCTACTGGGGCGCGGTGCTCGCGAGCATCGCGGTCACGGCATTGCTCGCCGCGCTCTTCCAGCGCGTGGTGATGCAGCGCGTGACCGCCTCGCGCGGCGTGGGCGTGCAGCTCGTCATCGCCACGCTGGGCTTCGCCTACCTGCTCAAGGGCCTGGTGCGCAAGACCGGCCTGGGCGACACGCCGCGCTCGCTGCCCTCGCTGGTGCCGCAGGACCCGATCACCATCGGACAGGCCTCGCTCACGCTGCTCGACCTGGCCATCTTCGGCTCGGCGGTGGTGACGATGGTGCTGCTGTACCTGATGTTCACGCGCACCCGCACCGGCCAGGCCATGCGCGCGGTGGGCATGAACCCGCGCGGCGCGCAGATCGTTGGCGTGAAGCTCGGCAGCATCCGCATGCAGATCTGGGCGCTCACGGGCGTCATCTCGGCCATCTCGGCGCTGCTCATCACGCCCAAGATCCTCATCACGCCCGACATCGGCCACATCGCCATCCTGGCCTACGCGGCCGCCATCGTCGGCGGCTTCACCAGCCTGCCGGGCGCGGTGGTGGGCGGCTTCATCATCGGCATCGTCGAGAACCTGGTGGGGCTCTTCATTTCGTCCAACGCCATCGTGGTCGCGCCCTTCGTGGCGATCATGGTGGTGCTGCTGGTGCGCCCGCAAGGCCTGCTCGGCGGAAAGCCGCAGGTGAAGAAGGTATGAGCGTGTCTCCTGCTTCTTCTTCATCTCCGTGGCGCGACCGCGCGGTGCTGCTGGTCATGGCGCTGGTGCTCGCGGTGCTGCCATTCACCACCAGCGGCTACGTGCTGTACGTGGTCAACCTGCTGATGGTGTTCACCGTGCTCGCGCTCGGCATGCACCTGGTCATCGGCGAGACCGGGCAGTTCGCACTCTCGCACGCGGCCTTCTTCGGCATCGGCATCTACACGGCCGGGCTCATCAACAACCAGTGGCAGCCGCCGTTCTTCGTCTCGATCCTCGCGGGCGCGGTGCTCTCGGCCGCGCTGGGCTGGGTCATCGGCCTGCTGGCGCTGCGCATGCGCGACATCTACCTCGCACTCGCCACCTTCGCCTTCGGCGAGGCGATGCAGTGGGTGTTCCTGAACTGGGAGTCGGTGACGAACGGTTCGAACGGACTGCAGATGAAGCCGGCTTCGCTGGGCGGACTGCAGCTGATGAACGACCTGCAGGCGTATCCCTTCGTGGTGGCCATCGCGGCGCTGATGCTGTGGCTCACGGTGGCGCTGTCGCGCTCGCGGCTGGGCTCGTCGTTCCGCGCGGTGCGCGAGAGCGACGTGGCGGCTGTGGCCATGGGCGTGAACACGCGCGCGGTGAAGGTCACTGCCTTCGTGCTCTCGGCGGCCTTCGCGGGCGTGGCGGGCGGCATGTACACGCTCTTCACCTCGTTCATCCATCCCGAGAGCCTGGGCTTCCAGACCACCATCCTGATCCTCACGATGGTTGTGGTGGGCGGCCTCGGCTCGGTGCGCGGCGCGGTGGCGGGTGCCATCGTGTTCGGACTGGTGTCGGAACTGCTGCGGCAGGCGCCGTCGTACCAGGAAATCATCTACGGCGGCATCCTCATGCTCTTCATGATGTTCCTGCCCAAGGGCATGGCGTCGCTGTTCGCGGCGCGCCGCAAGGCGCAGCGCGCAACCTCGGTCAACGCGGCGGAGGCCGTGCGATGAGCGCGACGGCATTCCTCGACGTGCGCGACATCAGCGTGGTGTTCGGCGGCCTCAAGGCGGTGAACGGACTCTCGTTCCAGGTGGAGCAGGGCCGCATCCATGCGCTGATCGGACCGAACGGCGCGGGCAAGTCGACCACCTTCAACTGCATCTCGCGCTTCTACACGCCCAGCAGCGGCAGCGTGACCTTCGAGGGCCGGGAGCTCACGCGCGTGGCGCCGCATCGCATGGCCTCGCTGGGCATCGCGCGCACCTTCCAGAACCTGGAGCTCTTCGCCGAGCTGTCGGTGCTGGAGAACGTGCTGCTCGGCACCCATGCGCGTGCCGCCGGCACGCTGGGACGCCTGCTGTGCCGGCCCGATCGCGAGACCGAGGACTACGCCCTGCACCTGCTGGAGCGCGTGGGCCTGGCCGACGAGCGCGACCAGCCCGCGCGCGACCTCGACTTCGGCCGCCAGAAGCTGCTGGAGCTGGCGCGCGCGCTGGCCATCAAGCCCAGGCTGCTGCTGCTCGACGAGCCCGCCGCCGGCCTGCGCAACCGCGAGATCGAAAGCCTCGACCGGCTGCTGAAGGAGCTGGTGGCGAGAGACGGCATCACCGTGCTGCTGGTCGAGCACGTGATGCAGCTGGTGATGTCGATCTCGGACCGCATCACCGTGATGGCCTTCGGCGAGAAGATCGCCGAGGGCACGCCTTCGGAAATCGGCAGCAATGCGCGCGTGATCGAGGCCTATCTGGGCAAGGGAAATGGAAAGGGAGCCGCGCATGGCTGAGGAAGCACTGTTGTCGCTGCGCGGCATCTCGGCAGCGTACGGCCGCATCCAGGCGCTGTGCAACGTGTCGGTGGAAGTGCCCGAGGGGCAGATCGTCGCGCTGCTCGGCAGCAACGGCGCCGGCAAGACCACCACGCTCAACTGCATCTCGAACATCGTCGATTGCACGGAGGGCGAGGTGCGCCTCGCGGGCGAGCGCATCGACCGCCTCGGCTCCGACGCACTGGTGAAGCGCGGCATCGTGCAGGTGCCCGAAGGCCGGCAGGTGTTTCGCGACATGAGCGTGCGCGAGAACCTCGACCTCGGCGCCTACCTGCGGCGCGACCGCGCGGGCATCCGCAACGACCTGGAGGCGGTGTACGGCATGTTCCCGCGCCTGAAGGAGCGGCAGGGCCAGATGGCCGCCACGCTCTCGGGCGGCGAGCAGCAGATGCTGGCCATCGGCCGCGCCGTGATGGCGCGCCCGCGCGTGATGCTGTTCGACGAGCCGTCTATGGGCCTTTCGCCGCTGCTGGTGGAGCAGATGTTCGGGATCATCGAGCGGCTGCACCGCGAACAGAAGATCACCATCCTGCTGGTCGAGCAGAACGTGCAGCTCGCGCTGGCGGTGTCGAGCTACGGCTACATCCTGGAGAACGGCGAGATCTCGCTGAACGGCCCTGCTGCGCAACTGGCCGACGACGAAGCGGTGCGCCGCGCCTACCTCGGCGTCTGACGGCGCCTTCGCAAAAGGAAACTTCATGCTTCTCGAAGACAAACTCGCGCTCGTCACCGGCGCGGCGCGCGGCCTGGGCGAGGCCATCGCGCGCCGCATGGCGGCCGAAGGCGCGCGCGTGCTGGTGGTGGACCGCGACCTCGACGTGGCCCGGCAAGTGGCTGCATCGATCCGCGAGGCCGGTGGCCGTGCCGATGCCGACAGCGTCGACGTGAGCGACGCTGCAGCGGTGGACGCGCTCGCGGCCCGCATCGCCGCATCGCACGGCGACATCGACATCCTGGTGAACAACGCCGGCATCTCGGCACGCTCGAAGTTCGACGAGCCCGGCGCGCGCGAGGCCTGGGACCGAGTGATGTCGGTCAACCTGCAGGGCGTGTTCAACGTGACGCAGGCCTTCGTGCCGGCGCTCAAGCGCACGCACGGCAACATCGTGAACCTCTCGTCCATCGTGGCTTTCGGCGCGGGCATCTCCTCGGCCGGCTACGTGGTGGCCAAGGGCGGGGTGCGCTCGCTCACGCAGGTGCTGGCGCGCGACCTCGCGCCGTACGGCGTGCGCGTGAACGCGGTGGCACCAGGCCTGATGGTCACCGACATGACGGCCGGCCAGCGCGAGACCGAGCACGGCACCGACTGGTACCTGAGCCGCGTGCCGGTCAAGCGGCACGGCGAGGCCGACGAGATCGCCGGGCCCGTCGTCTTTCTCGCGTCCTCGATGGCGAGCTACGTCAACGGCGTGGTGCTGCCGGTCGACGGCGGCTACCTGGCGGTCTGACGGCCGCCTTCCAACGGAACAAACATGAACAACAGCAGTGAAGAAAAGCCGCTCGTCCTCGTGACCGGCGGCGCCAGCGGCATGGGCCGCGCCATCGTCGAGCGCATGGCGCGCGACGGCTGGCGCGTGGTGATGGCCGACTACAACGGCGAGCTCGCGCAGCGCGAGACCGATGCGCTGCGCGCCGAAGGCCTCGACGTGGAATGTCGTGCCATCGACCTGACCGACGAGCCGGCCGTGCGCGCGATGGTGCAGGCGCTGCCGCCGCTCACCGCGCTGGTCAACAACGCGGGCATCTTCGACGAGCGCAAGTTCATGGACGTGAGCTCCGCCGACTTCCGCCGCATGTACGAAGTCAACCTGCTTGCCGTGGCCACGCTCACGCAGGAGGCCGCGCGCAAGATGGCCGATGGCGCGCGCATCGTCAACATCGCCTCGCGCGCCTACCTGGGCGCGAAGAATCATCCGCACTACGTGGCCTCGAAGGCCGCGCTGGTGGGCTACACGCGCGCCAGCGCGATGGAACTGGCGCCGCGCGGCATCATGGTCAACGCCATTGCGCCGGGGCTCATCGACACGCCGCTGCTGCGCGCGCTCACGCCCGAGAGGCTGGCCGCGCAGCTCGCGTTGCAACCTACGGGCGCGGCCGGCCGGCCCGAGGACATCGCCAACGCCGTGGCCTTCTTCGCATCGCCATCGACCTGCTTCGTGACCGGACAGGTGCTCTTCGTCGACGGCGGCAAGTCGCTCGGCGGCTCGGGGGCCTGATGCCGCAGCAGCAAGATGAGAAGACCACGTACGACGTCGTGGTGATCGGCAGCGGCGCGGGCGGGCTCTCGGCCGCGCTCACCGCGAAGCTGGAAGGGCTCGACGTGCTGGTGGTCGAGAAGACCGACCGCATCGGCGGCTCCACGGCGATCTCGGGCGGAGCCGTCTGGGTGCCGCTCAACGACCAGGCGGAAGCAGCCGGCCATCCCGACACGCGCGAGAAGGCACTGACCTATCTGCAGAACACCGTGGGCGCCGCCGGCGACGAGGCGTTGCGCCACGCCTTCCTCGACGCGGGCCCGCGCGCGCTGCGCTACCTGCGCGAGCGCACCGACGTGAAGCTCGCGGCACGCACCTACTCGCCCGACTACTACCCCGACCGCGAAGGCGCTGCCATGGGCGGGCGTTCGCTCGACCCCATCGAGTTCGACGGCCGGCTGCTCGGCGCGCACTTCAAGACATTACGCGACCCGCTGCCCGAGTTCTGCGTGCTCGGCGGAATGATGGTCAACATGACGGACGTGAAGCACCTGCTCGGCGTCTGGCGTTCGTTCGCTTCGTGGAAGCACGGCGTGAAGCTGGTGCTGCGCTATTTCGGCGACAGGCTGAGCGGCCATCATCGCGGCACTCGCGTGTTGTTGGGCAATGCGCTGGCGGCACGGCTCTTCCACGGCGTGTTGAAGCAGGGCATTCCGTTCTGGCTCGACACGCCGGCATTGGGGCTCGAGCAAGACGCGGGCGGCAAGGTCATCGGCGTGAAGCTGCGCCGCGATGGCAAGGAAATCATCGTGCATGCGCGTCGCGGCGTGGTCGTCGCTACCGGTGGCTTTCCGTGGAATGCGGCGATGCGCGGCCAGCACTATCCGGCACCCACTGGTCCGTATTCGATGTCCCCGCAGGACAACGTCGGCGAAGGCATCACCATGGCGCGCGAGGCCGGCGGCACGCTCGGCATCGGGCATGCGGGGCCGGCGCTGTGGGCGCCCGTCTCGTTGCTCACGCGGCCCGATGGCAGCGTGCTGCGCTATCCGCACCTGGTGTGGGACCGCGCGAAGCCGGGGCTCATCGCGGTCGATGCGCGCGGCGATCGCTTCGTCAACGAATCGACCTCGTACCACGAGTTCGTGCGCGGCATGTACCGCGCGAACGGCAAGGCCACGAGCATTCCGGCGCTGCTGGTGTGCGACAGCGACTTCGTCGAGAAATGGGGCCTGGGCCTCGCATTGCCCGGCGGCCGGCCGCGCGAGCATCTGGTGCGCGCGGGATATCTCTTCCGCGCCGACACGCTGCAGGACCTGGCGAAGCAGGCGGGCGTGGACCCGGCCGGGCTTGCACGCACCGTCGCCGCATACAACCCGCCTGCCGCGCAAGGGCAGGACCCGGCCTTCGGCAAGGGCGGCGACGCCTACAACCGCTACCTCGGCGACCCCGAGCACCAGCCCAACGCCTGCCTCGCCCCGCTGCAGAAGGCGCCGTTCTACGCGGTGAAGGTGTACCCGGGCGACATCGGCACCGCGCTCGGCATCCGCGCCGACGGCAACGCCCGGGTGCTCGATACGCAGGGCGCTCCCATCGCGGGCCTCTACGTGGCCGGCAACGACATGCATTCGGTGATGGGCGGCGAGTACCCCGCGCCTGGCATCACGCTCGGCCCCGCGCTAACCTTCGGCTGGGTGGCCGGCATGCATCTGGCGCACGGCTCCGAGGCTCAGCTCTGAAACACAAGCTCCCAGCATCATCATCATGAAAATCTTCTTCTCTCCTGCTTCCCCGTTCGTGCGCAAGTGCATGGTCGTGGCCCACGAGCTCGGCATTGCCGACCGCATCGAGAAGCTGCCGAGCGCGGCCGGCCCGGTGAAGCGCGACGCCACCATCATCCCGAAGAACCCGCTCGGCCAGGTGCCCACCTTCATCACCGACGACGGCCAGGTGCTGTTCGACAGCCGCGTGATCTGCGAGTACCTCAATGCCACGCAGTCGGGCAAGCTGTTCCCGTCCGACGGCAAGGAGCGCTGGGCCCGCCTCACCGAATTGGCGCTTGCCGACGGCATGACCGGCGCCGCCTTGCTCGCACGCTACGAGAACGTGCTGCGCCCCGAGGAACTGCGCTGGGCCGACTGGACCGACGGCCAGCTCGCCAAGGTGCGCACCGGCCTCGATTGGCTGGAAACCGCCGCCCCTTCATTCGGCGACCGCGTCGACATCGGTACCATCGCCTTCGGCTGCGCGCTGGGCTACATGGACTTCCGCTTCCCTTCCGTGGACTGGCGCGCCGAGGCGCCTAACAGCGCGAAGTGGTTCAAGGCGTTCAACCAGCGGGCTTCGATGCAGGCGACCTTGCCTACGGTCTGAGTTTTTTCTTTCGGGGTGCGATCACGCCGACGGGGTGCCTTGCTCCGCGAATGTCCCCGGCGGCCTGTGCATGCCCCCGGACATCGCCGAAAGTCTCCACTTGGCAGGAGATCCGAATCCTTGGCTAAATGCGAGCTCTCGCATGAACCAAGGAATCCCGAATGTCTTCTGAAGACCAGAAAAAAGTAGCCATCGTCACCGCAGGCGGCAGCGGCATGGGTGCCGCCGCGGCACGCAAGCTCGCCGATGACGGCTTCCGCGTGGCCATCCTGTCGTCGTCGGGCAAGGGCGAGGCGCTGGCCGCCGAGCTGGGCGGCATCGGCGTGACGGGCTCCAACCAGTCGAACGACGACCTCAAGCGCCTCGTCGACAAGGTCGTGGCCCAGTGGGGTCGTGTCGACGTGCTGGTCAACAGCGCCGGCCACGGCCCGCGCGCTCCCATCCTCGACATCACCGACGAAGACTGGCATCGCGGCATGGACGTCTACCTGCTGAGCGCCGTGCGTCCCGCGCGGCTCGTCGCGCCGCTCATGGTGCAGCAGGGCGGCGGCGCGATCATCAACATCTCCACCTTCGCGGCCTTCGAGCCCGACCCCGTGTTCCCCACCTCCGGCGTGTTCCGCGCCGGCCTCGCGGCCTTCACCAAGCTCTTCGCTGACACCTATGCCGCGAAGAACGTGCGCATGAACAACGTGCTGCCCGGCTTCATCGACAGCCTGCCCGAGAAGGCCGAGTTCCGCTCGCGCATTCCGATGGGCCGCTACGGCAAGAGCAGCGAGATCGCCGCCGTCATCGGCTTTCTAGCGTCGGAAGGCGCGGGCTACATCACCGGGCAGAACCTGCGCGTGGACGGCGGCATCACGCGTTCCGTCTGACGATTCGGACGTTGTGCGATCGCAACTCTTTGAAACGTGTCAACCCCATAAAGCCGCGATGCACAACATATTTACACTTTTGTTTACATTGAATTACCATATGTAGCACTCTGAACACGGCCACCGTCCCGCCTTATTTGTTCAGCCACCGGTGTTTCCTGGGTGAACGAATGAGACAAAGACTGACGAGGCAGTGGCTGCGATGCGGCGTGGCCGCGACGATGTTGGCGATCGCGGGCTGGGCCAACGCGCAGGGCGAGCGTTTCGACATCTCGCGCTTCCAGGTCGAAGGCGACACGCTGCTCGGCGCCGCCGAAGTCGACCGGCTGGTCGCTTCCATGGCGGGCCCCGGCAAGGCCTATGGCGACATCCAGCGCGCGGTCGACGCGCTGCAGCAGGCCTACACCCGTGCCGGCTACACGACCGTGCGGGTCTCGGTGCCCGAGCAGGAACTCACCGGCGGCACCGTGAAGCTGCGCGTGACCGAGAGCGTGATCTCGTCGGTCACGGTCAGCGGCAACACTCACTTCGATTCGGACAACATCCGCGCCAGCCTCTCGCGCCTGCAGCCCGGCCGCGTGCCCGACCTGCGCGCCGTCTCGGAGTCGGTCCAGCTGGCCAACGACAGTCCGGCCAAGCAGATCGGCGTGACGCTCGGCGAAGGCGCCAGCCCCGGCACCATCGACGCCAAGGTGTCGGTGGTCGACCACGATCCGCTGCGCCTCATCACCACGCTCGACAACACCGGCACCGAGGCCAGCGGCCGTTGGCGCACCGGCGTCGCGCTGCAGCACGCCAACCTGTTCAACCGCGACCAGGTGGGCACGCTGGCGTACACCACCTCGCCCGACAGCCCCGCGGGCATGCGGCTGCACCTGTATTCGCTGGGCTACCGCATCCCGCTCTACGGCTTCGGCGACAGCCTGGACTTCATCTACGGCAAGTCGAGCGTCAACTCGCCGGCCAGCTCGCCCACGCTCGGCGGCGTGCTGGGCTTCACCGGCAAGGGCGATGTCTACGGCCTGCGCTGGAACCACTTTCTCGGCCGCAGCGGCGAAAGCAGCTCGAAGCTCGTGGTCGGCCTCGACCGCCGCCGCATCGACTCGCGCTGCGACATCGGCGGCGAGCAGGTGAGCATCGCGCCGCCCACACCGCCCATCGCCTCGTGCGTGCCCTACGTCACCATGCCGCTGAGCCTGACCTACATCGGCCAGCGCGACAGCGTCGACGAAGTGCTGGCCTACAGCGCCGGCCTGTCGCGCAACCTGCCCAGCGGCACGCGCTACACCAATCTCGACGGCCGCACCGACCGCTACTCCTACCTCACGCCCGGCAACCGCCGCACGCGGGACGACTTCGTCGTGCTGCGCGGCAGCGCTTCGTACGCAAAGAACCTGTCCAGCGGCTGGCAGGCACGGCTGGCGGGCAGTGCGCAGTACACCAACACGCCGCTGGTGGCGAGCGAGCAGTTCGGCCTGACCGGCCAGACGCTGGTGCGCGGCTTCCTGGAGCGCGCCGTCGTGGCCGACAGTGGCGTGGTCGTCAACGCCGAACTTTATTCACCCGAGCTGAGTGCGCTGACAGGCGTGCCCGGCCAGCTGCGCGCGCTGGTCTTCTTCGACGCGGGGCAGGGCAGCAACAGCCGCACGGCCGGCACCACGCTGCCGCGCCGGGTCCATGTGTCGAGCATGGGCGTCGGCGCGCGCTACAGCTGGGGTCGCGACTTCAGCCTGCGGCTGGACATCGCCCGCGTCAACGACGCGGGCCCCTCGTTGACCGAGAAGCGCGGCGACTGGCGCGCCCACCTGAGCGCGATGCTGGCGTTCTGAACCCCACACAAGGCAAACACACCATGCGCCCGAACTTCAGACGCCGCCTCCTGCCGATGGCCGCCGCCGCGCTGTGCGCCGCCGCCGCTCCGCTCCCGCTGTGGGCCCAGCCGCTGCCGGGCGCATTGCCCACGGGCTGGAGCGTCACCTCCGGCAATGTCTCGTTCACGCAGAACGGCAACACGCTGAACATCCTGCAGGGCACGCCGCAGGCGCTGGTCAATTTCGCGACCTTCAATGTCGGCGCGAACGCGCTGGTCGACATCCGCCAGCCGGGCAGTACCTCGGCGCTGCTGGCGCGTACCGTCGGTGGCGACCCGTCGCTGATCTACGGGCAGATCAAGGCCAACGGCGCGCTCTGGCTCATCAATCCGGCCGGCATCATGGTCGGGCCCGGTGCGCGCATCGACGTCGGCAGCTTCATTGCGAGCACGCTCAACGTCAGCGACAGCGACTTCCTCGCGGGCCGGCTCATGTTCCGCGGCACGGCTTCGGCGGGCGAAGTCCGCAACGCCGGCACCATCAACGCCGCGAGCGGCGGCAGCATCTACCTGGTCGGCCCCAGCGTGGTCAACAGCGGCACGCTCAGCGCGCCCAACGGCGAAGTGCTGCTGGCGGCGGGGCAGACCGTGCAGCTGGTCGACACCGGAACGCCGGGCGTCTCGGTAGCCATCACCGGCACGCCGGGCGAGGCGAAGAACCTCGGGCGCATCGCGGCCGAGGCCGGGCGCATCGGCCTGGCGGCGGGCCTGGTGACCAACAGCGGCAGCATCAACGCCGACAGCGTGGTGCGCGAGGGCGGCCGCGTGTTCCTGCGCGCCTCCGGCGACCTGAAGACGACGGCCGCATCGGACATCAGCGCCAACGGCACGACCGGCGGCAACGTCGTTCTCTACGCCGACGGCGCTGCGGCGATCGACGGCCGTGTGTCGGCCACCGGCAGCGCGGGGCGCGGAGGCTACGTCGACACCTCGGGCCAGCGCTCGCTCGACGTGGTCAACGTGCCCATCGTGGGCCGCGGCGGCGAGTGGCACATCGACCCGATCAGCATCGAGATCGTGGCCGGCGGCGGCAGCGGCGGAACCACCGGCACCAACGCCATCACCTCGAGCGAAACCGGCGCGCACATCGGCGCCGACATCATCACGTCGCAGCTCGACGCGGGCACCGACGTGAGCATCACCACGGGCAGCCCCACGACCGGGGCCGGCGACATCACCGTCTCGTCGGCCATCGCCAGGACCAGCGCCGCAGACTCCACGCTGACGCTGAACGCCAGCAACAACATCGTCATCAACGCGGCGATCACCAGCAAGGGCGGCAAGCTCGGGCTCAATCTCAACAGCAACCTGCAGAACGACGACTCGGGCGCCAGCCATGCGGCCCAGGTCAACGCCGACATGAACCTGAACGGCGGCGTGCTGACCGTGTCTGAAGGTTCTTCGGCGACCGGCAACGGCACGCTCATCATCGGCGGCGGAACCACCTCGCTGGCCGCACCCACTTCGGCCATCGTGGCCGGCGCCGTCAACGTAGGAGCGGGCGGCACGCTGCTGGTGCAGCGCGAAGGCTCGCCGATCTCGGGCGTGCTCAACAACGCCGGCACCGTGAACATCGACAGCCCCGGCACGGTGTCGTTCGGCCAGGGCGGCACCCACAGCGGCGTGTTCAACGTGAGCGCGCCCTCCACGCTGTCGATGTCGGGCGGGCAGACCTTCAACGCCGGTTCGGGCTTCACCGGTACCGGCACGGTCGCATGGTCGGACGCCGTGACGCTGGGCACGAACCTGAGTTTCGGCCCGGGCGGCAACAGCCTGGTGCTGCACGACATGAGCCTCAACACCGGCGGCAACACGCTGCTGACGCAGGGCGCGAGCGTGGTGGTCGACGGCGCAGTCACCCTGCGCGAAGCCGGCGTCTGGAGGAACAGCGCGGCCGTCGAGGTCAGGGGCAGCAGCGGCGCCATCCTGGCGCACGACGAGCGCGTGAAGTTCGAGAACGACGGTACCGTCACCACCACCGGCACGCGCTCCGACGTGTTCGCGGGCGCGGGCGGCGTCATGGCCACCTTCATCAACAACGGCACGCTGGTGAAGGCCACCGCCAGCGACCAGCAGTTCACGGGCATCCAGAACGGCGCGGCCGGCACTATCCGTGCCGACGCCGGGCGACTGACCCTGGCGGGCTCCACGCTCGGCGGCAGGATGCAAGTGGCGAGCGGCGCGCAATTGACGCTCGACAACGTGAGCCTGAACAGCAGCGCCGACTTCTCCGGCGCCGGCGCGATGACCTGGCAGAACTACATCTCGCTGCTCGGCGCGGTGGACGTCAAGGCGGCCGCCCCGGCGCTGTCGATGGGGGCATCGACCGTGATCCAGGGACAGGGCAACGCACTCACCACGCGCAACGTCGTGAACATGGCCGGGTCCGAAGTGACGCTGGTGGGCACGACGACGTGGAACAACCTCGGCACCCTCAATCTCGGCGACGGCGCAGCGTTCACGGCCGGCAACGGGCGGCTCGCGAACGGTGGCACCGTGGTGAAGACCGGCACGGGCCTCGTCTCCGTGCCTCTCAGCAACATGGCGGGCGGCACGGTGCGCATCGAAGGCGGCACGCTCGATGCGCGCCAGGGCACCGACAACCCCAACAACGGCACCATCGTGCTGCAGGCCGGCGCCACGCTGGGCGGTGGCGGCGCGGACATCTACAACAACGGCAGCATCAGCGGCAGCGGCACCATCGCGCTGGGCGGCGACGGCACGCTGGTCAACAACGGCATCGTGTCGCCCGGCACCGCCACGACGGCAGGCACGCTCACCGTGCGCGGCAACTACACGCAGACCGGCAGCGGCGCGCTGAACATCAAGATCGGCGGCAGCGGCTTCGACCTGCTCGACATCGACGGATCGGCGCACCTCGCCGGCGCTCTCAACCTCGCCGGGCTTGGCGGCGCCTTGCCTGCGAACGGCGCACAGGCCGACTTCGTCGTGGCGAGGGGCCTGAGCAACAGCGGCACCTTCAGCCAGGTCAACGCGCCCGTGCAGACCTCGCCGAACAGCACCGCCACGTTGACCGTCAGCTACCCGGCCGGCGGAAGCTCGGTGGCGCGCGCCACCGCCGCCGTCGTGCCCACGCTGGGGGCCTGCACCACCAACCCCGCGCTGCCCGGCTGCGACGCGGTATTGCCGACGCTGGCGCAGTGCGTGGCGAACAGGTCGCTCGACGGCTGCTCGGCCGTGCTGCCGACTGCGGCCGCATGTACCGTGAGCCCGGCGCTGCCGGGGTGCGTGGCGCCGATCGCATCAACGCCGCCGCCTTCCGCCGACATCTGCACCATCGCGCCCAATTCGGCGCTCTGCCAGATCCTGAGCCCGCCGACGGCGTCGGAGCCGAGGAGGCCGGTGCTGCAGGCGGCCAACGAGATCATCAAGACCGTGACTGCCGCAGGTCCCTTGCATCCTGCCAGCGACAAGACCTTCGACGAGAAAGCCGACAAGTCCACCGACAAGACGGACACCAAGGAAGTGGCGTCGGCGGACAAGGCCGCGACCAAGAGCGAGCCCGCCAAGAAGATGTACTGCAATTGAGGAGCGGCACATGACATCGAAATCGACATCCATATCGCCGACAGCACGACGCATCGCGGGCCTGCTCTGCCTCATCGGCTGGCTGGCGCTGGTGCCCTCGGCCCATGCACAGGTGGTCGGCACCGTGACCAATCTCTCGGGCATCCTGGCCGCGCGCAACGCGCAGGGCGTCACCCGGCTGCTGGCGGTGGATTCGCCGGTTCACCAGGGCGACACGCTCACCACCGAGAGCCGCGCCTATGCGCAGCTGAAGTTCGCGGATGGCGCCGAGCTGACCCTGCAGCCGCAGTCGATGCTGGTGGTGACGCGCTACAGCTACGACGCCGGCAAGCCGCAGGACGACAAGGTCGAGCTGGGGCTGGCACAAGGCGGCTTTCGCAGCATCGCCGGTGCGCTCGGCCAGCGCAGCCGCGACGCGACCGTCATCAACACCCCGGCGGGTGTGCTGAAGGGGAGCGCCAGCATGGTCGTTTCCCTCGTGCCGCAGTGAGCCGAGCACTGCAAGGAGACCGTTCGATGAAAAAATTCTCTTTCTTCTTCCTTTCCGCGCTGTCGGCTGCCCTGGTCCCGATGCACGCAGCAGCACAGCTTGTGCCAGCTGCTTCCGCTCCCGTTCTTCCGCCGGGCCTGTATGTCCAGGTGATCGATGGCCTGATCAATGTCAGCAACAAGGGCGGGAGCACCAACTTTGCCCCGGGGCAGTTCGGCTTCACGCCAACGCCCAGCCAGGCGCCGATCACCCTTCCGAAGAACCCCGGCATCCCGTTCACGCCGCCGGTCGCCTTCACGCGACCACCCGTCAGCGGCAGTTCTGCTCCCCCCAAGTCGAGCGGTGTCGACTGCGAAGTGCGCTAGGCGCCGATTGCGCGATCGCCGCGGCTCAGCGTGCGGAAGCGTCCGGGGCTTTCGCCCACCATGCGCCGGAAGGCAGCGCTGAACGCCGTTTCCGACTGGTAGCCGATGCGCTCGGCAATGCGCGCAATGGCCTCGTCGCTGTGGCGCAGCGCATTGCGCGCCACCGTCATGCGCCAGCCGCCCAGGTAGTCGAGCGGCGTCGATCCCGTCAGTGACTTGAAGCGCACCGCGAAGGCCGTGCGCGACATGCCCGCCGACTGCGCGAGGCGTTCCACTGTCCATGGCTTCGCGATGTCGCCATGCATGCGCGACAAGGCCTCGCCGATGCGCGCATCGGCCATCGCGCCCAGCCAGCCTTCGGGTTGCGGCGCATTCGCCAGATACACGCGCAAGGTCTGCACCAGCACCAGTGCGGCGAGATTCGTGCGGGCAATCGAAGCGCCCGGGCGCATCTCGGCTGTCTCCCAGCCCAGCAGGTCGAGCAGCCCCACGAGCGGCCGCGCGCCGGGGGCGCTCGCGCGCAGGTGGATCAGCGGCGGCAGATGGCGCAGCAGCAGTTCGCCGGCTTCGCTGTCGAGCGTGAAGCGACCGCTCGCCATGGTGACTGCCTCGGCATCGCCCGCAGCACGGCCGTCGTAGCGCAGCACGCCGTCGGGTCCGCGGTGGTCGCGGCTGACCTGTATGCCGTCCTGCACCGGACCCGGCGGATCGCTGGAGGAAGTGAAAGGCTGGCCGTTGGTCAGCAGGTAGAAGTCGCCCGTTTCCAGCAGGACCGGCGGGCCCTCGTCCCCGATCTGCAGCCGCAGCCGGCCCGTGAGCACGCCGCCCAGCTTGATGTGCGAGTCGTAGTGCGGATAGCGGAATGCCCAGCGGCCGCGTGCCTCGAAGCGCGAGGACAGCGTGCTGCTCACCGTGAGCATCGACAGCACATCGGACAACGGATCCATGGTTTCTTCTGTACGAATGAATAGGAAAAGCGGTCTGTTGATTATTCAATCATTCAGTTCGAAGCGCGACCATTGGCGCATGTCCTCATCGAACGCTCAACTTTCACGCTACGCCATCGTGCTGGGCCTGCTCACCGCGATCGGACCTTCAGCCATCGACATGTACCTGCCCGCGCTACCCGCCATTGGCCATGCGCTGGGCGCCGATGCGCACGCGGTGCAGGCCAGCCTGATGGCCTTCTTCATTGCGACTGGCGCGGGTCAGCTCGTGGCCGGCCCGCTGTCGGACATGTTCGGGCGCAAGCGGCCGATGTACGTGGGCCTTGCCGTGTTCGTCGCAGCGAGCATCGGCTGTGCGCTGGCGCCGAGCATCGGCGTGCTGATCGCCTTCCGCTTCCTGCAGGGGCTGGGCGCCTGTGCGTGCATGGTCACGCCGCGCGCGGTGGTGCGCGACCTGCACACCGGCACCGAGGCGGCGCGGCTGATGTCGCTGCTGATCCTGGTCTACAGCGTGTCGCCTATCCTGGCTCCGCTGGTGGGCAGCTTCGTGGCAGAGGCCGCAAGCTGGCGCGCGGTGTTCTGGGTGATCGGTGCGCTGGCGGTGCTGGCCGCGGCGATGGTGGCGGTGCTGTTGCCCGAGACGCGGCCGCCGGCAGCGCTTGCGCAGAGCAGCTTTCGCGGTGCGATGGCCGCCTATGGCGTGCTGCTGCGCGACCGGCGCTTCCTGGCCGTGGCTTTCATGGCCTCGCTCACGCTGTCGGGCTTCTTCGTCTACGTGGCGAACTCGTCGTTCGTGATGAGCGCGCACTACGGCATTTCGCCGCGCATGTATGCCGTGCTGTTCGCGTTGAACGCGGTGTCGATGATCGCGGCCTCGCAGGCCAACGGCTGGCTCGCCACGCGCTTCGGCATCCGGCGCGTGCTGCGCACGGCGGTCGTCGCGCATGCCGCCGTCACGGGGCTGCTGCTGGTGCTGACGCTGGCGGGCGTCGACCGGCTCGGCGTGCTGGTCGGCCTGCTGGTGGTCGTCTACGGGCTCAACGGTGTGATCGTGCCTTCGGCCTTCGTGGTCGCGATGGAAGGCCATGCCGCGCGCGCCGGCACCGCCTCGGCGCTGCTCGGCACGCTGAACTTCGCGGGCGGTGCGATGATGGTCGCGCTGGTGTCGCCCTTCGCCAATGGCACGCCGCTGCCGATGGTGGCGGGCATCGCGTGCTGCTCGGCCATCGTGCTGATGCTGGCCTTGCGCGCGTTGCGGCCCGCGCACGCCACGGCACCGGTCAGCGCCTAGGCAACTTTCCCCATGAGCCGGATGGCGCGTTGGGCCTAGACTTTCCATCCAGGTCCCGCCGGATGTCCGATGGGCCGGAAAGGCCGCTCATGAAGACCCCCGCGCAGGCGCTGGAAAATTCGCGCCGCACCGTCCAGTCCTACGACGCGCATGCCCGCGAGTACAACGCGATCGTGGCCGAACATCCGCTGCAGCCTGAAATCGCGGATTCGATGCGACGGATGATGGCGTTCGTGCCCGCCGGCGGCAGCGTGCTCGAGATCGGCTCCGGTCCGGGGCGTGACGCCGACTTCGTCGAGTCGCTGGGCGGCGTAGTCCGGCGCACCGACGCGGCGCAGGCATTTCTCGATCTGCAGGCGCAGCGGGGCAAGAAGGGCGATCTGCTCGACGTCGTGACCGATGCGCTGGGCGGGCCCTACGACGCCGTCCTCGCGATGTGCGTGCTGATCCACGTCGATCGCGCGCAGGTACCCGGGGTGCTGCGCAAGGTCTTCGATGCACTAGTGCCCGGCGGCGTCTTCCTGGTGTCCATGCGCGTCGGCGAAGGCGAGAAGAAGGGCGACTACCACACGGTGTGCTGGGATAAGGACCGGTTCGCCGCGGAGCTCGTGGCGGCCGGCCTGCACCCCTGCTGGGAGATGGAGCGCATCGGCCGCAACGACGAGGCGTGGGTCTACTTCCTGGCGCGTCGCCCGCAGCCGTGAGCTGCTGGCGAAGCTGCCTCTACACGCCCAGGTAGCGCGTCCACAGCGACCGGTCGGCATCCAGCGCGGCCGAGTCGCCCTGCCACACCACGCGTCCGCGTTCGAGGATCACGTGGCGGTTGGCCAGCGGCAGCAGGCGCTGCACGTACTTGTCGACCACCAGGATCGCTTCGCCCTCGGCCTTGAGCGTGGCGATGCAATGCCAGATCTCCTCGCGGATCACCGGGGCCAGGCCTTCGGTGGCTTCGTCGAGGATCAGCAGGCGCGGATGTGTCGACAGCGCGCGTGCAATCGCCAGCATCTGCTGCTCGCCGCCCGAGAGCTGGTTGCCCGCGTTGGCCTTGCGTTCCGACAGACGGGGGAACAGGCCGTAGAGCGCCTCCAGGGTCCAGCGCGGCGCGCTGCCCGGACGCGGCCTTGCGAAGGCGCGCAGGTGCTCGTCGACGCTGAGGTTCGGAAACACATGCCGACCCTCGGGCACGATGGCCACGCCGCGCCGCGCGATGGCGTCGGGCTTGTGTCCTCCGATGGCCGCGCCGCCGAAGTGCACGCTGCCGCGCATCGGCGAGAGCGTGCCCGTCAGCACCTTCAGCAGCGTGCTCTTGCCCATGCCGTTGCGCCCGAGCAGCGCGAGCACTTCGCCGGGGCGGATGTCGAGGTCGATGCCGAACAGCACCTGGCTGGCGCCGTAGCCGGCTTCGATGGATTTCGCTTCGAGCAATGTCATGGTGGCCGTGTTCATGAATGGCCTTCGGCTTCGGTGCCGAGGTAGACGGCCTGCACGTCGGGATGGCCCCGCACTTCGTCGGCGGTGCCGCTCATCAGCACCTTGCCCTGCACCAGCACGGTGAGCCGGTTGGCGAGGCGGAACACCGCGTCCATGTCGTGCTCGATCAGCAGGATGGCCATCGACGCGCGCAGCGACTCGATCAGCTCCACCATGCGCGCCGATTCGTCCGGTCCCATGCCGGCCATCGGTTCGTCGAGCAGCAGCAGCTTGGGCTCGGCCGCGAGCGCCAGCGCCACGTCGAGCGCGCGCTGCGCGCCGTGCGGCAGCGTGCCTGCGATGCGCGTGCGCTCGGCGCCGAGGCCGACGCGCTCGGCCAGCGCCACGGCGCGATCGACGAGATCGCGCTCCTTCGCGCGCGGCGCCATGAAGCGCAGGCTGGTGCCTGCATGCGCCTGCGCCGCGAGCATCAGGTTGTCGTGCACGGTCTCCTTCGGGAACACGCGCGTCACCTGGAAGCAGCGCGACATGCCGGCGGCCACGCGCTGGTGGTCCTTCAGCTTCGTGATGTCGGCTTCGTCGAGCAGGATGCGCCCGGCATCGGCTTTCAGCAGGCCGGTGATCAGGTTCACCAGCGTGGTCTTGCCCGCGCCGTTCGGTCCGATCAGCGCATGCACCTCGCCGCGTTCCACGGTGAGGCTCACATGGTCGGTCGCCAGCAGTCCGCCGAAGCGCTTGACCAACCCTTCGATTCTGAAAAGGCTCATGACTTGCTCCCTCGCCCCTCTGGGGAGAGGGTTGGGGTGAGGGGCATGCGGCGCTTGTACAGGGCAGCAAGTCCCTTGGGTGCCCACAGCGCCACGGCGATCAGCAGCAGCCCGAGCGGCATGTGCCAATGCTCCGTGTGCTGCTTCAAGGCTTCTTCGAGCACCAGCCAGACGACGGCACCCACCGGCCCGCCCCAGCTGCGCCCCAGCCCGCCGATGACGACCATCACCAGCAGCGTGGCCGACTGCGTCCAGTGCATCGTCGCCGGGCTCACGAAGCCGTTGCCGCCAGCGAGCAGCGCACCGGCCAGCCCGGCGATGGAGCCCGCGATGGCGAAGGCCACCAGCTGCAGACGGAACACCGGATAGCCCAGCGCCCGCATGCGCGTCTCGTTGTCGCGGATGCCCATCAGCGCATGGCCGAAGCGCGATTGCGTCGCGCGGTGCAGCCACCACAGCGTGAGCGTCACGATCGCCAGCACCACCCAGTAGAAGTTCGCCTCGTTGCCCAGGTCCAGCCCGGGCAGGAGCGTGGGCCGCGACATCAGCGTGTAGCCGTCGTCGCCGCCATAGCGGCGCAGCGACACCACCACGAAGTACAGCATCTGCGCGAAGGCCAGCGTGGTCATGATGAAGTACACGCCGCGCGTGCGCAGCGCCACCGTGCCGATCAGCGCGGCGACAAGGCCGGCCACGAGCGCGGCCGCGGGCCACATGATCCAGCCCGACATCACGCCGGAGTCGCTGAGCGCCACCACCGTGTATGCGCCCACGCCGATGAAGCCCGCGTGCCCCAGCGCCACCATGCCGCCGAAGCCGAGGATGAAGTTGAGGCTCGCGGCGGCCAGCGCCACGACGAGCACGCGGCGCACGAAGCCGATGTAGAACTCGAGCCCGAAGGCGGGCGCGACCAGCGGAAACGCCGCGAGCAGCACGAAGAGCAGCCCGAGGCCGATGTAGCTTGACGATGTCTTCATGCGCGTGCCGAGAAGAGCCCGGAGGGCCGGAAGATGAGGACGACCACCATCAGCGCATACATCGCGACTTCGGCGAACAGCGGGCCCAGGTCGGCCGCGGTCGCCGGTGGCAGCGTGGCGCGCAGCAGCATCGGCACGAAGGCGCGGCCCACGGTGTCGACCACGCCCACGAGCAGTGCGGCCACGAAGGCGCCGCGCACCGAACCGATGCCGCCGATCACCAGCACCACGAGCGCCGGAATCAGGATGGCCTCGCCCATGCCGACCTGCACGGCGACGATCGGGCCCATCAGCGCGCCCGCCAATGCGGCCAGCGCCGCGCCGAGCAGGAACACGCCGTTGAAGATGCGGCCCACGCGCACGCCCATCAGCTCGGCCATCGGCCGGTCGGAGGCGCCCGCGCGCACCCGCATGCCGATGCGCGTGTGGTTCACCAGCAGGTACAGCGCCAGCGCCACCAGCAGGCCGCCGACAAGAATGACTAGGCGATAGGCCGGGTAGGGCAGGCCCTCCATCAGGTCGACCGGCCCCGAGAGCGCGGCGGGCGTCGGCGCCATCACCGGCGAAGGGCCCCAGGCCATCTTCACGATGTCGTCGGCCACCAGGATCACGCCGAAGGTGGCGAGCACCTGCGCGAGGTGATCGCGCGTGTAGAGCCGGCGCATCAGCAGCACTTCGAGCAGGAGCGCCACGACCACCGTGATCGCCACCGCAATGACGATGGCCGCCGCGAACGAGCCGGTGCGCGTGTGCGCCTCGGCCGCCACGTATGCGCCGGCCATGAAGAGCGAGCCGTGCGCGAGGTTCAGCACATCCATGATGCCGAACACCAGCGTGAGCCCCGCAGCCAGCAGGAACAGCATCAGCCCGTAGCCGAGGCCGTTGAGCAACTGCTCGAGAACAAGAATTCCACTCATAGAACCATCAGGAGGGTTGCCCGCATTGATTTCAGGGAACACCGAGGAACCGGCTTCGCCGGGCCTCAGGTGTTGCCCCCGGTAGGGGGTTGGCAAAGCGGACACGAAGTGCCGCGCAGCCTGGGGGCGAGCCTATTTCAATGGGCACTTGTCGGCGTAGGAGTCGCCGTAGTTCGTGAGCACGGTGTTGATCAGCTTGTTCGTGACCTTGCCCTGTGCGTCCTTGCCGATCACGCGCAGGTAGAAGTTCTCGACGGGATAGTGGTTGTTCGCGTACTTGAAGTTGCCGCGCGTCGAGGCGTAGTTGGCCTTCTTCAGTGCGGCCACCACGGCTTCGCGGTTCTGCGCGTTGCCTCCGGCCTGCTTCACGGCGGCGTCCATCGCGAGGATCGCGTCATAGGCCTGTGCCGCGTACACCGACGGGTAGCGGCCGTTGTATTCCTTGCGGAACGCGGCCACGAAGGCCTTGTTGGCGGCGTTGTCGAGGTCGTGCGCCCAGTGCGAGGTGTTGAAGAGGCCGAGCATGGGCTCGCCCACTGCGCCGATCACGTCCTCGTCGGCCGAGAAGCCGCTGGTCACGAGCGTGATGTCCTTCGACAGGCCCGCGCCCACGAACTGCTTGATGAAGTTGATGCCCATCGCGCCGGGCAGGAAGAAGTAGATCGAGTCGGGCTTGGCCGCGCGCAGCTGCGCGAGTTCGGCGGCGTAGTCGATCTGGCCGAGCTTGGTGTAGAGCTCGTCGGCCACCTGCCCCTTGAACTGGCGCTTGAAGCCGCCCAGCGCATCCTTGCCGGCCGGGTAGTTGGGAGCGATCAGCACGATCTTCTTGAAGGCGCGATCCTGCGCGAACTTGCCGGCGGCCTCGTGGAACTGGTCGTTCTGGTAGGCGGTGCCGAAGAAATAGGCATTGCACTGCGCGCCCGCGAACTGGCTCGGGCCGGCGTTGGCCGAGAGGTAGGGCACCTTGGCGTTGAAGAGCGTCGGGCCCACGGCCAGCGCCACGTTGGAGCCGATGGGGCCGCTGAAGAGGTCGATCTTGTCGCGCTGGATCATGCGGTCGACCAGCTGCTTGGCCTGGTCGGGGCTGCCGGCCATGTCGGCCTGCACGAATTCGACGTCCTGCCCGCCGAGCTTGCCGCCCAGCTGCTTGATGCCGAGCGCGAAACCGTCGCGCGCCTCGGCGCCCAATGCCGCGAACGGCCCGGAGATGTCGAGGGCCAGGCCCACCTTGACAGGGGCGGCCGTGGCGGACACCGCAGCACCGAGGACTGAGCCGCACAGCAGCAGCGAAAGCAGGGTGCGCGGCAGCGCGGGCGACTTCGGGGGCAGGCGGCTCATGGGTTCTCCGGCAGGAAAGGATGCAGAAACAACGCACCGGCACCGCCCCATGCGGCACCGACGACATCAAACCGTTGATAGCTAAATACTTTAGCTGTAAACAATTTGGTGTCAACAGTGCTAGCACGAATGGTGCCAATACGTCGTCTTGCTTCCTGATGCGCGGGCCTGTTTAAGGAACACCGCGGAACCGGCTTTGCCGGGCCGCCGGTGTTGCCCCCTGCAAGGGGGGCGAAGCGACACGAAGTGCGCGAAGCCTGGGGGTTAGCCAAAAGGATTTGCGGTGGCGAACCAGAGGCCGATGCCGGTGGCGATGATGAACGCCCCGTCGGTCACGCCCGCCACCAGGAAGAACTTGGTCTGCAACGTATCGACCAGCTCGGGCTGGCGCGCGGTGCTCTCCAGGAACTTCTGGCCGACCAGTCCGATGCCGAGGCACGAGCCGAGGGCGGCGACGCCGATCAGCAGGGCCACTGCGAGGGGAAGGATGTTGAAGCCGGTCATGGTGTTTTCTCCTGGTTGGTTGGTGAATCGAGGCACTGATTGCTTCCTCGATGGACGTACTTTCCCAGAGCGGCTGCGCACGGTCCATGACGTGAGAGGTCATGGAGCGGATGCAGCCAATGCAGACGAGACAAAGAAAAAAAGCCGCCCGTGAAAACGGGCGGCTCCTTCGCGGAACACCGCGGAACCGGCTTCGCCGGGCCGCAGGTGTTGCCCCCTGCAAGGGGGTAGGCGAAGCGACACGAAGTGCGCGCAGCCTGGGGGTTTGCCTGCTACTGAAGCTGCGTCCAGTTCTGGTTGTTGCCGCCGTTGCAGGTCCACGTGATCAGCGCCGTGTCCTGCGTCGTCGCATTGTTCGGCACGTCCAGGCACGAACCCGAGGCGCGGTTGCGCAGGGCCGCGCCGACCAGGCTCCACTGCGTCGTGTCGCCGGCCGAGCAGGCCAGCTGGACCACGGCCGCATTGGTCGTCGCGGTGCCGCTTTGCGCCAGGCACAGGCCGCTGTGTTCGGCCTTGAACTGCACGAAGCCGCCACCGAGCTGGGTCACGGTGAAGCGCTCGTTGCCCGCGTTGCCGCACGGCCACTGCACCACCGTCGTGCCGCTCGTGGTCGCCGCGCCCTTCACGTTCACGCACAGGTTGCTGTGGTTCGAGCGGATGCGCGTGACCACCGGCGTCGGGTCGTTGTCGAGCGAGCGCACGTATTCGCGCAGGGCGACCACGTCGTTGGACGGCAGGCTGGAGGCGTTGCCGTGGCCGCTCGTGAGAACGTCCTGCAGCGTGGCCGCCTGGCCGTTGTGGAAGAACGCGGTGGTGTTCCACGTGCCCAGCAGCGTCGGCGTGTCGAAGCCCACGCCCGCCAGCGGCTGGTTCATGCCCTTGCCCGAGGAAGCCTGGATCGTGCCCACGTCGTGCCGCACGCCGTCGCGGAAGGTGGCGCCGGTGTGGCAGGTCGCGCACTGCGCCGTGTTGAACACGGTCTGGCCGCGCGCGGCGTCCACGCTGAGGCTGCCGTCCGCCGCACGCGCGGGGCTGCGCATGTACTTGGTCAGCGAGGTCAGGTAGGCCGCGAGGTCGTCGAGCTGCGCGCTCTTGCCGGCCTTGGGCGCGCCCAGCGGGTCGGAGGTGGCCGCGAAGTCCGCGTTCGTCAGGAAGCCGGTGCCGCCGAACTCGTTGCGGATGTCGTTCTCGAAGTCCTGCACCTCGTCGAAGTTGGCCGTCCAGTGCAGCTTGCCGTGGCCCAGGCCGCGCCGGCCCTGCAGGCTGATGGTGCGGCGCAGGCCCTCGCCGCGCTGGGTGAAGTCCCACACCATGCCGTCGTCGCCGCCGTCCGCATGGCAGCTCGCGCAGGAGATGTAGTTGTCCTTGCTCATGCGGCGATCCGACGCGTTGTAGAACACCTGCTTGCCGCGCAGAGCTGCCGGCGACATGGGCTCCGCAGCGACCGTCGACACGGTCTGCAGGAAGGTCGGCACATTGGTCTCCGACGACAGCACCGTCGCCACGTCGTGCACCGTCACCGAGCGCGCCAGGAAGTTGTTGACGAACAGCCGCTTGCGCGTCGCGTCGAGGTACAGGCCGTGCGGCGCGCTGCTGGCGTTGATCTCGCCACGCACCGCGCGGCTGTACGGATCGACGATGGCGACGCGGTTGCCTTCCATCTGCGCGACGAACAGGTAGTCGCCCGAGGGAGAGAAGAGCGCCGCGCGTGCCGGTGCCCGGTCGTCGAAGTCGATCTGCTCGCCGAACTCTTCCGCCGCCGTCTGCAGGTTGACCTGCGACAGGATGGAGCGCACCGTCTGGTCGTGCACCAGGTTGTTGCCGTCCCGGTACTTGCCGCGCACGATGTTGTCCTTCTTCGAGGGCAGCACGGCACGTGCGCCGTCGGGCGAGATCACCACCTGGCTCAGGTAGTTGGCCACGCCGCGCGCGCGGCTCTCGGTGTCCACCGTGGTGGTGTCCACCGGCAGCGCGACGGTGGTGATGGCGCTCATGCTCTGCAGGTTCACCTTGTGCAGCTGGCCGCCCGTCATCTTCGACTTGAAGCGCGTGACGTAGGCCACCTGCGAGCCCGACTCGACCGCGATGCCGCGCAGCGCGCCCTCCAGCGCGACCGCGCCGGTGGTGGTGCCGTTGCTCGGGTTGAAGCTCATCAGCACCGACTTGCTTTCCATCGTCAGCAGGCCCTTGGTGCCGTCGGGCGTGAAGGCCACGCCGTAGGGGCCGCTGCCGTAGGCCAGCGGCACGGTGGCCGAGAGGCTGCCGTCGGCGGCGTTGAGCACCACCAGCTTGTCCTCGCCCTGCACCGTGACCCAGATGCGTCCGTCGGGGCCGACGGCCAGCGTCTTCGGCTCGTCGCCCACGCGCACTTCCCAGCGCTTGACGAGGCTCTGCGAGTCGATGGCGGCGACCGTGCCGCTGTCGGGGTTGACCGAGTACACCGAGTTCGCGTCGCCCGCGATGTTGGTGGTGTGCGTGGGCGCCTTCGCCGTCACCGGCATGATCACCGTGAGGTTGTAGGTGTAGAAGGTCTCGCGGCCGCTGGCGTCCTTCACCGTCAGCGTCACCGTGAAGTGGCCGGGGCGCGTGTAGGTGTAGCTGTAGTTCGCCTGGTTCGAGTAGGCCGTCTGCGTGCCGTCGCCGAAGTTCCAGCGGTACTGCGCGCCGCTGCTGCCCAGCGTGGCCGGGTTGAACACCAGCTGGCCGTTCACCAGCTTGGGCCCGCCGCCGATGCCGGGGTCGCCGATGATGGCCTGGCCGCGCAGCGTGTTCACGTCGGTGTCACTCAGCACGCGGCCGTAGACGCGCACTTCCGCCAGCGTGCCCTTGAAGAGCGCCGCGTTGCCCTGGATCTGGCCGAGCACCGCGAACTTGTTCGACAGGCCCTTGTTGCCCGTGGGACCGGTGGAGGTGGTCTTCGCGCCGTCGACGTACACGGCCTGCGCGCCGGAGGCGGCGTCGCGCGTCATCACGACGTGGTGCCAGGTGCCGTCGTTCACCGCCGCGGTGGAGGTGGTGCCGCCGTCGTTGCCGACCGAGAGCTTGATGCGCCCGCTGTTGTCGAGCCAGCCCCAGAACACGTCGTCGGCGCCGCCGGACTGGTCGCGTCCGAAGATGCCGGGCGCGGTCCAGGAGTTCGGGCCGCCGGCCTGCGTGGTCTTCATGTAGAAGCTCAGCGAGGCGCTGCCGCCCAGCACGGTGGCCACGGTGTCGCTCTTTAGCGGCACGCCGGCCGTGCGGTTCGCGAAGTTCAGGCCGATGCTCTCGAAGGCGTCGCCGGTGGCGGGCGTGCCGTTGTTGGCGCCGATCTGGTCGGAGAGGTTGCCCGCCAGCGTCCAGTAGTGCATCAGGCCGATTTCGGCGGCGTTGCCGGTGTGGAACACCGACTTGTAGTCCGCGCCGATGGCGTTGCCCGCATAGTCCTTCACGCCGTTGGCCGGCAGGAACACCTCGTAGCTGGTGCCCGGCTGCAGCGGCTGCGCGGGGTGGAAGTTGATGATGCCCAGCTGCACGCTGTAGGTGCCCGCCAGCGTGTTGCCGCCCACCGGGCGCACGATGAAGGTGTTGGAGTTCACGCTCTCGGGCAGGATGCTGTCGCTCATGCCCAGGCCGATGCGCGAGGTCAGCGCCTGCTGCTTCGAGTCGCCGGCGGGAGAGACCTGCCTGACTTCCGGCTTGGTGGTGTCGGGGTCGACCTGGTGCACGACGAAGCCGCTGCCCGAGCCGTGGTCGTTGCCCACGAAGATCAGGTTGCCGAAGGCCGCGACCTGGCCGTTGTCGGAGTGCGAGAAGTTCGGATCGTCCTCGCGCAGGATGCTGCCGCGGCCCACTTCGACGTGGTTCAGCGGATTGCTCACGTCGACCTTGTGGATGTAGGTCTGCGCACCCTGGATGACGTAGTTGTCCTGCGTGGCGCAGTAGAGCTGCTCGTCGATGACGAGGCGGTTGTCCTCGGCCACGAAGTTGGAGCGGTCGCTCAGGTCGTAGCTGTACATCTTCGCGCCGCCGCCGCGCGCCGAGGCGTGCAGCGTCTTGCCGTCGAAGCAGGTGGCGTAGTAGTTGGGGTTGGAGCCCACGGTGTCCAGCACCTTGGGGTTCAGCGGGTCGGAGATGTCGAGGCTGGAGAAGCCCGCGGTGTTGTCCATCGAGGTCAGCACCATGTGGTTGCCCATGGTGAAGATCGGGCCGATGCGGAAGCCGCCGAGCTCCCCGGTCGGCACCGGATTGGGCTTGCCGGCGCCGCGGTTCGCCACCACGGCGTTGGCGGGGTCGGTGGCATCGACGATGAATATGCCGCGGCCCGCCGAGGCCACGTACAGGTAGGGCGCCTGCCACCAGAGCTGCCAGGCGACGTTCTCGTAGTCGCCGCCGTTGACGCCGGGCAGCGCGAGCTTCTTCACCTGCTTGATGTCGTTGACGTCGGTGAAGTCCCAGAACTCGACGCCGTTGATGCTGGGCAGCACCACGTACGTCTTGCCGCCGATCTTCGCGGTGCCGAAGGAGTGGGTCTCGCGGAACTCCTGCGTGCGGCCCTCGGGCTCGTAGATCTTCTTCACGAGCTTGATCTGACGCGGGTTCGAGATGTCGTACAGCAGGAAGCCGCCCGGGCCGAGGCCGCTGTCCGGCGCGAAGGAGGTCAGGAAGTAGCCGTTGACCATGATGCCGGCGTTCATGCCGTAGTCCTTGCGGCCCGGGTAGGTGGCGGGCACCTCGCGCGACTCGTAGGCATTGCTGTGCGCCGGGTCCAGCGGATGCGCGGCACTGGTGATCATCGAGACCGGCTTGAACAGCTCGGCCGAGGTGTAGGTGAGATTGCCGAGGCCCGGTCCCTGCAGGGGGAGAGGATCGGCCACGGCTTCGGCCACCGCCGTCGCCATGTTGTTCAGGGTCGTCATCGGACTGACCCCCGTGATTGCCGCGTGCGTCAGCAGCGTGACGAACGGCAGCAGGAACGCCATCAAGTAATACCGGATTTTCATCGTCGCCTCCAGGTTGTTTGAAGTCCGCAGGGGAACCGTTTTCTTCTCGGCCAACTAACTCCGTGTTTGTCTTTTCTCTTTGTCTCTCTCGTCTCTTCCTTGCCTGCCTGGGCGCGTGGCAGAAAACGCGCGCGCAGGACGCACCCCGGCGGGCGACGCATCCGTCGCCCGCCGTGAGCTTTCTTCCTTCTTTCTTCCTCCTAAAGAGGGCGCGTATTCGTCATGTCATTTCGCGCCACCCGATTCGTAGATGTCCCATGCCTCCTTGGCGCTGGCGCCGCGGTGGATCATGGCCATCAGCGCGTCCACCACCGCCGACGGATTGCCGTGCTGGTAGACGTTGCGCCCGTACACCATGCCGACGGCGCCTTCGTCCATCAGCACGCGCGAGCGCGCGAACACCTGCTGCAGGTCCTCGCGGCCGCCGCCGCGCACGAGCACGGGGCAGCGCGCGGCCTGCACCACGCGGTGGAAGTCCTTGGGGTCGGTGGTGGGGTCCGCCTTGATGATGTCGGCGCCCATGTCGCGCGCCAGGCGCACCAGCGTGACGATCTTCTCGGCATCGCCGTCCACCGAGTAGCGGCTGCCGGCCGACGGCGCCTGCATCACCAGCGGTTCGATCATCAGCGGCATGCCGTAGCGGTCGCAGTCGGCGCGCACGCGGGCGATGTTCTGCACGCACTGGCGGAACAGATCGGGCTCGTCGGGCAGCATGAAGAGGTTGACCACCACGCAGGCGGCGTCGCGCTGCACCGCCGGCAGCACCGGGTCGTGCTCGTTCTGCAGCACGGCCCACATCACGCGGTGGCGCGTGGCGTTGTAGGGGTTGCCCATGTCGATGCGCATCACCAGCGCGGGCTTGTCGCGGCCGGGGCGGTCCTGCAGCAGGTCGGACTGGCCGTAGTTGAGCTGGATCGCGTCGGGGCGGGCGGCCACGAGACGGTCCATCACCGAGGGCATGTCCTCGAGGCCGTCGAGGAAGCTCGGCTCGTTGCACACGCCGTGGTCGAGCGCGATGTCCAGGCAGCGCCCGTTGTTGAGCAGCCTGTTCAGGCGTGCGGTCTTGTCCTTCGACATACGGAAAGAAGTCCTTGTGTGTTGTGTGACAGAAAAGAAGAGGGCGGCTCAGGCCAGCGAGCCCAGGTGCCTGCCGGCTGCCGCGTCGATCAGCTGCAGCGCGGCGTCGTGCAGGCGCACCGAACCGGCGCCTGCGTTCTCGATGGCCTGCTTGCTCACGCGCGCGCCGCACAGCGCCACCGAGATGCTTCCGCGTGCCAGCGTCCAGGCGATCATGAGTTGGCCGAAGGAGCATTCGAGCTGCTTGCGCAGCGGCTCCAGCTCCTCGAAGAAGGCCTTGAGCTTCGCGCGGTTCTGCGCGCTGAAGCGCGGGTTGGTGGCGCGCTGGTCGTCGCCGGTGAACTTGCGCTCGGGGTCGATGGGGCCCGCGAGCAGGCCCAGCGCCAGCGAGGAGTAGCCCAGCACCGCCACGTTGTGCTCGGTGCACAGCGGCACCAGCGTCTGCTCGATCTCGCGGTCGATCAGGCTGTAGCGCTCCTGTGCGGCGTCGACCGGGCCGTACCGGAGGTATTCGGCCAGCGTCTCGGGGCTCACGTTGCTCACGCCGATGGCGCGGATCTTTCCCTGCTTCTTGAGTTCGAGCAGCGTGCTCATCGTCTCTTCGACCGGCGTGGTGCTGTCCTGCCAGTGCGTGATGTAGAGGTCGATGTAGTCGGTCTGCAGGCGCTTCAGGCTTTCTTCGGCCTCGTGGATGATCGACTCGCGCCCGAGGTAGCGGTACACCGGGTGGCCGTCTTCTTCGAAGAAGTGCGTTCCCTGTTGGGTGTGCCAGACCAGGCCGCACTTGGTGGCGATCACGGCCTCGTGGCGCCGGCCCTTCAGCGCGGTGCCGACGATGCTCTCGGAGCGCCCGAGGCCGTAGGCCGGCGCGGTGTCGATCAGGTTCACGCCCGCGTCCAGCGAGGCCTGGATGGCAAGCACGGCGGCCGCGTTGTCGCCGCCGCCCCACATCCAGCCGCCCATGGCCCAGGTGCCCAGGCCGATGGCCGAGCACTCGATGCCCGACGGGCCGAGCGTGGTCTTCTGCATGGCCGATGCGTTGTTGGTGCTGTTGCTCATCGCTTGGTCTTTCTCGTGTTCATGAGGTGGTCGATGGTCACGGCCGCGAGCAGGATCACGCCCTTGATCACGTCCTGCCAGTAGGGCGACACGTCGAGCAGGATCAGCGAGCTGGTCACCACCGACAGCAGCGCCAGGCCCAGCACAGCGCCGAGCACCGTGCCCGAGCCGCCCTTGAGGCTGGCGCCGCCGATCACCGCGGCGGCGATCACGTTGAGTTCCATGCCCATGCCGAAGGTCGGCGTGGCCGCGCCGAAGCGCGCCGTGTAGATCACGCCCGCGAGCCCGGCCGATGCAGCGCACAGCACCGTGACCCAGAACTTGACGTGGCCCACGCGGATGCCCGAATAGAGCGCAGCCTTCTCGTTGCTGCCGGTGTAGAACACGCGGCGCAGCAGCGAGGAGCGGCGCAGCACGAAGTCGCTCACCACCACGATCACCAGGAAGATCAGGATCACCGCCGGAATGCCGAAGAGCGTGCCCTGGCCGATGAACTTGAACTCCGCCGGCAGCGAGAACAGCGACTGCGGCGTGCCCTGCGTGAGCGCGAGGCACAGGCCGCGCACGATCACCATGAAAGCCAGCGAGGCAATGAAGTGATTGAGCCCGATGCGCGTGACGCAGCCGCCGATCATCGCGCCGATCATGGCGCTGGCGGCGATGGCGATGAGCCCCGCCGTCCACGGGTCGAAGCCCATGAGGAAGAGCTTGCCCGTGACCACCATCGCGAAGCACACCACCGAGCCCACCGACAGGTCGATGCCACCGACGATCAGCAGGATGGTCATGCCCACCACCACGATGCCCTCGATGGAGAACGACAGCAGCATCGCGCGCACGTTGTCCCAAGTGAGGAAGTAGGGCGAGGCGAAGCTCATGCCCACGCACAGCGCGGCGATGATGAGCAGGAGGCCCATCTCGCGCATGCTGCCGAGTTTGCTGGCGGGTTTCACGGGACCTCCTCCTCCCGATTGGCGTTGCTGGAGACCGGGGGCAGTCCCCGCATCGAGTTGTGCTGGGTAATTCATGCTGTCGCTTCCTCTTCGCAAAGTCCGGAGGCCAGCCGCAGCAGCGCCTCTTCCGTCATGTCCTTGTCTTGCACCTCGCCGGCGAGCCGGCCGTCGCGGATCACCAGCGCGCGGTCGCACAGCCCGATGATCTCGGGCAGCTCCGAGGAGATCACGATCACGCCCACGCCCTGGCTGGCCAGGTCGCGCAGGATGTGATGAATCTCCGACTTGGCGCCCACGTCCACGCCGCGCGTGGGCTCGTCCATCAGCAGCACCGACGGGTTGGTGGCCAGCAGCTTGGCGATGGCCACCTTCTGCTGGTTGCCGCCCGACAGGCTCGCGACGTCGATGTCGACGCCGTCGGACTTGAGCTTGAGCTTGGCGCCCAGCTCGATCGCGAGCTTGCGTTCGCTCGCGCGCTGCAGCAGGCCGAAGCGCGAGCTCACGCGCTTCAGTGCCATCGACGCGATGTTCTGCGCGATCGGCAGGTCGAGATAGACGCCGGCCGCCTTGCGGTCTTCGCTGAGATAGGCGATGCCCTCGCGCAGCGCGTCGCTGTACTTGCGGATGGCGAGCTCCCTGCCGCGCAGCCGCACGCTGCCGCCGCGGGCCGTGCGCAGGCCGCAGATGGTCTCGGCGAGTTCGCTGCGGCCGGCGCCCATCAGGCCCGCGATGCCGAGGATCTCGCCGCGCTTGAGCCTGAACGACACGCCGTGCACGCGCTCGCCGTCGGCGATGTCCGTCACCTCGAGCACGTGCTCGCCCGACGAGGTTTCATCCTGCTTGGGCGGGTAGTAGTTGCCCAGGTCGCGCCCGACCATGCGGCGCACCAGGCCGTCGGCATCGAGCTCGGCCAGCGGGCCGCTGTGCACGTCGCGCCCGTCGCGCAGCACGGTCACGCGCGAGCAGTGCGCGAAGATCTCGGCCATGCGGTGGCTGATGTAGATGATGCCGATGCCCTGCGCCTGCAGGTCATGCAGCACCTTGAAGAGCGCGGCCGATTCGTTGTCGGTCAGCGCGGCGGTGGGCTCGTCGAGGATCAGCACCTTGCAGTCCAGCGTGAGCGCCTTCGCGATCTCGATGAGCTGCTGCGTGGAGATGCTCAGGTCCTTCACCAGCGCGGACGGGTCCACGTCCTGCCCCAGCCGCTGCAGCACCTTCGCCGCGCGTTCGTTGAGGCTCGCGTAGTTCATCCACGCGCTCTTGCCGGCGTTGATTTCCGGCATGAAGATGTTCTCGGCCACGGTGGCGTCGCCGCACAGGGCGATCTCCTGGTGCACCAGGCCGATGCCCAGGCGCATGGCGTGCGCCGGGCCGTCGATCACCACCTTCCGGCCGTCGAGCGAGATCTCGCCCTCGTCCGGCTGGTGGATGCCGTCGATGATGTTCATCAGCGTGGACTTGCCCGCGCCGTTCTCGCCGCACAGGGCGTGGATCTCGCCGCGGTGCAGCGTGAAGTCCACGCCCGAGAGCGCGCGCGAAGCGCCGAAGCGCTTGCTGATGCCCCGCAATTCGAGCAGTGCGCTCATCGCTTCGTGCCCATTCACTCGCCGATGCCCTTGGTACCGCGGCGGGCGAGGTACTTGTCCCAGTAGAAGTCGTCGGCGTTGGCCTTGCTCACCACCGACAGGCCGTTGTCCAGGAAGGGTACGGCCATCGGGTTGGTGCCGTTGCGCTTGGCGTCGTTCATCGGGTCGATGAGGCCCGGGTTCTTGGCCAGGAACAGCATCATCATGCCCATGTAGCCCTGCATGCCCTGGTTCGGGTTGATGGAGCCGAACACGTCGCCCGACTTGATCATGTCGAGGATCTTCGCGTTCACGTCGCAGCACATCACCTTGATGTTCTTCTTGGTCTCGACCTTGGCCTGCGCCGCGCCGAGGGCGGAGTTGGCCTCGGGCATGAAGAGCGCGCCCAGGTTCGGGTTGGCCTGCGCGAGGCTCAGCACCGCCTGGTAGGCCTTGTTCGGGTCCTGGTTGCTGGCGGCGCGGCCGACCAGCTTCATGCCGGGGTGCTTGGCCTTCATGCGGTTGATGAAGGCGGCGATGCGGCGGTCGTGGTTGTCCTGGCCGGGGTTCTCCAGCACCGCGTATTCGCCCTTGCCGCCCAGCGAGGCCGCGATGGCGTCGGCGGCCTGCGTGCCTTCGCGGTCGTTGTCGGAGGTGACGAAGGAGGTGCGCTTGGAGTTCGGCGAGTCGGCCGCGAAGGTGACGACCGGGATGCCCATCGCCGCGGCACGGTTGATCGGCTCGATGAACGGGTCGGGGTTCATCGGGTGCAGCAGGATGCCCGCGGGCTTGCGCGCCAGCTCCTGCTCGAAGGACGCGAGCTGCTTGTTCACGTCGTACTCGGGCGTGCCGGTGTAGCGGGTGCGAACGCCCAGCGTGCGGCCGAGCTGCTTCATCATTTCGTAGACCGGAAACCAGTACTCGACCCCCGACACCATCACGTTCATCACGTAGACGTCGCTCGAATTGCCGCGCAGGCCGCCTGCCGCGGCGGGGGCAGCCGCCTGCTGCTGCGCGAACGCGCTTGCGCCGGCCAGGCCGATGCCGGCTGCGGCTGCGGACTTCAGGAAATTACGCCTCATTTTTTGTCTCCTCACGTTGGGTGGCACAGCTTGTGGCTGCCGCTTTTCAGGGCAGCCCTTGGAACCTCTTTGTCACATCAGTTGTTATGACAGGCTAGAATGTACGCGCTGGCCGTTTGCAGGGATAACTAGGGGAAACGCTACTGGCAAGGTGCTTTTATTCAGCCGAAGCTGTTATGACATGAAGCCAAACATACTGATCGGCATCGACATGGGGTCGAGCAGCCTGAAAGCCCTGGCCCTCGAAGCCGGGAGCGGCCGCTCCGTCGCCCTGTCCCGAATGCCACTGCCGCACGACCGGCTGCCCGGAGGGGGATGCGAAGTGAGCGCGACGGCCATCCGCGCAGCGCTCACCCACGTGCTGCGCGACGTCGCCCATCAACTCGGAGACCGCGTGGCGGAGGTCCGCGCCATCGGCTGCACCGGCCACGGCGCGGGGCTCTATGCGCTCGACGCGCGCAACGAGCTCGTGGGCGGACGCGCCGTCGCCTCCACCGACCAGCGCGCCGACGCGCGTGCCCGCTCCCTCGCGCTCGGCCACGGCCCTGCGCTCTTCGCCGACGTGGGCTGCCAGCCCTGGCCCGGCCAGCCCACGGTGATCGCGGCCGAGCTGCTGGGCACCGATGCCGTGCAGCGCGGCGCGGTGCGCCGGCTGATGTTCGCGAAGGACTACCTCGGCTTCCTGCTGACGGGCGAGATCGCGACCGACGCCAGCGATGCGAGCACCGCCGGGCTTGTGTCGATCGAGACGGGCACCTGGTCGCAGGCGGCCTTCGATGCGTCCGGCATCGCGGATCTCGGCCCGCGCGTCTTCGGTCCGCTGGTGCCCAGCGGCGAGATCGTCGGCAGGCTGCGGCCTTCGGAAGCCGCGCTGTGCGGCCTGCCCGCCGGCATTCCCGTGGCGATGGGCGCCATCGACCTGCTCGCCTCGATGACCGCGATCTGCGCCGAGGGGCGCTCGCGCGCGGTGTCGGTCTTCGGCACCTGGTGTGTGAACGCCGTCATCGGGCCGGTGATCGAGCCCAAGCCCGCGGTGGCCGCCGTCGTCAATTTCGGACGCGAGGACAAGCGCCTCTACATGGAGAACAGCCCCTCGTCGATGGCCAACATCGCATGGCTGGCCGGCGTGCTCGGGCTGCCCGATTCGCGCGCGGTGGTCGACCTGGCGATGTCGGTGCCGCTGGGTGCCGGCGGCCTGCGCTTCCTGCCTTTCGTCAACGGCGGCGGTGGCGTGACGGCGGGCTTCGTCGGCCTGAAGAGCCATCACACGCGCGGCGACATGGCGCGCGCGGTGGTCGATGCGGTTGCCGCGCTGCACGCACGGCACACGGCGCGCCTCGCGGCCTGCGGGCTGCCGGTGTCCGCATCCACCGTGCTCGGCGGCGGCGCAAGCGACACGCGCCTCGTGCGCCTGCTGGCGGGCTTCCTCGGCCACCCGGTCGAGCGCTGCGCCGACGACGAGACCGGCGCGCGCGGCGCCGCCATCTACGCCGCCATGTCGCAAGGCATCGACCGCGCGGAGCAGGGCAGCGCCCTGCTCGCGCCCTGCGACACCGTCGCACCCGACGCAGCCCAGGCGCGCGCCCATGCCGACTTCATCGCCGGCTTCAACGAACTGATCGACACCATGTCTCCTGTGTTTTCCCATCTGGCGGGAGGTGCCCGATGAGCGCCTGGCAACTGCCTTTCGTTCGTCCTGCTTCTTTGGCGGACCGCCATTTCTCGACGGTCATCATCGGCGCCGGCATCAACGGCGTGGGCGTGTTCCGCGACCTGTGCCTGCAGCGCGTGGACTGCCTCATCGTCGACAAGGGCGACTTCAGTGCAGGCGCCAGCAGCGCGCCCTCGCGCATGATCCACGGCGGCCTGCGCTACCTGGAGAACGGCAGCTTCTCGCTGGTGGCCGAGGCCACGCGCGAGCGCAACCTGCTGCTGCGCAACGCGCCGCATCTGGTGCAGCCGCTGAAGACGGTGGTGCCGCTGTCGAGCTTCTTCGGCGGCCTGATGAGCAGCGCGCTCAAGTTCTTCGGTCGCACGCCGCCGCAGCGCACGCGCGGGCTGCTGGCGGTGGCCGCGGGCCTGCGCCTGTACGACCTGCTGGGCCGTCGCCAGCGCGTGATGCCCAACCACCGCATCAGCCGCGTGCCGCCGGGCGACCGCAGCCTGTTCCGCGCGGCGGTGCGCTGGACGGCCACCTTCTTCGACGCGTGGATCAGCCACCCCGAGTGGCTCATCCTCGAGCTGATCGGCGATGCCTGCCGCGACCAGCCGCGCTCGGCCGCCACCAACTACTGCCGCGTGATGGGCTGCGCGGGCAACATCATCACGCTGCGCGACGAGATCACCGGCGCTCTGGTGCGCGTGACGGCCGACACCGTGGTGAACGCCAGCGGTGCCTGGCTGGACCGGAGCACCGCGGTGCTCGGCGGCGGCGGTCCGCGCGTGATGGGTACCAAGGGCTCGCACCTCGTGCTCGACCATCCCGCGCTGCGCGATGCGCTCGAAGGCCGCATGGCCTACTTCGAGGCGGTGGACGGGCGCGTGTGCATCGTCTATCCCTTCCTCGACCGCGTGCTGGTGGGCTCCACCGACATCCCGGTGGAAGACCCCGACAAGATCGCGACCGAGCCGGAGGAGGTCGACTACCTGCTCGAAGTGCTGGCCGAGGTGTTCCCGAACCTGCGCTTCGACCGCGGCGATGTCGTCTACACGTACGTCGGCGTGCGGCCTCTCGCGCGCTCCGACGCCGACAAGCCGGGGCAGATCTCGCGCGACCACTCGGTGGTGCTGGATCCGCCGAGCGCCACGCGCGATATTCCCGTCGTCGGCCTCGTCGGCGGCAAGTGGACCACCTTTCGCGCGCTCGCCGAGGAAGCCACCAACGAAGTGCTGAAGCAACTGGGCCGTCCGCGCACGGCGTCGACGGACATGCTGCCCATCGGCGGCGGTGCCGAGCTGCCGGCCGATGCGCAGGCGGCCGAGCGCTTCGTCGAGCGCATGGTCGGCGCCTCGGGCATGAGCCGCACGCGCGCGCAGGTGCTGCTGCGGCGCTACGGATCGAAGGCGCTGCCGCTGGCGCAGCGCCTGGCCGCCTCGGGCGACATGCCGCTGCGTCATGCGCCCGACTATTCGGTCGCCGAGCTTTCGTACCTGTGTCTCGAAACCGGCGTGGTGCACCTGGACGACCTCGTGATCCGGCGCACGCTGCTGGCAATTCGCGGGCTCGTCACCGACGCCGCGCTGGCCGAGATGGCCGGCATCGCCGCCGAGGCGCTGGGCTGGGACTCGGCGCAGCAGCATGCCGAGCTGAAGGCCTGCGCCACCGCGCTGCGCGAGCGCCACGGCGTGCGGCTTTCGCCGGTGGCGGCCGATGCGCCGGCATCTTTCGATGCATCATTGATGACTCCTCAGGCCATGGGCCAGCCCTCGACGTGAACTCTCAGACCGAAATTTCGACCGTCCTCGACCGCGACTCCGAGTCCCCGCTGTGGGCCCAGTTCCGCGACGCGCTGCGCATGCAGATCCTGCAGGGCGTGCTGCCCATCGGCGCCAAGCTGCCGTCCGAAGCCGAGCTGGGCGAGCAGTTCGGCATCTCGCGCATCGTGGTGCGCGAGGCGCTGGCCGACCTGGTGCGCAACAACCTCATCTACAAGATCAAGGGTCGGGGTGCCTTCGTGTCGGCGCGCGAGCGGGATGAAGACTTCGTCTCCACCGTGCTCGGCTTCTCCGACGAGATGGAACGCAAGGGCCGCTCGGTGCGCACGCAGATCCTCGCGCAGGAGCTGCGCGCGCCCACCGAGCAGGAGGCCGCGTCGCTCGGCCTGACCGACGACACGCAGGTGGTCGCGCTCAAGCGCCTGCGCAGCGTGGACGGAGAGCTGCGCCTGCTGGTTGAAACCGTGGTGCCCGCCGACCTGGCGCCCGGCCTGCACCGCACGCGCCTGGACGACCGCTCGCTCTACGACGTGCTGCGCCGCCAGTACGGCCTGCGGCTGGTGCGCGCAGAACGCTGGATCGACGCCGTGCTGCCCGACGCCGAGACCTGCGACCTGCTCAACCTGCCGCAGCCCGAGCCGCTGCTGCGCATCGAGTCGATCGCCTACGGCGCCAATGGCAGGCCGCTGGAGCACTACCGCGCGCTGCACCGCTGCAAGACCAGCCGCCTGCACGTGCAGACGACCACCTGAGGTCTGGGTTCAGCTCCTGGCTGTCTTCGAGGGCCAGAGCACCGAGGCGATGGCCACCATCATCAGCGCCACCGCCACCCAGTCCTGCCAGTGCACGGCCTCGCCGAGCCACACCGCGCCGCTGAAGACGCCGAGCACCGGGATGAACATCACGCTCAGCGTCGACGCGATCGGCGGCAGGCCGCGCGCAAGGTAGAACCACGCGGCGTGGGCGAAGCCGAAGATCAGCACCGCGTTGTAGAGGATCGAACCCCATGCCACGCGGCCCGGCCAGTAGAGCTGCTCGCGCTCGAAGAGCAGCGAGAGCACCGTCATCACCACGGCCGTCATCGCGGTCATCCAGAACGAGAGCGTGAGCGTCGGCAGGCCGATGCGCGTGTGGCGCAGCAGTTGCGTGCCCAGCGCCCACGTGGCCGCGGCCACCAGTGCCAGCGCCACGTAGCCGGGCCGGCCCGACAGGTTCGTGAGTTCGTGCCACAGCAGCAGCCCCACGCCGACCGCGCAGGCGCCAACGCCCAGCCACGCGCGCCGCGTGAGCGCGGCGGAGAACAGCAGCGCACCGATGACGGCCGAGAACACCGGCATCGTGTAGCCCAGGATCGCGGCGCGCCCGCCCGAGAGTGCCTTCACCGCGAGGATGATGCAGGCGTGCCAGACGAACATGTTGGTGGCGCCCAGCCAGACCAGCTCGGGCCACGCGCTGCGCGGCACGCGGAACGGCACCTTGAGCCACACCAGCGCGATGGCCAGCACCGGCAGGCCGAGCCAGATCGAGATCGCGCGGAAGCCCAGCGGCGGGTAGTCGGCCACGCCGAGCTTCATCACCGGCCAGTTGAAGCCCCACGCGAGGGTCAGGAGAACGAGGATGACGAACTGGCGCGGGGTGAAGGAAGGCATGGGGCGCGATTGTGGCGCGGCCCGTGCATTCGTGCAGGGCGCGGCTACTTCAGCAGCCGCTTCAGGTACCGCCCCGTATGGCTCGCCTCGTTCGCCGCGATGTCTTCCGGCGTGCCCTCACCCACCACCGTGCCGCCGCCGGCACCGCCCTCGGGGCCCATGTCGATGAGCCAGTCGGCGGTCTTGATGACGTCGAGGTTGTGCTCGATCACGACGATGGTGTTGCCCGCGTCGCGCAGCTGGTGCAGCACCTTCAGCAGCAGCTCGATGTCGGCGAAGTGCAGGCCGGTGGTCGGCTCGTCAAGGATGTAGAGCGTGCGGCCGGTGTCGCGCTTGCTGAGCTCCAGCGCGAGCTTCACGCGCTGGGCCTCGCCGCCCGACAGCGTGGTGGCCGACTGGCCCAGCTTGATGTAGCTCAGGCCCACGTCGAGCAGCGTGCGCAGCTTGCGCTCGATTGTCGGCACGGCCCTGAGGAAGTCGTGCGCGGCCTCGACCGTCATCTCCAGGATCTGCGCGATGTTCTTGCCCTTGTAGAGCACCTCGAGCGTCTCGCGGTTGTAGCGCTGGCCGTGGCAGACCTCGCAGGGCACGTACACGTCGGGCAGGAAGTGCATCTCGACCTTCACCACGCCGTCGCCCTGGCAGGCCTCGCAGCGCCCGCCGGCCACGTTGAAGCTGAAGCGGCCCGGGCCGTAGCCGCGCTCGCGCGCGGTGTTGGTCTCGGCCATGAGCTCGCGGATGGGCGTGAACAGGCCGGTGTAGGTGGCCGGGTTGCTGCGCGGCGTGCGGCCGATGGGGCTCTGGTCGACGTTGATGACCTTGTCGAAGTACTCGATGCCTTCCACCGACTCGTGCGCGGCCGGTTCCTCGTGCGCGCGGTAGATCGTGCGCGCCACCGCGGTGTAGAGCGTGTCGTTCACCAGCGTGGACTTGCCCGAGCCCGACACGCCCGTCACGCAGGTCAGCAGGCCGACGGGGAAGGCCACGCTCACGTTCTTCAGGTTGTTGCCGGTGGCGCCGACGACGCGGATTTCCTGCAGGTCGGTCTGCGTCGCCAGGTGCGCTGCCTCGCGCGCGGCGCGGCGCTCGGCGGCGGGGCTGGGCGGAAAGCGCGGGGGCTTCTTGCCTTCATGGAAGGCGGGTTGCTTCGTCGCCGGCAGCCAGGCGGTGCGGTGCTTGGGCACTTCGATCTTTCGTGCGCCCGAGAGGTACTGGCCGGTGAGCGAGTCAGGGTTGGACGAAACCTCGGTGTAGGTGCCCTGCGCCATCACGCGGCCGCCGTGCACGCCGGCACCGGGGCCCATGTCGATCACGTGGTCGGCGGCGTGGATCATGTCCTCGTCGTGCTCGACCACGATCACGCTGTTGCCGATGTCGCGCAGGTGCTTGAGCGTGCCGATGAGGCGGTCGTTGTCGCGCTGGTGCAGGCCGATGCTGGGCTCGTCGAGCACGTACATCACGCCGGTGAGTCCGGAGCCGATCTGCGAGGCGAGGCGGATGCGCTGCGCCTCGCCGCCAGAGAGCGTTTCGGCGCTGCGGTCCAGGCTCAGGTAGTTCAGGCCCACGTCGTTCAGGAATTTCAGGCGCAGACCGATCTCGCGCACCACCTTGTCGGCGATGTCGGCCTTGGCGCCGCGCAGCCTGAGCTTCTGGAACCAGTCGAGCGAATCGCGCAGCGTGAGGCGGCTGAGCTCGAAGATGGCCATGCGCGGACGCTCGGCGCCGTTGTCGGCGGCGCTCTCGTCGACCAGGAACACGTTGCGCGCCTCGGGCCGCAGTCGCGAGCCGCCGCAGTCGGGGCAGGGCTGCAGGTTGCGGAAGCGCGCGAGGTCCTCGCGCACCATCACGGAGTCGGTCTCGCGGTAGCGCCGCGTCATGTTCGGGATGATCCCCTCGAAGGGATGCTTCTTCGTGAGCTTCTTGCCCGCGAAGTTGCCCGACTCCATGGTGTAGTTGAACTTGATCTCCTCGGCGGCCGAGCCGTGCAGCAGCACGTGCTGCACCGAGGCGGGAAGCGATTCGAAGGGCGCGTCGACGTCGAACTTGTAGTGCTTCGCGACGCTCTCGATCATGCTGAAGTAGTAGCCGTTGCGGCGGTCCCAGCCCTTGACGGCGCCGCTGGCCATCGACAGCGATGGAAAGGCCACCACGCGCGCCGGATCGAACACCTCGCGGTGGCCGAGGCCGTCGCAGCTGGGGCAGGCGCCCACGGGCGAGTTGAACGAGAACAGGCGCGGCTCCAGCTCCGACAGCGAGTAGTGGCAGATCGGGCAGGCGAACTTGGCGTTGAACAGGTGCTCCTTGTCGGGCGCACCCTCGGCGCCCAACTGCAGCGCGATGGCGCGTCCCTCGGCCAGGCGCAATGCGGCTTCGAAGCTCTCGGCCAGGCGCTGCTGCATGTCGGGGCGCGCGCGCAGGCGGTCGATGACGACGTCGATGTCGTGCTTCTCGGTCTTCTTGAGCTTGGGCAGGTCGTTGTATTCGTAGGTCTGCCCGTCGACGCGGAAGCGCACGTAGCCGGCTGCCTGCATCTCGGCGAAGAGCTCGAGGAACTCGCCCTTCTTCTCGCGCGCCACGGGCGCCAGGATCATCAGCCGGGGCTCGTCGGGCAATGCCAGCACCGCATCGACCATCTGCGACACCGTCTGCGCCTGCAGTGGCAGGTGGTGGTCGGGGCAGTAGGGCGTGCCGGCGCGGGCGTAGAGCAGGCGCAGGTAGTCGTGGATCTCGGTCACCGTGCCCACGGTGGAGCGCGGGTTGTGGCTGGTGGCCTTCTGCTCGATGCTGATGGCGGGCGAGAGGCCCTCGATCACGTCGACGTCGGGCTTGTCCATCAACTGCAGGAACTGCCGCGCATAGGCCGACAGGCTCTCGACGTAGCGCCGCTGTCCTTCCGCATACAGCGTGTCGAAGGCCAGGCTCGACTTGCCCGAGCCCGACAGGCCGGTGATGACCACCAGCTTGTTGCGCGGGATGTCGAGGTCGACGTTCTTCAGGTTGTGCGTGCGCGCACCCCGGATGCTGATGCGCTGCTGCGCCAGCACCGCGCCGAGGTAGGTATTGCGTTCGAGTTCCGCGTCGCGAGCGCTTTCCGCGTCGGCGTCGGTGTATTCAGTGGTTTTTGAATTCAAGGGGGCGATCGTCCGAGGGCAACCGGACATGATAGACCGCCGGGGATTTCATGGCGAGTGGCCGGGCTCTGGAGGCTTGGGCGTGGGGACTTCCGGCGATGGCGGCGGCTGCACCGCTTCGGTGCCACCCCCGCTGCCCCCACTGCTGATCGCCCGGCCCACCATGTGCTCGGCCAGCGTGTCGTACAGCGGGCGGCTGATCATCCGCGAGACCAGGCTGGCCAGCATGGCGGCGGCCATCAGGCTCAGCACCATCGAGTGGCCGTCGACCATTTCCATGACGATGATGAAGGCGGTGAGCGGCGCCTGCGTCACCGCCGCCAGGAAGCCGGCCATGCCCATGGCGATGAGCGCCGGCCCCTGCTCGCTGCTGGCCAGCCGGGCCACCGCGTCGCCGATGCCCGCGCCGATGGACAGCGACGGCGCGAAGATGCCGCCCGGCACGCCGCACCAGGCCGTGAGCCAGGTGGCGACGAACTTCAGCACGGTGTACAGCGGCGTGAGCTCGTCGTGGCCCTGCAGCATCTGCTTGACCGCCTCGGAGCCCGCGCCGAAGGTGACGCCGCCCGTGACCAGCCCGATGACGGCTACCGCCAGTCCGCCCACGGCCGCGAATCGCACCGGAAAGCGCGCCCGCCAGCGATTGAAGCGTCCGGCCGTGCCCGTGAGCGAAGCGATCAGCAGCCGCGCGAAGAGTCCGCCCGCGGCGCCGCTCAGCAGCGTGACCAGCAGGCCGGGCGCGAGCACGTCCCAGCCCAGCCGGGGCACGCGGATCACGCCGAAATAGCTGATGTTGCCGAAGGCCGAGACCGCCACCAGGCCCGCCAGCACGATGGCCGTGATGATCAGTCCGCTGGAGCGCGCCTCGAGCCGGCCCGACAGTTCCTCGATGGCGAACACCACGCCCGCCAGCGGTGCGTTGAATGCCGCCGCGATGCCGGCGGCACCGCCGGCCACCAGCAGCGCGCGCCCGTCGATGGCCGTGTTGGGCGAGAGCCAGCGGCGCGCATGCTGCATCACGCCCGCCGCCACCTGCACGGAGGGGCCTTCGCGCCCGATCGACAGGCCGGCCGCGAAACCCGCCACGCCCAGTCCGATCTTCGCGACCGTCAGCCGCAGCGAGGCGAAGACGAAGCGCCGCTCGCCGGGCAGGGCCGGATGCAGCGCGGCCTTGATCTGGGGAATGCCGGAGCCGCCGGCTCCGGGGAAGAAACGCAGGGTGAACCAGACGATGCCGGCCGTGAGCAGCGGCGTGGTCAGCAGCACCGCCCAGGGCCAGGCGCGGTAGAAGCGGTGGAACTCGCCGAAGACCCAGTCGCTGGCCAGCGTGAAGCCCACCACGAAGAGGCCTGCCGCGATGGCGTAGCCCAGCACGATGACGCGGTCGAGCCAGACGCGCCCGCTCGACAGCTCGGCGCGCAGATGCTCGAAAAAGTCAGGTTCCCGATTCATCGCAAAGGCCCATTCTGGCATCCGGCGGGAGTACGGGCGGTCGCCTTGGGGCACAATCGAGGGTTCTTCTCAACCTTCTCCTCCATCTACTTATCAGGGGCAGTGCATATGGCATCGGTCAATAAAGTCATCGTCGTCGGCAATCTGGGGCGCGACCCCGAGATGCGTACATTCCCGAGCGGCGACCAGGTCGCGAACGTCACAGTGGCCACCACCGATCGCTGGAAGGACAAGCAAAGCGGCGAAATGCGCGAGGCCACCGAGTGGCACCGCATCGTCTTCAACGGCCGCCTGGCCGAAATCGCCGGCCAGTACCTGCGCAAGGGCTCGCAGGTCTATGTCGAGGGCAGCCTGCGCACGCGCAAGTGGACCGACAAGGACGGCATCGAAAAGTACACCACCGAGATCCGCGCCGATCAGATGCAGATGCTCGGCAGCCGCCAGGGCCAGGGCGGCCCGTCGGGCCCGAGCGATGACGACGGCTACGGTGGTGGCGGTGGCGGCGGCTACTCGCAAGGCAGCGGTGGTGGTGGTGGCGGCGGTGGCGGCTACGCCCCGCGTGCGCCCGCGGCTGCACCGCGCGCTCCGGCGCCGGCTCCGCGCCAGGCACCGGCCAAGTCGTCGTCGGGCTTCGACGACATGGACGACGACATTCCGTTCTGAAGCCGGTTACCCGGACTTGTCACTGAAGGCCTGCTCTTTCGGGAGCAGGCCTTTTTTCATTGCCCGGGCCTGAGCGCGCCAGGCCTTCAGCCGGCTTCCGGAACAGGCTCCTTGCGGGCCTCCGCATCGGCGCCCAGGAACCCCAGCACCAGTTCGACGAAGCGCTCGCCCTGCTCGACGTTCGATAGGTGCACCACCGGCAGCAGCTCGAAGCGCGCACCCGGAATGCCCGCCGCGAGCTCCTCGCCGTGGCGGGCCGAGGTCACGGTGTCTTGCTCGCCCGCGATGACGAGCGTGGGGCTCGCGATCAGGCGCAGCGTCCTGCGCAGGTCGGCGTCGCGCACGGCGGCCCAGCTGCCGGCGATGCCTTCCCTGGGCGTGCGCAGCAGCGTCCTGTGGAACGCCTCGATGGTGGCTCCGCGGGCCTCGAGCATGCGGGCGGGAAACCAATTGCGCAGGAAGGTGTCGGCCGTGGATGTCATGTCCGGCGCGGCCATCAACCCGGCGATGGCCTGGTCCCACTGGCCGGCCGGGCCCAGCCAGGCGGCGGTGTTCGACAGCACCAGCCGGTCGATGCGCTCCGGCACGTGCACGCCCAGCCATTGGGCGACGATGCCGCCGAGGGACAGCCCGAGCACGTGGACGCGTTCCAGCCCCAGCGCGTCGAGCAGCTCGACGACGTCGCGCCCGAGACGGTCGAGCGAGTAGGGCACCGCCGGTGCGCCGGACGCGCCATGGCCGCGGGCGTCGTAGCGCAGCACGCGGAAGTGGCGCACGAGCCGCGGAACCTCCGCGTCCCACATGTGCAGATCGGTTCCGATGGAGTTCGACAGCAGCAGCACCGGCAGGCCGGCGTCCCCGTCGAAGCGGTAGGCGATGGAAACGCCGTCGCCAGTGGTGAAGAAGGAAAGGTTCGAGTCCATGGTGCGTGGCCTTGCGATGTGTTTGACGATGGCTTCATCGTAGGCAGGCACCGGCGCGGCGGATACTACAAAGTTCAGACCATCTTTGTATGAAGAGCCAACGATGTCATCCACCTTCACGCTCCACGATCTGCAATGCTTCGACGCCGTCCTGCGCCACGGCGGTTTCCAGGCCGCGGCGGAACGGCTGCACCGCACGCACCCTTCCGTGATCGCCTCGGTGGCCAAGCTGGAGCAGCAGCTGGGCATCACGCTGCTGGACCGCTCCGGCTACCGCGTGAAGCCGACGGACGCAGGGCGCGCGCTGCATCGCAAGGCGGAATCGCTGCTTCGGGAAGCGGGCGACCTGAAGACCTACGCCGAGCAGCTGGCCATGGGGCAGGAGGCCGAGCTCCGCGTCGTGCTCGGAGACCTGTGCCCGCTGACGCCCGTGCTGCAGCTGCTGGGCCGCTTCTTCGGCGCGTGGCCGCAGACGCGGCTTCATCTGCAGTTCGAATCCGTGACCGGGCCGTGGGAGCGCCTGCTCGACGGCGAGGCCGATCTCATCGTGCACCGGGTCGCCAAGAGCGACGTGCGCCTCGACTGGATCGACCTCGGAAAGGTGGCGATGGTGCCGGTCGTGGCCGCGGGCTTCCTGCCGTTCCCGGTCACGGCTGCGATCACGCCGCAGCAGATGCAGCGCTTCGCCCAATGCGTGATCCGCGACTCCGCCCGCCGCGCGCCCGAAACGCAGCACTACGTGGTCGAAGGCGCGCCGCAGTGCTCGGTGCCAGACATGCTGATGAAGAAGGAACTCATCGTGAACGGCATGGCGTGGGGCCACCTGCCGCGCTTTCTCGTCGAGTCCGAGCTGAAGGAAGGGCGGCTGCTGTCCATCGCGGGGCGGCACTTTCCGGGCATCGTCGAGGACCTCGTGGTCGCGCGGCTGCGCGACAGGCCGCACGGCCCCGTGGCGTCTGCGCTGTGGGACTTTCTCGGCAGCCATGCACCGCTCCTGAAGCCGGCGCTGGGGCAGGTACCTCGGGCAAGCGGCCGGGGCGCGGAGCGGCCCGCGAAAGCAGGACGCAAATCGACACGATGACGCGGAAGTCGCCGCCGGATAATGCGGGCTTTTTTGCTCAGTAGCCAACCAGGATGAGTGCCGCGGATTTCCTTTTTTCTCCCGAAGTGCAGAAGCTCCTCGCGATCCTGTACGCGGCACCCGATCAGCAACTTCCGACCGGCGAACTCGCCAGGCGCTCGAAGCTCGGCGAGGCCGATGCGGCGCTCACCGTGGAGCATCTCGTCAAGAGCGGCATGGTGAAGCGGCAGGCGGCGAAGGCCGAGCAGGCCGAGACCCTGCAGGTCGATCGCTCCTTCGTCTTCCACGACGAACTGCGGCGCATCGCATTCAAGTCGTTCGCCGTGGCGGAGCCGATCCGTTCCATGCTGCGGTCCAAGTTCAAGGACTCGGTCGTGCGCGCCTTCGTGCTGGGCGAGGACGCGCAGGGCACCGTGGAGCTGCTCGTCGTGCATGGCCAGCTCGTGCCCGACGAGGCCACCATGGCGGCGGCCTGCCAGAAGCTGTCGAAGAGCATGAGTCGCCACCTCAAGGTGCACGTCATTCCGCTCGGCAGGCTCGACGGCATGTCGCCGCGCGATCCGCTGGCCTCGAAGCTCGCCGCCGACAACGTGCACGAGATCATCGCGCTCGGGGATACCAAGGCGCAGCTGCCCGTCGAGAAGGGCGGGCTGCTGCAGGCGGCGAGAAAGAAGCTGGCGACGCTTGCCCGGCCGTCCGCGTGAAAGGGTTCAGCCGGCGGAGCGCTTCATGCGCCGCGCCGTCTCGACCACCGCGCCGCGCAGCGATCGCACCGTGGGGTGGGCTTCGAGCTCCTTCAGCGTGAAGAAGCTCACCGGCGGCAGGTTCCAGCTCAGGCGGTAGGGGAGCGCGGCCCAGTGGCCCGCGGGCTCCATGCCGGCCAGCACGTCGCGCGCGAAGATGGTGATGGCGTTGGGCTCCTGGCGCAGCACCGTCTCGATGCTCCGGATCGCCGTGGTCTCCAGGATGGGCAGCGGCGGCTGGACGCCCGCGCCGACGAAGATCGCGTTGTAGGTCCTGCGCATGGGCGTGTTGGGCGGCGGCAGGATCCAGTCGAGCTGCGCGAGCCGCGCCCAGTCCAGCGGCCCGCGCGAGAGGCGCTTGACGTTCTTCGCGCCGACCACGAGGCAGGGTTCCTGCTCGTGGATGGCTTCCTGCACCAGCCCGCTCGCATCGCCGTCGTAGGAGCGGCCGATGGCGCAGTCGAGTTCGCGCGCGACGAGGCCGGCGACCAGCTCGTCCGTGGTGCCTTCGCGCACCATCACCGAAATGCGCGGCGAGCGGTCGAGCAGGTGCGTGAGCGCCGCCGACATGAGTTGCTGCGGCACCTGCTGCGTGAGGCCCAGCCGCAGGCGCCCGCTGCGCCCGGCTTCGAGCGAGGTGAGCACGCGCGTGGTCGCCTCGAGCTCGGCCAGCCAGCGCCGCGCGTAGTGCAGCACCGCGTCGCCCGCGGCGGTCGGCACCAGCCCCCTGCTGGAGCGCTCGAAGAGCGTGCTGCCGAAGATGTCCTCGACCTCGTGCAGCGCCTTGGTGATCGCCGGCTGGCTGAGCTGCATCTCGGCGGCGACGCGGCTGAGCGTGCGATGCCGGTCGATGGCCTGCAGCAGCGAAAGCTGGCGCAGCTTGAGGCGCGAGAGCAGCGCGTGCTGCAGTTCGACGGCGGGGTCGCGGGCTGTGGGCAAGGCCATAACTCCATGGTTATCGGGCTATCAGAAATTATTTCACTTTGGTGAATTGCGAGTCCTAGACTTTTCCCATGGACCCGATCAATGCACCGACGACCACCGGCATCACGGCCGGCTTCCTGGACGCCCTGGCCGAGGCGGCCGGCGCCGACGAGGCACTGCGCCGGATCGACGGCTGCCGCCTTCGGATCACCCCGGGCAGCATCTTCAGCATCCAGCAGAACGTGACGACCGGGCGCGACGCGGCCGGCCAGGTCCTGCTGCGCCGCTTCTATTCGTCGGAGGCCGCGACCTTCCCGGTCAACGGCGCGAAGCGCAAGACGCGCACGCCGTGGACCGAACGTCTCTTCGTGCAGGGGCGCGTGTTCGTGGGCGAGGGCGAGCAGGTGCTCGCGCAGAACTTCGACGACTTCGACCAGATGCGCGCCTACGGGCTGCGCAGCGTGGTCAACGTGCCGATGCTGCAGGGCAGCCTCTGCTATGCCACCTTCAACGTCTTCGGCACCCGCGAGCGCTGGCAGCCGGAGGAGCTCTTCGGCATCCGGCTGCTGGCGCTCGCCGCCGCGCGATGGGTGCCTTCCGCGCCTGGGCTCGCCTACAGCTTCGAGGAGGAGACGCCATGCCTGTGACTGCCTTGCATCACTTCACCATCCGCTGCACGCCGGACGAGCTGCCGCCGCTGGTCGATTTCTACACGCGCGTGATGCGCCTCACGGTCGGTGCGCGGCCGGAGATTCCAGCGCCCGGCGCGTGGCTGTACGCGGATGGCCAGCCCATCGTTCATCTCTACGCACACCTGTCGACGCCTGATGGACCTGGCGATGCGGACGGGCCCGTCACCGGCCACGTCGACCACATCTCGTTCCGCTCGCGCGGACTGGCCGAGATGCGCGAACACCTGCGCGCACTGGACATTCCGTTCGCCGAGGCGCCCATTCCCGGCTGGGCGATCCACCAGCTCTTCCTGCACGATCCGCGCGGCCTGAAGATCGAGATGACCTTCTGGATGGACCTGGAAGAAGGGAGCGCCGCATGACGAGCTTCGTGCAGGCGGGCGAGCTGCGCATCGCCTTCGACCGCGAGGGCGACGGCCCGCCGCTGCTGCTGATGCACGGCGCGGAGGCCTCGCGGCAGATGTTCGCGGCGCTGGTGCCGCACCTGTCGAAGCACTTCACCGTGATCGCCTACGACCAGCGCGACTGCGGCGAGACCGAGGGGCCGGAGCGCGCGTCGACGCTCGCCGACCTGGCGGACGATGCGCAGCGGCTCGTCAAGGCGCTGGGGTTCAGGCGTGCGCACGTGTTCGGCTCGTCTTTCGGCGGCCGCGTCGCGCAGGCGCTGGCGCTGATGCATCCGCGTTCGGTCGATCACCTCGTGCTGGGCAGCACATGGCCGCTGCCGAGGCCGTACGAAGAGCTGTGTCCCGACGCGCGGCGCCTGGGCGAGCTGCGCCGCGACCTGCCGGCCACGGCGGAGGAACTGGCGACCTGGTTCTTTCCCGAAGCCTTTCTCGCGGAGCGGCCCGAACTGCGGCGCCTGTTCGCCAACGCACGGCCCGGATCGGCGCGTGCCACCCGGCGAGCCGAGACCGTGCAGACCGCGCTCGAGCAAGGCGCAGCCGACATCCTCGCACCCACGCTGGTGCTGGCGGGCGAACTCGACCGCGTGGTGCCCGCGAGCGTGACGCTCTCGATGGCCGGCCGCATCCGCGGCGCCGATGCGGTGCTGCTGCCCGGCGTCGGCCACGTCACCGCGATGCAGGCGCCGCAGGTGCTGGCGCAGCACATCGTCCGCTTCCTAGAGACCTGATCGAGACCTGAAACCCGAAGGAGCCAGGCCATGAGCACGAACCATGAACGCGCGACCGCAGGCGCGCGCGGGCGCCCCGACTACATCCGCATCGAAGGGCTCTCCAAGCACTTCGGCGACGGCGGTGGAGGCGTGCTCGCGCTGAAGGACATCGACTGCGGCATCGAGCAGGGCAGCTTCGTGACCATCGTGGGACCGAGCGGCTGCGGCAAGAGCACGCTGCTGCGCATCCTCGCGGGCCTGCTCGACTACGACATCGGCCGCGTGGTGCTCGACGGACAGCCGATCCGCGGCACGCGGCGCGACGTGGGCGTGGTGTTCCAGAGCTCGATCCTGCTGCCATGGCGCACCATCCTCGAGAACGTGATGCTGCCGGCCGAGGTGCTCGGCATTCCCGCGAAGCAGGCGCGCGAGCGGGCGATGCAGCTGCTGCAGATGGTCCGACTCGAAGGCTTCGAGCACAAGCTGCCGCGCCAGCTGAGCGGTGGCATGCAGCAGCGCGCCTCGATCGCGCGGGCGCTGCTGCACGACCCGAAGATCCTGCTGATGGACGAGCCCTTCGGCGCGCTCGACGCGATGACGCGCGAGCGCATGAACCTGGAGCTGCAGCGCATCTGGATGGAAAGCGGCAAGACGGTGGTGCTCATCACGCATTCGATTCCAGAGGCGGTGTTCCTCGGCGACAGGGTGTTCGTGATGTCGCCGCGCCCCGGCACGCTCGAGCGCGTGCTGCCCGTCGACCTGCCGCGCCCGCGGTCGATGGAGGTGATGTCGCATCCCGCCTTCGCCGCCGCGTCCGCATCGATCCGCGAGCGCTTCTCGCATGCAGCTTCATTCGACTGACAGGGGGCTCCCGATGACCACCGCCATGCTCGCCAAGACCGATTCCGCCGCGCCGTCCGCGGCTCGCCCTTCGATCCCGGCAAGGGAGAAGCCGCGGCGCCGCGCCAATCCTCTCGCGTCGACACGGGTGCAGTCGATCCTGCTGCTCGTCGCGCTGCTCGGGTCGTGGGAAGGGGCCGTGCGGCTCTTCAAGGTGCCGAAGCACCTGGTACCGCCGGTGAGCGACATCGCCGTCGCGCTGTGGCGCGGCCTCGCCACCGGGCCCCTGGCGAAGGACGGCTTCTGGTACCACGGCGGCGTGACGGTGACCGAGATTCTTCTGGGCTTTCTCATCGGCAGCGGCGTGGGTCTCGCGATCGGCATCGTGGTGTCGCAGATGCCGAAGGTCGAGGCGCTGCTGGAGCCCTACGTCGCGGCGCTGCAGAGCGTGCCCAAGGTGGCGGTCGCGCCGATCATCGTGGTGTGGCTGGGCTTCGGCATCGGCTCGAAGGTGATGATCATCTGCCTGCTCACCTTCTTCCCGGTGCTGGTGACCAGCATCGCGGGCTTCAAGGCGGTGGACCCGGACCGGATCGACCTGCTGCGCTCGCTCTCGGCGACGCAGTGGCAGATCTTCCGCAAGGCGAAGTTTCCGAGCGCGCTGCCGTACATCTTCGCGGGGCTGAACATGGCCGCCGCCTTCAGCGTGGTGGGCGCGGTGGTGGGCGAGTTCGTCGGCGCGCAGGCGGGGCTCGGCGTGCTCATCCTGCAGATGGAAGCGCAGGCCGACACCGGCGGCAGCTTCGCGGTGTGCGTGGTGCTGTCGGTGATCGGCATCGTGCTGAGCGACCTGCTGCGCCGCATCCAGCGCCGCGTGCTGCACTGGATGCCGGCCGACGCCTCGCAGCAGCGGACGGTGAACGTCTGAGCCGCGCATTCCTGATCCCGCATTTCTTTTCGCATGAAGAAGGAGCGAGCCATGTTGACGCGACGTGATTTCGGCCTGGGCCTCGGCGCCCTCGGTCTTGCAGCCGGCCTGCCGGCACTGGCGCAGGCGCAGGGCGTACGGGTGATGAAGGTGGCGAACACCGCTGCGGTGAACGATCCGCAGCAGTGCTTCACCACCGCGGGCCAGCACCCCAGGCTCGACTTCTACAAGTCGAAAGGCGTGGACGTGGAGTACGTCAACATGTCGAGCATGACCCAGGCGCTGCAGAGCCTGCGCGCTGGGCACGTGGACTTCGGGCCGGCGGTGCCGGGCATCCTGCTGCCGGCGATGGCGAAGGATCCGTCGCTCGACCTGGTGAGCGTCTACAAGTGGCTGCCGCGCAATGCGAACGTGATCGTCGTGAAGCCCGGCAGCCCGATCAGGTCGGCCGCGGACCTCGCGGGCAAGCGCATCGGCGTGCGCAGCCAGGGCGACACCGGCATCGTCATCACGAAGATCATGCTGGCCGAGCTGGGGCTGAAGGACGACCGCTGCGAGTACATCGCCATCGGCGACGGCGCGCCGGCCGGCGCGGCGATCGACAACGACCGCGTGGACGCGATGGTGGCCTTCGACACCGCCGCCGCGCGCATCGAACTGGTGGGAACGAAGCTGCGCTACGTGCCGCTCACGCCGAAGTTCGCGCAGTTGGGCTCGGGCTGGCTGTGCGTGCCGCGCAAGCTGCTCAAGGACGACCGCAAGGCGCTGGTGGCGCTGTTCCAGGGCATCGCGAAGTCGACTCTCTTCTCGAACGCGAACCTCGATGCGGCGATCGACCTGCACTGGGCCACGTACCCCGAGAGCAGGCCCAAGGGCCGCAGCGAGGACGAGGCGCGCAAGGAGCTGGCATTCATCCTCAAGGACCGCAGGAACAGCTGGATGCGCCGGCCCGACGATCCGGACCAGCGCATGGGAGCGTCGTCGGTGGCCGAGTGGAAGGCCAACATCGAGATGACGGCCGAGAGCAGCAAGAACCCGAAGCTGGCCAGCGAACTCGGCGACCCGAACCGGCTGTTCACCAACGAGCTGATCGACGACATCAACGCCTTCGACAAGCAGGCGGTGATCCGGATGGCCAGGGAATTCAGGCTGTAGCAGGCGAAGGAGCAGGCCATGGACGTTCTCATCTCCGGCGCCAGCATGGCTGGCCTTTCGGCGGCCTGCTGGTTCGCCCGCCTCGGCCACCGGGTGACGGTCGTGGAGCGCGCCGACGGACTGCGCCCCGGCGGCGCGCCCATCGACGTTCGCGGTCGTGCGCTCGCAACCGCGCAACGGATGGGCATCCTCGCGAGGATCGAGGAAGAGAAGGTCGCCATCCTCGAGCCGGCGCCGGTGCTCGACGGTACGGGAGCGCAGGTCGCGACCCTCGACCTGCGCTGGTTCGCCAACGAGACCGACGACGACATCGAGATCACGCGGGACCGGCTCAACCGGATCCTGCTGGACGCCATACCCGACGGCGTGGAGTTCCGCTTCAAGGCCTCCATCGCGGCGATCGCCGATGGGGCGAGCGGCGTGGATGTCGTCTTCGCGGACGGGCTGCGGGGGCGGTACGACCTCGTCGTGGGTGCCGACGGCCTGCATTCCAACGTGCGCCGGCTCGCCTTCGGGCCGGAGAAAGATTACGTCCGGCACTTCGGCCACTACGTCGCGCTGGTCGATCTTCCGGCTGACCGGACGTGGCACCGCGCCATGCTCAACGTGCCCGGCCTCACGATCGCCGTGCGCGATGCGGGCGACGGTCCGCAGGGAATGATGCTCGCGGCCAGCCCCGAGATCGACTACGACTACCGCGACCTCGATGCGCAACGGCGGCTGATCGACCGGCTCCTTTCCCGCGTCGACGCGTGGCAGGTGCCCGCGATGCGCGAGGCGTTCGTCGATCCCGACGCCAGGGGCTTCTACTTCGATTCGGTCAGCCAGACCCGCATGCCGGGCTGGACGCGCGGCAACGTCGCGGTCATCGGCGACGCGGGTCACTGCGCGGCGCTGCTGTCGGGCATGGGAACGACGCTGGCGATGGTGTCGGCGGAGCTCCTGGCGAGCACCTGGACCGAGGCCGGCGGCAACATGGAGGCGGCATCGCCGCTCTATCACGAACGCCTGCGGCCCTATGTGGAGCAGTGCCAGGCCTTCGCCGGCGAAGGCGCTCCGATCATGGTGCCGCCCACGCAGGAAGCGCTCGACGAGCGCAACGCGATGTTCCGCGAGTACGCGGCCAGGTTCGCGAAGTGAGCTGAACCGGCCGGCCGCCTGCTACCGCGGCCTTGGAACCGGGGCTCGCGGCGATCCGCGAGGTCACGACCTCCGTCCCGCGTCCCTTGAAGCAGCCGATCGGGTTGGCGGTCTCGAGCTTGACGATGAACTCGCAGCCCAGGAGTTCGCCGAGGGCGGAGCATTCGAATTGCGGGGTGTCGAGAAAAACGCCGGAAATCTCTTTTCTCGCTGTGCGCATGCGTTCCAGGTCGATTCGCGTGTTTGACCGACTGGTGCTTTTTTGCGCTGCCGGTGCTGTTTTTTTGCGCGTGAAGCAATTAATTCGACTTAGTTCGGATAATTTTTGGCGAGTCATTGTTCGCGGGCAATGGAAATTCGGAAAAGCGGCCGTCAATTGGTCGAAACGTATCCCAACGTACTCATGAAATCCTGCCTTGCAGGCCGGTTGCTTCCCTTTCCTCTCTCACCTCGCGTACGGGCGCGTCTACCCGTCCATCCCATCAAAGACAAATAACATTTTCATTGTCATTGATATCGAATTGATGATTACGAAGAATAACTTCATTGCCAAATGAGAAATTGCATAGTAAGAAAATAATTCATTGGTATCTTTGGATTACTATTGAATTTGACGGTTCAATTGAAAATTCGCTTTTATTCTTCTAAATGACTCCAAAAAGAGACATTTTAGATTGCTTGATTCCATTCGTTTTTTTAGATTTGCCGGCTGCAAATAATTAAAAAAACCAGGGGGCCGAATGGTCTTCAGCCATTCGATCAGCCTTTCAAACGGATGGATGGAGCTCATGAATAAAACTTACCGCTCTCTGTGGAACGAGTCCCTTGGCGCCTGGGTTGCGGCGTCTGAAACCGCCAGTGCACGCGGCAGCCGCGGCGCAAGCCGCGTGGCGGCCTCCGCCGCGAACGGCGCGCTCACGCTGCCCCCTTCAGGGCGCCTGCGCGCGGGGGTCATGACGGCATTGCTGACGCTGGGCTGGGCCGGATGCTCCGCCCCGGCGCAGGCGCAGTCGGTCGACTGCTCGGCGTCGCCTTTCAACGCGTACAACAGCACCGCCTCGTGCATGGGGTTCGAATCGAAGGCCTCGGGGATCGGGGCCACCGCGCTCGGTTCTCTTGCGCAAGCCCAGCAACTCGGCGGGCTCGCGGTGGGGTACAACTCCCTCAGCTCCGCACAGAATTCGATCTCCCTGGGGTTTCAGGCCTTCAGCTCAGGCGTCAATTCCATCTATCTGGGTGCCCGCACCGGGCCCACCACTGGCGCACTGGCCGATGGCGCCATCGGCATCGGCACGGACGTGACCGCCAACGCCCTCAGCACCGTTGCCATCGGCTCCCTGTCCCAGGCAACCGCGTTGCGCGCCGTCGCGGTGGGAAACCAGGCAATGGCAACCAGTGAAGCGGCCACCGCCTTCGGCAACGGCACTCGAGCGCAAGGCAACAGTTCGCTTGCGCTCGGTGCGCAAGCGATCGCTGTCGGCGACAGCACAGTCGCGGTCGGCCAGGGTGCCGGCGCGGGCTCGACGATCGCCAATGCAGGTTCGGCCGCAGTGGGTATCGCGGCCGGAACGCTGGTCAGCGGCGCACGGAACACCGCCATGGGGGGAGGCATTGCGAGCGCGATGCGCGGCGCGGGTTCGGGCGTCACAGGAGCGCGCAACGTCGCCTTCGGCACAGGCGACGGCAGCGTCGCCTACGACGCCACTCTGAAGGCATCGGCGGGCAACCTGGTAACGGGCAACGACAACATCGCCATCGGCACCAACGCGGGCATCGGCGTCGCCAGCAACGCGACGACTTCCATCGGCCTCAATGCGAATGCCAGCGCGAACAACGCGGTTGCGATAGGCCCCCTGGCCAACGCAGCGGGCATCAGCTCCGCGGCACTCGGCAACCTCGCCAATGCTTCGGCGGACTTCTCTCTGGCCATGGGCAATCAGGCCCTGTCGAGCGGCGTCGGCTCGGTCGCGGCGGGGTCGGGCGCCAACGCAGCGGCCGATGGCACCGTGGCGATGGGCAACAACGCCACCGCCAGTGCCACGCGCGGGACCGCACTGGGATTCGGTACCGCGGCCGCCAAGAACGCCACCGCAGTGGGCACGCTTGCCGCAGCGGCCGGTGAGCAGGCGGTCGCCATCGGCAGCAACGCCAAGGCCTCCGCGCTCAACGCGATCGCGATGGGCCTCAACACCGTCGCCGACTCCGCAGACGCAGTCGCAATCGGCAACGGCTCGACGGCCACCGGCGGCAAGGCAGTAGCCATCGGTTCCGGCAACGTCGCCAACGGCAACGGCGCGGTGGCCATCGGCGACCCGAACACCGCCACCGGCAACGGCGCGATCGCGAGCGGCCTGGACAACACCGCCACCGGCAACGGCTCCGTGGCGATGGGCAACACCAACAAGGTCGGCGGTGGCGGCCAGGCCGTGGGCGTGCCCGGCACGCCGGCGCAGGGCGCGGTCGGCATCGGCTTCCAGAACACCGTGGTCGGACAGGGCAGCGTGGCGATCGGCAGCACCAGCCAGGCGCTGGCGGCAGGCGCGGTCGCCTTCGGCGATACGGCCATCGCCAACAACGCGGGCGACGTGGCGCTCGGTTCCGGCTCGGTCACCGCGACGGCCGTGGGAACTCCCAGCGTCACCATCAACGGCACGACGCACAAGTTCCAGGGCATCAACCCCACGAGCACCGTCAGCGTCGGTGCGCCGGGCACCGAGCGCACCATCACCAACGTGGCCGCCGGCAGGATCTCCGGGACCTCCACCGATGCCATCAACGGCAGCCAGCTGTCCGCCACCAACGACGCGATCGCGGAGGTGGCGACCACGGCCGGCAAGGGCTGGAACCTGACCACGGCCCAGACGGGCACCGGCACGGCAACGGGCACCAGCGTGCAGAACATCGCTCCGGGCACCGCCGTCACCTACACGGCAGGCAACAACATCGCCATCACGCAGAACGGCGCCGAGGTGCAGATCGCCACCAGCGCGACGCCCAGCTTCACCAGCGTGACCACGGGCGGCACGGTGATGAACAACAACGGCCTCACGATCACGGGCGGCCCGAGCGTGACGATCACGGGCATCAACGCCAACAACACGGTGATCACCAACGTGGCGCCCGGCGTGGGCCCCACCGACGCGGTGAACGTGAGCCAGCTGAACACCACGATCACGGCCAACAAGATCAAGTACTTCAGCGTGCAATCCACCGGCGGCGGCAACGAGGACAACCTCGGCGCGCAGGCTGCGGACGCTGTCGCCGTGGGCAAGGACGCCAGCTCGACCGTCGCCGGCGGGGTCGCCATCGGCTCGGGCGCCGTCTCCGACCGGGCGATCGCCGCCGGCACGGGCAACATCCCCGCGGGCAGCGCGCTGATCCCGTTCAACACCGCCGACCGCACGCTCCTGGGTGCGCTCTCCGTGGGCA
>NZ_RXOE01000001.1 GCF_003965815.1 Variovorax gossypii | reverse complement strand
TCCGCCCTCCGCAAGGAGAGCAAACGAAGCAAGTGGAGCAACAGCAATGAACCTGTCGCTCCCCTTCGTCCGCCGCCCCATAGGCACAGTCCTGCTAACCATCGGAGTAGCACTGGCCGGCATAGCCGCATTCTTCGTCCTGCCAGTCTCCCCCCTACCGCAGGTCGACTACCCAGTCATCTCGGTAAGAGCCTCCATCCCCGGAGCCAGCCCCGAAACGATGGCCACCAGCGTAGCCACCCCGCTGGAGCGCCACCTGGGAACAATCGCCGGCGTCAACGAAATGACGTCCACCAGCTCGGTAGGCTCCGCCCGGGTCACCCTGCAGTTCGACCTCAGCCGCAACATCGACGGCGCGGCAAGAGAAGTGCAGGCCGCCATCAATGCGAGCCGCGTCGACCTGCCCGCCACGCTGAGAAGCAACCCGACCTACCGCAAGGCCAACCCGGCGGCTTCGCCGGTCATCATCCTGGCCCTCACGTCTAAGACGAAGACGCCGGGCCAGATCTACGACGCCGTCTCGAACATCGTCAGCCAGCGCCTGTCGCAGGTGGACGGCGTGGGCGACGTGGAGATCGGCGGGGGCTCGCTGCCGGCCGTGCGCATCGAGCTGTTGCCGTTCGCGCTCAGCCGCTACGGCATCAGCACCGACGACGTGCGCGCCGCCATCCAGGCCTCGAACGCCAACCGCCCGAAGGGGCTGGTGCAGGGCGACGGACGCAAGCTGCAGATCTATACGCAGACGCCGGCCCTGCGTGCGAGCGACTACGCGCCGATGGTGATCGCCTGGCGCAACGGCGCGGCGGTGCGGCTGCAGGACGTGGCGGAGGTGCTCGACGGCGTGGAGGACACGCGCACGCTGGGCCTGTTCAACGGCGAGCCGGCGATCATCGTGCTGATCACGCGGCAGCCCTCGGCCAACATCATCGAGACCGTGGACAGCGTGCGCGCGCTGCTGCCCGAGCTGCAGGCGCAGCTGCCGCCTGACGTGACGCTGCAGGTGGCGTCTGACAGCACCAACTCCATCCGCGGCTCGCTGCGGGAGGTGGAGCTCACGCTGGTCATTTCCGTCATCCTGGTGGTGCTGGTGGTCAGCCTGTTCCTGCGCAGCGTGCGCGCGACCATCGTGCCCGCGGTGGCGACGGTGGCCGCGCTGCTGGGCACCTTCGGGGTGATGTACCTGCTGGGCTTCAGCCTCAACAACCTGAGCCTGATGGCGCTCACGGTGGCCACCGGCTTCGTGGTGGACGACGCCATCGTGGTGCTGGAGAACACCAGCCGGCACATCGAGTCGGGCATGACGCGCATGAAGGCGGCGCTGCTGGGCGCGAAGGAAGTGGGCTTCACCGTGCTGTCGATCAGCGTGTCGCTGGTGGCGGTGTTCATTCCGCTGCTGTTCATGGGCGGGCAGGTGGGGCGGCTGTTCCGCGAGTTCGCGGTGACGCTGTCGGCGGCGGTGCTGATCTCGCTGGTCATCTCGCTGACCACCACGCCCATGATGTGCGCCTGGATGCTCAAGCCCGGCGGCGAGCGAGACAAGAACAAGCCGCAGGGCCCTGTATCCCGAGTATTGGGCCGTATCGCCGCGCGCAGCTACGACTGGGTGCTCAAGCGCTACGAGCACAGCCTCGACTGGGCGCTCGACAGCAAGGCGCTGGTGATGATCATCCTGGTGGCGGTGGTCGGGCTCAACGTGTATCTGTTCAGCGCCGTGCCCAAGGGCTTCTTCCCGCAGCAGGACAGCGGTCAGCTCAACGGCGGGCTGCGCGCCGACCAGAGCATCTCGTCGCAGGCGCTGGCCGAGAAGCTGCGGCAGGTGGTCGACATCATCCGCAAGGACGAGGCGGTCGATACCGTGGTGGGCTTCACCGGCGCGGGCCGGGCGGGGGGCGGCTTCATGTTCGTCAACCTGAAGCCGGCCAGCCAGCGCAAGGACAGCGGCCTGGCCGTGATCGCGCGGCTGCGACCCCAGCTCAACCAGGTGACCGGCCTGCGCGTGTTCCTGGGCACGGTGCAGGACGTGCGCTCGGGCGGGCGTTCGAGCAACTCCACCTACCAGTACACGCTCAAGAGCGACAGCCTCGCCGACCTGCGCACCTGGGCGGTGAAGCTGGCCGACGAGCTGAAGATGCAGCCAGTGCTGACCGACATCGACACCGACCAGGACCAGAACGGCGTGGAGACGGTGGCCAAGGTCGACCCCGACAGCGCGCGCCGGCTCGGCCTGACTTCCACGGCCATCGACAACGCGCTGTACAACGCCTTCGGCCAGCGGCAGGTGGCGACCATCTACACCGAGCTGAACCAGTACCACGTGGTGATGGAATGGGCGCCGCGCTACACGCGCGGGCCGAACGCGCTGAGCGACGTGTACGTGCCGGCCACCAAGACATCGGTGGTGGCGGGGCAGACCGTGACCACGCAGGTGGCGGCGAGCACGACGACGGGTTCCTCCTCGTCGTCTTCCTCCTCGTCATCGTCTTCTTCGTCGTCCAGCACGGCCAGCAGCAGCTCCGTGCCGGTGTCGGCCAACCCGGCGCTGCGCAATGCCTCGTCGGGCAACGTGCTGAGCAACACGGCCACCGCGCTCGTGCCGCTGTCGGCGGTCGCGAAGTTCGAGGAGCAGTCGGTCGCCACCTCGGTGAGCCACGAAGACGGCGAGCTGGCCACCACCATCTCGTTCAACCTCGCCGAAGGCGCCAACCTGGGCGACGCGCGCGAGGCCATCGCCAAGGCCGAGGCCAACATCGCCATGCCCACCAACGTGCGCGGCTCCTTCGCAGGCACCGCGCTGAGCGCGCAGCAGTCGCAGGGCCAGCAGGCGATGCTGATCCTGGCGGCGCTGATCGTGATCTACATCGTGCTGGGCATCCTGTACGAGAGCCTGGTGCACCCGATCACCGTGCTGTCGACGCTGCCCTCGGCCGGCGTGGGCGCGGTGCTGGCGCTGCTGATGTTCCGCATGGAGTTTTCCATCATCGCGCTGATCGGCGTGTTCCTGCTGATTGGCATCGTGAAGAAGAATGCCATCCTGATCATCGACTTCGCGCTCGAAGCCGAGCGCTCGCGCGGGCTCACGCCGCTCGAAGCCGTGCGCGAGGCCTGCCTGCTGCGCTTCCGCCCGATCCTGATGACCACGCTGGCGGCCGCGCTGGGCGCGCTGCCGCTGGCCATCGGCTTCGGCGAGGGCGCCGAGCTGCGCCGGCCGCTGGGCGTGGCCATCATCGGCGGGCTGATCGCGAGCCAGCTGCTGACGCTGCTGACGACGCCGGTGGTCTACCTGCTGCTCGACAAGCTGCGCCGTCGCGGCAAGCATGAGCACGAGCTGAGCAAAGTCGCGCCGCAAGCCTGAGAACCACATCGCCATGAACGCATCGTTTTCCTTTTCCTCCTTTCGCGCGAGCCGCTTTCCGCTCTCGGCGCTTGCCTTGGCTGCCGTGCTCGCGGGCTGCGCGGTCGGCCCGCGCTATGAGCAGCCGACCACCGCGGCGTCCGTCAACTGGAAGGAGCAGAAGGCGGCCGAAGGCTGGCTGCCCGCCGCGCCGGCCGATGCGCTCGACCGCGGCGAGTGGTGGAAGCTGTTCGGCGACGCCAAGCTCGATGAGCTGGCCGGCCGCGTGCAGGTGTCGAACCAGAACATCGCCGCGGCGGTGGCCAACTACTCGCAGGCCCAGGCGCTGGTGCGCGGCGAGCGGGCGGCGCTGTTCCCGTCGGTGTCGCTCGACGGCAGCGGCAAGCGCTCGGGCACCGTGGGCGGCAGCAGCACGTCGAGCCCGACCAACGCCTTCTCGGCCACCCTCGGCGCCAGCTGGACGCCGGACGTGTGGGGCCGCCTGCGCGAAGCCGTGAGCAGCGCGCAGGCGAACGCCCAGGCGAGCGAGGCCGACCTGGCCGCCGCGCGACTGTCGGCCATCGGCGACCTGGCCACCAACTACTTCTCGCTGCGCGAGGCCGACGCCGAGATCGTGCTGCTCGACGAAACCATCCAGGGCTACCAGCGGGCCTTCGAGATCACGAGCAACCGCTATGCGGCGGGCATTGCCGCGCAGACCGACGTGCTGCAGGCGCAGACGCAGCTCGTCAACGCCAAGGCCGAGCGCGTGGGCCTGCAGCGCACCCGCGCCGCCTACGAGCATGCGATTGCCGCGCTGCTGGGCGTGGCTCCGGCCGACTTCAGCCTGCCGGCCGCGCAATGGACTCCCACGGTGCCCGGCGTGCCGCTGGGCGTGCCTTCGACGCTGCTGCAGCGCCGGCCCGACATCGCCGCCGCCGAGCGCTCGGTGGCCGCAGCCAATGCGCAGATCGGCATTGCGCGCGCGGCCTACTTCCCGAACATCAGCCTCACGGCTTCGGTGGGCAGCAACGCCAGCCGCGTGAAGGACCTGTTCAGTTCCGCCAACTCGCTGTGGTCGCTGGGCTTCTCGGTGGCGCAGGTGGTGTTCGACGCGGGCGCCATCGCCGCTAACGTCGACTCGGCCAAGGCGGCCTACGAGTCGAGCGTGGCGCGCTACCGCCAGACCGTGCTCACGGCCTTCCAGGCGGTGGAAGACCAGCTCACCGCGAGCGCGACGCTGGCCGAGCAGGAGGGCTTTCGCCGGGAGGCATCGGCCGCGGCCGACAAGACCGAGCAGCAGCTGCTGAACCGCTACCGCGCCGCGCAGGTGAGCTACACCGACGTGGTCACCGCGCAGGCCGCCGCGCTGAGTGCGCGGCGCACGCTGGTGCAGCTGCAGGTCAGCCGCCAGACCACGGCCATCGCGCTGATCCAGGCGATGGGCGGGGGCTGGCAGGCGGAGTGGATGGGCGGCGGCAACGCCGGCGCGGAGCCGGCAGCACCTCGACCCGCCGCTCCCCGCACGCAGTGAGCGGCTGATCGAAGTAGAGGCCCGGCATCGGCGCGAGCGCCTTGCCGGACCTGGCCGCGCTATCGGCAGCGCGTGCCGGTTGTCAGGTCAGTGCGCCGGGCGGTCGATGGTGTGGCCCAGGTAGTCCTTGTCGGTCACGAGCACCCACAGCGCAAGCACCAGGATCACCGCGGCGACCAGCACCGCATTGACCATTGCCGTTTCATTGCTGCGGAAGCCGAGTACCCAGGGCGACACCGCGAGCCAGGCCGCCAGCCCGACCTCGGTCCATTCTTCCCACTGTCGTGGCACGAAGGTCGCACCCAGCGCCACCGCGCCGAGCACTATGCCGGTCGCCACCATCGTCCACATGGCGGGTGTCATGCCCGAAAAGCCCAGAACCCAGGGCGAGACGATCAGCCAGGCGCCGGCTACGGCGTTGACGGGGTCTTGCCAATGCTTCACTTGCTTCATGGTCATAGCCTCCTGTCGCGACAAGTCGCCGCGACAGCGGTTGGACTTCGGGTTCCGTGGAAGGGTTCCGTGGGGGAGGGCGGGGCTCCCGGCGGCGGCGCGGGCTTAGCATCCGGTCTCGACGTCACCCTCCCGGGAGATCTCCTATGCGCTCATGCAGGTACTGGATCGCGGGTTTCCTGATCGCACTGGTCGTGCAGGCCCATGCGCAGACGACGCAGAAGGTGGTCGACATCCCCACCCGGCCCGGCGTGACGCAGCGGATGCTCGTGCTGTCGCCGCCGGAAGCGAGGGCCGCGGTGGTGCTGCTCGCGGGCGGGCACGGCGGGCTGCAGATCTTTCCCAACGGCTCGTTCAACTGGGGCGCCGGGAATTTCCTCGTTCGCACGCGGCAGCTGTTCGCGGACCGGGGGCTGATGGTCGCGGTGGTCGATGCACCGTCCGACCGGCAGAGCCCGCCCTTCCTGAGCGGCTTTCGCCAGAGGCCGGAGCACGCGGCCGACATCAAGGCGGTCATTGCTTGGATGCGCGAGCAATCGAAGGTGCCCGTGTGGCTTGTGGGCACCAGCCGGGGCACGCAGTCCGCGGCCTACGTCGCCACGGAGCTGGCGGGCCCTGAAGGGCCGGACGGCATCGTCCTGAGCTCGACCATCCTCACCGACAACAGGGGGCGGCCCGTTCCGGCGATGCCGCTGGAGAAGATCCGCGTTCCCGTTCTCGTCGTGCATCACGAGCAGGATGGCTGCGCGCTCTGCGCCTTCTCCAACGTGCCAGCCCTCATGGAGAAGCTCGGCAACTCGCCGAGGAAGGAACTGCTGAGCTTCAAGGGCGGGGAGAGCCGGGGCGATCCGTGCGAGGCCATGGCGTATCACGGCTTCAACGGGCTCGAAGGCGAAGTCGTTGCGCAGATCGCCGCCTGGATTCTTGCCAGGTAGGCCGCTTGAAGCCGCTTGCACGCCGCCGGAAGGCGTTTCTATAATTGAGTATGTACTCAATCAATAAAGGCTGCCGCTAGCCATGGCCAGACCCCGGAGCGAAGACAAGCGCAACGCGATCCTCGACGCGGCCATCGCCGAGTTTGCTGTTCGCGGTGCATGGAGCACGCCCACCTCGGCCGTCTCGCGCGCCGCGGGCGTGGCCGAGGGCACGCTGTTCACCTACTTCGCGAGCAAGGAAGTGCTGGTCAACGAGCTCTACCGCCAGCTGAAGACCGAGCTGGCCGAAGTCATGCTCGCCGACTGGCCCGAGGAGGCCGACCCCAAGACCAAGTACCGCCACGTCTGGGACCGTTATGTGTACTGGGGCGTCGACAACCCGGAGAAATTCAAGGTGATGTCGCAGCTCAAGGTGTCCGACCAGGTGAGCGACGAAAGCCGCGCGGCCGGCATGGCGCCGTTCCTGCGGCTCGAGGTGCTCTCGACGGATTGCATCAAAAAGAAGCTGATCCGCGACCAGCCGCTGCCATTCCTCGGCGCGATGTTCGGCGCGATGGCCGAGACCAGCATGGCCTTCGTCGCGCAGGCAAGCGGCAAGAAGGCCGGTGCCGCCTATTGCGAGGCCGGCTTCGAGACTTTCTGGCGCGGCATCGCCGAAAGCTGACCCGGCGCGCCGGAGCTAAAAAAGATTTCCCCACGAAAGAACCACGTCATGCCCAAGCTCAAACGCCGTCATTTCGTTCTCGGCACGGTAGGGGCCGTCGGCGCCCTCGTCGTCGGCTGGTCGGCCACGCCGGCCGCCCCGCGGCTCGTGCCTGCCCAGCCGTTGCCTACCGCCCCGGGGCAGGTCGCGCTCAACGGCTGGGTCAAGGTGGGCAGCGACAACACGGTCACGCTGATGATGTCGCAGTCGGAAATGGGGCAGGGCACGCACACCGGCCTGTCGATGCTGCTGGCCGAGGAGATGGGCGCCTCGCTCGAGCAGATCCGCCACGAGACGGCCGGCTCCGACGCCATCTACAACAACCAGGCGGCGATCCTCGACGCGCTGCCTTTCCGGCCCGGCGACGAGGGCGCGATGAAGCGCTCCACGCAGCACGTGGTGGGCAAGCTGCTGCGCGCGATCCCGGGGCTTTCGGGCACGGGCGGTTCCTCGAGCATCACCGACCAGTGGATGCCGCTGCGCGAGGCGGGCGCATCGGCGCGCGTCATGCTGGTGGGGGCCGCGGCCGCGCTGTGGCAGGTGCCGGCGGCCGAGTGCCGCGCCGAGGCGGGGCGCGTGCTGCACCAGGCGAGCGGCAGGAGCGCCAGCTTCGGCGAACTGGCCCCGAAGGCCGCGCAGCAGCCGCTGCCGGCGCAGGTGGCGCTGAAGAAGGCGGCCGACTTCAAGCTCATCGGCCAGCCCGCGCGGCGTGTCGACGGCGCGGCCAAGCTCGACGGCTCCGCCATCTTCGGCCTCGACGTGTTGCCGCCGGGCCTGCTGTACGCGAGCATCGCGATGTGCCCGACCACCGGAGGCTGCGTCGCGAGCTTCGACGCAACCGCCGCGCAGAAGCTGCCCGGCGTGCGCAAGGTGATGGCGCTCGATCCGGTCGGCGCCACCCTCATCGGCACCGGCGCCACGCCGGGCGGCGTGGCCGTGATCGCCGATACGCCGTACCACGCGATGCGCGCGGTGAAGGCGCTCCAGATCGAATGGGACCACGGCCCGGCCGCCAGTCTTTCGAGCGCAGAAATGGTCGAGCGCCTGTCGCAGACGCTGCGCGCCAAGCCCGGCAACGCCCGGCTCGACGACGGCGACGTGGCCGCGGCACTCCGCTCGGCGGCGAAGACCATCGAGGCCGAGTACCGCGTGCCCTTCCTGGCCCACGCCACCATGGAGCCGATGAATTGCACCGTGCAATTCAAGGACGGCGCGGCGACTGTCTGGGCGCCGACGCAGGCGCCGGGCTTCACGCGCGGCGCGGTGGCCAAGGCGCTGGGCATCGATACCGCCAAGGTCGACCTGCACGTGACCTACCTCGGCGGCGGCTTCGGCCGGCGCTACAGCACCGACTTCGTCACGCAGGCCGCCACGCTGGCGCGCGAGACCGGGGGCGCGCCGGTGCAGCTCTTCTGGTCGCGCGAGGAAGACATGGCGCACGACTTCTACCGGCCGGCCTACGTCGCGCGCTGCAGGGCGGGCTTCGACGCCGCCGGCGCGCTGGTCGCCTGGCAGACCACCACGGCCGGCTCGAGCATGGGCGCGCCCTCGCTCATGGACACCGCCACCGACGGCGCCTGGAACACGGCCTACGCCTTTCCCAATGCGCGCGTGGCCCACGAGCCGGTGGAGTCGGCCATGCCCACGGGCGTGTGGCGCTCGGTCGCGCATTCGCAGAACGCCTTCTTCGTGGAAAGCTTCATCGACGAATGCGCGGCCGCCGCCGACAAGGACCCGGTGGCCTTCCGCGCCGCGCTGCTATCGAAAGACGAGCGCCACATGCGCGTGCTGAAACGCGTGGCCGAGCTGTCCGGCTGGGGCCAGCCGCCCGCGGCAGGGCCCGACGGGGCGAAGCGGGCGCGAGGCCTCGCGATCCATCGTTCCTTCGGCAGCATCGTCGCCCAGGTGGCCGAGGTGTCTGTATCGCCCGAGAAGCAGCTGCGCGTGCACCGCGTGGTCTGCGTCATCGACTGCGGCGTGGCCGTCAACCCGAACCTGGTCCGCCAGCAGATGGAAGGCGCCATCGTCTACGGCCTCTCGGCCGCGCTGCACGGCGAGATCACGGTCGAGAAGGGCCAGGTGCAGCAGAGCAACTTCCACGACTACATGCCGCTGCGCATGAACGAGTGCCCCGTCATCGAGGTCGACATCGTCGCCGGCAGCGAGGAGCCCGGCGGCGTGGGCGAGCCCGGCACGCCGCCCATCGCGCCGGCGGTGGCCAATGCCGTCTTCGCGCTCACCGGCCAGCGCCTGCGCAGCCTGCCGCTGCGGCTTGTCTGATTCCCGACATTCGTACCTTTTACGCAAGAGAGACGCCATGACCACCACGATCACCGTCAACGGCAAGACCACCACCGTCGATGCCGAGCCCGACACGCCCCTGCTGTGGGTGCTGCGCGGCGAAATGAAGCTCGTCGGCACCAAGTTCGGCTGCGGCAAGGCCCTGTGCGGCGCCTGCACCGTGCACCTCGACGGCGAGGCGGTGCGCTCCTGCGTCACGCCGGTCGAGGCGGTGGGGGCCCGCGAGGTCACCACCATCGAGGGGCTGAAGGGCAAGGAAGCCGACGCGCTGCGCCAGGCCTGGGCCGAGGTCGACGTGGTGCAGTGCGGCTACTGCCAGAGCGGCCAGCTGATGTCGGCCTGCGCGCTGCTCAGGAAGACGCCGAAGCCCAGCGACGAGGACGTCTCCAGCGCCATGAGCGGCAACATCTGCCGCTGCGGGACCTACCCGCGGATCCGGGCCGCGATCCATCTCGCGGCCGGGTCGGTGGCTGGCTGACGGCAGGGCCTTCTGCAGGGCCCGGGAGGGGCCCGAAAGCCGGAAAGGGGCGGGCTAACGCTTTCGGCTACATGTATGTTTACAAAAATTAAGAAAATTTCCGTAATCATCGAAAAAGTCGCGAAATAAAATTTTTACGGAAACAGGGGATATGAAGCTTTTGTACGCCGCCGTACCATCCGCGCGGCCCGCTTCCGGCCGCCCCCAGTTCCCGATTTTCGATGACTCCCCCAGACCCTTCCCGGACACGAGCGTTGACCGTGGCCGAAACGCTGCGCGACCGAATCTTCGACGGCGAGATCGCGCCCGGCTCCCACTTGATGGAGATCACGCTGGCCAATGAGCTCGGCGTGTCGCGCACGCCCGTGCGCGGCGCCATGGCGCGGCTGGCCGACGAGGGGTTGCTGGTCTACCTGCCCAACAAGGGCTTCCAGGTGCGTCGTTTCAACGCCAAGGACGTCTTCGACGCCTTCAGCGTGCGCGCCACCCTGGAAGGCATGTGCTGCCGCCTGATCAGCGAGCGCGGCCTGGACGGCACGGCCCTGTCGCAGCTGACAGCCATGCTCGACGAGCAGCACGAACTCCTGCACCACACCGGGGAGTGGAGCGAAGGCCGGGCGGCGCGGTGGCAGGACCTGAACCTGGCCTTCCACCGCAAGCTGCTGGCCCTGGCGGACAACCGCTGGCTGACCGAGGCGGTGCAGCGGGCCAGCCAGCTGCCGCTCATCTTCGACAGCAAGCTGCGGCCCCACAACCGCGATGCCTCGATGCTGCTGCACAGGCACGAGCAGGCCCTGCAGGCGCTGGCGGAGCACTGCCGCATCGTCGAGTCGCTGGGCCGGCAGGAAGCCTCCGAATCCGAAGCCTTCATGCGCGACCACATCAACACCAGGCGCGACATGCTGGTGCTCTACCTGAACCAGAAGAACCCCACCCGCACCCGGGCGCTGGTCTGACCCGATCGCTTCCTATCCGCCGCGCACCGCCGGCGCCGTGAGGTAGGCCCCCGACTCGAACAGCTGCGCCTCGGCCTGGTCGATGCGGCGGATCACCGGCTTGCCCGCGCGGCTGGCCAGCAGCTCGACCAGCGCTTCCGTCACCGCCACCCCGGCGGCGACCGAGGGGAAGAACGAGGGGCTGTGGATCGTGAACAGCAGCGTCTCGTCCGCCAGCAGCGACAGCGGCGAAGCCTCGCTGTCGGTGATGGCGACGATGCGGCAGCCCGCCGCCTTGGCTGCCTGCGTCACCTGCAGCGCCTCGCGGGAGTAGGGCGCGAAGCTCGCCACCACCAGCGCATCGCCCTTGGCGAAGGCGCGCTGCTGCATTTCCAGCGAACCGCCCTGGCCGTCGACCAGGTGCACGCTGGAGCGGAAGAGCCGGTACACGTAGACGAAGGAAAAGGCGATCGGAAAGCAGGCCCGGAAGCCGGCGGCGTGCACGGCCGGCGCCTTCTCGATCAGCGCGCAGGCCTTCTGCAGCGCCTGTCCGCTCTGCTGGTGCGTGGCCTCGAGATTGCGGCGCTGCACCTCGAACATCTCGCCGGTCAGCGTCTGGTCGCTCGCCCGGCCGACGAGCTGCTTGGCGCGCCCGCCATAGGTCTCGGAGCCCAGCCCCATGTCGGCGGCGAAGGCCTCCTTGAGCTGCGGCCAGCCCTCGAAGCCCATGTGCTGCGCGAAACGCACGAGGGTGGCGGGCGTGCTCTGCGAGCGCGTGCCCACGTTGCGCATCGAGCCCGTGACCACCTCGTTGGGGTGGTCGAGCACGTAGCGCGCCACCTGCTGCAGGGCAGGGCTCAGTTCGTTGAAACGCTGGCGGATCTGTTCCTTCGCGCCCATGGTCGTGTCTCTCTTCGTCTGTCGTTGGAACAAATGTACCGGAGGCGGCCCGCCGCAGTTGTTGCCGTAACAGTTGACGGAACAAATGTTCCAAACAATAATTCAATGGAAACGTTAGTTCCATCCCGCATTCAACAGAACCCGACCCAACCCAACCCGAGCCCCGGATCGCCAGCCGCCATGACGCACGTCTTCCACCGCCACCTCCGCCAGACCCCGCCCGTCGCCGTGAGCTCCCACGGCATGTTCATCCGCGACGCCGAGGGCCGCGAATACCTCGACGCCTCGGGCGGTGCGGCCGTGTCGTCGCTGGGCCACGCGCATCCTGAGGTGATGGCCGCCATGCACGCCCAGATCGACAAGCTGGCCTACGCCCACACCAGCTTCTTCACGAGCGAAGTGGCAGAGCAGCTGGCCGACGAGCTGATCGGCTCCGCCCCCGAGGGCATGAGCCATGTCTATCTGGTGAGCGGCGGCTCCGAGGCGGTGGAATCGGCGCTGAAGATGGCGCGGCAGTACTTCGTGGAAATCGGCCAGCCGCAGCGCACCCACTTCATCGCGCGTCGCCAGAGCTACCACGGCAACACGCTGGGCGCGCTCGCGGTTGGCGGCAACGCCTGGCGGCGCGAACCCTTCGCGCCCATCCTCGTGCCCGCCACGCACGTATCGCCCTGCTACCCGTACCGCGAGCAGCGCGTCGACGAGAGCGCGGAGCAGTACGGCCTGCGACTGGCGGCCGAGCTGGAAGCGGCCATCCTCGCGCAGGGCGCCGACCGCGTGATCGCCTTCGTGGCCGAGACCGTCGGCGGCGCCACCGCCGGCGTGCTCACGCCGGTGCCGGGCTACTTCAAGGCCGTGCGCGCGGTGTGCGACAAGTACGGCGTGCTGCTGATCCTCGACGAGGTGATGTGCGGCATGGGCCGCACTGGCTCGCTGCACGCCTGCGAGCAGGAGGGCGTGGTGCCCGACCTCATGACCGTCGCCAAGGGCCTGGGCGGCGGCTACCAGCCGGTGGGCGCGGTGCTGGCGCAGCGCCGCATCGTCGAGGCGATGTCCAAGGGCAGCGGCTTCTTCCAGCATGGCCACACCTATCTCGGCCACCCCATGGCCTGCGCCGCCGCGCTCGCGGTGCAGCAGGTGATCCGCCGCGACGGGCTGGTCGCCAAGGTGCGGGAAGACGGCATCGCCTTCGGCGCGATGCTGGCCGAGGCGCTGGGCGCGCATCCGCACGTGGGTGACATCCGCGGCCGAGGCTTCTTCTGGGGCATCGAGCTGGTGGCCGATCGCGCGAGCAAGACGCCGTTCGATCCGGCGCTGAAGGTCAACGCCACCGTCAAGAAGGACGCCATGTCGCGCGGCCTGCTGTGCTACCCCTTCGGCGGCACGGTCGACGGCCGCCAGGGCGACCACGTGCTGCTGGCGCCGCCCTTCATCGCCACGCGGCAGGACCTGCAGGAGATCGCCGCACGCCTCGCGGCCTCCATCGACGCGGTCACGCGCGCGGCAGCGACCGCAGCGGCGCGCTGAGCGCTACCACTTTCCCGTTCGTTTTTTCTTCAACCATCGTTCCGAGGAGCGTTCCATGCCCAAGCTTCGTCCGCTGTTTCCCTTCGTCGCTGCGCTCGCGGCAGTCTTCACCGCCCTCGTGCCGCTCACGGCCGCGCAGGCCCAGGAAAACGACACGCTCGCCAAGATCAAGGCCAGCGGCTCCATCACCTTCGGCTACCGTGAATCGTCCTTCGGCTTTTCGTACCTCGACGGCAACCTCAAGCCCGTGGGCTACAGCATCGAGATCTGCAACCGCATCGTCGAGGCGGTGAAGAGCGAACTGAAGATCCCGGCCATCGAGATCAAGTACCAGGCCGTCACCTCGGCCAACCGCATTCCGCTGGTGCAGAACGGCACGGTCGACATCGAGTGCGGCTCCACCACCAACCTCGTCGAGCGGCAGAAGCTGGTGGCGTTCTCGCCGGACATCTTCCGCTACAACGTGCGCATGCTGGTGAAGGCCGATTCGGGCATCAAGAGCATTGCCGACCTGCAGGGCAAGACGGTGGCCACCACCAGCGGCACCACCTCGTTCCGCCTGCTGCGCGAGGCCGACCGCGGCCGCAACCTGGAGGTGAACAGCCTCGCGGGCAAGGACCACAGCGATTCCTTCCTGCTGGTGGAAAGCGGCCGCGCCCAGGCCTTCGTGCTCGACGACATCCTGCTGGCCGGCCAGATCGCGAACGCGCGCAACCCCAAGGACTTCATCATCACCGGCGAGAGCCTGCGCACCGAGAACCAGTCGCTGATGTTCCGCAAGGACGACCCGGCCTTCAAGGCGCTGGTCGACCGCGTGGTCTCGGGCATGATGAAGTCGGGCGAGATGGAGAAGCTCTATGCCAAGTGGTTCATGTCGCCGATCCCGCCCAAGGGTATCAACATCAACTACCCGCTGAATGCCGAGACGAAGGACGCCTTCGCGAATCCTTCCTCCAAGGGCATCTGAACTCTTGCCTTGAATCCATGACCCGCATTGCCCTGATCCACGCGCTCTCGCATTCCGTCGCGCCCATCAACGAAGCCTTCGCGCGCGACTGGCCTGCGGCCGTGCGCATGAACCTGCTCGACGACAGCCTCTCGGCCGACCTGGCGCGCAACGGCAAGGGGCTCGACGACGTCATGCACGAGCGCTTCCAGCGTCTCGCGCAGTACGCGGTCGACACGGGTGCGCAGGGCATCCTCTTCACCTGCTCGGCCTTCGGGCCGTGCATCGAGGCGGTGGCGCGGCGGCATGCGGGCATTCCGGTGCTCAAGCCGAACGAGGCCATGATCGACGAAGCAGTGCAGGGGCAGGGCAGGCTGGGCCTGATCGCCACCTTCGCGCCCACGCTGGCATCGATGCCGCCGGAGTTTCCTTCGAACGTCGCGCTCGAAACCGCGCTGGCCGAAGGCGCGCTCGACGCGCTGAACGCAGGCGATACCCAGCGGCACGGCGCGCTGATCGCCGCGCAGGCCGTCGCGCTGCGTGAACGCGGCTGCACGCGCATCGCGCTGGCGCAATTCAGCATGGCGCGGGCACGCGAGGCCTGCGAGGCCGCCAGCGGCCTGCCGGTGCTCACCACGGTCGACAGCGCGGTGCGTGCGCTGCGCCGGCGCACCGGGGCTGGCTCAGCGTAGGCGCGAGCCTTCGATCACCGAGAACAGCGCCGTCATCGCGATCTGGGCCGCGTCGCTGCGCCCCAGATTGCGGACCAGGCCGGTCTCGCGGTCGGTCGCTTCCAGCCCCTGCGACAGGCGCCGGTAGATGTCCGCCGAGGGCATGCACGCCGAAGTGCCCAGCGCGTCGCAGTACGTGTCGGCGAGCACGCCCGCGAGCTGCTCGCTCTGCTCGTTCGAGAGCTTCATCGGATCGCCCGCGAACACGACGGCGATGCAGTGCATCAGGTAGGCCTGCGTCTCGAGCGAGAACGACTGCTGCCGCACGTAGCACTCCATGGCTGCCCAGAAGAGCGGCTCGGAGGTGCGGCGCCAGCTCTCGAGCACCTTGCGCGCCTTGGCCACCAGGTCGGCATGCGTGTCGCCGGGCTCGGTGGGCCGCAGCGCCAGCCCCTGCAGGGTGAGCGCGGCCTCGGAGCCGGCTGCGCCGAGGATGAAGCTCCAGAACTTCCAGCGGGCGTACCACTTCTTGTCGTGCGCGGGGTCCAGCGGCTCGAGCAGCCAGAAATCGATGCTCTGCACGGCGTCGCCGCGCTGCTCGGCCACGTGGCCGTCGCCCAGGTCCAGCGTTGCCATGCCCGACTGCATGCGGTCGGCCGCGATGTGCCCCTGCGCGACGATGCCCGCGCTGGAGCCCGCGCGGTCGATGTCGAGCAGCCGCTGCATCAGCTGCTGCAGTTCGTGGGCCGATGCGCCCGTGGCCTCGACCACGCGCCGCATCGAGGCGCGCTGCTCGCGTTCGAGGTCCTGGGCGTTCTTGCGGCGGTCCTCGCCGTGGTCGTCGAAAGTCGACGCGTGTTCTTCCAGCCTGTCGCCGCGCGTGAACGTTCGCATTACCGATAACTCCTTCGGGCATCTCTGACACACCCTGAGACGTCACTGTGTGTCAATGGATGGGGCCTGAACATCACCGAAACAGGGGATGCTGAGCCGAGGCTGACCTGTCCCCTCGTGATAATGACTGCACTTGAAAAGGAGTACGCGTGGATATTGTTTTGCTGGCCAAGGCCGCCGTCATGGGCATCGTCGAGGGTCTCACCGAATTTCTCCCCATCTCTTCGACCGGCCACCTGATCCTTGCGGGCTCCCTGCTCGGCGGCTTCGGCGACAACCGGGGCAAGGTCTTCGAGATCGCCATCCAGACCGGCGCGATCTTCGCGGTGATCCTGGTCTACTGGCAGAAGATCCGATCCACCGTTGTGGCGCTGCCGCGACAGCCGAAGGCGCAGCGCCTGGCGCTCAACATCTTCATCGGCTTCCTGCCCGCCGTAGTGCTGGGCCTGCTGTTCGGCAAGGTCATCAAGGAGCACCTGTTCATTCCGACCGTGGTGGCCAGCACCTTCATCATCGGCGGCTTCATCATCCTCTGGGCCGAGAAGCGCCCGCCCGGATCGGTGCGCGTCGAGCATGTCGACGACATGACGCCGTGGGACGCGCTCAAGGTCGGCCTGGTGCAGTGCTTCGCGATGATCCCGGGCACCAGCCGCAGCGGCTCGACCATCATCGGCGGCATGCTGCTGGGCCTCTCGCGCCAGGCGGCGACCGACTTCTCGTTCTTCCTCGCCATTCCGACGCTGATCGGCGCGGGTCTCTACAGCATCTACAAGGAGCGCGCGGCGCTGTCGATGGCCGACGTGCCGCTGTTCGCGGTGGGTCTGGTGTTCTCGTTCATCAGCGCCTGGCTGTGCGTGCGCTGGCTGCTGAAGTACATCAGCAGCCACAGCTTCATTCCCTTCGCCTGGTACCGCATCGCCTTCGGCATTCTTGTGCTGGCCACTGCCTGGACCGGCACGGTGGTCTGGGCCGACTGATCCGGCCCTGAAACTTCAGTCCGTCGAGTCCGCGGCGCCCAGCAGGGTGCTCGCGGCCTTCGCTTCCCGCCGCACGGCCGCCGCAATGGGGCCGTCGATGGCCGGATCGAAGCCGCCGGTGGCACCCAGCGCGGTGATCACGGCGCAGACCCTCCCCGCATAGTCGTAGACCGGCGCCGCCACGGCGCTGATGCCGCGCAGGTAGGTGTCTTTCACGCTCGCGCAGCGCGCCTGCCGCACCTCGCGGCGCAGCTGGCCGATCGGGTCCTTCGGGTCGAGCTGCGCGCGCATCTCCGGCGTGGCCTCGCCCAGCTCCTGCTCGGCCAGCGCGAGCACGCGCGATTCGTCGAGCAGGCCCAGGAAGGCGCGGCCGGTGGCCGACCACAGCATCGACATCACCGAGCCGGCGCGCACGTTCACCGTGACCGGCAGGCCCGGCTCCTCGAAGCGCACGATGGTCGGGCCCTTGTTTCCCATCACCGCCACGAAGCAGGTCACCTCCAGCGATTCGCGCAGGCGGATCAGGCAGGGCTCGGCCGCGCGGATCGGGTCGGCCTGCCGCATGGCGGCCAGGCCGATCTGGATCGCCTCCGTGCCCAGGTAGTAGTGCTGCGAGGCGGCGTCCTGCAGCACGAGGCCCGCTTCCATCAGGCTGGCGAGGTAGCGGTGCACCTTCGCCGGGCTCTCCACGACGTGCGCCGACAGCGCGGTCAGGCTGCTGCGCCCGCCCAGGTGCGCCAGCCCCTTGAGCACCGACATGCCGGTTTCGGCGGACTGCACCCGCTGGCGGCGCTCGCGTGCAGGGGAGGAGAGGGAGGGATCGGATTCCGGGGGCTGCTTCATGACGGCTGGATGTTAGGTGCTCGGTCGACGTGGCTCGATGTGGCCGGGTAAACCCGCGATCCATGAATTACGCAATGCGTATGATAATTACGCAATACACAAAATCCAGTACGGAGACTCCCTCATGAAGAAGCAATTCGTCCGCTGCCTCGCGGCTCTTTCGCTGGCTGCCGTCGCCGCCGGCGCCGGCGCCCAGCAGGCCTTTCCGGCCAAGCCGATCCGCTGGATCGTTCCCTACGCGGCCGGCGGCGGCTCCGATTTCCTGGCGCGCACGGTCGCGCAGACGCTGTCCACCCAGGTCGCGCAGCCGGTGCTGGTGGACAACAAGCCCGGCGGCAACACCGCGCTGGCCGCCGCCGAGACCGCACGCGCGCCGGCCGACGGCTACACGGTGCTGTCGGCCGACAACGGCACGCTGGTGTTCAACCCCGCGCTCTACAAGTCGCTGAGCTACAGCCCCACCAAGGACCTCGCGCCCGTCACGCTGATGGGCAAGTTCCCGATGATCCTGGTGGTCGGCGCCAACTCGGGCTTCAACTCGGCCAAGGACTTCATCGCCCAGGCCCGCGCCAAGCCGGGCGGCATCAACTACGCCTCGGCCGGCGCCGGCAGCCCGCACCACCTGGCGATGGAGCTGCTGAAGGTGGAGGCCAAGCTCTTCATGGTCCACGTGCCGTATCGCGGCGCGGCGCCCGCGCTGGCCGACGTGGTCGGCGGGCAGCTGCCGGCCATGATGGTCGACCTGGCCGCCGGCTCCGGCTTCATCAAGGGTGGCAAGGTGAAGGCCCTGGCGGTCGCCAACCCGACCCGCCTGCCGCAGCTGCCCGACGTGCCCACCTTCGCCGAGCTCGGCTACAGGAACGTCGAGGCCGCCGCATTGGTCGGCGTGGTGGTGCCCTCGGCCACGCCCGCCGACGTGGTGAACACGCTCAACCGCCAGCTCGTGGCCGCCATCAACGAGCCCTCGGTGCGCACGCGCATGGTCGACTTCGGCGTGGAGCCGGTGGGCAACACGCCCGCGCAGTACGCCGCGCTGCTCAAGAGCGAGACCGAGCGCTGGCACAAGCTGATCCGCGACCTGAAGATCACCCTCGACTGAACCTGCCCGCCATGTCCGATACCGCCACGTCCCCACGTACCTCCGGCTGTCCCGTCGCGCACGGCCCGCTGTCTTCCGAGCGCACACCCACCGGCTGCCCCGTGAGCCAGCGCGCCGCCGGCTTCGATCCCTTCGAGGACGGCTACCAGCAGGATCCGCCCGAGTACGTGCGCTGGGCGCGCGAGCAGGAGCCCATCTTCTTCAGCCCGAAGCTGGGCTACTGGGTGCTCACGCGCTACGAGGACATCAAGGCGGTGTTCCGCGACAACATCACCTTCAGCCCGTCGATCGCGCTGGAGAAGATCACGCCCACCGGCGAGGAAGCCAACGCGGTGCTGGCCTCGTACGGCTTCGCGCTCAACCGCACGCTGGTGAACGAGGACGAGCCCGCCCACATGCCGCGCCGCCGCGCGCTGATGGACCCCTTCACGCCCGAGGCGCTGAAGCACCACGAGCCCATGGTGCGCGAGTTGGCGCGCGAGTACGTCGACCGCTTCATCGACGACGGCCGCGCCGACCTCGTCGACCAGATGCTGTGGGAGATCCCGCTCACCGTGGCGCTGCACTTCCTCGGCGTGCCCGAGGAAGACATGGACACGCTGCGCAAGTACTCCATCGCGCACACCGTCAATACCTGGGGCCGCCCCAGGCCCGAGGAGCAGGTGGCGGTGGCGCACGCGGTCGGCAACTTCTGGCAGTACGCCGGCAAGGTGCTCGACAAGATGCGGCAGGACCCTGACGCGCCCGGCTGGATGCAGTACGGCATCCGCAAGCAGATGCAGCACCCCGAGGTCGTGACCGACTCGTACCTGCACTCGATGATGATGGCCGGCATCGTCGCCGCCCACGAGACCACCGCCAACGCCACGGCCAACGCGGTGAAGCTGCTGCTGCAGCACCCGCAGGTGTGGCGCGAGCTGTGCGAGGACCCCGGGCTCATTCCCAACGCGGTGGAGGAGTGCCTGCGCCACAACGGCTCGGTGGCCGCGTGGCGCCGCATGGTCACGAAAGACACGCAGGTCGGCGGCGTCGACCTGCCGGCCGGCTCGCGCCTGCTGATCGTCACCTCGTCGGCCAACCACGACGAAGGGCATTTCTCCGATGCCGACCTGTTCGACATCCGCCGCGACAACGCCAGCGACCATCTGACTTTCGGCTACGGCTCGCACCAGTGCATGGGCAAGAACCTGGCGCGCATGGAGATGCAGATCTTCCTGGAGGAGTTCACGCGCCGGCTGCCGCACATGCGCCTTTCCGAGCAGCGCTTCACCTACGTGCCGAACACCTCGTTCCGCGGGCCCGAGCACCTGTGGGCGGAATGGGACCCGGCGACGAACCCCGAGCGCGCGAACCCGGGCCTGCGCGACGTGCGCGTGCCGGTGCGCATCGGCGAGCCCTCGGCGCAATCCATCGCGCGGCCGGTGGTGGTGCAGGGCGTGACGCCGGTGGCCGACGGCATCGTCAGGCTGCGCTTGGCGTCGCCTGATGGCAAGCCGCTGCCGCGCTGGACTGCCGGCGCGCACATCGACGTGGAATGCGGAACGCCGGAGCTGTCGCGCCAGTACTCGCTGTGCGGCGACCCCGACGACACGGGCGCGTTCGAAGTCGCCGTGCTCCACGAGCCGGACGGACGCGGTGGCTCCGCGTGGGTGCACGCGAACGTGAAGGAGGGCGACCGGCTGCGCATCCGCGGCCCGCGCAACCACTTCAGGCTCGACGAGTCGCTGAAGAAGGCGATCTTCATCGCCGGCGGCATCGGCATCACGCCGGTGAGCGCGATGGCGAGGCGCGCCAAGGCGCTGGGCATGGACTACGAGCTGCACTACAGCGGCCGGAGCCGCGCGAGCATGGCCTTCGTCGACGAGCTGGCCGCGCTGCATGGCGAGCGCCTGCACGTGCATGCCGCCGACGAAGGCCGGCGCAACGACCTGCGGGCGCTGCTCGCGCAACCGGTGCAAGGCGCGCAGGTCTACGCCTGCGGCCCGCTGCGCATGCTCGAGGCGCTGGAAGACTGCTGCGCCGCCTGGCCCGAGGGTGCGCTGCGCGTGGAGCATTTCGAATCCACGCTGGCCACGCTCGATCCGTCGAAGGAACACGCCTTCGAGGTGGAGCTGAAGGATTCGGGCCTCGTTCTCACCGTGCCGCCCGACCAGACCCTGCTGACCGCGCTGCGCGCCGCGAACGTCGACGTGCAGAGCGATTGCGAAGAAGGCCTGTGCGGCTCCTGCGAGGTGCGCGTGCTCTCCGGCAAGGTCGATCACCGCGACGTGGTGCTCACTCGGGTGGAGCGCGAGGCCAACACCAAGATGATGTCCTGCTGCTCGCGCGCCTGCGAGGGGCGGTTGGTGCTGGAACTCTGAAGTCTCAGCCGGCGAGCGGCATGCGCAGCGCCACCCGGGTCTCGCCGGGGCGCGACTGCAGGTGCAGCTCGGCGCCCAGGCGGCGGGCCCGCGTGCGCAGGCTGCGCAATCCCGCGCCGGCAGTCTGGTCCTCGACCGCGAAGCCGCGCCCGTCGTCGCGCACGCTGAGCTGAAGCTCGGCGCCCGCGCGCGCCACCGTCACGTCCACGCGCCGGCTCGAGCTGTGCTTGAGCACGTTGGTCAGCGCCTCCTGCAGGAAGCGCATCAGGTCCAGGCTCTGCGAGGGCGGCAGCTCCAGGGTTTCGATGCCAGACACCTGCCAGCGGCAGTCGATGCCGTTGGCATCGAGCAGCTCCGAGCTGCGATGGCGCAATGGCACCAGCAGTTCGCCTAGCGCGCGGGCGCCGTCGTCGCGGCCGGTGGCGTCGATGATCAGCCGCAGGTCGTCGCGCAGGCGCTTGAGCATGGCGAGCAGCTCGGGCGCGCTGAGGTTCTCGGGCTTGCGCTCCAGCGTCGCGATGCTGCCCACCAGCATGCCGCCCAGGCCGTCGTGCAGGTCGCTCACCAGGTTCACGCGCTCGCCGATGCGCGCGTGCGCGAGTTCCAGCGCATGCTGCTGCGCAAGCGTGGCCGCCAGCTCGGCCTTGGCCGCATTCACTTCCTCGATCAGCTCGGTGTTGAAGTTCTCGATGCGCCGCAGGCTCTGCGCGAAGCGCGCGGCCTGCGTCAGCGCCATGCCCAGCAGCAGCACGTACGACGACATGTTGGTGTAGTAGATGTTGCTGTCGATCACCTGCGTGAACACCAGCAGGTCGTGCGCGCCCGTCACCGCCGAGATCGCCATGAAGGGCGCGATGGAGCGCACCGAGCTGCCGCGATGGCGCCAGCCGTACACGAGGGCGCAGCTGTTCACCACGATGACCGTGAGGCCGCCCACCAGCGTCCAGATGGCTCGGTGCACCGCCAGCGATGGTTCGGGCGCCAGCCACAGGTCGAGCACGCCGGCCAGCGCCACCAGCGCGGCCGCGCCTTCGAGCCGGGGCAGGCGGCGTCCGCAGTAGCGCAGCACGAACAGCAGGTAAGACACGCTGAACACCAGCAGCAGCGAGGTGTTGAGCGCCTGCCAGTGGTGGTTGGAGCCGAACGGCCAGGGGCTGGTCGCGATCTGGTTGTAGGCGAACAACAGCCACAGCACCGACATCACGGCGAACCAGCCGTAGGCCGTCTCGCGCCGGCGCAGCCACCACCAGGCCGCGAAGAAGGCCGAGACCGCCGCGCTGACCGCGAGGCCCAGCACCTGCAGGTCGCGCCGCACCAGCCGTTCGCGTTCGAAACGCGACTGAATCGCCGCCGGCTCGCCGATCTCGACCGGCCCCAGCCCCGCCTGGTAGGGCGCCAGCCCCGACACGCGCACCAGCAGCGTGTTGGTGCCGGGTTTGAGCAGCGGCGGCGCCAGCAGCCAGTAGCGCGGCGTGTTCCAGGCGCGCGTGAGCGGCTCGACCAGGCTTTCGTCGCGCGAGATCGTCGTGCCGTTGAGCGAGACCTCGCCGGCCATGTTCAGGTAGTTCAGCAGCAGGCCGGCTTCATGCACCTGTTCGGGCTGCTCCCACGTGAGGCGATACCAGACCACGCCGTCGAAGCCGGGCCAGCGCGTGGCCCAGCTGTCGGGCAGGGTGACGGGCGTCCAGCCCTCGGCGGGCGGGGCTGTGTCGTTCCAGCCGGCGCCGCGCACGGCCTCCACGCGCAGTTCGGGCGCGGCCGTCGCGGTTGCCCGTGCGAGGGCCGGGCAGGCCGCGAGAAGAAGCAGAACGATCGCGCCGGTCAGCGCAGCAAGCCATGCCTTCGCGCTTCGAAGACGGCTTCGGTGCGCGAGCTGACGGCGAGCTTGCGGTAGATGTTCTTGGTGTGGCATTCCACGGTCAGTCTGGAGATCGAGAGCGACTCGGCCATGTCGCGGTTGCTCAGCCCCTGCGACACGAGCTCGAGTATCTTGCGCTCGCGGCGCGTCAGCGCGGCCGGTGCGTCGGCCGCCGCCGCGTCGCCTGCCGGCGGCGCGGGCGCGTCGGCCGGCGGCTGGTGCGTGGCCAGCCAGCCGAGGATGTGGCGCGCGATGCTCGGGTCGATGGGCGCGCCGCCCTGTTCGATGCTGCGCAGCGCGATGCCCAGCTCGATGTCGTCGCGCTCCTTCAGCAGGTAGCCGATGGCACCGGCGCGCAGCGCCGCGAAGATGATCTCCTCGGTACGCCAGGCCGAGATCACCACCGCCGGGATGGCCGGCCGGTTCGCCTGCAGCCAGCCGATGAGCTCCACCCCGCTGCCGTCGGGCAGGCCGATGTCCACCAGCACCACGCCGTAGTCGTGCCCGTCGAGCAGCTGCCGGGCGCCGGCGACGCTGTCGGTCACCGCGATGCGGCTCTCGTCGCAGCCGAGCGACGACAGCACGCGGCGCAGGCGCTCCTGCATGGCCGGCTCGTCCTCGACGATCAGCGTGGGGCTCAGTGAAACGGGTTCGGCGTCTTCGACGGGGAGAGAGGACATGCGGCGGATTCTTCGGCCAGGCTGACGCGGCGAGTGGAGCGTATCTACTTATTTTCCCGTTTTGCTGCCAACTACTGCCGCGCCGGCCTGCACATGATCAGGTAGGCCGAATTCGTGACCGGCTCCAGGTGCTCCGCCGCGCCCCTGAAGCCCAGCCGCTCGTAGAAGGCCACGCTGCGCGGCGTGAAGGTCTCCAGGAAGCAGGGCACGCCCGCCGCGTCGGCCTCGGCCAGCGTGGGCGCCAGCAGCCGCGCGCCCAGTCCGCGCCCCTGCGCGGCCGGCGAGATGCCGAGGATCGACAGGTACCAGGCTTCGGGCGGCACCACGGCCGGCGAGCGCGCAGCCATGAAATCGACGATGCGGCGGTAGTTGTCGTGGCCGCGCGGGCCCAGTGCGCCGGCGAGGTATTCGCCCTTCGCCGCCGACTCGGCCGCGTCGACCGCATCGGCGCGAGGCAGCAGCCAGGCGGCAGCGCCGAGCCGGGCATCCCCGGCCGTGAGGTAGCGGCCGGTGCGCGATGCCTCGCCCAGCGAGTAGGCGAAGTAGTCGGCGAGCACCGCCTTGCGCGCCGGCATGTCGTGCTCGAAATCGACGGAGATCGCCAGGTAGAACGGATCGACGATCAGGGCGTCGGCCAGCGCGGGCGCTGACGGGAAGTCGGGCTGCATGCGGAATCGGCAAGGTTCGGGAGTGACCCGGGCGATTCTAGGGAGCCCGCTCGAGCACGGCCTTAGTCCAGCGTGATGCCCCCGCTCAGGTTGAGCACTGCGCCGGTCATCGCGGCGGCGCCCGCGGAGGCTGCGAACAACGCGGCAGCCGCCATCTGGTCCAGAGAAGGCAGCCGCTCCACCAGCAGGCCGGGCGGCTTGGCCGCGAGCATCTGCTCGACCGTGAGCCCCATGCTCTCCGCAGCCGGCCGGAAAACCTCGCGGGCGTGCGAGCCGGCCGTCACCGCCTCCGGAATGGCGTGCGAGCGGATGCACACGGTGCGGATGTTGAAGGCCGCCAGCTCGCCCGCCATGTGGCGCGAGAGCGCCTCCACGCCTGCGCAGGCCACCGCGTGGCCCAGGTAGCCCGGGCCCGGCAGGCGCGAGGCGGGCGTCGACACCGAAAGAATCACGCCGCCGCCGCGCTTCGCCATGTGCGGTGCCACGGCCTTGGCCGTGAGGAAGCAGGCGCGGGTGTAGGCCTGCACCGGAAGAAAGAAGTCTTCCAGCGCCAGCGCCGCGAGCGGCGTGCCCTGCACGTGCATGACGCCGATGGCGTTGAGCGCGATGTCGATGCCGCCGGCGCGCCCGGCAACTTCTGCGGCGTGGCGCAGCATGGCCTGCGCGTCGAGCGCATCGACCACGGCAGCCTCGGCACGCCCGCCCTCGGCCTCGATGGCCCGCGCCGCCGCGTCTAGCCTGGCGCGGTCGCGCCCCGTGATGAACACCCCGGCGCCCTCGCGCGCAAAGGCGCGGGCCACCGCGCCTCCGATGGCACCGCTGCCACCGTGAACCACCACGCACTTGTCCTTGAATGTCTGAGGCATCGTCTTTTCCTTGGTTTGTCGCCCGCGAAATGCGTGCGTTCCAGCCAAGGACGGGCAGCGGCGGCCCGATCCGACAACACCGGCGGATTTTTTTCTTTTTTCTTTCAGACCTGCGGAATGCGTGCCGGGATCACGCCCGGGTCGTACCAGGTGACCGGCCGGATCTCGAACACACCGCCCTCGAAGGCCAGCCGGTGCGCGGCATGCGTGGCTTCCTCCACCGACTCGCACTCCACGACGTAGATGCCCATGAGCTGCTCCTTCGTCTCGGCGAAGGGGCCGTCGGTGACCAGCGGATGCAGGTCGCCCGCGCGGCGCACCGTGCTGGCCACGTTCGGCATCAGCCGCAGCACGGTGCCGAGCTTGCCCTGTCCCTGGAGGTCCTCGCGCAGGTCGGTGTGGCGTTCGAGCATCTCCTCTTCGACGCCGGGCTCCCAGGCGGCCACCGTGGATTCGGAGCCGTAGATGAGGATGGAATAGAGCATGGTCTTCCTTTTCTTTCCGTGGTTCGTGGCGGGTGAGTCGAAGCGGGTCAGTTGGTCGTGCCGAGGCGATCGAGCATCGCGCGGATGTGCGCGGCCTCGGCGGCGGTGCGGGCCATGCCGAGGGCGCGCGCGAATGCGGCGCGGGCTTCGTCGGCGCGCTCCAGCTGCATCAGCAATGCGCCCTGCAGCCCGTGGAAGTGGAAGTAGCCGTCCAGCGCGCCCGCCAATGGCTCGGTCAGCGCCAGCGCGGTCTGCGGTCCGTGCAGCTTGTGCACCGCCACCGCGCGGTTCAACGTGACGACCGGCGAGGGCTGCAGGGTTTCGAGCGCGGCGTAGAGCCGGTCGATCTCGGCCCAGTCGGTGTCTTCGGCGCGCGCGGCCTGGGCATGGGTGGCGGCGATGGCGGCCTGCAGCTGGTAGGGGCCGGGCTTTCGCTGCCGCAGCGCGCCTTCGACCAGCGCCAGGCCTTCGTCTATGAGCGCGCGGTTCCAGCGCGCGCGGTCCTGGTCTTCCAGCAGCACGACCATGCCGCCGGTGCCGAGCCGCGCGTCGGCGCGCGCATGCTGCAGCAGGAGCAGGGCGAGCAGGCCCATCAGCTCGGGCTCGCCGGGGAACAGTTCGAGCAGCAGGCGCGCGAGCCGTATCGCCTCTTCGCACAGCGCGGCGCGCACATGCTCCTCGCCGCCGCTGGCCGAATAGCCTTCGTTGAAGAGCAGGTAGACGGTGGTGCACACGGCCGCCAGCCGCTCGTCGCGCTCGCGCCGGCCCGGCGTGTCGAAGGGAATGCCGGCCGTGGCCACGCGTTTCTTGGCGCGGGTGATGCGCTGCTCCATCGCGCTTTCGCCGACCAGGAAGGCCCGCGCGATCTCGCGCACCGACAGGCCCGAGACGATGCGCAGCGCCAGCGCGATCTGCTGCGTCAGCGGCAGCTCGGGATGGCAGCAGACGAAGAGCAGGCGCAGCACGTCGTCGCGGTAGTGCGCCTGGTCGAGCTGCTCGACGAGGGCGGCTTCGGTGTCGTCGAGGTCGGAGACGAGCGCATCGTCTTCGGGCAGCGGCTCGTGCTGGCCGCGCCGGCGCACTTCGTCGAGCGCCGCGTTGCGCCCCACGAAGATCAGCCAGGCCAGCGGGTCGCGCGGCGGGCCGCTCTCGGGCCAGTGGCGCAGGGCGCGCAGGCTGGCTTCCTGGAAGGCTTCCTCGGCCGTGTCGAGCTCGCGGAAGTAGCGCAGCAGCGCTGCCACGGCGCGCGGGCGCGAGGCGGTCAGCGTGGTGGCGATCCAGGCGGTGTCGGCGTCGGTCATGCGGTGCGCTTGTTTGTCCTTCGTTCCTGCTCACCCAAGGACGCACCAGTATGCGTCGCGCCGACACGCTCGGCAAAATCGGACGCACTTTCCTCAACGAACAAGAAATGGAGCACTGCGAATGACGCTGGCAATGAGCTGGAGCGAATGGGCCGATCACGACGGCATCGGCCTGGCCGAACGGGTCCGCAAGGGCGACGTGACGGCGGTGGAACTGGCCGCGCAGGCGGCGGCCGGCATCGCGAGGCTCGATCCGCAGCTCGACGCGGTCGTCGAGGTCTTCGACGACGTGGTGGCCGATCCGCTGAAGGACGGCATGAACCCCGAGGGCGTGTTCGCGGGCCTGCCCTACCTGATGAAGGACCTGGGCCCCACGCTGAAGGGCCGGCTGCAGGAGTTCGGCTCGATGATGATGCAGGGCCATCGCCCGGCGGCCGACAGCTTCCTCACCCGGCAGCTGCGCAAGGCGGGCCTGAACATCGTGGGCCGCAGCACCACGCCGGAGTTCGGCGTGTGCAGCTCGGCCGAGAACGCCTTCCACGTCACGCGCAACCCCTGGGACCTCGAATACACCACCTGTGGCTCGTCGGCCGGCACCGCGGCGATCGTGGCCGCCGGCGTGCTGCCGCTGTCGCACGCCACCGATGGCGGGGGCTCCATCCGCATTCCGGCGGGCGTGAACGGCAACATCGGGCTGAAGGTGTCGCGCGGCGTGTTCTCGCTGGCGCCGGGGCTGTCGGACCTTTCGGGGCTGGTGTCGATCCAGGGCTGCCACAGCCGCACGGTGCGCGACACGGCAGCCTTCGTCGACCATTGCCGCGGCGGCGCACCCGGCGAGTTCATGCCCTTCTGGTCGCCGGCCGAGCCGTACAGCGAGCTCATCAAGCGCGACCCGGGGCGGCTACGCATCGCGCTGTCGCACGAGTGGGGCGACTTCCGCGCCACGCCGCATTTCGTTGCCGAGCTGGAGCGGGTCGGCAAGTTGCTCGAAGGTTTGGGCCACCATGTGGAGTGGGTGCTGCCGGAGGTGGACTTCCAGACGGCTTTCGACGCCCAGACCACCTGCTACATCAGCAACTTCGCGCAGGTCATCGACGGCCACCTGCACCGGCTGGGGCTGGATCGCCCGCCGGCCGAACTGCTGGAGCCGATCAACATCAAGATCTGGGAAGCCGGGCTGCACACCTCGTACACCGAGCGCGCGAAGATGCAGGCGGTGTTCAACAGCACCTCGCGCGCCTTCGGCGATTTCTTCCAGCGCTGGGACATCATCCTCACGCCGATCACCGCGCTGCCTACGCCCCAGGTGGGCACCAGCGAGTACCTGACGACCAGCACGAACCCCTCGGTACACGACTGGTTCGCCAACCTCTGGCAGAACTTCGCCTACACGCCGCTGGCCAACCTGTGCGGCATGCCGGGCATCTCGCTGCCGATGGCTGCTCAGGAAAACGGCATGCCACTGGGCATCCAGGCGCAGGCGGCACAGGCCAACGACGGGCTGCTGCTGCAGCTGGCCGCGCAGATCGAGCGGGCGCTCGGGGGCAAGTGGAACGCGGGCCGCAGGCCCGGGGTGCACGTCACGCAGGCGTGACGCGGCTGCAGCCCCTCAGAGCAGGTTGCGCAGCGCGGCCTCGATGGCCGCCGCCGTCGCCAGCGGCTTTTCCATCGGGAAGAGGTGCGTGCCGTCCATCATGGCGATGCGGCCCTTGGTGACCTGCTGGGTCATCGTCATGCCCACGCGCTTCATCTCGGCCGACTGGCGCCCGCCGATGAAGGCCGCCTTGCACTTGAGCGGGTGTGCCCGCAGCAGCGCGCCCAGGTTGTGGGGCAGGGTGTTGTAGATGGCGGTTTCGACGTCGCGGTCGAAGCTCAGGGCGCGGGCGTCGTCCGCGTCGAAGGTGCCGTGGTCGATGTAGTCGTGCAGCACCTGCTCGTCCCACTTCGCGAAGGCCTTCTTGGCGCGGAAATGCTCGAACACCGCCTCGCGGTGCTCCCAGCTGTTCTTGCGCTTGCGGCTGATGGCGCCGGGCGAGACGCTCTTCATGAGCGGCGTGCGCTTGACCACGTTGAGCGTGTTCGCGCGCCAGCCGCCGAGGATGGGCGAGTCGATCAGCAGCACGCCGCGCGCCAGCTCCGGGTGCAGCGCGGCGCACATGAGGCTCAGGAATCCGCCGAGCGAATGGCCGATGAGGAACACCGGGCCGCCCGCGCGATCGGCGCGAGCCTTGGCGAAGTCGGCCAGCTGCTGCACCAGGTGCGGCCAGTTGTCGGTAACGGGGTACTTCGGGTCGTGCCCGAATTTCTCGATCGCATCGACCTCGAAGCCACGGTTGCGCAGGCTGTCGAGGACGACTCGGTAGGTGCTCGCGGGAAAGCTGTTGCCGTGCGAGAAGACGACGGGGGGCATCACGGCCGCCGCCGGGCCGCCCCAAGGCGGCCGAGCCGCCCCCTCGGGGGGTGGAGAAGCACACGAAGTGGCAAGCCGGGGGGCATCATTTCAGATGAGCTTTTCGTCGGGCGTGGAGATCTTGCGCAGCGGGCTGTGGCGCGTGGCCGGCATCTTCAGAGGGTGCTCGGTCTGGCTGTCGTCCCACACCGGGTCCTCGATGCTGTCGAACACCTCGCGCAGCTTCTGGCCCCAGCTGTTGTGCACCATGCGGTAGTAGGGGTTGTCGGCGTCGATGCAGATCACCCGGTCGGTTTCGAGCTTGTTGGCCTCGTACACCACCATGTCGAGCGGCAGGCCGACCGACAGGTTCGACTTCATGGTCGAGTCCATCGACACCAGCGCGCACTTGGCGGCCTCGTCCAGCGGCGTCTCGGGCGTGAGCACGCGGTCGAGCACGGGCTTGCCGTACTTCGACTCGCCGACCTGGAAGTAGGGCGTCTCGGTGGTGGCCTCGATGAAGTTGCCGGCCGCGTAGACCAGGAAGAGGCGCATGCCCTCGCCCTTGACCTGCCCGCCGAAGATGAAGGAAACGTTGAAGTCCAGCCCGGCGTGCTTCAGCGCCTCGGCGTCGCGGTCGTACACGTGGCGCACCGCCGAGCCCAGCACGCGCGCGGCGTCGAACATGCTCTTGGCGTTCCAGATGGTGATGGGGTCGCCCTGGGTGCCGTCCTCGCGGGTTTCGCGCAGTTCCTCGATCTGGAGGATTTCGCGCACCGACTGCGAGATGCTCAGGTTGCCCGACGACAGCAGCACCATGACGCGGTCGCCCGGCTGCTCGTAGACGATCATCTTGCGGAATGTGCTGATGTGGTCCACGCCCGCGTTGGTGCGCGAGTCGGAAAGAAACACCAGGCCGGCGTTGAGTTTGATGCCTACGCAGTAAGTCATGGGTTCAGGTTCATCTGGCATGAACTGTGCCGGGTCATGCGGCGCCGAGTTCACGTTTGTTCAGTTTCTGAAGGGCATACAAGGCATCGAGGGCCTCGCGTGGGCTCATCGTGTCGGGGTCGAGCGCGGCCAGCGCGGATTCTACGGCGCTGGCCATGGGTGTTTCGGCCACCGGGGGCGGCGCGAACAGGTCGACCTGTGCACGAGTTTGCGCATGTTGCGATTCGAGTGCCTCCAGCGCCTGCCGCGCGTGGTTGACCACCGCCGCGGGCATGCCCGCCAGCCGGGCCACCTGGATCCCGTAGCTCTTGCTGGCCGGGCCGGGCTGCATTTCGTGCAGGAACACGATGTCGCGGCCCGCCTCGGTGGCGCTCACGTGCATGTTCACCGCGCCGTGGTGCGTGGCAGGGAACTCCGTCAGTTCGAAATAGTGCGTGGCGAACAGCGTGAAGGCCTTGCTGCGGTCGTGCAGCTGGGCGGCGATGCCGGCGGCCAGCGCCAGGCCGTCGAAGGTGCTTGTGCCGCGGCCGATTTCGTCCATCAGCACCAGCGACTGCGCGGTGGCGCTGTGCAGGATCTGCGCGGCCTCGGTCATCTCGAGCATGAAGGTCGACTGCGCGTTGGCCAGGTCGTCCGCCGCGCCGATGCGGGTGTGGATCGCGTCGATCGGCCCGAGCCGGCAGGCGGCCGCCGGCACGTGCGAGCCGATGGAGGCCAGCAGCACGATGATCGCCACCTGCCGCATATAGGTCGACTTACCGCCCATGTTGGGGCCGGTGATGACCTGCATGCGCTGCTGGGGCCCGAGCTGCGTGTCGTTGGCGATGAATCCGCCCGATGACTTCTCGGCCAGCCGCGCCTCCACCACCGGGTGGCGGCCCTGCTGGATCTCGATGCAGGGGTGCGACACGAAGCTGGGCGCGCGCCAGTGCAGCGTGTGCGAGCGCTCGGCCAGAGCGCACAGCGCGTCGAGCGTGGCGAGGCCGCCGGCGAGCTGCGTGAGCGCGGGCACCGAGGGCTGCAGCGCGTCGAGCAGCTGTTCGTAGAGCCACTTCTCGCGGGCCAGCGCACGGTCTTGTGCGCTCAGGGCCTTGTCCTCGAAGGCCTTCAGCTCGGGCGTGATGAAGCGCTCGGCGTTCTTCAGCGTCTGGCGGCGGCGGTAGTTGTCGGGCACCTTCGAGAGCGCGCTCTGCGTCACCTCGATGTAGAAGCCGTGCACGCGGTTGAACTGCACCCGCAGGTTGCTGATGCCGGTGCGCTCGCGCTCGCTGATCTCGAGCTTGAGCAGGAAGTCGTCGCAGTTCTCGCTGATGGCGCGCAGCTCGTCGAGCTCGGCGTCGTGGCCGGTGGCGATCACGCCGCCGTCGCGCACCAGGGCGGACGGATCGGGCTTGATGGCGCTGGTCAGCAGGGCGGCACAGCCCGGCGGCGGGGCGAGCCGGTCGGCGATCTGGCCGAGCAGCGCCGACGAAGCGGGCAGCAGCGGGGCGAGATGCTCCGCCTTCGAAAGCGCCAGCTGCAGCGCCAGCAGTTCGCGCGGGCGCACCTGGCGCAGCGCGATGCGCGCGGCGATGCGTTCCACGTCGCTGGTGTTCTTGAGCTGCTCGCGCAGCGTGCGCCAGGGAGCGGCCGTGGCGCCGAGCACCGTGGCCTGCAGCGCGCCGATGGCCTCGAGCCGGCCCTGGGCCTCCGAACGGTCGCGCCGGGGCGCGAGCAGCCAGCGCTTGAGCAGCCGGCTGCCCATGCCCGTCATGCAGGTGTCGAGCAGCGAGAACATGGTGGGCGAGTCTTCGCCGCGCAGCGTCTGCACCAGTTCGAGGTTGCGGCGCGTGGTGGGCGGCAGCTCGATCAGGTCGCCGTCGCGCTCAACCGACAGGCGTTGCACGTGCGAGAGCGCGCGGCCCTGGGTGTGCTCGGCATAGCCCAGCAGCGCGGCGGCCGCGGCGTGCGCGTTGGCGAGCGACTCGGCGTTCCATGCCGCCAGGCTGTTGCTGCCCATCTGCTCGGCCAGCTTGCGCTCGCCCAGGCCGCCATCGAACTGCCAGGCCGGACGCACCGACAGCGTGAAGGGCGTGGCGGCGCGCGCGGCCTTCAGCCGCTGCTCGAAGGCGGGAGTCACTTCGGCGCTGTAGAGCAGTTCGCTCGGCGCGATGCGGGCGATCCAGGCTTCGAGCGCGTCGGAGGGGAATTCGGCCAGTCGCAGCTCGGCGCCGGTCACGCTGAGCCAGGCCAGTCCGCAGAAGTTGCGCGAGCCCGCGTGCACCGCGAGCAGCAGCGAATCGCTCTTGTCGTTGAGAAGTTCGGTGTCGGTCAGCGTGCCGGGCGTGACCACGCGCACCACCTTGCGCTCGACCGGCCCCTTGCTGGCGCCGACTTCGCCCACCTGCTCGCAGATGGCGACCGATTCGCCCAGCTTGATGAGGCGGGCCAGGTAGGTGTCGACCGAGTGGAAGGGCACGCCGCACATCACCACCGGCTGGCCGGCCGACTGGCCGCGCTGGGTGAGCGTGATGTCGAGCAGGCGCGCGGCCTTCTCGGCGTCGGCCCAGAAGAGTTCGTAGAAATCGCCCATCCGGTAGAACAGCAGGGTGTCCGGATGGTCGGCTTTCAGGCCCAGGTACTGGGCCATCATCGGCGTGTGCCCAGAGAGGTCTGTCTTGTTCATTTCAATCAGTAGCTTGCGATCCATGCCGCCGGGCTCCGGGGCAGGTGAGGGACATTCGTAGGCATTCTCCGCGCGGCGCTGCGTTCAGTCGGCATGGCGATTGCCCCCGAGCTGCCATTGCCTCGTCTTGAGCATGAACAGCTCGAACAGGCCGGGCGCCATCGAGCGGTCGCCGGCCTCCCATTGCTGCCATCCGCGCAGCGAGGCCTGGACCGTCTGCGCGGCCTCGGTCTGCGTGAGGCCTGCGGCAATGCGGGCGTCGCGGACGGCGGCGGGTGCCGGGCTGGATGGCTTGTTCGGGGAGGGCATGGGGAGCGTGGCGCCGCGACGCGTGCGGACACGGATGAAAGTGCCGCGGGCATTCTACGTTCAATGCGCGTATCTCCAGGCCGTTGCGCCGGTGCCGGGCGCACCCTCAGGCATCGGCGAACTCTTCCTCGCTCACGGCTCGGTTGCGCCCGCTTTCCTTGGCCTTGTACAGCGCGCGATCGGCGGCTTCGACGAGCAGTTGTTCCGGCTCGTCCGAGTGCCGGGCTTCCAGCGCCGCCACGCCGATGCTGACAGTGACCTGTCCATGCTGGCTGGCGCTGTGCGGGATGTCGAGCGCGAGGACCTGGGCGAGTATCTGTTCGGCGACCTTCCGCGCGCCCGGCAGGTCGGTGCGGGGGAGGACGACCGCCAGCTCCTCGCCGCCGTAGCGCGCCACCAGGTCGCCCGGGCGCCTGGCGCTGCGCCTCAATGCCGTGGCGACCGCCTTCAGGCACTGGTCGCCGGCCACGTGGCCGTATGCGTCGTTGAAGCGCTTGAAGTAGTCCAGGTCCAGCAGCAGGAGCGACAGGGCCGTGCCCTCCCTGGCCGCGCGGCGGCACTCGTGCGCCAGCACTTCGTCGAAGCTGCGGCGGTTGGCCAGGCCGGTGAGCTGGTCCTGCGTGGCCAGGACCTCCAGCCGGCGGTTGGCCCGCAGCAGGTCTTCTCGCGCGGCCAGCAGCGAAGCCTCGGCGCTGATGCGGCGCTGGATGTTGACGATCAGCCGCCAGCCCACGGCGGCGACGATCGCCAGCAAGGCCCCCACCACGCCGATCGTCAGCAGTGCCTGGTGCCTCCAGGCCTTCAACGCCTCGTCGCGGCCGAGCGCCACGGTGGTCAGCACCGGGTAGCGGTCGCTCTTGCGGAATGCGTAGAGCCGCTTCATTCCGTCGATGCTGGAGCGGAACGACGCGGTGCCCGACGTGCCGCCGAAGTGGCGCTGGAAATTGGCCGATCCGGAAAAGTCGAGCCCGATGGCCTTTTCGCTGTAGGGGTAGAGCACCAGCATCTGCCCGTGGTTGGTGGTCAGTCCGATGGTGCCGGTGCCGGGAAGGGCGATGGTGCCGAACGCGCGCAGGAAGTTCTGCAGGCCCAGGCCGATGACGACGACGCCGGCGAACCGGCCCTCGGCGTCGTCCAGCCGGCGGCTGACGGTGATTCCCCATTCGCCGGTGAAGGGGTTGCGGATCGGCGGGCTGATGAGGACGTCGTTCGAGCGCGTTTCGCGGTGGTGGATGAAGTAGGCCCGGTTGGCGCTGTTGGTGCCCGGCGGGATGCGACCCTTGGAGTACATCAGCCAGTTGCCCTGGGCGTCGAGGACGGCGAGGCCGTCGAGCTGGTCGAGCAGGCGCTTCTGGCGCTCGACCAGCGACTGCACGCGCTGCAGCCGCTCCGGCTCGTCGCCTTCGCCCTTCAGCGTCTCGGCCACGCCCTGCAGAAGCATGTCGCTCTGGGTGAAGACGCCCTCGGCGTAGATGTTCAGCGCATTGGCCAGGTTGAGATTGTTGGTGTCGGCCGCGGCCAGCGTCTGGTCGCGCGACGCGTACAGCTGCCAGCCCGTGGCCGCCGACACCGAAACAATGACGGCCAGCAGCAGGAATTTCGCAAGGCGAACGTCCCGCTTCACTTGAGCGACTCCTCGAACGAACCTGTTTTCACGGCCTTCCCTCTCCCTGTCGTCGCAGCGCCCGTTTCGCGCTGCGCCCCTGTTCATTTGTTCACCTGCCACGCAGATCCACGCGAACTCTAGCCGACCGGGCTGAATCGGCGGTGGCAGAACCGGAATCGCGGCGGCCCCGTGGCACCATCGAAAGCTTCCACCAACGTGAATTCCGAGGGGTATCGATGCTGATCAACTGCGTCGCCTATGAAAACGGCTCCAAGCTCGCCGACATATCGGTCGAGGACATCAGCGACTACATCAGCCGGCAGGGCTGCTTCGTGTGGGTGGCGCTGAGCGACGCGTCCGCCGAAGAGCTGGCCGTGATGCAGCATGAATTCGGCCTGCATCCGCTGGCGGTGGAAGACGCCCAGCACGGCCACCAGCGCCCGAAGATGGAGGAATACGGCGATTCGCTCTTCGTCGTCATGCACCTGGTCGAGCCCTCGGAGGAGGGCGAGCACTGCACCAACGTGGGCGAGGTCGACGTGTTCGTCGGCTCCAACTACGTGCTGTCGGTGCGCAACCGCAGCAAGCAGGGCTTCCTGGGCGTGCGCGAGCGCTGCGAGCGCGAGCCGGATCTGCTGCGCCACGGCGCGGGCTTCGTGCTCTATGCGCTGATGGACGCGGTGGTCGACCGCTACTTTCCGGTGATCGACGCGCTGGAGGTGGAGCTGGAATCCATCGAGCAGCAGATCTTCGGCCAGGGCGGCGCGGCGCGCGACAAGATCAAGCAGCTCTACGACCTGAAGCGGCGCAGCATGATCCTCAAGCGCGCGGTGGCGCCGCTGCTGGAGGCCGCGGGCAAGATGCACGGCGGCCGCGTGCCGCAGATCTGCATGAGCTCGCAGGAGTACTTCCGCGACGTTGGCGACCACCTCGGGCGCATCAACGGCTCCATCGACGCCGTGCGCGACACCATCGGCACGGCGATACAGGTGAACCTGTCGATGGTCACCATCGAGGAAAGCGAAGTCACCAAGCGCCTCGCGGCCTGGGCCAGCATCTTCGCGGTGTGCACCGCCTTCGCCGGCATCTGGGGGATGAACTTCGAGAACATGCCGGAGCTGAAATTCCGCTACGGCTACGGGATCGCGCTGGGGCTGATCGTCAGCACCTGCGGCTATCTCTACTACCGGTTCAGGCGGGCAGGGTGGCTTTGAGGATGGGCTGCTAAGGCCCAACTAATAAACATGTAGATAATCGAGTCCCTTATGAAAAGGGACTTCACCCAGCGCTTCGGCTTTCTCGTCAAGAGCGTGGGCAAGCTCTACGGCGAAGAGTTCGACCGCCTCGCGCGCGAGCGCATCGGACTCACCAGCGCACAGTGCCGCCTGCTGGGCGTGCTGGCCATGCACGGCAGCCCCGACGAGGTCGAGCCGCTCTCGCAGGCCGAACTCGCGCAGCGGCTGGACCTGACCCCGATGGCCGTGGCCGGCCTGTGCGACCGCATGGCCGCGGCCGGCTGGATCCGCCGCGAGCCCAGCCCCACCGACCGCCGCGTCAACAAGATTCATCTGGAGCCCAGCGCCGAGAAGGCGCTCGACAGCGCGCTCGGCATCAGCGACGGGCTCAACGCCCGCGTGATGTCGGTGCTGTCGCAGGCCGAACGCGCCCAGCTGCTGGGCCTGCTCGCCAGGGTGCACGGCAGCCTCGTGGAGATCACCTCCGGCGAAGGCCGCAAGCCGTGAGCGTCGCGCCGGGAACCACCGTGCCGCATCGCGGCATGATCACCATCTCGATCATGCTGGCGACCATCATGCAGGCGCTGGACACCACCATCGCCAACGTGGCGCTGCCGCACATGCAGGGCAGCCTGCAGGCCTCGCAGGACCAGATCACCTGGGTGCTCACCTCGTACATCGTGGCCTCGGCCATCGCGCTGCCGCTCACGGGCTGGCTGTGCGGGCACTGGGGACGCAGGCGCGTGTTCATCATCTCGGTGATCGGCTTCACCGTGGCCTCGGCGCTGTGCGGACTGGCGACCTCGCTGGTCGGCATCGTGGCCGCGCGGCTGCTGCAGGGCATCTTCGGCGCGGCGCTGGTGCCGCTGTCGCAGGCGGTGCTGCTGGACATCAACCCGCGCGAGAAGGTCGGTCAGGCCATGGCCATCTGGGGCGCGGGCATCATGGTCGGGCCCATCCTCGGGCCGCTGCTGGGCGGCTGGCTCACCGAGAACTTCGACTGGCGCTGGGTCTTCTTCATCAACCTGCCGGTGGGCGTCTTCGCCTTCTGGGGCATCGCGCGCTACCTGCCCGAAAGCCGGCCGCAGGGCGAGCGGCTCGACATCTTCGGTTTCGTCACGCTGAGCATCGCCATCGGCATGCTGCAGCTCTTCCTCGATCGGGGTGAGCAGCTCGACTGGTTCGAGTCGTGGGAGATCAAGCTCGAGGCCGCGGCCGCGCTGGTGGCCTTCTGCTTCTTCGTGGTCCACACATGGACGGTGCAGGGCGTGTCCTTCTTCGACCGCGACCTGCTGAAGGACCGCAACTTCGTCACCGGCCTGCTGTTCGCCTTCATCGTCGGCATGATCCTGTTCGCGACGATGGCGCTCTTGCCCAACTTCCTGCAGGGCCTGATGGGCTACCCGGTGATCTACACCGGCGAGGTGACGGCGCCGCGCGGCGTGGGAACGATGATCGCGATGATCATCGTCGGGCGGCTGGTGCAGCGCATCGACGTGCGCGCGATCATGGCGCTGGGCTTCGGCCTCACTGCGTTCTCGCTCTACCAGATGACTCGGCTCACGCTGCAGATGGACAGCACGCTGATCGTCGTCTCGGGCTTCATCCAGGGGCTGGGCATCGGCTTCACCTTCGTGCCGCTTTCCACCGCCACATTCGCCACGCTGGCGCCGAGGCTGCGCAACCAGGGCACGCCGATCTTCAGCCTGCTGCGCAACATCGGCAGCAGCGTCGGCATCTCGATCGTGCAGGCGCTGCTGACGGAGGGCTCGAGCAAGGCGCATGCGCAGATCGCGGCGACCGTTGCGCCGGGCAACGTCGCGCTGTCGACGCTGCCGCAGATGATGTCGCCCGATACCGCCACGGGGCTCGCGCTGCTCAATGCAGAGGTGACGCGGCAGGGCGCGCTGATCGGCTACCTCGACGACTTCGCCATCATGATGATCATCACGGTGCTGGCAATTCCGCTGCTGTTGCTGATCCGCAGCCCCAGGCGCAGCGCGACCGCATCGGGCCCGGCTGAAGTACCTCATTGAGTTTCTCCCTCCCCCGCTGGGGGAGGGCTGGGGTGGGGGCAGACTGCGTATCCGTCTTCAGCGGATCATCAAGCGCCGCTTGCCCCCAACCCAACCTTCCCCCAGAGGGGGAAGGAGCAAGATCAATCACTCGTCGTGCGAATCGTGCGTGGCTGCCGCGCCGCGGCGCCAGTAGCCCGAGGCCCGGGTCCACTTCGGGTTCGCGCCGCGCTCGCCCACCAGGTGCGTGCGCAGTGCCTTGGCGATGGCCGATTCGCAACCCACCCAGGCATGGAAGTCACCGGCCGGCAGCTGCATCGATTTCAGCCCGTCGAGCAGCACGGGGCTCAGGCCCGGCTCGGCGCCGCGGCGGTGCACCCACTTCAGCGTGAGTTCGGCTTTCGTGTCGAACGGAAGCTCGTCGGCTTCGCCGTCGACTTCGGCCAGCACCACCACGCGCGTGCCGGCGGGCAGTTCGGCCAGGCGCCGCGAGATGGCGGGCAGGGCGGTGTCGTCGCCGATCAGCAGGTGCCAGTCGAATTCGGTCGGCACGATGAACGAGCCGCGAGGGCCGCCCACGCCGAGGATGTCGCCGGGCTTCGCCTGCTCGGCCCACTGCGTCGCGGGGCCGGCTTCGTGCAGCGCGAAGTCGATCTCGAGCGTGCCTGCGGCTGCGTCGTAGCGGCGCGGCGTGTAGTCGCGCATGGTCGGGCGTCCGTCGGGCCACACGGGGCCGTCGGGGCCGGCCGTGGGCAGCGTGAGCTTGCCGGCGGCGTCGGGAAAGAAGATCTTCGCGTGGTCGTCGAAGCCGAGGCTGGTGAAGCCGGCGAGGTCGTCGCCGGTGAGCGTGACGCGGATCAGGTGCGGCGTCACGCGCTGCACGGTCTTCACCGAGAGCCGGCGAAAGCGCAGGTCGTGGCGCACCCGGCGGGGCGTGCGATCCGGTGCGACGGGCGCGGTGGACGCTGGTGATGTACTGAAGTCAGTCATTGCGGAAATCCTGTTGCGAGACAGGGTTGGTTGGGATTCGGATTGCAGGCCTTTCAGATCTTTTCGATCTGCTGGGCCGCGGCGTCGAGCACCGCGGCGAACTCGTGGGCCTGCTGCTCGGTCAGTGGCGCGCCCGTCAGGCGCATGCGCATCGCGAGCTTGAGGTTCTCGATGGCGCGAGTGACCTGCGGCGGGCGTCCGCCGCGCGGGCCGGCGCCGTCGACGCCGCCGCTCATGCGGGCCATCATGGCGTCGGCCATCTCGCGGTTGGCTGCGAGGAATTCGCGGCCGCTGTCGGTGATGCTGTAGCTCTTGCGGCCGCTGCCGTCGGCGGTCTCGACGCTGAGGTAGCCCATTTCCTCGAGCAGCGTGAGGGTGGGGTAGACCACGCCGGGGCTGGGCGCGTAGCTGCCGCCGAGGCGGTCTTCGATGGCCTTGATCAGCTCGTAGCCGTGGGAGGGCTTGTCGGCGATGAGCTGCAGCAGCACGAAGCGCAGGCCGCCGTGGCCGAACACGCGTCCGCCGCCACGCCCGCCGCGGTGTCCGCGGCCGCCGGAAAGACCGTCTTCATGCTCGCCGCGGGCGGTGCGGCAGTGGTGATGGCCGAGGTGGAAATGTCTCATGTGGGGCATCCTTTCTAAGGTGTATCGGAATTATTTTAGATATATCTAAGATAAAGTCAAATCGATACACGCCGGATGCCCCGGCGCCGGGTGCTCAGCTCGCGCCGGCCCGGTGTTCCTGCAGGTGCGCCAGTGTCAGGGCCTCGCCGACGTGCGACATCTGCACGGCGGCGGCTTCGGCCGAGCCTTCCGCCGCCTCGATGACGCGTTCGAACATCTGCATTTCGTAATGGGTCACGGCCGCGGTCCAGTCGTTCTCCTGGGCCAGCGAGGCGGCGAGCTCGACGGCGTCGCGCATCGCCGCGTTCACGCCTTCGCCGCCGAACGGCGACATGAGGTGCGCCGCGTCGCCCAGCAGCGTGAGCCCGCGCCGGGGCGCCCAGCAATGGCCGACCGGCAGCGCGTGGATCGGGCGCGCGACGAACTGGTCGTTGCTCGCGCGGAAGAGGTCGGTGATGGCGTCGGCATAACCCAAGAACTCGTCGATCAGCGCACTGCGCACCGCAGTGGGCGACGAGAAGTCGAAGCGCTTCGACGCCCAGTCCGCCGGCACGCGGAAGATGGCATAGCCGCGGATGTGCGCGTTGCCGTTGCGCTGGGCGATGATTTCCTTGCCGTCACCCTGCGCCTCCAGCTTGCCCCGGCCGACCAGCTGCGCGATGGCCGGGTGGCTGCGGTCGACGTCGTCGATGCCGAATTCGATGAAGGTCAGGCCGCTGTACTGCGGCTTGTAGGGCGACAGCAGCGGGCGCACGCGCGACCATGCGCCGTCCGCGCCGACGACCAGGTCGAAGGGGCCTGCCTCGCCGCCGTTGGCGAACGAGAGATTCCATTGCCCGCCTTCCTGCAGCCGCATGTCGACGAGCGCGCAGCCCCATTGCACGCAGCCGGCCGGCAGCGAGGCCAGGAGCATGTCGCGCAGCGCGGTGCGGTCGACCTCGGGACGATTGCCGGCGGACGAGTCGGGCTCCTCGAACAGGACGCGGCCCGACTTGTCGAGCAGCCGCGAGCCCTGGTCGTCGTAGCGCGCGATGCGCAGGAACTCGCTCTCCAGCCCGGCGCGCCGCACGGCCAGCAGCCCGGAGTCTTCGTGCAGGTCGAGCGTGCCGCCCTGGGGCCGCGCGAGGGCGCTTTCCTCGCGCTCGAACACGGTGGCATGGATGCCGGAAAGATGAAGGAGCCGCGCCAGGGCGAGGCCGCCGGGGCCGGCGCCGATGATGGCAATTCGGGGATGCGTCTGCATGTGGATCGTTTTCTCTGAAAGGATAGGTTCCTATTCATATTAGCATAGGAGCCTATGAAGATAGAATACCGTCCATGACCGACGACGAAGCCTCCCATCCCCTGAAGCTCATCGGCCGCGTGACGCGCGGCTTCACCCGCATCGCCGACGGCGGCCTGCGCGAGTTCGGCTTCGCGGTGGGGCAGCTGCCGGTGCTGGTGTCGCTCAAGAAGAGCAAGGCGCTGTCGCAGGCCGAGCTCGCGCGCATCGCGCAGGTGGAGCAGCCCAGCATGGCGCAGCTGCTGGCCCGCATGGAGCGCGACGGGCTGGTCGAGCGCGTGCCAGATCCGGTCGACAAGCGCAGCCGCCTGATCTCGCTGACCCCGCTGGCCGCGCGGCGCCTGCCGAAGGCCAAGGCGCTGATGGACTCGCACGCGCAGGAAGTGCTGGCCGGCTTTTCCCCCGAGGAAGTCGAGCAGCTCACCGCGCTGCTGGCGCGGCTCAGCGCGAACGTCGATCGGATGGGCGGCGGCTAGCCGCGCTGCTTCGCGACCGGCGTGGCGGGTGCGGTGGGCGCTGCCGTCGCGTTCTTCTGATCCGCGTCCGTCAGCGTGCGCAGGAAGGCCGCTACGTCGCGGATCTCCGCCTCGGTCAGTGCCGGCTTGCCGCCGCGCTTCTGCCCGAAGGGCGCATCGGTGTTGATGTTGGCGTGGTACTGCGGTGGCAGGTCGTCGTACTGCTGCATGATGCCGTTCGCCGAGCGCGCATACCAGCGCTGCGGCGCGGTGTCGCGCTGCGCGTAGAAGCGGATGGCTTCCTCCAGCGAATGGAAAACGCCGTTGTGGAAAAAGCTCTGCCGCACCGCCACGTTGCGCAGCGTGGGCGTGCGGAACAGTCCGCAGTACTCCGGGTGGTCCTTCATGTCAGTGCGGTAGGGGCCGCACAGGCCCATATCGTGGAATGCCGGGTCGGCGTTCGCCTTGAGCTTGCGGTTGCGCGGCACGCCGAGCGCGATCAGCCCGAAGTCGGTGAAGAGAGGGAATGCTCCGTCCTGCGTGCGCTCGCTGATGTGGCACGAGGCGCAGTTGCCCTTGCTCTCGTCGTTGAAGAGCCGCAGCCCGCGCGCCTCGGCCACGCTGAGCTTCGCCTGTCCGCGCAGCACCGCGTCGTACTTGCTGGTGAACGGATAGAAGTCCTTCGGCGATTGCTGGAACACCTCCAGCGCAAGGCCGGCTGCCTTGAAGGCGGCCTCGGGGCTGCCGAACACGTCGTTGCCGAAGGCCTTGCGCAGGTCGTCCGCATAGGTCGCGCGCTCGAGCTTGGCCGCCACCTCCGCCATCGACGAGTTGCCCATCTCGGCGGGCGAGAGCAGCGGCATGCCCGCCTGCTCGTGCGCGGAGCCGGCGCGGCCGTCCCACATGTGGCCGCCGGTGGGGCCTGCGTCGATGCTGTCGTCGCCGTCGTTGTCGTGGTGGTGCTCGGAGAAGGCGGTGAGCGTTTCAAGGTAGCGCAGCGAGGGCGCGGCGCGCGGGCCTTCCTGCCTGCCGTCGGCGCCGCCGAGTTGCACCGACAGTGCGTTCGGCGGCCCCCATGCGTGCTGCGGATCGTGGCAGCTCGCGCACGACGCCTTGCCCGAGGCCGAGAGGCTGCCGTCGAAGAAGATGCGCCGGCCGATCTCGGTGAGCTGCGCGGCGCTGGGCTGGGGGCGGCCTGGCACGGGCGCGTAGGTGGCGCCGACGTAGGCGGGCTGCGCCGCGGCAGGCTTGGGGGCCGCTTGTGGCGCCGGTGCAGGCGTCGGTGACGACAGCGACTCGTCGCGGCCGCACGCCGACAGCAATCCGCAAAGCAGCGTGACCACGGCCAGCAGGGCCGGGCGGCGGTGAAAAAGGGGAATCGCGGGCACGTGAAGCTGGGAGGAAGGCGGGCAGGGCCGCAAGGAAGCCGGGAAGAATCGGCCGCCAATAAGTCAGCCGTGTGACAGGGCGGCGGCCTCTCCCGCCGCGACGAAGCGCCGCTGCCGCATCCACTTGGTCGCAACCCATTTCTCGCCGCGCAGCACCGGCGCTCCGGCGTGCAGCGAGGCGTGGTCCACCTGCCCGAGGCTGTTGCAGTACTCGAAGTACACGGCGCTGCCGGGCTGCGGCGATACCGACCAGCCGGTCTCCGGAAACACCGTCTCGCCGCCTTCCTCCACCTCGTTGAGGTAGCACACGAGCGTGCTCACGCGCTGCCCGCTGCGCGCCAGCGACGCCTTGTTGGACTCGTTCGACGGTACCAGGAAGTCGAAGTGCGGCATGCTCTGCGCGCCCGCCGGGTAGTGCAGCACCTGCAGGCCCTCGCCGTTCTCCACCGGCAGGTTCATGAGCTCCGACACCCGCTGATCGAGCCGCGCGATGAACGGGTTCTCGCGCAGCCGGAAGAACATGCCCTGGCTGCTGCGCCTGTCGCCCGCAAGGTCGCGTCCCGTCAGCGGGTCGACCGTCGTCGACGGCGCAAGGCGCGGCCTTGCCAGCGCAATCAGTTCCTTGTATTCCTGCGCGCTGAACACGTCGTTCAGCACCGCCAGTGCCGGCTGGGTGGCGCGCGCGGCCACGCGCACGAGCCTGTCGGAGGTGCGGATCGCCGTGCCCGCCGCCAGCCTCGGCGCTTCGTGGCGGAAGGCGGGCTCCACCTTCACCGAATCGACGGGCAGCGGGCTCCCCGTGCGCAGCGCGAAGACGAAGGCATCGACGATGGCCTTCGCCGCGTCGGCCGGCATGGCCTGCGCGCGCATGGCCTCGGCCACGTCGGCGGCCGTGCAGCCCTGGCGCAGGTTGTGGAGTATCCAGTCGCCCAGCGCGGGCTGGAAATGCAGCATCGTGTCCGTCATCGGCGGGCTCAGACCTCCGCCGGAACCCAGCCGGTGTCGGTGCGCCTGAAGTTCTGCTTCAGCTGCATCGTGCCGGCGCCGCGCACCACGCGGTCGACCATCGGGAACACCTTCTGCACCTCGGTGTCGCCCGTCCAGGGGGCGGCGTCGATCCTGTACGTGTAGGTCACCACCACCTCGGACGGCTCCTTCGCGTCCTTGCGGGTTTCCCAGCCGACGATCTTGTCGAGCGTCAGGTGGGCAGCGCAGAAGTCGCCCTGCGGCTCGCGCTCGAGGAAGTACTTCTTTCCTTCACCGGTCAGCGCATAGCGGGTGACCTCGATCTCGCCGGCCTCCTTGTCTTTCTCGTCCTCGACCTTCGCCTTCGAGGCGCTCACCAGCCCCAGCCGCTCCAGCACGGGCATCTGCAGCGCATTGCGCGCGCGCGTGCCGGCCTCGCGCTGCGGCACGTCGATGGGCCACCGGGTCTTGCCCAGGCACAGGTCTCCCTTCTTCGCGAGGTAGGCGTTCATTGCCGCCGTGAGGTTCTGCAGGTTGGCCTCGGGCTGCTGCGGGCCGCAGCTCGAGAGCAGCGCGAGCGAGGAGAGGAGGGCGGCGCCCAGGGCGGCCGGAAGAATCTTGTTGTTCATGAATGCAGGTGAATCAATTGACGCAGGCCCCAGGCTTGACGGGCGCTGCGGGCTTCGTGTCCGCGTCGCTGAGGGTGTTCAGGAAGCAGATCAGGTCCGCGATGTCCTGCTCGGACATGGGCGGCGCGGTGCCGGCGGCGCGGCCGTCCATCGGCAGTTGCGTGTCGATGTTCGGCGCGTAGGCCGGCGGCAGATCGTCGTACTTCTGCACCTTGCCGCCCGTGTACTGCGTGGTGACCAGGCCATAGGTCGGAAAGTCCGGGTCGTTCTTCGCCTTGGGCGTTCCGCCGACGGTGGGGTACCACAGCTCGGGCTGCGTGTCGCGCGTGTTGTAGAAGCGGATGACCTGTTCCAGCGAATGCATCACGCCGTTGTGGAAGAAGGCCTGCCGCGTCGCCACGTTGCGCATGGTCGGTGCCTTGAACATACCGCAGAAGCTGTTCGCGGCATTGGGCGCGGCCGGTGCGTGGTCGGTGCGCAGCGGGCCGCACACGCCCATGTCGAAGTACTTCAGGTCGTTGTTGGCCGGTATGCCCGCGTTGCGCGGCACGCTGATCGCCTCGTACGAGAAATCGGTGAACAGCGCCGAGCTGCCGTTGAGCCCCGCGCCCTGGTAGTGGCACGAGGCGCAGTTGCCGGTGGCCGGGTTGGTGAACACCTTCAGCCCGCGCGTTTCCGCCGGCGTGAGGTTGCCGCCGATCTTGTTGGCCGCGTAGAGGTCGAACTTGCTGCTGTACGGATGGAAGCTGCTGTCTTCCAGCTGATAGGCCTGCAGGGCCTGCAGCGCCTTGGCGAACGCTGCGTCGCTGTCGTCGAACACCTTCTCGCCGAAGGCCTTGGCGATGAGCGGCGCGTAGTCGGCCGCCTTGAGCTTGTTCACCACGTCGGCGCTGCTCGCGTTGGCCATCTCGATCGGGTCGAGCAGCGGAATGCGGGCCTGCGCGGCCAGCGTGTCGGCGCGGCCGTCCCAGGTGAAGCCGCCGCCAGGGCCCGGCACGCTGATGCCGTCGGGGTTGTCCAGCAGGTCGGCATAGGCCGGCGTGATGTCCTTGTAGCGCAGCGAAGGCACCGCGCGCAGGCCGGCCTGGTCCATGTGCACGCCGCCGAGCTGCACCGACAGGTCGTTGGCTGGCGCGTAGGCATGGGCTGGGTCGTGGCAGCTTGCGCACGACATCGCGCCCGAGCCGGAAAGGTTCTTGTCGAAGAACATCTTCTGGCCCACCTGCGCCGCGAGGCTCAGCGTGCTGCCGGCGGCATTGGGTGCCGCCGGCGAGCTTGCCGGCGCCGCGGGCGCGGCTGCCGGCGGCAGGGCGACAGCAGCCGAGCCGCCTCCGCCACCGCCGCCGCACGACATGAGCACCCCGCCCGCGACACCGGCCACGGCCAGCGTCGCCAGGCCGAGCCAGCCCGCACGCGTCACCGCCGGCCCTTTCGGGCCCGAACGGTGCTCGCTCATTGCTTCAGCGACCAGACGTTGAACTGGTTTGCATCGGGGCCGACCTGCGCGGTCGTCGACACGTCACCCGACTGCTTCTGCGTGTAGCCTGCCGGGATCACGAAGGCATGGTTGATCGGGCGCACGCTGTCGAAGTGCGTGTCGGCGCTGCCCGTGTATTCCGGCAGGTTCAGGATGTTCTGCGCGATGAAGGCCTCGGTGTACTTCGAGCGGTTCATGTAAGAGCCGTCGATGGCCGGGTCAGCCAGCTGGAACATGTCCTGCAGCGTGCGCACGAACGAGAAGTGGCTGTAGGCGTCGCTGTCGGACACGCCCTTGGGTGCGTCGGGCTGGTTCGTCAGGATGCCGAAGATGCTCTCGCCGTGGCCATGGTTGCCGCCGTTGCCGGTGCCGCTGCCGCCGTAGTGGTTGATGCTGGTATCGATCGACCAGCTGCCGTCGGCGTTCTGCTTGAGCGGATTGGCGCTGCCGACGTTCGACGGGACCCAGCCACAGCAGGAGTTCAAGCCGCTGGTGGCACTGCCTTCGTCGAACATCAGCACGATGGCCACGCGCTTCTGCGTGTTCTTCCACAGCGGCGAGGCCTGGATGCGCTTGACGGTGAAGTCCACGTAGTTGTCGCCGCGCGTGATGATCGGCGAGACGGCCGTGGCCGACACGTTGTTCGCCACGCTGCTGCAGTCGCTCGCGGTGCCGGCGACACCGCCACTCGTACCCTTCACGCTGATGCCGTGCATGTCGTCGCACTGGTCGGGCACCAGGAAGTTCAGGTTGCCGACGTTGCCGCTGGCCAGGTCGGTGCCGAGCTGGTCGTAGTCGTAGTTCGCGGGGATGGCGTAGTCGGTGCTGTTCTTCAGCACCGCGTCCCATTGGCCGCCGCCCATGGTGCGGTTGCTGTACTTCCATTCGGGCGCGCTGCGCACGTTCTGGTAGGCCATGCCGGGGTGGTGCTTGGTCTTGTACAGGCCCGCCGGCAGCGGCAGCACGAGGTTGGGGTCGCCGATGGTCGCGGCATTGCCGCCGAGCGTGCCCGGCGCGTACACGTTGTCCTTCGCGGTGACGGCTGTGTCGGCCACGCTGTCGGTGCGGAAGTCCTGGCCCGGGTTCATCGACTCGCTGTAGGTGCGCCAGGTCAGGCCCGCGCTGGTGATCGCGTTGAACAGGTTCGGCCTGCCCACGATGTTGTGGTTGACCGCCGCGCCCTGCGTGCAGGTGGCCGCGAACGGCGACTTGGCAAGGCCGGGCTGCGTGTTGTCGGGCACGGGCAGATCCTGCACCGCGTTGGCGCCGGTGGCGTCGCAGTTCCACTGGCTGTCGTCGGTGATGCCCCAGTCGTCCCCGCCGCCCAGCGCCGTGTAGTTCGGCTCGCTCGGATTGCCGGTGGCGTAGTAGCTCGCGAGCTGGTTGCCGGCCTTCAGGTAGCCGTTGATCTTGGGCGCGTAGGCCGAGTTCAGGATCGACATCGTGGCCTTGTTCTCCAGCATCACGATGAAGATGTTGTCGTAGCGCGGAACGCCTTCCACGTTGAAGGCGGCCTGCTGCGACTGCAGGAAGGTGATCTTCTTGCGGTTGTCGGCCACGTTGGCGGTGGCCGCGGTCACGCCGGCCATGCCGCTCAGGCGCGGGTCGCCGCCGGGGTTGGCGAGCGCGTCGGGGTACAGGTCGCCGCGGTCGAACTTGGTGGTGGCGAAGGCGAAGCGGTTGTTGAGCGCGTTCGATTCCGCGAGCAGGGCGGTCTGCACGCCGGCCGCCGCGGCGTTGACGTCGGCGAGCACGGCGCTAGCCGGCACGCCCAGGCGCGTGGCCAGGTTCTGCTTCTCGGTCGCGTAGCTCGTGCCGTTGGCCTCGATCAGGCGGGCCACTTCCGACGACAGCGGGCTCACCACCACCGACGTGCCTTGCTCCTTCACCTGGTCGAGCGTCACGCGCAGCACTTCGCGCGTGGGCACGCTGGTGCCGGTGGCGGTGTTCTTCGCGCCGGTGCCGATGTCGGCGATGAGCGCCGAGGGGCCCGACAGCGAGAGGCTGAACTTGCCGCCGGCATCCGTCACGGCTGCCGGCTCGCCGCTGTCGCAATGGCCGTTGCCGTTGCTGTCCACGCAGACGGTGGCGCCCGCGTAGTAGCCGGCCGCGATCACCGGGTCTGTGCTGCTGCCGGGCTTGAATGCGCTGGCGGTGAGCACGCCGCTGACGGTGGTGCTGCCCGAGCCCGAAGGCTGGCTGGCGGGCGGCGGGAGGAACGCGACAGGCGCTGAATCGCCGCCGCCTCCGCATGCCGCGAGCAGCGAAGCGGTGAGCACGGTCAGCGTGGGGTACAGCAAGCCGGATCTGGTTTTTTGAGTGGCTTTCAATTTCTTCTTTCGGGTGTGGGAGGAGCGCGAGAAACAGCAGGCGACGCCACCGTGAGTTGGCGCCGCCGCTGCGGATCGCGGATGAATCTAGGTTTGCCCTGTGTCAGTCAAAAGGCAAAAGACTTAGGAGCGAATTAGTGGCTGGCCGCGGGATGGCCGCGCGATCGGGCAACGCGCGAAACACCTCGAACAGCGGCTGCAGGAGCCGCAAAGAGGCCTGACCAACACCTGACTCCGGCCTGACTCTCTGGCGATCTGTGCGCCTGAAATGCCGCTGTCACGGCCGGGGCAGAGCATCCTGCCGCCCGACCGCCGGTCTGGTTCATCCACATCTCATAACTCCACACATGATGACCCCCTCCCAATCCAGCAAGGCGTCCTCTCGCGGGCGCAAATTGGTTCGCCACCTGACCCCCTGGCCCACGGCCATCGCGGCGGCAGCGATGGTCGTGGCCTGCGGCGGCAGCGACAACGGCCCCGGCTTCCTCGCATTCCCTTCCGGCAGCGCCACGCCGACCACCTCGGGCGTGGTCACCGGCAGCTACTACCGCAACGCCAAGGTCTGCATCGACGCCAACAACAACGGCCGCTGCGACAGCGGCGAGGCCAGCGCCACCACCGACGCCAACGGCGCCTTCACGCTCTCGGGCCAGGGCGCCCTGGTGGTCGAGATCGGCACCTCGAGCAAGCGCTTCGATCCGGACACCAACACCGAGACCGCCGTCACGCAGCCCCTGGTGTTCCGTGCGCCGGCCGCCGCCAACGGCGTGGTGAGCGCCATCAGCACGGAGCTGGTCGCGCTGATGGATGCCAACGGCGGCAACCTCGCGGCCGCCCGCACCGCATTGGCCGCACGCCTCGGCGTGCCCGAAGCCCAACTGCTGGCCGACCACAACAAGATCAGCGACCCGGCCATCAAGACCGCGCTGCAGAACGAGATCGACCAGTCCATCGAGCGCATCGCCGAAGCAGTGGCAGAAGCCGGCCCGGGCGGCGACGTGATCGCCGCGCTGCGCAACCGCTTCGCGCTCGACCAGATCACCAACGTCGTCGTCATCTACGCGGAAAACCGCGGCTTCGACAACCTGTACGGCCTGTTCCCCGGCGCCAACGGCATTCCGGGCGTGAACCCCACGTCGTCGACCGCCACGCCGGAGCCGCAGAAGGACTTCGACGGTTCGACGTTGCCGACGCTGCCGCCGGTGTGGGGCGGTGTCACTGCCTCAGGCCAGACCACCACGATCACGCAGCAGCAGACCGTGGGCATGCCCAACAAGATGTTCCAGATCGACGCCGACGCGGGCTTCTTCAACACCGGCACCAAGATCGACCAGACCGTCATCTCGCGCGACCTAGTGCATCGCTTCTACAACAACCAGATGCAGATCAACGGCGGCAAGAACGACAAGTTCGCTGCCTACTCCGATGCCGGTGGCCTCAGCATGGGCTACTACGACGGCACCAAGATGAAGCTGTGGCAGGTGGCGAAGAACTTCACCCTGGCCGACAACTTCTTCATGGGTGCGTTCGGCGGTTCGTTCCTGAACCACCAGTACCTCGTGTGCGCCTGTGCGCCGCTGTATCCGAACGCCGACGCCAGCGCCTCGCCGGCCAAGGCCTCGATCTCGGCCATCGACACCGATGCCAACGGCAACTTCGTGCGCCTCACGCCTGCCGCCAACGCGTCGACCTCGGTGCTCAACGCCGCGCCCACGTACCTCAACGACAGCACGCTCACGCCGAAGGATGCCGCCGGCAACTTCTACGCCGTGAACACCATGCAGCCGCCGTTCCAGCCCAGCGGCAACGCGCCGGCGGGCACCGACACGAGCAAGCTGTTCGCCGACCCGACCAAGGCCAACACGCTGCCGCCGCAGACGCAGGCCACCATCGGCGACCTGCTCAGCGCCAAGGGCCTGAGCTGGGCCTGGTACGGCGGTGCGTGGACGAGCACCACGGCCATCGCGACGGGCAACCGCCAGTTCCCGGCCGCCGTGCCGCCGGCCGCGCAGACGCCGAACTTCCAGTTCCACCACCAGCCCTTCAACTACTACGCGGCCTTCGACCCGAGCGCTCACCCCGACGCACGCGCCGCCCACCTGAAGGACTTCGACGCCGACTTCCTGAAGGACGTCGCCGCAGGCACGCTGCCCGCCGTGAGCTTCTACAAGCCGCAGGGCAACCTGAACCAGCACGCCGGCTACGCCAGCGTGGCCGACGGCGACGCGCACATCGCCGACGTACTCGCCAAGCTGCAGGCCAGCCCGCAGTGGAAGAACATGCTCGTGGTCGTCACCTACGACGAAAACGGCGGCTTCTACGACCACGCCACCGTGCCGAAGGGCGACCGCTGGGGCCCCGGCACGCGCATCCCGGCGCTCATCGTCTCGCCGTTCGCCAAGAAGGGCTTCGTCGACAAGACCCAGTACGACACCGCCTCCACGCTGCGCTTCATCACGCACCGCTGGTCGCTGCCGCCGCTGAAGGGCCTGGTCGAGCGCGACGCCGCACTCGTGAAGAACGGCAGCCGTCCGATGGGCGACCTGACGAGCGCGCTGAGCTTCAGCAAGTAGTCCCGGGCTTCACGGCCGCGGAAGAAGCGAAAGGGAGGAGGGCTCGGAGCCCGCCTCCCTTTCCCGTTCCGCCGAGTGCCAAAGCGCGAGCGAAGAATTCATCAGAATCCCGGCCGGCGCTTCTGTGTAGCATCGCTCCCTTTCCGGGCTGCGGCGCGCGGGTCGCGCCAGGCCGGCACCGGCTCGCCGGCCGGGCAGCTCCCTTCTGTCTTCGATCACAGGAATTTCCATGGGAATGATGGATGCGCTCGGCCATGCGCTGATGGACAACCAGGAGCTTCACTTCGACACCGCCGACGTGCTCGCGGGCGAAGAGCAATGGCTGGTCACGCTCAGTGCACCGCTCTCCGCCTTCAACGGCGACTTCATGAACGCGGTGCCCACCGGCAAGGACAGCGACGTGCTGCGCGAGAGCATCGCCGAGGTCTGGAGCGTGCACGACCGCGCCAGCTTCGAGCAGACCGCCAGATGGCTCGTCGAGGAAGGGCAGCGCTCGGCCTACAAGCCCCTGTGGAAGGCGATTGCCGCGATCGACACGGCAACGCAGGAAACGCCCGCCGTCCTGCGCATGGTGATGGACGCCTTCTTCCCCTCGTTCTTCCAGATCAAGGCGCGCAAGAGCCTGGACTATCGCGAGCTTGCGGCGAAAAGCGGCAAGCCGATGGCGGAACTGGCCCAGCTGATGACGGGCAGCCAGAGCTGGGTCGACGCGTTGCGCAAGCATTTCAAGGCCTCGCCCGGCCAGATATCCGACCTGGTCGCATGGGACGCCGTGCGCCTGGCCAGCCTGTCGCGCTGGGCGGTGCAGCTCGGCTACATCGAGCGCGCGGAGTTCGCGGGCTTTGCTGGCGGGCTCGCGAGGCAGGTGCGCGAGGCATACACCGACTGGTCGCAGGTGAGCGCGGCGTACATCGCCGGCGGCCTGATCTGGAAGTATTCCGACGCGCGTGAAGAGAACCTGCTGCGCACCAACCGCATGCTGCTGAGCGGGGCGCGCAGTCCTTATCGCAGCGTGCCGTTCGCCGGCCGCATCGGCAGCTGATCCAGCTCCGGCCCGGGTTCGACCGGCGCTGATGCTTCTGCCGGAACGGGCAGATGCAGCAGCAGGCTGGTTTCCCCGGGCTGCGAGCGAACGGTGAGCGTGCCCCCCAGCGCCGCGGCACGCGTGCGCATGTTTGCGAGGCCCTTGCCCGCGAACGCGGCTTGCGTGTCGAAGCCCCGGCCGTTGTCGTGCAGCTCGATCTCGATGGCACGTTCTCCCGAACCTTCCACCAGCCTCGCGCCAAGGCCGGCCTGCGTCGCCTGTGCATGCGCCATCAGGTTGCCGAAGGCCTCGAACAGCAGCATCTGCAACTGGTGCGATTCGCGCGCGCTCCAGCCCGTCATGGTCGGCAGCGAGCCCACGTCCCATCGCAGGTCGATGCCGGCCGCCTGCAGGCGCGGCCCCAGGCGGTAGCGCACGCTGCCCAGCGCGGAGGCCACGTCGCCCTCGCAGCCGTGCATGGCGTCCACAGTGAGCTTGAGCTGGTCCACCGCGTCGCGCAGGTGCAGCGCCACGTCGCCCATGGCGGCACCGGGCTGCTGGGCCATCTGCAGCAGGCCGACGAGTTGTCCGCCCAGTCCGTCGTGCAGGTCTTGCGTGAGGCGCTGGCGCTCCTCGAGCGCGCCGCGCGCCTTCTCGCCCTCGCGTTCGCGAGCGAAGACGGCTTCGAGCGCCGCATTGCGCTCGGCCAGTTCGGCTTCGAGCGAGGCGTTCATCTGCGCCATGGCGCGCACGTCCTTGCGCATGCGCTCGGCGATCACCCAGGCCAGCGAGATCGCGAAGCCCACCCACGCGAAGCGGATCCACGGCACCACCGCATAGGCCTCGGGCGATGTGCGCATCACCCAGTTGTCGCGCGCGGCGCTCAGCACCACCATCACCACCGCCACGCCCAGCACGCGATGCTCCAGCACCGAGCTGCGCACCGCCACCTTCACGACCACCACCACCATCGCCAGCCCGGCCAGGAAGAACAGCAGCTGCCACGCCGGCATCAGCCACAGCAACGGCACCGTGATGCCGATCGTGGCCGTGACGGGCGCCAGCAAGGCCAGCAAGCCCAGGAAGCGTGCGAGCCGGGTGTCGCCCTTGCCCACCACCGCCAGCGCGAAGCGGCACAGCAGCGGCACCGCCGCCTGGAACGCCGCCAGCGGCACCACGCCCCACCACGGCCAGGGCAACGGCGCGTGCGTGAACAGCACGCGCGCCGTCTGCACAGACCAGAGAAGCTCGCCCAGCCCGTAGAAGAGATAAACGGATTCGCGCTGCCGCAGCCACACCAGCAGCGACAGCGCCCCGAGCACGCCGCTCACGATGGCGATGAAGCGCCCGCCGCTGATCTGCCAGAAGAGGGCGTCTTCGTACAGCGGGCGAATCTCGGCCTCGCTGCCCGCCACCACCGGAGAAAGCCCGCCCTGGCGCGCGGCCTGCGCGGCGACGACGATCTCCACCCGCTGCGGCCCGGCAGAGCCCGCAGGCGGCAGCGTGAAGTACTGCGGCGTGAACGAGGCATCGTCGTAGGGCCCCGGCGGGAAGGTGCCGAACCGCGCCAGCTCGCGCCCGTTCACCAGCACCCTGAAGCTGTTGCCGATGCGCGGCACGAACAGCGCCTGCGGCATGGCCGGGTCGGTCACGGGTACGTCGAAGGCGAACCGCGCCTCGCCATCGACGGCGCCTTGCCGCTGGTCCCAGTTGTAGGGCAGCGAGACGGCGTGCGGTTCGGAGGGGGCGTCGGGGTTCGGCGCGGCGGCTTCGTGGCCGCGCAAGGTCAGCGTGAGCCGGGCCTGGTCGATGAGCGTCACGGCACGGGCGGAGGCACTCCATCCGGCTGCCAGTACCGCCAGTACCAACAGCATCAGCAGGCGCAGCCCGAGTTGTTCTTTTTGTCGACGCATGACGCGTACAACTTTAGCAATCTTTTCCGCGAGGAAGGGCAGGAGTTGCCTGCTTCCAACGCATCCGCCCGACTGCTGCCCCGGGCGGAAGGCACCCCTCAGGTCCGCGCTTCGATGATCGGATCGAGCTTGGCGCGCAGGCGCCGCACGGCCAGTTCGTGCCGCAGCGTCTGCGCGCCGCGCCCGTAAGTGGCCGCCTTGCGGATCAGCCGCAGCTGTTCGCGCTGCAGGTGCGTCTTCAGGCGCCTGGCGCGCCAGCCGTAGGTCCAGCCCATTTCGCGGCGGACCTTGTAGCGCTGCATGGGCGCGCCCAGCCGCACCCATTCGTCGTCGCGGATCAGGTCGCGCTCGGGCACGAACCAGGCCGCCAGCGCGTGCAGGTAGGTGCCGTTCTCGCGCGCGGCCACCTGCCAGAAGAGCCCCGCCACGATGATCGCGGGCAGCCCCTTGATCACCAGCATGACGGCCATTTCGCCGTAGCCGCCGTCGAACAGGTCTTCGAGAAAGGGCGAGTTCCAGATGAAGTGCATAGCCCACGCGAGCAGGAAGCACAGCACGGCGACCGCGATGCGCGCCACCATCGGCCGCTGCGGATGCAGCAGGAACCACGCAACGCCGAACGAAGCGATGGTGGTGTAGGCCGCATGGCTCCAAAGCCCGCTCAGCAGCCCGCGCGTGAACAGGTTGAGCAGCACCGGATAGACCTGGTTCTCCAGCGGAAAGTGGATGGAGGAGCGCACCGTGTAGCTCAGGTTCTCGATCACCTGGAAGCCCAGCCCCGCCATCGCGCCCACGATCAGCACCGACAGGTACGTCTGGAACTGGTTGCGCGCCACCAGCACCAGCAGGATCACGCCCATGAGCTTCAAGAATTCTTCGGTGATCGGCCCCGCGATGGCCGGCCCCCACACCGCCACGAACTCCGGCGACACCAGCTTCGCGCACAGGCTCTGTATGGCGATGTTCGCCGGCGCCGCGAAATACACCGCCCCCAGCCCGCCCCACGCGAAGGCCAGCACGTACGCCTCGGGCGGGTGCTGCTCCAGCAGGTCGAGCGTGCCGAAGGCCAGCACGAAAAGCAGCGTGTAGATGCCCCACACCGTCAGCCCCAGCAATGTGGTGACCGGCACCACCCGGAAGCCGATCGAGAACATGTAGGCCAGGTAGAAGAGCCCGTTGACGATCAGCGCCACCAGCACCCAGAAGGCCACGCGCCGCGGCTGGAAGAAGGAGTCGGTGCCCACCGGCCATGCGCCGGTGTCCTGGTTGGTGGGAATGCCCTGGTCGTTCCGGTCGAAGACGGGCGCGTTCACTGCGGCGCCTCCAGGTCCATCGAGTCGAGCATGCTGCGTGCGTCGGCCAGCGCTTCTTCCATGCCGTCGCTGGCGCCGTAGAAATCGATCTGCACCAGCGACTTGCGCCGCTGGTCGACCACCTGCCAGAAGCGCCCCGCCAGCTTCGAGCCGTAATACGCGAAGGTCTTGCCCTGCAGGCCCCAGGAGGTGACGAAGTCGGACACGTCGCCGTCCATCTGCAGCCGCTGGCCACGCTCCATCAGCCGCTGCTGGCGCACCAGCGGGCCGTCTGGCCCGCCCGCCCACGGGAAGGTGGAAACCAGGAACTTGTGGCCGCCCTTGAAGAGCATGAGCGACTGGCCTGCCTTGGAGCGCGACACGTCCATCTCCCACCCCTCGGCCGGCACGAAGCGGGCTTGGCCCGCCTCGACCGTCTTGCCCGCGGGAAGAGGGCGGTTGCCCGAGGTGTGGCGGTCCCAGTAGGTGAGGCCGCCCACGTAGGCCGCGATGGCGAGGAGCACCGCCAGCGCCCCCGGCCAGGTGCGATACGGTATGCGGCGTGACGGCTCGTTCATTCCCCGGATCGTGCCATACCGATGCGCCCGTCCACAGGTCACTCGCAGGCCGGCCGCAGGCGATGCGGCATACTCCCAGCCCCCTCTCCCAACCTCATCAACCTCAAGAAAATTCCGCTGAATGGACAAGGAAGTCGACCCCCGCGTACTCACTGTGATCGACGAGATGCGGCTCTCGGGCCCCCGGCTCACGCCGGTGGAAATCGTCGCCAAGATGGGTGTGTTCGACGCGCGCGACAAGCCATTCGAGCACGCATGGCTGGCCACCGGCGACAACGTCATCGCCACCATCTGGGCCGAATGGGTGAACGTGGCCGCCAACGGGCGCTGGTTCTACCTCGAGTCGCTCGACGTTCACCACCGCGCCGGCGGCGGCGAGCGCAGCGCCCAGCAGGTGCAGCGCGCGAAGGACCGCCTCGCGCTGCTCAAGCGCAGCCATGACGCCGGCGGCGGCTTCCGCGCCGTGGTGCAGACCAACCGCATCGCGATTCTCGAAGTGGAAAGCAACAAGGACGCCAAGGTGTCCACCCGCGTGCGCGACGACGACGAATGGCACGTCGCGAGCTGGGAGCCCGACCAGAAACTCGCCGTGCTCGTGCGCGGCCCGCGCGGCTGGGCGCCCAGCGAAGCCGAAGTGCAGACCGCCCGCGAACGCGGCAACGTGCCGCAGAAGCTCTCCGCCGCCGCCAAGGCAGCCGACGACGACAAGGCCACGCCCGAGGCAGTGCAGGCCGCCGCCCTCGAATACGTGGTGAAGCACTTCACCGGCTACGGCTACAAGGCCGAGAACATGACCGGCAAGGGCTTCGACCTCGAAGTGTCGAACGCCAAGGGCCAGACCCTGCTGCGCGTGACCGTCAAGGGCACCGCGCCCGGCGTTCCCGGCTTCAAGCTCAGCAAGGAAGAAACCGCCTGCTCCACGCGCGAGCCGCTGTGGCGCCTGCTGGTGGTGACCGATGCGGGCAGCGGTGTGGCCCAGCACAAGATCTACAAGCCGAACGAAATCAATTCGGCGCCGGGGTTCGATCCCTCGTAAATAGCAACAGCGCTCGCGCACGCCGGTGCGCGACTGTTGCAAACATGCATTGAAGGGGTAACCAGACTATTCATCGCCTCCGCGGAAGATTACATTTCGCGGAATTGTCAAAAGGCGATATGAACGAGAGTAGCCAAAAGACAGCGCATTCGATGATTTACCTGCCCGTGTCAGGTAAGTTTCTTATAGCGTTGATTGGCTCCGCGGCGTGGGTTGCCTTTTCGATCTGGGCCGCGCAGGCCTGGCTGACCGACCTGAAAAGCCATATCGGCACCGTGCTGGCTGTTTTTCTGGTTTACGGCATTGCCATTGTTCCGGGGTTCATGAATGCATTCCTGGCCATCAGCCTGCTTCTGGACAAAAGGCCGCCGCATTCCACGCTCCTGACGTATCCCCCGATTTCCATCCTGATTGCCGCGTACAACGAGGAAGCCTCCATCGAGGAAACCCTCGTCAGCATCGAGCGGCAAAACTATCCCGGCGAATTGCAGGTCATCGTGATCAACGATGGCTCGAAAGACGGCACAGCCGCCGTCGTCGAGCGCGCCTGCGCCCGATATCCGTGGATCACCTTCGTCGATTTGAAGCAGAACGGCGGCAAGGCGCGTGCGCTGAATATCGGCTTCAAGCAGGTGCTGCACGACATCGTCATCACCGTCGATGCCGATTCATTCCTCTACAAGGGCGCGCTCACCAGCATCGTCGAGCGCTACCACTCCGACCCGCCCAATACGCGGGCCGTGGCCGGAAAAATCCTGGTCCGCAATTCGCGCTTCAACTGGATCACACGCTGCCAGGAGTGGGACTACTTCCACGGCATTGCGGCAATCAAGCGGGTGCAGTCGCTCTTCCAGGGCACGCTGGTGGCACAGGGCGCGTTTTCTCTCTACGACCGCGACGCGCTCACCGAGGTTGGCGGCTGGCCCGAATGCGTGGGCGAAGACATCGTGCTCACCTGGGCCCTGCTGAAGGCCGGCTACCGCATCGGCCACTGCGAAGACGCCTGCCTCTTCACCAACGTGCCCACCAGCATCCGGCAACTGGTGAAGCAGCGCCAGCGTTGGGCGCGCGGCATGACCGAGGCCTTCGTCAAGCACCCGGGCATTCTTCTGCAGCCGCGGCTGTCGACCTTCTTCATCTACTGGAACCTGCTTTTTCCGTGGCTCGACCTGGCCTACACCATCGGATTCATGCCGGGATTGGTGCTCGCGCTCTTCGGCTATTTCTGGATCGTCGGTCCGATGACCCTTGCGCTCATACCGGCCGCTTTCGCATTGAGCCTGCTGATGTTTTCCATCGAGCGCCGGATGTTCAAGAAAACAGGATTGGTCGTGCGAAAGAATTTCCAGGGCTTCTTCATCTACGTGCTGCTTTACAGCCTGATCCTGCAGCCGGCCAGCGTTCTCGGATACCTGGACGAGCTTTTCAAAAGGCCCAAGGCCTGGGGGACCAAATGACCCGGGCATCGAGGCATTCGGCCGCCGCTTTTCTTTTTCTTCCGGCACTCATGCTCATTGCCGCCGCGCCCTGCAAGGCGCAGGAAGAAAAGGAGAACAAGGAAAAGCCCGCCACCATGGCCTTCGGCCCCGAGTTCTTCCTGACCAACGACAGCGACCACTTCCAGTCGCGCCGCGTGTCGGTCGAATTCTTTCCCGCCTTTGAAAATGCCGACCGCTTCCTGGGCTTCAGGCTCGGCGACTACCAATACAAGCAGGACAGCTGGCGAAGAAGCGGCCAGAAACTCACCTTCCTCGCCCGCAACATAGAAACCAGAACTGCCGACGGCGGCACCATGGAGGCCGGCGTGTTCGAGCAGGGCGGCCACACGCTGCTGACGCTCGACGGCAGCTATCGCATATCGCCCACGAAAAGCACCGCGGTCGAATTCCTCGTCACGCGCGACTGGGTCGAAACCCCGAAATCGTTGGACAGGGGGATCGACTTCACATTCGTCGGCGTCGCAGTCGACCAGGGGCTCGGCAGCCACTTCACCCTGGTGGGGCTGCTCGCGCAGCAGTACTTTTCAGACGGCAACCGTCGAGACCACGGACGCGTGCGGCTCATCTACCAGCCCTCGCTCGACCTCGGCCTCACACTGCAGGCGCGCTACCGCACATACCGAAGCACCCACGACGACGTCGACAGGGCCTACTTCAACCCCACGAGCTACAGCGAGTCGATGTTCGCCATCGGCTGGCGCCACCGCTTCCAGGGATGGACCGCCTCCGTGACGGCCGGCCTCGGCAACGAAACCATCAACCACGACATGAGCCAACCCACGAGGCTCCTCGACGTGAGCCTGCAAAGCCCGGTGAGGGGAGCGCACGTGTTCCGCCTTGGTGCCGGCTACAGCCGCAGCACCACGTTTGCGGGGCCGAGCTATCAGTATCGGTATCTGCGCGGCGAGTGGATCATCCGGTTTTGAGGAAGGCGCGCGAGAGCGAGCGGTAGGCTCTCGGCAGCCCATCTCCGCAACGAACCATGGCCAACATTTCCCGATCAGTGGCAACGCTGCGCGTCGCAGGCGACGCGCTGGACCCAGAAGAAATCACCCGACTTCTAGGCCGCTCGCCCACGCGCGCATACCGCAAGGGCGATGCAATAGCCGCAGTTAGCGGCACGCGCATCGCAACCTTCGGGCATTGGCAGCTGCACGCGAAGGATGCCGAGCCGGAAGACGTGAACAGACAGGTTGCGGAGCTGCTTGCAGGGCTGACTCAAGACCTCCAAGTCTGGAGCCTCATCGCAAGACAGTACAGGCTCGATCTATTCTGTGGCCTGTTCATGCGAGAGCACAACGAAGGAGTCAGCCTCTCTCCAGCCACTCTGCATTCGCTCGGGCAGCGCAGCATCAAGCTGGACCTGGACATCTACGCCGCAGACGTAGATCGCTGATCGTCGCGCTTTGATGACGGCCCAGAAGCGCTCCTGAAAACTCCCGGGGACACGCCAAACGTCAGAGCTTTGTTTCTTGTCGCAGCGCCCCGGCAGATATCTCGCCGATTCGAGAAATCCTCGACGAAATCTTTTTCTCTTGCGCGGCTTCACTTCTCTACAGTGAATGCCCCTGTCGCAAGACGCCCCTCCTTGTGGGCGACGAACACTGATCGTGAAAGGAGCTCCCCCAACAGCTGACCAAGTGAACTGATGAACCGCCTACCTCACGGCGGGTTGCCGGTGCTCCTCGGTGCACTGGTGCGAACGTGAGGCACAAAAGGCGACGGCCAGGGTGCGTGAACACCCTGACCGTCTGACCACATGACGTGCAAAACCTTGGAAGGACAGCACACCAAATGGCTACGCGAATTATGGCCGGGCGTTCCACGCCCAAATCTTCCCGCCGCCGCAGCACCACGCGCGGCACAACCACCAAGCCCACGGCGCCGACCCCGACGCCCGACGAGGCAAGGGAACTACTCGAAATCAAACTGGCGCAGCTGAACTCGCTGCTGTGGTGCTGTTATGGCGACGGCAACGGGTGGTTCGAGGAGGCGGGGGAGAAGCATCGGGATTACATGCTCTGGATTGCTGCGGATTTGGCTCGGGAGGCGGAGATGTTGTTCCAGGTAAGTGGGAGGGGGTAGGCGAAGGCGGGATCGGCTGAAGGCCTTGACATCCCACAAAGACGGGATGCTCTAGAACTTTCCTCTCCGCTAATGTCGCGCCGAGGAGGCGGCCTATGCCGATCCCCAATGCCTGCTTGGAGTGAAGCTGCATGGATAAGGAAAATCAGACGGTGCAGACCTTTTGCGACCGCTATGCGGTCGTCGAAACCCTAAAGCCGGGTGGCATGGCCCGCGTGTTTAAAGTCAAGGACAGAGACACCCAGCTCACGTTGGCTTTGAAACTGCCGCTTGTGCCATCGACAGACGCGCAAGCTGGTCTAGCGTTCCGCCGCGAACGCGAGGCGTTGGATGAGTTGCGCCATCCGAACATCGTTCAGCTAGTCGACTCGGGTCGAACGGAGCATGACGAGTTGTTCTTGGCACTCGAATGGCTGCCCACCTGCCTCAGCGAGAAGCTAGCGGAGGGCCGCCGATGGGCCTGGGAGGAATTTTACGCAGATGTCGGTGCTCCCCTGGTGTCTGCTCTCGTTGCCGCCCACAAGCGACGCATCGCCCATCGCGACATCAAGCCCGACAACTTGCGCTTCGACGAGTTCGGCACACTTAAGGTCACAGACTTCGGCATCGCCAAGGCGCGTGCAGGCGTCGGTATTGGCGAGACCTTCAAACAGGCGGGCTCTCCGCCTTACACGCCTCCTGAAGTTGACGACGGTGCAAACTCTTTTGCGCGTGACACTTATTCGTGGGCCGCTGTCGCGCTGGCCTGTTTGACGGGCACGACCTTTACCAACTACGACGAGTTCAAGCACGCCCTTTCGGCCCTATCGGCGCGAGCCGCGCCACTCGCAGTCCTGCAGGAGTGTCTGTCGCTCAATCCGCTGGAGCGCCCTGCCAATGCTACCGATTTGCAGGTCCAACTGGACGCTTTTCACAGAGACTTCACCGATGGGCGGCCATTGCAGATTACTGTGCAAATCAGCACGCGCGATCTGGGTGAGTTGGCACAGAAGCTAGGTGACCGCAAGCCAGAGGAATCTGTAGGCCTCCTGCAGCGAGACCTCAATGGCTCGCTACATGCATACATAGTCAGTGAAGAGGAGCGCATGGTGCGTCTACTCGGTGCAACATTGGATGTGACCTGTAAGGCGCTGGACGACAGTGAGCTCTTCCGAACTCAGAGCGTGAGACTGCTGGAGCCTGAACGTGCGGAAAAGGAACGACGCCAAGCGAGTGAGTTGCGAACCGTGACGGTAGACGTTCTGGGGCCCCTGTCGCCTACACGTAGGGCCGCCAACCAGCGAGCCTTTTGGCTGCGCCTCCAAACAGAGGAAGAACATCGAAGTCGAGAGCGCGACCGAGTAGCTCGCGAGAAGTGGTTCGATTGCTGGGTAGCCGTCTTACGTGAGAAGGATCGTATTCAAAAGAATCGCAGGTTGCGAATCGCTTTTGCCAGCATGCGTTCTCAGGGTAACAATGCAGTGGCTCTTTGTGAAGGTGACCTCAACCCAGACGAACTCCCCGATTCACTCGTCTACAAGCTGCCTTCCGGGCGTCTTCTGTTTTTCGAAGTTCATCGAGTCTTCGGCGATGAAATCACTCTTCGCCCATTGAACTTGCATGACGACGAACTGCCCAAGGGCCCCGGGGTTCTGGAGTCGAACCACCACGCCCAGAGCCAACCTGTATCCAGGCAACGCACTGCGCTTGAGAACGTGCGCAGAGATCGCGCTGCTTCTGCGGACCTGAAAACAATCTTGTGCGACCCTGCCAGCGCTCGAGAGCCTGACCAAGGGGGAATGCCGCCAAGTTTCGCCAATGACCTGAATGATGAGAAACGGACGCTCCTTGAACGGGCTCTCGGTGTCAACAGCATCCTGATGGTCGAAGGCCCCCCGGGGACGGGTAAGACCACATTCATTGCGGAACTGATCGGACTCTATCTGCGCGTCTTCCCAGATGCGCGGATCCTGCTGTCGTCGCAGACCCATACTGCGTTGGATCACGTCATTATCAAGCTGCTGGAAAAGGGAATTGGACAGGACGTCGTTCGCATCCATGGCGAACGCCTTGAGAAGATTGACGAACAGGCGCGCCCGTTTACGCTCGACAACAAGACGCGCACATGGATTGAACGCGCGGAAGAGCGAGCACGGGATTACCTACGCACCAAGGCCAAACAGTTAGGTATGGACGCAGAAGAGGTTGAGGTCGTTGTGCTCGGAGAGCAGCGACACATTCTCTTGGCCGAGGTTCAGGAGCAGGAGGGTCAGCTAGCGGCGCTAATAGATAGCATGGCCGAAAAATCTGCTGGAAACGGACAAGACTCAGATGCCGAGGTGGTGACTAAGACCTCGACGTTGCTTGATGAGAAGACGCAGATCAACGAGCTACTTCAAGTCTTGAAACGCCGCCTTAAAAAAGTCGAAGAAAAGCTCAACGCGCGCGGCTCATATGGAAAAGCAGTGGCGTCTCCTTCCGCTGAGATCAGTAAGGAGTGGATGGGGGTTCTCGACAAATCGGATGTGCCAGGTGCAGCGCACCTCAAGAGTCAAGTGAAACTACAACTGGAATGGTTCACTCGGCTCGGTGCCTCGAAGAACTTCCACGGCGCCGTGCTCGGTGAAGCTAGGGTGGTAGCCGGAACCTGCGTCGGACTCGGCAATGTTCAGGCGATCGGCGAGCAAGAGTTCGAGCTTTGTATCGTGGACGAGGTCTCCAAGGCTACCGCTACGGAGACGCTTATTCCCATGAGCCGGAGTAAGCGCTGGGTGTTGGTTGGTGATCCTAAGCAGTTGCCACCATATTCTGAACTGGATCCGAGCAAGGTGCTTGAGCAGCGTTTCCCAATTGAGGAGGCTGAGGCCACTCTGCTCGATATCCTTACCCCCCATCTTCCCGAGTCGTGCAAAGCGCAGCTAACGGAACAGCGGCGCATGGTGGCGGGGATTGGCAGGCTAATCAGTGACGTCTTTTACGATGGAAAACTCGTCACGGTTCGTAAAGTCACGGACCGCAGCCCCGTCGCAGCCAAGTTGCATCCGCGCGAAGTGGAGTGGCACACAACTGCTGCACTCAGGCAGCGTCGGGATCAGGAAATGCCCGGCAGAACGTACAAGAACTCTACGGAGGCGGCAATCATTCAAAAGATACTGGAGCGTCTCGACGAGGCCAATCGCGGCCGAGCACAGTTGAGCGTGGCGGTTATCGCAGGTTACTCAGCTCAGGTTAATGAGTTGGACCAAAGATTGCGAGGTGCGGCCAAGCCGTTTCACAACCTCGATATCGTAATAAACACGGTGGATGCCTTTCAGGGCAAGGATGCGGACATCTGTATCTACAGTGTGACTCGCTCTAACGATAAGGGCCGACTAGGTTTCCAACGGGAAGTGCCTCGCTTGAACGTGGCGCTGTCCCGGGGACGCGACGCGCTGATCATCGTCGGAGACGATGACTTTTGTCGATCGGTCAACTCCGAGAACCCCTTTCGCTCTGTGTTGGCCCATATCGATAACAACCCCGCCGAGTGCGCAATCGTTAGCCATGATCGAATTTGACGCCGTCGCAGAGCAGCACCAGAAGATAGATGGCATGCCGCTCATCGACTACCTTCCCGTAGGTTTGCCGATCTATCTGCTGACGGTTGACAGCTTGGTCTCCGAGAAGCGCAACCTCATGCCCGTGGAGGAGTTCATCCTCAAAGCCGTCCAAGGGGGAGTTCGCTCGAGCGCGGATGTGGTCGGAATTTTGGGGCTCGGTGATAGATATGGCGCGAGGGTGATCGAATCTCTGTCGAACGAAGAGTACTTGACGCTGACACCTCAGTTAGCACTACGCCCCAAGGGCGTCGCAGTGCTTAGCGAGGCTGGGGAGCGGCAGATCTTTGAAAAAGCTATATCACTCGCTTGGAATCCACTGACTCAGAGCGTGGTCAAGACCCGGCTTACCCTCGAGCTAGGGCCGGCTCTCGCACTTGAACGTACGCTTCGGCTTGCCCCGCCGAGCACGCGCTTGCCGGCGCTGATAGACCTGCCTTTGGAGCAATTGCCGGGCAATCAATTGCGCGACGGCGAACAGGTAGTCCGCTATCTTTCCGTTCTACGGCGCGCCCTGCGCTACATCCCGGCGGTGCTGCTGCTGTATGCACGCGGAAAAGGTGTAGAGCCCTTAGCCCGAGTGGCTATTGATGGCGTTATCGATCACCCTAGCAGCGATGCGATTGCTAAGCACGAGATGTTGCCGCGGCTCGGATTGGACAGTCTTTTCAATCGGCGATCAGGTGTCATGGCGGTGGACCAGCGGGTCAAGCCACTAAACATTCTTCCCGGCAATGGATCGCTCGTTGACCTGCTGACACTCAAGAGCAAGCTGCAACTGGGCATTGCGGGACTGGAGCGGCAGGACTCCGCTGTTGCCGCTGCCAAGCTCGATGCAAAAAAAGCCGAACTCGCCACCGTTCAGCAGCAACTCGAACAGATTCCCGTGCGCTCATTGTTGCCGTTCGAGGTGCCTCAACTCGTCGACTACGCGCTCCAGAAGGCCAAACGCGAAGTCTTGATCACCACCACCTTGCCCGTGGAGGCGCGTTTGACACCAATGCGTCAGCTATTGCTGGATCAAGCACTGAAGCGTGGCGTCAAGGTGCGAATCCTTATCTCTGACCGTCCTGCGGAAGATGAGTGGGCGAAAGGCCCAGGCCTATTGCTGCGCAAACTTAACGACCTGGCGACCATTTACGCTAACCTGGACGTCTCCTTCCTGAAGGATACCGACCGCGTGGTGTTCGAGGTGAAGGCAGACGATGCTACGCTGGGCGTCTCGAACGAGCCATCGTTAGGTCTGCGCAGTCGAGAGCCGCTCGCACGAGCATTTTCCGGATACCAGTTGTCGGGCGCTAAATCCGTTCTAGCGTATACCCATAGTCATCTGACTATGCAGGCGCTGGGTGTGATTGGGAAAATCAAGATCCCAGCGGCTATAAAAAAGAAAGATCTGGCGTCGCCAAAAGGCTAATGATGCTTTGCCGATTGGCGATCCTGCCATCATCAGTTATCTCTGCAGCATGTCCTTGGCCGAGTAGCCAAGACTGACCATCGTATCCTTCGGAATCGCCTGTTTCGCCGCATTCCAAGCCTGCCAATCCGCCTGCATCGCAGCCAGCCTCTCCAACTACTTCATCGTCACAGGTTCATCCGCTAGCGTTCATTGCTGAGGAGTTTGAACAGGTACTGGTCCTCGTCGACCTTCAGGTACTTCCAGTCGCCGTCGCGCATGGCTTCCTGCCCGTGATGGTTCAAGCATCGCGCCGCCACCTGATGTCCAATGACAGGCACCATGGACATCGAGCCCTTCACCCCCGCCGATGCCGCGCGCCGCGCGCGCCTGGAAATGCCAATGCTCTACGCCTGGCTCAAGCCCGACGAGGCGGTACAGGCCGCCATCGCTGAGCACCGCGCGCAGTGGGTCTGGCGCACGCAGCCCAAGCCCAGCATTCCAAAGCCGCACCGGCTGCACATGACGCTGTGCCACATCTCGCCACAGGGCGATGCCGCCGTCGAAGGCATCCGCCAGGCATTGGGCGAGCTGCGCATGGAAGAAGACCTCGAGCTGCTGCTGGACTGGTCCGGCGTCTGGGCCCACAACGGCATCGCCATCGTGCGCCCGCAGCCGAACGCCGCGCTCGACCGGTTGCATCAGGCCGTCGTGCGTCAACTCGCGCCGTGGCTGTCGGGGCGCCATGAGGACTGGGCGCCGCACATCACCATCGCTCGCAAGGCATCGGGGGCCGCCGCGCCGACCATGCCGCCTGTTCGCTGGTCGGTGCGCGAGTTTCAGTTCGTGCGTTCGTGGCTGAAGACGCGGCCCGTGTGGCACGAGGTGCTGGCGTCCTATCCGCTTCAGTCTTCCGGCAGGAAGGCCGGGTTGTAGACCACTTCCCACAGATGCCCGTCCAGGTCCTGGAAGTAGCCCGCGAAGCCGCCCCAGAAGGTCTTCTGCGCCGGCTTCACGATGGTCGCGCCGGCGGCCTCGGCCTGCGCCATCGTGGCTTGCACCTCGGCTTCGCTGCGCAGGTTGTGGCCGATGGTGAAGTCGGGCGAGGCGCTGCCGCGGCGCGCGATGCCGCTGTCGTGCGCCAGGCTGTCGCGCGGCCACAGCGCCAGCTTCAGGCCGGGCTGCAGGTCGAAGAAGGCAACCGCGCCGTGTTCGAATTCCTGGCCGATGATGCCGGGCGTTACTAGGCCCAGGCCGTCGCAGTAGAAGCGCAACGCGCGCTCCAGGTCGTCTACGCAGATGGTGAGAACGGAAATACGGGCTTTCATGCGGGAGGCTCCTGCTTCGCAGTTGTTGTTCAATGGAAGCCCCGAGCTTGCTCCACGCCATGTCCGCCGACTTGAACAAAACGGCCACGCCGCCGCTCGCGCAGGAGGTCGGCCGTTATGCCGAAGCCCCGGTGCCGCCTTCGTTGCGCGGCATCTTTGCCTGCCAGTGGATGCACGTGCTGCCCGCTGATGCCGCCGGCACATCGCCGCTGCTGGTGGTGCCCGACGGCTCGATCGATCTGCAGTGGATCGATGGCGTGGTACGCGTGGCCGGCCCCGACCGGCAACCGCATGCCGAAGCGCTGCGGCCCGGCGCGCAGGTGCTGGGCCTGCGCTTCCACCCCGGCGCGGCGGCCGCGTGGCTGGGCATCGACATGAGTGCGCTCGCGGATCGCCGCGTTGCGCTGCGCGATCTGTGGGGTGCGCGCGCGGCGGCATGCTTCGCCGCGGATTCGTCTGCCCAATTCATGCACAAGGTGGCCGCTCGGCCACAGCCAGCCGCCAGTCTCACGCCAGATGCCGCAATGGCCGAAGCCTTCCGCTTGCTGCAGTCAGGCATGGCCCCTGAAGATTCGCCGCTGCGCTGGCTCTCCGAGCGCCTGCAGCAGCCCGAGCGCACGCTGCGCCGCCGTTTCGTGAGGCACTTCGGCTACGGTCCGCAGACGCTGGCACGCGTGCTGCGCTACCAGCGCTTTCTGCAGCTGGCGCGCGCGGAGCCATCGACGTCGTTGGCTCATCTGGCCGCCGAGGCCGGCTATGCCGATCAGCCGCACCTGGCGCGCGAGAGTCGGCGCCTGACGGGGCGCCCGCCATCGGCGCTGCCGCGCGATTGACTCCGTGCGCGACCGTCGCCTCCCTTTTGGGGGCTGGGCATCCATATAAGCCAGCGTACGCACGCTCAGGCGCAGCGCCTTCTGGCAGCAGAGTTGATCGCCGAAACCGAAGTCAAGGCGAGTTCACTGGACACTTGCAGTGCTGCAAGGCAGAGGTCAGTCGTAGTTCTTTACGGGTAACCAATGCCAGGCAGGCCAAAAGTAGAAGTTGGATCTCCCCAGTTTGCGGCGCAGGTCTCCGAGTTATGTTTCTTGATGGTGACGTGGCCGGCCATATTGACGGTCTGCTTGTGAAGCATGTAGCGGAATATCACCCCGTTGCCCACCGTGCCGACAATTCTGTAGTGCCAGGGGATATTCCATTCAAAGCTTGCGGCTTCGTATGTCAGCCTCCCTTGCTGGTCAAGGATTGGAGCACCCTGCGGGGTTGTCCTTGGCGCACCCCATCCGGAACGGACCTGGTCATATGCTTGCCAATTGTTGTTCCCGGTTGCTGCTGTACAGGTAATTCCAGCCCATGGGCCCGCAGGATGCTCATCGCCGTTGAAAGCCTCGAAAGCACCGCTGGCTACTGATTTGAAGCTGCCCTCACGCACTTCCACATTTGCGAATGAGACGCCCGAAGGCAGGATGTCGGCCTCGCCGATGAAACCGGCGCTCGCTTGATACTGTGTGTGTTCAATCGTTCCTCCTGCCACTCTTCTGAAGAGCACGTCATTCGGAGCTACCACCGTGATGGTGACGGTTGCTTGCTTTGCAAGCGGATTGCCGCTCCATGCCTCCAGTGTCATCGTTCCGCCCGTACCGCCCAGGGTCAAGGTGGCTGTACCAGCGGCGGGGGTGATCAGGGTAAGGGTTCCAGCAACACCACTTGCCCGACGCCATGTGATGCCGCCGAATGTCGCGATGTTGGAGGTGGCGGGCTTCACCTGCACACTCAAGCCAATCACCTCGCCGATACCGTACTGGCCAGCAGTGCGGTTGACGACTGCGACGGCAGGGGTGAGAACGGGTTTGACTATTGCCATACGGGATCCTCCCTGAGGGCTGTTGTCGAAAGAACAGGTTCGTCGTCGCGTTGTCTTTATCGGGCACCTTGTGGCAAATAGCCTGGGTAGAAGAAATGCCGCACGTGCAATGAATGCGCGCTACGCAACCTGCGCGGCAGGAATTGTTTTTTCGAGCGCGATATCGCGCCATCCCCTGAAAGAGTGATCTGGCCTCGTGCGTCGCGCGTCTGGGGTTCGATACATCGTCGCGTTACAAGCCTGCCAATCGTCCGCGAGGCCGGGTATTCAGACTGTTGAAGGTTGACCAATAGCTGTCGTCAAAACATCCCGCAACGATCTCGGCGTCCGCCCCGCAAGCTTTTCCACATCCCCCGTAACGATGTCAAAGCTCCCCGCCAGAAAGTGCTTCTCGATGTCGACCATCGAATCAACGTACTCCTGCGGAATGCCCGCCTGAAGCATTCCGCCGCGAAGCTGCGGTTCGGTGAGCACGGTGAAGCGCGAGGGGTTGCCGGTGACTTCGGTGATGACCGCCGCGCGTTGCTCGCCGGTCAGGGCGGCGGGGCCGGTCGCGTTGTAGATGGCGCCGGCGTGGCCTTCGCCCAAAAGCACTCCGGCAGCCGCCGCGCCCAGGTCGTCGCGCGAGACGAACGCAACGCGGTTCTCGCCGAGGCCGGGCACGATGCGCAATGACATGGCCGCGAGCTGCGCGAAGGTTTCCGCGTAGTAGTTCATTCGCAGGATGGTCCAGCGGGGCGCCGTCTTCATCAGGTGTTGCTCCGCCGTCCAGTAGGGCGCGTACATGTCGGGCTCGGCCACTTCGCGCGTGGCTGCGGTCGAGATCAGCACGATGTGCCCAATGCCCGCTTTCACGGCCGCATCGATGGCGGTCACGAACTGGCGGGCGCGTATGCCCGGGCGCACGTCGCTGGCGGGAATGATGAGCAGCCTGTCGAGGCCGGCATACGCCTCGGCCAGCGTCTCGGGCCTGTCGTAGTCGCCCAGCCTGCCCGTGGCGGGCGGCGACACGGTCTGCGGGTTTCTGGAAATGCCGACGATGCCGTGGTTGCCGCCCCTGGCCTTCAGCTCTTCAACAACAGCCTTGCCGAGTTGGCCGCTCGCACCGCTGACTCCGATCTTCATTGCGATATCCTTTCTTTGCACACGAACAAAATGTTCGTGGCCACTTTGGCGGATATCGCCAGCGCGCACAAGAATGCACAAATTGGTGCCCACGATCAGATTTGATCGTGTTGGACGACATGGAAGGAGCCAGGCAATGGCGGGTTCGAAGGCGGCATCGCGCCGGGCAGATGCGCAAGCTGCGGCCACTACCGGAGAAGCGCGCAAAGAGGAAGACCGCTATGTAGAGTGCCGAGTGGTGCTCGACGTGCTCGACCGCATCGGCGACAAGTGGACGGTGATGGTGGTCGGTGCGCTGTCCGAAGGGCCGGTGCGCTTCAACGCGATGATGCGGCTCATAGAGGGCGTATCGCACCGCATGCTGACGCTCACTCTTCGAGGGCTCGAGCGCGATGGCCTGGTCAAGCGCACCGCCTATCCGACGATCCCGCCGAAGGTCGAGTACGAGCTGACGGTGTTGGGCCATTCACTGATCGAACCGCTTCGCTCGCTCTCGAGGTGGGCGATGCAGAACCGCGCGGTGATCGAGCAGGCACGACAGGAGTTCGACGCCGGGAGCGGGCGTGAAGGGCCGTGAAAAAGGAGGGCCCATGAACTCTCTTCTTTCCAAGTGCCTGTAGAAATGCGGTCGAAGCTCAACGTAGGGAATGCCAATGGTCTTTAGCGACGGTGAATGCCCAAATTGCAGTGCAAGCCATTTGCACCTGAATACATCTGATCTGCTGGAGTGCCCAAGCTGTCACTTGGTTTGCGCAGGCATGGATGGCTTGGTCGCCACTGTCATGCCATTTCGAGGTGCGGGGAATTTCCGGTTCGAGGATTCGCGTGTCGCGAAGTTTTGCGGAACCGCCTTTGCGCCAAGCAAGACCGGCGGCGTCGTCGCGGACGATTCAAAGCTCTTTATGTCGACGGATGAACTCCGAAAGTATCTTGCAACGCTCTCGCGTCCAAGAACCGAACGGACTCAGGGGCAAGATCTTGCACGGCGATTTTTCAAGGCCTTTGAAAAGCGGATCTCGGACTACGAGGGCAGTGATCTGCAGAGGATCGCCACGTCCAATACGCAGCGCACCCAGTTCTATGCAAGCTCACTGCTTCCACGTGTCGCAGCTGACCTTGGAATGGTGCATGGCAAGGAGGAATTCAAAGTGGATCATGTGGCCGCCAGGTTCGGTAGGAACGGGTATGCCATTCCATCCATCTACGTAGAGTCGGAGAACAGTTTTTCGGGTGCCACACATGAGATCCGAAAGCTTTGTTCTCTCAATTCGCCATTGCGTGTCTTGATCACTTTCACGCAGAAGCCATTTACGCCTGAGCCTGCGGCGGGCGCTTATCTGCAACTGCGCGAGTGGCAAGCGATCATTCGCGAGCACCACGAGGGCAACGAGGACTTTCGTGGCACCGTGGCCGTGATCGTTGCGCGTGTGGAAAAGGAGAGGCGTCTGACCTTTACGGCATGTGCCTTTCACAAAACCGGCGATCTGGCTTGGCCTCTATCGGTGCTGGTTGAGCGCGTTCTCGATTAGACAACCCTGCGCTTCGTGCTTCTCCATGAAGGAGGCATGTGGAGTAGCTGCGTCGAAGACAATGACGAGACGAAAATTTCTGGAGGAAGAATGCGACTCCCCGTCCTTGCCGTTCTCGTTGCTTGTGCAGCGACTTCATTGGCCGCTGCCGCTAAAGATGACCTGATCTATTTCCATGGCCTTGGCGCCGAAGGTTGCGACAAGCACATTGCATGGCGGAGAAACAAGGACATCGTTTATGAGGACGGCATTGTTCAGTGGTCGTGGGGCTTCATCAGCGCTTTCAACAACGTGGCGCGGATACAGACTCCAAACAAGGCCCTTCCCCCCACAAAGGTGCTGGCGTATCTAGACAAGTACTGCCGAGATCATCCTCTGGAGCCGATCTATGGAGGCGTCGAAGACCTGATCACGGAACTGGGTGGCCGGCGCTAAGTACAGGGGCGAGGGGCAACTAGGTCGCGAAGGCGCTACTCCATTTCGTTCTTTGATGGCGTCGGCATGCAGATCCGGCCGTAGAGACGCCGCCCGGCGCCTCTGACGGAAGGGCTGGATGGTAGCCCTGCTGCCGTCGCCGTTCACCTCTGCGGCATGTCCTTCACCGAGTAGCCAAGGCTCACAGTCGCATCCTCCGGAATCGCCGGCATCGTCGCATTCCAGGCTTGCCAATCCGCCCGCATCGCAGCCAGCCTCTCCGGCTCCTTCTTCGCCAGATTGGCCCGCTCGCGCTCATCGCCGGGGATGTTGAACAGGTACTCGTTGCCGTCGACCTTCAGGTACTTCCAGTCGCCGTCGCGCATGGCTTCCTGCCCGCGATGGTTCATGCGCCAGTGCAGCGGGCGGCGGAAGCTCTTCGACGCGTCCTTGAGCACGGGCATCAGCGAGACGCCGTCGAGCGGGTAGTCGGGGTGCGCGGCCACGCCGGCTGCGTCGAGCATGGTGGCCGACCAGTCCATGGTCATGCACAGCTGGGTGCTTTCGCCGCCCTTGCCGATCACTGCGGGCCAGTGCGCGATCCATGGCACGCGGATGCCGCCTTCGGTCAGGTCCATCTTGCCGCCGACCAGCGGCCAGTTGTCGGAGAAGCGTTCGCCGCCGTTGTCGCTGGTGAACACCACCAGGGTGTTGTCGGCCATGCCGTGCTTCTCGAGCGCGGCCATGATCCAGCCGATGCCTTCGTCCATGTGATGGATCATGCGGCGGTACACGTTGATGTTGCCGCCGGCCAGGTCGAACAGGTTGTCCTTGATGCTCGGGGCCTTGGCTGCGTCGTCGCGGGTTTCCCACGGCCAGTGCGGCGCGGTGTAGTGCAGGCTCAGGAAGAAGGGGGCTTCCTGCTTTGCCATGCGCTCCACGTAGTCGACAGCGCGCTTCGAGAGGATGTCGGTGAGGTAGCCCTCTTCCTGCTTGTCTTCCTCGCCGAACCACAGGTCGTGGCGGCCGGTGGAGTCGCAATGGGTGAAGTAGTCGACGCCGCCCGACATGGGGCCGAAGAACTCGTCGTACCCCGAGCGCAGCGGGCCGAAGGTGGGCGGGTAGCCCAGGTGCCACTTGCCGATGAGGGCGGTCTGGTAGCCGCTGGCCTTCAGCAGCGAGGGCAGGGTGGGGTGGTCGGTGGGCAGGCCGAGGGTGGTGCTGCCGCGGCTCTTGCTGTTGATGGGCTCCTCGGCCGCGCCGCGCAGGCGGTACTGGTAGCGGCCGGTGATCATGCCGAAGCGCGTGGGCGAGCACACGGGCGAGTTCGAGTAGCCCTGGGTGAGCTTCAGGCCGTTGGCGGCAAGGCCGTCGAGCACGGGCGAGACGGGGCCGAACGCCGCGTCGCGGCCGCCGTAGCAACCGAGGTCGGCATAGCCGAGGTCGTCGGCCACGATGAAGATGATGTTGGGTCTGGTCATAAATTGATCGCGCTTTCGAGGCTCGGAGGTCTTTTCGGGGAACACCGCGGAACCGGCTTTGCCGGGCCGCTGGTGTTGCCCCCTGGAAGGGGTTGGCGAAGCGACACGAAGTGCGCGAAGACTGGGGGTTGTCCTAAGGTTGGTAGCCCGACTTCTGGACGACCGGCGCCCATTGGGCGCGGTAGGCCTTGAGCATCGCGGCGGTCTGCGCCTGGGTGCTCACCACGGGCGTCATGCCCGAGTCCTTGAACTTGCGTTGGGTGTCCGGGTCCTGCATGACTTCGCGGATGACGACGGCGAGGCGCTCGGCCTTTTCCTTGGGCATGGTGGCCGGTGCGAAGAAGGTGTTCCAGCCGGTGGCGGCGAGGTCGAGGCCGGCTTCCTTGAAGGTGGGCACGTCGGGCAGGAAGGGCGAGCGCTTGGCGCCCGAGATCGCGAGGATGCGCAGCTTGCCCGCGGCGTGCTGCGGCACGGCCACGTCTTCGGTGTCGACGGCAACGGGCACCTGCCCGCCGATCACGTCGTTCAGCAGCGGGGCCGAGCCGCGATAGCCGATCACCTGGGTCTGCACCTTGGCCTTCTCGCCCACCATGAGGCCGAAGAAGTGCGGCAGGCTGCCGGTTGCCGGCACGCCCACGTTGGCCTGGTTGGGGTTGGCGCGCATCCAGGCGAGCAGGTGGTTCAGCTCGCGCACGGGCAGGGTGGGCGACACGGCCAGCGCGAAGTTGTAGTCGTTGACGTACGACACGGGCACGAAGTCGCGCTCGGCGTCGTAGTTGTTGTCCTTGAAGACCAGCGGCGCCACCACCATCACGGCGGGGTTGGCGAGCATCAGCACGTTCTGGCTGGCGGGCGTGGCCTTCACCTGCTGCGCGGCGAGGCGGCCGCCCGCGCCGGGCTTGTTGTCGACCACCACGGGCACGCCGAGGCGGGAGGTGAGCTTGTCGCCCACGATGCGCGCCACGCGGTCGGTGGCGCCGCCGGGGGCGTAGCCGACCACGATGTGCAGCGGGGTGTCGAACTTGACCTGCTGTTGTTGCTGTTGAGCGGCTGCGCCGGTGGCGAAAGCCGTCGCGAGGCCGGCGATGGCCAGCATGCCGGCGAGGCGGCGGGTCATGGGGAGGGATTGGGTCGGCAGCATGGTGAGCAAGTCCTTGTCTTCGTCGTTCAGGCGATGGCGCGCCAGTGTGGCCGCGAGATCCGCAGTTGCGGACGATTCTGAAGACGCGGCACTCGATTGTTCAAATCAACCATTCCCCGGACTTACCCTTTGCTCCGCACCTTGCTCCACACCTTGCTCTGATTCTTGCTGCGCTCTGCTGCTCAGTCGACCTTCATGCCCGTGGCCTTGACGATGCGCCCGTAGCGCGCCTGGCTGGCCGCCAGGTGCTCGCTGGCCGCGCTGCCGGTTTCGCCGAGCGGCACCATGTCCAGAGAGGAAAGGCGCGACTTGATCTCGGGCAGCGCCAGCGCCTTCTGCAGCGAGCCGCGCAGCGTCTGCATCACCGGCTCTGGCGTGGCAGCGGGCACCATGGCGAGGTAGAGCACCTCGAATTCCAGGCCCTTCAGGCCCAGCTCGCCCACGGTGGGCACCTGCGGCAGCAGCGGCGAGCGTTGCTTTCCGGTCACGGCCAGCGCGCGCAGCTTGCCTGCCTGAATCTGCGGCAGCAGGCCCGGCGTGGCCAGGATGCCGGCCTGCACCTCGTCGCCCATCAGCGCCAGCACGGCCGGCGCGTTGCCCTTGTAGGGCACGTGGGTGATCTTCGCGCCCGTCTCGCTGGCGAAGATCTCGGCGGCGATGTGGCCGGGGCTGCCGTTGCCGGCCGAGCTGAAGGTGGCGGGCTCGGCCTTGGCCTGGGCGATGAATTCGGGCAGCGTCTTCGCCTTCACGCCCTGCGCCACGCCGAAGGCCAGGCCCGAGGAGCTGAAGATCATCAGCGGCTTCAGGTCCTTGGCCGCGAAGGGCATCGAGGCGTACAGGTGCGGGTTGATGGTGAAGGTGCTGTCGATGCCCATCAGCACCGTGTAGCCGTCGGCCGGGGCCTTGGCGACGAAGTCGGCGCCGATGTTGCCGCCCGCGCCGGGCCGGTTGTCGACGATGAAGGGCTGCTTCAGGTCTTTCTGCAGCGCGTCGGCCAGCGCGCGGGCGAGGATGTCGATGGGGCCGCCCGCCGGGAAGTTGGTGAGGAACTTCACCGGCTTGGTGGGGTAGGGCGCGTCGGCCGCGAAGGCGCCGGTGGCGGTGGCTCCAAGGGCGAGCGCCGCGCAGGCTGCGGCAATGGCGAGGCGGCGGCGGGTGCCGCCGAAGAAGGTGCAGGGCGTGTAGGGCGAACCGGTGGTCGTCATGTCGTCGTGTCTCCGTTATCCGGCCGACTCTAGGTGGGCGACGCAGGCGGCACAACTGAAAGCTCTTCTGCCAGCTATTCCGGCTGGTTATATTGAAGCTGCCACTCTCCCAAGGAAACGCGGTGTCAGCCATGAACTTTGCGCGCCTGAAGATGCGCCATCTGCAATGCCTCGTGATGGTGGCGCAGGAGCGAAACCTCGTGCGCGCCGCCAAGGCGCTGTCGCTCACGCAGCCGGCCGTCTCCAAGACGGTCGCCGAGCTGGAGGAGATCGTCGGTCGCCAGCTGCTGCTGCGCCGCCGCCGGGGCGTGGAGCTCACGCCGGCCGCCGAGGTGCTGGTGCGCCATGCGGTCTCGGCGCTGCGCGGGTTGCGCGAGGGGCTGGGGCTGGCCATGGACCAGCCCGAGGCCGACCAACTGCGCGTGGCCGTCGGCGCGCTGCCGAACATGGTGGCCAACCTGTTGCCGGAGGTGGTGGTCTCGCTGCATGCCTCGCATCCCGCGCTGCGGGTGCGCGTGGTGAGCGGCACCAACGCGCAGCTGATGACGCAGCTTCGCCAGGGCGAAATCGACCTGGTGCTGGGCCGCCTCGCGCAGGCCTCGGCCATGGCCGACCTGGCCTTCGAGCAGCTCTACAGCGAGCCGCTGCTGCTGGTGGCCAGGCCCGGGCATCCGCTGGCGGCGCGGCGCAAGCCGCCGCTCGATGCGCTGGCGGGCCATCCGCTGGTGCTGCCGGTGTCGGGCACGCTGATCCGGCACACGGCCGATGCATTCCTCATCGCACAGGGCATGGCGCTGCCCGGGCGGCTGGTGGAGGCCACCGACACCAGCTTCGTGCTGGGGCTGCTGCAGCGCTCCGACGCCGTGTGGTTCGCGCCGCAGGGCGCGGTCGAGGGGTTGATCGCGCGCGGGGAACTCAAGCGGCTTGCAATCGACACCACAAGCACCGAGGGGCCGGTGGGGCTCACCGTGCGGCGCAGCGACGCGCCGGGCGAGGGCGCGCGACTGCTGATCGAGGCGATCCGCGAGGTGGTGGCCACGCGGAAGAGCCCGGTTGCCCCGAAGGCTTCAGGGGTCCTTAATAAATAGATCGACTAGTTAGTTTAATAATTGGCGCATGACGGCAAACCCCAAGTCAGCGACATGAGAAAGATCGACCCCGAACGCCAGCAGGCCAAGCGCCGCCAGATCATGGAGGCGGCCGGCAACTGCTTCGCCCGGCGCGGCTTCCACGCCACGACCACCGCCGAGATCTGCGCCGAGGCTGGCATGAGCCCCGGCAATCTCTTTCACTATTTCGACAGCAAGAGCGCCATCGTCGAGGCCATCGTGGAAGAGGAGCGCGCCGACACCGCCGCCTACTTCGCCGCGCTCGACGAGTCTTCAGACCTGCTGGAGGCGCTGCTCGACTTTCTCGACGCGGTGATGGCCTTTGCGGCCGACAAGACCTACGCCCGGCTGGCGCTCGAGATCGCCGCAGAAGCGACGCGCAACCCGGCCATCAACACGCAGATGGCCGCCGGCGACGCGCAGACCCGCGCCGACATCGCCAGGCTGCTGCGCGGCGCCATGGCGAACGGGCAGGTCGACGCAGGCCTCGAACCCGAACAGGCCGCGAGCTGGATCGTCGCGCTGATCGACGGCGTGTTCTCGCGCCTCGCCATGGACCCGGGCTTCGATCCGCAGCGCGAAGCACCCATGCTTCGACTCGTGGTGAGCCGCTTCCTGAAGGCCGGGAGCGCCCGATGAGCGCTTTCATGCCCGCGCCCGCATCGGTATACGCGTTCGCACCGGCGCAGCGCCCCGCATGGGACCGCGCCAGCGGCCGCGTGTTCGGCAAGGTGGCGCTGGTGACGGGCGCGGCTTCGGGCATCGGGCGCGCGGCGGTGCTGCGGCTGGCCGCCGAGGGTGCGACCGTCGTCGCCACGGATATCGACGGGAAGGGTGGCGAGGAAACCGCCGGCCTTGCGCGCGCCACGGGCGGGCGAGCCATGTTCGTCGCGCACGACGTGAGCAGCGAGGCCGCGTGGAAGGATGTGATCGACGTGGTCATTGCCGCCCACGGCGCGTTGCATGTGCTCGTGAACAACGCCGGCATCGCGCTCGCGGGCAGCACCTTCGAGATGAGCGTGGAAGACTGGCGCCGCCAGCTCGCTGTGAATCTCGACGGCGTGTTCCTGGGCTTGAAGCACGGCGTGCCGCTGATGTCGAGGTCGGGCGGCGGCTCCGTCGTCAACATGTCGTCGACGGCCGGCCTGGTCGGCAATGCGGGGCTGTCGGCCTACTCGGCCAGCAAGGGCGGCGTGCGCATGCTCTCCAAGTCGGTGGCGCTGGAGTGCGCTCGCGCACGCAACGGCGTGCGGGTCAATTCGCTGCACCCGGGCGTGATCGATACGCCGATCTGGAGCACGAACGCCCGCGCGCAGCAGCAGCAACCGGAGCAGCCTGGCGGCGGCGTGGCGTGCAGCCTGAGAAGGCTCTGGCGCCGCGCTGTCCTCGGCGCGGCGGGGCGCAGCGCGGTGCCGCTCGGCCATGCGGGCACGGTGCTCGACGTTGCCAACGCCATCCTCTATCTCGCCAGCGACGAGTCGCGCTACGTGACCGGCAGCGAGCTCGTCATCGACGGCGGCCTGACCACCGCCTGAAGCATGCAGGGCATGCAGAAAGAACACATGTCGTCGCAACCGAATCCTCCGGCACAACCCGGGGTCACGCGAGGCCGAGAGCGCCAGTCGCTGGTGGATGCACTGCGCGGCTTCGCGCTGCTGGGCATCCTCGTGGTGAACATCGCGAGCTTCTCCTCGACCTACTACGGCGCGGGCATACCCGACCCGATGGCGCAGTCGGTGCTCGAACGCGCGGCGCTGCTGGTGCGCACGCTGGTGTTCGAGACCAAGTTCTACCTGCTGTTCTCGTTCCTCTTTGGCTACAGCTTCACGCTGCAGATGCAGTCGGCCGAACGCGACGGCAAGGCTTTCGCGCCGCGCATGGGGCGGCGGCTGGTGGGCTTGTGGGTGCTGGGGCTGGCGCACGCAGTGGTGCTGTATCACGGCGACATCCTCACCACCTACGCGGTGCTGGGCGCGGTGCTGCTGATGCTGCGCAGGCGCGGCGATGTCTTCATGGCGCGCTGCGCCATCGGGCTGGTGCTGCTCACCTCGCTGCTGTGGGCGAGCATCGGCTTCCTGCTGACGAAGGCCGGCATTCCGTCGGATACGCGCACCGCCCATGCGGATGCCGTCGCCGCGCTGGCCGCGTATCGCGGAACGCCCTTCACGGTGATCGTGCAGCACCTGCGCGAGCTGTCGCAGATCTGGTGGATCACCGGCCTGGTGCAGGCGCCTACCGCGCTGGCGATGTTCTTCGCGGGCTTCATCGCGGGGCGGCGCGAGCTCTTCGTGAATGCCGATGCTTACCGGCCGCTGTTCCGGCGCCTGCTGCTGTGGGGGCTGGTCATCGGGCTGCCGGGTGCGGCCGTGTATGCCTTCCCGTCGATCCGGCTGGACAACGCGGTCAAGGAACTCTACGGGCTCGCAGCCACGCTGCTGACGGCGCCTTTCCTCACGGCGGCCTATGCGGCCGGCATGGTGCTGCTGATGATGACGCCGCGCGGGCGGGTGCTCGAAGGCGTGCTGGCGCCGGCGGGGCGCATGGCGCTGAGCAACTATCTGCTGCAGTCGCTCGTCTGCGCATGGCTCTTCCTGGCCTACGGGCTGCGCTGGATCGGCACCATGGGGCCCCTGGCCGCCACGGGCATCGCCTTCGTCATCTTCGCGGCGCAGCTCGTGCTGAGCCGGTGGTGGCTGCGGCGATTCGTCTACGGGCCGGTCGAATGGCTGCTGCGCGCCTTCACGAACCTGGAGCTTCCGCCGATGCGCCGCAAGCCGGTGGCGCCGGCTCAGCGCGGCAGCAGCGTCGACAGCTGATAGACGGCAAAGGCAAGAAGGATCGCGCCCGAGAGCCGGTTGATCGACTGCATCGTCTTCGCGCTGAGCTTGTGCCGCACCGAGGACACCATCGTCGACAGCCCGAGCCACCACAGCGCGGAGCCCAGGAACACGCCGAGCACCATCGTCGCGGCCGGGATGCCGCCACTGCCGCCGGTGTGGCCGGTCGAGATGGTGGCGAACACCGCGACGAAGGACAGGATCGTCATCGGGTTCGCCAGCGTCAGCAGGAAGACCGACAGCGTGGCCTTCAGCGGCGTGGTGGCGTCCGCGGCCTGGCGGGCCTGCGTGGCGACCGGCGCGCGAAGCAGCTGCACGCCCATCCATGCGAGGAAGGCCGCCCCGGCCAGCGCCAGCGGCACCCGCGCCGCCACCATCGACGCGATGACGGCCGACACGCCGAGCGCGCCGATGGCGCCGTAGCAGGCGTCGGCCAGCGCGGCGCCTAGTCCGCTGAGGAAGCCGATGGTGCGGCCGTGCGCAAGGGTGCGCTGGATGCAGAGCAGGCCGATGGGGCCGACCGGCGCCGCAATGGAGAGGCCGATGACGAGGGCCTTGAGGAAGAGGGTAGAGTCCATTTGTAAATTGTCTTTACGCCGTCGCCTGAAGAGAATGGCGAAGCTCAGGCGGAATGCGCCTCTTGCCTGAAATTCAAGAAGAATCACTCGCCGGAGCCTGAAATCCATGGAAATCGACAGCAAGAACTGGCAGATCCTCGAAGTGCTCCAGGCCGATGCGCGCACTTCGCTCACCGCGCTGGCGCGGCAGGTGGGCCTGTCGGTGCCCTCGACCTCGGAGCGCGTGAAGCGGCTGGAAGAATCCGGCGTGCTCGCCGGCTATCGCGCCGTGGTGCCGCCGCGCAAGGCGGGCTACACCGTGATGGCGCTCGTCGGCATGACCACGCCGCAGCCCGACAAGGCGCGGCTGCTGAAGCTGCTGGAGGGCAGGAGCGAGGTGCTCGAATGCTTCCACGTGACGGGGCAGGACTCTTACGTGCTGAAGGTGGTCGCGCGAGACATCGAGCACCTCGAAGCCTTCGTGAGCAGCATCAACCACCTGGGCGAGACGCGCACGTCGATCGTGATGTCGGTGCCGATTCCGGCGCGCGCCATCACCGCACCGGAAGTGGACAAGCAGGCTCGCCGCTAGGGCGGAGGAAGCGGCCGCGACCACAGCCACGCCAGCACGCAGGCCATGCACCCGATGGCCAGCCCGGCCAGCCAGGCTCGGTGCGCGGTGAACGAGACGATCACTGCGCACACCGCCATCGTGACGGTGGCGCTCCACTTGGCGCGGCGGCTCACGGTGCGGCCGTTGGCCCAGTTGTGCAGCAGCGGGCCGAAGAGGCGGTGGTTCAGCAGCCATGCGTGCAGCCGCGGAGAGCTGCGCGCGGCGGCCCATGCGGCCATCAGGATGAACACCGTGGTCGGCATGCCGGGCACGACCACGCCGATGAGGCCCAGCACCAGGCACAGCACCGCGAAGGCATAGAGCAGCGCGCGCGTGAGCGCTGATTTGCGTTCGGGGGCCGGGGCCGGCTCTGGCTTCAAGGCCGGATCAGGCCGGGGCCTGTCCCTGTTGCGGCTGCGGCTGCTGTTCGCGCTCGGGCAGGCCGTCGGCCGAGATGCGCATCTTCGGCAGGAACTGCGGGTACTCGCGCTGCATGAAGTCGATGAGGCCTTCGCGCACGCTGCAGCGCAGGTCGAAGGTCAGGCCCGAGGTGGCGGCCGTGCACAGCACGCGGATCTGCATGGTGCGCTCGGTGGCGTCGGTCACGCGCAGGTTGAAGAAGCGGCCGTCCCACTCGGGCGCGGCCTTCACGATGCGCTCGACCTCCGCGCGCAGCGGCGCGAGCGGCATGCCGTAGTCGACGTAGATGAACACCGCGCCCAGCAGTTGCGCCGAATGCCGCGTCCAGTTCTGGAACGGCTTCTCTATGAAGTAGGTGAGCGGCAGGATCAGCCGGCGCTCGTCCCAGATCTTCACGACCACGAAGGTGCCGGTGATTTCCTCGACCCGGCCCCATTCGCCCTCGACCACCAGCACGTCGTCGATGCGGATGGGCTGTGCCAGCGCGATCTGCAGGCCGGCGATGAGGTTGCTGAACACCGGCTTGGCCGCGAGACCGGCCACGATGCCGATCACGCCGGCCGAGGCCAGCAGGCTCGCGCCCACCTGGCGCGCGCCCGGGAAGGTCATGAGCATCATCGCGCCGCCGGCCACCACGACCACCGACATGGCGGTGCGCGCGAGCACGCGCGTCTGCGTGAGCACGCGGCGGGCCTGCAGGTTGTCGGCGATGTCGGAAGGGTGCTGCGCCAGCACGCCCTCGGCGAAACCGCTGATGGCCTTCACCGCGAGCCAGGTGGTGGAGGCGATGAGCAGCAGGCCGGTGAGGTGGCGCACGTTGCCGATGAAGCGCAGGTCGTCGGGGGCACCCTGCCACACCACGGTGAGCGCCACCAGCGGGAACACCAGCCGCGCGGGCGCCCTGCAATTGACCACCATCGCATGCAGCGCCGGCGCGGGGCGGGTGATCCGCCTGAGCACGAGGCCGACGATGCGGTGGGCGAGAAGAGAGAGGGGAACTGCGATCAGCGCGGCAATCCAGGTGCCGAACCAGGGGTGGGCGAGTATCTCTTTGGTCATCAGGCGGTGGTCGTCTTCGCTTGTTCTGTTGTCTCGTTCAGAGGTTGAAGAATGCGCGCCGCGTCGTCGCGCAGCTGCGTGGCGAGTGCCGTTGCCAGGTCGAGCCTGCGAAGCAGCCAGGGGCTGATGTCGTTGTCGAACGGGTCGGGCAGGGGGATCGGGCCGCCGACCGTGGTCGAACCGGCGCTCTCGGGGTGGGAGGGACCGGTGGTTGGAATAGTTCCGATGGCCGCCTCGATGCGTTGCGCGGTGCGGCCGATGGGGCCCTCGACCTCCGCCGGCGTGAGGCGGTCGCGGCGCAGCACCAGCATCGACTTCACGGCGCTGAGCTGCGCGAGAAGCTGGTAGCTGTGGGCCTGCAGGTGCTCCAGCGGCTCCAGCGGCGGCTGCACCGCGCGCGGCTCCGACAGCGAGCGCTGCGTGGCCTGCACCAGCGCGGAGAGGCTGTCGTAGGCTTCGCGGCGCGCGAGGCGCCATTCGAGCTCGGGGCTGCTGTCGATGGCCTTGAGTTGGCCCAGGCCGAGCGCCAGCCGCGCATGCCGGGCCTGCGCGGTGAGCACGCGCGAGACCAGCGCCGGGATCTGCGTGCGTTCCCACGAGGGCAGTACGTAGCAGAAGCCCCAGGCCAGCGCCGCGCCGATGAGCGTGTCGGCGATGCGCTCGAAGAGCGCGAAGATCGGCGCGATGCCCACGTTCAGCATGTGGGCCTGTACCAGGCCGAGCACCGTGGCGGCCACCGCGGTGATGAGGTAGCGCCGCACCGCGAAGCTGTGCGCGATGGCCTGCGCCACCGTGACGATGACCAGCAGCATCAGCGCCGACGGGTGCGCCGACAGCAGGCCCACCGCGAGCACGCAGCCCAGCAGCGTGCCGGCCACGCGCGCGTTGCGGCGCTCCAGCGTCTGCGAGAGGCTGCCGCGCAGCACGACCACGATGGTCAGCAGGATCCAGTAGTCGTGCGAGCCCCATGGCATCGACACCGCGATGGCGTAGCCGGCAGCGATGGCCAGCGCGGCGCGGATGGCGTGGCGCAACGGCGGCTGGTCCCAGCTCCACAGCGTGAAGAAGGGGCGCAGCGACCAGTCGGTGGGGCTCACGAAGAGCTGCCAGTTGGCGCGCACCACGGCGAGGTTGGGCTCGGCGTCGCCGCGCGCCATGGCCGACAGGCGCAGCACCTCGTCGTTGATGTGGCCGATGCGGCTGGCCAGCCCGCGCGCGAGCATGGCGGCCGTGGGGCCGATGTGGCCGCCGCTGGCGGTGCTGTCGTCCGCCGAGACGTGGATGGCCGCGAGGCGCGGGCGGCGGTCGGCCACGGCGTCGGGCTGGCGGCCCAGCAGGAGCGAATCGGCCAGCGCGATGGTTTCGTCGGAGAGCTCCTCGAGCACGCGGCGCATCTCGATGAGCGCTTCGGCATGCGCGGGGTGGGCGCGCAGGGTGTCGAGGTCGAGTTCGCTGGCCAGGAGTTGGTCGCGCATCTCGAGCACGATCACCAGCATGGCCGCCAGGCGCTGGCGGCGCGGGGTGCGCGGCGACTCGAGCACGATGTCGCGCGTGGCCTGCAGCTGGTCGGCCAGCGCGGCCTGCTCGCGCAGCAGCTGGCCCAGCATGGGCGCCGGGGTGTCGCGCACGTCGCGGGTCTCGTCCTGCGGCAGGAACTGGCTGGCCTCGGTGCGCATGAGCGCGGCCAGCGAATACAGCACGTCGGCCACCGACTGGGTGCGAAAGCGCCCGTTGAGCAGCAGGTTGGCCAGCGTGGCCCAGATCACGTAGAGGCCCGCGCCTATGCCGAAGTGCCAGGTGCGCTCGATGGCGTCGGCCATGCCGGTGGGCGCCGGCGTGGCCATGGAGAACACCATCGAGAACATCACCGCGATGGCGATCGGGATGCCCCGCTTGCCCCAGGCCATGGCCAGGAAGGCCATGAAGGTGGCGGGCACCAGCACGAGGCCGAGGCGGATGGGCGCGCTGTGCAGCATCTGCACCGCGAAGAACAGCGGCAGGCCGATGAGCGGCGCCGGCAGCATCTGCAGGAACTTGCCGCGGCGCGGGCCGGGCAGGTCGGGCGGCGCGGTGACGATCACGCCGGTGGCGGCGGCCGAGGCCGCGAGGGTGCCCAGCCAGAGATGGACCCCGCCGGAGATGAAGAGCAGGCCCAGCGCGACGGTGAGCCCGCTCGCGACGTAGTGGCTCAGCGCGATGCGCAGAGCGGCACGGACCCGGGGCGCGGCGTTGCTGGGCCCCAGCATCGTCACTTGGCGGAGGAGTTGCCCTCGGAGGGCGCGCCGTTGGCGGGCGCGTCGCGGCGCACGCGCGTGAGCTTGCGCGGAGAGGGAGCCGCCGCTGCAACTGCCGGAGCCGGGGCTTCGGCGGCCTCGTCGGCGAAGCCCGGCACCGTGCTGCGGGCGTAGAGGTCGACCGATTCGTCGGCCTTGCTGGCCTTGGTGGAGGCGGACACGGCGCGCACGCGGTCGCTGGCGCGCAGCTTCTCGTCGACGGTGGCGAACTTGGAGTACTTGGCGAGCAGCGGCACCAGCTGGCCGTACACGCGCGGGGCGCCGGCCAGGCATTCGCGCTGGTCGATGAACTCGGGCTCACCCGTGAAGTTGCCGATCAGGCCGCCGGCCTCGGTGACCAGCAGCGAGCCCGCGGCCACGTCCCAGGGATTCAGGCCGGTCTCGAAGAAGGCGTCGGTGAAGCCGGCGGCCACGTAAGCTAGGTCGAGCGCGGCGGCGCCGGGGCGGCGCAGGCCGGCGGCGCGGGGCATCATGTCCGCCATGATGGCCAGGTACTGCTTGAAGTTGTCGCCGGTGCGGAAGGGGAAGCCGGTGGAGATCAGGCACTCGTTGAGCCGGGTGCGCTTCGAGACGCGGATGCGGCGCTCGTTCATGTAGGCGCCGCGGCCCTTGGTGGCGGTGAAGAGGTCGTTGCGGGTGGGGTCGTAGACCACCGCCTGCTCGATCTTGCCGCGCACCGACAGCGCGATGGACACGCAGTAGACCGGGAAGCCGTGGATGAAATTGGTGGTGCCGTCGAGCGGATCGATGATCCAGACGTAGTCGGAGTCCTTGGCGCCGTACTGGCTGCCGGATTCTTCCGCCAGGATGCCGTGCCCCGGGTACGCGCCGAGCAGCGTCTCGATGATCGCTTGCTCGCTGGCGTGATCGACTTCGGTGACGAAGTCGTTGACCTGCTTCTGGGAGATGCGCACGGCCTCGACGTCGAGGGCGGCACGATTGATGATTGCGCCAGCGGCGCGTGCGGCCTTGACGGCCACGTTGAGCATGGGATGCAGGTTGGGGGACGACATTGGATTGTGGGAAGAACGGTGGGGAGGGCCCCCGGAGACGGCCCGGCGATGCGGGCGGCGAGAATCGGGGGATTTTACCGGCTCCGCCCGTTAGTGTCTCCAAACCCGTCATGCGTACCCGTTTCATCCTGATCCAGACCAGCCACGCCGGCAACGTGGGCGCCGCCGCCCGCGCCATGAAGACCATGGGTTTTTCCGACCTGGTGCTGGTGGCCCCGCGCTGGGCCAACGTGCTGCGGCGCGAGGAAACCATCCAGCGCGCGAGCGGCGCGCTCGACGTGCTGGCCAACGCCCGCATCGTCGAGACGCTCGACGAAGCCCTCGACGGCGTGACCCATATGTGCGCCACCGCCATGATCCCGCGCGACTTCGGCCCGCCCACCCGCACGCCCCGGGAACACCTGGAGCCGCTCGCGAAAGACGGGGAAAAGGGCGACCAGCATGTGGCCTTCCTGTTCGGCTCCGAGCGTTTCGGCATGCGGAACGAGGACGTCTACCGCTGCAACGTGGCCCTGAGCATCCCCACCGATCCGAAGTTCGGCTCGCTCAACCTGGGCGCGGCCATCCAGGTGATCGCCTACGAATGGCGGCTGGCGCTGGGCGGCTACGAGGTGCGCGAGGCCATCCAGCCCGTGCAGGCGGCCGACGCGCAGGCCGTGACCGGCATGCTCGACCACTGGGAGCGCTCGCTGGTGGAAATCGGCTTCCTCGACCCCGAGGCGCCCAAGAAGCTCATGCCCAGGCTGCGGCAGCTCTTCAACCGCGCCCAGCCCACGCCCGAGGAAATCCACATCCTGCGCGGCATCGCCAAGGCCATGAGCGACGCCACGCGCCCGCCCAGGGGTGGCGCGGGCTCCTGACGGATTGACTAAAACCCCATCGCCCGTACGCGAAGACCCCGGGCCTTAGACTGCGCGGCCCCTATCGATATAACGACAACAGACAGAAGGCATAAGGCAGCGATGTTCTCCAGACTGCGCGCCGACATCCGGTGCATCCTCGAACGCGACCCGGCCGCCCGAAGCGCCTGGGAAGTGATCACGGTCTACCCCGGCTTCCATGCCGTGGTGCTGCATCGCTGGGCGCACGCCTGTTGGACCCATGGCTTCAAGTGGCCCGCGCGCTTCATCGCGCACTGGGCCCGCTGGCTGACCGGCATCGAGATCCACCCCGCGGCCAAGATCGGCGAGCGCGTGTTCTTCGACCACGCCATGGGCGTCGTCGTGGGCGAGACGGCCGAGATCGGCGACGGCTGCACCATCTACCAGGGCGTGACCCTGGGCGGCACCTCGCTCTACAAGGGCACCAAGCGGCATCCGACGCTGGGGCGCAACGTGGTGGTGGGCGCGGGCGCCAAGGTGCTCGGCGGCTTCGTGGTGGGCGACGGCGCCAAGGTGGGCTCGAACGCGGTGGTCACCAAGCCGGTGCCCGCGGGCGCCACGGCGGTGGGCAACCCGGCGCGCATCATCGAGGCCGAAGCGGCCGCGCGGCGCGAGGAAACCGCCTCGCGCATGGGCTTCTCGGCCTACGGCGTCACGCAGAACGACGACCCGCTGAGCCAGGCGCTGCGAGGCCTGATCGACAACGCCTCCGGCCAGGAGCACCAGATCGCGCTGCTGTGGCAGGCCATCGAGAAGCTGTCGGCCCAGCCCGGCAGCAAGGACTGCGTGCCGGGCGACGCCGCTCGCGACGAGAGCTTCGAGGCCGACAAGCTCACTCAGCTGATCGGCAAGTAAACGGGGCGACGGGCGCTTGCCGCAAGGCCGCGCCCGTCATGGCCCGTCACAGGCCGTCGTTCAGCGGGCAGTTTCCAGCTGCGTCACGGTCGGCTTGCCCTTCACGACCTCCACATGAAACCGGACCTTGTCGCCGGGCTTGAGCGCATCGAGCATCTTCCTGTCGGCCACGTCGAAGCCCATGGTCATGGCCGGCATGGCGAGGTTGGGGATGTCGCCGTGCTTGAGCACGACCAGGCCCTTGGCGGGGTCGATCTTCTGGACGACCGCGTCGGTCATCATGGCGCCCGCCTGTTGGGCCGGCTGGCCTTGCGCGGGCATCTTCATGGACGACATGTCGTCCTTCGACATCTGCGCCTGCGCGACGGCAGCCGAGGCTGCAAACAGTGCGAATGCGAGGGCGTGCGAGACTTTCATTGGGTAGCTCCTTGGTTGAGATCGGGGGTAAGGGAAACGGAAGGTCGTGCCGCGCGGCCGCGGCGGCGCAGCAGGTACCACGCGGCGGGAACGACGAGCATGCTCAGCAGCGGCGCGGTGACCATGCCGCCCACCATGGGCGCGGCAATGCGCGTCATCACCTCCGAGCCGGTGCCGGTGCCCCACAGGATGGGCAGCAGGCCGGCCATCACGACCGCCACGGTCATGGCCTTGGGCCGCACGCGCAGCACGGCGCCTTCGCGGATCGCGGCGAGCAGCGTTTCGTCGTTCGCCGGCTCGCCGGCTTCGAGGCGCCGAGCCAGCGCGTTCTTCAGGTAGACCAGCATCACCACGCCGAACTCGGCCGCCACGCCGGCCAGCGCGATGAAGCCGACCGCCGTGGCCACCGAGATCGAATGGCCCAGCGCCCAGATCAGCCAGAAGCCGCCGATGAGCGAGAACGGCACGGCCGCCATCACGAGGGCTGCGTCGACGAACGACCTGAAGAGCAGGTACAGCAACACGAAGATCACCGCCAGCGTGACCGGCACCACCAGCTTCAGCCGCTCGGTCGCGCGCTCCAGGTACTCGAACTGGCCGGACCACGACACCGCATAGCCCGCGGGCATCTTCACGGCCTTGTCGACCGCCGCCTGCATGTCGTTGACGGCCGAGCGCAGGTCGCGGCCGCGCACGTCGACGTAGATCCAGCCCGACAGCCGCGCGTTCTCGCTGCGCAGCATCGGCGGACCGTCCTCGACGGCGATGCGCGCGACGTCGCCCAGCAGCAGTTGGGCGCCCTTGTCGGTCACGAAGGGCAGCTGCCGCAGCCGCTCCAGCGAATCGCGGATCTCGCGCGGGTAGCGCACGTTGATCGGGTAGCGCTCGCGGCCCTGGATGACCTCGCCGACGTTGTCGCCGCCGATCGCCGTCGACACCACGGCCTGCACGTCCGCCACGGAGAGGCCGTAGCGCGCCGCCGCGAGCCGGTCGACATCGACGTCGATGTAGCGCCCGCCTGTTAGCCGCTCCGCCAGTGCCGACGAAACGCCGGGCACCCCCTTGACCGCCGCCTCGATCCGCGTGGTCAGCGAATCGATGGTGGCCAGGTCCGCCCCCGCCACCTTGATACCGACGGGGCTCTTGATGCCCGTGGCCAGCATGTCGATGCGGTTGCGGATGGGCGGCACCCACACGTTGGTGAGGCCCGGCACCTTGACGGCGCGGTCCAGTTCCTCGACCAGCCTGTCGGGCGTCATGCCGGGGCGCCACTCTGACCGAGGCTTGAACTGGATGGTGGTTTCGAACATCTCCAGCGGCGCGGGGTCGGTCGCGGTGTCGGCGCGGCCGGCCTTGCCGAACACGCGGGCGACTTCGGGCACGGTCTTGATCAACCGATCTGTCTGCTGCAGCAGCTGGGAGGCCTTCGACACCGACAGCCCGGGCAACGCGGACGGCATATAGAGCAGGTCGCCTTCGTCCAGCGGCGGCATGAATTCGCCGCCGAGCCGGCTCAGCGGCACAGCGGTGAGCGCGAGCAGCAGCGCCGCAACGGCGAGCGTTCCCTTGGGAAAGCGAAGCACCAGCTCCAGCGCCGGCCGGTACGCCGCCATCAGGAAGCGGTTCACCGGATTGGCCTCCTCGTGCGGGATGCGTCCGCGTATCAGGTAACCCATGAGCACCGGGATCAGCGTCACCGACAGGCCGGCCGCCGCCGCCATCGCGTAGGTCTTGGTGAAGGCCAGCGGCGAGAACAGCCGTCCCTCCTGCGCTTCGAGCGAGAACACGGGCACGAACGAGAGCGTGATCACCAGCAGCGAGAAGAAGAGGGCGGGCCCCACCTCCACGGAAGCATCGGCGACGAGCCGCCATCGCTGTGCCGTCGTGGGCTGCCGACCCTGTGCCGTCTCGAAGGCCTCGAGGTGCTTGTGCACGTTCTCGACCATCACGATGGCGCCGTCCACCATCGCGCCGATGGCGATCGCGATGCCGCCCAGCGACATGATGTTGGCGTTGACGCCCTGCCAGTGCATGACGATGAAGGCAGCCAGCACGCCGACCGGCAGCGCCACCACCGCCACCAGCGCCGAGCGCAGGTGGAACAGGAAGACCGCGCAGACCAGCGCCACCACGACGAACTCCTCGACCAGCTTGCCGCGCAGGTTCTCCACGGCGCGGTCGATCAGCAGCGACCGGTCGTAGGTCGGCACGATCTCCACGCCCGGCGGCAGGCCGGGCTTGAGCTTCTCGAGCTTCGCCTTGACGGCATCGATGGTCGATCGGGCGTTCTTGCCCGAGCGCATGACGATCACGCCACCGGCCACTTCGCCTTCGCCATCCAGCTCGGCGATGCCGCGGCGCATCTCGGGGCCGACCTGCACTGTGGCCACGTCGCGCAGCAGCACGGGCGTGGCGCCCGTCGCCGAAAGCGGAATGGCGCGGAAGTCGTCCAGTGAACGCAGGTAGCCGCGAGAGCGCACCATGTACTCGGCCTCGGCGAACTCGACGACCGAGCCGCCCGAGGCCTGGTTGGCCTTCTGCAGCGCCTCCACCACCGTCTGCTGCGTGATGCCGAGTGCGCGCATGCGGTCGGCATCGAGCACCACCTGGTACTGGCGCACCATGCCGCCGATGCTGGCAACCTCGGCCACGTCGGGCACGGTCTTGAGCTCGAACCTGAGGAACCAGTCGTTCAGCGCGCGCAGCTGGCCGATGTCGCGCGTGCCGGTGCGGTCGACCAGCGCGTACTCGTAGACCCATCCCACGCCGGTGGCATCGGGGCCCAGCGACGCGTTCGCGCCCGCGGGAAGCCTGCTCTGCACCTGGTTGAGGTACTCGACCACGCGCGAGCGCGCCCAGTAGGGATCGGTCTTGTCGTCGAACAGCACGTAGACGAAGGAATCGCCGAAGAACGAGTAGCCGCGCACCGTCTTCGCGCCCGGCACGCTGAGCATGGTGGTGGTCAGCGGATAGGTGACGAGATCCTCGACCACCTGCGGCGCCTTGCCGGGGAAGGGCGTGCGGATGATGACCTGCGTGTCCGACAGGTCGGGCAGCGCGTCGAGCGGCGTGCGGGCGACGGACCACCAGCCCGCGGCCACGAGGAACAGGGTCGCGATCAGCACCAGGAAGCGATTGCCGACCGACCAGCGGATGAGGGCGGCGATCATTGCTTGGCGCCCTGTTGCATGCGCTGGACGGAGACCAGTTCGTAACCCGTGGGGCCGCCTTCCATGAACTCGAAGCGGACCTGGTCACCGGGCCTGATTCCGGCGAAGGCATCCGGCGACGCCTTCGCGAAGCCCATCGTCATGGCCGGCCACTTCAGCGTGGCGACGGGACCGTGCGAGATGGTGATGCCGTCTGGCGCCACGCTCTCGACCTTGCCTTCCGCCTTGTGGATCGTCGCGGCCGGCGTGGCTGCGGGGGCAGGCGTGGGGGGCGGTGCGGAAGGAGGTGCGGAGGCCGCCATGTTGCCGAGCACGGAGCGCAGACGGGCTTCCGAGTCGATCAGGAACTGGCCGCTGGCGACCACCTGCTCGCCTTCGTTCAGGCCCGCGAGGACTTCGGTGTCGTCGCCCAGGTCCGCGCCAAGCGACACATCGCGCGGCTCGAAGGCGCCATCGGCCTTGCGCACGATGACGACGGCGCGCCTGCCGGTGCGGATGACTGCTTCGGCGGGCACGACCAGCCGCGTGCTGGCAGGGCCGGCCATCTGCAGGCGCAGCAGCATGCCGGGCGTGAGCCCGCCGTTCCGGTTGTCGACCTCGAAGCGGGCCTTCAGGGTTCGTGTCGAGCCGCTGATCTCGGGAAGCAGCTCGTCGAGCGTTCCGTCGAAGGTGCGGGTCGCATCCGCCTGGAACACCGCCTTGACCTTCTGGCCGCGCGCGAGACGCGCCGCCTGCACTTCCGGAATCTCGGCGACCGCCCAGACCTTCTCGAGCCCCGCGATGCGGAACAGCGTCATGCCCGGCGTGACGGCGGCTCCTTCGCGCACGCCAAGCTCGGCCACGACGCCATCGGACGGCGCCGAGAGCACATAGCGCGCCTGCGCCGTGCCGCTTTGCTCGCTGCGGCGGACGAGCTCGTCGGGGATGGACATGGCCCGCATGCGCTCGCGCGCTGCCGCCACGAGTTCCGGGGCCACGCCCGATCGCCTGAGCGCCAGGAACTCGTTCTGCGGCCCCAGCCACTCCGGCGCGAAGACGGTCGCCAGTGCCTGCCCCTTGCGCACGCGCTCCATCGGCGCGCGCACCGAAAGGCGCTCGACGTAGCCGGCGACGCGCGTCTGCACCGCGACGTTGAGCCGCTCGTCGAATTGCACGCTGCCCACCGCGTCGAAGGACGCGGAGGTTTCAGCCTTTCGCACGGCGGCAAGGCGGATGCCGAGGTTCTGCCGCACTCCCGGGCTGACCTGCACGCTGCCTTCATTGGCCGTGCCGGTCGAACTGTCCGCGTACACGGGCACCAGTTGCATGTCCATGAAAGGCGACTTGCCGGGTTTGTCGAAGCGTTGGCCGGGCACCATGGGGTCGTGCCAGTAGAGGACCTTGCGGCCGTCTGCCGCCGACATGGCGGGCGGCGTGTCCATGGGCTGCGCCGTCTTGCGGCCCAGGTAGAAGGCGCCCGTAGCGAGCAGCAGGGCGGCCAGCAGCGACGAGCCGATCATGCGGGTTCTGTTCATTGCGCCACCTCGGCAGTGAGCGGCCGGAAGGCCAGTTGGACTTGAGTTTTCGCAAGGTCGCGCTGCAGCGTCAGCAGCTTGCGTTGCGCCTCGACTTCGGCGTGGCGTGCCTCGAAGAGTGAGACGAGGCTGCCCTGGCCGGACCGGTAAGAAGCCGTCGCGGCAGCGGTTCGCTGGCCGGCGGGAACGACGACGCCGGCGCGATAGCGGTCGACGCGTTGCTCCAGGCGTTGGGCATCGCTGCGCAGCGACCGGTATTCGGCCGTCGCCGCCCGGGTCGCTTCGGCCAGGTCGGCCTCGGCCTTCGCGGCCAGCGCCAGCTTGGCGGCGGTGTTCCGGTCCTGGCGTTCGCCGGGGGCGACGGGCAGGGGGATGCTCACGCCCACCGACACCATGTCGGCATAGCCGGTGCGCTGGCCGTAGGCGATCTCCCAGGTCCAGTTGGGCTTGCGGTCGGTCGCGGTGACATCGGCGGTCCGCCTCGCCACTTCGAGGTCGCGCTGCATCGCCGCGACCGTGGGGTGCGCGGCCACGTAGCTTTCCTCGGAAGGCAGCGCGATGGCGCCGGGAGGCTGCAGCTCGTCGGGCGGCACGCCGGTCCAGCGCTCGAACGCGATGGCGGCGGTGCCCTGCTGCTGCAGGATGTCGGCCGTCTCGTCTTCGGAGGCGCCTCTTGCGCCGGTCAGCGCCAGAGCTTCCTGGCTGCTTCCCGTGGCGGAGGACAGGCGTGCACGCGATGCTTCGAGCTCTTCGTGCGCATGGTGCTCCATGAGCCTGGCGAGCTTCAGGCTCTCGCCGGCGTAGAAGGCGTCGACATAGGCGAGCGCGGCCTGCCGGCGGGTGTCGGCTGCAGCGGCCTGCACCAGCACCGTCTCGCGGCCGACCGATGCGTCGGCGGCCGCCTGCCGCGCGGCGCGCTTCTCGGCGGACAGCCATTCCTGGCTGATGCCGATGCGCTTCATCGTCATCGAGTCGCTGGTCGTGCGAAAGCGGTCGGGGCCGGTCGCGGGCAGGTTGTCGATGCCGATGCGCAGCGTGGGGTCGGGAAGCTGTGCGGCGGAATGCGCCGCTTCGGTGGCGCTGGATGCGCCGGCGCGGGCGGCGCGCGTGGTTTCGGAGCGCCGGACTGCGAGCCGGAGCGCTTCCTCGAGGGACAGGGGGGCCGCCGTCGCGAGGTACGGCAGCAGCGCGGCGGCCAGCACGGCCGCGCGCGGGAAAAGAATGGACATGAAAACTCCGCGGACGAACGAGGTGATCGCTGGCAGGCGGACAAGCCGCGCCAGCACCGGTCAGTCGACGGAGATTTCAGACTCGCAGTCTGAGCGTGGAGAGAAAAACGGGATCGGGCGGCGGATGCTGCCGCTCGGGCACGGCCTGCCGCGGAAGGGCATGGCCTTCCGACGCCAGCACCAGCGGGAGGACCACGACCTGCACGATGGCGGGCAGCGAGGGCGTGGCCAGCTTCACGGGCTCGAAGGAGAGCGACATGTCGGCCGCATGCTGGAAGCACAGCACCGGCTGGGCCATGTCCATGCCTTCGCAGGGAGCGCCAGTCGCCATCATCTCGGCCATGGAATCCGTGTCCGGCGTGCCCGGGCAGACATAGCTCGCCAGTGCCAGCTGCGAGAACAGCAGCGACATGACCACGAGAAGCGCGGTCAGGCAGCGATGGATGGAATGCCGGCGGGCCATGTTCGAAAGGATGAGGGAGCGCAGTGTAGCGTTGCGTGCGCCGGTCCGGCCTTCGACCTTCCTCAGGCCGAGCGTTTCGCTCCGGTACCGTGCAGCGAGCCGTGCACGTGGCCCGCGTGCTGCCCGAAGGTCTCGGGCGCGAGCGCTGCGGTGTCCAGCTCCTGCAGGATGCCGCAGGCGTTCGCCGACTCGGGGCCGCAGCACTGCTGGCGCAATGCCTTCAACTGCTTTTCCAGCGTCTTCAGCTCTGCGATGCGCGCGGCCACGTGGCCGATGTGGTCGTCCAGCAGCTGGTTGACCTCGCCGCAGTCTTCCTGCGGCGCGTCACGGAACTTGAGCAGGCTGCGGATCTCGTCGAGCGTCATGTCCAGCGAGCGGCAGCGGCGGATGAAGCCCAGGCGCTGGGCGTGGTCTTCGTCGTAGATGCGGTAGTTGCCGTCGGTGCGCGCGGGCTCGGGCAGCAGCTGCTCGCGCTCGTAGTACCGGATGGTCTCGACAGGCGTGTTCGCGACCTTGGCCAGTTCACCGATTTTCATGATGCGGCAAATGAAAGGGTGGAGATGGGTGGTTGACTCTACACCTGCTTCAGGGTTTCCAATCGATTCCATGACGACGAACCAGAACGCCCTGAAGCCGGTGACGCCGGCCCTTCATCCGCAAGATCACGGCCACGAGCATGGCCACGGTCACGATCACTCGCACGGGCATGCGCATCCTCCCGCCGCCGCATCGTGTTGCGGCAACCCGGTCTGCGGCTCGTCGCCCGCAGTCGACACGGGCGACATTCCCAAGGGAGCCTTGCTCTTTCGCATTCCCACGATGGACTGCGCAGTCGAGGAGTCGGAGATCCGCCGCGCGCTCGAACCGGTCGCGGGCGTCAGGGCTCTGCGCTTTCGTCTCGGCGAACGCACGATGGCGATCACGGCCGATACCGCAGCCTTGCCCAACGCGCTCGAAGCCATCCGCAAGGCCGGCTTCAAGCCCGAGCCTCTGGGCGACGCAACCGGCCCGGCCGCAGGCGCGCAGGCCGCGGCCGCACCGGCACGCATCGCGGGCATGAGCGCGGGCCTGGCCCGGCTGGTCGCAGCGCTGGTGCTGGCCATCGCGGCCGAGTCGATCTCCTTCATGGGGCTCGAGGGCAAGGGCTTCATGGCGGCCGGAATGCTGCTGGCGCTGGGCGCCATCGGCCTTGCGGGCCTCGACACCTACAAGAAGGGCTTCGCCGCGCTGGTGCGCGGGCGGCTGAACATCAACGCCCTGATGGCCGTGGCCGTCACCGGCGCCTTCATCATCGGCCAGTGGCCCGAGGCCGCCATGGTGATGGCGCTCTACGCCATTGCCGAACTCATCGAGGCCCGCGCCGTTGACCGCGCGCGCAATGCCATCCAGAGCCTGCTGGCGCTCGCGCCCGAGCAGGCCGAGGTGAAGCAGGCCGACGGCAGCTGGAAGACCGTGATGGCCAGCGCGGTCGAGCTCGGCGCCGTCGCGCGCATCCGCCCCGGCGAGCGCGTGCCGCTGGACGGCATCGTCACCGAAGGCAACAGCGCCATCGACCAGGCGCCGGTCACCGGCGAGAGCATTCCGGTCGACAAGACCGTCGGCGACCAGGTGTTCGCCGGCACCATCAACCAGACCGCCGCGCTGGAGTTCCGCGTGACGGCGGTGGCGTCGAACACCACGCTCGCGCGAATCATCCATGCGGTCGAGGAAGCGCAGGGCTCGCGCGCGCCCACGCAGCGCTTCGTCGACAGGTTCGCCGCCATCTACACGCCGACCGTGTTCGTGCTGGCACTGGCCATCGCGGTGTTCGCGCCGTTCTTCATGGACTGGACCTGGATGCAGTCGGTCTACAAGGCGCTGGTGCTGCTGGTCATCGCCTGCCCGTGCGCGCTGGTGATCTCCACGCCGGTCACGGTGGTGAGCGCGCTGGCCTCGGCCGCGCGGCGCGGCATTCTCATCAAGGGCGGCACGTATCTCGAGGAGGCGCGCAAGCTCAAGGCGGTGGCGCTCGACAAGACCGGCACCATCACCGAAGGCAAGCCGAAGCTGGTGGAGTCATCGCTCGTTGGCGATGCGGGCAATGAAGCAGCCGTGTTCGTCGTTGCCGCCAGCATCGCGGGCCGCTCCGACCACCCCGTGTCGAAGGCCATCGCCGAAGGCCTGAAGAGCGTGCAGGGCGAAGTCTCCGACTTCACCGCGCTGCCCGGACGCGGCGTGCAGGCCGCGCACGCGGGGCAGGTCTACGTGCTGGGCAACCACCGGCTGATCGAGGAGCGCGGCCTTTGCACGCCGTCGCTCGAAGCCGAGCTCAAGCGCCATGAGGAAGCCGGCCGCACCGTCACGCTGCTGGCATCCGACAAGGCCGTGCTCGCGCTGTTCGCCGTGGCCGACACCATCAAGGAGTCGTCGCAGGCTGCAGTTGCGGAACTGCGCGCGCTCGGCGTGGTGCCGGTGATGCTCACCGGCGACAACACAGCCACCGCGAAGACCATCGGCGCCCATGCCGGCATCGAGGACGTGCGCGGCAATCTGCTGCCCGAGGAGAAGCTCGACGCCGTCAAGGCCATGCAGCAGCGCTACGGCGCAGCCGCGATGACCGGCGACGGCATCAACGATGCTCCCGCACTCGCGCAGGCCGACATCGGCTTCGCGATGGGCGGCGCCGGCACCGACACTGCGATGGAAGCGGCCGACGTGGTCATCATGAACGACGACCTGCGCCGCATCCCCGAGACCATCCGCCTCTCGCGCCGCGCGCACTCAGTGCTGTGGCAGAACATCACGCTGGCGCTGGGCATCAAGGGCGTGTTCTTCGTGCTCGCCGTGTTCGGCAGCGCGACGATGTGGATGGCGGTGTTCGCGGATATGGGCGCGAGTCTGCTGGTGGTGGCGAACGGGTTGCGGTTGATGCGCGTGCCTTCGGGTGACAAGGTGCGCGGCTAAGGCAAGGCACCAGTGAGGAGGAGGCCTGTCGGCAGACCCTGCGGGCCGTCCCGCATCGACGGTCGCCGCAGGCGGGTCTAGCTTCCTTTTGCCGCGCTCCCGTCCCGGCGCAGCCGCTGCCCTTCCGCGCTGTCTTCGACTTGCCAGCCCAGCGTTTCAAGTGCATCGCGCAGACGGTCTGACAGCGCCCAGTCCTTGCCGGCACGGGCCTTCCGGCGTTGATCCAGCAAGGCCACTACATCCGCAGGCACCTCGGGTGAGTCTGCCTGCCAGTCGCACAACCGCAGCCCGAGCACCGCGTCGAAATGATCGACAGTGGCCCGCCGTGTCGCTGCCGATAGATCGCTTCGGCTCAACTCCCACAGAACGGCCAGAGCGCGCGGCAGGTTGAGGTCCTTGTTCACCTCTGCATTGAAGCGGGCCACGAAGCCCTCGTGTGCCGTGCCGCCCTCCGGCCAACTGGCATACGTGTTGCGCAACCGCTCCAGTGTGGCTTGCGCCGCGCCCATGGCCTCCTCGGTGAAGCGCAGCGTGCTCCGATAGTGCGCGGTAAGGCACAGGTAGCGATAGGCCAACGGGTCGAAGCCTCGGTCGATCAATGTCTGCAGGCGGAGGAAGTCGCCCTCCGTCTTGGCCATCTTCTTGTCGTCCAGCGTGAGGAAATGGCCATGCATCCAGAAGTTGGCAAGCCGGGTGCCGTGGCATGCCTGTGTTTGCGCGATCTCGTTGCTGTGATGCACCCCGATGTGGTCTTCTCCGCCGCAGTGAATATCGAACCACGGGCCCAGGTGCTTGGCCGACATGGCCGAGCATTCGATGTGCCAGCCGGGAAAGCCGCGTCCCCAGGGGCTGTCCCACTCCATTTGTCGTCTGCTGTCCGTGGGGCTGAATTTCCAGAGGGCGAAATCCGAGACATTGCGTTTTTCGCCCATTGCGACTCGCTTGCCGGCCTGCAGGCCTGTGCGCTCGAGGCGGGCGAGATGGCCGTAGTCGTCCTGCTTCATGGTGTCGAAGTAGATGCCGTCGGAGGTCCGATAGGTGTAGCCCTTGCGTTCGAGAGCGGCGATGAATTCCAGCTGCTCGGGAATGTGGTCAGTGGCACGCGGCCACTCTGCTGGCTCCAGCAGATTCAGCGCCCGCCAGTCGGACTGGAAGGCTGCCGTATAGCGTTGCGCAATGGACCAGGCAGTCTCTCCGGATCGCCTGCTCCCTTTCTCCATCTTGTCTTCGCCCTCATCGGCATCTGAGACAAGGTGACCGACGTCGGTGATGTTGACGATATGCCGCACGCGGTAGCCGTTCAACTCCAGCACGCGGCGCAGCACGTCTTCGAAAACGTACGTGCGCAGGTTGCCGATGTGCGCGTAGTCGTACACCGTCGGTCCGCAGCAGTACAGGCCCACATGCTCAGGTTGCAAGGGCGTGAACGGGCGCAGGGAGCGCGACCAAGTGTCGTACAGGGCAACGGACATGCGGGCCTTTCGTGATGCGAGGGTGGTCGTTGAAAAACAAAAAGGCCACCGGTCTTGCAACAGGTGGCCATCAGGGATGCGGACGTGAACCGAAGCGCTAGCCGCAGACTCCCCTTGGCAGGCTCAGACAGCATGCGCGGAAAAGCAGGGAAGACAAGGATGCGAAAGCAAACATCAAAGTGATCGTAGCGTTCGCTCCGGGGCTGGTCAAACGGAAAGCACCATGCTGCGGACGCCACGTCACCAACGCGCCGCCCACTTCTCCAGCGGCACGCGCGCCGCATTGCACACGTAGCTCACCGAGTGGTACCAGCCCGCGAGCATCATCAGCTCGATGAGTTGCGCATGGCTCCAGTGCTCGCGCAGGGCCTCCCAGAGCGCATCGTCCAAGTCGCTGGTGTCGTGGAGCTGGTCGACCATCGACACCAGCAGCCGGTCGCGCGGCGCGAGCAGGGCGAGGTCGCCGTCGGCCGATGCCATCGCGCGGCGGTCGGTGCCGCTGAAGCCTGCGGCATCGGCGAAGCCGGTCCAGTGCACGCCCCATTCGTATTCGGCGCCGCAACGGAAACAGACGCGCAGGATGACGATCTCGCGTTCCCGCAGGCTGATGGCCGCCTTGCGGCCCAGCAGGTAGCGCCCCAGGTCCAGCGTGCGCTCGGCCAGTGCCGGGTTCACGGCCAGCACGCGGAACAGCGCGAGTACTTCTGGCGCTTGCGGCGGCGTCATGCGCACGAGCAGTTCGCCGATGGGCTCGGGGTAGGGGGCTTCGAGCGGAGGGATGCGCGGCGGGTGGTGTTCGGCGGTGTCGGTCACGAGGAGTCTCCTTGATGGCGATGAGGCTGAAATCGCTACGAAATACGTAGCGGGCGGGTGCAGTCTATCGCTACGGATTGCGTAGCGCAAGCGCGTACACTCGCCTGATCGATCAAGCAAGGCCTCGTCATGGAAGAAGCACAACCCGCCGCATCGCGCCGCCCCGTCATGCGGCTGCTGGAGCAGCTCGGCCGCAAGGGCACGCTGCGCATCCTCTGGGAGCTGCGCGACGGCCTGCCGCAGAGCTTCAGGGCGCTGCGCACGAGCACGGACCAGATGTCGCCCTCGGTGCTGAACGACCGGCTCAAGGAGTTGCGCGCGGCCGGCGTGGTCGAGCTCGCGGGCGCGGGATACGTGCTGACCGAGGCGGGCGCGGAACTCGTCCGGCGCCTGCTGCCGCTGAACCAGTGGGCCAACCGCTGGCTGGACGACACGGCTTCGAACTAACATAGGCCGGATTTCCCCTCCGACTCCAGTCCTTCGATGTCCGTCACTTCGCTCCTGCTGCAGCTCATCGTCATCCTGGTCACCGCCCGCTTCTGCGGCTGGGTTCTTCGCCACGTGGGCCAGCCCGGCGTGGTCGGCGAGATGGCAGCGGGCCTGATGCTCGGCCCGGTCGTGATGGGGGCGCTCTTTCCCTCGCTGCATGCGCAGCTGTTCTCCAAGGAGTCGCTGCAGGGGCTCTCGTCGCTTTCCACCCTGGGGCTGGTGCTGTTCATGTTCGTGGTCGGCCTGGAGCTGCGGGCTTCGAAGGGCGTGCGCGAGCAGCTTCGCTCGGCGGGCTACGTGGGCGTGCTGAGCGTGGTCGTGCCGATGGCGCTGGGCCTCGCGATCGCGCCGGCGCTGCATCCCTCGCTCGCGCCGGCCGGCGTCGGCTTTTGGCCCTTCGCGTTGTTCATCGCGGCGGCGCTGTCGATCACTGCCTTCCCCGTGATGGCGCGCATCCTGAAGGACCGCGGCATGACGCGCACTCCCTTCGGGCAGCTTTCGCTCGGCGCTGCTGCCGTGGTCGATGTGTTCGCCTGGATCCTGCTGGCCTTCGTGGTCGCGATGGTCGGTGCGGGCGAGGGCTACCAGGGGCTGCTGAAGATCACGCTGGGCATGGCGGTGGTGCTGGCGGCGCTGTTCTTCGGGCTCAAGCCGGCCTTCGCGTGGCTGCTGCGCGTCAAGGCGCCCGAGGGCGAGCCTTCGACCACCGTGATGGCGGCGCTGATGATCGGCCTGCTCGCGACGTCCCTCGCTACCGAGTGGCTGCACCTGCACGCGGTGTTCGGCGCCTTCCTCTTCGGAGCCTGCCTGCCGCGCGACGACCGCCTGCTGAAGTCGCTCACCGAGCGCATCGAGCCGATCTCCATCGTGGTGCTGATGCCGCTTTTCTTCGCTCTCGCCGGGCTGGGCACCACGCCTAACGCCTTCTCGGGCGCCAGCCTGGGCGCGATGCTGCTGATCGTGGGCGTGGCCACCGTGGGCAAGATCGCCGGCGGCGCTGCCGGCGCGCGCATGGCGGGCTACGGCTGGCGCGACAGCCTGGCCACCGGCTCGCTCATGAATGCACGCGGGCTGATGGAACTCATCGTGATGAAGATCGGCCTCGACGCGGGGCTGATCGGCCCCGAGCTGTTCACGATGCTGCTTGTGATGGCCCTCGCGACCACCGCGATGACGGGGCCGCTGATCAATCTTTTCATCGGCCGCAAGCCGGCTGTGGCGGCCGACGCCGCGCACGCAGCCAAGCCCTGATGCCGGTCACTGACGCGCGACGGTGAACCCGATGCGCGTCTCGCCGCCCCCGCTGGCCGCGAACACCCGCCCGCCATGCATGCGGGCGATGGCTTCCACGATCGACAGACCCAGGCCGTGGTGGCGGGTCGAGCCGTCGCGGGCCTGCGCGGCCCGGTAGAAGCGCTCGAACAGGCGGGGCAGGGCGGCCGGGTCGATGGGCTGGCCCTTGTTGACCACCGCCACTGCGAACTCGCCTGCGTTCTCCTCGCCGATCTCGATGCGTATCGTCGAAGCCGCAGTCGCGAAGCGGATGGCGTTGCCCAGCAGGTTGAAGAGCGCGCGGCGGACCAGCGCCGCGTCCACGTCGGCCATGGCGTCGCCGCGCACCTCGGCGCGCAGGCCGGCTTCTTCCAGCATGGCGTCGTAGAAGTCGATCACGTCGCCGGCCTGTGCCGCAAGGCTCGTCGCCGCTCGCGTGCGCATCGGCGCGCCGCGCTCGGCCTGCGAGAGAAACAGCATGTCGGTGACGATGCCCGAGAGCCGGCCGACTTCCTCGAGGTTGGATGCGAGCACCGTCTGCAGCTCCTCGTTGCTGCGCGGGCGCGTGAGCGCGAGCTCGGTGGAGCCGATCAGGTTGGCCAGCGGCGTGCGCAGTTCGTGCGCCACGTCGGCGTTGAAGGACTCGAGCTGCACGTAGGCGCGCTGCACCCTCAGCAGCAGCGCGTTGAACTGGGTGATCCAGGGGCGCAGTTCTTCGGCGAAGTCCGTGGCGTCGATGGGCTGGTTGGCCTTGTCGGGCGCCATGGCCGCGGTGCGCTCGGTGAGCGTCTTGAGCGGCTTCAGGCCGCGCCGCACCAGCCACATGCCCGTGAGCGAGACCAGCGCCGTGCCCAGCGCAACGGCGCCCACCAGGGTCCACGCCAGCCGGCGCAGCAGTTGCGCCTCCTGCGCAGTGTTCACGCCGATGCGCACCGAGAGCTGCGTGGTGGCGCCGGCCTGCGTCCAGGGCACCTTCACGTCGCGCAGCATCCAGCGGCCGCCTTCGGCGGGCCTCGATTCGAAGAGCTGCGTGCCGCCGGCCGAGATCGACAGCCGCACGTCGTCCTGCATGGAGAAGAAGTCCTCGAGCTTGTGCCGCAGGAAGGCGAGGTCGCCGCCCTTCTCGGCCTCGCTCAGCAGGTGCTGCACGAGCACCGCCTTGTGGTCGAGCTCTTCCTCCTGCTTCTGCCCGAAGTTCCAGGCCGTCACGAGGTAGATGGCGAAGCAGATCACGCTGAGCCCGAACAGGGTCTGGGCGGCGAACCAGAGCGACAGGCGGCTCTGGAGGGATTGCGGCCGGGCGGTCAAGTCATGCCCAGGAGCGGTCTTCCAGGACGTAGCCCATGCCGCGCACGGTGTGCAGCAGCTTCACCTCGAACGGATCGTCGAGCTTGCTGCGCAGGCGCCGGATGGCCACTTCCACCACGTTGGTGTCGCTGTCGAAGTTCATGTCCCACACCTGCTCGGCGAGCGTGGTACGCGAAAGGATCTGCCCGCGCCTACGCAGCAGCACCAGCAGCAGCGTGAACTCCTTGGCCGTGAGGTCCAGCCGCGTGCGGTTGCGCACGCACTTGCGGCTGACGAGGTCGACCTCCAGGTCGGCCAGCCGCAGCACGGTGGATTCCTGCGGCTTGCCCCGGCGCAGCAGGGCCTGCACGCGCGCCAGCAGCTCGGAGAAGGAGAAGGGCTTGACGAGGTAGTCGTCCGCGCCCTGCTGCAGCCCCTGAACGCGGTCCTCGACCTTGTCGCGCGCCGTGAGAACCAGCACAGGCACGTTTTTGGTGCGCCGTATGGCCTGCAGCACGGCAAAGCCGTCGATGCCGGGCAGCATCACGTCGAGCAGGATCAGCGCGTATTCGCCCTCGGTGGCGAGGTACTTCCCCTCGATGCCGTCGCGGGCGATGTCGACGACGTAGCCGTTCTCCTCCAGGCCCTTCTTGAGGTAGTCGCCCAGCTTGGGCTCGTCTTCGATGACAAGGATTCGCATTGCGCGATGGTATCGAAGCACTTTCGATACGCGGGTTACGTTTTGGTAATCCTATTGACGGACAAAGCCCCGCCCGGGCGTCATACATTGCGCCGGGCCTGCTGTTCGCAGGGCCATTGCCGGAGGGCCCGACAGGGGCCGCCGATATACTTTTTGCCTCCATGCGCCGCTGGTTCCTCATCTTCATGCTCGTCCTGCTGCCGTTCCAGTTCAGCTGGGCGTCGGCATCGGCGTACTGCCAGCATGAGCGCGACACGCGGCCCGACCACTGGGGCCATCACGAAAGCGAGACGCGCGGCACCGACCGCAGCCACAGCGGCGAAGGCGCGCAGAAGAACTCCAGCACCCAGCCCAATGCCGTCGTCGGCGATTGCGCGGTCTGCCATTTCGGCCATGCCCAGCACGCCGACGCGCTGGACGAGCCGCTGGAATCCGTCGCACGCGTGGCCCAGCCGCTGCGCGCAACGCCCGACGAGCGTTTCGCCTCGCATGTCTCCGACGTTCCGGTCCGTCCCGACTGGTCTCTCGCCTCCTGATTCGGCGAGAGAACACCACCCCTTCCTGATACCAACCATCAGCTAGCCGAGCTCTCGCCGAATTCGTCCGTCCGTTGTTTCGCAACCCAGGAGAATTCGATGCGCACGCTCTTCGTGCCGCTGGCCGTGCTGGCCATGGCGGCGCCCCCGGCTTTTTCACAGGTCTCGCAGGCCTCAGCCGGTCCCCGTTACTCACAGGCCGCGCAGACAGGCGCGGCGGCCCGCATGCAGGAGCCCGCGGGCCCGCTGACCCTGCGCAGCGCCGCCGCGATGGCGTTGCAGGCCAACCCCGGCCTGTCTTCCGCATTGCGCGAGCAGGAGGCCACCGAGGCCGCCATCGTCCAGGCCGGCGCCTGGCCCAACCCCACGCTCGACGCGCAGCTCGAAGACCTGCGCCGCGACAACCGCACCACCACGCTGCAGCTGAGCCAGCCCATCGAGCTGGGCGGCAAGCGCACGGCCCGGGTGACGGCGGCCGAGCGCGCCCGCGACCAGGCCACGTCGGCGCTGGCCGGCCGCCGCGCCGAGATCCGCGCGGCCACCGTCACCGCCTTCTTCGACGTGCTGACCGCCCAGGAGCGCCTGCGGCTCGCGCAGGATTCCGTGGGCCTCGCGCAGACGGCCACGCGCGCGGCGACCAACCGCGTAGCGGCCGGCAAGGTCTCGCCGCTGGAGGAAACCAAGGCGCGCGTGGCCGAGGCCGGCATCCGGGTCGAGCTCATGCAGGCCGAGGGCACGCTGCGTTCGGCGCGCCAGCAACTGGCCGCGCTGTGGGGCAACCCGGTGCCCCGCTTCACGCAGGTGGATGGCGCGGTCGACCAGTTGCCGGCGATGGCTTCGGCGCAGGACGTGGCCAGCCGCATGGCCGAGGCGCCCGTGGTGCGGCAGGCGCGGCTCGAGGTCGAGCGGCGCAAGGCGCTGTCCGACCTGGAGCGGGCCCGCCGCATTCCCGACGTGACCGTCTCGCTCGGCGCCAAGCGCGTGCCGGCCTCCGATGGCGAGACCAGCAGCAGCCGGCGCAACCAGGTGGTCGTCGGCCTCTCCGTGCCGCTGCCGATCTTCGACACCAACCGGGGCAACGTCGCCGAGGCGCTGAGCCGCGAGGAAAAGGCGCGCGACGACCTCGCTGTTGCCGAGTTGCAGCTGGGCACCGACGTGGCTCAGGCCACCGAGCGCCTGCGCTCGGCGCATGCCACTGCAGAGACGCTGCAGCGGGACGCGCTGCCCGGTGCCGAGAGCGCCTACAAGGCCGCCACCAAGGGCTTCGAGCTTGGCAAGTTCAGCTTCCTGGAAGCGCTCGATGCGCAGCGCACGCTGTTCCAGGTGCGCGCGCAATACCTGCTCGCGCTGGCCGACGCGCACCGCGCGGCCGGCGACCTCGACCGGCTGCTGGGCAACGAAGGCGACGAAATCTCTCCCGCGACGGCGCCCGTCGCGCGCTGAAAAGCAAGCAAGGAATTCCACAGATCATGAACACAGAAGAACGCAAGACCTTCGCCGAGCGTGTCGGCAAGAAGCAGTTGATTGCCATTGCGGCCGTGCTCGCGCTGGGCGTGGGCGCAGGCGCGATGATCCTGCGCACCTCGCCCTCCAAGCCCGAGGCGGCCGGCCATTCGGAGGCTGCCGGCCATGGCGACGGCGAGCACCACGAGGAGGAGGGCGGCAAGCAAGGCAAGGAAGAGGGCAAGGACCACGACCACAGCCACGGCGAGGCCAAGGGGCATGCAGACAACGAGCACCACGAGGAAGGCAAGGAAGAAAGCAAGGAGAAGGGCGGCGAAAAGACCGCGGCGGCGGACGCGACGAAGAAGGAGTCCGCCGCGCACAAGGAAGACGAGGAGAAGATCGCCTTCACCGACGAGCAGATCAAGACTTCCGACATCGCCATCGAGAGCGCCGGCCCCGCGCGCATCAAGCTGTCGCTGCAGCTGCCCGGCGAGATCAAGTTCAACGAGGACCGCACGGCCCACGTGGTGCCGCGCGTGGCGGGCGTGGTCGACAGCGTGTCTGCCAATCTGGGCCAGGAGGTCAAGCGCGGGCAGGTGCTCGCGGTGCTGTCGAGCCCGGGGCTTTCGGAGCAGCGCAGCGAACTGCAGGCGGCGCAGCGCCGGCTGGAGCTGGCCCGCACCACCCACGAGCGCGAGAAGAAGCTGTGGGAGGAAAAGATCTCGCCGCAGCAGGACTACCTGCAGGCCCAGCAGGCCATGCAGGAGGCGCAGATCGCCGTGGCCAACGCCAACCAGAAGCTGCTGGCGCTGGGCGCCACGCCCGCCTCGTCGGCGCTGGGCCGCTACGAGCTGCGGGCGCCCTTCGACGGCATGGTGGTCGAAAAACACATCTCGCTCGGCGAATCGGTGGGCGAGGCGGTCAACGTCTTCACCATCTCCGACCTGTCGACCGTGTGGGCCGAGATCAGCGTGGCCGCCAACAACCTGAACCTGGTGCGCATCGGCGAACAGGTGAAGATCCGCTCGACCGCCTTCGACCAGACCGCGACCGGCAAGGTGTCGTACGTGGGCTCGCTGATCGGCGCGCAGACGCGCACCGCCACCGCGCGCGTCACGCTGACCAACCCCGAGCGCATCTGGCGCCCGGGCCTGTTCGTGAACGTCGAGCTGGTGGCCTCCGAGACGGAGGCGCCCGTGACGGTTGCGGCCGACGCGGTGCAGACCGTGGAAGACAAGCCCACCGTGTTCCTGCGCGTACCCGGCGGCTTTTTGCCGCAGCACGTGCAGACCGGGCGCAGCGACGGCAAGCGCATAGAGATCGTCGGCGGGCTGAAGCCCGGCGCGGCCTATGCCGCCAGCGGCAGCTTCGTCGTGAAGTCGCAGCAGGGCAAGAGCTCGGCCACGCACACCCACTGAGGAAGCCCGCATGTTCGAACGAATCATCCGCTTCTCCATCGAGCAGCGCTGGCTGGTCCTGCTCGCCGTGTTCGGCATGGCGGCGCTGGGCATCTTCAGCTACCAGAAGCTGCCCATCGACGCCGTGCCCGACATCACCAACGTGCAGGTGCAGATCAACACCGCCGCGCCCGGCTACTCTCCGCTGGAGACCGAGCAGCGCGTGACCTATCCGATCGAGACCGTCATGGCCGGCCTGCCGGGCCTGCAGCAGACGCGCTCGCTGTCGCGCTACGGCCTCTCGCAGGTCACGGTGATCTTCAAGGACGGCACCGACATCTACTTCGCGCGGCAGCTCGTCAACGAGCGCATACAGTCCGCGCGCGAGAGCATGCCGCGCGGCATCTCGCCGGTGATAGGGCCGATCTCCACCGGCCTCGGCGAGATCTACCTCTGGACCGTCGAGGCGGAAGAGGGCGCGAAGAAGGCCGATGGCAAGCCGTACTCGCCCACTGACCTGCGCGAGATACAGGACTGGATCATCAAGCCGCAGTTGCGCAACGTGCCGGGCGTGACCGAGATCAACTCCATCGGCGGCTTCGCCAAGGAGTTCCAGATCGCGCCCGACCCGGCCAAGCTGCTGGCCCACGGGCTGACCATGGGCGACATCGTGCTCGCGCTGGAGCGCAACAACGCCAACGTGGGCGCGGGCTACATCGAGAAGCGCGGCGAGCAGTACCTCATCCGCGCGCCGGGGCAGGTGAAGTCGGCCGAGGACATCGGCAACGTCATTCTCGGCAACGCCAACGGCATTCCGCTGCGCGTGCAGGACGTGGCCGAGGTCGGCATCGGCAAGGAGCTGCGCACGGGCGCGGCCACCGACAACGGCCGCGAGGTGGTGCTGGGCACCGTGTTCATGTTGATCGGCGAGAACAGCCGCACCGTGTCGCAGGCCGTCGACAAGAAGATGCAGGAGATCAACCGCACGCTGCCCGCCGGCGTGAAGGCGGTGACGGTGTATGACCGCACGGTGCTGGTCGACAAGGCCATCGCCACGGTGAAGAAGAACCTGTTCGAGGGCGCGGTGCTGGTCATCGCGATCCTGTTCATGTTCCTGGGCAACATCCGCGCGGCCATCATCACCGCGCTGGTGATCCCGCTGTCGATGCTCTTCACCTTCACCGGCATGGTGAACCAGAAGGTCAGCGCCAACCTCATGAGCCTGGGCGCGCTGGACTTCGGCATCATCATCGACGGGGCGGTGGTGATCGTGGAGAACTGCGTGCGAAGGCTGGCTCACGCGCAGGCCCACAAGGGACGGCCGCTCACGCGCAGCGAACGCTTCCACGAGGTGTTCGCGGCCTCGCAGGAGGCGCGGCGCGCGCTGCTGTTCGGCCAGCTGATCATCATGATCGTGTACCTGCCGATCTTTGCGCTCACGGGCGTCGAGGGCAAGCTGTTCCACCCGATGGCCTTCACCGTGGTGATCGCGCTGCTGGGCGCGATGATCCTGTCGATCACCTTCATCCCCGCTGCCGTGGCGATGTTCATCGGCAACAAGGTCAGCGAGAAGGAGAACCGCCTGATGCTGTGGGCCAAGCGCGCCTACGAGCCTCTGCTGGCGCGCGTGATGTCGGCAAAGCCGCTGGTCATCACCTTCGCGGCCGTGGCGGTGGTGCTGTCGGGCCTGCTGGCCACGCGCCTGGGCACGGAGTTCGTGCCGAGCCTGAGCGAGGGCGACTTCGCCATCCAGGCGCTGCGCATTCCGGGCACCAGCCTCACACAGTCGGTAGAGATGCAGAAGCAGCTCGAAAGCACGCTGAAGAAGAAGTTTCCGGAGATCGAGCGCGTGTTCGCGCGCACCGGCACGGCGGAGATCGCGTCCGATCCGATGCCGCCGAACATCTCCGACGGCTACATCATGCTCAAGCCCGAGAAGGACTGGCCCGAGCCGCGCCGCACGCGCGCCGAGGTGCTCGCGGCGGTGCAGGAGGAAGTCGAGAAGCTGCCGGGCAACAACTACGAGTTCTCCCAGCCGATCCAGCTTCGCTTCAACGAGCTGATCTCCGGCGTGCGCAGCGACGTGGCGGTGAAGATCTTCGGCGACGACATGGACGTGCTGAACAAGACCGCGGCCGAAGTGGCCGGCGTGCTCAACGGCATCTCCGGCGCGGCCGAGGTGAAGGTCGAGCAGACCACCGGCCTGCCGATGCTCACGGTGAACATCGACCGCAGCAAGACCGCGCGCTACGGCCTCAACGTGGGCGACGTGCAGGACGCGATCTCCGCCGCCATCGGCGGGCGCGAGGCGGGCACGCTGTTCGACGGCGACCGGCGCTTCGACATCATCGTGCGGCTGCCCGAGAACCTGCGCACCGACCTCGAAGCCATCAAGCGCCTGCCCGTGGCCCTGCCCAAGGGCGCGGGCGCCGAAGGCCAGCGCACCAGCTTCATTCCGCTGGGCGAGGTGGCCACGCTCGACATCGCGCCGGGCCCCAACCAGGTGAGCCGCGAGGACGGCAAGCGCCGTATCGTGGTCAGCGCCAACGTGCGCGGGCGCGACCTGGGCTCCTTCGTGGCCGAGGCCGAGGAAGCCATGCGCAACGTGAAGATCCCCACCGGCTACTGGACCGTGTGGGGCGGGCAGTACGAGAACCTCGCCTCGGCCACGCAGCGGCTGCAGATCGTGGTGCCGGTGTCGCTGCTGCTGGTGTTCACGCTGCTGTTCGCGATGTTCGGCAACATCAAGGACGGGCTGCTGGTGTTCACCGGCATTCCGTTCGCGCTCACGGGCGGCATCGTGGCGCTGTGGATGCGCGGCATTCCGCTGTCGATCTCGGCGGCGGTGGGCTTCATCGCGCTGTCGGGCGTGGCGGTGCTCAACGGGCTGGTGATGATCTCCTTCATCCGCAACCTGAGAGAGGGCGGCCTGCCGTTGGACGCCGCCATCCGCGAAGGCGCGCTCACGCGCCTGCGCCCGGTGCTGATGACCGCGCTGGTCGCCTCGCTGGGCTTCGTGCCGATGGCCATCGCCACCGGCACCGGCGCCGAGGTGCAGCGGCCGCTGGCCACGGTGGTCATCGGCGGTATCCTGTCGTCGACCGCGCTGACGCTGCTGGTGCTCCCGCTGCTCTACCGCATCGCGCACCGGCGCGACGAAGAAGAGGCAGAAGAGGCGCAGGTGGAAGGGCGGGAGCAGGCCCACGGCGCGCCGCTCGATCCTTCAGGTCCTTCACTGCGAGGTTCCCATGGCACATGAGCATTCGCACGCCACCGGCGGCAACGAGAAGGCACTGCGCTGGGCGCTGCTGCTGACTTCGGTCTATCTCGTCGCCGAGGTGGTGGGCGGACTGGTGTCGGGCAGCCTCGCGCTGCTGTCCGACGCCGCGCACATGTTCACCGACACCGTGGCGCTGGCGATCTCGCTGACCGCCATCTGGATCGGCAAGCGGCCCGCCGACAGGCGGCGCACCTTCGGCTACTACCGCTTCGAGATCCTGGCGGCGGTGCTGAACGCGGTGCTGCTGTTCTTCGTGGCGATCTATGTGCTGTACGAGGCCTACCGGCGCATCTCGGCGCCGGCCGAGATCCAGTCGACCATGATGCTGCTGGTGGCCGCCGGCGGGCTGGTGGTCAACCTCATCGGCATGCGGCTGCTGGCGTCGGGCAAGGACGAGAGCCTCAACGTGAAGGGTGCGTACCTGGAGGTGTGGGCCGACATGCTGGGCTCCATCGGCGTGATCGTCGGCGCCATCGTCATCCGCTACACGGGCTGGGGCTGGGTCGACTCGGTGATCGCCGTGGCCATCGGGCTGTGGGTGCTGCCGCGCACTTGGCGCCTGCTGCGCGAGAGCCTCAACGTGCTGCTCGAGGGCGTGCCCGACGAGGTGGACCTGCCGGCGGTCGAGGGCGCGCTCCTGGGCAGCGCGGGCGTTGCGAGCCTGCACGACCTGCATGTGTGGGCGCTGTCGAGTGGCAAGGTGAGCCTGAGCGTGCACGTGGTGTGCACGCCGGAGACCGGCGACATGGCGCCGCTGACGCAGCAACTGCGCGCGATGCTGGCCGAGCGCTTCGACATCCACCACTCGACCGTGCAGGTCGAGCGGGTGCCATGCGAGCTGGCGGCCGATACGCACGGTTTCGGGGCGGCGAAGGCCTAGGAAAGGTTTCGAGGCCGATTTTTTGGAAGAAAGAGCGATCCGGCTGTCACAGGCGCGTGCGGCCGGACGTCTTGCAGGCGAGGGCGGCCATTGGGGGCGCTCCTTTCGCACTCTTTCTCGACCAAGGAATCACCATGAAAATCGTCATCATCGGAGGCTCCGGCCTCATCGGCTCCAGGCTCGCCGCACGGCTGCGCCAGGCCGGCCACGACGTCAACGCCGCATCGCCCTCCACGGGCGTCAACACCCTCACCGGCGAGGGCCTGAAGGAGGCGCTCGCGGGCGCCCGGGTCGTCGTCGACGTGGCGAACTCGCCCTCGTTCGAGGACGAGGCGGTGCGCAACTTCTTCGAGACCTCGGGACGCAATCTGCTCGCGGCCGAGGTGGAGGCCGGCGTGGCGCATCACGTCGCGCTGTCGGTGGTCGGCACCGAGCGCCTGCTCGACAGCGGCTACTTCCGCGCCAAGCAGCTCCAGGAAGACCTGATCGAGGCTTCGCCCGTGCCCTACACCATCGTGCAGGCCACGCAGTTCTTCGAGTTCGTGGGTGGCATCGCGGCGTCCAGCGTGCAGGACGGCGTTGTGCGGCTTTCGGACGCGCTCATCCAGCCGATGGCGGCCGACGACGTCGCCGCGGCGCTCGCCGAAGTCGTGACCGAGCTCCCGGCACGCGGCCGGATCGAGATCGCCGGACCGCAGGCCGTTCCGCTCGATGCGCTGGTGCGACGCTTCTTCGAGGCGACGGGCGACACGCGCAGGGTCGTGACCGATCCTGGGGCCCGCTATTTCGGCGTACGCCTCGACGACCGCTCGCTGACGCCCGGCGCCAGTCCGCGCCTGGGGGCGATCCGCTTCGACGAATGGCTGGCGCAGCGCGCGGCGGCCTGAGCGCGGAGGACAGACAGCCATGACCCGTCTCATCAAGACCATCTGCATCCCGCTCGGCATCGCCCTCGGCGCATTCGCCGCGATGCCCACCTCGGCAGCCCCCGAAGCCGCCGTGACCGTGCTCAGCACGAAGGACCTGGCGGATATGCCCGGCAAGGAGGCCATCGTGCTCGCCGTGGACTTTCCGCCTGGCTCGGTCGACCCCGTCCACCGCCACGACGCCCACGCATTCGTCTACGTGATCGAGGGTTCCATCGTGATGGGCGTGAAGGGTGGCCAGGAGGTTACGCTGACGCCCGGCCAGACCTTCTACGAGGGCCCGGGTGACATCCATACCGTGGGACGCAACGCGAGCGCTACGAAGCCGGCGAAGTTCATCGTGACCATGGTGAAGAACAAGGGCGTGCCGTTCTTCATTCCGGTGAAGTAGCGCCGGGGCTGCCATTTCAGGTTGCCGGGCCGGGGTGTTGGACAATCGCGCCCGGACTACCTTCCCATGCATGCAGATCGATGAGCAGCAGCCGCTACGACAACAAGTCTTTCACCCCAGCGAAGGCCGAGGCGCGCGCGTCGCAGCGCCGCAGGGTCCACGGCGGCTCGTCGGCGCAGCCGCCCATGGCCTTCGATGTCGGTTACGCAGCGGCGCCTCCCGCCGCGCGCGTGCGGACCTGGCGGTCGACGGTGGTGGGCATCGCGATCGGTTTCGGCATCGTGCTCGCCTTCGCCATGAAGTGGCTCATGAGCTACCAGATCGACAGCGCGCAGGAGCGCCACGAGCAGCAGAAGGCGATGCGCGCAGCCGCCGCGCGCTGCTACGAACTCGCGTCGAATGCGGCGATCAACGCCTGCTTGAAGGACGTGGAAGCCAGGGGGCGCGAGGCCCAGTAAGCAGCCTCAGCGGGCGCGGATGGCCGATTTCGGCCGGAACGCCTTGCAGACCGAGTCGTCCGTCTCGAGGTAGGGCCCGCCGATCAGGTCGATGCAGTAGGGCACGGCCGCGAAGATGCCCGGCACCACCTGCACGCCCTCGGTGTCCTTCAGCCCTTCGAGCGTCTCGGCAATCGACTTCGGCTGGCCGGGCAGGTTGATGATCAGGCTCTTGTCGCGGATCACCGCCACCTGGCGCGAGAGGATCGCGGTGGGCACGAAGCGCAGGCTGATCTGGCGCATCTGCTCGCCGAAGCCCGGCATTTCCTTGTGCGCAACGGCCAACGTGGCCTCGGGCGTCACGTCGCGTAAGGCGGGGCCGGTGCCGCCGGTGGTCAGCACCAGCGAACAGCCGGCGTCGACCAGCTCGATCAGCGTGGCGCTGATGCGTTCGGCCTCGTCGGGGATGAGGCGGGGTTCGAACTCAATGGGGTTCTTCAGCGCCCGGCCCAGCCATTCTTTCAGCGAGGGCAGGCCCTTGTCTTCGTAGGCGCCGCTGGAGGCGCGGTCGCTGACGGAGACGATGCCGATGCGCACCGGGTCGAAAGTGCCGGCTTCGCTCATGCGTCTTCTTCCCGGTCCTGTGCCGCGGCAGCTGCCGCATGGTCGGCGCCGCCATGCACAGCAAGCTGGGCGCGCACCAGCTGGAAGATCTCGCGGTAGGCCTTGCCCTGGCGGGGGGCCTCGCCGGCGGGGCCGGACTTCATGTCCTTGCGGGCCTGGCGGACCAGGGCGCGCAGCTGCTGCGAATCGGTGGCGGGGTGGGTTTCGATCCAGCCGCCGAGTGCGTCGTCGTCGGCAATCAGCCGGTCGCGCCAGCGCTCGGCCTCGTGCAGGGCGGCGACTTCGGCCGCGGGCACGGTGTTCTGCTCGGTCAGGGCCTGTTTCACGGCTTCCAGCACTTCGGGCTCCAGCTTGCGCATGAGCTTGCCGATGAACTGCATCTGGCGGCGCTTGCCCTCGAAATTGGTGATCCGCTTGGCCTCGGCGATGGCTTCGACCAGTTTTTCGTCGAGCTGGAGCGCGTCGAACAGGCCGGCGCGCAGGGTGAGCAGTTCGGCGCCCAGCTTCTGCAGTTCTTCGCTTTCGCGCTTGAGGTCGGTGCGGCTGGCGTCGTCGGAGCCCTTGAGCTCGCGCTTGAGCTCGAGGTCGAGCTCGCTGCCTTCGGCCACGAAATGGCCGCGGACGTAATAGCCTTTTTTGGGTTTGCGGGACATGGGATGGATTCTGGGCCGCGCCGTGCAGCGTTGCAACGCACGGCGGGAAGCTGGGGAAAACCGGAAATGGGGGGCGCAAGTATCATAGCCACCACATGACGACATCCTCCTCGCGCGCCGATTCCGGCTTCGCCTACAGCCGCTCCTTCTTCGAAAACCTGGTCGACACCGCATTGGCGCATGCCAAAAAGCTCGGTGCCACCGACGCTGGGGCCGAGGCCTCCGAGGGCTGCGGCCTGAGCGTCTCGGTGCGCAAGGGCGAGCTGGAAAACGTCGAGCGCAACCGCGACAAGTCGCTGGGCGTCACGGTCTACGTGGGCCACCGCCGCGGCAACGCCAGCACCTCCGATTTCTCCGAGGCGGCCATCGCCCAGACGGTGCAGGCGGCCTACGACATCGCCCGTTTCACGGCCGAAGACCCCGTCAGCGGCCTGCCGGACGAGGAAGACATCGCCAAGGTCCAGCCCGAACTCGACCTGTTCCACCCCTGGGACGTGACCAGCGAGCAGGCCGCGAAGCTGGCCCTGGAATGCGAAGAGGCCGCCCTGTCGACCGACAAGCGCATCACCAACAGCGAAGGCGCGGGCGTCTCGGCCCAGCAGAGCCATTTCTTCAGCGCCCACACGCATGGCTTCAGGGGCGGCTACGCCAGTTCGCGGCATTCCATCTCGGTGGCGCCCATCGCCGGCAAGGGCGACGATATGCAGCGCGACGCCTGGTACAGCTCCATGCGCTCGGCCGACGAACTGGCCAGCCCGCAGGCCGTGGGCCGCTACGCCGCCGAACGTGCGCTCAGCCGCCTGAAGTCGCGCAAGATCAAGACCACCGAATGCCCGGTGCTGTTCGAGTCGCCGCTTGCCGTGGGCCTGCTGGGCTCGCTGGTGCAGGCTGTGAGCGGCGGGTCGCTGTACCGCAAGAGCACCTTCCTGCTCGATTCGCTGGGCAAACCCGTGCTGCCGGCGCACGTCGACGTGGCCGAAGACCCGCACCTGCTGCGCGGCAAGGGCAGCGCCCCCTTCGACGACGAAGGAGTGACCACCCGGGCACGCAAGGTGGTCGACGCCGGCCGGCTGGAGGGCTATTTCCTCTCGACCTACTCGGCCCGCAAGCTGGGCATGAAGACCACCGGCAACGCCGGCGGCTCGCACAACCTCACGCTCAGCTCGCGCCTCACGAAGCACACCGACGACCTCGACGCGATGCTCGCCAAGCTGGGCACCGGCCTGTTCGTGATCGAGCTGATGGGGCAGGGCGTGAACTACGTGACCGGCGACTACTCGCGCGGCGCCAGCGGCTTCTGGGTGGAGAAGGGCAAGATCGCCTTCCCGGTGCAGGAGATCACCATCGCCGGCAACCTGAAGGACATGCTGCTGGGTATTGAAGCCATCGGGGCGGATGCCTACACTTTCGGCGCCAAGACCACCGGATCGGTCCTGGTGAACCGCATGAAGGTCGCCGGCGCCTGAAGGCTGCGCCGCCGGCCTGCGCGCGAGGGCTTGTCGAACATGAGGCATAACGCAGCGCGAAAACCGGAACTCGAGCACGAACTGATGCGCGACCCCCGGCTCGGCTTCGAGCCGGCGGGCGGCAGTTCGGTGCGCTGCCTGCAACACGGCGTGCCCTGGCCCTTCGACTGCTGGCATTACCACGACGAATACGAGCTGCAGTGCATCAACCGCAGCAGCGGCGACGCCTTCGTGGGCGACCACATCGGCCGTTTCGAGCCCGGCTACGTGGCACTTGTGGGCGCCCGGCTGCCCCACACCTGGATCTCGCACGACGTGCCGCCCGAGGGCATCGCCGAGCGCAGCATGGTCATCCACTTCCGCGACGAGCCGCTGCGCAAGGGCACCGACCTGTTTCCCGAGCTGAAGACCGTGCTGCCGATGCTCGACCGGGCCAAGCTGGGCATCGAGTTCTTCGGTATCCACTCGCTGGTGCGCGAACGCTTCCTGCGCGTTCAGGCGCAGGAGGGCATGGCCCGGCTCGCGGAGTTCATCGGCCTGCTGCACGAGCTGGCCCGCTGGCCCGACTGGCGGCAGATTTCCAGCACCGCCGACCCGGCGGGCGAAGACCCGAGCGCCAACACCCGCATGCGCCGCGTGCTCGACTACCTCGACCGGCACCTGACCGAGGAGCTTTCGCTGCCGGCCGTGTGCGCCGTGGCCAACATGGCCGAGAGCAGCTTCTCGCGCTGGTTCCACCGGCACATGGGCGCCACCTTCACCGACTTCGTCACGCGGCTGCGAGTGGCCAAGGCCTGCGAGATGCTGCAGGTGTCCGACCGGCTGGTGAGCGACATCTGCTACGAGGTGGGCTTCGCGAATCTCGCCAACTTCAACCGCCGCTTCCTGCAACTCAAGGGCATGACGCCCTCGGCCTACCGGCAGCAGGCGCAGGACCGCTTCGGCCTGCGCACGGCGCAGAACACGCCGCTCGCCACCGCGGACTGAGCCGTTGCGGCTTCAGGAGGCCGTGTCCTGCGGCGTCAGGTGCCGCGTGAGCGCCCAGAATGCCATCGCCACGCCGCTGACGAGGGCCCCGGCAACGCAGACGCCGTTCCAGCCCGCATGGGCGTACACCATCGTCGAGGCCATCGATCCGGTGGCGGACCCGATGGAGTAGAAGATCATGTACCCGGCCGTCAGCCGGCTCTGCGCCTCGGGGCGCACGCGGTAGATCAGGCTCTGGTTGGCCACGTGCACCGACTGCAGCCCGAAGTCGATGACGACCACGCCGGCCACCATTGCCCAGATGGACCACGGCAGCATCGCGATGAGCGGCCACGACAGCAGCATCGCGCTCAGGCCGATGAAGGTGGTGCGCTGCGCGCGACCACGATCCGCCTGACGGCCCGCCCGGGCCGCGCCCAGGGCCCCGGCCGCACCCGCGAGGCCGAAAAGGCCCACCTGCGTGTGCGACAGAGAGAAGGGCGGTGCGGTCAGCGGCAGCACCATCGGCGTCAGCATCATGGTGATGGCCATGAAGATCAGCATCGCGAGCACGGCGCGGATGCGCAGCACCGGCTCCTGCGCGAAGAGCGCGAACACCGAGCGGATCAGCTGCACGTACGAGATGCCCGGCGCGGGCCGCGCGCGGCTCGGCAGCACCATCCACAGCAGGCCGGAGACCAGCAGCGTGGCCGCCGCCGACGCAAGGTACACCGAACGCCAGCCGAAGAGATCCGACAGCGTACCCGAGACCGCCCGCGCCAGCAGGATGCCGAGGATGATGCCGCTGGTGACCGTGCCCACCACGCGACCGCGTTCGCCCGGCGCGGCCATGCTCGCGGCATAGGCGACCAGCACCTGCGTCACCACCGCCAGCACGCCCACGGCGGCCATCGCCGGGAGCAGCACCGACGCGCTCGGTGCCAGCGCCACCGCCAGCAGGGCGACCGCCGACAGCAGCGATTGCCCGACGATCAGCCGTCGCCGGTCGACGAGGTCGCCCAGCGGAACCACCATCAGCAGCCCCAGCCCGTAGCCGATCTGCGTGATGGTGATGACGACGCCGACCGTGGCGGGCCGGATGCCGAAGGTGTGCGACAGCGTGTCCAGCAGCGGCTGGGCGTAGTAGACGTTGGCCACCGCGAGTCCGCAGGCGACGGCGAACAGCAGCGCCAGCGCGCCCGATATCGACGGCTCGGGGCACGGCCGTGCCCCCGCCGCATCGGCGTTCAGTTCCATGACCGGGTTCCTCATGCGTTCAGCGCGTCGTGGAAATGCTCGATGTGGGTGGCGATCACCTCGCCCAGCTCCTCGAGCGCGAAATGGCCGGTGTCGAGCAGCTTGAAGTCGACCCGTCGCAGGTCGCGCTGGTAGGGATAGGCGCCCGAGGGCGGAAAGATCACGTCGTTGGCGCCCCAGACGATCAGCGTCGGCGGCTGGTGCTGCCTGAAGTAGGCCTGCCAGGCGGGGTAGAGCGATAGGTTGCTGCCGTAGTCGTGCAGCAGCGCCGCCATCGCGTCCTTGTTGCCGGGGCGCGCCAGCAGGGCGCGCTGCAGCAGCCAGCTGTCGGGGTCGATGCGCTCCAGCTCCTTCACGCCGTGGGTGTAGTTCCACGCCAGGGCTTCGTCGGACATGGCGGCCTCGCGGATGCGCGCGTAGTTGGCGGGCGACGGGTCGCGCCACAGCTCGCGGGCCAGTCCCCAGAAGCTGTCGGGCAGGCCTTCCTCGTAGGCGTTGGCGTTCTGCACCACGAGGAAATCGACCTTCTCCGGGCGGCGGCTGGCCAGCCTGAAACCCACCGGGCCGCCGAAGTCCTGCATGTAGAGGCCGTAGCGCTCGAGGCCGAGCTGGTCGGTGAGCTTGCCGACGATGTCGGCGAGGCTGTCGAAGGTGTAGCTGAACTCCGCGACCGAGGGCGCATCGCTGTGCCCGAAGCCGGGGTAGTCCGGCGCGATGACGTGGAAGCGATGGGCCAGCCGCTCGATCAGCCCGCGGTACATGAAGGACGAGGCCGGAAAGCCGTGCAGCAGGAGCAGGGCGGGCAGGGCCGGGTCGCCTGCCTCGCGATGGAAGATCTTCAGACCGTCGACGGTGGTGGTGCGGTAGTGAGTCATGGCGGTTGCGGCATCGGCCGCTGTGGTTTCAAAAAAATACCAGATGGATTCTATCAATCTGGTTTTATGTTGCAACCGATGTGGCGATTGAAGCGAACCGGCGCGGCACCTATGCGCGCCTGACCCCGGCAAAACCCCAAGCAGGGTGGTCATGAAAATACCAGTGCCCCGGCTCGCGTGTACGCGGCGCCGCGCCGCCGCTGCCTACGCTTCGTCCCACCTGTTTCCGCCGCGATTCCCCGGCAATCCACGACAGGCTCAAAGGAGACAAAAGCGATGGCTGTTCAAGAAAACCGGTACCGGATGACGGGTTGCGCGATGGTGCTGGCGGCGCTGGCCGCATGGGGCGGCGCGGCCCAGGCGCAGCAGGTCTGCAAGGAGGACCTGCGCGTCCTGTCCCAGCCCCGCGACGGGCTGACCCTGCTCGAAAAGTACAAGGACGAGTTCAAGGCCCTCGCCGGTGCCTCGTTCAACATCGACAACCTCAACGAGAACGATCGCCGCACCAAGACCCGCGCGGACGCTTCCACTGTGGGCAAGTACCACGTGTACTACGTCGACGAGGCCAACGTGCCGCTGTTCGCCCAGTCGAAGTGGATCGTGCCGCTGGCCAAGTACTACCCCGCCGACTACGATTACGCCGACTTCGACCCCGGCCGCCAGAAGGTCGCCACCTTCGACGGCCAGCTCTGGTTCGCTCCGCTCACAGGCGGCGGCGACCTGCTGGTCTACCGCAAGGACCTGCTCGAGAAGGCCGGCATCAAGCCGCCGACCACGCTCGACGAGTTCGTCGCCGCGGCGAAGAAGCTCAATGACCCGGCCAACGGCGTCTACGGCGTCGCGCTGCGCGGCCAGCGCGGCTCCGGTGCCAACGTGTGGCGCTGGATGCCCTTCTTCCGCGGTTACGGCGGCCAGTGGTTCGAGGGCGACAAGCCCGTGTTCGATTCCGCCGCCGCGGTGAAGGCCACGCAGACCTACCTCGAGCTGTTCAAGTACTCGGCGCCCGGCACCAAGACCGGCGGCTGGGACGAATCCACCGGCGCCTTCCTCGCCGGCAAGGTGGCGATGCTGGTCGAGTCGACCCCACTGGCCGGCAACGCGCTCGACCCGAAGATGTCGACCGTGATCGGCAAGGTCGCCTACCTGCCGCCGCCCACGCCGCTGACCGGCGGCGGCTACGGCCACGGCCTGGCCATCGGCGCCAAGGCCAACAAGACCGAGGAGGCGAAGAAGTGCGCGGGCCTGTTCGTCGCCTGGGCAACCTCCAAGAAGCAGGAGCAGCGCCGCCTCGCGGAAGGTCAGTTCGGCGAGCTCAACCGCACCAGCGTGCTGTCGAGTCCCGAGTTCGCCAAGCGCTATGGCGCCGACCTCGGCAAGGCGCTGGCCGACACCGGCAAGGTCACGGCCGTGAACTTCTGGCAGGACCCGGCCTGGCCCGATCTCGGCGACCGCTGGGGGATCATCCTCGAAGAGCTGATCACCGGATCGCGCACCGACATCAAGGCCGGCCTCGACGAACTCGACGGCTACGCGAAGCAACTGGTCGCGCGGCGCAAGAAGTAATGACGCTCAGGGAGAAAAAAAGGAAGACGACGAGGCTGCCTCTCGTCTTCATCGGGCCCGGGCTGCTGGTGCTGGCGGTGCTGGCACTGGTGCCCACCCTTTTCGCGATCGGCATCTCGCTGCAGGACCGCGAGCTCGGGCAGGCCGACACGGCCTGGGTCTGGCTGTCGAACTACATCCAGCTCTTTTCCGACCGGCGCTTCCTCAACTCGGTGCGCGTGTCGCTGGTGTGGGAGGTGCTGACGGTCAGCGCCACCATGGGCCTGGCGGTGCTGCTGGGCGTGCTGATGTTCCAGTGCACCACCGCGCGCTGGCGCAATGTGTTGTCGATGCTGTTCATCGTGCCGGTTCTGCTGCCGCGCGTGTCGGCGGCCTTCGTGTGGAAGTTCGCCTTCCACCCGCTGTTCGGCCTGCTGACCTGGCCGTACAAGGCCATCACCGGCGAGCCGCTCGACCTGCTGGCCAGCCCGGTCACCGCGCTGCTCACGGTTGCCTTCGTCGACGTGTGGCAGTGGGGCCTCTTCTTCGCCGTCATCGTGCTCAAGCTGCTCGAGACGCTGCCGCCCCAGCCCTTCGAGGCCGCGCGCATGGACCATGCGAAGACCTGGGAGGTCTACGCCTACGTGGCGCTGCCGATGCTGAAGGCGCCGCTGGTCAGCCTGTGCTTCGTGAAGATGGTGGAGTCGCTGCGCGCTTTCGACCTCATCTACGTGATGACGCGCGGCGGCCCCGGCATCTCGACGGAGACGCTGGACATGTACGCCTTCTCGCAGGGCTTCATCGAGTCGGGCCGCATCTCGTATGCCTCGGGCATGGCGGTGCTGATGATGGTCGCCTCGACCGTGGCCTTCACCTACATCTGGAAATGGACGCGGCCGAAATGAGCGCTGCTGCAAAGAAGAAGTTCTCCGTCGGCACGTTGCTCGCGCGGCTAGTGCTGATCCTGGCCGGCCTCTCGGCGCTGGTGCCGGTGCTGTGGACCTTTCTCAACTCGTTCAAGAACCGGGTCGACATCGTCTCGGCGGTGCCCAAGTTCTTCTTCACGCCCACGCTGGAGAACTACGTCTACGTGCTCAGTCGCGAGGCGGTGGCGCAAGGGCTGCTGAATTCCGTCGTGGTGGTGGGCTCGGCGGTGATCGCCGGCGCGGTGCTTGGGCTGCCCGCGGCCTATGCGCTCGCGCGCTATCCGCTGCGCTGGGCCAACGACATCCAGTTCTTCGTGCTCTCGATGCGCTTCCTGCCGCCTGTGGCGGTGGCCATCCCGCTGATGGTGATCTGGTTGCAGCTGGAGCTGTACGACACGCGCATCGCGCTCGTCGTCACCTACACGCTGCTCACGCTCTCCACCGTGATCTGGCTCGCCATTCCCGCCTTCAAGGCCGTACCCAAGGAGGTGGAGGAGGCCGGCCGCGTCGACGGCTACGGCCCCTACGCGATCTTCTTCAAGGTGGCGCTGCCGATCGCCGCGCGCTCGCTGATCGGTGCCATCGCCTTCGGCTTCGTGCTGGTGTGGAACGAGTTCCTCATCGCGCTGATGCTCACCACCTCGGACGCCAAGACGCTGCCCATCGTGGCATCGGAGCTGAGCCAGCTCGGGCGCGACGTGCCCTGGGGCATCTTGAACGCGTCCGTCATCCTGCTTTCGCTGCCGCCGCTGCTCATGGTCGGCGTGCTCAGCGGCTTCCTCAATGCGGCGTTCAAGCGCAGGCGCGACGCGGCATGAGCCCCGAGCCGATCCCTCTTTCCCGGAACAACGAAATGTCCGCAATCAGCTGTCACAAGATCATCAAGCGCTACGGCGACACGCAGGTCGTCCATCAGTTCGACCTCGACGTGTCCGACAACGAGTTCGTCGTGTTCCTCGGCCCCTCGGGCTGCGGCAAGTCGACCATCCTGCGCATGCTCGCGGGCCTGGAAGACATCTCCGACGGCGACCTCATGATCGGCGGCCAGCGCGTGAACGACCTGCCGCCGCAGGAGCGCGGCATCGCCATGGTGTTCCAGAACTACGCGCTCTATCCGCACATGAGCGTGCGCGACAACATCGCCTTCGGCCTCAAGCGGCTGAAGGTGCCCAAGGCGGAGATCGACGCGCGCATCAAGGAAGTGTCGGACACGCTCGGGCTGGAGCGTTACCTGCAGCGCAAGCCCACCGAGCTGTCGGGCGGGCAGCAGCAGCGCGTGGCGATCGCGCGGGCGATGATCAAGACGCCCAAGGTGTTCCTCTTCGATGAGCCGCTGTCGAACCTCGACGCCAAGCTGCGCAATCACATGCGCATCGAGATCGCCCGGCTGCACCAGGCGCTGAAGACCACCACGGTCTACGTGACCCACGACCAGCACGAGGCGATGACGCTGGCCGACCGCATCGTGCTGCTGCGCGACGGGCGCATCGAGCAGGTCGGCTCGCCGCGCGAGATCTTCGAGCGGCCGCGCTCGGCATTCGTGGCCGGCTTCATCGGCACGCCGCCGATGAACCTGGTGGAGATGGAAGTGCGCGAGGCCGCGCAGGCAGGGTCGACAGTCGAACTCTTCGGCCGTGAAGGCACTGTCCGGGTCGACGCGCGCCGGTTCGCGCTCGAAGGCCGCAGGCGCGTCACGCTCGGCGTGCGGCCCGCGCACCTGCGGGCGGATGCCCATGGCGGGCAGCACGGCGGCTTCCAGGGCGAGGTGCAGCTCATCGAATACCTCGGCAACGAGGTGCTGGTGAGCTTCGGCCAGGGCGACGGCGAGATCGCCGCGCTCATGCCCTCCGCGCAGTGCCCGGGGCTGCGCGAGCGCGTGCGCTTCGTGGCCGACCCCGCGCAGGTGCACCTCTTCGACATCGATTCAGGCGCCTCGCTGCTGCGCACCGAAACCTCATTGCATTGACCACATACCGACAACACTCCTTCAAGGACTCAAGAACATGAAAGCACTGGTTCTGGAAAAAGCGCACGAGCTCAGGCTGCGCGAGCTCGACATTCCGCTTCACGTGGGGCCGCGCGACGTGAAGATCCGCATGCACACCGTGGGCGTGTGCGGCAGCGACGTTCACTACTACCAGCACGGCGGCATCGGCCCCTACGTGGTGGAAGAACCCATGGTGCTGGGCCACGAGGCCTCGGGCATCGTGGCCGAGGTGGGCTCGGAGGTCACGCACCTCAAGCCGGGCGACCGCGTTTGCATGGAGCCCGGCATCCCGCGCATGGATTCGCGCGCCACGCTCGAGGGCATCTACAACCTCGACCCTGCCGTGCGCTTCTGGGCCACGCCGCCCATCCATGGCTGCCTCACGCCCTTCGTGGTGCACCCGGCGGCATTCACCTTCCGCCTGCCCGACAACGTGAGCTTCGGCGAAGGCGCCATCGTCGAGCCGCTGGCCATCGGCCTGCAGGCAGCGAAGAAGGCCGCGCTGAAGCCGGGCGACGTGGCGGTGGTCATCGGCGCCGGCACCATCGGCGCAATGACGGCGCTGGCCGCGCTCGCTGGCGGTGCCGCGCGCGTGATCCTCGCGGACCTCGTGCCCGAGAAGCTGGCGCTGTTCGCCGGAAACCCGGCCGTCACCACTGTCGACGTGCGCGCCGGCAAGCTCGCCGACACGGTGAAGGCGCTGACCGACGGCTGGGGCGCCAACGTCGTGTTCGAGGCCAGCGGAAGCGCGCGCGCCTTCGACGGCATCTTCGACCTGCTGTGCCCCGGCGGCTGCCTGGTGATGGTGGGCATACCCGCCGACAAGGTGGCCTTCGACATCGTGGCCATCCAGGCGAAGGAGGTGCGCATCGAGTCGGTGTTCCGCTACGCCAACATCTTCCCGCGCGCGCTGGCGCTGATCGCGTCGGGGCAGGTCGACGTGAAGCCCTTCATCTCGCGCACCTTCGCCTTCGAGGACGGCATCAAGGCCTTCGAGGAAGCGGCGGCCGGCCGCGCGACGGACGTGAAGATCCAGATCGAGTTTCCAGAGCCTGCGGCCGCCTGAGGGCTTCGGCAAGCCTTCGACGCAGGGGCTCCGGGCAAGGGGAAATGCCGGGGGGCGCGGCGCGCGTGCGCGGATAAAGTGGCCGGGCTTTTTGCCACCCGGAGCCCTCGCGCCAATGCCCTTGCCGTTTCGCAACGTCGTCCTCACCGGTGCCTGTGGCGGGCTGGGACAGGCGCTGGCGCGCGAGCTGATCGGCAACGGGGCGAGCGTGGCGCTGGTGGGGCTCGACGCCGGCAGGCTCGCTGAACTGGCCGCGCTCGCGCCCGAGCGCTGTGCGGCCTACACCCCCGACGTGTCGCAGGGCGCCGCCATGCAGGCCATGGCCGCCGACTGGATGGCGCGCGCCGGCGTGCCCGACCTTGTGATCGCCAATGCCGGCGTCGCGGGCGGCTACGACACCGCCCAGGCCGACGACCTGGCCGTATTCCGCCGCATGCTCGAGATCAACCTGCTGGGCGCGGCCACCACCTTCCAGCCTTTCGTGGGCGCGATGCGCGCGCAACAGCGCGGCGCGCTGGTCGGCATGGCCAGCATCGCCGGCTGGCGCGGCATGCCGGGCAACGGCGCCTACTGCGCCAGCAAGGCCGGGCTGATCCGCTACCTGGAAAGCCTGCGCGCCGAGCTGCGCGAAACGGGGCTCACGGTGCACACGGTCAGCCCCGGCTACATCCGCACCGCGCTCACTGCCGGTAACCGCTTCGCGATGCCGGGGCTGCTCGAAGCCGATGAGGCCGCGCACCGGCTGCTGGCGGCCGTGACGGCGGGGCGGGAGAAGATCGTGCTGCCGCGCCGCATCGGCTGGCTCTCGAAGGCGCTCGACCTGCTGCCGGAGAAGCTTCACGACCGCCTGCTGCGAGGCCAGCCGCGCAAGCCCCGTGTCGGCGAAGCGGGCGCGACAGCCATTCCCGGTCTTTCGAAGGAGCCTCCGCCCCGATGACGTCCAACGCCGCCGCAGTACCGACTCACGAACAGATCGCGCTGATCGGCGCGGGCCCCTCCGGCCTTGCCGGTGCGCGCAACCTGCAGAAGCACGGCGTGCCGTTCCAGGGCTTCGAGGCGCATGGCGATGTGGGCGGGCTGTGGGACATCTCCAATCCGCGCTCCACCGTCTATCACTCGGCGCACCTGATCTCGAGCAAGCGCACCACCGAGTTCACCGAGTTCCCGATGGCCGACACGGTGGCCGACTACCCCAGCCACCGCGAGCTGCGCCGCTACTTCAGCGACTTCGCCGACCGCTTCGGGCTGCGCGAGCACTTCCGCTTCAACACGCGCGTGCTGCGCGTCGAGCCGGCGAGCGACGCGCCCGATACGCGCTGGCTCGTCACCACCGAGGACGGCGAGGGCACGGTCGAGACGGCCGAATACAGGGGCGTGGTCATCGCCAACGGCACGCTCGCCGAGCCCAAGCGGCCGAGCTTCGACGGCAACTTCGATGGCGAGCTTCTGCACACCAGCGACTACAAGCACCCGGAGCTCTTCAAGGACAAGCGCGTGCTGATCGTCGGCGCGGGCAACTCGGGCTGCGACATCGCCGTGGATGCCGTGCACTACGCCAGGAGCGTCGACATCTCGGTGCGGCGGGGCTACTACTTCGTGCCCAAGTACGTGTTCGGCAAGCCGGCCGACACGCTGGGCGGCAAGCGGCCGCTGCCGCCGTGGCTCAAGCAGCGCATCGACTCGACGGTGCTCAAGTGGTTCACCGGCGACCCGGTGCGCTTCGGCTTTCCGAAGCCCGACTACCGGATGTACGAGTCGCACCCCATCGTGAACTCGCTGGTGCTGCACCACGTGGGCCACGGCGACATCGGCGTGCGCGCCGACATCGCGCGGCTCGACGGGCGCACGGTGCACTTCAGGGACGGCAGCGCGCGCGACTACGACCTGATCCTCGCTGCCACCGGCTATGCGCTGCACTACCCGTTCATCGACCGCGAGCTGCTGAACTGGCAAGGCATGGCGCCGCGGCTGTACCTCAACATCTTCTCGCCGCGCTTCGAGAACATCGCGGTGCTCGGGATGATCGAGGCCAGCGGCATCGGATGGCAGGGCCGCTACGAGCAGGCCGAGCTGGTGGCGCGCTACTTTCGCGCGCAGGCGGGCGGTTCGCCCAGGGCTGGCGCGCTGCGCGCCGCGGCGCAGGGGCCGGCGCCCGACCTGTCGGGCGGCTTCAAGTACCTGCAGCTGGAACGCATGGCGTACTACGTGCACAAGGACACCTACCGCGCGGCCGTGCGCAACGCGGCCGCGGCGCTGGCCGACCCTGCCTGAAGACCAAGAAAGAAGGAGGCCCCGCGCATGCTGCCTGTCGACGAGATACGCCTGCACTTCAACCCGGCCTCGCTGGTGCTGCTCAACGTGGTGCTGGGCTTTTTGATGTTCGGCATCGCGCTGGACACGCGCATCGAGGACTTCAAGCGCGTGGCGCGCATGCCCGGCGCCATGGCAGTGGGCATCGGCGCGCAGTTCATCGTGCTGCCGGCCGTGACCTACGTGCTCACGCTGATCCTCAAGCCGGGCCCGAGCATTGCGCTGGGCATGATCCTGGTGGCCTGCTGCCCGCCGGGGAACATCTCGCAGATCCTCACGCACCGCGCGCGCGGCAACGTGGCGCTGTCGGTGTCGATGACGGCGATCTCGAACGCGCTTTCCATCGTCGTGATGCCGCTGAACTTCGCGTTCTGGGGCGGCCTGCATCCCACGGCCTCGGCGCTGCTGAAGACCATCGCGCTCGATCCGCTGGACATGCTGGGCCATATCGTGGCGATCATCGGCGTTCCCTTCGTGCTCGGCGTGGCCTGCGCGCACAGGTTCCCGGCGCTCACGGCGCGCATCAAGAAGCCGGTGGGCGTGCTGAGCTTCGTCGCGCTGATCGTGTTCATCCTCGGCGCCATCGCGGGCAACTGGCGCTTCTTCCTCGACTACGTGGGGCTGGTGCTGATGGCGGTGGTGATCCACGACGCGCTGGCCTTCGGCACCGGCTACCTTTGCGCGCGGCTCTCGGGGCTTGGCGACTACGACCGGCGCGCGGTGTCCATCGAGGTGGGCATCCGCAACGCGGGGCTCGGGCTGGTGCTGATCTTCAGCTTCTTCGGCGGGCTCGGCGGCATGGCCGTGGTGGCCGGCGTATGGGGCTTCTGGGACATCATCGCCGGCCTTGCGCTGGCAAGCTGGTGGGGCCGCAAGCCCGCGAAGCCATGAGCGGCGAAGGACTCGTCGCGCGCCGCGTGCTGGTGACCGGGGCCGACGGCTTCCTGGGGCGCGGCCTGCTCGCTGCGCTGGCGGAGCAGGGCACGCTGGAAGCGCTGGTCGCGGTCGACGTGCGCGAGGTGCCGCCGGACCGACGCCTGATGGGCGTGGCCTACCAGCAGCTGGACGTGCGCGACTCGCGCATCGCCGAGGCCATTGCCGACCATGCCATCGACACCGTGGTGCATCTCGCATCCATCGTCACGCCGGGCAGGGACTCCAACCGTGCCTTCGAGCATTCGGTGGACGTGGGCGGCACGCGCAACGTGCTCGAAGCCTGCGTGGCGAAGGGCGTGCGGCACATCGTGGTGTCGTCCAGCGGCGCGGCCTACGGCTACCACGCGGACAACCCGGCGTGGATCACCGAGTCGCAGCCGCTGCGCGGCAACGTGGTGTTCGCCTATGCAGACCACAAGCGGCAGGTGGAGGAGATGCTGGCCGGCTATCGCGAACGACATCCGGCGCTGGCGCAGACGGTGCTGCGCATCGGCACCATCCTCGGCGAGCGGGTGGACAACCAGATCACGGCGCTGTTCGAGAAGAAGCGGCTCATCGCGATCCGCGGCAGCGCGAGTCCGTTCGTGTTCGTGTGGGACGAGGACGTGACAGGCGCCATCGCCCATGCGCTCGGTGGTGCGCCGCCCGGCTGCTACAACCTCGCGGGCGACGGCGCGCTGACCATCCACGAGATCGCCTCGCGGCTGGGCAAGCACGCAGTCGACTGGCCGGCCGGCGTGCTGAAGACGGCGCTGGCGGTGGGCTCGGCGCTGGGCGTGAGCCGCTACGGGCCGGAGCAGCTGGACTTTCTGCGCTACCGGCCGGTGCTGCTCAACACCGCGCTGAAGGAGCGTTTCGGCTATGTGCCGAGCAAGACCAGCAGCGAGGCCTTCGATGCCTTCGTGGCGGCGCGGGCACGGCTGGGCCGGCCTGTCACTGCTTCTTCCTGACTTCCTCGGGCGGCGGCGCGACCAGGTAATCGAGCATGCGCCGGGCGTTGAGCGGCAGGTCTTCCGACGAGCGCACGCAGGCCATCAGCGTTCGCTCGGCCCAGGCGTCGGCGAGCGAGGCGCGCGCGATCTTCATCGAACGGGCACAGCGTTCGGCCGCGGTCTGCGGGACGATGCCGACGCCGATGCCGTACTCGACCATGCGGCACACAGCCTCGAAGTTGCGCACGCGCACGCGGTAGGCCAGGTGCTTGCCCAGGGCGCGCACGTGCTGGGTGATCAGCAGCTGCAGCGCGCTGTCGGCGGGCAGGCCTACGAATTCGCTGTCGACCACTTCGGCCAGCCGCAGGCGGCGGCGCCCGGCCAGTGCGTGGCCGCGCGGCATGACGAGCACGAGGTCGTCGCGCCGGAAGGGATGGCATTCGAGGCCCTCGCTGTCGATGGCGTCGGAGACGATGCCGATGTCGCACAGGCCTGCTCGCAGCGCTTCCACCGTGTCGGGGCTGGGGCGCTCTTCCAGGTCGACCGAGATGCGCGGATGCTCGGCGAGAAAGCGGCTCAGCACCTCGGGCAGGTGCTCGGTCAGTGCCGAGGTGCCGCACATGAAGCGCACATGGCCCTTGAGGCCCTGGCCGTACTCCCCGAGTTCGCCGCGCAGCCGCTCCATCTGCTGCAGCACGACGCGCGCATGGTGCAGCAGCGTGCGGCCGGCCTCGGTGGGGCGCACTCCCTGCGCGTGGCGGGTGAGCAGGGGGCTGCCGAGGGCGTCTTCCATGCCGCGCACGCGCTGGCTGGCGGAGGCCAGCGTCATGTGCGAGCGGCCGGCACCGGCGGTGAGGCTGCCGGCCTCGACGACGTGGATGAAGAGCCGCAGGTCTGTGAGATCGAAGCGCATGGTGGGCGGAGTGTGCACCAGGAGCCTCAGTCCCAGCCTGAGGCCGGCTGCGCGAATGCCGCATTTCAGGGCGCGGGCTTCATCGGCAGACTCGGCCGCGATGACAGCCATGCAACCCACCGACACGATGATCTTCTGGGCCGCCGCCACGGCCGTGTACCTGCTGGCCGGGGTGATCAAGGGCGTGGTCGGCCTCGGGCTGCCGACGGTGTCGATGGGGCTGCTCGCGCTGTGGATGTCGCCGGCGCAGGCCGCGGCGCTGCTGATCGTGCCTTCGCTGGTCACCAACATCTGGCAGACCGGGCCTCGCGCGACCTTCATGCCGGTGCTGAAGCGCATCGGCGGCATGCAGGTGGGCGTGGTGGCCGGCACGCTGGGTGGCGCGCTCTGGCTGGGCGTGCCGGCAGGGGCGTGGGCGACGGTGGCGCTGGGCGTGGCGCTGATCGTCTATGCGGTCTGGGGGCTTACCGGGCGGCAGTTGCATGTGACCGACGCGCAGGCGCGCTGGGTGGGGCCGCTGGTGGGCATCGTGACCGGACTGGTCACGGCGGTGACGGGGGTGTTCGCGGTGCCGGCTGTGCCGTACCTGCAGGCGCTGGGCTTCCAGCGCGATTCGCTGATCCAGGCGATGGGGATTTCGTTCACCACCTCGACGGTGGTGCTGGCCATCGGGCTGGCCGGGAACGGGGGCTATCCGATGTCGGTGATCGGAGGCTCGGTCGCGATGCTCGCGCCGGCCATCGGCGGGATGGTGCTCGGGACCTGGCTGCGCAAGAGGCTGTCGGTGGCGGTGTTCAGGCGCTGCTTCCTGATCGGGCTGGCGCTGCTGGGCCTGTACATGGCCATGCGCGCGGCCGGGGCGTGACGATGGTGGCGTCTCAGGCCGCGAGCAGCAGGGCCGAACGCACGCGCTCGATGGTCTGGCGGTAGGGCAGGGCGAAGTCGTCGAGCGGGTCGCCGGCTTCGAGCCAGCTGAACAGGAACACCAGGCCTTCTTCCTCGGGACTGCCCGTGGCCGTGTGCGTGAAGCTCTCGGGCAGGGCGCCCTCGGCGCGCATCAGGAAGATGTGCCACAGCTGCGGGTGGCGGTGCGTGTTGCCTTCGACGCCGGCCTCGCATTCGCGGTCCAGCGTGCCCAGCGACTGCAGCTCTCCGGCGTAGTCGATGCCCGATTCCTCGAGCAGTTCGCGGCGCACCGCCACGTCGGGCGATTCGCCGGGCTCGATGGTGCCCTTGGGGAGCTGCATGCCGCCATCCTCGGGATGGCGGAACACCAGCAGCCGGCCCCGGGCGTCGACCAGGCAGGCACAGGCCTTGGGGATGGCGACGCTGGGGCTGCCGGCGTTCATTCTCAGGCGCCCGTCAGAGCGGCTTTGACCGCCGCGCTGACCTGGCCCATGTCGGCCTTGCCGGCCAAGCGGGTCTTGACCACGCCCATCACCTTGCCCATGTCGCCGGGGCCGCTGGCGCCCAGCTCGGCCACGATGGCCTTCACTGCGGCCGCCGTTTCATCGGCGCTCATGCGCTGGGGCAGGTAGACCTCCAGCACCTTGATCTCGGCGGCTTCCTTGTCGGCGAGGTCGGTGCGGCCGCCGGTGGTGAAGGCGGCGATGGAATCCTTGCGCTGCTTGACCATCTTGTCGACGATGGCGACGACCATGGCGTCGTCGAGCTCCACGCGCTCGTCGACTTCCTTCTGCTTCATTGCGGCCAGCAGCAGGCGGATGGTGGCAAGGCGCTCGGATTCCTTGGCGCGCATCGCCGTCTTCATGTCTTCGTTGATCTGTGCTTTGAGAGTCATTCGGCAACCTTTCGGAAAAAACAAAAGCCGCGGCAGGTTTCCCTGGCGCGGCTGAGGCAACGGAGCGGCGGTGCTGACTTTCGTCTGGGCCTGCCGCCCGGGGCGTTGCTTAGTACAGCTTCTTGGGCAGCTGCATGCTGCGCACGCGCTTGTAGTGGCGCTTGACCGCGGCTGCCTTCTTGCGCTTGCGTTCGGCGGTCGGCTTTTCGTAGAACTCACGGGCACGCAGGTCGGTCAGCAGGCCGAGCTTTTCGATGGTGCGCTTGAAACGGCGCAGTGCGACGTCGAAGGGCTCGTTTTCTTTAACGCGGATGGTGGTCATTGATGAATCGTTGAAATGAATTTGGCCTGGAGAGATCGAGGCCCCAAGCCGGGGTTCCTCAACTGAAATCTTTTGCGGCCGTTGAGGTAAGGCCAAGAGTTAGCCCAAGAGTATAGCACGCCCCCAGGCTGCGCGCACTTCGTGTCGCTTCGCCAACCCCCTCGCCGGGGGCGACACCTGAAGCCCGGCAAAGCCGGTTCTTCGGTGTCCCTGGAAGGTGAGCCGGGGAATCAGAGCGCCTGTGCGCACGTATGTGCGCTTGCCCAGGCCCACTGGAAGTTGTATCCGCCCAGCCAGCCGGTCACGTCGACCACTTCGCCGATGAAATACAGGCCCGGCTGCTTCGACTCCATGGTCTGGGACGACAGGTCGCGGGTGTCGACGCCGCCGGCCGTTACCTCGGCCTTCTTGTAGCCCTCGGTGCCGCTGGGAACGATCTGCCAGCGGGCGATGCGCTCCGACAGTGCTGCCAGCGCCTTGTCGGCCGCTTCGTTCACCGGCCGCTGCAGGGCCGGGTCCTGCCCGACCCAGGCGTCCGCCAGCCGGGAGGGCACCAGGGCGGCCAGCTCGTTGGCGATTCGTTTTTTCGACCGCAGCTTGGCCTCGCCCAATGCCTCGGCCACGTTCACGCCGGGGGCGAAATCCAGGGTCAGCGGGGCGCCGGGCTTCCAGTAGCTCGAAATCTGCAGCACCGCCGGGCCCGACAGGCCCCGGTGGGTGAAGAGCAGGTCTTCGAGGAACGCCATCTTTTCCTTCTTGGCGCCGGTCTCGATGCGCACCGGCAGCGCCAGCCCGGCCAGTTCGGCATAGGGCGCCCACGCGTCGCCGCCGAAGGTCAGCGGCACCAGCGCGGGGCGGGGCGCGACCATCCGCAGGCCGAACTGCTCGGCGATGCGGTAGCCGAAGTCACTGGCACCGATCTGCGGGATCGACAGACCGCCGGTGGCGACCACGATCTTGGCCGTCTCGATCGGCCCCCGGCTGCTCTCGATTCGATAGCTGCCAGAGCCCGTGCCGTCTGCGCTGGAGGCGGAAAAGGCGATGCTCCCGATCCTGCACGGCTGCCACCGCTCGACCCCGCCCGCCGCGCACTCGGCCAGCAGCATGTCGACGATCTGCTGCGAGGAGCCGTCGCAGAAAAGCTGCCCCTTGTGCTTCTCGTGAAATGCGATCCCGTGCTTCTGCACCAGCTCGATGAACTGTTGCGGCGCATAGCGCGACAGCGCCGAGCGGCAGAAATTCGGGTTGTCGCCGATGAAGTGCCGCTGCGGCGCGCGCACGTCCAGGTCGCGGTTCGTGAAGTTGGCGCGTCCGCCGCCCGAGATGCGGATCTTCTCGCCCACCTTCTCGCTGTGGTCCACCAGCAGCACCTTCAGCCCGCGCTGGCCCGCCACGCCGGCGCAGAAGAGTCCGGCGGCCCCGGCGCCGATCACGACGACGTCGAAGCGCGACGAAGAAGAGCCAGCCGCGCTCAAGGGCCGTCGGCCGCCAGGATCGGCGGCGGGTTGTATTTCAGGTGCCCGACATAGCGCAGCGGCTGCGTGGCGGCGATGGAGGGCACGTCGCCCTCGCGCATGTGGAGCAGGTCGGCCGGGCTCACCCAGCGCGGGTCGGCATTGGTGATCGGCAGGCCTGCCTGCCTGTAGGCCTCCAGCACGAACTGCGAGCAGAAGAACTGGTCGTCGCGGCTCGCGCCCAGCTGCACCATGGCCATGCCGCTCATGCAGTAGTGGCTGACGGCGGTGGGCAGCAGCGGCAGCTCGCACAGGCGGCGGTTCAGCACGAAGGGCGCGTTCAGCAGCACGCCCACGGTGTTGTAGCTGGTGCCGACCTGCGACATCGCCCACTCGCGCATGCGGGCGGCGCCGGCGTCGTCCACGCCCGGCACGCGGAATGCCACGACCATCTGCTCTTCGTCGACCACTTCGGCGAGCGGCCGCGCGCGCACGCCGGTGCCGACGGCTTCGGCGATCTGGCCGTCGCCCAGGTACAGCACCGCGTGGCTCACCGGCGAGAAGGTGCCCAGCCGGATGCCGAAGGAGTTCACCGTGGCGATCGAGGTCAGCAGGATGTCGCCCGGCGCCAGCGCGTCGGCGGCGATGAGCTCGCCGCCGTTGCCCGGTGCGATCACCGAACTCTGCACGCGCAGGCGCAGGCCGTTGTCCTTGGTCGGCAGGTCGAGGCGGGCGGCGCAGGCGGAAAGCAGCAGGGCGGCGCCCGCGGCGACGATGGCCGCGGCGGCCCGGAAAGGAATTCGCATCAGCCCTTCCAGACGAACGGGAACTTCAGCTGCTTGAAGAAGCCGTTGGGTACGTAGTCGCCCAGCACGCCGTACTTCTCGGGCCAGAGCTTGGTGCTCTTCACGGCCGTGCCGAAGATGTAGTCGAGGAAGGCGTAGTGCGCCGCGTAGTTCTTGTCCAGCGCTTCCTGGTCCTGGCTGTGGTGCCAGTGGTGGAAGTTGGGCGTCACGATCAGGTAGCGCAGCGGGCCGAGCCGCACGCTCACGTTGCAGTGGTTGAACACCGCCTGGAAGCCCACCACCACGATGTAGGCGTCGATCACGTCCTTGCTGAAGCCCAGCACGTAGATGGGGGCCAGCACCAGCGTGCGCGTGATCAGCAGCTCCAGGATGTGCTGGCGCGAGCCCGCCATCCAGTCCATGCTCTTCACGCTGTGGTGCACCGCGTGCAGGCGCCACAGCACGGGCACCTCGTGGTAGGCGCGGTGCGTCCAGTACTGCACCAGGTCGGCCACCAGAATGATGAGCAGCAGCCCCGCCCAGAACGGCAGGTTGCCCACCCAGCCGCGGATGCCGTCGTTGGCCGCCCAGCCGAAGAGCTTGTGCACCATCAGGTTGGTCGCCAGCAGCACGAAGCCCACGATCATGTGGTTCACCACGAAGTGGTGGAAGTCGGTCTGCCACTCCTCGCGGAACACCGGCTGGTCCTTGCGCAGCGCGAACAGCTTCTCGATGAAGATGAAGATCAGCGAGGAGCCCAGCAGGTCGAGGATGAACCAGTCGAGCCCGATGTACGGCGTGTTGTCCGCGAAGTCGTGCACCGGCACCTTGTGCCCGCCCAGCAGCGCCGAGGCCGCCACCAGCAGGAACGCGGCCGAAGACAGCCAGCGCGAGCGGTTGAAGATGATGTTGACCAGGGAAAGCCCGCCCGAGATGACCAGCGCCGTGAGCAGGATGACGCGCATCACGTCGACGTTGTAGCTCTTGCGCAGCTCGGGCGTCGTGAGGTACTGCGGGAAGTGGAAGGCCAGCACGCCCAGAAAGCACAGGATGGCAAGGCTCAGCGCGATGGTCCCGGTGACCAGCCCCTTGCCGCGGCGCAGTTCGCCGTGGCTTTCCGTGAATTCGTTGAGTTTCTCGAGCATTTCCGCCTCTCTCGCTTGTGTTTTTGTCGGGGCGCGATTTTAGAGGGGCTGCCGGAAAACGCTCACTTTCTGCGGATGGAGCGCCGCCGCAGCAGCGCGGCAGCGCCCAGCGCCACGCCCATGACCAGCAGCGACACCACGGTGGTCACGGTACCAAGTGCATAGATCGAAGGCGTGGTTACCGTCGAGGTCAGCCCCTGCAGCTCGAGCGGCAGCGTGTTCACGTCACCGATGGCCTGCGAGGTGCGGGCGATCTCGTCCCACGACAGCGTGAAGCCGAACATGCCGATGCCCACGATCGAGGGCCCGATCAGCGGCAGCACCACGAAGCGGAATGTCTGCCAGGGCGTGGCGCCCAGGTCGCGCGCGGCCTCCTCGTAGGCGGGATTGAAGCGGTTGAACACCGCGAACATGATGAGCAGGCCGAAGGGCAGCGTCCACGTCAGGTGCGCGCCCAGCGCGGAGCTGAAGAGGCCGAGCGCGGTGCCGTAGCCTTCGAGCAGCGCGGCGGCGTCCATCGCCGTCAGCACGCTCTTGATGCCGGTGTCGATCAGCCGGAACTGCAGGCCGATGCCCAGCGAGATGATGATCGACGGCATGATGAGGCTGGCGACCGTCACGAAGAACAGGGCGTTGCTGCCCGCGAGCTTCTTGCGGAACGCGAGCCCGGCGAGCACCGACAGCACCACGGTGAACGCCATCACCACCGCGCCCAGCGCCAGCGAGCGCCTGAAGGCCGCGCCGATGTCGACCGTGCCGAGGCCCTCGGCCAGCTTGTGGAACCAGTGCAGCGACAGCCCGCGCAGCGGAAAGGTCAGCCCGCCCTCGGGCCCCTGGAAACTCAGCACGAAGATCGTGATCATCGGGCCGTACAGGAACAGCACGAAGAGCCCGAACACGATGGCCAGCGGCCAGAATCCGGGCGCGCGCTGCGCGCCGATGGGTGTCTGCATCTCAGAGCTCCTTGCGGATGTCGACCATCCGGGTCAGCCCCCAGATGATCATCAGCACCACGGCCAGCAGGATCATGGCATTGGCCGCCGCCAGCGGGAACTGCAGGTACGAGGTCTGCACCTGGATGATCTTGCCGATGGAGGCGATCTGCTGCCCGCCCATCACGCCGATGGTGACGAAGTCGCCCATCACGATGGTGATGACGAAGATGGAGCCGATGAGGATGCCGGTGCGCGACAGCGGCACCACCACGTTCCACAGCGTCTGCCAGCCCGAGGCGCCGGCGTCGCTGGCCGCCTCGAGCAGCGAGCGGTCGATGCGCATCATGCTGTTGAAGATCGGCACGATCATGAACATCGTGTACAGGTGCACGAAGGCCAGCACCACCGAGAAGTCGGAGAACAGCAGCCACTCCAGCGGCTGATCGACCAGGCCGATGCCCATCAGCGCCTGGTTGACCAGCCCGTTGCGTCCCAGCAGCGGCACCCACGAGATCATGCGGATCACGTTGGAGGTCCAGAAGGGCACCGTGCACAGCACGAACAGCACCGTCTGCATGGTCGAGGAGCGCACGTGGAAGGCCAGGAAGTACGCGACCGAAAAGCCGATCACCAGCGTGATGCCCCACACCAGCAGGCAGAACTTGAAGGTGCTCAGGTAGGTGTTCAGCGTCACGCAGAGGTCGCCGTTGTCGGTGAGCCTCGAGCAGCCTTCGAACAGGCTGAGGTAGTTGCGCAGCGTGACGGCAGGTATCAGCTCGTACTCGTTGAAATTCCACAGGCTGACCATCGCGACCAGCGCCAGCGGAATCAGGAAGAACAGCAGGAACACCAGCGCGAACGGCGCCGCCTGCCACCACGCCTTCACGGCATGAACCGGGGCAGCGGCGGCATGGCTGGACACGACGGGTGTACTCATGGATGAAAGCGAAAGACTGTGTCCAAGGGCGAGCGAAGCGATGCCTGTTCGTGGGACACCGCGGAACCGGCTTTGCCGGGCCGCAGGTGTCGCCCCCGGTCAGGGGGAGGGAGAAGCGACACGCAGTGCGCGAAGCCTGTGGGCGAGCCTTCTTACGCAGCCACGAACTCGTTCCATTTCCTCACCATGTACTCGTTCTCGTCCATCACCGCGTTCCAGCACGCGATGCCGCCCATGCGCTGTTCGTAGCTGCCGCCGTCGCGTACCGAGCCGGCCTTGGCGATCACGTCGCCCTGCGGGCTCTTGATGTCCTGGGAGGCGGGCTTGCCTTCCATCCAGTAGGCCCACTCGTAGGCTTCCATCTTGGTCTTGGCGGTGTCGAGCACGGCGCTGTAGTAGCCCTGGCGGTTGAGGTAGGCGCCGGCCCAGCCGTCGAGGAACCAGTTGATGAACTCGTAGGCGCCGTCGAGCTTCTTGCCCGAGAGCGTGGCCGGCAGACCGAAGCCCGAGGCCCAGGCGCGATAGCCTTCCTTGAGCGGCTGGAAGGTGCAGTCGATGCCCTTGCTTCGCACGGCCGTGACCGCGGGCGACCACATCGACTGGATCACCACCTCGCCCGAGGACATCAGGTTCACCGATTCGTTGAAGTCCTTCCACAGCGCGCGGAACTGGCCCGCCTTCTTGGCCTCGATCAGCGCCTTGATGGTCAGGTCGATTTCGGCCTTGGTCATGTTGCCCTTGTCGGCGTACTTGTGCAGGCCCTTGGCCTCCACCACCATCGCGGCGTCCATGATGCCGATCGAGGGAATGTTCAGGATCGCGGCCTTGCCCTTGAACTCGGGGTTCAGCAGCTCGGCCCACGAGCCGATGGGACGCTTGATGAGGTCGGGGCGGATGCCCAGCGTGTCGGCGTTGTAGGTGGTCGGGATCAGCGACATGTACTGCGTGGCCGCCTTGGCGAAAACCTTGCTCTTCTCGCCTTCGAGGTAGATCACCTTGACGGGTGCCGTGCCCTGGCTGCCGACTTTCTTGCCTGCCACTTCGCCCTTGGTGAAAAGCGACGTGATCTTGTCGGCGTTCTTCACGCGCTTGGTGTCGATGCCCTTCAGGTTGCCGGTTGGCACGATCTTCTTGAGCGAGAAGAACTCGGTGTCGATCAGGTCGAAGCTGTTGGGCGCGGTGACGGCGCGCTTGGTCACGTCGTCGGTGGTCACGGCCACGTACTGGATCTCGATGCCGGTGTCGGCCTTGAACTTCTCGGCAATCGCCTTGTCCTGGTTCACCGCGGTGCCGAGGTAGCGCAGCACGATCTTTTCCTGTGCGTGCACGAAGGGCGCGATGCCCGTGGCCAGAATGCCGGCGGTGCCTTGCAGCAGCGTGCGGCGCTTGACGCCGTTGAACGAGTCGATGGGTTCGGTCATTGCTGAGTCTCCAGAGAAAAAGGTGGAAAGAAACGAACGTGAGAAAACAAGAAACTGGTTGCCGATGCGCTCACAAGGTCATGGCGAGCGCGGCGGTGTCGTCGCGCTGGGCGGCCCCGGTACCGCTGGGCGCCGACGCCCGCTCGCCCGGCGGCTTGACGCCGGGGCCGAGCACGCGCGCGTCGGCTTCGGCCCACGAGAGGCGCACCGCTTCGCCGTGTGCATAGGGGCGAGCGAGGAAAGCGGCTTCGCCCAGCAGCACCGACACGCTCTGGCGCCCGGCGGCGGCGCCGTCGAGCGCGAGGCCGAGCAGCACGTAGGTGCCCTGGTATTCGACGTCGGTGACGGTTGCGGCGAGGGCCGCGCTGCCAGCGTTGTTTTCCGAAGCCGCGGCGATCCGCATGCGATCGTTGCGCACCGCGATCGGGCCGCCCGGCGTGTCGAACACGTTGTGGCCGCCCATGAAGCGCGCCACGAATTCGCTCGCCGGGTGGTTGTAGACCGCATGCGGCGAGCCGACCTGCTCGATCACGCCGTGATTCATGACCACCATCGTGTCTGCCAGCGCCATCGCTTCCTCCTGCGAATGCGTGACGTGGATGAAGGTCAGGCCCAGCTCCTTCTGCCAACGGCGCAGCTCGGCGCGCATCTGGATGCGCAGGAAGGGGTCCAGCGCCGAGAGAGGCTCGTCCAGCAGCAGCACCCGGGGTTCGGTGATGAGCGCGCGCGCCAGCGCCACGCGCTGCTGCTGGCCGCCGGAGAGTTCGCTGGGCTTGCGTTCGGCCAGGTGGCCCATCGCGACGCGGGCGAGCAGCTCGTTGGCGCGCCGGTGGCGCTCGGCCTTGCCGACGCCTTTCATCTTGAGGCTGAAGGCCACGTTGTCGGTGGCCGAAAGGTGGGGAAAGAGCGCGAAGCTCTGGAACATCATCGCCGTGCCGCGCGCGGCGGCGGGCAGGTTGGTGATGTTGCGGTTGTCCAGCAGGATGTCGCCGCTGCTGACCGACTCATGCCCCGCGATCATCCGCAGGGTGGTGCTCTTGCCGCAGCCCGAGGGCCCGAGCAGGCAGCAGTAGCTGCCGCTGGCGATGCGCAGGTCGATCCGGTCGACGGCGGCCGCGGTGTCCGGCGCGTAGCGCTTGGTGAGGGCGACGATTTCTACCGCGGCGGGTTCAGGCGTGGCGACGACATTCATTGCCGTCGGCGCAGCACGATCCATGCCACGCCGGGGGCGTGGCATGAACGGCGGTTGGGGGCGCGGTGCCGGCGCCGCCCCGGTCAGGAGCCCGTCAGGTGCCGAACTTTTCCGCGCCCACCGGCAGCGCCGCCGCGGCCAGCCCGCGCAGCACGTCGCCCACCACGATCACCGCCGGACTCGCGAGGCCCGCTTCGGCGATGCCGTCCTGCAGCTTGCCGAGCGTGGTCGCGATGTGCTTCTGGTGCGGCAGGCTCGCATGCTGGATGACCGCCACCGGCGTGTCGGCCGGCAGGCCGTGCAGCAGTTCGCGCTCGATGTGCGATACGCCCGACACGCCCATGTAGATCACCAGCGTGAGCCGCGCGTTGTACGCGGTCGCGGCCAGCGCGCGCCAGTCGGTCGGGTCTTCGGCGGCACCGGCGCCGGTCTTGGCGTGGCCGGTGACGAAGACCACGCCCTGCGCGTGGTCGCGGTGCGTGAGCGGAACGCCCAGTGCGGTCACGGCAGCGAGGCCGGCGGTGATGCCGTTGACCACCGCGCATTCGATGCCGGCTTCGCGCAGGTGCTCCACCTCCTCGCCGCCGCGGCCGAAGATGAACGGGTCGCCGCCTTTCAGGCGCACCACCGTCTCGCCTTCGCGCACGGCGGTGATCATCAGCCGCTCGATGAAGGCCTGCGGCGTGCTCTTGCAGCCGCCGCGCTTGCCCACGTGCACGATGCGCGCGCCGGGGCGGGCGTAGGCCTGCACGATCTGGTCGTTCACGAGGTCGTCGACCAGCAGCACCGTCGCGGCCTGGATCGCCTTCACGGCCTTGATGGTCAGCAGTTCCGGGTCGCCGGGGCCTGCGCCCACCAGCGTGCAGCGGCCGGCGATGAGGGAGGTGGGGTTGTCGTTGTTCATGCGTGGGATGCCAATGCCAGTTGCGTGATGTGCCTGACCTGCGTCGCGATGGCCTCCGGCACGGGAAGCTCGCCGGCCAGCACGCGGCGCGTGTAGTCGGCGGTGGTTGCAACGTCGATTTCCTTGGGCAGCCCCGGCACCTCCGAGGCGGTGCCGGCCTGCTGCGACTGCAGCTCGGTGCGCACGCCGCGCACGAAGCCGTCGATCTGCGCGGTGCGGCGCGGGTCCGACACCACTTCGCCCTCGAGGCCGCGCGAGAGCAGGGCGGTCATGCCCGTGAGCTCGAAGGTCTCGCCCATGACGCGGGCGTATTCGGGGTGCGTGTAGCTCGCCACCACCACGCAGGGGCCGGCGGTGGGCTGCATCAGCTTCACCACGCTGTGGCCGGGGTTGCGCAGGCCGACCACGCGGCGCACGTCGAGCAGGCGCTTGAGCGCGGGGTTCAGGAGTTCGGTGGGCGCGAAGGCCACCTCGCCGCTGGCGACGGGGCGGATGGCTGTCATCGGCGCATGGCCCAGGGCCGTCAGCACGTTCGACGCCAGCACGCGCGAGGTTTCGCTCGCGCTGCCGTGCACCAGCACCGGCAGGCCCTCGCGCGCCAGCAGCAGCGCCAGCAGCGGCGTGAGCACAGGCAGCTTGCGCGCGCCGTTGTAGCTCGGCAGCACGACCAGCGCGCGCTCGCCGGCGGGAATGAGGTTCAGCCGCGCATGGGTGGCATCGAGGAAGCCGGCCATCTCCTCGGGCGTCTCGCCCTTGATGCGCATGGCCAGGCAGAAGCCGCCGATCTCGAGGTCGGTCACGGTGCCGTCCAGCACCTGGCCGAACAGATCGGTGGCCTGTTCGCGCGTGAGCGGCTTGGCGCCTCGCGCGCCGCGGCCGATTTCCTTGATGTATTGGCTGATTCCCATGGGTAGGCGGATTGTCCTGCAACGCTTATGCCGAAACGTCATTCGGCTTATGCCCAGTGCAGTCACGGGGCCTCCGCCAGCGCTTCGGCGGGCGTCGCCCGCACCATGCGCTTGAGCTCGGGAATGCACGAGCCGCAGTTGGTGCCGCACTTCAGCGCCCCCTGCAGCTTCGCCAGCCGCTCGTCGGCGGTGCCGGTGCAGCGGGCCAGTTCGGTCTGGATCGCCACGTCCGCCACGTTGAAGCAGGTGCACACCGTCTTGCCGCGCGACTGCACTGCCACCGGCGCCTTCGAGCCCGGCGACAGCAGCAGGCGGCCGTAGCTCTGGGCGGGCAGTTCCTCGCGCAGCAGGGTGGCGATCCACGCTTCGGCGCTGGTGTCGCCGCCCAGCAGGAAGGCTTCGAGGCCCGCGCTGCCGTCGGCGCGGCGCACCAGCCGGGCCGTCCGGCGCTGGCCGCGGCGGCGGTCGGCGTAGCGCAGCGCGTCGGCGGCCTGCAGGCCGAGCAGCGTCTCGATCTTCTCGACCAGCGCGTCGTCGGGCGCGTCGTGCGCGGCGGCACGAAAGAGGATGCCGGTGCGCTCGGTGCCCTGCGTGTTGCCGGAAAACGGCACGCAGGTCGCAAACGGAAACAGCGCCATCATCGGCTGCAGCGCGCGGTGCGCGGCCAGCGCCTCGGCGGCCGGCAGCCAGGCCATGGCCAGCAGCGACCACGGCAGCTCGGCCTTGAGGACCTTCACCGGCGTGTGCTTCAGCTCCGGCTGCTTCGACGTGGGGCAGAAGGCTGGCGTGGTCAGCGCGTTGATGCCCGCCAGCCGCGTACCGTTGGACGAGCAGCCACTCAGGTATTCCTCGCCCCAGTGCATGGCGACGAAAGCCTGGCTCAGCCCCACCTCGGCGCTGGCGCGCGCGGGCAGCATGATCGAGCCCCGCTTCGAGGTCAGGTGCACCAGGTCGCCTTCGCCGATCTGGCGGCGTGCCATGTCCTGTGCGTTCATCTGCACCACGGGCTCGGGCACGTGGCCGAACAGGCGCCCGGCCGTGCCGGTGCGGCTCATGCCGTGCCACTGGTCGCGCAGGCGGCCGGTGTTCAGCGAGAAGGGGTAGCGGGCCTCGCGCGCCTCGGCCACCGGCTTGTAGGCGGTGTCGACGAAGCGGGCGCGGCCGTCGGGCGTGGGGAAAACGCCGTCCTCGTACAGGCGCGCGCGGCCGGTGCTCTCTCCCTCTTTCAACGGCCATTGCTGCGGGCCTGCGGTCTCCAGCATCGCGTAGCTCAGGCCGGTGATATCGAGGTCGCGGCCGCGCGTGGATTCGCGGTGCTCGTTCCAGACCGATTCGGCCGTCTCGTACGGGAACAGCGTGAAAGTGCGGCCCAGCTGCCGCTCGAGCCGGTGAGCGAAGGCCACCGCGATCGACCAGTCGTTGCGCGCATCGCCCGGCGCCGGCACGGCCGGGCGCACGCGCGAGATGCGGCGCTCGCTGTTGGTCACGGTGCCTTCCTTTTCGCCCCAGGTGGTGGCGGGCAGCAGCAGGTCGGCGAAGGCGCAGGTGGCGGTGGTGGAGAAAGCCTCCTGTACCACCACGAACTCGGCGCGCTCCAGCGCACGCCGCACCGTGGCCTGGTCGGGCATCGACTGCGCCGGGTTGGTGCAGGCGATCCACAGCGCGCGGATCTCGCCGTCGGCCGCGGCCTGGAACATCTCAACTGCCGTCTTGCCCGGTTTCTCAGGCACCGAGGGCACGCCCCACAGCGCGGCCACTTCGGCGCGGTGATCGGGGTTGGCCAGGTCGCGGTGCGCGCTCAGCAGGTTGGCGAGGCCGCCCACCTCGCGCCCGCCCATCGCATTGGGCTGGCCGGTCAGCGAGAAGGGTCCGGCGCCGGGCTTGCCGATCTGCGCGGTCGCCAGGTGCAGGTTGATGAGCGCGGCGTTCTTCGCCGTGCCGCTGGACGACTGGTTCAGGCCCTGGCAGTACAGGCTCAGCGTGGCCGGCGATGTGGCGAAGAGCCGCGCCGCCTCGAACAGGTCTTCCTTCGGGATGCCGCAGACCTGCGCCACCTTCTCCGGCGTGCACTCGCGCACCGTGGCCTTCAGCGCGTCGAAGCCATTGGTATGCGCCGCGATGTACTTCGCGTCGATCCAGCCTTCCCACAGCATCAGGTGCAGCATGCCGTTGAACAGCATCACGTCGGTGCCGGGCTGGATGGGCAGGAACAGGTCGGCGATCTCCACCGTGTCGGTGCGGCGCGGGTCGGCCACCACGATCTTCAGGGCCGGGTTCACGGCCTTCGCGTCCTCGATGCGGCGGAAGAGAATCGGGTGCGCCCAGGCCGTGTTGCTGCCCACGATGAAGAGGCACTGCGCGTCCTTCAGGTCGTCGTAGCAGGCCGGCGGCGCATCGGCGCCCAGCGTCTGCTTGTAGCCGGCCACGGCGCTGCTCATGCACAGGCGCGAGTTGGTGTCGATGTTGTTGGTGCCGATCAGGCCCTTGGCGAGCTTGTTGAAGACGTAGTAGTCCTCGGTCAGCAGCTGGCCCGACACGTAGAAGCCGACCGAGTCGGGGCCGTGGTCGCGGATCACCTGCGCGAACTTGCCGGCGGCGTTGTCCAGCGCGGTGTCCCAGGCGACGGCCGCGGGCGCTTCGCCGCGCGCGAGGCGCTGCATGGGCTGCAGCAGCCGCGTCTGCCGCGTGACCGTGGCGCTGGCCGTGAGATGCAGCGTCGAGCCCTTGGTGCAAAGCCGCCCGAAGTTCGCCGGGTGCTCCGGGTCGCCGCGCACGCCGGTGATCTCGTCGCCGGTCGACTCGATGATCACCCCGCAGCCGACGCCGCAGTACGGGCAGGTGGACCGGGTCTCCCGCGTCATGGGTTATTCCAGCGGAAGAACGGACAGCACGGCGAAAGGCTTCGGGCCGGCGACCGGGCGCTCCAGGTCGATGGCATGCGTCGCCAGTTCGGCGGCGTCGAGGTGCACCACGCCGTCTTCCACCTTCACGGCGAACTTCGGCGTGCAGCCCTCGTCGGGCGCCTTGGCGCAGCCGTCGTCCAGCCCGATGGCCCAGTTGTGCAGCGGGCAGGCCACGCTGGTGCCGAACACGATGCCCTGGCTCAGCGGGCCGCCCTTGTGCGGGCAGCGGTCGAGCAGCGCGAACACCTCGTTCTCGGCGTTGCGGAACACGGCGACGTCCAGGCCGGCGGGCCGCGCCACGCGGCGCGCGCCGAGCACGGGGATGTCGTCGATGCGGCAGATGACTTTCCAATCGCTCATGGTGGGGCTCTCTCGTCTAAGTCTTGATTTCCGAATACAGGCCGGTGACGCGATCCATGATCGCCAGCAGGTTCTCGCTGCTCACGAACACGTCGGACATCAGCGCGGGCGATGCCCCGGCGCCTTCGAGGCGCTGCAGGCCCCGGTTGAAGAAGAGCCATTGCGCGTCGGCCAGCACCAGTTCCTGCCTGATCTGCGCCGTGGCCTCGGGTGCGTTGCGCAGCACCTCGAGCGCGCTCACGAATTCGGTGCGCGACTTGCCGATCTCGGCCGTGCTGGCCGCCGGGTCGATCTGCATGGCGGTGGCCAGGTAGAACTTGGCCATGCGCTGCGACAGCATGCGCTGGCGGCCCGCGATGTTGACCAGCTTGCCCACCGGCTTGCCCGAAGCGGCCTCGTATTGCCCGGTGCCCTGGTTGGCCAGCGCGAGCACGGCGGTGTCGAGCTTCACGACCCGGGCCGCTTCTTCCTTGCTCGGCGCGGCGTCGGTGAGTTCGTTCCTGAACGCGCCCCAGGCCGTCTCGAGCGATTCGTAGGTGGCGCGGATGGCCGGGCTGGGCGCGAAGGCCTTGAGCTCGCCCAGCTGGCGCTCGAACAGCGCGATCGACCTGTCGAGCACCTGCTGCGCGTTGCGCGACTCCACCTTCTGCACCAGCGCGAGGTAGGCCTTGCTGGCGCGCTGCGACAGCATGCGCTGGCGGCCGGCCTTGTTGATCGCGTCGTTGAGGTCGGCGACCTGGGCATGCGCGACCGTGGCCGCGCCCAGGCCCATGCCGGCGGCGGCCGCGGAAGCGATGAAGACTCTGCGTTTCAACCCGTCTTCTCCGCTCAGACCGTCAGCGGCGTGAACTGCCGCACGTCGACCGAGGCCTGCGCCGACTCGAACCACGGATCGGGCTCGCCGTCGAGCGCGAACTGCAGGCGCTCCCACAGCGCCTTGCGGCCCTCGGCGTCTTCCAGGATCTTCTTCTTCACGTAGTCCAGGCCCACGCGGCCGATGTAGTGCACCGTGCGCTCCAGGTACCAGCCTTCCTCGCGGTAGAGCTGCAGGAATGCGCCCGAATACTCCATCACCTCGGCGGCCGTCTTCACCTTCACCAGGAACTGCGCCACCTCGGTCTTGATGCCGCCGTTGCCGCCCACGTAGAGCTCCCAGCCGGAGTCGACGCCGATCACGCCCACGTCCTTGATGCCCGCCTCGGCGCAGTTGCGCGGGCAGCCCGAGACGGCCAGCTTGACCTTGTGCGGCGAGTACATGGCCCACAGCGCGCGCTCCAGGTCCTTGCCCATCTGCGTGGAGTCCTGCGTGCCGAAGCGGCACCACTCGCTGCCCACGCAGGTCTTCACCGTGCGCAGCGACTTGGCGTAGGCGAAGCCGCTGGGCATGCCGATGTCCTTCCAGACGTTCTCCAGGTCTTCCTTCTTCACGCCCAGCAGGTCGATGCGCTGGCCGCCAGTGACCTTGACGGTCGGGATCTTGTACTTGTCGGCCGCGTCCGCGATGCGGCGCAGCTCGTCGGGCGTGGTGTGGCCGCCCCACATGCGCGGAATGACGGAGTAGGTGCCGTCCTTCTGGATGTTGGCGTGGCTGCGCTCGTTGATGAAGCGGCTCTGCGGATCGTCCTTCGCCTCCTTGGGCCAGGTGCTGATCAGGTAGTAGTTGATGGCCGGGCGGCAGGTGGAGCAGCCGTTGGGCGTGCGCCAGCCGAGGTTGCGGTACACCTCGTCGTGCGTCAGGTAGTGCTCCTTGCGGATGGCGTCGCGCACGTCCTGGTGGCTCGCGTCGGTGCAGCCGCACACGGCCTTCTTCTTGGGCGTGGCGGAGTAGTCGCCGCCGGCGGTGAACATCAGGATCTGCTCGACCAGCCCGGTGCACGAGCCGCAGCTCGCGCTGGCCTTGGTGTGCTTCTTCACCTCGTCGAGCGTGAACAGGCCCTTTTCCTTGATGGCCTTGCAGATCGTGCCCTTGTTCACGCCATTGCAGCCGCAGACCTCGGCGTCGTCGGGCATGCTCGCGGCCTTGTTGTGGCCCTCGTGGCCGGTGTCGCCGATGTTCGATTCGCCGAACATCAGCTTGTCGCGGATGTCGTGCACGCTGCGGCCGTCGCGCAGCAGCTTGAAGTACCAGCTGCCGTCCACCGTGTCTCCGTAGAGGCAGGCGCCCACCAGCTTGTCGTCCTTGATGACCAGCTTCTTGTAGACCCCGCCGAAGGGGTCGCTCATGACGATCTCTTCCGTGCCTTCGCCGCCCATGAACTCGCCGGCCGAGAACAGGTCGATGCCCGTCACCTTCAGCTTGGTGGACGTGAGCGAACCCAGGTAGCGGCCGATGCCGAACTGCGCCAGGTGGTTGGCCGCCACCTTGGCCTGCTCGAAGAGGGGCGCGACCAGGCCGTAGGCGATGCCGCGGTGCGCCGCGCACTCGCCCACCGAGTAGATGCGCGCGTCGGTCACGGTCTGCATGGTGTCGGTGACGACGATGCCGCGGTTGCAGTGCAGCCGCATCTTCTCGGCCAGCTCCACGTTGGGGCGGATGCCGACGGCCATCACCACCAGGTCGGCCGCGACTTCGGTGCCGTCCTTGAAGCGGATGGCCTTCACGCGGCCGTCTTCCCCGCCGACCAGGTCCTGCGTCTGCGCGCCCATCAGGAACTTCAGGCCGCGGTCTTCCAGCGACTTCTGCAGCAGCTTGCCCGCCACGTCGTCGAGCTGGCGCTCCATCAGCCAGGGCATGACGTGCACCACGGTCACGTTCATGCCGCGCAGCATCAGGCCGTTGGCGGCTTCCAGGCCCAGCAGGCCGCCGCCGATGACCACCGCGTTCTTGTGCGTGCGCGCGGTCTCGATCATGTAGTCGGTGTCGGCGATGTCGCGGTAGGCGATCACGCCCTTCAGGTCCTTGCCGGGCACAGGCAGCATGAAGGGGTTGGAGCCGGTGCACATCAGCAGGCGGTCGTAGGCGGCCTCGGTGCCATCCTCGGCACGCACGATGCGCTTGACGCGGTCGACCTCCACCACCTTCTTGCCGGCGTGCAGCGTGATGTTGTTCTCGGAGTACCACTCCCAGCTGTTGAGCACGATCTCGTCGATCGTCTGCTCGCCCGCGAGCACCGGCGACAGCAGGATGCGGTTGTAGTTGGGGTGCGGCTCCGCGCCGAAGACGGTGATGTCGTACAGGTCGGGCGCGATCTTCAGCAGCTCCTCGAGCGTGCGCACGCCGGCCATGCCGTTGCCGACCATCACGAGTTTCATTTTCTTCATGGGGCTTCGCCTTTCCTGGAAATCAAGCAAACGTCATCAAGCAGACAGGTGCCCCTGGCGCGCGTGGAGAATCGCGCCATGAGCTTTGAAGTGGACATCGGCTACAGCAGCCGGCGCGGACCGCGCGAGGTGAATGAGGACTTCGCCGGCGCGGTGCATGCGCCGCCGGGCGACGAGGCGCGCGGGCTCATCGCCGCGATCGCCGACGGCGTGTCCAGCGGCGGCCACGGCCGCGAAGCGGCGCAGACCACGGTGATGGGCCTTCTGGCCGACTACTTCGCCACGCCCGCCACCTGGGAGCCGACCGCCGCGCTCGACCGGCTGGTCGCCGCGCAGAATGGCTGGCTGGCCGATCACAACCGCCGCCGCCAGAGCAGGGAAGAGGGGGGCACCGCGCTCACCACGCTCACCGCACTGGTGCTGCACGGCCAGAGCTACACGCTCGCCCACGTGGGCGACACCCGCGCCTGGCGCGTGCGCGCCGGCGGCGAGGCGGCCGTGCCGCTCACGCAGGACCACGCCTTCGACCATCCCGACATGCGCAGCCGGCTCACGCGCGCCATCGGCCTCGACGACCAGGTGCGCGTCGACTACGTGCAGGGCGACGTTCGCGTGGGCGACTGCTTCGTGCTCACTTCCGACGGCGTGCACGGCGTGCTCAGGCCGCAGCAGGTGGCTGCGCTGGCTCTGCAGGGCGACGCCGAGGCGGCCAGCGATGCGCTGGTGAACGCGGCGCTCGACGCCGGCACGCGCGACAACGCGACCGCGCTGGTCATTCGCGTGGTGGGGCTCGACGCCCGGCAGCTCGACGACGAACTCGGCGACGGCCGCCGGCTCGCACCGCCGCCCGCTCTGAAGGTGGGCGACCTGCTCGACGGCTACGCCGTCACCGCGCTGGTGGCCGACACCGGCGTGCACTTGCTGTACCAGGCGCGCCATCCGGTCACGCGCGAGCTGGTCGCGCTGAAGACGCTGCATCCCTCGCGCGCCGGCGACCCGCAGGAGCGAGCGATGCTGGCGCACGAGGCGTGGCTGGGGCTGCGCGTCGGTGGCGCCGGTGGAAGCGGCTTCGTCCGCGTGCACGAGCGTGCCGAGAACGCGAGCGCGCTGTACGTCGTGTTCGACTGGCATGGCGGGCGCACGTTGGAGCAGTTGCGCAAGGCCAACCCGCGCGGCGCGGTGGCCGAGGTGGTGGCTGCCGGGATCGAGCTCAGCCGCGCGCTCGGCCGGCTGCATCGCCAGGGCGTGATCCACCGTGACATCAAGCCCGGCAACCTGCACCTGGGCGAAGACGGGCGCTGGCGCATCCTCGACCTGGGCGTGGCGCTGTCCGGCCGGGAGGGCGCGGCCCAGCGCGAGCTGCATGCGGGCACGCCCAGCTACATCAATCCCGAGCAGTGGGAAGAGGGCGGCACCGCCGACGCGGGCAGCGACCTGTTCGCCCTCGGCGTGACGCTGTACCAGTGGCTCACCGGCCATCTGCCCTACGGCGAGATCGAGCCCTACCAGGTGGCGCGCTACCGGCGCGACCCCGTCGCGCTCTCGCGCCTGCGGCCCGACGTGCCGATCTGGCTCGACCATCTGGTGCGCAAGGCCGTCGCCCGCGATCCGCGCGAGCGCTTCGAAACCGCCGAGGAGCTGCTGCTCGCGCTCGAGCGCGGTGCATCCCGCCCCGTGAGCGCGCCCGCCGCCACGCCGCTGATCCGCCGCGATCCGCTGGCGCTCTACCAGCTGGCGCTGGGCGTTTCGGTGCTGTTCAACGTGCTGCTGATCGTGTGGCTCTTGTTCCTGCCACGCTGAACGGATGCGGGCGGGGCGAGTCATGAGCGTGCTGCCTTGCGAACGTGGTTGGCGGCCGCAGGAGCGGGCGCCGGCGTGACGCGCGCGCGGCCACCCTTTTCGGCCCAGGTGCGGGTCCAGCGGATCTGCATCACGCGCATCACGCCCAGCATCACGAGCGAGAGCGCCGCGAAGAAGATGAAGCCCCAGAGGTAGCTGCCGAGGTACTGCTTCGACAGGCCCATGGCGTTGGGCACGAGGCCGCCGCCCAGGGCGCCGATCTCGCCGATCATCGAGCCGGCCACCGCGGTGCTCGCGGGCCAGCGCAGCGGCACCAGCTGGAACAACGCGCCGTTGCCCGCGCCCAGTGCCGCGAAGCAGACGATCAGCACCAGCGTGGTGACGGTCAGCGAGGCCGAGGAGAAGCCCACCAGCACGAGGCTCGCGGTCACCAGCAGCAGGACCACGGTGAGCGTGTTCACGCCGCCCCAGCGGTCGGAGATCCAGCCGCCCACGATGCGCACCGCCGCGCCCATGAAGGCCGCGAGCATGGTCAACTGGCCGGCCTGCACCTTGCTCACGCCGAACTGGTCGTAGTAGTACGAGGGCAGGAAGGTCGTGAGGCCGATGAAGCCGCCGAAGGTCACGCCGTAGATCAGGCTGAACACCCAGCCGTCTTTTTCGAACAGGCAGGCGATGTGCTCGCGGAAGCTCGAATGGGCGTTCACGTCCGGCGGCTCCTTGGCGAAGAGCACCATCACCACCATCGGAATGAGGATGGCGACGGCGGCCACGCCGTACACCGCCTGCCAGCCCAGCCAGTTGGCCAGCGGCGGCGCCACCAGCACCGACACCGCCGTGCCCACGTTGCCCGCGCCCACCAGGCCCATGGCCAGGCCCTTGTGCTGCGGCGGGAACCAGCCCGAGCCCAGCGACAGCGCCACGCCGAAGCTCGCGCCCGCGATGCCCAGCAGCACGCCCATGGCGAGCAGGTCGTTGAAGCTCTTCACGAAGAAGAAGCCGAACAGCATCGCCACCGCGATCAGCGCCATCTCGACCAGCGTGGCCTTCTTGCGCCCGATGTACTGCGAGAGGATGCCCAGCGGAAAGCGCATGAGCGCGCCCGCGATGATCGGCACCGACAGCATCAGGCCCTTCTGCGCCGGCGAGAGGCTGAAGGTCTCGCCGATGAAGGGCGCCATGGCGCCGTTCAGCACCCAGATGCAGCAGGAGAACGAGAAGTACAGGAAGGCCGCGAACAGTGTCGGACTGTGGCCTGACTGCAAGAAATTCCTGAAACCGGACATGGCGTTCAAAGATGCGAAAAGCCGCGGCGCGACCCTGGAGAGGTCGTGTCGACGGACGGGGTTGGGAGCGGAGTGCCGGCAGCGGACGCTGTCGGCGTGGAGGTGCGCGCGGCCTGTGCAAGGCCGAGCCGGATGCAGGAGCCTGCAGCCTCTTCACCAAAGCGGTGCTTCGTTACACCGCGCCCTGTTTCATGCAAGAGGCGTGCCCGCGAGTTGGCGCTGGCGTGGCCTATGCTCGCGGTGCGTTCCCACACCGCTTTCCCACGAAGATGTCGCTTCTTGTTGTCCTGCCCGATGAACCCGCCGGCCTCGTGCTGCCAGAGGCGCTTGCGCAGGCGCTGTCCGGCGCCGGGCTCGATGTGCTGGGCCTTGCGGACTGCGGCAGCTTCGCGCGGCAGGTCGAGGCGCTGGCTCCCCGGCAGGCGCTGATCTGTTTGCCCCTGGTTACGCCTGCGTTGCTCGATGCCTTGCGCACATGGTCCGGCCAGCCGCCGTGCGCGCTGAGCCTTGCCAGCGCGCCGTTGAGCGGCGTCGGGCATGAGGAACTGATCGGGCTCGGCGTCCATGCGTGGATGCAGATCGATGCCCTCGATGCCGGATCGCTCGCCGCGTTGACCGCCCGCGCCCAAGCTCGTTGGCAGCGCGAGGCCGCCCTGCGCACCGAACTGGAGAGCCTGCGCACCCGCATGGACGAGCGCAAATGGGTCGATCGCGCCAAGGGCCTGCTGATGTCCGCGCGCGGCATCGGAGAGGACGAGGCCTTCGGCCTGCTGCGCGGCGCCGCGATGCACGCCAACCTGCGGCTCGGCGAGGTGTCGCGCTCGGTCATCGAGGCGGCGCAGTGGGCGGATGCGATCAACCGCGCCGGGCAACTGCGCATGCTTTCGCAGCGGCTGGTGCGCGTGGCGGCGCAGCTGCTGGGTGGCATCGACGCGCAGCGGGCGCGGGTGCTGCGCACGCAGTCGTCCGAGCGGGTGCAGCAGAACCTCGATCATCTGGCGGCCCTCGGGCTCGGTGGGGCCGGTATCGAGGCTCTCGCGCAGGCACAGGCCGCGTGGAGCGGATTGGCGGATGCCCTCACGGCGAAGCCGACGGCGGCAGGGCTGGCCGACATCGACCGTCGCGCCGAAGTGCTGCTGGCTGCGGCCGAGGCCCTGACCGAAGCGCTCGAAACCTCGGGCGCGCGGCGTGCGCTGCGCATCGTCAACATCTGCGGGCGGCAACGCATGCGCGCGCAGCGGCTTGCGAAAGACGCATTGCTGGCTGCCGCGCTGAAGGAAGAAGCCGCCAGCGCGCGGCTGGTGCCGACCATGGCCGAGTTCGAAGCGGCCTTGCTCGAGCTGGAGCGCACCCCGCTGAGCACCGCCGAGATCCGCGCCGCGCTGGCGAGCGCGCGCGACGAATGGCTGAGGCTGGTCGGCGGCGTGCAGGCACTCGACAGCGCCGACGGACGCGCCACGCTGGTGCGTTCCAGCGAGGCGCTGCTCGACACCTTCGAACGCCTCACGGCGTCGTACGAGCACAGCCTGCAAGTGATCATGTCCTGAACCTGGCACACCCCCAGGCTTCGCGCACTTCTTGTCGCTACGCCAACCCCCTTGCAGGGGGCAACACCTGCGGCCCGGCAAAGCCGGTTCCGCGGTGTTCGCCGGAAGGCGGTCATGGCTCGATGCGCCTGGACGCCGCGTCGATCTGTCAGGCCGCGACCTTCTCCACGTGCGCCTGGCGCGTGTAGAGAAAGTCGATCACCGCCTTGCGCGCATGCACGTAGACCGGGTCTTCCGCCAGCTCGACGCGGTTGCGCGGGCGCGGGATGTCCACCGCGAGCACTTCGCCGATGGTGGCGGCCGGGCCGTTGGTGAGCATCACGATGCGATCGCTCAGCAGCACGGCCTCGTCCACGTCGTGCGTGACCATGACGACGGTGCTGTGCGTCTTCTGCACGATGGCGAGCAGCTCGTCCTGCAGCTTGGCGCGGGTGAGGGCGTCGAGCGCGCCGAAGGGCTCGTCCATCAGCAGCACCTTGGGTTCCATCGAAAGCGCGCGTGCGATGCCCACGCGCTGCTTCATGCCGCCGGAGATCTCGCCGGGGCGCTTCTGCGCGGCGGGCGTGAGGCCCACCAGCGCCAGTGCCGCGTCGGTGCGTGCACGAAGCTGGGCCTTGCTCTCGCTGGCCGCGAACACGCGCTCGACCGCGAGGTACACATTCTCGAAGCAGGTGAGCCAGGGCAGCAGCGAGTGGTTCTGGAACACTACCGCGCGCTCGGGGCCGGGGCCCTTGATCTCCTTGTTGGCGCACAGCAGCGAACCCTGCGTGGGCGTGGTGAGCCCGGCGATCAGGTTCAGCAGTGTCGACTTGCCGCAGCCCGAGTGCCCGATGAGCGTGATGAACTCGCCCTTGGCCACGTTCAGGTTCACGTCGCGCAGCGCGACGAAGCGCCCCTTCGGAGTCTTGAACGCCTGCTCGACGCCGTGGATCTCGATGTACTTGCTGTCGTCGGTCATGACTTCACCTCTTCGAACGTGAACGCGGTAGCCAGCTTGATGAGCGCGAACTCCAGCACCAGCCCCACGATGCCGATCACGAAGATCGCGATGATGATGTTGGCGACGTTGAGGTTGTTCCACTCGTCCCACACCCAGAAGCCGATGCCGACGCCGCCGGTGAGCATCTCGGCCGCCACGATCACCAGCCAGGCGGTGCCCACGGCCAGCCGCACGCCGGTCAGCATGTAGGGCAGCACGGCGGGGAACAGGATCTTGGTGAGGATCTTCCATTCGCTGAGGTTCAGCACCTTGGCCACGTTCATGTAGTCGGTGGGCACGCGCTGCACGCCCACGGCGGTGTTGATGACCATCGGCCAGATCGAGCAGATGAAGATGGTCCAGATGGCCGCCGGGTTGGCGCCCTTGAACACCAGCAGGCCGATGGGCAGCCAGGCCAGCGGCGACACCGGGCGCAGCAGGCTGATCAGCGGGTTGAACATGCGCGAGAGGAACTCGAAGCGCCCGATGGCGAAGCCGGCCGGAATGCCGACCAGCGCCGCCAGGCCGAAGCCCATCGCCACGCGCTGCAGCGAGGAGAGCACGTTCCAGCCCACGCCCTGGTCGTTGGGGCCCTTGCTGTAGAACGGGTCGCTGAACACCGTCACCGCCTGCTGCCAGGTGGCCGTGGGCGTGGGGAAGCCGGTGGTGCTCTTCATGGCCACCACCTCCCAGATCAAGAGCAGCAGGCCGAAGCCCGCGAGCGGCGGCAGCACGCGCATCCAGAAGGCGCGCAGGTCGAGCGGCGCGCGGGTGCGAGGCTCGGGTGCGGGGGCCGGCACCGGCTGCGGAGCCGCCACCTTGGAGGCGGCCGGCTTGGGCGGGGCGGAGGGCGCCGACTGGGCGGCGGCCACATCGAGCGGCGAGTGGAAGACTGCGCTGACCATGGTGTTCTCCCTATGCATGGAGCTTGAAGGAATCGGCGTACTTCTTCGGGTCCTTGCCGTCCCAGACGGAGCCGTCGAAGAGCTTGCTGCTGCGCATCGTTTCCTTGGGCACCGGCGTCTGCGTGGCGGCGGCGGCCTGCTTGTAGATGTCGATGCGGTTGATCTCGGTGGCCACCTTCAGGTAGTCGGGGTGCTCCTTCAGCAGGCCCCAGCGCTTGTGCTGCGTGAGGAACCACATGCCGTCCGAGAGGTACGGGAAGGTCACGGCGCCGCCGTTGTAGAACTTCATGTGGTTGGGGTCGTCCCAGCTCTTGCCCAGGCCGTTGGTGTAGCGGCCCAGGATGCGCTGGTTGATGGCGTCCACGCTGGTGTTGACGTAGCTCTTGTCGGCGATGGTCTCGGCCATCTTGTTCTTGTTCTGCAGGCCGGTGTCGATCCACTTGCCGGCCTCGAGGATCGCGGCGGTCACTGCGCGTGCCGTGTTGGGATATTTCTTCGCGAACTCGCCGGTGGTGCCGAGCACCTTCTCGGGGTGGTCCTTCCAGATGTCCTGCGTGGTGATGGCCGTGATGCCGATGCCGTCCATGATGGCGCGCTGGCCCCAGGGCTCGCCTACGCAGTAGCCGTCCATGTTGCCCACGCGCATGTTGGCCACCATCTGCGGAGGCGGCACGGTGATGTTCTTCACGTCCTTGAACGGGTCGATGCCGGCCGATGCGAGCCAGTAGTAGAGCCACATGGCGTGCGTGCCGGTGGGGAAGGTCTGCGCGAAGGTGTATTCGCGCTTCTCGCTGGCGATGAGCTTGGCGAGCGATGCGGCATCGACCGCGCCCTTGTCGGCGAGCTTCTTCGACAGCGTGATGGCCTGGCCGTTGTTGTTGAGGGTCATGAGCACGGCCATGTCCTTCTTCGGGCCGCTCAGGCCCAGGTGCATGCCGTAGACCAGGCCGTAGAGGACGTGGGCGAAATCCAGCTCGCCGTTGGCCAGCTTGTCGCGCACGCCGGCCCAGCTGGCTTCCTTGCTGGGCACGATCTTCACGCCGTACTTCTTGTCGATGCCAAGCACCGAGGCCATCACCACGCTGGCGCAGTCGGTCAGCGGGATGAAGCCGATCTTCACTTCTTCCTTCTCGGGCTTGTCGGAGCCCTGGGCCCAGACGGCCGCGCGCAGGGCGGGGTCGATGCCGGCGGCGCCGATGGCCGCGGCTTGCAGTACGCGGCGTCGGCTGAGGCGGGTTTTGAGCAGGTCGGTCATGGGGCGGGGCTCCGGTTGAAGACAAACAAAACAAACAGGGCGAGACAAAAACGAAAAGGCGTCCGCACCGCGCAGGGGCTGCTCGAAAACGAGCCCTTGCGGGATGGGGACGCCTTTGTCCGGTTCGGTGGGAAGCACCCGCCGTTGGGTGCCGCCTGCCTGGAGACCCATCGAGGGCCTACGAACTTATTGCTTGCAAGCGGTGTGCCAGCTTCGAGATTCGCCGGCTGCTATCAAGAAAGTAGCTGGATATCGAACGAAGTCAAAGGGCGTCGCGGGTGAAGGGGCGGCCGGGGTGGCGCAGGGCGGTGGCACGGTTGTTGTGCAGTGCACCAAGTTGAACGCCGGAGCCGCTCGCTTCAACGCGGCGGTGCGCGGTCGAGCATGGGCAGGTAGTCGGCCATCGCGAGCATCGACTCGGCCACGTCGACCAGCCGCCGCTTCTGGTTCATGGCGGTCTGGCGCAGCATCTTGTGGGCGTCTTCCTCGCTGAGGCGGCGATGCGCCATCAGCAGGCCCTTGGCGCGTTCGACGATCTTGCGTTCGTTGAGCGAGGCGCGCACGGTCTCGAGCTCGTCGCTCATGGCCTGCAGGCGCCGCGACTGCTCCCGGACCATGTCGAGCACCGAGCGCTCCAGGTGGCGGCCGAACTGGGCCGGCGCGGCCGCCTGGGCATCGGCGTCGTCGAAGAAAAGGGCGCCGGCCTGGGGCGCCAGCGAGTCGAGGAGTTGGCGGTATTCGCGAAGCTCGCTGCGGGCCTGCGCGGTCTTGTGCTCGCACAGCGCGCGCAGGTCGCCGGCCAGGCGTTCCTCCACGATCTTCATGGCATCGATGCGGCGGGTGCAACAGTCGAACCAGGCCTGGCTCAGCGGCACGTCGGCCGGTGCGGACACTGCGCCTCGCCGGCGGATGCGCTCCAGCTCGGCCACTTCGGTGTCGGGCTGGCTGTCGCGCCAGAGCGCGAGCACCTCTTCGCCCGAGAAATCGGTGAAGACCTGGAAGCAGCGCTCCTGCGATTCGATCAGGTGCAGCCACTGCAGGCGCTGCGCCTCGTCGCTGCGGCCCAGAGCGAGCGCGGCGGAGCCGAATGCGCGCTCCTGGCCGGCGAACTCCTTGCCCTGCATGAAGTTGAACATCGCAACCAGCAGGCGCGAGATCTCGGGGTCGGTGGCGCCGTCGGCCGCCTCGAACACCACCGAGAGCAGGCCGGCGACGAGCTTGGCGAAGGCGGCGGTGGACTGGGCCGGCTTGAGTTCGAGCGCGTCGATGCGCCGGCGCAGGGCGGGCAGGGCGTCCAGGCCCGGCAGCACCCAGGCGATGCGGCTGAACAGGCGCGCGTTGTTGCCGGCGTCGGAGCCGCGGTGGTAGTTGTCGGCCTCGAGCTGGTCGAAGCAGGCGCGGACCTCCTGCTCGAGCACGACGCATTCGGCGATCTGCGGGCCGCGCTGCTCGGCGAAGCGGACGCCGCGCGAGGTGAGGAACATGTTCGACATGCCGCGCTCGCGCTGCAGCGCGTGGACCAGCCGGCCGATCAGGCCCACCAGCTCGCTGGTGCGCGCGAGCCGGTCCAGCTCGTCGATTTCGCAGCGACGGGCGGCGATGAGGAAACTCAGTCCGGATTTCATGGTGGGGCGCGGGGCTCTGGCAGCGTCACTGCAACATCCGTGCCTCGCGAGGCACCCATCGCCGCCGCTTGCCCCTTCGCGGGCGCCGGGCGGGGGCCCGCGCCTACACTCGGCGGCATGCTCTTGTTGGGAATCGAATCATCCTGCGACGAGACCGGCGTGGCGCTGGTCTCGTCGCAAGGCAGCGCGCTGCCGGTGCTGTGCTCGCACGCGCTGCACAGCCAGATCGCCATGCACCAGGCCTACGGCGGCGTGGTGCCCGAACTGGCAAGCCGCGACCACATCCGCCGCGTGCTGCCGCTGACCGAGACGGTCATGGCCGAAGCCGGCCGCTCGCTGGACGAGATCGACGTGGTGGCCTACACGCGCGGGCCGGGGCTCGCGGGCGCGCTGCTGGTGGGCGCGGGCGTGGCCTGTGCGCTGGGCGTGGCGCTGGGCAAGCCGGTGCTGGGTGTGCATCACCTCGAAGGGCACCTGCTGTCGCCGTTCCTGAGCGCCGATCCGCCGGAGTTTCCCTTCGTCGCGCTGCTGGTGTCGGGCGGCCACACGCAGCTGATGCGCGTGGACGGCGTGGGCCGCTACGAGCTGCTCGGCGAGACCATCGACGACGCGGCCGGCGAGGCCTTCGACAAGAGCGCCAAGCTGATGGGCCTGCCGTATCCCGGCGGGCCGTGGCTGGCGAAGCTGGCCGAAGGCGGCGATGCCGTGGCCTTCAAGCTGCCGCGCCCGCTGCTGCACAGCGGTGATCTCGATTTTTCCTTCGCCGGTCTGAAGACGGCCGTGCTCACGCAGGCCAAGAAGCTGGGCGACGAGCTCGAGGCTCGCAAGGCGGACCTGGCGGCATCCACGCAGGCGGCCATCGTCGAGGTGCTGCTGAAGAAATCGCTGGCTGCACTGGACCAGACCGGCCTCAAGCGGCTGGTGGTGGCCGGTGGAGTGGGGGCCAACAGGAGCCTGCGCGAGCAGCTGAATGCGGCCTGCGCCAAGCGCAAGGTGCGGGTGCACTACCCCGAGCTGCACCTGTGCACCGACAACGGCGCCATGATCGCCATGGCCGCCGCGATGCGGCTGCAGTCGGGGTTGTCGCAGGCGAGCGAGCGCTATGCCTTCGACGTCAGGCCGCGATGGCCCATGGCGTCGCTGTCCGAGCCCGAGGCGGCGTTACCTGAGACTGCGTAATCGTTTGCTTCGGCGACCTGCCGGCGGCCGGCAGCGGCAGCACGTCCAGCACATTGCGCCATAGCTGGCGCCATTGCGGCCAGTCGTGGCCGCCCTCGGTCGTGAAGACGCGCCCCGGCGGCAGGGCGTCGGCCAGCAGCTTGTGGTTGCTGGCGAAGCGGTCCTCGAGCCCGAACCCGAGGTACAGCGGCGGCAGGTTCTTCGACGGCTTGGCTTCCAGGTACTGCTGGAAGAAGGGCCAGAGCTTGCGGTCGGGTTCCTCGTCGGGCTGCGGCCCGGTGGGAGCCTGCCAGGCGCGCAGGCCGCCGGCCTTCTTGATTTCCGCGCCGAGCACCCGGCGTCCGAGGTAGGGCGCAAGCGCCACGATGCCGTCGACCGAGCCCGGCCGCGCCAGTTCGTGGATCAGCGCGCCGAAGCCGCCGATGGAAATGCCCACGAGCCAGATCGACTTGTAGCCCTTGGCGCGCTGCGGCTCGATGACCTCGGTGTGCAGGCGGTCGCTCAGAGTCTGCTCGTAGTAGTAGGAAACGTCCGCGTCGACCAGCAGGGCGTCGGCCGCCAGATGGCGCTCGCGCACCGCGTCGATGAAGCCCTCGCGCTCGAACTCGTCGGGCTTCAGGTACGCCCCGGGCAGGAACACCAGGAGCGTGTCGGATTGTTCGTTGGGATTGGCGGGCTGAAGATGCGTTTTCATGGTGCCTTTTGGGGGCACCCGAACCGCACCGTAGCTAGTTCAGTGCGTTTACAAGACGCCCACGAAGAAGAAAGTTCTAAGAAAACGTCACATCATGTGACGTTATCCAGCGCTATTGTGAATAAGGTGCTCGTTTAAAGTCAAAAAGCGGGCCTTACTAACATTTTCCTCTTGTGGGCATAGGCCGAATTAGTTGATTTGCAACTGCGTGGCCTGGCTCACCGGCACAAGCTTGCCGAGCTTCAGCGTGAGCACGCCGTTCTCGAGCTTCGCTTCGCTGGCGGCCACGTCGATGTCCTGCGGCAGTTCGTAGGCGGCCTTGAACTGGCGCTTGGCTTCTGCCTTGCTTTCGATGCGCAGGACGGCGCCTTCGATGCTGATCGCGAGGTCTTCGCGCGCGAAGCCCGGAACGTCGAGCGAGAGGGTCCAGCTCTTGTCGTCCTGCTCCACCAGGGGCGAGCGGCGGGCGCCTGCGAAGGCTTCGTTCACGAAGCGTTCGAACGAGCGGTCATACGCGCGGGGAGCGAAGCGGGCGGTGCGAAGGGTAGGGGCGAAAAACATGATGAAGAACTCCTGAATCAACACAATGGGGACAAGGAATGTGTGTCCCTTACACTGCGCGGCCGTTCAATCGTGAGTGCCGCTTGAGACCTCATCTAGGCGCAGCGGCACGCGTTTCAAGACAATGAATCCCCCCTTTAATTTGCGTCGCGAGGCCTTGAAATTCGCGGCGCTGGCGCTATGCGCGAGGCCCTTCGCAGCGCTTGCGCAGACGCCTCCCGCGCCCATTCGCCTGGCTCTCATCGAAAGCATGAGCGGGCCCTTCGCCAACACCGGAGAGGCGGTGTTCCGCAACCTGCTGTGGGCGGTGGAGCGCGTGAATGCGCGCGGCGGGGTCAAGCTGCCCGGTGTTCCCGGAGGTGCGCGCCCGTTGCAGCTCGACCGCTACGACAGCAAGGGACAGAACGAGGAAGCGCTTTCCGCGCTGCGCGCCGCGCTGGACGACGGCGCACGCATCGTGCTGCAGGGCAATTCGTCGGCCACGGCTGCGGCGCTGGTCGATGCCATCGACAAGAACAACGAGCGCGATCCTTCGCGGCGCGCGATCTTCCTGAACTACGCGGCGGTCGATCCCTCGCTCACGAACGAGCGCTGCAGCTTCTGGCACTTCCGCTTCGACGCGCACGCCGACATGCGCATGGCCGCGCTGATGGACGTGGTGAAGGACGACGCAACGCTCAAGCGCGTCTACCTGATCGGGCAGGACTACAGCTTCGGCCAGGCCGTGCTGCGCGAAGCGCGCAGGCAGCTCGGCGCGCAGCGGCCCGACGTGGAGATCGTCGGCGACGAGCTGCACCCCATGGGCAAGGTGAAGGACTTCGCGCCCTACGCCACGAAGATCATCGCCAGCGGCGCGCAGGCGGTGGTCACGGGCAACTGGGGCAACGACCTCACGCTGCTGGTGAAGGCAGCGCGCGAAGCGGGCTTCAACGGCAGCTTCTACACCTTCTACGGCAATGCGCTGGGCGCGCCGGCGGCCATCGGCGACGCGGGCATCGGGCGTGTGGTCGCGGTGGCCGACTGGCTGCCCAACGTGCAGACGGCACAGTCCGAGGCCTTCTATCGCGCCTTCCGGGCGCGCTTTCCGAAGCCATCCGACGACTACGTGCACATGCGGCTGCAGCTGATGATCGAGGCGCTCGTGCAGGCCGTCGAGCGCGCCGGCAGCGTCGAAGCGGTGCCGGTGGCGCGTGCGCTGGAGCAGGCCGACGTGAGCCTGTACGGCCAGCGCGGGCGCATGCGCGCGGCGGACCACCAGTTCCAGCAGCAGCTCGTGGTCGGCGTGATGGACCGGCAGGGCAGGCCGGGCGTGCAGTTCGACGTGGAAGGCTCGGGCTACGGCTTCCGCGTGGTCAAGACGATCGCCCCCGAACGCGCCGAGCTGCCGACCTCGTGCAAGATGAAGAAACCTTGACCTGAAGTTGACGAAGAACAGGAACACCGGATATGCGTGAAGCCATCCACAACCTCGAAGCATCGAAGATCCGCGAAGTCGCCAATGCCGGCATGGGCCGCGACGATGTGCTGGCCTTCTGGTTCGGCGAGAGCGACGAAGTCACTCCCGAGGTGGTCCGCCAGGCGGCCATCGAATCGCTGCAGCGCGGCGAGACCTTCTACGCCCACAACCTCGGCCTGCCCGAGCTGCGCGAAGCCATCGCGCGCTATTCGAGCGCGCTGCATCCGACGATCGATGCGGCGCGTATCGCCGTCACCTCGGGCGGCGTGAGCGCACTGATGCTCGCGGTGCAGGCGCTGGTCGATGCGGGCGACGACGTGGTCGCCGTCACGCCCGTGTGGCCCAACCTGACAGCGCAGCCCGCCATCATGGGCGCGCACGTGCGCACGCTGCCGCTGGTGCCGGTGAACGGCCAGTGGACGCTCGACCTGCCGGCGCTGCGCGCGGCGGTCACGTCGACGACGAAGCTGCTGATCGTCAACGCGCCGAACAATCCCACGGGCTGGACCATGACCCGCGAGGAGCAGCAGGCCGTGCTCGACCATTGCCGCCAGACCGGCACCTGGATCCTGGCCGACGAGGTGTACGAGCGGCTCTACTTCGAGCCCACGCCCAACGCCTGCGCGCCGAGCTTCCTCGACATCTCGAAGCCCGACGACCGCCTGGTGGTCACGCACAGCTTCTCCAAGAGCTTCCTGATGACCGGCTGGCGCCTGGGCTGGCTGGTGCTGCCGCCCTCGATGGTGGACGACATCGGCAAGCTGATCGAGTTCAACACCTCGTGCGCCAGCGTGTTCACGCAACGCGCCGCCATCGCCGCCATCGAGCACACGGCCGAGATCACGCCGCGCGTGGTGGCGCACCTCAAGCAGTGCCGCGACACGCTGGTGCCGCTGCTGGCTGCGCTGCCGGGCGTGCAGGTGGCGCCGGCCAAGGGCGGCATGTACGCCTTCTTCCGTCTGGAAGGCTTCGGCGATTCGCTCGAGGTGGCCAAGCGGCTGGTGGCCGAGGCCGGCCTGGGCCTCGCGCCGGGCAATGCCTTCGCGCCCGAGGCGCAGGGCTGGCTGCGCTGGTGCTTCGCTTCGAAGGACCCGCAGCGGCTGGAGAAGGGCGTGGAGCGGCTGCGCGACTGGCTGGCGCGGCAGAAGTAGCACGCCGGCTGCAATTTCGTTCAATACGCGGCGCGCAGGGGCCGCGAAGCTCGGGTTTTCTTTTCGGAAAGGCCCGAGATGTCGTCGCAACGGTTGAAAGGCATGGCGCTTTGCGCGCTGGCAATGGTCACGGTCGGGAGCACGGTGGTGGCCAGCAAGGTCATCGCGGCGGGGCTGCCGCCTTTCACCGCGACCGCGCTGCGCTTCGCGCTGGCGCTGCCGGTGTTCCTGGTGCTGCTGCGGCTGACCCGAGCGCCGTGGCCGAGGCCCGATCGGCGCGACCTGGCGCTGCTGGTGTGCCAGGCCGGGCTGGGAAGCGTGGGCTACACCGTGCTGTTGATCCTCGGCGTGCGCTGGGCGCCGGCTGCCAGCGCGGGCGTGGTGGCGGGCACCTTGCCGGCGGTGGCGGCGCTGGTGGCGGTGATCGCGCTGCGCGAGCGGCCGGGGCGGTATCTGGTGGGCAGCATCGTGCTGGCGACGGCCGGGGTGCTGGCGATCAGCTGGCCTGGGGCGGGGGCGGTTTCGGCAGGGGACTCGAAATCCCCTGCGGCGCTGATCGGCAACCTGCTGGTGCTGGGCGCCGTGGTCTGCGAGGCGATGTTCATCCTGCTCAACAAGCGGCTGCGGGTGCCGGTGAGTCCGCTCGCGCTGTCCACGCTGATGACGGCTTTCGGGCTGCTGCTGTCGCTGGTGCCCGCCCTGTTCGAGCGGGCCTGGGTGCAGCCCCTGCCTGCGGACGCCCTGGCCGGTGTCGCCTACTACGCGCTGGTGCCCACGGTGCTGGGCTTCGTGCTGTGGTTCGCCGGATCTTCCCGGCTGAATGGGGCCGAGGCGGCGCTTTTCACCGCCGTGCTGCCGGTTTCGGCGCTGGTGCTGGCGGCGCTCTGGCTGGGCGAAAGCATCAGCCCGGGCCAGATCGGCGGGGCCGCCTGCGTGCTGGGTGCGGTGGGGCTGGCGTCGCTCGACGGAAGGCCTTCCGGGCCTTCCAAGGGGGCGAAAAGCCCGGGAAGGGCGGTCGGGCTATAATTCCAAGGCTTTGCATGCCGCAAGGCGCACGGCGAGGGCAGTTCCAGTCCCCGCCGCAAGTCAAACATCCCGGAACAAGGAAATCAACATGATCGCAGCCTCCATCAAGGCCGAAGTTGTCAAGGACAACGCCCGCGCCGCCAACGACACCGGCAGCCCCGAAGTGCAAGTCGCACTGCTGACCGCCCGCATCAACGAGCTCACCCCTCACTTCAAGACGCACGCCAAGGACCACCACGGTCGTCGCGGCCTGCTGCGCATGGTGAGCCGCCGTCGCAAGCTCCTCGACTACCTCAAGTCCAAGGATGCCGACCGTTACACCGCGCTGATCGCCAAGCTGGGTCTGCGCAAGTAATCCAAATCGCATGAAAAAACGCCTGGGTTAGTCCGCTAGCTCAGGCGTTTTTTACTTCGCGATCCACTTTCGGAGTGCCCAAACAGAGCGAAGCTGTGTCATTCCAATGAAGTTCTCCCCGAGCTTCGCTGGAATGGCATCGTGTTCTGAGAAGCCTCCGTCACCTGCGGACTCCGTGTAGTTCGCTATCAAAACAGGAGCAAAACATGAGCCTCTTCAACAAAGTCACCAAGTCGTTCCAATGGGGCGACAAGACCGTGGTCATGGAAACGGGCGAAATCGCCCGCCAGGCCAGCGGTGCAGTGCTCGTCGACATCGACGGCACCGTCATCCTCGCGACCGTGGTCGCCTCCAAGTCGGCCAAGCCCGGCCAGGACTTCTTCCCGCTGACCGTCGACTACATCGAGAAGACCTACGCCGCCGGCAAGATCCCCGGCAGCTTCTTCAAGCGCGAAGCCAAGCCCAGCGAACACGAAACGCTGACCAGCCGCCTGATCGACCGCCCGATCCGCCCGCTGTTCCCCGAAGGCTTCCTGAACGAAGTGCATGTGGTCATCCACACGATCTCGCTGAACCCCGAAGTCGACGCCGACATCGCCGCCATGATCGGCGTGAGCGCCGCGCTGTCGATCTCCGGCGTGCCGTTCAACGGCCCGATCGGTGCCGCCCGCGTGGGCTACATCAACGGCCAGTACGTGCTGAATCCGGGCCAGACCGCCCGCAAGGATTCGCAGATGGACCTCGTCGTCGCCGGTACGCAAGCCGCCGTGCTGATGGTCGAATCCGAAGCCCTGCAGCTCAGCGAAGAAATCATGCTGGGCGGCGTGGTGTTCGGCCACGAGCAGGCCAACATCGCCATCAACGCGATCCATGAACTCGTGCGCGACGCCGGCAAGCCCGTGTGGGACTGGCAGGCGCCCGCCGAAGACGAGGCCTTCGTCGCCAAGGTCAAGGGCCTGGCCGAAGACAAGCTGCGCGCCGTCTACCAGATCCGCAGCAAGCAGGCACGTACGCAAGCCCTGCGCGAAGCCAACGCCAGCGTTCTCGAGGCCCTGAAGGCCGAAGGTGCCGAATTCGACTCCGGCAAGGTCAGCGACCTGCTGTTCGCCATCGAATCGAAGATCGTGCGCAGCCAGATCCTGTCGGGCGAACCCCGCATCGACGGCCGCGACACGCGCACCGTGCGCCCCATCGAGATCCGCAACTCGGTGCTGCCCCGCACCCACGGTTCGGCCCTGTTCACGCGCGGCGAAACGCAGGCGCTGGTCATCACCACGCTCGGCACCGAACGCGACGCGCAGCGCATCGACGCGCTGGCCGGCGAGTACGAAGACCGCTTCCTGTTCCACTACAACATGCCTCCTTTTGCCACCGGCGAAGTGGGCCGCATGGGCTCGACCAAGCGCCGCGAAATCGGCCACGGCCGCCTGGCCAAGCGCGCGCTCGTCGCCGTGCTGCCGAACAAGGAAGAGTTCCCGTACACGGTTCGCGTGGTGTCGGAAATCACCGAGTCGAACGGCTCGTCGTCGATGGCATCGGTGTGTGGCGGCTGCCTCTCGATGATGGACGCCGGCGTGCCCATGAAGGCGCACGTGGCCGGCATCGCCATGGGCCTGATCAAGGAAGACAACCGCTTCGCGGTGCTGACCGACATCCTGGGCGACGAAGATCACCTGGGTGACATGGACTTCAAGGTGGCCGGCACGACCAACGGCATCACCGCCTTGCAGATGGACATCAAGATCCAGGGCATCACCAAGGAGATCATGCAGGTCGCACTGGCACAGGCCAAGGAAGCGCGCATGCACATCCTCGGCAAGATGCAGGAAGCGATGGGCGAGGCCAAGGCCGACGTGTCGCAGTTCGCTCCGCGCCTGACCACGCTGAAGATCAACCCCGAGAAGATCCGCGACGTGATCGGCAAGGGCGGCGCCGTCATCCGCGGCCTGCAGGAAGAGACCGGCACGACGATCAACATCGACGAAGACGGCACCATCACCATCGCCTCGACCGATCCGGAAAAGGCCGAGCTGGCCAAGAAGCGCATCGAGCAGATCACGGCCGAAGTCGAAATCGGCAAGGTCTACGAAGGCCCGGTCACCAAGATCCTGGACTTCGGCGCGCTCATCAACCTGCTGCCCGGCAAGGACGGCCTGCTGCACATCAGCCAGATCGCGCACGAGCGCGTCGAGAAGGTGACCGACTACCTGAGCGAAGGCCAGATCGTGAAGGTCAAGGTCCTGGAAACGGATGAGAAGGGCCGCGTCAAGCTGTCCATGAAGGCCCTGACCGAGCGTCCGGCCGGCATGGAATACAGCGAGCGCCCGCCCCGCGAAGACCGTGGTGACCGCGGCGAGCGTCGTGAACGCGGCGACCGTGGCGATCGCGGTGACCGTGGTGGTGATCGCGGCGACCGCGGCGAACGCGCACCGCGCTTCAACGGCGAGCAGCAACAGCAGCCGCGCAGCGAAGCCCCTGCCGGCGAGCAGCCGCAGCAGGCCCCGCGCGAGCCTCAGGAGTAAGAAGGGCGCAACGGCGGTCCCTGTGGCTGCCGCTGCTATCTTTTGAACGTCAAGCTTCGCCCCATCTGCGGGCGTTGGAGGCCGAAAGACCATGAAAGCCATTGAAATCACTTCGTACGGCGCCCCCGAGGTGCTGCGCGTCGCCGAGCGTCCCGACCCTGTGGCGGGCGCGGGCGAGCTGCTGATCCGCGTCGCGGCGAGTGGCGTCAATCGTCCGGACGTGTTGCAGCGCAAGGGGCACTATCCCGTGCCGCCGGGCGCGTCCGATCTGCCAGGCCTCGAAGTGGCTGGCGAGATCGTCTCGGGCGACGCCGCGGCGCTGGCCGAGGCGGGCTTCAAGGTCGGCGACCGCGTCTGCGCGCTGATCGCCGGCGGCGGCTATGCCGAGCTGTGCGTGGCGCCCGTGGCGCAGTGCCTGCCCGTGCCCAAGGGGTGGAGCGATCTCGAGGCGGCGTCGCTGCCCGAGACCTTCTTCACCGTCTGGAGCAACGTGTTCGAGCGCGGCCGCCTGCAGAAGGGCGAGACGCTGCTGATCCAGGGCGGCTCGAGCGGCATCGGCGTCACGGCGATCCAGATCGCCAAGGCGCTCGGCGCCATCGTGATCGTCACGGCCGGCAGCGACGACAAGTGCGAAGCCTGCCTCAAGCTCGGCGCCGACCACGCCATCAACTACCGCACGAGCGACTTCGTCGAAGAGGCGAAGAAGCTCACTGGTGGCAAGGGCGTGGACGTGGTGCTCGACATGGTTGCGGGCGATTACGTGGCGCGCGAGGTCGAATGCCTGGCCGAAGACGGTCGTCTGGTCATCATCGCGGTGCAGGGCGGCGTGAAGAGCGAGATCAATGCGGGCCTCGTGCTGCGCAGGCGGCTCACGATCACCGGCTCGACGCTGCGTCCGCGGCCGGTGGCGTTCAAGGGTGCCATCGCCAAGGCGTTGCGCGAGAAGGTCTGGCCGCTGCTGGAAAGCGGCGCGATCAAGCCCGTGATCCATAGCACCTTTGCTGCAGCAGGTGAGCCCAGCGGCGCGGCCCGGGCTCATGCGCTGATGGAATCGAACCAGCACATCGGCAAGATCGTGCTGACATGGTGAGTGACGAGAAGACGAACGCGATGACAACCAAGAAGAAGCTGATCGCCGGCAACTGGAAGATGAACGGCAGCCTGGCTGCCAACGAGGCGCTGGTGAAGGCCCTGCAGCAGGGCCTGGCCGCAAGCCCGGCGGCTTGCGACGTGGCCCTGTGCGCGCCCGCGCCTTACTTCGCGCAACTGCAATCGCTGCTGGCGGGTTCGCCGGCGCTGGGGCTCGGTGCGCAGGACATTTCGGCGCATCCGCAAGGTGCGTTCACCGGCGAGCAGTCGGCCGCGATGCTGAAGGACTTCGGTGTGCGCTATGCCATCGTCGGTCATTCGGAGCGCCGGCAGTATCACGGCGAGACCGACGATGTGGTCGCTGCCAAGACGGCTGCGGCGCTGGCCGGCGGCATCACGCCGATCGTGTGCGTGGGCGAAACGCTGGCACAGCGCGAAGCAGGGCAGACCGAAGAAGTCGTCAAGCGCCAGCTGGCTGCGGTCATTCATGTGAACGGCCATTGCATCAGCGAGATCGTCGTGGCGTACGAGCCTGTGTGGGCCATCGGCACGGGCAAGACGGCTACGCCTGAACAGGCGCAGGCGGTGCACGCAGTGCTGCGCGCACAGCTGCATCACGCGGCGAGCGAGCATGCCGCCGGCATCCGCATCCTCTACGGTGGCAGCATGAATGCGGCGAATGCCGCCGAGCTGCTGGCACAGGCCGACATCGATGGCGGCCTCATCGGTGGCGCATCGCTCAAGGCGCCCGACTTTCTGCAGATCATTTCCGCCGCTGCGCGCTGAACGCGCAACGGCTGCATCAAATTAGGAGTAAGAACGAATGAACCTGGTCCTCAACCTTCTGGTCGGCGTGCAGATGCTGGCTGCCCTCGCAATGATCGGCCTGATCCTGATCCAGCACGGCAAGGGTGCCGACATGGGCGCGGCCTTCGGCAGCGGCAGCGCGGGCAGCCTGTTCGGTGCCAGCGGCAGTGCCAACTTCCTCTCGCGCACAACGGCGGTGCTCGCTGCCGTGTTCTTCGCATGCACGCTGCTGCTTGCCTATTTCAGCCACGCGCGTCCCGCTGGCGGCGGCAGTCTTCTGGAGCGTGCAACGGTGGGTGCGCCTGCTGCGCCGACCTCCGGTGCGGCCAACGAAATTCCTGGTGCTGCTGCTCCCAATGCTCCTGCTTCGGCTCCTGCAGCCCCTGTTTCGGGTGCGGGCCAGATTCCGAGCAAGTAATCAACTCGTTTTCATGAGTTGCCCGTGAGAAATGGCTCCATTTCAGGGTAAACTCTAAATCTGTTCGGAAAGCCAAATTCCTCTTGCAGGTACCTCATGCCATCCGAACAGAAAAAACCGCGGTCGTGGTGAAATTGGTAGACACGCTATCTTGAGGGGGTAGTGGCGAAAGCTGTGCGAGTTCGAGTCTCGCCGACCGCACCAAATCTCATCGGCAGAAAGCCTCATCCAGAGGTTCTTCCTGCCGGTGGCAAGCGGTGAAAAACTCTCGATGAATCTCGACTCCTACCTCCCCGTCCTTTTGTTCATTCTGGTCGGAGTCGGCGTAGGCGTCGCCCCTCAGGTCATCGGATACATTCTCGGCCCCAACAGGCCCGACGCCGCAAAGAACGCTCCCTACGAGTGTGGCTTTGAAGCCTTCGAGGATGCGCGCATGAAGTTCGACGTGCGCTATTACCTCGTCGCGATTCTCTTCATCCTGTTCGATCTCGAGATTGCCTTTCTCTTTCCGTGGGCCATTGCGCTCAAGGAGATCGGTGCTGTCGGCTTCTGGGCCATGATGATCTTTCTCGCCATCCTCGTCGTGGGCTTCGCCTACGAGTGGAAAAAGGGTGCGCTCGACTGGGAATGACAAGGAAGAAACACGATGGCCATTGAAGGCGTTCTCAAGGAAGGCTTCGTCACCACGACCTACGATTCGGTCGTCAACTGGGCGAAGACTGGTTCTCTCTGGCCGATGACCTTCGGCCTTGCATGCTGTGCGGTGGAGATGATGCATGCGGGCGCCGCCCGCTACGACATCGACCGCTTCGGCATGCTGTTCCGCCCCAGCCCGCGCCAGTCCGATCTGATGATCGTGGCCGGTACGCTGTGCAACAAGATGGCTCCGGCTCTGCGCAAGGTCTACGACCAGATGCCCGAGCCGCGCTGGGTTCTCTCCATGGGTTCGTGCGCGAATGGCGGTGGCTACTACCACTACAGCTATTCGGTCGTGCGCGGCTGCGACCGCATCGTGCCGGTCGACGTCTATGTTCCGGGTTGCCCGCCCACCGCCGAGGCCTTGCTCTACGGCGTGATCCAGTTGCAGCAGAAGATTCGCCGCACCAACACCATTGCCCGCGCCTGAGGGACTGCCGACGATGACTGACTTTGCAATTTCGCCGGAGGTGCTGCGCGCCACCGTCGCCGAGACTCTCGGCGCCAAGGCCAAGAGCGTGACCGTTGCCCTCGGCGAAGTGACCGTCGTGGTCGGCGCCGCCGACTATCTCGAAGCCTCCTTGCTGTTGCGCGATGCGCCCGGCTGCCGCTTCGAGCAACTGATCGATCTCTGCGGCATGGACTACTCCAGCTACCGCGAAGGCGAGTGGCAGGGTGCGCGCTATGGTGTCGTTTCCCACCTGATGTCTGTGAGCCTCAACCAGCGCCTACGCCTCAAGGTGTTCGCGGACAGCGATGACTTCCCCGTCGTCGACTCGCTGCAGTCCGTCTGGAATGCCGCCACCTGGTTCGAGCGCGAGGCCTTCGACCTCTACGGCATCGTGTTCGAAGGTCACGACGACCTGCGTCGCATCCTGACCGACTACGGCTTCATCGGTCATCCGTTCCGTAAGGACTTCCCGGTGTCGGGTCACGTCGAGATGCGTTACGACGAAGAACAGAAGCGCGTGGTCTACCAGCCGGTTTCCATCGAGCCGCGCGAAATCACCCCGCGCGTGATCCGCGAAGACAACTACGGCGGCGGTTTGCACTGACTGATATGGCCGAAATCAAGAACTACACACTCAACTTCGGTCCCCAGCACCCGGCAGCGCACGGCGTGCTGCGCCTCGTGCTCGAGCTGGACGGCGAAGTGATCCAGCGTGCCGACCCCCACATCGGCCTGCTGCACCGCGCCACCGAGAAGCTCGCCGAATCGCGTACCTTCATCCAGTCGCTGCCGTACATGGACCGTCTCGACTACGTGTCGATGATGAGCAACGAGCACGCCTACTGCCTCGCCATCGAGCGGATGCTGGGCCTCGAGGTGCCGGAGCGCGCGCAGTACATCCGCGTGATGTTCGCCGAGATCACCCGCCTGCTGAATCACCTGCTGTGGCTCGGTGCTCACGGCCTGGACTGCGGTGCGATGAACATGCTCATCTACTGCTTCCGCGAGCGTGAAGACCTGTTCGACATGTACGAGGCCGTTTCCGGCGCGCGCATGCACGCGGCGTACTTCCGTCCGGGTGGCGTGTACCGCGACCTGCCGGATGCGATGCCGCAGTACAAGGTCAGCAAGGTCAAGAACGCGAAGGCCATCGAGAAGCTCAACGAGAACCGCCAGGGCTCGCTGCTCGACTTCGTCGACGACTTCTGCAAGCGCTTCCCGAAGATGGTCGACGAGTACGAGACGCTGCTCACCGACAACCGCATCTGGAAGCAGCGCACCGTGGGCATCGGCGTGGTCTCGCCGGAGCGCGCGCTGAACCTCGGCTTCACCGGCCCCATGCTGCGTGGCTCGGGCATCGAATGGGACCTGCGCAAGAAGCAGCCCTACGACGTCTACGACCGCATGCAGTTCGACGTGCCCGTCGGCAAGACCGGCGACTGCTACGACCGCTACCTGGTTCGCGTCGAAGAGATGCGCCAGGCCAACCGGATCATCCAGCAGTGCTCGGCCTGGCTGCGTGCCAACCCCGGTCCTGTCATCACCGACAACCACAAGGTCGCCGCGCCTGCGCGCGAATCGATGAAGGCGAACATGGAGGAGCTGATCCACCATTTCAAGCTCTTCACCGAAGGCTTCCATGTGCCCGAAGGCGAGGCGTATGCCGCCGTCGAGCATCCGAAGGGCGAGTTCGGCATCTATCTCGTGAGCGACGGCGCCAACAAGCCGTACCGCTTGAAGATCCGCGCCCCTGGTTTCCCGCACCTCGCCGCCCTCGACGAAATGTCGCGCGGTCACATGATCGCCGACGCTGTCGCGGTGATCGGCACGATGGACATCGTGTTCGGCGAGATCGACAGGTGAGAAAGAGCGAATGACTTCCTCGACCCACCACCATGACACGGCGCCCTCGGCGCCTTCTGCCCCTCTGGAGCCTGCGATCCTCGAGCGCTTTGCGCGCGAGGTGGCGAAGTACCCCGAAGCGGGCAAGCAGTCGGCCGTGATGGCCTGCCTGTCCATCGTCCAGCAGGACGAGGGCTACGTCAGCCTGCAGCGCGAGCGCGAGATCGCCGAGTACCTCGGCATGGCGCCCATCGCCGTGCACGAGGTGACGACCTTCTACAACATGTACAACCAGCATCCGGTGGGCAAGTTCAAGCTCAACGTGTGCACCAACCTGCCTTGCCAGCTGCGCGATGGCGTCACCGCCCTCGTGCATCTCGAGAAGAAGCTCGGCATCAAGATGGGCGAGACCACGGCCGACGGCCTGTTCACGCTGCAGCAGAGCGAATGCCTCGGCGCCTGCGCCGATTCGCCCGTGATGCTGGTCAACGACCGCACGATGTGCAGCTTCATGACCAACGAGAAGCTCGACCAGCTGGTCGACGGCCTGCGCAACGCCGCGCCGGCCACCAAGGGGGAGGCTTCCTGATGTCACCCGAACAAGTGCTCCAGCAGTTCCAGGCGACGGGTGTCCAGACCTGTTTCCATGACCGCCACATCGAGCCGCAGATCTACGCGGGCCTCGATGGCACCAACTGGCGCCTGGCCGACTACGAGGCGCGCGGCGGCTACCAGGCCCTGCGCAAGATCCTCACCGAGGGCCTCACGCCCGACCAGGTGATTGCCGAAGTCAAGGCCTCGGGCCTGCGCGGCCGCGGCGGCGCCGGTTTCCCGACGGGCCTGAAGTGGAGCTTCATGCCCCGCCAGTTTCCGGGCCAGAAGTACCTCGTCTGCAATTCGGACGAAGGTGAGCCGGGTACGTGCAAGGACCGCGACATCCTGCAGTTCAACCCGCACATCGTCATTGAAGGCATGGCCATCGCCGCATACGCGATGGGCATCAGCGTGGGCTACAACTACATCCACGGCGAGATCTTTCAGACCTACGATCGCTTCGAGGAAGCGCTTGAAGAAGCGCGCGCCGCCGGCTACCTCGGCGACAAGATCATGGGCAGCACGTACAACTTCCAGTTGCACGCGGCTCATGGCTTCGGCGCCTACATCTGCGGCGAGGAAACCGCGCTGCTCGAATCGCTCGAAGGCAAGAAGGGCCAGCCGCGCTTCAAGCCGCCGTTCCCGGCGAGCTTCGGCCTGTACGGCAAGCCGACCACCATCAACAACACCGAGACCTTCGCGGCGGTGCCCTGGATCATCCGCAACGGCGGCCAGGCCTACCTCGAGTGCGGCAAGCCGAACAACGGCGGCACCAAGATCTACTCGGTGAGCGGTGACGTCGAGCTGCCCGGCAACTACGAAGTCCCGATGGGCACCCCGTTCTCCAAGCTCCTCGAGCTGGCCGGTGGCGTGCGCAAGGGCCGCACGCTGAAGGCGGTGATTCCCGGTGGTTCGTCTGCCCCGGTGCTGCCTGCGTCGATCATGATGGACTGCACGATGGACTACGACTCCATCTCCAAGGCCGGCTCGATGCTGGGCTCGGGCGCGGTCATCGTCATGGACGACAGCCGCTCGATGGTCGAGTCGCTGCGCCGCCTGTCGTACTTCTACATGCATGAGTCCTGCGGCCAGTGCACGCCCTGCCGCGAAGGCACGGGCTGGCTCTACCGCGTGGTGGACCGCATCCACAACGGGCAGGGCAGGGCGTCCGACATGGACCTGCTGAACTCGGTGGCCGACAACATCCAGGGTCGCACGATCTGCGCCCTCGGCGACGCGGCGGCGATGCCGGTGCGCGCCATGATCAAGCATTTCCGTCACGAGTTCGAGGCCCTGATCCCGGGCTACGTACCGAAAGCGCCCGTCAAGGCCTGAGCGCGAGAAACACACATATGGTTGAAATCGAACTCGACGGCAAGAAGGTCGAAGTCGCCGAAGGCAGCATGGTCATGCATGCGGCCGACAAGGCCGGCACGTACATCCCGCACTTCTGCTATCACAAGAAACTGAGCATCGCGGCCAACTGCCGCATGTGCCTCGTGGACGTGGAAAAGGCGCCCAAGCCGATGCCGGCCTGCGCCACGCCCGTCACGCAGGGCATGATCGTCCGCACCAAGAGCGAGAAGGCCATCAAGGCGCAGCAGTCGGTCATGGAGTTCCTCCTGATCAACCACCCGCTGGATTGCCCGATCTGCGACCAGGGCGGCGAATGCCAGCTGCAGGATCTGGCCGTCGGCTACGGCGGTTCCTCTTCGCGCTACGAAGAGGAAAAGCGCGTCGTCTTCCACAAGGACGTCGGCCCGTTGATCAGCATGGAAGAGATGAGCCGCTGCATCCACTGCACGCGCTGCGTCCGCTTCGGCCAGGAAGTGGCCGGCGTGATGGAGCTCGGCATGTCGAACCGCGGCGAGCACTCCGAAATCGAAACCTTCGTGGGCGACTCGGTCGACTCCGAGCTCTCGGGCAACATGATCGACATCTGCCCGGTCGGCGCGCTCACGAGCAAGCCCTTCCGCTACAGTGCCCGCACCTGGGAACTGTCGCGCCGCAAGTCGGTGAGCCCGCACGATTCGACCGGCGCCAACCTGATCGTCCAGGTCAAGAACAACCGCGTGATGCGCGTGGTGCCGCTCGAGAACGAAGACGTCAACGAATGCTGGATCGCCGACCGCGACCGCTTCTCGTACGAAGCCCTCAACGGCCCGGAACGCCTGACGCAGCCCATGCTGAAGCAGGGCGGCCAGTGGCAGCAGGTCGACTGGCAGACGGCGCTCGAGTACGTCGCCAATGGCCTGAAGCAGATCAAGGCCGATCACGGCGCGCAGAGCATCGGTACGCTGGTCAGCCCGCACAGCACGCTCGAAGAGCTGCAGCTCGCCACCATGCTCACGCGTGAGCTCGGCAGCGACAACATCGACTACCGCCTGCGCAACGCCGAATTCTCGGCCTTCGAAGGCGTGCGCTGGCTCGGCACCTCGATCGCCTCGCTCACGCAAGTGCAGCGCGCGCTGGTCGTGGGCTCGAACCTGCGCAAGGAACACCCGCTGTTCGCGCAACGCATCCGCCAGGCCGTGCGCAAGGGCGCCGCGCTGTCGGTGATCACGTCGGCAAGCCTGATGGCCGACCGCGACGCCTGGGCCATCAACGTGGCGCAGTCGTCCATCGTCGAAGCCGGCCAGTGGGTCGAAGCACTCGCAGCAGTGGCCGCCGCCATCGGCGAGACCAACGGTGCAGCTGCGCCGCTGGCACCGAAGAACGCACCTGATGCCACCGCGAAGGCGATCGCCGCCTCGCTGCTGAGCGGCGAGCGCAAGGCCATCCTGCTCGGCAACGCCGCCGCGCACCACGCCCAGGCGAGCAGCCTGCTGGCGCTGGCCAACTGGATCGGCGCGCAGACCGGCGCCACCGTCGGCTACCTGACCGAAGCCGCCAACACCGTGGGCGCGCAGATCGTCGGCGCATTCCCGAAGAACGGCGGCCTCGATGCCGGCCGCATGCTCGCCGCCGGCTCCGGCCTGAAGGCCGTGCTGCTGCTGAACACCGAGCCGGTGTTCGACTCGGCCGCAGGTACTGCCGCCGCCGATGTCATCGGCAATGCGCAGATGGTCGTCACGCTGAGCCCCTTCAAGGCCAACCTCGAATTCAGCGACGTGCTGCTGCCGATCGCACCGTTCACCGAAACCCCTGGCACCTTCGTCAATGCCGAAGGCCGCCTGCAAGGTTTCCACGCCGTCGTGAAGCCGCAGGGCGAAACGCGTCCGGCCTGGAAGGTGCTGCGCGTGCTGGCCAACCTGCTGGGCCTGCCCGGCTTCGCGTTCGAATCGACCGCCGAAGTGCTGGCCACCGTGGGTGACAAGGGCGCGGTGCCGGCGAATGCGCTGAGCAATGCCACGTCCGCGAATGCCGCCGCTTCGAACGGCGCGGTTGCCGCACCCGTGGTCGCGAGCATCTACCAACTGGATTCGATCGTGCGTCGCGCACCGTCGCTGCAACTGACCGCCGACGCACGCAACGCATCGGCCGGTTCGAACGTGTCGGCTCGTGCCGAGGAGGCACTGGCATGATCGTCGACACCATTCATGGCTTCGGCCAAGGGCTGGTTGCCGCAGGCTGGTGGACCGGCGTGGTCTGGCCGGTGGTCTGGACGCTGATCAAGATCATCGTCGTCGTCATTCCGCTGATGCTGGCCGTGGCGTACCTCACGCTGTGGGAGCGCAAGGCCATCGGCTTCACGCAGATCCGCATCGGCCCGAACCGCATCGGACCGCTTGGCCTGCTCCAGCCGATCGCCGACGCGCTCAAGCTGATGACCAAGGAAATCATTCTTCCGACGGTCGCCAACAAGGGCCTGTTCCTGCTCGGCCCGATCATGACCATCATGCCGGCGCTGGCCGCGTGGGCCGTGATTCCCTTCGGTCCCGATGTGGCGCTGGCGAACATCAACGCCGGCCTGCTGTTCGTGATGGCCATCACCTCGCTCGAGGTGTACGGCGTGATCATCGCCGGCTGGGCATCGAACTCGAAGTACGCCTTCCTGGGCGCGCTGCGCGCCTCGGCACAGATGGTGAGCTACGAAATCGCGATGGGCTTCTGCTTCGTCGTGGTGCTGATGGTCACCGGCAGCCTGAACATGACGGAAATCGTCAACGTGCAGGGCAAGGGCATGTTCGCCAACATGGGCGTCGGCTTCCTGTCGTGGAACTGGCTGCCGCTGCTGCCGATCTTCGTCGTCTACTTCATTTCGGGCCTTGCCGAAACCAACCGCCACCCCTTCGACGTGGTGGAAGGCGAATCCGAAATCGTGGCCGGCCACATGATCGAGTACTCGGGCATGAGCTTCGCGATGTTCTTCCTGGCCGAGTACGCCAACATGTGGCTCGTCTCGATCCTGACCGTGGTGCTGTTCCTTGGCGGATGGCTGCCGCCGTTCGAGTTCCTGAGCTTCATCCCGGGCTGGATCTGGCTGGGCCTCAAGACCTTCTGCGTGGTCACCATGTTCCTGTGGGTGCGTTCGACGTTCCCGCGCTTCCGCTATGACCAGATCATGCGTCTGGGCTGGAAGATCTTCATTCCCGTCACGCTCGTGTGGCTGGTCGTGGTCGGTGGCTGGATGCAGACGCCGTTCAACATCTGGAAATAACAGGGAGCGCCAACATCATGTCTGCCGCGCACACCGCAACACCATCTGCGCCTTTCTCGCTCAAGGACTTCCTGAGCAGCTTCATGCTGTTCGAGCTGTTCAAGGGCCTGGCCATCACCGGCAAGTACGCCTTCGCCCGCAAGATCACGGTGCAGTTCCCCGAAGAGAAGACGCCGCTGTCGCCGCGCTTCCGCGGCCTGCACGCTCTGCGCCGCTATGAGAACGGCGAAGAACGCTGCATCGCCTGCAAGCTCTGCGAGGCCGTCTGCCCGGCGCTGGCCATCACCATCGAATCGGACGTGCGCGACGACGGCTCGCGCCGCACGACGCGCTACGACATCGACCTGACCAAGTGCATCTTCTGCGGCTTCTGCGAAGAAAGCTGCCCGGTCGACTCGATCGTCGAGACGCACATCTTCGAGTACCACGGCGAAAAGCGCGGCGACCTGTACTTCACCAAGGACATGCTGCTGGCCGTTGGCGACCGCTACGAGAAGGAAATCGCAGCGAACAAGGCGGCCGACGCCAAGTACCGCTGACCCGGTTCAGCCCGAAACCCGTACCAATTCGAATTCCAATGGACGTCAAGACCGGTCTGTTCTATCTGTTTGCCGTGGTGCTGCTGTTCGCAGCATTCCGCGTCATCACCGCCCGCAACCCCGTGTACGCCGCGCTGTACCTGGTTCTGGCCTTCTTCCAGGCATCGGCCATCTGGCTGCTGCTGCGCGCCGAGTTCCTCGCGATCTCGCTCGTGCTCGTGTATGTGGGCGCCGTGATGGTGCTGTTCCTGTTCGTGGTGATGATGCTGGACATAAACGTCGACAGCTTGCGGGAGGGCTTCTGGAAGCACTTCCCGCTGGCGGCGGGCGTGGGTGCGCTGATCGCGCTCGAGATGGCGGCCGTGCTCATGGGCGGCTTCCGCCTGGGCGAGGCACCGCGCGCCGTTGCCGGTGCGGCGGCCAACACTTCCAATACGCTCGAACTGGGCAAGCTGCTCTACTCCGAATATCTCTACCCGCTGGAAATCGCCGCGGTCATCCTGCTCGTGGCCATCGTGGCCGCCATCGCCCTGACGCTGCGCACCCGCAAGGACAGCAAGTACGTCAACCCGGCCGACCAGGTTCGCGTGAAGGCCCGCGACCGCGTGCGCATCGTGCAGATGCCGGCGACGCGTGCGGCCGAACCCGTTGCGGCTGAAGCAGCAGCTGCGGACGCTGCAAAGGAAAACAAGGCATGACGCTCACGCTCGGACACTTTCTTTCGCTCGGCGCGATGCTTTTCGCGCTGTCCGTGATCGGCATCTTCCTGAACCGCAAGAACCTGATCGTCCTGCTGATGGCCATCGAGCTGATGCTCCTCGCCGTCAACATGAACTTCGTGGCCTTCTCGCACTTCCTGGGCGACATGCACGGCCAGATCTTCGTGTTCTTCATCCTGACGGTGGCCGCGGCCGAGTCGGCCATCGGGCTGGCACTGCTGGTCCTGCTGTTCCGCAACAGGTCGAACATCAACGTCGACGAACTCAACTCGCTCAAGGGTTGACAGCAACATGAGCGCAACCCTTTCCGCATCCACACTGCTGGCCGTGCCGCTGGCACCCCTGGTCGGCGCAGCCCTTGCCGGCGTGTTCGGCACCAAGTTCGGCGGCAATCACATCGGCCGCAAGGTCACGCACTCGCTGACCATCCTCGGCGTGCTGGTCGCCTTCATCATCTCGGCGATGACGCTCAAGAGCGTGATCGCCGACGGCGCCCGCTTCAACGAGACCATCTACGAATGGATGGTGGTCGGCGGCCTGAAGATGGAAGTCGGCTTCATGGTCGACGGCCTCACAGCCATGATGATGTGCGTCGTGACCTTCGTGTCGCTGATGGTCCACATCTACACCATCGGCTACATGGAAGAGGACGACGGCTACAACCGTTTCTTCGCGTACATCTCGCTGTTCACCTTCTCGATGCTGATGCTCGTCATGAGCAACAACATGCTCCAGCTGTTCTTCGGCTGGGAAGCGGTGGGCCTGGTGTCGTACCTGCTGATCGGCTTCTGGTTCAACAAGCCGACCGCGATCTTCGCGAACATGAAGGCCTTCCTGGTCAACCGCGTGGGCGACTTCGGTTTCATCCTCGGCATCGGCCTGATCGCCGCCTACGCCGGCACGCTGAACTACACCGAGGCATTCGCCAAGGCGGGCACGCTGGCCGGTATCACCTTCCCGGGCACCGAGTGGATGCTCATCACGGTGATCTGCATCTGCCTGTTCATCGGCGCGATGGGCAAGAGCGCCCAGTTCCCGCTGCACGTGTGGCTGCCCGACTCGATGGAAGGCCCGACCCCCATCTCGGCGCTGATCCACGCAGCAACGATGGTGACGGCCGGCATCTTCATGGTGGCGCGCATGTCGCCGCTGTTCGAGCTGAGCGACACCGCCCTGAGCTTCATCCTCGTGATCGGTGCCATCACCGCGCTGTTCATGGGCTTCCTGGGCATCATCCAGAACGACATCAAGCGCGTGGTTGCGTACTCGACGCTGTCGCAGCTCGGCTACATGACGGTCGCGCTCGGTGCCTCGGCCTACTCGGTCGCGGTGTTCCACCTGATGACGCACGCGTTCTTCAAGGCGCTGCTGTTCCTCGGCGCGGGCTCGGTCATCATCGGCATGCACCACAACCAGGACATCCGCTGGATGGGCGGCGTGCGCAAGTACATGCCTATCACCTGGATCACCTCGCTGCTGGGTTCGCTCGCGCTGATCGGCACGCCGTTCTTCTCGGGCTTCTACTCGAAGGACAGCATCATCGAGGCTGTGCACGAAAGCCACCTGTGGGGCGCGAACTTCGCCTACTACGCGGTGCTGGCCGGCGTGTTCATCACGGCCTTCTACTCGTTCCGCATGTACTTCCTGGTCTTCCACGGCAAGGAACGTTACGACCAGAACCCCGATGCGCACCATGACGACCATGGTCACGGTCATGACGATCATGGTCACGGCCATGAGCACAAGCCGCACGAGTCGCCCTGGGTGGTCTGGCTGCCGCTGGTGCTGCTGGCAATCCCGTCGGTCGTGATCGGCTTCATGACGATCGACCCGATGCTCTTCGGCGAGTTCTTCAAGAACGCCATCTTCGTGGACGGTGCCAAGCACCACGCTATGAAGGAGCTGGAAGAGGCGTTCCACGGCCCGGTGGCCATGGCCATCCATGGCCTGCAGACGCCGCCGTTCTGGCTGGCGCTGGCCGGCGTGGTGCTGTCCTGGTACATGTACATGATCAACCCGGCGCTGCCGGCGGCGATCAAGCGTGCCTTCGGCCCGATCTACCGCCTGCTCGAGAACAAGTACTACATGGACTGGTTCAACGAGAACGTCATCGCCCGCGCCACGCGTGCCCTGGGCACCGGCCTGTGGAAGGGCGGCGACCAGGCCCTGATCGACGGCGCCGTGGTGAACGGTTCCTGGAAGGTGGTGGGTCGTATCTCCGGCGTGGTGCGCTGGATGCAGTCGGGCTACATCTACCACTACGCCTTCGCGATGCTGCTCGGCATCTTCATCCTGATGACGTACTTCGTCTGGTTCAAACGCTGAGCCTAGCGCTGGAGAAAAAGAAAAATGGGTTTGTTGAGCCTTGCCATCTGGGTGCCGATCGCATTCGGCGCCGTGCTGCTGGCGTTTGGCCGTGACGAGCACGCCAAGGGCGTGCGCTGGGTCGCGCTCGTCGGTGCCATCGTGAGCTTCCTGGTCACGGTGCCGCTGTTCACGCGCTTCCAGAACGGCACCGCCGCGATGCAGTTCGTCGAGAAGACGGGCTGGATCTCGCGCTTCAACGTCAACTATCACCTCGGGATCGACGGTCTGTCGCTCTGGCTGGTGCTGCTGACGTCGTTCATCACGGTCATCGTGGTGATCTCGGCCTGGGAAGTGATCACGGAGCGCGTGAACCAGTACATGGGCGCGTTCCTGATCCTGTCGGGCTTCATGATCGGCGTGTTCGCCGCGCTCGACGGCGTGCTGTTCTACGTGTTCTTCGAAGCCACGCTGATCCCGATGTACCTGATCATCGGTATCTGGGGCGGTCCGAACAAGATCTACGCGGCCTTCAAGTTCTTCCTCTACACCTTGCTCGGCTCGCTGCTGATGCTGGTGGCGCTGATCTACCTGTACAACAAGTCGGGCGGCAGCTTCGACATCCTGTCGTGGCACAAGCTGCCGCTGGGTTCGACCGCGCAGACCTTCCTGTTCTTCGCCTTCTTCGCGGCCTTCGCGGTGAAGGTGCCGATGTGGCCAGTGCACACCTGGCTGCCCGACGTGCACGTCGAGGCGCCCACGGGCGGCTCCGCCGTGCTGGCCGCGATCATGCTGAAGCTGGGTGCCTACGGCTTCCTGCGCTTCTCGATGCCGATCGCACCCGACGCCTCGCACGAATGGGCCTGGCTCATGATCGCGCTGTCGCTGATCGCCGTGATCTACGTCGGCCTGGTGGCGCTGGTGCAGCAGGACATGAAGAAGCTGGTGGCCTACTCGTCGGTCGCCCACATGGGCTTCGTGACGCTCGGCTTCTTCATCTTCAACGAGCTCGGCGTGTCCGGCGGCATCGTGCAGATGATTGCGCACGGCTTCGTGTCGGGCGCCATGTTCCTGGGCATCGGCGTGCTGTACGACCGCGTGCACTCGCGCCAGATCGCCGACTACGGCGGCGTGGTGAACACCATGCCCAAGTTCGCCGCGTTCGCGCTGCTGTTCGCCATGGCCAACTGCGGCCTGCCGGGCACCGCCGGTTTCGTGGGCGAGTGGATGGTGATCCTGGGTGCCGTGAAGGCCAATTTCTGGATCGGCCTCGGTGCAGCGACCGCACTGATCTTCGGCGCCGCCTATACCCTGTGGATGTACAAGCGCGTGTATCTGGGCCCGGTCGGCAACGACCACGTGAAGGAACTCAGCGACATCAATTCGCGCGAATTCCTGATGCTGGCACTGCTGGCCATCGCCGTGCTGTGGATGGGCCTGTTCCCGAAGCCGTTCACCGACGCGATGGACGCTTCCGTGACCGAGCTCCTGCGCCACGTGGCAGTTTCGAAGCTGCCTTCCTGATGCCACGCTGAAGAAGAGAACGAGATGATTGACAAACTCAGCTGGGTCACGATCTACCCCGAAATCGTGTTGCTGGTCATGGCCTGCATCATTGCGCTGGTCGACCTGTCGGACACGAGCGCCCGCCGTACCCGCACCTATGTGCTCACGCTGCTCACGCTGGCCGTGGTCGCCGTGCTGTCGGGCCTGCAGGCCGCGGAAGCCAAGACCATCTACGGCTTCGGCGGCATGGTCGTCAGCGACCCGATGGGCAACTGGCTCAAGTGCTTCGCCACCGTCGCCCTGATGGTCACGCTGGTCTACGGTCGTCCCTACGCGGCCGACCGCGAGATGCTGCGCGGCGGCGAACTGTTCACCATCAGCATGTTCGCGCTGCTGGGCATGTTCGTGATGATCTCGGGCAGCAACTTCCTGCTGATCTACCTGGGCCTCGAACTGCTGACGCTGTCGAGCTACGCGCTGGTGGCGCTGCGCCGCGACAACGCGGTGGCCAGCGAAGCGGCCATGAAGTACTTCGTGCTCGGCGCCATGGCCAGCGGCTTCCTGCTGTACGGCCTGTCGATGATGTACGGCGCGACCGGCTCGCTCGACGTGAACGAAGTGTTCAAGACCATCGCGAGCGGCAAGGTGAATCACCAGGTGCTGGTGTTCGGCCTCGTGTTCATCGTTGCCGGCCTGGCCTTCAAGGTGGGCGCAGCTCCGTTCCATATGTGGGTGCCCGACGTCTACCAGGGCGCACCGACGGCGGTCACGCTGCTGATCGGCGCGGCGCCCGAACTGGCCGCCTTCGCGATCATCATCCGCCTGCTGGTCGATGCACTGCAGCCGCTGGCCATCGACTGGCAGCAGATGCTCGCCGTGCTGGCCATCGCCTCGCTGCTGGTCGGCAACCTGGCCGCCATCGCGCAGAGCAACCTGAAGCGCATGCTGGCCTACTCGACGATCTCGCAGATGGGCTTCATGCTCCTCGGCCTGGTCGCCGGCTCGGACCAGCAGGGCACCTACAACGCCCAGTACGCCTACAGCGCCGCGATGTTCTACATCGTGACCTACGTGCTGACGACGCTGGCGAGCTTCGGCATCATCCTGCTGCTGGCGCGCGAAGGCTTCGAGAGCGAGGAGATCACCGACCTGGCCGGCCTGAACCAGCGCAGCCCGCTGTACGCCGGCGTGATGTCGATCGCGATGTTCTCGCTGGCCGGTCTGCCGCCGCTCGTCGGCTTCTACGCGAAGCTGGCCGTGCTGCAGGCGCTGATCGCCTCGGGCCATGCCATCTACATCGGCTTGGCCGTGTTCGCGGTGATGATGTCGCTGATCGGCGCCTTCTACTACCTGCGCGTGGTCAAGGTCATGTACTTCGACGCACCCGTCACGGCCACCACCGTGTCGGCGCCGCGCGACGTGCGTACGGTGCTCACGATCAACGGCGCGCTGATCCTGATCCTGGGCATCGTGCCCGGCGGCCTGATGACGCTCTGCTACGACGCGATCGTGGCAACCCTGGCCCACTGACGCGGCCGGCCTCGGGTGTCGCAAACCGCGTCGGTCTGGGTCGTATTGCTGGTGGCCCTGGTGGCCGCCAACCTGCCGTTCTTCAACGACCGCCTGTTCGGCGTCGTGCCGCTGGCGACTGCTCCCAAGTCGCTCGCGGTGCGCCTCGCCGAGCTGGTGGTCTTGTACTTTCTGGCCGGCGGCATCGGGTTGCTGTTCGAGCGCAGGGCAGGGCAGATCGCCGCTCAGGGCTGGGAGTTCTACGCGGTGACCGGCGCGCTGTTCATCGTGCTGGCCTTTCCGGGGTTCACCTGGCGCTACCTGATGAAGCACAGGCACTGAAGACGATCTCATGACCACCAAGCCCACCGACGCCACCGATTCGCACCTGAAGGAAGAGCTCTTGAGCCGCGAGGAGCTGTTCGAGGGCAAGTTCCTGCGGGCCCGGCGCGACACCATCCGCCTGCCCGACGGCCACAGCGCTACGCGGGAGTACGTAGTGCATCCCGGTGCCGTGGTCGTGATTCCGCTGCTGGACGACGGCCGCATCGTGCTGGAGCGGCAGTTCCGCTACCCGGTCGACCACGTGATGATCGAGTTTCCCGCGGGCAAGCTCGATGCGGGTGAAGACCCGTTCGACTGCGGCCGGCGCGAGCTGATCGAGGAGACCGGCTACACGGCACGCGAATGGGCTTACGCCGGTGCCATGCACCTCGCGGTGGCCTACTCGACCGAGATCATCCATATCTACTTCGCGCGGGGCCTTTCGCTCGGTGAGCGGCAGCTCGACCACGGCGAGTTCCTCGACGTTTTCACGGCCACTCCCGACGAACTGGCCGGCTGGTGCCGCGAAGGCAAGGTCACCGACGCCAAGACCCTGACCTGCACGCTCTGGCTGCAGAACGTCCTTTCAGGCGCATGGGCTCTGGATTGGCAGCCCGCGCCTGCTCAAGGCAGCGCGGGATAATCCGCGCATGAAGGTTCTCGATCTCCGCTGCACCCACGGCCATGGCTTCGAAGGCTGGTTCGCCTCGAGCGAGGATTTCGAGACCCAGCTGGCTTCAGGCCTGGTCGAGTGCCCGGTCTGCGGCGACACCGGCATCGTCAAGCTGCTGAGCGCGCCGCGCCTCAACCTGGGCAACGCCAAGGCGCCGCAGGAGGCCGCCGCGCCTGCGCCCGCGGCAGCAACTGCTTCTTCCAACGTTCCCGCCGACATCTCGCCCGAAGCTCGCTGGATGCGCGCCGTGCGCGAGGTGCTGGCGAAGACCGAGGACGTCGGCGACCGTTTCGCGGACGAGGCCCGGAAGATGCACTACGGCGAGACCAAGGAGCGCGGCATTCGAGGCCAGGCGACGCCCGAGCAGACGGAAGCGCTGCTCGACGAAGGCATTCCGGTGATGGCGCTGCCGATTCCGGCCGGGCTGAAGGAAACCCTGCAGTAATCCGGCCAGGGGCGGGGCCGTTCAGGCCGTGAATTGGAGCGCGGCCAGCCGCGCATACACGCCGCCCTGCGCGACCAGCGTCGCGTGCGTTCCCTGTTCGACGATCCCGCCGTGGTCCAGCACCACGATGCGGTCGGCCTTCTGCACCGTCGCCAGGCGGTGCGCGATCACCAGCGTGGTCCGGTTCTCCATCGCCGATTCGAGTGCGGCCTGCACCATGCGCTCGCTCTCCGCGTCGAGCGCGCTCGTGGCTTCGTCGAGCAGCAGCAGCGGCGGGTTCTTCAGGATCGCGCGCGCGATCGCGATGCGCTGGCGCTGGCCGCCCGACAGGCGCACGCCTCGCTCGCCGAGGAAGGTGTCGTAGCCCTCGGGCAGTGCCTGCAGGAAGTCGTGGGCGAAGGCGGCGCGAGCCGCGGCCTGCACTTCTTCCGTCGTGGCTTCGGGGCGGCCGTAGCGGATGTTGTCCAGCGCGCTGGCCGAGAAGATCACGGCATCCTGCGGAACCAAGCCGATGCGGGTGCGCAGCTCGGGCAGGGCAAGGGACGCCAGCGGCGCGCCGTCGAGCAGCAAGCGGCCCGATTGCGGGTCGTAGTAGCGCAGCAGCAGCTGGAACACGGTGCTCTTGCCCGCGCCGCTCGAACCGACCAGCGCCACGGTTTCGCCCGGCGCGATGTCGAGGCTGAAGTCGCGCAAGGCCGGAGTGCCGGGGCGGGAAGGGTAGTGGAAGGTCACCGCGTCGAACCTGATGGCACTGCCCGCGACCGGCACGGGGGCAATCGCCGGGTTCGCGGGTGAAACGATGGCCGCGGGCGCATGCAGCAGCTCCATCAACCGCTCGGTCGCGCCGGCCGCGCGCAGCAGGTCGCCGTATACCTCGCCGAGCACGGCGGTCGCGCTGGCGAGGATGGCGACATAGACGACGGTCTGGCCCAGGTGGCCGGCGGTGATGTCGCCGCGCAGGACGGCCTGCGTGCCCTGGTAGAGGCCCCAGAGCAGCGCCGCCGAGGTCGCGATGATGATGAACGCCACCAGCACCGATCGCGCCCGTGTGCGGCGAACGGCGGTGCGGAAGGCGTTCTCTGTCGAGCCGCTGAAGCGCGCGGCCTCGCGGCCTTCGGCGGTGTAGCTCTGCACCACCGGAATGGCATTCAGCACCTCGGCGGCAATGGCACTCGAGTCGGCCACGCGATCCTGGCTGGCGCGCGAGAGCTTGCGCACGCGGCGGCCGAACACCATGCTGGGCAGCACCACCAGCACGAGGATGCCCAGCACCTGCACCATCACGTAGGGGTTGGTCCAGATCAGCACGGCCAGGGCGCCCACGCCCATCACCGCATTGCGCAGGCCCATGCTCAGCGAGGAGCCGACGACCGTCTGCACCAGCGTGGTGTCGGCCGTCAGGCGCGACAGCACCTCGCCGGTCTGCGTGGTCTCGAAGAAAACGGGGCTCTGCTTGAGCACGTGGCCGTAGACGGCGTTGCGGATGTCGGCCGTCACGCGCTCGCCCAGCCAGCTCACCGTATAGAAGCGCGCCGCCGAGAAGACGCCCAGCGCCACGGCCACGGCGAAGAGGGCGCCGAAGTGCTCGCGCAGCGCCATGGTCTGCGCGCCCTTGTCGGAGCTGATGAGACCGTTGTCAATCAGGCTGCGCAGGGCGATAGGAAAAGCCAGCGTGGTGACCGCCGCCAGCACCAGAAACAGGCCCGCCAGCACGATCTGCACACGGTACGGGCGAAGAAAAGGGCTCAGGCCCGAGAGCGATCGGGGCGAGCCCTTGGCCATGGAAGACGGTGGGGTGGAAGCCATGCGCCGATTCTACCGATCCCTTGCCTCTACAAAGGTAGCCTTGACAATAATTGCCGAGGCAACTAATATTTGGTCCATGAGCGATGCCAACACCCCTCAAGACCCGTCGGTTCCCGCCGGCGAGGAGCGTCGTGCGTCCGTCGCTTTCTATAGCCCCGAGACCTACCGGGCAGAGGACAGCATCGGCTACCTGATGCGCCGCATCGTCACGGCGGTCGGCCAGTCGGTCGAAACCCGCATGTGCGAGCCGGGCAGTCCTACCTATCCGCAGTGGGTGCCTCTCTACAAGCTGCACGTCGGCGCCGCCACCACAGTGGCCGAGCTGGCCCGTGCCTGCGAGCTCGACACCGGCGCCATGACGCGCCTGCTCGACCGCCTCGAGGCCAAGGGCCTGTGCCGCCGCGTGCGCTCGCTCGAAGACCGTCGCGTGGTCAACATCGAGCTCACCGACGAAGGCCGTGCTGCCGCCAAGGAAGTGCCGCACGTGCTCAGCAGGGTGCAGAACGAGCACCTCGCAGGTTTCACCATGGAGGAGTGGGAGCAGCTCAAGGGTTATCTGCGCCGCATCCTCGACAACGCCCAGGCCCTCGCGGCCCGTGGAGATAAAAATGACTGATTCCCTCGCCGTGCGCGCCGTGCGTCGCACTCCCGTCGTGGCCGCCGCACTGCTGGTGGTCGCACTCGCCGGCTGCGCCGACATGGCCGGCATCGGCTCGCAGGCCAGGCTGCGCGACGCGTCGTCGCTGGGCATCGCGCCCGACAGCGCCGCAGTCCCGGTGTCCCGCCTGGATGGCCAGTGGTGGCTCGCCTTCGGCGATTCGCAGCTCAACTCGCTCATCGACCAAGCGGTGGCCGGCAATCCCAACCTGCAGGTCGCGCAAGCCCGCCTCGCGCGCGCGCAAGCTTCGGCCGACATCGCGGGCGCGGCGCTCAAGCCGCAGGTCAAGGGCGACCTCGACCTGAACCGCCAGAAGTTCAACAGCAACTACATCTACCCGGCACCGCTGGGCGGCTCCACGCAGAACATCGGCCTGCTGCAGCTGAGCGCCAGCTGGGAGCTCGACTTCTTCGGCAAGAACCGCACTGCGCTCGACACCGCCATCGGCGCCGCCAATGCCGCCGCCGCCGACGCCGACGCGGCCCGCGTGCTGCTCGCGAGCAACGTGGCACGCAGCTACTTCCAGTGGGCGCGCCTGAACGACCAGCTCACCGTTGCCCAGCGCACGCTCGCTCAGCGCGACGAAACGCTGAAGCTGGTGCGCGACCGCGTTTCCGCCGGCCTCGACACCCGCCTCGAACTGCGCCAGAGCGAGGGCGGCCTGCCCGAGGCACGCCAGCAGATCGAATCGCTCAACGAGCAGATCGCGCTGCAGCAGCACGCGCTCGACGCGCTCGTCGCCCAGCCGAACGTGACCGCCTCGCTCAAGCCGCCGGTGCTGGCGGGCGTGAAGCCGATGGCGCTGCAGGCGAACATCCCGGCCGACCTGCTCGGCCGCCGCGCCGACATCGCCGCCGCGCGCTGGCGCGTCGAGGCCGCCGCGAGCGACGTAGCCAACGCGAAGACGCTCTTCTATCCCAACGTGAATCTCACGGCCTTCGCAGGCTTCCAGAGCCTGGGCTTCGGCAAGCTGCTGAAGTCGGGCAGCGAGCAGTGGGGCGTGGGCCCGGCCATCAGCCTGCCGATCTTCGAAGGCGGCAAGCTGCGCGCCAACCTGCGCGGCAAGTCGGCCGACCTCGATGTGGCCATCGAAAGCTACAACGCCACCGTGATCGACGCGGTGCGCGACGCGGCCGACCAGGTCACGAGCGCGCAGTCGATCACCCGCCAGCAGGCCGAGCAGCGCGCCGCGCAGACGGCCGCCGAAGGTGCCTACGACATCGCCGTGCAGCGCTACCGCGCGGGCCTCGGCAACTACCTCAACGTGCTGACCGCCGAAACCTCCGTGCTGGCGCAGCGCCGCCTGGCCGTCGATCTCGCCGCCCGCGCGCTCGACACCCAGGTGGGCCTGGCGCGCGCGCTGGGCGGCGGCTGGCAGCCCCCGGCCACCGCCACGGCATCGGCTCCCTCGGCCCCGCTGAACTGACCGGCACAGCCCAGGTACAGCCCGGCCCGACCCCTTCGTCTTCGGAAAGAACTTCATCATGAGCGACAACAACACTCCGACGCCCGCTGCAGCCGCAGCTTCCGCCGCCCCCGAGGCGCCCGCCGGCAACGGCAAGCGCCGCCGCGCACTCACCGCGCTCGCCGCGGTGGTGATCGTCGCCGGCGGCGGCTGGGGTCTCTACGAATGGCTGGTGGCCAGCCACTACGAGGACACCGACAACGCCTACGTGCAGGGCAACGTCATCCAGATCACCCCGCAGATCGGCGGCACGGTGATGGCCATCAACGCCGACGACACCGACTTCGTGAAGGCCGGCCAACCGCTGGTGCAGCTCGACCCGGCCGACGCCAAGGTGGCGCTGGAGCAGGCCGAGGCCGCACTCGCGCAGACCGTGCGCCAGACGCGCACGCTGTACGCCAACAACGGCTCGCTGGCCGCGCAGGTCGCGCTGCGCCAGGCCGACATCGTCAAGGCGCAGAGCGACATCGCCAAGGCGCAGGACGACCTGCAACGCCGCCGCGCGCTGTCGGGCAACGGCGCCGTGTCGAAGGAAGAACTCAACCACGCCGAGACGCAGCTCGACACGGCCAAGAGCCAGCTCGCCGCCGCGCAGGCCGGCGTGACGGCGGCGCGCGAGGCGCTGGTCAGCAACCAGTCGCTGACCGAAGGCACCAGCGTGTCCCAGCACCCGAGCGTGCTGGCCGCCGCCGCCAAGGTGCGCGAGGCCTACCTCGCCACCCAGCGCGTGGCCATGCCCGCGCCGGTCGACGGCTACGTCGCCAAGCGCACGGTGCAGCTCGGCCAGCGCGTCTCGGCCGGCACGCCGATGATGTCGATCGTGCCGCTCAACCAGCTGTGGGTCGACGCCAACTTCAAGGAAGTGCAGCTGCGCAACATCCGCATCGACCAGCCCGTGAAGCTCACGGCCGACGTCTACGGCAAGAAGGTCGAATACTCCGGCAAGGTCGCCGGCCTGGGCGTGGGCACCGGCAGTGCGTTCGCGCTGCTGCCCGCGCAGAACGCCACCGGCAACTGGATCAAGGTGGTGCAGCGCGTGCCCGTGCGCATCGCGCTCGACCCCGAGCAGCTCAAGGCGAACCCGCTGCGCATCGGCCTGTCGATGGATGCCGAGGTCGACATCTCGCAGAAGACCGGCAAGATGCTCGCCGACGCGCCGCGCGCCACCGCGCTGACGCAGACGCAGGTCTACAGCCAGCTTGACCGCGGCGCCGATGCCGAGGTGGAACGCATCATCGCCGCCAACCTCGGACGCAACGCGCCGGCCACCGCCGCTGCCGCGACCAAGGGTCCCGCGTCGTCCGCGGGCGGCGCTTCGGTGGCAGTGCAGGGACAGCCGGGCTGATCGCCCGCGCGTCCTTCCTCCGCTTCTTGTCTTACAGGTAAACAGCTCCGCCCATGGCCACCGCTGCTCCTGCATACGTTGCGCATCCGCCGCTCGAGGGCGCAGCCCGCGTCTGGGGCACGGTTGCACTCTCCGCGGCAACCTTCATGAACGTGCTCGACTCGTCGATCGCGAACGTGTCGCTGCCCGCCATCTCGGGCGACCTGGGCGTGAGCACCACGCAGGGCACCTGGGTCATCACGAGCTTCGCGGTGGCCAACGCCATCGCGGTGCCGCTCACGGGCTTCATGACGCAGCGCTTCGGACAGGTACGCCTGTTCATGGCCAGCGTGATCCTGTTCATGATCAGCTCGCTGCTGTGCGGCCTCGCGCCGAACATGACGACGCTCATCGCCTTCCGCGCGCTGCAGGGCTTCGTCGCGGGGCCGATGATCCCGCTGTCGCAGGCGCTGCTGCTGTCGAGCTATCCGCGCGCCAAGGCGGGCCTCGCGATGGCCATGTGGTCCATGACCACGCTGGTCGCGCCGGTGATGGGGCCGCTGCTCGGCGGCTGGATCACCGACAACATCTCGTGGCCGTGGATCTTCTACATCAACATCCCGGTGGGCATCGTCGCGGCCGCCATCACCTGGGCGCTGTACCACAAGCGCGAGAGCGCCACGCACAAGGTGCCCATCGACGCCGTCGGCCTTGCGCTGCTGGTGCTGTGGGTGGGCTCGCTGCAGCTCATGCTCGACAAGGGCAAGGAGCTCGACTGGTTCCACTCCGCGCAGATCGTCACGCTGGCTGTGGTGTCGGTCGTCGGCTTCGCGTTCTTCCTCGTCTGGGAGCTGACCGACAAGCATCCGGTGGTCGACCTGTCGCTCTTCAAGCGCCGCAACTTCTGGTCGGGCGCGGTGGCGACGGCGGTGGCCTACGGCCTCTTCTTCGGCAACGTGGTGCTGCTGCCGCTGTGGCTTCAGCAGTGGATGGGATACACCGCCACGCAGGCGGGGATGATCATGGCGCCCGTGGGGCTGCTGGCCATCTTCTTCTCGCCGGTGGTTGGGCTCACGGTGGCCAAGATCGACCCGCGCCGCTACGCGACCTTCTCGTTCCTGGTGTTCGCGCTGGTGCTTTGGATGCGTTCGAACTTCAACACGCAGGCCGACTTCGTGACGATCATCATCCCGACGATCATCCAGGGCATCGCGATGGCGTTCTTCTTCATCCCGCTGGTGACGATCACGCTGTCGGGCCTCACGCCCGACCGCATCCCGGCCGCCTCGGGGCTGTCGAACTTCCTGCGGATCACCGCGGGCGCGATGGGCACCTCGATCACGACCACGCTGTGGGACAACCGCGCGACACTGCACCACGCCCAGCTGGCCGAAACGGTCAACCAGGGCAACAACGCGGCTACGAGCGCGATGGCCGGGCTCAACGCCAACGGCTTCGGCACCGACCAGGTGATGGGGCAGATCAATCGCATCGTCGACCAGCAGTCCTACATGCTGGCGACCAACGACATCTTCTATGCGTCGGCGATCCTGTTCCTGTTGCTGATCCCGCTGGTGTGGCTGGCGAGGCCTCAGAAGGGTGGAGCAGGTGGCGATGCCGCCGCCGGCGCGCACTAGGCTCTCCCCCAGGCTGCGCGCACTTCGTGTCGCTACGCCAACCCCCTTCCGGGGGCAACACCTGCGGCCCGGCAGAGCCGGTTCCGCGGTGTTCCACGAAAGAGCAGACTTTCTTCAGGCGCGCAGCGCCTTGAGCACGTCGTAGCAGGCGCCCATCGTGTGGTAATCGGTCTTGCCGGCGGGGCTCTTCTCGTCGCTGAGCTTCCGGTTCTCCGGCGTGAGGATGCGGTACCAGGCGCCGTGGCGGTGATCGACGAAGTGCGTCCAGCTGTAGGTCCAGATGCTGTCGTACCAGTCCCAGTAGCCGGTCTCGCCGGTCCGCACCGCGAGCAGGGCGGCCGCGGCGAAGCTCTCGGCCTGCACCCAGAAATACTTGTCGCCGTCGTACGCCGCGCCGTCGGGGGCGAAGCCATAGATCAGGCCGCCGTTGTCCACGTCCCAGCCGCGGAACATGGCGGTCTCGAAGAAGTGGCGCGCGCGCGGCAGCGCCCAGTCGGCCGTGCGGTCCTCGGCGGCGAGATGGCTCTCCAGCTGCAGCAGCAGCTTGGCCCATTCGGTGAGGTGTCCGGTCTGGAAACCCCAGGGCCTGAAGATGTCGGACTTGTCGTCGCGGTTGAAGTCCCAGTCGACCGACCAGTCCTTCCGGTAGTGCTCCCAGACCAGCCCGTTGGCCAGCGCGGCCAGCCGGCCGGTCACGGATTCGGCCACCGCGAGCGCGCGGTCGAGGTAGCGCTTCTCCTGCGTGGCCTCGAAGGCGGCCATCAGGGCCTCGCAGGCGTGCATGTTGGCGTTCTGCCCGCGATAGGCGCCCACGTGCCAGTCGACGGTGGCTTCGTCGGCATAGAGCTGGTGCCCCGGCTCCCAGAAATGCCTTTCCATCAGCTGCCAGGTGTGGTCGAGCCCCGGGTACGCCTCCTCGATGCCGGCCATGAGCGCATGCGCCTGCGCGAGCAGGACGAAGTCCAGCCCGTAGCAGCGGTTGGTGTCGTCCTGCACGCTGGCGCGCCGCTGGTGCCAGTCGATCTGCCATGCATAGCCGCCACCCTGCTGCCTATGGGCACGCTCGATGAACGCGAGGCCGTGCCGTGCGGCCGTGAGATGCGCGGGGGTGCCGAAGCGCCGGTAGGCCATCGCGTGGTTGAAGACGAAGCGCGTGCTGCTCACGAGGTGGCGCGTGCGCCGGTCGTACACGGTGCCGTCGTCCTTGAAGAAATGGAAGAAGCCGCCGGTGGCGTCGAGGCTGCGCGGCTCGTAGAAGGCCAGCGTGTGCAGGATGTGGTCGGTCAGGAAGTCGGGAGAGCGGAAGTTCGGCATGTGAGGGGTGTCATTGGTCCCAGGGACGCAGCCCCATCTGGCATTTGCCGAGGGCCGTGAGGTCGTCGATGGTGGCTCGGCCCTTGAAGTCCGTTTCGTGGTCTTCGGGCGCGAAGTCGGGGCTGCTGCGGCCGGCCAGGAAGGCGGGCGCCTGCCGTGCCATGAAGTCGCGATTCTTGTCGCACCAGGGCGCGGCGGCAATGTAGATGACGCTGCTGTGCTCGCTGCCCTTGTGCCGGTCTTCCACCGCGTGGATCACGTCGGGGTGCCACCACACGGTGTCGCCCGGCTCCATCAGCGGAATGGAGACCAGTCCCTCGCGCAGCGCCGCATGCCATTCGGGCGTGGCGCCGAGAGCGCGGCCGGGTTGCGCGCCGCAGAGGTCGCCTTCGGGCACGTCGGGCATCAGCGCGCGCAGCAGCATCCAGGGCGCGGTGCGCGCCACCGGCACGAGGCGCAGCGTGCCGTCGCCCGGCCCCTGGCGCGACAGCGCGGTCCAGCCCTGGAAGGTGCGGAAGGCGGAGCACACGGCAGGCGAGGGGATCTCTCGGGTTCCGGTGCGGCCTTCGGCATCGAAGGGACCGAAGCGCGCGAGATCGCCTTCGAAGACTTCGCGGTAGACGGGGCGGAAGCTCGACTCGCACCAGCGCTCGACCGAGCCGCCGTCGGAGTGCGGCGACAGGCCCAGCGTCGCGTCGCCGGGCTCGCGGCGACGGATGCGGTCGGCGTAGTTCGCCTGTCGGTCGGGGTCGAAGAAGCGCACGCCGTTTTTCTCGTACGTCCAGAGCCGGTTGAGGAACGAACGCGTGCTGTTCATGGCTTCGGCCTGGCGCGCCTGCATCTGCGGACGCGACCAGTACAGCCCGAAGATCTGCGGACGGCCCGAAGCCAGCGCGCTGAAGTACTTGTCGAGCCCGGCCTTCGATCGCGCGCGCTCGAGGTATCCGTTGTCGTCGATGTAGCGGCGGATCTCCTCGTTCCACTCGAGCACCTGGGCCGGGTCGAACACGCGCCGCACCACGACGCAGCCGCGCCGGCGGATGCGCTCGATCTGCCGCCGCGACACGCGGCCGTGCACGATGTCGTCGTGGGCGATCTCGGGCACCGCGCCGCCTGCGGCCTCTTCGGCGTGCACCAGTGCAACTTCGTCGCGCAACCACTCGTTCTCGCGCAGGAAGCGCCACTGCAAATCCGGAACACTGGTGCGCAGCGAGCGCTGGGCCTGCGCGACGGCGCGGGGTATGTCCTTCATCCAGTCTTGCGGCAGGTCGTTCTTCGGGGCGTGCATGGGACTTGGCGTATGAGTCCGGGGCAGTTTAGGTTGGCCTCCGCGACGCGGCGCGCTGTGCTTTCCCCAACGAAAGTCGGCGCTGCGAGCGCAACAAGCGGCGGGCCTTCGTCGCACCTCGAATGCCTCCTTTGTCGTCGAGACGACAGTCGTGCCGCACAAGCCCGGCAAGACCGTGAAATGGTTGCACTGCAGCATAGGCATTTGCCCCAGTATGCAAGCGGGAGACGCGCACGAACAATCGGTCCGCGCTCGATGGTGGCGCATTGAGATGGAGCGCATGACCGACTTTCTTTCCACGAACCCGGGCGACTTCGCGAGATGAGCGACGTCATTCTCGAAACACGCCAGCTCACCAAGGAATTCAAGGGGTTCACTGCGGTCAGCAAGGTCGACCTGTCCGTGGCGCGCGGTTCCATCCACGCGCTCATCGGGCCGAACGGTGCCGGCAAGACGACCTGCTTCAACCTGCTCACCAAGTTCCTCGAGCCCACCACCGGCACGATCCTGTTCAACGGACACGACATCACTGGCGAGCGCCCCGCGCAGATCGCGCGGCGCGGCATCATCCGGTCGTTCCAGATCTCGGCCGTGTTCCCGCACCTCACGCTGCTCGAGAACGTGCGGCTGGGCCTGCAGCGCCGCCTCGGCACCTCGTATCACTTCTGGAAGAGCGAGAAGTCGCTCAAGCCGCTGGATGCCAGAGCCCGCGAACTGCTGGCTGAAGTCGGCCTCGAAGAGCTCGCCGACGAACAGACGGTGAACCTTCCCTACGGCCGCAAGCGCGCGCTGGAGATCGCCACCACGCTGGCCATGGAGCCCGAGCTGATGCTGCTCGACGAACCCACGCAGGGCATGGGCCATGAAGACGTGCACCGCGTGGCCGAGCTCATCAAGCGCGTGTCGGCTGGACGCACCATCCTGATGGTGGAGCACAACATGAGCGTGGTGTCGACCATCGCCGACACCATCACCGTGCTGCAGCGCGGTGCGGTACTGGCCGAAGGGCCGTACGCGGAAGTCTCGAAGAATCCGCAGGTGATGGAAGCCTACATGGGCACCACCGAAGGCCAACTGCAAGGGGCTCACTGACCATGACCGCCGCACTCGAAATCAAGGGCCTGCAAGCCTGGTACGGCGAATCGCACGTGCTGCACGGCGTCGACATGGTCGTGCAGCCGGGCGAGGTCGTCACGCTGCTGGGCCGCAACGGCGCGGGCCGCACCACCACGCTGCGCGCCATCATGGGGCTCACCGGCGCACGCAAGGGCAGCATCGAGGTCAACGGCCGCGAGACCATCGGCATGCCGACGCACCGCATCGCGCACCTCGGCATCGGCTACTGCCCCGAGGAACGCGGCATCTTCGCGAGCCTCTCGTGCGAGGAAAACCTGATGCTGCCGCCCGAGCTGAAGGGCGTGGGACAGGGCATGTCGGTCGAAGAGATCTACGCCATGTTCCCCAACCTCGCCGAGCGCCGCCACAGCCAGGGCACGCGCCTGTCGGGCGGCGAGCAGCAGATGCTGGCCGTCGCACGCATCCTGCGCACCGGCGCGCGGCTCTTGCTGCTCGACGAGATTTCCGAAGGCCTCGCGCCGGTCATCGTGCAGGCGCTGGCCCGCATGATCACCACGCTGCGGGCCAAGGGCTACACCATCGTGATGGTGGAGCAGAACTTCCGCTTCGCCGCGCCGCTGGCCGACCGCTTCTACGTCATGGAGCACGGCCGCATCGTCGAGAAGTTCGGCGCCTCCGAACTCGAAGCCAAGATGCCCGTGCTCACCGAGCTGCTGGGCGTCTGACACGGGCACGCGTCCACAAGACAGACCTTTTTCAATCCCACAAAGATTCCTCCAGGAGACAACACGCCATGATCAAGAAACTCGGTCTCATCGCTACCGCCATCGGCATCCTCGCGCTGGGTGCTGGCGCCGCGCAGGCGCAGGAAAAGGTGAAGATCGGCTTCGTCACCGACCTGTCGAGCCTGTACGCCGACCTCGAAGGCAAGGGCGGCGCCACCGCCATCCAGATGGCCATTGACGACTTCGGCGGCAAGGCGCTGGGCCAGCCCATCGAGCTGCTGACCGCCGACCACCAGAACAAGGCCGACATCGCCGCCTCCAAGGCCCGCGAATGGATCGACACCGCAGGCGTGACCATGGTCTTCGGCGGCACCAACTCGGGCGTGGCGCTGGCCACCGCGAAGGTGGCCGAAGAGAAGAAGCGCGTGTACTTCAACAACGGCGCCGGCAGCTCGGTGCTCACCAACGAGCAGTGCAGCCCCTACACCATCCACTACGCCTACGACACCGTGGCACTGGCCAAGGGCACCGGCGCGGCGGTCGTGGACCGCGGCGGCAAGAGCTGGTTCTTCCTGACGGCCGACTACGCCTTCGGCCACGCGCTCGAGGCAGACACCACCAAGGTGGTGAAGGAGAAGGGCGGCACGGTGGTGGGCGCGGTGCGCCATCCGCTGAATGCATCCGACTTCTCGTCGTTCCTGCTGCAGGCGCAGAACTCCAAGGCGCAGATCCTGGGCCTGGCCAACGCGGGCGGCGACACCATCAACTCGATCAAGGCCGCCAAGGAATTCGGCATCAACAAGACGATGAAGACGGCGGGCCTGCTGGTCTTCCTGAGCGACATCCACAGCCTGGGCCTGAAGAACACCGAAGGCCTGCTGCACACCACCAGCTGGTACTGGGACCTGAACGACGAGACGCGCAAGTTCGCCAACCGCTTCTTCGAGAAGACCAAGCGCATGCCCACCGACGTGCAGGCCGCCGACTACTCGGCCACCATGACCTACCTGAAGGCGGTGGCCGCCGCCAAGACCACCGACTCCGACAAGGTGATGGCACAGCTCAAGAGCATGAAGATCGACGACTTCTACGGCAAGGGCCAGATCCGCGCCGACGGCAGCTTCATCCACGACATGTACCTGGTCGAGGTGAAGTCGCCCGCCGAGTCGAAGAAGCCCTGGGACTACCTGAAGGTGCTCAAGACGCTGCCGGGCGACCAGGTCTTCACGACCAAGGCCGAGAGCAAGTGCGCGTTCTGGAAGTGATGCCCGTTCCCACGATTCTTCGTTCCTCAACCAGGAGATCCTGACCATGAAAAAGACGTTCGTGCTTTCCGGCCTGTCCCTTGCCGTTGCGTTGGCCGCCGGCGCCGCGCAGGCCCAGGAGAAGGTCAAGATCGGTTTCATCACCGACATGTCCAGCCTCTATGCGGACGTGGAGGGCAAGAACGGCGCCCTGGCGATCCAGATGGCCATCGACGACTTCGGCGGCAAGGTCAACGGCATGCCCATCGAGCTGCTGCAGGCCGACCACCAGAACAAGGCCGACATCGCCGCTTCCAAGGCACGCGAGTGGATCGATACGCAGGGCCTGACGATGCTGTTCGGCGGCACCAGCTCGGGCACCGGCCTGGCCATGGCCAAGGTGGCGCAGGAGAAGAAGCGCGTGTTCATCGTGAACGGCGCGGGCAGCTCGGCGCTCACCAACGAACAGTGCAGCCCCTACACCGTGCACTACGCCTACGACACCGTGGCGCTGGCCAAGGGCACGGGCAGCGCCGTCATCGCGCGCGGCGACAAGAGCTGGTATTTCCTGACGGCCGACTATGCCTTCGGCCAGGCCCTCGAAGCCGACGCGACCAAGGTCGTGAAGGAAAAGGGCGGCACCGTGCTCGGCAGCGTGAAGCATCCGCTCAACACCTCCGACTTCTCCTCGTTCCTGCTGCAGGCGCAGAACTCCAAGGCGCAGGTGCTGGCGCTCGCGAACGCGGGCGGCGACACGCAGAACGCGATCAAGGCGGCGCGCGAATTCGGCATCACCAAGACCATGAAGATGGTCGGCCTGCTGGTGTTCGTGACCGACGTGCACAGCCTGGGCCTGAAGAACACCGAGGGCCTGCTGCTGACCACCAGCTGGGACTGGAACCTCGACGACAAGACGCGCGCCTTCGGCAAGCGCTTCTTCGAGAAGACCAAGCGCATGCCCACCGACATCCAGGCCGCCGACTACTCGGCCACCATGACCTACCTGAAGGCCGTGCAGGCCGCCAAGAGCACCGATGCCGACACGGTGATGGCGCAGATCAAGAAGACGCCGATCGACGACTTCTACGCCAAGGGCTTCGTGCGCGAGGACGGCCGCTTCGTGCACGACATGTACCTGGTGCAGGTGAAGTCGCCGGCCGAGTCGAAGCAGCCGTGGGACTACTACAAGGTGGTCCAGAAGCTGAAGGGCGAAGAGGTCTTCACGACCAAGGCCGAGAGCAAGTGCGCGCTGTGGAAGTAACCCCCCAGGGCTGCGCGCACTGCGTGTCGCTTCGCCAACCCCCTTTGCGAGGGGGGCGGGCCGGCCGCTTCGGGCGGCCGTGCGCGGCGGCCCCCGCGAAAAAGAAGAAACGGCCAGTGGCGTCCTGAACTTTCTATGAACATTTCCCTTCCCGCCTTGCTGAGCCAGCTCCTGCTGGGGCTGGTCAACGGCTCCTTCTACGCCATCCTGAGCCTCGGGCTGGCGGTGATCTTCGGTTTGCTCAACGTCATCAACTTCGCGCACGGCGCGCTGTTCATGCTCGGCGCCGTCCTGACGTGGATGGCCATGGAGTATTTCGGCATCAACTACTGGGTGATGCTGATCGCGGCGCCCGTGGTCATCGGCATCTTCGGTGTGGTCATCGAGCGGCTGCTGCTGCGTTGGATCTACAAGCTCGACCACCTCTACGGCCTGCTGCTCACGCTGGGCCTCACGCTGCTGATCGAGGGCGTGTTCCGCTCGATCTACGGCGTCTCGGGGCTGCCCTACGACGCGCCCGACGCGCTGTCGAGCGCCACCGACCTCGGCTTCATGGTGCTGCCCAACTACCGCGCCTGGGTGGTTGTTGCATCGCTGGTGGTGTGCTTCGCCACCTGGTACGTGATCGAGAAGACGCGCATCGGCGCCTACCTGCGCGCCGGCACCGAGAACCCGCGCCTCGTGGAAGCCTTCGGCGTCAACGTGCCGCTGATGATCACGCTGACCTACGCCTTCGGCGCCGGCCTGGCCGCCTTCGCCGGCGTGCTCGCCGCGCCGGTGATCCAGGTCTCGCCGCTGATGGGGCAGAACCTCATCATCGTGGTGTTCGCCGTGGTCGTGATCGGCGGCATGGGCTCGATCATGGGCGCCATCCTCACGGGCCTCGGGCTCGGCGTGATCGAAGGGCTCACCAAGGTTTTCTATCCGGAGGCGTCCTCGACGGTTGTGTTCGTGATCATGGTCATCGTGCTGCTCATCCGCCCCGCCGGCCTGTTCGGCAAAGAGAAATGAAGAGGCGAGCGGCATGAACAAGAAAAAAATCTCCACCGTCGTCTACGCGCTGTTGCTGCTCGCACTGGTGCTGGCCCCGTTCTTCGGCGCCTATCCGGTGTTCGTGATGAAGCTCATGTGCTTCGCGCTCTTCGCGGCTGCCTTCAACCTGCTGCTGGGCTTCACGGGGCTGCTGTCCTTTGGGCACGCGGCCTTCCTCGGCGGCTCGGCCTACGTGGCGGGGCATGCGATCAAGGTCTGGGGCCTCACGCCCGAGCTGGGCCTGATCGCGGGCACGCTCACCGGTGCTTTCCTCGGCTGGATCTTCGGCGTGCTGGCGATCCGCCGGCAGGGCATCTACTTCGCGATGATCACGCTGGCGCTCGCGCAGATGATGTTCTTCGTCGCGCTGCAGGCCAAGTTCACGGGCGGCGAAGACGGCCTGCAGGGCGTGCCGCGCGGCAAGCTCTTCGGCGTGATCGACCTGTCGAACGACCTCACGATGTACTACGTCGCGCTGCTCATCGTGGTCGCGGCCTTCCTGCTGATCGTGCGCACCATCCATTCGCCCTTCGGCCAGGTGCTCAAGGGCATCAAGGAGAACGAGCCCCGCGCGCTCTCGCTGGGCTACGACGTGAGCCGCTTCAAGCTGCTGGCCTTCGTGATCTCGGCGGCGCTGTCGGGGCTGGCCGGCTCGCTCAAGACGCTGGTGCTGGGCTTCGCCACGTTGTCGGACGTGCACTGGACCGCCTCGGGCCAGGTCATCCTGATGACGCTGGTGGGCGGCCTCGGCACGCTCTCGGGTCCGCTGGTGGGCTCGGCGGTGGTGGTGCTGCTGGAGAACAAGATCGGCGAACTCGGCAACTTCCTCGCGCGCATCACGACGGTGGACTGGTTCAACACGCTGGGCGAGTCGGTGACCATGGTCACGGGCCTGATCTTCGTGATCTGCGTGCTGGCCTTCCGCAAGGGGATCATGGGCGAGATCATCGCGTTCATCGACCGGCGACGGGCGAAGTAGGACGCGGACAAACAAAAAGGGAGCCTTCCGGCTCCCTTTTTCGTTGAGGGCTCTGTGGGCCTGCGCCTCAGCAGTTGCCCTTCTTGGCCTGGCCGGGCGGGCAGAAATCGCCGCGGTCATGGCCGTGCCGGTGATCGCGCTCGTAGCGGTCGTGGCGGCGGTCTTCTTCCCATTCGCGTTCGCGGCGTGCCTCGCGGCGGGCTTCGCGGCGCCAGTCGCCGTCGTTCCAGCGCCAGCCGCCGCGGTCCTCGATCCAGCGGCCCGGTGCATACACGTAGCCCGCGCGCGCCGGTTGCCAGCCGCCCGCGTGCCATGCATAGGCACGGCCGTCCCAGACCCAGCGGCCCGGCACCCAGACGAAGCCGCCGCGCGGCGGGGGCAGGGGCTCGTAGCGCGGCGGGGGCGGGGCCGTCATCACCAGTCCGGGGACATTGATGTTGACCGAGACCTGCGCGTTGGCGGCCAGTGGGCTCGCTAGGATGGAGAGCGCGCCGGCCGCGGCCAGCATTGCGATTCGGGTTTTCATGGGGGCTCCTCTGAGTTGGTTGATTATTTATGGGAAATTTTCCCAACGCATGTAGGCGGTGTTCGGTTGTCAGCCCCCGAGCGTGGTGACAACATTTACAGCTTCAGCGGCGAGGCGTAGCCTGTCATCTCCAGGTAGCCGCGTCCTACGCGGCGCCCCTGTGCGTCGAGCAGGTCGCTCACGCCTTCCCAGTAGACACCGCCGGTGGAGCCGCGACTGTCCAGCTCCTGGTCGTCGAGCAGGGCGCGCACCTCGAAGCTGCCGGCTGGTGTTTGCACGCGCCATCGGGTCGGGTACTTCGCCTGCGTGCGGGGGCTGTTCCAGGTCTTGAGGCCTTCGAAGCGCACTTCGTCGTTCCTGAAGATGCGGGCCGTGCCGTCGCGCGGGCGGAACGAGCCACCGGCCCACAGCGCGCTGCCGTCGCTGCGCCGCAGATGGAAGGCGGTGAGGGCGCTGCCGTCGTCGAGGTTCATGCCGATCCAGTCCCAGCCCACGGCCTCGGGGTGCATCAGCGCCTCGCTCCATTCGTGGTCCAGCCACGCGGTGCCTGCGATGTCGAAGGCCTGTCCCTTGAGCGTGAGCCTGCCCTGCGTCTTGAGCTGCGGCTCGCTGTAGTAGTAGCTGGCCTGCGATTCCTCCGGCCCTTTTCGCGAGAGACCGGCGCTGCCCTGCAGCAGCACCGGCTGCGTGGGCGTGAAGCGCAACTCAAGCGCAAACTCTCCCGCCGGAATGCGCGCGAGGTAGAGGCCGTTCTCGCGCACCAGCGACCAGTCGCGGATGCGTACGTCGGTATCGCTCGTGCTCGCCTCCGCAACGCCGAAGCCCGCGCGCGCGATGCGCTGGTCGTGCAGCAGCACGCGGCCTTCGAGGTCGGTGATCGCCGCGTGGGCGAACACGAGATGCTTCGCTGCGAAGGCCGAGCGCATGTCCTGCGTGGCCTCCACGCGCGAACGGAAGAAGGTCACCTGAAAGCCGAATTCACGCCCGGCCGATGTCTTCGCGTGGCCGGTGATGTACCACCACTCGGTGCGCAGCTCGGGGTGGCTGCCGAAGTCGCGCGGGAACTCCAGGCGACGCTCGGGCAATGCCCATGCGGCCAGCGGCCCCGATGCGAGCGCGGCCAGCAGCAGGCCTCGGCGCGAAAGAGAGAAAGAAGAAGGTGCTTGCTGCATGGGTGCGCCAGTCTACAAGTCGCGCCTTGTAACGCCCACGAGGCGCGCAAATCGGGATACTGTTCGCTGCCATCCATCAACGAACAAGACAAGGCAGGAGACGAGGCTCATGAAAAGAACAAACCTGCGCCCGGCATCGCGGCGCTCGTTAGGTCAAAGGCATTCCTTTCGCGCGACTGTGCTCGCATCCCTCACCGTTCTCGTGCTCGCGGGCTGTGCCTCGGGGCCTCCCGATGCGAAGACGCCGACGCGACCTTCCTCGTCCTTCGCGGTGCCCGGCCTCGAGAAGCCGGCAGAGGTGCTGGTGGACCGCTGGGGCGTGCCGCACCTGTACGCGGGCACGCTCTACGACGCCTTCGTGGCGCAGGGCTTCATCGCCGCGCGCGATCGTCTCTGGCAGATGGACCTCTGGCGCAAGCGCGGCCTCGGCGAGATGGCGAAGGACTTCGGTCCCGCCTGGGTCGAGAACGACCGCGCCGCGCGTGCCGTGCTCTATCGCGGCGACATGTACCGCGAATGGCTGGCCTACGGCTCCGATGCCAAGCGCGTGGCCGAGGCCTTCACCGCCGGCGTGAACGCCTACGTGGCGCAGGTACGTGCGCAGCCTTCGCTGCTGCCGCCGGAGTTCGCGCTGCTGGGCTACCAGCCTGCGACGTGGTCGCCCGAGGACGTGGTGCGCATCCGCCACCATGGCCTCACGCTCAACTTCACATCGGAGATCGACCGCGCGCGCGCCTTCTGCGCAGGGGGGCCCGGCATCAAGGCCGACTGGCTGCGCCGCGAGCTCGATCCGCCGGTCAACCCGCGCGTGCCGCAGGGGCTCGACCCGTGCACCATCCCGGCGGCCGAACTGCGCGCGGCCTACATGCGGGCCACCGAGGCGCCGCAGTTCAGCAAGACCAACACGAAGCTCGTCGCGACCACCGCGAGCCTGCGGCCCGATGCCGGTTCGACGGACCAGCAGCAGGCTTCGCAAGGCGACCCCACCGGCGCCTACGGCAGCAACAACTGGGTGATCTCGCCGAAGCTCACTTCCACCGGCCGGCCCATCCTGGCCAACGACCCGCACCGCGCGCACGGCGCGCCGAGCCTTCGCTACATGGCGCACCTGAGCGCGCCGGGCATGGACGTCATCGGCGCGGGCGAACCTTTCCTGCCGGGCCTTTCGATCGGGCACAACGGCACCATCGCCTTCGGCCTCACGCGCTTCTACATGGACCAGGAAGACCTGTACGTGTACCAGCTCAACCCGCGCAACCCCAACGAGTACCGCTACCAGGGCCGTTGGGAGCCGATGGTGCGCGTCACCGAGCGCATCGCGGTCAAGGGCGAGAGCGCGCCGCGCGAGGTGGTCAACACCTTCACGCGCCACGGGCCGGTGCTGCTGTCGGAGCCGGGAAAGCAGCGCGCGTTCGCGCTGCGCGCCGCGTGGCTGGAGCCCGGCATGGCGCCGTACTTCGGCTCGATGGACTACATGCGCGCGCGCAACTGGGACCAGTTCCGCGCGGCCATGAACCGCTGGGGCGCGCCGGGAGAGAACCAGGTCTATGCCGACACCGGCGGCAACGTCGGCTGGATTCCCGGCGGCCTCACGCCCATCCGCCCCAACTGGGACGGGCTGATGCCCGTGCCGGGCGACGGCCGCTACGAGTGGTCGGGCTTTCGCAACGGCGACGAGCTGCCTTCGGAGTTCAACCCCGCGCGCGGCTATGTGGTGACCGCCAACGAGAACAACATTCCGCCCGACCATCCCGCGGCGAAGAAGGGCGTGGGCTACGAGTGGAGCGACGCGGCGCGCGCCCGTCGGCTCAAGGAGCTGTTCGCGGCCAAGGTGGCGGCGGGCTCGCGCTTCTCCGTCGAGGATTCGGAGCGCATGCAGAACGACATCGTCGCCACGCCCGCGCAGCGGCTGCTGAAGCTGCTGTCGGGCCTGCGCAGCGACGATGCGCAGACGGCGACCGCACTGCGCATGCTGCAGGGCTGGGACGGCACCATGGACCGCGACAGCGCCGCCGCCGCGCTCTACGAGGTGTGGAGCAGCAAGCCGCTGCGCGCCGCCGTGCTCAAGGCCGGCGCGGGCGATGCCGGTACGGCGCTGGCCGCGCCCGGCGACAACACGCGCATGGTGCTGCTGCTGGAGAACCCTTTCGGCTGGGTCACGAACGAACAGCGCGACGCGCTGCTGCTCAAGACGCTGCCTGCTGCAATGCAGGAGCTCACAGCCAAGCTCGGCCCCGACCCTGCCGTCTGGAAGTGGGGGGCGCTGCACCGCGCCGAGTTCCGCCATCCGCTTGGCGGCGTGGTCGATGCCTCCACGCGCAAGAAGCTCGACGTGGGCGATTGGCCGATGTCCGGCTCTTCCTTCACTCCGATGGCCGCGACCTACCGGGCCAGCGACTACAAGCTGACCTCCGGTGCGTCGTTCCGCATGGTGCTGGACGTGGGCAACTGGGACGCCTCGCGCGTCATCAACGCGCCGGGCCAGTCGGGCAACCCCGAGAGCCCGAACTACCGCGACCTCGCGCCGCTGTGGCTGGAGGGCAGGTACGTGCCGCTGGTCTACAGCCGTGCCGCAGTGGAAAAGGAGACGCTGGAGCGGATCCAGCTCACGCCGGGGAAGTGAGCTCTTCCCGGATGTGACGACGAAAAATCCCCGATCCTGGGGATTTTTCATTCATGGCGCCGAGGCTAGAGTCGTCCGTCGACCACTCCCCGAGGAACAGGCCGCCATGCCCACGCTCGCCGACACCCTGGACCCTGACCACAACACCTTGTGGGCGTTCAACTCGAATGCGGAAAAGCTGGCCGCGCTGCTGGACCAGGCCAACAACGTCGACCAGATCCCCACGATCAACCAGGTTTGCGCCCTCGCCACGATGTTGACAAACTACTGGGCGCCCGATGCCGCGCAGCAGCGTGCGCTGGACAGGGTGATCGGTGCGTATGGGCCGCAGGGCCATGGCGGCGGCTTCCTGCAGGGGCAGGCCGCGCTGCCCTGGCGCCACTTTTCCCGCGAGCTGATCGCACTGCAGTTGGTCGTGAGGATCGCCCACTACAAGTACATCGAGCAGAAGGAACACCCGCTTTGCGGACCGGTCACGTTCATGCACGGCATCGCGCGGCGCAATATCGAGGAATACGTGCTGTACGTGACGGGCCTGGCCGAGATCCGCAGGGGCGACCTCGGGCCCAACACGGTGAAAGTCAAGTCGGGCTCGAACCTGCTGGGCAAGCGTCCCAGGGCCAATGGAGCGGACCAGATCCGCGAGGCCGACTACATCGCGCTGGCCAGCCTGCGCGAAGGAAGCAACCTGCTTGCCTATCGCAGCGCCTCCACCAACAGGACGCTCGAAGGCATGTCGACGGCCTCCACCATGAAGCAGTGGATGCGCGATGCCGGCTTCCGGAACGTGGAGGATCACATCCACAACGGGTGGCGCCTGGCCGGCCTGCTCAGGAAGGCCGACCGCACCAGAGTCGGCCAGAGCATCATCGAGCCGCACTTGCGGACACTGCGGCTACGGCTGGCTGGCGGCAACACCGTCATGCTGGTCGCCGCAGGCAGCCTGGGCGAGATGTCGCTCGGCAGGGACTACAGCCAGTCAGCGCTGATGCGCGTCTTCGGCGGCCACTTCATGCTGGCCCTGTCCGTCCAGATCAGCCAGACCGGCGCGACCTTCGGCCTCGTTACCTGGGGCAGGGAAAGTGCGGCGGACGTCGAGATTCCTTGGAGCAAGCTCGCGAGCTGGTATCGCGGGTACATCTGCGGGCTCCCTTGAGCTGAGGTGCCGCGGGGCTTGTCCCGACTACCAGTCTTCCTTCACCGCCAGCACCACGTCCTTGCCCGCGGCGGCCCGGCCGGCCAGCCAGGCCGTGACCGTGCCCGCGGCCACCACCGCGCCGCACAGCGCCAGCAGGCGCTCCCATGGCACCAGCAGGTCCATGGTCCAGTGGAAACTCTGCGGGTTCACCACCTTCACGAGCACCACCGACACCGCGAGCCCGAGGCCCAGCCCCGCCACGGCGCCGATCGCGGTCCACGCCGCGCCTTCGCCCGCCACCACAGCCAGCACCTGCCGCCGCGTGAAGCCCAGGTGCGCGAGCAGCCCGAACTCCTTGCGCCGCGCCAGCACCTGCGCACTGAAGCTCGCGGCGATGCCGAACAGGCCGATGGCGATGGCCACCGCCTGCAGCCAGTAGGTCACGGCGAAGCTGCGGTCGAAGATGCGCAGCGAGGTCGTACGGATCTGTCCCACCGACGCGATCTCCACCGACCCGGCCGAGCTGTCGTCCTGGCGCGCGGCGAGTTCGCGCACGGAGTTCTGGACGGCGCCCTCCGATGCGCCGGGCGCGAGCCACAGCGCGACGTCGCTCACGTTGCGCTCGCCGGTGATGCGCTCGAAATCGCGCGCGTCCATGGTGATGGCGCCGAACTGCCGCGCGTAGTCGCGCCACACGCCGGCCACGAAGAACGACACCTGCGCCTTGCCCATGGCTCCCGACAGCGGCGAGAACGTAGTGCCCGGCTTCGCGCCGTAGAGCTCCTCCATCGGCTCGCTCACGTAGATGCCGACCTGTCCTTCGGGCACTGGCAGCGCGGAGCCCACGAGCGGCAGCGATTGCGCGGCGCCGCCTTCCAGACTGCGCGCGATCAGCGTCACCGCGGGCCGCGTCGCATCCAGTTGCAGCGACTGCGTGCGCAGCGTGCCGGTGCGCGCCACGCCGGGCAGCTGCGCCAGCGACTGCACGAAGGCCGGGGAAAAGGTCGCGGTGTCGGTACTGCTGGCACCGCCGCTGTTGCTGCCGCGCCCGCCCGAGGTGGCGCGCACGTACAGGTCGGCGGGCAGCACCACGTCGAGCCATTGCGTCACCGAATCGCGAAAGCTCGCCACCATCACCGTGAGCGCCACGGCAAGGCTCAGACTCGCGACCACGCCGCTGACCGCCACCGCCGCCGTGCCGCGCATGCGCCGCGCGCGTTCCACGGCCAGCATCGGCAGCACGCGCTGCGCGAACAGCGGCGCGACGCGGTCGTACAGCAGCGCGATCAGCCAGGGCAGGGCGGTGATGCCGCCCACCAGCAGGCATGCCACCGAGAGGTAGGCCGCCACCGGAATGCCGCCGATGGCGGGCAGCCTGGCCAGCACCGCGCCCAGCGCGATCAGTCCCAGCGCGAGCCAGTGGCCGTTGCCCTGCGTGGGCGCCGCGCCCAGGCCCTTGAGCGTCTGCGCCTCGGGCAGCGCCTGCGCCGCGCGCGCGGGCCACCAGCCGCCGACCAGCGCGGCCAGCACGCCGAGCCCGCCGTAGAGCAGGGCGGCGCCCGCGCTCCAGTGAAGTGTGGGCGCCACGCCCTCGAAATACCCGCCGCCCAGGTCGCCGCCCAGCACGCGCAGCGCGAAGGCCGCCAGCGCCGTGCCCAGCGCGAGACCGGCCGCGCTGCCGATCAGGCCCAGCACCAGCGACTCGGCCAGCACCAGCCGCAGCCGCTCGCGCGGCGTGAGTCCGAGCACGCCGAGCAGCGCGAACTGCTGCGCCCGCTTGGCCACGCTGAGCGCCAGCACCGAGAACACCAGGAAGGCGCCCGTGAAGAGGGCCACCAGCGCCAGCACCGTGAGGTTCACGCGGTAGGCGCGCGACAGGTTGCTCACGCGCTGCGCCGCATCGCCGGGCTCGGCGAACTGCACGCCCGCGGGCCAGTCGGGCGACTTCTGCAGCGAAGCCATGAAGGCCGCCCGGTCGGTGCCGGGCGCCAGCCGCAGATCGATGCGGCTCAGCTGGCCGATGTGGCCGAAGAGTTCCTGCGCGGCCGCGATGTCCATCACCGCGAGCGCCTTGCCGCCGGCGGCCACGTGGCCGTCGACCGTGAGCGGGTGCCAGGCGTCGCCGCTGCGCAGTTGCACTGTTTCCGTGGCGCCTTCGCCAGGTGCCTGTGCAGGCAGGCCCAGCGCGTCGCGCGCCGCGAGGTTGAGGAACACGCGGCCCGGCGCGAAGAGCGCGAAGCGGTCGGCGCCCGCGGCCACCTGCGGCATCAGCGCGGGCGCGATGGTCGGCAGCACCAGTGCGTCGATGCCGATCACGCGGATCGGCACCTGTCGTTCGCCGGCCAGCGCCAATCCCTGGAACTCGAACACCGGACTCGCCAGCGCCACCTGGGGGTGCCGGGCCAGTTGCGCGAACACCGCTTCGTCGAAGCCGCCCTGCACGGCGCGCACCTCGAGGTCGGGCTCGCCGTTGACCGAGCGCACCGCGCTGGAGAATTCGTCGAGCGCAGAAGCGTTGATCAGCTGCACCGAGAAGGCCAGCGCCACGCCCAGCATCACCGCGAGCACGGCGGCCGCGTTGCGCCATGGATGGTGGCGGAGTTCCTGCCAGGAGAAGGTGGTGAGCAATGCGCGCATCGGGCCATTGTCGTCGTGGCGCTCGGGGCATGGCACGATGGCGGCTCTTCGACGACGCCTGAGGATTCCGACGATGCGGCTCCTGCCCCATGCCCCGCTGCTGTACCGTTCCTGGCTCGCGGCCTCGCTTCTCGTACCGCTGCTGGTGGCCGGCAATGCCGTCGCGCAACTGCAGCCGCCGCAGCAGCAACAGCTACAACAGCCCCTGACGCTGGCGAGCGATCCGGCAGTCCTGGCCAGGGCCGCGCTCGGGGCGGAGCGCGGCACGCTGGTCGTCGGCACGCTGCGCAACGGGCAGGCGGCCTACGGCGCGGCCTACAACCCCGAACCGCCTTCGGCCCCGCGCGCCATCGCGGCCGGCAGCGCCGAGCAGCCGATGTTCGAGATCGGCTCCGTCACCAAGGTGTTCACCGGCCTGCTGCTCGCGCAGGCGGTGCAGCGCGGCGACCTGAAGCTCGAGGACACCGTGGGCAAGCTGCTCGCCGGCAAGGTCGAGGGCCTGTCGCCGGCGGTGGCTTCGGTCACGCTGCGCCAGCTCGTCACCCACACCGGCTGCATGCCCGTGATGGCCGACGGCGTGACCGGCGGCGCACCGCTCGTCGAGCAGTTCCACTCCTTCGACAAGCCCCTGTTCTGGGCCGCGCTCGCGCGCATCAGGCTCACGGCAGCGGCGCCGCCGTGCGAGGGCGCGTACAGCAACTTCGGCATGGCGCTGCTCGGCCAGCTGCTCGCCGAGCACTACGAAACCTCGTGGGGCGAACTGGTGCGCGCGCGCATCACCGAGCCGCTGGGCATGAACGACACCGTCATCACGCTCGGCGACAAGGCCTCGCGCATGGCGCCGGCCTTCGCCGGCGACCGCCGCCAGCCGCTGTTCGACATGCAGGCCTACGCGCCCGCCAGCGCATTGCGCTCCACGGCAGCCGACATGATGACCTTCAGCCGCGCCGTCCTCGCGGGAGCCAATGGCCCCCTGGGCCCGGCCGCCGCGCGCATGCTCACGCCGCTGGCGCGCTACGAGGGCGCCGAGATTGGCTACGCGGTGATGGTGCGCGGCCCCGAGGGCGGCCGGCGCACCTACTACCACGCTGGCGTCACCGAGGGCTACCGCACGCTGTGGCTGCTCGCGCCCGACACGGGCGAGGCGATGATCGTTCTCAGCAGCAACGCGCGCGCGCCGATGCAGTCGGTGATGCTGGCCATCGGCAAGAGCCGCTACCCGGTGCCGACGACGGAAGTGCCCCTCGACCCGAAGCGGCTCGACGACTACAAGGGCGAGTACCGCGTGACGAAGTCCAAGTCGCTGAGCTTCGCCGTGCGCAGCGGCAGGCTGCTGGTGCGCGAGACGGGGCGCGGCTACAGCGCGCTCACGCCCACGGGCGCCGACCGTTTCGCCGTGACCGCCATCGGGGCGCAGGTCGTGTTCCGTCGGGACGCGTCGAATGCGGTGGTCGCCGTGTCGCTGATGCAGGGGGGCAGCCAGCTCGACGGTCGCCGGGTGGGCGAGGCGGCCGCCGTCACGCAGGAGTGACCGACAGGCTCAGCCCGTCGACAGCGCCAGCAGCTCGCCGGCCATCCGTTCGATGTCGTCGCGCATCACGAGCTTGTCGAGCCAGTCGCGCGGAATGGCGTCGACACCGTAGAAGGCGCCCGCGAGCTGGCCGCAGATGGCTGCCGTGGTGTCCGCGTCGTCGCCGAGGTTGGTTGCGGCGAGCACGGCCTCTTCGAAGGAGTCGGTGTTCGCGAAGCACCAGCACGCTGCTTCGAGCGACTCGACGCAGTAGCCCGATCCCTTGATCTGCTCGACGGGCTTCGAGGCGTAGGCGCCGCCCGCCAGCGCCGCGACCTTCGCGCTCAGCGGCGCCAGCGGTTCGGTCGAGAGGATCGCGGCCTTGTCTTCGCCGCGCAGTGCCGAACGCAGTTGCAGCGCGAAGAGCTGCGAGCATTCGATGGCCTCCTGCGCGCCGTGCGTGGTGCGGGTGCTTTCACCGGCCTGCTTCCAGGTGGCCTCCGCGCTGGCTGCGTAGAACATCGGCACCGGGGCGAGGCGCATCAACGCGCCGTTGCCGGCGGTGCGCGGATCGGGGTCGCCGGCGAAGGGGTCGCCCGATGCGAGGTAGCGGGTGAGTGCGCCCGACACCGTCAGGCCGATGTCGAAGCAGTTGCCGGTGCTGCTCATGTAGCCCACGCTGCGCCAGTTGCAATACCGGTTCATCTGGTCGACCGCGTCGAAGCCCTTGCAGTGGATCAGGCTCGCCGCCAGGCACAGGGCCATCGAGGTGTCGTCGGTCCATTCGCCGGCGATCAGCCCGAAGGGGCCGCCGCCGTGCATGCCGGTGACCGGAGCGAAGCTGCCGCGCGAGCGGAACTCGACCGTGGTGCCCACCGCGTCGCCGCAGGCCAGGCCGAGCAGGCAGCCCTGGTAGCGTTCGATGGCGCTCATTGCGGGTGCCTCAGCGCTTCGCGCGCGGCCATGAGCGCGAAGCCCAGCAGGTTGAGGCCCTTCCATTCGCGCGGGTCCTGCGCCGAAGGGCTGTTGGCCGCAAGCCCGATGCCCCAGATCGGGTCGACCGGGCTGGCTTCCACCAGCACCTGATGTCCGGTGCCGAGCAGGAAGGCACCGAGCTCCGCGTTCTGCGCGAACTTGGCGATGTTGCCCTGCGTCACGATGTCCAGCCGCGCGGCAACCCACGCGGCCTCGTCGAAGCCGCGGATCTGCCGGCCCAGCTTCTTCGCCTCGCCGGGCGTGCGCGCGGCGAGGATGCGCTCGCAGGTTTCCTGGTCGTCGAACAGGCGTGCCTTGCCGGCCATCATGAAATGCTCGGCCGTGCGGTACCGGACGCCGTCTACGGTGAAGGCCGCCTCGAACCACTGGCTGAAGCAGCTCTTGTTCACGCCGGTCTTGGGCGCCTGATGGCCCCAGAACAGCAGGTACTCGGGGCGATGGCCCTGCGCGAAGTAGGCGGGCAGGTCGCGGGTGCTGCGGGGTACGGTCGTCATTTCTTCTTTTCTCCTTCTCAGCCGATGACGAGCGGGTGCTCGACCGGCAGTTCCAGTTCGGGGTTGTCATCCTGTGCCAGCGGGCGCTGTGCGTCCACGAAGGGACGCATGTCGATGACCTCCAGCAGCTCTTCGTGCGCGAATGCGGCCAGCGTGTGGCCGCGCAGTCCGAGCTGAATCGCGCGGCGTTCCAGCTTGCCGCCCTTCGGCGAGTGGTCCGGGTCCCATTGCAGGCGGACCTCGGACCGCTCCACGGCCTCCTGCCACGCTTCGGGGCTCGGGTAGCTCGCCGCATCGAAGGTCGACGGCACCGCCTCGCGCACCACGCGCTCGAAGAACGCGCGGCGCAACCGCAGGCCCAGCGTGACCTCCTGGCCTTCCTTGGTGCCCCAGCCCGAGCGGTACATCATCCAGAGGAAGTTCGGCTTGATCCAGCTCATGCGCGAGAGACTGAAGTCCGGACCGTCGAGCCGGCCGTGGCGAATGGCGTACTCGCCGATCGCGGGGCGATAGGCCTGGTAGACGATGACCGACGACTCGTCGTGATGGGCGAGGATGTGCCTGCCGCTTTGGGGCCAGCGTGCGCGCTGGGTGAGGTGCCCTTCGGTGGGCAGGGGTGTGACAGCGTCGTGCATTTCGTTCTTCTTTCCTTGTAGTTCTTGTGGCTCGGCTCGTATTCTGACGAGAGTTGCTCTGTGCAACTAATTGAGGGTTGTATAGTGCAACTAATAAACCGCGAGTCAAGCAACCTGTGAACCAGCCTTCTTCGAAGTTCCCGCCACTGACCTTCCCGCGTCCGCTGGTCACGGTCGACGTGGTGATGTTCACCGTGCTCGACGAAGCCCTGCAGGTCCTGCTGGTGAAGCGGCCGGCCGACAGCGAGGAGCCGTTTCCCGGCAAGTGGGCATTGCCGGGCGGCTTCGTGAACATCGACGAGGACGCGACGCTGCTCGACTGCGCGCTGCGCAAGCTGCGCGAGAAGACCGGCGTGATCACGCCTTATCTCGAGCAACTCGGCAGTTGGGGCGGAGCGCAGCGCGACCCTCGGGGCTGGTCTGCCACGCACTGCTTCTATGCACTGATCCCCGCGCAGGCGATGCAGCTGCGCAGCGGCGCCAATGCGGCCGAGGTGGCGTGGTTCGCGGTCGATGCGGCTTCGCGCAAGCGGCTGGCCTTCGATCATGGCGAGCTGCTCGATGCGGCGGTCGCGCGGCTGCGCAGCAAGGTCGAATACACCTCGCTGCCGGCCTTCCTGCTGGAGGAGCCGTTCACGTTGCCGGCGCTGCAACACACCTACGAAGTCGTGCTGGGCCGCGACATCGACAAGAGCGCCTTCCGAAAGCGCATGCTCGACGGTGGTTTCATGGAAGAGGCCGGCATGGTCACCGGCAGTCTCGGCCGGCCGGCCATGAGCTATCGGCTGCGCGACCGATCGCAGGCCGCGCTGTTCCCGCGCACCTTCAACGCGACGAAGTAGGTCCGGGCTTCAGAGCCGGTCCGACATCGCGTGCAGGTACGCGCGCACGGCGGCGTTCGTGCTCAGGCCGATGGCCCTGTCGAATGCCTGGCGCGCGGCGGAGCGTGCACCGCCGGCCGCGAGCAGATGGGCGCGCGCCGCCCAATACGGCTGGTAGTTCGCCACGTCCTGCGCGGGAATGGCTTCGAGCGCTCGAAGGCCGATCTCGGGGCCGCGCGCGTTCGCGAGCGCGCAAGCAAGGCTGACCTGCGCGCCGATGCTGGAGCGCAGCGCCAGCAGTCCTTCGTACAGCGACACCAGCGCCTCGGGCGGCACCGGCGCGCCCACGCGGCGCTCGCAATGGGCCGACTGAATCGCTGCCTCGAGCTGGTAGGCGCCCAGCGATTTCATTTCCGACGCACGGCGCAGGCAGAACTCCGCCTCCGCGAGCAGGTCAGGGTCCCAGCGCAGCGGGTCTTGTTGGTCGAGCGGCACGTAGGCGCCGGTGTCGCTGCGGCGTGCCGCCATGCGGGCCTCGCAGAACAGCATCAGCGCCAGCAGGCCCAGCGGCTCGGGCTCGGCCGGCATCAGGCCGCAGAGGATGCGGCAGAGGTCGATGGCCTCGGTCGTGAGGCCGCGGGGCAGGGCGTCGGCGCCGTCGACGTCGTCCCAGCCCGTGCCGTAGGCCGCGTAGATGCCGTCGAGCACGTCCTGCAGCCGCTGCGGCAGGTCGCGCGCCTGCGGGTATTCGAAGGGAACGCCGGCGGCGCGGATGCGGGCCTTGGCGCGCACCAGCCGCTGGCCGAGCGTGGAGGGCGCGGTCAGGAAGGCGCCGGCCATGCGCGCCGCATCGAGGCCGAGCACGGTCTGCAGCATGAGCGGTGCGCGCGCCGCGGCGTCGACGGCAGGATGCGCGCACACGAAGAGCAGGCGCAGCCGCTCGTCGGGAATGGCGCTGCTGCCGTCGGCGGCGTCGTCGACTTCGCCGGCGAGCAGCAGCAGGGTCTGGGTGGCCTGGTCCTGCACGCGGCTGTGGCGCCAGGCGTCGAGCTTGCGGTGTCGCGCCACGCTCAGCAGCCAGGCGTCGGGCTGCACAGGAATGCCATCGGCGGGCCAGCGTTCGAGCGCGCGGGCGAAGGCATCGGCGAGCGCGTCTTCCGATGCGGCGATGTCATGGGTGCGCGCCGAGAGGATGGCCAGCAGCCGGCCATACGACTCGCGCGCCGCCCGCTCGGCGGCCCTGCCGACCGCCGGGTCGTTCATGCGGCAGCCAGGGCCGTGGCGACGAAGACGGGCCGCACCTCCACCCCGCCGCTGGTCGCGCAGGGCGCGCGCGCCGCCCATTCGAGCGCGGCGTCGAGGTCGGGCACGTCGATCACGAAGTAGCCGCCGAGCTGTTCCTTGGTGTCGGCGAAGGGGCCGTCCTGCACCTGGCGCTTGTCGCCGCGCACGCGCAGCGTGGTGCCGGTCATGGGAGGGAAGAGGCCGTGGCCGCCGAGCGAGATGCCCGACTGGCGCACGGCGTCGGCATACGCGACCCAGCTGGCCCGGTAGGCCTGCGCGGACGCGTCCTCGCGTTGCTCGAATTCGGCCGCGGGCTGATAGAACATCAACATGTACTGCATGGTGTTTCTCCGTCGTGGAAAAGCTTGCTGAGCAAGATCGCTCACCACAATGACGGCCCGCCGGCGGTCATTTCGACACGGGCTTTCGTGCCGAGCAGAATATTTTTTACGCGAACGCCCGCCGGCGCAACGGTGGCTGCACCGAGACGGGCGGGTTCTCAGCTGGCGGTCAGGCGGCCTGGGCCTGGGTCTGGGCCCGCACCGGGGCCTGGGGCGCGAACAGCGCCTCCATCTCGCTGCGTACCTTGTAGGCGGCAGTGGTGGTGTCGATGGCCACGTCGGCCCAGCTCAGGCTCTGGCCCTTCTTCACCGGGCGCGCCAGCCTGACGTTGTGCGCCAGCCCCAGCGGCAGGCCGCCCAGCCGCAGCGAGCGGTCGGCCGGCAGCAGCTTGCCCCAGACGGTGTAGCCGCCTTCGCCGTCGAGCATCTCGCCGGCGGCGAGGTCGCGCTTGGCGGTGGCGACCACGTCGGCATTCCAGCAGGTGGCCACGCCGGTGGGCTCGCCGCGCAGAGCGACGCTGGCCACCGACATGCCCACTTCGAGCCCGATCAGGTGCCAGCGCTTGTAGAGCGTGAAGTAGCGCCCGCTCGGATCGGTGTGGGCGTTGTACTCCTCGAAGCAGTTCCTGATGTAGTCGGTCTCGGCCTCGACCGTGACCCACACGCCCATGCGGATGTCGTACGGGATCTTCCGGCCGTCGGCTTCCAGCGAGGAGATCACCTCGACCATGCCCTTGCGCTCGAGCACGCCGCCTTCGCTCTTCGGCCGCGTGACGAAGGGAATGTCCTCCACGCTGGCGGGCGGGTAGAGCAGGCCGTCCGAGGGCACCGTGAGCCCGGTGGCGTTGGCCACCGCCGAGCTTTCGATCGAAGGCTTGGAGCCGTCGAGGAAGCTGTTGAACATCTTGGGGTTGAGCCCGCCGCGCTTCGCCTGCTCGGGCGTGAGGCCGTAGTTGCCCCATACCGTCTCGGGCGTCGATTCGGTGAAGTGCGGCAGCCACTTGTGGCCGCGCCCGGCCGCCACCACCGGAAAGCCGCAGGTGCGTGCCCAGTCGACCAGGTCGCAGATCAGCGCCGGCTGGTCGCCGAAGGCCAGCGAATAGACAACGCCGGCCTGCTGCGCCTTGCGCGCGAGCAGCGGGCCGCAGAAAGCGTCGGCCTCCACGGTCACGTTCACCACGTGCTTGCCGTGCGCGAACGCGTCGAGGCAGTGGTCCACGGCGGCGATGGGGTTGCCCGTGCACTCGACCACGATGTCGATGGAAGGCTCGCGCGTCACGGCCTGCCAGTCGTCGGTGATCCAGGTGGTGCCGAGCTTCAGCGCCTCATGCACCGAGGCGGCTGCGGCGCGTTCGCGCTGCCAGCCTACGCGCTCGAGGTTGACGCGGGCCGCGTCCGGCGACAGGTCGGCTATCGCCACCAGCTGCACGCCGGGCGTGCGCGGAATCTGCGCGAGATACATCGCGCCGAACTTGCCGGCGCCGATCAGGCCGACGCGGATGGGGCGGCCTTCGGCGGCGCGCTGCTGCAGGCGGGAATGGAGGCTCATGTCGCTCAGGCCTCCACCGTGTCGAGGACATCGGGCGAGGTGCGCAGCGCGCTCTCGGGCAGGCCGTTCTTCCATGGCACTTCCACCGGGTAGGGCTTCAGCAGGCAGTCGTCGGGCAGCAGCTCGATGGGCGTGAAGTCGCGGTGCGCGATGTACTCGGGCCGCTTGTGGCGGCGGATGTGGTTGCTGACCGCGCACAGGCTCAGGTACACAGCCACGCGGTTGAAGGGCGAGAGATTGCTGCCCGAGGCATGCACGAGACAGCTGTGGAACAGGATCATCGAGCCGGCCGGCCCCTTGGGCGAGACGATGCCGCCGTGCTTGCCGCCGGCGCGATCCACCAGCTGGCGGATCAGGTCGTTGTCCACGGTCCACAGCGGGTAGCTGGTGGTCGTGAGGTCGTGCCTGGCATCGACCACGCCCTTGCGGTGGCTGCCCGGGATGAACATCAGCGGGCCGTTGTGCTCGTTCACGTCGTCGAGAAAGATCGCGACGTTCATCGCGCGCTCGGTGGGCATCAGGTCGTCGTTGAGCCAGGTGCCGTAGTCCTGGTGCCACTGCCACACGTCGCCTTCGAAGGCCATCTTTCCGTTGATCTTGAACTGGTGCATGTAGACCTCTTCGCCGAAGAGATCGGTCACCGGCTCGACCATGCGAGGGTGGCGCGCGAGCCGGGCGAAGGGCTCGCTCACGAGGTGCGCGGCGAAGTTCGTGCGCACGGCGTCGGAGCCTTTCTCGCGCACGTTGAAGGCCTCGCGCCTGGCGTAGAGCTCGGGCACCGCGTCGGTCAGCGCCTTGGTTTCTTCGGCCGAGAAGTGGCCGGGGAAGAACAGATAGCCGTCGCGCTCGAACTGCGCGCGCTGCTCGGATGTCAGTTTCATGCCTTGTCTCCTTTTCTTGCGGGTGTGGCCGTGGTGGTATGGGCGGACGCGGCATGTGCCCGCAGCCGCTCGCTCAATGCCTCGCTGGCCCGCGAGACGTGTTCCTCGCTCAGGCGCGCGGCGCGATCGGCATTGCCCGCTGCGATGGCGTCGGCAATGGCCTCGTGCTCGTCCCACAGCGTCTCGCGCTGCGGCTCGGCCTGCAGCACCGCGCCCATCGCGCGGCGCAGGTGGCGCCAGTGCGGATCGGCGCTCTGGCCGATCAGCGGATTGCCCGAGGCTTCGTAGATGGCCTGGTGGAAGGCGACGTCGGCGTCGAGCATGGCTTCGACATTGCGCCCGCGCGCGGCGCGCCGGCCGCGTTCGATGAGCTTCGGGTCGATGCGAAAGCGCTGCTGCGCCGCCAGCCGTGCGGCCAGTGCGTCGAGCGCGCCACGCACCTGGTAGACCTTGCGCATCGCTTCGGCCTCCAGCGGCGCCACCAGCACGCCGCGGCCGGGCGCGTCGAGCACGAAGCCGTCTTTCTTCAGCAGGCGAAGCGCTTGCAGCACCGGTTGGCGCGACACCGAGAGGCGCTGCGCGATGTCTTCCTGAGTGATGCGCTCGCCGGGCGCGAGCGTGCCGCTGCTGATGGCGCCGAGCAGCGCGCGATAGACCTGGTCGACGAGGTCGGGAGCGACTTCGATGCTGACGAGCTGCGCGGGCATGGTTGTCTCCTTGCGCCGGTTTTTGAACTCTGTATACAGAGTACGGAGTTCGGAGGTGCCCCACATACCGGGTTTTTACCCATCGGGGCTGCAAAAAATTGCAAGCCGCCGCTAAGCTCGAACACATGCAACTACCTATCTACGACGACGTCATCGCCGCGGCCGCGCGGCTCGAAGGCCACGCCCACCGCACGCCGGTGCTGCGCTCCACCACCGCCAACGAGCGCTGGGGCGCCGAGTTCTTCTTCAAGTGCGAGAACTTCCAGCGCATGGGCGCGTTCAAGTTCCGCGGCGCGTTCAACGCGCTGTCGAAGTTCGATGCCGCGCAGCGCAAGGGCGGCGTGATCGCCTTCTCGTCGGGCAACCACGCGCAGGCCATCGCGCTGTCGGCGCGCCTGCTGGAGATGCCCGCCGTGATCGTCATGCCCAAGGACGCGCCGGCCGCCAAGGTCGCGGCCACCAAGGGCTACGGCGCCGAAGTCGTGATGTACGACCGCTTCACCGAAGACCGCGAGGCGCTGACGAAGCGGCTCGCGCAGGAACGCGGCATGACGATGATCCCGCCCTACGACCACCCCGACGTGCTCACCGGCCAGGGCACGGCGGTGAAGGAGCTGATCGAGGAAACCGGCCCGCTCGACCATCTGTTCGTGTGCCTGGGCGGCGGCGGGCTGCTCTCGGGCTCGGCGCTGTCGGCGCGCGCCCTGTCGCCGCAGTGCAAGGTCTACGGCGTGGAGCCCGAGGCGGGCAACGACGGCCAGCAGTCGTTCCGCGCGGGGAAGATCGTGCACATCGAAACGCCCAAGACCATCGCCGACGGCGCGCAGACGCAGCACCTGGGCGAATACACCTTCGGCATCATTCGCCGCGACGTGGACGACATCTTCACCGTCACCGACGAGCAGCTCGTCGACGCGATGCGCTTCTTTGCCGAGCGCATGAAGATGGTGGTGGAGCCCACCGGCTGCCTCGCCTTCGCCGGCGCGATCGCGGCGGGCAAGGCCATCACCGGCAAGCGCGTGGGCGTGCTGATCAGCGGCGGCAACGTCGACCTGTCGCGCTTCGCGGCGCTGATCGCGCCGCAGTAATCCCGCAGCCGCGGGCTCAGGCCCGGATGCCGCCGGCCGTCAGGTGAAGCAGGCGGTCGGCCTGGGCGGCCGCGCTCTCCGAGTGCGTCACCAGCACCAGCGAGGCGCCGTGCTCGCGGGTCTGGCCGATCAGCAGCTCCATCACCTTCGCCGCAGTGGTCGGGTCGAGGTTGCCCGTGGGCTCGTCGGCCAGCAGCAGGGCGGGGCGATGCACCAGTGCACGCGCGATGGCCACGCGCTGCAGCTGCCCGCCCGACAGCGTCTGCGGCAGCCGCGCGCCCATGCCGGGCAGGCCGACCGCATCAAGCATGTGCGCGATGCGGCTTTCGCTGTCCTTCTGCTGGCCCAGCAGCATCAGCGGCAGCGACACGTTCTGCGCCACGTCGAGGTGCGGCAGCACGTGGAAAGCCTGGAACACGAAGCCCACGTGGCGCCGCCGCCAGAGCGCGCAGGCTTCGCCGTCGAGCGCGCCGATGTCGGTGCCGTCGTGCGTCACCGTGCCCTGGTCCCAGCTGTCGAGGCCGGCCATGCAGTTGAGCAGCGTGGACTTGCCCACGCCCGATTCGCCCACGATGGCGACGAACTCACCGGGCTCGACGGTGAGCGTCACGTTCTCGAAGACAGGCGCATCACCGTAGTGCTTGCCGAGGTTGGAAATGCGCAGCGTCATCTTTGAGCGACGGTCCTGGCGATCAGTTGAACGGCGGTCTGCACGGCATCGGGTGCGTCGCAGGCGATCACGGTGCGCTGCGGCATGCTGCGCAGCCAGGTGATCTGCCGCTTGGCGAGCTGGCGCGTGGCGGCGATGCCGCGTTCGCGCAGGTCGGCCATGGCCTTGGCGTCGGGCGCCGTATTGCCGCAGGCATCGAGCGTTTCCCAGGCCTGCCGGTAGCCGACGCAGCGCATCGAGGGCAGGTCGGTCGAAAGATCGCCGCGCGCGCGCAGGGCACGCACCTCGTCGAGAAAGCCCGAGGCCAGCATGGCGTCGAAGCGTTCGGCGATGCGGCCATGCAGCCAGGCGCGGTCGGTGGGTTCGAGCGAGAACAGCGCGCCGCCTTCGACCGCGCTGGCGGTCTTGTTGTCGCTCGCATGAAAGCTCGACAGCGGCCGGCCGCTGCTTTCCCAGACTTCGAGCGCGCGCTGGATGCGCTGGCTGTCCTGCGGCGCCAGCCGCGCGGCCGTGACCGGATCGACCTGCGCGAGCCGCGCGTGCATGGCGGGCCAGCCGTGCGTTGCAGCGTCGGCGTCGATGCGCGCGCGCACCGCGGCATCGGCGGCGGGCATGGCATCGATGCCGTCGAACAGCGCCTTGAAGTACAGCATGGTGCCGCCCACCAGCAGCGGCAGCGCGCCGCGTGCGCCGATCTCGTCGATGAGCCGCGTGGCATCGGCCACGAAGGCTGCCGCGCTGTAGCTCTCGCGCGGATCGAGGATGTCGATCAGGTGGTGCGGCACGGCGGCCTGCTCGGCGGCCGTGGGCTTGGCCGTGCCGATGTCCATGCCGCGGTAGACCAGCGCGGAATCGACCGAGACGATCTCCACCGGCAGCAGGCGCGCGAGCGCCAGCGCGGCGGCCGTCTTGCCCGAGGCGGTGGGGCCGGCGAGGGCGACATAACGCGGTGGAAGTCGGGGCGGGGTGCCCGGCTGGGCCGGCGAGGCCGGGGAGGCCGAGGAGGCGGCCTTTGCGGCCGCGACGGAACTGGGAGACATGGTGCGCCGAGGGTAGCAAATGGCGCGAGCCCGGCCGGACGGCGGGGCTTGGTGGCGTGGCCTCAGGTCAGATCGCCGCGGGCGCGGGCTGCTCCAGCTTGCCGCTCACGTCCTGCGGGGTAGGCGCGCGGCCGGCGGCCGGCGGCGCGAGGCGCGGCGTCGGGCGCTGAACGCCGGCATTGCTGGCGACCATGTTCTCCGGCTTCATGCGGAACAGTTGCGTCAGCGCCGCGCGGTACTGCGCCTCGCCGACCGAGTTGGTGTTGTGGTGCGAGCCGCCCTCGACCAGCACGAACATCTTCGGCACGGTGGCAGCGTTGTAGAGCTTGCGGCCCAGCGTCGGGTTGATGAGGCTGTCGGCGGTGCCGTGCACCACCAGCAGCGGCGCGCCGATGTCCTTGACCGTGTTGATCGCCTCGAAGCGCTGCGTGATGAAGGGGCCGAAAGGCAGCCAGCCCCACTTGAAGCTGCTGACCACGTCGGCGATGGAGGTGAAGGTGCTCTCGACGATGGTGCCGCTCTCGTCCTTCACGTGGGCCGCCAGATCGATACCGATGGCGCCGCCGAGGGAGTGGCCGAAGATGTAACGGTGCTGCCTGGGGTGGCGCGCGGCGAGCCAGGTCCAGGCGGCGCGGGCGTCCTCGCGGGCCGATTCCTCCGAGGGCAGGCCCTTGGAGCTCTTCCCGAAGCCGCGGTAGTCGATGGCCAGCACCGAGAAGCCCAGCTCGTGCATGCGCTGGATCCGAGGGGCCGAGCCCGCCACGTTGTAGCGGGCGCCGTGCAGGTACAGCATCACGGGCGTGTCGGTGGTCTCGGGGGCGCCGCCCAGCCACAGGCCGTGCAGCCGCGCCGGCTCGCCGGTGATGGAGGACTGGAAGTCGATCCACACGTCTTCCATGCCCTGGGCCATGGAGGCGGTGTTGCCCCAACTGCGGTCACTGGGCTGGAAGATCCATTCGCGTTGCTGTTCGTCGAGCGTCGAGCAACCGGCGGCGAGCAGGGCACACAGCGATAAGACAGACGCGAGGAGGGTCCAGCGTTTCATCATGGGGTTGAGGGACAGCGAAGTCGGCCGGAAAGTTCACCTGCTTTCACCTTGATGCGCCGACACAGCACCTTGGTAACCCCCCGAAACAGCGCTCACTGGCGCTTTACAGAACACATGCAACGTATGTGCCCGCGGTTCCGCCGACTGAGGAAAACCCTAGAAAAAAGGCTTAAAAAGTCCGAAAACCGCTGATCGGCCCCGTCTACCCCGGTTATCGGCCACGCATGAAGAGCGAGTCGAGCTCGCGCACCGAAAGCTGGCGCCAGGTCGGCCGGCCGTGGTTGCACTGGTCCGAACGTTCTGTTTCTTCCATCTGGCGCAAGAGGGCGTTCATCTCGTCGATGGTGAGCTTGCGGTTGGCCCGCACCGCCCCGTGGCAGGCCATGGTGGACAGCAGCTCGTTCTGGGCGCGCTGCACGACGGTGCTCGCGTCGTGCTGGCCCAGTTCGGCGAGCACGCTGCGCGCCAGTTCTACCGGATCGCCGTCCGCCAGCGTTCCGGGCACGGCGCGCACCGCGAGCGTGCGCGCCGAGAAGGGCGTGATTTCCAGGCCCAGCGTCGGCAGCACCTCGGCGCAGGCCTCGGCCGTGGCCACCTCCTGTGGCGTGGCCGCGAAAGTGGCCGGGATCAGCAGCGGCTGGCTGGTGATGGCCGCGCCGTCGAGCTGCGTCTTCAGGCGCTCGTAGACGATGCGCTCGTGCGCCGCGTGCATGTCGACGATCACCAGGCCCTGGCTGTTCTCGGCCAGGATGTAGATGCCCTGCAGCTGGGCCAGCGCGCGGCCCAGCGGCCAGGCCTGTTCGTTGGTGGCGAGCGGCGCGGCGTTCGTGTTCGCGGCGGTGATGGGCAGCCCGACCGGGGGCTGGAACGTCGCCGGCGCTGCGCCGGCCTGCGGCCAGAGCGACGGTGAGGCCGGTTCCGCGGCTCGGGCCGGTGCCGGCTGTTCGTCTTGCCGCGGCCACATCGCCTCGAAATCGCCGGTACCGCGTTCGCGCGTTGTGAAATTGATAGCAGGCTGCGACCAGCTGGCGTTCGACGGCAGCGGGGCCGGCTTGAAGAACGGCTGCGGCGCCGTGCCGGAAGGTGCCACCGCGTCGCTGGAGCGGGGCGCGGCCAGCGCGTCTTCCACGGCATGGCGCACCGCCTGGTGCACCTCGCGTCCGTCGCGAAAGCGCACTTCGATCTTGGTCGGGTGCACGTTCACGTCGACCCGCGACGGATCGATCTCGAGATACAGCGCGTAGATGGGCTGGCGCTGGCCGTGCAGCACGTCTTCGTAGGCGCTGCGCACCGCGTGCGACAGCACCTTGTCGCGCACGAAGCGGCCATTGACGTAGAAGAACTGCTGGTCGCCGCGCGAGCGTGCCGCGTCGGGAATGCCCGCGCGACCGATCACGCGCACCGGACCGCCTTCGTGGTCGACCGCCACGCTCTGCGCCACGAACTCGTCGCTGAGCGCATCGGCCAGCCGCTGTTCGCGCGTGGAGGCCGCGCGCCACTGTTCGACCAGCTTGCCGTCGTGCCAGATCGAGAAGCCCACCTCCGGCCGCGCCAGCGCATGGCGGCGCACCGCCTCGATGCAATGGGCCAGCTCGGTGGCGTCGGTCTTCAGGAACTTGCGGCGCGCCGGCGTGGCGAAGAACAGCTCGCGCACCTCGACCGTGGTGCCGGTGGAGCGGGCCACGGGGCGCAGCTCGCCGGTGCGTCCGTCGAGCGCGAAGGCGGTGTCGGCGCCGGCGAAGCGCGAAAGAATGCTGAGCTCGGCAATCGAGTTGATGGCGGCCAGCGCCTCGCCGCGAAAGCCCATCGTGCCGACCGTCTCGAGGTCGACGAGGCTGGCGATCTTGCTGGTCGCATGGCGGCGCAGCGCCACCGTGAGCTCTTCGCGCGGAATGCCCAGGCCATCGTCTTCCACAGAGATCAGCCGCACGCCGCCCGAGGCCAGCCGCAAGGTGATCTGGCTTGCGCCAGCATCGAGCGCGTTGTCCAGCAACTCGCGCACCACCGAGGCCGGGCGCTCGACGACTTCACCGGCGGCGATCTGGCTGATCAGCTCGTCGGGGAGTTCGCGGATGGGGCGGCGTTCGGCAGGGGAGATGGAGGTGGGGAGGGCGCTCACCGGGGCATTCTAAAAGCCGTGCAGTTCTCAGCGCTTCATCAGCGTATTCGAAGGCAGTGTCTCGTCCAGCAGCTTGCGCGCCGTCTCGATGCCCGCCACCGGCAGCAGCTTCGCATCGAGCAGCCCCACCTGCACCAGCACGCTGGCCTGGTCCCAGTAGATGTGCTCGTGGTAGAGCTTGTCGCCGCGGAACTTGATCACCGCCAGCAGTGGGATCTCCACGCGCTTTCCGGTCGGTGCCACGCCCGGCAGCATCCACGGGATCTCGGTGGTGTGGGTGAAGCAGAACAGCATCTCGTCGACCACCTGCGTGGCGCCCACGGTGCGCGAGATCGGCACCAGCGAGGTGTCGGGCGGGTTGCTGTTGACGAAGTGGTTCGTATAGAACGCGTGCAGCGCCTTGTAGCCCACCCCGCCGGTCATGGTCGGGATGTGGTTGACGTAGGGCTCGGCCACCATGGTGGACATGGTGTCGTCGACGTTGCGGGTGGCGAACTCGTACTCGCAATGCTTGTCCCAGAGGGCCGGCAGGTCGTAGTGCGGGCCGATGGCACCTTTCAGCGTGGCGATGCTGCGCTCGTGGGCCATCAGGGCCGAGGGTTTGTGGAAGTGTTCGCCGCCCAGGCGGGCGAAGGCGTGGTCCATGCCGGGGTAGACGTGCAGCGATACGCCGGGTCGGCCCTTGAGCGCGGAGACGATGCGATCGCGCGCCTCGGGCAGGCAGAACTTGTCGAGCTCGGCGATGTGCAGCGTGAGGGGGCGCTTGATGTTGTCGGCCTCGTCGAGGGCGGCGTCGATGCCCACGCCGTAGTAGCCGACGGCGACGTCCGCGTCGGTGCGGCAGGCGCTGAGGTAGGCGAGCTTGCCACCCAGGCAGAAGCCGAGCACGCCGACCTTCTTGTCGGGCACCTCCGCGCGGCCGCGCAGCGTGTCGATGGCGGTCTGCATGTCTTCCATGCCCTTGGCTTCGTCGAAGCCGCCGTAGAGCGCGAAGGCGCGTTGCCAGTCGGCTTCGCTGTAGCCGAGTTCCACGTTCGGCTCCTGCCGCCAGAACAGATCAGGCACCAGCACCACGTAGCCTTCTTCGGCGTAGTAGTCAGCCACCTCGCGCATCGTGTGGTTGATGCCGAAGATTTCCTGCGCAATCACAAGGCCCGGGCCGGTACCGGCTCCGGGCAGTGCGAGATAGCCGCGGAAAGTGCCGCTGCCGTCCTTGGCTTGCATCTGGATGTACTGGCCTGTCATCGTGTGTTTCTCCTGTCGAGGGTTTGTGTATGTGAGAGCGCTGTCACTGCTGTTGCTGTTGCAACTGCTTGAACATGACGTAGGCATCGACGTAGCCGTGCTTCGGATGCCTGAACGCACCGGGCAGCGTACCGACGATGGCGAAGCCCATCTTGCGCCACAGGCGCACCGCGCCCTCGTTGGTCGACACCACGAAGTTGAACTGCATCGCGCGAAAGCCCATGCGCAGGGCCTCCTGCTGCGAGTGTTCGCACAGCGCCGACGCCACGCCCATGCCGCGCGCTGCATCGGACACCACGTAGCCGCAATTGCTTACGTGCGAGCCCTGGCCGGGCTGGTTGGGGCGGATGACGTAGGTGCCGAGCACCTTGCCTTCGTCGTCGCAGGCCACGAAGGTTGCAGTGGGAACTTTCGTCCACGAATGGCGTGCCTGTTCCTCGGGGACGTCGGGCGGATAGGTGTAGGTGTCGGCGCGCCGGAAGGTGGGTTCGAGAACGGACCAGATGGCCGGCCAGTCCGCATCGGTGGCGGCGCGTATGTGCAGCATGGGGTGATTCACGAGGGCGTTCGGTTTCAGCAAGGATAATCCGCGGCCATGGAAATCATCAGCTTTCTCGTCGACTTCGTTCTTCACGTCGACAAGCACCTCCAGCAATTCGTCATCGCCTACGGCCCCTGGGTCTATGCATTGCTGTTCCTCATCGTCTTCGTCGAGACCGGCGCGGTGGTGATGCCGTTCCTTCCGGGCGACTCGCTGCTCTTCATCGTCGGCGCGCTGTGCGGCGCGGGCCTCATGAACTATCCGCTGGCCTGCGGCATCCTGATCGCGGCCGCGATCCTGGGCGACCAGTGCAACTACTCGATCGGCCGCTACTTCGGGCCGAAGGTGTTCCAGTGGGAGAGTTCGCGCTTCTTCAACCGCAAGGCCTTCGACCAGGCCCATGCCTTCTACGAGCGCTACGGCGGAATCACGATCATCCTCGCGCGCTTCATGCCCTTCATCCGCACCTTCGCGCCCTTCGTGGCCGGCGTGGCCGAGATGAACCGCGCGAAGTTCACCATGTTCAACGTGGTCGGCGCGCTGATCTGGGTGCTCGGCATCGTGACGGCGGGTTACTTCTTCGGCAACCTGCCGCTCGTGCGTGAGCATCTCGACAAGATCATCTGGGCGCTGATCTTCGTGCCGGGTCTGCTGGCGATCTATGGCGCATGGCGCGCCTCGAAGGCCGAGAAGGCCCGCGCGGCGCAGGCCTCGCAGGCCTGAAGCAGTCAGCCGATCAACCATTAAAAAAGCGCGCCACCGGCGCGCTTTTTCGTTCAGGCCCGGTCAGCGTCCGGGCCGCATCGCGGTGCCTCAGTAGTTCGGGCCGTTGCCCGGGTAGTAGCCGCTGCCGCGCGGATAGCGCTGCTGGTTGTAGTAGTTGCGTTCGTCGGCATTGCGGCCGATCTGGTTGCCGATGATGCCGCCGATGGCCGCACCACCCACCGTGCTCGCGGTGTTGCCGCCGATGGCGTTACCCACCAGCGCGCCGCCTACCGCGCCCACGCCGGTGCCGAGGTTCTGGTTGGGGCCGCTCGCGCAACCCGCGATCGTCATGACCGAGGCGGCTGCAGCAGCAGCGATCCAGAGACGTGTGTTCATGATGTCCACCTTTCGAGGAGTGATGCTTCATCATCTCCAACAGGTGGCCCCATGCCGTGTAGGAACCTGCCGCACGTGCCTGTGCGCGCTCTCGCGTCGCCAGGCGTGGGACAGGAGTGCACGCTTTGGCTTTACAGAAGCCCGGGCGTGCGATCAGAGTTGCCGGCTGCGCGCGAGCGGCGGGTTCTGCGCGAAGTAGCGCTGGATGCCGCGCATCAGCGCGTCGGCCAGGTTCTCCTGGTAGTCGACGCGGCGCAGGTTGGCTTCTTCTTCCGGATTGCTGATGAAGGCGGTTTCCACCAGCACGCTCGGAATGTCGGGTGCCTTCAGCACCGCGAAGCCGGCCTGCTCGACCGAGCCCTTGTGCAGCCGCGCACCGATGCCCTTGATCTCGCCGAGCATCGCGCCGCCGAGCTTCAGGCTGTCGTTGATCTGCGCGGTGGTGCTCATGTCGAGCAGCGCGCGCTGCACCTGCGCCTCGTGGTTGCCCACGTTCACGCCGCCCACGCGGTCGGCGTCGTTTTCCTTGTTGGCCAGCCAGCGCGCGGCGCTGCTCGACGCGCCGCTCTGGCTCAGCGCGAACACGCTGGCGCCGCGCGCGGCGGGCGTGGTGAAGGCGTCGGCATGAATGCTCACGAACAGGTCGGCCTGCACGCGCCGCGCCTTCTGCACGCGCACGCCCAGCGGCACGAAGAAGTCTGCGTCGCGCGTGAGGAAGGCGCGCATCGGGCTGCCGTTCACGCTGCTCGCGTTGATGCGCTGGCGCAGGCGGTGGGCCACCTGCAGCACGATGTCCTTCTCGCGCGTGCCGTTGGGGCCGATGGCGCCGGGGTCTTCACCGCCGTGGCCGGGGTCGAGCGCCACGATGATGATGCGGTCGGTGCGGTTGGCCGTGGCGGCAACCGGTGGGGGCGGCGGAGCGGCCGGTGTAGCGGGCCTGACGGGCGCGGTGGCCACCACGGGAGGCGGTGGCGGCATCGAAGGCCTGTCGCCGCCTGTCATTGCGGCGGGCGGCGGCGATTGCGGGCCCGGGCGCATCGACTGCTGGGCCATCAGGTCGCCGAGCGGATCGGCGGCCGGCGCTGTCGCCACCGCCGGCGGCGCAACCGTGGAGCCGCCGCCCGTGGAGCGGGGCGCATCGCGCAGGCGCTCGGCGATCAGCGCTTCCATTGGGTCGACTGCCTGCTCGGGGTACAGGTCGAGCACCAGCCGGTGCTTGTAGGCGGCCACGGGCGCGAGCGAGAACACCTGCGGCACCACGGCCTGTTTCAGGTCGAACACGATGCGCACCACCTTCGGCGCGTTCTGCCCGACGCGCAGGCCATTGATGTACGGGTCGCCGGGCTTGATCTTGCCGACCAGCTCGCGCAGTTCGGGGTTGAGGTCGATACCCTCGATGTCGACGGCGAGCCGCGGCGGGCTGCCCACCACGAGCTGCTGCGAATTGAGGCGGGCGTCGGACTCGATGGTGACGCGCGTGTAGTCGGCGGCGGGCCATACGCGCACTGCGAGGATGGTGGCTCCGCGCGCGATCTGGTGCACGCCGAGCATCAGCGCGATGCTGCCGCCCTGCAGCAGCACGCGCCGTTTCAGGCCGGCCGCCTTCATGCGGCGATGCGCGCCAGCAGATCGCTGCCGCGAGGGGTGTTCGCGATGAGGGTCACGCTGCGTGTGTCGTCAGTCATTGCTTCTATTTTAATAGCGAGGTCGGCAACTGGTGTGCGGCCCGCGGCGTTATCCGGCCATTCGGCCAGCTTGAGGCCTGGCCCGGCGAAGATGTCGCGGAAGCCGGCGTCGTCCCATTCGCGCGGATCGGCGAAGCGGTAGAAGTCGAAATGGAAGATCTGCAGCCCGTCGGGCGCCTCGTGGGGCTCGACCACCGCGTAGGTGGGGCTCTTGATGCGCCCGGCGATGCCCAGGGCGCGCAGCAGATGGCGTACGAAAGTGGTCTTGCCGGCGCCGAGGTCGCCATGCAGCGCGATGAATGCGTCGCGCAATTGGGGGGCGGCGGCCAGCGCCCGCGCGAAGGCGTCGGTGTCGGCTTCGCTGCACCAGCGCAGGCTGCGGGTGCTCTTGTGCGTTTCTACAATCGGCAAGTGATCGTCAGCCATCCACTCGTTGTGCGTATTCAGGCCTTGGCCCGGGAACTCGGATTCTCCCAAATCGGAATCGCGGGCGTCGATTTGTCGAGCGCCGAAGCCGGTCTGATGCAATGGCTGGCCCATGGGTTCCATGGCGAGATGCAATACATGGAAACGCACGGCACGCGCCGGGCCCGTCCGGCCGAGCTGGTGCCGGGCACGGTGAGCGTGATCACCGCGCGCATGGACTACCTGCCGCGCAGCACCAGCCCCGAGTGGCAGACCGTCGAATTCGACAGGCTCAAGCGTCCCGGCGAGGCCATCGTCTCCGTCTACGCACGAGGCCGCGACTATCACAAGGTCCTGCGCAACCGGCTCGCGAAGCTGGCGGAGCGCATCGCCGAGGAGGTCGGCCCCTTCGGCCACCGCGCCTTCACCGACTCGGCCCCCGTGCTAGAAGCCGAACTGGCCTCCCGCAGCGGCCAGGGCTGGCGCGGCAAGCACACGCTGGTGCTCGACCGCGACGCGGGCTCGATGTTCTTCCTGGGCGAGATCTACGTCGACATGGAGCTGCCCCCCAGCGAACCCGTCACCGCGCACTGCGGCAGCTGCAGCGCCTGCATCGACGTGTGCCCGACGCAGGCCATCGTGGCGCCGAAGAGGCTCGATGCCCGGCGCTGCATCTCGTACCTCACCATCGAGCACGGCGGGCCCATTCCGGTCGAGCTGCGCCCGCTGATGGCCAACCGCATCTACGGCTGCGACGACTGCCAGCTGATCTGCCCCTGGAACAAGTTCGCGAAGAAAAGCACGCTGCCCGACTTCGACGCGCGCGAAGAGCTCACGGGGCGCACGCTGGCCGATCTCTTCGCGTGGACCGAGCAGGACTTCCTGCGCCGCACCGAAGGCAGCCCGATCCGTCGCATCGGGCACGAGCGCTGGCTGCGCAATATCGCGGTCGCGTTGGGCAACGCGGTGAGGGCGGGCGAGGGCGGTGCGAAAGAGGCGCTGGCAACCCGTGCCGAACACCCGAGCGAACTGGTGCGCGAGCACGTCGCGTGGGGCCTGGCGCAGCAGGCCACGCACTGAGGCTCGTCAGGCCGGCAGGATCTCGCGCACGCGCTCCCACGGCCGGCACATCAGCGTGCCGCGCGGCGACACCACGATGGGCCGCTGCAGCAGGATCGGGTGCTCGACGATGAAGTCGAAGATCTGGTCGTCGGTCCACTTCGAGTCGGCCAGGTTCAGCTCTTCGTACGGGGCTTCCTTGGTGCGCAGCAGCTCGCGCGCGCCCATGCCCATGGCCTTGGAGAGCTCGCGCAGCTTCTTCTTCGAGGGCGGGGTTTCAAGATAGAGAACGATCTCGGGCTCCACGCCGCTTTCGCGGATCAACGACAGCACGTTGCGCGAAGTGCTGCAGTTGGGCTTGTGGTAGATCGTCATCGGATAGGCGGTGGTCGGGGTGAGTGCGGTCATGGTGTCGATGATAGGAAACCGGCGTCGATCAGCTTTCCTGCGCTGCATCCGGAGAGAGCGGAAAGCGCTTCGCCCAGAACTCCGCCAGCCGCGGATCGGCATCCACGCGACGCACCACCCGCGTCATGCGTGGTGCCACGCGGTAGAAGCGCCTGCGGCCCGGCGTCCAGCGCGACATCACGGTCACGTACAGGTCGAGCATGCTGATGCGGTCGCCGAGCAGGTAGGGCGCAGGCTCGTCGATCTGCGAATCCATCAGCTGCCAGCAATGCGCGATGCGCTCGGCCGTGCGTTCGAGCATGGCCGGCTGCGCCGCGGGGTCGGGCACCAGGCGCGAAGGCTCGTCGCGCACCCAGAACATCGAATAGATGGCAGCCGGCAGGTAGACCATCCAGCGCAGGTAGCGCGAGCGCATCGGGTCGCCGGGCGCGGGGCAGAGCCCGGCCTCGGGATAGCGGTCGCCCAGCCAGATGAGGATGGCCGCGCTCTCGGTCATCACCTCGCCCGAAGGCAGCACCAGCGCCGGCACCTGCCGCATCGGGTTGACGCCCGACACGCGCTCGCGCTCGGCTTCGCTTTCCCAGGTGGCGATGTCGACGGTGTCGACCTGCGCGCCGATCAGCGTCAGAGCGGCGTGTATGGGCGTTGCACCCGAGCCGGGTGCGCCGTAGAGGGTGTAGCGGTCTTCGTGGGCGGATGTGGATGGCATCCGCGCAGGTTACGCAGGCCGGCCCCCGTTGTCACGTAGGTCAGGCGGCCAGCAGCGCGTCGACTTTCTTCAGGGCTTCGAGCGTCTTGAAGCAGGCCTCGGCCACTTCCGTTCCCTTGACCGCGAAGTGGCGGTGGAAGTATTTGCGGTGCTCCACGTGCTCGTGGAAGTGGTGCGGCGTGAGCACGGCCGAGAAGATCGGCACGTCGGTCTCGAGCTGCAGCGACATCAGCGTGCTGACCACCGTGTTCGCCACGAACTCGTGGCGGTAGATGCCGCCGTCCACCACCAGCGCGCAGCCGATGATGGCCGCGTACTTGCCCGAGTTGGCGAGCCGCTTGGCGTGCAGCGGAATCTCGAAGGCGCCGGGCACGTCGAAGATGTCGATGAGATCGCGCGCCACGCCGAGGCGGTCCATCTCCTCGAGGAAGGCGTCGCGTGCCTGGTGGACGATGTCGGAATGCCACTGCGCCTCGACGAATGCGATGCGCGTGCCGCGCGGCGAACCCGACGCGGTGACGGCGGAAAGGGGAAGGTCGTTGATCTGACTCATGGTGTGCCTCTTGAAAGCAGGTTTCCTGAATCAGGGCGCACGAAACCGCAAGGCCGCTCGCGCGCAGGCCAAAAAGCGAAGCGCGCGGGCAGACCCGCATTTCGCGCTCTCTTTCATCCGGACTGTGACCGTCGGCTTCGGAATCGCACCGAAATCTGCTGACCCTGGAGCTCATTGCGAGCCCCAGGCGCTCGCGGGCTTGTGCTGCTGTTCCTTCCGGAACGTGCCGCCATCACCGCCGGTGGGGAGTTTCACCCCGCCCTGAGAACGCTTGCCGCCCGGCGAGCCGGACAGCGGGGCGATTCTAGGTGGCGCCCGCCGCGCGGGCCTGTCGCCCCCGCGCCAGACCTTCGCCCGGGCGGGGATTTTCTTCAGAAGCGATACGTGGCCGCCGCAGTCACGGTACGGCGCTGGCCGTAGAAGCAGTCGCCGCGCGCCAGGCAGGTGGTGAGCTGCACTTTGTCGGTCAGGTTGCCCACGTTGAGCGACAGGCGCAGCGGGCCGTTGTCCCAGGCGAACATCGCGTCCAGCAGCGTGACCGAGGGCACCGGGTTGGCGTCCATGCCGTCCCACGACTTGCCCAGGTAGCGCACACCGCCGCCCACCGAGAAGCCAGGCACGCCGCCGATGGAGAAGCGCCGCATCAGCCAGGCCGAGGCCGTGTGCTTCGGCACGCCCGAGATGCGCTTGCCCAGGTCGGTGCCGTTGCTGCGCGACACGCGCGCGTCGGTGTAGGCGTAGGAGGCGACCCAGTCCCAGTCGCGCCCGATGCTGCCCTTGTATTCGAGCTCCAGCCCCTTCACGTGCACCTCGCCGAGCTGGATGCTGTTGAGCGGGTTGGTCGGATCGGTGGTCTTGCGGTTGGTGTCGCGCAGGTCGTACACCGCCGCCATGAACGAAGTGCGCTGGCCTTCGGGTTCCCACTTCACGCCGGCTTCCCATTGCTTGCCGCGCTGCGGCTTGAAGGGCGTGTTGTTCACGTCCACCCCGCCCAGCGGGAGGAACGATTCGGCATAGCTCAGGTAGGGCGCCCAGCCGCCATCGGCCAGGTAGACGATGCCGGCGCGCTTGGTGGTGGCCTTGTCGTCGGCGGCAGCGGCGGGGCGGCCCTCGGTGTCGGTGGTGGCCTTGTCGTGGCGCAGGCCCAGCAGGCCGATCCAGCGGCCGTACTTGACCTGGTCCTGCACGTAGATGCCGGCCTGCTTCTGCAGCACCGAGGGCTGCCGGGTGAGGAAGGTGGGCGGCGTGTAGTTGCCATACACCGGTGCGTACACGTCGAGTGCGCCCGCGCGGCCGCGGCCGGTGGACTGCGAGGTCTCGTTGCGCTGGAAGTCCGCGCCGACGAGCAGCGTGTGCTCCACCGCACCGGTCTTGAAGTGCGCCTCGGCCTGGTTGTCGAGCAGCAGCATCTTGCCGCCGTTGAGCTGCACGATCAGGTCGCGCTCGATGGTGCGCTGGTCTGCGTTGAACACCGGTCGCGCCGGGCGTCCGGTGAGCCGGTTGGCAGTGAAGCTGGTGTAGGAGGAGTTGTAGAGCACCTTGCTCTCGGTCGAGCGCAGGTTCTGCCTGAAGGTCCAGGTGTCGTTGAAGCGGTGGCTGAACAGGTAGCCCAGCGAGGTGTTGCGCGTGTCGTAGCGGTCGAAGCCGGGCTCGCCGGTGAAGGTCGAGGTGGGAATTTGCCCGTAAAGCGAGGGCAGCAGCGTGCCCTGCCACGGGAAGAAGCCGATCAGCGAGCCGCTCTTGTCCTTCTGGTACAGCGCCTGCAGCGTCAGCGAGGTGTCGGCGCTCGGGCGCCAGGTGAGCGAGGGCGCGAGCAGGATGCGGTCGTCGGGCACGTGGTCGACCTGCGTGCCGCTGTCGCGGTTCACGGCCACCAGTCGATAGAGCCACTTGCCTTCGGTGTCCAGCGGCCCGGTGAAATCGGCCGCGACCTGCTTGCGGTTGTGGCTGCCCACCTGCACCTGCACTTCGCGTTGCAACTCGGCCTGAGGCCGCTTCGACACCAGGCTCAGCACGCCGCCGATGCCCCCTTGGCCGTAGAGCACGGAGGATGGCCCGCGCAGCAGCTCGACGCGCTCCAGCGTGTACGGATCGGCCCGCGTGGTGTTGTAGGTGCCGTAGCTGCGCTGCAGCCCGTCGAGGTACTGGATGGCGTCGCCGCCGCGCACCTTGAACGAGTCGACGCGGCTGTCGAAGTAGCTCGACACCACGCCGGCCGTGTAGTTGGTGGTTTCGCGCAGCGTGAGTGCGCTCTGCGCCTCCATCTGGTCGCGCGTGACCACCGAGATGGCCTGCGGCGTCTCGATCAACGGCGTGTCGGTCTTGGTGGCGGTTCCGCCGCGCCTGGCGACGAAGCCGGTCACCGGGCCGGTCGCGCTTTCGCCCGAGTCGCCCGATACCGTGATGGTGGGCAGGGCCTTGCGGGTCTCGGCGGATTCGTCTTTTTCCTGGGCGTAGGCCGGCACGGCGGCGCCCAGCGCCATGGCGGTTGCCGCGAGCGTGGCGCGGCGGGTGTGTGAAATGCGCCAGGTGGGGCGCCCAGCCGGGCGCCGATGCTTCTTCGATGTCATGTGCAGCTTCTCCTGTGTCCTGCGTTTGGGGGGAGTGGCTGCGGCGCGCGCCGTATGCGGGCGCGCCATGGCTTCTCTGATCCGGTCCTGTCAGATCCGGACGAGCGCACCCGGCGGCTCGCTTCGGGCTGGCTGCCGGTGGGTTTTATGGGTTCTTGTTGCGTCGTCGCGGGCAGCCGTTGCGGCTGCGGTCTTCGTTCCTTCGAAGACGGCTTGCGCGCCCGTTGCGGGCGGCTGGCTGAGCGGCGCGATTATAGGAAGAAAGGCATCAGCGTCCGGCGAGGAATTGCGTCATGCGCTGCAGTTCGTCGTCGAGCGCCGCGCGGAAGGCCGCATCGCGCGGCTTCTTGCCGGCATAACCGAAGGCTGGCTGCAGCCTGCCCTCGGGCGCGCTCACGTTCGCCCAGCCGATCACGCGGTCGTGCCACAGCACCGGCAGCGCGTAGTAGCCGAACTGGCGCTTGGGCGCGGGCGTGTAGGCCTCGAACTTGTAGGTCCAGTCCCAGAGCAGCTCGAAGCGGCGGCGGTCCCACACCACCGGATCGAACGGTGCGAGCAGGCGCACTTCGTCGTCCGGCGCATGGCGGCGCGAGGCAGGGTTCTCGTCGGCCGGCCAATACCAGGTCGTGCCGTCGATGCTGCAGCTTGCAAGCTCTTCACGCGCGATGCGCAAAGCCGCCTGCGTCTGCGCTGCGAGATGCGGCGCGCCGTAGCCGAGCAGACGCACGAGGTAGGTGAGACTCGAGGCCGGCAGCGGCGCGTACTTGCGCACCACCAGCTCGATCAATGCCGCCGCGCGGCGAGCGCGGCCTGCAGGGCTGTCGTCGGCCGGCTCGTGCGTCACCGCCTCGTAGACGCGCGTGCCGCTGTCGCGCCGCACCACGCGCAGCATGCCTCGGTAGTGCATGCCGTCGAGCAGGTGCGTGGTCGCGTTGCTGGAGCCACCCCAGTAGTTCTTGATGCGACCGTGCGCGAAGTGCTGCTCCACCTGGCGCGGATGCACCGGGCCGTGCTCCTGCACGTAGGCGAGCACGTCGGCCGCCTTGCGCCGCGTGTCGGCGTCCCATGCCTGCCTGGCCTCGCGCGGATGCATCAGCGCCAGATGCTCGCGCGGCAGGAAGCCGTAGTTGACGAGGCAGTCTTCCTCGATGGCGAGGCGGGTGTAGCGGCTTTCGAGATCGCCCGCGCGGTAGTCCTTCACGCGGTGGCGCAGCGTCAGGTCTTGCGCGCGTGCGGGGGCGCGGATCGGGTCGGCCTGTACGAAGCCGAGTTGACGGATCGCCGCGGGCAGCGTCGTGGGCCTGAAGAGGGTGCGCGCCACTGCGTAGCGGCGCAGGTCGTCGAGGGTCGGGGCTGGCATCAGCGGATTGCAGCACAGGCGGCGGACTTTCGCTTTGCTGCGTCGTGAGTTGGGCTCTGTTGTCGTTCGGGGCGCGCTCACGCCGACGGGGTGCCTTGCTCCGCGAATGTCCTCCGCCCTTCGGGCTCCCCCTTTAATTCGCTGCGCAAGGCACCCCATCGGCGTGCGCGTTCAGCGCTGCTGCGGAAGCTGCATTTGTTGGCAGTCTCCGCGACTTAGTGCTGTAGCAGCGGCTGCTTTGTCGGGTTCTTCTCTAGAGTGAATGCCCCTGTCACTCAACACCCCACCAAGGGGAGAAGAAAGGCGCAACACACCCGAGTCACCCAGATGTTTGAAGGCTGCTTGCCTCGCGGCAGGTTGTCGGTGCGAAAGCAGCGATGCAGATGCGAGGTATCAAAAGGCGACGGCCGGGGTGTTACTAGCACCCCAGCCGTCTAACCAAGTTCGTGCACCAACCTTGGAAGGAAAGCACAAAAATGGCTACCAAGACTATAGCCCGGCCTCGCACGCCGGTAGCTTCCGAAGAAACCACCCAAGACCCGGCGGATCTTCTCGAAAACACCCTCTCTCAACTCGAAGCTCTCCTGTGGATCTGCCACGGGGAAGACATCGACTGGTGCAGCGGGGATGGGCCTCGACGACTGGACAACCTGCTTTGGCTTGCGGCCGAGATGGCGCGCAAGGCGGGGGAGTTGTTTCAGATGAGCGAGAAGGCGCGGCGTGGGGCGCCTGAGACCGGCGGTTAGCGGTCGGTCTGCGGGCCGCGGATTTCGCGGCCTGCGTGAATGCTTCCTGGAGTGAGAGGCTCAGAGCCTGGCCCGCCCGAATGGCCGAGAGCAGGCGCAGGTCGGATTCGGTGAACTCCAGGTAAGGCCGAGACCCGCCGGCTGGCCCTGTGCGCGGCGACAGCAGGCCTTCGCGCAGGTAGTGCCTGACGGTCGTCTGCCTCACTCCTGCGCGGCGCGCGAATTCTCGACTGGCCACTCGGCAACGTGCAAGGCGCAGTCGTCCACGACACCCGCGATCATGTCGCCAAGAAGTCGGGGCTATCGCTTCAGGCCTTCGTGCCATCTTCCGGCGAAGCGCTGACGACTGGACAGAAGCGGCGCGCGTGACTTTGAGAGTCAGTCGAAGGCAGCGGACCTCGACCTGCATTGACGCCAACTAGGGTCTCGACGACCGTTCCTCGAAGATCGGCCCCGATTTTCCGGTTGTAGATTTAAGCTGCGCGTTGGCGAGTTCTCCAAGATTTCTTATGGCCCCTTCCAAGCGCGGGTCGCCGAGATGCCCGTAGTTGATGCGCAGGTGCCGGGTGTATCGGCGGTCGGCTGAAAACAAATGGCCCGGCGCTACGCCTATGCCGAGCTGAAGAGCGTCCTGGTGCAGTGCGAGCGAGTCGACCCCTTCTGGCAGCGCGAGCCACAGGAAATAGCCACCCTCGGGGCGCGTGACCCGCGTTCCAGTCGGAAAGTATCGATCGATAAGTCGCAAGCATGCAGCCTGCTGGCGGCTGAGCGAATGCCGCAGGGCGCGCAGGTGACGATCAAAACTCCTGTGTTGGAGGTACTCCTGCAACGCCAGTTGCGAGGGGAGTGCCGTCGCCAGCGAGCTCATCAACTTGTTCCGACCCAAAGTGGCTGCAAAGCGACCGCCCGCTACCCAACCGATGCGATATCCGGGTGCCAGGGATTTCGAGAAGGAACTGCAGTGCAGCACCCAGCCAGCCCGGTCCCAGGCCTTGGCTGGTGGCGGTCTCCGAGCCCCATGCGCGAGTTCGCCATACACGTCGTCTTCGATCAGCGGTATGGCGCGGGTGGCGAGCATGCTGACCAGTTGCTCTTTGGCTGCGTCGCTCATGGTGCAGCCCATTGGATTCTGGAAGGTCGGCATGAACCAGCAGGCCTTCACCGGATGCTGGTCGATCACGCGAGCAAGAGAGCTGAGATCTACGCCTGTACGCGGGTGGGTCTCGACCTCGACCGCGCGAAGACCGCGCCGCTCCAGTGCCTGCAACGCACCATAGAAGGTTGGCGTTTCGATCGCCACGACGTCGCCCGGCTGCGTCACCGATTCGAGTGCAAGATTGAGGGCCTCCATCGCGCCGCTGGTGATGACCAGTTCAGACGCAGGAACATCCATCCCGACGCTGCCGTAACGCAGGGAGATCTGATGGCGTAGTTGGGCGTTTCCTGGTGACAAATCTTCGACGGTCTGCCAGGGATCCATCCGCTTGAGCGCTCGCGTCAGGCCGGCGGCAAGTTGTTCGAAGGGAAACAGCTCTGGCGACGGAAAGGCCGAGCCGAGCGGGACCATGTCGCGCTCGCGAGCCTGCGCAAGGACCTGAAAGACAAGCGACGAGACGTCGACCGGCATGGACCGGAGGACAGGCTCGCTGGCGGCGAGTTCATTGGTCGGCATTTCCGCCCCCGCTCGAACGAAGTATCCCGACCGCTGCCGCGCTTCGACAAGCCCCTGCGCCTCCAGCTGGTAGTAGGCAGAGAACACAGTGGACGCACTGATGCCCATTTGCGACTTCAGTTCGCGCACGGAGGGAAGGCGATCGTTCGCCTTCAGGCTACCCGCGCGAATACGCTGGGCGATGTTGTCGGCAAGCTTCTCGTAGCGGTTCATGGGGATCTCTTTCTGATACGGGCGTTCTGGACCGCTCCCGAGATTGTCGTATCAGACGTCTGCCTGCCCGATGCGACCACCGGTCTCCTTGCATCTGATACGGAGATTTTCAGCTGATCTGGTTCTGTACGTATCAGCCCGGAAGATGAACACTCGACAGCACGATGAAAGTGCTTCTGCGTGCAGGCGGACTGCTCCGCCTTTCGACGCGTCTTGCAGACGCCCATTTAGCTGACCGCTACCGTTTCGTCGGATTGATTAATCAATTAATTAATTAATCTTTCCGCTTCTTTATCGGTCTATTGAGCTACTCGCCGCACTCGGGCACTTCGCGGTCTGTCACCTGATGTCTTTTCAACCATGAATTCAATCCCTATCTCTTTTGTTATTTTCAAGGTTCTCGTGCTCAGCGTGGGCATGTATTTGGCCGTCAAGTGGCATTACGAACGGGGACAGAAGTACAAGAATCAAAAGACAGCTGCAGTGGTCCTGACATCCGTCAAGGTGGGCTCGGCGTTCGTCGCTTCTGCGTTCCTCGTGCTCTTCCTCACCTTTGAGTTTTGCAATTGGATAGGTCTGGACCTGACCATGCGGTGATTGGAAGTTTTCGGTCGATAGCCTGAATACGGTGCGACTAACGGCATGACCCGCTCGATCCGCTGGATCGGTGAGCTATCGAAGTTGCCATCTGCCAGAACATAAGTGAAGCAGTGGCCTTGGTGCAGCAAGAAAACTGCTGCACTTGGTGGCAGGGTCAAAGATGCGCCGAAGCCACGATGCGCCGGGCATGGTCGCTCAGTTCGGCCATTCGCAGTGACTGGTGCAAAGCCTGGGTATCAGCAAACACAGGCATGAGCGGTCAGTCGCATTGGTAGTTGGCGCGCGCGAGATCGAAGCGGCGTGCAGCGATACCCGCAGCGAAGTAAAGGACGAGGGCGAAGCCCGGGGGACATTCGCGGAGGGGGTACCCGGTGGCTTGTGCACTCGCCCTGAACAACGCGAGCACAGAGCAGTGTTAGACAGCCTGCTTGTGCCGCTCGATGCAGATGTCCAGCGTCTCCGCGCCAGGCCGCTGCCACCAGTCGAGGTTCGAAAAAATCTCCACTTCGCTGAAACCAGCGAAGCCCGCGTCCTCGACCCACCCGCGGATCTTCTTCAACTCGACCACGCCATCCCCCATCATCCCGCGGTCACTCAGCAGATCACGCGTAGGCGTGAGCCAGTCGCAGACGTGGTACGCCAGCAGGCGCTCGCGGCCGGCGCGGGCGATCTGTTGCTGCAACTTCGGGTCCCACCACACGTGGTAGATGTCCAGGGCCACGCCGAGCATGCCGCTCCTGCCCCCGTCGAGCTCGTCGCATAAGTCGAGCGCATGTTCGAGCGTGTTGATGCAGGCACGGTCGGCCGCCTGCATCGGGTGCAGGGGCTCGATGGCCAGCGGCATGCCGACTTCGCGTGCGTATTCGAGCGATGCGGCGATGCCGTCGCGCACCTCGGTGCGGGCGCGGCCGATGTCCTTGTAGGCGGCCTTGCCGTCGAGCGCGCCGGGCAGGGCGCCGACCACCAGCACGAGGCAGGGGGCGTCGAGCGTCTTCGCCTCGTCGATGGCGCGGCGGTTGTCGTCGAGCGCGGCCTTCAGGCCGGCCGCATCGGGCGCGGGGAAGAAGCCGCCGCGGCAATAGCCTGAGAGGCCGATGCCGTGCGCCTTCAACTGCTTAGCCACCTTGTCGAGGCCGACGGCTGCCACCTGGTCGCGCCAGGGGCTGATCGCGCGAATGCCGCGTTCGGCGCACTGGTCGATGATGCGGTCCAGCGGCACCTCGGCGCCCGACTGCTTGCGCACCGTGGCGGTGTTGATCGACAGCCAGTCGTGGTTCTGCGAGAAATCGCGCATGCTCGTCTTCAGCCTTCCACGCCGTGCAGGGCCAGCAGGGTCTTCATGCGTCGCACCGCCAGCTCGGGCTGCTCCAGCAGGTTGGCGGCATCGGCCAGCCTGAACAGCTCCGCGAAGTGCTGCAGCGAGCGCGTGCTCTGCTGGCCGCCGACCATCGTGAAGTGCTTCTGGTGGCCGTTGAGCCAGGCCATGAACACCACGCCGGTCTTGTAGAAGCGCGTGGGTGCGGCAAAGATGTGGCGCGACAGCGGCACGGTGGGGCCGAGGATGTCGTGGAACTTCTTTTCGTTGCCCTGCGCCAGTGCACCCAAGGCCGCGCTGGCCGCCGGCGCGATGGCGTCGAAGATGCCCAGCAGCGCATCGCTCTTGCCGTGCGTGGGCTCGCTGCCGAAGCCGTCGCCGGCGATCAGCTCGGCATAGTTGAAGTCGTCGCCCGTGTACATGCGCACGCCCGGCGGCAGGCGCCGGCGCATAGCGATCTCCTTGTCCTTGTCGAGCAGGGAGATCTTGATGCCGTCGACCTTGTCAGGGTGCGCCGCGATGATGCCCAGTGCCGTGTCCATGGCCGCGTCGACATCCTTCGTACCCCAGTAGCCCGCCAGCGCCGGGTCGAACATGTCGCCCAGCCAGTGCAGCACCACCGGCTGCTTCGCCTGGCTCAGGATGCGGTCGTACACGCGCTCGTAGTCGGCGGGGCTCTTCGCCACGCGAGCCAGCGCGCGGCTGGCCATCACGATCAGCTTGCCGCCCAGCGCCTCGATGGCGGCCATCTGCTCCTCGTAGCCGCGGATCACGTCGTCGACGCTCTTCACGCTGTCGATGTCCAGGTGGTCGGTGCCGCAGCCCGAGGCGACCAGCGCGCCGGGCACGTCCTTCGCGGCGTCGAGCGAGCGGCGGATCAGCTCCAGCGAGGTCGGCCAGTCCAGGCCCATGCCGCGCTGCGCGGTGTCCATGGCCTCGGCCACGCCCAGGCCCAGCGAGAACAGGTGGCGGCGGTAGGCGATGGTGGTGTCCCAGTCGACCGCGCACTGCAGCCACGGGTCGATGGCGGCCATCGGGTCGGCCACCACGTGGGCGGCCGAGTAGGCGATGCGGTTGAACTTCACGCCCGCATCGGGCTTCACCGGAGCGGTGCCGCGCAGCGCGTAGGGCGCGAGCGTGCCGCCCGCGGTGGGAAGGTTCAGCGAGAGAGCCATGTCGCGAACCTCAGACCTTCAGCGCGGGCACGTCGACCCAGCGGCGGTCCTGCCACGACTCGAGCGCGGCCTCGACCAGCTGCACGCCCTTGGCGCCTTCGGGCAGCGTCCACTTGTACGGTGCGTCTTCCACCACGTGGCGGATGAAGTGCTCCCATTGGATCTTGAAGCCGTTGTCGTAGACCTGCGAGTCCGGAATCTCCTGCCACTGGTCGAAGAAGTTCATGGTCTGCTTCTCGTCGGGGTTCCACACCGGGCGCGGCGTGGCCACGCGCGACTGGGCGCGGCAGCTCGAGAGGCCCGCCACGGCCGAGCCATCGGTGCCGTCGACGTGGAAGGTCACGAGGTCGTCGCGGCGCACGCGCGTGACCCAGCTCATGTTGATCTGCGCGATGACGGGCTCGCCGTTGTGGCCGGTGAGTTCGCAGGTGGCGTAGGCCGCGTCGTCGGCGGTGGCCTCGTAGGGCTTGCCGGCTTCGTCCCAGCGCTTCGGAATGTGGGTGGTGCCCAGGCAGCTCACGGACTTCACTTCGCCGAACAGGTTGTCCAGCACGTAGCGCCAGTGGCACATCATGTCCAGGATCATCCCGCCGCCGTCTTCCTTGCGGTAGTTCCAGCTCGGACGCTGGATGGGCTGCAGGTCGCCCTCGAACACCCAGTAGCCGAACTCCAGGCGCACGCTGAGCATGCGGCCGAAGAAGCCGGCGCGGCGCAGCATGTCGAGCTTGCGCAGGCCGGGCAGGAAGAGCTTGTCCTGCACGGCGCCGTGCTTCAGGCCCTTGGTCTTCGAGGCTTCCTCGGCCAGGCGGGCGATCTCGACGGCCTCGTTGAGGTTGGTGGCAATGGGCTTCTCGCAGTAGACGTGCTTGCCGGCGCGGATGGCCTTGGCCAGCAGCGCGGGGCGCATCTGCGTGGTGCCGGCGTCGAAGAAGATGGTGTCGTCCTTGTTCTCCAGCGCCTTGTCGAGGTCGGTGCCCCAGCGCGGGATGTTGTGTGCCTTGGCGAGCGCTTCCATCTTCTCGGCGTTGCGGCCGATGAGGATCGGGTCGGGCATGACCTTGTCGCCGTTCGACAGCGTGACGCCGCCCTGGGCGCGGATGGCGCAGATCGAGCGGATCAGGTGCTGGTTCATGCCCATGCGCCCGGTGACGCCGTGCATGATGATTCCTAGACGTTGGGTGGCCATCGTTTTCTTCCTTGGGTGCGAGAGATTGGTGCGGGCTGGACGCGCGCTTCAGTAGACGGAACGCATCGCGTCCCACGAGATGCCTGCGCCTGGCTTGCCGGTGGCGAAGCCGGGCGCGGCGGCGAGCGAGGACAGGTCGAGCTGCCCTTCGCGGATGGCGAGGCGCGCTGCGCCGTCGCTGGTTTCGTAGAGTCCCGGGTGGGCGCGTAGCAAAGCCTGTTGCTCGGCCTCGGGCGCCGCCGCGAGGCCGTTGACGTAGTGGTGGCCGTTGCGCTCGACGTGCGAGAGGCCCAGCCAGGCGACGAGCGCCAGATCCTGCTGCACGCCGATGCCGGCCTGCATGGTCAGGTCTTCGCCGGAGAGAAAGTAGCGCGGCTTCTCCGCCGCGGCATTCCATTGCGCGCAGCGCGCTGCATTGATGACCGACTTGTAGAAACCCTTGCAGCTCTTGCTCGACACGCCGGTGTAGCCCAGCGCGCGGGCCTGCACGAAGGCATCGAGCGTGGCGTCCGATTCGTCGATGAGCAGCGGAATGCGCTTGCCCAGCGCGGACACGTCGCGCTGCAACGCCGCGTCGCGGCGGATCGGCTGCTCGACGAAGACCGTCTTCTGCGCGAGCTTCCACAGCGTGGGCGTGGAGAGCATGCGGTCGAGAAAGGTCGCGAAGGCATCGGCGTCCGCGTACTGCTCGTTGCCGTCGAGCGTCACGAGTTGGGCCCGGCCGTCGATCACGCGGGCGATGCGCTGGAGCCGGTCGATGTCCTGCGCGGTGTTGCCGCACAGCTTGAGCTTGAAGTGCGTGTGGCCGTAGCGTTGCACGGCGGCCTGCAGAGTGGTCGGCAGGCCGTCGGCTGGCGCATCGGGTGAAGCGTCGCTGTCGTCGATGGCATCGGCCAGCCCGACGGTGTGCCGCGCCGCGATGCGGGTTCGCGGCGACTGCTTCGCCAGGAACCCGGGCATGTCGAAACCCGAGAGATCGTCGGCCAGGCCGCTGCCGGCGATGTCGATGCCGCAGAGGTTGCCGCTCATCGCCGCCGCGAAGCTCGTGCCGCTGTGCAGGCACAGCGCATCGAGCAGGGCGCGGTCGATCAGCGCGGGGCCGTAGCTGGCCACCAGCGGCTGCAGGCCCTTGGCCCTGGCGCGCGACTGGAGTGCGGCGTAGTTCGAGGCGAAGTGCGTCCACGCGGTCTGCGCATCGGGCTCGGCGGTGTAGGCCTCGCGCGCATCGCGCAGGGCGAAGCGCAGCTGCTCGAAGTTCTGTTCGTTGGTGAGCGCCGGGTTCTTGTCGAACCACTTCGGAATCATCATCTCCGCAGCGCAGCCCTCGGCCGTGCGGCCGTCGGCGAAGCGGATGCGCGCCTTCACGTAGACCTGCGGGCAGGCGGTGACGGTGGCCGCGCCGAAGCGGAAGGGCAGCCGCAGCGCCACGTTGCGCTCGGCGAAGCGAATCTCCTCGACGTGGAAACGGATCGCGTCCATGGCTCGCATCTGCTCTTCAGTGGTCCAGGATGCCCTGCGAATAGAAATGCGCGCGCACCAGCTTGGTGTAGGCGCCGAATTCGGGCGAGGACATGACGTCCAGCGTGCGCGGGCGTGGCAGGTCGATGTCGTACACGGCGGCGATGGAGCCGGGGCGCTCGCTCATCACCATCACGCGGTCCGACAGGAAGATGGCCTCGGGAATGCTGTGGGTGATGAGCAGCACCGTCTTCTTCGACGTCATCCAGATGCGCTGCAGCTCCAGGTTCATCTTCTCGCGCGTCATCGCGTCGAGCGCGCCGAAGGGCTCGTCCATCAGCAGCACCGACGGGTCGTGCAGCAGGGCGCGGCAGATCGACGCGCGCTGCTGCATGCCGCCCGAGAGCTGCCAGGGGTACTTCTTCTCGAAGCCCTTCAGGCCCGCCATTTCCATCAGCTCGCGGGCACGGGCGCGCGACGCCTCCGAAGGCAGGTGGCGCATCTCGGCCTGCAGCAGGATGTTGTCTTCCACGCTGCGCCAGGGCAGCAGCACCGCGCTCTGGAACACGATGCCCACGTCCTTCTGCGGGCCCTTGATCGGGTGGCCCGCCAGCGTGAGGCTGCCGCCGCTGATGGGCAGCAGGCCTGCCACCATCTTCAGCAGCGTGCTCTTGCCGCAGCCCGAAGGGCCGACGACGGAGACGAACTCGCCTTCCTTGATGGCGAAGTCGAGCGGCTTGAGCGACTCGACGGGGCCGTCCTTGCTTTGGTAGATCTTCGAGACGCCGCGCGCTTCGATCAGGTTGACTTGGGACATGGAATGCGTGAGAGGTGACTGCTGCGGAAAGCGCGCGGGCTCAGGAACGAAGGAAGGTCAGGGCAGGAAGTCGAGAGTGACGTAGTCCTCGGGCTTGCCACGGGTGGAGGCGTCCATACCGCCGTACTGCACCAGCAGGTCGAGCGAGTCGCTCACGTTCTTCGTCGTCACGCGGAACGGGCGCTGGTTGGCCGTTTCCTTCGTGTGATAGAGCGCCACGCTCTGCTTCATGCCCACGATGAGCGTGTCGCGCACGCCGGCCTTGGGGTTGGCCTTGAGCATCGCGTCGACCGCGGCCTCGGGGCTCTTCTCGGCGGCTTCGGCGGCCTTGGTGGAGGCGCGCATGAAGCGCTTCACCAGGTCGGGGTTCTCGGTCAGCAGGTTCTTGTTGGTGATGATCCCGGAGCTGATCTGGTTCACGCCCGAGTCGGCGAAGCGGATCGGCGTCACCGGCTTGCCGGTGGCGTCCTGCAGCTTGATGGCCTGGTCCATCACGTAGCCCAGCAGCAGGTCGGCCTGGCCGTTGGTCACCGCATTGAGCTTGGTCTGGCCGTCGCCCGAGACGATCTTCACCTGGTCGGGCTTGATGTCGTTGACCTTGAGGAAGAGGGGCCACATCTGCGACATCGAGTCGCCCGGCGTCACGGCCACGGTCTTGCCGATGATGTCCTTCGGCGTCTTGATGTTCTTTTCGGAGAAGCCCATCACCGACATCGGGCTCACCTGGAACAGCACGCCAGTCGACTTCAGCGGCGCGCCCTTGGCTGCGGCCTTGATCATGGTCGTGACGTCGATGTAGCCGAAGGTCGCCGACTTGGCTGCCACCGCCTGCGCGGTGACGGCGGAGCCGCGGCCTTCCTGGATGTCGAGGTCGATGCCTTCCTCGGCGTAGAAGCCCTTTTCCTTGCCGAGGAAGAAGGGCGCGTGCTCGCTGTAGAGGTACCAGTTGAGCATCAGCGTGACCTTGTCCTTGGGCTTGTCGCCTTGGGCATGCGCCGGGGCGATGGCGAAGGTGGCGAGCGCGGCCGCTGCGAGCAGCGAGGGAAGCAGTTTCTTCATGGTGTTGTCTCCGGGAGTTGTTGGCTTTGCGAAGGAACCTGGAACGGGAAGCTCAGTGGGTGTGGCGCTGCGAGGCGTGCCAGGGAATCATCACGCGCTCGACGATGTCGACGGCCACGAAAAGGATCACGCCGATGCTCGACAGCACCACCAGCGCGGCGAACATCAGCGGCAGGTCGAAGTTGCCGTTGGCCACCTGCAGCACGTAGCCGATGCCCGAGTTGGAACCGACGAACTCGCCGACCACGGCACCCACCACCGCCAGCGTGACCGACACCTTCAGGCCGCTGAAGATCTGGGGCAGGGCCTGCGGCAGGCTGATCTTGAAGAAGGTCTGCAGGCGGCTCGCGCCCATCGAGCGCGAGAGATCGAGCATGTCGGGCTCGACCGACTTGAAGCCCATCACCGTGGAGACCACCACCGGGAAGAAGCCCAGCAGGAAGGCGCTGATCACCTTCGGGAAGATGCCGAAGCCGAACCACACCACGAACAGCGGCGCGATCGCCACCTTGGGAATGCTCTGCGAGAACACCAGCAGTGGGTAGACGTACGACTCGACGACGCGCGAGTAGGCGATGACCATCGCGATCGGAATGCCGATCAGGATCGTCAGCCCGAAGCCGCCCAGCGTGGCGAGCGTGGTCTTCCAGCTTTCGGCGAGCAGGCGCGGCCACTCGGCAACGAGCTGCTTCACGACCTCCCACGGCGGGGGAATGAGATAGGCCGGAATCTTGAACAGGCGGATCGCCAGGTCCCACAGCACCAGCAGCAACAGGATCAGGATGAAGGGGCGCAGGGCCGGGGAGAGCAGGAGCTTGCGGAACATGGCGGGGGCCGGGACTTTCGGTAGGGCTGGCTTGCGGTGCTTGCTGTTCTTACTGCTGGACCGAGAGGCCGGCCGCCTTCACGAGCTGGGCGTTGCTCGCGATCTCTTCCTTGATGTAGGCGTCGAACTGCTCGGGCTTGAGCGTCCACGGGTCGGCGCCCAGCTTGGCGAAGCGCTCCTTCACCTCGGGCGAGGCCAGTGCCTTCACTACTTCGGCGTTCAGGCGCTCGACAACGTCGCGCGGCGTCTTGGCCGGCGCCATCATTCCGATCCAGAAGTTGAATTCGGAGCCGGGCACGCCGGCTTCGCTGGTGGTGGGCACGTCGGGCAGGGCGGCGGCGCGCTTGGGCGAGCCCACGGCCAGCGCCAGCAGGTGGCCTTCCTTGATCTGGCCGATGACCGGCGCGATGGGCGAGAAGTAGTAGTCGACGCGGCCCGAGAGCACTTCGGTGACGGCCTCGCCCGATCCCTTGAAGGGGATGTTGGTGGCGTCGATCTTCGCGGCCATCTTGAACTTCTCGGCGTTCAGGTGCGTGGCGCTGCCCTGGCCGGCCGAGGCGAAGTTCATGCTGCCGGGCTTGGCGCGCGCGGCGGCCAGCAGCTGCGGCAGCGTCTTGATGTTCTTGCTCGGCGAGATCACCAGCGCGTTGGGCAGCGACGAGATCGGCGTGACGCCCGCGAAGTCGTGCACCGTGTCGAATGGCAGCTTGGCGAAGGTGGAAGGACTCACCGTGTGCGACGACGAATGGATCATCACCGTGTAGCCGTCGGGCGCGGCCGTGGCCACCGCCTGCTGGCCGATCGTGCCGCTGGCGCCGCCGCGGTTGTCGATCACCAGCGTCTGGCCCATGCTGGCGCTCATCTTGTCGGTGATGGCGCGGGCAATGATGTCGGTGGTGCTGCCGGCCGCGAAGGGAACGATCACGCGGATCGGCTTGGTGGGGTAGCCGTTCTGCGCGGCTGCCAGTGCGGGCAGCAGGGCTGCGATGCAGGTCAGCGAGGCAAGGACGGTGGTGCGTGCAGTGCTGGCAAAGAGCTTCATGAATGTCTCCGCGCGGTCGGGCCGCTTCTTGAATCGATCAATTCACCATTGAGTGAATTATCGATTGTAGGAACGGCCGCGCGGCAGCGTCAACCGGAGCTGCCTAGTGAATACCCGGAGGAGCGGTTCAGTCGTTCGTAGAGGGGATTTGCGCCGCGCGCGGCGCATGAAACTGGCGCAGCCAAGGCCAGGAACACCGTGGAACCGGCTTTGCCGGGCCACCGGTGTTGCCCCCGGAAGGGGGTTGGCGAAGCGACACGAAGTGCGCGAAGCCTGGGGGCGAACCTATTTCAAGACATAGCCCAGGACCAGGTCGGTCATGTGCGAGAGGCGTTGCGCCATCGCCTTGGGCGCACGCAGGTCGCGGCCGAAGATGGCCGACAGCGTGTGGTTGTTCGAGAGGTAGAAGTAGCAGAGCGAGGCGATGGAGATGTAGAGCTGCACCGGGTCCACGCCCGCGCGGAACAGGTCGTCGCGACGGCCGCGCTCCAGCACGGTGTCGAGCAGCTGCACCAGCGGCGAGTTCATTTCCTGGATGCGCTCGGAGCGCTTCAGGTGCGCCGCGCAGTGCAGGTTCTCGCTGTTGAGCAGCGTGATGAACTCGGGGTGCTCGAGGTAGTAGTTCCAGGTGAACGACACCAGCTGGCGGATGGCCTCCACGGGGTCGATCTCTTCGAGGTGCAGGCGCTGCTCGGCTTCGCGGATGTCGGCGTAGACGCGCTCCAGCACGGCGAGGAACAGGTCGTCCTTGCTGCCGAAGTAGTAGTAGATGAGGCGCTTGTTGAGGCCCGCGCGCTCGGCGATGCTGTCCATGCGCGCGCCGGCGAGCCCGCGCGCGGAGAACTCGTCGCGCGCCGAGGCGAGGATGGCGAGTTGCGACCGGTCGGCGTCGCGCGAGCGGGGTTCGATTGCCTCGATGCTGATGTCGGGCGTGGAGTCCTTGGAGGCCTTCATGGCGCGAATTTAACCAATTGGGGAATTAACGCAAGGCGTCTGGAGCGGGCGCACATAATTGCCGAAGACATTTGCAGCTGAGGTTCTACTTTCCATGAGTACATCACAACCCGCCGGCCACCTGATCGTGGAATGCCTGGTCGAACAAGGCATGGAGATCGCGTTCGGCGTGCCCGGCGAGAGCTTTCTTGCGGTGCTCGACGGCTTCCATGCCTACCGCGACCGCACGCGCTTCGTCGTCAACCGGCAGGAGGGCGGCGCGGCCTTCATGGCCGAGGCGCACGGCAAGCTCACCGGGCGACCGGGCGTGTGTTTCGTCACCCGCGGGCCGGGCGCGACCAATGCGTCGATCGGCGTGCACAACGCCTTCCAGGATTCGACGCCGATGGTGCTTTTCGTGGGCGACGTCGGCAGCGACTTCCGCGACCGCGAGGCTTTCCAGGAGGTCGACTACGCCAGCTTCTTCGGCCCGAGCACCAAGGGCTTCGCCAAGCGCGTGGAGCGCATCGACGACGCGAACCGCATTCCCGAGTACATCGCGCGCGCCTTCGCCACCGCGATGAACGGCCGGCCGGGGCCGGTGGTGCTGGTGCTGCCTGAAGACATGCTGCGCAGCGAAACCGCTGCACGGCCGCTGGCGCGCGTGGAGGCGGTGGAGCCCTGGAGCGATCCGGGCGCGCTGCGTACCTTGCGCGAGCTGCTGCTGAAGTCGCAGCGCCCGCTGGTGATCGCCGGCGGCGGCGGCTGGACGACGCAGGCCGCGCAGGCGCTGCAGCGCTTCGCCGAGAACTGGCGGCTGCCGGTGGCGAACGCCTTCCGCTTCCAGGACACCTTCGACAACCACCATCCGCAGTACGCGGGCGACGTCGGTATCGCGATCAACCCGAAGCTCGCGCAGCGCGTGAAGGATGCCGACCTGATCCTGGCCATCGGCCCGCGACTTGGCGAGATGACGACCGGCGGCTACACGCTGCTGGAGGCACCAAAGGCGAAGCAGACGCTGGTGCACATCCATGCGAGCGCCGAGGAGCTCAACCGCGTCTACCAGGCCGACCTGGCGATCAACGCCGGTATGAGCGCGGCCGCGCGCAGCCTGGAGGTGCTGAGCGCGCCACCGACGCTGCCGTGGGAAGACTGGACGCTGCAGGCCCGTGCCGACTACGAAGCCAACCTCGTGCCGCAGGCGCTGGCCGGCATGCCCGCCGAGACGCCGCGCGGGGCGGTCGACATGGCGGCGGTCGTCGCGCTGCTGCAGAAGCACTTGCCGGCGGACGCGGCCATCACCAACGGTGCTGGCAACTTCGCGAGCTGGGTGCATCGCTACTTCAGCTACCACGGCCTCGCCAAGGGCGCGAAGACGCAACTGGCGCCGACCAGCGGAGCGATGGGCTATGGCGTGCCGGCCGGCATTGCGGCCAACCTGGCGACGGGGCGTGTGGCCTTCACGATTGCGGGCGATGGCGATTTCCTGATGACGGGGCAGGAGCTGGCGACGGCTTCGCAGCACGGCGGCAAGAGCATCATCGTGCTGCTCAACAACGGCATGTTCGGCACGATCCGCATGCACCAGGAGCGCGAGTATCCCGAGCGCACCAGCGGCACGGCGCTGCGCAACCCCGACTTCTGCGGGCTTGCGCGCGCTTATGGCTACGCGGCCGAGCGGGTGACGGAAACGGCGCAGTTCGAAGCGGCGCTGCTGCGCGCGCTGGAGGCAGACACCGGCACGCTGATCGAGATCCCGCTGGACCCCGAAGTCATCACCACGCGCGGCACGCTGTCGTCGATCACGCGCTCGGCGAAGCAGCAGGCGCAGGGCTGAGCGCGGCGCGATGGCGGTCGACCTCCTCGCGCAGGGTTGGCGAGCGCAGTTCGAATACGTCGAACAGGCCGAGCGCGTCGAGGGTGGGGATCAGCGCGACCAGGTCCTGCCCGGCGGCTTGCCTGTCCGCGGCCGATGCGTCCGCGTCCTCGAGGATCCGCACGTTGGCGAGGAAGGCGCCGACCGATCCCTTGCGCAATGTGCGGCCGTTGATGACGGTGAAGTCGTCGCCGTCGGGGAGTACGTCCTGGGCTTTCATGGATGCTGTTCCTTGATGGGAGTGAAGATGGGTTCGATGCTAGGCAGCAGGGCGCATCCGGGCTTGCGGCGCGGGGCCAATCGATATCTCCGGCGGGCCATCCATGGCTGACGAAGCTCCCGCAAGACTCTGGATCACGGCTTACAAGGCGCCGCGCGTCACGGGCTATCACTCGCACGACACCGGCCAACTCTTCGCGTTGCGTGAGGGTCTGCAGGTCATCGAGACGCCTTCGGGGCGTTGGGTTCAGCCGCCGGGATGGATCGGCTGGATAGCGCCTCGCTGTGCCCATGCGGCCCAGAGCTTCGGTGCCACCGCGGGCTGGAGCCTGCACATCGATCCGGCGGCTGCCGCCGCGTTGCCGGACGGGCCGCATGTGTTCGCCGTCACGCCGCTGATGCAGGCGCTGGTGGACCGGCTGACGTCGCTGGATGCTCCTGAGCCCCTGCTGGAGCCACGAAGGGCGCGTCTGGTGGCTGTGCTGGTCGATGAGCTGGCTGCGAGCGGCGAGGCATCGCTGCACCTGCCGATGCCGCAGGACAGGCGCCTTGCTTCGATGGCGGCGGCGCTGGCCGACGATCCAGCGCTTCCGGACGGCATCGACGAATGGGCCGATCGCATCGGCATGGCGCGAAGGACGCTCACGCGTCGCTTCGCCGCGGAGACGGGGCTGAGCTTTGCGCAATGGCGTCAGCAGGCGCGGTTGCTGAAGGCCGTCGAACTGCTGAGCCTGCGAGAGCCGGTGACGGCGGTGGCGTTGACGGTGGGCTACAGCTCGGTGAGTGCCTTCATAGAGGCCTTCCGCAAGCACTTCGGCCGCACGCCTGCGCGCTTCTTCGAGGAGGGCGTGGCCTTGTCGCAGGCGAAAAAAAAGCCCGCATGAAGCGGGCTTTTTGATTCAGGAGCTCGAGGCCCCTGAGCGCTTACTTGACGTGCTTGCCGATCAGCGCGGCCAGTTCGAACATCGACACTTGGGCCTTGCCGAAGATTTCCTTCAGCTTGGCGTCGGCGTTGATGTTGCGCTTGTTGGCCTTGTCCTGAAGGTTGTTCTTCTTGATGTAGTCCCACAGCTTGCTCACGACAGCGGTGCGCGGCAGCGGCGTGGAGCCGACGACGGCGGCCAGTGCCGGGCTGGGGGTCAGTGCCTTCATGAACGCGGCGTTGGGAGTGCGCTTCTTGGCGGGAGCGGCCTTCTTTGCGGGGGCCTTCTTGGCAGGAGCCTTCTTCGCCGGTGCGGCCTTCTTTGCAGGAGCAGCCTTCTTGGCCGGTGCAGCCTTCTTTGCAGGAGCCGCCGCCTTCTTTGCGGGAGCGGCCTTTTTCGCCGGAGCTTTCTTGGCCGGAGCCTTCTTTGCAGTTGCCATGGTTGATTTCCTTTTTTGGTTGAACAGTCACCAATGAAAAACTTGCGTCTCCAGTGGCAATGCGGATGCTAAAGGAGAAAAAACGCGTTTCCAAGGGAAAAAGCGCTTTTTTCATTGGGAGTTGTTGTTTTTTCAGAGGGGAGAAGGCCTCTTTTTCACGTTCGGCGCCCGGGCCACGTCGCGAGCACCACGCCGATGAGCGCAACGACGAACGCAATCAGCTGTGGGGAAGAGAGGCTTTCGCCGAGCACGAGCACGCCCACGAGGGCCGCGCTCACCGGCAGCAGCACGGCGAAAACACCCGCTTGTGCGGCTGGTACGTGGCGAAGTCCGGTCATCCACAACCACACGGTCCAGATGCTCGCGGCGAGTGCGTAGGCCACCAGCAGTGCCCAGGTGCCGAAGCGCACCGCGGTGAAATCGAACTGCAGCGCAAACCAGATGCCGAAGGGCATCGACAGCACGAAGCCCCAGAGGTTGATGAGCGAGGCGATGCGCTTCGGTCCGAGGCGTCCCGTGAGCGACTTGCCGATCACGGCGTAGGCCGTCTCGCAGAGCACCGCGCAGAACACGAGCAGGTCGCCGAGCCACGGCATCGACGTGGAAGAAGCGGTGGGCGATGCCGGTGCGTGTGCCGGCGACAGCGCCAGCAGCCCGATGCCGATTGCCGCGCACGCGATGGCCAGTCCGATGCGCACCGTGATGCGCTCGCGCAGGAAGAGCCAGCTCGCGACGGCAACGCAGGCAGGGATCGACGCCATGATCACGCCCGCCGATACCGCGCTCGTGAGGCTCACGCCGAACAGCATGCAGATCGAGAACATGAAGTTGCCGAGGAACGATTCCAGGAACACGAGCCAGCGGGTGCGCGACGTCATCGGCGGTTCGTCGGGCGCTCGCTTGAGCCAGTGCGGCATGGCCAGCGCAGCGATGCCGAAGCGCAGCCACGCGAGCAGCAGCACCGGAAAGGCGGCGACGAGGGGCTTGGAAAGGGCAACGTAGCCGCCGACGAGCGACATGCTCAGGGCCAGGCAGCCGTAGGCCACGAGGCGGCCTGATGCGTGGGCAGGGGAGTTCAATAGACTGAAGTGTTGTTGTTGCGAAGGAAGGAAGCGGTTTCGATGATGCCCCACGTTTTTGTTTACGGCACGCTGCGTCGCGGCGGCCGCAACGACATCGCGCGCTACCGGCCCGCGCCCTTGCTCGTTGGCGAGGCGGAGATCGCCGGCACGCTGTACGACCTCGGTGCCTATCCCGGCGTCGTGCTCGGCGGTGGAAGGCAGGTGAAGGGCGAGGTCTACGTGATCGAGCCGGCGGTCGAGGCGGCGCTCGACGTGCTGGAAGAAGTGGCGGACGACGATTCGGGCGAATACATCAAGCGTCGGGTGCGCGTGGAGGTGGATGGGCAGTGGCTCGATTGCCTGGTCTACGAGATCCATCCGACGCGCATTGCGGGCCGCCGCGTGATCGAAAGCGGCGACTGGATCGCGCATGCGGCGTTGGGCGGAGCATCGTTTTCACAACCGAAAGATTGATTGCGCATTGCGGAATCGTGGGCTGCTGCGCCGCAATATTTTTTCTCGATATGAGAAAAATAATTTTGTATTGAGGAATATCTCCGTAACTTGTTGATTTTGTTGAGTGAAAAATATGTCTTCTATAAGACATAAGAGTCCGGCGGGGAGTTACAGTAACTCCACGGCCGCAGCGCCCAACCTTCAATCAACCTCACGGAGTGACCATGCCCCAGACCCTCACAGAACAACTGAGCCGCGAACAGCAAATCGCCGCACTCGAGAAAGAATGGGCCACCGACCCCCGCTGGAAGGGCGTCAAGCGCGGCTACAGCGCAGCCGACGTCGTGCGCCTGCGCGGTTCTTTCCCCATCGAGCACACGCTGGCCAAGCGCGGCGCCGAGAAGCTCTGGGAAAAGATCAACGGCGGCGCCAAGAAGGGCTACGTGAACGCCTTCGGCGCGATCTCCGCCGGCCAGGCGATGCAGCAGGCCAAGGCCGGCCTCGAGGCCGTGTACCTGTCGGGCTGGCAGGTCGCCGCCGACGGCAACACCTCCGAGACGATGTACCCCGACCAGTCGCTCTACGCCTACGACTCGGTGCCGACGATGGTCCGTCGCATCAACAACACCTTCCGCCGCGCCGATGAAATCCAGTGGGGCCGTGGCATCAACCCCGGCGACAAGGAGTTCATCGATTACTTCCTGCCCATCGTGGCCGACGCGGAAGCCGGTTTCGGCGGCGTGCTCAACGCCTTCGAACTCATGAAGAACATGATCACGGCTGGCGCTGCCGGCGTGCACTTCGAAGACCAGCTGGCTGCCGTGAAGAAGTGCGGCCACATGGGCGGCAAGGTGCTCGTGCCGACGCAGGAAGCCTGCGAGAAGCTGATCGCCGCGCGCTTCGCCGCCGACGTGCTGGGCGTGCCGACCATCGTCCTGGCCCGTACCGACGCGGAAGCCGCGAACCTGATCACTTCCGATCACGACGCCAACGACAAGCCGTTCCTGACCGGCGAACGCACGCAGGAAGGCTTCTACCGCGTCAAGAACGGCCTGGAGCAAGCCATCAGCCGCGGCGTGGCCTACGCTCCGTACGCCGACCTGGTGTGGTGCGAAACCGGCGTGCCCGACATCGGCTTTGCGCGCGAATTCGCGCAAGCCGTGCACGCCGCCTGCCCGGGCAAGCTGCTGTCGTACAACTGCTCGCCTTCCTTCAACTGGAAGAAGAACCTCGACGACAAGCAGATCGCTTCGTTCCAGGAAGACCTGTCGGCGCTGGGCTACAAGTACCAGTTCATCACGCTGGCCGGCATCCACGTCAACTGGTTCAACACCTTCCAGTTCGCCCACGCCTACGCTCGCGGCGAAGGCATGAAGCACTACGTGAACATGGTCCAGGAACCCGAGTTCGCGGCGCGCGACAAGGGCTACACCTTCGTGTCGCACCAGCAGGAAGTGGGCGCCGGTTACTTCGACGACGTGACCACCGTGATCCAGGGCGGCTCGTCCAGCGTGAAGGCGCTGACGGGTTCGACCGAGGAAGAGCAGTTCCACTGATTCGACGGACGGATTTTTCGCTGTCACTTTCAGCCCGGCCGCGTGCCGGGCTTTTTTGTTGCTGCGTCCGCCGCGAAGTCAGGCTTCGAGCCGCACTTCGCGCACGCCGCGTCCAAGACGCTGGCGCAGCAGGGTGCGCAGCGTGACGCCGTCGGCGTAGCCGACCATGCCGGCGATCTGCTCGAGGCTCTTGTCGCTGGTCTTGAGCAGGTGCACGGCGCGCTCGACGCGCAGATCCTGCACGTAGGAAAGCGGGCTCTTGCCCAGCACCTGCTGCATGCGTCGGGCCAGCGTGCGCTTGCTCGTGCCGGCGGCCTGCGCGGCCTCGTCGAGCGAGAAGCCGTCGGCCAGCCGGCCGCGCGCCCATCGCTCGAAGCGCTCCACCAGCGGGTCGGAGTGAGAGAGGTGGTCGGAGATCACATAGGCCGATTGCGAGGGCCGCGAATCGACGATCAGGTAGCGCGCGACCAGCGTGGCGAGCTCGGGGCTTGCCTGGCGCACGATCCACAGCGCCAGGTCGACATGGCTCAGCGCCGCGCCGGCCGTGACCAGGTGGCCGGAGCTGACCAGCATTCGCGAGTCTTCCAGCTGCACGCCGGGGTAGCGCTGGCGGAACAGCGTGGCGAGCCACCATGTGGTGGTCGCCTTGTGCCGGTCGAGCACGCCCGACTCGGCCAGCACGAAGGTGCCGATGCAGGCGGCGGCCACGTTGGCGTTTCTGTCCGAGCGTTCTTTGAGCGCGGCGCAGGCGTCGCGCACGTCGGCGCGGCGCAACGCGGGCTCGAGTGTCTCGGGCATCTTGCAGCCCAGGGCGGGGACGATCAGCCAGTCGGCCGTTGCCGTGTCTAGTGCGCGAGCCACCGGAACCGCGAAGCCCTGCGAGGTTCGCACGCGCTTGCGAACGCCCGTCAGCGTGACTTCGAACGGTGCCACGTCGAGCTGCAGCATCGCCGTGAGTTCGTTGGCGGTGGTGAACACGTCGAGCACCGTGGACAGGCCGGTGTCGAACACGCCGTCGAGGGCGAGTATGTCGAGCTTCATGGCCATAACGATATCAAAGATGTCAAAAATGCCAATGGATCCAAGGGCGACGGCTGCCTAGAGTTCATGCCAACGCCGCTCAATGTCGCGCGCCGTTCAACACTCAGGAGATTGACCCATGATCAAGTACGCACTGTTTGCCCGCCTCGAAGCCAAGCCGGGCAAGGAAGGCGATGTCGAGAAGTTCCTGGAAGCAGGCCTCGCCATGGCCCGCGACGAGAAGACAACGCCGATCTGGTTTGCGCTGCGCCTGTCGCCGACCACCTTCGGCGTGTTCGATGCATTCGAGAACGAGGCGGGGCGCCAGGCACACCTGACCGGCCCGATCGCCCAGGCGCTGATGGCGAAGGCTCCCGAGCTGTTTGCCGCGCCGCCGTCGATCGAGCCCATCGAAGTGTTGGGACTCAAGAACGCCGCGCCTGCGTCCTGAAGCGGGCAAAGGCTAGAATCGCTGTCTCTGCACTCAACAAGAGCGAGAAAGGCACCTTGGTTATGACACCGCGAACTACCCCGCAAGGATTCAGCGGCTTTTTCTTCACTGAAGGAAAAGGCCGGTAGCCCCGCGCTCGCTGGTTTCTTCCAGCTCCACGACCAAGCAAAGCGCGGCATCCACCGCGCTTTTTTGTTTTTCTCCCCGAGGTTTCTTCAAATGATCCAGATCACGCTCCCCGACAACTCGCGCCGCGAGTTCCCCGGCCCGGTTTCGGTGGCCGAAGTCGCCCAGTCCATCGGTCCCGGCCTGGCCAAGATGACGGTGGCCGGCAAGGTCGACGGCAGGCTCGTCGATGCCAGCGACGTCATCGACCATGACGCGAAGCTGCAGATCATCACGCCCAAGGACGAAGAGGGCCTGGAGATCATCCGTCACTCGACGGCCCACCTGGTCGGCCATGCGGTGAAGCAGCTCTACCCGACGGCCAGGATGGTGATCGGGCCCGTGATCGAGGAGGGCTTCTACTACGACATCGCCTACGAGCGCCCCTTCACGCCCGAGGACATGGCGGCCATCGAGGCGCGCATGCGCGAGCTGATCGCGCAGGACTACGACGTGGTCAAGAAGATGACGCCGCGTGCCGAAGTCATCGAAGTCTTCAAGTCGCGCGGCGAGGACTACAAGCTGCGCCTCGTCGAAGACATGCCCGACGAACAGTCCATGGGCCTGTACTACCACCAGGAATACGTCGACATGTGCCGCGGCCCGCACGTGCCGAACACGCGCTTCCTGAAGGTCTTCAAGCTCACGAAGCTGGCCGGCGCCTACTGGCGCGGCGACGCCAAGAACGAGCAGCTGCAGCGCGTCTACGGCACGGCCTGGGCCGACAAGAAGCAGCTCGACCAGTACATCCAGCGCATCGAGGAAGCCGAGAAGCGCGACCATCGCCGGCTGGGCAAGGAGCTCGACCTGTTCCACATCGACGAAGTGGCGCCGGGCGTGGTGTTCTGGCACCCGAAGGGCTGGGCCATCTGGCAGGCGGTCGAGCAGTACATGCGCAACATCTACCGCGACACGGGCTACTGGGAAGTGAAGGGCCCGCAGATCCTCGACAAGAGCTTGTGGGAGAAGACGGGCCACTGGCAGAACTATCGCGACAACATGTTCACGACGGAGTCGGAAAAGCGCGAGTACGCGCTGAAGCCGATGAACTGCCCGGGCCACGTGCTGATCTTCAAGAGCGACCTGCGCAGCTACCGCGACCTGCCGCTGCGCTACGGCGAGTTCGGCCAGTGCCACCGCAACGAGCCCAGCGGCGCGCTGCACGGCATCATGCGCGTGCGCGGCTTCACGCAGGACGACGGACACATCTTCTGCACGGAAGACCAGATCCTCGACGAGTGCATTGCCTATACGGCGCAGTTGCAGAAGGTCTATGCCGACTTCGGCTTCACGGACATCCTCTACAAGGTCGCCACGCGTCCCGAGAATCGCGTCGGTTCCGACGAGCTGTGGGACAAGGCCGAGCATGCGGTGATGGAATCGCTGCGCCGCTCGGGCGTCGACTTCGTCATTGCGCCTGGTGACGGTGCGTTCTACGGCCCGAAGATCGAGTACACGCTGCGCGATGCCATCGGCCGCCAGTGGCAGTGCGGCACGATGCAGGTCGACTTCAACACGGCCGAGCGCCTGGGCGGCGAATACGTGACGGAATCGAGCGGCCGCGCGCACCCCGTGATGCTGCATCGCGCGATCGTCGGCAGCCTGGAGCGCTTCATCGGCATGCTGATCGAGCACCACTCCGGCGCCATGCCCGCGTGGCTCGCTCCGGTGCAGGTGGCGGTGCTCAACATCAGCGAAGGACAGGCCGATTACGCTTCGGAAGTTGCGAAAGCGCTGCAAAATCAAGGGCTTAGGGTCCAGCTTGACCTGCACAACGAAAAGATTACGTATAAAATACGGAAGCATTCGTTGCAAAAGCTCCCTTATATCGTTGTCGTGGGCGACAAGGAAAAGGAAGCAGGTGCCGTCGCAGTGCGCGCCCGAGGCAATCAAGACCTCGGTGCAATGTCCCTCGAATCGTTCGTGCAACGGCTCGTCCAGGATGTTGCCGACAAGCGTTGATTTGTCCTCGGAACACCCCATATGTTTCCCTGCCAAATCGTGCCGCTTGTCCGCGAGGGCTGAGCGGTTTTCGCTACAGATTTTGTAGCAAATTTTGAAGGATTCCGACCATCGCTACTGCATTCCGCGACCGCCGCCACCGCGAGGAACGCCAACACCGCCTGAACCGGGAAATCATGGCCCCGGAAGTCCGCCTGATCGGCCCGGATAACGAGCAATTGGGTGTCGTGAGTCTTGCCGAGGCTCTACGCCTTGCCGGTGAGCAGGACGTGGATCTGGTTGAGGTCGTCGCGGCGGCCAATCCGCCGGTGTGTCGCCTGATCGAGTACGGCAAGTTCAAGTACCACGAGCAGAAGAAGGCGGCCGAGGCGAAGTCGAAGCAGAAGGTCATCGAGGTCAAGGAAATCAAGTTCCGGCCCGGTACCGACGATGGCGACTACAACATCAAGATGCGCAATATCCGGCGCTTTCTTGATGACGGCGACAAATGCAAGATCACGCTGCGCTTCCGCGGCCGCGAGATCACGCACCAGGAGCTGGGTCTGGCACTGCTGCAGCGCATTCGCGACGAGCTGGGCGATACGATCCTCGTCGAGCAGTTCCCGAAGCTCGAAGGCCGGCAGATGATCATGATGATCGCGCCGGGTCGCAAGAAGCCGGGTGGCGGTGCGCCGAAGCCGGCGGCAGACGCCGGTGCCGCACCGGCAGCGGCTCCCGCCGCGGCCTGAGTGGCCAGGGGCGCAGTAGAGAGGTTTTGAAGGGATTTCGCCTTTGCCCGCACTTCGCAAGAAGCGCAGGCAGGGGCGGGATGAAGAAGTGTCTCGGGGCCAACAAGTCCGTGGAGCATCCATGGCGCCTCACGAGCACAAACTAAAGGAGCATTCACATGCCCAAAATGAAGACCAAGAGCAGCGCGAAAAAACGTTTCCGCGTTCGTCCCGGTGGCACCGTCAAGCGCGGTCAAGCCTTCAAGCGTCACATCCTGACGAAGAAGACCACCAAGAATAAGCGTCACCTGCGTGGTGCAGTCGCAGTGCACGAGACCAACATGGTTTCCGTCGCCGCCATGCTGCCCGGCCGTGGCATCTAACTCAGACGAACAAGGAGTACACACATGCCTCGCGTCAAACGTGGTGTAACGGCTCGCGCCCGCCACAAGAAAGTTCTCGCACTCGCCAAGGGTTTCCGCGGTCGCCGCGGCAATGTCTTCCGCGTCGCCAAACAGGCGGTGATGAAGGCAGGCCAATACGCCTACCGTGACCGCCGTACCAAGAAGCGCGTGTTCCGTCAGCTGTGGATCGCGCGTATCAACGCCGCCTCGCGTGAACTGGGCCTGACCTACAGCCAGTTCGCCAACGGCATCCGCAAGGCCGGTATCGAGATCGACCGCAAGATGCTTGCGGACATCGCCGTGCACGACAAGGCCGCTTTTGCCGGCATCGTGGAGCAGGTCAAGGCCAAGCTGGCTGCTTGATTCTGCACAGCAGGGTGCCGCCTCCGGGCGGCTTCCTGCGCCCACGGCTCAAGGGCTGGCGCTTGAAAAGGCTCCAGCTCTTTTTTATTTCCCCTCGAAGATTTTTGTTGCTATGAACGAGTTGGACTCCCTGGTCGACACCGCACGCGCCGCCTTCGCCGAAGCGAAGACGCCCGCAGAGCTCGAAAACGCCAAGGCCCAGTTCCTCGGCAAGTCGGGCCGCATCACCGAGCTGATGAAGGGCATGGCCGCGCTGAGTGTCGAAGAGAAGAAGTCCCGCGGTGCCGCCATCAACGTCGCCAAACAGGCCATCGAAGCCGCGCTGACCGACCGCCGCCAACAGCTGGCCGACGACGAACTCTCGCTGCAACTTCGCGCCGAGGCGCTCGACGTGAGCCTGCCCGGCCGCCGCCGTATCTCCGGCGGACTGCACCCCGTGAGCCGCACCCTGGAGCGCATCGAGGAGATCTTCTCGAGCATGGGCTTCGATGTGGCCGACGGCCCCGAGATCGAGAGCGACTGGCACAGCTTCACCTCGCTCAACAACCCGCCGAACCATCCTGCGCGCTCGATGCAGGACACCTTCTACGTCGACCTGAATGGCGACGACGGCATCCCTTACAACCTGCGTCCGCACACCAGCCCGATGCAGGTGCGCTATGCGCATCAGCACATCAAGAAATACGCCGCCGAGTTCGCGGCAGCCGCGGCCGACACCACCGGCACCGTGAAGGCACCCGAGATCCGCGTGATCGCGCCCGGCCGCACCTACCGCGTCGACAGTGACGCCACCCACTCGCCCATGTTCCACCAGTGCGAAGGCCTGTGGCTCGGCGAGAACGTGAGCTTCAAGGACCTGAAGGTCGTCTTCACCGACTTCTGCCGCACCTTCTTCGAGCGCGACGACCTCGTGCTGCGCTTCCGCCCGAGCTTCTTTCCGTTCACCGAGCCGAGCGCCGAGATCGACATCCAGTTCGCGAGCGGCCCTCTGGCCGGCCGCTGGCTCGAGGTGTCGGGTTCGGGCCAGGTGCATCCGAACGTGGTGCGCAACATGGGCCTCGACCCCGAGCGCTACATCGGCTTCGCCTTCGGCATGGGCCCCGACCGGCTCACGATGCTGCGCTATGGCGTGAACGACCTGCGCCTCTTCTTCGACGGCGACCTGCGTTTCCTCTCGCAGTTCCAGTAAGCAGCACCCCATCACAGAAAAAACCAGATCGAGATCGAAGAGATGCAATTCCCGGAATCCTGGCTGCGCGAGTTCTGCAACCCGCCCATCGACAGTGCCACGTTGGCCGAAACGCTCACCATGGGCGGTTTCGAGGTCGAGGAGCGCCGACCGGTGGCGCCGCCTTTCACGCGCATCGTGGTCGGCGAAATCAAGGAAGCGGTGCAGCACCCGAACGCCGATCGCCTGCGCGTGTGCCAGGTCGACGCGGGGCAGGGCGCTCTGCTGAACATCGTGTGCGGTGCGCCCAATGCGCGCGTCGGCATCAAGGTGCCTTGCGCGCTCGTCGGTGCCGAACTGCCGCCGGGTGAAGACGGCAAGCCCTTCTTCATCAAGCTCGGCAAGCTGCGCGGCGTTGAGAGCCAGGGCATGCTGTGCTCGGCGCGCGAACTGCAGCTGAGCGAAGACCACGGCGGCCTGCTCGAGCTCGACGCCGACGCGCCCATCGGCGCCGACGTGCGCGACGTGCTCAAGCTCGACGACGTGCTGCTCACACTCAAGCTCACGCCCAATCTGGCGCACGGCCTCAGCGTCTACGGCGTGGCGCGCGAACTCGCCGCGCTCACCGGCGCGCCGCTCAAGACCCCAGCCATCGCGCCCGTGGCCACGTCGTTCGCCGACGTGCTGCCGGTCAAGGTCGAGGCGCCCGATCTGTGCGGCCGTTTCTCGGGGCGCATCGTGCGCGGCGTGGACACCAAGGTCGCCACGCCCGCCTGGATGGTCGATCGCCTTGCGCGCTGCGGCCAGCGCAGCGTGACGCCGCTGGTCGACATCTCGAACTACGTGATGTTCGAGTACGGCCAGCCCAGCCACATCTTCGACCTCAACAAGATCCACGGTGGCCTCACGGTGCGCTGGGGCAAGGCTAGCGAGCAGCTGAAGCTGCTCAACGGCACGACGATCACCGTCGACGAGAAGGTCGGCGTGATCGCCGACGACCGCGAGGTCGAGTCGCTCGCCGGCATCATGGGCGGCGACGCCACCTCGGTGTCCGACGACACGCGCAACATCTACGTCGAAGCCGCCTTCTGGTGGCCCGAGGCCGTGCAGGGTCGCTCGCGCCGCTTCAATTTCTCGACCGACGCTGGCCACCGCTACGAGCGCGGTGTCGACCCGAGCCGCACGGTCCAGATCATCGAGCGCATCACGCAGCTGATCGTCGAGATCTGCGGTGGCCAGGCCGGCCGGATGGACGACCAGACGCTGCGCGTGCCCGAGGCCGCGCCCGTCACGCTGCGCGTTGCGCGCGCGGCCCGCGTGATCGGCATGCCGCTGACGCAGGCGCAATGCGCCGACGCGCTGAAGCGCCTGGGCTTCGCGATCGCCGAGGGCGAGGGCACCCTGACCGTGACCCCGCCGCCGCACCGCTTCGACCTGCTGATCGAGGAAGACCTGATCGAGGAAGTCGCGCGTCTGATCGGCTTCAACAACCTGCCGACCACCGCGCCGCTCGCGCCCATCACCGCCCGCGTGCGGCCCGAGGCACAGCGCAGCCGCTTCGCGGTGCGTCGCAGCATCGCCGCGCTGGGGTATCAGGAAACGATCAACTTCAGCTTCGTCGAAGCGCACTGGGAACAGGACCTGGCGGGCAACGCCAACCCGGTGAAGCTGCTGAACCCCATTGCCAGCCAGATGAGCGTGATGCGCTCCTCGCTGATGGGCTCGCTGCTGCAGGTGCTCAAGTTCAACCTCGACCGCAAGGCGCCCCGCGTGCGCGTGTTCGAGCTGGGTCGCGTGTTCATGCGCGACGACAGCGTCGTCACGACCGACAGCACCGTGCGCGGCGTGAACCAGCCGATGCGCGTGGCGGGCCTTGCGTGGGGCGATGCCGACGAGGCGCGCTGGGACGGCAAGCCCGAGCGCGTCGACTTCTACGACGTGAAGGGCGATGTCGAGGCGCTGCTCGCGCCGCTGCAGCCGGTCTTCGAGGCGGCCGAGCATCCGGCCCTTCACCCGGGCCGCTCGGCGCGCGTGCTGGTCGACGGCAAGGCCATCGGCTTTGTCGGCGAGCTGCACCCGCGCTGGCGCCAGAAGTGGGACTTCTCGCAGGCGCCTGTGCTGTTCGAGCTCGACCTCGACGCCGTTACCGCGCGGCTCGTGCCCGTGGCGCAGCCGGTGCCCAAGCACCAGGCGGTCGAGCGCGACATCGCTGTCGTGGTGGCCGAGGCCGTCACGCACGATGCGCTGATGCAGACCATCCGCTCCGCCGCGGCGGCGCAGGGCCTGCTGCGCGATGCGACGCTGTTCGACATCTACCGTCCGCAGCCGCTGCGCGACGGCGCAGTGGCCGCACCTGGCGCGCTGGCGCAAGGCGAGAAGAGCATGGCGGTGCGCCTGAGCTTCCAGAGCGACAGCGCCACCCTGACGGACGAGCAGGTCGAGCCCGCTGTCCGCTCGATCGTCGAACAACTGGGCGCCAAGCTCGGCGGCCGCTTGAGGGGATGATGAGAATGAACGCTGCCGAATTCACGCTCGAGGCTCTCGAAACGCCTGCGCTCACCAAGGCGCATCTCGCCGACCTGCTGTTCGAGCAGATCGGCCTGAACAAGCGTGAGTCCAAGGACATGGTCGAGGCGTTCTTCGAGCTCGTGGCCAACAGCCTCATCGAGGGCACGGACGTGAAGATCTCCGGCTTCGGCAACTTCCAGATCCGCGTGAAGGCGCCGCGACCGGGACGCAATCCGCGCACCGGCGAAGCCATTCCAATCGGCGAGCGTCGCGTGGCCACGTTCCATGCGAGTGCCAAGCTCAAGGAGCAGATTCACGGAAGCATCGACCAGGGCGGCGCGTCCGAGGTCGAGTGGAGCCTGGGTTCCACCGAATAAGTGCTTGGTGCTGTGCGCCTGCGTAGAGTAATCTCTGAGGTTTCCCGCGCACAGTCTTGATTTCAATGGAGAAAACGCTCCCGCCGATCCCTGTCAAACGCTACTTCACCATCGGTGAGGTCGGCGAGCTGTGCGGCGTCAAGCCGCACGTGCTGCGTTATTGGGAGCAGGAGTTCACGCAGCTGCGGCCCATGAAGCGGCGCGGCAACCGCCGTTACTACCAGCACCACGAGGTGCTCATGATCCGCCGCATCCGCGATCTGCTCTACGACCAGGGCTTCACGATCAGCGGTGCACGCAACAAGCTGCAGGAGCTCGTTCAGGGCGAACGCGATCGCCGCAAGGCGGGCGAGGTGCCGCTCGAAGGCGTGGAAGCCATCGAGATCGACCAGGAAGAATTCGACGCCGCCATCGTGGAAGATTCCGCCGTGTCGGCTGTCGCTCAAACGGCCGATCTGTCGCAGTTGTTGCACCTGCGGCGCGAGCTCTTTGAAATTCGTGAGCTGCTGAGTGTAGGACGCTGAATTTTCGAGGCTATAATCGAGAGCTTCGGTGTGTGGCGCAGCCTGGTAGCGCACTTGCATGGGGTGCAAGGGGTCGAAGGTTCGAATCCTTTCACACCGACCAAAGTCAGTAAATGGAACAACGGCTTACGCTCACAAGGCGTAAGCCGTTTTTCTTTGTGCGCTCCAAATGAGGGCGGCCTGTTTCAGAAAAATGAAGCTCTGCGCCCCCGAGGTTGCGGCTGCCCGAGCGTTCAACCGCGCCCAACGATTGAATCACTGCGACCAGTTGCCGCGTGGCGATCGATGGCGGTCCGGTCGCGGCCGGATTCTGCCGCAGCATGGCAGGTGCGCTGCTGCCGGGGGGCGCGCGCGAGCGACAGGCTCTCTTTCGTTCATCGATCCTCGGGTGGCACGGGCAAACCGATCCTTCGACGGAGCTCCGTGCGCCAGGCTGCTGCATTCTCCTGCTGCTTGTTGAGAACGATCCCTAGGATGTAAGCCGTCAGGGCGGCGCCGATCAGAGCCACGCCGCTCTCGTAGACGATGTCGACGGCGAACTCCTTGAAGCCGTCCGAGAGGAAGGACAACAGGGCTGAGTACTTCAACACCTTGGACGCGGCGACGAGCACGGTGCCCAGGGCGGCGCATGCCCAGAGGAAGACCCTGTGGATGGCGATCGGCGCGGTGATCTCTTCGATCTGATCGGGATACCTGCGGAAGTACGCAACGTCGTCGTTCGTGACTTCCGCGGAGCTGCCGAAGAGCAGGCGGAGGAAGAAAGAGTCGCTGTCTCTTTTCTTGGGGCGGGTTCTCATGGTCGATCTTCGCTGTAGAAGGGCAGGGCGCGGCGTGCGCTCACAGGAGCATCGTTTGTAGCCGGTCCAGGAACGACAGCCCGTCGTCCAGAGGGTGTCGCCCCGATGTCCTTCATGCCAGCGGTCCGGCAGCAGCCTTGCATGGCTGCCGTCCGCCGAAGCGGCTGACCGGCAGGACGGACAGGTGCAGCAGCGCCTGCCGCAGCGTGGTGTCCACGCGTCGCAGCGACAGCCCGTGCCGTACCGCCACCTCCTGCCGGGTGAGTTCATGCACCCGCAGCGCCACCAGGATGTCCTGGTGCCGGTTGGGCAGGACCTGCATGGCGCGCTCGACCGCTTGCAGATCGGAGCGCGCCTCGGCAATCAGTTCTGGTCCCGGCGCGTGGTCGATCAGGTGCTCCAGCGTGTCTTCGTCGGCGCCCGTGAGCTGCCACGGACGCTCGGCACGCAGGCGGTCCGTGGCGGCGTTGCAGGCCACACGGTAGATGTAGGCCACCGGGCTTTGCAGCGCGCCTTCGAAGCGGACCCCGTCCAGCTTCATCCAGGCCTCGTGCAGGCTCTCGCTGGCCGCGTCGGCGCAGCCCAGATGCCGTGCGAGCCGGCGGTGCAGCTCGGTGTAGTTCTCCACCAGCAGCGCCTGGAAATCCGGCGTGGCAGCGTCCGGCGGCGGGGCGCAGTCGATCTCTGCGGCCTCGCCGCAGGGCATGTACATGAGCATGGTCATGGCGCAGCGACGAGGCCTAGCGTCCGCGCGGCAGGCCGCGGCGCTCGCTTTCGCTGAGCCGCGTGATCTGCGCGTCGGTCAGCGCCCCGTGCCCCACCATCTGGATGAAACTCGACGGGTCGTAGCTCGTCTGCTCCGCCGGCTTGCGCCGTACTTCGCCCGTGCCGGGCGCCCCGGCCGCAGGCTCGTCGCCGAAGCCCAGCACCCGCACTGTGAACACCGAGGGAAGCGCCTGGCGCTGCGCCGCTCGCTCGCGTTGCAGCACCTCCTGCGCGGCGCCTGCGGCTTGCGACGCGGCAGCACTGGCGTTGGTGAGCGCGCCGACGTTGACCGCCGCCAGCGTCGGAATGCCCGCCGACTCTCCCTTGACCGCGATGTTGGCCGCGTTCACCACCTGCAGGGCCGCCAGGTTCACGTTGCCCGACACGCGGATGCCTGCTTCGCCCGCATCGATGGTGCCCAGCGGCGCGATCAGGTCGATGTCGCCGGCCGGCACCTCCGGGATCGGCGCCAGCGTCGCAATGCCCGCGCCGGTGCTCGGCACGTTCGACGACAGCGTCACGTTGCCCCACTGGTCGTACTCGCGCTTGGGTGGCGTGTAGACCACCGTCGTCTTCGAGCCCCGGCCGGCGTTGATGTCGCCCTCGGCCGACCAGCCCATGATGTGGCCGCCGAAGGTGGTCATGATGCGGCTCTGGCCCAGCAGGATGCTGCCCAGCGAGTAGGTCGAGATGTCGCCCTTGCCCTGTGTGATGACGCCCGGCGTGATGCCGCCCCTGGCCACGGGTGCATCGCCTTCGATGCCGAACACCTGCGCGCCGCCCGGCGTGAACATCTGGATGCCGCCGCCGAACAGCGTGTTGACGCCGGCCGGTCCGTACATGGTGATGTCGCCGCGGTAGCTGATGGCGCCGCCCGCGGCATCGCTCTCCGGAAAGAGCGCCGCGATGGCGTTGCGCCCGCGCAGGTAGCTGCCGGAGCGTGCGCTGCCTGCATCGTTGTATTCGCGCCCGCTCGCCTTCAGTTCGGCGAAGTACACCTGGCGCGCGAACACGCGCTGCTGCTCGGCCGGCAGCGCGTCGAAGAAGGCCAGGGCCTCGTCCGCCGTGCCGCTGAAGCCCAGGCCGTTGTCCTTGTCGGAGAGCCATGCGAGCAGCTCCGCCTCGTAGGTCTTGACGACCTTGCCGGGCTGGCTGGCCAGCGAGGTGCCGGCCAGCGCGCGGTTGGCTGCGCCGAGGTAGCGCGCCAGGAAGCCCGAATAGTCTGCGCCCTGTGCGCCCGTGCCGGCCATCATCGCGATGCTCGCGCCCAGTCGCTTGTCGCCCGCCGTCAACGGGCCCAGGCTGGCGATGGCGGCGCGGTCTTCCATCACGATGTTGCGGCCCGCGCTGACTTCCAGCGTGCCGGGGCCCGCCACGTTGAAGCTGCTGTAGAGGATGTCGCGCCCGGCGACCACGCGCGAGACGTCCTGCGCATGGCCGTGGATCGCGAGATTGCCGCTGGACGTCGCACTGGTGCCGCCCAGGCTCGTCAGCGCGGGCTGCCCGAGCACGGTGCCCGCGCTCACGATGTCGCGCCCGGCCATCACCCAGCTCGGTGCCGCCGCTTCGTACCAGGTCCGGCCGTCTTCGCGCGCGACGATCTCGCCGCTTCTCAGGCCCACGATGTCGCCGGTCATCGCATAGAAGCGGGACGGCGTGCGCAGCGCATCGGTGGCCGCATAGGTTTCGGGAGCGAACGCGAACAGGCGGAATGGGTCGGTGCGCGCCGTCATCGTCAGCCCCTCCGTGCCGATGTTGCTGGCCACGCGCGTGTTGCCGCTGAAGCCGGTAAAGGCCGGCTTCAGCGGGCTGGGCATCGCCGCCGGGTCCGCGCCCGACTGGTTGATGGGATAGCTGCCCATGTACAGCGAATCGCCGGCAAGCAACTCGAGCTGGCCGCTGCGCGACGGTGCGAGCAGCAGCGACGTGCGCGACGCGTACTCGTTGACACCGTCGCTCGCCGCGTTGGCCGCCGCACCGTTGTAGATACTGCCGCCCGCGGCCACCGCGCGCAGGATCGCCGGATAGACGAAGCGGTAGTCGCTGGCCGACGCGTTGACGCTGGTGGTCAGCGACTGCAGGGTCGATTCGCTCATCTGCGTGCTCGGGGTCAGGCTGCCGCCGGCCGAGAACAGGTCGATGGCGGTGCGGTCGGTCCACAGCGAGAACCAGCTCAGCCCGCCGCCGCCGTAGGTGCCGGAACCGGTACTGAAAGGCGAGCTGTTCTGCATCCGCACACGGCCGGCATCGGCCGCCGCACCAACCACCAGGTCGCCCATCGTGTCGATGCGCATCGCCGAGTCGCCGGGAACCAGCACCAGGCCGCCGGTCGATTCGGCGCGGTTCGAGCTGAAGGGATCGAAGGCGCGCGGGTCCTTCAGGTCGCGCCCGCCCAGGATCATGCCGCCGAGCGACGCCGCGCTCAGCTGCGTGGCGCCGCGCAGGTTGACCAGCGCGCCCTGCAGGTCGTGGTTCGGAACGAAGGTGGTGTTGGCGTTGCCGCGCGCCAGTTGCGAGCTGTTGACGCCGCCGCCGATGCGCATGTCGATGTCGCCACCGCCCGTGAGCACGATGCTGCCGTCATCGGCCACGCGGCCGGTGCTGCCGACCGCCACCACCAGCCCCTGGCTGCGCGCCGTGCCCTTGCGCTCGAGCATGCCGGCATTGCCGCCGGCCTGCACCTGCACGTTGCCGCCGCCGAGTGCGCCGAAGCCGGTGAAGCCCACCAGCGACGGCTTCACGTCGGCGGCCAGCAGGCCCGCCGGGTCCACCGCGTAGCTGCCGAAGTTGATCCACCACGCCGTCGGCAATTGCGCGCTGCCGTCGCCCTGCCGCCAGAGCCAGTTGCCCACGCCCACGCTGGCCTTCTGCGCCGCGTCGTTGGCGGACGTAGACAGCATGTCGCTCGTGAGGTCGCCGCCCGCGCGCACCGTGAGGTTGCCGCCGGCCTCGGGAAACCACGCTTGGTAGATGCGGCCGTCGCCCGCCACCAGCGATTCGTAGTCGGAGCCGCCCGCGCCGAGCACGCTGGTCGTGCCCGGTGCGTTGCCGCGTGCCCGGTTGAAGCGGCCGTCGACACCCGCCGACTGCGTGCCGGCGGTGTAGATGCCGTAGAGCGAGCGGGCGTCGATGTCGCCCGAGGCGATCAGGTCGAGATCGCCGGTGCCGGTGCGCACCACGCTGATGCCCTGGCCGTGCGCGGCAATCACGTTGACGGCCGAGCCGTAGTCGATGCAGGAGCCGGCAATGATGTCGCAGAGCACCAGGTATTCATCGGGAACGGTCGTGCCCGCGGGCTCGCCGAAGACGTTGCCCGGCGCCCAAACGATGCCGGTCTTGGTGATGCAATCGCCCGGGTCCAGGAGCGGGCACAACGCCTCCTCTTCCTTGGTCACCGGCTGCCCCGCGGGCATGCCCCAGTTGTTGTTCTCCGCCCAGACCAGCGTGCCGCCGCCCTTGGTGACGGTGGCGCCGTAATGCGTGTCGGCCAGGCGCAGGCTGCCGGTGTTCGCCAGTGCGATGCGGGTGTCGGCTGCGCCCAGGTCGGCGCCGGCCACCAGCCGCACCGCCCAAGACTCGCTGCCCGCGGGCAGCATCGGCGCCAGCGCCCAGTTGCGCCCGCGCGTGCCGTCGCTGCCGGGGCGCAGCTCGATGTAGCCGACGCCGTTTTCAAGCACCACGCGCGTGGCCGAGGGAATCAGCGCGCCGCGTCCCAGGTCGAGCGCGCCGCGCAGCAGCACGGTGTTGCGAACGACGTCGTTCTCGTAGGCCACCGGCAGCGGCACGCCCTTGGGCCACAGCATGGCGCGCAGCGCGGTGCCGCTCGGCAGCGGTGTGCCGGCGCCCAGTTGCGTGCCTGCGGCCAGCGTGACGGCGTCCTTCAGCAAGGTGCCGCGCGCATGCAGCAGGTTGCCCGCCGCGTCGCGCACGTCGGCGGCCAGCACGGTGCCGGCGGTCAGGGTGAGCGGTTTCGCCAGCGTCGCGGCCGCCGGCAGGCGCACGGCCGCGCCCAGCGTCAACTCCTGGATCGGCAGGTCGTAGTTCAGCGTCGCGCCAGACGGAAACGCCGTGCCTTCGGCCAGGCGGACGCCGCCGATCGGCAGCACGAGGTCGCCGTTGTAGGGCTGCACGCCCGGCACGAGCGCCCAGCCGTTCTCGTCGGGCGTGAGCGGCGGCGGCGCGAAGCCGTCGTTGATGCTGCCGTAGATGTCCATGTTGCCGGCGGCGCGCAGCACCAGGCTGCCCGCTTCGCCGGAGCCGTACACGCCGGTCTTCTGCGTGCGCGGGTTCAGGCTGGCGTAGCGGTAGCCCGACAGGTCGAGGTCGCCCTGCACCACGAGGTCCTTGTCGGTCACGATCTCCACGCCGGGTCGCAGGTGCAGAGCATCGGCATAGGTGGCGTTGTTCAGGCCGGCGAGCTTGCCGTGCAGCAGCGCGCCGTTGGCGAGCGCGGCGTCGATGAACTTCGTGCTCTGCGCGTGCTTCTGGTCCAGGTAGGCCTGGGTGATCTCGCGGTACGGGCGCCCGCTCACCGAGTCCAGCCCGTCCTTGATGACGGCCAACGGGTCGGTGTCGTCGTAGCGCCAGACGGCATTGAGCGCGATGGAGCGCGCGCCTTCGATGTTCAGGCTGCCGCTGGCGTCGATCTTGATGTCGCCGCTGGTCTCGCCGGTGCGCGCCGCGTTGAGCTCCAGCGTGCCGCGCTTCTGGCCGTCGTGCTGGCCGGGCTGGTTGCCGACGGTGGCGTCCGTGCCGTGGCGCAGGTCGATGCGCGCGCCGCCGGCCAGCGTCAGCACGCCGTCGCCGCCGTTCAATTCGACGATGGCGCGGTTGGGCGCGTCGATGATCTTGCCGCGGCTGTCCACGCGCAGCACCGTGCCGTGCGCGTCGAGCAGCGCGCCGCCGCCGATCGTCAGGCCGTTCTTGCCCGCGAGGCGGATGCTGCCCACGCGTTCTCCGCTGGCGTCGATCGTGCCCAGCACCGTGAGGCTGCCGTTGTCGACCGAGACGTTCACCTCACCAGCCTTCAGGCCGTTGCCGATGACGAGATCGCCTTGCTTCAGCTGGAAGCTGCGGCTGCCATACACCGCGCCGTCGTTCAGGCGCCGGTTGAGGCCCGCGAACTGGTCGTCGAGCGTGCCGCTGTCGCCCAGGCGCTGCGCGCGGACGTCCACGCTGCCGGCCTTGAACGGCACCATCGTGCCGCCGGCATCGTAGTGGCCGCTGCTGGCGCCGAGGATGCGGCCCTGCAGGTCGACCACGCCGGCCGCGCTGCCGAGCGCCACGGCCTTGAGTGTGCCGGCGCGGTTGCCCTGCGCAGACAGGTCGATGGTCGCGCCGGCCGCCTGGCGGATGCTGCCCGCCTGGCTTTCGAGGCCGACGTCTCCGCCCCAGCTGAACTTGTCGAGGTCGTTGAAGCCCAGCTTGCGACCGCCGACGTCGATGAGCGCGCCGTCGGCCAACGTGACGTCGTCCTTCGCCGTCAGCGTCAGCTTGCCGGTGGGCAGCACGATGGCGGTATCGAGCACGATGTCGCGGGCGCTCAGCGCGAGGTCCGCGCCCAGCGTCTGGATCGCCTTGCCCGCCGCCGCGTCGTAGCGGTTGCCCCCGGACGCGCCGATGCGCAGCGAGCCGCCGGCGGTGATGCGGTTGACCGCGCCGGCCTCGCCGGTGACCAGCGGCGTCGCGATTTCCAGGTTGCCGCCGCTGTAGGCGTAGCCCTTGCCGTCTTCGTAGGCGCCCTGGCTCTGGTAGACCGAGAGGCTGCCCCTGCGGCTGCTGGTGAGGCGATCGCTGGCGCCCAGCTTCACGGTGGCGAAGCCGAGCGCGAGGCGCGCGTTATCGTCCTGGCCGTTGCTCACGGTGTGGGGCATGTCGCCGAGTTCGATGCGCTCGGCCTGGATGTCGAGCGTGCCGCCGCCGGTACCCGCGCCGCCGCTTGCCACCGAGCCCGGGGCCTGCGTCGCGCCGCTCCAGACCAGGTTGCGCGTGCGGATGGTTGCCACGTCGCCCGCGCTGCCCGAACCGTAGATCGCCGGCGTGCCGAGCACCAGAGTGTCCAGGCGCGATCTGCCCGTGGCCGGATCGATGGTGTCGAGCGTGAGGCTGCCGTAGAAGTTGATGGCGTCGCGCGCCGTGAGGGTGAGCGACTCGAGCGCCGGCGCGCCGGTGCTGGTGTCGCCGTTCAGCAGGCGCTGCAGCACGTCCTGGTTCAGCGTGAGGCCGCTGGCCAGCACGCCGCGCGCCTGTGCGTCGGCCAGTGCCGGCACCGAGCCGGCGTTCACGCCGCCCACCGCCAGCGCCAGGTGGCGCGTACCGTAGCGCGACGCTTCGCTCAGCTCGAACGCGCCGTTGGTGGCCGCCGTGATCGTGCCCTCCGAATAGAAGGTGCTGTTGGCGCTGCACGACGAGGTGTTGCACACGCCCAGCAGGATCGAGCCCTTGCCCGTGGCGGCGGGTGCCAGCACGTCGAGCCGGCCGTTCGACACGGCCAGCAGGCTCGAATCGCCGGGCTGGTAGACGAAGCCCGAGGACGAGTCGTAGATGGGCGCGCCCTGCCCGAGAGTGGAGATGCCGGCACCGGCCTCGACGACCAGGTTGCCACGGCCCGCGAGAAAGACCTCGGGGGCCTTCAGCACGGCACCCGCGCGCAGCTTCACGTTGCTCATCGCCTCGTTGAAGCCGACGTAGCGCCCCTGCTGGCCGTAGATCACCGTGGGTCTCGCGCCGACCACCAGCCGGTCGGCATGCAGGTCGTTCAGCGTATCCGCGTGCACCGAGGCGCCCTCGAAGCCCGCGGTGCGCGACTGCTCCGAGCCCAGCACCTCGAGGTCGCCGCCCAGCACCATGGCGGTACCGCCACGGCCGCCCTGAGCGGCCTGGAAGCGCGCGAGACCGTCGAACTCCAGCGACATGCCGCCGCGCCCGGAGCCCAGCACGAAGGCCAGCGATCCGGCATCGGCCGGCAGCACCCCGCGCGGCACGCCCAGTCGCGCGGCGTCGGCGCGCACGAAGTCGGCGTAGCTCGTCTCGTTGTACTGCGCGTAGGTGCGCAGCACGTCGGCCGGGGTCACGATCACCTGGCTGGGCAGGCTGTCGCGCTGGCCCGTGCCGGCTACCGACAGCCGGCCCGTGGCGGCCCAGGAACCGTTGCGCATCGCCAGCGCCTGCCCGGTAGTGCCGACGCTTCCGGCCGCGCCGTTGAGCTCCACGCGGAAAGCGCCCGGCAGCAGCGCATAGGTCGACGGCATCAACGTGTAGGTGCCCGCCGGCAGGCCGGGCACGCCCGCGCCGATGGTGATCTGCCGGCCCACAGCCGCCTGCGAAGCCCCCGCCGGACCGCTGGCCGGCGCGGCCAGCGGCTGCGCGCCGGGCACGATGGCGTACACCGCGTTGGTGGACAGCGAGGGCAGCGAGAAGCGGCCGTCGGCGCCGATCTGCATCAGCGGATGGAAGCGCGCGTCGGTCGAGCCGCCACGGCCCGCGATGAAGCCGGCGCCGGTGAGTTCGCCGCCACCCGAGAGATCGAGCACCGCGCCGGCCTGCACGTCCACATGCTCGGCGCCGAGCCGGATGCCCGCGCCGCCGCCCGCGCCCACGGGCTGCACCGAACGCCCGTCGTAGCGGTAGTCGATGCCATCGGTCGTGCCGCCATAGGGCATCGTCAGCCCCGCGCCGCTGACCGAGGTGATGCTGCCCGGCAGCAGCGCCACGTTCAGCGCGCCCTGCTTGAGATCGGTGCCCAGCCGGATGCTGCCGAGCGGCGCGCGGACGACGCCGGCCTGCTCGATCACCGCGGCGCCGAATTCGAGCGCGCCGAAGGCCGAATACGGAACGCCGGCCGGCGTATCGCCGCGGCGTTCGATGCGCAACACGCTATCGGGGTCGTACACGACGCGCAGCGCCACCGGGTCCATGCGATAGCCCGCGTTGACGGACGCGATGGCGCCGGTCTCGGGGTAGAGCTGCGCCGCGGAGAACGTGAGGCCGCCGTGCGTCCACAGGCGCGAGCGGCTGTCGTTGTCGTTGGCCAGCAGGAAGCGGATGTCACCGTCGCTCGCCAGTTCCACCTTGCCGAAACCGCGCCGCTCGACGTGCACCGGCGTGAACTCGCTCTGCATGGCATAGCTGCCCTCGGTGCCGAAGGAGATGCTGTTGCCCAGGTCGAGCAGCCGGCCGGCCTGTACCGAGAACTCGGCCCTGGAGTCCAGCGGCGTCATGCCGTGCAGCATGCGCGGGCGCAGCACCCCGACGGCAGCGTAGTACGCGCCCGTGCCCGACAGCTTCACGTAGGGCGCCGCCAGCTGCACGCGCGCCGACGCGCCGGAAGACTCGGCCAGCGACAGCGAACTGGAGAACAGCGTCAGGCCCTGGCCCATGCGCAGCGACACGTCGCCGTCGAACGAGAGCTGGCCGTTGGCCAGCAGCGTGAGGTTGTCGAAGCCGCCGGCGCCCAGCCGGTCGGCCGACAGCCGGGTCTTGCCGTAGCGCAGCGCCGCGTCCGCCTGGCCGGGCGCGAGATCGTCCGGCAGCAGCGAAGCCCGTGATTGCGATTGGGCCACCGTCAGCTCGCGCGGGACGATGGCCTCCTGCTGCGCCCGGTCGAGCCCGCCGGAGTCGTACAGCGGCGACTCGAGCGCGATGTCGAGCGAGCCGCCCGCGGCTCCCGCGCCGCCGGCCGCCGCGCGCAGCGAGCCGTCGATGTGCAGGCCGAGGTACGAGCTCAGCGAGATGCGTCCGCCGTCGGTGGCAACGGTCGTGGAGCCGAGGCCCGGCACGTCCAGCACCGCCTGCGCGCCCGAGGCATCGAGCTTCGCGCCGGGTCGCACGATCAGGTAGGCGTCGGCCGAACTGGCCACCGCGCGGTCGTGGTCGATCGTGCCGCCCAGCACGATGCTGCCACCGCGTTCCACGCGCCCATAGGTGCGCCCGTGCACGTCGGTGGCCGTGTGCGCGCGGCCCGACACGTCGAGCACCGCGTTGTCGCCGATCCAGATCGAGCGCGTGTGGACCTTGCCGTCGGCCTCCGGCGTAAGGCCGGCGACGTCGACGAAGCCGTACTGCTGCTGGCGCACGTCGATGCTGCCGCCATGCGCGTTCAAGGTTCCGTCGATGGTGATCTGGCCGGCCCCGCGCAGCGCGATGGCCTGCCCGGGATCGACCTCGAGCCGCGCGCCGCGCCCGATGGTCAGCGTGCTCGTTGCCGGATCGATCTCGGTGAGCAGGCTGCGACCGGCCTGCAGGCTCAGGCTCGCGCCCTTGCGCTGCTGCAGGACGGCGTTCACGGCGTCTTCCTGGTACAGCGGCGGGGTCCACAGCTCGAGCGCCCGTGCCGTGCCGGCGTCGCTGGCCACGCGGCGCGCGTCGTCCCGGAAGCGATACACCGGCATCGTCACGTCGACTTGCGTGCCTTCTGCCACGGTGAGGCCTTCGCTGCCGGTGATCTCGTAGGCGGAGAAGCCCTTGTCGAAGAAGCCGCCGCCCAGCACCAGCGTGCCGGAATCCGCGGCTTCGGCGCTCGCCGGCTGGTCGGAGACCAGCACCTTGCCGGCCTGGATGGCCAGCGTGCCGCCGCCAGCGACGCCGTGGCCGCGCAGTTGCGCTTCGGGGTCCAGCCGGAGGCTGCCGGCGCGCGTGGTGGTGGCCAGCGTCACGCTGCCGCCCTTGCCGGCCTGTGTCTTGCCGCCCGTTCGCATGATCGCGCCCGAAGACACGTCGATCACGCTCGCCCTTTGCAGCGCCACGTTGCCGGTGCCGCGGATCGACACGCTGCCGCCGTTCGCATATGCCAGGTCCTGCGTGGAAGGGTCGAGTTCCGCGTTGCGCCACAGGCCGCTCGCGTCGAGCCTGGCGCCCTCGGCCAGGGTCACGTGGCCGCGGGGCTCCTTCGCGTTCACGAAGGTGTCGAGCGTGCCGCTCGGGCCGGGCTGAGCGAGCACGTTGCCCAGCACGATGCTGCCGCCGTGGGCGGTCAGGTCGGCCTTCACCGCGACGTCGTTGCCGTACAGCGTGATGTTGCCGCCCGCGGCCGTCTGCAGGTCCGCGTTGACCTCGATGCGGTTGCGCGCCGCGATGCGCACGGCGCCCAGCGACAGGCCGTTGAGCTGCGCGGTGTCGAGCAGCAGGCTGTTCCGGCGTTCGGCCGGCAGGGCCGTGGCGAGGTCCAGCGCCGCCGCGATGCGTTCGCCCGTGTCGCCGGTTTCCTTGAACTCCACCCGGTCCATGGTGGCGTTCAGCAGGTGGTCCAGCGCACCGGTGCGCCGGTCGAACATCGGCAGGTATTCACCGACGATGAGCTGGCCCCTGCGCGACGCCGCGTCGTGCGACTGGTCGTAGCCGTCCAGCCCCGCCTTCGGTGCCTGGGTCTGCCGCGTGCCCTGGAAGGCTTCGGCGGTGATGCCGCCTTCGAGCACTGCTGCACCCGTGGCGACGACCAGCTTGCCGGCATCGCGCCCGACCGTGTAGCCGTTTTCGAGCCGCCTCTGCGGCCCGATCAGCGGGTTGTAGAAATAGCCGGTGTTCTTGGCACCCCAGCGCTTGTGCTCGTCCTCGAAGCCGCGGTAGAGCCCTTCGTAGCGCTGGTCGCCGGGCGCCTTCGAAACCTCGTACAGGCGCCCGTCCGCGCCCTTGAGCCAGGTCTGGCGGATGAAGCCGGTCTGCACGTTCAGCGTGCCGCCCGAGAGATTGATGCTGGAGCCGCCCTGGGTGACGACCTCCGCGCCGCCGAAGGTGACGGTGCCGCCTTGCGCCATCCACTCGCTGGCGGTGTGGCCCTCGGTGCCGAGATAGCCGCCCACTTCGAGCAGGCCGCCGGCCGTGTACCAGCGCTCGCTCGCGTAGCCGTTGGTGCCCTTGGGCACGAACACCAGGCTGCGCCGGTCGATCCACACGTCGTTGTTGTTCAGGCGCTTGCCATCGCGGTTGAGCGGTGCGTCGCGCTGTTCGTTGCCCTGGACATTGATCTTGACGTTGTTGCTCTCCATGGCCAGGTTCACGCCCACGGCGCCGGAGACGTCGATCTGCGCGCGATCGCGTACCAGGGTGCGGGCGGCGGCGGTCACCGCGATCTGCCCGCCGGTTGCAAGCGTCAGGGAATCGGCCTGGAAGTCGACCGTGCCGCTGCTTGCGATCTCGATGCGCGACTGGTCGCGGCGGTCGGCCACCGCCACGATGTCCTGGTTGCCGGTGACGAGCGCGGGGCCGCGCAGGCCGTCGCGCTGGCTGTCCAGCGCGGTGGTCTTGCCGTCGTCCTCGATCACCACGGCCGTGGTGGCGCCTTGCCCGAGCGCGACCTTGCCGTCGGCCCCCACGGCGGCGAGGTGAACGGTGCCGCGTGTATTGACCGTGGTGGTGGCGAGCGCCACGCCGTCTTGCCGCACGTCGCGTCCCACCATCGTCACGTCGCCTTCGCGAGCGACGATCAGGCCGGTGTTGCTCACCTTGCCCGCAAGACTGTCGGTGATGAATTGGGGCGTGACCTCGTTGCCGCGCGTGGTGGAGGCCTGGTTGCCGCCCGTGCCCGAACCCTTCTTGATGATGAAGCTGTCGCCGGCCGCGAGCACCGCCTGGCCCCTGGGCGTAGCGATGTCGCCGGCGTTGTGCACCTCCTGGCCCACCAGCAGCACGTAGCCGCCGCCATCCGTGGAAACGGTCGGCGCCCGCGTCGCGATTCGTGCGCCGGCTTGGACCTCCACCTTGCCTTGCGCATCGGTGAAGCTGGGCGTGGTGCCCGCGCTGTAGATGCCGTTGGCCTTGAACTGCGAATCGGAAATGTGCGCGGCCGCGGCGACCAAGTTGCGCGTGTCGACCTGGCTGGTGCCACTGAAGACGATACCGTTGCGGTTCGCGATCAGCACCGTGCCGTCGGCCTGGATCTGCCCCTGGATCTGCGAAGGCCGCGCCTTCGGATCGTTCACCCGGTTGAGCACCGCCCAGTCGGCCTGCTGGTCGAACTTCACCGTCGTGTTCCTGCCGACGTTGAAGGTCTCCCAGTTCAGGATGGCCCTGTCGCCGGTCTGCTGGATCGCCACGTTCGTGTGCCCGTCGGCCTGCCGCGTCTGCACCGGCGCGTTGGCGTTGGCCCAGCCGGCCGTGAGGCTGTTGGTGTCGACCCTCAGGCCGCCGTCGGCCAGGCCGTCGGGCACCGATGCGTCGTTCTGCGCGGCCGCGCGCGCAGCAGCCTGCGCCGCCTGTTGCGCCGCGATGCCGCGCGCCGTCAGGTTCAGGTTGTTGATCGACTGTTGCAACTGCACGTTGGCGCGCTGTTGCTGCGCCTGCGGGCTGGTGAGCATCGACGCGGGTATGCCGTTGGGCAGGCGACCGGTGGCGCTGGCAGTGTTCTGCGCCATGTTCTTCTGCGCCATCCACGCCGCGCCGAGGGCCTGTTGCGCGTGGGCCGGCAGGGCGATCGTGGTGGTCGCGCCGGCGGCCAGCGCGAGGGCCATGGCCTGCGCCAGCGGCGAAATGCGGAAACTGCGGAAACTCCTCTGATGCACAACGGCGTCGGGCTTGCGGCTTCGGCTGTTGTGTCCCTCGTGTCTTTTCATCTGGCGCCCGGTAAAGAATGAACTGCACGGGCGCGGAACGCGCACCCCTTACTTGACAGACCGGGCGACGTAAACAGAACCGCTAACTTTTTCAATCCTGACCGGGCTCGGGGGCCAATCGAGCTGTCACAAACATCAGCTAAGCACCAGCACGCGGCCCGGCAGCGTGTGCGCCTCGAGGTCGTACGAGCGCTGGATCTGCACCAGCACCGTGTCGAGCGAGGCGATGGCAAAACGCCCGCTCACCGGCCGGTCGGCCAACGCGCGCGCCAGCAGCACCACGCGGCCTGGCCGGTAGCGGTTGATCTCGGCCACCACATGCGCGAGCGGCGTCTGCCGGAACACCAGCACGCCGGTGCGCCAGGCCGACATGTCGGCGCCTTGCACGCTGGTAGCGCCGCCGATGGAGCCCGCGTCGTACACCACCTGCTGGCCTGCTTGCAGGGTGCGCGCGCCCTTGGCGTGCGTGACGCGCACGCTCCCCTCGACGCAGGTGACGCAGGTGCTGCCGTCGATGTGGCGCACCTCGAAGCGGCCGGCCTGCGCATCGCTGCGGCCGGCGCCTGCGACCACACGGAACGGCTGGTCGGCCACGCCCGAGGTGCCGGCTGCCGGGGAGAGATCGACCGCGGCCTCGCCCGAGATCAGGTCTATGCCGACCGTGCGGCCGTCGCGCGTCTGTCGCTGCGCGCTGGTCTGGGTGTTGAGCACGAGGCCGACCCCCTCGGCCAGCACCACCGAGCGCTGCTCGCCGGTGGCAGTGTGGAAATCGGCGCTCCACTCGCTGACCGACGGCCACAGCGCCAGCGGCGGGTACACGGCGGCCGCGACGCCCGCCGCGCTCACCGCGGCCCCGAGGAACGCACGGCGCGCGAGCCGTGGCGACTGTGTCTTCCCTCGCATCGCCTCGCGATGGTCGGCCAGCAACGCCGGCTGCGCCTCCATCATCCGGCCGACGGCCGGGTCGAGCGCCTTCCACAGCCGCTTGGCCTCGGCGAAGGCCTGCGCATGCAGCGCGCTCGCCTCCTGCCAGCGGCGGAAGCCCTCGAGGTCGCGCTGCGTGGCTTCGCCGGACGTGAGGCGGCGCAGCCAGGCCTGCGCTTCGCGCTGGACCTGCGCGGTCTGATCGGGCTCGGCGCGGATGTTCATATCCATGAGACGGCTGCGAGCGCAGGGAACCGCATTTTATTTTTCATGGGCCTCCGGCACATCGAGCGGGCGGCCCATGCGGGCTGCGCAGAAATCGTGGGCGTCCTTCAGCTCCTTTTCCACCGTGCGCAGCGAAACGCCGAGCCGCGCGGCCACTTCGCGCTGCGGCAGGTGCTCCCAGCGCACCATCACCAGCACCTGGCGGCGGCGCGGTGGCATGCGTGCGATGAGCGCCGCGAGCGCGGCCATCTCGGAACGGTCTTCGGCGATCTGCGCGGGGCCGGGGGAGGGGTCGGGCGCGCCCTCGAGCAGCGCGTCGATCTCTTCCGGGGTGGCCGGCCGACCCTGCTTTGCGAGCTGGTCATAGGCCAGGTTGACGGCGACGCGCAGCAGGTAGGACGCGGGGTCGCGCACGCCGTCGATGTCGTCGCGGCTTTCCAGGCGCAGCCAGGTGTCCTGCAGCGCGTCGCCTGCACTGTCGGCGTTGCCCAGCCGGCGCGTGAGCCGCTGCTTGAGCTCGTCGTAGCGCGAGACCAGGAAGTCGCGCAGGGCCGGCAGCGCGTTCTCGGGCATGGCGGCGCGACCTCAGCGCTGCGCCGGGCATTCGAGCCCCGGCGTCTGCGTGCGCGGCAGGATCAGCATGGTGAGCGGCTGCGCCATCCCGGGCGGCGGCGGTCGGTCGATGCGGGTCCGGCTCAAGGTGTCGAGGATCGCGCCGTCGCGCGCGCGGTCGCCGCTGGTGTGCAGCAGGAAGGCGTTGGCGATGCGGCCGGTGCCGTCGATCACGAAGCGCATCGCGGCGCGGTAGTCGCCGGGTGCGGTGCGAGGGTTGCCGCAGAAGGCTTCCCAGATGCGGGTCTGCACGAGGCCGTCGTAGCCGCGGTCGGGCGATGCGGTCGGCATGGCACCGGTGCCTTCGGTGTCGGCGTTCGAGTCGGGCGCGGCCACGGCATCCACCGGGGCGGACTTGAGCACGAAGGCGGCCGTTGCGGCCGAGCCTGCGTAGTCGGCCACCAGGCCCGTGTCCTTCAGCAGCATGCGCAACGCTTCGGAGGGTGTCGTCACGGCGTGCACCGCATTCGATTCGCGCCCCGCCACCAGTGCCGCGTCGAAGAAAACCGGCAGACCAGTGCGCAGACCGTACTGTTCGAGAGCAGCGTGCAGCGGCTGGCGCACGATGTCGAAGCGCACGCGCTCGGCGCCGTGTGCGTCGTCCTTTGCGACCGCGGCTTGTTGCGGCTGCGCGTGCGCGCTCACGGCCAGCAGCGCCATGCAGCCTGCGAGCGCAAGGCTTGCCAGATGAAGTAGAGAGGGAGAGTCATGCCGCATGAGTTCGAAACGCCCGGCGAAGGCCGCCGCCCGGGGGGCATGTTGCTGCGGATGCTAGGTCCGCTTCATGACGGTCGAGTGACTTGGCGCAATGCCGTCGGTCGCGCCGAACTCCTGCGTCAGCGCCCGGGTGTTCGAGGACGCTCGCAGGTGCCTCGTGATCTGGATCGATCAAAAAAAAGCTCGCCCAAGGGCGAGCTGAAGGACCCCGTTCTCGCATGGGGTCGGAGGGAGGAGCCCGCCGGAGGGCGGCGGGCAAGCCAATGATCGCGACCAATCTGGGAGACATTGAGGATGAAGGGCGCGTCGGAGGCTCTTTGATGACGAATCCGAAGGAATCCTGAATACCTGGGAATTAATTCCTTTGGTTGCAGCGGCCTCGGTCCTATCCTCGACGCCCATCATGAGCGCCGCACAACAAATGCAACTCCTCGTCGACCTGCCCGATGGCTGGTCCAGCCGCATCGACATCAAGCAGACCAGCAGCGGCCGTTATGCCGGCGTCGCCGAACTGAACCTGCGGGGCCTGAAGCGCGGAGTGCTCGTCTTCATGCAGCAGCCCACGCTCGAGGCCGCGCTGCAGCGCGTGCGGCTGCGGGCCAGCCAGTTCGCGAGAGAAAGGCTCGGTCCGCAGGACGCGTCGTCGAAGATGCCGTCGCTGCACAGCTAGCCGCCGCTCCCAAGTTGGGGTTTTCTATCTCGCGGATGAGGATTCCCAACCCACGAACCAGCCGCCCTGCGGCACCATGAGGCGTCATTCCCACCGCGAAAGGAAAACGCCATGAAGGCATTCAGAAGACTCGTGGGCGGCGCCATCTCCATCGCCGGAGCCGTGCTGCTCATTACGCAGCACTTGTAGCCGGAAGAGACGGCCGGTCGCGCCCCATCGGATATTCGTCCAATGGCGGCGCAGGCCCCCGAAGCGGACAGTACGGGCTTCCCAATCACTCCTCTTCCGTACGAGATCCCGCCTCATGAAAACCATCCAACGCTTCAAGCTCGCCGCCGCTGCCGTCGCCATCGGCCTTTCTTTCTCCGCCGTCGCGGCAACGCCCGCTGCGTCGGGCGACGCTTCCAGGCCCAGCGTCGTGATCGTCCACGGCGCTTTCGCCGACGGCTCCGACTGGGCCAAGGTGATTCCGCTGCTCCAGGCCAAGGGCCTGCGCGTCGTCGCGGTGCAGAACCCGCTGAGTTCGCTCGAGGACGACGTGTCTGCTGCGAAGCGCGCCATCGACGCGCAGCCCGGCAAGGTCGTGCTGGTCGGCCATTCGTGGGGCGGCTCGGTCATCACCGAGGCGGGCGCCAATGACAAGGTCGCCTCGCTGGTCTACGTGGCCGCCTTCGCGCCCGATGTGGGGCAGAACACCGCCGAACTCGGCAAGGACTACCCGCCCGCGCCCGGCTTCGCGCACATCGTGCCCGATGCTTCCGGTTATCTCTCGCTCACGAAGGAGGGCATGACGAAGCACTTCGCACAAGACCTGCCGGCTTCCGCCACCGCGGTGATGACCGCGACGCAGGGCCCGATATTCGGCAAGTCCTTCGAGCAGAAGCTGACGGTGGCCGCCTGGAAGACCAGGCCCTCGTGGTACCTGGCCACCAGCGCCGACCACATGATCCAGCCCGCGCTGCAGCTCGACATGGCGAAGAAGATCGGCGCGCACCTCACGCGCGTGAACGCCAGCCACGTGCCGCAGCAGTCGCAGCCGGCCAAGGTGGCCGAGGTGATCCTGGACGCCGTGCGCCAATCCAAGTAAGGTGCCGCGAGCCGCCCAAGGTGCATCGCGCGCCTTGGGCGGCTCGTCTTGTTTTCCGCGTAGCCGTACCAGCAGATCCAGTGCAGCCTTCCTCCTCCATCCGGGTCTTCGACGCCATCCGCGCTCTCGCCTTCGTCGGCGATCTCAGCATGGGCCAGCCCATCGACCATTCGGTGCGCACGGGCTGGCTCGCTTCTCGGCTCGCCGCGGCCATTGGCCGCGATGCCGCGACGCAGGGCCATGTCGTATGCGTGGCCCTGCTGCGATGGTCGGGCTGCACGGCCAATGCGCTGGAGTTTTCCGACCTGCTGGGCGACGACGTGGGCGGGCGCCGCACCATGCTCGCCACCGCCTCGGCGCGCGCCGCGGCCGACTTCGCGAGTTCCGTCAGCCCGCTGGCCGAGATCCATTGCGAGGTCTCGGGCGACATCGCGCGCACGCTGGGCATGCCCGCGGCCGTGGAGCTGCCGCTGCGCCACATCTTCGAAACCTTCGACGGAACCGGCAAGCCGGAGGGCCTCGACGCCTCGCGCATCCCCGCCGAGGTGTTCCTCGTCACCATTGCGGGCGACCTGGAGATCTTCTCGCGCGTGCACGGGCTGAACAACGCGCTGCGCTACATCGCCGAGCGTGCCGATGCGCGTTACCCGGCCTTCCTGGTCGATGCGGTGCGCGAGCATGCCGTGGACTGGCTACACGTGCTGGAGCAGGGCGCGGCCGCCGAGCCGCAGCCGCCGTCCGCCGCGCTGCGGGACGCGACCGCGCCGCTCGAGCTGATCGCCGACGTGATCGACCTCAAGCTCCCCTGGATGACCGGCTACTCGCGCAAGGTCGCGGAAGCGGCGTTGCATTGCGCCCGCGGCATGGGCCTGGGCGACGAGCAGCAGCAGCGCATCTACCGCGCGGGGCTGATCCACGGCATCGGTCGCGCCTCGGTGCCGAACGCGGTCTGGGACTCGCCGCATGCGCGCAGCGAAGCCGATGCCGAGCGGCTGCGCCTGGTGCCCTACTGGACCGAGCGCGCGGCGCGGCGCATCGACACGCTGCGTGCCGAAGCCGAGATTGCCTCTTTCGTCGACGAGCGCCTGGACGGCTCGGGCTTCTTTCGCGGAGCCAGGGGCGCGGCCATCGACGCCGAGGCGCGCGCCCTTGCCGCAGCCGCTCACTGGGTGGCGCTTTGCACCAGCCGGCCCGGCAGATCCGCGTTGCCGCAGGCCGAGGCGCTGGCGGCGCTGCACGCCGAAGGCGATGCCAGCCGGCTCGATCCGCAGGCCATCGCGGCGCTCACGGGCCAGCCGCAATCCGCTACTGCATCGGCTCAGCCGTCCGGCGAAGCCTCGGCGCTCCTTTCGGGCCGCGAGGTCGAAGTGCTCGGCCGCATCAGCCTCGGCGAAAGCAACAAGGAAGCCGCGCGCTCGCTGGGCATCAGCCCGAGCACGGTGCGCGCGCACCTGGAGAACATCTTCCGCAAGCTGGGCTGCACCACGCGGGCGGCCGCCACGCTGAAGGCGATGACGCTGGGCCTGCTCTGAGCTCGGAACTCGAGCAGGCCCGGCCGCCGATCAGCCGAAGGTGAACGCGTAGGCCTGCGCGCCCGCGTCGAAAAACTCGATCTCGAACAGCCGGTCCTTCTGGTTCGCCGCCTGGCGCACCAGCTGGTAGAGGCGCTGTCCGTCGATGACGCCGTTGCCTTGCGCGTCGGTGTCGGTGCCGTGGTCCGCGAGCGGCGGCGCGCCATCGATCCGCACCCTGAAGCGCACCGGCTTGCCGTCGGACGACGGGCCGAGCACCAGGTGCAGGTCGCGCGCATGGAAGCGATAGGCGATGCGGCCGTTGGCCTGCACCAGCACCGCACGCTCGCCTTCCACCTTCCATTCGCCCGCCAGCGTCCACTGGTTGGGCTGCAGCGTGGCGACACCTGAGTAGACGCGCGCCCGGTCGTTGGAAATGCCGCCGGGCGAGGCGAAGTTGCGCGCCTGTTCGTAGCCGAGGTAGGTCTCGGCCGAGAGGGCCGGCTCCGCGGCTGCAGCCGCCTGCGTGCCCTGGCCGTCGGGCGAGACAAGCCCCGCCGACGCGACGGGCCGGCCGGCTTCCGCCAGCAGTTGCTGGATGACCTGCTCCGACTTCGCGTACTTGCCCTCGCCGAACTGGTGATGCCGGATGCGCCCCTGTGCATCGACGAGATAGAAGGCCGGCCAATACTGATTGCCGAAGGCGCGCCAGATCGCATAGTCGCTGTCGACCGCCACCGGAAAGCCGACGCCCAGGTCCTTCACCGCGCGACGCACGTTGGCCGGCTGCTTCTCGAATGCGAACTCCGGCGTGTGCACGCCGACCACCACGAGCCCGGCGTCCTTGTACTTCTCGGCCCATGCGCGGACGTAGGGCAGGGTGCGCAGGCAGTTGATGCAGGAGTAGGTCCAGAAGTCGACCAGCACCACCTTGCCGCGCAGGCCTTCGGGCGTGAGCGGGGCGGAGTTGATCCATTCGGTGGCGCCGGCCAGCGAAGGCAGCTTGCCTTCATCAGGCAGCTTCAGCGCGGGCGCGGCCGGAGCGGATTGCGCCGACACGGTCATCAGGCCTTCCGGGCCGGCGGAGGCCCGTGGCTGCGGCTGCGACTGCGGAGGTGGCGCCGGCATGTCGAGCCTGTTCACGAGCGCCTGCTCCAGCGCCGACGTGGTGCCGACCGACAGACGGCTCAGCAGCCCCGTGTCCAGCCCCAGGGCGATGGCGCCGACGCCCGCGAGCACCGCCACGCCGGCCACGCGCCGCATCCATTCGCCGGTGTGCAGCGACTTCTTCATCGCTGAGAACAGCCGTCCGCTGAAGAGCAGCGCCGCCGCCAGCGAGGTGCACGCGCCGGCCGCATAGGCCAGCAGCAGCAGCGAGGTGCCGACGCTCGCGCCATTGAGCGCCGCGCCGGTGAGGATCAGCCCGAGGATCGGTCCCGCACAGGGTGCCCACAGCAGCCCGGTGCCGACGCCCAGCAGCAGCGGCGAGAACACAGAAGCCTTTCCCGAGGCAGGCTCGGACAGCCGCAGCCCGAGCGCCACCAGCGGACGGGTCAGCCGGTCCGCCACCGACGGGAACAGCAGCGTCACGCCGAACACCGCCAGCAATGCGATCGCGGCGCTGCGCCCGTATTCGTTGAGCGCCACGACCCAGCCGCCGCCCACCGCCGCCAGCGTGGCGATGGCCGAGAACGCCAGCGCCATGCCCAGCAGCATCGGCAGGCCGTGCGAGCGGAACGGCCGGTCGGCGCGCGCGAACACGAAGGGGAGCACGGGCAGGATGCAGGGGCTCAGGATGGTGAGCACGCCACCCAGGTAGGCAACGATGAGGAGGAGCATGGTCGGGTCCGTTCGGTGGATGTTGTGGGTGAATGAAAGCGAAGGCAAGGCGAGCGGGGGCCGTCACGGTCTCGCCTGGCGAGCCGCTTGCCTGTCGGTATGGGTATCGGTGGCGGTGGCCGTTGCCGCGCGGCGGCTCAGTCGTCGTGCGGTGCGTCGCGGGTGTTCATGGTCAGCCGGGCTTCCAGCCCGCCTTCGTCACGGTTGCGCAGCGTGAGCTCCGCGCCCATCGCTGTCGCCAGCTGCTGGGCGATGGCCAGGCCCAGGCCGGTACCGCCGGTGTTGCGGTTGCGCGAGCCCTCCACGCGGTAGAAGGGCTTGAGCACGTTCTCCAGCTGGTCGGGCGGAATGCCCGGGCCGTTGTCGACGACGGCCAGCGTCAGCCGGTTGCCGGCGCCTGCGTGCACCTGCAGCCGCACGTCGGTGCCGAACTTCAGCGCGTTGTCGATCAGGTTCGTCAGGATGCGGCGCAGCGCGTTCGGGCGCGTCACGATGGGCTCGCCCGCGCGGCCCTCGAGCAGCACCTGCTCGCCCGAGTCCTCGTAGTCGGCCACCATGCTCTCGAACAGCGCATCGGCGTCGACGCGGCGCGGCGGCTCGGTGGCGCCGTGCAGGGTGCGCGCATAGGTCACGCCTTCGCGCACCAGGGCGTGCATGGCGTCGAGATCCTGGCGGAACTTGTCGCGGTCATGGCCGTCGTCCATCAGGTCGGTGCGCAGCCGCATGCGGGTGATGGGCGTCTGCAGGTCGTGCGAGATGGCCGCGAGGATCTCCACGCGCTCCGCCATGTAGCCCGCGATGCGCTTCTGCATCGCGTTGAAGGCGCGTGCCGCGTGCCTCACTTCGGTCGGGCCTTCCTCGGCCAGCTGCTGGCCCTTCAGGTCGGGGCCCAGCTCGTCGGCCGCGTCGGCCAGCTGCGCCAGCGGCCGCGTGACCAGCCGCACCGCATACCAGGCGCACACGGCCAGCACCAGCAGCTGGACCCACAGCAGCCACATCACCCAGCTCGACACCGGCATGTCCACGCGCCGGGCATGCACCACCACCGAGGAGCCGTCCGACAGCCGCACCTGGATCTGCAGGCCCTGCGGCGGATTGCTCACCTGGCCGACCTTGACGATCTCGAACGGGCGCATCGCATCGGTGATGGCCGTGGCGAACTGCTGCGACAGCTGCGTGTCGGGCGGCGTGCCCTCCGCGTTGCCGCCCAGCACGAAGTGGTAGTTGCGACGCTCCAGCCGCGCGAGCCAGCCTTCGCGCTCGGCGGCGGGCAGCCGGTCGAGGACGGCGACCGAGCTGGCGATGTCGCGTTCGATGCCGATCATCATCAGCTCGCGCATCGCGATGCCGCGCTCGTAGCGGATGGCCATGAAGGTCAGCAGCTGAGCGATGGCCAGCCCGACGACGATGATCAGTGTGACGCGCGAGAAGAGCGTGCGCGGCAGCAGCCGGTGCAGGCCCGCGGGCGGGGCGGCCGGGGCGAGGTTGGCGGAGAGGCTGGCGGGTGTGGGCATGGACTGGTTTATAGACCGGTCCCGCCCCGCGGCGCGGCGCTTTGTATTCCAGTGTGTTGGGCAGCGCGGCCTGACATACAACATTACCCATTACCCGCCGGGGCGCCCGGGCGCCCTGGCGCTCCCTCGCCCGGCCTGGCCGGCGTGCGCGCAAGCAACATAGTGTGGTCGCCCGGCCCTCCGGATACACGGGCATACAAAGCCGCCCGCCGCGGCCCCGAGGCGGGCTACATTGCGGCTACCCGCCGCGTTCCTCCGGCGGACCATCGCACAGCCATGAACATTCCCAAGACCTCCGACCACATCCTCATCGTCGACGACGACCGGGAAATCCGCGAACTGCTCAGCACCTACCTGGTCAAGAACGGCCTGCGCGTAGTCACGGTGCCCACCGGGCGGCACATGCGCGCGGCGCTGGAGGAGTCGGGGCCCTTCGATCTCATCATCCTCGACCTGATGCTGCCCGGCGAAGACGGGCTCACGCTGTGCCGCGACCTGCGCACGGGCAAGTACAAGGCCACGCCCATCCTCATGCTCACCGCGCGCAGCGAGGAGGCCGACCGCATCCTCGGCCTGGAGATGGGCGCCGACGACTACCTGGCCAAGCCGTTCTCCGCGCGCGAACTGCTGGCGCGCATCCGCTCGGTGCTGCGCCGCACGCGCATGCTGCCGCCGAACATGCGCTCCACCGAGGCGGCTTCGAAGCTGGCGTTCGGCGACTGGCAGGTCGACACCACCGCGCGCACCCTGATCGACGACAGCGGCGTGATGGTGGCGCTCAGCGGTGCGGAGTACCGGCTGCTGCGGGTGTTCCTGGACCATCCGCAGAAGGTGCTGAACCGCGACCAGCTGCTGAGCCTCACGCAGGGCCGCGAGGCCGAGCTCTTTGAGCGCTCGATCGACCTGCTGGTGAGCCGCCTGCGCCAGCGCCTGCGCGACGATGCGCGCGAGCCGCGCTACATCAAGACGGTGCGCAGCGAGGGCTATGTCTTTTCGTCGGCCGTGGAGGCGCTGGACTGAGGCCTACACTCGCGCAATGATCAAAGTACTGACGCTGCCGCTGGGTGCTCTCTTCATCGCCGCATGCGCCCAGCCCGAACCGCCACGAGCCGTGGGCATGGCGAACCCGGCTTCGGTCTACTGCCAGAGCCTCGGGGGCAAGACGCTCATGAGGTCGAACGACAAGGGGCAGTACGGTATCTGCCAGCTTCCGGACGGCAGGCAGATCGAGGAGTGGGAGCTTTACCGCCGGGATCATCCGGGGAAGTAGCGAAGCAGGGCGGCTTCACTTCGAAGGCTTCCGCGAGCGCTTGCGCAAGCCGTCTTCCTGCCTGGACGAGATGCACTGGCAGCTCACCGGGTTGCGTACTTCGTGCGCGACGCCGCCTGCGAAGAAGAGCAGGGCGAGCCAGAGTTTCTTCATTTCTTTGCTCCTGTTTGGTTTTGTTCGGGGGGGCCATGTTCGGGGTGCGTGCGAATGGCACCGGGTACTCCCTCCGCGAATGTCCCCCGGCCTGCGGCCTCCTCCCTTATTTCGCTGCGGGAGCACCCGGTGCCATTCGCACATGGGCGCTGCGCCTGTGCGGCCGGATAGACCGCTGCGTCCATCGATCGCGACGATGGGGTGCCTTGCGCAGCGAAATAAAGGGAGAGGCCGAAGGCCGGAGGACTTTCGCGGAGCAAGGTACCCCGTCGGCGTGATCGCGCCCCGGACAACAGCGCTGTTTCAGATCCCGGCAGGCGCAGGCTCGGCCAGCAGCGCCTGGATCTTCTTCTCCGTCGTGCCGTAGCTGCCCTCGCCGAAGTGCGAGTAGACGATCTTTCCCTGCTTGTCGATCAGGTACACGGCCGGCCAGTACTGGTTCCTGAAGGCCTTCCAGGTGCCGTAGCTGTTGTCCTGCGCCACCGCGTGCCTGATCTGCAGGCGCTCGATGGCGTCCTTCACGTTCTTCGTCGACTTCTCGTACGCGAACTCCGGCGTGTGGACGCCGACGACCACCAGGCCCTTGTCCTTGTACTTCTGGTTCCAGTCCTTCACGTATGGAAGGTGGTTCAGGCAGTTGATGCAGGTGTAGGTCCAGAAGTCGACCAGCACCACCTTGCCGCGCAGCTCGCTCAGCTTGAGCGGCTGCGAGTTGAGCCAGGTGTCGATGTTCTGGAATTCGGGCGCCGCGACGGCTTCAGAAGCCGGTATGTCGCCGCCGAACGGCGAGGGCGCCGCGAAGGTCAGTGTGAGGGCGGCCGCCGAGGCGGCGACGGCAACGGCGAAATAGAGGGCGGAAGAGCGAAAGCGCATGGCGGTTCCTTCGGAAGAGTGACGGGCGTTCGTCTGTGAACGGAACCGATTCTTCGCCGGGGCACCCGCCAGTGGAGCGGATTGCGTATTCCTCTGTATCCGCGGGACGCAGCCCGCACACTACGTTTCACGCGCCGCCGGGCGCGACGCTCAATCGACCCTGATGTTCCGCGAGCGAACCAGCGCGCTCACCCTGCCGGTCTCGTCCTGCACGAACTTCGCGAATGCTTCGGGGGTGGTGCCGGCCGGCTCCAGGCCCAGCTGCAGCAGCTTCTGCCGCACGGCAGGATCGTTCACCGCGGCCTGCACGGCTTTCCCGAGCTTCTGCACGATGTCGGCGGGCGTGCCCTTGGGCAGGAACACGCCGTTCCACTCGACCACGTTGTAGCCCGGCAGGCCCGACTCGGCGAGCGTCGGCACCTCGGGCAGCCCCGGCACGCGCTTGAGCGAGCTCACGCCCAGCGCGCGCAGCTTGCCGCTCTTCACGTAGCCCAGCGTCGAGGCCACGTTGCCGAAGTAGGCCGACACCTGCTCGCCCATCACGTCGGTCAGTGCGGGCGCGCCGCCCTTGTAGGGCACGTGCATCAGGTTGATCTTCGCCTGCTCGTTCAGCGCCTCGCCCGCCAGGTGCGAGCCGGTGCCGCCGCCCGCCGACGCGAAGCTCAGCTTGCCCGGGTTCTTGCGCGCGTAGTCGATGAACTCCGGCACCGTCTTGTACGGCGCGGTCGCGGGCACTACGAGGATCTGCGGCGCGGTGGCCACCAGAGAAACGGGAATGAAGTCCTTCGCCGCGTCGAAGGGCAGCTTGCGCAGCGACGGGTTCACCGAGAACGCCGAGGCGTCGTAGAGCACGGTGTAGCCGTCGGCCGCGGCCTTGGCCACGTTGTCGGCGCCGATCACGCCGCCCGCGCCGGGCTTGTTGTCGATGACGATCTGCTGTCCCAGCGAGGCGCTCATCTGCTGCGCGACGATGCGCGCCGTGTTGTCGGCGCCGCCGCCGGCCGCGTAGGGCACGACCATGCGGATCGGCTTGTCGGGCCACGCGGCCCAGCCCAGCAGGGGAACGGCGCAGGCGGCCAGCGTGGCGATGGATTTCAGGAGTCGCTTCTTCATCTCGATGTCTCGGGTCTTTGAGGTCAGGAAAAGTCGTAGAGCCGCGCCGGGTTGTCGACCAGCACGCGGCGGCGCGCGGCCTCGTCGGGCACCCATTCGCCCAGCAGGTCGAAGAGCTGCGCGTCGTCGGGCTTGGCCGTGCGCTCGGTGGGATGGGGCCAGTCGCTGCCCCACACGATGCGTTCGGGTGCCTGCCGTGCCCAGGCACGGGCGATCTCGACCGTGTCGGCATAGCCGCCTTCGGCGCCGAGGGCGGAGTCGAGATACGCGCCCGACAGCTTGATCCAGGTGCGGCCGTTGTCGAGCAGCCGGCTCACCACGCCGTGTGCGGGGTGCGAGAGGCCATCGGGCTGCGGCAAGCGGGCGAGATGGTCGAACACCACCGTGCAGGGCAGGCGCTCGAGCAGCGTCGAGTGCGCGGCGATCTGGTCTGCGCTCCAGTGCAGCTGCACGTGCCAGCCGAGCGCGTGAACGCGATTCGCCAGCGGCTCGACCATGGAGAAATCCGTCGTCGCGTTCGTTGCGGTGTACAGCGTGAAGCGGATGCCGCGAATGCCGCCCGCGTGCAGATGCTGCAACTCGGCATCGCTTACCTCGGGCCGCACCACGGCAACGCCGCGCGTGCGCTCCGCGCCCAGTGCCTGGATGGCCGCCAGCGTCACGCTGTTGTCGGTGCCGTGCACGCGCGGCTGCACGATCACCGTGCGTTGCGTGCCGGTGCGCTGCTGCAGCAGGCGATAGTCGTCGGCGGTGGCGTTGTCCAGCATCGCGTCGGGCGAGCCGTGCAGCGCGAAGCGGCGGTCGTACACGTGGATGTGCGCGTCGCATGCGCCTTCGGGTGCCGCGATGCGTGGCTTGCGCGTGCCGCTGCTGTGGGGCACGGCGGGTTCGTCGTGCATGGCTCAGTCGTCCCTGCCCCGCGTGGCCAGCACGGCCGACGTGTGCTGCCCCAGCGTCGGCGCCGCGAAAGGCTCCGGGCCCGGCGTGCGGCCGAAGCGCACAGGGCGGGTGAAGCCCCGGTACGAGCCCAGCGTGGGATGAGAAAAGTTCGCCACCATGTCCTCGGCCAGCACCTGCTCGTTGTCGAACATGTCTTCCACCGTGCGGGCGGCGGAGCAGGGCACTTCTTCGCCGAAGAGCTCTTCCCATTCGAGCGCGGTGCGCCCGGCCAGCGCGGCGCGCAGCTTCGGCACGATCTCGGCCGCGTGCTGCGCGCGCTTGCGCACCGAGTCGTAGCGCTCGTCGGCTGCCAGCTCCGGCAGCCCGACCTTCGCGCACAGCGCCTGCCAGAAGTGCGGCGTGTTGGCCGAGATGTAGATGTGCCCCTCGCGCGTGGGGTGGATGCCCGTGATGCCGCCCGAGCGCATGTCGCGTCCCACGTCCTTGGGCTCGCCCTCGGCCCACACCATGCGCGCCGACTGCATCGTGAGCGCCGAGCGCAGCAGCGAGACGCCGACGAACTGGCCTTCGCCGCTCTTCTCCCGCTCGTACAGCGCCGAGGCGACGCCGGCGGCCACCAGCGCGGCCGCATAGTAGTCGACCACCGAGCCGTAGATGATCTCGGGCGGCTCGCCGCGCTTGCCCTGCAGCGCGCACATGCCGGTCATGGTCTGCAGAACCTGGTCGTAGCCGGCCTTCTCGCGCAGCGGCCCCGTCTCGCCGTAGCCGGTGACGGCGCAGTAGATGAGCCGCTGGTTCACCGCCTTCAGCTGCTCGTAGGCGATGCCCAGCCGTGGCGGCACACTGGGACGGAAGTTGTGCACCAGCACGTCGGCGGTGCGCACCAACTCCATCAGCGCGGCCAGGTCTTCCCGGTTCTTGAGGTCGAGCATCACGCCAAGCTTGCTGCGGTTCACGCCGATGAAGGCGCGGCTCTCGGCTTCCAGCGTCGAGGGGTACTTGCGCAGGTTGTCGCCGGTGGGCGGCTCGATCTTGATGACTTCCGCGCCCTGGTCGGCCAGCAGCGAGCAGCCGTACGGGCCCGCGATGTAGGCGCTCAGGTCGAGCACGCGCAGGCCGCTCAGCGGGCCGGCGGGGCCCCGGCGTTCGGGCAGGCGCGTGTCGTCAGGGGCGGTGATGCTCATGGGCTTTCTCTTTCCTTGTTCAGTCTGCGGTGATGTTCTGTTGCTTTGCCAGCTTCTTCCAGCGCTCCACGTCGTCGGCGATGACGGTGCCGAACTGCGCCGGCGTGAGCGGCGTGGCGATGGCGCCTTCGCGCAGGAAGTTGGCGGTGATCTCGGGCTTCGCCAGGATCTGGTTGACCGCGCCGTTCAGCTTGGCCACCACGTCGGCCGGCGTGCCCGCCGGCGCCAGCAGGCCCCACCAGAGTTCGAACTCGTAGCCGGGTACGGCGGTGGAAATGGGCGTGAGGTCGGGCGCGATGGGGCTCGGCTTCAGGCTGGTGATGCCCACCGCGCGCAGCTTGCCGGCGCGCACCATCGGCAGCAGCGAGGGGCCGCTGGAAATCAGCAGCTGCGTCTGGTTGCCCACGAGGTCGGTCACGGCCGGGCCCATGCCCTTGTACGGGATGTGCGCGATCTGCAGGTCGCCCACCTTGGCCTTGAGCAGCTCGGTGCCGAACTGGTTGACGCTGCCCGAGCCGGACGAGGCGTAGTTGTACTGGCCCGGCTTCGCCTTGATGGCGGCGATCAGTTCGGCGGGCGTCTTGGCAGGAAACTCGTTGTTGACAGCGACGATGAACGGCCCCTTGGCGAACATCGCCACGGGTGCGAGGCCCTTGACCGGATCGAAGGGCAGCTTCGTCTGCACCGCAGCGTTGGTCGTCATGCTCGACGACACGGCCACCAGCGTGTAGCCGTCCGGCGCGGAACGCGCCACCTGCGCCGTGCCGGTGTTGCCGCTCGCGCCGGGCCGGTTGTCGATGATGACCGGCTGCTTGAGCTGGTCGCCCAGCTCCTTGGCCACCTGCCGCGCGAAGGTGTCGTTGGAGCCGCCGGCCGGGTAGGGCACGACGATGGTGATGGTCTTGCTGGGATAGCCGCCCTGGGCGAACGCGGCGCCGGCGAATGCGGCAAACGCGACGACGGCGAGCGCTCGCGGACGAAGGAAGGATGGGAAATGCATTTTCTTGTCTCCGGTTTCTTTTATTGATGGAAGGCAGTTCAGCCAGGAATCAAGCCCAGGCTGCGTGCGCTCTCGACGATGGCGCGCGCGCGGATCACGAAGGGGATGTCGATCATCTTTCCGTCCACCACGTAGGCGCCGACGCCCCTGGCATCGGCATCGCGCGCGGCCTCGACCACCTTGCAGGCATGCGCGATCTCCTCGTCGGTAGGACGGAACACCTCGTTGGCGATGGCGATCTGGCTCGGGTGGATGCAGGTCTTGCCGAGGAATCCGAGGTCGCGTGCCAGCATCGCCTCGGTACGGAAACCCTCGGCGTCGCGGATGTTCGCGAAGGCGCTGTCGTAGGCATACAGGCCTGCCTCGCCGGCCGCGATGCGCACCGCGAACATCGCCTGCCGGATCGCCGAAGGCTCGCGCCGGGCGATGCCCAGCGGCTCGAACAGGTCGCCCAGCCCCAGCTGCAGGCCTGCCACGCGGGGATGCGCCAGCGCCAGTTCGGCTGCCGTGCGCAGTGCGTTGGGCGTCTCGATGTTCAGCAGCAGGCCGATGGGTGCCTGCACGCCGTTGGCCCGCTCCGCGCGCTCGATGGCTTCGGCGGCCGCGCGCACATGCGCGGGGCTCTGCGGCTTGGGCAGGTTGATCAGGTGCACGCCGTTGCGCGCCACCGCCGCGACGTCGCGCTCGAAGTGCGGCGTGTCCATGGCGTTGACGCGAACGATCAGCGTCTTGCGCGACGAAGCGGCCTCGCCGCTTTCGAGGAACCTGCGCACGGTCTCGCGCGCCTCGTCCTTGCGCGGCTCGGAAACGGCGTCTTCCAGGTCGAGGCTGATGGCGTCCGCTTCGCCGGCGAGCGCCTTGGCGAACAGTTCGGGGCGGGTGCCGGGAACGAATAGCTTGCTTCTCATGGGAGGGCAGTGTTCCCGGTTCATGAGATGAGAAAAACAGCTGTTTGCTGCGATCACATCGCAGAAAATCTATCTTCATGGAAACGGCCTACCTGCAAAGCTTTCTTCTGGTGGTGGAGTCGGGCTCGATGTCCGAGGCCGCGCGCCGGCTCGACCTGACGCCCGGCGCGGTGGCGCAGCAGATCCGCGCGCTGGAGCGCGAGCTCAACGCGCCGCTGCTCGCGCGCGCCGGCCGCACGGTGCAGCCCACCGAGGCAGGGCACCGGCTGGTGCAGCGGGCCCGCACGCTGCTGCGCGAGGTGAGCGACATCAAGGCGCTGGTGGGCAGCGAAGCGGCCGGGGGCGAGCTGGTCATCGGCACCATCAACACGGCCATCCACAGCCTGCTGCCGGACATCCTCGCGCGCTTCGTGAAGGCGCATCCGGGCGTCAAGGTGTTCCTGCAGTCGGGCACCACCGCCACGCTCTACAAGGCGATGCAGCAGGGAGAGCTCGACGCGGCCGTGTGCCTGTATCCGCCGTTCGCGCTCGCCAAGACCTTCGACTGGGCCCTGCTGCGCGAGGAGCCGCTGGTGCTGCTCGCGCCCAGCCGCCTCGCGCGGCGCGATCCGCACGAGCTGCTGCGCACCTCGCCGCTCATCCGCTACGACCGCAACCTCGGCGGCGGCAAGCAGGCCGACCGCTACCTGCGCGCGGCGGGCATCGTGCCGCAGGAGCGCTTCGAACTCAGCTCGCTGCTGGCGATAGCGATGATGGTGGACCGCGGCCTCGGCGTGGCGGTCGTGCCCGACATCGCCTCGCCGCTGCTCGATGGGCAGCGCATCGTGAAGATCCCGCTGCCGCTGCCTTCGGAGACGCGGCGCTTCGGCATCCTGTGGATGCGGTCTTCGCCCCGGCTGAAGCTGATCCACGGCTTTGTCGAAAGCGCGGGGCTTGTCACTGCCGCGAAGGGCAACAGCAACGGCAATGGCTCCCGCAAGCCGGCTGCGCGCTAGGCCGGCTCCATGCCGTGCCGGCGCTTGGCGTCCCCGGTGGCCGGCGAGGCGAGGTAGGCGAGCAGCCCGTCCACGGCATCCGGCCTGGAGGCATTCGCCACCGGTGCGGCACTGAAGACGGTCGTGATCTGTATTTCCGGCGGAAGAGGCCCCAGCAGTTCGATACCTTCGACGCCGATCAGCTCGCTGAGCTGCTGGAAGCCCAGCGAGGCCTCCCCGCGCGCGACCAGCGAGCCCACCGGAACGCCGGGAGCCGCCTGCACCAGCCGTTCCCTGATCGCGTCGGCGATGCCCCATCGCTCGAACAGCGCGATCAACGCAACGCCGCTGGGCCCGGTCGAGTACGCGATGCGGGCCGCGTCCAGCACGGCACGGCGCACCGCTTCCCCGGTGGAGATGTCGACCTGCGCCGCTCCGGCGGCGACCGCCACCGCAACGCCCGAGCGCACCACGTCGACCTTGCGCGACGCATCCACCTTGCCCGCGGCCGCCAGCTTGTCGATGGCGTCCGATGCCAGGACCACCACGTCGAAGGGTTCTCCCGCCGACACGCGCCGCGCGGCATCCACGCCGCCCACCGCTTCGAAAGCGAGCGGCACGCCGCTCGCGCCCGTGTACGCAGTGGCGAGTTCCGCCAGCAGGCCCTTGGTGGCCATGGAGCTGATGCCCCTGATCGAACCGGCCATGCTCACTTGCGCCCGATGAGCCGGTCCGCGTAGGCCTGCCAGTTGCTCGATGCGTCGAGCCCTTCGAACAGCCCGTCGCGCGCCTGCGCGGCAACCCAGTCCTGCTTGGCGGCGATGGCCGCCGTCATCAGCGGCTCGAAGCCGGCTTCGCGAACTGTCTGCGCGGCCTCGCGCATTTCCTCGGCGCGGCGCTTGCCGTGCTGCACGACGCGGCTGAAGAAGTAGGCGCCTTGCTTTTCCCAGTCGATCTGCGGAAAGGTCTCCTTCAGCGTCGGCAGCACGTGCTCCTCGACTCCGTAACGCCTTGCGGTGGCGTAGCTCTCGATGACCAGCGCCTCCAGCCCCTTGATCATGATGCTGCGGCTCATCTTGATCGCCGAGGCGATGCCGAGCCGGTCGCTCACCACGCGCACGTCCATGCCCCAGCCGGCCAGCGTGGCGGCGAGCGCGTCGGCCTGCGCGCCGCCCAGCAGCATCGGCACGCGAATGCCGTAGGGCGGCACCGAGGTCATGACGCCGGCCTCGACGTAGGCGACGCCCGCGGCCTCCAGCGCGGCGGCCGCGCTCTGCTTGGTGCCGGGCGATGCCGAGTTGAGGTCGAGAAAGCGGCTGCCGCTGCGCCCGTGGCGCGCGGCCTCCTCAGCCACGGCGAGCGTGCTGGATGCGGTGACGGCCGACACCAGCAGGCCGGCGTGGCTGCACAGTTCCTGCATGCCGCCTGCAACCTTCATCCCGTCGCCTTCGGCCGCGGCGCGCGCCGCAGCGCCGGTGGCGGGATCGGCGAAGCGCTTGTCCCAGACCCAGACGGCGTCCACGCCGTCTTTCTCGCGCAGGCCGCGTCCGAAGATGCCGCCCACCTCGCCGTAGCCGATGAGGCCCAGTGTGATTCCCATGATCGTGCGTGTCCTTCCTTCAGAAGATGGCTTTCTCGCCGGGCTTCAGCGCCAGCACGCGCGTGCCGCTGCTGCCCAGTGCGCGGATGTACTCGTCCGGCGTGCCCTTGCCGAGCGGGTTGGCGCCATAGTGCATCGGTATCACCGCGGGCGGGCGCAGCCATTCGCGCGTGGCGTAGGCCGCGTCGGTCGGGCCCATCGTGAAGTGGCCGCCGATGGGCATCAGCACGAGGTCGGGCTTGTAGTAGTCGGCGATGAACTTCATGTCGGTGAAGAGTCCGGTGTCGCCCATGTGGTAGATGCGGAAGCCGTTCTCCAGCTCGATGATGTAGCCCACCGGCTCGCCGCCGGGGTGCACCTCGTCCTTGCCGGTGGCCGGGTTCTTCCACACGATGATCGACGAGTGCTCGGCGTGCACGGCCGTCACCTTGATGCCCGGCACCGGGGTGATGGTGCCGCTCTTGTTGAAGCGCGGCGCCAGGGCGGGCGGCAGGATGCCGAGCACGCTCACCGTCTGGTTCATGTCGCCGGGCGCGTACATCGGCACCTGGTTGAGCTGGGCCAGCGCGGGCGCATCCGCGAAGTGGTCGAGGTGGCCGTGCGTGACCAGCAGCACGTCGACCTTGCCCAAGGCTTCGAGGTTCTTGTACTCGGCGGGCGTCAGCGAGTTCTGCTTGAGCCACGGGTCGGTCACGATCACCTTGCCGCCCGGCGTGGTGATGCGGAACGCGGACTGGCCGAGCCAGAGCACTTCGGTCTTGCCGCCGCCCCTGGCTTGCGGGGATTGCGGCGATTGAGGTGCTTGCGCGCAGGCGGCGAGCAGCATCGCGGTGACGATGGCGAGAAGCAGACGGGCGAAGAGCTTCATGTTCGTTATGTTCCTGCGTGATGTCAGTCGACGGTGATGCGGGCGGTCTTGATCACGCGGTTCCAGCGCTTCATCTCGCTCGCGATCAGCTCGCCGAAGGCCTGTGGCGTGGTGGGCGTCGGCTCGGCACCCTCGGCCGCGAGCCGCGCGTGAACCTCCGCCGCATTGAGCGACTGGTTGATCTGCCTGTTCAGCATGGCGACGATGTCCGCCGGAGTTCCGGCCGGCGCGACCACGCCGTACCACTGGTCGGCCTCGAAGTCCTTGGTGCCGGGCACGCCGCTTTCCGCCACCGTCGGCACGTCGGGCAGCAGCGCGATGCGTTTCGGGCTCGATACCGCCAGCGCGCGCAGCTTGCCGGCCTTGATGTGCGGCAGCAGCGCGGGCGCACCGGTGAAGAGCAGCTGCAGCTGGCCCGCCAGCAGGTCGGTGACGGCCGGCGCCGTGCCCCGGTACGGCACGTGCATGAACGAGGCGCCCGTCTGCAGCTTGAGGTATTCGGTGGCGATGTGTGCCGCGCTGCCGTTGCCGCCCGATCCGAAGGCCAGCTGGCCCGGACGCGTCTTCGCCAGCGCGACCAGCTCGGCCAGCGAACGCGCCGGCACCGAGGCGTGCACCACCAGCACGTTGGGCACGCGCGCCACCCAGGCCACCGGCGCGAAGCTGCGCACCGGGTCGTAGTCGAGCTTCGGGTACAGCGAAGGGTTGATCGCCAGCGTGCCGATGTGCCCCATCAGCAGCGTGTAGCCGTCCGCGGGCGACTTCGCCACCTTGTCCGCGCCGATGGAGCCGCCCGCGCCGGGCAGGTTGTCGACAACCACCGGCTGGTGCCATGCACGGCCCAGCTCGATGCCGATGGCTCGCCCGAGCACGTCGGTGGACCCGCCGGGCGTGAAGGGAATGACCATGCGGATCGGCTTGGCGGGATAGGCCTGCTGCGCCATGGCGGCGCGGCTTGCCGGAAGCAGGGCCGTGGCCGCGACGAGGGCCTGGCGACGGGTGATGCCTGTGGTCATGGCCTTCGTCCTCAATCGGGCTTGATGCCGGCTTCTCGGATCAGCTTGCCGTAGCGCGCCACGTCGGCCTTGAGCAGCCTGTCGAACTGCGCCGTCGGCCCCGGCAGCGGAACGCCGCCCGCCGCCGCGAGCTGGTTGCGCACCTCGGGCGAGTCGATGGCCTTCTGCACCGCGTCGTGCAGCTTCTCGACCACCGGCTTGGGCAGCCCGGCCGGCCCGACGAAGCCGTACCAGACGCTGGCCTCGAAGCCCGGATAGCCCGACTCCGCGACGGTCGGCACGCCCGGCAGCACGGCGGAGCGCTCGGCGCTCATCACCGCCAGCACACGCAGCTTGCCGGACTTGGCCAGCGGCAGCGCCTCGAGCGCGTTGACCGCCACCACTTCGACGTGGCCGCCGAGCACGTCGGTGAGCGCCTGCGCGCCGCCCTTGTAGGGCACGTGCCGAAGCTGCAGTCCAGCGGTGTGCTGGAACAGCTCCATCGCGAGATGCGGCGTGGAGCCGTTGCCGGGCGTGGCGACCGTCACGCCGCCTGGCTTGGCCTTGGCTGCCGCGACCAGCTCCTGCAGCGTCCTGATCGGCGATTCCTCGCGCACCGTGAACACCACCGGCACACGGCCGACCGAGGCGATGGGCGTGAGCTCGCGCTCCAGGTCGTAGGGCGCGGGCTGGAACAGCGAGGGGTTCACCGCCAGCGCATTGGCGGCCAGCAGCAGCGTGTAGCCGTCGGGCGCGCTGGTGATGACCGACTTGATCGCGATGTTCGTGCCGGCACCCGGCTTGTTCTCGACCACCACCGGCTGGCCGAGGATGGCCGACATGCGCTGGCCCACCGAGCGGGCGATGGCATCGACCGCGCCGCCGGCGCTGTAGCCCACCAGGATCTTCAGGGGCTTCGAGGGAAAGGCGTCGGCTGCGCCGGCCGTGCCGAACTGGCCGAACGCGATCAGTGCGGCCATGCCCAGCGCAAGGCGCCGGGAAAGCAGGGTTCTCGTCATCTTCTTTGTCTCCGGAATCGAAATCGGGGGCGGGCTCAGCGCGGCTGCGGTGCGGCGGCGTTGTCCCAGGCTTGCGGCGCGGCATCCTTGCCGGCCACCGAATACAGCGCGCCGGGCACGTTGCGGGTCTGCTGGAAGTCCTCCAGCGACTGGCCGCGCATCGCGGCGTAGATGTGCAGGTTCGACACGCCCACCACCGCGCCCAGCTTCTCCAGCATGAAGAAGATCACGCCGTACTGGATCAGCGCGCGCCAGTCGCGGTGGCGCACCATGTCGCGCTCCTTGTCCGTCAGGCCGGCGGCCTCGAAGGCTGCTTCCTCGTCGGCAAGGAACGCCTCGCGATGGGCGGGGCGCGTCATGCCGTGCAGGAACTTGTTGAGGCGGTAGGCGCGCACGCTGGTCTCCAGCGTGAACGGGTAGGTGCCCTGCAGTCTTTCGACGCCGGCCAGCTCCTGGGCCACGCGCTGGCGGTGGCGCTCCACCTCGCCACCGACGGGCGGGCTCGCCAGGTTCTCGTAGATGGCGGTGGCAATGCCCGTCATCGAGGGCAGGTAGTAGCTCTGGTGCGTCTTGCGCACGTTCGACGACAGCGCGCCGCGCATCACCAGCCACATGATGACCTCGGCGCCCTCCATGCCGCCCAGCGTCGCCAGCTCGGCCTGCGTCATCTCGGTCAGGCGCACCGGGTCGTTCTCGATGAGTTCGAGAAACTGCGCGTCCCATGCCGTGTTGTTGAAGCCCGCGCGCTCGCCGTGCACCTGGTGCGAGAGACCGCCCGTGGCGACGATGGCCACCTTGATGTCGTCCGGATAGCTCTCGATCGCGCGCCGCAGCGCCTGCCCGAGCCGGTAGCAGCGCCGCGCCGAGGGCACCGGCGACTGCAGCACGCCGACCTGCAGCGGAATCACCGGAATCGGCCATGCCGGCTTGTGCGGGCACAGCAGCGACAGCGGCGAGAACACGCCGTGGTCGAGCGCGCGGTCCTGGAAGAAGGACATGTCGAACTCGTCGGCCACCAGCGAGCGGCCGATGTGCCGCGCCAGCGCCGGATGGCCGGCCAGGGCCGGCAGGTCGCGCGCGCCGCCGCCTTCGTCGGCCACCTCGTGCCGCTCGCCCACGCCCAGCGAGAAGGCCGAGTAGTGGTCGAAGAAGAAGGAGCTGACGTGGTCGTTGTAGATGAAGAAGAGCGCGTCGGGCTTTTTCTCGGCCAGCCACTGCCGCACCGGCGCGAAGGCCTCGAAGATGGGGGCCCACACCGGGTCGTCCTGCTTGTTCTTGTCGAAGGCGAAGCCGATGGTGGGGGTGTGCGAGCAGGCGACGGCGCCGATGATCTGGGCCATGTTGGGGTTACTCCTGCGCCCTGTGCGGCGCGATGAAGGGAGAAGGTGAGAGGAAAGGAGCCGGCATGCGGGTTCAGCCCCGCGCCAGTTCGGGCTTGCCGGCGGAGTCGTCGTCGGCTTCGGCGGCCCGGGCGCCGAGCACCGCGCCCGCCGCCAGCAGCGCAGGCAGGGCAAGCAGCGAGACGATGGCGCCGAAGCCCCAGCCCATGGTGAGCAGCACGCCGCCGAACATCGAGCCGACGATGCTGCCGAAGCGGCCCATGCCCAGCATCCAGCTCACGCCGGTGGCGCGCGCCATGGTGGGGTAGCAGCCGGGTGCGAAGGCATTGAGGCCCGTCTGTGCGCCGCTCATGAAGAAGCCGGCCAGCGCCACCAGCAGCGCGAGCGATGCCGACAGCGCACCGGCCGAGCCTAGGCAGAGGATGCAGACCGCACCGGCCGCATAGGCCGCGGCGATGACGCGTGTCGGCGCCACGCGGTCCATCGTCCAGCCGACGAGGATGGCGCCGACCGTTCCACCGATCTGGAACATCGCGGTCACGGTCGCGGCGGTCTCGATGGGCAGGCCCGCGTCCTTGATGAGCGTGGGCAGCCAGCCCGTCAGCAGGTAGATGACGAGCAGGCCCATGAAGTAGGTGGCCCACAGCGCCAGAGTCATCAGCCCGTAGCCGCGCGAGAACAGCACGCCGATGGGCTTCTTCGCCGCGACCGGTGGCTCCGTCGCGATGAAGGTTGTGCCGGCCGGAAACACGGTGCGGCAGATGCGGCCCAGCACGGCGGCGATGCGCTCGGCCGGCTGCCGGCGCACGACCATGAAGCGGGCCGACTCGGGCAGCAGCGCCAGCAGCAGGGGCACGAGCACCAGCGGCAGCGCGCCGCCCATCACCAGCACCGAGCGCCAGCCGAAGTGCGGAATGAGCCACGCGGCCGCGAAGCCCACCACGCCCGAGCCCAGGTTGAAACCGGTGAACATCACCGCGATCAGCAGCGAGCGGGAGCGCTGCGGCACGTATTCCGACAGCAGCGTGGTGGTGTTGGGCATCGCCGCGCCCAGGCCCAGGCCGGTGAGGAAGCGCAGCGCAGCCATCTGCGTCAGGTCCTGCGCGAACGCGGTGGCGACCGTGAACACGCCGAACAGGAACACCGAAGCCGTCAGCACGGTCTTGCGGCCCAGCCGGTCCGATGCGGGGCCGGCCACGAGCGCGCCGAAAACCAGCCCGATGGGCGCGGCGCTCATCACGAGGCCGAAGGCGGCGCGCGACACGCCCCATTCCTGCAGGATGGAGGGCGCGAGGAAGCCCATGATCGCGACGTCCATGCCGTCGGCCGCGACCACGAGGAAGCACAGCACCAGCAGCAGCCACTGCATGGCGCTCATGGGGCGTTCGTCGATGAAGGCCTTGACGTCGATACGGGCCGGGTTGTTCATTGCTGTTGTCTCTCGTTGTTCTGAACAGGCGGTCCCGGTCTAGTCCACGTAGCGCAGGCCGGCCTTGGCCAGCGGCTCGCGCATGCCGTACATGTCCAGCCCCAGCTCGCCGGCCGCGAAGCGGGCGCGCTTGCCGGCTTCGTTGGCTTCGCGCGCCTCGGCGGCATCGGCCACGCGCGCCGCGAGCTGCGCGGGCACGACCACCACGCCGTCGATGTCCGCCACCACCACGTCGCCCGGCTGCACCAGCGCGCCGGCGCAGACCACCGGCACGTTGACCGAGCCCAGCGTGGCCTTGATCGTTCCCTTGGAGTGGATGGCGCGGCTGAACACCGGGAAGTCCAAGGCGATGAGGTCGCGCACGTCGCGCACGCCGCCGTCGATCACCAGGCCCTTGCAGCCGCGCGCCTTGAACGACGTGGCGAGCAGGTCGCCGAAGAAGCCGTCGGTGCTGTCGGCGGTGCAGGCGGCAACCACCACGTCGCCGGGCTGGATCTGCTCCGCGGCCACGTGCAGCATCCAGTTGTCGCCGGGCTGCAGCAGCACGGTGACGGCGGTGCCGCACATGCGCGCCTCGGGGTGGATGGGGCGGATGCGCGGTGCCATCAGGCCGAGGCGGCCCAGCGCCTCGTGCACGGTGGAGACGCCGAAGCGCGAGAGCTTCTCGACGGCGGCGGCATCGGCGCGCACCACGTTGCGGTGCACTACGCCGAGTTCCTGGGGGAGGGGAGTGGCAGACATGTTCTTTCAGAGTCCTCGTTGCTTGAGTGCGCGGTCCAGCCGCGGATACACGCGGCGCGCGTTGCCTTCGTAGATCTGGTGGCGCGCCTTGTCGTCGAGCATCGGCGTGGCGTCGATGTAGCGGCGCGTGTCGTCGTAGTTGAAGCCGGTCTCGGGGTCGATGCCGCGCACCGCGCCGATCATTTCGCTGGCGAAGAGCACGTTGTCGACCGGGATCACGCGCGTGAGCAGGTCGATGCCCGGCTGGTGGTACACGCAGGTGTCGAAGAAGATGTTGTTGAGCAGGTGGTCCTTCAGCAGCGGCTTCTTCATCTCCTGCGCCAGGCCCCGGAAGCGGCCCCAGTGGTAGGGCACCGCGCCGCCGCCGTGCGGGATGACGAAGCGCAGCGTCGGGAAGTCCTTGAACAGGTCCGAGGTGAGGCACTGCATGAAGGCCGTGGTGTCTGCGTTCAGGTAGTGCGCGCCGGTGGTGTGGAAACAGGCGTTGCAGCTCGTGCTCACGTGCACCATGGCGGGAATGTCCAGCTCCACCATCTTTTCGTAGATCGGATACCAGTGCCGGTCCGACAGCGGCGGGCTGGTCCAGTGGCCGCCCGATGGGTCGGGGTTGAGGTTGATGCCCACGAAGCCGTATTCGTTCACGCAGCGCTCGAGCTCGGGAATGCAGCTGGCCGGATCGACGCCGGGCGACTGCGGCAGCATGGCCGCGCCGATGAAGTGATCGGGAAAGAGCTGACTCACGCGATGGCACAGCTCGTTGCAGATGGCGGCCCAGGTCGACGACACCTCGAAGTCGCCGATGTGGTGCGCCATGAAGCTCGCGCGCGGGCTGAAGATGGTGAGGTCGCTGCCGCGCTCCTTCATCAGCCGCAGCTGATTGGTCTCGATGGACTCGCGCAGCTCGTCGTCGCTGATCTTCAGCTCCGACACTTTTGGCCTGGCCGACGGGTCCTGGATGGCGGCGATCTGCCGGTTGCGCCAGGCCTCCAGGGACTTGGGCGCGGTGGTGTAGTGGCCGTGACAGTCGATGATCATGCGCGGCGCTCCGGGTGGTGTGCAGGGGATGCTTCAAGCATGGGAGAAGTCTGCGCCGCGGCGGCCCCGCGTGGCGTGAGTTAGCGTTGCGCTGCCATCATTCTTTTTTATCGAATAGGGTTTACCCTCGGTGCCGGAAATGCATGATCGAGAGTGAGGAATCAGCCGTGAGCCCGAAACCAGCACATCACAAAGTTATCGATCGCACGGACAGCGTGGCGCTGGGCATCAACCTGCGCCACCTGCGCGCGTTCTCGGCCGTGGCCTCGGCCGGCAGCATCGCGGCGGCGGCCGAGGCGCTGTTCCGCGTGGCGTCCGCGGTGACGCGCTCGATCCTCGATCTGGAGGCCGTGCTCGGCAGGCCCCTGTTCGACCGGCGCTCGCGCGGCGTGGCGCTCAATGCATATGGCGAGCTGGTGCTGGTGCGCGCGCTTCGCATCGAACGCGAATTCGAGGAGGCGCGCACCCAACTGGCGGCGCGCGGCGGCGTGGCCGGCATCGGCGGCGGTGCCGACGTGCATTCGCTCTTCGCCTCGATCCTGAACGGCCGGCGCCTTGCCGTGGTCGCGAGCCTCGCGGAAAAGCGCAACATGCCGGCCGTCGCGCGCGAGTTCGGCATCACGCAGCCGGCCATCAGCAGCGCGCTGAAAGACCTGGAGAGCGGACTCGGCGTGACGCTCTTCAACCGCAATGCACGCGGGCTCACGGCCACGCCGGCGGGCGAGATCGTGGCCTTCTACTTCAGGCGCGTGCTGTCGGAGTTGAGGCACATCGGCCCCGACATCGCGGCCAGCGAAGGCACGCTGCAGGGCAGCGTGAACGTAGGCGCGCTGCCGCTGGGGCGCACGCAGATCCTGCCGCTGGCGATCGCCTCGCTGCTCGCGCGGCATCCGGGCCTGCACATCGCCACGGTCGAGAGCCCGTACGACGCGCTGGCGGCGTCGCTGCGCAGCGGCGACATCGATTTCATCCTCGGCGCGCTGCGCACCGCGGGCGAGGCGAAGGACCTGCAGCAGGAGCCGCTCTTCGAAGACCGCATCTCGGTGATCGCGCGCGCCGGCCATCCGCTCGCGCGCGCGAAGCGCATCGACTCCAGGATGCTGCGCGAGGCGAGGTGGACGCTGTCGCGCCCCGGCTCGCCTTCGCGCGAACTGCTCGAGCGCTTCTTCTCCGACGCGCGGCAGGCACCGCCGCTGCCCGCAGTCGAAACGGGCGACCTCGCGGTGCTGCGCGGCCTGCTGCTGGAGAGCGACATGCTCACAGCGATCTCTGCGCACCAGCTGCGCTACGAGATCCGCGACGGCAGCCTCGTGGTGCTCGACTTTCCGCTGGAGGAGACCCGGCGCGAGATCGGCCTGACTCAGCGGCTGGGCGCCTTTCCTTCGCCGGGCGCGCGTGCGCTGATGGACGAGATCCGCAAGGTGGTGGCCGGGTCGCCCGATTTCCGGGAGCCGGGAAGGCGGAAGTGAAAGCGCGCGGCGACGGCGTCGAGGCCCCGGCATGCTCCGAAGGCGAGGGCGCCGGTGACAGCCAGCATCGCCGCCATGTGCACGCCGGCTGCCGCGACGGCCAGCATCAGCGAACCCGACGCAGTGATCTCGCGGGCCGCCGGGGCGTCGCTCATGCACAGGGGGATCAGCGCGGGCACCAGCATCAGCCCGGCTCCGTGCGCGGTGGACATGATGAAGGACCAGAGCGCCAGCCCGGCGTGGCCTGAAGGCACTCGCACGCGGCTCGTCGTGCCGTGCCGGAGGTGATGCGCGACGACGGCCGCGAGCAGCCCGCCCGCCAGCACCTGCAGCACCGTGCGATCCATCGAGGGGACGAGCACGACCACGGCCGCCACGAGAGCAACGGATGCCGCATGGCCGATTGCGATCGGCACGAGGGCCCGCAACACCCGCGACCGGTCGCGCGAGCGGAGGCCCCATGCGGCCGCGAAGGCCCATCCGGTGGCGGGATTCAGCCCGTGCAGGGCGCCGACTCCCGCGACCGCCAGCCACGGCCAGAGGCTTGCCATGATGTCGTCGCCTCCATGTGTCGTGGCTGCTGTCCGCGCTTCAGGCCTGCTTTTCGCAGCAGCACGCGCCGATGGCCGGTGCCTGCGCCTGCGACTCGTAGCGGTCGTGGTGGCGCACCCATTCCATCTTGTAGGGCACCTCGCGCTCGTCGCGGCCCTTGGGCATGAGGTCCATCAGGTTGTACGCGCCCATCATCACTTCCACGCCACGGCCGAAGGTCGAGTAGGTGTGGAACACCTCGCCGGCGTCGTTCCTGCAGAAGGCGCTGAGGCCCGGTGCTTCCCCGTGGGGGAAGGGCTGCAGGCCGTAGTTGTAGTAGACCTCGCCGGCGGCGAGCTCCCCGGGGCCGAAGCTGACGTGGAAGTCGCCGTTGAAGTCGCTCTCGTTCGACGACACCCACCTGAACTTCCAGCCCATGCGTTCGCGGAAGCGCTCGATCTCCGCCAGCGGCGCGCGCGAGACGGCCACCAGCGTGATGTCGCGATGCGCCAGGTGCACGTTCATGCCGTCGGTGTGGTCGGCCATGAAGGAACAGCTCTGGCAGCCCTGTTCCCAGCCCGGGCCGAGCATGAAGTGCTGCACCAGCAACTGGCTGCGCCCTTCGAAGAGATCGGCGAGAGTGCGCTTGCCGTCGGGCGTGTCGAAGACGTAGTTCTTGCGCACGCGTTCCCACGGCAGCGCGCGGCGCTCCCGTGCGATCTGGTCGCGCAGGTGCGTCAGTTCCTTCTCGCGCGCCAGGAATGCCTTGCGTTCGGCAAGCCATTGCTCGCTGGAGACGACGCGATGGTTCGTCGGCCCGGATGTCTGGTTCGTGATGGTGTCGGTGTTCATGGTGTCTCCTGGATCAATGCTGGCGGCCGGTGGTGGGGCGGCGCACGGCGCGGACCTTGCCGCTCGCGCCGCCGCCTGCGTAGAAGAGATCGGCGCCGTCGGACTCGAGCCCGCTCACGCCGGCGCCGCGCGGCATTTCGAGCCGCTCCAGCACGGCGCCGGTCTTCGGGTCGATGCGGCGGATGTCGCTTTCCTCCGCCTCCCAGGTGCCGTGCCAGAGTTCGCCGTCGACCCAGGTCACGCCGGTGACGAAGCGGTTCGACTCGATGGTGCGCACCACCGCGCCGGTCTCGGGGTCGACCTGGTGGATCTTGCGGTCGCGGTACTGCCCGACCCACAGGCTGCCCTCGGCCCACGTGAGGCCCGAGTCGTAGCCGTTGCCCGGCGCCGGGATAGACGCCAGCACCTTGCCGGTGGCGGGGTCGATCTTGTCGATGCGCGACTCCGCGATCTGGTAGATGTGCTTGCCGTCGAAGGCAGTGCCCGCGTCGCACGGCACGTCGAGTGTCTGGCTGGTCTCGCCGCTGGCCGGATCGAATGCCACCAGCTTCGCTCCGGTGGCGGCCCAGACGCGCCGGCCGTCGTGCGTCACGCCGTGTACCTGCGTGGCGCTGCCGAAGGGACCGTATTCGCGCACGATCTCGGCCGCGTGCACCGCGGGCCGGGACTTGTTCCTGCTGTTCTCGCTGCTCATCGTTGGCTCCTTGTGAAACGCCTCGGATCGGCGCCTGGAGACAACTCTATTCAATCGGCAGTGCGGCGGGGAGTAACAAGATCGTCGTGAATCCCGCCAGCGGCGGCGACAGCCACTTCTGCGCGCGTGCCTTGCCGATGGAGCGCACGCGGTGCTCCGCCTCCAGCTCGACCAGCGCGCGCTGCACCGTGCGCTGGCTGGCCCCCAGCGCCAGCGCAAGGGCCGAGGTGGACCAGGCCGCGCCGTCGGACAGCAGCGCCACCAGCGAAGCCTGGTCGCCGTCGATGGGCGGCGCGAGCACGGCGACGCCGCGCCCGTCGAGCGGCCTGAGCACGAAGCCGCGCGGCGTGGCCTCGATGCCGGCCAGCCCGGTGACGAGCGCGCGCAGCCGGCCGATCTCGACGCGCAGGCGCGCGCGATGCGTCTCGTCGGGGCGGCGCGTGCGGAATGCGCTTTCGATCAGGGCCTCGCGATCCACGTCGCCGGGCCATGCCTGCGCGAGCGAGCGCGCCAGGGAGAACAGCACCGGCCGCCGGGCGAGCGGGCGCCATGCATCGCCGGCGGCCAGGCCGCGGCGGCATGCGTCGACCACCAGCGTGTCGGAGGCCAGGAGGGCTGCGACCTCGTCCAGGCGCAGGGGCTGTTCGCCGGCCGCGTCGATCCGGCGGGCGGCGGGGCGCTCGAATGCCGCCAGTGCCTCGTTCACCTCGGCGAGCAGGGCGGGCACGCGGGCGCGCGTCGCGGCCTCGTGTGCGCGCGAAAGCGCGGCGCGTGCGGGAGCGATGCGCAGCGAGCGAAGCGCCAGCTCGGCCGCGGCCAGCTCGGTGACTGCGGCCAGCGACGGGGGCAGGCCGCGCGCATCTAGGTGCGCGAGCGCGGCTTCCGCTTCGGCGAGGCGGCCGAGCAGCAGCAGCCGGCGCGCCGCGATCAGCCGGGCCTGCAGTGCGTTGGCATGGTCCTCGTGCGCCTCCAGCGCGGATGCGGCCGCCGACAGCGAACGCGGCGAACCGCCCAGGTCGCGCATCGCCAGGGCCACCTCGGCCTCCGCGACGATGCAGCGGGCGCGCGAGTGCTCTTCATGCGCGCCGAAGCCGCGCGCGGCGCGCCGCAGCAGCTCGCGCGCACGCGGATGCTCGCCGAGCTGCGCCATCGCGATGCCGCGCAGGGCCAGCGCCGGCGGGTCGTCGCGCAGCGCGACCCGCTTGAGGGCACCGAGTGCATCGCCCGCGGCCAGGGCGCGGGCGGAGGCGGCGATGAGGGAATCCATGGCGACAGGTTACCTTGGCGCCGTGCCTCCCTTGCGGCGGAGGCGGCCGGGGCCTAGGCGCCGGCTCTGCCTTCGGGCAGCTTCGCGATCACCTTGATCTCGAGCTGGAAGCCGTAGAGCCATGTCACACCGATGCCGGTCAGCGTGGGGTGCGGCGGGCCGCCCCAGTGTTCCGACACCACTTTCCAGATGGTCTCGAACTTCGATTCGGGGTCGACGATGAAGACGGTGGCGTCGATCACGTCGTCGAAGGTGCAGCCCGCGGCCGACAGGATCGCATCGAGGTTCTGGAATGCGAGGCGAACCTGGGCTTCGAGGTCGGGCTCGGGCGAGCCGTCGGGGCGGCTGCCGACCTGCCCCGAGACGAACAGGAAGCCGTTGGACCGGATGGCCGGCGAATAGCGGTTCTTTTCATAAAGGGCCTGGCGCCCGGCGGGAAAGACGACGTCGCGTGGAGTCATGGATGGGATGCTTTCTTCATTGCTTCTCGGAGCGGATCAGGGCGGTCCGCTGTTGCGATGAAGGGACTTTAGGCAGCCGCGAGGCCCGGATAAACGGGCAAGGCCAACAATCACTGTTTGCACTGGCCAAACAATCGGGAGCAGACATGGACCGTTTCGATGCGATGCAGGCCTTCGCGCGCGTGGTGGAGGCGGGGAGCTTCACCAAGGCGGCGCAGACGCTGCACATGAGCAAGACCAGCGTGACGCAACTGGTGCAGCAGCTGGAGGCCAGGCTGCGCGTGAAGCTGCTCAACCGCACCACGCGCAAGGTCAACGTCACGGCCGACGGGGCGGCCTACTACGAGCGGGTGGTGCGCCTGCTGGCCGACATGGACGATGCCGAGACCAGCCTGTCCGCCGCGACTTCGTCGCCGAGGGGACGGCTGCGTGTGGACGGGCCGAGCCCGCTGGCCCGCATGATCCTGGTGCCGGCGCTGCCCGCGTTCCACGAGCGCCATCCCGACATCCAGCTCGACATGGGCGTGAGCGACCGCGTGGTCGACCTGATCGGCGAGAACGTCGATTGCGTGGTGCGCGGTGGCGAGCTCACGGACCAGTCGCTGATCGCGCGCCACGTGGGCGACCTGCAGCTCGGGGTGCATGCGGCGCCGGACTACCTCGCGCGGGCCGGCGTGCCCTCGCACCCGAAGGAGCTCGAGGACACGCATCACCGCGTCGTGGGGTTCCTGTGGTCGCGCACCGGCAGGAGCCTGCCGTACGCCATGCATCGCGACGGGGAGAGCGTGGTCGTGCACGGGCGCCACGTGCTCTCGGTGGACGACGGCAATGCCTACCTGGCGGCGGGCCTGGCCGGGCTCGGGGTTCTCTGGCTGCCCGACTACATGTCCCGCGCGCACGTTGCGAGCGGCGAACTCGTGCCCCTGTTCGAGGACTGGCGGCTCGATCCGATGCCGCTTTACATCGCATTCCCGCCGAACCGGCACGTCAGCGCCAAGCTGCGCGTGTTCATCGACTGGGTTGCTGGATTGATGGCGCAGCATGCGCCTGTTGCGACCCGGCCGCCTGTTTCGGCTTCGGCCACGCGCCCGAGCAGTAGAGCGCCCACGCGATGAAGACGGGCTGGAACAGCGGGCGGATCCAGAAGTACCAGGCGCCGAACTCCAGGCCCTGCACCGTCTGCCCCTTGAGCGCGACGTTGATGTTCGCGGCGACCACGCAGACCAGCATCACCGAGAGCCAGATGCCCGCCTGCTTCCGCAGGTTCGGCAGGCCGAGGCGCTCGTAGACCGAAACGGGAACCAGCAGCCCCATCCCTCCGGCAAGCTCGGCCACGCCGGTCAGATAGACCCAGGCCAGGGCATGCTGGGCGAGGGCGTCGGGGATCATCGGGGCATAGCGCGTCGATGCGCTCACGAAGTGGTCGATGCCAGTGAACAGGAAGCCGAGGCCCATGCCCCAGCGCATCGCCCCGCGCAGGTCGAGCGGGCGCTTCAGCAGGCGGGAAACCGCCCAGGCAACCGCGCCGAATGAACAGATGAAGAGGAGAAAGCTCATGATGCACGCTCTGTGTTTACAATGGAAACATTATCGGATTTCATTGTTTCCACTGTCAACATCGGGGCTTCGAGCATGAGCACGTCATATCACCACGGCGACCTGAAGGCCGTTCTTCTCGCATATGCCCGCGAGCAGATGGAGCGCGACAGCCTCGACGGCCTGTCGATGCGCGAGATGGCCAAGGCCGTCGGGGTCTCGCACACGGCGGCCTACCGCCACTTCCAGGACAAGCGTGCGCTGATGGAGGCCGTCGCGCTGCAGGGCTTCGAGGAAATGCTGGCCGGCTGCGAATCGGCGATAGCGGCGGTTCTTTCCGCCGAATCGCGTTCGAGGCTCAAGGCTTGCGGCCGTGCCTATGTCGGATTCGGGTTGAAGTCGCCCCGGCTGCTGGTCCACATGTTCGGCGCGGTCTCGCAGTCGCAATCGAACGAAAGCCTCGTGCAGGCCGGGGCCCGGCTCTTCCATCTGCTGCTCGGGTTGGTCGGCGCGGGCCAGGCGGACGGCACCTTCCGCCAGGGCGACGCGAGGCAGCTTTCGCACACCTGCTGGGCCATGGTGCACGGCCTCTCGACCTTGCTCGGCGTCGGCGTGCTGCGCGCACCCACGGCCGAGCTGGAGGCCCTGCATCTCAGCGCGGAGCAAGCCCTGGACGTGCTGCTCGACGGAATGGCGGCAACGGCCGCGCCGCGCTGAGGGCATCGGGCGCGCGCTGTGCGCGTCCTGCACAACACTTGTCGCCGCTCAGGCCTAGGCCCTGGGCGGGGCCGTTCCTAGACTTTCCCCCATCACTTTCGATGGACCTCAAGGAACAGCAAACATGTCTATGTCACCAGGACTTTCCCGTCGCGGACTCATGAGCGCACTGGCCCTGCCTTGCGCCGCGGGCATCGTCGGCGTTTCGCCGGCCGCGGCCGCGGCAGCATCGGCGCCGGCGCCCACGCCCACCATCCGCGCGATGTCGGGCGCGCAGCCGAGGCGGCAGCTGAGCGGCAAGGCTACGGCCCTGCTCGTGATCGATTTCCAGAACGAGTACTTCACGGGCCGCATGCCCATCGCCGACGGACCGCGCGCGGCGGCCCATACACGGCGCCTGCTGGCCTGGGCGGACGAGCACGCCATTCCCGTGTTCCAGATCCAGCACGTGGCCCCGGCCGGCGCCGCGGTCTTCGCCGGCGACGGCGACACCGTCAGGTTCCATGCGGACATGCAGCCGCGGCCGAGCGACAAGGTCGTGCAGAAGGGCACCGTCAGCGTCTTCGCGGGCACCGACATCGCGCAGCAGCTGCGATCGGCCGGCGTCCGCACGCTCGTGATCGCCGGCCTCATGACCCATGCGTGCGTGGCCGGCGCCGCCCGCGATGGTGCCGCGCAGGGCTTCGAGGTGGTGGTGTCGTCCGATGCTACCGCCACCCGCGCGATCCGCCGCGAGAACGGCGACACCGTGCCGCACGGCACCCTCCACCATGCGGCGCTGGCCGAGATCGAGGACACCTTCGGCGACGTGCTGACCACCGCGCAGATCCTGGCGCTGCCGCTTGCCTGAAAATACGCGGCTTCCCCGGAAGCACGCGAAGGAGGGCGGCGCATGGATCAACTGAAGGCGATGCGCGCCTTTCAACGCATTGCGCAGGCGAAGAGCCTGTCGGCCGCGGCCGAGTCGCTGGGCACCACGCACTCCAGCCTCTCGCGCCAGCTGCAGGCGCTGGAGAAATCGCTGGGCGCGCAGTTGGTGCGCCGCGACACGCGCGGTATCACGCTGACCGAGGCAGGGCAGCGCTACCACGCCGCATGCACGGACATTCTTTCGCGGCTCGATGCGGCCCAGGCGGATGTCGCGGCCGACGGCAAGGCGCCCTCGGGAACGCTGAAGGTCAGCATGCCGCTGGCGATCGCCACGCTCGACCTGCCGCAGTGGCTGCCGGCGTTCCAGTCGCGCCACGCCGGCATCCGGCTGGAGGTGGTCTGCACCGACCGCTTCACGAAGCTGGTGGCCGAAGGCATCGACGTCGCACTGCGCATCAGCGCCGGGCTCGAGGACGCCTCGATGATGGCGCGGACGCTGGCGGTCTCAGACATGGTGCTGGTCGCGGCGCCGCGCTACCTCGTCGAGCACGGCATGCCCGCGACACCCGAGGACCTGGCGGCGCACCAGTGCCTGCTGCACAACGGGTCCGAAAGCCCGTCGCACTGGACGCTGCACATGCCCGACGGCCGGCAGCAGGCGTTCAGGCCCGATGCGCGCTTCGCATGCGACACGATCACGGCGCTGTACTCGGCCGCGAAGTGCGGGCTGGGCATTGCCGCGCTCACATGGCACACGGTCCGTGCCGACCTGCAGTCGGGCGCGCTGGTCCGTGTGCTGCCGAGTGTCACGCTCGGGCAGCGCACCTACGCGGCGCTCTATCCGCGCACGCGGCACGTGCAGCCGGCGGTGCGCGCCTTCATCGACTTCATGGCGGGCCACTACCGGTAGCGCGCGCCGACACCGGCTACGCCACCTTCGGCTCGGGAAGGATCGAGGTCAGCGCGAAGTCGACGAGGTGCAGCCAGGTCGCCTCCAGGCCCATGATGTTGTGATGGTCGGAGGCTGGAACGGTCTGCACGCTGACCGGCGTGGGCCATGCCGCGATGAGCTTCTGCGAGCGCTCGGGCAGAACGACGTCGTCGCTCTCGGCCAGCAGCACCTGGGTTTTGGCCGCGACCTCCTTGCAGTGTTCGAGCGAATTGAACTGGTGGCGCAGCAGCAGCGACAGCGGCACGAGCGGAAAGCGCTTCTTCGCCACTTCCAGCATCGAGTCGTAGGGCGTCACCAGCTGCAGGCTCGCGAAGTCCTGCCGCGCGACGAGCTGGATGGCCACGCCCGTGCCGAGGCTGCGCCCCACCACGTGCAGTCGCGCATGCGGAAAGGCCTTGCGCAGGTGCCGGGCGAACTGGCTGGCGTCCTGCACCGAGGCGATCTCCGAAGGATGCCCTTGCGAATCGGCCACGCCGCGGTAGTTGACTGCCGCGAAGCCGAAGCCCTCGGGCAGCCAGTGCAGCGTCTGGGCCGTGGCGCGGACGTCCTCGCCGCGACCGGCGAAATAGATGAAGAGGTCCTGCAGGGCATCCTCGCCCTGCGGGTGGTAGACGTAGCCGCGGACCATGCCGCCCGGCACGGTGTGGGAGTAGGTCGAGAAATCGTCGGACAGCGGAACGACCGGCAGCTTGCGGGCGTTGAAGAGGATGTGCCCCTGGCGTGTGGCGAGAAGCGTCCAGTACGCGGCGATGCTTCCTATCGCGGCCGCCGAGGCGGACAGGGCAATGCGGGCAGCTTTGTTGGATGACAAATTGGGCTCCGGGGAGAAAGGCTGGCGTCTAGGGCCTGTTCACACTATTTCCGGGGTCGCGTTGGCCCCTGGGAGCGCCAACCCTGCGGGAAGGGCAGCCAGGGCGGGCCACTCGGCGTTGCGCTCCTGGCGTGTGCGCGTGCACACGCGTCGTCGCGCGCCTTGATCGGCCCGCCCTGGCTGCCCTTCGCGACCCCTGAAATAGTGTGAACAGGCCCTAGTTTCGCCTCTTTCTCCCGCCGAGAGCCTGGCGGTCTCTTTCTAGCGGGCCGCGATCAGATGCATGGGGCTGAAGGCGATGCCCGGGGTCGTGTCTTCCTCGGCCTGGCGTTGATGTTCGAGCCTGAACCTGCCCACGATCTGCGAGAGGCTGCCCGCCTGCTCCTGCAGCGACTGGGCGGCGGCCGAGGCTTCCTCGACCAGCGCGGCGTTCTGCTGCGTCGTCTGGTCCATCTGAGTCACGGCCTGGTTGATCTGCTCGATGCCCGAGGTCTGCTCCTGGCTCGCGGCGCTGATCTCGCCCATGATGTCCGTCACCCGCTTCACGCTGCCGACGATCTCCTCCATGGTGCGGCCCGCGTCGGCCACCTGGCGGCTGCCTTCCTCGACCTTCTCGACCGAGTCGCCGATCAGCGTCTTGATTTCCTTGGCCGCCGCGGCCGAGCGCTGCGCGAGGCTGCGCACTTCCGACGCCACCACCGCGAAGCCGCGCCCCTGGTCGCCCGCGCGAGCCGCCTCGACGGCCGCGTTCAGCGCGAGGATGTTGGTCTGGAACGCAATGCCGTCGATCACGCCGATGATGTCCACGATCTTCTTCGAGGAGGCATTGATCGAGCCCATGGTCTCGACCACCTGGAACACCACGTTGCCGCCCCGCGTGGCCACTTCCGAGGCGGAGGCGGCCAGCTGGTTGGCCTGCCGCGCGTTGTCGGCGTTCTGCCGGACCGTCGAGGTCAGTTCCTCCAGCGACGCGGCCGTCTGCTCCAGCGAGCTGGCCTGTTCCTCGGTGCGCGAGGACAGGTCCTGGTTGCCCACGGCGATCTGCGTGCTGGCGGTCGACACGTTCGCCACCACGCCGTGCACCTGCGCCAGCGAGCCCTGCAAGGCGTCGCGCATCTGGTCGAGGGCGCGCAGCAGGTGGCCGGTCTCGTCGCTGGCGTAGCTGGACTGGGCCTTGCCCGTCAGGTCCATGGCCGCGATCGACTGCGCCATGCTCTCGGCGCTGCGCAGCGGGCGCGTGATGCTGCGGGCCAGCAGCCATGCCAGCAGGGCGCCGAGCGCCAGGCTCACGGCGGAGCACACGATGAGCAGCGTGCTGGTCTGCGCGCGCAGGTTGTTGGCGCGGGCGGCGGCGGCATCGAGCTGTTCGCGCTGCATGTCCACCACCTGCTGCACGCCCGCGATGTAGCTCACCGAGGTGGGCTGGAACTGCGAGTCGAAGACGCGGTTGGCGCCGTCGAGGTCGCCGGCGAGCTTGAGCTTGCTCACTTCCTCGCGCGCGCCCAGGTAGGCCTTGCGCAGATTGCCGACCTTCTCGAGCAGGGCGCGCTCGTCGGGCTTGACCAGCTTTTCCTCGATGAACTTCTGCAGCTCGTTGGTGTTCTTGATCGACGCCGCCGTGGCCGGCGCGAAGTAGTCGATCAGGCTGGCATCGCTGCTCTTGGCGATGGCCGCCGCCCGCTGCACGCCGGCGGTGGTGTGGCGCAGCCAGTCGGAGCCGGCGCGCTCGGTCTTCACGTTGTCCTCGATCATGGCGTCTATCTCGCGGCTGAGCTGCTGCAGCTTCCACACCGCGGCGGCGCTGGTGGCGAGAAAGAGCGCCAGGATGATGCCCAGCACGATGGCCAGGCGCTTGCCGATTGAGACGTTGCTCAGGAACATGATCGAACTCCGGAAACCAGGAAAAAGAAGAAGGAGGGCGACCGCCGGGGCGCCCTCCATCGCTGGTTATCGGTAGTTCAATTGAAAACTTTAGAAAACTCCGGGCGGAGTTCTCCTGGAAAGGGGCGCGGCGGTGGCCGGGCGGTCCCCTTCGGTTCAGATCTTCAGCGGCGGGAACGACTTGATCAGGTCGTCCAGTGCCTTGATCTGCGTCAGGAAGGGCTCCAGCTTGTCCAGCGGCAGGGCGCTCGGGCCGTCGCACTTGGCCTGGGCCGGGTCCGGATGGGCTTCGAGGAAGAGGCCGGCCAGGCCCACTGCCATGCCGGCGCGCGCCAGGTCGGCCACCTGCTCGCGGCGGCCGCCCGATGCGGCGGCGCCGGCCTCGCGCTGCTGCAGCGCGTGGGTCACGTCGAAGATGATGGGCAGGTTCTGCGACACCTTCTTCATCACGCCGAAGCCCAGCATGTCGACCACGAGGTTGTCGTAGCCGAAGCAGGTGCCGCGGTCGCACAGGATGAGCTGGTCGTTGCCGGCTTCCTTGAACTTCTCGACGATGTTGAGCATCTGCGAGGGGCTCAGGAACTGAGGCTTCTTGATGTTGATCACCCGGCCGGTCTTTGCCAGCGCCACCACCAGGTCGGTCTGCCGCGCCAGGAACGCGGGCAGCTGGAGCACGTCGACCACCTCGGCGACCGGGGCGGCCTGGGCGATTTCGTGCACGTCGGTCAGCACGGGAACGCCGAAGCTGTCCTTCACCGCCTGCAGGATCTTCAGGCCCTCGTCGAGGCCGGGGCCGCGGTAGGAGTGGATGGACGAGCGGTTGGCCTTGTCGAAGCTGCCCTTGAACACGTAGGGAATGCCCAGCTTCTGCGTGATGCGGACGTATTCCTCGGCGCTGCGCAGGGCGAGGTCCTTCGACTCGAGGACGTTGACGCCCCCGAAGAGGACGAAGGGGGCCTCGTTGCTGGTGGCGACTTTGGGGGTGATGGTGACGGTGGACAAGGTTTTCTCCTGACGGGTGCTTCGGTGCAGGGGCCTATTGTCGTTCCGCCGGCCGGGGTTCAGCCTCCGGGCGTCACCGTCAGGTAGAAGGGCGTCAGCGTGCCCGCCACCGGCCGCAGCAGCTTGAGCAGCAGCGGCTTGCCGTAACCCTCGCCCGCCAGCCGCTTGAGCAGGTCGGACAGCTGGGCCAGCGGCACCCCGTCGCAGCCGACCAGGATGTCGCCGCTGCGCAGCCCGTCGCGCGCGGCGGCCGAGCCGGCCACCACCTCGACCACGCGCACCCCGGTGGCCACCGGCCATTCGTTCTCGCGCACCCAGCGCCGGGGCAGGGCCACCGCCGCGCACTGCACGCCGAGCTTGCCGCGGCGCACCGCGCCATGGCGCATCAGCTCGCCGGCCACCCAGCGGGCGGTGTCGATGGCCACCGCGAAGCTCAGGCCCTGGGCCGATGGAATCACCGCCGTGTTCACGCCGATGACCCGCGCGGCGCTGTCCAGCAGCGGGCCGCCCGAGTTGCCGGGGTTGAGGGCCACATCGGTCTGGATCACGTCCTCGATCATCCGGCCGCCACGCGAGGGCAGGCTGCGTCCCAGCGCGCTCACGATGCCGGCGGTTACCGTGAAGTCGAAGCCCAGCGGGTTGCCGACCGCCACGGCCAGCTGGCCCGGCTGCAGCGCGGCCGAACTGCCCAGCGGCAGGAAGGCGCTGGGGTGCGATTCGATGCGCAGCACGGCGATGTCGGTGGGGGCGTCGATGCCGACCAGCCGTGCCGTGCTCTCGGTGCCGTCGGCGAAGGCGGCGCGCAGCTCGGTTGCGCCCTCGACCACGTGGGCGTTGGTGATCGTGAAGCCGTCGGGGGTGAAGAGAAAGCCCGAGCCGCTGCCCTGGGCGCCGGGTCCGTTGCCGCCGCGCTGCGCGGCCTTGCGGACCTTGATGTGGGCGACCGCCGCGCTGGCGGTGTGCGCCACCTGCGTGACGGTGGCCGAGTAGGAGTCAAGAATGAATTCGTCGCGCGCGCCCATGGAGCACCTCTTCTTTCAGTCGGCGGAACCAGAAGGAAATGGCGGTGCGGTGGAGGTTTTCAACCCGGGCGCGGGGCGCGGCGGATGTTCACGAAGCCTTCAGCGAAGGCTCAGCGAGTCTTCAGCAGCCAGCGGGACACTGGAATTCCCAGAAAAACACCCATACCCACGGGAAAAACCAGCTTGAAGCACTTCATCCTTCTGCTCGCCGTCGCCACCCTCGCGGTGGGCTGCGGCCACGATCGCCATCGCCACAACCGGGACCGCGACCACAACGGCATTCCGGACCGCTACGAGCGCAACCGGGACAGCGACGGAGACGGCGTGCCCGACCGCTACGACCGCCGGCCGGTCGATCCGCGCAGGTACTGATCGCCTCAGGGGCCCTTGGGCCGCGAGGAAGGTTCCCAGGAGTCGGGCGTGGTCGCCACCAGCGACTTGAAATCCTTCCACGGCCGCGCGCCGGGAATGGTGCGTCCGCCGACGATCAGCCCCTTGGCGAACACCACCATGCGTTCGCGCAGGTAGGCCCGGTCGGACTCCGGCCAGGTCTCGATGGAATGGGGCCCGCGCGCAAGCACCATCTCCTTCAGGCCGCGGATGCGGTTGTAGGCGGCCACGGTGCCCTCCAGCGTTTCCGCGCGGTCCCACAGGCCCTTGCCGAAGAAGGCGGCCGGCCAGCGGTCCATGCCCGCGAGCGTCGACGAGTTGGGATAGAACACGATGTGGTGCTCGGCCGCCATGCCGCCCAGGAACAGGTTGCGGTCGGCCAGGTCGGGCGAGTCGCCCACGTAGCCCGCGCCGCTGGCGAACGAAGACAGCAGCAGCGCGCCGCGGATGTTGCGCAGGCCCTTGGGCGGCGTGCAGTTGGGCTGGGGCATGTCGAAGCTGCACTGGGCGACGTAGTTCTTCGTCATGGCCCAGGCGGTGGACATCGAGCCGCGCGAATAGCCGCCGAGCACCAGCGGGATCTCGCTGGCCGGCATGCCCGCCAGCAGCCGGCCCCGGGTGGCCTCGCCTTCGAGCGACTCGCCCCTGGGCGTGAGGATGCGCAGGCCGCGCCCGGTTTCCAGCGCCGTGAGCGCGCGGAACACGTCCTCGCCTTGCTCCAGCGTGTTGGTGTCGCTGAAGCCGCCCGACAGCCCCTCGCCGCGCCGGTCGTAGGCCAGCACGTCGAAGCCGGCCTTGTTGAGCGCGTACAGGTTCTCGCGCCACCAGCGCTGGCCCATGGTCTCGGTGGTCGCGTTGGGGAAGTTGACCGGAACGGTCTTGCCGGTCTTCTCGTCGATGCGGTACGAAACCTCGTCGGGATGCTGGATGGCCGTGAGCTGCCCGCCGCCGCCCGGCGCCATGACGACCAGCGCGCGCGTCTTCTTTCCCTTGCCGTCGTCGATGCCCGCGCCTTCGATGTACCAGCCGCGCAGCTTGATGTCGCCGGTCATCTTCAGGTCGATGCGCTCGAAGGTGTCGCGCGGCGCCGTGAACTCCACCACGTAGGTGCGCGCGTCGGCCTCGGCGATGCCCTCGCGGTACGGCGCCCTGGCGAAGAAGGCGGGGCGGCGGATCTGCTTCAGGTCGACGTTGCCGTCGGGATCTATCCTGCCGGACGGGTCGACCACGCCGGTCGAGCGCGTGGCGCGCTCCTTGTTGGGCGGCAGCCACCGCTGCATCTGCGAGTCGATGCGCTTGAAGCAGGCCGGGTCTTTCTTGCAGGCGCGCCAGCGGGCCTTGAGCTTTTCGTCGGTGAACTCGCTGATGTAGTAGTTGCCGCCTGCATACCCGGCGGGCGGGCGGTTGGCCGTCATCAGCACCGGCACGCAGACCTTGGCTCCCTTGCCGTTCTTCGGATCCCGCGGCAGAAGGTAGCCGCCCATCATCGCGTTGCGGTCGGTGCCGACCCAGGCGGTGCAGTCGGTGGGCGGCGGCGTGCTGGCCGCGGCCTCGCGCTGCGCTTCGGTGGGGCCGCTGCTGCACGCGCCAAGCTGCAGGACGAGGATGGCGGCGGCAAGGCCGGACGCGACGGTCCCGGGGCGAAGCCGGGCAGGGCGCGTCGTGATGGTCGCAGTCATCGGCTCAGGGCTTCCGGTTGAAAGAGAAAAGTGCATGCAGCGAAGCGCGAATCTGGAGGCCCCGATCTTCGCCGGATCGACGCGCGGAAAACGAAGCCATGGCCGTTTCAGGGTGAAAGCGCATGCCTCGATTCGCGTAGGACATTTCCTGCACGCGCATGCGCTGCTTTCCACCATCCATGGCCGCGCCGGGAGCGCCCAATCGCCGCCGGTCCGCAAGGAAACATGCGGACACCGGCAGACACGAGGAGACAAGAGAGATGATGAATTTCGAAGGCATCTACTGCTTCGACACCGCCAGCGTGCGCTTCGCCTTCTATCCCGACGGTCCCGGCGGCCCCCGAGCGATCGCGCAGATTTCCGAGGAGACGCTGCACGACGAATTCGGCGTGCGCGAGATCGGCGAGCACCTGCTCGATGCGTGCCAGGAGCACTTCAACGCGATAGAGCCTGCCGCCGTCGCGCGTTACCGCGCAACGCCTGGCCGGGCCATCACGCTCACCATCGAAGACTTCGGGCTCCGCGCCTGAAGCATCGCGGCCGGCGCGCGGACCATCGCGCGGGGCACGGGCGCCTCTCCGACACGGCGAGGAGGCCCGGGCCGTACCCCGGGGCATCCGGCCCCCGGCAGATTGGCATCAGGCCAGAACGAAGAATGCGCGGCTCCCGCTGATGCGGGGCGCAATCGGCTTGTTGCTGCTGCTATGCGCCCGCCCCAGGCGGCGCGCGATGCCGGATCTCGCTTTGCAGCGCGCGCTGGCCGGACGAAAGCGCCAGCTCGTAGCTCTCCGCAGGCTCGAAGGCCTTGCGCAGCACGCGCGGGTGCGTGCCCTGATCGTCGGTTTCGAGCAGCTGCCAGACAAAGGCACCCGGCAGCGGCTCCTCGATGGTGAGTTCGATGGGATGTGTCATGGCGACACCATGGCGCCGCGCGCGTGTTCTGTCTGTAGGCCTGGAACGACGTTGGGGCTGCGCGCCGCGGCCTCTTTCTTTTTCGATGCGGAGCAGCAGGCCATGCGGTGGGTGCACGACAGGACGGAAGGCCCCCTGGGACAAGCCTGGGCTGCCGCAGGGCCCCGGGAGCAGCTCAGGCGATGTCGCCGTGCACCAGCTGCTCGAACACGTCCTGCGTTCCCATCTGCCCGCCCTTGAGCATGACTTCCATGCCGTCGAGCGACGCGTCGTCGCTGTGCACGCGGCACAGCGATGCGCCGGCGCCCATGTCGGCGGCATATGACAGGCCCCACACGTCCAGCGCCTGCATGCCGTGGCTCGATGTGTCGCCGCCGGCCACGCCGATGCGCCCGAGCGGCTGCTTCGCCAGCACGGCGGCCAGAAGGTCGCCGCCGGCGCGGGCGAGGGCCTGTGCGTCGAGATCCGCCGCCGCAGGCATGCCCGGGGAGCCGGTCGAGTGCGGCGCGCGCGTGCAGGCCAGGACGTTGCGCCCCTGCGCGAGGCTGCGCGAGATCGCCTCCGCCTGGTCGGCAAGTGCTGCCGCGTCGCGTCGGGCGAGCTGCGGTGCATCGAGCCACACGATGTCGAAGGACTTCGCGGCCGCGACCTGCGACGCGGTCACGGGCGAGAGGCTTCCCGCCAGGACCAGCACGGGCCCCCGCGCGGGCGCCAGCTTCGCACGCACGGCCCGTGCGCCGCCCGAAGAAGGCATGGCCGTGGCGAGCGCATCGACCACGCTGCTCGGGCCTACGGCAAGCATGGTCGCGCCCTGCGCGCGGGCCCACAGGACCTTGCCGATGGCCGCGAGCTGGCCGGCATCCGCGACGTCGAACAGGACGGCGTCCGCGGGCGGCGCGTTGAGCGCCTGCCGCAGCGCGGTATCGAGTGCGTCGCTGCCGCGCGAGGCGGCGGTGAAGGGCACGCAGTGCACCTCGGCCAGGCCCTGCCTGGCAAGGTGCAGCCGCAGGTCCGCCTCGTCCATGGGCGTCACGGGATGCCGGCTCATGGTGGGATGGCGGTCGACGCGGAACACCTCGCCGCCGCTTCCAGCCGCGGCGAAGAGATTGCCGAAGAGGCAGTAGCGGCCCAGGCCGGGCTGCCCGCCCACGATCGCGGTCCACGGCTGCTGCACGGCCGAGCGCAGCAGGCGCACGGCCGCGCCGATGGAGCCGATGTGCGGCGCGCTGTCGAAGGTCGAGCAGGTCTTGTAGTGCAGCACGCGCGCGCCGAGCGAGCGGAACAGCGCGCCCACCGGGCGGAGCTCGGCCTGCATCTCTTCCGGCGTCATGGCGCGCGCCGCGCCCGCGATGCCCAGCACGTCGAGCGGCCCAGCGCGGTCGAGGCGCGCCGCGTCGGGCGTCTTCAGGAAGAGCAGCGCGCGCAGGCCCGCGCGTGCCGCCGTGCCCAGGGTGTCCGTCGCGCCGGTGAAGTCGTCTCCGTAGTAGACGATTGCCGGCGCCGATGCCTCGGGCCTCATGGCCTGCCGAAGAATGCGAGGGCGCGCGCCAGCTCGGGCTGGTCCCTGGCCGCGTCGGCCAGCGAGACGCCCGCGCGCGCGGCCGACCAGGCCTGGCGGATGCTCGCCACGCCAGCCGCCGCACCGTCGGGGTGGGCGAGGATGCCGCCGCCGGCCATGAAGAGCAGGTCGTCGCTGCCGACGGCCGCCCAGGTGGCGGGCACGGTGCCGGCCCACTGGCCCGACGAGAACGCCGGCATCACGCGGTCGTCCGCCGCTTCGGTGAGCGGGGTGAAGCAGTCGCGCGCCGATTCGACGACCTCGCCGTCGGGCTGCGAGAACTTGCCCTGCAGCCCGTGCACGTGCATGTGGTCCACGCCGGCCAGCCGCCACAGCGTCTGGTAGGCCTGGAAGGAGATGCCCAGCAGCGGATGCCGCGACAGCGCGCCGTAGCCGTTGCGATGCCCGTGCAGTGCCAGGCCGGTGTGCCGGCGCAGCGTCTGGATGCCCGAGTGCCCGCACCAGTTGAGGCTGGCCATCACGCACGAGCCGCCCTCGCGCTCGACCAGGTCGGCGTGGCGCTTCATCGCATCGGTCTCGTCGGTGATGTTGAAGGCCACCATCACGTGCTTGCCGGTGCGCTCGCGGTGCGCGCGCACGACGGCCATCACCGCCGGCACGCGCTCGGCCAGCGGGGCGTGCGCGGGGTCGGCGCAGACTTCGTCGTCCTTGATGAAGTCGACGCCCGCGGCGCACAGCCGGCCCACCAGCTCGGCGGTGTCGGAAGCCCGCATGCCCACGTTGGGCTTGATGATGGTGCCGACCAGCGCGCCGCTTTCCACGCCGGTGGCGCGGCGCGTTCCGGCGATGCCCGCGCGCGGCATCTCGAAGCGCGCACGGTAGTCGGCCGGCAGCCGCAGCGACTCGAGCCGCAGCCCCGTCACCTCGCCCAGGTCGTACAGGTTGCCCGAGACCGTGGCCGCGAGCGTCGGCAGGTTGGCGCCGATGTTCGCCACCGGAAACGCGATGTCGACATGCGCGCGCCTCCACGGCCCTGGGGTGCCCCTGCGCTCGAGCAGCGCGTTGGGCAGCGAGGGCGCGTCGGCCGCTTCGAGCTCTATGACTGCCTCGACTGTCGCACGCGCGCGTTCGCGCAGCGCGTCGGTCTCGCCCTCCACGCGCGTGAAGGTGCCGCAGGACTGCTCGCCGGCCATCACCTCGGCCACGGCGGCCGGATCGAGCGGCGTCTCGATGAGATACCGCGCGCGGATGAGCCCTGGCATGCGCTCGGGTGCCGTCGCGCTCACAGCTTGTCCAGCGCGGGGAAGGGGCGCACCGGCTCGCTGCCATCCCAGCCTTGCGACGCGCTGCGGATCAGGTCGAACATCCTGCCCTTGGGGCCGGCCACCTCCGACAGCTCGATGACGGTGCCCGGGTGGTATTCGGTGTCGAAGTAGACGAAGCGCCCGCGCTCGCCCACCTCGCCGCTCATTACCGCCCTGAAGCCCTGCGCGGTGAGGCGGGCGAGGTCGGCGTCGTAGTCGGCGGTCCAGTAGGCCACGTGCTGCAGCCCGGTGCGCCCGGCCTGGAGGAAATCGCGGTACATCGAGGGCACGTCGTTGCGCGTCTGTATGAGCTCGACCTGCACGTAGCCCGAGTTGGCCAGCGCCACCGAGTTGTGGGGCTCGTGCGCCTCGCCGTTGTAGCGGTAGTTCCTGATCGGCACCTTGGGGTTGTAGAACCAGGGGCCCACGCCGAGCGTGGTGCTCCAGTAGTCCATGGCGGCTTCGATGTCGTGCACGACATAGCCCAGTTGGCGGATCTCGCCGAGGAATCGACTCATTGCGGGTGGCTCCGTGGATGTGAGTTGTTGTGTGTTGTGTCGTCTGTGGAACGCGAGGGCCGGCTCAGGACTTCAGGAAGCCCGTCGAGAACCACGGGAAGGCGGCCACGATCACGAGGCCGATCAGCATCGCGGCGATGTAGCCCCAGATGTGCCTGATGCCCTCGTCGGGATTGACCTTGCTCACCGCGCAGGCGCCGTAGTAGCCCACGCCGAAGGGCGGCGCGAACAGGCCGATGCCCATCGCGAAGATCACGACCATCGCGTAGTGCACCTCGTGCACGCCCGCGGCCTTGGCAATTGGAAAGAGCAGCGGCCCGAACAGCACGATGGCCGGGATGCCCTCCAGCACGCTGCCCAGCACGATGAAGGCGACGATCGACACAGCCAGGAAGCCGTAGGCCCCGCCGGGCAGCGCGCCCATGAGCCGCGCCAGGTCCTGCGAGAAGCCCGACTGCGTGAGCCCCCAGGCCATGGCGGTGGCGCAGCCGACGATGAAGATGATGGCGCCCGAGAGCGAAGCGGTGTCCACCAGCATCGGCTTGATGCGCTTCCAGTCGAACTGCCGGTACACCACCAGGCCCACGATGGCCGAGTAGACGATGCCGATGGTCGACACCTCGGTGGCCGTGGCCACGCCCTCGACCACCGCCGCGCGGATCACGAAGGGCAGCAGCACGGCCGGCAGCGCGACCAGCAGCAGCTTTCCGATCTCCCGCTTGCTGTGGCGCTGCACCGCGCTCAGGTCTTCGCGGCGATAGCGCCACCACACCACCACGCACAGCGCCGCACCGAGCACCACGGCCGGAAGCAGGCCGCCCGTGAACAGCGCGGCAATCGAGATGCCGGTGACCGAGCCGATGGTGATGAGCACGATCGACGGCGGAATGGTCTCGGTCTGCGCGCCGGTGGCCGACAGCAGCGCCACCAGGTCGCCGGGCTTGGCGCCGCGCTTGGTCATTTCGGGGAACAGCACCGGCGCGATGGCCGCCATGTCGGCGATCTTGGAGCCCGAGATGCCCGACACCAGGTACATGGCGCCGATGAGCACGTAAGAGAGGCCGCCGCGCACGTGGCCCAGCAGGCTGGCCAGGAACTGGATCATGGCGCGCGCCATGCCGGTCATCTCGATGAGCGCGCCGAGGAAAATGAAAAGCGGCACCGCCAGCAGGATCAGGTGCGACATGCCCTCGTCGAGCCGCCCGACCATCACCAGCAGCGGCGTGCGCGTGGTCAGCGCAAGGTAGCCGAAGGTGGCCAGCGCGAAGGAGAACGCGATGGGCACGCCCGAGAGCACCGTGGCCGCCACGACGATCACGAAGAAGATCACCAGGTTGAACTTGCCCAGCGTGGCGAAGAGCGGCGCGGCCAGCCAGAAGGCGCCGACCAGCGCCGCCATGCCGAGCAGGGCCACCGCGATCTGCCGGCCGGAGCACACGCGCAGCAGCCGCAGCAGCGCCATCGCCAGCATGATGCCGATGCCCGCGGGAATGGCCGCGGCGCGCCACGCGTTGCTGACCTCCAGCGCGGGCGTGACGATGAACGACTCCTCGTGCGCGTAGTCGATGGACGGCCAGATGATGAGCGCGAGGAACGCGACCGAGGCGGCGATGGCGAAGGCGTCGAGCATGGCGCGCGCCTGCGGGCGCACCTTCTGCACCAGCGCCGTCATGCGCATGTGCTCGCCGCGCCGCAGCGCCACCACCGCGCCGAGCATCGACAGCCACAGGAAGAGGATGGACGCGAGCTCGTCCGACCACACCAGCGGCGCGTGGAACACGTAGCGCGACACCACGCCCGCGAACAGCACGCAGATCTCGGCCAGCACCAGCAGCGCGGCCACCGCCTCGACCGCGCCGCCGAGCATGCGGTCGGCGTGCGAGGCGAAGCGGACCAGCGGATTGGCCGGGGCACCGGTGGACGTGCCCGTGCCCGGAATGGCTGCAGCCTCGAAGGTCGATTCGTGCACCATGGGTCTTCAGGCCAGCTTGCCGACCGCGCCTTCGAGCAGCGCCCAGGCCTCTGGGCCGAAGCGGCCCTTCCATTCGCCGTAGAAGCCCGAGTCGCGCAGCTTGGCGCGGAAGCTGTCGGCCGCCGGGCGGTTGATGGCGAGGCCCTTGGCCTGCAGGTCGCCTACGACCGATTCGTTGAGCTTCTTGATGTCCTCGCGCTGCTGCATGCCGGCGTCGTTGATGGCGCGCGCCACGATGGTCTTCAGGTCGTCGGGCAGGGCGTCCCAGGCGCGGCCGTTGGCGATGAACCAGTAGCCGTCCCAGATGTGGTTGGTCAGCGAGCAGAACTTCTGCACTTCGAAGAGCTTGGCCACCTGGATGATGGGCAGCGGGTTCTCCTGCGCGTCGACGATCTTCGTCTGCAGCGCCGAATACACCTCGCTGAACTGCAGGCTGGCCGGCGCGGCGCCCAGGCCCTTGAACATGGAGATCGACAGCGGGCTCACCGGCACGCGGATCTTCAGGCCGTCCATGTCCTTCGCGGTGGCCACTGCCGCCTTGCTGCTGGTGGTCTGGCGAAAGCCGTTGTCCCACATCTTCTCGAAGGCGTACAGGCGCGACTTGGCGATGGCGCCGCGCACGTGCGCACCGAGCTTGCCGTCCATGGCGGCCCACACCTGGGCGTAGTCGCTGAACGCGAAGCCCACCGCGTTGATGGCGGCCACGGGTACCAGCGTGGCGATGACCAGCGCGGAGGGCGTGAAGAACTCGATGCCGCCGGAGCGCACCTGCGCCAGCATGTCGGTGTCGCCGCCGAGCTGGTTGTTGGGAAAGATCTTGATCTCGACGCGGCCCTTGGTCTCCCTGGCGATGCGGTCGGCCGCTTCCTGCGCGCGGATGTTCAGCGGGTGCGTCAGCGGCAGGTTGTTGCCGTACTTGTACGAGAACTCCGCGGCGCGCGCGATGCGCGGCACCGCCGCCACGATGCCCGCGGCGGGCAGGGCGGAGAAAGTCCGCAGGGCATCCCTGCGGGTCAGGCGGCTGATTGGGGTCATGTCTCGTTGTCTCCGTGATCTTCTGAAGAAGCGCTGCCCGGCCGATGGGCCGACCAGCTGATTGACGGGTTGCGCCGTTGATGCAATCTGATGCATCGTCGAATTCGATGCACAGCGAAGATAAAAGCCTGCATCATTCGGGTCAAACTTCTGCCTGATGGTTTTTGATGTATGCGGGAAAACCCTTCACACACATCCCGGCCCGGCTCGCCGCGTGAGGCGCGGCGCGCCCGCGTGGTCGACATCGCCCGCTCGGCGCAGGTGTCGACCGCGACCGTCGACCGCGTGCTGAACCGCCGCCCCGGCGTGCGCGACGCCACGGTGCAGCGGGTGCTCAAGGCGGCGGGCGAGCTCGACTACCTGCCGGGGCCCGAGCTTTATGCCGCGCTCACGCCGCCGCCGCTGCGGCTCGTGTTCCTGCTGCCGGCCGGCACCAACCGCTTCATCCGCATGCTGGGCGACATGGTGGGCTACTCGCAGGAGCACTGGGCGCCGTTCAACGTGCAGTGCCGCACGGTGTTCATCGAGAGCTTCAACCCTCACGAGCTGGCCGACGCCCTGCGCAGGCACGGCCAGCGTTGCGACGGCATCGCGATGATGGCGCTGGAGCATCCGGCCGTGCGCGAGGCGGTGGCCGCGCTGGCGGCGCGCGGGCTGCCGGTGGTCACGCTGATCTCCGACCTCTCGAACTCGGAGCGCGCGGCCTTCGTCGGGCTGGACAACCGCGCGGCCGGGCGCACCGCGGGCTATCTCATCGGGCGCTTCATCGGCGCGCGGGCCGCCAAGGTCGCGCTGATCGCGGGCAGCCTGAGCTACAAGGCGCATGAGGAGCGCGAGGCCGGCTTTTTGCACGTCATCGACGAGATGTTCCCGCGGCTGGAGGTGGTGGGCCTGCGCGAAGGACAGGACGACGCGGACAAGAACTACCGCCAGACGCGCGCGCTGCTGGAGCAGCACCCCGACATGGGCGGCATCTACAACATCGGCGGCGCCTCCGACGGCGTGGCGCGCGCACTGAAGGAGGCGGGGCGCGAGCAGAAGGTGGTCTTCATCGGCCACGGGCTCACGCCCGACACGCGCGCGCTGCTGATCGACGGCAGCATGGACGCGGTGATCACGCAGAGCCCGCACACCACGCTCATGAACTGCGTGCGCATCTTCACCAACCTGCGCGACCGGCGCGAGGCGCTCAGCGGCGTCGAGACGACGCGCAGCCAGGTGATCTTCAGGGAGAACCTGCCGTAGGCGGCTTGGCACTCAGGCCTGCGCGCCGGCCGGCAAGGCCATCCGCTGCAGCAGCGGCTGCCTTCGCAGCACCTCCTTGCACGGCCCATGGTCGAGCACATGCCCGGCCTCCATCAGCACCACGGTGTCGAAGCGCTCGAGCAGGCTCAGCCTGTGGACCGATGCGATCAGGCAGGCATCCGGGAACGCGGCCGCGATGCGCTCCAGCACCCGGGCCTCGGTGTTCGCGTCGAGCGCGCTGGTCGGTTCGTCGAGCAGCAGCAGCGAACTGCCTTGTGCCGTGAGCACGCCGCGCGCGAGGCACAGCCGCTGGCGCTGGCCGCCTGAAAGATTGAAGCCGCGTTCGGTCACGGCGGTGTCGAGGTCGCCGCCGTTCGCCTTCAGCACTTCGTCGAAGGTGCTGGTGTGCAGCGCGGCCTGCAGCAGCGCGTCGTCGTGCGGCTGTCCGAAGGCGAGGTTCTCGCGCACGCTGGCTTCGAAGAGTTCGGTTTCCTGCGGGATCAGCGTGGCGAGCCGGCGCAGCCGGGCCCAGTCGGCAGGCCGGCCGTCGAACAGCAGCGTGCCGCTGCCGGGTGCGTAGAGCCCGGCCAGCACGCGCAACAGCGTGCTCTTGCCGCCGCCGCTCGGGCCGACGAGGGCGACGCGTTCGCCGCGGCGCAGCGTCAGCGCCACGTCGTGCAGGCCGCTGCGCACGGCGGGCTCGGCGATGCCGGCTTCGTCGATCGGCGCGCCGCGCGGTGCGTAGCGCCATTGCAGCGCCCGGATGTCCAGCTGCCGCCAGGCGGCATCGGCCTCGATCCGCTCGTGCGCCGGCACCTGCCCGGGCGGCGTGGCCAGCGCCTCCTTGTCCGAGGGCGCCTGCCAGATCGGCCCGGCGCTGCCGTAGTCGGTGTGCATGCGCGCGAAGAAGCTGAAGTTGGCGGCCACCGAGGTGACCACGCCGGCGGCCTGCTGCGCGTACTGGTGGATCATGAACACGGCGCCCAGCATCACGACCTGCCCGGGTGCGCGGGCCTGCCACACGTAGATCACCACCAGCCCCCAGGTCAGCGCAAGCCCCATCAGGTCGACCGCGAACCACTTGCCTTCGTTCAGCACCACGGCGCGCTTCAGCGGCAGCGAAATCGCGGCCATGCGGCGGCGCAGCAGCAGGCGCGAGGCACCCTGCAGGCGCAGGCCGATCACGGTCGAGGCGTTGCCCAGGAAGTCGAGCAGGGCGGCCACGTAGCGGCGGTCGGCGTCGTTCTCGGCGCGCGCGAGCTTCATGAGCGCGCGGTCGATGCGCACGATGACCAGGCCGATCAGCACGTAGCCCGCGAGCGCGGTCATGCCGCTGGTGCGCGACAGCAGCGCCAGCGCCACCAGCGGCCCGACGAAGTTGACGGCGTTGGTGAGCCAGATGAACTGGTTCTGCGCGAAGTCCGACAGCGCGCGGCTGGCCTGGTGCACGCGGTGCTGCAGCTCGCCCGAGTGATGGCCTTCGTGCCAGGCCAGCGGCGCGGCGGCGATGCGTGCATACAGCTGGTCGGCCAGCGCCTCGCGCACCTTCACGCCCACGTTGCGCTCGAGGATGCGGCCCGGCCCGTGCAGTGCCCAGGCGCCCACGTACACGCCGGCGAGCCCCGCGATCCAGCGGCCGGCCGTGCCGAGCTCGCCGCGCTGCAGGGCGTTGATGGCCTGGCCCGCGAGGTAGGGCAGCGTGAGGCGGATCAGCTGCGAGGCCGCGAGCAGCGCGGTGGCCGAGAGCAGCTGCGCACGCGCGCCGGCCGCGAAGTGCCACAGCGCGGCGTAGAGCTGGCGGACGGCGGCGCCGGGACTCGTGCTGTTCGTGCTCTTCTTCTCTTCCTTCTTCTTGTCGTCGATAGCCTGCATGCGTGTCAGCCTGCCTTGCGGAACGTGAGGTTGATGCGGATGGCGCCCAGCAGCGGATGCGGCTCGTCCTTCAGCGGCAGCACGCCGTGGTAGCGCAGCCGGTCTTCGCCGCCCCAGACCACGACGTCGCCGTGCGCCAGCGGTACGCGCGCGGCCTTGTCGCCGCGCGCGAGGCCGCCGAACAGGAACACGGCGGGCATGCCGAGCGACACCGAGACGATCGGCGCGCCGTAGTCGCGCTCGTCCTTGTCCTGGTGCAGCGACAGCCGCGCGCCGGGCGCGTAGCGGTTCACCAGGCAGGCATCGGGCGCGAAGCCGTCGAAGCCCGCCGCCGAAGCCGCTTCACGCGCCAGCCGGGCGAGCGCTTCGGGCATGGCGGGCCAGGGCCTGCCGCTGTCGGGATCGGTGGCGCTGTAGCGGTAGCCGCGCCGGTCGCTGGTCCAGCCGAGCGCGCCGCAGTTGGTGAGCGCGACCGACATGGTGAAGCCGCCGGGCGTGACCAGGTGGCGGAACGGCGCCTGCGCTTCCACTGCGCGGATGGCGGGCAGCAGTTCGTCGACGAAGGGGAGGGCGAAGCCGGGCAGCACGAAGGCGCCCGTTCCCAGCGGCTCGCGCGCCGCGCGGGGCGGGTCGTCGAACAGGGCGAGGGTGGTGGCTGCCGCCGGGCCGCCGCCGCTGCCGGTATTCCTGGAGTTCGTCGTCATCCTGTTCATGTCCCCCCGATCTTGCCGAAAAGCCGCAGCCGCCTCGCGGGCCTCGGCCGGCGGCGGGCTGCCTGGAGGCGGCAGACGGGCCTGTGCCTCCCATGTTCGCGTGATGCCCTTTGGCCGTTCAGACCTTACCGTCGTCACCCCTCTGGCCATGAGTAGTGCTTAGGGTTTAAATTCCGAAAAATACGTATCAAATGGGTGACGGTGAATCCACTATGGACGGCGCTCGACTCGCTCTCAGCGTTCCAGAAGGCTGGACGGGCTGGATCGAGCTCATGCGTACGCCCAGCGGCACCTACGCCGGTATCGCCGAACTGAGCTTCAGCGGCATTCCGCGCTGCGCGCTCGTCATCACTCAGCAGCTGTCGTGGGACGCGGCGGTCGAGCGGGCCACGCTGCGGGCCGATCATTTCGTCAGGCAATGGGGGCCGTCGCGCCGCTCCTGAGGGGGCCTTGAATCTCGTGCGGCGGCGCAGCACATGGGCCGGGCTCGTGGTAGAAACCGCGAGCCTTTTTCCGGGTCACGCCCGACCCACGACCCAACCCACGCGCCGCCATCCATGCCGAATTCCTGCCGCCGGACATCCGACAAACCGCATGTCCGATGGCTCGCATGGCTGCTGCTCGGCCTCGCGGCCCTGTGCCTGGCGGGCTGCGCCGGACTGCCGGCGGAAGTGCCGCGCAAGCCCTCGGCGGCCATCGCCGACGGAACCGAAACCACGCTCGGCCGCCTGGTGAAGGCGGCGGCGCCGCCCGGCGAGCCGCTGAGCGGGTTCAGGCTGCTGCCGATGCCGCAGTTCTCGCTGCATGCGCGCATCGAGCTCGCGCGCCGGGCGCAGCGCTCCATCGACGTGCAGTACTACCTCGTGCAGAACGACGAGACCGGCCGCTACCTGCTGCGTGCCCTGCGTGACGCGGCCGACCGGGGCGTGCGCGTGCGGCTGCTGGTGGACGACCTCTACACCGCCGGCGCCGATCCGCTGTTCACCAGCTTCGCCTCGCACCCGAACGTGGAGGTGCGGCTCTTCAATCCGTTTCCCGCCGGGCGCGACCGCTTCGGCACGCGCTGGGCCTGGTCGATTCTCGACTTCGACCGCGTGCACCGCCGCATGCACAACAAGCTCTACGTGGTGGACAACACCATCGCCGTGATGGGCGGGCGCAACATGGCCAACGAGTATTTCCTGCGCGACGGAGGCTCGAACTTCATCGACATCGACACGCTGGTGGCCGGCGAGGTGGTGCCCAGGCTGTCCTCGCTGTTCGACATGTACTGGAACAGCCAGTACGTCTATCCCATCGAGTCTTTGGTGCCGCCCACCGGCGAGACGCCGCGGCAGCTGCGCGATCGCTTCGATCGCCTGACCACCGGCCCCGAGCAGCTGCATCCCGAGGAGCCAGGCTCCACCGACCTGCTGGGCAACAACCCGCTGGCCAAGGACCTCGACGCCGGCGCGCTGAAGTTGGTCTGGGCGCGCGCCGAGGCGTACGCCGATCCGCCCGCCAAGGCGCTGGGAGCGACCGACGAGGCGCGCGGCCTGCCGGCCGACGAGTCGAAGGACAGCGTGCTCTACAACGTGCAGCGCTACCTGCGCGGCGCCGAGAACGAGATCATGCAGACCACGCCCTACCTGATTCCGGGGCGCGGCGGCATGGAGACGATCCGCATCGTGCGCGGCAACGGCGTGAGCTACACCATCGTCACCAATTCGCTGGCGGCCACGGACGAGTCGCTGGTGCACATCGGCTACCGCCGCTACCGCTCGCAGATGCTGCGCCTGGGCGTGGAGCTTTACGAGCTCAGTCCCAAGCGGGTGGAGCAGACGAAGCGCTTCGGCATGTACGGCTCGGCCAGCGGCCGGCTGCACGGCAAGTCGGCGGTGATCGACCGCAAGATCGTCTTCATCGGCTCGATGAACTTCGATCCGCGCTCGATGCTGCACAACACCGAGATCGGCATCTTCATCTTCAGCCCGCAGATCGCCCAGCAGCTCACCAGCCTGATCGGCTTCATACGGCTGGACGGCGCCTACCAGCTGCAGCTGGGCCCGACGGGCGCCATCGAGTGGGTGAGCCCGGCCTCGGGCGACGCGGCCGACACTATCCTGCACCGGGAGCCCGAAACGGACTTCTGGTCGAGGTGGAAGCTCGAACTGCTCGCGCCGCTGGTACCCGAGAGCCTGCTTTAGGCGGGCACGTCCCGCATCCTCAAAACAGAGGATGGTCGACAGGAGGGGGCTCCAGAAGAATCGCAACGCTCGTGTTACGAGTTGATTCTTTTGTTTGCCCCTTCACTAGACAAGACCATCCATGAATACAAACTTCGCGACCCCAGCGGCCTCCGGCCGGTCCTTCTTCAAGACGACGCGCTGCGCGTGCGCGGTGGCGCTCCTGATCTCGCTCGGTGCCTGTGGCGGCGGCGGTGGTGGCGGAGGCGGCGGCTTCGCCGGTTTCCCGGCCGCGGGCGGTAGCAGCAACCCGCCGGCCAGCGATCCGCCGGCCGCATCGGCGCCTGTTACGTTTTCGGGCACGGCGGCCTCCGGTTTGCCGCTGGTGGGTACCGTCACGGTCAAGGACGCCAAGGGCGCGACCAAGACCGAACCGCTGGTCGACGGCAACTACAAGATCGACGTGAGCGGCATGACCGCGCCTTTCGTCTTCCGCGCCGAGGGCACGGTGGCCGGCGAGCGCGTGGTGATCCATTCGGCCGCGACCGCGGCGGACGTCAACGGCACCATCAACATCACGCCGCTGACCGACCTGGTGGTGGCCAACATCGCCGGCCGGCTGGCCTCGCAGTATTTCGACGGCGGCGAGTTCGCCTCGCTCTCGGCCGACGAGCTCAAGGCCGAGTCCGACGCGCTCAAGGCCAAGCTGCTGCCGGTGCTGCAGGCCATGGGCGTGGACGCCAGCATCGACCTGCTGCGCACCGCCTTCACGCCGCTGTCGAGCGCGCTGGACAAGGCGCTGGACGTGCTGCGCGTGAGCGTCGACCCGGCCACCAACGTGGCGACCATCACCAACATCGTCACCCAGCAGCAGATCTCCGACGACCTGGCGGTGAAGGCCGCGGCCGAGCCCGCCGCCGCGCCGATGAGCGGCTCCGGCATGGACACCGCGGCCGACGACATCGTGGCGATCCGCAAGGTGCTCGCGGACTTCGTGGGCAAGTTCGCCACCGGACTGCCCGCGCCGTCGCAGCTGCTGTCGCTGATGACCGACGGCACCAATCCCGTCACCGGCACCTACGGCTTCAGGTTCTCCGACCTCAGCGCCTCGCAGTTCGCCAACGAGACGGCGACCGACACCAGCCTCGTGGGCGCGAGCTTCACCGACGTGGTGATCCAGCGCATCAACTACACCATCGACGCCAACAACACGAGCCCGCGCGCCTACGTCGAGTTCACGCACAAGGACAAGAACGGCATCGCCTTCAGCAACACGCAGGGCATGCAGATCGTGAAGGGCACGGACGGTGCGTGGCGCCTGCGCGGCGACGGGCGCGTGCTGGACATCAATCCGCACATGCACGCCACCAAGGAGAAGGCGACGGGTTGCGTGAGCAGCTCGCTGCAGTTCGAGATCCAGGACACGAACACCTCCAACAGCGGCAACGTCGCGTCGGTGGTCGTCACCGGCCCGGGCCTGCCCGCGGGCGGCCTGCGCCACGTGCGTCCTTCGGGTGGTGGCGCGTGGCCGATCGATGGCTCGTCGACCTACAACTACTACTACCTGACCTCGAACTGCGCCGGCCTGCCGAACGCCGGCCTGGGCGACAGCGCGATCGCGGCGCTTCCCGCCACGCCCGAGTACACCTTCACCGCCTACGAGAGCGACGGCACGACGGTGGCCAAGTTCAACGGCTTCGACATCATCTACAGGCACCGCTTCCATGGCCGTCCGCTGACGCTGGCCGAAACCGCCGCGGTCAGCTACCCGGCCTTCTCGACCACGCCGGCCCTGTCGTCCTATGTGGGCGGGAGCGATTTCGCCATCAGCGCCACCGGCCTGAACGCGGGCTTCGCCGCGCAGTTCTTCCTGAACCTGATGGCGGGCCCCTCGGCCGGTGCGACAGACCGGGCCGATGTCGCTCCCTCGGCAACGGGCACGGCATCGAAGACCTTCAACCTGCCGGCGCAGGGCTCGGTCTACTACAGGAACATGTTCGTCAGCACCTACGACAGCAACTGGCGCGAGATCGTGCTTCGCGACAACACCACGGCCGAATGACCGACTGATACAGGGAGGAAGGGAGGCAGGGCGCCCGTTATTCGGGCGCCCTGGAAAAGCGGAAGAAAAACAAAAGCCCCCGGAAGGGGGCTTTTTCATTGGCGGCGAGTGCGGCCGGGCCGTCGGCCCGTCGGCCGTTACTGCATCAGGCGACCGCTGAGATACGGCTCGGGATCGACCGGGCTGCCGTTCTTGCGGATCTCGAAGCGCAGCTTCACGCGGTCGGCGTTGCTGCGGCCCATCTCGGCGATCTTGTCGCCCTGGCGGACGACGGCGTTTTCCTTCACCAGGATGGTCTGCACGTGCGCATAGGCCGTGAGGAAGGTCTCGTTGTGCTTGACGATGACCATGTTGCCGTAGGCCGGCAGTTCGCCGCCCACGTACACCACGCGGCCGTCGGCCGAGGCGACGACCGGGTCGCCGAGGTTGCCGGCGATGTCGATGCCCTTGACGCGGTCGCCGTCGAAGCGGGCGATGGTCGGGCCGTTCGCGGGACGGATGAACAGTGCCGCCGGGCGCTGCTGCACCGGTGGCTTGGCCGCCGGGGGCGCCGGCCAGGGCGTGTTGAGGTCGACGGTGGAGCAGGCCGCGAGGCCCGCGGCGAGCAGCGCCATGGCGCCGGTGCGTAAAACAAAAGTCTGAAGGTGCATGGGCTCTGTTCGAACGGGTTCGTTGCGGAGGGTTCCTGCAAACCGGCACGCGCGGGGCGCGCCATGCGGGCGATGCTAGCAAACCGCCGCGCCGGCGCTGCGCGAAAGAGCAACCGGCTGTGAAGAGGGCATCGGGCATCCGGGGCATTGCCTGCCCCGGATGCCCGGATGGCGCTACTTGAGCGGAATGGGCGTGCCGCGGTCGATGGGCACCGCCGTCACGCTGTTCTTGGGCGAGCCGTCGATCAGCAGGTCGGAGTAGGTCAGGTAGACCAGCGTGTTGCGCTTGGCATCCACCATGCGCACCACGCGCAGGCGCTTGAAGAGCACCGACAGCCGCTCGCTGTAGACCTCCTCGCGCTTGGGCAGCGGCTGCGTGATGCTCACCGGGCCGACCTGGCGGCAGGCGATGGAGGCTTCGGCCTTGTCCTCGGCCACGCCGAAGGCGCCGGCCAGCCCGCCGGTCTTGGCGCGCGAGACATAGCAGGTCACGCCGTTGACCTTGGGATCGTCGTAGGCCTCGATCACGATCTTGTGGTCGGGGCCGATGAGCTTGAAGGCGGTGTCGACGTCGCCCACGGTTTCGGCCCTGGCCGCCGCTGCCGCCAGCGCGAAGCCGAGGCTGGCGCCGCACAGGAGGGTGGCGCGAAGTGTCTTGTTCATGGATTTCGTCAAACGATGCTGAGCTCGTGCACGCGGTCGAAGCTGCCGCTCCGCCGGTCCTCGAAGTAGTGCTCGAGCGTCTCGCGCACCGTGCGGAAGGCGATCTCGTCCCAGGGAATCTCTTCCTCGGTGAAGAGCCGCGCCTCGATGGTCTCGTGGCCCGGGTCGAACTTGTCGTCGAGCAGGCGCGCTCGGTAGAACAGGTGCACCTGGCCCACGCGAACCACGCTGATCACCGAGAACAGGCCCTCGATCTCGAAGTTCGCGCCGGCCTCCTCGTCGGTCTCGCGGGCCGCGCCCTGGGCGGTGGTTTCCTCGAGTTCCATGAAGCCGGCCGGCAGCGTCCATTTGCCCCAGCGCGGCTCGATGTTGCGCTTGCACAGCAGCACCTTGTCGCCCAGGACGGGGATGGTGCCGACCACGTTCAGCGGGTTCTCGTAGTGGATGGTGTGGCAGGCCGGGCAGACGGCGCGCTGCTTGGTGTCGCCGTCGTCCGGCACGCGGTAGACCACCGCGGTGCCGCAGTTCTTGCAATGCTTGATGGGTACGCGCAGGAGCATGAATGGGTCCGGCCGCCGTCTTCAGACGATCTTGACGGTCAGCGCCGGCAGGCCCGCGACCTCGCCCACGAGCGTGTCGCCGGCCACCACGGCGGCCACGCCTTCGGGCGTGCCGGTGTAGATCAGGTCGCCGGGCTGCAGCTCCCAGGCCGCCGACAGGTGCTCGATGGTCTCGGCCACGTTCCAGATCAGCTTGCTCACGTTGCTGCGCTGGCGGTCGGTGCCGTTGACCTGCAGCGAGATCTCGGCCTTCTCGGCGTCGCCGGCCTGCGCCACGGGCACGATCGGGCCGATGGGCGCGCTCTGCTCGAAGCCCTTGCCGATGTCCCAGGGGCGGCCCTGCTTCTTCATGTCGTTCTGCAGGTCGCGGCGCGTCATGTCGAGGCCGACCGCATAGCCGTAGATGTGCTTGTGCGCGTCGGCCGCGGCGATGTTCCTGCCGCCGGTGCCGATGGCGACCACGAGTTCGATCTCGTGGTGCAGGTTCTTCGTGAGCGAGGGGTAGGCCATGGTGCCGGTCTGGCCCGCGTCGACCACCACCAGCGCGTCGGCGGGCTTCATGAAAAAGAAGGGCGGCTCGCGGCCGGTGAAGCCCATTTCCTTGGCGTGATCTTCGTAGTTGCGGCCCACGCAGTAGATGCGGTGCACCGGAAAGCGGGCGGACTGGCCGGCCACCGGCACCGAGACGGCGGGGGACGGGGCGAAGACGAACTCGGAAGCCATTGAGACGTGTCCTTTTTCAACGAAACCTGGGCGGGAAACCGGCAGTGTGCCAGAGGCGCGGGGCTCACAATAGACGGCCCGAGCGGCGTATTCCTTCTCCATTCCCCTCATTTCCCACCATGCCCATCCGAATCGGCAAGGCCGGCAAGGCCAACGCGCTCAACGAACTAGGTCGCCGCCTCGACGACGAGGGCGACCAGGACGGCGCGCTGGAGGCCTATGCCCAGGCCGGCGCGGTGCTGCCGAACTGGTCGGCCCCCTGGTACAACATCGGCCTCATCCACAAGTACCGCGGCGACTGGGCCGCCTCGCTGCAAGCCAATGCCCGCGCCGTGCAATGCGATCCGCGCAACGAGGGCGCCATCTGGAACCTCGGCATCGCGGCCACGGCGCTGGGAGACTGGGACGCCGCCCGCAACGCCTGGCGGCAGTACGGCATCAAGGTGCCGGACGGCGAGGGGCCGGTCGACCTCTTCATCGGGCTCACGCCCATCCGCGTGCACGGCGACGAGGCCAGTGAAGTGGTGTGGGCCGACCGCATCGACCCGGCACGGGCCATCCTGCGCAACGTGCCCACACCTGACAGCGGCCACCGCTATGGCGACCTCGTGCTGCACGACGGCGCGGCCAACGGCTACCGCCTGCGGGGCGAGCGCGAGGTGCCGGTGTTCGACGCGCTCGAGCTGATCGCTCCTTCCGACTACTCGACCTACGAGGTCATGGTCGAGGACGCGACGAAGGAAGACATCGAGGCGCTGGTCCGGCGCTTCGAGGCCGCCGACGCGAGCGCCGAGAACTGGACGACCAGCATGCAGATTCTCTGCCGCGCCTGTTCCGAGGGGCGCCCTTACGGCGAGGGCCGGCACAACCACGGCGAGGGCGAAGAGCCCGGCACCCTGGGGCCATGGCGCATCGGCATCGCCGCCCGCCAGGAAGAAGCCGCACGCCGCATCCTCGACGAGTGGCGGGATGCCATCGCCACCACGTCGCCGAAGGCCGCGCTGCTGGACTTCCGCTGCGTGCTGGTGGCTATAGCCCGCTCGTGACGCTGCGCCATGGAGGGAGCGCTATGCTTGCGAAATCATGAAGCTGCATAACTACTTCCGCTCCTCCGCCTCGTTCCGCGTGCGCATCGCCCTCAACCTGAAGGGCCTCGACTTCGAATACATCCCCGTGCACATCGCGCGCGGCGACCACCGTACCGGCCCCTTCGCCTCCATCTCCGCCGACAGGCTCGTGCCGCTGCTCGAGGACGAGGGCGAGCGTTTCTCGCAGTCCATGGCCATCATCGAGTACCTTGACGAAGTGCATCCCGAGCCGCCGCTGCTGCCCAGCGATCCGGTGGGCCGCGCCCACGTGCGCGCGCTGGCGCAGTCGATCGCCTGCGAGATCCACCCGCTCAACAACCTGCGCGTGCTCAAGTACCTCGTGAAGGACCTGAAGCTCGACGAGGACGCCAAGAATGCCTGGTATCGCCACTGGGTGCGCGACGGCCTGATGGCCTTCGAGCGCCAGCTCGCGCAGTACCCCGCCGGCACCTACTGCTGGGGCGACACGCCCACCATGGCCGACTGCTGCCTGGTGCCGCAGATCTTCAACGGCCGCCGCTTCGACTGCGACTTCAGCGGCCTGCCGCGCACCATGGCCGCCTTCGAGGCCTGCATGGAGCACGAGGCCTTCCAGCGCGCCCAGCCTTCGCAGGCGCCCGACGCGGAAGCCTGAAGCCCATGGATGCACGCTGGCTCGTGCCCGAGTGGCCCGCGCCGCCGAACGTGCGGGCCGTGTGCACCACGCGCGAGGGCGGTGTTTCCACGGGGCGCTACCGCAGCTTCAACCTCGGCGACCACGTGGGCGACGAGCCCGCGCATGTGGCGGAGAACCGGAATCGCCTTCGCACCGCTGTCGGCGCGCGTCCGGTCTTCCTGCAGCAGGTGCACGGCACGGGCGTGGTCGCGCTCGATGCCGCACAGGACATGGTGCGCGACGGCACCGCGGCCGATGCCTGCACCGCCACTGCCGCAGGCCTGGCCTGCACGATCATGGTGGCCGACTGTCTTCCCGTGCTCTTCACCGACGAAGCCGGCCACCGCGTGGCGGCAGCGCATGCCGGCTGGCGCGGACTGGCGGGCGGGGTGCTCGAGCAGACCGCGAAGGCCTTCGAGGCCGAGGGCGGTTCGCGCGTCATTGCCTGGCTTGGCCCCTGCATCGGTCCCAAGGCCTTCGAGGTGGGGCCGGAGGTCAAGGCCGCCTTCGAGGCGCATTCACCCGAAGCCGCATCCTGCTTCCGGCCCGCGCCGGCGCAAGGCAAATGGCTGGCCGACCTGCCGGCGCTGGCGCGGCAGCGGCTGCAAGCCGCGGGCATCGGGGCGGTGTACGGCAACGACGGCAGCGATCCGTGGTGCACCGTCACCGACGCTTCAAGGTTCTTTTCGCACCGGCGCGACGGCGTCAGCGGGCGCTTCGCCGCCCTGGTCTGGAAGGTTTGAGCCCGCAGCCTCGGCCGCCGCGCGCCTCGCGGCTTCCTGAGCCTCGAGTTCGCGCTGCTTGATCGCTCGGCGCCGTGCGGGAGTGCCCATCAGGTAAACCACCAGTGCCACCGGCGCCAAACCGTACAAAAGAAATGTGAAGATGGCGCCCAGCACGGTGCCTGTGGTGTTGGTGGCCTCGGCCACGGCCATCATCAAGGCGACATACAACCAGCCGATGACGATCAGATGGATAAACACGGAAAGTTTCAGTTGGTAAGTGAGGAGGGCGGCGTTGTGAGGGCCCTTTGAATGCAGCATACTCAAAACACGCAAGCCATCCGTACCGTTTCAGGCGAGGACCAGGAGACATGATGAAGCAACAAGCCACGGGGGCCGATGCGTTCGCGCCCTTCCAGCAGGCACTTTCGGAAGGGTGGAGCAAGGCGCTGGAATCGTTCCAGCAGTCCGCCGCACAGGGGGCTTCGGCCTTCAATGTCGGCGGCACGCCGCTATGGGAACTGCCCCAGGGCATGAAGATGCCCGATCTGCCCCGTTTTTCCATCGATCCCGAAAAACTCCAGTCCATCCAGCAGCAGTACCTTGCCGAGGCCACAGAGCTATGGCGCCAGGGCTTCGATGCGAAGCCCGAGGGCGACAAGCGCTTCGCCGCCGATGCCTGGGGCCGCAATCCGCTTTCGGCCTTCTCGGCAGCCGTGTACCTGCTCAACGGCCGCACCATGCTGAGCATGGCCGAGGCCATCGAGGCAGACGAGAAGACCAAGGCCCGACTGCGCTTCGCCGTCGAGCAATGGATGGCCGCCTCGGCGCCCAGCAACTCGCTGGCCTTCAATGCCGAGGCGCAGAAGAAGGCCATCGACACGCAGGGCGAGAGCATCGCCAAGGGCATCCAGAACCTGCTGCACGACGTCAGGCAGGGCCACCTCAGCATGACCGACGAGAGTGCCTTCGAAGTGGGGCGCAACGTGGCCACCACCGAGGGCGCCGTGGTGTTCGAGAACGAGTTCTTCCAGCTGCTCGAATACAAGCCGCTCACCGCCAAGGTGCATGAGCGGCCCTTCCTGCTGGTGCCGCCCTGCATCAACAAGTTCTACATCCTCGACCTGCAGCCCGAGAACTCGCTGATCCGCTATGCGAACGAGCAAGGCCACCGCGTGTTCGTGGTGAGCTGGCGCAACCCCGACGAGTCGATGAGCAAGGCCACCTGGGACGACTACATCGAGAACGCCGCCATCAAGGCGATCCACACGGTGCAGGAGATCACGGGCAGCAGGCAGATCAACGCGCTGGGCTTCTGCGTGGGCGGCACCATCCTGAGTACCGCGCTGGCCGTGCTCGCGGCGCGCGGCGAGAAGCCGGCCGCCTCGGTCACGCTGCTGACCACCTTCCTCGACTTCAGCGACACCGGCATCCTCGACATCTTCGTGGACGAGCAGATGGTGCAGTACCGCGAGATGCAGCTGGGCAAGGGCGGCCTGCTGCCCGGTGGCGACCTGGCCTCGACCTTCAGCTTCCTGCGGCCCAACGACCTGGTGTGGAACTACGTGGTCGGCAACTACCTGAAGGGCGAGACCCCGCCGCCCTTCGACCTGCTGTACTGGAACAGCGACGCCACCAACCTGCCGGGCCCGTTCTACGCCTGGTACCTGCGCAACACGTACCACGAGAACAAGCTGGCCAAGCCGAACGCGCTCACCGTCTGCGGCGAGAAGATCGACCTCGGCAGCATCGACATCCCGGCCTACATCTACGGCTCGCGCGAAGACCACATCGTGCCCATCGGCGGCGCGTACGCCTCCACGCAGCTGCTGCCCGGCAAGAAGCGCTTCGTGATGGGCGCCTCGGGCCACATCGCGGGCGTGATCAACCCGCCCGCCAAGAAGAAGCGCAGCCACTGGATCCGCGAGGACGGCAAGTTCCCCAAGACCCAGGCCGAATGGCTGACCGGCGCGCAGGAGCATCCCGGCAGCTGGTGGACCGACTGGGCACAATGGCTCAAGGGGCACGCGGGCAAACAGATTCCCGCTCCCAGGGCGTACGGCAATGGCAAGGCCTACAAGGCCATCGAGCCGGCACCGGGACGCTACGTCAAGGCCAAGGCCTGACGGAGTTCGGCTCGGCAAGGCCGTAGCAACAGAGTTTCAAATCACTTCAACGGAGAACCTCATGGAAGACATCGTCATCGTTTCGGCAGCCCGCACGGCAGTCGGCAAGTTCGGCGGCTCGCTCGCCGGCATTCCGGCCACGGAGTTGGGTGCGATCGTGATCAAGGAAGTGATTGCACGCGCCAACCTCACGGCCGAGCAGGTCGGCGAGGCCATCATGGGCCAGGTGCTGGCAGCGGGCGCGGGCCAGAACCCCGCGCGCCAGGCATGGCTGAAGAGCGGCGGCACCAAGGAAACCCCGGCGCTCACCATCAACGCCGTGTGCGGCTCGGGCCTGAAGGCCGTGATGCTGGCGGCGCAGGCCGTGGCCACGGGCGACAGCGAGATCGTGATCGCCGGCGGCCAGGAAAACATGAGCGCCGCACCGCACGTGCTGCCCAACTCGCGCAACGGCCAGCGCATGGGCGACTGGAAGCTGGTCGACACCATGATCGTCGACGGCCTGTGGGACGTCTACAACCAGTACCACATGGGCATCACCGCCGAGAACGTGGCCAAGAAGTACGGCATCGACCGCTCCGCGCAGGACGAACTGGCGCTGGGCAGCCAGACCAAGGCCGCCGCCGCGCAGGACGCCGGCAAGTTCAAGGACGAGATCGTCGGCGTGAGCATTCCGCAGAAGAAGGGCGACCCCGTCGTCTTCAACACCGACGAATTCATCAACCGCAAGACCAGCGCCGAAGGCCTGGCCGGCCTGCGCCCCGCCTTCGACAAGGCCGGCGGCGTGACCGCGGGCAATGCCTCGGGCCTGAACGACGGCGCCGCCGCCGTGATGGTGATGACGGCCAAGAAGGCCGCAGCCCTCGGCTTGAAGCCGCTGGGCCGCATCGCCAGCTACGCCACCGCCGGCCTCGACCCCGCCATCATGGGCATGGGCCCCGTGCCCGCTTCGACCAAGGCGCTGCAGCGCGCCGGCTGGAAGGCCGCCGACCTCGACCTGCTCGAGATCAACGAAGCCTTCGCCGCGCAGGCCTGCGCCGTGAACAAGGAAATGGGCTGGGACATCAACAAGGTGAACGTCAACGGCGGCGCCATCGCCATCGGCCACCCCATCGGCGCGTCGGGCTGCCGCATCCTGGTGACGCTGCTGCACGAAATGCAGCGCCAGAACGCCAAGAAGGGCATCGCCTCGCTGTGCATCGGCGGGGGCATGGGCGTGGCGCTGACGATCGAACGCTAACCAGCGTACAAGGGACGTGTCGGCCGAAAGGCGGGTACGTCCCATTCGATCTTTCACCGCCACCAGTCATGTGGGTCGGCCTTTCCAGAGAGCCAACGCGCGAGATCATCGAGCAGGCGCTTGCACGTCATGCTTCTGGCGCGCGGGTGTGGTGGGGCGATCTTGCCGATCCCACGTTTGATGCCGAGATTGCGCTCAGCATCGACCCGAACCCCAGCGAGTTCCCGTTCGTCATCAACGGATGGGTCGTCGGCGGTCAGGAGTCGCACCAGTACGAGTTGGGGCTTCGGCTGGCAGGAGAGCTTTGCGTGATGCTCGACTGTTCGACCATCTGCGATGGAAGCCATCACGGCCCGACCAAGAGTCCGTACTGGAGCATCATCTGGCAGCGCGGCGTCCCGTTCCTGGCCGACGATTGCGGCACGCTGTTTGCCGACTATTCGGACGGTCTATCGCTCGAGGAGCGGCAGCAGCTCGGCCCGGTCAAGATACTGCACCCTATCCGAATGGACCCTTGGCCCTTCGACTTCAGCGCGCCATCGCCATCGACGGCCGCTGCGCCATCGCCGCGCGCCAGCGCAGCAGCTCGGGGTGCTGCTCCCCGGGCTTGACCCGCACCACGCGGGCGAAATCCACCGCCACCACGGCGGTGATGTCCGCAATGCTGAGCCGGTCGGTGGCGATGAAATCGCGGCCGGCCAGTCGTTCGTTCAGCGTCTCGAAGAAATGCTGGATCCGCGCGAGTCCGCGCTGTGCGAGCTCGGGGATCTGGGCGTAGTTCACCGGTCCGGGCAGCGCGCGGTCGGCCATGGCGGGGGAGCTGTTGCGCAGCGTCTCGGCAATGGCCAGCAGGCCTTCGAATTCGATGCGCCAGTTCCAGCTGGCGATCTCCGCCTTTTCGCGCGGCGTGACGCCCATCAGCGGCGGCTGCGGGTATCGGGCCTCCACCCAGGCCGCGATGGCGGCGTTGTCGGTCAGCAGCAGGCCGTCTTCTTCGTCCGTGCGCAGTGCCGGCACGGTGCATTGCGGATTGATCGCCCGGTAGGCGTCGCCCATCTGCTCACCACGAGCGAGGTCGACCTGCACGGTCGCGTGCGAAATGCCCTTCTCGGCAAGCAGGATGCGCGCGCGCCGCGGGCTGGGTGCGGTGGCGCAGTCGTAGAGAATGATCATCGTCCGTTCAACTCCTGGAACTCATCGCATGAATGGCACGACAGCCTACACGCCGCCCACCGTCTGGTCATGGAACAAGCAAAGCGGCGGGCGCTTCGCGAACATCAACCGTCCAATCGCGGGCGCCACGCATGAGAAGGATCTGCCGGTAGGCAGGCATCCGCTGCAACTCTATTCGCTGGCAACGCCCAACGGCGTGAAGGTGACGGTGATGCTCGAGGAACTGCTGGCGCTGGGCCACGCGGACGCCGAGTACGACGCCTGGCTGATCCGCATCAACGAAGGCGACCAGTTCGGCAGCGGCTTCGTGGCGGTGAACCCGAACTCCAAGATCCCCGCGCTGATGGACCGCAGCGGCGACGCGCCGATCCGCGTGTTCGAGTCGGCCGCGATCCTGCAGTACCTGGCCGAGAAGTTCGGCAACGCATTCCTGCCGACCGAGCGGGCGGCGCGCGCCGAGTGCCTGTCGTGGCTGTTCTGGCAGATGGGCAGCGCGCCTTACCTGGGCGGCGGCTTCGGGCACTTCTATGCCTACGCGCCCACGAAGATCGAATACGCCATCGACCGCTTCGCAATGGAAACCAAGCGCCAGCTCGACGTGCTCGACCGCCGTCTGGCCGAAAGCCGCTATCTGGCGGGCGATGAATACACCATCGCCGACATCGCAGTCTGGCCCTGGTACGGCGCGCTCGCCAAGGGGCAGCTCTACGAGGCGGGCGAGTTCCTCCAGGTAGGCGAATACAGGAACGTGGTGCGCTGGGCCGACGAGATCGCGAAGCGGCCGGCAGTGCAGCGCGGCCGCATGGTCAACCGCACCTGGGGGCAGCCTTCGAGCCAGCTGCACGAGCGCCACGACGCCGGTGACTTCGACACCCGCACGCAGGACAAGCTCGAAGCGGAACAGAAATAGGGTGCAGCCATGAGCGACAGGATCCTGGTCTTCTACGGTTCTTACCGCTCCGACCGCATGGGCGTGCGCCTGGCGGACTACATCGTCGCCGGCTTGCGCGAACGCGGCGACGACGCGGAGCTGATCGACGCGAAGGCGGTCGACCTGCCCATGCTCGACCGCATGTACAAGGAATATCCGAAGGGCACCGCGCCGGCGGCGATGGAAGCCCTGGCCGAGAAGATCCGCACGGCCGACGCCTTCGTCTTCGTCACCGGCGAATACAACTGGGGCCCGCAGCCCGGCCTGAAGAACCTCACCGACCATTTCCTCGAGGAGTGGTTCTGGCGCCCCGCGGCTATCGCGAGCTATTCGGCGGGGCGTTTCTCGGGCGTGCGCTCGGGCACGGTGTGGCATTCGATCCTGTCGGAGATGGGCATGGTCGTCGTGTCGAGCACGCTGGCCGTCGGGCCGATCTCGCAGACGCTGGATGCGGCAGGCAAGCCGACGGGGCCTGCCGGTGAATCGCTGCAGCGTTCGTTCGGGCGCTTCGCCGACGACCTCGCCTGGTGGACCGAGGCGGCGCGTGCGCAGCGTGCGCGCAAGGCGCCCCCGTACTGATCGATGGCCGTGAGTGCGCGCCGGTCGTTCGTCGCCGCTCTCGTGTTCCTGTTCCTGCTGTCGGGTTGCGTTTCCTTTCCGACGCGGTATGCCACGTTCGATTGCAGCTGCCGCGCGGGCAGGGAGCCGGTTCACCTGATTTCACTGAAGGCGCCCACCGGAAAGTGGGCGATCTCCGGTCACGGTGGCTTCCTGTACGGGGAGGTCGCGTCGCTGTCGATTCGCCTGCCTGAAAAGCCGGTCGTGGCTGCGCGCTATGAAGCGGGGCAGATCGTCCTCACTGATGAAAGTCCGTTCCCTTCTGTCGTCGTACCGGTCACGGGCGGCGAAGTGCAGGTCGATCCGCAGAACAGGAAAGTGACGGTCTCGCTCCAGACGGCCGCCGGCGCGTTCTGGGCGAACGGCGTCTATTCCCTGCGCTAGCAGATTTTTGCCACCGGCACCCGCTGCCAGCGGCATCTTGTTCACCGCTCAAAATTTGGGCAAAGTGTGGAATGCCCTTATAAAACAACGACTTGCGTTCCTTTTACAAGGCTCCGCATGAGTTATCCCCAAAGTTGTGCACTGAAAATGGGGAAGAAGCCGGCTTTTCCACATTCCAGTCGCAAGTGGCTGATCCGATAGCGTTTTTCGCTCACGGGAAACCGTGAAAAACTGGGCCTGGAGGCTGTTTGAGGGCCCGGTGAAGCGGTTTTGGTGGCCAAAGTTGTTCACCGCCCAAATTTTGAGCAAACTAAGGAATACCCTTGTAAAACAACGACTTGCATTCGTTTTACAAGGCTCCTCATGAGTTACCCCCAAAGTTGTCCACGGAAAATGGGGACGGGAGCGGGTTGTTCAGCATTCGCGCGCAAGTTGCTGTTTTTACGGTGCCGCATTCAGCTTTCTGACGAAGCCTGCTGCTCGGCATAGTGCCGGCACAGCGTGTCGACCAGCGCCTGCGCGTAGATCGGCAGCGCCGCGCGGTCGCGCACCAGCAGGTATCGCTCCCGCACGCACCAGGCGTCGGCGAGGTCGATGAGCGCGAGCTGCATGCTTTCCTGGTTGCGCCGCGCCGCCGACTCCGGCACCACGCCGATGCCCACGCCGTTGCCGATCATCCGGCACATGGCGTCGAAGCTGCCGAGCTGGATGCGCAGCTTCTGCCGCTTGCCGAGGTTGTCGGTGATCTGCGCAAGGAAGGTCTGCAGCGTGCTGCCTTGCTGCATGCCGATGGCGTCCTCGTCCAGCGTCTCGGCGAAAGAGATCTTCTTGCGCTTGGCGAAGCGATGTTTGCGCGAGGTTGCGAGCACCAGCCGGTCGGTGCTGAAGTGAATGGCTTCCAGCCCCAGCGTGTCGACGCGGCCGGCGACGATGCCGATGTCGGCGCGGCCGTCGAGCACGCCGCGCGGGATCTGAGCATTCGGTTTTTCCTGAAGGTCGACGTTGATGCGCGGGTTGCGCGCCAGGAAGCCCGGCAGGATCTCGGGCAGGAAGTCGGTCACCGCCGTGGTGTTGGCGAACACGCGCAGGTGTCCACGCAGGCCGCCACCGTACTCGAGCAGGTCGGCGCGCAACTGCTCCGTCTGGTGGAGCACGAGGCGCGCGTGATGCAGGAAGGCTTCGCCCGGCGGCAGCAGCCGCACGCCCCGGGCCTCGCGCTGAAGGAGTTGCAGGCCGGCCTGCGTTTCCAGCGCCTTGATGCGCGCGCTGGCGGCAGCCAGCGACATGTGCTGGCGCTCGGCCGCCCGCGTGAGGTTGCCGAGCTCGGCTGTGGCGACGAAGAGGCGCAGGTCGGTGAGGTCGAAGAGCATCGGGCGATGGTAGGCCGCGGGATGCCCGCAGCCTTCGGAAATGCGGAAGGCTGGGTTCCGAAATGGCAGATTGCGCGCGAGGGTAGGGCGGCAGACCATGCGGGCCATGGAGACAAGACACATGAAATTCCGCGCATTGGCGCTGCTGTCGCTGGCGGCCGCGTTCGTGCTTCCGGCGGGCCCCGCGCTCGCGCAAGGCTATCCCTCGCGCCCCGTCACGCTCGTCGTGCCCCAGGCTGCGGGCGGCACCAACGACATCGTCGGCCGCCTCGTGGGCCAGAAGCTCGGCGAGGTGATGAACAACGCCAGCGTGGTGGTCGACAACCGCCCCGGCGCGGGCGGCAACATCGGCACTCAGCTGGTGGCCAAGGGCCCGAAGGACGGCTACACGCTGCTCATGACCATCAGCAGCAGCCAGGCCATCAACCCGGCGCTGTACAAGAACCCGGGCTTCGACCCCGAGAAGGACTTCAAGCCCGTCGGCCTCGTCGGCGCGGTGCCCAACGTGCTGCTGGTCAACCCTTCGTTCCCGGCGAAGAACCTCGCCGAGTTCCTGAAGCTCGCGCGGGCCAAGGGCGCGAACTACCAGTACGCCTCGGCCGGCAACGGCACGCTCAATCACCTGCTCGGCGAAATGCTCAACAGCATGGCCGGCATCTCGATGCAGCACGTGCCGTACAAGGGCGTGGCACCGGCGCTCAACGACGTGCTGGGCGGACAGCTGCCCATCGTGTTCGCGAGCCTGCCTTCGGCGCTGTCGCACATCAAGGCCGGCAAGCTGCGCGCGCTGGCGGTCAGCGGCGAGAAACGCTCTCCCGTGCTGCCCGACGTGCCCACCATCGCCGAGGCCGTGCCCGGCTACAACGGCACGCTGTGGATCGGCCTCTTCGCTCCCGCGGGCGTGCCGGCCGACGTGCTCGCCACGCTGCAGGACGCCACGCGCAAGGCGCTGGCCTCGAAGGACCTGCGCGACAAGCTCGACCAGCAGGGCGTGGAGATCGCCGCGCCGACCACCCCCGAACATTTCTCGGCGCTGCTGCACGACGACCTCGCCAAGTGGGCGCGGATCGTCAAGGCCTCCGGCGCGGCCGTCGACTGAATGACGAACAGGAATCCATGAGCAACGACACACAGACTTCACCCCTCGCGATCGACGGCGAGGCGCTGGCGAAGCTGCAGGCCTGGCAGGGCCGCAGCGAAACGCTGGCCGACGACATCACCGCCGCGCCCGTGCGCGCGCTTTCCGCCACGCTCGATCGCGACGACGCGCCGCCGCAGGCCGGCACGCGCCTGCCCGAGCTGTGGCACTGGCTCTACTTCCTGCCGCACCACCGCCAGTCCGAGATCGGCGAGGACGGTCACGCGAAGCGCGGCGGCTTCCTGCCGCCGGTGCCGCTGCCGCGCCGCATGTGGGCGGGCGGGCGGCTCGCGTGGGAGCCGGGCAATCCGCTGCAGGTCGGCGACAAGGTGGAGCGCACCTCGCGCATCGTCTCGGTCACGCACAAGGCGGGCCGCACCGGCGAGCTGGTGTTCGTGCTGGTGCGCCACGAGGTGCGCAACGAACGTGGCCTCGCGCTCACCGAGGAGCACGACATCGTCTACCGCGCTGCGGCGCAACCTGGCGAAGCGGGCCCGCCGCCCACGCCAGCGCCGAAGGACGCCACCTTCAGCCGCGACATCGCGCCCGACGACGTGCTGCTCTTCCGCTACTCGGCGCTCACCTTCAACGGCCACCGCATCCACTACGACCGCCGCTACGTCACGCAGGTCGAGGGCTACCCGGGCCTGATCGTGCACGGCCCGCTGATCGCCACGCTGCTGGTCGACCTGCTGCGCCGCAACGTGCAGGGCGCGCAGCTCGCGCGCTTCGAGTTCCGCGCGGTGCGGCCGACCTTCGACATCGCGCCGTTCCGCGTGCACGGCAAGCCGTCGGGCGACGGAAAGACCTTTGCGCTCTGGGGCGAGGACGCCGACGGCTGGCTCACGATGCAGGCCACGGTCGTGCTGGCCTGAGCGGGAGAAAGAACAAATGACAAGACCCCTGGACGGCATCACCGTCATCTCTCTCGAACACGCGATCGCCGCGCCGTTCTGCACGCGCCAGCTCGCCGACCTCGGCGCGCGCGTCATCAAGGTGGAGCGCCCCGAGGTGGGCGACTTCGCGCGCGCCTATGACGCCCGCGTCGGCGGCGAGGCCTCGCATTTCGTGTGGGTGAACCGCTCGAAGGAAAGCCTCACGCTCGATCTCAAGCAGCCCGCCGCGCTCGCCGTGCTGCAGGAGTTGCTGGCCGATGCCGACGTGCTGGTGCAGAACCTCGCGCCCGGCGCCGCCGCGCGCATGGGGCTGGGCGCGCAGGCGCTGCAGGCGAAGCACCCGAGGCTCATCGTCTGCGACATCTCGGGCTACGGCGAGGACGGACCGTACCGCGACAAGAAGGCCTACGACCTGCTGATCCAGAGCGAGGCGGGCTTTCTCTCGGTGACTGGCACGCCGGACGAGCCCTGCAAGTCGGGCAACTCCATCGCCGACATCGCGGCCGGCATGTATGCGTACACCGGCATCCTCGCGGCGCTGCTCCAGCGCGGCAAGACGGGCAAGGGCTCGCACATCGACGTGTCGATGCTCGAATCGCTCGCCGAGTGGATGGGCTACCCGATGTACTACGCCTACGACGGCGCGCCGCCGCCGCCGCGCAGCGCCGCGTCGCACGCGACGATCTACCCGTACGGCCCGTTCCCCGCGGGCGACGGCGGCACCGTGATGCTGGGCCTGCAGAACGAGCGCGAGTGGCGCACCTTCTGCGAGAAGGTGCTGCTGCAGGCGGGGCTTGCCGCCGACCCGCGCTTCGACAGCAACGCGCGGCGCAACGAGAACCGCGAGACGCTGCGCGCCATCATCCTCGAGACCTTCGGCGCGCTGAGCACGCCGCAGGTGCTGGAGCGGCTCGACACCGCGCAGATCGCCAACGCCCGCATGAACGACATGGCCGGCCTGTGGGCGCATCCGCAGCTGCAGGCGCGCGAGCGCTGGCGGCAGGTGGGCTCGCCCGCGGGTGACATACCGGCCCTGCTGCCTGCCGGACGCCAGAGCGCCTTCGACTACCGCATGGACCCGATCCCGGCGGTCGGCGAGCACACCGACGCCATCCTGCGCAGCCTCGGGCGCAGCGAGGCGGACATCGCGGCCCTGCGCGAGGCGAGGGCGGTGTGAGCGCGCCGCCGCTTTCGCTGGCACGCGCCTTTCTCTTCGTGCCCGCCGACCGGCCGGAGCGTCATGCGCGCGCGCTCGCAACCGGGGCGGGCGGCGTGATCGTCGATCTGGAAGACGCCGTCGCGCCCGAGCGCAAGGCATCGGCGCGCGAGCAACTGGCATCTTCGTTCGCCGCGCTGCCCGCCGAAGACCGGCGACGGCTGCTGGTGCGCATCAACGCGGTCGGCACGCCGTGGCACGACGACGATTGCGCGCAGGTCGGGGCGCTCGTCGCGCAGGGGCTGATCGCCGGCATCGTGCTGCCCAAGGCGGAGCGCGCGGCCGATCTCTCTCGGCTGGCTGTCGCCGCCGGACCGGCGGCCGTGCTGGTGCCGCTGATCGAATCGGCCGCTGGCCTTGCTGCGGTCGACGAACTTGCTGCCGCCCCGCAGGTGCTGCGCCTGGCCTTCGGCAACCTGGATTTCCAGGCCGACCTGGGCCTGGCCTGCGACGCCGACGAGGCCGAACTGGTGCCGGTGCGCCTCGCGTTGCTGCTGGCCACGCGCCGCGCCGGCCTTGCAGCGCCCATCGACGGCGTGACACCCGACTGGCGCGACGCCGCCCGGCTGGCGGCGGACACCGCGCGCGCCCGGCGCGGCGGCTTCGGCGCCAAGCTGTGCATCCACCCCGACCAGGTCGCGCCGGTCCATGCGGCGCTCGGCCCCACGGCGCAGGAGCTGGCGTGGGCCCGCCGCGTGGTCGAGGCCATACGCGCGGCCGGCGGCGGTGTCGTGAGCCTCGACGGGCGCATGGTCGATGCGCCGGTGGTGCGGCTGGCCGAACGCCTGCTCGCGCTCGAAGAGCAATCCTGAACAGAGACAAACCACAAAGGAGACAAGCAAGTGACGAGAGCAACGAGAGCAACGAAGAAGACCTGGAAACTCAAGACCCTGATCGCCGCGTCCGCGGGCGCCTGCCTGCTCGCCTTCCAGGCGCCGGCATCGGCGCAGGCCGCATGGCCCGACAAGCCGGTGACGATGGTCGTGCCTTACTCGGCCGGCGGTCCGACCGACGTGGTGGCGCGCATGCTGGCCATTCCCATGGGCAAGTCGCTGGGCCAGCCGGTGATCGTCGAGAACACCGTGGGCGCGGGCGGCACCATCGCGCCCGCGCGGGTGGCCAAGGCGGCGCCCAACGGCTACACCATCCTGATCCATCACATGGGCATGGCCACCGCGCCCGCGCTCTACAAGAAGCTCAACTACGACCCGCTGAAGGACTTCGAATACGTCGGCCAGGTGCTGGACGTGCCGATGACGCTGCTGTCGCGCAAGGACTTCCCGGCCAACAACTACCAGGAGCTGCTGGCCTACGTGAAGGCCAACAAGGACAAGGTCACGCTGGCCAACGCGGGCGTGGGCGCGGTGTCGCAGCTGTGCGGGCTGCTGTTCATGAACCAGATCGGGGTGCAGCTGACCACCGTGCCCTACAAGGGTGCAGGGCCGGCGCTCAACGACCTGATGGGCGGGCAGGTCGACCTGCTGTGCGACCAGACCACGCAGACCGCGCCGGTCATCAAGGACGGCAACCGGGTGAAGGTGTTCGGCGTGACCACGCCGCAGCGGCTGTCGAGCCTGCCGAACATCCCGACGCTAGACGAGCAGGGGCTCAAGGGCTTCGACGTGAGGGTGTGGCACGGCATCTATGCACCGAAGGGCACGCCGCCCGCGGTGATCGAGAAGCTCAACGCTGCCCTGCGCGCCGGGCTGCAGGACGACATGGTGAAGCACCGGCTGGCCGAACTCAGCTCGGAGATCGTGCCGGTGGAAAAGCAGACCCCGGAGAGCCTGCGTACGCATCTGACGGCGGAGGTCGCCAAGTGGGGCAAGGTGATCCGCGCGGCGGGCGTGCAGGCGGACTGATCTTTTCCTTCGTCAGGCCGGGGGCTGTTCGCGCAGGACTTCGTCGAACAGCGTGAGCAGGTGCCGCGCGAACAGGTCCATGTTCACCGGTCGGTCCGCATCGCCGGTCTCGACGGTGCGGCTCACCGTGACCGGGCCGACGATCGCGAGGCACACGCGTCCCGGCACGTCGCCGTACGGGCTCGGCGACGGCCCGGCCGCGCCGCTTTCGGCGATGCCCCAGCTCGAGTGGTGGGTGTCGCGCACCCGGCCGGCGACGAGCCGGGCGTAGGGCTCGGTCTCGCCGCGCATGCCGGTCATGTCTTCGGCGGTCAGGTCCAGCAGGGCGCGGCCGGCTCGCCTCGAGTAGACGACCGCACCACCCTTGAAGTACGCCGAGGCGCCCGCGATGGCGAGCAGGGCGGCCGACACCAGGCCACCTGCCGACGACTCGACCACCGCCACAGTCTGGCCTCGCGCGCGCAGCGCTTCGCCTACGCGCGCCGCGAGCACGGGCAGCGGTTCGGGGAGGACGGGCGAGCTCATTGCGCGTGGGAGCGCGGACCGGGCCGCTTCACGTAGGCCGGCGCGCGCTCGTGGCTCGCGGTGTTTCCGTAGACGGTGTCCGCGGGGTAGTACTCGGCCTGCAGCTGCACCTTGGCGGCGGCTTCCTCGCCCGCGCTGTGGGCGATGTAGGCGAGCATCAGGTCGGTACCGGCCGATACCCCGGCCGAGGTCCAGACGTTGCCGTCCTGCACGAATCGCTGCTCCACCACCTTCACGTCGCCCAGCGCGCGCAGGCGGTCGAGCGATCCCCAGTGCGTGGTCGCGGTCTTGCCCGAGAGCAGCCCGGCCGCGTGCAGCACGAAGGCGCCGGTGCATACCGACATCAGCGTGGTGCATCCGGGCGCCTGGTCGGCGAGGAAGCGGGTCATGACCACGTTGTCGACCTCGCGGCGCGTGCCCATGCCGCCGGGAACGAGCAGGCAGTCGAGCTGGGGGCAGTCGGCGAAGGAAACGTGCGGGTTGATGGAAAGGCCCTTGGCGCAGGCCACCGGCTCGCGCTTCTCGGCCACGATCAGGCAGTGCTCGGGACCGCCGGCCAGCTTGCTCCACATGGTGAGCATTTCCCAGGGGCCGACGAAGTCGAGTTCCTCGACGTCGGGGAAGACGATGATCCCGAAATTCATACTTTGGAACTCCTTGGGTTTTTTGCCTGTGCGGACACGCACGGATGAGAGGATAGAGGCTGGGCACGAAGGCCGCTTCGTGACCACTCTTCGTGACAGCTGGTTGCAAGCTTGGCTCAGTGTTTTCCTCAGAGGGCCCATGGCTTGAAACTCGCTAGAGTGAAGGCGGCCGTTCAGGCTTTTGCCATTACACAAAGGAAATCTCATGAGCAAGAAAGTTGCATATGTCACCGGGGGCATGGGTGGCATCGGAACAGCCATCTGCCAGCGTCTCTACAAGGACGGGTTCACCGTGGTCGCAGGTTGCGGCCCCACGCGCGACTACGCCAAGTGGCTGGCCGAACAGAAAGCCGCAGGCTTCGAGTTCCATGCGTCGGTCGGCAATGTGGGCGACTGGCAATCCACCGTCGAAGCCTTCTCCGCCGCCAAGGCCGCGCACGGCCCCATCGACGTGCTGGTGAACAACGCCGGCATCACGCGGGACCGCATGTTCCTCAAGATGACGCCCGAGGACTGGAGCGCGGTCATCGAGACCAACCTCAACAGCATGTTCAACGTCACCAAGCAGGTGGTGGGCGACATGGTCGAAAAGGGCTGGGGCCGCATCATCAACATCAGCTCGGTCAACGGCGCCAAGGGCCAGGCGGGCCAGACCAACTATTCGGCGGCCAAGGCCGGCATGCACGGCTTCACCATGGCGCTCGCACAGGAGCTGGCCAACAAGGGCGTGACGGTCAACACCGTGAGCCCGGGCTACATCGGCACCGACATGGTCAAGGCCATCCGCCAGGAAGTGCTCGACAAGATCGTGGCCACCATTCCGGTCAAGCGCCTGGGCGAGCCGAGCGAAATCGCCTCCATCATTTCGTGGCTGGCCACCGACGAAGGCGGCTACAGCACGGGGGCCGACTTCTCCGTCAACGGCGGTCTCCACATGCATTAAGCATGCTGACTTACACCTGATCGACAAGACCCGCTTCGGCGGGTCTTTTCATTTCGACGATGCGGGTTCCACGGATAGAAAACCGCGAATACGCGTCCTACAGTCTTCAACCCTCCGGAGGCAAACATGGAAAGCACAACAAGCACATCCGCCAGAAAGCTCCCGCTCTACCGCTCCCTCTACGTGCAGGTGATCACCGCGGTGATCATCGGCGTGCTGCTCGGCCATTTCTACCCGGCGGCGGGCGAGGCGATGAAGCCGCTGGGCGACGGCTTCATCAAGCTGATCAAGATGATCATCGCGCCGATCATCTTCTGCACGGTGGTGGTCGGCATCGCCGGCATGGAAGACATGAAGAAGGTCGGCAAGACCGGTGGCCTCGCGCTGCTGTACTTCGAGGTGGTGAGCACCATCGCGCTCATCGTGGGGCTGGTGCTGGTCAACGTGCTCAAACCCGGCGCGGGCATGAACGTCGATCCGGCCACGCTGGACACCAAGAGCATCGCGGCCTACACCGGCCCGGGCAAGATGACCGGCACGATCGACTTCATCATGAACATCATCCCCAACACGGTGGTGGATGCATTCGCCAAGGGCGAGATCCTGCAGGTGCTGCTGATCGCCGTGATGTTCGGCTTCGCGCTGCACCGCTTCGGCGGCCGCGGCACGCTGGTGTTCGACGTGATCGAGAAGGGCTCGCACGTGCTCTTCGGCATCGTCAACTACATCATGAAGCTGGCGCCCATCGGTGCCTTCGGCGCAATGGCCTTCACCATCGGCAAGTACGGGCTGGGCAGCCTGTTCTCGCTTGGCAAGCTGATGGGCACCTTCTACCTGACCTGCCTGCTGTTCATCTTCGTGGTGCTGGGGCTCATCGCGAGATTCCACGGATTCAGCATCTGGAAGTTCATCAAGTACATCAAGGAAGAACTGCTGATCGTGCTGGGCACCTCGTCCAGCGAATCGGTGCTGCCGCGCATGATGGAGAAGATGGAGAACCTGGGCGCGAACAAGACCTGCGTGGGCCTCGTCATACCGACCGGCTACTCGTTCAACCTCGATGGCACCTCCATCTACCTGACGATGGCGGCCGTGTTCATCGCGCAGGCGACCAACACGCCGATGACGCTCACGCAGGAAATCACGCTGCTGGCGGTGCTGCTGCTCACCTCGAAGGGCGCGGCCGGCGTCACGGGCAGCGGCTTCATCGTGCTGGCTGCCACGCTGTCGGCGGTGGGCCATGTGCCGGTGGCGGGGCTGGCGCTGATCCTGGGCATCGACCGCTTCATGTCGGAAGCCCGCGCGCTGACCAACCTGATCGGCAACGGCGTCGCCACCATCGTGGTCGCCAAGTGGACCGGCGAACTCGACGAGACCCGCCTGCGGGCCGGGCTCAACAACGAGAGCTGGGTGGAGGCGCAGGAGCCCGAGGTGCTCGATGCCGCCCGCACCAGCAAGATGGCGGGCTGAACAGGCCGCCTGAAACGGCCGGCCGGGAAGGCCGTTCGAAATGAAAGGCCGGGCATCGTTCCTGCAAAATGGAGCGATGCCCCACAGCGTCTCCCTTATCAACACGATCGCCGCCGGCCTGGGGCTGGCGCTCATACTTGGCTTCCTGGCGGCCAGGCTGCGATTGCCGGCGCTGGTCGGCTACCTGCTGGCGGGCGTGATCATCGGCCCCTTCACCCCGGGCTTCGTGGCCGATGCGGGCATTGCCGCCCAGCTAGCCGAAATCGGCGTGATGCTGCTGATGTTCGGCGTGGGCCTTCATTTCTCGCTCGACGACCTGCTGGCCGTGCGCAAGATCGCGCTGCCCGGCGCGCTCGCCCAGATCGCGGTGGCCACGCTGCTCGGCGGCGGCCTGGCCCTGTGGTGGGGCTGGAGCCCCGGCGCGGCGCTGGTGTTCGGGCTGGCCTTGTCGGTGGCCAGCACGGTCGTGCTGCTGCGCGCGCTCGAAAGCCTGGGCATCCTCGATTCGTTCACCGGCCGCATCGCCGTCGGCTGGCTGGTGGTGGAAGACCTGGCGATGGTGCTGGTGCTCGTGCTGCTGCCGCCGCTGGCGGGCACGCTGGGCGTGTCGGGTGCTGCCGGATCGGGCGATCCGCTGTGGCAGACGCTGGGCCTCACGCTGCTGCAGGTGGGCGGCTTCGTCGCGCTGATGCTGGTGGTGGGGCGGCGCGTGTTCCCGTGGATCCTCTGGCAGGTCACGCGTACCGGCTCGCGCGAGCTGTTCACGCTGTGCGTGGTGGCTGCGGCAGTGAGCATCGCCTACGCGTCGGCTGCGCTCTTCGGCGTGTCGTTCGCGCTGGGCGCCTTCTTCGCCGGCATGGTGATGCGCGAGTCGCAGTTCGCCCACCGGGCGGCGCAGGAATCGCTGCCGCTGCGCGACGCCTTCGCGGTGCTGTTCTTCGTGTCGGTCGGCATGCTGTTCGATCCCTCGGTGCTGATCGAGCGGCCGCTGCAGGTGCTGGCGGTGGTGCTGGTCATCGTGCTGGGCAAGTCGCTCGCGGCCTGCGCGCTGGTGCTGGTGTTCCGCTATCCGCTGGGCACGGCGCTCACGGTCAGCGCCAGCCTGGCGCAGATCGGCGAGTTCTCTTTCATCCTGGCGGGGCTGGGCGTTTCGCTGGGCCTGCTGCCGGTGGAAGGGCAGAGCCTGGTGCTGGCCGGGGCGCTGATTTCCATCGCCACCAATCCGCTGTGGTTCAGCCTGATCGCGCCGATGCAGAAATGGCTGCATGCCCATTCCTCCTTCGCGCGCGGACTCGAGATGCGCGACGACCCGCTGGCCGAACTGCCCATGACCACCGAGGCGAAGTACCTCTCGCGGCAGGTGGTGCTGGTGGGCTACGGCCGGGTGGGGCGCCGCATCGCAGCGGAGCTCGACGCGAACGACGTCCCCTACGTGGTGGCCGAGCAGAACCGCGAACTGGTCGAGAAGCTGCGCGAGGCCGGCACCCCGGCCGTGTGGGGCGACGCGGCCGATCCGGCAGTGCTGATCCAGGCCCACATCGCCCGCGCCCGCGTGCTGGTCGTGGCCACGCCCGACACCATGAACGTGCGCCAGATGATGGAAACCGCGCGCACGCTCAACCCGACCATCCAGACCGTGATCCGCAGCCACAACGAGCAGGAGGCCCGGCTGCTCACGCAGGAAACCTCCGCCACCGTGTTTCTCGGCGAGCAGGAACTGGCCCAGGCCATGGCCCGCGACGTGGTCCAGCGCGCCGTGTCGATGGCCGTGCCGGCCTGAGGGCCCCTGAAAGGGACTCTTTCCCTTCAGGACTTCAGAGGTCCTCGATCACCAGCGTGCGGTAGCGCTGGGCGATGGAGTAGGGCACGGTTCGCACCAGCTCCATCAGCCGTTCGGCGGCCGCGCCGTCCTTCGTCCTGACGAGCAGGCCGGTATGGCCCTCTTTCGCCAGCTTGGCATAGGCGCGCACCGTGGCCGCGTCGGTGCCGGCGGAGGGCAGGGGGCTGTCGGCCGACCTCACGGTCGGGACGATCTCCGCGAGAACCGTCTCGGCTGGAAGCAGGTAGACCTCGTCGCCGCTCATGCCTTTTTCGATCAGGCGGTGGCCGATGCGGTCCGCATCCTCGGCGCTGGGGAACATCACCATCGAGTAGCCGGTCGGGTAGAAGGCGCCGCCGATGCTCGATCGCATGCCGGGTTCAAGAGTGAAGTGCTTCATGCTGCCTCCTGTTCTTGGTCGGTTCTTCTTGGAGTCTCGTGAGTCCCTGTTGATACAACATTAGGTCGCACCCGGGGCGTGCTCTGTAGGAGAACCCCGAAAGCTCTGTCAACCACGCCCGTGCATTTCCTGTTCATCCAGTAGTCAGGCAGCACATTCATCCTTGCACCATGCCCTCACCCAGAAACATCGCACTCACCGTCCACGAACTGGAGGCGGGCGAGTTCTACTGGGTGCTGATGGAGGCCGTGGACGACACGCCCGGCGAAACCTCCCACGTCTACGTGCCGCTCGAAGCCGCCCACGAGCCCTACGCCACCTATTCGAACGCCCTGGTGGCCGGCGTGGCCATGATGCGGCGGCTGTTCGGGCCCGACGGAAAGCCCGGCTGAAGCCCGCGGCGCGGCCCCTCTCGAGGGGGTGCTACCTATAATCCCGCCGTTCCGGTGCGGCAGTTTTCATTAACCGCGCCGGGCAACACGGTTCGAAGGTGCCCCGCACGCCATCTCATCCATGGCGACGGGGTTAAACGGGAAGCAGGTGCGCCGCGTCGTCGTTCTCTTGATCGATCGATGCGTCAATTCCTGCGCTGCCCCCGCAACGGTCAGCGGATCTGGAAACCCTCACGCACGTGCCATCTCGGTTGGCACGGGCAGCCACTGCGCTTCGGCGTGGGAAGGCGAGGATTTCCGTCGTGGCGTGCCTCCACATGAAGCACGCCGCGGCGCTCCGCAAGCCCGGATACCGGCCCTCGCAACCGCCTTCGGACGCTGCGGGAGTGCGTGTCCGGGCCTGCCGCATCCCTCGCCCCCGAGCCGCCGCAGTCCCTTCGCCTCTTCTTCCGCCGCGTCCTTCATCGGTCGGGAGCCTGCGGGGACGCAGGCCGGAGGAGAAGCTACATGGGTCATGCATCGCCGCGGCGCGATCGCAAGGGTGTGCCGCCACCGCGCAGGACACGCCTTTCGGGTCTTTCGGGCCTTTCGGGCATTTCATTGGGATTGGGGCTGGTTTTCGGGCCTTCGGTGGCCCTGGCGCAATCCCAGGACGAAACAGTCGTCGGCGGCGGCCAGAGCCTCAAGCCCATACAGGTGGAGGCCGACCGGCACGTGCCGCTGGCCATCGACGAGCCCACCCAGACCGGCAGCCGCCTCGGCCTCACGCCGCTGGAGACGCCGGCCAGCATCGAGGTGCTGACGGGCGACACCATCCGCGCGCGCGGCGACGTCTCGGTGGTCGATGCCGTCACCCGAGCCACCGGCATCACCGGCGCGCCGGGCCCGGGCAACGGCGGCACCGCGCTGGGGGCTCGCGGCTTCCTGGGCCACGGTTCGGTGATGCAGCTCTTCGACGGCACGCGCCTCTTCGCGGGTGCGGGCACCGTCACCTTCCCCTTCGACACCTGGTCTGCCGACCGCATCGAGGTGCTGCGCGGCGCGGCCTCGGTGATGTACGGCGAGGGCGCCATCGGCGGCGCGATCAACGTGGTGCCGAAGAAGCCCACGCGCGGCCCGATCCGCAATGAAGCGCTGGTCACGCTGGGCTCCGACGCCACGCGACAGGTGGCCTTCGGCAGCGGCGGGGCGATCGACGACAGGCTTTCGTACCGCTTCGACATCAGCCAGCGCAACACCGACGGCTTCATGCAGCGCGGCGAGGCCGAGAGCCTTGCCGTGAGCGCGGCCGTGCGGCTGGACGTATCCCCGCAGCTGCAGTTCACGCTCTCGCACGACGAGGGCCGGCAGTCGCCGCAGCGCTACTACGGCGTGCCGCTGATCGACGGCCGCCTGAGCAGCCAGACCCTGCGCCAGAACTACAACGTGGACGACGCCGAGATCAAGTACCGCGACAAGTGGACCCGCCTCGACGCCCAGTGGACGCCCAACGAATCCGTCACCGTGCGCAACCAGCTCTACCGGCTGGAGAGCAAGCGCCACTGGCGCAACAGCGAGACCTACACCTACAACGCCATCACCCGTCGCGTGACGCGCGGCGACTACCTGGAGATCGGCCACGACCAGGAGCAGATCGGCAACCGCACCGACGCCACCTTCAGGCACCGGCTGTTCGGCCTCGCCAACCAGGTGCTGGTGGGCTTCGACGCGAACCGCATCGACTTCACGCACACCAACGATTCGCCTTACGGCGGCCGCTCGGTGGTCGACCCCTTCGTCTTCAACCCGGGCTACTACGCCTCGCCCGTGGCCTACACGCCGCGCTACAAGACGAAGACCAGCACCTACGCCTTCTTCGCCGAGGACAAGCTGGCCTTCGACGAACAGTGGTCGGTGGTGGGCAGCCTGCGCTGGGACCACGCGAAGGTCGCGCGCACCGACTTGCAGAACGCCGCCAACAGCTTCGGCAAGACCTTCGAGTACGCCACCGGCCGTCTCGGCGTGGTCTACGCGCCGGACGCCTCGCAGTCGTTCTACGCGCAGATTGCGCGTGCGGCCGATCCGCTGGGCTCGCTGGTGACCACCTCGGCCTCGCAAGCGGCCTTCGACCTCAGCACCGGCAGGCAGGTCGAAGTCGGCTACAAGCGCCAGCTCGCGGACAACCGCGGCGCCTGGACCGTGGCCGCGTACAGCATCAAGAAGAACAAGCTGCTCTCGCGCGACGCCATCGACCCGACCGTCACCCAGCAGGTCGGCAGCCAGTCTTCGCAAGGCATCGAGGCCACGCTCGACCTGGCGCTCAGTTCCACGCTGCGGCTGGAGGCCAACGCCACCAAGCTGCGCGCGCGCTATGACGACTTCAACGAAGTCGCCAGCGGCAGGCTGGTTTCGCGCGCGGGCAACACGCCCACCGGCGTGCCCGAGGAGGCCGCGAACATCTGGCTCACCTGGCGCTTCCTGCCGCAGTGGGAGGCCGACGTCGGCGTGCGCTACGTCGGCCCGCGCCAGGTCGATGCGGCCAACTCGCGCAGGATCGGTTCGTACACCGTGGCCGACGCGGGCGTGAGCTGGCAGGCGAACCCGTCGCTCAAGCTCGCGCTGCGTGCCTACAACCTGGCCGACCGGCGCTACCCGGTGTCGTTCTCTAACGGCGGCAACCAGTGGCTGCTGGGGCGTCCGCGCTCCTTCGAGCTGTCGGCGCTGGTCAGCTTCTGAATGGCAGACAGGACCGGGAACGCATGACCTCCGCATGGCGCCGCGCCTGGCCGCGCATCCGGCACTGGCTCTACTGGACGCACCGGTGGCTGGGCATCGGCGGCTGCCTGCTGTTCGTCATGTGGTTCGTCTCAGGCGTGGTCATGATGTACGTGGGGTATCCCAACCTCACGGACCAGGAGCGGCTCGCGGGGCTCTCTCCGCTGCGTTTCGACCAGGCGGTGGTGCCGCCCGCGATCGCGCTCGATGCGCTGCCGAAGGATGCACGGTCGCGCCCGCCGCGTCGCATGGTGCTGGAGATGCAGGGCGGAGACGGTGCCAGCCCCGTCTGGCGCATCGTCGATGCGCGCGGTGGCCGGCACACCGTGTCGGCGCGCGACGGCCATGTGCCCGGCCCGGTCGATGCCGCGCAGGCCGAAGCCATCGCGCGCGCCTTCTCGGGTCACGCCGGCGCGCACTGGGCCGAGACGCTGGAGCGCGACCAGTGGACCGTGCCGCAGGGCCTGAACCCGCTGCGCCCGCTGCACCGCATCGAGGTCGGCGACGAGGCGGGCACCGAGCTCTACGTGTCGCAGGTCAACGGCGAGGTGGTGCGCGACACCACGCGCTCCGAACGCTTCTGGAACTGGCTGGGCTCGGTGCCGCACTGGATCTACTTCACGCCGCTGCGCGCCGATCCGCCGCTGTGGCACGACGTGGTGGTGTGGCTGTCGGCCGCCTGCATCGTCTCGGCGGTGACGGGCATCGTCATCGGCATCCTGCGGGTGCGGCTGCGCCGCAGGTTCCGCAACGGTGCGGTCACGCCGTACTCGGGTTGGATGGCCTGGCACCACATCGCGGGGCTGGTCGGCGGCTTCTTCGTGCTGACGTGGATCGTCAGCGGCTGGCTGTCGATGAACCCCAACGGCTGGTTCCAGCGCGGGGCGGGCGACGCGGCGGCGATGGCGGGCTACACGGGTGTCGGCAAGTCGCCGTTCCCGTGGCCGCTGGCTTCGCTGCCGGCGGGCGAGGGCGAGGCTGCCGCGCGCGAGGCCGTGCTGCTGTGGTTCGACGGCAGGCCGCTGCTGCAGCTGCGCGATGCGAAAGCGCGGGTGCGCGTGGTCGATGCAGTCACCGGCGAGCCGGCCGTCATCGCGAAGGACGACATCTTGCGCGCCGCGGCCCGCCTGCGGCCCGGATACGCCATCACCGGGGCCACGCTGCAGACCCGTGAAGACTTCCACTGGTACGGCCACCACCGCGAGCGCATCGTGCCCGTATGGCGCGTGCAGTTCGACGACCCGGCGCGCAGCTGGATCTACATCGACCCGGCCAGCGGCCAGGTCGCGGGCAGCAGCGACGGCAACTCGCGCCTGCGCCGCTGGCTCTTCAATGCGGCGCACAGCCTCGACTTCCCCTGGCTCATCCAGTACAGGCCGGCCTGGGATCTCGTGATGTGGCTGCTTTCCATCGTCGGCGCCGTGGCTTCGGCCAGCGGCGTCGTGATCGGCTGGCGACGGTTGCGGCGAAAGCCCCGGCCGGCGACGGCCATGCAGGGAGCGCAGCGCGCGCTCCAGCGTCCATGACGGGGGCTTGCGTGCGCCAGCCCATCCACCAACAATCAACTTTCGCACCACGGTGCATTTCAGGAGGTGCTCGATGCACATCGAACCAGGTCTAGTCGACGGATCCAAGATATTCCTCAGCTACGCGACGGCGGCAGCCGCTCTTGCCTACACGGGCAAGGTCGCGTTCCAGACTCTCGTGAAGGACGGCCCCGCCGCCCTGTTGCTGCGCTCGGCCATCGCCATCGCGCTGGTGTTCTGCTTCTTCGAGGTGTTCCCGCACCACCCCGTGGGCGTGTCTGAAGTGCACCTGATCCTCGGCACCACGCTGCTGCTGGTGTTCGGGCTGGCGCCCGCCGCCATCGGCCTTGCGGGCGGCCTGCTGATCCAGGGCCTGTTCTTCGAGCCGCAGGACATTCCGCAGTACGGCATGAACGTCACGACCCTGCTGGTGCCGCTGTTCGCGACTTCCGCACTGGCCCGCCGGATCATTCCCGAGAAGCTGGCCTACGTGGACATCGGCTACCAGCAGGCCTTCAAGCTGTCGGTGGCCTACCAGGGCGGCATCGTGGTGTGGGTCGGTTTCTGGGCGCTGTACGGGCGCGGCACCGGCATCGAGAACATGAGCCAGATCGCCAGCTTCGGCGCTGCCTACATGACCGTCGTGCTCGTCGAGCCGCTGGTCGACCTGGGCGTGCTGGCAGCGGCCAAGGCCTGGCGCCGGCTGCAGGGCTCCGTCTTCGTCGAGCGCCGCCTGTACGGCGGCGTCTGATCGCCTTCTGTCGTCGATTCCCCGGCTTTGCGCCGGGGAGGCCATTCATCACCATCAGTGGCGCCGGAATCATCCGGCGCCACTTTCGCCTTGCCGGCTGCGCGCCGCCCGCAGGCGCCTGAAAGAATCCACCCCATGACCTCAAGCAACGCCAAGATCCCCGTCACCATCGTCACGGGCTTCCTCGGCAGCGGCAAGACCACGCTGCTGCGCCACATCCTCGGCAACGCCGAAGGCCGCCGCATCGCGGTGATCGTCAACGAGTTCGGCGAGCTGGGCATCGACGGAGAAATCCTGCGTGGCTGCGGCATCGGCTGCGACGACGAAGGCAACGAGCGCGAAGGCGCGCTCTACGAACTGGCCAACGGCTGCGTCTGCTGCACCGTGCAGGAAGAGTTCCTGCCCGTGATGCTGCAGCTGGCCGAGCGGCGCGGCGAACTCGACGCGGTGCTCATCGAGACCTCGGGCCTCGCGCTGCCGAAGCCGCTGGTGCAGGCCTTCCAGTGGCCGGACATCGCCAACATCTTCACCGTCGACTCGGTCGTCACCGTGGTCGACGGCCCGGCCGCCGCCTCGGGCCAGTTCGCCGAGAACCCCGAGGCCGTGGACGAAGCCCGCCGCGCCGACCCCAACCTCGACCACGAATCGCCGCTGCACGAGCTGTTCGAAGACCAGCTCTCCGCCGCCGACCTTGTGGTGCTCAACAAGACCGACCTGATGGACGACGCCGCGCGCGCCAAGGTCGAGGCGCTGGTGCGCGAAGAGCTGCCGCCCGAGGTGAAGATCGTCGCCGCCAGCGAAGGCAAGCTGCCGCTCGCGCTGCTGCTGGGCCAGGGCCGCGCGGCCGAGGCCACCATCCACCTGCGCGAGAGCCACCACGACCACGAGGAAGACCACGACCACGACGAGTTCGACTCGCTCGTGATCGAGCTGCCGCCCGTGGACCGCGACGGCCTGCTCGCCGTGCTCGGCAAGCTGGTCGAGCAGCACACCATCTACCGCGTGAAGGGCTTCGTCGCCGTTCCGGGCAAGCCGATGCGCCTGCTGGTGCAGGGCGTGGGCCGCCGCTTCGACCACCATTTCGACCGCCGCTGGCGCGACGGCGAGGCGCAGCGCACGCGGCTCGTGTTCATCGGCGAAGACCTCGACGAGGCGGCGCTGCGCAAGGCGCTCGACGAGGTGAGCGCGGTCGCCGCCTGACGCTGCCTTGATCGCATGCACCTGCTGAGCACCCAGCCCGGACGCTTCGTCGAGGACGACAGCGTCGTCACCCGTCTCGACCAGACGCCGGGCGACATCGTGGTGCTCAGCTCGGCCGACACCACGCTCGCGCTGCTCGCCGCCGCGCGCACCGCGCTGGCGGCCACCGACCCCGGCTATCCGTCGCTGCGGCTGGCGAACCTGATGCACCTGCGCCAGCCGGCCTCGCTCGACCTGTATGTCGACGAGGTGCTGCAGCATGCGCGCGTGGTGGTGGTCGATCACCTGGGCGCCGAATCGGCCTGGGCCTACGGGCTGCAGCAGCTCGAGAGGCTGGCGAAGCGCAAGGGCCAGCAACTCGCGATGTTCTCCGGCGACCTGCAGGAGGACGAAGACCTGCTCGCGCGCGGCACGGCGCCGCGCGCAGTGAGCCGCCAGCTCTGGCAGTACATGCGCAGCGGCGGGGCCGGCAATGCGATGCAGTTCCTGCGCGCGGTGGCCTTTCACGGACTCGGCCATGGCGAGGCACCGCTGCCGCCGCGCAGCCTGCCGCAGGTGGCGCTGCATGTGCCGCGCGGCATGGACGCGGCGCACACCGTGGCCGGCATCGACGACCTGCGCGCCGGCTGGCATGCGGGCGCGCCGGTGGTGGCGCTGGTGTTCTATCGCTCGCACCTGCTGTCGGGCAACACGGCGGCTTTCGATGCGCTCGCGGCGGCGCTGAGCGGGCAGGGGCTGAATCCGTTGCCGGTCGCGCTCGATTCGTTGAAGGACCCGCTGTGCCTGTCCACGCTGCGCGAGCTGTGCGCGGAGCACGACGTGCAGCTCGTGCTCAACACCACGGCCTTCGCGGCGCTGGGGCAAGGCGGGCAGGGTGAGGATGTGGAACTGGCCGGCGACGCGCCCGTGCTGCAGGTGATCGTGAGCGGCGGCAACCGCGAGGACTGGCTGGCCGACAGCCAGGGCCTGCGCCCGCGCGACATCGCCATGCAGATCGCGCTGCCCGAGATGGACGGCCGCATCGTCACGCGGGCCGTGAGCTTCAAGGGCCTGTCGCACCGCTGCGAACTCACGCAGACCGAGGTGGTCAGCTACCAGCCCGAGCCCGACCGCATCGCCTTCGTGGCCGAGCTGGCGCGGCGCTGGTGCCGTCTGCGCAGCCTGCGCGCCGGCGAGAAACGCATCGCGCTGATCCTCGCCAACTACCCGGGCAGCGAAGGCCGCATCGGCAGCGGCGTGGGGCTGGACACGCCGGCTTCGGTGATGGCGATCCTGCATGCGATGGCGGCCGAAGGCTACGCGCTGGGCGAGCCCGGCTCGCTGCCGGCCGACGGCGATGCGCTGATGCGCAGGCTGCAGGAAGGCATCGCGAACGACCCCGCGCAATGGGCCGTGCGGCCCGCGTGGCAGAGCTTCGGGCTGGCCGAGTACCGCGCGTGCCTGGCGAAGCTGCCCGAGGGCATGGCGGCGGCCATCGACGAACGCTGGGGCACGCCCGAGCAAGACCCGATGCTGCGCAACGGCCGTTTCATGATCGCCGGCCTGCGGCTGGGCCGCGTGTTCGTCGGCATCCAGCCCGCGCGCGCTCTCGGCACATTGGGCGCAGCCGACTACGCGAGCTACCACGACGCCGAGCTGGTGCCGCCGCACAGCTACCTGGCCTTCTATTTCTGGCTGCGCGAAGCCTTCGCCATCGACGCCGTGGTGCACGTGGGCAAGCACGGCAACCTCGAATGGCTGCCGGGCAAGAGCATCGCGCTGTCGCAGGCCTGCTGGCCCGATGCCATCCTCGGGGCACTGCCCAACGTGTATCCGTTCATCGTCAACGACCCGGGCGAGGGCGCGCAGGCCAAGCGTCGTACGCAGGCGGTCATCGTCGACCACCTGATGCCGCCGCTCACGCGCGCCGAGAACCACGGCCCGATGCAGGACCTTGAGCGGCAGGTCGACGAGTACTACGACGCGCTGCTGGTCGACGCGCGCCGCGCGAAGGTGCTGCGCGCGCAGATCCTCGCGGCGGTGCGCGCGCAGCACCTGGTCGAGGAGCTGGGCATGCCGGGCGAGGAAGACGACGCAGTGCTCGCGCGCGTGGACGCCTACCTCTGCGAGCTGAAGGAAACGCAGATCCGCGACGGGCTGCATGTGTTCGGCGCGTCGCCGCAGGGGCGGTTGCGGCGCGACACGCTGCTGGCGCTGGCGCGCTACCCGGCCGCCGATGGCGCGGGAGCGAACGCCGGACTGCTCGGCGCGCTGTCGCAGGACCTGCTGCCGGACGACGGCTTCGATCCGCTCGACATCGACGCCGCCACGCCATGGCAGGGCGCACGCCCCGCGCTGCTGCAGTCGGTGAGCACCGATGCATGGCGGCACCACGGCGACACACGCGAGCGGTTGGAGCTGCTCGCGCAGCGGCTGATGGAAGAGGGCGCATGCCCGCCGGAGCTGCCGCGCGCCGCCGTCGTGATGGCGCGCATCGACCGCAGCCTCGCGCCCGCGCTCGATGCCTGCGGCGCGCAGGAGCTGCTGCAGCTTTGCCGCGCCCTGCAGGGCCGCTTCGTGCCACCGGGCCCGAGCGGCTCTCCCTCGCGCGGCAGGCCCGACGTGCTGCCGACCGGCCGCAATTTCTACGCGGTCGACACCCGCGCGATCCCGACGCCCACGGCCTGGATGCTCGGCCTCAAGTCGGCCGCGCAGCTGGTGGAGCGGCACATGCAGGAGCATGGCGACTATCCGGCGGCCCTGGGCCTGTCGGTCTGGGGAACCGCCACCATGCGCACCGGCGGCGACGACCTGGCGCAGGCCTTCGCTCTCATCGGCGTGCGGCCGAAGTGGGCGCCGGGCAGCCAGCGGGTGGTCGATTTCGAGGTGCTGCCCACGGTCGGGCTCGGCCGTCCGCGCATCGACGTCACGCTGCGCATCTCGGGCTTCTTCCGCGACGCGTTTCCCAATGCCGTGCAGATGTTCGACGCGGCGGTGCAGGCCGTTGCCGCGCAGGAAGACGAGGACGAGGAGCGCAACCCGATCCGCGCACGCATCCTCCGCGAAGCTGCCGCACTGGAAGCGCAGGGCGTGGCACCCGAGGCCGCCCGCACCCAGGCCGGCTGGCGCGTGTTCGGCTCGGCGCCCGGCAGCTACGGCTCGGGTCTGCAGCCGCTCTTCGACCGCGGCGACTGGCAGACCGACGACGACCTGTCGCGGGCCTATGTCGGCGGCAGCGCCCACGCCTACGGCCAGGGCAGCGACGGCGTGCCTGCCGCCGGGGCGCTGGTTCGCCGCCTGCGCGCGATGAACGTCGTGATGCAGAACCAGGACAGCCGCGAGCACGACCTGCTCGACTCGAACGACTACTACCAGTTCCAGGGTGGCATGGCCGCCGCCGTGCGCCACCTGAGCGGCCGGCAGCCGGCCATGTACCACGGCGACCACGGCAACCCGCAGGCGCCGCGCGTGCGCACGCTGAAGGAGGAGATCGGCCGCGTCATCCGCTCGCGCGTGGTGAACCCGAAATGGATCGACGGCGTGAAGCGCCACGGCTACAAGGGCGCCTTCGAGATGGCCGCGACGGTCGACTACCTGTTCGGCTTCGACGCCACCGCTCGCGTGGTCGGCGACCACCAGTACGCGATGGTGGCCGAGGCCTACGTGCTCGACGAAGCCACCCGCGATTTCGTGAACGAACACAACCCGCGCGCGCTGACCGACATGCTCAACCGCCTGCTCGAAGCCATGCAGCGCGGCCTGTGGCAGTCGCCCGGCGACTACCGCGCCCAGCTGGAGAACCTGCTGCTCGACCACGAGCAGCGGATGGAAGGAATCCCCCGATGACCACAGCCGCCCCGATGCCGGTGCCTTTTCCCTTTGCCGCGATCGCGGGCCAGCCGCATCTGCGCCAGGCCCTGCTGCTCGCTGCCGTCGACCCGGGCCTGGGCGGCGTGCTGATCGAAGGGCCGCGCGGCACCGCCAAGACAACGGCGGCGCGCGCGCTCGCCGAGCTGCTGCCCGGCGCGCCCTTCGTCACGCTGCCGCTGGGCGCGAGCCTCGAAAGCCTGGTCGGCACGCTGGACCTCGCAAAGGCCCTGGCCGGCCACGAGCTCGCCTTTGCGCCCGGCCTGCTGGCGCGCGCGCATGGCGGCGTGCTGTACGTGGACGAGATCAACCTGCTGCCCGACGCGCTGATCGACTCGCTGCTCGATGCCGCAGCCAGCGGCGTCAACGTGGTGGAGCGCGACGGCATCTCGCACCGGCATGCCGCGCGCTTCGTGCTGGTGGGCACGATGAACCCGGAAGAGGGCACGCTGCGTCCGCAGCTGCTCGACCGCTTCGGCCTGTGCGTGCAGCTGCGCAACATCGACGACCCCGCCGGGCGGCAGGCCATCGTGCGCGCCCGGCTGGCTTTCGACGCCGATCCGCAGGGCTTTCGCGCGAAGCATGCGCAGGAAGAGGCCGCGCTGGCTGCCTCGCTGGCGCGCGCGCGGGCCCTCGTGGCCGATACGTCGGCGCTGCCCTACGGCGATGCGGTGCACGAGGCGGTAGGCGCACTGTGCATTGCCGCCGGCGTGGACGGATTGCGCGCCGACCTCGTGATGCTGCGCTCGGCCCGGGCGCTCGCCGCGTGGGAAGGCGCCGACGAGATCACGGCCGATCACGTGCGGCGCGTGGCTGAAGCGGTGCTGCTGCACCGTCGCAAGCCCGAAGCCGAGGCTGCAGCGCCGTCTCCGGCACCCCTCGCCACAAGGCCCGATGCCACGGCGAACGGGCAGCGCGGCACGAACGGCACGGGCGACGAGGACTGGGGCGCCATGCCCCCCGAGCCCGTCGGCATCGAGCGCGTGAAACCGCTGCGCCCGCTGATCGCCCCGGCGCAGGCCGTCGCCCCAAAAAAAGCCTGAGCCTCCGGGACGCCGCACCCGCTGGCGCGCGCCAGGGTGACCGGAGGCAGGGCTCGCACAGGGACGCATGGCACGGCCCCGCCACGCAGGGCGGAGCCTTCGATTGGCCGCGCACCTTCGCGGCGCGCGGTGCCGACCGGCTTCGCACCCAGCATCTGCGCCATCGCCCGCAGGAAGCACGCAGCGGCGCGCTGCACTGCTTCCTGCTCGACTGCTCGGCCTCGATGCGCAACGACGGCAATCTCGCGCGTGCCAAGGGCCTGCTGCTCGCGCTGATGCATGAGGCCTACCAGCGCCGCGACCATGTCGCGCTGCTGTGCTTTGCCGGCGACACGGTCGAACTGCGCCTGCCGCCGCGCCGCGCCAGTGCGTGGAACGACGACTGGATCGCGCCGATCGCGGCAGGCGGCGGCACGCCGCTCGCGCTGGGGGTGCGGCGTGCCGACCAGCTGCTGGCGAAGAGCGAGACCAGGCAACGCTGGCTGTGGCTGCTGACGGACGGGCGCAGCAGCGTGCACCCCGCGCGGCCCGCGTCCGCCGACGTGGCCTGCGTGGTCGACTTCGAGGCGGCACGGTTGCCGCTGCATCGCGCGAGGCAGCTCGCCGAGGATTGGGACGCGCGCTATCTGCCGGCCGCCGGCACGGCGTGAATCACAAGAGCGGCCGGCGTGCCTGGCCACCGGCGTATCGGCTTGCGTCCGGAGGGGCCATCTTCCGCGCGGCGCCATGAGCGGCGCTGGTCCTTCGATACTGCCGCCGTTCAACGAGAGGATCAGTCATGCCGGCATCGAGGCGCGTAGTGCGCGAGGGACCATTCCGAAAAATCATTGCCGACGGCGTGCAGGTCGGCGACACCATCTATCTCTCTGGCCAGGTGAGCGTGGACGGCGAGGGCCGCACCATCGGCGCGGGCGACATCGCGGCGCAGGTGAAGCAGGCCTATGCCAACGTCCGCACGGTGCTCGAATCCTTCGGCGCGACCATGGCGGACGTCGTGGACGAGACCGTCTTCGTGACCGACATCGACGGCTTTCTGGGCAGGGGCGACGAACTGTTCGGGCTGCGCGCCGAAATGTTCGGCGGCGATCCTCAGATCTCCCAGACGCTGGTGCAGGTCGCGAGGCTCGGCAGCGCGGACTGGCTGCTCGAGATCAAGTGCATCGCCAGGGTGGCTGACGCCGCTCAGGCGGGCTGATCGGCCGGAGCTTCCTGGAGAAGAGGAAGAGGCGCTTCCTGCGGAGGCGCTTCGTCGGGCGGCGCCAGCATCGTTCCCCTGCAGTTGGGCGAGCCGCAGTGGCAGGGGTATTTCGACGGCGGCGAGCCGTCGTCCGCCGTGAGCGAGTAGTCGATGAACAGCTCGTCGCCCGCGTCCACCGCCATCAGCGTCTGGAACTTGAGCACCAGCTCGCCGCCCTCGTCGTATTCCTCCACGGCCTCGCAGTTCGGCTCGCACGAGTGATTGAGGTGGCGCGTGGCGTTGCCGCCCTTCGCGCCGTCGATGGTCTCGTTGTTCGACAGGGTGAACAGGTAGGTGAGCTGGTCGTCCCAGACCTTGGTGGCGATCTCGGCCTTGGTGTAGCGGCGGCCTTCGTAGAGGCCGAGGAAGGCTTCGGCCGGCAGGTCGCGCGTGGCGAAGGCGCCGAGGCCGTGCACGCCGCTGGGGCCGACGCGCACGAAGGGGGTGGACGAGGTTCGCTTGTGATGCTTCATCGGGGGGAGGGAAACGAAAAGGACTGTCGGTTCAGGGCTTCGGGTCGCCCAGGGAATTCAGGCAGCCCACGATCGCGTCGGCTGCTTCGTCGAGCCTCGGGCCGGGCCGCATCATCAGGTCGAAGCGCGCCGAGGCGAAGCTGCACACCCGTCCGCGCTGGATGGCCGACATGGCCGACCAGCCGGGCCGCGAGGCCATGGCGGAGATTTCGCCGAGGGCCGACACCATCAGCACGTCGGGGTTGGCTCGCACCACGAATTCGGGGCTCATCTTGGGAAAGGGGCCGAGCGTGCCGGGCACGGCGTTGCCGAGCCCGAGGCGGGCCAGCGTCTCGCCGATGAAGGAGCTTTCGCTGGCCGCGGCCATGCCGCCATGCACCTCGAAATACACGCGCCGGCCTCGCCAGCCGGCCGGAACGCGGGCACGGGCCGCGTCCAGCCCGGCGTCGAGCTTGCGCCAGTAGGCCTCGCCCGCGCCGGGGCGGCCGGTGGCGCGGGCCACGGTTTCCATCACGCGGCGCATGTCGGCATGGGTCTTGGCGTCGAGCGCCAGCACCTTCAGGCCAAGGCGCTCCAGCGGTTCGGCGGCGCGGCTGCGCGGGCGCAGCAGTACCAGGTCGGGCTTGAGCGCGACGATGCGCTCGACGTTCGCGTCGTCGATGCCGCCCACCTGCGGCAGCCCCTTCACCGACACCGGCCAGTTGGCATGGCGATCGATGCCCACCAGCCGGTCGCAGGCGTCGAGGGCGCAGACGGTTTCGGTCAGCGATGGCATCAGCGACACGATGCGCCTTGCAGGCGCCTGCAGTTCGACGGTGGTGCCGCGGTCGTCCTCCAGCCGGATGCCGGCGGCGTGGGCCGCCGGGCCGAAGCCCAGGGCCACGAAGGCTGCGGCCTTTGCGATGCGCCGCGCGGCGGCGGTGGCGGGGAAGAGCGGGCGCGGGGCGCGGGGCGGCGGGGCAGTGGCGGTCATCGGGGCGGGCATCCAGGGCCCGCTATTGTCGCGGCGTCCGCACGCGCAGCCGGCGCGCCGTCGCTTCTTCCATGCGGGCGTCGTTCACCTCGCGCAACACCTCGCGCAGGTCGACCGGGCGGGTGTCGGGCTCGAACCTGCCGGTCAGCTCGGTTTCCGGGCGCAGCATGCCGCGCTCGTAGAGGTGCCAGATCTCCTCGCCGTAGCGCGTGCGCAGCAACGCCGGCGCGAACCGGCCGAAGAAGTCGCGCAGGTTCCCGACGTCGCGCAGCAGCATGCGCTGCGCATGGTTGTTGCCAGCGGCGTCCACGGCCTGGGGCAGGTCGATGACGACCGGGCCGTCTTCGGCCAGCAGCACGTTGAACTCCGAGAGGTCGCCGTGCACGATACCGGCGCAGAGCATGCGCACCACTTCCCGCAGCAGGCCGGCGTGGTGGCGCAGCGCCTCCTGCGGCGAGAAGTCCACGTCGGACAGGCGCGGGGCGGCGTCGCCGTCCGCATCGGTCACCAGGTCCATCAGCAGCACGCCTTCGAAGAAGTCGTGCGGGGCGGGCACCCGAACGCCCGCGGCGGCCAGACGGTAGAGGGCATCGACCTCGGCGCTCTGCCAGATGGCCTCGGTCACCTTTCGACCGAAGCGCGTGCCCTTGGCCATGGCGCGCGCCTCGCGCGAGTTCTTGACGCGCCGGTTCTCGGTGTAGTCGACGGCCTGGCGGAAGCCTCGCTTGTCGGCCTCCTTGTAGACCTTGGCGCAGCGCGTCTCGTCGCCACAGCGCACGACGTAGACCATGGCTTCCTTGCCGCTCATGAGCTGGCGCACCACGGCGTCGACGAGGCCTTCGTCGATCAGCGGCTGGAGTCGCTGCGGGGCCTTCATGGGCGCACCTCCCGGTCGGAGAGGTAGGACCTCAGGTTTTCGGTGCCGAGCTGGTAGTACCCGTCGTGCCTGTACGCCTTGTAGCCGAGCCGGTGGTTGATGGACAGCATGGGCGCGTTGACCTCGGCGTTGTGGGTGTAGGCCATCGTCACTTCGGGGTGGCGCTCGCGCACGAGCTGCAGCATCGCGGCCTTCACGGCCTTGGCCAGGCCCTTGCCGCGCCAGCGGCGGTCGACGGCCGTGAGCCGCTGGTGCATGCGGTCGGGGAAGTGCCGGTTCCACGCGGCGTCGCATACCGCGACCACTTCGTCGCCGTCGAGCAGCAGCACGAGGAAGTGGTCGCCGCCGCGCCGGTCCATGTCGGCGTACCAGGGCGGGAAGTCTTCCAGGTCGTAGCGCAGCGGCGGGCGCTCGAGCAACGTCGTGGGCGCATCGTTCAGCAGCGCGGACAGCGGCGCCATCAGCGTTGCCAGCCGCTCCAGCGGCACGCGCCCCGCATGCATCTCGGCGCGAAGACCGTGGCCGGGCCCGAAGCCTTCGGCGCGCCAGCCTGCGAGCTCATGCCAGTCGAGATCCGCGAAGTACATGCGGTTCTCGACGCTGCGATGCCGATGAGGGGCACCGACGGCCTGCATGAAGGCGTGGCCCTCTGGCAGGTGGGTCTTGATGGTCGCGACGGACTTGCCTCGCGCTTCCATCAGCTCGAGCAGCGCGCGAAGCAGGGCGCTCGCGACGCCCTGGCGCCGGTGCGGGCGCAGCACGCCGCCCCAGGCTTCGACGAAAGGCGCGAAGGCCTCGTGTCCGGACGTGCCTTCGCGACGGAAGCTCGCGCTCAGGCTGCCGATGAATTCGCCGCTCGCGCCGACGGCCAGCACGCGATGGAACTCGTACAGCGGGTTCGACTGCTGCACGTTGTGCCGGGTATCGGCATCGGGAGCGACGGGGTCACCGGGAAAGTCTTCCTCGGTGCGCAGTCGCCAGTAGGCGAGAAAGTTGGCCCAGTCGGCTTCGCTCGCGCGCTGGGATCGAACACTGTTGTTGTCACGGTATGCCGCGCGTTAGCGGCACGGTTTTCAAGCATGGTTGCTGCCTTGATTCGACAAATGAACGGGGCACCGCGGGCACGGGCGTGCCTGCGGCGGCGTCTTGATTGAATCGGGGCGGTTCGGGGGCGCTGCGGCCGGAGAAGATGGCCGCTGGGCTGACCGGCCAGGCGGTCGGTGCTTGCTGCTGTTGAACGATCAGTTCAGATGAGGCCCGACGAACCGCACGATGGTGGGGGCATGAATTACGGCGTTTTCCATCTCGTACCTCCTGTTCCTGCGTGGTTGTCGAAGCGGTGAATGTAGCGGGCTTGCCGCGTGCTGTGAAGTGCCGCGTTGTTTGCGCGCGTGCAGCGCATCAACGCAGGGTGCGAGGGCGGTCGATGCGATAGACGAAGTGAGCCGTGCCGTGGACCGGGTTGTCGGGCGTGAGCGGCCCTTCGGCCACGCGAATGAATCCCACACGCTCCAGCACGCGAAAGGAAGCCGTGTTGGCCGCCGACACCGGCACCACGATGCACGGCGCTGCAGGGTAGTCGCGCCAGGTGGCGTCGACGAGCGTGCGGATCATCGCCGCGCCAAGGCCTCGGCGCAGCAGGTCGGGCTCTGCGACGAAGTAGTCGATGCTCAGCGCCTCGCCCGGCGCTTCGACGAGCGGCGCGAGCTCCTCGATGTAGCCGGGGTTGTCCTCGAAGGTGTAGCGCTGCACCAGGCCGAAGTCGCGGCCCTCGATGGAGGCGATGTAGATCTCGGCCGTGTCGCTTCCGTCCACCGACGGCCCGAAGTCGCGTTCGAGTGCTTCCGGCGTTGTCTCGTGGTTCCACCAGCGGGCCACGTGCGGCTCGGCGAGCCAACGCCCGAGCATCGCGAAGTCGGCGCGCGAGAGCCGGCGCAATGCGATCGGTGCGTCGGCTGCCGCGGGCATGGGACCTCAGTTCTTCATGCTGTGGACGAGGGAAGCCAGCGCCGACGAAATGAAGATTGCGACGATGAAGCGCAGCCAGCCGGACTTGCGCTGCACGAAGTTGCCGATGGCGACGCCGCCCGTCAGCAGCCAGATCAGCGGGCTGCTTCCCGAGAGGAAGACGCTGACGACGTACAGGGCCTGAAGCATCATGCTGGCGATCCAGCCGATCTGCGAGAGGGCGCCCAGTGCCTGTTTCGCAGTCTGCTGGGTGGTTTCCCCGGCCGCGGGTTGCGCCGGTGCGGGTGCGCGCGCCGTTGCTTGCGCCAGGCCGGTCCTGGCCGGTTGCGGACGCGCCGCTTCGCGCTGCGCCTTCTTTTCTTCCGCGATCTGCTCGGCGGTCTTCTCGAGCACCGGTGCGGGCGCCTGGGCCGGCTGCCACCATTCGGGCCACGGAGCCTTGCCGGCGGCGGACTGCTTGCGGAATTCGCCCTCGGCGAGCTTGCGCGGCGAGGGCGTGCTGGTCGTCGTCGTCGAGGCGCGGCTGCCCTCATGCTTCGCTGCCAGCGCGCGAACGCGCTGCAGGTACGGCTCGCCACGCGCCGCGTCGGTCATCGCGATGAAGTTCGCATAGCCGCGCAGCGCGCCGATCACGTCGCTGTTGCCGTTCCATTGCAGCCCCTGCGGGCCGCTGCGTTCGGCCTGGTGCAACACGGCGCGGAAGCGCCGCAGCGTGTCGCGGTCGACGGAGAGCTTGTCGTTGACCACGATGCCCGTCACGTGCTGCTGCCGGTGCTTGCGCATCACCTGCTGCTTGTCGGGGTGCACCGTGAGGCCTTCGCTGGCCACGATCTGCTTCACGCGCCACAGCAGCCTGGCCGTGTCGCGGCTGTGCTCGGGGCCGGCCGAGAAGGTCAGGTCGTCGGCATAGCGGGTGTAGCGGAAACCCAGCTTCGCGGCGCTCGCTGCCAGCCGCGCGTCGAGGCGGCGGCACAGCAGGTTGGTCAGCATCGGGCTGGTGGGGGCGCCCTGCGGCAGCACGCGTTCGCCGCGCGCGACGAAATAGCGGTTGCCGTCCAGCTGCACTTCGTCCGTCGGCGCCTCGGTGCACACCAGCGCCAGCAGGCTCGCCACCTGCGGCGAGTAGCCGAGCTGGCGGAACACGCCGCGCACGCGACGCATGCCGATGGAGGGAAAGAAGTCCTTCAGGTCGAGGTTGATCACCACGTCGCGGCCCACGTGCGGCGCGGCATTGGTGAGGATCGATCGGCCCGGCAGGAAGCCGTGCGCCGCCTCGTGCACCGGCATCTTCGCGAGGATGTTGTCGAGCACCCAGTACTGCGCGCGCTTCAGGCGCGGCATCGGCGCGGAGATGTGACGCTCGCCGCCGCTCTTCTTGGGCATGGTGAAGCGCTGGTAGTGGCTCACGCTCGACACTTCGCGGTGCCATGCCAGGAAGCGCAGTTCGCCCAGGCCGATGCCCATGGCCTGCGCGAGATCGCCCGCGTGGTCGAGCGCGGGCAGGGCATTGCGCGCCAGCGCCTGGCTGTCGCTGTGCGCGTCGTTGAGTCCGCCCGACACGCCGTCGCCCACGTACAGCAGCTCGCGCTGGCGCCGCTCGTGCCATGCGACGGCGCGTGCATGGCGGCCCTGCGCGAGGCGCTGACGGGTTTCCTCGCGACGCTCGCGGGCCCGGGCCATGCGCTCCTTGCGCATGGTCTTCAGGGCCCTGTCGCGATCCTCGATGCCGCGCAGCTCGTCGCCGAGCTTCGTGAGCGCCGTCTGCAACTCGCCTTCGCGGCGGATCAGCTGTTCCTCGACCGTCGGGCGCGCCGCGTCCTGAGGCCAGAAGCCCAGGCGCTGCATTTCCTCGAGGACGACTTCCTGCTTGGAGCTCTTGCGGATGCGCTCGTACAGCTCCTCGCGGGTGAGCGCCGAGTCGGGAATGGAGGATGAAGAGGAGGCGGGAGACTGCATGGTCGTGGCGCTGCGCCACCGGCCGATGCACTGCTTGAAGAGAAAGATTGCGAACGAAGCGGGAATCTCGTCGAAGAGCCTCGGGACTGGAGGGCTCCACTCGACGCCGGATGGCCATGGTGACGCCGATGAGCTTCGAGGAAGCCGCACTGTTGTCGCGTCACCATGGCCATCCGGCACAGTGAAGAGACGTCCAGTGACGCTTGGGAAGTGCTGTATGCGAGGGCGGCGATACGCCGACCGGATTGCAAGAGCCTTCCCGCTCCGTTCGCAAAAAGCAGTGTATCAGCCGATGTGGGCGGTGGTCCTTTCCTGATCTGTCGTCTTTGTTGTCTTTTCCGTCATGGCCGTTACTGCCGGTGCGGCCGAGAGGCGCAGCGCGAGCATGTGCTCGCACGGGCCCTTGGTCATGCGGTGGCGCACGAAGTGGCTGCACTGGCATTCGCCCGAGGCCACGCGCTGGTCGGCGTCGAGCTGCAGGCTCGTGAAGTACTCGCGCTGGCCGGCCGAGCCCTTGCACTTGCCGCTGAGCGAGACGCCGCCGTCGGAGCGCGCCTGCGTCTTCACGTTCGTGATGCGGCGTGCGCGCACCAGCTCGGCGGCGGCTTCTTCCTCGGGGCTGGCGTAGCGCAGCTTGTCCATCGGCAGCGGTTCGCGGCTCAGCTCGCGCAGCCGCCACACGCCGTGCGCGATGTCGTACACCACGCGGCCGGCCTGCACGTAGCCGCCGAGCGCGGCATCGACGGTGAGCGTCGAGAGACCCGTGGCTGCCGCGAGCTCGTCGGTGGTGGCGCGCCAGCGTTCGCCCAGTGCCGCGAATACGCGCAGCAGGCTGTCCTGGTCGACCGTCTGGCGCGGCTGCAGCAGCTCGAAGTGGCCGTTGCGCGACCAGTCGTTGGCGGTCCAGCCCGAAAGGCCGAGCGTGAATTCCATGTCGGGCAACTGAGCCACCCAGAAGCTGGGCATGCCGGTGCCCAGCAGGTGCACCGTGAAGCCCTGGGCCACCGGCACGAGGCGCTCGAGCTGCAGCAGGCGTCGTCGGCCCCACACGCGGATGTCGGTGTCGGAGACGGCGCTGTGCGTGGAGCGCGGGCACACCATCTCGTGCCCCCAGGGCTCGAACAGGATGCGCACCGGCTGCCCCGGCCGCAGTATGAAGCGCAGCGAGCGCGGACCCGCGCGCTCCTTGCGCCGGCGCAGCACCAGGCAGATGTTGTGGATGTCCATCGGATGCAGCTGCAGCCGCTGCGCGGGCAGCAGCATCGCGCTGCTGACCTGCAGGAAGCCGCGCACCCAGCTGTCGGGCACGTCGATCTTCGGCTCGTGGAAGGCCGGGTCGTTGTCGCTCTGCACCTGGAAGCCGCCGGGGTCGATGGTCAGCCGCGTGGTCTTGTAGTTGCGGATCTTCTGGAACTCGTCGTACAGCGACTCGGAGTAGTCGACGTTGGTGGTGCCGAAGGCGTGGTCGCTCACCCGGTCGAAGATGTCGTGGCTGCACGAGAACATGCCGTAGCTCGACTCGTCCTGGCTGAAGCACTCGAAGAAAACGCGGTCGGGGTGCACCGTGATCACCGGGTCGAGCACGAACCAGGCTTCGCGGTTGACCTTGTAGATGTGGTCGAAGTAGCGCTGCTGCGCGCTCATGAAGGGCTGCATCACCGCGCGCTTGCTCTTGCGCAGTTCGGTCAGCTCCTTGCTGATCGGCTCCATCTGCGCCTTGATCGCATCGCTGCGCGCCATGAACTGCGCAAGCAGCTCGCCTTCCTGCCCGGCCAGCCATTCGAGGTACGCGCTCTTGTCGCGCGGCTTGAAGCGCAGGTCGCCCACCACCACGTCGTGCAGCGCGGACATGCCTTCGCGAAACGGCAGGTGGCGGTTGATGTCGGCGACGAAGTGCACCGGCGCGCGCAGCGTGTCGGGCGCGAACTGCAGGGCGGTGCTGTTGGCGGTGTGCTGCGCGCCCGAATGGCCGAAATAGCGGTACTGGAATCTCATGCGACGGGCCCTCGCGAGGGGGCGACGGAGGGAGGGGCGCGGCGCGGCGCGATGCTGCGCACCGGTGCGGTCTGCAACGGGTTTTCCAGGTCGGGGAAGAGAGCCTGGATGCTGCGCAGCCCGGCCACGTACTGGGCCCGCTCGGCGATGGCGCCGGTGACGGCCTGCCGCGCGAACACGCGCGCCACGATGCGCGCGATGTCTTCCGAGTGCGCCGCCTGGGCAGCCAGGAACTCCATGACGCGCGCCTTGGCCAGCCGGCCCCGGTTGGCCTGCGACAGCACGCTCAGGAAGTAGGGCTCCAGGCGTGCGAGCACGTCCGCATTGCGGCTCGCGGCCGATGCCAGCCAGTTGGTGACGAAGAGCTGCATGCCCGCCGACGGGTGCTGGCTGAGCTGCAGCATGTAGGTGGTGACGTCGGTCACGTCGAAATGCGTGGTGAGCAGCTCGCGGCCCAGTCGCTGTGCGCCCGCGTCCTTGTGGTCGCACAGGCGGACCAGCAGCGCGGGCGTCCACTGGCTGGCGCCGCTCTGGGCGCCGAACCACTGGCGGGCCCAGTCGCGCGCGTCGTCCCAGCGGCTGTCGAAGATGCGCAGCGCATCGCCGAGGTTCGAGAGCGTGCGCCCGGGGTTCGAGGCCAGCTGGTCCATGGCCCAGCTGCGCGCGGCGGCGGTGTCGACGAGGCCGAGGCTGGCGGTCTGCAGCACGTCGAAGCCCTGTGCGTCCTGTTGCGGCAGCAGCCACGCACCCAGGCGCTGCGCACCCTTGCTGCGTGCCTCGAGCAGGCGAAGCGTGACGGCAGGATCGCCGCGGCGGGTGTGCTCGGCCAGCGGGCCGCACAGCCATTGCAGCAGCGAGTCGAACACGCCTTCGGCCGCTTCGGAGCGGAACAGCTCGTCGCGCAGCAGCGGCATCAGCGCCGCGGCGAATTCGGGGTGAGCGGGAATCAGCTGTGCCAGGCGCGGCGCGACGGCGGTGCGCACGGCCGGCATCGGGCTGCTGCAGAAGGCCGCGAACAGCTCGGGCTGGATGACCAGCGTGGCATCGGGCAGGGAGGTGAAGAGCCGCACGCCCGCGCCGCGCAGGCGCTCGTCGTCCGACTGCAGCAGGCGCGTGAGCACACTCACCGGCAGGCCCTGGACCGAGGCCGGATGCAGCAGCAGCCACTCGGCGGCCGTGCGCACCACGTCCGGACTCGCGTGATCGAAGAGCGCGAGCAGCCTGTTCAGCGGCGCCTTCGCGGCCGCCGTGCGCAGCAGACCCTGCAGCGCCCATTGCACGTTCTCGCAGATGGCGTCGAGCGCCGGCTGCGTGGCGTCGCAGGCGGACAGCCATGCGAGCAGTTCGGTGCCCAGCGCATCGAGCGTCGAAAGATTCGGGGCGGCGGCCTGCAGCAGCAGGCGCGAGGCGCGGCGCACTTCGACATCGGCCGAGGTCAGCAGCATCAGCAGCAGGTCGACCTGCTGGCTGTAGAGGCCCGGATCCTGTCCGATGTATTCGAGCGCGAGCGTGCGCGCCTCGGCCAGCGGCGAGCCCAGCATCGCGGGCAGCCAGGGCAGGGCGGGCTCGCCCGCCGTGATGCGCTGGCGCGCGATGGCGAGCGCGAAGCGCGCGGTGTCGTCCCAGGTGCTGGCCAGCAGGCGCCACACCGCGGGCGGCTCGAGGGCATCCCAGAAGGGCTTGTTGTCCTGCAGCGCGCGCGCTGCGAAGGCGTGCACGACAGCGCAGCGGCCCTGCTGCATCAACTGCAACAGTGCTTGCGGATGTCGGTCCCAGCGCTCGGGCCAGGCTTCGGTGCGGTTCAGCCGCTGCGCGGGCAGCGGCGTGCTGCGGCGCCACTGCAGGCCTCCACGCTGGGCCTCCCATTCGGAGTCGTGGCGATGCAGCAGCTGCATCAGCACCAGCCAGCGGCTGTAGGGGCCGGTGTGCCAGCTGCGGGGCTCGGGCGTCCAGCGCGATTCGCGCTGCTGGCCGGCGGTGCCGGCTTCGCTGTCGTCGGCGGCGAGCAGCACGCCCATGGCGAGCCGCAGCCAGTCTGGTTCGTCGGCCGTGCCGGCCAGCGCCAGCCGGCGCAGGTTGCGCCACGTGCGGCGGCGCAGGTAGTCGCGCGTGCGCTGGCTGTAGGCGAGGCGGCTGTCGGGCCGCACGATTTCCTTCGCGATCTCAACGTAGCGGCCGTTGACCTGTGCCCAGCGTCCGCCGGTGCGGAAGGCCGCGCGCTGCGTTTCGAGGCGCTGGTGCAGCACGCCGAGCAGGGCGTAGTCGCCCGAGAACTCTGCGCCCTTGTAGAGCCGGCGCCACGCGCGGAAGCTGCCGGCCGCGAGCTGCAGCGTCGGCGCGATCTCCAGCAGCGCGGCATGCGCGAGCCCGTCGCCCGCGGGGCCTTCGAGCAGCGCGAGGTCGAAGAGTTGCTCGACCCAGGCCGCGTACTTCATTCCGTTCCAGAGCGCGGGGTCGGCCAGGTGCTGCCGCAGCATCGGCATGGCCTGCCCGGCGGGCGCTTCGCCCATGGCGGCCCAGGCGCGGCGAAGCGGGGCGGGCCAGTCGTCGACGATGCGTGCCGCTTCGGCCGCGCGCTGTTCGGCGGGCCAGAGGGCGAGCGCGGCCCAGCGCGCGGCGCGGGTGACCACGGGCGTGCGGCCACGCCGGGAGAGTTCGCGCATCGCCTCGAAGGCGCCGCCGTCGCCGCAGCGGCCGATGGCCCAGGCGATGCAGTAGTCGAGCATCGGCTCGCCGGTTTCGATGTGGTCGACGAGCTGCGGCACCGCGGCCGCCAGCCGGCGTTCGCCGATGCGCCACACCACGCGGCTGCGGCGCACCGGGGGCAGCAGCCTCCATGCGTCGGGGCGGATGCTGGCGAGCAGGACGGCGTCGCCGGGGTGGGAGAGGGCGGCGGCCACGGGGGGCGCGGCAGGAGCGACGGCGGAGCCCTCGGGCACATAGCCCTGCGCGATTTGCGCCGCCACGGCGCGCTCGAAGGCGGCGGTGGCTGCTTCGAGCGGCAGCGGCGACGGGGTATGGACCGTCTCCTTCCACTGCAGCCCGTCGCGGCTGGTGCTCACGTGCACCACGTGGCCGGCGGCTTCCGGCAGGGCGAACAGTTCCACGGTGCTGAAGCCGGCGGCGCCTGCCACGCCGGGCTTCGAGCGGATGAATTTTTCTGAGCGAATGCGCTTCACGCGGAGGCCTCCCCTGCCTTCGGTTGATGCTTGTGCTGCTTTCTTGTATCGCCGCGCATCTTAGCGGGCGTTTGCGTCGGCGCCGCCTGTGTAGCATGCGCGGTCCGGCAATCGTGTGGGGGTTCTTCAGGTGTCGAATATGGAACAGGCTGAGCGATCGAGCTTTCTCTACTTCACGGGCCAGGGCTCGGACAAGGTCTACCAGGTGCATCTGCGCCCGAAGGACGACGGCTGGGTGGTCGACTACGGCAACGGCCGCCGCGGCGGCACGCTCTCCACCGGCACCAAGACCAGCAGCCCGGTCGCCTACGAGGCCGCGCTGAAGATCTACGACAAGGTCGTCAAGGAAAAGACCTCGAAGGGCTACACGCCCGACCAGTCCGGCGCGCTCTACACCTCGACCGACCTCGCAGGCCGGGTGAGCGGCGAGCTGCCGCAGCTGCCGACGCTGATCCTCGAGGAACAGGCCGCGCGCTACTTCGACGACCCGGGCTGGGGCCTGCAGGAAAAGGCGGACGGCGAGAACCGCATCCTGCTGATCGAAGGCGAGGCCGTACGCGGCACCAACCGGCGCGGGTTGTTCGTGGACATTCCGCAGGCCTGGACCGGCACGGCAGGCGCGGCGGCAGGGCGCACGGTGATCGCCGGCGAGCACGTGGGCGATGCCTTCATGGCCTTCGACCTGCTCGAACTCCAAGGCCAGGACCTGCGCGGCGCGCCCTTCATCGAGCGCTTCGGCCATCTGCGCACGGTGGCCTCGTCCATGCCGTGGATCGCGCTGCTCGAGCTCGAACTCACCGCCGAGGGCAAGCGCCGTCGCGCCGCAGAGCTGCTGGCCGCGCATGGCGAGGGCTACGTGCTCAAGGCACTCGACGCGCCTTTCTCCGCGGGACGCAGCACGAGCAGCCTGAAGTTCAAGTTCAACCAGAGCGCGACCTGCGAGGTGATCCGCGTCAACGCACAGCGCTCGGTGGCCGTGGGGCTGCGCGACGACGCGGGCGCCATGATCGACCTGGGCAACGTGACCGTGCCGCCCAACGAGGCGCTGCCCGCGGTGGGCACGCTGGTCGAGGTGCGCTACCTCTACCGCTATGCCGGCGGCAAGTTCGAGCAGCCCGTCTACAAGGGCCAGCGGCCGGACATGACGGCCGAAGATGCGGTGCTGTCGCAGGTCACGCGCATCAAGGACCGCAGCGCGGCTCTCGACGACGAAGTCGCCTGAAGGAGGCTCAGCCGAAGGCCGCTCGCAGCTTCGCCGCGAGCCTGTTCGCCTCGGCGGCGGTGGCGATGTTGGTGAAGCCCATCAGCAGGCCCTGCGCGGCCGGCCCCGCCACGCCGCGCGCCGAGAGCGGCTGGCAGTTCAGCCCGGCCTGCTGCGCGCGCAGGGCGAGTTCTGCATCGCTCTCGCGGCGCTTGTCGAAGCGCGCGATCAGGTGCATGCCGCCGCTGCGCAGGTCGATGCGCACTTCGTCGCCGAATGCCTTCAGCAAGCCGGCCGCTAGCATGGCGCGCCGCCGCGCATAGAGCAGGCGCATCTTCTTCAGGTGGCGCGGGAAGTGCCCCTCGCGCATGAAGTCGGCCACCACGGCCTGCGTGGCCTGCGGGCAGCCGTTCGAACCGATGCGCGCGGCCTCCTCAAAGCGGGCGCGCAGCGATTCGGGCACGACCAGGTAGCCCAGCGCAAGTCCGGGAAAGAGTACCTTCGAGAAGCTGCCCGCGTACAGCACGCGGTCGTTGCCGTCCAGGCTCTTGAGCGCTGGCAGCGGCGCTCCGGCATAGCGGTATTCGCCGTCGTAGTCGTCCTCGACGATCCACGCGTTCGCACGAGTGGCCCATTCGAGCAGCTGCAGGCGGCGCGCTAACGTCATCGACACGCCCAGCGGCGCCTGGTGGGAAGGCGTGACGACGGCCATGCGCGCCTTCGGCGCCTTGCGCAAGCCGCGCGCGACGACGAGGCCGTCTTCGTCCACCGGTACCGGCACTGCGCGCTGGCCGGCTGCGCGCAGCACCTCGTGTGTGGGAGGAAAACCGGGGTCCTCGATCCAGACGCGGTCGTCCTTCTTCAGCAGCGTGCGCGCGACGAGCGAGAGCGATGCGCGATAGCCGCCCGTCACCAGCACCTGCGCGGCATGGCACGAGACGCCGCGCGACACCAGCAGGTAGGCCGCGATGGCCTCGCGCAGCGGCGCATAGCCGCAAGGGTCGCCGTAGAACATGTCGGCCGCGTTCATGGCCCGCGCGCGGCGGGCGGCGAGGCGCGACCACAGTTTGCGCGGGAAGGCGTCCAGCGCCGGAATGCCCAGCTGCATCGGCGGCGGCTCTCCCGGCTGCTTAAGCGCGTCGCCGGATGTGCGGGTGTCCGCGCGGCGAGGCGCATCGCGCCGAGCGGGCCGATGGAGCGGAAGCGACGGGGAGACCACGGTGCCGGCCTGCCCGCGTGATGAGAAGTAGCCTTCGCCCGTCAGCTGGTTGTAGGCCGTTTCGATGGTGCCGCGCGCCACGCCGAGCTCGGCGGCGAGGCTGCGCGCGGAGGCGACGCGATCTCCGGGGCGCAGCGTGCCCTGTTCGATGGCGCTGCGGTAGCGCTCGTAGATCTGGCGGAACAGCGGCGTCGGCTTCGAGCGGTCGATCCTGAGTGTCATGGCCTGGTCGTTTTCATGATTCTTGGCTCTTTTCGATGGGGCATGGTAAATCCATGATCGACCTTCGCAACAGCCTGGAAGGAAGAAACGCAATGAGCGAGAAGGTTTTTTTGGCGGGCGCCACCGGAGCGGTCGGCACCGCGCTGGTTCCGATGCTGATCGAGGCGGGCTACGCCGTGCATGGCAGCACGCGGCGTGCGGACCGCGCGGAGGTGCTGGAGGCACAGGGCGTGCACCCGGTCGTCGTCGACGTGTTCGATGCACAGGCGCTGCATGCCGCGCTGGTGCGCATCGCGCCGTGGGGCGTGATCCACCAGCTCACGGACCTGCCCAGAGACCTGGACCCGACCCGCATGGCCGAGGCGGCCGTGCTCAACGCGCGGGTGCGCATCGAAGGCACGCGCAATCTCGTGGCCGCCGCGCAGGCCGCGGGTGCGAAGCGGTTGGTGGCGCAGAGCATCGCCTGGGCCTACGCACCGGGGCCCAGGCCCTTCGCGGAAGAGTGGCCGCTCGATACGGAGGCCGAAGGCTCGCGCTGCATCAGCGTCGACGGCGTGGCCGCGCTGGAACGGAGCGTGATGGCCGCGCGCGGCATGACCGCCACGGTGCTGCGCTACGGACAGCTCTACGGGCCGAACACGTCGACCGGGACGCCCAAGGGGCCGAGTCCGCTGCATGTGGAGGCCGCCGCGCGGGCTGCCTTGCGGGCGCTGCAGCGCTCACCGGGTGGCATCTTCAACATCGCCGAGGACGGGGCCGAGGCCAGCAGCGAGAAGGCCAAGCGCGTGCTGGGCTGGCGTGCGGACGAGCGGCTGCCGCAGGGAGCCCTGCGATGAATGCCCGGATTTTTCCCGCGCACCGCCATGCGGGCGCCGGACTCGCCGCGCTGGCCGTCGCTGCGGCGGGCTGGGCGCTGCTGCCGCATGCCGGCAGGCAATCGACCCTCCGGCTCATCGACGACATCTGCAGCAGCGTAAGCCGGCCGATGTTCTCGTCGGCACCGGCCCCCGAAGGCTCGGCCACTGCGGCGCGGCCTCAGACCTCGTCCCGGGTCATTTCCTGCGAGGCCCTGCCCAACGTGCCGGGCAAGTCGGTCACCACGGTGATCGTCGACTTTCCGCCGATGGCCTATTCGCCTGCGCACCGGCATCCGGGCTCGGTGACCGCCATCATTCTCGATGGCACGGTGCGCTCGCAGCTGGCCGGCACTCCGGTGGGCGACTACAAGTCAGGCGAAACCTTCTTCGAGCCGCCGGGCACGCTGCATCTGTTCGCGGAGAACCCCGATCCGGTCAAGCCGGCCAGGCTGGTGGCGGTGTTCGTGGCCGAGGAGAACTGCGGGCCGCTGTTGCTGCCGCCCTGAACCTGCGGAGCGCTCAGGCCGTCGTTTCGAAGGCCGCGTGATACGAAACGGTGCCGAACGGCATCGCTCCGGCCAGCAGCAGCGCCTGGAAATACTGCGCCGGCACGCCGGGGTAGACCAGCACAGGCATGGCCGCGAAACCGAAGCGGCCGTAGTAGGCCGGGTCGCCGAGCACGACGCAGCCGGATGCGCCCATGTCGCGCAACGCGGCCAGCGCTTCGTTCACGAGCCGCTTGCCGATGCCGAGAGCCTGATGTCCGGGTGCAACCGACACCGGACCGAGCCCGTACCAGCCGAGAGAACCGTCGGAGATGCGCACAGGGGAAATGGCGACGTGCCCGACGATCTGCCCGGCATCTTCCGCGACGAGCGAGACCGAGAGCTGGCCAGCGCGCCGCAATGCATTGACGATGAACTGCTCGGTGTGGCTCGAATGCTCTGCATCGAGAAAGGCGGCTGCCGTCACCGCTTCGATGGCGGGTGCGTCCGCGGGAACTTCGTTCCGGATATGGATGTTCATCGGCCGCTACCGCACCCTTTCCCCGTCGCGCACCGATTCGATGGTGCCGTTGTAGAACCTCACGATGCCCAGGAAGTTGCCCTGGCCCCGGTGGTATACCCAGTCTTCCATCGGCACGCACGCCTGCGTCACCACCTGCTGCGCCGGTGCGCCGGGGTAGGGCGAAAGCACCCATGCCACCTGCGGGCGGGGCACGCAGACGAATTCCTTCGACATCGGTTCGCCACACTTCTGAACCACCGAGAACTTGGAGTCGCCCACGCCGGAGAGCGTGCCGCCGCAGCTCAGCGATTGGGCCGAGGCGCTGCCGGCGTGCATGAGGGCGACAAGAAAGACGAGGGTGCTGGCTGCGAGTGTGCGCATGGTGTCGATGGGCTCCTTGAGCGGCTTGGAATTGCGAGCGGCCCCGATAGTTTCCCTTGCCGCCATCAGGACCTCGGGCCGCGCAGCTTGACGATGCCGAAGCCCAGCGCGAAGGCCGCGCAGAGAAAGACCAGCAGTGCCAACCACATCGATCGCGTGGAGAAATAGGTGCCCAGCGTCGCGGCTGCCGACAGCGCGACGGCCAGCCATTCGAGCACCGGGTCGATCCAGCTCTTGGGCCGGCTCCTGAGCTTTTCCGCCGGTTGCGTGCTTCCTTCCTTTCGCGGCTTTCGTTGCCTCGGGTCGGGGAAGAGGCGTCTCAGTTCCGGCGTGGGCCATGGGTTGTCCGGCGATGCACCGATGCCGGCCAGTCGCCAGACCGGGTCGGAGTCGTGGCGCGAGAGATCCGACATGAGGTTGCCGATCAGGCTGCTGTCGTCGAGGCGATCGATGGACGCCTGCTCGGCGCGCAGCCATGGCTCGGCATCCGCGGCATCGGGCAGTCCTTCGGTCCGCAGCAGGATGTAATCCGCGAAGCCTCGAGCGATCCAGGCTTCGAAGCCTTCGTAGAGCGGCCGGTAGCGTTCGCCGATGGCTGCGACGACGGCTTCGCGCCGTGCGGCGAGTCGCGTGAGCGCGCTGGTCTTGTCGGTGACGAGGTAGGGGTAGGTGGCGTCGGCACCGAAGTCTTCGAGGTACTCCTCGCGTTCGATGGCGCTGTCCTCGTCATCGATGTCGTACGAGTCGATGAAGCGCGCGTGGCGGATGTCGCCTTCGCCGAAGAGCGCCCGCCAGAAGAGCGGAAAGAAGGCATTGGCCTCCAGTTCTCCGCCATGGCCGAAGAAGCCGCGCCATTCGTTGCGGCTGCCTTCGGGCATGCGCGGCAGGTGCGAGCTGGAAAGGTAGACGGGGTGGGACATCTTTTTCTTCTTCGCTCCAGGCAAGGGCCGAAGTGGCGGGCGCCATCTTACGGGCGTGCCTGCGGATTACGCCCTTGTAATCCGCGTGAAAGGAGATGGCCGGGTGGGCTTTCCAGAATCCGGCGCGTGTCGGTCTGTCTGCTTTTTTCTTCATTCGCCATTCACCCCAAGGAGCATCGCATCATGAAACACGCATTCCTCGCCACCTCCGCCTTCGCAACGCTGCTCGCCGTGCTTGCCACCGGTGCATCGGCCTCTGGCACGCACAACGACGCGATCGGCAAGCCCGGCGTGGCCGCCAAGGCGACCCGCACGATCGAAGTCGACATGACGGACGGCATGCGCTTCACGCCGGCCGACATCAGCGTCAAGCAGGGCGAGACCGTGCGCTTCGTTGTCAGGAACTCGGGCAAGCTGAAGCACGAGCTGGTGCTCGGCACTGCGCAGGAACTGAAGTCGCACTACGCCGCGATGATGAAGAACCCGGAAATGGAGCACGCCGAGCCAAACATGGTGACGCTGGCGCCGGGCAAGACGGGCGAGGTCGTCTGGCAGTTCACGAAGGCCGGCAAGGTCGATTTCGGCTGCCTGCAGCCCGGGCACTACGACGCGGGAATGAAGGGCGCGGTGAACGTGGCGCAGGCCGGCCGATAGGGGCATTGGCTGCGCGGCGGGCGGGATTGGATAGATTCCCGAGGGCAACCCAACACACTTTGCGCCCGCACCCGCCGCATGCATTTGTCGACACAAGGCCTTCCGGATCCCCGGCATCTTCTTCCTGTTCCTCCAGCCGGCATCGAGTGGCTCCCGGTGAATCTCGGGGAGTCGGGAGACAGCGTCTATCGCCGCAGCGATGGGGTTGCGTTCGCCAAGGTGTCCGTGAGCGGCTCCGATGGCGTGGAGTCGCTGGCCGGCGAGAGGCTTCGCACCGAATGGCTAGCGCCTTTCGACCTGGGGTCCGCGAAGGTGCTCGACTGGCATGCGTCGCAGGAGGGCGCATGCCTGGTCATGAGTGCCGTTCCCGGCGTGCCCGCCAGCGAATTGCCGGCCGGACAGCTGCTTCAGGCGTGGCCCTCCATGGCCCATCGGCTCAGGCTGTTGCACGAGATTCCCGCGGCAAGCTGCCCGTTCGCGCGCGCTCTTTCCACGATGTTCGAGCGTGCCTGCGACGTGGTGGCACGCAATGCGGTCAACAAGGAGTTCCTGGATCCGGAACAGCAGGACATTCCGCCGCCGCTTCTGCTCGATGCACTGCGCGTGCAGTTGCCGCTGCGCCTGGCACAGGAGGCGCGCGACCGCGTCGTGTGCCATGGCGATGCATGCATGCCGAACTTCATGGTCGATCCGCGGACGCTTCGCTGCACCGGGCTGATCGACCTCGGCCGTCTCGGCACGGCCGACCGGTATGTCGATCTTTCGCTCTTTCTTGCGAATGCGCGCGACAGTTGGCGCGGTCCGGACGACGAGCTTGCCGCTCGCAAGAGCCTGTTCGACACCCTGGAGATCGGCGAGCCCGATGACGGGCGGCTCGATTTCTATCTGGGCCTCGACCCGCTGACCTGGGGCTGAGGGGGCACGCCCGCTGCGGCGCTGCGATTGTTTCCATCGCATGAACGCCGCGGTTCTCTTTGCTGCGGGTTTTTACCTACCCGGCGGCTCACAATTCGTCTCACAGACCAGCCCGCAAGCCGATCTGGATGAACAGGCCCCGAGCGAGGTGGCCGCCCCCGAAAGGGACGGTGCCCCACCCAAGACCGGTTCGAAACCATCCCGTATGCAAAGAACTGAATTGAAGGAAATCCAAATGACCGCCTCGAAGCTCCTCTCCGCCATCTCCATCGCCCTGCTGGCCGCCGCCGGTGCCGCTCATGCCGAAAGCTATGACGGCGTGCATCAACTGACCTCGGCCACCAGCCGTGCCGACGTTGCCAGCCAGGCCGTGGTCGCCGCCCGCAGCGGCAACCCGTATGCGGACGGCGCCAACCAGGGCCCCGTGCAACTGATTGCTTCCACGACCAGCCGCGCCGCCGTTCGCGCCGAAGCCGTGGCCGCCGCCCACAGCGAGAACCCGTATGCCGAAGGCGTGACCTCGCGCGTCGCACCGGTTCTCGCCAGCGGCCTGGACCGCTCCACGGTGCGCGCAGCTGCCCGTGCCGCCGCACGCGGCGACGCATTGCCGCTGTAATCGGCTGGAGCGTTGTGGCGCGATAGTGCGATAGTGCGATAGCGCGAAAGCAAAAGTAAAAAGCCGGGCCCCGTGAAAGCGGGGCCCGGCTTTTTGCTTGTCTGCGTTGATGTGCGTGCTGCGTGTCGAGTGGTCAGTAGACGCGCTCTTCGATCGGACCCACGCGATCGGGATAGAACGCCACGTAGTCCTTGAGCTGCGAGACCGGTTCGTACGGCGACTCGTAGGTCCATACGGCATTCACCGAGCGTTCGCCGCCGGCGGGAATGCTGTAGTAGTTGCACTCGCCCTTGTACGGGCAGTAGGTTGCGTGCGAGGTACGTTCCAGAAGCGACATCTTCACGTCCTTGCGAGGAAAGTAGTGCACGGTGCCGAAGTGGGCTTCGCGTACCGTCAGGGCCTCGCGGGTATCGGCGATGACGCAACCGTCGACCGACACCACCACGCGCAGCGGGTTGGGTGTGATGGTGATCGGGTGCTCGGGGCCGGGGGTCTTGATGGTGCGCTCTGCTGTAGCGAACATGGAAGGCTCCTTAGTCCTCAGGTCAGATCGGTTGACACAAGAATCGGGGGATGCGGATATTGCCGCGACCGCGTGTCGATTTGAAGTCCCCGAAAAATCAGCCCATTGCCGACATGGTTAAAGGCTGAATCCCCATCAGAACCGCTCTGCAAGCCTTTCGGCTTCATTTCGGGCCCGGGCCAGGGAGGCCGAGACGGCCTCCGGCGATGCAAGCGTCGGCGCCGCCGTTATCTCGAGGATTTCGTCGATTCCGAGGAAGCCGAGCCACGTGCGCATGTATGGTTTCTGGAAGTCCTTATCGAGGGACGGAAGGCCCACCGGATAGTCGCCTGCACTCGAATAGATCAGCGCGGCGCGCTTGCCGTGCAGGAGGCCGCTGTAGCCTTCCTGGGGCGTCCAGAGCCAGTTTTCGCCAGGCAAGGTAACAACATCGATGTAGTGCTTCAGTATGTAAGGTATGCCGAAGTTCCACATGGGAAGACTGAAGACATATTTGTCCGCCGCGTTGAAGGCGCGCGCCAGCCGCACGGCCTTCTGCCAGTGGCGCTTCTGCTCCTCGGTGGCGTTGGCGGCGCGAAGCACCGCGAACTTGGCCTCGATCATCGTGGCGTCGAAGGCGGGCAGGTCGAGGTCCCAGAGGCGCAGCGTCTCGATCTCCACGTCGGGGTGGAGTGCACGATGTTGTTGCAGGAAGTGACGCGCCGTCTCGGCGGAGCGCGAACGCGCGGCTGAAGGCGAGGCTTCGATGTGCAGGATGCGTGTGGTCACGATTTTGTGTCCTTCCCGCATCAGCCGTTGACCAGGCGCAGGCCCACGGTGCCGCCGATCACCAGCGCGATGCATGCAAGCCGCGCAGGCGAAAGCGCTTCGCCGAAGAACAGCACGCCCATCAGCACCACGCCCACCGAACCGATGCCGGTCCAGATCGCGTACGCCGGCCCCAGCGGCAGATAGCGCAGCGCCTTGGCCAGCAGGTAGATGCTCAGCAGTGCGGTCAGCACGCCGATGGCCGAGGGCACGAGCTTCGACCAATCCTCCGATTGCTTGAGTGCCGCGGCCATCGCGATCTCGACGAGACCGGCCGCCAGCAGGAATACCCAGCCCATGAAAACTCCTTTGGTGTTGTTGCGGGAAGAACAGGAACCCGATAATTCCGGGCCAGGCACCGGGCGACAAGTACGCACCTTCTGGTAACCATGGGAAATCCAGGCATGTCATCGAAGAAGACAACGGCTGTGGCAGAGACGCAGGCCGAGACGGCACCGGCCGACGTGTGGAGCGCCGGCTGCCCCTCGCGTCGCGTGCTCGAGCTCATCGCCAACAAGTGGGCGCTGCTGCTCATTCCGCTGCTGCGCGGAAAGCCGCAGCGCAACAACGAGCTGCTGCGCAAGGTGGGCGGCATCTCTCAGAAGATGCTCACGCAGACCCTGCGCGATCTCGAGCTCAACGGGCTGGTGCTGCGCGAAGACCACCAGACCGTGCCGCCGCACGTCGAGTACAGGCTGAGCCCGATCGGCCTTTCGCTGAGCAGGACGCTGATCGCCGTTGACCGCTGGGCCGAGGCGAACCATGCCCAGATCGACGCGGCGCGGCAGGCCGCGCGAGAGCGGGCCTGAGCGCCGGATTCGGTGATAACTTCCCGCGACCCCACGCCATCGAAGGACCGAAGTGAAGAAGAAGCAGCTCGCCACCTTCCTGCTCGCCAGCCTGCTGGCCGCCGGCGCATGGGCGCAGGCATGGCCGTCGAAGCCCGTGCGCGTGATCGTGCCCGCGCCGGCGGGCAGTTCGCTCGACCTGATCGCGCGCACGCTGGCCGATCGCCTGCGCGTGATGTGGAAGCAGCCCGTGGTGATAGAGACCAAGGCCGGCGCCGGAGGGCTGATCGGCATGGAGGCCGTGGCGAAGGCTCCGCACGACGGCTACACGCTGGGCGTCGGCTTCAACGGGCCGATCGCTTTCGGTCCCTACATGTATGCACGCATGCCCTACGAGCCTTCGCGCGACCTGGTGCCCATCGTGCTCACCACGTCGCAGCCCAACGTGCTCGCGGTGCGGGCAGACAACCCGGCGAACACGCTGCCGGAGTTCGTCGAATGGGCGAAGAAGCGCGGCAACAGGTTCAGCTATGCGTCGGTGGGGGCGGGCAGCTCTTCGCATCTCACGATGGAGCTGTTCCGCAGCGTGGCGCACATCGAGGCGGTGCACGTGCCGTACTCGGGCTCGCCGCCCGCCGGGCTTTCGCTCGCGGCCGGCGACACGCAGGCGCTCTTCACCGTGGCGCCCGCGCTGCTGCCGCTGATCCAGGGGCAGCGCGTGAAGCTCATCGCCGTCACCAGCGCGAAGCGCTCCGATCTCATGAAGGAGCTGCCGACGGTGGCCGAGTCGGGCTACCCGGGATTCGAGTCGCTGGCCTGGAACGGCTTCTTCACCGCCGCGGGCACGCCGCACGATGTGGTTCAGCGCATCAATGCCGACGTCAATGCCGTGTTGCGCGAACCCGCGGTGCGCGAGCTGCTGGCCAACCAGGGGCTGGCGGTGGGAGGCGGCTCGCCCGAGGAGTTCAAGGCCTTCATCGACAGCGAAGGCCGCAAGTGGGGTGCGATCATCGCCAAGGTCGGAATCCGCCTCGACCAGTGAGCCGGTGAGCGACACTTCGGCATCCCGCACCAGAAGATTCATTGAGGAAGAGAAGAACATGGAACAGCAGCCCACGCAATTCCCGCGCGACATCTACACCGAACCCGAGCCCGATCCGCACACGCTCGCCAACCTGGGCCCGCTCACCGCGCTGGCCGGCATCTGGACCGGCACGGCAGGCCACGACGTGAGCCCCAAGGAAGACGGCCCGGAAGCCGAGGCCTACATCGAGCATGCGGAATTCCAGCCCATCGACGCGCAGACCAACGGGCCGCAGATCTTCTACGGCCTGCGCTACCACTTGCGCATCGTGAAGCCCGACGAGGTCGAGAGCTTCCACGACCAGGTCGGCTACTGGCTCTGGGAGCCCGCCACGGGCGCGCTGATCCAGACGCTGACCATCCCGCGCGGGCTCACCGCCATGGCCACGGGCCGCGCGAAGGCCGACGACCGCAGCTTCAGGCTCGAGGCCGTGCGCGGCGGCGAAACCAACGGCATCGTGGCCAACCCGTTCCTGGAGCATGCGTTCAAGACGCTGCGCTACAGCATCGAGGTGACGGTGCACGACGACGGCAGCTGGTCGTACGAACTCGAGACGGTGCTGGACGTGCTCGGAAAGCCCGAGCCCTTCAGCCACACCGACCGCAACACGATGCGCAAGATCGGCGAGCCCACGCCGAACCCGACGGCGCGCGCCGCGATGGCGGAAGCGGGCACCGCGGCGGCCTGAGCCTTGGCTACGTCGCGAGCGCCGCCTCCACGTCGGCGTGGAAGCGCGCCGAGCAGCATTCCGTGGCGCCGAAATACAGCGACGACTGCGCGCCGCTCGCGAGCGTGGACTGCGCCGACACGCCGAGCGCGAAGTCTTCGTTCAGCGCACCCCAGAACGATTCGATGTTCTTGCGCCAGTAGTTCGCCGACTTCTCCGTTTTCGGCGGTTCGGGAATCAGCGTGCTCGCGATCACGCGCGAGCGCCCCGGCGACTCTGGCAGCACCGTGAAGGCGTTGGCGTGGTCGCCCTCGTGCAGGATGAAGGTCGCGGGGAAGAAGTAGTAGATGATGTTCGAGTGCGGCGCCACCTGCCACTCTTGCTCGGGCACGTCGCGCAGCCCCTCGATGCTGCGCTTGGGCAGGAACAGGCGCTGGTGCTGGCGATCCTGGTCGGCCACCAGCAGGTTGTCGTAGAAAAGCCCGGCGATGCTGTCGCGGTGCGCGTACTGGAAGTGATACGTCTCCAGGTTGGCCTCGAAGGGGATCTTCCAGTTGGCCGCGTTGTCGAAGGCGCGCTGATGGAAGGGCACCCAGCCGTCGTAGCCCCATGAGCGCAGGTCGGCGCCGAAGCGGCCGAGCCACTCGGCGATGTCCAGCCCGGGGCTTTCTCCATCGGCCAGCACGCGCGGAACGGCCCAGACGAAACCCAGCGCCTCCGCGACCGGTACGCGTGCGAGGCTGCATTTCGATGCCGGCGCGTGCGGAAAGTCTTCGGCCGAGGGACGGCCGCGCAAGGCGCCGTCGAGGCCGTAGGTCCAGCTGTGATACGGGCAGATCAGCGCACGCTGGCCCGGCGATGCGCCGGGCGGCTTCAGCCGTGCGCCGCGATGGCGGCATGCGTTGACGAAGCCGTTGACTTCGCCCTCATGCCCGCGCACGAACAGCAGCGGCATGCCGGCCACGTCGATCGCGAACGAGTCGCCCGCATTCGCGAGCGAGGCCGAAGGACACAGCGCCAGCGGATAGCGGCGGAAGATGCGCTCCACCTCCAGCTCATGGCGTGCCGGATCGAGGTACCGCGCCACCGGGCTCACTGCCGGCTCGCCGCGCTCGCTGCCGCCGGCCGCGATCAGCGCGAGCGCGCGCCGGACCAGGGCGATCTGTTCTTCCTGCTTCATGCGCGCGATTGTGGTGAGCGTCCGCCACTGCGGCTTGTTTCAACTGGTCGTGTTCCGTCTGCCGGATAGAACAAACACGCATAGCTGCGAACCGGTTATGCCGATAGCCTCAGGGGCATGGATCTCAAGCAGCTGGAGTACTTCATCCGCGTCGCCGAACTCGGCAGCTTCACCCGCGCATCGGACGTCATCGCCATTGCGCAGCCCGCGCTGAGCCGCCAGGTTCGCCAGCTCGAGGTGGAGCTGCGGCAGAACCTGCTGGTGCGCAACGGACGCGGCGTGGTGCCCACCGATGCCGGCAAGCGCCTGCTGGAGCATGGCCGCGGCATCCTGCACCAGGTCGAGCGCGCGAAGGAAGACATGAACCGGATGCGCGGCGCATTGGCCGGCCGCGTGGCCGTGGGCCTGCCGCCCAGCGTGGCGGGCGTGCTCACGGTGCCGCTGGTGCGGGCCGCGCGCGAGCGCCTGCCCGACGCGGCGCTGTCGATCACCGAGAGCCTTTCCACCGCGATGCAGGAATCGCTGCTCACCGGCCGGCTCGACATCGCGCTGCTCTACAACCCGCAGCCTTCGCCCGACGTGGACAGCGAGACGGTGCTGGAGGAAGACCTGTTCCTGGTCAGCGCCACCAAGGGCTCGGGCGCGAAGCGAAGCGGCGCACCGCTGGCGCTGCACCAGCTGGCCGAGCAGCAACTGGTGATTCCGACCCGGCCCAACGCGATCCGCATGCTGGTCGAGGCCGAGCTTGCCGCCATCGGCCGCAGGCCGCAGATCGCGCTGGAGATCGACGGCGTCGCCGCGATCCTCGCGTTGGTGGCCGACGGTGCCGGTCACGCGGTGCTGTCGCGCAATGCCGTCGCCATCGCCGAGCGCTCGCGGCGCTATGCGATCCGGCCCATCGTCAAGCCGGTGCTGCGAAGCCGGCTCGCACTGGCGGCGAGCTCGCAACGGCCGGTCACGCGCACGCAGCGCGCCATGGGGGAGTTGCTGCGCGAGCTGGTCGGGCAGCACCTGGGCGCGAACGCCACGGCGCCCGTGGAGAGCGCGGATCAGAAGCGGTGACGCATGCCGACGCCCACGCTGCCGCTGCCCGAAAAGCCGGTCAGCCTGTCGCGCATGTAGACCGCGTACAGGTCGGTGCGCTTCGACAAAAAGTGGTCGTAGCCTAGCGCCCAGGTGGTCCGCTGCGTTCCGGGGCTGCCGGTGACCTTGCGCTCGGTGCGCGCCACCGAGGCCAGGAAGCGACCGGCACCCACCGGCACGGCCGCACCCAGCTGCGCGGTGTCGGCGGTGGTGCGGATGTCGGGCGTGCGGGTGCGCTGCAGCTGGCCGTAGAGCTGCACGGCCTTGAAGTCGTAGGAGGCGCCGATCAGTGCCGCGTCCTGCCGGCCGATGGTCGCGGTGAATCCCGGGCCGGTCTTCGCCTGCTGCACCGACACCACCGCGGCGAACGGGCCGGCCGCGTAGTTGAGCGCGAGGTTCAGATTGCGGATGCCCTCGCGGTCCTGCACCTCGCCCATGCCGTAGAGCAGGCTGGCGCGCAGGCCCGCGAAGGTGGGCGAGGTGTACTGGATGGCGTTGCTCCACACGCTGTCGCCGAGCACGGCGCGGTTGTACGTCGGTTGCCACGTATGAAGCATCACGGGCGAGAACTGCAGCGAGACACCGAAGGGGTTGAAGGCTCCGCTGGCCACGAACATCGGGTTGGTCTGGCGGCCGAGCGAGAGTTGCCCGAAGCCGCCCGCCAGGCCCACCCACGCGTTGCGCGAGAAGTACGGATCTGTGCTGTTGCGCCCGAAGGTGCCGGAGTCTGTCTGGAAGAAGCTCTCCAGCGCGAACTGCGCCTGCAGCCCGCCGCCCAGGCTCTCGCTGCCACGCACGCCCCAGTAGGCGGTCGTCATGCCGCCGCTGCCCAGAAGCTTCGTGCGGCCGGGCTCGTCGCTGCGCTTCATCGATCCGACGAAGGCGTCGAGCAGGCCGTAGATCTGCACGCTGGATGCATCGGCGGCCTGTGCCCACGCCGAATGCGTGGCGGTGCACAGGGCCAGCGCCGGCAGCGTGCGCAAGGCCGTGCGCTTCGAGAGTGCCGGAAGGCGGGAAAGTCTTCTCATGTCGTCTGTCTCCTCGTTGGTTTTCTGTGGCTTGTGGCCTGCAGTGGCGCAGGCGCGTGCTGTCGCACGCCACGGGGGGCCGTGGCGTGGGAGCGGTGTCGGTCAGTGGAAGCGGTGAGCGGCGAGGCGCTCAGTCGTACCAGTACAGGCGCGTCGGGTTGTCGACCAGCAGCTTGCGAAGCTGCGCCGGGTCGTCACTGAAGAGCGGCAGCAGGTCGACCAGCTTGCCGTCGTCGGGCATTTCGCGCACGTTGGGATGCGGCCAGTCGGTGCCCCACAGCACGCGGTCGGGCGCAGCCTCGATCAGCTGGCGCGCGAAAGGCACGGCGTCGGCATAGGGCTGGCCTTGCGTCGAGAGCGTCTGCGAGATGCGCTCGGCGCCGCTCACCTTGACCCAGGCGCGCTCGTCGCGCATCAGCTCCAGCATCATCGTGCAGGCCTGCTGGCCGAGGCCGTGCTCGACCATCGTGCGGCCCATGTGGTCGATGACGAAGGGCACTGGCAGCGTGTCGAGGAAGGCGCGATACGTCAGCAGGTCTTCCGCGTCCAGGTGCAGCACCAGGTGCCAGCCCAGCGGGCGGATGCGCTCGGCCATGCGCAGCACCGTCGGCAGGTCGGGCGCGCCGCCCAGGTGCTGCACGAAGTTGAAGCGCACCGAGCGCACGCCGGCCTTGTGCAGCCCGGCGAGTTCGGCGTCGGAGATGTCCGCGCCCACCATGGCGACGCCGCGATAGGCGTCCGGCGACTGCGCGATGGCGTCGAGCATGGCGCGGTTGTCGTGGCCGTGCACGCTGGCCTGCACCAGCACCACGCGCTCGATGCCCAGCAGCTCGTGCAGGGCGCGCAACTTCGCAGCGGGTGCGTCGGGCGGCGTGTAGCGGCGGTTGTCCGAGTACGGGAACACGTCGCCGGGGCCGAACACGTGGCAGTGGGCGTCGCAGGCGCCGGTGGGCAGGCGGAAGGCGGGGCGGCTCGGGTTCGGATGGGGCGGGGCGATGGTCTTCATCAAGGTGTTGCTCACTGTTTGGGAATGCCGGCGCGCTGGATGACGCCCGACCAGCGCCGGATCTCGCTGTCGAGCAGTCGTGCCTGTTCCTGCGGCGTGCTGCCGCGCGGCTCCACGCCGAGGTTCTGCAGGCGCTTGCGGACTTCGGGGGAATCCAGCGCCTTGCGCGCCTCCTGGTTCAGCCGGGCGATCACGTCGGGTGGCGTCTTCGCGGGCGCGGCGAGTGCGTTCCAGGACGCGACCTGGAAGCCCGGCGTGCCGCTTTCGGCCACCGTCGGCACCTCCGGCAGGCTGGGCGAGCGCTTCTCGCCCATGACCGCCAGCGCGCGCAGCGCCTTGCCTTCGATCTGCGAGAGCACGGGCGAGAGGATCTCCACCGCCACGTCGACCTGCCCGCCGCGCAGCGCCGTCACCACGGCCGGCGTGCCGTTGAAGGGCACGACCTGCGCATCGATGCCCAGCGAAGTCTTCAGCAGTTCACCGGCCAGGTTCTGCGTGCTGCCGACGTTGATGGTGCCGATGTTGAGCTTGCCCGGATGGGCCTTTGCATGGGCCACGAGGTCGGCGAAGCTCTTGAACCTGCTGTCGCTCGCGGCGAGCACGGCCATGTCGAAGTAGCCGAGCGTGGAGACCGGCGCGAAGTCTTTCAGCGTGTCGTAGGGCAGCGACTTGAACAGGCCCACGCTCACGGCATTGCCGTTGGACATCAGCAGCAGCGTGTGGCCGTCCGGCGGCGCCTTGGCCACGGTGTCGGAGGCCACCACGCCGCCCGCGCCGGGCTTGTTGTCGACCACGATGCTCTGGCCCATCGACTCGGACATCTTCTGGGCCACGCTGCGCGCGACAAGATCCGCCACGCCGCCGGCGCCGAATGGCACCACCAGGCGGATCGGGCGGGAGGACAGGGGAGCGGCGAGCGCTGATGGCGATGCGCGCAGGCCGGCGGCCAGGGCCAGCATCAGGCCGGCGAAGCCGCGGCGGGAATGTCTCATGGGTCTCCTTTAAACTTGCGGGCGGCCATGTGCGCCGCCAACCCGGACTATTCCCGCCGGTGCGGCCACCGGCAAGATCGCGTTCGCACTGGGAGATATCGCTTTTCGGCATGGCCAGGCGCCCGGTGCGGCGCCGGCCTTCAGTCCAGCCGCAGCGAACCGAGCCGCTCGACGATCAGGTCGTGCAGCGTCTGCGCGGCCACCGACAGGCTGCCTTCGCGCCGCTGCACCACGTAGAGCGTGCGCGTGAGCGAGGGCAGGGGCAGCGGGCGCGTCACCAGCGTCTCGCGCTGGAAGTGGAACAGCGTGAGCGCGGGCACCACGCTGATGCCCAGGCCGGCTTCGACCAGGCCCATCACGGTGGCCAGGTGCTCAACCTCGAACACAGCGTTCAGCCTCTGCGGATGCAGGGCCGCGTCGAGCGCCTGCCGCACGCTGCTGTTGCGTGCCATCTGTATGAAGGGGTAGGGCGCGATCTTCTTCACCGTCAGGCGCGGCTCGCGCGCGAGCGGATGATCGGCGCGGCACACCAGATGAAAGCGGTCGGTGCAGAGCTTGCGTGCGCGCAGGTCGCTGTCGGCGGTGCCGCCGGCGCCCGATGCGGCAAGCGCGAAGTCGGCCTGGCCGCTGCGCACGAGGGCGATGCAGGCGTCGGAGAGCGCGTCGTCCAGGTCGATGCGGATGCCTGGCCAGGCCTGCATGAACTCGGCGAACACGGTGGGCAGCCAGCCGGCCGCGAGCGAAGGGAGGGCGGCCACGCGCACGCGGCCCTTGCGGCGCTCCACGTGGTCGGCCAGGTCGCCCATGGCGCTGCCCATGTCGTCGAGCAGCCGGCGCGCCGACCCCTCGAACAGCCGGCCTTCGGGCGTGAGCTGCACGCTGCGCGTGTCGCGGTCGAACAGGCGGGTGCCGACGGCGTCTTCCAGCGTGCGGATCAGCGCGCTGAAGGCGGGCTGCGAGAGATGGCTGCCCTGCGCCGCGCGCGTGAAGTTGCGGTGCTCGGCCAGCGCGAGAAAGGCACGCAACTGGCGCGTGGAGAGGTCGGGCGTCTTTCTCATGATGTCTCTCTTGTTATTTGAAAAGCGGATCAATCGATCCGGATTTTCGATTTTACGGATGACCCCGTGCTGCCTACAGTGCACGCCGATGAATCCGAATGTTCCGCCCACGCTGTTGATCGGTTGCGCCGCCGGTTTCTCTGGCGACCGCACCGACGCCGCCGGGCCGGTGGTCGACACGCTGATCGCGCGCCTGGCCAGCGGTCCCGCAGGGCAGCGCGCCTTCCTGATCTTCGAGACGCTGGCCGAACGCACGCTCGCTCTGGCGCAACTGCGCCGCCGCGACAACCCCGAGGCGGGTTACGAGCCGCTGCTCGACCCCATGCTGCGGCCCGTGCTCGCACGCTGCCTGGCGCACGGCATCCGCATCGTGAGCAACTTCGGCGCGGCCAATCCGCGCGCCGCCGCCCGGCACATCGCCCGCATGGCGCGCGAACTCGGTGCGGGCGCGCCGCGCATCGCGGTGGTGGAGGGCGACGACCTGTCGGGCCCGGAACACCGCGCATTGCTTGACGAAGCGCTCGGGGCACGCATGCAGGGCCTGCGCGTCGTGAGCGCCAATGCCTACATCGGCGCCGAGCCGATCGCGGCCGCGCTCGATGCGGGTGCGCAGATCGTGGTGTGCGGCCGCGTGGCCGATCCTTCACTGACCGTCGGCCCTGCCATGTCGCACTTCGGTTGGCGCTGCGACGACTGGGACCGGCTGGGCCGCGCGACCATGGCCGGCCATCTGCTCGAATGCGGCGCGCAGGTGTGCGGCGGCTACTTCGCCGACCCGGGCTACAAGGACGTGCCGGGCCTGGAGGCAGTGGGCTTCCCGATTGCCGAGATCGACGCCGACGGCCGCTGCACCATCGGCAAGGCCGACGGCACCGGTGGTCTCGTGAGCGAGGCCACGGTGAAGGAACAGCTGCTCTATGAGGTGCACGACCCGGCCGCCTACCTGACGCCCGACGTGGTCGCCGACATCTCCGAAGCCGAAGTAAATGCGCTCGACGGAGCCGATCGGGTGGCGCTTTCCGGCGTGCGAGGCCACGCGCGGCCCGACCGCTACAAGGTCAACGTGTGCCATGAAGGCGGCTGGCTGGCCGAAGGCGAAATCTCCTATGCAGGCCCGGGCGCCGAGGCCCGTGCGCGGCTCGCGGCGGAGGTGCTGAGAAAGCGCCTCGAAGGCCTCTCGCTGCGCGTGGACCTCATCGGTGCCCTGAGCATCTTCGGCGACGACGCCGGCCGTGCGCTGGCGGATACGCCCGATGCCGGCCTGCGCGACGTGCGCCTGCGCGTCGCGGCTTCGCACACGGAGCGCGCGCAGGCCGAGCGGCTGGCGCGCGAGGTGATGGCGCTCTACACCTGCGGCCCGGCGGGCGGCGGCGGCGTGCGCACCGCACTCACGCCCAGGCTGAACACGCTGTCGTGCCTGTTGCCGCGCGAGGCGATACCGGTGCGCTTCGAGCTGATCCCGCAGGAGCAACTGGCATGAACGACATCGCAGACACCGTCGAAGTGCCGCTGTACCGCGCCGCCCACGGCCGCACCGGCGACAAGGGCGATCGATCCAACATCAGCGTCATCGCCTGGCACGCGCGGCTCTATCCCGTGCTGGTCGAGCAGATCACGCCGGAGCGCGTGGCTGCGCAGTTCCTTCACCGCTCGCCTTCGCAGGTGCAGCGCTTCCTGCTGCCGAAGCTGCATGCGATGAACTTCGTGCTCGACGCGGTTCTCGACGGCGGCGTCAACGACGCGCTGAACCTCGACGCGCACGGCAAGGCGCTTTCCTTCCTGCTGCTCGACATGCCGGTGCGCGTGCCGCGCGAGCTGGTGCCGCTGCTGGCCGGGCCGTAGCCGCAACCCTTTTCCTTTTCCTTTGCCAAGCGATTCCATACGGAGACAAGACAATGAAGCGATTCCCCCTCACCGTGCTGACTGCTGCCCTGGCCCTGGCGCCGCTGCTGGGCCATGCGCAGGCCTTTCCCGAGAAGCCCATCACCTTCGTCGTGCCGTTCGCGGCGGGCACCGCCACCGACCAGATCGCCCGCGCGCTCGGCACCCAGATCACCGCCGAGACCAAGCAGGCCGTGGTCATCGACAACAGGGCCGGCGCCAGCGGCTTCATCGCTTCGCAGAACGTGGCCAAGGCGCCGGCCGACGGCTACACGGTGCTCATCACCACCAACACCACGCACGCGGCCAACGAGCACCTGTTCAAGAAGCTGCCCTACGACCCGGTGAAGGACTTCTCGCCCGTCGCGGCGCTGGGCAAGGGCGGGCAGATCATGGTGGTGAACCCCACGTTCCCCGCGAAGAGCGTGGCCGAATTCATCGCGCTGGCGAAGAAGGAGCCGGGCAAGTACAGCTTCGGCAGCGGCAGCTCGTCGAGCCGCATGGCAGGCGAACTGCTGCAGCAGATGGCCGACATCAAGCTGCTGCATGTGCCCTACAAGAGCAACACGCTCGCCGTGACCGACCTGCTGGGCGGGCAGATCAACATGATGATCACCGACACCGCCACCGGCCTGCCGCAGGTCAAGGCCGGCAAGCTGCGTGCGCTGGGCTTCTCCAGTTCCACGCGCTCGGCACTCGCGCCCGACGTGCCCACCATCGCCGAGGCGGGCGTCAAGGGCTACGAGATGGGCTACTGGTTCGCGGCCTACGCACCCGCGAAGACGCCGCCGGCCGTGGTGAAGCGGCTCAACGGGCTGCTGGTGAAGGCAGCGAAGAGCGAGGCCGCGAAGACCGCCTTCTATGAGCCGACCGGCACCGAGGTGTTCACCAGCTCGCCCGAGGAACTCGGGAAGTTCCAGGCTGGCGAGTCGCAGAAGTGGGGCCGCATCGTGAAGGCCGCCGGCATCGAGGCCGAGTAGCCGCCTGCGCGCCGTAGCGGGGATCGGCGCCGCACGCAGACAAAGACACACAACGAAGGAGACAAACCATGAAACGCTGGAGCCTCAGGGCTGCCACGGTGGCTTCGGCCGCCCTTTTTCTTCTGAGCGGCTGCGGCGGCAGCGGCGGTGGAGGAGGCGGCCTGCTGCTGCCGTCCGCCACCACGCCGCCGGCCGCGACACCACCGGCGGCCGCATCGGCACCGAAATACAAGCTCGCGATCACCGCGACGGAAGACGTGCCGGGCACCTTCGGCAGCGTCGGTGCCTACGAGAAGATCAGCGGCACCTTCACCGGAGAGGTCGACCCGAAGGATGCGCGCAACGCGATCATCCAGGACCTGCAGCTCGCGCCGCTCAACGCCAACGGCAAGGTCGAGTACACGTCCGACTTCGTGCTCTTCAAGCCCAAGGACATGAGCAAGGCCAGCGGCGTGCTGCGCTACGACGCGCCGAACCGCGGCAACATCGTGAACCTCGATCCGTACTTCGCCTCGCGCGGCTATGTGTTCCTCACGGCCGCATGGCAGGGCGACGTGCCGGCCGCCACCGGCAAGCTCACGCTGAAGGTGCCGGTCGCGAAGAACGCCGACGGCAGCAGCATCACCGGCACCTATCGCGCCGAGCTGCTGCCCACCGCCGCCACCAACGATTCGCTGCCGCTGCCCGGTGGTCCGTTCAATGCCGCGATGCAGGCCTACGCGACCGCGAGCCTCGACAACGCCAAGCCCGGCTATGTGCTCACGCGCCGCATCAACGAAGGCGACGCACGGCAGCTCATCCCGGCGAGCGACTGGAAGTTTGCGAAGTGCAGCGCCGCAACGCCATTCCCCGGCACGCCCGACGAGACGAACGTGTGCCTGAAGGACAAGTGGGACCCGGCCTACCTCTACGAACTGGTCTACGTCGCGAAGGACCCGAAGGTCATGGGCCTGGGCCTCGCGGCGCTGCGCGACATGATCACCTTCTTCCACCGCGACGCGAGCGACTCGACGGGCACGGCCAACCCGGTGGCCTCAGCCATCAGGAACACGATCGCCTCCGGCGTCTCGCAGTGCGGCAACTTCATGAAGACCTTCGTGCACCTCGGCTTCAACGAGGACCGCGCGGGCCAGAAGGTGTTCGACGGCGTATTCGCGCAGATCGCGGCGCGGCAGACGAACATCAACATGCGCTTTTCCATTCCGGGCGGCGGTGGCGGCGTGCGTGCCGACCACACGGCCTTCGGACAGGCCGGCACGCGCGGCCTCTCGAAGGACTACGTGGACGACGTGGCACAGCGCCGCGGCGGCATCCTGTCGCGCTGCGAGGCGAGCGGCAGCTGCCCCAAGCTCTTCATCGGTTTCAGCGGCACCGAGTTCTACGTGCTGCAGGGCTCGCCGCTGCTGACCGACGCCTGGGGCACGACCGACCTCGTGCAGCCCGCCAACGCGCGCGTCTACTACTACGCCAGCACGCACCATCTGCTGGGCTTGGCATCGCTGCCGGGCGCGAGCGCCGGCGCGCTCTACGCGACCAACGGCAATGCAGGCGTGATCCCTGTGGTGCGCGCGCTGTACCAGAACCTGGAAGACTGGGTCGTCAAGGGCACCACGCCGCCCGACAGCCAGGTGCCAAAGATCGCCGACGCCACGCTGGTGCGCCCGCAGCAGGTCAAGTTTCCGGCCATTCCGGGCGTGAGCTACACGGGGCTGGTCAACAACTATTCGCTGCTCGACTGGGGCCCGAACTACCGGCCGCAGGACGAGAGCGGCATCGCCACGCAGGTGCCGCCGGCCTACCTCGGCCGCGACTACGCGATCCTGGTGCCGCAGGTGGACGCCGACGGCAACGACATCGCCGGCATCCGCAGCCTCGACGTGGCCGTGCCGCTGGGCACGAATACCGGCTGGAACTACACGAGCGTGCCCGGGCGTATCGATCAGGCGGGCCTGTTCGGCTCGTACTTCCCGCTCGCGAAGACCGCCGCGTTGCGTGGCAGTGACCCGCGTCCTTCGCTGCAGGAGCGCTATACGGACCAGGCGGGCTATGTGGCGGCGGTGACTACGGCCGCCAACGACCTGGTGGCGAAACGCTTCATGCTGCGCGTTGATGCGGACTCGGCCATCGCGAATGCGGTGGCCAATCCCGTGTTGCCCTGAGACTCGGGCATCTGCTGTGATGCACGCACTGGTTGGATCCCTGGAGGGGTCGACCAGTCGAACTGCGGGCTCATATCGACTTATCACTGCAATGCGTGTGTCCTCCAATTGATGGGCTCGCCGGAAGGCGTGCCTATCAAAAAAAGGGGGATCACATCTCGCTGGTGATCGATGCTGCTTACAGCGGTATCACCGTAATCGATGGACAACCTACATATGGAGAAGCGGGCTTGCGCAATGTCCTGCGAATCAGGACCAACATCTATGCAAACCAGTTGCCCGCTGAAGCACTCATCCGGATCCCGTTGGACCCTCCAAGCGGTATGAGCCGTCAAACATTCGCGCAGGAGCTGATCAAGCGGGCGTTGAACTTTGCAAGCTATGTCTCCCCGTACAGCTTCCCGGCAAAGGTGAGAGGCGAGAGGATGAACCCCGGTGAGTACAACAGCAGCTCGTATCTCGCTGCATTGCTTCGCAGCGTGATGGGGTATGTGCCGGAACTCAAGGTAGCCGGCTATCAGATGCCCGGTTGGGAAGAGCCCATGCCCCTGCATTTCTTCAAGGGCGAGGCCCTGCGGTGAAAGTCGGTTGGCGACTTGCTCTGAGCGTCGCCCTCTGGGCTGTCGCGTTTCCTGTCATCGGTGTGTTGACCTCGGTGCTCGCCAGGACGGTCTATCCGACCATCATCACCGACTGGTTGCCTGTTCCGCTTGCGTGGACGGCAATGATCCTGTGGGGCCTCTGGATCTATTGGCGTTGCGTGCCGTCTACCCCGAGCATTCCAAGGCGCGTCATGTATCTTGCGCTTTTTGCAGTGCTCATGGTGATCGTCGGCATCCTTGCACTGGACTTCGCCATCGTGCTGGTCGTTGTGATCTTTGGCGTGTGATTTGCGGCGACCTACAGGAGGCAGGTTGGAGATGTGCCGGCACGAGCGCTGCCGGCATTTGCTTCAGGCGGTGTGCGCCGCGAAGCCCGTCCTGCCCGGTGCGATGTGCTCGCGCAGGGTGAGCGCGGGAATCTCGTAGTCGCCCGCGTTCTGGCGGCGGAAGGGAATCGGGTCGGCGGTGAAGAGGGTGTCCAGCCGCTGGCCCAGTTCGTCCGTGATGCGCGCATAGGCGGCCTCGTCGACCTTGTGCGTGCGATGCACCACGTAGGGCGACAGCACGTCGAAGCCGGGGTAGTAGAGGATGCCGTGGTGGATCGGGAAGAGCAGGTCGTCCATCGGCCCGTTGATGCCGCGCGGCGCGTAGTGCGAGGCCCAGCCGCCGGTCGTGACCACCAGCATGGCGCGCTTGCCGGCCATCACGCCTTCGCCGAAGCGGTCGCCCCAGTGCGTGTCGGAATGCTCGCCGACGCCGTAGGCAAAGCCGTAGGCGTAGATGCGCTCGATCCAGCCCTTGAGGATGGCGGGCATCGAGTACCACCAGAGCGGGAACTGCAGGATCACTGCGTCGGCCCAGAGCAGCTTTTCCTGCTCGGCGGCGATGTCGGCGGTCTGGGTGCCGGCCTCGAAGGCCTGCTGCGAATCGAGGGCCGGGTCGAAGCGCGCGGCGGTGTCGCGCGCGGGAAAGTCGTCGGCATCGAGCGCCGGCTTCCAGCGCATGGCGTACAGGTCGGACACGCGCACCGAATGCCCGGCGGCCGTCAGGCGTTCGAGCATGAAGCGGTGGAGCGAGCCGTTGAGCGAAGCGGTTTCGGGGTGGGCGAGTACCAGCAGGACATTCATGATTTCAGGAGGATTCGAGTGGAGATGCCCTCAGGTTAGGCTCCGTGGCGATATATTGGAAATGAATAGTATGAATTCCAGGAATTGCCATGAACAATTTCAGCCGCCTCGACCTCAACCTGCTGGTCACGCTCGACACGCTGCTGGCCGAGCGCAACGTGACGCGCGCAGCCGAGCGGCTGAACCTGTCGCAGCCCTCGGTGAGCGTGCAACTGGCCAAGCTGCGAGAGGTGTTCGGCGATCCGCTGCTGCTGCCCGCGCAGCGCGGCATGCGGCCCACCGCGCGAGCCGATGAACTGCGGGAGCCGCTGCGCGAGGCGCTGGAGGCGCTGGGCCGTGCGGTGGCGCCGACGCGCCCCTTCGACCCCGCCGAGGCGAGCACCACCTGGCGCGTTGCCGCGGCCGACTACGCCGAGTCAGCCATCCTGCTGCCGGCGCTGGCCGGGCTGCGCGCCGCCGCGCCGAACACGCGGCTGGCGGTGGTGGAGGCCGTGCCTTCGCGCATGGCGCGGCAGCTCGAGAGCGGGGAGATCGACCTGTTCTTCCACACCAGCGTGGGCGCGCCGCCCGGCCTGCACGCGCGCGTGCTGTTCCACGAGCGCTATGTGCTGGTCGGGCGTGCGGGCCATCCGCGGCTGAAGCGGCGGCCGACGCTCGCGCAGTTCTGCGCGCTGGAGCACGTGGTGGTCTCGCTCGCCGGCGGCGGCTTCGCAGGGCCTACCGACGAGGCGCTCGCCGAAAGAGGGCTGACGCGGCGCGTGGTGCTGTCGGTGCCGCACTTTCTCTTCATGATGTCGGCGCTGGCCGCCACCGACATGGTCGCGATGCTGCCCGAGCGACTGGCGCGCGGCGCGTCCGGGCTGCGCGTAGTGGAGGCGCCGCTGGAGGTGCCGGGCTACGAGATGGCGATGCTCTGGCACGAACGCCGGCACCGCGATCCGGCCCACAGATGGCTGCGCGAGCAGATCGTCGCGGGCCTCTGAGCCGCCGGCTTCTCAGAAGGTGCTGATGGCCGCCTTGTCGGTCTCGGCCTTGCGGTGCAGCGGCAGCCAGAGCGTGAAGCGAGTTCCGTTGGCGCCAGACTGCCAGCCCACCGTGCCGCCGATCGCATGCGCGCGGCGCTGCTGGTTGCGCAGGCCCCGGCCGCCACGGCGCATGGCTTCCTGCAAGTCGAAGCCCCCGCCGTTGTCCTCGACGACCACGCATACGCCGTCGTCGACCGTCGCGGTGCTGACGCAGATGGTGGTGGCCCGGGTGTGGCGCAGCACGTTGGCCACGCACTCCTGCACGATGCGCAGGATGTGCAGCGCGCCGTCCGGGTCGAGCCAGGGGAGGCTGGGCACGGGCTGCACTTCCCACTGCAGCGTGATTCCCGCGCTCTCGATGCGCGGCGCGAGGCGGAAGCGCATGGTCGCCAGCAGCAGGAGCAGGTCGGCCTCCACGCTTTCCATGGAGTCGATCACCAGCCGCAGGTCTTCCATGCAGCCTTTCAGCACGCGGGAAATCTCGGCCTCGGTCATGGCGCCTCTTTCCACCGAGCGGATCGCGCTGATGAGCGAGGAGCCCAGGCCATCGTGCATGTCCTGCATCAGGCGGCGGCGCTCGGCGTTGAGCATGTTCTGGTTCTCGATCACGCGCAGCCGCTGGTAGCTCTGCTCCAGCTCGGCCTCGCGAGCCTGCAGGCGCTGGGCCAGGCCCTTGTTCAGCCGGCCCACCTCGGCGAAGGCACCGGTGTAGCGCTGGAACATGATGTACGAGAACACGAAGAACAGGCTGATGATCGCGTACGGAGACATGTACACGCTCTCAGGGCTGACGAGGTTGTTCTGCAGCAGCCCGTCGTAGGAGGTGAGCGCCACCGCGAACACCGTCCAGCCCGCCACCAGCTGCCCCTCGGTCAGCTGCGTGCGCAGCGACTTGCGCAGGTTGACCGTGAAGATCAGCACCGCGACGGGCAGTACCGCCAGGTTGAGCAGCGGCGTGAACAGGTAGAGGTTGACGATCTTCGTCGACAGGTGGGGCAGCGTCGTGATGTTGCAGGCCAGCACCAGCCCGATCGAGATGCGCGTCAGCCAGACCGAGGGCTGCTGGTGAAGGCGCTGCAGGAACAGGTGGATGAGGATGATCAGCCAGAGCAGGCTGGAGACGGTCATCCACTCGAACCAGTCGTCCGAGATCGGGATGTAGCTGCCGCCCGCGTAGTAGTGCAGCGTGCGCAGGAAAGCCATCGCCGAGATGGCGAAGAACAGCAGGTAGAGCGATTCGCGCCGCCTGCCCAGCCACACCGCGAACGCGAATGCGCCGACCGCCAGGAAGGCTGCGCTGCCCATGAACGGCAGCTGTACCTGGAGCAGCTGGCGAAGCTGGTAGCGCCAGCTCAGCGAGGCTTCGTCGCCCACCCACAGGGTCGAGAAGCCGCTGCCGCTGTTGCGCAGGCGGTCCACGCGGATCAGTACGGACTGTGGCGACAGCGTGCCGGCGGTCGCGTTCAGCGGCAGCAGCAGCGGATGGTTGTAGCCGTTGTGGATGGGGCTGCCGTGCGACTGGTAGAGCAGGGCGCCGTCGCCGTACACGGCGATCTGGCCCAGCGTCTTCCATCGCGGCAGGTAGAGCAGGCGCGGCTCGTTCGAGGGCGCCATCCGGCTCAGGTCGATGCGGTACCAGTCCGTGACGGTGCGTGCGCCGCTGGCACCGTCGGGCACCAGTTCGCGCCCGACCGTGTGGGGCAGGCCGATGGCCTTCCAGCCGTCGGCGGGCAGCTTCGCGTCCTCGACGCGCGGCGGGGGCGCGGTGTAGCCGGTGCCAACGACGGAGAGCAATTCGGCGCGGGTGATGTGGATCGCGCCTTCGCGCTGCGGGAAGGCCTGTGTCGTGCCGGCCGGACCGGCCGGCTCATCCGGCTCGGCGGCGTTCGCGCATGGCAGGAGAGCCGGCGCGACGGCCAGCAACAACTTCGCGATCAACTGGCCGACTCGCCAACAGCTCTTGCTGCCCAGCTTCATAGATCGCTTCTGCCTTGGACGTCACTCTTGTTGGATGCGTCAGCCCAGCGCCGACGCCACTCGGCCCGCTGTGGCGGGGCCGGAGCCCCCGCTCCCGGCGGCCGGGCGCAATTATGTCCCTGCCCGGATATTCCGGCGATCCATGGGGATGCGCGCAGGCAGGCGATGGGCGGGCATGGCATAGGCCGTCCGTCGAATGCACAGCGGCGGCGTCGCTGCCTAGCATGGAGCGGGGCGGGTTTTCTCCCGCTTTTTCCGCCTTCTCCGCTTTCTCGGGTTTTCCCTTTTCATATTTCCTGTCCGGGCCTGCCGATGAAACAGCCTGCCTTCGTGGCCTCCCTTGTCCGCCTGGCCGGCGCGACCCTGCTGTCGCTGTGCGCCTGCGCCTCTACTTCCGCCGCTGAGCCCGGCAAGGACCATCCCCTGGTCGGCCGCTACGAAGGCTCGGTGCTCGACGGCTACAAGGCGTCGGCCTACGACGAGGTCGGCCTCATCAAGGAGCCGTTCCAGAACTGGGGCGGCGGCAAGCCCGACCTGCTCAAGGTCGAGGGCAAGGTCACGCTCTACCTTTACAAACTGCCCAAGGAGCGTTCGCTGCTCGAGGTGCAGCGCAACTACGAGGCCAGCCTGAAGGCCAAGGGCTTCGAGATCGTGTTCAGCTGCGGCACCGCCAATGCCTCCTGCTACAAGCCGCGCCCCGGCAGCGGGGACTCCACCACGCCCTACGACTTCGCGCTGGCCTTCGACGACCCCGAATGGCCGCGCCTGGGCAGCCGCGGAGACTACGCGCGCAACTATTTCGCCGTGAGCGGCCGCTACCTGCTGGCCAGGAAGAGCGGGCCCGCCGGCACCGTCTACGCGAGCATCGCGCTGGCCGAGCACAACGCCGACGTCGGCAACCACGCCTTCGTGCGGGTGGTGGAGAGCAAGGCGATGGAGGAGAACAAGATCGTGTTCCTCGACGCCACGGCCATGCAGAAGAGCCTGGCGGAGACGGGGCGCGTCAATCTCTACGGCATCCTGTTCGACCTCGACAAGGACGTGATCCGCCCCGAGTCGCAGCCCACGCTCGACGAGATGACCAAGCTGATGCGCAACAACCCGCCGCTGAAGCTGTCGGTGGTGGGCCATACCGATGCACAGGGCGAGGCGAAGCACAACGACGACCTGTCGAAACGCCGGGCACTGGCGGTGATCGCGGTACTGGTGAAGGCGGGAGTGGACCCGCGCCGCTTCACCACGCGCGGGGCGGGTGCCTCGGAGCCGGTGGCGCCCAACGACAGCGAGGCGGGGCGGGCGAAGAACCGGCGGGTGGAGCTGATCCGGCTCTGAGCCCGGACTCGGCCCGGCCATGGTCGGCGGACTGGCTCAGATGACCGGCACGCTCGCTTCCTTCAGCACGCGCAGCACGAAGTGCGACTTGCTGTGCCGGATGCCCGGGATCTTGTAGAGCTTCTCGCGCAGCAGCCGCTCGTAGTCGCGCGTGTCGCGCACGGCGATGCGGATGTAGTAGTCGTAGTCGCCCGAGACGAGGTAGGCCTCCTGGATCTCCGGAATGGTGGCGAGCGTACGGCCGAAGTCGTAGAGGGTCTCGTCGGTGTGGCTCTCGAGCGTGACCTGCACGATCACCGAGTCGTGGTAGCCGAGCTTGGCCGGATCGACGTCCACCGTGTAGCGCTTGATGACGCCCGTGGCCTCCAGTTTCTTGATGCGCGTCCAGCAGCTGGTGGGCGAGAGGCCGACCTCGTTGCCGATCTCCTGCAGGGTCTTGCGCGAGTCGAGCAGGAGCACCCGCAGGATCGCCAGGTCGGTCTTGTCGAAAGATCCTTCGCCATCGTTCGGGGTTTGCCGATTGGTTTTCATGAATCGAGCTTAAAGAGCCAAAAGAAAGATGCATATTCTGCGCCCGAAACGGAAGAATTGACGGCATGCGACTGCTCGACCTACCCCCCACGTCCTCTCCGTCCCTCCGTCCTCTCCACACCGAGACGCCGGCCCGGATCCGCAACGGCGCCGAAGCCCTGCTCGACACGCTGGTCGAGTGCGGCGTGGACACCATCTTCGGCTACCCGGGCGGCGCGGCGCTGCCGCTGTACGACGCGCTGCACGGCGAACCCCGGCTGCGCCACGTGCTGGTGCGTCATGAGCAGGCCGCCGTGCACGCTGCCGAGGGCTATGCGCGCAGCACCGGCCGCGTGGGCGTGGTGCTGGTCACCTCGGGACCGGGCGTGGGCAACACCATCACCGGGTTGCTGGATGCGATGAGCGATTCGGTGCCGGTGCTGTGCATCAGCGGGCAGGTGGCGACCGCCGTCATCGGTACGCAGGCGTTCCAGGAGAGCGACGCGCTGGGCATGTCGCGCCCGGTGACCAAGTGGAACCGCCAGGTGCGCTCGGCCGACGACGTGCCCTCGCTGGTGCGCCGGGCGCTGGAGATCGCCGCCGGCGGCCGTCCCGGGCCGGTGCTGCTCGATGTGCCGAAGGACATCCAGCTCCAGCGCCTGGGCCACGCCCCCGAGCCCGCGCCGCTGCGCGCCCTGCGCACCAGCCGCACGGCGCTGCCGCCGAAGGCCATGGTGCAGCGCGCCGCCGATCTGCTCTCGACCGCGCGCCGCCCCGTCATCTACGGCGGCGGCGGGCTGGTCAACTCGGGCCCTGCCGCCTGCGAAGCCTTCGCGAAGCTCGTGAACCTGATGCATGCGCCGTGCACGCTCACGCTGATGGGGCTGGGCGCATTCCCGGCGTCGGACCCGAAGTTCATCGGCATGCTGGGCATGCACGGCATGCTCGAGGCCAACCTCGCGATGCACGAGGCCGACCTGGTGGTGTGCGTCGGCGCGCGATTCGACGACCGCGTGACCGGCAAGCTCGACGAGTTCTGCCCGCACGCCCGCAAGATCCACATCGACATCGACCCCGGCAGCATCAACAAGGTGGTGCGCGTGGACGTGCCGATGGTGGGCGACTGCGCGGCGATCCTCGAGAGCCTGCTGGCGCTGTTGCCGGCGGAAGGCTTCGCGCCGGAGCGCCTGGCACCGTGGTGGGCGCGCATCGAGCGCTGGCGTGCCGAGGACTGCCTGGCCTTCGAGCCGAAGGCCGGTTCGATCCTGCCGCAGCAGCTGATGAGCTCGCTGCAGCGCGCCATCGCCGGCCGCGACGCCATCGTGTCGACCGACGTGGGCCAGCACCAGATGTGGGCTGCGCAGTACCTGCGCTTCGACAGCCCGCGCCGATGGCTCACCTCCGGCGGGGCTGGCACCATGGGCTACGGGTTGCCCGCGGCCATCGGCGCGCAGATCGGCCACCCCGGCGCGCTCACGGTGTGCGTGAGCGGCGATGCATCGGTGCTGATGAACATCCAGGAGCTGTCCACTGCCGTGCAGCACCGCACGCCGGTGAAGCTCGTGCTGAGCAACAACGGCTACATGGGCATGGTGCGGCAGTGGCAGGAGCTGAACCACGGCAACCGCCTGAGCCACAGCTGGAACGAGGCGCTGCCCGACTTCGTGGCGCTGGCCAAGGCATTCGGCTGGGGCGCGCGGCGGGTATCCGACCCGGCGGAGCTGGAGGACGCGCTGGCCGAGTGCCTCGCGAGCGAAGGGCCGTTCTTTCTCGACGTGCAGGTGGAGGCGCAGGAGAACTGCTTTCCGATGATGCCCTCGGGGCACGGGCACCACCGGGTGATGCTGTCGAAGGACCGGTGGTACGAGGAGGTTTGACGGTCTTGTTCCCTCTCCCGGAGGGAGGGGGAACAGTGCGCGTCAGACGCTCTGCAGCCGGACGTCGCTCGCCGGGATGGCGTTGAGTTCGGCCCAGTCCATCTCTTCCTCGAGCTGGTGGTAGACGTCGTCCTCGATCTGACCGCCGTGCCGCAGCGCATCGAGCGCGCGGCGCTGAGCGCGGATCGCCACTGCGCGCAGCCGGTCGTGCGCGGTCTTGGCCTGCGGCTGCTGCGTGTCCTGGGCCAGGGTGCGTGCCGCACGGTACTCCTCGCGCACCGCCGCGGCTTCGCCGCCGGGCTCGGCTTCGAGGGCGGCGAGCGCCGCATCCATCATCGTGGTGCGCGCCAGCGAGATCTCCCTTTCGAGCGAATCGTCGGGTGCGATCTTCAGTGCCTTGATGAGCGGCCCGATGGTGAAGCCCTGGATCACCAGCGTGCCCAGCACCACCGCGAACGCTGCGAGCACGATGAGGTCGCGCCCCGGAAAGTCCTCCGGTAGCGCGAAAGCCGTGGCCAGCGTCACCAGCCCGCGCATGCCCGACCAGCCGATCAGCAGGTTGATGCGCCTGGACGGAAGGGGAACGGCGCGTCCTCGCGCGATCAGGCCCAGCTTGTACCTGCGCATGGCCGCGCCGTAGACCTGCACCCATGCCACCCGCACCGCGATGACCAGCACCAGCACGAGGCCGGCGAACTCCAGCGCGTGGGCGAGCTGCGGCCCCGACAGCCGCGTGAGGATGCCGCGCGCCTGCAGCCCCATCAGGAAGAAGGCCAGCACGTTGAGCGTGAATACCACCGCGCCCCACACAGCGTAGGAATGCACGCGGTCGCGCGGCGCATGGCGCTTCGGCGCGAACTGGCCCAGCGTCATGCCGAAGGCCACCACCGAGATGATGGGCGACAGGTGCAGCCGCTCGGCCACGATCCACGCGCCGAAGGTCATCACGAACTGGAAGATGATGGCCGAGCGCGTGCCCGCGAAGAGCGGCGCGCCGAAATGCAGGTTGAGCTTGGCGAAGGCGAAGCCCACCAGCGCGCCGCCCGGTACCGCCACCAGCAGCATCGGCAGCGAGCTCGACATGGGCACGTGCGCCGCGCCGGCCGCCGACACCGCCACGCCGAAGACCAGCAGCGCCACCGCGTCGTTGAGCAGGCTCTCGCCGTTGATGATCGACAGCGTGCGCCGCGGAATGCGGAACTGCTGCATCACCGCCGCCGCGGCCACCGCGTCGGGCGGCGCGACGATGGCGCCGAGCGTGATCGCCGCAGCCAGCGGCAGCCCCGCGAAGGCCCAGCCGGCCCATGCGACCACGGCCGTGGTGAGCAGCACCGCCACCAGCACCAGCGAGACCAGCGGCATCCAGTTGCGCCGCAGCTCGCGCGGCGAGGTGTCGAAGGCCGAGTCGAGCAGCGCGGGCGCGATGAAGAGAGCCAGCGCCAGGTGCGGATCGAGGCTGATATGCGGCACCCACGGCATTGCGCCGAGCGCCACGCCGGCCAGCGCAAGCATCGATGGATAGGGCAGCGCGAGACGCCGCGAGAGCTGCAGCAGCAGGCAGGCGGCGACCAGCATGACGAGCACGTTCTCGAAGATGTCCATCGGGGCCTCGGTCTTGGTGTTGTTTGCCCCGAATACTAAGAGCTCGGGTCGCCCCGTCCGATAAAAAAAGGGGCCGCTGCGGGCCCCTTCGTTTCCTGGTCGGTGCGTCAACGCATCAGGACTTGGCGAACGCCAGCAGGTCGGCGTTGAACTTGTCCTTGTGCGTGTCGGTCAGGCCGTGCGGCGCGCCGGGGTAGACGATCAGCTTGTTGTTCTTCACCAGCTTTGCCGACGCCAGGCCGGCCGCGCCGATGGGCACGATCTGGTCGTCGTCGCCGTGCACGATGAGCGTGGGCACGTCGAACTTCTTCAGGTCCTCGGTGAAGTCGGTCTCCGAGAAGGCCTTGATCGAGTCGTAGGTGTTCTTGTGGCCGCCCAGCATGCCCTGCGCCCACCACGAGTCGATGAGGCCCTGCGACACCTTGGCGCCGGGGCGGTTGAAGCCGAAGAAGGGGCCCGAGGGCACGTCCTTGTAGAACTGCGAGCGGTTCGCCAGCTGCGCGGCGCGCAGGCCGTCGAACACTTCGATCGGCAGGCCGCCGGGGTTGGCGGCGGTCTTCAGCATCAGCGGCGGCACGGCGGAGATCAGGGCGGCCTTGGCCACGCGCTTCGTGCCGTGGCGGCCGATGTAGCGCGCCACTTCGCCGCCGCCGGTCGAGAAGCCGACCAGGATGGCGTTCTTCAGGTCCAGCGTCTCGATGACGGTGGCGAGGTCGTCGGCATAGGTGTCCATGTCGTTGCCGTTCCACGGCTGGCTCGAGCGGCCATGGCCGCGGCGGTCATGGGCGACGGTACGGAAACCCTGCGATGCGAGGAAGAGCATCTGCGATTCCCAGCTGTCGGAGTTCAACGGCCAGCCGTGGCTGAACACGACGGGCTGGCCGGTGCTGGGGCCCCAGTCCTTGTAGTAGAGCTCGGTGCCGTCCTTGGTGACGATGATGTTCTTGCTCATGGTCTTCTTTCCTTTCGAAGAGGCGTGGGCCGCGCCCGATGCGGGCGCGGCGGTGGAAGCGGCGGATGCCGCGCTTGAGAAGCCGGCGCCCACGAGGGCTCCGGCTGCGACGGAGGCACCGCCCAGCAGCAGGCTGCGGCGGGTCGGTGCGGTGTTGGTTGGGGACTGGTCGTGTTCCGGGGTCATGGTGCTGTGCTTTGGGTGGCGGGTCGAGGGAAGGAATGGAGTACGAAAGATCGCATGAATTAATATCGCATGCGATGTATTTGGCCGGAAAAAGCAGGAACGGCAAAGCGATCGGGCATCACGCGTTTCTGTCGAGGCTGGCGCGCATTTCCAGCAGCTGGGTGCGCAGCGCGCCGATCTGGTCGGGGGAAAGCTCCATGGCCTGTGCCACGCAACCCGGCAGCCCTCGCGCCTTCGTGTGCAGCGCGCGGCCATCGGCCGTGAGCGACACGATGACCTGGCGCTCGTCCCTTGCGGAACGCGCGCGCTGGATCAGTCCGCGGGCTTCGAGCCGCTTGAGCAGAGGGGTGAGGGTGGTGGTTTCCAGCGCGAGGCGCGAACAGATCTCGGAGACGTTGATCTCGTCCTTCTCCCACAGCACGAGCATGACAAGGTACTGCAGGTAAGTGAGGTCCAGGTCGCGCAGCAGGCCGCGATACACCTTGTTGAGGCTCAGCATCGTCGAGTAGACGGCGAAGCAGAGCTGCTCGTCGAGCGCCAGCGGATTGCTCGCGGAGGCGTCGGCTGGTTGGGCGGTGGAGCGCTTGGCTGGCATGGCGCGAATATTAGATCGCATGCGATCTAATGGCAAGCGATATTTTCTGTCGCGCGGTCAAGCTGCCATGCAGCCGTCTCAGTCCGGCGATCTGCGGAAGGCCCCGGGCGGAACGCCGAACCGGCTCCTGAAGCTGCGGCTGAAGTGGCTCGCATCGCCGAAGCCGTTGCGATAGGCGATCTCCGAGACGCTCAGGTGATCGAGGCGCCGGTTCTGCAGCTCGTCCTTCGCGCGCTCCAGGCGACGCATCTTCAGGTAGGCGCCGTACTGCGTGCGCTGCATCTCGAACAGGCGATGCGTGAGCCGCCTCGAAATGCCTAGCTCCCTCGAGACCGCATCCACGGACAGCTCCGGATCGCCCAGGTGCGCCTCGATGAACGCTGCGAGCCGCTGCCAGCGGTCGCGCTCGCGCCGCTTGCCGTCGGCGGCATCGTCATCGATGGATTCGCAATAGGCCGCGGCCAGCAGCGAAACGAAGGACTGCTCGGAAAAGTAGGCAAGCGCCGGCGCAACCTGTGCCGAGCCCGGAAACACATGCCCCATGTGCGAGCGCGCCGCCTCTGCCAGGCGCGAATCCGCCTGCGCGAGAGAGGGCACGAAGCGATCGTGCAGGTCGGCATAGATGCCGAAGAAGCGGTCGGAGGGCACGCGCAGCATCACCAGCTTGCCGGATGAGTTCAGCGTGCAGGTCGAGGGGAGCCGTGTCGTGCGGAAAGTGATGTCGCCCTTGCGGAAGGCCATGCGTCGCCCGCCCTGGTCGATGGTGCCTTCGCCTTCGACGGCGATCATGGCAAGCACGTCGCCCGCACCGCCGATGGACGCCAGGGCAGTGTCATGGCGAACCGCCAGCGGCGTCGACGAGAAGCTGATCGCCAGCCCGCCGCCCACGAGGCGGCAGGCTTCGAGGCTCATGCTCGGGTTGCTGTCCCGCACGCTGAGCTCGCCGGGATAGACCAGCGAATCGAGCGCGTTCGAGTAGCCCTGCACGTCGCCCGGATAGAGCGAACGGAAACGGGGCGCGAAGCTCAGGTCGGTGGCTGCTGTCGTGTCGTGGTGCATGGGTGGGGCTCCTGCCGTCGGCCCGCACGCTTCATGCCAGGCGGGGCGGCCGGTGCAGTCTAGGCAGCCATCCGTTGCGCACGGGCTAAGACTTTCCACTAGTTGGCACGCTGGATCAATGCGCGTGCACCCAGGCGCAAGAGCGAACCAGGGGCTGCTTCTTACATTGGCCGCACCCCCCACGAACGCACAGGAGCCACAGCGTGAGCGACACGAGCCCAGGAAGACACGACACCCCCGCACCGTCCCTCGACGGCCTCAGCTATGGCAACTGGACCGAGGCCGAGAAGCTCGCGCTGAGCTGCCGCATCCTCGCGAAGGAGGGCCACTCCGAAACCCTGGCCGGACAGGTCACCGTGCGGCAGCCGGACGGCACTTTTCTCACCACGCCGCTCGCACATGCCTTCGGCGAGATCCGCCCGGAATCGGTGATGCGCATCGACGACTCGCTGCGCGTGCTCGAAGGCCGCGGCGTGCCCAACCCGGCGGTGCGCTTCCACCTGTGGGTCTACAGGCGCAGGCCGGACGTGAATTGCGTGATCCACACGCATCCGCCGTACGTGTCGGCGCTGTCGATGACCGGCGAGCCGCTGCAGATCGCGCACATGGACGCCACCCCCTTCTTCGACGACTGCGCCTTCCTGCCCGAGTGGCCCGGCCTGCCGATCGCCGACGTCGAGGGCGAGATCATCTCGGCCGCGCTGGGCGGCAAGCGCTGCGTGCTGCTCGCCAACCACGGCTTCCTGGCCGCCACCTCGAGCATCGAGGAGTCGCTCTACATGTCGGTGCTCATCGAGCGTGCGGCGCGCAACCAGTTGATCGCGCAGTCGGCCTACGGCCGGCTCAAGCTGGTGGACCCGGTGCTGGCGAAGGAGTCGCACGACTTCCTGCTGCAGCGAAGCATCGTCAACGCCAGCTTCGCGATGTTCGCGCGGCAGATCACCGGGGATCGCCCATGAACAGCATCGCGCCCCCGCTGCAGGGCACCGCCGGAAAGAAGCACCAGAGCGTGTGGAAGATCGGCGCCGCCACCATGGTCGGCACGGCCATCGAGGCTTTCGACTTCCTCGCCTACGGCACCGCCGCGGCGCTGGTGTTCAACAAGCTCTTCTTTCCCAACTTCGACCCCACTGTCGGTACGCTCGCGGCCTTCGGCACCTTCGCGAGCGGCATGCTCGCGCGTCCACTGGGCGGCATCATCTTCGGGCACTACGGCGACCGGCTGGGCCGCAAGTCGATGCTCACGCTGAGCCTGCTGATGATGGGCATCTGCACGGTGCTGATCGGCATGCTGCCGACCTACGAGTCGATAGGCCTGTGGGCCGCGGTGCTGCTCGTGCTGCTGCGCATCGGCCAGGGCCTGTCGTTCGGCGGCGAGCTCGGCGGCGCGATGCTGATGGCCGTGGAGCATGCGCCGCCCAAGTGGCGCTCGCTGGTCGGCAGCATGCCGCAGATGGGGGCGCCCATCGGTGTGCTGCTGTCCTCGGGTGCCTTCGCGCTGGTCACGCAACTGCCCGAGTCCAGCTTCCTGAGCTGGGGCTGGCGGCTGCCATTCCTCGCGAGCGCGGTGCTGATCGTGCTGGGCGTGTTCATCCGCATGAAGGTGGAGGAGTCGCCCGAGTTCATGCAGGTCAAGGTCCACCGCAAGACGGCAGTGCTGCCGGCGCGCGAGGTGGTGGTGGCGCACCTGAAGCCGCTGCTGCTGACCATCGGCGGCAAGCTGGCCGAGGTGACGCTGATCTACACGGTGCTGGTGTTCTCGATCTCGTACGCGACCAGCCGGCTGGGCTTCTCGCGCTCCGACGCGCTGCATGCGCTGATCGCCGGTTCCGCTGCGATGGTCTTCACCATTCCGGCCAGCGGCTGGCTCGCGGACAAGGTGGGAGCGCGGCGGCTCTACGTGTTCGGCGGGCTGCTGCTGGCACTGATGGCGGTGCCGCTCTTCCAGGCCATCGGCAGCGGATCGCTCACGGCCTACACGGTGGCGATGGTGCTGGCGCTGTCGCTCAACTACCCGCTGATGTTCGCGCCGCAGTCCAATCTCTACGCCGCGCAGTTCCCGGCGGAGCTGCGCTACTCGGGCATTTCCATCGGCATCCAGTTCGCGGCGGCCATCGGTGGCGGGCTGGCGCCGATCATCGCGGCCACGCTGGTCGCGAAGTACTCGAGCATCGTGCCGGTGGGCGTTTATGTCGCGGTGCTCGGCGTGGTGGCGGCGGTCTCGGCCTGGCTGATGCGCCCCACGGCGAACGAGTGAACGGCGAAAAGGGCGCTGCTCAGGAGTGCCCGTCCACCCGCATCTGGAACAGGAAGTAGGGCGGTATGCAGGCGCCGCGTCCCTCGGGCTGGCCCTCGGCCTGCGCGCAGATGTAGTCGTCGCGGCACGCCTGCTGCGCCGAGCAGCTGCGCAGGTTGCCGGGGCGCGTGTGCTTCGCCAGGCATTCGCCGAAAGGCTTCTTCGCGGCCAGGCAGCTGTTGAAGTCGCTGAGGATGGCGATGCCGCCGCAGGTGCCGTTCCTGTCGTTCGGATCGCAGGGGGCCGAGCACATGCCGCCGGGGAAGCCGACCGAGGTTTTCTCGCACACGGAGAGGAGGCCCTCGCAGGAAATGCGAGGCAGCTTCTCTGCGCGGTCCAGCCATGGGTTGGCGGATTGGGTGATGCGCGTGGGCTCGCAGCGTGCGCCGACCGTGGGCTTCTCGGCCACTGTGCCGGCGTCGTCGGGTTCGGCCAGCGGACGGAACGGATCGGGCCGTTGCGTCGACAGCGACGCCTGCATGTAGGTGCCGCGGCGTGCAAGCTCGTCCTGCACATGAGGCGAATGCGCCACCGCGAGCGCGTTGCCGGTAGTGAACGTGCGCGACGCGCCGCGCCGGTCCACGCCCAGCAGGTGAAAGCCCGCGACCGCGCGGCTCTGGTGGCAGCCCATGCAGCTCAGGTCGTCGAGGCGGCGCAGCACGGCCTGCGGCGATTGCAGCGTGCGGCTGCCCGCGACGGCCTGCCACTCGCCCGGCGCGAAGACCTGCGCGAAGGGTCGGTTCGCCAGCCGTTCGAGTCCGCGCGGCGCGACCGAGATCGCTTCGGTCGCGAGGAACTTTTCAGGAATCTGCAACGTGGCTTCGTCCAGCGCCCGCAGGTTCGCGGGCTGCTGCAGCCATTGCTCCAGCTCCTTGCGCAGCGGGGCGTTGGCCTTCAGCTTCGCGACGTCGGGCGTGTTCTCGAGCGGCGCCACGTCGAAGCGCTTCGCCGGCGCGTTCCAGCGGAAGGCGCGCAGCATGTATTCGGCATGGCCGCCCAGGTCGGGACGCACCGCCGAAGGCCAGCGCACGCTCTGGAGGTTGGTCGTTACTTGCGCGATGCGCTCGTGCTCGAGACGGCGCGGCGCCAGGGGGCCGTCGGCCGACACCAGCCAGCGGCCCAGCGCTTCGTCGGCCATCGAGGCCTGCGGCGGCTGCCAGCGCTTCGCGGCGCTCGCGCAGCTGCCGTCCGCATCGGGCGCATCGCCGCGCAGCTCGACGTTGACCGTCATCGGCAGGCGCGACTGCATCTCGGCCGTGCGGTAGGCCAGCCGGTACACGAGCCGTGTCTCGCCGCACGCGCCATCCTGGAAGGGCCTGCGGTCCATGCGGTTGGCCACGCCCACGAGTTCGAAGAAGGCGTCGGGGCTCGCGAGCCAGCGCGCGTCGAACAGCCGGTGCGGATAGCGCGAAACGCCGATGCCGGCCTGCTTGTCTCGCCGCTGGATGCCGGCGAGGCTGGCGCCCAGCGGGTCCGCGATGGAGCGCCAGGCCGGTGCGCGCATCAACGCCTGGTTGGTTGTGACACCATCGGTGGATTGCGCCGTCTCGCCGTTCATCCAGCGCGCGAAGCCGGCGCCGGATTTCTCCGCGGCCTGCAGCGCGGCGGGCGACGTGACGAGCAGCACCGGCTCCGCAGCGTGCGCCACGGGCATGGCGAGCGCGACTGTCAGTGCGAGGAGGGCGACGGGGAGGTGGTGTCGAATGGGTGGCACGCGAACGATTGTGCCGCCGTGCCATCCGCGATCACGCGAAAGCCCGTCCCGCTTCGGGCATTGCCTCGGCGGCATCCAGCGCCGCCAGCGGCCGGGGCGTCGCCGCGAGCAGCGCCTGCGTGTAGGCATGCCGCGGGTCGTCGAACACCGCGTCGCGCGCGCCTTGCTCCACGATGCGCCCGCGCTCCATCACGATCACGCGGTCTGCGATCTGCTCCACGGCCGCGAGGTCGTGGCTGATGAAGAGGCAGGCGAAGCCGTGGTGCTGCTGCAGGCTCTGGAACAGCTTGAGCACCTGCGCCTGGATCGTCATGTCGAGCGCGGACACGGGTTCGTCGGCCACCACGAAGGCGGGCCTGCGTACCAGGGCACGGGCGATCGCCACGCGCTGGCGCTGGCCGCCCGAGAGTTCGTGCGGGTAGCGCGCGCCGAGGCCGTCCAGGCCCACTTCGTCCAGCGTTTCCTTCACGCGTCGCACACGCGCGGCCGCATCGAGCTGGGGCAGGTGGCGCAGCGGCTCGGCCACGATGTCCTGCACGCGCATGCGCGGGTCGAGCGAGGAGAACGGGTCCTGGAACACCAGCTGGCAGGCCAGCCTGAAGCGATGCAGCGCGGCGCGGTCGGCGGTGCGCACGTCTTCGCCGCGGAACAGGATCTGCCCGGCGTGCGACGGCGCGAGCCGCAGGATGGCGCGGCCCAGCGTGGTCTTGCCCGAACCGCTGCCGCCGACCAGTGCGACCATCTCGCCACAGTGGATGTCGAGGTCGAGCGAGTCGATCACGCGGATCGGAGGATGCCGTTTGAACAGGCCGGTACGCGCGCCCGGATAGCTCACGCACAGTCCGCGCACCTGCACCAGCGACTGTTGCGGTGCGGCGGTTTCCGCCCTGGCGGCCTGCCGGCGCGGCAGCGCGTCGACCAGCTTGCGGGTGTAGGGCTGCTTCGGTTCGAGCAGGATGCCGGGCACCTCGCCGGTCTCGACCAGCCGGCCTTTCTCCAGCACGATGGCGCGCTGCGCGTAGCGCCCCACGAGGCCGAGGTTGTGCGTGATGAGCAGCACGGCGGTGCCGTTGTCGCGCGCCAGGCCCACCATCAGGTCGAGCACTTCGCGCTGGCTCAGCGTGTCGAGCGCGGTGGTCGGCTCGTCGGCGATCAGCAGGCGCGGCTTCAGCAGCATCACGCTGGCCAGCATGATGCGCTGGCGCATGCCGCCCGAGAACTCGTGCGGGTAGGCGTGCATGCAGCGATCGGGGTCGGCGATCTGCACGCGCCGCAGCATGTCGACGATGCGCGCACGGATTTCCGCCGCCGGCAGCTGGGTGTGCATGCGCAGGCCCTCGGCCATCTGCTCGCCGATGCGGTGCACCGGGTTGAGCGAGACCATCGGCTCCTGGAACACCATGCCGATGCCCGGCCCGCGAATGGGCCGCATCGCCTTCGCGTCGCGCGCGGCCAGGTCCTCGCCGTCGAACACGATGCGCCCGCCGGTCTGCGAGATGCCCGGCGGCAGCAATTGCAGGATGGCGCGCGCCGCCATGGTCTTGCCGCTGCCCGATTCGCCCACCACGGCCAGGAACTCGCCGGCCTTCACTTCGAAGGACAGGTCGTGCACCAGCGGCTGGGTGCCGTGGCGCAGCTCGATCTTCAGGTGCTCGACGGACAGCACGGTCGGGTTCGATGCGGCGCTCATGACTTCTCCGTCCGTGGATCGAGCCGGTCGCGCAGCGATTCGCCCAGCAGGTTGATGCCCAGCAGCGTGAGCGCGATGCACAGGCCCGGCACCACGCACAGCCACACGGCCGAGGCCATGTAGGGCCGGGCGCTCGCGAGCATGTTGCCCCAGGTGGGCGCGGGCGGCGGAACGCCCAGGCCGAGGAAGCTCAGCGCGCTTTCCGACAGCAGTACCCAGCCGAACATGCTGGTGGCCAGCACCGCCACCGGCGCCATGCAGTTGGGCAGCACGTGGCGCCACATGGTGTAGAGCTCGCCGTTGCCGATCATCCGCGAGGCCTCGACGTACTCGCGCTCGCGCAGCGACAGCACGGTGCCGCGCACCACGCGCACCACCGAGGGCGCATAGGCCAGGCTCAGCGCCAGCACGATGCCCCACTTGTTGGCGCCGACGATCACCATCACGCCCAGCGCCAGCAGCAGGCCCGGAAAGGCCAGCAGCGTGTCGTTGAAGGCCATCAGCACGCGGTCGGTCCAGCCGCGCACGAAGCCCGCGACCACGCCGACCACCAGGCCCATGGCGGTGGCCAGCGTCACTGTGAGCAGAGCCACCAGGCAGCTGGTGGCCGCGCCCTGCATGGCGCGGCTGGCCACGTCGCGGCCGAACTCGTCGGTGCCGAGCCAGTGCGCCAGCGAGGGCGACTGCAGCTTGGAGCGCAGGTCGATGCCCACCGGGTTGTAGGGCGTCCACAGGGCCGCCACCACGGCCGTGGCCAGCAGCGCCGCGATGAGCACGCCGCCGATGAGGGTATGGGTCTTGAACTTCTTGGTCACTGCACCGAGACCCGCGGGTCGAAGAGGGGGTAGCACATGTCGACGATCAGGTTGATGACGACGTAGATGCACGCGGTGAACAGCAGGCAGCCCTGCAGCACCGGGTAGTCGCGCGCGAAGATCGAGTCGATCATCAGGCGGCCGAGGCCGGGCAGCGTGAACACCGTCTCCAGCACCGCGATGCCGCTGAGCAGGTGCCCGAGAATCAGCCCGATCATGGTGAGCGTCGGGTTGAAGGCGTTGGGCAGCACGTGGCGGCGCAGCACCTGCGACTCGGGCACGCCCTTGGCGCGTGCATGCGTCACGTATTCGAGCCGCAGGATCTCGATGGTGCTGGCGCGCGACATGCGCGTGAGCACGCCGGTCTCCACCAGCAGCAGCGTGGCGATGGGAAGGATCACGTAGAGCACGCCCTGCGAAAAGTTCTCCGACATGGGCACGTAGCCCACCACCGGCAGCCAGCCCAGGTACTGGCCGAAGAACATCAGCAGCAGCAGGCCCAGCCAGAAGCTGGGCACCGAGAGCATCAGCGTGGCCGCGCCGATGATGGCGAGGTCGGTGGGTTTGTCCTTGCGCCAGGCGGCAACCAGCCCGGCGGGCACCGCGATCAGCGAGGCCAAAGCCACCGCGACCAGCACGATGACCGCGCTGACGTGGAAGCGCTCCCAGATCAGCGGCAGCACCGGCAGGCCGTTGGTGGTCGAGAGGCCCAGGTCGCCGGCCACCGCGTGGCGCAGCCACACGAGGTACTGCACGGGCAGGGGCTGGTCCAGCCCCATCTGGTGGCGCATCAGCTCCAGCTGCGCGGGGTCGGCGCCTTCGCCCAGCATCAGCAGCACCGGGTCGCCCGGAATCAGTCGCATCAGGGTGAAGACCGCGATGGAGACCAGCAGCAGCGTCGGGATCGTCATCGCGATCCGGCGCAGGAGGTAGGCGGGCATTGCTCGCGAGATCCCGCTCAGCCGGCGGCGGCCAGCCGCACGTTCCAGAACCTCGGCTTGGCCGGCGCCCAGCCCTTGAAGCCGGTCACGCTCTTGCGCATGGCGGTGGCGTCGCTGGCGTTGAAGAGCACGATCATCGGCACGTCCTGCAGCATCTGCTTGTGCATCTCGTCGAAGAGCACCTGGCGGCGCGCCTTGTCGCGCGTGACCATCGATTCGGTGAGGCGCGCCTGGGCATAGGGGCTGTCCCACACCTTGCGCGGCTGGGTGGCCTTGTCGCCCGACACCATCTCGTAGTTGAGCGAGGGGTCGATGCGCGCCGAGTAGATGAAGGCCATGCTCTGGTACTGGCCCTTGGTGTAGCGGTCGAGCTGCGTGGCCCAGTCGAGCACTTCGAGCTCGACGTTGATGCCCGCCTCGGAGGCCATGGCCTGCACCAGCACCGCCGCCGAGTACAGCGCCTCGTAGCGCTTGTTGGCGATCATGCGGATCGGCTGGCCACGGTAGCCGGCCTCGGCGAGCAGCTTCTTCGCGGCGGCGAGGTCTCGTTTGAAGCCTCCGCCTTGCACGGCGTCGTAGTAAGGGCTCGAAGAGGGCACCACCGAGTTGTTGACGGCCGAGAGGCCTTCGGTAACGGAGCGAGCGATTTCCGGCATGTCGAGCGAGAGCGCCAGCGCGCGCCGGACGCGCACGTCCTTCAGCACCGGGTCGTTGGTCTGCAGCAGCAGCCCGACCATGGTCATCACCGGCGTGGTGTCGACCAGCACGTCGCTTCGCTTGCGCATCTCGACCACGTCGGCCGGGCTGGGGCTGACGAAGGCGTCGATGCCGCCGCTGTAGAGCGCGGCCTTGGCGGCGGCCGAGTCGGGAATGACGACGAAGCGCAGGTTCTCGACTTCCGCCTTCTTGCCGCCGGTGAGGCCGTCGCGCGGCTCTGCGCGCGAGCTGTAGCCGTCGAAGCGCGTGAGCTCGACGTACTGGCCGCGCTTCCATTCCTTGAGCTTGTAGGGGCCGGTGCCCACCGGTTCCTTCCAGGCGCCGTCGGGGCCGACCGAGCTGCGGTGCAGGATGGCGGCGCCGCCGCAGTCGGGGCGCGCCATCATCGTGAGGAAGAGGGCGCTGGCGCGCTCCAGCTTGAACACCACCGTCTTCGGATTGGGCGCTTCCACCGAGAGCACCTTGGTCATGCCCTTGCCGTCGAACTCGGGCAGGCAGCGCCAGCCGCTGGTGGGTTTCAGGTAGCGCTGCCAGTTCCAGACCACGTCGTCGGCGGTGAGAGTGGCGCCGTTCTGGAACTTCACGCCGTCGCGCAGGGTGAAGGTGTAGGTCAGGCCGTCGGCCGAGGTGTCGACCTTGCTCGCGAGCATGGGGCCCACCGAGGTGTCCTCGCGCAGCGCGACCAGCCCTTCGCCCACGTGCAGCAGCACGTTGTCGGTGTTGTCGTCGCGGTTGCCGCCAGGGTCGGTGGTGCGTATGTCGGAGTTGATCTGGATGCGCAGTGTCTGGCCCGTGCCCACGGCGGGCTGGGCGGAAGACGAGGCCGCGGCGGCGAGGCCCAGTGCCAGGGCGGCGATTCGACGTGCGGAACACGGACGAGAGGGCGGGCGAGAAGGGGGGACGGGGACTTTCTTCATGGCAACACTCCTGGCATGGGCTGGGCGGTCGATAGAGCGGTCGGACTCAGAGGGAATATTCGGTGAAGCGGTGTTCCTTGAAGGGCGCCGGGGCGATGCGCATCTTTCGTGCCGCCGGGTCCATCACGATGGTCGCCACCGTGGCGGAAGATGCCCCGCCGGGGCCCGCGCTCGGGCTGCGGCACACGGCGCGCGGCGCGCCGAAGCGGTCCTGCAGCGCGTCGAGCACGTCCTGTTCGGTGAGGAGGCCGGCAGCGCGCTTGTTGTGCAGCGCCTCGGTCACGCGGCGGTCGCGGTAGAGCGAGTCGGGCGTGGTCTCCAGGCTGCGGTCCACCACGCGCGCGAGCGCCGCCGGCGTCTTGAAGTGATTCGCGTGCACCAGGATGCCGGCCTCGGGCTGCTGCCAGAACACCTGCTCGGGGCAGGTCTCCAGGCTCACGGCCTCGCCGTCGGCGTGCGTGAGGATCATGTTGTTGGAAATGGAGCGCGCCGTGCGGCACACCACGCCGAGCGCGTTGGCGTACAGCTCCGACTGCAGGATGCCGCGGCGGATGAGTGCCAGCGGCACGCCCTGCTGCCTGCCGTCGCTGTCGGCCTTGATGAAGTTGCCGGTGACGGCGATGCCCGCGCTGTTGAGGCCGGCGCGCGCGAGCGTGCCCGCCTCGGCGAAGGTCAGCATCGACGGACCCTTGGCCGGCTGGATGCGCAGCACCACGCCGAGCTCCAGGCTCTCGATGCGCCAGTCCCAGTTCTGCGCGTGGATGAGCCTGCCCTCGCGCGCGGCCGAGGGCATGACCACCACGCCGGTGCAGCCGTCGGGCGGCTCGGTCGCTTCGAGCTGCTGGAAGGCGTAGAGCATCTCGCTGCGCGCGTTGAGCGCCACGATGTCTTCCGGCGGCACGCCCGCGCCCTCGGCCACGCCCTCGATCTCGCGCAGCATGCCGGCGTCGAAGGCTTCGATCATCGGCATGAAGCGGCGGGCCAGCGCGCGCGTGCGGTCCCAGTTCAGGCCCACGCGCTCGAAGGCGGCGCGGTAGGTGCGAAGGCTCAGGTCGATGCGCTCGCCGGCGGCGCGGCCGTATTGCTGGCCGCACTGGCGCGCGTCGCCTTCGATGTCGTAGAGGGGAAAGGATTCGATGTCCATCTCGTTCGTGCTTTCCGGGGTGTTCAGGCCGCGGCGCTCGCGGGCTGGACGGTTTGCTTGATGGCCGCGTGCAGGGTGTCGACGATCTGGTCGACGTGCCGGCGCTCCAGCGTGAAGGGAGGCGACAGCGCGATGGTCTCGCCCACCGGGCGCACCAGCAGGCCGTTGTCCAGGCAGTGCTGCGCCACGGCTTGCGCGTGCATGCCGGGGCCCGAGGCCCAGGCCTCCAGTTCCACGCCGCCGAGCAGGCCGAGGTTGCGGATGTCGATCACGCCCGGCAGGCCGCGCAGCGCGTGCAGGCATTCCTCGAAATAGGGCGCCAGCGCGGCCGACTGGGCGATCAGGCCGTCCTGCGTGTAGGCGTCGAGCGTGGCCAGGGCCGCGGCGCAGGCCAGCGGGTGGCCCGAGTAGGTGTAGCCGTGCGAGAGCTCGACGGCGCTGACGCTGCCGTGCATGAAGGCGTCGTGCACCTCGTCGCGCATCAGCACCGCGCCCATGGGCACCGCGCCGTTGGTCAGGCCCTTGGCGGTGGCGATGAGGTCGGGCGTCACTCCGAACAGGTCGGCCGCGAAGTTGGTGCCCAGGCGGCCGAAGCCGGTGATGACCTCGTCGAAGATCAGCAGGATGCCGTGTTTGTCGCAGATCTCGCGCAGGCGCCTGAGGTAGCCGCGCGGCGGCGGCAGCACGCCGGTGGAGCCGGCCACGGGCTCCACGATGACGGCGGCCACGGTCGACGGGTCGTGCAGCGCGAGCAGGGACTCGAGCGCGTCGGCCTTGTCGATGCCGTGCCCGGGTTCGCCGCGCGAGAAGGCGTTGCGCGCCAGGTCGTGCGTGTGGGGCAGGTGGTCCACGCCGTTGAGCAGCGGGCCGAAGGTGCTGCGCTGGCGCCCGATGCCGCCGACCGAGATGCCGCCGAAGCCCACGCCGTGATAGGCGCGCTCGCGGCCGATGAGGCGGTAGCGGCCGGCGTTGCCGCGTGCGCGGTGGCAGGCCAGCGCGATCTTCAGCGCGGTGTCGACCGACTCCGAGCCGGAGTTGGTGAAGAACACGTGGTTCATGCCGGCCGGCGCCATCTCCGAGAGGCGCTGCGCCAGTGTGAAGGCGGCGGGGTGGCCGATCTGGAAGCTCGAGGCGTAGTCGAGCACGTCGATCTGCGCCTTCAGCGCGGCGCTGATGCGCGGGTTGCGGTGCCCGGCGTTCACGCACCACAGGCCCGCGATGCCGTCGAGCACGCGGCTGCCGTCGGCCATGTCGTAGTGCACGCCTTCGCTGCCGACGATCAGGCGCGGCGATTGCTTGAACTTGCGGTTGGGGGTGAAGGGCATCCAGTACGCGTCGAGCGACGCGGGGGAGGCGAGGGTGTCGGCTTGGGCCACGAGATGGTTCTCCGTTGGAAAGCGACCCGGCTCGGGTCGTCGTGGGGCCGATCTTGAAACTCAAATTGTATTTTTGGCACGATATGTACATGGTTTTTCCGGGCCAAAAATACAAAACCGGGTTGATGATCGCTCCCGAGGAGTCCACCGCGATTCCGGAGAACCCTGGATGGACGCATCACAGATATGAGCAAGTCGCTTGTGCCGATCCCGCCGCTCACCCAGCGCGTGAGCCGCTACATCCTCGACCAGGCCCTGGCCGGCGGCTACGAGAACGGCCGCCACCTCACCGAGGCCGAGCTCGCGGGCCGGCTCGGCATTTCGCGCACGCCGGTGCGCGCCGCGCTGCGCTTCCTGCACGAACGGGCCCTGCTGGCGCACGTGCCGAACCGCGGCTACACCCTGGTCGCCGATCGCGACGCACTGAACCGCGCGCGGCGCGAGATGCCCGAGGACGAGGAGAAGACGCTCTACTACCGGCTGCTGCGCGATCGCCTCGCCGGCAAGCTGCCGACGCGCGTCAACGAACTGGAGCTCGCGCAGGCCTACGCGGTGCCGCGCCCGCTGCTTCGCACCGTGCTCACCACGCTGCTGCAGGACGGCGTGCTGCGCGGGCGCCACTACCAGCGCTGGGAGTTCACCGAAACGCTGGATTCGGTCGAGAGCGAGCGCGAGAGCTACAGGTTCCGGCTCACGGTCGAATGCGCCGGCCTGCGCGAGCCCGGCTTCAAGGTCGACCAGCAGCGGCTGCTGGCCTGCCGCGAGCGGCAGCAGGGGCTGTTGGCCCAGGCCTCGCGTTATTCATGGATGGATTTCTTCGAGGCCAACGCGCAGTTCCACGAACTGCTGGCCAGCGCCTCGGGCAACCGCTTCTTCCTCGATGCAGTGCAGCAGCAGAACCGGCTGCGCCGCATGTCGGACCTGTCGGACTACCCGCTGGTGAACATCGACTTGCTCCACAAGTCGTGCCACGAGCACCTGGAAATACTCGATGCGGTGGAGCGCAACGACCTAGGCACCGCCGCCGAGCACATGCGGCAACACCTCAGCCGCGCCAGCGACCTGCTCGAGCGGCGGGTGATGGGCGTGCTGGGCGACTGACCGATCAGTGCGCCATCAGCGGCGCGGGCTGATGTTCAGATTGCTGCAGAAGTCGTAGAAGGCTTCGAGCTGCAGCGACTTGTCGAACACCGCGTCGACGCCGGCGGACAGCGCGCCTTCGCGCACCTCGGAGGTCGCGTGGTTCATGAGCACCACCGTGCGCTGCTCCGGCAGCTTGTGCTCGTTGAGGTATTGCGCCACGGTGAGCCCGTTGCCCTCGGCCAGGAACACGTCGATGACCGCGGCGTCCCAGCCTCCGGGGTTGTCCTTGAACCAGTCGATGGCGTCGCGCGAAGTGGCGGCGGTACCGATCACATTGCATTCGGAGAATTCGTGCAGCCCGTCGGACAGCGTGGTGGCGATCAGGGGGTTGTCTTCTATCAGGTAGATGCGGGTCATCTTGCGTGGTCGGGGCTTCTTGCCGTATTCGTTTTCGTCATGTGCGGCTTGTCTCGGGCCGACGCGGTGATTCTCTCCATCGGGGCCGCGCGGCGAGTCGGACAACGCCGTCATCTGCCGTAGCGGATCACCGGCGCGCGCGGTACCGCGTGCCATACTGGCCGCGTGTGTATTCACGTGGCGCGGCAGCCATCGAGGAGGAAGAGGGCACATGGTCCAGCAGGCCAAGCGCAGCGCAACCACTGTCGGGGCGATCCTCGCCTCGGCGCGACAGCTTTTCATCGAACGCGGTTTCGCGGCCGTCAGCATCGACGACATCGCGGCCGGCGCCGGGATCGCGAAGGGCGGTCTCTATCACCACTTCCGTTCCAAGCAGGACATCTTCGAGGCCGTGCTCGACGCGGTGCAGGCGGAGCTCGCGGCGGAACTCGGAACGCGCATCCAGCGCATCGAGGGGCATCGCTCGCCGCACACCATCGCGACCAATCTGCGGATCTACCTGGAAGCGGCCACGCAGGAAGGGCTGCGGCAGCTGATCCTGGTCGACGGCCCCGTGGTGCTCGGCTGGGAGCGCTGGCGCAGCATCGACGACCGTCACTTCATGGCTTCGATCCACAGCGGGCTGGTGGCGATCATGCCGGCGGGCACGGCACCGGTGGAGATCGATGCCGCGACACGGCTGATTGCAGGCGCGGTCGCCGAAGCGGCGCTGGCCTGCGGCGTTGCGCAGGACCCGGTCGCCGCCGTGCAGCTGCATTGCCGGCTGCTCGAAACCATGCTGTGCGGATTGCAGGAGCACGGGGCCGGCGAGCCGCACGATTGACAAACCGACTTCGAGTCGGTAAATTTTCTCCATCAAAAGAACGGATGGAGACAAACATGGTTTTCTCTGGCGCTGCCGCCCCCGGTCTCGCGGGCGAAGAGTTGTTCGCCCGCTACCACGTCGGATGGGAAACGCGCGATCCGGACCGGATCGCATCGCTGCATTCGGAAGACACCCTCTACTGGCTGCATGACGGCTCCGAGCCGGTGCGAGGGCGCGAGGCACTGCGCCAGTACTGCATCGGCGTGTTCGCGCGCTATCCCTTCACCTTCGAGCTGCGCCGCAGCCTGTTCGCCGAACGGCACTGGGTGCTGGAGTGGGTGATGGTGCTGCCGCTGAAAGACACGGCAGGACAGCCGTTCACCGCGCGCGTGGAGATGCTCGACGTTGTCGACTTCAACGAGGCCGGCGAGGTGACGCGCAAGGACGTCTACATGAACGGTGCCCAATCGCAGGCCGCCTTCGCGCGGGCGGGCGTCGCTACAGGCGCGGACCGCCAGCCGCACTAGCTGGCGCCGCCGCGCGCGGCCACCCGGACGAAGAACTGCCCCCGCATCGGCATTGCCGGATGCGGGCAGGGCAGCGCCACGCCTGCATCCGGCAGGCTCCCCCGTCTCATTCACCAGGAAGAAGGAGCAACGCATGCAAACACGTCCGCATCACACGTTCTGGCCCCGGCGCCTGCCTCGCGCGATGAACGCGCCGCGCACGCCGCTGTGGGACAACCTCGCGGTCAACGCCCGTCGCTTCCCCGACAAGGCGGCGTTGATCTTCATGGGGAGCACCATGAGCTATGCGCAGTTGTGGTCCGCCGTCGAGCGCTTCGCGGGCCACCTGCACGAGATGGGCGTGCGCAGGGGCGACCGCGTGATGCTGGCGATGCAGAACTGCCCGCAGCTGGTCGCCGCCCATTTCGCGATCCTGCGTGCCGATGCGGTGGTGGTGCCGGTCAATCCGATGAACCGGGCCGAGGAGCTGAAGCATTTCATCGTCGACCCCGATGCGCGGGTGGCGGTCGCCACGGCCGACCTCGCGGTCGAACTCGCGAAGGCCAGCGACGCGCTGCCGGAGGGGCAGCGCCTGCGCCACCTGGTCGTCACGCAGTTCACCGATGCATTCGATCCCGCCGCGCTGCCGGCGGAAGACATGCCCGCGGCCTGGGCGCCCTGGATGCTGACGCGGCGCGATCTTCCGTCCCTGGCCGGCGGCACGGTGCACTGCTGGGTGGACTGTCTGGCACGCGAGGCCGAACCTCCTGCCTCCGAGGCTGGCGCGGACGACCTGGCCCTGCTGCCCTACACCAGCGGCACGACCGGCCTGCCCAAGGGCTGCATGCTCAGCCACGCGAACGCGATGCACAACGCGATGGCCATCAATGCCTGGGGCAACGTGACGCCGGAGAGCGTGCAGCTGGTGGCGGTGCCGATGTTCCACATCACCGGCATGGTGGGCGTCATGCATGCGGCGATCCTTGCCGGCGTGACCATGGTGCTGATGCCGCGATGGGACCGCGAGCTGGCCGGCCGCCTGATCTCGGCATGCCGGGTGACGCACTGGGCCAACATCCCGACCATGGTCATCGACCTGCTGGCCAGCCCGAACGTCGCGCGCTTCGACCTGTCGAGCCTGGTCTCCATCGGGGGCGGCGGGGCGGCGATGCCGCAGGCGGTGGCGCAGCGGCTCTTCGAGCAGTACGGCCTGCGCTACATCGAGGCCTATGGCCTCACCGAGACCGCCGCGCCCTCGCACTACAACCCGCCCGAGGCGCCCAAGCTGCAGTGCCTGGGCATCCCGTTCATGAGCGTCGATGCACGCGTCGTCGACCCCGAGACGGGCCGTGAAGTCGAGCAGGGCGCGATGGGCGAGATCGTCATCCACGGGCCGCAGGTGTTCGGCGGCTACTGGAAGCGCCCGGACGACACCGCGGCCACCTTCATCCAGATCGACGGCAAGTCCTTCTTCCGCTCCGGCGACATGGGGCACGTGGACGAGGAGGGCTATTTCTTCGCCACCGACCGGCTCAAGCGGATGATCAACGCCTCGGGCTTCAAGGTCTGGCCGGCCGAGGTGGAGGCGCTGATGTTCCGGCATCCCGCGATCCAGGAAGCCTGCGTCATCGCCACGAAGGACGCCTATCGCGGCGAATCGGTCAAGGCGCTGGTGGTGCGCAAGCCCGCGCAGCCGCCGGTGAGCGAACAGGACATCGTCGACTGGTGCCGCGAGAACATGGCGGCCTACAAGGTGCCGCGCGTGGTGCAGTTCGTCGATGCGCTCCCGAAGAGCGGCAGCGGCAAGGTGATGTGGCGGGCGCTGCAGGAGGCGGAAGCCGGCGCGTCGGCTTGACTGATCCCGGGCGGCGGCGCATGGAAAGGGCCGCGTGAGAAACTAGCGGGCTTGCCGGCCCGGCGTCGGGGCCGGCGACCACAGTCACAGGAAGCCCGCGTTTTGGAAGAGAAGGTCGTCTCCGTTGCCCCGATGATGGACTGGACCGACAGGCATTGTCGGTATCTCCATCGCCTGCTGTCGCGTCACGCGCTGCTCTACACGGAGATGGTGACGACCGGCGCGCTGATGCATGGCGACGTGCCCCGGCACCTGCGCTTCAACGCCGAGGAGCATCCCGTCGCGTTGCAACTCGGCGGCAGCGAGCCGGCCGACCTTGCGCACTGCGCGAAGCTCGGCGAGGAGTGGGGCTACGACGAGATCAACCTGAACTGCGGCTGCCCCAGCGAGCGCGTGCAGCGCGGCGCTTTCGGCGCCTGTCTCATGAACGAGCCGCAACTCGTGGCCGATTGCGTGAAGGCGATGGTTGACGTGGTCGGCATACCGGTCACGGTCAAGCACCGCATCGGTATCGACAAGATCGAGAGCTACGAGTTCGTGCGCGACTTCGTCGGCAAGGTGAGCGAGGCTGGTTGCCGGACCTTCATCGTGCATGCGCGCAACGCCTGGCTGCAGGGCCTGAGCCCGAAGCAGAACCGCGAGATCCCGCCGCTGCGCTACGAGCTGGTGCACCGGCTGAAGCACGAGTTTCCCGACCTGCACATCGCCATCAACGGCGGCATCACCGTCAACGCTCAGGTGCACGAGCACCTGCGGCTGCTCGACGGGGTGATGGTCGGGCGCGAGGCGTATCACAACCCCTGGTGGCTGGCCGAGTGGGACGCCGAGTTCTTCGGCGCGAAGGCGCAGCCGCTGACGCGGGAAGAGGTCGAGTCGCTCATGTGCGACTACATGGCACGCGAGGCGGCGGAGCACGGCACGCACTGGTGGCCGATCGCGCGCCACATGCTGGGCCTGCGCAACGGCCTGCCGGGCGCGCGCCGCTGGCGCCAGGTCTGGAGCGACCACCGGCTCAAGACTCTGCCGGCGCACGAAGTCATGGCGCTGGCCCGCGAGCCGGCCGCCCAGGCTGCCTGAACCTTCCTTTTTCCGCGCGACTTCTCGTCTTTCTTGCGGGCCGCCGCCGACCGGGCGCGGCTCCGTTGCCGCTCGCCTGAAACATTGTTCCGAAATTGCTACTTCACGATTAGTGGCGCGTCAACCGTTTTTTGCTGAAGAATGAGGAGCATCAGGGACATAAAAAGGTTTGGAATACATGAGTGACGCGATTGGCGGCAAGGAAGAAGTGAGTGCACTCGCCAGAGGGCTGGCCCTCCTCAGGGTCATCGGAATGGCATCGGCTCCCATAGGCAATCGCGAACTGGCAGACACCACGGGCATTCCCAAGGCCACGGTATCGAGGCTCACTGCCACGCTGGTGAGTGCGGGGTATTTACGACAGTCCCAGGACAGCGAGCGCTTCAGCCTCGGCCCGGCGCTGCTGGACATGAGCAGCCGCTACCTGCGCCATTTCGACCTGCGCACCGTGGCGCGGCCGCACCTGTCGGCGCTGTCCGAGGCGGCGGGCGTCAGCGTGCACCTGGGTGTGCGCGACGAACTCGACATGCTCGTCATCGATTCGCTGCGGCCCCGCTCGGTGGTCATCAGCTCGCGCATCGAGGTGGGCACGCGCATGACCATCGCCACCTCGGCCGCCGGACGCGCCTACCTCGCGGCGCTGCCCGAGGCGGAGCAGTCCGAGCTGCTGGCGCAGATCCGGGCCGAGAGCGGGGAAAGCTGGGGTGCCATCGAGCCGGGCCTGGTCTCCAGCCTGGACGAGTACGGCTCGCTGGGCTACTGCGGCTCCTTCGGCGAATGGAATCCGCACATCCACGCCATCGGCTTTGCCCTGGAAGGCCCGCGCGGCGAGCGCTATTCGGTGAGCTGCGGCGGCCCGGCCTACCTGCTGCCCAAGGAAACCATGGTGGCGCGCATCGCGCCGCTGCTGCTCGAAACCGCCCAGCGCCTGGCAGGCGAGGTCGGCACGTCGGCCGGGGTCGATGAAAGAGCAGGGGAAAGGGCGGGCCGGCCGTCGGCCTAGCGGCTGTTTTCCAGCTTCAGCACATAGCCTTTGCCGCGCACCGTGTGGAGCAGCTTGAGGCCGAATGGATCGTCCAGCTTCTGCCGAAGCCTCAGGATGCCGACAGTGACCATGTTGTCGCGCTCGTCGGCAGCCGACCCCCACACGGCCTGGATCAGCCTGGCACGCGAGAGCACCTGGCCCTTGTGCGTCATCAGCACGTACAGGAGCTCGAACAGCGTGGCACTGAGGCCCAGTTCGGTGTCCTGGCGAAACGCCTTGCCGCGCGTGCGGTCGATCGCCAGGTCCGCCAGCCGCAGGACGGCCGTTTCCGGGCCGCGGCCGCGCGAAGCGAGCGCCCAGGCGCGCGCCAGCAGGTCGGCGGGACCATAGGGCTTGACGATGTATTCGGTCGCGCCTTGCGCCAGTCCTTCCAGGCGATCGGCCAGCTGGTCGCGCTGCGTGAGCACGAGGAGCGGGGCATTCGTGCCGCGCCTGACCAGCCGTATCGCGTCATGGGTCGCCGCCGGTTGCACGGCGTCGAGCAGGATCAGCGCGTATGGCTTGCCTGCCGAGAGCCACGCGCCGGCGTCGCACGCGGCGGCCACGTCGACGGTGAAGCCGCATCTGCCGAGCATGCCGCCGAGCTCGTCGCGCATCCTGCTTTCGGATCCGAGGAACAGGACATTCATGGGCGGGAATCCTTGGCTGCCGAGCGTCCCTGCTCGGTGTAGGTAAGGGGTGCCGGAGCCGTCGTATCCTGGGTGCCGGGGGAGGCGTCGCGCTGTCTGTGCGCGCAGCCGTCCATCAGGAAGACGCACACCACCAGTGAAAGCACGGTGGCGTGGGTGATGGCAAAGCTGGAGGGATATTTCATTTCCTTCGTTTCCTGTCGTCCTGTTTGCCGCGCTTCAGTCGAAAAGCACGACGCGATCGCCCTCTGCGGGCCGGCAGCCGTCGGCAACGGGCTCCCAGCCCCGGTGCACCACCACCTGCCTGCCGTCGTGGCACAGCTCGATGCGCTCGCTTGCGGCGCCTTGTTGTTCGCGCACGAAGGTCTCCACGGTCGACGGCAGGCTGACGCGCAGCTTCAGCGCGTAGATGTCGTCTTCCGGGTGGTCGTCCAGATGCAGCAGCGGCACGAAGTTCGACGCGAAGACGAGCGCATGCGAGCCGACATCGACAGGCTCCGGCCTGTAGGGCGCGGCGCGCAGCCATTGCTGGGCGCGCTCGCGCAGGTCGTCCCCGTCGGGCAGCTTGCCCCACGCGACCGCGAGCAGCTCCATGACCCACTGGTTGCAGTTCTGGTAGCGCAGGCTGAACGGATAGGCATTGGCGCTGTAGCGCGCGGCCAGCAGGTGCAGGGCGCGCGGCGTGTCGAGTGCCGCATTGCGCAGCGCCCGCGCCGCTTCTGAGGGCAGCGACACGATGGAGACGTAGCCTAGCGCCGGGTCGTCGATGCCCATGACGAAACCGGCCAGGCCCTGGTCGTAGAGGCGCGGGTGCCCTTCGTCACAGGCGTAGTACAGCTGCCGCGCGAGCCAGGTGCCGTCCGCGCCTTTCCAGGCGATGGCGGCATGGGAGTAGCGGATGCGGAAGCGCGAGAGATCGAGGCCGGAGCGGCTGATCAGCACGGCGTCGCCGCCGGTGCTCGAGAGCGCCTCCTGCACGGCGCCGGCAAAGCGCAGCACGCGATCCTGCTGGCTTGCGTTGAGCGGCTGCGTTCGATCGCAATACTGCGCGGAGGCGGCGTGCGCAACGCTCCCCGCGAAGGCGACGGCCGCCGCAAGGCCCGGCAGCGCAAGCCGGCGGGCGATGAAAGCCCACGCGCTCAAAGGCTCACGGGGCGCGCGGCGAGCCCCCGATACCAGTCGTCTGCGAGCACGAGGTAGAACGCCTCGTGCGTGTCGCCGCGGCCGAAGGCGGTGCCGTAGGCGCGCTGCCGTGCGCGCACCAGGTCGCCGAGACCCAGGCGCTCCTTCGCGAACGTGGCCTGTGGCAGTTCGAGCACGATGCGACGCTGCGGGTCGCTGTCGCTCTGCATGGCCACGCGCGTGAAGCCCTCGCGGTCGCCGGCCTGTGCGATTTCCGTGATGCGGTAGTCGCCCTCGGCCACCTTGTCGCCGTCGAACGAACTCCTGCTCGATCCGCGCAGCGAATCGGACACGCTCCCGCTGGAGGCCGACCCGGCGCTCGAGGCCACGGACGACGCGAAGCTGTCGGCATGGGCATTGAAGGCCGCGACGAGCAAGACTGCGCTGCCCGCGGCACGGAAGAAATGAAGAAAGGTCATGGAACGCTCCGGCTGTGAATGGGTGAAGTTCATTTCGCGTGGAAGATGCCGAGTCCCTGCCGGCGGGCCCGCGCGAAGGCGCACTGCAGCTTGATGCAAGCCCTGCGCAACTCGCGCCGCAGCGCCAGCCTCCAGCCCGGTGCCTTGCCCGACGGGGTGGTGACGGCGGTCTTCGTCATTGCAGGTACGCGGCGAGCTGCTCGGCGCCCTTTTCGATGCCGACGATGGAGGCGCTGCGGGCCCCGATGCCGGCCTTGAGGTTCCATGCGTTCGGGTACTGCTTGGCGACGTAGGCGCCGAGCAGTTCGTTGGTCGACGCGTCGTAGATCTCGACGGCGAAGCTCACCGAACCCGTCATCGCGCCTTCCTTGCCGCGCACGGCCTGCACGGCGTTGTAGGGGCCGCCCAGCAGGTCGAAGCGCGAGAAGGTGCTGAGAACGGCTGTGTTGGTCTTGGCGCCGGTGAGCGTCAGCTTGATCCGTATCGCGTTGGTGCTTCTGCCGGGGGAGTTTCGAAGGAAGCGTGCATTCAGCTTGTCGTTGAACTGGTTCTGCATGTAGCGCGCCAGGAAGACCTTGTCGTCCTCCGACACGTCTTCGAACTGGCTGTCGCTGCCGCGGTAGATGGCGACCGGATCGAGGACGAAACCCGAATACCGTCGCCAGTCGATGTTTGTCCTGTATTCGAAGGGAATGCGACCGGAGTCGTCGTGCTGGCTCGGCCGCAGCTGGGTCGCGGAGGCGATGCCGGCATAGGGAACCGGCTGTGTACTGGCGCACGCCGTCAGGATCAGGCAGACCGCCAGGGTGATGGCCTTCGGGGCATCGGAAAGAGCACGCATCGCGTTCCTCGGTTGGAAAAGGTGAATGAACAAGGCAATGACCGTTTCCAGATTTAAAACTGTACGGTACGGTTCATTATTGAATCGGATTTTGACGATGTCAAGAAAACTGTACAGTTGGGTATTCTTTTGAAAGGGCGCGATGAAGGTCAGGACAGAAGCGCGGCGCAACGTCATCCTTGAAGCGGCGGTGGCGCTGTTCAAGGAACTGGGCTACGAGCGCTCGTCGATGAACGAGCTCGCCAAGCGCCTGGGAGGGTCGAAGGCCACCCTGTACGGGTACTTCGCGTCGAAGGAGGAGCTCTTTCGGGCGGTCGTGCAGACCGTGGCCGTCTCGCATCTGGCGGAAGCCGCGGCCGAGTTGCAGGAGGTGAGCGAGACCGCCACGCTCGAAGCGCAGTTGATGCGCTTCGGCGAGCGGATGCTGTTCGTGCTGACCAACGACGCGGATGCGCTGGCGGTCTACCGGATGGTGCTGGCCGAGGCCGGGCGCTCCGACGTGGGGCAGCAGTTCCAGGAGTCGGGCCCCACCGAATACATCCGGACCCTTGCCGGGTTCATGGAGGCGGCGATGGCGCGTGGCGAGTTGCGGCGCCTGGACCCGCACGTGACCGCGCTGCAGTTCACCGCGCTGGTCACGGCGGAGACCCAGCGGCGGCTTTTCCAGGCCAATCCCGAGCCGGTGTCGGTAGAAGAGATCCGCGCGCTGGTCGAGCGCGCCGTCGAGATGTTCCTGGCCGGCGCAACGCCGCGCTAGACAGGCCGCGTCAGTTCGCGGCTTCCAGCCCGTTCTGGAAGTGCTCGCGCATCCGGGCCATGGCGGCTTCCGCGTCGTGGGCCTCGATGGCGGCCATCACCGAGCGGTGCTCGGCCAGCGATTCCCCGATCCGGCCAGTCTTCAGCAGCGAGTTGTGCCGGTTGAGCTTCATCACCTTGCGCAGGTCGGCCACCATCTGGTCGCGCCACTTGTTGTTGGCGATGGCCAGCAGGCGCATGTGGAAGCGCTCGTTCACGGCGAAGAAGTGTTCCCGGTCCTCGGGCGAGGCGGCAGCCTCGAGTTCGGCGTGCAGCGCCTTCAGCTCGGCCCGCTGCGCATCGGTTGCGCGTTCGGCCACCACGCCGGCGGCATCGCTCTCCAGCAGCGAGAGCAGATGGTAGACGTCGGCCAGGTCCTGCTCCGACACCTCGGTCACGTACGCGCCGCGGCGCACCTTCATCGTCACCAGGCCTTCGGCGGCCAGCACCTTCAGCGCCTCGCGCAAGGGCGTGCGGCTGATGCCGTATTCCTCGGCCAGCTTGAGTTCGTCTATCCAGCTGCCGGGCTCCAGCTCGCGGCGGAAGATCCGCTGGCGCAGCAGCTCTGCCACTTCTTCGTAGAGGGCGCGGGGGGTGAGGGTGACGGCGGACATGGGCCGGACTGTACTTCAAAAATGGTGTTTGAATTAATAATTATGGATCGGTTAGACTCGCCGCCAGCTTGCAGAACCCTGCAGGCGAATCTGCGAAACCCTGCAAGCGAGACACTGCGAACGGCCCCCTTCATGAGCAGCAAACCAGAACCCTCTTTCAAGCAAGCCGACCTCGAAGCCTGGGCCAAGGCCGCAGCCAAGTCCGCACCCGGTGGCGACGTGAGCGCGCTGAACTGGATCACGCCCGACGGCATCAGCGTCAAGCCGCTGTACACCGCGGCCGACCTGCAGGGCCTGAAGTACACCGACACGCTGCCCGGCTTCGAGCCCTACCTGCGCGGCCCGCAGGCCACCATGTACGCGGTGCGCCCCTGGACCATCCGCCAGTACGCCGGCTTCTCGACCGCCGAGGAGTCGAACGCCTTCTACCGCAAGGCGCTGGCCGCCGGCGGGCAAGGCGTGAGCGTGGCCTTCGACCTCGCCACCCACCGCGGCTACGACAGCGACCACCCGCGCGTGACCGGCGACGTCGGCAAGGCCGGCGTGGCGATCGACTCGGTCGAGGACATGAAGATCCTGTTCGACCAGATCCCGCTGGACAAGGTGAGCGTGTCCATGACGATGAACGGCGCCGTGCTGCCGGTGCTCGCGGGCTACGTGGTCGCGGCCGAGGAGCAGGGCGTGGCGCAGGACCAGCTCAGCGGAACCATCCAGAACGACATCCTCAAGGAGTTCATGGTCCGCAACACCTACATCTTCCCGCCCGGGCCGAGCATGCGGATCATCGGCGACATCATCGAGTACACGGCGCAGAAGATGCCCAAGTTCAACTCGATCTCGATCAGCGGCTATCACATGCAGGAAGCCGGCGCCAACCAGGCGCTAGAGCTCGCCTTCACGCTGGCCGACGGCAAGGAATACGTGAAGACCGCGTTGGCCAAGGGCCTCGATGTCGACGGCTTCGCCGGGCGCCTGAGCTTCTTCTGGGCCATCGGCATGAACTTCTATCTCGAAGTCGCCAAGATGCGCGCCGCGCGCCTGCTGTGGTGCCGCATCATGAAGGAGTTCGAGCCGAAGAACCCCAAGAGCCTGATGCTGCGCACCCACTGCCAGACCTCGGGCTGGAGCCTCACCGAGCAGGACCCGTACAACAACGTGGTGCGCACCACCATCGAGGCGATGGCCGCGGTGTTCGGCGGCACGCAGTCGCTGCACACCAACGCGCTCGACGAAGCCATCGCGCTGCCCACCGAATTCAGCGCCCGCATCGCGCGCAACACGCAGCTCATCATCCAGGAAGAGACGCACATCACCAACGTGATCGACCCCTGGGCCGGCAGCTACATGATGGAGAAGCTCACGCAGGACATGGCCGACGCGGCCTGGGCCATCATCGAGGAAGTCGAGGCCATGGGCGGCATGACCAAGGCCGTGGACAGCGGCTGGGCCAAGCTCAAGATCGAAGCCGCCGCCGCCGAGAAGCAGGCGCGCATCGACTCCGGCAAGGACGTGATCGTCGGCGTCAACAAGTACAAGCTCAAGAACGAGGACGCGATCGACAGCCTCTCGATCGACAACGTGAAGGTGCGCGAGCAGCAGGTCGCCCGGCTGCAGAAGATCCGCGCATCGCGCGACAGCGCCAAGGTGCAGGCCGCGCTCGACGCGCTCACCGAAGCCGCCGAGAACAACACCGGTAACCTGCTGGCGCTGAGCATCGACGCGGTGCGCCTGCGCGCCACGGTGGGCGAGATTTCCGATGCGCTCGAAAAATCCTTCGGCCGCCACCGCGCCGATACGCAGAAGGTGACCGGCGTGTATGCCGCCGCCTACGACTCGGCCGAAGGCTGGGAAACGCTGAAGACTGAAATCAATGCCTTCGCCGAGGAGCAGGGCCGCCGCCCGCGCGTGATGATCTCCAAGCTCGGCCAGGACGGCCACGACCGCGGCGCGAAGGTCGTCGCCACCGCCTTTGCCGACCTGGGCTTCGACGTGGACATGGGCCCGCTCTTCCAGACGCCGGAAGAATGCGCGCGCCAGGCCATCGAGAACGACGTGCATGCCGTCGGCGTCAGCACGCTCGCGGCCGGCCACAAGACTCTGGTGCCCGCCATCATCGACGAGCTGCGCAAGCAGGGCGCGGACGACATCATCGTGTTCGTCGGCGGCGTCATTCCGCGGCAGGACTACGAATTCCTCTACGACGCCGGCGTCAAGGGCATCTACGGACCGGGCACGCCGATTCCCGCCAGCGCCAAGGACGTGCTGGAGCAGATTCGCGCGGCGGTCACGGCCTGAGGCGCGTCGTCGTGAGCGATCTCTTGTCGCGGCTGTCGCTGCAGCCGGTGGATTCCAGCGATTTCGAGGCCATGCTGGCCCTGCGCATCGACGCGATGCGCCCGAGCCTGGAGCGCGTCGGCCGCTTCGACGTGGCGCGCTCGCGCGAGCGCCTGAGCGCGGGCTTCGTGGTGCCGTACATGCACCACATCGTGCTCGATGGCGACCAGCGCATCGGCTTCGTCACGCTGAAGCCCGAGGACAGCGACGCGCTGCGCCTCGACCATCTCTACCTGCGCACCGGCTTCCAGGGCCTGGGCATTGGCGAATGGGTGCTCGAATGGGCCAAGTCGCAGGCGCGCGAACAGCGGCTGGACATCAAGCTCACCGCGCTCGTCAAGAGCGACGCCAACCGCTTCTACCTGCGGCACGGCTTCGTGCTCGAAGGCGGCGAGGGCGTCGACCTGCATTACCGCTGGCGCGTGGCGTCGGAGGCTGCGTGCTGAGCGACAAGGCACAGGCTCTCGAGAACGCGATCGCCGGCACCGAAGGCATGCCGCAGCGGCGCGCCATCGCCAAGGCCATCACGCTGCTCGAATCGACGCGCGGCGACCACCGCGCGCAGGCCGACGAGCTGCTCACGGCGCTGCTGCCGCGCACGGGCAATTCGTTCCGCCTCGGCATCTCGGGCGTGCCGGGCGTCGGCAAGTCGACATTCATCGAGACGCTGGGCCTGCTGCTGATCGGCAAGGGGCATCGCGTCGCGGTGCTCACCATCGACCCGTCGTCCACCGTGTCGGGCGGCTCCATCCTCGGCGACAAGACGCGCATGGAGCGCCTCTCGGTGAACGAGCGCGCCTACATCCGGCCCAGCCCTTCGAGCGGCACGCTCGGCGGCGTGGCCGAGAAGACGCGCGAGGCGATGCTGGTGTGCGAGGCCGCCGGCTACGATATCGTGATCGTCGAGACGGTCGGCGTGGGCCAGAGCGAGACCGCCGTGGCCGGCATGACCGACATGTTCGTGCTGCTGCAGCTGCCCAACGCGGGCGACGACCTGCAGGCCATCAAGAAGGGCGTGATGGAGCTGGCCGACCTCGTCGTCATCAACAAGGCTGACATCGACAAGGACGCTGCCACGCGCGCGCAGGCGCAGATCACTTCGGCGCTTCGCCTTTTCGGCCACCAGGGCAACCCCGAGCACGCCCATGCCGCGCACGACGCGCACAGCGGCGCCGAGGTGCGCTTCTGGCTGCCCAGGGTGCTGCAGCTCAGCGCGCTGGCCAACACCGGCGTCGACGCTTTCTGGGATGCCGTCACGCAATTCAGGCAACTGCAGACCGCCAACGGCCGCCTCGCGAAGCGCCGCGAGAAGCAGGCCACCGCGTGGATGTGGGAGCGCATCGACGCAGGCCTCAAGCAGGCCTTCAGGCATCACCCCCAGGTCCGCGAGTTGCTGCCGCAGCTCACGCGGCAGGTGGCGCAGGGCACGCTGCCGGCCTCCACGGCCGCGCGCAACCTGCTCGCCGCGGCGGCCATCACGGCCAGACCATGAAGAAAAACGGAATCCAGGACCACAGCTTCGAAAGCACACCATGCAAGAACTGATCGAACAACTCGAAAAGCGCCGTGCCCAGGCGCGTCTCGGCGGCGGGCAGAAGCGCATCGACGCGCAGCACGCCAAGGGCAAGCTCACGGCGCGCGAGCGCATCGAGCTGCTGCTCGACGACAACACCTTCGAAGAGTGGGACATGTTCGTCGAGCACCGCTCGGTCGACTTCGGCATGGCGGAGCAGAAGATCCCCGGCGACGGCGTGGTCACCGGCTACGGCATGATCAACGGCCGCCTGGTGTTCGTGTTCAGCCAGGACTTCACCGTCTTCGGCGGCGCGCTCAGCGAGGCGCATGCCGAAAAAATCTGCAAGGTGATGGACCAGGCCATGAAGGTCGGCGCACCGGTCATCGGCCTGAACGACTCGGGCGGCGCGCGCATCCAGGAAGGCGTGGCCTCGCTCGGCGGCTATGCCGACGTGTTCCAGCGCAACGTGATGGCCTCGGGCGTGGTGCCGCAGATCAGCATGATCATGGGCCCCTGCGCCGGCGGCGCCGTGTACTCGCCCGCCATGACCGACTTCATCTTCATGGTGAAGGACTCGAGCTACATGTTCGTCACCGGCCCCGAGGTGGTGAAGACCGTCACGCACGAGAGTGTCACGGCCGAGGAGCTCGGCGGCGCCATCACCCACACCACCCGCAGCGGTGTGGCCGACATGGCTTTCGAGAACGACGTCGAGGCGCTGATGATGCTGCGTCGCCTCTACAACTACCTGCCGCTCAACAACCGCGAGAAGCCTCCGGTGCGCCTGGGCAACAACGGCCTGGGCGATCCGGCCGACCGGCTCGACTACTCGCTCGACACGCTGGTGCCCGACAACCCGAACAAGCCCTACGACATCAAGGAACTGATCCTGAAGGTGGTGGACGACGGCGACTTCTTCGAGTTGCAGCCCGACTATGCGAAGAACATCGTGATCGGCTTCGCGCGCATGGAAGGCCAGACCATCGGCATCGTCGCCAACCAGCCGCTGGTGCTGGCGGGCTGCCTCGACATCAAGAGCAGCATCAAGGCCGCGCGCTTCGTGCGCTTCTGCGACGCCTTCAACATCCCGGTGGTCACCTTCGTCGACGTGCCCGGCTTCATGCCCGGCACCGGCCAGGAGTACGGCGGCATCATCAAGCACGGCGCCAAGCTGCTCTACGCGTACGCGGAGTGCACGGTGCCGAAGATCACAGTCATCACGCGTAAGGCCTACGGCGGCGCCTACGACGTGATGGCCTCCAAGCACCTGCGCGGCGACGTCAACCTCGCCTGGCCGCGCGCCGAGATCGCGGTGATGGGCGCCAAGGGCGCGGTGGAAATCATCTTCCGCGAGGACAAGAACGACCCCGAGAAGCTCGCCGCCCGCGAGGCCGAGTACAAGGCCCGCTTCGCCAACCCATACGTGGCGGGCGCGCGCGGCTACATCGATGACGTGATCCTTCCGCACGAGACGCGCAAGCGCATCTGCCGCTCGCTGGTGATGCTGCGCGAGAAGAAGCTCGAGAACCCGTGGCGCAAGCACGGCAACATTCCACTGTGAGCGGCACGGAGAAGAAGAACATGTTCAAGAAGATCCTGATTGCGAACCGCGGCGAGATCGCCTGCCGCGTGATCCAGACCGCCAAGAAGATGGGCATCCTGACGGTGGCTGTCTATTCCGACGCCGACAAGGAGGCTCGTCACGTCGAACTGGCCGACGAAGCCGTGCACATCGGCGCCGCGCCCAGCCGCGAGAGCTACCTGCAGGCCGAGCGCATCATCGCGGCCTGCAAGAAGACCGGCGCCGAGGCCGTGCATCCGGGCTACGGCTTCCTGTCGGAGAACGAAGCTTTCGCGCGGCAGGTCGAGGAAGAGGGCATTGCCTTCATCGGTCCCAAGCACTATTCGATCGCGGCCATGGGCGACAAGATCGCCTCGAAGAAGCTCGCGAACGAAGCCCAGGTCAACACCATTCCGGGCTGGAACGACGCCATCGAGACGGCGGAGCGCGCTGTCGAGATCGCCAAGGACATCGGCTACCCGGTGATGATCAAGGCCTCGGCCGGCGGCGGCGGCAAGGGCCTGCGCGTGGCCTTCAACGACAAGGAAGCCTTCGAGGGCTTCACCTCCTGCCGCAACGAGGCGCGCAACAGCTTCGGCGACGACCGCGTGTTCATCGAGAAGTTCGTCGAGGAGCCGCGCCACATCGAGATCCAGGTGCTGGGCGACTCGCACGGCAACGTGATCTATCTGAACGAGCGCGAGTGCTCCATCCAGCGCCGCCACCAGAAGGTGATCGAGGAGGCGCCGTCGCCCTTCATCAGCGACGCCACGCGCAAGGCGATGGGCGAGCAGGCCGTGGCGCTGGCCAAGGCCGTCAAGTACCAGAGCGCGGGCACGGTGGAGTTCGTGGTCGGCAAGGACCAGAGCTTCTACTTCCTCGAGATGAACACCCGCCTGCAGGTGGAGCACCCGGTGACGGAGTGCATCACCGGCCTCGACCTGGTCGAGCTGATGATCCGCGTGGCGGCCGGCGAGAAGCTGCCGCTGACGCAGGAGCAGGTGAAGCGCGACGGCTGGGCCATCGAGTGCCGCATCAACGCCGAAGACCCGTTCCGCAACTTCCTGCCTTCCACCGGCCGGCTGGTGAAGTTCCAGCCGCCGGGCGAGACCATGTTCGCGAGCGACACGCAGCACCTGAACGGCGTGCGCGTGGACACCGGCGTGTACGAGGGCGGCGAGATCCCGATGTACTACGACTCGATGATCGCCAAGCTCATCGTGCACGGAAAGGACCGCCAGCACGCGATCGCCCGCATGCGCGAGGCGCTCAACGGCTTCGTGATCCGCGGCATCAGCAGCAACATCCCGTTCCAGGCGGCGCTGCTGGCGCATCCGAAGTTCGTGGCGGGCGACTTCAACACCGGCTTCATCGCCGAGCACTACGGCAAGGGCTTCCACGCGGAAGACGTGCCGCACACCGATCCGTCCTTCCTGGTCGCGCTGGCGGCGTACGTGCATCGGCGCTACCGTGCCCGCGCTTCCGGCATCAGCGGGCAGCTCGAAGGCCATGGCGTGAAGGTGGGCGAGCAGTTCGTCGTGGTCGAGCTGGGGCACGAGGGCAAGCATGTGCACCACCCGGTTTCGGTGACCGACTTCCACGGCAAGACCGGCGCGAGCTCGGTGACCGTGAGCGGCAAGACATACAAGATCGACAGCAGCCTCGCGCTGGGCTCGATCCGCGTGCAGGGCGTCGTCAACGACAAGCCCTTCACCGCACAGGTGGAGCGCGGCGCGGGCAAGAACCCGCTGGCGCTGCGCGTGTCGCACGACGGCACGCAGATCGAGACGATGGTGCTGTCGCCGCTGGGCGCGCGCCTGCTCGAGCTCATGCCCTACAAGGCGCCGCCGGACCTCAGCAAGTTCCTGATGTCGCCGATGCCGGGCCTGCTGGTCGAGGTGTCGGTGCAGCCGGGGCAGCAGGTGCGTGCCGGCGAGAAGCTGGCCGTGATCGAGGCGATGAAGATGGAAAACGTGCTGTTCGCCACGCAGGACGGCGTGGTGGGCAAGATTTCGGCGAACAAGGGCGAATCGCTCGCCGTCGATCAGATCATTCTGGAGTTCAACTGATGGGTGCCAACGACTTTCAACAGGCGCAACAGGCGATCACGCTGCACCGGCCCGCGAAGATCGCGACGCCGCAGGGGCCGTGGTCCGTCGAGGCGATCCAGGCGCTGCTCGACAAGCCGCTGATGGACCTGCTGTTCGAGGCGCAGACCGTGCACCGCCAGCATTTCCCCGAGGGCGACATCGAGCTGGCCACGCTGCTGTCGGTGAAGACCGGCGGCTGCCCCGAGAACTGCGGCTATTGCCCGCAGTCGGCCGAGTTCGACACCGGCGTGAAGGCGCAAAAACTCATGGAGGTCGACGAGGTGGTGCGCGCCGCGCAGGCCGCCAAGGACGCCGGTGCCACGCGCTTCTGCATGGGCGCCGCCTGGCGCGCACCGAAGGACCGCGACGTCGAGAAGGTGGCGGTGCTGGTCGAGGCGGTGAAGGGCCTGGGCATGCAGACCTGCGCCACGCTCGGCATGCTGGAGCCGCACCACGCGCATCAGCTCAAGGCCGCCGGCCTCGACTACTACAACCACAACCTCGACACCGCGCCCGAGTACTACACCGACGTGGTCGACACGCGCACCTACCAGGATCGCCTCGACACGCTGGCCAACGTGCGCAGCGCCGGCATCAGCGTGTGCTGCGGCGGCATCGTCGGCATGGGCGAGCAGCCGGTGCACCGCGCGGGGCTGATCGCGCAACTGGCCAACCTGAATCCGTACCCGGAATCGGTGCCCATCAACAGCCTGGTGCGCGTGCCCGGCACGCCGCTGGCCGATTCGGAGCCGGTCGATCCCTTCGACTTCGTGCGCATGATCGCGGTGGCCCGCATCACGATGCCGACCGCGCGCGTGCGTCTGTCGGCCGGCCGCCAGCAGATGGGCGACGCGGTGCAGGCGCTGTGCTTCATGGCGGGTGCGAACTCGATCTTCTACGGCGACAAGCTGCTGGTCACCGGCAACCCCGACGTGGAGGCCGACACGGTGCTGCTGCGCAAGCTGGGGCTGAATTCGCGCCAGGTGCAGGAGCAGGCGGAAGGCTGCGCAGCATGACCGCCGCCACCACGCGCCCTTTCAAGGTGCTGGGCATCCAGCAGATCGCCATCGGCGGCCCCGACAAGCTGCGCCTGCAGAAGTTGTGGGTCGACATGCTGGGGCTCGAAGTCACGGGCACGTTCAGGAGCGAGCGCGAGAACGTCGATGAAGACATCTGCGCGATGGGCGCGGGGCCCTTCAAGGTCGAGGTCGACCTGATGCAGCCGCTGGACCCCGAGAAGAAGCCCGCCGTTCACACGACGCCGCTGAACCACGTCGGCCTGTGGATCGACGACTTGCCCAGGGCTGTCGAATGGCTCACGGCGCAGGGCGTGCGCTTCGCGCCGGGCGGCATCCGCAAGGGCGCGGCGGGTTTCGACATCTGCTTCCTGCATCCGAAGGCGAACGACGAATTCCCGATCGCGGGCGAGGGCGTGCTGATCGAGATGGTGCAGGCGCCGTCCGAGGTGGTGGCGGCCTTCGGCGCGCTGGCCGCTACGCGTTGACGATCTTCCTGATCGGCGGCTTCACGTCGGAGCGCCTGGGCGGCAGCATCGGCTGGTGCTCGCGCGCAGGGTTCAGGATGATCGAAGTCGCCGTCTCGGTCAGGATGCAGAACTTGGTGAGCACCGCGTCGAGGTGGCTCACGTCGATCACCGCGATCTCGAGGATCCAGCTGTCCTCGCCGGTCACGTTGTAGGCATTGACGCATTCGGGCGTCTCCTGCACCAGCTTGACGACGAGGTCGTAGTCGGCGCGGCCGACGCGGATGATGGCGCGGATGCCGTAGCCCAGCTTGCCGAGGTTGACGGTGGCGCGGTAGCCGCTGATGACGCCGGCTGCCTCCAGCTTCTTCACGCGCTCGGTCACGGCCGGCTGGCTCAGGTGCACGCGTCGGCCGAGTTCGGCCATGGTCAGGCGCGCGTCGGCCTGCAGTTCGGCGAGGATGCGGGTGTCGTGGGCGTCCAGGGAGGGATTCAAGGAAAAGTCCATGCAAGTCCTTCAAATCGACGGTGCGGCAGGGGCAGAACCATGAAATCTGCATGGCTGCGGAAAGATGGCTTTCATACCATGGCCGGCATCCGATACCAAGAAGAGACACCCTCGACATGCCGACCCTCGCTTCCCCCGCCAACGCCGCGCCCGCGGCTGCACGCTCCGGATTGCCGCCGCTTCTGTGGCTTTGCCTTGCCGCCACCTGGGTGGTGTGGGGCTCGACCTATCTCGCGATCAAGTACGCACTGATCAGCTTCCCGCCATTCCTGCAGATGGGTTCGCGCTTCCTGTTCGCGGGCGTGCTGCTGGCGGCGTGGATGCGCTGGCGCGGGGCGCCGTGGCCGTCGATGGTGCAGTGGCGCAATGCCCTGGTCGTGGGTGCGCTGATGCTGGGCGGCGGCATGGGGGCCACGGCGTACGCCGAGGTGTCGATCGGCTCGGGGCTGGTGGTGGCGTTCATTGCCGTGATTCCGCTGCTGATCGCGCTGCTCAACCTGATCTGGGGCGTGAAGCCTTCGCGGCTGGAGGCGGCGGGCATCGCGGTGGGCCTTGCCGGCGTGCTGATGCTCACGCAGGGCGGCGGTTTCAAATCCTCGCCCGAGGGGCTGCTGGCGCTGTGCATCGGCTGCGCCTGCTGGTCGCTGGGCAGCGTCCTGAGCCAGCGCAGCCTGCCGCTGGCGCCCGGAGCGATGGGCTTCGCGAGCGAAATGCTCTGCGGCGGCGTGGTGCTGATGGTGCTGGCCGCCGTGTCGGGCGAGACCATGAGCTGGCCGCCACAGCCCCAGGCGCTCGCCGCATGGGTCTACCTGGTGGTGTTCGGCTCGCTGATCGCCTTCAACGCCTACATGGTGCTGCTGGCCAGGGCGCCGGCCGGCCTGGCGGCAAGCTACACCTTCGTGAACCCGGTGATCGCGATGCTGCTGGGCGTATGGATCGCCAACGAGACGGTTACTCGCTTCGAGTGGTACGCGGTAGCCGTTGTGTTGGCAGGCGTATTGCTGCTGCTCTTCAAGCGCCGGGGCGGCGCCACACAGCAAGCGTAGCGGCGAGCAGCCACATGCCGGCTGCGCAGCCGCGGTTCATCATCCTGATGCCGCGCTGGGAGAGAAAACGCACGGCCTGCGTGCCGGCGCCTGCGTAGGCCAGCATCACGCAGGTGTCGAGCGCCACGAACACCGCGCCCAGCAGCAGGTACTGCGGGCCCTGCGGCTTCGCGATGTCGACGAATTGGGGGAGGAAGGCCGCGAAGAACAGCACCGTCTTCGGGTTCGACAGGGCCACCGCCAGGCTGCGCATCAACGCGACGCGGCCCTGCGGCCGCACTTCGAGCGGCGACCTGGCCAGCGCGGTGCTCAGGTCGGTCGCTTCGCTGCGCCACAGCTTGATGCCCAGCCACACGAGATACGCCACGCCGGCCACGCGGATGGCGTTGAAGAGCCATTCCGAGGCCGCCAGCAGCGAACCCAGCCCGAGCGCAACGACGGTGATCAGCGTGATGCTGCCGAGCGATGCCCCGGCAATGCCCCAGCTCGCGCGGCGCATGCCGCCCTCGATGCCGTTGGACAGCGCCAGCAGCATCGTCGGCCCCGGGATGAGGGCCAGGGCGAGCGAGGCGACGATGTAGACGAGCAGGGTGTCGAGCGTCATGGCTTGGCCGCCGGAGGGCGTTTCTGTTGCGAGGCGGCGCGGGCGCGCGCCAGTGCCGCTTCGACGATGGAGCGCTTGCGCGCGTCGGCGTCCTGCGGGGCTTCGGGTGCGGGAGTTGCAGCTTCTGCCAGCCGGGCGTCGGTGTTGCGGTGCCTGCCGTGCACCTCGTAGCGCCGCCGTGCGCTGAGGGCCTGCTCGGCCGACCAGGCCTGCCAGCCGCTGAGGCCGGGAGTTTCGACCTCTAGCGAGATGCAGTCGACCGGGCAGACCGGAATGCAGAGCTCGCAGCCCGTGCAATGGGCTTCGATCACGGTGTGCATGCGCTTGTTGATGCCTACGATCGCATCGGTCGGGCAGGCGTCGAGGCACAGGGTGCAGCCGATGCACCAGGCCTCGTCGATGACCGCCATGGCGCGCGGACCTTCGGTGCCGAACTTGGGGTCGAGAGGAAGCGGCGCGCGGCCGGTGATCTGCGCGAGCCGCTCGATGCCTTCGGCGCCGCCGGGCGGGCACTGGTTGATGCCGGCCTCGCCGTCGGCAATGGCCTGCGCGTAGCCCGCGCAATCCGGGTAGCCGCACCGTGTGCACTGCGTTTGAGGCAGTGCGTCGTCGATGCGTGCGGCCAGCCCGTTCACTTGCTGCAGATGGCGATGCGTGCGCGCCTCAGCGCGCGGCACGGGCGCCGGGCTGCTTGCGCGCGGCGGGCTTCTTCGCCGCCACGGTCGCGGTCTTCTTCGCGGGCGCCTTCTTGGCGGCCACGGAGGCGGGGATCTTGCGCCCGGGCCTGACGGTGTCTTCGGCGCCGAGGCCGCCACGGCTGCTGGCGCGGCTTTGCGGCTGGTCGTTCGCCTCGATGAACTTCTTCATCTTCGGATAGACCAGCTCGCGCCAGCGGCGGCCGCTGAAGATGCCGTAGTGGCCGGCACCCTTGACCTCGTAGTGCTCGCGCTTGTCGTCGGCAATGCCGGTGCACAGGCTGTGCGCCGCCTCGGTCTGGCCTGAGCCCGAGATGTCGTCGAGCTCGCCTTCGACGGTGAGCAGGGCGGTGCTGTGGATGTCCTGCGGACGCACGCGCTCCACCTGGCCCTTGGGGTTCTTGACGTCCCAGGTTCCGTTGACCAGGTCGAACTCCTGGAAGACGGTGCGGATGGTCTCGAGGTAGTAATCGGCGTCCATATCGAGCACTGCGTTGTACTCGTCGTAGAACTTGCGATGGGCCTCGGCGCTGGCGTCGTCGCCCTTGATCAGGTCCTTGAAGTAGTCGTAGTGGCTGCTGGCGTGGCGATCGGGGTTCATCGCCACGAAGCCGGTGTGCTGCAGGAAGCCGGGGTAGACCTTGCGACCCGCGCCCGGGAAGCCCTGCGGCACGCGGTAGATCACGTTGTTCTCGAACCACTCGAAGCTCTTGTTCATCGCGAGGTTGTTCACCGCGGTGGGCGACTTGCGAGCGTCGATGGGGCCGCCCATCATGGTCATGGAGAGCGGCAGCGCCTCGCCGCGGCTGGCCATGAGCGACACGGCCGCGAGCACCGGCACCGTCGGCTGGCACACGCTCACCACGTGGCAGTTGCCGTACTCGGCCTGCAGGCGGCGGATGAACTCCTGCACGTAGTTGATGTAGTCGTCGAGGTGGAATTCGCCTTCCGACAGCGGCACCAGGCGCGCGTTCTTCCAGTCGGTGATGTAGACCTTGTGGTCCTGCAGCATGGTGCGCACGGTGTCGCGCAGCAGCGTGGCGTAGTGGCCCGACAGCGGCGCCACGACCAGCACCACGGGCTGGCTCTTGAGCGTCTTGAGGATGTGCGGCTCGTCGGTGAAGCGCTTGAAGCGGCGCAGTTCGCAGAAGGGCTTGTCGAGCTCGACGGCCTCCTGGATCACGACTTCCTTGCCGTCGACCTTGACGGACTTGATGTTGAACTCGGGCTTCTCGTAGTCCTTGCCGAGGCGGTAGAGCAGGTCGTAGCTCGCAGCCATGCGCTGGGCCATCGGCAACTGGCCCCATACGGCACCGGGGCTGTAGAGCTTGGAGGCCGCCTGGGCGAAGTCCGAGAACGGCTCCATCAAGGAACGCTGGGCTTCGTAGAGTTGATAGAGCATCGCTGGTGTTGGAGTGAAATGTTGCGGCGCAATATATCAGCGCATCCGCTGCGTTGCAGGAGGCCTAACCCCTACATCGGTCCGCCGCCAGGGCCCTTCTGAGAGGGAGTGTGAAGGAATCGTCGCTCGGGGCGGATTCCCTCACACTTTGCTGTCACCTAGATGACTTTGGCGATCGAGGCGCAGACGTGTCCGATGTTCTTGCTGTTGAGCGCGGCCACGCACATGCGGCCGGTGTCGGTGCCGTACACGCCGAATTCATTGCGCAGGCGGACCATCTGGTCCTTGGTGAGGCCCGAGTAGCTGAACATGCCGATCTGGGTGGTGATGAAGCTCATGTCTTCCTTCACGCCCGCGGCCTTGAGGCCGTCGACCAGCGCCTGGCGCATGGCCTTGATGCGCACACGCATCTCGCCGAGTTCCTTTTCCCACAGGGCGCGCAGCTCGGGGTTGCCGAGCACCGCGGCCACCACGGCGCCGCCGTGCGTGGGCGGGTTGCTGTAGTTGGTGCGGATGGCGATCTTGAGCTGCGACAGCACGCGGCCGGCTTCTTCCTTGTTCTCGCACAGCACCGACAGGGCGCCGACGCGTTCGCCGTACAGGCTGAAGCTCTTGGAGAACGAAGTCGAAACGAAGAAGGTCAGGCCGGCTTCGACGAACTTGGCGACGGCGGCGCCGTCTTCCTTCAGGCCGTAGCCGAAGCCCTGGTAGGCCATGTCGAGGAAGGGCACCAGGCCCTTGGCCTTGACGGTGGCGACGACCTGGTCCCACTGGGCCGGGGTGATGTCGTAGCCGGTGGGGTTGTGGCAGCAGGCGTGCAGCACGACGATGGTGCCGGCCGGGGCCGCGTTGAGCGCGGCCAGCATGCCGTCGAAGTTGATGCCGCGCTTGGCGGCGTCGTAGTAGGGGTAGCTTTCGACTTCGAAGCCGGCATTCGTGAAGAGTGCGCGGTGGTTTTCCCAGCTCGGGTCGCTGATCAGCACCTTGGCGTTGGGGTTGAGCTTCTTCAGGAAGTCGGCGCCGACCTTCAGGCCGCCGGTGCCGCCGATGGCCTGGATGGTGGCGACGCGACCCGAGGTGACGGGTTCGCCGTCGGCGCCGAAGACCAGCGCCTTGACGGCGTTGTCGTAGGCGGCGATGCCGTCGATGGGCAGATAGCCGCGCGCGGTGGGCGCTTTCATCATGTTCTGCTCGGCGGCCTGCACGCACTGCAGCAGGGGCAGCTTGCCGTTGTCGTCGTAATAGACGCCGACGCCGAGATTGACCTTGTTGGGGTTGGTGTCGGCTGCAAATTGTTCGTTGAGGCCGAGGATCGGGTCGCGCGGTGCCATTTCGACCGCGGTGAACATAGACATGGAAAGGTCCTTTGGGATGAAAGCTTCGCTGCAACCGGAGGAGGCTTTATGCTTTCCGGTTGCCTTGAATTTTACCGGCGCGAGCGCCACCTGTCGGGAACAGCCATGCCAGAGAACAACGAAGCCATAGCAGACCTGAAGAAACTCGACCCCATCGGGCCGGTGAAGCAGGGCGAATTCGTCAGGTTTCCCGACTCCCCGTTCGAGCTCTACCAGCCCTATCCGCCGGCCGGCGACCAGCCCACCGCCATCGAAGGCCTGGTCGAGGGCGTGATGGACGGCGAGTCGTTCCAGACCCTGCTGGGCGTGACGGGCTCGGGCAAGACCTTCACCATGGCCAACGTGATCGCCCGGCTGGGCCGCCCGGCCATCGTGTTCGCGCCCAACAAGACGCTTGCGGCCCAGCTGTACAGCGAATTCCGCGAGTTCTTCCCCAAGAACGCCGTCGAGTACTTCGTCAGCTACTACGACTACTACCAGCCCGAGGCCTACGTGCCGCAGCGCGACCTGTTCATCGAGAAGGACTCGTCGATCAACGAGCACATCGAGCAGATGCGCCTTTCGGCCACCAAGAGCGTGCTGGAGCGGCGTGACACGGTCATCGTGGCCACGGTGAGCGCCATCTACGGCATCGGCACGCCCGAGGACTACATGGAGATGCGGCTGATTGCCCGCGTCGGCGACAAGGTCGGCCAGCGGGACCTGATCTCGCAGCTGATCCGCATGCAGTACACGCGCAACGAACAGGACTTCGCGCGCGGCACGTTCCGGGTGCGCGGCGACACCATCGACGTGTTTCCGGCCGAGCACAGCGAGCTGGCGATCCGCTTCGAGCTGTTCGACGACGAGATCGAGTCGCTGCAGCTCTTCGACCCGCTGACGGGGCGCATCCGGCAGAAGGTGCCGCGCTTCACGGTGTATCCGTCGAGCCATTACGTCACGCCGCGCGACAAGGTGCTGGCGGCCGTGGAAACCATCAAGGTCGAGCTGGCCGAACGGCTCAAGGAGCTTGTCGGTGCCGGCAAGCTGGTGGAGGCGCAGCGGTTGGAGCAGCGCACGCGCTTCGACCTCGAGATGCTGTCGGAAATCGGCCACTGCAAGGGCATCGAGAACTACACGCGGCATCTCTCGGGCGCCGCCCCGGGCGATCCGCCGCCCACGCTGACAGACTACCTGCCGAAGGACGCGCTGATGTTCCTCGACGAGAGCCACCAGATGGTCGGCCAGCTCGGCGGCATGTACAACGGCGACCGGGCGCGCAAGGTCACGCTGGTCGAGTACGGCTTCCGCCTGCCGAGTGCGCTGGACAACCGGCCGCTCAAGCTGGAGGAGTTCGAGGCGCGGGTGCGCCAGTGCATCTTCGTGTCGGCCACGCCTGCGCAGTACGAGAAGGACCATGCCGGCAACGTGGTCGAGCAGCTGGTGCGCCCCACCGGGCTGATCGACCCCGAAGTCGAGGTGCGCCCCGCCACGCACCAGGTGGACGACGTGCTGGGCGAGATCCGCACGCGAGTCGAGAAGAACGAGCGCGTGCTGATCACCACGCTGACCAAGCGCATGGCCGAACAGCTGACCGACTACCTGGGCGACAACGGCGTGAAGGTTCGCTACCTGCACAGCGACGTCGATACGGTGGAGCGGGTGGAGATCCTGCGCGACCTGCGCCTGGGCACCTTCGACGTGCTGGTGGGCATCAACCTGCTGCGCGAAGGGCTGGACATTCCCGAGGTGTCGCTGGTGGCGATCCTCGACGCCGACAAGGAAGGCTTCCTGCGGGCGGAGCGCTCGCTGATCCAGACGATCGGCCGCGCCGCGCGGAACCTGAACGGCAAGGCCATCCTGTACGCCGACAGGATGACGGAGTCCATGAAGAAGGCCATCGGCGAGACCGAGCGCCGCCGCGCCCGGCAGATCGCCTACAACGAGGCCAACGGCATCACGCCGCGCAGCATTGTCAAGCAGGTGCGCGACCTGATCGACGGCGTCTACAGCGAGAAGAGCGGCAAGGAAGCGGCCAAGCTCGACCTGGAGCGCGCCAAGGTCGAGGACATGAGCGAGAAGGACATCGCCCGGGAGATCAAGAGGCTCGAGAAGCAGATGCTGGAGCACGCCCGCAACCTCGAATTCGAGAAGGCGGCCCGGGTTCGCGACCAGCTGGCGCTGCTGCGGGAGCAGGCTTTCGGGGCGTCCGGCGGCGACAACATCGCCGGCCTGGCGCAGTAAGTCGGACGTTCGCATCTCCTTGCTGCGCCGCGCTGGGGTTTACCCGAGCAGACCTCAGGGCCTTCTGTTATACTTGAGCGAAATACTCAACAACAACGAGAAGAACTTCGCGATGAAGGACCGACTCCTACCGACTGGTTCACCAGCGTCAAGGGTCGGGCAGGGCGGAGACGAAGTCACCGCGGCCCCAGGCCACGGTGTCATTTCAACGGTAAGCACTTGAAGGAGCTTGCGATGCGTCTCACTACCAAAGGCCGTTTTGCGGTCACAGCAATGATCGATCTGGCGTTGCGTCAGAACACCGGTCCGGTCACGCTGGCTGCGATCAGCCAGCGGCAGCAGATCTCGCTGTCGTATCTCGAACAGCTGTTCGGCAAGCTGCGCCGTCACGAGCTGGTCGAGTCGACCCGCGGCCCCGGCGGCGGCTACAGCCTCGGCCGCAAGGCAGCGGACATCACCGTGGCCGACATCATCGTTTCCGTCGATGAGCCCATCGACGCCACCCAGTGCGGCGGCAAGGAAAACTGCCTCGGCGAAGCCGGCCGTTGCATGACCCACGAACTCTGGGCCTCGCTGAACCAGCGCATGGTCGAGTTCCTCGACTCCGTCACGCTGCAGAAGCTGGTCGACGACCAGATCGCCAAGGGCGTGCAGATCGAGAACAAGCCGGTCGTCAAGCGCGCGATCTCCGCGCAGCCGGTGGTCAAGCCGATTCGCGTGAACGCGCCGAACTCGGTGTTCGCACTCGGGAACGCTTTCGCCAAGTCCTGAGTACAGAGTCCCGGCGGCGCCTTCGGGCGCCTCCCTGAGCAGCCCAGATCAAAGAACAACCCCCACGCCAGCACGAGCCAGCCATGGACGTAACTCCTCATTTCCCGATCTATCTCGATTACGGCGCAACGACGCCGGTCGACCCGCGTGTGGTCGACGCCATGATTCCCTGGTTGCGCGAACACTTCGGCAACCCGGCGTCGCGCAGCCACGCATGGGGCTGGGAGGCTGAAGAGGCGGTCGAGAAAGCGCGCGGCCAGGTGGCCGAACTGATCAATGCCGACCCGCGCGAAATCGTCTGGACCTCGGGCGCAACGGAGTCGATCAACCTCGCGCTCAAGGGCGCGGCCAATTTCTACAAGGGCAAGGGCAAGCACCTCATCACCCTGAAGACCGAGCACAAGGCTGTGCTCGACACCATGCGCGAACTGGAGCGCCAGGGCTTTGAGGTCACCTACCTCGACGTCGAGGAAAACGGCCTCGTCGACCTCGAAAAGTTCAAGGCCGCGATCCGTCCCGACACCATCCTGGTCAGCGTGCTGTTCGTGAACAACGAGATCGGCGTGATCCAGGACGTGGTCTCGATCGGCAACATCTGCCGCGAGAAGGGCATCGTCTTCCACGTCGATTCGGCCCAGGCCACCGGCAAGATCGACATCGACATCACGAAGCTGCCCATCGACCTGATGAGCCTGGCTTCGCACAAGACCTACGGCCCCAAGGGCATCGGCGCGCTGTTCGTGCGCCGCAAGCCGCGCGTGCGCCTCGAGGCGCAGATGCACGGCGGTGGCCATGAGCGCGGCATGCGTTCGGGCACGCTGCCCACGCACCAGATCGTCGGCATGGGCGAGGCCTACCGCATCGCGAAGCTCGAGATGCACAACGACATCGCCCACGCGCGCCGCCTGCAGCAGCGCCTGCTCGACGGCCTGAAGGACATCGATCAGGTGTTCATCAACGGCGACCTCGAGCACCGCGTGCCGCACAACCTGAACATGAGTTTCAACTATGTCGAAGGCGAGTCGCTGATCATGGGCATCAAGGGCCTGGCGGTGTCGTCGGGTTCGGCCTGCACCTCGGCCAGCCTCGAGCCCAGCTACGTGCTGCGCGCCCTAGGCCGCAGCGACGAGCTGGCCCACAGCAGCCTGCGCATGACCATCGGCCGCTTCACGACCGAAGAAGAAATCGACTACGCCATTTCGACCATCAAGCACAACGTTGCCAAGCTGCGCGAGCTGAGTCCCCTGTGGGAGATGTTCCAGGACGGCGTCGACATCAGCACGATCCAGTGGTCGGCCCACTGACACGACAGGTCAGCTCAGACCCGCACCAGGCACCACGATTGAACAAAGTTTGAGAGGTACACCATGGCATATTCTTCCAAGGTCATCGACCACTACGAAAACCCGCGCAACGTCGGCTCCTTCGAAAAGGGCGACGACTCCGTCGGCACCGGCATGGTCGGCGCACCGGCCTGCGGCGACGTGATGAAGCTGCAGATCAAGGTCAATCCCGAAACCGGCGTGATTGAAGACGCGCGCTTCAAGACCTACGGCTGCGGCTCGGCCATCGCCTCGTCGTCGCTCGTGACCGAATGGGTCAAGGGCAAGACGCTCGACGAAGCCGCGGCGCTCAAGAATGCGCAGATCGCTGAAGAACTGGCGCTGCCGCCGGTGAAGATCCACTGCTCCATCCTGGCCGAAGACGCCATCAAGGCAGCCGTGAACGACTACAAGGCCAAGCACGGCGTCAAGACCGAATCCGCTGCCGCCGAAGCTGTCCACTGACATGGCCGTCACGCTGACCGAAGCCGCTGCCCGACATGTCACCCGCTACCTCGGCAAGAGGGGCAAGGGGGTGGGCGTGCGGCTGGGCGTGAAGACCACGGGTTGCTCGGGCCTGGCCTACAAGCTCGAATACGTGGACGAACTGACGCCGGAAGACGTGGTGTTCGAAGACCACGGCGTGAAGGTGCTGGTCGATCCGAAGAGCCTCGCCTACATCGACGGCACGCAGCTCGACTTCGTGCGCGAAGGCCTGAACGAGGGCTTCAAGTTCAACAACCCCAACGAGCGCGACCGTTGCGGCTGCGGGGAAAGCTTCCGCATCTGAGCTGATGCGCCGTCGCTGACTGCGACCACGGCCGCCAACACGTCATGTGCTGGCGGTTTTTTCTTGCCATGAACCTGAACGACACCGACTTTCAACTGTTCGCCGTCCCGGCGACCTTCGCGCAGGACCGCGCCGCGCTTGACGCGCGCTGGAAGGAGCTGCAGCGCGAGGCCCATCCGGACCGTTTCGCCGCGCAGGGCGCCGCGGCGCAGCGCGTGGCCATGCAGTGGTCGGTGCGCATCAACGAGGCCTACCAGCGGCTCAAGGACCCGATCCGCCGCGCCAGCTACATCTGCGAGCTGAACGGCGCGCCGCTCGATGCCGAGAACAACACGGCGATGCCGCCCGACTTCCTGATGCAGCAGATGGAGTGGCGCGAGTCGCTCGACGACGTGGTGGACATCGCTTCGCTGGAAAAGCTCCACGCAGAGGTCGAGGCCGGCCGTGCCCGCGCGCTGTCGTCGCTCGACTGGCTGATCGACGAGAAGGGCGATTACCCCGCCGCGGCCACGCAGGTGAGAGCCCTCATGTTCATTGAGCGCTTCGCGCAGGACGTCGAAGCCAAATTCGATCAGTTGGGACAATAACGGCATGGCTCTTCTCCAGATTTCCGAACCCGGCCAGGCGCCCGATCCCCATCAGCGCCGCATTGCCGTTGGCATCGACCTCGGCACCACGCATTCGCTGGTGGCCTCGGTGCGCAATGGCGTGGCCGAATGCCTGCCCGACGAAAACGGCCGCCTGCTGCTGCCTTCGGCCGTGCGCTACCTCGAAGGCGACCGCCGCCAGATCGGATTCGACGCTCTGGCCGCGCGCGCGCAGGACCCGGCCAACACCATCACCTCGGTGAAGCGGCTCATGGGCCGCGGCCTGGCCGACATCGCCAACCGCGAGTCCATGTCGTACCGCATCGGCAGCAGCGACGGCGGCATGGTCAAGGTGCAGACGCTGGCGGGCGAGAAGTCGCCGGTCGAGATCAGCGCCGAGATCCTGGCCACGCTGCGCTTCCGTGCCGAGGACACCTTCGACGACGAGCTCTATGGCGCCGTCATCACCGTGCCCGCGTATTTCGACGAGGGCCAGCGCCAGGCGACCAAGGACGCCGCGCAGCTCGCCGGCCTCAACGTGTTGCGCCTGATCAGCGAGCCCACGGCCGCCGCCATTGCGTACGGCCTGGACAACGCGAGCGAAGGCGTCTACGCGGTCTACGACCTGGGCGGCGGCACCTTCGACATCTCTATCCTGCGGCTGACGCAGGGCGTGTTCGAGGTGATCGCCACCGGCGGCGACTCGGCCCTCGGCGGCGACGACTACGACCACGCGCTGGCCGACTTCGTGCTCGCGCAAACGGGCGCGCAAGCCGGCAGCGATGCCGACAAGGCCGCGCTGCTCGTGGCCGCGCGTGCAGCCAAGGAAGCCTTGACCGATTCCGGTTCGGTCGTCTTCAAGGCCGAGGTCGCGGGCAAGACTGTCTCGCTCGACCTGACCCGCGAGCAGTTCGACGCCGCGACCAAGCCGCTCACCGACCGCACCATCGCCGCCGTGCGCAAGGCGCTGCGCGACGCGAAGCTCAAGGCGGAAGAGCTGCAGGGCATCGTGCTGGTGGGCGGCTCCACCCGCATGCCGCAGGTTCGCCGCGCGGTGGCCGAGTTCTTCGGCCGCGATCCGCTGGTCAACCTGAATCCCGACGAAGTCGTGGCGCTGGGCGCTGCCATCCAGGCGAACCAGCTTGCCGGCAACAACGGTGCTGGCGAGCTGCTGCTGCTCGACGTGATTCCGCTGTCGCTCGGCATCGAGACGATGGGCGGCCTGGTCGAGCGTATTGTGCCGCGCAACCAGACCATCCCGACCGCGATGGCGCAGGATTTCACGACCTACCAGGACGGCCAGACCGCGCTGGCGCTGCACGTGGTGCAGGGCGAGCGCGACCTGGTGTCCGATTGCCGCAGCCTCGCGCGCTTCACGCTGCGCGGCATTCCGCCGATGGCGGCCGGCGCGGCGCGCATTCGCGTGACCTTCACGGTCGACGCCGACGGCCTGCTGAGCGTGAGCGCGAAGGAGCAGGGCAGCGGCGTCGAGGCCAGCGTGGCGGTCAAGCCTTCGTACGGCCTGTCGGACGACCAGATCGCGACCATGCTGCAGGAGAGCTTCTCCACGGCGCAGCAAGACATGCAAGCCCGCGCGCTGGTCGAGGCACGCGTCGATGCCGACCGCATGCTGCTCGCCACGCAGAGCGCGCTCGATGCAGACGGCGACCTGCTGAACGACGAAGAGCGCGCCGTCATCGATGCATCGATGGCGCAGCTGCGCGAAGCCGCAAAGGGCGGCACCGAGGCCGCGGCCATCGAGGCCGCCACCAAGAAGCTGGCCGACGACACAGAAGCCTTCGCCGCACAGCGCATGAACGCGGGCATCGCGCGCGCGCTTGCCGGGCGCAAGGTCGAATCTCTCTAGAACAACGACATGCCCACGATCAAGATCTACCCGCATCCCGAGTACTGCCCGAACGGCGCAGAAATCACCGCGCCCGCCGGCACCTCGATCTGCGAGGCGCTTCTCGACAACCACATCGACATCGAGCACGCCTGCGAGATGAGCTGCGCCTGCACCACCTGCCACGTGATCGTGCGCGAGGGCTTCAATTCGCTGAACGAGGCGGAAGAGGGCGAGGAAGACCTGCTCGACCGCGCCTGGGGGCTGGAGCCGCAGTCGCGCCTGAGTTGCCAGGCGATCCTGGCGCAGGAGAATGTGACCGTCGAGATTCCGAAGTACTCGATCAACCACGCCAAGGAAAACCACTGATGAGCGCAGCGCCGGGCCGTCCCAAGCAAGCTCGCACCCCCTCGGGGGGCGGTGAGGACACGAAGTGCCGAGACTGGGGGCGTACATGAGCCGTCAGATCGTCCTCGACACCGAAACCACCGGCCTCTCCGCGGAGAACGGCGATCGTGTCATCGAGCTCGGCTGCGTGGAGCTGTTCAACCGCAAGCTCACCGGCAACGACCTGCACATCTACTTCAACCCCGAGCGCGAGAGCCACGAGGACGCGCTCAAGGTTCACGGCCTGACGACCGACTTCCTGCGCGACAAGCCGAAGTTCGGCACGCTGGCCAACGACATCGTCGAGTACCTGCGCGATGCGGAGTTGATCATTCACAACGCGGCCTTCGACGTCGGCTTCCTCAACAAGGAGTTCGAGCGTGCCGGCCTGCCGCCGCTGCGCACCTTCGTCAGCGAAGTGACCGACACGCTGGCCATGGCCAAGCAGGTGTATCCGGGCAAGCGGAATTCGCTCGACGCGCTGTGCGACCGTTTCGGCGTCGATCGCTCGAACCGCACCTTCCACGGCGCCAAGCTCGATGCGCAACTGCTGGCCGACGTCTACATCAACCTCACCCGCGGACAGGACGCGCTGCTCATCGACGTGGCCGCTGCCGAGCCCGTGCAGGGCACTGCCGTGGTGTCTGTCGACCTGAGCCAGTTCGAGCTGCCGGTGATCATGGCGGCCGAGCATGAGCTGACCGCGCACGAGGCCGTGTTGGTCCAACTCGACAAATCTAGTGGCGGTCGCACACTCTTTCGTGAAAACGGCTGAAAAGCTATGGCATAATCTGAGGCTTCGCAGAACGCGATACGCAATTCAAAGCAACGCAGTCAAACGCGCTGCTTGGGGCGGTTAGCTCAGGGGTAGAGCACAGCATTCACACTGCTGGGGTCGGAGGTTCGAAGCCTCCACCGCCCACCAAATCAAAAAGCGACCTGGATTTCCAGGTCGCTTTTTTGTTTTCTGCGCCGGGATTGTCTTCGTCGCTTACTTCATTGCTTACTTCATCGTGCCGAGCAGGTCGCCGCAGTTGTCGCATGCGAAGTACAGCTTCTGCCCGCCGCATTGCACTGACCCCGTCGCGCCCGCGCGGATCTGCCAGTCGCACGACTTGCCCTGGCGGATCAGCGTGCCCTCGGCGTAGCAGGGCGCCAACTCGTAGTTGTCGTGCAGCGTCTTGTAGTCGACCTCGCGCGCCTTCGAGAAGAACTCGCGCGCCTGTCCATGATTGCGCGGCACGTCGGAACTGCGGCAGGTGGCCGGCGAGTCCGAATGGAAGTCGGCGACGTAGACGTCGGTGAATGCGGTATCGCGCGTCGCCGCGCAGGCTGTGACCAGCATGATCCCGACCGCGAGGCATATCGCGCGAAGTCTCACTTCCATATCGCCGAGCTCGCTTCGCCGGGGTTCTTGTACGAAACCGTCGGGTGCTTGTAGACGTCTTCCGCCTTGAGGTTGAACTGTGCGTACAGCTCCTCGATCAGCCACTGGAGCGAGCTGTTCTGCGCGGCAGTCACCGCTTCGTAGGTCTTGTCGTCGATGTGCATGCCGACCAGCTCGATGCCGATCGAGTCGCTGTTCACCGGATACCGGTCGGGGTAGGGCTTCGCGCGTTCGTGGGCGTCGATGGCATTGATCTGGTTGACCCACGACATCGCCAGCATCTTGGCCATTGCCCCCGTGTCGCAGCTGTTCTTGTTGATGGTCAGGCACTTCGACTTGATCAGCTTGCCGACGTGATAGCAGCGCGCGAAGACGCTCGCGGTCTGGTAGATCTGGCCGTTCTTGTCGATCAGGAAGTGGGCGCCGTTGCCTCCTACCTGATAGCCGTTGAGGCTGGATTCGGCGGTGGACGAGTCGGTCTGGTGGACGACGATGGCGAGCACGCTGGGAAGGGCGCCGTGTTCGATTCCCGATGAGCGCCTGAGGATCACCTTGGGATCGATCAGCATCCCGTTTGCATCGATGGTGGACATTTCTCTCCCTGAAGAATGTGGCACCTGCCGGGCGTCGGCAGCGCAGGGCAGTACAACACATCCGTTCTCGCTCCCCAAGTCGCAGTAAGTAGTAAGGCGGCTCGTCCGCATCGAATGAGTAAGCTGTCCGTGTCGGCGCGCACTGACGACAGGTGCAGCCGCGGGCTGTCGACTTTCCTGCCACGGTGATCTAGAACCAAAGGGAAAGGAGTGCAGCCATGGCCACTCATCCCGATGTTCCCCCGCCCGTCGCACCGGACCTGCCTGTCGAGCCCGACGAAGGGGCCGAGACGGCGCCCGACGAGCCCACCGATCCCGAGCCGCCGCCGTCCGTGCAGTGACGGGGTGAAACCCACGATCCGCGCGCGAGCCGCGCTAAGCTCGCGCGATGGATGAAATCGATTGCGCCGTCATCGGCGGTGGTGTGGTGGGGCTGGCAGTGGCGCGCGCCTTGGCGCTCGCGGGCCGGGAGGTGCTGGTGCTCGAGTCCGAAGGTGCCATCGGCACGGGAACGAGTTCGCGCAACAGCGAGGTCATTCATGCAGGCATCTACTATCCGCAGGGCTCGCTCAAGGCGAAGCTCTGCGTCGAAGGCAAGGAGCTGCTGTACGCCTATGCGGCCGAGCGCGGCGTGCCGCACCAGCGCTGCGGCAAGCTGATCGTGGCGACATCGCCCGAGCAGGCAGGGCAGCTCGAGGTCATCCGGACGAAGGCTGCCGCGAACGGCGTCGACGACCTGGTGCTGCTCACTGGGCAGCAGGCCATCGCGATGGAGCCGCAGCTGTACTGCGTCGCGGCCCTGCATTCGCCGAGCACCGGCATCGTCGACAGTCATGCGCTCATGCTGAGCCTGCTCGGCGACCTCGAGAACACGGGCGGCATGCTGGCGCTGAAATCGCCCATCTCGCACGCCGAATGCGGTGGCGAAGCCATCGTGTTGATGGCTGAAGACGGCACTGCGCTGCGCTGCCGCACCGTGGTCAACGCGGCCGGCCTCGGGGCTCCGGCGCTGGCCCGTCGCTTCGAGGGGTTGCCTCCCGCCGCGGTACCGAAGGAATATTTCGCCAAGGGGAACTACTTCACCCTGTCGGGACGTGCACCCTTCGGGCGCCTCGTCTATCCCGTGCCCGAGCCGGGTGGACTGGGCGTGCATCTCACGATCGACCTTGGCGGGCAGGCCAAGTTCGGGCCCGATGTGCAGTGGGTGTCCTCGCCTGACGACCTGGTGGTCGACCCCGCGCGCGGCGACGGCTTCTATGCCGAGGTGCGCAAGTACTGGCCCGCGCTGCCCGACGATGCGCTCATTCCGGGCTATGCGGGCATGCGGCCCAAGATTTCCGGCCCGGGCGAGCCCGCGGCCGACTTCATGATCGACGGACCCGCGTCGCACGGCGTGCCGGGGCTGGTCAATCTCTTCGGCATCGAGTCGCCGGGGCTCACTAGCAGCCTGGCCATAGGGCGCCATGTGGCAGCCCTGCTGGCCGGCGGCTGATGAGCTTCATGCGGGCGATGGAGCGTATTGCGTGCCAAAAGCTGCACATCTGTCGCGCCCGAGGGTCTTTTGTGCCTGTAACATGACAGGACGCCATTTGCGGCGCGAAGCCGCCGGCGCGGTGCCGGTGTCATCACGGAGGAAAGTTTCCAATGAGTGCATCCAAAAATCTTGAAGCAGCAGCCGAAGACATTGCAAGCGACGTGCGCGGCGTGCTGGCAAGCAAGGACCTGGATTCGGTTCCCCACATCAAGGCGCTGCGCCAGCGCATCGACACCAAGCTGGCCATCGCACGCGAACTCGCGGCTGAGAAGAGCAAGCTCGCCGCCAAGAAGGCTCGCGAGGCGGCCACCTCCGCCAACGCCTACGCCCACGACGAACCATGGCAGATCGCCGGTGCCGCACTGGCCGTCGGCGTGCTGGTGGGCCTGCTGCTTGGCCGCCGCTGACCTGAACACGCATCGCAGCAGCAGCATCTTTCGCCCGGACATGACGGGAGCCGGCCCATGAGGCTGTTGTCCCTGTTCGGACTGAATGCCCGGATCCGCCGGTTGCGCATCGCCGCGGCTGAAGGCGCACTGGCCGCCGAAGATCGGGTGCAACTGCTGCGCATGGCCTGGGAGGACGAGAAGCAGCGCCTCAAGCTGATGCTTTTCCTCGCGCTGGCCGTACTGGGGCTGACCACGGTCACGGTGGCCCTGCTGTCGGTGGCGGTGGTGGTGAACTACTGGGACACGCCGTACCGCATCACCGCCGCATGGTCGGTGGCGGGCGTCTGGATCGCGCTCTGGCTGGCTGCGGCCATCGGTTTGCTGCTGACCCTGCGCAATGCGTCCAACGGCTTCCTGCCTGCGCGCCAGGAATTCGAGCGCGACTGGGCCTGGGCCCAGGAGCGCTTCGGACTGGGCAAGGACCCGGCGGACGACGAGGAAGAGGCGCCGCGCCGCGTTCGCAGGCCGGTCACTCGCGAAGAACTGCTGGCGCGCATGGAGCTCCAGCGCCTGCGCATCGCGACGATGCAGGGCGGGCGCGAGACCCGGCCTGCTGACGACGATGCGCCCCCGCACAACGAATCGGCGGCCGCCGCTGCATTGCGCATCGCGCGTGCGCATCCCGTCGCGACGGGCGTCGTCGCGGCTGCCGCCGTGGTGGTGATCCGGCCGAAGCGGCTGCTGCGCTGGGCCGCAGTCATTGCGCCAGTGCTCTGGCGCATGCGCTGAAAGAAAGAAGAAGGACGCTCAGGCCTTGCTGCCGCGATCGCGCAGCAGCGCCTGGGCAGCTTCGCGGACCAGCGCGGGGCCGCGATAGATCAGCCCGGTGTAGATCTGCACCACGTCCGCGCCCGCGGCGATCTTCGCCTTGGCATCGGCGCCGCTGAGAATGCCGCCGACCCCGATGATCGGAAAGCCCGCACCCAGCGCCGCGCGCAGCTGGGCGATCACGCGGTTGCTCGCCTCGCGCACCGGCGCTCCCGACAATCCTCCCGTTTCCTCCGCATGCGGCAGGCCCTTGACCGCGTCGCGCGCGAGCGTGGTGTTGGTGGCGATCACGCCATCCATGCCGTGGCGCTTCAGCGTGGCGGCGATGACTGCGACCTGGGCTTCGTCGAGATCGGGTGCGATCTTCACGAACAGCGGCGAGCGCTTGTTGTGGCGCGCCGCCAGCGCCTCGCGCCGCTCGGCCACGGCGCCGAGCAGCGCGTCGAGGGCCTCGTCGCTCTGCAGTGAGCGCAGGTTGGCGGTGTTCGGGCTGGAGATGTTGATCGTCACGTAGTCGGCGTGCGGATAGACGCCGTCGAGGCAGGCCAGGTAGTCGTCCACTGCGCGCTCGATGGGCGTGGCGGCGTTCTTGCCGATGTTCAGGCCCAGCAGCATCGGCGATTTCGCGCTCCCGCTCTTGCGGAAGCGCGCCTTCTGCACGTTGGCCAGGAAGGCGTCGAGCCCTTCGTTGTTGAAGCCGAGCCGGTTGATCAGCGCATCGCGCTGCGGCAGGCGGAACATGCGTGGCTTGGGGTTGCCCGGCTGGGCCTTGGGCGTGACCGTGCCGACCTCGACGAAGCCGAATCCCATGGCGGCGAAGGCGTCGATGCAGCGGGCGTTCTTGTCCAGCCCGGCGGCCAGGCCCACGCGGTTCGGAAAGCTCAAGCCGGCGAGTTCGATCGGATCGTCGACGCGCGGCGCCGAATAGGCGCAGGCCAGCGGCGTGTTCTGGGTGCGCGCCAGCCCGTCCAGCGTGATTTCGTGGGCATGCTCGGGGTCGAAGCCGAACAGGAAGGGGCGGGCCAGGCCATAGAGCGAGGAGGGCATCAGCAGGGGCATCGGATAATTCGGGGCTTCAATGAGCCAAGGATTGTCCGTGATGACCGCACCCGCCTCCCCAACCCCCTCCAAACCGCTTTCCCAGGACGAACTCAAGGCCCAGGTCGGCCGCGCCGCGCTGGCCTACGTGGCCAGGGGCGAAATCGTCGGTGTCGGCACCGGCTCGACGGTGAACAAGTTCATCGACGCGCTGGCCACGATCAAGGACGAGATCAAGGGCGCGGTCTCCAGCTCGGTCGCCTCGACCGAACGCCTGCGGGCCCTCGGCATCTCGGTGTTCGACAGCAACGAGGTGGAGGAACTGTCGGTCTACATCGACGGCGCCGACGAGATCGATCACCGCGGTTTCATGGTGAAGGGCGGCGGCGCGGCGCTCACGCGCGAGAAGATCGTCGCGGCCCAGTCGCGAAAGTTCGTCTGCATCGCCGACGCATCCAAGCTGGTGGAGGTGCTGGGCGCCTTTCCGCTGCCGGTGGAAGTCATTCCGATGGCGGCCCGCCGCGTGATGCGCCAGTTCGCGGCCATGGGCGGCATCGCCCAGGTGCGAGAGAAGGACGGCCTGCCGCTGGTCACGGACAACGGCCAGCACATCGTCGATGTCACCGGCCTGAAGATCACCGACCCGCTGGCTTTCGAATCCACCGTGAGCCAGTGGCCGGGCGTGGTGACGGTCGGCGTCTTCGCCCATCAGAAGGCCGACGTGTGCCTGCTGGGCACCTCGGAAGGCGTGAAGACGATGGAATTCGCCGCCTGAGGCCGGCGGCCCCGGTCAGAACTTGATGCCCGCCGGATTGCTCGGGCTCGGATCGCTCGATGCGGGCGGCGGTGGCGCGGGCTGTGCGGCCGGCGCCGGCGCGGCGGCTCGGGCCGCAGGTGCCGCCTGCTGCGCGACCAGGGGGCGGACCTGCCCGTTGCGGTAGCCCGCTGGCAGGCTGTTGCTCTTGGGGTAGCCGGCCGCGTCGAGGTACTGCGACCACTCGGCATCGGAGTAGCCCTTGAGCTGCTGCGATCCGATGGTGAGCAGCGGCAGCGAACTCTGGCTGCTCAGGCGCTGCAGCGCCTCGATTTCCTCGTTGCTCTTGACCGTGCGTTCCTCGAAGGGAATGCCGCGCGTCACCAGCAGGGTGCGGGCCGCGCCGCAGGGGGAGCACTCGTCGCCGCTGTAGAGAGTGACGGGGTAGCGCTGGGCCACCTGGCGCAGTTCGTACGGCAGGCCCGCGCCGGCGCTGGATGAGGTGGCGGAGCCTTGCGAGCCCGATGCCGCTTCGCTGCTGGCGGTGGGCGCCCGGTCGGAGAAGGTGACCTTGCCGTTCTTGTCCACCTGGCGGTAGATGGGTTGCGCCATGGCGCCCGCGGCAACGAGCACAAGGGCAAGGCCGGTCAGGCGATGCAATGGTGAGATTTTGTAAATCGGATGCATCGCCCGAGTATCGCAAGCTTCAGCGTCGCATCAAGCGGGCTGGGGCTCGGCCATGCCCTGATGTCGCAGCAGCGCATCAAGCTGGGGCTCGCGGCCGCGGAAGGCCTTGAACGAATCCATGGCACTGCGGCTGCCGCCGGCCTCCAGGATGGCCTGGCGGTACTTGCGGCCGGTCTCGATGTTCGGCTCGCCGTCGGCGCCCACGGTTTCCTCGAAGGCCGCGTAGGCGTCGGCGCTCAGCACCTCGGCCCACTTGTAGCTGTAGTAGCCGGCAGCGTAGCCGCCCGAGAAGATGTGGCTGAAAGTATTCGGCGTGCGGCTGAACGCAGGCGAGGGCATCACCGCCACCTCGTCGCGCACGCGGCCCAGCAGCGCCATCACGTCGCCGGGCTTGGCAGTGGCGGCGTGGTACTCGGTGTGCAGCAGCATGTCGAACAGCGAGAACTCGATCTGGCGCAGTGTCTGCAGGCCGCTCTGGAAGTTCTTGGCCGCCGTCATCTTGTCGAAGAGGGCGCGCGGCAGCGGTTCGCCGGTGTCGACGTGGGCCGTCATGTGCTTGAGCACGTCCCACTCCCAGCAGAAGTTCTCCATGAACTGGCTCGGCAGTTCGACCGCGTCCCACTCGACGCCGCTGATGCCCGAGACGTCGCGCTCGTTCACCTGCGTGAGCATGTGGTGCAGGCCGTGGCCGAACTCGTGGAAGAGGGTGGTCACGTCGTCGTGCGTGAGCAGCGGCGGCTTGCCGTCGACGCCGCTGGCGAAGTTGCACACCAGTTGCGCGACCGGCGTCTGCAGCACGCCGTTGTCGGGGCGCAGCCAGCGGGCGCGCACGTCGTCCATCCAGGCGCCGCCGCGCTTGGCAGCGCGGGCGGACGGGTCGAGGTAGAACTGCCCGACCTTCTGGCCTGCACGCTCGATGCGATAGAACTCGACGCTCGGATGCCAGGTGGGCGCCGAGTCGCGGCGGATCGACACCTCGAACAGCGTCTCGACGATCTTGAACAGCCCGGCCATGACCTTCGGCGCCGGGAAGTACTGCTTCACCTCCTGCTCGCTGAAGGCGTAGCGCGCTTCCTTGAGCTTCTCGCCGATATAGCTCCAGTCCCAGGGCTGCGGATCGGCAATGCCCAGCTGCTGGGCCGCGAAGACCCGCAGGTCGGCAAGGTCGCGCTCGCCGTAGGGCCTGGCCTTGGTCGCGAGATCGCGCAGGAACTTCACGACCTGCTCGGGAGACTCGGCCATCTTCGGCACGACCGACAGCTCGCCGTAGTTCCTGTAGCCAAGCAGCTTGGCTTCTTCCTCGCGCAGCGCGAGGATCTCGGTGATGAGCGCGGTGTTGTCGAAGGCCGTGTCGCCGAACTCGCTGGCGCGCGTGACGTATGCGCGGTAGAGCTTCTCGCGCAGTGCGCTGCTCTTGGCGAACTGCATCACCGGCAGGTAGCACGGCATCTTCAGCGTGAGCTTGTAGCCTTCCTTGCCGTCGGCCTCGGCGGCCGCGCGCGCGGCACTCACCACATCTTCGGGCACGCCTTCGAGCTCGCCGAGATTGGCGTAGTACGCGAAGGCGTCGGTGGCGTCGAGCGCGTTCTCGCTGAATTTCTGGCTCAGCTCGGCCTGGCGTTCCTGGATGTCGGCGAAGCGCTTCTTGGCCTCGCCCTGCAGCTCGGCGCCGCCCAGCACGAAGTTGCGTACCGCGTTGCTGTGCGCCTGGCGCTGCTCGGCGTTGAGGGTGCCGACGTCGATGGCCTTGTACTTGGCATACAGGCGCTCGTCGGAGCCCAGCCGGGTCCAGAAGGCGGTGACGCGCGGCATCGCCTCGTTGTAGGCGGCGCGCAGTTCGGGCGTGTCGGCCACGGCGTTGAGATGGCCGACGGCACCCCAGGCGCGGCTGAAGCGTTCGGAGGCCACGTCGAGCACCTTGGAGATGGCGTTCCAGTCGGCGGGAAATTCGGGCGCGGTCACGGTCTGCAGCGCGGCCTCGGCATCGGCCAGCAGCGCATCGACGGCGGGCGACACGTGCTCCGGCTTGATCTTGTCGAACAGAGGGAGATCGGTGAAATCGAGGAGCGGGTTGGTCATTGGAGAAATCCTGTTCGAACTGACGGGACCATTTCGGGAGCCGCTGCGGAACCGCCTGTAAAGGCGGCTGCAGGCAGCGGGCAAGCGACAGGCTGATTCTTATCTTGCGGCGCGCTCTGCGGCTTCAAGGGTGTTGACCAGCAGCATGGCGCGCGTCATGGGCCCCACGCCGCCGGGCACGGGCGTGATCCATCCGGCCACTTCCTTGACGCCGTCGAAGTCGACGTCGCCGGCGAGCTTGCCGTCGGTCTTGCGGTTCATGCCCACGTCGATGACGACCGCGCCGGGCTTCACCATGTCGGCAGTGAGAAGGTCGAGCTTGCCCACCGCCGCGACGATCACGTCGGCCTGGCGCGTGATGGCGCCGAGGTCTTTCGTCGCGCTGTGGCAGATGGTCACGGTCGCGCTCTTGGCGAGCAGCATCATGGCCATCGGCTTGCCGACGATGTTGCTGCGGCCGATGACCACGGCGTGCTTGCCGCGCAGGTCGTAGCCGATGGATTCGAGCATCTTCATGCAGCCGTGCGGCGTGCAGGGCCAGAAGCCGGGCGCACCGGTCATCAGCGCGCCCGCGCTGGCGACGTGGAAGCCGTCGACGTCCTTGGCCGGCGAGATCGTCTCGATGACCTTCTGGCTGTCCATGTGCTTGGGCAGGGGCAGCTGCACCAGGATGCCGTGCACCTTCGGGTCATCGTTGAGCGTGCGGATGCGGGCCAGCAGGTCGGCCTCGCTCATGTCGGCGGGGTAGGTCTCGAGCGTGGCGTCGAGGCCGGTCTGGGCGCTGTCGTTGACCTTGTGCCTGGTATAGACCTGGCTGGCCGGGTCTTCGCCCACGAGGATGATGGAAAGGGCCGGGTTCACGCCACGGGCCTTGAGTGCGGCGGTGCGGCCGGACACCTCGGCGCGGATGGTTTTGGCGAGGGCGTTGCCGTCGATCAGTTGGGCGGTCATCGGTTTCGATTTTCCAAGTAAAAACGCCCGCTTGCGCAGGCGTGGGGGTCATTCGTCGCTATCGGGCGGATAGCTGCTTCTAGGCCTTGGCCGCTGGCGCCGCCTGCCCCAGCGCGATCTTGAGCAGATCGGCCACGGTGTTGGCGTTGAGCTTTTCCATGATGTTGGCGCGGTGCGCCTCGACCGTCTTGATGCTGATGCCCAGGTCGTCGGCGATCTGCTTGTTCAGGCGGCCGGCGACGATGCGCTCGAGCACCTGCGCCTCGCGGCCCGTGAGCTTGGACAGCAGCGCGTCGCGGCTGGCCGATTGCTGGTGCTGCGTGAAGGCGCCGCGCGCATGTTCGAGCATGCGCTCGACCAGCGTGACGAGCTCTTCGTCGTTGAAGGGCTTCTGGATGAAATCCATCGCGCCCTTCTTCATGCTGTCGACCGCCATCGGCACGTCGCCGTGGCCGGTGATGACCACGATGGGCAGCGGGGAGCGCCGTTCGATCAGGCGATCCTGCAGCTCCAGGCCGGTCATGCCGGCCATGCGGATGTCGACTATCAAACAGGCGACTTCACGCGGGTCGTATCGGGAGAGAAAGGATTCGGCGGAATCGAAACAGCGGACTCTGTAGTCCTTGCCTTCGAGCAGCCATTGCAGCGAATCGCGTACGGCTTCGTCGTCGTCGACGACATAGACCGTGCCCTTCTTCGGAATCAAACTCATGCAGGTACCTTTGCCTCGTCGCTAGCTACGGAACTGATAGCGTCCAACACCGGAATCCAGAAGGAAAAACGGCATCCGATCACATCCGGGCCATTGTAGATGTTCTCCGCCTGCATCCGGCCGCGATGCGACTCGACGATGGTGCGGCACAAATTGAGCCCGATGCCCATGCCCTCGGGCTTGGTGGAGAAGAAGGCCTCGTAGAGCCGGTCCATCACCTCGGGCGCCAGGCCCTTGCCGGTGTCCTGCACCGAGAACTCGATGGCGTTGTGGCCCTCGATCACCTTGGGCAGCACGCGCAGCTCGACGCTGCGGCGCGCCAGCGGACGGTCGGCGAGGTCGATGGATTCGGCCGCGTTCTTCAGCAGGTTGACCATCACCTGCTCGATGAGGATGGGGTCGACCCGCACCACCGGCAGCCGCGCGGCCACGTAGTGGTTCAGGCGCACGTTGCGCCGGCGAAGCTCGATGCCGGCGAGCTCCACCGCCTCGCTCACCATGGTGGCCACGTCGGCCGGCGTGCGGTTGGGTTCGCTGCGCTTCACGAAGGAGCGGATGCGCTGGATGATCTGGCCCGCGCGCTGGGCCTGCTTCGAGGTCTTCTCGAGCGCGGCGAGCAGGGCGTCGTTGTCGATCGACTGGCCCTTGATGCGCGACATCATCCCGTTGCAGTAGTTGGTGATGGCGGTCAGCGGCTGGTTGAGCTCGTGCGCCACGCTGGAGGCCATCTCGCCCATGGTGATGAGGCGGCTGGCGGCCTGGGCCTTGTCGGCCTGCGCGGCGGCCTGTTCCTCGGCGTCGCGGCGCTGCGTGATGTCGGTGGCGATCACCAGCTGCGCAAGCCGGCCGTCCACCCAGGTCAGGTAGCGCGAGCGCACCTCGAGCCACTTGCCGAGGTGGGGCACGAAGATCTCGTTGTTGGCGGTCTGCGCGGCGGTGAGCGTGTCGATCGGCAGGCCGGCGTACGGGTCCACGTCGTCAAGGCCCTCGTCGTGCGCATTCGAGGCCGGCACGCCCGCCTGCGCGACCATGCCCAGGTGGCCCACGGTGTCGGAGCCGAACCACAGGCGATAAAGCTTGTTGGCGAACAGCAGTTCCTCGCTGCCGATGGGAGCCACCGACACCGCCGCGTCGAGCGCCTCCAGCACCGTGGTGAAGCGCTCGTAGGAGGCCGAGAGCTGCTCGCGGATGCGCGTGGGCTCGGTGATGTCGGTCATCGACGTCATCCAGCCGGTCTGGTGGCCGCGCGCGTCGATCAGCGGAGACACGTAGAGGCGGGCGTTGAACACGCTGCCGTTCTTGCGCTTCACCCGCACCTGGAAGCCGCCGGGCAGGGCGCGGCCGTGCAGTTCTTCCTCGAGCCGCTCGTTCATCACCTCGCGGTCGGATTCGAGCCAGTAGGGGAAAGGCGGCGACTGGCCGACCAGTTCTTCCTCGCTCCAGCCCGTCATCGCGCAGAAGGCGGCGTTGACGTAGGTGATGCGGCCCTGCAGGTCGAGCACGCGCATGCCGGTGAGCATGGAGTTCTCCATCGCCCGACGGAAGTTGGTCTCGGCCACCAGCCGCTGCTGCGCCTGCAGCCGGCGACGCGTGTGGCGCCAGGTGCCGATCAGCATCCAGCTGGTGAGCACGCTGAGCGCGCACACCAGCCAGAAGAGCCCGTTGCCGACCACGCCCTGGGAGGTGCGGTAGGCCTGCGCCCGCAGCACCAGCGCATTGCCGACCGGGGACACTGGCACTTCGTATTCGTTCGTGCGCTCGCTCCAGGGCAGCAGGCGCGTGCCGCTTTCCTTCAGGTTCGTGGTGTTGCCGGCGATCACATGGCCCTTGGCGTCGAGCAGCGACACCGCGTAGCGCGCCTGCACCTCGGAGGGCATGCCGTAGCGCAGCAGCCCGTCGACCGAGAATTCGCCCAGCACCACGCCCGCGAACAGGCCCTGGTCGAAGAGGGGAATGTGCAGCTGCAGCATCGACGCCGGGTCGCCGCCGGCCACGGGCTGCGAATAGACCGGCTGCCGCAGCTCGCGGGCCAGCGCGTAATTGCTCTCGATGTCGCCGGGACGCAGCACGTCGCCGATCAGGTGCTGCTGCGCCGGGTGCACGCTGGGCGCCGCGTAGCCGGCCTTGAAGCGGCGGCGATCGTCGATCCAAGTGATGGTCTGCAGCTCGGGGAACTGGCTTACCAGCGACTCGGCGCGGCTGGTGAACTCGACGGGGTCGATCTCCCGGTTGGAGGCATCGCGCGCGATGCGCATCAGCTGTTCCTGCCGCTCGAGCAGCCGCAGGCGCATACGCTGCTGTGCGTACTCGACGTCGCGGCGCACAGACTCCTGCTCACGCTCGACCTCCTCGGTGCGCAGATACCAGAAGGCGGAAACGATGGCGGCGAGGAACAGCAGCACGGCCGCCATCGGCGCGAGCATGGCGACCGCGTCCTGCAGCACCGGAGTCTGGCGTCGCCACCACCTGCGCCACCAGGACAGCGGCGAGGCGTTAACGGCACTGCGGGCAACCGCCAGCGGAGAGGAGAGAGGCATGCGCGGATTCTAGGCTCGCCCCCTCGGCTTGCCACGCCTGGCGCGGGTATCCGCCATGACGGATGCGGCCTGGCAAGACAGGTTTTGCGGCGGGCTTTGCAGGCTCATGTTGTTTTTAAAATTTCATATCAAGAAATCAATGAGCACTATTTGAAATTGCGATGTTTCTATGCGAAACTCCGCCGCGTTCGCCATACGGCGCACTTAAATTACAGCCACTGCCCTAAAAGGAGAGACAAGCATGTCGGCAAATCCCGAGAACCTGTTCGGCTCGGCCGCAAACGATGCGGACGCCCAGGAGACCCGTGAATGGATGGATGCACTGTCCTCCGTCATCCAGAGCGAGGGTCCGGAGCGGGCCCACTTCCTTCTCGAGCAGTTGCTCGAACATGCGCGGCAGAACACGGTCGACATGCCGTTCTCGGCCAACACCGGCTACGTCAACACCATCGAGCCCTCGCAGGAGGCTCGCAGCCCCGGCAACCTCGAGATCGAACAGCGCCTGCGCGCCTACATGCGCTGGAACGCGATGGCCATGGTGGTCAAGGCCAACCGCCACCATCCGCCCGAGGGCGGCGACCTGGGCGGCCACATCGGCTCCTTCGCCTCGCTGGCCAGCATGTTCGGCGCCGGCTTCAACCACTTCTGGCACGCCGAGAGCGAGAACCACGGCGGCGATCTGCTCTACATCCAGGGCCACGTCTCTCCCGGCATCTACGCCCGCGCCTACCTCGAAGGCCGTCTCTCCGAAGAGCAACTGCTCAACTTCCGCCAGGAGGTAGACGGCAAGGGCCTCTCCAGCTACCCGCACCCCAAGCTGATGCCCGAGTTCTGGCAGTTCCCCACGGTGTCGATGGGCCTTGGCCCGCTGATGGCGATCTACCAGGCGCGCTTCCTCAAGTACCTGCACGCACGCGGCATCGCCAACACCGAGAACCGCAAGGTCTGGGTGTTCTGCGGCGACGGTGAAATGGACGAAGTCGAATCGCTGGGCGCCATCGGCCTGGCGGCACGCGAGAACCTCGACAACCTGATCTTCGTCATCAACTGCAACCTGCAGCGCCTGGACGGCCCGGTGCGCGGCAACGGCAAGATCATCCAGGAGCTCGAAGGCGAGTTCCGCGGCGCCAACTGGAACGTCGTCAAGCTGATCTGGGGCAAGGGCTGGGACGCCCTGCTCGAGAAGGATCATGACGGCGCGCTGCGCAAGATCATGATGGAGTGCAACGACGGCGACTACCAGTCCTTCAAGGCCAACGACGGCGCCTACGTCCGCAAGAACTTCTTCGGCCGCGATCCGCGCACGCTGAAGATGGTCGAGCACATGACCGACGACGAGGTCTGGAACCTCCAGCGCGGCGGCCATGACTCGCAGAAGGTGTACGCCGCCTTCCACTCGGCCCAGAACCACAAGGGCCAGCCGACCGTCCTGCTCGTGAAGACCGTCAAGGGCTTCGGCATGGGCAAGATCGGCGAGGGCAAGAACACGGTCCACCAGACCAAGAAGCTCGGCGACGAGGACATCAAGGCCTTCCGCGACCGCTTCAACATTCCGATTCCCGACAGCCAGATCGCCGAGCTGCCGTTCTACAAGCCGGCCGACGACACGCCGGAAATGCGTTACCTGCACGAGCGCCGCAAGGCGCTGGGCGGCTACCTGCCGCACCGCCGCGTCAAGGCCGACGAGAGCTTCACGGTGCCGTCGCTCGACACCTTCAAGGCGGTGATGGAGCCCACGGCCGAAGGCCGCGAGATCTCGACCACGCAGGCTTATGTGCGCTTCCTCACGCAACTGCTGCGCGACAAGGCGCTGGGCCCGCGCGTGGTGCCGATCCTCGTGGACGAGGCGCGCACCTTCGGCATGGAAGGCCTGTTCCGCCAGATCGGCATCTACAACCCGCACGGTCAGCAGTACACCCCGGTCGACAAGGACCAGGTCATGTACTACAAGGAAGACAAGTCCGGCCAGATCCTGCAGGAAGGCATCAACGAAGCCGGCGGCATGTCGAGCTGGATCGCGGCGGCCACGTCGTACAGCACGAACAACCGAATCATGGTGCCGTTCTACGTGTACTACTCGATGTTCGGCTTCCAGCGCATCGGCGACCTGGCATGGGCTGCCGGCGACATGCAGGCGCGCGGCTTCCTGCTGGGCGGCACCTCGGGCCGCACCACGCTGAACGGCGAAGGCCTGCAGCACGAAGATGGCCACAGCCACATCCTGGCCAACACCATCCCGAACTGCGTGAGCTACGACCCGACCTTCGCGCATGAAGTCGGCGTGATCCTGCACCACGGCCTGAAGCGCATGGTCGAGAAGCAGGACAACGTCTACTACTACCTGACGCTGCTCAACGAGAACTACGCGATGCCCGGCCTCCAGCCCGGCACCGAAGAGCAGATCATCAAGGGCATGTACCTGTCGAAGCAGGGCCCTGCGATCAAGGCCGCCAAGGGCAAGGAAGCGCCGACCGTGCAACTGCTGGGCAGCGGCACCATCCTGCGCGAAAGCTTTGCCGCACAGGAGCTGCTCGAGCAGGACTGGGGCGTGTCGGCTTCCGTGTGGAGCTGCCCGAGCTTCAACGAGCTCACCCGCGACGGCCAGGACGCCGACCGCTGGAACCTGCTGCACCCCGACCAGACGCCGCGCGTGCCCTTCGTGGCCGAGCAGCTCGCCGCCTCGACCGGCCCGGTGGTCGCCTCGACCGACTACATGAAGGCCTACGCCGAGCAGATCCGCCCCTTCGTGCCGAAGGGCCGCAACTACAAGGTGCTGGGCACCGACGGCTTCGGCCGCAGCGACTTCCGCAGCAAGCTGCGCGAGCACTTCGAGGTCAACCGCCACTACATCGTGGTGGCTGCGCTCAAGGCCCTGAGCGAAGACGGCATCGTGCCGGTTGCCAAGGTGGTGGAAGCGATCAAGAAGTACGGCATCAATGTCGACAAGGTCAACCCGCTCTACGCCTGATCCCCAATCAACAACCAATCAACGAACGAACGGCGCCTGACGGCGGGAGACAACGATATGGCAGCAGTGGAAGTGAAGGTGCCGGACATCGGCGATTTCGATGAAGTCGCGGTGATCGAGGTGCTCGTGAAGGTGGGCGACACGGTCAAGGCCGAGCAGTCGCTCATCACGGTGGAGTCGGACAAGGCCTCGATGGAAATTCCGTCGTCGACCGCCGGCGTGGTCAAGGAACTGAAGGTCGAGGTCGGCAGCAAGGTGAAAGAGGGCTCGGTGGTGCTCGTGCTCGAGGCCGAAGGAGCGGGTGCCGCAGCACCGGCTCCTGCGCCTGCCGCGGCCCCGGCTGCCGCAGCGCCTGCACCGGCCGCGGCAACGCCCGCGCCGGCTCCTGCCGCCGCACCCGCGGCTTCCGGCCCGGTCGAGGTCAAGGTGCCCGACATCGGCGACTTCAAGGACGTCGCGGTCATCGAAGTGCTCGTGAAGGTGGGCGACTCGATCAAGACCGAGCAGTCGCTCATCACGGTCGAGTCGGACAAGGCCTCGATGGAAATCCCGTCGTCGGCTGCCGGCGTGCTCAAGGAACTCAAGGTCAAGGTGGGCGACACGGTCAACATCGGTGACCTGATCGCCGTGCTCGAAGGCGCCGCCGGTGCGGCTGCTCCGGCACCTGCCCAGGCTGCAGCAGCCGCTGCCGCTCCGGCAGCCGCCACGGCAAGCGCTCCTGCTCCGGCTGCCGCGGCGCCTGCACCCGCCGCAGCGGCTCCCGCCCACAACCCGACGGTCGCTCCCACCGGCAGCCTGCCGCACGCCTCGCCTTCGGTGCGCAAGTTCGCGCGCGAACTCGGCGTGCCGCTCGAGGAGGTCAAGGGCTCCGGTCCCAAGGGTCGCATCACGCAGGAAGACATCCAGAGCTTCACCAAGGCCGTGATGAGTGGCCAGGCCAGCACCAAGGCCTCGGCGGCCAAGGCGCCGGCTGGCGGCGGTGCCGACGGTGCGGCGCTGGGCCTCATCCCGTGGCCCAAGGTCGACTTCACCAAGTTCGGCACGGTCGAGCGCAAGGACCTGTCGCGCATCAAGAAGCTCAGCGGCGCGAACCTGCACCGCAACTGGGTGATGATCCCGCACGTCACCAACAACGACGAAGCGGACATCACCGAACTCGAAGCCTTCCGCGTCTCCACCAACAAGGAGAACGAGAAGTCGGGCGTCAAGGTGACGATGCTGGCCTTCGTCATCAAGGCGGTGGTCGCGGCGCTGAAGAAATTCCCCGAGTTCAACACCAGCCTGGACGGCGACCAGCTCGTCTACAAGCAGTACTACCACATCGGCTTCGCGGCCGACACGCCCAACGGCCTCGTGGTGCCGGTGCTGAAGGATGCCGACAAGAAGGGCATCCTGCAGATCAGCGCCGAGATGGGCGAGCTCGCCAAGAAGGCGCGCGACGGCAAGCTCGGCTCGGCAGACATGCAGGGCGGCTGCTTCTCGATCAGCTCGCTCGGCGGCATCGGCGGCACGCATTTCACGCCGATCATCAATGCGCCCGAAGTGGCCATCCTCGGCCTCTCCAAGGGTCAGATGAAGCCGGTGTGGGACGGCAAGCAATTCGTGCCGCGCCTCACGCTGCCGCTGTCGCTGTCGTACGACCACCGCGTGATCGACGGCGCCCTGGCTGCGCGTTTCAACGCCTACCTGGGGCAAGTGCTCGCGGACTATCGCCGTATCCTGCTATGACCACCGTAGTGGCCGTCCGCAAGGGTGGCCAGGTCACGATGGCAGCCGATTCTCTGGTGACCTTCGGCGACACGCGGCTCTCGCACCGCGCCGAGGCGAACCAGAAGATCTTCACCGTCGAGGACGCGGCGGGACAGAGCCTGTTCGCCGTGGCCGGCGCCGCTGCGCACTTCCTGGTGCTGCAGCACGCGCTGGCCGCGCAGCCGCGCGAGCAGCTGATGTTCGGCAGCAAGCACGAGATCTTCCGCACCTTCACGATGCTGCATCCGGTGCTGAAGGACTCGTTCTTCATGCAGACCAAGGAAGACGAGCACGAGCCCTACGAGTCGAGCCAGTTCACGATGCTGATGGCCAACCAGAGCGGCATCTACGGCATCTACAGCTACCGCGAGGTGTTCGAGTTCAAGGAGTTCTGGGCCATCGGCTCGGGACGCAGCTTTGCGCTCGGCGCCATGCACGCGGCCTATGACATCAAGTCGCGCACCTCGCGCGACGTGGCGGAGGCGGGCATCGCCGCCGCCTGCGAATTCGATCGCAATTCGGCCCCACCGGTCGACGTTCTCACACTCAAACTGAAAGTGTCCAAATGAGCGAACAACAAATCAAGGTGCCCGACATCGGCGACTTCGACGAAGTCGCGGTCATCGAGGTGCTGGTCAATGTCGGAGACACGGTCAAGGCCGAGCAGTCGCTGATCACGGTCGAATCGGACAAGGCCTCGATGGAGATCCCGTCGTCCGCCGCCGGCGTGGTGAAGGCGCTCGCGGTGAAGGTGGGCGACAAGGTCAAGGAAGGCTCGGTGGTGCTGACGCTGGAAGTCGACGGTGCCGCGGCCCCCGCGCCCGCAGCGGCGGCGCCCGCCCCGGCGGCAGCGGCTCCTGCACCGAAGGCGGCTGCTCCCGCGCCGGCCCCCGCTGCACCGGCCGTGGCCGTGTCCAGCTACGGCGGCAAGGTCGATGTCGAGTGCGACGTGATCGTGCTCGGCGCCGGCCCCGGCGGCTACTCGGCGGCCTTCCGCGCCGCAGACCTCGGCCTGAAGGTCGTGCTGATCGAGCGCTACGCCACCCTCGGCGGCGTGTGCCTGAACGTGGGCTGCATCCCTTCGAAGGCGCTGCTGCACGTGGCCTCCGTCATGGACGAGGTCAAGCACTTCGCCGATCTCGGCGTGAGCTTCGCCGCCCCGACGGTCGATCGCGCCAAGCTGCTCGGCCACAAGAACAAGGTGGTGGGCAAGCTCACCAGCGGCCTCACGGCCATGGCCAAGATGCGCAAGGTGACGGTGCTGCGCGGCGTCGGCAACTTCATCGACCCGTATCACATCGAGGTCGAGGAAACCTCCGGCACCAGCTGGGACACCACTGGCAGCAAGCAGACCGTGAAGTTCCGCAGTGCCATCATCGCGGCCGGCTCGCAGGCCGTGAGCCTGCCCTTCATGCCGAAGGATCCGCGCGTGGTCGACTCGACCGGCGCGCTCGAGATGGGTACCGACCCCAAGCGCATGCTGATCCTGGGCGGCGGCATCATCGGCCTCGAGATGGGCACTGTGTACTCCACGCTGGGCGCGCGCCTGGACGTGGTCGAAATGCTCGACGGCCTGATGCAAGGCGCGGACCGCGACCTCGTGAAGGTCTGGCAGAAGATGAACGCGCCGCGCTTCGACAACATCATGCTCAAGACCAAGACGGTCGGCGCCGAAGCCACGAAGGAAGGTATCAAGGTCACTTTCGAGGGCGAGAACGCGCCGAAGGAGCCGCAGGTGTACGACCTGGTGCTGCAGGCCGTGGGCCGCAGCCCTAACGGCAAGAAGATCGGCGCCGAGAAGGCCGGCGTGACGGTGAGCGACCGCGGCTTCATTCCGGTCGACATCCAGATGCGCACCAACGTGCCGCACATCTTCGCCATCGGCGACATCGTGGGCCAGCCCATGCTGGCGCACAAGGCGGTGCACGAGGCGCACGTGGCGGCCGAAGTCATTGCCGGCGAGCTGAAGGGCGACAAGGAGCTGTCGAGCGCGGCCTTCAACGCCCGCGTGATCCCGAGCGTGGCCTACACCGACCCCGAAGTGGCGTGGGTCGGCCTGACCGAGGATCAGGCGAAGGCCGAGGGCATCAAGGTCAAGAAGGGGCACTTCCCGTGGACCGCTTCGGGCCGCGCCATCGCCAACGGCCGCGACGAAGGCTTCACCAAGCTGCTGTTCGACGCGGAGACGCACCGCATCCTGGGCGGCGGCATCGTCGGCACGCATGCCGGCGACATGCTGGGCGAGATCGCGCTGGCGATCGAGATGGGCGCGGACGAGATCGACATCGGCAAGACCATCCATCCGCACCCGACGCTGGGCGAGAGCATCGGCATGGCGGCGGAAGTGGCTCACGGCACCTGCACGGACCTGCCGCCGCAGAAGAAGAGCTGACGGAAAAGAGCTGAAGGCGCCGGTCGACCGATCGGACGCCCATAAAAAAATCCCGCCTCGGCGGGATTTTTTTCGTCCTTGATCGGGGGATCAGGAGATCGGGAAGAGGGCGGGGCTCAGTTGCCGGTATTGGCGACAGCCGCGGCCTTCACCTCGTCCGCCGGTCCGCCGACCACGCGGCGGGCACCGTCGAAGCGGCGCTGCCAGTAGCTGCCGTTCATGTCTTCCACGCGAACCTGGGCGCCGGAGCGGGGCGAGTGGATGAACTTGCCTTCGCCGACGTAGATGCCGACATGGCTGAAGGCGCGGCGCATGGTGTTGAAGAACACGAGGTCGCCGGGCTTGAGCTGGTCGCGGTCGATCTTCTCGGTGGCGGCTGCCTGCTCTTCGGCGCGGCGGGGGAGCATGTGGCCGACCGTCTGGTTGTACATGGCGCGGACGAAGCCGCTGCAGTCGAAACCCGATTCGGCGGTGTTGCCGCCACGACGGTAAGGAACGCCGAGGAATCCGATGGCGGTCACCACCAGGTCGGAGGTGCGTTCGGTGACGGTTTGACGAACCTGCTTGAGTTGTCCGATCAGACCTTTGTCGGCAAGCATTCGTGCCAGCTCGTCATCGGTCTTTTCCTGTTGGGGGGCTGCATGGACTGCAACGGCAAAGAGGAGGGACGCGGGTAGGACGAAAAAACGCATGGCGCGTAGGATATTGATGACGTGCGGTTATGTCAATTTAAAAAGAATTAGCGAATCCCTCTGTAAGTCATTGATTTACATGGGGAATTTCGATCCAGCCAAAGAAAAAATGTAACGACGAACGTTTATGCTCCATAAACGGTTGACCGCGAAAAGGCCTTCGCGAGTCGGGAGAACCAAAGGTTGTGCTGGATTCGGTCGTTATTTATCGACAAGATCACTGCAACTTCACGGAAAAGTCATGAACTTGCAGTGCTCCCCGTCTTTGACTTCTTTTCGCCGCTGGACATTTGTCACGGTAATCGGTTTCTGCGCGGCCGCCGCGGCCCAGACCAGGCCCGAGACGGTGGCCGCGGGTCTCGAAAATCCGTGGGGCGTCGCCTTCCTGCCTGGCGGCCGTTTCGTGGTGACGGAGCGGCCCGGCCGCCTCCGGCTGGTCGGCGCCGACGGCAAGATCGGTGCTCCCATCGCCGGCATGCCTCCCATTGCGGCAGGCGGCCAGGGCGGCCTGCTCGACGTGCTGGCCGACTCCGGCTTCGAGAAGAACCGCACGCTGTATTTCTGCTTCTCCGAGCCCGATGCCGCCGGCTCCGCCAACAGCACGGCGCTGGCCCGCGCCAACCTGTCGGCCGACGGCACGAGGCTGGAGGAGTTGAAGATCATCTTCAGCCAGCAGCCCAAGGTGACCAGCCGCAATCACTTCGGCTGCCGCATCGTCGAGGCGCGTGACGCCACGCTGTTCCTCACGCTCGGCGACCGCTTCAGCCGCAAGGAAGACGCGCAGAAGCTCGACAACCATCTGGGCAAGATCGTGCGTATCGGCAAGGACGGCTCGGTGCCCAAGGACAACCCCTTCGTCGGCAAGGCGGGCGCGCTGCCCGAAATCTGGAGCTACGGCCACCGCAACGGGCAGGGCGCCACGCTCGCGCCCGACGGCCGCCTCTGGATGACCGAGCACGGCCCGCAGGGCGGCGACGAGATCAACATTCCATTGGCGGGCCGCAACTACGGCTGGCCCGTCATCACCTACGGCGAGAACTATGGCGGCGGCAAGATCGGCGACGGCATCACGGCCAAGGAGGGCATGGAGCAGCCGCTGCACTACTGGGTGCCGTCGATCGCACCCTCCGGCATGGCATTTCTCACCAGCGACCGCTACGGCGCCGCCTGGAAGGGCAACCTGTTCGTCGGCTCGCTCAAATTCGGCTATCTCGACCGCATCGAGCTGAAGGGCGGCAAGGTGGCCGCCGAGCACAAGCTGCTGGCCGAGGGCCGCGCCCGAATCCGCGACGTGAAGCAGGGGCCTGACGGATTGCTTTACGTGCTGACCGACGAAGCCGACGGTAAGCTGCTGCGCCTGAGGCCGAATTGAGCCCCGGTTGCCTGTTCAGCCGGGGCAGCCCGGCAGCGGCAGGGTCGGCAGCATGCGTTGCCAGAGGCGGTTCCACTCTGGCCAGTCGTGCCCGCCTTCGGTCGTGAAGACGCGTTCGGGCGGCAGCACGTTCGCCAGCAGCCGGTTGCTGAAGGCGAAACGGTCGTCCAGGCCGTAACCCAGGTAGAGCGGCGGCCGGGCTCCCGCCGTGTTCGTGAAGCCCGAATAGCCGCGCAGCCATTGCCAGAGCTGGGTTTCATCGGGCGTGCGGGGAGGGCTCGCGGCCGGGTCGACCAGCGGGCCACGCCACTTGGCGAGGCCGCCGGCATTGGCGATGTCGGCGCTGAGCGCGCGCTCGCCGAGGTAGGGCGCCAGCGTCACCAGTCCCGCTAGTTCGCCGGGGTGGGTCTGCGCATAGAGCATTCCGCCGAAGCCGCCGAGCGAGATACCGACGAACCAGATGTGGCGATAACCCTGGCTGCGTGCCGGCACCATCACGTCGGCGCTCAGGCGGTCGAGGACGGACTTGTCGTTGAAGTAGCCGAGGTGGGAGTCGACCAGCATCACGTCGGCCGCGATTCGGTTCTCGCGGACCGCGCGGACGAAGCCTTCGTGCTCGAATTCGTCGGGCGTCGAGTACGCGCCGGGGAGCATCACCAGCAGCGTGTCGACGTTGCCGCGCGGGCAGCTGCTTTTCTCGAGCGAGGTCGCCATCGGCACCGTGGTCTTGCGCACGCCGCCGCATGCCATGACGAGCAGCGCGGTGCCCAGGCCCACCGCTGCGAGCCGCAACCGTTTCGAGAAGAGCTTCATCCGCCGGAGTCTAGGCGCGCCGCGAGGCCGGTAGTTCGACCATGACGGCCTGGCCCGGCGTGGTGCAGCCCGTGTCGCAGCATCTGCCGGGCTGGCGGTTGCGGGTGATGGCGCGCTCCGGGTCGTGAGGCGCGGCCGAGGGCGAGCCGTCGGCCGCGATGCCTCGTTCGAGGATGCGCTCGACCAGCTCGACCTTGGAGCCCACCGGGTAGTTGCGCCAGATTTCCTGCTTCATCGCCGCGGGCGAGCCGCCGCCGTGCAGGCTGATCACGCTGTACCAGCCGCCCTGGTAGCCGGCCGTCAGGTCTTCGATGAAGCGGGCCGTCTCGATGCGCTGCTCGTAGGGAATGGCGGGGTTGGCGCGCAGCACGTCCGAGAGGCGGGCGGCGGTCTCGGGGTTGTGGTCTTCGTCGGGGCCGGGCAGGGTGACGATCAGGCCTCCGCTCACGTAGTGAGCGATCCGGTGCATGTCGTAGATCTTCGTGGCGAGCAGCAGCTTGCCGATGTTGCTGAACACCGGGTCGGGCATGAAGACCTCGCAGTGCTCGTCGGCCGTGCCGTACACGCTGGCCGCCACGCCGCAGGCGAAGAAGCTCTCGGTGATGGTGATGAGCTCGACCATCTGCTCGCGCAGGTGGCTTTCCTTGCCCGGATCGAAGCCGTTGGCCTCGCACATCAGCGCGCCTGCGCCGATCAGCAGGTCGCCGAAGCCGGCGCGCGCACCGATGCAACTGTGGCGGTGGTGCGTGGCATAGCTGTAGGTCAGGTGGCCGGAGTGTTCCCACTCGCCGGCGTAGAACACGCGCTCCCAGGGCACGAGCACCCTGTCGAACATGCACACGCCGGTGCTCTGGCCGTACTTGCGGCTGAACAGGGCCTCGCCGTGCTCCAGCTTCTCGCCGGGCCGGCCAGCCGGTCGCGCGACGATGGTGAGGCCTGGCGCATCGAGCGGCACGGCGCAGCAGACGGCGAAGTCGGCGTCTTCCCGGCCCATGTTGCGGCAGGGCATGACCAGCAACTCGTGCACGTAGGGCGCCCCGGTCACGATGGCCTTGGTGCCCGAGATGAAGATGCCGCGCGCATTGCGCTCGACCACGTGCAGGTAGCTGTCGACGTTGGCCTGCTCGTGCGGGCGGCGGCTGCGGTCGCCCTTGGCGTCGGTCATGGCGACGCCGAGCGTCAGGTCCTGGTCCTGCACGCGGTGCAGGTATTCGTGGAAGCGCGCCGTGTGCTCGGTGCTGCCGCGGGCGTCGTCGATGCGGGCCGACACCTGGGCGATGGCGTTGAGCGCGTCGTGCGTCAGGTAGCGCTGGGCGCAGCCGGTTTCCTGGCAGACCAGACGTACGGCCTCTAGCTTGTTGAGCAGGTCGCCCGCGCTGGTGTTGATGTGGGAGAGCCGGTTGACCCGCTTGCCGCTGGTGTGCTGCACGGCGGTCATCAGCGGCTCGTATTCCTTCTTCAGGGCGTAGTCGTAGGTGAGGGCGATGGCATTGATGCCGGGCTGGAAGGCGGGTTCGTCGGCCACGCTGTCGACGCGGCGGCCATCGACGAAAACGGTGGGCTCGTAGCGGCGCAGCGATTCGCGGTAGTCGGCGCCGGACATGAGGGAGGTGCTGGGAAGCGGGGCGTTCATCGAGTTTGTCTCCTGGCTGTTCTGCCAAGATTTAAACACCGTTCAATTTTTCGATCAACGATCAAAAAACTGGATCGACGATCAATCCGAGGGCTATAGTCCCGCCCATGCACGCCAAGCTCCAACGCCGACAGGCGCTCACCGATGCCCGCCGTTCGCTCGTGCTCGATGCCGCCCGCGCGGTCTTCCTGGAGGCCGGCATCGAGGGGGCGAGCGTCCGCGAAATCGCCAGGAGGGCGGGCTACACCCCGGGCGCGATCTATTCGTACTTCGAGAGCAAGGAGGCGATCTACGCGGCCCTGCTCGACGAGTCGATCCAGCGGCTGCAGGCTGCGGTGGCCGAGGCCCCGGTGTCGCAGGACGGCCCCGGCCAGGCGCTCGCCGCGAGAGCCCAGGCGTGGTTCGACTTCTACGCCGCGAATCCGCGCGAACTCGACCTGGGCTTCTATCTGGTGCAGGGCATGCGCCCGCGCGGCCTGACCAGCGAGCTCGACCACGAGCTGAACGACCATCTCTACCAGGCCCTGCGTCCCTGCGAGGAGGCGCTGCAGGAGCTGGGGCTCGACGCGGACGCCGCCCTGCGCGAGAACACCGCGCTGTTCGCCCATGGCGTCGGCCTGCTGCTTATGCAGCACACGGGGCGCATCCGCATGTTCAGGCAGTCGGCCGACGCGCTGTTCAAGGCCTATGTGGCGCAACTGGTGCAGCGCGTCGATGGCGGCACGCGTCAACCCGGTCTTTTCGGTGGTACGGTTCAGCCCGATTCAACCGATTCCTGAAAGAAACTGTTCATGCTGCTCGACGTCTCGCAATCCCAACTCGTCCTGGTCGACTACCAGGAGCGCCTGATGCCGGCGATCTTCGAGGGAGAAGCGGTCGCGCAGAACGCCGTGCGGCTCGGCAAGATGGCGAAGCTGCTGCAGGTGCCGGCGTGGGGCACCGAGCACAACCCCTCCAAGCTGGGCCAGAACCTGCCCGACATCCGCGCGCAGTGCCAGCGCACCCTGTCGAAGATGCATTTCAGCGGCGTGGAGGAGGGCCTGGGCGAGTGGCTGCGCGTGCCGGCCAAGGCGCCGCAGGGCAATGCGCGGAGCCTGCCCAAGCATCTGCAGAAGCCGCAGGCGGCCGCAGAGGAGCGCAACAGCATCGTCATCGCCGGCTGCGAAGCCCATGTCTGCCTGCTGCAGACGGCGCTCGACCTGCTGGAAGACGAGTTCGAGGTCTGGGTCGTCACCGACGCCTGTAGCTCGCGCACCGAGCGCAACCGCGATGCCGCCTTCGACCGGCTGGCCGGTGCTGGTGCCGAACTCGTGACGACCGAGATGGTCGGCTTCGAGTGGCTGCGCACGGCGGAGCATCCCGCGTTTCCCGAAGTGCTCTCGCTCATCCGGTAACCGGGGCAGCGGAGGAAAGCCGGGTTGCCCCGGCTGTCAGCTTGCTGCAAGATCGGTCTCCATAATTATGAATTCAGTTTTGGTGCGACAGCCGGAACGGAACGAATAACAGGAGACAAACCGAGATGAGCCGCTATGAAGAGTTCTATCGTCAATCCGTCGACGCGCCCGAGGCCTTCTGGGCCGAGCAGGCGAAGCTGATCGACTGGCAGACGCCCGCCCAGCAGATCCTCGACGCCAGTCAGCCGCCTTTTGCGCGCTGGTTCGTGGGGGGCACGACCAACCTGTGCCACAACGCCGTCGACCGGCACCTGGCGGCGCGGGGCGACCAGCCGGCGCTGATCTTCGTTTCCACCGAAACGGGCGTCGAGAAGAGCTACAGCTTCGCCGAGTTGCACGCCGAGGTGCAGCGCACGGCCGCCAGCCTCGTCGAGCTGGGGGTGGGCAAGGGCGACCGCGTGCTCATCTACATGCCGATGATTCCGGAAGCCGCCTTCGCGATGCTGGCCTGTGCGCGCATCGGCGCCATCCACTGCGTGGTGTTCGGCGGCTTCGCCAGCGGCTCGCTGGCCACGCGCATCGAGGATGCCGAGCCCAAGGTGATCGTGAGCGCCGATGCCGGCTCGCGCGGCAACAAGGTCATCGCATACAAGCCGCTGCTCGACGAGGCGATCCGGCTGTCGAAGCACAAGCCCTCGGCCGTGCTGCTGACCGACCGCGGCCTCGCGCCGATGGACCTGACGCCCGGCCGCGACCATCTGGCAGCCGAGTTGCGCCGAAAGCATCTCGACGCCAGGGTGCCCTGCACCTGGCTCGCCTCCACCGACATCAGCTACACCATCTACACGAGCGGCACCACCGGCAAGCCCAAGGGCGTGCAGCGCGACGTGGGCGGCTACGCGGTCGCGCTGGCTGCGAGCATGAAGCACATCTTCGACGGCCGCCCCGGGGAAACCTACTTCTCCACCAGCGACATCGGCTGGGTGGTAGGCCACAGCTACATCGTCTACGGCCCGCTGATCGCCGGCATGGCGACGATCATGTACGAGGGCCTGCCCACGCAGGGCATCGACCGGGAGCCCGACGGCGGCATCTGGTGGCGCCTCGTCGAGAAATACAAGGTGACGGTGATGTTCAGCGCGCCCACGGCGGTGCGGGTGCTCAAGAAGCAGGACCCGGCGCTGCTGAAGAAGTACGACCTGTCGACTCTGCGCGCCCTGTTCCTGGCCGGCGAGCCGCTGGACGAGCCCACCGCCCGCTGGATCAGCGAGGGCCTGGGCGTGCCGATCATCGACAACTATTGGCAGACCGAGTCGGGCTGGCCGATGATCACCATCGCCAACGGCGTTGAGGCCAAGGCCAGCAAGTTCGGCAGCCCCGGCGTGCCGATGTACGGCTATCGCATCAAGATATTGCACGAGTCGACCGGCGAGGAGCTCACCGGCTCGAACGAGAAGGGCGTGGTCGTGGTCGAGGGGCCGACCCCGCCGGGCTTCATGCAGACGGTGTGGAAGGACGACGCGCGCTTCGTCAACACCTACTGGAAGAGCGTGCCCGGCAAGATGGTCTATTCGACCTTCGACTGGGGCATCCGCGACGAGGACGGCTATTTCTACATCCTCGGGCGCACCGACGACGTGATCAACGTGGCGGGCCACCGCCTCGGTACCCGCGAGATCGAGGAAAGCATCTCGGGGCATCCCAACGTGGCCGAGGTGGCGGTGGTCGGCGTGGCCGACGCGCTGAAAGGGCAGGTCGCGATGGCCTTCGTGGTGCCGAAGGACGGCAAGGCCGTGGCGGACGCCGACGCGGCCCTCAGGCTCGAGGGCGAGATCATGAAAGTGGTGGCCGACCAGCTCGGCGCCCTGGCGCGGCCGGCCCGCGTGCGCTTCGTCTCCGGCCTGCCGAAGACCCGCAGCGGCAAGCTGCTGCGCCGGGCCATCCAGGCCGTCTGCGAGCAGCGCGACCCCGGCGACCTGACCACCATCGACGACCCCGCCACCCTGCAGCAGATCAAACAGTTACTCGCTTCCGCCTGAATGAGCGGCGAATGAGCAACAGGAGGGGTTGCGAAGCCCGGTTGGACCGTCATATGGTTGACGTGGCACAATGCCAAGGTACTCAGGCCCTTCCCCAGCCACAGTCGCATCCGCCAATCGGTTCAGCCGTGTCGCGGAAGGTTTCTTAAACCAGCTAGTGCTTCCCTCAGGGAAGCGAAGGTCAGCGGATCATGAGCGATTCCTCTACGCCCTCGGCGTATACCGCCTATCAAGGCAACACGTACCTCTTCGGCGGCAACGCCCCCTATGTCGAGGAGATGTACGAGAACTACCTCTCCAACCCCGGCAGCGTGCCCGACAACTGGCGTTCGTACTTCGACGCGCTGCAGAACGTCCCCGCCGCCGACGGCACCAACACCCGCGACGTCCCCCACCTGCCGGTCATCAACGCCTTCGCCGAACTGGCGAAGCAGGGCACGACCAAGGTCGTGCAGGCCAGCGGCGCCGACTCCGAACTCGGCCGCAAGCGCACGGCAGTCCAGCAGCTGATCGCCGCCTACCGCAACGTCGGCGCCCGCTGGGCCGACCTCGACCCGCTCAAGCGCGCGGAGCGTCCCTCCATTCCTGAACTCGAGCCCTCGTTCTACGGCTTCGCCGACGCGGACCTCGAGACGGTGTTCAACACCAGCAACACGTTCTTCGGCAAAGACACCATGTCCTTGCGCGACCTGCTGAACGCGCTGCGCGAAACGTACTGCGGCACCATCGGCGCCGAGTACATGTACACCACCGACCAGAACCACAAGCGCTGGTGGCAGCAGAAGCTCGAGAGCGCCCGCACCAATCCCAAGCTGAACGCCGACCAGAAGAAGCGCGTTCTCGACCGCCTGACCGCGGCCGAAGGCCTGGAGCGCTTCCTCCACACCAAGTACGTCGGCCAGAAGCGCTTCTCGCTCGAAGGCGGCGAGAGCTTCATCGTCGCGATGGACGAGCTCATCAACCGCGCCGGCGAGAAGGGCGTGCAGGAAATCGTGATCGGCATGGCCCACCGCGGCCGCCTGAACGTGCTGGTGAACTCGCTGGGCAAGATGCCCGCCGACCTGTTCGCCGAGTTCGACCACACGGCTCCCGAAGAGCTGCCCAGCGGCGACGTGAAGTACCACCAGGGCTTCAGCTCCGACGTCAGCACCCCTGGCGGCCCGGTGCACCTGTCGCTGGCCTTCAACCCCTCCCACCTCGAAATCGTGAACCCGGTCGTCGAAGGTTCGGTGCGCGCGCGCATGGACCGCCGCGGCGACAAGGAAGGCGACTCGGTGCTGCCGGTGCTCGTGCACGGCGACGCGGCCTTCGCCGGCCAGGGCGTGGTCATGGAAACGCTGGCGCTGGCCGAAACCCGCGGCTACTACACCGGCGGCACGGTCCACATCGTCATCAACAACCAGATCGGCTTCACCACCAGCGACCCGCGCGACAGCCGCTCGACGCTGTACTGCACGGACATCGTGAAGATGATCGACGCGCCGGTGCTGCACGTGAACGGCGACGATCCCGAAGCCGTGGTGCTGTGCATGCAGCTCGCGCTGGAGTTCCGCCAGGAATTCAACAAGGACGTGGTCATCGACATCGTCTGCTACCGCAAGCTGGGCCACAACGAGCAGGACACCCCCTCGCTCACCCAGCCGCTGATGTACAAGAAGATCGCCCAGCACCCCGGCACCCGCCGTCTGTACGCCGACAAGCTGGCCGCGCAAGGCATGGGCGACACGCTCGGCGACGACATGGTCAAGGCTTACCGCGCCGCCATGGACGCGGGCAAGCACACCATCGACCCGGTGCTGACCAACTTCAAGAGCAAGTACGCGGTCGACTGGAGCCCCTTCCTCAACAAGAAGTGGACCGACGCCGGCGACACCGCCATCCCCACGACCGAGTGGAAGCGCCTGGCCGAGAAGATCACCACCGTGCCGCAAGGCTTCACCGTGCACCCGCTGGTGAAGAAGGTGCTGGACGACCGCGCGGCCATGGGCCGTGGCGACGTCAACGTCGACTGGGGCATGGGCGAGCACATGGCCTTCGCCTCGCTGGTGGCCAGCGGCTACCCGGTGCGCCTGTCGGGCGAGGACTCGGGCCGCGGCACCTTCACGCACCGTCACGCGGTGCTGCACGACCAGAACCGCGAGAAGTTCGACGAAGGCACCTACGTGCCGCTGCAGAACGTGGCCGACAACCAGGCTCCGTTCGTCGTCATCGACTCCATCCTCTCGGAAGAAGCGGTGCTGGCCTTCGAATACGGCTACGCCTCGAACGACCCCAACACCCTGGTGATCTGGGAAGCGCAGTTCGGCGACTTCGTCAACGGCGCCCAGGTCGTGATCGACCAGTTCATCGCCTCGGGCGAAGTGAAGTGGGGCCGCGTCAACGGCATCACCATGATGCTGCCGCACGGCTACGAAGGCCAGGGCCCCGAGCACAGCTCGGCACGCCTGGAGCGCTTCATGCAGCTGGCCGCCGACGCCAACATGCAGATCGTGCAGCCGACCACGGCCAGCCAGATCTTCCACGTGCTGCGTCGCCAGATGGTGCGCAACCTGCGCAAGCCGCTGATCATCATGACGCCGAAGTCGCTGCTGCGTAACAAGGACGCGACCTCGCCGCTGTCCGAGTTCATCAAGGGCGGCTTCCAGACCGTGATCCCCGACAGCCGCGACCTGAAGGCCGAGAAGGTCAAGCGCCTGATCGCCTGCTCGGGCAAGGTCTACTACGACCTGGCCAAGAAGCGCGAGGAGAAGGAAGCCGACGACGTCGCGATCATCCGCGTCGAGCAGCTCTATCCGTTCCCGCACAAGGCATTCGCCGCCGAGATCAAGAAGTACCCGAATCTCGTCGACGTGGTCTGGTGCCAGGACGAGCCGCAGAACCAGGGCGCCTGGTTCTTCGTGCAGCACTACATCCACGAAAACATGCAAGAAGGCCAGAAGCTCGGCTACTCCGGCCGTGCCGCCTCGGCATCGCCGGCGGTGGGCTACTCGCACCTGCACCAGGAACAGCAGAAGGCGCTCGTCGATGGCGCGTTCGGCAAGCTCAAGGGCTTCGTGCTGACCAAGTAATCCAGTCCTCTTTCACACGAACACCCTGAAGAACAAATCGGAGCCCACTCCAAATGTCTATCGTTGAAGTCAAAGTCCCCCAGCTTTCCGAATCCGTGGCCGAGGCCACCATGCTCACGTGGAAGAAGAAGGCCGGCGAAGCCGTCGCCGTCGATGAAATCCTGATCGAGATCGAGACCGACAAGGTCGTGCTCGAAGTGCCCGCTCCCTCGGCCGGCGTGCTGGCCGAAATCGTCCAGCCCGACGGCGCCACCGTGGTTGCCGACCAGCTGATCGCCAAGATCGACACCGAAGGCAAGGCCGGCGCGGCCGCTCCGGCAGCGGCGCCCGCCGCCGCGGCGCCGGCGCCTGCTGCAGCTCCGGCCGCAGCCGCTGCCGCCGCCACCGGCGGCTCGAAGGCCGACGTGGCCATGCCCGCCGCCGCCAAGCTGCTGGCCGACAACAACCTGAAGACCGGCGACGTGGCCGGCACCGGCAAGGACGGCCGCGTCACCAAGGGTGACGTGCTCGCCGCCGTTGCCTCGGGCGCCAAGCCCGCCGCACCCGCAGCCACCATCGCCGCGCCGGCTGCCAAGCCCGCGCTGCCGCAGGTCGCCGCTCCGACGAGCGCGCCCGACCTGGGCGAGCGCCCCGAGCAGCGCGTGCCGATGAGCCGCCTGCGCGCCCGCATCGCCGAGCGCCTGCTGCAGTCGCAGTCGACCAACGCCATCCTGACGACCTTCAACGAAGTGAACATGGCGCCCGTCATGGAGTTGCGCAAGCGCTTCCAGGACAACTTCACCAAGGAACACGGCGTGAAGCTCGGCTTCATGTCCTTCTTCGTGAAGGCGGCAGTGCACGCACTCAAGAAGTACCCGGTGCTCAACGCCTCGGTCGACGGCAACGACATCCTGTACCACGGCTACTTCGACATCGGCATCGCCGTCGGTTCGCCGCGCGGCCTGGTGGTGCCGATTCTGCGCAATGCCGACCAGATGAGCTTCGCCGACATCGAGAAGAAGATCGCCGAGTACGGCAAGAAGGCCCAGGAAGGCAAGCTCGGCATCGAAGAGATGACCGGCGGCACCTTCTCCATCTCCAACGGCGGCACCTTCGGCTCGATGCTCTCGACCCCGATCATCAACCCGCCCCAGTCGGCCATCCTCGGCGTGCACGCCACGAAGGACCGCGCAGTGGTCGAGAACGGCCAGATCGTGATCCGCCCGATGAACTACCTGGCGATGAGCTACGACCACCGCATCATCGACGGCCGCGAAGCCGTGCTGGGCCTGGTCGCCATGAAGGAAGCGCTGGAAGATCCGTCGCGCCTGCTGTTTGATATCTGACCCACCCCCGTTGCTTGCTCACTTCGTGTAGCCGCCTCCCCCCTCGAGGGGGCGCACCCTGCGGCCCGGCAAAGCCGGTTCCGCGGGTGCCTCCGAACAGGCCTGCGCTTCGCGCGGCCCTGATCGGAGGCGGTACACAGGATTACGAAAGAACCTATGTCCAAACAATTTGACGTGATCGTCATCGGCGGTGGCCCCGGCGGCTACATCGCGGCCATCCGCGCTGCGCAACTCGGCTTCAACGTCGCCTGTATCGACGAGTGGAAGAACGGCAAGGGCGGCCCCGCACCGGGCGGCACCTGCACCAACGTCGGCTGCATCCCCTCGAAGGCGCTCCTGCAATCGTCGGAGCACTTCGAGCAGGCCGGCCATCACTTCGCCGACCATGGCATCAAGGTCGAAGGCCTGGGCCTCGACGTCGAGAAGATGCTGGCCCGCAAGGACCAGGTCGTGAAGCAGAACAACGACGGCATCCTGTACCTGTTCAAGAAGAACAAGATCGCCTTCTTCCATGGCCGCGGCTCGTTCGTGAAGACGGACGCAGGCGGCTACGAGATCAAGGTGGCCGGCGCCGCCGAAGAGTCGATCGTCGGCAAGCACATCATCCTGGCCACGGGCTCCAACGCTCGCGCGCTGCCGGGCGCGCCCTTCGACGAGGAAAACATCCTGTCGAACGACGGCGCTCTGCGCATCGGCGCGGTGCCGAAGAAGCTGGGCCTGATCGGCTCGGGCGTCATCGGCCTCGAAATGGGCTCGGTGTGGCGTCGCCTCGGCGCGGAAGTCACGGTGCTCGAAGCACTGCCGACCTTCCTCGGCGCGGTGGACGAGCAGATCGCCAAGGAAGCCAAGAAGGCCTTCGACAAGCAGAAGCTCAAGATCGAGCTCGGCGTGAAGGTCGGCGAGATCAAGTCGTCGAAGAAGGGCGTGAGCGTTGCCTGGACCAACGCCAAGGGCGAAGCCCAGACGCTGGAAGTCGACAAGCTGATCGTGTCGATCGGCCGCGTGCCCAACACCATCGGCCTGAACGCCGAAGCCGTGGGCCTGAAGCTCGACGAGCGCGGCGCCATCGCCGTGGACGACGAGTGCAAGACCAACCTGCCCAACGTGTGGGCCATCGGCGACGTGGTGCGTGGCCCGATGCTGGCGCACAAGGCCGAAGAAGAGGGCGTTGCCGTTGCCGAGCGCATTGCCGGCCAGCATGGTCACGTCAACTTCAACACGATCCCGTGGGTGATCTACACCAGCCCCGAGATCGCGTGGGTGGGCCAGACCGAGCAGCAGCTCAAGGCCTCGGGCCGTGCCTACAAGGCCGGCACGTTCCCGTTCCTCGCGAACGGCCGCGCACGCGCGCTGGGCGACACGACCGGCATGGTCAAGTTCCTGGCCGACGCCGCGACCGACGAGATCCTGGGCGTGCACATCGTGGGCCCGCAGGCCAGCGAGCTGATCTCCGAAGCCGTCGTGGCGATGGAGTTCAAGGCCAGCGCGGAAGACATCGCGCGCATCTGCCACGCGCACCCGTCGCTGTCGGAAGCCACGAAGGAAGCGGCACTCGCCGTGGACAAGCGCACGCTGAACTTCTGATCTCACCGATCTTTTGACCAGCGTCAAACAGGCCTACGAGGCGGAACTCGCTGCGCGCGGGTTCAAGAGCGATCCCGCGCAGCTGCGCGCCGTGGAGGCGCTGGATCGCTGCGCCACCGAATGGGCCGCGTACAAGGCCCAGCGCTCGAATGCGCTGAAGAAGTTCATCAACAGGCCGGAGCTTCCGCGCGGCGTCTACATGTATGGCGGCGTCGGGCGGGGCAAGAGCTTCCTGATGGACCTGTTCTTCAACGCCGTGCCGCTGCGGCGCAAGACGCGCCTGCACTTCCACGAGTTCATGCGCGAGGTGCACCGTGAGCTGCGCGAGTTGCAGGGCACGGTCAACCCGCTCGACGAGCTCGGGCTGCGCATCTCGAAGCGCTACAAGCTGATCTGCTTCGACGAGTTCCACGTCGCGGACATCACCGACGCGATGATTCTTCATCGGCTGCTGGTGTCGCTGTTCGACAACGGCGTGGGCTTCGTGACCACCTCGAACTTCAAGCCCGACGACCTGTATCCCGGCGGACTGCACCGCGACCGCATCCTGCCCGCCATCGAGCTGCTGAACGAGAAGCTCGAGGTGCTGAGCGTGGACAACGGCACCGACTACCGGCGCCGCACGCTGGAGCAGCTGCGCATGTACCTCACGCCCAACGACGCGGCGGCCGAGAAGGAGATGCGCAAGGCTTTCGACAAGCTGGCCGAGACGGCCGACGAAAGCCCGATCCTGCACATCGAGCAGCGCGAGATTCGCGCGCTGCGCAAGGCCGGCGGCGTGGTCTGGTTCGACTTCAAGACGCTGTGCGGCGGTCCGCGCTCGCAGAACGACTACCTCGAGATCGCGAGCCAGTTCCACACCGTGCTGCTGTCCGACGTGCCGCACATGCCGGTGCGCATGGCCTCGGAAGCACGCCGTTTCACATGGCTGGTCGACGTCTTGTACGACCGGCGATGCAAGCTCATCATGTCGGCTGAGGTTCCGCCCGAGGCGTTGTACACCGAAGGACCGCTGTCGCACGAGTTCCCGCGCACGGTCTCCCGGCTCACCGAAATGCAATCGAGCGAGTTCCTTGCCTTGGAACGCCGCATCGTCGACACCCGACTCACATGAAGAAAACCGCTCTTGCCCTGCTCATGGCGTTGGCCAGCCTGCCGCTGTGGGCTCAGTCCAACGCCGCGGCGGGCAACGCCGATCTCGAGGCCGAGAAGCGCCGGCTTTCCGGCGAGCGCGAAGTCATCGAGAAGCGCTACGCCGAGGAGCGGGCAGCCTGCTACAAGAAGTTCGCGGTGGAAGATTGCCTGCGCGAGAGCCGCGGCCGGCATCGCAAGGACACCGACAACATCAAGCGGCAGGAAACCGCCATCAACGACATTCAGCGCCAGCGCAGCGGCGCGGCCGAACTGCAGAAGCTCGACCAGAAGGCGGGCACGCAGCGCTCGGTGGATACGCCCGAGAAGCAGCAGCAGTCGACACAGAACCAGAAGGACCGCGAGCAGCGTGCCGCCGACCACGCTGCCAGCCGCGCCGCCACGGCGGCCGAGGCTGCCGAACGCGAGCGCCAGTTCCAGTCCAAGCAGCAGGCGCATGCCGACGAGCAGGCCAAGGCCGCCCAGCGCCGGGCGGAGGCGCCCGAGGCGGTCAAGCGTTTCGAGGAAAAGCAGAAGCGCGCGGCGGAACACCGCGCCGCCCGGGAGCGGCAGAACGCCAACCGAGACAAGCCGCGCGGAGCCCCGCTGCCACCGCCGCCGGCCGAGCCCGCGAAGCCCTGAACCTGTGCTTTGCGTTCAGCCGGGTGTCACCGGCAGCGGATCGAGCTTCAGCACGGCGATCGAGATGTTGTCGCCGGTGCCCCGGGCACGGCGGCGCGCTTCGCCCACCAGGATCTCGACCGCATCGCGCGGCGGTTGCGCATAAAGCACGCTCGCCAGCTCTTCGGGGCTGAAGTAGTGCCAGAGTCCGTCGCTGCAGGCCATCAGCAGGTCGCCGTGGGCCAGTTTCGGGATGTAGTAAGGGTCGATGGGCGGCGGCGTGGTCTTCATGCCCAGGCAGCCGAGCAGGATGTTGCCCTGCGGGTGGATGTTGGCCTCGGCCTCGGTGATCTGGCCGCGGTCGATGAGCACCTGCACGTACGAGTGGTCGCGCGTGCGCTTGACGAGCTCCCCATCGTGGAAGTGATAGATGCGCGAGTCGCCGGCATGGATCCAGGCGCAGTCGCCCTTGGGATTCATCAGGAAGGCGGCGATCGTGCTGTGCGGCTCCTGTTCGCTGGAGACGGCGGTGAGCTTGATGACCGTGTGCGAGTCTTCGAGGATCTGTCTCAGCACGACTTCGGGGTCGTCCTTGCCGGGTTGGTAGCGGCCGAAGAGCTGGCGGGCCGTCATGAGCACCTGGTCGGAGGCCTTGCGCCCGCCGCTGCGCCCACCCATGCCGTCGGCCACGACGCCCAGCACGCAGCCGGGCACGCGGGGATGGCTCATCAGCAGCACCTGATCCTGCTGGTACGGGCGGTCTCCCTTGTGGAGGCCGGTGGCCGCAGCGAGTCGAAAGCCTTGGGTCATGAAGCAATGTGCGCCTGAAGCGCGTGTTCCTGTCTTCTCGGAGATTCGTGTCAGGACGTATTATCGAATGAACATGCGCCGCGGAAACCACGCGTGCGCCCCCCACCGTTGGACTCCAATCTTCACTCCCTTTCCCGCCAGCTGATCGAACTGCGCATCGAGCATGCCGATCTCGACGCCACCATCGACCGGCTGGCCGAAGGCTCGCCCCAGGACGAGCTCCTGCTGCGCCGCCTGAAAAAGCGCCGTCTCGCGCTGCGCGACCAGATCGCCCGCCTCGAGAACATCCTCGATCCGAAAGAGCCGGCGTGACGGGGGCGCTCGAAGACAAGGTGCGCGACGCCTTCGCGCAGGACGGCGCACTGTCGCGCGCCGCGGAGCAGTTCCGCGAACGCACCGGCCAGACCGAGATGGCGATGGCCGTGGCCCGCACCATCGACCAGGGCGGGGTGCTGGTGGCCGAGGCGGGCACGGGCGTGGGCAAGACCTTCTCGTATCTCGTGCCGGCGCTGCTCAGCGGCGAGCGCGTGCTGTTGTCGACCGCCACCAAGACGCTGCAGGACCAGCTGTTCGGCCGCGACCTGCCGCGCCTCGTGGAGGCGTTCGGCCTGCCGGTGCGCACCGCGCTGCTCAAGGGGCGCGCGAGCTACCTCTGCCTGCACCGGCTCGACATGGCGCGCCACGACGCCTCCTTGCCGGAGCGCGGCAGCCTGCGCACCCTCGCCAAGATCGAGCAGTGGTCGAAGGCCACGCGCACAGGCGACCTGGCCGAGCTGCCCGGGCTCGACGAGCGCTCGCCGCTGATCCCGCTGATCACATCCACGCGCGAGAACTGCCTGGGCGCCCAATGCCCGCAGTTCAAGCCCTGCCACGTCAACCTGGCGCGGCGCGAGGCGCTGGCAGCGGACATCGTTGTCATCAACCACCATCTTTTCTTCGCCGATCTCGCGGTGCGCGAGACCGGCATGGCCGAGTTGCTGCCGACGGTGAGCGTGGTGGTGTTCGACGAGGCCCACCAGCTCAACGAGACCGGCGTGCAGTTCCTGGGTGCGCAGCTCGGCAGCGGGCAGGCGATCGATTTCGCGCGGGATATGCTGGCCGCGGGCCTGCAGCATGCGCGTGGCCTGGTCGACTGGCAGCAGCTGGTCTCCACGGCCGAGCGGGCCGCGCGTGAGCTGCGGCTGGTGGTCGGAAAGCAGTGGCCGGGCGCCAAGCTGCGCTGGCTGGGTGCTGCGCCCGAGGGTGTCGACCCCGCCGCATGGCAGCGCGCGCTGGACGATCTGCTGCAGGCCTTCGAGATGGCCGCGGAGGGACTCGCCACCGTCAGCGAGATATCGCCCGATTTCGTGCGACTGCACGAGCGGGCGCGCCAGCTCGCCAAGCGCACTGCGCGCTTCGCCTTGCCGTGCGAGGTCGACTCCGTACGCTGGGTGGATGTGGGATCGCAATTGCGGCTCATCGAGTCCCCGCTGGACATCGCCGACGCGATGCGCAAGCGGGTGCTCAAGATCGCGGACGAGGCCGATGACGCAGATTCGGCCGATACCGACGATGAAGAGCTGGATGCCTACGGGGAGCGCCCGGCACGCGAGAGAGGTGAGCGACTGGACAGCGGCCGCGCCTGGGTCTTCACCTCAGCTACTTTGGGTGATGAGCCCACGCTGCGCTGGTTCACCGAGCCCTGCGGCTTGCAGGATGCGGAGGTACTGCGGGTGCAGAGCCCGTTCGACTACGCCTCGCAGGCCGCCCTCTACGTGCCGCGCGCGTTTCCCAAGCCCAACGACCCGTCGCACAGCCAGCGCGTTGCCCAGCTGGCCGCACGCGGTGCGACCGAGCTCGGCGGCCGCACGCTGGTGCTGACCACCACGCTGCGCGCGCTGCGAACCATCGGCGACGAGATGAGGCAGCAGTTCGAGCTGCTCGATGCCCAGGTGCGGCCCGACGTGCTCGTGCAGGGCGAACTGCCCAAGCGGGTGCTGATGGATCGCTTCCGCGAAGGGGCGAGCGCCGGCCGGGCCGGCTGCGTGCTGGTGGCGTCGGCCTCGTTCTGGGAAGGCTTCGACGCGCCGGGCGACGTGCTGCAGCTGGTGGTGATCGACAAGCTGCCGTTTCCGCCGCCCAACGATCCGCTGGTGGAGGCGCGCTCGCAGCGCCTGGAGGCGCAGGGCCGGAGTTCTTTCGCCGACTATTCGCTGCCGGAAGCGGCGGTGGCTCTCAAGCAGGGGGCGGGGCGGTTGATTCGCCGGGAGACCGACAGCGGCGTGCTGGCGATCTGCGATACGCGGCTGGTGGCGATGGGCTATGGCCGCCGGCTGCTGGCGGCCCTGCCACCGATGCGGCGGCTGGAGAGCGAGTCGGATTTCGACGCGGCGCTGGACGCGCTCAGGACCTAGCTGCCCAATGAAGCCGGCGGAGCAGTTGCTGTTCCGCCGGGGTTGCTCTTACCAGAGCTTCCACCAAGGGTCGTCCTTGCCCTTGAAGCCGTTCGCGAGATAGGTGCTCTGCGGGTAGTTGGTGGTCAGCACGCGCTGGGCGTCGTCCCGCAGGTCCTTCATGCCGAGCGCGTCGTACGACTTGACCATGATGTACAGGGCTTCCTCGAGCGCCGGCACTTCGCGGTAGTCGGCCAATGCGACCTGGGCCCGGTTGATGGCCGCCAGGTAGGCGCCGCGCGAGTAGTAGTAGCGGGCCACGTGAACTTCATACTGCGCGAGCGAGTTCACGATGTAGTTCATGCGCTGACGCGCGTCGGGGGCATAGCGCGAATCGGGGAAGCGCGTGACGAGGTCCTTGAACGACTCGAACGATTCCTTGGCCGCCTTCTGGTCGCGTTCCGACAGGTCCTGGCGCGTCATGAACGCGAACATGCCGAGGTCGTCGTTGAAGTTGATCACGCCCCGCAGGTAGAGTGCGTAATCGAGGGCCGGGCTCGCCGGATGCAGCTTCATGAAGCGGTCGATGGTGGCGATGGCTGCAGCCTTTTCGCCGGACTTGTGCTGGGCGTAGGCCTTTTCCAGCTGCGCCTGCTGTGCCAGCGGCGTGCCGGCGGCGCGGCCTTCGAGCTTCTCGTAGAGCGGAATGGCCTTGTCGTAGGCGCCGGATCCGGCCTCGTCCTTGGCTTCCGAATAGATGCGGTTGGGGCTCCAGGTAGCGGTCTTGTCGACGGTGGAAGTCGACGAGCAGCCTGCTGCCAGCAGAGCCGCCGCGCTGAGCGCGATCCAGGCGGGGACCGATAATTTGGCGCGAAACATCACATACGGCTTTCGTGAAACAGTTGCCCTCAATTATATCGACCGACCCTTTGGGCAATATCCCCGAGAGCGTGGAGGTGGCCGAGCACGAAGAAGGCGCGGATCCCATCGAGCCCAGCGAGCGGCGGCCTTTCGTCATCGATCAGGCCCACCACGGCCAGCGGCTCGATCGCGCGCTTGCCGCGCTGGTCCCCGAGTTTTCCCGGAGCTACCTGCAGCAGCTGATCGAAGCCGGCGCGGTCGAGCTGCAGGGGCGCACGCTCACCAAGGCGTCGGCTGCGGTGAAGGCGGGGCAGTCCGGCCACATCGAGCTGCGCCCCACGCCCCAGAGCCAGGCCTTCCGGCCCGAGGCGATGGACATCGTCACCGTGTACGAGGACGAGCACCTGCGCATTGTCGACAAGCCGGCCGGCCTCGTGGTGCACCCGGCGCCGGGGCACTGGAGCGGCACGCTGCTGAACGGCCTGCTGGCGCTCGATCCGAAGGCCGTGCTGCTGCCGCGCGCCGGCATCGTGCATCGGCTCGACCGCGATACCAGCGGATTGATGGTGGTGGCGCGCACGCGCGCGGCCATGGACGCGATGGTGGCGCTGATCGCCGCGCGCGAGGTGAAGCGGCAATACCTCGCCATCGGCCACCGGCAGTGGGAGGGCGCCGCCGCGCGCCATGTCGATGCCCCCATCGGCCGCGATCCGCGCAACCGGCTGCGCATGGCCGTGGTCGATCTCGAGAGGAATGCGGGCAAGACGGCGCGTACGCTGATCGAGCGGCTCGACAGCAACGCCGAGGGCTGCGCCGTGCGCTGCACCCTCGAAACCGGGCGCACCCACCAGATCCGCGTGCACATGGCGTCCATCGGCCATCCCCTGGTGGGAGATTCGCTCTACGGCGGCGCGCCGGCTGCGGGGCTGTCGCGGCAGGCATTGCATGCATTCAGGCTGGCCTTCGTGCATCCCGTCACGCAGGAGGCCCTGGAGTTCCGTTCGCCGTTGCCGGCGGACCTCATCCAGGCTTTGCAGTCCTGGGGGCTGGATTACAATCGCGCCTGACGGCCCGAGGGCCGCGCCGGTCGCCCGAGACCGGCCTTGCGTTGCATTTGCCGCGTGCCTGCAGCGCCTACTCCTTCCATCCATCTGAACAAAGCGCCCACAGGCGCCTTTTCCCGGATAACGCGAACCATGAATACGGCGGATGCCAAGCGCATTCTCGAAACCGCCTTGATCTGTTCGAGCCAGCCGTTGCCGGTGCGCGATATGCGCGTGCTGTTCGACGACGAGCTGGGTGCGGACACCATCAAGGCGCTGCTGCTCGAACTGCAGGAAGACTGGGCGCAACGTGGCCTGGAGCTGGTGAGCGTCGGCAGCGGCTGGCGCTTCCAGAGCCGCCCGGAGATGCGCGACCACCTCGATCGCCTGCACCCCGAAAAGCCGCCGCGCTACACGCGCGCCGCGCTCGAGACGCTGGCCATCATTGCCTACCGTCAGCCCGCCACGCGCGGCGACATGGAAGACATCCGCGGCGTGACGATCAACTCGCTGATCCTCAAGCAGCTGGAGGACCGCGGTTGGGTCGAGGTCATCGGCCACCGCGAAACGGTCGGCCGGCCGGCCTTGTATGCGACCACGCGCCAGTTCCTCGACGACCTGGGCCTGGCTTCGCTCGACCAGTTGCCGTTGATCGAGACGCCTGCGCAGCAGGCTGCGCTCGTCGACGCGCTCGAGCAGGCCTCGGGCGAGCAGCAGGGGCTGCCGATCGACGCTGCTCCGGAGGCCGCGGCACTCGCCGAAGGCGATGCCGACGCATCCGGAATGGCGGAGCTGGAGCTTTCTTCGGCCGCTGATGTGCCGCCGGGGCCGGATGCCGAGATTGCTGCCGCGCAGCAAGGCGAGGGCGTCGAGGCAGAAGCTCTCGCAGTGCCGGAAGCGCCGGCGCAGGAGCCCGACATCGTCGATAGCGTCGACATCGCACCCGAAGTCGTCGAACCGGCGGAAGCGGCGGAAGCGATCGAAGCCGCCCAGGCGCAGTTCATCGAGAACGAAGCAGGCGCCGAATCCACCCCCATCGAGCCAGAACAAGAACCCGCGTCAGAACCCGATGCCCCGTCCGAGGACGAGGCCGACCCTCACGCTCCCTCTCCCGGAAAAACCTCATGAGCACAACCGACACCGAAGACGCAGCGATGCTGCCGGTCGAGCCCGAAGTCAAGAAGAAGAAAAGGGCGACCACGGCCAAGAAGGCTACGGTTGATGCTATTGAAACGGTAGCGCCGCCCGAACCCGAGGCGCCCAAGAAGCCGCGTGCACCCCGCAAGAAGAAGGTGGTCGAGCCGGCTGTGGTGGAAGGCGAAGCGGTAGCCGTGCCAGCTGCGGAGGCAACTCCGGAAGTGACCGAGCCGCAGGCCGTTGCGGCCGCCGTCGTCGAGCAGGAAGCTCCTGTTGCTGCTGCAGAGGCGGCTATTGACCCGGCGCCTGTCGAGGCTGCCGCCGATACGCCCCGGCCTGCGCAGGCGGAACGCCTCGAAGACCGCGACGACGAAGACCAGGACGACGACGAAGAAGAGCCCGACGAGGAAGAGGACGACCTCGACCGCGCCCGCCGCGCCGCCGAGCGCGAGCAGCGCAACGCGCCGCCGCCCGAGCCGATCCGCTTCGCGGACGTCATCTCGGGCCAGTTCGATGCCGACGAGGAAAGCCCCGAAGTCCCGCCGCTCAAGCGCGTGCTTCTGCCCGAGGCCGATTCGCCCAAGCTGCACAAGGTGCTGGCGCAGGCCGGCCTCGGTTCGCGGCTCGAAATGGAGCAGCTGATTCTCCAGGGCCGGATTTCCGTCAACAACGAGCCGGCCCACATCGGCCAGCGCATCCAGTACGGCGACCAGGTCAAGATCAACGGCAAGCCGATCCGCTACCGCATCGCCCCTCCGCCGCCGCGCGTGATCGCGTATCACAAGCCGGTGGGCGAGGTGGTCACGCACGACGATCCGCAGAACCGTCCGACCGTGTTCCGCAAGCTGCCGCGCCTGCAGCAGGGCAAGTGGCAGTCGGTCGGCCGTCTCGACCTGAACACCGAAGGTCTGCTGCTGTTCAGCAGCTCCGGCGACCTGGCCAACCAGCTCATGCACCCGCGCTTCGGCCTGGAGCGCGAGTACGCCGTGCGCGTGCTGGGCGCGCTCACCAGCGAGGAAAAGCAGAAGCTGCTCGACGGTGTTCGCCTCGACGACGGCATGGCCCAGTTCGGCGCCATCGAGGACGGTGGTGGCGAGGGCTCGAATTGCTGGTACCGGGTGACCATTTCCGAAGGCCGCAACCGCGAAGTGCGCCGCCTGTTCGAGTCGGTGGGCCATGCGGTCAGCCGGCTGATCCGCATCCGCTATGGCGCCATGGTGCTTCCGCGCGGCCTGAAGCGCGGCGCGTGGATGGAACTCGACGATCGCGATATCCGGGCCCTGTTCCAGGCCTCGGGTGGTGCGGTCGCCCGGCCGGGCCAGCAGCAGCGTGGCCCGGGGCAGGAGGGCGGCGGCGGCAATGGTCGCGGCGGCCGCAACAAGAAGCGCCGTGGCAATCGCAATGGCGGTGGCGGCCAGCAGCAACCGCGCGACATGCGCGAGGCGCGTGACGACGGCGGCCGTGAGACACCGATCCCGAATCCGCTGGGCGACGGACGTCCGCCGCGCGGCGATCGGGGAGGGCGTTCCAACCGAGGTGGCGGCAATGGCGGCCAGCCTCAGGGCCAGGGGCGTCGTGGCAACGGCAACCGTCAAGGCGGCGGCAATCGCCAGGGCGACGACCGCCAGCCGGGAGGCGCCAACCAGCCCGATCCGATGAAGACCTCGCTGGGCTACATCGGCGCCGACAGCTTCTCGCGCCAGCGCAAGGAGCAGCGCGGAGGCCAGCGCCGAGGCGGCGGTGGTGGTGGCGGCGGTGGCTTCGGTGGTCAGGGCGGCGGTCGTCGCCGCGGGCGCTGAAAGTCTGCCGTCGCAGCGCGGCCTTTCGCGGGGTTTTCACCGATCCGCAAGGCCGCGCCGGTTAAAATCAGAGGCTTTGTCGACATGTGACGAAACAAATTCGTTGCAGTTGTGACAAAACACTTCAAAATCAAAGCTCCAGGAAGCATTTCAATGGCTATCGAACGTACCCTTTCCATCATCAAGCCCGACGCAGTTGCCAAGAACGTCATCGGCAAGATCGTTTCCCGTTTTGAAGCTGCCGGCCTCAAGATCGTCGCCGCCAAGCTGGTGCACCTGTCGCGCAACGAAGCCGAACAGTTCTACGCCGTGCACAAGGAGCGTCCCTTCTTCAAGGACCTCGTCGAATTCATGATCTCGGGCCCCGTGTTCGTGCAAGTGCTCGAAGGCGAAAACGCCATCGCCAAGAACCGTGACCTGATGGGCGCCACCGACCCGAAGAAGGCAGCTGCCGGCACCATCCGCGCCGACTTCGCCGACAGCATCGACGCCAACGCCGTCCACGGTTCGGACGCTCCGGAAACCGCAGCGAACGAAGTCGCCTTCTTCTTCGCCGGCCTCAACGTCTACGCGCGCTGAAGCCCGCCTCTCGCCCGATTCCATGACCACGGCCAATCTGCTCGATTTCGATCTCGAGGGGTTGGCTGCGTTCTGCGAAAAACTCGGCGAGAAGAAATTCCGCGCCACGCAGCTGTTCCGCTGGATTCACCAGCGTGGCGCCAGCGACTTCACCCAGATGACAGATCTGGCGAAGTCGCTGCGCGAGAAACTCGCGACTACCGCTCGCGTCGAGGCCCTGCCGGTCATCACGCAGCACGAATCCAAAGACGGCACGATCAAGTGGCTGTTCGACGTCGGTGACGGCAATGCCGTCGAAGCCGTATTCATTCCCGAGGACGACCGCGGCACCTTGTGCGTGTCGTCCCAGGCCGGCTGTGCGGTCGGTTGCCGCTTCTGCTCCACGGGGCACCAGGGCTTCAGCCGCAACCTGAGCACGGGCGAGATCGTCGCCCAGCTCTGGTTTGCCGAACACTTCCTGCGCAAGCATCTCAAACGCGACGAACGCATCATCTCCAACGTGGTGATGATGGGCATGGGCGAGCCGCTGCAGAACTACTCGGCGCTGGTGCCCGCGCTGCGCACCATGCTCGACGACAACGCCTACGGGCTGTCGCGCCGCCGCGTGACGGTGTCGACCTCCGGCGTGGTGCCGATGATCGATCGCCTGGGCGCCGATTGCGCCGTGGCGCTGGCCGTTTCGCTGCATGCGCCCAACGATGCGCTGCGCGACGACCTCGTACCGCTCAATCGCAAGTACCCGATCGCCGAGCTGATCGAGGCCTGCAAGCGCTACCTGGCGCATGCGCCGCGCGACTTCATCACCTTCGAGTACTGCATGCTCGACGGCGTGAACGACCAGCCCGAGCATGCACGCCAGCTCGTCGAGCTGGTGCGCAAGCACGACATCTCGTGCAAGTTCAACCTGATCCCGTTCAACCCGTTCCCGGCCTCGGGCCTGCTGCGCTCGCCGCAGCCGCGCGTGCTGGCGTTCGCCAGGGCGCTGAGCGAGGCAGGGCTCGTCACCACCGTGCGCAAGACGCGCGGCGACGATATCGATGCCGCCTGCGGCCAGCTCGCCGGCGACGTCAAGGATCGCACCCGCGCGGCCGAGCGCATGGCGCAGCGCCGTGCGGCGCAGGAGCGCCCCGTTGTTTTGCATCCGGTCCGCAAGACCGTCTCCCAGGAGCATTGAACCGATGAGCATGGCCATTTCGATGACGACCGCGAACGTGCAGCGGATGCTGACTGTGGGTTTCGCGGGCGTCGCCGTGTCGCTGCTGCTTGGGGGCTGCGTGAGCACGCGCACCACCACCACCAGCCTGGCCGACAACAGCAACTCGTCCAAGGGCACCGAGATCGTCACCGAGTCCGACGAGTCCAGCCGCCAGCGCCGCGCACGCCTGCGCATGGAGCTGGCCGCGGGCTATTTCGAGCACGGCCAGACCACCGTCGCGCTCGACGAGATCAAGCAGGCGCTGGCCGCCGACCCCAACAACGCCGACGCCTACAACCTGCGCGGCCTGGTCTACATGCGGCTCGACGACGCCGGCCTGGCCGAGGACAGCTTCCGCCGCGCCATCGCGATCAATCCGCGCGACCCGAACACGCGCCACAACTACGGCTGGCTGCTGTGCCAGCAGAACCGCTATGGCGACGCGGCCGCGCAGTTCAACGAGGCCCTGGCCGTGCCGACCTACGCCGACCGCGCCAAGACGCTCATGACGCAGGGCGTGTGCGAACTCAAGGCCGGCCAGCGCGACAAGGCCGAGCGCAGCCTCATGCAGGCCTACGAGATCGACGCCGGCAATCCGGTCGTCGGCTTCAACCTGGCTTCGGTGCTGGCGCAGCGCGAGGAATGGTCGCGCGCGCAGTTCTACATCCGCCGCGTCAACAACAGCGCCGCGGCCAGCGCCGAGACGCTCTGGCTCGGCATCAAGATCGAACGTAAGCTGAACAACCGCGAGGCAGTCGCGCAGTTGGGAGGCCAACTGCAACGACGCTTCCCCCAGTCGCGGGAGGCAACAGCGTACGAGCGCGGGAATTTCAATGACTGATCGGGTTTCGGAGTTCGGCACTTCCGCATCATTGCCACTGGAAGCTGGCGATATCGCGAACAAGACTGCCGGCGATCTGCTGCGCGAGGCGCGCGAGGCCCACGGCCTGCACATCGAAATGGTGGCCGCCGCGCTGAAGGTGCCGCCGCAGAAGCTCATGGCGCTCGAGGCGGACGACATCGGTTCGCTGCCCGACCCGGTCTTCGCCCGTGCACTGGCGAGCAGTGTCTGTCGCGCGCTGCGCATCGATCCGGCCCCCGTGCTTGCAAAGCTGCCGAGCACCCAGAAGGTTTCGCTGGCCGAAACCGATCGCACCCTCCGCACGAACATCAGTTCGGGCACGCCGCGCTGGAACGGTAACAGCCGCTCCAGCGGGTTGCCTTCGCGGCCGCTGCTGATCGTCGTGCTTCTGCTGCTGATCGGTGCGGGCGCGCTGTTCTGGCTGCCGCAATCGGTGTTCGACCAGCTCAGTGCTTCCGTGGCGCGGCTGACGGCGCGTGGCGATGCCGGTGGCGAATCTGCCCCCTCCAACGGGCCGGGCGTGGCCGCCGGTTCCGTGGCCGAGACCGTGCCCACGCAGGCCGTGGCTCCCACCGGCCCGGTGGCCGGCGAAGCTCCGACTGCTGCTCCTGCTCCCAATGCGCCCGTTGCTGCTGCTGCTGCTGCCGCTGTTGCGGCGCCCGCCGCCACGCCCGTGGCGGCCGCAGCCTCGAGTAGCCAGCAACTCGTCTTCGTGGCACGCGAGGAGTGCTGGATCACAGTGACCGAAGCCGGCGGCAAGCAACTGCTGCGTCGCAGCCTGCAGGCTGGCGAAACCGTGGGGCTCTCTGGCACGCTGCCGTTGTCCGTCGTGGTCGGCCGCGCCTCGAGCGTCGACGTGCAGGTGCGGGGCCAGCCCTTCGACCTGAAGCCCTTCACCAAGGGCGGTGGCGTGGCGCGTTTCGAGGTGAAGTCATGACCTCCGGCAACTGCACTCCCGTTCCCATCGAGGCCGCTGCTCCCAAGCCGCGCCGTTCGCGCCAGGCCAGCGTGGTCTGGGGCCCGCGCGTGGTCACGGTGGGCGGCGACGCCCCGGTGCGCGTGCAGTCCATGACCAACACCGACACCGTCGACGCCATCGGCACGGCGATCCAGGTGAAGGAGCTGGCACAGGCCGGCTCCGAGATGGTCCGCATCACGGTCAACACGCCAGAGGCCGCGGCACAGGTGCCCTACATCCGCGAGCAGCTCGACCGCATGGGCATCGACGTGCCGCTGGTGGGCGACTTCCACTACAACGGCCATCGCCTGCTGACAGAGTATCCGGCCTGCGCCGAAGCGCTGAGCAAGTACCGCATCAACCCCGGCAACGTGGGCAAGGGCGACAAGAGGGACAAGCAGTTCGGCCAGATGATCGACGCGGCCATGCGCTGGAACAAGCCCGTGCGCATCGGCGTCAACTGGGGCAGCCTCGACCAGGAGCTGCTCGCCAGCCTGATGGACACCAACAGCCAGCGCGCCGAGCCCTGGGATGCCAAGCAGGTGATGTACGAGGCGCTGATCACCTCGGCTATCGAGTCCGCGAAGCTGGCCGAGTCGATGGGCATGGCCGGCAACCAGATCATCCTGTCGTGCAAGGTGAGCGGCGTGCAGGACCTGATCTCGGTCTACCGCGAGCTGGCTCGCCGCTGCGACTATCCGCTGCACCTGGGTCTCACCGAGGCCGGCATGGGCACGAAGGGCACGGTGGCATCGGCCACGGCGCTGTCGATCCTGCTGCAGGAGGGCATCGGCGACACCATTCGCGTGTCGCTCACGCCGCAGCCGGGCGAATCGCGCACGCAGGAGGTGGTGATCGCCTCCGAGATCCTGCAGGCGCTGGGCCTGCGCGTGTTCGTGCCGAGCGTCACCGCCTGTCCGGGCTGCGGCCGCACCACCAGCACCACCTTCCAGGAACTGGCCAAGCAGATCGACGACTACCTGCGCATGCAGATGCCGGTCTGGCGCAAGAAATATCCGGGCGTCGAGACGCTGAAGGTGGCCGTCATGGGCTGCATCGTCAACGGCCCTGGCGAGAGCAAGCATGCCGACATCGGCATCAGCCTGCCCGGCACCGGCGAGGCGCCCGCGGCGCCCGTCTTCATCGACGGCGAAAAGGCCCTCACGCTGCGCGGCGACAATATCGCCAACGAGTTTCACCAGCTCGTGGAAACCTACATCGAAAAGCGCTTCGGCGGCGAACACCACGCTGTCGCGGCCTGACATCTCCGCAGACTCATGGCTGAAAAACTGAATGCCGTCAAAGGCATGAACGACATATTGCCGCCCGAATCGGCGCGCTGGGAGTGGCTCGAGGCCACCGTGCGCGACCTGATGGGGCGCTATGCGTACCGCAATGTCCGCACGCCGATCCTGGAGCACACGGCACTGTTCGTGCGCGGCATCGGCGAGGTGACGGACATCGTCGAGAAGGAGATGTACTCCTTCCAGGACCGCTCCGACAAGTATGGCGACAACGACCACCTGACCCTGCGCCCCGAGAACACGGCGGGCCTCGTGCGTGCCGTGATCGAGCACAACATGCTCTACGACGGCGGCAAGCGCCTCTGGTACACGGGGCCGATGTTCCGCCGCGAGAAGCCGCAGCGCGGGCGCTTCCGCCAGTTCCACCAGATCGGCGCCGAGGCACTGGGCTTTGCCGGCCCCGACGTCGATGCCGAGCTGATCCTGCTGGCAAGCGCGCTCTGGAAGACCATCGGCCTGACCGATGTCCGCCTCGAACTCAACAGCCTGGGGCAGCCGGCCGAGCGCGCCCTGCATCGCGCCCAGCTCATCGCGCACTTCGAGAAGAACGCCGACAAGCTCGACGAAGACGGCAAGCGCCGCCTGCACAGCAATCCGCTGCGCATCCTCGACACGAAGAACCCGGCAATGAAGGAAGTGGTCGAGTCGGCGCCTAAGCTGATCGACTTTCTCGGCGCGGAGTCGCTCGCTCACTTCGAGGGGTTGCAGGCCATCCTCAAGGCCAACGACATCGCGTTCACCATCAATCCGCGTCTCGTGCGCGGGCTGGATTACTACAACCTCACGGTCTTCGAGTTCGTCACCGATCGTCTCGGCTCGCAGGGCACCGTGTGCGCGGGTGGCCGCTACGACGACCTGATCGCGCAGATCGGCGGCAAGCCCGCTCCGGCCGTGGGCTGGGCGATGGGCGTCGAGCGCGTGCTGGACCTGATGAAAGAGCAGGGCACCGACATCCCGCTGCCGACCCCGGACGTCTACGCCGTCGTGCCCGGTGCCGCCGCCATGCCGGTGGCGCTGCGCACACTGCAGCAGTTGCGCGATGCCGGCGTGCGCGTGCAGATGCACGCCGCCACGGTCGACGGTCTCGGCAGCTTCAAGTCGCAGTTCAAGCGAGCCGACAACAGCGGCGCCACCTACGCCCTGATCTTCGGCGCAGATGAACTCGCACGCGGCGAAGTGACTCTCAAGGCGCTGCGCGACGGAAGCGGCGCGCAGACCGCCCGGTCTCTTGCCGAGGTGGCCACCTGGGCCGCCACCCTACAATCGCCGGCTCCCAATACCTGACAGCGCATGGCAACCCATCTCGACCTCGAAGAACAGGAACAGCTCGACCAGCTCAAGCATTTCTGGAATACCTACGGCACCCTGATCACCTCGATCGTGCTGCTCGTCGCCGGCGCCTTCGTGGCCTGGAACGGCTGGCAATGGTATGGCCGCAACAAGGCGGCACAGGCCTCGTCGCTCTACGACGAAATCGAGAGGACGGCGCAGGCGGGCGACCCGGCGCGCATCGCGCTCGTGCTCGACGACATGAAGAAGCGCTTCGCGGGCACTACCTATGCGCAGCAGGCCGGCCTGCTGGTCGCCAGGACGCTGTACGAGAAGGGCAATGCCGCGGGTTCGCGCACTGAACTCGAATGGGTCGCGCAGAACGCCATCGACCCCGGCTATAAGGCTGTCGCGAGGCTGCGCTTGGCGGCCGAGCTGCTCGACGGAAAGTCGTATGACGATGCCCTGAAGCAGCTCGACGGCAGCGTGCCCAAGGAATTCGAACCGCTGGTGGCCGATCGCAAGGGCGACATCTACCTGGCCCAGGGCAAGCGCACCGAGGCGCAGGCCGAATACCGCAAGGCTTGGACCGGCCTCGGCCCGACTTCGGACTACCGCCGCCTGATCGAGATCAAGCTCAACGCGGTCGGCGTCGATCCAAAGAGCCTGGCGCCGGTCGTCACCGTCACTCCCGCAGCACCCAAAACTCCCTGACCGCATCATGAATTTCAAGCGTTTCATGCCTGAATCGACCGCCCTGCGTGCGGGATCAGCTCTTGTTTTGGTAGCGTTCCTCGCCGCCTGCTCTGGCTCGGCCAAGCCGAAGCCGGACGAACTTCCCGCCAATCCGGCCCTGATGGGCGTGCGCCAGGCATGGACGGTGCGCATCCCCGACGTGCAGTTCCCGCTGACCACCGACGTCAGCGGCGACACGATCACCGTGGCCGGCAGCGACGGCACGGTGGTCGCCATCGATGCGCGCGCGGGTCGTGAAATCTGGCGCGCCAGCGCCGGCGCTCCCCTGGCGGCAGGTGTCGGCAGCGACGGCCAACTGGCCGCGGTCGTCACCACCGGCAACGAGCTGGTCGGTATCGAGAACGGCAAGGTCCTGTGGAAGCAGAAGCTCTCGGCCCAGGCCTTCACCGCACCGCTGGTGGCAGGCCGCCGCGTGTTCGTGCAGACCGCCGACCGCAGCATCAGCGCCTGGGACGGCCAGAGCGGCCGCCGCCTCTGGATCCAGCAGCGCGCCGGTGAAAACCTCGTGCTGCGCAAGTCGGGCGTGCTCCTGGCCGTCGGCGACACGCTGGTGGCTGGCATCGGTGGCCGGCTGGCAGGCATCAACCCCGCCAACGGCACTTCGCGCTGGGAAGCGCCCATCGCCGCGCCGCGCGGCACCAACGACGTAGAGCGCCTGGTCGACTTGACCGGCAGCGTGAGCCGCTACGGCGACACGGTCTGCGCACGTGCCTACTACGCCAGCGTCGGCTGCGTCGAGACCGTGCGCGGTTCGCTGGTCTGGAGCAAGCCTGCCTCGGGCGCGGACGGCGTCAGCGGCAACGAGAGCTTCATCTACGGCACCGAGTCCGACGGCAGCGTCGTGGCCTGGCGCCGTGCCGACGGCGAGCGCGCCTGGCAGATGTCCCGCTTCAAGAACCGGGTGCTGACCGCGCCACTGGCCGTGGGGCGCTCGCTCATCATCGGTGAGAACACCGGTACGCTGCATTTCGTGTCGCGTGAAGACGGCGCGCTGCTCAATCGCGTCACCCCCGATGGCTCGGCCATCACCGTTGCTCCGGTGCTGGCCGGCAATACGGTCGTGGTGGTGACCGCCAAGGGTGGTGTGTTTGGCTATCGCCCCGAATAATCCCGTTCTTTTTCCTTTCTTCTCTTTCCAAGGCCCGACCATGAAAACCGCGCCCTCGAAAGGCCGGCCATGAAGCCGGTCGTGGCCCTGGTCGGGCGGCCGAATGTCGGCAAGTCGACCCTCTTCAATCGCCTGACGCAGACGCGCGACGCCATCGTCGCCGACTTCGCGGGGCTCACGCGCGACCGCCACTACGGCAACGGCCGCCTGGGCAAGCGCGAATTCATCGTCATCGACACCGGCGGCTTCGAGCCCGACGCGGGCAGCGGCATCTACAAGGAGATGGCCAAGCAGACGCGGCAGGCCGTGGCCGAGGCCGACGTCGTGATCTTCGTGGTCGATGCGCGCGAGGGGCTCTCGGCGCAGGACCATGACATCGCCAACGAGCTGCGCCGCATCGGCAAGCCCTGCGTGCTGGTAGCCAACAAGGCCGAAGGCATGCACGACGGCACCAAGCTGGTGGACTTCTACGAATTGGGCTTCGGCGAAGTACACGGCGTGTCCGCGGCGCACGGGCAGGGCATGCGCGGACTGGTCGAGTTGGCGCTGGCGCCGCTGAACCTGCCCGAGGAAGATGAAGACGCCGAGGAAGACGACGTCAACAAGCCGATCAAGCTGGCTGTGGCCGGTCGGCCCAACGTGGGCAAGTCCACGCTGATCAACACCTGGCTTGGTGAAGAGCGCCTGGTGGCCTTCGACATGCCTGGCACCACGCGCGATGCCATTTCGGTGCCCTTCGAGCGCAATGGGCAACGCTTCGAGCTGATCGACACGGCCGGCCTGCGTCGCAAGGGCAGGGTGTTCGAGGCGATCGAGAAGTTCTCGGTGGTCAAGACGCTGCAGGCCATCGAGTCGGCCAACGTCGTGCTGCTGCTGCTCGATGCCACCCAGGGCGTGACTGACCAGGACGCGCACATCGCCGGTTACATCCTCGAAAGCGGCCGTGCGGTGGTTATCGCCATCAACAAGTGGGACGCGGTCGACAGCTACCAGCGAGAGCAGATCCAGCGGCAGATCGAGACCCGGCTGCCGTTCCTGAAGTTCGCGGCGCTGCATTTCATCTCGGCCATCAAGCGGCAGGGCCTGGGCCCGGTGTGGCAGGCAATCGCGCAGGCCCACAAGTCGGCCACGCGCAAGATGTCGACGCCGGTGCTGACCCGGCTGCTGCTGGAAGCGGTGCAGTTCCAGGCGCCCAAGCGCGGCGGCATGTTCCGTCCCAAGCTGCGCTATGCGCACCAGGGAGGCATGAATCCGCCGGTGATCGTGATCCACGGGAATTCGCTCGAACATGTGACCGATGCTTACAAGCGCTTCCTCGAGGGGCGCTTCCGCAAGGAGTTCGACCTTGTGGGTACCCCCTTGCGCATCGAGTTCAAGAGCTCCCACAATCCCTTCGTCGACAAGGACGACTGAACCCTATTGGCGGCGGATGGCCGCCGTTGAGTTCCGACTGGGGTTGAAGTTCCGGCTTTTGAGAGACGTTATTTTTCAAAGGCTTTTGGGTGCGATTGCTGCGGCGCGGAAACCCTGTGTTAAGGTCTTCTCCTCCAACAACTACTCTTGAACACGGAGAATATCGTGAGCAATAAAGGGCAACTTCTGCAAGACCCGTTCCTGAACACCTTGCGTCGCGAGCATGTGCCGGTTTCCATTTACCTGGTGAACGGTATCAAGCTGCAAGGCCAGATCGAGTCTTTCGACCAGTACGTCGTGTTGCTTCGCAATACGGTGACGCAGATGGTCTACAAGCACGCCATTTCCACCATCGTGCCAGGCCGTGCCGTCAACTTCTCGGCTACCGAGAACGACGACGCCGCAGCCTGATCGCGCGGAGCGCGGCAGCCCCGCTGCCGCGCTTTTTCCAAATTTCCGATCCCGCTTGTCTGAACTGATTCCCCGCCAGGAAGGCGCCGCCGTTCTCGTCGGCGTCGATTTCGGGCTGCCCCATTTCGACAGCGAACTCGAGGAACTCGGCCTGCTCGCGCAGACCGCGGGCCTCACTCCCGTCGCCCGTCTCGCGTGCAAGCGCAAGGCGCCCGACGCGGCATTGTTCGTTGGCAGCGGCAAGGCCGAAGAAATCAAGGAACTGGCCGCCCTGTACAGGGCGAGCGAGGTCATCTTCGACCAGGCCCTGAGCCCTGCGCAACAGCGCAACCTCGAGCGCCAGCTCGACGTCGCGGTCTACGACCGGACCTTCCTCATTCTCGAGATCTTCGCCCAGCGCGCGCGTTCGCACGAAGGCAAGCTGCAGGTCGAGCTGGCTCGCCTGCAGTACCTCAGCACGCGACTGGTGCGCCGCTGGTCGCACCTGGAGCGCCAGACCGGCGGTGCAGGCGTGCGCGGCGGCCCGGGCGAGAAGCAGATCGAGCTCGACCGCCGGATGATCAGCGAGTCGATCAAGCGCACGCGCGAGCGCCTCGCCAAGGTGCAGAAGCAGCGCGGCACGCAGCGCCGCCAGCGCGAGCGGCGCGACACCTTCAACATCTCGCTGGTGGGCTACACCAACGCGGGCAAGTCGTCGCTGTTCAATGCGCTGGTCAAGGCGCGCGCCTATGCGGCCGACCAGCTGTTCGCCACGCTCGACACCACCACGCGCCACCTCTACCTGGGGGATGCGCGGCGGCAGGTGTCCATATCCGACACCGTGGGCTTCATCCGCGACCTGCCGCACGGGCTGGTCGATGCCTTCAAGGCCACGCTGCAGGAGGCGGTCGATGCCGACCTGCTGCTGCACGTGGTCGACGCTTCCAACCAGCACTATCCGGAGCAGATGGCCGAGGTGCAGTCGGTGCTGCATGAGATCGGCGCGGACACCGTGCCGCAGCTTCTGGTCTTCAACAAGCTCGATGCCCTTGAAAGCACGCAGCATCCGCTGCATCTGCAGGACGAGATGGAAATCGACGGCGTGCAGGTCCCCCGCATCTTCCTCAGCGCCAGGACCGGCGAGGGCGTACCGCTGCTGCGAGCCGAGCTCGCCAGGCAGTCGGGCTCCGCACCCGATACGATGACCCCTGCTGCGGACGCTGAATTGCACGATGCAACCGATGGATTGGGCACAATCCCGCCACTGACAAGAGAACGAAGCGAATGAATTCAAAGCCAGCGCGGAGAGGGTTTCTGGGCATGTTCAACCTGAACGACGGCCGATGGGGGCGTGGCGACGAGCCGTCCTCCAACGGCGACCGCCCGGCCGGCAACCGGCCCCCTGATGCCAATCCCCCCGGCGCTCCGACGCCTCCGCCCTCGGGCAACAACAACGACAACCGTCCCCGCGGACAGGGCCCCAACCAGGGCCCGCCCGACCTCGACGAGCTCTGGCGCGACCTCAACCGCAAGCTCGGCGGCTTCTTCGGCGGCAAGGGCGGCGGCAATCGCCCGAACGGCGGCAGCGGCGGTGGCGGCAATGGCTACAAGCCCGACATGAAGAACGCGGGCTTCGGCATCGGCCTCGTGGCCGCGGTGGCCGTCCTGATCTGGCTCGGCACCGGCTTCTTCATCGTGAACGAAGGCCAGCAGGCCGTCATCACCCAGTTCGGCAAGTACAAGAGCACCGTGGGCGCGGGCTTCAACTGGCGCCTGCCTTATCCCATCCAGCGCCACGAAGTCGTGGTGACCACGCAGATCCGCTCCGCCGACGTGGGCCGCGACGCCATCGTGCGCTCCACCGGCCTGCGCGAGTCGGCGATGCTGACCGAGGACGAGAACATCGTCGAGATCAAGTTCGCCGTGCAGTACCGCCTGAGCGATCCGCGCGCGTGGCTCTACGAGAGCAAGTCGCCCGCCGACACCGTCGTGCAGGTGGCCGAGACCTCCGTGCGTGAGGTGGTCGGCAAGATGAAGATGGACGCCGCGCTCGCCGAAGAGCGCGACCAGATCGCCCCGCGCGTTCGTGCGCTGATGCAGACCATCCTCGACCGCTACAAGATCGGCGTCGAAGTCGTGGGCATCAACCTGCAGCAGGGCGGCGTGCGCCCGCCCGAGCAGGTGCAGGCCGCTTTCGACGACGTGCTCAAGGCCGGTCAGGAACGCGAGCGCACCAAGAACGATGCGCAGGCCTACGCCAACAACGTGGTGCCCCTGGCCACCGGTACGGCCTCGCGCCTGAAGGAAGAGTCCGAGGCCTACAAGGCGCGGATCGTGGCGCAGGCACAGGGCGATGCAGGCCGATTCAGCGCGGTGCTGTCCGAGTACCAGAAGGCTCCGCAGGTGACGCGCGACCGCATGTACACCGACGCGATGCAGCAGATCTACGCCAGCACGACCAAGGTGCTGGTGGACAGCAAGCAGGGTTCGAACCTGCTGTACCTGCCGCTCGACAAGCTCATGCAGCTCAGCGGCAGCGGCAATGCCGCCACGCCGGTCGATGCGGCCAGCCCCAGTGTCGCCGGCACCGCGCCGGCGCAATCCTCGGTGATCCCGGTGGCCCCTGCCACGACCGACGTGCGCGGCCGCGATGGCCGCTCGCGTGACCGCGACGTGCGTTGAGAAAGGCCCGCAAGAACATGAACAGAATCGGATTCATCGCCACCTCGATCCTCGTGCTGCTCGTGCTGGCAAGCTCGACCCTCTTCGTGGTCGACCAGCGGCAGTTCGGCGTGGTCTACGCACTCGGCCAGATCAAGCAGGTCATCACCGAGCCCGGCCTCAACTTCAAGCTGCCACCGCCGTTCCAGAACGTGTCGTACATCGACAAGCGCCTCCTGACGCTGTCGAGCGTGGATACCGAGCCGATGCTCACCGCCGAGAAGCAGCGCGTGGTGATCGACTGGTACGTGCGTTGGCGCATCAGCGACCCGCAGGCCTACATCCGCAACGTCGGCCTCGACGAGAACGCCGGTGCCATGCAGCTCAACCGCGTGGTCCGCAATGCGTTCCAGGAAAACATCAACAAGCGCACGGTGCGCGACCTGATCTCGGTGCGCCGCGAGGCCCTGATGGCCGACGTGCAGCGCGAAGTGCTGTCGGTGGTGAAGGGGGCCAAGCCCTGGGGCGTCGATGTGGTCGACGTGCGCATCACCCGTGTCGACTACGTGGAAGCCATCACCGAATCGGTCTACCGTCGCATGGAGGCCGAGCGCAAGCGCGTGGCCAACGAGCTGCGTTCCACCGGTACGGCCGAGGGTGAAAAGATCCGCGCCGATGCCGACCGCCAGCGCGAGGTGATCGTGGCGAACGCCTACCGCGACGCCCAGAAGATCAAGGGCGAGGGCGACGCCCAGGCCGCCGCCGCCTACAGCGAGGCCTTCGGCCGCGACCCGCAGTTCGCGCAGTTCTATCGCAGCCTCGAGGCCTACAAGCAGAGCTTCAACAAGAAGAGCGACGTGATGGTGCTCGACCCGTCGTCGGACTTCTTCCGCGCCATGCACGGCTCGGGCTCGACCACCAACGCACCTCGCCGTTGATTACTTCCGGCCGCAGCCGTCTTCAGGAGCCGTGAGCGCCGACACTTTCTGGAGCGCGTTGGCGCTCGTCCTGGTGATCGAAGGCATCCTGCCCTTCGTGTCGCCGGGAGGGTGGCGGCGCGGCTTCGGCCAGCTGATGCAGCTGCGCGACGGCCAGCTTCGTTTCTTCGGGCTCTGCAGCATCCTGCTGGGGCTGGTTCTGCTCTGGATCCTGGCCTAGTCCGGCCCGTCGATCGACCCCCGCGCGGGACCGGGTGCCCGGTGCCGGTAGAATCCCGTTTTAACCACGCCCCCGATCCCCATGTCCGCCTGGGTCCTCCCGGATCACATTGCCGATGTGCTGCCCTCCGAGGCGCGCCACATCGAAGAACTTCGACGCCAGCTGCTCGATACCGCCCGTGGCTACGGCTACGAGCTGGTGATGCCGCCGCTGCTCGAGCATCTCGAGTCGCTGCTCTCCGGCACCGGCGAGGCGCTCGACCTCCAGACCTTCAAGCTCGTCGACCAGCTTTCCGGCCGCAGCATGGGCCTTCGTGCCGACACCACCCCCCAGGTGGCGCGCATCGATGCCCACCTGCTGAACCGCGATGGAGTGGCTCGCCTGTGCTACTGCGGCCCGGTGCTCCACACCCGGCCCGATCGCCCGCATGCCACCCGTGAGCCCCTGCAGTTCGGTGCAGAAATCTACGGCCACGCCGGCCTCGAGGCCGACACCGAAACCCTGCTGCTGGCGCTCGACTGCCTCGACGCCGCCGGCCTGCGCGAGGGCGTGATCGTCGATCTGGCCGATGCCCGCATCGTGCGCGCCCTGTTTGCCGGCGTGCCGGTCGACGGCGCAACGCTGGCCCAGGTGCATGCCGCGCTGGCCGCCAAGGACGCGAGCGAGCTCGAGTCGCTCACCAGGAACTTCCCCGCCGCCTCGCGCGACGGGCTGCGCGCTCTGATCCAGCTTTACGGCGACGAGGCTGTGCTCGACGAAGCGGCCAAGGCCCTCAAGGGCACGCCTGCGGTCGGTGCGGCGCTGGCCGACCTGAAGCAGCTTGCCTCCGGCCTGAAGGGCGTGCCCGGCCGCCAGATCAGCTTCGACCTGGCCGACCTGCGCGGCTATGCGTACTACAGCGGCATGCGTTTCGGCATCTACGTGCCCGGCGCGGCCGACTCGCTGGTGCGCGGCGGCCGCTACGACGAGGTGGGGGCCGTGTTCGGCCGCAACCGTCCGGCCGTCGGCTTCAGCCTCGACGTGCGCGAACTGGTCGGCGTGCTGCCGGCCCGCCCGCTGCGCGCCGCCATCCGCGCGCCCTGGAGCGACGCGGCCGGCCTGCGTCAGGCCATTGCCCAATTGCGCAAGTCCGGTGAAACGGTAGTCTGCGTGCTGCCGGGCCATGGCAGCGAAATCGATGAATTCCACTGCGACCGCGAGCTCGTCGAGCAGGCCGGCCAGTGGAGTGTCCGTGCGATCTGATTTTTCAAGTAATGGAACGAGCATGAGCGTAACCACCGGAAGAAACGTGGTCGTCGTCGGCACCCAGTGGGGCGACGAAGGCAAAGGCAAGCTGGTCGACTGGCTGACGGAGAGCGCCCAGGGCGTGGTCCGCTTCCAGGGCGGCCACAACGCGGGCCACACGCTGGTCATCAACGGTGTGAAAACCGCGTTGCACCTGATCCCGAGCGGCATCATGCGGCCCGGCGTCAAGTGCTACATCGGCAACGGCGTGGTGCTGTCCGCCGCCAAGCTGTTCGAGGAAATCGAAGGGCTGGAGAAGGCCGGCGTCGAGGTCCGTTCGCGCCTGCGCATCAGCGAGGCCTGTCCGCTGATCCTGCCGTTCCACGCCGCGCTGGACATCGCGCGCGAGGCCTACCGCGAAAAGGGCGGCATCGAGAAGATCGGCACCACCGGCCGCGGCATCGGCCCGGCCTACGAAGACAAGATCGCCCGCCGCGCGCTGCGCGTGCAGGACCTGAAGCACCCCGAGCGCTTCGCCGCCAAGCTGCGCGTGCTGCTCGAATTGCACAACCACGTGCTGACCCAGGTGCTGGGCGCGCCCGCCATCGACTTCGACGAAGTCTTCAACGAGGCGATGAAGCACGCCGAGCTGCTCAAGCCCATGATGGCCGACGTATCGCGCGAGCTGAACGACGCCAACCGCGACGGCGCCAACCTGCTGTTCGAAGGCGCACAGGGCACGCTGCTCGACGTGGACCACGGCACCTACCCGTACGTCACCTCCAGCAACTGCGTGGCCGGCAACGCCGCCGCCGGTTCGGGCGTGGGCCCGGGCATGCTGCACTACATCCTTGGCATCACCAAGGCCTACTGCACGCGCGTGGGCGGCGGTCCATTCCCCACCGAACTCGACTGGGCCACGCCCGGCACCCCGGGCTACCACATGAGCACCGTGGGCGCCGAAAAGGGCGTGACCACCGGCCGCAGCCGCCGTTGCGGCTGGTTCGACGCCGCGCTGCTCAAGCGCTCGGCGCAGGTCAACGGCCTGTCGGGCCTGTGCATCACCAAGCTCGACGTGCTGGACGGCCTCGAGAAGCTCGAGCTGTGCACCGGCTACGAGCTCGACGGCGAAACCACCGACATCCTGCCCATGGGCGCGGACGAGATCGAGCGCTGCACGCCGATCTACGAAACCCTCGAAGGCTGGAGCGAAAGCACCGTGGGCGTCACGCAGTACGACAAGCTGCCGATCAATGCGCGCCTCTACCTGCAGCGCATCGAGCAGGTCACCGGCGTGCCGATCCACATGGTGTCGACGAGCCCCGACCGCGACCACACGATCATGATGCGCCACCCCTACCTGGCCGACTGAACAAAGAGAGAGGAAAAGAAAACCCCATGTTGACCGAAGACGGCAAGCATCTCTACGTCAGCTACGACGAGTACCACAACCTGATCGAGAAGCTCGCGATCAAGGTGCACCAGTCGGGCTGGCAGTTCGACACCATCCTGTGCCTGGCGCGCGGCGGCATGCGGCCCGGCGACGTTCTCTCGCGCATCTTCGACAAGCCGCTGGCGATCATGTCGACCAGCTCGTACCGCGCCGATGCAGGCACGGTGCAGGGCCATCTCGACATCGCCCGCTACATCACCACGCCCAAGGGCGAGATCGCCGGCAAGGTGCTGCTGGTGGACGACCTGGCCGACTCGGGCCACACGCTGCACGCGGTGATGGACATGCTGCGCAACAACTACCCGCCCATCACCGAGCTGCGCAGCGCCGTGATCTGGACCAAGGCGCTGTCGACCTTCACGCCCGACTACCAGGTGGAATTCCTGGCGACCAACCCGTGGATCCACCAGCCCTTCGAAGGCTACGACTCCATGGGCGCGGAGAAGCTGCTCGAGAAGTGGTCGGTCTGATCCGGCCACACTGGCGCCGGCCTACCCGGCGTCGGTGAACATGGCGGTGTAGCGCCGCTGCATTTCCTCCGGCGTCAGCTTCTCGATGCTGTGCCCCACGTTCCAGCGATGGCCGAAGGGGTCATGGAAGACGCCGGAGCGTTCCCCATAGAACTGGTCCTGCGGCGCCATGTCCAGCGTGGCGCCGGCGGCGACCGCGCGTGCCACCACCGCATCGGCATCGTCCACGTGCAGGTGCAGCGAGACGGACGTGTTGCCCAGCGTCTTCGCGCTGAGGATGCCGAATTCGGCGAATTCCTCCGAGATCATCAGGATCGCGCCGTTGTGGAAGTCCAGCTCCGCGTGGCCGATGCGGCCGCTCGGCTCGGTCAGGCGGAAGATCTCCTTCACCTCGAAGACCTTGCAATAGAACTCGATGGCTGCCTTGGCGTCGTGGACGCAGAGGTACGGAAACAGTTCGTGGATGGCCATGGCCTTGTTGTCCCTTCAGTTGAGATGGGCGCGATTCTGGAATTCGCGACGCTTCGGGTCTTGAACGAATTTGACCTTGCCGACGCGCAGCCCGGTCAGACCTGCACGTGCCGTGAGGACGCAGGCGCCGCGCGCCGATAGGCCTGGGGCGACATGCCGGCGATCGCAAGGAACTCGCGGTTGAAGTGCGCCTGGTCGCTGTAGCCGGCCTCCAGCGCCAGCTCGACCCAGGGCCGGGTCGGATCCAACACGAACTGTCCCAGCACGCGATCGAAACGCAGCATGCGCGCGTACTGCTTGGGCGCGATGCCCGTCATGCCGCGGAACAGCTCGATGAAGCGGCGGTGGCTGTAGCCGCTTTGCTTCACCAGTTCGCGGATGGCAACTGCCTGCCCGTCATCGTCGGCGCTGGACAGGCTCGCCAGCGCCTGTGCCACCGCGGGGTGCAGGCCATGCATGGCGCGGGCGGCAAGGCGGGCGCTCAGCAGGGCCTCGAGGGTCGCAAGCTGGCGCTCCAGGGAGGCCGCACCCTGGAGCTGTTCGAGCGCGAAGCCCGCGTCCGCGCCCCAGAGCGCATCGAGCGGCGTGTGGCATTCGGCCAATGCGTCTTCGGGGGCACCGAGCAGCGCCCGCGCCGCACCCGGGTGCAGCATCACGCCGACCGAGTGTGTCTGGATCGACACGTCGCGCACGAAGAAGGCGGAGCGGGCGCCGCCCACCATGGCGTGGCCCACGGTGAAGCCATCGGCGTCCGCATCGTCGCTGAAGAGGCGCAACGGCGGCCCGCCGAGCCGGAACACGAGATGCATGCCGCCCGTGGGCAGCACATGCTCGCGCGCGCCCGGTCGCTCGGCGGGCTTTTCCGCAGGCGCCGAAGCCCACATCAGCCGGACGAAGGGTCGAAGGCGCGGGGAGGGCAGGCGTGTCAGCTGCATGCTGTCCCTATCTATCGGCCCGGGAGCCGTTCGAAGATGGTCGCGTCCTCGGGCAGGTGGTGGAAGGCCTGCTTCTCCTGCGTCCAGAACACCATGTCGGCCTTCCCGAAGGCGCCGGGGTCATCCAGCGCACCAACCTTGACGATCAAGCCACCGGGGGCCTTGGGCGAACGGGAGGCCACATGCACGCCGCATTCGGCACAGAACTCGCGCGCCGGTGCATCGGACGCGTCCGCGCGGGCGAATCTGCGCGGCTCGCCGCGGGTGTATCGGAAGGCCGCAGCCTCCAGGCCCACGAACAGGTTGCCGGCGCCTCCCGAAACCTTCTGGCAGGTCCGGCACAGGCAGAGCCCGCGCATGCGCACCGGCCCGTCGATCTCGAATCGCAACGCACCGCAGAGGCAGCCACCGGTCAGGGTCATTCGCAGGTTCCAGCTTGGTTGCCGGATTCTGGCAAGGGCACGGACCGCGCGCAAATGGGGCTCCGTCGCCGCAGAAAGCGCCGCAGGCAGGCCTGAGCGGCAGGCCCCGGATTCGATCCACTAGCATCTGCACATGAGCAAGCCCTCCACGACCCTGATCCACCACCCCTACGTTCCGCCCGCAACCTTCGCCGCGCCGCAGCCCGGCGTGTTCAAGGCGTCGACCGTGTTCTTCGCCGACGTGGCCGCCATGCGCGCGCGCGACTGGCGCACCAAGGCCGGCTACACCTACGGCCTGCACGGCACGCCCACCACCTTCACGCTGGAGGAGCGCCTGGCCACGCTCGAAGGCGGCACCGAATGCCTGCTCGTGCCCAGCGGGCTGGCGGCCATCTCGCTGGTCTCGTTCGCCTTCCTGAAGACGGGCGACGAGGTGCTGATCCCCGACAACGCCTACGGCCCGAACAAGGCGCTGGCCACCGGCGAGCTGGCGAACTTCGGCATCACGCATCGCCTGTACGACGCTATGAACCCGGCCGACCTCGCGGCCAAGCTGTCGGATCGCACGCGGCTGGTGTGGGTCGAGGCGGCGGGCTCGGTGACCATGGAGTTCCCCGACCTGCCCGCGCTGGTGAACATCTGCCGCGCACGCGGCGTGATGACCGCGCTGGACAACACCTGGGGCGCCGGCCTGGCCTTCGCGCCCTTCGATTTCAACGGCAGCGGGCAGGGCGTCGACATCTCGGTGCACGCGCTCACCAAGTACCCCAGCGGCGGCGGCGACGTGCTCATGGGCAGCGTGACCACCCGCGACGAGCGCCTGCACCGCGCGCTCAAGCTCACCCACATGCGCATGGGCTTCGGCATCGGCGTGGGCGACGTCGAGACGCTGCTGCGTTCGCTTCCGAGCATCGCGCTGCGCTATGCCGCGCACGACCGCGCGGCGCGCGAACTGGCCGGCTGGCTCAACGGCTGCGAGGAGATCGCGCAGGTGCTTCATCCCGCGCTCGAAGACTCGCCGGGCCATGTCCACTGGCGTGCGCTCTGCGGCGAAACCAACCTGGCCGCCGGGCTGTTCTCGGTGGTGTTCGACGAGCGCTACAGCACCGAGCAGGTCGACCGTTTCTGCGACAGCCTGCAGCTGTTCCGCCTCGGCTACTCGTGGGGCGGGCCGATCAGTCTCGTCGTGCCCTACGACATCGGCCTGATGCGCGACGCGAGCGTGGCGCGCTGGCCCTACAAGGGAACGCTCGTGCGTTTTTCCATCGGCCTGGAGGACGTCGACGACCTGCGCGCCGATCTGCAGCAGGCCCTGGCCCGGATGTAATAAACCGCTTCCCATGGCCCGGGGCGCGTCGTGGGGTACCCTCCCGGGACTGCACCGTTATCGCTTACAGTAGGCCACGTGCAGTCACCCTGACTGCCGCGCCTAAGGAGAAGCAGTGGCAACACCCAACTACGGCTACGAGAAGCGCCAGAAAGAGCTGGCCAAGAAGAAAAAGAAGGAAGAAAAGCTCCGGGAAAAGGCGAACCGCAAACTCAATCCGAGCAGCGACGGCCTGGCTCCTGGAGACCCGGAGACCGATGTGGCTTCGCTCGAACGCGATCCCCCCACGGTTCCCGAGTTGCCTACCAAGAACGGTTGATTCGCTTCTGGCGTGCCAATCAAAAAGCCGCCGCGGGCCTGCGCCCGCGGCGGCTTTTTTCATTGCTTCGGCAGGAGCTTGCGCAGCTCGGGCCAGACGTTGTCAAGCAGTCGAGGCTGCGCGGCCGCCGTCGGGTGGATGCGGTCGGCCTGGAACAGCGAGAGCGCATCGGGCGCGTCGGCCACGCCCTTGAGCAGGAAGGGCACCAGCCCCGACTTGGTCGCCTCGGCCACCTTGGAGAACACCGCCTCGAAGCGCCGCGTGTAGTCGCCACCGTAGTTCGGGGGCACCTGGATGCCGACGATCAGCACCTTCGCGCCCGCAGCCTGGGCCGCTTTGGTGATCTGCATCAGGTTGTTCTCGGTGTCGGTGAGCGGCAGGCCGCGCAGGGCGTCGTTGGCGCCGAGCTCGAGCACCACGAGGCTGGGCTTGTGCTGCGCGAGCAGCGGCGCGAAACGTGCGCGCCCGCCGGAACTGGTGTCGCCGCTGATGCTGGCGTTGACCACGGTGGCCGCGACCTTCTGCTGCGCAAGCCTTTTTTCGAGCAAGGGTACCCAGCCTTCGCCGCGCTTGAGGCCGTACTCTGCGCTCAGCGAATCGCCGAGCACCAGGATCACCGGCTTGCCCGAAGACGAAGATGTCTGGGACTGGGCCTGGGCCTGGGCCTGCGCCGCGGTCGTCCATAGCCCCGCGCCGCCGAGCGCGGTGGTGGTCAAGATAAAGTCACGTCGATTCAAAACCAGAGCCTTTCCATGTCCCAACCCCCGTCTGATGCCATTGTCGCCGTCGAGCATGTGTTCAAGTCCGTCACCGATTCGACAGGCACGCTGGACATTCTGCAGGACATCGATTTCACCCTCGGCGCGCGGGAAACCGCCGCCATCGTCGGCGCCTCGGGCTCCGGCAAGAGCACGCTGCTGTCGATCATCGCGGGGCTGGATACGCCCACGCGCGGCACGGTGCGCCTGGCCGGCCAGGACATCTTCGCCATCGACGAGGATGAGCGCGCCGCGGTGCGCGCCCAGCGCGTGGGCTTCGTGTTCCAGAGCTTCCAGTTGCTCGGCAATCTGAGCGCGCTCGAGAACGTGATGCTCCCGCTGGAGCTGTCCAACCGCAAGGACGCCCGCAAGGCCGCCACCGAAATGCTCGGCCGCGTCGGCCTGGGCCAGCGGCTAGGGCACTACCCGAAAGTGCTCTCCGGCGGCGAACAGCAGCGCGTGGCGCTGGCCCGCGCCTTCGTCGTCCAGCCGGCGCTGCTGCTGGCCGACGAGCCCACCGGCAGCCTCGACTTCGCCACCGGCGAGCAGGTCATGCAGCTGATGTTCGACCTGAACCGCGAGCTCGGCACCACGCTCGTGCTCGTCACCCACGACCGGGGCATCGCGGCGCGTTGCGAACGACGTATCACCATCGAGGCCGGGCGCGTCGCTCTTAATGAAAAAGTGGCTCTGGCGCCCGCCTGACAAGCGCAATAAGCTATGAAACATAAATAAAGCGCCCGTCACTTTCGAGGAGATATTCATGGAGGAGCTTCCGCCCGACGCCGTCCTGGCGCTGCAGCGCGGCAGGATGATCGAGGCCATCAAGATCGTGCGCAGCCGCACGGGCGTGGACCTCAAGTCGGCCAAGGAAGCTGTGGACCGGTATGCCGACCGGCTGGAAAGGGGAGAGGACGACAGCGAAGGCGGACGTTGCGTTCCCACCGCGGCCAAGCAGGATCGCGGCTTCGCATCGATGCCGTCCACCGCGCTCGCTGCCCTGGCGCAGGGCAACAAGATGGAGGCCATCCGCCTCACGCGCGAAGCCACCGGGCTGAGCCTGTCGGCCGCCAAGCGGCTGGTCGACAACCACGACGACCCCGCGCTCGGCAGCTTCGGCCCGCTGACCCAGCACATGCCCCGGCGCCCCATGGTCGAGCCGGGCCGCGTGCAGGGCGACGGCTACAAGTGGCTGCCGATCCTGATCATCCTGCTCGCGGCGGTCCTGGTCTGGCTGCTGTTCGGCGGAAAGGCCTGAGGCGATGATCGTTCCCCAGTTCTGGGCCGAAGGCCGCGTCCAGGAGCGCGTGGCCGGCAAGCAGGTCACCGTGCGCCGCTACGGCTGGTCCGACGAGAGCCCCGTGGCCGCGCAGGCGCACGCCGACCAGCGCACCCGCGAGGCCTTCGACCGCATCGTCCACAAGGGCGAGAAGCTCGAACTCCGCGAGCGCAAGATGCCCTACAACGGCGCCGACGGCGTGCCGATCCGCGAGGAAATCGTCGAGCGCCAGGGCGACACCGTCATCACGCGCAACACCTACGGCGCGCGCTGCCTCAACACGCCCGACGTGCTGTTCGTCGACATCGACTTCGAGGAGCCCCTGCGCGGCAGCGTGTTCGGCTTCGCGCTGGTGCCGGCGCTGATCGCCGGCGTGGTCGGCGGCTGGGCCGCCAGGACCTGGCTGGGCGGGTTGATCGCGGGCATCGTGGTCTTCGTCGTGGCGTGGGTCATCGGCCAGCGCAAGAAGCGCGGCGAGCACAGCGGCAACCCCGCACCGGAGAAGCGGGCGGCGGAGCGCATCGCACGTTTCATGCAGCAGCATCCCGACTGGCATCTGCGCATCTACCGCACCCCCGCGGGCTTTCGTTTGCTGGCGATGCACGACGTCTTCGACCCGGCCGCTACCGCGGTGGCCGATTGCTTCCATGCGCTGGGCGTCGACAAGGTCTACGCGCGCATGTGCCGCAACCAGAACTGCTTTCGCGCCCGCGTGAGCGCCAAGCCTTGGCGCGTGGGCATTGGCGACCACATGCGGCCCCAGCCGGGCGTGTGGCCGGTATCGCCCGAGAAGCTGCCCGCGCGCGACGCCTGGATCGCCCGCTATGAAAAGGCCGCCCAGGGCCACGCCGCCTGCCAGTACCTGGAGAGCGTGGGCAACGCCGCGAAAGTGCATCCGAACGCGCTGGCGGTGCAGGAACTGCACGACGAGCGCACCCGCGCGCTCAGCGGCCTGCCGATCGCCTGAACGCGCACGGCGGGCCGGCCCCGAGGGGGCTGGGATAATCCACGGATGTCTTCCCCCAAAGTGATCTTCGGCTTCCATGCCGTGGGCGTGCGCCTCAAGACCGCGCCGAAGTCGGTGCTCGAAGTGTTGTTCGACGCCAGCCGGCGCGACGCGCGCATGAAACAGTTCCTCGCGCGAGCGCAGGAAACCGGCGTGCGACTCATCGAGGCCGACGGCGCGCGGCTCTCCAAGCTCAGCGGCAGCCACGGCCACCAGGGCGTGGTGGCGCGGGTCGAGCCCGTGGCCCAGGTCCGCTCTCTCGACGAACTGCTCGAAGGCCTCGAAGAGGCCGGCACCGTGCCCCTGCTGCTGGTGCTCGACGGCGTGACCGATCCGCACAACCTCGGCGCCTGCCTGCGCGTGGCCGACGGCGCCGGCGCGCACGCGGTCATCGCCCCCAAGGACCACGCGGCCGGCATCAACGCCACCGTGGCCAAGGTGGCGAGCGGTGCGGCCGAGACGGTGCCGTACTTCATGGTCACGAATCTCGCGCGCACCCTCAACGAGCTCAAGGAGCGCAACATCTGGTGCGTGGGTACCAGCGACGACGCGCCGGGCACCATCTACCAGAGCGACTTCAAGCGCCCGCTGGCGCTGGTGCTGGGCGCCGAGGGCGAGGGCATGCGGCAGCTCACGCGCAAGACCTGCGACGAGCTGGTGAGCATCCCGATGGCCGGCGCGGTCGAGAGCCTGAACGTCTCGGTGGCCAGCGGTGTCTGCCTCTACGAGGCACTGCGTCAGCGCAGCGCCTGATCTCTTTCTCTGCTCTTTCCTGACTCTTTTCCGGTTCTTTCCTAGCCCCGGGGCAGCGACCTGCCCTTGCGGTGGAAGTAGACGAGTTCCGCCATGCGCCGCATCGGCGGCGTGCCCAGCAGGCGGTTGAACATCCAGTCGTTCTGGAAATGATCGAAGGCCCAGCGCAGCGTGCGCTTGAGCCTGAAGCCCGGGTAGCCGCGCACGAACCACGTGGCCGGGTCGCCGACCTCGCCGCGCACGAAGCGCGCCACGGCCTCGCCGGCGCCTTGCCCGTGCAGAAGGGCCGTGTGGATGCCGCCGGCGGTCACCGGCGACACCATGCCCGCTGCATCGCCCACCAGCAGCGCCCCTTCGCGCGCCACCACCGGCAGCACGCCGCCGCAGGGGATCATTCCCGCGCGCACCGCGACGGGCGGCGCGTCGCCGGGCGTGACCACCGGGGCGATCTTGCGCAGCAGCGGTTCGAGCCTCAGCGCGCCCGCATCGTCGTGCACCATGCGGCGCGCCAGCCCGATCTGGCTCACGCCGACCCCTTCGAGCGCCCAGCCGATGTAGCCGGGCGCGAGCTTGCGGTCGATGAAGCAGTGCAGCAGGTCGGGCGCCATCCTTGCGCCCTGGTATTCGTGCTCCACGCCGTAGAGAAAGCGCGTGTTGCGCGACAGGCCCAGTGCCTTGGCGACGCGCGAGTGCGGGCCGTCCGCGCCCACGAGGTAGGTAGCCGTGATGCAGGGGCCGTGCGTCAGCGGCACTTCCCAGCGGCCGTCGAGCCACAGGGCCTGCTCGAACAGCATGCCCAGCCGCACGTCGACGCCGCAGGCGCGGGTCGAATCGACCATCCAGTCGAGCAGGGCGGGCGCGTCGGTGGCCCAGAACCAGTAGCCGGGCGCATGCAGGTCGACGTGATGCATGTCGGGGGCGTAGAGCCGCACGCCCTCGATGCGGCGCACCAGCGCGGGCGGCACCTCGGCCAGCCAGGGCACGCTGTCGACCGCGTCCTTGACGATGATGCCGGTGGTGTGCAGCTTGGCGCCGGCCGCGGTCTTCTTCTCCAGCACCATCACGCTGAGGCCAGCGAGCGCCGCCGCCCGGGCACAGGCGAGGCCCGCGAAGCTGGCGCCGACGACGAGCAAATCGACCTTGAGATGGCCCATGCCGTTGCCGGCAGCAGAGGCCGGTGCGGGCGCCGCCGAAGAGGCGGAGGGAAGAAGCGGGGAAAAGAAGGTTGGAGATGTATGCATGGGGCCGCTGACTTGAAGCAACGCGCACCGCCTCTCGCGATGCGCGCTGCGAAGTTAGCGACCCTCTGTGCGGGCGGCGTGAAGCCCGCGTGAACTCAGGAAGGGTCCTTGCCGCGCGTGCGGCCCACCGCGCTGAAGATGCCGATACCCAGCAGGATCACCGCGCCGATGCCGATGTAGAGCGTGGGCACGCCGGCCACCGAGGCGCCCCAGGCGACGCCGGCCAGGAAAATCAGGAAACCGATCATGTAGAGCGCGAAAGACATCGTCGTTCCTCCGGAAGTCGAGATGTCTTGCAGTATTCCGGCCGGCGCCGCCCGCAGCACCGGTGCGCGCCGAATGTGAATGTGGGAGCTTGCCTACCTCGGGGGTACGCCACCCCCGTGCGCCGCCTATTCCGGGCTCGCCACCAGCAGATAGCGGCAGGCACCGCGCCCCAGCGCCTTGAAGACCAGCGGCCGGTCGACTCCGAAGTCGAGGCAGTCGCCCGGTGCGAGCTCGAAGCGCTCGTCGCCGTAGTCCACCCGCAGTTCTCCTTCGAGCATCCACAGGCACTGGCGGTATGGCTTGCCGCTCCAGCGCGGGTAGTCGACCTGCGCCGAACGCGGCAGTTCGATCTCGACCATCTCGACGCCGCTGCCCGCCTGGCGCTCGGCGACCTGACGCCGTAGATAGCCCGCTTGCGGGTCGCGCCAGACCTCCTGCCCGGCGCGCGTGCGCAGTCGCTTCGGCTGCGCTTTCTCCTCGGTCAGCAGCTGCGCCAGCGCCACGCCGAGCCCGGCCGCCAGCTTTCCCAGCAGCACGGCGGTGGGGCTGCTCTGGGCGCGTTCCACCTTGGAAATCATGGCCTTGCTCACGCCCGAACGCTCGGCCAGGTCGGCGAGGCTCAGCCCCTGCGCCTGCCTCAATGCCAGCAGCCGGGTGGCGATGAGCATGTCGATGTTCGGACCCGGGGTGTCGACGGGAGATGAATCGTTTCTCATATGAGATTATTATTCTCCTATATTGAACGAAATTTCAACGAAACCCGAACGAGGAACCGCACCATGCGTCTCATCTCCTGCACCGAAGAAGCCCACTCCGCCGCGATCCTGGCCATCCTCAACGAGGCCATCGTCACTTCCACCGCCCTGTACGACTACAAGCCACGCACCGCCGAGAACATGGTCACGTGGTTCGCCACCAAGCGCGCCAACGGCTTCCCGGTGATCGGCGCCGAGGACGACAGCGGCAAGCTGCTGGGCTTCGCGAGCTACGGCACCTTCCGCGCCTTTCCCGCCTACAAGTACACGGTGGAGCACTCGGTCTACGTGGACAGCGCGCATCGCGGCGCGGGCCTGGGCCGCACGCTGATGGAAGCGATCATCGAGGAGGCCGTGAAGCGCGACGTGCACGTGATGGTCGGCGCCATCGACGCCGCGAACGCCGGCAGCATCGCGCTGCACGAGCGCCTGGGCTTCGAGCACTCGGGCACCGTGCGGCAGGCCGGCTTCAAGTTCGGGCGCTGGCTCGACGTGGCTTTTTACCAGCGCATCCTTGCGACGCCGCTGAATCCGGTCGATGGCTAAGAGTGCGCGGTATTGGTTCGATCGCTGAAGTCATCCGGCAGAAGCCGTGGATAGACTCAGTGAATGAACTGGCCCGATGACTCTCGCATGAACATCAGCTTCGCCCTGACGGAGGAGCAGGACGCCTCTCATGCCGAAGCCTTGAAGAAGCAGGCGGCAATCAACGATGCGGCTGCTCTACAGCTTCTCTATCGCAGGGTCAGTTGGGACATCGTTGCCGACCGGATTGAGCTCCACTTCAGATCTGCCTGCGACCATGCGATGGATGCAGGGTGGTTTGAATCGATGTACGTCAGTCGCATCGACGCGCGCCGCACGATTCAACTCTTCTGCGGTCAGCATCCGGTCGGCGGTGCTGGTGAGCGCGATCTGGAGTCGGGGTGCACGCTGGTGGTTTCGCAAAGCGCGCTGGGAAGCGTGGTTGTGTTGTTCTATCCCTTTGAGTCAAGAAACGTCCGACGCAAGAAGTCGCGGCTGATCTGGGGTCACTTCGACGGCCCGCTACAGTTTTCGCACAGCGTGATCGCAAGGATGATCGAGGACTTCCTGGTCTACGAGCGCGTCAGCAGCGCCTTGTTCGCCGAGTCTTCCAAGGATCGACGGCGCGTGGAAAAGCTGGAGGATCGGAGCAGGGCTCTGGAGGGCGATTACACGGGCAGATGGTTCTCACGTACGGGACTGCGTTGGTTGACGGGCGGTTCTCTGGTCGTGACCGGGCTTCTGTTTTGGTGGCTGTTCGATCCGGACAAAGGCCAGAGACTCGAGCCCCTGGTTGGGCTGTGCACCTTGGTGGTCGGGTGGGCGACCGCACAGGCCCAGAAGTACAAGGATGCGATCGCAAAGTCGGAAGCCCGAGAGGACGCAGAGCGCGCTCTGGCTGAGAGCGAAGCCACGATCGCTCAACGGCGGCGTCACGCGGGAAGCGACGTAGGACACCCGGTTGGCTTGACTGACTGAGGCGCTCGATTGCTCAGGTGCCCGCGCCGGAGGCTGACGACTAACGCAAAACGAAGAAGCGCATCACCACCTCGGCCGGGTGGCGCACGCCGGCCCCGGTGAACATGCGCTCGTTGATCCACTTCAGCGAGGCCGAGGCGGTCTCGAAGCGCGGGCTGCAGCGGAAGTACACCTGCTACGGATCGACCGGCTCGCCGCGCAGCAGCCTGGCCATCGTTTCGGGCGAGGCCGAACGCAGGGCGTTGTTCTGCACGTAGACCAGGTCGCCTGCATCGGTCTCGAGGCTGTAGCGAGCGTCGAGTTCGGAGAGCGTGTCGCTCACGATCAGCTGGAAGTCGCTGCCGCCGGGCAGCACTCGGGCCCGCCAGCCGTGGCCGATGGCCTCGCCGCCGGTGATCGGCACCACGCGGCGCAGCCCGCGCGGGCCGTTGCCCAGGATCTGCGGCACGCCCACCTCGACGCGCAGGTCGACGAAGTGCTCCAGCGTGGGCGCCGCGATGGCGTCGAACACGCTCATCAGGCCGCGGGCTTCGCCGTCTCGGCGCTGGCGCGGTCGAGCATCTCGATGGTGCCCGCGTCGAGCTTCAGCTGCGTCGCGACCACGAGTTCCTCGAGCTGCGCGATGGAGGTCGCGCTGGCGATGGGCGCAGTCACGCCCGGTCGCGCGATCTGCCATGCGATGGCGACCTGGCCCGGCTTGGCGTTGTACTGCTGGGCCACCTTGTCGAGCGCGTCGAGGATGCGCAGGCCGCGTTCGTTGAGGTACTTCTTGGTGGTGTTGGCGCCGCGCGGACTCTTGGCGGCATCGGCCTCGGTGCGGTACTTGCCCGTGAGGAAGCCGGCGGCCAGCGCGTAGAAGTTGATCACGCCCACTTCGCGCTTGATGCACAGCGGCTCCAGCGCGTCCTCGAACACGGCGCGGTCGTACAGGTTGTACAGCGGCTGCAGGCTCTCGTAGCGGGCGATGCCCAGGCGCTCCGACACGTCGAGCGCCTCGGCCAGGCGCGGCGCCGTGTAGTTCGACGCGCCGACGGCGCGCACCTTGCCCTGCTTGATCAGGTCGTCGAAGGCGCCGAGCGATTCCTCCAGCGGCGTATTGGCATCGTCGTCGTGCGACTGGTAGAGGTCGATGTGGTCCGTCTGCAGGCGCTTGAGCGAGGCCTCGACGGCTTCGCGGATGTACTTGGGCGCAAGGCCCACCTTGCCTTCGCCCATGGGCTTGCCGACCTTGGTGGCCAGCACCACGCGGTTGCGCTTGCCGCTTTGCTTGAGCCACTTGCCGATGATGGTTTCCGACTCTCCACCGGTGTGGCCCGGCACCCATGCCGAGTACACGTCCGCGGTGTCGACGAAGTTGAAGCCCGCGTCCAGCCAGGCGTCGAGCAGCTTGAACGAGGCCGCCTCGTCGACGGTCCAGCCGAACACGTTGCCGCCGAAGGCGAGCGGGGAAACCTGGAGGCCGGAGCGGCCGAGCGGGCGAAGTTGCGACATGTCGATGTGTTCCTGATGAAAGGGATGGGAAGGATCAGACGAAGCCCACGGCGCCCAGCACCGCGCCGGCGCCGAGCAGCCAGAGCAGGTGGATGCGCGTGCGCCAGACGATAAGCGCGGCGGCGCCGGTCAGCAGCCACAGGTGCCACGCGGGCGCATCGCCGGCATGGTTTCCGGCCGCCAGCACCCAGCCGGTGGCGATCAGCAGTCCGACCACCACGGGCGCCATGCCCTGCTTGAAGGCGCGTACCTCGCGGCGCGTGCGGTTGCGGTGGCCCCAGCGGGTGGCGAAGTAGGTGAGGGTGGTGCTCGGCAGCATGATGCCCAGCATCGTGACCATCAGCCCGAAGAGGCCGAGCAGCCAGGCATGAGGCCCCGCGCCGATGCCGCCGCCCGCGTTGAGGCCCACGTTCCAGCCCATCAGCGCCACGAACAGCACGTTGGGCCCGGGCGCCGCCTGCGCGATGGCGACCGAGGAACTGAACTGCGCGTCGGTGAGCCAGCCGTGCTGCGAAACGAGGTAGCGGTGCATGTCGGGCACCGTGGTGATGGCGCCGCTGATCGACAGCAGCGACAGCAGCATGTACTGCCCGAAGAGGGCCAGCCAGTCGTGCCACTGCATGACGATGGTCATGGGGCGATCCTCTTCCAGGTCCAGATGCAGGCCACGCCGCCGACCACCAGCAGCACCCAGCCGAGCGGAATCTTCAGCACCGCGATGGCCACGAAGACCAGCGCCATGAAGACCAGGCAGGTCGTGAAGCCCAGCGGGTGCTTGCGCAGCTGCGGCACCAGCTTGATGCCCGTGGCGGCGATGAGCCCGCCGGACACCGCCCCCATGCCCCGCAGCGCGGCAGCCACCTGCGGGTTGCCGGCGTAGTGCGCATACAGCACGGCCAGCGCGAGGATCACCACCAGCGGAATGGTCAGCATGCCAGCCACCGCGGCCAGCGCGCCGCGCAGGCCGAAGTAGCGGTCGCCGATCATCAGGGCGAGGTTGATCACGTTGGGCCCCGGCATCACCTGCGCCACGGCCCAGTCCTCGAGGAATTGCTCGGGCGTGAGCCATTTCTTCTTCTCGACCATCTCGCGCTGGACGATGGCCAGCACGCCACCGAAGCCCTGCAGCGCAAGCCAGGTGAACGAGACGAAAAGGTCGCGCGGCGACTGCGGGTGGGCTGCGGGGGGAGACGGTTGCATGTCGAGCGATTATCGTAGGCATGCTTTCAACACGCCGGGCACCGCAGCGACAGCGCGGTGCCCGGCCGCTTCATGGAGGACATTCCAGCATGGTCACGCAACTGCGCGCGCTCTTCGATCTCTGCCGCCGGGCCTTCAATTCGTGGTCGAACGACTATGCCCCGAGCATGGGCGCCGCACTGGCCTACTACACGGTGTTCTCGATCGCGCCGCTGCTGCTGATCGTGATCGCGGTGGCCGGGCTGGTCTTCGGGCAGGAGGCCGCGCGCGGCGAGATCTTCGCCCAGCTCTCGGGCCTGATGGGCGAGCAGGGCGCGGCTGCGGTGCAGGGCATGCTGAAGGCCGTCAACAAGCCGGCCGAGGGCATCGTGGCCACGGTGATCGGCATCGGCCTGGTGGTGGTGGGCGCCACCACCGTCTTCGGCGAGCTGCAGGACGCGCTGGACCGCATCTGGCGCGCGCCGGCCCGCGTCAAGAACAAGGGCCTGTTCAACATGCTGCGCGTGCGGCTGCTGTCGTTCAGCATGATCATGGGCATCGGCTTCCTGCTCATGGTGTCGCTGGTTGCGAGCGCCGGGCTCGCGGCGTTGGGCAAGTGGTGGTCGCCGGTGTTCGGCGCCTGGGAGACGACCGCGCAGCTCGTCAACTTCGTCTTCAGCTTCGCGATGGTGACGGCGATCTTCGCGATGATCTACAAGATCATGCCGCGCGCCAAGGTGCAGTGGCGCGACGTGTGGGTGGGCGCGGCGGTGACGGCGCTGCTCTTCACCGTGGGCAAGCACCTGATCGGCCTGTACATCGGCAAGAGCAGCGTGGCCTCGGGCTACGGCGCTGCGGGCTCGCTGGTAGTGGTGCTTGTGTGGGTGTACTACTCGGCGCAGATCTTCCTGCTGGGCGCGGAGTTCACCTGGGTCTACGCGCGCACCTACGGCTCGATGAAGGACACCAAGGGCATCGCCGAGCTGAACCCTTCGCCCACGCGCGAGGTGCCGCTGCCGCACAACGACAGCTGAGTGCCGTCGCCGCGTACCGGTCAGCCGGCGAAGCCGCCTTCGTCCAGGAACTTCTGCTCCTCCGCCGTGCTGGTGCGCCCGAGCATGCTGTTGCGGTGCGGAAAGCGGCCGAAGCGCGCGACGATGTCGCGGTGCAGCACGGCATAGCGCTGCGTGTTGTCGTCGAGCGCGGCGTTGAGTTCGACCGAGCGCTCCTGTTCGGCCAGCACCTCCGAGTGCATGAAGGGCAGGTAGAAGAAACGTTGCAGCACGGGCTCGCACTGCCGGTCGAAGCCCGCCTCGATCGCCTGCTTCGCCACGGCCAGAGCCTTGCCGTCGGTGGCCAGCATGTGCGCATTGCCGCGCCAGGTGTTGCGGGGAAACTGGTCGAGCAGCACGAGCAGGGCCAGCGCGCCTTCGGCGTCGGACGCCCAATGATCGAGCTCGCCACGGGCTGCCGCCTGGTGGGCCTGCGAGAAGCGCAGGGCAAAGTCGGCGTCGAAGGAATCGTTCTTGGCGAACCAGCGGTCGGGGCCGGCCTCGCGCCAGAAATCGACCACGTTGCGGGCGGTGGGGAGGTAGGTGGAAGTCATCGTTGCATTCTCTTTCAGCCTCTCGCCGCCGTTCAGCAGCTCTTGCAGCCGTCTCGGGCCCTCCGGCGGCCATCAAAGTCGGGGTGGTGGCCGACAAGACAGGCCCTCCGCGCTGCCTATGCTGTGGAGGCTTTCATTACTCAGGAGATCAAGCTCATGACCAAATATGGCACCTTTTTGCGCGCAGCCCTCGTTACCGGGGTGGCCAGTGCCGCGCTGGTCGGCTGCGGAATGATGTCGAAGTCGAACGTCGCGAGCTTCAGCGGCGCGATGAACGCAGCCAGCGAAGTCCCGCCCAACATGACGCGCGGCAGCGGCATGGCCGAGGCCTGGCTCGACCGCGACACCAACGTGCTCAAGTACAAGATCACCTACACCGGCCTGAGCGGCCCGGCCACCATGGCGCACTTCCACGGTCCGGCCGCCGCGGGCGCCAATGCCGGCGTGGTGCTGCCTTTCGCCAACCCGGCAAGCCCGATCGAGGGCCAGGCCACGCTCACGCCGGCACAGGCCGCGGACCTGTCGGCGGGCAAGTGGTACGCCAACATCCACACGGCCGCCAACCCCGGCGGCGAGATTCGCGGGCAGATGCTGCCGAAGATGTGACTTCGTTCCAGGGGCACAGCCCCTGGATAAGTCCCTCGTCAGGTTGGCGTCTCGGGGCTGGTGTCAAATGAACGCATGACGACGACACCACCGAAGAAGAAAACCCGAACCCGTGCCGCCTCCACCGCTTCCAGTGCATCCAGGAAGCCCCTCGACCCCTTCGCCTCGCGCCGCGAGGACATGCGCACCGCCCGCAAGGCGCTGGTGCTGCAGGGCGGGGGCGCGCTCGGCGCCTACCAGGCCGGCGTGTATGCGGCGCTCAGCGAAACCGAGCTGCAGCCGCACTGGATCGCAGGCGTTTCCATCGGCGCCATCAATGCCGCGCTGATCGCCGGCAACGCACAGGAAAAGCGGGTCGACCGGCTGCGCGAGTTCTGGCATCTCGTGTCTTCCGGGCCTTCGCAGCGCCTGCCTCCATGGCTGGGCGACCGCGCCACCCAGAACCAGTTCAGCGCCACCATGGCCTCGCTGGTGGGCATTCCGGGCTTCTTCGAGCCGCGCTATTCGCCGGCCTTCCTGATGGGCGGGGCGGCGCCGCTGCTGAGCTACTACGACACCTCGCCGCTGAAGTCCACGCTCGAGCGCCTCGTCGACTTCGACCGCATCAACGCCTGCGAGGCGCGCTTCAGCGTTGGGGCGGTGAACGTGCGCACCGGCAACTCGGTGTACTTCGACAACACGCGCCAGCTGATCGGGCCCGAGCACATCATGGCCAGCGGCGCGCTGCCGCCGGGCTTCGCGCCCGTGAGCATCGACGGCGACGACTACTGGGACGGCGGCATCGTCTCGAACACGCCGCTGCAGTACGTGCTCGACACGCATCCGCGCAGCGAGCCGCTGGTGGTGCTGCAGGTCGACCTGTTCAATGCGCGCGGCGAGATGCCGCACAACATGGCCGGCGTGATGGAGCGGCAGAAGGACATCACCTACTCGAGCCGCACGCGCATGAACACCGATGCGCTGGCCGCCAACATGAACCTGCAGCAGGCCATTGCCGACCTGATCTCCAAGCTGCCGGCCCACCTGCGCAACGACCCCAGCGTGCACGAAGTGCAGTCGCAGCTCACGCACGAGCCCATCGACATCTTCCACCTGATCTACCGCGACAAGCCCTACGAGCTGGAGTCGAAGGACTACGAGTTCTCGCGCGCCGCGGTCGAGGAGCACTGGGAGGCCGGTGCGCGCGACATGCGCGTGACGCTGGCCCACCCCGAGACGCTGCGCGCCGATGCCACCGTGAACGGCGTGACCACCTTCGACCTCGGCGAGCACGGTTCGGGGCGCGTCAAGCGGCCTGGGCTTTCTCGATGAATCGCCGGGGCCAGGGGCGATTCAGCCCCGGCTAAGAAACCAGCGCGAGACTGGGCCGTCACTTCAACGCTTCAGCTTCACCAGGAGGAAATGTTTGCATCATGAACATTGAAGACGTGCGACGAACGGCATTCGCGATGCCGCTGACCAGCCCCGCCTTTCCGCCAGGCCCTTATCGCTTCATCAGGCGCGAATTCCTGATCATCACGTACCGCACCGACATCGAGGCCCTGCGCGCCGTGGTGCCCGAGCCGCTCGAGGTTGTCGAGCCGCTGGTCAAGTACGAGTTCATCCGCATGCCCGACTCCACCGGCTTCGGCGACTACACCGAGTCGGGCCAGGTCATTCCGGTGCAGCTGCGCACCGACAAGGGCGTGGAGAAGGGGGCGTACGTGCATGCGATGTACCTCAACGACCATCCGCCCATCGCGGGCGGGCGCGAGCTCTGGGGCTTTCCGAAGAAGCTCGCCTCGCCGGTGCTCGACTACGAGACCGACGTGGTGGTCGGCACGCTCGACTACGGCAAGGTGCGCGTGGCCAAGGCCACGATGGGCTTCAAGCACCGCACGCTCGACCCGGCGCCCATCCTCGCGGGCATCGCGCAGCCGAACTTCCTACTCAAGATCATTCCGCACGTCGACGGCACGGCGCGCATCTGCGAGCTGGTGCGCTATCACATGGTCGACGTGACGCTGCACGGCGCGTGGGGCGGGCCCGGCTCGCTCGAACTGCATCCGCACGCGCTGGCGCCGGTGGCCGATCTGCCCGTGCGCAAGGTCGAATCGGCGGTGCACTACATCGCGGACATGACGCTCGCGCTAGGCACCGTCGAGCACGACTATCTCGCCTGATTCTTGCTGGCGGCTTCGGGTCGCCGGCTTTCCAACCCCAACCCTCAAGGAACATCACCATGCAACTCAAGGACAAGGTCGCCTACATCACCGGCTCGGCCAGCGGCATCGGCAAGGAGATCGCCATCCTGTTCGCCCAGGAAGGCGCGAAGATCATCATCGCCGACCTCAACAAGGAGGCGGCCGACGCCACCGCGGCCGAGCTCAAGGCCACGGGCGCGCAGGCCATCGGCGTGGGCGTGGACGTGACGAACGAAGACCAGGTCAACGCCTCGGTGGAAGAGGGCGCGGCTGCCTTCGGCGGCATCGACATCCTCATCAGCAACGCCGGCATCCAGATCGTGCACCCGGTGGAGGAGTTCAGCTTCGCCGACTGGAAGAAGATGCTCGCCATTCACCTCGATGGCGCCTTCCTCACCACCAAGGCCTGCCTGAAGCACATGTACGCGCAGGGCCGTGGCGGCAGCGTGATCTACATGGGCTCGGTGCACTCCAAGGAAGCCTCGCTGCTGAAGGCACCCTACGTGACGGCCAAGCACGGCCTCATCGGACTGGCGAAGACGGTCGCGAAGGAAGGTGCCAAGCACGGCGTGCGCGCCAACGTGATCTGCCCGGGCTTCGTGCGCACGCCGCTGGTCGAGAAGCAGATTCCCGAGCAGGCGAAGACGTTGGGCATCACCGAGCAGGAAGTCATCAAGAACGTGATGCTGAAGGAGACGGTCGACGGCGAGTTCACCACCACGGAAGACGTGGCGCGCGTGGCGCTGCTGTTCGCGGGCTTCCCGACGAATGCGCTCACCGGTCAGTCACTGGTGGTGAGCCACGGCTGGTTCATGCAATAACTGTTGCTCGCCCCCAAGGCTGCGCGCACTTCGTGTCGCTTCGCCAACCCCCTACCGGGGGCAACACCTGCGGCCCGGCCAAGCCGGTTCCGCGGTGTTCCTGGCACTAGAGCTTCAATTCCCAGGTCTCGCCCACGAGCGGGGTGCCGTAGCCCTCGTGCGGCTCGGAACCCGTGAGCTGGAAGCCGCGGCTGGCGTAGATGCCGCGCGCGGCCGTCAGGCAGCTGTTGGTCCACAGCACCATCTTCCGGTAGCCCTTCAGGCGCGCGAAGGCGATGCATTCGTCCACCAGCTTGCCGCCCAACCCCAGCCCGCGCGCGGCGGGCGTGAGGATCAGCAGGCGCAGCTGCGCCACCGTGGCCGACTTGCGCACCACGAAGATCGAGCCCACCCGCTCGCCGTTGAGCTCGGCGATCCAGCAGCGCTCCCACTCGGGCTGGAACTTGAGCAGGAACTCGCCCGCGATGCCGGCCACCAGTGCCTCGAAGGTGCTGTTCCAGCCGTATTCGCGTGCGTAGATTTCGCCATGCTGCTGCACCACCCAGCCGATGTCGCCGGGGCCGGGCTCCCGCAGGATGGCGGCCTGCGGCCTTGCCGGCGGCGCCTGGGGATCGAGCAGCGACTGCACCGTGCCCATGGCGTGCACCAGCTGCTGGCGCTGTGCTGGTGCGAGCGAGGCGAGCAGGGCGGCCGCCTCTTCGCGCGACTTCTGTTGCAACGGCGCGAATGCGGCATGGCCCGCCTCGGTCAGGCGCAGCACGCTCTGGCGCGCGTCGCGCGGATGGGGCTCGCGGACCAGCCAGCCCTCGTTCTCGAAGCGGCGAAGGATGCGGCTCAGGTAGCCTGCGTCGAACCCGAGGTCGCGCCCGATCTCGCTGGCGACGGCCATCTCGCGGTGCGCCAGCTCGTACAGGACGCGCACGTCGGTCAGCGACATGGCGCTGCCCAGGTAGGGGTCGAGGGCGCCGATACGGCGCGTGTAGAAGCGGTTGAACTGCCGGATCGCCTTGACGGCGGCGGTGTCGATGGGTGGCGAAGTCGTGGACATGGTTGCTATTGTCATTCAGTTGATTGACTTTGGCAATCAAATTGACCGGTCATGAGTCCATGGGGAAAGTCCGGTCACACGTCACGCAGGGCGACAGGCATGGTGGAAAACCCTAAAATCGAAGGTTGCCCACAACGGCGCTCCCACGGCGCTGTCAACTCCCACCGATGAACGCTCCCGTCGACGTCTCCTTTTTCGCGCGTGCCGCCAAGCCGCTGACCAGCTACCGCAAGTACTGGGCGGCCCGTTTCGGCACGGCGAAATTCCTGCCGACTACGCGCAAGGAGATGGAAGCGCTCGGCTGGGACAGCTGCGACATCATCGTCGTCACGGGCGACGCCTATGTCGACCATCCCAGTTTCGGCATGTCGGTCATCGGCCGCATGCTGGAAGCGCAGGGCTTCCGCGTGGGCATCATCGCGCAGCCCGACTGGCAAAGCGCCGAGCCCTTCATGGCGCTGGGCAAGCCGAACCTGTTCTTCGGCGTCACCGCCGGCAACATGGATTCGATGATCAACCGTTACACGGCCGACCGGAAGATCCGCAGCGACGATGCCTACACCCCAGGCGACGTCGGCGGCTCGCGCCCCGACCGCGCGGCCATCGTGTATTCGCAGCGCTGCAAGGAAGCCTGGAACGACGTGCCGATCATCCTCGGCGGCATCGAAGGCAGCCTGCGCCGCATCGCCCACTACGACTACTGGTCGGACAAGGTGCGTCGCTCCATCGTGGTCGACTCCAAGTGCGACCTGCTGCTGTACGGCAATGCCGAGCGCGCCATCGTCGAGATCGCGCACCGCCTGGCCGCCAAGGAGCCGGTGCAGCAGATCACCGACGTGCGCGGCACCGCCTTCGTGCGCCGCGAGACGCCGGAAGGCTGGTTCGAGATCGATTCCACCAGCGTGGACGAGCCCGGCCGCGTCGAGGCGCACGTCAATCCGTACCTGATGGTGTCCGACCAGGCCAAGGCCAACGGCGCCACCTGCGCGAAGGAAGAAGAGGCCGAAGCCGTTGCCAAGGCTGCAGAAGCCGCTGGATCGGCCGCGGGCTCGGTGGTCAACCCCGCCATCAAGCCGCTGAACTTCGTGCCCAACCCTGCGCTGCAGGGCAGGGGCAAGACCAAGGTGCCGCCGCGCGAGCGCTCGGTGATCCGCCTGCCGGCCTACGAGCAGGTGCGCAGCGACCCGGTGCTCTACGCGCACGCCAACCGCGTGCTGCACCTGGAAACCAACCCCGGCAACGCCCGCGCGCTGGTGCAGGCGCATGGCGAAGGCACCACGGCGCGCGACGTGTGGATCAACCCGCCGCCGATTCCGCTCACCACGGCCGAGATGGACCACGTGTTCGACCTGCCGTACGCGCGCAGCCCGCATCCGCGCTACGCCGACGAGAACGGCAGCCACGACGGCGCGACCAAGATCCCCGCGTGGGAAATGATCCGCTTCAGCGTGAACATCATGCGCGGCTGCTTCGGCGGCTGCACCTTCTGCTCGATCACCGAGCACGAGGGCCGCATCATCCAGAGCCGCTCGGAAGATTCGATCATCAAGGAGGTCGAGGCCATCCGCGATTCGGTGAAGGGCTTCACCGGCACCATCTCCGACCTCGGCGGCCCCACGGCCAACATGTACCGCATCGGCTGCAAGTCGCCCGAGATCGAGGCCGCCTGCCGCAAGCCCAGCTGCGTGTACCCGGGCATCTGCCAGAACCTCAACACCAACCACGACCCGCTCATCAAGATCTACCGCCGGGCGCGTGCGTTGAAGGGCATCAAGAAGATCCTGATCGGCTCCGGCCTGCGCTACGACCTGGCGGTGCAGTCGCCCGAGTACGTGAAGGAACTGGTGCAGCACCACGTCGGCGGCTATCTCAAGATCGCGCCCGAGCACACCGAGCAGGGCCCGCTCACGAAGATGATGAAGCCCGGCATCGGCAGCTACGACAAGTTCAAGCAGATGTTCGAGAAGTACTCGGCAGAAGCGGGCAAGAAGCAGTACCTCATTCCGTACTTCATCGCCGCGCATCCGGGCACCAGCGACGAGGACATGATGAACCTCGCGATCTGGCTCAAGAAGAACGGCTTCCGTGCCGACCAGGTGCAGACTTTCTACCCGAGCCCGATGGCCACGGCCACGGCCATGTACCACTCCAACCGCAACCCGCTGCGCAAGATCACGCGCGAGAGCGAGACGGTGGACATCGTGCGCGGCGACAAGCGCCGCCGCCTGCACAAGGCCTTCCTGCGCTATCACGACGCCAACAACTGGCCGCTGCTGCGCGAGGCGCTCAAGAGCATGGGCCGTGCCGACCTGATCGGCAACGGCAAGCACCATCTCATTCCGACGTGGCAGCCGCTGACCGACGGCGGCTACACCAGCGCGCGCCGCAAGAATTCGACGGCCGCACCTGTTGCCGCCAAGGCCGCGCCGGTCAAGCTGGCGCCGGTGAAGCCCTCGAAGGGCCGCATCCTCACGCAGCACACCGGTCTGCCGCCGCGCGACAACGGCTCGGGCACGGGTTCGGCCGCGCGCAAGCCTTCCGGCCCGGTGCGCGGCAACATCCGCAAGCCGCGCTGAGCCAGCCGGCTCAAAGGGCCGGCAGGAGCTTGCCGACCCAGGCGCCCATGGCTGCCATGTGCGCCAGCACCGTGGCCCAGTAAGCCGCCATGAAGCTCGTCTTGCTCAGCTTGTGGCGGAACAGCCGCTGCGCGAACCAGGCGCCCGGCCAGCCCCCGATCAGCGAGAGCAGGTGCAGCGTGTTCTCCGGCGTGCGCCGCCGGTCCGTTCCGGCCGCGTTCTTGTCGAAGCCGTAGATGAAGAAGGTCAGCAGGCTCAGCAGCAGCAACGCGCCGAGCGCGATCAGGGGAAGGCGCGCGGTCCACACGCCGTAGCCCAGCAATGCGGCGTATGCCGTGAGCAGGAGCGCCATCGGCAGCGAGGATGAGGAAGATCGTGCAGGCCCGCGGGTCGAACGATCGGGCCGACCGCGAGGCCGTGCCGGCTCGCGCGGCGGCTGCGATTGCCGCCCGGCACCAGCCGCCTGCACCGACATCGCGCGAGGCCCCTTGCCTCCCACGTGGATCTCCTCGAAGCTCAGCTTCATGCCGACCTGAGGCGTCATGCCCCGATCGGTGAAGTCGCGCAGGTGCACGAACACATCGGCGGAGATGTCGGGACAGCGGATGAAGCCGAAGCCACGGTCCTTTTCCCATCGAACGAGCGTGCCCTGGCGTTTCATCGGCGGGATTCTCGCCGCTAGGCGTACTGCATCTCCCCGTTGCCGAAGGACCAGTTCTCCTTCGACACCTCGACGAGGTTGATGAACACGTCCTCGCGCCGGATGCCCAGCTGGCCGTGCAGGTCGTCGGCCACGCGCCTGTAGAAGGCCTTCTTCATCTCGGTCGTGCGCCCCTGGTTCAGCGTGATCTGGATCAGCACGAAGCCGGGCGAGTACACGACGCCGAGGTAGCTTGCCGGATGCACCAGCTCGTGCGGGGCGTGCCGCGTGATGACCTGGAACTTGTCGTGCTCCGGTACGTTGATGGTGTCCCTCATGGCCTGGTAGACGACGTCCCCGATGGCGGGGCCCAGGGCTTCGGGGCTGTCGCTGGAAAGCTCGATCCGCACGAGTGGCATGTGCCGTTCCTCGAAAAAGTGTGGGGGCCTAAGATACGCCACATGGCCCATCGTCGTTCTCCTCCCTCCGTGACCCGCAGCTGACGCGCGCTTTTCGCGCCGCGCTGAGACCCGCAAGCGGTCGCCGTCGTCCGAGCCTCCCTGGCCGGCCGGCGGCTCGGATGGTCACGCCCGCTCCCTGTTGCCGATCCTGGATCGATCGGCCATGGCGGGCGCTATGGAGAACTTTCAACAATGAACGCAAGAACGTCTGCCGCCCTGGCCTGGGGCGGCGTGCTGCTGGCCGGCGCCCTGTGGGGTGGCGGTGCGCTGGTGGCGCAATTCCTGATCGACGGCGGCATCGCGCCGCAGAGCCTGTCGCTGGCGCGCTTCGCGCTCGGGCTGCCGCTGCTGTGGTGGCTGCACTGGCGGGCGCCCGCGATGCCCGATGCGGGCTGGGTGGATCTCACGCGCCGGGAGCGGCTGCAGATGCTGGCCACGGGCGCGGCGATGGCGCTCAACGTGAGCTGCTGGTTCGCCGGCATCGTGCACCTGGGCGCGGCGCTGCCTACCGTCATTTCGATCTGCTGCGCGCCGGTGATCGTCGCGCTGGTGTCGGTGCTGCGAGGCTACGAGCGCCTCGGCCCGAGGCTGGTCGCGGGCTTGCTGCTCGCGCTGGCGGGTGTGCTGCTGCTGGTGATGCCCGCCGGCGGCTGGGGCCCGCTGGCGCCGGGGCATACGGCTGGCGTGGCCTGGTCGCTGGGCTCGGCCTTCTGCTACGCGATGGTGGTGCTGGGCAACGCGCGCATGCCGGCGCGGGTGCCCGCAGTCGCTGCCTCGGCCTGGGGCATGACGGTGGCGGCGCTGTGCATGCTCGCGGTCGCGTGGCCTTCGGGCATCACCTGGCCGGCCGGGGGAGCGCAGTGGCTGGGCGTGGGCTACACGGGCGTGGTGACGACCTCGGTGGCCTACCTGGCCTTCGCCTGGGGCGCACGGCGCCTGTCGCCGACGGCGGCGGTGGTCGGCACGTTGATCGAGCCGTTGGTGGCCGCCTTGCTGGCCGCGGCGCTGTTCTCGCAGGCGATGACCCCGCGCCAGTGGGGCGGCGCCTTGCTGCTGGCCGGCGCGATGCTGCTGTTGGTGCGGCGCAGCAAACCCGCGCAGTCCGACTGAAGGCGAGGGCGGGGCGGTCCGTTGTATGGTGTGGCCCATGAGCAGTTCGCCCCACCCGCCGGCTTCATGGACACGCACCCTGGCGGCGGCGCTGCTGCTGTTCGCGGCCTCCTCGATGCAGTCGTCGCTCGCGGCCGCGCCGGAGAACTCCTCCGCCCAGGCGCTGCGCGCCACCCACCAGCGCATGATCGACAAGCTCGGCCGCAGCAGTTTCGGCCGGCCCGTGCAGCTCGATTCCATGGAAACGGCGGACGGCCTTCAGGGCGACGTCTATGCCGTGGTGGAGCATCCGCTGGCCGAAATCAGCACCGCGCTCAAGGGCTCCGCCCACTGGTGCGACGTGCTGACCCTGCACGTCAACAACCGGCGCTGCAGCGTCGCCAGCGACCCGCAGGGGCGCGAGATGCTAACGCTCTACGTGGTGCGCCGCTACGACAAGCCGGTCGACCAGGCCTTCGAGCTGCCCTTCGTCTACCGGGTCAGCAGCAACTCGCCCGAGCACCTGCTGGTGGAGCTCTCCGCCGAGAGCGGCCCGCTGGGCACCAGCAACTACCGCGTGACGCTCGAGGCCGTGGCTCTCGACGAGCGCAAGAGCTTCCTGCACTTCAGCTACAGCTACGACCACAACACCATGGTGCGGCTGGGCACCATGGCCTACCTGGCGACCTTCGGCAGTGAAAAGGTGGGCTTCACCGTGGTCGGCAAGACGCCCGAGGGCCAGCCCGACTACATCCGCGGGCTGCGCGGGCTGGTGGAGCGCAATGCGATGCGCTACTTCCTGACGCTCGACGCCTACCTCTCGGCCCCGGGGGCGGACCAGGCCGAGCGTCGCCAGCGGCGCTGGTTCGCGGGCGCCGAGCAGTACCCGCGCCAGCTGCACGAGATCGATCTCGACACCTACCTCGCGCTCAAGCGCGAAGACCGGCAGCGCGACGGCGCGAGCCGCTGAGCCGGATCAATCAGTCGGCCAGCGTGAGCAGCGGCACGTCGCGCTCGCGGGCCATGGCTTCGAGCTCGGCGCGCGTGCGCGTCGCGATCCATGCGGCGAGTGCTTCGCGCGTGGCCGGCGCCAGCATGTCGCGCGAGGCGATCTGCGCGGCCTCGCAGAGCCGGGTCGCGAAATGCGGCTCCAGCGCGGCTACCGCCACGCGACCGTCGGCGCAGGGATAGACGCGGTAGCCGGCATGCGCGCCGCCGACCGCGCCAGAGGGCTGCGTGAGGCCCCAGGTGCGCGGCAGGGCGAGCCAGTCGGCCGAGGCGTTCAGCGCCACTTCCAGGTACACGCCGCCCGTCTTGCGCGAGCGCAGCAGCATGGCCTTCAGCACCGCCTCGCTCGCGAGCAGGGCGCCGCCCATGTCGGCGTAGAGCGTGGGCGGCAGCTCGGTGCCGGTGACGAGGCCGCTTTCGGCGAGGTAGGTCAGGTCGTGGCCGGGCTCCTCGGCGCGCTCGCCGGGCGCGCCGACGATGGCCACCTGCGACAGCGACGGATGGCGCGCCTGCAGCGCCGGCCAGTCGAGGCCGAGCTTGCGCAGCGCGGAGGGGCGGAACGAGGTGAGCAGCACGTCGGTGCGCGCGAGTTCGGCGTGCAGCTGCTGCTGGCCGGCTTCCGTCTTCAGGTCGGCCGTCTGGATGCCGATGCCCTCGTGCAGCGCCGCATACGCGGGCTTGTTGTAGAGCGCCATCGGGTCGCCGCCCGGCGGCTCCAGCTTGAGGCAGGCGGCGCCCATGCCCCGGCAGCGCAGCAGCGCGGCGGGGCCGGGCAGGTTCAGCGCGAGGCTGAGGACGCGAACGCCCCCCAGCGGTGCGAAGTCATGGTCGTCGGCGGGGCTGGCTGCTGAACTCGGCATCGGTCCTGGTCTCCGGAAGAATCGTTTCGCGCATTCTCGCCCGAGGGCCGGAGCCACTTCCCGCAAGCCGCCGGGGCGCCGCGCGCGTAGCATGCGGCCGGTGGCGGCGACTGTTTTCCTCTCTGTTTCCTGCCGCCTTTTCATCTTCTCATCGACCAAGGAGACGAACCATGTTTGAAGCTTCCCTCATGAGCGGCCAGCGCATCCTGGTGACTGGCGGGGGCACCGGCCTCGGCCGCGCGATGGCCGAGCGCTTCCTGAGCCTCGGCGCCGACGTGGCCATCTGCGGCCGGCGCCAGTCGGTCTGCGAGGAGACGGCGGCCGAATGGCGCCAGCAGTTCCCGGGCCGGCGCATCGACGCCTTCGGCGTGGACATCCGCATCGCGCAGCAGGTCGACGAGATGGTCGAGAGCCTGTTCCAGAGCGGCGGCCTCACGGGGCTGGTCAACAACGCGGCGGGCAACTTCGTCTCGCCCACCGAGAGCCTCTCGCCGCGCGCGTTCGACGCCATCGCCAACATCGTGTTCCACGGCAGCTTCTACGTGACGCATGCCGTGGGCAAGCGCTGGGTGGCGCAGGCCCGATCGGGCGAATGGAAGCCGGGCGACGCCTTCCGCAGCGTGATGAGCATCATCGTCACCTGGGTCGACAACGGCAGCCCCTACGTCGTGCCCTCGGCCATGAGCAAGGCCGGCATCGAGGTCATGACCAAGTCGCTCGCGGTCGAGTGGGCGCGCTACGGCATCCGCCTGAACGCGGTCGGCCCCGGCGAGATCCCGACCGAAGGCATGAGCAAGCGCCTGAACCCCGGCGAGGAGCCCGGCGCGCGCAGCAAGCAGAACAACCCGATGGCGCGCACCGGCCGCATGAGCGAGCTGCAGAACCTGGCTTCCTTCCTGATGGCGCCGGGCCAGTGCGACTGGCTCACGGGCCAGAGCATCATGATGGACGGCGGCAACGCGCTGGCCACCGGCGGCAACTTCTACGAGCTGCGCCAGTGGAGCGACTCCGACTGGCTGGCCGCGCGCGAGCGCATCGAGGCGCAGAACCAGAAGGACAAGGCGCAGCGCTGACGGCTGCGGCTGTCCCCGTCTATTTCTTCGGCGGCCTGGCCGCGTGCACGGTGACCAGCTTGTTCACCGGGCTCGACAGCACCAGCGACGTGGTCACCGATCCGTCGACCGCCAGCGCGTCCACCACGCGCTCCAGGTCGGCCGGCTCGGCGATCGCGCAGCGCACGAAGAAGCAGTCTTCGCCGGTCACGCGGTCGGCGCTCAGCACCTCGGGCATCGACTCGAACAGCTTCAGGTACCTGGCGATTCCCGCATGCGTGGTGTCGACGCGGATGATGGCCTGCAGCCCCACGCCCAGCGCGCGCAGGTTGACGCGCGCGCCGTAGCCCTCGATCACGCCCGCTTCCTCGAGCTTGCGCACGCGCTCGCTCATGGCCGGCTGCGACAGGCCGATGCGCTTGCCGATGGCGGCCAGGCTCTGGCGCGCGTCGGCCTGCAGTGCTTCGAGGATCAGGCGGTCTTTCTTGTCGATGTTCATGGGATGGACGCGGCGACGTGCGCAGCTGTCGATGGTTGATCGGTTTGCGAGCGCGATTTTCGATGGATTGCCATTCATGGCGCGCGGCGCCGTCCGTATCGTCGGGGGCCGTCTTCAAGGAGAACCCATGCAACTCGTCGGCATGCTCGACTCGCCCTACGTGCGGCGCACCGCCATTTCGCTGCGCCTGCTCGGCCTTTCCTTCGAGCATCGCTCGATCTCGCTCTTCAGCACCTTCGAGCAGTTCAGCGCCATCAATCCGGTGGTGAAGGCTCCCACGCTGGTCTGCGACGACGGCACGGTGCTGATGGATTCGACGCTGATCATCGACTACGCGCAAGCCCTGAGCGGGCGCAGCCTGATGCCCGCCGGCCCGCCGCAGCGGCTGCGCGAGCTGCGCCTCACGGGGCTTGCACTGGCGGCCTGCGAGAAGACGGTGCAGATCGTCTACGAGCGCAAGCTGCGTCCGGCGCAGAAGCAGCACCAGCCGTGGATGGACCGCGTGCGCGGCCAGCTTGCCGCCGCGTGCGTGGCGCTCGAGCGGGAGCTGAGTGAGGCGCCGCCATCCGCGAGCGAGGAGACGATGACGCAGGCCGGCGTCTCGACGGCCGTGGCCTGGGCCTTCACGCAGCTGATGACGCCCGATGCCGTCTCGCCGAAAGACTTTCCGGCGCTGGCCGCGTACTCGGCGCAGGCCGAGAGCCTGCCGGTGTTCCTCGGCGCGCCGATGGCCTGAGCAGGCCGGTCAGTCGACGATCTTCGCGCCGCGCTCCGCCAGCAGGCTGCGCAACACGGAGCGGTGGCAGCGCGACTCCTCCTCGCAGTAGCAGCCCACCGACAGCGACGCGCCGTGGGACAGTGCGGCCAGCAGGTCGAGGCTGCGACTCGCGTCGGGCTCGGCCATCTCGGCCTTGAACTTGCGCACGAAGGCGTTCCACTGCGTGGGCGATTCCGCCTTCTGGGCTTCCTGCGCCTGCTTCATCGTCTCGACGGAGGGCGCGAGGTTCGGGTACCACACGTCGTACCAGTCCTGCGAGGCGAACTCGGTCTTTGGAACGCCGCGCGGCGGGCGGCGCACGGTGCCGACGCGCAGGCCCTCGTCGGGGGCGCGCGGTGTGCCGAGGCGGACGATGCGGATGCTCATGATGTCTTCCCTTTTTCTCTGCCTGTTGTCTCAGGTGCCGACGATACCGCCGTCGCGCCGGCGTATCGCCAGCGTCGCCGAGCGCGGCCGCGCGCTGCCCGGCTCGGCGCCGTCGGGCCAGGCACTGTTGTGCTTCGTGTCGCCGTCGTCGCGTGCCTCGCCCGGATGCTGGATGTTGACGAACAGCGTGCGCCGGTCGGGCGTGACCACGCAGCCGGTGATCTCGCAGCCGTTGGGGCCGGTGAGAAAGCGCTTGATGCGGCCCGAGGCCGGGTCGGCGCACAGCATCTGGTTGTTGCCCAGCGAGGTGTAGGGCGGCTTGCCGATGACCTGGCCGCTCAGGTCGGTCTGGATCCAGAGCAGGCCGCCGCGGTCGAAGTGCAGGCCGTCGGGGGCGCCGAACATGTCGGCACCTGCCGTGGGGTAGCGCGCGCCGCTGCCGGGCTGTGCCGGGTCGCCCGCGAGCGCGAAGTGGTCCCACGAGAAGCCGGTGGAGGCTGCATCGCCCGCATCTTCGCGCCAGCGCAGGATGCCGCCGAAGAGATTGGCGGCGCGCGGGTTGGCAGCGTCGGGGCCCGGCTTGCCGGCGTCGCCGCGCTGGCTGTTGTTGGTGAGGGTGACGTAGACCTCGCCGCTTTGCGGGTGGATGGCGATCCACTCGGGGCGATCCATCTTCGTGGCGCCGACGACGTCGCCCGCCAGCCGCGCGTGGATCAACACCTCTGCCTGGTCCGCGAAGCCGTGCGCCGCGTCGAGGCCGTCGCGGCCGTGGGTGAGCTCGAGCCACTTTCCGCGTCCGCCTGCGTCGTAGCGCGCGGCGTAGAGTGTGCCTTCGTCGAGCAGGTGCCGGTTGGCGGCACGCGCGGCGGCGTCGGTGCCGGGGTGCACCTTGTCGCGGCTGACGAACTTGTAGATGTATTCGAAGCGCGAGTCGTCGCCCATGTAGACCACGAGGCGGCCGTCCGTCGCGATGGTGCAGGTGGCGCTTTCCTGGCGCTTGCGGCCCAGCGCGGTGCGCTTGACGGGCGTGGCGGTGGGGTCGAAGGGATCGATCTCGACCACCCAGCCGAAGCGGTGCGGCTCGTTCGGGTGTCGGCTGAGGTCGAAGCGCTCGTCGAAGCGCCAGTACTCGACCCATTGCGATCCGGCCACTGTGCCGTAGCGGCGTTGGGCGGGCGTGGCGTTGCGGGCCGCTTCCTTCGGGCCGCCGAAGTAGCCGTGGAAGTTCTCCTCGCAGGTGAGGTAGGTGCCCCACGGCGTGACGCCCATCGCGCAGTTGGCGAAGGTGCCGAAGACCGCGTCGCCGGCCGGATTGGCGGCGGTGCGCATCAGCGGCGTGCCGGCGGCAGGCCCGGCGATGCGCATCGGCGTGTTGCCGTGCACGCGGCGCGCGAAGGGCGAGGGCAGCACCTGCTGCCAGCCCTGGCCGTTGCGCCGCACCTCGATCACCGAGACGCCCATGGCGTGCAGCGACTTGCGCACCTTCGCGGCGGTCCACTCCTTCACGCCGTCGGTGTGCAGCAGCTGTTCGTCGGTGTATTCGTGGTTCATCACGAGCAGGCCGCGTTCGCCGCTCGCGTCGAGCGCGAAGAAGTGCATGCCGTCGTGATGCATGCCGGCCTGCACGGCCTGGTCGTCGGCGCTGTTGCCGGCATCGGGTGCGAAGAGCGGCATCCGGCCGGCGACGCCGGTGGGGGAGCCCCAGGGGTAGAGCAGCTGCCACTCGTATTCGGGCGGCACCACGATGCCGTCGCGCAGGGAGGCCGGCACGCCGGTGAAGCCCAGCGTCTCGCCGGGGCGCGTGGACGGCGGCGCCGGCGTCGAGGCGCAGCCCTGTCCGAACAGCGCCACCACGGCGGCGGCGGAACCCGATTGAAGAAGAAAGTGGCGGCGGTCCAGGGGCATGGCTTTGGTGTTGTGTAGGCGACAGCCGCCATCATCGCCTGAGGCCGTGCCCGGCGATACTGGCGCGGCAACCGCCCAGGAGACATCGAATGACCGACCGCATCGAATGGACCCGCCACGCCGACGGCGTCGTGGAACTGCAGCTCGCCCGCGCCGACAAGATGAACGCGCTCGACCCGGCGATGTTCGATGCGCTGATCGAGGCCGGCGAGGCGCTGCGCGACGACAAGGCGGTGCGCGCGGTGGTGATCTCGGGCCGCGGCAAGGCCTTCTGCGCGGGGCTCGACATGGCTTCTTTCGAGCGCATGCAGCAGCAGGGCGCTGGTTCCGACGTGCTGGGTGGGGGCGCCGCGGGAGCGGATCTTGTCGTGCGCACGCACGGCATCTCCAACGCCGCGCAGCAGGTCGCGATGGTCTGGCGCGAGGTGCCGGTGCCCGTCATCGCCGCGGTGCACGGCGTGGCTTTCGGCGGCGGCCTGCAGGTCGCGCTGGGCGCGGACATCCGCATCGTCGCGCCCGACACGAAGCTGTCGGTGATGGAGATCAAGTGGGGCCTGGTGCCCGACATGGCCGGCATGGTGCTGATGCGCGAACTCGCGCGCAGCGACGTGGTGCGCGAGCTCACCTTCACCGGGCGAATCTTCTCCGGCGAGGAGGCGCTGAGCATCGGCTTCGCCACCCGCGTCGCGGCCGACCCGCTGGCCGAGGCACTGCAGATGGCGCACGAGATCGCGCTCAAGAGCCCCGACGCGATACGTGCCGGCAAGCGGCTGCTGAACGCATCGCTATCGCTGGGAGCGGCCGAGTTGCTGATGGCCGAGTCGGTCGAGCAGAAGGCGCTGATCGGCAGCCCCAACCAGGCCGAGGCCGTGAAGGCCAACATCGAACGGCGCGCGCCGCGCTTCAGCGCGCCGGCCTGATTTCTCCGGTTTCCACCAGGCGGCCGGCCTCAGGGGCAGGCCGTTTCGCGCTGCCTGGTGAACGGGCGGCCGGGTAATTCCCCTGTCTGCCGGCGCCGTTCTTCGCGCACCCTCGCATCCCCGTCTTTCCGCAGGCGTGTTTACGCCTGTGCCTGTCGTTCGGCTGGTCCTTCAATCCGGGCCCGAACAGCCGAAAACATCAGAAATTCCCTTTGGTGTATCTTTATGTAAGAATAAAGTGGTTGTTTTGACGCGAGAATCGATGAGGATGGAGGCAATTTGTGTGCAGAAGGTCACGTCTCTTCCTCTGACAGCTCCTACGGAGGATGGCTCCAGACAGCGCACTCATTAACAATTGATAGCTTTGCTTAGCGACGGCGATCCTGCATGTCGACGACCACGTTTTTCTGTAACCTCAGCGTGCCCATCCTGGTGGGCGAGGATCGCTACAAGTACATCCCCATAGTGGGAGTCTTCCGCAGCATTCCATTCGATCAAGTCGATGAATGGGTGATGCACCCCGACGGCCGGCCGCGCAGCGACCGTGAGCTGGCGGCCGAAGTCCTTGTCGAGATCCGCAAGCCACTCGGTTCGAGTGGACGCACCGCGCCGCACGCCTTCGACGTGGCGGACATCCTGCAGCTCGACCGGGCTGCGGCGATCGTCGTGTCCACCTTCCTGGCGGCGCTTCCGCGCGTCTGATGGCGCCGCGTCGACCGCCGCCGCAACTGCTGTCGCTTCAGCCCTTCAATCGCACCTGAAGAGCACGCCGCTGCCCGGCGTGGTCGGTGCGTCGGCCTGCTGCAGGAACCTGATCGGGTTTCCGTCCTTGCGGCAGTAGGCTTCCGCTTCCTGCTGGCTCGATGCCCTGAATATCCCGTCGTTGAGGCGCAGCACGCCGGTTTGTGGCGTCGCGCAACCGGCGATGACGAACGGGAGAAGGGCGGGCAGCAGTCGGCGCATGAGAAAAGAATCGGGTCCGTTGGAGGACCCGAGACTTTAAGCGCTTCCCACCGCCCAGTAGAAAGTCGGCCTCGTTCCGTTGAGCAGGTATTCGCCCACCACGCGTCCCTTGTAGATGGTCGGGTTGTGCGAGGCGAGCGTGCGCGCATTGCGCCAGTGCCGGTCGAGCCGGCGGTCTTCCTGCAGCGCCGAGGCGCCGCCGATGTCGAAGAGCCGCGTGCCGGCCTGCAGCACCGCGTCGACGATCCCGGTCTGCGCCTTGGCGGTGTTCAGCTCCACCTCGAACAGCAGGCTCTCGGGCACGGCCTCGCCGCGCTGGCGGAAGCGGTCGACCTCGCCCAGGCCGCACGCCACGGCCTGCACGGTCGAGGTCGCGATGAAGGCCGTGCTAGCGAGCTGGCCGACGACCTGCTGCACCAGCGGGTCTTCGCGCGGCGTGTCGCCGCTGCCGTGGCTGTAGATGCGCTTGCGCGGCTGCACGAAGGCCACCGCGTCGCGCACGATGGCGCGCGCGATGCCCGCGAGCGTTGCGAGGTGCGTGAGCTGGAAATGCGCCGTAAGCGGCGTGGCCTGGTCGCGCACGTACAGCAGCACGTTCTCTGGCTTCACGCGCACGTTGCGAAAGCGCGTGGTGCCCGATGCGCTCAGCCGCTGGCCGAAGCCGCGCCAGTCGTCCACGCGCTCCACGCCCTGCGCCTCGGCGGGCACGAGCGCGATCACGCGGTCGCTGCTGCCGTCGTCGTTCAGGCGCTGGGCCGAGACCGAGATCCAGTCGGCGTAGAGCGTGCCGGTGCTGTAGAACTTGTCGCCGTCGAGTCGCCACGCGTCGCCGTCGCGCTTCAGAGTGGTCTGCAGCGTCTTGAGCGAGCCGTCGCCGAGCTCGGTGGTGGCGTTGCCGAAGATCACGCCCTCGGCTGCGAGACGCATCCACGGGCCGTGCAGGGCGGGGTCGATTTCCGCCAGCAGCCGTTCGATGAAGCCGAAGTGCGCGCGCAGGATCTGCGGCAGGTTGGAGTCGGCCTCGCCGAGTTCGATGAGCAGGTCGTAGAGCTGCTCCACCGAGCCGCCCAGGCCGCCATGTTCGAGCGGCACGCGCAGCGCGCCGAAGCGCTCGGCGTTGAGCCAGGCCACGGGCTCGTAGGCGAGCTCGCGATCGTTCTCGCGTTGCGCCGCATGCTCGGCAATGCGCTGGAAGACGGGGCGGAAACGTGCGGCGAGCTGCTGCGAGGAGGGCGCCTGTGCGCCCGGGGCTTGTGCGGCGGGGCGCGTCGTTGCTTGGATGGATTCCATGGAGGCGGGGCCGCCCGGAGGCATGCCCTGGAGAAGAGAGAGACAGCGCCCGACTGTCCCCCTCGGCGCGGCGGTTGTGAAATACGCTTTTCGAGTTTCCTTATGCCGCCGGCTTCCGGTGGCTGGCGCTATCGCCTGCCGCGCGCGTCCACCGGCCAGATGGCGACCAGCGTGCCGCCCTCGACCACGTGATAGGCGTCGTGCAGGTTGACCGTCGGATCGCAGTGCGGGGTGACGAACTCCACCCGCGCGCCCAGCGCCGGCTTCGGCGCCTGCGAGGCCGGCGACGGCATCAGCTTGCCGTGCTCGTCGCCGAAGAAGGCATAGTGGCTCGCCGCGTCGGCGCCCTTCGCAACCACCGGCACGCCGCTGTCGGTGGAGAAGCACTTGGTGCCGCCGTCCACCGTCACCCAGTCGGCCGCGTTCGTGCTGACCACCGCCGTCTGCACGAACAGCGATGTCTCGAAGGGCGAGGGCTGGTCGCCGTTGGCGAGCACGCGCGAGTACTCGGCGTCCATGAACACATACGAGCCCGCCTGCAGTTCGGTGAAGGCGTTCTCCTGCGAATCGAGGTCGTGCGTGCCGGTGCCTGCGCCCGTCACGATGTCGAAGTTCAGTCCCTGGCGCCGCGCCGCCGCCACGATGCCCGCCACGGTTTCGCGCAGAGCGGCTGCCGCGGCGCTGCGCTCCTCGCGCGCCACGATGTGCTGCAGATTGCCCGCGTACGACTGCAGCCCGCGCAGCCGCAGGCGCGGCTCGGCGGCCACCAGCGCGGCCAGCTCGAGCACCTTGGCCTGCGTGGCGCAGCCGGTGCGGTTGTAGCCCGCGCCATAGTCCACCAGCACATCGAGCGGATGCGTGAGCTCGCCCGCGGCGCGCGCCAGGTCTGCGAGGTTCTGCGGGTTGTCGACCACCACCATCACGTCGCCCGGGCGGGCCCGCTGCGCGAGGCGGATGAGCCGAGAGATCTTGCTCGGCGTGACGGCGGGCGAGGTGATGAGCACGCCCGGAATGCCGCCCTGGACCATCACCTCCGCCTCGCCCATTGTGACGCAGCTCACGCCGATGGCGCCCGCCGCCACCTGGCGCCGCGCGATCTCGACCGACTTGTGCGTCTTCACGTGCGGACGCAGGCTCACGCCGCGCGCCTTGGCGAAGGCGGCCATGCGTTCGATGTTGCGCGTCATCGCAGGCAGGTCGATCAGCAGCGCGGGGGTGTCGAGCAGATGGCGGCCACCGGGAACGCCGATCAGCGGCGCGTTGACTTGCTGGTCCTGGAACATCGAAGAGAGCCTTTGCTGGGAGGTTGTGGGGTGCTTGTCTTGAAGAGTCGCCTGCGCCGCAGGCCATGCACGGATGCTTGTGCTGTGAAATGATCGCATCGAAATGTTCGACCGATCCATCGTAGTTTCCCAAATGGCCCGCCCCCGATGAAAGCGCTCGACATCGAGGCCGTGCAGGCTTTCGTACACGTTGCCGACCTCAGGAGCTTCACGCGTGCGGCCGAGGCCATGGACAGCTCGCAGTCGGCCGTCAGCCTCAAGGTGAAGCGCCTCGAGGAAGTGCTGGCCCGCCGGCTGCTCGAGCGCACGCCGCGGCTGGTGCGCCTGTCCGCCGAGGGAATGGCTTTCCTGCCGTCCGCGCGCCAGCTGCTGGCGGCGCACAACGGCGCACTCGAATCCTTCGGCGCTCAGCAGCGCCGGCTGGTGGTCGGCATCAGCCATCACGTCGTGGGCGCCGAGCTGCCGTTGCTGCTGCGGCAGGTGAAGGACGCCGAACCGCGCGTGGTGATGGAAGTGCGCGTCTCCACCTCGCGAGAACTGCTCGACGCCTTCGATCGCGGCGCGATCGATGCAGTCGTCATCCTGCGGCACGACAGCCGCCGGCTCGATGGCGAGGTGCTGCTCCAGGAGCAGTTCGGCTGGATGGCCGCGCCCGACTTCGTGCACCGCTCGGGCGAGCCGCTGCGCCTGGCCACGCAGGCCGAACCCTGCAGCGTGCGCAGCATGGCCGTGGCCGCGCTGACCGAAGGTCGCGTACCGTGGACCGAAGTGTTCGTGGGCGGCGGCGTTCTGACCGTGGGCGCGGCCGTGTCGGCGGGGCTCGCGGTGGCCGCGCTGGGGCGTCGCGTGGCGCCGGTCGGTACTGTCGACGTGGGGCCCGTATTGGGCCTGCCCCCGCTGCCGTCGCGGGACGTGGTGATGCACGCCAGCGTGACCGATGCGCAGGCCCGCAGTGCGCTGCGCACGCTGGCCGCGGCGATCAGGTCGACGGCGGCGTAGCAGCAGGCATTTACAGCAGCGCGACAAGGCGGCGCGCCACCGCGGCCGCAAGCGCTGCTGCACCGCAAAGCAGGGCGCCGGTGACGCACACGCCGGCCAGGTGCGCGAGCCACATCTCCGAAGGGCGAGGCGGCTTCATGCGAGCGCCCCGATACCGGGCCTCGCGAGATGCAGTACCTCGTAGAGCGCGCCTCCATTCGTCGTCTCGGGCTCGTGCGAGGACAGCGTGAAGCGAACCAGCTGCCATGCATCGAGGTCGAGCGCCGTCCAGACGGCGACCGTGCCGGCCTCGGCGGCACGCTGCCGGTTCGCCTCGATTTGCGCTGCATGAAGCGCCGCGCGGTCGGCTCCTGCATCCAGCAGGCGCTCCTCGCGCAGCAGCCACGAAGCCTTCTGCGCACGGTCGGTGCCTGCGCGCGCATCCAGCGGCAGCCATGTCTCCACGCGCGGCCGGCCGAACGAATCGATCACGGCCTGGAAGCGCTCTCCCATGAGAAAGCTCGCCGCCGCCGAGGCGTCGAGCCACAGGTACACCGATGCGTAGACGTGCCCGGCGGCCCCGTGCCGCCCGCGCTCCTGCGACACGAAGGCCTTGAACGCCAGCCCCTGCGTGTCGTCCCAGAGCGGGCCGCGTCGGGCGGCGCGCTGGCGGATGATCTGCATGTCGTAGTCGGCCGGAAGCCTGTGCGAGTACTGCATCGCGAACATCGGATTGCTCCTTGTGAATCCTGGTGGATGAATGAATGGGTCACCAGGAGCTTGCGCGCGCAGCCACCCAGGGAGAAGAGGGCGGGCGATATAGCTGTGATGCGTCGGCGCAATGGCTCGACTAGGGCGGGTGCTTACGCAGGGTGCGAAGGCTCGCGCCGTCCCGGCCGGCGCAGCGCCAGCCACCAGAGCAGCGCGGCGTTGACCGACCAACTCGCCGCCAGCATCAGCAGCGCCATGCTGGCCACGCCGGGCGACAGTCCGAGCGTTAGCAGGCTCAGCGACCACGGCAGCCCACCCGCGATGGCAAGGAGCAGGCTCACGTCGTTGTCGGGCGCGACCGCGCAAGTCAGGATGCAGACGACGCCCGCGACCGTGTAGGCCAGGGCGGCGGCGCGCCATCCCGAGCGCGAGGGCGGACGTGAGTTTGCAATCGGCATGTCCTGAGCATCGCCGATCCCGTGCCGGGACGTGAAGGCCTGTCGCGCGAAGGGGCGTAGTGTTTTTGCGACGCGGGTTTCAGCGGCTTGCCAACTTTTCCACGACGGGGGCGATCGGCGCGTTAGGCAGCACGGCTTCGATGCCGAGGGCCAGTGCCAGCAGCGCCGGATCGGAGCCTTCCGCGCCGGTGATTTCCAGTCCCGCGGGCAGGCCGTCGAAGGCGAGGCCCATCGGCAGGCTCACCGCGGGCAGGCCCGCCATGCCGGCCGGGCCCGTGTTGCGGATGTAGGCAGAGAACGCGGTGGTGCGGCGGCCGCACAGCGACACCTCCACGTCCTCGCCGATGCGTGCGGCGGTCAAAGGACTGGTCGGGAAGACGAGGGCGGCGAGTTCGTGCCGGGCGAAGCACTCGCGGTACGCCGCCTGCATCCGCGGGCGCAGGGTGAGCAGCGCGTGGGCGTAGGCCTCCGGCGCGATGGCTGTGGAACCGAAGAGGCGCTCGAAGAGCGGCCGCACGTCGGGGCTGACCACCGCGTCGGTGAGCGCGCGTGCATCGAAAGGCCGGCCGTGCCGCGCGAAGTAGGCGGCCAGCGCGGGCAGGATCTCGTGCAGAGAGATCGTCATCGACGCTTCCCTGAACAGCGCGCCGGCTTCCGCCAGATCGCAGTGCACCAGCACGGCTCCGGCCTCGCGCAGCAACTCGAGGCGTTCGCGGGCCAGTTGCGCGACGGGCGGATCGAGCTCTTCCCAGAAGTAGGCCTCCGGCACGCCGAGGCGCACGCCAGCGAGCGGTGTCGGGTTCACTCGCAGCGGGCTGCCTGCCACCGCGTGGTCGACCAGCACGCAATCGTCGACGCAGCGCGCCATGACGCCGGCGGTGTCGAAGGTGGGCGAGATCGGCACCAGTCCGTCGTCGGGCCAGCGGTGCGTCGTCGGCCGGAAACCGACCAGTCCGCACAGCGCGGCCGGCACGCGCACCGAGCCGCCCGTGTCGGTGCCGATGGCCGCCGGCGCGGCGCGCAACCCCAGCAGCGCCGCGTTGCCGCCGCTGGAACCACCCGTGACGCGCTCGGCGTCGAAGGGATTGCGCGACGGCCCGAAGCCGTGGTTGTGGCCGGTAACGCCCTGCGACCACTCGTGCAGGTTCGTCTTGCCGAGCACCAGCGCACCTGCGTCGAGCAGCCGCTGCGTCACGCCCGCGTGGATGCGCGGGCGGTGGTCCGCCATCCACGGGCTGCCGGCCGTGGTCGGCATGCCGGCGACGTCGATGTTGTCCTTGAAGGCCAGCGGCACGCCATATAGAGGATGTGTTCCAGGCGTGGGGAGCGGCGAGGCATCGAGTTCGGCGGCCGCGGTACGGAGGGCTTCGGGGTCCAGGTGGAGCAGGGCACCGTAGGAGGCGATGGCATCGGCGCGCTCCAGCAACGCCTGTGCGTAGTCGGTGGCTCGAAGTTCGCCGCGCGCCATCAGCCCGGCGGCCTCGCGGGCGGAAAGATCTGTCAACGCATTCATTCGGTTCATGGAGGGCTCGAAGTGGGGCAGAAGCTGCACTCCGGTGCATGTTTTGGGCCAATTCGAGCCAGTCGCGCCGAAAAACAGCCTGAAATTGCATGGCATGGATACTGCTTTAAGAGTTTTTTGTATTCACGAGGCCATCCAATGTCTTTCAAGTCCTTGCGTATCCTGGCCGCCGTCGCGACGTCGATGGCTCTTCTGGCGGGCATGCCCGCATCCGCCGCCGAGAAGGTCTCGCTGCGCCTCAAATGGCTGGCGCAGGCGCAGTTCGCCGGTTTCTACGTGGCCAAGGCCAAGGGCTTCTATGACCAGGCCGGGCTCGACCTGACGATCAATCCGGGCGGCCCGAATCTGAACGTCGAAACGCTGGTCGCCTCGGGCAACGACACCTTCGGCCTCGCAGGCGGCACCGAGACCGTGCTGCTGGCCCGTGAGAAGGGCCTGCCGCTGGTGTGCATCGGCGTCACCGTGCAGAACACGCCCTTCACCTACGTGACCTACAAGGATTCCGGCATCACCAAGGTGAAGGACTTCGCCGGCAAGAAGGTCGCGACATGGTTCACCGGCACGCAGTACACGCTGTACTCGATGCTCGCTTCGGCCGGCGTGAAGCAGAGCGACCTGACCATCGTTCCCCAGTCGGGCTCGATGGCGCCTTTCGTCGAGAAGCAGTTCGACGTGGCCGCTGCCACCTACTACAACGAGCTCAACACGCTGAAGGAGCAGGGCCTGGGCGACAAGCTCACGCTCATCAAGCCCGACGACTACGGCGTGGTCGTGCAGCAGGACACGGTGCTCGTGTCCGAGAAGTACCGCAACGAGAAGCCGCAGCAGGTGCAGGCCTTCCTCACGGCCACCATCAAGGGCTGGAAGTACGCGCTGCAGAACAAGAAGGAAGCCATCGACATCGTCATGGCCGCCGCCCCGAGCCTGAACCGTGCGCACCAGGAAGCCATGCTCGACGAGTTCGAGAAGCTCGTGAAGGCCGGCAAGGGCACCACCGACGGCATCCTCGCCATCGACCTGCCCACCGTCGAGAAGATGCAGGCGCAGCTCGTGGGCTACAAGGCGCTGAAGGCGCCGGCCGATCTGTCGAAGGCCTACGACCCGAGCTTCTGGACGCAGGTGCCCGCCGCCGACAAGAAGTTCTGAGCCGCGCCGCCATGAAGTTCATGCCCCATGAAGTGATGCCGCCCGCCGCGAGCGACACGGCGCCGCCCATGCTCGAACTGGTCAACGTGTGGAAGCGCTTCGGCGAAGCGCAGGCGCGGACCGTCGCGGTGTCGGGCGTCAACCTGCGGATCGCGAAAGGCGAGTTCGTCACTCTCGTGGGCCCTTCGGGCTGCGGCAAGTCGACGCTCTTCAACATGATCGCGGGCCTGCTGCCGCCCGACGACGACGGCTCGCTGCTTTTCGGCGGCGTGCCGCAGCGCGACGGCCAGCTGCTCGGCAAGGTGTCTTTCATGCCGCAGCGCGACCTGCTGTTTCCGTGGCGCACCGTGCTGGACAACGCCATCCTCGCGCTCGAGGTGGAGGGCCTTCCGCGCAAGGAGGCGCGCGAACGGGCCCGCGCCATGCTGCCCGAGTTCGGCCTGGCGGGCTTCGCCAACCACTACCCGCACCAGCTGTCGGGCGGCATGCGCCAGCGCGTCGCGCTGATGCGCACCTTCCTGTTCGAGCGCGACCTGATGCTGCTCGACGAGCCCTTCGGCGCGCTCGACGCGCTCACGCGCAGCCGCATGCAGCACTGGCTGCTCGACATCTGGGCGCGCCACTGGCGCACCGTGCTCTTCATCACGCACGACATCGACGAAGCCATCGTGCTGGGCGACCGCGTGCTGGTGATGAGTGCGCGCCCCGGCACGGTGAAGAGCGAGACGGTGATCGACCTGCCGCGCCCGCGCGATCCGTCGGTCGTGCTGACGCCGGAGTTCATCCGCATCAAGCAGCGCCTGCTGGCCGAGATCGAGGAAGAAAGCCGCAAGACCTTCGCGCAGGAGGGCACCGCCTCGTGAACGACTTCCTGCAGCGCGCAGTGCGCTCGCCCGCGCTGGCCTTCGTGGGCCTGGCACTGGTGTGGGAGGTCTGCGTGCATGCCTTCGCGCCGTCGCCGCGCTACCTGCCTGCACTGAGCGCCATCGCGCAGGACGCCTGGTCGGTGTGGCCGCAGCTCGCCCGCGGCTTCGGCCGCACGCTGCTGGAGACCGTGCTCGGCTTCGCGATGGGTGCGCTGTTCGGCTGCGCCTGCGGCACGGTGTTCACCTATTCGCGCTGGATGGAGCGCTCGGTGTTCCCGCTGTTCGTGGTGTCGCAGACGGTGCCGGTGGTGGCCTTCGGCGCACTCATCGTCATCTGGTTCGGCAACTCGCTGCTGGCCAAGGTGATGACGGCGTTCTTCCTGACCTTCTTCCCCGTCACCGTGAACACGCTGCGCGGGCTGAAGTCGTGCGACCCGCAGCGCATCGCGCTGATGAAGAGCTTCGGGGCCAACCGCCTCGTGATGTTCTTCAAGCTGGCCGTGCCGTCGGCGCTGCCGCAGGTCATGGTCGGGCTGCGCGTGGCCATCGGCCTGAGCCTGATCGGCTCTGTGGTGGGCGAGTGGTTCGGCGAGACAGTGGGCCTGGGCGTGATGCTGATGGAGGCGATGAACGCCGACCTCGTGGTGCGCCTGTGGGTGGTGATGTTCGCCTGCGGGCTGATGGGTGCGCTGCTCTACGGGCTGCTCGCCTTCGTGGAAAGGAGGCTCGTATGGTGGCGCAGCGAAAGCTGATGGCATCGCCTGTCGCTCCGGTGGTGCTGGGCATCGCCGTGCTGCTCGCGGTGTGGGAGGGCGCGATATGGCTCTTCGGCATCCCGCCCTTCGTGCTGCCCAGTCTGGGCACCATCGTGCAGCATGCGTTCACGGACACCGGCCGCCTGGCGGGTGCGCTGCTGGCCACGCTGGGCGAGGCGCTCGGCGGCTACGCACTGGGCGGCCTGCTCGGGCTGCTGCTGGCAGTGGTGCTGCTGCTGGTGCCGCCGCTCGAACGCATCGTGATGCCGCTGGCGGTGGCTGTGAACGCGGTGCCCACGGTCGCCTATGCGCCGCTCTTCCTGATCTGGTTCGGCCTCGGTGCCGCCTCGAAGATCGCGCTGGTGGCGCTGGCGGTCGGCTTCACGATGCTGGTGAATGCGCTGCACGGCCTGAAGCAGGCCGACCTCGCGGCAGTGAACCTGATGCGCAGCTTCGGGGCAGGGCCCTTGAAGATCGTCTGGCGCCTGCGCCTGCCGGTGGCCATGCCCTCGGTGGTCACGGCACTGCGCATCGGCGTGCCGCGCAGCATGATCGTCGCGATCGTCGGCGAGATGCTGGGCGCCTATGCGGGGCTGGGGCGAATGATCTATGAATCGACGCAGCAGGTCGACCTGCTGAGCGTGTGGTCGGCGGTGCTCGTGGCATCGCTGGCGAGCATGGTCTTCTACGGCCTGCTCGTGTGGATCGATCAAAAGCTCGTGTGGTGGCGATGATGGCGAAGACGAATCCCGCGGCATACCCCGAGACCGAAGCCGAGCTGCGCGTGCAGCTCGCCGCCTGCTACCGGCTGGTGGCGCACTTCGGCATGGACGACCTGATCTACAACCACATCTCGGCGCGCGTGCCGGGGCCGGAGCACCACTTCCTCATCAACCCCTACGGGCTGCTGTTCTCGGAAGTGACGGCGTCCTCGCTGGTGAAGATCGACCTCGACGGCAACAAGGTGGACGACACCGACGCCGAGGTCAACCGGGCCGGCTTCGTGATCCACAGCGCGATCCACGCGGGGCGCCCCGACGCGCTGTGCGTGCTGCACACGCACTCGGAGGCCGGCACGGCGATCGCCGCCATGCCCAACGGCCTTTCGCCGCTGAGCCAGTTCGCGATGCGCTACCAGGGCCATACCGCCTTCCACGACTACGAGGGCGTGGCACTGGAGACCGGCGAGCGCGAGCGGCTGGTGCGCGACCTGGGCCCGCACCACACGCTGGTGCTGCGCAACCACGGCATCCTGACCGTGGGCCGCACCATTCCCGAGGCCTTCATCCTCATGTACTACTTCGAGAAGGCGGCCAAGGTGCAGCTGCTCGCGCAGGGCGGGGTGGCGCCCGGCGAATCGCTGGTGTACCCGCAGCCCGAGGTGAGCGAACTGGCCGCGCGCCAGTTCACCGAATTCGCGGGCGACATCCTGCCGCCCGGCACGCGCGAATGGCCTGCGTTCCTGCGCATGCTGGAGCGCACCCAGCCCGACTACCGGCTCTGAGCGCCGGCAACTTCCTTCCTGTTCATCCACAGAGACACATCCCGACCATGCAACTCGAGAACCTCACCTCCTTCATCGGCACCGAAGTCACGGGGCTAGACCTGCGCGAGCCAGTGAGCGACGCCGACTTCGCGGTGCTGCGCGACACGCTCAACCAGCGCTCGGTGCTGCTGTTTCGCGGCCAGAGCATCAACGAATCGCAGCACGTGGCCTTCTCGCGCCGCTTCGGACCGCTGCTGGGCCACGTGCTCACGCAGTTCCTGAAGAAGGAGCATCCCGAGGTCTACGTGCTGTCGAACGTGTCGGAGAACGGCAAGCCCATCGGCAACCACAAGGAGGGCTGGAACTGGCACTCCGACCTCTCGTACAAGGCCGAGCCCTCGATGGGCGCGCTGCTCTACGCGCTGGAAGTGCCGCCGGTGGAGGGCGACACCTTCTTCGCCTCGATGCACGCCGCCTACGAGGCGCTGGACGACGACACGAAGGCGCGCATCCGCCACATGACGGCCACGCACAGCTACGCCAACTACTACGGCAAGGCCTTCGCCGACCGTGCTCCGCTCACGCCCGAGCAGCTGGCGGCCACGCCCGACGTGGTGCACCCGCTGGTGCGCACGCACCCCGAGACCGGACGCCTTTCGCTCTACGTGGGCGAGGACGTGGTCAAGCACATCGACGGCCTGCCTGCCGACGAGAGCGTGGCGCTGCTGGCCGAGCTGAACGCGCACGCCATCTCGCCGGAGTTCAGCTACCGCCACAAGTGGCTCGCGGGCGACCTGCTGGTGTGGGACAACCGCTGCACCATGCACCGCGCCACGCCCTACGACGACAACGTGTACCGCCGCGTGATGCACCGCACCACCGTGGCCGGAGACCGCCCGTTCTGAAATACCCGAATGGCGCGCGGGCCCAGCGTCCGAGTGCCTGAATCGCACCGACAAAGACAAACACAACAAGGAAGGCAAGAACATGGAACCCGATGAACCCGAGATGACCGCGGACCCCTCGGCGCCGCGCGCACGCGAGCGCCAGCGCGGCAAGGGCGCGACGCTGTCCGACGAGCTGAAGGACACGCTGGAGGACCTGATCGTCAGCGGCGTGCTCAAGCCCGGCGCGCGGCTCGACGAGGCCGAGCTGGCCGAGCGCTTCAAGGTGTCGCGCACCCCGGTGCGCGAGGCGCTCAAGGCGCTGGCCGCCACGGGCCTCGTCGACCTGCGCAGCCGCCAGGGCGGAGTGTGCGTGGCGCGCATCTCGCTGCCCATGCTCATCGAGATGTTCCAGATGATGGCGGTGATGGAGGGCCTGTGCGCCAAGTTCGCCGCGCGCCGTGCCACCGAGGCGCAGAAGCAGCGCATGAGCCAGCTGCACGACGACCTGACGAGCATCCTGGCCTCGGGCGACCACTCGCGCTTCTACGACGTGAACCAGGACTTCCACGACGCGCTCTACGAAGCCTCCAACACGCACTACCTCGCGGAGCAGACGCGCGCGCTGCGCAAGCGCGTGCGCGTGTACCGCCGCTACGTGACCTTCCAGCCCGGGCGCATGAGCGCCACCATCGGCGAGCACGGCGCCATCCTCGACGCCATCCGGCGCAACGACCCGGGCGCCGCGTTCAACGCCGCCATCGACCACGTGAGCCTGCTCGAGGACGACATCGTCGACCTGATCGCCGCGCTGTCCGAGCAGGACGCGGCGGGCGCTGCCTGAGCTTTCCCCACGACCATCTTTTTCCCGATCGCATCCCAGGACATCTCTCCATGAAACTCGAACTCGACGGCAAGACCGTGCTCATCACCGGTGCCTCCAAGGGCATCGGCCTCGCCGCGGCCCATTCGTTCGCGGCCGAAGGCTGCCACCTGCAACTGGCCGCGCGCGACGGTGTCGCGCTGGCCGCCGCCAAGGAAGAAATCGAGAAGCTCCATCCGGTCAAGGTGCGCATTCATCCGATGGACCTGGCCGCGCCCGGCGCCATGGTGCAGCTCGCCGAGGCGGCAGGGCACGTCGACATCCTCGTGAACAACGCGGGCGACATCCCCTCGGGCCCCATCGAGTCGCTGGACTTCGCCGTGGTACGCCGGGGCTTCCAGCTCAAGGTGCTGGGCTACATGGAACTCAGCCAGATCTACTACGCGCGCATGAAGGCCGCGGGCGGCGGCGTGATCGTGAACGACATCGGCAACTCCGGCGAGAACTGGGACGCCAACTACATCGCCGGGTCCACCGGCAACGCGGCCGTGATGGCCTTCACGCGCGCGCTCGGCGGCGTGAGCCTGGACGACGGCATCCGCGTGGTGGGCGTGAACCCCGGTCCGGTCGCGACCGACCGCATGGTCAAGCTCATGAAGCGCCGCGCCCTCGACACCCATGGCGACGAAGGCCGCTGGGAGGAACTGTTCGACAACTATCCCGGCGGTCGCCCCGCCACGCCGGAAGAGGTGGCCGAACTGATGGTGTTCCTGGCCTCGCCGCGCGCGGGCTACATCACCGGCACGGTGGTGACCATCGACGGCGGCATCGCGGCGCGCGGCTCGATCATCAAGACCAGCAAGAAGGCCATGGCCGCCGAACAGCAGAGGCTTGCGGCATGAACGCAGCGCTGAACCCCGCCGCAGCGGTGCCGGCCGTGACGAGCGATGCCGAAACCCGCAACCGGTACTTCGACCGGCTGTTCTCCAACCCCGCGCTGATGTGGCTGGGCCAGAACACCAACCACTTCCCGCTGCACCCGGCCGTGCGCAAGGCGCTGCACGACGCCATCGACGACGAGAGCTTTCACGCCTATGCGCCGCCGCTGGGCATGGAAGCGCTGCGCTCTGCCATCGTGGCCGATCTCGGCGTGCCGGACCAGTCGGCCGTGGTGACCGACGGCGCGGTCTCCGCGCTGGCGCTGGCCTGCCGCGCCTTCTGCGTGGCGGGCAAGGGCTTCGTCACCACCGACCCGGGATGGAAGTGGCCGCTGCAGTTCGCGGCCAAGGCCGGTTCGGCGATCACGGAGATTCCGATCTACGGGCCGGAATACGGCTTCAAGTTGTCGGCCGAGGCGCTGGCCGCTTCGACCGATGCGAACACCGCCGTCATCTATCTCGTGGACCCCAACAACCCGCTGGGCACCACCTACACCGAGGACGAGATCCGCGCCTTCGCGCAGCGCGCACGCGAGATCGGCGCCATCCTCATCCACGACTGCACCTACCGCGACTTCGCCGACAGCCACACGCTGGCGTCGCGCTTCTACCCGGAAGGCACCGTGACCATCGTGAGCTTCTCGAAGTGGCTGGGCCTCGCGGGCCTGCGCCTGGGCGCGCTCGTCGCCTCGCCGGAGCTGCTCGCGCGCATCCTGCCGCACTCGCAGGCGCCGCTGGGCGCGAGCGTGCTGGCGCAGCGCGCGGCCATCGCGGGCCTGGCGGTGAAGGCCGAGTGGATGGCCGAGGTGATCGCGCAGCAGCGCGAGAACCAGCGGCTGATCGTCGACGCCTTCGCGAAGCTGCCGGGCTTCGAGGTGCCGGTGTTCCCGTCGCAGGCCAACTTCATCGTGGTCGAGTGCAGCAAGGCGGGCGTGACGCCCGAGGCGCTGGTCACCGCGCTGGGCGAGCACGACATCATGGTGCGGCAGGGCACGTACCACACGCCGCGCTTCGGGCACCGCTTCGTGAAGATATCCACCACCGTGCCCAGGGCCTGGGCGCAGGCGCTGTGCGACGTGCTGCCGCAGGCGGTCGAGCGTGCGCGCAGCCTGCCGGCGACGGCGGCGCTGTTCTGAGGAGGGGCCGACCATGAGTTTCGCCACCACCCCCGACGGCGTTCGCCTCTACTACGAGACCGCCGGCAGCGGCACGCCGATCGTGTTCGTGCACGAGTTCGGCGGCGACCACCGCAGCTGGGAACCGCAGATGCGCTACTTCGCGCGGCGCCACCAGTGCGTGACCTTCGGCGCGCGCGGCTATCCGCCATCGGACGTGCCGGCCGACGTGGAGCGCTATTCGCAAGCGACTGCGGCCGACGACATCGTCGCGGTGATGGACGCGCTGGGCCTTGCGCGCGCGCACATCGTCGGGTTGTCGATGGGCGGCTTCGCCACGCTGCACTTCGGCCTTCGCCATGCGCAGCGGGCATCGTCGCTGGTGATCGCCGGCGCGGGCTACGGCGCAGAGAAGGAGCACGAGGAGTACTTCCGCGGCGTCTCGCTCGAAGTGGCCAGGCAGTTCGAGGCGCAGGGCTCCGAGAAATTCGCGCGCACCTATTCGCTGGGCGCGAGCCGCGTGCAGTTCCAGAACAAGGACCCGCGCGGCTGGCAGGAATTCGCGACCTGGCTCGGCCAGCACGATGCCGTCGGCGCGGCCAACACCATGCGCGGCGTGCAGGCGCGGCGACCCTCGATCTACGACCTGGAAAGCGAGCTGCGCGCGATGAGCGTGCCCTCGCTCGTGGTGGTCGGCGATGAGGACGACCATTGCCTGCAGCCCGGCATCTTCCTCAAGAAGACGCTGCCGGCATGCGGCCTTGCCGTGATGCCCAAGACTGGCCATACGCTCAACCTGGAAGAGCCCGCCGCGTTCAATGCCTTGCTGGCCGAGTTCTTCGCCCAGGTCGAGGCCGGCCAGTGGAAGCCGCGCGATCCGCGCGCACTGCCCAGCCAGATCATGAAGACCGACTGATGAGCGCGGCGACCGCCACCGAAGCCGCTGCTGCTGCTGCTGCTGCTGCTGCTGCTGCCGCCGAGGGGCAGGGCATCTGGCGCATCGACGCCGACCGGCTGTGGGATCGGCTCATGGCGCTCGCCCGCATCGGCGCTACGCCGGGCGGCGGCGTGAACCGGCAGGCGCTGAGCGCGGAAGAGATCGCCTCGTGGCACGCGATGATCGACTGGGCGCTGTCGGCCGGCCTGGAGCCGTCGACCGATGCGGCGGGCAATCTTTTCATCGCGCTGCCAGGTGCCGACCGCGACGCGCCGCCCGTGCTCGCGGGCAGCCATCTCGACAGCCAGCCCGGAGGCGGGCGCTTCGACGGTGTGTACGGCGTGGTCGCGGCGCTGGAAGTGCTGACCACGCTGGCCGCGCGCGGCGTGCGTCCGCCTGTGGACATCGTCTGCGTGGCGTGGATGAACGAGGAGGGCTCGCGCTTCGCGCCCGGCATGATGGGCTCGGAAACCTTTGCCGGCGTGCGCAGCCTTCAGGCCGTGCGCGAGGTGCGCGACGCCGACGGCATCCGCGTCGCCGATGCGCTCGATGCCCTGCATGCGGCTTTCCCCAGCCTGCGCCGGCGCCCGCTGGGCTTTCCGGTGGCGGCCTATGTCGAGGCGCACATCGAGCAGGGGCCGCTGCTGGAGGCGCAGGAACGCGTGATCGGCGTCGTCACCGGCATCCAGGGCAAGAAGACATTCGACGTCGTGATCGACGGCGAGCGCGGCCATGCCGGCACGCTCGCAATGGCGGATCGTCGCGATGCGCTCGCGGCCTTCGCGCGCATCGCGACGGCGCTCCATGCCGAGATCGGCGGTCACGACGACGCGGTGAAGTTCACCATCGGCCGGTTGCAGGTGGAACCCAACGCGCCCTCGGTGGTGCCCGAGCGGGTGACGCTGCGCATCGACCTGCGGCATCCCGACAACGCAGTGCTCGATCACCTGGGGACGCGGTTGGTCGAACTGTGCGGGACGCTCGCCGCGCCGTGCCAGGCGAGCGTGACTCCTTTGGTCGATGCTCCGTCCAACGGCTTCGACGCTGCGTTGCAGCGGGCGATCGCGGAGGCCGCCGAGCGCATCGGGCAGCCGCACATGCCAATTCTCTCGGCCGCCGGCCACGATGCGCGCCACCTGGCGCCGCTGTGCCCCAGCGCGATGATCTTCATTCCCTGCCGCGACGGCGTGAGCCACGCGGAACATGAGTGGGCCGAGCCCGCGCACGTGGTGGCCGGAGCGAACGTGCTGTTGCGCGTGCTGCTGCCCTACGCAAGGGCTGGACTGGGAGATTCGCCATGAATGCAGTCGACACCGCCACCGTCATCGACATGGCCGACCTGCCCATGCAGCATCCGCGCGCGCCGGCCAGCGCGGCGCAGGCCAGGGCGCGCTTCTTCAACTCCGGCAACGCCTTCAACGTGAAGCTGCCCGAGGTGCCCGCGCGGCTCTTCGCGCCGCCTCCGGAAGGGCGCCATGGCGTCTTCGATTGCGACCAGTCGCGCGCGCTCGACTGCGGCTTTCCGGCCACCACGCCGCTGATGCTCGCGCGCTATGTGCGCATCGCCGCTCGCGACGCGCTGCTGCCGCTGGATGTGCGCGCCACGGGGTCGGTCTGGTACGTGATCTCCGGCAGCGGCAGGTTGACGGGGGCGGTCGACGGCTTTGCCTTCGGCGCGGGCGACGTGTTCCTGCTGCCCGGCGCATCGGGCTACCGGATCGAAGCGGGCGCCGAAGGAGCGCTGCTGTGGACGGTCGGCAACGAGCCGCAACTGGCCTTCGAGCGCGCGCAGCCCGCGCCCGTGGCCGGCGCGGCCATCGATGTCGTGCACTATCCGGCCGCGGAGATCGAGCGCCAGTTCGAGCTGATGTTCTCCTGCGTCACGCGAGACGAAACCTCGGGCCGGGCACTGATCTTCTCGTCCGACCGCCAGGCCGCCGCGCGCAACCTCACGCCCACGCTGACGCTGAGCTTCAACACGCTGGAGCCGGGCACGCACCAGCGCACCCACCGCCACAACTCGGCCGCCGTGACGCTGGTGGTGCAGGGCGAGGGCTGCCATTCGGTGGTGGGCGATGCGGTGTGCCCGTGGACGCCGTGGGCCACGCTGGTCACGCCACCCGGTGCGCCGCACTCGCATCACAACGCCGGCTCGCGCGGCGCACGCTTCCTGATCGTGCAGGACGGCGGACTGCACTATCACGCGCGAACGATGGGATTCGAATTCCTCGAAGCTGCCGGTTGATTGGCGCACGCCTGCCCGCGAGAGCACAAGCAGGGAAGCAGAACGTTCACGCCCGCTTCTTCGACCTGTCATTTGGGCGCGCCACCATCCGCGGCATGGCTGGCCAACTTATCTCCATCGCCCTGACCGTAGACCAACACGACGCAGGCGACTATTTCTGGGTACTGCTGGAATCCTTCGACAACTCGATGGAGTTCGAGCCGCTGATGGAAGCGGCCACCGGATTCGCCACCTACGCCGAAGCCCTGCAGGCAGGCTACGTCGTGCTGAAGGGACTCTCCGAAGACCTGAACGTCGGGCCCCGCGAAGAGGCCGACGAACTGATCTCCACGGCAGAAGCGGCTCTCGGCAACGCCTGCTGAGAAGCTTCGGCACGGCCGCCGGAATGCCCGGCGGCTGTCAGCGGGGATAGGTTCCGGCTGACACGAGCCCCATGAACCCCCGACGAGATTGAAGCTCCCGGTCATCGACGTTGCCCGAGCCTTGGCGGCCACGGCAATTTCCTCGACCCCAGCGACAACAGGTCAGGGAGTCCGCATGGTGGAGTATTTCAGGGTAGGTCTTCCGTACATCCGCATCCGCTTCAGGGTGCCCGCACGGCGCGGCGGCAGGGTCGAGCTGCAGGGGCGGTTCGGAGTCATCACCGGCGCGAGCGGCGAGCACCTGCTGGTTCGCTTCGATGGAGAGCCGACCGTCTCCATCGTTCATCCGGTTGAACTCAACTATGTGGAGGCGGGGGAGGCTGTGGAACCCAGGTCGCCGTCGGCGTCGCCACCCGAGTAGGGCAATTGCGACACGACCTTGGTGAAGGGGCCCCACTGCACGGCGTATTGATCAGCAAACTCTTCGACCTGACGAGCGTTGGCGCTGCTCCAGTGCCTTGAGTACCAATCGACGTGATGTCCGACCTCGTGGCAGAACAGGTGCTCGAGGTAGAAGCGCTTGAGGTCGGCCGCCGAAAAGGCCGCATACCACCGGCCATGTTCGCTGACGAGCTTCGCTCCAAAACGCAGGTACGGCGCAACATGCTGGGGCTTCGGTTTCTTGCGCCCGACATACAGGCGTCCGTCGACACGCCAGGGATACAGGATGATGACGCGAACACCGCTGCCATAGATGAACAAGGCAAGCGGCGCATCCAGGCCGGTCATGCGTTCGGGTCTGCGGCGGAGCCAGATATGCGTGATGCCCTCCCCGTGACTTGCGGGAAGCGCCTGCAGCGCGGCCGCGCACTCTTGCACCGATACGGGGAAGAAGAAATCGCGTGACGGGTTGTCCTGAAGCAGAAGAGGCAGCGCATCCCCTGGCCCGGGCCGTTGCAGCGAGTGTGCGCGTGCCACGATGTTGTCCGTGAACCGGCGGTGCGTGCGTCCGCCATGGATGTCACCGTAGGTCCGGCTCTTCTTCCAAGGCGTTGCTGAACGGTTCTTCATGAAGGCCTCGATCGGCGCGGGCTATGCTGGCGCCTGTTTTTTGATTCGGCCGAGATGATATGAAGAAATCCAATCCACCCGGGAAGACCGCTGCCAGCACATACGACATCAAGAAACAGTGGCACTGGGGTCGCGGCATGCGGGAGCTTCGCATCGCCGATTTTCTGAAGGACGGCCGGTTGCTGGTTCCTGGCGAGTACACGGGGGAGGGGCCCGCCACCGACGACGGCACCGGTGCGCTCCGGACTGTTGGCGGCATCCAGGTTGGCGCCGCGAACTACGAGACGGGATTGATGTGGGTGGGCCGGAAGCTGCGGGAAGGAGACCTGCCGGCGAAGCCCGGAGGACCGTCGACACCTTGAGGGCTTGAGGGTAAATCCCGGCGATTTTTGTCTGCAGCAGACCTATCTTGAATCTGTGACCAACTGCTGGAGACGATCATGTTGATGGTTACAAAAGTGGCGGCGGTCAGCCTGACTGCCATCGTCATGGGCGGCACCCCGTCGCCGGGCAGCGATCCTGCCGGCCTCTCCCTCGTCACATCGCCGGTTGCAGCCGTGCAGCCGTCTCCAGGCTTGCCGAGCCAGCCGTGCGTGAATGGGTGCAACGTCTGGCGGATGATCCACGAGCGTCGCTGAATCGGTTGCTCCTGCCGGTCGCGGGCTGGTTAACGGTCGCCAAAGACTGTATATTCGTACAGTCTTTGGCTGCAAGCCCGATTGGTGCCTTCGTGCGCCGGGGCGATGAACCATGAACCAGTTCGAGCTTTTCTTCCCGAGGGCTGCGGTGACAGCCTTGCCTGTTTCTTCCATGCCGCAGCCGCATTTGCCGGCATTGCCGGCGGAGCCGTCATTCGCGCAGATGGCGCACGAGGAGCCATTCCGGTTCGACGATGTCGAAGTCGAGGCGCGCGTCACCTACACAGTGCGGCTCGCGGACTATTCGCACCCGGAAGCCGATGCCGTAAGAGTCGCGGAGCAGCGCTTCCGGCGCGAGATAGACCGGCAGCTGGGCGACGTCGTCGTCGAGGCATTGCGGGCATTCCAGAACGCGAGCGAGTCGAGCGAAAGCGACCTGTCGAAGGCCGAGATTGCCATGGCCAGGCGCTGGGCCAAGGCCTACGACGCGGCGCGCACCGCGGGCTTTCGCGACCTGGGTGAGACCGACGAGGCCTTCTTCGACGTGCGGCCTGTCTGAGCCGTGTAACCGGCGGGCGCGCCGGGTTGCTGCGAATCCGGCCGGAGATGTGTCAAAGTCCGCAAGGCACTCAGACATCATTGCTCCGAAAGCAGACAGTGTTTCGTCGACCATCCATCACCTTCCGGACAACGGCCTTCGTCGCCGTCGTCTGCCTCGCCCTCGTGGCGCTCGACTTCCTGAACAGCTGGCATTCGCGCGCGGTCCAGCTCAAGCAGATGAGCGTTGCCACATCGAACCTCGCGCGCGCGATGGCGCAGCAGGCGGACGACACGATCAAGCAGGCCGACACCGCGCTGATCGGCATCGTCGAACGCATCCAGCACGACGGCACGGGGCCCGCCGCTCTCGACCGGCTCCACAGGCTGCTGGCGATGCGGGTGAACGAACTCCCTCAGCTCGACGCGCTTCACGTCTACGACAAGGACGGAAACTGGGTCGTCAACTCCCGGGAGGAGCCGCCGCAGAACCTGAACAACGCGCAGCGCGAGTACTTCGCCTTCCATCGCGAGCACGCGGAGCGCGGCCCGCACATCGGCGTGCCGGTGAGGAGCCGGACCAACGGCAAGCTGCTCATTCCCGTCTCGCGGCGCATCGACAACCCGGACGGCAGCTTCGGCGGGGTGGCGCTCGCGACGATCGACGTCGAGTTCTTCGGCAAGTTCTACGACAGCCTCGACATAGGCGAGGCCGGCGCCGTGGCGCTGATCCTCGAGAGCGGGACGATGATGACCCGCCGGCCCTTCAGCGTCGAAATGGTGGGGCGGAACATGCGCGAGACCGGGCTCTTCCGCGCATACAAGGACCAGGGGCCGGTCGGCACGGCCGAGATCCTGTCGGCACAGGACGGCATCACGCGGCTGAACAGCTTCAGGCGCCTTGCCAACTACCCGCTGTTCGCCGCGGCGGCTCTCTCCAAGGACGAGATTCTGGCCGCCTGGTGGCGGGAAACGCTCTGGCACACCGGCGGGGTCATCCTGCTCACGTTGATCGTCGGCTTCGTGGGCTGGCGGCTGGTCAGGCAGATGGAGCTGCAGAACAGGACCGAGGCCGAGCTGCGGCGCGCGCGCGATGCGCTCGAGAAGCTCAACAAGACCCTGAACACCCTCGCCATGGAAGACGGCCTCACGGGCCTTGCGAACCGCCGGCAGTTCGACGTGACGCTGGACAACGAATTCAGCCGCGCCATGCGGGACGCGAGCACGCTGGCGCTGATATTGATCGATGTCGACTGCTTCAAGCAGTACAACGACATCTATGGCCACGCGGCCGGCGACGAGTGCCTGCAGACGATCGGGCGCACCATCGCAAGCCTCGCGGCCCGGCGCCCGGGCGATCTTGCCGCGCGGTACGGCGGGGAAGAACTGGCCGTGCTGCTGCCGAAGACCGACGTGGCTGCCGCCGCCGTCCTCGCGGAAAAGATCCGCAGCGCGGTTCGCGACCTGGAGATCGTGCACGCCGGCATGCCAGGGGGTTTCGTGACCTTGAGCGCAGGCGTGGACGCCTTCAGCCCCGCCGAGACCCCGAGTCCGCCGAAGGAGCTGATCCAGTCAGCCGACAGGGCGCTCTATGCGGCCAAGATGGCGGGCCGCAACCGCGTCTGCACGGCGATGCGTTCGACGCAGACATGAGCGAGGAGCCGCCTGGCTCCGGCGCCGGACAACGCCGATACGCGCAAAGCGCATAAGCAAGCGCGATAAGCGGATTTCCCTCGGGACCGCATCACGGGCAAGACTCGAAGGCCAGTCACAACACAGCCTTCAGACCTCCGGATGCCCGGCACTTCTCATTCCTCGCGCCCGCTTCGCCTCGGATTCTTCAGCCGCCTGCTCGACGATGCTCCCGCCGCGGAGCGCTACCGCCTGGTCGCCGCGCAGATCGCCCACGCCGAGGCCTTCGGCTTCGACTCGGCCTGGGTGGCGCAGCATCACTTTCATGAGCACGAGGGCGGGCTGCCTTCGCCCTTCGTCTTCCTGGCCTACGTGGCTTCGCGCACCCGGCGCATCCGGCTGGGCACGGGCATCGTCACGCTGCCGCTGGAAAACGCCGTGCGAGTGGCCGAGGACGCGATCGTGCTGGACCTGCTCTCGGGCGGCCGGCTCGAGGTGGGCGTGGGAACGGGCGGCACGCCCGAGTCCTTCGCGGCCTTCGGGCTCGACGGCAACGACCGATCGGCCATCTTCGCCAGGCAGCTCGCCGCGGTGCGCTCGGCATGGGCCGGCCAGCCGCTGGCCGGCGGCGACACGCTGTACCCGTCGGGCTCGCAGCTGCTGGGCCGCATCTGGCAGGCCACGTTCTCGGTGAGCGGCGGCACGCGCGCGGGAAACGCGAGCGACGGCCTGATGTTGTCGCGCACGCAGCCGCGTCCCGGGCATGCGCCGCATGCCTCGCTCGCGGAGATCCAGAACCCTATCGTCGATGCCTACCTTGCAGCGCTGCCTTCCGGCCATACGCCGCGGATCGTGGGCTCGCGCAGCGTCTTCGTGGCGGACACGCGCAAGGAGGCCCTGCGCCTGGCCGACATCGGCCTGCGCCGTTCGGCGGCCCGCTTCGCGGCTTCGGGCCAGACCGGTCTTGCCGACAGGGCCGGTCCCGATGCGCCGCTCGAACAACTGATTGCCGAGTACGACGTGCACGTCGGATCGCCGGATGACGTGATCGCCTCGCTGCGCGTCGACAGCACGCTCGCGCGCGTGACCGATCTCGTCTGCCAGGTGCATTCGGTCGATCCGCCGCACGAGGCGATCCTGCGCTCCATCGAGCTGACCGCCACCGTGGTCGCGCCGGCCCTGGGCTGGACGCGCGGGGCGAGCGCGCCGGATCTCCAGGCGCTTGCACTTCTCTAGCCGCATTCCTTCTTCCATGAACGCCATCGCTTCCTCTTCTTCCTCCTCCTCTTTTTCTTCGGCTCCCCTCGCAGCGGCGGTGCCCGATGTCATCGACCGGCTTGCCGGCATCGAGCCCGGCAGCCACCTCGACCACATCCGCTCGCAGCGCGAGCAGGCGCGCATCCATGCGCAGCAGAGCTATCTGGCACTGTTCGCACCGACGCCACCGCTGTTCGGGAATTTCGAGATCGCGGACCGGTTTGCCATTGCGGCCTTCGTCGCGGGGCTGCACAGCCAGGCCGACGTGGCGCGCTTCTATGCGGATGCGCTGCCGGGGCAGGGCGCTCGTGCCGGAGTGGTCGAGGCCATCGCCACCGAAACAAAGCGGGGTGCTGCACAGGGCCCCCATGGCCGCTATCCCGCCGGATCGCTCAGCGTCGAGGATGCGGGCGGTGCCTCGTACGCGGTGAGCGACGCGCAGCGCGCGGTGCTGGGCGAGCGGCTTTCGGCCGGCTTCGAGCACGCACACCTGCTCGTCTTTCATCCGCGCGATGCGAGCGCTGCAGCACTGCAGTCGCTGCTCGACGCGGGATGGTCGAGCACCGAGATCGTGACGCTGTCGCAGCTCGTTGCGTTCCTCGCGTTCCAGATCCGGGTCGTCAGCGGCTTGCGGGCTCTGGCGCAACGCCCCGTCACCCTTGTCGATTGAGTCGAAGAGAACACCATGAGCGCCGAATCCGTGCTGAACCATCCCGGGAACATTCATCCGAACGCCTTCACGCAGGCGCAGCTCGAATGGCTGCCCTGGCTCGAGCCGCTGCCCGAGGCCGACCTGACCGAGCGGCATTTCACCGGGCTGGTGGATGCATCGCGTGCGAAGTCGCCGTACTTCCGCCTGCTGGCGCGCGACCCGGACATCCTTGGCGCGCGCACGCGTACCGACAAGGACATCTTCTACAACCCCGAAGCGGGCCTGCCGCGTGCCGAGCGCGAGCTCTCGGCCACCGCGGCTTCGCGCTTCAATGGCTGCATCTATTGCGCCTCGGTGCATGCGCGCTTCGCCTCGTATTTTTCGCAGCGAACGGACGACGTGCAGCGGCTTCTCGACGAAGGCGTGAAGGCCGAGCTGGGCGAGCGCTGGAATGCGATCGTGGCGGCGTCGGTCGCGCTGTCTGCCACGCCGTCCGCGTTCGGGCCCGAGCACGTGGCTCAACTGCGCGCGCAAGGGCTGGACGATCTTGCGATTGCCGACGTCATCCACGGCGCCGCCTTCTTCAACTGGGCGAACCGGCTGATGCTTTCTCTGGGGGAGCCGCAGGCGTCCGCAAGCAGTTGATCAAGCTGATCCGCCTCACGACAGTAGATTCAGCAACCAGGCCAGGAACTGGCCGATGGCGACCAGTGCGGCCCACAGGGCGCGGAGTGCGTCGAGCAAATCAAGGGCCCTACGAAATGACGGCGGCTCGACCGAAGCTAGCGGGGACCAAAGCCCGGCCCCGGCCCGCCGTGGCCGCCATGACCGAAGAGCGCACCAAGGAAAGCCGCGGCGATGATCCCGGTGGCCACGGCCGCCAGGACATATTGCCCGTCGACGTAGCGCCAGGCATAGCCCTGCGGGGGCTCGTAGAGGCCTCGGGATTGCCAGTCGCTCACGACGTACGCCTTGCCTCGATACCCGGGCGGAAGCGTCGAACCGGGCGCGAACGTCACGGTGGCGGCGGTCGGCGGTGGCGCGACCACGCAACCGCTGAGTGTGGATGAGACCGCGACGATGGCCGTCGTGGCGATGATGGTGAGCTTCCGGGCGGTGTATCGCATGCGGGTTTTGTTCCTCTGGACAACAGGGAAGCTCAGCCTATGGCGGGACCTGGGGTGAAATTCGGAGAGACCGGAAGAGGCGGGGGATTGGGCCGGAGGCGGCGGCGCACTATCCTGGCGATAACGCCTTATCCAGCCGGGTCTCTGCCTGCGACCTCATCGGCCTGGCAGGTGCCACGCGTTCCCGATCCGGGCAGCAACTGGGGAGCCGTGGTGCGATGCCTGCCAGCCGCGTGACTTCTTCCGCCACTCCCAAGGCCCCAAGGTCTGCCGGCGCCGCAGTTCGGCGCGACCTTCAGCGGCAATGTCGTTGATCACGATCGACTGGTGAGCCATGCCTTCTGAACGGAAGTCAGACTCTGCGGCCTGCAGGAAGATCCAGCTCTACGCCCCCAGCGATCCTGCATGGGAGACCTCCTCGGGCTTGAGGATGATCAGTGGAAAGACCGCATGCTCGATGCTCTGGAGCCCGCCGCATCCGCACTCAGGGATCCCGGGCGAGACAGCGAAAGTTCGCCACGTGCTTCTTATTCACTGGATCTCGTCGCACCAGACCTTGAAGCCGTCCAGCTTGTCCGGACCGAAGGTGCAGGACAACGCCACGTCGCTGGCATCCCGTCCCTGCGCAATCAGCACGCGGCCGATGCGGGGTACGTTGTTGCGCGCATCGAAGGTGTACCAACGGTCGCCTAGGAAAGCCTCGAACCAACCTGCGAAATCCATCGGGCCGAATGGCGGCGCAGTTCCGACATCTCCCAGGTATCCGGTGCAATAACGTGCGGGAATGTTCAGGCATCGACATAAGGTGATGGCCAGGTGCGCATAGTCCCGGCACACGCCTTGCCCTTCCCTGAAGGCCTCCAAGGCAGAACGGGTACGCCGAGCGTGCTGGTAGCCGAACTCGATGTGCTGGTGCACGAAATCGCAGACCGCCTGCACGCGCCCCCATCCGGTCGGCCCGTTCCCGAAACGCTGCCAGGCAAAGTTGGAAAGCAAGTCGGTCTCGCAGTAGCGGCTACCCAGCAGATAGACCAAGGTGGATTCGGGCAGGTACTCCACCGGCGTCTGCGGCGCCGAGGGCACAACGATGTCCGGCGAGCCGTTGTCATGAACCACGGTATCCGTACTCAACACGAAGCGGCCTGCCGGGGCGACCAGGCGCGTGCACCAGTTCCCGAACAGATCGCGGTACGCCGTGGTGGGCACGGCTGGATTCGTGAGCAGGTGGTCCGGGTGCAGGAGATCCGATGCTCGCGAATAGTGGATGCTGAGGGTCAGAATCATCGGCGTCGAGCGAGGAAACTGATAGGCGATTTCGAAGCCGAGCTGGATGTTCATGGGCCCATCATGCGCCTTGATCCGTGCCTTCAGTAGGAATAGATGGCTCACGAGCTTCTGCTTCCGAACCGCGTAATTCTTCCTCTGCGGGCGGCTTCTGCTCGGCAAGAGCGTTGGCAGGTGCCAAGAGACCCCATCTACGTCATTTGCTGTTTCCGAAGATCGAGAGCCGTGGACGATCTCGATCACTCGAACGACGGCGACCGAGTGCGGATACTCGGCGTCTGCCAGCATCTACTGCAAGGGACAGGAGCGATGCAGAGTCGTGCTGAGCCTCACTGATTTGCCGCGGGACTGTGGCGACACGATGCTCGAGGAGAAATGCATCGAGTGGATCGACGAGGCTGAGCTTGAACGCGAAGACGCGCAAGGTGTGCTCGTGACCTGAGCGCTTCTCCAAAAGAAAACCCGCCGAAGCGGGCTAAAACGGGCAGCCAGAGGAGGGAGGAGGGAGAGATTGGCTGCCCGAATGAAGTGTAGACCTTTTGTTTTCAGTAAAGACTGCCGAAAGGTGACAGTGTGTTGCACAGGTGATTGATCAACCTGCAAGCGCCCGTCGAATCTCCACCGATCCGATCCCGCCGTAGATAGCGGCCCTGTGCCGCTGAGCGAGGCGACAGTCATGCGTTCGTCGGCATGGCCCGCAGACGAGCGACCGGAGCTCTGGGGCGAGGAAGAGGAACTGAGTGACAAACGCCAAGCCGGCACCCGTGGCTCAGAACTTTTCATGAGCACGCATCGGTCAGGGAAAACCGCAGCGGTTAGAGGCGCGATTGGCCTGCCCGGAGGGGATCGAACCCCCGACAACCTGCTTAGAAGGCAGGTGCTCTATCCAACTGAGCTACGGGCAGATTTGAGGCCGAAGAGAAGCCAGGAAAATCAACGACTTAGACGCCTTTGCTTCCGGGCTGGCCGCGGCGGATTCTACCCAGTTCCACGGCACGACTCGCCCTGCAACGCGCATCGCCGACTCTGCTTCGGATCCAAAACGAAAAATGCACACAGCCCGCTATGTGACTGTGTGCATTTCGATTTTTTGGTCGGGGCGAAAGGATTCGAACCTTCGACCCTCTGGTCCCAAACCAGATGCGCTACCAGGCTGCGCTACACCCCGACAAGCCTTCTATTCTAGCCCGGATAAAGGACCTTTCAGTGCTTCTGGTACTGCGTCTTGCCGAAAAGAATCTCACGTTCCTTGTCGCCGGTGATCGGCTGGCGTAGGTCGGCCAGCACTTTCACGCCGCGCTGCACGGCCGGGCGCGCGGCGATGCCGTCGAACCAGTCCTTCAGACGGGGGAAGTCGGTGAGGGTGATGCCCTGGTTTTCCCAGCTGCGCAGCCACGGGAAGATGGCGATGTCGGCAATCGAGTAGCTCTTGCCGGCGATGAACTTGTTCTTCGACAGCTGCTTGTCGATCACGCCGTAGAGGCGCTTGGCTTCGTTGCTGTAGCGATCGATGGCATAGGCGATCTTTTCGGGGGCGTAGATGCGGAAATGATGCGCCTGGCCGAGCATGGGGCCGACGCCGCCCATCTGGAACATCAGCCACTGCAGCACGTCGTAGCGCTCACGGTCGCCGGTAGGCAGGAACTTGCCGGTCTTGCCTGCCAGGTAGACGAGGATGGCGCCCGATTCGAAGAGAGAGATCGGCTTGCCGTCCGGACCGTCGGGGTCGGTGATGGCGGGGATCTTGTTGTTGGGGCTGATCTGCAGGAAGTCAGGCGCGAACTGGTCGCCCTTGCCGATGTTCACGGGGTGCGCGCGATACGGCAGCTCGCACTCCTCCAGCATGATGTGAATCTTGTGGCCGTTCGGCGTAGGCCACGAGTAGACCTCGATGGGCGATGCGGGCATGTTGTCTGGCGCTCCGGTGATGGGCTGTGTTTGATGGGAGCCCGCCAGCTTATACGTGCGACTCCAAACGCGCGCAGGCGCGGGAATTCGCCGTCTGCCTGGTCAAGTCTCAGCCGACCTGTCTTTCATGCACGTTGCACCACATCCAGCTTTCGCCCGGCTCGAGCGAACGGATGACGGGATGACTTTCCGCGTGCGAATGCCTCGTCGCATGACGGTTCTTCGACGAATCGCAGCAGCCGACGTGACCGCAATGCACGCACAGGCGAAGGTGCACCCAGGTGTCGCCGGTCTTCAGGCAGTCTTCGCAGCCGCGTTGATGCTGTGCGTGGGGCTGCGCGATCTCGGTGGGCACGTGCTCGCAGGACTTGATGGGCAACTTTCGACTCCTTGTTGTTCGGGGTGACTGGTCGTGCCTCAGGCCACTGCCGAGGTTTGAGACAGATGCTGGTGAATCAACGCGACCGCCGCCGCGCCTTCGCCGATCGCGCCGCCCACGCGCTTGACCGAGCCCGAGCGCACGTCGCCGACGGCGAACACGCCCGGCACGCTCGACTCGAGCGGCGCGGCGGGCCGGGCCGGAAAGCCGAGGCTGGCGGCCGTGCCGGTCAGCACGAAGCCGTGCTTGTCGACAGCCACGCCGCAGCCTTCGAGCCATGAAGTCTCGGGCTCTGCGCCGACGAAGAGGAAGATGTTGCGCGCCGCGCAGTCATGTTCGTTGCCGGAGGTGTGACAGCGCCATGTCGCGCCGGTGAGCCCTTCGTTGGAGCCGCCGTGCAGGCGAACGAGCTCGGTGTGCGGCTGCAGCGAGATGTTCGGCGTGGCTTCGATGCGGTCGATCAGGTAGCGCGACATGCTGGCCGCGAGCGACGGTCCGCGCACCAGCACGTTGACCTTGGCCGCGTGGCGCGACAGGAACACCGCAGCCTGGCCGGCCGAGTTGCCGCCGCCGACCAGTGCCACCTCCTGGCTGGCGCAGATCTTCGCTTCGATCGCCGAGGCCCAGTACCAGATGCCGCGGCCTTCGAATTCGGCAAGACGTGGAACGTCGGGGCGGCGGTAGCGCGCGCCGCTGGCGATGACCACCGTGCGGGCGTGGATCGTGCGGCCGTCGGCCAGTGCGATGGCCAGGCTGTCCATCGGATTGTTGCGGGAGCAGTCGAGCGAGACGACCTTGGCCGGAATCAGCATCTCGACGCCGAATTTCTGGGCCTGCACGAAAGCGCGGCCCGCCAGCGCCTGACCGGAGATGCCGGTGGGGAAGCCCAGGTAGTTCTCTATGCGCGCGCTGGCGCCCGCCTGGCCGCCGAATGCGCGGCAGTCGAGCACGATCACGCGCAGCCCTTCGGACGCCGCGTACACCGCGGTCGCCAGGCCGGCGGGGCCGGCGCCGACGACAGCCACGTCGAAGAGTTCGTTGCGCTCGGCGGTATCGACCATGCCGAGGCAGCGGGCCAGCGCTTCGTCGCTCGGATTGACCAGCACGGAGCCGTCGGGGCACACGGCCAGCAGCTTGCAGGCGCCGTACTGCGTGAGCAGCGCGGCGGCGTCGGGGTCTTCAGCGGCGTCGACCAGGTGATATGGATAGCCGTTGCGGCGCAGGAAGTTTTCCAGCCGCGCCATGTCGGGCGACTGCGGCTGGCCGATCAGCACCGGCCCGCTGGCGCCGGATTCGATCAGCGCCACGCGCCGCAATATCAGTGCGCGGGTGATTCGCTCGCCCAGGTCGGCTTCGGCGACGAGCAGCGCCCGCAGTTGCGCGGGGGACACGAGCAGCGCTTCGACGTCTTCGTCGGCATGGCCGTCGACCAGGGCAGGGCGGCCGCTCAGCTGGCCGACTTCGGCCAGAAACTCTCCCGGCCCCTGCCGGACGATCGGAACCACGTGGCCGAGACCGTCGCGTTGCGTTACTGCGACGACGCCTTTCAGCAGCACGAACATGCCGGGGCCGGTTTCTCCCGCAGTGAACAGCCTCGAGCCGCGCGCGAACTGCTGCACGGTGCCGAAATGCGCAATGCGCGCAATCTCCGTGTCACTGAGTACGGGGAAGGTCTGATGGAGGCGGCTGTTGTCGGTGCCGTTGGCATTGGTCGTGGCCATGGGGAAACTCCGTTTCGAAAAACCACCGCATTAGACGACGAAGCCCGCCCGAGCGGTTACGGGCGTTTCGGCGGCGGCTGCGGGCTGTAACAGCGTCACGTGCCTGCAATGTTCCTGACATGCCCGCTTCATCGCAGGTGCGGAGACTCCCTCGGCAGAAAGGGTTTCCCCATGAAAGAACTGCCCAACCCGACGTTTCCGCTTTCGCAGATCGGGCTGCGCGCGGCCTTGTGGCCCGCTCCTGCAACCGCCACATCGACCGCTGCCGCCCGCACGTCGGTGCCCCAGGCTCCCGCGGTCATCCTGCCGCAGGCCATCGAGTCCAAGCAAGGCATCACCGTGGGCTGGGCCCGTCACCTCGACGACGTGCGCGCCGCCCAGCGTCTTCGCTACGACGTCTTCGTCGGCGAAATGGGCGCCCGGGTCTCGTCGCCGGTGGCCGGCCACGACATCGACCTGTTCGACGATTTCTGCGAGCACCTCCTGGTGCGTGACGAACTGACCCAGCAAGTCATCGGCACCTACCGCGTGCTCACCCCGGCACAGGCTCGCCGGGTCGGTAGCACCTACAGCGATACTGAATTCGACCTCACCCGCCTGCGCGACCTGCGCGAGCGCATGGTGGAACTGGGCCGCAGCTGCGTGCACCCCGACCACCGCCAGGGCGGCGTGATCCTCGCGCTCTGGGGAGCGCTGGCCGGCTTCATGCACCGCAACAAGCTGGACACGATGATCGGCTGCGCGAGCATTCCGATGTCACACAACGGTGTCACAAATGGCGATGCGGCAGCCAGCATCTGGCGCCAGGTGTCGGCCAAGCACATGGCGCCGATCCAATACCAGGTGCAGCCCCGCCTGCCGCTGCCGGTCGAACGGCTCGACAGCACGCTCGATGTGGAGCCCCCGGCGCTCATCAAGGGCTACCTGCGTCTGGGCGCGAAAGTGCTCGGCGCGCCTGCCTGGGATCCGGATTTCAACGCAGCCGATCTGCCGATGCTGATGCGCATCGACGATCTGCCGGCGCGTTACCGTAAGCACTTCCTGGGCGCATGAAGCCGGCGGCCGACCGGCCCGAAACCGGGCCGCTCGCTTCGTCATCTGGCGAGGGCCGCCAGCAGATGGCTGGAGCAACTGCGTCACAAAGCAGTCACGGAACTGTCACAAGAGGGGCTGACACTGTCATATTTCAGCCTACGTTTCCTCCTGTGTCGCCTGCTGCAGAATCAGTGCCCATGCCATCCGCCCCCGCAGAATCGTCCCTCGACGTTGCGGCACCCGCGTTCACATTGCTCGATCGCGACCACAGCATTCTTTCGTTCAACGAGCGTGTGCTCGACTGGGCGCATCGCAAAGAGGTGCCGCTGATCGAGCGCTTGCGCTATCTGTGCATCGTCTCGTCGAACCTCGACGAGTTCTTCGAAGTCCGTGCCGCGCCTCATCTGATCGCGGGCAGCGCCGGCGACCACAAGGGCACCTACACGGTCGAGTCGTTCGAGCGGCTGGCCGAGGCGGCCCACAAGCTGGTGGCGCGCCAGTACACGCTGTACAACGACGAGCTGATGCCGACGTTCGCAACGCACGGCATCCGCATCATTTCGCACGGCGAGCGCAATCCGGCCCAGCGCAAGTGGGTCGCCGAGTATTTCGAGCGCGAAGTGCGCCCGCTGCTGATTCCGGTCGGCCTCGACCCTGCACACCCGTTCCCGCAAGTGGCGAACAAGTCGCTCAACTTCATCGTGAGGCTGGGCGGCAAGGATGCTTTCGGGCGCGAAAACCCGATCCAGATCGTCAAGCTGCCGCGCGTGCTGCCGCGTCTGATCAAGATGCCGGCGAAGGTGTCGGAGGGCAAGACGCTTTTCGTGGCGCTGTCCAGCGTCGTGCGGGCGCACCTCGGAAGCATGTTCCCGGGGCGCGAGGTGGGAGATTTCTCGCAGTTCCGGGTCACGCGGCATTCCGACCTTGCGGTGGACGAGGAAGACGTCAAGAACCTGCGCACCGCGCTGCGCCAGGGGTTGCAACACCGGCACTACGGTCAGGCCGTGCGGCTCGAAGTCTCGGCAAGCTGTGCCGAGTCGCTCGCGAGCTTCCTGCTGGCACAGTTCAACCTGCCGCCCGAGGCGCTCTACCGCGTGCACGGGCCGGTCAACCTGGCCCGGCTCACGCAGCTGGCCGATCTGCTCGACGAGCCTCAGCTGCGCTTTCCGCCTTACCGTGCGTCCTACCCGGTCACGCTGTCTTCCGGGCAGTCGTTCTTCGAACAGCTGCAGCGCGGCGACGTGCTGATCCACCAGCCCTTCGAGAGCTTCGAGGGCGTGCTGGCCTTCCTGCGCGAGGCGGTGCAAGACCCGCAGGTGCTGGCGATCAAGCAGACCATCTATCGCACGGGCGCCGACTCGGAAATGATGGACTTGCTGCGCGAAGCCGTTCGCCGGGGCAAGGAAGTCACGGTGGTGGTGGAGCTGAAGGCGCGCTTCGACGAAGAGGCGAACATCAACTGGGCTGAAATGCTCGAATCGATCGGCGCGCAGGTGGTGTACGGCGTGGTCGGCCTGAAGACCCACGCCAAGATGCTGCTGGTGACGCGGCGCGAGGGAAAGCAGCTGCGCCGCTACGGCCATCTTTCCACCGGCAACTACAACCCGCGCACCGCCAGGCTCTATACCGACATCAGCCATCTCACGGCCGATCCGCTGCTGACGGCTGACATGGAGGCGGTGTTCGTGCACCTGGCAAGCCAGAGCCGGCTGCCGAAGCTCAACCGCATGTGGCTGGCGCCGTTCGACCTGCACAAGAACGTCATCGCCCAGATCGATGCGCTGGGCGTGGCCGCCGCGGCCGGCCAGCCGACGCGCATCGTCGCCAAGATGAACGCGCTGACCGACGACGAGATCATCGCCTCGCTGGTCCGCGCCGGTCAGAAGGGCGTGAAGATCGACCTGATCGTGCGCGGCGCCTGCACGCTGCCGGCCCAGGTGCCGGGTGTGACGGACAACATCCGGGTGCGCTCGGTGATCGGCCGTTTCCTGGAACATTCGCGCGTCTTCTATTTCCGCAATGGCGAGGAAGAGGCGCTGTACCTGTCCAGCGCCGACTGGATGAACCGCAACATGATGCGCCGCGTCGAGCTCGCCTGGCCCGTGACCGACCCCGGACTGCGCCAGCGCCTGATCGACGAATGCCTGGTGGCCTACCTGCACGATGGCCGCGATGCCTGGGACCTGGGCGCGGACGGTACCTACACGCGCGTCGACCACGACACGCATTCGGGCGAGGCGGGCGCATCGCCCGTCGTCGAAGCCCATGGCGCGCAGGCGGCGCTCATGAACCGCTACGCATCACGAGGGCATCTCAGAGATGCATCCAGCAACTGAAGATCGAAAGACGATGACCATGGACTTGATCTTCTGGCGTCACGCCGAAGCCGAGGACTGGACCGAGGGGTGCGACGACATGCAGCGTTCGCTTACCCCGCGCGGCGAAAAGCAGGCCAAGCGGATGGCGGCCTGGCTGGACCGTCAACTGCCGGACGGCACGCGCATCATCTGCAGCCCCGCTCGGCGCTGCGAGCAGACTGCCCTGGCGCTGGGCCGCAAGTACAAGCTGCGTTCGGAGCTGGCTCCCGACACCACGGCCGAGGCGCTGCTCGGCGCGGCCGGCTGGCCCAATGGCAAATCGGTGGTGTTGATGATCGGCCACCAGCCGTCGGTGGGGCAGGCGATTTCCCTGCTGCTAGGCCTGAAACAGGACAGCTGTCCGGTGCGCAAGGGGGCGTTGTGGTGGATCCGCACGCGCGAGCGCGACGGCGACGTGCAGACCGTCGTTGTGACGGTGCAGTCGCCTGAATTGCTCTAACTGCTCTAACTGACTGGATAGTGGAGGGGCTCAGCAGCCGCTGAGCTCCACGCGCCAGTTGCTGGTTTTCTGCCAGGCCAGCACTTCCTCGCGCAGCAGGTGCGCCGATTGCGGATACGCATCCGCCCAGTCCGGCGCACAGGCGATGGTGAAAGCCCGGGCACCCAGTGCCGCGAGATGCAAAGCCTCCGGATCCGGGTCGCGCCGCGCATGGCAAAGGATTACGGCGAGCCGCAGGGACAGCAGTTGCATCACGAAGGTTTCGTCGTCCAGGGAGGCCTCGAGCTTGCGCAGCTTGCCGCGCTGGCCCAGCACCAGCTGGCCGAGCGCATGCAGCTCGTTGACGGCAAAGCCCGGTGCATCGGTGTTGTCGAGGATGTAGGCGCCGTGCTTGTGATAGTCGCTGTGCGACACCAGCGTGCCGATCTCGTGCAGTTGTGCCGCCCATCCGAGCTTGCGCAGCGCGCGGCCTGCCCGGTTGGTCGTGCTGCCGCCGCGCGCGGCGGGCGAAAGCTGCACGAAAAGGGCGGCGGCGGTCTCGCCGACGCGCCGGGCCTGTGCCGCATCGACCGCGAACCGGTTGGCGAGCCGCGCCACGGTGGTGGTGCGCATGTCGGCAACGCTCTCGTCGCGCTCGAGCAGCTCGTAGAGCACGCCGTGGCGCAGCGCGCCCTGGGCGACTTTCATCTCGTCGATGCCGAGCAGGTCGAACACCGCGCGCAGCACGCTGAGCCCGCCGCCGATCACGGCCTTGCGGTCTTCGCGCATGCCGTCGATGCGCAGCTTTTCGGCGCTGCCGGCCTTGAGCAGGCGGTCGAGCAGCCAGTCGAGGCCCTCGCGCGTGACCAGGCCGGGCTCGCCGCCCGCCGCCGCGAGCACGTCGCCGACCGCGCCGATGGTGCCCGAGGCGCCGTACGCCACGTCCCACTGGTCGCGGGTGTAGCTGCCGAGCGCGTCGTCCAGCACGGCCTTGGCGGCGACTTCGGCGGCTCGGAAGGCGGACTGGGTGAAGAGCCCCTCGCCGAAGTGCTTCATCGACCAGGCGACGCTGCCGACCCGGTACGACTCCATGCGGTCGGCTTCCAGGGCATGCCCGATGATCATTTCGGTGGACCGCCCCCCGATGTCGACCACCAGCCGGCGCTCGCGGTCGGAGGCGTCGTTGTGCGGCAGCATGTGCGCCACGCCCTGATAGATAAGGCGGGCTTCCTCCCGCCCCGGGATCACGTCGATGCCGAAACCCAGGATGGTGCGCGCGCGCAACAGGAATTCTTCCCGGTTGCGGGCTTCGCGCAGGGTCTGCGTGGCGACTGCCCGCACCTGCGAGCGCTTGAAGCCAGCCAGCCGCTCGCCAAAACGCGCGAGCGCATCCCAGCCGCGCTGCATGGCCTCGGTCGTGAGGTTGCGTGCGCTGTCCAGGCCGTTGCCCTGGCGCACCGTTTCCTTGAGGTATTCGGTGCGGTGGATCTGGCCGTGGTCGACCTGTCCGATTTCGAGCCGGAAGCTGTTGGAGCCCAGGTCGACTGCTGCGAGGCGGGTGCCGTTTTGCATGTGGTTCTGAAGGGAGAAGGCGGGGAGTCTTTATGTTTGATCGTAGCGCCGTGACAGGGCGCCCCGCCTTCTGGATCGCCCGATGGCGAGTCTCGGGAGGCTAGGCGCATCGCATGACGGTTATGTGACAGCGTCACACGAATCACCGGCGGGAAAAAGGCATTTTCCCTCGACAGAGGGGTGTCACACCGATGTCACAGAAGCTTTCTAGAGTCCGTCCCAAGCCCGAAAAGGGACTACTTCTTACTTCTAAAAGGAAGCTTCATGAAAACGACGTTCAAATTTGCAACAGCCGGTCTCGTGGCCGCGGTGTTCTCCATTCCCGCCTTCGCACAAGACGTGACCGGCGCCGGCGCCAGCTTCCCGGCACCGCTGTACGCCAAGTGGGCCTCCGATTTCAACAAGGCCACCGGCGTCAAGATCAACTACCAGTCGGTCGGCTCGGGCGCCGGCATCAAGCAGATCGAAGCCAAGACCGTCGATTTCGGCGCTTCGGACGCTCCCCTGAAGGACGACGAACTCCAGGCCAAGGGTCTGATGCAGTTCCCCACTGTCATCGGTGGCGTGATCCCCGTGGTCAACATCCAGGGAGTCAAGCCCGGCGAACTGAAGCTCAACGGCCAGGTCCTGGGCGACATCTACCTCGGCAAGATCACCAAGTGGAACGACCCCGCCATCAAGGCGCTGAACGGTTCGCTGAACCTGCCCGACGCAGCTATCGCCCCGGTTCGCCGTGCCGACGGTTCGGGCACCAGCTTCCTGTTTACCAACTACCTGAGCAAGGTCAATGCCGAGTGGAAGACCAAGGTCGGCGAAGGCACGGCCGTGAACTGGCCCACCGGCGCGGGCGGCAAGGGCAATGAAGGCGTCGCCGCCTTCGTGAATCGCCTGCCCAACTCGATCGGCTACGTCGAATACGCCTACGTCAAGCAGAACAAGATGACGTACGCCCAGATGCAGAACGCCGCCGGCACCTTCGTGTCGCCCGACGACTCGGCATTCAAGGCCGCCGCCGCCGGCGCTGAATGGAGCAAGAGCTTCTACCAGGTGCTGACCAACCAGGCCGGCAAGGACGCATGGCCCATCACCGGCGCAACCTTCATCCTGATGCACAAGGTGCAGGACAAGCCCGCCAACGCGACCACCGTGCTCAAGTTCTTCGACTGGGCCTACAAGAGCGGCGACAAGACGGCCGACGAGCTCGACTACGTGCCGATGCCCGACGCCGTGAAGACCGCCATTGCGAAGGCATGGGGTGACGTGAAGGACTCGTCGGGCAAGGCCGTCGCGTTCAAGTAAACCTACCCATCAGTCCAGGACGGCGCGCCCATGAGCAACTCTTCGCTCCAGGACGCGCCGCTTTCGTCTTTGCCGGAGCGACCCGTGTCATCCACCTTTCCTGCCGCCACCACCTCTCTCGACCTCGCGGCCGAGCGCGGTCGTGCAACCGCACCTCCGCCGCCCGTGAAGGCTCCGCGTTCCGGCCCGATGGCCGACCGGCTGTTCGGCTGGGCCGCCAAGGGCGCCGCCTTGCTGACGCTCGCGATGCTCATCGGCATCCTGCTGTCGCTGGTTGCCGGTGCATGGCCCGCCATTTCCAAGTACGGCCTCGGTTTCCTCACGAGCAGCGTGTGGGATCCGGTCAAGGACGAATACGGCGGCCTGGTCATGATTTACGGCACGCTGGCTACCTCGTTCATCGCACTGGTGATCGCTGTGCCGGTGAGCTTCGGTATCGCGCTCTTCCTCACCGAACTTTCGCCCAGCTGGCTCAAGCGCCCGCTGGGCACGGCCATCGAACTGCTCGCAGCGGTGCCCTCCATCGTGTACGGCATGTGGGGCCTGCTGGTGTTCGGCCCGATCCTGTCGACCTGGGTGCAGCAGCCGCTGCAGAAGCTGCTCTCCGGCGTGCCGTACCTTGGCGCGCTGGTGTCCGGCCCGCCCGTGGGCATCGGTATTCTTTCGGCCGGCATCATCCTCGCGATCATGATCATCCCGTTCATCGCCTCGGTGATGCGCGACGTGTTCGAGGTGACGCCGCCGCTGCTCAAGGAATCGGCCTACGGTCTCGGCTCCACCACCTGGGAAGTCGTTTCCAAGGTGGTGCTGCCCTACACCAAGGCCGGCGTCATCGGCGGCATCATGCTCGGCCTCGGCCGGGCGCTGGGTGAAACGATGGCCGTCACGTTCGTGATCGGCAACATGAACCAGCTCAACTCCCTTTCCGTGTTCGAGGCTGCCAACAGCATCACCTCGGCACTTGCCAACGAATTCGCCGAAGCCGGCGCGGGCCTGCACCAGGCTGCGCTGATGTACCTCGGCCTCGTGCTGTTCTTCATTACCTTCGTCGTGCTGTCGCTCTCCAAGATGCTGCTGGCCAAGATGAAGAAGAGCGAAGGAACCAAGTCGTGAGCACCGCCCAGAACCTTCTCGTGGCCAAGGCATTGGCCGAAACGCGCCAGGCCAAGTTCGCTGCGCGCAACCGCGTCAACAAGATCGCTCTCACGCTGTCGCTTGCCGCCATGGCCTTCGGCGTGTTCTGGCTGATCTGGATCCTCTGGGAAACGCTGCGCCAGGGCGTGGGCGGCCTCGCCATCGCCACCTTCACCCAGATGACGCCGCCGCCGAACGAGGCGGGCGGCATCGCGAATGCGATCTTCGGCTCGTTCGTGATGGTGATGCTGGCCACCTTCGTGGGCACGCCCATCGGCATCATGGCCGGCATCTACCTGGCCGAGTACAACCCCAAGGGCTGGCTCGCTTCGGTCACGCGCTTCGTCAACGACATCCTGCTGTCGGCGCCGTCGATCGTGATCGGCCTGTTCGTCTACGCCGTGGTGGTGGCCTACTTCAAGACATTCTCCGGTCTCGCAGGCGCAGTCGCGCTTGCGCTGATCGTGATTCCGGTGGTGATCCGTACCACCGAGAACATGCTGCAGCTGGTGCCGCCGGGCCTGCGCGAAGCAGCCTATGCACTCGGCACGCCGAAGTGGAAGGTCATCACCAGCATCACGCTGCGCGCTGCCCGTGCAGGCGTGGTCACCGGTGTGCTGCTGGCCGTGGCGCGCATCGCCGGCGAAACCGCGCCGCTGCTCTTCACCGCGCTGAACAACCAGTTCTGGACCGCCGACGTGAGCCAGCCGATGGCCAGCCTGCCGGTCACGATCTTCAAGTTCGCGATGAGCCCGTACGAGAACTGGCAACAGCTGGCATGGGCCGGCGTGTTCCTGATCACGATTGCCGTGCTTGCCCTCAACATCCTGGCGCGGGTACTGACGCGCAACAAACATTGAACTCGGAAGAAGACAACAACATGCCAAACACAGTTGCACAACCGTCGCGCTCGAAGATCTCGGTCAAGGACCTGAACTTCTACTACGGCAAGTTCCACGCGCTCAAGGGCATCAATCTCGAGATCCCCGAGAACAAGGTCACGGCCTTCATCGGTCCCTCGGGCTGCGGCAAGTCGACCCTGCTGCGCACCTTCAACCGCATGTTCGAGCTCTATCCGGAGCAGCGCGCCGAAGGCACCATCGCCCTCGACGGCGAGAACCTGCTCACCTCCAAGCAGGACGTGGCACTGATCCGTGCCAAGGTCGGCATGGTGTTCCAGAAGCCCACGCCGTTCCCGATGTCGATCTACGACAACATCGCCTTCGGCGTGAAGCTGTTCGAGAACCTCTCGGCCAGCGAAATGGACGATCGCGTCGAATGGGCCCTGAAGAAGGCAGCCCTATGGACCGAAGTGCGCGACAAGTTGCAGCAAAGCGGCTCCGGCCTCTCCGGTGGCCAGCAGCAGCGTCTTTGCATCGCCCGCGGCATCGCGATCAAGCCCGAAGTGCTGCTGCTCGACGAGCCGTGCTCGGCGCTCGACCCGATCTCGACCGCGAAGATCGAGGAACTGATCGCGGAGCTCAAGAACGAATACACGGTGGTCATCGTGACGCATAACATGCAGCAGGCCGCCCGCTGCAGCGATTACACCGCCTACATGTACCTCGGTGACCTGATCGAGTTCGGCGCGACCGAACAGATGTTCTTCAAGCCGCAGCGCAAGGAGACCGAGGACTACATCACTGGCCGTTTCGGTTGAAGTCAAAGGAGACAACATGACCGAGAAACATCTCTCCAGCCAATTCGACAGCGAGCTCAACGGCGTTTCGTCGCGCGTGATGGAACTCGGCGGCATGGTCGAGTCGCAGATCAACCAGGCCGTGTACGCACTGCTGCAGTTCGATCCCGAGGCGGCCAACCGCGTGATGGAAACCGAGCATCGCGTCAACGCGATGGAGATCGACATCGACCGCGAGCTGTCGTCGATCATCGCGCGCCGCCAGCCGACCGCACGCGACCTGCGCCTGCTGATCGCCATCAGCAAGACCACCGCCAACCTCGAGCGCGTCGGCGACGAGGCCAACAAGATCGCCCGCATGGTCAAGTCGATCATCGAGAGCGGCGCGGCCCGGCAGCTGCCCACGACCGAACTGCGCATTGCCGCCGACCTGGCCGCGGGCTTGCTTCGCAAGGCGCTCGATGCCTTCGCGCGGCTCGACACCGCGGCGGCCGTGTCGATCCTGAAGGACGACGACCTGATCGACAAGGAGTTCGACGGGTTCGTCCGCAAGCTGGTCACCTACATGATGGAAGACCCGCGCACGATCTCGGCCAGCCTGGACCTGCTGTTCCTGGCCAAGGCCATCGAACGTATCGGCGACCACGCCAAGAACATCGCCGAATTCATCATCTACATCGTCAAGGGTGCCGATGTGCGGCACACTTCGATGCAGGAAATCGAGTCCGCGCTGCAGTAACAACCGCAGCAAGACTCCAAAGAAAGCATGAAGAAACCCCGAGTCCTGATCGTCGAAGACGAGTCCTCGATCGCCGAGCTGATCGCCGTCAACCTGCGCCACAACGGCTTCGAGCCGATCTGGTCGGAAGATGGCGCCGCAGCCCAGCGCGAGATCGACGCCTTCCTGCCCGATCTGATCCTGCTCGACTGGATGCTGCCCGGCCAGAGCGGCCTGCAGCTCGCGCGCCAATGGCGCAAGGACCCGCGCACCAAGGCCATCCCGATCCTGATGCTGACCGCGCGCGGCGACGAACCCGACAAGGTTGCCGGCCTCGACGCCGGCGCCGACGACTACATCACCAAGCCGTTCTCCACCCAGGAAATGCTGGCCCGCATCCGCGCCGTGCTGCGCCGCCGGGCACCTGAAGTGGTCACTGAGCGCGTCGAGATCGGCGAACTGGCCCTCGATACCTCCACGCACCGCGTGACCTGGCAGGGCGGCGCGCTGAAGGTCGGGCCGACCGAATTCAAGCTGCTGGCCTACCTGATGCAGCATGCCGAGCGCGTGCACAGCCGGGCGCAGCTGCTCGACAAGGTGTGGGGCGACCACGTCTACATCGAGGAGCGCACGGTCGACGTGCACGTCAAGCGCCTGCGCGAATCGTTGGGCGCGGCGGCTCCCATGGTCGAGACTGTCCGCGGAGCGGGCTATCGCCTGACCGCCCAAGTCACGGTTTGAGCGCCGTGGCTTCCCTTGGCCGCGGGCGCGGATAATCGCCCGCCATGCCGTTCCGTATTGCTACTTTTTTAATAGCATCCCTCATCATAGGAGCGGGTGCTGTCGGCATTTTTGGCTGGAAGTTCGGGTGGCTGGGCGCGTGGCTGGGCGCCGTAGTCTGGCTCGGGCTGGATGCCTGGCGTGCCGAGCGGCTGATGCGTGTATTGCGCAACGACGCCAGTGGCCTGCCTTCGCGTGGCGCAGGCGTGTGGGGCGAACTGGCGGAGCGCATCCGCAAGCTGTTGCGCGACCGTGAGCAGCAGACCCGACAGGCCGAAGACCGCCTCCAGGAGTTTCTCGCGGCAATCCAGGCGTCGCCCAACGGCGTGGTGCTGCTCGACGAGCAGGGCCGGATCGAATGGTGCAACCAGACCGCGGCAAGCCAGTTCGGCATCGATGCCGAGCGCGATCTGGCGCAGCATCTGGCCAACCTCGTGCGCGACCCGGCCTTCGTGGCCTACCTCGCGTCCTGGAACTACAGCCGCGACGTGGTCATCGACGCATCCGGACTCGGTCACGGCCACCAGCGCGGCCACCCCGTGCGGCTGTCGGTGCAGGTGCATCCCTATGCGGGCAACCGTCGGATGCTGCTCACGCGTGACATCACTGCGCTGGAGCAGGCCGAGGCGATGCGGCGCGACTTCGTGGCGAACGTGTCGCATGAGATCCGCACGCCGTTGACGGTGCTGGCGGGCTTTGTCGAGACCCTGCAGAACCTGCCGCTCGATGCGGATGAGCGCACACGCTATCTCTCCCTGATGGGGCAGCAGTCGCATCGCATGGAGACGCTGGTGAACGACCTGCTGACGCTGTCGCGGCTCGAAGGCAGTGCGCCGCCTTCGGGCAACCAGTGGATTCGCATCCGTGCACTGTTTGCGCAATGCGAAGACGAGGGCCGGGGCCTGTCGGGTCGCCTGACGCCGCAGGGCCATCGGCTTTCGTTCTCCGTGGATGCCGAGTCCGAGGTGTCGGGCGCGCCGACGGAGCTTCAGAGTGCGATGTCGAACCTGCTGAGCAATGCCATCCGCTACACGCCCGGCGGTGGCGAGGTGGCGGTGAGCTGGAAGGTGCTGCCCGACGGGCGTGGCGAATACGCCGTGAAAGACACCGGTCCGGGCATTGCCGCCGAGCACATTCCGCGGCTGACCGAGCGCTTCTATCGCATCGATCGCAGTCGCTCGCGCGAAACCGGTGGCACGGGGCTGGGGCTGGCGATCGTCAAGCACATCGCCCAGCGGCACGGCGCGGAACTGCGCATCGAAAGCACGGTGGGCAAGGGCTCCCGCTTCGCGCTGGTGTTCCCGGCGGCGCGTGTGCGTGAAGCGCGCGTGATGGCCAAGTAGGCCGTCGGGTTCTTCACTCTTCGTTCGTTCTTTCTTTCTTTCTTTCTGACTATCTCGCGCGCTGACGCATCGTCCAGCGCAGCAGCACTCCGAACAGCAGGGCGGTCAGGGCCAGCGCGGCGGCGCTCATGATCCAGAACGCCAGAGGCGACTGCATGGCCGCCCAGGGGCCGAGGCCACGGTAGGCGAGGAGATAACTTCCGCCAAGGCCCACGCCCCACAGCATCGTGCAGTAGATCACCAGTGGTGCCAGCGTGACCCGGTAGCAGCGCAGCACGAACACGCAGAAGGTCTGCACCGCGTCCGCGAAGTGGTACAGCGCCACGGCCAGCAGCAGCGCGCCAGCCATCGCGATGACTGCCGGGTTGTCGGAATACACGTTGGCGAGCTCGTTGCGCAGCGCGGCCATGACGGCGGCATAGAACAGCGCGCACACGGCGGTCAGCTCGAAGCCCTGGCGGCAGGCGTGCCGCGCCTTGGCTGCATCGCCCGCGCCGAGCCAGAAGCTCACGCGGGCGCTGGTCGCGATGGCCAGCGACAGCGGCGTCATGTAGGCCACGGCCAGCAGGTTCGATGCGATCTGGTGCGCCGCCGCGGCAGCTGTGCCGAGTCGCGCGATGAACAGGGCCATCAGCGTGAATGACGTGACTTCGACCAGCACCGCCAGGCCGCCCGGCACGCCGAGCCGCGCGAACTTGCGGATCTGCTGCCAGTCGGGGGCCTCGATGCGCTTCCAGAGCCCGTAATCGGCATAGAACGGCCGGCTGCGCAGCAGCCAGATGGCGCAGCCGAGCATGGTCCAGTTCACGCACAGCGTGGCCCAGCCGCAGCCCACGAGGCCCATGGCCGGCAGGCCCGCGCCGCCGAAGGTGAACCAGATGGACAGCGGCAGCTTCACGACCAGCGAGCCCAGCTGCAGCCGTGTCACGAGCTGGGGCCTGCCCAGGCTCTGGTTGAGCGTGCTGAACAGGCGGAAGAGCAGGGCGGGCGCCAGCGCGAAGGCCAGCACGGCGAGGTAGGCCTCGACTTCGCCCCGCATGTCCGCCGGCACCTGGGTCCATTGCAGTACCGAGCCGGGCAGCAGCAGGATCACCATGCCGACCATGATCGCAATGGCCGCCAGGTACAGCGATTGCCGCACCGACCGGCCCACCTCGCCGCCGCGCCCGCCGCCGTGGAGTTCGGCCCAGATCGGCAGCAGCGCCTGCAGGACGCCCATCAGCGAGACGTAGACGCTGACGAAGACCGCGGCGCCGACCGACAGCGCGGCCAATGCATGCTCGGAGTAGCGGCCGGCGATGATGGTGTCGGTCACGCCGAAGGCCATCACGGCCAGCTGGCCGACGAGCACCGTGCCGGCGTGCCGCGCGATCAGAGCCCGTTCGCCCCTCACTGCGGCGTGATCTTCTGGTAGAGCAGGAGGTCGTCGGCCGCGCTGCTGGGACGGCGCAGCGTACCGGCAAAGCGCCACTGGTCGAAGGGAATGATTGTGTGCAGGCGCTCGATCGTTTCGGGGCTGGCCAGCAGCCACGGGCAATCGGTGCCCAGCAGCAGTGGTTGCACGTTGAAGTTGCCGTGATGGCGCAGCGCGGCGATGTGCGGGCGGCTGAGCGCGAGTTCCGCGATGCAGCGCGGCTGGCCGACGCGCTCGGCCACGGCGCGGATCTGCGGCACGTAGCTGCGCGCGTAGTCGATGGGCGGAAGCCACAGCGTCATCAGCAGCATCCAGCACAGTGCCGTGCCGCCGGCCGGCAGCACCAGCGTCTTCCAGAGCGCGGCGCGATGCCGCCCCGTGCGCCAGCGCACCAGCCAGCACCAGGCGATGGTCGCGGCCGCGGCCAGGGCCACGGCAATCGGCGAGAACTCGGGAACGAAGCCGGGCACCAGCCGTGCGACGCTGGCCGCGGGCTTGGGCGGCACGCCCGTCTGCATGGCGATCCAGTAGATCCAGCCCAGCACCGCGAGGCCGCTGAAGAACAGCACGTTGAACCAGTCGATCAGGGCCGCCGCGCTGCGCCGGAAGGTGGGCAGGGCGAATGCCGCGAGCGTGGCGAAGGCGGGCAGCGCCAGCAGAAGCGAACGGTCGGAGTAGTCGGTGGTCCAGGTGGCGGCCAGCGGCACCACCGCGAACCAGAAGGGCAGCGCGACGTGACGGGCCGTGAGCTGTCGCCGCCAGCGCCACAGCGTCCAGATGGCGAGCGGCCAGACCGGCCACGTGAACCACACCAGCAGCTTGGCCTGGCTGCGCACGTCGCCGACAAGGGAGCCGCCGAGTACGGTGATCTTCCACGTGGGCAGCTTCAGGCCGAACACGAGCACGGCCGCCAGCACGGTGATGCCGATCATCGTGAGCAGGGCGCCGAGCGTGTAGCCGGGGCCGCTGTCTTCGTCATAGGCGTTTTCGCTCTCGGACTGCGCGGCAAGCCGGCGCTCGTAGGCGATGTACAGCGCGCTGCCGACAGCCAGCGCCAGTCCGACCGTGGGCGCACCGCTCAGCGTGATGCCGATGGTGCCCACGGCCAGTGCGATCACGGGGCCCGTGCGGCGATAGGGCAGCGCGGCCACGCCGTAGAAGAGGTGGGAGGCGAAGAAAAGCTGCGCCAGTGCGGGCGTGGTCTCGTGGCCCAGTTGCGCGAGACCGAGGCAGGCGATCAGTGCCAGCAGGCCGCCATCAGCGATGGCGCGCGCATAGTCCGTCGGGCGGGCCTCGCCACCGAATGCGAAGGCCACCGGCTGGGCGCGTGAGGTGCGGGCCAGGTAGTACACGGCGTACCAGGTGGCCGTGAAGGTGCCCCAGAGCAGGAACGCGAACGCGATGCGCACGGCCAGGTCGGGGTTCAGCCACGAGGGGGCGATCTTGATCGCCAGGGCACCGATCCAGTACGGGATCAGCGCCGGCGTTTCCGGGCGCAGGCCCAGCAGCATCGGGTCGAACCAGCGCGCGATGCCTTCGGTGCTGCGAGCCAGCTCGGCCATGTAGCCGAAGGCCGTGATGTCGGCGCTCTTCCAGGGGCCCCGGCCCACCAGCCCCGGCAGCAGATACGCCGCGCACAGCAGGAGCAATGCGATGCGCGGCAGCCGGCGCACGGCGCTCTGGGCAACGATCGCGGGGGTGGGCTGGTTCAAGTGGCGGGAGAAGGCTGGATTAGGAAATAAAAAGGGCAGCGCGGTAAACCGGGCTGCCCTCGACGCAAAAGCGCGTACCTTACTTCGAGGCGGCGCCGGTGGTCTTGCCGAAGCGGTTGCGGAACTTCTCGACGCGGCCGCCCATGTTGTCGACCGACTTCTGCGTGCCGGTGTAGAACGGGTGCGATTCGCTGGTGGTATCGAGCTTGAACAGCGGCAGTTCACGACCGTCGTCGGTCTTGCCCATTTCCTTGGTGTTCGCGCACGAACGGGTCACGAACTTGAAGCCGTTCGACATGTCGACGAACAGGACTTCGCGGTAATTCGGGTGAATGCCTTCTTTTGCCATGGTGTTTCCTTTTGCGCTTTTGGAATCAATGCGCGGTCGATGCGAGAGCCACCAGCGTGCCAGGAGCGGCGCGCTGCCTCGGAGAAGACCGAGGAGGCCAGACGAAGCTGCCTGACCGCACTTTTCGCGGAGCCAGCGATTATCGCATACTGCCCCATTTTCGAGCAAACCAAAGGCTCCCAATGACTTCCACACCCCTGCGCGCGGGCCTTGTCGGCTATGGTTTTGCCGGGCAGACCTTCCATGCGCCCGTTCTTTCGGCCGTTCCGGGCCTGGAACTGGCGGCCGTGGCCAGTTCGCAGCCGCACAAGGTGCATGCCGACTGGCCCGGCGTGGCGGTCGTTCCCGACGTGGCCGCCCTCGTGACCCGTTCGGACATCGACCTGATCGTGGTCGCCACGCCCAATGCCCAGCACCATCCGGTCGCCAAGGCGGCGCTGGAGGCTGGCAAGCACGTGGTGGTGGACAAGCCTTTCACGCTCGACGTGGCCGAGGCGAGGGAGCTCGACTTGTTGTCGAGACGCAACAATCGGGTTCTCGCTGTTTACCAGAACCGCCGCTTCGACGCCGATTTCCTGACTCTCAAGGATGTCCTGGCAACCGGCGAACTGGGCCGCCCGGTGTACATGGAATCGCATTTCGACCGCTTTCGGCCCGAAGTGAAGGAGCGTTGGCGCGAGCAGGCCGTGCCCGGCTCGGGCCTCTGGGTGGATCTGGGCTCCCATCTGGTCGACCAGGCGGTGCAGCTCTTCGGCCGTCCCGACACGATCCAGCTCGACACCGCGGTCCTGCGCGACGGTGCCGTGGTCGAGGACTACTTCCATGCCGTGCTGGGCTACGAGGCCGGGCCGCACGCGCCGCTGCGCGTGGTGCTGCATTCGACGACGCTCGCGGCGCACGCGGCGCCGCGCTATATCGTCCACGGCACGCGCGGGAGCTACGTCAAGCACGGCGTCGATACGCAGGAAGACGCGCTGCGCGCCGGACAGCGGCCGCCAGCCGAAGGGTGGGGCGCCGATCCGCTGGACGGAGAGCTCTCGTTGGCAGGGCCTGGCGGGACCTTCGTCAAGCGAAGCATTCCCACGCGGGCCGGCAACTACGTCGACTACTACTCCGCGGTTCGCGATGCCATCCTCGGCCATGGCCCCAATCCAGTGCCGCCTGAGCAGGCTGTCGCGCTGATGGAACTGCTCGACCTCGGTCGCCAGAGCGCTCTCGAGGGGCGTGCGATCCGCACATGAAAAATGCCCGCGCAAGGCGGGCATTCATTCGTAGGGTGCCACTGATTCGGCTTTGCCGGTCAGTGGGCACCGTCCCGGTAGGGGGTTGGCGTAGCGACACGAAGTGCGCGCAGCCTGGGGGCGAGCAACAGTTACCCGCCGCGACGCATCATGTCGAAGAACTCGACATTGGTCTTCGTCGCCTTCATGTTCTTGAGCATCAGCTCCATCGACTCGATCTCGTCCATGTTGTACATGAGCTGACGCAGGATGCGGGTCTTCTGCAGGATCTCGGGCGCCAGCAGCAGTTCTTCGCGGCGCGTGCCGCTGCGGTTGAGCTGGATCGACGGGAAGACGCGCTTCTCGTAGAGGCGGCGGTCGAGATGGATTTCGGAGTTGCCGGTGCCCTTGAACTCTTCGAAGATCACTTCGTCCATGCGGCTGCCGGTGTCGATCAGCGCGGTGCCGATGATGGTCAGCGAGCCGCCTTCCTCCACGTTGCGCGCGGCGCCCAGGAAGCGCTTGGGGCGCTGCAGCGCGTTGGAGTCGACACCGCCGGTCAGCACCTTGCCCGACGAGGGCACGACGTTGTTGTAGGCGCGGGCGAGGCGGGTGATCGAGTCGAGCAGGATCACCACGTCCTTCTTCAGCTCGACCAGGCGCTTGGCGCGCTCGATGACCATTTCGGCCACGTGCACGTGGCGTGCGGCGGGTTCGTCGAAGGTCGAGGCAATGACCTCGCCCTTCACGGTGCGCTGCATTTCGGTCACTTCTTCAGGGCGCTCGTCGACGAGCAGCACCATCATGTGGACGTCGGGGTAGTTGGCGCTGATCGCGTGGGCGATGTGCTGCATCATCACCGTCTTGCCGCTCTTGGGCGGCGCCACGAGCAGGGCACGCTGGCCTTTGCCGATGGGGGCGATGATGTCGATGATGCGGCCGGTGATGTTCTCGTCGCCCTTGATGCCCTCGCGCTCGAGCTTCATCTGTTCCTTGGGGAACAGCGGCGTCAGGTTCTCGAACATCACCTTGTGCTTGTTCTGCTCCGGCGGGCCGTTGTTGACCTTGTCGAGCTTGGTCAGCGCGAAATAGCGTTCGCCGTCCTTGGGCGTGCGCACCTCGCCTTCGATCATGTCGCCGGTGTGCAGGTTGAAGCGGCGCACCTGGCTGGGCGAGATGTAGATGTCGTCCGTGCTGGCCGTGAAACTGGTGTCGGGGCTGCGCAGAAAGCCGAAGCCGTCGGGGAGTATTTCGAGCACGCCGTCGGCGAAGACCTGTTCGCCGGCCTTGGCGCGCTTCTTGATGATCGCGAACATCAGCTCCTGCTTGCGCATGCGGCCGACGTTTTCGATCTCAAGCGCTTCAGCCTGCTTGAGGACTTCAGACACGTGGAGTGCCTTGAGTTCGTTTAAGTGCATGGAATGAGCCCTTGACGGGGCCTATCGGTCGGGGAGAAACGGAAAACGGGGGGAGGTTGGGTGTGAAGCGAGAACTGCCTCACCAACCGGGGAACTCGAACCGGTTGCCTGAGTAAAGGGCCGGTGATCTGTGGGAGATTATGACAGGAAAAACGCGCCGGCCAACGCATTGCGCGCTGGCCGGTTGAAATCGATCAGGCGAGTTGCTGGTCGATGAAGGCGGTGAGCTGAGCCTTGCTCATGGCACCAACCTTGGTGGCTGCCAGCTGGCCGTCCTTGAACAGCATCAGCGTGGGGATGCCGCGGATGCCGAACTTGGCGGGGATGTCGCGGTTCTCGTCGACGTTCAGCTTGGCGATCTGCAGCTTGCCTTCGTAGGCAGTGGAGACTTCGTCCAGGATCGGGGCGATCATCTTGCAGGGGCCGCACCATTCGGCCCAATAGTCGACCAGCACCGGCTGGCTGGACTTGAGCACGTCGGCCTCGAAGGAGGAGTCGGAGATGTGTTTGATGAGTTCGCTGGCCATGTGATGGGTCCTTGTGCGCAGAGAGTTTCGGTGCAGCTAAAGTGCTGGTCATTGTGACAGAAACCAAGGGGCGGCGTGCCTTGCAGGGCGGCTATGGCGGCGATAGCCAAAGCCCTTGCGCCCCGCGTCCGCGCGTGCTCCGACCCCTCGATAGAACATGAACGAAGGCCATCCCGTCCAGGCCCTGTGGTGCGATCCCGCCGATGGCGTGGTCGCGCGGATCGTCCGTGCGCTCGCCGAGCGCCAGCTGCATGCCGCCCGCACCGTGGTGCTGGTGCCCTATGCGCAGCTGATGGGCGTCGCGCGCGCCATGTGGGCCCGATGCGGCAGTCCGGGCTTCGTGCCGCGCTTCGAGACCACACACAACTGGGCCCGCAGCGCGGGCGGCTTCGTGCCGACGGGCTACGACATCGCCCACGACATGGCGCGCGACCTGGTCACCGCGCAGGCGCTGCTTTCGCAGGCGGGCTTCCATGCCGAGCGCTTCGCCCTGGCCGGCCGCGTCGTCGAGCTCGCCTATCAACTGGCGCCCCTGGCCGCTGCCGTGACGCCCGAGGAGCGCGGCGGCGAATGGGCGCAACGTGCGGCGAGCGTGGCGGACGCGGGCAGCGAGTCCGAGTGGTTCCGCATCGAGAGCGCATTGATCCGCATCGCCGTCGCCTGGACTTCGACCTCGAGCTACGCCACCGACGTGCTGCAGCGCGAGTCCACGCGAGCCCAGGTCGACGCGCTGATCGTGCTCGAGGGCTTCCAGGCCGATCCGCTCACCCAATCGCTCTGCAGGCTGTGGGGCGACCGCGCGCTTCACCTCTCGCTCGTGCCTTCCGGCGCGCCCACGCAGGCCTGCGCCTCGCACGTCGCCCTCGACCCCGAGGACGAAGCCGGGCTCGCCGCGGCCTGCGTGCTGCGCCATCTCGCCGAAGACCGCGCGCCCGTCGCGCTGGTCGCGACCGATCGCGCGCTCACCCGTCGCATCAGCGCCCAGCTGAGTGCGCAAGGCGTCGTCACGCACGACGAAACGGGCTGGAAGCTCTCGACCACGCGCGCAGCCGCTTCGCTGATGAGCGCGCTGCGCGCATGCGCCCACGACGCCACCAGCGACCAAGTGCTCGAATGGCTCAAGAGCGGCGCCGACGGCGATTCGCCCATCGTCCAATCGGTCGAAGCGCGCCTGCGCCACGAAGGCATGCGCGACTGGTCGGCGTGGTGTGCCTTGATGACCCGTAGCGAGAAGTCGAAAGACACTGCGCTGCTGGTCTTCACCGAGGCCGTCGAGGCGCGCCGTGCGCCCATGGCTCGTTCGCGCCCGCTGGCCGAGTGGCTGCGCGCGCTGCGCGAACTGCTGGAGGCCAGCGACCAGTGGGCCTTGCTCGAGGAAGACCTGGCCGGCGGCAAGGTGATCGGTGCGCTGTGGCTCGACGCCGGCGCGCATGGCGACGACGAGGACGAATTCCCCGGCGGCCGCCACACCCTGACGGAATTCACCGCCTGGGTGCGCGACGTGCTGGAAGACGCCAGCTTCGTGCCCCCCGCCGGCGACCAGGCGCCCAGGGTCGTGGTGCTCCCGCTCTACCAGTTGCTGGGTCGGTCCTTCGGCGCGGTGGTCATCCCGGGTTGTGACGATCGACGCTTGCCCGCATCGCCTGAGCCCCCAGGCAACTGGAGCGCAGCCCAGCGCCTCGAACTGGGCCTGCCCTCGCGCGAGGCACTCGAGGCTGCGCAGCGCGCAGCCTGGGCCGCGGCCCTGCACAACCCGTCGTGCGAGCTGATCTGGCGCCACTCCGACGCCAGCGGCGAACCCGTGCGTCCGAGCCCGCTCGTGCAGGCCCTGGAGCTCGACCACGCCCTGCAGCCCTCGGCCGATCCGCGCCTGCCGCGCGACGTGCCCGTGCAGCCGACCGGCTACCCGACGCCTTCGGGCGCTCTCCTGCCGCTGGAGAACATCTCCACCAGCGTGTATGAAGACCTGCGCCGCTGCCCCTATCGCTTTTTCGCGCTACGGCAGCTGGGCCTGCGCAGCGCCGACGAGCTCGATGCCGAAGTCGACAAGCGCGACTTCGGCAACTGGCTGCATGCGGTGCTCGGCCATTTCCACGAAGCCTTGGCCGAAGCTCCGACGCAGGATGCGCAGCAGCGCATCGCCCTCATCGAAGAGGCCGCGCGGCGCGCGACGCAGGAACTCGGGCTGTCCGACGCCGAGTTCCTGCCGTTCGCCGCCGCATGGCCCGCGGTGCGCGACGGCTACCTGGGCTGGTTGACCGGGCACGAGGCGGCCGGCGCAGTCTTCACCGAGTCCGAGCCGTGGAAAGAGCAGTCGCTGGGCGAGCTGCGCCTGATAGGCCGGCTCGACCGCATCGACCGCATGCCCGACGGCCAGGCCTTCGTGATCGACTACAAGACCGAGTCCGCCACGGTCAGCAAGGAGCGCGTGAAGGACCCGACCGAAGATACGCAACTGGCCTTCTACGCCGCGCTCGTGGCCGACGACACCCTGCGTGCGGCCTACGTGAACGTGGGCGAGAAATCCGCCGGCACGCAGACCGTCGAGCAACCCGCCGTGGTCGAGGCGCGCGACGCTCTGGTGGCCGGCATCATCGACGACTTCAGGCGCATCGCTCAGGGCGCGGCACTGCCGCCGCTGGGGGAGGGCGCCGTGTGCGACTACTGCGCCGCACGCGGCCTCTGCCGAAAGGACTTCTGGGGCGATGAGTCCCCGCTGCCCGCCATCGTGGGCGGCCCGACGACCGGAGGCGACACGCAATGAACGGCGCAGCCTACGAACACAACGGCCGGCACGTCAAGCGCGAGGCCTTCTACACCGTCGCCTGCGATCCGCGGCGCTCGGTCGCCGTCGAGGCCTGCGCCGGCGCGGGCAAGACCTGGATGCTGGTCTCGCGCATCCTGCGCGCGCTGCTCGAGGAGGGCGAGTCCGCCTGCGAGCCGCATGAGATCCTGGCCATCACCTTCACGAAGAAGGCGGCCGGCGAAATGCGCGAGCGGCTCGACCAGTGGCTGGAGGATTTCGCGCAGCGCGCACCGGAAGAGTTGGTCGGCCAACTCGTGATGCGCGGCATGGAGCCTGCCGCGGCAGCCGCTGCCGTGCCCCGCCTGAAGGGCCTCTACCGGCGCCTGCTCGAAGGCGGCAGACCGGTGCAGTTCCGCACCTTCCACGCCTGGTTCGCCGGGCTGCTGCGCAACGCGCCGCTCGCGGTGCTGCGCGAGCTGGGCCTGCCTTCGAACTACGAGTTGCTCGAAGACGACGCGGAGGCGCGCGGCCATACATGGCGGCCCTTCTTCGAGGCGGTCACGGCCGACAAGGAGGCGCTGGCCGACTATTACGCCGTCGTTGCCACGCACGGTCGCTCGCAGACGGCCAAGGCCCTAGGCGAGGCGTTGTCGAAGCGCGTCGAGTTCTCGCTGGCCGATGCTGAGAATGCCGTGCAGCATTTCAGCGCGCTCTATCCCGCGCTCGAAGGCCTGGACGAACCGACCGATGCATTGCGCGGCGAACAGGTCCGCCGTCGCTGGCTCGACCGGGCCGCCGCGCTGGGCCGTGAGAGCAACAAGACGCCGCAGAAGGCCGCCGAAGCCGTCATCGACGTGTTCGGAACGGGCGAGCCTGCCGCCGGTTCGCTGTCCGCCGCGCTTGCCCTGCTGCGCAAGAGCTTCTTCGTGGCGACCGAGGACCGCCTCAACAAGAACCTGCAGAAGTTTCCCGCCGCGCAGGAGGCCGAGGCCGAGCTGCAGCTGCTCTGCGCGGCCCAGGCCCAGCACGCCGCATGGCTCTACCAGCAGCGCATGACGCGCCTCACGCGGCTGCTGATCGCGGCCTTCGCCGAGGTCAAGCGCACCCATGGCTGGGTCGACATGAACGACGTCGAGCAGGCCGCGCAGCTGCTGCTGGGCCAGTCGGCCCTGTCGGGCTGGGTGCAGGAGCGGCTCGACGCGCGTATCGCGCACCTGCTGATCGACGAGTTCCAGGACACCAATCCGCTGCAGTGGCAGGCGCTCTACGGCTGGCTCAGCGCCTACACCGGCGCACAGGGACGCGCGCCGCGCGTGTTCATCGTGGGCGACCCGAAGCAGAGCATCTATCGCTTCCGCCGCGCCGAGCCGCAGGTGTTCATCGCCGCGAAGAAGTTCGTGCGCGAAGGGCTCGACGGCGAGCTGCTGAACTGCGACCACACGCATCGCAACGCGCAGTCGGTGGTCGGGCTGGTCAACGCGGCGATGCTGGCCGCGCAGGAGGCCGGCGAATTCGACGGCTACCGCGCCCACACCACGGAGCGCGGCGACGACGGCGAGTTGCTCAGGCTGCCGGCCATCGACCGCGATGCGCTCGGCGATACGGCCGAGGCGGCACCGGCCGACGACGGCATGCTGCACTGGCGCGACAGCCTCGTCACGCCGCGCGTGCTGCCCGAGGAACAACTGCTGCAGAAGGAGTGCGAGCAAGCCGCGCGATGGGTCGCGCAGCGCATCGCCGACGGTACGCAGCCCAGCCGCATCATGGTGCTGGCGCGCAGGCGCAGCCGGCTCTCGGCCATGCAGGACGCGCTGCGCCTGCGCCACATTCCCGTGCAGCAGCCGGAAAAGAACGACCTGCACGACGCGCCCGAGGTTCAGGACGTGGTCGCGCTGATCGACGCGCTGGTGTCTCCGGCGCACGACCTGTCGCTGGCGCGGGCGCTGAAGTCGCCGGTGTTCGGTGTCGACGACGAGGCGCTGGTGCAGCTCGCACTGCGACAGCGCGAGCGCGGCCCGGTGAGCTGGTTCTCGCTGATCCAGAAGGACGAGAGCCTTCCGCAGGTGCTGGTCGAGGCCGGCCCGCGGCTCAAGAGATGGCAGCGCTGGCTCATGACGCTGCCGCCGCACGACGCGCTCGACGCGATCTTCCATGACGGCGACCTGCTTGCGAAGTTCGGCGCCGCCGTGCCGGCTGCGATGCGCCAGGGCGCGCTGGCCAATCTGCGCGGCGTGCTTTCCGCGTCGCTGGACATCGACGGCGCGCGTTTCGCCACGCCGTACGCGCTGGTGCGTGCCCTGCGCGCGGGTGGAGTGCGTGCCCCGACCGTGGTCGCTCCCGACGCGGTGCAGCTGCTGACCGTGCACGGCGCCAAGGGGCTCGAAGCCGACACCGTGCTCATGCTCGATTGCGACGCCGCGCCGCCGCGCGCCCAGACCATGGGCGTGCTCATCGAATGGAAGGGCAGCGACAGCGCGCCGACGCGCTTCATCTTTCTTGCGAGCGAGAAGACACCCCCGGCCTGCGCGGCGGGCCTTCTCGAGGAAGAGCAGCGCGCGCGCCATCGCGAGGAGCTCAACGGGCTTTACGTTGCCGTCACGCGGGCGCGCGAGCGGCTGGTGCTGTCCTCGGTGCGGCCCGCGCGTGCCAACGAGGGCAGTTGGTGGGCGCGTCTGGAAGCGCTGTGCGAGCCCACGGAGGCCGACGAGCCGCTGGTCGCGCTGTCGGCGCCGGGCAGCGCAGCAAGTTTCCCGATGCAGCGCATGCCGGAGGCCCCCGAGCCTGTCGAGCAGCCGGCCGTGGCAAAGAAAGCCGCCAGCACCACGCTCGATGCCCGCGCCGCCGCCTTCGGCCAGGCGATGCACCGGCTGCTTGAATGGGCGGTGCCGGGCGAACCGCTGGCGGCTGCCCATGTGCGCGCCGCGGCCCGCGAATTCCTGCTCGACGCGCAACAGGCGCGCGGCGCCGCCGCGCTGGCCCAGCGCATCCGTTCGGGCGAGGGTGCCTGGGTGTGGGACGATCGCAGGGTCGACTGGCACGGCAACGAAGTCACGCTGGTGCACGAAGGCGAAACCCTGCGGATCGACCGGCTGGTGCGCGAGCGCGACAGCGGTGCCTGGTGGATCCTCGACTACAAATCCGCGGCGCGCCCCGAGCGGGACGCCGCGCTGATCGCACAGATGCAGCGCTATCGCGCCGCGGTGCAACATGCCTATCCCGGTGCCACGGTGCGCGTCGCGTTCCTCACCGGGCAGGGCGAACTGGTAAATCTCGAATGAATGTTTCTCCCACCGTCGCCGTCATCGGCGGCGGCCCCGCCGGCCTGATGGCGGCTGAAGTACTGAGCGCATCCGGCGCCCAGGTGCATGTCTACGACGCGATGCCCTCGGTGGGCCGCAAGTTCCTGCTGGCCGGACGCGGCGGGCTGAACCTCACGCACTCCGAGCCTTTCGACGCGTTCATGAGCCGCTTCGGCGAGCGCCGGGCGCAGCTGGAGCCGATGCTCGCGCAGTTCGGTCCGCAGCAGGTGCGCGAGTGGGCCAGCGGGCTGGGCATCGAAACCTTCGTCGGCACCTCCGGGCGCGTGTTTCCCACCGACATGAAGGCAGCGCCGCTGCTGCGTGCCTGGCTGCATCGGCTGCGCGCGGCGGGCGTGCAGTTCCACATGCGGCATCGCTGGATGGGCGAGGGGCCGTTCGACATGGCGTCGCTGCGCTTCTCGACGCCCGCAGGCGAAGTCACGGCGAAGGCCGATGCCGTCGTGCTGGCGCTGGGCGGTGCAAGCTGGGCACGCCTCGGCTCCGACGGCGCATGGGCGCCGTGGCTGCAGGCGCAGGGCATGGAAGTGGCACCGCTGCTGCCGGCCAACTGCGGTTTCGACGGGACGGGCTGGAGCGAGCATTTCTCCAGTCGATTTGCAGGACAGCCCTTCAAGTCGGTGGCGATTTCCTTCACGGACAGCCATGGGCGGCATTTCGCGCGCAAGGGTGAATTCGTCGCGACAGCCGGTGGCATCGAGGGCAGCCTGATCTACGCGGTATCGGCCTTGTTGCGCGACGAGATCGCCGAAAAAGGAAGCGCGACGCTGCTGCTCGACCTGCTGCCCGATCGAAGTGCCGAGCAGGTGCTGGCCGCAGTGAAGCATCCGCGCGGCGCGCGTTCGCTCAGCAGCCATCTGAAGAGCCGACTGGGTCTCGAAGGCATCAAGGCCGGCGTGCTGCACGAGGCCTTGAGCCGCGAGGCGATGCACGACGCGGAGCAGCTCGCGGCGACGATCAAGGCAGTGCCACTGAAGCTCGTCGCGGCCCGGCCTATCGACGAAGCCATCAGCACTGCTGGCGGCGTGCGCTTCGACACGCTGGACGCGCAGCTCATGTCAACGGCACTGCCGGGCGTGTTCGCGGCTGGGGAGATGCTGGACTGGGAGGCGCCGACCGGCGGCTACCTGCTCACGGCTTCGATGGCGAGTGGCGCCGCGGCGGCGCGCGGCGTGATCCAACGGCTGGGCCTTTGAAAGAAAGGCCTCGCGCCGTAGATTTTTTCGCTGGAGATCTGTTTTTGCGGGCCCCGTTTCATTTCGCGTGGAATGAAACGAAACCGCTGAAGAAGTTGACGAGCCTTACCCCTGGCACTGACTACGCAGTTAGGGCTGCTTGGTTCCCCACCTGACCCGGTTGGCCGCTTCACCATGCAGGGAGGCCCGTCAGGTTGGATTGTAACCCCTCGGGAAGTCCGCACTCCGGGGCGTGGGGTTCGGGGGACGGGGCCACGCCTCCTTTTAGAATGCCCGCAATGTCTTATCTCGTGCTCGCTCGCAAGTTCCGCCCGAAAACCTTCGGTGAGATGGTCGGCCAGGGGCATGTGGTGCAGGCGCTCGAGAACGCGCTGACCACGCAGCGCCTGCATCACGCCTATCTCTTCACCGGCACCCGGGGTGTCGGCAAGACCACGGTCTCGCGCATTCTTGCGAAATCGCTCAACTGCCAGGGGCCGGACGGGCAGGGCGGCATCACCGCCACCCCCTGCGGCGTGTGCCAGGCCTGCCGCGACATCGATGCCGGCCGCTTCGTCGACTACACCGAGCTCGACGCGGCCTCCAACCGTGGCGTGGACGAGGTCCAGTCGCTGCTCGAGCAGGCGGTCTACAAGCCGGTGCAGGGGCGCTTCAAGGTCTTCATGATCGACGAAGTGCACATGCTCACCAACACCGCGTTCAACGCGATGCTGAAGACGCTCGAGGAGCCGCCCGAATACCTCAAGTTCGTGCTGGCCACGACCGACCCGCAGAAGGTGCCGGTCACGGTGCTGTCGCGCTGCCTGCAGTTCAACCTGCGGCCGATGGCGCCCGAGACGGTGCTGGAGCACCTCACCGCCGTGCTGCAGACCGAGAACGTGCCGGCCGATCCGCAGGCGCTGCGCCTGCTGGCGCGCGCGGCGCGCGGCTCGATGCGCGATGCGCTCTCGCTCACCGACCAGGCCATCGCATTCGGCAACGGCGAGCTGGTCGAGTCCGGCGTGCGGCAGATGCTCGGCAGCGTCGACCGCGGCCATGTGTTCCGCCTGATCGAGGCGCTGGCCCAGGGCGACGGCAAGACGGTGGTCGAGACTTCCGAGGCGCTGCGCGTCGACGGCATGTCCGCCGCCTCCACGCTCGAGGAAATGACGGCCGTGCTGCAGGCCATGGCGGTGCTGCAGGCGGTGCCCTCGCGGGCGGAAGCGGCAGATGCGGCCACCGACCCCGATGCGGCCGACACCGCGCGCCTTGCTGCGCTGATGCCGGCCGACGAAACGCAGCTGCTGTACAGCCTGTGCCTGCATGGGCGCGGCGAACTGGGCCTGGCTCCCGACGAATACGCCGCGCTGACCATGGTGCTGCTGCGGCTTCTGGCCTTCAAGCCTTCCAGCGCGACCGCTTCGACGGCATCCCCGGAAAAAAAAACTCTGAATGAAGCCGCGGCCGCCGCGCCGCAGGCTCCGGCGCGTGTCGTGTCGCCCGCTCCGGCTCCCGTGTCGGTGGCCCGCCCGCCGGTCGAAGCGCCTGCAGCGGTTGCACAGGCTCCCGCTCCGGCCCCCGCGCCTGCTGTCGTCCAGGCCGCTGCACCGGTTCCGGCCGGCCATCGCCTCGCCGTGGTCGACGAACCCCGGCAGGCCGAGCCCCGCCCCGACGCCGCCGAGGCGCCCGCCAAGGTCGTCGGCGTGCCCATCCGGGTCCAGCCCCCGCCGAGTGCCCGCGACATCCCGCGCCCCGACGAGCCGCGAAGCACCTTCACGCCCATCCCGACCAGCGAGGACGGCGATTTCTGGTACGCCACGGTCACGCAGCTGATCGCGGCCGAGGCCATCAGCGCCCTGACGCGCGAACTCGCACTGCAGTCGCAGCTGGTGGGCCGCGACACCGACCAGTGGCTGCTGCGCATCGAGCGCGAGACGCTGAGCCAGCCGTCCAGCCGCGAAAAGCTCACTGCCGCGCTGAACGGCCTGGGTCACGCGATCAAGCTCGCCATCGAAGTCGGCGCCGTGGTCGACAGCCCCGCGCGCCGCAACAAGCAGGCGGCCGACGAACGCCAGCGCGTGGCCGAGGAGGCCATCATGAGCGACCCCGAAGTGCAGGCGCTGATGCGCGACTTCGACGCGAAGATCGTCCCCGGCACGCTGAAGCCGGCCTGAGTCCGCGTCTCCCGTATCCTTCACCCACTTTTCCAACCCGACAGATCAGGATCAAAGATGTTCAACAAAGGACAACTGGCCGGCCTCATGAAGCAGGCGCAGGCAATGCAGGACAACCTCAAGAAGGCCCAGGAAGAACTGGCCACCATCGAGGTCGAAGGCGAATCCGGCGCCGGCCTCGTCAAGGTCGTCATGACCTGCAAGCACGACGTCAAGCGCATCACCATCGACCCCAGCCTGCTGGCGGACGACAAGGACATGCTCGAAGACCTGGTGGCCGCCGCCTTCAACGCCGCCGTGCGCAAGGCCGAGGAAACCAGCGAGCAGAAGATGGGCAAGCTCACTGCCGGCATGCCCGGCCTGCCTCCCGGCATGAAGCTGCCGTTTTAAATGACTCTCCCCCAGGCTTGCCCACTTCGTGTGGCCGCCACCCCCCTCGCCGGGGGCAACACCAGCGGCCCGGCAAAGCCGGTTCCGCGGTGTTCCCGCGAAGGGGCAGCTTGACATGGCAGACGCCAGTTCGCTGGATGCATTGGTCGATGCGCTGCGCCGCCTGCCCGGGGTTGGCGTCAAGTCGGCTTCGCGCATGGCGTTCCACCTGCTTCAGCACGACCGTGAGGGCGCGCAGCTGCTTGCGCGCGCATTGCAGCAGGCGGCCGGCCAGGTGCGGCATTGCGAGCGCTGCAACACCTTCACCGAAGCGCCGATCTGCCACGTCTGCCTCGACACGCGGCGCGACGCCAGCAAGCTCTGCGTGGTCGAGACGCCGGCCGACCAGGCCGCGCTCGAGCGCACAGGCGCATTCCGCGGCTACTACTTCGTGCTGATGGGCAAGCTCAGTCCGCTCGACGGCATCGGCCCGAAGGACATCGGCCTGCAGAAGCTCTTCGATCGCGCGCGCGACGGCACGGTGAGCGAAGTGATCCTCGCCACCAACTTCACGGCCGAGGGCGAGGCCACGGCGCACGTGATCGGCGAAGCGCTGAAGCAGCACGGCCTCACCGTGACGCGACTCGCGCGCGGCGTGCCGGCGGGCAGCGAGCTCGAATACGTCGATCTCGGCACCATCGCGCACGCCCTCGTGGACCGCAGATAGATAGAACCATGACTCTCTCGCTGCTCACGATCGCCTACTGGTGCGTGCTCGTCGCCTGCGTACTGCCGTATCTGGCGGCATGGATCGCCAAGGCGGGCAGCTTCGGTCCGCGCGACAACCTGCATCCGCGCGAATGGGCCTCCAAGCAGAGCGGCTGGCGTGCACGCGCCAACAGCGCACAGGCCAACAGCTTCGAGGGGCTGCCGTTCTTCATCGGCGCGGTGATCATCGCGCACCAGCTCGGCGCGGCGCAGGCGCGCCTCGACATGCTCGCGGTGGCCTACGTGGTGCTGCGCACGATCTATCTCGCGCTCTACATCAGGGGCATCGGCAGTGCTCGCAGCGCTGTCTGGGCACTCGCGTTCCTGGTCAATATCGCGATACTTTTTCTGGCTCGATGAAGCCTTGGCGAAGGCTTCTCGGCGAGGCCTTCATGCTTACGTGAAAACCCGCACGGGAACACCCCGATGCAGTCGCGTGTTGCGGCCCCTAAGCTCGATTCAGTCCTTACGAATCACAGAGCCAACGGGCAAGGTTTCATGCTTCATCGCCGCACATTCGTTTCAGCTTCAGCCGCCATTGCCGCAGCAACCATTGCGTTGCCGCGTGTCTTTGCGCAGCAGGCGAAGCTGGAGAAGACCAAGGTCTCCATCGCGGTCGGCGGCAAGGCGGCGTTCTACTACCTGCCGCTCACCATCTCGGAGCAGCTCGGCTACTTCAAGGCCGAAGGGCTCGATGTGGAGATTTCCGATTTCGCCGGCGGCGCGCGCGCCCTGCAGGCGGTGGTGGGCGGGTCGGCCGACGTTTGCTCTGGCGCCTACGAGCACACCATCAACCTGCAGGCCAAGAACCAGTTCTTCCAGGCCTTCGTCTTGCAGGGCAGGGCGCCGCAGATCGCGGTGGGCGTGTCGACCAAGAACATGGCCGGCTACACCGGCATTCAGGATCTCAAGGGGAAGAAGATCGGCGTCTCCGCGCCGGGCTCGTCGACCAACATGGTGGCCAACCTCGTGCTGTCGCGCGGCGGGCTCAAGGCCAGCGACGTGAGCTTCATCGGCGTAGGCGTGGCCGCGGGCGCGCTCACCGCGCTGCGCTCGGGCCAGATCGATGCCATCAGCAACACCGACCCGGTGATGACGATGCTGGAGCAGAAGGGCGACGTGAAGATCATCAGCGACACGCGCACGCTCAAGGGCACGCAGCAGGTGTTCGGCGGCACGATGCCGGCGGCGTGCCTCTATGCGTCGAGCGAGTTCATCCAGAAGAATCCCAACACCTGCCAGGCGCTGGCGAACGCCATCGTGCACGGCCTGAAGTGGCTGCAGACGGCGGGGCCGGGCGACATCATCAAGACGGTGCCCGAGACCTACCTGCTCGGCGACCGCGCGCTGTATCTCGCGTCGTTCGACAAGGTGCGCGAATCGATCGCCACCGACGGCCTGATACCCGCCGACGGCCCGAAGACGGCGCTCAACGCCATCTCGAGCTTCGACACCTCCGTGAAGGCCGAGAAGATCGACCTCGCGAAGACCTACACCAACGATTTTGCAAGGCGCGCGAAAGACAGGTTCAAAGCCTGATTCCGAACGTCCCGCGACCCGGCTCAGGCCGGGTTTTTTATGCCATGTCCGACCACGCACTCGAACTCCTCTCCATCAGCTGCACCTTTCTCTCGAAGGACGATCCGGGCCAGCGCTACACGGCGGTGGCCGACACCACGCTGCGGGTGAAGGCGGGTGAATTCGTCTCGGTGGTCGGGCCCACGGGCTGCGGCAAGTCGACGCTGCTGAACGTGGGCGCGGGCCTGCTGGAGCCTTCGTCGGGCACGGTGAGGGTCTTCGGGCAGACGCTCTCGGGCATCAATGCGCGCGCCGGCTACATGTTCCAGACCGAGGCGCTGATGCCATGGCGCAGCGCCATCGACAACGTGATGGTGGGCCTGCAGTACCGGGGCGTGCCCGAGGCGCAGGCCCGCGAGCAGGCCGAGGCGTGGCTCTCGCGCGTGGGCCTCTCGGGCTTCGGCGACCGCTATCCGCACCAGCTCTCCGGCGGCATGCGCAAGCGCGTGGCGCTGGCGCAGACGCTGGTGCTCGACCCCGACATCATCCTCATGGACGAGCCCTTCAGCGCCCTCGACATCCAGACGCGCCAGCTGATGGAGAACGAGGTGCTCGAGCTCTGGAGCGCGAAGAAGAAGGCGGTGCTCTTCATCACGCACGACCTCGACGAAGCCATTGCGATGAGCGACCGCGTGGTGGTGCTGTCGGCCGGGCCGGCCACACACCCTATCGGCGAATTCGCCATCGACCTGCCGCGCCCGCGCGACGTGGCCGAGGTGCGCACGCAGCCGCGCTTCGTCGAGCTGCACACCCAGATCTGGGAAGTGCTGCGCGACGAGGTGCTCAAGGGCTACGCGCAACAACTCAGGAAGGCCGCGTGATGGCACGGCTCGGCCTGAACGAACGCAACGCGCGCTTCTGGCAGCTCGCGCTGCTGGTGGTGATCCTCGTGGCGTGGCACATCGCCTCGCGCAACCAGCAGATCGCCTTCTTCCTCGGCGAGCCGATCCAGGTGGCGGGCCGCATCTGGAGCTGGTTCCTGCCGTTCGAGATCCCGGCCAACGCGCTCTTCCCAGAAGGGCTGAAGGGCAACGCCGACATCTACCAGCACCTGGGCACCACGCTGCTCGAGACGGTGCTGGCCTTCGGCATCGGCACCGTGCTCGGGCTGGCCTGCGGGCTGTGGCTGGCGCTCGCGCCCACGGCGAGCCTGATCCTCGACCCGTATATCAAGGCGGCCAACTCGATGCCGCGCGTGATTCTTGCGCCCATCTTCGCGCTGTGGTTCGGCCTGGGCATCTGGAGCAAGGTGGCGCTGGCCGTGACGCTGGTGTTCTTCATCGTGTTCTTCAACGTCTACCAGGGCGTGCGCGAGGTGAGCCCGGTGGTGCTGGCCAACGCGAAGATGCTGGGCGCCAACCAGCGGCAGCTGCTACGCACGGTGTACCTGCCGAGCGCGACGAGCTGGGTGTTCTCCAGCCTGCACACGTCGGTGGGGCTGGCCTTCGTGGGCGCGGTGGTGGGCGAGTACCTGGGCTCGGCGCGCGGCGTGGGCTACCTGATCCTGCAGGCCGAAGGCACCTTCGACGTCAACACGGTGTTCGCGGGTATCGTGGTGCTCACGGCCTTCGCACTGGCGCTGGACGGGATCGTCGGGGTCATCGAGCGGCGCCTCATGAAGTGGCAACCCAAGACCGGCGAGACCGAAAAGCTCTAGCGTTGCCCGTGCGATGATCGCGCGCGGCTCCGCAGAGCGCCGCAACGATTCATGGGGGTAAACGAACAATGAGCCACGACAACAACAGGCGGGCCACGACTCTGCGCTCGCGCAGCGAGGCGGCACGGGTCTCGAACGAAGAGCTTTTCTTCGACCTGGTCTACGCGTTCTCCGTCACGCAGCTTTCCCACTACCTGCTCGACCACCTCACGCTCCTCGGGGCACTGCAGACGCTGGTCATGTGGTTCGCCGTCTGGCTGGGCTGGCAGTACACGGCCTGGACCACCAACTGGTTCAACCCCGGCACGCTGCGCATACGCGGCGTGCTGTTCGCGATCATGCTGCTGGCGATGGTGATGGCCTCGGCGCTGCCCGGCGCCTTCGCCGAGCGAGGGCTGGTGTTCGCGCTCTGCTTCGTGGGCATCCAGGCGGGGCGCACGCTGTGCATGCTGATCGCCATCGGGCCGAACGATCCGCTCACGCCCAACTTCCGCCGCCTGCTGGCGTGGAACTGCGTGGCCGGGGTGTTCTGGATCGCCGGCGGCCTGGCCGAGGGGCAGACGCGCCTCGTGCTGTGGCTCGGCGGCGTGCTGTGCGAATACATCGCGCCGATGATCGGCTTGCGCTTTCCGGGCCTGGGCCGCTCGCTGACCAGCGACTGGACCATCGACGGCGGCCACCTCGCCGAGCGCTGCCAGCTCTTCGTGATCGTCGCGCTGGGCGAGTCGGTGCTGGCCACCGGCATCGCCTTCGGCCACCACCCCGAGTGGCACGGCATCGACCTGTTCGCACTGATGGTGGGCTTCGCGGGCAGCCTGGCGATGTGGTGGATGTACTTCGACACCAGCGCCAAGGAGGCGACGCACGTCATCGAGCATGCGAAGGACCCGGGCGGCATCGGTGCCAAGTTCCACTACACGCACGTGATCCTGGTGGCGGGCATCATCGTCTGCGCCGTGGCGGACGAGCTGACGATCGGCGAGGGCTCGCACCACGCCGAGCTCAAGTACCTGGGGGCGCTGATTGGCGGACCAGCGATCTACCTGTTCGGCAATGCGCTATTCAAGCGCGTGGTGCGCGGCTTCCTGCCGCAGTCGCATCTCTTCGGGCTTGGCTTTCTGGCCGTGCTCGCGGTCTTCGCGTCGCACATGACGGTGCTGGTGGTGGGAACGCTCACCACCGTCATCATGATCGGCGTCGCCGCGATGGAGGCCGTGGTGCGCAGAAGGGCACAGCAGGCGGCGAAGGCTCACTGAGCCTTCGTTCGCGCGCTCGTTCGTTCGCGGTTTTTCAGCGCTTCAGCGCTTCTTCTTGGAGGGCGTGCCGCCGCGCTTCTCGCGCACGACCTGCTGCTTGCTGCTGGCAGGCACCTTGACGACGCTGCCGGCGCCGCGCGGAGCGGCTGCCTTCGAAGGCGTGCCGCCACGGCGGGCGGGAGTTGGCGCCGCGGCATGCGAAGTGGCGCGGATGCCGGTGCCAGCGCGGGCAGCGACCGTCGCGCGCACGGGCAGGTACACCACCACGCTGTAGCCGCGCTTGAACGCGTGGTTCGGCTTCACGTCGTTCCACTCGGCCACGCTGGCGGGCTTGAGGTTGTAGCGGCGCGCGATGCTCGCGACGCTGTCGGCGCGGCCGGCCTTCACGGTCGTGCGGCGCGTGACGATCTCGGGCTGGAAGCTCAGGTGGCCGCCGTCGGCCACCACGGCAGCCACGTCTTCCTTCACGCGGGCGCCGCGCGGCACGATCAGCGTCGAGCCGGTCTTGATGAGCATCCGCGGCGGGATGTTGTTGATGGAGCGCAGGTCGTTCTCGCTCATGCCCGAGCGCTGGGCGGCGTCGGCCACCGTCATGGTGTTGGGCACGACCCAGGCGGTCCAGCTGGCGTACTGGCCCTGCGAGTAGGCGTCGAAGTTGCGCTGGAAGACGGCTGCGTTGTCCCAGGGCAGCAGGATCTGCGGCGTGCCGGCGGCGATCAGCACCGGCTTGTGGGCGGCCGGGTTCAGCGCGCGGAAGTCCTCGAGGCGCACGTCGGCCAGCTTGGCTGCGAGCTCCACGTCGAGGTCGCGCGTGAGCGTGACGGTCTGGAAGTACGGGTGGTTGGCGATCAGCGGCAGCTCAGTGTTGAAGGCCTGCGGATTCGCCACGATGTTCTTCACCGCCTGCAGCTTGGGCACGTACATGCGCGTCTCGGCGGGCATGGTGAGGTCGCTGTAGGTGGTGGGCAGGCCCAGTCGCTGGTTCTTGGCGATGGCGCGGCTCACGCTGCCTTCACCCCAGTTGTAGGCGGCCAGGGCGAGCTGCCAGTCGCCGAACATGCCGTAGAGCTTCTGCAGGTAGTCGAGCGCTGCGCGGGTGGAGGCCACCACGTCGCGGCGGTCGTCGCGGAAGATGTTCTGCTTCAGGTCGAAGTCGTTGCCGGTGGCCGGCATGAACTGCCACATGCCCGCTGCGCGCGCGCTGGAGATGGCCTGTGGGTTGAACGCGCTCTCGATGTAGGGAAGCAGTGCGAGCTCGGTCGGCATGTTGCGACGCTCGAGTTCCTCGACGATGTGGAAGATGTACTTGTTCGAGCGCTCAGTCATGCGCTGGATGTAGTCGGGCCTGCTGGCGTACCACTGCTCGCGGTCGCGCACCAGGTCGTTGTCGAGGTCCGGCATCTTGAAGCCGCGGCGGATGCGGTCCCACATGTCGACCGGCGGCGCGAGCGTGACGACGCTCTGCGAACGGGCCTGGCCGCTGGCAAGTGGGGAGAGTGCGTCGCGGGGATAGACGGGGGCCGCGCTGCCGGCGACCTTGGAGCCGGTGCCGCCGGCCTGCGACGACGAGGAGGGGGAAGAAGAGGAGGGAGAGGAGCTGTTGTTCGTGCCCGCGCAGCCCGCGAGCACCAGTGAACCTGCAATGCAGGTGGCAGCGATCAGTTTCATCGGAAGTCGTTTTTCCATTGGCGCAGTGCGGCGAACACGTCGGCCTCTGCCGCATCGGCAGCAAGCTCGGCGTGGGCACGCACCGCTCGAAGGACAGTGGCTTCGCGGCTGCGAAGAAAGGGGTTGACCTGGCGTTCGATCGCCAGTTGGGACGGCAGCGTGGGCTGCCCCTGCGCGCGCAGGCTTTCGCAGCGCGCGTTGTAGTGAGTCAGCTCGGCGTTGGCCGGTTCCACCGCCTGCGCGAAACGCAGGTTAGAAAGTGTGTATTCATGCGCGCAGCAGATGCGCGTGTCGCCGGGCAATGCGGCCAGCGCGTCGAGCGAGGCCAGCATCTGTGCGGGCGTGCCTTCGAAGAGGCGCCCGCAGCCACCGGAGAAGAGCGTGTCGCCGCAGAAGAGCAGCGGTGCGTCCGTGGGTGCGGTTTGCGCGGCGGGAAGGAAGTACGCGATGTGCCCCGCCGTATGGCCCGGCACGTCGATGGCCTCGAAGCGCAGGCCCAGCACCTCGGCGATGTCGCCCTGCACCATCGGCGTGAAGGGCTCGGGGATGCGCTCGCGGGCGGGGCCCCACACCTGCGCGCCGGTGGCTGCATGCAGCGCGGCCACGCCGCCCGTGTGATCGGGGTGATGGTGCGTGACTAGAATCGCGGCCAGTTGCAGCTTGTGGCGCGCCAGCGCGTCGAACACCGGTTGGGCATCGCCCGGATCCACCACGATGGCGTGGGACCCGTCGTGCAGCATCCAGATGTAGTTGTCAGCGAAGGCGGGCAGCGGAACAAGGGTCATGAGCGGTCAAATTATAGGTTTGCAGGATTGGTTCGCGACCCCCCCGGGGCGGTACCTGCTGGCTTGGGAGCAGGCCCAGTTCGATCAGGCGGTGGCCGACGTGTTCGGCTATCACGCGCTGCAGCTGGGCGCCGCGGAGGTCGACGGCCTGCGCGCCAACCGCATGCCGCACCGCTGGCTGGCGCTGGACGATCCCGCCCGCGCCGGCAAGGCGACGCTGCTGGCCGACTTCGCGGCACTGCCGTTCGCGGCCAACAGCCTCGACCTGGTGGTGTTGCCGCATGCGCTCGAGCTGAGTCCCGATCCGCACGCCACCCTGCGCGAAGTCGAGCGGGTGCTGGTGCCCGAGGGCCGCGTGGTGATCTGCGGGCTCAACCCGACCAGCCTCTGGGGCATGCGGCAGCGCCGCGCGCACATCTATCGCCGGCTCGGCATCGGCGACCTCTACCTGCCCGAAGGCGGGGAGTTCATCGGCTACTGGCGCATGTGCGACTGGCTGCGCCTGCTGAGCTTCGAGGTGGAGTCGGGCCGCTTCGGCATCTACCGGCCGGCGGTGCGCAGCGAGGCCTGGCTGGAGCGCTCGCGCTGGATGGACGCCGCCGGCGAGCGCTGGTGGCCCATCTTCGGTGCGGCCTACTTCCTGGTCGCGGTGAAGCGGGTGCGCGGCATGCGCATGCTGAGCGCCGACTGGCGCCGTGCCGGAGCCCGTGCCACGGCGCCCGTGCCCATTGCGGGCAAGGTGCACCGCAGCGGCGAGCCCAACAAGAACTGAAATTGAAATTGAAATTGAATCGATAGAGATGAAGAAAAAGGAAAAGCTGGTTTGAACGAAGTCGTGATCTACACCGATGGCGCCTGCAAGGGCAATCCCGGCCCCGGCGGCTGGGGCGCGTGGCTCAAGTCGGGCGCCACCGAGAAGGACCTGTTCGGCGGTGAACTCAACACCACCAACAACCGCATGGAGCTGACCGCGGTCATCGAGGGCCTTGCCGCCCTCAAGCGGCCCTGCAAGGTGCTGCTCTACCTCGACAGCCAGTACGTGCGCAAGGGCATCACCGAATGGATCCGCGGCTGGAAGGCCAAGGGCTGGGTCACCGCCAGCAAGGAGCCGGTGAAGAACGTCGAGCTCTGGAAGCGGCTCGACAAGCTGGTGAACGAAGGCGGCCACCAGATCGAATGGCGCTGGGTCAAGGGCCACTCGGGCGACCCGGGCAACGAGCGCGCCGACATGCTGGCCAACAAGGGCGTGGACAAGGCCCTGGGCCGAATCTAGGTAGTCCCGGGGGGCCGTTGATACGAGGCCCCCGCTCGAGGACACCGAGGAACCGGCTCCGCCGGGCCTCAGGTGTCGCCCCCGGCGAGGGGGTTGGCGAAGCGACACGAAGTGCGCGAAGCCTGGGGGAGTGCTAGATGTTCCCGTCGAACATCATCACGTCCACTTCCTCGCCGGGGCCCACGCTGCCCTGGTCGTGGCGCAGCACCACGAGCCCGTTGGCTTCCAGCATCGAGCTGAGCACGCCCGATCCCTGGTTGGCCGCCACGCAGATCTCCGGCAGCGCGCCGGGCACGGTCTTCACGAAACCGCGTTGATATTCGGTGCGGCCCGGCTTCTTGCGGATCGGGCCCGTGGTGCGCGCGCGCAGCAGCGGCGATGGCGCGGCCGCCGCTTCATGGCAGCCCATCATGCGCAGCAGGGCGGGCCGCACGAAGGCCAGGAACGTCACCATCACGGCCACCGGATTGCCCGGCAGGCCGAACAGCACGGCAGGCTGCGAAGAGGCTTCGCGTGGGATCAGCCCCACCGCCAGCGGACGCCCCGGACGCATCGCCACGCGCCAGAAGGCCATGTCGCCCAGCTTCTGCATCACGTCGCGCGTGTGGTCGGCCGCGCCCGCGCTCACGCCGCCGCTGGTGATGATGGCGTCGGCCTCGCGCGCGGCACGCTGCAGCGTGGCGGCGAGCGCTGCCGGGTCGTCGCGCACCAGGCCGAGATCGACGACCTCGCAGCCCAGCCGGGCGAGCAGGCCGAAGACGGTGTAGCGGTTGCTGTCGTACACCGCGCCTTCGCGCGGCGCTTCGCCCAGGCTCAGGATCTCGTCGCCGGTCGAGAAGCAGGCCACCCGCAGCCGTCGCAGCACGGGCACGCCGGGCAGACCCAGACTGGCGACCATGCCGAGCGCGGCGGGTGACAGGCGCTCGCCCTTGCGCAGCGCGGGCTGGCCCTTCATGAGGTCTTCGCCGGCAAAGCGGCGGTTGTCGCCGCGGCGCAGCACCCTGGCGGGAAAGCACACGCGATCGCCGTCGACCTTGCAGAACTCCTGCGGAATGACGGTGTCGAGGCCCGCGGGCATCATCGCGCCGGTCATGATGCGCACCGCGTCGCCAGGCCCGAGAGTGCCGCGCCAGGCTGCCCCGGCCAGCGCCGTGCCCGCCACGCGCAGCGTGACGGAGGCGTCGATGGGCGCGTTGTCGGGCAGCACCGCGCCGTCGAAGGCATAGCCGTCCATGGCGGAGTTGTCGTGCGGCGGAACGCTGACGGGCGAGACGACGTCCTCGGCCAGCACGCGGCCGAGGGCGTCGAACAGCGAGATGCTCTCGCGCTGGGTGACGACGGCAGTGGCCGTCAGCTGGGAAAGAAAGGCGTGGACCGCCTCGACGCTCAGGTCGGCGGCGTCGTCGTGGCCCGCGAGGGCTGAAGAGGCGATGTCGGCAATGCGGCTCATCGGTTTTCGAGGGCGTGCAGTTCGGCCAGGGTATTGGCGTTGAAGAAGGCGTCGGGCGCGTCGCCGGGACGGTCGAAGGGCACGTGCACCGCGCGGTGCTGCGAGATCCATGCATGGACCTTGCGGCCGCCGGCGGCGGTGTAGCGAAGCAGGCTGTCGCGCAGTTCGGCGCGCAGCAGGCAGAAGACGGGTTGGGGCCGCAGCGCCGGCCCGTCTTCGGTGGCCTCGGGGGCGAGGGCCATGGCGATGTCGGCCTGGCCGGCGATCGCGGCTTCGGCGAGCCGGGCGGCGAGGTCGGACGGGAACAGGGGCGTGTCGCAGGGCACGGTCAGCAGCCAGGGCGTGGTGCAGTGCTCCAGCCCGGCCAGGAAGCCCGCCAGCGGGCCCGGGTAGTCCGGGAGGCTGTCGGGCCACACCGGCACGCCGAGGGCCTCGTATTCAGCCAGGTTGCGGTTGGCATTGACCATGAGCGGGCCGACCTGCGGCGCCAGCCGCCGCATCGCATGCAGCGCCAGCGGTTCCCCGTTGAAGGGCTGGAGCCCTTTGTCGATGCCGCCCATGCGCGAACCGCGTCCGCCGGCCAGCAGCAATCCCGTGATGTCGGCGGGCGCGATGACGGCGTGCGCGGGCATGGCGGCCGCCTGCCTCATCCGCCGATGTAGCTCATCTCGACGCGGCGCGGCGCCTTGTCGTGGGCGCCGCCGTCGCCTTCCGGACCGTGCAGGGCGCGCAATTCGGAATAGCGGTCGGCGCGGCCCTGCCAGATGTGGCCGATGGCAGAGGCGATGTCCTCGTCGCTGGCGCTGCCGCGCAGCAGCGGGCGAAGGTCGTGGCCGGCGCTGGCGAAGAGGCACAGGTAGAGCTTGCCTTCGGTCGAGAGCCGCGCGCGGCTGCAGTCGTGGCAGAAGGCCTGGGTGACGCTGCTGATGACGCCGATCTCGCCGCTGCCGTCCGCATAGGCCCAGCGCCGGGCGGTCTCGCCGGGCGTGGTGGCTCCCATCGGCACCAGCGGGAACTCGGAATGGATGCGCGTGATGACGTCGGCCGAGGGCAGCACCTCGTCCATGCGCCAGCCGTTGGTGGCGCCCACGTCCATGTACTCGATGAAGCGCAGGATCACCTTGCCGCCGTGGTGCGTGCGGAAGTAGCGCGCCATCGGCAATATTTCCTGCTCGTTGGTGCCGCGCTTGACCACCATGTTGACCTTGACGGGGCCCAGTCCGGCGGCCAGCGCCGCGTCGATGCCGGCCAGCACGTCGGCCACCGGGAAGTCGACGTCGTTCATCTGGCGGAACACCGCGTCGTCGAGGCTGTCGAGGCTGACGGTCACGCGCTGCAGGCCGGCGGCGTGCAGTTGGGCGGCCTTGCGCGCTAGCAGGGAGCCGTTGGTGGTCAGCGTCAGCGCCAGTGGCTCGCCGGTGGGCGTGCGGATCGCGGCGAGCTGCTCGATCAGGCCCTCGATGTTCTTGCGCAGCAGCGGCTCTCCACCGGTCAGCCGGAGCTTGCGCACGCCGTGCGAGGCGAACAGGCGGGCCAGCCGGGTGATTTCCTCGAAGCTCAGCAAGGCGCTGTGCGGCAGGTACTTGTAGTCCTTGTCGAACACGTCCTTCGGCATGCAGTAGCTGCAGCGGAAGTTGCAGCGGTCGGTCACGCTGATGCGCAGGTCGGTCAGCGGCCGGCCCAGGCGGTCGAGCAGCATGCCCGTGGCGGGCACGGCTACCTCCGGCACGGCCACGGCGGGGCGTGCGCGGCCGATGCTGGAGATCGGAATGACGGTGCTGCTGCTGTTCTTCATGGGTTCACGGGGCGGGGCCTGATTTTGCGCCAGGCTCCAAGGGCCTGCGGAACACAGGCTACTTGATCACCGCCGCATAAATCATGTCCCGGGTCAATGTTCTGTAATGTGTCCTGAATTTCGGCGACTGCAGCATCAGCACCACGAACATCTCGTTCTTCGGGTCGACCCACATGTAGGTGCCGCCCGCGCCGCCCCAGTTGTATTCGCCGCCGGCCGAGGGGTAGGGCGCCTCGCCGTCGTTGCGGCGCACGGCAAAGCCCAGGCCGAAACCGTAGCCCGGTCCCGGCAGGTACAGCGGGCCGGGCACGATGCCGGCGCCCGCGTTGGAATGATCGGCGGTCATCAGCGCGATGGTGCGCGGGCCGAGGTAGCGCTTGCCGTCGAGCGAGCCGCCGTTGATCAGCATCTGCAGGAAGCGTGCGTAGTCGTTCGCGGTCGACACCAGCCCGCCGCCGCCCGATTCGTACCTGCGCACCACGCGCGGGTCGTTGAACTCGGCGCCCACGCCGAAGCTGCGGTCGTTGGGCAGCGGCTCGGCGATGCGCGACTGGCGCGCCGGCTCAGGCACGTAGTAGGTGGTGTCCTTCATGCCGAGAGGGTCGAATAGCCGGGCTTTCTCGAACTGGTAGAGCGACTGGCCCGACGCCACCTCGATCACGCGCCCGAGGATGTCGGTCGACTGGCTGTAGTCCCAGGTCGTGCCGGGCTGGTAGGCAAGCGGCAGCTTGGCCAGGCGCTGGGAGAACTCGGCCAGCGTCGGGTCGCCGGCGCCCAGGTCGGCGGCGTTGTAGGCCTGCTTCACGAGGCCGGGGCCGAAGAAGCCGTAGGTCAGGCCCGAGGTGTGGCGCATCAGGTCCTGCACGGTGATCGGGCGGCGCGCGGGCACCGTCTCGAGCACCGGCTTGCCGTCGGCACCGGGCTTCTCGACGCCCACTGTCATGCTGGCGAACTCGGGCAGGTAGGCCGAGATCGGGTCGTCCAGCTTCAGGCGGCCGTCTTCCACCAGCATCATCGCGGCCACCGTGGTGATGGGCTTGCTCATCGAGTAGATGCGGAAGATGCCATCGCGCGGCATCGGTGTGCCGGCCGCGCTGTCGAGCCTGCCGACAGGCTCGAACCACGCCACCTTGCCCTGTCGCGCCACAAGCAGCACCGCGCCCGGGATCTTGCCGGCGGCCACGTCGGCCTTGAGCACGTCGGTGAGCATCTGCAGGCGCTCGGTCGAGAGGCCGACCTGCTCCGGCTTCGCGGCGGGCAATTGCTGCGCCGCCGCAAGCAGGGGAAGGGCCAGGCCCAGGCCGAGCACGGCCGCACGCAGGTTGCGCTTCAGGAATCTCATGGTGTCGTCTCCGTCTTGTCGTGGTGGGTGAAAAACCGCAACCGCCCGGCGGTCTCGCGTGCCGCCTTCGCTGAACTCCCCTCGGGGGCTATCCGCGGCAGAGCTTCAGGTTCGTGCGCGTGGCGCGAACCACGGGCAGGAAGATCTCGGCGTCGGCCGGCGGGTAGTTTTCCTTGATGCCGTCGTCGGTGCGGGCGGCGTCCTCGGCCAGCGGCTGCAGCGTCTTCAGGCAGGCGGCGCGGTCGTTGAGCTTGAACTGCGTGAGCGCGAGGTCGTTGCGCAGCCAGGCCTTGGTGATCCAGTCGAGGGTCTTGTCGCAGTCCGACAGCACGGGGGCGAGGGTGGTCTGCGCCGTGGCGTAGTCCTTCGCGTCGTACTGGCGCTTGAAGCTCTTGCGCGAGCCGGCCACGGCCTTGTCGGTGCAGGCGGGGGCGGGGCGGATATAGGTGCCCTCGAAGCCGGCGCGCATGCCGCAGTAGTCGCGGCACTGGTCCGATCCGTTGGTCGTGACCTGCACCTTGTCGGCATTCAACGCGAAGCTCAGCACGCATCCCGTGTCGTCGAGCTTGGCCTTGCCGCGCGCGATGGTGCCGTCCAGCGCGCAGGTGTGTGCGTTGGCGCCGATGGTGGTGATGTCGAAGTGCCCGTTGGGCTTGACGCGCAGCGAGCCGCTGCCGCCTTCGTAGATGTAGTCGCCGGCCGGCGGCGTGGCGGGCTCGGCGGCGGCGAGGCCGGCGCCAAGGAGCAGTACGAGGGGAAGGATGCGTGCGAGCTTCATCGTTTGAGATCTCCCGGAAACGTGCTGCAGGGCAGTGTATCGATCGTTTCAGGAAGCTTCCTCGGCCATCGGAAATGGCCGGTTTGCAGCATCCATGCCTCATATGTCTTGACGTAGACAATGAGAATTCCTATCATTTGGACGCCTGAGTACGCAGCACGTGGACGACGCAAAGGGCTCTTCCAATCAAGGAGCTTCCCGACCGTGCCGTACACCCTCCCAGCCTTGCCCTATGCCTTCGATGCGCTCGAACCCCACATCGACGCGCAGACCATGGAAATCCACCACGGCAAGCACCACCAGACCTACGTGAACAACCTCAACGCGGCCCTGAATGGCACGCCGCATGAGGAAACTCCGCTCGAAGAGCTGATCGCCGGCGTCGAGCAGCTGCCCGAGGCGCTGCGCGCGCCGGTGCGCAACAACGGCGGCGGCCACGCCAACCACACCCTGTTCTGGACCGTGATGGCCCCCGTCGGCCAAGGCGGCGGCGGTGCACCTGCTGGAGCGCTGGCCAACGCCATCGACGCCGACCTGGGCGGATTCGATGCGTTCAAGGAGGCTTTCACCAAGGCTGCCCTCACGCGCTTCGGCAGCGGCTGGGCGTGGCTGTCGGTGGGCCCCGGCGGCAAGCTCGCGGTGGAAAGCAGCGGCAACCAGGACAGCCCGCTGATGCGCGGCATCGGCTCGGGCAACACGCCGATCCTCGGGCTCGACGTGTGGGAGCACGCTTACTACCTCAAGTACCAGAACCGCCGCCCCGAATACATCGCGGCCTTCTACAACGTCGTGAACTGGGCCGAGGTGGCCCGGCGGCACGCTGCCGCCACCGGCGGCTGAGGAGCAAGCCCATGAACGAGCCGCAGCAGGGCACGGTGGCGCAGGGCGGGCGGCCGAGGCCCGTGCGGCCGATGCGCGAATGGATCGGCTTCACCATCGTCGCGGCGGGCGCGCTGGTGGGCGTCGTCCAGTTCTGGCAGTTCGTGCGATCCGATCCGCTGGTGTGGAACGCCTTGCTCGGCGGCTCGGTCGCCGCGCTGGCGACGGCGCTCGGCACGCTGCCGGTGCTGTTCTCGCAGAAGCTGCCGGAGCGGCTGCAGGACACGCTGTTCGGATTCGGCGCCGGCGTGATGCTCGCGGCCAGCGCCTTCTCGCTGATCATCCCGGGCCTGGAGGCAGCGAAGAACGCGGGCACCTTCGGCGGCGGGAGCTGGGCCGCGGGCGGGGTGATCGGCTCCGCCATCCTGCTTGGCGGCATCGTCCTGATGCTGCTGGACCGCGTGCTGCCGCACGAGCACTTCATCAAGGGCCGCGAAGGCAACGCCGCGAAGCAGCTGCGCCGCACCTGGCTCTTCGTGTTCGCGATCGCGCTGCACAACGTGCCGGAGGGCCTGGCCATCGGCGTGGGCTACGCGGCCAACAACGGGCTGCGCGCCGACGCACTGGCCACCGGCATCGCCATCCAGGACGTGCCCGAGGGGCTGGTGGTCGCGGTGGCGCTGCTGGCCGCCGGCTACAGCCGCGTGTTCGCGGTGCTGATCGGCATGCTCTCGGGACTCGTGGAGCCGCTGGGCGCCGTGCTGGGCGCGGCAGTGGTGGGCCATTCGGCGATGCTGCTGCCCTGGGGGCTGGGCTTCGCGGCGGGCGCGATGCTCTTCGTGATCAGCCACGAGATCATTCCCGAATCGCACCGCAAGGGGCACGAAGCCTTCGCCACCAGCGGGCTGATGATCGGCTTCGTGCTGATGATGCTGCTGGATACCGCGCTGGGGTAGGGCTCCCTTCGCAGGACACCGCGGAACCGGCTTTGCCGGGCCGCAGGTGTCGCCCCGGTGAGGGGGCGCGAAGCCTGGGGGGAGGGCCCAGTTCTAGCCGTGCTTGACGGCGACTGTCTTCAGCGTGGTGAAGCCGTACAGGGCCTCGAAGCCCTTCTCACGGCCATAGCCGGAAGACTTCACACCGCCGAAGGGCAGTTCGACGCCGCCGCCGGCGCCGTAGTTGTTGATGAACACCTGGCCGCTCTTCACGCGCTTGGCCATGCGGAACTGGCGCGCGCCGTCGGCCGTCCAGACGCCGGCGACCAGCCCGAAGTGGGTGGCGTTGGCGAGCGCCACGGCTTCGTCTTCATCGGCGAACTGCATCGCGGCCAGCACGGGGCCGAAGACTTCTTCCTGGGCGAGGCGGTGGTTCACCGGCACGTCGCGCAGCAGGGTGGGGGCCTGGTAGAAGCCGGTCTCGGGCGCTTCCTCGACCACGATGCCCTGCGCCACCATCGGGATGCCGGCGTGCTGCGCGTCGCTCAAAAAGTCCCACACGCGCTGCTGCTGCGTCTGGCGGATCAGCGGGCCCACGTCGAGGTCCATGGCTGCGGGGCCCACGCGCAGCGCCTCGAAGGCATGGCCCAGGCGCTCGAGCAGCGGTTCGTAGATGTCGCGCTGGATCAGCACTCGCGAGCCGGCCGAGCAGGTCTGGCCGGCGTTCTGCACGATGGCGTTGATCACCACCGGAATGGCGGCGTCCAGGTCGGCGTCCGCGAAGATGATCTGCGGGCTCTTGCCGCCCAGCTCCAGCGTGACGGGGCAATGCCGCTCGGCCGCGACCTGCTGGATCAGCGTGCCGATCTTCGGGCTGCCGGTGAAGCTGATGTGGTCGATGCCCGCGTGCCGGGCGAGCGCGTCGCCCACTTCATGGCCATAGCCCGTCACGATGTTCAGCGCACCGGCCGGAAAGCCGACCTCGGCCGCCAGCTGCGCCACGCGGATCAGCGAAAGGCAGGCGTCTTCCGCCGGCTTCACCACGCACACATTGCCCGCCGCCAGGGCGCCGCCCACGCTGCGCCCGAAGATCTGCATCGGGTAGTTCCAGGGAATGATGTGGCCGGTAACGCCGTGCGGCTCGCGCCAGGTGAAGACGCTGTAGCCGTCCTGGTAGGGAATGGTTTCGCCGTGCAGCTTGTCGCAGGCGCCGGCGTAGAACTCGAAGTAGCGCACCAGCGCCACGGCGTCGGCGCGGGCCTGCTTGACGGGCTTGCCGCAGTCGCGCTGCTCGATCAGCGCGAGCTCGTCGACATGCTCGGCGATCTTCTGCGAGAGCTTGAAGAGCAGGCGGCCGCGGTCGGCGGCGCTGACCTTGTGCCACACGCCCTCGAAGCAGTCGCGCGCGGCGCGCACGGCGGAGTCGATGTCGGCGGCGTTGCTGCGCTGGATTTCGTCGAAGGGCTGGCCGTCGGAGGGATCGATGACCGGCAGGGTGCGGCCGGAGGAGGACGGAACGTCCGCGTTGGCGATGTAGTTGAGCTGCATGGGGCTGGATTTTGCGCGAAGCATGCAAAAGCCGTGGCCGCCGCGCGGCACAAACCCCAACCGCTACTTGGCGGCAGTTTTCGGCAGCGCCTTCACTGCATTCAGCATGCGCTCCACGTGCTTGTCCGGATTCAGGTTCTGGTAGTAGTAGGCCACCTTGCCGTCCGGTGCGATCACGTACGACAGGCGGTTGGCGAAATCGGGCCGGGTCTGCATCAGCGCGTCGAAGCCCTGGATCACGGTCTTGCCCTCGTCGGAGGCCACCGGAAAACGGCTCTGGCAGGACTTGACCGAGAACCTGGACAGGGTACCTATGTCGTCCGCCGAGACGCCGATCACGCTGGCGCCCAGCGCGGCGAACTGGTCGATGGCTTCGGCGAAGGCATGGGCCTCGATCGAGCAGTCGTTGGAGTCGGCCGCCGGAAAGAAGTACACCACCACCGGGCCCTTGGCGAGCGCGTCGGCCAGCGAATAGCGGAAGGTCTTGCCGCCGAGGGCGGCGTTGGCGGTGAACTTGGGAACGGGATCGCCGATGTCCAGGGCGGCCCAGGCAGGATGTGCAAGGGCGGTAAAAAACGCCATCCAGGCGATGCGGTGGAGGTGCGAACGAGCCATGATGTAACTCCGCAGCGGTGTGGATCGAATTCTAGGTCGGAGCCTTCGCAAGAAAAGCCTTGAAACCGATACAAGCCGGCCAGCGTAAAGAACGAGAACGAACAGGACAGTCGGACACCACGATGAGAAGAAGAGAAGAACTGAGCAACGGAAGCACCATCATGAACGCCTGGTTCTCAACCTTTCTGCGCATCGCGCTTGCGGGCGCCCTGGCCGCGGTGCTCGGCGCCTGCGGCTCGCTGCCGCCGGCGCGGGAGCGGCCCGCGGAGTTCGCCGCATCCGCCGATTCCTCGACCATGCTGGCGAAGATCGTCGCCGCCTCGACGCCGCCCGAGGAGCATTCGGGCTTCCGGCTGATGCCGCTGGGCGTGTATTCGCTCGACGCGCGCCTCCAGCTCGCCCAGCGGGCGCAGCGCTCGCTGGTGGTGCAGTACTACCAGCTCGAGAACGACCCCGTCGGCCGCCTGCTGCTGCGCACGCTGCGCGAGGCGGCGATGCGCGGCGTGAAGGTGCGGGTGCTGGTGGACGACCTCTACACCGTCAAGAGCCAGCAGCTGTTGCTGGCGCTGTCGGAGACGCCCAATGTCGACGTGCGCCTGTTCAATCCCTTCTGCTGCGGGCGCAACGGTTTCCTGTCGCGCTTCGCGGCGTCGCCCTGGGAGATTCCGCGGCTCAACCATCGCATGCACAACAAGCTCTTCATCGCCGACGGCGTGATGGCGGTGGTGGGCGGGCGCAACATCGCCGAGGAGTATTTCGTGCTGAACGAGGCGCAGAACTTCATCGACATGGACGCGCTGGTGGTCGGCAAGGTGGTGCCGCAGCTCGAGTCGATCTTCGACGCCTACTGGAACAGCCAGCAGGTCTGGCCCATCGCCGACATCGTGACGGGCGAGGGCGGTCGCAAGCCGACCGGCGCCGACTTCGACAGCTGGGTGGGCATGGCGGCACCGCCGCCGAAGGTGGTGCTGCCGCCGTCCGACATTCTGGGCTACGGCCCCATCGCCGAGGAGCTCGACGCCGGCCGCATGGGCCTGCTGTGGGGCGAGGCGCGCGCCATCGCCGATCCGCCCACCAAGCCCACGACCATGACGGCGGATGAGGCCATCGCCACCAGCGTCACGATGAAGGTCTGGGCGCTGCTGCTCGACGCCCAGAGCGAGGTCGACCTGACCTCGCCCTACCTGGTGCCGGGCGAGCGCGGCATGGAGGCCTTCCAGGACCTGGGCCGGCGCAAGGTCAAGCTCACGCTGCTGACCAATTCGCTGGCCGCCAACGACGAGCCGCTGGTGCACACCGGCTACGCGCGCTACCGTGAGAAGCTGCTGCAAAGCGGCGCCGACCTGTACGAGCTGAGCCCGCAGCGAACCACCGCGGGCGAACGCTTCGGCATGTTCGGCAAGTCGCTCGGGCGGCTGCATGCCAAGACCGCCGCCATCGACAAGAGGCGCATCTTCATCGGCTCGATGAACCTCGATCCGCGCTCGGCCAGCCAGAACACCGAGATGGGGGTGGTGGTCGACAGCCCGCAGTTGGCGCGCGAGATGCTTCGCGTCATCAACATCAGCAAGCTGCAGAACTCGTATCGGCTGCGGCTGGCCAAGGACACCGGCACGCTGGAGTGGCTCACCAACGACGGCGAGAAGGAGATGATCCTGACGACCGAGCCGGAGTCGGGCTTCTTCAAGCGCTTCTACAACATGCTCATCGCGCCGATCGTTCCCGAAATGCTGTTGTAGCCTCGGGGGATGGCGCAGACCTTCACCTCGTTGTCCGCCCCGCAGGTCATGCTGTGGGGCCTGCTTTTCTTCGGCGGCATCTATCTCTGCTTCGGCGCCGCCGCCTGGCTGCTGACCAAGCGCGTGCTGCCGGCGGCGGGCATCGGGCGGGTGCTCGATCCGCGGCCGCTGCAGCCGGGGCAGCTGCGGCGCGAGCTGACGCAGTCGGGCGTGTCGGTGCTGATCTTCGGGCTGGGCATGGTGTTTCCGTGGGGGCTGCTGCAACTGGGCTGGGCGCGGCTCGATCCCGATGCGGGGTGGCGGCAGATCGCGGTGGAAATCATCGTGCTCGCGATCTGGAACGACGTGCATTTCTGGATCAACCACCGGCTGCTGCACACGCGCTGGCTGCGGCGCTTCCATGGACCGCACCATCGCTCGTTCGTGACCACGCCGTGGTCGACCTACAGCTTCCACCCGATCGAGGCGCTGATGCTGGGCAACGTGATCCTGCTGCCGATGGTGGTGCACGACTTCAGTTTCTGGTCGCTGGCAGCTGTGCCGGTGTTCAGCCTGTTCTTCAACTGCATCGGGCACTCGAACTACGACTTCTTCACCGGCGTGTCATACAGTCACTGGTTCGCGGCGAGTCGCCGTCACCACCTGCACCACGCGGTGCACAACGGCAACTACGGCTTCCAGTTCACCTTCATGGACCGGCTGTTCGGCACGCGTGTTGCGGCCGACGCGGCCGAACCGGTTCTCCAGGCTTTCCGAAAGAAGCATGGCGCCACGGCCTGACATGGGCCGCCGCCTGCCTTTGCTGCGCCACTGGCGCGACTGGCAGAGCCTCGCCTACCTCGTGGCTCTGCCCGCGCTGGCGGCCTGGCAGTGGTTCCACGGCTTCGACGTGCTGCTCTACGGGCTGATGCTGTTCCTGACGCTCGGCGTCGGCGTGATCCACCACAACCACGTGCACCTGCGGATGTGGCGCAGCAGGCGCCTGAACAGGCTCACCGATTTCTGGATCACGCTGCTGCAGGGCCATCCGACCTTCGTGTTCTGGCCCGCGCACGTGGCCAACCATCATCGCCACCGGCACGGACCGAAGGACGTGGCGCGCACCTATCGCTTCGGCGGCGACACCAACCACCTCTGGGGCTACCTGCTGCATCCGTTCCAGGCCGTGTGGGTGCTGATGCCGCTTTTCTTCGCGTGGCTCGGGCGGTTGCGGCGGCATCGCCGCGGCGCCTGGCGCTACTGCATGGCGCAGTACGCGGTGTGGCTGGCGAGCTGGGCGGTGTTGCTGGCGATCGACTGGCGCAAGGCGCTGCTGTTCGTGATCGTGCCGCAGCTGCACGGCTTGCACTGGCTGCTTGCGACCAACTACCTGCAGCACGCGCACGCCGACGGCCGGAAACCCGTGCGGAAGGAAGCGCCGGGGGCATCGCGCGATACCGCGGGTAGCCGTTTGAACTACGCACGCAATTTCGAAGGGCTGGTGAACCCGTTGCTGTTCAACATCGGCCTGCACACCGCACACCACGAGAACCCGCATGCCCACTGGTCCGAGCTCACCCGCCTGCATCGCGCGCACTACCGCGCGCAGGTGGACCCCGTGCTCAACGAGGGCGGGCTGGTGCCGTACATGGTGCGCGTCTTCGTGCTGGGGGCCGTGTGGCCGCGATTCCGCAGCCGCCCGCTGATGCCCCGCGATTCATCAACTCACTGAACCATGCCTGTCTCATTCCAACGCGTGTACCTAGAAAGCGCCGGCTACTTCATGCCGGGCGAGCCGATTCCCAACGACCGCATGGACGCGTACATCGCGCCGCTCAACCGCATGTCGGAGCGCATCAAGCGGCGCATCCTGGCGGAGAACGGCATCCTCACGCGGCACTACGCGATCGACGCCGAAGGCGTGACCCGGCACACCAATGCGCAACTGGCGGCCGGCGCGATCCGCGACTGCCTGCAGCGCGGCGGCGCGGAGCTGTCGCGGGTGTCGCTGCTGGCCAGCGGCTCGTCGGGCGGCGATACGCTGATGCCGGGCTTCGCCAACATGATCCAGGGCGAGCTGGCGGCACAGCCCATGGAAACGCATTCGGTGCACGGCATCTGCGCCGCGGGCGTGTCGGCGATCCAGACGGCCGCGCAGGGCATCGAGCTGGGCGCGCATCGCTCGGCGATGGCGGTGGCCAGCGAGATGCCGTCGCGCCTCTTCAAGCGTTCGCGCTTCGCGGCTCGCGGCTACGAGACCGACTTCGACTCGCACTTCCTGCGTTGGATGCTGTCCGATGGCGCGGGCGCCTTGCTGCTGTCCGACGGCGCGCCCGCACTGGCTGGGGCGCCGGGCTTGCGCCTGAAGCTGAAATGGGTGCATCAGCGCGCCTTCTCGGGCGACTACCCGGTCTGCATGCAGCTCGGCCTGACCGAAGACCGCGCGCGCGGCCATCTCGACTTCGGCTCATGGGCCGAGGCCGAGGCGGCGGGTGCGCTGTCGCTGCGGCAGGACATCCGGCTGCTGCCGCACCTGTTCGACATCGGCATCCACGAATACGCGGGGCTGGTGCGTGACGGCTGGGTCGATCCGAAGCGGGTCGACCACTTCCTGTGCCACTACTCGTCGGAAAAATTCATCCCGGTGGTCGAGGACCTGATGGCCAAGGCCGACCTGTCGATCCCGCGCGAGCGCTGGTGGAGCAACCTCGCGTGGCGCGGCAATACCGGGGCGGCGTCGATCCTCGTGATGCTGGCCGAGTTCCTGCATACCAAGTCGCTGAAGCCGGGCGAGCAGATCTTCTGCTACGTGCCGGAATCGGGGCGCTTCATGGCGGCGTACATGCTGCTGGAGGTGGAAGCGGTCGATGCCGCGCCCGTCGTGGTGGCGCCGCGCACGGCGGCGGTTCTCGATGACGACCTCGTGATCGCACCCCCGCACGACCCCGACGCCGCGCCCGAGGGGCTGGGCGCACTGCTGACCGAGCTGGCCGCCATCTGGCACGACTACCGATCGCGCGTGTGGCGTACGCCGCTGATCCGCCAGATCCGCGAGCGCCGCTTCGCCGTGCCCGACTACCTGAACTGGATGGAGCAATGGGTGCCGCAGGTGCGCGAGGGCAGCAAGTGGATGCGCGAAGGCGCCGCCTCGCTGAGCGAGCCGTACCAGATGCTGGCCTCGCTGATCGGCGTGCACGCGGGCGAGGAGCAGAACGACTTCAACATCCTCTTCAGCGACTATCGCAAGGCCGGTGGCACGGTCGAGAACATCGAGGAGCTGCGCCGCAACCCCGGCGGCGAGGCGCTCAATGCCTACCTGCACGGCCTGGCCGCAACGCGCGATCCGATTGGCCTGCTGGGGGCGATCTACATCATCGAGGGCACGGGGCAGCGCATCGTGCCGGCGCTGCTGCCGTTGCTCAAGGCCAGCCTGAAGCTGCCGCCGGATGTTTTCCGCTTCCTCGAATACCACGGCCACAACGACGAGAACCACCTGAGCCGCTGGCTCACGGCCGTGGAGATGGTGATGGCCGTGGAAGGGCAGGCGCGCGCCGCCGGCCAGATCGTCGAGACCGCGCGACACACGGCCGCGCTATACCTGATGCAGTTCCAACACATCACGCAGCGAACGCCCCATGGATCGAACGCCTGAATTCCTGACGCAAGCCCACGACGAGCGCGACCCCAGCCCCTGGCTGGCGCTCTACCTCGACCAGAGCACGCCGCTGCCCGACGACGTCAAGGCCGCCTGGCTGGCCGATTCGAGCTCGGGCTCGCGGCAGTACCTGCTGCCGTTCCTGAGGCCGATCGCACGGCTGACGATCATCCTGATCCAGATTGCCAAGGTCTTCGTGCCGCGCAACTGGTCGCATTCGATCCTGCTGCACCGGCTGCTGGCCTGGGGGCTGAAGCGCTTCGTGTCGCCGGAGGCCAACTGGCTGATCCTGCGGCACTTTCACCTGGGCTCGCAGATCCTGGCCTTCATCGGGCGGAATTCGCCGGCGCCGGTGGCCACCAACCCGCTGGAGCCGGCCGACATCGACGCGCTGAAGGACGAGATGTTCCTGAAGCACGACCTGAACCTCTTCAACTTCGTGATCCGGCTGAACACCGCGCTGCGCGACAGGGGGCTGGCGCTGTGCAAGGCCGAGAAGGTCGATTTCTCGATGATCCGGGAGCCTGGGCTGCGGCTGGAGGACATGCCTCAGGGCAGGCTGAATTTCCTGGACCTGCAAAGCGCCATCGAGCTCTTCACGCCGCTGTACCAGCTGATGCTCACGGACAACGATTTCTGGCGCGCGGCCAACTCCCTGCAGCTGGACGAGACCATCGGCATCTATGCGGCGACGATCCTGAACGCGCCGGAACACCTGATCCTGGTCAACAACAAGCACCCGCTGGTGCCGCTGTCGACCCTGCGGGCGGGGCACCGGCTGGTGATCCACGGGCTGTCGACCGAAATGCTTCACAGTCTGCTGCAGCGGATGCAGGCGGCGCACCAGAAGGCCGAAAACGCCGGCCAGCCGGAGACAACCCTGTACGAGCAGCCACTTGCATAGGCGTATGCTGCCCCCAGATGCAGGCCATGAACACGACCGATAATCCGTCTCCCAGGACCGATCTGGCAGTGACCCACGTGTTGGCGCAGCTGCTGGAGAAGCTTGAGCACAGCGCCGTACCCGTTGGGGCGGAGCAGTACCGTTCCGTGGTCGAACACCTCGTGCATGAGTTCGAGGACGTCGAGCAGGGCGCCGAACTAGGTCGCCTGCTCGATGCCTATCCGGCCGCGGCCGAGGTCTACGAGAACCTCAATTACAAGCACGCCGGGCTTTGCCGCTCGGCGTTGGACGCTTCCCTAGCGGCCGAAATCGGTGCCCGGGAAGCCATTGCACGCGCAATGCGCCGTGCAGAACCGAACAGCAAGGACATGATGCATGGCGAAGGGTGAAGTGAAGACTGCGGTGGTGGCGGACGGCCTGCGCTACAAGTCGAAGGCGCCGGGCTCGCCGTTCCGCGCCTCGGCGTCGTTCAGCGGGGCGACCATGTCGTGCTTCATGTGCGGCAAGCACCGCGTGCGCTCCCAGCTGCGCACCCGCCAGGTGCTGGGCAAGTCGCAGACCGTGTGCGCGCCTTCGTGCAAGGCGCTGGACGAAGCCCTCGAATAGGGCCTTGGCGGCGCCTGATGGGGTACCCGGCTACCACATCGAGGAGGCATTTTGGCGACATTTCCTCGTGCATAAATCACGGAATGGGCTTCCACGTCGCGGGTAATCGCTATACAGTTGGACACAAATGATGCATGTAATTGCATGTAATCAAAAGTCCTATTAGTAGCTGATTTCCAATGAATTGCTGCCACGCCGTCCGTACCCCCTGCGGGCTACGGAATTCAACCTTTGCCAGGGGGTTCTGCCATGGGTAAGTCGCGCCACGTCGTCATGCAGGTGGTCCGGCGTTCCTCCGGCAGCGCGACGCACCACGTCGAATTCCTGATGGACGACAACTTCGCCGAGCGCCTGCGCCAGCTGCGCTCGCTCGTGCCGCCGCTGGGCAGCCTCAACAAGCAGCGCGACCTGGTCATCGACAAGGTGCGCGTGCGCCTGCCCAACGCCATCTGGCGATCGGGCAACGAGATAGAGATGGACGGCGGCGTGGACGGCTCCTGCATCGTCATCGCGGCTGAAGGCTCGTTCAACTGCGGCGGCAAGGACCGCAAGACGCGCGAGAAGCTCGTGACCTACAACTTCTCGATCGCGCGCCTGATCGAACTGCACGCCGAGCGCCCCGAAGGCGAAACCATCTACATCCGCGACGGCGTGTTCGCCAACGACGAGCCGGCCGAGTCGCCGGCCGGTCGCTGGGTCGCGTCGATGCACGAGCTGGAAGTGGTGATGCGGGTGCCGGATGCTCCATCCGACTTCGACACCCTGCACGATCTGCAGATGCGCCCCGAGCACCAGCAGGCCGGTGGCAACACGACGACCCGCGCCACCTTCTTCTGAGCGATTGAGCGCGGTCCGACGCCGTCAGCGCGCGGCCGCTGCCTCGGGTGCCACGCCCACCGGCGTGTACTGCGCCCGGTTATCCGCGAGCCAACGCTCCGACAAGCTGCTGTCCTGCTGCATCGGATGGAAATCCGCGCGCAGGTAGCTGCGCCAGCCGGCAACGTTGCCGCGCAGCAGGCCGTTGCGACCCAGCAGGATGCGCGCGGCGCTTTTCCAGGTCGCCCATTTCCACAGCTGCTTTTCGTGGCGCAGGTTGTCGACGGTCTGGCGCATCAGGTCGCCCAGGAACATCATCGTGACGCGGCGGAACCAGCGCGTGCGCCACTCGTCGGAGCCGCCCGCGGCCCGGTAGATGTCGAAGGCCACGCTCTTGTGTTCCAACTCCTCGGCGCTGTGCCACAGCCACATGGTGCGCAGCCGGGGCTCGGCCCCGTCGAGGATCTCGGGGTGGGCCAGCAGCCACTCGGCGAACATGGCCGTGAAGTGCTCGGTGGCCGCCGTCACCGCCAGCGCATGGCGCGGATCGGCGCCTTCCATCAATTCCATGCGCTTGCTGGCGCGAGCCGTCCAGCGGTCGACCAGGCCCTGGTTCTCGAGATGGTTGTTGAAGAGCGAATGGATGCGCCGGTGCGTCGCTTCCTGCCCGATGAAGCCGCGCACATCGGCCTTGTGCTGCTCCTGCACCTCCGCCGGCAGCGTGGCGACGGCGTCGCGTACCGCGTCGATGAAGAACTGCTCGCCGAAGGGAAAGCTCATCGACAGCGCATTGAAGAAAGCAGTCGAGAATGCGTCGCCGCCGCACCAGTCGCGGGCAAAGGGCGGTTGCAGGTCGATCAGCAGGCGGCGGACAACGAGATCGGTCATGAAAACAAGCCTCGGAAAAGCACGGTCGGCGTGGGTGGATCTGTTGGTACAACTCAGTACCGCGAGTCGCCATGTTGCAATTGTGAATTGGTACTGTCAAGTACCTGATCGTAGGAAAATGTGCCGTCCATGAGCGAAACCATCGAAAAAGCGGCTCCCTCCAAGTCTGCCGAGGGCCCCGGGAGCGAGCACTATGCGCGCCTGCTGCAGGGCATGGCGCATGCCGTCGCGGCCAAGGGCTACGCCGAAACCACCATTGCCGACATCGTGCGCGAGGCCGCCGTGTCGCGCCGCACTTTCTACGAACACTTCAGCACCAAGACCGAGTGCCTGATCGCGCTCTACGAAACCGCCAGCCGCCTCGCGCTGCAGACCGTGAGCGAGGCCTTCGACCCGGCACAGCCGTGGCACGCGCAGGTCGAGCAGGCGATGACGGCGTACTTCGATTACCTCGCCCAAGACCCGGTGCTGCTGCGCACGCTGTTCGTCGAGATCCTGGGCCTCGGAATGCCGGGGCTAGTGGTGCGGCGAAGGGTGAACGACGAGATCGCCAACTTCATCCAGGTCGCCATCAACACCAGCAGCAACGGCAGCGCGGAGGGGCCCGCCGTGCACCTCACGAGCGAGATGGCGATGACGGTGGTGGGGGGCATCAACGAACTGGTGCTGCAGGCCATCGAGCAGAACCGCGCGGGCGATCTGCGCGAGCTGGTGGCGCCCGCCACGCGGCTGGTGCGGGCCGTGGCGGCCGAGAGCCGGCGCTAGGCCTGCTTCGGCGTCGTCGCGGCCAGCCGCAGCGTCAGCAGGCCCGCCAGGGTCAGCGACAGCAGCACGCCGAGATAGGGCAGCACGTCATGCAGCGGCGCTCCCATCTGGTTGAGCCGCAGCGAGGCCTGGATGCCCGCCGTGCTCGGAAAGAGCCAGCGCAACGCCTGCAGCGGCTCCGGCAGGGCTTCCACGGGCCACGAGAAGCCCGAGAGGAAGGCCATCGGCAGCGCGGTGAACAGCAGCACCTGCAAGGCCCGCTCGCGGTCGCGGAACCAGCAGCCCAGCAGCAGGCCCAGCGTGCAGATCGCCGGCACGTAGAAGGCGAGCAGCACCAGCGCTCCCCACGGATTGCCGCCGCGCGGATAGTCCTGCAGGAAGAACACCCAGCCGAAGTAGAAGACGCCGCTCAGGAAGCCGAAGCCCGACAGCGCCCCGAGCCGCCCCAGCCACGCCCCCATCGAGGCCCGCAGCCGTCCGGCCTCGGCCCAGGTGCCCGCCAGCATCGCCACGCCCATCAGCAGCGTCTGCTGCAGGATCAGCAGGGCCACCGCTGGCACCACGTAGCTGCCGTAGCCCTCGGTCGGGTTGAACAGCGCGACGAGCTGCGTGCTGAGCGGACTGCGGCTGCGCGCCGCCTGGATCGCGCTCTGGCCACCGGACTGCAGCTTGCGGATCTCCACGCCCGCCGACACCGTGCCCACGGCCTCCGAGAAGCCGTACAGCACCGCCTTGTTGAGCAGCGCATAGGCCCCGTTGCCCTCGATGGTGACCACCGCCGAGGTGCCGCGCAGCACGTTGCGCTTCAGGTCGGCTGGCAGCAGCGCATAGCCTTCGATCTCGCCGCGCCACAGCGCCTGCTGCGCCTCGCCCACGTCGCCCGTGACCATGCGCACGTCCAGCCGCGGATTGGCCAGCGCGAAGCGCGCGATCTGCCGCGACAGCGCGGTGTGATCCTGGTCGACAACCGCCACCGGCACGCGCGTCACGGCCTGCGTGCCGTAGGGCCACGGATAGAAGAAGCCGTAGATGATCGGGGCGAGCAGCATGATCAGCAGCACGCCCTTGTCGCGGAGCACGGCGAGCGCCGTCTCGCGCCATGCGCTGCCGAAGCGAAGCGGTTCGGTATCGCTCATCGTCCACCCCAGCTCTCGGGCGCCCCGGCGGCACGCACCAGCGCCGCAGCGGTGACGGCGAGCAGCACGCCAGTGCCCAGCACCATCCACAGCGGCGTCGCCACCGAATAGGCCACCGGCGCGCCCATCTGCAGCTGCTCCATCTGCACGCGGATGTAGTGCGTGTAGGGCAGCAGGTTGGCCCAGACCTGCGCCAGCAGCGGCATCGCGACCAGCGGAAAGCCCACGCCGCCGAACGCGAAGGCCGGCGCCGTGATGAAGCCCGTGGCCGAGAGGGCGGTACGCAGCGAGCGCGTAAGCCCCGCCACGAAGGCCCCCAGCGCGATCGACAGCGCCAAGAAGACCACCAGCGCGAACAGCGTCCACCCCAGCGACCCGACCGGGTGCCACCCACGTCCCGCCGTGATCCACAACATCGCCGCTAGAGCGACGGCCGAAAGGCTCGCGAACGGCAGCACCAGCTTGCCCGCCAGCGCGGCCAGCGCTTCATGCCACCGCGGCGAGGCGCCCAGCCATCCGCCAATGCTGCGGTCACGAAGCTCGCGGCCCACGGCCCAGGCCCCGGCCGTCATCGCGAGGATGTGCAGCAGCGCCGGAATCAGCGCGGCGCCCAGGAACTGCTCGTAGTCGGTCGATGTGTTGAAAAGCGCCACCATGCTGGCCTTGATCGGCTCCATGCTCACGCGCGCGGCCTTCATCGACTCGCCGCGCTTGTTGCGCACCGTGAGCTCGACACCGCCGGAGACGGTGGCCACGGCGGTGCGCACGTCGCGCTGGATCAGGCTCGAGTGCGTGCCGAGCTGCGCGTTGTGCAGCAGCACGACCTGGCCGACGCGGCCCTGCTTCACGTCGCGGCTCAGTTCGCGCGGCAGCTGCACCGCCGCGTCGACCGCACCGCTGGTCAGGGCGCGCGCCATCTCGCCTTCGTCGCTGTAGCGCTGCGTCACGCGCAGGCCCGGGGTGGCGTCCAGGAAGCGCACCACCTGCCGCGAGAGCGAGGAGTGGTCCTGGTCGAGCACGCCGATCGGCAGCCGCTCGGGCAGGCCGGCCGAGAAGATCCACCAGATCAGGAACACCGCGAGCAGCGGCACCCACGAGATCATCGCGAGGTCCCACGGTCGCGTGCGCAGCAGCGCGAACTCGCGCCCTGCGCTGGCGGTGGAGAAGCCGCGGAGGCTCATCGAAGGAATCCGTGTGTCGCCGGGTCAGTCCACCAGCACGCTCATGCCGGGCCGCGCGCCTTCGATGGGCTTGAGCGGCCGCGCGCGGACCTCGAAGGTGCGCACGTCGAAGCCGGTGCCGCCGCGCGTGGCGCGCCATGTCGCGAAGTCGGGCAGCACGGCGCTGTAGTAGACCTTGAAGCGGGCAGTGCGCTTGCCCTCGGGCAGCGCGGGCAGGTGCGCGTCGAATTCGTCGCCCAGCGCGAAGCGCGAGAGCCGGTCCTCGCGGACGTTCAGCACCACCCACTGGTCGCTCAGGTCGACCACCGTGACCACCGCCACGCCCTGCGGCGACAACTCGCCGACCTTCGCCAGCACCTTGGCCACTTCACCGCCCACCGGGCTGCGCAGCTCGGTCTCGGCCTTGGCGGCTTCGGCCTCGGCCACCACGCCGGCAACCTGGCGCGCCTGCGCGCTGGCGGCAGCCTTGTCCTCGGGGCGGGCGCCGGTGCGCGCCATGTCGTACTGCGCCTTCGCCGCGATGGCGGCATCGCGCGAAGCCTTCCAGTTGGCTTCGGCCTCGTCGCGCTTCTGGTCGGCCACCAGGCCCTCGCGCGCCAATCCGTCGACGCGGCGGAAAGAGGTCTGCGCGAGTTGCGCGGCTGTCTCGGCGCGCTGCCATTGCATGCGCGCCATTTCCACTTCCTGCGGGCGGGCGCCGTTCTGCGCCTTCTCGGCGACGGCCTGCGCGGCCTGCTCGGCGGCGGTGGCTTGCGCGAGCTTGGCGCGCACCTCGGGGCTGTCCATGCGTACCAGAACCGCGCCGGCCTGGATGCGGTCGCCTTCCTTCACGGGCACTTCGGCGACACGCGCCGTCACCTTGCCGGCGACGTCGGTCTCGCGCGCTTCCATCTGGCCCTGGAACACTTCCGGCGCGGGCCGCGACGCGCGCCAGAAACCCCAGACGAGCACCGCCAGCACGAGCAGGGCGGCGAGTATCGCGATCAGTTTTCGGGTCTTGGCACTCATCATCAATTCACCTTCACGTCGGCACGCGCGATGTAGTCGGAAAACCTGTCTGAAAGCCCCGCGCTCTCGAGCAGCTGCGCGAGCGCCTGCACGTAGTCGTTGGCGGCTTGCGCGCGTTCGGTCAGCACCTTGGCCTGGTTGGTTTCGGCGTCGATCAGGTCGAGCGTGGTGCTTGTGCCTTCGCGCAGGCCGGCGGTGCGCAGCTTCACCACCTCCTGCGCGAGTTCAACGGATGCCTTCATCTCCAGGTACTGGCGTCTCGCGTTCTCCAGCGCGCGCCAGTTGCGCTCGACCAGCAGCGAGATGTCACTGCGAGCCTGCGCATCGGTGCGCTCGGCCTGCTCGACCTGCTTGAGCGACGCGGCAGAGAGCATGTCTCGGTCGACCGAGTCGTACAGCGTCCAGCGCACGCCGACGCCGGCCACCCAGTCGGCGTTGCCGCTCTTGAGCTCGCGCGTGCCGAAGGCGATCACCTGCGGGCGGCGCAGCGCTTCTTCGCCTTCGTGCAGTTGCTCGGCCTGCGACTTCTTGGCCGCGACCTTGCCCAGGCCCGGGTGCCGCGTGAGCGCCGAATCGATGAAGTAGCCCAGCGGCTCGATCGGCGTGCTGATGAGAAAGAGCGGCGTCTGCGGCGCCACGCTGCCGTCCGCGCGCACGGTGCGGGCCAGCGCCACGGAGGCGAGCGCCGCGTCGTTCTCGGCCTTGCGCGCGTTGCGGCGCGCCTCTTCATACGCGGCGCTGGCCTGCAGCCGCTCGACGCGCGAGATCACGCCGGCCGCGAGCATCTTCTGCGCCGCCGAATCGTGCTGCGCGATGGTGCGCTCGGCCTGCAGGCGCAGCGCGGCCGCACGGCGTGCGAGCTGCGCGCCGAAGTAGCGCTGCACGAGCAGGGTGTCGACCTCGTGGCCGGCCTGTTCGGCATCGGCCTGCGCCTCGCGCGTCTGGGCCGACACGAAGCCGCGCACCGCGTCGGTCGCGCCGCCGATGTAGATCGGCCACACGGCCGAGATCGAGGCGTTGGCGCCGCTGTCGTGGCGGTTGAGCGTGTAGCTGTTGGGCAGTTGCGGGATCGGCACGCGCGTGATCACGCTCTGGATGGAGGAGGGCAGCGACGAGCCGATCTGCCCGAGCTTCTGGTTGAGCGGATCGAGGTCGAGGTTCAGGTTGGCGTTGTAGGCATAGGCCAGCCCCGAGACGCTGATCGACGGGCCGCCCAGGCCCTTGAGGCCCTGGCTCTGCAGCTCCTTCGCCTCGACGGCCGCGCGGGCCGCGGCCAGCTTGTCGGAGCGGTCGATCATGCGGGCGCGGGCCGCGTCGAAGCTCAGCGAGAGGGCGTTGTCGCTGCCGGCCTGGGTCTGCGCGAAGGCTGGGCCGCACAGCACGAACAGCGCCGGCAGCAGGTGCGGCAGGCGCTGAAGGAAGGGGCTTCTGGCGTGGTGGATCGGTGTCATCTTTTCAGGTGGCCTTGCGGCGCAACAAGGCATCCAGTTCCTGCTGCAGGATCACGGGGAACGCGGCCTGCACCGCGCCGGTGGCGAGCCCGCGCGCCTGCTCGAGCAGCTGGGCCGTGCGCTGGGCGTCGATGGCGTCGCCGCTCAGCAGGCTGTCGGCCAGCGTGCGCAGCCAGTGGCGTGCCACGGTGCGCAGCGTGCGGGCCATGGTTTCCTGCATGCTGATCGCCTCCTCCAGCGGCAGGCCGAGCGCCGCGAGCTGCTCGGCGACCTGGCCGAGCGCGGGGCTGAGCATCTGCACCTGGCCGTCAGGCAGCTCGCGCATGAGGCCGGCCCTGGTGGCACGGGCGAGCAGGGCGGGCGTCATCTGGCCCTTCCACTTCGCGGCGAGCGCGTCGGCCGAGACCACCACCGGCTCTTCTTCGGCGAAGAGGCTGCCCGAGACGGAGCGCGCCACCGCCACGAGGTCGCGCCAGGCCGAGGCCGGCGCGCGCCCGAAGATGCGGCGGATGGCTTCGATGCCGAAGCCCTGGTCGCGCAGTTCGCGGATCAGCGCCAGGCGCTGAACGTGCTCGTCGCCGTACAGGCCGAGGCGGCCGCGCAGCCTGGGCGGCGGCAGCAGGCCGGCGGTGGTGTAGGCGCGGATGTTGCGCACCGTCACGCCGGTGCGCGCGGCCAGTTCCTCGACGGAGAGTTCCTGGAGCGCATCGGTGACGGCTGGCGTGTTCATGTGACGGATTGAATGTTACATCATCAATGTCGCATAAGAAATTCAGACCTGGATCGTCGGCTTGTAGTCCGCCGGCAGCACTTCGTTCCACTTGCCGAAGAGCGCCATCAGCCCGACCGCCACAGTGCCCGACAGCAGCACCGCGCCGCAGGCATGTGCCCAGCCGTTGTCGAAGGCGCCGAACATCACGGCGCGGAAGGCCTGCACCACCCAGCTGAAGGGCAGCCAGCCGTGCACGTCGCGGAAGAAGCCGGCCGAGAGCTCCACCGGCAGCACGCCGCCGCCGGCGGAAAGCTGCAGCGTCAGCAGCAGCACGGTGAGGATGCGGCCGAAGTCGCCGAACACGTGCAGGATCGCGAACAGCACCACCAGGAACACCAGCGAGGCCAGCGCCATCGTGAGCGCCAGCGCCGGCACGTCCGGAGCCTGCACCCGCAGCACGCCCACCAACGTGGCCAGCACCAGCACCACCTGCAGCAGCACGATCAGCGCCGGCATGGTGATCTTGCCCAGCGTCTTCGCGAGCTTCGGATAGTGGCTGTGGTCCGACAGCACGATGCGGATGTTGAACAGGTAGCCGGCCATCACCGCGCCGATCCACAGCGCCACCGACACCATGTTGGGCACGAAGGCGCTGCCGTTGTTGGCTACCGGCGCCACCACTTCCACCTTGGGCTCGACCGAGTCGGCCAGCCCCGAGGCACTGCCCTGGATGCGGGTGATGGAGGCGGGCAGGGCTGCTTCGATGGTGCGCACGCCGGTCGACAGGCGCTCCGCACCCTGGGCGAGCTGCGCGCCGCCCTGCACGAATTCGTCCAGCTTCCGGTCTGAGGGCAGCTTGCCGGACATCGTGTGGATGCCGGTGGCGAGCGCCGTCATGCCGTCGGTGAGCTTGCCCACGCCGCCGTCGAGGGCCGTCGCGCCGGTCGCCAGCTTGTGGTTGCCGTCCTGCGCCTTCGCCATGGCGGCCTGCGCCTGGTCGATGCCGCCGCGCAGCTTGTCCGCGCCGGCGGCGAGTTCGGCCGCGCCCTTGGAGATGCGGTCGCCCACGAAGGGGATGTCGGCCGTGTCCTTCTGCATCCTGCGGGCGCCATCGCCGAGTTGGCTGGCGCCGCCTTCCAGCTGCCCGAGCCCGTCGCCGATCTGCGCGAGCCCGCTGCCGAGTTCGCGCTGGCCCGATGCGAGCTGCTGCGAGCCGGCCTTCAGCGCGCGCAGGTCCGCGTCGGCGGGCAGCTTCGACTCGATGGTGCGGATGCCGCCGTTGACCTGCTTGAACCCGCTGCCGACCTGCTGCGCCGCCGCGCTGTACTGGGCGGCGCCGTTCGCCAGTGTCTGGCTGCCGTCGCGCAGCTCCAGCAGGGCCTGCTTGAGCTTTTCGAGCCGCGCCTGCGAGCCGGAGGCCGCGTTCAGCACCAGCCCCCAGCGCTGCTCGTTGAGCATCTCGTTGACCTGGTGCCCCAGTTCGCCCGCGAAGCGCCGCGCCAGGCCGGCGGAGCTGTAGTTGTTGCCTTCGGAGGTGTAGACCACCAGCTGCCCCGCGCCACGCTGCGTGCCGGGCACCGCGTTGGCGCTGAAGTCGGGCGGGATCAGCAGCGCGAAGGCCAGCGCGCCGCGTCGCACTTCGGCGCGCGCGGCTTCTGCGTCGTCCATCGCGCGGAAGCCGAAGGCGCGCTTCTCGAGCAGGGTGCGCGTGAGGTCGTCGCCGACGTTGACCGTGCGCGACATGTAGGTCACGCCCCGGTCCTCGTTCACGATGGCCGCGGGCAGGTCGGCCGTGTGGCCGGCCGGGTCCCACACGCTCGAGAGGTAGATCAGCGCATAGATGGCAGGCACCACGCCGACCGCCACCACGGCCAGCAGGATGCGGGGAAAGCGCCGCACGATCGCCAGCTCGGCCCGGGCGATGGCCCAGGTGCCGGCGCACAGTGCGTGGAGGTATCGCATGGGGCTAGGAGGTCTGCAGAAGCGCCATGACGGTGGAAACGCGCGGAGAAGCGGAGAAAGCCTCGATCAGCCCGGCTTTCGCTGCGCGGGGTCGTAGAAGAACTGCTCTTGTGCGATGCGGTCGCCTTCCCAGCGCTGCCAGGCGATCTCCTCCATGCGCATCTTGCCGCCGCCCTTGAACGTGAATTCGAAGATCCAGTGGATCGCCACGTGGTCGCCGTTCACCAGCACCGGCCGAACGCAGGTGGAGATTACCGATTCGGTGCGGTCGAGCACGGCGGTTTCCTGTGCCACCAGCGTGCTGCGACCGCGCCGCGGCTCGGCCTGGTTTTCGCGCATGGTGGCATCTTCGGTGTAGTAGTCCTCGATGGCCTTGGCATGCGCGCCGCCTTCGACGGCGGCGATGAATGATTCGAGTCGTTCGGGTGTGGGCATCTTTCAGTGATCCATGGCGCAACGCACCTTCTGCGGCATATGAGGCTCAAGCGGATCGTGCGCGAGACACCGCGGAACCGGCTTTGCCGGGCCGCAGGTGTCGCCCCCGGCGAGGGGGTTGGCGAAGCGACACGAAGTGCGCGAAGCCTGGGGGAGTGTCATGTCATGACTTTACTTTGACTTCGACGCGGCGTGCCTCGGTCGGAGGGCCGTCCGCCTGCGATTGCTCCGGCTTGGCCAGCTCGATCTTGTCGGCGGGAGCGCCGGCAGCCTTGAGCGCATCGCTCACGGCCATCGCGCGCTGCTTGGCGAGCTCGGCGTTCTTCGCCGGGTCGCCGCTGGCGTCGTGGTAGCCACTCACGAGCACGGTGCTGCCGCTCTGCACGGCCTTGATGACGTCGCCCAGCGCCTCCTTTGCGTTGGGTGCCACCTCGGAGCTGGCGCTCGCGAAGTAGAACTTCACGACGCCGTTCTCGACTTTCACCGCGGCGGCCTCGGCGGCCGATACGGCACCCGATGCGACCACGGCCGCAGGCGTCGACGGCGCCGTGGCTGCCGGAGCCGTGACGGCAGGCGGCGTCGGCACCTTCGTGGGCACGGCAGCCCCCGCATCGCCCGCATGGAACTTCACCACCAGCGGCACGATGAGCAGCGCCACGATGTTGATGATCTTGATCAGCGGGTTCACGGCGGGGCCGGCCGTGTCCTTGTACGGGTCGCCCACGGTGTCGCCGGTGACGGCGGCCTTGTGCGTCTCGCTGCCCTTGCCGCCGAAGTGGCCGTCCTCGATGTACTTCTTGGCGTTGTCCCAGGCGCCGCCGCCCGTGCACATGCTGATGGCGACGAAGAGACCCGTGACGATGGTGCCCATCAGCAGCCCGCCCAGTGCCTTCGGCCCGAGCACCAGGCCGACGATGATCGGCACCAGCACCGGCAGCAGCGAGGGAATCATCATTTCCTTGATGGCCGCGCCGGTCAGCATGCCCACGGCCTTGCCGTACTCGGGCTTGCCGGTGCCTTCCATGATGCCGGGGATGTCGCGGAACTGGCGGCGCACTTCCTCCACCACCGCCCCGGCCGCGCGGCCCACGGCCTCCATGGCCATCGCGCCGAACAGGTAGGGAATCAGGCCGCCGATGAAGAGGCCGACGATCACCATCGGGTCGCTCAGGTTGAAGCTGATCGCCTGTCCGAAGCTCTCCAGCTTGTGCGTGTAGTCGGCGAAGAGCACCAGCGAGGCCAGGCCGGCCGAGCCGATGGCGTAGCCCTTGGTCACGGCCTTGGTGGTGTTGCCGACCGCGTCGAGCGGGTCGGTGACGGCGCGCACGCTGTCGGGAAGCTCGCTCATCTCGGCGATGCCGCCGGCGTTGTCGGTGATGGGGCCGTAGGCGTCGAGCGCAACCACGATGCCGGCCATGCTCAGCATCGACGTGGCAGCCACCGCAATGCCGTACAGGCCCGCCAGCGAGTACGAGGCCAGGATGCCGATGCACACGAAGATCACCGGCCAGGCCGTGGAGCGCATCGACACGCCCAGGCCCGCGATAATGTTGGTGCCGTGGCCCGTGGTCGATGCCTGAGCGATGTGCTGCACGGGCTTGTACTGCGTGCCGGTGTAGTACTCGGTGATCCACACCAGCGCGGCCGTGAGGGCGAGGCCGACGAAGCAGGCGCCGAACAGCTTGAGCTGGCTGCCGCTCGCGGCGATCGCGTTGTCGGGGATCAGCCAGCTGGTGACGAACCAGAACGCGATCAGCGACAGGATGCCCGACACCGCCAGCCCCTTGTAGAGCGCCGGCATCACGTTGACCATGCCCGGCGAGGCCTTCACGAAGAAGCAGCCGATGATCGAAGCGATGATCGAGACGCCGCCCAGCGCCAGCGGATACAGCACCGCATTGGTGGGGGCCGCGGTGACCATCAGCGCGCCCAGCACCATCGTGGCGATGAGCGTCACGGCGTAGGTCTCGAACAGGTCGGCCGCCATGCCGGCGCAGTCGCCGACGTTGTCGCCCACGTTGTCGGCGATCACGGCCGGGTTGCGCGGGTCGTCCTCGGGGATGCCGGCTTCCACCTTGCCCACCAGGTCGGCGCCGACGTCGGCGCCCTTGGTGAAGATGCCGCCGCCCAGCCGCGCGAAGATCGAGATCAGCGAGGAGCCGAAGGCGAAGCCGATCAGCGGATTGAGGACGGCCGAGAGGCTGTGCCCCGCGGCCGGCGTGCCGCTGCCGATCAGCACCCAGTAGAAGGCCGACACGCCCAGCAGGCCCAGCCCCACCACCAGCATGCCGGTGATGGCACCGCCGCGGAAGGCGACGTCGAGCGCCGGGCCGATGCCTTGCGTGGCCGCCTGCGCGGTGCGCACGTTGGCGCGCACCGAGACGTTCATGCCGATGAAGCCGCAGGCCCCTGAGAGCACCGCGCCAACGACGAAGCCGACGGCGGTGGTGAGGTCGAGGAACACGGCGATCAGGATCGCGAGCACCACGCCGACGATGGCGATGGTGCTGTACTGCTTGGCGAGGTAGGCGGAGGCGCCGGCCTGGATGGCCGCCGCGATCTCCTGCATGCGGGCGTTGCCGGCGTCCTTCGCGAGAATCCAACTTCGGGCCCAGAAACCGTAGGCCACGGCCACGAGACCGCAGACGATGGCCAGTATCAGGGGGGTGTTGCCGATCATGCTTTGCTTCTCCATTCGTTCGTTGTGACTAGTGGAGACGGACAGCATGGGCCCTTGCGTGCAACGCGTACGGGACCATGTTTTCCGCCGCGTTGCTTCCTCGAAGCTCACTGCACCGTGGGTGCGGAGCCGATTGGCCAACGGTTGCAATTTACAGGCAAAAACAGATGCGTGTGCGACCGGCCGGTGACACGGAAAGTAAACTCCGGGTTTGTCCCCATTCGTCTCATACTTTTCAACTACTCGAAAAACGTCATGTCCTTCGACAAAGTTTCCCCCGGCAAGAACCTGCCCGATGCCTTCAACGTCGTGATCGAAATCCCGATGAACGCCGACCCGATCAAGTACGAAGTGGACAAGGAATCGGGCGCGATCTTCGTGGACCGCTTCATGACGACGGCCATGTACTACCCCGCCAACTACGGCTACGTGCCGCAGACCCTGTCGGGCGACGGCGACCCGGTCGACGTGCTGGTGATCGCGCCGTATCCGCTGCTGCCGGGCGTGGTGGTGCCGTGCCGTCCCCTGGGCATCCTGATGATGGAAGACGAAGCCGGCGTCGACGGCAAGGTGCTCGCCGTGCCCACCGACAAGGTACTGCCCATCTACAGCCACTGGAAGTCGGTGGACGACGTGAACCCGATGCGCCTGAAGGCCATCAGCCACTTCTTCGAGCACTACAAGGATCTCGAAGCGGGCAAGTGGGTCAAGGTGCTGGGTTGGGAAGGCATCGACTCGGCCAAGAAGGAAATCCTGGACGGCGTCGCCAACTACAAGAAGTAACTTATTCGTTCTCGAAGGGCGAGCGGCGCGGGTCGCGCGCGAAGCTGCCGGTCAGCGACGGCGCGCAGCCCGGCCCGTCCGAAACGGTGACCCTGTCGGTGTCGAACTGCAGGGTGCGGGTGCAACCCCCGGCCTCCCGCACCACGAGGCGCCGTTGCCCGTCGAGCACGTTCTTGCCCTGCAGCAGCATGTTGCCGCGCGGATCGGGGCAGACGTAGAGCTGGATGTCCAGCGTGCCGCCCACCTCGGGCGTCACATCGAGGAAGCGGCCGTCCTTCGGGCACCGGCCCTCCACATAGCGGCCCATCCATTGCAGCAGCGGGTGGCTCAGGTAGGTGATGCGCCGCTCGTAATCCCGTTTCAGGCATTCGGTGTCGCCGCGGCATTCGCGGTTGCGAACGACGATCCAGTCGCGCTGGTCGCGTTTCAGGAAGGTGGGCCACTGGCCCGTGCCGGGCATCTCGACCTGCCGCTTGTAGAGCGCGGCCATGGCTTCGTCCTGCCGTGAGAGGCCGGGGTCGGCGCAGATCGCCTTCTCGGTGGCGTTTCCGGCCTTGGTGCAGTCGAAGCTGGCGGCCATGGCCAGCGGGGCGACAGCGAAGAAGCAGAGTGCCGTGACGGCCCGGCGTGTGAATGTCTGCATGCGGGGTTCTCCTCGAAGCCGATGCTAGGAGAGGCCCGCCGCGCCGTCGATGTGCCAAACGGACAAGGGCGCTATGCCCTTGGACAGAGAGAGAAGCAGGGCAGGGGTGTCAGCTGCGGACGGCGTCGCTGGCCAGCCGCATCCATTCGCGATTGACCGAGCGTGCGTGCGAGTTCCAGTGGCGCGCGGCCTGCTGGAGCTCGTCCCACTGGCGCTGCGCGCCGGCGGCATCGCCTTGCTGGGCGAGCCACGCGATGTAGCGGGCGCGTGCCTCGACGGTGTTGTAGCGGCTCAGTGCGTCCTCGAAGGCCTGTTGTGCTTCCGCCTGGCGGCCATCGGCGGCGAGGGCACGTGCGGTGAGCACCGCGACTTCGTCCTTGCGGTAGTCGTCGCGCGTGGCGCGCAGGGCCTGCAGCGCCTGCAATGCCTCGTTGCCGGCAGTCGCTCCGCCTGCGGCCAGAAGGGCGCTGGCGAGGCCGAATTGCAGTTCCGGATCGGAGGCCAGGGGGCCTTTCAATGCATCGCGGTAATGGCCGACGGCATCGGCTGCCTGTCCCTTGTCGAGAGCGGCCTTGGCGAGGCGCAGCTTGTTCTGCGCGGTTGGCGCGAGGTCGTAGGCCTCGGTGGCCGCTCGGTACTCGCGCTCGGGGTCGATGAAGCCGATGGCCGCGTTCGCCACCTTGCCGGCGGTGCGCTGCATGCGCGATGCGGGCAGGTACTCGACCACGAAGTACACGATGCTGCCGAGCAGCGGGAAGCTGAAGAGGATGAGCAGCCAGTACATCTGCTTGCCATGGCGCATCGCATGCACGGCGAAGAACAGCGCGATGAGGACGTGCAGGCCCAGTCCCAGGAATGGCATCGATTTCTCTCTGAGTTGTTGTGGATGTCGGGCGCTTTTATAGCAGTCCCGAATGGCACTCAGACTGACTTGAAGGGGCTGCGCTCGCCCAAGTGGTCCATGTAGTTCTCGATGCCCGCGCCCTCGCGTTCGAGAAAGCGCTCGACCGCATCGGCGAACGACGGGTGCGCCAGCCAGTGGGCGCTGGTGGTCTTCACCGGCATCAGCGCGCGTGCCATCTTGTGTTCGCCCTGCGCACCACCCTCGAAGCGCTGCGCGCCGTGCTCGATGCACCAGGCCAGCGGCTGGTAGTAGCAGGCCTCGAAGTGCAGGCAGTCGACACGCTCCAGCGCGCCCCAGTAGCGGCCGTAGGCCACCAGGGGCCTGTCGGGCTGCGTCGACAGTGCGATCAGGCTGCTGGCCATGGGCTTGCCGTCGCGCTCGGCGATGAACAGCAGCCAGGCCTCGGGCATCGTGTCGGCCATGCGCCGGAAGAAGTCGCGCGTGAGGTAGGGCGGGTTGCCGTGCTCGCGGTAGGTGCGCTCGTAGCAGCGGTAGAAGAAGTCCCAGTCGGCCTTGCTGATGTCGGCGCCGCGCGACCAGCGGAAGCGCACGCCGGCATCGGCCACCTTGCGGCGCTCCTGGCGGATCTTCTTGCGCTTGTCGTGGGAGAGGCTGGCGAGGAAGGCATCGAAGTCGGCGTACTGCGCGTTCGTCCAATGGAATTGCACCGTGTTGCGCAGCATCAGGCCCGATTCGGTGCAGGCGGCGATGTCCGCATCGGCGCCGAACAGCAGGTGCAGCGACGACAGCTCCAGCTGCTTGCACAGGGCGACGAGGCCCTGCACCAGCAATGTGCGGCTCTCGGCATCGCGCGCCAGCAGCCGTGCCCCGGGCACGGGCGTGAACGGCACCGCCACCGTGGCCTTCGGGTAGTAGGCCAGCCCGTGCTGCTCGTAGGCGTTGGCCCAGGCCCAGTCGAAGACGTACTCGCCGTAGGAATGGTCCTTGACGTAGAGCGGGCACGCAGCCTGCAACTGCTCGCCTTGCCACAGCGTGACGAACTGCGGCATCCAGCCGTTGTCGGGCGTGGCGCTGCGGCTGTCGTTCAGGGCCGTGAGGTATTCGTGGCGCATGAAGGGCGACGGCTCGGCCTGGGCGGCCAGCAACGCGTTCCATGCTTCCGGGCTCACGTCCGACGGAGACGGCAGAACCCGAATGACATAATCGTTCAAGCCTTTTTCTTCCTTCTGTATGACGCTCAAGCTCGCCATCGCGCAACTCAATTTTGTGGTGGGCGACCTCGCCGGCAACGCGAAAAAGATCGTCGATGCCGCACGCAATGCCCATGCCCAGGGTGCGCGCCTCCTGCTGACGCCCGAACTCTCGATTGCCGGCTATGCGGCGGAGGACCTGTTCCTCCGTCCCGCCTTCACCGAAGCCTGTGATGATGCCGTGAAAGGCATCGCCGCCGCTCTGGCCGACCTCAAAGACATGGTCGTGGTGGTGGGCCATCCGACCGGCGGCAGCCTGCGCAGCCGCTCGGTGGCGGTGCAGATGCGCCACAACGCGGCCAGCGTCATCAAGGAAGGCCGCATCCTCGAGACCTACGCCAAGCGCGAGCTGCCCAACTACCAGGTGTTCGACGAGCGCCGCTACTTCACGCCGGGGCAGGGCACCTGCGTGTTCGAGGTGGAGGGCGTCTCCGTCGGCCTGCTGATCTGCGAGGACGCCTGGTTCGACCAGCCCGCCGAACTGGCGCGCGAAGGTGGTGCCGAGGTGCTGGCTGTGATCAATGCATCGCCGTACCACGTCGGCAAGGAGGGCGAGCGCGTCGCGCGCATGGCCGATCGGGCACGCGCCGTGGGGCTGCCGCTGGTCTACGCGCATCTGGTGGGCGGGCAGGACGAGGTGGTGTTCGACGGTGCCTCGTTCGCGCTGCAAGCCGATGGGGCTACCGCCATGCAGGCCGAGAGCTTCCGGGAGAAGCTGGTTTTTGCTGAGGTGGAGCGCAAGCCGCAGGGTGGCGTGGGCTTCGTAGCCGAGCCCGGTGCCATCGCGGCGCCGCGCGACGCCGAGGCCCAACTCTGGGACGCCCTCGTGCTCGGCGTGCGCGACTACATCGGCAAGAACGGTTTTCCGGGCGCCATCCTGGGGCTTTCGGGCGGCATCGATTCCGCACTGGTGCTCGCCATCGCGGTCGATGCACTGGGCAAGGACAAGGTCCGTGCGGTGATGATGCCTTCGCCTTACACCGCCGACATCAGCTGGATCGACGCGCGCGACATGGCCAGCCGCCTGGGCGTGCGCTACGACGAGATTTCGATCAAGCACACCTTCGAGTCCTTCAAGGGCGCGCTGGCCGAGGAGTTCAAGGGCAGGCCCGAGGACACCGCCGAGGAAAACATCCAGGCCCGCATCCGCGGCACGCTGCTGATGGGGCTGTCGAACAAGTTCGGCTCCATCGTGCTCACCACCGGCAACAAGAGCGAGATGGCGACCGGCTACTGCACGCTGTACGGCGACATGGCGGGCGGCTTCGCGGTCATCAAGGACCTGCTCAAGACCACGGTGTTCGCGCTGGCGCGCTGGCGCAATGCCCACGATCCGTACGGCACGGGCACCGAGCCGATTCCCGAGCGGATCATCACGCGACCGCCCAGCGCCGAGCTGCGGCCCGACCAGACCGACCAGGACAGCCTCCCGCCCTACGACATCCTCGACGGAATCCTGGCACGCTACATGCAGGACGATGAGGGCATCGACGAGATCATTTCGGCCGGCTACGAGCGCGCCGTGGTCGAGCGCGTCGCGCGGCTGATCAAGATCAATGAATACAAGCGGCGCCAGGCGCCGGTAGGAATCCGGGTCACCCACCGAAGCTTCGGCAAGGATTGGCGTTACCCTATCACCAGCAAATTCAACGAAACCGCCGGAGCGCAAAAACCATGAAGCAGATCACCGCCATCGTCAAACCCTTCAAGCTCGAGGACGTGCGCGAGGCCTTGGCCGAAGTGGGCGTCACCGGCCTGACCGTGACCGAAGTCAAGGGTTTCGGTCGCCAGAAGGGGCATACCGAACTCTACCGCGGAGCCGAATACGTGGTCGACTTCCTGCCCAAGATGAAGGTCGAAGTGGTCGTCAACGAGGCCGATGTGGAGCGCTGCATCGAGGCCATCGTCAATTCGGCGCGCACCGGGAAGATCGGTGACGGGAAGATCTTCGTGACCGGGGTGGAGCGCATCGTGCGCATCCGTACAGGCGAGGAAAACGAAAACGCCGTCTGACTGAAAGAAAAAAAGCCCCGCTGGCGGGGCTTTTTTCGGGGCGGATCAGAGGTTTTCCGAGAGCCTGTCTTCGCGCGGATGGAGCGGCACTTCGGCTCGCAGCGCGGTGAGCAGTTCGGGCACTTCGGTGCCGGTGCGGATCAGGCCCATCTGCCAGTCGCCCATGAAGCCCTCGCGCACGCTGTGCGCCAGGAAGGCGAGCAGGCCGTCGTAATAGCCGGCGGTGTTGAGGATGCCCGTGGGCTTGTCGTGATAGCCGAGCTGGCGCCAAGTCCAGATCTCGAACAATTCCTCGAAGGTGCCGATGCCGCCCGGCAGGGCAACGAAGGCATCGGCGCGCTCTCCCATCATGGCCTTGCGTTCGTGCATGGTGTCGACCACGTGCAGTTCATCGCACAGGGGGTTGGCCAGTTCCTTGTCGACCAGGGCCTTGGGGATGATGCCGACGACGCGTCCGCCGGCCTGGCGGGTGGCTTCGGCCACCGTGCCCATCAGGCCGGTGCGTCCGCCGCCGTAGACCAGCTGGCCGCGATGCTGGCCGATCCATCGGCCGACCGCCTGAGCGGCTTCAGTGAATTCGGGACGCTCGCCGGGGCGCGAGCCGCAATACACACAGATCGAAAATTCAGGAGTCATCCCGCCATCATGCCGCAGCCGATGGGCCCTCTCATGACATGAAGCGCTGCCACAGCGCCGCCGCCCAGATGCCGCCGCACAGCGTGAGCGACAGCAGCACCGCGGCGCTGCCCATGTCCTTTGCGCGCTTGGAGAGGTCATGCCACTCGGGGCCGATGCGATCGATGGCGGCTTCCACCGCGGTGTTGAGCAGCTCGACGATCATCACGAGGACTGCGCTGCCCGCGAGCAGCGCCACTTCGACCCAGCTGCGCCCGAGCCAGAAGGAGGCCGGGATCATCACGATCGACAGGATGGCTTCCTGCCGGAACGCGGGTTCGCTCCAGCCGGCACGCAGGCCGTGCAGCGAGATCAGCGTGGCATGCCACACGCGCTCGAAGCCCTTGCGGGCCTTCTGCGGGTTGACGGCGGGATCGGGAAGCTTTGGCACGGCACTCATCGGCGGCTCATCGGTTTGGAAGTGATGAGCCGTGTACCGGCCCAGGAGTCGTGCCAGAACTGGCGGTCGGGGTGAAAGCGCGCCAGCAAGGCCCAGATGGCAACCCAGCCGAAGATCAGCACGGTCGATTCGCCACCCGACAGTTTGAACGGCGCAATGGCGGCCAGCGGCGGCAGGAACCAGACCCAGCTCAGGAGGTAGCGCGCGAGTGCCCGGCGCTGGCTCACGGGCTGGCCGTGCAGGTCGACGATGCGGATGTTCCAGGTTTTCATGGCGAGGGTCTGGCCCTTGGTCCAGAACCAGACGAAGTACACGCCGAATACCACGAAAAGAAAAGCCTGGAGCAGATGGCGCCGCGAATCCATGGCGTCGCGCATCTGGCCCAGCGTGCTGAAGAGCCAGCCGGAGACGAACACCACCGCGAACAGCAGCATGCCCTCGTACAGCCAGCAAGCCATGCGGCGCCAGAGGCCGGGCACTATCGAAACGGGAGCGCTGGTGGCTGGATTGGCCGGCGAGGCAGGCTGATCGGGACCCGAAGCCTCGGGGGAACTGGATGCCATCGAAGCCTAGCGGTCAGGGGGAGGAAGAGGACGATTCGGCTGCCGACGACGGGGCAGGCACCTGGGCTTCGGCGGGAACCGGCGGAGCCGCGATGCCGGACGGGGCGGGCGCTGCCGGAACCACGGAAACAGCCGGTGTAGCAGTGGCGGCGGCAGGAGCGCGTTCAGGTGGCGATGCCACCATGATCGTCGTGGCCGGCGTGACCGTCGGAGCGGGGGGCGGAGCCAGCAGGATCCTGGGAGTGTGCTGTCCGCCGGGGGTGACGGCAGGCACCGGCACCAGCTTCTGCGACGAAACAGGTCGGACGGGAATGGCGGCGCCGCGCGGCTTGGGAGGAGCGCGCTCGGCAAGCTTGCGCTTTTCTTCCTCGCTCAGGGCTTGATACTGCTCCCACTTGACCTTGCGCTCGTCGGGCGGAATGCGCTTGACCTCGGCGAAGTTCAAGCGGGCCTGCGCGCGCTGCTGGTTGCTCAGGGCCGCCCACTCGATCATGCGGCTGTGCAGGGTGGACTGCTCTTCCGCCGACATGCTCCCGAAATTGCGGGACAGCGCCAGCCACTTCCTCTTTTGCCCGACGTTCAGGGTGTTCCAGTGAGCGCTCAGCGGCTTCAGGGCCTGCTCCTGCTCGGCTGTGAGTTCGCTCCAGAGCGGCTTGGTCGTCGATACCGCCTTGGGGCTCGTGGCCGGCGCGGAGCTCGCCGCAGCCTTGGAGGCGGCCTCGCCATGAGGCTGGGCGCAGGCGAGCGTCAGGCTGAAGGCCGCGACAGCAAACGCGCCTGCCCAAACGACTGCGCCCGCCGGAAGCGGGCGCAACGGGCGGGGGCTGTTCGCGCTGGAAGTGGAACGGCGTCGCATTCGATCGGGGAAGGTTCAGTCGGAGGCGTTGTCGGCCTTGAGGAATTGGGCAAAACCAGGGTCGGTATAGGCGGCAGGCGGCAGATCGCCCGTCAGCAACGCGGAATCCACTTCGGCCAGTTCGCTGGCACGGTCGTCATCCTGCATCACGCTGATGGTGATCAGGCCGGCGACGAGCGCGATAAGCGGCACCACGGAGCCGATGCGAGTCCACCAGCTCCAACTCCCGCCCATCGTGAGCGTATGACCCGACTGCACCACCACCGGCGCAGTCCGCAACTGCGGTGGCTGCTTGCGTGCTGCCACGGCCTGCGCGCGTGCCACGCGCAGCCGCTCGCTGATGTCGTGCGGCAACTCCCGGTTGCCGGCCGAAAGGCGGGCGACCAGACGCTGGCCGAACTGGTCTTCGGCGATGGTGTTGATTGAGGTTGGAACCTTAGTGTTCATAGCGATATTCCCTTGGCCTTGAGCGCCTTGCTCAGAGCGTGGACGGCTCGCGAGCAATGGGTTTTGACGCTGCCCTCGGAGCAGCCCATCGCGGCGGCCGTCTCTGCGACGTCCATTTCCTCCCAGTAACGCATAAGGAAAGCCTCGCGTTGACGGCCCGGCAATGCTGCGATCTGCTCTTCGATTTCCTGGAAGATCTGGGTGCGGCGGGTCGTGTCTTCGGCGCTCTCCGCCTCTCTGGAGTCGGTCGGCGAGACGAAGTTCTCCAGAAGATCGAAATCTCCGTCCTCGTCGACCGAGTCGAAATCGCTGAGGTTGGAGAACAGCGCGCGCCGGGTCTTCTGGCGGCGGAACCAGTCGAGCGTGCAGTTCGACAGGATGCGCTGGAACAGCATCGGCAGCTCGGCCGCGGGCTTGTCGCCGTAGTGCTGGGCCAGCTTCATCATGCTGTCCTGCACGATATCGAGGGCCGCTTCTTCATCCCGCACGTGGTAGACCGAGCGCTTGAAAGCGCGTCGTTCGACGCTTTTCAGGAAGTCGGAGAGTTCTTGTTCAGTAGCCAAGCGAGAGGGGGCGCGCAGGGCGCGCCGCGTGGGGAATGGGTCTGGCGATCGCGTATGTTCAACGCCGCGGATTATGCCTTTGTAGCTTTACAAGGCAGCTGAAGCGAATCTGAACGCCCGGAAATGTCATAATCCGGCCTGCAAGTCAAAAGGCAAACGGGTCACGGTCCGGCGGAACATCAGTCCGTCCATGGCTTTGGCCTCAAGTCCTGGCGCGACCTCACAAGGGTTGGCAAGGGGCACCCAAGGTATTTCGTTCCCGAAATAAACAAAGGTTGATCATGGAAATCTCCAAGGCGGAAATCGTCTCCGCAGCCGCTGCGTCCGCTGGCGCAGGCAATTCGACTCAAGAACTCATGGGCGCCGAAGTGCTGGTCAAGGCACTGCAGGCCGAAGGCGTCCAATACGTCTGGGGCTACCCGGGCGGCGCGGTTCTCTACATCTACGACGCGTTCTACAAGCAGGACACCATCCAGCACGTGCTGGTGCGCCACGAGCAGGCCGCCGTCCACGCAGCCGACGGCTATGCGCGCGCAACCGGCGAAGTCGGCGTGGCGCTGGTCACTTCCGGTCCCGGCCTGACCAATGCGGTCACCGGCATCGCGACGGCGTACATGGACTCGATCCCGATGGTGATCATCTCGGGCCAGGTCCCGACGGCAGCCATCGGCCTCGATGCCTTCCAGGAATGCGACACGGTCGGCATCACCCGTCCCATCGTCAAGCACAACTTCCTCGTCAAGGATCCGAAGGATCTGGCCATGACGATGAAGAAGGCCTTCCACATCGCACGCAGCGGCCGTCCCGGCCCCGTGGTGGTGGACGTGCCCAAGGACGTCTCGTTCAAGAAGATCCCGTACGCGGGCTATCCCGACAAGGTCGAGATGCGCTCGTACAACCCGGTGCGCAAGGGCCACGGCGGCCAGATCCGCAAGGCGCTGCAGCTGCTGCTGGCTGCGAAGCGCCCCTACATCTACACCGGCGGCGGCGTGCTGCTGGGCAACGCCTGCAATGAACTGCGCACGCTGGTCGACATGCTCGGCTACCCGGTCACCAACACACTGATGGGCCTGGGCGCCTATCCGGCGAGCGACCGCAAGTTCCTGGGCATGCTGGGCATGCACGGCACCATCGAGGCCAACAACGCGATGCAGAACTGCGACGTGCTGCTGGCCGTGGGCGCGCGCTTCGACGACCGCGTGATCGGCAATCCCAAGCACTTCGCGCAGAACGAACGCAAGATCATCCACGTCGACATTGACCCGTCGAGCATCTCCAAGCGCGTGAAGGTCGACATCCCGATCGTCGGCGACGTGAAGGACGTGCTCACCGAGCTGATCTCGATGATCCGCGAGAGCACCGCCAAGCCCGACGCCGGCGCGCTGGCCGACTGGTGGAAGACGATTGAATCCTGGCGTTCGCGCGACTGCCTGAAGTACGACCGCGGCAACAAGGACGTGATCAAGCCGCAGTACGTGGTCGAGACCCTCTGGAACATGACCAAGGATGCCGACACGTACATCACGTCGGACGTCGGCCAGCACCAGATGTGGGCCGCCCAGTACTACCGCTTCGACGAGCCGCGTCGCTGGATCAACTCCGGCGGCCTGGGCACCATGGGCGTGGGCATTCCCTACGCCATGGGCATCAAGCTCGCGAAGCCCGATTCGGAAGTGTTCACCATCACCGGCGAAGGCTCGGTGCAGATGTGCATCCAGGAACTCTCCACCTGCCTGCAGTACAACACGCCGATCAAGATCTGCTCGCTCAACAACCGCTACCTGGGCATGGTGCGCCAGTGGCAGGAGATCGAATACTCCGGCCGCTACAGCCATAGCTACATGGATGCGCTGCCCAACTTCGTGAAGCTCGCCGAGGCCTACGGGCACGTCGGCATGCTGATCGAGCGTCCACAAGACGTGGAGCCGGCGCTGCGCGAGGCGCGCAAGCTCAAGGACCGCACGGTGTTCATGGACTTCCGTACCGATCCGACCGAAAACGTGTTCCCGATGGTGAAGGCCGGCATGGGCATCACCGAAATGCTGCTGGGTTCCGAAGATCTCTGATCCGCGGAACGACATTCGCTCAACTCTTTACTGACGAATCTATTGCCCGCCGAGCCCGCGCATTACCGTGCGCGGGGGGGGGCGGCGAAAAGAGGAGTCACGCAAACATGAAACACATCATCGCAGTGCTGCTGGAAAACGAGCCGGGTGCTCTTTCCCGCGTGGTGGGCCTGTTCTCGGCCCGCGGCTACAACATCGAATCGCTTACGGTGGCGCCCACGGAGGACGCGAGCCTCTCGCGCATGACCATCGTCACCACCGGTTCGGACGACGTGATCGAGCAGATCACCAAGCACCTGAACCGGCTGATCGAGGTGGTGAAGGTCGTCGACCTGACCGAAGGCGCTTACACCGAGCGCGAGCTCATGATGGTGAAGGTGCGCGCGGTCGGCAAGGAGCGCGAGGAGATGATGCGCATGGCGGAAATCTTCCGCGGTCGCATCATCGACGTGACCGACAAGAGCTACACCATCGAACTGACCGGCGACCACGGCAAGAACGACGCTTTCCTGGAAGCGATCGAGCGTAGCGCTATCCTCGAGACTGTCCGTACCGGTGCCAGCGGCATCGGGCGCGGCGAGCGCATCTTGCGCGTTTAGGAGGGTGACGGCGCCCTCAGTTCATACATTCGTCCACACATGAGGCAAAAGTGATGCGAGGTCTGCTCGGTTTCGACAGGATGGTGACTCCGGCGATCGTCCGGGTGCTCTACCTCCTGGGCCTGCTGGGCGTGATCGCCCTGGCGGGGGCGGCCCTCTACCAGGGGCAGTACCTGCCGGCGTTCGTGGCCCTGATCTTCGGCACTGTCGCCGTTCGCATCTTCAGCGAACTGTTCATCGTGCTGTTCCGCATCTACGACAGCCTCGTGTCCATCAACCAGCAGATGAAGGACCGGAATTCCTCCGGCCTTTGAGTGAAATGCATCCGGTACGGATGCTCGAGATTTTTTAGGAGAGATTCAAATGAAGGTTTACTACGACAAGGACGCTGACCTGAGCCTCATCAAGGGCAAGACGGTTGCAATCATCGGCTACGGCTCGCAGGGCCATGCGCACGCGCAGAACCTGAACGACAGCGGTGTCAAGGTCGTGGTCGGCCTGCGCAAGGGCGGCGCTTCGTGGCCCAAGGTCGAGAAGGCCGGCCTGAAGGTCGCCGAAGTCGCCGACGCCGTGAAGGCCGCCGATGTCGTGATGATCCTGCTGCCCGACGAGCAGATCGCCAACGTCTACAAGAACGACGTCGCCCCGAACATCAAGGAAGGTGCTTCGCTGGTCTTCGCGCACGGCTTCAACGTGCACTACGGTTTCGTGCAGCCGCGCGCCGACCTCGACGTGTGGATGGTCGCTCCCAAGGCCCCGGGCCACACCGTGCGCAGCACGTACACCCAGGGTGGCGGCGTGCCCCACCTCGTGGCCGTGCACCAGGACAAGACCGGCAAGGCGCGTGACCTCGCGCTGAGCTACGCCACCGCCAACGGCGGCGGCAAGGCCGGCATCATCGAAACCAACTTCCGCGAAGAAACCGAGACCGACCTGTTCGGCGAACAAGCGGTTCTGTGCGGCGGCACGGTCGAGCTGATCAAGGCAGGCTTCGAAACGCTGGTGGAAGCCGGCTACGCCCCCGAAATGGCGTACTTCGAGTGCCTGCACGAGCTGAAGCTGATCGTCGACCTGATCTACGAAGGCGGCATCGCCAACATGAACTACTCGATCTCGAACAACGCCGAGTACGGCGAGTACGTCACCGGCCCGCGTGTCGTGACGGAAGAGACCAAGAAGGTCATGAAGCAAGTGCTGAAGGACATCCAGACCGGCGAGTACGCCAAGAGCTTCGTGCTGGAAAACGCAGCCGGCGCTCCCACGCTGATCAGCCGTCGTCGCCTGAATGCCGAGCATCAGATCGAAGTCGTCGGCGAGAAGCTGCGCGCGATGATGCCCTGGATCAAGAAGAACAAGCTGGTCGACCAGACCCGTAACTGATCTGCGAGCCAGGAGGGCGCTTCGGCGCCCGTTTCCCGAGGGCCACCCGTTGCGGTGGCCCTTTTGTTTGAAAGGGGACGACGCGGCCCCCTGAACTACACTGCGAACCATGCGATTCACAGATCAAGATGCTATCGAATGGATAGCTACCCACGCAGCACGCACGAGGGATGGAGGCAAATTCGATGCATGACGACACGCTTCCCGACGATGTGCCGCCGCGCAAGCGCCGCAAGGGCATCTACATCCTGCCGAACCTGTTCACGCTGGCGGCGCTGTTCGGCGGCTTCTATTCGGTCGTGATGGCCATGAACGCGCGCTTCGACCTCGCGGCGCTCGGCGTGTTCGCCGCGATGATCCTCGACAGCCTCGACGGCCGCGTCGCTCGCATGACCAATACGCAGAGCGCGTTCGGCGAGCAGATGGATTCGCTGTCCGACATGGTGTCGTTCGGCGCGGCGCCGGCGCTCATCGCCTACGAATGGTCGCTCAAGGGGCTGGGCCGCTGGGGCTGGATCGCGGCCTTCGTGTATTGCGCCTGCGCGGCGCTGCGGCTCGCGCGCTTCAACGTCAACACTGGCGTGGTCGACAAGCGCTGGTTCCAGGGGCTGCCGTCGCCGGCAGCGGCAGCGCTCGTGGCTGGCTTCATCTGGCTGGTGAACGAGTGGGGCAAGCGCGGCGGCGAGGTGCTGTACCTCTCCTGGACGCAGATCACCTGGGTGACTTTCGCCTTCACGCTGTACGCGGGCCTCACGATGGTCACCAACGCGCCGTTCTACAGCTTCAAGGACATCCAGATGAAGAAGAGCGTGCCTTTCGCGGTGATCGTGCTGATCGCGCTGGGCATCGCCGTCATCAACATCCATCCGCCGACAGTGCTGTTCGGCCTGTTCGTCGTCTATGGCCTGAGCGGCTACGTGGTCTACGCTTGGCGCAAGGCCAAGGGCCAGCAGGCGAGCGTGATCAGCACCTCGACCGAAGAGCCCGACGAGCGCGGCTTGCATAACTGATCCCGGCTTGTGCTACATTCGTCAGCCTCATGACCAAGATTTCGCTGCTGGCCCTACTAACCCTCCCTTACGGGCGGAGACGGTAGCGCACGCGCAAATCCCTCACTACGGCCCGTTCGCACCAGCAACGGGCCGTTTGTCTTTTGGGGTTGCTGGTCGATTACCAACCATCGAAGAGAAATCGACATGCTCAAGCAACCTCAAAGCAAATACCGCGCATTCGCCCCGATCGGCCTCAAGGACCGCACCTGGCCCGATGCCGTGCTGACCAAGGCGCCGATCTGGCTGTCGACCGACCTGCGCGATGGCAACCAGGCGCTGGTCGAGCCCATGGACATCGCGCGCAAGATGCGCATGTTCGAAACCCTCGTGGCCATCGGCTTCAAGGAAATCGAAGTCGGCTTTCCCTCGGCATCGCAGATCGAGTTCGACTTCGTGCGCAAGCTCATCGAGGAAGACCGCATTCCCGATGACGTGACGATCCAGGTGCTGACGCAGGCCCGCGACCACCTCATCGCTCGCACATTCGAATCGCTGCAGGGTGCTCCGCGCGCGATCGTGCACCTCTACAACGCGGTGGCTCCCGTCATGCGCCGCGTGGTGCTCGGCATGGACGAGGACCAGATCGTCGAACTCGCGAGCAGCCATGCCCGCATGTTCAACGAGTTCGCCGCCAAGCAGCCGAACACGCAGTGGACCTTCCAGTACTCGCCCGAAATGTTCTCGGGCACGGACGTGCACTTCTCCAAGCGCGTGGTCGATGCGGTGACCGAAGTGTGGGCACCGACGCCCCAGCGCAAGTGCATCGTCAACCTGCCCACGACGGTCGAGCATTCCACCCCGAACATCTTCGCCGACATGATCGAGTGGATGCACCGCAACCTGGCGCGCCGCGACTCCATCGTGCTTTGCGTGCACCCGCACAATGACCGCGGCACCGGCACGGCGGCAGGCGAGCTGGCCTTGATGGCCGGCGCCGAGCGCATCGAAGGCTGTCTCTTCGGCAACGGCGAGCGCACCGGCAACCTCGACCTCGTGAACGTCGCGCTCAACCTCTACACCCAGGGCGTCTCGCCGGAGCTTGACTTCTCGAACATCGACGAGATCCGCGCGACGGTCGAACATTGCAACCAGATCCCGGTGCACCCGCGCCACCCGTACGTGGGCGATCTCGTCTACACCTCGTTCTCCGGCTCGCACCAGGACGCGATCAAGAAAGCCTTTGCCGCACGCAAGGAAGGCGACATCTGGGAGATTCCGTACCTCCCCATCGATCCGAAGGACGTGGGCCGCAGCTACGAAGCCGTGATCCGCGTGAACAGCCAGTCCGGCAAGGGCGGCATGGCCTACCTGCTCGAGAGCGAGTACGGCATCGAGATGCCGCGTCGCCTGCAGATGGAATTCATGCAGTCCGTGCAGCGCGTGATGGACGTCGCCGGCAAGGAGCTCACCGCCGCCGACCTCTGGCAGCTGTTCGTTCGCGAATATGGCATCGAGACGGCGCAATCCCTGCAGAACCGCGTGATCGAGGAGGGCGGCGAAGGCGCCAACGCCTCGGTGGTGCTGCGTGGCGATCTGCCCTGGGACGGCGAGGTCCATGCCATCGAAGGCCGCGGAAACGGCCCGATCGACGCCTTCACCCAGGCGCTGAGCAAGGCCACCGGCCACACCGTGCGCGTGATGGACTACCACCAGCACGCCATCGGCGCCGGCGCCGACGCGAAGGCGGTCGCCTACCTGGAACTGCGCGTGGACGACAGCCAGACGCTGTTCGGCGTGGGCATCGATGCCAATGTGATCACGGCGTCGCTGAAAGCGATTGTTTCTGGCGTGCAGCGTGCGCGGACCCGGGGCGCACACGGGGCACAATCGGCGGTTGCAGTCGCCTGACTCTGCTGCGCCGACCCTTGGTCGGGTGCGCGTGGGTGACGCACAACGGAGACCCACGATGACCGACCAACTCATTATTTTCGACACCACCTTGCGCGACGGCGAGCAATCGCCGGGCGCCTCGATGACGCGCGACGAGAAGCTGCGCATTGCCAAGCTGCTGGAGCGGCTGAAGGTCGATGTCATCGAGGCCGGTTTTCCCGCCAGCTCGAACGGCGACTTCGAGGCGGTGAAGGCAATCGCGAACGCGATCAAGGACTCGACGGTGTGCGGCCTCTCGCGCGCCAACGACCGCGACATCGGACGCGCGGCCGAAGCCCTCAAGGGCGCGGCCCGCGGACGGATCCACACCTTCATCGCCACCTCGCCGCTTCACATGGAAAAGAAGCTGCGCATGTCGCCCGACGAGGTTCATGAGCAAGCCAGGCTGGCCGTGCGCTTCGCGCGCAACCAGATCGGCGACGTGGAGTTCAGCCCCGAAGACGGCTACCGCAGCGACCCGGATTTCCTGTGCCGGGTGCTCGAGACCGTCATCAACGAGGGTGCCACCACCATCAACGTGCCCGACACCGTCGGCTACGCCATTCCCGAGCTCTACGGCAACTTCATCAAGATGCTGCGCGAGCGCATTCCCAACAGCGACAAGGCGATCTGGTCGGTGCATTGCCACAACGACCTCGGCATGGCCGTGGCCAACTCGCTGGCCGGCGTGAAGATCGGCGGCGCGCGCCAGGTGGAGTGCACCATCAACGGCCTGGGCGAGCGCGCGGGCAACTGCTCGCTGGAAGAGGTCGTCATGGCGGTGAAGACCCGCAAGGACTACTTCGGGCTCGACCTGCGCATCGACACCCAGCACATCGTGGCCGCGAGCCGCATGGTCAGCCAGACCACCGGCTTCGTGGTGCAGCCCAACAAGGCGGTGGTGGGGGCCAACGCATTCGCGCACGCCTCCGGCATCCACCAGGACGGCGTGCTCAAGGCGCGCGACACCTACGAGATCATGCGGGCGGAAGACGTGGGCTGGACGGCCAACAAGATCGTGCTGGGCAAGCTCAGCGGCCGAAACGCCTTCAAGCAGCGCCTGCAGGAGCTGGGCGTGGCCATGGACAGCGAGGGCGAAATCAACGCAGCCTTCCTGCGCTTCAAGGAGCTGGCCGACCGCAAGTCCGAGATTTTCGACGAGGACATCCTCGCGCTCGTCAGCGCGGAGGAGGTGTCGCACGTTGGTGAGCAGTTTGCTTTCGTCTCTCTCTCCCAGCACAGCGAAACCGGCGAGCGCCCCCAGGCGAAGGTCGTTTTCACCGTCCAGGGCAAGGAAGTCACCGGCGAATCCGATGGGAATGGCCCGGTTGATGCATCCCTGAAGGCGATCGAGTCGCACGTCAAGAGCGGCGCCGAGATGGTTCTTTACTCTGTAAACGCCATCAGCGGCTCGACGGAAAGCCAGGGAGAAGTTACAGTCCGGTTACAAAACGCAGGGCGGGTGGTCAACGGTGTCGGGGCGGATCCGGACATCGTTGTCGCTTCGGCTAAGGCTTATTTGAGTGCGCTCAACAAGTTACAGAGCCAAGCTGAGAGAGTGGCGGCACAAGGTTAGGTTTTCGGGCGATCCTTGATATTCGAATGAAGAAGAGGATGCAAGTAACTGATATTGCGTGTCTTTTTTGATTTCGATACACTGCGGTCCTCGTTTCTGCCGCTGGAGATTTATTAATGCCTGAAGCCCGCCTACGCCGAGTTTCCAGCCAGCGGTTCCTGCCCGCTTTCAAAGCCCTCGCCGTCGCGCTCTGCGCCACGGCGTTTTTGCTGCCTGGCGCCCAGGCCGCCAAGAAGGAAAAGCCCGCCGCTGCCAAGACCGCCGTCGCCGCCAAGAAAGCGAAGGGGCCCGTGCCGGTGGAAGTCAAGCGCAACGCCGCGTCGTCCAAGACGGCTCGCGGCGCTGTTCCGGTCGTCGTCGCCAAGCGCGGCGAACGCGCCGAGAAGGTGGTTCGCGGCGGCCGCAACGTCGTTGCCACCATCCACAAGAAGAACGGCAAGACCGTGGTGGCCGTGCAGCGCCGCTCGGTGGTTCGCGTCGCCGAAGTGCCCCCGCGCCAATCTTTCGGCCAGATGGCCGGCCTGCATGGAACCGAAGACGCGCTCGACCTGAAGTCGAGCGTCGCGCTGGTCATCGACCAGGATACCCACGAAGTCCTGTTCAGCAAGAACGACCACGCCGTGCTGCCGATCGCATCGCTCACCAAGCTGATGACCGGCCTGCTCATCAGCGAGGCCCATCTGCCGAACGACGAACTCATCACCATCACCCAGGACGACGTCGATACCGAAAAGCGCAGCAGTTCGCGCCTGACCGTCGGCACCACGCTCTCGCGCGGCGAACTGCTGCACCTGGCTCTGATGTCTAGCGAAAACCGCGCCGCGCACGCGCTGGGTCGCACCTACCCGGGCGGCCTTACGACCTTCGTGAGCATCATGAACGCCAAGGCCAAGATGCTTGGCATGAAGGACACGCGCTACGTGGAGCCCACCGGCCTGTCGAGCCGCAACCAGTCGAGCGCGCAAGACCTGGCGCTGCTGGTCAATGCCGCCTACGCCGATGCCACCGTGCGTTCGCTGTCCACCTCGCCTGAATACCAGGTCGAAGTCGGCAACCGCGTGCTGCAGTTCAACACCACCAACCGCCTCGTGAAGAGCCCCGATTGGGAAATCGGCGTGCAGAAGACCGGCTACATCTCCGAAGCCGGCCAGTGCCTCGTGATGCAGGCGCGCGTGGCCGGCCGCAAGCTGATCATGGTGTTCCTGGATTCGGCCGGCAAGTTCAGCCGTATCGCGGATGCCGAGCGCGTCCGCCGCTGGGTGGAGGCCACTCACGCAGCCGGCTCTCCGGCTGCCTCGTCGCGCAATACCGCATATCAGATCGCTGGCTGATCGACAGTCACTAGCCCCAGCAGCCCCAGCAGCCCCAACGAAAACAGGCCCTCCAGAGGGCCTGTTTGTTTTTGTGGGGGTGCTTCCTTCCGGTGTCAAGCGCCGGTCGACGGGAGGCTGCTGCCTGCGGAGGGAGACGGTGCAGCGGCCATGCCTTCCTTGAACCCCAGTGCGCCCGAAATCTCGTTGGCGGTGGCCTGCAGCTTGGGCAGCCAGCCTTCGTCCAGCCGATCGGCCGGGGCGGAGATCGACAAGCCCGCCACCAGCTTGCCCTGGTCGTCGTAGATGCCGGCGGCCATGCAGCGCACGCCAAGCTCCAGTTCTTCGTTGTCGCGGGCAATGCCGTACTGGCGCGCCTTCGACAGTTCCCGCTCCAGTGCGGGCAGCTGCGTGATGCTGTTGCGCGTGTGGCCGGCAAGGCCGGTGCGAGTGGCGTAGCTGCGCACCCGTTGCGGGTCATCCGCCGCCAGGAACAGCTTGCCGGTCGATGTGAGGTGCAGGGCGGCGCGGCCACCGATGGCGCGCACCACCTGCATGCCCGAGCGTTCGCTGTAGGAGCGCTCGATGTACACGATCTCGTCGCCCTGGCGCATGCTGAGGTTGACGGGCTGCTGCGTCAGCTTGTGCAGCTCGCGCATAGGGCCAAGTGCTGCGTCGCGCACGTTGAGCCGGCCCTTGACCAGGTTGCCCAGCTCCAGCAGGCGCATGCCGAGGCGGTAGCTGCCGGCCTCGGGGCGGTCGACGAAGCGGCCGACGGCCAGGTCGTTGAGGATGCGGTGCGTGGTCGACGGGTGGAGCCCCGTCTTTTCGCTGATCTCCTTCAGCGAAATGGCGTCCTCGCGCGATGCCAGGACGTCGATCAGCGCGAACATGCGCTCGATCACCTGGATCACGGGAACGGCGGGAATGTCGGATTGGTTTTTTCTCATGGCGCTTGGCGGTGATGACCGAGCGCCATTTTACCTTGTGAAATCGCCTGGCGCCTGCCAGCGGCCATCCAACAACACTTCGTGAGGGGAAAAACGAGCCTTGTAGTTCATCTTCGGGCTGTGCTCGATCCAGTACCCGAGGTAGACATGCGGCAGCCCCAGCTTGCGGGCCTGCTCGATCTGCCAGAGCACGCTGTAGGTGCCGTAGCCGGTGGATGAGGCCCCCACGCTCGGCACTGCGTGCTCTCGCTGCCCCTCCAGGGGGGCGTCCGCTTGCTTGGGGCGGCCCGGCGCTACGCGGGTGTCGGGCTCGTAGAAGGTGTAGACGGCCGAGATGCCGTCGTTGAGCACGTCGAGGATCGACACCATCCGCAGCGCGCCCGCGCTGCCGTCGGGCAGCGTTTCGCGAAACTCCACCAGCCGAGAGTTGACGCGGCTCTGCAGCAGGAACTGGGTGTACTGGTCGATGCTGTCGTGATCCATGCCGCCGCCGGCATGGCGGCCGTTCTGGTAGCGCAGGTAGAGCTGATAGTGCTCCGGCATGAAGCACAGCTTGAGCACGCGCGCCTGCAGGTCGGCATGCTGCTTCAGCGCGCGGCGCTGGCTGCGGTTGGGCCGGAAGTCGTTGGCCAGCACGCGCAGCGGAATGCAGGCACGGCAACCGTCGCAATAGGGCCGGTAGGTGAACATCCCGCTGCGCCGGAAGCCGCTGAGCACCAGGTCGGAGTAGGCGTCGTTGTGGATCAGGTGGCTGGGCGTGGCCACTTGCGAGCGGGCCTGCCGGTCCGGCAGGTAGCTGCAGGGGTAGGGCGCAGTTGCGTAGAACTGCAGCGTGTGAAGCGGAAGATCCTTGAGGTGCGTCACGTCGGGAAAGGAGATCGCGCGGAAAGGAGTTCAGACCAGTATACGGGGTCGAAACGCCACCGTGGGCCCTCTTGCCGGCGTGCCCCGGCGACGTGGGAGACGAAGCGCTTGCGGGCCATTTCGCGAGCGCCGAGGCTGGCGAGGTGGGCCGTGTTCTGCTGGCAGTCGATCATCTGCACCCCGTAGTGGCGGCAGAGCGACACCAGCGCGGCCAAGGCAATCTTCGACGCGTCCGGCCGGCGGGTGAACATCGACTCGCCGAACACCGCGCGGCCCAGCCCGACGCAGTAGAGGCCGCCCGCCAGTTCGCCGTCGATCCACGTCTCCACGCTGTGGGCGTGGCCGGCGCGGTGCAAATCCGTATAGGCCTTCACCATGTCCGGCACGATCCAGGTGCCCGACTGGCCCACCCGCGGCGAGCTCGAGCAGGCCTTGATGACCGCCGCGAAGTCATGGTCGATGCGCACCTCGCATCCAGGCGTCTCGATGAAGCGCAGGAGGGTCTTGCGAAGCGAGCGATGCAGCTTGAAGTCGGCCGTCCGCAGCACCATGCGCGGGTCCGGGCTCCACCAGAGGATGGGCTGGTCTTCGCTGAACCAGGGGAAGACGCAGTTGCCATAGGCCTGCATCAAAGTATCGACGTCGAGCGCGCCACCCGCGGCCAGCAGGCCGGGCACCGGGTCGGCCACGCCCCAGGCCGAGGCGGGGTCGGGCAGGGCATCTCCGGGTTCGAGCCAAGGCAGTTGTCGCATGGGCATAGGTATACACGGCTTCGCAAATTCCGATCCAGTGGGCGAAAATCGCGTGCCGCCGACACCGCCAAAAGGGTTCGGCCGACATTCCACGGCGCCACAAAACCAGCCGGAAACCCTATAGTGCACAGCTTGTTTTCGCGCACCCACGACAGATCAGGCAGGCCCGAGCACACGCCGGGGATCAGCATAAGAGGACCACGTTGACCACTGAACCCAATCCCACTCGCTTCGGCAGCGGCCAGGCGGTGCGCCGTCTGGAAGACGAAAGCCTCCTGTCCGGCGCCGGACGCTACACCGACGACGTCACGCTCCCCGAACAGGCTCATCTCGTTTTCCTCCGATCCTCGTACCCGCACGCGCGAATCCTCTCCATCGACACCAGCGCCGCCGCCGCCATGCCCGGCGTGCTGCGCGTGATCACCGGCGCCGAAATGGCCGAAGCCGGCGTCAAGCCCCTGCCGGGCGCGGCCGGCTTCAAGCGCGCGGACGGCAGCGACAGCGCCAGCCCTCCGCGCCATGCCATCGCCCACGAGCGCACGCGCTTCGTCGGCGAAGTGGTGGCCGCGGTCGTGGCCGACACGGTGCAGCAGGCGCGCGATGCCGCCGAAGCCATCATGGTCGACTACGAAGACCTGCCCATGGTGGTCGACCTCGCGAGCGCCACCGCCGACGGGGCGCCGCTGCTGTGCGATGAAGCCACCGGCAACATCGCCGCCGAGATGCGCCACGGCAGCAGCGAGGCCGCCACGGCCGCCTTCGCCAAGGCCAGCCACGTGGTCGCGCTCGACGTGAACAACCAGCGCGTGGTGGCGCTGACGATCGAGCCGCGCTCGGTGCTCGCCGCGCGCGACGCCGAAACCGGACGCCTCACGATCCGCATGAGCACGCAGATGCCCTCCGGCGTGCGCGATTCCATCTGCGCCGCCATCGGCCTGCCCAAGGAAAAGGTGCGCGTGGTGGTGGGCGACGTCGGCGGCGGCTTCGGCATGAAGACCGGCGCCTATCCCGAGGACATCGCCGTCGCCTTCGCGGCGCTGCAGGTGAACCGCCCTGTAAAGTGGGTGGCCGACCGCAGCGAGGAGTTTCTCTCCAGCGCGCACGGCCGAGACATCGAGGCGCGCGCCGAGATGGCGCTCGATGCCGACGGCAGGATCCTGGCCCTGCGCATCAAGACCCTGGCCAACGTCGGCGCCTACGCCACCGGCACCGGCGTCGCGATCCAGCTGCTGATCGGCCCCTGGGTGCAGACCAGCGTCTACGACATCCAGACCATCGACTTCCACTTCAAGGCGGTGCTCACCAATACCGCTCCCACCGGCGCCTACCGGGGCGCGGGGCGGCCGGAAGCCATCTTCACCATCGAGCGGCTCATGGACGAGGCTGCGCGCCAGACCGGCATCGACCGCATCGTGCTGCGCCGCCGCAACTTCATCCGCCCCGAGCAGATGCCGTACAAGAACCCGATGGCGCAGACCTACGACACCGGTAACTTCGAGTCGGTGATGGACCAGGCGCTCACGCTCGCCGACTGGCAGGGCTTCGAGACCCGCGCGGCCGAGTCGGCAGGCAAGGGCAAGCACCGGGGCCTGGGCATCGCCACCTTCCTCGAATGGACCGGCGGCAATGTGTTCGAGGAGCGCGTCACCGTCTCGGTGCAGGCCGACGGCGTGATCGAGGTTTTCTCGGCCGTCAACGCCATGGGGCAGGGCATCGCCACCTCGCTGGCCCAGCTCGCGGTCGATGCCTTCGGCGTACCCATCGAGAAGGTGCGCGTGGTGCTCGGCGACACCGACCGCGGCGACGGCTTCGGCAGCGCCGGCTCGCGTTCGCTCTTCACCGGCGGCTCGGCCGTGCGCATCGGCGCCGAACGCACCATCGACAAGGCGCGCGAACTGGCCGCTCAGGAGTTCGAGGCTTCCATCGACGACATCGTCTACAGCCGCGGCGTCTTCAACGTGGCCGGCACCGACCTCGAGCTCGACCTCTTCACGCTCGCGGCGAAGCAGCCGGGGCGCGAGATCTTCGTCGACTCCACCAGCACCGTGGCCGGCCCGACCTGGCCCAACGGCTGCCACATCTGCGAGATCGAGATCGATCCGCCCACCGGCGAGATCAGCGTGGTGGCCTACAGCTCGGTCAACGACGTGGGTCGGGTCATCAACCCGATGATCGTGCGCGGCCAGCTCGAAGGCGGCGCGGTGCAGGGCATCGGCCAGGCGCTGTACGAGCAGGTGGTGTACGACCACGAGACCGGCCAGCCCGTCACCGGCAGCCTGATGGATTACGCCGCCCCGCGCGCCGACATCGTCGACACCATGTTCAACATGGAGATGGACGAGTCCACGCCTTGCAAGAACAACCCGCTGGGCGTGAAGGGCGTGGGCGAGCTCGGCACCATCGGCGCCACCCCGGCCATCGTGAATGCGGTGGCCGATGCCTTTGCGCGCAACGGCCTAGCCACGCGCGCGCCTCGCCTGCACATGCCGCTGAGCCCTGCGCGTGTCTGGCAGGCGATGCAAACCGTCGATTGAGCAATCGTTTTCGTGGGGCAGAAAGGCGTCGGCCATGCTTGTCACCAACGAAGTTCAGACCGACGCGATCCGCATCGCCAGCTACCGCTGCGACGCGGGGCCCGACGCGCAGCCCTTCACCGAGCTGCACGAAGGCTATTCGGTCTCGTACGTGCGCAAGGGCAGCTTCGGCTATCGCACGCGCGGCCGGGCCTACGAGCTGGTCGCCGGCTCGGTGCTGGTCGGCTGCCCGGGCGATGAATACGTCTGCACGCACGACCATCATGTCTGCGGCGACGAGTGCCTTGCCTTCCACCTGTCGCCGGGCTTCGTCGACCTGATCGGCGGCGACCGCAAGACCTGGCGCACCGGCGGCGTGCCGCCGCTGGCCGAGCTCGTGGTCATCGGCGAACTGGCGCAGGCCGCAGCCGACGGGCAGAGCGACGTCGGGCTGGACGAACTGGGCATGTGGTTCGCGGGCCGCTTCGTCGAAGTCGTCTCCGGCCGGACGAAGCCCCGGGCGCCGGTTTCGGCCGCCGCGCGCGACCGCCGCCGCGCGGTCGACGCGGCGATGTGGATCGACGCCAATTCGCAGCACGACATCGGCCTCGACGGTGCGGCAGCCGAGGCAGGCCTGAGTTCCTTCCACTTCCTGCGGCTGTTCTCGCAGGTGCTGGGCGTCACGCCGCATCAGTACCTCGTGCGTTCGCGCCTGAGGCACGCCGCGCGCCTGCTGGCCGACGACGACGGCCGGCCGGTGACCGAGGTCGCGCTCGACGTGGGCTTTGCCGATCTCAGCAACTTCGTGCGCACCTTCCATCGCGCGGCCGGCGTGTCGCCGGGCGGCTTCCGCAAGGCGGCCCAGGGCGACCGCAAGATTTTCCAAGAACGCATTGCCGCGCTCTTCGATGATGAGCTCCTGACCAATCCATCGAGCAGGAAGCCATCATGTACGACCACATCGGACTGAAAGTCAAAGATCTCGCCGCGAGCCGCCGCTTCTACGAAGCCGCGCTCGCGCCGCTCGGCCATGTGCCGGGGCCACACGACGACAGCTATGCCGGCATCGGCCCGGCCGACGAGCCTGCGCTGTGGCTCTACGCCGCCAAGGGCGCGAAAGGGCCGGGCACGCACATCGCATTCCGCGCGCCGAATCACGAGGCTGTCGCCGCCTTCCACAAGGCCGGCCTGAAGGCGGGCGGCACCGACAACGGCGGCGCGGGCCCGAGGCCGGACTACAGCCCGACCTACTACGCGGCATTCCTGATCGACCCCGACGGCAACAACGTCGAGGCGGTCTGCCCCTGAAGCGAGGCTCGCCATGGCCACTGTCTACAAGGAATTCATCGTCGAGGCAGACGCCGCCCAGGTGTGGGACGCGCTGCGCGACTTCGGCGCGGTGCACACGCGGCTCGCGCCGGGTTTCCTCACGGCCTGCACCATCGATGCCGAGGGCGCCCGCATCCTCACCTTCGCCAACGGGCTCGTGGCGCGCGAGGTGCTGGTCGGCATCGACGATGCCCATCGGCGGCTGGCCTACACCGTCACCGGCGGACAGGCCGCGCACCACCACGCAACGGCGCAGGTGTTCGATGAGGGCGAAGGCCGTTCGCGCTTCGTCTGGATCACCGACGTGCTGCCCGACGCCATGGCGGCCTACGTCGGGCCGATGATGGAGCAGGGCGGCATTGCCATGAAGAAGGCGCTGGAGCAGCACGCATGAGCAGCAAGGCTCCGGACGACATCCATGCCGTGATCCGGGGCTATGCCGACGCCTGGGCTGCCAACGACGTGCAGCGCATCGTCGACAGCTACCACGACGAGGTCGTCTTCCACTACTTCGGACGCAATCCGCTCGCCGGCACGCACCGCGGCAAGGCGGCGTGCCTCGCCTTGCTCAAGAAGGTGAAGGAGCGAACGAATCGCCGGCTTGTCTCGATCCGAGACGTGCTGGCGGGCGAGCACTACGGCCTGATCGTCGCGGTCGAGCAATTCGAGTTTCAGGGCCGTGCAGTCGAACTGGAGCGCCAGCTGCGCTACACCGTGAAAGACGGCAAGCTCGCGGAGTGCTGGATCTACGACGAAGACCAGCGCTTCGTCGACGAGGTGCTGGGCGGCTGAGGCGCCGCCGGCTCAGAAGTCTTCCAGCGGCAGCCCGACGTAGTTTTCCGCCAGCGCGGTGGAGGCTGCGGTCGAGTGCACGAGGTAGTCGAGTTCGGCTTCCTGGATCTTCTGCCCGAAGGCGCCCGTTTCCGGAAAGCGGTGCATCAGCGAGGTGAACCACCACGAGAAGCGCTCGGCCTTCCAGACGCGGCGCAGGCACAGGTCGGAGTAGCGGTCGAGCGCCGAGGCCGACTTCTCCGCATAGAAGATCTCGAAGGCGCGCGAGAGATAGCCCACGTCGGCGGTGGCGAGGTTCAGGCCCTTGGCACCGGTCGGCGGCACGATGTGGGCCGCGTCGCCCGCCAGGAACAGGGAGCCGAAGCGCATCGGCTCGGCGACGAAGCTGCGCAGCGGCGCGATGCTCTTCTCAAGCGAGGGGCCGGTCACCAGCCGCTCGCGCGCCTCGGGGTCGAGGCGGGCGCGAAGCTCGTTCCAGAAGGCCTCGTCGCTCCAGTTCTCCACGCGCTCCTCGGTCGGCACCTGCACGTAGTAGCGGCTGCGCGTGGCGCTGCGCATGCTGCACAGCGCGAAGCCGCGTTCGGTGTTGGCGTAGATCAGTTCGTGCGACACCGGCGGCACGTCGGCCAGCACGCCGAGCCAGCCGAAGGGATAGATCTTCTCGTAGGTCTGGATCGCATCGGCCGGCACGCTCGCGCGGCTCACGCCGTGATAGCCGTCGCAGCCGGCGATGAAGTCGCATTCGATCTCGTGCGTCTGGCCGTCCTTCTCGTAGCGCACGCGCGGCTTGCCCGACTGGAAGTCGTGCAGGCTCACGTTCGCCGCGCTGTAGATGGTGGTGAGGCCCTCTGCCGCGCGGGCTTCCATCAGGTCGCGCGTCACTTCGGTCTGGCCGTACACCGTCACCTGCTTGCCGCCCGTGAGGCCGTGCATGTCGATGCGGTGGCGCGCACCCTTGAAGAGCAGCTCGATGCCTTCGTGCGGCAGGCCCTCGGCCTTGGCGCGGGCGTCGACGCCGGCACGGGCCAGCAGGTCCATCGTGACCTGCTCCAGCACGCCGGCGCGGATGCGGCCGAGCACGTAGTCGCCGCTCTGACGTTCGACGATGACGTTGTCGATGCCTGCCTTGTACAGAAGCTGCCCGAGCAGCAGGCCGGCGGGGCCGGCTCCGATGATGGCGACCTGGGTGCGCATGTTCGTGTCTCCGAGAGGGTTTCGTGGAGCGTAGGGCGCACCGGGTCTTCTGAGGAGGCCGCTCGCGCGGCTCTGTGCGATCATGCGAATGCGTGCGCGATCATCGCGCAACACTTCCAAAGACGACGAACCACCACGCCGAATGAGCATCGCCAAGGCCGACTTCATCGAGGGCATCGCCAAGGGAATGGCGGTGCTCGAAAGCTTCGACACCGAGCGCCAGCGCCTGAACGCCACGCTGGCCGCCGAGCGCGCCGGCCTCACGCGCGCCGCGGCCCGCCGGCACCTGCTGACGCTGGCCCACCTGGGCTATCTGGAGACAGACGGCAGCTACTTCTGGATGGCGCCCAAGGTGCTGCGCTTCTCGGGCAGCTATCTCGCATCGTCGCGCCTGCCGCGCGCGCTGCAGCCCACGCTGAACCGGCTCGCGGCGCAGACCGGCGAATCGTTCTCGGCCGTGGTGCTCGACGGGGAAGAGGTGGTCATCGTCGCGCGCAGCGGCAGCTACGGAACGCCGACGCGCGTGCTGGCCTACGGCCTGCACCTGGGCGCACGGCTGCCGGCGCATGCCACCTCCACCGGCCGCGTGCTGCTGGCCGCGATGGCGCCGACCCAGTTCACGCAATGGCTCAAGGGCCGACACTTGGCGCGGCTCACGCCTCGCACGGTGACGCAGGCGCGGGGCCTGCGGCAGCTGATTGCCCGGGCGCGCAAGGACGACTACTGCTTCGCCAGCGAGGAACACGAGCTGGGCGTGCAGGCGCTGGCCGTGCCGCTGCGCGACATGCAGGGCCACACGGTGGCCGCGCTCAACGTGGTGCTCTCGGGCACGCGCTACCAGGAAGAGACGCTGCAGCGCGAGATGCTGCCGCTGCTTTTCGAAGCCGCGCGAGAGGTCCGATCGCTTCTCTGATCTTCCCTTGGTCTGAACTTTGGCCGCGGCCCGCGCCTCGAATCTCCGAAACGGACACAACCATGCGACTCCTCCTCCTCGAAGACGACGTGATGATCGGCGAAGCGGTGCTCGATCTGCTGCGCGCCGAGCAGTATGCGGTGGACTGGGTGAAAGACGGCGAGGCCGCCGAATCGGCCCTGCGCACCCAGCAATATGACCTGGTGATGCTCGACCTCGGCGTGCCCCGGCGCGACGGACTCGAGGTGCTGCGCAACCTGCGCGCGCGCAAGCAGCGCATGCCGGTGCTGATCGCCACCGCGCGCGACTCGGTGCAGCAGCGCATCGAGGGCCTCGATGCCGGCGCCGACGACTACGTGCTCAAGCCCTACGACCTCGACGAGCTGCTGGCCCGCATCCGCGCCTTGCTGCGCCGCGCCGCGGGTCGTGCCGAGCCGGTGTACGAGCACATGGGCGTGAGCATCAACCCGGCCACGCGCGAGGTCACGGTGGCCGGCCAGCCGGTGGTGCTGTCGGCGCGCGAATGGGCCGTGCTGGAGCCGCTGCTTGCCAGGCCCGGCATGGTGCTGTCGCGTGCCCAGCTCGAGGAGAAGCTCTACAGCTGGAAGGACGAGATCAGCAGCAACGCGGTCGAGGTGTACGTGCACGGGCTGCGGAAGAAGCTCGGCGCGGAGCTGATCCGCAACGTGCGCGGCGTCGGCTACATGGTGCCGAAGATATGAGGAGGCTGACCGGCTCCCTGCGCGCGCGCCTGCTGTGGTTCCTGCTCGCGGCCATCGTGCTGGCCGCCGGTGCGCAGGCTCTGGTGGCCTACCGAACGGTGCTCGCCGAGGCCGACGACATCTTCGACTACCACATGCAGCAGATGGCACTGTCGCTGCGCGCGGGCCTGCCGCCCAGCGCGGCGGTGGGCGGACTGGGCGCCGCCGAGCAGAACTTCGATTTCGTGGTGCAGGTGTGGACCGCCGACGGCGTGCGCATCTTCGAATCCGCCGAGCAGGCCGCGCTGCCGCAGCTCGCGGTGCTGGGCTTCGCCGACGTACAGGCGCGGGGCACCACCTACCGCGTGTTCTCGATGCAGACGCGCGGGCTGGTGATCCAGGTGGCGCAGGACATGGCGGCGCGGCGACACATGGCCGGCACGCTGGCCCTGCGCACCATCGCGCCGGTGGCGCTGATGGCGCCGCTCCTGATGCTGGTCGTGTGGTGGGTCGTGAGCCAGTCGCTCGCGCCGGTGGCCCGGGTGCGCAAGCAGGTGGCTTCGCGTCAGGCCGACGACCTGTCTCCGGTGAGCGAGGAGAACCTGCCCGAGGAGGTGCGCCCGCTGGTGCAGGAGCTGAACCTGCTCTTCGATCGCGTGCGCCATGCCTTCGATGCGCAGAAGCACTTCGTCGCCGATGCCGCGCACGAGCTGCGTTCGCCGTTGGCCGCCCTGAAGCTGCAGGTGCAGGGCCTGCAGCGCGCGCCCGACGATGCCTCGCGTGAGCTGGCCGTGAGCCGGCTGGTGGCAGGCATCGACCGCGCGACGAGGCTGGTCGAGCAGATGCTCGCGCTCGCCCGTCATGAGGCCAGCCTGGCGGCCGGCGCCAAGCCCGAGCCGGTCGACCTGGCCGAGGTGGCGCGGCTCGCGGTGTCCGACGCCGTGGCGGCCGCGCAGGCGAGGGGCATCGACATCGGCATCGCGCACGCCGAGGAGGCGGTGGTCGACGGCCAGTCCGAGGCCCTGCGCATGCTGCTGCGCAACCTGCTGGAGAACGCGATCAAGTACACGCCGGTCGAGGGCCGTGTCGACATCGGCATCTCCCGCCAGGGCGACGCCGCCGAACTCACCGTTGACGACAGCGGACCGGGCCTGCCGCCCGACGAGCGCGAACGGGTGCTCGACCGCTTCTACCGCTCGGGCGAATCGCAGGCGTCGGGCAGCGGCCTGGGCCTGGCCATCGTCAAGTCGATCGCCGACCTGCATGGTGCGACCGTGGCGCTCGACCAGTCGCCCAGCCTCGGCGGCCTGCGCGTGCTGGTGCGCTTCCCCGCGCGCGCCTGAGCCCCTTCCGGCGGCGCCGCGCCGTTTAAGCGGCGCTTAAGTCAGACCCGCGACATTCCTTTCATCGTTTTGCGTCCATACGCCCAGAAAGGAACCGACAAATGAACACACGTCTGACTTCGCCCCGTGCCCTGGCCATCGCCCTGGCAAGCGCGGGCGTGATCGGTGCCGTCGGCGCCGGCGCCTACACCAGCGCCCGCGCAGTGGGCGCCCCGACCACCAATGCCGTCGCCACCGCGCCCGCGGCCATGGTCACGCTGCCCGACTTCTCGACCATCACCTCGCGCGACGGCCCGGCCGTGGTCAACATCAGCGTGACCGGCACCATGAAGGCCTCCGACGACGAGGCCGCCGCAGAGATCCAGGGCATCGATCCCGACGATCCGATGTTCCAGTTCTTCCGCCGCTTCCAGGGCCAGATGAACCCGCGCGGCCAGCAACAGCAGCGCGATGTGCCGGTGCGTGCGCAGGGCTCGGGCTTCATCGTCGACCCCAGCGGCGTCATCATCACCAACGCCCACGTCGTGAAGGACGCGAAGGAAGTCACCGTCAAGCTCACCGACCGCCGCGAATACCGCGCGAAGGTGCTGGGCGCCGATGCCAAGACCGACATCGCGGTGCTCAAGATCGACGCGAAGAACCTGCCCGTGCTCGCGCTGGGCAACACCAAGGACCTGAAGGTCGGCGAATGGGTGCTGGCCATCGGCTCGCCCTTCGGCTTCGAGAACACCGTGACAGCCGGCGTGGTGAGCGCCAAGGGCCGCTCGCTGCCCGACGACAGCTACGTGCCCTTCATCCAGACCGACGTGGCCGTGAACCCCGGCAACTCCGGCGGTCCGCTGCTCAACACGCGCGGCGAGGTGGTCGGCATCAACTCGCAGATCTACAGCCGAAGCGGCGGCTACCAGGGCGTGTCGTTCGCGATTCCGATCGACGTGGCGATCCAGGTGAAGGACCAGATCGTCGCCACCGGCAAGGCCACGCACGGCCGCCTCGGCGTGGCGGTGCAGGAAGTGAACCAGGCCTTTGCCGATTCGTTCAAGCTCGACAAGCCCGAAGGCGCGCTGGTCTCGAACATCGAGAAGGGCGGCCCTGGCGACAAGGCCGGCCTGAAGGCGGGCGACGTGATCCGCAAGGTCGACGGCCAGCCCATCGTTTCCTCGGGTGACCTGCCCGCGGTGATCGGCCAGCAGGCGCCGGGCAAGAAGGTCACGCTCGAAGTGTGGCGCCAGGGCGAACGCCAGGAGCTGCAGGCCAAGCTCGGCGACGCGAGCGACAAGCCGGCCAAGGTCGCGAAGGCCGATGCCGACGTGGGCCAGGGCAAGCTGGGCCTGGCGCTGCGCCCGCTGCAGCCGCAGGAGAAGCGCGAGGCCGCGGTCGACAACGGACTGCTGATCGAAGACGCGGCCGGCCCCTCGGCCCAGGCCGGGGTGCAGGCAGGCGACGTGCTGCTGGCCATCAACGGCACGCCCGCGCAGAGCGTGGAGCAGGTGCGCGAGGTGGTGGCGAAGGCCAGCAACAAGTCGGTGGCGCTCCTGATCCAGCGCGGCGAGGACAAGATCTTCGTGCCGGTCCGAATCGGCTAAGTTCTCCCCAGGCTTCGCGCACTTCGTGTCGCTTCGCCAACCCCCTTCCGGGGGCAACACCTGAGGCCCGGCAACGCCGGTTCCTCGGTGTTCCGCGAAATCCAGGATCCGACTACCGACCTCGCGCCCGCATGACTTCACCTGCCCAGAGCCTCTCGGCGCACATCCTGCCCACGTCGGCCACCATGATCGGCGTGTGCATGACGGTGATGTCCATCGGGCACCTCGGGCCGCGCGACGACATGCGGCTCTTGATAGACCGCCTGCTCGCGGTGGACGCGCTGGTCTTCCTGGCCAGCGCGCTGCTGTCCTTCATCTCGATGCGCTCGCGCAGGTCGGGCGCGCGGCTGGAGGCCTGGGGTGAGATCGTTTTCATCGCCGGGCTCGCGCTGCTGGCGCTCGGGGCGGTGACGTTGGCGTTCGCGCTGCGCTGACAGCGAGCGGCTTCAGGCGGGTGCGCAGGGCCAGTCGAGCTGCATGCGCGTGCCGCCGGCTGCAGGGTCCACCGTCTCGATCTGCAGCCGCGCGCCGATGGACTGGGCGCGCGCGCGCATGTTGGCGATGCCGTGCCCCGTGCGTCCGCCATTGGCCGGCGCCGCAGGCAGCCCGCGCCCGTTGTCCGTGAGCATGATGCGCACCAGCGCCGGCGTTTGTTCCCCGTGCCAGCTCGCGTGCATCACGATGCGCGTTGCGCCCGCGTGCTTGAGCACGTTGGTGAAGGCCTCGAGCAGGATGCGCTGCAGCTGCAGGGCCGCCTGCGCGGCGAAGGGTTCCAGCTGCGGGATCACTTCCACGTCCCACACCAGCTCGATGCCGGCTGCGTCGAGCCGGGGCTGCAGCCGGTAGCGCAGCGTGGCCAGCACGGTGGCCAGGTCGTCGTGCGTGGGCTGCAGCGAGTCGACGGCCATGCGCATCTCGTCGAGCGCGAGTTTCACGTGCTCCTCGATCACCGCGCGGTCGGGTTTTGCCTGCGTCACCACGTTGAGCAGGCCCACCAGCTGCGAGCCCACGCCGTCGTGGATCTCCCGCATGATGCGCTGGCGCTCCAGCAGCACGGCCTGTTCCTGCTGCTGCTGGCGCACGGTCTCGAAGGCGCCGCGCAGCTGGTCCTCGCGCTCCGCCACACGGGCCGCGAGGTTGGCGTTGAGCGCGCGGTAGTCGGCCACGGTGCGGCTGTAGCGCTCGACCACCAGGCCGGCCAGGATCATCACGAAGAAGAACATGGCGTGCGCCGTCAGCGTGTAGTAGGCGCCGCCGAAGAGGCCCATGCGCACCAGCAGCAGGTCGTGCGCGCCGGCCAGGATGGCCAGCGTGCCCGCCGCCATCAGCACGCCCGCGATGCGGCGGCGGTCCACCAGCGCCCCGTACACCACGTAGGGCAGGCAGATGATGCTGATGCACTGCAGGATGACGAGGCCGCCGGTCCACAGCAGCGGCCGGGCGAACGCGAAGGAGGCGCAGGCCAGCGCGACCGACAGCGCGAGTGCGCCGTAGATCGAGCGCACCAGCCACGGCGGGTTGCGCTCCAGCACCAGCAGCACGAAGCGCGCGATCAGCCCGATGTGGCAGGCATAGCAGACCGCCACCACCGCGCCCCACAGCGGCCAGGGAACCGCCACGTCGGGCCACACGCGGTCGAGGTTGCGCGCCACGCCCGAGAGCGCGGCGAGCGCGAAGCAGCCGTAGAGCGCATCGCGCTGGCGCAGCCACAGCCCGCCGGCGATGCCGCCCATCAGCAGCAGGCTGACGGCGTAGACGATGGCCGAGGTGTTGCGCCAGTTCTGCCGCGCGCGATAGACCGGCGCCAGCGAGGACTCCGGGCCGTAGTGGATGCTGGCCAGCCCCGCGCCGCGCTGGCGCTGGATGGTGGTGCGCACGACCAGCGACTGCGGCTGGCCGTTCTGGTGCAGCACGGCCGGCACCGGCACCAGCAGGTTGCTCTTGGAGGCGTCGTAGTTCGGCACGCCCAGCGTGCCGTAGCTGGCTACCAGCGCGTCGTTGAACGAGATCGCCACCTGATTGCCCGCGCCCGAGAGCAGCAGGGCCGCCGGCTTGCCGGCTGGCACAGCGGCGGCGGGCAGCTCGATGCGGTAGGTCGCCTTGCCGCCGCGGCCGGGGAACTCGTGATCCCAGCGGAATGGGAACTCCACCCGGCGCGTTTGCATCGGCAGGCCGTCGGGTTCGAGCACCGCCTCGGCCGAGGAAACGTCGAAGGCGTCGGGTGCTTCCGCGGCGTTGGCGCGAGGGGCCGCCGACGCCAGGGCGAGCCACAGGCACAGGGCGGCGAGCAGCAGGCGGCAGAGGCCGCCGGCGGTCACGCTAGGGAAGCCAGCCGAGGTTGCGGGCCTCGAACACAGCTTCCGATTTGTTGTGCACATCCAGCTTGCCGTAGATATTGCGGATATGGGTTTGGACAGTCGAGGCCGAGACTCCCATTTGCACTCCGACTTCGACATAGGTGAAACCACGAGAGACGAGGTCGAGCACCTCGAACTCGCGCGGCGACAGGCGCTCGGGCGCGACTGTCGCGGTGCCGGCAGCCTTGGCCGCGGACTGCTCCTTGGGCGCGCCGCCCGAATGGGCCTGCCAGCGGCGCAGCAGCTTGCGCGCGATCACCGGCGACATCGGCGAGCCGCCGGCGCGCAGGTGGCGGATATGGGTGGCGAGGTCGGCCTCGGTGCCGTCCTTCAACAGGTAGCCGCTGGCGCCGGCTTCGAAGGCCTGGACCATGTTGGCCTCGTCGCCGAAGATCGAAAGCACCATCACCGCGCAGGCCGGCTGCATGTTGCGGCACTGGCTGATCACCTGGAGCCCGGGGCGGTCGGGCAGGCCCAGGTCCACGAGCAGCACGTCGACCGGGTTGTCGACCAGCCAGCGCAGGATGTCGCTGGCGTTGGAGGCGCTGTAGGCCAGGCTCAGGGAAGGATCGGCATCGACCACGCGCGAGATGCGCTCGCGCATTCCGGTGTCGTCTTCCACGAGGGCAACCTGTGTTTCCGCGGTCATGCCTGATGCACCGGGCTGTGAAGGCTGCATGCGCTCATGCATGACGTGACGATGAGGCGCATGGGGAAGAAGGCCTTGGTTTGCTGCTGGATGGCGCAAAGGGTAGGGGGCGGCTTGCGCGCTGCCCATCCTATATACGGGGGAGGCGGCCTACCGCTTTCGGTGGCTGCTTGGCGGCGTGACCGCCGCCTTCGCGAGCCGCGAGGCCACGAGGGCGATGTGTTCGACCAGTTCGCGCGGCGATTCGACCTCGAAATCGTACGGCAGGCAGCCGAGCCAGACGGACAGCGCGTCGAGCGAATTGGCGCCGGTGGCGATGCGGGTGGCGCCGTCGCCGGCCTCCTGCGGCGTGCCGCTGACCCAGCCGAGATAAGGCTCGAGCGCGCTGGCGGGCGCGTGCACCAGCACCTGCGCGTGATGCAGGTAGGGCGAGACCTTCAGCGCATGCTCCATGTAGCTCGCGACGTCGCCATGGGGCAGCCGGCGCGGCGTGAAGCGCGCGCCGGTTGGCTCCGCATCGACGATGCGGTCGAGACGGAAGGTGCGCCAGTCCTCGCGCGCGATGTCCCAGGCCAGCAGGTACCAGCGCCGTCCCGTCTGCACCACGCGGTGCGGCTGAGCCGTGCGCTCGGTGACGGTGTCGTGATGGTCGCGATAGCCGAAGCGCAGCTCGAGTCGCTCGGTGCAGGCCTCGGCCAGGAAGGACACGGCTTTCAGGCGCACGGGTGACTTGTCGCTCATCACCGGCACCACCGACGAACGCACGCTGTCGAGCCGGCGGCGAAGGCGCGGCGGCATCAGCTGCTCGAGCTTGGCCAGCGCGCGCATCGAGGCGTTCCCGATGTCGCCCGTGGCACCGGCCGGGTTGCCCAGGCCGAGCGCGACCGCGATGGCTTCCTCGTCCTCCAGCAGCAGCGGCGGCAGGGCGGTGCCAGCGCCCAGCCGGTAGCCGCCGGCCACGCCCGAGGTGGAGTCGACCGTGTAGCCCAGGCTGCGCAGGCGGTCGACGTCGCGGCGCAAGGTGCGTTCGGTGATCTCGAGCCGGCCGGCGAGGTCGGCGCCCGTCCACGAGCGTTGCGCCTGGAACAACGAGAGAAGCCGGATCAGGCGTGCGGAGGCTGAAAGCATGTGCGCATGATGCCCGCAATCGAGGACAGAATCTGTCCGCAATGGGTCGTAACCTTGCTTCCACTTTCAACCCCCGCACAGCGGAGCACAGGACACAGACCATGAAGAAGACATACAACGGCAGCTGCCATTGCGGCAAGGTTCGCTTCCAGGCCCTGATCGATCTCGCCGAAGGCACCGGCAAGTGCAATTGCTCGATCTGCACCAAGACCCGCGCATGGGGCGCGATCGTGAAGCCGGATGCATTCACGCTGCTGTCGGGGGAGGAGGAGCTGTCGCTGTACCAGTTCAACTCGCACAGCACCGAATGGCTTTTCTGCAGGAGCTGCGGCGTGCGTTCGTTCGGGCGTGGCAACGTGCCCGAGATCGGTGGCGCCTACGTGAGCGTGGCGGTGAACTGCCTGGACGACGTGACGCTGGAGGAACTGTCGACGGCACCCGTCCAGTACATGGACGGGCGCAACAACAACTGGTTCGAAGCGCCGGCCGAAACGCGCTACCTCTGAGCGAGGCGGGCCGGCCGGCGAAGGCGCGCGCGGGGTGCGCGCCTGCTGCTGCCCTTACTTGCGGCGGCGGGTTGCCGGAGCGGCGCCGGGCGCCGAGGTCTGCGAGGGAGCGGCGCCGCCGTCCACGCCGAGACGGCCGCCGCCGCCGAGGCCCTGGCCGCGCACCGTCTGCGCCTTGTAGTTGCGCAGCGAGCGGACCATCTGGTTGAAGGCGTCCATGAAGGCGGCCGCGATCACCTTGCCCTGCGGCGTGCGCGTGTAGCCGCCGATGCCGCCGGCGGCGGAGAGGCCGCCCAGGCCGGCGAAGCCCGCGAAGTCGGTCTTGGAGGCGCTGCCTTCGGCGGCCGCGACCTGCACGCCGGAGCGGTTGTCGATCAGGGTGAGAAGCGCGCTGGCTTCCTTGGTCTGCAGGCTTGCGCCGATGCTGGCGATGGCACGGCCGCGGCCGCCGCCCACCAGGCCGCCGAGCGCACCGCCCAGGCCGCCGGCGTCGCTGTTGCTGAACACGATCTCGGGCGACAGGCCGTAGTCGGAAGCCACCATCTGGCCGCGGCCGAAGTTGCTGCCGCCGCGCATTTCACCGGATTGCATCAGCGCGCGTTCGCGCGTCATCGCGTTCATGCCGGCTGCGCTGCGCTCGACCACCACGAAGCAGTTCGACTGTTGCACCAGCAGGCGCAGCAGGTTGGCCGTGGGAGGCAGCTTGTATTCGCCGGTGAGGATGGTGTACCAGCCCGCGTTCACGTTCTCGATCAGCGAGACCGTGCCCAGGGGCGAATCGCAGCGCTCGAGCTGGCTGCTTTCGCCGGAGGTCGCGGCGCCGGCGGCACTGCCGGTGGCCACGGTCTTGGCCGACTGGCTGCCCATTTGCATGTCCATGGTCTGGCAGCCCGAAAGGGCCAGCAGGCCGGCGAGTGCGCTTGCGAGAGAGAGTTTAGAAAAAGCCATGTCCCGATCTGTCAAGTGAAAAGAAGGCGGCGCCCGTTGCGGACGTCACTTGTCAAGATCGAAGATGGAATTGCCTTGGCCTGTACGACCTCCCGATTCGACGCGCCGCCGGCGACCGCGCGACGATACGGTCCGAGAATCCGGCACACCAGTGCCGAAAGTCATGTGCATGTTCGCGTGGCCTGGTCGCTCGCTGCCCACCGCGCGGGTGGTGCCTCGACCAGAGTCCGAAACCGGGGACGCGTGGGAAACGGCAACCCATGTCCTCGATCGCCCCTGTCGCTGCCGTCGTGCAGGCGCGCTGCGCCGGGGACGGGTGGATGGAGCGGGGCGATTCTATTACTTTGGAAACTTTTGGAAGCGCGGTGAAACAACAGGCGTGCCCGCGCCGCCGGCCCTCGAGGAGGAACGCCGCGAAGGCTCGATCCCGAAAGTTACAGTCAGGTCTTCACTTCCAGGAGTTTTCAGATGGCAACCAAGAAGAACATCGTTGGAGAAGCGGCCTTGGAACTGACCCGCCAGCAGGTGCAGCAGGCCCTGGCCATCGCCGGCGCTTCGAACTTCAGCGGCGCGGCCGACCCGGCTTTCGTCGGCTCCATCCTGATAGCCCTGGCGGTCAACACGAACTCCGTGAGCGCGACCATCGACAGCGCCAAGGACCGCACCAGCACCGTGATCAAGCACTGAGCGACGCGCTCGCTCGACATCGGCGCGTGTGTCAGCGCGTGTAGTCAGCGCGTGTAGTCAGCGCGTGTAGTCGCCGCTGGCCTCCGGCTGGAAAAGCACCGCCACCACGCGCGCCGAGCCTTCGGTGCCGTTGGGCATGCGCCAGCAGGCGGTGGCGCCGGTCTTCGTGCCCAGCAGGCCGATGCCGACGGGCGACAGCACCGACACGAAGCCCGCGCCCGGCTGCGAGTCGCCGGGGTAGCAGAGGGTGATCTGCTGCCGCTGGCCGGTGGCCGGGTCTTCGATCTCGACCTGGGAGTTCATCGTCACGAGGTCCGCGGCGATCTCGCGCGAGGGCAGCACGTCCGCTGCATCGAGCAAGTCGGCCAGAGCGGGCGGGAGCTGGTGGTCCGCCAGTTTTCCCAGGCGGACGAAGTCGAGTTCGGTGAGCGTGCGCTCCCCGTGAATGGTTGCGGGCATGAATGAAGCACTCCAGTTGAATGCGGCGCCGCTCTCCATGAATGAATGAGGAGGGGAACGAACGACGTCGCGGCCGCGCGGCGGGTGCCCGGCGGTCAATGGTTCGCGCATCAGAAAGAAGGGTAGCGGACCGCCGGGCTCAGGAAAGTGCGGAGGTGCGTCGGTAGGCCGCCATGGTCGCCGTGGTCGCGACATCGCCGGCACGCGCTGCTTCGAGCGCAGCGTGTTTGCGGGAGTGGAACGAACGGGCCATGCGCGCGAGTGTAGGGATGCACCGCGGGGCCATCAAGCAATGGCCTCACGTGCCTTGCCGGTAAGTGCGATGTGGACCGCACAATCTCCGGATGCGGACCTTTCTTCTCTACGTCGCGACGGCGCTCGCGGAAATCGTCGGCTGCTATCTGCCGTACCTCTGGCTCAAGCAGGATCGCTCCGCATGGCTGCTGCTGCCAGCGGCGATCAGCCTTGCCCTGTTCGCGTGGCTGCTCACGCTGCACGAGACGGCGGCGGGGCGCGTCTATGCCGCGTACGGCGGCGTGTACATCGGCGTGGCCATCGCGTGGCTCTGGGCGGTGGACGGCATCAGGCCGACCGCGTGGGACGTGACGGGTGTTTCGGTGTGCCTTGCAGGCATGGGGCTCATCGCGTTCCAGCCGCGCTAGCCCTGGCGGCCGTTTCCGGCCCGAGTTGTTGCTTGAAGAAGGCCAGCACCTGCGTGTTGAAGTCCGCATGGAAGGCTGCGCGGTCGAACTCCGGACGGTCGCGGCAGATCTGCTGCATTGCCTGCGCCATGACCGGCGAACAGGGCGCCACGAAGGCGAAGTGCGTCGCGCCCTGCACCATGTGCCACTCCGGCCGGACGGGCAGGTCGCGGCGAAGCGCTTCCACGTAGCGCGGCGCGACGCCATCGCCTCCGAAGGCCGAGGCCCAGAGCTGCATCGGCAGCGTCACGTTCTTCAGGCCGCTGGTGTCGAAAGCGGTGAGCGGATCGACGATGACGGCGGCCTTGATGCGGTCGTCGCGCGCGGGCATCTTCGGCAGCTCGTTGCGGCGAATCTCCTCGCACAGCGGCGTCATGGAGGCCGGCGGGCAGAGGTCGTCGCGCAGCCGGAAGTCCGGAACAGCACCGACCACGACGAGGCCGGTGTATCCGCCAGCGGAGAAACCGAAAAGCCCGACGCGGTTCGCATCGATGGCCGCGCGCCCCGGCCACGCGCCGAGCATGTAGTCGACCAGCCGCTTCATGTCTGCCGGGCGCGTGGCATATACCGACAGATGGCTCGCGCCGCTCATGTTCTGGAAGTTGTGACCGGGGTGGTTGATGGTGGCGACGATGAAGCCTGCGTCGGCCAGCGCAGCCGCCGTGTCGTGGTGCAGCAGGGACGAGCCGCCCTTGCCGTGCGAGATCACGACCAGCGGCAGCTGCTTGCCGGCAATCGGGCAGTCTCTCGTGCCCTCGATCACCAGCGGATCGAACGAGAGCCTGTCTGCGGGCGCGTCGCATGGGGTCCACACGGCGCCGCGCAGCGCCGGGCCGTTGCTGTCGGCGGGCACTTCGATCAGGCTGAAGCCGGCGGCTTGCGCGATGCGCGCGCAGCAAAGGCAGAGCGCGACGAGGAGCAGGGCGCGTCGCATCGGCAGCTTCATGCCGCGTTCGTGCGGCGGATGGGAATCAGCAGGTCGGTGCGCAGTTCTGCCTGCGAGACCTGCCACGGCGAGTTCAGGTAGTGCTCCAGCGTAGGCCGGTCGTCGGGCTCGTAGCCGCTGGCTGGCAGCCATCGGATGTAGAGGGCGCGCACCGCGGCGTTGATCTGCGAGTACGGGCCGGCCAGGCGATGCGCCGCGTAGCAGCCGCCCGGAATGTCGAGCATCTCGACCTCGGCGACGTCCGGCCAGGGGTCGGGGGAATCGAGGGCGGCGTAGTACCTGAAGCCGGGGCCGCCCTCGGGCTCGCCGAAGGAGGCTCCCCATCGGGCCGAGATGCGTGCCGTGCCCGCGTGCTGGCGCAGCCGCCGATGGGTATGAGGAATGGTCGAGAACGGCCCCTGATGCCGCAGCGCGTGCAGCCGCCGCGTGGGGTACTCGACGATGCGCACTGCCGGCGCGGCGATGCCGTCATCGGGTTGCGGCAGCGCATCGACATCGAGGATCGCCCGCACCATCTTCTGCTGGAAGGCACGCGGCGACTGCCCGGTGAACTGGCCGAATGCTCGCGTGAAGGCCTGCGGGCTTTCGTAACCCACGGCCAGCGCGACCTGCGTGATGCTCTGGTCGCCGGCTTCCAGCAACCGGGTGGCGAGCGCCAGCCGCACGCGGCGGACCGTGGCGGCCACCGTTTCGCCGGCCACGCTCGCATAGACGCGATGGAAGTGAAAGGGCGAGAAATGCGCGAGCCGCGCGAGGTCTTCGAGCCGGTGTTCGGCCATCGGATCGGCAACGATAGCCGCGACGGCGCGCGCCACGCGGGCGCGGTAGTCCTGCTCGATGCGGCGGCTGCTTTCCATGCGCGCGAGTGTGCGCTTTTCGCGGGAAGAGCACTTAGCCGACTTTGCTCATGTAGGTCAGCTGATCGCACCAAAGAAAAAGCCCGCTGTCCGATAAAGACAGCGGGCTCTTCAGAGGCCTTGCGGCTTGATGGTGGCTCCTCGACCTGGGCTCGAACCAGGGACCTACGGATTAACAGTCCGGCGCTCTACCGACTGAGCTATCGAGGAACAAGCCTTAAATTATATGCAATGGTTTTGCCGATTCCGGCCGGCCGGAAGCATTTTTTGCACCGATCCCATCACTTGCGATGACTCTCTGCAACAAACGCCGAGCACAGTCGCAAATGAAAAGCCCCGCTACCTTGTGAGTAGCGGGGCTTCCAGTGGCCTTGCGGCTTGATGGTGGCTCCTCGACCTGGGCTCGAACCAGGGACCTACGGATTAACAGTCCGGCGCTCTACCGACTGAGCTATCGAGGAACAAGCCTTAGATTATAGCGTTCTTTTTCGCTGCTTTTCAACTTCGCGTTCAAAGTGCAACGCTCAGTCCCAGGCGCAGCGTGCGCGGCGCACCGGGGAACAGGTAAACGTGGCTGAACTGGTAGGGCGATTCCTTCCAGTAGCGGCGATCGAAGAGGTTGTCGATCGACAGCGTCCAGCTCGCATTCGCGCCGCGCAGCTTGGTGTCGTAGCGCAGCACAGCATCCACGCGTGTCCACGAGGGCAGCGTGACCGAGCCATCGGGCAGCACGTTGCGGCGGCCTTCGTACGAGAGCTGTCCCGCCACCTCGAGGCCCGGCACCGATGCGAAGCGGTAGGCGGTCTGCGCGCGCAGCACCTGCTTCGGCACGTTCGTGGGCGACTCGCCGTTGAGCGCCGGATTGGCCGTGCTGCCGCGCCGCTTGGCATCGATCAGCGTCAGGCTGCCGCCGATGCGCCACGGCCCCTGGTTCCATTGCGCGCCGGCCTCGAGGCCGCGGTGCACGGCCTTGCCGTCGTTGCGCACCTCGCACAACCCGCTGCACAGGTCGATGTTGGTCATCGGCCGCGAGATGTCGAACCATGCGAGCTGCCAGTTGAAGGCATCGCTGCCGCCCTTGATGCCCAGTTCCCACTGGCGCGAGCGCAGCGCGGGCAGGGCCTGCCCGGCGTTGCTGTACTGCGAGATCTTGTTCGGCACCACCTGCGACTCGACACCGCGCCCCCAGCTCGCATAGGCCATGAGTCCCGGCTGGATGGCATAGCTGGCGGCGATCCACGGCGTGGTCACGTCCTGCTTGTAGCCGGTAGGGTTCGAGCCGTCGTTGCCGATGCTGCTGCGGTCGAGGCGCGTGTGGCGCGCGCCGAGCCATGTGGTGAAGCGGTCGTTCCAGCGGATCGCGTCCTGCACGGAGAACTCGGTCGACTTTTCGTCGCGGTTGGTCTGCGGCGTGGTGGCGTCGGGGGCCGGCGGCACGATGGCCGTGCCCCAGATATTGCCGGTGCCCGCGTAGTTGTAGGCCTGGTTGTCGAAGCGGTTGCGCACGCGGCTCTGCATCAGCCCGAAGCCGAGTTCGTGCCGCACGCTGCCCGTCGTCACGTTGCCCTTGAGGTTGATGCTGCCCGCGGTCTGCGTGCGGCGCTCGTTCTCGCTGCGGAAGTCGTAGACGTCGAAGGTGCCGTCGGAGCAGTAGCGGTCGTAGTTGCCCTCGGCGCCGCAGCCGAAGGCGTAGGCCAGCCGGTCGTCGGTCTTCAGGCGCTGCTGGCCGATCTGCGCGCTCCAGCGCCAGTCGGCGTTCAGTGCCTGGCTGAAGCGCAGCGTGCCCGTCAGCGCCTTGAACACCGAGGGCTGCGACCATGGCTGGTTGTTGAGGTTGATGCGCGGATCGACTGGCGCCGGCAGCACGCTGCCCAGCAGGCTGTAGCCGTTCTGGCTGGGCTGCGTCTTGCGGCTCTGCTCGATCTCGAACTCCAGCACCGAGTCGCGCGTGATGCGCCAGTCGGCCGCGAGCGAGAAGAGATTGCGGTTGCCGTCGAGGTTGTGCGTGAGCGGCTTGAGGTTTTCACTCGCGACGTTGATGCGGTAGCCGAACTGCCGGTTCTCGCCGAAGCGCCCTCCGAGGTCGATGGCGCCGAGCAAACTGCCGCGGCTCGTGGTCTCGATGCGCACCGCGCGCAGGTCCTGTTCGGTGGGCCGCTTCACGACGTAGTTGACCAGCCCGCCCGGCGCGCTGGTGCCGGCCTGTATGCCGCTGGTGCCGCGCAGGATCTCGACGCGCTCCTTGTTGTCGAGCGGAATCGAGGTCTCCGCGCTGATCGGCAGGCCCTCGCGCCGGTAGTTGAAGCGGTTGTCGAGCACGAAGCCGCGCACCGTGAGGTAGTCCCAGTAGCCGGCGGAGTTGTAGGCGTCGGTCACCGACGAGTCGAACTGCGTGAGGTCGGCGAGCCGGCGCGCGCCGCTGGCCTGCAGCTGCTTGCTGTCGATCACCGTGGCCGAGATCGGCAACTCGCGCAGAGGAACGTCGCCGAAGCCGCTGACGTCGGCCTGCGGCGCGGCGGCCGCGTCGTTGACCGTGACCTCGGGCAGCGCTGCCTGCTGCGCATGCGCGCCGCACGCGGCAGTGAAGAGAACGACGGCCAGTGCGCGCGAGACGGGAGAAAGCGGCCAGCTGGAAGGAGAAAGGGGGAGCTCGGACTTGTTCATTCTGTTCAGTTGCCGGCGGCGTCGATGGCCGCCATCCATTGCGCGGCCGTGGCCTCGGGGTCTTCGGCCGCGACCAGCGCGCGCACCACTGCGACGGAGCCGACTCCGGTGGCCAGCACCTCGGGCAGCCGCACGGCATCGATGCCGCCGATGCCGACCTGCGGATAGCCGCGCAGCAGGCGCGCATAGGCGCCGAGCCGGGCCACGCCCTGCGGCGCGGTCGCCATCTTCTTGAGCGTGGTCGGGTACACCGCGCCCATCGCGATGTAGCTTGGGCTCACCTTGTCGGCACGCACCATCTCGGCATAGCCGTGGGTGCTGACGCCCAGGCGCAGGCCGGAGTCGCGCAGCCGCGCCAGGTCTTCGGGCGAGAGCTCATCGAGGTCTTCCTGCCCGAGGTGGATGCCATAGGCACCGGCCGCGATGGCCACCTGCCAATGATCGTTGATGAAGAGCAGCGCGCCGGTGCCTTGCACCGCCTCGACGGCCGCCTGCACCTCGCGCTCGACGGCTGCCGTGTCCGCGGATTTGAACCGCAGTTGCACCGTCGGCACGCCGGCGCGCGCCATGCGGCCCACCCATTGCGCGTCGGGCAGCACGGCGTAGAGGCCCAGCCGTTCGGGGCAGGGCGGAAACGCATCGTCGCGAGCGGTGGGCGGGAAGGGGCGCATGCCGAAGTCCTCGGGCGCATCGGGCCACAGCGTGGCGTCGAAGCCGCTCAGGCGCTGGGTCTGCGCGCGCCAGGCATGGGCCAGGCATTCGGCGTCGATCTCGATGAAGCCCAGCGCCGAGCAGGCCCGCTTGGCACCGCGGTACACCGGATCGTCGGAAGAGAAGTTCGGCGCGCTCGGCGGCGCGGACGTGATGGCGCCGAAGCGCAGCCCGTGCGTCGCGACGATGGCCTGCGCGACGGCGCTGGAATCGAGTGCTGTGCTCATGATTCGTGATGCCAGAAAGGCGTGCCCAGCACCGGCGTGCTGGGCTGCGCTGCCTCTTGCGCGGCCATGGCGCCGGCACGGTGTGCGCTGCGCCCGGCCTGAACCGCGTCGGCAAAGGCGCCGGCCATCGCGACCGGGTCCTGCGCCAGCGCGACGGCGGTGTTCAGAAGCACGCCGTCGTATCCCCACTCCATCACCTGGCAGGCGTGCGAGGGCAGTCCCAGCCCCGCGTCCACCAGCATCGGTACTTTCAGCCGGTCGCGCAGCACCTGCAGCGCATACGGGTTGACCGGGCCGCGGCCGGTGCCGATGGGCGCGGCCCACGGCATCACCGCCTGGCAGCCGACATCGACCAGCCGCTGGCACAGCACGAGGTCTTCGGTGCAGTAGGGCAGCACCTTGAAGCCTTCGCGGATCAGCTGCGACGCCGCATCGACCAGGTTCAGCGTGTCGGGCTGCAGCGTGTAGTCGTCGCCGATCAGCTCGAGCTTGATCCACGGCGTGTCGAACAGCTCGCGTGCCATCTGCGCGGTGGCGACCACCTCCTGCACGCTGTGGCAGCCGGCGGTGTTGGGCAGCACCGGCACCGCGAGCTTGCGCAGCAGTTCCCAGAAGCCGTTGCCGAGGTCGCTGTTGCCCGAGCCCTGGCTGGCCGTCTGGCGGCGCAGCGAGGCGGTCAGCATCGCGGGCTTCGCGCGCTTCACGGCGGCCTCGAGCAGGTCGGGTGAAGGGTAGCGTGCTGTGCCCAGCAGCAGCCGGCTCTGGAAGGTTTCGCCGTAGAGCACCAGCGGGTCGTTCGTGGTCGTCATGCTTGTCGTCTCCATCATTCAACCGCCCGTCACGGGGCGGATCACTTCGATGCGGTCGTCGGGCTGCAGCTCGCGCGAGGCGTAGGCCGAGCGCGGCACGAACTCGCGGTTCACCGCCACCGCGAAAGGCGGCGTGGCATCCAGCGCGGCCAGGGCGTCCGTGAGCGTGGCGTGGTCGGGCAGCGCGAAGGGCTTGTCGTTGATCAGGATGTTCATCGTCATGTGGGGGCAGCCTCCAGGCCGAAGCTTTCCGCGAGCGCCGAGTGGCCTTGCGCCAGCAGCTCCATCGCGGCGTCGAGCATGGCGGGCGCGATCATGAAGCCGTGGCGGTACAGGCCGTTGATCTGCATCACGCGCGGCTGCGGCTGGCGGATGGCAGGGAGGTTGTCGGGCAGCGTGGGCCGGCATTGCGTCGCGATCTCGACGATGCGCGCCTCGGCGAAGCCGCTGTGCACGGCATACGCGGCGCTCAGCAGTTCGAGCGTGGAGCGCACGCTGGCCGGCGACATGTCGTCCGACTCGATCTCTGTCGCGCCGATCACGAACAGGTTGCCGGGCTTGGGTGCGATGTAGAGCGGGTAGCGCGGGTGCACTAGGCGGGTGGGGCGCTGCAGCGTGACTTCGGGCGCATGCACGCGGATCACCTCGCCGCGCACGCCTCGCAGCGCGTTCCACTGAGGCCTTGCGCCGAGACCGCGGCAATCGATCACCCAGTCGGGCTGTCCAGCCGTGCCGGGGGAGAAGTCGGATGGCGCGCGTGCCGATTGCCAATGCAGCGTGACGCGGGCATCCGCCTGCAGCGTGGCGAGCAGTGACGCCAGCAGTGCGCGGTTGTCGAGCTGCCCTTCGCCGGGAAGGAACAGGCCCTGCGCGAAGCGCTGGCCGAGCGAGGGCTCCAGCGCGGCTATCGCACGGGCGTCGATCGATTGCATCGGTGCCAGCTCGGGTACCTGTGCGCCGGTGTTCGCGAGCACGCGCGCGAGCCGCGTGGCTTCGGCGGCGTCCTGTCGGTGCCACAGCACCAACGTGCCTTCGCGCTGGAAGAACACCGGCTGCGCCAGCGATGCCAGCAGCTTGGGCCAGCGCGACAAGGCATGCTGCCCCATGCGCACCACCGACACCGGCGCCACGGCCGATTCGGCCAGCGGCGCGAGCATCGCGGCGGCCACGCGCGCGGCGGCGCCTTCGGCCTCCGGACTGCCGGCCTCGAACACGTCGACCTTGCACCCGGCCTGCGCGAGCGTCAGCGCCATCAGCCGGCCCATGAGGCCCGCGCCGAGGACTGCGACGGAATCGAAAGGCAGGCTCATGCCGGGGCTCCTTCGCGTCGCCGATAATTTTCGGCATGACCCAAGGCAAGACCCAAGAGCCCACCCAGCGCTACGCACGCGTGCTTTCCATTGCCGGTTCCGACAGCGGCGGCGGCGCCGGCATCCAGGCCGATCTCAAGACCTTCGCGGCCCTGGGCTGCTACGGCATGACGGCCATCACCGCGCTCACCGCGCAGAACACGCTGGGCGTCTCGGGCATTCACGGGGTGCCGCCCGACTTCCTCAAGGCGCAGATCCAGGCCGTGGTGGAAGACATCGGCGTCGATGCAGTCAAGCTCGGCATGCTGCACGCGCCCGAGGTGGTCGAGGTGGTGGCCTGGGCCATCGACCGCTACCAGCTGAAGAACGTTGTGCTCGACCCCGTGATGGTCGCCACCAGCGGTGACCGCCTGATCGCGGCCGAGACGGTGCAGGTGCTGGTGCGCGAGCTGTTCCCGCGCGCCGTGGTCGTCACGCCCAATCTCGACGAGGCCGCCTTGCTGGTGGGCCATGCCATCGAAGGCATCGATGCGCTCGACGGCGCGGCCGACGAACTTCTCGCTCTCGGCGCGAAGGCCGTGCTGCTCAAGGGCGGCCATCTGCCGGGCAACGAGGTGGTCGACGTGCTGCTGCAGGCCGGCGGTGACCGCCGGCGCCTGGCTTCCGCGCGCATCGAAAGCCGCAACCTGCACGGCACGGGCTGCACGCTGTCGTCCGCCATCGCCGCGCACCTTGCACTGGGCGCGACGCTGCCCGATGCGGTCGAGCGGGCGCGTGCCTACATCCTCGGCGCGATGGCCGCGGGAGCGAACGTGAAGATCGGCGCGGGTCATGGCCCCCTCAACCACGGCTTTGCGCCAGTGCCGACGCACCGCCTTGCGCTGAAGGCCGGCTGAGCCAGGCGAGCGCGAAGGTCGCGGCGAGCGTCGGCAGTGCGGAGCCGAACTGCGGCGCCCACTTCGCGAGCGCGTGGTAGGACGCGATGCCCGCGATCCAGATCAGAGCCGCGCCGAAATCGATCTTGCGCCGCGCGCCTTGCGGCGACACCGCCTCACCGCTGCCGAGCCGGCCGATGATCACGCCGTACAGCGGCACGAACACCGAACTCAACAGCAGCAGGAAGGGCTCCAGCGTATGCATCGGCAGCACCAGCGCCAGCGCGATGCACAGGGCGGCCAGCAGCAGGCCCCAGCGCTTCACGCTCCAGCGTGGCAGCAGGCTGTGCGTGGAGACAGAGCCCGAATAGACATCGCCGTAAGCGTTGTCGAGCTCGTCGATCAGGATCAGTCCCAGCGCCACGAGGCCACCCTGCGCCAGCAGCAGCGCGGTGACGAGGCCCGTGCCCGGCTCGGCCACGCTCACCACCATCACGCCCAGCGCATAGCACCAGACGTTCGCGAGCGCATAGCCGATCCAGGTGCCGCCGAACGCGCCGCCCAGGCCGCCAGCGCTGCGCTTGCCGTGCCGAGCGTAGTCGGCCACCAGCGGCAGCCATGACACCGGCATCGCGATCACCAGGTCGAGCGCGCCGAACATGCCCATCGTGCCGTCGCCCTGGCGTGTCCAGAAGGCATCCAGCCCCTTGGCCTGCAGCTGCGTCGCGAACTGCCAAGTGAGCCACAGCAGCGACAGCACCACCAGCGGCAGGCCGAAACGGCTCACGAAGCGCCGCACCAGCTTCACCATCGAGCCCGCGAGCAGCGCCAGCAGCACCGCGCCCCACAGCAGCGTGGTCAGCACGCCGCCCCAGAAACTGCCCAGTGCCGGGCCCACGACCGTCTGGCCGATGGCCTGCGTGCCTTCGCGCATCACGACGAGTTCGAAGGTGGTCCAGCCCACCAGCTGAACGATGTTGAGCAGTACCGGCAGGCGCGCGAAGGCGCTGCCGTAGGTGGCATGCATGAGCCCCGCGCTCGCCAGTCCGCTCTGGCAGCCCAGCCGCGCGGTCCAGGCCAGCAGGCCGGCGCCGATGCAGGAGCCGAGCACGATGGCGATGGCGGCGTCGCGCGTGCCCACGGCAGGAACCAGGTAGGCGCCGATCTGCATCACGAGCAGGCCCACGCCGAGGCTGAACCAGAGCGAGGCATGGTCGTGCCAGCCGAATACACGCTGGGAAGCGGAAAGCGGTGTCAGCGCTTCGTTGGAGACGGCTGCGCTGTCGGCGCTGTCGTTGTTGTCGTGTGCCATCCGTTTGCTCCAGTGCAAAAGGTTTGGCAGGTGGGCGAGGCCCCAGTGGCGCGGCTTTCACGCGAGAAGGCGTGAGACGCCACCGGACCAGCTTCCCTGCGCGAGGATTACCTCAATCAGGTTCAAAGGGACTTTCTCAGCCGGTCGGCAAGCCGCCCAGCACCCCTAGCAAGTGCGCCCCGGGAACCCGCGGCGCGGGCCGGAGTTTACCGCTGCCGGGAAGCCGCAATGGCAGGCGTGCCTTTGCAGGGCAGGGAAAACCCGGGGGCGAGGAGGGGCGGGGCGAGAATCGTCGCGAGCAGAAGAACGACCAACAGAAGAAACGGGAGCGCATGCCGATAAGCGAGCAGGAAGAAAAAATGGAGAGGAACTTGCATGGCCGATGACGATTTCGAGGGCCCCCGCCTGCGCCGTTTCAGGGTCGACGTAGGCACCATCATCTGCGCCGTCGCGCTGGTGCAGTCGCTGCTGCTGGTGGCGTTCGGCTACTGGGCGGCCGAGAAGCTGGTGTCCAGGGTAGGCACCGCCGCGCACAAGATCAATCACGACAGGGTCGAGGACAACGTGCTCGCCTTCCTCGCCAAGACCGAGGGCGTGATCCGCTCGATCGCCGATTCGCCGAGCGTTCATGCGACGGGAGAAGACGGCGAGCAGACCGCGGAGATGCTCTGGACCATGCTCGAGCAGACCCCGGAGCTCGACAGCATCAACGTTGCCACCGACGACGGCCACGTGCTGATGGCCGTGCGCTACCCGGTCCCGGCCATCCGGCAGGTGCTGCGCGGTCCGGAGTTCAGCACCGAGACCTGGCAGTACAAGAGCTCGCCCGATCTCGACGGCGGCGATGCGAAGCAGCGCTTCGCAACGACGGCCATCTCCGCCTACCGCAGCGACTTCGACCCCGAGAAGCGCACCTGGTACCTGGAGGCCATGAAGGCCAAAGGCCCGGTGTGGACCGAGCCCTTCCTGATGAGCGATGCGCAGGAGCTCGCCATCGGCCATGCGCGGCCTTCAGGGCGTGTCGACGACGAAGGCCACAGGCGCGGGCTCGTGGTCGACGGCAACGTGTCGCTGGGGCACCTGTCGAGGCTGGTGCGAATCTTCGGCGCGCTGGGCAGCGGCGAAAGCGCCTTGCTGAGCTCGGACCATCATGTGGTCGCGCGCAGCGACCATCCCGAGCCGGTGCGCGAGCTGGAGTCTCCCGACACCGGCGTGCTCGGCGCCATCCACTCGCACATGCTGGCGACCAGCACCGCGGGCGGCGCCGACGACCTGGCCTTCTCCATCGAGCACGAAGGGCGCCGCTACCTCGTGCAGACCTCGCACATCCCGCATACCCGCTGGCAGCTCGTCAGCTGGGAGCCCGAAGAGCAGCTGCTCGGCGGCCTGCATCGCTCGGTGCTGTGGTCGCTGCTGCTGACGGTGAGCTTTCTCGGGCTGGCGCTGTTCATTTCGCTGCGACTGTCGAAGCTGGTGACCGGGCCCATCGAGAACCTCTCGCGCGTCGCGCGCCGCATCGGGCGGCTGGAGCTCGACAACCTGCCGATCGAACCCAGTCGGGTGCTGGAGATTCAGCACCTCAATCAGGCGCTGGACGAGTCGGCGCGCAGCCTCAAGGCCTTCAGCAAGTTCGTGCCGGTGGACATCATCCGGCAGCTCGTGGCCGAAGGGCACGCGCTGGGGCCGAGCGGATCACCGCGCCGCATCACCGCGATGTTCACCGACGTCGAGGGCTTCACCACCATCTCGGAGTCGATGCCGGCCGACGTGCTCGTGAGGCAGCTGACCGAATACTTCAGCCTCGCCGCCGGCATTTTCGCGCGGCATGGCGGCGTGATCGACAAGTTCATGGGCGACGGCATCATGGTGCTGTGGGGAGCGCCGACCGAGCTGGACGAGCCCGAATACCGGGCTTGCCTGGCGGCACTCGAACTGCATGCGGAGATGAATGCGCTCAACGACAAATGGCGCAGCGAAGGCCTGCCCGAGTTCCGCACGCGCGTCGGCATCCACACCGGCCACGTGATCGCGGGAGTGCTCGGGTCGAGCGATCGCCTCTCCTACACCGCCATCGGCGACGCGATCAATGCGGCCAGCCGCATCGAGGGTGCGAACAAGGAGCTGGGCACGCGCACGCTGATCTCGGAGGCCACCTTCGAAGGGCTGGGCGGCAGGCTCGCCACGCGCCGTATCGAGGAGCTTGCCGAGCTGCGCGGCCGGCAGACGCGGATGGTGCTCTACGAGCTGCTACAGGTCGAGCACCAGCCGGGGTGAGCGGGTCCGCGAGCAGCAGGGCAGGAACTGGTCGTTGGCGGCCTGTTCCTCGGGCGTGAGGTAGAGGTCGCGATGCTCGATTTCGCCTTCGAGCACGCGCGTGAGGCAGGTGCCGCACACGCCTTGCGCGCAGGACACGGGGATGTCGATGCCCTCGGCCGCCAGCGCGTCCACGACGCTGAGCGAGGCCGGCACGCGCACCACGCGGCCGGAGCTGCGCAGCTCGACTTCGAACTCGCCTTGTTCGCCCGCTGCCGGCAGGGTGCCCGAGAAGTATTCGAAGTGCACCTGCGCGTCCGGCCATTGCAGTTCGCGCGCGGCGGCACGCACTGCCTCCAGGAAGCCCTGCGGGCCGCACACGTAGATGCGCCTGCCGGGCGCCGGGTGTCCGATGGTCGAAGCCAGATCGAGTCGCTGCGCGGGCGGTCCGTCGTCATGGTGGAAGAACACCTTGTCCGCGAACGAGCTGGCTTCCAGCCGACGCCGGTAGGGTGCGCGCGCGGCGGTGCGGCTGCAGCAGTGCAGTGCGAACCCCGCACCCAGCGCTGCAAGCCGCTGGGCCATCGACAGCAACGGCGTCACGCCGATGCCGCCGGCCAGCAGCAGGCTGTGCACGGCGTCTTCGTGGAGCGGGAAGTGGTTGCGCGGCGGGCTGATGCTCAGCACAGAGCCTTCATGCACCGCGTCGTGCATCGCCAGCGAACCGCCGCGCGAGGCGGCATCGCGCAGCACGCCGATCTCGTAGTGCCCGTCCTGTGCGGGCAGGTTGCACAGGGAATACTGGCGCACCAGCCCGCCCGGCAGGGCCACGTCGATGTGCGCGCCGGGTGCGAAGCCCGGCAGCCGGGCGCCATCCGCCGAGACCAGACGGAAGCCGGCCACGCCCTCGGCCTCCACCGTCTTGCGTGCCACCCGAACGGCGATGGACTGGCCCGCAGCCGCCACCGCGCTCATTCGCGTACGAGGAAGTTGCCGGCTTCGAAATGCACGGGCGGCGTCGCGGGATCGAAGCTCACACCGGCCGGGTCGCGGCCCTCGCGCACCGCGTCGAGCTGGCGCTGCAGCAGCCGGCGCAGCATCACGATGCCGCGGTCCGAGCTGGCCAGGTGCTCTTCCGAATGCGCCGTGATCGCGCCCTGGCTCACTTGCGCCTCGTAGTCGCCGGGAAAGGCGCGGTGCTCGGCCTCGGTCAGCTCTTCCCACAGCTTGCCGTTCAGCCGCGAGCGCACGCGGGCCAAGTCGCCGGGCGTCTTCACGCGGCCCACGGTGTAGATGCGGAAGCTGTGGTCGTCGATGGGCAGCACCCAGCCGATGGATTCCACCCGGCCGTAGGCCGCCACGCGCGGGTTCGGCACCACGCGCAGCGTGGGCAGCACCGGGCCGGCCACGCGGCGGAAGGTGCTGCCGTCCTCCGTCTTGCGGATCGAGATGATCTTCACGCCGGTCTCGGTGCTCTCGAAGGTCACGTCGGGCATCTGGCCCATCAGCGCGACGAACTGGGTGCCGCTGAAGCTGCCGTGCAGCACGGGCACGTGGAAGGGGTCGGCCACGTTCTCGTAGTGCTGCAGCCAGTTGCACGGAATGATTTGCGGTCCACCGCCGCCGATGCTGTTGCCGTCGGCCTCGAGCGTCTCGCCTTCGTCCAGTGCCTCCAGGCAGTCGTAGCGCGGGAGCACGGGCTTCTTCTCTGCCGGGCCGAGGTAGGCCCAGATCAGGCCGTACTGCTCCTGCACCGGATACCAGGGCTGGCGCACGCGGCCGCGGCTGCGCGCGCCGCCATCGGGTTCGCAGGGCTGGTCGACGCAGTGGCCCTGCACGTCGAACATCCAGCCGTGGTAGCAGCAGCGGATGCCTTCTTCCTCGACGCGACCGTAGTAGAGCGAGGCGCCCCGGTGCGCGCAGCGCCAGTGCACGAGGCCCGCGCGGCCTTTCTTGTCGCGGAACAGGATCAGGTCTTCACCGAGCACGCGCACCTGGCGCGGCGTGTCCGTGGCGTCGGCTGAGAGGCCGATGGGGTGCCAGTAGCGGCGCAGCAATTCGCCCATGGGCGTGCCCGCGCCGACCTCGGTCAGTTCGGGCTTGTGGCTGGGCGGCTTGCGGCCATAGGCGGTGCCGGTGTCGAAGGCGATCGGCTGCCATTCGGTGGGGGATGCGGATGCGACGGTGCTCATTCGGGAGTGACTCCTGCGGCCTTGATCAGGTCCGCGACACGGGGAAAGTCGGCCTTGTAGCTGGCCCTGAACTCGGCGGGCGTGCTGCCCAGCGGCTCGAATCCGAAGCCGGCCAGGCGCTCCTGGATGTCGGGCATCTTCGTGATCTCGCGAAGCGCGGTGGACCATTCGTCGAGCACGGGCTGCGGTGTTTTCGCGGGCGCGTACACGCCGATCCAGCTGTCGAGGTCGAAGCCCGCGAAGCCCTGCTCGGTGAAGGTGGGCACGTTGGGCATCGAGCGCACGCGCTGGCGGCCGGTGATGCCCAGCACCTTGATGCGGCCGGCCTGCGCGAGGCCGCGCGCGGTCGACGGGTTGGCCCAGGCCACGCCCAGCGCCTCGCCGAACATGTCGTTGTGCGCGGCGGCCTCGGCCTTGTAGGGCACGTGGACCAGGTCCAGGCCGTTCTGCCTCGCCAGCAGCTCGCCGAACAGGTGCGCGTTGGAGCCGTTGCCCCAGGTTCCGTACGAGATGCCGGGGTGCGCCTTGGCATAGGCCACGAATTCGCGCACGTTCGAGAACGGCGCCGAGGCGCGCGCGATCAGCATCGGGCCGCCGGTGGCCAGCTGCGAAAGCGGCTCGAAGTCCTTCACCGGGTCGTAGGGCAGCTTCGGCTGCAGCACCACGTTGTTGATGTGCGTGAGCGGCAGGGTAAGCAGCACGGTGTAGCCGTCGGGTGCTGCCTTGGCGACGGTGTCTGCGGCGATGGTGCCGCTCGCGCCGGGCCTGGCCTCGACGATCACCGGCTGGTTCCAGCGGGCCTTGAGCTTCTCGGCGTAGACGCGGGCGATGGTGTCCATCGGGCCGCCGCCGGAGCCGAACGGGATGATGCGCACCACGCGGTTGGGAAAGTGCGGGGCCTGCGCGAAGGCGGGCAGGGCGAGTGTCGCGAGGCCTGCGCCGAGGGTGCCCAGCGCGCGGCGGCGGGTGGCCTCGCCGGGCGGCGAGGGTCTGAACCGATTCATCGTGTCTCCAGTCGTGATGTACTTGTGCGCTCGACGATACGGACAGCCCGCCCCACGGGCAATTCGAAGCTTTGAATATGAGATATGGCCCAACGTGATATCCGCAGCCTCGACGTCGGCATGCTGCGGACCTTCGATGCGCTGATGCGCGAGCGCAGCGTGTCGCGCGCGGCGACGAGGCTCTTCCTGAGCCAGCCCGCCGTGAGCGCCTCGCTCAACCGCTTGCGCGACACCTTCGGCGACCCGCTCTTCACCCGTACCGCGCATGGCGTGGAGCCCACGGCCCGCGCGCAGGCCCTGGCCGGGCAGGTGGAGCGCGTGCTGGCCGACCTGTCGGCGATGCTGGAGCCCGGCGAGGGTTTCGACCCGGCGGCCTCGCAGCGCATCTTCCGCATCTCGGGCGGCGACTACGCCAGCCACCTGCTGCTGCCGAGGCTGGCCAACGAGCTGGTGGCCAGCGGCTCGCGCATCCGCATCTACTGGGAGACCAGTTCCTTCCTCACGCTGACCGAGCGTCTGCGCAAGGGCGACTTCGACATCGCGGTGCTCCCGCGGCTGCAGCCGCCGAGCGATTGCGAATCGGAGCTGCTCTACGAAGACCGCTACGTGGTCGCCGTGCGCCTGGGCCACCCGACGATGACGCGGCAGGCCACGCTCGACGCCTTCTGCGAGGCCCCGCACGTGTTCCTGGGTTACGGCAGCTCGGCACTGGACGATCTCATCGACCAGGTGCTGGCGCGGCTGGGGCGCACGCGCACCATGAGCGTGGCGATGACCAGCTTCGGACAGATCGTCGACCTGCTGGCGCAGACCGACCATGTCGCCGTGATGCCGCTGCGCGTGGCGGAGCGCTTTCGCCACCTGCTGGCGGTGCACCCGCTGCCTTTCGAGCTGCAGGGCTACCGCTCGGTGGTGTGCTGGAACCGGCGCTCCAACTCGGATGCCGGCGTGCTGTGGCTGAAGGACGCGCTGCTGCGCATCGGGCGCGACGCGCCGGCCGAGGGCACCGCTAGCGCGGCCTGAGCCTGCGCGCGAACGCCTCCAGCCCGTCGATGGTGATCTGGATGTGCCGCTCGAAGCTGCTGTCCAGCGGCACCGTCGTGCCGTTGTCCCAGCGCAGGATGAAGGCCTTGTTGGCCAGCTGCGCCAGGTTGCGCGTGAGCACCGGGTGGTCGAGCGGGCGGATCGTGTGCACGCGCTCGCGAAGTTCCTCGGCCCAGGCCTGGGTGTTGTCGGCGGGCAGGGGCGAGAACTCCATCGTCAGGAAGCCCAGCATCGCGGCCACCACGCAGTTGTAGGCCTCCAGCAGCGGCTCGCCCTCGAAGCCGGCTTCGGTCAGTGCGGCCAGCACGCCCTCGACCAGCTCCATCGGCAGGCTGCCGTTCGATACCAGTTGCGCGCCCAGCAGCTGTGCCACGTTGGGGTGCCGCCGCACCGCGGCCCGGCAGCGGCGGAACAGCTCGGCGATCCAGTCCTGCCATGCGAGCTTGCCGGGCGGCGGCAGCACTTCGGCCATGACGAGCGCCGCAACTTCGGCCAGCAGGGCCTCGCGCGTGCTCACGTGCCAGTGCACCGTGGCCGGATACACGTCGAGCCGCGCCGCTACCTCGCGCATGCTGAAGGCACCCAGGCCGAACTCGTCGATCTGCGCCAGTGCTTCCTCGGCGATGCGCTGCTTCGTCAGGCCGCCGCCACCGGCGGGGCGGCCGGCCGTACGGGGTTTCTGGACCTTTTGGGGCGAATTCTTCGTCATGGTTGCAGCCATTGTGCTGCAGTCGGGTTGACTGTATAAACAAATTAAATTGAGCATCGATCAATAAATCGCGCTGCAAGCGACGGGCGCACCACCTTCGAAGGACATCGCCATGGCCCATTCCGACATCGACCAAGCCCTTGCAGCCGCGCACGGCCGCTTCACCGAGAGCAACCCGGCCAGCCATCGCCAGTTCGAGGAACAGGCGCGCTACATGCCCGGCGCCAACAGCCGTTCGGTGCTGTTCTACGCGCCGTTCCCGCTGACGATCGCCAGGGGAGAGGGCGCCACGCTGTGGGACGCCGACGGTCATCGCTATGCCGACTTCATTGCGGAGTACACGGCCGGCGTCTACGGCCACTCGGCGCCCGAGATCCGCGAAGCCGTCGTCGGTGCGATGCAGGGCGGCATCAACCTCACGGGCCACAACCTGCTCGAAGGCCGGCTCGCAAGGCTCATCTGCGAGCGCTTTCCGCAGATCGAGCAGCTTCGCTTCACCAACTCGGGTACCGAGGCGAACCTGATGGCACTGACCGCGGCATTGCACTTCACGGGCCGCCGCAAGATCGTCGTGTTCTCGGGCGGCTACCACGGTGGCGTGCTGGGCTTCGGCGCAAAGCCGTCGCCGACGACGGTGCCTTTCGACTTCCTCGTGCTGCCCTACAACGACACGCAGACAGCACGCGAGCAGATCGACAAGCATGGCCCCGAGATCGCCGCCGTCCTGCTGGAGCCGATGCAAGGCGCCAGCGGCTGCATTCCGGGCCGCCTGGAGTTCCTGCAGGCGCTGCGCGAATCGGCCACGCGCGTCGGTGCGCTGCTGATCTTCGACGAGGTGATGACTTCGCGCCTGGCGCCGCACGGGCTGGCGAACAAGCTTGGCATCCGCTCGGACCTGACCACGCTGGGCAAGTACATCGGCGGCGGCATGTCCTTCGGCGCCTTCGGCGGCCGTGCCGACGTGATGGCTCTGTTCGACCCGCGCACCGGGCCGCTGGCCCATTCGGGCACCTTCAACAACAACGTGCTGACGATGGCGGCCGGGCACGCCGGGCTCACGAAGCTGTTCACGCCGGAAGCGGCCGGTGCGCTGGCCGACAGGGGCGATGCGATGCGGACGCGGCTCGATGCGCTGTGCGCCGGGGAGGGCGTCGCGATGCAGTTCACCGGCATCGGCTCGTTGATGAACGCGCATTTCGTGGCCGGCGAGGTGCGCAGCACCGACGACCTGGCACTGGTCGATGCCCGCCTGCGCCAGCTGCTGTTCTTCCACTTGCTGAGCGAGGGCATCTACACCTCGCCGCGCGGCTTCGTGGTGTTGTCGCTGCCGCTGACCGACGCGGACATCGACCGCTACGTGGCCGCCATCGGCAGCTTCATCGGTGAATACAGGGCACTGCTGCCCCGCGCGAACTAGCTAGCGGGAGCCGGCCACGCCCAGCAGCTCGTGCAGGCGGGTGCTGGTGGTCGTGTACTGCAGCGGCACGGCCTTGCCGGGGAACACGATGGCCGTGGCACCCCAGGCAGCCAGCGTGGCCTCGTGGAAGCCGCAGACGATGAGCTTCTTCTTGCCCGGGTAGGTGTTGATGTCGCCCACCGCGAACACGCCGCGCTCGCGGGTTTCGTACTTCTCGGTGTCGACCGGCACCTGCTTGCGCTCCAGCTCCAGGCCCCAGTCGGCGATGGGGCCGAGGCGCGGCGAGATGCCGAGGCAGGCGACCAGCGCGTCGAGCGGAAGGTCGACGGTGGTCGCGTCGGGCGTGGTGATCTGCAGTTGCTTCCCATCGAAAGCCGTGGGCTGGCCGACCTTGAAGGCCAGCTGGCCGGCGGCCACGAGGGCGCGCATGGCCGAGACGGTCGCTTCCTCGGCCTGGAAGCCGTCGCGTCGGTGCACCAGCGTGACCTGCTTGGCGACAGTCGTGAGCGCGATGGCGGTTTCGAGCGCGATGTCGTCACCGCCGTTGACCACCACCGTCTGTCCGGCGAAGCGGTCCAGCGAATCGGGGTGATAGAAGAGCGAGCTGCCCTCGAATTGCGCAATACCCTCGACGGCGATGCGCTTGGGCACGAAGGCGCCGACGCCGGCTGCGATGAACACGGTCTTCGCAAGGAATGCCTTGCCTGCCGACGTGGTCAGCAGCAGCCGCCCATCGGCCTCGCGCGCCAGGGTGGAAACCTGCTCGCCGAAGTGGAATTGCGGTTTGAACGGTGCCACCTGCTGCAGCAGCGACTGCGCCAGGTCGCGCCCGCTGGTCACCGGCGTGCCGGGAATGTCGTAGATGGGCTTGTCGCCATACAGCGCCACGCACTGGCCGCCCGCGGCGGGCAGTGCATCGACGATGTGGCAGGAGATTTCGAGCAGGCCCAGCTGGAAGGCCTGGAACAGCCCCACGGGGCCGGCGCCGACGATCAGGGCGTCGGTCTCGATCGGAAGAGCGGCGGGAACGGCGGGCTGGTTCAGCGCACCAGCTCCCCGACCTTGTCCGTCTTGTCCTTCCACTCCTCGGCGTCGGGCAGGGCGGGCTTGCGCTTGGTGATGCTCTTCCAGCCGTCGGCCTGGGCCAGCTCGGCGTTGATCTTGATGAAGGCGATCTGGTTGGCCGGCAGGTCTTCCTCGGCGTAGATCGCGTTGACCGGGCACTCGGGGATGCAGACCGCGCAGTCGATGCATTCGTCCGGGTCGATCACCAGCATGTTGGGACCTTCGCGGAAACAGTCGACGGGGCAAACGTCCACGCAGTCGGTGTATTTGCAACGGATGCAGGCTTCGGAGACGACGTGGGTCATTTGTTTTTTGGCGTCAGTGGTGAGGTCGGGGAAAACCCGGGATTTTAGGCCTTTGCGGCGGAGGGCTGCACGAGCACGGCAGCGGCGGTCCTGTGGGAGGCCGTATCGACCAGCACGAGGGAGCCCAGGGCACGCGATTGCGTGAAGGGCAGCACGGCCAGCGGCTGCTGCAGCGCCAGCACCACGTCGCCGATGGAATTGGCTTCCAGCTGCGTCGCCGGCTCGGAATCGAGCGTCGTGATGTTCACGCGGTCGACGATGCGCGCCACCTTGGCCTTCACCCAGCGATGGCCCTGCAGTGCCCAGTACACACGGCCCGCGACCAGCGGCTCGTCGTCGAGCCAGGCCACGGTGGCGGTGATCTCGCGCACCGGCTCGAAGGCGCCGGGCGCCAGCAGCCAGTCGCCGCGCGACACGTCGACCTCGCGGTCGAGCACGATGCCGGCGCTGTGGCCCGCATGCACCGCCTTGGGCTGGCGCGTGTGGCTCAGCACCTGGGCGACGGTGGCGGTCTGGTTGCTCGGCAGCACGGTCACGCGCTGGCCCGGCTCCACGTGGCCCGAGGCGACGCGGCCCCAGAACACGCGGCGACCCTGCGAGGTGTCGGCCGACGACGAGAACTTCTCGACCCACTGCACCGGGAAGGCGAAGGGCACGGCTTCGTCCTGCGCGGTGACCGGCAGTTCCTCGAGCAGCTCGAGCAGGCTCGGGCCCTCGTAGCCGACCCAGTCGGCGTGGCGCGTGGCCACGTTCCAGCCCTTGAGCGCGGAGATCGGCACGATGCCCGCTACCTTCACGCCGGCCGCTTCGGCAAAGGCGTTCAGCGCGGCCGAGATGCGCTCGAAGGCCAGGCCGGCATCGCCGATGGCATCGAGTTTGTTCACGGCGAACACGATCGACTGCACGCGCAGCAGATGGCACAGCAGCGAGTGGCGGCGCGTCTGCGGCAGCAGTTCGCGCTTGACCACGGTGCCGTCTTCCACTTCGGCGGCCCAGGCCAGCTTGGTCGCGTCGACCAGCACCACGGCGGCGTCGGCGGCCGAGGCGGCCGTGACCATGTTGCGCGTGTACTGCTCATGGCCCGGCGCGTCGCCGATGATGAACTTGCGCTTGGCGGTCGAGAAGTAGCGGTAGGCCACGTCGATGGTGATGCCCTGCTCGCGCTCGGCAGAGAGGCCGTCGGTCAGCAGCGCGAGGTCGGTCTCGCCGCCGCGCTGCACGCCGGCCAGCTGGTCCTGCAGCACGGTCTTGCTGTCGACCAGCAGTCGGCCGATGAGCGTGCTCTTGCCGTCGTCGACCGAGCCGCAGGTGATGAAGCGCAGGGCGGTGCCGGTGTCGCCGTGGACGTCGGCGGGCGAGGCGTTGGAAATTACGGCAGCGTTCATTGAGTGGTTCTCCAATTCGTGGAACACCGCGGAACCGGCTTTGCCGGGCCGCTGGTGTTGCCCCCTTCGAGGGGGTGGGCGTAGCGACACGAAGTGCGCGAAGCCTGGGGGTGGGTCAGAAATACCCGTCTTTCTTTCGCTTTTCCATGGATGCTTCGGACGTCATGTCGTCCATGCGCGTGGCTCCGCGCTCGCTCACGTCGACCGACAGGGTCTCTAGCACCACGTCGCTCGCGTCTGCCGCCAGGCTTTCCACCGGGCAGGTGGTGGTGATGTCGCCCACGGTGCGGAAGCGCACGTCGCGCACCTGCACCGTCTCGCCGTCGCGCGGCGGGGTGAGATCGGTCACGGGCACCAGCAGGCCGCGGCGCTCCACCACTTCGCGCCTGTGCGTGTAGTAGATCGAGGGCAGGCCGACTTCCTCGCGGGCGATGTACTGCCACACGTCGAGCTCGGTCCAGTTCGAGATCGGGAACACGCGGAAGTGTTCGCCCGGGGCGAGGCGGGTGTTGAACAGCGTCCACAGCTCGGGGCGCTGGTCCTTGGGCTGCCATTGGCCGAAGCTGTCGCGGTGCGAAAAGATGCGCTCCTTGGCGCGCGCCTTTTCCTCGTCGCGACGGGCGCCGCCGATCAGCGCGTCGAAGCGGAATTCTTCAATCGCCTCCAGCAGCGTCACCGACTGGTGCGCATTGCGCGACTCGCCCGGGTGGGCCAGGCGCACGGTGCCGCGCTTCATCGAGTCTTCCACGCTGCGCACGATCAGCTCTGCGCCCAGTTCCTTCGCGCGCTGGTCACGGTAGGCCGTGACCTCGGGGAAGTTGTGACCGGTGTCGATCATCAGCAGCGGATAGGGAATGCGGCCGACGCCGAACGCCTTCTCCGCGCACTTCAGCAGCACCAGCGAATCCTTGCCGCCCGAGAACAGCAGGGTGGGGCGCTCGAAGGCGGCCGCGACTTCGCGCAGGATGAAGATGGTTTCTTCCTCCAGCGCATCGAGGTGCGTGTTGGAAAGGTGCGCGGGCGGCAGCAGCAGATCGGTTTCGGTACGGGCGTTCATCGGAGGATGGGGCTGGATGCGGTTGGTCGGTGCGGTGCAGGCGCTCAGTGCGCGAGATGCAGTCCGCACTCGCGGTTGTCTTCGCCCTTGGTCGGGTCGACGTAGTCGAAGTTGTTGGGCAGGCCGTGCTTCACGCAGTACTCGTGCAGATCCTTGGACGACCAGTGCAGCAGCGGCGCGACCTTGATCAGGCCGTCGGGATTCACGCTGACCGGGTCCATCTGCGCACGCACGGCCGTGTCGGTGGCGCGCAGCGCGGTGAACCAGACCTTGGGCGCTGTCTCGCGCAGCGCGCGGGCGAAGGGCTCCAGCTTCACCTCTTCGGTGAAGGCGGCATGGCGCGGATCGTCGAGCGCCGGCGTCGGGCCTTCCACTGCCTCTCGGTGCGCGCGCGAGCGGCGCGGCAGGTAGATGTGCAGGTCCAGGCCCAGTTGCTTCGTCACCTCGTCGGCGAAGCGGTAGGTGGCTTCGGTGTTGTAGCCGTTGTCCATCCAGATCACCGGCACGTCGCGCTTCACGCGCGTGACCATGTGCAGGATCACGGCCTCGAAGGGCCGGAAGTTCGTGGTGACGATCGCGGGCTGGCCCAGGCCGAGTGCCCAGTCCACCAGGCCTTCCGAGTTGCGGCCGAGTTCGGCGTTGATGCGTTCGAGGTCGATGCTCATCTCAGGTGCTTCCACGCGTCTCAGTTGCCGACCGCGAAATGCGGCGCGGTCTTCACCGCATCGCCCTGGTAGAAGGCGGCGAAGCGGTCGAACTGGCGCTGCGCGTCGGAGGCGTCCACGCCTTCCTTGAGCACGGCGCTGGAGAAGCCGGTGCGTTCCATCTGCACCAGCTGGTCGATCAGCACGTCGCCCGTGGCGCGGATGTCGCCCGTGAAGCCGAGGCGGCGGCGCAGCAGGAAGGCCTGGCTGTAGGCGCGGCCGTCGGTGAACTTCGGAAAGTGCAGGTCGATGCGCTCGATGTCCGCCAGGCACACCTCGATGGCGAGCGGATCGGCGTCGTTGGCCAGCTGCAGCACCTTCGGGTCGCCGTCGTCGATGTGTTCTTCGGCTGCCAGGATGTTCAGGGTCTTTTTCATGCTGCTTCCTCCACCTTGAAACGCGCACCGTTGGCGGCGACCTTGAACGGGTCGTGGCCCACGCGGCGCAGTGTGTCGATGAAGTTCTCTCCGCTTTCGCGGGTGTCGCGGTAGGTGTTGAGCACGGCCTCGATCACGCCGGGCACTTCTGCCGCCGAGAACGAGGGGCCGACCACCTTGCCGGCCTGCGGCGTGCCGCTGAGCGCGGAGCCGTCGGAGCCGCCGAGGGTGACCTGGTACCACTCCTTGCCGTCCTTGTCGACGCCCAGGATGCCGATATGGCCGCTGTGGTGGTGGCCGCACGAATTGATGCAGCCGCTGATGTGCAGGTCGATCTCGCCCAGGTCGTCGAGCTCGTCGAGGTCCTGGTAGCGCTCGGTGATGGCTTCGGCGACGGGAATGGAGCGTGCGTTGGCCAGCGCGCAGAAGTCGCCGCCGGGGCAGGCGATCATGTCCGTCAGCAGGTGCACGTTGGCGCTGGCGAAGCCGGCGGCGCGGGCGGCGAGCCACAGCGCGTGCAGGTCTTCGGCGTGCACCCAGGGCAGCACCACGTTCTGGTCGTGCGTCACGCGGGCTTCGCCGGCCGAGAAGCGGTCGGCCAGTTCGGCGAGCGTGTCGAGCTGGTCGGCCGACGCGTCGCCGGGCGCCTGCTTCAGGCGCTTGAACGACAGCGTCACGGCACGCAGGGCCGGGTTCTTGTGCGGCGCCACGTTGCGCGCGAGCCAGCGGGCGAACTGCACGTCGTCGGCGGCGTGGGCGCGCAGCTCGGCGTCGGTCTTCTCGGCGCTCTGCAGCACGCGGGTGGCCAGCGTCGGCGGCACGAAGGAGGCGGCCACGCGGTCGTACTCTTCCTGCGTGATGGTGTGCGGCCCGCCGTCGTGCTCGAGGATCTGCTTGTACTCGGCCTCGACGTCGTCGATGTAGCGCTGGCCCTCGGCCTTCACCAGGATCTTGATGCGCGCCTTGTAGATGTTGTCGCGGCGGCCGTAGCGGTTGTAGACGCGGATCACGGCCTCGAGGTAGTTCATGATCTGCTGCCACGGCAGGAACTCGCGCAGCACCGTGCCCACGATGGGCGTACGGCCCATGCCGCCGCCCACCTGCACGCGGAAGCCGATCTGGCCGGCTTCGTTCTTCACCACGTGCAGGCCCACGTCGTGCCAGCCGGTGGCGGCGCGGTCCTCGGTGGCGCCGGTGATGGCGATCTTGAACTTGCGCGGCAGGAACGCGAACTCGGGGTGCAGCGTGCTCCACTGGCGCATGATTTCCGCGAACGGGCGCGGGTCGGCCACTTCGTCGATGGCGATGCCGGCGCGCTCGTCGCTGGTGATGTTGCGGATGCAGTTGCCGCTGGTCTGGATGCCGTGCATGTCGACCGAGGCCAGCAGGTCCATCACGTCGGCCGACTTGGCCAGCGGAATCCAGTTGTACTGGACGTTCTGGCGGGTCGAGAAATGGGCGTAGTGGGTGGGCAGCTTGTGGCTGCCGAGCTGGCCTTGCGTTTCGATGGCCTTCTTGTAGACCTCGGCCTCGGGCTCGTCGTACTCGCGTGCGATGCGCGCCAGCACGCGCAGCTGTCGGCTCGACAGTTCGCCATAAGGCACGGCCACGCGCAGCATCGGCGCGTAGCGCTGCACATACCAGCCGTTTTGCAGGCGCAGGGGGCGGAACTCGTCTTCGGCGAGCTTGCCCTTCTGCCAGCGTTCGAGCTGGTCGCGGAACTGGGCAGCCCGTTGGTGGACGAACTGGCGGTCGAATTCTGTGTATTGGTACATCGTGCGTGTGTCTTGAGGAAGTGCGGTGCCGCGCGTGGAACGGGGCACCCCAGCAAGAAGGCGCGATTTTCCAAGTGCTCCTTATGGAACCAAACTATTTTTTGGTTCGCGCTTTATGCGGATAAGCTTATTCGCCAGCATCCATGCGGGTTGCGGGATGGTTGGATGCTTATTCCGGATAAGGCGGGAGGGCCGGCACGGAGGCGCCGGACCGCGTAAATCCGGGAGCCGGAAGACAGCCCGATGAATGTGCGAGAAATGTCGGGTGCGCGCAATGCCCGATTGGCCGACAGGCCGGCTGCCGGAATTGCTCCGGTCCCGAGCGCCCGTTCCCGGCGAGCGTGCATGTGCTGTTCGCCGGCATCGAGGCCGGCGGCGGGCCGGTCAATCCAGTGCCAGATTGGCTTTTTTCGCGAGCGCCTGCCAACGCTGCAGTTCCTGCGTCACGAAGGCTGTGGTTTGTTCCGCCGTGGCCGGCGCGGGCACGACACCCGCGGCTGTATAGCCCGCCTGCACTTCGGGCTTCTGCAGGGCTTGCCCGATGGCCGCGTTGAGGGCGCGCACGCGCTCGGCGGGCACGCCCGCGGGCGTGGCCACGACGAACCATTGATCCGCGTCGAAACCGGGCAGCCCGGCCTCGCGCAGCGTGGGTACGTCGGGCAGCGTGGCCGAGCGAGTCGCAGTCGTCACGCCGTATGCGTGCAGCCTGCCTGCCTTGATGTGCGGCAGGACGGGGGTGATGCCGAGCATCCCCAGCGGTACTTGCCCGCCCACCACGTCCGTGACGGCCTGGCTGCCTCCTTTGTAGGGCACATGCACTATCTGCGTGCGTGCGATCTGGTTCATCAGCTCACCGGCCAGGTGCTGGCTGGTTCCGTTGCCGGACGAGGCGAAGCTGAAGGCCTTGGGATCCTTTCCGGCGGCGGCGAGCAACCCGGCCAGCGTGGGCGGCAAGGAGCTGGCCGTGGTGCTTACCAGCACCATCGGGCCCTTGGCCAGTGTGGCCACGCCGGTCAGCTCCTTGCCGATCTGGGGGACAGGAATGTTGGTCAGGTTCGGCCCGGGAACGGTGACCACCGTCAGCCCGTCATGCGGGGCCCTTGCGGCTGCCTGCAATGCGATAGCTCCCGCAGCGCCTGGCCGGTTGTCCACGATCACCGATTGCCCGAGTATCTGTTCGACCTGTCGTGCGACAAGGCGCGTGAGGATGTCCACGCTGCCGCCGGGTGGCTGACCGACCAGCCACGTGATGGGCCGGCCCGTCGCGGCGCCCTGGGCGAAGAGACGGGGCGAGGCGGCCAGCGCCACGGCGCCGCCCAAGGCGGCCAACGCGCCGCGACGTGAAGGAAAGGGCATGTCGTTCATGGTTGGCTCACTGTCCGTCGAGTTGGCCGGGCGGGGTGTTGGGATGCTGCGCAAAACTGTCCTGGAACGCCTTCACCAGCTTGAGCACCGGCCCCAGCACCCATGTGTTGTGGACCAGCACGTCCGTCGTTTCCTTGGGGTCGCGGGTGGTGTTGAAAAGGTACGGCGACTCCAGCTTGCCCTTTCCTTCGTTGACCTCGGGCTCCCAGTAGAAATGCAGTTTCCAGTCGCGCCACTTCACGGCGCGCAGATCGTTTTTGATATAGAACGGAAAACCCTCGCGCGCCGATTTCTCGCACTCGCCCAGCAAGAAGGGCAACTGGTCCACGCCGTCGATTGGCCGGTCCTGCGGCACGGCGGCACCGGCCACGCCGGCCAGCGTCGTGAACAAGTCGGTCACGTGGACGATCTCGTTGCTCGTGCGGCCGGCTGCAATGCGGCCCGGCCAGCGTGCAATGAAGGGCACGCGCAGGCTGCCTTCCATGGCCGTGTGATAGGTGCCGCTCCAGGGGCCGGCGGTGCCGCGATAAGGCGCCCGGAACTCGGGCCCGTTGTCGCTGCAGAAGATCAGGAGCGTGTTGTCGGCCGCACCCAGCTCGTCCAGTGCCCTGATCACCTGGCCGACGCGGTGGTCCATTTCCACCATCGAATCCGCGAAGTCGCCGGCACCGGTGCGGCCCGCGAAGTCGGGGTGCGGCAGCGTGGGGAAATGCAGGTGCACAAGGGGCAGGTAGAGGAAGAAAGGCGTACCGGCTTCGGCGTGGCGCTTCATGAAGCCGATGGACATGTCCACCAGATCGGCATCGATCTGCCGCCGTGCATCCAGGTCGTACACCTTCACGTTCTCCGAGGGCTCGCCGCTGCGGCCGCGCATGATCCAGGGCAGGTCCACCACGGAGGGGTCGAAGCCGACCGTCGAGGTGAACTGGCTCTCGTCGGTGGTGCGCGGAATGCCGTACCACTCGTCGAAGCCCCGGTCCGAAGGAAAACGCCCGGGCACGTCGCCCAGGTGCCACTTGCCGTAGTGCGCGGTGGCATAGCCTCGCGCCGACAGCAACTGGGCCAGCGTGATCTCGCGCCGGGTCAGCCCCTGGGGGAGGCCCGGCGGCACCGACTGCAGGCAGCCGGTGCGAATCGGGTGCCGGCCGCTCATCAGGGCCGAGCGGGTCGGCACGCAGTCGCTTTCGACATTGAAGTTCTGAAGCAGCAAGCCCTGCTTCGCAAGGGCGTCGATGTTCGGCGTGGGCGCGCCGCGCAATGCGCCTCCGCCGTAGCAGCCCAGCTCACCCCAGCCGAGGTTGTCGGCGACGATGAGGACGATGTTCGGTGCAGAGGAGTGCGTTGGCATGGCGGTGGATCGAGGGGTTGGCGTATCCGGAATCTAAGTGCCGGTGCCGCCCGATCCCATTCCTGAATGACGTTCAAGTCATAAACTCCAGGAATGTCACTGTCGATGCGCGATATCGAATACTTCCTCGCGGTAGCCAAGTCGGGCCTGCTCTCCACCGCGGCCGACGAGCAGGGCGTGACCCAGCCCGCGCTGACCAAGGCCGTGCGCCGGGTGGAGGCCGAGTTCGGGCTGCAACTGTTCGAGCGCAGCGCGCGCGGCATGGTGCTGACTTCGGCCGGACTGAGGGTCGCCGAGCAGGCGCGCCGGCTGCAGGCCGACTATGCGGACACGGTGCAGCTGGCCAACGAGATGCGGGCGCAGCAGTCGGGGCTGCTGCGCGTGGGCGTGACCGACACCACCTCGGGCAATCGTGTCGCGGGGGCGCTGGGCTCTTTGCTGGTCAAGCGCCCGGGGCTGCGGGTGCGCCTGCGCGTCGACCGGTCGGATACCCTTGCCACGCTGGTGCGCGAAGGCGAACTGGACCTTGCAATGGTGCCGGCCTACGAAGGCCAGCCGCTGGATGCCGAGCGCACGAAGGTCGACAACGACCCTATGCTGCCGCTGGTGCGGTCGGGCCATCCGCTGGCGCAGCGCGCCCGCGTGGCCCTGGCCGATGTCGCCACGTACGGATGGATCTCGGGGCCGGCCAGTTCCGCGGCCTTCAAGGCCATCGCCGACATCTTCGCGCGCCACAACCTGTCCGCGCCGCGCGTCGTGATGGAGGTGCCATTCGCGTCCGAGCTCAATCTGTCGGTGCTGGCGGCGACCGATCTCGTCACCTTGGTGCCGCGCTCCTTCATGCGGCATGCCGACGACCGCCGTTTTGCCGTGCTGCCGGTGCCGGCGCTGAAGGTGCCGCGCGCCGTGGTGCTGCTGTCGCGCCCGGGCTCGACATGGTCGCCGCTGATGCAGGCACTGCGCGACAACCTGCTCGCCCTCAAGGCCACGCCGGCCTGAACCCGGCAGCAGCAGCGCCTCAGCGCAGCATCGAGGACATCGCCGAGCAGCAGTTCAGCATGCGCACGGCGGCTTCCACCGTGCGGGCGGTGAAGCGCAGAGTGACACCGTCCACGCGCTCGAAGTCCGGCCACTGGCAGAACAGGTCGGCCAGCGCGGAGGTCTGGGTGCGCAGCGTCACGGTCTGCGGGCCTTCGAAGACGAGCGGCTTCGCCTTCGCGCGAGCCGCCAGCGCTTCTTCCACGCCGGCGCGGATGGCACGGCGCGACTGCTCGGGCGACAGCGAGACGCCGCTGGTGCAGCCGGTGGCCTTCTTGGTCTCGACGAAGGTCGCGTGCGGGAAGAGCGGGCGGTTCTCGGAAATGAACACGTCGTCGCCGCTGGCCATTACCACGGGCACGCCGTACTCGCCGGCCAGGGCGCCGTAGAGTCCGGCCTCGCCCAGTTCCTGCCCGCCGAGCGAGATGCCCGCGAAGGCGAAGCTGTTGATGGTGTGCGCCAGGATGCCGCGCCCCTGCGCACGCGAGTGGTAGCCGACCATGCAGACGGCATCCACGCCTTCTTCCACGCCCGCCACCATGCTCAGGTAGCGCGGCTTGCCCTGCACCACGCGGGCGCGGGCGTCGAGCAGGTCGGGCGGCATGTTGCGGAAGCCCCCGTGCGAGTCGTTCACCAGCACCTCGGTGGCGCCCGCGTCGAAGGCGCCGGCGATGGCGGCGTTGGCCTCGTGCGTCATCAGCAGCCGCGCCCGCTCGTACTCGGGGTTGCCCGCGCGCACCTGCTCGGAGTGGTAGACGCCGGCGACGCCTTCGATGTCGGTGGAGATCAGGACTTTCATGGAGCGGCTCGCAATCAGGCGTGGGTTGAGAAGAGAGTGGAGGCGGGCAGCACGTCGCCCAGGGCGGCGCGGTGGTTGCCGTCGCGCCCGGTGACGGGCGTTGCGCGCCACAGGGCATGGATGATCGCCTGTTCCGTGCTGTCGGCCGCGGCCTGGAACAGGCCATCGAGCAGGCCGTCGTGCAGCATCGCCACCGCCGGCATCGGCCGGTCGACGCTGCCGGGCACGGTGTAGGCGGTGGAGAAGGCCAGCACGATGTCGCCGCTGCCGTGCCCGAAGACCGAGCCCGTGCGGGCCAGACCGGCCCCGGCGCGCAGCGCGAGGCGGCGCAGCTGGCGCGCGTCGAGCGGGGCGTCGGTGGCCAGCACGATGATGATCGAGCCCTTCTCGGCCTCGTTCACCGCCGGAAGGCTGCGCTCGGCCTGCAGCGCGGCGAGCCGTTCGCCCACCGCGTGCCCGGCCAGCAGCAGCTGCGGCTGGCGTCCGTAATTCGCCAGGACCAGCGCGCCCACCGTGTGCAGGCCGCCGGTGCCGACGTTCTTGCTGCCGCCCAGGCCGCCGCTGGTGCCGTCGTTGCGCGCCGACACCCGCCGCGATGCGCTGCCGATGCCGCCCTTGAGCTGGAAGCTCGACATGCCACGCCCCGCACCGACCGAGCCCTGCTCGAAGTCGGCGCCGGCATCGGCCAGCGCCTGCAGGTAATCGGCCTCGCTCACGGCCATGCGCTGGATGTCGTTGAGGAAGCCGTCGTTGCACTCGAACACCAGCGGGTTCACTGTGGGCAGCGTGCGGCCGGTCTCGGGGTTGTCGGCCACGCAGCGGCGGATCTGCGCTGCCGCCACCGTGCCCACCGAGAAGGTGTTCGTCAGCGCGATGGGCGTCTCGAGCACACCGAGCTCTTCCACCTGCAACAGCCCGACGCTCTTGCCGAAGCCGTTGAGCACAACCGCGGCGGCGGGCACCTTGTCGCGGAACGGATCGCCCGCATGGGGGCGGATGACGGTCACGCCCGTCTGCACCGGGCCGTCGGCCAGCGTGCGATGACCCACGGTGACGCCCGCGACGTCGGTGATGGCGTTGCGTTCGCCCTGGAGCAGGTTGCCGATGAAGGGAAGAGGGGCTTGCTGCTTGCTGGAAGACATGAAGGAGGGGAACCGGAATTACTGGCGGTCGATTTTCGGATCGAGCGCGTCGCGCAGTGCATCGCCCAGCAGGTTGAAGGCGAGCACGGTGAAGAAGATGGCCAGGCTGGGGAACAGCGCCACGTGCGGCGAGGTCACCATGTCGGCGCGGGCCTCGCTGAGCATCGCGCCCCATTCGGGCGTCGGCGGCTGCGCGCCCATGCCCAGGAACGAAAGGCTGGCCGCCGTGATGATCGAGGTGCCCACGCGCATCGAGAAATACACCACGATCGACGAGATGGTGCCCGGCAGGATGTGCCGCACGATGATGGTCCAGTCCGAGGCACCGATGCTGCGCTCGGCCTCGATGTAGGTCTGCTGCTTCAGCACCAGCGTGTTGCCGCGCACCAGCCGCGCGAAGGCAGGCACGCTGAACACCGACACAGCCACCACCACGTTGGTCATGCTGCTGCCCAGGATGGCCACCACGCCCAGCGCCAGCAGGATGCCGGGGAAGGCGAACAGCACGTCCGAGATGCGCATCACGATGCGGTCCCACCAGCCTTCGTAGTAGCCCGCCAGCAGGCCGAAGGCCGTGCCGACGATGCCGCCCAGCACCACCGACAGGAAGCCGGCCATCAGCGAGATGCGAGCGCCCATCAGGATGCGGCTGAAGATGTCGCGGCCCAGTGGGTCGACGCCGAACCAGTGCGCGGCCGAGGGGCCGGTGTTCAGCATGTCGTAGTCGAAGTAGTTCTCCGGATCGAAGGGCACGATCCACGGCGCGAACACCGCGACGAACACCAGCAGCAGCACGAAGAGCGCGGCGACGATGCCCACCGGCTGCTTCTTGAAGCGGCGCCAGCATTCGCCCCAGGGCGTGCGGACCTTGCCGGCGGTCTGGACGGCGACGACAGGTACGGTCGCGGCGATGGTTTCGGCAGGCATGCCGGAAGCTTGTTGCGTCATGGCTGCTTGCTCACTTGTATCGGATGGTCGGGTTGATGTAGCCGTACAGCACATCCACCAGCAGGTTGATCAGGATGAATTCGAGCGAGAACAGCAGCACCAGCGTCTGGATGACGGGGTAGTCGCGCATCTGCACTGCGTCGACCAGCAGGCGGCCGAGGCCCGGCCAGTTGAACACCGCCTCGACCAGGATCGAGCCGCCCAGCAGGAAGCCGAACTGCAGGCCCATCATCGTCACCACCGGAATGAGCGCGTTGCGCAGGCAGTGCTTGATGATCACCACGCGCTCGCGCACGCCCTTGGCGCGCGCGGTGCGCACGAAGTCTTCCTGGATCACCTCGACGAAGGAGGCCCGCGTGAAGCGCGCCATCACGGCCGCCACCGCGGCGCCCAGCGTGATCGAGGGCAGGATGTAGTGCTTCCAGCTGCTGGCGCCCACCGTGGGCAGCCATCCGAGCTGGACCGAGAAGATCTGCATCAGCAGCATGCCGAGCGCGAATGCGGGAAAGGAGATGCCCGACACGGCGAGCGTCATGCCCAGCCGGTCGGGCCATTTGTTGCGGTACACGGCGGAAACGATGCCGATGCCCATGCCGAAGATCACCGCCCACACCATGCTGGTGATGGTCAGCATCACCGTCGGGAAGAAGCGCTCGCCGATCTCGGTCGCCACCGGCCGCCGCGTGCGGATGGAGGTGCCGAAGTCGCCCTGCAGGATGTGGGTGAAGAAGCTCACGAACTGCTGCGGCAGCGGCTTGTCCAGCCCGAGCTCCGCGCGGACCATGGCCACGGTCTGCTCGTCGGCGTCCTGGCCGGCGGCAAGTCGCGCCGGATCGCCGGGCAGCATGTGGACGAACAGGAACACCAGCACCGCCACGATGAGCAGCGTGGGGATCAGGCCCAACAGTCGTTTGAGGAAGTAATTCAGCATGGGGTGCGGTTGCCGCGGGCGGGCGATGGCGGCATGCCACCGCCCGCCGGGCAGTCAGTCAGGAAACGAGAAACCGGGGATCAGTTCGACACCGCAATGGCGTCGATGTTGATGTTGCCGTCAGGCATCACGAACACGCCCGAGAGACGCTTGGCGTGCGCCGACAGGTTCTGCTCGGTGATCATCGGCACGCGCGGCAGGTCCTTGCGGATCTCTTCCTGCGCGGTCTTGTACAGCGCTGCGCGTTCCTTCTCGTCCGTGGTCACCAGCGCCTTGGCCAGCGAGCTGTCGACCACCTCGCTCTTGTAGAACGACATGTTGTTCAGCTTGGGAGCCCAGGCTTCCGAGGCGAACAGCGGGCGCAGGCCCCAGTCGGCTTCGCCGGTCGACGACGACCAGCCCGTGTAGTACATGCGGACCTTGGCCGTCTTCGGATCGGGCCATGCATCCACCTGCTCGGTGCGCTGGCCCACTTCGAGGGCTTGCACCTGCAGCTTGATGCCGATCTGCGCGAGCTGCTGCTGCACGAACTGGATCGTCTTCTGCGAGGTCGTGTTGTTGTAGGCGCTCCACAGCACCGACTCGAAGCCGTCGGGGTAGCCGGCTTCCTTCATCAGCTCCTTGGCCTTCTTCAGGTCATAGGGAATGGGAGCCATCTTCTCGGCGTACTTCACGCCCTGGGGCAGCACGCCCTGCGCGGGGAAGGCATAGCCGCCGAAGGCGACCTTGGCCAGCGCTTCCTTGTTGATGGCGTAGCCGATGGCCTCGCGCACCTTCGGGTTGTCGTAGGGCTTCTGCAGCATGTTGAATGCCAGGAAGCGCGTGATGATCGAGGGCGTGGCCACCACTTCGAGCTTGTCGCTCTTCTTCAGCAGCTCGGCCTGCTCATAGGGAATGGGGAAGGCGAAATCGGCCTCGCCGGTCTGCAGCATCGCGGCGCGCGTGTTGTTCTCCAGCACCGGCTTCCACGACACGTTGTCGACCTTCGGGTAGCCCTTCTTCCAGTAGCCGTCGAACTTCTTGGCCTTGACCGCTTCGGTCTGCTTCCACTCGACGAATTCGAAGGGGCCGGTGCCCACGGGGTGGAAGGCGATGTCCTTGTTGCCCCACTTCTTCAGCGCGGTGGGCGAGATCATGGCGGCCGAGGCGTGCGCCAGCGAGTTGATGAAGGGGCCGAAGGGCTCCTTCAGCGTGATGCGCACGGTCGTCGGGTTCACCGCCTCGACCTTGCTCACGCGGTTGAACTGGTTGTAGCGCAGCAGCTTGTTGTCCTGGTTCAGCACGCGGTCGAGCGTGAACTTCACGGCGTCCGCGTTGAAGTCGGTGCCGTCGTGGAACTTCACGCCGGTGCGCAGCTTGATGGTGTAGACCAGGCCGTCCTTCGACACCTCGTAGCCCTCGGCCAGCACGTTCTGCACCTTCAGGTCCTTGTCGAACTGGAACAGGCCTTCATAGAAGGTCTTCGTCACCGCGGTGGTGATGGTGGTGTTGGTGTTGTACGGGTCCAGCGTTTCCGGCTGGTAGCCGATCGACAGCACCACGTCTTTCGCGGCCAGTGCCGTGCCCGAGGCGGCCAGCGCGGCCAGGCCCAGCAGTGCGGATGCCCATCGCAGGGAGGAGGAAGCTTGTTGCGTCATGGAAGAACTCCAGTCGGTTCGAGGAAAAAAGCAGGAGGGCCTGCGGGTTGAGAAAAATGAGTGAAGAAAAAACGGGGGGTCAGAACGCGCCGCCGATGGCGTGCCGTGCAACGAAGTGGCCGGGCGCGACCTGCACCAGCGGCGGCACCTCGGGCTCGTCGCCTACCGCGCGGATCGGGCTGGGAATCTCGCCTTCGAGCAGCGCGCGCGGCTTGTTGCGGCGCGACGGGTCGGCCACCGGCACCGCCGCCATCAGCTTGCGGGTGTAGGCGTGCTGCGGAGCCTCGAACACCGCGCGGCGCGGACCGATCTCGACGATCTGGCCCAGGTACATCACGGCCACCCGGTGGCTGATGCGCTCCACCACCGCCATGTCGTGCGAGATGAAGAGAAAAGCCACGCCAAGCTCGCGCTGCAGGTCGAGCATCAGGTTGACGATCTGCGCCTGGATCGACACGTCCAGCGCCGACACCGATTCGTCGGCCACCACCACCTTGGGGTTGAGCGCCAGTGCGCGCGCGATCGCGATGCGCTGCCGCTGGCCGCCCGAGAACTCGTGCGGATAGCGCTGTGCCACTTCCGGCGGCAGGCCGACCTTCTGCAGCAGCCAGTCCACGCGCTGTTGCGCCTCGGCGCCGCTGGCCATCTTGTGGATGAGCAGCGGCTCCATGATCGAGAAGCCCACCGTCACGCGCGGATCGAGCGAGGCGAAGGGGTCCTGGAAGATGAACTGGATGTTGCGGCGCAGCGCCTGCAGCTCGCGCGTGGGCAGGTCGCGGATGTTCTTGCCGCCGAACTCGATGGCGCCGCTCTGGCTCTCGACCAGGCGCAGCAGCGAGCGGCCGGTGGTCGACTTGCCGCAGCCCGATTCGCCGACCAGCGCCAGCGTTTCGCCGGGGTACAGGTCGAAGCTGATCTTCTCCACCGCATGCACGCGGCGCTTCACGCGGCCGAAGAGGCCGCTGCGCACGTCGAAGCGGGTGACGAGGTCGCGCACGCGCAGGATGGGGCCGTCGGCGTGGCGCACGGTGTCCTGCGGCGTGGTCTGGGTGCACGGCACGGTGTCGGCGCTGGCCTCGGTGCGCAGCAGCTCGAACTTGGCCGGCAGGTCGGTGCCCTGCATCGCGCCGAGCTTCGGCACGGCCGACAGCAGTGCCTTGGTGTAGGGGTGCTGCGGCGCCGCGAACACGGTGTCGGAGCTGCCGGCTTCCACCTTGTCGCCGCGGTACATCACGAGCACGCGGTCGGCGATCTCGGCCACCACGCCCATGTCGTGCGTGATGAAGAGCACGCCCATGCGCATCTCCTTCTGCAGCTCGCGGATGAGCTGGAGGATCTGCGCCTGAATAGTCACGTCCAGCGCGGTGGTGGGTTCGTCGGCGATCAGCAGCTGCGGCTTGCACGACAGCGCCATCGCGATCATCACGCGCTGACGCATGCCGCCCGAGAGCTGGTGCGGGTAGCGGTCGAGCACGTTGCGCGCCTCGGGAATGCGCACCAGCTCCAGCATGCGCAGCGCTTCGGCGCGCGCGGCCGCATCGCTCTTGCCCTGGTGGATGCGGATGGCCTCGGCGATCTGGTCGCCTGCCGTGAACACCGGGTTCAGCGACGTCATCGGCTCCTGGAAGATCATCGCGATGTCCGCGCCGCGGATGTTGCGCATCGCGCTGTCGCGTGCCTGCGCCAGGTCGAGCACTTCGCCGTTGCGGCGGCGGAACATCATGCTGCCGTTGAGGATGCGGCCGCCGCCATGCTCCACCAGCCGCATCAGCGCGAGCGAGGTGACCGACTTGCCCGAACCCGATTCGCCCACCACCGCGAGCGTTTCGCCGTGGTCGACGTGGAAGGACAGCTTCTTCACGGCATCGACCGTGCGCTCGGAAGTCGAGAAGCGAACGGTGAGGTCGTCGACGGCGAGAACGCGGCCGTCCGGCAGGGCGAGGGCAGGGGTGGACATGGGAGTGCGAGAAAAAGAGGGTGCGAGCGAGCGTGCGTGCGGCTTCAGGCGAAGATGGCCGTTTGCGGTGCGTCGTTGCCGCGCGCGTGGCCGCGATACATGCCTTCGGAGTTGAAGGCCAGGCTCAGGTTGCCGTGGCGGTCCACGGCGATCAGCCCGCCGGAGCCGCCGATGGCCGGCAGCGACTGCTGCACCACCGCGTGCGTGGCGGCTTCGAGCGTCGCGCCGCCGTAGGCCATGCGCGCGCACACGTCGTAGGCCGCGGCGACGCGGATGAACATCTCGCCGCTGCCGGTGCACGACACGGCGGCCGTGCGGTCGTCGGCATAGGTGCCGGCGCCGATCAGGGGCGAATCGCCGATGCGGCCGACGCGCTTGTTGGTCATGCCGCCGGTGGAGGTGGCCGCGGCCAGGTGGCCGTGCATGTCGAGCGCGACGGCGCCGACGGTGCCGAACTTCTTGTCCTCGTCGAGCGGGGACGAACCTGTCGCCGCCATCGTCGCGCCCTCGTGATCGGTCACGACACGGCCGGTGCCGCGCACGCGATAGAGCTGCTGGCGACGAGCCTCGGTGGAGAAGAACGAAGGCTCGACCATCTCCAGCCCGCGTTCGCGCGCGAACACCTCGGCACCGGCACCGGCCAGCAGCACGTGGGCTCCGTCTTCCAGCACGGCGCGCGCGGCGCGCACCGGGCGGCGGATGTGGCACACGCCGGCAACCGCACCGGCGGCGAGCGTGGCGCCGTCCATCACGGCGGCATCGAGCTCATGGGTTTCGTCGTGCGTGAACACCGCGCCGTGGCCGGCGTTGAAGAGCGGGCAGTCTTCGAGCATCTCGACCGCGAGGCAGGCTGCGTCGAGCGCGGACGCGCCCTTGAGCAGCATCGCCTGCGCGGCGGCCACGATGCTCTTCAACGCGTCGTGATAGGCCTGCGCCTGTTCCGCGCTCGTCGTCGCGGCGCTGATGGTGCCGGCGCCGCCGTGGATGGCGATCACGGGCACGTGGGTCTGGGTCATCGGGAAGCTTTCTTCTTTCTCTTGCCGGCGCCGTTCGCGGCGGAGGCATCTGTCGTCTTGTCTTGCTGGCGGGCGCTCGTGTCGAGCCCGTTGATGCGGGGCAGCCCGTTGGCACCGTGCAGCCACGGCCGCACGGCGTGCAGGATGCGGCCGGCCGACTGCACCGGGTCGGGCGCGCGCAGCGACACCGCGCTGGTCAGCGCCTCGATCAGCGCGAGCACGCTGGTCTCGCAGTTCGGGCGGTAGCTGGTCTCGGTCTGGCAGAAGAGCGCCACGTCGGCCAGCGGGGCCAGCGGCGAGCTGGGGCGGTCGGTGAGGGCGATCACCGCGCAGCCCTGGCTGCGCGCGATCTGCGCGAGCGCGATGGTGTCCGTGAGGTAGCGCGGAAAGGTGAGGCCGATGAACACGTCCTGCGGCCCCGCGTGCATCAGCGTGCGCGCGGCGTGCGTGACGCCGCTGACGCCCGCGAGCAGCCGCACGTCGCTGCAGCTGCCGTCCAGCCCGTGCTGCAGCAGGCCCGCGAGCCATGCGCTCGCGCCGAAGCCGCCGATGTAGACCGAGCGCGCCTTGCCGATGCGCTCCACCGCGGCTTCGCAGGCGGCGTAGTCCAGCGTCTGGCGCGTGGCGTCGATGTTGCGGCGGCTCTCGTCGAGCGCTGTGGCGAACACCTCGGCCACCGTGGTCGGCCGCTCCAGGTTGCCGCGCAGGCGCTCCACCGGCGCTACCAGCGGCTCGAAGCCGCGCACAAGCTCGGCGCGGAAGGTCGCGTAGCCGTCGAAGTCCAGCGCGCGCGCGAAGCGGTTGGCAGTGGCGACCGACACGCCCACCACTGCCGCCAGCTCGTCGATGGGCAGCGTGGCGACCTGCAGCGGGTGCTCCAGCACGTAGTCGGCCACCTGCCGATGCGATCGCGACAGCCGCGGCAATGCCTGCGCGATGCGCTGGGCCACGGTGGTGCCTGGGGTGTCGAGAGTGGTGCTCATGGAGGGTGCGATGCGCCCGAAAGTGTGCGTTTTTTGAAAACCAGTTTACAAATATAAGTCAGATAAGAAAATTTTCTGTCATTTTTGATCATGATCGCAAGTAGCGGGCCAGGGGCGAAGGGGATTGAGGAGGCGGAGAGGCGTGCTGTTTCCCTCGTGGAAGGAGCGCCCGAGCCGGTGATGGCCTGGCCTCTAGGTATTTCCCCTGATGTCGCTGATTTGCGCCTGCCGGGCGGCCGAGTTGTCAAAATCCTCGGCAAATGAGAGGGGCGCGATGAACGAGGGGAAGCTAGCGGATCGAGGTTCGACGTTGGGTGGACGGATCCTCAAGGTCGACCATGCGGGCGAGCAAGGTGCGGTCAACATCTACAGAGCCCAGATCTTCGTGGCGCGATGGACTGCGCCGTCACTGGTGCCGGAGTTGCGCGAGTTCAAGTCCCATGAGGAAAGACACCGGGCGCTGTTCTGGGCCGAGCTGCAGCGGCGGGGAGTGCGCCGTTGCCGCAGCTACTGGCTGTGTGGCATCGGCGGATGGGTGCTGGGTCTGCTCACCGGGCTGCTTGGCCGCCATGCCATTGCCGCGACCACCGTGGCTGTCGAGCGCGTGGTGCTGGGACACCTGAAGACGCAGTTGCGCGAGCTGTCGGGCAAGGACGAAGCTGCGGTTCACGTCATATCGCAGATCGTCGAGGAGGAGCAGTTGCACCACGATCAGTCGGCGTCGCATATGCGTGCGGGCCATGTATGGGCGAAGTTGCTGAGCCCGGTTGTTGCAGCTTCGACCGAGACGGTGATCTGGCTTGGGATGCGGCTTTGAATTCACTGCGGTGAGTTCCGCTTCCGGGCGATACACTGCGCCTCGCACGCCGAAAGCTCGGCGTGTCTGGGATTGGCGTCCCGAAGCACCTCTGCGTTTTCAACGGAGGCCACTCATGGCTGCTTCTACTCGCTCGCGTACGCCATCCGCATCAACCCGCTTCGATACTGCCGAAGCTTTCGCTCTTCAAGCCTGCGACGACACCGACAGTCTTCGCGAAGTGCTCTGCGCCTATGTATGCCTTGAAAAGCTCATTGCGCCGCTCGAAGTGGGCGATACGGAGCAACTCAGTCCCACGCGCACCGAACTCGGCTCTTTGGTGCGTTTGGTCAATGAGGAGATGAGCCGTCGCATCGACGCCGCCGACAGCGCGACCCGTGCGATGCGTGCGGCGTTGGCAACGCCGGAGGCAGTCTGATCGCGAGGGCAGTCTGGAGAGAGCCTCTGTAGACTCCGCCTCCCGCACCAACCGTCAAGAGCACTCCATGGAGAAACGCGAACTGCATCGAGGCCGCCTGATAGACCACATCGGCCTGGTCGTTCGCGACCTGGCTGCGAGCAAGGCCTTCTATTCCGCCGTCCTCGAAGCGCTGGAGATCCCCATGGGCGGCTCGGGCGAGCGAGACTTCTGGGCGGACGAGCTGTTCGTCTCGACGCGCGACAGCGAGGAAGTGCAGGGCGAGCTCACCGGGCGCCATCACCTCGCGTTCCAGGCGAGGGATCGGGCCATGGTGGATGCGTTCTACAAGGCTGCACTGACGCATGGCGGGCGGGACAACGGCCCTCCGGGTGAGCGCTCATACCACCCCGGCTACTACGCGGCGTTCGTGCTGAACCCCGATGGCAACAACATCGAGGCCGTGTTCCACGGAGAGGCCGAGCGCAGCGCGGCTTCGGTGCGGATCAGGCGCTGACCGGATTCATCGCCGATGGAGGCGGCAGCCTCTCAGCCCGCGATTTCCTTTTGCATGAACACGCTCAGCGGATCGTCCGGGTACGTCCCGAACGGCCCTCGCCGGGCGTAGCCCGCGCGTGCATAGAACGACAGCGCTTCCGGCTGGCTCACGCCCGTTTCCAGCCTGAACATCGCGCAGCCACGCGCCATCGCTTCGCCCTCCAGGAAGCCCAGCACTTTCGCCGCGACGCCTTGTCCCCGGTTCTCGGGTCGCACGTACATGCGCTTGAGCTCGCCGAATTTCGGCTCCATCACGATGGCTCCGCAACCGACGGCCGTGCCTTCGCCGTCGCGGGCCACCGCGAACAGCACGTTTGCGGCAGACAGCGCAGCGATGTCGATGCCGTAGTGGCACTCGGGCGGATACAGCGGCTTCTGGTAGGCGTCGAGGTCGTCGATGAGCTGGATGACGTCGGGTTGGGCGGGGCTTTCGAGGGAGATTCGCATCGGGTGATGTTATCCAGCCGATGGGTGGTTGATCGGGAGAGCGGGGCGAAAGAAAACCCGCCGAAGCGGGTTGGCGCAAGGGTCAGCGGCTGGTTTGCAGTGTCTTCAGGCGCCGTTCCGCTTCACCCGGCGGAATTTTTCCTTCCGCCTCGAGTTTCTTGAGCCGTCGCTCATCGGCTCGGTATAGCGCATCCTTCAGGAACTTCATCTTGCGCTCCCTGCAAGGGTCGCATTCGTAGAAGCCCGCAGGACTTGCCGCAATTTTCATTCCGGCGTCGTACTCTGCAGTGGTGATTCGCCCGGTGGGCTCAATGCCCATGGCTAGGATTCTTCCGTTCTTGAACGTGACAAGAGCGCTTCCTTGGCACCCTGTGGTGTCCGTGTTTTCAGGGTCGTAGACTTTCCACGGCACCTTTCTCATGTGCCGCAAGGCATAGCGGACGTCTTCCTCCGTCAGTACGACGTCGTCGCAATCCAGGAAATCCTTGTCTTCCCAGGCCGTGCGGCGTGAAGGGTTCGTGACTTCCACTTTCTGCACATAAGCAATGGGATATCGCCTGTCGGCGGCCTCTGCCGGAAAGGTTGCCGCAAAAAGCAGCACCGCGGCGGTCATGCAGATGTTGATTTTTTTCATGGTGTCGGGACGTGCAGATTCCAGTTCGCACCCTGCGCCTCTGTTGGATTCTTCCTGCTGACCACTGGATGACGAAATACTTCACCTTCCGTCATTTGCAGCGAATCCTGCAGCACGCGGACAAGCCACGAGAGCGATTGATTTTGCGCTGCAGTCGGTGTGTCGAATATGCCGTGTCTGCCGCGCAGTTTCTCGATCGGCCACGTCGCTTCTTCAGGGATCGGCCTGAATCCCGCTGGCAGCTTTGCCCTGCCAACCATTTCGATCCCAACGGCCTCCATGTTGCCCGGATAGCGGTCGGGAGGCGCCTTGAGCATCTCGATGCGATGCATCGCCGTCGGCCCTACTTTCTCTGGGAAGTCACGCAGGGTGCACTTCGGTATCACAAGGCACCTCGCCTTCAACGGCCCCACATGGTTCGTCCGCTGATAAATCGCAGCCGTCTGATAGATCGTCCCATCCTTGTCGATGAGAAAGTGCGCCCCGTTCGCCTTGGGGTTCCTGTAGCTGTTCAATGAAGACGAAAGGGTGTCGGCATCCGTCTGGTGCACGACGATGCCGGTGATAGCCCCGACCCGTTTCCCTCGTTCGATCTGCGGACTGCGCGCATGCCTGACGCGCGCGTGACTGATCATTCCGTGTTTGTCGATTTCGACAAGCATGGGTTTTCCTCCCTGAAGAATTTATTGGTTGTCTGCTCTCTGAAGGGCTTGGTCCTGCGCGTCGCACTCGCCGCAAGACCACGACCTCGCGGCGCATGCTACGGAGCGAAAAAGAGAGTTCCGTGGCAGCTTTGTCACCCACTTGTTGCCCGTCTCGCAAAGCCCATCCGCCCACAAGGTTCAACGCTCCGTCCAACAATGGCCGCGCGGCTCGGCCGCTTCTTTTTTCTTTCCCGAATTCCTCAAGCACCAAGGAGTACCACTTTGGAATACCGTCATCTGGGCAAATCGGGCCTCAAGGTCCCCGTATTGAGTTTTGGCACCGGCACCTTCGGCGGCAAGGGCGAGTTCTTCAGCGCGTGGGGCAGTACCGACGTGGCCGAGGCGCGCAAGCTCATCGACATCTGCCTCGAGGCAGGCGTGAACATGTTCGACAGTGCAGACATCTATTCGTCCGGCGCGGCCGAGTCGGTGCTCGGTGAGGCGATCAAGGGCCGGCCGCGCGACGCTCTGCTGATCTCGACCAAGGCCACCTTCCGCAGCGGCGAGGGGCCGAACGACGTAGGCTCATCGCGCCATCACCTCGTGCAGGCCATCGACGGCGCGCTCAAGCGCCTGGGCACCGACTACATCGATCTGTTCCAGCTGCATGGCTTCGATGCGAGCACGCCGGTGGAGGAAACGCTGGGCACGCTCGACGATCTCGTGCGCGCGGGCAAGCTGCGTTACATCGGCGTGTCGAACTTCTCGGGCTGGCACCTGATGAAGTCGCTGGCCGTGTCCGAGCGCCACGGCCTCGCTCGCTACGTGGCGCACCAGGCCTACTACTCGCTGGTCGGCCGCGACTACGAATGGGAGCTGATGCCGCTGGCGCAGGACCAGGGCGTGGGCGCGGTGGTGTGGAGCCCGCTGGGGTGGGGCCGGCTCACGGGCAAGATCCGGCGCGGCCAGCCGCTGCCTGCCAACAGCCGACTGCACGCGACGGCCGACATGGGGCCGCCGGTGCCCGACGAGCTGCTGTACCGCGTGGTCGATGCGCTGGAAAAGGTCGGCGCCGAAGTCGGCAAGACGGTGCCGCAGGTCGCGCTCAACTGGCTGCTGCAGCGCCCGACGGTGTCGAGCGTGGTGATCGGCGCGCGGGACGAGGCCCAACTGCGCCAGAACCTCGGCGCGGCGGGCTGGAAGCTCACGCCCGCGCAGGTCGCCGAGCTCGATGCGGCCAGCGCGACGACGCGGGCCTATCCCTACTGGCACCAGCAGGGCTTCCTCGAGCGAAATCCCAACCCGGTCTAGGCCCGGTACCGGTGAGGCAGGGCGGACCGGCGGCCTCCTTCCCGCGCCGGTCCTTCATCCGTTCACGCCAGGCGGGAAACTGCGGACTCGGGCGCACCGGCCTTCACAGGAATATCCACCGCGGGCTTCGTGCCGACAGCGGAGCCGGCTTCCAGCGAGCACCAGGCTGCCTCGGGCTTGCCTGCTTCGAGCGAGCACCACGCCGCCGCGGGCTTGGCCGCTTCCGCCGAGCACCATGCAGCGGACGGCTTGCCCGCTTCGAGCGAACACCATGCCGCCGCGGGCTTGGCCGCTTCCGCCGAGCACCATGCGGCGGAAGGTTTGCCCGCCTCTAGCGAGCACCATGCCGCCGCAGGCTTGGCTGCTTCTGCCGAGCACCATGCGGCGGAAGGTTTGCCTGCCTCTAGCGAGCACCACGCTGCCGCGGGCTTGGCTGCTTCCAGCGAGCACCACGCTGCCGCGGGCTTGGCCGCTTCGAGCGAACACCATGCGGCCGCATCCCCGGCCGGCTCGCGGCGAGGCGTGGATGCCGACTCGCCGAATTCCTCTGCCGACAGGCGCTGCATTTCCTCGAACGCCGCCTGCAGTGCCTTGGCGTCGTCCTCGCCGCGCAGGCCGAGGTAGGGGAAGTGGTGCAGGAAGTAGCCGAAGGTGGCTTCGCAATCCGCCGCGTACTTGCGCGTATCGAGGATGTGCATGTGCCAGAAGCGGTCGACGTCCTGTTCGGGGGCGAGCGTCATCTCGGGGTGCCTGGCGTGCAGCATCAGGTAGCGCTTGTAGGCCACTTCCATCTTGTTCGCGTAGCCGGCCGACCAGCCATAGCCGTCCTCCGTGCGGCAGGCCTTGAACTTGATCATCGTGAAGTCGAGCGCCTCGATGGCGGCGATCGTCTGCTCCAGTGTCTTGTGCTGGGTGGGGTGAGTCATGAATGCTCCTGTGAGGTGGTGGGTAGGTCCGGGCGAGCGTGCCCGGTGACGATTGCGCCGACGGTCGGGCCGTCAGGCCAGCACCGATGGAGCAAACTGGTTGCGCAGGTGACGCGCCATGAAATCGCGAGCCTCGTCCGCGGGAACGGGCTTGCACAGCCAGTAGCCCTGGGCCTCGTCGCATCCGTGGCTGCGCAGGTACTCGAGCTGGGCGACAGTCTCGATGCCCTCGGCCACGACCTTCATCCGCAGCCCGTGGGAGAGGGTGATGATGCCGTCGATGAGCGCGCGCGCGTCCGCATCCTGCGAAAGGTCGTTGATGAACGAGCGGTCGATCTTGACCGTCGACAGCGGAAAGTGCTTCAGGTAGGAGAGCGAGGAATAGCCTGTGCCGAAATCGTCGATGGCGAGGCCCACGCCCATGTCCCGGATCGTGCGCAGCAGCTCCGCCGCATGCTCGGGGTTCGCCATCACCGCGCCTTCGGTGATCTCCAGCTCCAGCAGTGACGGCTCGAGACCCGACGATTCGAGCACGGCCTTGATGTCGGCGATGAGCGTGCGGCTCTCGAACTGGCGCGGCGACAGGTTGACGCTGGTCACCACCTCCGGCAGGCCGAACTTTTGCCAGGCGAGCGCATCGGCGCAGGCCTGCTCCAGGGCCCACTTGCCCATGGAAAGGATCAGGCCGAGCTCCTCGGCGATCGGGATGAACTGGACAGGCGGGATCATGCCCAGGGCCGGGTGGTGCCAGCGCATCAGCGCCTCGACGCCGACGATGCGCTGGGTCTGCAGGTTCAGCTTCGGCTGGTAGTGCATTTCCAGCTCGCCGCGCTCCAGCGCATGGCGCAGCGCGCTCTCCAGCATCAGCTGCTCGGTGCTCTGCGCATTCATCTTGGCCGCGTAGAAGCGGTAGGTGTTGCGGCCCTTCTTCTTGGCCCGGTACATCGCGGTGTCGGCGTTCTTCAGCAGCGTCTCGGCATCGCCTCCGTTCTCCGGATAGATGCTCACGCCGACGCTGGCGCTGACGTGCAACTCGCGCGTGTTGATGAGGAAGGGCTCGGCGCAGGTGGCCAGTATCTTCTCGGCGAGCTCTGCGGCGTCGTTGGCGCTGCACAGGTTCTCCAGGAGCAGCACGAACTCGTCGCCCCCGAAGCGCGCCACGACTTCGCTGTCGCGCAGCAGGGCCGCCAGGCGTTCGCCGCAGATCCTGATCATCTCGTCGCCCGCGCCGTGGCCCAGCGTGTCGTTGATGTGCTTGAAGCGGTCCAGGTCGACGAACAGCACCGCGAACTGCTTCTGGCTGCGGTTGCTGCGCTTGATGGCGCGGTCGAGCTCGCTCTGCAGCGCCGAGCGGTTGAGCAGCCCGGTCAGTTCGTCGTGGCTGGCCATGAAGCGAAGGCTGCGCTCGGCCTGCTTGCGCTGCCTGTACTGGGCGATCTGCAACGCGATCACGCGCAGCGACTCGAGCGTCTCGGCGTCGGCGGCGTAGGGGGCCGATCCGAAGAGCTCCAGCGCCGTGGTCGCGTCGGTGGCGACCATCGGCACGATCAGGCCCACGCTCAGGCCGGCTTCGCGGGCCATCGTGTCGCGGGCGAAATGGCCCGGCGCGGTCTGCGTGTCGATCCGCACGACGCTGCCGATTCCCCAGGCGCGGCCCAGCGAGCCCTCGCCGGGCCGGTAGGCGATCGACTGGCTGGTCTCGACGAACTGCCGCACCGCCGGGTCGTTGTCGCCGTGCCATGCGACCGTGCAGTGGGCCAGGCCGTCGTCGCCGACGCTCCACAGCGCGCCGCAGTCCCAGCGCAGGTCGGTGCATATCGCCTCCAGCGCCAGCCCCATCACCGTCTCGGCCCTGCCGTCGCCGGCCAGCAGGCGGGCGATCTTGTATTCGAGCTTCTGGCGCAGCGCGTCCTTGCGCGGCCGCGTGGCGTCGCGCACCGTGCCGCGCACCACCGTCTTGCCGTCTTCCTCGGCCGATTGCGCGATGACGTGGAGCCAGCGCTCCGTGCCGTCGTGCAGGCACAGGCGGTGCTCGAACTCGTTGCGCTCCGAGGACTGCGAGGCCAGCGTGATCTGCCGATGCACCATGCCGCGCTCAGGCGCCGGAACGCGCGAGAGCAGTGCGGTCAGGTCGGGCTGGATGGGGTCGGAGTCGAAGCCCAGGATGCGCCGTGCTTCCTCTGAGCATTCGAGGGCGCCGGTCGCGGGGTCGAGGGTCCAGCTGCCCAGGCTGGCCATCTGCTGGGCGTCCTTCCACTGGCGCTCGCTGGCGCGCAGGTGGCTGGTCATCTCCAGGGCCAGCACCTGGGCCCGGCTGCGCGAGGTGGTCAGCGAGAAGACGATGCCGGCCAGCAGCATGCTGGTGGCGAGTCCGCCGAAGACGATGAACCACGGAATGGTCTTGTCGAGCGGGCCGAAGACCTGGTTCTCGTCCTGGCCGACCTCCACGAGCCAGGAGTGGCCGCCCAGTTCGAAGCCCAGCATGCGCTGCAGGCTGTGCGCGGGCGCGACGGCGGACTTGGCCATGCCGGCGCTGTCGAACAGCAGCTGCTGCTCGCTGAATGCGGTGGTCGGAACGAACCGGGTCTCGATGCGCGTGCCGATCGCGCCCTTGCCCGGCCCGGCATCGACCAGGCGAAGCCGCAGGCGCAGCGTCTTCGCGGCGTCGGGGCTGACCATGTCGCGCAGCATTCCCGCGATGCTGAAGCCCGCGCCGACCGAACCGATGTAGGCGCTGCGCCGCTGCTCGAGCGTGTCGAGCGGCTGGCCCGGCTGGTAGACCGGCAGCCGCATAGCCAGCCCGATGTCGGACTCGCGGCCCGGAATCCGGACCTTGCGACCGGAGGTGACCAGCCCGCCGGTGTCGCGCCCCTGCTCGAGCGCGTCGCCCCGGTCGGGCATCGCGCCCAGGTCATTGCCGATCAGCCTCTCGTTGCCGGCCTGCGGCTCGATGTAGACCAGCGGGTAGTAGATGTCCCGCTTGCCGGGCGGCTTGATGGCGAAGCCCGAGGCCACGCCGGAGTCGAGGCTGGCATCGCCGCGCACCTTTTCCTCGAAGGCGTGCCGGTCCTTGGCCGCGATGCTGGGCGCGTAGTTGACGGCCTGGAAGCCGGGGTAGGCGGTCTCCAGGTTAAGGCCGGCGACGTAGTCCCTGAAGTCGCTGCGCGTCACCCCCTCGGGGGTATTGAAGCGCGCACGCAGGCCGGTCAGCACGGCGATGTAGTCGTCGAAACGGGCTTCGACCTTGCGCGCCAGGTCGAAGGCGGTCGAGTCGAAGCGGGCCTGCGCGCTGCGCCCGATCTCCTGGTGGGCGGACACGGCGAGGGCGATCGACAGCACCGCACCGGCCATGAGAATGGCCAGCGGCAAGCGAATCCTGACCCAGACAGACAATGACATTGGACTTGATCCCGCCGCTGGCACAGGCCGGTAGCTCCGGGTGCGGCAGTGCTGCACGGCAGAGAACGCAGCAGTTGCTTCGTTGGCGCAATATATATGGCTGGCGCGAGGCCGTCACGCAAATTGTTACAAGGATTTCAGCGCGCGACGGGGGCGAAAGGCTTCGAATCCGAATATTTAAGCATCAATCCGAGGGGAGGGTACCCTGCGCCCGGGGATGAAAGTGCCCCGGAACGGGGCAGTACCGGCACCGGGCCGCGAACCGCCGGAATGGCCGGTATAGACAGGATGGGCCGGCCGCTAGCCCGGCGTCAGCCCTAGCACCCAGCGCTTGAAATCCTCCAGCGCACCCGAGGCCGGCCGGCCTTCGGGGTAGGCGAAGTAGTAGCCCTGGCGCACGTCCAGGTGCCGGTCGACCGGGATCACGAGTTCGCCGGTGCGCAGTTCGTGCTCGATCAGGATGCGCGGGGCCAGGCCAACGCCCATGCCGGCGGCCGTGGCCGCCACCACCATCGTGAACAGTTCGTAACGCGGCCCGCGCGAGGCGTGCACCGTGTATTCCCATTCTTGCTGCGCATACCAGTCGCGCCACGCATGGGCGCGCGTGCTCAGGTGCACATGGCGGCAGCGCTCGAAACCTGCTTCGTCCCAGGGGCCGTGAGCGTCGCGGAAGGCCGGGCTGCAGATGGGCACCATCTCGCCCTCGGAAAAGATCAGCCCGCCGCGCGTGTTCGGCCAGAACTGGTCGCCGAAGTAGATGGCCGCGTCGTAGGCGTTCTCCTGGAAGGAAAAAGGCTGCGAGCGCGCCGACAGGTTCACGGTGATGTTCGGATGCAGCCGGCTGAATTCCGGCAGGCGCGGTATCAGCCACTGCGTGGCGAAGGTCGGCACCACCGCCAGTTCCAGCACGAAGCCCATTTCATGGCCGGCGCTGATCTCCAGCGTGTCGCGGCGGATCTGGTCGAGGTGGCGGCGGATGCGCGCCGCGTATTCGCGGCCCACGTCGGTGAGCGTGAGCCGGCGCCGCACGCGCGAGAACAGCGGCACGCCGAGCCGTTGCTCGAGCATGGCCACCTGCCGGCCGACCGCGCTTTGCGTGAGCGCCAGTTCGCTCGCCGCACGGGTGAAGCTGCCCAGCCGCGCCGAGGCCTCGAAGGCCTGCAGCGCGCCCAGGTTGGGAATGTCTTTTCTCATCGATTGCCGGAGGTTGTCCCTGTCGTTCTTCTTGCGGAAGCACCGGTCGTGCCCGGGGCGGTGTCCTTCCCGGGGTGCACAACGTTGTGCGTTTTTAGCGTTTGTTGCGCCTGCGCCCACGACTCTATTCTGCGTGCCGACCACTGCCAACGATTCGAGGAGACTTCCGATGATTGTTTCGCGCACCGCCCGCTCCGCAGCAACGGGCATCGCACTGGCTTGCGTCCTGGGCCTGCCCGCAGCCGCGTTCGCGCAGGCCGAGCAGACCGTCACCATCGGCCACGCCGGCCCGCTCACGGGGGGGGCCGCCCACTGGGGCAAGGACAACGACAACGGCGCGCGGCTCGCGGTGGAAGACCTGAACAGGCAGGGCCTCGTAATCGGCGGAAAGAAGATCAGGTTCGTGCTGCAGTCCGAGGACGACCAGGCCGACCCCAAGCAGGCCATGGTGGTCGCCAACAAGCTGGCCGACATGGGCGTGAAGGGCATCCTGGGCCACTTCAATTCGGGCGCGGCCATCCCGGCCTCCGCGGTCTACAGCCGCGCCGGCGTGCCCGACGTGTCGACCGCCACCAACCCGGCCTTCACGAAGCAGGGCTACGACAACGTCTTCCGCATCCTGGCCAGCGACGAGGACGTGGGCATGGCCATCGCCGGCTACACGGTGAAGGACCTGAAGGCGAAGAACATCGCGGTGATCGACGACCGCACCGCCTACGGCCAGGGCGCCGCCGAGGTGTTCGCGCGCGGCGTGAAGGCGCTGGGCGGCAACATCGTCGCGCAGGAGTACGGCAGCGACAAGGCCACCGACTTCATGGCCATCCTCACCACCATCAAGAGCAAGCAGCCCGACGTCGTGTTCTACGGCGGCATGGACGCCCAGGGCGGGCTCATCGCGCGGCAGATGAAGCAGCTGGGCATCACGGCCAAGCTGCTGGGCACCGACGGACTGTGCACCGACGAGGTCGCGAAGATCAGCGGCGGCGCGGTCGACGGGCTGCTGTACTGCACGCGCGGCGGCAAGGAGCTCGACAAGACGTCGAAGGGCGCCGAGTTCGAGCAGCGCTACAAGGCCCGCTACGGCACCGAGGTGCTGACCTATGCACCGTACCTGTACGACGCCATGATGGCGCTGGCCGCGGGCATGCGCGCGGCCAACTCGGTCGAGCCACAGGCCTATTTGCCGGCAATGCGCAAGGTGAAGTTCGACGGCGTCACCGGCGCCATCAGCTTCGACGCCAAGGGCAACCTGCAGAAGCCCGACTTCACCGTCTTCACCTACAAGGACGGCAAGCGCGTGCGCGTGGCCGGCTCCTGAGTCGGCGGCCACGCATGCGGACGCTGAGCGCGGAGGAAACCGCGGCCGCCTTGCCGTGGGGTGCGCTGGTCGAGGCGCTGCTGCAGATGTTCGAGCGCGAACGCCGGGGCGAAGCGCATGCCTCGCCGCGTACCTCGGTCGCGCTCGCGGCGGGCGGAGTCATGCTGCTGATGCCGGCCGCCGACCTGCGCTTTGCCGCGCTGAAGACGGTGACGGTGCATGCCGCCAATGCCGCGCGAGGCCTGCCGGTCGTGCAGTGCAACGTGACGCTGATGGACGCGACCACCGGCACGCGCCTGCTCGCGATGGACGGCAACGTGCTGACCGCGCGGCGCACGGCGGCGCTTTCGCTGGCTGCAGCGATCCGGGCAGGACGCACGGGCACGGCGCGCATGCTGCTGATCGGCGCGGGCGTGCAGGCTTGCGCGCATGCCGAAGCCTTTGCCCAGGTGTGGGGAATCCGGCGTCTGGAGATTCATGCACGGACGCAGGCCCATGCCGAAGAGCTGGCGCGGCGCATGCGCTCGTTGGACGTCGATGCCAGCGCGGTCGCGGATCTGGCCGTTGCGGCGAAGGAGGCCGACCTGATCGTCGCCGCAACCAGCTCGCAGGATCCCGTGGTCCCGCCGCAGGTGCGGCCGGACGCCACCGTGATCGCCGTCGGCGCGTACCGTGCCGACATGGCCGAGGTGCCGCCCGAACTGGTGCGCCGCAGCGCCGTGTTTGTGGATACGCTGGAGGGAGCGCGCGGCGAGGCGGGCGACCTGATCCGGGCGGGCATCGACTGGTCCGCCGTGCAGGCTTTCTGCAACGCGTCGCCGGCACGCGAAGGCCGGCCGGTGCTGGTCAAGACCGTGGGCCACGCACTGTGGGACCTGGCGGCGGCGCAACTGGCATACGCGAATCGACAGCAGTGGCAGCAATGACGAACAGCGAGAAGAAGGGCATTTCATGCGTCGTGTGGTGATCATCGGCGGCGGGGCCATCGGCTCCGCCATCGCCTACTTCCTGACCCGCAGCCCCGAGGGGGAGCGCTTCGAGGTCACGGTGGTCGAGCGCGACTTCTCGTACAGGCAGGCCTCGTCGGCGCTGTCGGCAAGCTCGATCCGCCAGCAGTTCTCCACCGCCATCAACATCCGGATGTCGCTCTACGGCATCGACTTCTTCCGCAATCTCGGCGAGACGCTGCGCGTGGACGACGACGTGCCCGACATCGGCCTCGTCGAGCCGGGCTACCTGTATCTCGCCTCGCAGGCCGGCGTGGACGTGCTGCGCGAGAACCATGCGATGCAGAAGGCACACGCGGTGGACGTGGCGCTGCTGACGCCCGACGAACTGAAGGCGCGATTTCCGTGGATCTCGACGGAAGGCATCGAGCTCGCTTCCCTCGGCCTCTCGGGCGAGGGCTGGTACGACGGCTACAGCCTGCTGCAGGCCTTCCGCAGGAAGGCCGTCTCGCAGGGCGTGCACTACGTGCAGGCGCATGCCACCGGGCTGAGGCGCGACGGGCGCGTGCTGACCGGCGTCCGGCTCGACAGCGGCGACACCCTGGACGCCGACGTGGTCGTCAACGCCGCGGGCGCATGGGCCGCGAAGGTGGCGCAGTGGGCCGGCATCGAACTGCCGGTGCGCGGCCGACGCCGCAGCGTGTTCAGCTTCTCATGCCCCGAGACGCTGCCGGGCTGCCCGCTGGTGATCGACACCTCCGGCATCTGGCTGCGCCCCGAAGGCCGGCAGTTCATCTGCGGCTTCGCGCCATCCGAAGAGCAAGACGCCGACGACGCACCGCTGGAAGTCGAGTACGAGGCCTTCGACAGCTTCATCTGGCCCTCGCTGGCCGAGCGCGTGCCCGCCTTCGAAGCCATCCGCATGACCGGCGCCTGGGCCGGCTACTACGAGATGAACGTGTTCGACCACAACGCGATCCTCGGCCTGCACCCGGACTGCGACAACCTCTACTTCGCCAACGGCTTCTCGGGCCATGGCCTGCAGCAATGCCCGGCGGCGGGGCGCGGCGTGGCGGAGCTGATCCGCTTCGGCGAATACCGCAGCCTCGACCTCTCGCCGGTGTCGTTCGAGCGCATCCTCGAGAACCGGCCGCTGGTCGAGAAGAACGTGATCTAGCTGGCCCAGGCCTGGCTTTCTTCAGGGCGTCGCCAGCGCCGTGAACGGCCCCTGCTGGCCCAGTGCCGACTGGCCCTCGTTGAGCACCGCGACCAGCCTGCCGTAGAAGAACGGAAGGCCGAAGTCGATGGCGCTGCTGCCGGAGCTTGCAACGGCGATGTTGTCGACGGCCACGACGCCCGGGTTGCTCGTGAAAAGCGACTGCGCGCTCGCAATCGCAAAGCTCTGGCTCAGCGCCGCTCCCGTTGCGGCGGCGAAGCTGGCGCTCAGGTCCAGCGTGTTCGAAGGGCAGTAGAAGCCCGCGAAATTGCCGCTCTTCGGACACTGGGCGATCGTGGAATCGTTGAGGAAGAGGAAGTTCGATCCGCTGTCCAGAAAGCTGTCGAGAAAGCTCGAGTTCTTGTAGGTGACCGCGAGGCGGAGCGTGCTCGCATCGGTCTTCAGCACCGTGGCCCCGCTCATGGCGTTGTTGGCCTGCGTGGCGACGCCGAAATAGAGCGTGCCGACGGTCACTCCCTGTCCCGCCGCGGAAATCGCCGGCAGGCCGAGCACGACGCCGTTGTTGTCCTGCGCGAAGTTCGCCACGACGTTCTGCGCCTGCATCGGAACCGGCACCGCCGTGCCCTGGCATTGCCCGCCGGAGGGGCAGGCGTAGTAGGTGGCCGCGACGGCCTTCTGCGCGCAGGCCGTGCCGCAGTCCTGCAGGAAGGAGGCGACGCCGATGATGCCGTTCGTTCCGAGGTCGGCGGGCGTGTTCTCCGCATCGAGCGTGCCGTTGTCCGAGCATGCGCCGGGCACGATGCCGGAGGACGGGTCCCCGATGATCTGCAGCGGCTGCGAGGTCGCGGACTTCGGCCCCAGCGTGATGTCGGCGAGCCGCATCGTGCCCCATGTGTAGCCGTCGAGGAACTGCTCGCATGCATTCAGCGGGACGCTGTTCACCGTCTCCTGCGGCAGGGCCGCCAGCATCGACGAATTCAGCGCCGCGGCGGCGATGCGCACGCCCGTGGAGCCGGTGTCGATCAGCACGTTGTCGATGGTCTGGCAGGTGCCGGTTGCCGGGGCGCAAAGCTTCACGCTGACCTGGGGAAGATTGACGCCGCTCGAATCCGTGCCGCGCGACACCGTGAGCGACATCGAGTTCGGCGAGTTTGCGGCGGGCGCTGCTGTCGTGCCCGGCGTGGAGGTCGAGGCCGGTGCCGCGCTGGTCGTGGTGGGCAGCAGCCCGATCGGCAGGGCGCCGCCACCTCCGCCGCCCCCGCCGCCACCACAGGCTGCGAGGCCCAGAAGGCTTGCGGCGCACACTGCCGCGCGAATCAGGTTCATGGCATCGGCTGCACGCCGGCTGCCTGCTTGTCGTGGTTCCATGGGCACGTTGGGTATTGCAAGAGGAAGGGCGTCAAGACGGTCAGGAGCCTTGCGGGATGGCCAGCGTGTCCGGGTCGACCCCGGCGGGCAGCAGCCCGGGCAGCCAGGCAACGCCCGTCGACGAGCGCTGGTGCGAGGAGGCATGTACCGCGAAGGTTTCGTCCGCCTGGGTGGTCGTGGCGTGGGAGCCCCTGCCCATCTGCCGCTGCGCCCGTGCATTGCTGGACATCTGCCGGGCGTAGTGGGTGCCCAGCAGGACTGACAGCTCAGGCCGATGGGAGCCGCGCCACGCCACAGCGAACACGGCGCCATCGGCCGTCAGGTATTCGCGCTGGATCAGCCCGTCGGGCAGCGTGACTTCCCGCATGCTCCAGCTGGGAGCGGACTCCGCAGTGGCAGTGCCGGTCGCCTGATTGGTGGCCTTGCGCGACCCGATGGCGACGCGTTGGCTCGGTGCAAGCGTGGGCGCACCGCCCAGCTCCGCAAATGCGGAAGGCGCTGCGAACACGGTCGCCGCAAGCGCCAGGCCCGCCAGCACGACGAGCCTTCCGCCGCCGCGCGCATCGCACTCTCGTGACTCACGTTCCATCCAGGTTTCCTTTCCGTCCCGACCGCGCGCAGATTACTGCCGGCTCGCGTCGGCTTGATAAAGACCCGGCGCGCCACATTGGCTGGCGCACCAAGTCGGCCAGCGATCAGGTTCGCGGTGTTAACGAGCCGGCGGGGAGGGCGTACGATGGCCGCCAGAGAGGTGCATGCCATGACCGCACAGACACTGATCGACACCGCCCGCGCGCTCGTCGCCGGAGACAAGGGCCTGCTCGCCATGGACGAGAGCAACGCCACCTGCAACAAGCGCTTCGCCGCGCTCGGCATTCCGCAGACGGAGGCCGCGCGGCGCGACTGGCGCGAGCTGATCGTCACCGCGCCGGGGCTGGCCGACAGCATCGGGGGCGCGATCCTGTTCGACGAGACGATCCGGCAGAAGACCGATGCGGGCCTGCCCTTCGCGAAGGCACTTGCCGACGCGGGCATCATTCCCGGCATCAAGGTTGACACCGGCGCCAAGCCGCTGGCCGGCCATCCTGGTGAAACCGTCACCGAAGGACTGGACGGCCTGCGCGAGCGCCTCGCCGAATACGCCATGATGGGCGCTCGCTTCGCCAAGTGGCGCGGCGTGATCGCCATCGGCGATGGCCTGCCGACGCGCGCATGCATCCGCGTCAACGCCCATGCCCTCGCGCGCTACGCCGCGCTGTGCCAGGAAGCCGGGCTGGTGCCCATCGTCGAGCCCGAGGTGCTGATGGACGGCGATCATTCGCTCGCCCGCTGCGCCGAGGTCACCGAGGAAGTGCTGCACCGGACCTTCGCCGAGCTGCGCGCGCAGGGCGTGCTGCTCGAAGGCATGCTGCTGAAGCCGAACATGGTGCTGCCGGGGCTGAAGGCTCCCGTGCAGGACTCCGTCGATGCGGTGGCCGAAGCCACGGTGGCGTGCCTGCTGCGCACCGTGCCCGCCGCCGTGCCGGGCGTGGCCTTTCTCTCTGGCGGGCAGCCGGCGCGGCTGGCCTCGGCCCGCCTGAACGAGATGAACATCCGCTTCAGGTCGCGCCTGCCGTGGGCGCTGGCCTTCTCGTTCTCCCGCGCGGTGCAGCAGCCCGCGCTCGATGCATGGAAAGGCGAGGCGGCCAACGTGGCCGTCGCGCAGAAGGCGCTGGTGCAGCGCACCCGGGCCAACCGGGCCGCGCGCCGCGGCGAATACAAGGAAGAGGCATAGAACCCAGCATGACGACTCCCCAGGACCTGTACCGCCAGAAGCTGGCGTCTCCCGCCGATGCGGTGCGCCAGGTGCGCGACGGCGACATGATCATCGTGCCGACCGGCGTGGGCGAGCCGCCGACGCTGCTCACGGCGCTGTCGGAGCAGCGGCGCGATTTCCGCAACGTGAAGGTCGCGCAGATCCTCGCGATGCGCAAGTACGCCTACATCGACCCCGAGACCGTCGAGCATGTGCGTCACGTCGCGCTGTTCTTCGGCGGCGCCACCCGCGCGGGCGGGCAGGAGGGCTGGATCGACTTCCTGCCGAACTACTTCTCCGAGATACCGGCGCAGATCGAGCGCGGGCAGATCCCGGCCGAGGTGGTCTTCAGCATGGCCTCGCCGATGGACGCGCACGGCTACTTCTCGCTGAGCCTGGGCGCCGACTACACCATGGCCGCCGTCGCGAAGGCCCGCGCCGTGGTGCTGGAAGTGAACCCGAACGTGCCTTTCGCGTACGGTGCCTGCCACGTGCATGTCTCGCAGGTGGCCGCGCTGGTGGAGAACGAGGCGCCGGTGATGGAGGTCGGCCTGCCGAAGATCGGCGTGGTGCAGGAAGCCATCGGCAAGTACGTGGCAGACCTGATCGACGACGGCTCGACCCTGCAGATCGGCTACGGCGGCATTCCGGACGCGGTGGTCATGCAGCTCACGCACAAGCGGGACCTGGGCATTCACACCGAGATGATCGGCGACGGCATTCTCAAGCTGGTGGAGAGCGGCGCGGTCACCAACCGCCGCAAGAACTACCTGCCGGGCAAGTCGGTCGCGACCTTCGCGCTCGGCTCGGAGAGGCTCTACCGCTTCATGGACCGCAACCCCTCGCTCGAGATGCACCCGGTGAACTTCACCAACGACCCGGCGCTGGCCGGGCTGAACGACAACCTCGTCGCCATCAACGCGACCATGCAGATCGACCTGCTGGGGCAGTGCGGTTCGGAGAGCCTGGGCCACGCGCCGTATTCGGGCACGGGCGGGCAGTCGGACTTCGTGCGCGCCGCGAATCGCTCGCGCGGCGGTAAGGCCTTCATCGTGCTGCCCTCGACGGCCAAGGGCGACACCATCTCGCGCATCGTGCCCTCGCTGTCGCCGGGCACCCATGTGAGCACGAGCAAGAACGACATCAACTACGTCGTCACCGAATACGGCGTGGCGCAGCTGCGCGGCAAGTCGGCGAAGCAGCGGGCGCGCGAACTCATCGGCATCGCGCACCCGGCCTTCAGGGCGGAGCTGACCGAGCAGGCGAAGCGGCTGAAGCTGCTTTGAGCTTTTCGAGGGCCGGTCAGCCCGACTTGGCCGCCTTCACCAGCGAAGGCGTGGCCTTGTAGCTTTCGGGGAAGAGCTTCTTCAGGTCGTCGATCTTCGGCATGTCGTTGATCGCGATGTAAGGCTGGCTCGGGTGCAGCGTCAGGTAGTCCTGGTGGTAGTCCTCGGCCGCGTAGAAAGGCTTGGACATCTCGACGGTGGTGGCCAGCGGCTTGCCGAAGGTCTTCGCCTGGTTGAGCTGCGCGATGTACGCGTTGGCGATGCGCGCCTGCTCGGCGTTCTCGGCGAACACCGTGGAGCGGTATTGCGTGCCCGTGTCCGGGCCCTGGCGGTTGAGTTCGGTCGGGTCGTGCGCCACCGAGAAATAGATCTGCAGCAGCTTGCCGTAGCTGATCTGCTGCGGGTCGTAGGTGATGCGCACCGATTCGGCGTGGCCCGTGCGGCCCGAGCCGACCTCGTCGTAGCGCGCTGTCTTCGCGTCGCCGCCGGCATAGCCCGAGACGGCATTGCTCACGCCCTTGACGCGCTGGAACACGCCCTGCACGCCCCAGAAGCAGCCTCCGGCGAATACGGCGGTTTCGGTCTTCGCGCCCGGTTGCGCTGCGAGGTCTGCGGTGGGAGCGGGCACGCGGCGCGCGGTTTCGGCGAACGACGGCACCGTGTACCAGACCAGGGCGGCGGCAGCCAGCGTGCCTGCGGTGAGTGCGAGGGATTTCATGGAGATTCCTTGGGGAGCGGGATTTGCGGCGGCCGGCTGATCGGCCAACGCGACATTGACGCCGAATCTTCCGGACGTCAATGGCGCTTGCGAGGTGCCTTGCGGGCCTACTTCTTCATCTCGTCCTTGCCCATCGCGTCCTTCTTCATGGCGTCCTTGGACATGGAGTCCTTCGCCATCGAATCCTTCTTCATGCCGTCCTTCGACATGGAATCCTTGGCCATCGAGTCCTTCTTCATTGCGTCCTTGGACATCGAGTCCTTGGCCATGCCGTCCTTCGCCATTTCGTCCGCGGCGAAAGCAGAGGCGCCGGCGAAAGCCATGCAGGTGGCGAGCAGGGTTGCGCTGAGCTTGTTCATCTGGAGTTTTCCTGAGTGAGTTGAGGTTGGGTTTTCAATGTCGGCTCGGTCCCGGGGGAACTCCGCCTTTCGCTTTCTTCGGCAGTCGAGCGGCTCTGGCGGCCCCTCAGCTCCCTCCGAACCAGTTGTAGCCCTGGTCTTCCCAGTAGCCACCGGAATAGGTGTTGGTGACGAACATCGCCTTGATGTGCTTCGGGTTCTTGTAGCCAAGCTTGGTCGGCATGCGCAGCTTCATCGGAAAGCCGTACTTCGGCGGTAGCGGCTGGCCGTCGTAGGTCAGCGTCAGAAGCGTCTGCGGGTGCAGCGCGGTGGGCATGTCGATGCTGGTGTAGTAGTCGTCGGCGCACTTGAAGCCGACGTACTTCGCCGTAAGGTCGGCGCCGATGTGGCGAAGGAAGTCGGCAAAACGCACGCCGCCCCATTTGCCGATGGCGCTCCAGCCCTCCACGCAGATGTGCCGCGTGATCTGGTCCTGCTGCGGCATGGCGCGCAGCTCGGCCAGCGTCCAGGAGTGCCTGTCGGCGACCATGCCCGTCACTTCCAGCTTGTAGCTGGCCTCGTCCACCTCGCGCACCTCGTCCTCGCCGTAGTAGGCGTTGAACGGAAAGGGGCGCGTGATCTCGGCTTCGGTATAGGTCGGCGCGAGCTGCGTCGGGCTGAAGATCAGGCCCTGCACCTTGTCGTTGAGGCGCGAGATCTTCGTGAGCGCGGCTTCCACCTGCGCGTTGTCGCTGATGCTGCAGCCGGTGAGCAGCGAAAGGCCGCCGAGGGTGAGCGAGCGTCGCAGGAACACGCGGCGCGAGGGCTCGTCGAGCTTCTTCGAAATCAGGCTGCGGGCTTCGCGCAGCACGGCGTCGCCGTCGATGCCGTTCAGGGTGGGGGCTTTGAAGATTTTCATCTCAGGCTTTGGGCGTGCCGCCGCGGATCATGGTGAGGAGCGTGCGGGGCACGAGGGCCACCATCACGAGGTGCACGACGACGAAGGCGACGATGGCGGCCATGCCGAAGAAGTGCACGCGGCGGGCCGACTCGTAGCCGCCCATCAGTTCGCGCAGCACCGGGAACTGCACCGACTTCCACAGCACCAGGCCCGACAGCACGATCACGATCAGGTCGAGCATCACGAACAGGTAGGCCAGCTTCTGCACGCTGTTGTAGTGGCGCGGGTCGGCGTGCGAGAACTTGCCCTTGAGGGCGGCCAGCGCGTCCTGCAGCACGCCGCGCGGCGTGAGCGGAAAGAACTTCGTGAAGAGCCGGCCGCTGGCGATGTTCAGCGCGAGGTACACGAGGCCGTTGAACACCAGCAGCCACATCGCCGCGAAGTGCCACTGCAGCGCGCCGCCGAGCCACCCGCCGAGCGTGACCACGGTCGGGATGGTGAAGGGAAAGAAGGGCGCGGCGTCGTAGATGCGCCAGCCGCTGGTCACCAGGATCACCACCGCCAGCGCGTTGAGCCAATGCGTGATGCGCATCCACAGCGGATGGATCGGGCGGCGGGCATCGGCCTGCGGGGCATCCGGGGCGAGTGGGGCGATGGCTGTGCGGCTGTTCATGGAGCGGATTTTTGGGCGCACCCCATGGCCGATTCATCACGCAAAGTTCAATTAATCGTGATAACTCGGCCGGCCGTATCGCGGGACAATGTCGCCACCATGGACACTGCCAAGCGCGTGCTGATCGTCGAGGACGACGCCCACATTGCCGAACTTCTGCGCATGCACCTGCGCGACGAGGGCTATGCCATCGAGCATGCCGCCGACGGCCACGCGGGCCTTCGCGAGCTGGAGCGCGGCAACTGGGACGCGCTGGTGCTCGACCTGATGCTGCCCGGCATCGACGGCCTCGAAATCTGCCGCCGCGCCCGCGCCATGACGCGCTACACGCCGATCATCATCATCAGCGCGCGTTCCAGCGAGGTGCACCGCATCCTCGGGCTGGAGCTCGGGGCCGACGACTACCTGGCCAAGCCCTTCTCGGTGCTGGAGCTGGTGGCGCGCGTGAAGGCGCTGCTGCGGCGCACCGACGCGCTGGCGCGCAACGCGCGCATGGAGTCGGGCAGCCTCACGCTGGGCAACCTCGGCATCGAGCCGCTGGCGCGCGAGGTGCGGGTCGACGGCAAGCCGGTGGAGCTCACGCCGCGCGAGTTCGACCTGCTGTATTTCTTCGCGCGAAACCCCGGCAAGGTGTTCTCGCGGCTCGACCTGCTCAACCAGGTCTGGGGCTACCAGCACGACGGCTACGAGCACACCGTCAACACGCACATCAACCGGCTGCGCACCAAGGTGGAGGCCGATCCGGCGGAGCCCAGGCGCATCCTCACGGTGTGGGGGCGCGGCTACAAGCTGTCGGCCGGCGGCAGCGGGGAGGACTCGGCGTGATGGCCTGGGCCACGCTGTCGCGGCGGCTTTCCGCCGTGTTCGCGGTGCTGCTGCTGGTGTGCAGCGGCGCATCGGTGTGGCTGCAGATGCGTTCCAGCGGCATCCACGAGCAGGAGGTCATCCAGCGGCTGTCGCTCGGGCTCGCGGCGCACATCGCGGAGAACTCCGAGCTCATGAAGCCCGGCGGGCTCAATCAGGAAGCTGTGAAGGATCTTTTCGACAAGCTGATGGCCGTCAACCCGAGCGTGGAGGTCTACCTGCTGGGGATGGACGGCAGCATCAAGGCGCAGGCCGCGCCGCCCGGGCACCTGAAGCGCGACCGGGTCGGGCTGGAGCCGGTGCGCAAGCTGCTCTCGGGCGCGCCGCTGCCCATCGCGGGCGACGATCCGCGCAGCCTCACGGCGTCCAAGGTGTTCAGCGCCGCGCCGCTGCGCATGGACGGGCGCGAGGCGGGCTATGTCTACGTGGTGCTGCAGGGCGAGGACCACGACGCGCTGGTCGCCAACGTGGCAACCGACAACGTGCTGCGCACCACGCTGTGGTCGATGGGGCTGGTGGCTTTGCTCGGGCTGCTGGCGGGCCTTGCGGCATTCCGCCTCATCACCCGGCCGCTGCGCGAGCTGACAGCGGCGGTGAAGCGCTTCGAGACCGAGGGCATCGACTCGCTCGAGGGCGAGGCGCCCACGCTGGAGCGGCTTTCGCGCGGCAGCGACGAGATCGCCCAGCTCGGCCAGGCCTTCGCGCAGATGACGCGCCGCATCGCCGAGCAATGGCGCGAGCTCACCCTGCAGGACCAGCAGCGCCGCGAGCTCTTCGCCAACATCTCGCACGACCTGCGCACGCCGCTCACGTCGCTGCACGGCTACCTGGAAACGCTGCTGCTCAAGGCCGGCACGCTCAGCGACGAGGAGCGACAGCGCTACCTCGAGATCGCCCTGGGCCAGAGCCGAAAGGTCGGGCGCCTCGCGCAGGAAGTGTTCGAGCTGGCCCGGCTCGAGTACGGCGTGGTCAAGCCCGAGAAGGAGAATTTCGCGCTGGCCGATCTCGTGCAGGACGTGTTCCAGAAGTTCGAGCTGGCGGCCGAGGCAAGGCGCCAGCGCCTCAGGCCCGACATCGCATCGGGCCTGCCCGTGGTGTCGGCCGACCTCGGCATGATCGAGCGCGTGCTGGCCAACCTGCTCGACAACGCCATCCGCCACACGCCCGAGGGCGGCGAGATCGTGGTGCAGCTGCGAGCCGAGAACGGCGGCGTGGCGGTGCAGGTGAGCGACACCGGGCCCGGCATTCCCGGCGAGCTGCAGAAGGCGCTGTTCATGCGCCCGGTGTTCATGAGCGGCTCGCGCACCGACAGCGCGAGCAGCGGCGGGCTGGGGCTGGTGATCGTGAAGCGCATCCTGCAGCTGCACGACAGCGACATCAGGCTGGTGCAGCAGGCGGACAGGGGGGCGGTGTTCCGCTTCCAGCTGGGCGGTGCGGCGGGGGCCTGAAGGCGCGCGTCAGAACGGCGGCCCCACGTACCGCTCCAGCCGTTGCGTCAGGCCCTGCAGGTCGAAGCCTTGCGATGCGATCGACTTCGGCACGATGTGATAGAGCCGCGGCATCGGGTAGATCAGCACGAAGCGGTCGTTCTGGCGCCACTTGAGCACGTTCTCCCAAACCACCGTGCCATCGCCGTGCGGCGACGCGAGGCGCAGGCCGGTCTCCAGCAGTTCCGCCTGGAACTCCGCCTGCATCGCCTTGTACTTGCGGTAGTGCCGGCGCGCCATGGCGGGCGTGAGCAGGCGCGTGGCCAGCAGCACGATGGCCATGCCGACCATTCCTCCCACCGCGGCGGGCCAGAGCCCGGGGCCGCCGATCAGGGCGCCGAGCAGGAGCAGCAGGCCGATCGCCGCCAGCAACGCCCAGCGCAGCGGCGTCGGCCGGGCGAACAGCCTCATCGCGTCGGCGTAGTCGTCTTCGGAGATTCTGAATGTCGCGATCATGGAAGGAGCCGGAGGTTTGCCTGCAGGTGAGCGTGGATGCTACAAGAGCAACGCGACCCAACCCCAGGAGACAAAAGACCATGCCCGCCTTCGAAACCGTGCTGATCGAAAAGGACCCGCAACACCCGCGCATCGCGCGCCTCGTGCTCAACAGGCCCGAGAAACTCAACGCCATCGGCGAGACCACGCCCACCGAGATACGTCGCGCTGTGGAATGGGCCGAGGCCGACGACGAGGTGCACGTGATCGTTGTCGAAGGCGCGGGCCGCGCGTTCTGCGCCGGCTATGACCTCGGGGACTATGCCGAGGGCCGCGGACATGAAGGGCAGGGCGACCACCCCTGCCGCCAGGAGAAGACCCCCTGGGACCCGATGCTCGACTACGCCGCCATGAAGCGCAACACCGACGACTTCATGGCCCTGTGGCGCAGCCGCAAGCCGACCATTGCCAAGGTGCACGGCTATGCGGTGGCCGGCGGCAGCGACATCGCTCTGTGCTGCGACCTGCTGACCATGGCCGACGACGCTCGCATCGGCTACATGCCCACGCGGGTGTGGGGCTGCCCGACGACCGCGATGTGGACCTACCGCCTCGGCGCCATGCGCGCCAAGCAGCTCATGTTCACGGGCGACACCATTGCCGGCACGCAGGCGGCCGAATGGGGCCTCGTGAATTTCTCGGTGCCGGCCGACCAGCTCGACGAGGCCACGACGAAGCTCGCGCTGCGCATCGCCGGCGTGCCGAGCTCGCATCTCATGATGCACAAGCTGGTCGTCAACCAGGTCTGGCATTCGATGGGGCTGGAGCAGAGCCAGATGTTCGCCACCGTGTTCGACGGCATCACGCGCCACAACCCCGAGGGCATGTGGTTCAGGCGGCAGGCCGAGGCCGAGGGCTTCAAGAGCGCGGTGCAGTGGCGCGACAGCGGCCGGCCGATTCCCGAGGGCGACGAAGCCCGCGCGCGCATCGCCGAGCTCGAGGCGAAGCTGGCCGCGCGTGGCTGAGCGCTACTGAGCGCGGCCGAGCGCCGCGGTGCGGTCGAATGTCATGCGACCGACACACCTCCCCTCGATGATCCGGCGCGCCCACCGCCAGCCGACCACAACACGAAGAAGCGTGAGGCGGGTGCATTCGCATCGACATACAAGAGGGAGGAATCTCAATGCAATCGTTCATCTTTTCCAGGACGACGCTGGCGGCTTGCGCCTGCGCGTTCATCGCGGCCTGTGGCGGCGGCAGCGGCGGCGGTGGCGCACCGCTGTTGCCCATCGCACCATCACCCGCACCGGCTCCTTCACCAGCCCCCGCGCCGGCGCCTGCTCCGGCGGAGGCCGCTCCGGTGCTCGTCATCGGCCACCGCGGCGCCTCGGCATCGCGGCCCGAGCACACGCTGGCCGCGTACCAGCAGGCCATCGACGACGGCGCCGACTTCATCGAGCCCGACCTCGTACCCACCAGGGACGGCGAACTGGTCGCCCGCCACGAGAACGCCATCGCCATCGTGGACGCCTCGGGCAACGTGACCGAAGCCACCACCAACGTGGCCGACGTGCCGAGGTTCGCCAGCCGCAAGACCACCAAGGTCATCGACGGCACATCGATCACCGGCTGGTTCACCGAGGACTTCACGCTGGCCGAGCTCAAGGAGCTGAAGGCCCGCGAGCGCATTCCGAAGCTGCGTCCGGCCAACGTGTCTTACAACGACCAGTTCCAGGTGCCCACGCTCGACGAGGTGATCCAGCTCGCCAAGGCGCAGTCGGCGGCCAAGGGCCGCGTGATCGGCGTCTACCCCGAGACCAAGCACCCGACCTACTTCCGCTCCATCGGCCTGCCGCTGGAGAGGAGGCTGCTCGACACGCTGCAGAAGCACGACATGAACAAGGCCGACGCGCCGGTGTTCGTGCAGTCCTTCGAGACGGGCAACCTGAAGGACATCCGTCTGAAGAGCACGGTGAAGATCGTGCAGCTCGTCTACTCGCAGGGCGCGCCCTACGACCTGCAGGTCCTGGGTGACAAGCGGACCTACGCCGACCTCAAGAAGCCCGAGGGCCTGGCCGAGATCGCGACCTACGCGCAGGGCATCGGTGCCGACAAGGCGAGCGTGATCCCGGTGGTCGACGGCAAGCTGGGCACGCCGACCACGCTCGTGAAGGACGCGCACGACAGGAAGCTGCAGGTCCACGTGTGGACCTTCCGGCCGGAGAACAACTTCCTGCCCGAGAGCCTCAAGAAGGAGCCGAAGACCAACGCGATCGCGTTCGGCGACACGGCGGGGGAGATCAAGGCCTTCCTCGACGCGGGCATTGACGGCCTCTTCGCCGACAGTCCCGCGACTGCGGTGCCGGCGGTCAAGGCGTACCGCGCGGCGCGTGGGAAGTAAGGGAGAAAGCCGCCGCAGGGCGTTCAGCCCTGGCGGCGGCTCACGACCACCGAGGCCTCGAGTCCTTCGTAGGCCTCGGCGTCGCCATACCAGCTGCCGGAGATCGGCGCCGCCAGCGAAGGGTCGCGCGCGACGCCGACGCGGATCAGCTGGCCGCTGCCCATGAGGTTGTTGGTGGGGTCGAAGGCCAGCCAGCCCACGCCGGGCAGGTAGGCCTGCAGCCAGGCGTGCGTGCTGCCGGCGCCCGTCACGGCCTCGCCCGCACCCGGGGGCTGGGCCTGGGCGGCGGTGTCGAGCGCGGCGTCGTAGAGGTAGCCCGAGACGAAGCGCGTGGCGATGCCCAGCCTGCGCGTGGCTTCCATCATCAGCAGCGCGTAGTCGCGGCAACTGCCGCTGCCCAGCGCCAGCGTTTCGAGCGGCGTCTGGGTGCCTTCCTCGTCGCGCGCCTTGTATTCGAAGCTCTGGCCGATGTGCGCGTTCATGCGCGTGAGCACCTCGCGCGTGCTGTTGGGCTGGTCGGTGCGCAGGAACTGGTGGGCCCAGCGGATCAGCGTGCCTTCCGTATCGTCGTCGTGGTGCGGGCGAAGGTAGTGCTCGAGGTCGAGGCGCTCCTGCACCGAGTAGGCGAAGGGCAGGAACTCGGCGGACGGGTCGAGCGTGAGCAGGTCGCGCTGCGAGGGCGGCACGTGCTCGATGGTGAATGAGCAGACGATGCGCAGCTCGGTGGCTTCGCCCAGCGGCTGCACCAGCGCGACGGAGTTCGAATAGGGGTCCTGGATGAGCCGGGTGCTGGCCTCCGGGCTCACCTGCAGGTCGGTGGCGAGCACGCGCAGGTCGTGGCTGTCGCGCGGGCGGAACATCACGCGGTGCAGCCCGAAGCTGACCGGCTTGCTGTAGCGGTAGACGGTGGTGTGCCGGATGTCGTACTGGATGGCCATGCGCCGCATTCTCATGCCTTCGCGTGGCAAAAAGAACGGCGAAGGGAAAGGCGAAGGAAAGGCCAAGGAAATGTGGATCGGCGCGTGCGCATGCCGCAGAATCGGCCCCCGCCCGATGCCCGGCCGGACCTTGCGTCACCAGGAGATCCCGACCCGCCATGTACTCCGCCACCTTCATCTTCGCCGCCAGGCAGTTCGATGACGAGTTCCACCGCCTCGACCAGACCATCGCCGCCGCCGCGAAATCGCTGCCCGGCTACCTGGGCGAGGAAACGTGGGAAAACCCGGGCAACGGGCTGGTGTCGAACGTCTACTACTGGGACTCGCTCGAGAGCCTGCAGGCGCTGATCCGCCACCCCGTGCACCAGCAGGCCAAGGCGGCGCAGGCGAACTGGCTCGACGGCTACAGGGTGGTGATCTCCGAGGTGCTGCGCACCTACGGCGACAGCCGCATCGACCACATGCTTGCTCCTTCGGGGCCGGGCGCCGCTTAGCCGCCCATGCTCGAATCCCTCGGCCTCGTGCAGGTGCTCGGCGGGCTGGCGATCGGCGTCTTCTCGGGGGCGGTGGGCGGGCTGCTCGGCGTCAGCCCCGGCGGGGCGCTCGTGCCGGCGCTGGCGCTGATGCCCGGGCTGGGCCAGCACGACGCGCAGGCCGTTTCGCTCGCGGCCCAGCTGCTGCCGACCAGCCTGGCCGGTTTCGTGCGCTACCGGGTGTCGGGGCACGGGGCCTCGTGGCGCACCGTGGCCTGGATATCGGCCGGCTTCCTGGGCGGAGCCTGGCTGGGCGCGCGGGGTGCCAGCCACGTGGCCGACGCGACGCTGCGCTGGATGTTCGTCGGCTACCTGCTGGTGCTGTCGACGCTGGTCGTGCTGAAGTCGCCCGCGAAGGCCGGGGACGGCGCCGAAGTGGCGCAGGCCGACGAGCCGCACGGCACGGCCGTGGCGCTCGCGGTGGTGGGCATGGTGGCGGGTGCGTCGTCGGGCCTGCTCGGCATCGGCGGCGGGCTCGCCATCACGGCGCTGCTGACGGTGGCGCTTCGCTACTCGCAGCACAGGGCGCAGGCCGTGAGCCTGGCGGTGAACGCCTTGCCGCTCGCGCTGCCGGCGGTGCTCGTCTATGCGAGCGTGGCCAACGGGCTGCCCTGGCTCCTGCTGGGCTTTGTCGTGATCGGGCTGTGGATCGGCACGGCGGCCGGGGCGAGGCTCGCGACCAGGCTCGACGAGCGGACGCTGCGCAGGTACTTCTTCGTGCTGGTGATCTGCATGGCGCTGCTGATGGCATATCGCGCGGCGAGCGCGAGCTGATTCGGAACCCCGGAGCTTCAGAGCCGCTGGGTGCCGAGCGCCTTGGCCAGCGTGGCCGGCAGCGGCAACGGCTCGGCGTGCCATTGCGCGGCCAGCAGCTCGGCGCACAGCGCGGCGAAGCTCAGGCCGCGAGAGCCCAGCGCGGTGCAGGCCCAGAGGCCCGAAGCATCCGCGTCGATCGGGCCGACCAGTGGACGCCGGTCACCGGATGCACAGCGCACGCCCACCCACGCACGGCTCTCTCCGCGCTCGAATTCATCGGCCAGCGCCGTGGCTGCAGCCGGATGCAGGCGAACGAGGCGCTCGCGGTTCGCGGCGCCATCCGCCACGGTGGCTTCGAGGCTGGTGCTGTCGCGGTCGAAGGTGGCACCGGCCAGCCATATCGGCGCGTCGCCGTGCTCGCCGGGTACATGGGCGACCAGATGGCCGTCGCCGTTGATCGGCGTGAGGGGCAGGGCGGCGGCATCGTCGTCGGGCATCGGGCCCCAGGCGACCTGTCCGCGCACGGGCTGCAAGGGCAGTCCGGGGGCGAAGCGGCCGGACTCGAAGCCCGCGCAGACGACCACGCGGTCTGCGTCGACCAGCAGTCCGCCGTCCGGGTCGAACAGCTGCCAGCCGCTTGTATGGCGCTCCAGCCGCGCCACGCGGCAACCGCCGCGAAACTCGATGCCGGGCTGGCGCAGCCACGCGGCAATCAGCCGCTGCGGTCGCACCCAGGCCGCGCGCGAGTGCCAGAGGGCCGGGGCGTCGTCGGGCAGGCCGGCCGCGACCAGCCGGTCGGCACTGGCGGGCCACGATTCGTTCGGCCCGTCAGCGCTCCAGCCGGCGGGCACGCGCACGTCGCCGTCGGGCCGGCGCTCGATCACGCCGCTGGCACGCCAGTCGCGGCCTTCTTCGAGCAGCCGCTCCAGTTCGCTCCATGTAGCGCGGATGCCGGCGCGCGTGAGCCGCGAGAGCAGGGCGTCGTCGGGCGAAGCATGCGGTGCCAGCATACCCACCGGCAGGCCGGAGGCGCCCGAAGCAGGCCAGTCAGCCGCGTCGAGCACGCTCACCCGCCAGCCGCGCCGCGCGAGGCTGGCCGCCACGGCCGCGCCCGCGAGGCCCGCTCCGATGACGGCGCAGTGGCCGGGCGCCTCGATGCCTTCGGGCGGCGGCTCGCGGCGGCGCACGGTCCAGGCGGGAGCGAACACGCCGCGCAGGCAGTCGCGCTTCGGCGGCAGCCCCGGGTGCTTGTCCACGCTGAAACCGTACTGCGCTAGCGCGTCGCGGATCGTCCGAGCGATGGTCCAGGTGGCGATGCGCGTGCCTTGCCGGGCGAAGCGCGACACGGCCTTGAGCGTGTCTTCAGACCACATGACCGGGTTCAACCGGGGGCTGAAGCCGTCCAGAAAGATGCTGTCGGCCTCGAAGCGCTGGGCGCGCAGCATCGGCTGCACGTCGCCGACGCACAGCGTGAGCAGCACTCGGCCCTCGTCGAAGGCCAGCCGGTGAAAGCCGGGCAGCAGCCCATGCCACTGCCCGGCCAGTTCACGGGCAAGGGAAACCAGCTCGGGATAGGCCTCGGCCCCGCGCAGCACGTCGTCGGCCGAGACCGGATGGGCCTCGATCGAGACGAAATGCAGCATGCGCGGCCGCGCCGGATCGGCGCGCCAGGCCTGCCAGGTTGTCAGGAAATTGAGGCCGAGGCCGAAGCCGGTTTCGAGAATCCGCCATTTCGGCTGTCCGGCCCAGGCTTCGGGCAGGCCGCAGCCGCCCAGGAACACATGGCGCGACTGCGCCAGTGCCCCGGTTTCGGTGTGATAGATGTCGTCGAAGCGCTCGCTTCGCGGAACGCCGTCGGCGCGCCAGGCGACGGGCTCGGCGGCCAAGACGGGCTCAGTTGGACGGGGGGACGTAGCCCTGGGCCACGTCGGCGCCTTCGCCGAAGAAGTGTTTTTCCATCTGCCGCGCCAGGTACTGGCGGGCGCGCAGATCGGCCAGGTTCAGCCGGTTTTCGTTGACGAGCATGGTCTGCTGCTTGAGCCAGGCGGCCCAGGCTTCCTTGCTGACGCTTTCCCAGATCCGCTTGCCCAGTTCGCCGGGATAGGGGGGGAAGTCGAGCCCTTCGGCTTCCTTGCCGAGCTTGATGCACTGAATCATGCGTGCCATATCGATTGCCTTTGAACGGGAAATGTGGGGAGACGGGAGAAAAAGCGGGAAGCGGCTGCTTAGTTGATTTGGCTATTTAGAACTGAAAACTTGGTCGTTCCAGTTTCTATATGTCGTATTGAGAATACGCAGCTTCATCGATATGCCTTTTAAGAGCAAGACACCATGAGCCTTCGCCGCGACTTTATCAAGCTTTCCCTGGGTGCCGGCGTGGCCGGTGCCATGGCCCTTTCGGCGTTGCCGGCGTTGGCCCAGGGTCCCGTGACGCTGCTGAACGTCTCCTACGACCCGACGCGCGAGCTGTACGTGGACTACAACCAGGCCTTCGCCAAGTACTGGAAGGGCAAGACCGGGCAGGACGTGACGATCAAGCAGTCGCACGGCGGCTCGGGCAAGCAGGCCCGCTCGATCATCGACGGCATCGATGCCGACGTGGCCACTCTGGCGCTGGGCGGCGACGTCGACGCGCTGGTCACGCACGGCGGCCTCGTCAAGGCCGACTGGCAGAAGCGCCTGCCGCACAACTCCGCTCCCTACACCTCGACCATCGTGTTCCTGGTGAAGAAGGGCAACCCCAAGGGCCTGAAGGACTGGGACGACCTGGTCAAGCCCGGCGTGCAGGTGATCACGCCCAACCCGAAGACCTCGGGCGGCGCCCGCTGGAACTACCTGGCCGCCTGGGAATTCGCCAAGCGCAAGTACGGTGGCGACGCCAAGGCCAAGGAATACATCGGCAATCTGTTCAAGAACGTGCCCGTGCTCGACACCGGCGCGCGCGGCTCGACCATCACCTTCGTGCAGCGAGGCGTGGGCGACGTGCTGCTGGCCTGGGAGAACGAGGCCTTCCTGGCGCTGAAGGAATTCGGCCCCGAGAAGTTCGAGATCGTGGTGCCTTCCATCTCCATCCTGGCCGAGCCCAGCGTGGCGGTGGTCGACAAGGTCGTCGACAAGAAGGGCACGCGCGCCGTGGCCGAGGAATACCTGAAGTACCTGTACTCGGACGAAGGCCAGGACATCGCAGGCCGCAACTTCTACCGCCCGACCTCGGACAAGGCCAAGGCCAAGTACGAGAAGCAGTTCCCGAAGCTGACGCTGGTGACCATCGACCAGGCCTTCGGTGGCTGGGCGAAGGCCGACAAGGAGCACTTCGCCGACGGCGGCTCCTTCGACCAGATCTACACGGCAAAACAGAAGTAAGCCGATCCGCTGCCGAGCCGGCAGTGCACGGTGCCTGTTTAGCGGGCGCCGTGGCCCGGCTCACCCTGAATTCCTGAAGAAAACAGAAAGTCTCCCGTGTCCGTTCTCCTGATTGCCGGCAGCCCCACGGCCCCGTCCCGCTCCACCGCCTTGCTCGACGCGGTAGGCGAGCGACTGGCCCAGCGCCATGCGCGGATCGAGCGGCTCGCCGTTCGCGAACTGCCGGCGCAGGCGCTGCTGCTGGCGGAGTGGAACAACCCGGCCATCGAGCGCGCCATCGCCCAGGTGGCGGCGGCCCGCGTGATCGTGGTGGCCACGCCGGTCTACAAGGCGGCCTACAGCGGCCTGCTCAAGGTCTTTCTCGATCTGCTCTCGCAGAACGCACTCAAGGGCAAGACGGTGCTGCCGCTGGCCACCGGCGGCAGCCCGCACCACATGCTTGCGCTCGACTACGCATTGCGCCCCGTGCTGCAGTCGCTGTCGGCGCGCCACATCCTGCCGGGCGTGTACGCCAGCGAATCGCAGATCGCGCTGACGCCCGAGAACGCCTACCAGGTGCACAACGACCTGGCTGAACGACTCAACGAGGCCGTCGAGGTACTGGCTACCGAGGGCCTGAAGCTGCCTGCCACGCACGGCTTCGAGCCGGTGCCGTTTTCCCGCGTGCGATGTAGCGTCTGACGAGCGGGTTCTTCAACGAACCCGGCTCCCTCCAGACCCATCCCCATCCTCTTTTCGAAGCCGCCTGTATGCGGCGAGGGGATGGCTTTGCCTGAAGTTTCTGCAGACCAAGGAATCCACGCATGAACCCCGTCGCAACCGAAGACTCCGTGCTCGACGTGCAGCCCCGCTCCTTCTGGCGCGGCCTGCGCGATCTGCTGATCAGCGCCATCGTGGTCAGTGCCATCGCGCTGATCGTCAGCTTCATCTCCGCGGCCTCGGCCCACGCCCAGGGCAACCAGGGCAAGGGCGAGCTGCGCATCGGCTACCAGAAGTCGGCCAGTCTGTTCGTGCTGCAGAAGGCGCAGGGCACGCTCGAGAAGAAGCTCGCGCCGCTGGGCTTCGGCGTGAAGTGGGTCGAGTTCCCTGCCGGCCCGCAGCTGCTCGAAGGCCTGAATGTGGGCGCGGTCGACGTCGGCTATGTCGGCGAGGCGCCGCCCATCTTCGCGCAGGCCGCGGGCGCCAAGTTCGTCTACTTCGGCTACGACCCGGCCGCGCCGCGCGCCGAGGCCATCCTGGTCACGAAGGATTCGCCCATCAAGTCGGTTGCCGACCTGAAGGGCAGGAAGGTCGCGCTCAACAAGGGCAGCAACGTGCACTACCTGCTCGTGAAGCAGCTCGAGAAGAACGGCCTGAAGCTCTCCGACATCCAGCCCGTCTACCTCGCGCCCGCCGACGGCCGCGCCGCCTTCGAGAGCAGGAACGTCGATGCATGGGTGATCTGGGACCCCTTCCAGGCAGCCGCCGAGAAGGCAACCGGCGCGCGCGTGCTCGCCGACGGCACGCCCGAGGTGGTCAACAACTACCAGTACTACCTGGGCGAGCGAGGCTTCGTGAAGAACAACCCGAAGGTCATCGACGCACTGTTCGCCGATTCGGTGGAGCAGGGCATCTGGCTCAAGAAGAACCTGCGCCAGGCAGCCGAGCTCATCGCTCCGCTGCAGGGCCTGCCGGTCGACGTGGTCGAGCTGGCGCTGCGCCGCTACGAATTCAACGTGAAGCCGATCACCCCGGCCGTCGCGGCCGACCAGCAAAAGATCGCCGACACCTTCTTCGCGCTGAAGCTCATTCCCAAGCCCATCAAGGTCAGCGACGCCGTGGTCACGGCGCAGCCCTGAGGCACAGGCATCCAACGGATCGTTCCCGCACAACCATGACACGCATCTCCATTCCCCGCCGCCGCCTGATCCAGGGCGCGGCCGCCGCCATCGCGCTGCCGGCCTCGTTCGCCGGACTTGCACAGGCGCCCGCACGCCAGTTCCGCATCGGCCACCAGAAGGGCTACCTCACGCTGCTCAAGGGTCGCGGCACGCTCGAAAAGCGCCTGGCACCGCTCGGCGTGAGCGTGAAGTGGACCGAGTTCACCGCCGGCCCCGTGCAGCTCGAGGCGCTGAACGTCGGTTCCATCGACTTCGGCGACGTGGGCGAGGCGCCGCCCATCTTCGCGCAGGCCGCCGGCGCGCCGCTGGCCTACGTGGGCGCGACCGTGCCGCGTCCGCAGTCCGAGGCGGTGCTGGTGCCCAAGGGCTCCGCCATCAAGACCGTGGCCGAGCTCAAGGGCAAGAAGATCGCGCTCAACAAGGGCTCGAACGTCCACTACTTCATCGTCAAGCTGTTCGAGAAGCACGGCCTCGCGTTCGCCGACCTGAACCTGGTCTACCTCCCGCCCGCGGACGCGCGCGCCGCCTTCGAGAAGGGCTCGGTCGATGCATGGGTGATCTGGGACCCGTTCCTCGCCGCGGCCGAGAAGTCGCTCGATGCGCGCGTGCTGGCCGATGCCACGGGCGTGGTCGGCAACCGCGCCTACTACTTCTCCTCGCTCGACTACGTGGCGAAGAACTCCGACGTGCTGGCCATCGCGATCGAAGAGCTCAACAAGGTCGACGTCTGGGGCGCCGCCAACAAGGGCGACCTGGCCGGCGAGCTGGCCACGCTCTGGGGTCTTCCGAAGCCGGTGGCCGAACTGTCGGTGAACCGCTCGGCCTACGGCACGGCGCCGATCACCAAGGCCATCCTGGCAGAGCAGCAGAAGATCGCCGACACCTTCTTCGAGCTCAAGCTGATCCCGAAGAAGATCAATGTGCTCGAAGCCGCCGGCGCGGGAGTCGCGTGATGCAGATCTTCTGGTTCCTCCCCACGCACGGCGACAGCCGCTACCTCGGCACCACCGAGGGCGCGCGCCCCATCGACCTGGCCTACCTGCAGCAGATCGCCGGCGCGGCCGACAACCTCGGCTACGAAGGCGTGCTGATCCCGACGGGCCGTTCGTGCGAAGACCCCTGGGTGATCGCTTCGAGCCTGATCGGCGCGACGAAGAAGCTCAAGTTCCTGGTGGCGGTGCGCCCCGGGCTGCACCAGCCCAGCCTGGCCGCGCGCATGGCCGCGACCTTCGACCGGCTCTCGGGCGGGCGCCTGCTCGTGAACCTGGTGACCGGCGGCGACCAGGCCGAACTCGAGGGTGACGGCGTGTACCTCGACCACGCGGCGCGCTACGAGCAGTCGGCCGAGTTCATCCGCATCTGGCGCGAGATCATCGCGCGCAGCCATGGCGGGCAGGCTTTCGATTACGAGGGCAAGCACCTGAGCGTGAAGGGCGCGAAGCTGCTGTACCCGCCGGTGCAGAAGCCGTATCCGCCGGTGTGGTTCGGCGGCTCCTCGGCCGCCGCGCACGACCTCGCCGCCGAGCAGGTCGACGCGTACCTCACCTGGGGCGAGCCGCCCGCCGAGGTCGCGAAGAAGATCGCAGACGTGCGGGCGCGCGCGGAACGCAATGGCCGCAAGGTCGAGTTCGGCATTCGCCTGCACGTGATCGTGCGCGAGACCGAAGATGCCGCCTGGAAGGCCGCAGAGGAACTCATCAGCCGCGTGGACGACGAGACCGTGATCCGCGCGCAGGCCGCCTTCGCGCGCATGGACTCCGAAGGACAGCGCCGCATGGCCGCGCTGCATGCGGGCGGTGCGAAGCGCAGCCGCGCCGAGCTGGAAATTGCTCCGAACCTCTGGGCCGGCGTGGGCCTGGTGCGCGGTGGCGCGGGCACGGCGCTGGTCGGCGACCCGAAGACCGTCGCGGCGCGCATCGAGGAATACGCGGCGCTCGGGCTCGACAAGTTCATCCTCTCGGGCTACCCGCATCTGGAGGAGGCCTATCGCTTCGCCGAGTTGGTGTTCCCGCTGCTCTCGCGCAAGGCGAAGACGCAGCTGGCCGGCGGCTCGCTGAGCGGACCTTTCGGCGAGGTCGTCGCCAATCTCGATGCGCCTTCGCGCCTCGTCTCCCAAAGCTGAAGGATCGCCATGACTGAACAGGTTCAGGAACTGCCGGCGGTCGTGCCGGCCGAGGAGGCGGGCAACAGCGCGTTCAAGGCCTTCGCCGTCAACGTGGCGAAGCGGCTGGTGCCGTGGCTGGTGCCGGTCGGGCTCATCGTCTTCTGGCAGATCGCGTCGTCGCTGGGCTGGCTCAGCACTCGGGTGCTGCCGGCGCCCATCGACGTGGTCAAGGCTGCGTGGAACCTCACCGTGTCCGGCGAGCTGTGGACGCACGTGAAGGTCAGCGCGGGCCGTGCGCTCGCGGGGCTGGCCATCGGCGGCGGAGCAGGGCTGGCGCTGGGCCTGCTGACCGGCTCGGTGAAGTTCTTCGAGACGCTGCTCGACTCCACCATCCAGATGGTGCGCAACATTCCGGCGCTGGCGCTGATTCCGCTGGTGATCCTGTGGTTCGGCATCGACGAGTCGGCCAAGCTGTTTTTGATCTCGGTGTCGGTGTTCTTCCCGATCTACCTGAACACCTTCCACGGCATCCGCAACGTGGATCCGCAGCTCATCGAGATGGGGCGCACCTACGGCCTTTCGCGCTGGCAGCTGTACCGCGAGGTGATCCTGCCGGGCGCGCTGTCGTCGATCTTGGTGGGGCTGCGCTTCTCGCTGGGCCTGATGTGGGTGATCCTGATCGTGGCCGAAACCATCTCGGCGCAGGCCGGCATCGGCTATCTCACGATGAACGCCCGCGAGTTCCTGCAGACCGACATCGTGCTGGTGGGCATCCTGCTGTACGCGTTGCTCGGCAAGCTGGCCGACCTGTTCGCGCGCGGCCTGGAGCAATGGTGGCTGCGCTGGCACCCCGGCTACCAGAAGAAGGCGAAGTGAGGGCAGGGCAATGACGCACTCTTCATCTACATCGATCTCCCGCCGCGCCGCCATCGCGACGCTCGCCGCGCTCGGCTCGGGCGCCGTGCTCGCGCAGGGCGTGGCCAGCCGGCCTGTCACCGTTCGCCTCGGCTACCAGAAGTCGTCGACGCTCATCGCGGTGCTGAAGGCGCAGGGCGCACTCGAGAAGCAGCTCGCGCCGCTGAACGTCGCGCTCAGCTGGCACGAGTTCACCAGCGGCCTGCCGCTGCTGGAGGCGCTGAACCTCGACAACCTCGACATCAGCGCCGACGTGGCCGACACGGTGCCCGTGTTCGCCCAGGCGGCCGGTGCCGACCTGACCTTCCTCGCACAGGAGGCGCCTTCGCCGTCGGCGCAGGCCATCGTGGTGCGCGAGGACTCGCCCATCAGGACCGTGGCTGACCTCAAGGGAAAGAAGGTCGGCTTCGCGAAGGCGGCCGGCGCGCATTACCTGCTGATCGCCGCGCTCGACAAGGCCGGCCTGTCGTTCAAGGACATCGAGCCCGCCTACCTCACGCCGGCCGACGGCCGTGCCGCGTTCGAGAAGGGCGCCATCGACGCCTGGGTGGTGTGGGACCCGTTCCTCGCCGCGGCCCAGCGCCAGTCGAAAGTGCGTGTGCTGGCCGACGGCGCGGGCATCGCGTCGTACCAGCGCTACTACCTCGCGAGCAGCAAGTTCGCGAAGGCGCGGCCCGACGTGCTGCGCGTGGTCTACGCCGAACTGGAGAAGACCGGCAAGTGGGTCAAGCAGAACCCGAAGGAGGCGGCCACGCTGTTGTCGCCCGTGTGGGGGCTGGACGCCGCGACCATCGAGCAGGCCAACGCCCGCCGCAGCTACGCAGTGTGGCCGGTGGTACCCGAGGGGCTGGGCGAGCAGCAGCGCATCGCCGATGCCTTCCTCGCCGAGAAGCTGCTGCCAAGAAAAATCGATGCGCTGAACGTGGCGCTGTTCAAGCCGGGAGCCTGAAGAAACCATGAGTGCCGTCCTGAAAGACATCCAGCCCCAGGCTCAGCCGCAAGCCATTGCCGGCGGCGTGCGCCTCGAGGCGCGCAACCTGCACAAGCGCTACGGCGCGCGAGAGGTGCTGCGCAACACGCGCCTGACCATCGAGCCGGGCCAGTTCATCGCCATCGTCGGGCGCAGCGGCTGCGGCAAGAGCACGCTGCTGCGGCTCATCGCGGGCCTCGAGGAGCCGAGCTCCGGTGGCCTTTACACCGACGGCAAGGCCGTGAACGGCCTGCACGACGACACCCGGATCATGTTTCAGGAGGCGCGCCTCTTGCCATGGCGGCGCGTGCTCGACAACGTGACGCTGGGCCTGCCGAACGATGCCAAGGCGCGCGGCAAGGAAGTGCTGGCGCAGGTCGGCCTGGCCGACCGCGAGAACGAATGGCCGGCTCGCCTCTCGGGCGGCCAGCGCCAGCGCGTGGCACTGGCCCGCGCCCTGGTGCACCACCCGCGCCTGCTGTTGCTCGACGAGCCGCTGGGCGCCCTCGACGCGCTCACGCGCATCGAGATGCATCGCCTCATCGAGAACCTGTGGCAGCGCCATCGCTTCACCGCGCTGCTGGTGACGCACGACGTGCAGGAAGCCGTGGCGCTGGCCGACCGCGTGATCCTGATCGAGGACGGCCGCATCGCCCTCGACGAGAACATCGCGTTGGCCCGTCCGCGCTCGCAGGGCGACCCGGCGTTCGCCGCCATCGAAAAACGAATCCTCGACAGGGTGCTGCAGAAGTCCGAAGAGACCGAAGCGGAGAGCACCGACGCCAGCTGGCTCGCAACCCCGGCGCATGCATTGCGCTGGGCGATCTGACGAGCCTCTTCATCCATCAGCCCATTTGAAAGGCAGTCGCATGTCGCAGAACTGGAAATTCGAAACCCTGTCGGTGCACGCCGGCTATTCGCCCGACCCGACCACCCGCGCCGTGGCGCCGCCGATCTACCAGACGGTCGCCTATGCCTTCGACAGCGCCCAGCACGGTGCCGACCTGTTCGACCTGAAGGTGCCGGGCAACATCTACACCCGCATCAACAACCCGACGCAGGACGTGCTGGAGCAGCGCGTGGCCGCACTCGAAGGCGGCATTGCCGCGCTGGCGCTGGCCTCGGGGCAGGCGGCCGTGACCTACGCGATCCAGACCATCGCCGAGGCCGGCGACAACATCGTCAGCAGCACGGCGCTCTACGGCGGAACCTACAACCTGTTCGCCCACACGCTGCCGCAATTCGGCATCACCACCCGCTTCGCGGACCACCGCGATCCGTCCAGCTTCGAGAAGCTGTTCGACGAGCGGACCAAGGCGGTGTTCGTCGAGTCGCTTGGCAACCCGGCCGGCAACGTGACCGACATCGCGGCCATCGCCGAGATCGCGCACCGCAACGGCGTGCCGCTGATCGTCGACAACACCGTGCCTTCGCCCTACCTGAGCCGGCCCATCGAGCACGGTGCCGACATCGTGGTGCACTCGCTCACCAAGTACCTGGGCGGCCACGGCACCAGCATCGGCGGCGCGATCGTCGATTCGGGCAAGTTCCCCTGGGCGGAGCACAAGCAGCGCTTCAAGCGCCTGAACGAGCCCGACGTGAGCTACCACGGCGTGGTCTACACCGACGCGCTGGGCCCGGCCGCCTACATCGGCCGTGCGCGCGTGGTGCCGCTGCGCAACACGGGCGCGGCCATCTCGCCGTTCAATGCCTTCCTGATCCTGCAGGGCATCGAGACCCTGGCGCTGCGCGTGGACCGCATCAGCGACAACGCGCTGCGCGTGGCGCAGCACCTGAAGACGCACAAGGCGGTGAAGTGGGTCAACTACGCGGCGCTCGAAGACCACCCCGACCACGCGCTCGCGAAGAAGTACCTGGGCGGCAAGGCCAGCGGCGTGCTGACCTTCGGCATCGGCTCGGGTCGCGAGGGTGGGGCGAAGTTCCTCGATGCGCTGAAGCTCTTCACCCGCCTCGTGAACATCGGCGACGTGCGCTCGCTGGCCACGCACCCGGCATCGACCACCCACCGGCAGCTGTCGCCCGAGGAGCTGGCCCGCGCCGGCGTCACCGAGGACACGGTGCGCCTGTCGGTCGGCATCGAGCACATCGACGACCTGATCGCCGACCTCGACCAGGCGCTCGCCGCAGCATGAAGCTCTCCCCCAGGCTGCGCGCACTTCGTGTCGCTTCGCCAACCCCCTTCCGGGGACAACACCTGCGGCCCGGCAAAGCCGGTTCCGCGGTGTTCCACGAAAGAAAGAGAACCCGATGACCACACTGCAAGCCATTCCCGAAGCCGCGCTGGACCAGCTGTTCCGCAAGGCCCGCACCGTGCACGCCTTCAAGCCCGTGCCCGTGACCGACGAGGTCATCCACAAGCTCTACGACCTGCTCAAGTGGGGCCCGACTGCCTACAACGCCCAGCCGGCGCGCTACGTGTTCGTGCGCAGCGAGGAGGCCAAGGCGAAGCTGAAGCCGGCCGTGTCCGCGGGCAACACCGCGCAGACGCTGGCTGCCGGCGTCACGGTGATCGTGGCGCACGACACGCGCTTCTACGAGCACCTGCCGAGCCTGTTCCCGGCCTACGACGCCAAGCCCTTCTTCGAGAAGAGCGCCGAAGCCGCGCAGGCCACGGCCTTCCGCAACAGCAGCCTGCAGGGCGCGTACCTGATCCTCGCGGCGCGGGCGCTCGGCCTCGACGCCGGCCCGCAGTCGGGCTTCAACGCCGACCTGGTCGACAAGGCCTTCTTCCCCGACGGACGCTATCGCGCGAACTTCCTCGTCAACCTCGGCGTGGCCGACCACGCGGGCACCTTCGAGCGTGGTCCGAGGCTGGCGTTCGACGACGTCGCCGAGATCGTCTGATCGGCGTCTGCTGTGCTTTTCCTCAACGAATTCCCTCAACCTGAAAGAGAACCCATCATGTCCATCCAAGCCATCAACGTACGCAACCAGTTCAAGGGCAAGGTCCGCGAAATCATCCGCGGCGACGTCGTTTCCGAAGTCGATGTCGAAACCGCCTGGGGCATCGTCACCTCGGTCATCACCACGCGCTCGGTCGACGAGCTGCAGTTGAAGGTGGGCTCCGACGTGGTCGCACTCGTCAAGTCGACCGAGGTTTCGATCGCGAAGCTCTGACGGACCCTCGGGCATCTGCGACGACCCGGCGCTGTAATGGCGCCGGGTTTTTTCTTTTCTGGCGCCCGTGTTTTCAGCGGTTTACAGGGCGCGAATTCATCGACTGTGCTGAATTTTGGAAATCAATCAAATCTTTTAAAGACCTGAATCTCCTTTGAAGTCGTCGCCATAGCATGCGCCGCGAAGTCGTGTTTCGCACATCGATGCGTGGCCACGAGTTCGCGAATGCATTCAATCAAACACTTCAGGGAGGAACCGCATGCTCGTTGAAATTGACGAACATGGAATGATCAGCCACGCGCGAGTGAGGCATGCCCGCAGTCTGCAGATCGAGCGAGGGAAGAGGGCCGGGGCAATCACCGGCATCGTGGTGCACCAGACGGACGCCGATACTTCGGCGTCTTCATTGAACAGCTACAAGCGGCCGAAGGCGAACGGGGCGCACTTTCTCATCGACAAGGATGGGACGATCTATCAGACGGCGGCGATTTATCAGAGGACGAATCATGTGGGGCCGTTGCAGGCGCGATGTCTGGTGATGAAAAAGTGCAGTTTGAGTGACTTTCCCGAAAAGGTGGAGCCAACAGCGATGCATCGCATGGAGATGCTCAAGGCTCCTGCTGATCGGTATCCGAGCAACATGGAGGCTGTTGGGATAGAAATGGTCGGCAGAGCCAGGTTGCCGGTGGGATTCAAACCACCTACAAAACAACTAAAGTTTCCCATTGAAAAAATTCGCGGAATACATGGCATATACGACGCGCCTACCCCGGCGCAGAATCAATCTCTTTCGTGGCTTGTCCGTGTGCTTCAGGATTCGATGCAGATCGCCGAGGGTGAAGTATTTCGTCATCCAGTAGTGAGCCGAAAGAATCCGACAGAGGCGGAAGGCGCGATTTGGACGTTGCCTGTACCAACACCATGAGAAAAAAATTCACTTTCATGACTGCAGCGGCGCTGATCCTTGGTGCGACTGCGGTTTCGGTAGAAGCTGCTGACAGGCGATACCCCATTGCCTATGTACAGAAGATAGAAATCACGGATCCTTCGGGTCGAACCTCCTGGGAGAGAAAAGACTTTCTGAGCTGCGACGACGTCGTGCTGACGGATGAGGATGTCCGCTATGCGTTGCGGCATATGCGAAGGGTTTCCTGGAGGGCCTACGATCCCGAAAATACGGATACCACAGGGTGTGAAGGAGAGGCGATCGTTACTTTCAAGAACGGAAAGATCCTTGCCATGGGGATTGAGCCAAACGGTCGAATCAGCACAGGAGAGTTCTACGCAGGAATGAAGCCCACGGCGAGTCCGCCGAATTTCTACGAGTGTGACCCTTGCAGGAAGCGCAAGATGGCTCTTCTGAAAGATGCCTTGTATCGCGCAGATGAGCGACGGCTGAAGCGATTTGAGGCGGAAGGAAAGATTCCTCCTGGCGAGGCGGAAGTCCGGCTCAGAAAGGCACGGACCGAAGGCAACAAACCCTGACACCTTCATCATGCGCACACCGACATCATGGACCTGCGCGCTGGCGGCGTCACTGCTTTTCGTCTCGACATTATCGGCAGAGGCTGCTGATAAGCGATATCCCATTTCCTATGTGCAAAAGGTGGAGGTCACCGCCCCTTCGGGTCGGACCGCTTGGGAGAACAAGGACTTTCTGAACTGCGATGACGTCGTGCTGACGGAGGCGGACGTTCTTTTTGCCTTGCGGCATATGCGCCGGGTTTCGCGTAGTGCCTACGACCCTGAAAGGATGGAGACCACAGGGTGCGAAGGAAGTGCAACTGTCACGTTCAAGAATGGGAAGAGCCTCGCCATGGGTATCGAACCCAATGGACGAACTCTCGCTCTTGAGTACGACGGACAGATGAAGCTCACAGAAAGTCCGACGAGCTTCTACGAATGCGCTCCCTGCGGGGAGCGCAAGATGGCTCTCCTGAAAGACGCGCTGAACCGCGCGGATGAGCGAAGGCTAAAGAAGCTGGTCGCAGAAGGGCGACTCTCCGCCAGCGAAGCGGAGTTTCGGCTGAAGAGGGTGCGAGACGAGCGCGACAAGCCCTGACAGGCCAACCTGACCCGATAACCCGCTACGGCGGGTTTTCTTTTGTCAGTTCTCCATGGGAGGCCCGCTTAGTCGGCCCACGCATTAGAAACTGCAAACACCTTCCTTCCTCCCCCACCAGGCGCCTCGCAGAATCTTCCGGATCCCCCCGAAAAAGGACCTCCGATGAGCGCCATTCTTTCTTCCGCAGCCCCCGTGCAGCACGCGCAGGGCCACGAACTCGACATAGTCCGCCAGGCCGGCCACATCGGCGCCGAGGTGCGCGGCGTGCGCCTCTCGGGTGCGCTGCAGCCCGAGGTATTCGGTGCCATCAAGGCTGCACTGCTCAAACACAAGGTGCTCTTCTTCCGCGGCCAGCAGCATCTCGACGACGCCCAGCAGGAGGCCTTCGGGCGCCTGTGGGGCGAGTTGGTGCCACATCCGACCGTGCCTTCGAGGGACGGTACGCGGCTGCTGGAGCTCGACTCGCGCCATGGCGGCCGCGCCAATTCGTGGCATACCGACGTGACCTTCGAGGTTGCCTATCCGCAGGTGTCGATCCTGCGCGCGGTGGTGATCCCGGCCTATGGCGGCGATACGGTCTGGGCCAACACGGTGGCGGCTTACGAGAGCCTTTCGGACGACCTCAAGGCGCTGGCCGACCGCCTGCGTGCCATCCATGGCAACGACTACGACTATGCCGCCTCGCGCTCGCCCTCCGATCTCGACGAGGAGGGCACCAGGCGCTACAGGAACGTGTTCACACGCCGCCTGCTGGAGGCCGAGCATCCGGTGGTGCGCGTGCATCCCGAGACCGGCGAGCGCAGCCTGGTGCTGGGCCACTTCGTAAAGCGGCTGGCGGGTCATTCCACGCAGGACTCCGGCCATCTGCTGAGCGTGCTGCAAAGCCACGTGCACCGCCTCGAGAACACGGTGCGCTGGCGCTGGACCCAGGGCGACGTGGCGATCTGGGACAACCGGGCCACCCAGCACTACGCGATCAACGACTACGGCGACCAGCACCGCGTGGTGCGCCGCGTGACCATCGCTGGTGACGTGCCGTACGGCGTGGACGGAACAAGGAGCGTGGACCTGACCGCCCCGGCCGTGCGCGCCGCGGAGGCCGCCGGAGAGGCTGCCTGAGCCCTTCTTCTATAGATCGGATGGTTGTTAGGAATCGACTTTTCAGTTGTTTGAGCTTCGGCGCCCGGCTCCTACAGTGATGGTTATCGCCATCAAAGGCGTATCCAACGCACAACAGGAGCCTCACAGCATGTCAGTGGAAGTTGAAGAAGAAGTCATCGCCTTGCCCGAAGCACTGGAACAGGCGCGCGCGTCCGCCGCCGAGAACGATCTGCCCTATGCCGGTGGCGTCAGGCCGCCGGTGGCCTGGGAACTGGTGCAGAAGGGCCAGGCCGTGCTGGTCGACGTGCGTTCCGGTGAAGAGCGCAAGTTCGTCGGCCATGTGCCCGGCAGCCAGCACGTGGCCTGGGCCACTGGCACGGCGCTCACGCGCAATCCGCGCTTCGTGCGCGAACTCGAGGCAAAGCTGGCCAAGGACGGCGGCAAGGAAGCCGTCGTGCTCCTGCTGTGCCGCAGCGGCAAGCGCTCCGCGCTGGCAGCCGAAGCGGCGGCGAAGGCCGGCTTCACGAACGTCTTCAATGTCCTCGAAGGTTTCGAGGGCGAGATCGACGAGCACCAGCACCGCGGCGTCGCCGACGGCTGGCGCTTCCACAGGCTGCCGTGGGTGCAGGACTGAGCACACCCCTACAAGACGTTCCCGGGAGAAAACATACATGGCCCATTTCGAGGTAAGCGACATCGTGCGCGCGCTGCATGGCGTGCGCGACGAATGGCGCGACTCGCAGCGCCGCTCGCGAGAGCCCGGCGCCCGCGAGTTTCCGTCGCGCGACGCGCTCACGCAGATCGTCGAGTCGCTGAAGGGGGCGCTCTTTCCGATGCGGCTCGGCCCGCCGGACCTGCGCCACGAGAGCGAGGATTTCTATGTCGGCCACACGCTCGACGCTGCCCTGCAGGCGCTGCTGGTGCAGGCGCGGCTTGAGCTGAACTTCAACGCGCGCCACGAGCCGCGCCCCGCGAGCGAGATCGACGACACCGCCACCGAGGCCGTGCGCCGCTTCGCGAACGCGCTGCCCGGCCTGCGCCGCCTGCTCGACAGCGACGTGCTCGCCGCCTACCAGGGCGACCCGGCCGCGCGCAGCGTCGACGAAGTGCTGCTGTGCTACCCCGGCGTGCTCGCGATGATTCATCACCGCCTCGCGCACGAGCTCTACAAGCTCGGACTGCCGCTGCTGGCGCGCATCGTGGCCGAGCTGGCGCATGCGCAGACCGGCATCGACATCCACCCGGGCGCACAGATCGACGCGGGCTTCTTCATCGACCACGGCACGGGCGTCGTGATCGGCGAGACTGCCGTCATCGGCAAGCGCGTGCGGCTGTACCAGGCCGTCACGCTGGGGGCCAAGCGCTTTCCGACCGACACCGAAGGCAATCTGCAGAAGGGCCTGCCACGGCATCCGGTGGTGGAGGACGACGTGGTCATCTATGCCGGCGCGACCATCCTCGGGCGGGTGACGCTCGGCAAGGGCGCGGTCATCGGCGGCAACGTTTGGATCACCGACGACGTGCCTCCGGGCGCGAGCGTCACGCAGGCAAGTTTGCAGAACGCACCGAAGACGGGAGGAGCGGCATGAAAGCGTTTGTGGAAGACTTCGGCGTCACCATCCGTCAGCTGCGCGAGGACAGGGGCTGGTCGCAGGAGGAGCTGGCCGAGCGTTCCGATCTGAACCGCTCCTACGTGGGCGAAGTCGAGCGCGGCCGCGTCATCCCTTCGATCGTCACCGCGCAGAAGCTCGCGACCGCGCTGGGCATCAACATGGTCGGCCTGCTCATGCGTTGCGAGCAACTGGAGCAATCGCGTCTTGCGCGACGAATCAACTTGGCGGCTATAGCCTGTTGAGGGAAAACCCGTGGCCGCCGGACACTGGCGGCCACTTTTTTCTCAACCACGGAGCCCTGATTCATGAGCGCAACAGTTGGTGGTACCACCGCCCTTGGCGACAACGCCGCAAGACAGCTGGCCAATGCCACCAAGACAGTCCCCCAACTCGAGACCATCAGCCCGCGCTGGCTCACGCACCTGCTGCAATGGGTGCCGGTGGAGGCGGGCATCTACCGCGTCAACAAGGTCAAGAATCCGGAAGCGATCAAGGTCACCTGCACCTCGCGCGAAGAAGAGAACCAGCTGCCGCGCACCTTCGTCGACTACGAAGAGAACCCGCGCGAGCACTACCTCAATGCCGTGAGCACCGTGCTCGACGTGCACACCCGCATCTCCGACCTCTACAGCAGCCCGCACGACCAGATCAAGGAACAGCTGCGCCTGACGATCGAGACGATCAAGGAGAACCAGGAGAGCGAGCTCATCAACAACCCCGACTACGGCCTGCTGGCCCAGGTGTCGGAAGAGCAGCGCATCTTCCCGCTGACCGGCGCGCCCACGCCCGACGACCTCGACGAGCTGCTGACCAAGGTGTGGAAGGAGCCCGCCTTCTTCCTCACGCACCCGCTGGCCATTGCCGCCTTCGGCCGCGAAGCCACGCGCCGCGGCACGCCGCCGCCGACGGTGAGCCTGTTCGGCTCGCAGTTCATCACCTGGCGCGGCATTCCGCTGATTCCGTCGAACAAGGTGCCGGTGGCCGACGGCAAGAGCAAGATCCTGCTGCTGCGCGTGGGCGACAAGCGCCAAGGCGTGGTGGGCCTCTTTCAGCCGGGCCTGTCGGGCGAGCAGGGCCCGGGCCTGTCGGTGCGCTTCATGGGCATCAACAACCATGCGATCGCGTCTTACCTGATCTCGCTGTACTGCTCGCTCGCGGTGCTGACCACCGACGCGCTGGCGGTGCTCGACGACGTCGAGATCGGCAAGTACCACGACTATCCCGACACCTACAAGTAAGCCGCTGTGAGCAGCAGTACTCCATCGATTCCGGGCGACGCGCCGTTCGATCCGGCGGTTCTCGCGCGCATGGCCAGCGCCATGTTCTCCGCACTGCCGGGCACGCCGCCTGATTCGGTGCCCGGCGTGGCGAACGGGCTGGTGCCGGGCGCGCAGTTTCCGGCCAATGTCGCGCCCGCGGGCTCGCCGCTCGCGAGCCCGGCCGGCTTCGGGCCCAGCGTGCCGGGTACGCCGTTTCCGCAGGGGCAGGTCCCGGGCGCCAACCTGGTGCCGGCGTCGCCCACGCAGGTGCCTTCGCTCGCGAACCGCGCGCCGGCATTGGTGCCGCATGCGGTGGCAGGCAACGGTGTGCCCGACAGCGTGCTCTCCGTGGCGCCGGCCTTCGAGCCGCGCTCCGGTGGCACGGTGCAGGGCGTGCCGCAGCAGGTGAGTGCGCTTTCGGCACCACAGGCGGACGCGTCACCGTTCTACTTCTTGAGCAACGCTTTCGGGCATCCTCCGGCCGGCGCGCTCTCTGCCGTGTCTGCGCCTCCGCAGGTCTTGCTCCCTCTCCCGCTTGCGGGAGAGGGCCGGGGTGAGGCCCTGCGGACGACGCAAGGTGCGGGGTTGCCCCTCACCCCAACCCTCTCCCCAGAGGGGAGAGGGAGCAATCCCCAGTTCTACTTCGTCGACGCGGTGCGGCTGCCCAGCGGCCTCGTCACGCCGGCGAAGCCCGATCCGCGCGGCCCCGACGCCGTGCCGCTGGCCGGCAGCGGCCAGCATCCGCCGTTCGACGTGCACGCCGTGCGGCGCGACTTCCCGATCCTGCAGGAGCGCGTGAACGGCAGGCAACTGGTGTGGTTCGACAACGCCGCCACCACGCACAAGCCGCAGTCGGTCATCGACCGCATCGCGTACTTCTACGAGCACGAGAACTCGAACATCCACCGCGCCGCACACGAGCTGGCCGCGCGTGCGACCGACGCCTACGAAGGCGCGCGGGAGCGCGTGCGCAGGTTCATCAATGCGCCCGAGGTGGAAGAGGTGATCTTCGTGCGCGGCACCACCGAGGCCATCAACCTGGTGGCCAAGAGCTGGGGCGGGCAGCACGTGGGCGAGGGCGACGAGATCGTCGTGTCGAACCTCGAGCACCACGCCAACATCGTGCCGTGGCAGCAGCTCGCTGCTGCCAAGGGCGCGAAGCTGCGCGTGATTCCGGTGGACGACTCGGGCCAGGTGCTGCTCGACGAATACCGCAAGCTGCTGAACGACCGCACGAAGATCGTCGCCGTCACGCAGGTCTCGAACGCGCTGGGCACGGTGGTGCCGGTGAAGGAGATCGTCGAGCTGGCGCACCGCGCGGGCGCGAAGGCGCTGGTCGACGGCGCGCAGTCGGTCTCGCACATGCGCGTGGACGTGCAGGACATCGGCGCCGACTTCTTCGTGTTCTCCGGCCACAAGGTGTTCGGCCCGACCGGCATCGGCGTGGTGTGGGGCAAGCGCGAAGTGCTGGAAGACATGCCCCCATGGCAGGGCGGCGGCAACATGATTGCCGACGTGACCTTCGAGAAGACGGTGTTCCAGCCGATCCCGAACAAGTTCGAGGCCGGCACCGGCAACATCGCCGACGCCGTGGGGCTGGGCGCCGCCATCGACTACGTCAACAAGGTCGGCATCGAGAACATCGCGCGCTACGAGCACGACCTGCTCGTCTACGGCATGGCGCAGCTCGGCGCGATTCCGGGCGTGCGGCTGATCGGCACGGCGGCCGACAAGGCCAGCGTGATGTCCTTCGTGCTCGACGGCTACACCACCGAGGAGGTGGGGCAGGCGCTGAACGAGGAGGGCATCGCGGTGCGCACGGGCCACCACTGCGCGCAGCCGATCCTGCGCCGCTTCGGCGTCGAGACCACGGTGCGGCCTTCGCTGGCCTTCTACAACACCTTCGACGAAGTCGACCGGCTGGTGGCTGTGGTGCGACGGCTGGCGTCGCAACGCCGCGCGGGCTGAAGCCGGGCTGGGGCAGTCAGTGCTTCGGCGCGAGGTGGCGGTCGAAGAAGGCCGTCACCTCGGCGTTGAATGCCTTGTGGAAGGCCGTGCGGTCGAAGCCGGGCGCGTCGCGGCAGATCTCGACCTTGGCCTCGATCTGAGCCTGCGAGCATGGCGCGAGAAAGCCGAAGTGCTCGGCCTTCTCGGCCACATGCCATTCGGGCGCCACGGGCAGGTTGCGGCGGACCGCGGCGACGCTCTCTGGCGTGACGCCGTCGCCGCCGTAGGCCGAGGCCCAGAGCTCGATCGGGATCTTCACGTTCTTCAGGCCCTGGGTGTCGAAAAGCATGCTGACTGGATCGGCGATCACGGCGACCTTGATGCGGGCGTCGTGCGTCAGTGGCGTGGCGAGCAGTTCCTGGAAGCCCTGCTTCACCCATTCGCATGCCTTGCCTTCGGGCGCCGTTGCGCACGGGGATGAAGGCAGTGGCGGCAACCGTTCGAAGTCCGGACGCGCTCCCGCGAGCACGAGGCCCGTGTAGCCGCCCCTCGAAAAACCGTAGAAGCCGATCTGGTTGGCCGCGATCCTGCCGTGCGCGGGCCACTTCTGGAGCATGTGGTCGATCAGCCGCTTGATGTCGGCGGTTCGCGTCGCCAGCGCGACGATCTTGTCGTCCGGGCCGCCGCGGAGCTGGAAGTTGTCTTGCGAATGGCTGATGGCAGCGACGATGAAGCCCGCGTCCGCAAGCGCCTGCGCCGTGTCGTGATGGCCGAGGAAGGAGCCGCCGTAGCCGTGCGAGATCACGATCAGCGGCAAGCGGGCGGCTCCTGGCGGGAGCGGGCAGTCCCGCACTCCCTGGATCGTGGTGCGGCCGAGCTTGATATCTCCAGCGGGCGCAGCGCAGGGCGTCCACACGGCACCCTGCATCGCCGGGCCCTCGCGGTCGGCGGGAATCTCGATGGTGCTGAAGCCGGCGGCCTGGGCGAGCGCGGCCGTGAGGCAGGCGGCGGCGAGGCAGATGGTGCGAAGGAGGCTCATGCGCGGCAGTGTGCTGCTCTTCGCCGCGGGCCGCTTAGCAGACTTTGCGGTGTTCGCGGGGACCGGGAGGCAGCGCGCTATGCTCTACGACTGTCAAAACATTGTTGCTCGCCTTCGAATGTCCTTGTCCCAAGCTTCTTCCTCCGCGCCTCAGGCCGCCGACGAATCCTGCGACGTGCTGGTCGTCGGCGGAGGCCCCGCCGGATCGACCGTCGCCGCGCTGCTGGCACGGCAGGGCCGCAAGGTGGTGCTGCTCGAGAAGGCGCACCACCCGCGCTTTCACATCGGCGAATCGCTGCTGCCCGCGAACGTGGAGCTGTTCGAGAAGCTCGGCGTGCGCGACCAGGTCGAGAAGATCGGCATGCCCAAGTTCGGCATCGAGTTCGTCTCGCCCGAGCACGAGCACCGCAGCTATGTCGACTTCGCCGAGGGCCTGGACAAGTCGCTCGACTCCGCCTGGCAGGTGCGCCGTTCGGAGCTCGACGAACTCCTGTTTCGCAACGCGGCCACCTGCGGCGCGCAGGCCATCGAGGGCTGCAAGGTGCGCGACGTGGCCTTCGACGCCGAAGGCGCCACGGTCAAGGCCGAGATGGATGACGGCGCGCGCCGCAGCTGGCGCGCCCGCTTCGTGGTCGACGCCACCGGCCGCGACACGCTGCTGGCCAACAAATTCCGCTGCAAGGAAAAGAACCCCGACCACAACAGCACCGCGCTCTTCGGCCACTTCACCAACGCCGAGCGGCTGGAGGGCAAGAAGGAAGGCAACATCAGCATCTGCTGGTTTCCTCACGGATGGTTCTGGTTCATTCCGCTGGCCGACGGCACCACCAGCGTGGGCGCAGTGTGCTGGCCGTACTACCTGAAGACGCGCGACAAGCCGTTGAAGGAGTTCTTCTACGACACCATCGCCACCTGCCCGGTGCTGGTCGATCGCCTGAAGAACGCCACGCTGGTCGACGACGCGGTGCACGCCACCGGCAACTTCTCGTACTCCAGCACGCACGCCACGGGCGACCGCTACCTGATGCTGGGCGACGCCTTCACCTTCATCGACCCGATGTTCTCCTCGGGCGTGTACCTCGCGATGCACAGCGCCTTCGACGGCGCCGAGCTGGTGGCGACCGCGCTCGACCGGCCGGCCGGGCTGGCGGCCGCGCGCAAGGGCTTCGAGGCCATGATGCGCAAGGGGCCGCGCGAGTACTCGTGGTTCATCTACCGCGTGACCAACCCCACCATCCGCGACATGTTCATGCACCCGGGCAACCCGTTCCGCGTGAAGGAAGGGCTGATGACGCTGCTGGCCGGCGACATCTACCGCGGCACGCCGTCGCGCGGGCCGATCGGCATGTTCAAGGTGCTGTACTACCTCATCTCCATCGGCAACATGCGTCGCACCTGGGAAGGCTGGAAGCGGCATCGCTTCAACATCCGCGACATGGGGATGCTGAAGGGCGAGACCATCCTCAAGTCGGACTGAGCACCCGCACCAGTGAAGCCGCGTGCGCGGTGCCCGGAGCAGGGCTGCTGAGCACGTCGATGCCTAGGTCGGCGAGCCTGTCGGCCACGGGAGCCATCGAGGCCTGGGCCAGCACCACGACGTCGGCCGCCTTCGCCGCCGCGCGGATCGAGAAAGCCAGCGTCTCGATGTAGAGCGCGTTGTTCCCGGCCTCGAAATGCCGCCATGCCTCTTCGACGAGCAGCATGGCGGGCTGCACGTCGACGCCGGCTTCCCGGGCGGCGGAAAGAATCAGTGCCCGGGTCGGCGCCAGCGTGCTTTCGAGCGCCGCGACGATCAGCACGCGCGGGCCCGCGCGCACTGCGCGGTCGGCCATGGCCCGGTCGATGCGCAGCGCCCTGAATGCGTCGCCGGTGGGCGTGCGTTCGGCGATGGCGCCGATGGTCGAGCAGGTGCACACCACGACGCTCGCGCCGCCCGAGGCGGCTTCGCGCATGGCCTCGTGGACGCGGGCGACGAGCCCGGCGTCGTCGACGCCGGCGATGCGTGCATCGGCCAGCAGGTCTTCACGCACGACGTGCCGCACGGGCAGCCCGGGTGCGATCGCGCCCACCAGCCGCTCGAAGGTCGGCACGTGCACCTGCGCCGTGTGCAGGAAGGCCAGCGCTTCTCTCACGACTGCGTCAGGCAGAGGCGGCAGTCTCGCGTGCGCGACGTGCCTCGTAGGCCTTCAGATGGACGTAGGCGGTGCGCAGCACGGTGGGCACGGCCGCGTTGCCTGGAGCGGCCCGGCCCAGCAGGTCGCCGACGATGTGATCGGCTTCGACCGCCGCGCCGCGCGCCATGTCCTTGTACATCGACGCCGTCATCGGCGAGCCGGCGGCCGTGATGATGGCGCGGCCGCGTTGCACGGCGGCGGCGCGCGGGGCAAAGCCGTTGTGGGCGGCGATGGCGCAGCACTCGTCGAAGATCGAGAGCGCCACGTCCTGTCCGCCGGCGGCCACGATGTCGCCGATGGATGCGTGCATCAGGCTGGTGAGGCCGGCCGCCGAGGCGATGAAGACCCATTTCTCCCACATGTCCTGCGCGATGTTCTCGCTGGCAGTGGCGTCGAACTTCGCGCCGGCGAACTGCGCGGCGATGGCATCGACGCGGGCCGAGCGGCCGCCCGCGCGCTCGCCGAAGCTCAGGCCGTGCATGTCGTTGAGGTGCAGCACGCGGCCTTCGTCGTCGAGGGTGGCGGAGATCATGCACAGGCCGCCCAGCACGCGTTCGGCGCCGAAGCGTTCGGCCAGCCGGTCGATGTGGCTCATGCCGTTGAGCAAAGGCAGGATCACGGTGTCGGGGCCGACGGCCGGCGCGAACGAGTCCATCGTGGAGTCGAGGTCGTAGGCCTTGCTGCCGACCACGATCACGTCGTAGGGGCCGTCGATGTTGTCGGCGAGTACGTGCCTGGGGGCGGGCAGGTTCAGGTTGCCGAAGGGGCTCTGCACCACCAGTCCGGTCTTCGCGAGCTGTGCCGCGCGGCGCGGGCGAAGCAGGAAGGTGACGTCGCGTCCCGCCTCCAGCAGACGGCCGCCGAAATAACCACCGAGTGCGCCGGCACCCACCACCAGAAATCTCATCGCGATTCGCTCCTGTATCCGACAGTGAAAAAGATCGGCAGCGATGATGCCCGGGATCGACGGCGCGTGCTTCAGGCCGGCACCTTCTCCAGCAGCCGCCGGCGGGCAAAGGGCGAGAGGTCGAGCGTGCTCTCGCGGCCCAGCACATGATCCGCGATGGCGTCGCCCAGCCCGGCCGAGTGCTTGAAGCCATGGCCCGAGCAGGCCGAGACGACGAGCAGGTTGGGCATGCCGTCGAGCGCGTCGATCACGAAGCGGCGATCGGGCGTCACGGTGTACATGCAGGCGCGGGCCTTCACTGCGCGACCGCCGATCTGCGGGAAGCGGCCGGCCACGCGTTCTCGGTACATGGCGGCGCTTTCTTCCGCGCTCACGCTGCGGTCGATGGTGTCGGGCGTGGTGGCGGCCACGTACTGTTCGGTCGCGACCTTGAGCGCGGGCTGCGACGCATCGGAGGCGGGGAAACCGTACATGTAGTCTTCCGGCCCGTCGCCGAACATCCAGATGAAGATGGGGAAGCGCCCGGGCGCGAAGTCGGCGGTGGCACTGCCGGTGTCGAACCAGTGCATGACCTGGCGGTGCACGGAGAAATCGGCCTGCCAGTCGGTCCGGGCCTGCGCGCCCAGGAAGGCCGGCAGCCATGCGCCGGCCGCGACGACGACGCGGTCGGCCGTGAAGCTCGCGGTGGCGGTGCGCACGCGCAGCGTGTCGCCGTTGCCCACGGGCTCGACGGCCTCCACGCGCTCGCCGGTGCGTGTCTGCGCGCCCGAATCGCGGGCCACGGCCAGTTGGGCGTCGATGGCGTCCTCGGGCCGCACGAAGCCGGCCTCGTGCTCGAAGTAGCCGATCTCGTCGCCCTGCAGGTTGAACTGCGGAAAGCGCGCGCGGATGCCGGCCGCGTCGAGCACCTCGTGCGCGATGCCGAAGCGCTCGGCGCAGGCGATGGTGCGGCGCACGAAGTCCGATTTGCCGTGGTGCTCGGCGACGCGGTCGCGCGGCGCGAGGATCAGGCCGCCGGTGGTGGTCATGAGCGGCTTGCCGGTGCGCGACTCGAGCTCGCGCCAGATGGCGTGCGAGCGCTGCACGAAGGGCACATATTCGTCGCCTTCGCCGATGGCCAGCCGCGTGATGCGCGAGTCGCCGTGCGAGGAGCCCTGATCGTGCGGCGGGGAGAACTGGTCGATGCCCAGCACGCGCGCGCCGCGCTGCGAGAGCTGGTAGAGCGTGGCGGCGCCGAGCGCGCCCAAGCCGACGACGATGACGTCGTAGTGGGAGGATGACTGAATCACTGATGCGTCCTGCGCTTCGATGAGGTTGGAGGAGCACAACATCTTGCCGCCGTTCGCCCGGGGCCGCATGAACTTTTCCAGAAAAGGTCTTGGGCGCTTCGCATAATCGCGTTCGTCATTTCCGACCCCTCATCAAAGGAGCTTCACCCATGGCCCAGACCCGCATCGCCGTCATCGTCGGCAGCCTGCGCAAGGATTCCTACAACCACAAGCTGGCCCTCGCGCTGGCGCACCTCGCGCCCTCGGACTTCACCTTCGAAACCCTGCGCATCGACGACCTGCCGCTGTACAACCAGGACGACGACGGCAACCAGGCTGCATCCGTGAAGCGCCTGAAGACGGAGATCGCGGCGGCCGACGGCCTGCTGTTCGTTACGCCCGAATACAACCGTTCCATTCCCGGCGTGCTGAAGAACGCCATCGATCATGCCTCGCGCCCCTACGGCCAGAGCGCCTGGGCGGGCAAGCCGGCCGGCGTGGTCGGCATCTCGGTCGGTGCCATCGGCACCGCGCTGGCGCAGCAGCACCTGCGCAACATCCTGGCGTATCTCGACGTGCCTACGCTGGGCGCGCCCGAAGTGTTCCTGCAGGCCAAGGAAGACCTGTTCGACGACAAGGGCCACATCGGCAACGAAGGCTCGAAGAAGTTCCTGCAGGGCTGGATGGACAAGTACGTGGCCTGGGTGAAGAGCCACGCTGCCTGACCGAACCCGGTTCGACCCGGACGCAAGAAAGCCGCCCATCGGGCGGCTTTTTTGTTCGCGCAGGAGCGCGTTCTTCAGGCTGCGATCGCCGCGTCGCGCTGGTTCGCGGCTTCGGCCGTCGCCACCAGGATGTCGGCGCGGGCCGATGCCAGGGCGCCGTTGCGGGCTTCATCGCCCATCGCCACGCCTTCGGCGCGAACGATGCGCACGTCGGTGATGCCGAAGAAGCCGAAGACCGCCTTGAGGTAGCTCTCCTGGTGTTCCATGGCCTGGCCGCCTTCGCTGGTCGAGTAGACGCCGCCGCGGCTGGAGGCCACGATGATGGTCTTGCCGCCGGCCAGGCCCACGGGGCCCTTGTCGGTGTACTTGAAGGTGCGGCCGACCTGGCCGAGGCGGTCGATCCAGGCCTTCAGCTGCGTCGGGATCGAGAAGTTGTAGAACGGCGTGCCGATGACGACCACGTCCGAGGCCAGGAACTGGCTCACGAGCTTTTCGGACAGGGCGTTCTCGCGCACCTGGGCTTCGGTGGGCTGGGCTTGCACGCCGATCTTGATGCCCAGCGCGTCGGCGCCGAAGTGCGGGGGGGTGTCGACGGCCAGGTCGAGGTATTCGACGGCGGTGTCGGGGTGGGCGGCGCGCCATGCGGTCACGACTTCGGCCGAGAGCAGGCGCGAGGTCGAGTTGGTGCCGAGGATGCTGGAGTCGATGTGGAGCAGCTTCATTTCAATCAATCACTTTCTGTGTTGGCTGTCGGCGCTCAATGTGGCCGGCGGATGTGAGAATTCTATTTTTCGACCGAGTGGGTGATAAGTAGCCAAAATTTGCCTACATCGTTCCATCTGCAGGACAATGACTGCCATGCAAGACCTCAACGACATGGTTTTCTTCGCCGAAGTGGCCGAGCGCGGCGGCTTCGCGGCTGCCAGCCGGGCAATGGGCATTCCGAAGTCGCGCCTCTCCCGCCGCGTGGCTGAGCTGGAAGAGCGCCTCGGGGTGCAGCTCATGCAGCGCAGCACCCGGCGGCTGTCGCTCACGCCGGCCGGCGAGATCTACCTGAGGCACGCGTCGGCCATGCGCGACGCGGCGCAGGCGGCGGCCGAGGCGGTGGCCCAGGTGCAGACCGAGCCCAGCGGGCTGGTGCGGCTGAGCTGCCCCGTCACCATCGCGCACAGCGGGCTGGCGCAGCTCATGCCGGTGTTCATGGAGCGCTACCCGGCGGTGCGCATCGACATGAAGGTGATCAACCGGCCGGTCGACCTGATCGAGGAGGGCATCGACATCGCCCTGCGGGTGCGTCCCGCCATCGAGGACAGCACGGTGCTGGTGGCCAAGACCTTCGGCTACAGCCGCGGCGTGCTGGTGGCGAGCCCGGCGCTGCTGGCGCGGCATGGCCCGGTGCAGACGGTGGCCGACCTGGCGAAGCTGCCCACGGCGGCCATGTCGGTCAACGGGGAAGGGCGCAGCGACTGGCGGCTGGAAGGCCCGAATGGCGAGAGCCTCGTCCACTCGCACACGCCCTTGTACGTGGCGGACGACCTCGCCACGCTGCAGTTCGGCGCGCTGGGTGGCATCGGCGCGACCATGCTGCCCGACTACATGTGCCGCGCCGACGTGGAGGCCGGCCGGCTGGTGCGGCTGCTGCCGGGCTGGGGCCCCCCGCCGGTGGTTGCGCACATGGTGTTCCCGGCGCGGCGGGCGCTGGTGCCGGCGGTGCGCAAGCTGATCGACTTCCTGATGGAACACCTGCAGAGCGCGGACATGCGGATGTTCTAGCTCCGGGGCCGCCCCGGGGCTGGGCGGTCTCGTTATGCGGAAAACGTCATATCCAAACAAGCAGATATTCGTTTGGCATTGAAGCAAGGGTTCGCACAATCCGGGACTCTCATCCAATCCAGGAGCGACCATGGCTACTCTGCGTCTCGGCGACACCGCCCCCAATTTCACCCAGGATTCGAGCGAAGGCCCCATCGACTTCTACCAGTGGGCCGGCGATTCTTGGATCGTGTTCTTCTCGCATCCCGCCGACTTCACCCCCGTGTGCACCACCGAACTCGGCAAGACCGCCGCGCTGTCGGGCGAATTCGCCAAGCGCGGCGTGAAGCCCATCGCGCTGAGCGTCGACCCGGCCACCAAGCACAAGGAATGGATCGGCGACATCAACGACACGCAGAACACCACGGTCAACTTCCCCATCATCGCGGACGCCGACCGCAAGGTGGCCGACCTGTACGACCTGATCCACCCGAACGCCTCGGCCACGGCCACCGTCCGCAGCGTGTTCATCATCGACCCGAAGAAGGTGATCCGAACCACCATCACCTATCCGGCGTCCACCGGCCGCAACTTCGACGAGATCCTGCGCGTCATCGACTCGCTGCAGCTCACCGACAGCCACAAGGTCGCCACGCCCGTGAACTGGAAGGACGGCGACGACGTGGTCATCATCCCGGCCATCCAGGATCCGGCCGAGCTGGCGGAGCGCTTCCCCAAGGGCTTCAAGGCCGTGCGCCCGTACCTGCGCATCACGCCGCAGCCGAACAAGTAAGCGGGCAGGGCGGCTCAGTCATGCAGACGCGTGTTGTCATCGTGCCGGGGTGGCGCGACTCCGGGCCCGGCCACTGGCAGAGCCTGTGGGAGGAGCGCATTCCGGGCGCCGCGCGCGTGGTGCAGGACGACTGGGCCTCGCCCAAGCGCGAAGCCTGGGTCTCGACGCTGGCGAAGCTGGTGCTGGAGAGCGACGGCCCGGTGGTGATCGCGGCGCACAGCCTGGGATGCATCGCCACGGCCCACCTGCCGCCCGAGGCCGCGGCCCGCATCCAGGGCGCGCTGCTGGTCGCACCCGCCGACCCCGAGCGCCGCGCCGTGCTCTCCGATTTCGCTCCCGTGCCGTATGCCGCGCTGCCTTACCGCAGCATCGTGGTGGCCAGTAGCAACGACCCGTACTGTCCGATCCGCCTGGCGGGCGCGTATTCGCGCGCCTGGGGCAGCGAGTTCGTGCGGATGCAGAATGCTGGCCACATCAACATCGACTCGGGGCACGGGGACTGGCCGCTGGGCCTTGCCCTGCTCCAGTCGCTGACCGACGAGCCCGCCGCATGGTCGGCGGGCCGTGAATTTTCAGAAAACCTGGCAACCACATGACTTCCAGAATCAAGACCTTCGTCGCCGTGCTCGCGCTGGCGTCCTCCGCACTCGCCGGCAGCACCGCCTTCGCACAAGGCACCGGGCTGCTGAACGCCTCCTACGACGTGGCCCGCGAGTTCTACAAGGACTACAACGCGGCCTTCGTGGCGCACTACAAGAAGGCCACCGGCAAGGACGTGAAGATCGACCAGTCGCACGGCGGCTCCAGCGCGCAGGCCCGCGCGGTGGCGGACGGCCTCGACGCCGACGTGGTCACGATGAACACCTCCACCGACATCGACTTCCTCGCCAACGCCGGCGTGGTCGCGAAGGACTGGAACAAGAAATTCCCCGAGAACGCAGCGCCGACCACGTCGACCATGCTGTTCCTGGTTCGCAACGGCAATCCCAAGGGCATCAAGGACTGGGACGACCTGGTCAAGCCCGGCGTGCAGGTCGTGATCGTCAACCCCAAGACCGGCGGCAACGGCCGCTACGCCTACCTGGCTGCCTGGGGCTACATCAAGAAGAAGGGCGGCACCGACGCCCAGGCCGCCGAGTTCGTCGGCAAGCTGTTCAAGAACGTGCCGGTGCTGGCACGCGGCGGCCGCGACGCGACCACCGCCTTCCTGCAGCGCAACATCGGCGACGCGCTGATCACCTTCGAGTCGGAAGTGGTCTCCATCGACCGCGAATTCGGCACCGGCAAGGTCGACTCGGTCTACCCCTCGATCAGCATCGTGGCCGAGAACCCGGTGGCCGTGGTCGAGCGCACCGTCAACAAGAAGGGCACCGGCGAACTCGCCAAGGCGTATCTCGACTGGCTGTATTCCGAAGAGGCCCAGGAAATCGCCGCCAAGCACGCGCTGCGTCCGCGCTCGCAGACGGTGCTCAAGAAGTACGCCTCGACCTTCAAGCCGCTGCAGCTCTTCACGGTGCAGGAACTCTTCGGCAGCCTCGGCGAAGCGCAGAAGGTGCACTTCAACGACGGCGGCCAGTTCGACAAGCTGTACACCCCCGGCGGAAAGTAAATGAGCGGCGCTGTCACTTCGGCGCTCCCGTCGGCGGGAGCGCCTTTTTCTCGTGCCAACCGGGCAGGGGGCGCCAAGCGCGTACTGCCCGGTTTCCACATCACGCTCGGCTTCTCGATCCTCTACCTGAGCCTGATCGTGCTGATCCCGCTGTCGGCGCTGGTCTTCAAGACCTTCACGCTGAGCTGGGAGCAGTTCTGGGTGGCTGTGACCGCACCTCGCGTGATGGCCTCGTACCGCCTGACCTTCGGTGCCTCGCTGATCGCCGCCATCGTGAACGCGGTGTTCGGCCTGCTGGTGGCCTGGGTGCTGGTGCGCTACAAGTTTCCGGGCAAGCGCATCGTCGACGCGCTGGTCGACCTGCCGTTCGCGCTGCCCACCGCGGTGGCCGGCATTTCGCTTACCGCGCTGCTGGCCGGCAACGGCTGGATCGGCCAACTGCTGGAGCCGCACGGCATCAAGCTGGCCTTCACGCCGGCGGGCGTGGTGATCGCGCTGATCTTCATCGGGCTTCCCTTCGTGGTGCGCACGGTGCAGCCGGTGCTGGAAGACGCCGAGAAGGAACTGGAAGAAGCCGCGACCTCGCTCGGCGCGACGCGGTTGCAGACCTTCACCAAGGTGATCTTCCCGTCCATCGCGCCTGCGCTGCTGACCGGCTTTGCCATGGCCTTCGCCCGTGCCATCGGCGAGTACGGCTCGGTGATCTTCATTGCCGGCAACATGCCGATGATCTCGGAGATTACGCCGCTCATCATCATCGGCAAGCTGGAGCAGTACGACTACGCGGGTGCCACCGCGGTCGCGCTGGTGATGCTGGTCATTTCCTTCTTGCTGCTGCTGGTCATCAACGGCCTGCAGGCCTGGCAGCGTCGCCGTTCGGGAAGCTGACATGAGTGCCCCTTCCAAAGTCGTTCGCCGCGCCCAGGCCGGCACCACCGAAGCCGCCTGGGTGCGCTGGCTGCTCATCGGCCTCGCGCTCGGGTTCATGTTCCTGTTCCTCGTGCTGCCGCTGGCCGCCGTGGCGACCGAGGCGCTGCGCAAGGGCGTCACCGCGTACATCGATGCGCTGAAGGAGCCCGATGCCTGGAGCGCCATCCGCCTCACGCTGATCACGGCCGCCATCGCCGTGCCGATGAACCTGGTGTTCGGCGTGGCCGGCGCCTGGGCCATCGCCAAGTTCGAGTTCCGCGGCAAGGCCTTGCTGACCACGCTGGTCGACCTGCCGTTCGCGGTGTCGCCGGTGGTGGCGGGCCTGATCTACGTGCTGGTGTTCGGCGCACAGGGCTGGCTCGGACCGTGGCTTTCGGAGCACGACATCAAGATCATCTTCGCCGTGCCCGGCATCGTGCTGGCGACCGTGTTCGTGACCTTCCCGTTCATCGCGCGCGAGCTCGTGCCGCTGATGCAGGCGCAGGGCACCGACGAGGAGCAGGCCGCCATCGTGCTCGGCGCGACCGGCTGGCAGACCTTCTGGCGCGTGACGCTGCCCAACATCAAGTGGGGCCTGCTGTACGGCGTGATCCTGTGCAACGCGCGCGCCATGGGCGAGTTCGGCGCGGTGTCGGTGGTGTCGGGCCACATCCGAGGCCAGACCAACACCATGCCGCTGCACGTGGAAGTGCTCTACAACGAATACCAGTCGGTGGCCGCCTTCGCGGTGGCTTCGCTGCTGGCGATCCTGGCGCTGGTCACGCTGGTGATCAAGTCGGTGATCGAATGGCGCCACGAGCGCGAGATGAAGGCCATTGCCGAGCTGCCCCCCGAGCGTCCGTCGGAAGCCTCCGCGGCCTGAGTGAACGAGAAAGAACAGAAGTCATGAGCATCGAAATCCGCAACATCAGCAAGCAGTTCGGCGACTTCCGCGCGCTGCGCGACGTGAGCCTCGACGTCGATTCGGGCGAACTCGTCGCACTGCTCGGCCCCTCGGGCTGCGGCAAGACCACGCTGCTGCGCATCATCGCGGGGCTGGAGACGGCCGACACCGGCAGCATTCTTTTCTCGGGCGAGGACACCACCGACGTGCACGTGCGCGAGCGGCAGGTGGGCTTCGTGTTCCAGCACTACGCGCTGTTCCGTCACATGACGGTGTTCGAGAACGTGGCCTTCGGCCTGCGCGTGAAGCCGCGCAAGGAGCGCCCGAGCGACGCGCAGATCAGGCAGAAGGTGACCGACCTGCTCAAGCTGGTGCAGCTCGACTGGCTGGCTGACCGCTACCCGTCGCAGCTTTCCGGCGGCCAGCGCCAGCGCATCGCGCTGGCCCGCGCGCTGGCGGTGGAGCCCAAGGTGCTGCTGCTGGACGAACCCTTCGGCGCGCTCGACGCGAAGGTGCGCAAGGAACTGCGCCGCTGGCTGCGCCGGCTGCACGACGAGCTGCACGTCACTTCCATCTTCGTCACGCACGACCAGGAAGAGGCGCTCGAGGTGGCCGACCGCGTGGTGGTCATCAACAAGGGGCAGATCGAACAGGTCGGTTCGCCGCAGGAAGTGTGGGACCAGCCCGCGAGCCCGTTCGTCTACGGCTTCCTGGGCGACGTGAACCTGTTCCACGGCCGTGCCGACAACGGCGCAGTGCAGCTGGACGGCATGCGCCTCGACTCGCCCGAGCACAGCGGCGCGCGCGACGCCAAGGCGCGTGCCTACGTGCGCCCGCATGACATCGATGTGACACGCTACGTGAACGGCGCCTCGGGCATCGTCGCCACGCTGTCGCGCGCAATTGTTGTCGGCCCCATCGCCCGGCTGGAACTTGAGCCCGCGGAATCGAATCCAGATAATCCGGGCTCCGGAACCATCATCGAAGCGCAACTCCCTGCGCAACAGTTCCGCGATCTGGGCTTGAAGGAGGGCGACACCGTCGTCGCCAATCCGCGCAAGGCCAGAGTGTTCGTAGAAGAAGATTGGGTATCTCCTTGATCGATTGGTACTTCGGCGCGCCGCGCCGCGCGTTCGGGCTGATCTGCCTTGCCTGTGTCCTGATGCTGGCCTTCGGGCTCTACCTGCAGCACGTGGTCGGGCTCGAGCCCTGTCCCATGTGCATCGTCCAGCGCTATGCGCTGGTGCTGGTGGCGCTGTTCACCGGGCTGGCCGGAGCGTTCCGCAACGTGGGGCTGCGGGTCGTGGGCGGTGTGCTGGCGCTGCTGGCCGCGCTGGGCGGTGCCTACACGGCGGCCTCGCAGAGCTGGCTGCAGTGGTATCCGCCCGAAGTCGTTTCCTGCGGGCGCGACCTCTACGGGATGATCGAGACCTTCCCGCTGAAGCGCGCGCTGCCGATGATCTTCCGCGGTGGCGGCGACTGCTCGAAGATCGACTGGTCGCTGTTCGGCCTGACGCTGGCGAACTGGTCGTTCATCGCGTTCGTGGTGCTGTCGCTGCTGCTGATTACGCTGCTGCTTCGCTCGCGCCGCGCGCGCTGAGCTCCTTCTTCAGCTCTTTCGAAGCCGCCCCCGTTCGAGGGCGGCTTTTTCACGTCGCAAGGTTCAGTTGAACCAGCCCTGGCCGGAGAAGCCGCAAGCCATTTCTTCCAGCAGGCTGCGCCAGTACCAGCGGCTCGAGCAGCTGTTGACCATGGCGGTATTCACGGGCTGAGCCTTCTCGGGCTCGGCGGCGGGCGCAACGAGGCTCAGCAGGTCTTGCTGGGCCGAGACTTCTTCCATCCCGATCTTCGAAGCGGGCGTGCCGACGCTGGCGACGATGCCCGTCGTCTGCAGCATGTCGCTGTCCTGCGGCATGTGGGCCGCGCTCGCCGCGCCGCTGAAAGCCAGCAGCGTTGCAATTGCACCGGCCAGTGCTGCATTGCGCAGCAGCGTGTTCGACTGTTTGAATTTCATGGTCGTTTCCCCTTAATTGAATGCGTCGAAAAAGAGATGCCCCGGCCGCGAAAAAGATATTCGCGGACCATTGGCATCTGCTGTCGTGGGCGGCCTGCAATGCGCTGCCCAATTGCGAATGTAGGAGTGCAATTCGCGTGCAGACAGTGCCTAAAGTCACGATCTGGCCGGGGCAGGAATCGCTGTGCGTCCGCTTGTAAGAGGATGGTGTCAATACACAGCGCGGGTCTTTAAAAGCCCTTAAGCAAACACAGCTAGGATTGTGCGAAAACCCACGCAGCTCCTTTTCTTTTTCGGCGCCGAATTCCTCGAGCGAAACAATCTGCCCCTGGCGCCTTCATTCTTTTTCTTTGCATGCCCAATAACCCGCCCCGGCGATCGCGCAAATACCTGATCGGCATTGCCGTTTTCATCGTGCTGGCCGTCATTGCCTCGTCGTTGCTGAGCCCGGCGAAGAAGAGCGAATACCTCACATCCACCGTGCAGCGCACCGATCTCGAGAACGCGGTGCTCGCCACCGGCGTGCTGCAGGCGCTCAAGCAGGTCGAGGTGGGCGCGCAGGTGAGCGGCCAGCTCAAGTCGCTGAAGGTGGTGCTCGGGCAGACGGTGAAAAAGGGCGACTGGCTCGCCGAGATCGACCCCGTCATCTCGCAGAACACCCTGGCGCAGGAGCAGGCCAAGCTCGACAACCTGCAGGCACAGAAGCTGGCGAAGGAAGTGCGCGTCAAGCAGGCGCAGCTCACATGGACGCGGCAGCAGGAAATGCTCGCGCAGGACGCGGCCGCGAAGCAGGACATGGAAAGCGCCGACGCCGAGCTGCGAGCGCTGCGCGCCGATGCTGTATCGCTGGAAGCGCAGATCCGCCAGCAGAAGCTGGCCGTGGCCTCGGCGCAGCAGAACCTTTCTTACACGCGCATCGTCGCGCCTATCGACGGCGACGTGGTCTCCATCAGCACGCTCGAGGGCCAGACCGTGGTCGCCGCCTTCCAGGTGCCCACGCTGATGAAGCTGGCCGACCTGTCGACCATGACCGTCAAGGCGCAGGTGTCCGAGGCCGACGTGGTGCGCGTGAAGCCCGGCCAGCCGGTGTACTTCACCATCCTCGGCGACCCCGACAAGCGCTACCACGGCACGCTGCGCGCGGTGCAGCCTTCGCCCGAGAAGATCAACAACGCCGTGTTCTTCAACGCGCTGTTCGACGTGCCCAACCCAGACCGCACGCTGCGCGTGGACATGACGGCGCAGGTCGCCATCCTGCTGGGCGAGGCGAAGCAGGCGCTGACCGTGCCGCTGACGGCGCTCGGCGAGCGCGACAAGGACGGTCGCCAGGAAGTGCGCGTGCTCAAGGCCGACCAGACCGTGGAAAAGCGCAAGGTGCGCGTCGGCATTTCCAACAACTTCCAGGCCCAGGTTCTCGAAGGCCTGAAGGAAGGCGACAACGTCATCACCGGTGATGCCTCCGCGGTGCCTGAGCGCGGCGAGACGGGCGACAACGGCAACAGCGGACGGGGCAAGCGCTGATGACGCAGGAGCCGAAGAAGCCACTGCTGACCCTGCGCGGCATCGGCCGCAGCTTTCCCTCGGGCGAGCAGGAAGTGCAGGTGCTCAAGGACGTGAACCTCGACATCGGCAACGGCGAGATGCTGGCCATCGTCGGCGCCTCGGGTTCGGGCAAGTCGACGCTGATGAACATCCTCGGCTGCCTCGACCGGCCGAGCACCGGCACCTATACCGTCTCGGGCCAGGACGTGGGTGCGCTCGACAGCGACGCGCTGGCCGAGCTCCGCCGCGAGCATTTCGGCTTCATCTTCCAGCGCTACCACCTGATGCAGCACCTGACGGCCACCGGCAACGTCGAGGTGCCCGCCGTGTACGCCGGCACCGACGGCCAGGCACGCGACTCGCGCGCGCGCCAGCTGCTCGCGCGGCTGGGGCTGGGCGACCGCACCGAGCACCGGCCCAGCCAGCTCTCGGGCGGCCAGCAGCAGCGCGTGAGCATCGCGCGTGCGCTCATGAACGGCGGGCAGGTGATCCTGGCCGACGAGCCTACCGGCGCGCTCGACAGCCGCAGCGGGCAGGAGGTGATCGGCATCCTGCGCGAACTCCACGCGCAGGGGCACACGATCATCATCGTGACGCACGACATGCAGGTGGCGAGCTGCACCGAGCGCATCATCGAGATCGCCGACGGCGTGATCGTGGACGACCGCCCCAACGTGCCGACCGTGGCCGCGCCAGTGCAGGCGGCAGCGCAAGCTGATACTGCAGCCCCCACGGCGATGACGAGGCCCAGGCTGGGCATCGCGCGCTTCAGCACCGGCTGGGCCCGCTTCGCCGAGGCCTTCCGCATGGCCTGGCGCTCGATGATGGCGCACCGCATGCGCACGGCGCTCACCATGCTGGGCATCATCATCGGCATCACCTCGGTGGTGTCGATCGCGGCCATCGGGGAGGGCGCCAAGCGCTACGTGCTGTCGGACATCCGCGCCATCGGCACCAACACGCTCGACGTGTATCCGGGCCGCGACTTCGGCGACGACAAGGCCACGAGCATCCGCACGCTCATACCTTCGGACCTCGACGCCATCGCGGTGCAGCCCTACGTGCACAGCGTGACGCCCACCACCTCGCGCAGCCTGCGGCTGCGCTATCGCAGCGTCGACATCAACGGCACGGTGAACGGCGTGAGCGACAGTTTCTTCCGCGTGCGCGACATGCAGATGGCCAGCGGCGCGGCCTTCACCGCCTCCGACGTGCGCCATCAGTCGCAGGTGGTGGTGATCGACCAGAACACGAAGCGCAAGCTGTTTCCCGACGGCACAGAGCCGGTGGGCAAGATCATCCTGGTGGGCAGCCTGCCGTGCACGGTGATCGGCGTGGCGCAGGAGAAGAAGACGGTGTTCGGCGACGGCAACAAGTCGCTCAACATCTGGTTGCCCTACAGCACCGGCGCGAGCCGTCTCTTCGGGCAGCAGCACTTCGACAACATCACGGTGCGCATCCGCGACGACCAGCCCACCAAGGCGGCCGAGGACAGCATCGTCAAGCTGCTCACGCTGCGCCACGGCACCAAGGATTTCTTCACCTTCAACATGGACAGCATCGTCAAGACGGCGGAGCGCACCAGCCAGTCGCTCACGCTGCTGCTGTCGCTCATCGCGGTGATCTCGCTGGTGGTGGGCGGCATCGGCGTGATGAACATCATGCTGGTGTCGGTGACCGAGCGCACGCGCGAGATCGGCATTCGCATGGCGGTGGGCGCGCGCCAGAGCGACGTGCTGCAGCAGTTCCTGACCGAGGCGGTGCTGGTGTGCCTGGTGGGCGGCCTGATCGGCGTGATGCTCTCGTACGGCATCAGCTTTCTCTTCTCGCTTCTCGTCAAGCAATGGCAAATGATCTTTTCAATCGGCGCCGTGGTTTCGGCGTTTCTCTGCGCGTCGCTGATCGGCGTGCTGTTCGGCTACCTGCCGGCGCGCAATGCGGCGCGGCTGGATCCCATCGAGGCATTGGCTCGTGAGTAGGGCGCGTCTTCTTCCGCCGGCGGTGGCGGCGGCCGTGCTGCTGCTGGGCGGGTGCACCCTGTTCAAGCCGGAGCAGCGTGCGCAGCGCCCGCTGGAGATCCCGCAGGGCTGGCAGCAGTCGGCCGGTTCGGGCAGCGCGAGCGCGGCCGCGATGCTGTCCTCCGGCTGGTGGAAGGCCTTCAACGATCCGCAGCTCGACCAGCTGATCGACAACGCGCTGCGCACCAACAACAACCTGGCCGTGGCGGGCATCCGCGTGCAGCGCGCGCAGCTGCAGGCCGGGCTGGCGAACACGAACCTCGCGCCGAGCGTGGTCGGGCAGGCCAACACCAGCCGCAGCTACGACCTGAAGCGCGGCGGCGTGGCCGGTTCCGCGTCGAGCTCGCTGGTGACGCTGAGCTACGAGCTAGACCTGTGGGGGCGGCTCTCGGCGGTGCGCAGCGCCGCCGACTGGGAACTGAAGGCCACAGAATCCGACCGCCAGGCGGCCGCGCTGGCCTTGATCGGCACCACGGCGGGCGCCTATTGGCAGACCGGCTACCTGAACCAGCGCATAGCGCTGAGCGAGGCGGGCATGGAAGACGGCCGGCGCATCCTCGCGCTGGCGCGGGTCAAGTACGCGGCGGGTGCGGTGTCGGGGTTGGACGTGGCGCAGGCCGGCCAGAACCTCGCCACGCAGGAGGCCGCGCACACGCAGCTGCTGCAGCAGCGCGTGGAGGCGCGCAACGCGCTGGCGATCATCTTCGACCAGCCGCCGGAGCAGATGGCCGCTGAGACGACGCAGCTGCCCGACACCGCCTTGCCCGTCATCGATGCCGGCGTGCCCGCGAGCCTGCTGGGTCGCCGCCCGGACCTGCGTGCCGCCGAGCAGAGGCTGCGCAGCGCATTGGCGAACGTCGACGCCACGCGCACCGGCTTCTATCCGGCGCTGAGCCTGACGGGCTCACTGGGCACCTCGAGCGCCGCGCTGGGCGAGCTGCTGAAGAACCCCGTGGGCACGCTGGGCGCAGGGCTGACGCTGCCGTTCCTGCAATGGAACACCGCGCGCCTGACCGTGGCGGTGTCGCAGACGCAGTACGAAGAAGCAGTGGTGGGCTTCCGGCAGTCGCTCTATACGGCCTTGTCGGAGGTCGAGAACGCGCTCTCGTCGCGTGCGCAGCTTCGCGCCGAAAGCGAAAAGCTGGCGCTGGCGCTGCAGGAGGCGCAGCGTGCCGAGCGCCTGTCGGAGGTGCGATACCGCGCGGGTGCGACCGCGCTGCAGCCGGTGCTCGATGCGAAGGACAGGCGCCGCACGGCGGAGGTGTCGCTGGCCCAGAACCGGCTGAACCAGCTCAACGCGACGATGACGCTCTACAAGGCGCTGGGCGGCGCGGCCGAGGCGTCATAGCGCATCTGCTCCCTCTCCCTCTGGGAGAGGGAACAAGGCATCAGTCCTGGAACGGCGGCTTCTTCGCCAGCTTGCGGAACAGCAGCAAGGGCAGCCGGAGGACGAATTCGATCATCAGCCGAGCGTGCATCCAGGTGAGCAGCACGTTGTCGCGGCCGTAGCGGAAGTGCGAGACGCCGCCTTCCTCGGCCGTGAGGTACTTCACCGGCGCGTCGATGTTCACCGGCTTGACGCCGCGCCATGCCAGCCGCACGACGGCCTCGGTGTCGAAGTCGAAGCGCCGCATCCAGGGCTGGCGTTCCATCACCGCGATCAGGTCGGCCACGGGATACACGCGAAAGCCGTAGAGCGAGTCGCCGACGCCCGCGAACAGGGTCTCGAGCTGCGTCCAGCCGTTCGACACGCGTCGTCCGCGCACGCGCAGCAGCGGCGCGCTGGCGTCGAACACCGGGCGGCCCAGCACCATGGTCTCAGGGCGCCGCAGCGAGGCCTGCATGAAGGCGGGGATCAGGTCGGCCGGATGCTGGCCGTCGGAGTCCATCGTCAGCGCGTGAGTGAAGCCCGCCTCCTTCGCGGCGCGCAGGCCGTGCAGCACCGCCGAGCCCTTGCCCTGGTTCTGCGGCAGCACCCACACGCGCAGGCCCGGATCGCCCTCGGCCATCTGCTGCAGGCGCTCGCCGGTGCCGTCGTCGCTGCCGTCGATCACCACCCACACCGGGCTCCACTGCGCGCGGGCGGCGGCAACCGTCGAGAACAGCCGCTCGCCGGTGTTGTAGCTGGGGATCAGGACAAGGTGTGTGCGCGAGGCGTCTGGCATTCGGGGGACGCGTCGGTGGCGCGCTGTTCCATGTTTTGTCGGAAGTATTGTTCGAGTTCGGCCTGCAGCACGTCGCTGTCCTGCGTGGGCGCGAAGCGCTTGCCCAGCCGCAGCCTGAAGACGATGGGCAGCGGCGGCACGCGCCACAGCGGCCAGCCCTTGGCGAGGTAGGGCGAGTCGGTGTCGATGAACACCGTTTGAATGGGCGCCTGCGCCAGCTTGGCGATCAGCGTGGTGCCGGGGCGGAAGGGGTTGAGCGGCGGCGTCACCGTGCGCGTGCCCTCGGGAAAGATCACCAGTTGCCCGCCATTGCGCAGGTCGTTCACTGCCAGGCGAACCATCGTGCGCGCCGACTTGTTGCTGATGTAGCGCGCCAGCCGGGCGCCCGCGCCCAGGAAGATGTTGCCCATCAGGTCGGCCTTCATGATGCAGGCGCTGCGCGGCAGCCGCGCCACAAGCAGCAGCGCGTCGAGCATGGTCGGGTGGTTGGCCACGAAGATCACGCCGGGCTCCTTGCGCATCGGGTCGAGGCAGGTGGCATCGATGCGCATCATGCCGGTCACCGAGGCCAGCCACCAGAACATGCGGTAGGCGAAGGCGATGGTCATGCGGCCCAGCGTGCGCGCGGGCCCCGCCGGCATCACCGGATGGATGAGCATGGCGAAGAGGTTCCAGACCAGGGAGATCAGGCCGAGGAACAGCAGCAGCGCGTAGAGCATCAACGCGAGCGGAATCGATGTGAGAAGTCTCAGCACGCGGGTCATTGGATCGGTAGGTCGGGCGAGGCGCGGTCGGACGACGACCGGTCAGGCCCGCAGTTCACCGGCCGCGACCGTGTGGGCCTCGATCTCGACCAGCAGGTCGCTGCGGCAGATGTCGGCTTCGAGGTACACGGCATGGCGCGCCATCGGCGCATCGGCACCGAGCGCGCCTTCGAGGATGCCGCGCACCGTCTCGGTGTCGGACGGATGCCGCACGTAGACCACGCAGTCGAGCTCGGCCAGCGAGAACTTCGCGCTGCAGCGTTCGTTGGCGGCGGCTATCACCGCCTGCAGGTTGCGCAGGGTCTCGCGCGTTTGCTCCTGCACGTCGCCGTGGTGCACGGTCTCGTGGCCCACGATGCTCGCAGTGCCGGAGATGAAGAGGGCGATGTTGCCGTCGCCGATGTCCGCCAGCGCGGCGCGCGAGAAGGTCGGCGAGCGCGGGCCGTAGGTTTCGGGATAGCGGTAGGCCGAGACCTGCCGGGGGTTCTCGACCGGCAGCGGCGCGCGCTGACCGGCCAGGAAGCGGATCGACAGCGCGCCCTGGTGAATGCCCAGGGCGCAGGCGGCCGGGGCACCCTCGAAGGCGGCGCGGCCTGCTTCGAGGAAGGCTTCCTGTCGGCCGAGGTTGAACTGGCGGTAGCGCTCCAGCCCGCCGCCGTCGGCGTTGATCTGTGGCAGGTAGTTCCAGATGCGCTGCAGGTGCGGCGTGCCGGCCTGGTCGAGCGTCTTGAACAGGTCGCGATAGGCGCGGTGCGCGAGTTCGGCCAGGCCCTGCTTCTCGGCGGCTTCGTCGAGGTCGATGGCGCCGAGCAGCCAGTGCCCGTCGGTGCGCCAGCGCGCGATGCCAGTGGTGCCCGACCTGACGTGCGAGCCGTTGCTCACGTGCCAGACGTCGGCCATGGCGCCGGTGGCCGACAGCACGCGTGCGTTGACGGTCGGCATCCATGCCACGCCGTGCGGCGTGCCGTAGCCGAGCGCGGCGAATGGGGCCTTGCCGCCAGCGGCCAGCGCCAGGCTGGCGGGCAGCGAAAGGCGCTCGACGCGCAGATGGGAAGTGGAGGTTTCGTCCTGAGCTGGCACTGTCAACTGGCCTCGACGGTGTGTTCTGGTTTGGTGGCGGTGTAGACCGAGAAGACGCCGAGGCTCGTGTGCCGGCGCACGTCGCGCAAGCCCGCGGCGGCCAGCGCCTGCATCACCCGCTCGGGAGGAATGCAGGCCTCGATCGTGTCCCAGTAATAGCGCCACAGTTCGGATGTGTTGCGCTGGCGGCCGATCACGCGGGCGATCAGCGGCACCACGGCGCGCATGTAGCCCCTGAGCAGCGCCGTCGCGACGCGGCCCTCGGGCTTGGTGATCTCGAGCACCGCCACGCGCCCGCCGGGGCGCAGCACGCGGTGGAATTCGGCGAAGGCGGCGGCCACGTCGCTGATGTGGCGCATGGCATAGCCCATGCTCACGAAGTCGCAGCTGGCGTCGGGCCGGGGCAGGGCCTCGGCCACGCCGCGCACCAGCTCGACGCCGGGCAGCCTGACCTGGCTCATCATGCCGGCGCTGGGGTCGACGCCGACGAGCTGGCCCATCGAGCCGATGAGCTTCAGCGCCTCGCGCGCGACCAGCCCGGTGCCGATGCCCACGTCGAGCACCCTCATGCCAGCCGAGAGCCCGGCCTGCTGCAGCGCCGCACGGCGGTACGAGGGGCCCGTTCCCAGGGCCAGCACGCTCTCGATGCGGTCGTAGTCGGCCGCCGTGCTGTCGAAGATGCGCCTCAGGAACGCCTGATGCTCCGCCTCGGTGCTGTAGTACAGCGGCAAAGGTGCGTGCGGTGGCAGGGCGTCGGGATTCCCGGGCCCGACGGAAGGCGATGGCGTCATCGAACAATTATCACCAAAAGCATTGAGCCGAATTCCGGTCCCCCGGGACCGGCGTTGTGTGCGCCGGACAGTAAACTCGGGGCCTGCTCGGATTGACACAGAAACACAGGACAGCGAGATAGAAAGCCATGGCCGGACATAGCAAGTGGGCGAACATTCAGCACCGGAAGGGCCGCCAGGACGAGAAGCGGGGCAAGCTCTGGACCCGCGCCATCAGAGAAATCACGGTGGCCGCCCGTGCCGGCGGCGCCGACCTGAGCGGAAACCCCCGGCTGCGGCTGGCGGTGGAAAAGGCCAAGGCGGTCAACCTGCCCATCGACACCATCAAGCGCAACATCGACAAGGCCACGGGCAACCTCGAAGGCGTCAATTACGAAGAAATTCGTTACGAAGGGTACGGCATCGGCGGCGCGGCGATCATCGTCGACACCATGACCGACAACCGCGTGCGCACCGTGGCCGAAGTGCGCCACGCGTTCTCCAAGCACGGCGGCAACATGGGCACCGAAGGCTCGGTGGCCTTCCAGTTCAAGCACTGCGGCCAGATCATCTTTGCGCCGGGCACCAGTGAAGACAAGGTTATGGAAGTGGCGCTCGAGGCAGGCGCCGAGGACGTCATCACCGACGACGACGGCGCCATCGAGGTGCTCACCGCCGTGGCCGACTTCGAATCCGTGAAGAACGCGCTCGAAGCCGCCGACCTGAAGCCCGATGCGGCCGAAGTCACCATGCGCGCCGAGAACACCGTGGACGTGACCGGCGAGGACGCCGCAAGAATGCAGAAGCTTCTCGACGTGCTCGAGGACCTGGACGACGTGCAGGACGTGTATCACAACGCCTCGCTGTCCGAGTGAGCAGCCGTCGCCGAATGAATGTTTGTTGAATCACAGCGAGAAATGAAGGCCCGCGAATGAAGGTACTGGTAATTGGGGGAGGGGGCCGCGAACACGCTCTCGCATGGCGACTGGCTCAGGCTGCCCGGGTCAGCCGCGTGTACGTGGCGCCGGGCAACGGCGGCACGGCGAGCGACGAGCGCTACGACTGCATCGACATCACCGAGCCCGCCGCGCTGCGCGAGTGGGCCATCAAGGAAAAGATCGCGCTGACCGTGGTCGGCCCCGAGGCGCCGCTGGCTGCCGGCGTGGTCGACGAGTTCCGCGCGCACGGCCTGCGCATCTTCGGCCCGACGCAGGCGGCCGCGCAGCTCGAGAGCTCGAAGGCCTTCTCCAAGGCCTTCATGAAGCGCCACAAGATTCCGACGGCCGAGTACGAGGCCTTCACCGACGCCGCGGCCGCGCATGCCTACATCGACGCCAAGGGTGCTCCCATCGTCGTCAAGGCCGACGGCCTGGCGGCGGGCAAGGGCGTGGTGGTCGCCATGACCGCGCAGGAAGCGCACGAGGCCGTCGACTTCATGCTGGTCGACAACAAGTTCGGCAATCCATTGGGAATTCAGCACAACGAAGGCGGCGCGCGCGTCGTCATCGAGGAATTCCTGCAAGGCGAGGAAGCCAGCTTCATCGTGCTTTGCGACGGCAAGAACGTGACCGCGCTGGCCACCAGCCAGGACCACAAGCGCCTGCTCGACAACGACGAAGGCCCCAACACCGGCGGCATGGGCGCGTATTCGCCCGCGCCCGTGGTCACGGCCGAGGTGCATGCGCGCGCCATGCGCGAGATCATCCTGCCGACCATCCGCGGCATGGAAAAGGACGGCATTCCGTTCACCGGCTTCCTCTACGCCGGCCTGATGATCGACGCCACCGGCCACCCGAAGACGCTCGAGTTCAACTGCCGCATGGGCGATCCCGAGACGCAGCCGATCATGATGCGCCTGAAGTCCGACCTGTTCGAGGTGTTCTGGCACGCCACCGACGGCACGCTCGACCAGGTCGAGCTGCAGTGGGACCGTCGCGTGGCGCTGGGCGTGGTGATGGCAGCGCACGGCTATCCACTCTCGCCGCGCAAGGGAGACCGCATCACCGGCATTCCGGCCGAGGCGCCCGACGCGGTGGTGTTCCATGCGGGCACCACGCTCGACAACGGCGAGCTCAAGACCAGCGGCGGCCGCGTGCTCTGCGTGACCGTGCTGGCCGACAGCGTGAAGCAGGCGCAGCAGCGGGCCTACGAGGTCGCGGCGCGCGTCAGCTTCGACGGCGCGCAGTACCGCAAGGACATCGGCTTCCGCGCGGTGCACGCGCGCAACCCTCACGGCTCCTGATGCAGCAGACCAATCCGGCGGCCGTCGGCGAATACCTGCGCGGGCTGCAGCATTCGATCATCGCGGCGGTCGAGAAGGCCGATGGCGGCACCTGTGTGCGCGACGCCTGGCAGAAGGCGCCCGGCGAGCCGCTCCAGGGCAATGGCCTGACCTGCATCCTCGAAGGCGGCGAGCTCTTCGAGCGCGCGGGCTGCGGCTTCTCGCAGGTGCGCGGGCCGAAGCTGCCGCCCTCGGCCACGCAGAACCGACCCGAACTCGCGGGCGCGCCCTTCGAGGCGATGGGCGTGTCGCTGGTGTTCCACCCGCGCAATCCGTACGTGCCCATCGTGCACATGAACGTGCGCATGCTGGCCGCGCTTCCCGAAGGCGGCGAGCCGGTCTGCTGGTTCGGCGGCGGCATGGATCTCACGCCGTGCTACGGCTTCGAGGAAGACGCGGTGCACTTCCACACCGTGTGCCGCGATTCGCTCGCCGCTTTCGGCGACGACAAGTACCCGCGCTTCAAGACCTGGTGCGACGAGTACTTCTTCCTGAAGCACCGCAACGAGCAGCGCGGCGTCGGCGGCATCTTCTTCGACGATTTCTCCGAAGGCGGCTTCGAGAACGGCTTCGCGATGATCCGCTCCGTGGGCGACTCTTTCCTGCCGGCCTACCTGCCGGTCGTCGAGCGCCGCCGCGCCACGCCGTACTCGGAGCGCGAGCGCAATTTCCAGCTCTACCGGCGCGGCCGGTACGTGGAGTTCAACCTCGTGTGGGACCGCGGCACGCACTTCGGCCTGCAGTCGGGCGGACGCACGGAGTCGATCCTGCTGTCGATGCCGCCGCTGGCGAGCTGGGCCTACCAGCAGCAGCCTGAGCCGGGCAGCCCCGAAGCCGCGCTGTACAGCAACTTCATCGTCCGTCGCGACTGGCTGTGAACCCTTCTTCCGGCAAGACACCGCGCCGCATCGGCGTTTTCGGCGGCGCGTTCGATCCGCCGCACAACGCCCATGTGGCACTTGCGGAAGCCGCCATGGCGCAGCTCGATCTGGACGAGCTGCATGTGATTCCCACTGGCCAGGCCTGGCACAAGAGCAGGGCGCTCACGCCGAAGGAAGACCGGCTCGCCATGACCCGGCTGGCTTTCGGCGACCTGAAGGGCACCGTCGTCATCGACAGCCGCGAGGTGCTGCGCGACGGCCCCACCTACACGCTCGACACCCTGCACGAACTTCAGGGCGAGCAGCCGGGCGCGCAGCTGGTGCTGATCATGGGCGCCGACCAGGCGAGCGCGCTGCCGACCTGGCACGGCTGGCAGGATATACTCGGCATTGCTATTGTTTCTGTAGCGTATCGCGCACTATCGACGGGTAACACTGCCCGTTTTGATCCGAAATCACTGCCCGGCCTCCCGGCTGGCGCGCGTTTCGAGGCGCTCGAACTGCCTCCCATGGACATCAGCGCCACCGAGATCCGGAGGCGCGCGGCGCTCGGCGTGGACATTTCCTCGCTGGTTCCGCCCACGGTTGCACGCTATATTGACCAACACCACCTCTACCGCTCTGCCTGATGACCACTGAAGCCGCCGCAAAGAAAGACACCCAGAAACTCCAGCGAGCCATCATCGATGGCCTCGAAGACGTCAAGGCGCAGGACATCAAGGTATTCGACACCGAGCATCTTTCGCCGCTGTTCGAGCGCGTGATCGTCGCATCGGGCACCTCCAACCGCCAGACGAAGGCGCTGGCCGCCAGCGTGCGCGACGCGGTGCGCGAAGCCGGCTTCGCCAAGCCGCGCGTGGAGGGTGAGGACAACGGCGAGTGGATCATCGTGGACTGCGGCTCGGCCGTGGCGCACATCATGCAGCCCGCCATCCGCCAGTACTACCACCTGGAAGAGATCTGGGGCGACAAGCCGGTGCGAGCCAAGCTCGGCGGCGTCAAGCCTGCGGCAGCCACTGCATCCAAGGCTGGTGCCGAGGAAAAGAAGGCCGCCAAGGAACCGACGCTGCGCCGCTCGAGCGCCGCCAAGACCGCCATCCGCGCGGCCGAGCAGGAAGCCAAGGCTGCGAAGGCTCCGGCCAAGAAGACCGCCGCGAAGAAGGCGCCCGCCAAGAAGACCACCACGGCACGCGTGCCGGTCAAGGTCGTGGGCAAGCCCGCCGCCAAGAAGCCTGCCGCGAAGAAGACGACGGCCGCCAGGAAGGCGCCAGCCCGTCGCGCATGAAGCTGCTGGTGGTCGCCGTCGGGCAGCGCATGCCCGATTGGGCTCAGACTGCCTGGGACGACTACGCCAAGCGTTTTCCGCCCGAACTCAAGCTCGAGCTGCGCGCCGTCAAGACCGAGCCGCGCGGCTCCAAGACACTTGAAACGCTCTACGCCGCCGAACGCGAGCGCATCGAAGGCGCGATCGCGCGCGGCATGCGCATCGTCGTGCTCGACGAGCGCGGCACGGCGCTGACCACCAAGGCGCTGGCCGCGCGCCTGCAGGCATGGCAGGGCGAGGGCGATGACGTCGCGCTCGTCATCGGCGGGCCCGACGGGCTCGATCCGGCCTTCAAGGCCGCGGCCCACGAACGCATCCGCCTGTCCGACCTGACCCTGCCGCACGCGATGGCGCGGGTGCTGCTGGTCGAGCAGCTGTACCGGGCGTGGTCGGTCAACGCGGGCCATCCTTACCACCGCGAATGACGAACGCCGACGGGCAGGTCGCGTTGCTCGAGGAAAGAGGCCATGCGCTGGTGCCGGCGCTGTTGCCGCACGAGCTGCTCGATGCCACGGCGCAATCGCTCGATCACTGGTTGGGGCAGGCGGCGGGCAGCCGCAACCTCCTGGCCCATCCGTCGTGCAGCGAGATGGCCATCCAGCTGAAGGCGCGGCTTTCCGGCATGGACCTGCTCGATGCATCGTCTGTTGCCGTGCAGTGCACGCTCTTCGACAAGACCGCCGACAGGAACTGGCTGGTCGCTCTTCATCAGGACACATCCATCCCCGCCTCGGGCGCCGGCATGCCCTGCGTCATCAAGGAGGGCGAGCCGTACGTGCAGCCCCCGATCGACGTGTTGCAGTCGCTGCTCGCCGTGCGTGTGCATCTGGACGACTGCGGCGCCGATGCCGGGCCGCTGCGTGTCGTGCCGGGCAGCCACCGCGCCGGCCGTCTGGACGGCGACGAAGCGCAGGCGTTGCGAGCCGCCCATGGCGAAACCGTCTGCACGGCGGCGCACGGCGACGCCTTGCTGATGCGCCCCTTGCTGCTGCACGCCTCGTCGCGCGCGAAGTCGCCGGCACGCCGGCGCGTCCTTCACTTTCTGTTCGGACCCGCGAGCCTGCCGCAGGGGCTGGTCTGGAACCACGTCGTGGCCGGCGAACAGCCGACGCCACAGGAGATTTGAGCCTTGCCGGATTTCATCTACCTCGCCTCGCAGAGCCCGCGCCGCGCCCAGTTGCTCGGCCAGCTCGGTGTTCGCCATGAACTGCTGCTGGCCGATGCCGACGAGGATGTCGAGTCGCTCGAAGCCGCGCTGCCCAACGAGGCGCCGGCCACCTACGTGCAGCGCGTCACCGGCCTGAAGCTCGATGCCGCCGTGGCGCGGATGCGCAAGCGGGGCCTGGCGGATGCACCGGTGCTCTGCGCCGACACCACGGTCGCGCTCGGCCGCACCATCCTCGGCAAGCCCGAGGACGAAAAGGACGCCGAGCGCATGCTGCGGATGCTTTCGGGCACCACGCATCGCGTGCTGACCGCGGTGGCGCTGCACCACGGCAGGAAGAGCCATGCGGCGCTCAGCGTGTCGCGCGTGCGCTTTGCCGATATCACCAGGGCGCAGGTCGCCCGCTATGCCGGAAGCGGCGAGCCGCTGGGCAAGGCCGGCGCCTATGCCATCCAGGGCGCGGCGGCAGCGTTCGTCGAGCACATCAGCGGGTCCTATTCGGGCATCATGGGACTCCCCATGTTCGAGACGGCAGGGCTGCTTCGAAACGCCGGCTTCAAAACCTGAGAATTCCATGCAAGACATCCTGATCAACTGGTCTCCGCAGGAGACCCGCGTGGCGCTGATCGAGCACGGTGCCGTGCAGGAGCTGCACGTCGAACGCACGCTGGAGCGCGGGCTGGTCGGCAACATCTACCTGGGCAAGGTGTCGCGCGTGCTGCCGGGCATGCAGTCGGCCTTCATCGACATCGGCCTGGAGCGCACCGCCTTCCTGCACGTGGCCGACATCGTGGCGCCGTTCACGCCGGGTTCTCGGCCCAGCGCGCCGGCGCCGGAGCGCGACCACCGCAACGGCGGGCCGATGGTGCCCATCGAGAAGCAGGTGTTCGAGGGCCAGTCGCTGCTGGTGCAGGTCATCAAGGACCCCATCGGCACCAAGGGCGCGCGGCTTTCCACCCAGATCAGCATCGCCGGGCGGCTGCTGGTGTTTCTCCCGCAGGACAACCACATCGGCGTGTCGCAGAAGATCCCGGCGGAGCAGCGCGAGTCGCTGCGCAGCCGGATGCTGGCGCTGATCGAGGCAGCGGCGGCGGCCGACAGCGGCGGCGTGGTGCCGGCCAACACGGGCGGCTTCATCCTGCGCACCAACGGTGAGGATTCGAGCGACGCCGAGCTGGCCGAGGACATCGCCTACCTGCGCAAGACTTGGTCGCGCATCCGCGAGGCCTCGATGCGCATGCCGCCGATGTCGCTGCTGCATCAGGACCTGAGCCTGCTGCAGCGCGTACTGCGCGACATGACCGGCGAGGAGACGCAGACCATCCGCATCGACTCGCGCGAGCAGTTCGACGTGTTGCTGAAGTTCGGCCTCGAATTCATGCCCAAGGCGGCCGGCAAGCTGCAGCACTACAAGGGCGAGCGGCCGATCTTCGACCTGTATTCGGTGGACGAGGAAATCGCCAAGGCGCTGGGCCGGCGCGTCGACCTCAAGTCGGGCGGCTACCTCGTGGTCGACCAGACCGAGGCGCTGACCACGGTGGACGTGAACACCGGCGGCTTCGTCGGCGCGCGCAACTTCGACGACACCATCTTCAAGACCAACCTCGAGGCGGCGCAGGCCATCGCGCGCCAACTGCGGCTGCGCAACCTGGGCGGGATCATCATCGTCGACTTCATCGACATGGGCCGCGACGACCACCGCGAGCAGGTGCTGGCCGAATTCCGCAAGCAGCTCGCACGCGACCGCGTGAAAACCACGGCGGGCGGCTTCTCGCAGCTGGGGCTGGTGGAAATGACGCGAAAGCGCACGCGCGAGTCGCTGGCGCACATGCTTTGCGAGCCCTGCATCGCCTGTGGCGGGCAGGGCATCGTGAAGACCGCGCGCAGCGTGGCCTACGACGTGATGCGCGAGATCCTGCGCGAGGCGCGGCAGTTCACGCCGCGCGAGTTCCGCATCGTGTCGTCGCCGCAGGTGATCGAGCTCTTCCTCGACGAGGAGAGCCAGCACCTGGCAGGGCTGAGCGATTTCATCGGCAAGCCGATCTCGCTGCAGGCCGAGCCGGCGATCGGGCAGGGGCAGTACGACATCGTGCTGTTGTGAAAAATAAGGTCGTTAGCACGCATACTTTCTTGTTTATGAGGGGCTCATCTACGTGCCTTTGTTGGGTTCATTCTCCCGAAAGCTAATTGCATGATCGTCACACATCTGAAGTTGAAAAATTGGCGAAATTTTCGTGAAGTTGATGCTCCTCTGCGAGAGCGAACCTACTTGCTCGGAGCTAATGCGTCAGGAAAATCCAATCTTCTCGACGTATTTCGATTTCTCCGTGACATCAGCAAGCCTCAGGGTGGGGGGCTTCAAAAAGCAATCCATGATCGAGGAGGGATTCAGAAGCTTCGCTGCCTACATGCTCGCAAAGACCCTGAGGTGAGAATCGAAGTTCACTTGGCTGACAGCGCGGATGATCTGAAACCCCTTTGGAGGTACGTGTTAGGTTTCAAACCTGAAGGCAAAGGAGCACAGCGGACGCTCATTTCCGTCGAACAAGTCTGGCATGAGGGAAAGCTGATACTTGATCGACCTGACAAAGATGATCGAGTGGATGTAATGCGGCTCACGCAAACAGCGCTTGAACAGATTCAAGTCAACGCAAAATTTCGTGATCTCCCTACCTTCTTTGCAGAAACGAGCTACTTGCATCTGGTTCCCCAGCTATTGAAGTACGCCGATCTTCTAGGGGGGCAGCGACTCGAAGATGATCCTTTTGGACAGGGCTTTCTGGAGCGCATTGCTCAAACCTCACCAAAGACACGCGATGCACGCCTGAACAAAATCGGGAAAGCGTTAGCTCTTGCTGTTCCTCAGTTCAAGGAGCTTCGCTATGTACCAGATAAGGCAAATGGGCGACCGCACCTTGAAGCTATGTATACGCATTACAGACCGAATGCTGGTTGGCAGCGAGAGGACCAATTTTCAGATGGAACTTTGCGCCTGCTCGGTCTGCTCTGGGTTCTGCTCGAAGGCGAGTCGCTCCTATTGCTTGAAGAACCGGAGCTTTCGCTCAACGACGCAATAGTTCGAGAGATTCCCCGCTTACTACAGAGCATTCAGAGAGACAAGAAGCGGCGCTCACGTCAAGTGCTGGTCAGTACGCACAGCGAGGCTTTGCTAAGTAATACTGGGATTGATGGCCGTGGCGTGTTGTTGTTGGAGCCTGGGCAGGAAGGCACAACAGTGCGACCTGTTAATCCAAAAGAGTCTGTCGCTTTGAAGAGCGGACTTTCAATTGCAGAAGTCATTCTTCCCAAGACCCGACCCAAGGCAACCGAGCAGCTGGGGCTCTGGTAATGACTTGGCTCGTGCTTGCAACGGAAGATGAACTTAGTGAAACCGTAGGTCTTTGTCTGGCAGCCGAAGCCGGATTGGAAGTTGGTCAACAACTTCGCCGCGGAGGATTTGGGTACCTGAAGAGTAGGCTGCGGAACTTTTGCGAGATTGCTTTGCACCAGCCGGTTTTCTTGCTCACCGATCTTGATCGTACGAAGTGTGGGTCGACGCTTGTCGACAAATGGATGGGGGATTTGGAACGGCCGGAGAATTTTGTCTTCCGAGTGGCAGTTCGAGAAATTGAGTCATGGCTACTGGCTGATCACGATGCAATCCGAAGTCTGCTGGGCGGTCGCGTTGGCAGATTGCCTTCAGATCCGGATTCTTTACCCGATCCGAAGCAGGCCCTGCTGGCTCTCGCTGCACGCGCCCCTAGAGATATTCGGGATGACCTCGTTGCGACCGAGGGAGCACTCGCATCTCAAGGTCTTGGGTACAACGCGCGGCTTTGCCATATGGTTCGGCAAAATTGGCAGCCCGCTCGAGCGGCAGATCGTTCTGCCAGTCTTGCAAAGGCAAGAATGCGATTGAAGGAACTTGCGGAGCGCATCGGGTAGAGCGAGGCTTACCCGACGGTCACGCTGCCGAACGGGATCAGAGCGTCGGATCCTGCCCCGGCGAGGCGCTGCGCATCGCCAGCGTCTGCAGTCGTGCATAGAGCCCGTCGAGCGCCATGAGCTGCTCGTGGCTGCCTTGCTCGGCGATGCGGCCCTGTTCCATCACGATGATCCGGTCGGCGTGCTGGATGGTCGAGAGGCGGTGCGCCACGATCAGCGTGGTGCGGTTCCGCATCAGGCGCTGAAGGGCGTCCTGCACAAGCCGTTCGGATTCGGTGTCGAGCGCCGAGGTGGCCTCGTCGAGCAGCAGCACGGGCGCGTTCTTGTAGAGCGCGCGGGCAATGGCGAGGCGCTGGCGCTGGCCGCCGGAGAGCTGGGTGGCGTTGTGGCCCAGCACCGTGTCGAGGCCCTGTGGCAGGCTCTCGACGTGCGTGCTCAGGTTGGCCGCTGCTATGCATTCCATCACGCGCTCACGGTCGATCTCGGCGCCCAGCGCCACGTTGGCCGCGAGTGTCTCATTGAGCATCACCACGTCCTGGCTCACCATCGCGAACTGGGCGCGCAGGCTCTTGAGCTGCCATTCGCTGGTGTCGTGGCCGTCCAGCAGCACCTGGCCGCCGCTGGGCTGCACGAAGCGCGGCAGCAGGTTGACCAGCGTGGTCTTGCCCGACCCCGATGGGCCGACGAAGGCCACCACCTGGCCGGGTTCGATGGTCAGGCTCACGCCGTCGAGCGCGCGCTGCTCGTCGTCGCCGCGGTAGCTGACCCGCACGTTGCGCAGCTCGATGCGGCCCTGGGCATGCTCGATGCTGAATGTGCCCTGCGACTCGGGTGCCACGTCGTCGATCAGGATCAGCCCGCGTTCCAGCGCGGCGAGGCCGCGCGTGATCGGCCCGGCCACCTCGGCAAGGCGGCGGATGGGCGCGATCAGCATCAGCATGGCCGTGATGTAGGCGACGAAGCCGCCCACGGTGAAGCCCTGCTTGCCGCTTTGCCAGAGCGCGATCATCACCACCACCGAGAGCGCCAGCGAGGCCATCATCTGCGTGAGCGGCGTCGTGGCCGCCTGCGCGATGGTCGATTTCACGGCCAGCCGGTTCAGGCGCTGGCTCAGCTGCTCGAAGCGGCGGCCCTGTGCGCCTTCCGCGCCGTGCAGCCGCACCACGCGGTGGGCGAGCACGTTTTCCTCGACCACGTAGGCCAGCTCGTCGGTGGCCTGCTGGCCCTGCTGGGTAAGGCGGTAGAGCCGCTTGGAAAACACTTTCATGATCCAGGAGATGCTGGGCACCAGGAAGGCGACGATGAGAGTGAGCTTCCAGTTCAGGTAGATCAGGTAGCCCAGCAGGGCAACCAGCGTGAAGCCGTCGCGCGAGAGGCCGAGCAACGCCTGCACCAGCAGCATCGCGCCGGTCTGCACTTCATAGACCACCGTGTTCGACAAGGCGCTGGCCGATTGCCGGGCGAACAGCGCGAGCTCGGCGCCGAGCAGCCGCTCGAACAGCACGCGACGCAGCTTCTGCATGCCTTCGTTGGCGATGCGCGAGAGCGCATACTGGGAAATGAACTGTGCGATGCCGCGCACCGCGAACAGCAGCAGCACGGCGGCGGGCACGAACCACAGAGGCATCTCGCCGCGCGTGAAGCCCCGATCGAGCAGGGGCTTCAGCAGAGCAGCCATCAGCGGCTCCGTGATGGCTGCCAGCAGTGCCCCGCTCAATCCGAGAGCCCACCATTGGCGGGAGCCGCCGAACCATGTCATGAGTCGCGCCAGACGGCGCATCAGGGGAGGGCGTGCGTTCTCGCCGCCGGGGGATGCTTGCATGGCGGCGGATTCTACGGGGCCCCTCGTGCGGGGCTTGCCGCAGCCGCGTCTGTAGGACTGCGCTGACGGATAAACGTTTTGTGACGGCGGCCCCAAGCCAGTGTGTAACATGTGGCCCGTTGAAGCAGGGGAGAACTTTTCACCCCGAAACCTCTCCGAACCGCATGAACAAGCCGTTGCCAGCTCAAATTCCAACTCCTTCTTCATCGCTATTTGCACGCCGCACAGTCATAGCGGCCCTCGCTGCCACCCCCATGATTCCCGCTCTGGCCCAGTTCCGGGTCGAGGTTTCCGGGGTGGGGCTCACGCAGTTGCCGATCGCGCTCGTTCCCTTCAAGGGACAGGAATCCTCCCCGCAGAAGATCTCCGACATCGTCCAGGCCGACCTGGAGCGCAGCGGCCAGTTCCGTGGCGTCGATGCTTCGGGCCAGGCTCTCGACGAGGCATCGCGCCCCGATCTTTCCCTGTGGCGCCAGCGCACGGCCGATTCGCTCGTGGTCGGCAGCGTCACGCGTCTGGCCGACGGCCGCTTCGACGTGCGTTTCCGCCTGTGGGACGTGGTGAAGGGCCAGGACCTGGGTGGCCAGAGCTACACAGTTCCCCAGGGCGACCTGCGCCTGGCTTCGCACCGCATCGCCGACTACGTGTACGAGAAGCTGACCGGCGAAAAGGGCATCTTCTCGACCCGCATCGCCTACGTCACGAAGGCCGGCAGCCGCTACTCGCTGTGGGTGGCCGACGCCGACGGCGAGAACGCCCAGGCCGCACTCGCCAGCCCCGAACCCATCATTTCTCCGTGCTGGTCGTCCAATGGCCAGCAACTGGCCTACGTGTCCTTCGAGTCGCGCAAGCCCGTGGTGTACGTGCACAACGTGGCCACCGGCCAGCGTCGCCTGCTCGCGAACTTCAAGGGCTCCAACAGCGCTCCGGCATGGGCGCCCGACGGCAATTCGCTCGCCGTCACGCTCAGCCGCGATGGCGGCTCGCAGCTTTTCTCCATTCCGGCCAGCGGCGGCGAACCGCGCCGCCTGACCCAGAGTTCCAGCATCGACACCGAGCCGGTGTACTCGGCCGACGGCGGCACGATCTACTTCGTGAGCGACCGCGGCGGTGCTCCCCAGATCTACAAGATGAGCGCCGGCGGCGGCAGTCCGACCCGGGTGACCTTCAGCGGCACCTACAACATCTCTCCGTCTGTCAGCGGCGATGGCCGGTGGTTGGCCTACATCTCGCGAGTGGGCGGCGCCTTCAAACTCCACGTGATGGAGTTGGCAACCGGCAACGTCAGCGCGATCACCGACACCTCCGCGGACGAAAGTCCGAGTTTTGCTCCGAACAGCAAGCTGATCGTCTACGCAACGCAGTTGCAGGGCCGCGAAGCCCTGATGACGACCACGCTCGATGGAAAAATAAAGGCACGACTGGCGGGACAGGCGGGAGACATCAGGGAACCGGACTGGGGTCCGTTTCAAAAGCAATGACTAAGGTTTATTTGAGGAGTTTTCAAAAATGTTGAAACGTACGATCTATTCGCTGGCCATCGTGGCTCTCATCGCCGGTTGCTCGTCGGGCACCAAGCTCAACGAAACGCCGGTGACCGACCGTTCCGGCACCGCCGGCGGCCAGCAGGGCGCCAGCACCGTGGCTCCTGTCACCATCGATCCGACCGCGGGCACCGCGCAGGGTCCGGTGGGCGTGGCGCGCATCGTGTATTTCGACTACGACAGCTACACGGTCAAGCCCGAGTTCCAGTCGGTGATCGACGGCCACGCCAGGTTCCTGAAGGCCAACCCGCAGCGTCGCATCTCCATCGAAGGCCACACCGACGAACGCGGCGGCCGCGAGTACAACCTTGCGCTGGGCCAGAAGCGTTCCGAAGCCGTGCGTCGCGCGCTGACCCTGCTGGGCGTGAACGACAACCAGATCGAGGCCGTGAGCTTCGGCAAGGAAAAGCCTGCCGTCACCGGCTCCGGTGAAGAAGTCTGGGCGCAGAACCGTCGCGCCGAAATCCGCTACACCCGGTGATGCCACGCGTCATGCTGAGAGGCGCGGCGCTGGCCGCTGCCTTGCTTTGCGTCTCGGCGGCGTCGCAGGCCGCGCTGTTCGAGGATGACGAGGCTCGCCGCGCCATCCTCGACCTGCGCCAGCGCGTCGAGGCCATGCGCCAGCAGACCGACCAGCGGCTGACCGACGAAAACGGCCAGCTGCGCCGCAGCCTGCTCGACCTGCAGAACCAGATCGAGCAGATGCGAGGCGACCTGGCTCGCATGACCGGCCAGAACGAGCAGCTCACGCGCACGCTGAGCGAAATGCAGTCGCGCCAGACCACCATCGACGACAAGCTCAAGCAGAGCGAGCCTTCGAAGGTGTCGGTGGACGGCCGCGAGTTCAATGCCGACCCGAAGGAAAAGGCCGATTTCGAGGCCGCCCTCGGCGTGTTCCGCTCGGGCCAGTTCGCGCAGGCGCAGACCGCGTTCGCCGAATTCGTCAAGCGCTACCCGCAAAGCGGCTACAACGCCTCGGCGCTGTTCTGGCTGGGCAATGCGCAGTACGCCACGCGCAACTACAACGAGGCCATCGCGAACTTTCGCTCCATGCTCTCGCTCGCGCCCGACCATGCCAAGGCCCCCGAGGCCGTGTTGTCGATCGCGAACTGCCAGATCGAGCTGAAGGACACGCGCGCCGCGCGCCGCACGCTGGAAGACCTGACCAAGGCCTACCCGCAGTCGGAAGCCGCGCAGGCCGGCCGCGAACGTCTCTCGCGCCTGCGCTGATGCGGGCGGAGCATTCCGCTTGAGCACCATCATCGCCAACGCGTCCATCACCACTCTTCCTCCAGCCGCCGCGGATGTCGTCACCGACACCGCGGCGCCTGACTTTGCGCGCCGCTTCGGCGGGCTCGAGCGGCTGTACGGCGTGGTCGGCGCCGCGCGCATCCGTGATGCGCACGTGCTGGTCGTCGGCATCGGCGGCGTGGGCTCGTGGGCCGTCGAGGCGCTGGCGCGCAGCGGAGTGGGGCGGCTGACCATGATCGACCTCGATCACGTGTCGGAGTCGAACATCAACCGCCAGATCCATGCGCTGGACGCGACCGTGGGGCAGGCCAAGGTCGAGGCCATGCGCGATCGCATCGCGCAGATCAACCCCGAGTGCAAGGTGCAGGCCATCGACGATTTCGTCGAGCCCGGCAACTGGCTTTCGCTGCTCGAGGCTGCGCAGGCTGCGAACGGACCGGCAACGGCCGTCATCGACGCCTGCGACCAGGTGAAGGCAAAGGTGGCCATGGCGGCATGGGCGCGCGCGTCCCGCAGCAGCTTCGTCACGGTCGGCGCAGCGGGCGGCAAGCGGCAGGCGCACAAGGTCGACATCGAAGACCTGTCGCTGGTCACGCACGACCCGCTGCTGGCCCAGCTCCGCCAGCGCCTGCGCAAGGAGCACGGCGCCCCGCGCGAGGGCCGCAAGATCGGCGTTGCCTGCGTGTTCAGCCGCGAGAGCGTGGCCCCGCCGGATGCCTCGTGCGCCATCGAAAGCGGCGACGGTTCGCTCAACTGCCACGGCTACGGATCGGTGGTCAGCGTGACCGCGACTTTCGGTCAATGCGCGGCAGGTTGGGTTCTGGACAAAATCGCGTCCAACGTCGCGCTATAATCTTTGGCTTTGCCGGATATCACTTCCGGTAAAAAGCAAAAAATGGTTCCGGGACGTTAGCTCAGTTGGTAGAGCAGCGGACTTTTAATCCGTTGGTCACTGGTTCGAATCCAGTACGTCCTACCAGACCCCCTTCAAAATCCTCAAGTGCCTGCGACGCTTGAGGATTTTTTCATGGTCGATGTGAAATCCGGGGCGAGTTGGGAGCCCGCGCAGTGGAGCAGCCCATGCCAGGACACGACAGTGATACTCGCGGTTGATGTCGACTACCAGGGCGCCGGCGGTGTAGCTGCCGGCGTGCTGCTTCGTAACTGGAGCGATGCTGTTGCGGCGCGAGAGATCGTCGTTCGCATTCCTGCCGTCGCCGAGTATGTTCCCGGCGAGTTTTTCCGGCGCGAGCTGCCGTGCATCGAGGCTGTGCTGAAGGAAGTCCGCGAGCCCCTCGAATGCATCGTCGTCGACGGCTATGTGACTCTCGGCGATCCGCCGCGGGATGGCCTCGGTGCAGCGCTCTGGAACAAACTGGAGCGAGCGGTACCGGTCGTCGGCGTGGCGAAGACGAAGTACCTCGGTGTTCCGCTGGAGGCCTTCCTTTTTCGCGGGGGCAGCAGCCGGCCGCTCTTCGTCACGGCGGCCGGAATGACCTGCGACGAAGCGAAGCGCCGGGTGTTGTCGATGGCGGGAAAGCACAGGCTGCCGGACATGCTCAAGCATGTCGACGGAGTGGCTCGAAGAGGCATGGGGTCCGATCCTGCTCGGGCGGCAGGCTAGGCGATCAGCTGCTCAGTCTCCACATCGAAGAAAACCACCTTCGCCAGATCGACAGAAAACCGGGCCCGAGCGCCAGCCGACAGCGCCACATCCGGCGGCAGCCGCGCCGTGAAGTCATGCCCGTCGATGTCCAGCAGCACCAGCGTGTCCGCGCCGGTCGGTTCGACCACCTGCACACGCGCTTCCAGATGGCAATGCGAGGGGCCGGGCTCCATGCTCCCGGCGGCCAGGTCCACGGCCTCGGCTCGCAGTCCGACGATCACGTCCCGCCCGGCCAGTACGACCTGCGGCACCGCGGACAGCACACCCGGCGGCAGCTTGATCGCCGTAGCCCCGACACCGCCATCGCCGCCCACCAGCTGCAACTCGCCATGCCGCTCGCTCGCCATCCGCATCTTCAGCAGGTTCATCCGCGGCGACCCCATGAAGCTCGCCACGAAGGTATTCGCCGGCCGGTTGTAGACCTCGTGCGGCGTACCCAGTTGCTGCAGCACGCCGCCCTTCATCACCGCGATGCGCGTGGCCAGCGTCATGGCCTCGATCTGGTCGTGCGTGACGTAGACGATGGTGGCGTTGAGCCGCTGGTGCAGCTTCTTGATCTCGGTGCGCATGTCCAGCCTGAGCTGCGCGTCGAGGTTGGACAGCGGCTCGTCGAACAGATAGAGCTGCGGCTCGCGCGCCAGCGCACGCCCGATCGCCACGCGCTGGCGCTGGCCACCGGAGAGCTGGCGCGGCTTGCGGTCCATCAGGTGGCCGATCTGCAGCAGCTCGCCGACTTTCTTCACGCGCTCGGCGCGCGTGGCCTGGTCGACCTTGCGCATCTCCAGCGGAAACTCGATGTTCTTCGCCACTGTCATGTTGGGGTAGAGCGCGTACGACTGGAAAACCATCGAGATGTTGCGCTCGGCCGGTGCTGCGCGCGTGATGTCGCCGCCGTTGAGCTGCAGCCGGCCTTCGGTGGGCTCTTCCAGCCCCGCGATGATGTTCATCAGCGTACTCTTGCCGCAGCCCGAGGGGCCGACGAGCACGAGGAACTCACCGTCTTCCAGCGCGATGGAGATGTCGTGCAGGATATGTACAGGGCCGAAGCTCTTGCGGATGCCAATCAAGTCCAGGGATGCCATTCACTACCTAACAAGCTAACTAGCCTTTGACCGAGCCGGCCATGAGGCCGCGCACGAAGTACTTGCCGGAAACCAGATACACGATGAGCGTCGGCAGCGCCGCGATGAAGGCGCCCGCGAAGTGCACGTTGTATTCCTTCACCCCCGTGGAACTGTTGACGAGGTTGTTCAGCGCCACCGTGATGGGGAAGGAGCTGTAGTCGCTGAACGAGGCCCCGAAGAGGAACTCGTTCCAGATGTTGGTGAACTGCCAGATCACCGTCACCACGATGATCGGCGTGCTGTTGGGCAACAGGATGCGCCACAGCACGCCGAAGAAGCCCGCGCCGTCCATGCGCGCCGAGCGCACCAGCTCCTGCGGAAACGCGGCGTAGTAGTTGCGGAAGAAGAGGGTGGTGAAGCCGATGCCGTACACCGTGTTGACGAACACCAGCCCCGTCACCGTGCCCGCGATGCCCAGCAGGCCCAGCGTCTTGGCCATCGGGATCAGCACGATCTGGAACGGGATGAACACCGAGAACAGCATCGCCGCGAACAGCAGGTGCGCGCCGCGCACCCTGAACTGCGTGAGGATGTAGCCGTTCACCGCGCCGATCAGCGTTGACAGCACCACGCCCGGCACCACCAGCAGGAACGAGTTGATGAAGTAGGGCTTGAGCCCCGTGGGCTGCACGCCGATCTGCGCGGTGCTCCAGGCGGCGCGCCAGGGCGCGAGGGTCCAGTCGAGCGGCAGCGTCATCAGGTTGCCGTTGCGGATCTCCTCCAGCGGCTTCAGCGAGTTGACGACCATCACGTACACCGGCATCAGGAACACCAGCGCCATCACGGCCAGCAGCGCGTAGAGCGCAAGGCGCAGGCTTTTCTCAGCCATTGTTCTTCGCTCCCCGCATCTCGCGCAGCAGGTAGGGCACCACCACGACGCTGATCGCAATCAGCATCAGCACCGAGCTCGCCGCGCCCACCGCCATCTCGTTGCGCGCGAAGGTGTACTGGTACATGAAGACCGAGGGCAGCCAGGTCGAGCGGCCCGGCCCGCCGTTGGTCAGCGCGATCACCAGGTCGTAGGACTTGATCGCCATGTGCGCCAGGATCACGAAGGCCGAGACGAACACCGGCCCCAGCTGCGGGATCACGATGCGCGCGTAGATCTGCCAGGTGCGCGCGCCGTCCACGCGCGCGGCGCTGATCTGCTCGCTGTCCACGCCGCGCAGGCCGGCCAGGAACATCGCCATCACGAAGCCGGAGGTCTGCCACACGGCGGCGATGACCACGCAGTAGATGGCCATGTCGCCGTCCTTGATCCAGCCGAAGGAGAAGCTGCTCCAGCCCAGGCTCTGCAGCGTGTGCTCCAGGCCGACGCCGGGGTCGAGCAGCCATTTCCAGGCCGTGCCGGTGACGATCAGCGAGAGCGCCATCGGGTAGAGGAAGACGGAGCGCAGCACGCCCTCGGCGCGGATCTTCTGGTCGATCAGGATCGCCAGCGCCAGCCCCAGCACCATCGCGATGACGATGTAGAGGCCGGCGAACACCGCGAGGTTGCGCAGCGACACCTCCCAGTTCTCCAGCCCGAGCAGCCGTTGGTAGTTCGCCGTGCCTGCCCACTCGGCGGTGGGCAGCATGGTCGACGCCGTGAACGACAGGTACACCGTGAACATGATGTACCCGTACACGCAGACCAGCACGAGCAGGGCGCTGGGGCTCAGCAGGAGCCGGGGGAGCAGGTTGTCGTGAGCTTTCAAGAGTGGCAGGGATCAGTTCTTTGCCGCCGATGCCAGCGCCGCCACCGCCTTCTTGTCGTCGAGCTGCCCGTTGAAGTGCCGCGTGATCACGTCGTAGAACGCGTTCTTGATCGAAGCCGGCACCGCGTGCCCGTGCGCCATGGAGCCGACCAGCGTGTTGCCCTGGCTGGCCTCGGCCACGTCCTTGATGGCCTTCTTGCCGCAAGCATCGAAGGCGGTGTCCGACACGTCGGTGCGCGCAGGCGCGGAGCCCTTCACCACGTTGAAGGCCGACTGGAAACCCGGCTCCATGATCGCGGCGGCCAGCTTCTGCTGCGCGGCCTCCTTGTCGGCGTCCTTCATCTTGAACATCACGAACTGGTCGGTGTTGAAGGTGACCACGCCCTGCGTGCCAGGAAAGCGGAAGCAGGCGAAGTCCTTGCCCGGCGTTTGCTTGGCGTTGACGAACTCGCCCTTGGCCCAGTCGCCCATCACCTGGAAGCCGGCCTTGCCGCCGATCACCATGCCCGAGGCCACGTTCCAGTCGCGGCCCGAGAAGTCCTTGTCGACCAGCTTGCGCAGCTGGCTCATGCGCTGGAACACCTTCTCCGTGGTCGGCGAGGCGATGATCTTGCCGTCGAGCTCGATGAAGACCTTGCGGTAGTAGTCGATGCCGCCGGTCGACAGCGCCACGCTCTCGAACAGCGTCGCGTCCTGCCATGGCTGGCCGCCGTGCGCGATGGCGACGAAGCCTGCCTTCTGCACCTTCTCGGCGGCGGCGATGAACTCGTCCCAGGTCTTCGGCTCGGCCGTCACGCCGGCCTTGGCCAGCACCGCCTGGTTGGCCCACACCCAGTTGGTCGAATGGATGTTGACGGGCGCGGCGATCCACTTGCCGTTGAACTTCGAGAACTTCTGCAGCGCGGGGGGCACCACCTTGTCCCAGCCGCCTTTCTGGGCGAGCGCGTTGAGGTCGGCCACCACGCCCTGCTTGCCCCAGTCGAGGATGTCGAAGCCCAGCATCTGCGAGGCGGTGGGCGGGTTGCCCGAGGTCACGCGCGCCCGCAGCGCGGTCATGGCGGCTTCGCCGCTGCCGCCGGCCACGGGCATGTCGTTCCACTTCACGCCCTGTTTCTCGAGGTTGCCCTTGAGCACGTTGAGCGCGCCGGCCTCGCCGCCGGAGGTCCACCAGTGCAGGACTTCCACGCTCTGCTGCTGGGCAATGGCGGCGCCGCTTCCCATGGCGAGGCACAGGGCGGCAATGGCGAATCGGGATGTGTTCATCTGCTTGTCTCTTCTGTTGTCTGGATTGCCGGATTCCGGAGCCGGCGGCAGTTTAGGCAGCCCCTTCGGGGCCGCGCGCTGTGATTTCCCGGACGAAACACAGCGTTGCGAGCGCAACAAGAGCGCCGCCAGGAGGGCGTGCGGGATCGCCATTCGCCCGCTCACTCCCACCAGGCTTCCATCTGGATGCCGAAGATGGTCGCGCTGCGCCGCCCGTTGGCCCCGAAGGTGCCGGCGTTGGTGTCGGCCGCGGCCTTGTTCCAGCTCGCGCGCGTGGCGTAGAGGCGGAATTCGGGCCGGGTCCAGAAGTCGGTGTTCGGCGAGAAGGCGACGGCGATCGTGCCCTTGTTCAGCGTCTGCTTCGGCTGGCCGTCGGTGCTGCGGCGCGTCGTGCCCAGCTCGGCCAGCAGCTTGGTGTACTTGGCGATGCCGTACGACACCCGCCCGCCGAGCGTGAAGTCGCGCGTCTCGGGGCCGTTGTCGGGCCGCGTGGTCTGGTAGCCGACCAGCGTCTGGCCGCCGAAGCGGCCGATCTGGAAGTCCATCGAGTCGAGGATGCGGCGCTGCTTCGCGCCGGGCTGCGGCGTGATCACCGTGCGCTCGACCAGCGGCGCGAACAGGAAGGCGTCCGACTGGCCGATGCCCGCCGGCAGCAGGAAGCCGGTGGTGGTCGTGCTGTTGTCCAGGTTGTAGAACTTGCCGCTGAGCGACGAATGCCCGTTGGAAGCCTGCGCGATGAAGATGTTGTTCAGCCCCGGCAGCAGGAAGTTCTTCTGCACGTGCATCAGGCCGAGCGCGCCGCCGTCCTTGCCCTTGGCGAAGTCGCCCGAGATCAGCCCGCCCGTGATGGTGAGCTTGCCGCCCGGGTTGGTCGGGATGTCGCGCCACTGCACGTTGATGCGCTTGGCGTTGTTGGGGTTGCCGCTCTTGTTGTCGACCGAGTCGGCGGTGTGTACCGCCACGTTGAGCCGCCCGAGGCCGCCCAGCGGGATGTCGTCGATGCCGGCACCGTAGTTGTCGCCGTCTTCCACCACCCACTTGTCGACGATGTGAACGTCCTGCACGCGGTGGTAGCGCTGGCCGGCCCACAGCGTGGCGCTGTTGCCGAAGATGCCGCTGAGCGAGAAGTACGCCTGCGCGGTGCCGCTCTTGCCGTTGTAGATGGTGGGCATGTAGAACACGCCCCACTTGATGCCGTCGCCGAGGTCGAAGCGCTTGCCGATGCCGAACTCGAGGTAGTTGTCGCCCTCGTTGCCCAGGCGGTACTTCTGCAGGTCGCCGCCGAGCGAATAGCCGCCCTTGGGCTTGCCCTTGCCCGAGCTGTAGAAGCCGCCGCGCCCGTAGCCCCAGAACTCCAGGCCGGTGGCGTCGTTGACCTTCTTGACGAAGTCCTTGGTGGGGTCGGACTTCACCTCGGCCTCGGGTGGCGCGTCCGTCGGTGTGTCGGCGGACTGGGCATGGGCCAGTCCGTGCATGCCTGCGAGCAGCACGACGGCCGCGGCGGTGATCCGGTTCAGCTTGGGTTTCACGGGGAGTCTCCTTGGTCAGTGTGGTTGTTGTGAAGGCGTGAAAAGAAAGAAGAAAAAGCCCGTCCGCCCGCTTCGGACAAAAGCGGTCCCGCGCCGGTCGAAGCCGGCGGTGTCGCGTTCAGGCGCGTTCGGACGGAAGGAGGGGAAGAGGGACGCGGGGCGCGCTATCGCTTCATCGGGCGACAGGCAGGGCGTGCGCAGGGCACGCGGCGTTCGTGATGAAAGGATGGACGCACAGCGACATGGCGAGGAAGCCCGTGTTCAGGCATCCGCCGGTCGTGCATGCAGTTCGCTGCCATGTGCTGTGTCTCCTCTTGTTGTGCTGCGTGAACCGTGTCTCTCGTTGTCGGAAGGCCGGCCTCCCGAGGGGACCCGACGTGTGACGGCACGCAGTGTAGGAGCGGGGTTTCGCGTGGCGATCTTGTGATTTCCCGGACGAAACACAGCGTTGGCAGCGCAAAAAACGCCGGGGTGAAGGGCCCCGGCGCAGCGGCAGAAAGAGCCTCAGCCGCTGGTGCTGGCCCGCACGATCAGCTCGACAGGCAGGGTGTTGAGCCGGGGCATCGAGGCGCCCTGCAGCACGAGCTCGACGCCGAAGCGGCCGAGCTCCTGCCGGTCCACGCGCAGAGTCGTGATCGGCGGATCGGCCTGCGCGGCGGCGAGGGTGTCGTCGAAGCCGACGATGGCGATGTCGCCCGGCACCGAGAGGCCCGCCTGCCTGCAGGTGCGCAGCGCCGCCAGCGCCGCGGCGTCGTTGTACGCGAACACCGCATCGGGCGGCTTGCGCAGCCGCAGCAGCTGCTGCATCGCAGCCGATGCGCCCAGGTCGTGCAGCTGCCCGGTGGGCGCCACCACTTCCAGCTCGGGGTCGGCGAGGATGCCGGCCTCGAACAGCGCGCGGCGGTAGCCTTGCGCGCGCTCCAGGATGCTCACGTGCGCCAGCGAGCCCGAGATGTACGCGACGCGCTTGCGCCCCATGTCCAGCAGGTGCCGCGTGGCCATGTAGCCGCCCACAGCGTTGTCGGGGTTCACGGACGGAAGGTCGCCCTGCGAGAAGTCGATCAGCGCGATCGGAAGGTCGAGGCCCGCCACCATGTCGAGCACCTCGCTCTCGAAGTAGCCGGCCGCGAGGATCATGTCGGGCTCGTGCATGCGCAGCTGCTCGCGGATGGGGTCGGTGGGCCCGCATGTCAGCAGCGTGGGCACGATGCCGAACCTGCGGCACGCTTCCTCGACGCCGTGCAGCACGTCGGAGAAGAAGGGGTTGGTCGAGAAGTGGCTGTGCTGCCTGTGGACCATGAAGGCCAGCTGCTTTGCCTTGGCGCCGCGCAGGCGCGCCGCGTTGTAGCCGATGTCGCGGGCCACCTGCCGGATCATGCGGCGCGTCTCGTCGGAGAGGCCGCGCTGGTTCTTCAATGCGCGCGATACGGTGCTGATGGAGACGCCGGAGGCCTCGGCCACATCGCGGATGGTTACGGGCATGTAGCTCCTTGGGATGAACTGTCGCGGTGAGGAAGGGCGTCATTTTCATGGTGGCGGCGCGGCGTTGTCGAGGCACTGCTGCACGCGCGAGGCCGCTGCCCGAAAGGGGAAGCGCGCTGATTTGTTTCCCTGCCAACGCCGTGTTTCGTCCGGGAAATCACAAGACCGCCGGCGTGGGGGCCATACATACACTGCGCCCGTTCGGCGCCCCGGCGACAGCGGGCGATGTACAGGCAACAGGGAGACATACGACATGGAAAAGAAGATCTCGTACGGCAGGACCATGGCCGCGGGCATGGTGGCCGCGTCGGTGCTGTGGGGCTGTGGCGGTGGCGGCTCTGGTGGCTTCTCGGTGCCGCCGGGCCCGACAGCGACGGCCACGACAACCACGACCGCTCCCACGCCCCCGGCAGATGGCGGCGCCGACACCGGAACCACCCCGCGCCCCGACGGCGGCACGACCACGCCGGTGCCAGGGCAGGAGAAGCGCGTCGACATCGCGCTCACGGAGCACGTCGACCTGTTCGTCGGAACGAAGATCTCCAACACCGGAAGCGGCCACTCGGGCAACGTCAATCCCGGCGCGCAGGCGCCGTTCGGCATGGTGAGCTTCGGCCCCGATACCCGGGGCAGCGGATCGCCCTGGGGCTACGGCTCGGGCGGCTACTACTACGACGACACGGCCATCCGCTACTTCAGCATGACCCACCTCAACGGCCCCGGCTGCCGGGGGCAGGGTGCGGTGGCCATCCTGCCGAACGACGCCGGCACCGGCATTCCCTCGGGCGGCCTCGCCTACGCAAAGGCGAACCAGTCGGCCAGCCCCGGCTACTACAAGGTGAAGTTCAACAACGGCATCACCAGCGAGCTGACCGCGACGACGCGCACCGGCATGGCCAGGTTCAGCTATGCGGACAAGAGCAAGGCTTTTCTCGTCATCGACTCCGCCCGCAACAACCCGAACCAGAACGGCATCTCCTACACCGGCCTGACGAACGTCGCGCTGGCTGCCGACCGCAAGTCGGTCACCGGCACCGCGGTCGCCAACGAGTTCTGCGGCGGCACGTGGAAGCAGCCCGTGTACTACTACGCGACCTTCGACAAGCCGCTGAAGCCGGCCTCCGCCGTCTCGGGAAAGGCGGCGGTCCTGCAGTTCGACCTGGCCGATGCCGACCTCACGGTGCAGGTGAGGGTGGGCATCTCCTCGGTCAGCACCGACAACGCGAAGAAGAACCTCGAAGCCGAGAACCTCGACGCCTCCTTCGACACGGTGAAGGCGGCCGCTGCAGCCGACTGGAACAGCCGCCTCAACGTCGTGCAGCTCGATCTCGCGAAGAAGGGCGAGATCGACAAGCTCGACGTGAAGAAGCAGGACGACGCCAGGACGCAGCTGAAGAAGTTCTACACGGCCCTCTACAGGGTCTACAGCGGCCCGACCGTGTACAGCGACGTCAACGGCGAGTACCGCAGCATGAAGCAGGTGGATCTTTCGCAGTCGGGCAACGTGCTGCCGACCCGGGCGACCGAGAACGTCGCGAACTACAAGTTCAAGCTCGACGGCAATGACGCCGGCTACAAGACGCACTACAGCGGCTTCTCGATGTGGGACACCTACCGTAGCCAGGCCCAGCTGCTGGCCCTGATCGCACCCGACGAGGCCAGCGAGATGATGCAGTCGCTGGTGGCCGACGCGCAGCAGTGCGGCGCCTTCCCGCACTGGGTGGACGGCAGCGAAGACACCACACCGATGAACGGCGACCACGCGCCCACCGTCGTCGCCGGCTCCTACGTCTTCGGCGCGCGCAAGTTCGACCTCGACATGGCGCGCAAGTACATGCTGCAGGCCGTCACCAACCCCAAGGGCCAGTGCAACGACAAGTTCTCCATCGGCAAGCCCGGCGACAGCCTGGCCGACTACATGAGCCTCGGCTGGATTCCCTCCGACAGGGGCTACGACAACCCCTCGTCGACCACGCTGGAGGCCATCACCACCGACCGCTCCGTCGGCGCCTTCCTCGATGCGCTGCCCGCCACCAGGGCCACGGACAAGAGCGTGATCGACACGGTGTTCAAGCGCGCGGGCAACTGGCAGAACATCTTCGACGACAGCAGCAAGACCCTGAAGTCGAAGACCGCCGCGGGCGACTGGAGCGACGGCGTCTTCCACGAATCGACCGAGGCCAACTACCTGTGGACCTTCGCGTACGACTGGACCCTGCTCGCCAAGAAGCTGGGCGGCAAGGACGGCACGCTCGACCGCCTCGCAAGGCTGTTCTCGCTCGACGCGGCCGACCCGTTCAACGGCACCGAGCCCAGCGGCCAGGACCTGAACGGCGGCGAAGGCTCCGACGGCTACTACATCGGCAACGAGCCGGCGTTCCAGACGCCGTGGGCCTACAACTGGATCGGCTCCGCGAAGTACGCGCAGTACATCATCCCCGTCATCATGCGGAAGAACTTCAGCATCGATCCGGCCGGCCTGCCGGGCAACGACGACATGGGCGCGACTTCGGGCTGGTACGTGTGGGCCGCGATGGGCCTGTACCCGGTGATTCCGTCTGCGCCGGGGTTGGCGGTTTCCACGCCGCAGTTCTCGGGCATGGATCTCTGGCTGGGCAATGGAAAGAAGCTGCGGATCGAGGCCGACAGGCAGGCGCTGATCGACAACGTGCGCTACATCGCAGAGATGAAGTTCAACGGCACGACCTACGCGGGTTCATGGCTGCCGCTCGACAGGATCAAGGACGGCGGAACGCTTTCCTTCAAGCTGTCGACCACGCCCACCGACTGGGCCTCCGACCCCGCGCTGGCGCCTCCTTCCGGCCCGGCAGCGGACTACACCAAGGCAACCGCCGCGGGTGCGATGTGAGCGGCCGGACGAGGTTCGCGGGCAGGGCTGCCCGGGCCGCCGCATGGATCGTCGCGGCGTCGCTGTGGGGGTGTGGAGGAGGCGGCTCCGGCGGCGGCTTCTCCATGCCGCTGCCTCAGGGCAGCGGGGCAACCGGCGACCGGCAACCGGTTGCGGACACGAACACGGGAGCGCCGCCCGCAACAGGCACGGGTGACATCGGCAGCGGGGGCGTCGCAGCCCGCGCGAAGCAGGACCTGGCGAACTACGTCAACACCTTGCGCGGCTCGCACTCCAACGCCTACATCTACGACGGCTATTCGCGCGGCAACACCTTCCCGGCCACCGCCGTGCCCTTCGGCTTCACGATGTGGTCGCCGGTGAACCGCATCGACCCCGACGACCAGAGCTCCGGCTGGAGCAACACCAAGCCCTACGACGGCTACATGGGCAACGACTTCTTCTACACGTTCTTCGAGGACGAGAACGACACCAAGCCGCTGGACCGCATCTTCGCCTTCGCGGCCGTGCACGAGGCGAGCCCGTGGATGGGCAACCGGCAGTCGGTGCAGTTCATGCCGGTCACCAGCATCGATGGCGCGGGCAAGCCGATGCTGGACAAAGCATCGCGCGGTGAGAAGTTCAGCCACCGCAACGAGGTCGCCCACGCGCACTACTACAGCGTGAGCTTCGACAACGGCACCCGCACCGAGATCACACCTACCGACCATGCCGCGTACTTCCGCTTCACCGCCGGTGCGAACCAGCCTTCGCTCGCGGTGGTGTTCGACGTCTTCAAGGGAGTGTCGGGATCGCTTGGCGTCGATGACGCCAATGGCGTGGTGTCGGGCTACACCGACCAAGGCTCGCCGCGCATGTACTTCTACGCCGTGGCCGATGCGCCTGTCACGGGCGCCGGCGACGCGTCCTTCCCGACGTGGCTGCGCTTCGACACTTCCACGGGGCAGCAGTCTGTGGGGCTGAAGGTCGGAACCTCCTTCATCAGCGTGGAGCAGGCCAAGGCCAACCTCGCGCAGGAGATCGGCTCCAAGTCCTTCGACGGCGTGCTGGCCGCGGCGAAAGAGGCCTGGAACGACAAGCTCAACACAATCCAGGTCGAGGGCGCGACGGAAGACCAGAAGACCATCCTGTACTCCAACATGTACCGGGCCTTCCTGTACCCCAACTCGGCATGGGAGAACGTGAACGGCACGCCCTCGTACCTGAACCCGTACGTGAGCCCGATGACGGTGCGCACCGGCAAGCTGTGGGTCAACAACGGCTTCTGGGACACCTACCGCACCACCTGGCCGCTGTACACGCTGCTGCTGCCACAGCAGACCGGCGAGATGCTCGACGGCTTCGTCAACGGCTACAAGGACGGCGGCTGGACCACCCGCTGGGCCAGCCCGGGCTACGCCGACATGATGGTGGGCACCAATTCAGACATCATCCTTGCCGACGCGTACATGAAGGGCGTGCGCAACTTCGACTTCAACGCCGCCTACGACTCGATGCTGAAGAACGCGTCCGTCTACAGCCCCGACAGCGACCGCGGCCGCAAGGGCATGGAGAAGACACCGTTCTACGGCTACTCGACGGTCTACGACGAGTCGGTGTCGTGGTCGCTCGAGGGCTACCTGAACGACTTCGGCGTGAGCCAGATGGCAAAGGCGCTGGGCAAGGTCGACGACGCCGCCTACTTCGCCAACAGCGCGACCGGCTACGCCAACATCTTCGACGGCACCTCGACAGGAACCTGGGCCGGCGGCTGGTTCCGCCAGAAGAGCACGGGCGGAGCCTTCGGCGGCGGCGCACCCAACCCCATGGCCTGGTACTACGGCTACACGGAGGGCAACGCCTGGACCTACGCCTTCGCGACGCCGCAGGACGGCCGCGGCCTGGCCAACCTCTACGGAGGGCGCACCGCGCTCAAGGCCAAGCTCGACGCCTTCTTCACGACGAAGCCCGGCCTCGGCTACGACGGCACCGACCCGAACGGATCGCACACCGGCATCAAGCCCGAGATCAAGTCGGCCTACGACGTCGATGCGCTCGCGGGCGTCGGCCAGTACCAGCACTCCAACCAGCCGGTGCACCACACCATCTACATGTACAGCCACGCGGGAAGCCCGTCCTCGGGCCAGAAGTACCTGCGCGACGTGATGGACAAGCTCTACTTCTCCGGGTTCGACAAGGACGGCAACCCGACCGGCGACGGCTACATGGGCGACGAGGACAACGGCGAGATGTCGGCCTGGTACGTGCTCAGCGCCATGGGCTTCTATCCGGCTTCCACCGGGCGGCCCGAGTACACGATCGGCGCGCCTTACTTCCCGAAGATGAGCGTGCTCGTGCGCAACGCCAAGGGCGAGCCACGGGCCATCACCACCACCGCGCCCGGCGTGAGCAGCACCAACCGTTACGTGCAGGGCCTGAAGCTCAACGGCGCGAGCATCACGCGCACCTACCTGACGCATGCCGAGCTGGTGGAAGGCGCGACGCTGGAGTTCCAGATGGGGCCGAATCCGTCGTCGTGGGGCACGGGCGAGGACGATGCGCCTTCGTCGGTCACGCAGGGCACGGGCAAGCCGTCGCCGTTGCAGTCGCTGCTGCCGACTTCCGCCTTCGCCACCACTGCGAGCAACGCGACCGGGCTGAAGAACCTGAACGACAGAACTTCGCTGACGGAATGGAGCAGCGGTACTTCAGGTGCGGCATGGATCCAGGGCAGCACGGCAGCGACGGCACGCACGGTGGCGATCTATACGCTCACCTCCAGCAACAAGACCGGGCAGGACCCGGCCGGCTGGACTCTGAAAGGGTCGAACGACGGCATCAACTGGACCACGCTCGACACGCGCCAGGGCGAAGTTTTCGCCTGGCGCCGCCAGGTGCGGCCTTTCGTCGTGAAGACGCCGGGAGCCTATTCGAGCTACCGGCTGGAGATCGCGGGGAGCGGGGCGGTCAGCCTCTCGGAATTCGAGCTGCTGGCCGCGCCGCTGAACTGAAGCGCGATCGGAGGGCCGCTCAGGCCTCGGGCGCCACGCTGCCCGGAAGCGCCGCAGGCTTGGAGGCGGCATCGGCTGCGTCCGATCCTTCTTCCTTCTGATGCCGAGCGGCGATGAACAGATACATCGCCGGCACCACGAAGAGTGTGAACAGCGTGCCGATGGACAGTCCGCTGAAGATCACGATGCCCATCGCCTTGCGGCCCGCTGCGCCGGCGCCCGAGGCGATCACCAGCGGCAGCACGCCGAAGACCATGGCGGCGGTCGTCATCAGGATCGGGCGCAAACGCGTGCCGGCGGCTTCCACGATGGCGTCGAGCTTGCTCAGCCCCTGCTTCTGCAGGCGGTTGGCCACCTCGACGATCAGGATGCCGTGCTTGCTGATGAGGCCCATCAGCGTCACCAGGCCCACCTGCGTGTAGATGTTCATCGAGGCGAAGCCCCAGAAGATGAAGATCATCGCGCCGAAGAGGGCCAGCGGCACCGACACCAGGATCACCACCGGATCGCGGAAGCTCTCGAACTGCGCCGCCAGCGCCAGGAACACGATGATCAGCGCGAACACGAAGGTGACGGCGAAGTTGCCCGACTCCTGCACGAACTGGCGCGACTGGCCCGAGTAGTCCACCGTGTAGCCGCTGGGCGCCATCTGCTGTACCAGTCCGCGCAGGTATTCGAGCGTCTCGCCCTGCGTGCCGCTGGGCACGCCCTGGATAGTCACGGAGTTGAGCTGCTGGAAGTGGTTCACCGTCTCGGGCTGCACGCTGTACTTCAGGCTCGCCACCGTGCTGGCCGGCACCACGCCGTTGGGCGTCTTGATGTAGAAGTTCAGCACGTCCGAGGGGTTCAGCCGGTCGACCTGCTGCACCTGCGGGATCACCTTGTACGAGCGGCCCGAGATCGAGAAGTAGTTGACGTACGCGCCGCCCAGCGCCGCGCCCATCGCGTTGCCCACGTCCTGCTGCGTGATGCCCAGCGTGGCGATCTTGTCGCGGTCGACCACCACGGAGGCCTGCGGCAGGTCGATCTTCAGGTCGGCGTCGATGTAGTAGAACTTTCCGTCGGCGCGCGCCTTGTCCATGATCTGCTGGGCGAGGGCGTTCAGGTTCTCGAAGGGCTCGGTCGTCTTGATGACGAACTGCACCGGCAGGCCCGAGGCGCCCGGCAGCGCCGGGAACTGGAAGGCCACCACCTTCGCGCCGGCAATGCCGTTCCAGCGCTTCTGCAGGTCGGTCTGGATGTCGTGCGCGCTGCGCGTGCGCTGGTCCCAGGGCCTGAGCAGCACGCCCGCGATACCCGCGTTGGTGCTGGGCACGCCGGTCAGCTGGAACAGCTGCGCGTACTCGGGCGTGTCGTGCGCGATCTTGAAGATCTGGTCGGCGTACGTCTGCATCTGGTTGATGGTGGCCGTGGGCGCGCCCACCACCTGCGACAGCACGATGCCCTGGTCTTCCTCGGGCGCGAGCTCCGACTTCGACATCTTGAACATCACGAACAGCAGCGCCACCAGGATCGCGCCCATGACGATCATCACCGGCCAGGTCTTCAGCACGCCGCGCAATATCAGCTGGTAGCGGTGGTGCACGCGTTCGAAGACGTGCTCGATCTTCATCGCGAACTTGCCGGTGTCCTGCTCGGGCTTGAAGAAGCGCGAGCACATCATCGGAGACAGTGTGAGCGCCACGATGCCCGACACCACCACCGAGCCCGCGAGCGTGAAGGCGAATTCGGTGAAGAGCGAGCCGGTGAGGCCGCCCTGGAAGCCGATGGGCACGTACACCGCCACCAGCACCACCGTCATCGCCAGGATGGGCCCGCCCAGCTCGCGCGCCGCGAGCAGCGAGGCCTGCATGGGCGACTTGCCCTCGCGCATGTGCCGGTCGACGTTCTCCACCACGATGATCGCGTCGTCAACCACGAGGCCAATGGCCAGCACCAGCGCCAGCAGCGTGAGCAGGTTGATGGAGTAGCCCAGCGCCAGCATGATGAAGAAGGTGCCGATCAGCGACAGCGGCATCGCGATCACCGGCACCACCACCGCGCGCAGGCTGCCCAGGAACAGGTAGATCACCACCGTCACGATGACCAGCGCCTCCACCAGCGTCTTGATCACTTCGCTGATCGAGGTGTTGATGAAGTCCGTCGAGTCGTAGACGATCTTGCCCGTCAGGCCCGTGGGCAGCTGGGACTGGATGTCCGGGAACACCGTGCGCACCTGCTTTGCCACCTCGAGGATGTTGGCCTCGGGCGCGACCTTGATGCCGATGAACACCGAGCGCACGCCGTTGAAGGCCACGTTGAAGTCGTAGTTCTCCGAGCCCAGCGTCACGTTGGCAACGTCCTGCAGCCGCACGATGGCGCCGTTGGCGCTCTTCACCGACAGCTGCTTGAACTCGTCCACGCTGTGCAGCGAGGTGCCGGCCGTGAGCGGCACGCTCACCATCTGGCCCTTGCTCTGGCCCACGGCCGCGAGGTAGTTGTTGGCCGCCAGCGCCGCACTCACGTCGGTGGCGGTCACGCCGTAGGCGGCCATCTTCTGCGCGTCGAGCCAGGCCCGCAGCGCGAAGGTGCGAGCGCCGAGGATTTCGGCTGTCTGCACGCCCGGAATGGCGTTGAGCTTGGGCTGCACCACGCGCACCAGGAAGTCGGTCACGTTGTTGTTCGGCAGCGTGTCGCTGTAGAAGCCGATGTACATCGCGTCGGTGGTCTGGCCCGTGGCAACGGTCAGCACCGGTTGCTGCGCCTGCGGCGGCAGCTGGTTGCGCACCGAGTTCACCTGCGTGTTGATCTCGGTCAGCGCGCGGTTGGAGTCGTAGTTCAGCCGCAGCGTGGCGGTGATGGTCGACACGCCCAGGCTGCTGGACGACGACAGGTAGTCGATGCCCTGCGCCTGCGACACGGCGGCCTCCAGCGGCTGCGTGATGAAGCCCGCGACCGTGGCCGCGTCCGCGCCGTAGTAGGCGGTGGTGATGGTGACCACGCCGTTCTCGGTCTTGGGGTACTGGTTGACCGGCAGGCCGGCCAGCGCGCGCAGCCCGAGCACCACGATCAGCATGCTCACCACCATCGCCAGCACCGGCCGGCGGATGAAGATGTCTGTGAAGTTCATGCGGGCGACCTCACTTTTCCTGCGGCGTCGGCGCCGGGTTGTTGGCGGGCTGGACGCTGTTGTCCACCACCACCGGCGTGCCGTTCTTCAGCTTGTTCTGTCCGCTGCTCACCACCACCTGGCCGGCAGTGAGGCCCTTGACGATGGCGATCTGGTCGCCGCGCGTGGCGCCGGTCTCCACGAAGACCTGCTGCGCGACGAGCTGCCTGGCACCCGAGGGATTGGCCGGCTGGGCGGGAGCACCTGCACCAGCGGCCCCTTCCTTCGGCGGCTCGGCTTCCTTCACCACGTACACGGTCGAACCGTACGGGTTGTAGGTGACGGCGGTGGAGGGCAGCGTGAGCTGTTCCTGCACGCCGCCCACGTCGATCTTCACGTTGGCGAACATGCCGGGCAGCAGGATCTGCTTGGGGTTCGCGATGGTGGCCTCGACCTGCACGTTGCGCGTGGCGGCGTCCACCTTCGGGCTGATCGCGTTGATCTTGCCGCTGAAGCTCTGGCCCGGGAAGGTGTCGACCGACAGGTTCACCACCTGGCCCACCGCCAGACCCGCGAGCTGCTGCTGCGGCAGTGCGAAGTCGACGTAGATCGGGTCCAGCGTCTGCAGCGTGACCAGCTTGTCGCCCGCGTTCACGTACTGGCCCGGGTTCAGCGCGGTGATGCCCAGGCGGCCGGAGAAGGGCGCGCGGATCGACTTCTTCGCCACCACGGCGGCCTGCTGCTCGACCTGCGCGCGCTTGGCCTTCAGGTCGTTGGTGTCGGCGTCGATCTGCGCCTGGCTCACGGCCTGCACCGCGAGCTGGGCCTGGTCGCGCTTGAGCACGATCGCGGCCTGCGCGGCGGCGGCCTCGGCCGAGTGCAGCAGGGCGATGTCGGAGTCGGCGTTGAGCTCGACCAGCAGCGTGCCGGCCTTCACGTCCTGCCCCGACTTGAAGTGCACCGTGCGCACCAGTCCGGCCACTTCGGTGCTGAGGTCGGCGCCGCGCACCGGGTTCAGCGTGCCGACGGCGGTGAACTGCGACTGCCACTGCAGCTTCTGCACCTCGGCCGTCGACACCGTCTGCGGCGACGGCTTGGGCACGGCGGCGATCAGCGCGCGGATCTGCATGAACTTGCCGAACGCGAGCACGGCGACCAGCAGCAATACGCAGCCGATCATGATGATCATTCTTCGGGTCATAAATTGGCTTTTCTTGGAGTTATGGAGTGTTCGGGGTCGCTCAGTTCCGCGGTGCTGCGGCCTGTGGTGCTGGTTGCGCCGGCTGTCCTGGCGCGATTGACGCGTCGGCCAGCGCGCCTCGGTTCCACCAGCCGCCGCCCAGCGCCTGGAAGAGGGCGGCCGTGTCGGCATAGCGCGCGGCCTGTGCCTGTGCGAGCGCGGTGTGCGTCTGCAGCCAGGCCTGCTGCGCGGTCAGCAGCGTCACGTAGCTCACCGCGCCGGCGCGGAACTGCGCGGTCGACAGGTCCAGCGACTGCCTCGCGAGGGACTCGGCCGTGGCCTGGGTCTGAAGCGCGGCTGCGTCGAGTTCTAGCGCGCGCAGTGCGTCGGCCACGTTCTGGAATGCGCCCAGCACGGTGTTGCGGTACTGCGCCGCAGCCGAGTCGTAGGCCGCGACCGCCGCGCGCTGCTGCGCACGCAGCGCGCCGCCGTTGAAGATCGGCTGCGTGAGCCCGGCGCCGATGTTCCACAGCGTGGTCGGCCCGGTGAACAGGTCGCGCGCGCGCAGGGAGGTGTTGCCGTAACTGGCGCTGAGCTGGATCTGCGGATAGAGATTCGCCGTGGCCACGCCGACCGCCGCGCTGGCCTGGTGCAGCTGGGCTTCGCTGGCGCGCACGTCGGGCCGCTGGCGCGCGAGCTCGGACGGCAGCGACAGCGGCAGCTCCTGTGGCAGCGAGAGACTGGCGAGATCGAACTCGGGCAGGCCTTCTTCCGAGGGCAGCCGGCCCGCGAACACCGCGAGCTGGTGGCGCGTCTGCGCGAGCGACTTCTCGAGAGGCGGTATCGCCGCCTGCGTCTGCGCGACCTGCGTGCGCTGTTGCAGCACGATCGACTTTGGAATCGCACCGGTGTCGAACTGCTTTTCGATCACGCCGAGTTGCTCGCGCTGCGCCTGCAGCACTTCGCGCGTGGCCTGCAACTGGCCGCGCAGCGCGGCTTCACGGATCGCGGTGGTGACGAGGTTCGAGGTGAGCGTGAGGTAGGTCGCCTCGACCTGGTAGCGCTGAGCTTCCACGGCGGCCTGCGCGCCCTCGATCTGCCGGCGCGATCCGCCGAACACGTCGAGGTTGTAGCTGACGTTGACCGATGCGTTGTAGAGCGTGAGCAACTGGCCGCCCGGCACCTGCGTGCTGACCTCGGAGGCCCGCTCGCGCTGCGCGCCCAGCTGCGCCGTGACCTGCGGCCACAGCAGGTTGCCCGACTTCGCGTCGTAAGTGGCCTCCGCCTGCCGCAGCGCGGCCTGTGCGGACGCCAACGTGGGGCTCTGGGCGAGCGAGGCGCGGATCAGCCGGTCGAGCGGCTCGGAGCGGAACACTTCCCACCACTGGGCGGGAATGTCGCGGCCCGGCAGCAGCTCCTGGGACTGTCCAGCGGCCACGTCGGCCTTCACGGTGCGCGCCGGCATCGGCGCGGGCGTGTAGTCGGCGCCGCTGGCGGCGGCGGGCAGGTCGGGCGTCCTGAAGTCCGGTCCGACCGCGCAGCCGCTCAACAGCAGCAGTACGGCGCCGAGCACGGCGCCCTGAACGGGCCACCCCGGCCGCGGGCGCGCAGGCGCAGCGCGCGACGACGAACCGGGGTGATCCTCCAACGCATTGTTTTCTTGATATTGCATGGGGCAGCGGTTGTACACCCGGAACGCCCGGGCTGCCTGACTTTCCCGAAGTCTCGTAGTCGCCGCCCCGCGTTGCGAGACCGTTGCGACGAAACGAGCTCCACAAGGCGCGGAATGTACGGGCAAGGCGCCAAACGCACCACCTCCCCAATGAACTGGGCATGGCCCGATACCAGAAACACCGGGGAACCGGCTCCGCCGGGCCTCAGGTGTTGCCCCCGGTAGGGGTTGGCGAAGCGGCACGAAGTACCGCGCAGCCTGGGGGCGAGCAACATCCAGACAAAAAAAAGCCCGCACGAAGGCGGGCTCGAAGGTGACCTGCTGGAGGAGGGAGGATCAGAGGATGCAGGCCACAGGGAGAGACATGAATATCGCCTCCGAACCTGCACGCAACCTGACCTTGCTGGAATTCCGTTTCAGGCTAATTCCCGGCTCATTCTTCCTGCGAGATCAGTCCTCGTCTTCCCACTTGCCGACCACGGTGCCCAGGATGGAGAAGGGCGTGCGCACCGGCTCGTGTTTCGGGTTCAGGGGCAGCAGCCAGCGGCGGCCGTCGTCCTGCTTGAATACCTTGAAGGTGACTTCGTCGCTGTCCTCCAGCTTCGCGATCACGCGCTCGCCGTCGTCGGGCTTCCGCAGCGCGGTGTCGACGAACACGATGCAGCCGGGCGGGTAGCTCTTCAGCAGGCCGCTGGGCGAGGTCATGCTGTCGCCTCGAACGCGCAGCGCGTAGCTCTGGAGGCTGTGGTGGGCGATGCAGGGAATCCAGCGCTCGGCGTGCGGCTGCTGCGAGATCTCGTGGCTGTCCCAGTTGGCGGCATCCGCCCAGGAAATGAGGGGCACGGTGCCGGGCGTGCGCGGGTTGAAGCTCGGGATCGACGGCGGCGTGTGCGTCACCCGATAAGGCCCCGGTGGCTCGTTGGCCCGGTCGCGGGCCTGGCGGATCTGGTCTTCGTCCCAGGGAGCGGGGCCGTCGCCGGTGTCGAGCCAGTTCGGATCGGCGCGGTAGGCACGCGCCAGGGCCAGCACGCTCATGGAGCGGGTGACGTCTCCGCGCTCGATCTTGGAAATGCTGGATTGCTTGACGCCGGAGACCGCTTCGGCCTGCTTCTGCGTCATCTTGGCGAATTTGCGCGCGGCCAAGGCGCGTTTGGCAATGCTGTCCATCGGATGGGGATTTAAGCCCAAACGAATATTCACCTCAAACTCTAGAATAGTTAAAAAAGGGAGGAATAGATGAAGCCACGGGAGTTGGTGCTGGCGCTGAGGGCCATGGGGCTCACGCAGAAGCAAATCGAACAGAGAACCGGCATTCCGCAGCCGACGATCAGCAAGATCGGCCTGGGGCGGGTCGCCGACGTGATGTCGCGCCACTACGTCGCGCTGGTGGCCGCCTACGAGCAGCGGGTGAGGGAGGAGACCCTGAAGCCCGCGCCCGAGGCCCGCCGCCGGTCCGCGAAGCGATGAGCGCGTGGTGCGCAAGCGATTGCCGTCGGGCCTGCGGCTCGACCGCGCCTTGTGCGTGCTGCTGGCGCTGCTGTCCCTCGCGGGGCTGGCCGTCGGGCTGATCCTGGGGCGCCCGGCCATCGCCGGCGGCGGCTGCTTCGGGCTGGTTTGCGCGGCCTGGGCGGCGCAGGTGCTGTTCGACCGCGAGGCGCTCAGGCGCTCTCGTGCGGTTCGGGAGGCGCGAGAGCGAGAGTGGAGCTGACGCGCACGCAGTCCTTGATGTGCTGCTCGCCGAGCGCGCGCAGCGCCGCGTAGCCGAGCGCGGCCGACACCACCTGCCCGGCGATGGGCACGTACTTGGTCGCCTGCTTGGCAGTGAGGCGCACGCCGGCATGCTTTGCCAGGCGCAGCAGCAGGTCGCGCGTGACGAGCCGTCCGACCAGCAGCGCGCCCACGGTGGTCGCGGCCTTCTGGATGCGCTCGCGTTGATGCGGCGCGAGCTTTTCGACCTGGGTGACCGAGAGGCCGAATTCCGCGCTGATCTGCGGCACCAGCCGCGACAGCAGCGCGGCGTCGGCCATCCAGTCGAGGCCGGGCAGGGGAACCGCGCTAGCCGCAGCCGCCATCAGCGCCTTGCGGCTGATGAGGCGGCGGCTGCGATGGATGGCGGCGATGAGTTTCTCGTCACCACGGGCCAGTTCGATGGCTGACGGCATCCGGCGACTTCCTTGCTTGCTCGTTGCTTGCCGTGGCTCAGGCCGCCAGGGCTTCCAGCTGGTCCGACAGGGCCAGCCAGCGCTCCTCGAGGCGGCCGATTTCGTCGTTGAGCGCCTTCAGGCGCTTGCCGGCATCGGCGATCTCGGCCGGCGGCAGCGGCTGGGCCAGGCGCGCCTCGAGCTCGGTGCGCTCGGTGCCGGCCTTGGCCAGGCGTTCGTCGATCTGGGCGATCTCGCGCTTGATCGGCTTGGCCTGGTCGCTGCGCTGCTGGCGGTCCTGGGCGTCCTGCTTGCGCTGCTGCGGGGCGGCTGCGGGAGCGGCCGCCGGAGCCGCGGCGGCCTCGGCCTCGCGCACCGCCACCTTGGCTTCCTCGCGCAGGCGCTTGGATTCGTCGAGCAGGTAGCGCTGGTAGTCGTCGAGGTCGCCGTCGAAATCGCCGACCACGCCGCGGCCCACCAGCCAGAACTCGTCGCACACCGAGCGCAGCAGCGCACGGTCGTGGCTCACCAGCATCAGCGTGCCTTCGAACTCGTTGAGCGCTACGGCCAGCGCCTCGCGGGTGGCCAGGTCGAGGTGGTTGGTCGGTTCGTCGAGCAGCAGCAGGTTGGGGCGCTGCCACACCATCATCGCGAGCACGAGGCGGGCTTTTTCGCCGCCGCTCATGGTGCCCACGGGCTGCTTGACCATGTCGCCGCTGAAGTTGAAGCTGCCCAGGTAGCCGCGCAGGGCCTGCTCTCCGCTGGGCTCCTTGGCGTTGCCGCCGAGCTCGCGCGCCAGCCGCACCATGTGCTCCAGCGGGTTGCTCTCGGGGTGCAGCACGTCGAGTTCCTGCTGCGCGAAGTAGCCGATGTTCAGGCCCTTGCCCTCGGTGACCTGGCCCGCCAGCGCGCCCATCTCGCGCGCGATGGTCTTCACCAGCGTCGACTTGCCCTGGCCGTTGGCGCCCAGGATGCCGATGCGCTGGCCCGCCAACACCGAGCGGTTCACGCCGCGCAGGATGGTCTTGGGCTCTTCGTCTTCCACCACGTAGCCGAAGCTCGCGTTGCTGATCGACAGCATCGGGTTCGGGATGTTGCCCGGCTCCTTGAACTCGAAGCTGAAGTCGGCCTCGGCCAGCAGCGGCGCCACCCGTTCCATGCGCTCCAGCGCCTTGACCCGGCTCTGCGCCTGCTTGGCCTTGCTGGCCTTGGCCTTGAAGCGGTCGATGAACTTCTGCAGGTGGGCGATCTTGTCCTGCTGCTTGGCGAAGGCCTGCTGCTGCTGCTCCATCTGCAGCGCGCGCATGTCCTCGAACTTGCTGTAGTTGCCGCCGTAGCGCGTGAGCTGGGCGTTGGCGATGTGCAGGGTGACGTCGGTCACGGCATCGAGGAACTCGCGGTCGTGGCTGATGACGATCATGGTGCCCGGGTATTTCTGCAGCCAGGCTTCGAGCCAGACGAGGGCGTCCAGGTCCAGGTGGTTGGTGGGTTCGTCGAGCAGCAGCAGGTCGCTCGGGCACATCAGCGCGCGGGCCAGTTGCAGGCGCATGCGCCAGCCGCCGGAGAAGCTGTTGACGGGCGCGTCGAGCTCGTGCGTCTTGAAGCCCAGGCCGAGGATGAGGGCCTGGGCGCGCGGCACGGCGTCGTGCTCGCCGGCATCGGCCAGGTCGGTGTAGGCGTGGGCCAGTTCCATGCCGATGTCGGCATCGTCGGGGTTCTCGGCGTAGGCGGCCTCGATGGCGGCCAGCGACTCGCGCAGCTCGGTGAGACGGGTGTCGCCGCCCACCACGAAGTCGGTGGCCGAATCCTCGGTCTCGGGCATGTTCTGCGCCACCTGGGCCATGCGCCACTGCTTCGGGATGGAGAAATCGCCGCCGTCTTCGTGCAGCGAGCCGTTGAGCAGGGCGAAGAGGGTCGACTTCCCGGCGCCGTTGCGGCCCACCAGCCCGACCTTCTCGCCGGGGTTGAGGGTGACCGTGGCGCCGTCGAGCAGGACCTTGGCGCTGCGGCGAAGAATGACGTTCTTGAGAGTGATCATGAAAGAGGAACCGTAGGGGCGATTATCCCGCCCGGCCCTTCGGGCCCCGGAAAAAGGGGCAAAGGCGCGGGGAATTGCGCAGGAAGGCGCGGGAAGGTGCGGGAAATGGCCCGGTGAATGGGGTTTCGCAGCCAATGGCTGCGAGAAAGCGGCGGAAAGGGGTTCGGGCGGGCGCAGCTAACGCACGCCGGCGCCGGCCACCAGGGCGTCGCGCGTCACCAGCAGGACCTGGTCCTCTCCCGCCGAGGTCTCGAGCCAGAAGACTTCGAGATGCGGAAAGGCCGCCTCGAAGTATTCGCGCTCGTTGCCGATCTCCAGCACCAGCACTGCCTGTTCGCTCATGCGCGAGGGCGCATCGGCGAGCAGCTGGCGCACGAAGTCCATGCCGTCGGTGCCGCCGGCCAGCGCCAGCTCGGGCTCAGCGCGGTATTCGGCCGGCAGGGCGGCCATGCTGGCGCTGTTCACGTAGGGCGGATTGCACAGCACCAGGTCGTAGGGACCGGGCAGGTTCTTCAGCCCGTCCGATTCGACCAGCCTGACGCGCGCGTCCAGCTCATGGCGGGTGACGTTGATGGCGGCGACCTCGAGGGCCTCGACCGACAGGTCGGCCGCGTCCACCGTCACTTCCGGGTACGTGAGCGCCGCCAGCACGGCGAGGCTGCCGTTGCCGGTGCACAGGTCGAGCACGCGCTGCGTGTGTTCGCCCAGCCAGTAGTCGATGGTTCCGTCGGCGATCAGCTCGGCGATGAAGCTGCGCGGCACGATGGCGCGTTCGTCCACGTAGAAGGGCACGCCCTGCAGCCAGGCTTCCTTGGTGAGGTAGGCGGCGGGCTTGCGCGTGGCGATGCGTTCCTCGATGAGCGCATTCACCTTGCCCGCGTCCGCGGGCGAGACGGGCGTGTCGGCCACGCCGTCGAGGTCGTCCAGCGGCAGCTTCAGGCGCCACATCACCAGCCAGGCAGCCTCGTCGAAGGCATTGGCCGTGCCGTGACCGAAGGCGACACCGGCTTCTTCCAGCCGCTTCGCGCCCGACTCGATGAGTTCGATGACGGTGCTCATCAGCTGGCGAGCGCGGCATCGAGCCGCTTGATGGTGCGCAGGTAGAGGTTCTTCAGCGTCTCGATCTCGGCCACGTCGATGTGCTCGTCGATCTTGTGGATGCTGGCGTTCACCGGGCCCAGCTCGACCACCTGCCTGCAGATCTTGGCGATGAAGCGTGCGTCGCTGGTGCCGCCGCTGGTCGACAGCTCGGTCTCGATGCCGGTCTCTTCGCGGATCGCGTCCTGCACGGCAGTGACCAGCTCGCCCGGCGTGGTCAGGAAGGGCAGGCCGCCGATGGTCCAGGCGAGCGTGTAGTCGACCTTGTGCGCGTCGAGCACGGCATGCACGCGCTGCTGCAGCGACTCGGGCGTGGACTCGGTCGAGAAGCGGAAGTTGAAGTCGATCACCGCGCTGCCCGGAATCACGTTGCTCGCGCCGGTGCCTGCGTGGAAGTTGCTGATCTGCCAGCTGGTCGGCTGGAAGTACGGGTTGCTCGCCGCGTCCCAGCCGCCGGCGGCATTGATGGCCACCAGTTCGGCCAACGCGGGCGCCACCGCGTGCACCGGGTTCTTCGCCAGGTGCGGATAGGCGATGTGACCCTGCACGCCCTTGACCGTGAGCTTGCCGCTCATGGTGCCGCGGCGGCCGTTCTTGATCATGTCGCCGCAGCGCTCCACCGCGGTGGGCTCGCCGACGATGCAGTAGTCGATGGTTTCGCCGCGCGCGGCCAGCGCATTGCAGACGACCACGGTGCCGTCGACGCCGGGGCCTTCCTCGTCGCTGGTGAGCAGCAGGGCCAGCGTGAGCTTCGGCTCGGGCTGCGCCTGCAGGAACTCCTCGATGGAGGTGACGAAGGCCGCGACCGAGGTCTTCATGTCGCAGGCGCCGCGGCCGTATAGCTTGCCGTCGCGGTGCGTGGGCGTGAACGGGTGGCTGGTCCACTGCTCGACGGGGCCGGTGGGCACCACGTCGGTGTGGCCGGCGAACACGAGCGTCTTCGTGGCGGCCTTCGCGTTCGCGGGTCGGCGCACCGCCCACAGGTTGGTCACCCGGAAGTCGGCCGGGCCGCTCTCGATGGTCTCCAGCGTGAAGCCGAGTCGCGCCAGCCGCTCGCCGAGGATCTGCTGGCAGCCCGCGTCGTCGGGGGTGACGGAAGGGCGCGAGATGAGTTGTTCGGCGAGCTGGAGCGTACGGGACATCGGGAAAAGGCTGGGTTCAGAACTTCACGTCTAGCGTGATGTCGGTGAAAGTGGGTTCGTCGACCTGGTCGGTGAGATTGCGGTCGTCGACCTGCTGCTTGGGCGCCGCGCGGTTCTGCAGGCGCCACATGAGGTTGGTGGGGGAGTCGGCCTGCGACAGGCCCTCTTCGCGCGTCACGCGCTCCTCGACGATGAGGCGGGCGATGTCTTCCTCGAAGGTCTGCGAGCCTTCGGCCATCGACTTCTCCATGGCCTCCTTCACGCCGGAGAAGTCGCCCTTCTCGATCAGCTCGGCCACCAGAGCGGTGTTGAGCATGACTTCCAGCGCCGGCACGCGCCCGCCCACCGGCGTGCGCAGCAGGCGCTGCGACACGATGGCGCGCAGCGCGCCGCCCAGGTCGCCCAGCAGCGTGGGGCGCACCTCGACGGGGTAGAAGCTCAGGATGCGGTTCAGCGCGCGGTAGCTGTTGTTGGCGTGCAGCGTGGCCACGCACAGGTGGCCCGACTGCGCATAGGCGATGGCGGCGGACATGGTGTCGCGGTCGCGGATTTCGCCGATCTGGATCACGTCGGGTGCCTGGCGCAGCGCGTTCTTCAGCGCCGTCTGCAGCGAGGTGGTGTCGCTGCCCACGTCGCGCTGGTTCACCACCGACTTCTTGTTGGTGTAGGTGAACTCGATCGGCTCCTCGACCGTGAGGATGTGGCCGCTGGCGTGCTCGTTGCGGTAGTCGAGCATCGAGGCCAGCGTGGTGGTCTTGCCAGCGCCGGTGGCGCCGACCATGAGGATCAGCCCGCGTCGCTCCATGATGAGCGTCTTCAGGATGTCCGGGAGGTTCAGCTCGTCGAAGCTGGGAATCGTGGAGGCGATGTGCCGCACCACCACCGCATAGGTGCCGCGCTGGCGCATGGCGCTCACGCGGTAGTTGCCGGCGTCCTCGATGTGGACGGCCATGTTCAGTTCGCCCGTGCTCTCCAGTTCCTGGATGCGCGCGGCGGGCACCACCTCGGACAGCAGCGCCAGGGGCGCCGTGGGCGGCAGCACCTGCGCGTTGACGGGCAGGCAGATGCCGTTGATGCGGATCAGCACCGGAGAGTGGGCAGAGAGATAGATGTCGGATGCCTTGCGCTCGGCCATCAGACGAAGAAGCCGTTCCATCATGTTCATCGGTCTCTCTCCTCGGGTGCTGTTGTTTTCTCTGGGACTCTGAAGAAAACCGGCCCCGGAAGAGGGGCCGGCGGGGAGTTATCAGTCGCGCAGGAGGTCGTTCAGGCTGGTCTTCGAGCGGGTCTGCGCGTCGACCGTCTTCACGATGATCGCGGCGTAGGTGCTGTAGTCCTGGCCCGACTTGGTCTTCTTGGGCAGGTTGCCGCTGATGACCACGCTGCCGGTCGGCACGCGGCCGTACGAGATCTCGCCGGTGTCGCGGTTGAAGATCGGGGTGCTCTGGCCGATGTACACGCCCATGCCGAGCACGGAGTTCTCTTCGACGATCACGCCTTCGACCACTTCGGAGCGCGCGCCGATGAAGCAGTTGTCCTCGATGATGGTCGGGTTGGCCTGCAGGGGCTCCAGCACGCCGCCGAGGCCCACGCCGCCCGACAGGTGCACGTTGGCACCGACCTGCGCGCACGAACCCACGGTGGCCCAGGTGTCGACCATGGAGCCTTCGCCCACATAGGCGCCGATGTTCACGTACGAGGGCATCAGGATCGCGCCCTTGGCGATGAAGCTGCCGCGGCGGGCCACGGCCGGCGGCACGATGCGCACGCCCGAGTCCTTCAGTTCGTTGGCCGACAGGTGCGAGAACTTGGTCGGCACCTTGTCGTAGAAGCCGAGCGAGCCGGCCTGGATCTGCTCGTTGTCCTTCAGGCGGAACGACAGCAGCACGGCCTTCTTGATCCACTGGTGCACGGTCCACTTGCCCACGCCTTCGCGGGTGGCCACGCGCAGCTTGCCGTTGTTGAGTTCGGTGATGACGTGCTCGACGGCGTCGCGCACTTCGGCCGACGAGGCGGCGACCGAGATGTTGGCGCGGTCTTCCCACGCGGCGTCGATGATTTGTTGCAGTTGCTGGGTCATGGAGAGTCTCGGGTGAAAAATGGGAGCAGGAAAGCGAAGCGGATCAGCGGCGGGCGTCCTTGCAGAAGCGGACGATGCGCTCTGCGGCCTCCACGCATTCGGCCGTTTCGGCCACAAGCGCCATGCGGATGCGGCCACGGCCGGGATTCGTGCTGTGCGCGCCGTACGTCGTCTCGCGCGCCAGATAGCTCCCCGGCAAAACCGTCACATTGTATTGAGCGTAGAGCTCCCGGGCGAAGGCTTCGTCGTCGCCAGCCCACACTTCGGGCACGCCGGCCCAGAGGTAGAAGCTGGCGTCGGGCAGCCGCACGTCGAGCACCGGCTCCAGCAGCGGCGTGACGGCCGCGAACTTGGCGCGGTACTGGGCGCGGTTGTCGACCACGTGCGACTCGTCGCCCCAGGCCGCGATGCTGGCCGCGGCCACGGCGCCGCTCATGGCGCTGCCGTGGTAGGTGCGGTAGAGCAGGAATTTCTTGATGATGGCCGCGTCGCCCGCCACGAAGCCGCTGCGCAGGCCGGGCACGTTGCTGCGCTTGGACAGCGAGGTCAGCGCGATCAGGTTGCGGAAGTCGGGCCGGCCGAGCTTGACCGAGGCCTCGAGGCCGCTGAGCGGGGGCTCGTCGCGGAAGTAGATCTCGCTGTAGCACTCGTCTGCAGCGATCACGAAGCCATGGCGGTCGGAAAGCGCGAAGAGCTTCTTCCACTCGTCCAGCGCCATCACGGCGCCGGTCGGGTTGCCCGGCGAGCACACGAAAACCAGCTGCGTGCGGGCCCAGACCTCCTCGGGCACGCTGTCCCAGTCGACCGCGAAGTTGCGCGCGGGCACGCTGGGCACGTAGTACGGCTCGGCACCGGCGAGCAGGGCCGCGCCCTCGTAGATCTGATAGAACGGATTGGGGGACAGCACCACCGGCTGCGGCGAGGCGGTCGGGTCGACCACCGTCTGGGCCAGCGAGAACAGCGCCTCGCGGGAGCCGTTGACGGGCAGCACCTGCGTGGCCGGGTCGAGGGCGAGGCTGTAGCGGGTCTTGAGCCAGCCGGTGAAGGCGGTGCGCAACTTCAGGTCGCCGGCGGTGGCGGGGTAGGCGGCCAGGGCGCCGAGGCTGGCGCTCAGCGCGTCCTTGATGAAGCCCGGCGTGGCGTGCTTGGGTTCGCCGATGCCCAGGCTGATGGCCGGGAACTCGGGGCTGGGCGTGACGCCCGCGAACAGCTGCTTCAGCCGCTCGAAGGGGTAGGGTTGCAACCGGGAAAGCAGGGGATTCATGGCCGGGATTATCGGTGACAGGTCTTACCGCTCCCGGCGAAGCGGCTACTCGCGGAGGCCGGCTGCAGGGGGCTGGGGCGGGGCGCCGTCAGGTCGCGCTGCGGCGATAGAAAGCCAGCGAGCCGGCCAGCGCCAGCAGCATGCCGCCGCAGGCGCGGTCGATCCAGCGCGTGGCCGACACGGTCAGCAGCCGGATCGCCCGGGCGCCCACGAAGGCGTAGGCCAGCATCACGGCCATGTCTAGCGCCGCGAATATCAGGGCGATGACGATGTACTGCGGCGCCTGTGCGGCCGATGGGTCGATGAACTGCGGCAGCAGCGCCGAGCAGAAGATGTAGCCCTTGGGGTTGGTCACCGCCACCAGGAAGGACTTGAAGAAGATGCGCCGGCTCTCGCCCGCCGAGACCGAAGGCGCCGCGTCCGCCGCCGGCAGGTGGAAGCCGCCCTTGGAGCGCAGCATCCGCAGGCCCAGCCAGGCGAGGTACACCGCGCCGACCCACTTCAGCATCGAGAACCAGAATTCCGACGCCGCCAGCAGCGCTCCCAGGCCCAGGGCCACGGCGCCTACCAGCACGAAGTCGGACAGCACCGCGCCCAGCATGCCCGGCAGCGCTCGCCGCACGCCGTGCCGGGAGCCGTTGCTCAGTGCCAGCAGCACCGTGGGGCCGGGCGTGGCGATGGCGGCGAAAGCCACGATGGCGAAGAGCAGGGCGGTTGCGAGCGTCATCGGGGCAGTCTCCTTGTGTGTTCCTACGGGGGACGAGGGCTGGAATTAGATCTTCTTGACCAGCACCAGGCTCTTGCGGTCCCAGTTGTACTTGCGCTTGCGCGCCTCGGGCAGCCAGTCGGGGTTGACCTGCTGGAAGCCGCGCTTGAGGAACCAGTGCATGGTGCGCGTGGTGAGCACGAAGATGCTTTCCAGGCCCATGGCCTTGGCGCGGTGCTCGATGTGCTTGAGGATGCGCTCGCCGTCGCCCTGCGACTGCGATTGCGGCGACACCGTGAGCGCGGCCATCTCGGCGGTGCGCGCCTCGGGGTACGGGTAGAGCGCCGCGCAGCCGAAGATCACGCCGTCGTGCTCGACCACCGTGTACTGGTGGATGTCGCGCTCGATCTCGGTGCGGTCGCGCTTGACCAGCGTGCCGTCGCGCTCGAAGGGCTCGATCAGCTGCAGGATGCCGCCGATGTCGTCCACCGAGGCCTCGCGCAGGCTCTCGAGCTTCTCGTCGATCACCATCGTGCCGACGCCGTCGTGCACGTACACCTCCAGCAGCAGCGAGCCATCGAGGGCAAATGGCAGGATGTGGTTGCGCTCCACGCCGGCCTTGCAGGCCTTCACGCAGTGCTGCAGATAGAAGGCGGTGTCCGTCGGCTTCTGCGGCGGCGGCAGAGAGGCCAGCAGCTTCTCGGCGGCGTCCAGCGGCAGCTCGGTGTCGATCGGGTTGTCGTCGCTCTCGGGCAGCTCGCTGTCAATGCGGATACCCGGAATCTCGGTCAGGAAGATCAGCTTGTCGGCCTGCAGCGAGATGGCGACGCTGGTGGCGACTTCTTCCATCGTCAGGTTGAAGGCTTCGCCGGTGGGCGAGAAGCCGAAGGGCGACATCAGCACCATTGCGCCGAAATCCAGCGTGCGGCGGATGCCGGCCGCGTCCACCTTGCGCACCAGGCCCGAATGCTTGAAGTCCACCCCGTCGACCACGCCCACCGGGCGCGCGGTGATGAAGTTGCCCGAGATCACCCGGACCGTGGAGCCCGCCATCGGCGTGTTGGGCAGGCCCTGGCTGAAAGCGGCCTCGATCTCGTAGCGCAGCTGGCCGGCGGCTTCCTGGGCGGAGTCGAGCGCCACCTCGTCGGTGATGCGGATGCCGTGCGAATACTTCGCCTCGTGCCCCTTGGCCGCGAGCTGCTCGTTGACCTGCGGCCTGAAGCCATGCACCAGCACGATCTTCACGCCCATGCTCTGGATCAGCGCCAGGTCCTGCGCGATGTTCTGCAGCTTGCCCGCCGCGATCGCCTCGCCCGCGAGCCCGACCACGAAAGTCTTACCGCGGTGCGTATGGATGTAAGGCGCGACCGAGCGGAACCAGGGCACGAAGGTGAAATTGAAGACGGTGGACATGGGGCGTGATTGTGCATTCATGAAAAGCCATTTGCCTGACCCGGCCCGACCGGGCCGAATCAGGCGATCGCGCGCAGCACGCGGGCCGCGCTCGCCGGGATGGCGCCGCCACCGCCGCCGGGCGGCGAAGGCGGCGGCAGGCCGACACGATCGGCGCGGAAGCTCGCCAGCAGCGCCGCGTAGGCGTCCGTGGCCGCGCCGCCGGCACCGGACACCGGGTCCGGCAGCCCGAGCATCCCGGCCAGCTCCGATGGGGCGATCGAACCGTGGCGCAGCAGCGCGTCGACCACCGCCATCAGCGCCGGCGTATGGGCGTCCAGCAGCGCGAGCGCGCGGGCGTGCTCCTGCTCCAGCAGCGCCTCGATCTCGGGGGTGGTCGCGGCGATGTCGGTGTTGACGTTGTCGTTCGGGTCGTTCGCCACGTCGGTGCGGCTCAGGCGCGTGCCGAAGGCGAAGTGGCGCACGTACTGCGCGGCCTGGGCGGTCGCCTGCATGAAGTCCTGCGTGGCGCCCGTGGTGCAGGCCTGCTCGCCGAACACCAGCTGCTCGGCGGCGCGGCCCGCGAGGCTCACGCAGATGTGGTCGCGCAGGTTCTCCCTCGACCAGGCCTTGCGCTGCTCGTAGCTGTTGTAGCCGCCCTCGAACGAGGCCACGTTGATCTTGATCTCCTGCGGCGCGCGGGCGAAGAGCAGGCCGTACACCACGCCGTGACCGGCCTCGTGCACGGCGAGCAGGGCGCGGAAGTCCTCGCTCGAGCGCTGCTTGAGGCGGTTCAGCTCCAGCGTGACCGGAAACTGGCGGCGCGCCTTGCGGTACTTCGCGGTGATGGCCGACACGCCCGCGTCCAGCGTGAGCCACACGGGTTCGCTGCCGTTGGCGCCTTGCTCCAGCGCCCACAGCGCGGCGTTGACCAGCGTGGCGCTCAGGATTGCGTGGATCGACGAGAACAGCGGACGCGTGCCCTGCGCCGGAAACACGGCGTTGGCGTAGATCTGCTCGTACACGCTCGCGTCCAGCACGAAGCGCACGCCGGAGCTTTCCTGGATCTCGGCCACGTAGCGGTCGCAGATCGACAGGATCAGGCGCACGTAGGTCGCGCGGTTGAACGAGGGGTAGATCACGTGGTTGTTGCCCAGGCGGGCGATCTGCTCGGGGCGGAAGCGTTCGGCCAGCGCCTTCTTCACGTCGATGACCGAGAGCTTCTTCGTCAGCTCGTGGAAGATGTCGGCGTCGGTGTCGCAGTCCTCGACGCGCTGGGCCGTCTCGGCGTACATCTCGTCGAGGTTGCCCGAGACGAACACCAGCAGCTTGCTGTAGTCGGTTTCCCAGCTCTGCTGGGTGTCGCGGAAGGCGCGCAGGCGCGCGTGCACCTCGGCGGGCTTCCACGCCATGATCTGCAGCAGCGTCTCGGAGAGCTTCAGGCAGCGCTTCACCTCGCGCGCCTCCCAGGGCGACAGGTGCAGCTTGCGCTTCTTGTCTTCCTTTTTCTTTTCGGTGCCGTCGCGGTCCTGCGTGTACTCGGCGTACGCGAGCGAGGACTCGATCTCGCCGAGCATCGAGAGCGCGGGCGGCAGGCGGCCGTCGGACAGCAGCGCCCACACGTCCTGGTAGCGCTCGACCTTGGCGTCGCTGCCGTTGCCTTCCACCGTGCGGAAGCGCTGGAACTCGTCGAGCACCAGGATGCCGGGCATGCCTTCGGCAATGCCCGACTCGGCCAGCATGGCCGAGATGGAGCCGCCGCTGTGATAGCCCGAGCCATGGCTGAAGCCGTCCATCTGCACTTCGATGAAGCGGTCGTAGAAGCCCAGATGCTGCGCGAGCCTGCGCACCAGCTGCGTCTTGCCGGTGCCGGTGAGACCCCAGAGGCAGACGATGACGGGGCGGCTGATGAGCTGCGGCAGCACATACCAGGCGCGAAGCGAATCGATCACGCGATCGATGATGTCGTCGATGCCGAAGAGCTCGGTCTTCAGTGCTTCGGCGACGGTTTGCAGATGGCGAGTGCGCTCGGCGAGCTCGGCATGCAGTTGGGAGCGGATGTCTTTGGACATGATCTGGTTTTTCTTTTTCTTCGGCTCCTGGAGCCGTTCATACAGGTACACAGGTACGGAAAGGCGGCCGCTCCTTCGGCATGAAGGAGTCGGCTTTCGGGACGCTGTGGGTGTCGGTTGCGGCGCTTCTGTGTCCGAAGCGCGCGAACGTGCGCGAAGCTTCGGTCAGGCAGGACGAGGCAACTTGACCCGCCCGTGCGCACTGGGCGCACGGCTTGCGCAGCGACGGCGCAAGGTGATGGGGGCAAGGCGATAGGACATGGACGCGATCGTAGTGGCGGTTTGCAATTGAGTAAAGACTATTTACGGATCGTGTTGCAACGAAACCGCGCGATGTGGATGCCGTGCAACAGGCGCGGTGCGCGCCGATAATCGACGGTTTGCCCGCCGCGCCGGCCCGACGACTGTTTTGCCTTGACGACCACCACACCACTTCGCATCGAATTTCCCGAATCGCTTCCTGTATCGAGCAGGCGCGACGAGATCATGGCCGCCATCTCGGCGCACCAGGTCGTGATCGTCTGCGGAGAGACGGGCTCGGGCAAGACCACGCAACTGCCGAAGATCGCCCTCGCGCTGGGCCGCGGCAAGCTCAATGCCGAGCCGGGCAAGGGCCGGCTCATCGGCCACACGCAGCCGCGCCGCATCGCCGCGAGCTCGGTGGCCAAGCGCATCGCCGAAGAGCTGAAGACGCCGCTGGGCGACGTGGTCGGCTTCAAGGTGCGCTTCCAGGACCGCCTGTCGCGCGACGCCTCCGTCAAGCTGATGACCGACGGCATCCTGCTGGCCGAGACGCAGACCGATCCGCTGCTGAAGGCCTACGACACGCTCATCATCGACGAGGCCCACGAGCGCTCGCTGAACATCGACTTCCTGCTGGGCTACCTGCGCGAGATCCTGCCGCGCAGGCCTGACCTGAAAGTCATCGTCACCTCGGCCACCATCGACGCCGACCGCTTCGCGCAGCACTTCGCCTCGGCGAAAGGCCCGGCGCCCACCATCTTCGTCTCGGGCCGCACCTACCCGGTGGAGCAGCGTTACCGGCCCTTCGAGGAATCGCGCGAGCACGACCTGAACGACGCCATCGCCGACGCGGTCGACGAGCTCTGGCGCGATCCGCACAACGCGGGCGACATCCTCGTCTTCCTGCCCGGCGAGCGCGAGATCCGCGAGGCGGCCGACCATCTGCGCCGCCACCTGAGCCACCAGCCGCTGCTGCGCAGCGCCGAAGTGCTGCCGCTGTTCGCGCGGCTGTCGGGCCCCGAGCAGGACCGCATCTTCGACGGCCACACGGGCCGCCGCATCGTGCTCGCAACCAACGTGGCCGAGACCTCGCTCACGGTGCCGGGCATCCGCTACGTGATCGATACGGGCACGGCGCGCGTCAAGCGCTACAGCTTTCGCAGCAAGGTCGAGCAGCTGCTGGTCGAGCCGATCAGCCAGGCGGCCGCCAACCAGCGCGCGGGCCGCTGCGGCCGGGTGGCGAACGGCATCTGCATCCGGCTCTACGACGAGAAGGACTTCGAGGGCCGCCCGCGCTTCACCGACCCCGAGATCCTTCGCTCCTCGCTGGCGGGCGTGATCCTGCGCATGAAGTCGCTGCGCCTGGGCGACGTGGCGCGCTTCCCGTTCCTGGAGGCGCCGTCGCCGCGAGCGATTGCCGACGGCTACCAGCTGCTCAACGAACTGGGTGCGGTCGACGACGCCAACGAGCTCACGCACACCGGCGCCGAGCTGTCGAAGCTGCCGCTGGATCCGCGCGTGGGCCGAATGATTCTCGAAGCCCGCTCGCGCAGCGCGCTCGAAGAAGTGCTCATCATCGCCTCGGCCCTCAGCGTGCAGGACGTGCGCGACCGCCCGATGGACGCGCAGCAGCAGGCCGACCAGGCGCACTCGAAGTTCGACGACGAGAAGAGCGAGTTCAGCGGCTACCTGCGGCTGTGGAAGTGGATCGCCGACGCGCGCGGCGGCCATGGCGACACCCACAAGCTCAGCAACCGGCAGTACGAGCAGCTGCTGCGGCAGAACTTCATCAACATCCGCCGCGTGCGCGAATGGCGCGACATCCATTCGCAGCTGCTCACCGTGGTCACCGAGCACAAGTGGCGCATCAACGCCGAGCCGGCTGGCTACGAGGCGCTGCACATGTCGATGCTGTCGGGCCTGCTGGGCAACATCGGCTGGAAGCTGGAGGACGACGAGGCCTACCTCGGTGCCCGCGGCATCAAGTTCTACCGGCACCCCGGCGCGCATCTGAAGAAGAAGCCCGGGCGCTGGATCGTTGCGGCCGAGCTGGTCGAGACCACGCGGCTCTTCGGGCGCGGCATCGCCAACATCGAGCCGCAGTGGCTCGAACAGGTGGCGGGGCACCTGCTGAAGAAGCAGCTGCTCGATCCGCACTGGGAGAAGAAGGGCGCGCAGGTCTCGGCGCTGGAGCGCGCGACGCTCTACGGGCTCGTGGTGTACAGCGGCCGGCGCGTCGACTTCACGCGCGTAGACCCCGTTGCCGCGCGCGAGATCTTCATCCGCGAGGCGCTGGTCGGCGGCCAGTGGGAATGCCGGTTCCCGTTCCTTCAGGCCAACCGCAAGCTGGTGCGCGAGGTCGAGGGGCTGGAGCACAAGTCGCGCCGGCAGGACGTGCTGGTCGACGACGAGCTGATCTTCGCCTTCTACGACGCACAGCTGCCCGCCGACGTGGCCAGCGGCACCAGCTTCGAGAACTGGTACCGCCAGGCGTCGAAGGAGCAGCCGCGCCTGCTGTTCCTGACGCGCGACGAGCTCATGCGCCACCAGGCGGCGGGTATCACCACGCAGTCGTTTCCGCCGACGCTGCGGCTCGGCGGCGTCGATTGCGCTGCGAGCTACCTGCACGAGCCCGGCGACGCGAAGGACGGCCTCACCGTCAGCGTGCCGCTCTTCGTGCTCAACCAGGTGAGCGAGGAGCGCTGCGAGTGGCTGGTGACGGGCATGCTCAAGGACAAGATCCAGGCGCTGCTCAAGAGCCTGCCGCAGCGCCCGCGTTCGCGGCTGGTGCCGCTGCCCGAGTCGGCCTCGAAGCTGGCGGAAGAGCTGTCCGTGCCCGAACTGTTCGGCACCGGCTCGCTGACCGACGTGCTGCTCAAGCGCGTGCGCGACATGACCAGCATCGACGTCAAGCGCGCCGACTTCAAGCTCGACATGCTGGCGCCGCACCTGTTCATGAATCTGCGCGTGATCGACGAGCATGGCCGGCAGCTGGGCATGGGGCGCAACCTCGGTGCGCTGAAGGCCGAGCTGGGTGCGCAGGCTCGAGGGGCCTTCCAGGCGCTGGCGGGGCTGAACGTCAAGGCGTCGCCGGAGAAGAAGGCAGCCGGCGCTGCGCCGGATGACCGCCCGAAGCAGTCCTCGAAGGCGGCGGATGCACCCGCACCCGCCGCGCTGCCGGCCGGCCAGCGCTACACGGCCTGGACCTTCGGCGAGCTGCCCGAGTTGATGGAAGTGCGTCGCGGATCGCAGTCGCTGATCGGTTTCCCGGCACTGCGCGACGAAGGCGACGCCGTGACCATCGAGGTGTTCGACGAGCCCGCCGTGGCCGCCGCGAAGCATCGGGCCGGGCTGCGCCGCCTGTTCGCGCTGCAGCTCAAGGACGCGCTCAAGTATCTCGAGAAGAATATCCCCGACCTGCAGAAGATGTCGGTGGCCTACATGCCGCTGGGTACCTCGGAGGAGCTGCGCGCCCAGATCATCGACGTGGCGATCGACCGGGCCTTCCTGCAGGAGCCGCTGCCGACCGACGAGTTCGCGTTCAAGCGTCGGCTGGAGGAGGGCCGTGGCCGCCTCACGCTGATCGCCAACGAGGTGGCGCGGCTCGCGTCGGCCATCCTCGTCGAGTACGCCGCGGCCGCGCGCAAGATCAAGGACACCAAGATCCAGCCCGACGCCGTGCAGGATGCCGCGCAGCAGCTTCAGCGCCTCGTCGGCAAGCGCTTCATCGCCGAGGCGCCGTGGACGCAGCTGCAGCATTTCGCGCGGTATCTGAAGGCGATCGTGCTGCGGCTCGACAAGCTGCGCGCGGACCCGGCGCGCGACGCCGGCAAGTTGGCCGAGCTGAAGCCGCAGGACCAGCGCTACTGGCGGCTGGTGGCCGAGCGCAAGGGCGTGGTGGACGAACGCATGCTCGAATTCCGCTGGCTGCTGGAGGAGTTGCGCGTGAGCTTCTTCGCGCAGGAGTTGCGCACGCCGCAGCCTGTGAGCGTGAAGCGGCTCGACAAGGCCTGGACGCAGCTGCAGGCCTGACGACGGGTTTGCCGGACGAAGAAAAGCCCGCTCGCGCGGGCTTTTCCTTTTTCGTGTTCGGGGCGCGATGGCCGCAAGGCCTATATGCGCCCCATGAGCACGAGGATCACCACGATCAGCACGACCAGGCCAAGGCCGCCACTGGGCCCGTAGCCCCACGCGCGGCTGTAGCCCCAGCTTGGCAATGCGCCGATCAGCAGCAGGATCAGGACGATCAGCAGAATGAACGAGAGCGACATGTTTGTCTCCTGGGCGTTGTTGTGATGAGCTTTCATGCTCGCCCTGTCGTGTCGCGTGGGAGGCCGGAGGGTAGCCCCTCCGGTGGTCAGGCAACGTCCTACCGTGGGCGTCGGCGCTTTGCCGGTGCGCTCGCAGGCACGAACAGCAGCCCCGCCGTCACCAGCAGGAAAACAAGGCCCAGGCCGCCCGTGATGGTCGCGCCGCCCCACAGCGAGAAGAAGCCGTCGAGACGGGCGTCCTGCGGGTTCTCCGGGTCGAAGAAGACGTTCACCGTCTCGCCCACTTCGTAGGAAGGCGGGCTGCTGCTGCTCGAGGGCACGAACTCGATGATCTCGCCCGACGGCGCCTTGAAGCGCACCAGCGGCTTCCAGGTGCCCGATTCGTTGCGCTTCGAGCTTTCCACGTAGAGCAGCCGCATCACCTCACCCTGCGTGCGGCTTGCTGATGCGATGAAGGAAGTCGTGTTGTGGTGCAGCAGCCAGGCGACGCCGCACAACACCACGGCCACTGCACCGAAAACGAGCCTCAGGATCGTGACCGGATTCTTCATTCGGGCAGGGGCTTCCCGAACAGTGCGGCGGTGGCGATGGCGCAGAGGCCGGACAGCACGGTGCACACGACCAGGAAGCCGATCGCGCCAAGGGTCGCGACGAACGCCCTGGCGATGGGCCGGGTACGGAAGAAATAGAGGGGCACCCCCAGCGGCGGGAACAGGCCGGCCAGCAGCGCCGAGCGTCCTGGCGGCAGCACGCCGCGCTCCAGGCCGTCTGCCCGGCACCACGTGTAGCAGAGGGCTCCGATGAGCAGGCTGTGGACCACGTCGATCACCGAGTACGGCTTGCCGGCCATCGACGGCACGATGGGCGAGAGCATGCCCGCCACGACGAACGAGAGCGCCAGTGCAAGAAGCACCCGGCGCGGCCTGTTCATCGTGATGGCCATCCGGTTGCCGAGCGTGCGGCCCTCAGAGCCGCGCCAGGCGGTCCAGCGCGGCCAGCAGCGTCTCGTCCTTCTTGGCGAAGCAGAAGCGCACCACCCGCTGGTCGAAGCCGTTGCCGTAGAAGGCCGACAGCGGAATGGCGGCCACGCCGATCTCGCGCGTGAGCCACAGGCAGAACTCGGCCTCGGACAGGTCGCTCACCTCCGAGATGTCGACGCACTGGAAGTAGCTGCCCTCGCTGCGCAGCAGCCTGAAGCGGGTCTTCTCGGCCAGGCCCGCGGCGAACAGGTCGCGCTTGCGCTGGTAGAAGGCCGGCAGCTCGAGGTAGGGCTTCGGCTCGGCCATGTATTGCGCGAGCGCGTGCTGCATCGGCGTGTTCACGGTGAACACGTTGAACTGGTGCACCTTGCGGAACTCGGCCATCAGCGGGGCCGGCGCGGCCACGTAGCCGACCTTCCAGCCGGTGACGTGATAGGTCTTGCCGAAGCTGCTGACGATGAAGCTGCGCGCGGCCAGGCCCGGGAAGCGCGCCACGCTCTCGTGGCGGGCGGCGTCGAACACCATGTGCTCGTAGACCTCGTCGCTGATGACGAACACGTCGGTGGGCGCGAGCAGCTCCTCGAGCCGCCGCATCTCGGCTTCGGTCCAGACCGTGGCACTCGGGTTGTGCGGCGTGTTGATGATGATGGCGCGCGTGCGAGTCGTGAGCGCGGCGGCGATCTTGTCGAAATCGGGGCGGAAAGTGCCCGGCACCAGCGGCACCCGCACCACGCTGCCGCCGGCCAGCTCGATGTTGGGCACGTAGCTGTCGTAGCAGGGCTCGAGCACGATCACCTCGTCGCCCGGACGCACCACCGCGAGGATGGCCGTGATGATCGCCTGCGTGGCGCCGGCTGTGACGGTGATCTCCGTGGCCGGGCTGTAGTCATGGCCGTACTGCGCCGAGATCTTGGCCGAGATGGCTTCGCGCAGCGCCGGAATGCCCGGCATCGGCGGGTACTGGTTGTGGCCTGCCGCCATCGCGGCCGTCACGTCCTCGAGCAGCTTCGGGTCGCAGTTGAAATCGGGGAAGCCCTGGCCCAGGTTGACCGCGTTCTTCTCGGCGGCCAGCGCCGACATCACGGTGAAGATGGTGGTGCCGACGGCCGGCAGCTTGGTGCCGACTTCGGGTGTGCGTGGTGGCGTGCTCATGATGTTTGTGATTTCTTCAACTGTTGTTCCGCATGCCACTTGCTCGTCGCTGCCTCTTCCAGAAACACCGCGGAACCGGCTTTGCCGGGCCGCAGGTGTTGCCCCCGGGAGGGGGTGGCGAAGCGACACGAAGTGCGCGAAGCCTGGGGGTGATCCTGTTTACAGCTCGTAGTCTTGTTGGTGGCCGCTCAAGGCCTTGGCGATCAGGTTGCGGTCGAGGCGGTCGGAGAGCAGCTCCGCGAACTTGAAGACGAAGTTGCGCAGATAGGCGCTGCGCTTGAACGCGACCCGCGCGATATTCTGGCCGAACACATGGCCCATCGGGCGCACCACGAGGTCGGCATTCGACTCGTCGCGCACAGCCATTTCGGCCACGATGCCCACGCCCAGCCCGAGGCGCACGTAGGTCTTGATCACGTCCGAGTCGATGGCTTCGAGCGCGATGCGCGGCGTGAGCTTCTTCTGCGCGAACGCGTGGTCGATGCGCGTGCGGCCGGTGAACGACGGGTGGTACGTGATGATCGGCTCGCTCGCCAGGTCTTCCAGCGAGATGCGCTCCTTGGAGGCCAGCGGGTGGTCCTTGGGGAGCACCAGCACGTGCTGCCATTCGTAGCAGGGCAGGGTCACCAGCTCGGCGTAGCCGTCGAGCGACTCGGTGGCGATGCCGATCTCAGCGATTTCGTCGATCACCATGCGTGCCACCTGGTCGGGCGAGCCCTGGTGCAGGCTCACGTTGACCTTGGGGTAGGCTTCGCGCAGGTTGGCCACCGGCACCGGCAGCACGTAGCGCGCCTGGGTGTGGGTGGTGGCGATGGAGAGGGTGCCGCTGTCCTGGGCGCTGAACTGCTCGCCGATGCGCTTGAGGTTGCCCACCTCGCGCATGATGAGCTCGATGCTGGCGATGACGTGCTGGCCCGGCTCGGTGACGCGCTTCAGCCGCTTGCCGTGGCGCGCGAAGATCTCGACGCCCAGTTCTTCCTCGAGTTCGATGATGGCCTTGGATACACCGGGCTGCGAGGTGTGCAGCGCCTTGGCCGCCTCGGTGAGGTTCAGGTTGCGCCGCACGGCTTCCTGAACAAACTTGAACTGATGCAGATTCATATCAAATTCCGTCTTATTGCGGAATTCATTATGCCTTCAGAATCTATTGAAATTGCCGGATGTTCAGGATTTGACCGCAATCCTTGCCAGGAGATCGACCAGTTCGGGCTCTTCACCCACGATCCGGGCAAGCGTGAAGCCGATGGCGGGCCAGCGCTGGCGCAGCGCATCGAGTTGGTGCGGCAGGTCTTCGCGGGCGTGCTTGCCCATTCCCAGGAAGAGAGGAACGACGCGGATGGCGGTGGCGCCGTCGGCAACCAGCGTCGCCACGGCCGTGGGCAGGTCGGGCTCGGCCAGTTCCATGTAGGCGCAGGCCACGCGGGCATCGGGCTCGTCGGCTAGCACCCGCGCGGCAACGGCCTCGATGGGCTGGCGCCAACGCTCGTCGCGCGAGCCGTGCGCCAGCAGGACGATGCCCCGCGTCATCGTCGCAGCACGAGCCAGCTGAAGGCCGTGAGCGACATCACCGAATAGATCATCCCGGGTGCCGCCGCCGTGAGCCAGGGCGACCAGTTGCTGAGATTGCCCAGGTAGCCGAACACGTTGTTCAGCAGGAAGAAACTGATGCCGATCATCACGCCGCCGAACACGTAGGTGGTGATGCCGGCCTGGCGGAAGTGCAGGTAGGCGAAGGGCAGGGCGAGCACCACCATCACCAGGCACGACAGCGGGTAGAACACCTTGCGCCAGAACTCGATCTCGTAGCGCTGCGCGGTCTGGCCGTTGGCGTCGAGGTGGCGGATGTAGTCGAACAGGTCGATAGTGCTCATCCGGTCGGGGCGAAGCAGCGCGACCGACACCATTTCCCCGGTCAGCGAGGTCGGCCAGTTCACCTGCGGGATCTTGGTGGTGACGATGTGCGCCTGCTCCGCCGAGCTGCGGGTGTCGTACTTCTGCTCGGCAACGTCGGTGAGCAGCCAGTGGCCGTCGTTGCCGATGGTGGCCGAGGCGGCGACGATCTGGGTCTTGATGTAGCCGTTGTCGTCGAACTCGAAGATGCGTGGGTTCTTCAGCGCGCCCTTGCGGTCGATGGCCAGCACGTTCACGGCGTAGGAGGCGTTGTCCCGCTTTTCCTTGAGCCAGGCACCCGTGTTGCCGGCCAGCGAGTAGGTGCCCTGGTACCTGGCCTTGAGCAGCTGGCCCGTGCGCTCGGAAGCCGGCGCCACGTAGTCGCCGATGGCGAAGGTCAGCACCACGAAGCCGATGCCCAGCAGCAGCAGGGTGCGCAGCGCGCGCCAGGGGCCCAGCCCGCTGGTGCGCAGGATGGTGTATTCGGAGCTCTGCGCCAGCCGGGCCATGACGAAGATCGAGCCGATCAGCACGGTGATCGGCAGCAGTTCGTAGAGATGGCTCGGGACCAGCAGGGTCACGTAGACCAGCGCCTGCGCGGGCCCGTAGTTCAGGCTGTCGGGCTTGCCGATGGACTGCAGTTCGTCGACGAAGTCGAAGAAGAAGAAGAGGCACAGGAAGCCGAGCGTCACGAACGCGACGGCCTTGAGCACCTCGACGTAGATCAGGCGTCTTATCGTTTTCACGTGGGTTCGATCTTGGGTGTGGGCGACACGGCGCGAGTCGACGGGTTCGACCTGATCCGCCGGCCCCAGTTGTTCTGGCGAGCGCCGAGCCATGCCAGGTTGATCAGCAGCACGCCGCCGTGCAGCATCAGCATGAAGCCGCCCATGCCGTACTTGCCTGAGCTGATCCAGCTCTGACCCAGGTTGAGCATGTTGTAGTAGACGACGAACGCGAACAGCGCGAGCAGCAGGTTGCCGCTGCGGCCGACGCGCGGGTTGGCGCTGGACACGTTCAGCGCCAGCAGCACGAAGTTGACGGCCGCCAGCAGCATGCCGATGCGCCAGGCCAGTTCGCCACGGCTGGGGGCGCCGGCGTCGGTCAGCAGGGACAGCGTCGTGCGCGCGCGCGGCGGCGTCGCGTCGTTGACCAGGCCGGAGTTGCCGCCGGCGCGGGTGCCGTAGGTCTTGAACTCGCTGATCTTCAGGCCGGTGGCCGCCATCGGCTGCTCGAGCCGCTGGCCGTTGTTGAGCAGCAGGTAGCGCGAATCGCCGATGTTCTCGATGCTGCCACTGCGCGCCGAGGTGGTGATCTGCATGTTGCGCTCGATCGACCAGATGAAGACGTTGGTGGCCTTGGAGTTGTCCGGCGTCTCCTTGTCGATGAAGAACACGCGCACCCGGCCGGCGGATTCGCGGAACTCACCCGGCGCCACGCGCTCGATGTCGCTGCGCTGCTCGTACTGCTTGCGCATGCCGATGGTCTGCGAGTTGGCCCAGGGCCAGCCCACCAGCGCCATCACGGCGATCAGGATCAGCACCGGCCAGGCGAAGCGGAACAGCGGCTTGACGAAGTCGGCCAGGCCGCGCCCGCTGGAGAACCAGATGACCATCTCGCTGTCGCGGTACATGCGCGAGAGGGTGCCGACGATGGCGATGAACAGGCTCAGACTCAGGATGGTCGGCATGTAGCCGAGCACCGTGTAGGTCATGACCAGGAACACCTCCTGCGGGTTCACACTGCCCTTGGACGCGAGCCCGAGGGTGCGGATGAGCATCATGGTCATCACGATGGTGACCAGTACCACGAGGGTCGCTCCGAAGCTGCGGGACAGCTCCTTGCGTAGGGAAGAATGGAATAACATCGTTCGAGGAAAAAAAGGATTATGGACTTTCAACTCAAGACCCTCACCGTTTCCCAGGCCGCAGCCGAGAAATCCGATGTCCTGATCGTGCTCGTCGGCAGCGCTCCTCCCGCCTCCAAAGACCCGCTTTCGGTGCTTGCCGCCAGTGCCCGCAAGGCCGGCGACCTGCCCGACAAGGCCGGCAAGCTGCTCGCGCTCTACCGTCCGGAAGACGTCGTGGCCGCCCGCGTGGTGCTCGCCGCCATCGGCGACGGCAAGCCGGCCTCGGTGCGCACGGGCGTCGTCGCGGCGATCAACGCGGCCAAGGCCCAGGCGCCCAAGCGCGTGACCCTGGTGTTCGCGCAGCCCGCCGACGGCGCTGCGGTGGCTTGCGCCGTCACGGCGGCGGCCGAAGCCAGCTATGTCTACACCACCACCAAGTCGAAGGCCGAACCCCGCAGCATCCGCCAGCTGACCGTCGGCGTGGCCGATGCCGCCGCGGTCGCCGGCGCGTTCGACCAGGCCCGTGCCACCGTCCGGGGCATCGAGCTCGCCAAGGAATGGGGCAACCGGCCCGCCAACCACGCCACTCCCACGCTGCTGGGCGAGGCCGCCAAGGAGCTGGCGAAGCTCCCGAACATCAAGTGCGAAGTGCTGGGCCCGAAGGAGGTCGAGAGGCTCGGCATGGGCTCCTTCGCCGCCGTGGCCCAGGGCTCGGCCGAGCCGCTGCGCTTCATCGTGCTGCGCTACCACGGGGCTCCCAAGGACCAGGCGCCGGTGGTGCTGGTCGGCAAGGGCATCACCTTCGACACCGGCGGCGTCTCGCTCAAGCCGGCTGCCGAGATGGACGAGATGAAGTTCGACATGTGCGGCGCGGCCAGCGTGCTCGGCACCTTCCGCGCTCTGGGCGACATCCAGCCCGCCATCAACGTCGTCGGTCTCATTCCCTCGTGCGAGAACATGAACGACGGCCGCTCGGTGAAGCCGGGCGACGTGGTGACCAGCATGAGCGGCCAGACCATCGAGGTGCTCAACACCGACGCCGAGGGCCGGCTCATCCTGTGCGACGCGCTGACCTACGCCAAGCGCTTCGAGCCGGCCGCGGTGATCGACATCGCCACGCTGACGGGCGCCTGCGTGATCGCGCTGGGCGGCGTGCGCAGCGGACTGTTCGCCAGCGACGACACGCTCGCCGCCGCGCTCGAAGCCGCCGGAGAAACCTCGCAGGATCGCTGCTGGCGCATGCCGCTGGACGACGACTACGCCGAAGGGCTGAAGAGCAACTTCGCCGACGTGGCCAATATCGCCGGCCGCGCGGGCGGCGCCATCACCGCGGCGAAGTTCCTGCAACGCTTCACCAGTGACTTCGCCTGGGCGCACCTTGACATCGCCGGGACCGCCTGGAAGAGCGGGGCGGCCAAGGGCTCGACTGGCCGTCCGGTGGGCCTGCTGGTGTCCTACCTGACGAGCCGCGCGGGCAGCGGCGACGCATCGGGCAAGGCGAAGCCCAGGAAGGCCAAGGCCGCCGAGGCCGCGGGCAAGAAGGCACGGTCCGCGAAGTGACGGAAATCGGCTTTCACTACAACGCGCGCGACAAGCTGAACTACGCCTGCCGGCTGGTTCGCAAGGCCGTGAACACGCGCGGCCTGCGCGTGGTGGTGGTGGGTGATGCGCGCTCGCTCGACGCGGTGGATGCGGCGCTCTGGCAGCTCTCGCCGGTGGACTTCGTCGCGCATTGCCGCGACGACGCGCCGGCCCACGTCGTCGCGCGCTCGCCCGTGGTGCTGTCGGCGCAGGGAGCCGATGCGGCCTCGCTGCCGCACCGCGAGATGCTGGTGAATCTGGGCCTCGAAGTGCCTGCGGGCTTCGAGCGCTACGAACGCATGATCGACATCGTGAGCGACGAGGCCAACGACCGCCAGGTCGGCCGTTCTCGCTGGCGCCACTATGCCGATCGTGGCTACACCATCCAGCCGCACGACTTCGCAAAGAGTTCCTGACATGGCCAGCACGCTGCGCACACCGCCCCGGTTCGTTCCCACGCTGACGACGGTGCTCGAGGTTCCGGCTGAGCCCGCGAGTCCCGAGCCGCAGGTCGCGCAGGCGCCTCAGCCGGATCCGGCGAGTTCGATGGCATTGCCTCCGGCCGCGCAGCTCTCGCAGGCGGAAATCGTCAGCCTCGAAGAGCAGTTGCTGCATCGCGTGCTGCAGCGCGTCGACCTGTCGCTGGAAGAGCGTTTGAGCGACACCGTGTCAGCTGCCGTTCAGCATCAGCTCGATGCGATGGTGCCGCGTCTGCGCAATGAAATCGAGGCCGTTTTGCGCGCGCTTGTGATCGAGGCAATGGCCGCTGAACTCAGCGAAAACACCGGGTCTACGCCAGCTTCCGGGGCCTGAATACTGGGCTAAACTGCGCCGCAGGTCGGAAGGGCGTGAGGGTGCCGCTGGTCTGCGGCGCGAAACTTGCGAGGTCTGCGCGCCCGGATCGTACGACCGGTGTTTTTTATTCTTTTCATCCAAGTTCTGGAGGTTCCCATGCAATTGAAATGGACTGCGGTCGCACTGGCTGCAATCACGCTCGTGGCTTGCGGCAAGAAGGAAGAAGCTGCTGCTCCCGCTGCAGCGCCCGCGCCAACGGCCGCGGCCCCGGCGGCTGCACCTGCACCCGCACCTGCCGGAGACACCCTGGTCATCAAGATCGGTCACGTGGCACCTACCAGCGGTCCCATTGCCCACCTCGGCAAGGACAACGAGTTCGGCGCCAAGATGGCCATCGAAGACCTGAATGCAAAGGGCCTCAAGGTTGGCGACAAGGTTGCCAAGTTCGAACTGGTCGCCGAAGACGACGCAGGCGATCCGAAGCAAGGCACGGCCGTTGCCCAGAAGCTCGTGGACGAAAAGGTCAACGGCGTGGTCGGTCACCTGAATTCGGGCACCACCATCCCCGCCTCGAAGCTGTACAGCGACGCCGGCATTCCCCAGATCTCGCCTTCGGCAACCAACCCGAAGTACACGCGCCAGGGCTTCAAGACCACGTTCCGCGTGGTGGCTGACGACACGCAGCTCGGCGGCACGCTGGGCAAGTACGCCGTCGAAACGCTCAAGGGCAAGAACATCGCCGTGATCGACGACCGCACCGCCTACGGCCAGGGCGTCGCCGAAGAGTTCGAGAAGGCGGCCAAGGCTGCTGGCGCCACCATCGTGGGCCACGAATTCACCACCGACAAGTCGACCGACTTCAACGCCATCCTGACCAAGCTGAAGGCTGCCAAGCCCGACGTGCTGTTCTTCGGCGGCATGGACGCCGTCGGCGGCCCGATGCTCAAGCAGGTCAAGCAACTGGGCCTGAACGTCAAGTTCATGGGTGGCGACGGCCTGTGCACCGGCGAGCTGCCGAAGCTGGCTGGCGATGCCATCGGCGAAGACATGGTGGTGTGCGCGGAAGCCGGCGGCGTGGACGGCGACTTCAAGCAGCCGCTGGAAGACTTCAAGGCCAAGTTCAAGACCAAGAACGGCGTCGAAGTGCAGATCTATGCACCGTACGTGTACGACGCGGTCAACGTGCTGGCCGAAGCCATGGTGAAGGCCGGTTCGTCCGACCCCGCCAAGTACCTGCCCGAAGTCGGCAAGGTGCAATACAAGGGCGTGACCGGCCCGATCGCCTTCGACGAGAAGGGCGACATCAAGAACGGCGCGCTGACGCTGTACACCTACAAGGGTGGTGCGCGTACCCAGATCGCCGTGGTGCGCTGATTCGCTCCGGCACAAAAGAGAAAAGGGCCTTCGGGCCCTTTTTTCATGCCCGCTTCAATGGCAGGCGGTCAGAGCGGCGCAAGGCCCGAGGGGCGGTTGGCGTTGCAGTACTCGATGAACGCATCGAGGTCGCGCGACTTGTCGAACACCGCATCCGCACCTAGCGCAGTGCAGCGCGCCCTGATGTCCGCCGTCACGTAGTTGCTGAGCACCACCACCCGCTGGCTGGGCTTGCGGTCCCTGCAGCCGCCGAGAACGCCGAGGCCGGAGCCTTCCTTCAGGAAGAGATCGACGATCAGCAGTTGCCAGCCATCAGGGTGTTCGGCGAGCCACGCCAGGGCTTCCGTCTCGGTTTCGGCGAAGCCGACCACCCGGCCGTTGACCAGATCCTCCAGTGCCGGGACCAGGTTGTCCCTGATGGTCTTGTTGTCCTCGACGAGGAACGTGATGAGGGCCATGCCGTGGTTTCGCTTTGAGAACGAATAGCGTAGCGTGCCTGACGCCCGCCCGGCGTAGGAGAAGGGATACGGACGCGGTCCGGTGCGAGGTCAGTCCGCGCCTTCTGCGCGGATCTTCGCCTTGAGCTTCTCGGCCAGCGCCTGGCTTTCGTCTCGCTCGGCCGTCACCTCGAGGCGCTTCTCGATTTCCTCGCTCAACGCGGCGTTGACCTCGGCGAGCTTCTCGGCCGACTTGGCCAGCTTTTCCTCGAGCTGGCTGGTGTGCTCGATGGCCTGCGCCACCTCGCCGACCTGCACTTCCTCGGGCAGCTCCTGCTCGAGCACCGTGTTCACCACGGCGAGGTTGTCCGACGCCCGCTGAACATCCGCCGCCACCTGTTCGCTCTTTTCCAGGGTTTGGTCCAGCGGCGTCGTGCCGCGAGACGGTTTTTGCGGTTTTCCGGCCATCGGGGATCCTTTGCTGGCGTGAAATTAGAACCTTCGGATCGTAGCTCCAGACGGGAGGGGCCGGTTGCCCATGTCCCGGTTGTTGCAAAGCAACGCCTTGCCGTTCTTCAAACGGAGAGAGGGAGAGAGGGCCGGACGACAAAAAAGCCCAGGCGCTTGTGGCGACTGGGCTTCCTGTGTCGTTCGAGTGTCCGTGAACGGTTACGAACAATCAATCTCTGGCGGAGCAGGCGGGATTCGAACCCGCGGAGGGCTATTAACCCTCACACGCTTTCCAGGCGTGCGACTTAAACCGCTCATCCACCGCTCCTGAGCCCACGATTGTAGCAGTCAGTTCAGCCCTGATTTGCCTGACCTTGCACCGAAGACTTGCCGGCCTGCACCATCCGCATCGCCGAAGCGATGAGCGTGGCGGTTTCGGTCATGTTGCTGGGCACGATCAGTGTGGTCTTGGAGTCGGCCGCGACCTTGCCGTAGGCGTCGACGGCGCGCTCGGCCACCTTGAGCTGCACGGCCTGCTCGCCGCCGGGCTGGCGGATGGCAGCCGCCACGCGCTCGATGGCGTCCGCAGTTGCCGTGGCCACCGCCGTGATGGCGGCGGCTTCACCCTGGGCGTTGTTGATCTGCGCCTGCTTCTCGCCCTCGGAGCGGGCGATGAAGGCCTCGCGCTCGCCGGTGGCGATGTTGATCTGCTCCTGGCGGCGGCCTTCGGAGGCGGCGATCAGCGCGCGCTTTTCGCGTTCGGCGGTGATCTGGCGCTGCATCGCCTGCAGGATCTCCTTGGGCGGGGTCAGGTCCTTGATTTCATAGCGCAGCACCTTCACGCCCCAGTTGAGCGCCGCCTCGTCGATCGCAGCCACCACCTGGGCATTGATGACGTCGCGCTCCTCGAAGGTCTTGTCGAGCTCCAGCTTGCCGATCACGCTGCGCAGGGAGGTCTGCGCGAGCTGGGTCACGGCCACGATGTAGTTCGACGAGCCGTAGCTGGCGCGCATCGGGTCGGTAACCTGGAAATACAGGATGCCGTCGACCTGCAGCTGCGTGTTGTCGCGCGTGATGCAGATCTGGCTCGGCACGTCGAGCGGGATTTCCTTCAGGCTGTGCTTGTAGGCCACCCGGTCGATGAACGGAATCAGGAAGTTGGGGCCGGGCGTCATCGTGCCGTGGTACTTGCCCAGCCGCTCGCGGATCCAGGCGTTCTGCTGCGGCACGAACTTGACCGACTGGCTGATGAAGATGATCGCGATGACCAGGATGATGAGAGGTACCGAGAATTCCATGGTGCGCTTCCTTTTCTGAGTTCCACCTACGACGGACTGACTAAACCTTGTCGACCACCAGCCGGCTGCCGACCACCTCGACCACGCGGTGCTCGCCGGTGGAGGGCGTGCGGCCCGCGCGCTGGATCACGGTCCATTGCGCGCCGCGATAGCGCACCGTCGCCGTGCCGTCGGGGTTCCAGGCATCGACCTGCACGGTCTCGCCGATGTCGAGGTTCACGTCGCGGTTGGCTTCGGTGGGCGGGGCGGGAGGGCGCTTGCGCTGGATCGTGTACCAGACCAGCACGGCCCCCACGCCGATGACGGCGGCCACGATGAGTTGGGTGACGGTGCCGAAGCCCAGGTGCGCCGCGATGGCCGCGGCCGCGAAACCGGCTGCCAGCAGGAGAAGATAGACGGTGCCCGAGAGCAGCTCGACCACGATGGCCGCCCCCGCAATCAGCCACCAGACAGTGGAATTCGCCATGTCGACTCCTCTTGTTACTTGTTCGATGCGCGCCATTCTGATGCATTCGCTTCAAGCGCTTGCCGTGCGTAGGGGTACTGTGCCGGAGACTGCAAAAGAGGCCTTGCCTGACTGCTCCGGATGGCTTGCGCGAAGCCGACCGGATCCGTCATCCGAATTCCGTACACTTCGCGCCTCGCCACATTGCTGTCTGTCTGCCTGTCCGGAGCCCCGCTCATGAAATTCCGCTTTCCCATCGTCATCATCGACGAGGACTTCCGCTCCGAAAACACTTCGGGTCTCGGCATCCGCGCGCTCGCGCAGGCCATCGAGACGGAGGGTTTCGAGGTGCTGGGCGTCACCAGCTACGGCGACCTGAGCCAGTTCGCCCAGCAGCAAAGCCGTGCCAGCGCCTTCATCCTGTCGATCGACGACGAGGAGTTCACCATCGGCCCCGACCTCGATCCGGCCGTGTTGAACCTGCGCACCTTCATCGGCGAAGTCCGGCGCAAGAACGCCGACGTGCCGATCTACATCTACGGCGAGACCAAGACCTCGCGCCACCTGCCGAACGACATCCTGCGCGAGCTGCACGGCTTCATCCACATGTTCGAGGACACGCCCGAGTTCGTGGCGCGCCACATCATCCGCGAGGCCAAGAGCTACCTCGAGAGCGTGCAGCCGCCGTTCTTCAAGGCGCTGATCGACTACGCGGAAGACGGCTCGTACTCGTGGCACTGCCCGGGCCACTCGGGCGGCGTGGCGTTCCTCAAGAGCCCGGTGGGCCAAATGTTCCACCAGTTCTTCGGCGAGAACATGCTGCGTGCCGACGTCTGCAACGCGGTGGAAGAGCTGGGCCAGCTGCTCGACCACACCGGCCCGGTGGCGGCCAGCGAGCGCAATGCGGCGCGCATCTTCAATGCCGACCACTGCTTCTTCGTGACCAACGGCACCAGCACCAGCAACAAGATGGTGTGGCACCACACGGTGGCGCCGGGCGACGTGGTGGTGGTCGACCGCAACTGCCACAAGTCGATCCTGCACGCGATCATCATGACCGGCGCGATTCCGGTGTTCATGAAGCCCACGCGCAACCACTTCGGCATCATCGGACCCATTCCGAAGAGCGAGTTCGAGCAGAGCGCCATCAAGGCCAAGATCAAGGCCAACCCGCTGCTGGCCGACGTGGATGCCGACAAGGTCAAGCCGCGCGTGATGACGCTCACGCAGTCGACCTACGACGGCGTGATCTACAACACCGAGACCATCAAGAACATGCTCGACGGCTACGTCGACACGTTGCACTTCGACGAGGCTTGGCTGCCGCACGCGGCCTTCCACCCGTTCTACGGTGCCTACCACGCGATGGGCAAGCGCCGCGTGCGACCGAAGGAGTCGCTGGTGTTCGCGACGCAGTCCACCCACAAGCTGCTCGCCGGCATCAGCCAGGCCAGCCATGTGCTGGTGCAGGACTCGCAGAACCGCCAGCTCGACCGCGACCTCTTCAACGAGGCCTACCTGATGCACTCGTCGACCAGCCCGCAGTACGCGATCATCGCGAGCTGCGACGTGGCCGCCGCCATGATGGAGCCGCCCGGCGGCACCGCCCTGGTGGAGGAGAGCATCCTCGAGGCGCTGGACTTCCGCCGCGCCATGCGCAAGGTCGAGGACGAGTTCGGCAAGGACGAGTGGTGGTTCAAGGTCTGGGGCCCCGAAAAGCTCGTAGAGGAGGGCATCGGCCGTGCGGAAGACTGGATCATGCACGGCGAGAAGAACGGCCAGCCCAAGGGCAAGAGCAAGGGCAAGAATTCGCCGCGCAACTGGCACGGCTTCGGCGAACTGGCCGACGGCTTCAACATGCTCGACCCGATCAAGTCGACCATCGTCACGCCGGGCCTCGACCTCGAAGGCAACTTCGCCGAGACCGGCATTCCGGCCAGCGTGGTGACCAAGTTCCTCGCCGAGCACGGCGTGATCGTGGAGAAGACGGGCCTCTACAGCTTCTTCATCATGTTCACCATCGGCATCACCAAGGGCCGCTGGAACACGCTGCTGACGGCGCTGCAGCAGTTCAAGGACGACTACGCGCGCAACCAGCCGATGTGGCGCATCCTGCCGGAGTTCTGCCAGCAGCACCCCGGCTACGAGCGCCTGGGCCTGCGCGACCTTTGCCACCACATCCACCAGCTGTACGCGCGCTACGACGTGGCCCGCCTCACGACCGAGATGTACCTGAGCGACCTGACGCCGGCCATGAAGCCCAGCGACGCCTTCGCCCACATTGCACACCGCAAGACCGAGCGCGTGGAAATCGACGACCTCGAGGGCCGCATCACCACCAGTCTGATCACGCCGTACCCGCCGGGCATTCCGCTGCTGATTCCGGGCGAGGTGTTCAACAAGAAGATCGTCGACTACCTCAAGTTCTCGCGCGAGTTCAACACGCAGTGCCCGGGCTTCGAGACCGACATCCACGGCCTGGTGGCGCGCGTCGACGAGACGGGCAAGAAGCGCTACTACGCGGACTGCGTCAAGGAATCGAAGTAACCGGTCAGCGGGGCTGAGGTGGGCTGAAGGGCCGATACCGGCCCGGTCGGTCGGTCGATCGGGTCGATCGATCAGCCCTCGCGCACCCGCATGAAGCGCGCGAAGCGGGGCAGGCCCTTGGCGGTGAGGCCGTTGTAGCGGTAGGTCACCCAGGTGCCGATGGCGGGCGGGTTTTCGCGCTCGGCGTCGGTGAGGCCGGTGCCGAGCCTGAAGCGCTTGCCGTCGGGCGTCTCGACCACCAGCGCGCCCAGCCGGGAGCCATGCCTGCCCTTGCCGGGCACATGCTCGATCACCCGGGCTTCGGCATCCTCGTAGGGCTTGACCTTGAGCAGGTCGTTGCTGCGCTCGCCCTTGTAGAGCGAAGCGCCGCGGTGGAGCATCAGGCCTTCGCCGCCCATCTTCACCGTCTTGTCGAGCAGCGCCTGCAGCGCCTCGTGCGTGGTCGCGCGCTCCTGCGGCACCGGCACGACCCACGGTGCGCCGGTGACAGGCAGAAGCTTGCGCAGGGCCGCCAGCCGCGCCGTGAAATCGCCGGGCTGCGTGGGCAGGTCGAACACCATGAAGCGCATCTCGTGCCACGCGATGTCGTTGGGCGTCTGGTTGCGTGCCGTCGACACCGCGTGCGAGAACCGGCCCCGGCCCGCCCAGAGTTCGCCGTCGAGCGGCTGTGTCGGCAGCGGGGTGGTGAACCATGCCGGCGCGACGATCTTCTCGCCGCCGCGCGTCCAGAGCTGCTGGCCGTCCCAGTAGGCGCGCACGCCGTCGTACTTCTCGCTCACCCAGTAGTCCGCCAGCGACATGCCTGGGCGGTATGTCTCGGCCAGCATGAGCAATGGGGCGGACTCGCGCGCGAGCACAGCCGGCGCGATGGCCAGGCCGAAGGCGGCGAGCAGCAGGGAGCGGCGGTTCAGCACGTTGCTATGAAATGAATAGCGAAAAAAGGCCGCTCGAGCGGCCGTAGCGCAGCAGGCGTCGGCGGGGTTATTCGGCCATTCCGCCGACCACGTTGCTGAAGCCGCCGTCCACGTAGGTGATCTCGGCCGTCACGCCGCTGGCCAGGTCGCTCAGCAGGAAGGCGGCGACGTTGCCGACTTCCTCGATGGTCACGTTGCGGCGGATCGGCGATGCGTCGGCCACCGCCGCCAGCATTTTGCCGAAGCCCTTGATGCCGCTGGCGGCCAGCGTCTTGATGGGGCCCGCGCTGATGCCGTTCACGCGCATGCCCTTGGGGCCGAGCGAGGCGGCCGTGTAGCGAACCGAGGCTTCGAGCGAGGCCTTGGCCAGGCCCATGGTGTTGTAGTTGGGCAGGGCACGCTCGGCGCCCAGGTAGGTCAGCGTGAGCAGGGCCGACTTGTCGTTGAGATAGGGCAGGGCCGCCTTGGCCATGGCCGGGAAGCTGTATGCGCTGATGTCGTGCGCGACCTTGAAGCCTTCGCGCGAGAGCCCGTCGAGGAAGTCGCCCGCGATGGCCTCGCGCGGGGCGAAGCCGATGCTGTGCACGAAGCCGTCGAACCTGGGCCAGGCCTGAGAAAGATCGGCGAAGAGCTTGTCGATCTGCGCATCGTCGCTCACGTCGCAGTCGAAAATCAGCTTCGAGCCGAAGTCTGCGGCATATTCGGTGATACGGTCCTTGAATCGCTCGCCGACATAGCTGAAGGCGAGTTCCGCGCCCTGGTCGTGACAGGCCTTGGCAATGCCATAAGCAATGGAGCGATTGCTCAATACACCGGTGATCAGCAGTTTCTTGCCCGAAAGAAAGCCCATGAGGTTGCCTTATGAAAATCTTGGGCAGAATTCTCGCATGCGTCTTCTCGGAGTCTGGTGGTTGATGGTGTGTGCGGTACCCGCCTGGGCCGCGCACGGATATGCCCTCTGGGATGACCTGAAATACGCCCCCGGCTTCAAGGCCTTCGACTACGTGAACGCCGATGCGCCCAAGGGCGGCGAGCTGCGGCTGGTGAGCAACCTGCGCGTCTCCACCTTCGACAAGTACAACCCCTTCACGATCAAGGGTACGGCGCCGGCCTACCTCGACAGCCTGATGTTCGACACGCTGCTGACCGGCGCGATGGACGAGACCGGCTCCGGCTACGGGCTGCTTGCCGAAGACGTCACCGTGGCCCCAGATCGTCGCAGCGTCACTTTCCGCCTGCGTCCCGAGGCGAAGTTCCACAACGGCAAGCCGGTCGAGGCGGCCGACGTGAAGCACAGCTACGACACGCTCATCGGCCCCTTCACCTCGCCGGGCTACAAGACGCTGCTGCAGGAGGTCGACGGGGCCGACGTGCTCGATGCGCGGACCATCCGCTTCCGCTTCAAGACGGTCAACCGCGAACTGCCGTTGATCGTGGGGGGGCTGCCGGTCTTCAGCCGCGCATGGGGCGTGGAGAACGGCAAGGCCAAGCCCTTCGACCAGGTGGTGATGGACATTCCCATCGGCAGTGGCGCATACAAGATCGGTCCGGTGCGCTTCGGCAAGGACATCACCTATGTGCGCGACCCCGGCTACTGGGGGCGCGACCTGCCGGTGAACCGCGGCTCCCACAACTTCGACCGCATCACCGTCAAGATCTACAAGGACAACACGGCCCGGCTCGAGGCGTTGAAGGCCGGTGAGTTCGACATGATGAGCTTCTACTCGGCCGGCGACTGGGCGAGGCGGGTGAACGGCAAGCGGTTCACCACGGGCGAGCTCATCAAGCACGAGTTCCCGCACAAGAAGCCCGCGGGCTTCCAGAGCTTCGTGCTCAACAGCCGGCGCGACAGGCTCAGCGATCCGCGCGTTCGCGAGGCGCTTGGCTTGGCACTCGACTACGAGTGGATGAACCGGCAGATGTTCTACAACGGCTACCCGCGCGTGAAGGACCTGTTCGGCAACACGGACTGCGAGGCCCAGGGGCTGCCTTCGCCCGAGGAAAAGGCGTTGCTCGAGCCCTGGCGCGGCAAGATTCCCGATGCGAGCTTCGGTCCGATGTACGCCCCGCCCACCACGGAGGGCGAAGGCAATTCGCTTCGCAACAACCTGCGCCGCGCCCGCGACCTGCTCAAGCAGGCCGGCTGGGAATACCGCGACGGCGCGCTTCGCAACGCCAAGGGCGAGGCGATGAGGCTGGAATACCTCGACAGCAAGGAGGGCGGCGTGCGAACCGTATCGCCCTGGATGCGCAACCTCGAGAAGCTCGGCATCGCCCTGAACTTCGCGACCGTCGACTTCGCTCTCTACCAGGAGCGCCTCGATCGCTTCGACTTCGACATCACGACCATCAACTTCCAGGGCACCAACAACCCCGGCCAGCAGCTGCTCGAGATCTTCGGCAGCAAGGCGGCGAAGACGGAAAGCTCCGGCAACTTCATGGGCGTATCGACGCCGGCGGTCGACGCCTTGCTCAAGGACATCGTCAACGCCGACAGCAAGGCCGAGCTGCTGCCCGCCTGCCGTGCGCTCGACCGGGTGATCATGCACAGCCACTACCTCATTCCCCAGTGGACGCTGAGCTCGCACCGCATCGTCTACGACGACTGGCGGCTCTCGTTCAAGGCGCCGATGCCTCCGTACGCCAACGGCGAGGACTGGGTCATGGGCACCTGGTGGGCCAAGCCGGCTCGCAAGTCGGCGGAATCGGCCCCCTAGGCCCGAACAGAGAAAAGAAGGTAACCGGCCGTGCTCTCCTATGTCCTCAAGCGCCTGCTGCTGTTCATCCCCACCTTGCTCGGCGTGCTGCTGGTGACCTTCCTGGTGATCCAGTTCGTGCCCGGCGGGCCGGTGGAGCAGTACCTTGCCGAAGCCAAGACGGCGGGACGGGGCGGCGGCGGATTCGAGTCCGGCGGCGGCAGCTACCGCGGCAACCAGGGCGTCGACCCCAAGCGGCTCGAGCAGATCAAGGCGCTCTACGGCTTCGACAAGCCACCTCACGAACGGTTGTTCCAGATGCTCGGACAGTTCGCGCGCTTCGACCTGGGCAAGAGCTTCTTTCAGAACAAGGACGTCTGGACGCTGATCCTGGAAAAGCTGCCGGTGTCGATCAGCCTCGGACTCTGGACCTTTTTCATCAGCTATGGCGTGGCGGTGCCGCTGGGCGTTGCAAAGGCGGTGAGGGCGGGGACGCGCTTCGACCTGATCAGCACGCTGATCGTGCTGGTCGGCTACGCGATCCCCGGGTTCGTGCTCGGCGTCGCGCTGCTGGTGGTGTTCGGCGGGCAGCTGCAGTGGTTTCCGTTGCGAGGGCTGACCTCCGCCAACTGGGACGACCTGAGCTGGGGCGCTCGCATCATCGATTACCTCTGGCACATCGCTTTGCCCGTGACCGCCATGGTGCTTGGCAGCTTCGCGGTGACGGCCATGCTGACCAAGAACGCCTTTCTCGAGGAAATCCGAAAGCAGTACGTGCTGACGGCGCGCGCCAAGGGCCTTGGCGAAAGGCAGGTGCTCTGGAAGCATGTGTTCCGCAATGCCCTGATCCCGATCATCACCGGGCTGCCCTCGGCCTTCATCGGCGCTTTCTTCGCGGGCTCGCTGCTGATCGAGACGCTGTTCTCGCTCGACGGGCTGGGCCTGCTGGGCTACGAGAGCGTCATTCGCCGCGACTACCCGGTGGTGCTGGGCACCCTCTACCTCTTCACGCTGATCGGCCTGGTGACCAAGCTGATTTCCGATCTCTGCTATGTATGGGTGGACCCGCGTGTCAAATTCGATTGAGCCCGGGTTCGCAGTTTCCGGTGTGAACGATGCAATGCGGGGGCGCGATGGCGCCGACAGGGCGGGTGCGCCCGAAGCTGGCACCCGCGCCCACAACTCGCCCGGCCGTCGCGCGTGGCTGCGCTTCAAGCGAAACCGGCTGGGTTTCTGGAGCCTGGTGCTTTTCTCGTGCATGGTGCTGCTGAGCCTCTTCGCCGAGGTGCTTTCCACCGACAAGCCGCTGGTGCTGCGCTATGAAGGGAAAACCTATTTCCCGGTACTGCAGGACTACTCCGAAAAGACCTTCGGCGGCGACTTCGAGACGCCGGCGGACTACCTCGATCCGTTCATCCGCGAGCGCATCACGCGGGGCGACAACTGGGCGATCTATGCGCCCAATCCCTACGGCCCGAAGACGCTCAACTACTTCGCCAAGTCGCCGAGCCCGGCCGCGCCGACGGGCGACAACCTGCTCGGCACCGACGACCGCGGCCGCGACCTGCTCGCGCAGCTGATCTACGGCTTTCGGGTGAGCGTGCTGTTCGGGCTGGCGCTGACCGCCATCGGCACGGTGCTGGGCGTGGCCGCGGGGGCGGTCCAGGGCTACTTCGCCGGCAAGGTCGACCTCGCGTTCCAACGCTTCATCGAGATATGGAGCTCGATGCCCGAGCTCTACCTGCTGATCATCTTCAGCGCGATCTTCGCGCCCAGCGTGGCGCTGCTGCTCATCCTGCTGAGCCTGTTCGGCTGGATGGGGCTGGCCGACTATGTGCGGGCGGAGTTCCTGCGCAATCGCCAGATGGACTACGTGCGCGCGGCGCGCGCCCTGGGCGTGGGCAACTTGCAGATCATGTGGCGCCACATCCTGCCCAACAGCATGGTGCCGGTCGTCACCTTCCTGCCGTTCCGGATGAGCGCGGCCATCCTGGCGCTGACCTCGCTCGACTTCCTGGGGCTGGGCGTGCCGCCGGGTACGCCGTCGCTCGGCGAGTTGCTCAGCCAGGGCAAGGCCAACATCGACGCCTGGTGGATCTCGATTTCCACTTTCGGCGTGCTGGTCCTCACGCTGATGCTGCTGACCTTCATGGGCGACGCCCTGCGCGACGCACTCGATCCGCGGAAGGCCGACAAGTGATGAGCACCATGTCCAGTCAATCCTTGCTCGACGTGAAGGACCTGCGCGTCGCCTTCGGTGGCAAGGAGGTCGTGCACGGCATCGACTTCCGGATGGCCGCCGGTGAAAAGCTCGCGCTCGTCGGCGAATCGGGCTCGGGCAAGACCGTCACCGCGCTGTCGCTGCTGCGGCTGGTGCAGAACGCGGACCTGTCCGGCACGGCGCGACTCTCCGGTGGTGAACGCGTGCAGGGCTCTCGCGACCTGCTGTCGATTCCCGAGCGCGAACTGCGCGGCATCCGCGGCAAGGAGATCGCCATGATCTTCCAGGAGCCGATGACCGCGTTGAACGCGCTCTATACCGTGGGCGACCAGATCGCCGAGGTGCTCGAACTCCATGAGGGGCTGTCGGCGCGCGCGGCGCAGGCGGCTGCCGTGCAATTGCTGGCCGACACTGGCATTCCGGAGCCGGCGCGGCGGGCGAGGGCGTTTCCGCACCAGCTGTCGGGCGGCCAGCGCCAGCGCGCCATGATCGCGATGGCGCTCGCCTGCAAGCCGCGCTTGCTGCTGGCCGACGAGCCGACCACCGCGCTCGATGTGACCGTGCGCGCGCAGATCCTCGAATTGCTGGCCGACCTGCAGCGCAAGTACGGCATGGCTGTGCTGCTCATCACGCACGACCTGAACCTGGTGCGGCGCTTCGCCGACCGCGTGGTGGTCATGGAGAACGGCCATATCGTCGAGCATGGCGCGGTGGCATCCGTGTTCGATGCCCCGCAGCATCCCTACACGCGCAAGCTGATCGACAGCCATCCCGAGCGCAACGTGGCGCCCGTCGCTAGCGGCCCGGGTGCGGCACCGCTGATCGAGGCCAAGGCCCTGCGGGTGGTCTACCCCGTGCCGAGGCCGGGCGTCGCCGGCTGGTTCCGCAAGGGCGAGTTCGTCGCGGTGCAGGGGGCGGATTTCCGCATCGCGTCCGGCGAGACGCTGGGTGTGGTCGGCGAGTCGGGCTCGGGCAAGTCGACGCTCGCGCTGGCGGCGCTCGGGCTGCTGAAGTACCAGGGCGCGCTGACCGTCGCGGGCAATGGATGGGCGGTCGATCGGGCCTCCGATCTCTCGTTGCGCCGCACGATGCAGGTGGTGTTCCAGGACCCGTTCTCGTCGCTCTCTCCCCGCATGACGGTGGAGCAGATCGTGGGCGAGGGCCTGCGCGTGCATGCGCCCGAGCTCGGCGTCGAGGCGCGCCGGGCGCGTGCGCTTGCCGCGCTGGCGGATGTCGGGCTGACGGAGACGCAGTTTCCGGCGCTGCTCGAGCGCTATCCACATGAGTTCTCGGGCGGGCAGCGGCAGCGCCTGGCGATCGCCCGGGCGCTGATCGTCGATCCCCGGCTGCTGGTGCTCGACGAGCCCACCAGCGCGCTCGACGTCACGATCCAGAAGCAGGTGCTGGGGTTGCTGCAGCGCCTGCAGCGCGAGCGCGGCTTGAGCTACCTGCTGATCACGCACGACGTCGAGGTGATTCGCGCGATGGCGCACAACGTCATCGTGATGAAAGACGGGGCGATCCTCGAAACCGGGCAGGTCGAGCGCGTGCTCGATGCGCCCGAGCATCCATATACGAAGAAGCTGGTGGCTGCCGCGCTGCTTGAGTAGAACAACAACGGAGACTGCGAGAAATGTCGGAAATCGGACGCGACCGGCGCGGAGCCTGGCGCGCGGCGCTGGCCTGCATGGTCACTCTGTCGGTGGCGATGGGCCTGGGGCGCTTTGCCTTCACGCCCATGCTGCCCATCATGCTGCACGAGGGAAAGCTGGAGCTCGCCGCGGGCGGGGTGCTGGCCTCGCTCAACTACCTGGGCTACTTTCTTGGCGCAGTGAGCTGCGCGGCCATCGGCATCAAGGCGTCGAGCATGGTGCGCGGCGGGCTCGTGGCCACGGCGGCCCTGCTGGTCGGCATGGGGCTGCTGCACAGCTTCACGAGTTGGGGCGTGTTGCGCACGGCGGCGGGCGTGATGAGCGCCTGGGTCTTCGTCTTCGCCTCGGGCTGGGGGCTGCGCCGGCTGGCAGAGACGAACGCGCCGACGCTGGCCGGCGTGATCTACACCGGGCCGGGGATCGGCATCGCCATGACCGGCCTGCTCGGCGGCGCGCTCGGGCGCTGGGGTTCGGAGGCGGGCTGGATCGGGCTGGGCGTCCTGGCGGTGGTGCTGATTGCCGTGATCTGGCGGGTATTCGATGACGGCGAGCACGTTCATGCCGCTGGCGGCGCGGCTCCGGCGCCCGCCGCGGCGGCTCGCGTGGCCGGGCCGGCCGACCGCAGCGACGCGATCTGGCTGGTCGCGCTCTACGGGCTGGCCGGCTTCGGCTACATCATCACCGCCACTTTCCTGCCGGTGATCGCCCGCCAGGCGCTGCCTGGATCGTCCTGGCCGGACTTCTTCTGGCCGCTGTTCGGGCTGGCCATCATTCCGGGCGCATTGATCGGGGCCCGCGCACCGACGCACTGGGACAACCGGCTGCTTCTGGCCGTCGCCTACGCGCTGCAGGCGCTGGGCGTCGTTCTGTCGGTGGCCTGGCCGAGCATCGCCGGATTCGCGCTCGGCAGTCTCCTGCTGGGTATGCCGTTCACCGCCATCACCCTTTTCGCGATGCGGGAAGCGCGCCGGCTGCGCGGCAATGCGGCAGCCGGGCTGATCGGCTACGCGACGGCTTCCTACGGGGTGGGGCAGATCGTCGGCCCGCTGTTTGCCGCGCCGCTCGCCCAGCGGACGGGGTCTTTCCAGTTGCCGCTGCTGGTCGCGGCGGCGGCATTGGCGCTGGGAGCGGTCCTGTTTGCGCTGGTCTGGTTCAAATCGCGTGGCAATGCCGGGCAATAGCCGCGCGGGCGTTCAAAGGCCCTTCATTAATTGCACAAATAGCATATAATTCGAGGCTCACGACCAAACGGGCGGGTACCAACCGCCCGTTTTTTTTGGTCCATCCATTCCAGGCATTCATTCATGGCTATCTGGCATCCGTGGCGGGCGGATGGCAGGGCCGGGCATTTAAAAGGCGCTTTCGAACACGTGGCATTGCAGCAAGTAGTGGAACAAACCGTGGCCGGCCTCGGCTACGACCTGGTCGAGATCGAACGTTCGGCCGGGGGATTGCTGCGCGTGACGATTGATTTGCCCTGGGAAGCCCCCACCTCGGAAGCTGTGGCTGCAGGCCTGCCGGAGCCCTTCGTCACGGTCGAGGACTGCGAGAAGGTGACGCGCCAGCTGCAATTCGCGCTCGAGGTCGACGGCGTCGACTACAAGCGGCTCGAAGTGTCATCGCCGGGTATTGACCGGCCGCTTCGCAATGAGCAGGATTTCGAACGTTTCGTGGGCGAGGTGATCGACATCACGCTCAAGGCGCCCATGGGCGCCGCGGCGGCTGGCCAGGTGGCTGCCAACCGCAAGAAATTTCGCGGCACGCTGGAGCGGGCCGCACAGGTAGAGGGCGCCGGCGCCCCGGGCTGGCAAATCGTCTGGAGCGATGCGCCCGAGCCCAAGCCGGGTCAAAAAGTGAGCAAGAAGCGCGCGCCGGCAACGCTGCAGGCGCTGGGCTTCGTGCTGGACGAGTTGCGCGAGGCGCGGCTTGCGCCAATTGTGGATTTCAAGGGCCGCAAGGCCAAAACCCAACCGGGTTTTTCGGATATTGACGACGGAACGCAGGTTCCGGACTGACCAGAGGAGTGGTGGCATGAATCGCGAAATGTTGATGTTGGTGGATGCGATCTCGCGCGAGAAGAACGTTGAGCGCGACGTTGTCTTCGGCGCGGTCGAGTCCGCGCTGGCGCAAGCCACCAAGAAACTTCATCAGGGCGACGTGGACATCCGCGTCTCGGTCGATCGCGACAGCGGCGACTACGAAACCTTCCGCCGCTGGCACGTCGTGCCCGACGAGGCCGGCCTGCAGCTGCCCGACCAGGAAATCCTGCTGTTCGAAGCCAAGGAAGAAATGCCCGACATCGAGGTCGGCGAGTACATCGAGGAGGCTGTCGACTCCGTGCCCATCGGCCGCATCGGCGCCATGGCCGCGAAGCAGGTCATCCTGCAGAAGATCCGCGACGCAGAACGCGAGATGCTGCTCAACGACTTCATGTCGCGCGGCGACAAGATCTTCGTGGGCACCGTCAAGCGCCTGGACAAGGGCGACATCATCGTCGAGGCCGGCCGTGTCGAAGGCCGCCTGCGCCGCAGCGAGATGATCGCCAAGGAAAACCTGCGCAACGGCGACCGCGTGCGCGCAATGATCATGGAAGTCGACCTGACGCTGCGCGGCGCTCCGATCATCCTGTCGCGCTCGGCTCCCGAATTCATGATCGAGCTGTTCCGCCAGGAAGTGCCCGAGATCGAGCAGGGCCTGCTCGAAATCAAGAGCTGCGCCCGCGACCCCGGTTCGCGCGCCAAGATCGCCGTGCTCTCGCACGACAAGCGCGTCGACCCGATCGGCACCTGCGTCGGCGTGCGCGGCACCCGCGTCAACGCCGTGACCAACGAGCTGGCCGGCGAGCGCGTGGACATCGTCCTATGGAGCGAAGACCCCGCCCAGTTCGTGATCGGTGCGCTGGCTCCGGCCAACGTGTCGTCGATCGTGGTCGACGAGGAAAAGCACGCCATGGACGTGGTGGTCGACGAGGAAAACCTCGCCATCGCCATCGGCCGCGGCGGCCAGAACGTGCGCCTGGCTTCCGACCTCACCGGCTGGAAGATCAACATCATGGACGCCAACGAATCGGCCCAGAAGCAGGCGAGCGAAACCGACGCCAGCCGCAAGCTGTTCATGGAGAAGCTCGACGTCGACGAGGAAATCGCCGACATCCTCATTTCGGAAGGCTTCAACAGCCTCGAGGAAGTGGCCTACGTGCCCATCTCCGAAATGCTGGAGATCGAAGCCTTCGACGAAGACACGATCAACGAGCTGCGCGCGCGCGCCAAGGATGCGCTGCTGACCATGGAGATCGCCAAGGAAGAGGGCGTCGAGGCCCAGTCGTCGGTGTCGCAGGACCTGCGCGACCTCGAGGGCCTGGACCCCGAGCTGATTCCCAAGCTGCACGAAGCGGGCGTGAACACCCGTGACGACCTTGCCGACCTCGCGGTCGATGAACTCACCGAGATCACCGGCCAGAGCGCCGATGACGCCAAAGCCCTCATCTTGAAGGCCCGCGAACATTGGTTCGCCGGCCAAGAGTGACGGTCATGGAGGCACGAAACCAATATGTCCAGTACCACTGTCGCCGAGTTCGCGAACGAGCTCAAGAAGACTCCCGAAACCTTGCTTGACCAGCTCAAGAGCGCAGGCGTGCCCAAGGCGGCCGTCACCGATGCACTCACCGAGGCCGACAAGCAGCGCCTGCTCGGCCACCTGAAGGCCAGCCACGGCACTGTCGAGCCCGAGCGCAAGAAGATCACGCTGACCAAGAAGTCGACCAGCGAGATCAAGCAGGCCGACTCCACCGGTCGCGCCCGCACCATCCAGGTCGAGGTGCGCAAGAAGCGCACCTTCATCCAGCGCGACGACGGCCATCTGGCCGCGTCCGAACCCGCGCAGCAGGCGGCCGAGGCTCCGGCTGCCGCTCCCGCAGCACCCCGCATCGACGAGGCCGAGCTGGCCCGCCGCGAGGAAGAGGCGCGCCGCCAGGCCGAACTGATCCGCCGCCAGGAAGAAGAGCTGGCCGAGAAGCGTCGTCTGCGCGAAGAAGCCGAAGCCCGCGAGCGCGAACAGGCCGAGAAGGCTGAAAAGGCCGAGCAGGAAGCCGCCCGCGCCGCCGCCGAAGCCGCCGCGAAGAAGGCCGCCGCCGAGGCAGCCGCTGCCGCGGCCGCGAAGCCGGTTGCCGCCGCTCCTGTCGCACCCGCTGTGACGGCCGCGGCCGAGCAGAAGGCCGCCGAAGAGAAGGCTGCCGACAACAGCAAGCTCGCCGCCCAGGCCGCCGCGGCTCAGGCCAAGGAAGACGCGAAGGCCAAGGCCGCCGCCGAATCGAAGGCCCGTGCCGAAGAAGAGGCTGCCCGTGCCCGCGATCTCGACGAGCGTCGCCGCAAGGCCCTCGCCGAGGCGGAAGCCATCCGCGCCATGATGAACGCACCGGCCCGCGTGCTGGTGCCGCACAAGGCGCCCGAGAAGCCGCAGGCCGAGAAAGCCGGCGTCAAGGGCACGCTGCACAAGCCGACCGCTCCGGCGGCACGTGCAGGCGCACCCGCCGCTCCGGGCGCCGCGGCTGCACCCGCCGCTCCGGGCAGCGGCAAGGAAGTCAAGTCCGCGAAGCTCTCGTCGAGCTGGGCTGGCGATCCTGCCAAGAAGAAGGAAATCAAGACGCGCGGCGACGCCAGCGGCGGCGTCGGTCGCGGCAACTGGCGCGGAGGCCCGCGTGGTCGCCGTGGCAACGACCGTGGCGGCCATGACGAGCAGCACGTGCCGGCGGCGCCGGTCGAAGCGCGCGTGCTCGAAGTGCACGTGCCCGAGACCATCACGGTGGCCGAACTGGCGCACAAGATGGCCGTCAAGGCGCAGGAAGTCATCAAGCAGCTGATGAAGCTGGGCCAGATGGCGACCATCAACCAGTCGCTCGACCAGGACACCGCAATGATCCTGGTGGAGGAAATGGGGCACAACGCGGTGGTTGCCGCGCTGGACGACCCCGAAGCCTTCACCGACGAGGACGTGTCGGCGCAGATCGCCGAGCCGATGCCGCGTGCTCCGGTCGTGACCGTCATGGGTCACGTCGACCACGGCAAGACCTCGCTGCTGGACTACATCCGCCGCGCCAAGGTCGCCGCGGGCGAAGCCGGCGGCATCACGCAGCACATCGGTGCCTACCACGTGGAAACCGAGCGCGGCATGGTGTCGTTCCTCGACACCCCGGGTCACGAGGCCTTCACGGCCATGCGTGCCCGCGGTGCGCAGGCCACCGACATCGTGATCCTGGTGGTGGCGGCCGACGACGGCGTCATGCCCCAGACCAAGGAAGCCATCAAGCACGCGAAGGCGGCTGGTGTGCCGATCGTGGTCGCGATCAACAAGATCGACAAGCCCGATGCCAACCTGGACCGCGTGAAGCAGGAACTGGTGGCCGAGGAAGTCGTGCCCGAGGAATACGGCGGCGACGTTCCGTTCGTCGGCGTGTCGGCCAAGACGGGCCAGGGCATCGACGACCTGCTCGAGCAGGTGCTGCTGCAGGCCGAAGTGCTGGAACTCAAGGCGCCGGTGGATGCCGCCGCCAAGGGCCTGGTCATCGAAGCGCAGCTCGACAAGGGCCGCGGCCCGGTCGCTACCGTGCTGGTGCAGTCCGGCACGCTCAAGACCGGCGACGTGGTGCTGGCCGGCTCGACCTATGGCCGCGTGCGCGCCATGCTGGACGAGGACGGCAAGCCGACCAAGTCCGCGGGTCCGTCGATCCCGGTGGAAATCCAGGGTCTGACCGAAGTGCCGCAGGCGGGCGACGAGTTCATGGTGATGGGCGACGAGCGCCGTGCCCGCGAAATCGCGACCTATCGTGCCGGCAAGTTCCGCAACACCAAGCTGGCGAAGGCCCAGGCTGCGAACCTGCAGAACATGTTCACCGACCTGTCGGCGGGCGAAGTGCAGACGCTGCGCATCATCATCAAGGCCGACGTGCAGGGCTCGCAGGAAGCGCTGGCGCAATCGCTGCTCAAGCTGGCGACGGACGAGGTCAAGGTGCAGGTGGTGTACGCCGGCGTGGGTGGCATCAGCGAGAGCGACATCAACCTCGCCATCGCCTCGAAGGCGGTCGTGATCGGCTTCAACGTGCGTGCCGATGCCGGCGCGCGCAAGCTGGCCGAAGGCAATGGCGTGCAGCTGAACTACTACAGCATCATTTACGACGCCGTGGACGAGATCAAGGTCGCGATGTCGGGCATGCTGGCACCGGAGCGCCGCGAGGAAATCATCGGCTCGGCCGAGATCCGCACGGTGTTCGTGGCATCGAAGATCGGTACGGTCGCTGGTTCGTACATCACCTCGGGTTCGGTGAACCGCAGCGCGCATTTCCGCCTGCTGCGCGACAACGTGGTGATCTACACCGGCGAGATCGACTCGCTCAAGCGTCTGAAGGACGATGTGCGCGAAGTCCGCGAAGGTTTCGAGTGCGGTATCAAGCTCAAGAACTTCAACGACATCAAAGAGGGCGACCAGCTCGAATTCTTCGAGATCAAGGAGATCGCACGTACGCTGTAAGAAGCGTACGGAGCACCGCTGTTCATGCCCAAGAAAAAAGCCGCCGTCCCCAATCGCGCCTTCAAGGTCGCCGATCAGATCCAGCGTGATCTGACGGAGTTGATCGCGCGCGAACTGAAGGATCCGCGCGTGGGCATGGTCACGATCCAGGCCGTCGAGGTCACGCCCGACTATGCGCACGCGAAGATCTTCTTCAGCCTGCTCACGGGCGACGTGGCCGAGACGACCGAAGCGCTGAACCAGGCCGCGGGCTTCCTGCGCAACGGCCTGTTCAAGCGCCTGCACATCCACACCGTGCCCACGCTGCACTTCTTGTTCGACCGCACCACCGAGCGCGCGGCCGACATGAACGCGCTCATCGCACAAGCCGTCGCTTCGCGCTCGAAAGACGACTAGCCATGAACGCGCCACGCACACGGGTGCAGCGGCGCCCTGTGCATGGGGTGTTGCTGCTCGACAAACCGCTGGGTTTCTCCAGCAACCAGGCCCTGCAGAAGGCCAAATGGCTGCTGCGCGCCGAGAAGGCGGGCCACACCGGCACGCTCGATCCGCTGGCCACCGGCGTGCTGCCGCTGTGCTTCGGCGCTGCAACCAAGTTCAGCCAGCTGCATCTGGATGCCGACAAGACCTATGAAGCCACGGCCCGCCTCGGCATCAAGACCGCGACCGGCGATGCCGAGGGCGAGGTGATCGCCGAGCGGCCAGTGCACGTCGCGGCCGAGGACCTGGAACGCGTGCAGGCGCAGTTCACCGGCCCGATCCGCCAGGTGCCCCCGATGCACAGCGCGCTCAAGAAGGACGGCAAGGCGCTGTACGAGTACGCCCGCGAAGGCGTGGAGGTCGAACGGGCCCCGCGCGACGTGGTGATCCACAAGCTCGAGATCCGCACGATAAGCGAAGACACCATCCGCATCCTTGCCTCCGTCAGCAAGGGCACCTACATCCGCACCCTCGGCGAGGACATCGGCGAGGCGCTCGGCTGCGGCGCGCACCTGACCTCGCTGCGCCGCATCGCCACCGGCGGCTTCGTCGAGGCGCAGTGCGTCACGATCGAGGCGCTGGAGGCCATGGACGAGGAAGAGCGCCTGGCCCGGCTGCTGCCGGCCGAAGCGCTCGTCGACGGCCACAGCCGCGTCACGCTGGGCACGGAAGATGCAGCACGCTTTCTTTCGGGCCTGCGCCGCCGCGGGGCCTGGGCCGATGCGGATGAGGTTGCCGTCTTCGGCACGCAGCCGCCGGCCTTCCTCGGCACGGCCCACGTCAAGGCCGGCGAACTGATTCCGGGGCGCTTGCTGAACCCCATCGAAATCCAGCAAATTCTTTTGAACGCACAACAGACCGAAGCGACACCATGAGTACCAAGCAAATCCGCAATATCGCCATCATTGCCCACGTTGACCATGGCAAGACCACGATGGTCGACCAGTTGCTGCGCCAGTCGGGCACCTTCGCCGAGCACGAGAAGGTGGTCGACACCGTGATGGACAACAACGCGATCGAAAAGGAACGCGGCATCACCATCCTGGCCAAGAACTGCGCCGTGAGCTGGAAGGGCACCCACATCAACATCGTCGACACCCCCGGCCACGCGGACTTCGGCGGCGAGGTGGAGCGCGCTCTCTCGATGGTCGACGGCGTGCTGCTGCTGATCGACGCCCAGGAAGGCCCGATGCCGCAGACCCGCTTCGTGACCAAGAAGGCGCTGGCGCTGGGCCTGAAGCCTATCGTGGTGGTGAATAAGGTCGACAAGCCGGGCGCCAACCCCGACAAGGTGGTCAACGCCGCCTTCGACCTGTTCGACAAGCTCGGCGCGACCGACGAACAGCTCGACTTCCCGGTGGTGTACGCCTCGGGCATCAACGGCTGGTCGTCGCTGGAAGAGGGCGCTCAAGGCGAGCAGTGGGGCCCCGACATGTCGGCCCTGTTCGACACCATCCTGAAGCACGTGCCCTCGCAGAAGGGTGACCCGGCCGCGCCGCTGCAGCTGCAGATTTCCGCGCTCGACTTCTCGACCTTCGTCGGCCGCATCGGCGTGGGCCGCATCAGCCAGGGCACGCTGAAGCCGATGATGGACGTGGTCGTCATGGAAGGCCCGGACGGCAAGAGCCTCAAGGGCCGCGTGAACCAGGTGCTGACCTTCCAGGGCCTGGACCGCGTGCAGGCCACCGAGGCCGGCCCCGGCGAGATCGTGCTGATCAACGGCATTGCCGACATCGGCATCGGCGTGACCGTCACCGACCCGGCCAATCCGGCACCGCTGCCGATGCTGAAGGTCGATGAGCCCACGCTGACGATGAACTTCTGCGTCAACACCAGCCCGCTGGCCGGCCGCGAAGGCAAGTTCGTCACCAGCCGCCAGATCTGGGACCGCCTGCAGAAGGAACTGCAGCACAACGTCGCGCTGCGCGTGAACGAGACCGACGAGGAAGGCGTGTTCGAAGTGATGGGCCGCGGTGAACTGCACCTGACCATCCTGCTGGAAAACATGCGTCGCGAAGGCTACGAAATGGCCGTGTCGAAGCCGCGCGTGGTGTTCCGCGAAATCAACGGCGAGCGCCACGAGCCCATCGAGCTCGTGACGGCCGACATCGAGGAAGGCCACCAGGGCGGCGTGATGCAGGCACTGGGCGAGCGCAAGGGCGAGCTGGTCAACATGGAACCGGACGGCCGCGGCCGCGTGCGCCTCGAGTACCGCATTCCGGCGCGTGGCCTGATCGGCTTCACGAACGAGTTCCTGAACCTCACGCGCGGCTCGGGCCTCATCAGCAACATCTTCGACAGCTACGAACCGCACAAGGGCGACATCGGTGGCCGCAAGAACGGCGTGCTGATCTCCATGGACGACGGTGAAATCTTCACCTACGCCCTGGGCAAGCTCGACGACCGCGGCCGCATGTTCGTGAAGGCGAACGACCCGGTGTACGAGGGCATGATCGTCGGCATTCACAGCCGCGACAACGACCTGGTGGTGAACGCCACGCGTACCAAGCAGCTCACGAACTTCCGCGTTTCGGGCAAGGAAGACGCGATCAAGATCACGCCCCCGATCGAACTCACGCTCGAATACGGAGTGGAATTCATCGAGGACGACGAGCTGGTTGAAATCACGCCCAAGAGCGTGCGCCTGCGCAAGCGCTTCCTGAAGGAGCATGAGCGCAAGCGCGCCAGCCGCGACCTGATGCAGGGCTGATCGATCGACTGCTCGCGCATACAGCAGCAGCGTTCTTTCTTCCCTCCCATGCGCCTGACGCACGGCGGCGCCGTCTGGCTGATGGTCGTCGTGACCCTGATGTGGGGCACGGCGGGCGTCGTCACGCGGCACCTGGCACAGGCGCACAGTTTCGAGATCACCTTCTGGCGCAGCCTCTTCACGACGCTGGCGCTGCTGGTGATCTTGCCGCTTTGGCGCGGACGCGCCGTGTTCTCCCAGCTGCGCCGCGGCGGGCGCGAGCTCTGGATCTCCGGCGTCTGCTGGGCCGTGATGTTCACGGCCTTCATGGTCGCGCTCACGCTGGCTTCGACGGCCAGCGTGCTCGTCACCATGTCGCTCGGGCCGCTGCTCACCGCGCTGGCGGCGCGCATCTTCATCGGGCACAGGCTGCCCGCGCGCACCTGGCTGGCCATCGTGGTCGCGGGTGCGGGCATCGGCTGGATGTACGGCACCCAGTTGATGCAGGGCGGAGGCGGGTCGCTGGCGGGCACGCTGCTCGCGCTGTGCGTGCCGCTGGCCGGTGCTGCGAACTGGACCGTGGTGCAGCATGCGCAGGCCAAGGGCCACAGGATCGACCTAGTGCCGGCGGTGCTCATTGGCGCGGTGATCACCGCGCTCTTCACGCTGCCGTTTGCCTGGCCGTTCAAGGCCGGCGCACACGATCTCGGGCTGCTGGCCTTCCTGGGCGTGTTTCAGCTGGCCATTCCGTGCGTTCTTTCGGTGCTGTGCGCCCAGGTGCTGAAGGCACCAGAGGTCGCATTGCTGGCTCTGCTCGAGGTGGTCTTCGGCATCGCGCTGGCCTGGATCGGCGCCGGCGAGCAACCCGCGCCGAGTGTGCTGGCCGGCGGCGCGCTGGTCATCGGTGCGCTGGTGTTCAACGAGCTGCTGGCGCTGCGCGGACGGCGCACCACGGTGGCCGACACGGCCGTGCCGGGCGCGCACTGACACGCTGGCGCACTGCGCGCCGAGCTACTGCTGGATGCTCGTGCTTGGTACGCCCATGCCGGCCATGCGGGCCTCGAGCACCTTGCGCATGAAGGTCTGCGCGAAATCGTCGCCGACGCGCCAGTTGCCGTTGTCTTCCACGAACGTGAATTCACCCCTCACCGGCAGCGAGCTGTCGCCGCCCGTGAGGGCTCCCAGCAGGCTGTCGTTGTATTCGACGACCAGCGGGCAGGCATGGCCCGTGCCGTCCTCCAGCTTGCGGCAGGGGCCCGTGGGTTCGATCTCGGCGATCTCGCGCGAGCGGTTCGGGTCCTTGCGCACCAGGCCCGGGTCGGTGCGCGCACGCATGCGCGCGGCCGAGGCGGCCCGGGCTGCTCCGAGCGGGGCGGCGCCTTCGCGGAATGCCTTTTCCATCGCCTCGCGGCCGATGGGTTCGGCGTTGTAGAGCGGCCTGCCGTCGGCATCGAGGTTGCCGAAGCGGGCCTCGACGATGGCCACGTCCGCGCCGCGCACCACCATCTCGTCGCCCTTGGGCTCCGTGGGGCCGATGGTGTAGGCCATCGGTTCCTTGCTGTCGCCCTGCGTCATGACCGCCATGCAGCCGCGCACGCGCTCCGGCTTGAGATAGCCGATCTCTCGCAGGCTGCTCACGGAGGGCGTCTCGATCACGGTGCCGCCGTTCGGGTCGAGATGACGCATGCGCACGTCCATGCTCACACGGCGCATCAGGCTGTCGAGCGTCTTGCGCGTGGATGCGGCGTCGCAGGCCGGCACGCTCGCCGGGGCGAACGCATACCAGCCGATGCCGCCGCCGATCACCGCCACGGTCGCCAGGAACTTCCATGTGCCGATGCGCCGGCTGCGCTGCGCGCGTGCCTGCCACGCCCGGGCGGCCTGCTCGTCGGCTTCGATCAGGGCCTGTGCCTCGGTCACGATGCGGGCGCGCTCGACGGCCGTGGCAAAGGCCGGCTCGGCCGCGACCTGGGTGCGCAGGGCGTCAAAGCCTTCCTTCTCGAGTGGGCCGTCGGTTGCCAGCCAGGCCAGCGTGGCGACAGGGGAGGCGGCTGCGGTGCCCACGACGGGTGTTTCCGCCAGCGCCATGTCGCGCGTCTCGGCATCGATCAGGGCGTCCTTGAAGAGCGCGCCGATGGCCTCGTGCGTGATGCCCTGTTCGGCCAGTTCGACGAGGTCGTCGGCATCGATGGCTGTGTCGGCCGCGTCGTCCGCATGAGGGGCGTCGTCGGCGATCCTGTCGAGCGCCGCGTTCTGCTCCTCCTCGGTGACCAGGCCGCGCACCCGCATCCATGCCAGCGCGTGGGCCGGGCTCGGCAACGGCGGAAGGGTGGAGAACTCGGGGTGTGCGCGTGCGGCGTCGTGCTGTGCGTCGGTGATCAGGCCCTGGGTCAGCAGGGCGAGGAACGCGTCCGGGTTGGCGTCAGGCGTCATGCGGGGATTCTGCCGTGGGTGGTGCCGTTGCCGTACCGGGGAAACCGGCAGGAAGAGCAGGAAACGCTGGAAAGGGCTGGCAAGAAAAAAACGCCGGCGGGTGCCGGCGTTTCAGGGTCTTCAGGTCCGCAGGGGATCAGGGACGGGCGAGCTTCCAGGCGCCGTTGGCGAAGCCGTCGCCGGTCTTGTCGCCGGGCTTGGCGTCCTTGGCCCAGTAGTACAGCGGCCAGCCCTTGTAGGCCCATTGGCGCTTGCCGTCTTCGCGAATGATGATGGTGTAGCCGCCGATGGGCTTGGCGGTGTCCGCCACGCCGAGCGGAGGCCAGTTGGCTGCGCACTGGCCGTTGCAGGCGGAGGTGCCGGCACCGGCGGTGTCCTTGGTGAAGGTGTACAGCGTCATTCCGTTCGGTCCGACCAGCACGCCGTCGGCGGTGCGGGTGGGCGTGTCGGGTGCGCTTGCGGTCTTGTTGGACATGCTGCCGCAGCCGGCAAGCAGGGCCGCCGCGAGGATCGAGGCGCTGAGCAATTTCATGCAGTTTCTCCTTCGGTTGAAAAATCGCGAAAACAAGCCGGTGACTGGATGCCGGGCAGGATGATTGCGCGAGCCGGCAGTTTATGCGGTCGTTACGACAAATCGCGGTAGGCGAGCGTCGCGAGTTTGAGCAAAAGGTCGCGCGGCAGCTTGCCGGCGATGGCGTAGCCGAACCCCTGGTCCACCCAGTAGAAGCTCGGCACCGGGCCTTCGGAGGCGAAGCGGAAGGCGGTTTCGTTGGCGGAAGGTGCCGTTGTCGGCGCGCCGGCGGCGCGGGCGTCGAGGGTGCCGATGTAGAGCGTCACGCGCTCGCCGGCGGCGTCCTCGAACATGAACTGCGCGCGCGCCCCGGTCTCGCCGGGCAGCAGGCGGCCGCCGACCAGCGTGTAGCCCTGGCTGGAGAGGTCGGGCACTTTCAGCGGACGGTCCAGACGCCTGGAGAGCCACTGCACCAGGTGCTGCTGCTCGGACGCGGCCACTTCGACGGGATGCCTTTTCTCGGGCGCATAGACGACGTGTGCGATCGATGCGTCGTGAACGAACTCCCGCACGGCCGGCGCATGGGCGAGTTGGGCGCTGGCGCGCGGCGCGGACCACTGGGTCCATTGCGCATTCCCGAGCCAGCCGGCGGCGAATGCGACCAGCAGGCCGGCCGCGAGGCCACCCCAGCGCATCCACGAAGTGCGTTGCTGCGTCCGGCGTGGCTGGCGGCGGTCCAGTGCGCCCAGCAGAGGTGCGGGGATGGGCGCGTCGAGCAGCTCGCCGTGCAGCCGGCGCAGGGAGTCGCGTTGCGCGTGCCATGCCGCAACCTTGGCGGCCGCGGCGGGGTCGCGTGCAATCGCTTGCTCGACTGCGTCAAGGCGGTCCGGAGGCAACTGGCCGTCGACCCAGGCGTGCAGTTCGTCGTCGGTAGGGGGCGGGGCGGGGCGGTTCATGATGCTGCGGCAGTTTTCACTTGAGGCGGCGCAGGCCGGGGCGCACGGCGGGCGACGCGCCGTCCAGCAGTTCCTGCAGCCGCACGCGGGCACGCGACAGGCGCGACATCACCGTGCCGACCGGAACGCCGAGCACCCTGGCGACTTCGGCATACGACAGGTCTTCGAGCGTCACCAGCAGCAGCACGGCGCGCTGCTCCTCGGGCAACTGCATCAGGCAGCGCTGCAGGTCGATGCCGGTGCCCTGGTCGCGGCCGGAGTCGGCCATGCCCTGCACCTCCTGCGCCACTTCGTCGAGCGGCACCACGGCGTGGGGCGGAGGCGTGCGGCGCACCTGGCTCGCGAAGATGTTGTGCATGACGGTGAAGAGCCACGCCCGCAGGTCGCTGCCCACCACCCACAGGCGCCACTTGCTGCAGGCGCGCTCCAGCGTGTCCTGCACCAGGTCGTCCGCCGCCCACGCATTGCCCGTGAGCGCCCGCGCGTAGCGGCGCAGGCTCGGGATGTGCTCGACCAGCAGGCGGGCGTCCATGGAGCGAAGGGCGGAGGGCGAAGGGCGGGAAGGGCCGGCGGATCAGGGCTTGGCGGTCTTCCACGTGCCGTTGACGCCGTCGCCGGTCTTGTCGCCGGGCTTGGTGTCCTTGGCCCAGTAGTACAGCGGCCAGCCCTTGGCTGCCCATTGCTTCTTGCCGTCGTCGCGGGTGACGATAGTGAAGTCGCCGCTGGGCTTGTCGCCGTCGGCCGCCATGAAGGGCGGCCAGTTGGTGGCGCATCCGCCGTTGCAGACCGACTTGCCGCTGCCGGCCGTGTCCTTGTCGAAGGTGTAGAGCGTCATGCCGTTCGGGCCCACGAGGGCGCCGTCGGCGGGCTTGGGCTGGGCGAAGGCAGGGAGCGCGAGAAGGGCGCTCAGCAGGACGGCGGAAGATGCGCGGAAAGGCGACATGGAAGAACTCCTTGTTGGTGGCGACACCGGTGCTTCCGGTGACAACCGCACAAACGCCCGCGGCGCGGCTTTTATTCCATCGTCCGCAAAAAAAGATTCTTCAGCGGTTGCGGCTCTTCATCGCGCGCTCGACCTCGCGCTTGCCTTCGCGGTCCTTGATGGTGTCGCGCTTGTCGTGCTCGGCCTTGCCCTTTGCCAGCGCAATCTCGCACTTCACCTTGCCGGCCTTCCAGTGCAGATTGAGCGGCACCAGCGTGTAGCCCTTCTGCTCGACCTTGGCCGTAAGGCGGCGGATCTCGTCCTTCTTCAGCAGCAGCTTCTTGGTACGGATCGAATCGGGGTTGACATGCGTGGAGGCGCTCTTGAGCGGGTTGATCTGGCAGCCCAGCACGAAGAGTTCGCCGTTGCGGATCACCACGTAGCCGTCGGTGAGCTGCACCTTGCCTTCGCGCAGCGACTTGACTTCCCAGCCTTCCAGGACCATGCCGGCCTCGAAGCGCTCTTCGAAGAAATAGTTGTAGGCAGCCTTCTTGTTGTCGGCGATGCGGGAGGAGGTATCTTGTTTCTTGGTGGCCATGACTCGGGAATATGGGGGCTGCATGGCTTCAATACAATCCGTCGCGCACGCTGTGCCGATTCTATGAAAACAGTCAACAAGTCCGTCCTCATCTGGTACAGCGCCGAAGAGATGTATGCGCTCGTCACCGATGTGGCGAAGTATCCGCAGTTTCTCCCGTGGTGCGACAAGTCCCGCGTCATCGAGCAGGACGAGGCCGGCATGACGGCCGAAGTGGGCCTGGCCTTCGCCGGGCTGCACCAGAGCTTCACCACCCGCAACACCCATGTTCCTGGCCGCGAGGTGCAGCTGAAGCTGGTCGACGGGCCGTTCTCCAACCTCGACGGCAAGTGGAAATTCACGCCCGTGGGAGAAGAGGGCGAACGCGCCTGCCGCGTCGAGCTGCACCTGAGCTACGGCTTCAGCAACTTCGCCCTGCAGGCGCTCGTGGGCCCCGTGTTCGACACCATCGCATCCAGCCTGGTCGAGGCCTTCGTCAAGCGCGCCGAGCAGGTCTACGGCTCGTCCTGATTCCGATGACCATCGAGGTCACGCTGAGCTGCTCCCCCGCGGCGCGCGAGGTGTTCGAGCAGGTGCTGCATCTCCCACCGGGCGCGACGCTGGTCGACGCCGTCCGGGCCAGCGATCTTTCGCAGCGTTTTCCGGATCTGGATTGGCGCCATGCCATGACGCCGGGCATCTGGGGCAAGGCCGTCGAATGGGATCAGGCCCTGAAGGACGGCGACCGCATCGAGCTGTGCCGCCCCCTCGCGGTGGATCCCAAGGTGGCACGCCGGGAACGCTTCCAGCGCCAGGGCTCGAAGGGAACCGGCCTGTTCGCGAACCGCCGCAAGGGCGGCAAGGCCGGCTACTGACTGACGGACGACCTCGCTACTTGCAGTCGCTGTTGATCACGTCCTGAATGCGCTTCTGCTCGGCGGCACGGGCGGCGTCGTCCATGATCTCGCGTTCGCCCTTGGCATTGACCTTCGCCAGCCGGATGCCGCTGTCGACCGTGGCCTTGCTCTGGCGGGCGAGGGCGCAGTTGTCGGCCTTGGCCTTCGCGATCTTTGCCTCTTCCGCGGCCTGCTTGGCCTTCTGCTCGGCTTCGGCCTTCTTGGTCTTTTCCTCGAGTTCCTTGTCGACGCCCGTGGGCTTGGGCGCGGCCGCGGCCTTCGGCGCAGCGGCAGGGGCGTCGGCGGTGCCTTCCGCCAGGGGCGGCGCGTCGACATTCGGGTTCGCGGTGGACCGCGCCGCCGGCGGCGGGCCTACGCGGCGCAGGATGTTCTTCTCGGGCACGTCGGGCGGCGGAGCCTGGTCGCTGTAGACCTTCTTGCCGTTCTTGTCGAGCCATTGCCATTGAGCGCTCGCCGACAGCGGCAGCGCAACGACACATCCCAGTACCAGCCAGTGCACGAATTTCATCCCTGAAGTTTAGCCGGGCCTTACTTTTTGCAACATCCGGGTTGGGTGCTTTTGCAACGTCTGGAAATGGCCCCGGACCGGCAAACCGGCCGGAGGCCTCGTTACAATCCGTCTTTTGGAGCTTCACCCATGCGCCTTCTCGGCAAAGCGCTCACCTTCGACGACGTGTTGTTGGTGCCAGCGTTCTCCCAGGTCCTGCCCAAGGACACCTCCCTCGCCACCAAACTCTCCCGCAACATCACGCTGAACCTGCCGCTCGTCTCTGCGGCCATGGACACCGTGACCGAAGCCCGCCTCGCGATCGCCATCGCGCAGGAAGGCGGCATCGGGATCGTGCACAAGAACCTCACCGCGCAGCAGCAGGCCGCAGAAGTGGCCCGGGTGAAGCGCTACGAGTCGGGCGTGCTGCGCGATCCGGTTGTGATCACGCCGACGCACTCGGTGCGCCAGGTGATGGCCCTGTCCGACCAGCTCGGCATCTCGGGCTTCCCGGTGGTCGACGCCGGCAAGGTGGTCGGCATCGTCACCGGCCGCGACCTGCGTTTCGAAAGCCGCTACGACGTGCCCGTCAGCGAGATCATGACGCGGCGCGAGAAGCTCATCACCGTGCCCGACGGCACCACGCTCGCCGAGGCCAAGGCGCTGCTGAACAAGCACAAGCTCGAGCGCCTGCTCGTCATCAACGGCGACTGGGAGCTCAAGGGCCTCATCACCGTCAAGGACATCACCAAGCAGACCAGCTTCCCCAATGCCGCGCGCGACCCCAACGGCCGCCTGCGCGTGGGCGCCGCTGTCGGCGTGGGTGACGGCACCGAGGAGCGCGTCGAGGCGCTGGTGAAGGCCGGCGTCGACGCCATCGTGGTCGACACGGCCCACGGCCACAGCGCCGGCGTGATCGAGCGCGTGCGCTGGGTCAAGAAGAACTATCCGCAGGTCGACGTGATCGGCGGCAACATCGCCACCGGCGACGCCGCCCGCGCGCTGGCCGACGCCGGCGCTGACGCGGTCAAGGTCGGCATCGGCCCCGGCTCCATCTGCACCACCCGCATCGTGGCCGGCGTGGGCGTGCCGCAGATCATGGCGGTCGACAGCGTCGCAACCGCGCTGCAGGGCACGGGCATTCCGCTGATTTCCGACGGCGGCGTGCGCTACTCGGGCGACATCGCCAAGGCCATCGCGGCTGGCGCGAGCACCGTCATGATGGGCAGCATGTTCGCCGGCACCGAAGAGGCGCCGGGCGAAATCGTGCTGTACCAGGGCCGCAGCTACAAGAGCTACCGCGGCATGGGCTCCATCGGCGCGATGCAGCAGGGCAGCGCCGACCGGTACTTCCAGGAGTCGACCACCGGCAACCCCAACACCGACAAGCTCGTGCCCGAAGGCATCGAAGGCCGCGTGCCCTACAAGGGCTCGATCGTCTCGATCGTCTACCAGATGGCCGGCGGCGTCCGCGCCAGCATGGGCTACTGCGGTTGCGCGACCATCGCCGACATGCAGAACAAGGCCGAGTTCGTCGAGATCACCACGGCCGGCATTCGTGAGAGCCACGTCCACGACGTGCAGATCACGAAGGAAGCGCCGAACTACCGCGCCGACTGAGCTTAATCTGGCCAGACCTTGAAAGTCGGGCCAGACTGGGTTTAAAATTTGGGCCAGATTCAAATTTTCTGGCCCAAATGCAATCCATCGGCATCGCCGAAGCCAAGAACAACTTCTCGGCCCTGATCGACTCGGTCGAGAAGGGCGAGGAGGTTCGCATCACCCGCCACGGCAAGGAAGTCGTGCGCATGCTGCCGGTGCGCCGCAAGCCGGTCATCACCGACGAGCAGATCGAGCGCGAGCTGGGCCAGATCGACGCGCTCCACGCCACCATCCAGCCCGGCCCGCAGCCGCGCGCACTGCTCGACGAGGGGCGCCAGCAATGACCGCCTTCGTCATGGATGCCTCGGTCACGGCCGCCTGGCTGCTTCCAGACATGGCCAGCGAGCACACCCGCAGGCTCTACGCCGCCATCCGCCGCGACGAGGTCGAGCCGCAGGCGCCCAACGTCTGGCAATGGGAGTGCGCCAACATCCTCGCCAACGGCGTGCGCAGCGGCCGCATTCCCTCGTCTGCGGTCGAAGGGCTGTGGAGCGTGCTCGACGCCATCCGCCATCGCGTCGAACTGCACGAGCTCGCGCCGGCGCAGCACAAGGCCGTGCTTGCCGTCGCCATCGATGCCGGCGTGTCTCTCTACGACGCGGGCTATCTCTGGCTCGCCAAGTCGCTCAATCTCCCGCTCGCCACCTTCGACGAGCAACTCATCCAGGCTGCACCCCAGGCGGGAGTGAAGCTGCTCGACATTTCAACGCTCTGAGTCCTTTCGCCATGCAACACGACAAGATCCTCATCCTCGATTTCGGCTCGCAGGTCACGCAGCTCATCGCACGCCGCGTGCGCGAAGCCCACGTGCTGAGCGAAGTGCATCCCTGCGACGTCACCGACGAATGGGTGCGCGAATACGCCGCCGACGGCCACCTCAAGGGCGTGATCCTCTCCGGCAGCCACGCCAGCGTGTACGAGGAAACCACCGACAAGGCCCCGCAGGCCGTGTTCGACCTGGGCGTTCCCGTGCTCGGCATCTGCTACGGCATGCAGACCATGGCTCACCAGCTCGGCGGCAAGGTCGAGGGCGGCCACAAGCGCGAGTTCGGCTTCGCGGCCGTGCGCGCTCATGGCCACACGGCGCTGCTGAAGGACATCGCCGACTTCACCACCCCCGAAGGCCACGGCATGCTCAACGTGTGGATGAGCCACGGCGACAAGGTCACCGAACTGCCGCCGGGCTTCAAGCTCATGGCCAGCACCGACAGCTGCCCCATCGCCGGCATGGCCGACGAGGCGCGCCGCTACTACGCGGTGCAGTTCCACCCCGAAGTCACGCACACGATGCAGGGCAAGGCGATCCTCGAGCGCTTCGTGCTCGGCATCTGCGGCGCGAAGCCCGACTGGGTCATGCGCGACCACATCGCCGAAGCCGTCGAGAAGATCCGCGAGCAGGTGGGCGATGAAGAAGTCATCCTGGGCCTGTCGGGCGGCGTCGATTCGAGCGTGGCTGCCGCGCTCATCCACCGCGCCATCGGCGACCAGCTGACCTGCGTGTTCGTCGACCACGGCCTGCTGCGCCTGAACGAAGGCGACATGGTCATGGAGATGTTCGAAGGCAAGCTGCACGCGAAGGTGATCCGCGTCGATGCCAGCGACCTGTTCCTCGGCAAGCTCGCCGGCGTGAGCGACCCCGAAGCCAAGCGCAAGATCATCGGCGGCGAGTTCGTCACCGTGTTCAAGCAGGAAGCCGCCAGGCTCAAGGCCGGTGGCGGTGGGCACAAGGGCGCGACCTTCCTGGCGCAAGGCACGATCTACCCCGACGTCATCGAGTCGGGCGGCGCCAAGAGCAAGAAGGCCGTCACCATCAAGAGCCACCACAACGTGGGCGGCCTGCCCGAACAGCTGGGCCTCAAGCTGCTCGAGCCGCTGCGCGACCTGTTCAAGGACGAAGTGCGCGAACTGGGCGTGGCCCTCGGACTGCCGCCCGAGATGGTGTACCGCCACCCGTTCCCCGGCCCGGGCCTGGGAGTGCGCATCCTCGGCGAAGTGAAGAAGGAATACGCCGACCTGCTGCGCCGCGCCGATGCGATCTTCATCGAAGAGCTGCGCAACTTCACCGACGAAGCCACCGGCAAGACCTGGTACGACCTCACGAGCCAGGCCTTCACCGTGTTCCTGCCCGTGAAGAGCGTGGGCGTGATGGGCGACGGCCGCACCTACGACTACGTGGTCGCGCTGCGTGCCGTGCAGACCAGCGACTTCATGACCGCCGACTGGGCCGAGCTGCCGTATGCGCTGCTGAAGAAGGTGTCGGGGCGCATCATCAACGAAGTGCGCGGCATCAACCGCGTGACCTACGACGTGTCGAGCAAGCCGCCGGCGACGATCGAGTGGGAATGATGGACCAAGCAACGCGGCCCCGCTGATGCGAGGCCGCGTCGTTGAGTCACCGGAAGAAAGAGGCGACGCTCAGAAGCTCGCCTTCAAACCCACAGTCACCATCCCGCCCTTCGCCTGCTTCGACAGCTTGCCGAAGTAGTCGTAGTCCGCAGTGATCGACAGGTTCTGCGTCACGCGGTACTCCGCGCCGAAGCCGACCATCATGCCGGTCGAGCTGCCCGAGATGCGCTGGCTGGGCAACGCCCAGTTGTTGTCGCCGGAGACGCGCCCGCGTGCGACGCCGAGGCGGCCGTTGAGGGCGAACGATTCGCCCAGCGGCAGGCGGGCGGTGGCGGCCGCGTAGAAGACCTGGCCGGTGCCGGCCTGCAGGCGCGAGTAGGCGCCGTTCGAGCTCCACTGGCTCACGCGGCCGAGGCGTGCATAGCCTGCTTCCACGCCGAAGGTCTCGGTGAAGCGATAGCCGCCGTACAGCTTGTAGGCCGTGCCGGCCTTGCTGCTCTTCTGGCCGCCCCACGGCACGGGCATGCGGTTGGAAGACGAGAGGCTGTAGCTCGAGCGGCCGATTGCACCGCCCACGTAGATTCCGGTGTCCTGGTTCGGGCCGGCGGCGCTCGAGGCCGTGGAGATGGTGCCGAGCAGAAGGGCTGCTGCAAGGGCTGTGCAGGCTTGCGTTTTCGTCAAGATGAGTTTCCTGGTTGGATGGTTGAGATCGATCCGACAGGTGGCTGCGCATTGCGGTGCCACCCTCGTGAAACGATTCTCGAAAGCCAGCCTGAAGGGCTGCTTGACGCTTGCTGAAGAGCAGATGAAGAGCCCGATCGATGGGCGATGATCGAGACATGTCAGAACAGCTTCTTCTTCCAGGTATCGAGCCTCCGCCGAAACCTTTGCCACGCCCCCGGAGCAAGGCGCCTCGCGTGGCGCCCGCGCTCGAACACTCTCTCTTCTTCGCCATCGTTCCCGCCTCGCACGACGCAACATCGATCGCCGCGCTCGGCGAGCGCATGAATTCGCAGCACGCACTGAAAGGAACGTTAGTCGACGCGCATCGCCTGCATGTCACGCTGTTCGACCTCGGCGGATATCCGAGCGTGCCCGCCGACAAGGTCGCGCTGGCCTCCAAGGCTGCGGCGTCGGTGGTGCCGCCCACGTTCGACATCGTCTTCGAGAAGGCCATGAGCTACACCAAGGGCGCGCTCGTGCTGTGCGCCGACGATGACGAAGGCGTCTCGGCGCTGAAGGCCTTCAGGCAGCGCCTGGGCGAGGCGCTGGCCGACGCGGGCCTGAAGCCCCCGCGCTCGTTCACGCCGCACATGACGGTGGCCTATGCGCGCCGCAAGCTCGAGAAGCACGCGCTGGAAGAACCTGTCCGATGGACCGCGGCCTCGCTGGTACTGATCGACAGCCACGTGGGCGAGGGCGTGCATGAAGTGCTGGGCCGGTGGCCCGACGTCGCATCGGGCCTTTCGGCGGCTTGAGCTGTTCTGCCTCGCATCGACGCCTTCTGTATCTGTTTCGATGCGGAACAGCTGACGACAATGGCTCTCACTTTCACGGAAACGACATGACGACAGCAGCAGAAAAGACCCGGGACCAGATCGCCGACCAGATCGCGGCGGAGCTGGGCCACAGCTTCGACGGCGAGATCATCGCCGGCGGCCACTACGTGCCGCTGGTGCGCGACGGCCGCACCATCTACCTGAGCGGGCAGGTGCCGCGCGTGGGCACCACGGTGGTGGTCACCGGCCGCGTGGGCGACGCTGTGTCGCTCGACAAGGCGCGCGAAGGCGCGCAGATCTGTGCCCTGCGCAGCCTCGCGCTGCTGCGGCGCGCGCTCGGTTCGCTCGATGTCGTCGAGAAAGTCCTGCGCGTGGGTGTGTTCGTGCAGTGCACGGCCGATTTCACGCAGCAGAGCGAAGTGGCTGATGCCGCCTCCGACCTGCTGCATCGCGTGTTCGGCGACGCCGGCGTGCATGTGCGCACGGCGGTCGGCGTCTATGCGCTGCCGAAGAACGCGACCGTCGAGGTCGAGATGACGGTCGCGGCGAAGCAGAACATCGGCTAACGCGGCGCCAGTTCGAGGATGTCCCGCGCGAGCTGCGCGATCGTCAGCGGCGCGCAGCCTTCGGCGTTGTTGCTCACGGTGACGAAGGCGTTCTGGCCCGCGCGGGTGGTGCCGGCGATCACCTTGGCGAGCGCCGCGCGCGTTTCCGGATCGGGGTCGACGATCTTGTCGAAGGGGCCGTAGAGCTTCTCGGCGTCTTCGTAGCCGAAACGGCCGTGGCGCCGGTGCAGGTTCCAGCGGCACACCAGCGGCCCCGGCCACAGCGCCCGCAACATCGGCAGCTGGTCTTCGATGGGCGGCATCTTGGCGTGCAGGCCCATGCAGAAGGTGGCGCCCACGCTGCGCAACATCTCGGCGAAGGCAGGGTTGAGCAGTTGCGGGTCGCGCACCTCGACGGCGATCACCGCGTCGGGCGCCGTCGACCTGATGTCGGGCAGCGATTCGAGCATCGCCGCGATGCGCGCGAGCAGGGCGGGCTGGTCGGCCAGGATGTGCCCCGGGATCGGGCTCAGCTGGAACACCAGCACGCCGATGCGATGGCCGAGCCCTTCCAGTGCGGGCAGCACGAATTCCTGCCGAGCGATCTCGCTGCTGAGGAACACCGGGTTGGCCTGCATGCCCCGGCCGCTTTCGTCGCGCACGGTGGCGTCGGTCACGAGGCTCGGCGCCTTCACCATGAAGCGGAAGTCGTCGGGCACCATGGATGCGTAGCGCGCGTACTGGCTGGCGGTGAGGGCGCGGTAGAAGTTGCGGTCCACGCTCACGGTGCGGAACAGAGGATGCTTCGCGAGTGCGGAAAGCCCGTTCTTCGACAGCACCGTCTCGGCGTATTCGCCGTCCCACACCAGGTTCGCCCAGCCGGGGTAGCTCCACGACGATGTACCCAGCCGCAGGTTGGGAGGCAGCGCGGCGGCCAGTTCGACCAGTTCCGGATTCGTCGGCGCTGGCTCGACTGTCGCGGTGCGCGGCTTCTTCTTCGCGGAAGGTTCGGCGGCCTGCGCCTTGGCGGACGGAGATGCTGCCGCGGATGCGTCCTCGGGGCGCGGGAGATCGGGGAAAAGGGAGTCCTGTGTGTCGGCCATGTCTGTTGCCGCATTTTCGGCCAACCGGGCGGCGTCGCGGCGCCGGGCACAATCCGCGCCATGAAACAGTGGTTGCGTTCGCAAGGCGGTTGGTGGCTGGCATGGCTGGCGCTCACCGCCGTGGGCGCGGTGTGGCTCGCACGCTCGGAGCTGGCGCGGATGCACCAGGACTTCGAGACCGACGTGCGCATCGCGCACCGCCTCATGAGCCAGCAGATGGTGCAGTACGACGCCGTGCTGGCCACGCTCGCGCTGCTGGAGCCCAGCACCGGCGCGGACCATCCCGAGCAGCGCCTGCCCTCGGTGTATTCATCGATCCTGCGCGTGCAGCGCCGCGAGCGCGACGAGCCCTGGCCCGACAGCTCGCAGGCCGCCGTGCTGGCAGCGGCCGAGGCGCGTTCGCGCAGCCTGCAGCGCGCCGAGCTGGCAACGCTCGACCTGGCCCATGGCCGCTATGTGCTGGTGATCGGCGCCACGCCGTTCAGCTACGCGCTCGACATCGACCTGGCCGGCTCCGTGCCATGGCGCGACTGGCCGATGAACCCGCAGCGCAGCCCCGTGCGGCTGAGCCTGCAGCGAGACGGGCAGCAGCTGGTGCTGCAACCCGGTGTTCTGTCCACGAGCCCGGAGACCGGATGGCGTTTCGCCCTGAGCAAGGCACTGGCCTCGCCGAGCCAGCCTTTCGATCTCGTGGCCGAGCGGCAGGTGGGCTGGGGCGAGCTGCCGTGGCGCGCCATTGCCGGCTGGGCGCTGGCCATGGCGGTGCTGCTGGCGGGCCTGTGGGCCGCGCAGCGCCAGCGCGTGGCGCGGCGGCGGGCCGAGGAGCTGTTGCGGCTCGGGCAGGTCGCCAGGCTCAATGCGCTGGGCGAACTGTCGGCAGGCCTCGCGCACGAACTCAACCAGCCGCTGACGGCGGTGCTTGCCAACGCCCAGGCCGCCCGCCGCCTGCTCGACGACGAGCCGCCCGACCTGGTCACCGCACGCGACGCGATGGGGCAGGCGGTCGAGCAGGCTCGCCGCGCGGCCGGCGTGGTGGGGCGCCTGCGCCGCGTGATCGAGCGGCCCGAAGCCGGCGGCGAGACCCGGCCTCTTGTGCTGCAGGAGGTCGTGCGCAGTGCCATGCACCTGCTCGCGCCCGAGTTCGCGAAGCACGACGTCGCCGCGCAGTTCGATGCCACGGCGCAGGCCCCTGTGCGCGTGCAAGCGGAGGCGGTGGCGCTCGAGCAGATCGTGCACAACCTGCTGATGAACGCGCTACAGGCGCTCGACCTCGTGCCTGCGGCCGAACGGCGCCTCGTCGTGTCGGTCGGCCGCAACGGGCAGGAGGGCGTGCTGACCGTGACCGACAACGGGCGCGGCATCGCCCCTGAAGCGCTGCCGCGCCTTTTCGAACCCTTCTTCAGCACGCGCGAAGGCGGGCTGGGCCTCGGCCTGAGCCTCAGCGAAACGCTGGCCGGCGGCATGGGCGGCAGCCTGAGCGCGGCCAATGCCTCGCCGCGCGGTGCGCGCTTCACCTTGCTGCTGCCACTCGTCGCGTCGTCTTCATGAGCATTCCGAACACCCATCAGCCGCAATCGCCGCTGATCCACCTGATCGACGACGACCAGGCGGTGCGCGACAGCCTCTCGCTGCTGATCGGCACCGTCGGCCTGCGCGTGCAGGCCTGGGCTGACCCGCAGGCCTTCATCGACGGCTTCGACCGCGCGAGCGTCGGCGCCATCGTGCTCGACGTGCGCATGCCCGGCATCAGCGGGCTCACGGTGCTCGACCGGCTGGTGGCGCAGGGCGTCGACCAGCCGGTGATCATGCTGACGGGCCACGGCACCGTCGAGATGTGCCGCCGCGCCTTCAAGGCCGGCGCGGCCGAGTTCCTCGAGAAGCCGGTGGACGACGAGCAACTGCTCGAGGCGCTGCAGCAGGCGGTGCGCCAGCACGTGCGCTCGCGCGAGCGCTCGCAGGCCGACAACGCCGCGCGCGAGAGGGTGTCGCAGCTGTCGGAGCGGGAGCGCGAGGTGCTCGCCTTCATCGTGCAGGGGCTGACCAACAAGGAGATCGCGCGAACGCTGGCGCTGTCGCCGCGCACGGTCGAGACGCACCGTGCGAACCTGTTCGCCAAGCTCGACTGCGATTCACTCGCGCAGCTGATCCGGCGCTATGCCGTGCTGGTGGACGACGGTGCTCCGTAGAACTACGGAGCGGCGGGCGTAGCCGTACGAATGGCCGTCGCGGGCCGTGTTTTCTACAGTGGCGCAGCCGTCGGCAACAGCCGGCGCAACTACCCGAATCCACTGGAGAAACCAAACAATGCAAACCATCGTTCGCCTCGGCAGCCTCGCCGTCCTGCTCGCCGCTTCCGTCGCCCAGGCCCAGACGCCCGCACCGGCAGTGCGTACCGAAAAGAACATGTCTCTCGCGCTGGCCAACCAGATCGCGGCCGAAGCCGTGGCGGCCTGCGCGGCCAACGGCTACAACGTGGCCGCCACCGTGGTCGACCGCGCCGGCACCGTGCGTGCCGTGCAGCGCGCCGACAACGCCGGCCCCCACACGCTGGCATCGAGCGAGCGCAAGGCCTGGACTTCGGCTTCGGCCAAGAGCCCCACGCAGGCCATGATGGAAGGCGCACAGAAGAACCCGGGCGCGGCGAACCTGGTGTACCTGCCGGGCTTCCTGCTGCTGGGCGGCGGCGTGCCGGTCAAGTCGGGCAATGAAGTGATCGGCGCGGTCGGCGTGGGCGGCGCGCCCGGCGGCCACCTCGACGAGCAGTGCGCCAACGCGGCGCTCGAGAAGGTCAAGGGCCTGCTCTGATGAAGGCGCGCGGTATCTGGCCGGGTGTGCTGGCGGTCGCGCTCGGGCTGGGCGTGCCGCTGGGCGCGCTCGCCCAGGTGCCGCCGCTGGCGGCCGAGGTGCTGGCCTTCGACGGGCTGCACCAGGCCGCATGGCATGGCGACCTGCAGAAGCTGAAGGCGCTTGTCGCCTCGGGCGCGAATCTCGATGCGCGCGACGCGCGGGGCCGCACGCCGCTGCATGTCGCCACGTTCGCGCGGCAGCGCGATGCGATCAAGCTGCTGGCCAAGGCCGGCGCGGACCTCGACCTGCTGGAGGACGACCGCTACGACGCCGTCACCATCGCCTCGGTGGCGGACGACGCCGCGACGCTCTCGGTGCTGCTGTCGCTCGGAGCGAAGCCCGGGCAGACCACGAGCCGCTACGACGGCACCGCGCTCATCGCGGCGGCCCATCTCGGACACGACGAAGTGGTGCGCAGGCTGATCGCCGCGGGCGCGCCGCTCGACCACGTCAACAACCTGCACTGGACGGCGGTGATCGAGTCCATCGTGCTGGGCGACGGCGGGCCGCGCCACCAGCGCACGCTGGCCGCCTTGGTCGACGCCGGTGCCAGCCTCAAGCTGACGGACCGCCAGGGCAACACGCCGCTGCAACTGGCGAAGGCGCGCGGCTACACCGCGATGGTGAAGCTGCTGGAGACGCCGCGCGCAAAGTAGGCGGCTCGGGGAGAATGGGGCCTCGCCACGAGGTTCCACGAGGAATAAGCCCCATGTACATGCCCCCGCAGTTCAATGCCAAGGATCCGGCCATCGCGCTGGAGCTGATGCGCTCGCACCCGTTCGCGAGCCTGATCTCGAACGATGACGACGGACTGCCGTACGTCACGCACCTACCGCTGGTGGCCGAACAACGCGCGGGCGACGAACTGGTGCTGTGGGGACATTGCGCCAAGCCCAACCCGCACTGGCGCTATCTGCAGGCCCGGCCCCGGGCGGCGGTCACCTTCCTCGGACCGCATTCGTACCTCTCGCCCTCCGTCTATCCCGACCTGGCCCGCGTGCCGACCTGGAACTACCTGGCGGTGCACTGCACCGTGGAGGCGCGGCTGATCGAGGAGCCGGGCGACAAGGACGCACTGCTCAAGAAGCTGATCCACGACCACGAACCCGCCTACGCGCAGCAGTGGCGCGACCTGGGCGAGGAGTTCCAGCTCAAGATGCTCGCCGGCATCGTGGGCTTCGAGCTGTGCGTGACGGCGCTGCAATGCAAGATCAAGCTCAACCAGCACCGGCGCGAATCGCACGCAGCGATGCACGCGGTCTACAGCGCAGGCACGCAGGACGAACAGGCACTTGCCGTATGGATGGACCGCCTGGGCATGACCGCCGAGGCTCCGGTGGCGGAGGGTCGCTGAGATGCGCGGACTCGGCCTGATCGGCCTCGTACTGGCGCTGGTGATCGTCGGCCTGCTCGCCAAGAAGCAGATGACGAGCGCGGCTTCCTCCGCGCGGCCGGCTGTGCCCGGCGTGGCCGCGCCGGCCGCCGGTGACGCACCCGTGAACGTGCGCGACCAGGCGCAGCAGGTTCAGCAACAGGTCAAGGAAGCGCTGGACGCTGCCGCGAAGACGCGGCAGATGCCCGATGACAACTGAGCCGATCCCGTCGCCCTTGACGCACGACGATGCGCACTGGATGGCGCTGGCGCTCGCCGAGGCGCGGTTTGCCGCCGAGGCGGGCGAGGTGCCGGTGGGAGCGGTGCTGGTGAAGGACGGCCGGTTGATCGCGTCGGGCCGCAATACGCCCGTGGCTCAGCATGATCCGAGCGCGCATGCCGAGATCAATGCGCTGCGCGCCGGCGCGGCGGCGCTCGGCAACTACCGGCTCGACGGCTGCGAGCTGTTCGTCACGCTCGAGCCGTGCGCGATGTGCTCCGGGGCGATGCTGCACTCGCGCCTCGCGCGCGTGGTGTACGGCGCGGCCGATCCGAAGACCGGTGCGGCCGGCTCGGTGCTCGACCTCTTCGCCGAGCCGCGGCTGAATCACCACACGCAGGTGCAGGGTGGGGTGCTGGCGCAGGAGTGCGCCGCGGTGCTGCAGGCTTTCTTCCAGCAACGCCGCAGCGCCGCGCGTGCGCAGGCCGAGCCGTTGCGCGACGACGCGCTGCGCACGCCGAACGAGCGCTTCGATGCGCTGTCCGGCTATGGCTTCGCGCCGCACTACGTGCAGGACCTTCCAAGCCAGCATGGCTGGCGCATGCACTACATCGACGAACGCTGGGAGGGCGATGGGACGGGCGCCGCCTGCTGCCTGTGCCTGCACGGGCCCGGCGAGTGGGGCTACTTCTTCCGGCATCTCGTGGGCCTGCCCGGTGTGCGCACATTGGTGCCCGACCTGATCGGCTTCGGCAGGAGCGACAAGCCCAAGCGCGAGGTGCCGCATAGCCTCGAGTGGCATCGCGACGTGCTGCTCGAATGGCTGGACCGCGTGCAACCCGGCTCGACGCCGATGGCGCTCGTGCACAGCGACGCAGGCTCCGGACTTGCCGCGTTGCTGATGGCTGCAGCCCCTGAGCGTTTTGCCGCCGCGCTTGTCGCGCCGGAAGGGCGTGAACGCATCGGAGATGCTTGGCGCGCGCCGTTCCCCGATCGTGGCTACGAAGCAGCTCTGCGTGCGCTCGGGCCCGTAGCGACTTCGTCGGGGCCGTCGCCCGAGCAGGCCCGAACGTTCGTGCCGCAAGTGCGAAACGCAATGGGATACTCGACCGCGTGACCAAACACATCTACATCTACTCTCCCTCCAGCGCGGTCCGCGACAAGGCCGCTTTCCGGCGCGGCGTGAAGCGGCTCAAGGCGCTGGGCCATGAAGTCGAAGTCGACGATGCGGCACTCTCGGTGCACCAGCGCTTCGCGGGCGACGACGCCACGCGGCTCGCCGCGATCTCGCGCGCCGCCGCCAGCGGCGCCGACGTGGCGCTCATCGCGCGCGGCGGCTACGGGCTCACGCGCATCCTCGACGCCATTCCGTACAAGGCGCTGACCAAGGCGATCGAGAAGGGCACCGAGTTCGTCGGCTGCAGCGACTTCACCGCGCTGCAGAACGCGCTGCTGACCAAGACCGGCGCCGTGACCTGGTCGGGGCCCGCGGTCGGCGAAGACTTCGGCGCCGAAGGCGGCCCTGACGACATCATGGAAGCGTGCTTCGACGATCTCGTCACAGGGCAGGGCGAAGGCACCGGCTGGCGCATGCCGGCGCGCGACATCGACCTGAAGTTCAAGCCCGTGCAGGACGCGGTGCTGTGGGGCGGCAATCTCTGCGTGCTCAGCAGCCTGCTTGGTACGCCGTATTTCCCGGTGGTGGACAAGGGCGTGCTCTTCATCGAGGACGTCAACGAGCATCCGTACCGCATCGAACGAATGCTCGACCAGCTGCGGATGGCCGGCGTGCTGGCGCGCCAGCGCGCGATCGTGTTCGGGCAGTTCACCGGCATCCGCAGCGTGCCGGGCTATGACCGCGGGTTCGGTCTGAACACGGTGATCGACCGGCTGCGTTCGTCGCTCAAGATCCCCGTGCTCGCGGGCCTGCCGTTCGGCCACGTGCAGACGAAGGTGCTATTGCCGGTGGGCGCCAAGGTATCGATGGCGGCGGAAGGGCGTGATATTTTTCTCGTTTGGGGCCACCGACACGCATCCGCGCATGACGATCACCATGGACATGACCATCATCACGCCCATTGATCAAGACACAAAGAAAATAGAACGTTAAAAATGAAAACGGCCCCGAAAGGGCCGTCGTTGTTTCATTTGCTTTGGGTAAAGCGCTGGTGCGCCCGAGGCCCCATCGAACCGGGCAATCCGCCTTTGAACATGCTGTTGATGGCTTTCATTTGCCGACGGGCGGCGGTCTCGCCGTCGATGGCGCTCAACGCCATCATCACGTCCTGCCGCAGGTACCAGAGTGCTTCGACGTCGGCGGCGAAACGCACGCGCTGACTGACGCGCTGGACCGAGTGGCCGCCATGACCCTGGAGCACCGACAGCATCGCAGTACGGATACGACCGAGCTGGCTCTCCGTCGCCTGGCGGGATCCGAAGCCGGGTACGTTCAGCAGACGAAGAAAGCGGCGCAAGAGCATGGGTGGGAACGGAAAGCGTATTGCCGGAAGCGGGAACGGCCGCTACCTTAAGCCTCAGTTAACCATTCCACAAGATCCGAAACGATGTTTCTTGTTTGTAAACAACACGCTTTACTTATCGTTTTCACTAGTCATTGAATTTTGTTTTCCAAAGTACTACAAGCCTTGAATGGAATGAACCTTTTGCATCTGTTCATTCACCGGTGGCGTATACATATCCCGATCCGATAGTTTTATTTATCGAAGGCGAAGGACAAGCAGGTTTCCTCTCCGGCGCGTGAACGTACATGTGCCAGGAGAACTGCCTGCGTGGAAATGCAGGGAGCCCACGGGCATTTACAACCAGCGATAGAAATCGAGAATCATAAGAGTATGGGTGTCAATTCCACAGTCGTATTCGCGGACTTGACGGGGAGCACGAGGGTCTTCGAGGCCATGGGAAATGCGCGTGCCACCGAGACCGTGACCCGGCTGACGCAGTGGATCGGCGGCGTGTGCCAGGCGCATGGCGGCCGGGTGGTGAAGTCGCTCGGCGATGGCGTGTTCGCCATCTTCACCAGCGGCGCGGCGGCGACGCATGCGGTCATCGAGTTGCAGCGCTATCACCAGAAGCGGCTGCTCGCGTGGCCGGCACCCTTGCGCATGGCGCTGCAGATCGGCGTGGCCAGCGGCGAAGTGGTCGAGGTCGAGGGCGATTGCTACGGCGATGCCGTCAACCTGGCCTCGCGGCTGAGCGACCTGGCCGGCCCGGGCCAGATCTGGGTGACCGCCGCGGTCATCTCCCAATTGCGTGAAGGCTCTGTGCAGCATCGCGACCTCGGCCTCATCAACATCCGCGGGCGCAGCGAGATGTCGGTCGTGCACCGGATCGACTGGCAGGAGGACGTGACGACATTCCTCACCGTGCCCGCTGCGCTGGCTCCCTTGCGCATGCCCGACTCCTCGTTCGGCCAGATCGAGCTGGCGTGGCTCGATGTCCGCTCGATGTTCCGCACGGAGGAGCTCCCGATCCACCTGGGCCGCGTCGACGACGCGCAGTTCGTGGTCAACGACCCCCGCGTCTCGCGGCTTCATGCGCGCATCGAACTGCGGCAGGGCAGCTGCGTGCTGATCGACGTCAGCACCTACGGCACCTGGGTGCGCTTCCACGGCAACGACGGGCCGAGCACCGAGATCGCCCTGCGGCGCGAAGAGTGCGTGCTGCACGGCCGCGGCGAAATCGGCCTGGGCGCTCCGCTGAGCGACTACAGCGCTCCGACCATCGCCTTCAACACCAGCAGCGGCGACGTGATGCTCTCGCGCCGCGAAATCGCGCGCTGAACACGGCGCTGTCACCGCTCGCCGCGGTGACGTTTGGCTACCATGCTTGCATGCAATCGGGTGCACCGCGAAGATGCATCCGGCGTTGCGTATCCACCCGGGCGTGTCCGCCCTTGGCCCTGGAGCCACCGTGAACCTCAAACCTCAATCTTCTGTTTTCAAGTGGGCGGCCGTCGGTGCCGTCATCGCCGGCGCGTTGCTGGCTGCTGGAGCCGCAAATGCGCGCGGAAGCTGGTCGGTGCAGATCGGCACCCCCGGCTACGTGGTCGGCGGCTATCCGGCACCGTACTACGCGCCGCCGCCGGTCTACCCGTATCCGGCTCCCATCTATTACGAACCGCCGCCGCCGGTCTACTACCGGCCGCCGCCTCCGGTGTATTACCGTCCGGCTCCGATCTACACCCCGCCGCCCGGTCGCATCTACTACGGCCCCGGCTATCCCTATCGCCCGCCGAACGGCTGGGACGATGAGCGCGATTGACACTGTCGCCTGAATGTTTGCTGAAGCATTGGCATGCCCTCTGGCATGCCAATTTTGTTTCAAGGAGTGACTAAAAAGTCACATTGGCACACATTTTTGTGGCGACCTCGCCAGTTTTGGACACCCGTCCGGTTGTTTTCCGCAGGGGCATGCCGCTTGCCTTGATCCCTCCAACAGGCGTCGATACGCCGCAGGAGCGAGGATCATGCTGGAACAGTTGGAGGCCGAGCGCGCAAGACCGGCCGACGAGGTGGTGTACGTCGCGGAGACAGCGGCAACAGGCGAGCACAGGGCAATTCAGGACGGCTCGTGGCCCCTGAAGGTCGCGGCCGCGTTCTCCATGGCGGCGGCACTGGCCGCATGCGGTGGAGGCGGGGGCGGCGGTGGCTCCGCAGGCGTTGGCTTTCCGATCGGCGGCCTGCCCGGTTCCAACCCCGGTCCGGGCACGACGCCCGACACCGGCCCCTATCACTATCCCCAGGCGCAGAACGACGCCGAGGCCGCCCGCTTCCTGCTGCAGGCCCAGTTCTCCGCCTCGGACGCCGAGATCGCCGCCGTGCGCGCCAAGGGCTACATGCCGTGGCTCAGCGAGCAGCTCGGTGCGGCGCGCCAGCCTTCGGCCTGGGAGTGGGTCAACAGCAAGCCGTACGAGACTGTCAATGCCGACGCCATGATCTGGCGCCAGCTCATGACAGCCGCCGACCCGGTGCGCAAGCGCATGGCGCTGGCACTGAGCGAGATCTTCGTGGTCTCGGGCACCGAGATCGGGTCGAGCTGGCCCACGTCCATGATGGCGCAGTACTGGGACATGCTTGCCAACGGTGTCACCGGCAACTTCCGCCAGCTGCTGGAAGACGTGACGCTGAACCCGGCGATGGGCTTCTACCTCAACACCCGCGGCAACAGGAAGGAAGACAACTCCGGCCGCCAGCCCGACGAGAACTATGCGCGCGAGGTCATGCAGCTCATGACCATCGGCCTCTATCAGCTGGAGAGCAACGGCACGGTGAAGACCGGCGCCGACGGCCAGCCGATCGAGACCTACGTGCAGAGTGACGTCACGAACCTCGCGCGCGTCTTCACCGGCTACGACCTCGACATCCGTGCTGCGGAGCGCAATGCCTTTCGCCCGCCCAACGCCAGCTACACCATCGAGACCAACGCCTGGACCACGCGTCCCATGGCGTACACGGCGGCCAATCACTCGATGCTGGAAGCGCGCTTCCTCGGCGCCACGGTGCCCGCAGGCACGGCCGGCCCGGCGGCATTGAAGATCGCGCTCGACACGCTCTTCAATCACCCGAACGTCGGGCCCTTCATCGGCCGGCAGCTGATCCAGCGGCTGGTCACCAGCAACCCCAGCGCGGCCTACATCAAGCGCGTGGCCGACACCTTCGCCAACAACGGCGCCGGCGTGCGCGGCGACATGAAGAGCGTGTTCGCCGCCGTGCTGCTCGACGACGAGGCGCGCGGCCCCGCCGGCCTTTCCGACCCGAACTTCGGCCACCTGCGCGAGCCCATGCTGCGGCTCGTGCAATGGGGCCGCACCTTCGGCGTCGGCTCGACGCTCGACACCTGGGACATCGGCAACACCTCCGATCCCAGCCAGAGCCTCGGGCAGTGCCCACTGCGCTCGCCCTCGGTATTCAACTTCTTCCGTCCCGGCTACGTGCCGCCCTCGACCTCCATCGCCAGCAACAAGATGGTGGCGCCCGAGTTCCAGCTGGTGAACGAGACCAGCGTGGGCGGCTATCTGAACTTCCTGCAAGGCAAGCTGCAGAACGGCTTCGACAGCAAGGACGTAATCGCGACCTATACAGCCGAGAAGACGCTGGTGAACGACCCCGCCGCGCTGGTGCGGCGGCTCAACCTGCTGCTCACGGGCAACCAGCTCTCGGCCGCCACGGTCGCACTGATCACCGATGCGCTGAGCAAGGCTCCTCTCGTGAACCCCACGACCGATGCCCGCAGGCTCGACCTCATCTGCGCCGGCGTGCTGCTGGTGATGGGCTCGCCCGAATACCTCGTGCAGAAATAAAGAAAGCAGCCGGAGCGAACCGAACATGCACCTGATCGATCCTGCCCGCCACACGCGCCGCGCCTTCCTGCGCCGCTCGGGCCAACTCGCGATGGCCGGCACCGCGCTGCCGTTTGCACTCAACCTCGCCGCCATGGGCGAGGCCGCCGCGCAGGCTGCGCCGGGCGACGACTACAAGGCGCTGGTCTGCGTCTTCCTGTTCGGCGGCAACGATTACGCCAACACCCTCGTCAACTTCGACACCGACAGCTACACGAAGTACAGCACCATCCGCGGCGCCATCTCGCTGCCATACGCGTCTCTCGCGGGTACTGAGCTGAAGCCCGCCGTCTCGCTCGCCAACGGTCGCAAGTACGCGCTGAACCCGGCCATGAGCGGACTCACGACGCTGTTCGACCAAGGCAAGATGGCCGTGCAGCTCAACGTCGGCCCGCTCGTCAAGCCGCTCACGCGCGCGCAGTTCAACGGCACGAACCGCAAGGACTTTCCGATCCCGCCCAAGCTGTTCTCGCACAACGACCAGCAGTCGATCTGGCAGTCGTCCTCGCCCGAGGGTTCCACCATCGGCTGGGGCGGCAACCTCGGCGACCTGATGCTGAACGGGCAGCGCAACGCATCGCTTTTCACCTGCATCTCGGTGGCGGGCAACGCGGTGTTCCTTTCGGGCGATGAGGCGCTGCAATACCAGGTCGGCACGGGCGGGGCGGTGCGCATCAACAGCGTGAGTCCCGCCACCGGCAGCGTCTACGGCTCATCGGCGGTCAAGGCCGCCATGCAGCAGATCGCGCAGCAGGCGCGCGGCCACACTCTGGAGAACGAATACAACAAGGTCACGCTGCGCGCGGTGGAGGCGGAAGGAAAGATCACCTCCGCCATCCAGTCCGATGACCTGGACGTCAGTTTCCCCATCAACAACAATCTGGCCGCCCAGCTCAAGATGGTGGCGCGCCTGATCCGCGGGCGCGCATCGCTGGGCGTGAAGCGCCAGGTGTTCTTCGTCTCCATGGGCGGCTATGACCTGCACGACGATCTGGATACCAAGCAGGGGCCCCTGATGCAGCGCTTGTCCGAGGCGATGAGTGCCTTCCAGCTGCAGATGAAGAATTCCGGCATCGACGACAAGGTGACGGCCTTCACCGCCTCCGACTTCGGTCGCACGCTGTCGAGTAACGGCAACGGCTCGGACCACGGCTGGGGCAGCCATCACTTCGTGGTGGGCGGCGCGGTGAAGGGCAATGCCTTCTACGGCACGCCGCCGCCGGTGAGCGTGGGCAACACCTCCGCCGACGACGACCAGTGGCACGTCGGCCAGGGCCGGCTGCTGCCCACCACATCCGTCGACCAGTACGCCGCAACGCTGGCCAAGTGGTTCGGCGTGCCCGACTCCGACCTCAACGGCATCCTGCCCAACCTGAAGAATTTCAACAACATCACCGCGCCCAGTGGCATCACCTACCTGCGCGACATGGGGTTCATGGCATGAACGCAATGACTGAAATGAGCGCGATGAGCGCAATGAGCTCGATTGGCGGCCTCAACGGCATGGAGGGCGGGGCCAGCGTGGACTTCGGCTCGGAAAGCTCCGTGCCGGAACGCTCCCACTCGCACGGCAGGCACGTGACGCACGTGCGTCCCTTCACCACCGTCGAGGCGGCTATCGCGGCGATCGAATCACTGGACCGCGAACTGAAGAAATTCGAACTCGCGGTGGCCGACAGCCTGCAGGACTACCTCGGCGTGCAGATGGCGCAGATCACCGACTGCGCGCTGGCCCGCGGCTGGGAGCCGCTCAGCTTCATCCAGAAGGACGGCTTCCGCGTCTATCGCTACGAGGCGATCCGCTCCGCTCCGCGCGGACTTTCCTCGGCCGAACTGGCGGCGAAGCTGGAACGGCGCAGCCGATCGCGCTCCGCGCGATGAACGCGCCTTCTCTGAAACCCTTGCACTGCCTGCTTTCCCGGATCGCGACAAGAAACGAATGAACCTGAGACACACAGCCACCGCCACCAGCGTCCTCGCCACATTGCTGCTCGCATCGTGCGGCGGTGGAGGAGGCGGGGGCGGTGGAGGAGTGCCTCTGGGCCTGGGCGTACCGGCCGCACCCGCACCCGCGCCTGCCCCTGCGACCGCTCCGGCACCGGCTCCCGCATCTGCGCCCACCGCTCTCGAGAGCTGCGGCCTGCCGGACTTCGCGCAGGACACGATCACCCGCGTCAACCAGTTCCGAAGCGAAGCCCGCACCTGCGGAACCACGCAATTCCCGGCCGCAGCGCCTCTCTCTTGGAACACCAGGCTCGACACCGCGGCCGCGCGCCAGTCGAACGACATGGTCGCGAAGAATTTCTTCGACCACACCGGCTCGGACGGCAGCACCGTGGGCGTGCGCGTCACCGACGCGGGCTACGCATGGTCGGGCGTCGCAGAGAACATCGCGGCGGGCCAGACAAGCGTGGCGTCCGCCATGAACTCCTGGCAGTTGAGCGAAGGCCACTGCCGCAACCTGATGGGCGCGAGCTACAAGCACGTGGCCCTGGCATGCGTGCGCGGCACCTCGGCCAACGCCTATCCGTTCTACTGGACGATGGTGCTCGCCACGCCCTGATTCACGTCACACGGCCGCCTCGAGCGCCGCGATCACGCCGCGCTCCTCCAGCATCGCGAGATGCCGGGCCACCGCGTAGACAAAGGCGGGCACACCGCCGAGTTCACCGAACACCGGGGCAAAGCCGGTGAAGAAGGCAACCCGCTCGTGCACCGAGGACGCCGCCGCGCCAGCCTGCGCCAGCCGTTCGGCCAGGGCGGCGGCCAGCGGATCCTGGATGTCGTGCGAGGCGCCGGTCTCGTCGACGCCGCGAAGGTAATGGATCCATGCGGCCACGGCCAACGCCAACCGTTCGATCGGCTGCCCGGCCGCGAGCCGGTCGCGCACCGTGCCCAGCAGGCGCTGCGGCAGCTTCTGCGAGCCGTCCATCGCGATCTGCTTCGTCTGGTGCTGCAGGGCGGGGTTCGAAAAGCGCTGCAGCAGCCGCGCACGATAGCCATCGAGGTCCAGCCCTTGCATCACCGGCAGCGTGGGCGCGATCTCCTCGCGCATCAGCGCGTCGATGTAGCCGCGCAGTTCGGGCACGGCCACCGCGCGGTCCACCGTGCGCAGCCCGGCCATCGCGCCCAGGTACGCCAGCGCCGAATGGCTGCCGTTGACCATGCGCAGCTTCAGCCGCTCGAAAGGCTCGGCGTGCTCGACGAAGCGGGCGCCGCCTGCGGTCCAGTCGGGCCGGCCGTTGGCGAAGCGGTCTTCCACCACCCATTCGAGAAAGGGCTCTCCGACCACCGGCCATGCGTCTTCCACGCCCAGTCGTGCCGAGATGCGCTCGCGGTCGGCGTCGGTGGTGCGCGGCACGATGCGGTCGACCATCGAGTTGGGAAAGGTGCAGTGCGCGTCGATCCAGTCGTGCAACGCCGGGTCGACCTGCCTTGCGAATGCCAGCACGATGCCGCGCAGCGTGTCGCCATTGGAGGGCAGGTTGTCGCACGACAGCAGCGTGACCGGCGGCAACTCGCGCTGGCGGCGCAGGTTCAGCGCGTGCACCACGAAGCCGGGCATGGTGCGCGGCGCTTGCGGGTTCGCCAGGTCGTGAGCGATGCCGGCGTCGTCCAGCCGCAATGCGCCCGTGGCCGGGTCGTGGTGGTAGCCCTTCTCGGTGATCGTGAGGCCGACGATGCGCGTGTCCGGATGGGCGATGCGTTCGAGCACGGCCTGCGGGTCTTCCGGCGCGACGAGCACGTCGAGCAGGTTGCCCACCACCTGAAGCGTCTCGCGCGGGCTGCCGTCGTCGGCCGCATCGCGCAGGGCCAGTGTGTAGAGGCCGCCTTGCGGCTGCAGCGCGTCGCGCGTGTCGGCCGCACGCAGCGAGACGCCGACCGTGCCCCAGCGCAGGTCGCCGCTGGCGTGCAGCGCGGCCTCGTTGACGACGGCGAGGTGCGCGCGGTGGAAGGCGCCCACGCCAAGGTGGACGATGCCGGCGCACAGCTCGCCGCGCGCGTAGCGCGGCCTCGCAACGTCCGCGGGCAGGTGGGGCAGGGCGTCGGGATGCAGGCGCTTCATGGCGTCGTGTTCTCCGCTCACCAGTTCCAGAGCGTGCCGTCGTGCTGCTGCCGGTTCACCGGGAGGTAGGCGCGCTTGTACGGATACTTTGCGGCGAGCTTCTCGTCGATGTCCACGCCGTGGCCCGGAGCCTCGCCCGGGTGCAGCATGCCGTCGGCAAAGCTGTAGGCGTGCGGGAACACCGCGTCCGTCTCTTCCGTGTGGCGCATGTATTCCTGGATGCCGAAGTTGGGCACCCACATGTCGAAGTGCAGCGCAGCGCCCATGCAGGCCGGCGACAGGTCGGTTGCGCCGTGGCAGCCGGTGCGCACCTGGTAGAGCGAGGCCAGGTCGGCGATGCGGCGCAGCTGCGTGATGCCGCCGGCGTGGACCACCGTGGTGCGGATGTAGTCGATCAGCTGGTTCTCGATCAGGTCCTTGCAGTCCCAGATGCTGTTGAAGATCTCGCCCACGGCCAGCGGCGTGGTCGTGTGCTGGCGGATCAGCCTGAAGGATTCCTGGTTCTCGGCCGGCGTGGCGTCTTCCATCCAGAACAGGTTGAAGGGCTCCAGCGCCTTGCCCAGCCGTCCGGCCTCGATGGGCGTCAGGCGGTGGTGAACGTCGTGCAGCAGGTGGATGTCGGGGCCGACCGCGCTGCGCACCGCGTCGAACAGCTTCGGCGTGTGCTCCAGGTACTTGGCGGTCGACCAGTCGTGCTCGCTGGGCAGGTCGGCGTCGGCCGGCTCGTAGAACATGGTGCCGCGGCCTACGCCGTAGACCTTCTCCAGGCCCGGCACGCCGCTCTGCGCGCGGATCGCCAGATAGCCTTCTTCCTTGTAGCGCAGCACTTCTTCCACGGTCTGCTCGATGTCGCGGCCGTTGGCGTGGCCGTACACCATCACGCCGGTGCGGCTCTTGCCGCCGAGCAGCTGGTACAGCGGCAGGTTGGCGGCCTTGGCCTTGATGTCCCACAGCGCCGTGTCGACCGCGGCGATGGCGGTCATGGTCACCGGGCCGCGGCGCCAGTAGGCGCCCTTGTAGAGGTACTGCCAGATGTCCTCGATCTGGTGCGCGTCGCGGCCGATCAGGCAGGGAATGACGTGCTCGGTGAGGTAGGCGGCCACGGACAGTTCGCGTCCGTTCAGCGTGGCGTCGCCGATGCCGGTGAGGCCCTCGTCGGTCTCGATCTTCAGGGTGACGAAGTTGCGCCCGGGGCTGCAGACGATGACGCGTGCGTTGGTGATTTTCATTGCGTGCCTGTTGTGCGTGTGTCTTGTTGGGGGAAGAAGGGTGCTCAGCCGTTCCAGCCGAGATGGCCGAGGAAGTCGCGCGTGCGCTCCACGGTCGGGTTTTCGAAGATCTGCTGCGGCGGGCCCTGTTCGATGATGGCGCCGGCCTCGAACACCACCACCCAGTCGGCCACGCGCTTCGCGAAGCCCATCTCGTGGGTCACGACGATCATGGTCATGCCCTCCTGCGCGAGCTTCTGCATCACGCTGAGCACTTCGCCGACGGTCTCGGGGTCGAGTGCCGAAGTGGGCTCGTCGAACAGCATCACCTCGGGCTCCATCGCCAGCGCGCGTGCGATGGCCACGCGCTGCTGCTGGCCGCCCGAGAGGTTGGCCGGGAAGTTGCCGGCCTTGTTGGCCAGGCCCACCTTCTCCAGCAGCACCATCGCGCGGGCACGGGCCTTGTCCTCGGGCATGCCCAGCACGGTGACCGGGCCCATGGCCACGTTGTCCAGCGCCGACTTGTGCGGGAACAGCTCGAAGCTCTGGAACACCATGCCCATGCGTTGGCGGACCTTGCGCACCTGGGATTCCTGGGCGGGCAACGGCACGCCGTCGACCAGCACGCGGCCGCCGTCGATGCTTTCCAGCGCGTTCGTGCAGCGCAGCAGGGTGGACTTGCCCGAGCCCGAAGGCCCGATCAGGCACATCACCTCGCCCTTGTGCACCTGCAACGACACGCCGCGCAGCGCCACGAAGTCGCCGTACATCTTGCGGACGTTCTCGTACACCAGCACCGGCGGCTGGTCGGCGTTCTTGCGCGCGGGCGAGAGGGATGCGGTTGGGGCGATTGCGTTCATTCCTTGACTCCGTACTTGCGGTGAATCCAGTCCACCAGCTTTGCCTGGGGATAGCCCATGAGCCAGTAGATGGCGGCCATGGCGGTGAGCATCTCCAGCACGCGGAAGGTCTGCGCGCGGATCTGCATCGAGGTGTAGGCCAGCTCGCCGACGGCGATGACCGAGACCAGCGAGGTGTCCTTGAACAGCGAGATCCAGGTGCTCGCGATCACCGGCAGGATGCGGCGCGCCGCCTGCGGGATCACCACCTTGAACATCGCCTGCCGCCGCGACATGCCCATGGCGAGCGCCGCCTCCATCTGCCCCTTGCGGATCGAGTTGATGCCCGCGCGGAAGGTCTCGGCGTTGTAGGCCGCGATGTTCAGCACCAGAGCCACCAGCGCGGTGGTGATCGGCGAGAACTGCACGTCGAAGGCCATGGGCATCACGTAGAAGGCCCAGTAGATGACCAGGATCAGCGGCAGGTTGCGGAAGAACTCCACGAACGCGAGCGAGACGGACTGCAGCAGCCTGTTGGACGACAGGCGCATCAGGGCGAGCACGATGCCGCCCGGCACCGCCAGCAGCATAGTGACGATCGTCAGGCCCACCGTGAGCGCGGCGCCTTCGAGCAGCGCGGCGCGGTGCGTCCAGATCACGGACCAGTCGAAATTCATGTCGGGGTCCTTCGTCTAGGAGCGGCCGAGGTGCGCGAAGCGGCGGTAGAGCCGGTCCACGCCCCGCGTCACGGGGAACAGGATGCAGAAGTAGGCGACCATCACCGCGGTGAACACCTCCACCGGCCGGTAGCTCTGGCCGGCCACGGTCTCGGCGCGGTGCATCAGCTCGGGCACCGCGATCACGGTGGCGATGGCCGTGTCCTTGATGGCGATGGTGAGGATCGAGCCGAAGGCCGGCAGCATCCGCACGATGGCCTGCGGCAGCAGCACCTTGCGCAGGATCTGCGCGCGCGACATGCCCAGCGCCAGTGCGGCGCGCGTCTGGCCCGGGCGGATCGACTCGATGCCGGCGCGGATCACTTCCGCCGCGTAGGCTGCGATGTGCAGCGTGAGCGCGACCAGCGCCGCCCAGAAGGGCGGGAAGGTCACGTTCGCGATGATCGGGAACGCGAAGTAGATCCAGATCAGTACCACCAGCACCGGAATGGCGCGCATCGAGTCGATGTAGAACACCAGCAGCGGCCGCAGCCAGCGCGGGCCGTACAGCCGCAGCAGCGCGATCGCCAGGCCCGCGAGCAGGCTCGTGACCGCGCTGACGATGCTCAGCAGCACCGTCATGCCCAGGCCGCTGGCGAAGAAGCGCCAGTTGTCCACGATGGGGGAGAAATCGAAGTCCATGCGAGGAGGCTCCGTCAGTTGGAAGGGAAGGGCGCGGCCATCGTCAGAACGTGACCATCACCTTCATCGCGCGCTGCCGGTCGGCCGCCAGCGCGAAGGCTTCGTGCACGCGGGCCACGGGCACGGCGTCGGTGAGCAGCGGCGACACGTCGAGCACGCCGCGGCTGAGGTAGTCGACCGCCCATGCGTACTCGTCGACGAAGCGGAAGCTGCCCACGAAGGAAAGGCTCTTCACCATGATCTGGTTGAAGGGGCAGGCTTCGCTGTTTCCGCTCAGCGTGCCCACCTGCACGATGGTGCCGCGCGGGCGCGTGAGGCGGATGCAGTTGGCCAGCCCGGCGTAGTTGCCCGAGACCTCGAAGCTCGCGTCGACCTGGCCCTTGCCCTCGGCCAGGGCCTCGAGCGCAGCCGGGTCCTTCGCCACGTTGATGGTCTGCGTGGCGCCCACGCGGGTGCAGGCTGCGAGCGTCTGGTCGACGATGTCGACCGCGATGAGCCGGCTCGCGCCCGCCAGCTTCGCGGCCATGAGGATCAGCGCGCCGATGGGCCCCGCGCCGACAACCATCACCGTCTTGCCCAGCAGCGAGCCGGCCTCCTGCACTGCGTGCAGTGCCACCGCCAGCGGCTCGCCGAAGGCGGCCAGTTCGAAGGGCAGGCCCTCGGGCACTGGCACGCACTGGCTCGCCTCGACGACCACCTGCTCGCGCATCGCGCCCTGCATGTGAGGCCACTTGCTGGCGCTGCCGAAGAAATGCACGTTCTCGCAGTGGTTGGAGGCACCCATGCGGCAGAAGCGGCACTGGCCGCAGGTGCGCGATGGGTTGATCGCCACGCGGTCGCCCGCGCGCACCGACGTCACCTGCGAGCCCACCTCCAGCACCTGGCCCGAGGCCTCGTGGCCCGGCGTGAGTGGAGCGCGGATCAGGAAGTCGCCGACGCGCCCGTGCTGGTAGTAGTGCAGGTCGGAGCCGCAGATGCCCACGGCCTTGATGCCGACGCGCACCTGCGTAGGAGACAGCACCTCGACGGGAGCGTCTTCCACGCGAAGGTCGCGGGCTCCGTGGATCTGGCAATTCAACATGTTGGGAACCTCGATGAAATGATGGGCAAAGCGTGGCCCGCGGGCGCGCCGATGGCGGCGGCCCGGAAGGCTCTGTCGGGGAAATGCGGTGCGCCTCGTGGGGGCGCCCGGCTTACTTCAGGTTCTGCGTCATGCGGCGTTCCTCGGCGGTCACCGCCGGCTGCATGCGCTGCGCCACCGCGCGCAGCCAGTCGAGGTACACCTGCTGGTCCTTGGCCACGCCCATGCCGGCCTGGATCTCGAAGATCTTGCTGTCCTGGCAGTCGTTCTCCTTCGGGAACGCGGCAAGGCCTTTCACCTTCTTGCTGATGTTGGGCCACAGCATGCGGTTGAGCGGCGCCACGTCGGAGCGGCCGGCCAGCACTTCCTCGATGGGCGCGACCGAGCCCGAATTGGCCACGCCGCGCAGCCTGGCCTTGGGGAACTGCTGGCGCACCAGCGGCTCCTCGCCGGCGCCGGAGAAATACGCGACGGTGATCTCGGGCTTGTTGAAATCCTCCAGCGTCTTGGCGCTCGTGAACTTGGGGTTGTCGGCGCGGCCGAACATGCACACTCCGGTGCTGGAGAAGGTCACGAAGTCGATGATCTTGGCGCGCTCGGCCGTCTGGTTCAGCGGGCCGATCATGATGTCCATCTGGTTGGCCACCAGCGCGGGCACCTTGGTCTCGTGGCTCACCGCCACCGGCACCATCTTCACGCCGAGCAGCTTGGCGAACTCCTTGCCCAGCAGCCACGAGGGGCCGGCCCAGTCCTCGCCGTCGCCGCTGGTGTTCTGCACCAGCCAGGGCGGGTTGTTGACCACGCCCACGCGCAGCACGCCGGCCTTGCGGATGGCATCGACGCGCTGGCTGGCACCGGGCGCGGGCGGAGTCTGGGCCAGTGCCGCCTGGCCCAGGGCCAGGAGCGTCGCGGCGACCACGGAGCGGGCCAGGAAAGTAGCGATCTTCATGACGGTCTTCCTTCGGAGTTGCTGGTGTTCGTGCAGGGCGGCGCGGCCGTTCACTGGAGCCCGCCGACGATGCGCGCCTCGTCGGCATCGAGCCGCGCCTTCTGCGCCTTGGCGACATCGCGAAGCCAGTTCAGGTAGGCGGGCTGGTTCTTGTCCACCGCCAGGCCCACGGGCGAGGCCTTCTCGGTGCTCGACTGGCAGTTGTTTTCCTTCGGCAGCACGGCCAGGCCCTTGACCTTGTGCTGCAGCGTGACCCAGGGCACGCGGTTGATCGGCGCGGCATCGGCGCGGCGGGCCATGATTTCCTCGACCGGGGCCGTCGCGCCCGAGCTTGCGACCGCGCGCAGCTTCGCCTGCGGAAAGCGCTGCTTCACCCAGGCCTCTTCGGCGCCGCCGGTGAAGTAGGCGATGGTCACGTCGGGCCGGTTCAACTCGTCCACCGAACTCGCCTTGCCCAGCTTCGCGTTGTCGGCGCGGCCGAACATGCACACGCTGGTGGAGGAGTAGATGACGAAGTCCACCACCTTCAGCCGCTCCGGCGTCTCGCCCAGCGGGCTGATGGTCATGTCGACCTGGTTGGCCGCGAGCACCGGCACCTTGGTCTCGTGCGAGACCGGCACGGTGCGCAGCTTCACGCCCAGCTGCTTCGCGTATTCGTTGGCCAGCAGCCAGGCCGGGCCGCTCCAGGGCTCGCCCTGGCCGGTGGTGTTCTCGATGAGCCAGGGCGCGTTCTGCAGCACGCCCACGCGCAGCTCGCCGGCCTTGCGGATCGCGTCGATGCGCGGGCTGGCGCCAGGGGCGGGCTGGGCAGATGCGCCGGTTGCGGCGGCGGCCAGCAAAGTCAGGGCGAAGCAATGCGCGGCGATGCGGCATCGCCGATTGACAGTCGATCTCATGGTTTGTCTCCGTGGTTTTCGGGGTGGCTCCGGCCCGAGGCCGGTCACCGGGTGCCTGCTCTCAGCGCCAGGCTTGCGCGAACTCGCTGATCACGCGCTCGATGTGCGCGCGCATCGCCTTGCGGGCGCCGTCCGCATCGCGTTCCAGCAGTGCGTTGAAAACGCGCTGGTGGTCGTCCTGCGAGGCGCGGCGCAAGGCCGGTGTGTGGAAGTGGGCTTCCAGCTGGGACCAGATCGGCGCCTTGGTGTGGTCCCACACCGCGGTCACCATCTGCAGAAGCACGCTGTTGCCGGTCGACTCGGCAATGCGCAGGTGGAACAGGCGGTCGGCCGCCTCGTTGGCTTCCTTGTCGTGCATCTTCTCGCGCATCTCGGCGAGCGCGGCATAGATGCGGTCGAGGTCGCTGTCCTTGCGGCTCTCGGCGGCCACCGCCGCGATCTCGCCCTCGATCAGGCAGCGCGCGCGCAGCAGCTCGAAGGGGCCCGGGCCGGGCGAGAGGGTGTAGGCCGAAGGCGGCGCGGCAGCGCCGGGCGCCGGCGCGCAGACATAGATGCCCGAGCCGCCGCGCACTTCGACGTTGCCCTGGATCTCCAGGACGATGATCGCCTCGCGCACCAGCGTGCGGCTCACGTTGAAGCGGTCGGCCAGCGCGCGCTCGGACGGAAGGCGGTCGCCCACCTTGAATTCACCCTCGGTGATGAGGGCGGCGATGCCGGCCGCGAGCTTCTGGTACGAGCGGTCGGAATCCGGCTCGCTCGCAGGCAGGCGTGGGAGTTCGTGGATGGTTGCCATGTGGTGAGCCAGTCTAAAAGTGGTTCACCAATTTCCCGATAGTGGTTTACCACTAGGCTGCGCACGGGCAGCCGGATGGGTCGGCTCAGTGCTGCGCGAGGATGCGCTCGAGCTTCTCGATGTCGATCGGCTTCTGCAGGTGGTGGTCGAACAGCCCCTCCGCCGACTGGCCGGCCATGTCCTGCGCCGAGAAGCCGGTCACGGCAACCAGCAGCTTCGGCGTGCCCTCGGCCTTGCTCTCGCGCAGCCGGCGGGCCACCTCGGTGCCCGGCATGTCGGGCAGGCCGAGATCGATCAGCGCGGCGTCGAAGCTCTCGGCGGCGGCCGCGTCCAGCGCCTGCTGCGCAGAGTAGGTGCAGCGCGCCGTGTGGTCGTGCAGGCCCAGCAGCTCCTGCAGCAGGTCGGCCGAAGCCTTGTTGTCGTCGACGATCAGCACGTTCACGGGAAGTCTTCTTTCAGGTCAATCGGTAAGGTCGGATCAGGCCGGGCTCGGCTATGTTCCGTGGCCCTCGCCAGCGGCGGCGTCGGGCGCGCGCAGCGGCAGCTCGACCACAAAGCGCGAGCCTTCGCCCGGCGCGCTCTCCACGGCGATCCGCCCGCCGTGCAGGTCGACGATCTTGCGCGTGATGTAGAGCCCCAGGCCCAGACCCGCCGCGTGCTTGCGGCTGACGTCGGTACGCTCGAACTGCTCGAAGATCCGCCCCTGGTCCTCGGGCGCAATGCCGATGCCCTGGTCGCGCACGGCCACCTGGGCGCTGTTTCCCAGCTGCTGCACGACCATCTCGACCGGCTTGCCGCCGCCGTAGCGCAGCGCGTTGGTCAGCAGGTTGGTCAGCACCTGTTCGATGCGGAATTCGTCCCACGCGCCGCGCAGCTCGGCCGGCGCCGACAGCGTGATGACCGTGCCGGCGGACTCGGCCTGCTGGTGCAGGTTCTCCACCACCGCCTGCGCGAGCGCCGCGAGATCCACCGGCTGCGGCTTGATCGACAGCGCGTCGCGCCGCATGCGCGTGACGTCGAGCATGTCGTCGATCAGCCGCACCATGTTGCGGATCTGCCGCTGGTCGCGCTCGATCATCGCGGGCAGCCGCTCGGGCGCGAAGCTGTCGAGCTTGCCCTTCGACAGGTGCAGCTGGCGCAGCTGCGCCTCGAGGTAGAGCGTGTTGAGCGGCGTGCGCAGCTCGTGCGACACCATCGACATGAAGTCGTCGCGCATGCGCACCGCGTGCTCCAGCTCGTGCTGCGTCTGCTGCAGTTGCTGCACCAGCTCTTCCTGCTTCTTGTGCGCGGCGGCGAGCGAATCCATCTCGTGCCGCAGTGCCTTGCGGTGCTGGTAGAGGTCGACGAACACATTCACCTTGCTGACCACCGCGTGCGGGTCGAGCGGCTTGTGCAGGAAGTCGACTGCGCCGCTCTCGTAGCCCTGGAAGGCGTAGTTCAGCTCGCGCCCGGCGGCGCTCACGAAGATGATCGGGATGTGCCGCGTGCGCTCGGTGCCGCGCATCAGCTCGGCCAGCTCGAAGCCGTTCATGCCGGGCATCTGCACGTCGACGATGGCGAGCGCGAATTCGTGCTCCAGCAGCAGCGCCAGCGCGGCGTCGGCCGATCCGGCACGGAAGGCGGTGCGGCCCGGTGCGCGAATCAGCGCTTCCAGTGCCAGCAGGTTCTCCGGCAGGTCGTCCACGAGCAGCAGCTTGCTTTCGATGTCAATGTTCACGGACGGCCTCCAGTTGGAGCAGCAGGTTGCGCAGTTCGCGCAAGGGCAGCACGTAGTCGGGAATGTGGCGCGCGATGGCGGCGAGGGGCATGGTGGGAATCTGGGCTTCCTTGGGTTCCTGCACGGCGGTGAGCCCGCCGGCCAGATGGATCCGGTGCAGGCCCTCGGCTCCGTCGTCGTTCGCGCCGGTCAGCAGGAAGCCGGCGAGGGCGGGGCCGTAGGCATCGGCGGCGGAGGCCATCAGTACGTCGATGGACGGCCGCGAGAACAGCACCGGCGGCTCGCAGCTCAGCGAGAACGAGCGCTCGCGTTCTATCGACAGGTGGTAGCCGGGCGGCGCGAAGTACAGGCTGCCGTCGGTCAGCGGCATCTTGTCGTTGGCCTCGCGCACCGGAATCGGCAGGCGCTGCGCGAAGATCTCGGCGAGATGGCTCTCGTGCTCCTCGGGCAGGTGCAGCACCACCGCCATCGGGATGTGCCAGCCGGCCGGCAGGTCGTGCAGCAGCGTGGAGAGCGCGTCTATGCCGCCGGCCGAGGCGCCCAGCACCACGGCATCCACGCGCTTGCGAACGGGCGAGCGCAGGTGGCGCTTCATCTGGCCTGTCATGCGGCCTTCTTGCGGTAGATGCGCTCGGCACGCGCGTGCGTGTCGAAGCGGTCGGAGTAGCCGGAGAAGTCGATGCTTTCCTTCGACCCCAGCCCGAGGAAGCCGCGATGCGACAGCGACTCGTGGAACAGGCCCAGGGCCCGGTCCTGCAGCTCGCGGTTGAAGTAGATCAGCACGTTGCGGCACGACACGAGCTGCGTCTCGGCGAACACGCTGTCGGTCGCCAGGCTGTGGTCGGCGAAGATCACGTCGGCGCACAGCGTGGGGTCGAAGCGCGCCGCCTCGTAGGCGGCGGTGTAGTAGTCGGAGAACGCGCTGCGCCCGCCCGCGCGCTGGTAGTTGGTGGTGTAGCCCCGGATGGCCTCCAGCGGGAAGATGCCCTGGCGCGCCTTCTCGAGCGAGGCCGGGTTGATGTCGGTGGCGTAGATCTGCGTGCGCGCGAGCAGGCCTTCCTCGCGCAGCAGGATGGCCAGCGAGAACACTTCCTCGCCGGTGCTGCAGCCCGCCACCCACACCTTGACCGAAGGGTAGGTGTGCAGGATCGGCACCACGTGCTGCCGCAGCGCCAGGAAGTAGGCCGGGTCGCGGAACATCTCGCTCACCGGAATCGTCAGGAACTGCAGCAGCCGACCGAAGAGCGCGGGGTCGCGCAGCACGCGTTCCTGCAGCGCAGAGATGCTGGGCAGCCCGAGCTGGTCGAGCGCGTGCATCACGCGGCGCTTCTGCGAGGCCACCGTGTAGTTGCGGAAGTCGTAGCTGTACTTGAGGTAGATCGCCTCCATCAGCAGGCGCAGCTCGATCTCGGTGTCGCTCAGCGGCTGCAGCGGCGCAGGCGTGGGCCTGGGCGAGGAAGGCGGCGAGGAGGGCGGAGGGGCAGGGCGGCTCACAGGCGCTCCATCTTCGGCATCCACACGCGCAGCAGCGAGAACAGCCGCTCCAGGTCCACCGGCTTGGCGAGGTAGTCGTTGGCGCCGGCGGCCAGGCACTGCTCGCGGTCGTCCTTGGTGGCCTTGGCGGTGATGGCGATCACCGGCATCTTCTCGAAGCGCGGATCGCCGCGCAGGCGGCGCGTGGCTTCGAGGCCGTCCATCTCCGGCATCATGATGTCCATCAGCACGAGGTCGATCTCGCTCACCTGGTCGAGCTTCTCCAGCGCCTCGCGGCCGTTGCGGCCGATCTCCACGATGGCGCCGCGCTGCTCCAGCGCGCTGGTGAGCGCGAAGATGTTTCGCACGTCGTCGTCCACCAGCAGGATGGTGCGGCCCTCGAAGATGCGGTCGCGCCCGCGCGCAGTCTTCAGCATGCCCTGGCGCTCGCTCGAAAGCTCGGCCTCCACCTTGTGCAGGAACAGCGTCACCTCGTCGAGCAGGCGCTCCGGGGAGCGCGCGCCCTTGATGATGATCGAGCGCGAGTAGCGCTGCAGCTCGGTCTCCTCGTCGCGCGTGAGATTGCGCCCGGTGTAGACGATGACCGGCGGGAACGACACGATCTCTTCCGCCGCCATGGCCTTCAGCAGCTCGCTGCCCTGCATGTCGGGCAGCTTCAGGTCGGTGATCATGCAGTCGAACACGCGGGTGCGAAGCAGCTCCAGCGCCTCTTCGCCGGAGCCGACGGCGACGATCTCGATGTCGTCGTCGCCGATCAGCCTGATGACGCTCTCGCGCTGCAGCTCGTCGTCTTCCACCAGCAGCACGACCTTGACCTTCTGCGTGAGCTTTTCCTCCAGCCGGCCGAACACCTTCATCAGCTCGGCGCGGGTGGCGGGCTTCAGCGCATAGCCGACGGCGCCCATCTGCAGCGCCGCTCCCTGAGCGCTCTCGGCGGCGGAGACCACGTGGATCGGAATGTGCCGGGTGTGCGGCGAATCCTTCAGCCGCTGCAGCACGTCCAGGCCGGTGCTGTCGGGCAGGCGCATGTCCAGCAGGATGGCGTCGGGCAGGAACTGCGTGGCCAGGTCGAAGCCGTCGGCCGCGCCGTGCGCCACGAGGCAGCGGTAGCCGAGCTCGTGCGCCAGGTCGTAGAGGATGTGCGCGAACTGGGGCTCGTCCTCGATCACGAGCACGCGGCGCACCTGGTCGCGGGGCAGTGCGCGGTCGTCGGCGAACTGCGGCGCGGGTACCGGGGACGGGGGCTTGGGGGCCAGCGGAGCCTGCGCGTGTGCATGTGCGTTTGCATGCGCGGGCGAGTGTGCGGCTCTCGGCGTGTAGATCGCCGGCTGCTGCGGTTGTTGCTGCGTCGCCGATGCCTGCGGAGCCACGGCCGGCAGCTGCAGCGTGAAGGTGCTGCCCTGGCCCGCCGTGCTTTCGACGGTGAGCGTGCCGCCCAGCAGCTGCGTGAGGTCGCGCGAGATCGACAGGCCCAGCCCGGTGCCGCCGTAGCGCCGGCTGGTTGTGCCGTCGGCCTGGCGGAAGGCCTCGAAGATCAGCTCGTGCTGCTGCGGATCGATGCCGATGCCCGAGTCGGACACCGCGAACGCGGCCCCGCCGCCGGCGGCCGGCGAGATGACCAGCGCCACTTCGCCGCTGTCGGTGAACTTGATCGCATTCGACAGCAGGTTCTTCAGGATCTGCTCCACCCGCTGCCGGTCGGTGAGCAGCGTGACCGGCGCGTCGGGCCGCACTTCCAGCCTGAAGCGCAGGCTCTTCTGCATGGCGAGCGGGCCGAAGGTGCTTTCCAGGCCGTTGGCGAGCTTGGCCAGCGTCACGTCTTCGGGCACCACTTCGAGCTTGCCGGCTTCGACCTTCGCGATGTCGAGGATGTCGTTGATGAGCACCAGCAAGTCGTTGCCCGAGGAATAGATCGACTCCGCGAACTTCACCTGCTCGCTCGTGAGGTTGCCTTGGGGGTTGTCGCCCAGCAGCTTGGCGAGGATGAGCGCGCTGTTGAGCGGCGTGCGCAGCTCGTGCGACATGTTGGCGAGAAATTCGGACTTGTAGCGGCTGGCGCGTTGCAGCTCGTCGGCGCGGTCTTCCAGGTCGCGCTGCACGCGTCGCAGCGCGGTGTTGCGCTGGTCGAGCGCCTCGGTGCGCTCGGAGAGCTGGCTGTTGGTCTGCTCCAGCTCGGCCTGCTGGTTCTCCAGCATGGCCTGCGAGGCGCGCAGCGCGCGCGACTGTTCTTCCAGTTCCTCGTTGGCGGTGCGCAGCTCTTCCTGCTGCACCTGCAGCTCCTCGTTGAGCTGCTGGGTCTCGGCCAGCACGTCCTGCAGCTGCTCGCGGTAGCGCGCCGCGGCCAGCGAGGTGCCGATGTCGTCGGCCACCAGGTCGACCAGCTGGTTGCCGCGCTCGTCCAGTGCGCCGGGCAGGCCGAGCTCGACCACGCCGTTGACCATGCCGCTGCTCGCCACCGGCAGCAGCAGCACCGCCTTCGGCGCCATTTCGCCCAGGCCCGAGTTGACCTTCAGGTAGTCGGCGTCGACCGGGTCGAGCAGCATGCGCCGCCGTTCGGCCGCCGCCTGGCCGATCAGGCTCTCGGTGGGCGAGAAGACCTGCGGCGTGGCTTCGGCGGCGCTCGAGAAGCCGTAGCTGGCCGCCCGGCGCAGCGGGCCGTGGCGCTCGCGCACGTAGATGGCGCCGACCGACGTGCCCAGGTGCCGCGAGAAGAAGGCGAGGATCTTGCGGCCCATGTCCGGTGCGCTGAGCTCGCCGACGAGTTCGCCCACCAGCTCGGTCTGAGCGCCGCGCAGCCAGGCCTCGTGGGCGAGGCGGTCGGCGTGGTCGGACTGCTCCTTGAGCACCACGTCGTAGCTTTCCGACAGCAGCATCAGCTGGCGCCGTCCGAAGTAGGCGACCAGCCCGGTGAAGCTCAGCGTGAACAGCAGGAACAGCCCGACCACCCACCAGGCGGTGCGGTTGGCCTCGTTGTTGCGCTGGAAGCGCAGGGCCTGTTCGGTTTCCATGAAGGCGGTGAACTCGGCGCGCATGCTGTCGGTCAGCCGCTTGCCCCGGCCCAGGCGCACCACCATCTGGGCGTCCTCTCCCTTGCGGTGTGTCGCGATCAACTCGGCGGCGTAGTCGTTCCAGCTGCTCTGGATGGAGGCGATGCGGTCGAGGCGCTCGACCTGCTGGCGGTTGTCCGACACCAGCTCGCGCAGCGCGGCCGTATCGGCCTTGACGCGGGGCAGGGCGCTTTGGTACGGCTCCAGGAAGCTCTCGTCGCTGGTGATCAGGAAGCCGCGCATGCCGGTTTCCATGTCGATGCTCTGGCGCTGCAGTTCGCTGGCGGCACGGGTGACGCGGTCCGTGTGCTCTACCCAGCCGATGGTCGACAGCAGGAACAGGATCAGCCCGACGAACACCACCGCCCCGAACAGACCGCCGATCAGAGGGAGCTTGATGTTGCGGCTCAGCAGACGCTCGAAATCGTCAGGGTCGATCGCGGTTGGAGTTTTCATTGGCGCTGTTCGTAAGCAAAACTGTAAGCAAAACTCATGAAGTTTTGCCGATAAATACGCGTGTCCCTGTCGGAGAAGACCCCGTCAGGGCACCCGGGCAGACGCGGGGACGCGGCTCGCGTCGCTATACTGTAATTTCATACAGTTGATGCCAGATGGGCTCCGAACCCTCCTGTCCGCGAGACGCGGCCCCCGTTGTTGCCGAGCACGTAGTTTCCGTCAAGGCGCTGTGCGCCTTCGGCGCGAAGGCGGGCGACCTCGACCTGCGCTTCGTGCCCGCGCCCAGCGCGCTCGAAGGCATGGCGGGGCATGCGCTGGTGCAGCACCGGCGCGATCCCGAGCACTACGTCTGCGAGGTCGGGCTCGAAGCCAGCTGCGGCGCGCTGCGCGTGCGCGGGCGGGTCGACGGCTACGAGGTGCGCAGCGCCCGCGTCGAGGAAATCAAGACCTTCCGCGGCGACTTCGACGCCATCCGCGGCAACCATCGCGCGCTGCACTGGGCCCAGGCCCGCACCTACGGCTGGATGCTCTGCGAGCAGCACGGCCACGACGCGATGACGGTCGCGCTGGTGTACCTCGACCTCGCCACCGGCGACGAGACCGTGCTCGAGGAGCACCACACCCGCGAAGCGCTGAAGGAGCACTTCGAGCAGCTGTGCGGCCGCTACAGCGACTGGGCGAGGAGCGAAGCCGCCCATCGCGAGGCGCTGGACGGCACGCTGGAGCGGCTCGAATTTCCGCACCGCGCCTTCCGAGCCGGCCAGCGCGAACTGGCCGAGGCCGTCTACCGCGCGGCCGTGGGCGGACGCTGCCTGATGGCGCAGGCGCCCACGGGCATCGGCAAGACGCTGGCCACCATCTTCCCGATGCTCAAGGCCCGCGCGGCACGAAGAATCGACAGGCTCTTCTTCCTCACGGCCAAGACTTCCGGCCGGCCGGTCGCACTCGATGCGCTGCGCGTGCTCGACAGGGGCCAGGGGCAGGGCAGGCTGCGCGTGCTCGAACTCGCGGCCCGCGAGAAGGTCTGCGAATACCCCGACCGCGCCTGCCACGGCGATGCCTGCCCGCTTGCGCGAGGCTTCTACGACCGCCTTCCGGCCGCGCGCGAGCAGGCCGCGCAGGTGGCCTGGCTCGATCGCGACGCGCTGCGCGACATCGCACTCGCGCACGAGGTGTGCCCCTATTTCCTCGCGCAGGAAATGGCGTACTGGGCCGACGCCATCGTCGGCGACTACAACTACTACTTCGACGGCAGCGCCTTCCTCTACGCCACCATGCGCGATGCCGACTGGCGGGCGGCCGTGCTGGTGGACGAGGCCCACAACCTGCTGGAGCGCGCGCGCGGCATGTACACCGCGCAGCTCGAAGGCGCCGCGCTCGAGGAAGCGCACCGCGCGGCGCCGGCCGCGCTGCGCGGCCCGCTGGCACGCCTGTTCCGCGAATGGGACACCGTGCAGCAGTCGCAGGTGGCCGACTACGAAACCGCCGACGAGATTCCCGAGCGGTTCCTGCGCACCCTGCAGGCCGCCAACACCGCCATGGCCGAATACTTCGCGGCTACGCCCGAAGCCTCGCAGGGGCCGCTGCAGCGCTTCTTCTTCGACGCGCTGCACTTCGCCCGGCTGGCCGAGGCCTTCGGCGACCATTCGGTGTTCGAGCGCACGTTGGGCGCCACCCAGCAGGATCGCGGCCTCGCCATCCGCAACCTGGTGCCCGCGCCGTTCCTCCAGACGCGCTTCGGCGACGCGGTGTCGGTCACCTGCTTCTCGGGCACGCTGTCGCCCTTCGAGTTCTATCGCGACGCGCTGGGCCTGCCCGAAGACACCGCGTTGCTCGACGTCGCCTCGCCCTTCGACAGCACCCAGCTTCGCGTCGAAGTGGCAACGCACGTGTCGACGCGCTTCCGAGACCGGGCGGGCTCGCTGCGCGACGTGGCCGACATCATCGGCGCGCAGTTCGAGCGCCTGCCGGGCAACTACCTGGCCTTCTTCAGCAGCTTCGACTACCTGGAGAAAGCCTGCGCCGCCTTTTCGCGGCGACACCCCGGCGTGCCCGTGTGGACGCAGACCCGCGGCATGCGCGAGGCCGACCGCCAGGATTTCGTGGCGCGCTTCGAGGAGGGCGGCCGGGGCGTCGGCTTCGCGGTGCTCGGCGGAGCCTTCGGCGAGGGCATCGACCTGCCGGGCAGCCGGCTGATCGGCGCCTTCGTGGCCAGCCTCGGCCTGCCGCAATACAACCAGCTCAACGAGATCACGCGCGAGCGCATGCAGGCGCGCTTCGGCAAGGGCTACGAATACACCTATCTCTACCCGGGCCTGCAGAAGGTGGTGCAGGCCGCCGGCCGCGTGATCCGCACCGAGGAAGACCGGGGCGTGCTGCACCTGCTCGACGACCGCTTCGCACGCGCGGAGATCCGCGAACTGCTGCCGCGCTGGTGGCATGTGCGGCTGGCGAGGCACGAAGACGATGCGTACCTGTAGGTCGAATCCGGTTCGGATCGGGCGCAATTGCAAACTATTGAAGGTTTGCGTGCCGCTTGCCGGTATTGATTTGAGAGCGCGCGTTGGCTTAAATGACAAATTGAATTGTTATCTTATTGGGCGATTTGAAGCGAAATTAAAATTGGAAGGCAAATTCACGCAAGGAGGAAAGCTTTCCATGAAATCAAATCGCTCAATTGAGCAACCAGTGGCCGCGGAGAAATCACGCAGGCAGTTTCTGCAGACGGGGGCGCGAACTGCGACGGCGCTATTGGGAACTTCAGTTGTTGCCGGATGCGGAGGAGGGAATTCTGGCGGCAGCGTAAACGGCGGGAGCTTTTCGTCTCCAGTAACAAATCCGGCTGCAGAAAACGCATCTTCGACCGCATCAGCGCAAACCGCGGCTACATCACCGTTCGCAGCGCCTCTGGCAAAAAATCCGGTCATCCATTCTTTTTCTCCGGCCTTTGCAATACGAGGAAACGTAATTGTCATCACGGGTGCCGAATTCGACTCGAATGCCTTCGTCAGTTTCGGCGGGGTGCCTGCGACGAAGCTCCGCGTCGACTCCGCGAGCCAGATTTCAGCGACCGTGCCCGAGTCGGCCAAGACCGGCGAGATTTCCGTCCGGACGGCCGGAGGAACGGCGCGATCAAGCACTCAGTTGGTGGTGTCGCATGCGCCCAAGTCGGCGGATGGCTACAAGCTCGCATGGCACGACGAGTTCGAGGGCAGGGCTGTAGACCGTGCCAGGTGGAGCTTGGGCACCAATGTTCGCGACGACGCATTCCAGACGGTCGATGCCGTGAAAGTCGAGGACAGCGTCCTGAAGATCTCGACCTACACGGACCCGTCGACCGGCAGGCACCACACGGGGTGGCTGATTACCAGAGGTCTCTACGAATTCCGCTTCGGATACATCGAGGCCAGCGTCCGCTTCGCATCCAGGCCGGGGCAGTGGGGAGCGGTCTGGTTGATGTCCCAGGCCAACAGGGCGGCCGAGCCGCCGAATCCGGCCGCCGGCGTGGAGGTGGACATCATCGAGCACCGGGCGGTTTCGAAGGACAACGCAGCGGACATCAGCAACGAGTTCTCGAGCGCGGTGCATTGGAACGGCTACGAGAACGGAAAGACGATCTCCCGCGGCAGCGGTCCGCAGCGGCTGCCGGAAAAGCAGTCGTTCTCCAGCTGGCACACGGTGGGTGTGCTCTGGACGCCGGAGGGATACCAGTTCTACCTCGACGGCGCGGAGACGCCGTACGCGACCATCAAGGAAGGCATTTCCCTGAACGACGAATACATCAAGCTCACCTGCGAGATCAAGAACGGCGGCTGGGCGGGCCTCATCCCGCCCGGCGGCTACGGCCCGCTGGGCGCGAGCACCAACGCGACCATGGAAGTCGACTGGGTTCGCGTGTGGCGACCGTAGCGGCTTGACGGCAAGAAGACAGACCAGATGACGCGCGCCACCAGACGCCTCGAACATGCCGGCCAACCCGATCTGTTCGGCGAGGCGCCGGTGGCCGCCATCGAGGGACTGCGCTATGAAAGCGGGTTCCTGTCGCGCGAGGAAGAAGCCGGGCTGCTGCGCATCGTGCAGGCCTTGCCGCTCAAGGAGATGCGCTACAAGGAATACACGGCGCGGCGCCGAGGCACCAGCTTCGGCGGCAGCTACGACTTCGACACCAACCGCCTGAAGCCCGGCGCGCCGCTGCCCGAGGCGCTGCATCCGCTGCGGGCGAAGGCGGCGGCGTGGGCCGGCATGGCGCCCGAGGAACTCACCCACATGCTGATCGCCGAGTACCGGCCCGGCACGCCGTTGGGCTGGCACCGCGATGTGCCCGACTTCGAGGACATCATCGGCGTCTCGCTGCAAGACGATGCGGTGATGCAGTTCCGGCCCTACGTGCGCGGCGCGCCGGCATCGGGCCCCGCCACGCTCGAATTCCTGATCGAGCCGCGCTCCGTGTACCTGCTGCGCGGTCCGGCGCGCTGGGAGTGGCAGCACGCCATCGCGCCGACGAAGGCCTTGCGATACTCGATCACCTTGCGTACCCGGAGGCTGTCTCGCACATGAACCGCACCACTTTCCTCAAGCTGCTGTCGCAGAAGCTGTATCCCGTGCTGAAGGCCGAAGGCTTCCAGGGCTCCGGCCAGACGCTGCGCCGCATCGACGGGCCGTTGATCCATGTGTTCAACGTGCAGGGCGCGAGCGGCGGCAAGGCCTGCTACCTCAACCTCGGCGCGCACCTCGCCTTTCTGCCGAGCGAAGGTGGTGGCACGGTGGCGCCCGAGGAGATGGAGGAGGCCGGCTGCGTCTTCCGCGACCGCATGGAGCCGCCGCCCGGACCGGCCTTCGGCTGGGCCTACGGCACGTCGAAGGAGCAGGCCGAGGAAAGCGTGGAATTCATCGTGAGCGAATGGGCCGGCCCGGGCCGTGCCTTCTTCGCCCGGCATGGCAGCTATCCGCAGAGCTTCGAGCAGATGCTGCGCGAAACCGATCCGGGCCAGATCCACGCGCGAACGGCGCTGCATCTCGCGCGCATCGCGGTGCACCTGGGCGACCGCGAGCGGGCGCAGGCGCTGGTCGATGCCGGCTTGGCGCGCGCGCCGGAACGCGCCACGAGCCTGAAGGCGGACCTCGCCAAGGTCCTGCCGGCCTGAGCGGCAGCGCGCTAGCTGCGCGCAGCGGCGACCGAAACGCCCCAGAGGCGCGGCTTGCCTTCCCACACCGCGAAGCCGCTCACGCGCTTGCGCACGGCCCATGCGTCGAGGTCGTTGAACAGCATCACCATTGGCACCTGCTGGATCATCAGCGCGTGGATCTGGTCGAAGAGAACCTGGCGCTTCTTCGGGTCGGACTCGGCGAAGCTCTCGTCGATCAGCTTCTGCGCCTGCGGGTCGTCCCACACCTTGCGCGCCTGCTTGTCCTTCGGGCCCGAGAACTGCTCGTAGCTCAGCGCCGGATCGAGGCGCGAGGAATAGCTGAAAGAGCTCATCTGGTAGTTGCCGCTGTTGTAGCGGTCGAGCTGCGTGGCCCATTCGAGCACCTCGATCTGCGCATTGATGCCCACCGACTGCATCATGGCCTGTGCCAGCACCGCCACCGTGTAGCTGGGCACGTGGGCGCGCTTGTTGGTCTGGATGGTGATCTTCTCGCCCTTGTAGCCGGCCTCGCGCAGCAGCTTCGCGGCCTGCGCGGGGTCGTAGCGCCACCCCTTCTTCTGGGCGGCGCTGTAGAAGGCCGAGCCCTTGTGGATGGCCGAGTTGTTGACCGAGCCCAGCCCCTCGGAAGCGGCCGCCGCGATCTGCTCGATGTCGAGCGAGGCCGCGATCGCCTGGCGCAGCTTCTGGTTCTTCAGCAGCGGGTCGCGCGTCTGGATCAACAGCACGTTCTTGACGGCCTGGGGCGGCGCCTGCACCGTGAGGTTGCGGTCGTTCTTGAGCTCCTGCGCGTCGCTCGCCGTGATCTGGCCGGCGTCGATGGCGCCGGACTTCAGGCCCGCCGCCGCAGTGGCCGCGTCGGGCACGACGAGAAATTTCACCGAGTCCACCAGCGGCGCCTTCAGTCCGACGTAGCCGTCGGACTTGGTGGCGCCGGGCGTCGAGGTGTAGCCCTTGAAGGCCGCCAGCGTGACGTATTCGCCGCGCTTCCACTCGACGAACTTGAAGGGGCCGGTGCCCACGGGCTTGTCCCAGCTGCCGTCGGCCTTCACCGAGCTCTTGTGCAGGATGGCCGTCATGCCGCAGTCGGTGCGCGCGAGCGTGTCGAGAAACACGGCCGAAGGCTTGTTGATCTTCATCACGAAGGTGCTGTCGTCGGGCGTGGTGGTTTCCACCACCTTCAGGCCGTTGCGGCCGTCGTACTCGGCGGTGCAGCGCCAGTCGGTCTTCGGGTCCATGTAGCGCTTCCAGTTCCAGGCCACGTCGGCGGAGGTCATGGGCGCGTCGTTGTGGAACTTCACGCCCTTGCGCAGCTTGAAGGTGTAGGTCAGGCCGTCGGTCGAGACGTCGACCGACTGCGCCAGCAGCGGTGCCACGCCGCCGTCCTGGCGATAGCCGACCAGCCCCTCGACGATGTTGAGCACCACGCCGTCGGTGGTGTTGTCGCGGTTCACGCCGGGGTTGGTGGAACGGATGTCGGCCGGCTGGGCCACGGTGATGCTGGTCTGCGCGAAGGCGCCCGATGCGGCAAGGCAGGCTGCCGCGATGGCGGCGTGGCGGAAGTTGAAGAAGCGGGACATGAGGAACTCCTGCGGTGCGATGACAAGAAAGGAAATCAGGCGAAGGCCGGCGCGGACGGAGAGGCAGCGGTCGTGGCCAGGGCAGGGGACTCGGCCCCGAAGCGCCAGCGCAGCCGCACGCCGCCGCCGGTTGTCGGCTCCAGCGCCGGAATGGCGGACAGCAGCTTGCGCGTGTAGTCCTGCTGCGGCGCGTCGAACACGGTGTCGCGCGAGCCCTGCTCGACGATGCGGCCGTCCTGCATCACGATCACGCGGTCGGCCACCTGCTCGACCACGCCGAGATCGTGGCTGATGAAGAGGCACGAGAAGCCGTGGCGCTTCTGCAGCTCGGCGAACAGCTCCAGCACCTGCGCGCGCACCGTCACGTCGAGTGCCGACACCGGCTCGTCGGCGATGACGAAGCTCGGCCGCCGCACGATGGCGCGCGCGATGGCCACGCGCTGGCGTTGCCCGCCCGAGAGTTCGTGCGCGTAGCGCTGCGCGAAGCCCGTGCCCAGGCCCACTTCGTCGAGCACCTCCTGCGCGCGGCGGGCCTTGTCGGGCGCCGACATGCCCTTGACCAGTCGCAGGCCTTCGCCCACGAGCTGGCCGATGGTCATGCGCGGATCGAGCGAGGCGTACGGGTCCTGGAAGACCATCTGGCACTGCAGCCGGTAGTCGGACCAGCCGGCGTCGGAGCGCAGGATGGGCCGGCCGTTGAAGAGGATCTCGCCGCCGCTGGGCTTGAGCAGCCCGGCGATGGTGCGGCCCAGCGTGGTCTTGCCGGAACCCGAGCCGCCGACCACCGCGACCACCTCGCGCGGCCGCACGACGAGGTCGATGCCGTGCAGCGCTCGCTTGGGCGTGGCCTTGGCGAACAGGCGGCGATGCCCCGCGTAGTCGACCACCAGGTTGCGCACCTCGACCACCGGTGCCTGGTCGGTCACCTGCCGCGCGGGCAGGCGGCGGGGCATGGCCTGCAGCAGCTCGCGGGTGTATTCGTGCTTCGGGCGTTCGAGCATCTCGTCGGTGCGGCCGGTTTCCTGCACCTCGCCGTGGCGCATCACGACCATGCGCTGGGTGAAGCGAGCCACCATCGGCAGGTCGTGGCTGATCATCAGCACGGCGGTGTTGTGCTCGCGCGTGAGGCCGACCATGAGCTCCAGCACGTCGCGCTGCACCACGGCATCGAGCGCGGTGGTTGGCTCGTCGGCGATCAGCAGCGCGGGCTCCAGCAGCATCACCGAGGCCAGCATCATCCGCTGGCGCATGCCGCCAGAGAACTCGTGCGGCCACGCATCGAGCGCGCCCTTGGGGTCGCGGATGCCGACGCGCGCCAGCATGTCGAGGATGCGTTCCTGCCGCGCGGCCGGCGACAGGTTGCGCCGGTGCAGCGCGAGCGCTTCGCCGAGCTGCCTGCCGATGGTCATCGACGGGTTCAGCGAGGTCATCGGTTCCTGGAACACCATGCCCACGCGCGCGCCGCGCAGTTCGCGCAGCCGCGCCGGCTTCGCCTGTGCCAAGTCTTCGCCCTCGAACAGGATGCGCCCGGCGGCGCGCACCAGTGGCGGGGGCGTGAGGCCCATGATGGCGCGCGCGGCCTGCGTCTTGCCGCTGCCCGACTCGCCGACGATGCCGACCATTTCGCCCGGCGCGATGTCGAAGGACACGTTGCGCACGATCTCTCGCCCGCCGGCGCCGACGGTGATCGTCAGCCCTTCCACGCTGACCAGTGGGGTTGCCTGTGAACTCATTGGACGCCCTTCATGCGCGGATCGAGCCAGTCGCGCACCGCGTCGCCCAGCAGGTTGATGCCCAGCAGCGTCAGCGCGATGCACAGGCCCGGAAGAATCGAGAGATAGCTGGCCTGCGCCATGAACGGGCGGGCAGAAGCGAGCATGTTGCCCCAGGTGGGTGCCGGCGGCGGCACGCCCAGACCGAGGAAGGACAGCGCGCTCTCGGCCAATATCACCCAGCCGAACATCGACGTGGCCAGCACGGTGAGCGGCGCGGTGCAGTTGGGCAGCACGTGGCGCACCATGGTGTAGAGCTCGGAGTTGCCCAGCACGCGCGAGGATTCGATGAACTCCTTCTCGCGCAGCGACAGCACCGTGCCGCGCACGATGCGCGTCACCGAGGGCGTGTAGGCCAGCCCGAGCGCCAGCACGATGCCGTACTGGTTCGCGCCCACCACCGCGAGCAGCCCCAGCGCCAGCAGCAGGCCCGGAAAGGCCAGCAGCGCGTTGTTGAAGGCCATCACGATGCGGTCGGTCCAGCCGCGCAGGAAGCCCGTCAGCACGCCGACGATGCTGCCCATGACGATCGAGAAGCCGACCGTCAGCGTCGCGATCCACACGCTGGTGGCGGCGCCGGCCATGAGCCGCGAGAGCTCGTCGCGGCCGAATTCGTCGGTGCCCAGCGGGAAGGCGCCGCCGGGCAGCTTCAGGCGCGAGCCGAAGTTGATGCGCAGCGGATCGTGCGGCGTCCACACGAGGCTGACGAGCGCCGCGGCCACGATCAGGCCGACGATGGCGATGCCGATCAGTGCGTTGAGGGGAATGCGCTTCTTGCGTTTCATCGTTGTCATTCGACGGCCACTCGAGGGTCGAAGAAGGGGTAGCAAAGGTCGATGACGAGGTTGACCACCACGTAGATCACCGCCACGAAGAGCAGGCAGCCCTGGATCACCGGGTAGTCGCGCGCGAAGATCGCGTCGACCAGCAGCCGGCCCAGGCCCGGAATGGTGAACACCGTCTCCACCACCGCGATGCCGCCGAGCAGGTTGCCCAGCACCAGGCCGATCAGCGTCCAGGTCGGGCCGAAGGCGTTGCGGAAGGCATGGCGCATCAGCACCGCGCGCTCCGACAGGCCCTTGGCGCGTGCGTGGGTGATGTAGTCCAGCCGCAGCACCTCGAGCGTGCTGGCGCGCGCCATGCGCATCAGCACGCCGATCTCGTGCAGGAACAGCGTGAGTATCGGCAGCACCAGGTAGAGCAGGCCGTTCTTCCAGTCCTCGGAAATGCCCACGTATCCCACCACCGGAAGCCAGCCCAGCTTCAGGCCGAACAGCAGCAGAAGCAGCAGGCCGAGCCAGAAGGTCGGAATGGACACCAGCATCGTCGCCGCGCCCACCAGCAGCAGGTCGGGCGAGCGGTTCTGCTTCCACGCGGCGATCATGCCGGCGGGCACCGCCACCATCGCGGCCAGAGCCACGGCCACCAGCACGATGCGGCCGCTGATGAGAAAGCGGTCGGTCACGAGCGAGAGCACGTCCTGCCCGGTGTTGATGGACGTGCCCAGGTCGCCCTGCAGCACGTGGCCGAACCAGATGCCGAACTGCGCCGGCACGGAGCGGTCGAGGCCGAGGCGCTCGCGCAGCTCGGCCAGGCTGGCGGGCGTGGCGAGGTCGCCCAGCAGCAGCTGCGCGGGGTCGCCGGGAATCAGCCGTATCAGCACGAACACCGACACCGCCACGATCAGCAGTGTGGGGATCGCCATCGCGATGCGGGAGGCTGCGAAGCGGAACATGTGCAGTCTTCCTTGGTCGTTGCCTGCGGTGGCCTCAGGCCGGGGACGGCGCTGCGCGCACCGCCTGCAGCGCCTGGGCGAAGAAGTCCTGCACGTGGTCCACGCAGGCCAGCCCGTTGTGCGGCACGTTGTCCAGCAGGTCGAAGCTCACCTTGACGCCCGCCGCCTCGAAGGAGCGGCGCAGCGTTTCCAGCCGCTCGGGCCGGGTGCGGCCGGCATCGTTGGCACCGGGCATGTAGTACTTGCCGCCCTCGCGGTGCGTGATCTCCCAGGTCTCGATGTCGGCCTTGCCGGCAATCATGTGGACCGGCACGCGGCGCAGGGCCTCGAGGTTCATCGGCTTGCCGAAGCGGTCCGCGAAATCCTTCGTGCCCACCCACCAGCCTTGCTCGGGGTCGATCAGCGTGACCGAGCCCGGCGCGCCGATCGACACGGCCCACAGGCGCTCGGGGTGCAGCATCGCGAAGCGGTTGGCGAACTGGCCGCCGCCCGAGTAGCCGAAGAGGGCGAAGCGGCTGAAGTCGCAGCCGAACTTCTCCGCCACTTCTTCGACCATGTCCAGCAGGATGCGGTCGTAGTGGATGTCGGCTTCGATCAGGTGCTTGAAGCCGTCGCGGTTGCCGTCGCCGCGCACGCCGGCCGGGAACAGCGGGCACAGCACGATGCAGTCGTTCCACCTGGCGAAGCCGCTGAAGGCCTCGCGGTAGTTGACGAAGGCGCGGCCGGTGCCGTGCACCACCACCACCAGCTGCATCGGCCGCGTGCCGGGCTTGCCGACGTGCTCGGGCACGTAGGTGCAGTAGGAAAAGCGCGGGTCGCTGCGCGAGGCGTAGATGGTGCTGGGGCCCAGGTCGTAGATGGCGCGGGCGCGCTGGTCGGCAAAGGCCGTGGGTGCTTCGGCGGGAGTGCTGGTGTTCATGGAGTGCGGGGCGATCAGAGCGTGTATTCCTGGAAATTGCGGGCTTCGTAGGGCTTGCGCGCCACCCACATGACGCGGTTGGCCGCGTCCATGAGCGTGGTGGCGACGGTGGCCGAGATGCTGCTGAAGTCGGCCGGCTTCGGTGTGCGCAGCACGCCGTCGGGCTTGCCGAACTCGTCGGCCAGCGCGGCCTTGACGTGGCTCCAGTCGATGCGGTCTCCGCCGCGGCGCAAGGCGTTCTCCACGCGGTGCTGGCGGTAGATGCTGTCGGGTCGCTGCGGCAGGCCGGGGTCGCGCAGCTTGACGACGGCGGCGGGCGACATCCAGTGGTTGGCGTGCACCAGCAGGTCGTTCTCGGGCAGGGTCCAGAAGATCTCGCCGGGCGAGGTCTCGAGGCTGATGCCCGAGCCGTCGTTGCCGGTGGACTGGGCCAGGATCATGTTGTTGGCGCAGTAGCGCTTGGAAGCCCAGATGGTCTTCATCGCCTGCGCGAGGTTGGCGGCTTCCAGCACGCGGCGGCGCAGCAGCACGAGCGGCACGCCGGCGCCTTTCTGGAAGTCTTCGTGGCAGGTCAGCGAATTGCCGGTGAGCGACACGCCGTTGCTGTTGAAGCCGTGCCGCGCGAGCGCGCCGGCCTCGGTAAAGGTGAGCATGTCGGGGCCGCCGGCGTTGCGGATGCGCAGCACGATGCCGGTGTCCACGCATTCCTGGCGCCAGTCCCAGTTGTGGGCGTGCATCAGTCGGCCGGTGGCCGAGCGCGCGGGCAGCACGACGAGGCCGGTGCAGTCGCCGTCCTCCGACGGGGCCGCATCCGCAGCGGGCTCGGGGGAGCGCTTCATGTCGGCATAGCCGAAGAGCATCTCGGTGCGGCAGTTGATCATCACGATGTCTTCGAGCGGCACGCCCGCGCCTTCGGCGATGCCGCGCATCTCCTCGAGGTAGCTCGCGTCGTAGGCCTCGATCAGCGGGAGCATCGATTGCGCCAGGTGGCGGATGGTGGCCTCGTCCAGGCCGCGGCGGCCGAGCTGCGCGCGGTAGAGCGCGACGCCGCCGGCCACGCGCTCGGGCACGGCGCGGCCGTGCTGCAGGCCGCGCTCGCGTGGCGTACCGGAAACATCGACAAGAGGAAAGTATTGGGGGGCGGTCATGGAGTGCTTGCTTTTCGGGGTGATCCTGTCATCTGCCTGCCGCCTGAAGGCGCTAGAGCGACGACCTTGGCCCGCATTGTTTTGCAAGCACAGGAAAAAATAAATTTAAAAAATATTTAGAATTAATAAACAAATTCTTTCTCATTTGCCAATGCGTGCCCGGGCATGAGCAGCATCCGATTTCTTCGCACCTTCGTCGCCGCGGCCCGCGGCGGCTCCTTCGCGGCGGCGGCCGACCAGGTCGCGCTCACCCAGGCGGCCGTGGGCCAGCAGATGCGCGCGCTCGAGGCCGAGCTGAAGAAGACGCTGTTCGACAAGACAGGCCGCACCATGGTGCTGAGCCCCGCGGGGCACCTGCTGCTGCCGCGCGCCGAGGAGCTGCTCGCGCAGTACGAGTCCATGCGCCGCGACCTGCAGGACCAGCGGCAGATCGCGGGCACCATCAAGCTCGGCTCGCTCATCACCGCCATGGGCCTGCTGTCGAGCACGCTGGCGCAGCTCAAGTCGCTGCATCCGAACCTCGAAGTCGAGCTGCGCGTGCGCGAGCAGACCCAGCTGATGCAGGACGTGGTGAGCGGCGAGCTCGATGCGGCCGTGGTCGTCGAGCGGCAATGGCCCGAAGCGCCGGGCCTGCTGTGGACGCCGTGTTACGACGAGACGCTCACGGTGCTCGCCAACTCGAGCATCGCCTCGCCGGACGCGAGCATCGCGACCCTGTTCGCGACCCAGCCCTTCATCCGCTTCGACCGGCGCACGCCCACCGGCGCGCGCATCGACCGCATCCTGCGGCGCCTGCAACTGGTGCCCAAGGAGTTCCTGGAGCTCAACTCGCTGCTGGCCATTGCCGAGCTGGTACGCAAGAACGTCGGCTTCAGCATGGTGCCGCTGCTGAAGAACTTCGACTGGGAGAGCGATCCGGCGCTGAGCGTGCTGCAGCTGCCCGGCAGGCCGGTGGCGCGTCGCGTCGGCATGCTGGAGAACGGGCGGCGCAGCCACATCACCGGCGTGGTCCGCGAGGAGATGCTGGCGCACCTGCGGCGCATGAAGCCGGGCTCCTGAGTGCAGGGGAACGCCGGACAACGCTGACGCCCGGCGCGCGCGTCTTCTTACCCACGGCGCGCGCGGTGTGCCCAGCATGGAAGCTCCTCAACCAACCGCAGGAGCAAGGCATGCCCAGAGGCGACAAGTCGTCCTACACGGACAAGCAGAAGCGACAGGCCGAGCACATCGAGAAAGGCTACGAGCATCGCGGCGTGGGCAAGGGCGAAGCCGAGCGCCGCGCCTGGGCCACGGTGAATGCCGAGACCGGCGGCGGCAAGAAGAGCGGCTCCGGCCGCGGCAAGGCCGAGAACCACGGGCCTTCGCGCAAGGGCGGAAGGCTTGGCGGCGCGGCAGCGGCGCACCGCACGGCGGCCGAGCGGTCGGCCTCGGCGAAGAAGGCCGCCGTCACGCGCAAGCGCAACGCCGAGAAGCGCGGCTGAACCGACGGGAGCCGCCGATGCACATCATCCTCGGAGCGACCGGCCACGTCGGTTCGGCACTGGCGCAGGCCCTGCTCGAGCGCAGCGAGCCGGTAACGGTGGTCACGCGCGACGCGCACAAGGCCGAGGCCCTGCGTACCAAGGGCGCGCACGTGGTGCAGGCCGACGTGTTCGACACGCACGCGCTGCACCGCATCTTCATGGGCGGACATCGCGTCTTCGTGCTGAACCCGCCTGCGGCGCCGTCCGCCGACACGGTGGCCGAGGAGCACAGGAGCCTGCGCGCCATTCTTTCGGCGCTCGAAGGCTGCAGGCTCGAGAAGATCGTTGCCGAATCGACGTACGGAGCGCAGCCCGGCGAAGGCCTTGGCGACCTCGGCGTGCTGTACGACATGGAACAGGCACTGGGCGCCGGGCCGGTGCCGTTCAGCGCCATCCGCGCCGCCTACTACATGAGCAACTGGGACGCCTCGCTGGACACCGCGCGCAAGGAGGGCAAGGTCTACAGCATGTTCCCTTCGGACTTCAGGCTGCCGATGGTGGCGCCGCACGATCTCGGCCAGTTCGCCGCGAAGCTGATGCTCGGCCCGGCCGAATCCTCGGGGCCGCACCATGTCGAAGGGCCGCAGCGCTATTCGCCCGGCGACGTGGCGCGGGCTTTTTCGGAGGCGCTGGGAAAGCCGGTGGAACTGGTCGAGACGCCGCGTGCGCAACTGGAGCAGGCGTTCGAGTCGCTGGGTTTTTCAAGTGCCGCCGCCAGGTCGTACGCCGCCATGACGCGCGCCACGCTGGACCAGCACTACGAGCCGCCCGTGAAGCCCGTGCGAGGCGAGGTTCCGCTGCGCGACTACATCGTGGCACTGGTGAGAAAGAGCTCGGGCTGAGCTGCCTGGCGCGGGCTGCTGAAACCCGCCATCGTGCATGTCCGAAATCCGCTTGCTTCGCCGTGAAGCCCCGGAAACCGGACATTCATGACCTGTTTCTGGCGCCAGCCGGACAACTTGCGTTTTCCCGCCACGCAGCCGCGAACGCAGGAAGCCGGCTTGTTCCGCGACGTTGCTCCCAACGCGGGGGCTACGCCGCTGAACGTCGCTGATCGGCCCGTCATTTCACGCGCGGCGCGGTGGTTTGCCGCCCCGTGAACGCGTCTATACGATCCCGCGCCTTGCCCTCACGAAAGGACTGCGCGGGTGCCTCCGAAGACTGCTTTCTCCTCATCCTCCAATGCCGATCTGCAGCGGCGCAGCCGGCTCCACGTCTGGCATCCGTGCACGCAGAGCATCCGGCTCGAAGCGGTGCCGCCGCTGCCCATCGCGCGCGGCGAGGGCGTGTGGCTCTTCGACCAGGAGGGCCGGCGCTACATGGACGCCACCAGTTCGTGGTGGGTCAATCTCTTCGGGCACGCACATCCCGCGATCAACGACGCACTGAAGCAGCAGCTCGACACGCTGTCGCACGTGATGCTCGCCGGCTGCACGCACGCGCCCGCGGTGGAACTGGCCGAGCGGCTCTCCGCGCTCACGGGGCTGGCGCTGGGCCACTGCTTCTATGCGTCAGACGGCGCTTCGGCGGTGGAGATCGCGCTGAAGATGAGCTTCCACTTCTGGCGCAACGCGGGTCGTAGCGGCAAGCGGCGCTTCGTCGCGCTGAAGCAGGGCTATCACGGCGAAACGCTGGGCGCGCTGCACGTGACCGACGTACCGGTGTTCCGCGACGCCTATGCGCCCTTGCTCGCGAACGCGCACCTGGTCGCCTCGCCCGACGCGCGTAACGCACGTGCGGGCGAGGGCGCGGCCGATGTCGCACGCCGCGCGGCCGCCGAACTCGAGGCGCTGCTGGCCGAACAGCACGACACCATCGCCGCCGTGATCGTCGAGCCGCTGGTGCAGTGCGCTACCGGCATGGCGATGCACGATCCCGAGTACCTGCTGCTCGTACGCGCCCTGTGCGACCGCCACGGCGTGCACCTCATCGCCGACGAGATCGCAGTGGGCTGCGGGCGCACCGGCAGCTTCTTCGCCTGCGAGCAGGCCGGCATCTGGCCCGACTTCCTGTGCCTGTCGAAAGGCATCAGCGGCGGCTACCTGCCGCTCGCGCTGGTGATGACGCGCGACGCCATCCACGACGCCTTCGTCGACGACGACGCGGCGCGCAGCTTCCTGCATTCGCATTCATACACCGGCAACGCGCTGGCTTGTCGTGCTGCACTGGCCACGCTCGACCTGTTCGAGTCGGAAGACGCGCTGCGACGCAACCGCGACCGCGCGGCGCGGCTGCTGCAGCGGCTGCGCGACGGACTCGAAGGCCAGCATGCAGACCATCTGCGGCAGCGCGGAATGATCACGGCCTTCGACGTGCGCGAGCCGGGTGCGCGCTTCGCCGAGCGCTTCCACCTGGCAGCGCGCGCGCAGGGGCTGCTGATGCGGCCGATCGGCAACACCGTGTACCTGATGCCGCCCTACGCGATAGGCGACGGCGAGATCGACCGGCTGGTCGACGGCACGCTGGCCACGCTGAAGGCCACCATGGAAACCAACCCGAAGGAAGGAACCCACGATGTCGCGCTTGCTTGACCGCCTGCAGGAAGAGATCGACGCGCTCGATGCCTTGTCGCTGCGCCGCAGGAGGCAGATCGCCGAAACAGCCTGCGCGCCGGAGCAGACCCTCACGCTGGCAGGCGCCGCCGCGCCGCGCACCATGCTCGGCTTCAGCAGCAACGACTACCTCGGTCTCGCGGCGCATCCGGCGCTCGCCAAGGCGTGGGCCGAAGGCGCCGCGCTCTACGGCACGGGCAGCGGTGGCTCGCACCTGATCCTCGGCCACTCGCGCGCCCACGCGCAGCTCGAGGAAAGGCTCGCGGACTGGATGTCGCCCTTCATCCCGCAAGCGCGCAGCCTGTTCTTCTGCACCGGCTACATGGCCAACCTAGCGGTGCTGTCGGCGCTGGGCGGGGCCGATGCGGTCATCTTCTCGGAATCGCTCAACCACGCTTCGCTGATCGACGGCGCGCGGCTCGCCAAGGCGCGCGTCGAGCGCTACCCGCATTGCGACGTGGCCGCGCTCGACACCCAGCTCGCCAGCTGCGATGCGCCGGTAAAGATCATCGTGAGCGACGCGGTGTTCAGCATGGACGGCAACATCGCGCCGGTGGCCGAACTGCTCGCGCTGGCCGAGCGGCACGACGCATGGCTGGTGATCGACGACGCGCACGGCTTCGGCGTGCTCGGCGCGACGGGGCGCGGCGTGCCCGAAGCCCTGGGCCTGCGCTCCGAGCGGCTGGTGCTGGTCGGCACGCTGGGCAAGGCGGCGGGCGTGTCGGGTGCCTTCGTGGCGGCGCACCGCACCGTCGTCGACTACCTGGTGCAGCGCGCGCGGCCGTACATCTTCACCACGGCCGCGCCGCCGGCGGTTGCGCATGCGCTGCTTGCGAGCCTGGCGCTCATCGAGGGCGAGGAGGGCGCTGAGCGTCGCGCCCGGCTGCTGGCGCGCATCGCGCAGTTGCGCAGCGGCCTGAAGGCGGTGCTGCCGGCGGACGGCAGCGCATGGCTGGCCGAGTCGCCCACTGCGATCCAGCCGCTGATCGTGGGCGACAACGCGCGCGCGATGCGGATCATGGCGCAACTCGACGGCCACGGCCTGCGCGTCGGAGCGATCCGCCCGCCCACCGTGCCGGCAGGCACCGCGCGGCTGCGCATCGCGCTGTCGGCCAGCCACGGCGAAGGCGATGTCGCGCGGCTGGTCGATGCATTGGGCGAGGCCCTGTTCCGGCCTGCGAAGGAAGCCGCATGACGCACCGGGCGTGGTTCGTGACCGGCACCGACACCTGCATCGGCAAGACGCTCGTCAGCAGCGCCATGCTGAGCCTGCTGGCCGGCTCGGGCCTGCGCGCGGTCGGCATGAAGCCGGTGGCGGCGGGGCTGGAAGAAATCGATGGTGAATGGCGCAACGAGGACGTGGAACAGCTGCGCGCCGCCGGCAACGTCGATGCCCCGCTGGCGCTGCGTTGCCAGTACCTGCTGCGCGCGCCGATGTCGCCACACCTCGCGGCGCGGCAGGAAGACGTGCGCATCGAGCTGCAGCCGATGCTCTCGGCGTTCGACGAGCTTTCGGCGCGTGCCGATGCCGTGGTGGTGGAGGGCGTGGGCGGCTTCTGCGTGCCGTTTGGCGACGACCTCGACAGTGCCGACCTGGCAGTTGCGCTGGGCCTGCCGGTGATCCTGGTGGTCGGCCTGCGGCTGGGCTGCCTCAACCATGCGCTGCTGAGCGCCGAGGCCATCCGCGCCCGAGGGCTGGTGCTGGCGGGCTGGGTGGCGAGCATGGTCGATCCGTCGATGCTCGCGCCGCAGGCCAACCTGCAGACCCTGCGCGCGCGGATCGGCGCGCCCTTGCTCGGCATCGTGCCGCACCTGGAGCGGCCCGATGCGGCCGGCGCCGCCCGCCACATCGACCTGCGCGCGCTGCGGGCGACGGCGGCGCATGCCGCGCGTCGCCCGATGCCGGAAACGTCGGAGACGACGGCCTCAGCCGCGGCGGCCTGACTCTTCCAGCCGCTTGCCGCGCACGCCGCCCTGGCGCTCGAGCATCCAGCCGGGGTATTCGGCCGGCAGCGCGCTCACCTTGTCCAGCGTGGCGAGCTCGTCGGCCGTGAGCTTGATGGCGGTGGCCGCGATGTTGTCGTCCAGCTGCTCGGCGCGCTTGGCGCCGATGATCACACTGGTCACCACCTGCTGGTGCAGCAGCCATGCCAGCGCGATCTGCGCGACCGACACGCCGCGTGCTTCCGCCAGCTGGCGCATCACGTCGATGCAGTCGTAGGCGCGTTCGACGTTCACCGGCGGAAAGTCGAAGGTGGTGCGGCGGCTGCCTTTCTCCGCTTCGGTGTCGCGGCCGTACTTGCCGCTCAGCAGGCCGCCCGCCAGCGGGCTCCACACCATCAGGCCGACGTTCTCGCTGCGCAGCAGCGGCACCAGCTCGCGCTCCAGGTCGCGCCCGGCGATGGTGTAGTAGGCCTGCAGCGACTCGAAGCGCGCCAGCCGGTCGCGCTCGGCGATGCCCAGCGCCTTGGCGATCTGCCAGGCCGCCCAGTTCGAGACGCCCACGTAGCGCACGTGGCCCTGGCGAACCAGGTTGTCGAGCGCGTGCACGGTTTCCTCGATGGGCGTGACGGGGTCGAAGCCGTGGATCTGGTACAGGTCGATGTGGTCCAGCTGCAGGCGCTGCAGGCTGGCCTTCACGCCGTCCATGATGTGAAAACGCGAGGCGCCGGCGGAGTTGACACCCTTGCTGCCGGTTTCGCCCAGCACCTTGGTGGCCAGCACGAAGCTGTCGCGCGGCACCTTGAGGTTCTTCAGCGCCTGGCCGGTGATGACTTCGGACTGGCCTTCGGAGTACACGTCCGCCGTGTCGATGAAGTTGATGCCGGCGTCCAGCGAGCGGCCGATCAGGCCCTCGGCTTCTGACTGCTGGAGGTTGCCGATCTGGCCCCAGATGCCGGAGGAGCCGCCGAAAGTCATGGTGCCGAGGCACAGTTCGGAAACGAAAAGGCCGGTGCGGCCGAATTTGCGGTACTGCATGGAGAAATGTTCCTTTGCGATGGAGGCGTCCGTGCCCGGTCCGGTAGATGCCGCAGGAGCGCGGAAGGCCTGAAAAAGTATCCCGCCGCGGCCCGGCCGCCGGCGCGCGCGTTCCTGCAAAGGTCTTGCCTATTTCTCCAGACCTCCCCCGCGGCGCGTGCGAAGCGGGGAGAGCGGCGCTAAGCTCCGATCCGCTCATTCCTCCAGAGGGCAATCCGCCCCTGCCTGCCGGTTCCTGCCGGCCCCATCGTGACAAGGTGCCCGAACATGTCCGACGAAACACCCGAAATCGCAGCCGCCATCGCCCAGCCGATGCCGCTGGAACCCGAACTCGACGACGCCCGCAAGGAACTGGTGGCGCTCATCGAGCACATCACCCGAGGCCAGGAGGGCACGGTCGTCACGGCGGTGCCCGGCCTGCAGGTGTTCTGCATCCGCAAGCCCGAAGGGCCCAAGCACGGCTTCGCGTCCCCGGCGCTGGGGCTCATCGCGCAAGGCTCCAAGCGCATCATCGTGGGCGACGACATCTACGTGTACGACCCGATGCACTACCTCGTGACCTCGGTCGACCTGCCGGTGTGCGGCCAGGTCTGCGTGACGAGCGAGAGCGAGCCCTACCTGGGCGTGAGGCTGGAGCTGGCCCTCGACGAGATCGGCGACCTCATCGGCGACGAGAAGCTGCCCGCCAAGGCCAACGCGCCGGCCTCGCGTGGCATGTACGTCAACCGCATCGCCATGCCCGTGCTCGAGCCGGTGCTGCGCCTGCTGCGGCTGCTTGACACGCCGGAAGACGTGCCCATCGTGGCGCCGCTCATCAAGCGCGAGATCATGTATCGCCTGCTGGTCAACGGAGAGGGCGCGCGGCTGCGGCAGATCGCCTTGCAGGACAGCCACACGCAGCGCATCACCAAGGCCATCAGCGCGCTGCGCATGAACTACGCCCAGTCGCTGCGGGTGGAAGACATGGCGCGGGCGGTGCACATGAGCGTGTCGTCGTTCCACCATCACTTCAAGGCCGTGACAGCGATGAGCCCGCTGCAGTACCAGAAGCAGCTGCGGCTGCAGGAGGCGAGGCGCCAGATGCTGATCGCCGGCGCCGACGTGGCGAGCGCCGCGCACAGCGTGGGCTACGAAAGCACCTCGCAGTTCGCGCGCGAGTACGGCCGCATGTTCGGTGCGCCGCCGCTGCGCGACAAGCGCCGCTGGCTGGGCGAGGCGGGCAACGACGCGATGGGCGCGGCGTCGATGGAAGCCGCCTGAAATTCGGGCATTGCGCGCCGCCCCCTTCTAGCACTTGCTGCGATTTCTTGCGCTGACGTGACCATGCACGTTCGGCGGAACTTCGTTATTGTTTTGCCCACTGCAGCGACGCACCCGTCCGGACGGGAGAACTCAACAACACGGAGAAATGCATGCTTTGGGAAAAGAAGCTGGCGCAGTGGAGCGCCGGCGTGCGCGAACGCGCTAACCTGCCGGCGCGGCTCACCCTGTGGGATGGCCAGTCCTTCGACTTCGGCAACTTCAGCGGACCTTCCGTCACGCTGCACGTGAAGTCGCCCGCGGCGCTGTCGCTGATGCTGCAGCCCACGCTCGACAACCTGGGCGAGGCCTACGTCAAGAGCAAGATCGACATCGAGGGCAAGCTCAGCGACGTGATCGACATCGCCTACGGCCTGGCCAGGACGTCGATGGAAAAGCCCGGCGGCGCGCTGCAGAACATGGCGCGCTACTTCACGCACACCAAGTCCTCGGACAAGAAGTCCATCCAGTATCACTACGACGTTTCCAACGAGTTCTACCAGCTCTGGCTCGACCCGAACATGGTGTACTCGTGCGCCTACTTCGAGAACGGTGACGAAGACCTCGCCACCGCGCAGCTGAAGAAGATCGACCACATCCTCACCAAGATCGAACTGAAGCCGGGCCAGACCCTGCTCGACATCGGCTGCGGCTGGGGCGCGCTGGTGATCCGCGCGGCGCAGAAGTTCGGCGCGCGCTGCGTGGGCGTGACGCTGTCGCAGAACCAGTTCGACCTCGCGACCGAGCGCGTGCGCGCCGCGGGCCTGGAAGACCGCATCGAGATCCGCCTGCAGGACTACCGAGACGTGACCGGCCAGTTCGACCGCATCACCAGCGTCGGCATGTTCGAGCACGTGGGGCGCAAGAACCTGCAGACGTACTTCAGGCACGTGCAGGAGCTCCTGGCCGACGACGGCGTGGTGATGAACCACGGCATCACCTCGTCCGACCCCGAGGGCGGCGGCGTGTCGTACGGCGGCGGCGACTTCATCGACCGCTACGTGTTCCCCAACGGCGAGCTGCCGCACATCAGCCTCGCGCTGCAGGCCATGCAGCAGGGCGGCCTCGAGGCCTTCGACGTGGAGAACCTGCGTCGCCACTACGCGCAGACTCTGCGCTGCTGGAGCGATTCCTACGAGGCCAACAGCGACAAGGCGCGCGCGCTCGTCGACGAAGAGAAGTTCCGCATCTGGCGCGTGTACCTCGCGGGCTGCGCCTATGCCTTCGAGAACGACGACGTGGCGATCTACCAGATCGTCGGGCGCAAGGCGGGCAGGGCGGCGAAGACGCTGCCCTGGTCGCGCCGCTACATCTACGACGGCACCTCGGCGCTGGCCTGAGCTTCAGGCGACGACGCCGGCCTCGATCAGGCTGCGCGCGCAGTCGACCACCGTGGCCTTCGCGGGGCGCGGCGCCCAGCCGAGCACCTGCTGCGCCTTCGCCGAGCTGAAGCTCAGCTTGCGGCCCAGCAGCGGCGTGACGTTGTGCAGCGCCTTGTCGAACACCGCGGCAAGGCGCAGCACGAAGTCGGGCAGCGTGCGCGTCGGCACCTTGCGGGCCTGCTCGCCGAGCCGGGCGCGCAGTTCGCCCGCGATGTCGGCCATCCACATGAAGTCGCGGATGGCGATGAAGCGCTGGCCCGCTGCCTCGGGCGCGGTCATGGCGCGGACGTGCAGGTCGGCGAGGTCGCGCACGTCGACGATGCTGAAGCCGATGCGCGGATTGCCCGGCAGCTTGCCGCCGAGAATGCGGCCGATCACCAGCACCGAGCCGAGGTTCTGCGAGCCCATCACCGGGCCGAACACCGCGCCGGGCAGCACGGTGGAGAGCGTCGTCTCGCCGCCATGGTCCTTCATGAAGTCCCAGGCCGCGCGCTCGGCGATGGCCTTGGACATCCGGTAGGCGTTGGTCTTGCCGGTGTCGTTCAGGTCGGTCCAGACGTTCTCGTCGGCTACGGCCCCTTCGTTGCTGCGCGAGGGCGTGGCAGCGGCGAGCGACGAGGTCATTACCACGCGCTTCACGCCGGCACGGGTCGCGGCGCGCAGCACGCGCAGGGTGCCGTCGCGGGCGGGCGCCAGCAGCGCATCGGTGCCCGAGGGCGAGTCGTTGCCCAGCGGCGAGGCCACGTGCAGCACGTAGTCGCAGCCGGCGACGGCCGCGTCCCAGCCGCTGTCGCTGGTGAGGTCGGCAACGTGGAAGCTCAGGCGGTCGTCGGCGCCGGCAACGACGGATGCGACGCTGGCGCGCACGCCGGTTTCCTTCGAAAGGCTGCGAACGGTGGTGCGTACCGTGTAGCCGCGCCGCAGGAGCTCGGCGATGCACCAGCCGGCGACGAAGCCGGTTCCGCCGGTGACGAGAACGGTCGATGAAGGTGCGAGGGGCGATGGATTCATGGGTCGTGTTCTATGGGGCGTGTTCTTCCTTGGCCCCGACTCTAGGCTCGAGGAATCAAACGATGAATGCGCTCCAGTGCGCTTTTTTTGCGCGATAGTCCGGAAATGAGCGCAGACCCCTTCTCCGAAATCATCCGGCTGACCAAGGCGCAGACCGTCGTCTCGGCCGTGTTCTCGATGGGCGGCCCGTGGTCGGTGCGCTTCCCGGCCTTCGACTACATCAAGTTCTTCGCGGTGGTGAAGGGCGTGTGCTGGTTCACGGCCGAGGGCGAGCAGGAGCCCCTGCGGGTGGAGGCCGGCGACGTGGTGCTGTTCTCGCAGTGCAGGCCCTTCGTGGTGGCGAGCGACCCGGCCCTGCCACCGGTGGAGGCGGCCAGCCTGCTGACCGGCGGCTTCAGCGGCATCGCGCGTTTCGGGGAAGGCGAGGACCACGTACAGATCGGCGGAAAGATCAGGCTCGACCCGCACGCCGGCGCGCTGCTGGCGGACATGCTGCCGCCATGGATCCACGCCAGGGCCTCGTCGCCGCAGGCCCCGGTGCTGCAATGGCTGCTCGACCAGATCGTGCGCGAGCGCGAAGGCGAACTGCCCGGCGCAGGCGTCGCCTCGGCCCAGCTCGCGCAACTGATGTTCGTGCAGCTGCTGCGCGCGCACATGGCGCAATCGCAACCCGATGCGCTGCCCGCCGGCTGGCTGCGCGCGCTCGGCGATCCGCGCATCGCGCCCGCGCTGCGGCTGATGCACGGCGATCCGGCCAGGGCCTGGCAGCTGGAAGAGCTGGCGCATGCTGTGGCCATGTCGCGCACCACCTTCGCCACGCGCTTCAAGGCCGCGGCCGGCGTGCCGCCGCTGACCTACCTGCACAACTGGCGCATGCGCCTGGCCGAGCAGGGCCTGCGCGAGGGCACAACGTCGCTGCTCGCATTGGGCCTGTCGCTCGGCTACACCTCGGAAAGCGCGTTCAGCAACGCCTTCAAGCGCAGCGTGGGCGTGTCGCCCAAGCGCTATCGCGATGCCGCGAAGGCTGAAGCGAAGAGTCTGCCGGAGGCCAGTCTTAGCCCAGCCTGAGGAACGGGCCACGCCCGAGAGCCCGAGCGGGGGACAGGGGCTCATGCCGTCTATAGCATGCATGGCTCATGACCTCCACGCCCCAAAGAACAACAAGCCGCCCACTGGTCATCGCCTCGATCATGGCCTCCATGGCGATGGTGGCCATAGAAGCCACCATCGTCTCCACCGTGATGCCGCAGATCGCCTCCGAGCTGGGAGGTCTGCATCTCTACAGCTGGGTGTTCGCCTCCTTCCTGCTGGCGCAGACCGCGATGACGGTGGTGTTCGGCAAGCTCTCCGACCTGTACGGCCGCAAGCCCATCATGTTCGTGGGCATCGCGGTCTTCGTCATCGGCTCGGTGCTGGCGGGCTTCTCGTGGTCGATGCCGGCCATGATCTGCTTCCGGCTTATCCAGGGCATTGGCGCGGGCGCGATCCAGCCGGTGTCGCTCACCATCGTGGGCGATCTCTACCCGGTGCGCGAGCGCGGCAAGGTGCAGGGCTGGCTCGCGAGCGTGTGGGCGGTGTCGGCGGTGGTGGGGCCGATGATCGGCGCGCTCATCGTGCAGAAGCTCTCGTGGGCGTGGATCTTCTGGGTCAACGTGCCCATCGGGCTGGCCGCCGCGGCCGGCTTCTGGCTCTTCCTGCACGAGGCGCCCACGGTGCGGCGCTCGTCCATCGACATGGTGGGCGCGGTGCTCTTCACCATCGGCATCGCGGCGCTGATGATCTCGCTCACCGAATTCGGCGTGGGCAACTCGGGCGTGGCGCTCGCGTGGGCGGGGCTCTTCGTGGTCACGCTGGTGCTCTTCATCGCGCAGGAGCGCCGCGCGGCCGATCCGATGGTGTCGCTGCGCCTGTGGGGCGCACGCATGATCGCCACCGTCAACGGCGCGGCCATGCTCGCCGGCATGGTGCTGATCGGCATCACCACCTTCCTGCCGATGTACGTGCAGGTGGTGCTGGAGCGCTCCTCGGTCACGGCCGGCCTCACGCTCACGATGGTGATGCTGGGCTGGCCCATCGGCGCGACGCTGACCTCGCGCACCTTCCATCGCATCGGCCTGTGGCGCATGGTGGTCGCCGGCGCGGCGCTGATCCCGGTGGGCACTTCGACATTCGTGCTGCTGGGGACGGGGAGCTCACCGGTGCTGCCTGCGGTCGGCTCCTTCATCATCGGACTGGGTATGGGCGTGATGAGCCTGAGTTCGCTGATCCTTATCCAGGAGGGCGTAGATCTCGCGCAGCGCGGCGTCGCCACGGCCTCGAACGTGTTCTCGCGCAACCTCGGCAGCGCGCTGGGGGCGGCCTTCTTCGGCGCGGTCTTCAACTTCGGGCTTACACACGGCGATGGGCGGCCGATGTTCAGCGACGAGCAGCTGCGCATGCTGCTGCAGGGCGTGCACGGCTCGGTCGCGGGCGACGCGGGCATCCGGCTCGCGCTGGGCGGCTCGCTGCATCTCACCTTCGTGATGATGCTGGTCGTGAGCCTGGGCGTGATCGCGCTGGCCCTGCTGCTGCCCAGGGAAGGGCTGGTGGAGAACCGTGCGGTCGGGGCGGGAGGCGCCGCGCCGAAGTAGTCCGCTTCAGGGCGCCTGCAGCGACTTCTTCATGAGCGCCAGGTAGAAGCCGGGCGCGTAGTCGTCGATGCGGGCGTATTCCTCGTAGCCCTGCTTCAGGTAGAAGCCGCGCGCCTGCCATTCGAAGGTGTCGAGCTTCGCATTCGTCGCGCCCAGCGCGATGGCCTGCCGCTCGGCCTTGGCCAGAAGGCGGCTGCCGAGGCCCGTGCCCCGGGTGTCTTCTTCCACGAAAAGCACTTCGATGTTGAGCCAGTACAGGAAGACGAAGCCGCGCAGCCCGCCCAGCAGTCGCCCGTTTTCGTCCTTCGCGTTGAGGCGGATGTACTTCTGCTCGGGATACTCGCCGACGAAGCCGTAGTTGTAGTGGCGCAGCTTGCGGCCGAGCTCGCCGGAGCGGAGTTCCTCCTCGGTGGCGGGCGAGATGGTGATGTTCATGGCGGTCGCTGCCTCGGTCTTGCGGAGGCGGCATTCTGCCCGCGCCCGCACAAGCCGCATATCGATGCGCGCTTTCCTTCTTTGTGCGCGGCGGCGCCCGTTGATACGGTCTCGGTCTTTGCACTGCGAGGCGATCGACCATGGGCGCGAGGGATTTCGAGCGGCATCTTCTTTCCGGGGCGGACGGCTCCGCGCGGCACGAGGCCGACGTTCTGGTGATCGGCGGCGGCCCGGCCGGTGCATGGGCTGCCGTGAGCGCCGCCGCGCAGGGTGCGCGCGTGCTGCTCGCCGACAAAGGCTTCTGCGGCACCTCGGGCGCGACCGCGCCTTCGGGCACGGGGCTGTGGCACGTGTCGCCCGAAGGCAAGGCGCGCGAGGAGGCCAAGGCCAGCCGGCTCGCGATGGGCGGCCATCTCGCCGAGCATGCATGGATGGACCGCGTGCTCGAGCAGACCTGGGCCAACGTCGAACGGCTCAAGGACTGGGGCTACCCCTTTCCCGCCGACGACCAGGGCGCGCTGCGCTGTACCTCGCTGCAAGGCCCCGAATACATGCGCCTGATGCGCAAGCGGGTCAAGGAGTCGGGTGCGCGCATCCTCGACCACAGCCCCGCGCTCGAACTGCTGGTGGACGAGCACGGCATCGTCTGCGGCGCCACCGGCGTGAACCGCCAGACGGGCGAGAGCTGGGTGGCGCGCACCGGCGCCGTGGTCATCGCCACCGGCGGCTGCGCCTTCCTGAGCCGCGCGCTGGGCTGCAACGTGCTCACGGGCGACGGCCAGCTGATGGCGGCCGAAGTGGGCGCGGCGCTCTCAGGCATGGAGTTCTCGAACGCCTATGGGCTCGGGCCTGCGTTCTCTTCGGTCACCAAGTCGCTGTTCTACAACTGGGCGACCTTCTACACGGCCGACGGCGTGGCGATCGAGGGCGCGGGCTCCTCGAAGGGGCGCGGCGTGATCGCGCAGACGCTGCAGTCGCAGCCCGTGTTCGCATGCCTCGACCGCGCCGACGCGCAGATCCGCGCGTGGATGCGCACCGCGCAGCCCAACTTCTTCGTCTCCTTCGACCGGCAGGGCATCGACCCATTCACGCAGCACTTCCCGGTGACGCTGCGGCTCGAAGGCACGGTGCGCGGCACCGGCGGCCTGCACCTGGTGGACGACAGCTGCGCCACCTCAGTGCCCGGCCTCTACGCGGCGGGTGACGCCGCGACGCGCGAGCTGATCTGCGGCGGCTTCACGGGCGGCGGCAGCCACAACGCGGCCTGGGCGCTGTCCTCGGGCTTCTGGGCCGGAGCGGGCGCGGCGGCCTTCGGGCGCGATGCGCGTGCCCGGTCATCGCAGCGCACCGTCTTGCGAGCTGGCGGCGTAGCGCTCTCGTCGCGCGGGGCCACGGCTTTCGACAGCCAGGAAGTGGTGCGCGCAGTGCAGGCCGAAGTCTTCCCCTACGAGCGCAACTGGTTCCGCGAAGGCGACGCGCTGCGCGATTCGCTCTCGCGGCTCGATGCCCTCTGGGAGCGCCTGCGCACCAGCGCGCCTGCTGCAACCGCGACGGAAGCCGTGCGCGCCCGTGAGGCCGCAGCCATGCTCGCCACCTCGCGCTGGATGTACCGCAGCGCCTTGCAACGCACCGAGACGCGCGGCATGCACCGCCGGCGCGAGCACGGCAAGCTCGATCCGTCGCAGCGCCACCGGCTGCTCAGCGGCGGGCTCGACGAGGTCTGGGTGCAGCGGCATGCGGTAAAGGAAGAGGTGGCCGCATGATCGAAGTCATCAGCGCCGAACGCTGCACCGCCTGCAACATCTGCGTGAACGCCTGCCCGACCAATGTGTTCGAGACGGTGGAGGGCGGCCCGCCGCGCATTGCACGGCAGGACGACTGCCAGACCTGCTTCATGTGCGAGCTGTACTGCCCGGAAGACGCGCTCTACGTCGCGCCCATCGCGGACCGCAGCGCCACGGCCGAGGAGCGCGATGCCGCCGCCGCGGCCCTGATGGGCAGCTACCGCAGCGCCGTCGGCTGGGGCCGTGGCAGGCAATCGACCGCATCGGCCGATGCGAGCTTCGAGCTGCTGCGGCGCGCGCACTGAATCTGTTTTTCTTCTCCAGAGTCTTTTCGATGTCCGATCTTCCAAGCCGCCGCCGCGTGCTGCGCGGCGCCGTCGCCGCGACTGCCGCTGCCGCCGCGAGCGCATTGCCAGTCTTCTCCATCGCGCAGCAGCAACAAGGCAGCGGCCAGATGCTGCGCCTGGGCTACATCGGCCCCGGCAAGAAGCCCGCGAACGCCACCGGCTGGGCGCTGCGGCAAGGACACCTGCTGCGCGAGCTGGCGCCGCTGGGCTTCAGGGAGGTGACGACGCGCAATTTCCCGAACGGGCCCGACCTCAACGAGGCGTTTCTCTCGGGCGCGCTCGACGTCGGCATCTACGGCGACACGCCCGCCGTCGTGGCGCGCTCGCGCGGGCTCGACGGGCAACTCATCGGCTTCGACGCGGTGGGCATGAACGTCTGGCTGCTCACGCCGCGCAATGGCGTGCGCAGCGTGAAGGAACTCGAGGGCCAGTCCATCGGCGTGGCGCGCGGCTCCTACATGCATCGCTACGTGCTGGGCCTGCTTCGCGAGAACGGTCTGCAGAAGTCCGTGAAGGTGATCCACATGTTCCCGCGCGACGGCGAGGCTGCGCTCGACCAGGGCTCGATCGCGGCCTTCGCGGCGCAGATCGACGTGGGGCCGCTGCTGGCCTCGCGCGGTTATCCGGTGATCGACGAGGCCGAGAAGCATCCGACGCTGCGCGGCACATCGGTGATCGTCGCTTCGGGCAAGCTGCTGGCCGCCTCTCCGGGGCTGCCCGCAGCCTGGACGCGCGCCCGGCGGACTGCCCTGCAGGAGATCCACCGCAACAGTGCCGACTATTACGCCTTCCACTCGGAGGTGAGCGGCTTTCCGCTGGAGATCGTGAAGATCTCGCATCCGCTGTCGCACTTTCCCGAAGCTGCGTACCCGGCCGAAGGGCTGGCGCTGCTCGACGAGGTGAAGAAGTTCCTGCTGGCCGAGAACCTCGTGAACCGCGACTTCGCTCTGGCCGAATGGCGCGCCCCGCAGGCCTGAGGCGCTCCCCGGCTGCTCAGGAGTGGCAGATGAAGCCGTCCTTGAGCAGCGTGATCTCGAACTGCAGGTTGCCCGCCCGCGCGCCGCGTGCCTGGGCCAGCGTGCCGTCGGCGCGCCACTGACGCAGCGCGGCGGCCAGGTAGTCGCGCGAGGCGGCGTCGCCCTGCGGCAGGCGGATGGCCGCATCCGACGGCGGACGCAGGCCGCTCGCCAGCGGCTTGTAGAAGCGCCACTCGTCGTTCTTGAGCAGGCGCTCCAGCACTTCCGCGTCTTCTGCCAGCGCCGTGCATTCGCCGGCCATGAAGGCCGACACCGCGTGCACGGAAGAGGGGTAGCTGTGCGGCTCGGCCCCGAAGCGCAGCGACACCGCGCCGGCATAGCCAGAGCCTTCGCCCACGCAGACCGATGCGCCGCGCAGCGCTTCGGCATCCTGCACGCGGCCCTTGCGCAGCGCGACCACCAGGCCGCTGCCGGTGTCGTAGCTGCCGGGCGCCGCGTCGATGCCCTTGGGCGCGGCCGTCGTCGGCACGCCGGCGACCAGCAGGTCGACGCGGCCCTCGCGCAATGCGGCTTCCTGCGCGGCGACGTCCAGCCCCACGAGTTCGAGCTTCAGGTTCAGCGAGCGGGCCAGCTCGCGCGCCAGTGTGGCGTCGAAGCCATCGGGCTCCGGTGGCGTGGGTGCCTCGGGCGGCGCTGGCCGCGGGTAGCGGCGCACGCCGACGACCAGCGTGCCGCGTTCGATGGCCTTGGCCAGCACCGGCCCCTTGGGCAGTTCGCTCAGCCGGCTGCCCGAGGCCCAGGAAGCACCCAGGCCCGCAAGCGCGGCGGCCGCGACCAGCGACACGCCGGCCAGCGCGAGCCGGCGACGACGCGAGGCAGGGGCGGAAGGGGAGACAGGGGCGGCTGCTTCACTCATCGAGGCTCAGCCCCCGCCGCCAGCGCAGCAGCCGTCGCTCCAGCAGCGCGAGCAGGTAGTTGAGCACCAGCCCCACCACAGCCAGCAGCAGGATGCCCGCGTACATCGTCGGTATCTGGAAGGTCTCCTGCGAGTTCAGCGTGAGAAAGCCCAGCCCCGAGTGCGCACCGATCATCTCGGCCGCCACCAGCGCCGTGATGCTGTAGGCGCCCGCCAGCCTCACGCCGGTGAAGATGGACGGCAGCGAGGCCGGCAGCACCACCTTGAAGAAGATGAAGCGCCGCGACGCGCCCATCGACAGCGCCGAGTTCACCAGCAGCCGGTCGACCTGCTTCACGCCGCCCACCGTGCTCAGCAGCACCGGCCAGAACGAGGCCCAGAAGATGATCGCCACCTTCGACAGCTCGCCGATGCCCAGGAACAGGATGAACACCGGGAACAGCGCGAAGGCCGAGGTCTGGCGAAAGAGCTGCAGCACCGGATCGACGATGGCGGCCAGCCGCTTCGAGCTGCCGATCAGCAGGCCCAGCACCACGCCCGAGAAGCTCGCGAGCACCAGCCCCCACAGCGAGCGCTGCAGACTGGCCACCAGGTGCTTCCAGAGCTGGCCCGTGTCGACAAGCTGCGCGATGCTCGCGATCACGGCGGAGGGCGGGCTCAGGTAGGCGTCGCTCACGATGCCCAGGCGCGGCAAGGCCTCCCACAGCGCCAGAAAGATCACGATGCCGATGCCGCGCTCGGCCACCCGGCCGAAGCCGCGCGCGAGCTTCAGGATTCGGTTCGGCGACCGGACCACCGGCGCGTCGAGCACCGCGCTCACGATACGACTCCTTCGAGCGACCTGGGCCGCAGGCCGATCTGCACTTCGTCTTTCAGCACTTCCCAGGCGCGCTGGCGCAGCGCCGCAAACTCGGCCGTGTGGCGCAGCTCCGCCGAACGGGGCCGCGCGAGCGGGATGTCGATGATGTCCTTGATGCGCCCGGGCCGCTGCGTCATCACCGCGACGCGGTCCGACAGGTACACGGCTTCCTCCAGGCTGTGCGTGATGAAGACGATGGTCTTGCGGTACTGCTCCCAGATGCGCAGCAGCTCGCCCTGCAGGATCTCGCGCGTCTGCGCGTCGAGCGCGGCGAAGGGCTCGTCCATCAGCAGCACGTCGGGTTTGTAGGCCAGCGAGCGCGCGATGGCCACGCGCTGCTTCATGCCGCCCGAGATTTCGTGCGGGTAGCGGTCGGCGAAGCCGTGCAGGCCGACCAGCTCCAGGTATTCGTGCGCGGTGCGGCGGCGCTCGGCCTTGCCGATGCCGCGTATCTCCAGCCCGACCGCGATGTTGTCCAGTACCGACAGCCACGGAAAGAGCGCATAGCCCTGGAACACCACGCCCTGGTTGCGGTTGATGCCCGAAAGCGGCTGGCCGTTGATGGCGATGCGCCCGCCGGTGCGCTCGGTGAGCCCGGCCAGGATGCCGAGAAAGGTCGACTTGCCGCAGCCCGAGGGCCCGAGCACCGAGAGGAACTCGCCCTCGCGCACGTCGAGGTCGAAGCCTTCGAGCACGCGAACGCGATCGCTCGCGCCGCGCGCCGCGTAGTCCATCCGCACGTCGCGGGCAGAGATCTTGATGCTCATGGGCGAGTGCTCAGGTCCTGGTGGCGAACGGGTTGAACTCGTTCGTGTACACGTCCTTCACCGACACCTTGCCGGCGGCCAGCTTGCCCTCGGACTGCAGGATGTCGATGTAGTACTGGATCGGCGGCTCGGTCACCACCAGGTCGTCGACGTAGGCATAGCGGTCGACGTTCTTCAGGTCCATGTTGATGCGCTTGGCCACCAGCTTGCGCGCTTCCTCGGTGTTGGCGTTGACCCAGTTGCCGGCCTTGGCAAGTGCCGCGACCACGTCGCGCACGGCCTCGGGGTGCTGGCGGATGAACTGGCCGTGCGCGCTGTAGGGCGCCATTCCTCCGAGGCCGCCGTCCAGGTCGTAGTCGCTCCACAGGCGCACCAGCTGGTCGGCGTTGTCGGCGCGGCCGGAGAAGGGCGCGTGGATGATCGCCAGGTCGGTGTTGCGCGTCACCAGCGTCTGTTCGGCCTGCTCGTCGGGAATGACGACGAAGTTGATCTTGTTCACGTCCACGCCGTGCTGGCGCAGGTACTTCTTGGTGACGAACTCGGCGCATGCGCCGAAGCTGTTGAAACCGATGGTCTTGCCTTCGAGGTCTTTCGGTTCGCGGATGCCCGAGTCCTTGCGTACGAAGTACTTCATGTGCGGCGCTTCCTGCAGCGTCTTGCCGCCGGCGGCCACCACCTTCAGGTCGGCGCCCGAGGCGATGGCGGAGATCACCAGCGGCACCATGCGGCTGCCGAAGTCGATCTCGCCCGTTCCCACCAGCGGAATGATCTGCGGCGCGGCGATCTTGCCGACGTAGTCGGGGCGGGTGTTCGTGCCCTCGAAGTAGCCCAGCTCGTCGGCCAGGTAGATCAGGTCGAACGAGGGGTTGTTCGGGTACTTGAAGGCGACCTTGTCGCCGGTCTTCTTCACCACGGCCGGGGCGCCGCCGGCCGATGCGGTCTTGCCGCCTTCCTCGCGCGAGCAGCCCGCGAGCAGGGCGCCGCCGAGGCCTCCGGCGGCGGCGAGCGAGGCGAAGGTCTTGAGCGCGTGGCGGCGCGAAGGACGCGAAGGAAGGGCGGGGGTCTCGATGGGCATGGCGGCACGCTCGCGCGGGGGAGCGCTCTTTCTGCAAGTTGGCGGAGCGCCGATGCTAGGAAGCGCTCCGCGCCGGGCCAACGAAGAAAACCGCCTATGCATATGCGGCGACGGATAAGTGCGACAGCGGCGTGGAAATGCTTGCCGCGCCGGGCCTGCGGGGGCATCCTCGACGGCTCCTTTCCATCCTCATCCATCGTCAGGACAAGACACGCCCATGACCTACCACGCCGACTCCAAGCGCTACGACGCCATTCCCTACCGCCGCGTCGGGCGCAGCGGGCTCGTGCTGCCCGCCATTTCGCTCGGGCTCTGGCACAACTTCGGGGACACCACCTCCATCGCCACGCAGCGCCAGTTGCTGCGCACCGCCTTCGACCTCGGAATCAACCACTTCGACCTGGCCAACAACTACGGCCCACCCTACGGCAGCGCCGAGACCAATTTCGGCCGGCTGCTGCGCGAAGACTTCAAGCCGTACCGCGACGAGCTCATCATCTCGAGCAAGGCCGGCTGGGACATGTGGCCCGGCCCCTACGGCCAGGGCGGCGGTTCGCGCAAATACGTGCTCGCGAGCCTCGACCAGAGCCTGAAGCGGCTGGGCGTGGACTACGTCGACATCTTCTATTCGCACCGCTTCGATCCGCACACGCCGTTGGAGGAAACCGCCTCCGCGCTGGCCCAGGCCGTGCAGCAGGGCAAGGCGCTCTACATCGGCATTTCTTCTTACTCGGCCGGCAAGACGCGCGAGATCGCCGCGCTGCTGCGCGAGTGGAAGGTGCCGCTGCTCATCCACCAGCCGGCCTACAACCTGTTCAACCGCTGGATCGAGAAAGACCTGCTCAACGCCACCGACGAACTGGGCGCCGGCGTCATCGCCTTCACGCCGCTCGCGCAGGGCCTGCTCACCGACAAGTACCTCAACGGCATCCCGCCCGACGCACGCATCAACCGGCCCGGCGGCGGATCGCTGAAGCAGGAGCACCTGTCGGAGGCCAATGTCGAGCGTGCCCGTGCGCTCAACGAGATCGCAAGACGCCGCGGCCAGACGCTCGCGCAACTCGCGCTGACCTGGACGCTGCGCGATCCGCGCGTCAGCTCGGCGCTGATCGGCGCAAGCCGGCCCGAGCAGATCGTCGACAACGTGGCCGCGCTCTCGCATGCGCCGCTGAGCGCCGAGGAGCTCGCCGAGATCGACAAGTACGCGGTGGAAGGCGGCGTCAATCTGTGGGAGAAGCCTTCGACCGACTTCGCCTGAATGTGCGCGTCACGATTCACCAATCGAATCAGGAAACTTGGAATCCGTCTTTGGCAGGAGCGGTGGTGCCCAGCAGAATCGGCGCAAGAAAGCATTTCGCGATTCACTGCCATGCAACTGCGCACCCACTATGTTTCCCCGGCCGCCCAGGCTCGCCATGTGATCGACCTGACGGCGAAGGCATGGCGCATTCCCCCGAGTTCACCGCATGCGCTGGCGCGCCGCGCACCGCACGGCTATGTGCCGTTGAGGGCGCTGCGCCGGCTGCGCGCGGCCACGATGCTGACCCTGCTGCCGCATTCGTGGTGAGCGCCATGCCGGGCCGTCGGGCCCGGGTGGAGGCGAGGCCATGCTGATCGTCCTGGGCGGATTGCCGGGCACCGGCAAGACCACCATTGCGCGGGAGATCGCCGCGCTCATTCCTTGCGCGCATCTGCGCATCGACACCATCGAGCAGGCGCTGCGCTCGACCGGCGCGGACGTAGGGCCGGCCGGCTATGTCGTGGCCTATGCGCTGGCCCGCTCAAATCTCTCGCTCGGGCAGACGGTCCTGGCCGATTGCGTCAATCCACTGCCGGTCACTCGCGAGGCATGGCGCGCGGTTGCAGTGGACACCGGCTCGCGCATCGTCGAGGTCGAGATCGTGTGCTCCGATACTGCCGAGCACCGTCGCCGCGTCGAGCAGCGCAGCATCGACGTGCCGGGCCTCGTGCCGCCGACCTGGGAGACCGTGCAGCGGCACGACTACGTGCCGTGGAGCACGCCGCATCTCGTCGTCGACACAGCTGCCCTCGGTGCGCACGAGGCCGCGAAATTGATTCTTTCGCACACACGCGACTGAGCATTCAGCAGATATCGATATAGAAATTCGGCGCAAACGATGCGCGCGATGCCCAAGAGAATTTGACGCAATTCTTTCAAGGGCATGTCCCGCCGCACATCGTGTCGTATTCGCTGTCCCTGCTCGACAAGAGCCTGATCCCCGAAGGCGCCGACGCCGCACAGGCGTTCCAGCACACCGTCTCGCTCGCGCAGAGCGCCGAGCGGCTGGGCTACCGGCGCTACTGGCTCGCCGAGCACCATGGCAACCGGAACTACGCAGGATCGGCGCCCGAGGTGCTGGCCGCGCACGTGCTCGCGAAGACATCGCGCATCCGCGTGGGCACCGGCGGCGTCATGCTGCAGCACTACAGCCCGTTCAAGGTGGCGGAGGCCTTCCGCGTGCTGGCCTCGCTGGCGCCGGGGCGCGTGGACCTGGGCATCGGCAAGGCGCCCGGTGGCCTGCCGCTGACCAGCAAGGCGCTGCAATGGCTGCACGATCCGGCGAAGACGAAGGGCGAGGACTTCGGCGTCCGGCTGTCCGAGCTCGACGCCTTCCTGCACGAGGGCATCGCCTCGGGGCATGCGCTGGCCGGAGCGGTCGCCACGCCCAATCCGCCGCAGCTGCCGCAGCGCGTGCTGCTCGGCGGCAGCCCCGAGAGCGCGGTGCTCGCGGCCCGACTGGGCTGGCAGTTCGCCTATGCGGGTCATTTCAACGGCGACCCGGTGAACCTCGCACGATCGATCGAAGCCTATCGCGCGGAGACGGGGCGCGCCCCTTTGCTCGCGCTCTTCGCATTCGCGGCGGAAACGCATGAGAAGGCCGCAGAGCTCGTAGGCGCACTGCGCAGCTTCCGCGTGCACCTGCCTACCGGCCAGAGCGTGAACCTGCCCAGCCTCGAAGCCGCGGCCGAGTTCGCGCGGCAGGCCGGCGTGAGCGACTACCGGACCGAAGAACGCCGCCCCCACGTGATCGCCGGCACCGGCGAAGAGGTGCGCGATGCGCTCGATGCGCTGAGCGAGCAGTACGGCATCGAGGAGTTCGTCATCGACATCCCCGTGGCCGGCTTCGCGGAGCGCCATGCGTCCGTCGAGCTGCTGGCCAGGGCGCACGAACCGGCAGCGCTGCCGGCCTGAGCCTTCCTTTCTTTCCTTCTCTTCTCTTCTCTCCATCGAGCGAGCGACCGTCATGAGCAACAACAACATCAGGTTCGGCGTCATGCTGCAGGGAGCCGGCAGCCACATGAACTCCTGGAAGCATCCGGGCGGACCGGCCGACGCCAGCGTCAACCTCGACTTCTTCATCCGCACCGCGCAGAAGGCCGAGGCCGCTGGCATCGCCTTCGCGTTCGTGGCGGACGGGCTCTATATCAACGAGAAGTCGATCCCGCACTTCCTCAATCGCTTCGAGCCGATCTCGATCCTGTCGGCGCTGGCCACGGTGACTTCGAAGATCGGCCTCGCGGGCACGGTCTCCAGCTCGTACAGCGACCCGTTCACGGTGGCACGCCAGTTCGGTTCGCTCGATCTCATCAGCGGCGGTCGCGCGGGCTGGAACGTGGTGACCACGCCGCTCGAAGGCAGCGCCAGGAACTACAGCCGTGCGCACCCCGAGCACGCGCTGCGCTACGAGATCGCCGACGAATACCTGGCCGTGACGCAGGGCCTGTGGGACAGCTGGGACGACGACGCCTTCGTGCGCGACCGCGAGAGCGGCCGCTTCTTCGACCGCGACAAGCTGCACACGCTCGACCACAAGGGGCGCTTCTTCCAGGTGTCGGGTCCGTTGAACATCCAGCGCTCGCCCCAGGGCCAGCCGGTGATCTTCCAGGCCGGCTCGTCGGATGCGGGCATCGGTCTGGCCGGCAAGTACGCGGACGCGGTGTTCACGCATTCGCCTTCGCTGGAGGACACGCGCAGCTTCCTGCGGCAGGTGAAGGCCAGCGCCGTCGCGCAGGGCCGCCAGGCCGGTGACGTGAAGATCTTTCCCGGCATCGGCCCAGTGGTCGCGGCTACCGAAGAGGACGCCGAGGCCAAGTACCGCGCCATCCGCGAACTGCTCACGGTGGAGGAGGCGCTGGCCTATCTCGGCCGCTTCTTCGACCACCACGATTTCAGCCGGTACCCGCTGGACGCGCCGTTTCCCGAGCTGGGCGAGCTCGGCCGAAACAGCTTCCGATCGACCACCGACCGCATCAAGGCGAACGCCAAGGCCAAAGGCCAGACGCTGCGTGAGGTGGCGCTCGAGGTGGCCACGCCGCGCACGCAGTTCGTGGGCACCGGCGAGCGCATCGCCGACGAGATCATCCGCTGGGTGGACGAGGGTGCGGCCGACGGCTTCATCCTCGGCTTCCCGGTGCTGGGGCAGGGCCTGGACGACTTCATCGAGTTCGTGATCCCGGTGCTGGAGGCGCGCGGGCGCTACCAGCGCGAGCTGCCCGGCCGGACGCTGCGCGACCACCTGGGACTGCCGCGCAAGGCGAGCCGCTACGCGGCGCAGGAAGTCACGCCCGCAGTGCAGAAGGCCGCCTGATGAGCGAACAGTTCCTCTACACCACGCCGCTCGATCCGCGAGCGAAGCCGCTGATCGAGGGCCTGACCTTCGAGTACGACAGCCGCTACGGCGACGTGATGCGCGAGCCGGGCCAGCCGCGCGAGATGGAGCGCTATCCGGCCGAGGCGTTCGCGCCGTCGCACGGCGGCAATTTCGTGCTGCTGCTGCGCGACGGCGTGGCCATCGGCGGCGGCGCGTTCATGCGCCACGACGAGCGCACGGCCGAACTCAAGCGCGTATGGACGCACGCGGACCTGCGCCGGCAAGGTCTGGCCAGCAAGGTGCTCGCGGAACTGGAAGCGCAGGTGCTTCGCCAGGGCTACGAGCGCATCTACCTGACCACGGGCTTCCGCCAGCCCGAAGCCGTGGGCCTGTACCTGGGCCACGGCTACACCGCGCTGTTCGATCCGCCCATCGATCCCGAGACGCCGCGCAAGCTGCCTTTCGAGAAGTACCTGGACACCGGCCGTGCCCACGGTCACGTCCGTCCCGTGGCGCAGCAGATCGAGGCGGTGCAGCGATGAACACGACCGTCCTCGACGCCGGCACCGAGCCGCGAAGCCCCGCGCCGGTTCGCGCACCGCAGCCGCACCCGCAGCGCGCCGTGCCCGCGCCGGCACCCGCCAACGGCGACTACTCGCACTTCCGCGTCGTGCCCGCCCGCTACCCGGCGCGCACGGCAGGCACCATCTTCGCGGTGCTGGTCATCGGCATCGTGCTGCACTCGACGCTCACCAACCCGCGCTGGGGCTGGGGCGTGTTCGCGCAGTGGTTCTTCGCCGAGCCGGTGCTGCAGGGCCTGGGCCGCACGCTGCTGCTCACGGCGCTGGGCGCGCTGCTGGGCTTCTTCTTCGGCACCGCGCTGGCGCTTGCGCGGGTGTCGCGTTCGCCGCTGCTGGCGCGGCTCGCATGGGTGTTCACCTGGCTCTTCCGCTCGGTGCCGGTGATCGTTCTGCTGCTGATCATCAACAACCTCGGCTATCTGTACGAGACGGTGACGCTGGGCATACCGGGCACCGACGTCACCTTCTTCTCGTACCCGACCACGCAGCTCATCAGCCCCTTCGTGGCGGCGCTGCTTGGCCTCACGCTGAACCAGGCGGCATTCGCCTCCGAGATCGTGCGCGGCGGCATTCTCTCGGTGGAGCAGGGGCAGCTCGAGGCGGCCGCGGCGCTGGGGCTGTCGCGCGGGCGGCAGTCGTTCCGCATCGTGCTGCCGCAGGCGATGCGCACCATATTGCCGACGGCCTTCAACGACATCATCGGGCTGGCCAAGGGCACGTCGAATCTCTACATCCTGGCGCTGCCCGAACTGTTCTACACGATCCAGATCATCTACCGGCGCAACCTGGAAGTGATTCCGCTGCTGATGGTTGCGACGGTGTGGTACCTCATCATCCTCACGGTGCTGTCTGTGGTGCAGCACTACGTGGAGCGGCACTTCTCGCGCGGCGCGCTGCGCAATCATCCGCCGGGCTCGAGGCTGGCGGGCCTGCTGCGGGGGCTGCGGCGCGCGAAGGCGCCGGCCGTGCCCGCGGCTGTAGAAGCGCCTGTTGCAGACGCTCCCGCGCAGGTGCCGCGCTGGACCGAGAAGCTCGAGCAGGGCGGCGAGGTCACGATCCACGGCGTCTCGAAGAGCTTCGGCGCGCTCAAGGTGCTCGACGACGTCACGCTGGGCGTGCCGCGCGGCAGCGTGACGGTGATCCTCGGCCAGTCGGGCTCCGGCAAGTCGACGCTGCTGCGCGCCATCAACCACCTGGAGCGCGTGGACGACGGCTTCATCGCCATCGACGGTGAACTCATCGGCTACCGCCGCGACGCGGACACGCTCTACGAGCTGCACGAGAAGGAAATTCTGAAGCGCCGCGTGGACGTGGGCATGGTGTTCCAGAACTTCAACCTGTTCCCGCATCTCACGGTGCTGGAGAACATCGTCGAGGCACCGATCTCCGTGCGCGGCCTGCCGCGCGCCGAGGCCGAGGCGCTGGCTTCGGAGTTGCTGGTGCGCGTGGGCCTGGGCGACAAGACGCACGCCTATCCGCGACAGCTCTCCGGCGGCCAGCAGCAGCGCGTGGCCATCGCCCGCGCGCTGGCTCTCAAGCCCAAGGTGCTGCTGTTCGACGAGCCCACCTCGGCGCTCGACCCCGAGCTGGTGGGCGAGGTGCTGGCCGTCATCAAGGAACTGGCGCGCTCGGGCACCACGCTGGTCATCGTCACGCACGAGATCGGCTTCGCCCGCGAGGTGGCCGACACCATCGTCTTCATGGAGCGCGGCCGCATCCTTGAAACCGGCTCGCCCGACAAGGTGTTCAACGCGCCGGAGCACCCGCGCACCGCCGAGTTCCTCGCCAAGGTTCTCTGATCGATCTTCTTTCCGTCCACTGCATTGCATCCCACATGAACCATCGCCGAAACATCCTGTCCGCCTTCCTGGTCGCGTTGCTGATGCCGCTCGCCGCATCGGCACAGCCCGCGCCCGACCTGAGCCCCGAGCAGCCCGGCCGCCCCCGCGCGCAGAAGATCGAAGAGGCCGTCCGGCTCGCGAAGGACTTCAAGTTCCAGAAGGAGGGCGTGCTCGTCGTCGGTACCACCACCGGTCGCCTGCCGTTCGCCGCCTACGCCACCGACACCAAGACGCCGGTGGGCAACGCCCCCGACATCGCGCAGCTGGTGGCCGACAGCCTCGGCCGCAAGCTGGAGTTGGTGTCCACCGCCTGGGCCGACTGGCCGCTGGGCCTGCAGTCGGGCAAGTTCGACGTGGTGGTCTCGAACGTGACCGTGACCGAGGAGCGCAAGGAGAAGTTCGACTTCTCGACCTACCGCAACGACCAGCTCGGCATCTACGTCAAGTCGGACAGCAAGCTCGGAGCCATCAAGGAGCCGAAGGACATCGCGGGCCTGAAGGTGATCGTGTCCGCCAGCACCAACCAGGAGCAGATCCTGTTGCGCTGGAACAAGCAGAACGTGGCTGCCGGCCTGAAGCCGGTGGAGATCCAGTACTACGACGACGATGTGGTGCAGCGCCTGGCGCTCCAGTCGGGCCGTGCCGATGCGTACCTGGGCCCGAACGCCATCGCGGCCTACGAGGCGCGCGACGGCAAGACGAAGCTCGCGGGCCTGTTCTCGGGTGGCTGGCCGCTGAATGCCGAGATCGCGGTCACCTCGCGCAAGGGCTCGGGCCTCGCAGACGCCGTTACGCTGGCGCTGAACACGCAGATCAGGAACGGCAACTACGCCAAGGCGCTGTCGCGCTGGAACCTGGAGTCGGAGGCCATCGAGACCTCGCGCACCAACCCGCCGGGCCTGCCGAAGAACTGACGATGGCCATGAATCTCTTCAAAAGCACCTGGATCGCCCGCGGCCTCGTCGCGCTCACGCTAGTGGCCGGCGCGGCCCATGCGGCCGACAAGTTCGACTTCAGCCCCGAGCAAAGCGGTCGCCTGCGCGCGGGCAAGGACGCCGAGGCCGTCAACGCGATTCCGCCGAACTTCAAGTTCGTGAAGGAAGGCGTGCTGACGGTCGCCATCGCGCCGTTCGCGCCGCCCATCTCGACCTATGCCTCCGATGCGAAGACGGTCGTCGGCTTCGATCCCGACTTCGCGTTGCTCATCGCCGACGCGCTGGGCCTCAAGCTCGACCTGCAGCCCATCGCCTGGGCCGACTGGCCGCTGGGCCTGAGCTCGGGCAAGTACGACGCGGTGATCTCCAACGTCGGCGTGACCGAGCAGCGCAAGGAGAAGTTCGACTTCTCGACCTATCGCCTCGGCCTGCACGGCTTCTACGTGCGCACCGACAGCGCCATCAAGTCGATCCGCGAGCCGAAGGACGTGGCGGGCCTGAAGCTGACGACCGGCGCCGGCACCAACCAGGAGCGCATCCTGCTGGAGTGGAACCGGCAGAACGTTGCCGCGGGCCTGAAGCCCGTCGAGATCCAGTACTACGACGACGACGTGACGCGCACGCTGGCCGTGGTCACCAGGCGGGTCGACGCTAACTTCAACCCGAACGCGCCGCAGGCCTACGAGGCCGCGAAGAACGGGCAGATCAGGCTGGTCGGCACGGTCAACGCGGGCTGGCCGCTGAAGTCGGACGTGGCCATCGCCACGCGCAAGGGCAGCGGCCTCGCGGTGGCGCTGACCGCCGCGGCCAACAACCTGATCCGCAACGGAACCTACGCCAAGGCGCTCGCGCGCTGGAGCCTGACGGAAGAGGCATTGCCGAAGTCGGAGGTCAATCCGCCAGGCCTGCCGAAGTTCGCTCCATGAGCAGCACCGGCATCCGCCATCTCGCGTTCCTGACGCCGGGCAACTACGCCGAGGGCGATCCGCTGGCCGGCATCGAGGCCGCGCTGAAGCTCTTCGAGTTCGGCGAGAAGCTGGGCTTCGACGGGGCCTGGGTGCGCCAGCGCCACCTGGAGCGCGGCGTGTCCTCGGCCGCGACCTTCCTGGCCGCGGCGACGCAGCGCACGCGCCGCATCGAGCTGGGCGCGGCGGTGATCCAGATGGGCTACGAGAACCCGTTCCGCCTCGCCGAGGACCTGGCCACGGTCGACGTGCTCTCGCGCGGCAGGCTGCAGGTGGGCCTGAGCGCGGGCGCGCCGCTGCACGGTGCGTTGCTGGGCAACCGCTTCCACGACGCGGCGCCGAACACCGTCGACTTCACGCACAAGCGCGTGGGCCGGCTCAAGGCCAACCTCGAAGACGTGCTGCTGGGCGACGAGGAGACCTTCGTCGAATCGGCCGGCGGACGCGTGCGGCCGCGCGTGCAGCCCTATGCGCCGGGCCTGGTCGATCGGCTCTGGTATGGCGGCGGCTCGCTGCGTTCGGTCGAATGGGCCGGGCGCAACGGATTCAACCTGCTGCTGGGCAACGTGCTTTCGGGCGAGACCACCGACGACTTCCTGCAGGCGCAGCTAGGCCTGATCGAACGCTACCGGTCCAGCGAGACCGGCGGGCGCAAGGGCAGGGTGGCGCTCGGCCGCGTGATCGTGCCGCTCGACAGCGCCGATACGGCCACGCGCAAGCGCTACCGCGAGTTCGCGGCCGGCCGCGTCGAGCGCACGCTGGCTCCGCAGGGCGAGCGGCGCACGCTGTTCGCGGGCGATCTCGTCGGCACCTCCGGCGAGATCCTCGACCGGCTGCACGGCGACCCCGTGCTGCCGCACGTGAGCGAGCTGAGGGTGGAGCTGCCCTACAACTTCAGCAGCGAGGAATACGAGCAGATATTGACCGACCTGTCCCGCCGCATCGCGCCGGAGCTCGGTTGGCGCGCGTCTTGACCTGATCGGAGAAGGAAGTGAGAGGAAGCAGGGGCAAGGAGTTGAGTTCGAGGTGAGTCGGAGTCGGGTTGCGTGCTTCTCGCAACCCGATGGACGGCTTTTGGCGGGCCCTGGTGCCCGCTTTTTTTTCAGCCCTGCGCGACGGAGGCGCCGAGCAGGTAGTCCGTCACCTCGTCCGAGAACACGTACCGGCGCCCGCCGACGAGCACCCAGTCAGGACTCGTGGGATCGGGCCGCGCGGCGGGCATGCCGTGGGCGACCAGCGCCTGGGCGCAGCCGAGCCAGTCGCCTTCGCCGTCCGGTGGTTCGTTGCACGAGGCCCATGAAAGGCCGCCGCAGGCGTTGTCACCGAAGCCGTGCTGTTCCTGCCAGCTTGCACCGTGCTCCAGCAGGAACCGGACGAGTCCGGCGTCGCCGCGGAACACGGCCTTGTTGAGCGCCGAGGCGTCCCAGTCGCCGCCGCGAGTTGCGATGGGCCAGCCGAGCTCGACCATCAGCTTCACGGCGTCGGCGCAGCCTTGGGCCGCGAGTTCCGGCAACTGGCGCAGCTGCGCTTCGGAAAGCGTTCCGACGATGCCCGGGTGGGCCGCCTGGATGCGGCGCGCGGCGGCTTCGTCGCCCTGCGCGCAGGCTGCGACGAAGGCTTCGTCCGCCGGAAGCGTGGCGGCACCGTCGGCCTGCTGGAGAAGGCGCGCGACTTCCGGCAGCCCGAAGCGCAGGGCCGCGGTGTAGGCGCTCGTGCCGTCGCTCGTCGTGGCGGAAGCGTCCGCGCCGGCCGCCAGCAGGGCCTCGATGTGCGCGGGAGACCTGCGCCGCCGGATCGCCCACAGCAGCAGCGAACCCCAGTCGGAGGTGGGCGGGCCCATGGGCGGTTCGTTGGCACTGCCGCCGTGCGAGAGCAGCAGCCGAAGCGTTTCGACGTCGTCGAGATCGAGCACGCGATAGAGCGCGTTCGTGCCTTCGATGCGCGCACCGGCCTCGAGCAGGAGCTTCGTGCAGACCGGGTTCTCCAGCGAGTGGTACAGCGATTCGCCGTCGTTCGGGTCGGCGCCAGCACCCAGCAGCAGCCTGGTGAGCGCGGCGTCGTGGTTCGGGCCGGCGGCTCCGTAGAGCGCGGAGAGCCGTTCGTTCTCGGCGGGAGCCTCGACGGATGCGGGAGGCCAGCGGTTGCCGACGGATTGGCTCGGGTCCGCGCCCGCCTCGAGCAGCAGCCTTGCGCAGGCGAGCAGGCGTTCGCGAAATGAGGGCACCTGCATCAGCCCGGAATGGGCCACGGCCACGAGCGGCGGCAAGGCCAGCGGGCCGCCCGGCCGGTTCACCCAGGCGGGGTCATGCGCGATGGCGCGGCGCAGTGATGCTTCATCGCCGATCGCGCAGGCAAGGCTCGGGTCGTCGCTGAGCAGGCCCGGGCTTTCCTCGAACAGGCGCAGGGCCGCCGCGGGCCGGGCGCGATTGTTGCCGCCGGCTATGTCGCCCGCGTAGACGAGGCGCAGCCAGTAGAGGACTGCCTTCGCCGGGTCTTCGGCCTGCGACCGTCGCGCGAGAACGAAGCCCTGCAGGTCGGCCCAGGATGCGAAGCCGTACTCGCGTGCAATGCACGACTGGGCGTCGTGCAGGCGCAGTTCGAGCGCGGCGATCTCGGCATCGGTCTTGCCGGCGGCAGCCGGCAGGGCATAGCGGAATCGCGCGGTGGCGGCGGGGTCGTTGCTTCGGTAGAGAGCAAGCAGTTCCTTGGCTTGCTTCTTCAGATGGCCCTGGTCGGGCCGGGCGGGCATGCGCTTCATGTGAACCTCCGTGCATCAGACGCCGATGACCCGCAAATCCGGCTGCACAAAAGGCGTGTGGATCGTCAAATGAAGGCAAGTGGGTTCAACCCTTCCCGCGGGCCCGGGCGCGGCTTGCAACCGCGGGCCGCATCTTAGCGCGAGGCGAAGCCCTCAGGCTCTCAAGCCCGCAGGCCGATGGGGCCTGCTTCCGCGTCGTTCATCGCTGTCGCCTGCGGTGCGCCGCCGTTCGGGCGCCAGTTCAGCAAGCCGTGCTTCATCGCCTCGCGGATCGCCTGGGTGCGCGACTTCACGCCCAGCTTGCGGTACAGGCTCTTGAGCTGCGCCTCGATGGTGTTGATGGAGCGGTGCGTGGCCTCGGCGATCTCGCGGTTGCTCCAGCCGCGCGAGATGAGCCACAGCACCTTGAGCTCGCGCGCGGACAGCAGTGCGTTGGCTTCCGCCGGCGCGAAGTGCTGCATGGCCTCGACGTCGGCATCCACCGTGGCGGGTGCTGCAGCCGTCGCCTGCGCGGGAAAGGCGATGGGCCTGAGGATCTCGTGCGCCAGCCGCGCGGCTGCCGATGCATTGCCCTGTTCGATGGAGCGCAGCAGCGACGCGAGCTCAGGCTCGCTGGCCTTCGTGAACAGATGGCACAACGCGCTCGCGACGGCAGCTGCGCTGGTTGCGCGCGCATCGGGTTCGTCGTGTTCCGCCACCAGATGGAGTTCGGGTGGCAGCGGCCTGTGCGCGGCGGGGTTTTCGAAGTAAAGAGAGGTGGGCATCTTGAAGCAAGGGTGCTTCGATGCAGGTGGCAATCGGGGAGCCGGTGCACGCACCGATCAAAGCGAAGCCAATCGTATTAATTGCGATCGCCGCGCGCAGCCTGTTTCGAGGCGCGGATGTGTTCTGCTTCACATCCGCGCGCAATCAGCTTGCTGTCAGCGCGCGGGCCCGGGCTCGGCGCGCAGCTGTTCCCTGAGGATGCGCCGTATCTCCAGGATGGCCAGCGGGTTCTCCTGCACGCTGTGCGCGGATGGAATCACCAGCTCCGACGCCGCGCCGTCCAGGTGCGCGCTGGCATAGGGCACGATGCCGTCGCTCGACAGCGCCTGCGCTACGCCGGGCGTGTCATTGCCGATGATCGAGTGGAAGCGCACGCGCGGATTCATCGGCAGCCCCGACGACAGCCGCACGAACGGGTCGCGGTCGCTCAGGTTGTCGATGCTGTTGGGAATGCGCAGCGTGCCCTGGTCCTGGCGCGTGGGCGCGATGCGGACCAGCTCGCGCGAGATGTCGCTCAGCTGCCCGAGCATCGCCACCGGCAGCGTGATGAGGTTGGCCACCCAGCGCGAGATGCGGTTGTTGGCGAAGTCGGTGCCGCGGTGCGGCGAGGCGATGAAGATCGCGTCGCTCACCTGCGGCAGCGGCTCGAAGCGCAGGTAGGGCGCGAGCTTTTCCTCCATGCGCCGCTGCTGCGCGCCCTGCATCGGGTAGCTGGCGAGCAGCGCGTCCCAGAGCTTGTCTTCCGACGACGAAACCATCAGCCGCGACAGCACGCCGCCCATGCTGTGGCCAATCAGCGTGATGTTGTTCGAGGCGGGGGCCTTGCCCGTGGGATCGAAGTGCGTCAGCGTCTGCGTGACGGCCTCGCGGATCGCGAAGTTGTTGATCGGCAGCGGCGCGTTGGTCGGGTAGTAGACCTGCCAGATCTGGTAGCGGCGGCGCAGCGTCTCGTCTCCCAGCACCTCGTTGGCCACGTTGATCCACGCCTCGGGGCTGCTCGCCAGGCCGTGCAGCATGATGACCGTGCGGCGGTTCGGGTCGTAGGGCTGCATCAGGTAGATGCGCGGCTCGGTGAGCCCGTCGCGCCCGCCGAAGAGGCTGCGCAGGGCCTGCAGCGCGAAGTCGGAGCGCGCGAGCCACAGGCCGTAGCCGGATGTGAAGTTGGCTGCCAGCGGCACTTCCTGGCCGGCGAGCTGCACGTTGGCCGTGCGGTACGGGTCGTAGGCCGCGATGCGCAGCGTGCGCGTGCCCAGCACCTCGGCGAGGCTGGTGCCGTCGAACAGCAGCAGGGCGGTGACTGCGGGAAAGGGCATCTCGCGATAGGGCGGCCGGGGCGGGTTCCTGCCGGCCTGATCGGCGGGGCCAGAGGGAACGATCCGCGGCGCCTCGTCGTCCGTGCGCTTGTTGTCGGCCGCCACCAGCTCGGCGCCGAAGCCGTCCCGCCGGTAGGTGTTGCGCAGGCCCGAGAAGGTCAGCGAGGCGGCGGGGATCAGCTCGTCGGGCAGGGGCGTGTCGGCCGGCAGGCGCAGGCCCGAGACGTCGGTCTCGATGCGCCAATCGCCGATCTTCGGCACTTCGGGCTGCGCGGCGCTGCGCGAGCCGTTGCGCCGGATGCCGTGGTACAGGCCGGTGATGGCCTGCTGCACCGCGTAGTTGTAGTAGTCGCGCACCTGCGTCTGCCGGTCCTCGAAGGCGCGGTCACGCGGCTTGCGGGCGGTGAAGAACAGGTAGGCGTAGGCATGGCGCGCCGTCTCGAACCAGGCTTCGATGGCGGTGGCATCCGTGGCGGTGCCGCCTTTCTCCGCCGCCAGCGCCACCTGCAGCCAGACCTCCGACAGCGCGGAGAGCCGCTGCTCGTCGCTCAGGCCCGAGGAGTCGGCCAGTGCGTTGCGGCAGGCCTGGCCGTCCTTGCGGCACAGGTCGGCGTCGGAGCCGATCACGCGCAGAACTTCTTCGGCCGAAGTGCTGAGCCGGCCGGTGGTGAGCACGTCGCCGCGGCGCTGCGCGAGGTATTCGGCCGGCGAGATCGAGCCGACCTTCACGCCCGCGCAGCCGGCCAACAGCGCGGCTGCGCACAGCAGCGAGGAGAGGGAAACGAGAAGACGCGCGCGCATCACTTTGCCGCCGTGGGTGCCTGGGTTGTTGCCTCGACGCCCGGCAGGCCCTGCCGGATCGCCTTCGGGAAGTTCGTGCCGGGAGCCGCCTTGTCGGTGGCGATGGCGCGGTCGGTAATGCGGCCCGCGGCGCGCAGCGCTTCCATGCTGTAGCCGGGCGTGAGGCCGCCCACGTCGAACAGATAGTCGGGCAGGTAGCCCGAGGCGAGCAGCCGCCAGTCCATCGGCAGGCCGGGCACGATGCGCTTGGCCAGCGCGTACACGATGGTGGTGCAGTTGGCGGTGAGCGTGTTGTAGAAGCTCGGCTCGCGCACCAGCGCCGCGCCTTCGCCCAGGTAGGCGAGGAACAGCGAGCGCATCTCGGGCTGCGGCAGGCGCACGCGGTACATGTAGACGTCTTCCCCGCGCACGTTGGTGCGCACGCGCAGGATGTCGTGCTCGTCGGCCGCGATCAGGCTGGTCTCGAACTGCTTGAAGAAGCCGCCCACCGACGAGAAGCTCTCGCCGCGCTCCTTGCGGATCTCGATGGAGAAGGTGACGAACTGGCCGTCGTCGAAGCCGAAGGACACCAGCGTGTGCGCGATGGCTGGGCCGGTCCAGTACGAGAGCGACACGTCGACCGAGCGCAGGCGGTCGAGGTCGTACTGCCGCGTTTCCCAGCGCTGGGTGTAGTCGGTGTCGCTGCGCCATTCGAAGTTGCGCACGTTGTCCAGCGTGACGATGCTGCCGTCGATATGGGCGTGCAGCTGGCGCGACACGTCGTCGGCCCACACGCGGTTCTGCGACGGCAGGACGGTGCTCCACCAGCCGAGCAGCAGCGCGAAGCCGACCACATAGGAGAGCAGGGCGCGCGCGAGCCTCCCGCGCCACAGCAGCGCGAGGGCCGCAAGGCCGAAGGCGGCCCACAGCACGCCCGCGCCGGCCTTCACGGCCACCGACCCGGGGAACTGGTACCAGAGCGCGAGGCAGGCCCACAGGGAGCTCAGCAGCACGGCCAGCGTCAGCGCGAAGCGGCCCAGGAAACGAAGAATGGCCCGGATCATCGGTGCGGCGCTTCCAGATCTTCTCTTCTAGCCGTACACGCTCAGCGAGGCCAGGATGCGCGTGAAGTACGCATCGGCCAGGCTGGTGGCGGCCTTGGCGTCGCGCGCCTCCAGCGCATCGACGATGGCGGTGAGCTCGCGCAGCGTCTGCTCGCGCACCACGGCGCCGACGGGGCCGTTGAGGTTGGAGCGGCCGTCGTACTGCACGGCGCGGCGGTCTGCCACCACGGCATCGAACACCTGCATCAGGAAGCGGTTGCGGGTGGCGCGGAAGATTGCCTGGTGCACGCCGTAGATGCCTTCCTTGAACTGCAGCCACTGGTCGGCGTCGCGCACCACGGCGAGGTGGTGGCGCATGAGGGCGAAGTCTTCGGCGTCGGCGCGCTGGGCCGACAGCGCCATCATGGCCGGCTCGAACAGCAGCCGGCCCTCGAGGATCTCGGTGTAGGTCGGCACGTCGCGGTGGTGCGCGGCCACGGGCAGGTCGGACTCGCTCAGCAGCTGCATCAGCCCTTCGGCGAGGAAGGTGCCGCTGCCGACCTTGCGCTCCAGCAGGCCCTGCGCGCTCATCATGGCCAGCGCATGGCGCACGGTGCTGCGCGATGTCTTGAACTGCTCCGACAGGTCACGCTCGTTTGGCAGCTTGTCGCCGGGCTTGAGCACGCCGTCGCGGATCGACTGGAGGATGGCCCGGTAGACCTTGGAGGCGGTCGCCTTGTCCTGCGCGGCGATGCGGCCCGAGAGATCCGTGACCTCGATCAGCGGCTGGAGCGGCTGCGGCACGGGCTTTGCATTCATGGTTGGATAGCTCGCCAAAATGGTTGACCAATCTCAATTAACAATCTTAGAATGAATTCATTACGCAGTCACATAAGCCTGTTCTGCGTGGTCTTGGATTGGTTGACCAATCCTTCCGAATCCGTTGATTTTCGTCGAAAGGTTGACCGGGCGCCGCCCCTCGCTGCGCAACGGTGATGTGTTCTCAATGACCCTGGATTCCAACACGGCAACGGCCGCCACGGGCCCCGGCCCCGAAGAACGGCTTGCCGCGCTCGGCCTGAAGCTCCCGCCGCCGCCGGCGCCCGTCGCCAACTTCGTGCCTTGGCGCCGCAGCGGCCCCTTGCTGTATCTCTCGGGGCAGGGTCCTCTCGAAGCCGATGGCCGCCTGCACGTGGGTCGCGTCGGAGAGGAAGTGAGTGTCGAGGCTGCCTACGAGCACGCCCGCCTGACCGGCCTGAACCTGCTGGCCGTGGCCAAGTCGGCGCTGGGCGACCTGCGGCGCGTGCGCAGCGTGGTGAAGCTGCTGGCCTTCGTGAACGGCGCGCCCGGTTTCGCGCAGCACCCGAAGGTCATCAACGGCTGCTCGGACCTGTTCGTCGAGGTGTTCGGCGACGAAGTGGGGCGGGGCGCGCGCTCGGCCATCGGCGCGGGTTCGCTGCCGGGGCACCAGACCGTCGAGGTCGAGGCCATCCTGGAAGTGGACTGAGCGATGGCCTACCAGTTCCAGTTCGAGGCGCTCGCGCCCTATGCCGGGCAACTGGCCGAAGGCCTGCTGCACACGCTGGGCTATGCCGCATCGAGCATCGTGCTGGGCATGGCGATCGGCGTGGCGGGCTCGCTGGCGCTGGTCTACGGCAACAAGCCCTTGCGCGGCGTGACGCGGGTGTACGTGGAGTTCTTCCGCAACACGCCGGCATTGGTGCAGCTCTTCCTCATCTACTTCGGCCTGCCCAACCTGGGCATCCGGCTGGAGGCTCCCGTGGCCGGCGTGGTCTCGCTCGCGCTGTACTGCGGCGCGTACATGGTCGAGGTGTTCCGCTCGGGGTTGATGTCGGTGCCGCGCGGTCTTTCGGAAGCCGGCGCCGCGCTCGGGCTGCGCCCGCGCCAGGTGCTGGTGCACGTGCTGTTCGTGCCCGCGCTGCGCAATGTGTTTCCGTCTCTGGCCAGCCAGATGGTGCTCACGCTCATCGGCACCAGCCTCATCTCGCAGATCGGCGTGGAAGACATCTTCCATGCCGGCAGCTTCATCGACTCGCGCACCTTCCGCAGCTTCGAGGTGTACGTGGTGATCTGCGCGATGTACTTCGTCACGGTGCAGGCGCTGCGCGTGCTGCTGGGCTTCGTGCAGCGCAGGCTGTTCGGCAAGGAGGGCAACTGAGATGCGCGGACTTTCCATTGCAGACCTCTGGCTGATCCTCGGCGCCATCCGCTGGACGGCCGCGCTCGCCGTCACGGCCTTCGCCATCGGTGCCGTCATCGGCCTCGGCGTGGCGGTGGCGCGCACCTCGCAGCTGACCTGGCTGCGCGTGCTGGCGCGCGTCTACGTCGAGCTGGTGCAGGGTACGCCGCTGCTCGGGGTGCTGTTTCTCCTGTACTTCGGCGTGCCGATGCTGCTGGGCATCGAGATCAAGGCCTTCACGGCCGCTGCCGCCGCGTTCTCGCTGTCGGCGGGCGCCTTCCTCGGCGACATCTGGCGCGGCGCGATCGAATCGGTGCCCAAGGGGCAGTGGGAGGCCGCCTCCTGCGTGGGACTGCGCCGCTGGCACGTCATGCGGCACGTGGTGTGGCCGCAGGCCTTCCGCGTGGCGCTGGGGCCCACGGTGAGCTACCTGGTCCAGCTCATCAAGAACACCTCGCTCGCCGCGCTCGTCGGGCTGGTCGAACTCACGCGTTCGGGCCAGATCGTGGCGGGCTCGACGCTGGCGCACCTGCCTGTCTTCTGCGGCGTGGCCCTGTGCTACTTCGCCATCTGCTATCCGCTGGCTCGCCTGGCACTCAATCTGGAAGGACGCATGAATGCCGCTCGTGCTCATTGATTCGGTCGAAAAGCACTTCGGCGACAACCATGTGCTGCGTGGCGTGTCCACCGAGGTCGCCAAGGGCGACATCGTGGCGCTCGTCGGGCGCAGCGGCTCGGGCAAGAGCACGCTGCTGCGCTGCGTGAACGGGCTGGAGACCATCAGCGGGGGCCGCATCGTGGTCGACGGCGTCGACGTGCAATCGCCCGACACCGATCTGGCCCTGCTGCGCCGCCGCGTGGGCATGGTGTTCCAGAGCTTCAACCTGTTCCCGCACCTGTCGGCCGCGGCCAACGTGACGCTGGCGCCGGTGCTCACGAAGAAGATCGCCAAGGACGAAGCCCGCGACCTCGCCAGCCGCATGCTGGAGCGCGTGGGCCTGGGCCACAAGCTCGACGCCATGCCCTCGCAGCTCTCGGGCGGCCAGCAGCAGCGCGTGGCCATCGCGCGGGCGCTGGCGATGTCGCCGCAGCTCATGCTGTTCGACGAAGCCACCTCCGCGCTCGACCCCGAACTGGTCGGCGAGGTGCTGCGCGTGATGGAAGACCTCGCCCGCGACGGCATGACCATGATGGTCGTCACGCACGAGATGGCCTTCGCGCGCCGCGTGGCCTCCGAGGTGCTCTTCATGAACCAGGGCCGCATCTGGGAGCGCGGCACGCCCGAGCGGATGTTCGGCAGCCCGCAGACCCCCGAGTTCCAGCAGTTCGTCCAGTCCGTCGTCTGATTCTTCATTTTTCTCCCTTCGTCGTCCCTTCGTCTCAAGGAGCTTCCATGTTCAAACTCAAAACCCTGTTCGCCGCCGCGCTGGTCTGCGCAGCACCTCTGCTCGCGCACGCCGACAAGCTCGCCGACATCAAGGCCAAGGGCGCTATCCGCATCGCCACCACCATCGACGCCGCGCCCTGGGGCTTCACCGACTCGGCAGGCAAGCCCACCGGCCTCGACGTGGAGCTGGCCGAGAACGTGGCCAAGGCCATGGGCGTGAAGCTCGAGCTGCAGCAGGTGACCGGCGCCAACCGCATTCCGTACCTGCTGTCGAACAAGGTCGACGTGGTGATCGCCGCGCTGGGCAGCTCGCCCGAGCGCGCCAAGCAGGTCGCCTTCTCGAAGCCGTATGCGGCCGTGTACCTCGGCGTGTACGGCGGCAAGGGCACGCCGAAGTTCGCCAAGGTGGCCGACCTCGCGGGCCAGACCGTGGCGGTGCCCAAGGGCTCCACGCCCGACCTGTCGCTGAGCGAGCTCGCTCCCGGCGCCAAGCTGATCCGCCTTGAGGACACGGCCTCCACCATCTCGGCCTTCCTGTCGGGCCAGGCGCCGCTGTTCGCCGAGAACAACTTCATCGCGCAGAAGGTGGCCGACGAGAACCCGGCCAAGGGCATCGAGATGAAGTCGCTGATCCGCATCAGCCCCGCCTACATGGCCGTGCAGCCCGGCGAGACCGCGCTTCTGACCGAGATGAACAAGATCATCGACGCCAAGTCCGCCGACGGCAGCCTCGCGGCGCTGCGCCTGAAGTGGTTCAAGGACGAGCAGAAAGAAGTGAAGTGAGCCAGCCGCGTCTCTCCACCGTTTTCACGGACATCGACTGGGCGAAACCCGGCAAGCAGGTCGGCCATGCATGGCTGCCGTATTCGGGGCATGACGACGCCTGGGGCGCGGTGGCGCTGCCCCTGGCGGTCATTGGCAACGGCGACGGCCCGACGGTGCTGGTCACCGGCGCCATCCACGGCGACGAGTACGAAGGCCCGATCGTCATCAACGAGCTGATCCGCACGCTCGACGCCTCGCAGGTGAAGGGCTGCCTGATCCTGATGCCCGCGGCCAACGCCCCGGCGATGCGCGCGGCCTCGCGCGTGAGCCCGCTCGACGGCAAGAACCTGGCGCGCGTGTTCCCGGGCAACCCCTTCGGCACGCCGACGGAGCAGATCGCGGCTTTCATCCACGACGTGCTGTTTCCGAAGTGCGATGCCTACGTCGACCTTCACGCGGGCGGTAGCTCGCTCTTCATCGAGGAGAGCGCGCAGGTCGTCGTCACGCCGACGCTGGCGCCCGAAGTGCGCGAGCGCGCGGAAGACATGGCGCGCTGGTTCGGCGCGAAGTTCACAGTCATCACCGACAACATGGGCGACCCGCGCACCAGCTGCGGCGCGGCGGCACATCTCGGGCTGGCGGCGATTGCGGCCGAGATGGGCGAGAACGGCAGCGTTTCGCCCAAGGGCGTGAAGCGCACGCGTGAATGCCTGTCGCGCGTGCTGGCGCGGCTGGGCGTGGTGCCGGGCACGCTGCCCGATGCGCCGCCGGCCAGCCGTCGCGTGCGCATCGTGCCGAACGGCGGCAACCTGCTGTCGCCGGGCGACGGCTATTTCGAGCCGCTTCACGAGCTGGGCGACACGGTGAAGCCCGGCGAACTGGCCGGCTACCTGCACCTGCTGCACGAGCCGGCACAGGTGCCGCGCGAGGTGCGCTTCGCCAAGGGCGGAACGGTGTATTCGCAGCGCACCTTCGGCGTCGTGAAGCAGGGCAACAACCTGTGCGTGCTGGTCGAGGACGAGGCATGAGCGGACAAGACGCGATGCAACCCATCGGCCTCGACGACTACCGCGCGGCGCATGAGCGCGTGAAGCCCTACATCCGCCGCACGCCGCTGGTGGAGGCCCACCCGTGGGTGCCCGGCGGCGCGGCGCAGGTGCGCTTCAAGGCCGAGTGCCAGCAGGTCACAGGCTCCTTCAAGGCGCGAGGCGCCTTCAATCGCGTGCTGAACCTGCCAGAGGAAGTGCGACGCCAGGGGCTGGCGACCGCCTCGGGCGGCAATTTCGGCGCGGCGGTGGCCTACGTCGGCAAGACGCTGGGCCTGCCGGCCAACGTGTTCGTGATGAACACCAGCACGCCGATCACCCGCGCCCGCATCGAAAGCCACGGCGCCAAGCTCACCGTGCACGGCGACTTCTGGGACCAGAGCTGGGACGCAGCCGGCGCCAACGTGGCCGAACATGGCGGCGCGCTGCTGCATCCGTATGCCGACCGCGACGTGGTGATCGGGCAGGGCACGACTGCGCTGGAGATCATCGACGAGTGGCCCGAGGTCGAGACGCTGGTGGTTTCCATCGGCGGCGGCGGACTGCTCGCGGGCATCGCGCAGGCGGCCAAGCTGCTCAAGCCGTCGATCCGCGTGATCGGCGTCGAGGCAGCGGGCTGCCCCACGCTGTACACCTGCCGCAAGGAAGGCCGCATCGTGAAGCTGGAGAACGTGAAGACGCGCGTGCCCATCCTGGCCGCGCGCTCGACCGAACCCTTGAACTTCGAGCTGATCGAGAAGTACGTCGACGAGATCGTGCTGGTCGACGAGGAGGTCATCGAGGACTCGGCGCGCTCGGCCTGGCAGCACGCCGGCCTGGCGATCGAGCTCGGCGCGGCCACCGCGCTGGCGGCCGTGAGCCACCGTTGCTTCGAGCGGCGCGACGACGAGAAGATCGCCGTGGTGCTGTGCGGCAGCGGCAGCGACGGGATGCCGAAGGCCTGAAAAGCCTGATCAGGCTTCTTTTCAGAGCATGTAGGTCACGAGCTTGAAGTCCGGATCCTCCGGGAAGGACTTCACCGTGAACCCGAGCCGGCGCACGAGCTTCAGCATGTCGGGGTTGTTGGCCAGCACGAGGCCATCGATCTCGGCAAGGCCCTTGTCCCGCGCCACGTCGATGATGCTTTCCATCAGCCGCGAGCCGATGCCCTTGCCGCTGAACTCGTCGGCTACCACCAGCGAGAACTCGCAGCTGGTCTGGTCGGGGTTGGTGACGTAGCGCGACACGCCCACGATGCGCTCGCTCTCGAGCACGGTGCCTTCGGGCGACACGCTGCGCTCCATCACCACCGCCACCAGCGCCATTTCGCGGTCGTAGTCGATCAACGTGAAGCGCGAGAGCATCGACGGCGGCAGTTCGTGGAAGCGCGAGACGAAGCGGAACCAGCGGCTCTCGGGCGACAGGCCCTGCACCAGCGCCTGCAGCATCTGCGCGTCGTTGGGGTGCACCGGCCGCACGATGTAGGTGCCGCCACCGGGCAGCGGCCATTCGCGCCGGTAGCGCGCGGGGTACGGCATGATGGCCAGGTGCTGGTAGCCGTTGACTGCGTTGCCCACGTGGGCCGCCACCGCCTGCGTGCTGCTGCCCACCACGATGCGCGCATCGACCGAGATGGCGCCGTTCTCGTCCACGATGATGGGGTTGATGTCCATCTCGCGCAGCTCGGGCAGCTCGCACACCATTTCCGACACGCGCAGCAGCAGGTCTTCCAGCGCCTCCATGTCCACGGCGTTCGCGCCGCGCCATTCGCCGAGCGTCTCGGCCACGCGCGAACGCTCGATGAGCCGGTGGGCCAGGAACTGGTTGAGCGGCGGCAGCTCCATGGCGCGGTCGTTCATCAGCTCGATCATGGTGCCGCCCGCGCCGAACACGATGACGGGCCCGAAGGGCTCGTCGGTGACCATGCCCACGTAGATCTCGCGGCCGCGCCGCGCGCGCACCATCTTCTGCACGGTCACGCCGTTGATGCGCGCCTCGGGCGCGAGGCGGGCGACGCGCTCCATCATCTCGACGTAGGTGTCGCGCGCGGCGGTGCCGTTGAGCACGTTGAGCGCCACGCCTTCCACGTCCGACTTGTGCGGGATGTCGGGCGAGTCGATCTTCAACGCCACCGGAAAGCCCAGCTGCGTCGCGATCATCATCGCCTCGCTGGCGCTGCGAGCGAGCAGCGTGCGCGTGATCGGTATGTGAAAGGACGACAGCAGCGACTTCCACTCCATTTCCGTCAGCACATGGCGCCGCTCGGCCAGCACGCTCTCGATGAGCAGCCGCGCGCCCTCGATGTCGGGCTTGGCCAGCGCCGACAGCGGCGGCGGCGTCTGCTGCAGCAGCTGCTGGTTCTGGTAGAAGGCCGCGATGTTGCCGAAGGCGCCCACCGCGGCCTCGGGCGTGCGAAAGCTCGGAATGGTCGCGTCGGCCAGCACCGTGCGCGCCTTGCCTACCGACGAATCGCCCATCCAGCAGGCCAGCAGCGGCTTGTTCATCGGCCTCGGAATGTCCGCAAGCGCCTTGGCCGTGGCTGCGGCATCGGCGCCCGCCTTGGGCGAGAAGATGGCGAGCACGCCGTCGACCTGGCTGTCGGCCGAGGCGGCGTCGATGGCGGCGCGGTAGTGCGCCGGCTGCGCCTCTTCCGACAGGTCGACCAGGTCGGCCAGCGAAGCGAGCGGGGGCAGGGCGGGCTGCAGCACCTTCTGCGCGGGCGCCGAGAGCTTGCCCAGGTGCAGCCCGATCTCGTTGATCCAGTCCGCCGCCAGCACGCCGGGCCCGCCGCCGTTGGTGACCACGGCAAGTCGCTTGCCCACGGGGCGGTAGCGTGAGGCAAGGCACTTGGCGGCGGAGAACAGCTCGACGAAGGAACGCACGCGAACCGCGCCCGCGCGGCGCAGCGCGGCGTCGAACACGTCGTCGCTGCCCACGATGGCTGCGCTGTGCGTCTGCGCCGCCTCGTTGCCCGCCGGCTTGCGCCCGGCCTTGAGCACCACCACCGGCTTGGCATGCGAGGCCGAGCGCAGCGCGCTCATGAAGCGGCGCGCGTCGGCGATGCCCTCGAGGTACACGATGATGCTGTGCGTTGCCTGGTCGTTGGCCAGGAAGTCGAGCACCTGTGGAATGTCGACCGAGGTGTGCGGGCCCAGAGATACCACGCTGGAAAATCCCACGCCGTTCTGGCGCGCCCAGTCGAGCATCGAGGCCGTGAGCGCGCCGGACTGCGCCACCAGCGCGAGCGGCCCGCTCCGGGCCAGCGGGCCGGCCACGCTGGCGTTCAGATGCAGCAGCGGGCGCTGGAAGCCCAGCGAATTCGGCCCCAGCAGGTGCACGCCCTCGCGGCGCGCGATCTTGCGCCACTGCGCCGCCTCGTCGGCCCCGATACCACTTGAAAGAACCACCGCCGCCTTGCAACCGATGCGTCCGGCGATTTCAAGCGCGGCAGCCACGTCGCGCGGCGCCAGCGCGATCAGGGCGAGGTCGGCATGGGTCTGCGCAAGCTCCTCGAGCGTGCCCTTGGTGCGCACGTCCAGGAAGCGCAGAGTGCCGTCGAAGCGGTCGGCGCGGAAGGCCTCGCGCAGCGTGCGGCCGGCCGGCGTCTGTCCGCCCGGGTCGTCGGCATTGCCTACGAATGCCGCGATGGAGGCGGGCGCGAAGAGCGGGGTCAGGAAATGCTTGTCCATGACCCCCGAGTCTGCACCGTTCCGCGCCTTTCGGCGACGGCAAGACGCAGTGTCGAGGGAGTGTTGACCTAAGTCATGACGTGGTCAGCGCGCGTGGCTATATTCAAGCTTCCATGCAAAAACGTATCGGCGTGATATTCGTCTCGCGACGAAATTCATTGCGCAGCATCCTGGCCGAAGCGTGCCTCGCGCACCTGGACCCGAAGCGGTTCTCGGCGTCTTCCTGCGGCCAGCCCGGACAGGTCGCCCGCGAATTCCATCCCGCCGCCGTGGCCGCGCTGAAGAGCGCGAGCATTCCCGTTCCCAACCGTTTGCCGCGCAGCTGGGACGAACTGGCGCGGTCGAATGCCCCGGTGGCCGATTTCGTCATCACGCTGGATGCCGCCACCGAACTGCGCCAGCCGCGCTGGCCCGGCCAGCCTGATGCGGCGCTGTGGGAATACCCCGACGTGGCCGGCGGTGCCGATCCCGACAAGGTCGCGCACGACGCGATTCAGACGCTGTTCTCGCTGCGCCGCAGGCTCGAGCTGCTGGTGAGCCTGCCGATGCAGGGCGCGGACCGGTCGGCCGTGCGGTCCGATGTGCGCGACCTGGGGTATCTGCGCTAGCGACTGGCGACGGCTTTTCCCAAGAGAGCGCGGCGGGATCGACAGGCGCCGAGCGTCTCGTCCATTCGCTGCCTTCTGGTATCGCCGATGCGCGCTTCGAGCGTCCGCTCGGGATTCTTTCGAACGACGGCATATCGCGGATTTCCCGCAAGTGCTGACACGCGCGCGTTCGCGGCACCAAGCCAGGCCGAACATCATCTGAACCACTGCGCGCAGCAGCACAGGAACTTTTGAGTTCACCCGTTCCGGGGATGTGCAGTTCGGACGAGTCGCAGAAAACTACGAACTCTCAGCCAATCGAAGAATTCGATGCGCGCCGCGAATCGGGGCGTCAGAAGAATCGGACTCGGGACTTCTTCGGTCTTTGATACCCACAAGTCGCATCGATACCCGACGACATCGGTGGGCGCTCCAAAGAGGGGAATGAAGCAGCAACCCAGGTGAAGGCTGGAGATTTCTCACTTCCTCGAACTGGAAACACATGCCTCGTACTGTCGTCATCGGCTGTGGAATTTCCGCTGCCGCGTACCTGATGTCGGCCAGCCGCACTCTGGGCACCGTGATCGGTGTCGGCGGGCCGGATCTATGGAAACAGATCGCCCCTACGCACAAGATGGGGCAGCCTGCTCCGCTGCTGACGGGCAACCTGCTGAGCGGGCCGCGGGGCTTCAATGCGCCACCGCAGCCGGGCGCGACGCCCTTCATGCTGGCGGGCAATTTTGCAGACTTGGTGGAATATCACTTCAGAAGCAACACCCACTTCCAGTTTCCGGGCTCGCTGGTGGACAGCATCAGGCGCCTGCCGAACGGGCAGTATGAGGTTTGCGGGAGGGTGTGGAGCGCGAAGCTGCCCATTTTCTGCGACAACGTGATCATTGCTGTCGGACCCGGCCCCGCGCGTCCGCTGATGGTCGGTGAAAACGGTGACATCGGCGTGGACGTGCGGAATCTCGACGGGTATGTGGTCGGCGGCACGGAATTCATGTCGCCCCACTGGAAGATGCCGCGGGACGAGGACACGCGCGGCAAGACAATCGCCGTGTATGGCGGCTCCGCTACCGCGGCATGGGTCGTCGAGCTGGCGAAGATGCGCGGGATGAATGTGGTGCGCTGGTTCACTCGCCCCGGCAACGGCGGGGACGCCTGGAACGTCGACGTCCGCTTCGAGGCGGCTTTCCCGGCGGGTTCGAGGAACACCGAGGTCAGGGAGAGCACCCGCGACCAGCGCGCGGTGCTGAAGCTGACGAACATCAAGATCATTCGGCCGCATGTCGGCTCGCCGTTCCTGGGGCTCGAGTTCGTCGATCAGACGGAGCAGGTCATCAGGCTCCCGGTGGATCTGCTGGTCTACGCGCTCGGGGCCGCACACACCAGGGACACCGGCATTCGTGCAATGCTGGACCGCGATACGCAGGCGCAGCTGGTGGCCTATTACGACCGCAACCTCGCCATCAGCTCCCGGCCTTCATTGCTGGCCGTGGGCACCGGCGATGGTTCATTGATGATCGTGGGTTCGGCCATGTGCAGCACGGCCGGTTTCGGCACCGACATGAAGCTCCAGGGCGACCCCGAAAGGACACTCGCCACGCTGGCCCGCTACACGGACATCAGCAATACGCTGCCGCCGGCTGCACGGCCGCCCGAAGGCATCGGCATGATCATGGCCGGCATCGAAGCCTTGAACGACTTCATGCCCGTGCGAGCCACTGGAGGCGCTATCGCCGTCTACAGAAGGCCGCACGGGCAGGGCCTGGCTTTTCATGACCTCGCGTTCGTATGGACCATCAACTTCAACACCAGCAACCGGACCCAGCTCGCGGCATTTCTCGCCGACGTTACCGACTTGCCGCAGTTCGCGGCCAACGTCGCAGTGGCGCTGATCGTCAAGCTGCGCACCCGCGCCGGCAACGTGCTGGGCCTGAGCAACGCCCAGGTACAGCTGATTGTCTGGACGTCCCTGTGCTATGCGCATGCGTTGGCAGCGCTGAACCATGACCTGGAAGCCAAGCGCCTGTGGTCGGACAAGAACCACGGTGCCGACCGGTTCGTCGACATGTGCGTGGACTACATGACCACCGAAGGCTCGCACGTCGCCTACTGGGCACGCCACAGCATCAATTGCTGAGGCGCCGGCTGCAAGCGTGCCTACTCCAGCGTGAACCCGATCTTCAACGTCACCTGCCAGTGCGCCACCTTGCCATCGACCACGTGTCCGCGCGTCTCGGTGATGTTGAACCACTGGATGTTGCGCACCGTCTCGTGCGCCTTGGCGATGGCGGTCTGCACCGCGTCCTCGATGCCGGTCGGCGAAGAGCCCGTGAGTTCTAGTGTCTTGTAGACGTGGCTGGACATGGTGTCTGTCTCCTTCAGGGTTGATGAACTGAGTCGATGGATGGCAGGAGCCCCGGAAAAACATCGTAGTCCCGTTGCGGCCTGCGATGTCAGTGGACGTACCCGCCCTTGACGAAGCGCACCGGCTCGGCGTCCATGCGGGCGATGAGGGCGCCGAGGCCGTCCGCCGCCAGCGGACGGACGCCGGACGATGGGGGTTGTTCGGTGCGGCACAGCAGGTCGTCGTCGCTCCACGCGCCCTTGCCGGGCTCTCCGCGTGCGCGCAGCCAGCCGTCGCGGTCCACGATGAACTGGGTGCCCGCGAGCTGCGTGGTCGCGGCGACGAGCGAGAAGGCGGTCCATGCGGCGGGCGAGGTCGAGACGCAGTCGCCGGCGTGCCGCGCGGCTGCTCCGGCGTCGGGTGCGAGGAATACGGTGACGAGGCGCGGATCGTCGAGCGGCGACGCACCGTCACCCGCCGCGACGACCCGCACGCGCTGCCCGCGCCAGCTGGCCAGCCTGCGCGGCAGCTTGCTGCCGCATTGCACGGTCACGTCGGGCGGCGCGATCGGCTGTGCCCACAGTCCGGCCGCGCGCAGGCTCTCGCCTGCACCCTGGGCCTTCATGAAATCGATCAGCGCCCAGGCGTCCGCGTCGCTCAGCTTGGTGCCGAAGCCGGGCATCGTCGTGTTGCCGCGCCGGTCGCGCATGCCGTCCAGCACATGCCAGAGCAGATCGCCATCGGCACGGCGCCACAGCAGCGGGCCGGAGAGGTTGGGCGGCCACACCGGCTGCGACGAAGCCAGCGGTCCTTGGCCGCGTCCGTCGGTGCCGTGGCAGGCCACGCACTGCGCCGCGAAGAGCACGCGCCCGCGCTCGATGCTGTCGGCCGTGAAGCCCGTGCGCGATGCCTGGAAGCTCGTCGGATACGCCGGCACCAGCACCACGCTGGCTTCGGGCCAGGGCGTCGCCACCACGAGCAGCGCGGCCAGCACCACCAGCCAGGCGCGACGGCGGCGCCAGAGCAGGGCGAGCAGCAGCACCAGCAGCACCGCCGCCAGCAGGACTACCGTGAGCCCGAGCCTTCGCGCCTGCCCTAGATCGATCAGCAGGTTCTCTCCAGACAGCCGCAGCGCCCACGGCCACGCCGGCTGGCCGTGCGCGTGCCCGGCCAGCCCCAGCGCGTCGAGCAGGCGCAGCAGCTGCAGTTGAGCGCCTTGCAGCAGGCCGATCAGCAGGTTGAGCCAACCGGCCTCGGGCAGATCGCTCATCTACCTCCTCACCACGTGGCGTCGAGGCCCAGGTGCTTGAGCGCCTCGTGCCGCAGCTCGGCCAGCTTCGGATCGCCGCGATGGCGCGGGTACGGCAGGTCGACCACCAGCTCCGCCGCGATGCGCGCCGGGCGATCGCTCAGCACGATCACGCGGTTGGCCAGGAAGAGAGCCTCTTCCACGTCGTGCGTCACCAGCAGCGCCGAGAAGCCGGCGCGCTGCCACAGGTTGACCAGCTCGCTCTGCATCGCGATGCGCGTGAGCGAATCGAGCTTGCCCAGCGGCTCGTCGAGCACCAGCAGCTGCGGGTCGTTGACCAGCGCGCGCGCCAGCGCCACGCGCTGAGCCATGCCGCCGGAAAGATGATGCGGAAAGGCCTTCGCGAACTCGGTGAGGCCAACGAGCCTGAGCGCCTCGTCCACGCGCGCGCGCTGTTCCTTCAGCACGCCGCGCGCCTGCAGGCCCAGCGCCACGTTGTCCCACACGCTGCGCCACGGGTAGAGCGTCGGATCCTGGAACACGACGATGCGCGACGGGTCGGGCCGGGTGATGGCTTCGCCGTTCTGCGTGATGGCGCCGGTGGTCGCGGGCTCGAGGCCGGCCACCAGCCGCAGCAGGGTCGACTTGCCGCAGCCGCTGGGCCCCAGCAGCGCGACGAATTCGCCGGGGCGCACCTGCAGGTCGACACCGTCGAGCACCTGCAGCACGCCGCCGGACACCTCGAACCAGTGGCTGACGCCGCGGATGTCGATGTGGGCGCCGCCGGCTTTGGCAGTGGGTGGGGGCGCGGGAGGAAGCACGGTATTCGTCACCATTTCACGGTTCCTTTCTGCCACGACAGCACGCGGTCGCGCACCTTGAAAAGCAGCGTGATGAGGCCCGAGCACAGCGCCGCCATCACGAGCAGCGCCGCGTACATGTTGGCGTAGGCCGCCCAGCCCTGGGCCCATTGCAGATACCAGCCCAGCCCGGCCTTCACGCCCATCATCTCGGCGGTGATGAGCACCGAGAACGAGGCGCCCAGGCCCATGAACAGGCCGACGAAGACCTGCGGCAGCGCCGCCGGAATCGCCACCCGCAGCACCAGGAAGCGCTCCGACGCGCCCAGCGTGCGCGCCACGTCGTAGTAGCTCTTGTGCACCGAAGCCACGCCCGACCAGGTGAGCACAGCCACCGGGAAGAAGGTGGCCAGGCCCACGAGGAACACGGCGGCCGAATAGCTCGACGGCGCGAAGAAGAAGGCCAGCGGCAGCAGCGCCGACGCGGGCACCGGCCCCAGGAAGCGCAGCAGCGGATGCACCCAGTACCCCGCGATGCGCGACCAGCCGATGGCAACGCCGGTGAGGAAGCCGACCAGCGCGCCCAGCACGAAGCCGTTGGCCAGCAGGCGCAGCGAATGCGCGGTCGAGAGGCCCAGACGCTGCCAGTCTTCGTGCACCACGTCGATCAGGCTCTGCGGCGGCGCGAAGAAGGGCGAGGGCAGCACGCCGAGCTTGGCGGTGGAGATCTCCCACAGCGCAAGGCCCACGGCCAGCGCCACCAGCCATTGCCCGGCCGGGCGCAGCGTGCGCGCCAGTCTGCCGGCACGGCTGCCCAGCAGCGCGACGGCGAAGAGCAGGGCGGCGATCACCAGCGTGGCAATGCCGAACTCGCGGGTGAAGGCCCAGTCGCTGAAGCCGACTTCCTTGTTCGGCCACAGCAGCGTGAGCAGGCCCAGCACGACCCAGGCGACCGAAGCGAGCAGGCCCGTGGGCCAGATGCCCGTGGGAGCGGCGGGCCGCAGCGTCGTCGCCTGCGGTGCGGGCGGCGCCTTGGGTGCCCGGGGCGCGGCGGAGGCCGGTGCGTGCGCGCTGCCCTGCAATCCGAGCGGCGCGTCGAGGATCTGTTCAGCCGTGCTCATGCCAGGACGTCCAGCGACACGTGGTTGGCGAAGCGGACCACGTCGGTGCTCTTCTTCAGGATGCCCGCGTTGCGGAAGTCGGTGGCGAAGGCCTCGACCTCGTTGCGCAGCGCCTTGCCGGCCGGGTGGTGCTTGTAGGTGAGCTCGGCCAGCAGCCTCTGCAGGTCTTCGAGCGGCACCTTGGGCGCGTACTTCGAATAGATCTTGCCGGCCTCGTTGGGGTTCTCGGCCACGTAGTCGGAGGCCTGCGCCAGCGCGCGCACCACGGCGGCGGCGCGCGGCTTGTCGTTGCGCGCCAGCTCGCCGCGCGCGCCGACGATGCAGCACAGGCGCTCGGCGTATTCGCCCTTGGCGCTGTTGGCGATCTCGGTGAAGACGCCGGGGTTGCGCTTCTCGATGAGGAACACGTTCGGATCGCCGTCGGCGATCACCTGGATCTCGCCCTTCTTCACCGCCACGTCGAGCAGGTCGGCCGGATAGACGCGCCAGTCGACGTCCTTCTCGATGTCGATGCCCTTCTTGGCGAGGTGGATGGCGTAGAACTGCCGGGCCGGGCTGTTCTGGTCCGAAACGCCGATGGTCTTGCCCTTGAGGCTGGCCAGGTCGGTCGTCACGCCCGCGGCCTTGGCGCCCACCAGCCGCAGGCAGCCGCCGTGCACGCTGCCCACCACCTTGACGTCGAAGCCCGCCTCGAGCGGCTTCACCCAGCGGTGGATCAGGCCCACGCCCAGGTCGGCCTTGCCGGTGGCCAGCGCCTCCAGCATCTGGTCGGACGAGCCGGCCCAGTTGAGCAGTTCGACGTCGAGCCCGTTCTTCTCGAAGAAGCCGCGCTCCAGCGCCACCGGCACCGGCGCGAGGCAGAAGCCCGCCTGGCTCCACGCGAAGGTCAGCTTGCGTGGCTGGGACCACGCCGAGGCCCCCAGCAGGCCCGCGGAGCCGACCAGGGCGGCTGCCGCTCCGGCCTGCAGCACGCTGCGGCGCGAGGGCGGTAAGTGATCGAGGGGAACGGTCATCGCAGGCTTCTCCACCGGAAATTTGGAAGCTGCGAGTGTTGGCTCGCGACGCGCGCGCGGCCAACGAATGAATGCGGCTATGGATATGCGCGCAGCTACTTTCCCTTTGCTCCTTTTGCTCCCATTGCGCCCTTGGCTACCTTGGGGCCGAAGCTCTCGACGAGGAACTCGACGACGGCCTGCACCCGCGCCGTGCGGCCCTTGCGGCTGGGCACCAGCAGCGTGACCGGGGCGCTGTCGAACTGCCAGTCGGCCAGCACGCGCACCAGCGTGCCGCGCGCCACCGCGTCGGCAGCGTCCCATTCGGAGCGCAGCACGAGGCCCAGGCCCTGCTCGGCCCACTGGCGGGCCACGCCGCCGTCGTTGGTGACGTAGGCGGGAGAGATGCGCAGGGTCTCCCGCCTGGCCTTGGCGGTAGCCGCGCGGCCGGCCGGGCGCAGGTGCCACAGCGTCACGTCTTCGTCGTTCTCGCGGATGCAGATGCAGTCGTGCTGCATCACTTCGCGCGGCACGCGGGGGGCGCCGCGCTGGCGCAGGTAGTCCGGGCTGGCGCACAGCCAGCGCTCGTTGGCGCTCAGCGTGCGCGCCACCCAGGAGGAGTCCCGCACCGTGCCGATGTGGATCACCGCGTCGGCGTCGTGCCGGTCGGGCCACGGGGTTTCGCGCAGGTCGAGCTGCACGCCCAGCCCCGGATGCAACCGGGCGAAGCGCGCCAGCATCGGCGCGATGTACTGCCGGCCGAAGCCGAACGGCGCGGCGATGCGTAGCGTGCCGGTAAGGCGCCGGTCGTCGCGCTGCATCGATTCGCGCAGCCCTTCGATCTGGCCCAGAAGCGCGGCCGCCTCGCGCGCGAAGCGCTCGCCCTCGGGCGTGAGGCTCAGCTTGCGCGCGGTGCGGGTGGCGAGCGACAGGCCCAGCGCGGCCTCGAGCTTGCGCAGCCGCATCGAGAGTGCGGGCGGCGTCACGTCGAGAGCTCGCGCCGCCGCGCTCAGCGAGGGCTCGCGCAGCAGGGCGGCGGCGAGCTGCATGTCTTCGATCTGGATCGTCGTCATTAACTTGTGCTTAACGATTGATGACGCCGCATTGAAGCACAAGCATGGCTTCGGAACGTACAGTCGCTGTCCATGCAATCCCCGAACGCCTCCTATCCGCGCGCCGTGCTGTTCGATCTGCTCACGGCGCTGCTCGACTCCTGGACCGTCTGGAACTCCGCCGCCGGCTCCGAGCAGAAAGGCCGCGCCTGGCGCGCCGAGTACCTGCGCCTCACCTACGGCTGCGGCGCCTACGTGCCCTACGAACAGTTGGTGAAAGACGCCGCGCGCAACACCGGCATGGACGACTCCGCCCCCGATGCGCTCGAGGCGCAGTGGGACACGCTGCCCGTGTGGAGCGGCGCCCGCGAACTGCTGCTCGCGCTGAAGCCGCACTGCAGGCTGGCCGTGGTCACCAACTGCTCCAGCCGCCTCGGCCATCGCGCGGCGGCGAGGCTGGGCATCGACTGGGACGTGGTCGTCACTTCGGAGGAGGCCGGCTTCTACAAGCCCGACCCGCGCCCCTACCGCATGGCGCTCGACCGGCTGGGCGTGAAGGCGGAAGACGCGGCCTTCGTCGCCGGCTCGGGCTACGACATGTTCGGCACCTCGGCGGTCGGGCTGCGCACCTTCTGGCACAACCGCGTAGGCCTCGGGCTGCCGCAGGGCGCGCCGTCGCCCGAGCTGCAGGCGGCGACGCTCGAACCCGCGCTGCCATGGCTGCAATCCTTCTCCAAATGAAAGCCCGCTCATGAACCACACCCTTGACACCATCGACACGCCCGCGGCCTTGATCGAACGCACGCGCATGCAGCGCAACATCGAGCGCATGCAGCGGCACATGAACGAGCTCGGCGTGCGCTTTCGCCCGCACGTGAAGACCAGCAAGTGCATCGAAGTCGCGAAGGCGCAGCGCGAGGCGGGCGCCCAGGGCATCACCGTCTCCACGCTGAAGGAAGCCGAGCAGTTCTTCGCCGAAGGCTTCACCGACATCCTCTACGCCGTCGGCATGGCACCGCACCGGCTGCCGCACGCGCTGGAGCTGCGCCGGCGCGGCTGCGAGCTGGGCATCCTCACCGACAGCGTCGAATCGGCGCGCGCGATCGCTGCTTTCGGCCGTGCGAACGGAGAAGCGTTCGACGTGCTGATCGAGGTCGACACCGACGGCCACCGCAGCGGCATCCGGCCCGAGGAAGACAGCCTGCTCGAAGTGGCCCGCGTGCTGCACGAAGGCGGCATGCGCTTGGGCGGCGTGATGACGCATGCCGGCTCCAGCTACGAGCTCGATACCCCCGAAGCCCTGCGCGCCATGGCCGAGCAGGAGCGCTCGGGCTGCGTGCACGCCGCGCAGCGGCTGCGCGAGGCTGGCCTGCCGTGCCCCGTGGTCAGCGTGGGCTCCACGCCCACGGCGCTGATGGCCGGGGCGCTGGAGGGCGTCACCGAAGTGCGCGCCGGCGTGTACGTGTTCTTCGACCTCGTGATGCGCAACATCGGCGTGTGCACGGAGGACGACATCGCCCTGAGCGTGCTCACCACGGTGATCGGCCACCAGGCGGAAAAGGGCTGGGCCATCGTCGATGCGGGCTGGATGGCGATGAGCCGCGACCGCGGCACGCAGAAGCAGAAGCGCGACTTCGGCTACGGGCAGGTCTGCGATCTCGACGGCCGGGTACTCGGCGGCTACGTGCTCGGCGGTGCGAACCAGGAGCACGGCATCCTCTCGCGCGAAGGCGAGCCTGATGCGGGCATCGTGGCGCGCTTTCCCATCGGGACGCGGCTGCGCATCCTGCCGAACCACGCCTGTGCGACGGGCGCGCAGTTTCCCGAATACCAGGCGTTGTCGGAAGAGGGCGAGCTGAAGACCTGGAGCCGTTTCCACGGCTGGTGAAGTGCCATCGCGCAGGCCTTCCACGGTCAGGTTCGGTTCAGAACTCCGGCCTAAATTTACTCTCTAAGTATTACTTCTGTTCGTGGGCTTGGCCCCGACCTCGCGCCGGTGCCAGTCCGAAAGCGATCTGGAGGGTGCCATGCGAGCAACCAGCTTGAGTTCCGTCGGATCTTCGAAAACGACGTATCGGGTTTGGACTGACGATCCCGGCGGCTTCTCGACCCTCCGGATCACGCCGATGCACCACAACTTCCACGAGCATCCGCTGTTCCAGGTGCCCGAACTCGTGAAGCTCGGGCTGGAGCTTTCCAAGCTCGACCAGTGCAGGTTCATGGACCCGAAGAGAACGATCTCGTCCTCGCTTGCGCACGACGGACGGCCTCCCGGCGGGGGCAGCATCGAGGAGTTCTTCGAGCGCATGGAGGAGCCGGGTTCCTCGGTCGCCTTCTACAACATCGAAGTCATCCCGCGCTACGGGGCCTTGCTGATGTCGGTGGTCGACTCCATGCGCTCCCTGGTCGAACGCGAGCAGCCCGACATCTTTTTGGTGAACGGATTCGTCTTCTTCTCGGCCCCGCCTTCCGTCACGCCCTTCCACATCGATCGCGAGAACAACTTCTGGCTGCAGCTGCACGGGCGCAAGACGCTCAACGTCTGGGACCACCGCGACCGCAGCATCGTGTCGGCCGATGCCGTGGAAGATTTCATCGTCACGCAGTCGCTCAAGAAAGTGCGCTTCGACGAAGCCTTCCTGCCGCGCGGGCTGGAGTTCAACGCGCAGCCGGGAGACGCCATCTACTTCCCGAGCACATCGCCCCACATGACGAGGTCCAGAGTCGACGCGGCCGCCACGCCGGAGAGCCGCCTGTCGATCTCGATCGGCGTGACCTTCTACACCGCCGCCACGCGCGAGGTGGCCCGCATCCATCAGGTGAACCGGGTGATGCGAAAGTGCGGCCTCTCACCCAGGTACCCGAGGGAGTCGCGCACCGCCGATGCTGTCAAGTCGGCCGTGGGAGGCCTGGTCGGCGCCGGGCGTGCCCGGTTGGGTGCCGCGCGTGCCAAGTTCAGAAGCATGACCTCGTCGCAGCGCTTCAAGCACACGCCGCCGCCGGGGTCCTACTGAAGAAACGTCGGAGTCCTTCGGGGCCTTGCCGGGCGCGCTTCGGAACGCCTGCGCTTCGACTCACCGGCCCGCAAGTGCCGAATGCTGCATTTGTTCGCACGAATCGAGACTTCCTCGTGCACTGCGCTCCGCACAACGCCGCTCCTCTCTACAGTGGATGCCCCTGTCACTCAACGCCCCACCCAGCGGGCAAGGACGGCATCACCAGCAAGCAGCAACCAGAAGCGAACAGACCGCACGCCTCGCGGCGAGCCATCGACGCAGATGCATCGATGCGAACGTGAGGCACAAAAGGCGACGGCCGGGGCGCGCAAACACCCCAGCCGTCTAACCAAGTGAAGTGCTCTACCTCGGAAAGGACGCACAACAAAATGGCTGATCGAATTATGGCCCGGCCCAAAACGCCGGCATCACCCGAAGCCGCGGCTGCCACGGCACTCGCAGCCCAGGACCTCCTCGAAAACAAGCTGGAGCAACTGAAGTCGCTGCTATGGGCATGCCACGGCGAAGGCACCCGATGGAGCGAGGACGAGGGTCTGCAGAACCTCGACAACGTTTTCTGGCTCGCGTGGGAAATGGCGCGGGATGCGACTGCGTTGCTTCAGGAATGCGCAGGGGCGCTGGGCAAGCAGTGGGTGGCGCCGGATCGGTAGGCGGTGAGGGGAGGGCTGGCACGTCGCGTTGCGGTGTGCCAGCGCCTTTGGGAGGTGTTGAGTGGCATCTCTTGGCTTCGCGCGAATGGGTACTATCGGCCAATACCAGTCATTCGACCCGAGACCCACTATGACCAATGAGCACCTCGACTGGCCAGTTCGCTCGCCCACTTGCGCCGCACGCAGAGAGCTCGCGGCGCGGTTCGCTCTGCCATTCGCCGAAGATATGCAGGATTGGGAGTGGGAGGTTGCTGACGCGGCTCGCTTTGACGAATTTGTCAGCGTCTATTGCTCGGCAAACCTCAATGACGATGAGCGCTTCTCTCTCATGGAGATGCTGATTCAATGCGCTGAAGACATGGAGCTTCAATCCAATTACACCGCCGCGTGGTCGACGATAGAGCCGCTCTTGCTGTCAAGGCCAGACCTTCACCGGTCTACGGTCGCGTACTGGGCTTGCCTTCGTGGAACTGAACCGGAGGCCCAATTCCGAGTGTCTAAGAACATGCACAAGGTGTGGTCCGTCGTATCCACATGAGAACCCTGGACGCGTTGGGCATCGCGCCGCTCGGAGTGTGACAGTAAGCGACCAAGAGCCGACGTTGATTCCGCGGTTGGAGGAGCATACAAGCATGAATGAATCGAACTTCGCGACCGCAGCTTTGTATTTCCGGTTCGGCATGGAAGCTGGCATTTTGACGGACGCTCAAGCGCGTGATTGGGCGCTAAAGATTGTTGATGCATTCGACACCCCACCCGTGGAAATAGTCGAAGTCCTGACCAGCAGAAGCACCTCTCATTTGCATCAGTGTTTGAAGGAGATTCCCGGCGAAGGAAACCTGGAGCTTGCCGGGCGGTGGCTCCTATGGGACCTGAGTTGCGAGTTGGCCGGAAGCACTGTGCCCGAAGCTCAAGGTACCGCCGCGCGGCGGGCCTTCCAAGTCGCCCAGTCCACAGCACTGGACGAAGATCTTCAGTTCACCTTCAATCGATTAGAAGACACCATCAATTTGTTCGAGATGGGTTACGGCGGTAGTCCCGATGAGGGGTGGCGCGAGCTCAGTGATGTGCTTCAACACTTTGCGGTGCGCCCCGAACTTTTTCCCAACACAAGTGGAATGTCTGCTTAGGAGCGAATTGAACTTCGGCTTCGGGCCCGAAGTGGCTGTACGCGTTGTTCCGAAGCGGACCTTCAGTTCTGGGCGCAGGGATAAATGTCGTGAACAATGCTGAGCCCGAGCGCTGAACACTCTGCGAGGAAATCCGGTGAGAGTTCCAGCGCGTAGTTCCGCTTGGAGAACGAACTTATCTGAAGATGGAGACGAGCACCTTGCTCACGAAGCAGAAGCAAGAACTGCTTGTGGGGTTGGAGCACCTTTGTGACGTCTGCGAGAGCATCCTCTGCGGCGTCATCTGTAGATGAATACTCCCCGCGAGCGAACGGGTCGGAGTGCCAATAGCTCTCCGCGTGGTTGCCACCGAGCAAGCGTCCGTTCGGGGTTTGACGAGGCCGGCCTGCCGCGTAGGCGTACTTGGGTTCAAGCGAAAGCTTCTCAGTAATCACCGCAGGGTCGATGCTCGGATGCCAGATGCGCAGAGCCAGAGAATATGAGTAGCGCTGCACGTATGGCCCTTTCGATAGCTATCTTTTGTAGTCGCTTGTTAGCCGAGTCTAAACAATGGCTGCCGCAAACCAACAGCCGCTTCTGGCCGAATCTTGCCGCGACATACCGCGCTACTCGTCATCGCAGGTCAGCCAATAGCCGACACGACCGCCATCGACCACGGCGAAGAACGAGTCCCTGGTATGACGAGTTACCGGAGTCCAACCGTTGCCTCGAAAGTTGGCGAAGCAGGCTGGAGCATCGAACTCAGCAAAGAACACGTCGACCACTGTCGCAAGTGACTCTTCACCAAGACGCTGCTGCGCGAACATTCGCATTTCATCCCGCAGCATATCCAGCAACACTAGTTTTGCTTGGTCAGCTCCCACTTGAAGCAATGAGCCAGTCGGAAGTTCGATGTCGTCTCGACGTCCGAACTTTGGCACTAGGTCTGCACGATGACGAATAAACGCTGAAATCGCATCAACGTCAGAAGTTTCAAGGGGATTTTTGCCACCGTCGAAAACGAGAGACCCATCGGACCAAACATGGGCCTGAACTTCTAGGAGTCGATGCAAGGATTCAAACATCAGAGAATTTCCGTTTCTGGCCGCCAACGGATGACCGCCCGTTGGGCTGATCAAATGAAGAGTACACACGCAGTGACGTCACTTTCTAGAGGTGACCTTAAGGATGTGACGGACGCGGGCCAAATCAAATGCAACCCAAGACCGCTGCCCCTGAAGAAGGACTCCATATGGTGGAGGGTCTACCTTCAGCGACATTTCCAAGAACCCTACCCAGCGCATACCGACATAGCCGCTTTTCAGGATTGGTGAATCTTGCTGGGTCGCGCAGGGAATCAACGATTGACCATCTGGGGCCCGCACCGTGTGCATCCGAATGGAAACTGATGAATCCGTAGTAATGCGTTGCCCTGGCTTCACATCTAGGGGAAGCGAAGACTGAACGACAGGAACAAACACCTCGCTGTTTTCCATCCGACGATATAAATCTTGGAAATCTTCGTCGCGCTGGAACTCTGCTACGTTGTAGATGAGCTCCTCGAGATTGAGTTTTGATGCGACCTTAGCACCTGAAAATAGAGAGAAGATTCCCATCTTCATTCGATTGACGTTGGTTGTTGCGATGTCTCGTCTCGCGCCTTACCGATTGTCGATGGTCGCTCGGTTGGTACGCACACGCTTCAGAAGGAGGAGTTCTCCAACCCGCAAAAATCGTTGCATACACTCCTCAAAGGTCAGCTATGGGAAAAATTAAGTCCAGTCGCCGAATGACGGGTTCTGGCCGGATTCCGCCGTCGCATGGCAGGCCGAACGGTCTGTAGTAGGCATCACTGATCTGCAATTTCGGAGAAGTCGTCGGTGTCAAACCGGCAGCACCATTTGACATGAGACCAGGTGCCTGTTGAGTTGGCCTCAACGACTCCCCGAGCAAACAGCACTTCGTACGTGCCGTCGTCATAGAGGTTTTCTTCTTGGACCTCAACGGGTAGACCTTCAACGAGTAGCACGGACGAACCGTTGATGTCCTCCCGGAGATCTGTCTGGGACAGCATGACGAGATCACACTCAAGGAGTTCGTTGAAATCAACGGAGAAGCGAGGTGGCATATCGAATGTCTGGAGCTGGCCAAAACCGCTAGCAAAATTCGAGCAGCCAAGCCGCGTGAGATTTCTCGATCTCATCGCCGATCTCAAGCAATGTGCCGAGGGGCTTTCGGGCCTTGACCAGATCCATTTCAAGTAGGGCGGCAGTGAAGCCATCGTTGTCATGACCTTGTTCAAAGCCCAATTGGTAGGCGGCGAAAAGCTCCTTCAAAACTAGAGGCCCTGCTAGATGACATAACGGCCAAGCGGCAGCCTCGCGGATAAAGAAGTCTTCGTGCCGTAGCAAGGTCAGCAAACGAGGCACGTCATCGACGCTTGATCGTGCATCCAACTTTTCAGCTGCATCCACGGCCATGTCGACATCTGACGCTCCGAGCCTGTAGACGATCTCAGTCCACTCTTGGTCGTTCATGATGAATTTTGACTGGTCTGTCGATGTGCACTTTGCGCGAGCCTTTCTGGATTCTTTCCACATCGGTCGAGGTTCGCTTTCCGCTGCTTTTTCCGGCTGGGTGAATGGCTGGTCTTGGCTGGCGGCCGTCACGGCCATTTTGACGTCTCAGCCCGTGTCTTCACCGATTCGATAACGGATCCCGAATCGCCAGGAACGCTACCGGGCATCGACGCTGCCGGCGGCGTCAGCTGTTCAATGACTCGAATGCGACGAACAACGAGCTCGTCGATCTCCAGCCGGCGAATCCGAGCCCGGCCCACAAAGAGTCGACCGATAGACAGGGCCCCGATGGCCAGGGCACCGAGGGCTGCGGCGCCGATCACGATGGAGCCCATTGCGGCTGTACCGGTGGCGTGCGCGCCGGTTGCAGTGGCTGGCGACGCGCGGACGGACTTTGACGGTCTCATGTTCATCGAATCTCCTTGTGGAACGGCGGGCGTTTTGAGGGGGCGGCGCCAATGTACGTCAAGGCTCGTGGATGGCGCCGGATCGATAGGCCGGGAGTGGCGGGCTGGTGCATCGCGGCGCGGTGTTTGGGACGGACGCCAGGGGTCCATTTGTCGTGCGTTCAAGACTGCCTACTCATGCTTCGCGATGAATGCCTCGACTGTGGCGTGCAGCAGCTCCGGCTTCTCCAGGAAGATGAAGTGACCACCCTCCAGGATGGCCAGTTCTGCGGAGAAGTACGGCGGCGCGCAGGAATCGCAATCTCCCACCAGCACCAGCGTCGGTGTGGAGATCGACGGCAATTCATCGAATGCGTCGTGCCCCACGATCATGTCGATCCTGGCAAAGCCGATCTCGGGTTCGAACGTGCCGGCCGACGTGGCGTTCACCCATGCCTGCACCCGCTGCGGATGCTCACGCTGGAATCCGGGGGCGAAGAGGAACAGGGCATTGGCTTCCGTGGATGCGCGCAGGCCGGAGTCGGTCAGCATGCGCCTGCGCATCTCGAACTGGCGGCAGTAGTACGCGTCCGCGCGTGCGATGGACGAGACGATCGTTGCGCTGCGCAGCAGGTCTCGATGACGGATCGCCATCAATTGCGCGATGGCGCCTCCCGTCGACGAGCCGACCACGTGCACCGCCCCGCACCCGACCACTTCGACCACTCGCGCCATGTCCCGCGCGTGTTGCGCAATCGTCATCGCGCGTGCGGTGTGCTCGGAGGCGCCGGTGCCCCGATGATCGGGAACGATCACCTGATGACACTTTGCGAAAAGATCGATCTGTGGCCCCCAGGATGAGCCCACTCCCGCCAGTCCCGCCAAAAGAAGCACGGGCGAGCCCTGACCCTTGACCTCGTAGTGGATCGATACCCCATCGGAAATCACGTCTGGCATCTTGAATCTCCGGTTCACGGAGACGCAGGCGGACGAAGCTGCGCGAATGACACGGCTCCACCCGGGTTCGATGAATCGCTCTTCGTCGCAGTCCGATTGGACACCCGAACGAGACACTTTGGACGAATGACGTACGTGGCGCGCATGGCCGTTGCCGTATCTCCCGCGCAGGCGTAGCCTCTGCATTTCTCGCCATCGATCCAAATCTCTCTCGGAAAAAAGCGAGGTCGGCATGCGTGCAGCCTGGTACTCGAAAAACGGGGATGCCCGGGACGTTCTTGTTGTTGGTGAATTGCCCGCGCCGACACCAGGGCCTGGGGAAGTCCGGGTAAAGGTCGCGGCCTCGGGCGTCAATCCATCCGATGTAAAGGCAAGAGGTGTCCGTCCGCTCGGAGCGGAACGCGTGGTACCGCACAGCGATGGTGCCGGCGTGATCGACGCAGTTGGCGACGGCGTGTCGCCCGGGCGTTTGGGCGAACGCGTATGGATCTGGAACGGGCAGTGGCAGCGCCCGATGGGTACCGCTGCCGAATTCATCGTCCTGCCGGAGGTGCAGGCGGTGCGACTCCACGAGTCGATGGATTTCACGGTGGCAGCGTGCTTCGGAATTCCGCTCATGACGGCCGTTCACGCCGTCCAGCGCCTCGGCGACATCGCAGGCAAATCGGTCCTCGTGATAGGAGCTTCATCGGCTGTCGGCCACTACGCCGCACAGCTCGCGGTCATCGGCGGCGCGCGCGTAATCGGGACAGTCGGTTCCGAAAGCAAGGCCCAACACGCGCTTGCTGCCGGTGTCGATGCGACGATCGACTACAAGACCGAGCCGGTAGCAGAGCGCGTCAAGCAACTTACGGCAGGCCGCGGAGTGGATGCCATCGTCGACATGGACTTTTCAACCACGGTCCAGCTGCTTGCCGGCGGAGGGTTGGCCCCGCATGGCGCATTGGTTTCATATGGCTCGAACGTGTATGAGGACATCGCCGTTCCTTATCGCGCGCTACTGTGGAACTCGTTCAGCCTGCACTTCTTTCTCGTCTATGGCCTTGCTCCGCAAGACCGGCGCATCGCCATCGACCGGATAAGTCGGATGACGGCCGGGAAAGTCCTGTCGCACACGATCGGAGCGAAGTTCGGGATCGACGAGATCGCGGCGGCGCACGAAGCGGTCGAAGCCGGAAAATTGATTGGCAACGTCATCGTGGAACCGGGCTGAGCGGAGATCGGCTCCGGAGCACTGGCGCCTTCTTTCAGTTGTTCACCGCAGGTCGGTCAAGGCGACCAACCGACACAGCCGATCAGGGCCCCGTGGTTCTGTCCTGCGCGGTTCAACTCGTAGACCTTGTGTTCGAAGGCATCGAAGTGTGAAACGAGGTCCGTCAGTGACTCGGGTTCCACCCGTTCGTGGACCTGGATCGCAAAGAGCATGGGGTTCCCGTCAAATCGACGAACGAACTCCTTCACGATGCTCACGACGGGTGGTTCGGTGCGTCTCAGGTCCAGACCCAGCCGAACATCCAGAGCACGGCCCCATGGGGGCGCGATGAAGGCCGCCACCAGTTCGCCCGGCGCTGCGCGCACATGCTCGAGGCCGGGCGGGAAATCGATGCACTCGAGGCGCAAAGGCAGATTCAGGAGCGCGAGGTTCTTCGAACTGACGTCGTAGACCAGGGGGTCGTTCTCGAAGGCGACCGCGCGTGCCCCCGCGAGCTTGCGCAGCAACCAGAAGATCGTGTTGCCTGAGCCGGCAAAAGGGTCGACGACAAGTCGAGATGTCGAAGCGCACCGGTTCGCCAAGGCTGCGACATCGCTGGCAATGGCCTCGGCCAGGTCGTCACGCGTGCATTCGACCGCCGTGCGCCCGAGCATGCGAACTCCCATCGCATGAGCCTGCGGAGGACGTAGCCCGTAAATGGAGACGTAGTCCTGATCCTGATAGCTGTCGATGCCGTACTGCTGGATCTCATCCAGTCCGAGCACTGCGTGCCGCTTGGCGCCAAAGAGCAGTAAGTCGCGGTCGTACGGCATGGCAACCTCCTCGCCGGGCGGCCACGTCACGGGCACGCCCACGTCGATCGGCAATTCTGACGCACACGGGCGCGCCGCGACGGCTTTTATGTTGCGACTCGTTGCGCCGTGGTGCGGGCATGGGACGTGCCTCGCAGTGGAGCATCCTTTTCGAGGCCGGGATGGTCGCCCGCGCGGGCACCTTCAGAACGCCTGCTCCCCAACCACCCGCCGCACCGTCCGCAGCGCGCCGCGCAACCCATCCAGCCCCACGGACCCCAGCGCCAGCCGCAGCGCGTGCGGCACATGTTTCGACGTGGCGAAAGGCTCGGCGGTGGACACCGAAACCCCTTCGCGCATGAGCGCCATCGCGACACGGTCGGCACGCGTTTCCTCGGGCAGAGGCAGCCAGGCGAAGTACGACGACGGATGCCGCACGCACTTCAGCCCCGCGAGCTCTTCGCCGACGATGATCTGCCGCGCCGCCGCATCCTGCCGCTTCTGCGACTCGAGGCGATCGACCGTGCCGTCTTCCAGCCATCCGCAGGCAATCGCCGTGGTCACGCCCGGCGTGCACCATGTGGTGGCGCGTATCGCGCGTTCGAGCTTCGGCACGAAGGCTTCCGGCGCGGCGACGAAGCCCACGCGCAGGCCGGTCGCCACGCTCTTGGAAAGGCCGGAGACATACACCGTGGTTTCGGGGGCCAGCGTTGCCAGAGGCGGCGGCGGGTCTTCGGCCAGGAAGGCGTAGGCCGCGTCCTCGATGACGAGCAGGCCGTGTCTTCTTGCAATGGCCGCGAGGCGGCGGCGGCGGCTCGCGCTCATCACCCAGCCCAGCGGGTTGTGCATCGTCGGCATGGCGTAGACGGCACGCACACGACGCCGCTCGCACAGGCGCTCCAGCGCGTCGAGGTCGGGGCCCTGGCCCGAGGCGGGTATGGGTGCCATTTCGAGCCGGTGCGCCTCGGCGAGCACCTTGAAGCCGGGGTAGGTGAGGGCGTCGATCGCGACCACGTCGCCTGGCTGCAGCAGCGCCATCACCGTCACCGCGAGGCCGTGCTGCGCGCCGTCGACCAGCAGCACCCTCGACGGTTCCGCGGCCAGCCCTCGCGACTCGAGGAGGTGCCGGGCGAAGCAGGCGCGTTCGTGCATGCGCCCGCCATGCGGCGCGTAGCGCAGCATCGCCTCCAGCTCGCCGCCGGTGGCGAGCTGCCGCAGCGCGCCGCGCAGCAGTTCGGCCTGTCCGGGCAAGGCGGGGTAGTTGAAGTTCAGGTCGAGCATGTCGGCGGGCAGCGCCCGCTGGTCGGCTTCCGTGCCGCCGGGCATGGCGGTCTCGCGCACGAAGGTGCCGCGGCCGACTTCGCCGCTCACCAGGCCCATGGCCTCCAGCTCCGCGTAGACGCGCGAGGCCGTGACCAGGGCCAGCCCGTGGCGCTCGGCCAGCCGGCGGTGCGTCGGCAGGCGGGTGCCGGGCTTCAGCTGCCCGGTGCGGATCTGGGCGGCGAGTTCATCCACCAGTTGCTTGTATCGGGTTTCGGCCATCGTGCGTCGGATGTATCCATGACAATTTTTTGATTGTATTGATCGTCGTCACTACGATGACTGCATCCCTCCCGCGTCCCTTCCGCATCTCCACGAACCGACACCATGCACATCGCCATCCTCACCTTCGACGGCTTCAACGAACTCGACTCGCTCATCGCGCTGGGCGTGCTCAACCGCATCAAGAAGCCGGACTGGCGCGTGAGCATCTGCTGCCCGACGCCGGAAGTCACGTCGATGAACGGCGTGGCCATTCGCGCGCAGTCGCTGCTGGAAGAGGCGCGCTTCGCCGACGCGGTGGTGGTCGGCAGCGGAGTGAAGACGCGGGAGGTGGTCGCCAGCCCGGAGCTGATGGGGCGCCTGTCGCTCGACCCGGCACGGCAGCTGATCGCGGCGCAATGCTCCGGCACGCTGGTGCTGGCAAAGCTCGGCCTCGTCGAAGGCGTTCCGGCCTGCACCGACCTCACCACCAAGCCCTGGGTGCAGGAGGCCGGCGTGGAAGTGCTGAACCAGCCCTTCTTCGCGCGCGGCAACGTCGCCACGGCGGGCGGCTGCTTCGCCTCGCCGTACCTCGCCGGCTGGATCATCGCGCGCACCGAGGGCATCGAGGCCGCGGAGGCGGCGCTGCACTACGTGGCGCCGGTGGGCGAGAAGGAGGCCTACGTGGCCAACGCGCTGAAGAACATCAAGCCGTATCTGCCGCAATGACCTGTTGCTCGACAGGCACGCATCGGCCGTAGGTGTCGTCGAAGCGCACGATGTCGTCCTCGCCCAGGTAGCCGCCGGTCTGCACCTCGATCACTTCGAGCACCGTCCGGCCGGGGTTCTCCAGGCGGTGGATGGCGCCCGAGGGCAGGTAGATCGATTCGTTCTCGTGCACCAGCGTGACCTCGCCGTTGCAGGTGGCGCGCGCCGTGCCTTTCACCACTACCCAGTGCTCGGCGCGGTGGTGATGCATCTGCAGCGACAGCTTGGCGCCCGGCTTCACGGTCAGCCGCTTCACCTGGAAGCGCTCGCCGAGGTCGATGCTGTCGTAGGCGCCCCATGGCCGCACCACGCGGCGGTGCTCGGTGGCCTCGGCGCAGCCCTCCTGCGAGAGCTTGCGCACCACGTCGGCCACCTGCTCGGCGCAGCCCACGCCGGCCACCAGCACAGCGTCGGGCGTGTCCACGATGATGAGGTTCTCGGTGCCCAGCGCCACCACCGGCCGGTGCGGTGCGTGGATGAAGGTGTTGCGCGAATTCAGGGCGCTGGCCTTGCCGTTGAGCCGGTTGCCGGCGTCGTCCGCCGGGTGCAGGCTGGCCACCGCGTTCCAGCTGCCGACGTCGCTCCACATGCCCTCGAACTTCACGACCGCGACGTGCCGGTGCTTCTCGAGCACGGCGTAGTCGATGCTCTCGGCGCGGCATTCGGAGAAGGCCGCGCTTTCCAGCCGCATGAAGCTGCCGTCGCGCGTCGCGCCGGCGGTGGCCCGCTCGCAGGCCTGCAGGATTTCGGGGGCATGCTCGCGCAGCGCGGCGATGAGTGTGCGAGCCTGCACGAGGAAGATGCCGGCGTTCCAGCTGTAGCCGCCCTGCAGGATCAGCATTTCGGCCACGGGCGCCGTCGGCTTTTCCACGAAGCGCGCCACGGCCTGGCTGTGCCCGTCGGGAAGCGGCGCCCCGGCCTCGATGTAGCCGTAGGCCGTGCTCGGAAAGCTCGGCGCCACGCCGAAGGTGACGATCTTTCCGGACAGCGCGGCCTCGATGCCGGAGCGCACCGTGCGGGCGAACAGCGGGGCATCGGGAATGTGATGGTCGGAAGGCGCGAACAGCAGCAGGTCGTCGGCGTCGGCCACCAACGCTGCCGATGCCATGGCGGCCGCCGTGTTGCGCGCCACCGGCTCCAGGATCTGCCGGCCCGTGGCGCAGGCGTTGTCCATGGTCTCCTTCACCAGGAAGCGATGGTCTTCCGACGTGACGCAGGTGATCGCGGAGTTCAGCAGCGCCAGCCGTTCGAGCGTGAGGTGTAACAGGCTCTTGCCGCCGACCAGCGGCGCGAACTGCTTGGGCAGCGCCTTGCGCGACAGCGGCCACAGCCTGGTGCCGCTGCCGCCGCAAAGAACCACGGGATGGATGGGAAGGAGGGTGTTCATGATCGCCAGCGTCGGGTGTGTTGAAACCGGGTGGATCGGGGCACTCAGATCAGCCCCGTATAGGCCGCGTAGCTCACGGCCTGCGCACGCGAATGCACGTGCAGCTTCTTGTAGATGTTCTTGATGTGCGCGTTGACGGTCTGCCCCGAGATGCCCAGCTTGTTGCCGATCTCTTCGGTGACATGGCCGCGCGCCACGAAGCGCAGGATCTCGCACTCGCGCGCCGTCAGCGTCGCCTCGCGCTGCAGCGGCTCCGCTGGCGGCAGCGCGCCGGGAGGCCGGTAGCTCAGCCTCGAAAGCAGCCTGCGCGCCAGCCGCGGCGTGATGGCCGCGCCGCCGTTGACCACCTGCAGCACGGCCTGCGCAAAGCTCTGCAGCCATGCGTCCTTCAGCAGGTAGCCGGTGGCCCCGAGCTCGAAGGCGCGCAGCACGTGCGATTCGTCTTCCAGCGCGGAGATCACGATGATCTCGCCGGCGCGATGGTGCTCGCGCGCTTCCTGGATCAGGTCGAAGCCGGTGCCGTCGCCCAGCCGCAGGTCGACCATCAGCACGTCGAACTCGTGCGTGGCCAGCAGCCGCCGGCCGTCGCGCAGGCTGCCGGCCTGGCCTTCGAGCTGTATGCGCAGGTCCGACAGCAGCTCCTGGGCGATCACGCGGCGCATGAACTCGTCGTCCTCGACGAGCAGCACACGCACGGGCGAGTCTTCCTGCCCGGTCAGGAAGCCGGGCCACAGGGGCGCGGCGGGCGCGCAGACGCCCGGTGGTGGATATCCCGGTCGGCCGGTGCCCTGCTCGCCGGGCGGGGGAGAAGCGTTGTCAGGCATGGCTATGTCCCACGTTGGAGTTGATATTGGCGTCGGTGTCGGCACCGCTGTTGTCCTGGAAGCGCGGAAGATTCGCGGCGAAGGCCGGTGCCGGGTCGTCGAAGCCGTGCGGGTTGGCGGCTTGCCAGCGCCAGCTGTCGGCGCACATCTGGTCGAGGTCGCGGCGCGCGCGCCAGCCGAGGGCGAGGAATGCGCCGCGCGCATCGGCCCAGTAGGCGGGGGCATCGCCGGGTCGGCGCGGCCCGATGCGCAGCGCGATGCGGCGGCCGCTCGCGCGCTCGAAGGCCGACACCACTTCAAGCACCGACGCGCCATGGCCGGTGCCGAGGTTGGTCATCAGAACACCCGGCCGGCGCGCCGCATGGCGCAGCGCCGCCACATGACCCTCGGCCACGTCCATCACGTGCACGTAGTCGCGAACGCCCGTGCCGTCGGCGGTGTCGTAGTCGGCGCCATGCACCACCAGGCAGTCGCGCTCGCCGGCCGCGACCTGCGCGACGTAGGGCATGAGGTTGTTGGGCGGACCGTGCGGCAGCTCGCCGAGCAGGCCGCTCTCGTGTGCGCCCACCGGGTTGAAGTAGCGCAGACAGGCGATGCCCCAGCGCCCGTCGGAGCGCGAGAGGTCGGCCAGCACGCTCTCCACCATGGCCTTGGTGCGGCCGTAGGGATTGACCGCGTTGCAGGCCGCGGACTCCGGTATGGGCGAGGGATGCGAGTCGCCGTACACCGTGGCCGACGAGGAAAACACCAGCGTGCGCACCCCGGCGCGGCCCATGGCCTGCACCAGCGAGAGCGTGCCGGCCAGGTTGACGTCGTAGTAGCCCAGCGGATCGGCCACCGACTCGCCGACCGCCTTCAGCCCCGCCAGGTGCACCACCGCCCGCACCGGGTGCGCCGCGAACGCGCGGTCGAGCGCCGCCGCGTCGCGCACGTCGGCGCGCACGAGCACGGGCTCGATGCCGGTGATGCACGCCACCCGCTTCAGCGAGCGCGCGTCGCTGTTGACCAGCGTGTCGAGCACCACCGGCCGGTAGCCCGCCGCGATCAGCGCCACGCAGGTGTGGCTGCCGATGAAGCCGGCGCCGCCTGTGACGAGGATTCCGGGGGCTGGCATGGTGGTTGGTCCTCGCGACGGGTTCGCCTCACGCCGCGATGCTGCGCTGCAGTTCCTCTTCGAGGCGCTGCAGGATCACGTTGCGGTCCAGCTCGGCTTCGGCGAAGCGCCGGCCGATCGCTCCCATCAGCTCGCGCGTGGCGGGCGACATCGAGAGCTGTTCGATGGCATCGGCCAGCGCGGCGGGGTCGCCGGGCTCGACCACCACGCCGCGGCCCCACACGGCTTCGCTGAGCGCGGTGCCGGCATGTGCGGTCACGATCACGGCGCGGCCGCTGGCGAGCATGCCGCCGAGCTTCGATGGCATGACCAGGTCGGCTGCGTCGGCGCGCTGCGGCAGCACGTGGATGTCGGCCATGCCCAGTAGCTCGTTGAGCCGCTCGGCCGGCTGCAGGTCGAGAAAGTGCGCGTTGCCCAGCCGCACGCAGGCATCCATCAGCGAGGCGCGGCTCGGCCCGTTGCCGCAGAACACGAAATGGATGTCGTGCGAGCACACCAGCAGCCGCGCCGCGTCGGCCAGCAGCTCGATGCCCTGCTTGCTGCCCAGGCTGCCGGCATAGAGCACCACCACCGCCTCGGCCGGGATGCCCAGCTCGGCCCGATAGCCCTGCGCGAATGCGCCCGTGACCAGCGCGGGGCGCTCGACGGGGCGGATGGCTTCCACGTCGACCCAGTTCGGGAACAGCACCAGCCTGGACTCGTCCACGCCTTTCTCCCGGGCCTTGGCGAGCATCGTGGACGAAATGGTCGAGACGCGGTCGAACTTGCGCATCAGCCAGCGCTCGGCCGCCAGCGCGAAGCGGCGCACCCGTTCGCCGCGCACCCAGCCCAGGCCGAAGGCGGCGTCCACCTCGTAGTCCTGGATGTGCAGCCACGAACTGGCGCGCAGCAGCTTCGCCAGGCACAGCGCGGCCGGTGCGCAGGAGACGGGCGGCTCCACCACGAACACCACGTCGGGCCGCCAGCGCAGCTGCGCCAGCAGCAGCGGAATGCTCGACAGCGTGAAGGACAGCAGGTGCCCGATCCGCCCCAGTGCGCGCGGCTTCCGCGGCACCCAGGTGGGCGCGCGCCAGACCTTGACGCCGTTCCAGTCGTCCTTGCGGTAGGCCCATGCCGAGTAGCCCTCGGACACGGCCCATTGCGGAAAGAAGGGCGGCGACGCGATCACCCGCACCTCGTGCCCGCGCGCCTGCAGCCATTCGGCCATCTCGCCCGAGTACTTGCCGATGCCGGCCAGCTCGGGCGCGAAGTTCATCGAATAGACGAGGATCTTCATGACGACCGTCCCCGCGCCAGCAGGCGCAAGATGGGGAAGAAGCCGAAGTGCAGGCGCATGCGCGTCTCGCACAGCACGAAGTCGGTCACGCAGGCAATGAAGAAGACGTAGTGCGGCTTGCCCGGAAAGAGCACCGCCACCGCGCCGTAGGACGCCAGCCGCAGCGCCACTTCGAGCAGCGCCCACCGGCCGAGCGAGCCCATCGAGGTCTTCAGCGACAGCACCATCTCGTGGTGGATCGTGTAGGTGCGCAGCAGGAAGTACGGCGCGATGCACAGGAAGATGGAGCGCGCCTCGTTGCCCAGCTTGAGCAGCGGCGCTGCTGCCGTGATGAGGGCCGCCAGCCCGACGAAGAGCGCGCAGCCCAGCAGGAAGGAGTGCTTCGCCAGGCGCAGCTTCGCCGCCGTGAAGTTGCCGGCCTCGGTCTCCAGCATGGCCGGCGTCTTCGTGAAGAGGAAGGACTGCACGAACTGCGACGGTGCCTCCGCCAGCAGGAAGGCGAGCTTGAAGGCGCCCACGTAGCTCAGCGGCATGAAGTACGCCACGATGAGCAGGTCCGACTTGCGCAGTAGGAACATGAGCAGCGAATACACCGTCGCGCTGGCCTGCGAGCCCAGTTGCAGCGCGGCACGGCCGATGGGCGGCGCGGCACCGTTGGCCGGCAGTCCCACCGCCAGGCACACCATCACGACGGCGATCAGGTTGATGAGCAGCAGGTGCGCCACGCCGAGATCGAAGCGCACCGCCACGCACAGGCTCACGCCCGCGACCAGGACGGTCGCGCGGATGCCGGCCTCCAGGTTGAGCAGCCCCGCGTGCCCGAGGCCGCGGCTGAAGGAAAGGCGCAGGCTGTTGAAGGCGAACACGGCCAGCGTCGCCACCAGGATGGCGAAGGGCGCGTCGCCCACGGGCATGCGCTGCACCGTGAGGATCACCGTCACCAGCACCGTGGCCAGCGGCAGGCCGATGGCCAGCGTGCGCACCACGTCGCCGCGCGTCACGCCCGGCGGCACCGTGGCCGCGTGGCGCGAGAAGAGCAGCGAGCTGCCCAGCGTGCCGACCACCAGCGCCACTTCCATGACCGACTGGTAGATCGAGTACTCGCCGAAGCGCGCCGGCGGAATGCTCGCCGCCATCAGGAAGATGGCCAGGAAGCCCGACAGGTACACATAGAGCCGCGAGGCGAGCGCGCCCAGCCCGGACAGCCAGGCCATGCGCGCGCCGGGCGGCGTGAGTGGCAGGCTGAAGTGCTTCATGGCGCGGGCTCGCTTCTCGTTCGGCTATTTGCCGGCCGGCACGCGGTGCACGCGGCGCGTGTCGATCACCCGGCGCGCGAACGCACCGGCGCGGAAGGCGTTGTTCTTCGCGCGGCGCGCCATCTGCAGCGCGTAGGTGACGGCCGCCACGGTGAGCATGTGGCCGCGCAGCGCATACGGCATGGCCATCTTGGCGCTGCCCTGGAAGTGCAGCGCCACCACGCGCGTCATGTCGCCGGTGGTGCTCGTCAGCCAGGCCTTGCCTTCGCGCCAGGCGATGCGCTTGGCGCCGCCCAGCACCTTGAACTCCCCGCGGTGCAGGTTGTGCATGCCGTTGATGTTGTGGTCGACGACCGTGCCGTCGAGCACCCGGTTGATCGGGTCGTCGTTGCCCGTGGCGTGTGCCCAGAGGTACAGCAGCGTCATGTCCGAGACACCGCCGCGCACGCCCCGCGCGGCGAAGCGCGCCGCGATCTCGCGCAGCTTCCTGCGACCCGAGGGTGTGGAGTAGCTGTCGAGCACGTAGGCCACGAAGCGGCGCAGGCCGTTCGAGGTCCAGTAGCTCACGTGCGGCGAGATCTGGCATGGGTTCCAGCCATCGGCCGACTGCATGCGCGAGCCCGAGAAATCGGCCTTGCCCGCGAGCCGCCTGATGTGGGCCCCTGCGCCCTGGAAGAGCAGCACGTCGCTGTCGACCAGCACGAAATCTTGCACTTCCGGGTGGAATTCCAGAAACCGCGCTAGGAGAAAGTAGCGGCGGAAACAGATCTTCTCGAACTCCGGAGGATTGCTCGACAGGTGCACGTACGAGCGGCAGAAGCGCTCGTAGGCCGGGCCCGCGTCGGTGTCCGACAGCACGAAAAGTGACTCGCCGGCCAGCTCCGCCGACTCGCGGCACAGCGCGAGGGTCTTGTTCTGGCGGTCTTCGACGACGATGAAGGGCAAGGAAGATTTCATGGCGCTTGATGAAGGGTTGACGGGATGTGACAGCGATTCGTTGATGCGGACTTCAGGGCTTGCTGCGCGCCGTGACGCTCTTCATGAGCGCAACGTGCGCGGGAAGAAAACGGCCCGTGGCGTCGATGGGCATGTCCAGCGTGAAGAGCCCGTTCGCGGCGGCGGCTTCCGAGATCCAGTCGCGCAGTTGCGCGGCGGTGAAGCGCGCCGGCGTCTCGCGGCCCCACGAGGCGCCGAGCGGAGTCAGCACATGGAAGGTCAGCTCCGACGGCGGGCTGGTCAGGTGCGCGGGCGGCTGCATGTATTCGCCGGCCATCAGGTTCTGGCAGGGTGCCGACTTGGCGCTGAAGCGCTCCGCGCCTTCGCCCGCGTTGAAGGCCAGCAGCCGGCTGGCCGCCCCGGTGCGCGCCGCGCCGCAGAGCATTTCCCAGCCGGCGGGCGTGATGCCCCTGGTGTTGTAGGTGCCGTCGAACCACCAGCCGCTGGCGAGCACGCCGTAGCGTTCCGACCAGTCGCGGATCACGCTCGACCACGCGGCGATGAAGCGGGCGGGCGGCGGCTCCTGCTCCGACACGTCGCCCAGGCAATCCATCAGCGCGCGGTCGCCCTGCGGCGCGCGGAACGGCAGGTACAGGATCAGCGTGATGCCCCGGCTGCGCAGCGCCCGGCCGATCTCCAGCGGAAGATCGCGCGGCGGGCGGTTGGCGGCGCTGGACGGGCAGAGCACTTCGAGCGCGGCGTTGGGCGCGATGTACTGGCCGTTGTTCTGCCCGAGCGTCAGGATCAGGTGCGAGGCGCGCATTTCCGCCAGCGAAGACGCAAAGGCCTCCACGTCGAAGCGCTTGATCTCGCCGATCGACTGCTTGTCGGGCAGGTAGTGCACCATCACGCCGAAGCCCGGCACCGGAAGGGCCGAGGGCTGCGCGTGGCCTGCCAGCGGCAGCGCCGCCAGCAATGGCAGCGCCGCGAGAAGGCGCACGGCGGACAGCAGGCGCCCCGTCATGACATGGCCCCCGCGAGCGACAGCGCGCCGCGCTTGAGCATGAGATAGCGCCCCGCGACGTTGGCGGGCGCGCAGGTGGCGGCATGCGCCCACGCCGGGCGCGTGTGCTCATGGTGCGCGAGATACCGGGCGAGCGGCTGCGGATCGCCGTCGTCGGCGCCCACGAAGAAGGCGTAGTCGGTGAAGAGCTCGCGATGCACCGGGATGTCCGACAGCAGCAGCGGCACGCCCAGCGTCGCCGCCTCGGCCGCCGAGAGATTGAAACCCTCGAAGGTGGACAGCGAGATGAACGCGGTCGCGCCCTGGTACAGCCGCAGCAGCTCGTCGCGCGACACCAGTCCCCGGTGCCGCACGCAGCAGCGCACCTCCGGCGCCAGCACGGACACCATGCGTCCGACCGCGTCAGCGCCGTTACCCGTGATGTCGAGGTAGTCGACCAGGCCGGCGGTCTTCATGCGCTCGAAGAGGGCGAGGATGCCGTCGAAGTTCTTGTGCGGGTAGTAGTGGTAGGCCGCGATGAGGTAGCGCTCGCCGGCGGCGGTGGCGGCCGGGGCCGCAGCGGGCCGGGGCGCATCGACCGGATTGAAGATCACCGTCGAGTGTCCGCAGCGGCCGAAGTGGCGCTCGAAGTCCCGCTGGCTGCTGCGGCTGATGAAGACCACGTCCGCGGCGCTGCGCGCGGCGCGCCACAGGTTCCAGTCCAGGAACAGGCGCTTGCCGCGCCCGAAGTACTGGGGATAGGCCTTGTACTGCAGGTCGTGGACGACGACGATCGAGTCGCGGTGCCGCCCCAGCGGCGTGAGCGGCAGGTAGTAGTTGGGGAAGACCGAGAACAGCTGCTCGCCCGTGAGCAGCACGCGCAGGCGATGGAAGTTGTAGAGCAGCGTGTCGAGCACGAAGCGGCTGATCTTCAGGCGCTGCGCCAGCGCGAAGAGGCGCGGATGCCGCTCGCTCACCGGCTCGACCCGGTCCTCCGGCGACAGGCGCATGTGGCGCAGAAGCACCTCCGACACGTTGAGCACGCCGCCGGCCGCCTTGTTGAAGCGGATGGTGTCGTAGTAGAGGAACGTGGCCATGTTTCTTTTCTTTCCTTGCGGGCTCTTCAGGCGCCCGGCAGGCCGTGCCGCAGGGTGCGCGCGGGCATGCGGCGCGCGCGGGAGCTGAGTGCGCCTGCGATGGCGGCGGCGATCAGGCCCGAGACCATGAAAGGCCCCCAGCCCAGGATCGGCCCGCGCATGAACGGCACGTAGGCGGCCAGCAGCACCAGCGCCGCCAGGTAGGTGCTCGACACCGGGCGGTTCGGATCGACGGCGCGGTCGACCGCCCGGAACGCGGCCGAGATCGCGAAACCGAAGAGCGCGGGCCCGGCCAGTCCGAAGTCGAAGTAGGCGGTAGTGAAGGGCGGCAGCGACAGGTTGCTCTGCGAGAAGTTGCCGAGGATGGCCGACCAGCCGAGCGGGTCGAAATCGGGAAACATCTTCAGGTCGCGCGGCAGGAAGAACGAGAACGCCGACAGCAGGTAGCGGCCCCAGCCGAGGTCCGGGATGGGCGCGCGCTCCAGGATGCCGGCCACCACGAACATGGCGTCGAAGTCCTGGCTGAAGGGAAAGGTCCGCAGCTCCTCTCCCCACATGCTGCCGCGCGAGATCAGGTTCAGCATCGGTCCCAGGCCTGCGATGGCGCCGAAGATCGTGCCCGCGAGCAGCCAGCGCCGGCCGCGCCCCAACGCATGGATGAGCAGCGGCAGCAGTCCGATCAGCAAAACCTGCCGCGCCGTGTTCACCGGATTGGCCGCCGCCAGCGCCAGCGCGAAGGCCATGCCCGCCGCGCACCAGGACCACAGCGTCCTGCGGCGTACCGCATGGATGGCCAGCGCCACGAAGCACAGCAGAACCACGAGCTTGGGCAGCGTGGAATAGAAGATGAAGTCGATCGGCACGTTGTCCTCGCCGCCCACGCCAACGATTCCGCGCGCCACGAAGTTGAGCTCGGGCTTGATGAACAGCGAGGCGAAGGCCGCGAGCGAGCAACTCAGCAGCAGGAGCAGCGGGTGGGCCACGCCGACCAGTTGCTTGTCGTGGCGCCCGGGATGGTGCACGGGCCCGTCGGGAACGCCCAGCCGCGCTGCTTCCACGCCCGCCATGTACAGCACCAGCAGCGTCAGCGCCAGCGTGTGCGACTCCGTGCGCATGACGCCCGCGTCCCAGAACTCCAGGTCGTGCGAGATCTGCATCGCCGGCGCGATCGAGAAGTAGGTGAGGATCGCCGTGTAGTGGATCAGCAGGAACACGCTGCCGCCGGAGCCGCCCAGCATCGCCAGTTGGACCAGCGACAGCACCGCCACCGCCGCGTAGCCCCAGGCCGGATCGACCAGGCCGCAAAGCATGGCGCAGACGATGCCGGACCAGAAGGAGAGGGGGCGCATGGCGGGCCTGCCGTGGGTGGCTGTTTCAGGCGTGGGCGTGTGCCTGGACCTGCTCGGTTTCCTCTACCGGGCGGATCGCCTCCTGGTAGTCGGCGTAGGTGCGGCGCAGCCCTTCGGCCAGCGGCACCGTTGCATGCCAGCCGAGGCTTTTGGCGCGCGAGACGTCCAGCAGCTTCCGGGGAGCACCGTCGGGCTGGGCGAGGTCGTAGCGGATGGTGCCGGTGTAGCCCACCACGTCGCGGATCAGCTCGGTGAGCTCGGCGATGGACACGTCCTCGCCGGTGCCGAGGTTGATGTGGCCGCGCATCGCATCGGTCTGGCGGTCGTACTCGGCGCGCGACAGGTTCATTACCGCGAGACAGCCTTCGACCATGTCGTCGACATACAGGAACTCGCGCCGCGCGCGGCCGCTGCCCCAGATCAGCACGCTCGGGGAATTGCTGATCCTGGCCAGGTGGAAGCGCTGGATCAGCGCTGGCACCACGTGGCTGTTCTCGATGTGATAGTTGTCGCCCGGGCCGTACAGGTTGGTCGGCATCACGCTGCGGTAGTCGATGCCGTGCGTGGCGCCGTACTGGCGGTTGTAGCTCTCGCACAGCTTGAGCCCGGCGATCTTGGCGATGGCATAGGGCTCGTTGGTGGGCTCTAGCTTGCCGTTGAGAAGGTATTCCTCGCGGATCGGCTGCTCGGCCATGCGCGGGTAGATGCAGCTGGAACCGAGGAACAGCAACCGCTTCACGCCAGAGACGAAGGCCTGGTGCGTCACGTTGGTGGCGATGGCCAAGTTCTCGTAGATGAACTGCGCCGGATAGGTCATGTTGGCGTGGATGCCGCCGACCCTGGCCGCCGCCAGGTAGACCTGGTCGATCTGCTCCGTCGCGAAGAAGCGGGCCACGGCCGCCTGGTCGAGAAGATCGAGTTCGGCATGGGTTCGCGTCACCACGTCGTGACCCAGTTCGCGCAGGCGCCGTGCCGTCGCCTGACCCACCATGCCGCGATGACCTGCAACAAAGATTCGCATATGAGCTTTCGGTGAAGTGGTTGATGTGGTTGATGTGGTTGAGTCGTCGGAAAAGAGGGGAGCAGGTATCGGGGCCCGGCTAGCGCGACCCGCGCGCACCGGTCACCACCCCGAAGGTCTTCAGCAGGATCACGAAGTCCCGCCACAGCGACAGGTGGGCCACGTACTCCGCGTCCATCGCGGCGCGGCGGCGGTAGCTGATCTCGTTGCGGCCGCTGATCTGCCACAGGCCGGTGATGCCCGGGCGCACGGCGCAGTAGTGGCCCCAGTAGTCGCCGTACAGCTCCTTCTGCGCGAACATGCAGGGGCGCGGGCCGACCATGCTCATGTCGCCCTTGAGCACGTTCCAGAACTGCGGGAACTCGTCGATGCTGTACTTGCGCAGGAAGGCGCCGAAACGGGTGATGCGCGGGTCGTGCTCCAGCTTCTGGTAGACGGCCCACTCGCGCCGCGCGGCCTCGTTCTGGCGCAGGTGGCGCGCCAGCACGGCGTCGGCGTCGGCCACCATCGAGCGGAACTTGTAGAACTTGAAGACGCGGCCGTTGCGGCCGTAGCGCGGCTGCATGTAGATGGCCGGGCCGCCCGAGGTGTAGAGCACGCCCAGCCAGATCAGCAGGTAGGCCCAGCCGAAGAAGACGAAGAACGAGCCGGCCATCAGGATGTCGGCAGCGCGCTTGGCGCGGCGCAGCCAGGGCGCGCCGCCCATCGGCATGTACGGGGCCGTGTTGGCGGCGGCGCCGATGCCCGAGTTGCCGGGGCCCCGCCCCGTTCCCGTGGAAGAGGTGGATCGCAGCGTGTTCATGATTCGGCGTGCTCCGGCAGGATTCGCTTGGGCATGACGGTGTCGGCCGTGTCCAGCGCGAATGGAGGATCGCGGCGCGCCACCGGGGCGTAGCCGTAGTAGCCGTAGCCGTAGCTGCGGTTGCGCCGGCGGGAGGTGTCGACCGCGTTGAACACCACGCCGTGGAAGGCCGCGCCCACGTGGGCCAGGCGCTTGGTGCTTTCCAGCAGCTCGCCCATCTCGCTGTTGTCGGCACGGGCCACCAGCAGCAGGGTGCCCATGCTCGGTGCCATCGCGGCGGTCTCGGAGGCCAGCAGCGTGGGAGGCGCGTCGACCACCACCACGTCGTAGCGCGTCGAGAGCGTCGACAGCGCATGCGCGAAGGCGTCGCTGGTCATCAGGCCGGCCGGGTCCGGGTGCAGGGTGCCCGCGGACATCACGTCCAGGTAGGGCAGCACGTGGTGGTGGATGGCCTGTTCCAGCGGCACGCCGCCGGCGATGGCGTCGGACAGCCCGTCCTTGCGCTGCAGCCCGAACTCCTCGCTCAGGCTGCCGCGGCGCAGGTCGGCGTCGATCAGCAGCACGCGCTTGCCCGATGCCGCCAGCAGCGTCGCGAAGTTCGACGACACGAAGGTCTTGCCAGCGCCGGCCGTGGCGCTGGAGATCAGCACGCGGTTGTTGGGCGCGCCCATCATCACGAACTTCAGCGCGGTGCGCAGCCGCCGCAGGCCCTCGAGCGCCGGGTCTTCCACGTGCAGCGCCGCCAGCACCTTGATGCCGGGCTTGCCGTCGCGCACGGCGCGGTCGAGCACGCGCTGCTGCGTGCTCAGCGGAATGGTGGTGTATACGTTCAGCCCGATGACAGCCTCGATGGATTCGGGGTTGCCGATGGAGCGCTTCAGGTTCTTGCGCGCCATCGCCGCCGCGCCGCCGGCGAACAGGCCGCCGGCCAGCGCCAGCGCGACCACGATCAGCGCCTTCGGCCGTACCGGCTTCTCGGCCACCAGCGCCTGGTCGAGCACGCGCACGTTGGCCACCTTGCCTTCCTTGGCCAGCCGCATCTGCAGCGAGCTGTTCAGCAGCGTCGCGTAGAGCTCGGTGTTGACCTTGATGTCGCGCTGCATGCGCAGGGCGTTCTGCTGCAGCATCGGCATGCGGCGGATGCGGCCGTCGACGGTGCCCAGCTCCCTCTTGAGCGAGGCGATCTGCGCGTCCAGCGTCTTCACCATCGGGTGCTCGGAGGTGAAGCGGCCCACCAGGTCCAGCCGCTTCTGCTTCGCGTCGAACAGCTTGGCCTGCAGGTCCACGTTCTGCGACAGCGCATTGCGGGCCTCGTCGTCCAGGTTGACGGTGCCGTTCTGGTTGCGGTACTGGTTGTAGGCGTCCTCGGACTGCTCCAGCTGCTGCTTGAACTTCGGCAGCTCGGTGCCCAGGAAGGCCAGGCCGCGTTCGGCCTGCACCGTCTTCTGGTCGATGTTCTGCCGCACGTACAGGCCCGCGATCTCGTTGAGCACGGCCGCGAGCTGGTTGCGGTTGCCCGACTGGAGGCTGACGTCCATCACGCCCGACTGCTTGCCTCTCTCGACCACGCGCAGGTCCTTCTGCAGACCCAGCAGCGTGAGCTGCTTCGAATGGCGCACCAGCTCGAAGGCGCCGCCGGGGCGGGCGTCGATCGAGCCCACCAGCAGGTGCAGCGAGCCGCCGGGCACGGTGGCGTCCAGCGGCACGCCGACCTTGCCGTGCAGGGGGGACTCGATGGCCGGGTTGGTCAGAGCGTAGTTGCCGTCGGCGCCGGCGACCAGCGTGAACTTCTTGCCCTCGAGCGCCTGGGGCACGTCCATCCGCGCGACGGCGATGCTCTCGGTGCCCGAGACGTAGTTGCCGTAGCCGAAGATGCCGGGAGAGGAAAGCTGGCTCGAATGCCGCGAGAGGAACTCGCCCACCACCGGGATGTAGCGCGGCTTCGCGTCGATGTAGAGCAGGGTGTTCTCCATCGCCTGGCCCAGCACCATGCGCGAGCGCAGGATCTCGGTCTCGCCGGCGGTCGGCGTCTTCACGTTGATGCCGCCGCCTCCGTTGGCGTCGCCGGGAAAGTTGCCGCCCGAGCGGTCCGGGTCCTCGACCTGGATCAGGATGTTGGCCTCGTACACGCGGGTGCCGAACAGCGCATAGCCCACGCCGGCCAGCAGCGCCAGCGCGGCGATGCCGGCAATCAGCCAGCGGCTGTCGATCAGGATGTCGAGGTACTCGTGGAACCGGGATTCCCGGGTCCAGGCGGTGGTTTCGAGCACCGTCACGGGAGCCGCCGCGGGGGCGGGAAGCGTAGGTTGCCAGCGCGCGTTCATGTGTGTCACCTTTTGCTGTTGCTTTCCTGGTCCGGATACGCGGGCGCCTAGCGGCGGGCGGTGTCGCGGGCGAGGTTGACGACCTGGGCGGCCGGCAGGATCAGGCTGAACACGCGGCTCCAGCTCACCAGCGGCACGCGGTCCACGTAGACCACGTCGCGCGGCTGCAGCTCGAAGCGGTCGGCCAGCGCGAGAGCCACCGGGTTCTTCGCGTTGAGGGCGAAGACCTGCTGCACGTCGAGGTTGTCCGGCGCGTTGCGCACCACGTAGATCTGGCCGGGGTCGGAGGTGGCCAGGTCGGGGCCGCCCGCGTCGCCCAGCGCCTCGTTCAGGCTCAGCCGGCCGTTGTTGCGCATCTGCAGCGCGGAAGGTGCCCGCACCTCGCCCATCACGTAGACCCGGCTGTCTTCGCGGGTGCCGACGTTCACCACGTCGCCGTTGCGCAGCGGGATGCCGTTGCCGTCCACGCCCAGCGACTGCAGCATCGGCAGGTTGATCTCCGTGGAGACGCCGCCGCGCGTCAGCGTGATGCGCGCGCGGTCACCGGCCTGGGTGAAGCTGCCGGCGCGGCTGATGGCCTCCGACAGCGTCATCGGCACGTCGGTGAAGATCTGCAGGCCCGGCGTGCGAACCTCGCCCTGCACGTAGGCGCGCTGGCTGCGGAACGACTGGATGCGCACCGTCACCTGCGGGTCCTTGATGAAGGCCTTGATGCGCCGCGCGATCAGTTCCGAGGCGCCGCTCTCGGTCAGGCCCTGCACCTTGGTGCGCCCGATGTAGGGAAAGAAGATCTCGCCCTTGGCGTCGACGATGAAGCCGGGCGCCACCGTCACGCCGGTCGGGTCGGACTGCTGCGCGATCACCGCGCCGGCGTTCGGCAGCAGCTCCGGATGGTCGTACACGATGATGCCGACCACGTCCCCCGGCCCGATGGTGTAGACCGGCGCCGCCGCGAAGAGGCGCTTGATGTTCTCCGGCGGGCCCTTGGGCTTCTGCGCGAGCTGCGTGCGGATCAGGTCGGGCGTGATCGGGATGATCTTTCCGCTGTCCGCCGAGGCCGTGCTGTCGCCGTTGGTCTTGCCGTAGCCGAGCGGCCCCACCGAGCCGAAGCCCGGCGCGCAGCCCGACAGCGCCACCAGCCCGAGCGACAGCAGCAGGGCCAGGCCGAGCCATCGCAGGCGGGACTCGGCCTCCGTCCGGGACAGGACTGCGAGAGGGCGCGTTCCGCGTGATTGCGTCGCTGGATCGTGGCGTTGCATGGTGAACTCCTTGACGGTCGGTTGTTGGCTGGTGAGGGGCTGGTTGTTGGCTTGTCGACAGTGGTTGCAATGGGTGAAGGCCTCGCCTCAGGGCGCGGCCCAGGTGGTGGGCATGGACTGCTCCGCGCCGGACGGCGCCCGGCTGCCCTGGCTGCGCCGTTCCGTGCTGGCGCCGAAACAGCGCTCGGTGACCCAGTCGCCCACCGAGCGCAGGAACAGCTGCTGTCCCTTCTCGGTGCAGACGGTGTGGTCGACCTCGCCGATGAACTCGTACTGAACTCCCTGCGCGAAGGGCTTGCGGGCGAAGGCGCCGAGCTGGTCGCGGCCGCGGTCGCAGACATGCAGCGAGCCCGAATACAGCAGCTGCACCGCCACGTTGCGTTCGACGAGCCGCTCCAGCGCCGCGCCGAACCAGATCGCGTTCGCCTCGGGCGCGCGCCTTTCGGCGAAGAAGCCCGGCAGCGGCACCGTCGAATGGCTGCGAAGGAAGCGGCGCTGCAGCCAGCGCCGGGCCTTGCCCGGAAACGAGGGATGCGCGGGCGCGGCCATCGCGCGGCGCAGGTTGCGCTCCAGGCGCGCGCGCAGCTCTGGGAAGGCGAAGCCGTCGAACAGAGACACCGCCACCACGCGCTTGTCGGCGAGGGCCGCCGACATCGCGTGCTGCACGCCCGAGCACATGCCGACGATCACGAACTGGCGTGCGCCCAGCATGCGCTCTGCGGCGTCCATGGCCGCCTTCAGGCTGTGCACAGCGCGGATCTGCAGGTCGGGCGACGTGTCGAGCGCGTCGCTGTCGCCGACACCGCCGAGATCGAAGCGCAGGCTGCCCACGCCGCGTTCAGCCAGCAGGTGCGCCAGCTTCACGTTGATGCGGCGCGGCCCCACGCGGTGGTTGGCGCCCATGTTGAACATCAGGCAGGCAACGCCGCCCGGCGCCGGCCGTGCGGGCGCCGTGAGCATGCCCATCAGCGCATCGCCCGGGCCGAACAGCAGCGGCGTCTGTTTCGCGGCCGCCTTCACGTCGTATTTCGCGTCATTCATGAAGCGCCCCCTGGAGGCGGTTGAGCGCGTCGGCCGGGACCATCGCGCTGTTGGGATAGGGGTCGGAGGTCCAGTCGAGCTGGTGGCTGAAGTACGCGAGGCGCACCGGCATGTGGCGCGATTGCTGGTCGGCGGCCCACTGGGCGGTGCGCTCGTCGTCGGGACCGGCCAGCACCAGCGTGTCGTGCAGCGCGGTGAGCGGCAGCGACTCGGGCACCAGCGCCGCCAGCTGCGCGCGCAGCGCGGGCGAGAGCAGGGTGCCCAGGGCTTCATGGGGGATGGCCTCGGGCTCCTGCACGAGGTCGCGGCGCCAGGCCAGGTCGGGGATGCAGAAGGTGGTGTCGATCGCCGCCACGTGCTGCTCGCGCAGCAGCCGCGCATAGCGGCGCCCGTCGATCACCGGCTCCCACAGCACCAGCCGCACCGGATCGCAGCGGCCGCCGCGCGCGGCCAGCACGGCCACGGTGGCGCCGAGCCGCGCGCCGATCCACACGATGGAGGCTGCGGGCACACGCCGCCGCAGCTCCTCGTGCGCCGAACACAGGTCGCGGCGCCAGCCGTCGAGTTCGCCCTCGACCTCCTCGCCGGGCGAATCGCCCGAGCCGTAGAAGTCGAAGCGCAGCGTGGCGATGCCCGAACGCGAGAGCCGTTCGGCCAGCACCTTGAAGAAGCGGTGCGTGCGCAGCCCCTCCTGGCCGAAGGGCGGGCACAGCAGCACGGCGGTGTCGTTCCCGCCGCGGTCTTCCTCGGCCGGATGGAACACGCCGAAGACCTGCCGCGAGGCCGGCCCGAACATGATCGGCTCGAAGCGGGTCATGGGGCGATCTCCATGCTGCGCGCCGGGGCGCCCGCTTTAGGCGGGAGAGACGGGCCGTTCGCATACCCGCCCGTGTCGCCCGCGTCGCCCGAACCGGCCGCGCCGAGCCGGTTCGCCCGCGCCTCCGTCTGGCGCCACTCGGCGATCGCACCCACGCAATCCAGCCGCGCGGGCGCGGGCCCGAGCACCAGCCACAGGATGCGGCCGGCCACCGAGAGCTCGACGCTGCGGCAGTCGGCTTCCAGCCCCACCTCGAAGCTCTGCGACGACACCAGCAGCCCCACGCCGATGGCCTTCAGGCAGGCCTCCTTGCGGGTCCAGCAGGTCAGGAAGGCGCGGTCGCGCTCCTGTGCGGGCAGGGCGGCCAGCGCTTCCTGTTCGCGCCGCGTGAAATGCTCGGCCGCGAGGATCGCCGCGTCCGGCACCGGGCGCAGCAGCTCGATGTCGGCGCCCAGCGGGCCGCGTCCGCCGATGGCGATCAGCGCCAGTCCCTGGCTGTGGCTCAGCGAGAACTGCGTACGCGCATGGCCCGTGAGCGACGGCTTGCCGAAGGAGCCCTTGGACAGGTGCAGCTCGGCGTGATGCAGGCCGGTGTACTCGCTCAGCGCCTGCCGCAGCGCGACATGCGAGGCCACGTAGCGCTGCCGGTCCAGCTCGAAGCGGAAGCCGTCGGCGCGGGCGCGTTCCTCCTCCGAGAGAAGGTCTTCGGACGGGAGGTCGGTGAAGCTGTCCAGGTCGACGTACCGGCAGACCGGTGCGTCGATGGAGAGCGCGTAGAGGGAGCTGGCGGTCATGCTGGTCACCCCTTGCGCAGCCAGCCGCCGAGGGCGCCGAGCAGTCCGCCGCGCGGCGCATGAGCGGCGGAGCCGGCGGCCAGCTCCGCGAGATCCGAAGGCACGCCTTCGCCGGCGTCGCGCGGAGACGAGGCGATCTGCCCGAGGTTCTCGAACAGGTAGCGGCGCGGCTCCACGCGGTGCCCCAGCGTCTGGGCGGCCTGCTGCACCGCGCGCAGCACCAGCAGCGAATCGCCGCCGAGGTCGAAGAAGTTGTCGCTGGCGCGGATCTCGTTGACGTCGATGCCGATCACGCCGGCCCAGATGAGGGCGAGCTGCGCCTGCTCGGGCTCGAGCTGGCTCTGCTTCGCCTTGGGCGCTTCACCGTTGGCGGCTCCTGTTGCGGCGCTCCTGCCCGTGTCGCTCGCGGCCAGCTTGCGCAGGTAGGCCGCGCTGGTCGAGCTCTCGGCGTCGGCGATCCGCTCGAGCGTGGCGCCGGGTTCCTCGGCCACGCGGCGCAGCACCTCCAGGTACCGCTCGCGCAGCTGGGCGCCGGTCTCGCGCAGGTACACGTCGGCGTTGTAGATGAGCGCGCCTTCCAGGCCGTGCGGCTTGTCCATCAGCCACACGCCGATGTCGTCGGTGGCGCCGTGCTGCATCACGTGCATCTGCCGGGTCTGCAGGCTGCCGATGGAGCGCGTGCGTTCGCGCGCGTCCTGGAACGAGAACATCGACTGGTAGGGGCCCGAGGTCTTGATCTGCCCCGCGTAGCCCGGCTCGGCCATCAGGCGCTCGAACGGCACCTGCTGGTTGTTCATCATCGACAGCAGTTCCTGCTTCACGTAGCGCATGAAGGCGGGCAGCGCCAGCGAGCGGTCGACCGTGAGCGAGACCGGCAGCACGTTGTTGAAGAAGCCCATCACGTCCTCGGTCTCGGCCTGCTGGCGTCCGCGCACCGGGTTGGCGATGACGATCGCCTCGTTGCCGGTCACCTGGGCCATGGTCAGCGCGTAGACGCCGAAGGTGAGCATGCTCAGCGTCACGTCCATGTCGCGGGCGATCTCGCGCAGCCGCTGCGTGCTCTGCAGGTCGATGTGGATCCAGTGCGCGCCGCCCTGGCCGCTCTTGCCGGCGCGCCGGGGCATGTCGGTCACCGGCGGCCGCACGGCCCTGGCGCCTTCGAGGCGGCCGCGCCAGAAGGCGAGCTGCTCCTCGCAGGCGGGCTCGGTCAGCCACTTCTCCAGCCACTGAGCGTAGTCGCCCTGGGTGGTCATGAGCGCGGGCAGGTTGTGCGGGCGGCCGCGTTCGGCTGCGTCGTAGAACGCGGCCAGCTCGCGCTGCATCAGGTCGAAGGACCAGCCGTCCCAGATCAGGTGGTGCGGCACGAACTGGAACACGTGCTCGTTGTCGTCCAGCCGGAACAGCGTCGCGTGCATCATCGGCGCGGCGTGGATGTCGATGGGCCGGTCGGCCAGCTCCTGCATGCGCTCGGCCAGCTCGGCCTCGCGCTGGTCGGCGGGCAGGTCGCGCAGGTCGACCAGCGGCAGCGTGAATTCCGCAGACTCCGCTATCGCCTGCACCGGCTTTCCGCTGTCGGCGTCGATGTCGATGCGGGTGCGCAGCGAGGGCTGGCGGCGGATGATCTGGCGCAGCGCTTCCTCGAAGCGCGCCGCGTCGAGCTGCCCCGTGAGCCGCTGCGCCGAGGGCGCGTTGTAGACCGAGCGGCCCGGATGCAGCTGCTCCATGAAGCGGATGCGCTCCTGCGCCATCGTCAGCGGCGCGGTGGTGCGCCCGGCGCTGCGCCCGATCGGCGCCTGGAGCCCGACGCCCGCGCCCTGCAGGGCCTGGATGGCCGCGGCCAGCTTTTCGGCGGTGGGCGACTCGAACAGCGAGCGCAGCGGCAGCGTGACCTGGAACTCCCGGCTCAGCAGCGTGGTGAGGCGCGCCGCCAGCAGCGAATGGCCTCCCATGGTGAAGAAGTCGTCGTGCATGTCGAGGCCGGGCAGGCTCAGCACCTTCTCCATGAGCGCGAGCACCTTGCGTTCGTGCTCGTTGCGCGGGCCCGCGCCGCGGCGCATCTCGTCGCGTGCCACCGCCTGCGGGGGCGGGAGTGCGACGCGGTCGATCTTGCCGTTGGCCAGCTTGGGCAGCACGTCGAGCGTCACCACGTGCTGCGGCAGCATGAAGGCGGGCAGGTGCTTGCGCAGGTGCACCATCAGGGTCTCGAGGTCGAAGCCGGTGTCGTGCTTGAGCGCGAGGTACGCGACCAGGCGCACGTCGCCGGGGTTGTCCTCCCGGGCGATCACCACCGCGCGCGAGACGCCCTCCACCTCGCAGCAGCGCACCTCGATCTCGCCGGGCTCGATGCGGTAGCCGCGCACCTTCACCTGGAAGTCGAGCCGCCCGAGGTGGTCGAGCAGCCCGTCGTTGCGCCAGCGACCGCGGTCGCCGGAGCGGTACATCTTCTTCGGCGTGCCGAAGATGCGCACCGTGACGAAGCGCTCGGCGGTCAGCTCGGGCCGGTCGAGGTAACCCAGCGAGACGCCTTCGCCCGCGATGCAGATCTCGCCGGGCACGCCGATGGGGCAGGGCTGCAGGTCGGCATCGAGGATCCAGATCTCGGTGTTGTCCACGGGCCTGCCGATGGACACGCCGCGCGAGGCGATCTCGTTCGGGCGCACGTGCCAGGCCGTGGAGTACACGGTGGTCTCGGTCGGTCCGTAGCCGTTCCACAGGCCTTCCATGCGCTCGCACAGCGCCAGCGCCATGCTCGGGCGCAGCGCCTCGCCGCCCGTCCAGCCGCGGAAGCCCGGAGCGCCGCCGGCCCACTGGGCGTCGAGCAGCAGCTGCCACATGCCGGGGGTGGCCTGCAGTAGGGTGATCTGTTCCTCGTCGAGCGCACGCGACAGGCGGTTGCCGTCCATCGCGACCTCGCGCTTCACCATGACCAGCTCGGCGCCGGCGGCCAGCGGCAGCAGCAGGTCGGGCACGGCCATGTCGAAGGACAGCGTCGTCACGGCGGCGATGCGGTCGGCCGGGCCGATGCCCGACTCGCGCTGCATCCACTGCAGCAGGTGCGCCACGCCGCGGTGATGCGCGATCACGCCCTTGGGCAGGCCGGTCGAGCCGGAGGTGTAGATCACGTAGGCGGCGTCTTCCGACTGCGGGTCGTCGGCGCCGGGAGGCAGGGCCTCGCCGGAGAGCTGCCGCCATTCGGTGTCGCGGTCGATCTCGAAGATGCGCTGGCTCGCGTCGCCGCGCCAGTCGCGAGGCGCGACCGCGATGTCCGACGAGGTCAGCATCAGCGCGAGCTTCGCGTCGCTGGCGTAGTGGTCCAGCCGCGCCTGCGGGAAGGCGGTGTCGAGCGGCACGTAGGACGCGCCGGCCTTCAGCACGCCGAGCATGGCGACGACCATCTCGAGGCTGCGCTCCAGGCACAGGCCCACGCGCTGGCCGCGGCCCACGCCGCGCGCACGCAGCGCACGGGCGAGGCGGTTGGAGAGTGACTCGAGCTCGCCGTAGCTGCAGCTGCGGGCGCCGTCGCGCACCGCGGGGCGGTCGGGCTGCAGCGGCGCGCGCGCGACGAAGCCGGCATGCGCCAGCGGCGCGCCGACCAGCGGCACCCGCGCGGGCTGCAAGGCGAGCAGCGCATGCGTGGCATCAGCCGACAGCACTTCGAGCCTGCCGACAGTTTCGTCGGGCTCGTGCGATGCCGACTGCAGCACGCACGCGAACATGTCGAGCCAGCGTTGCACGCTGACCTCGTCGAAGAGGTCGGTGTTGTACTGCGCCTCCACCATCAGGCCGCCGTCGAGCGGACGCAGGTTCACGAACAGCTCGAAGTTCTCGTAGCGGCGGGCGATGGTGTCCTGCACCACGTCGAGCGTGGTGAAGGCCTGCGCGCTGCTGGCCACGTCGGGGTCGACGTTGAAAGCCACGCTCACCAGCGGCAGACGGCTCGGGTCGCGCTCCAGGGAGAGCTGGCCCAGCAGCGCGCCGTAGGTGAGCGCCTGGTGGTCGAAGGCGTCGAGCACGGCGGTACTGCATTCGTCCATGAGCGCATCGAAGCGCATGCCGGCGCGCGCGGCCAGGCGCAGCGGCAGCAGGTTCACGCAGTGGCCGACCAGGCCGGGCATGTCGTGCGCGAGCTGGCCCGAGGCGGGAATGCCGACCACGATGTCTTCCTGCCCCGTGAGGCGGTGCAGCGTGGCGACGAAGCCGCTGAGCAGGCCGGTGAAGAGGCTGACGCCGGCCTTGGTGCTCGTCGTGCGCACCGCGCCGACCAGGCGCTTGTCGAGCAGACGCTCGGCGCGAAGCGAATTGAAGGTGCGCGCGGCCGGGCGCGGGCGGTCCAGCGGGAGGTCGAGCACCGGCAGCGTGCTGCCGGGGAAGCGCCCCAGCCAGTAGTCGACGTGCGCCTGCATGTCGGGGTGCGCCGCGGCGGCGGCCTCCTCGGCGGCGAAGTCGGCGAAGAGCGGCGCCGCCTTGAGCTTCAGCCCGGTGCCGGTTTCCTCGGCATACAGGTGGCCCAGCTGTTCGGTGATGACCGCCCACGACCAGCCGTCGCACACCACGTGGTGCGCGGACATCACCAGTTCGTGCTCGGCCCTGCCGAGCCGGTAGAGCACCGCCCTGAACAGCGGGCCGTGCTCCAGCGAGAAGGGCGTGCAGACTGCGTCCTCGTGCGCGTCGCGCAGCGCCTGGACACGGGCTTCGGGCTCCAGCGCGGCCAGGTCGTGCCCGACCATGACGTTCGCGCGAGGCTGGCTCACCAGCATGCAGGTGCCGTCGGGCGAGATGGTGGAGCGCAGTGCCTGGTGGCGCGCGAGCAGCCGGTCCATGGCGCGCGAGAGGGCCGTCTGGTCGAGTTCCCCGCGCAGGCGCAGCACCACCGATTCGTTGTAGGCCATCGAGGCCTCGGTGCCCAGCGTGGCGCCGAGCCAGACTTCGCGTTGCGATTCCGTGGTCGCAATGATGGATTCGACGACCCCACCGCTCGCGGTGGGCTTGAGAACGGCGTTCATGCTGCGGCCTTTCCATTGACGAGGGAGTGACTGGCGGGTGCCGCGTCGGGCACGTACCAGAAGGGCTGGCCGTCGATGTCGCGGGCCAGCACGGAGCCTTCCTCGGCTGGCTTGTGGATGTCGAAGCCGGTGACGGGAATCGCGCGGCGCGGCAGGAAGCCGGACTCCTGCATCTCCGCGACCGATTCCTTGAAAGCGCGCTGGATGAAGGCGATGTCCTCGGCGCTGTGCGCGCTGGTGAGGAAGCACGGGAAGTTGTCCAGGATGTGGACCCCGCGGCTGCGCATCATGGCAAAGAGCAGGTCCTGCAGCGGGTGGTCTTCGAGCCAGCTCACGCGCCACAGCGAGGCGAAGTGGCGGACCTCGATGGGCGCGCCGACTTCCCTGCACCAGCCCGAGAGTTCCGCGGCCATGGCCGTGGTGCTGGCGTTGAGCCCGGCCTGCAGCGCCGGCCCGGCTTCCTTCAGGTGCATGAGCGAGGCCTTCGCCGCCGCGAGTGCGAGCGGGTGGCGCACGAAGGTGCCCGCGAAGTAGGTCACGCCCACGCCGGGGATCGAGTCGTCGCCGTATTGCCAGGCGCCACCGTCGAGCGCATCCATGAACTCGCGCTTGCCCGCGATCACGCCCACCGGGAAGCCGCCGCCGATCACCTTGCCGTAGGTGGCGAGGTCGGCGCGCACGCCGAACAGCTCCTGCGCGCCGCCCAGGGCGGTGCGAAAGCCGGTGATGACCTCGTCGAAGATCAGGCAGCAGCCGTTCTTCTCGGTGATTTCGCGCAGCTCGTGCAGGAACTCGCGCGGCTGGAAGTCGGGGCGGCGGCTCTGCACCGGCTCGGCCAGCACGGCGGCGAGGTCGCCCGCGTTGTCGCGGATGAAGTCCAGCGCTTCGGGCGTGCCGTAGTCGAGCACGCGGATGTCGCCGAACATGCCGCTCATCACGCCCGGCGCGGCCGAAAGACCCTTGCCGCCCTTGCCGGCGCGCACCAGCACCTCGTCGAAGGTGCCGTGATACGAGCCGGTGAACACCACCACCGTGCTGCGGCCGGTGACGGTGCGCGCGATGCGCAGCGCGGCCATCACGGCCTCGGAGCCGGTGTTGCAAAGGCCCGCGCGGTCGTTGCCGGTGAGCTCGCAGACCAGTGCCGTGACCTCGGCCGCCAGCGGGTGCTGCGGGCCGATCTCGTAGCCGGCGTCGAGCTGGCGGCGCACCGCTTCGAGCACGAAGTCGGGCTGCCAGCCGAACATGTTCATGCCGAAGCCGTTGAGCGCGTCGACGTACTCGTTGCCGTCGAGGTCCCACATCCGCGAGCCCTTGGAGCGCTCGATGACGATCTGGTAGGTGATTTCCTTCGTGATCGGCCTGAAGCCGTTGACCACGCGCGGGTCGGCCATGTGCGGACGGTTGGCCTCGGTGAATTCCTTGCTCTTGCGCGTGCGCTCCACGTAGCGGCGGACGAAGGCCGCGAGCCGCGCCTTCTGCCGGCCGCTGGGCTCGGCGGTGCGCTGCGTGTGGATGCGGGCGATGGCGCCGAAGGCCTTGCTCACGTCGTAGCGCACGGGCTGCGCGGGCTCTTCGGCGGACGTGGGCGTGGGCGCGGTGGCTGCAACCGGGGTCGCGGCCACTGCCGGGACCGCCTGCACCGGCACGGCCTGCAGCGTCGCGAGCGGCGCCGCGGGAACCGCGCCGGACAGCAATGCGAGCTGCTGGCGCATCAATTCCATCTGTTGCGAAATCAGCTGAGACAGCGGTCCTTCGCCCGCGACGACGCCTTGTGCGGGCATGTACACGGGCAGCGCCTGCGGCATGCGCAGCGGCATGGCGACCGCGCTTTCTACCGGGGCTGCCGTTGCAGCGGTCATCGAGGTCGTCGGTGCGGCGACCGGCGCCGGAGCGGCTTCAGGCGGCAGGCTTTCCCGCAGGAAGGCCGAGAGCGCGTCGAAGCCGCGATAGTTCTCCATCAGCTGGCGGAAGCTGACGTTCACCTTGAAGTGCTTCTTGATCTGCGTGGCCGCCTGCGTCAGCGTGAGGGAGTCAAGGCCGAGCTCGCCGAAGGGCGCCTGGCCCTCGGCCTGCGCCATGTCGAGGCCCGAGATGTCCTCGAACAGCGCACGCAGGCGCGTGTCGACGGACGAACCGGCGGAGGGAGGAGGAAGAGGCGAGGGCGTTGCAGCGGTCACGATCGGCTCCAGGGAAACGGGTGGGACGAAGGGCGATGGCGTCGCCGCGGCGGCAGGCGCGGCGGCGACGGAAACGTCGGGGGAAGAGGTAACGGCAGCAGCGATGTCGACCCAGCAGCGCTTGCGTTCGAAGGGCGTGGTGGGCAGGCGTACGCGCTGGGCGCCGGCGCGGGCCGTCAGGCGCGAGAGTTCGATTTCCGCGCCGCAGGTCCAGAGGCGGCCGAGGGCCAGGCGCAGGGTGCGGGCCTCGTCGGCCATGCCGCCGGGCTCCACGTGCAGCAGTGCGAATGCGTTGCTCGCGCCGTGCTGGCGCACCAGCGTGGAAAGCGTGTTGCGCGGACCGGCCTCGACGAACAGCGGGTTCGCCGTCTGCGCCATCGCGCAGCGCACGGCCGGCGAGAAGCGCACCGTGCCGCGCAGGTGCCTGGCCCAGTAGGACGGGCTCGTGGCCTCGGCGTCCCCGAGCGGCTTGCCGGTGAGCGTGGAATAGATCCGGGTCTGCGGCGCGTTCAGCGCCACCTTGGCCACCAGGGCTTCGAAGGGCGCGACGGCCGCGTCCATCATGGCCGAGTGGAAGGCGTGCGAGGTCTGCAGCGGGCGGCTCGGAATGCCGTCCGCTTCCAGCGCGGACTGCAGCGCCGCGATGGCATCGAAGGGGCCGGCCGCGACACAGGCCGTGGGGCCGTTCTCGGAGGCCAGCGAAAGCTGCGGGCCCAGCCTTTCGATGAGCTGGGCCGCGCCAAGGCGCACCGACAGCATCGCGCCGGCCGGCTGCGCCTGCATGAGGGCACCGCGGCGAGCCACGAGCCGGGCGGCGTCTTCGAGGCGCATCACGCCCGCGATCACCGCCGCGACGAATTCGCCGACGCTGTGGCCGATCAGCGCATGCGGCCGCGCGCCCAGCGCCAGCAGCCGTCGGGCGAGCGCGTATTCGAGCGCGAAGATCGCGGGCTGTGTGGCGGCGGTGGGCGACAGCGCTTGCGGGTCGTCCGAGAACATGCGCTCGCGCAGGTCGAAATCCGTCACGCCCTCGAGAGCTGCCATGCAGTCGTCGAAGGCGGCGGCGAACACCGGGTCGTTCGCACGCAGGTTGCGGCCCATGCCGGCGTACTGCGCGCCCTGTCCGGGGAACATGAGCACGAGCTGGGGTTCGCTCGAGGCCGCGCGGCCGCTGACGGTGCCGGTCGAACCGGTGTCGCGCAGGGAGGCCACGGCATCGGACGTGCTGCCGGCCACCACCGCGCGGCGGAAGGCGTGGGCCTTGCGGCCGACCGCGAGGGTGTGGGCCACGTCGGCAAGCGGAAGCTCCGGATGGCCTTCGAGGTGCGATGCGAGCTGCCCGGCGGCTGCGGCGAGCGCGGTCTCGGAGCGCGCCGAAAGCAGCAGCACCTGCTCGCCCGTGGCGGGCGGCGAGACCGGCCGGGGCGGAGCCTCCTCGACGATGACGTGCGCATTGGTGCCGCCGACGCCGAAGGAACTGACGCCCGCGCGGCGCGGCTGCGCGGCGCGTGGCCACTGCTGCAGGCTGGAGGTCACGTGGAAAGGCGTGCGCGCGAAGTCGATCGACGGGTTCGGCGCGCTGAAATGCACGGTCGGCGGAATCTGCTCGTGATGCAGCGCCAGCGCCGTCTTGATGAGCCCGGCCGCGCCCGCCGCCGTGACCATGTGGCCCACGTTGCTCTTGACCGAGCCCAGCGTGCAGTAGCCGAGCGCATCGGTGTGCTCGGCATAGGCGACGGCCAGCGCCTCGACCTCGATCGGGTCGCCCATCGGCGTGGCGGTGCCGTGCGCCTCGACGTAGGAGATGCTGCGCGCGTCCACGTCGGCCGCCGCCAGCGCGGCGCGGATCACCGCGGCCTGCCCGTCGACGCTGGGTGCCGTGAAGCTGGCCTTGGCGCCGCCGTCGTTGTTCACGCAGGCGCTGCGCAGCACGGCGTAGATGGTGTCGCCGTCGGCCTGCGCGTCGGCCAGCCGCTTGAGCAGCACCACGGCCGCGCCGTCGCTGAAGACGGTGCCCCGGGCCTGGGCGTCGAAGCTGCGCGTGTGGCCGTCGGGCGAGAGCATCGAGCCCTCGTTGTAGAGATAGCCGCTGCGCGGCGGGCAGGTGACCGAAGCGCCGCCCGCCAGCGCCATGTAGCACTGGCCGGTGCGCAGCGCATGGAAGGCATGGGCCACGGCCACCAGCGAGGTCGAGCAGGCGGTGTGCACGCTGACCGCCGGGCCCGTGAGGTTGAGCCGGTTGGCCACCCGCGTGGTGATGTAGTCCTTCTCGTTGGCCAGCATCACCTGGAACTCGCCCACCGGCTCCACCAGGTCGGGCCGGGTGCTCACGTGGCGCTGGTGGTAGGTGGCGTTGTACATGCCGGCGTACACGCCCACCGGGCCCGGCGCGGCGTCCGGCACGTAGCCGGCGCGCTCCAGGCATTCCCAGCAGATCTCGAGGAACACGCGCTGCTGCGGGTCCATGAGCTGCGCTTCCTTCGGGCCGATGCCGAAGAAGGCGGCGTCGAAGTTCTCGATGCCGTCGATCACGCCGCGCGCACGCACGTAGGCCGGATCGTTGCGCAGGGCTTCGCCGATTCCGGCGTCCAGCGTGGCGTCGTCGAAGAAGCTGATGGTGTCGCGGCCCGCGACGAGGTTGTCCCAGAACTGCTCGACGTCGGCCGCGCCGGGGAAGCGGCCGGCGGTGCCGACCAGGGCGACCGCATCATGAAGCGCGTCGTGGGGAAGGGTGGCCGCTGCGGTCGATCGATCCTTGAAACCGGCCGCAGCGGCCGTGGCGGGCTGATCACCCGCCGGCTGCATCCGCGCACCCATTGCTTTTGGCGTGGGATTGCGGAAGAAAAGATTGGTCGACAGCGGCGTGCCGCTGCCGCGCCGGAGATCGGCCAGCACCTGCAGCACCAGCAGCGAATCGCCGCCGAGGTCGAAGAAGTTGTCGTTGCGGCCGACCTTCGAGATGCGCAGTGCGCGCGCGAAGGCGTCGCACACCTGCTGCTCGATGGCGCCACGCGCTTCCTCGAAGGGCTGCGCGAGCTCGGGGCGCTCGCCGGCCGGCTCGGGCAGCGCCTTGCGGTCGAGCTTGCCGTTGGGCGTGACGGGAAGCCGTTCGAGCCACACCTGGGCGGCCGGCACCATGGCCGCGGGCAGGCGCTCGCCGAGATGAGCGCGCAGGGCCTCCCAGGAGAGCTTCTCTTCTCCAGAGTGCGAAACCAGATAGGCCACGAGGCGCAGCTGCCCGCTGCCGTCGGGCCGGGCTACCACCGCGCACGACTGCACGCCGGGATGCGCGAGGATCGCCGCCTCCACTTCGCCGGTCTCGATGCGGTGGCCGTGGATCTTCACCTGGCCGTCGCGACGGCCGATGAATTCGATGGTGCCGTCCGGCAGCCAGCGCGCGAGGTCGCCGGTGCGGTAGAGCCGGTCGCCGGGGCCGCCGAAGGGGTCGGCCACGAAGCGCTCGGCGCTGAGCGCGGGCTGCCGCAGATAGCCGCGGGCCAGCCCGTGGCCGCCGATGCAGAGCTCGCCGACGAAGCCGGTCGGCAGCAACGCCATCGAGGGGCTGAGCACGCGCAGCACGGTGTCCTTGATCGGGCGGCCGAGCGGAACCGAGCGCAGGTCTTCCGGGAGCGGCGACGCGATGCGGTGCGTGGCCGCGAAGGTGGTGCATTCGGTCGGGCCGTAGCCGTTGCTCAGCGCGAGGCCGGGCAGTGCGGCCAGCGCGCGGCGCACGTGCGGCACGGAGAGCGCCTCGCCGCCGGTGAAGAGATGCAGCAAACCCGAAAGATGGGCCGGGTCGTCGTCGACGACGGCATTGAAGAGCGCGGCCGTGAGCCAGGCCGTGTGCACGCCGTGGCGCGCGATGGTGCGGGCGAGCCCGGCACCGGTGGGCACGCGCTCGTCATGGATCACGCAACAGCCGCCGTTGAGCAGCGGCCCCCAGATTTCCAGCGTGGCCGCGTCGAAGCCCAGCGGGGCCGCGTGCAGCATGGCGAGGCCGGGGGTGAGCGAGACGTAGTCCACGCCCACGACGAGCCGCAGGATCGAGCGATGGCAGATCTCGATGCCCTTGGGCGTGCCCGTCGAGCCCGAGGTGTACATGACGTACGCCACCGATTCCGCGTCGATGGCCGGGAAATTCCATGAACCACGGTTTTCGTTGTCTTGGTGCTCGTCGACCAGAAAAACGCCGTGATGGGGGGGGATGAGGTGGCGGTGCTCCTGCGCGGTCAGCACGTGGTGCGCGCCGGCCTCGTCGAGCATGTAGGCGATGCGTTCGGGCGGATAGTCCGTGGGCACGGGCACATAGGCGGCGCCGGCCTTGAGGATGCCGAGCTGGGCGACGATGGCCGCCATCGAGCGGTCGAGCAGCATGCCGACGTTGTCGCCGGCGTGGACGCCCAGGGTCTGGAGGCGCCGGGCGAGATCGTCGGATCGCTGGTCGAGTTCGCTGTAGCTCATCTGCGCCTCGCCTTGGGCGAGGGCGATGGCTTGGGGCGTTGCAGCGGCCTGCAGGGCGAACACGGCCGGCACCGTGAGGGCGGAGTCGATCGGGGAGAGGGCGATGTTCCATGCACCGAGCTGGTCGGCGCTTTCGGCTCGAGGCAGCGTGCGGATGTCGCCGAGTGCTGCATCGGGGCGGTCGAGCAGGTCTTCGGCGGTGTCGGCGAGCGTTGCGAGCAGCACATCGATCGCGGCGGGGTCCATCAGGCCGGGCGCCGCGTCGGCGTGCAGCGATGCAGAGGCGGCGTCGAAGCGCAGCCGCAGCGGGGCGTCGGCGCTTTCGATGCCTGCTTCCTCGCGCAGCCAGAGCGAGGCGGGCGACGGGGCGGCATGCGCGGTCTTCGACGCGCCGCGGCGGCCGAGGTCCAGCTCCGCCAGCCAGGGGCCCGCGGCCATGGTGGTGTCGAACGCGACGGTGGTCGAGAAGCACGCGGGTGCGTCCTGCCCGGTGCCTGCTTCATCCAGCACGGGCCAGAGGCTTCCGAGCCAGCGAGCCTGCAGGAGGAGCCATGCGCCGGCGAAGAGGGTGTCGGGCAACTGGCCGCCGACGGCCGGCGAGCCGGCCAGCTTGCGGGCGAAATGGGGCGAGAGCGTGGTGGAGGCGACGTGGCGGCTGGCCGATCCTTTCGAATTGGATCGCGACACGAACAGGTCTTCCAGAGAGAGCTCCGGATCGCCTTGGCCTGCCTGCGAAACAGTTTGAATTTCCACGTAAGTATCCCAAAAGAAATACGCCAAAAGTAATTGGGCGAATGGAAAATCCATTCGCTCAATTAAGAATGAAGAAGCAGAAAGATGTTTTTTCGTGTCTTCATCCTAGGGTGTTTCCCGCAGCCGATGTGTGTACTTTAGGCCCCGGTTACAACTGGATAAGGTTATTTCTGAAACGTACTACCCGAATCGTCCAGTACGAGGTAACTGATGAGCGATCGGAGGAGAAAAAGCGGCCCGGCGGCCCGCTCCGGATGCCCGAAAGGCCCGTTCGAGGAGGGGTACTCCTGGGGAGAACTCAGGGGGAACAAGGGGGAAACCGCATCGACCGGCCACCGCGCCACTGCTTCGGGTGCGGGCCTCGCTTCGCCTGCGAGCCATGCGGAAAGTGCACGCGGAAGTGTGTCGAAAAATGAAACATCCTCCCGGAGCCGACTGTTATGAATTGCCGATGCCTGTAACCGTATAAGAAATATCTGTACAAAATCAAGAAATCGAAAAAACTGGTGAGAGCGCTCCGATTGCGCAAAATCCAATTCACCGGAACCCGTAAATGCTCAGCGACATCCTATTACCCGATGTAGTTCTGGAGCGCCGCGGCAACTATCTGGAATCAATTCTTCCCGGTAATTCAGATGCATTGACCGCCAACGCGATCTACTTCGGCAATGAGGCCTGGGCGAGGGAATATCTGGCTTCCTGCCACCGCGACGGGCACTTCCGAAACCGCTGGCTGGCCGCCGGCGGCGACTGGACGGACAAGGTCGTCATCGACCTGGGTTGCGGCCCGGGCAATGTATTTGCAACGCTGGGCGGCAGGCCGAAATTGCTCGTCGGCGTCGACGTGGCCGCGGGCTCCCTGGAGCTGGCCGCGATCGAGGGCTACATCGCGGTGCTGGCGGACGCCGCGCACACGCCGTTCCGCTCGCAGGTGGCGGACATCGTGGCCATCAATGCCACGCTGCACCACTGCGACGACATGAAGGCGGTGCTCGAGGAGGGCGCCCGCCTGGTGAAGCCCGACGGCCTGCTGATCACCGACCACGATCCGCAGCTGACGGCGTGGGACTACCGGGGACTGGCCCGCCTGCTGTGGAACACGCGTCTGTGGGTCTGCCGCGTGATGGGGCGCGGCTTTCACAAGACCGGCAGCCAGCAGTCGTGGGGGCTGCGGACCGAAATACATCACCGGCCCGGCGACGGCGTGACGAGGGAGCTCTTCGAATCCACGCTGATGCCGCTGGGCTTCGAGGTCCGCGTGCATCCGCACAACCATCAGGCAGGAGCCGGCGTCCTTCGCGGGGAGGCCGGCCCCATGCAATGGAAGTACCGCATGGGCAGCCTGCTGTCGGGCCGCGACCCCGGCGCGTCCTCGAGTGCGCTTTCTCTGATGTGCATCGCGAGGCGAACGGGCGCGAAAAACCCCGTGGTCGGCTGAACGCCCGGCCACTGCTGGTAGCCTTCCGGATTCTTCGAGCGCGGTCCCGGGCACCGGGGCGCGCGAGATTCAGGTCATCCAGGAAGGAATCCGGTAGTGGTTGTTGTGACAGGAAGGAACTGGCGTGCCGGCATGGTGCTGGCCGCGGCATTGATGGTGGCGGCGTGCTCCACCTCTCCCAAGGCACCGGTGGCGGGACCGGGCGAATACGTCGTCCAGCCGGGCGACACGCTCTACCGCATCGCGTCGAAGGCCGGCCGTTCGCCGGGCGACATCGCACGCTGGAACAACCTGCAGGATCCGGACAAGCTGGAAGCAGGGCAGGTGCTGCGCGTGGTGCCGCCAGGCGGCGGCGCTTCTGCAGGTGCATCGCCCGAGCCGTCCCCGGGAAGGAGCCCGGGTGCGGAGCGTCCCGAACGCCCGGAGCGCGCGAGGCCACCCAGGGCCGCGGCGCCGGAGCCGGCCGCGCCGCCCGCGTCGAGGCGCAGCGACTGGGCCTGGCCCGCGCCGGGCCAGGTGATCGCGGGCTTCAACGGCACGAGCAGCAAGGGAGTCGACATCGGCGGCAACACCGGCGATGCAGTGGCCTCCATCGGCGCGGGCAAGGTGGCGGTGACGGAAACGCTGCGCGGCTACGGCAGCGTGGTGATGGTCGATCACGGCGGCTCCTACATGTCGGTCTACACCAACCTGCGCTCGGTGCAGGTCAAGCAGGGCCAGCAGGTGAAGCAGGGGCAGAAGCTCGCCGAGATCGGCGGCCCCGACGGCGGACGCGCCAAGCTGCACTTCGAGCTCCGCTACCGCGGCAATGCCGTCGATCCACGCCAGTACCTGCCGGCACGGTAGGCAAGGCCACGGCCGGGGCAGGACGCGTTCCCGCGCGTTCTGTTCCTTCTCTCTGGCGAACGACATCCCCCGAATTGGCGATACCGCAACGCCTGCGAAGTACGCAGACTTCCGCTCCTGATTCTGTACAAGGGGGCGTAGATGGAAGTCGTGCATTGGGTGTTCCTCATTCTCGGCAGCGCGCTGGCTCTGACCACGCAGTGGTTCCTGATCGCCCCGTTCAGCCTGGACTGGCGACCGCTGCGCGCGCAGATCGTCGTGCAGGTCACTCAGGCGGCCGCGCTGCTCGAAGAGTGCGCCGCCACGGCCGACTCGACCGCCTAGCCGTCCGCACCCCGCACGGGGCGGCGGTCGACGTCGGGCCGGAGCGCGCGCCATCTAAGATGCGCACTCTTCTGGAATGACGTATGCAGACGCGGTAGGCAAAGGGGGCCACGACGCATGATTTCTTTGCTCCACACCGCGGACTGGCAGATCGGCCGCGTTTTCTCCCAATTCGAACCCGACGACGCCGCCGCGCTGTTCGAGGCACGCTTCAAGGCGGTGGAACGGCTGGCCGCCATAGCGGCCGAACGCAAGGTCGACGCAGTGCTGGTCGCGGGCGACGTGTTCGACCTGCAGACCGTGTCGGACAAGACCATCCGGCGCATGTTCAACGCCATGCAGGGCTTCGCGGGGCCCTGGCTGCTGATCCCGGGCAATCACGACTCGGCGCTGAGCGAATCCGTCTGGAGCCGCGCGCAGCGGCTGGGCGCCGTCGCGCCGAACATCGTCTGCTGCCTGGAGCCCAGGCCCCATACGGTGGCGGGCAAGTTCACGCTGTTGCCCGCGCCGCTCACGCAGCGCCACACCTATGGCGACCTCACCGACTGGTTCGCCGCCGAACCGGACGAGGAGGGCCTGCCCCGCATCGGACTGGCGCATGGCTGCGTCCAGGGCATCCTGTCGGAAGACATCGACTCGGCCAACCCCATCGCCGCCGGTCGCGCGGCACAGGCCCGGCTCGACTACCTCGCGCTCGGCGACTGGCACGGCACGCGGCAGATCGACGATCGCACCTGGTACGCGGGCACGCCCGAGACCGATCGCTTCCGCGCCAACGATTCGGGCCAGGCGCTGCTCGTCGCCATCGACGGCGCAGGCGCGGTGCCGGCGGTCGAGCCCGTGCGCGTCGGCCAGTTCGACTGGCAGCAATGGGAACCGCGGCTCGCCGTGCCCTCCGACATCGACGAACTGGTGCGAAAGCTCGAGCAGATCGGCAGCGGCGACGTGCTGCAGCTGCGCGCCCAGGGCACCTGCGACCTCGCCGGCCATAACCGGCTGGGCGCCGCACTCGATGCGGCCCGCGCCCGGGCCCGGGCGCTGGTGTGGGAAGGCGAGGCGCTGCGGCTGGAACCGACCGAGGAGGACATCCAGGCGCTGCACGCCGACGGCTTCGTGGGCGAGGCGCTGCAGGCATTGCGCGAGCAACAGGGCGACACAGACGCGGAACTGGCCCGCGACGCGCTGCTCACGCTGGCGCGCATCCTCGGCGCGCAGCAGGGCTCCTCGCACGCGGGAGCCGGCGCATGAGCATGAAGCTGCAGCGGCTTCGCATCGAGAACTTCAAGCTGTTTCGCGCGCCGTTCGAGATCGACGGCCTCACGGACGGGCTGAACCTCTTCGCGGCCCCCAACGAATCGGGCAAGTCCACCGTCGCCGAGGCGATCCGCGCCGCCTTCTTCGAGCGGCACCGATCGAGCGCCGTCGAGCACCTGCGGCCATGGGGCGAGAGCTCGGCCACGCCCACGGTGGAAGTCGATTTCGAACTCGACGGCAAGCCCTGCCGGCTCACCAAGGCCTTCCTCGGCAAGAAGCGATGCGAGCTGGTGATCGACGGCAGGCCCATGGACGGCGCGGTGGCCGAAGACCACCTGGCGGCGCTGCTGGGTTTCCGCTTTCCGGGCAAGGGCGCCAGCACGCCCGAGCACATGGGCATTCCGGGCCTGCTGTGGATCAGGCAGGGCACTTCGCACGACATCGCCAGCGCGGTGGGCTTCGCCAGCGACCACCTGCGCAACGCGCTCGGCGAATCGCTGGGCGAACTGGCTGCCAGCAACGGCGACGCGGTGCTGAAGGCAGTGGAGGCCGAACGCAACGAGCTGCTCACACAAAGCACCGGGGTTCCACGCGGCGTCTACGCCGATGCCAACAAGCTGCGCGCCGAGCTCGAAGAGAAGCTGGAAGAACTGCTTGCCGACGTCGAGTCCTACCGCTCCGGCGTGGACCGCCTTTCCGGCCTGCGCCGCGATCACCAGCGCGACGAGGCGGCCAAGCCATGGACGGCATTGCGCGAGCAGCTGGTCGTCGCGCAGCAGCGGCTGGACGAGGCCAAGGGACTGGACCAGAAGAAGACCGCGCAGGAGGCCGCGCTGAAGCAGATCGGCGCACAGGTGAGCTCATGGCGCACCCAGCTCCAGGCGATGGAGCGCGAGGAAGCGACGCTCGCCCAGCGGGAGAAGAACCTGCAGGCGACGCAGGAAGGTCTCGCCAGGGCGATCGGCGAACTCCAGGCTTGGGAACCCCGTCATGCGGCGGCGGCGAAGGCCGATGCCGCGGCGCGTGAAGCCCTTCGCCTTGCGCGGCAGGCCGCGTCACGCGTTGCGCAGGAGAAAACCGTCGAAAGTTTGGCCGAGCAGTTCGCCGTTCTCTTGCAGAGCCACGAGAAGGCGAAGGCCGAGCAGGAGAAGGTCACGCGCCTGCAGGCCGAGGCGCAGGCGCTCGCAGTGCCGGAAGGCGAACTCAGGCGTTTGCGGCATTGCGCGGACGCGCTCCGCACGGCGCAGGCCAGGTTGGACGCAGTGGCTACGGCCCTGGAGTTCGAACTTCAGCCTTCGGCCGGAGTGCGCGTGGCCGGCGAGGAGCTGTCCGGCTCGACGCGGCGGACCGTCATCGCGCGAACCGACATCGAGATCGAAGGCGTAGGCCGCATCACCGTGTTGCCGGGCGGCGCGGATCTCGAAAGCCTCGCCATCGAACGTGACCAGGCACGCGACGAACTCGCTGCGCTGCTCCAGGGCCTGCGCGCGGAAAGCATCGCTGCCGTCGAGGAGCGCGTGCGGCAGCAGGCTCTGCGCAAGAGCGAAGCCGCCGCGGCCGAAGCCGTGCTGGCTGCGCTGGCGCCCAAGGGGCTGGGCGCGCTCGCCGCGGACATGGCGACGCGCGAGGCCCGGCTCGCGGAAGCCAGGAAGGTGCTGCAGGACATGCCGCCCGCACCAGCGGACGATGCGGCGTCGCTCTCGAGCCCGCAGGCCGAGTCGCAGGAGGTCGCCGCGCGCGCCGCGCTGGAAACGGCCTCCGCCGCGCTCAACGACGCGAAGGTGGCGGCCGGGAACGCACGCGAACAGGTCAAGGCCGCCGAGGACGAACTCGCGGCGGTCAAGGCCACGCTGGACGACCCCGCACGGGCCGGCAGGAAGACGGAAGCCGGCGGCGCGCTGACCGATGCACTGGCGCAGCAGTCGGCCATCCAGGACAAGGTGGCCGAGCTGGCCCAACGACTGCAGACCATCAACCTGCCGGTGCTCGCGCAGGACGTGGAGCGCCTGGACCGCAGCGTCAGGCAGGCCGAAGCCGCGCACAACCAGCGCGCCACCGAGATCACGCGGCTGGAAGCCGAACTCGAGGCCCGGGGCGCCCTGGGCCAGGAGGAGGCAGCCTCGGAGACGCAGCGCGAGCTCGAGCACGCCACGCGGCGCTGCACGGAACTCGAACGGCGGGCGAGGGCGCTCGACCATCTGCTGAAGCTGTTGCGCGAGAAGCGCTCGGCGCTGGCGCAGCGCCTGCGCGCGCCGCTGCAGAAGCATCTCGACCACTACCTGCAGATTCTTTTCCCCGGCGCGCAGGTGGAGGTTGGAGAAGATCTCTCGCCGGGCCGCATCACGCGGCAAGGGCTGCGCGGCGCCCAGAGCGGCGCCTTCGAAGAGCTCAGCGTGGGCGCTCGCGAGCAGATGGGCGTCGTCGCCCGGCTGGCCTACGCGGACCTGCTGAGAGAAGCGCGCAAGCCGACCCTGCTCATCCTCGACGACGCACTGGTGAACACCGACGAGGAGCGCCTGCGGCAGATGAAGCGGGTGCTGTACGACGCGGCGGCCCGCCACCAGATACTGATCTTCAGCTGCCACCCCGAGGCTTGGCGCGATCTCGGCGTGGTCGCGCGCAGCATTCCCTGAACTCCCTCCTGCGGCACGGCGGGCGGCGATAGGCCATTCGGCCATCGGCCGCTTGTCACGCCGCGTTCCGGGTGCTTTGTCATGCCCGCAAGCCCGCGCCCACGGGGGATTTGACTCCCTCAAAAAGGGGCGCTCCGCTCATGTGCGGAAACGCCGCGATTCCTACAGTCATCCCCAAGGCCCAACGCCTCTGCCCATGCCGGGCAACAGGTGCTCCAGGCCGGCAACGACAACCGGGGGATTTGCATGGAACCGCTCGCACTGCTGCCGACGACCTTCATGAACCTTCTGCGCGAAGACGCAGGAATGTCGTTCATGGAGTTCGCGCTGATCGGAGCGCTGGTGATGGTCGTGTGCCTGCTGCTGCTGCTCGCCATCCGGCGCAGCGCCTGAACCCGTGGAGCCCATCATGCAGGAACTCGACGCCGTTCTCGAACTGCTGGCGATGCTGGTCACCGACGTTCGCACCGTCGCGCTGCTCGCGCTGCTCGCCGTGGCCGCGGTCAGCGACTGGCGCTTCTACCGCATTCCCAACTGGCTGACCTTCGGCGGCGCGCTCTTCGCGCTGGTCTACGGCACGCTGGCCGCGCGTACGCCCATGGCCGGGGCGGCGAGCGCCTTCGGCGGACTGGGCGTCGGCTTCGCGGCGATGGTGCCGTTCTACGTCATCGGGGTCATGGGGGCAGGCGACGTCAAGCTGATGGCGATGTCGGGCGCCTTCATCGGGCCCGAGCAGACGCTGATGGCCGTGCTCTTCACATTCATTGCGGGCGGCGTGGCGGCCATGGGCTTTGCCATCCACCGCCGCCGCGTCGGACACATGCTGGCCAACGTCAAGGACGCCGCACAGGGCGTGATGTTCTCCAGCATCGCCGGAATTCGCCCCTCGGGGCGCATCGATGCCAGCCAGTCCGTGGGGAAGCTGCCCTACGGCATCTGCATCGCAGCGGGCACGGCGATCGAAGTGCTCGCGCACCAGCTGGGCTACGTCTAGCCCTCTCATCTCTTACCTGCGACGGAGGTTCACATGAAGAACATCAAGGCGATCGGGCTGATCCTTCTGGCCCTGCTTACGGGCCTGGCGGCAGCCGTCTACGCGGCCGGCTGGATCTCCAGGCAAGGCGGCATCGCGTCCAACAAGGTCGTGGTGGCGGCGGTCGACATCGAACTGGGCAGCCGCGTCAACGCGCAGATGCTCACCACGGTCGACTGGCCCAGCGGCTCGGTGCCGAACGGCTCGTTCGGCGAGATCAAGGCGCTGCAGGACCGCGTGGTGAAAGTCGGCGTGCTGCGCGGCGAGGCGCTCATGGAGGGCAAGCTGGCACCGGTGGGCACGCAGGGCGGGCTCTCGGCGGTGATCGCCAGCGGCAAACGGGCCATGACGGTGCGCGTCAACGACGTGGTCGGCGTCGCAGGCTTCGCGCTGCCGGGCAACTACGTCGACGTGATGGTCAACGCCCAGCAGGACAAGGGCCGCGGCGAAGAAGCGCTGCAGATCAGCAAGACCGTGCTCGAGAAGGTGCTGGTGCTGGCGGTGGCGCAGGAAGCCAACCGCGACGATACCAAGCCCAAGGTCGTGAGCGCCGTCACGCTCGAGCTCTCGCTCGAGGACTCCGAAAAGCTCGACCTGGCCCGCAGCGTGGGAACCCTGTCGCTGGTGCTTCGCAACCAGATGGACAAGACCACCGTCGCCACCGACGGCATCACCAAGGGCCAGCTCTTCGGCGCGAAGGAGATCGTGCAGGTCTCCACCGCCGCAGCGCCGACTCCCGCCCGCCCGCGTGTTCGTCACGCAGGCCCCGCCGCTCAGCCGGCTTCCCAGTGCGTGGAGGTCATCCAGCACTCGGGCAGTTCGCTCACCTGCTTCTGACCCCAAACGACAGGAGGAACACCAAGTGCGCCATATCTCCACAAAACTCGCCAGCCTGCTGGCGACCATCGCGACCGCGGCGACTCCCGCCATGGCCGCGGAGGTCGCGGCAACCGCCGCCGCCACGGGTGCCATGCCCACGGCAGCAGTCGCCTCGACGTCAGCCGCTGCCGCGGCTGCGTCCGGCAACACCGGACCGGGCAGCAGCCGCCGCTGCACGGCCATCATTCCCGACGACCAGCCTACACAGGCGGTGCTGGGCAAGTCGGTCGTCATTCCACTGAAGGCGCGCGTGGTGCGCATCGTGGTCAGCGGCCAGCCGCCGGCCCGGGCCGCCGTGCCAGCCGCTGCGGCAGCCGCCGTGCCGGCGGGCATGCAGCCCCCGCCGGCCCAGGCCGCGAACGCCAACGCCGGAGACGGCATCGCGGACGTCGACGTGACGCTGCTGAGCCCGACCGACCTGTTCTTCCGCGGCCGCCAGGCAGGCTCGATGAACGTGGTGCTGCAAAGCGCCGACGGCACCTGCTACATCAAGGACGTGATCGTCACCATCGATCCGCTGGCGCTGCAGGCCAAGCTGGCCGAGCTGATGCCCGACGAGCGGCGCATCCGCGTTCGCAGTGCCGAGAAGTCCATCGTTCTCACCGGCGAGATCAGCGACGCGCTCAAGCTCGACGACGTGATGAACCTGGCCTCGGCCTACGGCGCCGACGGCAAGAAGGTGGTGAACCTGCTGCGCGTCGCAACGCCGCAGCAGGTGATGCTCGAGGTGAAGATCGCCGAGGTCAGCAAGACGCTGCTCGACCGGCTGGGTTCGCGCGTCGGCATTGCGCGCACCGGCAACGGCGGCCTGAACAACTACTCGCTGATCTCCAATTTCCTGAGCACCGGCGCCGGCCTGGCGCAGGCGCTGCGCATCGGGCGCACCTCGCTGACCATCGACGGCCAGAAGGACGACGGCCTGGTGCGCATCCTTGCGGAGCCCAACATCATGGCCATCAGCGGGCAGCAGGCCAGCTTCCTGTCGGGCGGCAAGATCTTCATTCCGGTGGCGCAGAACGCCGCCGGCGGCGGCGGGACGAACATCACGCTGGAAGAGAAGGAGTTCGGCATCGGGGTCAAGTTCACTCCGACCGTGCTCAATGGCGACCGGGTCAACCTCAAGCTGGTGTCCGAGGTGTCGGACCTGACGCAGACCGGTTCTCCCTTCACCACCGTCTCGGGCGTCACCGCCGTGCTGCCCTCACTGACGGTGCGGCGCGCCGACACCACCGTGCAGCTCAATGACGGACAGAGCTTCGTCATCGCAGGGCTCATCAAGAGCAACGTGAACGAGACGATCAAGCGCTATCCGGGCCTGGGCGAAGTGCCGGTGATGGGTGCGCTGTTCCGAAGCACCGAATTCCAGAACGAGCAGACCGAGCTGATGTTCGTCATCACGCCGCGCCTGGTGAAGCCGCTTGCCGAATCGCCGAGGGTGCCGACGGACAACCACGTCGTTCCCAGCCGCGCCGAGGTCTATCTCAACGGAGCCCTCGAGAGCTCCACCCCGGCCCCGGCCGCCCCCGCCAGCGAAACCCCGTGAGGAGCACCGTCATGTTCATCATCAGATCGACCACCGTCGCGCTCGTCTGCCTTCTCGGCGCCAGCTGCTCGACCGTCACGCCCAACTACGACGCGCGCTTCGGCGACGCGGTGCGCGACGCCAAGAAGAAGATGACGATCAACCCGAATGCCGGCAAGAACGGCGACCCCGTCACCGGCATGGACGGTCGCGCCTCGCGCGAGGCGATGCACCAGTACCAGGAGTCGTACAAGACGCCGCCGCCGGCGGTCAACGTCATCAACATCGGTGGACAGATCGGCGGACAGGGCGCCGGCAGCTCGAAGTGATGCACGCACACATTGCATTAGCCAAGCCCGCTTCCTCGGGACTCACGCGGAAAGGAGAGTGACACGAATCGAAACGAACTTTCTTCCCTCATTCATGTTTTCTCGAACCTGATCTCCAACCGTTCAAACATCGAAAGGAACGAATCATGCAAAACTTTCTCAAGGCCATCGGCCAATCGACCCAAGGCTTTCTGCGCGAAGAAGAGGGCGCCCAGGTCGTCGAGTACGCACTGATCATCGCGGTCGTCTCGATCGCCCTGGTCGTTGCACTGAAGGGCCTCACGGCCAACAACGGTGGTTTCACGAGTTTCATCACTCGCGTCACGACCTGCCTGACGGGGACGAACTGCCAGTAAGCAGTCCTTCGGGGAGGGAAGCGGGTCCATGTCACATGGCCCGCTTCGTTCCACCTTCCCGTCCACTCCCACGCATTCTTCGTCAACAACGAACCGGGGTTCATCATCATGTTCAAGTCATTTCTGACAGACGAGAGCGGTGCGCAAGTGGTCGAGTACGCACTGATCATCGCCGTGGTTTCCATCGCGCTGGTGGTCGCACTGCAAGCGTTGTCCGGCGGCACTGCTCTGGGCGCGCTCATCGACCGTGTCACGACCTGCCTGGGCGGCACGAGCTGCACCTGACCCGCCGCTCCGCGCGCTCACTCAACCAGGGAGCTGACCATGTTCACCTGCCGCCAGCACCGCCGCCAGCGTGGCGCGATGATCGTCACAGCCGCGCTGATCTTGCTGTTTCTGATGGGGTTCATGGGCATCGCCCTGGACTTCGGGCACCTGTTCGTGGTCAAGGCCGAGCTGCAGACAGCTGTCGACAGCTGCGCCCTGTCCGCCGCGCGTGAGCTCGACGGGCAGGGCACGGCGATCACCCGTGCAACGAGCGCTGGCCAGACCGCTGGCAATGCGAATCGCGTGAACATGCAGTCGAGCACCTGGAGCGGGCAGGGCCAGATCGTCGCGGCCGACATTACCTTCCGCGACGCGTCTTACGCCACCACCACCTCGCCCGCCCTGGCACGCTACGCACAGTGCGTGCATACGCAGGCCAACATCAACATCTGGCTCATGAAGGCGATGGGCGCCTTTTCGGGCGACACGGCCGGCAACCCCGCCACGCGCAGCGTCACCGCGAGAGCGGTCGCCACCCGGGCAAGCGCGCAGACCGCGTGCCCCATTCCGGTCGCGGCGAAGCCCAAGGCGGGCGGCACCGCGCCGAACTACGGTTTCGTGCCAGGCGAATGGGTGACGCTCATCATGGCGCAGAACGCAGCCGCGGGTGGCCAGATCGGCTGGGCCAACCTCGACGGCAGCAACAGCGCCTCGGAGACCGAAGCCGAACTCAACGGCCGCTGTGGCGCCAGGGTCGGCGACACCATCGGCACTCCTGGTGTGCAGACTTCGGTGGCCGATGTCTGGAACCAGCGCTTCGGCATCTACAAGAACAGCGGCGATCCGAGCGTGGCGCGGCCCGACTACACCGGCTACGCCTACACCTCGCTCAACTGGCCTGCGCAGTTCAATGCCTACAACGGCACGCCAGGCGCCGGAGCACCCGCCAGCGCACAGAACTTCGTGACCAAGCGGGCCTCCTTCGCGTCGTGCGCCGACACCGGCACGAAGGTGAAGGGCGCGAACAGCTGCGAATCGATCACCGGGCTGTCGCTCAACAGTTTCCAGAAGCTGGCCAACCCGGGCAATGTCGCCGGAGGCCACATGCAGTACGGCCTCGACCGCCGCTTCGTGACAGTACCGGTCATCGACGGCGGCAACCACGTGATCGACTACCTCTGCATGTTGATGCTGCAGCCGCTGAGCATCCCGATGACCGACGTGCAGCTCGAGTTCCTCGGCAACGCCGGTGCCACCGGCAGCCCCTGCACCACCAGCGGGCTCGCGGGCGGATCGGCCGGCCCGCTGGTTCCGGTCCTGGTGAGATAGGAACAGGAGGCACGCCATGAAGCCATCTCGTCGCGTACAGCAGGGCGTAGCGCTGGTCGAACTGGCGCTGATCATCCCGCTGCTGCTGTTGCTGACCTTCATCACCACGGAATTCGGCCGCGCGATGTACGAGTACAACGCGGTGGTCAAGTCGACGCGCGACGCGGTGCGCTACCTGTCGGTGCAGACGCAGGGCACTCACATCACCGAGGCACAGAACCTGATCGTGTACGGCAACACGGCCGGCACCGGGTCGCCGGTGGCGCGCGGGCTTAGCCTGTCGAACGTGCCGGCCGGAAGCTGCTGCACCTGGCAGTCGGCCGGCGCGAATCCGATCATCACCACGGTGACGGTGCGCGTCACCGGCTACACCTTCCATTCGCTGTTTCCCTCGGTGATCGGCGTGGTCTTCGCCAACTCCAGCGGCAACATCGTCTTCAGCGACATCACCGCCAGCATGAGGGCGCCATCATGAGAAGAAACCGCACCACCGGCGCGACCACGGTCGAGTTCGCGCTCGGGCTGATCATCTTCCTCATGTTCCTGCTTGGCATCGTGGACTTCGCCCGCATGCTGTTCACATGGAATGCGGCCCAGGAGGCGACGCGCGCCGGGGCCCGATACGCGGTGGTGTGCGACGACACCGCCCAGCAGGCGCTCGTGCTCGCGCGCATGAAGGCGCTGCTGCCGCAGATCAGCACCGTGTCGGTGGCCTGGGCGCCCGCGGGCTGCACCGCCGCCACCTGCCAGGGCGTCACCGTCAGCATCACCGGACTCAACTACCAGTGGATCTCGCCGATCGCGAGCGCGACCGCTCCGCTGATCCCTATGCCGGGCTTCTCCACCTACCTGCCACGCGAGGTCATGCGCAAGGACCCGAACAGCGCGGCCATCTGCTCCTAGCCATCAACGCAACGGACACACCATGAAGATCGCCATCATCTCTCCCAACCCCAACCACCTGCAGGACATGCGCAAGGTGCTGGAGGCGCGCTCGCACACCGTGTCGCTCTTCGAGGGCGGCAAGAGCCGGATGCAGTGGGCCGTCGAGAAAGCCTCGCCCGACCTCGTGCTGGTCGACGGCATGTGCTGCGACCTCCAGGAGCTGGCGGTGATCGAGAAGCTCACGCTGCGGCACCCGGCGATCGCGGTGGTGCTTCTCTGCGCGATGCAGACGCCGGAATTCCTGATCCACGCAATGCGCGCGGGAGTTCGCGAGGTACTGCCGTCGCCCGCGGACACCACGGCGCTGGAAGCCGCCGTCGAGCGCATCGCGCTCAAGATGGCCGGGGCCCAGGCGCGCGCCCCCGGGCAGGTGGTGGCCTTCATGCCGTGCAAGGGTGGCAGCGGCTCGACCTTTCTCGCGACCAACATCGCCTACCAGCTCTCCAGGGAGCGCTCGGTGCTGCTGATCGACCTGAACCTGCAGTTCGGCGACGCGCTGTCGTACGTGAGCGACCTTCGGCCGAGCTCCACGATGGCGGACGTTGCCCGCGACATCGGCCGCCTCGACGCCTCGCTGCTCGCGGCGAGTGTGGTGGCGGTGTCGCCGGGCTTCAGCATTCTTCCGGCGCCGGAGGATCTTTCCCGCGCGATGGACGTGAAGGCCGAGCACATCGACGCGATCCTGCAGGTTGCGCTGGGCGTGTACGACTTCGTGATATTCGACCTCGGCCCGCGCATCGACACGCTCTCGATCCGCGTGCTGGACCGCGCCGACCGCATCTTCCCCGTGCTGCAGCCGAGCCTGCCCCACATCCGCAACGTGACGCGGCTGATGCAGGTGTTCAAGTCGCTGGGCTATCCGCCCGCCAAGGTCGAGCTGCTGGTGAACCGCAGCGCCGGCGGCGGCGAGATCGGCCTGTCGGACATGCGCCGCTCGCTGGTGGGCGCGTCGCTCACGATCGTGCCCGACGGCGGCAAGGACGTGGACGCGTCCATCAACCGAGGCGTGCCGCTGGCCGAGATGTCGCGCGGCAGCGCGCTGGCCAAAAAGCTCGCCGACATCGCCCACTCGCTCAGCCCGCGCCAGGAGGCGGCGCCCGGCTTCATCGGACGGCTGTTCCGCCGCGCGTAAGCAAGCATCGGTCAACCCATTCAACAGCAAGGCAGGTTCCCCATGTCATTCAGAGAACAGCTCAATGCCATCGAAGCCGACGTCGGCACGCACTCGGGAGGGCCGGCCGTCGAGCATGCGGCGCCGCCCTTCGCCTCGGATACCTACAAGTTGCTGAAGGAGCGCATGCACCTGAAGCTGCTCGAGCGCTTCGACCTCGCGGCGCTCGAGACGCTGAAACCCGACGTGCTGCGCCAGGAAATCTCCACCATGACCACGCGGCTGCTGCAGGAGGAGCCCGAGGCGCTCAACGACATCGAGCGGCGCACACTCATCCGCGATATCCAGCACGAAATGCTCGGCTTCGGGCCCATCGAGCTGCTGATGGCGGACCCGTCGGTCTCGGACATCCTGGTCAACTCGCACGAGAAGATCTACGTGGAGCGCCGGGGGCGGCTGGAGCTGACCAACGTCAGCTTCACCGACGAGAAGCACCTGCTGCGCATCATCGACAAGATCGTCTCGCTGGTGGGGCGTCGCATCGACGAGTCGAGCCCGATGGTCGACGCTCGGCTGCCAGACGGATCGCGCGTCAACGCGGTCATCGCGCCGGTGGCGCTGGACGGGCCGATGATGTCGATCCGGCGTTTCGCGAAGATCCCGCTGCGCATGGAGAACCTCGTGAACGAGCTCAAGACGCTGACGCCGCAGATGGCGCAGATGCTCGAGGGCCTGTCCCAGGCGAAGGTCAACATGCTCATCTCCGGCGGCACGGGCGCCGGCAAGACCACGCTGCTGAACATCCTCTCGGGCTTCATCCCGCCGACCGAACGCATCATCACCATCGAGGACGCGGCCGAGCTCCAGCTGCAGCAGCCGCACGTGGCGCGCATGGAGACGCGGCCGATGAACATCGAGGGCAAGGGCGAGATCACGCAGCGCGCGCTGGTGCGCAACGCGCTACGCATGCGGCCCGACCGCATCGTGATCGGCGAAGTGCGCGGGGCCGAGGCGGTCGACATGCTTCAGGCCATGAACACCGGCCACGAGGGCTCGCTCACCACCATTCACGCCAATACGCCGCGCGACGCGCTGGCACGGCTGGAGAACATGATCGGCATGGCCAACCTGAACCTGCCGCACCGCACGGTGCGCCAGCAGATCGCATCGGCCATTACCGTGGTCGTGCAGGTGCTGCGGCTGGTGGACGGGCGGCGCAAGGTCACCAGCATCCAGGAGATCACCGGCATGGAAGGCGAGGTAGTCACCATGCAGGAGATCTTCAGCTTCCGCCAGACCGGCATGGGGCCCGACGGCCAGGTGCGCGGGTATTTCCATGCGACGGGTGTCAGGCCGAAGTTCGCGGAGCGGCTGCATGCCTACGGCGTGGACCTGCCCGACACGATCTTCGACCCCGACAAGCACTACGAATAACCAGGAACAACCATAGAGCCAACAGGAGGCCGCCATGCTCAACAACCTGGGGGGCAATACCCTCATCACCGTCACCGTGCTGGTGTTCGTGACCGTGCTGCTCATGCTCGAGGGCTTCTACATGCTGTGGCGGTCCTACAAGGGGCCCGAGGCGCGCAAGATCGAAAAGCGGCTGCAGGCGTTCTCGGCAGCGACCGACCACACGCCGCAGGCCCACCTGGTCAAGGAGCGCATGCTCAGCGAGGTGCCGTGGATGCAGCGCATGCTGCTGACGCTGCCGCGGGCGCACCGGCTGGATCGCTTCATCCTGCAGGCGGGCCTGGACTGGACGGTTTCCAGCTTCCTGCTGGTTTCCTGCGTGCTGGGCGTGTTCGTGTTCTTCGCGCTGATGCTGGTCGTGCGCGAGTCGCTGCTGTTCGCGTTCGTGGCCGGCGGCTGCGCGGCTATGCTTCCGGCGATCTACCTGCAGCGCCAGCGCAGCCGGCGGCTGACTCGTATGGAAAAGCAGCTGCCCGAGGCGCTGGACCTGGTGACGCGGGCCCTGCGCGCGGGGCATTCGTTCGCCAGCGGCGTGCAGATGATCGGCGAGGAAATGGCCGAGCCGATCGCCAGCGAGTTTCGCATGGTCGCCGACGAGGTGAACTTCGGTGTCTCGCTGCAGCAGGCCCTGACCAATCTCAGCGAGCGCGTGCCGCTCACCGACCTGCGCTACTTCGTGGTGTCGGTGCTGATCCAGCGCGATTCGGGCGGCAACCTGACGGAGGTGCTGACCAACCTCAGCCGGCTGATCCGCGACAGGCTCAAGCTGCTCGCGCGGGTGAGGGTGCTGTCGTCTGAGGGGCGGCTGTCGGCCTGGATCCTGAGCCTGATGCCGTTCGCCCTCGCGGCGCTCGTGAACATCTTCAATCCCGAATTCATGGCACCGCTGTGGACTGACCCGATCGGCCAGACGGTGCTCAAGTACATGCTGGTGGTGATGCTCATCGGCATCGTGCTGCTGCGCAAGATCGTGAAGATCCGCGTCTGAAGGAGAAAGCCATGACCATGCTGTTTCCCATCCTCGTATTCCTGACCGTGTCGCTGGCGATCATCGGCCTGGCGGTGTGGCTGTCTCCCACGCGTACCGAGCAGCGCCTGCAGGCGATGGCGGGGCCCGCGGGCAAGTCGGCTTGGACCGAGACCGCCGTCAAGCTCGTCGGTCCCTTCGCGCAGCTTTCCTCGCCCACCAACGATGCCGAGCTGTCGCCGCTGCGCGTGCGTTTCCTGAACGCAGGCATCCGCTATCCGGACGCCTATCTCGTCTACTTCGGCATGAAGACGCTGCTGCCGCTGGGCTTTGCCGCGCTCGCCTTCGTCGGGCTGCGGGCAACCGGAACGGCGGATGACGGCACGGTGCTGATGCTGCTGCTCGCGCTGGCGGCGCTCGCCGGCTGCTACCTGCCCAACCTGGTGCTGCGCCTGCTCATCCGCGCGCGCCGGCGCGAGATCTTCGAGAACTTTCCCGATGCCGCCGACCTGATGCTGGTGTGCGTCGAGGCCGGGCTCGGCCTGGATGCCGGGCTGGTCAAGGTCACGGACGAAATCCAGGTGAAGAGCAGGGCGCTGGCGCAGGAACTGCACTGGACCAACCTGGAGATGCGCGCCGGCGGCACGCGCGAGAAGTCGCTGCGCAACCTGGCACTGCGCACGGGCGTGGAAGAGATCGGAACCTTCGCGACCATGCTGACCCAGGCGGACCGCTTCGGCACGAGCATCGGCGAGTCGCTGCGGGTTTTCTCCGACGACCTGCGCCACAAGCGCCATGTGCGCGCCGAGGAACTGGCCGCAAAGGTGCCGACCAAGATGCTGGTGCCGCTGGTGCTGTGCATCTTCCCGTGCATCTCGCTGGTCATCCTCACGCCTGCGGCGATCCGCGTGGTGCGGATGATCATGCCGATGCTGAGCGGGACTTGAGCAGGAACTGAGCGCCTTTCGGGGCGCTTTCCGGATTCATCACGCCGCGCCGGCATCCGGCGCGGCGTTTCCGTTTCAATGCTGCACGGCGTCGAGCTGATGCTTCACCGCGTAGATGTACAGCTCGAGACGGTTCGAAACACCGAGCTTCTGGTAGATCGAGGTGAGGTGGTTGCGCAGCGTGTGCTCGGTGACGAAGAGCTTCGCGGCCAGTGCCTTGTTGGAGGCGCCGCTGCCGGCGACGACAGTGTTGATGATCTCGCGTTCCTTCTGCGTCAGGCTCGCTCGCCTGGAAGCTTCGGGATCGGCCTTCTGCGGCTTCTTCACCGCCGTGAGCTCGTAGAAGACGCGGCCGATGGACTGGGCGTCGACGCAGAGCTCGCCGTTGTAGACGCGCTCGATGGAGTCGATCACCTGCTGGGCCGGGGCGTCCTTGCGCATCACGCCGCGCGCGCCGTGCAGCACCGCGAGGTCGAGCGTGCGCTGCTCGCGCTCCGCAGTGAGCACCACGACGCGAGACACCTCGTTCGACACGAGCTTCGGCAGGATCTCGAGGGCGCAATGGCCGTCCAGGTCCAGGTCGAGCACGATGACGTCGGGCGCGAGGCTTGCCGATGTCGCCACCGCGTCTTCGCAGCAACGGGCAGTGCCCACCACCTTCATGCGCGGATGCTCGCCATCGATCAGCCTGGACAGGCCCCACAGCATGGTCTGGTGGTCGTCCACGAGCAGGACGCCGATGGGATGAGCAACTGGTTGCATGGTGGGCTCCTTGACTTGTCTTTTCGTCAATGCAGTGCTTGCTGCACGGGGATGCTGTTTTTTCTCAGATGGGAATCTCGACCAGCACCGCAGTGCCGCCGCTTTCGCACTGGCGGACCTGCGCGCGCCCGCCGAGGGCCGTGGCGCGTTCGGTGATGGAATGGGGGCGGAACTGCGTGAAGCTCTCCTCGCAGGCCTCGTTCTCGATGCTCAGCTGCAGCCGCCCGTTCCTGCAGGCGATGTGGACGCTGCCGTGGCGTGCCTGGGTGTGCTTGCAGATGTTGTTGAGGCCTTCGCCGACCATCTGCAGGACTTCCGCGCTCACCCGATCGTCCAGCTGGAGCGGGCCGTCGACGGCCACGGCGATGTCGATGCCGTAGAGCCCCTTGATCCGCGCAGCCTGGCGGTGCAACTGGGGCAGCACCAAGCCGCAGGAGTTGTTCGCGCCTTGCCGGACCTCGCCGGCATAGCGGCGCAGGTCGGCGATGACGCCCTCGGCCACGCTCGCGAGCTTGTCGAGGTCTTCGCTCAGAGGGTTGTCGGCGGCTGCCTTCCTGCGCAGCGCGCACAGGCCCATGCGCAGGCCGATGTACGGCTGCACCGCCGTATCGTGCAGGTCGAGCGCGAACTTCAGGCGTTCGGCCGAAGCGGCCTCGGAGGCCATCCGGTCGAGCACCTCGATGGTCTCGATCGTCGGGAAGATCTGCTCCATGAGGTGCGAGAGGAACAGGGCGTCGGACTTGTTGAAGAGCCCGTCGCGCGAAGACACGAAGACCCGGCCCTCTCCCAGCCGCATCGGCAGCGGAGCGCTGATGAAGGCGCGGGCTTCAAGCATGTCGGCGATGGCCTCGCAACGCTGGGCGCCGTCCTCGTCCTCCGGACGCCAGCCGTCCGCGCCGGCTTCGAAGACATGGCTCTGTGCGTAGAGCTGGCTCAGGGGCCAGGGCAGGTGGTTGCTGAGCACCGTGCAGTCAGCCGGCAGCGTCATCAGCGGGGACTCGGCGATGCGGCCGATCGTCTCCACGCTGACGTGCTCGCAGGTGTCGTCCTTGCGCAGCGTGCGCAGGGTCCAGTTGCCGGTGGAGGTGTCTCGCGTGAGCAGGATGCAGTGGCTCGCCCTGAAGAAGGCCAGCGTCTTCTCCATCGTGCGGGCGATGGTGCGGCCGGCGCCGAAGCGCGGGTTCGACAGCTGGCTGACGTCGCCCAACAGGGCCAGGCGCCGTTGCAGGCTGAGCTTCGAGCCGCCCCAGTGCACGATCATGTGCCCCAGCGCAAGCAGGAAGGTGCTGCGCATCAGCAGTTGTGGTGCTTCGTCACCGGTGCTCGTGGCAAGGCCGCAGGCGGCGAACGAGGCGACGGATGCGACCGTGACCCGGGCGCCTTCCTCGAAACCCCAGCGGAACGAGGAGGTGAGGATCGCGAAGAAGTAGAAGAGGAAGAAGAGGCTCTGTACGCCGTCGGTCACGAAGATGATCAGCGTGAACCACAGCACGTCGGACCAGTGGATGACCTTGCCCCGGAAGTACGGGCGACCCATGCGCGTGCACGCATAGACCAGCAGGCTGTGCAGGACGTACCCTGAAAAGGCCAGCCAGACGGCGCTCTGGATCTGCTGGCGGTACTCCCCGGCGTCAACGACAACGGCCAGCAGTGCCGAAACCGACAGCACCAGCCGCATGCGAGCCACCATGAGCGCATCCGCGCCGACACTCGCGTCGACGTCGGGGGCAGTGGAGCGGGCCAGCATGGGGAAGATTCCTTGGCATGAGGCGTGTCACGCCAGGCCGACCAGGCGGAGGTGGGAGGGGCGGCTCGACGGTGTCATTTTGGAATACTTTCTTCGCACCTGAAAGCAACGTATGTGAAGGTTTCACATTACTACTTTGGTAGTCGAAAACAATGGGGGTGACCGCATCTGCCCATCTTGTGACGTTTGTTGCATCAAGTAACATATTTGGATTTCCCCCTGGTTCCGAGCGCTTCTGTAGAGGAGCGGCCGTCCTTCAGTCGGGGAGAAGTACGAGATTTGCGGGTACCCGATCAGTGCGATGCAACAAGGCCGTTATTGAGCTACCGGAGTTACACCCCGCCGCCCGACCAGCGCCGTGCGGCCCAGAGGTGTAACTCGCAGGACGACAGCCTGCCTGAACTTCTGCTGGCTCTGGCGGGCCCGGCAGGTCGGGGGAAGCGTGGCTTCGACCATGCCGGCGGCGTTCAGGACGGCCACGGAATTGATCCCGGCCGGGTCGTCGATGCGAAGAGGGAAGACCGAATTGCCGATCTTGCGCAGGTAGTCGAGCGGCATGACAGGCCACTCCTGCTCGTCGGAAGAGGCGGCGCAGCGGCCGCTTTTCAGGCTGGCGATCTCCGCGTGGCCTTCATCAGTGATGGCGAACACCACGGCGCTCTCGTACTGCTGGTAACCGAAGTGATCGAGATGGAATTCGGCTTCGACGAGCCCGGTCGCCAGCAGGACCGAGGCGTTCCTGATGTCCGGGTCGGAAGTCAGCGTGACCGGAAACTTCTCATGAAGAAGCTGGAGGAGGAGGTTGAGCGGCATACATGCTCCTATCTGCACCGTATGTGCACGTCGAGCCGTGGGGGAGGAGAGACCAGCTGAAAATGCCGCCGGAGCCCCCGGTTCGCATCACCTCCTGGACGCCGCTTCAAGGCGTGTGACGACACTGCGGCCTGAAAGCCGCAGCGGTACGGATCCTGTTCGCCACGAGGTTCGGGAGCCATTTGCGGTTGAAATGTGAATTTTTCACTTTAGTGATTTCGTTGTACATCAACCGCATGTCCTTGTCGAGGGGACATGTTCCGCGAACGAAATTTCCGGGTGGATAGAGCGAGCAGAACAGGGCGCCCGAGCAATGCGGGCGCCCCCTGTGACGGGCCAGGTCAGGGCGTGAACGTCACCCGCTGAGCGATCAGTACGCCGTCGACCACGCGGTCTCCCACGACGGTCACGCGCCGGCCGTTGGCCAGGTCGGAGACGGTGCCATTCTCGAAGAGGACGCCGCTGCCACCGGCGTCGACCGGCTGGCCGCGCACCCGGAAGTCGGCGGCGGAGTGGTATGCACCGATCGCCCCGATCAGCGTGAACGACGCCGGCCCGCCAGTGCCCGGCACATTGCGAATGCGCAGCTTCTTCACCACCAGCACGCCGCCCGACATGAAGCCGTCCACCTCGACCTTCACGCCGTTGCCGAGCGAGTTCGCGGGGCCGCCGGTGATCTGTCCGTTGGTCGCGTCGACAGGCGTGCCCAGCACCTTGAACGAGCCGCGCGAGACGAAGTCGGTGATGACACCCGCCAGCTGGACGGCGATGCCGTCGCTCACCGGAATCGCGTACCAGCCCTGCACGGTCGTCGCGATGAGCACGCCGGCGGCAGGCGAGGCGGTACCCCGGACGCGCACGATGACACCGTTGGCGAGCGCCGAAGCGTTCATGCCCGAGAAGGCCGTCGTTGCGTAGTCGATCGTCAGTTGGCCGAGCGTGAAGGTCTTGTGCAGCGTGTCGAGGTTCTGCACGGTCCCCGTGACCAGGGGCGCGTTCAGCGTGGGAGCGACCTGGATGCGCGTGGCGCGCAGCGCGCCCGGTGCGCTGGGCAGGCCCCACACCTGGACGATGCTTCCCGCGCGCACGTCCGCCAGCCCGTCCGCATCGCCCCAGACGGTGGCCGAGTCGATGCTGACGACGGTACCCATCACCACGAAGCTGCCGGCCGAGGTGTCGATGCCCGAGGCCTCGCCCCGCAGCTCGGCCGCCGACTGGACCTGCGTGGCGACCCCGCTGGTGAAGTTGGCGTCGACCTTGCCGGCGACGCGCGCGCTCATGCCGATCTGCAGTTCGCTGGCGTCCTCGATGGTGAAGGTGGCGCTGTCGGTGTCGTAGCGCAGCCCGTTGAGGATGATGCTGCCCAGGCCGTCCGCCGCGCCGATGCCGGCGGCGTCCGCAGTCACGCCGGTTCCGCCCGACCCCACGCCGGAGCCGTCGGTGCCGCTGTTGCCGGCGGTGCTCGTTCCGCCGCCCGCGCTACCGGTTCCGCCGCTGCCACCGTTGCCGCCAGTGCTGCCGCCACTGCCCGTCCCGTCGGAGCCCGTTCCTGTTCCCGCGGCGGCATCTCCTCCGGTGCCTGCCACCGCCGCATTTCCCGTTGCAACGCCAAGACCAGCCGACAGGCCGCCGGCGCTGCTGCCGTCGCCTCCGCCACCGCCGCACGACAGCAGCAGCGCGATGAAGCCTGCGGACAGGAGGCCGAGCATGAAACGCCGCCAGGGTGTCTTGATCTTGTTCATGGCGTGGCTCGCTTTCAGTCAGGTGGTCTGGGAGGTGGCGCCGGCACGTTCTCGACGTTCTCGTCCTGGTAGTAGGTGTAGATGCCGACCCTGATGCGCCCCGTCGAGCCGGAGGGGGCGCGGTCGACCGCCTGTGTCATTTCCTGCGCCAGCTCATGGTGCAGGGCGGCCCACCGCTCCCTGACCAGCCGCTGTATCTGCTCGCATTCCTGCAGCGTGAGCCCGCGCGCGTACACCGCGCGCTCAAGCATCCTGGGCTCGTCGCCCAGTGTGTTGGAGACGGCCGCCAGCAGATGGTCGCGGCCGTTGTCGCCCAGGAAGGCGAGCATCGACTGCAGGTCTTCCACCGGCACGAAGCCGTCGGTCGTGAGTTCGACCACGCCTTCTTCCTCGCTCACCATGTTCAGGCGCACCAGCTCGTCGAGGATGGTGCGGTGATGCACGTCGCCGCGGCTGCTCATGCGCGCCACGGCCTCGAAGGAGGGCGTGGCGCTGCCTGCCGTGATGGGCAGGCGCCGGAAGGAGTCATTCTGCGTAAGCATCTGCAACCACAACGTGAAGGTCTTGGCTGCAGCCGACAGCTCGGTGTGGGGCAGGGGGTCGGAAGTGGCCCGTACCTTGGCGGTCACCGCCTTGCGGTTCAGGCCGGTCGTGATGGAAAGCTGGCTCAGGTTGGGCCTGGGCACGCCCTGGGCACGCCAGCTCCGCTGCGCCTCCTCGATCAGCAGGTCGCGCAGCAACTCCTCCAGGTGGGGATGCTTGACCCCCATCGCGAGGGCAAGCCTTACCACCGGGCGAAGAATGCGGGCACAAGCAGCGAGGGCCCAATCCAGCCGGCGTTCCATGAAAGCGAGCGCTATTCCATAAGGTACGTTTGAAAAGGGGTCCGCGGCGCCTGCCGCCAACGGACGGTTTGCACACTATTGTCCTGCGCAACAGCGTTCATGTGAAAGCTTTGGACTACTGTTTAAGCCCTAGGCGGCGCACGATCCGTCGGCCGAACGCCTTATGTCGGCCCGAAAGGCGAGGGCGCGCGCCGTGGCCTGCTTGCAACAGCCCCTTCAATCCCGTACGCTGGCCCGGCGTCCACGCACAGCAGCCGGGACCGCCGGGCCGGCCTTCCGGACGCCAAGGAGTCCAGCCATGCCAAGCCGATCGAACGGCCTCGCGGCCGAAATGGAAGCAGTGCGAACGCTGGCGCTCGTCGGCGCCGCCGCCTCGGGCAAGACTTCCCTTGCCGAGGCCCTGCTGCACAAGGCGGGTGCCATAGGGGCCTGCGGGAGCGTCGAGCGGGGCAGCACCGTCAGCGACCACGACCCGCTCGAGCGCCGCATGCAGCACTCGCTCAACGCATCGGTGATGCACCTCACCCATGCCGGCACCCGCATCCACTTCATCGACACGCCCGGGGGCGCCGACTTCCTCGGCCAGAGCCTGCCGGCGCTGGAGGCGGTCGAGACGGCGGCGGTGGTCATCAACGCCGCCACCGGCATCGAGCCGATGACGGTGCGCATGATGGAGTACGCGGCCTCGCGCCACCTCGCCCGCATGATCATCGTCAACAAGATCGACTCGCAGGGCGTCTCGCTGGCGGGCCTGCTGGCCGACATCCAGGCCGCATTCGGCCGCGAATGCCTGCCGCTGAACCTGCCCGACGGCGTGGGCAGGCAGGTGGTGGACTGCTTCTTCAACCGCTTCGGGCAGTCCGACTTCGGCCCCGTCGAAGCGGCGCACCGCGCGCTGGTGGAGCAGGTGGTCGAGGTCGACGCGGCCTTCGTCGACCGCTACCTCGAGGAGGGCGACGTGAGTCCGTCCGAGCTGCATGCGCCGCTCGAGCAGGCGCTGCGCGAAGGCCACCTGATCCCGGTGTGCTTCGTCTCGTCGCGCAGCGGCGCCGGCGTGGCCGAACTGCTGGACGTGATCGTCAAGCTCCTGCCCGACCCGACCGAGGCCAACCCGCCGGATTTCCTCGTCGGCGAGGGCGCGGAGGCGAAGCCCATGCAGGCCAGGCCCGACCCGGCGCTGCACGTGCTGGCGCACGTGTTCAAGGTCACGATCGACCCCTATGTCGGCAAGATGGGCATCTTCCGCGTGCACCAGGGCACGGTCACGCGCGACAGCCAGCTCTATATCGGCGACGGCCGCAAGCCCTTCAAGGTGGGCCACCTGTTCATGCTCCAGGGCAAGGACCATGTGGAGGTGTCGCGTGCCGTGCCCGGCGACATCGTCGCGGTGGCCAAGGTCGAGGAGGTCCATTTCGACGCCGTGCTGCACGACGCCGCGGAAGACAGCCACGTCCATCTCGCGCCGCTGGCGTTCCCGGTGCCCGTGCACGGCCTGGCCGTGGAGCCCAAGCGCCGCGGCGACGAGCAGCGCGCCTGGGAGATCCTCGGCAAGCTCGCGGCCGAAGACCCGTGCCTGCGCATCGAGCACGTGGTCGCGACCAACGAGACGGTGCTCTACGGGCTGGGCGAGCTTCACCTGCGCATCGTGCTCGAGCGCCTGCGCGAGGTGTACCGCTTCGAGGTCCAGACGCGCCCGCCACGCATCGCCTACCGCGAGACCGTGACCGCGTCCGCGCAGGGCCACCACCGCCACAAGAAGCAGACAGGCGGCGCGGGCCAGTTCGGCGAGGTCTTCCTGCGCATCGAGCCGCTGGCGCGCGGCGCGGGCTTCCAGTTCGATGACGAAGTCAGGGGTGGCGCGATACCGAACCAGTTCATTCCCGCGGTCGAGAAGGGCGTGCGCGAAGTGCTGGTGTGCGGCGCGATCGCCGGCTACCCCGTGGTCGATGTCCGCGTCGTCGTGCACGACGGCAAGCACCACAGCGTCGACAGCAAGGACATCGCCTTCGCGACCGCCGGCCGAAAGGCCTTCATGGCCGCGATCCGCGAGGCCCGGCCCGTCGTGCTGGAGCCGATCGTGCAGATCGAGATCGACGTGCCCGAGCATGCCGTGGGCGACGTCACCAGCGACCTGTCGTCGCGGCGCGGGCTGGTGACCGGAACATCCACCCTGGGCGCCGGCACCGTGGCCGTCGGCGGGCAGGTGCCGATGGCCGAGCTGGCCAACTACCAGTCGCGGCTCAATGCCATGACCAGCGGCCAGGGGCGCTACACCATCGCGCTGTCGCACTACGAGGCCGTGCCGCCGAGCGTCCAGCAGACGCTGACGGACCAGTACCGGGTACGCGACGAGGACTAGGGCGGCGGTCTTCCCGATCACGCGCTCGCCTCCGGCTACTGCCCCGAAATGGTCGTTCCGTGCTGCAGCCGCGGCGGCAGCCGGTCGTCGAGCCAGTCCATGCGCCACGCCAGCACCACGCCCACGCCGACGATGCAGACCGCGGCCAGCACGCCCGCAAGGCCGTGCCGCTCGCGGTAAGGATCGGCGGCGATGCGCTTCGCGCCCGGCGGCACGCGCGCGGTCTGCGACAGCAGGCCGCCGAGCCGCACGTTCACCTTCATGCGCCCGTTGATGGCCCATCCGCTGGCGTCGAGGATCGGCCCCAGGCTTCGCTGGCGCAGCTTCAGCCAGGCGATCAGCATGCTCGGCCCCGAGATCGCGATCACGATGCCGGCGAGCGCCACCGGTATCCACTGCCCCAGGTCGATGAACTTGCCGAAGATGCCGACCAGCACCGCGCTGATGCTGCCCAGCGCCACGCCGATGGCCGCCACGGTGCCGACGTCGATGCGGCTTGCGGCCGGCGTCACGCCAGGCCGCGCCGGCGGTTTCGAGGCGTCCGGGGCCGCTGCCTGATCCGCCGTGGCGACCCGGCCCGCCAGCGACTGCAACGCGCTCTGCGAACCGGCCTCGCTCGCCGCCGCGCGCTTGGCCACCTGTTCCTCGACCAGGCGAACGAACTTCTTGTACGGCGCGAAGAAGGCCTGCGCGACGCTGGTGGGGTTCTCGATGAGCTTGGTGATGGTGGCATCCCAGTCGCGGCCCTGGCGGTCGTAGAACACGCCGTTGCGCCCGGCGAAGAGAAAGTCGACGTCGCCCGCCGTGAAGGCGGCCACGATGCTCATCTTCTGCCCCTGGCGCGTGCAGTCGCAGTACGCAAGGCAGGTCTTGGCCAGCCCTGCCAGCGCAGCGTGCCGGGCCGTGTCCTGCACCTGCACCGTGAGCTCGCAGCTGCGCCCGTCGAGGTAGAGCGTACCGGCCTGGAAGATGGCGCCCTCGCGCTGGTAGAACGCCTTGAAGGACACGAAGTTGTGGAGCAGCACCCGCAGGTCGCGCTGCAGGCGCAGGAGCTTCTCGAGGTCGACCAGCAGCCGGTTGTGGTGCTCGGCCGCCTCGTCTTCGGCGATGAGTGCCAACAGCGCGTCGCGTGTCACGAGCAGCGCGGCGACGCGATCGCGCGAAAGGCCGGCCAGTGCATTGGCCGGGCGCGCCTCTATCCAGGCTTCGCAGGGCGCGAGCCGGCGGCGCAGCGCCTGCCATTGCTCTTCCTCGAGCGCATCGCGTTCGCCCAGCAGCGAGGCCACCGCATCGCGCGCGAACACGGCCATCGCATCGGTCCAGGCAGGGTTCAGGCTGGTGCCTTGCAGCGGCAGCGAACGGCTGGGCGTGACGGGTGCCAGCGGCAGTTCGGCGATCGGTGGCGCGCCCACGTCGAGCGTATGGCTCGATAGCGCGTCGTAGGCATCGGCCGATGGGTTGAGCGCCGCCACCGCCTGCACGTCGTAGGCGGCCACGCGGCAGCGCGCGAAGAAGTCGTCGACCTTGGCCGCGACTGCCCGCATGGACTCGGTCGCGGCCAGGGTGCGCTCGCCCAGGGGAAGCAGCGCTTCCTCGTCGCCCTTGGCGTACCAATCGTGGACCGCCTTCGCTTCGGCCATGAAGGCTTCGGCACGCGCGCGATCGAGGCCGGGCCTGCTCTCGTGGCGGTCAGGCGTGCTGCCGTGGGTGCGCATCGCTTCCTCGATGGTCGCGCGCAGCGCGTCGTCGCCGGCGGTTTCGGGCGTGACCACTCCGTCGCCGTTGAAGCGCATCGACGCCAGCCACTCGCCGCGATCGGAAATGTCGGCGAGCGTCAGCGTGTTCGCATCCTTCTTGCCGAGCAGGTCGAGGATGCGCCGGCCCTCCCTGGCAAGGTCCGAGCCCGGAGAGCCTGTGTTGTCGAGGTCGTCGAGAGACAGCGTGCCGCCGCCCGCGAGCAGCACGTCGGCGCTGCGCAGCCGCTCGCAGGCCCACAGGCAGGCCGCGATGACCTCCGGCGGGCGCACGCGGCCGTCACCGTCGGAGTCGATCAGGTCGAGCGTGCGCGGGTCGAAGTCGATGCCGCGCGTGGGGCAGGCGAGCGCAACCCAGAGCTTCTGGTCGAGTTCGGCGATGCGCGCGATGTCTTCTCCGCTGCGGAACACCACCTGGTCCACGCCGCCCGCGCGGATGAACTGCCAGATGTGCGGCTGCCGGGGCGGCGTCTCGGTCTCGGTGCCGGGCACGCCGGCGGGGATTGCAGGGTTGGTGGAGGTGGTCGTCACTGGGCTGCTTTCCTGCGGCGCGGCACGTGTGCGTACAGCGAACGTGCAACGCGGTTTCTTCGTATGGGGCAGAGCCTAGATCGCGCGCGCCGAATGCATTGAGGACAGACGGCGCGCTGCGCTGTCGGTCTATGCCGACATCGCCAGGCGCACTCAGATGCCTTGGTTATGGCCTTATCGAAACGCTTCGTTGGTGACAGGCCCGTGCGTGGGCCGCCGTGCTGTTCGCCGTGTGGGCCGGGCTGCGGCTCGGACGCTTGCGCGTTTCCGTTCGCGGCGAGGGCAGGGCGGCGTGAGGGAGGTCTGAAGAAAGAAAGCGAGGGTCGAAGTGCGAATTTCGAGCTTTGGATGCAAGTGGCGCCATCACAGAATTTCAGTGCGTTCCTGTTCTTCTTTTTCCTTTCTTTCCTTCAACCTTCCATCGCTTTCACCGCCATGACCATTCCCAAGACAGACCGCCTGGTTCCGCCCGCTCTCTCGGTGCTGCGCATCGTCTCGGCCTATCTGCTGATCCTGCACGGCTCGGCAAAGCTGTTCGGCTTTCCGCACGTGGCCTTCTTCGACAACCTGCAGCTCGTCTCGCTGCTGGGTGCGGCGGGCGTGCTGGAGTTCTTCGGCGGCATCCTGCTGCTGATCGGGCTGTTCACGCGCCCGGTCGCCTTCGTGCTGTCGGGGCTGGCGGCCTTCGCGTACTTCATCGGTCATGCGTCCAAGGGCTTCGTGCTGGCCCCTTCGCTCAACCAGGGCGAGGCCGCGGTGCTGTTCTCGTTCGTCCTCCTGTTCATCGCCGCAGCCGGCGCTGGCCCCTGGAGCATCGATGCCTGGCGACGTCGTGCGCCGGTGGCCGGCGCCTCTGCCGCAGCGGCATAGGCTCGCAGCCCAAAGAACAAAAACGGATCAACGTATGCGGATTCCGTGCTTCGCTTTTCGCGGCCACGCCTGAAGAATGGGGTGTCTTGCCTTCGAGGTGAGTGTCTCCTCGTCGTACCCGAAGCGACGTTCAACGGACCCTTCGGGGTCCATTTTTTTGCGCGCGGGTGCATCGTGAATTCATGCAACAGCTTCACAACGAAAAGCACCGCACATGAGCTCTTCATCCTCCCCCGCGAACGCCGCGAACCCAGACTACGCCGCGCATGAAGCGCTGCGCCTGCTCGGCCCCGCGCCAGCCAACTGGGTGCCGGCCCATGCGGGCATCGACCACAACGTGCTCGTCGTCGGCGGCGGCCAGACCGGCAGCGCCTTCGCCTTCGCGATGCAGCGCGCAGGCATCGGCGGCGTGAGCGTCATCGATGCCGCCGCCGGGACCTCGCAGGCCGGCGTGTGGCTCACGCGGGCGCGCATGCACAAGCTGCGCACGCTGAAGAACCTTGTCGGCCCCGAGGGGCCGGTCACGGCGCTCGGCTTCCAGGCCTGGTACGAAGCGCGGCACGGCCAGGAGGCGTATGCCGCCATCGACCGCATTCCGCGCATAGCCTGGGCCGAGTACCTGGACTGGTTCCGGGGCATCACGGGCACCGCGGTGCGCTATGGCACGCGGCTGGTCCGCTTCGAGCCGGTGGAGGGTGGGGCGGTGCCGCACTTCCGGCTGCATCTCGAAGTGAACGGCGAGCCGCGCGTCGAGACCGCGCGCAAGCTGATCTTCGCGAACGGCGTGGCCGGCAGCGGCGCGCCTTTCATTCCCGACCTGCTGGCGTCGGCCGTGAGCCAGGGCCTCGCGGCCCACACAGGCCATGCGATCGACTTCGGGGCGCTCGCCGGCAAGACGGTGGCCGTGATCGGTGCCGCCGCATCGGCCTTCGACGCGGCAGCGGTCGCCCTCGAAAGCGGCGCGGCAGCCGTGCACCTGTTCGCCCGCCGCGACCGGCTGGCGGCCACGCCCGTGGCACGCGTGCGCGGCTATCCGGGCCTCTACGACAACTACCTCGCGCTGCCCGATGCCACGCGCTGGCACCATGCGGCGCGCTATCGCCGCCTGGGCACCACGCCGCCACCGGATTCGGTGCAGCGCGTGCTGAAGTTCCCGCATTTCCACCTGCACCTGTTCTCGCCCTGGCAGGGCGCGGAAGTGCGCGACGGCAAGGTGGTCGCTTCGGTGAACGACGAGAGCTTCCGCTTCGACTTCGCCATCGCCGGCACGGGCTACACGCATGAGCTATCGCAGCGCCCCGAACTGGCCGGCATCGCCGGCCAGGTGCTGCGCTGGCGCGACCGCTTCGAGCCGCCCGCGCACGAGCGCGACGATGAACTCGGTGCGGCGCCGTACCTGGGCGCGGGACTCGAACTCCTGGAGAAGACGCCCGGCACCGCGCCCTGGCTGCGCGACATCCACATCTACAACCCGGGCGGCTTCGCCAGCACCGGCCTGCCGCTGGGCGACGTGCCGAGCATCCGCGGCTATGTGCCCGCGGTGGTGCGCCGCATCAGCGAAGACCTGCTGCTGGCCGACTTCGCTCTGCACGAGGAACGCACGCGCGCGGAGGTGCCGCCGGACTTCGACGAATCGCTCTACGCCAGCGCGATCTGGCAGGCCGGCGCGAGGCAGCGGCTCGCGGCCTGAGGCCCGCCAATGTCCCCGGCTTGCCCGGAGGCAACAGGACTGTCGCGCCTCAGAGCGGCGTAACCGGCTGGCGTGCCGAGTGGCGCAGCTCCTGCATCAGCGCCCGGGCTTCGACGCCGGGCTGCCATTCCTCGCGGTACACGAAATAGCTCGTGGCCGGCGCCAGGTCGCGCGGGCGGTAGGCCTGCAACTGGTAGGACTGCGCCTGGTTCTCCACCAGCCTGCGCGGCACCACCGCAATGCCCATGCCCGCCGCCGCGCAGCCCAGCACCGCTCCATAGGTGCTGAACGACAGCACCCGGGCGCAGGCGATGCGCCGCGATTCGAGCCAGCGCTGCGCCATGGTGCGATAGGGGCAGCCTTCGCGGAAGGCGATCAGCGTCGGCGCATACACGGGCGCCTGCGCCAGCAGTTCCGCCGGGTCTTCCTGCGCCACAACCACGAGCGGCTCGTCGAAGCCCGCCTCGTAGATCAGGCCCGCGCGTTCGTTCACGCGCGCAGTCACCGCAAGGTCCAGGCGGTGCTGCAGCAGCATCTGCGACAGCGCGGGCTCGGCTTCCACCTCCAGCTGGAGCTCCAGTTCGGGGAATGCCTGCCGCATGGCGGCCAGTGCGTGCGGCAGGTGCATGGCGGCCGTGCTTTCCATGGTGCCCACGCGCAGGCGCTGCACCGCGGGGGCCTCGGCGCGTGCGTTGGCTGCCGCTTCGTCGATGAGATCGAGGATGCGCGTCACGTAGGGCAGGTAGCGCTCCCCGGCCTCGCTGAGCTGCAGCCGCTTGCCCTGGCGGTTGAACAGCGGCACGCCCAGGCGCTGTTCCATCTGCTTGAGCCGCGTCGTCACGTTGGACTGGGCACAGCCGAGCACGTTGGCCGCCTTCAGGGCACCGCCTTCGTCCACCACGGCCTTGAAGGTTTCGAGCAATACACGGTCCATGGGCGACCTCTTTTCTCCAGATTCAGCGGAAAGTAATAAATCTGATTATCGGATATGGAATATCAAATAGATTCGTTTTTGAGATAAAAAATCGCCAATAGCCTCGCGTCAGCGTCAGCAGACCCAACCGCTGTCCCATCGTGACGCGCCTTGCCGCGCGCCTGTCGACACACTCAAGGAGTTTTCATGTCAGACCAAGGTTCGAGAGCCGAAGTGAGCATCACCGCCAGCGAGGCCGAGCAGATCCGTCAGGTGCTCGGAGACCTCGACTACGACCCGGCAGGGAGTTCGGCCTACATCGGCGAGCTTCGCCGGCGCGTCTATTCCGGTTTTCCGGAACGCCTGGTGCGGCTGCTGGAAGTCATCAAATCGTCCAACAGCGCCGCCTATGCCTACCTGGTGGTCGACAACCTGCCGATCGACTCCGGCGTGAGGGGCAGCCCGCAGTTCGGCGAGACCGGGCGCCAGTTCAAGGACGGCGTGCTCAGCGAGAACCTGCTCGCGGCGCTCGGCGCTGCCATCGGCGAGCCGTACTCGATCTCGCACGAAGGGCTGGAGCTGGTCAACAACCTCACGCCGCACAAGCACACGCGCAACGACTACACCGGCCTGGGCTCCGAGGTGGAGCTCGACTTCCACATCGAGAATGCCGCCCAGGCCTTCATGCCCGAGGGCGACACCTCGCCGCTCGCGCTGCTGCTGCTCGGACTGCGCGCCGCGCCCGAGGGCGAGGGCCGGGGGCCGTTCACGCGGGTGGCCGACGCGCGGCTCGCGCTGGCCCGCCTGAGCGACGAGGACCTGGAGGCGCTCTACGGCCGCAACTTCATCATCCGCGTGCCGTACCGCTGGCGCGGCGCCACGCCCACGCCGCGCGACAACACCGACCTGAGCCCGGTGCTGTCGGGCCCGCTGGAGCTGCCGCGCGTGACCGTGGCCTTCTACCCCGACATGGTGCTGCCCGTGAACCAGCGCGCCAGGACGGCGCTGGAGAACTTCCACCGCGAGGTGAGGGCGGTCTCCGAGGCCATCGACATCAAGCCGGGCCGGCTGGTCTTCGTCAACAACCGCTTCGCGCTGCACTCGCGCGACAGCTTCGTGCCCAGCTTCGACTCCAACGACCGCGCCTATCGCTGGGTGCAGCGCATCATGGTCACGACCAACCTGTGGAACTTCCGCTCCTTCGGCAAGCGGCAGGAGCGGGTGTTCGATCCCTTCCTGCTGCCGCGCGCCAGCGAGCCGGTGCGCTCGCGCAACGCGGATGCGCGCCAACCCGCCTTGAGCGAGCAGGCCTGAGCCGATGCCGGGGCCGTTCGCCGTCCTGACCCGCAACGGCCCGAGCGTGCTGGCCGCCGGCGTCTTCCTGGGCCTGCTCGTGCCGGCGCTCGCGGACGCGGCACGCCCGCTGATGCCGGTGACCGTGTTCATCTTCGTGCTCGGCACCCTGTTGCGCGTCGACCCGGCCACCGTGCTGGCGGTCGCGCGCCGGCCGGCGGTTTCGCTGGCGCTGCCGCTGTGCGCGATCGTCGTGTGCCCCGTCGTCGCGGGCCTGGCGGGCCTCGCGCTGGGCCTGCCGCCGGCATGGACCCTGGCGCTGGTGCTCGCCTTCTGCGCACCGCCGGCCAGCGGCACCTCGGCCGTGGCCCGCATGCTGGGACTGGACGCGGCCGTCGCGCTGGTTGCCACGCTGGCGGCGATGGCGCTGGTGCCGCTCACCGCGCCGCTGCTGGCGCAGTGGTTCGGGCGGGATCCGGGCGTGGCCATCCAGCCTTCGAGCCTCGCGTTGCGGCTGGTCCTGCTGGTCGGCACGGCCGAGGGCGCGGCGATCCTCGTGCGCCGGTTCGCGAAGGAGCGCCTCGCGGCCCACGCGGGCGCGATCGACGGCGTCGTGGTGGTCGCGCTGCTGGTCTTCGCGGTCGGCACGATGGCCGGCCTGCAGCAGGCCATCGTGGACCAGCCGGCGCTCGTGATCGCGGCCATTGCGCTGGCGTTCGCCGCCAACGTCGGCGTGCAATGCATCGCGTACCTGCTCACGCCGGGCAGCGTGCGCACCCGCCTGAACGTCGCGCTGCTCATGGGCAACCGCAACGTCGGGCTGCTGTGGGCTGCGCTCGGCGCCGCGGCGACGCCCGCCATCGCGCTGTTCTTCGCCTGCGCGCAGCTGCCGATCTACCTGCTGCCGCGCGTCATCCAGAGCCTGGTGCCGCGCCTTGAGGCGCTGAGCGAGCGCCGCAGGAGCGCACGCGAACTGAGGGCGTCGGAATGAGCGCCGCAGGCAGCACTTCACTGGCCGAACTCGCACCCGCCGGGCGGCGCGCCACCGGCATCGGCTGGACTCTGGCCGCGACCAGCTTCGGCTTCGTGGTGGTGCAGCTCGACGTGACCATCGTCAACGTGGCGATGCCGCAGATCGGCAAAGACCTCGGGGCCGGCGTGACCGGCCTGCAGTGGATCGTCGACGCCTACACGCTGGCCTTCGCGGCGCTGCTGCTCACGGCCGGCTCTTTTGCCGACCGCTTCGGCAGCCGGCGCGTCTTCAGCGTCGGGCTGGTGCTGTTCGGGCTGGCCTCGCTGGGCTGCGCGGTCGCGCCTTCCATCGGCGTGCTGATCGCGGCGCGCGCGGCGCAGGGTGTCGGCGCGGCGCTGATCCTGCCGACCTCGCTGTCGCTGCTGTCGCACGCCTGCGCGGGCGACGCGGTGGCACGCACGCGCGCCATCGGGTGGTGGAGCGCCATCGGCGGCGTGGTGAGTGCCGCGGGGCCCGTGCTCGGCGGCGCGCTGACGACCGGCCTGGGCTGGCGCTCGATCTTCTTCGTGAACCTGCCGATCTGCGCCCTGGGCCTGTGGGCGGTGCGCCGCTACGTCGCCGAGACGGTTCGCGCGGCGGCCGGCAGGCTGGACGTGGGCGGGCAGCTGCTGGCCATCGTCGCGCTGTTCTTCCTCACCCATGCGGTCATCGAGGGCGGCGTGCTCGGCTGGACCGACTGGACGGTGCTCGCGGGCTTCGCCGTCGCCGCACTGGCCATCGCCGCCTTCGTGCGCAACGAGTCGCGCGTGCCGGCGCCGATGATCCCGCTCGGCATCTTCCGCAGCAGGGCGTTCTCCGCGGCCATCGTGCTCGGCGTGCTCATGAACATCACCTTCTACGGGTCGATCTTCGTGCTGAGCCTGTACTTCCAGCATTCGAAGGGCTACACGCCCACGCAGACCGGCCTTGCCTTGCTGCCCTTCACCGTGATCATGCTGGCGAACCTCGCGAGCGGACGGCTGGCCAGGCGCTTCTCGCAGCGCACGCCGGTGATCGCGGGTTTCCTGCTCTCCGCGCTGGCGTTCGCGCTGCTGCACGGCGTGGACGCCGCCACGCCGTACCTGCGCATCCTGCCCAGCCTGCTTCTGCTGGCTATCGGCGCGGGCATCGGCACGCCGGCCCTCACGTCGCTGGTGATCGGCAGCGTGGCTTCCTCGCTGTCGGCCACCGCTTCGGCGATCTTCGGCGCGGCGCGCCAGGTCGGCAGCGCCATCGGCGTGGCCCTGTTCGGGGCATTGCTGGTCGGCTTGCCCGCGCAGGTCGCGACCGGGGCGGTGTTCGCGTTCGACCTGTCGGCCTTCCTGCGGTTGGCCGGCGCGCTGATCGCCGTGCTGTGCCTCTAGGGCCGACGTTCCTTTTTCTTCCGGGGTATCGAATGACACGACTCATCGTGATCGGTGCGCGCAAGACCGGCACCAGCCTCGCGCTGGTGCGCGCGGCACTCGACAGGCAGTTGCAGGTGACGGTGATCAGCGGGCCGAACGACCTGCTGCAGGGCGTGTTTCCGCCGGAGGTGGAAATCGTCAACCTGCAGACCGAGGCCGACGCGGTGGTCGCCTGGCTGCGCGACCACCATCCCGATCCTGATCGCCGGCTGCGCGTTACCACGGCCAACGACGTCTACGCGCGGCTCGCGGCGCAGGTGGCCGAACAGCTCGGCCTGCCGGGGCCGGACGCCGCCGCAGTGGCGCGCAGCGTGTCCAAGGCGAACCAGAAGGCGCTTCTGGCTGCGAGCGGCCTGCCGACCGCGAAGTTCGTCGACGGCGCGCTGTCCGACCTGCCGGCGCTCTGGGACCGCGTGGGCGCGCTGCGCTTCCCCGTGGTGGTGAAGCCGTCCGAAGGCTCGGCAAGCCACGGAGTGAAGCGCTGCGCCGATGCGGGCGAGGCCAGGCGGCACGCCGAGGCGCTGGCCGACGAGCTGCAAGCCAACCGGCGCACCGGCCTGACCGACAGCGTGATCGTCGAGGAATTCCTCGAGGGCGCCGAATACTGCGTCGAGTACTTCGACGGGCGGTACGTGGGCGCGATGCGCAAGCTCAAGCGCCGCGGCGAGGGCTTCCTGGAGCGCGGCTACACCTCCGAGCTCGACCTGGACGACACCGCCTTGCGCCGGCTGATCGACGCCGGCGCCAGCACCATCGAACTCGCCGGCCTCTCGTGGGGGCCCGTGCACCTGGATTGCATCGTGCGCGACGGCGTGCCCTACGTGATCGAGCTCAATCCGCGCATCGCCGGCAGCTTCATCTGCGACATCGTGCGCGACGGCTACGGCTTCGACATCGTCACCGCGCTGCTCGACAAGCTCACGGGCCGCGGCGTGGACGTGCCCGACATCTTCGCGCCGCGCTCGTACGCGCACGTCGAGTTCCTGCTGGCGAGCGACCCGCTGCCGTGGGACTTCTCGTCGCCCGGCGAGCTGCGCAACGCCGACCTCCACATCACCTACGGACCGCAACGGCTGGTCCATCGCGAGCGGCGCGCGTACATCTACGTGCGCCGCCTGTTTCAACCCACCGCAGAGAAGAGACTCCATGAAGAAGCAGTTGCTTGATACCGTGGCCATCGTCGACGGCGCCTCGACCAGCGCGCACCTGGCGCCCGCCTTCCGCTCGTACGGCGTGCGCTGCGTGCACGTGCTGAGCAGCGAGTCGCTGCCGCAGCGCCTGCAGACGCAGATCAACCCGGCCGACTACGTGCGCAGCGTGGTGCATCGCGGCGACCTGCGCCAGACGGCCGATGCGCTGCGAGACCTGGGCATCAGCGTGGTGCTGCCGGGCGTCGACAGCGGCGTCGAGCTGGCCTCCAGGCTGGCCGATGCGCTCGAGGTGCCGCTGCGCAACCCGGTGGAACTCACCGCCGCGCGGCGCGACAAGTTCGAGCAGATCGAGGCGCTGCGGCGCGCCGGCGTGCGCACGCCGCAGCAGTTCCAGTCGCGCTCGCCGCAGGAGATCGCCGACTGGGCGCGGGCCCATGCGCGCCTGCCGGTGGTCATCAAGCCCACGCGCAGCTCCGGCGTGAAGGGCGTGAAGATCTGCCGCACGCAAGAGCAGGTGGAGGAGGCCGCCCGCAACGTGCTGGCGATCAAGTCCTCGTACGACGAGGTGCAGGAGGACATCCTCGTGCAGTCGTACAGCGAGGGGCAGGAATACATCGTCGATTCCGTCTCCTTCGAAGGCCATCACAAGGTGGTCAGCCTCTGGGAGGTGGAGCGCGACCGCAGCCATTCGCCCCGGCTGGAGAAGATGCTCGTGGTCGACCACACGCAACCGCAGTACGCGGAAGTCATCGCCTACGCGGTGCAGGTGCTCGACGCCGTGGGGCTGCACTACGGACCGTCCCACCTGGAGCTGATCGTGACGGCCGAGGGGCCGACCATCGTCGAGCTGAACTCCCGCCTGCACGGCAGCCTCGACCCGCGCCTCACGACGGCCGTGACCGGCGAGAACCAGATCTCGGTGACGGTCGAGGCCTTCGTCAATCCGCAGCTCTTCAAGCAGACGCTGAACGAGCAGCCGCGCTTCAGCGGCTTCTGCGGCCATATCCTGCTGGTTTCGCCCAAGGCGGGCGTGCTCGCCAGGGACTTCGCCTGGGATTCGATCGAACAGCTGCCGTCTTGCGTCAGCGTGAAGCGATGGGTAAAAACGGGCGACCGCCTGAACGTGACCACCGACCTGCGCACGGCGCTGGGCATGGTGGGCCTGTTCGATGCCCAGTTCGACCGGCTCACGGCCGACTGGAAATCCATCCGCCAGATCGAGCACAGCTTCTTCTCCGACCCCGAAACGCTCGCTGCATGACTTCGCTGCTCGACACCATCGTCCCTCGAACCCTCACGCAACTGGTGCAGCGCTTCACCGCCGGCCCGGCGACGCGCGTGGAGGCCTGGCTGTTCGAGGACGAGGCGGCGCGCCGTGCGGCTGAGAAGACGCTGGCCGCAGCGGGTGTCACGGCGGTGCTGCGCAGCGCGTACAAGCCGCTGGTGCATTTCTTTCTCGAGGAGTTCGAAGGCGAAAGTCCCGGCGCGCGCGAGATCGTGGTGCGCACGCCCGCCGGCAAGGGGCAGCGCTTCCGGCTCGAGGCCTATCCGCTGGCCGGGCTGATCGGCAAGAGGAACACGCTGCGCTTCGTCGAAGGCGACGAGCTCCAGTCGGACTACATCGTCGAGACCGGCGGCAGGCGCTGGCAGGTGTTCGCGCCGAACGACGGCACCGCTTCTCCCTGCGGTTGGCTGCGCGTCTGGCAGGGCGACGCGCTGGTGGAAGACGCGCCGCTGCGAACAGAGTTCGAGATCGCCTGCGAGGCTGCGCTCGACGCAGTGCGCAAGCACGAGTGGCCGGCCACGCTGCCCCTGTTCGACACGCTGGAGATCGACATCGCGACCGCCGGCATCGAGCGGCGCCTTCCGTTCGGCGAGGAGACCATCAGCACCTTCGAGGCGCTGCACGAGGACAGCTACTACGGCGTGCTGGAATTCTTCAAGGCACGCGCAGGCCTGCCCGAGGCCGACCGCACGCTGCAGCCGGGGCAGATAGTGCCGCTGGTCTCGCAGGCCGACGGCGACACGCGGGTGACGGTGCGGCTCGCACGGCACCGCCGCGTCGATCCTCCCGTGGACGCCACGCTGGTGCTCGACGAGGCCGAACGCTCGCTCGCGCCCGTTGAGGTCGAACGCATCGTCGCGCAGCTGCCGGGAGAGCCGTTTTCCGTGACCTCCTTCCAGGGCCGGAAGGTCGCCGGCGTGCATGTGCGCGGCGCGCTGCCGGGCCTGGCGATCACGGCCGGGCAGCATGCGAACGAGAGTTCGGGCGTCGTCGGCGCACTGCGCGCGGCCCGCCACCTGAACACCCACCGCGACGCCCACTACGCACTGGTGCCGCTCGAGAACCCCGACGGCGCCGCGCTGCATTACCGCCTGCAGGCCACGCATCCGAATCACATGGCGCACGCGGCCCGTTATACGGCGCTGGGCGACGACCTGGAGGCCCGCACGAAGCCGCCCTTCGGAGAGAAGGCCGCGCGGCTCGAGGCCATCGCCCGCACCGGCGCGCGCCTGCACCTGAGCCTGCACGGCTATCCGGCGCACGAATGGACGCGGCCCCGCGCGGGCTACGTGCCGCTGGGCGGCGAGCTGTGGACCGTGCCCAAGGGCTTCTTCCTGATCTTCCGACGCCACCCCGGACTGGACGGCATGCGGTTCCTGCATGCGCTCACCGAGGAGCTGCATTCCGGTTCGCCGGAGCTGGCCGAGTTCAACGCGTTGCAGCAGCGGATGTGGCATGCCCATGTGGGCGAGCTGCCGTTCGAGCGGATCAACGGCATTCCGTGCCTCGTCACGACCGACGAGCGCTCCACGGTGCCGTTCACGCTCGTGACGGAGTTTCCCGACGAGACGGTGCGCGGCGCCGCCTTCCGGCTGGCCCACACGACGCAGATGCGCACCGTGCTGGCCGCCGCGCGGCTCTACTGGAAAGGCCTGCTGGCCTGAGCCTGCGTCAGCTGCGTCAGGCGATCACCAGCGCGGCATCCACCCGACGCGCGCGGTGGTCGACGTAGTAGCCGCCGAACTCTGTGTAGCGCAGCACCAGCCGCTGGCAGGCCGTGCACCGGTACACGTCGCAGCGGTTGAACGGGAAGTGCGCCACCGAGATCGGCGCTTCGGCCGAGTCGTAGCGCGTGCCGCCGGGGTGGAACTCCTCGAAGGTCGGTTCGTCGACGCCTTCGGCGCGCAGCGTGTCGACGCGCTGCAGCAGGTCGGCGGGCCAGCGGTCTTCGGCGAAGCTCTCCCAGGCATCCGCCCGGTGCAGCCAGCAGCCGCAAGGGGAGACCCCGGATCGGTCGCCGGCTTCGGCGAGTTGTTTCAGTTCGTGGGCATTCAGCGGCATCTTCTTCGCGACAGGTGAAAGGAAAGGCAGTCAGCGAATATAGACGTCCGCGAAGTTCGCCTCCACGCCGTCGCCCGTGAGCGAATGGTCGTGCACCCGGCGGTTGTAGATGGTGAAGTAGGTGGGCGAGAGCAGGTTCAGGTCGGGCACCTCGACGCCGACGATGCGCTGGAACTCCTTGAAGAGGGCCACCCGCTTAGCCGGATCGATCTCGACCGCGGCGTCTTCCAGCAGCCTGTCGACCACCGGGTTGTCGTAGAAGGTGCCGTTCGAGAAGGGCACGCCCTGGCGGATGTTCTTCGACCAGTACAGGCGCTGCGAACCCACCGTGGGATCGAACAGGTTGCTGGTGCCGTTGATCGCCAGGTCGTAGTTCTGCTCGGTGTAGATGCGTTTCACGTACTGCGAGAAGTCCGTGGCGCGAATGTCGACCCTGATGCCGACCCGGCCCAGCGCCTGCTTCACGTAGTCGGCCAGGCGCTTGTGAACGTCGCTCGGGTTGAAGTCGAGCGCAAGCGTGAAGCGCGTGCCGTCGGCCCCGCGCGGAAAGCCCGCCTCGTCGAGCAGGCGCTCGGCGGTCTTCGGCGCGTAGGGGTAGGGCGTGGGGCGGGTGTCGTGGAATTCCTTGAGGCCGGGCGCGATGGGGGAATAGGAGATCACGCCGTAGCCGTAGAACACGTTGTCGCGCACCACCTCGCGGCTGACGGCATGCGCGATCGCCTGGCGCACCTTCAGCTCCTTGAGCTGCGGCTGGCGCAGGTTGAACTCCAGGCGCGTCACGTTGTAGGAATAGCTGTTGCCCTTGGTCTCGAAGCCCAGCTTCGGGTTCGCCTTCAGCCGTTCGATGTCGCCGGGCGAGACGGGCGTGCGGTAGCCGATGTCCACGTCGCCGGTCTCGAAGGCGATGGAGCGCGAGGCCGCGTCGGGAATGATCTTCACGATCAGCCTGTCGATGTAGGGCTTGGGCCTGTCCCAGTAGTCGGGATTGCGCTCGTACACGATGTGGCTGCCGCGCACCCATTCCTTGAACCTGAACGGACCGGTACCCACGGGCGCCGAGCCGTTGGGGTTGCGCAGCACGTCGCCGCCGTTCTCGTAGAGATGCTTCGGCACGATGGGCGCTTCCGACGCGACGAAGGCCTTCAGCAGGTAGGGCGCCGGGCGCGACAGCTCGAGAACCGCCGTGTACGGGTCGGGCGTCTTCACGCGCTCCACCGGCGCGAAGGTGCTGCGGCCGCGCGGATGGTGTTCCTTCAGCAGCAGGATCGAATAGGCCACGTCGGCCGAGCTGAAGTCGCGCCCGTCGTGCCATTTCACGCCGCGGCGCAGGGTGAATGTGTAGGTCCGGCCGTCAGAGCTCACCTGCCATGCCGTGGCGAGCTGAGGCTGCGGCTTCAGGTCCTGGTCGTACTTCAGCAGGCCCTCGGTGACCTTCGCGCTGACGGCCAGGGTGGAGGAGTGCGAATGCGCGATCGACACCAGCGTGGGCGGCTCGTTCTGCAGCACCAGCGTGACCGTGCCGCCCGCCTGCGGGGCGGCCTGGAGCGCGTAGTGGGTCGCGAGCAAGGCCAGCGCGAGCAGCGCCTTGCCGATGGTTGTGATCTGGATCATCTTCGTGGGGCCCTGGAAGTCGGACCGCAATCTAGATGCGCGCGCGACGCCTGGCCAACGAAGCAAATCGGATATGCGTAGAAGGAAAGCTTCCTTCGATGCGTGAAGCCGCTCGTATAGCCTGACGGCCCGATTGACCGCCTCCTTCCAGAACCCTCTATGAACCTGCGCAGCGCAAGCCGCACGCTGGCGCGCACGGCGTGGCAGGCCGTGCCGACCGTCGTCGGCGTGATTCTTCTCAACTTCGTGCTGATGCAGTGGATTCCGGGCGACGCCGCCGACGTGGTGGCCGCCGAATCTGGCTCGGCCACCGCCGAGAGCATGGCGCAGCTGCGCAGCCACTTCGGGCTCGACCTGCCCGTGCTGCACCAGCTGGGCGCCTACCTCAACAACCTCGCGCACTTCAGCCTCGGCGTCTCGCCGCGCTACAACATGCCGGTGGTGTCGCTGATCGGCGCGCGGCTGGGCAACACGCTGCTGCTGATGGTTACGGCGCTGGCCTTCGCGCTGGCCATCGGCATCGCGCTGGGCACGATCATGGCCACGCGGGTAGGGCGCTGGCAGGACCGCACGCTCTCGGTGCTCGCGCTGCTGCTGTATTCCACGCCGGGCTTCTGGCTCGGCCTGATGGCGATCGTGCTGTTCTCGGTGCACCTGGGCTGGCTGCCCACCGGCGGCAGTGAAAGCATCGGCGCGGGCTACACCGGCTGGCGGCACGCGGTCGACGTGGCGCGGCACCTCGTGCTGCCGGCGCTGGCGATGTCGGGCTTCTACATCGCGATCTTCTCGCGCCTCACGCGCGCGGCGATGCTCGAGGTGACGCGCCAGGACTTCGTGCGCACCGCCGAGGCCAAGGGCCTGCACCCATGGGCCGTCAACCTGCGGCACGTGCTGCGCAACGCGCTGATTCCGGTCACCACCGTCGCCGGCATGCACTTCGGCACGCTGCTGGGCGGCGCTGTCGTGGTCGAGACCGTCTTCAGCTGGCCCGGCCTGGGCCGCCTGGCCTTCGATTCGGTTGCGGGCCGCGACTACACGGTGCTGCTGGGCGTGCTGCTGATGTCCTCGATGCTGGTCATCGTGGCCAACATGCTGGTCGACCTGCTGCATGCCTGGCTCGATCCGCGCATCCAGGTGCGCTGAGCTTCATTTCCGATCTTCCCGACTGCGATCCCCGATGTCCGCACAGTTCCCACTCGATACCGCCATCGCGCACCCGCCGGCCCCGGCGCCGGCTCCCAAGGCCGCAACCAGGCCCGTCGTCACGGCCAAGGCCGCAGTGGATGTCAGGCCACTCTCCAGCCGCCATGCCGCGCTGCGCGCATTCGTGCGCAACCCGGCGGCGATGGCGGGCCTGCTGCTGCTGGCCTTCATGCTCGTGCTGGCGCTGGTCGCGCCGCTGCTCTATCCGGGTGACCCGTTGGACATGGTGGCGCAGCCGCTGCTGTGGCCGGGGCAGGACGCCGACTACCCGCTGGGCAGCGATTCGCTGGGCCGCGACGTCATCGCCGGCATTGCGCACGGCGCGCGCATCTCGCTCTCGGTGGGCGTGGTGGCGGCCGTGCTGAGCCTGGCGATCGGCGTCCTCGTGGGCGCCACGGCGGGCTACTTCGGCGGCCGCATCGACGACGTGCTGGTGCGAATCACCGAGCTGTTCCAGACCATGCCTTCGTTCCTGTTCGTGATCGTGGTGGTCGCGATCGGCCAGCCCTCGGTGCCGGTGATCGTGTTCGCCATCGGGCTCGCCTCGTGGCCGGTCATCGCCCGGCTGGTGCGCGCCGAGTTCCGCGCGCTGCGCGAGACCGAGTTCGTGCTGGCCGCGCGCAGCCAGGGCTTCAGCCATGCGCGCATCATCTTCCAGGAGATATTGCCCAACGCACTGCCGCCCGTGATCGTGACCACCTCGGTGCTGGTGGCCAGCGCGATCCTCATCGAGTCGGCGCTGTCCTTCCTCGGCATGGGCGACCCCAACGCGGTGTCGTGGGGCAGCATGATCGGGCAGGGCCGCGAGCTGCTGCGCACCGCGTGGTACCTCACGGCGCTGCCGGGCGCGGCCATCGTGCTGACGGTGCTCGCGCTCAACCTCGTGGGCGACGGACTCAACGACGCCTTCAACCCGCGCCTGAGGGGCCGCTGAAATGACGCTCGAACAGGTGAGCACCACCGCGCCGCTGCTCGACGTGCGCGGCCTCGATGTCTTCTTCCACGGATCGAACGGCCCCATCCAGGCCGTGCGCGGGCTCGACCTCACGCTGCAGCGCGGCGAAACGCTGGCGCTGGTGGGCGAGTCGGGCTGCGGCAAGTCGACCACCGCGCTCGCGCTGCTGCGGCTTCTGGCACCCGGCACCGCGCTGCGCGGCAGCATCCGCTTCGACGGGCGCGACATCCTCTCGCTGTCGCCGGCGGCCTTGCGCGAGGTGCGCGGGCGCGAGATCGCGATGATCTTCCAGGAGCCGATGACCTCGCTGAACCCGGTGCACACCATCGGCGCGCAGATCGAGGAGACGCTGCGCAGGCACGAGAAGCTCTCTCCCGCGGCGGCCCGCAAGCGCGCGATCGAGCTGCTCGACCTGGTGCGCATTCCCGAACCGCACCAGCGCATCGACGACCATCCGCACAATCTTTCGGGCGGCCAGCGCCAGCGCGTAATGATCGCGATGGCCGTGGCCTGCAGGCCGCGCCTGCTGGTGGCCGACGAGCCGACCACCGCGCTCGACGTGACCATCCAGGCGCAGATTCTGGAGCTGCTCGACGGCCTGCGCCGCGAGCTCGACATGGCGCTGCTGCTGATCACGCACGACCTGGGCCTGGTCGCGCAGTGGGCCGACCGCGTGGCCGTGATGTACGGCGGAGAGAAGGTCGAGGAGGCCCCCACCTCCAGGCTCTTCGCCACACCGTCGCACCCCTACACCAAGGGCCTGCTCGGCGCGTCGCTGCACGCCGGCAGCTCACTGCACCATGCCGACGCGAGGCTGCCCGAGATACAGACGCGGCTCGACCCCGTCACCGGCGTGCGCGACTTCACGCTCCACGTGCCGCAACCCGCTTCGAAGGTACGGGCCCTGCCGGTTCGCGCGGCGGGGGGCGAGCCGCTGCTGTCGGTGCAGGAGCTGCGCACCGACTACCCCAGGCGCGGCGGCGGCGTGCTGCATGCGGTGGATGGCGTGTCCTTCGACATCCGCGCCGGCGAGACCGTGGGCCTGGTCGGCGAATCGGGCTGCGGCAAGTCCACGCTGTCGCGCACGCTGCTGCGACTGGTGAACCCGGCAGGCGGCCGCATCGTGTTCGACGGCACCGACATCGCCGGGCTGTCCGAGAAGGCGCTCAAGCCGTGGCGCCGCCGCGTGCAGATGGTGTTCCAGGACCCGTATGCCTCGCTGAACCCGAGGCGCAGCGTGTTCGACATCCTCGAATCGGTGCTGAAGGTGCACGGCGTGTCGGACCGCGCGGAACGCCACAGCCGCATCGCAGCCATCCTGGAGCGCGTGGGCCTGCCGGCGGACGCGGCGCGGCGCTTTCCCAACGAGTTCTCGGGCGGCCAGCGCCAACGCATCGGCATCGCGCGCGCGCTGGTGCTGCGGCCTTCGCTGGTGGTGCTCGACGAGCCCGTTTCGGCGCTCGACGTGTCGGTGCAGGCGCAGATCCTGAACCTGCTGGTGGAGCTGAAGGAGGACTTCGGGCTCTCGTACCTGTTCATCTCGCACGACCTCTCGGTGGTGCGCTACATCGCCGACCGCGTGATGTTGATGAGCCAGGGAAAGATCGTCGAGACCGGAAGCCACCGCGACATCTGGGACCGGCCGCAGCATCCGTACACGCGCAGCCTGATCGCAGCGGTGCCGGGGGCGGAGCAGCGCAAGGCGGCCTGAGCCTCTAAGTCCAGACGCTAAACGCGGATCAGATCCACCGCCTGACGTCGACATTGGGCAGGCCTTCGAGCAGCGCGATGCCTTGCTGCGCAACACCGACGGAAAGGGTTCTGGCTTGGGTTTGCAAGGCCGTGGATCGCTGTTGCACCCTGGCTCTCAAAGCGATGGCTGCCTGGTTTTCTGCCCTAGCCTCATTCATCAGCAGGCCTTTGTCGTGACCGGTCAGTTGATTTGCCCGCTGCCGCATCAACGTGGACATATTGGCTTGAAGCCGGGCAAACTCCAGTGACCGCGGCGCGTCGACTGCCTGATATCTGACCTGTTGAACGGCTGCGTCGGCGATCTGTCGCTCCCTGGCACTCATGAGCCGGTCGACGCCGATGCCGCCCATGGGGGCGTAGCTTGTCGCGTCCGAGCCATTCAGTGATAGGAATGCGATGCGCCATTCGATGCGCATGTCCTTCGCCAGCACGAACTCGTAAAGCTTCGAGGAGCAGCCGACCGGCATGTACCTCGGTGTGTTGGCGAGGCGCAGCAGCGACGATCCCGAGTCGCCATAGCAAGGGCTCTTCGAGAGCGCCAGCTCGACACAACGCAGCTGGTTTTCCTGCAGGTCGGCACCTCGCAGCAGGGCCGGCCAGCAGGCGATGAATATCTCCTCTGCGTGATAGCCGCGAATGTCGTTGACCTTGTTGGCTCGGCGCGAGCCTCCACCCGGCAGGTCGCAGCGCCACATCTCGGGCCGATCCGCCGGATGGGGGTTGTACTTGTGCTTCGGAGCATTGGAGCCCTCCGACCAAAGGTCGCGAAGCGTGCTGTCGTCCTCGTTGAAACGCATGACCAGCCCCACCGTGTTCGGCCCGGCCTTGGCTTGCATGTCGTCCACCGCCTGCCGGAAGGCCGGCGTCGGCTGTATAGCGCGTTTGGGCATGTCCGCGATCCTTCTTGAACCATCGACAGCGCGGATCGTAGGGAGGCGACAGCGCCACGGCCATACCCGAAAACGGGTATGCCGGGCTCCGGCGTGGGGAGGGACGGCAAGTCGGCCTGAGCCGCCGGCCGCCGGAAAAATCAGTCGCCCCCGCACCCGCTGCGCTGGAGCACGGGCAGCAGCTGCGGCCCCAGCGACTTCAGCAGCTGGGTCGGCAGCGCGCTCGTGAACCGGTAGCGGGCGGCATAGGGTTCGTGCACATAGGCCATGACGGTGCCGAAGTAGCGCTCGCCGATCATGAAGACGAAGGTGGCGGAGCGGTCGATCTTGCGCTCGGAGATCACCCGGCCGCCGCGGCCGGTGCGCTCGTAGCGGTGGTCGCCGGTGCCGGTCTTGCCGCCGATGTCGATCGCGCGGCCGCTCGCGTCCGCGAGCGCGCCTTTCAGGCGCCTTGCCGTGCCGTCGTTCACAACCTCGAAGAGTGCCCGGCGCAGCGTCGCCGTCACTTCCGTCGGCAGCACCCGCTCGGGCTTCGCGTTGCGCGGCTCCAGGCGTGTCTCGTAGGGCGTGTCGCGCGCGAAGTGCAGTGCCTCGACTCGCTGCGTGGGCAGCCGCACGCCGTCGTTCACGATGATGCCCATCAGCTCGGCCAGGGCGGCCGGCCGGTCGCCCGATGCGCCGATGGCGCTGGCGTACGACGGCGTCAGCGAGGCGAACGGGTAGCCCTGGCGCTGCCATGAGCGATGGATCTGTGCGAAGGCGTCGAGCTCGAGCAACTCGCGCAGGCGCCTGTCCTGCGCGCTCTTGTGGCGCGTCTTGAAGAGCCAGGCGTAGACCTCCTGGCGTTCGCCCGCGCTCGCGTCCAGCACATCGGCCAGCGTCGCGCCCGGGTGGCGCCGCAGGAATCCCACCAGCCAGAGCTCCAGCGGATGCACGCGGGCGACGTAGCCGCGATCGGCCAGCGACAGGCCGGCGTAGGTGGTGCGCAGCGCCTTCAGCTCGCGCGGCGAGGCCGCGCCCCGGCCGAGCTGCCGCGCGAGCAGCTCGTCGAGCCGTGCCTCGCTGGCATCCGGCTCGATCGTGAACAGCACGCTCGCCAGGCGCGGCGCCGAAGGCCTGAGGCCGCGCAGCAGCAGCGCCTCGGCTTCCGCGGCGCTGCGGTTCTGGTACTTGCGATGAAAGCGGACGAGGAAGGCCGAGCCCTCGCGGTCGGCGAAGCGCGCGAGCAGCTCGCGCCGGCGCGGGTCGGCGGGGTCCTTCAGCATCCGCTCGGGGTCCGTCGCGCCGCCGAACATGCGGTGGCGGACCAGGTCGCGCATCAGGCGGATGAACACCAGGTTGACCGAGTGCTTGAAGCCTTCGCGCACCGTCATCGAGCTGCCGTTGCGCGAGCGCTCGAAGTTCTCGAACTGGTGCAGCCCGCCGCCGGTGAAGAAGGCCTCGCCCGGATTCGCGGAGTATTTCCGCTCCATGGCCGCCTCGAGCATCGGCGCGAGCCGGCGGTCCTTGGCCCGCAGCAGGTATTGCCGCGCCCAGGTGCCCAGCGGGTCGCGCGGGCTGGGCGCCAGCGCCGACAGCTCGGCCGTGCTCAGGCCGGACCAGCTCGCGTGCAGCTCGGCCACGAGCTCCAGGTAGCTCACCAGGGTGCGCAGCTTGGCGGTCGAGCCCAGGTCCAGCCGGGCGCCCTGGTTCACGTCGAAGGGCTGGTCGATGCTGTCGGCCTGCACGCGCAGCAGGTTGGCCCCGGCGCCGCGCTCGAACAGCGTGAAGCTGTAGACCAGCGGGCCCGGGTCCGCACCCGGGTCGAGCATGTGCGAGCCGTACAGTCCCGCCGCCTTGGCCGCGGCGGGCGTGCGCAGGCCGGCCAGCACCCGGGCCGCCACGGCCTGCGCCTGGCTGTCGAGACTGGTTTCGGCCTCGAGGTCGAGGCGCTCCAGGTCGTAGGCGCGCGGCACGTCGAGCAGCGTGGAGATATGCGTGCGCAGCGCGGTCGTGGCCTTGCGCTGCACGAAATCCGGCCGGGGCGTCGGCGGCAGCTCGGGCTGCAGGTGCAGGGGAAGCGGCAGTGCCGCATCGCGCAGGGTGGGCGTGATCAGGCCGGCCTCGGCCATCAGCCGCAGGTAGCTGTCGGTCAGCCGGGCCAGGCCCTCGCCGTCGCCGAGCAGGTGCTGCGAGGGGCGGCGCTGCGCGATCATCAGCGACAGCGCTTCCTTGAAGGCGCCGGCCTGGCGTTCGAGCGCCTCGGGCGTGGGCGCGGCGCCTTCGGCGTCGTCGGCCAGCAGGCGGTTGACCTCGCGGAAGTCGCGCCCGTACCAGGCCCACAGGCCGTCGCCCAGGCCGTGCACCTCGCCGATGCCCGGGCGCGCGGCCAGCGGCACGGTGTCGAGGTAGTCGACGACGATCTGGCGCCGCCGCGCCTGCGTGTCCTCGCCGTCCTGGTAGGCGCGCAGCGAGGCCGACGCCATCTGGCGCAGCTTCTCGCCGACCGACCCGGTGCGGCCCTGCGGCGAATGGCGGTACTTCTCGATCTGGGTGGCCAGCGTGCTGCCCCCGCTCGCCGTCCGGCCCAGGCTGACCGTTCGCAGAGCCTGCTCGAGCACCGCCTTCGCGAAGCGCTCCGGGTCGATGGCAGGGTTGCGCTGCACCGGCTGCGCATCCAGCAGGTGGCGGTCCTCGACGAAGAGCAGGGCGCTCACCAGCAGCGGGGGCACGTCCTCGAAGCGCTCGTAGGCGCGCCCGGGCACGCGCGTGTGCAGCAGCGCTTCGTTGCGGCAGTCGCGCACGCTCAGGCCGGCCTGGTTTTTCTCGCGGTAGGGGGCGAAGAGCCCGTGCTCCTGCAGCTCGATCAGCCGCGGCGACATGCGCGCCTGGCGGGTGACGGCATAGCCATGGAGCTGCAGGCGGTCGATGAAGTCGGGAAGCTGCCGGTAGCCCAGCCGCTCGTCATGCGGCCCGGTGCGGGGAAAGCGGATGGCGTCGCTGGGGCCTGCGTCGACGCTGAAGCGGGCGTCCCTGGCAAGGTCGCGCCAGAAGGCCGATTGCAGCCGCGAGGTCTTCAGCTCGTCCGCCACGAACACGACAAAAACTCCCCCCACGGCGAGCCCTGCGCCGACCCAGAAGAGCTTCTTGAACCATGCCATGCTCTGCCTCGCGAACAGTCTGCACCGTGGGTTCGTCAGCCACCATGATGCGCCTTTCGCGGGCTTTTGGGTTGGGCATGGCGAGGCGGGATGGCCCGCCCCGCGATCTTCAGGCCGGCACGCGGCCCGCGACAGTCTCCGCGAGAAAGGCTTCCACCGTGCGCGGCGGGCGGCCGAGGACATCGGCCACGGTGTCGCTCACTGGCTCGGCTTCGCCGGCGACGATCAGCGCCGCGAACTGGGCGTGCACGCGGGCGATGTAGGGCGAGGGCGCATTCGCCGCCTGCCGCTGCTGCTGTGCCTGCGCGGACAGCGGCGTGGCGACGATCCGGCGCCCCGTGAGCCGCGACGCGATGCTCGCGATCTCGTCATACCCAAGGGCGCTGCCGCCCGTGAGCACCCATGGCTCGGGCGAGGCTTCGTGGGAGGCCGGCTGCTCGAACAACGCCTCCACCGCCACGTCCGCGATGTCGCGCGCGTCGATGAAGGCGACCTTCGGATCGCCCGGCGGCGCATGCAGTTCGTCGCCGGCCGCGAGCTCCGACGCCACGCGCGCGAGCATCACCTGCATCCATGCGTTCGGGCGCAGCACGCGGTGGGCGATGCCCGAGCGGCGCAAGGCGGCCTCGATCTCGCGGTGCGCGTCGCCCGAGAGCGAGCGCCCGGGCGGATCGATGGTCCAGTGCGAACCCGAGAGCTTCACGATGCGTTCGACGCCCGCTGCCGCGGCCGCCTCGATCACCGCGATCTGCTGATCGGCCAGCGTGGGCGTGATCGGGGACAGCAGGAAGAGATGGGACACGCCTTCCAGCGCACGGCGCAGGGTGTCGCCGTCGTCGAAATCACCGACGGCCGTTGCGGCGCCTTGCGCCCTGAGGCCGTTGGCCCGCGCAGGATGGCGTGTGAGGGCGCGTACCCCGGCACCGCGCGCGAGCAGGCGCGGCACGAGCAGCTGCCCCAGCCGGCCGGTGGCGCCCGTCACCAGGATGCGGGGCGGCGAGCTCATGCGGCGGCCGCCAGCGCCACGGGTACGGCGTGCCCCGCCTGCGCATGCAGCGCGCGCAGCGGCGCGTGGTCGACCCAGGCGTCGAGATCGAAGTCCGCCGGCAGGAAACCCCACTGCAGCAAGAAATCCTTGAAATGCCCGATGGCCTCGACCAGCGGCGCATCGAGCCCGATGCCCAGGTGCCGGTGCACATCGGGGCCGTTGGAGGCGAGCACCGCTTCCTCGTTGGTGGCGATCTCGCGCGCGACGAAGCGCAGCGTCTCGTCGGGATGAGCCTCGGCCCAGCGGCCCGCGCGCGCGACCACGCCGAGCAGGCGCACCACGAGGTCGGGACGCTGCCGCGAGAGCGCGTCGTCCACCGTGAGCACCCGCGGCGTGCCGTTGTTGATGCGGATCTTCGGATCGGGATGGTTGCCGAACTCCACGACGACCTGCGCGCCGATCAGGTTCGCCACCACGATGCCTTCGGCGCCCTTGAGGAAGATCGCGTCCACCTCGCCGCGCACCAGTGCCTCGACCTCGCGGAAGTACGGATGGCGCCGGCGCAGCCCGAAGAGGCTCGGGTCGCCCTGCGCGACGATGACCGATTCTTCGATCAGCAGCTCCACCAGCGTCACGTCGCCGGTGGAGAGCCCGGCCAGCGACAGGCCCGACACGACGCCCTTGAGCGCCGTCGCGCGGTGGAAGTCGATCAGGTCGTTCACGCGGCGCGGCACCGCGAGGCGCCGGCCCGCGAGCGCCTCGGCCGATGCGATGCCGCTGCCCGGCAGTGTCACGATGGCCTGGAACTCGTCGGTCCAGGTGATGGCCACCAGCCGCGTGGCACGCCCGTTGGCGCGCGCCCAGATCGGCGGGATGTTGCCGCCCTGGCGGAAGGACCAGGCCAGGTGATGGTCGAAATGGCTCTCGCGGATGCTGCGGTCCTTCGAGTCGATGATCGATTCGATGGCGATGCCTTCCTCGGCGAAGGTCTCGGCCAGCCAGCCCTGCCGGGCGGCGATGCCGAGCGGGGAGGGCACGGGGCAGCGGGTGTACCAGAGCACGCCGGGGCTGGTGCCGGTGGGGGACGAAGGCGAAGTCATTGAGTGTGTTCCTCGGTTTCAGGCGCCGATCCACGCGCCGGCCAGGTTGCCGGCGATGCCGTCGGCGCTCACGGTGTGGCCGTGCACGCGGCGGTCGGCGATGGTGTAGTTGTCGATGGCCAGCAGCGTGATGTCGGGCAGGTCGCGCACGATGTGCCGCTGGAACTCCGCGAAGGCCTGCCGCCTGCGGCCCTCGTCCACCTCGACGGCCGCGGCCTCGAGCAGGCGGTCGACCTCGGGGTTGCTGTAGCCCGAGCCGTTCGAGAACGGCAGGCCCTTCCTGAAGTTCTTCGACCAGTACAGGCGCTGGATGCCCACGGTCGGATCGAATGTGTTGCTCATCACGCTCACGTGCAGGTCGAAGGCGCGGTCGGCGTACACGCGGCGCACGTAGGTCGCGAAGTCCTGCGAGTTGATGGTGACCTCGATGCCGATGCGGCCCAGGCTCTGCTTCAGGTACTCGGCCGTGCGCTGGCCGCCTTCGTTGGGGATCGGCACCAGGCCGAGCTTCAGCCGCAGGTTGCCGCCGGCCTTGCCGCGCGCGATGCCCGCCGCGTCGAGCAGCGCCTCGGCTTGCTTCAGGTCGTAGGGCAGCACGGGCAGGTCGGGCACGTAGAACTTCTTCAGCGCCGGATGCACCGGCCCCGGGATCAGCGTGCCCTGGCCGTACCACACGGTCTTGCGCACCACCTGCCGGTTGATGGCGTACGCGATGGCCTGGCGCACGCGCAGGTCCTGCAGGGCGGGGTTCTCCAGGTTGAACTCCACGCGCGAGACGTTGTTGATGTACTGGTAGCCGTTGGGCTCGAACACCAGGTTCGGCTTGGCGCGCAGCCGTTCGACGTCGCCCAGCGGCACCGGCGTGCCCGGGCTCAGGTGCACCTCGCCCTTCTCGATGGCGGCGGCGCGGGCCGCCGCGTCGGGAATGAAGCGCACGATCAGCCGGTCGACGTAGGGCCTGGGGTTGTCCCAGTAGTTCGGGTTGCGCTCGTAGGTCACGTGGCTGCCGCGCACCCACTCCTTGAACACGAAGGGGCCGGTGCCGACGGGCGCGTTGTTGGCCGGGTTGGCATCGGCCTTGCCGCTCTCGTACAGGTGCTTCGGCACGATGGGCGATTCGGAGGCGGAGAGCGCGGTGATCAGGTAGGGCACCGGCTTCGACAGCACCAGCACGGCCGTGAACTCGTCCGGCGTGCGCACCTCGGCCAGGCTGGAGAAGGTGGCGCGCCCGCGCGGGTGGTATTGCTTCAGCAGGCCGATGGAGTGCGCCACGTCGGCCGAGGTGAAGGGCCGGCCGTCGTGCCACTTCACGCCGCGGCGCAGGGTGAAGGTGTATTGCAGGCCGTCGCTGCTCACGGACCAGGCGGTGGCAAGCTGCGGCTGCGGCGCGAGGTCGAAGTCGTAGCTCAGCAGGCCTTCGGTGACCTTGGCCGAGATCAGCACCGACGAGCCCGCCGAATGCGCGATGGTGGTGAGCGTCGGCGGCTCGGGGTCGATCAGCACGGTGAGCGTGCCGCCGCGCACCGGGGCGCCGGTAGTGGTGGTGGGTGCAGGGAGCCCCTGCGCCCACGCGGGCGCCAGGCCCGCCAGGCCCGCCAGGCCCAGGCTCGCGCCGCCCTGCAGGAAGAGGCGGCGATGGATGGCGTTGTCGTTCATGGTCTCAGGCCCTGATGTAGATGTCGGCGAAGTTGCCCGAGAGCCCGTCGGCGCCGACCGTGTGGTCGCCGATGCGCCGGTTCGCCACCGTGACCTGCGCCACGGCCACGAGGCCGATGGTCGGCAGCTCGGCGGCGATCACGCGCTGGAATTCGCTGAAGAGCGCGCGGCGCTTCGCAGGGTCGTTTTCCACCGCCGCGGCCTCCAGCAACCGGTCGACCTCGGGGTTGTCGTAGTGCGCGCCGTTCGAGAACGGCACGCCGGGGCGGAAGTTCTTCGACCAGTAGAAGCGCTGGATGCCCACCGTGGGGTCGAACATCTGGCTCATGCCCTGGTTGTTGAAGTCGAAGTCGCGGTCGGTGTACACGCGCTTGATGTAGCTGCCGAACTCCTGCGTGCGCACCGTCACGTCGATGCCCACGCGCGCCAGCGCCTGGCGGATGTACTGGCCCACGCGGTTGCCGCCGCCGTCGAACACGTCGTGGCTCACGCGAAAGCGCACGCCGTCGGCGCCGCGCGGAAAGCCGGCCTCGTCCAGCAGCGCCTCGGCGCGCTTGCGGTCGAAGCGCGGCACCGCCACCTTCGGGTCGTGGAAGGCCTTGAGCACCGGCGAGATCGGCCCGGGCGCGGCGATGCCGTAGCCGTACCACACGGTCTTCAGGATCACCTCGCGGTCGATCGCATGCGCCACGGCCTGGCGCACCTTCGCGTGTTTGAAGTAGCGGTTGTCGAGGTTGAACTCGATGCGCGTGGTGGAGTTGTTGAAGTACTCGTTGCCACGCGTGTCCAGGCCAAGGTGAGGCAGGTCCTTCAGGCGGTCGAGGTCGGGAATGGGCACGGGCGTGGCGCCGGCAAGGTCGACCGTGCCGCTCTCGAGCGCGGCGGCGGCCGCCGCCTGGTCGGGAATGAAGCGCACCACCAGGCGGTCGATGTACGGCTTGCCCGGGTCCCAGTAGTTCGGGTTGCGCTCGTAGATCACGTGGCTGCCGCGCACCCATTCCTTGAAGACGAAGGGACCGGTGCCCACTGGCGCGTTGTTGGCCGGATGGGTGGCCAGGTCCTTGCCCTCGTACACATGGCGCGGAACGATCGGCGACTCAGCCGCCGCGAGCGCGGTGAGCAGGAACGGGGCAGGGCGGCTGAGCACCAGCACCGCCGTGTGCGCATCGGGCGTGCGCACCTCGGACACGCTCGCGAAGGTGGCCCTGCCGCGCGGATGCGAGGCCTTGAGCGCGAGTATCGAGAAGGCGACATCGGCCGAGGTGAAGTCGCGCCCGTCATGCCACTTCACGCCGCGCCGCAGCCGGAAGGTGTATTGCAGGCCGTCGGGCTGCACCTCCCACGCTACCGCCAGCTGTGGGCGCGGGCGCAGCTCGAAGTCGTAGCTCAGCAGGCCTTCCACCGCCTTGGGCGAGACCAGGAAGGTACCCGCGGCGGAGTTGACCAGGCCGACCAGCGTGGGCGGCTCCAGCGCCGTGAGCAGGGTGACGACGCCGCCTTGCGCGCGGCGCGGCGCATCGGCCGGGGTTGCGGCGGTGGCCGCCAGTGCCGGTGCAGCCAAGGGCAGGCCGAGACCGCCGAGAACACGCCGGTGAAAGCGCCGTCGGCTGATGGGCAGCGTGGGCCTCATGCCGCGCCGCTCCCTCCGAAACCGGGCGGCGCGATGAAGCCGCCGTAGACCTGCTCGAGCAGTTCGGCGAAGGCGATGGTCGTGCGGTCCTCGAGATAGGGGCCGACGGCCTGCGCGCTCACCGGCAGGCCGTCTTCGTCGAGCCCGACCGGGAAGCTGGTGGCCGGCAGGCCCGGCAGCACCGGCAGGCCGGCCCAGTGGAACAGGTCGAGGAAACGAACCTCGCGCGTGCCGTTCTCGAAAGCGACGGGATAGGTGCGCTCGTCCTTCGGCTCGGTGTGGTTGTGGCGGAAGGCCGGAAGCGGCGCGACCGGCGTCACCACCACGTCGAAGTTCTCGAAGAAGCGCTCCCACTGGTGGCGCAGCGCCACGCGGCGCTCGTTGTCCTTCAGCCATTCGCCGTGGCGCAGCGTGGGCGCGCGCAGCCATGCGGCATCGGCGCTGTCGTCGTCGGGCGAGAGAGCTTCTAGCCGCTTCTGCGCCGACTTGCTCAGCGCGGGCGGCGTGGCCAGCGAGGAGCCCAGCAGGCTGCGGTAGACGCGGTGCGACTGCGTGAGGTCGGGCAGCAGGCCGGCCGGCAGCTCCGAAGGCCGCGTCACCTTCACGCCCTGCGTGCGCAGGCGCTCCACCACGCGATCGACCACCAGCGCCTCGTGCAGGCTGCGCGCGCTGCCGGGCCACTGGTCGATCACCAGCACGCGGAAATCGCTCAATTTGGCGTGGCGCGCCGGCGGCAGGGTCGCCTTCCAGGCCTTGGCGGCCAGCGGCTCGAGGTTGACCAGCAGGTCCAGCGCGAGCCCGAGGTCGGACGCGGTGCGCGCCAGCGGACCGGCCACGGCGAGGTCGCGATCGGCCAGCCGGCCCGAGGGCACGCCGGTGCCGCGCAGCGCGACGAGACCTGCCGTCGGCTTGTGGCCGTACACGCCGTTGAAGTGCGCCGGAATGCGGATCGAGCCGCCGATGTCGGTGCCCAGCTCCAGCGCCACGTAGCCTGCCGCGAGCGCGGCGGCCGAGCCGCCCGAGGAGCCGCCCGGCGTGCGCGCGGTGTCCCAAGGGTTGTTGCTCACGCCGTAGACGTCGTTGTAGCTCTGCAGGTCGGCGAGGGCCAGCGGCACGTTGCTCTTGCCGACGATCACCGCGCCGGCGCCGCGCAGCGCCGCGACGGCCAGGGAGTCCTGCGCGGCCACGTTGTTCGCATAGTCCGGGTTGCCGCTGCTCGTGACGTAGCCGGCGACATCGAACGATTCCTTCACCGTGATCGGCACGCCGAGCAGCGGCCGCCGCTCGCCGCGCGCCAGGGCTGCGTCGGCTTCGCGGGCCGCCGCGCGGGAGGCCTCGTCGTCGCGAACCACCACTGCGTTGAGGTCGTTGTCGAAGCGGCTGATGCGCGCGAGCACATGCTCCAGCAGATCGACTGCCGACACGCGGCCGGCGGCCAGCGCCTCGGCCTGCGCGCGGGCACTCGCGAAGGTCAGCGAATCCAGAAGGGTGTGATGAAGGTCCTGGGTGGTCATGTGGGCTTTCGGGTGGTCACTTGCGCGGTTCGATCCATGCGTCGGCCAGGTCGCCCGACATCAGGTCGATGCTGTTGTGGAAGTCGTGCAGGCGCGCGCTGTGCACCACGATCGAGGGCACCGCGACGATCGGAAGCACCGGCAGCTCGCGGCCGACGATCTGCTGCACCTGCCTGAACTGCGCCGCGCGCTTGCCCGCGTCGAGTTCGACGGCGGCCTGGCGGAACAGCTCGTCGACCTGCGGGTTGTCGTAGTGGGCGGCGTTCACCCAGATCAGCGGGTTGCGCACGCCGTCGCCCCAGTAGATGCGCTGCACGCCCACCGTGGGATCGAAGAGGCGGCCCAGGCCGTTGATGTTGATGTCGAAATCGCGCGTGGTGTAGACCCGCTTGAGGAAGGTGGGAAGGTCGCCGTCCACGATCTCGACCTTGATGCTCACGCGCGCCAGCGCGGAGCGCAGGTAGTCGGCCGTGCGCTTGAACTCCGCGCCGGGGATGTAGCTCAGCCGCAGCGAGAAGCGCTGGCCGTTGGCCTGCTTGGGCTGGCCCGCCTCGTCGAGCAGGCGGTTGGCCGCGGCGACGTCGAAGGGATAGCGGAAGGTGCTGTCGTCGTAGTAGTCGGACAGCACGCGCGGGATCGGCGAGTTCACGACCTCCACGCGCTTGTAGTAGATCGTGTTGCGGATGAAGTTGCGGTCGATGGCCTGCGCGATGGCGTGGCGCACCTTGGCGTTCGCCAGGACCGGGTTCTCCACGTTGAACTCGAGGAACGAGGCGTTGTTGAGGAAGCCGTCGTAGCCGTCGTCGACCTTGAGCTTCGGGTTCGTCGACAGCCGCTCGAGGTCGGCCAGGCTCACGCCCTGAGCCACGTCGACTTCGCCGGTCTCTATGGCGGTGGAGATCGCGGCCGGGTCGCGAACGAACTTCACGATCACGCGGTCGATGTACGGGCGGTCCTTGCGCCAGTAAGCCGGGTTCTTGCGCAGCACCAGGTGGCTGCCGCGCACCCACTGCTCGAAGATGTACGGCCCGGTGCCCACGGGTGCCGAGATGTTCGGGCTGGAGAGCGGGTCGCCGTCGGCATAGCGGTGGGCCGGCACGATCGGCAGCTCCGCCGACGACAGCGACTTCAACAGGAAGGGCGCGGGCTTGGCCAGCACGATCACCGCGGTGAGCGGATCGGGCGCGTCCACGCGCTCCACGTTGGCCAGCGTGATGCGTCCGCGCGGGCCTTGCTTCTTCTGGACCAGCACCGAGTAGCGCACGTCCTCGGCGGTGAAGTCGCGCCCATCGTGGAACTTCACGCCCGGACGCAGCTTGAAGGTGTACTTCAGGCCGTCGGCGCTGACCTGCCACGAGGTGGCCAGCAGCGGCTGCGGGTTGAACTTCGCGTCGTAGCGCAGCAGGCCCTCGGTGACCTTGGCGCTGATGTTTCGGTTGTCCGTCTTCGTGTCGAGGAAGGACACCAGCGAGGTCGGCTCCTGCGACACCGCGTAGGTCAGCGTTCCGCCGCTCACCGGCGTGGGCGCGGCGGCGTTCTGCGCGCTTGCGGTGAAGGGCAGGGCGGCCAGCGCGAGGTGAATCAGCCGCCGGTCGAACTTCAGTTTTGCGAGGAGAAGAAATGAAAGCATGGGATGGATCACCGTGTCCGCGAGTGGCTCGAAAGGCTGACGATGGTCTTGGAAATCCGTCCCGGCGCTTAGCATTTTTTCGATCATCGAAATGCAGTCGCGACGGGTGCCCGGCGTGCTGCGCACCGAGCCGAAAACCGAGTTTGCTTATGCGCAAACCGATGAGTGCCGCGGCCTATATTCCCGAGCCTCTGCCGCTTACGGGAAATGCAAGCAATGAATGCCGTCGATCGCGCCGTGCCAGGTGCCCAACTCAGAACCTTGCTCGAGCGGCTGCCTGCGCTGGCCGCGGCGATTGCCGAAGGCGCCTCGCAGCGCGAACGCGAAGGCACGTTGCCTTTCGAGGCTTTCGCGCTGTTTCGCGCGTCGGGGCTGGGCGCGCTGCGCATCCCAGCTGATCGCGGCGGCCCCGGCGGCTCGATCGAAGACCTCGTGCAGGTCGTCGCCACGCTGGCCGCGGCAGACTCCAACGTGGCGCACGCATTGCGCACGCACTACAACGCCATCGAGCTGTGGACTTCCGCACCGCCGAATGCGGATGCCGACCGCCAGCTGGCCCGCGTGCTCGAGGGGGCCCTGTTCGGCGGCGCCTTCACCGAACTCGGCACGCCGCGTTCGGGCACGGTGACCACCGCGCTCGAACGGCAGGGCGACAGGCTCGTGCTCAACGGCAGCAAGTACTACGCGACCGGCACCGCGTTTTCCGACTTCGCGAGCATCGCGGTGCGCGACGAGGAAGGCCGCGATGCCACGGTGATCGTGCCCACCGGCCGCGAAGGCCTTCACGTGAAGGACGACTGGGACGGCATGGGGCAGCGGCTCACGGCCAGCGGCAGCCTGGAGTTCGACGGGCTGGAGATACGGCCCGACGAGATCGTGCTCACCTCGCCGCGCAGCCTGCAGCGGCGCCACGCTTCCTCGCTGCGGCAGCTCTACCTCGTAGCCGTCGCGGCGGGCATCGTGCGCAATGTGTTCAGCGACGCCGTGCACTACGCGCGGCATCACGCCCGTCCCGCGGCGCACAGCCCGGCGTCCTCGGCAGCCGAAGACCACTTCACGCAATGGGTGTTGGGCGACCTGGCTACGTACACGCATGCGGTGGATGCGCTCATCGCCGACAACGCGCGGCAGCTCGACCGATCGGCCGAGGCCCTGAGGCGCGGCGCCGCGAACGGCGACGCGGATGAGGAGGGCGTGCAGCAACTGGTGCTCGACGGTGCGCTCGCGACGGCCAAGACGCAACTGGCGGTGAGCCGGATCGCGCTGCAGGCCGCCGAGCGCCTCTTCGAGGCCGGCGGCGCCTCGGCCACTTCGCGCAGGCACAACTTCGACCGCCACTGGCGCAACCTGCGCACCATCTTCAGCCACAACCCGCTGCTGCAGAAAGCGCGCGTGATCGGCGACTACCACCTCAACGGCACCACGAAGCACCTGGAGGAAGGCAAGGTCTTCTGAGCCTGATGATGAATCCCGCGAATTTGGATATGCGGATTCCGGGCGTGCCAATTCGGGTACGGCTGACCAGAATCCCGGACCTCGGAAGGTAATTTCAAATGTCCCTGCCACAACGGCCCGGCGCCATTGCCGGATGGGAGCGCTTTGCCGCTCCGACCGAATTCAGCGAAAGCCCGATCTCCCAGGCCTTCAGGCAGCCCGTGCTGCTGGGGCTGTTCCTGCCGATACAGGCGGGCGGCTGGAGCGCGTCGACACTGCCGCGCACCACCGACTGGCGCTTCGACTACAACCGCGATCTCGTTCTGAAGGCCGAGCGACTGGACTTCGACCTGGTGTTCGCGCTCTCGCAATGGCTTCCCAAGGGGGGCTATGGCGGCGTCTTCAACGGCAACGCGCTCGACTCGTTCATGACCACGGCCGCGCTCACCGCGCTGACGAGCCGGATCATGCTGATATCGACCATCCACGTGCTCTATGGCCCGCTGCATCCGCTGCACCTGGCCAAGTACGCCGCCACGCTCGACCACATCTCGGGCGGGCGCTGGGGCATCAACGTGGTCACGGGCCACCGCGCGGTCGAGCACGAGATGTTCGGCTCTCATCGCATCGAGCACGACCGGCGCTACGAGCTCGCGGCCGAGTTCCTCGAAGTGGTGCAGCGGCTGTGGGCCGACACCGAGAACTGGTCGTTCAAGGGCGAATCGCCGTGGAAGCTTGACGGCGCGTTCGTCTCGCCCAAGCCGCGCTTCGGACGGCCCGTGCTGGTGAACGCCACCGGCTCCGATGCGGGCATCGGCTTCGCGGCGCGCTACTCCGACATCGTGTTCATCACCAGCCCGAGCGGTTCCAGCTTCGCGAGCGCCATCGAGGCGCTGCCGGCGCACGCCGCGCGCGTGAAGCAGGCGGCGCGCGACGTGGGCCGCGAGGTGCGCACGCTGCTCAACCCGATGGTGATCAGCCGCGAGACCGAGCGCGAGACCTGGGACTACCACGACGCCATCGTCGCGCACATCGACGCCGACCCGAAGACCAGCTTCAACCGCTTCGACAGCGACGCGCACGCCTGGCGCGGCCGCGTCGGCAACGACGCGCCCAAGCGCCGCGCCATCGGCGGGAACATCGAAGTCATCGGCACGCCGGAGCAGGTGGTCGAGCAGTTCGTGCAGCTCAAGCGCGCGGGCATCGACGGCCTGCAGCTGAGCTTCTTCGACTTCAAGCCCGACCTCGAATTCTTCGGCGACCGCATCCTGCCGCTGATGAAGCAGGCGGGGCTGCGCCTGTAGGCGCCTCTTTTCTCACCCGATACCAAAGAACTTCCTTCATGAGCACCATCGACTATCGCCCCCTCGGCCGCAGCGGCATCCTCGTGTCGCCGTTGACGCTCGGCACCATGATGTTCGGCGGCCAGACCGACCGCGCCACCGCGCAGCGCATTGCCGACCGGGCCTTCGAGCAGGGCATCAACTTCATCGACACCGCCAATGCCTACAACAAGGGCGAGTCGGAAACGGTGGTGGGCCAGCTCGTGGCGCCCAACCGCAACCGCTGGGTGCTGGCGACCAAGTTCGCGAACGCCGATCCGGACATCGCCGGCCCCAACAACAGGAGCACGGGGCGACACGGCATCGTGCAGTCTGTCGAGGCCAGCCTGAAGCGCCTGGGCACCGACCACATCGACCTGCTGTACCTGCACCGCGAGGACCGCGCCACGCCGGTGGCCGAGACGGTGCGCGCGCTGGGCGACCTGATCCGCGCGGGCAAGCTGCGCAGCTACGGCCTGTCGAACCACAGTGCCTGGAAGATCGCGGAATTCAGCCGCACGGCCGACGCCCTGAACGTGGACCGGCCGGCGGCGAGCCAGCCACTCTACAACCTGGCCAACCGGCAGGTCGAGTCCGAGCACCTGCCCGCGGCCGAGTACTACGGCGTGGGCGTGGTGTCTTACAGCCCGCTCGCGCGCGGCGTGCTCACCGCCAAGTACGAGCCCGGCAAGGCGCCGCCGCCCGGCACGCGTGCCGGCCGCGACGACAAGCGCATCCTGCAGACCGAGTGGCGCGCCGAGTCGCTGCAGATCGCCCAGCGCGTGAAGGAGCACGTCGAGGGGCGGGGCATCACGCCCGGCCAGTTCGCGCTCGCATGGGTGCTGAACAACCGGCTGATCACGTCCGCCATTGCCGGCCCGCGCACGCTGGAGCAGTGGGAAGACTACGTGCCGGCGCTGCAGTACCGCTTCAGCGACGAAGACGAGGCGCTGGTCGACGCGCTGGTGACCACCGGCCATTCGTCGCTACCGGGCTTCAACGATCCGAGCCATCCCTTCTTCGGGCGGCTGCCGCGGCATCGCGTGGCTGCCTCATGAATGCCGTGCTCGCCTCGGTGACCAAGCGCCAGCAGCCCGCCCACCGCACCGCGCGCGCCGTGCAGGCGGGGCAGGTGCTGCGCTCCGATGCGGAAGTGCTCCAGGCCGCGCGCCGCATCGCCGGCCTGATCGCCGAGGGCTCGGCCGAGCGGGACCGCGATCGCATCCTGCCCGAGCCGGAACTCGACCTGGTCTCGGGCGCGGGCCTGTGGGCCATGAACGTGCCGCGCGAACACGGCGGCGCGGGCGTGTCCTATGCCACCGTGGCGCAGGTGTTCGCGATTCTTTCCGCGGCGGATGCGTCCATCGGCCAGATCCAGCAGAACCACAACAGCGCGGTGTTCTGGCTCTCGACCATAGGCACCGCCGCGCAGAAGGACTTCTTCCTGGGCGAGATCCTGCGCGGCTGCCGCTTCGGCAATGCCAACACCGATGCGCCTGGAAAGCAGGGCGTGCAGCCGACCGTCATCGCCCGCACCGCGCGCGGCCACGTGCTCAGCGGCGAGAAGATCTATGCCACGGGTGCGCTCTTCGCGCACTACGTCACCGTCATCGGCCAGAACGAGGCAGGCGAGAAGACGGTCGCCGTCATTCCAGCCGGCACGCCCGGCCTCTCGATCGAGGACGACTGGCAGGGCTTCGGCCAGCGCACCACCGCGAGCGGCCGCGTGCGGCTCGACCGGGTCGAGCTGCCGGACCTGTGCGTGCTGCCTATCCACCGTGCCTACAGCGAACAGGCCATGGGCGCCGTCTCGCAGCTCAGCCATGTGGGCATCGACCTGGGCATCGCGCAGGCGGCGTTGGACGACACGGTGCGCTTCCTGCGCGGGCACTCGTCGATAAGCCAGCCAGAGAGCTCGCCGCGCGCGGTAGTCGACCCGCTGGTCATCGCGCAGGCCGGGGAAATCCAGATCCGCATCCATGCCGCCGAAGCCATGACGCAGCGGGCGGGCCTGGCGGTGGATGCGGCAATCGCCGAGCCCGACAGGGCGCTTCGGGCGGCTGCGTCGCTGGCCGTGGCCGAGGCCAAGGTGCTTACTTCGGAGGTGGCGCTGCTTGCCTCCAGCAAGCTCTTCGAACTGTGCGGAACGCGCTCGGCGCAATCACCGCATGCCTTCGACCGGCACTGGCGCAATGCACGGGTGCACACGCTGCACGATCCGGTGCGGCACAAGTACACCGTGGTGGGCGACCACCTGCTCAACGGCATTCTTCCGGAGAGTGCCGGAGCGCTCTGATCGTCTCTGCCGTGCGGGAAGATGGGCAGCCGCGCGTCGCGAATCGACGGCTCCTTGCGTGATGCTTCCCGTCGCTAATCCTCCGAATAGACGCCACTGAGGCTGGGCGATTTTCGACTGAGCGAGAGCGAGAAAAGCGCTCAGGCTGGCGTTCCCGAGGCCGTTAGTGGATTAGATCAATCAATGCAGCCGGCCCTATAAATCAAAGTTCTTCGCATGGCCTTGTGGCCGATGCCGAACTTGATGAATCGAGCCGGTTTCCATGATTTTGCATTTGATTTTACGCAAGACCGAGGGGTCTGCCGGGGTGGAAGGGGAGAAGACGGGCTCGGGAAGCCAGTGCCATCGAGGTTCATGCCGCCTCATCCGGTGCGGCAAGGAGGCGCTTGGATGACAGGCCACCATCGCCCCGACGCGATCGCGGTCGTCGACGACGACCCCCGACTGCGGCAACTGATCGGCGGCTATCTCTCCCAGGAGGGCTACGAGGTCTTCGAGGCCGAGAACGGCAGGTCGCTCGCGTCGATCCTGCTTCGCCGCGCCATAGACCTCATCGTGCTCGACGTGCTGTTGCCGGGCGAGGACGGCCTGTCGGTCTGCCGGCGGCTGCGCGCCATGGGCGTACGCACGCCGATCATCATCCTCAGTGCGAAGGGCGAGGACGCGGACAAGATCGCCGGCCTGACGATGGGCGCGGACGACTATGTCTGCAAGCCGGTCAATCCACGGGAGCTTCGCGCACGCATCCAGGCGATCCTGCGGCGCAGCTCCCCGAGGGAAGAGCCGGGCGGCCCCTCGATCGCGAACGAGATCGTGCGGTTCGGGCCCTTCGAATTCAACCTGGGCACCCGCACGCTCCGCAAGGGCGACCGGATCCTCGGCATCACGACCGTCCAGATCGCGATCCTCAAGGTGCTCGTGCGGCATACGGGCCAGCCGCTGTCGCGGGAGAAGATCGCCCAGGTGGCGCGCGGACGCGAGCTCGGCGCCTACGATCGCAGCCTGGACGTGCAGGTCTCGAGATTGCGCAGGCTTCTGGAAGACGGGGCGTTTTCCTATATCCAGACGGTCTGGGGCGTGGGCTACATGTTCGATCCCAGCGGCAGGGAAGGCGTTGGGCGGCACCTGCAGGCGAGCGGCGAGGCGGCTTCCTGGTAGTGCCGGTGCCGCGTGAATAAGGAAGCGCGGAATTCTTCTTTGGCGCGGCCGCCGCGGCGGTCTAACGTGGCGTGCTTTGCGGCACGCCAGATGCCGTTCATTCCAGCACGGCATCTCATGAGTCAACGCAAGCTGCGCCTCGGCGCCTTCATCATGGCCACCGGCCATCACGTGGCCGCATGGCGCCATCCGGGGTCGCAGGTCGATTCGGGCGTCAACATCGATCACTACATCGAGGTCGCCAAGACGGCCGAGCGCGGCCTGTTCGACCAGGTGTTCGTGGCCGACACGCCCGGCGTCGGCTTCCACGGCGACGAGGAAGCCTTCAGCCGCCAGGGGAGGGTGTCCTACTTCGAGCCCGTGACGCTGTGGGCGGCGCTGTCGGCGGTGACGCGGCACATCGGCTTCGTCGCGACGGCCTCGACCACCTACGAGGATCCCTTTCTCCTGGCCCGCAAGTTCGCTTCGCTGGACCATCTCAGCAAGGGGCGCGCGGCCTGGAACGTGGTGACCACCAGTGCGGACAACGTCCACGGCAACTTCGGCCTCGACAGGCACCCCGACCCGGCCTCGCGCTACGAGCAGGCGCACGAGTTCATCGACGTGGCCAAGGGCCTGTGGGACAGCTTCGAGGACGACGCGTTCCAGCGCGATCCGGTCTCGGGCAAGTACTTCGACCCTGCCAAGCTGCATGCCCTTAGCCATTCGGGGAAGTACTTCAAGGTCGCTGGCCCGCTCAATCTGGAGCGGCCGCCGCAGGGCTATCCGGTGATCGTGCAGGCAGGGTCGTCGGAACCCGGGCGCGAGCTCGCGGCTGCGTCGGCCGAAGCCATCTTCACCGCCTGGACCAGCCTGGCCGAGGCGCAGGCGTTCTATCGCGACGTGAAGGGGCGGCTGGCCAAGTACGGCCGCAGGCCCGAGCAGCTGCTGGTGCTGCCCGGCATATCGCCGGTGATCGGCCGCACGCAGGAGGAGGCCGAGGCCAAGTGGGCGAAGCTCCAGAGCCTGATCCATCCATCCGTGGGCCTGAACACGTTGCACACCTTCTGGCCCGACGAAGACCTGTCGACCTGGGATCTCGATGCGCCCCCGCCCTACATCCCGGAGCCGCCGCCGGGGCGCAACAGCCGCGCCCACGTGGTGCTGGAGCTGGCCCGGCGCGACAGGCTTACCGTGCGGCAGCTCTACGAATACCTCGCCGGCGCGCGCGGCCACTGGGTGGTGGTCGGCACGCCGCAGACCATCGCGGACAGGATGCAGGAATGGTTCGAGAACGGCGCTGCCGACGGCTTCAACGTCATGCCGCCGGTGCTGCCTGAATCGCTGGAAGAGTTCGTGGACCTCGTGATCCCCGAACTCCAGCGCCGCGGCCTTTTCCGCACGGCGTACGAAGGCCGCACCCTGCGCGAGAACCTCGGGCTGGAGCGGCCCGTCAACCAGTTCTCCGTGAAGGGGCGGAAGGTCGCGTGACGGCGGCAGCTTCGTCCCGTCGCAGGCAGAGGCTGCACGAAGCCCCCTGAACGACGGCCGGCGCAATAACGGGATTCGCATTTGGTCATGCGGATTCCTTCGTTCTGCATGCGAACCTTCGTTCCTAGACTCGATGGCTCCCTTGTCGAGCGGTTCCCTCGCTCCTTGAAGCCGGGTGGAATCCCTTGTCATCTTCTCCCTCCCCATCTCCCGCCGATCCCTTCGATGAAGACTTCGGTGACCTCACCCCGGCCGTCCAGGCGCTCGCCGCCTCGCTGGCAGCAACGGCCGCCGCGCGCGACCGGGCCGGCGGCACCGCGCTGGCCGAGCGGCAGCTGCTGCGGCAAAGCGGGCTGCTGACGCTCGCCATACCCTCGGCCTTCGGCGGGCAGCAGGCGGCGTGGCCGCTGATCTTCCGCATCCTGCGGCGGCTCGCGCAGGCCGACAGTTCGCTCGCGCACCTGTTCGGCTTCCAGCACCTGCAGGTGGCGAGCGTCCTGCTGTTCGGCTCGCAGGAACAGCAGGCGCGCTACCTGGGCCAGGCGGTGGAGCACCGCTGGTTCTGGGGCAACGCCGTGAATGCGCGCGACACGCGGCTCACTGCCACGCGCACGCCGCAGGGGCTGGAGATCGACGGCATCAAGGGCTTCTGCTCGGGTGCTTCCGATTCGGACGTGCTCAATGTCTCCGTCACCCTCGGCCCCGAGCCCACCGACCGTGTCTTCGCCGTGGTGCCGACCTCGCGCGCCGGCATCCGCGTGCACGACGACTGGGACAACATGGGCCAGCGCCAGACCGACAGCGGCAGCGTTTCCTTCGAGCGCGTGCAAATTGCGCACGACGAGGTGCTCGGCCCGCCCGGCGTGGCGTCGAGCCCGCGCGCGACGCTGCGAAACCTGATCGGGCAGATCGTGCTCACCGAGATCTATCTCGGCAATGCGCTCGGCGCGCTGCGCGAGGCCATCGGCTACCTGCGCACGCAGACGCAGCCGTGGCCCATGGCCGGCGTGACGCGCTCCGAGGACGACCGGATGCTCCAGCTGCGCGCCGGCGAGATGTGGTCGAGCCTGCGGGCCGCCACGGCGCTTTCGAACCTGGCCAACGAACGTTTCCAGCAGGCTTGGGAGCGCGGCAACGAACTGACCGCCGGCGAGCGCGCCGCGCTGGCCGTGGAGGTGGCCTCCGCGCGCACCCAGGCCGGCCGCGTGGCGCTGCAGGTGACCTCGCAGATCTTCGAACTCGTGGGCGCGCGCGGCACCGCGGCGCGCCACGGCTTCGACCGCTACTGGCGCAACGTGCGCGTCCACACGCTGCACGACCCGCTCGACTACCGGCACCAGAGTATCGGCGCATGGCTGCTGGCGGGCGAGGCGCCCAACCCGTACGGCTACGGCTGACGGAATCGGCTCGCGGTTTTCTTTCCTTTTCCTCTCCGTTTTTCTTCTGCTTTTTTCGGGTACCCGCATGACACGTTCGCACTCCATCGACCGCCGCCAGTTCGGCCTCGGCCTCGCAGGCCTGGCGCTCGGCTCCTCCGCCTGGGCCCAGCAGGCCGGCGCCGAGAAGATCGTGGTCGCCGAAAGCCAGGGCTTCAGCTGGGCCATTCCTTACCTCGTCTCCAGCAAGAACTACTGGAAGAACCATGGCATCGAGGCGACCACGCTGCAGTTCACCTCGGGGCGGCTGGCCTTCGACGCGGCCGTGGCCGGCAAGGCGCAGTTCGCCACCTCGACCGACAGCGTGGTGGGCCTGGCGGGCGCCAACGGCGTGCCGGCGGTCATCGTGGCGGAGTTCTCGCGGCTGTCCAGCGGCATGGTGGTCGCGGCCCGCACCGACCGCGGCATCCAGACCGGCGCGCAGCTCAAGGGCAAGCGCGTGGCCACCACCATCGGCACCAGCGGCCACTACTTCCTGAGCCGCTTTCTCTCGCTGCACGGCCTTGCGCTGAAGGACGTGACGCTGGTCAACCTGCGCGGCCCCGATGCCGTCACCGCCGTGACGCGCGGCGACATCGACGCCTTCGCCTGGGGATGGGACTCCGGCCAGAAGGCGGTGGCCGACAGCGGCGGCAAGGTCAGGCTGCTGGACGACACCGGCCTGGAGAAGGTGTTCCTGAGCCACTACGTGCTCACGGCCAGCGAAGCGCTGGTGCAGGGCAAGCCCAAGCTGGTCGAAGCCGCGGTACGCAGCCTGCTGGACGCCGAGAAGTTCTACCGCGCCCAGACGACGGACGCGATCGCGCTGGTCGCTGAGCGCACCAAGGCCACGGTGGAAGTCACGAAGGCCGGGCTGGACACCGTCTCCGTCGGCGTGCGGCTGGACAACCGCCTGCTCGACGACCTGGTGCTGAACGCACAGTGGGCCATCGAGGCCGGTCTTGCAACGCAGCCGAAGGAAGACCTGCGCACGCTCTACCGCAAGCTGATCTACGCCGATGCGCTGAAGGCGGCGGCCCCCGAGCGCGTGACGCTGGGCTGAGCCGGAGATGAATGCATCGGTGAAGGAAACGGGGGCGGCGGGCCGCCCCGCCGTGAGCATCCGCGACGCGTCGAAGCTCTATGCGTCTTCGGGCGGCGAGCTCAACTGGGCGATGACCGGCGTGAACCTGGATATCGGCGAGGGCGAGTTCGTCTGCGCCATCGGCCCGAGCGGATGCGGCAAGACCACGCTGCTCAACACGATCGCGGGCTTCATCCAGCCGACGACTGGCTCGGTCGTGGCCGGCGGGCAGCCCGTGACCGGCCCCGGCGCCGACCGTGGCGTGGTGTTCCAGGAATACGCGCTGTTCCCGTGGCTCACCGCGCGCCGCAACATCGAGTTCGGCCTGAAGATGCAGGGCCTGGACGCACCGGCGCGGCGCGCCCGTGCCGAGGAACTGCTGGCGCTCACCGGCCTTTCGCACGCGGCCGGACGCTATCCCTTCGAGCTTTCGGGCGGCATGCGCCAGCGCATCGCGGTGGCACGCGCGCTCGCCACGCAGCCCAGGGTGCTGCTGATGGACGAGCCCTTCGCCGCCATCGACGCGCTCACCCGCACCAGCCTTCAGCGCGAGCTGCTTCGCATCTGGCAGGAACTGCGGCTCTCGGTCTTCTTCATCACGCACAACATCGAGGAGGCCGTGTTCCTCGCCCAGCGCGTGGTGGTGATGAGCGCCCATCCGGGCCGCATCCGCGAGATCGTCGACATCGACCTGCCTTACCCGCGCAACCGTGCCGACCCGGCCTTCGGTGCGCTGTACGAGCGCATCAGCGCGGCCTTTGCGCAGAACGAGGAGGCAACGGCATGAGCGCCGCGCTGAACGACCTGCGCGAGCTCGGCCCGAGCGAGGAGGAGGGCGCGACGACACACGCCGCCGCCGACGCGCGCAAACTCGCCATCGAGCGCGACTTCCGGCGCGAGCAGCTCGCGCAGCGCCGTCGCGGGCGTCGCCGGCAATTGCTGCTGGGCGTGATCGGCGTGATCGCCTTCCTCGCGGCCTGGGAGATCGCGCCGCGCGTGGTTCCCGGCATCAACACGAAGATGTTCCCGCCGCCGTCGCAGGTGGCCGGCGTGTTCGTGGAGATGACCTTCCGCACCGGCGAGATCTGGCCGCACGTGGGCGCGAGCCTGCTGCGGGCGCTGTGGGGGTTCCTGCTCGGCGCCTCCTGCGGCATCGTCGCCGGCGTGCTGACGGGGCGCAGCGCGACGCTGCGGCAGCTCACCGATCCGGTGCTGCACGGGCTGCGCGCCATTCCGGCCATTGCGATCGTGCCGCTGGCCATCGTGTGGTTCGGGCTCGGCGACCTGTCGAAGGTCATGCTGATCGCATGGGGTGCGTTCTTCCCGGTCTGGGTCAACACCTTCATCGGCGTGCGCGACATCCCGGTGGTCTACCTGCGCTCGGCCGCGGCGCTCGGGGCCGGCCCGCTCGCGACCATGGTGCAGGTCGCGCTGCCGGCGGCGCTGCCCTTCGTCTTCGCGGGGCTGCGACAGGCCACGGCCGTGTCCTTCGTGGTGCTGGTGGCGGCCGAACTCGTGGGCGCGGAGCAGGGGCTGGGCTTCCTGATCTCGTTCGCGCACCTGGTCTTCCGCGTCGACATCATGTTCGTCGGGTTGCTGTTCCTGGGCGCCATCGGCTTCCTGGCGGACCAGCTCTTCGCCTGGCTATTGCATCGCTTCTTCCCGTGGTACGGCGCCGATGCCCGGCGCTGACCTGATCCTCGAGGGCGGGCAGGTCCTCACCATGGTGCCAGGCGCGGCGCCGGCGCAGGCCGTGGCGCTCTCGGGCGACCGCGTGCTCGCGGTCGGCAGCAACGCGGAGGTGGCGCGCACACGCGGCCCCGAAACCCGCGTGATCGACCTCGACGGCCGCACGCTGGTGCCCGGCCTCATCGACGCCCACGCGCACATGGAGCGCGAGGGGCTCAAGACGCTGCGCCCCAGCCTCGCGCATGCCCGCAGCATCGCGGACGTGCTGGCCGTGGTCGCGGCCGAGGCCGCCCGCAAGCCGCCGGGCAGCTGGATCGTCACCATGCCCGTGGGGCAGCCGCCGTTCTACTTCGGCGGCCCCTCGAACCTTGCCGAGGGGCGCATGCCCGATCGCCACGAGCTCGATGCCGTGGCGCCGGACCATCTCGTCTACATTCCGGGCCTGTTCGGCAACTGGGGCGTGCCGCCGGGGCACAGCGCGCTCAACAGCCGCGCGCTGGCGCTGCACCGCATCGACGACGCGACCTGCCCGGACTGCAGTGGGCTCACCATCGAACTCGGTGCCGACGGACAGCCGAGCGGCGTGATCGTCGAGACCAACAAGCGCCCGCTGGTCGAGTTCTCCATCCTCACGCAGGTGCCGGCCTTCGGCTTCGAGGACCGGCTCGAAGGGCTCAGGCGCTCGCTGCCGCTTTATCACGCCTTCGGCACCACCAGCATCTACGAGGGCCACGGCTCCTCGCCCGAGACCATCGCGGTGTACCGCCGCCTGTGGGAGGAGGGCGGCCTCACGATGCGCACGCGCCTGTGCGTGAGCCCGACCTGGTCGAACGTGCAGGAGGCCCGCCTCGCGATGCGCGACTGGCTCTCGTATGCGCGCGGGCGCGGCACGGGCGACCCGATGCTGTCGGTCAGCGGTGTCTACATCGGGCTGGGCGGCGACAAGGCCGCCGCCGGCGCGGTTCGTCGCGCGCTGCCCAACACAGGCTGGATGGGCTTCGTCGAGTGGGCCAACCGCATCGAGGATTTCAGCGACTACGCATGGCTTGCGGCCGAGCACGACCTGCGCGTGCACAGCGTGGTGGTCGACCGGCTCGCCGAGGTGCTCGACGTGTTCGAGGCCATCGACGCGCGCTTTCCGCTCGCGGGGCGGCGCTGGGTGGTCGAGCACGTGGGCTACGTCACGGCCGAGGACATCGCGCGCGTGCGGCGGCTCGGGCTCATGGTCACGAGCATTCCGTTCTACATGCTTTGGAAGAACGGCGCCTCGCGGCTTTCCGACGAGGCGCGGCAGGAGCAGTTCCTGCCGCAGCGCGCACTGCTCGAAGCCGGCCTGCCGCTGGCGGCCGGCAGCGACAACATTCCGGTGAGCCTGTTCACCGCAATCTGGGCTTCGGTCGCGCGGCAGGAGCGCACCACGGGCCGCGCCATCGGCCCCGGCCAGGCGCTAGAGCGGCTGCAGGCGCTGCAGACCGTCACGCGCAACGGCGCCTTCCTCAGCTTCGAGGAGGACCGCAAGGGCACGCTGGCACCGGGCCGTTGGGCCGACCTCGCAGTGCTCGATGCCGATCCGCTCACCGCGCCCGTGGACGCGCTCGCGCACATCCGCGCGGAGCTGACGCTGGTCGGCGGGCGCGCGGTCCACGGCCATTCCTTCCTGCAGGCACAGTCTTCATGAGTTCCATCGGCACCGACATTCCCCTGCGCGGGCAAACCCTGCGCACCGCAACCGCAACAGCGCGCGACGGTGCGCCCGCGCGCGCGGCCTCCATCGGCAGCGCCATCTCGATCCGCGGCCTGAGCAGGCGCTTCGGCCGCTTCACCGCGGTGGACAACGTCGACCTGCAGATCGAACCCGGCGAGTTCATCACGCTGCTGGGCCCGAGCGGCAGCGGCAAGACCACGCTGTTGGGCGCCATCGCGGGCTTCGCCGAAGTGGACGCGGGCGACATCCTGGTCGACGGCCGCTCGGTACGCGGAGTGCCGCCGCACCGGCGCGGCTTCGGCATGGTGTTCCAGCACTACGCGCTGTTCCCGCACATGACAGTGGCGCAGAACGTCGGCTTTCCGTTGCGCATGGCGGGCCTCGGCCGCGCGGAAAGCGCACGGCGAATCGGCGAAACGCTCAAGCTGCTGCACCTGGGCGACTACGCCGAACGCCTGCCCGCGCAGCTCAGCGGCGGGCAGCAGCAGCGGGTGGCCATTGCGCGCGCCATCGTGCGAAGGCCGCCTGTGGTGTTGATGGACGAGCCGCTGAGCGCGCTCGACCGGCGCCTGCGCGAGGCGATCCAGATCGAGATCCGCGCGCTTCATCGCACGCTCGGCACCACCATCGTCTTCGTCACCCACGACCAGGGCGAGGCGCTGGCGCTGAGCGACCGCATCGCGGTGCTGGACCAGGGCCGGATCGTGCAGATCGGCACGCCCGGCGCGCTGTATCGGCAGCCGGGCAGCGAATTCGTGGCCCGCTTCGTCGGCGAATCCAACGTGCTCGACGCCCGCGTGCTGCGGGTGCAGGGCGAGGAGGTCGTGCTGCAGTCCGGCGATGCGCACCTGTTCGAGGCGCGCCATGCCGGCGCCGCGCTGGCGCCCGGCCAGCAGGTCAAGGTGCTGGTGCGGCCCGAGCGCGTGGCGCTGGTGGCACCGGGCACGCCGGGCGCGTTGGTCGCCACGGTCGAATCGACCGTATTCCTTGGCGAGATCCTGCGCATCGATGCCGTGCTGCCCTCGAGCGACAAGGTGCAGGTGCGCTGCCTCGATCCGCGCGATGCCCGGCTGCCGCTCGCCGGCGAAGCCGTGCACCTGGCCTGGCATGCGGGCGACGCGTGGGTGCTCGCGTGAGCGCGGCGGCGGCAGCCCCGGCCCGGCCGCCCCTGTCCGCGCGGCTCGACCTGCGCAACCCGGCATGGCTGCTCGCGCCGGTGCTGCTGTTCTTCGCGTTCTTCTACATCCTTCCGCTGGTCGACCTGCTGCACCTGAGCGTCGCGGGCGAAGCCGGGCTCTCGTACTACGCGCGCGTGTTCGAGGTGCCGCTGTACCGCGATTCGCTGCTGCGCACCTTCGGCATCGCCGCCGCGGTGGCCGCGTTGTGCGCGCTCTTCGGCTACCCGACGGCGCTGCTGATCCACCGCGCGCGCGGCACCTGGAAGCTGGTGCTGACGGCGGCCGTGGTGCTGCCTTATTTCATCTCGGTGCTGATCCGCACCTACTCGTGGATGGTGCTGCTCGGGCGCAACGGGCCTATCAACAAGCTGCTGCTCGCACTGGGCCTGGTCGACGCGCCGCTGCCGCTGATCTTCAACCGCGCCTCGGTGCTGATCTCGATCAGCGCGGTGCTGCTGCCGCTGCTGGTGCTCACCGTGGGCGGCAGCCTGGCGCGCATCGACCCGCTGGTGCAGCGCGCCGCCACGGCCAGCGGGGCAGGGCCGCTCGCGGTGTTCTGGCGCGTGCTCTTCCCGCAGACGCTGCCCGGCCTGCTCGCGGGCGTGCTGCTGGTCTTCATTTCGGCGCTGGGCTTCTTCATCACGCCTTCGCTGCTGGGCGGCCCGGCCGACCAGATGTTCGCGATGCATATCACGCAGCAGGCCGACTTCCTGGCCAGCGGCGGCTTCCTGCAGGCGCTGGCGGCGGTGCTGCTGGCGGTGACCTTGCTGGTTGTCGTGGTCGCGGCACGCTTTCTCGGGCTGGAATTCATCTGGGGCGGCCAGCGCGCGGGCAAGTCGCCGCGTGAAGCGGCGCACGGACGGCGGTCGTCGTGGCGGCGCGCAGTGCTCGAACGCGCGGCCGACCTGTTCGGCTGGCCGCTGCTGCGCGCGCTCGGCCTCGTGCCGTCGTGGCTCGGACGGCTGCTGTCGGGCGGGCTGGCGGTCGTGGCCTACGCGACCTTGCTGCTGCCCATCGTGGTGGCGGCTCTCATTTCGTTCAGCGACTCGGCCTACATGCGCTTTCCGCCGCCGGCGTATTCGTTGCGGTGGTACGAGAAGTTCCTGTCCGATTCGGCCTGGATGTCCTCGCTCGGCACATCCGTCGCGGTCGGGCTGCTCGCGACAGCGATCTCCGTCGTGCTGGGCACGGCCGCTGCGTTCGGGCTCGTGCGCTCCTCGCTGCCGGCCAAGTCGGCCTGGATGACGCTGCTGGTGAGCCCGATGATCGTGCCCGGCGTGGTGCTCGGCCTGTCGCTCTACAGCCTGTTCCTGCGGGCCGATCTCGCGGGCAGCGTGACCGGGCTCGCTGCGGCGCACGCCATCGGCGCCATACCGCTGGTCCTGGTGATCGTCGCGGCGAGCCTGCAGGCGGTGGACGCTCGCCAGGAGCAGGCGGCGGCGGTACACGGTGCCTCGCCGTGGCGGGTGTTCCGCTTCGTCACGCTGCCGGCCATTCGCCCGGGGGTGCTCGCCGCGTCGTTCTTCGCGTTCCTGCATTCCTTCGACGACCTCGTGCTTTCCATGTTCCTGAGCGGTGCGCGCATGACGACGCTGCCGCTGCGGCTGTGGGGCAACGTCAACTACAAGCTCGACCCCGTGCCGGCGGTGGTGGCGACCTTCGAGGTCGCGCTGATCGTCGTCGGCCTGTTCTTCGCGCGCTCCGCATGGGCCGCGCGCCAGCGGCGCTGAGCGCCGAACTCCTTTCGTTCCCCTTGTTTGTCATTCGCAGAAAGAAAGCATCCGCATGAAGCAGAGAAAGAGAAGCCCCCGTCCGCTGCAGGCCCTGACCGCGCTCGCGATCGCGCTGGGCAGCATCTGTGGCGTCGGTCCGGCCTGGAGCCAGGCGAAGGAAGTCGTCACGCAGGACCCCGGCGGCACCTATGGCGAGAACCTGCGCCGGCTGGTGTACGACCCGTTCACCAAGGAAACCGGCATCAAGGTGCTGACCGTGCAGGAGGCCCGCGGCGGACCGCGCGTCAAGGCGCAGGTGGAGGCGAAGCGCACCGAGTGGGACCTGAGCTTCATCTTCGACCAGGAAGTCCGCCTGCTCGACCCCTACCTCGCCGAGATCGACTACAAGAAACTGTCTCCCGAGGCGCAGAAGACCGTCGCTTCGCTGCCGAAGGAAGCCGTGCGGCCCAAGGGCGTGGCGCTGCAGGTGATCGGCGTGGCGCTGGTCTACAACAAGGAAGCCTTCCCGTCGAAGAAGTACCCGAAGACCTGGGCCGACTTCTGGAACGTGAAGGACTTCCCGGGCAAGCGCTGCCTGCCGCAGTGGTCGCGCTTCGTGTTCGAGTCGGCGCTGCTGGCCGACGGCGTGCCGGCCGACAAGATCTACCCGGTCGACTTCGAACGCGCGCTGCGCAAGATCGCGGAGATCAAGCCGCACGTGGTCAAGTGGTGGCTGACCAACTCGCAGGCACCGCAGCTGCTGCTGGACGGCGAGGCCTCGGCCTGCCTCTCGTACACCGGCCCGGTCGCCCGCCTGAAGAAGGAAGACGCCAACGCGCCGCTGGAGCTGACCTGGGACCAGGCCTTCACCTACTACGACTTCTTCTCGATCCCGAAGGACGCGCCGCATCACGATGCCGCGCTCAAGCTGCTGTCGTTCCGCCTCGACGCGGAGCGCGCGGCACGCCTGGCCGAAGCCACCAGCGTTGCGCTGCCGTCGCCGCGCGTGTACGCGGCGGCCGACCCGAAGCTGCGCGACTACTGGACGAACAGCCCCGAAGTGGAGAAGAAGGCGATCAAGTGGAACGCCGACTTCTGGGGGGCCAAGGCACCGGACGGAACCACCAACGAGGAATACGCCCAGCAGAAGCTCAACCAGCTGCTGGCACGCTGAGCGGCGTTGCCTCTCTCGCCCCGGCGATCGCCTTGCGCGCGGCCGGGGCAGGGTGGGCCGGCCGCTTCAGGCCGAGATGCTCGCGCAGCGTCCGGCCTTCGTACTCGCTGCGGAAGAGCCCTCGGCGGCGCAGCTCGGGCAGCACCAGCGCGATGAAGTCGGTGAGCCCGCCGGGCAGCGTCGGCGCCATGATGTTGTAGCCGTCGGCGCCGTGGTGCACGAAGCGCTCCTCGAGCTGGTCGGCGATCTGCCCGGGCGTGCCCACCAGCTGCCAATGGCCGCGCGCGCCGGCCACGCGCTGGTAGAGCTGGCGGATCGTGAGGTTCTCGCGCCGCGCCAGGTCGATCATCAGCTGCTGGCGGCTCTTGCTGGCATTGGTCTCGGGCAGCGGCGGAATGGGCCCGTCGAGCGGATGACCCGACAGGTCGAAGCCGCCCGTGAGGCCCGACACCAGCGCGAGGCCCACGACCGGATCGATCAGCGACTGCAGCTGCTCGAACTTTTCCTTCGCCTCGCTTTCGCTGCGGCCCACCACCGGGAACACGCCGGGCAGGATCTTCAGGTCGTCGGCGTCGCGGCCGTACCTGGCAAGGCGCCCCTTGATGTCGGCGTAGAAGGCGACCGCGTCCTCCAGCGTCTGCTGCGCGGTGAACACCGCCTCGGCGGTGCGCGCGGCAAGCTCCCTGCCGGCCTCGGAGGAGCCTGCCTGCACGACCACCGGGTGGCCCTGCGGCGGGCGCGAAACGTTGAGCGGCCCCTGCACCGAGAAATGCTTGCCGCGGTGATGCAGCACATGGCGCTTGTCGGGGTCGTAGAAGCGGCCGCCGGCCTTGTCGCGCTCGAAGGCGTCGTCTTCCCAGCTGTTCCACAGGCCCGCGACCACGTCGGCGAACTCGCTGGCGCGCTCGTAGCGGTCGGCATGCGCGAAGTGTTCCTCGCGGTTGAAGTTGCGCGCTTCGTGGGCGCTCGAGGAAGTGACCAGGTTCCAGCCCGCGCGGCCGCCCGAGATGTGGTCGAGCGAGGCGAACTTGCGCGCGATGTGATACGGCTCGTTGAAGCTGGTGGAGGCTGTGGCCACGAGGCCGATGCGCTGCGTCACCGCGGCCAGCGCGGAGAGCAGGGTGATGGGCTCGAACTGCGCCTGGTAGCTGTGCGCGGTGCGGCTCAGGAAGTCGACGTTGTCGCCGCGCGTGCCCACGCCGTCGGCCAGGAAGATCAGGTCGAACTTCGCGGCCTCGGCGGCCTGTGCGAGCTCGATGTAGTGCCTGAAGTCGATGCCGGCATCGGCCTTGGCCTCGGGATGGCGCCAGGCGGCGATGTGGTGCCCGCTCGGATAGAGAAAGGCGCCCAGGCTCAGGAAGCCCTTGCGTTGGGTCATTGGGATGTGTTCCTCGAAGAAAGAAAAACCGCCGGGCAGGGCCGGCGGAGGGCTCACCAGGCGAGTTGCAGCTGCGGCAGGGCGACGTTGCCCGCGGCGAGCCCGCCCCTGGCGGGCGGCTCGGCGCGCGGTCGCGGTTCGGTGTCCAGGAAGTCGCTCAGCACGTCGTCGCGCAGCCGGATGAATTCCGGATCGCTGCGGTTGCGCGGATGGGGCAGGTCGACGTCGACGATGCGCCGGATGCGCCCCGGCGAAGGCTGCATCACCACCACGCGGTCGCCGAGGAAGACGGCTTCCTCCACGTCGTGCGTGACCAGCAGCATCGTGATGCGCTCCTGCTGCCAGATGCGCTGCAGCTCGTTCTGCAGCCGGGATCGCGTGAGCGCGTCGAGCGCGCCGAAGGGCTCGTCGAGCAGCAGCACGCGCGGGCGGTTGACGAGCCCGCGCGCGATCGCCACGCGCTGGGCCATGCCGCCGGAAATCTGATGCGGCCACGAGCGTTCGAAGCCGTTCAGGCCCACGAGCGCGACGTGCTCGGCCACGAGTTCGGCCTTTTCCTTCGCGGTGAATGGCGCGTTGCGCAGGCCGACGGCGATGTTCTGCGCCACCGTCAGCCACGGAAAGAGCCGATGGTCCTGGAACACGATGCCGCGCTCGCGCCCGGTGCCCGAAATGGGCTGGCCGCCGAGCAGGATCTGGCCTTCGTACTGCGCGTCGAGCCCGAGGATGAGGCGCAGCAGCGTCGACTTGCCGCAGCCGCTCGCGCCGACGATGCTCACGAAGCGCCCGGCGGGCACGTGCAGGTCGATGCCTTCGAGCACCTGCAGCTCGCCGCCGTCGGCCTGCGTGCTCGCGTAGCGCTTGCCGAGGGCGCGGATGTCGAGTGCGTTCGACGAAACTGTCGGGGTGGTGGCGTTGCTCATTTGTTCGTTGCGTGCGGTTGTGCGGTTTCAGCTGCTGCGGCCCGTCCAGCGCGCCAGCCTGCGCTCGAGCGCGCGGGCCGAGGCGTTCATGAGCCAGCCGACAAGGCCGATCACGAACATGCCGAAGATCACCAGGTCCATCTGGAAATGCTCGCTGCCTTCGATCAGCGTGTTGCCGATGCCGCGGCCGGCCACCAGCAGGTATTCGGCGCCGATGGTCGCGAGCCAGGAATAGATGAGCGCCAGGTACACGCCCGTGAAGATCGAGGGCAGGGCGGCCGGCAGCACCACCTGCGTGACGGTCTGCCAGCGCGTGTAGCCGTAGACGCGCGCCACTTCGAGCAAGGGCGCAGGCGTGGTGCGGATGCCGTCGCAGGTGTTGACCACCACGGGCACCAGCGCGGCCAGCGAGAGGAATACCACCTTGGCCACGTCGCCGAGGCCGAACCACACCGAGATCAGCGGAATCCAGGCGAACAGCGAGATCTGCTTGAAGGTGTTGAAGCTCGGTCCGACGATGCGGTTGAAAAGCGGCGACAGCCCCAGCAGCGCGCCGAGCACCAGGCCCGAGGCGGTGCCGATCAGGAAGCCCGTGGCCTCGCGCGCCAGGCTGGCGCTCAATGCGCGCCAGAGGCGCCCGCTGGCCACCTGGTCGACGGCAGTGCCGAACACCTTGGCCGGGGAGACCAGCAGCGCCGAGTTGACGACGTCCAGCGACGACAGCAGCCACCACAACGCGACGGCCGCCACGGGCAGCACGAAGCCGCGCCAGCGGCCGCGCTGCTCGGGGCGCAGCGGCTGCACCACGGCCAGTTCGGCCGCATCCTGCGTGGAGGTGCTCATCGCGCGGCTCCGCCGGGCTGGCGCCGGCGCACGGCGGCCTCGAGCCTGTCGAGCAGGCGGTCGATGGCATAGCCGATGGCGCCCACCACGATCACGGCCGCCATCACCAGGTCGAGCTGGAACAGCTGGCGTCCGTAGACGATGAGATAGCCCAGCCCTTCGCTTGAGGCCACGAGTTCCACCACGACCAGCGAGAGCCAGGCCTTGGTGAAGCCCAGCCGTACGCCGGTGAAGAGCGTGGGCACGGCGTGCGGCAGCACGATCTCGAGCACCTGCTGGCGCCGGTCGTAGCCGTAGACCTCGCCCACCTCACGCAGCGAAACCGGCGTCTGGCGGAAGCCCTGCAGCGTGTTCAGTGCCACCGGCACCAGGGCCGCCTTGGCGATCAGGATGTACTTCAGCGGCTCGCCGATGCCCACGATCAGCAGCACGAAGGGCAGCCAGGCCAGCACCGGGATTTGCACCAGCGCATTGAAGGTGGGCAGCACATAGGCCTCGAAGCTGCGCGACAGGCCCATGGCGGTGCCCAGCACGAAGCCCAGCAGCGTGCCGACGGCGAAGCCGATGCCCACGCGCGCGAAACTGGTGCTCACGTGCAGCCAGAGATCGCCGCTGGTGGCCAGGTCGCGCAGGGTTTCCCAGACGAACCGGGGCGGCGGCAGTACCTGCGGAGAGATCCAGCCCTGCTCGGCGCCCGTGTACCAGAGCGCGAGCAGCGCGACGGGCAGGAGCCAGGGGAGGGCGCCCTCGCCGAGGCGGGCGATGCGGCGCCAGGACAGCGACGGGGCGAGAGCTCGCGCCCTGCCGGACGCGGGTGTGTCGTCACGCGGTTGCAGGACGGCCGTCAGCTCGGCTTCGGCGCTCATCTGGCCGCGACCGATGCGGCAGAACCAGCCTTGGGATTGCCCTTGGCGTCGTAGGCCGTCCAGTAGTTCTCCAGCCCTTGCTTCTTCAGCGCGTTCTTCAGGTAGCGCGTGTCGAACCAGTCGTCGATCGACACCTCGCGGCGGATCAGCTTGAGCTTGAGCGCATCGGCCACCACGGCCTTGTAACGCCCGATGATGAAGTCGTCGACCAGCGGCGAGTTGCGCGCGGCGAGCTGTTGCTGGTCGAACTCCGCCGCCCACGACGCGACCGGCGTGCCGCTGCGCGCCCAGATGCGGAACAGCTCGTCGCGGTTCTTCTCGTCGGACGACCAGCGCGCCGCGCGCACGAACACGTCGACCACGCGCTGCACCTCGGCCGGGTTGGCCTGCTCGAACTCGGAGCGAACCAGCAGCGAGGCCTGGCGCGTGAAGGCCGGGTCTTGTCCCTGCGTGGAATACACCACCTTGGCCAGGCCCTGATCGCGCACCTTGAACCACTCGTAGCCGCCGAAGGCCGCATCGACGCCGTTCGACACCAGCGCGGCCTGCGCGCTGCCGGTGTCGAGGTTCACGCCCTTGATGTCGCGTTCGGCCAGCCCGTTGGCCGCCAGCACGTTGATGGCGACGAGATGGCCGTTGGTGCCGCGGAAGATCGAGACGGTGCGGTCCTTCAGGTCCTTGATCGACTTGATGTCCGATTTCGGCGGCGCCACCAGGTAGAGGTTGTTGCGCGCGCCGCTCACCAGCAGCAGCTTGGTCTTCAGGCCGTTGGAGCGGCCGACGATCTGCGGCAGGTCGCCCTGGTAGGCGAAATCGATCTGCTTGTTGGAAAGCGCCTCGTTCACAGCCGGGCCGGCGCCCTTGAAGAACAGCCACTCGACCTTGATGCCCGAGGCCTTGAACTCGTCCTCCAGCCAGTTGTTGACGCGCGCGACGCCGCCCGGCGAGCCGCCCCAGGTGACGGGATCGCCGCCGCCCGCGGTGGCGACGCCGATTCGGATGGTGTCCGGCGCGGCCTGTGCGGGCGAGACGGCTGCCGCCGTGAGGGCCAGGGCGAAGACCAGGGCGAGGGGCGGGGCGGCCCAGCGGCGCAGGTTGGCGAAGAAAGGATGCACCCGGTTCACTTGCCGCCTTTCAGGCCGAGCTTGCGGCCGACTTCGGTGCCTTCGAAGAAGCGCGGGTTGGCCTCGGTGTAGAAGCGATACGGGTTCCCGAAGACGAAGGCCTTGAAGTCGGCGGCGGAGATGACGCCCTGCTGCACGAGGTCCCAGGTCTCGGCCAGCGGCTCGGTGAATTCGGGCACGTCCCAGTGGCCTACGTCGGACGACCAGATCGCGTTGATCTTGGTTCCCAGCGGGTTCACGCGGTCGTTGAAGGCCGCGGCCACGGTGCGGTCGTCCGCCTCGGAGCCGAAGTAGAAGTTGTCGACCCAGCGGTCGCGGATGTCCTCGACCTTCTCGATGCCGGCGAGCGCGAAGTCGTCGATCTCCGATTCGTTCGGCTCGCGGCTGTGCGGCAGCGCGGAAATACCGAGGCTGTCGCGCAGCAGCTTCGACTTGTCGAGCGTGCGGCCCTTGAGGAAGTCGGCACCGTAGCGCTCGAACAGCGATGCGAGCAGCTCGACGTCGGCCTCGGCGGGATCGTAGTTGCGCAGCGCATGCCTGTTGCGCTTCTCCCAGCGGTCCACGAGGTGCGTGTAGACATGCGCTCCCCAGTCGGCACCGCCTTCGAGCAGGCCCACGCGCAGGCCCGGGAAGCGCCGCGTCACGCCGCCGAAGAACAACGCCTTGGCGAAGGCCTGCGAGCCGTCGGCGAAATGGCCGATGTGGTTGTTCATGTAGTTGCTGATCGACTGCCGGCCCGTCCATCCCTGGCTGCCGTAGTGCGTGGTCACGGGCACGCCGAGCTCGACCACCTTGGCCCAGAACGGGTCGTAGTCGTGCTCGCTGTCGATGCCGTAGAAGTCGATGTAGCCCACCTGCCTGGCGATCTCGGGGTGCTCGGCGGCCGGGTACTTCTCGACGATGGCGCGGATCGGGCGACGCACGCCGCCGGCGATGTTGATCACCTTCAGACCGAGCGTCTTGACCGCGAACTCCAGCTCCTCGATGCCTTCCTGCGGCGTGTGCAGCGGAATGCCCGCCACCGGTGTCAGGCGGTCGGCGTAGGGCCGGTACTGGTCGGCATGGAAGTGGTTGATTGCGCGGTGCAGCGGCTGGCGATATTCGCTGCCGGCAGCGGCAGGGGAGAGCACGTCGTTGGGGAACAGGATCGAGTAGTCCGAGCCCTGCTCGCCGAGGCGCTCGTACAGCAGCGCGGGCAGCGTGTAGGTGGCGAGGTCGTAGGTGTTGCGCGTCACGCGGGCCCACCAGGGCGCGCGCAGCGTGCGGTGGAACTGGCGCTCCTCGGGCGTCTGCTGGTACCAGTCCTTGCCGCCGCCGTTGCGCGTGACGAAGCGCCCGCCCAGCGCCTTGCGCAGTGCATCGACGAGCTTGTTGCCGCCGTACTGCGCGACGTAGTCCTCGAGCACGGGCGCGTAGTCGTTGACGTGGACATCCGTGTCGATCACGGGATGGTCGAGGCCGGCCTTCACGGCGGCGGAGCGCGATGCGTGCACGCGGTTCAAACGATCGTTCATCTGCGGATTCCTCGGTGGGAAAGGAAGGAACGGCGCAGGCTACGCGCGGCCTGCACGCTCGCCAAAGAAGGCTTTTGGGATTGCTTAGCCGGTGCATGCATAAGAAGCGGCGGCCCGAGCTTGCAAGCTCGTGCATGCGAAAAACAGATATGGAAGCGCCCATCCGTTGTTTGAGCGAAAGGGCTGCGCGGCTAACCTGCGGCGCCCCGGCCTTCTCGCTTGATGCGTGAAGAAGGCCACCGACAAAAACCTGTTTCATATTTCCCGAGGGAACCCCGAACCATGTTGCTTTCATCCCGACGCGCTTTCTCTGTGATGACGCTTGCTGCCCTTGCTGGCCTCGGTGCCGCCGCACACGCACAGGAGGTGCTGCGCGTGGCCGCATCGCCGGTGCCGCATGCCGAGATCCTCGAGTTCGTCCGGCCACAACTCAAGGCGCAGGGCGTCGACCTGCAGGTGCGCGTATTCAACGACTACGTGCAGCCGAACCTGGCGGTGAGCGACAAGCAGCTGGACGCCAATTTCTTCCAGAACCGGCCGTACCTCGAGTCCTTCAACAAGGACCGCAAGACCGACATCGTTGAAGTGCCCAACAGCGACGTGCACATCGAGCCCTTCGGCGCCTACTCGCAGAAGATCCGCAAGGCTTCGGAGCTGCGCGAGGGCGCCGTGGTCGCGATTCCGAGCGATCCGTCGAACTCGGGCCGCGCGCTGTCGCTGCTGGCGCGGGAAGGGCTGATCAAGCTGAAGGACCCGTCCAACATCAAGTCGACCGCGCGCGACATCGTCTCCAACCCGAAGAAGCTGGTGATCCGCGAGCTCGAATCGGCCCAGCTGCCGCGCGCGCTGCCCGACGTGGACCTGGCGCTGATCAACACCAACTACGCGCTCGAGGCGAAGCTCGATCCGGGCAAGGACGCGCTCTTCATCGAGAGCGGCCAGAAATCGCCCTATGCCAACTTCATCGCTTCGCGCAAGGACAACGCGAGCTCGCCGGCCGTTACGAAGCTGGTGGCCGCGCTGCACACGCCGGAAGTCCGCAAGTTCATCCAGGACAAGTACAAGGGCGCGGTGATCCCGGCTTTCTGAGCGAGAAAACATGACGTTCCGGAATCACACGCGGTCGACCCCGCACCGTGCGGCATCGGCCGTGGCCGCTGTTTTCGCCTTCGCGGCGCTGGCTGCCACGGCCCAGCCGCGCCAGGGCGGCACGCTGAACTGGCTGATCAATCCCGTTCCTTCCTCGATCGTTCCTCTGACGACCACCGCCGGCGGCAACGCCGAGATCGGCCCGAAGATCGTCGAGGGGCTGCTGACCTACGACTACGAACTCAAGCCGAAGCCGCTGCTCGCCACGGCGTGGTCGCAGAGCAAGGACGGCCTGCAATACACCTTCGAGCTGCGCAAGGGCGTGAAATGGCATGACGGCAAGGACTTCACGTCGGCCGACGTGGCCTTCTCGATCCTGACGCTCAAGCAGGTCCACCCGCGCGGACGCGGCACTTTCGCCAACGTGGTGGAGGTGAAGACGCCTGACCCGTACACGGCTGTCATCGTCTTGAGCAAACCGTCGCCGTTCCTGCTGACGGCGCTGGCCTCGACCGAATCGCCGATCGTGCCGAAGCACCTGTACGAAGGCACGGACATCGCCGCCAGCAAGTACAACAGCGCGCCGGTGGGCACCGGGCCCTTCGTGTTCAAGGAGTGGGTGCAGGGTAGCCACATCATCCTGGAGCGCAATCCGAACTACTGGGACAAGCCCAAGCCCTACCTGGACCGCGTCGTGGTGCGCTTCGTGCTCGACGCCGCGGCGCGCGCTGCGGCGCTGGAGTCGGGCGCGGCCGATCTCGCGAACGGGACGGGCGGCATTCCGCTGTCGGACGTGGAGCGGTTCAGGAAGCTGGCCGGGATCGAGATCGACACGCGTATCTCGCCGTACCTGGGCAGCCATCAGCAGATCTACTTCAACCTGGACACGCCCGCGCTGCAGAAGCTCGAGGTGCGGAAGGCGATCGCGCAGGCCATCGACGTCAATGCGTTCGCGAAGACGGTGTGGTACGGCTACGGGACGCCGTCGGCATCGCCGATAGGGAAGGGCATCTCGCGCTATCACGATGCGAGCATCCAGCCGTATCCGTTCAATCCGAAGGAAGCCGAGGCGGCGCTCGACGCGACCGGCTTCAAGCGCGGTGCCGGCGGTACGCGGCTGAAGCTGCGGGTGCTCTACAACCCCTTCCAGGAACGGCGCGCGGCGGACTTCGTGCGCCAGTCGCTGGGGCGAGTCGGCATCGATGCGGCGGTCGAGAGCTACGACTTCGCGACCTACGTCACCAAGGCCTATACGGATCGCGCCTTCGACCTGACGCTGGAAAGTCTCACGAATCTTTTCGATCCCACTGTGGGCGTGCAGCGGGTGTTCTGGTCGAAGAACTTCAAGATCGGGCTGCCGTTCTCCAATGCGCCGCACTACGTGAATCCGGAAGTGGATCGTCTGCTGGAGGCGGCTGCGGTCGAAGTCGATGAAGGCAAGCGCCGGCAGTTGTTCACCGACTTCCAGCAGATCGTGCACCGGGACATTCCGTCGATCGAGCTGGGTGCCAATCCGGCGATCACGGTCGTGGCGAAGAAGGTGCGCGACTATGCGCCGACGGGGGAGCACATCCGGGGAAGTTTCTCGGACCTGTATTTCCAGCCCTGAACCTGGGTGCCGGCAGCGGGGGCTGCCGGCAATAGTCCATAGATTTGAGTCTCCACATTATTTAACATAATGAACATTGTGTACGATATGAATGCATCCGAGCAGACTCCCATCCACCGAGCATTAGCATCGAATCACCCCAAGAATCCCCCGCACCATGTCGAACGCCAGACTGCCTTCCTTCAGATTCCTGATCGGCTTCGAAGCTGCCGCCCGCCTGGGAAGCTACTCGCGCGCCGCGGAAGAACTCTGCATCTCCCAGTCCGCCGTGAGCCATCAGATCGCGCAGCTCGAGGAGCAAGTCGGCCAGCCGCTGTTCAGGCGCAAAGGTCGCGGCGTCGAGCTGACTGTCTCCGGCCGACTGCTGCTCGACAGCGTGGGCAAATCGCTCGACCAGATCCGCAGCGGCCTGAGCCGCATCGAGACCTACATGGACGACAGCCTCGTCACGCTGGTCTGTCCGGCGCCGGTCGTCAAGGGCTGGCTGCAACCGCGCGTCGACCGGCTGCTGCAGGAGCATCCGGCGCTCTGTCCAATCATCTCCATCGACGAAACCGCGCGCTATATCGACGAAATGGACGTCGACATCGCCATCACGCGCGAACCGCTCAAGCAGCGCGGCGTGCTCGAAGTCCCGCTGCTCGACGACGAGCTCGTGGCCGTCGTGCGCCCGGACTCCGATGGCCAGCCTGCGGGAATGCTCTGCCTGGAAACCGACCTCACGAGCGACCGCATCGGCCCCTTCATCCGTGAGCATTTCGGCAACCTGCGCAGGCTCGCGATCTACGACGATCCGCGCCTTCTGCTCGACGCCGCCTTGCGCGGCCATGGCGTGGCGCTCCTGTCGCGCCTGCTGGCCGACGAAGCCTTGCGCAGCGGCCAGTTGCGGCACCTCGCCGCATACCCGAGCCTGCCGCTCGGCACGCTCTGGATCTCGCGCACCGAGGGCGAGCCGCGCCTGCCGCTCGTTCGGCAGGTATTCGACAGCCTGCTGGCGTATTCCAAGGGCTGACATCCAATTCATGAGCTGGATTGCCCAATCAGTCCAGAAAAGATCAGTTTTTCAAATGAGTAAAGGTCGACAGAATCCGATGCCTCAGTAGTTACCCGTAGATTTTTTCAATGACGACTCGACGTGCCCTGATGGGCCTTGGCAGCCTCGGATTCATGAGCGGCATCCTTGCCGCATGCGGCGGCGGCGGTAGTGGCGGTGGCGGCTCCCAAGCCTTGTTCCCCATGCCGGCTCCTTTTCCAACACCCTCCCCGAACGCCCCTTCGCCCTCCCCGCAGCCCGCCGAAGCCTGGCGCATGCCCGACGAAAGCGCTCCGCACCGCGCAGTCTGGATGGCTTTCGCCGCCCGCGAATCCGTGTGGACCGCGCCCATGCGCCAGCCGGTGCAGCAGGCCCTGGCGCGCATCGCCAACGCGATCAGCGTCTATGAACCGGTCAAGATGCTTGTGGGCGCGGACGATTTCGCCACGGCCCGGCAGCTCTGCGGCTCCAACGTGCAACTGATCCAGCACGAGATCGACGACCTCTGGATGCGCGACACCGGCTGCGTCTTCGTTCGCAACGCCCGCGGCGAGCGCGCCGCGGTGAGCTTCAATTTCAACGGATGGGGCAACAAGCAGCCGCACGCCCGCGACGCCACGGTGGCCGCGCGCATGGCCGAACTGTCCGGTGTTCCGCTGCTGCGCAGCCGGCTCGTGATGGAAGGCGGCGGCATCGAAGTCGACGGCGAAGGCACGGCCATCATCACCGAGAGCTGCGTGCTCAACGCCAACCGAAATCCTGGCGTCAGCAAGGCCGACGCCGAAGTCGAGCTCAAGCGACTGCTGGGCCTGGAAAAGATCATCTGGCTGCCGGGCATCGCCAACCGCGACATCACGGACGGCCATACCGACTTCTATGCCCGCTTCATCAAGCCGGGCGTGATCGTCGCGGCGCTGGAAAACGACGAGACCTCCTTCGACCACAAGGTGACACGGCGCCACCTGGAACTGCTGCGCACGGCCACCGACGCACGCGGCCGTGCCCTGCAGATCGTCGTGCTGGAAACGCCTGGCAAGGTGCGACCCGAGTTCGCCCGCAAGGACTTCGCCGCCGGCTACGTGAATTTCCTGATCACCGACAAGGCCCTTTTCCTACCCGAATTCGGCGATGCTGTCGCCGACTCGGCGGCCCGCAATGCGCTGGCGGCCCAGTTGCCCAGCCACCAGATCGTGCAGCTGAACATCGACGCCATCGCCGCGGGCGGCGGCGGCATCCACTGCACGACGCAGCAGGAACCCGTGTAGCAGGACACCGACATGCGCATGCCCCCTCCCCTGACCCGTCGCCGCCTGCTGGGCGGCCTGAGCCTCGCGCCGCTGGGACTGGCCGTGCCGTCGATGGCGGCGGCACCCGAGTCCTGGCACATGCCCGACGAAGGCGACCCGCATCGTGCCACCTGGATGTCCTTCGGCCCCAATGAAGACGTCTGGGGCCGGCGCCTGCTGAAGCCGGTGCGCGAGCACCTGGCGCTCGTCGCGCGCACGATCGCGGCCTTCGAGCCCGTGCGCATGCTGGTGAACGAGGAAGACCACGACCTCGCGGCCCGCCTGTGCGGCAACCGGGTGCAGCTCGAGGTGCAGCCGGTCGACGACCTCTGGATGCGCGACACCGGCCCCGTCTTCGTGCGCAACGGCGCCTCGGGCCAGTGGGCCGGGGTCGACTTCAACTTCAACGGCTGGGGTCGCAAGCAGGAGCACGAGGCCGACGCCGAGGTCGCCGAGTACGTGACGCGCGCCGCCGGGGTGCAGCGGCTGCGTACCAAGCTCGTGCTGGAGGGCGGCGGAATCGAGGTCGATGGACAAGGCACGGCCATCATCACCGAGAGCTGCGTGCTCAACGCCAACCGCAACCCCGGCCTGGGCAAGGAAGCCTGCGAGGCCGAACTGAAACGGCTGCTGGGCCTGCGCAAGATCATCTGGCTGCCGGGCATCGCAGGGCGCGACATCACGGACGGCCACACCGACTTCTACGCGCGCTTCGCGTCGCCGGGCGTGGTGGTGGCCGGCCTGGACGAAGACCCCGACTCCTACGACCGTGCCGTCACCCGGCGGCACCTGGAAATCCTGAAGCAGGCCACGGATGCGCGCGGCCAGCGGCTGCGCGTGGAAGTGCTCAAGGGACCGGAATCGGTGCGCAAGAAGCACGAAACGCCCGAGTTCGCGGCGGGCTACATCAACTTCTACGTGTGCAACGGCGCGGTGATCGCGCCGCAGTTCGGCGACTCGCGGGCCGACGGCAATGCCCGTTCGCTGCTGCGCGAGCTGTTTCCGCGCCGCGAGGTGGTTCAGCTCGACATCGACGCCATCGCCGCGGGCGGCGGCGGCATCCACTGCACGACCCAGCAGCAGCCGCGCTAATAAGGGGCTCCCTTCAGGGACTTACCACTTGCCGTCCTTCGGAACGGCCTTGGCCGCGCTGGCCTTTGCGTTGGCTGCCGCAGCGATCATCGAAGCGGCTTCCGAGCGGTTCGCCTTGTTCGCGAAGTCGACGGCGGTCATGCCCAGCTGGTTCTTCATGGTGGTGTCCGCGCCTTCGTCCAGCAGCAGCTTCACTGCGTCGTTCGAGCCGTACATGGCCGCCATCATCAGCGGCGTGCTGCCGTTGGGCGACTGGGCATCGATGAAGGCGAAGTTCTCGAGCAGCACTTTCATGATCGCGATCTGCCCGCTGGTGGCCGCGTAGTGCAGCGGCGTCCAGCCGGTCTTGTTGACGGCGGCGTCGCGCTTGAGCAGCTGGTCGACCACGTCCTGCTGGCCCTTGATGGCGGCCAGCATCAGCGGGGTCTCGTCCTTCGGGCTGGCGATGTCGACGTCGGTCTGCGGCGCCTCGATCAGCACTTTCACGACCTTGGGCGACGGCTCCCGCAGCGCGATCAGCAGGCCCGTCTGGCCGTGTTCGTCGCGCGTGTTGGGGTCGAAGCCGCGCTGGATCAGGTTGCGCACGCCGCTGGCGTTGTCTCCGCGCACGGCCCGGAAGAAATCCTCGAACGAACCGGCATGAGCTGCAAAAGATGCAGCAATGACAATGAGATAAATCGATTTCTTGAAGTAGTTTTTCATGATTTGACTTCCCTGAACAATGTCTCGAAGTTGTCGCTCGTGGCCTTGGCGATGGCCTCCACGGGCATCTTCCGCAGCTCTGCGATCTGTTGTGCCACGTAGGGCACGTACGACGGGTTGTTGGTCTTGCCGCGGTACGGCACCGGCGCGAGGTACGGGCTGTCGGTCTCGATCAGCATGCGGTCGAGCGGAACGAAGGCGGCGACGTCGCGCAGGTCCTGCGCCTTCTTGAAGGTCAGGATCCCGGAAAACGAGATGTAGAAACCCAGGTCGAGCGCGGCGCGCGCCACCTCGGCGGTCTCGGTGAAGCAATGGAAAACGCCGCCGGCGGCACCAGGAGAGGCATCCTCGCCCTCCTCCTTGAGGATCGCCAGCGTGTCCGCCGAAGCTTCGCGGGTGTGGATGATCAGCGGCTTGCGCGTCTGGCGGGCTGCGCGGATGTGCACGCGGAAGCGGTCGCGCTGCCATTCCAGGTCGGAGATGCTGCGGCCGCCCTTGCGCTCCTCCATCTGGTAGTAGTCGAGGCCGGTCTCGCCGATGGCGACCACGCGCGGCCTTGCGGAAAGGCTCACCAGGTCTTCGACCGTGGGCTCGGCGATGTCCTCGTTGTCGGGGTGCACACCCACGCTGGCCCAGAAGTTGTCGTAGCTGGCGGCAAGGGCCTGCACTTCGTCGAATTCCTCGAGCTTGGTGCAGATGCAGAGGGCCCGGTCGACCTGCGCCGCGGCCATGGCAGCGCGGATCTGCGGCATCTGGCCCGCGAATTCGGGAAACGTGAGGTGGCAGTGGGAGTCTGTGAACATCGGAATGGATGGAGTGCGCGGCGCTCGCCCTTGTCAGGCCCGCCCGGGCTGTCGGCCTGTGTATGGGAGGGTGGCGCCGTCGAACGAGTTCCGCGTCACATGGACGGCGGAAAACTCAGATGGTTTGCGTGGGGCGGTCGGATGCCATCGAGCCGCCGAGCGCCGCCTCGATGCGCGCCTTCAGCTGGCGCGACTTCTCGTCCGAAGGAAAACGGATGCCCACGCCAGGCGCCCGGTTGCCGGCGGCGCGCGGCGGCGTGATCCAGGCCACCTTGCCTGCCACCGGGTAACGCTGCGGGTCTTCAGGCAGCGTCAGCAACACGTAGACGTCGTCGCCCAGCCGGTATTCGCGCGAGGTCGGAATGAAGATGCCGCCTTCGGCGAACAGCGGGATGTAGGCCGCGTACAACGCGCCCTTTTCCTTGATCGCGAGCTGGATGACGCTCGGCCGGGCGGGTGTGGAGGCTGCTGCGGACGCAGCTGAAGCGGCAGGTTGGTTCATGGGCGACGAGCGGCAGAGTTTAGGGTGGTTCGCGCTTCGCTCACAAGCGCTTCGAGCATGAGGCCCGCATTGAACGGGTGTTCCGCGGTTCTCGCGGCACTTGCGAGCGACTTCGACCAACGCGCGAGCGCCAGCCGGGACGGCGCCGCCGGCAGGTCGGCGGCATCGAAGAAACGGGGAGCGGCGCCGTTGCCCACAGCCATCAGGTCATGGCAGAGCTTCTGCAGGGCACCGACGGCTTGCGCGGGCAGATGATCTGCAAGCGCCCCGACGTCTCCGCGCACCATGGCCTTGGGCAGCAGGGCCCAGGCCTTCGGCGACTGCCCCGATCGGGCGAGCCGCAGGGCGTCGCTGGGCCGGCCGCCGGCGGCGCGCAGCAAGGCGGGCGCGTCGGCCGCGGGCACGTCCTGCGCGGCCAGCCAGGCCTCGGCCTCGGCGGTTTCGGGCCAGGGCAGCGTGAAGCCCAGGCAGCGGCTGCGGATGGTCGGCAGCAATTGCCAAGCGGCCTCGCTCGCGAGCACGAAGCGCACGTCGCCGACGGGCTCCTCCAGCGTCTTCAGCAGCGCGTTGGCGGTGATCGTGTTCATGCGCTCGGCCGGATACACCAGCACCACCTTGCCGCGCCCGCGCGCGCTGGTGCGCTGGGCGAAGCCGACCGCGTCGCGCATCGCCTCGACGCGGATCTCGCGGCTGGGCTTGCGCTTCTTGTCGTCGATTTCGGCTTGCGCCTTCTCATCGAGCGGCCAGTTCAGCTCGTGCATGGCGATCTCGGGCATCAGCACACAAAGGTCGGCATGCGTGCGCACCTCGATGGCATGGCAGCTCGGGCAATTGCCGCAGGCGACGCCCTCCTGCGTCGGCTGTTCGCACAGCCATGCGGAAGCCAGCGCCAGCGCCAGTTCGTATTGGCCGATGCCGGACGGGCCCTGCAGCAGCCAGGCATGGCCGCGCTGGCGCAGCAGCTCGGTCAGCGGCCTGCGCAGCCAGGGGGACAGTGCCTCGGCGCTCATCCGGCGCCTCTGCCGGCCAAGACGCCGCGCGTCGTCAATTCGGACTCGATCTGCAGCCAGACCTGCTCGCGCGTCTGGCTGGCGTCGATGCGCACGAAACGCCGGGCATCGGCGCTCGCGCGGTCCGCATAGCCCTGCGCCACGCGGCGGAAGAACTCGACCGGCTGCGCCTCGAACTTGTCGGGCACCCGGGCGCCGGCCAGCCGCTGGGCGGCGATTTCGGGGGCGAGGTCGAACCACAGCGTGACGTGCGGCTGCAGCAGCGTCGAGGCGGGCAGTGCCGCCCTCCCCGCCTGGGCCCATTGCTCCAGCGTCGAAAGCACGGCCAGGTCGAAGCCGCGCCCCGCGCCCTGGTAGGCGAAGGTGGCGTCGGTGAACCGGTCGCACAGCACCACGTCGCCGCGCGCCAGCGCCGGCTCGATGACCTGCACGATGTGATCGCGCCGTGCCGCGAACACCAGCAGCGATTCGGTAAGCGGGTCCATCGGCTGTTCGAGGATCAGGCCGCGCAGCGTCTCGGCCAGCGGCGTGCCACCGGGCTCGCGCGTGCGCACCACCGTGCGGCCCTGCGCCTTGAACAGCGCCTCCAGCGCATCGAGATGGCTCGACTTGCCCGCGCCGTCGATGCCTTCCAGCGTCAGAAACAGACCTTGGTCACTCATTGGGTCGCCTTCGATTTGGAATCGCCGCCGCCACGCTGGTAGCGGTTGACCGCACGATTGTGATCGTCGAGCGAACTGCTGAACTGGCTGGTGCCGTCGCCGCGCGATACGAAGTACAGCGATTTGCTTTGCGCCGGCTGCACCGCCGCCAGCAGCGCCGCCTTGCCCGGCATGGAGATCGGCGTGGGCGGCAGGCCGCCGCGCGTGTAGGTGTTCCAGGGGGTGTCGGTCTGCAGGTCCTTCTTGCGCAGGTTGCCGTCGAAGGCCGTGCCCATGCCGTAGATGACCGTCGGATCGGTCTGCAGCGGCATGCCGATGCGCAGGCGATTGGTGAACACGGCCGAGATTTCCGCCCGGTCGTTGGCCTTTCCTGTCTCCTTTTCGACAATGCTGGCCAGAATAAGCGCTTCATCGGCCGATTTCAGCGGCAAGTCGGAGGCGCGGGCGGCCCAGGCGGCTTCGAGCTTCTTGTCCATGGCGCGCATCGCCCGTTGCAGCAGGGCGACGTCGGTCGAGCCCTTCGAATAGGTGTACGTGTCCGGGAAGAAGCGCCCTTCCGGGTGCAGGCCCGGCTTGCCGAGCTTGACCATGAGCGCCTCGTCGGTCATGCCCACGCTCTCGGGCTTGAGCTGGTCGGCCTTGGCGAGCGCGGCGCGCACCTGGCGGATGTTCCATCCCTCGACCAGCACCACGCTGCGCGTGGCCTCCTCGCCGCGCACCAGGATGTTGAGCAGCAGCTTGGGCGTGACGCCGCGCTCCAGCTCGTAGCTGCCGGCGCGCATCTGGCGGTCTTGCCCCGAAACGCGGAACCACAGGTAGAGCAGCTGTGGCTGCACGTCGACACCCGTGTCGGCCACGGCCTGGGCGATGCCGCGCGGCGTGGTGCCGGGCTCTACCGACAGGTCGACGCTGGGCGCCGGCAGCCTGAGCGGCTGGTGCACCCACCAGAGGCCGGCGCCGCCGAGCGCGAGCGCGGCCAGGGCGGCGAGCAGGAAAAGCGTGAGGAAGAAGCTGCGCACGAGTCCGATGTGGGGATGACGGAGAAAAGACGGAGGCGTCGGATAGAAAAACGGTGCCCTTGCGAACCGAAGGGCTGGAGCCCCTGCCGCCCCGAAGGAACAAGCCCGGCCATGATAATTCAGCGATGACCACTGTCGTTCTCAATGGGGTGACCGCCCTCTCCCACCTCGGCGTGATCCGTGCCGAAGGCCCCGACGCCGCCAGTTTCCTCCACGGCCAGCTCACACAGGACTTCTCCCTGCTCGGTGCCTCCGACGCCCGACTGGCCGCGCTGTGCACCGCCAAGGGCCGGGTGATCGCAAGTTTCATCGGCATCAAGCCGCAACCCGACCTGATCCTGCTGGTGTGCAGCCGCGACATCCTGGCTGTCACGCTCAAGCGCCTGTCGATGTATGTGCTTCGCGCCAAGGCCAAGCTGACCGATGCCACTGAGCAATACGCGCTGTACGGCCTGGCCGGCACCGCCCTGACCGCCAACGGCCTCGACGCTGCCGCCGCGCCCGGCAAGCGCACCGCCATCGGCGACGAGGTCAGCGCCGTGTCGCTGTACCCGGCGGACGGCGTGCCGCGCGCCCTCTGGATCGCGCCGGCCGGCCATGCCGCCCCCGCGGGCCCGACGCTCGACGACAACCTCTGGCAGTGGAGCGAGGTCCGCAGCGGCATCGTGACCCTGACCACCCCGGTCATCGAGGCCTTCGTGCCGCAGATGATCAACTACGAGTCCGTGGGCGGCGTGAACTTCAAGAAGGGCTGCTACCCCGGCCAGGAAGTGGTCGCGCGCAGCCAGTTCCGCGGCACGCTCAAGCGCCGCACGTACCTCGTACAGGCCGATGCTCCGGTGTCCGTGGGGCAGGAAGTGTTCGCCGCCGGCGATGCTGAACAGCCCGTGGGCACCGTGGCGCAAGCCGCGCCGGCACCCGATGGCGGCTGGTCCGCACTGATCTCGATGCAGATCGCCGCGCTCGAGGCCGGCGGCTTGCGCGCGGGCGCGGCCGATGGCCCCGCGCTCACGGTCGAGCCGCTGCCCTATCCATTGCTCGAAGACATCTGAGCCACCCTACCCCCAACGCCCCTGGAGAAAAGGAGCGTTTGGCGCTATCGAAGAGATAGCGCCATTTTTTTGCGCGTCGTTTAACCCCGCCGGCGGTGCCGCTCCGTAGAAGCCTGCACCGATCAACTCCGGCAAGGAAGACACACCATGAAGCGCAGACTCTTCTCCACCGCCCTGGCCCTGAGTGCCGTGGCTTCGTTCTCGGCCTGCGCGCAGACCTCGGAACGAACTTATGTTCCTTCCACGCCGTCCAGCCGCATCGGCTCGCTGATGCAGATCAGCGTGGTCGACCGCGGCACCGGCGCCGAGCTGCCTATCTACCGCCATCGCGGCGAATACTGGGTGGCCGGGCGTCCCGGCGCACGCTACGCCATCCGGGCACGCAACGCGATGGGCGAACGCATCATGGCCGTGATGTCCGTCGACGGCGTCAACGTGATCACCGGCGAGACCGCGGGCGTCGGGCAGAACGGCTACGTGTTCAGCGCGCGCGAGCGCAGCGACATCACCGGCTGGCGCAAGAGCGACTCGCAGATCGCGGCTTTCGAGTTCGCAGCGGCCGGCAATTCCTACGCCAGCCGCACCGGCCGGCCCGACGACGTGGGCGTGATCGGCGTCGCGATGTTCCGCGAGCGCATGCCCGAGCCGCCGCCTCCGCCGATCACTCCTTTCCCGCGCCGCGACGAATACGGCGGATACGGCCCCGAGCGCGAGCGCCGCAGCGAATCGTCGTCGTACCAGGGCGATGCGCGTGCAAAGGCCGGTGCAGCCGACAGCGCCGCGCCCGCTGCGGCTGCCGAGTCTTCCGGAAATCTGGCTCGTCAATCCGCGCCCAGTCCGAGCCTGGGCACAGCGCATGGCCGCCGCGAAACTTCGTATGTGGGCAAGACCACCTTCGAGCGCGCGCAGTCGTCGCCCGACGAGGTGGTGCGCATCCGCTACGACAGCCGCGAGAACCTCGTCGCCGCCGGCGTGATCCCGGTGCCGCCTCCGCCGCGCTGGCCGCGCCCGGCTGGTCCGTCACCGTTCCCGGGCTCGGAACCCGGCTACGTGCCGGACCCGCCCAGCCGCTACTGAGAGGAAGAAGAAAGAAGAGACCGGCGCATCTCGATGTGCGGGATGCCGGCCTCCTCGAAGCCCTCGCCGTGCGGCACATAGCCCAGCCGCACATAGAAGCGCTCCGCGCTGCGCTGCGCGTTCAGCGCGACCACGCTGGCGCCGCGCTCCCTGGCGGCATCTTCGAGCGCCTGCATCACCGCCGCGCCGTGGCCGCCACTGCGCAGGTTGCGATGCACGGCCACGCGGCCGATGTGCGAGATGCCGTTCTCGGCCGGCAGCAGGCGTGCCGTGGCGATCACCTGGCCGAGGCGGTTGCGTGCCACGGCGTGCAACACCACGGCGTCTTGCTCGTCCCACTCCAGCGCTTCGGGAATGTTCTGCTCCTCGATGAACACGGCCCGCCGCAAGGCACTGGCGCCTTCGCCGAGCGTGGCCCAGTCACCCGTCTCGATGATGCGCATCGACTCGCCGGCCTCGAAGCCCGTCAGCACCTCGCGCAGCGCCGCCGGCACCGGCTTCGAAGTCTGCGTGGCGGGGTCCGCGAACACGTAGACCAGCTCGCAGCCGACCAGGAACTGGTCCTGCCGGAACAGCCCGCCCTCGAACACCATCGACGAATTGCCGATGCGCGCGCAGCGCATGCCCACGTCGAGCACGTCGTCGATGCGCGCCGAAGCCTGGAAATCGACCGTCGCCTTGCGCACGTACAGGTCGCCGCCCATCGAATGCATCGACTCCTCGTACGGCAGCGCCAGCGCGCGCCAGTAGTCCGCGATGGCGGTGTCGAAGTACATCAGGTAGTGCGCGTTGAAGACGATCTTCTGCATGTCGACTTCGGCCCAGCGTACGCGCAGGCGGTGGAAAAAGCGGAAATCGCTACGTTGCATTCATGTCTCCGGAATAGTTGGTGGAATCGAAGGATGGAAATGGATTGCGGCAATCCGAAGCGCCCAGGGCTCAGGCCGGCGAGGCCGGGCCCAGGGCAAGCAGGTTCTTTTGTACCGCACGGCCCTTGCCGCCGAGCTTGAGTTCTTTCAGCAGCCCCAGCGTGGTCGGGGGCAGCGCACGCTGCGAGCTCAGTGCGATCTCGAGCAGCAGCTCCATCAGCGCGGCCAGGTCCTTGGGGGGATTTTCGGCGTCCGCCGCGAGCATCTCGCAGAGAAGGTCGAAGACCGGCGCGGCCAGTCGGGCATCGGCGCGCACCGCCGACTGCAGGCTCTTTCCGTAGCGCTTGGCCATCGCGAGCGATGAAGCCAGCAGCGCGCGCATCTGCGCCCCCAGCGCCGGCACGTCGAGCCGCGCTTCGGTGAAGGCATGCACGAGCGCATCGACGGCAAGCGCCGTCTGACCCGGCTCCTTGCCCGCAAGAGCCAGTGCCTGCAACAGCACCGCCATCGGCTGCGAGGCGGTGACGGGTACCGTGGGGTCGAGCAGCGGCACGAGGTAGGCGCGGTTCTGCCACTGCGCCTCCCACCAGTCGAGGTTGTTGCCGATCTCTCGACAGCCGGCCGCGAAGAAGCTCTCCAGCGACGACGGCAGCACCGTGGCTGCGTAGCGCAGCAGGGCTTCGTCGTAGTCACCCTCGATGCCGGCGCGGCGCACCGCGACGAGCGCGTGCGGCGTGTCCTGATGTACCGCGACGGACGCCAGCAGGAAGTCGTGATGAACGTAGGTCTTGCCGTCGTAGGTGGAGCTTCGTGAACTCACCGACCATGTGCAGCGGGCTGCGCTCGCGCCGTTGGGGCCGACGTCGCCCAGGGCCGCCAGCACGCGCGAATCGTCTCCGCCCGGGTGTCGGATGCGCGCGGCAGCCGCGAACAGGGCCTCCTGTGCCTGGTCGGCCTTGGCCGGAATGACGATGCCGTCCTCGCCGAGCGCATGGCGCAACGCCCGCACCAGGGGAACATCGGCCAGCCGACGGGCCTTCTCCCGCAAGACCGCAGCACCTTGCCCCTGCACCGGGGCCAGCCGCAGAAGCCCCCTCACCTGCTCTCCCAGGCTCGGTTCCGCGCTGCGAGCCTGATACGCCGCGACGCGCTCGACGAACACCGCCGCATCGATGAAACCCCGCGCATGCGTGGCCGACGACAACGGTGCAAGGCACCAGCCTTTTGCGGCCTGATTGACGAGATCGTCGATACGCAAGGCCAGGAACTCGTCGGCCTGCGGCTTCTGCAAACCGAGCCGGCGCGGATCGTCGCGCAGGTCGGGCAGGCGCTCCCCGCTCGTGACGAAGACCAGCAACCGCGCCAGCCGGGCCGGCACCTCGCTGCGCAGCAGCTTTCGGGCTCGCTTGACCACGGGCGCGCACTGCTTCACCAGCGCTTCCGGCAGCGGCGCCATGCGCACCAGCGCCTCGACGACGCGCTCCAGCTCATCGATGTCGTTGGAGTTCTCGAGCACGAAGGCGATACGTTCGACCAACTCGGCAGGCTCGGTGATCGGCACGAGCGCACGGCTGGCGTCGAGCGGGTCCGTCGGGCCGTCTCCCGTAGCTTCTGCCGGAGTCTGCTCGACGACCACCGGCACCATGGCGAGCGCGGAGGCATCCCCGAGCAGCGCCGCAAGCGCCGGCCGGTTGACCGCCGCCACGCTGTCGACGTACGCCGCCAGCTCATTGCGCGCCGCGTCGTCCACGCCCCAACCCTTGAGCCGCTCGATGATTTTCTTCTGCAGGTCGGCCGCCTCGTGCACCAGCCCGCACAGCACCACCGCCGAGGCTTCATGCGCCAGCGAAGGTTCGCGCTTGACTGCGGCCTCCGCCAGCTTCAGCGCGGCCTCGACCTGCGACTTGGCACTGGCATGGAACGCCGGGCGCAGCGCGGGCAGCAGCGATGCTCCGTCGACGTGCCCCGCCGCCTGCAGCGTTTTCAGTGCACCGAGTGCCAGCGCGACAGTCGGCGGAATGCGGCTCTGGCACAGGCCGAGGTAGCGCGCAGCAAATGGCGCCATCTCCTCGGCGTCGGGCGCCAGCGTGTCGTGAAAGCGAGAAAACCAGCCCGCGCGAAACTGGGGCCAGTCTTTCTCCAGCGTGCCCAGCGTCTTCTCGAGCAACTGCGCGCGTGTGAATTCGCCCCGCGCCACGCCGTCCATGAAGATGTACGACCAGGAGTTCTTCGGCGAGTGGTTGTACTTGTCGACCGCGGACAGGTTGTGCTCGCCGGTGCCTTCCACGTCGAACAGGCGGAGCACGGCCTGGTACAGGCCGGGGTCGCGCTCGAAATGCTGGTCCATGGTGGTCAGGCGGGAAAGCGCACGCGGCAGGGCCATGAGGCCGATGGCGTATTCATCGCCTTGCGGGCGATCGATCAGCCCCGCCGCGACGAGGTTCTGCACCGGCATGATGTGGGCCGCGAAGGCTCGCAGCCCCGCCTCGGCTGCCTGCTGCAGCGCGGCGCGCCAGCCGGCGGCATCGATGCCGAAGCGCTTGCACAGCGCCAAGACGGTTTCCTGGTCGAGCGCGACCCGCAGGCTCGCATGGTCGAGCAAGGCCTTGGGCTCCATGCACACGACCACGGCAGCCTGCAGCGCGCGGTACTGCGCGGCCTGGGCCTCTCCGCCCCACTGGCGCGCGTACGGGCTGCCCTGCCAGTGGCTCGATCGCATGATCTGGCCCATCTTCTCGAGCGATTCGCCGCAAGCCTTGCGACCGGCGGCGGGCATGGCCTCCAGGCTCGCGAGCGCCGCCTCGAAGTCGCCTTGGTACACCGCCTGCTCCAGTGCGCCCTCCGGCACGAATGCCGGCAGTTCCTCTGCATTTCTCACTGTCCGCCTTCCGCCGCGAAGGCCGTCGCCTCCACCGCCAATACATGCTTGCAAGGGCCGCGCTCGCCCTGGTGCTTGGCATACCAGGGACAAGTGCAGCGCAGCTCCCCATCGATCTCCCGAACGCTGTACGCAGTGCCCGAGCTGTTCACCTGCGCCTCGACCGGGCTGGTCTTGGCGATGGTGACGGCGCCGCGCGCCATGAGCTCGCGCGCATCGGCCAGCCGCGGATGCATGTCCTCGACCGAAGACAGGTCGAACGGCAGCACGCGGTGAAAGTAGCGGCGCTCGACCACATCGAAGCCCACCAGGCCGGAGGCGCCGAGGATGCGCAGGCTGTCTTCCACGCTTGCCTCGGCGATGTCCAGCGTACGCGCCAGCGCCGGTGCGTCGATCAGTGCCTGCCAGTTCAGCTGCGCCCTCACCTGCGACACCGCGCGTTCGTCGTCCATGCGCATCAGCGCGCGCAACGCCTGTCCCTCGCCCGAGAAGCCGCGCCAGGGCTCGGCGCTGAGCGCCAGCGTGAGCCGCGCGCCCGGAAAATTCAGCACCCATGCACTGGCCTGCTGTGCTTCGTCGGCATGCACGGCAAGGCTCCGAGCCTTGGGCAGCAGGGCCTCGAGCACGCGCAGCCGGCTGGTGTCGGTCACGCGCACGCCTTGCGGATGCGGGCGGGTCGTGGTGAAGGGACCTTTCGGCGACGGCACCACCCAAAGCGGCGTGCGGCTGGTGGATGCCTTGGGCAGCGTGCGGAGGAAGCGCAACGCCTCCAGCCCCTTGAGCTCGAAGCGGTGCCGCATACCGGCCAGGTACGACTGCACCTCGACCATGCCGCGCAGCCAGCGCAGCGGCAGCGCCACCTTGCGCTCGACCACCTCGCTGTCGCCAGATTGCAGCGTCAGCGCATCGCGCCCGACCGAGAGCGCAAGCCCGTCGGCGTCACGAAGCCGGGCCAGCGCGGCGCGCATCGGGGCATTGAAATCGACATTCGTCGTGCCCTTGCCCACCACCTGCCCGTCATAGGAGTCGGGCAGCAGGTCCACGCGCACATAGCAGCTGCAGCATGAGGAAAAGCCTTCGAAGCGCAGCAGCTCGCCGCCGGCCGTGACCACCGGATCGGCCAGCGCGATGGCGCGCGCGACGCTGTTGGCGGGCGTGAAGAAGCGCGAGCCGACCACCAGGTGCACGGCACTCAGCAACTCGGCGCACAGCCGGGGCTGAAGCAGCCGGCCCTCGAAGAAATGCGGATGCGCCGCGCCGCCATCGGCCTGCGGGCTGGAGGTCGCGAGGCTCAGCCGCGGGCCCGACGGCTCCGCCAGCGCGGCCGATGCGTGCGCGTACCGGTAGGCATGCGCGACCGCGCTCAAGGCTGCAAGGCCTCCCGCAGGGCCCGGGCCGCATCGTCCTGCGCCTGCAACGCTTCGGGAATGGCGCGGCCCATCTTGATGAATTCGTGGATCACGCCGCGATAGATCTCCAGATCGACCTGCACGCCCACCGCGCGCAGCTTGTCGGCGTAGGCGATGCCTTCGTCCACCACCGGATCGCACTCGGCCAGCCCGATCCAGGCCGGAGCAACGCCGTCGACGTCGTCGGCCAGCAGCGGCGCGAAGCGCCAGTCGTCGCGGTCGGCCGGCGTGTTGACGTACTGCGAGAAGAAGAAGTCGATCATCGCCTTGGTCAGCAGCGGGCCGTCGACATGGCGCAGGTGCGAGGCGGTGTCCTGGTGCGCCGTGGTGCCGGGGTAGATCAGCATCTGCAGCGAAAGCGGCAGGCCCGCGTCGCGCGCGAGGATGGCGCACACGGCCGCGAGCGTGCCGCCCGCGCTGTCGCCGCCCACGGCCAGCCTCGACGGGTCGAGGCCGAGGCTGGCGCCTTGCTTCGCGATGAACTGGAAGGCGTCCCACGCATCGTTCGACGCCGTCGGGAACTTGTGCGCGGGCGCCAGCCGGTAATCGATGGACATCACCGCGCAACCGCTCTTCGCGCTCAGCACGCGGCACAGCGTGTCGTGCGTGCGGATGTTGCCAACGGTGAAGCCACCGCCGTGGAAGTAGATGAGCACCGGCAGCACAGCCGATGAAGGCGCGTACAGCCGCACGGGCATCGCATATCCGTCGCGGGCCGCGATGGTGAGGTCTTCGATGCGCGCCAGTTCAGGCTTGGGCACCTCGAGCACGCCGGCGCCTTTTTCGTAGGAGGCCTTGGCCTCGTCGGGAGTCTGCCGGTCGAGCGGCGGATGGCCGGCACGTGCCATGCGTTCGACCACGCTGGCCATCTTCGGCGTGAGCCGCGTGCCGGACGGTGTTCCGGGCGCGACAGCGGCAAGGGTTTCTTTCGTGTGCAAGACTGATCGCTCTTGTTAGATTTGGCTGGTCGGCAATCGTACTGCCCCGGGCTCCCCGAGGCCTTCATCCCCATGGCACTCATCCAATACCTCACACAGATCCAGTTCGAGTTCGGCGCGATCAAGCTGCTGTCGGCCGAATGCGCGCGCATCGGCATCAACCGTCCGCTCATCGTCACCGACGCGGGCGTCCGCGCGGCCGGTGTGCTGCAGAAGGCGCTCGACGCCATCGCCGACCTGGAAGTCTCGGTGTTCGACCAGACACCCTCCAACCCGACCGAGGCATCGGTGCGCGCGGCCGTCGAGCTCTATCGCAGCGGCCGCTGCGACGGCCTTATCGCCGTGGGCGGAGGCTCCGCCATCGACTGCGCCAAGGGTGTCGCCATCGCGGCCACGCACGAGGGCCCGCTCAAGACCTACGCGACCATCGAGGGCGGCTCGCCGCGCATCACCGACCGCGTGGTGCCGCTGATCGCGGTGCCCACCACCAGCGGCACGGGCAGCGAAGTGGCGCGCGGCGCGATCGTCATCGTCGACGACCATCGCAAGCTCGGCTTTCACAGCTGGTTCCTGATGCCCAAGGCCGCCATCTGCGACCCCGAGCTCACGCTCGGCCTGCCGCCCCGGCTCACGGCCGCCACCGGCATGGACGCCATCGCGCACTGCATGGAGACCTTCATGTCGGCCGCGTTCAATCCTCCCGCCGACGGCATCGGCCTCGACGGACTGGAGCGCGCATGGGGCCACATCGAACGCGCGACGAAGGACGGCAGCGACCGCGAGGCGCGCCTGAACCTCATGAGCGCATCGATGCAGGGCGCCATGGCGTTCCAGAAGGGGCTGGGCTGCGTGCACTCGCTGAGCCACAGCCTGGGCGGCGTCGATCCGCGCCTGCATCACGGCACGCTCAACGCCCTCTTCCTGCCCGCGGTGATCCATTTCAATTCGGGTGCCGAATCGGTGCAGAAGGAACAGCGCCTGCAGCGCATGGCGCAGGCCATGCACCTCGATTCGGCCGGCGACCTGGGCGACGCCATTCGCGACATGAACGCACGCCTCGGCCTGCCCAAGGGCCTGGCCGAAGTGGGCGTGACGCCCGCGATGTTCGAGCAGATCATCGACGGCGCCATGGCCGACCACTGCCACAAGACCAACCCGCGCCTGGCCACGCGCGACGACTACAAGGCCATGCTCGAAGCCTCGATGTAAGGCTCGCGTAAGAGGCCTGTAAGGGCTTCTTCTACACATTGTTTCAGTGACCGTTCCGAGGGGTGTTTCAGAGGGAAAAGTAGCTCTCCGACACCCCTCGCGTCATTTATGTGACATAAGGGATTTCTAGACTGTCACCGAAGGTTTCCCAGCCGCGGAAACCCAAGGGTCAGGGAAGTTCCGAATGCAGCGTACCGTCCAAGTTCACACCGTCCTGAGCTCAGAACAGCTCAAGTTCCGCTCGATGCGGGGACAGGAAGGACTCTCCCAGCTCTTCGAGTTCGAGGTGGACATGGTCAGCCCCAGTTTCAGCCTCGATCTGAAGCAGCTGCTCGGCACCTCGCTCACGCTGGAACTGGCCGACGAAGGCGGCCCGCGCTTCCTCAACGGCACCGTGGTGCGCTTCGAACTCGTGGGCCGCGCCAACGAAACCGGCCGCCACTACATCTACCGCGCGCTGGTGCAGCCGTGGCTGTGGTACCTCACGCGCACCACCGACTGCCGCATCTTCCAGAACAAGAGCGTGCCCGAGGTGCTCGACGAGGTTCTGGGCAAGTACGGCTTCCAGTTCGAGAAGCGCCTCACGGGCAGCTACGCCGCCCAGGAATACTGCGTGCAGTATCAGGAAAGCGACTTCTCCTTCGTAAGCCGTCTCATGGAGCACGAAGGCATCGGCTACCACTTCGAGCACAGCAACGGCTCGCACCTGCTGGTGCTGGCCGACGACTCGGGCAGCTACAAGCCGCTGCCCGGCCATGCGAGCATCGCCTACCGCCCGCGCGACCGCGTGGTCAACGCGCTGGAGCCCTGCATCGACCAGTGGCGGGTGTCCGAGCAGATCACCTCCGGCCGCGTGATGCTCGACGACTTCGACTTCAGGAAGTCGCGCGCCTCGCTGCAAAGCGTGCAGCAGGACCCGAAGCCGCACGAGCATTCGACCTACGAGGTCTACGAATGGCTCGGCGGCTACACCGAGCACCAGCAGGGCGACGCCTACGCCAGGATTCGCCTGCAGGAGTTGCAGTGCGCGCACGAGCTGGCCTCGGGCCACACCAACGTGGTGGGCATGGCGCCGGGCTACCTGTTCCAGATGACGCATTGCCCGCGCGAGTCGGACAACCGCGAATACCTCGTCACCGAAACCCGCTACGACCTGCGGGAGCCCGAGTACTCCTCGGGCGGCAGCAGCGAATCGGTGTGCGAGTTCGACTTCACCGTGCTGCCCTCCTCCGTGCCCTATCGTCCCGCACGCAACACCCCGCGCCCGCGCACCAACGGCCCGCAGACCGCCACCGTGGTCGGCCCCGAGGAAATCTGGACCGACCGCTTCGGCCGCGTGAAGCTGCAGTTCCGCTGGGACCGCTACGGCCAGTCCGACGAGAACAGCTCGTGCTGGGTGCGTGTATCGAGCAGCTGGGCCGGTGCCAACTACGGCACCATGCACATGCCGCGCGTGGGCCAGGAAGTGATCGTCGATTTCATCGGCGGCGAACCCGACCGCCCCATCATCACCGGCCGCGTCTACAACAGCGACCAGATGCCTCCGTGGGAACTGCCCGCCAACGCCACGGCCAGCGGCATCCTCACGCGCTCCAGCTCGGGCGGCGCGGCCAACCAGGCCAACATGCTGCGCTTCGAGGACCGCACGGGCGCCGAGCAGATCCTGCTGCATGCAGAGCGCAACTTCGACGTGGAAGTGGAAGCCGACGAGACGCACACCACCGACGGCACCCGCACCACGCTCATCAAGGGCCACGAGTCGGCCACGTATCAAGATGGCGAGACGCGCGACATCACCGCCGGCGCCAAGGAAACCATCACCGGCGGCGACACGCGCAGCGTGACGGGCGGCTTCACCGAGACCGTGACCGGCGGCGTGAACCAGACCCTCTCTGGCGGCAAGACCCGCATGCTCAGCGGCGGGCTGAACGACACCATCACGGGCGGCGTGCAGCTCGCCATCACCGGCGGCTTCCACGGCACCATCGACGGCAAGGAGATCCGTTTCGTCAGCGACGGACGCAACGACACCATCAACACGTCGAACGACGTGCTGGTCAACGGCCCCTCGACCACCACGGTCACCGGCCCCACGGTGCACACCTCGCCCGATGTGACGTTCAACACGACGAACCACATCCACAACACGACGCAGCACGTCATCAACACCAACGTCTACAACACGACGTCGAACACCTACAACAACCTGACGGTCAACTACACCAACAACTCCGCCACCTACACCAACAACTACTCCAAGAGCAGCGACTGGAGGTGGTTCCGTCTGGGCGGCACCGGCCTGAACATGGACGTGTCGGGCATTTCGCTGGGCGTGCTGGCAGTGCGTTCGATGGCCATGGGCGTGCAGGCGCAGGCCATCGGCGTGAAGCTGGAGGCCGTGGGCGCGGAGTGGAAGAACAAGGCCATGTCGCTGGGCGATGCCGGTGCGCTCATCCAGCTCGTGGGCACGGAGATCAAGACGGGCGGTCTGCGCGCCGGCATCCAGGCGCTCAAGATCCTGCTCTGAGGCGTAGACAAGGTGCTCGATATCGTTCTGTGGGGAGTGTTCGGCATCGTCAGCCTGGGCGTGATCGCGCTCGCCGCAATCGTGCTCGCGGTGGCGCTGATGAGCCATCGCGCCTATTCCGAGGAAGGCCGGCTGTGGCAGCAGCTGCAGGCCGACGGGCGCCCGCTGCAGGGCGTCGCGGTTTCCCTGATGCGCTCGCCCAGCGGCTACTCCCGGCGCGGCCCCGTCGGGCAGCGCATGACGGCCGTGCAACTGGGCGTCGCCTATGTCGATGCCGCCGGCATCGAACAGCAGACCACCTTGCGCACCCTCATCGACGAGGACCTGCTGGCTCATTTCTCGGCGGGCCGGCCCGACATTCATCTGCTGCAGGACCCGCAGGACCCGTCGCGGCTGGCCATCGACCGCAGGCATACACCGCTGGTGATCCGCGGCGCAAGGCGCTGATCCCGCTGTGAAAACCATCAAACCCCTGCGCCTGAGCGTCCTGACACGCCCCTTCCTGCGCGCGCAAAGCGAGCAAAGCCAACGTCTCGCACTCACCGTGATCGGCATGCACACCCTCGGCGAAGGAGGCGTGCTGCTGCCGGAGACGGAGCTCTGGAAGACCGTCTCCACCGAATTGGGAAACCAGTCCGCGATCGATCTCGGCATTCCCAAGCTGCGGCCCGAGTTCCTGGTGAGCGGCCAGGCCTACACCTGCCACCAGCAGGACAAGACACGCTGCGCGGTCGAGCTGCGCGTCGGCGGCCTGCGGCGCCAGTTCCTCGTTTCGGGCGACCGCTACTGGCTGGATGGCCGTGCCACCGAGCCGCAGGCTTTCGACACCATGCGGCTGGACTGGCAGCACGCGTTCGGCGGTCCCGGCTTTGCCGCCAACCCCGCGGGCATCGGGTACGCACTCGAGATGGTCAATGGCCTGCTGGTGCAGCGGCTTCCCAATGTCGAACGCCCGGGCGACGGCATGGACCGTCCCGACCGGCGTCCGACTCCGGCCTGCCCGGGTGCGATGGACGTCGATCTGCCCGAGCGCCTGAAGCTGCTGGGAACGGACTACGGCGACCGCTGGCGCGAGACGCTCTACCCCGGCTTTGCGCGCGACATGGACTGGCAGTTCTTCAACAGCGCGGCCCCGGAGCAACGCTGGAACGACGAACTGTCCATCCCCGCGGCCGCGCCCTACGAGATCTGGAACATGCACCCGGAGCACACGGTACTGCGCGGGCGGCTTCCGGATCTGCGCGCACGCGGCTTCGTGGCGAGAAAGTCCGCGCCGCCTCTCGCGCTGGAAGAGGTGCCGCTGCGGCTGACCACCGCCTGGTTCTTCCCGCACCTGGCGCAGGTCATGCTGATCTTCCACGGCGAGACGACCATCGTCGAGGACGATGCCGCGGACATCACGCACGTCATGCCGGCGATGGAGGCGGCCGACAGCCCGCCGCGCCCCCTCTCCCACTACGAGAAGGTCTTCGAGAACCGCTGCAACCTCGAGAAAGGCGCGATCCATGCGTTTCTCGACGAGGAGCTGCTGCCGGCCTCGGCCATCGGCCCCTGGCTGGACCGGATCGACGCGCGCGAATCGATCCTGGCAAGGAACATCAAGGATAAGGGCGAGCGCCTGCGAGCCGAACTGACGGCGCGCGCCCTGGAGGCCGGCCACAAGCCGCGTTACTTCCGGGAACGGCCCCTGCCGAAGCCTTTCGACAAGATGCCCACGCTGGCCGAGCTGCCCGAGTTCATCGACAAGACCCGCGCCTACCAGCGCGAACAGGAACGCAAGCTGGAGGAAGCCAGGCAGGAAGTCGCGAAGGCGGCGCGGGACAACGCATCCGAATCGCGCAAGGCGGGCTTCGACAGCGGCCGGATCATCGAGGAAAGCCAGAACGCGCAGCTCAAGGGCCCGCCGAAGTTCGACGCCGAGACGATCCTCCAGGGGCTGGCCGGCATCGCCGCGGCCACGGGTACCCCGGCCATGAGCGCCGCCGAGCACGCCGAGCTGCAGGCCGTCGGGCAACGGGGCCGCAAGGACATGCTGACGCTGTACCGCATGGGCGCGCACCACCAGGCCGCTGCCGACCCGATGGCCGCCGAACAGAATGCGCAGGCGCGCGAACGCGTGCTCGCCGCCATGGCCGCGGACCGCGATCTGTCGGCCATGGACCTGACGGGCTGCGACCTGTCGGGCCTCGATCTGCGGGGCGCCCGCATGCACCAGACCTTGCTCGAAGGCGCGCGCCTCCAGGGCACCCGCCTGGATGGCGCCGACTTGAGCCAATCGGTGCTGGTGCGCGCCGACCTGCGCCAGGCCTCGCTGACGGGCTGCAACCTGGAGCGTGCCAACCTCAGCCTCGCCCGCTGCGAGAACACCAACTTCGCGCAGGCCCGCTTCGAGCGCACGCAGATGGAAAAGCTGCGCCTCGACGGCTGCTGTCTCGACGAGGCGAAGTGGAGCCATCTGTTGCTGCAGGGGATCGAGCTCGCGGGTTGCAGCCTGCGGCGCGCCGACCTGAGCTACGTGAGCATGGCCGAACACTGCCGGCTGGCGCGCTGCGACTTCGGCGAGGCGCGCCTGGAAAAGGTGCTGTTCGTGCAGGCCGAATTCGAGTCGGTTGATTTTTCCGGCGCCACCGTCGAAGCCTGCAGCTGGGCCCACACCCCGCTGCACAAGGGCACCCGGTTCCGGCGAGCCTTGCTCAAGACGACCAGCTTCGTCGGCACTACGGATCTCCGCGAGGCCGACTTCGAGGACGCCACGCTGGTGCACTGCACCTTGCGCGAACTGCCGCTCGACGGCGCGAACTTCAGGCGGGCCACGCTCGATACCTGCGATTTCTCCTCCGCGTCGCTCAAGGGCGCGGACCTGCGCGCGGCGGCTGCGCCCGACAGCCTCTTCATCCGCGCCGATTTCACGCGAGCCTCCCTGCGGCTCGCCAATCTCATGAATGCCAACCTCCAGAAAGCCTGCCTGGTCGATGCCGACCTGGGCGAGGCCAACCTGTTCCGCGCCGATGTCGCCCAGGTTCTCATCAGCCACGGCACGATCACCCTGGGTGCCCACATCGAACAGATGAAGACACTGCCCCGGCGCGCCGAGGCAGGCAGCGCGTGAACGCCGAGACGCTGGCAGCCCAGGTCCGCAACGGCGAGCCGATCCGCGAGAAGGACTTCAGCAACATGGACATGAGGGGCATCGACCTGCGCGGCGGCGTGTTCAGTGAATGCAGCTTCCAGGGCGTTCAGGCCGATGCCGCGCTCCTGGGCGAATCCCTCTTCGAGAAATGCCGCTTCGACCAGGCGCAGCTGCCAGCGGCCGAACTCACGCGCGCCGCCTTCCACGAATGCAGCCTGCAGGATGCGGTGCTGGACGCGGCATCCATGCCGCATTCGGTGTTCAGCGGCTGCACCCTGCCAGGCGTTCGATTTGATGGAGCCTTCATGGACCAGGCGAACTTCCATCAAAGCAAGCTGCACGACGCCTGCCTGGACCGCGCCAGCCTCGAAAAGGCCGTGTTCTCCGAGTGCGACCTGACGGGCGTGTCCTTCAACGAGGTGGCCTTCTCGTCGACCATCTTCTTTCGCGCAAAGCTCACAGGCACACGCTACGCCGGAGCCAGCTTCACGAACGCGATCTTCAGCGAGGCGGACCTCGCGGGGCAGGACTTCTCCGGGCAGCAGTTTCACCTCTGCCAGTTCATCGATGCGGTGCTGACGGCGTGCCGGTTCCACGATGCGCGCCTCACGCAGTGCAATTTCAAGGGTGCCGATCTGCGCAACGCGGTGCTGGCGGAGGCGCAGGCCATGCAGTGCCTGTTTCCCGAGGCCGATCTGCGCGGCGTCGATGCGCGGCGCGGCCACTTCCAGCACAGCATCTGGGTCGACGCCCATCTCGACGGCGCGGACTTCTCGCAGGCGCAGCTCGAGCAAGGCGTCTTCCATCGTGCGCACTGCGGACAGACGACATTCGCCGGCAGCCGCCTGGACTACGCCGATTTTTCCTATGCCTCGCTGGTCCAGGCCGACTTCCGCGATGCCGCTTTCCTGCGCACCGTGTTTCATCGCGCCGACCTCGACGGTGCCAGGTTCAGCACCCGCCTGGGTACGCTGGACCGGGACCCTGCGCTGCACGAAGCCGAGAAGGTGGCGCTGCAGCAGCCCGAGCGCGCATCCCGCCTGGACCGCGACATCCATGGCCGCCGGCCCAAGAAAGAAAGCCCATGACCTCCACCCGGAACACCCACGGGACCACGGCCGGCGAGACGATCGCCACCGCAAGCGATGCAACGCAAGGCGTGCTGGATCCGCTCATGCAGCGCCCTTCTCATGCAGGCCGCGCGGACTCCGGCACGCGAATCGCCACTGTGATCGCCAGCGACGCCGACCTCTGGTTCGATGTCGACCTCGACGACGGCCAGGGATCGCTGCGCTGCCGGCGCGTCGCCAGTTGCCTGCTGCTGCCCGCGCCGGGCGATACGGTGCTGATCACCTCGACCCGCCAGGGCGACAGCTTCGTCATCGCGGTGGTCGCCCAGGCCGACCCGCGGCAGGCGACGCTGGCCGTGGACGGCGACCTGACGCTGGTGTCGCGCTCGGGTGGCATCCGGGCGCGCAGCGCCGGCCCCATGGCACTGGAGTCGGACACCTCGATCGCCATGCAGTCGCCCGAGTGGCGCACCCAGGCCCGGCAGGCCCATTGCGAGATCGGCGAGATGGACTACCAGGGCGGACACATCCGCTTCAGCGTGCTGGTGTCGCACTTCGTCGGCCGTGCCTGCGAGGTGGTGCTGGACCGCTTCAACCTGCTCACCCGCTCGAGCTTCCGCCTGACCGAGGAGGTGGAACAGGTGCGTGCCGGCCAGCTCGACATCGAGGCCGAGCAGACCCTGCGCCTGCATTCGAAGAACACGCTGCTGACCAGCAAGGGGCTGGTCAAGGTCGATGCCGAACAGATCCACATGGGCTGACCCGAAGGAGCCGTTGCCATGTTTGCCAATGCACAGATGATGGGCGTTGACCTCGCCTTCCCCGACGTCTGCAAGACGCCGCCGGCGCTGCCGATTCCCTACCCCAACTTCGCGCTGGGGCCGACCGCCATCCCCAACGCCTGGAACATCCTCTACGGCGGCACGCCCGCTCACAACCTGGCGACCACCACGCCCATCACCAACGGCGACAACGCCGGGGTGCTGATGGGTGTGGTTTCGCAGACGGTGATGGGCCCCTCGCGTCACATCACCGGCGCGTTCACCGTGCTGCTGAAGGGCACGCCGTGCACGCGCATGACCAGCCTGTCGGTGCAGAACCGCTGCAACATCATCGGCATGCGGATCGTGCCGAGCCAGTTCAAGGTGCTGGTGCTGGCCCCCTGACTCTTGGCCTTGGCGCCGGGGGCGCTGCCGGCCTCAGGGGCTGGCGATGCATTTCCAGGCGTTCAGGGCCTGGTTCGACGGAATCTCGCCCGTCGCGTTTCTTGCGAGCGACGGCGCGCCGACTCGGGCCTGATCGTCGTGCACCCAGTTGTCGAGGTCAGCCACCGCATTCCAGGCCAGCTGTAGCGGCGTCAGGCCAATCCGCCTGAGCAGCGTATTGGTGTTGTAGAAGCCGTGGCTGTAGTCCTCGATGAAATAGGCGCGAACCGAGGCCTTGATCTCGCCCGATGTCACCCTTCCACCCGAAGGCAAGGCCGCCAGCTTGCTGACGAACTCACCGGCCTGCGTGCAGGGCACCAGGAAGTCCGACGTGCCCTGGTAGACGATGATCTTCTTGCCCTTCGCGCCCGCCTTCTTCTGGCTCGCCGCCGCGTCGAAGAACGGCAGGAGTTCGCGGGGCTGGACGTTCCAGACGGGCGCGAGCACGTCCAGCAGCCTGTTGTAGCCGTCGTAGTCCGCGCCCGACTCGATGGCCACGTCCGCCAGATGCCGCGAGACGGCGCCCAGCCCGTCGCTCAGGGTCTGCTGCGACACCTCCTGGCCGAAGAGGCTCGTGATCATCGCCGAGGCGCTGCCCCAGTTGACCACCCAGTCGTTGACCACCGCCGGCACCTCGATGCTCTTGAGCAGGTTGGTCTCGTCCACGGGCGGCGCTCCCGCGACGATGCCGTCGTAGGCGTCGGGCCAGTTCGCCATGGCCTTCAGTGCCTGCCTGCCGCCGGTGGAAATGCCGACGAAGTACGTGTCGGTCGGCTTGCTCCCTGTGAGCTTCTTCAGGAGATACAGCCCGACGTCCAGCGATTTCTTGATGGAGTCCTGCCCGAAGTTCTTCACCATTTCCTGCTTCGCGACCTCACCGAGCTTCCTGCCGGGTCGCACGAAATCAGGGTTGAACGACTTGCCCGAATCGCCGGCGCCCGCGTCGCTGAGGATCACGGCGTAGTTCGACAGCGCAATCCCCTGCAGCGAGGGCGAATACTGCAGATTGGTCTGGATGCCGTTGGCGACAACGTCGGTCTTCCAGGCGAATCCGCCGCCGCCGAGCTGCACGAACTTTCCGTTCCACTGGGCCGGCACATAGATCTGGTAGTTGATGTCGGGCACGCGATAGCTCGGGTCCTTGACGGCCGGATCCACGCGGTCGGGAGAAGTCGGCTGGATCGTTCCCTTGATGAGGCAATAGGCCGGCAGCGCGAGCCAGACCTGCTCGACGGACGTGACCGTGAATCCGCCCGTGCGCGGCGAAGGAAAGCGGGTGCCGCGGAAATCGTCGAGCAAGGCATCGCCGTACTGCGTGCCGTTCAACTGGTTGGAGCAGGTCCGGACGAGAGTGCCCGAAATGTCGCTGGCCGCGTGGGCCGATGCAATGAACCCGCCGCAGGCCATTGCCACGAAGATGGGCCGCAGCAGCAGCCGCGACCGCCATGTCTCACGAAGGCCGGAATTCGTCGTCTTGTTCAAGATTTGTCTCCAGGTATCGAGTTGGGATTTCGCCAAACCCATCGCTTGTTCAGCTTGGGTGGACCCGCGCCTTCTCTGAGGCACTGAAATTCTCGATTGCCCTTCGACGGGCCGCGCTATCCGTGCAGTGCCATCCGAATGACCTTCCGGACACTCGGAGCCCGTCCTGAAAAGACCCGGCTACGCTGAAAGCACTACTCGGCCTTCACGCCCGCGGTGCGGATGACCTTTCCCCACTTCGCCGTCTCGGCGGTGATGAATGCATCGAATTCCTCGGGCGTGCTGCCCGCCGGAATGGTGCCCATCGCGTCGAGCTTCGCGCGCGTCTCGTCGCTCCTGATGATGCGGGCCACCTCTTCCGACATGCGCTTGACGATGTCGCGCGGCGTGGCCGCCGGCGCCAGCATGCCGGCCCAGGTGCTGCCGATGAAGCCCGCGAAGCCCTGCTCGATGAATGTCGGCACCTCAGGCGCCGCCGCGAGGCGCTTGTCCCCCGCCACGCCGATCAGCCGCACCTTGCCCGCCTTGGCCTGGTTGATGAGGCCCGTGGGCGCATCGAAGAAAAGCTGGATCTGCCCGCCCATCAGGTCGGTCAGCGCCGGCATCGCGCCGCGGTACGGGATGTGGATCATGTACGTCTGCGTCAGCGACTTCCACAGCTCGGTGGTGAGATGCGCCGCCGAGCCGTTGCCCGACGAGCCGAAGCTCACCTTGCCCGGATTGGCGCGCGCGTAGTCGATGAGCTCGCGCGCGGTCTTGAAGGGCGCGTCGACATTCACCGCCGCCAGCAGCGGCGACACGCCCATCAGCGAAACGCCCGTCAGGTCCTTGCGTGGGTCGTAGGGCAGCTTCGGGTACAGCGTGGTGTTGGCCGCATAGGCCGCGATGACCACGCCGAAGGTCGTGCCGTCGGGCGCTGCCTTGGCGATCGCATCGACGCCGATCAGGCTGTTGGCTCCGGGCTTGTTGTCGATCAGCACCGGCTGGCCAAGCTTCGTCTGCAGCCCGATCTGCACCAGCCGCGCCATCTGGTCGGTGAAGCCGCCCGGCGTGTAAGGCACGACGATGCGGATCGGCTTCGAGGGCCATGCGCCCTGCGCGAACGACGGCATCGCAAGGCTTGCGGCGGCGGTGGCTAGCGTGAACCGGCGGCGGGACAGCGTGGCTTGAGGCATGGCGGCGGAAACCCTTCTTCGTTGCTTCTTCGGAAATGGAGCGGACCATTCTCGAAGCGCCGCGCGGCGGCACGGTCAGGGTTTGCCCGGCGACCGCATTGGCGCGAAGCCTTCGCCGTTCACCTCGCCAACGGCAACCGCATCTCGAACCGCGCCCCACCACCGCTTTCATTCGCCGCCTCGATCCGCCCGCCATGCGCATGCACCACGGCCTGAGACAAGGCCAATCCGAGCCCGAGACCCGGCGTCTTCTCGTCCGACCGCGCAGTGGCCCCACGGTAGAAGCGCTCGAACAGATGCGGCATTTCGTCGCCGCGTATGCCGGGGCCGCTGTCGGCCACGCTGATGACGGCCTCGTTGGCATCGGCATCCGCCCGCAGGCCCACGCGCACGGTGGTTCCGGCCGGCGAGAACTTGAGGGCGTTGTCGAGCAGGTTGGCCAATGCCAGGCTGGCCGCACCGCGCGCCACCCGCGCGGCCACCGGCGGCGCGGGCTCCAGCGAAAGCGTGAGGCGTCGTTCGCGTGCCAGCGGCTCCAGTCGCCTCGATGCTTCTTCCACGAGCTGGTTGAGCGACACCGTCTCGGCCACGTCGCGCTCCTGACCGGCATCGAGTCGGGCCAGCACGAGCAGCTCCTCGACCAGCAGCGTGAGCGACTCGACCTCCTCCAGCGAGGAATGCAGCGTCTCGACGTACGCGGCCGGTTCGCGCGGCCTGCGCAAGGCCAGCTCGAGCTCGGTGCGCAGGCGCGACAGCGGCGAGCGCAGTTCGTGCGAGGCGTCGGCGGTGAAGCGCCGCTGTGCTTCCATGCCCTGCTCGATGCGCGCCAGCATGTCGTTGAGCGTGTCCACAAGCCGCCCGATCTCGTCCTTCGTTCCGGGGTGCGGCAGTCGCTCGCCGAGATTCGCGTCCCCGATGCGGTGTGCCTGCCGCACCACGTCGTCGATGGCGCCGAACGCGCGCCGGGTGATCAGCGCGCCCGCCGCGCCCAGCGCCAGCAGCAGCGCGCAGCCGAGGATCAGGAACAGCGCGCTGGCCATGGCCACCGTGCGGTTCACGTCGTCCAGCGAGCCCGCCACCTGCACCGCGAGCAGCGAACTGCGGCCCGGCACGGGCACCGAGACCATGCGCGTGGGCTCCTCGCCGTAGCCGTCGAGCGTCTCGAACACGGTTTCGCCCGCGGCCAACCTCTCGCGCAGCGCGAGCGGGATGGGCAGCTGCGCCTCGCCGAGGTTGCTGCTGCGCGCGAGCACGCGCCCGTCGGCGTCGACGATCTGCACCAGCCGGTCGAGCCGCACGAACGACGGCGCACCGGGGCCCGGTGGGGCCTCGTGCACGATGACGGTGTCGCCCTCGCCGGCGGACAGCAGCATGCCCATCTCGGTCTCGGCCAGCGCCAGCAGCGCGGCATCGAGCTCGCGGTGCACGTTGCGCGAGAACACGAGGTACGAGCCGAAGGCGGCGACCGCCATCACCACGACGATCGCGCTCACGTGCGCCAGCGCGAGCCGCTTGCGAAAGCTAAGCATGCGCGGCGGCTCCGGTTCCGGTGCCTGCGCTGTCGTCGGCCGGCGCCAGCCTGAAACCGCGCCCGCGCACCGTCTGTATCAGCGGCGCTGCCGGCGGCGCGTCGACCTTGCGGCGCAGGTTGCTGATGTGCACGTCGATCAGGTTGTCGATGGCGATCAGGTCGTCCTTCCACACCTGCTCGGCCAGGCGCGAGCGGCTGACCACCTCGCCGGCATGGCGCAGCAGGATCTGCAGGATCGCGAACTCCTTGTGCGTCAGGTCGAGCACCATGCCGCCGCGCAGCACCCGCTGGCTCAGCGGATCGAGGCTCAGGTCGGCCAGCGAGAGCACCACCGGACGCACGAGCTCGGAGCGGCGCAGCAGCGCGCGCACGCGGGCCAGCAGCTCGTCGAAGGCGAAGGGCTTGGTCAGGTAGTCGTCGGCGCCGGTGTTGAGGCCGGCCACGCGGTCGCTCAGCGCGTCGCGGGCCGTCAGCATGAGCACGGGCGTCTTGCAGCCGCGCTGGCGCAGGTCGCGGCACAGGGTGAGGCCGTCCTTCCCGGGCAGCATCCAGTCGAGCACGATCAGGTCGTAGGCGACGACGAATGCCTCTTCGTCGCCTTCCTCCGCCGTGTGCACCACGTCGACCACGAAGCCCTCTTCCTGCAGGCCCCGGGCCAGCAGGCGAGCCGCCTTGCGGTCGTCTTCGATCAGCAGAATTCTCATGGCGCGGATCATGCCGCGCCTTCCTGACTCCCGGCCACCGAAGGCCACCAAAGGCCGTCGGTGGCCGATCCTGAAGAGAACTTCAGGATTTCTTGGGAGCTTCTTCAGGCGCCCTTTCATACGCTCCCCGGCAGGAGACGGGAGCGGATCGAGGGCATGGGAAGGGGTCCCATGCGCGGCGCGCCCGTCCCGCGACATCCGCATCGCGATGAAGAAGAAAACCCTCTACCAGATCACCCCCGCACGCATCGTCTTCGGCCTGATGACCTGCGCGGCCCTGTGCGTCGACTCGTTCGACAACCCCGCCCATGCGGCCACCGCGGTGGCGGCCGCGCCGGCCCCGATGCTCGTGCGCCAGGGCAACCGGCTGAACGTGCCCGCGGGGTCGCCGCTGCGCGATCGCCTGCTGGTCGCAACGGTCGGCCAGGACGCCCTGCCGCACGAAGTGAGCCTGCCGGCCACTGTGGAAGCCGACCCGGCCGGCACCGTCAACATCCTGCCGCCGCTGACCGGCCGGCTGCTCGAGCTGAAGGTGCGGCTGGGCGACACCGTCAGGCGCGGCCAGGTGCTCGCGACGATGAGCTCGCCCGACCTGGCGCAGGCCGTCGCCGACGCGCAGAAGGCCCGCGACGCGCTCGACCTCGCCCAGCGTGCGCTGGTGCGTGCGCGCGGCGTGAACGAGGCCGGCTCCAACGCCGCCAAGGACGTGGAAGCGGCCCAGAGCGCCGTCGCCCAGCAGACGGCCGAACTGCGCCGCAGCGAGGCGCGTCTGCGCAGCCTTGGCGCCGAGGGCGGCGGCGCGCAGGCCGGCCAGGTGCTGAAGATCGTCGCGCCCACGTCCGGCACGGTCACGGCACTGAACGCTGCCCCGGGCGCGAACCTGAACGACGCCAACGCGGCGCTGATGACGGTGTCGAACCTCGACTCGGTCTGGGTCACGGTCAACGTGCCCGAGAGCGTCGTCGGCACGGTCGCGCCGGGGCAGAACGCGGTGGTCACGCTGGCGGCCTATCCGGGCCGCAGCTTCAGCGGCAAGGTCGCCTTCGTGAGCGCGGTGCTCGACGCGGACACGCGCCGCGCCCGCGCGCGCATCGTGTTCGCCAACCCCGACGGGATCTTCAAGCCCAACATGTACGCGACGGCGGTGCTGGGCGTGCCGCAGGGCGCGCAGCCGCAGGTGCCGGCCTCGGCGCTGCTGATGAACAACGACAGCGTGAGTGTCTTCGTCGAGGCCGAGCCCTGGACCTTCGTGCGGCGCACGGTGGAACTGGGCCGGGAAGACGGCGACAAGGTGCGCATCCGCAGCGGCCTGGCCGCGGGCGAGCGCGTGGTGGTGCGTGGTGGTGTGCTGCTGAATGATTAATCTCATCATCACCCAGTTCTTCCGCCGCAGGCACCTCGCCTGGGCGATGTCGGTGGCGCTGGTGCTTTTCGGCGCGTGGTCGTGGACGCAGATGACGGTCGAGGCGTACCCCGACCTCGGCGACGTCAACGTGCAGGTGACGACGCAGGTCAACGGCCTGGCCGCCGAGGAGATCGAGCAGCAGATCACCACGCCGCTGGAACGCGCGCTGAGCAACACGCCGGGACTGGCCTCGATCCGCTCGAGCAGCACCTTCGGACTGTCGCTCATCACGCTGACCTTCAAGGACGGCACCGACGACTACTTCGCGCGCCAGCGCGTGACCGAGCGCATCGGCCAGGTCAGCCTGCCCTCGGGCGCGCAGCCCGGCCTGGGCCCGGTGGCGGGGCCGGCCGGCGAGATCTACCGCTACACGCTGGAGTCGGACACGAAGAACCTGATGGAGCTGTCGGAGCTGCAGCGCTGGAAAGTGATTCCCGCGCTCAAGCAGGTTGCCGGCGTGGTGGACATCAACAACTTCGGCGGCTTCACCAAGGAGTTCCAGCTGGAGCTCGACCCGGCTCGGCTGCAGAAGTACGGGCTGGTGCTCAACGACGTGGTCACCGCCATCAACAACAACAGCGCGAACGCGGGCGGCGGGCGCATCGCGCGCGGCGACCAGAGCTACGTGGTGCGCGGCATCGGCCAGATCCGCACGCTGGACGACCTGGGCACGGTGGTGGTGGCGCAGAGCAACGGCTCGCCGGTGCTGGTGCGCGACCTCGGGCGGCTGCAGTTCGGCCACCAGGAGCGCGGCGGCATCCTCGGCAAGGACACCAACCCGGACACCATCGAGGGCATCGTGCTGATGCTCAAGTACGAGAACCCCTCGCGCGTGCTCGAAGGCGTGCACAGGAAGATCGACGAGCTGCAGGCCGAGCTCGCGCCCATGGGCGTGAAGATCGTGCCCTACATCGACCGCGACGACCTGGTGAAGCTCACGGTCGACAAGGTGACGCACACGGTGCTCGAAGGCATGGCGCTGGTGTGCTTCGTGCTGATCCTTTTCCTGGGCAGCCCGCGCAGCGCGGTGGTGGCGGCGGTGGCCATTCCTATGTCGCTGGTGACGGTGTTCATCGTGATGCACTTCACCCGCATGCCGGCCAACCTGTTCTCGCTGGGCGCGATCGACTTCGGCATCATCGTGGACGGCGCCATCGTGGTGATGGAGGCCATCTTGCGCAGGCGCGAGGAGGAACCGCACGCCACGCTCACCGAGGGCAACATCCTCGAGACGGTGAGCCACGTGTCGGGGCCGATCTTCTTCGCCACGCTGATCATCATCACGGCGTACTTTCCGCTCTTCGCGTTCGAGCGCGCCGAGGGCAAGCTCTTCAAGCCGATGGCCTTCACCGTGGGCTACGCGCTGGTGGGCGCCCTGCTCTGCGCGCTGACGCTCATCCCGAGCCTGGCCTACGTGGCGCTGCGCAAGCCGAGCAAGCCCTTCGTCAACAAGCCGCTGGTGTGGCTCACGGCGGCGTACCGCCGGGTGCTGGCCAGGCTGCTGGAGGTGCCCGCCATCGCCTACGGCCTGAGCGTGGCGGCACTTGCAGCGGTGGTAGTGCTGGGCGCCACGGCCGGGCGCGAGTTCCTGCCCGACATCGACGAAGGCGCGCTGTGGTTGCAGGTGCAGCTGCCCTCGGGCCTGTCGCTCGACAAGGCCAGCGAGATGGCCACGGAGCTGAGGCACGTGCTGCTCGAATACCCCGAGGTGTCGTACGTGGTGACCCAACTCGGCCGCAACGACGACGGCACCGACCCGTGGACGCCCTCGCACATGGAGGTGCCAGTGGGCCTCAAGCCGTACAGCGAGTGGCCGGCCGGCGTGAAGAAGGCGGACTTCGTGCGCACTCTGACCGAGCGCTTCGCGCGCATGCCGGGCTTCGACGTGGGCATCAGCCAGCCGATCATCGACGGCGTGAACGACGCCGTGGGCGGCGCGCACAGCCCGCTGGTGCTGCGCATCTACGGCGACGACCTGAAGGAAAGCCGGCGCATCGGCAACCAGATCGTCGATCTGCTGGAGACGGTGCGCGGCACGGCCTCGGCCTCGCTGTTCCAGGAGCCGCCCATTCCGCAGGTGGTGATCCAGCTCAACCGCGAGGCGGCGGCGCGCTTCGGCGTCAATGCGAACGACGTGGCCAGCCTGATCCAGACCGGCATCGGCGGCGCGCCGGTGATCACGGTGTACTCGGGCAACCGCACCTACAACGTGTCGGTGAAGATGCCCAAGAGCGCCAAGGGCAACACCGAGGCCATCGGCGCGCTGCTGCTCAACAGCTCCGGCGGCGCGAAGGTGCCGCTCTCGCAGGTGGCCGACATCCGGCTGCAGACCGGCGAAAGCACGATCTCGCACGAGATGAACGAGCGCCAGATCACGGTGCGCGTGGACAACCGCGACCGCGACTTGGCCTCCTACCTCGACGAGGCACGCGATCGCATCGCGAAGGAGGTGAAGTTCGACGCCACGAAATTCCGCCTGCAGTGGGCCGGCCAGTTCGAGAACCAGCAGCGCGCGCAGGCCCGCCTGGGCGTGTCGCTGGCCATCGTGGTCTGCATCATGGCTGTGCTGCTGTTCTTCCAGTTCGGAAAGATCCGGCAGGTTGCGCTGATCCTCGGCGTGGTCCCGATGGCCACGCTGGGCGGGCTGATCGCGGTGCACGTGGCGGGCGAAACGCTCAACGTGGCCACGGCCGTGGGCTTCATCGCGCTGTTCGGCGTGTCGATACAGAACGGGATCATCATGGTCGCGAACTTCCGGCGCGTGCGTGGCGAAGGGCTGGAGCTGCAGGCCTCGGTGCTCGAAGGCGCGACCGAGCGGCTGCGGCCGGTGCTGATGACTGCCACCGTTGCATCGGTGGGCATGCTGCCCGCCGCACTGGCCACCGGCGTGGGTACCGACGTGCAGCGCGGCCTGGCGACCGTGGTTGTCGGCGGGCTGGTGGTGTCGACGCTGCTGACGCTCTTCATCCTGCCGACGCTGTACTTCGCGATGGAGCGCCTGTTCGAGCGCAAGGGCTGGGGCACCCGCTCGCGCCGCGACCGCTGAGGGAGCAAGAAAAATGACGAAAGCAATGAAGACAAGAACGGCCCCCGCGGCCGCAGGCGTCGCGCTGACCCTGCTGATGGCCGGGTGCGCCGTCGGCCCCGACTACGCTCGCCCGGGGCTGAGCCTGCCCGCGCAGTACACGGCCGAGCCGCCCACGAGCCGCGAGGCCGAGAGCGTGCCGCTGGCACGCCTGTCGCCCGAGCTGGACGTACCCGCCCAGTGGTGGCAGGCCTTTCGCAGCGAACCGCTGAACGCGCTGGTGACGCAGAGCCTCGCCGGCAACCCGACCATCGAGGCCGCCGACGCTGCGCTGCGCGCCGCGCAGGAGAACGAGGCGGCCGACCGCGCCGCCTTCTGGCCGACCGTGGCGCTGGGCTACTCGCCCACGAGGCAGCGCGTGGCCAGCGCGGTCGCGAGCCCGGTGTCGTCCAACGCGAGCCTCTACACGCTGCACACGGCGCAGGTGACGGTGTCGTACACGCCCGACGTGTTCGGTGCCACCCGCCGGCAGGTGGAAGGCGCCAAGGCGCAGACCGAGCTGCAGCGCTTCCAGACGGTGGCGGCGAAGCTCACGCTGAGCAGCAACGTGGTGGCTGCCGCGATCACCGAGGCCTCGCTGCGCGCGCAGCAACGCGCCACGCAGGCCATCGTCGCGGGCCAGAAGGAGATGCTCGCGGCCTACCGCAAGCAACTGGCGCTGGGCCAGGTGGCGCCAGCCGACGTCGACGCGCAGGAGGCCTCGCTGGCAGCCACCGAGGCCACCCTGCCGCCGCTGGAAAAGCAGCTCGCGCAGCAGCGCAACCTGCTTGCCGCGCTGGCGGGACGCTATCCGAGCCAGGGCGTCGAGGCGCAATTCGATCTCGATGCCTTGCAGCTGCCGTCGGAGCTGCCGCTGACGCTGCCGTCGAGCCTGGTCGAGCACCGGCCCGACGTGCGCGCGGCAGAAGCGCAGCTGCAGGCCGCGAGCGCCGCCATCGGCGTGGCGGTAGCGGCCCGCCTGCCGAACCTGACGCTGGGCGTGAACTCGTACGGCTCGTCGGCGTACAGGCTGTCGGACCTGTTCAAGTCGTCGTCGCTCTTCTGGACCGTGGCCGGGAGCGTGACGCAGCCCATCTTCGACGGCGGCGCGCTGAAGCACCGCGAGGCGGCCGCGCGGGCCTCGTTCGACGAGGCGGCGGCGCAGTACCGCGCGACGGTGCTCGCTGCCTTCCAGGACGTGGCCAACACGCTCGAAGCCATCGACGCCGACACGCGCGCGCTGCAGGCGGCCGTGAAGGCCGAGCGCACCGCTTCGCAGAGCCTGGCGCGCACGCAGGCGCAGGTGCGTCTGGGCGATGCCAGCGCGCTCTCGCTGCGTATCGCGCAGCAGGCGCAACAGCAGGCGCTACTCAACCTCGTGCAGGCGCGTGCACTGCGGCTGACCGACGCGGCCGCCCTCTTCCAGGCGCTCGGCGGCGGCTGGTGGAATGCGCAGCAACCTGCCATCGTCTCGTCATCTTCCAATTCCCCCGCATCGCCATGAACATCATCCGCCACGACATGGGCCCCCGCTTCAGCGAGATGGTGACCGTCGACCTGGGCGCCGCGCGCCTGCTGTACCTCTCGGGCCAGGTTGCCGAGAACCCCTCGCTCGACATCACCGGGCAGATGCGCGAGATCCTGCGCCACATCGACCGCCTGCTCGCCATGCAGGGCGCGACGAAGAAAGACCTGGTGAGCGTGACGATCTACCTGCGCACGGTAGGCGACTACGCCGCGATGAACTCGGTGTGGGACGAATGGGTACCCGCCGGCCACACGCCCGCCCGCGCCACCGTCGGCGCGAAGCTGATCGACTCGGAATACCGCGTCGAGATCCAGGCCACGGCGGCGATCGGGCCGGCGCCGTGAGACGCGTCCGGCGCGCAACCCTGCTGTGGGCGCTGGCGCTGGGCGGCTGCTCGGCTTTCGACGCGCATTCCTTCGACCACGCCGCCGGCTGGCGAGCGGCGCAGGTCGTCAGCGTCGGGCGGGCCGGCGACCTGGCCGCGACGGCCGACCGCGATTGCGGCGCGGAGGGCGGCACCGCGGCGCTCTACGCCGTCGTGCGCTACCGCAACGGCGGCGTGCACACGCGCTCGATCGGCACGGGCCGCTGGCCCGCCGGCGCCGCGCTCAAGGCCGGCGATGCGGTGGAAGTGAACATCCTCGACTGCGCCCTGCCCCTGGCGCTGCCGGGTCAGAGAGGCAGCATGCCGGGGGCGGCGTCGCGCTGAAGCCAGTCCTGGAACTCGTCGGAAAGCCGCTGCGCCTCGCGCGTGGCCCGGCCCCATGCGGCGATGCGCGACTGGGCGTCGTTGGCGAAGTGGATGAAGTCCTTGCGGTCGGGCAGCTTGCCGTTGGGCAGGGTCCGCACCCATTCGGGATCGGGCGCGAGCACCACCATGCGGTCGAGGAAGCCGCTGGCCTTGTGGCGCCAGCGCAGGCCCTTGTCGAGCCAGCCCGGCACGACCGCCTGCTGGAAATGCGGATACAGCACGATGCCGTCGTCGGCCGGCTGGTAGTCGAGGTGCAGGTGGTAGTCGGTGATGCCGCCGTCCCAGTAGGCGCCGCGCGGTGCGCCGGGAATGTCGTGCACCGCCGCCAGCAGGAACGGAATGGAGCACGAGGCCTGCAGCACCATGTTGAAGTTGGCCTCGCTCAGCGCGTGCTGGCGCGTGCGGAAGTCGCGCGTGGCGAAAGGCAAGGCGGCTCCGGGCGTGGAGAACACGCAGCGCTCCAGCCACGCGCCCAGGCTCTTGCGGTGCAGGCTGTTGGTGGCGAAGGCGCCGAGGTAACCCACCGGCGTACGCGCCCTGCCCTCGCGTCCGAGGATGTGCCGGCCGCGCGATGTCACGACGTGCAGGCGGTATCGCGGATGGCTCAGCACCTCGCCGATGCGCCCGCCGTAGAAGGCTTCAAGGCTCTCGGCGAAGCGCTCGCTCAGCTGGCGCGGGCTGAGCCGCTTCTGCCCCGGCGGCACCTCGAACTGCTGGTGCACGTAGTCGTGCTCGAAGCGCTCGAAGGCGGCGTCGGAGTTCGACAGGCAGGCCGTGGACAGTCGCCACGCGCCGATCGAGGCGCCCACCAGATGCACCTGCTGGCTCGACTGCGGCAGCCAGCGGCCGAAGATGAAGCGGTCGAGCGGCCCGAGGATCAGGCCCTTGGGCCCGCCCGCCGCGCCGGGAATGGTGCGCACGTCCTGCGGGCGCAGGCCGTGCTGCTCGATGTGCTTGCGGGCCGCGGGGCCGGCATAGATGCGCAGGGCTTTCATCGTCATGCCGGACACGTCAGCAAGAAGCGTGCGTCGCGGTCCGCCGGGTCTGCTACTTGCGCAGTCCCTGCAGCTTGGCGAAGGCGTTGGCCATCTGGCCGGCCGGCTGCGGCGAGCTGTCGCGGCGGCCGTGCTGCTGCTGCCCGCGTCCCGCGCCCTCGAAGCGGTTGTCGCGCGGGCCGTCGCGGCGCGCCGGAGCGGCGTCGAGCTTCATCGACAGGCCGATGCGCTTGCGCGCCACGTCGACTTCCATGACCTTGACCTTGACGATGTCGCCGGTCTTCACGACCTCGCGCGCGTCGTTCACGAACTTGTGGCTCAGCTGGCTCACGTGGACCAGGCCGTCCTGGTGCACGCCGAGATCGACGAAGGCGCCGAACTGGGCCACGTTGCTCACCGTGCCCTCGAGCACCATGCCTTCCTTCAGGTCGGCGATGTCTTCCACGCCGTCGTTGAAGCGCGCCACCTTGAAGTCGGGGCGCGGGTCGCGACCGGGCTTCTCGAGTTCGCCCAGGATGTCCTTGACCGTGATGACGCCGAACTTCTCGTTGGCGAACAGTTCGGGCTTCAGCGTCTTGAGCATGTCGGCGCGGCCCATCAGCTCGGCAATGGGCTTGCCGGTCTTCACGATGATCTGCTCGACCAGCGGATAGGTTTCGGGGTGCACGCCGGTGATGTCCAGCGGATCGGCGCCGCCGCGGATGCGCAGGAAGCCCGCGCTCTGCTCGAAGGCCTTGGGGCCGAAGCCGGTCACGTCCAGCAGCTGCTTGCGGGTGGAGAAGGCGCCGTTGGCCTCGCGCCAGCGCACCACCGCCTTCGCGACGCTCGACGACAGCCCCGACACGCGGCTGAGCAGCGGCACGCTGGCGGTGTTGAGGTCGACGCCCACCGAATTCACGCAGTCTTCCACCACGGCCTGCAGGGTGCGCGCGAGTTCGCTCTGGTTCACGTCGTGCTGGTACTGGCCCACGCCGATGCTCTTGGGGTCGATCTTCACCAGCTCTGCCAGCGGGTCCTGCAGGCGGCGCGCGATGGAGGCGGCGCCGCGCAGGCTCACGTCGACGTCGGGCATTTCCTGCGAGGCGAATTCGCTGGCGGAGTACACCGAGGCGCCGGCCTCGCTCACCACCACCTTGTCGACCTTCAGCTCGGGCGCGCCGGCCTGCGCGGCCATCTTGGCCAGCAGCTTGATGAGGTCGGCGGCCAGCTTGTCGGTTTCGCGGCTGGCGGTGCCGTTGCCGATGGCGATCAGGTTCACGCCGTGCTTGGCGCACAGCTTGCCCAGCGTGTGCAGCGAGCCTTCCCAGTCCTTGCGCGGCTCGTGCGGGAACACGGTGGCGGTTTCGACCAGCTTGCCGGTGGAATCGACCACGGCCACCTTCACGCCGGTGCGGATGCCGGGGTCGAGGCCCATCACCACGCGCGGGCCGGCGGGGGCCGCCAGCAGCAGGTCGCGCAGGTTGTCGGCGAACACCTTGATGGCGACCTTTTCCGCGTCTTCGCGCAGGCGGGTGAACAGGTCGCGCTCGGTGGAAAGAGCCAGCTTCACGCGCCAGGTCCAGGCCACGCACTTGCGGATCAGGTCGTCCGACAGGCGGGCCGAATGGCTCCAGCCCAGGTGCAGCGCGATGCGGCCTTCGGCGATGCTGGGCTTGCCCGGTTCGGGCTCCACGGGCAGCACCAGCTTGGCGTCGAGGATCTCGAGCGCGCGACCGCGGAACACGGCCAGCGCACGGTGCGAAGGCACGCGGCCGATGGGCTCGTCGTACTCGAAGTAGTCGCGGAACTTGGCGACGTCGGCGTTGTTCTCGTCCTTGCCGGCCATGAGGCTGGAGCGCAGCAGGCCTTCGTTCCAGAGCCATTCGCGCAGGCTCTGCACCAGCGCGGCGTCTTCGGCCCAGCGCTCGGAAAGGATGTCGCGCACGCCGTCGAGCACGAGCGGCACGGTGGAGAAGTCGGGGCCCGGCTTGCCGTCGTCGAGCGTGGTGGAGGGCTGCAGGAAGGCCTTGGCTTCCACGGCGGGGTCGAGCGTGGGGTTGGCCAGCAGCTTGTCGGCCAGCGGCTCGATGCCGAATTCGCGGGCGATCTGGCCCTTGGTGCGGCGCTTCTGCTTGAACGGCAGGTAGAGGTCTTCCAGCTCCTGCTTGGTGGGCGCCAGCTCGACCGCGGCGCGCAGCTCGGGGGTCAGCTTGCCCTGCTCGTCGATGGCCTTGAGCACGGCCACGCGGCGGTCCTCGAGTTCGCGCAGGTAGGAAAGGCGGGCTTCAATCTCGCGCAGCTGGGTGTCGTCGAGGCCATCGGTGGCTTCCTTGCGGTAGCGGGCGATGAATGGAACCGTGGCGCCTCCGTCGAGCAGTTCGACGGCGGCCTTCACCTGGTTCTCGCCGACCTTGATCTCGACGGCGAGCTGGCGAATGATTTTCTGCATGTCTTGAGCGCGTCCCTGGCAACAAAGCGCGGGAGTTTGCCATAGGCGGGAACGGCATCCGCGCCGGTTCGCCCGGCGGGCGTGTTACAGCATGCTTTCGTGTTCGGGCCGTGCCTCGGGCTGCGGCTGCGCGACCGCCTCGCAAGGCACCACCAGCCGCACGCACAGGCCATGCGGCGCGACGGGAGCGATGTCGAGCTCCGCCCCGATCGCCTCGGCGCGCGAATGCATGCTGCGCAACCCCTTGCCCAGGCTCTCGAAAGAGTGCTCGTCGCCGGTCGGCAGGCTGCCCGGCGCGCCCAGCCCCCGGCCGTTGTCCCGCACCTCGAGCACCATCGCCCTGCCGCCCTCCTGCGGAGCCACGCGCAGCTCGACGCGGGTCGCACGGGAGTGGCGCAATGCGTTGGACAAGGCCTCCTGCGCCACGCGGCAGACCTGCGACGCGGTTTCAGCCGGCATGGGAAAGGCCTCGGACTCGGGCGACACGCTCCACTCGAGCGCGATGCCCATGCGCTCGAAAGCGGGCCTCAGCCGGTAGCGCAAATGGCCCAGCCGCTCGACGACGGTGCTGTCGCCCTGATCGTCCAGGTCGTCCACGGTCATTTGCAGTTCGAGAAGGCAGGCCTGCAGCGCCATCGAGAGGCTGTCGGGGCCGCCGGACCCGGGGTTCTGGCTGGCCAGCAGCGCCACCAGCCGGGAGCCGACGCCGTCGTGCAGGTCGTTGGCGATGCGGCGGCGCTCCGCCATCACCGCCTGGGTCTGCCGGAAGCGCGATGCGCGCCGCTGCGAGACGTACCAGATGCCCAGGATCATGCCGAGCACCAGCACGTTGACTACCTGCAGGGCCCAGAAGGTGAACGGCATGTCCTGCGCCATGACCGTGATGGCCGAACCCGCCCTGATGACCTGCGCGGCCACCGGCGTCAGGTGCAGCGCGCCGGCCAGGGCAGCCCACATCAGCAGCCGACGGCGCGAGATGCGCGAGTACAGCCACGTCAGAAGCACGAGCCACGAGCCGATCGACAACCACACGAACTGGTCTTCCAGAATGTGCGGAAGATGAAGGACCTGCGGCGCGAGCATGGCATGCCCTACAGGAGTCCCCGGTGGGAGGCGAAGCTCACGGCCTGCGCGCGGGTGTGGGCGTGCAGCTTGCGGTAGATGTTCTTGACGTGCGCGTTGACCGTTTGGGCGCTGATGGTGAGCTGCAGCGCGATCTCCTCGGTTACGTAGCCCGTTGCTACAAGTCGCAACACTTCGCGCTCCCGGGTGGATAACGTGGCCTTGCTGTCCGGCGGACGCACCGGGTTCACGTTGGAGCGCTTGTGGTCGAGGTGCACGAGCAGCCTGCGGGCCAGCCGCGGGGTGATGGCGGCACCACCGTTCACCACCTGCAGCACTGCCTGCGCATAGCTCTGGAACCACGCGTTCTTGACGAGGTAGCCGGAAGCTCCGAGCTCGAAGGCATGCAGTACCTGGGGTTCGTCCTCGAGCGCGGAGACGACGATGATCTCGGCCGCGCTGCGATGCCGCTTGGCCTCCTCGATCAGCTCGAATCCGCTGCCGTCGCCGAGGCGGATGTCGACCATGAGAACGTCGAACTCGTGTTGCATCAGCAATCGGCGTCCCTCGCGCAGGGTACCGGCCTGGCCCTCGAGCTGGATGCGCAGGTCGCCCAGCAATTCCTGGGCGATGACGCGACGCACGAAGGGGTCGTCGTCCACCAGCAGAACGCGTACTGGTTTGGTTTGCTGCCCTGTAAGGAAATCGGGCCACGGGAGGGTATCGGCAGAGGGAGCGAGTAGCCCGCCGAACTGTCCTGGGTTCGAGAATTTCCTAGACCCATTCCCTGAATCTGTCAACGAAATGTCGAGATCGCTTTCCATTTCAGCCCCTTTGTGACAACTGGTGCATCTTGTTCGTGACGAAAAGTTAATCCATTTCCATTCAGATTTTGAGTTTCAGTTTTTTTGATTACTTTGGTTGCATTCTGTTGCGATTCGCGACCCCTGTCCATCGAAAGTTGTACTTTCCTCCTCTGTCGTGTCAAGTAAACGCGTCCTCCGGGCGGCGCTCCGGAGGGGGCGAAACACGCCTTTCGCCATAGCCTTGCTCTACCCAGCACTGGGCATTCTTCGTTCGCTTCCCAGCCAAGAAACTGCATCCCGGTCGACGCGGAATGCCATTTCAGCCCCCGCTACTGACCGTCAGCTGATGGCCGGATGCTCCGGCGATCGGGTTCGTTTCACCACCATCTCTCGAGGAAGCATCATGAAGAAGACTCTCATCGCCATCGCAGTGGTCCTGGTCGGAAGCGTCGCCTCCGCCACGAGCACCACGGCCCTTGCCGCCACCAGCACGACGACCGGCTCCTCCAGCTCGGCCGGCTCCGTGGCAGCCAGCTCCGGCACCGGCAGCGCACTCAGCTACAACGCAGCCAACTCCAGCTCGTCGGCCTCGGCCAACGCGGCAGGCGGCGCGGTCAGCTTCCCGGGCCTGCGCATCGGCGGCGCCTCGGCCAGCGGCTCGGCAACCACCCAGGGCAGCGTGACCAGCATGGCCGCGACGACCGGCAACGGCCTTGCCGTGGGCGGTGCCAACGCACAGGCCAATGCAGGCGCGGCATCCAATGCCAACTACAGCGCCGGCGGGCCGAACTCGGTGAGCGGCAGTGCCGGCGGTACCGCCTCCTCCACGACCAACAACACGGCTGCAACGGCCGCGGGTCCTGGCGGCGGTCTCGCGATCGTGACGCGCACCTCGGGCACGACCTCGGGTTACAGCGCCTCCTCGGGCGCCGTCAACGGCTTCATCAACGGCACCACCACCTCGGCCACCGCGGGCTCCACCGGCGGCTCCTTCGGCGTGACCAACGTCAGCTTCGGCAATGCAGGCGGCTTCAGCAACGGCGGCGGCACCGGCGGCCTGGCTGGCGCAGGTTCGACCGCATCGGCACCCTGAACTTCGCCGACACCGGTTGTTGCACCAGGAAATGGGGAGGGGTTCGCCCCTCCCCGGCTACCAAAGGAGTCGAGAACATGAAGAAACTTATCGTCCTGGCCCTGCTGGGCCTCTCCGCGGGCGCGATGGCGCAGACCAACGTGGGCGGAGCCAACAACCAGTCATCGAGTTCGGCCACCACCTCGGCCCAGGGGAACAACCAGGCCGTGAACTTCAACACCACCAACCCCTCGACGGTGACCCAGAACGTCAACAGCAGCGGCGCGACGACCAGCACCATCGACTACCGGGGCAGCTACACGATCAAGAACGTGCCCTCGGTCAACGGCCCCAACCTGACGACGAGCAACGACACCTGCATGGGCAGCACCAGCGCCAGCGCGAACGGCGCCGGCGTCGGCCTCAGCTTCGGCACCACCTGGACGGACGAGCACTGCAAGCGCCTGAAGATGAGCCGCGAGCTCTGGAACAAGGGCATGAAGGCGGCCTCGCTCGCGATGGATTGCATGGACCCGGCGGCCATGGCCGCGCTGGAGATGACGGGCACCAAATGCCCGCAGTCGATGACGGCGGAAGAACGCGTTTCGGCCTACGGCCCGCAGGCATCGGCCAGCGGCGCGCCCGCCTCGCCGCCTCGGCCGGTGGCTGCCGTGGCGCCACCCGCTCCGGCGGTGCCGCAACCCGTGGCGGCCATCGCACCGGCGCCCCAGCCCGCTCCCGCGGCCGCTGCGCTGCCAACGCCACCGGCTCCCATCGCCGAAGCAGCGCCGCAGCGGGTGGCTACCGCTCCCGTTGCCGCGGAAGAGCCGTCCGCCGCGGTGGCGACTCCGGTCGTCAGCGCGACTGTGACGCCGATCGACCCGCGTGACGCAGCCGCCATCCGCGCCGCGCATCTGCTCGACGCCCGGCTTGACGACGGCCCTGGCCTGCGGACGGTGCCGCAATGACCGCGCGGAGCCTGAAATGACCAGGACCGTACTTCTCCTCTGGCTGGCGGCCTGCTGCGCGACGACGGCGGCGGCGGCCGCTTCCGTCGCGCAGCCCACGCTGCGCGTCGAGCGGATGAACATGGGTAGCGGCCTGCAGAACGCACGGGGTACCGAGAACGCGGAAGCGGTAGGTTCCCTGGGCGTGTGGCACGTGCCGCAGTACATGCCGGGCTATCCCACGGCTGCGACGATCTGGCCGCGCGTGATCGTGATCCAGTGCACCAACGACCTGTGCGCCGGCTACGAGGTCACGCCCGAGATGGGCCGCGGCGAATACCTGTTCTTCGTGCCTGCCGGAAAGTAGGCGAAGGCGAGCGACAGGGCCGCGCGGGGCCCGGTCCGCATTGCCTTACGCTAGCGGAATGCCCACATTTCCGCGCGCCTTGCGTGCCCTGCTCCGTGCCATAGGTACCGCGCTCGTCGTTCCCCTGCTGCTCTTCGAGGAATGGGGCTGGGAGCCGCTGGCCGCGCTCGCGGCGCGACTGTCGCGCCTTCCCTTCTGGGCCGCTCTCGAAGCACGGCTGCGGCGGCTGCCGCCCTGGGGAGCGCTGCTGGCTTTCTTCATTCCGGTGCTGTTGCTGCTGCCGGTGAAGGTGCTGGCGCTGTTCCTGTTCAGCCGGGGCCATGCCGCCACCGCGCTCACCGTGCTGGTGCTGGCCAAGCTCGTGGGCACGGCCATCGTCGCGCGGATCTTCCAGCTGGTCGAAGGGCCGCTGATGCGCATTCCGTGGTTCGCCCGCTGGTATCCGCGATGGAAGGCGTGGAAGGACCACGTGCTCACCATCGTTCGCCAGAGCCGCCCCTGGCGCGTGGTGCGGGCGCTGAACCGGCGGATCGCCCGCGGCTGGCGACGGTTCCGGGAAGGCTGAGATAAGTATTACCCGGGTTATATTGCAATCTCCATTTAACCCGGGTAATATTTGAAAGATGAATCTCTCCACGGAAAGCCGCCGCGCCCTCGTCCGGCAATACAAGGAAACCCCGCGCCCCGCGGGCGTCTACGTCATCCGCAACGGCTCGAACGGCCGCGTCTATGTGGGCGGCAGCCTGGACGTCGAAGGTGCGATGAACCGAGCGCGCTTTGAACTGAACATGCGCAGCCACCGCAACAAGGCGCTCGGGCAAGACTGGATCGGGCACGGCGCGGGCCATTTCAGCTTCGAGGTGATCGATCGCGTCAAGGAGCGCGACGACCCCGCCTTCGACCGCAAGGCCGAACTCGACAGGCTTCTTTCGCTCTGGCAGGAAGAGTTGCAGTGCTTCGGACCGAAGGGCTACAACACGCGTTGAAACTTGCACCGGGCGCGCACGCAACGCATGGCAACCAGATGACGCGCACCAAAGCGCGGCAGCGAGTAGATTACGCACCTCGTTTCGCTTGGTACCCCCAGGAACAAAACACCCGAATGTCATCCGACACCCCCACCACCCTGACCGTGTTCTTCGACTTCCAGCGCGTCGCGCAAGGCAGCAAGGCCGAAGTGCTCGACCAGCTGCGCCGCCGCGACGATCCCGGGCCCTATCTCGTGTTCGACGACCGCACCGGCGCGCAGCTCGACCTCGACATGCGCGAGCTCCCGCCCGAGTTGCGCGACCACGAAGCCGAGCATCGCGACGATGCCCCGCGCGGCGTGGGCCGCCCCAAGCTCGGCGTGGTCGCGCGTGAAGTCACGCTGCTGCCGCGCCACTGGGACTGGCTCGGCCGCCAGCCGGGCGGCGCATCGGTCGCGCTGCGCAAGCTGGTCGACGATGCCCGCCGCGTGAACGCCGAGCGCGACACCGTGCGCGCGGCGCAGGAAGCCACCTACCGCTTCATGACCGCCATCGCGGGCAACCTGCCGGGCTTCGAGGAAGCCACGCGCGCGCTGTTCGCCGGCGAGGAGCAGCGCTTCGGCAACCTAATAGAAACCTGGCCCGCCGACGTGCGCGCCCACCTGCAGAAACTGTCGGCCGCCGGCTGGCACGCCCAATGAGAACAACACCCGAGACAACCGGAACCGGCGGCGGCGCCGACCCCAGCGGACTGCAAGGCGTGCCAGTGGCACCGGTCAACGCGCCACGGCCGCTGTGGAAGGTCTTTCTTTTCTTCCTCGCGCCGATGTTGCTCAGCAACATCCTCCAGTCGCTCTCCGGCACGCTGAACAACGTGTACGTGGGGCAGATGCTAGGCGTGGGCGCGCTGGCGGCGGTGTCGAGCTTCTTCCCGGTGATGTTCTTCTTCATCGCCTTCATCATCGGCCTGGGCGCCGGCGCCTCGGTGCTCATCGGCCAGGCATGGGGCGCGCGCGACGTTGCCAAGGCCAAGGCCGTGGCGGGCACCACGCTCACCGTCGGCGTGCTGCTGGGACTGGTGATCGCCGTGTTCGGCGGCGCGTTCACCACGCCGATGCTGGCCGCGCTGGGCACGCCGCCCGACGTGCTGGCCGACTCCACGCGCTATGCCCGCATCATGCTGATCGCGATGCCGGGCGTGTTCCTGTTCCTGCTGTCCACCGCGATGCTTCGCGGCGTGGGCGACACCGTCACGCCGCTGTTCACCCTGCTGATCTCCACGCTGATCGGGCTGGTGGTCACGCCAGCGCTCATCCGCGGGTGGGGCGGCCTGCCGCAGCTCGGCGTGGCGAGCGGCGCATGGGCGTCGGTGCTGTCGTTCATCGTGGCGACCACCTGGCTGGGCTTCCGGCTGCGCCAGCAGAAGAGCCCGCTCGCGCCCGACGCGGAGTTCATGCGCAACCTGCGCATCCAGCCGCAGCTGCTGAAGGCCGTGCTGCGCATCGGCGTGCCCACGGGCGTGCAGATGATCGTGGTCGCGCTGGCCGAGGTGGTGCTGCTGTCGATGGTCAACGGCTTCGGCTCCAACGCCACGGCCGCCTACGGCGCTGTGAACCAGGTGGTGGCGTACGTCCAGTTCCCGGCGATCTCTATCGCAATCACGGCGTCGATCCTGGGCGCGCAGGCCATCGGCGCGGGCCGCGCCAACCGGCTCGGCGCCATCGCGCAGACGGCGCTGCTGATGAACCTGGTGCTCACCGGCGGCCTGGTGCTGCTGGGCTACCTGTTCTCGCGGCCGCTGATGGGCTTCTTCATCACCAGCGCGCCGGTCATCGAGATCGCGCAGACGCTGCTGCACATCATGCTGTGGAGCCTGGTGGTCTTCGGCATGGCCTCGGCGCTGTCGGGGATCATGCGCGCCAGCGGCTCGGTGCTGGTGCCCACGCTGATTTCCATCGTCTGCATCCTGGGCGTGGAGGTGCCGGTGGCCTGGGTCATGAGCCACCGCATCGGGCTCGACGGGATCTGGGTGGCCTACCCGGTGACCTTTGGCGCGATGCTGCTGCTGCAGACCGCGTACTACCAGCTGGTGTGGCGCAAGAAGGCCATCCACAAGCTGGTGTAGCCGCCGCGCGGCCTACTTGCCGTCGAAGGCCCGCTGCGCCTCGGCAAGGTCGAGCTTGACCATCTTCATCATGGCCTGCATCGCGCGGTTGGCCTTGGCCTCGTCCTTGTCCTGGAACATGCGGATCATGGCCATGGGCGCGACCTGCCACGACACGCCGAACCGATCGGTGAGCCAGCCGCACTGCACCGGCTGGCCGCCGCCTTCGAGCAGCCTGTCCCAGTAGTAGTCGACCTCGGCCTGCGTCTCGCAGGGCACGAACATCGAGATGGCCGGGTTGAACTTGTATTCCGGGCCGCCGTTGAGGACCATGAACTTCTGCCCGTCGAGCTCGAAGGTCGCGGTAAGCAGCGAGCCCTTGCGGCTGGGGTTGCTGTCGCCCCAGAGCAGCGTGTCGGTCACGCGCGAGTTCGGAAAGATGCTGCTGTAGAACTTCAGCGCCTCCTCGCCGTTGGTGTCGAACCAGAGACAGGGAATGATCTTCTGCATGGGACTCCTTCGCTTTTGACGATGAACCTGATAGTTCAGTATCGAAGCGTCGCACGCCCCCTGTCAACCCGTGCGACGCCTGTCAGCGGGAAGTTCCCATGTGTTCCGATCACCCTGCCCTCGGCCGCCAGGCCCTTCAGGCGATCCGATAGAAGCCCTGGTCGGATAGCACGCCCGCCTTCTTCGTGAATTCGACCGGGTCGAAGCCCTCCTCGGCGAACTTCTTCTTCACGAGCTCTGTGGCCGAGGCCACGGCCTGCTCGCTGCTCCATTCGACCAGCGTCAGTACGTTGAACTCGCTGCCTCCGCCCGTCTGGTCGAGCACATGCGCGCGCAGGCAGCCCGGCAAGTTGCGCAGCGTCTGCTGGATGCGCTGCATCTGCGCGATGAAAGCCTGCCGGGCTTCGGCGGGCACCGCGAACTTGTCGACGCGGAAAACGGGACCGGAAGCGGAGACCGGGGAAGCGACGCTGGTGTCGTTCGACATGAAACGGATTCCTTCAAGGGAAAAATGCGCACGGGACCCGCGCGCTGGAAGTTATTCTCAAACCTCAAGTAAAGCTGAGGTCAAGAGGTTTCTCTTCCGATGAACGACGCACTGCAAAGAGCCGGCATATCCCCCACGCTCACCGTCGGCGAGGTCGCCCGCCGCAGCGGCGTCACGGTGTCCACGCTGCATTTCTACGAGGCGCAGGGCCTGATCGGCAGCACCCGCACCGCAGGAAACCAGCGACGCTACCCGCGCACGGTGCTGCGGCGCGTGGCCTTCGTGCGGGTAGCGCAGAGGGTAGGCATTTCGCTTGCCGAGATCGGCACTGCCCTGGCTACCCTCCCCGAATCCGCAGCGCCGAGCCGCGAGGACTGGGCCCGGCTCTCGGCTTCTTGGCGTGCCGAGCTGGACGAGCGCATGGCGCAGTTGCAGAAGCTGCGCGACACGCTCGACGACTGCATCGGCTGCGGCTGCCTGTCGATCGACCGCTGCAAGCTGCGCAATCCGCTCGACCGGCTTGGCGCCGAGGGCCAGGGGCCGCAGCGGCTGCTGGTGAAACGAGGCGCCTGAAAACTCAGGCGCCCGCGCCGAATGCCTTCCGCCAGCGATAGGCCTCGGCCGCATTGACCGCGCCCTTCGGCGCCCTGCCCTGGAAGATCTCCGCGAGCTGCGACACGGTTTCCATCGCCTGGTGTTCCACCGCCGGCGGCGTGAGCCCGCCGATGTGGGGCGTGGCAATCACGCGCGGATGCGCCGCCACGTCCGGCGAAGGCATCTGGTCGGGCGCGCGGCCGACGTCGAGCGCGCATCCTGCGATCGTGCCGGCGTCCAGCGCGGCGAGCAGCGCACGCTCATCCACCAGATTGCCGCGCGAGGCATTGATGAAGAAGGCATGCGGCTGCATCGCGGCGAACGCCCGGGCATTCATCATGTTCTCGGTCGCCTCGGTGGCGGGCGCGAGGCAGACGACGAAGTCGGACTGCGCCAGCAGTGCCTCGAAGCTCACCTGCTCGAACTCGGCCCGGTCGGTCGCCGTGTACGGGTCGTGCACGACGATGCGCATGCCCAGCGCCAGCGCGACATCGCAGAGGTAGCGGCTGATCTGCCCGTAGCCGATCACGCCCAGCGTGCTGCCGCGCAGTTCGCGCCCCATCGCGGGCGGCGGCAGCCGGCCTGCGTGGTAGCTCGCGGCGGAGGCACTGATGCCCCGGCCCAGGTCGATCATCGCGCCCACGATCCACTCCGACACCGAGGCGATGAACCCCGCGCTCGCCTGCGTCACCAGCACGCCGTGCCGGCTGGCGGAGGCCACGTCGATGTTGCGGATGTCGATGGCACAGCGCACGAAGGCCTTGAGCTTCGGCAGGGCCGCGAACAGCGCCTCGTCGCCCGCCGTCTGGCGGTAGGAAATGATCGCGTCGCAGTCCTGCGCAAGGTCGGCGAGCTCGCGCGACGAAAGATCGGCGTCGCTGGGATTGAAGCGCACCTGCGCGATGGCCCGAAGGGCCGCGGTGGCGCGGTCGCCGAAGTAGTTGGCGAGCTTGGCTGGCGGATGGCTGACGAAAACCGTGGTCATGAAAAAGCTTCTGTTCGGAAGGAAAGACTGGCCGCGAGCATCATGCGGCCGCAAGCGCCAAGGACCGTGCGCCGCCACGAAGGCAGAATGGAAAAACCACAGGACGCCGCATGACCATAACCTCACAGACACCCGACGCAGCCCGAGCCTATGCCGTCGAGATGCACGGCGACCAGAAGTACGGCACGCATCCATACGTGCACCACCTCGACGCCGTCGCCGCCCTGCTCCAGCCCTACGGCGACAACGCGCGCGTCGTCGGCTATCTGCACGACGTGGTCGAGGACACTGCGGCGACCGTGGCCGACGTGCGCTCGCGCTTCGGCGATCTGGTGGCCTCGTGCGTTGCGCTGCTGACCGACGCGCCCGGGGCCAACCGCAAGGAGCGCAAGGCCAAGACCTATGCGGCTCTGGCCGAAGTGAAGGGCGACGAGGAACTCGCGCTGCTCGTGAAGGCCGCCGACCGCCTGGCCAACGTGCGCGCCTGCGTGGCGGACGGCCAGCGCGCGCTGTGGGAGACGTACCACGGCGAGCATCCGACCTTCAGGGCCGCCGCATTCAGGGCCGGGCAATGCGATCCGTTGTGGACCGAGCTCGACACGCTGCTCTCGCCCTCTCGCGCACCAACAGCGACGCCCTGACAAGGGCTGTACACGGCTGGTTCGCCCCTCATAGACGAGCGATCTTTCGAGGGTAAAGCGGTCGCTGCGGTCCGGACAGACGGGCCGCGCGCCCTGAGCCTGCCAGCCCGAGCCTGTCTGTAATGGTGCGAAATGGATTGGTGCCCGAATGGACGCCACAGTGCACGGACTTCAGTTCTCCGGAAAGCCAGAAGGGGGCAAGTTGCCGGCAGCCCCGACTCAGGCACGCATCCGGAGGAAAGTCGGGTGCATCCATTTCAGTAAAGCATCAATCGGATTGGAGGTCCAAATGGGCATTGTGTTTGCAGAAAACTGGAACAACATCGATGGACTCAGGGCGAAGCATGGAGACTGGTATGACGACGACTACAACACCCTGGGCGATGCCAACTACCAGCAGATATGCGCCATGCTGAACACGTGGGCAGAAAGAGAAATTGCCCACAATCACGCCAGCGAGCTATACGAAATCGCTACGGCCGTATTGAGCGACAGACTCAATGTCACAGTCGAACTGGGATTCCACCAGCTTCAGAATTTCAAGGGACAGGATTATTTCCACATCACCGTGATACACCCGGACGGATGGAAAGCCCACATGTTCAGTCGCGCGAAAATCTATATGGGCCAGATCGCGCATATCGAGAAAACAATTGAAGGTGGAACCAAGGTCCCCACTGTCTACGAAAAAAGAATCTACCTGCAGCCTCAGAAGCCCTACACGCCATTTCTCTGAGTCTCGCTAGCCGACACGCCGATTCGCGAACTCCATCACCCCGTCGTCCACCGAACCGAAGCGCAGGCTCACGAGATCGCGCGCGTAGTTCTGGTACACCCGCCACGGCGCGCGCGAGCCCTGCTTCGGAAACCTGCCCACCGCGCGCTGCACGTAGCCCGAGGAGAAGTCGAGCCAAGGCTCGGGCGCCAGGGACGGGTCGGTGTTGCGCGGCGTGCATTGCCTCCAGCCCTGCTTCTCCATGTGGTTGAGCACCCGGCAGACATACGCGCAGGTCAGGTCGCTCTTGAGCGTCCACGAGGCATTCGTGTAGCCGAACGACGAGGCCAGGTTGGGCACGTCGCTGTACATCATTCCCTTGTAGTTGAAGGTCGCGGCCGGGTCCACGCGACGGCCGTCCACCTCGAGCTGCACGCCGCCGAGCACCTGCAGTTCGAGCCCGGTGGCGGTGACGACCACGTCGGCCTCCAGCTCCCTGCCCGACTTCAGCCTGATGCCGCCCGGCGTGAAGGTGTCGACGTGGTCCGTGACCATCGAGGCGCGCCCTGCCCTGATGGCCGCGAACAGGTCGCCGTCGGGCACGAGGCACAGGCGCTGATCCCAGGGGTTGTAGCGCGGCGTGAAATGCGTGGCGACGTCGTAGCCGGGCCCGAGGGCCTGCCGCACGCCGCCAAGAATCAGCTTCTTCACGCGATCGGGCTTGCGCCGCGCGAGGCGGAAGAAGTACATCGACAGCAGCACGTTCTTCCAGCGCGTGAGACCGTAGGCCATTCCGGCCGGCAGGAAGCTGCGAAGCCCGTGGGCGATGGGGTCCTGCGCCGGCCGAGCGACCACGTAGGTGGGCGAGCGCTGCAGCAGCGTCACGTGCGAGGCCGTCTTCGCCAGCGCCGGCACCAGCGTCATCGCGGTCGCGCCGCTGCCGATCACGATCACCTTCTTGCCGCTGCAATCCATGTCCTCGGGCCAGTGCTGCGGATGGACGATGCGGCCCGCGTAGTCGCCAACGCCCGCGAACTCGGGCGTGTAGCCGGCCTCGTATCTGTAGTAGCCGCTGCACAGGAAGAGGAAGTTGCAGCGCATGCGCATCGGAAGCCGTTCGGGGCCGCGCTCGACATCCACGCTCCAGCAGGCATCGGCCGTGGACCACGAGGCGCGCACCACGCGATGGTTGAACCTGATCTTCCGGTCGATGCCGTGCTGCGCCGCGGTCTCGCGCAGGTAGTTCAGGATCGACGGCCCGTCGGCAATGGACTTCGCCTGCGTCCACGGCCGGAACGAATAGCCCAGCGTGTACATGTCGGAATCCGAGCGCACGCCCGGATAGCGGAACAGGTCCCAGGTGCCGCCACTGCGCTCGCGCCCCTCGAGGATCGCGTAGCTGCGCCCCGGGCAATTCGCCTGCAGGTGGTAGCCGGCGCCGATCCCGGAGAGGCCAGCGCCCACGACGAGCACATCGACGTGCTCCTGCTGATCTTCGTCCTGCATCGACATGTCTCCTTGTCCACTCAGTTCTTCCTGTCCGCACCTCCCGCGGAGGTGCCCCGGATCATCAGCCACGCGCTCACCGCACTCAACATGGCCAGCGCGGCGCTCGACAGCATCACCCAGCGAAAGCCCGCGACGAAGGATTCGGCCACCGCCCGTTTCGCGGCCGCGGCCGTGGCCGCATCAACGCCCGGCGGCATCGCCGCGCCCGCCAGCTTGCTGCGCTCGCCTTCGAGAAATGCTGCCACCTGCCTCGAAGCGCCCATGTCGCGCAGGTGATCCGCCAGCGCCGCGTCGAAGGCCCAGGCCATGAGCGCGCCGAACACCGCGATCGCCAGCACCGCCGCAGCGCGCGACACGGCGTTGTTCACGCCCGATGCCACGCCCGCCAGCTCGGGGCCGACCGCATTCATGACCGTGGTGGTCAGCGGCGCCACCGTCACCGTCATGCCGAAGCCCAGCACCACCACTGCCGGCAGGAAGCCGCTCCAGTAGCTCGCGCCCACGCCCGGCACAGCGAACAGCGCGAAGCCCACCGCCGCGATGGCCGGACCGATGACCAGCGGCATGCGCGGCCCGAAGCGGTCCACCAGCTGCCCGGCCCAGCCCGAGAGCGCGAACATGATGAAGATGAAAGGCAGCAGCGCCGCACCCGCCACCGTCGCCGAGTAGCCCTGCACCTGGATCAGGTTGAGCGGAAAGAAGTACAGCCCACCGCCCAGCGCCGCATAGAGCAGCAGCGTCAGCAGGTTCGCGCCGCTGAAGTTGCCGATGCGCAGCAGCTCCAGCGGCAGCATCGGCGTACGCACCTTGCGCTCGGCGACGAAGAAGCCCGCACCGCCCAGCACGCCGACGGCCAGCGCCGAAAGCACGGCCGGCGAGCGCCATCCCTGCGTCGGCGCCTCGATGAATGCGTAGACGATGCCGCCGAGCCCGGCCGTCGCGAGCAGCGCGCCCCACAGGTCGAGCCCGCCGCTGGCGGAAGCGCCGCGGCTCTCGGGCACGTGGCGCCACACGATCCACAGCACCAGCAGCGCCATCGGCACGTTGATGAAGAAGGCCCAGGTCCAGGAAAAGTGATCGACCAGGAAGCCGCCCAGCACCGGCCCCACCGCCGCCGTGATGCCGCTGAAGCCCGACCAGGTGCCGATGGCCTTGCCTCGCTCCTTCTCGGGAAAGGCCGCGCTGATCAGCGCGAGGCTGCCCGGCACCAGCAGCGCCCCGCCGATGCCCTGCACCGCCCTCGCGGCAATGAGCTGCTGCACGCTGGCCGCAAGCCCGCAGGCCACCGACGACAGGGCGAAGATGCCGACGCCGATCGCGAAGATGCGCCGCCGGCCGTAGTGATCGCCCAGCGCGCCGCCCACCAGGAGCAGTGCCGCCAGCAGCAAGGCGTACGACTCGACCACCCATTGCGCCTGGAAGGCCGTGGCGTGCAGGTCGGACTGGATGGCCGGCAGCGCCACGTTGACCACAGTGCCGTCGATGAAGGCCATGCTGGACCCCACGATGGCCGCCGCCAGCACCCAGGGTTTGGAGGCATCGGGGCAGCCGCCCTCCTCGGGGCGGGCGCCATGCAGGATCAGCGTGTCGTCGCAGGGCGCCTTGCCGATCTGTGCCATGGAGGTCTCCTTCCTATGGATTCCGGTCTTGCCTCTTTTTTCTTCCCAGAGGCCGGGAGAAAGAATCAGGTCGCGCAGGCAGTCGTCGACGGATTCGCGCGTGCGGCATTCACGCTGCGCGCCATCGCAGCGGCCGCAGCCGCCGTCACGCGCTGTGCTCCTTGCGCCACCGCGTCCATCCCGCTGCCCACAGCCTCGCCCAAGTTCAGCTGGCAGACCACCGTACGCACCTCGTCCGAGCGCCGCAGCGTCCAGCTGAAGCCCGCATCGACACTCCCGCCGTCCACCGCATCGAACTGGCGCAGCTGCACCGCGATGCGCCACACCGGCTGCGAGCCCTGCTTGCCGCCTCTGGTCACGTCGAGCGCGCCGAGCCGGCCGGCGATGCCGCTGGCCAGCGCATCGCGCAGCTCGTTCTCGAACGACGAGGCCCAGCGATGCTGCTCCAGCACATCGACCTGCACGCTGCCGTTGGGCCGGCGCACCACCATCTGCGGCCGCGCGAAGCGCTCGGGCACGGCCACGGGCGCGAGCTCGATGTAAAGCGGCGCGGCGCTGCCGAGCGTCGAAGGCGCGGCATCAGCCGCCGCCACCGGGCTCGCCAGTGTGTAGTAGTTGTCGGGCTTGCTGGCGCAGCCCGCGAGCGCGGCCAGCATTGCCGCTGCTGCGGCCACGGATGCGATGTGGTTCTTCTTCATTTCTTGCCGTCGTCCGGTTTGCCGCGCAGCAGCGACTCTGGGTGGCGCTCGAGGTAGTCGGTCAGCACGCGCACCGAGCCGGCGGCGCGCGTGAGCTCCTGCAGCGTCTGGCGCATGTCCTGCTGCAGCGGCGAGTCGTCGGCCAGCGTGCGCTCGGCGCTGTTCACGGTCTTGCGCACGTCCTTCATGGCCGCGGTCAGCTCGGGCGTGACGTCGTTGTTGATGCGGCTGACCGTCTGCTCGGTGGTCGTCAGGGTCTTGTTGAGCGAGGCGAGCGTGGTGCGCAGGTCGCCCGCGATCTGCTCGTAGGGCACCTTGTTGAGCTTGGTCGCGATCTCCTGCACCTGCGACTGGATCTCGTCGAGGCTGTTGGCCACGGTGGGCAGCTCGATCGGGTTCTTCGACAGGTCGATCTTCGCGGGCGGCGCCTTCGGGAAGAAGTCGAGCGCCACGTAGACCTGCCCCGTCAGCAGGTTGCCGTTGCGCAGCTGGGCGCGCAGGCCCTTCTCGGCCAGGAAGCGCAGCCGCTCCTGCTGGGTGGCGCGCGACTCGGTGCCGCTCTCGCCCGCGCGGCGGCGCAAGCGGTCGGGGTAGACCTGCACCAGCACCGGCATGCGGAACTCGCGCTCGGCGCGGTCGAACTCCACGCCGATGGACTTGACCTCGCCGATCACCACGCCGCGGAAGTCCACCGGCGCGCCCGGCGTGAGCCCGCGCAGCGACTGGTTGAAGTACATCAGCAGGGTCTGCGAGGGCCCGTCGGGCTCCTTCATGGCGGAAGACTCGTCCTGCGCCAGCGTGAAGGCCGCGTTCTCCTTGGCGACCGGGCCCATGGCATCGTCGGGCGCCTGGAAGGCGATGCCGCCGAGCAGGATGGTCGCCAGCGACTGCGTGCGCAGCGTGAAGCCGCTGGCGCTCAGCTGCGCATCGATGCCGCTGGCCTGCCAGAAGCGCGTGTTCATGCCCACGAACTTGTCGTAGGGCGCGTTGATGAACACGCGGATGGTCACGCCGCGCCCGTCGCCGTCGAGCTCGTAGGCCGCCACCTGCCCGACCTTGACGCGCCTGAAGTACACCGGCGAGCCCACGTCGAGCGAGCCCACGTCGTTGGCGCGCAGCAGAAACTGCTTGCCCGAGTCGTCGCGCGTGACGATGGGCGGCGTCTCCAGCCCGGTGAACTCGCCCGCCGTTTCCGTCGACACACCCGCGTCGGCGCCGATGTAGGCGCCCGACAGCAGCGTGTTGAGCCCCGAGATGCCCGACGTGTCGAGCCGCGGGCGCACCACCCAGAAGCGCGAGTCCTGCGCCGTGAAGCTCTGCGCCTCCTTGTTGAACTGCACCAGCACGCGCACGTGCGAGCGGTCGCGCGCCAGCCGCAGGCTGGTGACCAGGCCGATCTGCACGTCCTTGTACTTCACGGCGGTCTTGCCGGCCTCCAGGCCCTCGGCGGTCTTGAAGGTCAGCACCACCTCGGGGCCGCGCTCCAGGATGATCCGCGCCACCAGCGTGATGCCCACCAGCGCGGCCACGATGGGGATCAGCCAGATCAGCGACGGCAGCCACTCGCGCCGGCGCACCACGCGCGGCCTGGGCAAGGGCGACTGGTCGGGCGGGCCGGACGGCGCCGGCCTGTCCTTGGGTTGATCTTCTTCACTCATGCTGGTTTCTCGTCCCTGTTTCCATGTGTCTGTGCACCTTCCTCGTTGTCGCGCAGGATGGCCTGTTCTTCCCTGCTGTCCCAGGTGAGCTTCGGGTCGAAGCTCAGCGAGGCCAGCATCGTCAGCACCACCACCGAGCCGAAGGCCGCGATGCCCACGCCCGCGGTGATGACCGCGAAGCCCTGGATCTGCACCAGCCCCGTCAGCAGCGACACCACGAACACGTCGAGCATCGACCAGCGGCCGATGATCTCGATGATGTGATAAAGCTTCGCCCGCTCGCGCCGCCGCCAGCTGCTGCCGCGCTGCGCCAGCACCACGAGCAGCAGCAGCACGGCCAGCTTGAACAGCGGCACCAGGAAGCTGGCGATGAAGACGATGGCCGCGAGCCCGTAGGCGCCAGACACCCAGAAATAGATCACCCCGCTCAGGATGGTGTCGTTCTGCGTGCCGAACAGCGTGCGCGTGATCATTACCGGCAGCAGGTTCGCCGGTATGTACATCATGCAGGCCGCGATGAGAAAGGCCCAGGTGAGCTTCAGGCTGTGCGGCTTGCGCGTGTGCAGGTGCGTGCCGCAGCGGCCGCAGGCATCGCCTTCCTCGGCGCCCTCCCAGACGGCGCCGCAATGCCGGCAGGGCATGCAGCCGAGCGAGGCGGCGGTGAGAACCCGCGAGTCCTCGTCGTGGTGGTGATGATCGCTGGAAGCCGCGATGCTCCCGAGGCGCTGCCGGAGACGGCCCAGCGGCTTCATGCCGACGCCCCGCCCTTCTCGTCGTTCGCCCCTTCGCCCGCCCCTTCGTCCGGCAGGGCCTCGCCCTTCGGCCGGAACGCCATTCCCCAGAACGCCCCCGGATCGAACGACAGCACCGCCGTCAGCATGACCGTGAGCGCCATGAAAGCCCACAGCGCCGGCCCCGGCACCACGCTCGCCATGCTCGACAGCTTGACGATGGCCACCAGCACCCCGAGCAGGAACACCTCGATCATTCCCCAGGGCCGCAGCGACTGCATCGCCCGCACCAGCAGCGCGAAGCCCACCGGCCGGTGCTCGCGGCTCAGCGGAATCAACAGGTAGGCCAGGATGCAAAGCTGCAGGAAGGGAAAGAGGATGGTGGTCGCCAGCACCAGCAGCGCTACCAGCGACATGCCCTCGGCGGTCAGCGCCACCACGGCTCCTGCCAGCGTGGTCTGGCTGCGCAGGCCCTGGAGCTCGATCTCGACGATGGGAAACAGGTTCGCGATGGCGAACATGATGAGGCAGGCCACCGTCAGCGGAAGTATGCGGCGCTCCTGCTGGCCCGGGTGCCGGTCGAGCTCGGTGCCGCAGCGGGGGCAGTGCGCCACGTCGCGCGGCTTGAGCGGCGCGCGGCTGTAGACCGCGTCGCAGCCCGGGCAGACCACCGTTTCAGGTACTTCCTTCATGGGTGAGTACCCTAACTCATTCAGGCGCCGTGGCTTGTCGTCCTGAGGCGCAGCGTGCTGAAAACCGCCGCAACCGCGGCAAAACTGGCCGCCAGCACCAGCGCCACCACCGGTCCGTGGCCGCCGTGCGGGCTCCAGACACTGAAGACGCCCGCCAGCACCACGGCGCCCAGGGTCTGCCCGGTGAGCCGGGCCGTGCCCAGCATGCCGCTGGCCGCACCACTGCGGTGCGCCGGCGGCGAGGTCACGATGGTGTGGTTGTTCGGCGACTGGAACAGCCCGAAGCCCAGCCCGCACAGCGCCATGCGCCAGGCGATGTCGGCATTGCCCGGATGCGCCGGCAGCGCCGCCAGCAGCGCCAGGCCGGTGGCCAGCAGGCCCAGCCCGATGCCGCCGAGCAGCCCGTCGGGGTAGCGGCCGATCAGCCGCCCCGCGATGGGCGCCATCACCACGATGGCCAGCGGCCAGGCAGTGATGAGCAGACCGGCCTCGATGTGGCTGCGGCCGTACACGTCGAGCAGCAGGAACGGCAGCGCGATGTAAGCCAGCATCTGCGCGCAGAAGGCGGCCACCGAAGTACCCATCGACAGCGCGAACACCGGAATGCGCAGCAGGTCGATGGGAAAGAGCGGCACGGCCAGCTTGCGCTGGCGCCGCAGGTAGACGAAGCCCACGGCCACGCCGGCGAGCAGGATGCCCCAGGCCGAGGCCTGCGAACCGCCCGCGCCCTGCACAGGGCCCTCGCGCACGCCGAGCCGGTCGACGCCCAGGAACACCAGCGAGAACATCAGCACGTTGAGCGCCACGTCCACCGGCGAGAAGCGCAGCCCGGCGGCAGGCGCCACGCGATTGAACGGCAGCGCCTTCATGCCCAGCGCGAAGGTGACGATGCCCAGCGGCACGTTGATGGCGAAGAGCCAGGGCCACGAAGCCACCGAGAGGATGGCCGCCGCCACCGAAGGCCCCGCCACCGACGAAGTAGCCACCACCAGCGAGTTGATCGCCATGCCCTTGCCCAGCTGGGCGGACGGATACGTGAGCCGCACCAGCGCCGCGTTCACGCTCATGATGCCGGCCGCGCCCAGCCCCTGGAATGCGCGCGCAGCGATCAGCGTGCCCAGCGAGTTGGCGAAGGTGGCTGCCAGCGACGACAGCGTGAACACCGCCATGCCGACCAGGTACACGCGCCGGTAGCCCACGAGGTCGCCCAGCGAGGCCAGCGGCAGCAGCATCACCAGCGTGGCGATCTGGTACGCATTGACCACCCAGATCGCCTGCGACGGGCTGGCCTGCAGTTCGCGCGCGATGCCCGGCAGCGCGAGGTTGACGATGGTGCCGTCGAGCACCGCCACGATCAGCCCGAGGATGATGACCAGCATCGCCCAGCCGCGCTCCGGCTGCGCCAGTCCGTCCATGGGCCTTGGGCCCGCGTTGCCGCCGTTGTTGTTGTCTTCGGCTGCCGGGAGCGCGGCGCCTGCGCGTACCGTGTTCATCAGGCTTGCTGCGTCCTTCCTGTCTTTCCGGCCTTGGCCGTGGGCTCGGAGCGCACACCGCCCAGCGTCAGCCAGGTCAGCACCAGAGCGATGAGCGCGCCGCCGGCCATGCCGGCCACCATCGGCAGCGGACGTCCGTCGGTGAAGAAGCCCACCACCGCCATCGCCAGCGCACCGGTGAGCATCTGCAGCGTGCCCAGCAGCGCCGAGGCCGTGCCCGCAATGGCGCCGTGCATCTCGAGCGCGAGCACGCCGGTGGTCGGAATCACCAGCCCCATGAAGCCCGAGGCGATGAAGTACAGGACGATCAGCACCCAGATGCTGTCGCCGCCCATCGCGAAGTAGACGAACATCGCTGCCATCGCCACGCCGCAGCACACCACGCCGAACTTGACGAGCTTGACCAGTCCGTAGCGCTCGCCCAGCGCACCGGTGAACTGCGAGGCGCCGATGAAGGCTGCCGCGTTCACGCCGAAGGCCACGCTGTAGAGCGCGGGCGACAGGCCGTAGTGGTCGATCATCACGAACGACGAGTTCGCGAGATAGGTGAAGAAGCCCGCCATCGCGAAGCTGCCGATGAACACCAGCCCGAGGTAGTGCGTGTCGCGCAACAGCAGCCAGTAGGCCGAGAGCGCGCTGCCGAGGCTGCTTTCGACGCGCTCCGAGGCCGGGCGGGTTTCGTCGAGCAGCTTCACCATCATCGCGAGGCCGGCCACGGCCGCGATGGTCACGGCCCAGAACACGCCGCGCCAGCCGGCGAACGCGATCACGGCGCTGCCCGCGAGCGGAGCGAGGATCGGCGACACGCTGAACACCAGCATCAGCAGCGACATCAGCCGCGCGGCATCGGTGCCGGTGTGCAGGTCGCGCACCACGGCGCGCGGAATCGCCATGCCGGCTGCGGCGCCCAGGCCCTGGATGAAGCGCAGCACGATCAGCGTCTGGATGTCGGTCGCCAGCGCGCAGCCCACGCTGGCGAGCGCGAACAGCACCAACCCCGCGTACAACGGCGGCTTGCGGCCCATCATGTCGGAGACCGGCCCGTACAGCAGCTGCCCCGCGCCGAGCGAAAGGAAGAAGGCCGTGAGGCTCATCTGCACCGCGCCGATGTCGGCACGCAGGCTCTGCCCGATGGCAGGCAGAGCCGGCAGGTACATGTCGATGGCGAATGGCCCGATGGCCGAGAGCAGGCCCAGCAGCAGGGCCATCTTGAAGAAGGGGGAAGAACGCATTGAACCGATTGTCGCGAAGCGCGGCAATCGGTGCAGGCGTGGGGTCGGCCCCGGTGCGGTTCAGCCCGGGTTGCTAATTCTGGGCAAAGAAACGGTTGCCGGGCCGCGGCAAGCCGAGGTTCTCGCGCAAGGTACGACCTTCGTATTCGCGCCGGAAGATGCCGCGGCGCTGCAGCTCGGGCACCACCTTGTCGACGAAGGCGTCGAGTCCTCCGGGCAGCCAGGGGAACATCACGTTGAAGCCGTCGCAGCCTTCGCTTTCCAGCCACTCCTGCATGTCGTCGGCGATGGTCTGCGCGGTGCCGACGAAGGCAAGTCCGCCGTAGCCGCCCAGGCGCTGGGCCAGCTGGCGCACCGTGAGGTTCTCGCTGCGGGCCAGCTCGATCACGCGGGCGCGGCCGCTCTGGCTCGCATTGGTCTCGGGCACGTCGGGCAACGGGCCGTCGGGGTCGAACTTCGAAGCGTCGTGGCCCAGCGCGACCGACAACGACGCGATGGCGCTGTCGTAGTGCACCAGGCTGTCGAGCTTCGCGCGGATGGCGCGCGCCTCTTCCGCCGTGTCGCCCACCACCACGAAGGCGGCCGGGAGGATCTTGAGATGGTCAGGGTCACGCCCGATCGCGCGCATGCGGCCCTTGATGTCGGCATAGAGGCTGCGCGCGCCAGCCAGCGTGCCGGGCGCGGCGAACACCGCCTCGGCGGTCTCTGCCGCGAGCTGGCGGCCGGCCTCCGAGGCGCCCGCCTGCACGATCACCGGCCAGCCCTGCACCGGCCGCGCGATGTGCAGCGGGCCGCGCACCGACAGGTACTTGCCCTTGTGGTCCAGCACGTGCAGCTTGGCCGGATCGAAGAAGCGGCCGCTTTCGACGTCGCGCTCGAAGGCGTCGTCGGCCCAGCTGTCCCACAGGCCGGTGACCACGTCGTGGAACTCGCGGGCGCGGGCATAGCGCTCGTCGTGTTCCATGTGGTCGTCGCGGCCGAAGTTCAGCGCCGCGTCGGGGTTGGAGGTGGTCACGATGTTCCAGCCCGCGCGGCCTTCGCTCAGGTGGTCGAGCGAGGCGAAGCGACGCGCGATGTGGAACGGCTCGTCGAAAGTGGTCGAAGCCGTTGCCACCAGCCCGATGTGCCGCGTGTGCTGTGCCAGCGCCGACAGCAGCGTGAACGGCTCGAACGACGTGACCGTGTGGCTGCGCTGCAGCGCGGCCACCGGCATGTTCAGTACGGCAAGGTGGTCGGCCATGAAGAAGGCGTCGAAGCGGCCGCGCTCCAGCGTCTGCGCAAGTTGCTTCAGATGCGCGAAGTTGAAGTTCGCGTCGGGCCACGCACCCGGATAGCGCCAGGCGCCGGTATGGATGCTCACGGGGCGCATGAAGGCGCCCAGCCGCAGCTGCTTCGCGGTGCTCATCGGGAGGCTGCTACTTGCCGGCGGGCCAGAACACCAGCGCGCGCAGCTCGATGCTGCGGCGCGGCGGTGCTTCCTGCGAACCCGTCGGGTCCTCGAAGGCGGTGTGCGCGGTGTAGCGCGCCACGCCCTGCTCGAGCGAGTCGTAGATCTTCAGCAGCAGGGCCTCGTCGGGCCGCAGTCTCGGAAACCAGTACCACTGGTGCTCGGGATTCCAGGTGAAGGAATAGGTCTCGCCCACCTTGTCGGGATAGACCAGGTCGCTGGGCACGAGGTCGGCGGGCGAAATGGAGCGCGCGTCGCACAGCGCCAGCGGCAGGCACTCGACCGTGGCCAGCGGCCGCCACAGGTTGATGATCGCGAAGCGGTTCTTCAGGCGCTCCTCGGCCTCCTCGGGCGGCAGGTGGGCGTGCACGCGGCGCGGCGCGGAGACGAAGGTCTGGTCGTTGTGCACGCGTCGCACCGGCTCGCGCAGCTCGGCCGTGCGGCGCGAGCCCTGCGCGCTGTCGCGCAGCGTGTGGTCGAACACCACGACCTTCTCGGCGCCGGTCACGTCGCGCAGCAGCGCTTCGGATTCGCGGTAGTAGATGTCGCGGATCGCCGCGTCCTGGGAGAAATCGGCGAGCGCGCTGCGATGCGAGATCTGCGTGAAGCCGCTGCGGTCGAGCGTCAGCTCGTTCAGCGCCACCAGCGGACGCCCGTCGCGGATCGTCACGCGGCGCGGCTCCAGTTCGCCGGTCACCCAGGGCGTGCCGGGCGGCGGCTCGAATGTGTAGCTCACGGGCCGGCCCTGGCCCGCCTTCAGGTAGTTGAGCTCCGCCTGCACCGAAGGCAGCGTAGCGGCCAGCATCTGTCCATTCGATCCGACGCTCATGTAGCGTGACTCCTCAAAACGGTTCCTTGAACGGCCGCAGGTCCAGCTCCTGCGTCCATGCGCTGCGGTGCTGCACATGCAGCTGCCAGTAACTTTCAGCGATGGCTTCGAGCTGCAGCAGGCCGTCGTCGCCGGCCTGCTCCACGCGTTGCGGCGCGTTGTTGCGCAGGCGCTCGCCGTCGATGCCCCCGTCGATCACCACGTGCGCCACGTGAACGCCCTGCGGGCCGAATTCGCGCGCCAGGCTCTGGCTCAGCGAACGCAACGCGGCCTTGGCCGCGGCGAAGGCCGCGAACGGCGGCTTGCCGCGCAGCGCCGCGGTGGCTCCGGTGAACAGCAAGGTGCCACGTGCGCGCGCTCCGCCCGCCTCGAAGGAATTGGCCAGCAGGCCGCGCAGGGCCTCGTGCCCGAAGATGAAGCCGCCCAGCGCACTGGTGCGCCAGGCCTGCGTGAACTGTTCGACCGAAAGATCCAGCGTCGGCGCGCGCACCGCGCTCGCGGCATTGAAGATGGCCACCGTGAGCGGACCCAGCGCCGCCGTCTTCTGAGCTATGCCGTGAATCTCGGCCTCGCTCGCCACGTCGCCCGCGAAGGCATGGGCCCGGCCGCCGGCTGCGACGATTTCGCCGGCCACCGCATCGAGCTGGGCCTGCGTTCGGCCGGTCAGAGCGACGATGAAGCCTTCGGCCGCGAAGCGCCGCGCGAGCGCCGCACCCAGGCCCGCGCTGGCGCCGACACCGGCAATCCATGCAACGGGCGACGGCGCGGACCCAGACGACGGCGAAAATGGAGTGACGGAGGTGACAGCCATGAATGAGAACGAAGGCTATACCTGCGCCCCGCCGCGCGGAACGATGCAAAAGGGATAACCTTATTCGGTAGCAGGTCGGTGCCTCGCGCCGCTTGACGCCGTGCCCGGCTTCACTGCATACGCCGTGCCCGCTACGCTATCGCCTTCCCGGACCGTTCATAACAACTCACAGCAATCGTCATCCAGGAGCAGCTCGTCCATGGCCCTCGCCCGCACGGTTCACGCCGATCTCTTGCGCGTGTTCGTTCTCACGCTCGTCTCGCTGTTCGCCATTCCGGCGGCCACGCTCGCCTTCACCGAATACGCGCTTCGCTCGCAGGACGCGGAGTTCCTGCAGGCGATGGAAAACCGCATCGCCAAGGATGCGCGTCTCTCCGCCGCGGACAAGGCCGAAGCCACCGCGTTCTACCGCAGCCACCAGCTCTCCAAGGCCTGCGACGCCACCGCGCCTGAAGACAGGAACTTCCACGACAAGGTGTGCAGCCCCTACTCGATGCACTGGCAGTTCCACTGGGCCGACCGCGCCGCCCTCTGGACCATCGTGCTCGGCGCCGCCCTGCTGGTCGCGGCACTGGTGCTGGGCGCGCTGGCCTTCGCCAACCGCGGCCTGCGCTACGCCAGCTTCGTCGCGGGCTGGCGGCTCATGACCGTGTCGAGCGCGGTCGAGGTGGTGCTGCAGAGCGCGATGCTGGTGTGGCTCTCGTTCTGGCTCACGGCGTATTTCTGGCACAGCTACTACATCAAGCTGATCGCGATTGCCGGCATCGCGGCCGGCGCGGCGGTGTTCTACGCGATCTACACGCTGTTCAAGAAGCTGCCCTCGGGCAACGAGATCGAGGGCGAGCTGGTCTCGCAGGCCGACGCTCCGCGCCTGTGGGAGCGCATCCGCCAGCTCGCCGGCCGCGTGAAGACCACCCCGCCCGACCAGATCGTGGCCGGTATCGACACCAACTTCTTCGTGACCGAAGCGCCGTGCGAGGTCAAGGGCCGCCCCTTGCAGGGCCGCACGCTCTTCGTGAGCCTGCCGCTGCTGCGCGTGCTCGACCAGACCGAGGCCGATGCGGTGCTCGCGCACGAGCTCGCCCACCTGGGCGGCGGCGACACCCGCAGCAGCGCGGCGCTCGGCCCCAAGCTGCTGCAGTTCGACCAGTACACCTGGAAGATGCGAAGCGGCGGCCTCACCATCGTGGCGCACTACCTGCTGCGCCTGTACCGCATGATCTTCGCCTTCGCGCTGGCCCGCGACAGCCGCGAGCGCGAATACAAGGCCGACCGCGTGGCGGCCGGGCTCACCGCGCCGCACGCCATCGTGCAGTCGCTCATCAAGATCTCGGCCTATGCGAGCTACCGCAACGACGTGGAGCAGAAGCTCTTCGAGCAGGACCGCGAGCACGACGGCGCACTCGGCATCGCCCGCTTCGTCGCCGACGGCCTGCCGCCGTACGCCAATTCGCCGGCCTTCATCGAGGCGATGAAGACGGCCGGCGTGCCGCATCCCTACGACAGCCATCCGCCGCTGCTGGAACGCATGCGCAACGTCGGCCACCACGTGCCCGAGAGCGCCTACGGCGGCATCGTCGCCACCGCTCCGCAGGCTTCGTGGGCCGACGAGATCGAGACCGCCGACGCCATCGAGCAACGCCTGTGGAGCGAGTACGAGCAGCGCTTCGTGCAGAACCATGAGCTGAGCCTGGCCTACCGCTACGAGCCCGCGACCGAGGAAGAGCGCGCCGTGGTGCTGCGCCACTTTCCGCCCATCGGTTTCGCGCTGAAGAACGGCGAGCGCATCGACATCAGCTACGAGGGCATGCACCCCAGTGCCGATGGCGGTTCGACCATCGCGTGGGACGAGGTCAAGAGCCTGACCTACAAGGACAGCAGCTTCGGCGACACCCTCATCGTCACCCACTTCGATAAGGGCATGCTGGGCGCGCGCACCACCAAGGTGAAGCTCGCGGGCCTCGGCAAGCAGAAAGAAAACTTCAAGGGCGCCGTCGGCCACTACTGGCGGCGCCACCAGATCATGAGGGCGCAACAGCAGCAGCATCGACAACAGCCATGACACCGGCGGCTGCAGCCGCCCTCCCCCTTCTTCCCATCGCCTCCACAAAACCATCCAACACCGGAGACAAGCAACCATGAACCCCGTAGAACAGAGAACCATCTCGAAGATCAGCTGGCGACTGCTGCCGCTTCTGATGGTGAGCTACTTCATCGCCTACCTCGACCGCGTGAACCTCGGCTTCGCCGGCGCGGCCATGTCCAAGGACCTGGGCTTCACCGCCGCCGTGTTCGGCAGCGCGGCCGGCATCTTCTTCCTCGCCTACTTCCTGTTCGAGGTGCCCAGCAACATGGCGCTGGAGCGCTTCGGCGCACGCCGCTGGATCGCCCGCATCATGTTCAGCTGGGGCATCCTCTCGGCCGCGCAGGCCTGGGTGGGCGGCTCGACCAGCTTCAACGTCGTGCGATTCCTGCTCGGCATCGCGGAGGCCGGGTTCTTCCCGGGCGTGATCTTCTACATCACGCTGTGGTTTCCGGCGGCGTACCGCGCGCGCATCGTGGGCTGGTTCATGTTCGCCATTCCGATCTCGACCGTGATCGGCTCGCCCATCTCCGGCTTCATCCTCAACATGGACGGCGTCGGCGGCATGCACGGCTGGCAGTGGCTGTTCATCCTGGAAGCGCTGCCTTCGCTGGTGCTGACCTTCTTCGTGCTGATGTACCTGCCCGACGGCCCGAAGGACGCCAAGTGGCTCAGCACCGAGGAGCGCGACTGGCTGCAGCGCACGCTGGACGCCGAGCGCGCCAACCGCGAGTCGATCAACAAGATCTCCTGGAAGCAGTCGCTGCTGAACCCGCGCGTGATCGGGCTGGGCTTCGTCTACATGGGCATCACGGTACCGCTTTACGGCCTGAGCTTCTTCCTGCCGCAGATCATCAAGGGCTTCGGCGGGCTGGGCAACGTGGAGATCGGCTTCATCAACGCCTTCCCGTACCTGGTGGGCGCCATCGCCATGCTGTTCTGGACGCGGGCCTCCGACGCGCGCAAGGAACGCAAGTGGTTCCTGCTGATCCCGCTGGCCTGCATCTTCCTCGGCCTGGTGCTGGCCGCAGAGACCACCGCGCCCGTTCCGAAGATGGCGGCGGTGACGCTGGCCGCCTTCGGCATCTTCAGCGCCCTGCCCACCTTCTGGACGCTGCCCACCGCCATCCTCAGCGGTACGGCGGCCGCGGCGGGCATCGCGTGGATCAACTCCATCGGCAACCTGGGCGGCTACATCGGCCCGACCATCTTCGGCACGCTGAAGGACCGGATGGGCAACGACTTCTACGCCGTGCTCTTCCTGGCGATGCTGTCGGCGGTGGCCTTCGGGCTGGTGCTGATCATCGGCCACGACGCGCGCACCGAGCAGGCCGCAGCGCCCGGACAGGCCTGATGCGGTGTTGCCCGAATGCCATTCCAGGTACCGCGATCGGTGAGGTTTTTCACGCCCGCCCCGCCAACAACTGTCATCTGAATATTGCATCGAACGTTCTACAGGAGCGCCTGTTCAACGACGCAAATCCTCGATCGATGCCTTTGCTTAGAAAGAACCCCATGAAGACCAAGCATTTCATCCTCTCCAGCATCCTCGCGTTCGCCGGCCTCGCCGTGCTGGCACCGAGCATCGCCTCCGCCGCGCCGCCGCATCACCCCAAGAAGCACAAGGTGTGCAAATGGGACGCGCGCCATCACCACCGCGTCTGCCACTGGGTGCGTTGATCCTGGCGGTGCGAACCGCAAGAAAAAGCCCGCTGACGCGGGCTTTTTTCATGGGCGAATGGAATGGGGTTCCGCGTCAGTACAGCGTCGCTCGCTGCCGCGCCGGCAGTTCCCGGTCGTAGGTTTCCCCGTCGAAGGCCGCTTCGGTCAGCGCAGAGAGGATGGCGCCGGGCGTCGGCACAGTGCGCTGCGCATCCGCCGGCACAGGCGCCCACAGCTTCGAGCGGTGTATAGCCCGGGCGCACTGGAAGAACACCGTCTCCACCGTGATGCGGATCACGCATTGCGGCTGCTTGCCGTCCATGGCGAAGCGCTCGAGCAGCGCCGGCTCGACCGTGAGCTGTGCCTTGCCGTTCACCCGCAGCGTCTCGCCCACGCCGGGAATCAGGAACAGCAGCGCCACGCGCGGGTCGGCCACGATGTTGCGCAGGCTGTCGATGCGGTTGTTGCCGCGCCGCTCGGGCATGAGCAGCGTCTTCTCGTCCTGCACCGCGACGAAACCCGGCGGATCGCCGCGCGGCGAAGCGTCCAGCCCGCCAGGGCCGATGGTGGCGAGCACCGCGAAGGGCGATGCGGCAATCAGCGCCCGGTAGCTCGGGTGCAGGTACGGCACCTCTTTCTTCAGCGCAGCATCGCCGGGCTGGCCGAACAGGGCTTCGAGCTGGGCGATGGTTTCGATGGCATGAGAGCTTGTCATGTGCTTTCCTGGATGCTGGTGGATTGTGGCGATGCGCTGCTCCAGCCGCAGGCCAGCGCCGCGAGCGCAAGCAGCAAGGCGGCCACGCCGTAGATCCATGGCGGCGACGCAACCGGCAGCAGCAGGCCCGCGATCAGCGGCCCGGCACCGGCGCCGATGTCGCGCCACACCGAGCGCGCCGCCAGCGCCTGCACCCGCTCCGGTCCCGGCGTGCGGCGGGCCACGATAGGCGGCAACAAGGGCAGTTGCAGGGCTCGCAGCACCACGATCAGCGCGGCGCAACTCCATAGCCAGCCCAGGCCGAAGCCCACCAGCGCGATGGCGGTGACGAGCGACAGGCTCACCAGCAGGCGCTCGGCGCCGAAGTGCTCGGCCATGCGCCCGCCGACCGGGCTCAGCAATATCTCCGCGAGGTAGCGCAGCGCCATCAGCACGCCGGCAACGATCACCGCGCCGCCCGGCAGCAGGTCCTTGCCGAGGTACGAGAGGCCGACGATGAAGAGCCCGTCGAGCGCCAGCCCTTCCATGAACGACCAGCTGTCGAGGCTGTTGGGCAGCTTGAAGCGTCTGGCAGGCTTGGTCACCGGATGTGGAGCCGCGGGCAGCCGGCGCGTGACGAAGTACGCCAGCAGCGAGAACACCGCGAGGATGGCGAAGATCGTGCGCGGCCCCGTCCAGTGCGCCAGAAGCGCACCCAACGGCAGCGCGAGCACCGGCCCCATCGCGATGAAGGCGCGCGAGCGCCCGTTGCGCCGCGCGGCGCCCACCGGGTCGGCCGTGGCGAGCGCCTGGGTCGACAGGTTCAGCGCCGCGAAGCACAGGCCCCACGTCAGCCTCAGCGGCAGCAGCGCCCAGAAGCCCGAAAGCGTGGCGTAGCCCAGCCCGCACACGGCCGCCGCCACCACGGCGATGGTGCAGGTCAGCCGGTCGCCGTTGCGGGCGTAGAAGCGGGCCACGAAGCCGTAGCCTGCGATTCGCACCAGCCGGTTGGCGGCGAGCAGCATGCCGACTTCGGCGAGCGTCACGCCGAACTGGCTCGCGTACATCGGCAGCAGCAGGTAGAGCACCACGTCGGCCGGAAGCGAAAGGCCCAGGGCCATCGCCGCATGGCGGGAATTCAGGTCGGTGGGGGATGTTTGGGGAGCGGGTGCGGTGCGTGACATCGAGCCTCGATGGTGCGCCGCCGCATGCCGTGCCGACAAACGACATTAACGACCGGCATGCGTGAGAAAATCGCACGCATGCCGCTTCGAGAGCCTCCCCTGAACGCCGTGCGCGCCTTCGCCGCCGCGGCGCGCCACCTCAGCTTCACGCGCGCGGCGCTCGAACTGCACGTCACGCACAGCGCCGTGAGCCGGCAGATCAAGAGCCTCGAGGAGTTCCTCGGCGTCGCGCTGTTCGAGCGACGCATCCGGCAGGTCACGCTCACGGCCGAGGGCCAGCAGTTCTTCGCCGAGGTGCAGCCCGCGCTCGCGCAGATCGGCGCCGCGGCGCGGGCGCTGCAGTCGCAGGGGCCGACGCGCGCGGTGCGGATCAACGTGCGGCCCTCGTTCGCCGTGCGCTGGCTCATTCCACGCCTGCCCTCCTTCGTCGAGCGCTTTCCCGACATCGAACCGCAGGTCGTCACCAGCACGGTGATGCCCGAGGAGGCCGTCGGCAGCTTCGACATCGCGGTGCGCCGGGGCCTGGAAGGCTGGCCGTCGTCGATGGAGGTGCAGCCCTTTCTCGAAGACGAGGTGCTGGTGGTCGGCGCGCCCGCGCTGTTCAAGGGCCATCCGCTGCCCGACCTTCGCGCTCTCGCCTCGCACGTCCTGCTGTCGGCCCGCACGCGCAAGGACGACTGGGACGCCTGGAAGAAGCTGGTCGGCGCGCCGCGCGCACGACCGGCGGGTCGGCTGCAGTTCGATCACCTGCACTTCGTGCTGCAGGCAGCAGTCGACGGACTGGGCATCGCCCTGGCGCCGACCTCGCTGGTGTCGCACGACTTGGCCTCGGGGCGCCTGCAGTCGCCGCTACCCGCGCTGCGCATGACGCTGGAGCGCTACTACTACGGACTGGCACCCGACGCCGCGCCGGAGGCTTCGTACGTGGCCGAGTGGTTCGAGAAGATGCAGGTCGAGGGTCGGGCCGAAGGCGCCTAGCCGACCTGATCCGCCAGCGAGCGGATCACATCCGCCACGCCCACCCTGCCCTTGCGCACGCTCGCGTCTTCGCCTTCGAAGCGGATCCATCCTTCGTTGAAGCCGTCGAGCATCTGGATGCGCGGCACCGGGTCGCGCATGCCTTGCGCTTGGAAGATCGCGCCCCAGCTCTCGCGCGGCACCGCCTCCGCGCGCACCGGCCGGCCCAGCACCTGCGAGAGCGCCGCTGCAATCGCATGCTGCGTCAGCCGCTCGGGGCCTTCGAGCTCGACGACGCGCGGTGCTCCGCCGACCTGCAGCAGGAGCTCTGCAGCGACACTGCCAACGTCGACAGTGGCCACCATCGGCACGGGCCGCTCCAGCGGGTGCAGGTAGCTCGACAGCAGGCCCTGCTCGCGCGCCTGCGTGATGTCCCAGCGCAGGTTCTCCAGGAACCATGCGGGCCGAAGGAAGGTGATCGGAATCGGCAAGGTGCGAAGCGCTTCCTCCATCAGGGTGCGCTGGCTCAACAGGTTGGGTTGGGCCGCCTGCGCGCCGACCGTCGAAAGGCACACCACGCGCGCCGGCCGGGCGGTGTCGAGCGCCTGGCGCAGCGCGGCGTTCTCGGCCCTCGCCTCGGGAAAGCCCGACTCAGGATCGAAGTTGGGCGGCGGCAGCACGAAGACGCCGGCCGCGCCCGAGAAAGCGCGTGTCAGCGCCACGGCGTCGTCCATCGCGGCAACGGCCACCTCGCAGCCGAGCGCGGCCCAGGGGCGGCCCTTGTGTTCGTCGCGGACGACCGCACGAACCGGCTGCCCTTCGGCCAGCAAGGCGCGCGCGACGGCGCCGCCGACCTGGCCCGTGATTCCGGTGATTGCGTACATGAGAGTTCCTTTTTCCTGACTTGATTCGATGGGGTGACGCATGCGACGGGACGAATCGTAGGAACGGCTTATCTTTGAGTAAAGCGACCCCACGACATATCATTCATGACACCTGATCACGAATGAAAAATGACTCTCGACGGACGCCTTCTCTCCAACGTCAGCGTGCTGGCCGCCGTGGTCGAAGGCGGCAGCTTCGCCAGCGCCGCCAATGCGCTGGGCCTCACGCCCTCCGGCGTGAGCCGTGCCATCGCCCGTCTCGAGGGTCGCATCGGCATCCGGCTGTTCGACCGCACGACCCGCTCGCTGAGCCTCACCGACGAAGGCCGGCAGCTCTACGCCAACATCAATCCGCTGGTGCTGGGCATCGAGGACGCGGTGACGATCGCCGCCGGTGCATCCGGTGTGGTGCGTGGTCGCCTGCGGGTCAACACAGATGCCTTCACCTCGCGCCTGCTGCTGGCGCGGCACCTGCCGCGTTTCCTTGCGCAATACCCCGAACTCACGCTGGAGTTGATCGCGCGCGACCAGCTCGGCGACCTGGTGGCCGAGGGCTTCGACATCGCGGTGCGGTTCGGCGAGCCGCCCTCGTCGTCGCTCGTTTCCCGCAAGCTGATGGATTCGCGCGTGGTCACCGTGGCCACGCCGGCGTACCTCGCGCGGCACGGCCGCCCTGCGAAGCCCGCGGACCTCGCCGGGCACGCCTGCCTGCAGGTGCGCAACCCGGCCACGGGGCAGCCATACGCTTGGGAGTTCCAGCGCGGACGCAAGCTCGTGAAGGTGCCGGCCACAGGGCGGCTGCTGCTCACCGATCCGGGCACGGTGCTGGAGACGGTCCTCGCCGGCATCTGCGTGGCGCAGATCAAGGCGGTGGGCATCCAGCCGCAGCTCGAGAGCGGCGAGCTGGTCGATCTGTTTCCCGACTGGCCCGACGAGCGGCTCCCGCTCCATGCGCTCTATCCGTCGCGCCACCTGCCGGCAGCGAAGGTGCGTGTCTTCATCGATTTCGTGATGGAGGTGGTCTCGCCGGCATCGAATCCGATGCCAATGCCGAAGTCGCGGCGCTGACGCTCGCTCGTCCGGAAACGGCCAGCCGGCAAGGCCCCGGGCCAGCACGATGAGGGCATGACTCGAACATCATCCCTCCCCCGTTCCTTCCAGAACCTCGCGTGGTCCAACCTCGCCGCGCAATCCGCGGAACAACTGAGCCTCGCGGCCGTGCCGCTGGTGGCAGTGCTGGCGCTCGGCGCCGGGCCCGGCGAGATCGGCTTTCTCGCTGCCGTCCAGACGCTGCCCTTCCTGCTGGTCTCGATGCCCATGGGCCTGCTCGCGGACCGCATGTCGCGGCGGCGGCTGATGGTCTGGGCCGAGGGGCTGCGCGCGGTGTCGCTGCTCGTGCTGCTGGCGATGGTGTTCGCGTCGAAGCTGAGCATCGGCTGGTTGGCCGTGCTCGGGTTCCTGGGCGCTGTCGGCACCGTGGGTTTCAGCGTCGCGGCACCTGCGTTGGTGCCGGCGCTCGTGCCAAGGGAAGCATTGGCCACTGCCAACGGGCGACTCGAACTGGCGCGCAGCGCGGCATTCACCGCCGGGCCGGCGCTCGCGGGCGCGCTCGTGGCCTGGGCCGGTGCGTCAGCGGCATTCGTCCTGGCCGCGGTGCTTTCCGCGGCTGCCGTGGCCTTGCTGCTGCGCCTGAGCGAGGCCCCACGTGCGCCCTCCGCCGGACGGCATCCACTGCTCGAGGTGCGCGACGGCGCACGCTTCGTCTGGCAGCACGAGATGCTGCGCCCGATGCTGATGACCGGCGCGGTCTTCAACATCTCGTGGTTCGTGCTGCAGGCTGGCTACGTGCCCTATGCCGTGCGCGTGCTCGGCCTCGGCGCGCAGGCGGTGGGCTTCACGCTGGCGATGTACGGCGCGGGCATGGTCGTGGGCGCGCTGCTCACGCCGCGCGTGGTGGCACGGCTGCCGTTCGGCCGCGCGATACAGGTCGGCCCCACGGTCGCCGTGCTGGCTGCGGCGACGATGGCGGCCACGCTCGTTGTGCCGACCGCAACGCTGGCGGCGCTCTCGTTCTTCCTGTTCGGCGCGGGGCCGATGGTCTGGGTCATCACCTCGACCACGCTGCGCCAGAGCGTGACCGCGGCGACGATGCTGGGCCGGGTGTCGGCCGTGTTCCTCACGATCAACGCGGGCGCGCGGCCCATCGGCGCCGCGCTGGGCGGCATGGTCGGCGCGGCATGGGGCGAGCCGGCCTGCCTGCTGCTCGCGCTCGCGGGGTTCGGGCTGCAGGCGGCGATCATCTTCGCGTCGCGCATCGCGACGCTGCACCGCCTGCCTGTGCCGGCCGTCTGAGGCGCGCGCGATCCAGCGGAGCCCCGGCTAGTCCTGCGAATCAGGAAGGATCATCGACTCGAGCGAATCGAGCGGCAGCCAGCCGTCCGGCGCATCGGCCAGCGCCGATTCCTGCGCGCGAACCCTGGTGCTTCTTCTCCTCACGGGCTTCTTCGCAAGCGGATCGACCGTGGAGAGCGAAAAGACCCTCCTGGCGGGGCCACCCGTGAAGCTGAGCCCGGTGAGCCGCTCGACCTCGTCGATCCGGACCTGGAATGTCTTGTAGGCATCGAACGGCACCTCCCGCGCTGCCTCGATGCCGAACTCATCGATGACGCCGGACTGATCGAGGATGTAGGCAGTGGCGAAGAGCGCTCCCTTGGACGTGATCGCCGCGACGACTTTCCAGAAGCGCACCGGATACTGGATCTTCGGATACCTGTCCCACACCGGATCGCTCTCCTCGAGGATCGGCCCCGTGATGACCTGGGCCCTGAACCGGTCGAGCTTGATCGCGTCCTCGAAGATGTGGCGCTCGATGCCCTGCCAGAGCTCCTTGTTCTGGTTGAACTTCGAGTGCTGCGGCGTGCAGTTGGTCCAGTGGCAGGTATCGGCCGCGCTGGTGAGCGCGGCGAGCCGGCTGCCGCCGTACTCCATGTCCTCGCGGCGCGTCAGGTGTCCGCGGTCGAACTGGTTGTTCTCATAGTAGAAATTTGTCAGTTGCGCGCTGGAGGGAATGCGCGGGTCCTGCCTCCACACGTCCGCCGGCCGGGGCAGCTCGAAGCGGCCGCTGAAGTCGACGTTCGCGGCCGAGTAGAGAGCCAGCCGCCTTGCCTTGTGCATCACGAGGCTGTAGCCGTGATAGTTCAGCACGTTCTCGCCCGGGGCGGCGTCGACAAGTTCCGCGGTCTCCTTGGCAAGAGCCTTTCCGAGCAGCGGCAGGTGAACCGACAGTTCGGGCTTGCCGGGTGCGAGGAAGCCGCTGTCGAAGCCCTTGCGGTCGTCGTAGGTCGCATTGAAGGGCACGTCGATGGCCGGCGCGGATTTCTTCTTGGCCTTGGCGCCGGACGCTTCGAAAGCGTCCAGCGATTCGCGGGCCGCGGGGCCGGAGCGCAGCACCGCGACGCTTCCATCCGCCTCGATGCCCAACGTGACCGTGAGCGTCCTTCTTCCACCAGATTGCATGTCGTTCATGATCGTCTTCCGGTTTTGGGGTTGCTGAATGAGCGGGCCGGGCGCTGGCGTGGTCCCGGGAACGTGAGTCGACGTCGACTGCAGCAGATCGACCGAAGGCAGCATCAGCCGCGAGTTCTCCGGCGTGGCCCCGAAGACCGGCTGCAGCAGCGGGTGCGCGGGAAGAACCGACTGCAGCGTCTCGACGATGCGCGAGATGCGGATGCCCTCGTTGGCGATCCACTTGATGTCCTGCTCGCCGTCCTTCCTCGGGTCGTAGTCGCGGCCCGAGATGGTCTGAGTCCGGCCGTCCCGTTCTTCCGGCACGCCGCTGTGGTGGAGCGCGACCACGTACCAGTCGTTGCTGAAGACCGGGGAGCCCGAGGAGCCGCCGAGCGTGTCGGTCGAATACCAGAGCACGTCGTCCGTGCGCTTCAGAAGCTTGTTCTCGCGCACGCACACCTGCTTCCGGTCGCCGTTGGGGTGCTGGATGATCGTGAGCCACTCGCCGTCCGAGACCTTGCCGGTGGCGCCGACGAGCGGCAGGAACCCGTAGTGCGAGAGCTGGCCCTCTCCCACCGTCGATACGGCGGTGACGGCCACGACAGTGAAGTCGAGCGCTTTCGAAGTGAAGAAGAGTGCCTGTGCCTCGAGGCCGTAGGTGGTCGCGTTGAGCGCCGCGCCGTCGATGTCGAGCTCGAATTCGAACTGGGCTTCGGAGCGGCGACAGGCTTCGATGGAAGGCAGGACGTGGTTGTTGGTGATGAGCACGCCCGGCGCGATCAGGAATCCGGTGCCGTAGCCGACGAGCCGCCCCGCCGTGTCCCTGATGACGATCCGGCTGACCGCCTTCGCGGCCCGTGCGCCGCGGGCCAGGTAGTTGACGTCCTGTATCTCGCTGCCGGCAATGATGCGCTCGTACGCAACGGCGGACTTCTCGTCGTCGCCCAGGCTCTCGCGCAGGAAGTTCCTGCGGTCCTCGAGCTGCTTGGGCGTGCCGAGATCGCGCGGGGTCTTGTCTCTTGCGTAGTCGGCAAGAGATTGCAGGTCGATGCCTTCGCTCCGCTCCCGCGCCTTCTCGATCTGCTCAAGCCAGAGTTGCACGTCGCGCCCCCTCGTCCCGTGAGGGTTGCCACTGTGCTCGTTCGCTACCGCCTCCGCATCCCCTTTTCGAGGGATGACTTAGGCACTACGCCGCCTGGCCGATCGTCAGAAGAGCGAAGCCATCCCGTTCGGCCGCGCATCCTCGATGTCGAGCATGCGCAGCTTGGTCAGCGCGCCGCCGCCTGCCGAGAAGCCGCCCGGCTTGTTGCCCGCGGCGAGCACACGATGGCATGGCACCACGGGCGCGAACGGGTTGTGGCCCATGGCCTGCCCGACGGCGCGCGAGAGCCCCTTGTCGCCCAGCTCCTCGGCGATCTCGCCATAGGTGCGGGTCTGCCCCGGCGGAATGCGCCGCGCGATCGCGTAGATGCGCTGGTGGAATTCGGACACGCCGCTCATGTCGAGCTCGATGTGGCTCAGGTCGTCGTGCACACCGCGCAGCAGACCCTGGATGGCGTCGATGGCGCGCTGTGCCCTCTCGTCCGGTGGGCCTTCATGCAGGTCCGGAAAGCGCTGCTGCATGCGCGCTCGCGTGGCGGGTTCGCCGTTGTCGGCGGGCAGTTGCACGCCGACCAGGCCGTGCGGCCCCCACGCCAAGGCGCACATGCCGATGGAAGTTTCGAACAAGGCAAAGCCGCTCATCACGATGTCTCCCGTTGCAGCGAATGCTGGCGCGACGCCAGCACCGCGCCGAGCCAGAGGGCCGTCGCCGAAGCCACGAGGCCGCGCGCCAATCCACCGGGGCCGTCGGAGATCCAGCCCGTGACGGTCGGCCCGACGATCTGCCCCAGCGCGAAGATGATGGTGAACGCGCTGATGCCCTGTGCCCAGCGCGACGGCGGCAGGTTGTGGCGCACCAGCGCGGTGGTCGAGGCCACCACGGACAGGAATACGCCGCCGAACAGCACGCCGGAAATCAGTGCGATCGGCGCGGAAGAACTCAGCACCGGCAGCAGCGTTGCAACGCCGAGCAAACCGTTGAGCAACGCCTGCGGCTGCCCGCCGCGATACCGGTCGAGCAGCCCGGCCCACAGCCGGGAGGAAGCCACGCAGGCGATGCCGAGCAATGCATAGAACAACGTGACGAAGCCGGCGCTGGCGCCCTGCTCGCGCAGCAGCGCGATCACGAAGGTCATGTAGCCGATGTAGCCCATGCCGAACAAGGCATAGCCGGCGAGTGCCCAGCCGAAGCGGTGCAGCGCAACGGGCGGCGCCGAGCCCGACGCGGCGGCAGGTGCAACGGAAGCGGCCGGCTGCTCGGGCATCGCGCGCCCCGCCCAAGCCAGCAGGCAGGTGGCTGCCGCGCTCGCGACCGCCAGCGCCCACCAAGCCCAGGTCCATCCGTGAGGAACGCCCGACGCCGCGCGCAGCACCTGCGGCACGAGCAATGCCGACAGCAGGATGCCGAAGCCGGTGCCGCCGTAGTAGATGCCGAGCAGCAAGCCGCCGCGCGCCGAACCTGCGTCGCTGAGCCGAGCCGCGAGCAGTCCTCCCGCCACGAACACCCAGGCACTGGCAATGCCGGCAAGCAGGCGTTGCAACAGCAATGCAGACGCATCGGTGACGAAGCCGCTGCCCGCCATGAACATACTGGCCAGCACCGCGCCGAACACCAGCAGCCGGGTCGCGCCGAAGCGCCGCATCAGTGCCGGAGTGACCAGCGCGCCGACGAGGTAACCGACCGCGTTCGCCGTGTTCATGCCGCCTGCCAGCGCATAGCTCCAGCCCAGGTCGGCGCGCATCGGCGGCAGCAGCAGCGCATACGCGAAGCGCGTGATGCCCAGCGACACCGCCGCGCCCATCGACAGCGCGAAGGCAAGCCGCAGCGTGGGCTGGGCGGAGATGGGGGATGGAGAAGCGAGCGTCGTCGGCATTGGTGTGGCGGGCGGCAGGCGGGCCTATTCTGCGGCAGCTGCCGCCGGCCTGCAGGCGCCGCCCGCTCAACCCGCTTCGGACACCGGGTCTGTCTGCAGCAGATGCCGCTCCAGCAGCACAGCCACGTGCACCGCCTCGCGCTGCGCGCCATCGCCGATCTGGTGGCGGCAGCTGGTGCCGTCGGCCACCACGATGGCTCCGGGCTTCGCGCGGATGGCGGGCAGCAGGCTGGCCTCGGCCATCTTCATCGACACCTCGAAATGACTGGCCTCGTAGCCGAAGCTGCCGGCCATGCCGCAGCACGAGCTTTCGATGAGTTCGGGCTGCGCGCCGGGAATGAGCTTGAGCACTTCCATCACCGGACTCACCGCGCCGAAGGCCTTCTGGTGGCAATGGCCGTGCAGCAGGATGGGTGCTTCGGCGGGCTTCAGCGGCAGCTCGAAGCGCCCCTGCTTGAGCTCACGCGCGATGAACTCCTCGAACAGCAGCGCATGCTTGGCCACGAGCTCGGCCTTCTCGCCGAAGCCCATCACCAGTGCCTCGTCGCGCAGCGTGAGCAGGCACGAAGGCTCCAGCCCGACGATGGGCACGCCCGCGCGCGCCAGCGGCACGAGCGCATCGATCAACGCCTCGGCCTTCTTCTTCGCCTCGTCGACCATGCCGCTGGCCAGGAATGTGCGACCGCAGCAATGGTGCCCGCCGCTCTTCTCGACCGTGTGCAGCACGTAGCCCGCGGCCTGCAGCACGCGTGCGGCGGCGAATGCGTTCTCGCTCTCGAAGGTGCCGTTGAAGGTGTCGACGAAGAGCACAGCCGCCTTGCCGCCACGGCGCGCGATCGACAACGCCACGTCTCGCTCGACGAACAGCCCGGGCTCATCGGCCTTGCCGCGCCAGAAGGTGTCGCCGCGCCATTCGGGCAGCGAGCGCTTCGCCGAGAAGCCCAGCAGCTTCTCCCCCAGCCATGCGGCGCCGGGCACGCTGTTGCGCAGGTTCAGCAGCCAGGGAAAGCGGCTGGCCTTGTGGGCGTAGTCGGGCAGGTTCGCCACCAGCTTGTCTTTCAGCGTGTGGCCGTGGCGCTTCTTGTAGTGGTCGAGGAACTCGACTTTCATCTTCGCCATGTCCACGCCCGTCGGGCAGTCGCGCTTGCAGCCCTTGCAGCCCACGCACAGGTCCATGGTCTCGTGCATGGCCTCGCTCGTGAAGGCATCGGGGCCCAGCTGGCCCGACAGCGCCAGCCGCAGCGTGTTGGCACGGCCGCGCGTGAGGTGCTGCTCGTCGCGCGTCACGCGGTAGCTGGGGCACATGGTGCCGGCGTCGAACTTGCGGCAGTGGCCGTTGTTGTTGCACATCTCCACGGCCTTGGCCAGGCCGCCTGTGCTGTCGCCGCCGGTGCCGGGCGCGGTGGTCACTTCGGTCACCGGGTCGGCGTTGACGTTCCATGCCGACCAGTCGAGCACGGGCTTGAGTTCGATGCGTCGATACGGCCTGGGCGCAGTGGGCGGCGCGAAGCGGAACAGCGCGCCGTCGTCCATGCGCGGCGGGTCGATGATCTTGCCGGGGTTGAAAAGATCGATGGGGTCGAGCTTGCGCTTGATCGCGCGAAAGGCCTCGTTGATGGCCGGGCCGAACTGCCATTCGATCCACTCGCCACGGCACAGGCCGTCGCCGTGCTCGCCGCTGAACGCGCCCTTGTACTTGCGCACCAGCTCGCTCGCCTCTTCGGCGATGGCGCGCATCTTGGCGGCACCGTCCACTCGCATGTCGAGAATCGGACGCACGTGCAGCGTGCCGACCGAGGCGTGCGCGTACCAGGTGCCGCGGCTGCCATGCTTCGCGAACACCTCGGTCAGCGCGTCGGTGTACTCGGCCAGGTGCTCGAGCGGCACGGCGCAGTCCTCGATGAAGCTCACGGGCTTTCCGTCGCCCTTGAGGCTCATCATGATGTTGAGGCCGGCCTTGCGCACTTCCCAGAGGTTCTTCTGCCGCGCCTCGTCGGGCATCTCGACCACGCTGCCGGGCAGGCCGAGGTCGCCCATCAGTTCGACGAGCTGCTTCAGCTGCGGCAGCAGCGAAGCCTTGTCGGCGCCCGAGAACTCCACCAGCAGGATGGCCGCCGGCTTGCCGATCAGCGCGGTCTCGACGGTCGGCTTGAAGGCCGGGTTGGCCAGGCTCAGCTCGATCATCGTGCGGTCGACAAGCTCTACCGCCGTGGGCCCGAGCTTCACGATGTGCTGGGCCGAATCCATGGCGGCATGGAAGGTCGGGAAGTTGACGATGCCCAGCACCTTCGCGCGCGGCAGCGGCGCGAGCTTGAGCTTCAGGCTACGGGTGTAGGCCAGCGTGCCCTCGGAGCCGATCAGCAGGTGTGCGAGGTTCACGCTGCCGTCGGCCGTGTAGGGCCGCTCGCTCTGGTTGTCGAAGATGTCGAGGTTGTAGCCCGCCACGCGGCGCATGACCTTGGGCCAGTGCTCGGCCATCGCCTCGCGGTGCTGCCGCGCGAGGCTGCGCACGAACTGCGCGATGCCCGCCGCGCGCACGCCGAGCGAGCCGACGGAGCCGAATTCGACGAGCTCGCCGTTCGACAGCCACGCGCTCGCGCCCAGCACGTTGTGCACCATGTTCCCGTAGGCGATGGAGCGGGAGCCGCAGGAGTTGTTGCCCGCCATGCCGCCCAGCGTGGCCTGTGCGCTGGTCGACACGTCCACCGGATACCAGAGCCCGTGCGGCTTGAGCTGCGCGTTGAGGTGGTCGAGCACCAGGCCGGGTTCGACGGTGGCCGTGCCCTCCTCCACGTTCACGTCGAGCACGCGGCGGAAATGCTTGCTGTTGTCGATCACCAGCGCCGCGCCGGTCGTCTGCCCGCACTGGCTGGTGCCGCCGCCGCGCGCGAGCACCGGCACCTTGAGGTCGCGGGCGATGTCGATGGCGGTGGCGATGTCGCGTTCGTTCGTGGGCACGAAGGCGCCGACGGGCGTGATCTGGTAGATCGACGCGTCGGTGGCGTAGCGCCCGCGCGAGGCGTCGTCGAACAGCACTTCGCCTTGCGTTTCGGCGCGCAGGCGGCGGCCGAGCTGCTCGCAGGTTTCGTTGGGCGGAAGAACGGTTCCGGCTGGCTGCATGTGGCTGGCGGGATCGATGCGCATGTGTTTTCTTGGTGACGTTCAGTTCAATCAGCTCGACTTCGCCGAGGGATAGATCTCGCCGGCGCGCAGCAGCTCCAGCACGGTGTCCCGCTTGCGCAGCACGTGCGAGACGAGCACCTTGCGCATGGCCTCGGCGTCGCGTCTTGCGAGCGCGTCGATCATCTGCTCGTGCTCCTCGACGGCGTGCTTCCACTTCGCCTCGTTCTGGTTGGTGCGAAAGCGCAGCGACTGCACGCGCGCGTTGATGGAGCGGTAGGTGTTCGACAGCACCGGGTTCGCCGCCGCGTCGTTGATGGCCGTGTGGATGCGTGCGTTGAGCCTGTAGTAGCCCGAGAGATCGCGCCGAGAGAAGCAGGCCAGCATCTCGTAGTGCAGCGCGCGCACCTCGGCGAGTTCCTCGTCGGTGATGCGCCTGGCGGCGAGTTCGCCCGACATGCCCTCGAGCATGGCCAGCACCTCGAAGGTGTTGAGCACGTCGGCCTCGGTGAGCTTGACCGCCACCGCGCCACGGTTGGGCAGCAGGTCGACCAGCCCTTCGGCCGCGAGCAGCTTGATGGCCTCGCGCAACGGCGTGCGCGACACGTTCAGCTGCAGGCACAGCTCGCGTTCGTTGAGCTTTGCACCGGGCGCGATGAGCCCTTCGACCAGCATGGTGCGCAGGCGCGCCGCCACCTGGTCGTGCAGTGCGAGCCTGGAGATTTCGATGATTTCGGCTGTCATGATTTTTCCCTTGAATGCATTTTGAATGCAAAAAAGATGAGCTACAAGCCAGAGATATCAGGGTAAACCATCAAACAAAAATGCATTTTGAATGCAAAACTGAATGCGAAAGGAGAGTTCATGCTGCAACTCGACATCCACCCCACCGGCCGTCACTTCCTCCAGATTCCCGGTCCCAGCCCGGTGCCCGACCGCATCCTGCGGGCCATGAGCCTGCCCACCATCGACCACCGCGGCCCCGAGTTCGGCACGCTGGGCCTGAAGGTGCTGGGCGGCATCCGGCAGATCTTCAAGACGAAGCACCCTGTCGCGATCTACCCCGCTTCGGGCACTGGTGCCTGGGAAGCCGCGCTCGCCAACACGCTGAGCCCCGGCGACCACGTGCTCATGTACGAGACCGGCCACTTCGCCTCGCTGTGGCAGAAGATGGCCACGCGCCTGGGCCTCTCTACCGAATTCCTCGCATGGCAAGGCGCAGACGCGCAGTTGCCCAATGCGCCGAGCTGGCGCCGCGGCGTGCAGGCCGACCTCATCGAGGCCCGCCTGCGCAAGGACACGGAAAAGAAGATCAAGGCCGTGTGCGTGGTGCACAACGAGACCTCCACCGGCGTCACCTCCGACATCGCCTCGGTGCGCAAGGCCATCGACGCCGCGGGCCACCCCGCCCTGCTGATGGTCGACAGCATCTCGGGCCTCGCCAGCGCGGACTACCGCCACGACGAATGGGGCGTGGACGTGTGCGTCAGCGGCTCGCAGAAAGGCCTGATGCTGCCGCCGGGCATCAGCTTCAACGCGCTCTCGCCACGCGCGCTCGAAGTCTCGAAGACTGCAAAGCTGCCCAAGGCCTTCTGGGCCTGGGACGAGATCGTCGAGATGAACAAGGACGGCTACTGGCCCTACACGCCCAACACCAACCTGCTCTACGGCCTCTCGGAGTCGCTGGACATGATCCTCGGCGAGGGCCTGGACAACGTGTTCGCGCGCCACCAGCGCTGGGCCGCCGGCGTGCGCGCCGCCGTCAACGCCTGGGGCCTGCCGATCCAGTGCGCCGACCCGGCCGTTTACTCGCCCGTGCTCACCGGCGTGATCACGCCCGAGGGCGTGGATGCCGACGCGCTGCGCCGGCTGATCCACCAGCGCTTCGATCTTTCGCTCGGCACCGGCCTGGGCAAGCTCAAGGGCCGCATGTTCCGCATGGGCCACCTGGGCGACAGCAACGACCTGACGCTGGTGGCCATGGTCGCCGGCGTCGAGATGGGCATGAAGCTCGCGGGCATCAGGCTCGCCGGTGGCGGCGTGCAGGCCGCGATGGACCATTTCTCGAACCACACGGCTCCGGCCGCGCTGCAGAAGGCCGCATAGACAGGCACGCAGCGCCGCCGGCGCTGCACAAGCATACGGCGCGGCGGCGCGCATCGGATTTCCCACCCACGACGGAGACAAGGAAGATGCAGAGACGTTCGTTGATCCAGGCCGCGGGCGCCGCGGCCGCCACGCTGGGCGTGCCCCGGCTCTTCGCGCAGGAATGGCCCACCGGGCCGGTGCGCATCGTCGTCGGCTTTCCACCCGGCGGCGGCACCGACGCACTGGCCCGCGTGGTCGCCCAGAAGCTCACCACCATGTGGGGCCAGCAGGTGATCGTCGAGAACAAGGGCGGCGTGGCCGGCGTGCTCGCGGCCGACTACGTGGCGCAGCAGCCCAGCGACGGAAGCACGCTGCTGATGGCCCACATCAACAGCCACGCGCTCGCACCCAGCCTGCAGCCCAAGCTGCGCTACAACGTGGAACGCGACTTCGTGCCGATCGTGCTGGTGGGCGTCACGCCCAACCTGCTGATCGCCAACCCGGCGCAGAAGGCGCTGTCGGTGAAGGACATCGTCGCCGCCTGCAAGGCCGCGCCCGGCACGCTGAGCTTCGGCTCGGCCGGCGCGGGCTCGGCGCAACACCTGGCGCTGGAAATGTTCAAGCTGCAGGGCGGCGTCGATGCGCTGCACGTGCCCTACAAGGGCAGCGGCCCGCTGCTGGCCGACCTGATGGGCGGGCAGATCCAGTACAGCTTCGAGACCATGACCGCCGCCACGCCCCATGTGAAGAACGGCCGCGTGCTCGCCGTGGCGCAGACGCGCACCAAGCGCGCCAAGGGCCACCCCAACGTGCCGACGATGCAGGAGCAAGGCTTCCAGGGCTTCGAGGCCACCACCTGGTACGGCCTGGCCGGACCGGGCAAGCTGCCGGCCTCCATCGCGCAGAAGGTGAACCGCGACGTGAACACGGTGCTGGCGATGCCCGACGTGCAGGAGCGGCTCGACACCTACGGCGCGGAAGACGGAGGCGGCTCGCAGGACAAGTTCAAGCAGTTCATCAGCACCGAGATCGCGAAGTGGGCGAAGGTGGTGAAGGACGGCAACGTGCACGTCGAAACCTGAAGAGCCTGGCTCACACCCCAGGCTTCGCGCACTTCGTGTCGCTACGCCAATCCCCTTCCGGGGGCAACACCTGAGGCCCGGCAAAGCCGGTTCCTCCGTGTTCCCGGAAGGATCGCCATCACCAGCCAGGTTTTTGCTGAGAAGATCGGGAAGATGACTCCATCCCAGACCGCCCTCACCGACGCACTCGTGGCCGCGCGCCGCGGCAACCGCACCCTCGACGCCACGCCCTGGCTCGACACCCTCGAAACAGCGACGCAAGCCTATGAAGTGCAGGACGCCGTCGCGGCCGCGCTCGGCTGGTTCGACGGCCAGCCCGTGCCCCGCGCATGGAAGTCGGGCGGCGGCTCGCGCACCGCGACGCTCACGCATGCGCCGCTGGCGCCCGCCGGTGTCCGCCAGAGCCCGGCCGATTTCAGCGACCTCGTGTTCCATACACCCGGCATCGAGGCCGAGATTGCGCTGCGGTTGGGCCAGGACGTGACACCCGCGCAGGCCGCGAAGCTCGATCACGAGAACGCCGCCGCGCTCATCGATGCGATAGCGGTGTCGGTCGAGATCGTCGATGCACGCTGGCAGGACCTGCCCTCGACGCCCGCCCTGCTGCGTCTTGCCGACTCGCAGGTGCATGGCGCGCTCGTGATCGGCGAATGGAAGCCCTATGCCGCCGTCGACTGGGCCTCGCAGCGCTGCGAAACGAAGATCGGCAGCGCCGACGTCGTGGTGCGCGAAGGCACCCATCCGCTGGCAGACCCGGCCTGGTTGCTGCCGATCTGGCTGCGCCACATCACGCGCAATGGCCAGACAGTACCGGCCGGCACCGTCGTCACCACCGGTTCATGGGTCGGCGTGCTGCCATGCCGGCGCGGCGATCAGGTGACGGCCGAGTTTCCGGGCATCGGCGCGGTCCGCTTGAGCGTATAGCGCCCACCTCCCACGCCCGAGCAGGCCACCAGGAAATCGAGCACCGCCCGCACCCGCGCGGGCAGCGTGCCGGCCTTGCCGATGTAGACCGCGTGGATCGGCTCCACCTCGGCCGGATTGAACTCCTCCAGCAGCGGCACCAGCCGCCCAGCGTCGATGTCGTGCTGTATGTGGTACAGCGACAGCCGCGCCACGCCCGCCCCCGCGATGGCCAACTGGCGCAGCGTTTCGCCGTCGCCTGCGCGCACCGGTCCGGCCACCGGCAGGCACTGCATGCGGCCGTCCACGCGCAGCGGCCAGTCGGGCGTATTGCGCCGGTAGCTCCAGCCCAGGCGGTTGTGCGCCTCCAGCTCCTGCGGCGTGCGCGGCGTGCCGTATTTCTCCAGGTAGGCCGGCGCCGCGACGATGGACTGGCTGGTCTCGCCGAGCCGTCGCGCCACGAGATCAGATGCCGGCAGTTGCCCCCAGCGAATCGCGATGTCGGCGCGCTCGTCCATCAGATCGACGATGCGGTCGGTCAGCGCGATGTCGAGCGTGATCTGCGGATGCATCTCCAGCAGCCGTGGCACCAGCGGCACCAGCTTGTGGTGGCCGAACGAGACGCTGGCGTTGATGCTCACGCGCCCGCGCGGTGCCGCGCCAGCTGCCGCGCAGCGCTCGGCTTCGTCCATGTCGGCCAGAACGCGCAGGCTGCGCTCGTAGAACTCCGTGCCCTCGGGCGTGAGCTGCAGCTTGCGCGTGGAACGGTGCACCAGCTGGATGCCCAGGCGCAGCTCGAGTCGCGCCACCAGCTTGCTCACGGCAGAGGGCGTCATGCCCAGCAGGCGCGCGGCGGCCGAGAAGCCGCCCGACTCGACCACCTGCACGAAGGCTTCCATCTCGCCGGAGCGGTTGACGTCGATGCGCGGCATGGCTCTTCCTTCAATCTGTGAGTTGATCTCACAAGTCTGTGTACTGGCGGCATTCTAGTCATCGATGGTCTTCGCCCGCACAGTACAGGCCATCATGCCAATAGCTCTCATCGCCCTCACCGCCGGTGCCTTCGGAATAGGCACCACCGAGTTCGTCATCATGGGCCTGCTGATGCAGGTCTCGACGGATCTTCACGTCTCCATCACGGCCGCCGGCCTGCTGATCTCGGGCTACGCGCTCGGGGTCGCGGTAGGCGCCCCCGTGCTCACCATCGCCACCCGCAAGCTGCCGCGCAAGACCGTGCTGCTCGCGCTGATGGCGATCTTCACGCTCGGCAACCTCGCCTGCGCCCTGGCGCCCAACTACGAGATGCTGATGGCCGCGCGCGTCATCACCTCGCTGGCGCACGGCACCTTCTTCGGCGTCGGCTCGGTGGTTGCCACCGGGCTCGTGGCGCCGGAACGCCGCGCTTCCGCCATTGCGATCATGTTCACCGGCCTCACCGCCGCCACGCTGCTGGGCGTGCCGGCCGGCGCATGGCTGGGCCTGCAGTTCGGCTGGCGCTCGGCCTTCTGGGCCGTGACGCTGATCGGCGTGCTGGCCTTCGCGGTGCTCGCAGTATTCGTTCCGCGCGTGAAGAACGAGGCCAAGCCCGCGCCGCTGCGCGATGAACTGGGCGTGCTGGCGCGTCCGCAGGTGCTGCTCGGCCTCGCGATGACGGTGCTCGGCTTCGCCGGCGTGTTCGTGGTGTACACCTACATCCAGCCGCTGCTCACGCAGGTCACCGGCCTGCCGGAATCGGCCGTGTCGCCGATCCTGCTGGTGTTCGGCGGCGGCCTCGCCATCGGCAACCTGCTCGGCGGCAAGCTGGCCGACCGGGCACCGATGGCCGCCGTGTTCGGCACCCTGGTGGCGCTGGCCGTGGTGCTCGGCGCAATGCAGTTCACCATCGGCACGCCTTTCACCGCCGTGGTGTTCGTCGCCCTGCTGGGCGTGGCCTCCTTCGCCACCGTGGCGCCGATGCAGCTGCGGGTGCTTGAGAAGGCCTCGGGCGCGGGCCAGAACCTCGCGTCCAGCCTCAACATCGCGGCCTTCAACCTCGGCAACGCACTCGGCGCCTGGGTCGGCGGCGTGGTGATCGACCACGGCCCGGGGCTGCGCGCGCTGGGCTGGGTGGCCGCGCTGATCACGCTGGTAGGCCTTGCCATCGCGCTGTGGAGCCGCTCTCTGGACCGCAGCGAACCGCGCGATGCGCCGAGCGATTGCGCATCGGCCCGAGCCTGATCGACGTGCGAAGGCAGAATCGGCCGACCGACCGACATGCCTTCGTCTCCTCCCTCCTTCCGGGTCCGCCCGGCCATCGCCGCCGACGCTCCAGCGCTGGCGGCGTTGTCCATTCAGGTCTGGCTGGCCACCTACGCGACCGAAGGCGTGAGCGACCTGCTCGCGCGCTACGTGCTCGAACAGTTCACGCCCGCCGCGTTCACGGGGTGGATGGACGACGCCGGCACCGGGTTGATCGTCGCCGAGGCCGACGGCCACCTGCTCGGCTACGCGCGCCTGGGGTTCGACGCCCCGCAGCCTCCGCCCCTGTCATCCGTGGCCGGCACAGAGCTTTGCACGCTCTACGTGCAAGAGCCGTTCACCCGCTCGGGCGTGGGCTCCGCCCTGCTCGACGAAGCCTGCGCCACGGCTCGCGAGCGAACCGGCAGCGACGCGATGTGGCTGACGGTCAACGCAAGAAACGAGCGGGCCTGCGGCTTCTACGAGAAGCACGGCTTCGTGCGCCGGGGCACGACGTGGTTCGTCCTCGGCGAAGGCCGTCACGAGAACCTCGTGCTGGCTCGCCCCTGAGCCTCGCCCTGCCGCCGGTGGTCAGTGCTCCTGCCGCGTGGGCGAATCGCTGCTCGAGTTCGATTCGCCCGAGGGCATGAAGAACGCGAACCGGTCACGCCCGGCCGCCTTCGCGTTGTAGAGAGCGGCGTCCGCCCGAGCCAGAAGCTCGGTGGCGGTGGCCGAGGAGCCGGCCGCGCGGTGGAACGCGATGCCGATGCTGGTCGTGACGTCCACGCGCTGGCCGTCCACCACGAAGGGCGGCATGTGGACGCGCTGCACGATCTTTTCCGCGACCACGGCCGCCGCCTCCGGCGTGCCGAGCCCTTCCAGCACCAGCACGAACTCGTCGCCGGCCAGCCGGGCCACCATGTCGGTGCCGCGCACGCAGGCCTGCAGCCTGCGCGCGTACTCGGCCAGCACCGCGTCGCCCACGGCGTGGCCCATCGTGTCGTTGATGGCCTTGAAGTGATCGATGTCGAGGAACATCAGCGCCAACGCATGGCCGGTGAGCTGCCCGCGCAGCACCGCGTCGGGCAGGTACTCGTTGAAGGCCAGCCGGTTGGGCAGGCCGGTGAGCGTGTCGAGCCGGGCCAGCTCGATGAGCTTGTGCTCCACCACCTTCAGCGCCGTGATGTCCAGCGCCAGCGAGAAGATGCCGTGCGTCAGCCCGTCGGTGCGCACGTCTGGCACGTAGATGACCTGGGTGATGCGCTCGAAGCCCGCGCGCTGCGTGCGCGACTCGAACTCCACGCGCTCGCCGGCCAGCGCCCTGGCGAGCATTGGCTGGCGCGACACGTAGACCTCGCGGCCGGCCACCTCCTGGATGTGGCGCCCCAGCACCTGCGCCGGGTCGAGCCCGAGCCATTCGCGGCTGGTGGCGTTGGCGAAGGTGATCTTCTCGTCGCGATCGATGTAGGTGATCAGCGCCGGCATGTTGTCGGTGATGGCGCGCAGGCGCAGCTCGCTCTCCGCCTGGCGCAGCTCGGCCTCCTTCAGCGCCGTGATGTTGAAGGACATCAGGTAGAAGCCCACGACCTCGCCGCGCAGGTTCTTGTCCGGGATCAGGTTGACCTGGAAGTAGCCCTGCTTGCCGTGCAGCGGCGCGCGCACCGGAAAGCGCACCTTCTTGCCCGAGAACATGACCGGAAGGTACGGTTTGAGCTGGGAATAGATCGTCCTGCCCAACGCCGAGCGCAACGTCGTGCCCTGCAGCGGAGCCCCCTCGCCCAGGCCCGCCATCTGGCGCGCCCTGACGTTGGCGAACAGGCAGTTCTGCTGGCGGTCGAAATAGCCGACCAGCGCCGGAATGCTGTCGGTCACGTCGCGCAGGCGGGTTTCCTGCTCCGTCAGGGCGCGGCGGATCTTGACCTCCTCGCTGATGTCGAAGGTCATCGAGAACACGCCGCACACCTTGCCGTCGGCGTCGAGGTCGGGGATGTAGTGGGCCTTGAAGGTGCGGTCGCCGATGCCCAGCGCCGGATCGCCCGACTTCTCGATGATCACCGTCTCCCCGGCCAGCGCACGCAGGAAATGCGGCTCCACCACCGCGAAGTCGGCCGGGCCGCGCACGTCGGGCATCAGGCGGCCCACCAGCGACGCGTTGTTGTGCAGGGCCCGCACGTGGGCATTGACGAAGGTGTAGCGCAGCGAGGCGTCGACGTGCGACACCATCGCCGGAATGCTGTCCGCGATGATGCGCACCTGCGCCTCGCTGTGCGCGAGGCTGCGCTCGATGGCGCGCCGCTGCTCCATCAGCTCGTCGAAGGTGCGCGCGAGGTCGCCGATCTCGTCGCGGGTGTAGCTGCGCTGCGCCATCTCGTCGTGAGGGGCGTCCTCCGGGGCTTCCTGGGTGAAGCGCATGTGCCGGTGCAGGTCGGCCAGCGGCCTGAGCTGCCTGCGGGCCACGGCCAGTGCCAGGGCGCCTGCCGAAAACGCCAGCGCCAGTGCGCCGAGCCAGGCGCCGCGCTCGATGGCGTCCACGGTCGCGAAGGCCTCGCGGCGCGGGTACAGCGCGCCGACGATCCAGTTCGCGCTCTCCGCGCGGTCGAAGGCGTAGAGGGCTGGCACGCCGGCCTCGTCGACGCCTTCGCTGGAGCCCTGGAAGCCGGCCAGTGCGCGAAGGATCTGGGGCGTGCCGCCGCCGTCCGCCTGGATCTGGTTGAGGATGCGCGAGGTGCGCGGATGGTCGACCACCACGCCGTCCGTGGTGGTCACGAACAGGTAGCCGGTCTTGCCGAACTTGACGTCGGTCAGCGTGCCCAGGACGTTGCGTTCCTTCAGGTTGATGGCGCCCGAAATCACGAACCTCACCTGCCCCGCGTGGTCGAGCACAGGTTCGGTGATGGCCACCTGGGCCAGCCCGTTGAGCCTGTTCCGGTAAGGCTCCGACACCAGGCCCGCCCTGGAGGCGACGGTCTGCTGGAAGTAGGCCCGGTCCTTGACGTTCACCTTGCCGATGGCCTGCGCGCCGTTCAGGTTGGCCACCAGGTTGCCGTCCATGTCGAGGAAGGCGACGTTGTCGAAGGCCTGGCGCAGCGAGACGTGCTTTTCCAGGAAGGCCTGCAGCGCCGCGTCGGCCTGGAAGTCCTGCGCCTTCACGGTGCCGCCGAAGGTCTGCAACAGGATGCGGCGGCTGTCGAACTTCTGGTCGATGGCATCGGCGATGGCGCTCACCCGGGCCAGTTCTTCGGCCGCGATCGAGGCCCGCATGTTGCTCTTGACCAGGTGCAGGGCGACGGTGGCGATCGCGAAGGTGGCCAGCAGGACCACGGCCGCCACGCCGAGGCTCAGGCGGGTATGCAAGCCGAGGCGGATTTTCGAGGAGCCTGTTTGAGTCATTGAGCGTGTTCGGACCGGTGCGTTGCCGGCAGGACTGGGGTTTCCGGGCACAGTATCGACGCGTTCTGCGCACCACGGAAGATATCGGAAGCCCTCCATTCTTGCCGTGTGGGGGTACGCAGCTGTACCCGGATCGGATTCAACCCATCTGCAGGAGCACGTCGCGTACCCGGTCCAGCGACGGATCGATGTCCGCCTCGTCGATGGCGCCGAAACCCAGCATCAGCCCCGGACGCGGCGGCGAGAAATGGAAGAACGGCGCCAGCGGATACAGCCCCACGTCGACCCTCCGGGCCAGCGCGATGAGCTGGCCGATGTCGATCTCGCGCCTGCAGATGGCCGCCATGTGGATGCCGGCCGTCACCGGCAGCAGCTCGAACCAGGGCGACAGCTCGTCCGCGAAGCGTCGCACGATGCGCTCCCGCCGCGCCGCGTAGGCCGCGTGGCAGCGGCGGATGTGCCTGTTGAGGTCGCCGTCGGCAATGAACTTGGCAAGCGCCCATTGCGCCTGCGTCGAGGTGTGCCAGTCGGTCAGGTGCCTGGCCGTGCCCACGGCCTCCAGCACCGCCAGCGGTGCGACCAGGTAGCCCAGCCGCAGATCGGGCGAAAGCGTCTTCGAGAAGGTGCCGACGAAGGCCACGCGGCCGTGCTCGTCCATGCTCTGCAGCGAATCGGCCGGGCGGCCCTCGTAGCGGAATTCGCTGTCGTAGTCGTCCTCGATCACGATGGCGCCCAGCTCGTCTGCACGCGCCAGCAGCGCCCTGCGGCGGCGCTCGCTCATCGGCACGCCCAGCGGAAACTGGTGCGCAGGCGTCACGTAGATCAGCCGCGTGCCGTCGGGAATGCACTCGACCACCAGCCCCTCGCGGTCGACCGGCACGCCCACCACCTTCGCGCCCTGCGCCTCCAGCAGCAGCCGGGCCGGCGGGTAGCCGGGCTCCTCCATCGCGACCGTGCTCCCGGGCTCGACCAGCACCCGTGCGATCAGGTCGAGCGCCTGCTGCGCGCCGTTGGTGACGAGGACGTCGGCCGCGCCGCAGCGCACGCCCCTGGAAAAGCTGGCATGCCGGGCGATGCCATCGCGCAGTTCATGCAGCCCTTCGGCGTCGCCGTACAGCCCGCGCGAGCGCGCGCCCTGCCGCAGCGCATGCAGCACGCAGCGGCGCCAGTCGGCGTGCGGAAAGAGATCGCGCGCCGGAGCCCCGCCGATGTACTCGTAGCGCGCGCTGCCCGCCGGCGCGGGATGCCGCAGCGGCGTGCTCATGCCGCGCCAGTGCTCGACCATCGCCGAGCCCGCGAGCGCCCGTGCCGCCACGGGCGCCGGCTTGCGCGCCGCGCCTTCGGCCACGAAGGTGCCGCTGCCGACGCGCGCGGTGAGTAGCCGGTCGAAGGTCAGCCGGGCATAAACCTCCGACACCGTCTTGCGCGACAGGCCCAGTCGCTCGGCGAGAAGCCGCGACGGCGGCAGCCTTTCGCCGGCGGCCAGCCGGCCAGCGCGGATCGCTTCCTTCAGCTGCCGGTAGAGCTGCCCGGTCAGGTCCTTGTCGCCTTCGATGACGACGTGCAATTCCATCGGATTGGTCTCCTGCGAATGCTCCGGATTGGCCGCCGCCGGCGGCGGCCCCGGCTCCTAGCATCGAGTCAGGATTGAACCACTACCCAAGAAGGAACCCGACATGCAAGCGCACTCCGAATCCCGCCTCGATTTCTACAAGGCCTCGCCCGACGCGCTCAAGGCGCTGATCGCCTTCGAGGTGGCCATCGGCAAGCTCGGCCTGGAGCCGAAGCTGCTCGACATGGTCAAGCTGCGCGCCTCGCAGATCAACGGCTGCGCCTACTGCATCGACCTGCACACGGCCGACCTGCGCAAGGCCGGTGAAACCGACCGCCGCCTGGCCACGCTGAGTGTCTGGCACGAGACTCCCTTCTTCACCGGGCGCGAGCGCGCCGCGCTGTCGTGGACCGAAGCGGTGACGCAGGTCTCGCTCACGCACGTACCCGACGAGGCCTACGAGGCGCTCGCGGCGCAGTTCAGCGAGGCCGAACGGGTCGACCTGACGATGGCGATCAATGCGATCAACAGCTGGAACCGGCTGTCGATCGGCTTCCGCAAGCAGCTGTCGGCCTGAGCGCTTGCAGTTCGCCGCATCAGGCCTTCACGATGCGCGCGCTCGCGGTGGAGCGCGCGACGATGCGGCCCTCCGCGTCGCTCAGTTGCGCCTCGAGAAAGGCGATGCTCCTGCCGCGCTGCACGACGCGGCCTTCGCCGTACAGCAGGCCGGGCTTCGCGGCGGCCAGGAAGGACACGCTGAAGTCGATGGTGACGGAGTACGTTTCCTCGCCGTTGAGCACCCACAGCGCCGGGCCCATCGTGTCGTCGAGCATCGCCGCCAGGATGCCGCCTTGCACCGCTCCGGCGGGGTTCAGGAATGCATCGGTGGCCGTGAAGCTCAGCCGGATCGTGCCCCTGGCCCGGTCGAACTCCAGCACGCGCTGGCCGAAGAGCTCAGCGGTCGGCGGGCGGGGAAAGCGCTCCAGCAGAGGGTCAGGCACCATTTTTCGCTCCGGAAGTGGAGCGAAAAATCCTAGGCGGCTGCTGCTGACAGCGTGGTGTCAGCAGTGGCGATGCGTCCACGCGAGTCGAGCAGCTCGTCTACGAGATCGTCCACCCGCTGCTCGGCGCGCCGCAGCGACTGCGCAAGCTGCTCGCCGCCGAACTCGTCGGACTCCACCGCCGCCTCGAACACCTCGGTGATGCCGATGTAGCCCAATGCCGAGCGCACGCTGTTCTCGGTGTGGTTGAGGTGCGCGATGCGCCCGCCCGCGTCGTAGCCGTGGTCGCCGCGCGCACCGAGGAGCACCACGCGCTTGCCCATGTCCGCCAGCATCGGCCAGTACGGCACCGCCCCGCGCAAGCGGTCGAAGCCGAAGGTGCGGCCCACGCGCACGATGTTGTCGATCCAGGCCTTGAACTGCGCTGGCACGCTGAAGTTGTACATGGGCAGGCCGATGACGACGAGGTCGGCCGCGACGAGCTGATCGACCAGCCGATCGCTCTCGGCCAGCGCCTCGGCCATCCATGGTTCGCGCGCCGCGGGCGGCGTGAAGGCCGCGTGAATCCAGCGCCCGTTGACGTGCGCGGGCGGCTGCTGGCCCACGTCGAGGTAGTCGATGCGGTCGGCGGGCCGCGCCTTCTGCCAGCGCTCGACGAAACGCGCGGACAGGCGGCGCGTGTGCGAGCCGTGGAGGTCGGTGTCGGAACGGCCGGGGCGGGCGCTGGCGTCGATGTGGAGGATGTTCATGGTCGTTGTCCTGCTCGTGATGGATGAATTGGTGTCTTTCATTCCGCGCTGCCAGAATGCTGCGCAGGCCTCTAATCTATGGATCGAGGTCATTCCTCACAAACGACGATTTCTCCTCTTATGAACGAGATTGGCTCATCCATCCGCCCTCCCCGCCGGCTGCCTCCCCTGCTCTCGCTGCGCGCCTTCGAAGCCGCGGCCGCGCACCTGAGCTTCCAGCGCGCGGCGCTCGAGCTATCGGTCACGCCTTCGGCCATCAGCCATCAGGTGCGCGGGCTCGAAGACACGCTGGGCCAGCCGCTGTTCCGGCGGCTCACGCGGCAGCTCGCGCTGACGCCCGCGGGCCAGCGGCTCTTCGACGACCTGCGCATGGGCTTCGATCTGCTCGAGGCCGGCGTCGACAGGCTGCGCCGGCCCGCCGCGTCGCAGGCCGTGACGCTCACCACCAACACGGCATTCGCAGCGCGCTGGGTGCTGCCGCGCATGGATGCGTTCCGCAAGGCCAGCCCCGGCGTGGAACTGCGGCTGCATGCGAGCGACACCGTGGTCGACCTGGCGCGCGGCGATGCGGACATCGCGGTGCGCTCGGGCAGCGGCAACTGGCCGGGCCTGGTGTCGCGCGAGCTGATGCGCGAGCACTATGCGCCGCTGTGCAGCCCGATGCTGGGCCTGAAGCGCGCGGAAGATCTGCCGAAGCACCGGCTGATCCACTGCGACTGGCAGCCGCAGGCGCTCGCGCCCGCCGTGTGGCCGCGCTGGTTCCGCGAAGCCGGCGTCGTGCCGCCGAGGGGGCGCGCGATGAAGGCATCGGACCTGTCGTTCTCCGACGAGACGCACGCGATGCTGGCGGCGCTCGCCGGGCACGGCGTGGCGCTGCTGAGCCTCACGCTCTCGGCCGAGGAGCTTCGCAGCGGTGCGCTGGTGCAGCCCTTCGGGCCCGCGCTCGATACCGGCAGCTACTTCCTTGCGGTCGCGAGCGGCAGGGAGAACGAGCCGGCGATCCGCGCCGTCTGGGAGTGGATCGCATCGCAGGCCGCCTCAGGCTGAGCGGTATCTGAAGAGCGGGCTTGCATGTCGTTACGGTTCTCGCGCAGACTCCGGCAACAACAAAGCGAGGAGCCCCCCAATGACGAGGTTTGTCCGCGCGCCCTTTGCCATCGCAACAGGTGCGCTGCTTGTAATAGCTTTGACCTCATGTGGGGGCGGCGGCGGAGGCGGTGGGGGCGGAGGAATCGGCATAGGGCTCGGCACTGGCGGCGGAACCACCTCGCCGCCGTCTTCCAACACGCCGGAACTGCCCGCACGCGAAGCGCTCATTGCCCGCGCCAGGAGCTACGAGCTCAACACGCCGTACGTGCCGCCACCGGGTGACCCGCTGGAGCACAACACCTCCGGCTACGCCAAGGCGATGTGCTCCGCGGCGTTCATCACCGGCCTCGACCCCGACGTGGCGGCCGAGAGCGTCGGCTACTTCACCGGGCCCTACGACCAGCGCAAGAAGGTCGGCAAGCCGGTGGTGGACAGCGTCAAGAAGGAAGTCCGCATCACCATTCCCAACGGCCCGACGCTGACCGCGCGCTACTTCGGCTCGCAGGGCTGCATCACGCTGCCGCCCGGCCGGGACGACGTGTTCTTCACGCCGGTGACCGTCAAGAGCGCTCTGCCTGACCCATCGACACAGCAATGGCCGATGGGCGACATCGTGCCCTCCGGCTCCGCACCCGGCATCGACACGACGAAGGTGGGCCAGGCGGTCGATGCAGCCTTCGAGCTGCCGGAGGCCTACACCGCGGCCTTCGTCGTCACGCACAAGGGGCGCATCGTCGGCGAGCGCTACATGAACGGCATCACCTCGAGCACGCCGCTGGAGTCGTGGTCGATGGGCAAGAGCGTCACCGCGACGATGATGGGCGTGCTCATGAAGCAGGGCGTGTACAGCCTCGACCAGCCGGCGCCCATTCCGGAATGGCAGGGAGCCGACGACAAGCGCAAGGAAATCAGGATCCAGGACATCCTGCACATGTCGAGCGGCCTGCGCATCAAGGCGCCGGACGACCCGGACTTCGACCCCACCGGCACCTACCCCGACCACGTCTACTTCTACACGGGCCGCATCAACATCTTCAACTACGCGGCCACGCGGCCGCAGCAATGGCCGCCCAACACCATCGGCCGCTATCGCAACACCGACCCTGTGCTGGCGAACTACCTGATCCGCCTGGCGGTGGAGAAACGCGGCGAGGAATACCTGTCGTTCCCGCAGAGAAACCTGTTCGACAAGATCGGCATCCGCACGATGACGCTGGAGACCGACCCCTACGGCAACTTCATGGGACAGGGCTACGACTTCATGTCGGGGCGCGACTGGGCGCGGCTGGCCAACCTGTACCTGCAGGACGGCGTGTGGAACGGCGAACGCCTCTTGCCAGAGGGCTACGTGAAGTTCGTGAGCACGCTCGCGCCGGCCTGGGCCGCCGACAAGCGACCGATCTACGGGGGCTTCTTCTGGCTCAACGGCTCGAGCACCTGGCCGGTGCCGACCTCGGCCTACTACATGCTGGGCGCCGGCGGGCAGGTGGTGCTGATCGTTCCTTCGCACGACCTGGTGGTGGTGCGGCTGGGCTTCGACAAGGGGGCCAACGCGTCGGTCACGAGCCTGCGAAAGGCGCTGACGCTGCTGATGCAGGCGGTGCCCAGTTCGTCCTGACCCTCTGCGCCAGAAGCGCAAAGGCCTCCCGAGGGAGGCCTTTTTTTGCCCGTCCGGCTTACTCCGCGCGCTTGCTCAGGAGGGTCTGCACGACATAGCCGTCGCGGTAGACCGCCTCGATGGTCCCTTCCACCCGGTCACTGGCATGCGCGGTGACGAACTTCTGCTCCGTCACCCGGTAGACCACCATCGTGCTGGACGAATGCTTGCTGAGCGTGCGGGCCACGCCGGTGGCTTGTCTCAGGGTCGGATATGTCTCCATGGGGCTCTCTTCCTTGTCCTCTCGATGCCTCAAATGTTAACCCTTTGGTATTCGAATATGCCTCAGGGTATTTTCCAAGCACAAACGCCCGCGATTCTCTTCGGTTCGTCTTGTTCAGGAATCGGATGATCCGGTCATTGACAAGCCCGGGCCAGCGGGTCGATCGCGCACCGTCATGCATCGAGGCCGTGCGTTGCCCCTTCACTACACTGCCATCCCGATGAGCCCCGGCATCCTGATCTCCCACTTCGCCAGCGGCGACATGCTCCGCAGCCGAAGCGTGAGCGACGTGGTTCTGAGGGGCACGCTGGATGTGCCCGCGCCTGCGCCACGCCTGCTCTCGGACTGGGACAGGGAGATCGCGTCGCAGCTCTCGCTGGAGCCGGGAGACGTCGAGGCACTTCCCCTGCCACGCGCTCGCGCACGCTGGCCCGACTACAGGCACTGCGTGCAGGCCGTTTCCGACTGGACGCTCGCGCTGGGCCTGCCAGGGGTGCTCGGCTCGGCCGACGTGGCCCTCATGGCCTGCCGCGGCGCGAGGTATCACCACGACGGCATGCAATACGGCGGCGCGGCCTTCTGCAATCTCTTCATGAGCGAGGACAAGGGGCTGGACCTGCACTTTCCCCATGCGGGCCTGCGGATCCCGCTCCGGCGGGGTACGGCGGTCGTCTTCGACACGGGCCAGCCGCACGGCGTCATCCGGCGCGGCAGCACGGGCTTCGACCCGGCGGACTTCGCGGACGGCAACGACTGCAACCAGGTCTTCCTGACCTGGGAGCTCCCGATCGAGGATGCCCATGTGGCAAGGGCCCTGCGGGTCGACTTCGACATCGCATCGCCGGCATCTGCCCGGCCCGATGAAGAGCAGCTCATGCGAAACGGCGCGCCAGCCGTCGTGTGCCCGGACTCGGGCCGCTGGCTCGACGCCGGTTGATCGCGCTCAACGCGCCGTAGGTGAGGCGCTGGCGGCCAGCCCCCGCAGACATTCGTTGACCGCCTGCAGCGGCGTCTTCTCGTGGCAGCGCGCCACTGCCTCGCGGGCGACGGCTTCGCTCAGGCGACGCTCCTGCGCGGCCTCGACCTGCAGCTCGACGATCCACTTCATGAGCATGGCGAGCACGATCAGCAATCCGACCATGGCGGCCATCAGCATCACACGCCAGTTCCCGGCGCGAAGCAAGGGAGTCGCGGTCTTGCCGGCCAAGGTTTCTTCCCGGGTGCTCATCTAGCGCGGAAGGTCCGGAAAGACCCACATGCTCAGCCCGAGGATCAGGCCGATGCCCAGCGACACGATGGCTGCGGTCGTGAACATCGATGCCGCGATGATGTTCTGCACGAAGACGGCCACCAGCACGAAACCCACGGAGGCCACGATGCACAGCACCACCGGCAACCAGGCGACGTAGGCCGGCCGGCGCTGGAGCACCGCGGGCTCGTCGGGACTGGTTTCGCGCAGGAACGGGGTGCGCATGATCTGCCTCCTCTTCGCGATATGTCGCGTGTCTGTCTGTCGCCGAAGAAGGCCGAAGGCTCCGAAACAGCGACGCATGCTTGCGGCACCACGCTCCACACTCCCTCGCATGGCCCGTTCGCAACCTTTACTGACCTTCGTCAAAAAGTACCGGGAGGTTATGGAAAACATCTGACGGGGTTAAGGGATTACTGCGCGAACGCCGTACTTGAAAACAGGCACGGCACAGAAAGCTCATGAACCTGCGCAATATTTGACAAGTGTCAACAGTGCGCCGGAGCACGACTACGCCTTTCGTATTCCTGGCGCAGCACGGCCCGGCGCAACGAGCGAAGCGCGTCCCCTGCTCAACCGCAGAGATCGAAGATCGCTTCCATGATCAGCTGGTAGCCGCTCCAGAACAGCCAGTGATCGCCGCACTGCGTGAACGGCCCGGCCATCGCGGGAGCCGCAACGGCCAGCGACGACAGGATCGCCGCAACGACGCCGGCCTTGACTGCGGTTGCACGTTTCATGATTTCCTCCTCCAGTGGTGCTGTTGAACGCAGGACATCACGCTCCTGCGGCGCGACGAGTTGCACCCGCAACTCATCGGGAGGGACTCTAGAAATGTGAACAGCCGGCCGCCAGTGCCGAAAGTCACCGCGCGCGAAATCAGGTGCCTGCACCCGGCGGCTGCAGCCCTCTCACCCACTCGAACACCGCCGCCACCGCGGGCTCGTCGCGCCGTGCCTCGGGGCACACGAGATGAAACGGAAGCCCCGGCAGCTGCGGACCGAACGGCTGCACCAGATTGCCCGCGCGCAGTTCGTCCGCGATCAGCGCGAGGCCCATCAGCGCGACGCCCTGCCCCTGCAGCGCGGCGGACACGGTGTGCGTCTCGTCCGAGAACACCGGCCCCGCCGACACATCGAGGCCCGGCACCTGCGCCTCCTGCTGCCATGCGGCCCATGTGCCTGGCTGGTTCCTGCTGCCCGGCACCGCGAAGTGAAGCAGCGTGTGCCGCGTCAGATCGCCGCGCCGGCGCAGCTTGAGCGCAGGGCTGCAGGCCGGCGCGAAGACGGTGTCGAACAGCTTCTCCGACACCATGCCCGGCCACTGCCCACGGCCGTAGCGGATCGCGATGTCGGCCGTGACGCCGTCGAGCGCGACAGCGTCGTGCGACGCATGGATGCGCAGGTCGAGCCGCGGATGCAGCGCGCGCAGCGTGCCCACGCGCGGCAGCAGCCAGCGCGCCGCGACGGCCGGCGTGGTCGACAGGGTGATGGCCATCCGCTGCGGCGGCGCACGCAACCGCGCGACCGCATTCGCCATGGCATTGAACGACTCGCTCAGCACCGCCTGCAGCTCCCTGCCCTGCGGCGTCAGCACCAGTTGCCTCGGCTGGCGGATGAACAGCGGCACGCCGAGCGAGTCTTCGAGCTGCCGCACCTGGTGGCTGATGGCCGTGGGCGTGACCGAGAGCTCGTTGGCCGCGAGCTTGGCGCTGCAGTGGCGCGCGGCGGCCTCGAAGGCCCGCAGCGCCGCCAGCGGAGGGAGTTGTCGAAGGTTGGCCATGGATGAATCAAATTTTCATCAACACAAAGAAATCGTCGTTTGTCGCGCTGGTTCTCCCTCAATACAGTGAGATCCAAGCCAGCCCGAAAGCTGAATTTTCTTCATCCAACCCTTCATGTCAAAGAGGATCTCGCCATGACCACACTGCTCCACATCGACGCCAGCGCCCGCCCCGGCCGTTCGGGCACGCACGTTCACGGCTCGCACTCGCGCCGGCTGAGCCATCACTTCGTGTCGACCTGGCGCGCGACGCGCCCCGACGACGAAGTGATCTACCGCGACATCGGCGCCACGCCGCCAAGCAACGTCACCGGCGAATGGATCGCGTCGGGCTACACGCCGGCCGAACAGCGCGAGCCGTGGATGCACGCCGTGCTCGCGGAGAGCGACGCGCTGATCGCCGAGATCCGTCGCGCCGACGTGCTGGTGATCGGCGTGCCGATGTACAACTTCGGCATGCCTGCGCCGCTGAAGTCATGGATCGACAACATCGTGCGCATCGGCTCCACCTTCAACTACGACCCCAGCCGCGAGAACCCGTACGTGCCTCTGCTGGCCGAGCGCACCCGCCGCACCGTGCTGCTCACCTCGTGCGGCAGCAGCGGCTACCGGCCGGGCGGATTCCAGGCGCACCTTGACCTGCTCACGCCGGGCATCACGGCTCCGCTGTCGCTGCTCGGCCTCGACGAAGTGCACAGCGTCGCGATCGAACATGCGGAGGACCACGGCGACCTGCTCGACTGCTCCATCGCCGATGCGCTCGCCCGCGTCGAAGCGCTCGTTGCCGAGCTGCAGGCCGCGTGATCCGGCGCGACCTCGATAGTCGCGTCGCTGCCACTACTTTTCGACAAGATGTTGCAAGCGCGGTGCGTGCGTGATTTGATGCATCGCGTACATCAGGGAGTCCTAGAAGAAAGAAAAACGGGACGAAAGAGAGGTCGCGATGGGACGACTCGAACATCAGGTGCGCGCATGCGCGACATCGGTTTTCCTGCTTGCAGCAGCGACAGTCGGGACATCGGCATGCGCCCACGCGGCGGATGGCACGATCCACTTCACGGGCGAGATCGTGGCCGCGCCCTACTCCATCAGCTCGGCGCCCGCCACACCGGCCACGATGGCCGCGCGCATCGGCAAGGCGGGGCCCGCCAGCGAAGTGATCTTCCAGCGCCAGTACATCGACCGGCCCAGCGCCAGCGTGCGAGTCGATGCCCTTGGCGGGCAACCGCTGGAACTGGCCTTCACCGATGCGCGAGGCCAGAGGCATGCACTGGCTCCGAAGGACGCGCGCGACATCGGACAGGACGGCGGCACGCTGTCGATCCGCCCGAAAGGCGGTACCACCGACGACACGAGCCGCGTGACGGCCGCGCTGGTGACCGTCACCTACAACTGAAGAAGAACCGCGCGCTCAGGCCGAGCGCAGTTGCTCGCGCAGCTTCTGCCCGATCTCCGGCCGCTCGAGGAACGGGTCGGCCGGATTGGTGATGGAGACGATGTTCTCCATGCGGCTGCGCACGTTGCCCAGCGCCTTCGGGTGGCTGAACACGTAGAACTGGTTGTCGGTGATGGCCTCGAACACCTTGGCGGCCACTTCGGCCGCCGTGATCTTGCCGCTGCTCACCGCCTTGTTGCTCATGGCCTGGCCGATCAGCTGGCTCTTGGTGAGCTCGCTTTCCTTCGGCGCATTCGGGCGGTTGCGCTCGCTGCTGGTGATGCCCGTGGGCACGAAGTACGGGCACAGCAGGCTCGCGCCGATCTGGTCGGTGACGAGGTTCAGGTCCTGGTACATCGTCTCGGTGAGGCTCACGACTGCGGCCTTCGCCGCGTTGTAGATGCCCATGTTCGGCGGCGTGAGCAGGCCGGCCATGCTGGCGGTGTTGGTCACGTGGCCGCGATAGGCCGGGTCTTTCGCCGCGGCCTCCAGCATCATCGGCACGAACAGGCGCACGCCGTGGATCACGCCCCACAGGTCCACGCCCAGCACCCATTCCCAATCGGCGACCGTGTTCTCCCACACGAGGCCGCCGGCGCCCACACCCGCGTTGTTGAACACGAAGTGCGGCGCGCCGAAGCGTTCCTTCACGGCTGCGGCCAGCGCTTCCATCTGCGCCGCGTTCGACACGTCGACCTTGCGCGCCAGCACCTGCGCACCGGCCGCTTCCATCTCGGCCCTGGCCTTGTCGAGCGCATCCTGCTGCACGTCGACCAGCACGAGGTTCATGCCGCGGGCGGCGCCGATGCGCGCGCACTCCAGGCCGAAGCCCGAACCAGCGCCGGTGAGAACGGCGGTCTTGCCCTTGAAGTCCTGAATCATTGGGTGCTTTCCTTTGGTTGTCTCTGCGCCGTCTATTGGACCGCTTCGCGCGGAGATCGACTGTCGTTCGCGTGACGCGAGTCAGTCACCGGCCTTCTTCAGCACATACCCGATCCGCGGAAAGTGCACATGAATCGCCCCCACGCGCTCGCTGCTGCGCTCCAGCGTGTAGTGCGTGCGCGTGGCCGCGATCAGCGTGCCCGGTGTTTCCTCGAGCCCGAAGCTCTCGGCGCGGATGGTGACTGCGCTGCCCAGCGGGATGCCGTGGTCGTCCTGGAAGGTGCTGTCGGTCAGCAGCGTGTGCGGCGTCGAGGCCTTGGCAACGGCGATGGCTTCCTCGCTCGTGAACTTCTCGGGCACGTCGTGGCCGATGGCGGCCATGCGGTCCATCCAGTCGATCACCGCCGGCGTGAGGTCGAGGATGGTGCGGACCGACTCGATGCGCCGCGTGTACCAGAGCGGGTGGTAGGCCGAGAAGTCGGCGATGCTGGGCACTTCGCCCAGCAGGAAGGGCTTCTCGTCGAGCATGTCCGAGAGGCGGCGCAGGTACGACTTGTAGGCGCTGGTGGCATCGGCCGGACGCAGGCGGGTCATGTTGCCCGCGCTCATCCTGCCGCGGTCTTCTCCGAAGGCCTTGGCTGCCTCGGGTGGCGCCTTGGCGAACACCTCGGCCGCGCCCTTGGGCTGCAGGCTCCAGGCCATCGCGGCCCAGAACAGCGAGGTGTCGGCCCACTGCGCGAGGATGCGCGACATGCCCTTCTCGGGCTCGGGGTAGAGCGTGGGCTCGGGCCGCAGGTGCTCGAGCACGTCGGCGATGAGCGCGCTGTCGCAGTAGATGTCGGCGCCGATCTGCAGGAAGGGAGTCTTGCGATAGCCACCGGTGAGCACCTCCACGTCGGGCTTCGGCATGATCGGCGGGATGAAGACCGACTTCCACGGCAGCTTCTTGGCGCCGAGGATCAGGCGCACCTTCTCCGAGAACGGCGAGGTCAGGTAGTGGTGAAGGATCAGGTCGACCATGGTTGATGTTTCCCGTGGGGTTGTCGTTGTGTTGCTTCAGCGCGGCTGTGCGCGCTGGACGATGGAGTCGAAATCGGTCCCTGCCCCCAGCGTACCGAAGGCATTGCCCCAGTCGCCGCCCAGGCGCGACGCGCAGAACGCGCCGGCGACCGCCGATGGTGCGGTCTGCACGAGCAGCGCAGCCTGCACCGCCAATGCGACATCTTGCGCCAGGCGGCGGGCCTCGGCTTCGGATGCCATCGCCTCGATGCGCGCCGGCAGCGCATCGGCCAGCCGGTCGAGCGCGGCGTGCTGGCCGCGCGCGGGGGCCAGTTCCTTTTCGAGGGCAGCCACCGCATCGCCCTTGCGCAGGCCCCGCAGCAGGTCGAGCGCCATGATGTTGCCCGCGCCTTCCCAGATGGAATTGAGCGGCATCTCGCGGTAGATGCGGGCCATGATGCCTTCGCCGCCCTCTTCCACGTAGCCGTTGCCGCCGAGGCATTCCATCGCCTCCTGCGCGAAATGGCTGCCGCGCTTGCAGATCCAGAACTTGGCGACGGGCGTGAGCAGGCGCGCCATCAGGCGTTCATGCTCGTCGGACTGGTTGTCGAAGGCCTTCGCAAGACGGATCGCGAGCGCGGTGGCGGCCTCGCTCTCCAGTGCCAGGTCGGCCAGCACGTTCTTCATCAGCGGCTGGTCGATCAGCGGCTTGCCGAAGGCCATGCGCTGCGTGGCGTGGTTGAGTGCGATGGACAGCGCCTGCCGCATCAGTCCGCTGGTGCCCAGCGCGCAGTCGAGCCGCGTCATCGTGCCCATCTCGAGGATCTGCGGAATGCCGCGCCCCTCCTCGCCCACGAGCCACGCGGTCGCGCCATGGAACTCGACCTCGGAGCTCGCATTGGCCTTGTTGCCCAGCTTGTCCTTCAGCCGCTGGATGCGGATGGCGTTGCGCGAGCCGTCGGGCAGCACGCGCGGCAGGAAGAAGCACGAGAGCCCGGCGGGCGCCTGCGCCAGCACCAGGAAGGCATCGCACATCGGCGCCGAAAAGAACCACTTGTGACCGGTGATGGCATAGCGCTCGCCCCAGGCATCGCTGCTGCCTTCGCGCACGGCTTGAGTGGTGTTGGCTCGCACGTCGGAGCCGCCCTGCTTCTCGGTCATGCCCATGCCCATGGTCACGCCGGGCTTGTCGCTGAACGGCTTCAGCGCCGGGTCGTACCAGAGGCTGCCGAGCTTCGGACCCCAGTCGGCATGCGCCGCCGCATTGCCGCGCAACGCGGGCGTGACGGCGTAGGTCATGGAGATGGGGCAAAGGATCGAAGGCTCCAGCTCGGTGAAGAGCATGAAGCCCGCCGCGCGCAGCACGTGCGGCGAGGCGGAAGTGCCGGTCCACGGCGTGCCGTGCAGGCCTGCGCCCACGGCCGCGCTCATCAGCGCGTGGTAGCTCGGATGGAACTCCACTTCGTCGATGCGCCGGCCGAAGCGGTCATGCGTATGCAGCTCCGGCGTGTGGATGTTGGCGAGCCGCGCATGCGCCTGCATGCCGTCCGAGCCGAGGGTCGCGCCCAGTTCGTGCAGCTGCGTTGTCTGCAGCGCGGGCGCGTTGAACTTCAGCGCATCGCGCAGGGGCCGGTTGGTGTCGAAGAGGTTGTAGTCCACCAGCGGCGCGGGCTGGTTGAAGACCTCGTGTGTCGTGTCCATGGCCGGCCTCCTTGCCGTGCGTTCAGTTCATCGGTGCATGCATCAGATGAGCTTGACGAGTTGCTTGCCGAAGTTGCGGCCCTTGAGCAGGCCCAGGAAGGCCTCTGGAGCCGACTCGATACCCTGCGCGATCGACTCGCGCGGCTTCAGCTTGCCCGTGCCCACCAGCGTGCCCAGTTCGGTCAGCGCCTCGGGCCACACTTCCATGTGCTCGCTGACGATGAAGCCTTCGATCTTCATGCGGTTGATGAGGATCAGCGCCGGGTTCGCAAGCGGCAGCGGTTGGCCGTCGTAGCCCGCGATCATTCCGCACAGCGCCACGCGGGCGAAGGCGTTGGCGCGCAGCAGCACCGCGTCGAAGATGTAGCCGCCGACGTTCTCGAAGTAGCCGTCGATGCCGTTCGGGCAGGCTTCCTTGAGCGCCGCGCTCATCGACTTGACATCGGGATGCAGGCGGTAGTCGATGCAGGCGTCGAAGCCCAGTTCGTCGGTCACGTACTTGCACTTGTCCGCGCCGCCCGCGATGCCGACGACGCGGCAGCCGCGCGCCTTGGCCAGCGCGCCGAAGGCGCTGCCGACCGCGCCGCTGGCGGCGGTGATGACCATGGTTTCACCGGCCTTGGGCGCGATGATCTTCACGAGGCCGTACCAGGCGGTGACGCCCGGCATGCCGACCGCGCCGAGGTAGTGCGACAGCGGCACGTGCGTGGTGTCGACCTTCTTCAGCGCGCCGGGTTGCGAGGCATCGACCACGCTGTATTCCTGCCAGCCGCCGAAGCCGACCACCTTGTCGCCCACGGCGTATTTGGGATGCTTGCTCTCCACCACCTCGCCCACCGTGCCGCCCTGCATCGTCTGGCCCAGCGGTTGCGGTTGCGCGTAGCTCTTGGAGTCGTTCATGCGCCCGCGCATGTAGGGGTCGAGGCTCAGGTAGTGGTGGCGCACCAGGACCTGGTTGTCCTTGAGTTCGGGGGTCTGGGCCGTGACGAGCTTGAAGTTGCTCGCGACGGCTTCGCCTTCGGGGCGGTTGTCGAGGTGGATCTGCTTGTTGGTGGGCACGGAAGTCTCCGGAAAAATCAGTCGGTCGAATCGGTCAGTCGAATCAGTCGGTCGACGGCGGGCGCATCTCGTTGGCGCTGGCCGGCCCGGTCGGCAGCCGGCGCTTCACGTACTTGAATGTGCCGGTGGCATGGGCGCACACGCGCTCCTGCTCGTCATAGATTCTGGCCTCGGTGAAAGCCAGCGTCGCCGTCCTGTGAATGAGCGTGCCGCGCGCGTGCAGCGGGCCGACCGAGGGCTGCATGAAGCTGGTCTTCATCTCGATGGTGACCACGCCCATCTCGGGCGCGATGCTGCGCGCGGCCGCCGCCATGGTGATGTCCAGCAGCGTCATGCAGGCGCCGCCGTGCGTCACGTCGAAGGTGTTCAGGTGCTCGGGCTTGGCGGTGTACTCGATTTCCGATTCGCCGCCCTCGAACTTCGTCAGCTCGAAGCCGAGATGGCGCGCGAACGGGATGCGGCTCGTGTACGAGCGGAAATTGATGTCGTCGGATTCAGGGGTTGTCATTTCGATTCTTCATGCGGCGCCGAGCACCACGCTCACGCCGCCGTCCACCGCCAGCCACTGGCCGGTGACGTGCTTGCCGGCATCGCTCGCGAACAGCAGCGTCAGGCCCTTCAGGTCTTCGTCGTCGCCGAGGCGGCCAAGCGGCGCCTGGGCGGCCATCTTCTCCTCGCCCAGCGACTTGATGAGACCGGCGGCCATCTTCGTCATGAAGAAGCCCGGGCAGATGGCGTTCACGTTGATGTTGTACTTGCCCCATTCGGCCGCCAACGTGCGGGTGAAGCCGATGACGGCGGTCTTGGAGGTGTTGTAGGCCAGCGTCTGCATCTCGGGCGGGTTGCCGTTGAGCCCGGCGATGGAGGCGATGTTGATGATGCGCCCCGACTTCTTCGGGATCATGTAGCCGTTGGCGATCTGCTGCGACAGGATGAAGTAGCCGCGCACGTTGAGGTTCATCACCTTGTCCCAGGCCTCGACCGGATGGTTCTCGGCCGGCGCGCCCCAGCTGGCGCCCGCGTTGTTCACCAGGATGTCGACAGCGCCCATGCGCTGCAGCGTCTCGTCGGCCAGGCGGCGGGTGTCTTCTTCCTTCGAGCAGTCGGCGGCGATCCAGCGCGCGTCGATGCCGGCGGCCTGCAGCTCGGCTGCGGCCTGCTCCAGGTCTTCGGCCTTGCGCGAACTCAGCATGATCTTCGCGCCGGCCTCGCCCAGCGCGTGGGCCATCTGCAGGCCCAGGCCGCGCGAGCCGCCGGTGACGAGGGCGGTCTTGCCGGTGAGGTCGAAGAGTTTCTGGACGGTGCGTGCGGTCATGGGTTGTCTCCGGGGTTCGGGTTGGATCAGATCTCGTAGTCCATGCACTGGCGGGCTTCGCGCACTGCGCCGATGAATGGCTTCAGGGCCACGTGCTGCGGATGGTCCGCATAGGCCGCGAGCGCGGCGGCGTCGGTGAATTCCGAGTACAGGACCAGGTCGTAGGTGGCCTCAAGCCCGGGCTGGGCGATGGCTACCTCGAAGCGCAGTGTGCCGGGCGAGAGCTTCGCGCAGGCATCGAGCAGCGCCTTGGCCTTGAGCAGGTTGGTCGCCTTGTCGGCGCCCTCGGCGTGTTCCTTGAACTTCCACATCACGATGTGCTTGAGCATGGCGGGTTTCGTTCGGTCGGTCACTTGCCGGAAGGGTTGTTGGAAAGGCGCGAGCGCACGTAGATCAGCACGAAACCGACCAGCGCCACGATGCCGCCGGGCACCGCAATGGACCAGCCCAGCGCAGCGTCGGTGCGGCCTGTGGCAATGCCCAGGACCACGCCGAACAGGCCGCCGTAGATCAGGATCCAGATCCATTTCTCGAGCCGCGCGTGCGGCTTCGGCGGCTTGGCGGCAGGGTTGTTGTTGGGGGCGGTGTTCGGCGAATCGGTCGTGGCCATCAGAAGGCGTCCTCGGGCAAAGCTGTACAGGTCGGGTCGCGGGTTTCGACCACGTTGAGCCATGCGCCGATTTTCGGCAGCTCGTAGTGGAAGAAATAGTCCGTGGCGCCGATCTTGCCAGCTGTTACCGCCCTCGCCTTTTCTCCATCGCTTTCCAGGGCCCTTTGGGCCACGTCCAGCCAGATCCAGGCCAGCACCGTGTGGCCGAAGGCCTGCATGTACGGCACGGCGTTGGCCAGCGCCTCAGCCGGGTCGCCGGTGGACCACGCAGCCTCTGTGGCGCTGCCGATGCGCTGCAGCGCGCCGCCCAGCGCCTTGGCATGGGCCGCCAGCGCCGGCACCTTGGCCGCGCGGCCGATGGTGCCCGTCATGCGCGCGGCCAGCAGCTGCAGGCCGCGGCCCTTCTCCATCAGCACCTTGCGGCCCAGCAGGTCGGCTGCCTGGATGCCGTGGGTGCCCTCGTGGATCATGTTCAGGCGGTTGTCGCGCCAGTACTGCTCCACCGGGAAATCGCGCGTGTAGCCATAGCCGCCGTGCACCTGGATGGCCAGCGAATTGGCCTCCAGGCACCACTCGCTGGGCCAGCTCTTGGCGATGGGCGTGAGCACTTCCAACAGCAGCCGCGCGTCGTCGGCGGCCTGCGCGTCGCCGGTCTTCTGCTCGTCGACCAGCCGTGCGCAGTACAGCTCCAGCGCCAGCGCGCCCTCGCAGTACGCCTTCTGGGCCAGCAGCATGCGGCGCACGTCGGCGTGCTCGATGATGCGCACCTGCGGCGCCGCCGAGTCCTTGGCAACGGCTGCACCGGCGGCATCGGGCTTCTTCACCAGCCGGCCCTGCGGGCGGCTCTTGGCGTACTCGAGCGAGGCGTGGTAGCCGGCCATGCCGAGCATGGTGGCGGCCGTGCCGACACCGATGCGCGCCTCGTTCATCATGTGGAACATGCAGTGCAGGCCCTTGCCGGGCTCGCCGACCAGATAGCCCACCGCGCCCGCCTTGCCGTCGACCGGGTACTTGCCCTCGCCGAAGTTCAGCAGCGTGTTCGTGGTGCCGCGCCAGCCCAGCTTGTGGTTGAGGCCCGCGAGCGCCACGTCGTTGCGCTGGCCGGTAAGTTGGCCATCGGTGTCGACCATGCGCTTGGGCACGATGAACAGCGAGATGCCGCGCGTGCCGGGCACCAGCTTGCCGTTCTCGTCGGGAATCTTGGCCAGCACGATGTGCACGATGTTCTCGGTCAGCTCGTGGTCGCCCGACGAGATCCACATCTTGTTGCCCGTGAGACGGTAGCGCGGGCCCAGCGGGTCGTTCTGGAAGTCGTCGCCGTCAGGCACGGCGCGCGTGGCCACGTCGCTCAGCGACGAGCCCGCTTGCGGCTCCGACAGGCACATGGTGCCGGCCCAGCGGCCCGAGAACTCGTTCTTGGCGAAGACCTCCTTCTGCATCTCGGTGCCGTGCACCATCAGCAGGTTGGCGTTGCCGCTGGTGAGCATGTTCGAGCCGATGCTCACCGAGGCCATCGCGAAGAAGCTGTTGGCCGCGGCCTGCAGCGTGTAGGGCAGCTGCATGCCGCCGATGTCGTAGTCCTGCGCCGCGCTCATCATTCCCGACTCGACGAAGGCCTTGTGCGCGTCGTGCGTGGCCTGCGGCAGCACGACCTTCTCGCCGTCGAAATGCGGCTCCTGCGTGTCGACCGTGCGGTTGAACGGCGCGTACTTCTCGCGCGCGATGCGCTCGCAGGTGTCGAGCACCGCGTCGAAGGTCTCGCGCGAGTGGTCGGCGAAGCGCTCGCGCTGGTTGAGGGATTCGGCGTCGAGCCAGTCGTAGAGCAGAAAGTCGAGGGTGGAGCGCAGGCTCATGGTGTTCTCCGGGGGAGCGGGGGCGGCATCAAACTGCCGAACGCTAAAGGGGTGCGAAAGAGTGCAAAAACCGCGCAAAAAAAGTCGCAGCGAAAAACCAATGAAATTTTGGTTTCTCTTCTGCGACTTCTGCGTAACCTCCGCGACTTCGGTGTCCGGAAGCCTGGTTTCAGCGGCTCAAAAAGAGACTCAGAGCACCTCGAACACGCCGGCGGCACCCATGCCGCCGCCGATGCACATCGTGACCACGACCTTCTTCGCGCCGCGGCGCTTGCCTTCGATGAGCGCGTGGCCCGTGAGGCGCTGGCCGCTCACGCCGTAGGGGTGGCCCACGGCGATGGCACCGCCGTTCACGTTCAGGCGGTCACCGGGGATGCCCAGCTTGTCGCGGCAGTAGATCACCTGCACGGCGAAGGCTTCGTTCAGCTCCCACAGGTCGATGTCGTTGACCGTCAGGCCCAGGCGCTTGAGCACCTTCGGAATGGCGAAGACGGGGCCGATGCCCATTTCGTCGGGCTCGCAGCCGGCCACGGCGAAGCCGAGGAAGCGGCCCAGGGGCTTCAGGCCCTTCTGCTCGGCGTACTTCTCGTCGACCACCACGCAGGCGCCGCCGCCGTCGGAGAACTGGCTGGCGTTGCCGGCCGAGATCACGCCGCCGGGAATGGCCGGGCGGATGCCGCTGATGCCTTCCTTGGTGGTGCCCGGGCGGATGCCTTCGTCGTTCTCGACGGTGACTTCCTTGGTGCGCAGGCCCATCACGGGGTCGGCCACGCCGGCCAGCACGGTGATGGGAGCGATCTCGGCCTTGAAGAGGCCGGCTTCCAGCGCGGCAGTGGCGCGCTGCTGGCTTTGCGCGCCGTATTCGTCCATGGCGTCGCGGCCGATGTTGTAGCGCTTGGCGACCTGCTCGGCCGTCTGCAGCATGTTCCAGTAGATCTCGGGCTTGTGCTTCACGAGCCAGGGATCGGCCAGCATGTGCTTGTTGGCTTCGTTCTGCACGCACGAGATGCTCTCGACGCCGCCGGCCACATAGACCTCGCCCTCGCCCGCGATGATGCGCTGGGCGGCGGTGGCGATGGTCTGCAGGCCCGAGGAGCAGAAGCGGTTGATGGTCATGCCCGAGGTGGTGATCGGCAGGCCGGCGCGCAGCGCGATCTGGCGCGCGATGTTCGAGCCGGTCGCGCCTTCGGGCGTGGCGCAACCCACGATGACGTCGTCGACCGATGCGGGGTCGATGCCGGCGCGCTGCACGGCGTGCTGCACCGCGTGGCCGCCGAGCGTGGCGCCGTGCGTCATGTTGAAGGCACCCTTCCAGCTCTTCGCGAGCGGCGTGCGGGCAGTGGAAACGATGACGGCGCTGGTCATGGTGAGGTCCTTTGAAGCAGAGGGAAGGGAAAAGAGGTTGCGGTTGTCGTCATTGCGCCGGAGCAGCGTTGGTGTTGCTCAGGAGCTGGCGGTAGAAGCCGATCATCTCGCCGTAGTTCGAGATGGCCAGGCGTTCGTTGTTGCCGTGGAAGCGCGCCAGGTCCTCGCCCTTCACGCGGAACGGCGAGAAGCGGAAGACGGCGTCGCTCACGATGCTGAAGTGGCGCGAGTCGGTCGCGGCGGTCATGAGGCCGGGGGCCACCACCGCGTCGGGAAAGCTCTGGCGCACGGCCTGCTGGATCGCGCGGTAGCCGGTGCTGTCGGTCGGCGACACCGGCGACGGCTCCGAATTGCCCGGATAGGCCTTGATCTTGATGTCGTCGTTGCCCAGCGCCTTGCGCAGGTGCGCCTCGGTGCTGGCGATGGTGTCGCCCGGCAGGATGCGGAAGTTGACGGCAGCCTCGGCGCGGCCGGGCAGCACGTTGTCCTTGTTGCCCGCGCGCACGATGGTCAGCGCGGTGGTGGTGCGCAGCATGGCGTTGCTGCTCGGGCTCTTCTCGAGCTGGCCACGCACCAGCGGCTCGGTGAGCCACAGGTTCGAAAGCATCACGCGGTTGACGCCGCTCATCTCGGGCGCCAGCGCACCGAACATCTGGCCCGCCACGCCCTTGATGCCGCCGGGCATCGGGTTGGCCTCGAGGCGCGCCAGCGCGGCGCTCATGCTGCCGATGGCGCTGTGCTGCGGCGGCATCGACGAATGGCCGGGAGCGGTGTCGAGCGACAGGAAGAAGGTCGCATAGCCCTTCTCCGCCAGGCCGATGAGCGCGGCCGGCCTGCTCAGGCCCGGCAGCACGCCGTCGAGCACGAGCAGGCCTTCGTCGAGCACCCAGTCGAGGCGCACGTTGCGCGACTTGAGCAGCTCGGCGATGGGCAGCGCGCCACGCAGGCCGCTCACCTCCTCGTCGTCGCCCATCACGAGGTAGACAGTCTGCCTCGGCTTGAAGCCGCTGCCGATGAGAAGCTCGATGGCTTCCATCTGCGCGAACAGGTTGCTCTTGTTGTCGAGCGTGCCGCGGCCCCAGATGTAGCCGTCCTTGATCTCGCCCGAGAAGGGATCGACCGACCATGCCTTCTCGGTGCCCGGCGCGATGGGCACCATGTCCTGGTGCGCCATCAGCGCAACGGGCTTGGCCTGCGGGTCGGTACCGGTCCAGGTGTAGAGCAGCGCCTTGTTGCCCACCACTTCCTTCTTCAGGGTGGCGTGCACTTTCGGAAACTGCTGCTCGAGGAATGCGTGCAGCTTGTCGAACTCGGCCGCGTTGGCGGCCGGATCGTCCAGCCCCGACACCGTGCGGAACGTGATCGCCGTCGACAGCCGCTTGGCGGCTGCCTGCAGGTCGATGTCCAGCTTCGGCGCGGGCGCCACCGCCAGCTGCTGCGATGGCGTGGTCCAGGTCTTGACCGCCACGGCGGCCACCAGCAGCACGATTGCCAGCAGCAGCCCGAGGAAGATGCGTTTCAACATTGGCGGTCTTGATCCCGGTTCAGGTTCTGCCTGGTCGATATCAGCCGAAGGACTTGCCTTCGGCCACCAGCTTCTGGATCAGCGGCGCGGGCTGCCAGAACTCGGCGTCGTCGCGCGGGTTCTTCGCGAAGCGCTTCATCGTCTCGGCCACGTTGTACAGGCCGACCTGCGACGCGTAGTGCATCGGGCCACCGCGATAGATCGGGAAGCCGTAGCCGGTGAGGTACACCATGTCGATGTCGCCCGACTTCGAGGCGATGCCGTCTTCCAGGATGTGCGCGCCTTCGTTGACCAGCGCGTACACCAGGCGCTGCACGATTTCCTCGTCGGAGATCTTGCGCGGCGTGATGCCCAGTTCCTTGCGGTGGTCCTCGATCATCTTGTTGACGAGGTCCGACGGAATGGCATCGCGCTTGCCGGCCTGGTAGTCGTACCACCCTGCCCCGGTCTTCTGGCCGAAGCGGCCCAGCTCGCAGAGCTTGTCGGCCGTGCGGCTGTACTTCATGTCGGCGCGTTCGACGGCGCGGCGCTTGCGGATGGCCCAGCCGATGTCGTTGCCGGCCAGGTCGCCCATGCGGAACGGGCCCATGGCGAAGCCGAACTTCTCGATGGCCTTGTCGACCTGCTGCGGCGTGGCGCCTTCGTCCAGCAGGAAGCCGGCCTGGCGGCTGTACTGCTCGATCATGCGATTGCCGATGAAACCGTCGCACACGCCCGAGACCACTGCCGTCTTCTTGATCTTCTTGCCGATGGCCATGACCGTGGCCAGCACGTCCTTGGCGGTGGCCTTGCCGCGCACCACTTCAAGCAGCTTCATCACGTTGGCGGGGCTGAAGAAGTGCATGCCGACCACGTCCTGCGGACGCTCGGTGAACGAGGCGATCTTGTCGACGTCGAGCGTCGAGGTGTTCGAGGCCAGGATCGCGCCCTTCTTGGCGACGCGGTCGAGCTCCTTGAACACTTTTTCCTTCACGCCGATTTCCTCGAACACGGCCTCGATGATGAGGTCGGCGTTCTTCAACTCGTCGTAGCTCAGCGTGGTGCTCAGCAGGGCCATGCGCTGCTCGTACTTGTCCTGCTTGAGCTTGCCCTTCTTGACCTGGGCTTCGTAGTTCTTCTTGATGGTGGCGATGCCGCGGTCGAGCGCTTCCTGCTTCATCTCGAGGATGGTCACGGGGATGCCCGCGTTCAGGAAGTTCATCGAGATGCCGCCGCCCATGGTGCCGGCGCCGATCACGCCGACCGACTTGATCTCGCGCTTGGGCGTGTCTTCGGGCACGTCGGGGATCTTGCTCGCGGCCCGTTCGGCCATGAACAGGTGGCGCAGTGCCAGCGATTCGGGCGTGAACATCAGCGCGGTGAACAGGCGGCGCTCCTCGGCCATGCCTTCGTCGAACTTCAGCCTGGTGGCGGCCTGCACGGCGTCGACGCACTTCAGCGGCGCGGGGTAGTTCTTCGACATGCCGCCGACCATGTTCTTCGCGAACTGGAAGTAGGCGTCGCCCTGCGGGTGCTTGCACGGCAGGTTGCGCACCAGCGGCAGGGCCTCGCCCGTCTTGCCGGCCACGCTCTTGGCGAATTCCACGGCCTCTTCGAACACCGACTCGGCCGAGGCCGCCAGCTTGTCGAACAGCTTCTGGCCGGGCAGGCTCGCGAGCAGCTCGCTCTTCACGGGTTCGCCGCTGACGATCATGTTCAGCGCTGTCTCGACGCCCAGCACGCGCGGCAGGCGCTGCGTGCCGCCCGCGCCGGGCAGCAGGCCCAGCTTGACTTCAGGCAGTGCCACGCTGGTGCCGGGGGCGGCCACGCGGTAGTGGCAGCCCAGGGCCAGCTCGAGGCCGCCGCCCATGCACACCGAGTGGATGGCCGCGACGATGGGCTTGGGAGAAGCTTCGAGCGCGAGGATCACGCTCAGCAGGTTGGGCTCCTGCAGCGCCTTGGGCGTGCCGAACTCCTTGATGTCCGCGCCGCCCGAGAACGCCTTGCCGGCGCCGGTGATGACGATGGCCTTGACGGCGTCGTCGGCATTGGCCTTCGACAGGCCGTCGGTGATGCCGATGCGCGTCGAGAAACCGAGACCGTTGACCGGAGGGTTGGTCAGTGTGATCACGGCGATATCGCCGAGCACTTTGTATTCAGCCGTCATGCTGCGTTCCTTGGTGTGTGAAGAAAAAGAAGAAAAAGCACGAGTGTTCTTTTTCAGGAGATTCTAGGCGTTTCGCGAGGCCAAACAATGGCACGCAGTCGCTGTAGAGACAAGGCCTTCCATGAGGAGGCCGGGACTTTCCGGAAACACCGCGGAACCGGCTTCGCCGGGCCGCAGGTGTTGCCCCCTGCAAGGGGGAAGGCGTGCGCGACACGAAGTGCGCGAAGCCTGGGGGGCCTAGACTTCCAGCCACTCCTTGCGAGTGGCCGCGTCGGCGCGCAGGCTGTCCGGCGTGCCGTCGAACACGATGCTGCCGTGGCCCATGACAAGAGCACGGTCGGAAATCGCCATCGCGATAGTGAGCTTCTGCTCGATCAGCAGCACCGAGATGCCCTTGTCCTTGAGCGTGCGCAGGTACTGCCCGACCAGCTCGACGATCTTGGGCGCGAGGCCTTCGGTCGGCTCGTCGATGATGATGAGGTCGGGGTCGCCCATCAGCGTGCGGCACAGCGTGAGCATCTGCTGCTCGCCGCCCGAGAGCACGCCGGCCTCGGTGTGCTGGCGCTCCTTCAGGCGCGGGAACATGCCGTACATGTCGTCGAACGACCAGCGGCTGCCCTTGCCCGAGCCCTTCTGCCCCAGCAGCAGGTTCTGGTGCACCGTGAGCTTGGGGAAGATGTCGCGGTTCTCCGGCACGTAGCCGATGCCGAAGTGCGCGATCTCGTAGGCCTTGCGGCGCAGGATGTCCTGCCCCTTCCAGTGCAGGCCGCCCTCGGCATGCACCAGGCCCATGATGGCCTTGGCGGTGGTCGAGCGGCCCGAGCCGTTGCGCCCCAGCAGCGCCACGATCTCGCCCGGATTCACGTCGAAGGAAACGCCATGCAGCACATGGCTCTTGCCGTAGTAGGCGTGGATGTCTTGAAGCTTCAGCATTTCAGTGTCCCGCCCCCTGTGCATCGGCAACAGCGGAGCCCAGATAAGCCTCCTGCACTCGCGCATTGGCACGAACGGCAGCCGGTGTGTCGAAGGCGATCACCTCGCCGTACACCACCACCGCGATCTTGTCGGCCAGCCCGAAGACCACGCCCATGTCGTGCTCCACCGTCAGCAGCGTCTTGCCGACGGTCACGTGCTTGATGAGCGAGATGAAGTGCGAGGTCTCGGTCTTGCTCATGCCCGCCGTGGGCTCGTCCAGCAGGATCACGCTGGCGCCGCCGGCGATGGTCACGCCGATCTCCAGCGCGCGCTGCTCGGCGTAGGTGAGGTTCACCGCGTGCACGTCGCGCTTCTTCTCCAGGCCGATCTGCCTGATGAGCTCCTCGGTGCGCTCGTTGGCGTCGTCGAGGTTCGAGAGAAAGCGCAGGAAGGTGTACTTGTAGCCCAGGCTCCAGAGCACGCCGCAGCGCAGGTTCTCGAAGACCGTGAGCTTCGGAAAGATGTTGGTGATCTGGAAGCTGCGCGACAGCCCCATGCGGTTGATCTCGTACGGCTTCATGCCGTCGATGCGCGTGCCGTTGAGCAGCACCTCGCCGCTGCTCGGCGCGAGCCGGCCGCTGATGAGGTTGAAGAGCGTCGACTTGCCAGCGCCGTTCGGCCCGATGATCGCAATGCGCTCGCCTGCCGTCACGGCCAGGTCGACGCCGCGGATGATGTCGGTCTTGCCGAAGCTCTTTCGCAGGTTCTTGAGTTCGAGTGAATAGGTCATGCGGTCTCCCTGCGCTTGATCTCGGCTTCGATTTCTTCCTGGGCCTGGCCCCAGACCTTCGCGAAGCGCCGGCGCACCACCTCGAACACGCCCAGGCCCACGGCCAGCAGCGCCACAGCGACGATCCACGCCGTAGCCGACGAGGTATCGAGCTGCAGGCCCGCGAACGGCACCATCGGTCCGAGAGCCGCGTTCAGCTGCATGTGATAGATCATCTCGACCATGGCCGCGGCGCCCGCGAGCATGATGGCCGCGCCGATGAAAAGGCCCACGTACAGCAGGTAGAAGCGCTTGATCTTGCCGAACAGCGCCACGCGCACGTTCATCATGATCAGGCTGGCCACGCCGCCGGGCGCGAACATCACCATCAGCAGGAACACCAGGCCCACGTACAGCAGCCAGGCCTTGCTGAGTTCGGACAGCAGCACCAGCGCGAACACCAGCAGCGCCGCGCCGATGATCGGCCCGAAGAAGAAGGTCGCGCCGCCCAGGAAGGTGAACAGCAGGTAGCTGCCCGAGCGCAGCCCGTTGAGGCTGTCGGCCGCATTCACGATCTCGAAGTTGATGGCCGCCAGGCCGCCGCCGATGCCCGCGAAGAAGCCCGCGATGATGAAGGCGTAGTAGCGAACGCGCTGCGTGTTGTAGCCGATGAACTCCACGCGCTCCGGGTTGTCTCGCACCGCGTTGAGCATGCGCCCGAGCGGCGTGCCGGTGAAGGCGAACATCAGGCCGGTGCAGATGAAGCAGTAGACGGCGATCAGGTAGTACACCTGGTTCTGCGGACCGAAGTTGAGCCCGAAGAAAGAGGCGCCGTACACGCGGTTGGTGGTGATGCCGCCCTCGCCGCCGAAGAAGCTGGGGAACATCAGCGACATCGCGGCCACCAGCTCGCCCAGGCCCAGCGTGATCATCGCGAAGGTGGTGCCCGACTTCTTGGTCGACACGTAGCCGAACACGAAGGCGAAGAACATGCCGCCCAGGCCGCCCACGAGCGGAATCAGCACCAGCGGAACCGGCAGCTTGCCGGCGCTGGCCAGGTTCATCGCATGGATGGCGATGAACGAGCCCAGGCCCACGTACACCGCGTGCCCGAAGCTGAGCATGCCGCCCTGCCCCAGCAGCATGTTGTAGCTCAGGCAGATGATGATGAGGTAGCCGATCTGCGACAGCATGGTCAGCGCCAGGCTGCTGGTGAAGATCATCGGCGCCACGATCAGCAGCAGCGCGAAGAAGGACCAGATCAGGATGCGGCCGATGTTCAGCGGCTTGAACCGGTAGTAGCGAACGGGCGTGGAGGTCGTCGAAGCGGTTGTCGTTGCGGTGTTCATGGCATCAGTCCTCCCGCGTTCCGAGAAGACCCTTGGGCCTGAAGATGAGGATCAGCACCAGGAAGAGGTACGGAAGGATCGGGGCGACCTGCGAGATGGTCAGCTTGAGCAGCTCGTAGCCGAAGGTCTGGTCGGTCACCGCCACGCCGAAGGCCTGCAGGCCGGTGGCCAGCGACTGGTCCATGGCCACCGCGAAGGTCTGCACGATGCCGATGATCAGCGAGGCCAGGAAGGCGCCGGCCAGCGAGCCCATGCCGCCGACCACCACCACCACGAAGATGATGGAGCCGACGGAGGCAGCCATCGCCGGCTCGGTGACATAGGTGTTGCCGCCGACCACGCCCGCGAGGCCCGCCAGCGCGGCACCGCCGCCGAACACCAGCATGAAGACGCGCGGCACGTTGTGGCCCAGCGCCTCGACCATCTCGGGGTGCTTCAGCGCCGCCTGGATGACCAGGCCGATGCGCGTGCGCGTGAGCAGCAGCCACACCGACAGCAGCATCAGCACAGCCACCAGCATGATGAAGGAGCGCGACTTCGGGAACTGCGTGCCGTAGAGCGAGAAGAGCGGCCCCTGCAGCGCCGACGGGAGGCCGTACGGCACCGTGGAGCGGCCCCACACCAGCTGCACGACTTCGAGGATCAGGTACGAGAGACCGAAGGTCACCAGCAGCTCGGGCACATGGCCGAACTTGTGGACCCGGCGCAGGCAGTAGCGCTCGAAGGCGGCGCCCAGTGCGAACACCAGCACCGGCGCGATGAACAGCGCCGGCCAGAAGCCCACGATGCCGGACAGCGTGTAGGCGAAATAGGCGCCCAGCATGTAGAAGCTGGCATGCGCGAAGTTGAGCACGCCCATCATGCTGAAGATCAGCGTGAGGCCGGAACTCAGCATGAACAACAGCAAGCCGTAGCTCACGCCGTTGAGCAGCGAGATGACGAAGAATTCGACGTTCATCGGTCTTTCGTGTCAGGTGGAAAAAGAAAAAGGCCCGAGTGTTGAAGTCGGGCCTCGACCTGTCGGATGGCGATCAGGCTGCGATCAGGAGGCGCCGCCAGGCCGCTTCATCTGGCAGGAGGTGGGCGTGCTCGCCACGTAGGCGTCGTAGTACTTCACCGGGGCCAGCGTGTAGCCGGTGTTCTCCGGGCTGTACGGGTACTTGGCGCTGGCCTTCTCCCACTTGGCGATGTACAGGCCCTGCTGTGCCTGGTGGTCGGTCTTGCGCAGCTCGATCTCGCCGTTGAAGCTCTTGAACTTCATGCCTTCCATGGCAGCCGCCACCTTGACGGGGTCGGTCGACTTGGTCTTCACGAAGGCTTCGGTCAGAGCCTGGAACACGGTGTAGACGTCGGTGGTGTAGAGGTCGTCGTTGAACTTCTTCTTGAAGTCCTCGGCGTACTTCTGCATGTCGCCGCCCATGTTGTAGTGGGCATAACCGACCTGGTACACCTTGCCGTCGGACGCCGCGCCCATGGCGGTCGGCGTGCCGGTGGTCACGGCGTAGTAGGTGTAGAACTTGACGTTCAGGCCCGAGTCGTTGGCCGACTTGATGAGCAGCGCGAGGTCGGAGCCCCAGTTGCCGGTGATGACGGTATCCGCGCCCGATGCCTTGATCTTGGCCACGTACGGCGCGAAGTCGCGCACCTGGGCCAGCGGATGCAGGTCGTCGCCGACGATCTGCACGTCGGGGCGCTTGGTCTTGAGGTTTTCCTTGGCGAACTTCGAGACCTGCTGGCCGTGCGCGTAGTTCTGGTTGAGCAGGTAGACCTTCTTGATGTCCGGCTGGTCCTTCATGTAGGTGGTCAGCGCTTCCATCTTCATCGACGTGTCGGCGTCGAAGCGGTACTGCCAGTAGCTGCACTTGCTGTTGGTCAGGTCGGGGTCGACGGCGGCGTAGTTCAGGTACAGCGCTTCCTTGCCCGGATTGCGCGCGTTGTTCTTCTCGAGCGCGTCGATGATGGCGAGCGCCGGGCCGGAGCCGTTGCCCTGCACGATGTAGCGCGCGCCCTGGTCGAGAGCCGAGCGCAGCGCGCTGGTGGTCTCCTGCGGGCTCAACTTGTTGTCGATGCCGATGATCTCGAACTTCACGCCCGCCGCGTTCTTCTTGTTGAACTCTTCTGCGAAGAACTGGAAGGTCTTGAGCTGGTTCGTCCCGACCGCGGCCATGAGGCCCGACAGCGGGTCGAGCCATGCGATCTTGACGGTTTCACCCTTCTGGGCAAAGGCACCGGTGGCGGTGGCAGCGATGACGGCTGCTGCGGCGATTTTCAGAGCGAACTTCAATCTATATCTCCTGGTCAAACCGAATCAAAAACGCCGCACGAGAGTACAAGCGTTTGCAGCCCCTCCCCTCAGGGAATGCCCGTAAGAGGGGTGCCGCAAAGGCCCGTTTCTATCGCGCATGCGACACCGCGTTTCTCCAATTTGCTACCCGCCGGTAGGCTGCTGCTACCACCGGGTAGGAAACGCGTTCACAAAGACGCCTAGGGGCGCTTCATCTGGCACGACGTGGGCGTGCTCGCCACGTACGATTCGAAGTACTTCACGGGAACGTTCGTGTAGCCGGTGTTCTCCGCGTCGTACGGGTACTTGGCGCTGGCCTTCTCCCAGCGCGAGATGTAGAGACCCTGCTGCAACTGGTGGTCGGCCTTGCGCACCTCGACCTCGCCGTTGAAGCTCTTGATCTTCATGCCCTCCAGCGCGGCGGCCACCTTCACAGGGTCGGTCGACTTGGTCTTGGCAAAGGCCGCGTCGAGCAGCGCGAACACGTGATAGATCGACGACTGCGTGAGGTCGTCGTTCATGCGTTTCTTGTAGCCCGCGAGCAGCTGCTGGATCTCGCCGCCCATGTTGTAGTGGGCATAGGCCACGGTGTAGACCTTGCCCTCCGAGGTGGCGCCCATGGCCGTCGGCGTGCCGGCGCCAGGCGCGTAGTAGGTGAGGAACTTGACGTTCAGGCCCGAGTCGTTGGCGGCCTTGATGAGCAGCGACAGGTCGGAGCCCCAGTTGCCGGTGATCACGGTGTCGGCGCCCGAGGCCTTGATCTTGGCGATGTAGGGAGAGAAGTCGCGCACCTGCGCGAGCGGATGCAGGTCGTCGCCCACGATCTGGATGTCGGGGCGCTTGACCTTCAGGTCTTCCTTCGCGAACTTCGACACCTGCACGCCGTGGGCGTAGTTCTGGCCGAGGATGTAGACCTTCTTGATGTCGGGCTGGTCCTTCATCCAGGTGGTCAGCGCCTCCATCTTCATGGAGGTGTCGGCGTCGACCCGGAAGTGCCAGTAGCTGCACTTGCTGTTGGTCAGGTCGGGATCGACCGCCGCGTAGTTCATGTACAGCAGCTCCTTGCCCGGATTGCGCGCGTTGTTCTTCTCGACGGCGTCGATGATCGCGAGCGCGGGGCCGGAGCCGTTGCCCTGCATGATGTAGCGCGCGCCCTGGTCCTGCGCGGAACGCAGGGCCGCCGTGGTCTCCTGCGGGCTGAGCTTGTTGTCGAGCGCGATGATCTCGAACTTCACGCCCGACTGGTTCTTCTTGTTGAACTCTTCAGCAAGGAATTGCGTGGTCTTCAGCTGGTTGGTGCCCACCGCAGCCATCAGGCCCGACAGCGGGTCGAGCCAGGCGATCTTGACGGTCTCGCCCTTTTGGGCGAATGCGGCGGTGGCGCCCACCAACATTGCACAGGCAGCTACTGACTTGATAGCAAATTGCATGAAGAGTCTCCAGTGTGAAAGGCGGACTGCCAGCGTACAAGCGCCCTTTTCTTCGCCGCACAGGGATTGCCCGGAAGGGAAGCCGCCGAGGCGGCTTTCCTATCGCGTGCGCGACAGTGCGGGTGGGCTTTGCTCGTTGTTTCAGAGGCCGGGCAGCTTGTAGTCTTTAAGTAGCTCTCGCAGCTTGGTCTTGAGGATCTTTCCGGTGGCGCCGATCGGGATGGCCTCGACGAACACCACGTCGTCCGGGATCTGCCACTTGGCGGTCTTGCCCTCGTAGAACTTCAGCAGCTCTTCGCGCGTGACCTCGGCATTGGGCTTCTTCACGACCGCGATGATCGGCCGCTCGTCCCACTTCGGATGGAACACGCCGATGCACGCGGCCATGGCCACGGCCGGATGCGCGACGGCGATGTTCTCGATGTCGATGGAGCTGATCCACTCGCCGCCGGACTTGATCACGTCCTTGCTGCGGTCGGTGATCTGCAGGTAGCCCTCGGCGTCGATGGTGGCCACGTCGCCGGTGGGGAACCAGCCGCGGTTGCGCTCGTCGGGAATGAGCGGGTCGCCGCCCTCGCCCTTGAAGTATTCCTTGACGATCCACGGCCCCTTGACCAGCAGGTCGCCGTAGGCCTTGCCGTCCCACGGCAGCTCCTTGCCGTCGCCATCGATGATCTTCATGTCGACGCCGAAGATGGCGCGGCCCTGCTTCATGCGGATCTGCAGCTGCGCGTCGGCCGGCAGCGACAGGTGCTTGTTCTTGAGCGTGCACAGCGTGCCCAACGGGCTCATCTCGGTCATGCCCCAGGCGTGCAGCACCTCTACGTTGTAGAGGTCCTGGAACGCCTTGATCATGGCCGGCGGGCAGGCCGAGCCGCCGATCACCGTGCGGTTGAGCTTGCTGAACTTCAGGCCGCCCGCCTGCATGTGGCCCAGCAGCATCTGCCACACGGTGGGCACGCCTGCGGCGAAGGTCACGCCCTCGGCCTCGATCAGGTCGTACACCGACTTGCCGTCGAGCGCCGGGCCGGGAAACACCAGCTTGCAACCCACCAACGCGGCCGAATACGGAATGCCCCATGCGTTGACGTGGAACATCGGCACCACCGGCAGCACCGAGTCGCGCGCCGACAGGTGCATCACGTCGGGCAGCGCGGCCGCATACGCGTGCAGCAGCGTCGAGCGGTGGCTGTAGAGCGCGGCCTTGGGGTTGCCCGTGGTGCCGCTCGTGTAGCACATGCTCGAGGCCGAGTTCTCGTCGAAGCTGGGCCATTCGTACTCGGCGGGCTGCGAACCCATCCAGCTCTCGTAGCTCACGAGGTTGGGCACACCGCTGTCGGCGGGGAGCTTGTCGGCGTCACACAGTGCAACCCATTTCCGGATCGTGGGACAACGCGCATGCACGGCCTGCACCAGCGGCAGGAACGTGAGGTCGAAGCACAGGATCTGGTCTTCGGCGTGGTTGGCGATCCACGCGATCTGGTCGGGATGCAGGCGCGGGTTGATGGTGTGCAGCACGCGGCCGCTGCCGCTCACGCCGTAGTAGAGCTCGAGGTGGCGATAGCCGTTCCAGGCCAGGGTGGCGATGCGGTCGCTGAACAGCAATTGCTCGCCGTCCAGCGCGTTGGCCACCTGCTTGGCGCGCGATGCGATGTCGCGCCAGGTGCAGCGGTGGATATCGCCTTCGACACGACGCGAGACGATCTCGCCGTCGCCGTTGTGGCGCTCGGCGAACTCGATCAGCGACGAGATCAGAAGCGGTTGGTCTTGCATCAAACCCAGCATCTACGGACTCCTATGTGAAATGACTTCATGAAAACTTGCGGACAACGGATTCACGCAAGCTTCGGCCACTTCCACAATGACACAAACCCGCACTGCACGATTGAACGAAGCGGCTCAAGTGGGAGCCCTCGGACCGGTGCCCGCCGGCACCGTCACCACGTTGGTGCGGCACGGCTGACGCAGCGTCTTGCCGCAGTCCGGCAGAGCGGCTGCATGCGGGTACGGCACATAGCCCAGCACGATGCTCGAAGCATTGGCGGCCTCATGCCACAGCGTGTTGGTCGAAGGCGTCTTGTCGTTGCCGAACAGCCAGAAGCCTGTCTGCGAGGGCGAGTCCACCGTCACGCGGATGCTGGAGCCGGCGCGAAAGACGTGGGCGAACTTTTGGATCTCGATGCGCACCAGGTTGGGTTGCCCCGGCAGCAGCGCCGCCTCCTTCGGTTGCGTGAAGTCGCCGAAGGGACGCAGTTCGGTGGAGCGGCTGTCGTCGAGCGCGCGCTTGGAGGCACGCAGCCATCCGCGTTGCACGAACATCTCCTTGCCGTCGGGCCGCACTTCGGACACCGTGACCTGCAGGTCGGTGTTGTCGGCGGTGGCGCTCAGGTACAGGTCGGCCGAGCCTTCCCCGTAAAAGCTCAGGTCCTCGGGCAAGGCTGCGGTGGTGAAGGTTAGCTGGCCGTCCTTCTCCGCATCTGCCACTGCCTGCCAGCCTTCGGCGGCCGGGTTGTTCACCACCGGGCTCTTTGCCGGATACCTGTAGTCGGACGATGCCGCGCCGGAGCTCGGCTTCGCGTCGCCGAGCACGCCGCCTGGCTGCATCCACAGGCGCATCGGCTTGACCTTGACCGGCAGGCGGTCGAACTCGGCCACGGCCGTCTGCTTCAGCTTCGCGGCGCCGTTCACCGCCTTCTGGTCGGTCTGCTGCATCTCCTGCAGCAGGCGCACGCGCGGCTCCTTCTCGAAGCCGTTGTCCTCGCCCTTCACGAAATGGGCGAGGAAGCGCTTCAGGGTGCCGTCGATGTAGTCGGAGGTGACGTTGGTGTGGTGGTCGCCGTTGGAGCTGACGAGCCACATCCTGTCGGGCGACATGGTGTCCTCGTAGTAGCCCGAGCGCGGGCCGATCTGCTCGTCCTGCCACGACTGGGTGCCCAGCGCGGGAATGTCGATCTTGCCGGTCTCGTAGAACGCGCTGCGCTTCACGTAGAGGCCGTCGGCATACGGGTTCTCGAGCCACTTGGTCAGGTCGAGATCGGGCCGCTTGATCTTCTCGATGTTGTCGGCCACGGTCTTCGCGCATTCCGTGTCGCCGTCGAGCCTGGCGGCCAGCGCCGCCGCGCGGTTCCAGGTGGCCGGGAAGCCGCCCCACCACTGCGAGGGAAAGCCGATGTTCTTGATGCCGCCCGGGTAGCCCACGTCGCGGTACGGATCGGTCACGTTCTTGCTGGGCGTGATCGCCAGCAGGCCCTTGGGCCGGTGCGCGGCCACCCAGAGCTGGTTGTAGCCCGAGTACGAGTAGCCGACCATGCCGATCCTGCCGTTCGACCACGGCTGCTTGCCGGCCCATTCGACGGCGAAGGCGCCAGCCGCGCCGGTGCTGGCATCGAAGACCTGGTCTTCGCCGCTGGAGCAACCCGTGCCCGGCACGTTCAGGCCCATGACTGCATAGCCCTCGTTCACCCAGAGCTGGCCGATGTTCGGGGCCGAGCCCGAGCTGTAGCCGTCGTACTCGACCAGCAGCGGAAAGGTGCCCTTGCCGCCGTTGGGCAGCAGCAGCGAGTAGCGCATCCTGTTGCCGTCGGGCAGCGTGATGTAGCCCCACTTGCGGACCACGCCCGTCTCGGGCGTGGCCGGCGGCTGTGCCGGCGGCGTTTCGGCGGCCGGCGGGAAAAAGGTGAAGCCGCCGCCCGACGAGCCGCCGCCGCACGCGGCGATGCCCGCTGCCGTGGCAAGCAGCGACGCGGCAATACGCCATCGTGGGAAATCTCTGAAAGTCCTCATTGATCCGTCTCCGTTATCGTTTTGATTGATGTCATGCGCTGCCCACGCGCGCTTCGGGGCAAAGCGGTACGCGAGCGTCAGGGCGCCACGGTGATCTTGGTGGCCGTGGGCGTGGCGTCGAGCAGCAGTTGCGAAGGCCACGGCGCCCAGGTCGCGCCCAGCTCGGCGGTGTTCGGGTCGCCCGTTCGCATGAAGGCGCCCACGCTGGCCATGACTGCGTTCGACAGCGCCAGCCGCCCCTTCTCGTTGGCCTTGCCGCGCATCGCGTTCGACAGCACCGACGGGCCGAAATTGCCGAACACGAAAGGCAGGTCGAAGGCGTGCGCCGCGCCGTACACGTCGTTCCACGGAGAGGCTTCCTGCGCCCAGTCGAGGCGGTAGTGCCAGACGTTCGACTGGCGCGTCTTCATCGTGTTGAGCAGGTTGTCGCGGTTGGCCTCGAACAGGCCCTTCGTGATGAGCGCGGTGGCCGCGTTGTAGCCGGTGCCGGGCTTGTCTACCGGAAGGTAGAACGGGTCGATGATGTCGTTCACCGTGAGCGTGGGCGCTGCATCGGGGTCGAAGTTGAACATCATCGAGAAGCGCTGGGCGTCGGTGACGATCCAGCCCGGCTTCGGAAAGCCGATGGTGCCCAGCAGCGACGCGAAGAGCTTGCCCTCGTCGCGCGTGTTGCCGGAGAGCATCGGCACCTTCACGTACTGGTCGGCAGCGATGGCGCCGATGGGGTCGGTTGGGATCACCGTGCCGTCGGGAATGGGCCCGACCGAGCCGAGGCCGGCGGCGACCACCGTGGTCAGCATCTTGCCGCCGTCCTGCGCGCGCAGGTATTCGGCAATCTGCGCCGGCGTACGGCCGGCGATATAGGCCTTTGCCGCCGTCGCGTCGGCGGCGATGCCGTCGGCAACGAGAAGCTTCTCGAGGATGCCCTCGCCTTGCGCCAGCGAGGCCGAGGCCGGCGACAGCGAAGGCAGCGTGCCCGGCGGCAGGTTGCTCGCGAGCGAGATGCCGCCGCTCATCTCGAAGGCCTTGTGGAACAAGCCCTTGGCCATCGGCGAGGTCATCACCGACAGCAGGTTGGTGGCGCCGGCCGACTCGCCCGAGAGCGTGACGTTGCCCGGGTCGCCGCCGAAGTTGGCCACGTTGTCGCGGATGAAGCGCAGCGCCGCCATGTTGTCGAGCAGCGCGAAGTTGCCCGAGTCGTCGCCCTCGGTGCCGCCCGGGCGCAGCTGCGGCACGTTCAGGAAGCCCAGGATGCCCAGGCGGTAGCTGGCGGTGATGACCACCGCATTGGCGGCCTTGGCCAGTGCCGCGCCGTCGTACAGCGGATCGGCCGTGTAGCCCGAGATGTTGCTGCCGCCATGGATGAAGAGCAGCACCGGCAGGTTCTTGTCCGCCGTGGCCGGGCGCCAGATGTTGACGAACAGGCAGTCCTCGCTGCCGCTCGGTTTGCCCAGCATGGTGCCGATGGTCTCGTCATAGGTGTTGTTGGCGCCGGGGCTGAAGATCCGGCCGATCTGCAGGCAGGCGTTGCCGAACTTCGTGGCCTGGCGGATGCCGCTCCAGGGCTCGGGCGTCGCCGGCGCGCGCCAGCGCAGCTCGCCGACCGGCGGCTTGGCGAACGGAATCCCTTTCCAGAACCAGGTGCCCGACTTGGCGCTGTCGTCCACGCCCTCGACCTTGCCGGCAGTGGTCTGGCGGACCATCGGGCCGTCGGCGGCGGGCGGTGCCGGCGAGGGAGCCGGTGCGGGCGGCGGCGCGCTAGGCAGGAAGGCGAAGCCGGACGAACCGGACGAGCCGCCCCCGCAGGCCGAAAGTGCCGCCAGGGCGGCCGTGGCCATCACCAGGGCCACGGCCCTGGCCGTTGCGGTCTTCTTTACTGCTGCCGCAGCCTGGTTGCGCGCGGTTGTCTCTGTCTTCATGTTTTTTGTCTCCACACCGGGTTAATCGGAATTCCTGGCCTGGCGCGCGGCACCCATACTCCGGGCCGCCGAACACGCAAAAAAATTCTAGAAACCGGCACCGTTTTCATCGCTATCGCAACAAAGCCAAACGAATGACTTCAGGAGCCTCCATGCCGTTGCGCCAGCGCGGCACCCAGCGCCGGGCGGGCTGCATGCCGCAGCCGGAGCTGCGCACCAGCTCGGCCGCATGGCTCGAAGGCGTCCTGTCGATGTTCGAGGCCGAGGGGCTGGACGTGCCCTCGCTGCTGCGGGAGGCCGGCTTCGACCCGGATTCGCTGCACCGGCAGAACACGCGCATCCCGGTCGACGAGATCACGGTGCTCTGGCAGCTTGCAGTGGCCCGTGCCGGCCGGCCCACGCTGGGCCTGCACCGCGACCTGGCCTCCACCCACAGCAAGCTGGGCACGGTGGGACATGCGATGTCGTGCAGCTCCAGCCTCGAATCGGCGCTCGTGCGGCTGACCCGCTACATGGCCGTGATCTCGGACGCGACGGCCTTTTCGCTGCAGCCCGATCCGCGCGGCTGCTGGATGGTGATGCGGCACACCGGTGGCAGCCTGCCCATTCCCCGCCAGCGCGTCGAATACGCCCTGCTGACCGTGCTCATGCAATGCCAGTGGCTCACGCGCCGCGACCTGCAGCCGCTGGCCATGGAGTTCGTCTACCCCGCGCCGGCCGACGACCGGCTGCATCGCGAGGCATTCGGCTGCGATGTGCGATTCAACGCCGAAGCCAACCGCCTGCTGCTGTCGGCCGCCGACATGGCGACGCCGCTGCCCACCTTCCACGAAGTGCTCGGCGAGATGCAGGAGCATCTGCTGGACGACCAGCTGAACCTGCTGGGCCAGACCACCACCAGCACGCTGGTGTGCGCCGAGATCGCGCGCCGGCTCCAGTACGGCGAGCCGCGCCGGCAGGACGTCGCCTCGGGCCTCGGACTGGCCGAGCGCACGCTGCAGCGGCGGCTGCAGGAAGAGTCGGTGTCGTTCCAGTCGCTGCTCGACCGCACCCGCCGCGAGCTGGCGAAGCAATACCTGGCCGAAGACCGCCACACGTTGACCGATGTGGCCGACATGCTGGGCTTCGTGGACACGAGCAACTTCTTCCGTGCCTGCAAGCGCTGGTTCGGCGTACCGCCGGCGCAGTACCGGGCGCGCATCTGGGACGCGCCCGCCGCCCTCGCGGCCTGACCCCTCCGGGGTCCCGATGGCCCGCCCGGCCAGGGGTTACGCGCCGTGCCGGACAATCCGGGCATGAGCTTGCTTGCTGAAGACACCGGGGTCGCGGACCTGGGACTGCGCTGGAAACCTGGTTTCCACGCCCTGGGACCGGCCTTTCTCACCGACTTGCGGCCGACGCCGCTGCCCGATCCGTACTGGGTGGGCCGCAGCGAAGCTGTCGCCCGAGATCTGGGCCTGCCGCCCGATTGGCATTCGTCGCATGCCACGCTGGCCGCGTTGACCGGCAGCCTGCCCATTGCCGGCACCAGCCCCTTCGCCACGGTCTACAGCGGCCACCAGTTCGGCGTGTGGGCCGGCCAGCTCGGTGACGGGCGCGCCATCATGCTCGGCGAGACCGAAGGCGGGCTCGAGGTGCAGCTGAAGGGCGCGGGGCGTACGCCCTACTCGCGTGGCGGCGACGGCCGTGCAGTGCTGCGCTCCAGCATCCGCGAATTCCTGTGCAGCGAAGCCATGCACGGCCTGGGCATCCCGACCACGCGCGCCCTGTGCGTGACCGGCTCCGACGCGCGCATCTACCGCGAAGAGGTGGAAAGCGCCGCCGTCGTCACCCGCGTGGCGCCCAGCTTCGTGCGCTTCGGCCATTTCGAGCACTTCGCAGCCAACCAGCGCGAAGACGAGCTTCGTGCGCTGGCCGACTACGTCATCGACCGCTACTACCCGGCCTGCCATACCACGGAGCGCTTCGGCGGCAACGCCTACGCGGCATTCCTGGAAGCCGTGAGCGAGCGCACCGCCGCCCTGCTCGCCCAGTGGCAGGCAGTGGGCTTCTGCCACGGCGTGATGAACACCGACAACATGAGCATCCTCGGGCTCACCATCGACTACGGCCCGTTCCAGTTCCTCGACGGCTTCGACCCGCGCCACATCTGCAACCACAGCGACACCAACGGGCGCTACGCCTTCAACCAGCAGCCCAACGTGGCCTACTGGAACCTGTTCTGCCTCGCGCAGGCGCTGCTGCCGCTGATCGGCGACCAGGAGGTCGCGGTGGCCGCGCTGGAGTCGTACAAGACGGTGTTCCCGAACGAGTTCGAGGGCCGCATGCGCGCCAAGCTGGGGCTGGCCGAGGCGGCCGAAGGCGACCGGCCGCTGATCGAGGGCGTTCTCAAGCTGCTGGCCGCGGGCAAGGTCGACTACACGATCTTCTGGCGCCGGCTCTCCGGCTTCATGGCCGACGGCAACGTGGAGCCGGTGCGCGACCTGTTCCTCGACCGCGAAGGCTTCGACGCCTGGATGCTATCTTTTTCGGAGCGCCACGCCTCGACCGACCGGGCCCTGGCCGCAAAACTGATGCGCCGCACCAACCCGAAGTTCGTGCTGCGGAACCACCTGGGACAGCAAGCCATCGAAGCGAGTCAGCAAAAGGACCACTCGGGTGTGGCAACCTTGCTGGCAGTGCTCCAGACCCCATTTGAAGAACATCCCGGTGCCGACGCATACGCCGGCTTCCCGCCCGACTGGGCTTCCACGATCGAAATCAGCTGCTCATCATGACCACTCCCGTACAGAAAACCGACGCCGAATGGAAAGCCCTGCTCGCCGAAAAAGGCGCCGAGCCCGCGGCCTTCGAGGTGACTCGCCACGCGGCCACCGAGCGCCCCTTCACCGGCAAGTACGAGGCGCACTGGGATGACGGCACCTACCATTGCATCTGCTGCGGCGCCAAGCTGTTCGAGTCGGCGACCAAGTTCGACGCCGGCTGCGGCTGGCCCAGCTTCTCGCAGGAAGCGGTGCCGGGCGCGATCCGCAACATCATCGACCGCTCGCACGGCATGGTGCGCACCGAGAACGTCTGCGCGAACTGCGGCGCCCACTTGGGCCACGTGTTCCCCGACGGCCCCACCGAAACCGGCCTGCGCTACTGCATGAATTCGGCGTCGCTCGACTTCCAGAAGAAATAAGCAAGCCAGCCAGCAAACCAAGAGCTCAATGAAACTGCTCCTCGACTTCTTCCCGATCCTGCTTTTCTTCATTGCCTACAAGCTGGGCGACATCTACACCGCCACGGGCGTGCTGATGGCCGCCACGGTGGTGCAGATGGCCGTCATCTACGCCACCGAGCGCAAGCTGCAGGCCATGCAGAAGGCCACGCTGGTGCTGATCCTGCTGTTCGGCACGCTCACGCTGGCGTTGCACGACGATCGCTTCATCAAGTGGAAGCCGACGGTGCTTTACGGCGCAATGGCGGTCGCGCTGGCCGTGGCGCTCTGGGCGCTGAAGAAGAACTTCCTGAAGATGCTGCTGGGTTCGCAGCTCGAGCTGCCCGACCGCATCTGGGGCAGGCTCAACGTGGCGTGGATCGGCTACTGCCTGTTCATGGCCGCCATCAACGCCTACGTGGCGGCGTACTTCACGACCGAGGCCTGGGTCAACTTCAAGCTCTGGGGCTACGTGTTCCCCATCGTCTTCCTGGTGGCGCAGGGCCTGTATATCGCGCCGCACCTGAAGAACGAGGACAAGCCGACCGCATGACCACGGACACCGCACAACTCCCCACCACGGCAGCCCTGGAGGCCGCGCTGCGCAAGGCGCTCGCGCCGACGGCGCTCGAAGTCATCGACGAAAGCGCGGCCCACGCAGGCCATGCGGGCGCCAACGCGGAAGGCCGCGGCACCCATTTCCGCGTGCGCATCGCCTCCCCGCTGTTCGAGGGCAAGCCCCGCGTGGCGCGGCATCGGCTTGTGTATGATGCCCTCCACGTTTTCATCGCACAGGGTCTGCACGCCATCGCCATCGAGGTGCTCTGAGTCAGTCGTCCAACGCATTGCTCGCACGCCACGCCCGCGTCGGCCGTTGCCCCTTCTTCCCCAATCCCCTGCTTTCATTACCGCGCAACTCCTACACGCGCATTCACTTCCCAGCTCGACCATTCATTCCATGAAAAAACAAATCTTGCAGGCCGTCGCGGCCGCAGCGCTGCTCGGTGCCATCCCCATGGCGGCCCTGGCGCAGAACGCAGCCATCGTGAACGGCAAGCCGGTGCCCAAGGCCCGCATGGACGTTCTGGCCCAGCAACTGGCTGCCGCGGGCCGTCCGGTGACGCCTGAAATGCAAGGCCAGCTGCGCGAGGAAATCGTGGCGCGCGAAGTGTTCATGCAGGAAGCCCAGAAGCAGGGCCTGGACGCCACCGACGACTACAAGAACCAGCTCGAGCTCGCCCGCCAGGCCATCCTGATCCGCGCGCTGTTCGAGAACTACCGCAAGACCAACCCGGTCGCGGACGCCGACGTGAAGGCCGAGTACGACAAGTTCGTCGCGGCCAACGGTGGCAAGGAATACAAGGCCCGCCACATCCTGGTCGAAACCGAAGACCAGGCCAAGAAGATCATGGCCGACCTGAAGAAGGGCGCCAAGTTCGAGGACATCGCCAAGAAGCAGAGCAAGGACCCGGGTTCGGGCGCCAACGGCGGCGACCTCGACTGGGCCAACCCCGCGAGCTTCGTGCCCGAGTTCTCGGAAGCCATGATCAAGCTCAAGAAGGGCGAGACCACCCCCGCTCCGGTGAAGAGCCAGTTCGGCTGGCACATCATCCGCGTCGACGACATCCGCCAGGCTCAACTGCCGAAGCTGGAAGAAGTGAAGCCGCAGATCACGCAGCAGCTGCAGCAGCAGCGCCTGCAGAAGTACCAGGAAGACCTGCGCGCGAAGGCCAAGGTCGAGTAATCGATCCGAGCAAAAAGAAAGCGGCCCTCGAGGCCGCTTTTTTATTGCCGTCCGTTAGCGTCCGCCAGGCCTTGCCGGCTTCGCGAACGATCGGGCCGGATGTCGTCAGCCCACCCAGCGACGGGCGTTGCGCCAGATCTGCATCCAGGGGCTCAGCTCGCTGCGGTCGCCTGAGGTCCAGCTCATCTGGATGTTGCGGAACACGCGCTCGGGGTGCGGCATCACCGCCGTGAAGCGGCCGTCGGGCGTGGTCACCGAAGTCAGGCCGCCCGCGCTGCCGTTGGGGTTGAACGGGTACTGCTCGGTCGGCTTGCCGTGGTTGTCCACGAAGCGCATCGCGCCGATGGCCTTGGCCGCGTCGCCGCGGTGCTTGAAGTTGGCGTAGCCCTCGCCGTGCGCCACCGCGATCGGCAGGCGGCTGCCGGCCATGCCCGCGAAGAAGATGCTCGGCGATTCGAGCACCTCGACCATCGACAGGCGCGCCTCGAAGCGCTCGCTCTGGTTGGTGGTGAAGCGCGGCCAGGCTTCGGCGCCCGGAATGATGTCGGCCAGCTCGGCGAACATCTGGCAGCCGTTGCACACGCCCAGGCCGAAGGTGTCGGCGCGGCCGAAGAAGGTCTTGAACTGCTCGGCCAGCTTCGGGTTGAAGGTGATGCTGCGCGCCCATCCGATGCCGGCGCCCAGCGTGTCGCCATAGCTGAAGCCGCCGCAGGCGACCACGCCCTTGAAACTGGCGAGGTCCGCCCTGCCCGTCTGCAGGTCGGTCATGTGGACGTCGAATGCCTCGAAGCCGGCTTCGGTGAAGGCATAGGCCATCTCGACATGCGAGTTGACGCCCTGCTCGCGCAGGATCGCAACCTTGGGGCGCGACTGCAGGATGGCGGGTGCTGCCGGCTGGGGATTCGGCAGGAACACGTGCATGCCCGGATCGGCCGGATCGCCGGCTGCCGCGTGTTCGGCATCGGCGCAGGCCGGGTTGTCGCGCTCGCGGGCGATCTTCCAGCTGACCGAGTCCCACACCTGCTGCAGGTCGTGCAGGCTCGCGCTGAACACGGCCTTGGCGTCGCGCCAGACTTCGATCTTGCCCTTGCCCGCATCCATCTGCGAGCTGGCGGGACGCGTCTTGCCGACGAAGTGGCTGTGCGTGCTGAGGCCGTGGGCGCGCAGCACCTGCATGACGTCGTTGCGCTCGGCGGTGCGCACCTGCAGCACCATGCCCAGCTCTTCGTTGAAGAGCGCCTTGAGCGTGAGTTCTTCGCGGCGCGCGCTGACCTGCTGCGCCCAGTTCTTGGCGTCGCCGGTTTCCATTCGGCTGTCGGAGATGCCGTCGCCCTCGGTGACGAGCATGTCGACGTTCAGCGCCACGCCGACGTGGCCCGCGAAGGCCATCTCGCAGGCGGTGGCGAACAGGCCGCCGTCGCTGCGGTCATGCATCGCGAGGATCTTGCCGTCGGCGCGCAGGGCGTTCACGGCATTGACCAACGCGACGAGCTGCGCCGGGTCGTCGAGGTCGGGCACGGTGTCGCCGCTCTGGTTGAGCGTCTGCGCCAGGATGCTGCCGGCCATGCGGTGCTTGCCCTGGCCCAGGTCGATCAGCACCAGCGTGGTGTCGGGCTCTTCGGCGTCTAGCTGCGGCGTGAGCGTGCCGCGCACGTCGGGCAGCGTGGCGAAGGCGCTGACGATCAGGCTCACGGGCGAGGTGACCTTCTTCGCCTCGGCGCCGTCCTTCCACTGGGTGCGCATCGACAGGGAATCCTTGCCGACCGGGATCGACACGCCCAGCGCCGGGCAAAGCTCCAGGCCCACGGCCTTGACGGTCTCGTACAGCGCGGCGTCTTCGCCGGCCTCGCCGCAGGCCGCCATCCAGTTGGCCGACAGCTTGACGCGCGAGAGTTCGATGGGCGCGGCCAGCAGGTTGGTGATGGCCTCGGCCACCGCCATGCGGCCCGAGGCCGGCGCGTCGAGCGCGGCCAGCGGCGTGCGCTCGCCCATGCTCATGGCCTCGCCAGCGAAGCCATTGAAGTCGGCCAGCGTCACTGCGCAGTCGGCCACGGGCACCTGCCAGGGGCCGACCATCTGGTCGCGGTGGCTCAGTCCGCCCACGGTGCGGTCGCCGATGGTGACGAGGAAGCGCTTGGAAGCCACGGTGGGGTTCGCGAGCACGTCGATGGCGGCCTTCTGCAGGTCGACGCCGGTGAGGTCGAGCGGCTTGAAGCTGCGCGCCACGGTCTTCACGTCGCGGTGCATCTTCGGCGGCTTGCCGAGGAGCACGTCCATCGGCATGTCGACGGGCTGCACGGCGGCGCCCTCGTCGGCCACCAGCAGCTGGCGCTCCTCGGTGGCTACGCCGACCACCGAGAACGGGCAGCGCTCGCGTTCGCAGAAGGCCTTGAACTGCTCGAGCGATTCGGGCGCGATGGCCAGCACGTAGCGCTCCTGGCTCTCGTTGCACCAGATTTCCTTCGGCGCCATGCCCGACTCTTCGAGCGGCACCGATCGCAGGTCGAAACGCGCGCCGCGGCCGGCGTCGTTGGTCAGTTCGGGGAAGGCGTTGCTCAGGCCGCCCGCGCCCACGTCGTGGATGGCAAGGATCGGGTTGGCGTCGCCCTGCTGCCAGCAGTGGTTGATGACCTCCTGCGCGCGGCGCTCGATCTCGGGGTTGCCGCGCTGGACGGAGTCGAAGTCGAGCTCGGCGGCGTTGGCGCCGGTGGCCATGGAGCTGGCTGCGCTGCCGCCCATGCCGATGCGCATGCCGGGGCCGCCGAGCTGGATCAGCAGGGAGCCGGTGGGAAAGCGGATCTTCTTGGTCTGCGTCGCGTCGATGCTGCCGAGGCCGCCCGCGATCATGATGGGCTTGTGGTAGCCGCGCTGCACGGTGTCGACATCGCTCGCCACCGTCTGCTCGTACTCGCGGAAGTAGCCCAGCAGGTTGGGACGGCCGAATTCGTTGTTGAACGCAGCGCCGCCCAGCGGGCCCTCGGTCATGATCTGCAGCGGGCTGGCGATGTGCTCGGGCTTGCCGTAGCTGCCCTCTTCCGGCCACAGCTTCGAGACGGTGAAGCCGGTCAGGCCGGCCTTGGGCTTCGAGCCGCGGCCCGTGGCGCCTTCGTCGCGGATCTCGCCGCCCGCGCCCGTCGAGGCGCCCGGGAAAGGCGAGATGGCGGTCGGGTGGTTGTGCGTCTCGACCTTCATCAGCACGTGGCTCAGGGCGCTATCTTTTTGATAGCTCTGCGAGCCGTTGGCCGGAATGAAGCGCTCGATGGTCGTGCCCTCCATCACCGAGGCGTTGTCGGCATACGCGATGACCGTGTGCTGCGGGTTCTGCTTCTCGGTGTTGCGGATCATCGAGAACAGGCTCTGCGGCTGGGCCTCGCCGTCGATGGTGAAGTCGGCGTTGAAGATCTTGTGGCGGCAGTGCTCGCTGTTGGCCTGCGCGAACATCATGAGTTCGACGTCGCTGGGGTTGCGGCCCAGGCGGGTGAAGGCGTCGACCAGGTAGTCGATCTCGTCCTCGGCCAGTGCCAGACCGAAGCCGGTGTTGGCCGCCACCAGCGCGGCGCGGCCGCCGCCCTGCACGTCGACCTGCGCCATCGGCTGGGCCGGCAGCTCGCTGAACAGGCTGGCCGCTTGCTCGACGGTGGCCAGCACCGATTCGGTCATGCGGTCATGCAGCGGGCCGGCCGCGGCGGCCAGGGCGTCGCCCTCGAGCACCGGAGCCTTGCCGATCAGCGGCGCCTTGAGCTTCAGGTGGTACTGGGTAACGCGCTCGACGCGGCGCAGCGCCAGGCCGCAGTTGTGGGCGATGTCGGTGGCCTTGGAGGCCCAGGGCGAAACGGTGCCCAGGCGCGGCGTGACCACGACGGTGGTGCCCGCCTTGGCCGGCGCCTCGAAGGGCTCGCCGTAGGTCAGGAGTGCGGCGAAGCGCTCATGGCCCGCCCGGTCGAGCGCCGAGTCGGTCACCACCAGGTGCACGAAACGGGCCGAAATGCCCTCGATGCGCGGCTCGATGGCCTGCAGTTTCGGCAGAAGCTGCCGTGCGCGGAAGTCGCTGAGCGCGCTGCCGCCCTCGAACATGGTTACGACAGGAAGGGCTTGATGTGCGGGCTGCGTCACGGTCGATGGGGCCTCGGGGGCCGCGTTGGGAATCAAGAAATTGAGGCTGATGACCGCTGACTGGGATCATCCGCGTTAGCCCGTGATTTTAGGCCATCGCCGGGACGCCCCGAGGCGGTCGCCCCCCTTGAGGGGCAGCGGGGCACGAAGTGTTCCGCGTTGGGGGCAGGTTCATCTTGCCGATGGGATAATTCCGGGATGAGCATTAACTACAAAGACGCTGCAGGCATCGAAGCCATGCGGGTCGCCTGCCGCCTGGCCTCCGAGGTGCTGGACTACCTCACGCCCCTGATCAAGCCCGGCATCACGACCAACGACGTCGACCGGCTCGCAGCCGAGTACATGGTCAAGCAGGGCACCACCTCCGCCACGGTGGGCTACATGGGCGCGAGCAGCGTCCCGTTCCCGAAGTCGCTGTGCACCTCGGTGAACCACGTGGTGTGCCACGGCATCCCGAACGACAAGCCCCTGAAGAAGGGCGATATCATGAACGTCGACGTCACCGTCATCAAGGACGGCTGGTTCGGCGACAACAGCCGCATGTACGTGATCGGCGACGCATCCATCGCCGCCAAGCGCCTGTGCAACATCACCTTCGAGGCCATGTGGCACGGCATCCTGCAGGTGCGACCCGGAGCCCACCTGGGCGACGTGGGCCACGCGATCCAGAAGTTCGCCGAGGGCCAGGGCTTCTCGGTGGTGCGCGAGTTCTGCGGCCACGGCGTGGGCCAGCGCTTCCACGAAGAGCCCCAGGTGCTGCACTACGGCCGCCCGGGCACCATGGAAGAACTCAAGCCCGGCATGATCTTCACCATCGAGCCGATGATCAACGCCGGCAAGCGCGACGTGAAGGAAGACTTCAAGGGCGGCCAGTACGACGGCTGGACCATCGTCACGCGCGACCACTCGCTGTCGGCCCAGTGGGAGCACACGGTGCTCGTCACCGAGACCGGCTACGAGGTGCTGACCCTGTCGGCAGGCAGCCCTCCGCTGCCTTCCTTCGTCACCGCCACCAAGACCTGACGCGGCAACGCGTTCCCCGCCCGTGATCGAAGCAGCCAACATCGACGTGGCGACGCTGCGCGAAGCCTATCGCGCGAAGAAGCTCGCCCTGTTCGACACCCTGCGCTTCGCGCGCGCTCCCACCCGCAGCGTGCACACGGTGCTGCGCCAGCTCTCGGCGCTGGCCGACGAAACGCTGTGCACCCTGTGGCGCGAAGCCGGCTTCGGCGACTCGCTCACGCTGGCGGCCGTGGGCGGCTTCGGGCGCGGCGAGCTGTTCCCGTATTCCGACGTCGACGTGCTGCTGCTGCTGCCGCCCGAGGGCGAGACAGGCGGCATCGAGCCGGCCCGCATCGAGGCCTTCATCGGCCACTGCTGGGACGCCGGCCTCGAGATCGGATCCAGCGTGCGCACGGTGGACGAATGCCTGGCCGAGGCCGAGAAGGACGTCACCGTCCAGACCTCGCTGCTCGAGGCTCGCCTGATCGCCGGCGACAAGAAGCTCTTCACCGCCTTCCGCCGCCGCTTCTCGCGGGCCATCGATCCGCAGGCCTTCTTCGTGGCCAAGTCGCAGGAAATGCGGCACCGCCACCAGAAGTTCGACAACACTCCCTACGCGCTCGAGCCCAACTGCAAGGAATCGCCCGGCGGCCTGCGCGACCTGCAGACCATCCTCTGGATGACCAAAGCCGCCGGCTACGGCAGCCGCTGGGACGATCTCGCCAAGAACGGCCTGGCCACCTCCTTCGAGGCGCAGCAGATCAAGCGCAACGAGGCGCTGCTCTCGCTCATTCGCGCCCGGCTGCACGTGATCGCCAACCGGCGCGAGGACCGCCTGGTGTTCGACCTGCAGACCGCCGTGGCGGCCAGCTTCGGCTACGAAAGCGAATCGCAGCGCAAGTCGAGCGAAGCCCTGATGCGGCGCTACTACTGGGCCGCCAAGGCGGTGTCGCAGCTCAACCAGATCCTGCTGCTCAACATTTCCGAGCGCCTGCAGCCCAGCGACGAGCAGCACACGCCCATCAACGAGCGCTTCTACGAGCGCGCCGGCCTGATCGAGATCGCCAGCGACGACCTCTACGAGCGCGAGCCGCACGCGGTGCTCGAAACCTTCCTGCTGTACCAGAAGACCATCGGCGTGAAGGGCCTGTCGGCACGCACGCTGCGCGCGCTCTACAACGCGCGTCACGTGATGGACAGCAAGTTCCGCAACGACCCGGTCAACCACCAGACCTTCATGCGGATCGTCCAGCAGCCTTACGGCATCACGCATGCCTTCCGGCTGATGAACCAGACCTCGGTGCTGGGGCGCTACCTGCGCGTGTTCCGCAGCATCGTGGGGCAGATGCAGCACGACCTGTTCCACGTCTACACGGTGGACCAGCACATCCTGATGGTGCTGCGCAACGTGCGGCGCTTCTTCATCGCCGAGCATGCGCACGAGTACCCGTTCTGCTCGCAGCTGGCGGCCGGCTGGGACAAGCCCTGGATCCTGTACGTGGCGGCCCTCTTCCACGACATCGCCAAGGGCCGCGGCGGCGACCACTCCACGCTGGGCGCACGCGACGTGCAGCGCTTCTGCAAGCAGCACGGCATCGCCCGCGAAGACGCGAAGCTGATCGAGTTCCTCGTGGCCGAGCACCTGGTGATGAGCCAGGTCGCCCAGAAGCAGGACCTGAGCGATCCCGAAGTCATCGGCGCCTTCGCCAAGCGCGTGGGCAACGAGCGCTACCTGACCGCGCTCTACCTGCTGACCGTGGCCGACATCCGCGGCACCTCCCCGCGCGTGTGGAACGCCTGGAAAGGCAAGCTGCTCGAGGACCTGTACCGCTACACCCTGCGCGCGCTGGGCGGCCGCATGCCCGACCCGGACGCCGAGGTCGAGTCGCGCAAGCGCGAAGCGCTGGTGCAGCTCGCCCTGCACGCCCAGCGCTTCGAGGCGCACAAGGCCCTGTGGGACACGCTCGACGTGGGCTACTTCATGCGCCACGACGCCTCCGAGATCGCCTGGCACGCCAAGCAGCTCGCGCGCTTCGTGCCGCCGCCCAACGTGCCCGTCGACCCGAAGGCGCCGCCCATCGTGCGCGCGCACCTGTCGCCGGTGGGCGAAGGCCTTCAGGTGGTGGTCTACACGCCCGACCAGCCCGACCTGTTCGCGCGCATCTGCGGCTACTTCGACCAGGCCTCCTTCAGCATCCTGGACGCCAAGGTGCACACCACGAGCAACGGCTATGCGCTCGACACCTTCCAGGTCGTCACCACCTTCCTGCCGGACCACTACCGCGACCTGATCAGCATGGTCGAGTCGGGCCTGGCACAGACGCTCACCGAGGCCGGCGCCCTGCCCCCGCCCAGCATGGGACGGGTGTCGCGCCGGGTGCGCAGCTTCCCGATCAAGCCGCGCATCAGCCTGCTGCCCGACGACAAGGCGCAGCGCTGGCTGCTCAACATCTCGGCCAGCGACCGCGCCGGCCTGCTGTATTCGGTGGCCCGGGTGCTGGCACGCCATCACCTGAACCTGCAGCTCGCCAAGGTCACGACGCTGGGCGAGCGGGTGGAAGACACCTTCCTGATCAGCGGCCCCGAGCTCCAGGGCCAGAAGACGCAGCTGGCCATCGAAACGGAATTGATGGAAGCACTGGCATCCTGAAACCCCGGGAGCCCTCAGAATGTCGGCCATGGAATTCCTGATCGAACAGCTATCCGAATCGGTCTCCTCTGCCAAGACGCTGGAAGACCTCGCCCGCCCGATGCTCGAAATGCTCGAGGCGGCAACCGGCCTCGAATCGGCCTACCTCACGATCATCGAGCCCGACAAGGCCCGCCAGCACGTCCTCTTCGCCCACAACACGGGCGAGCTCGCCATTCCCGAAGGGGCCTATGTGCCCTGGGCCGACACGCTGTGCCGCCACGCACTGGAAGAAAACCGCATCTACGCCGACGATGCCGGCGGCTGCTGGGGCGACGCCGATGCCGCCCGCGAGCTGGGCATCCAGTCCTGCGCGAGCGCGCCGGTCAGGCTCGACGACGGCGGCCTCCATGGCGCGCTGTGCGTCGCCAGCGCACGGCAGGTTCCGCTGCCGGCCATCGCCGAGCCGGTACTGCGCCTGTTCGCCAGGCTGATCGGCCAGCAGGTCGAGCGGGAGCAGATGATCGCCAAGCTCGACAAGGCCGGCATCGAACTCTCGACCAATGCAGCGACCGACGTCCTCACCGGCCTGCCGAACCGCCGCGCCCTCGTCGACGCGCTGCAGCGCATGCTCGCCCAGGGCGCGCGCAGCGCCCAGAGCGTGCTGGTCGGCTTCATCGACATGGACGACTTCAAGAAGATCAACGACGCGCACGGCCACGGAGTCGGCGACGAGTTCCTGGCGGCCATGGCGAAGCAGCTGGCGGCTTGCGTGCGCGCGAGCGACATGCTGGCGCGCTTCGGCTCCGACGAGTTCGTCGTGATCGGACTGGGTCCCGGCCTGGGCGAATCGCCGCGCACCGGCGCCATGGCGCTGGCCGACCGGCTGGCGGAAAACACCAAAGGCGAGCTGCGCCTCAGGAACATGACGATCGACTACAAGGGCGCCAGCGTCGGCGTGGTGGCCGTCGACCCTCGCACCACCTCGGCCGAGGAGGCCCTGCGGCAGGCGGATACCGCCATGTACGCGGTCAAGCACAACCGCCGAAACATGATCCACGACACCGGCGCGCTCCTGTCGGGCTGAACCCTGTCAGGCTGAACCTGGCCGGCGCCTTCAGCCGGCGGGCAGCGCAGCCGCGTCGCGCCCCCACAGCGGCGCCTGCTCGTACTGCGCCACCCACTGCGCGACATCCTTGGCCGCCATCGGCCTCGCGATGCCGAAGCCCTGCGCCAGCGTGCAGCCCAGGGCGAGCAGCGCCTCGCCCTGCTTCGTGGTTTCGACGCCCTCGGCCACCGCCGTGAGCCCCAGCGCATGGAGCAGCGCGATGATGCCCTGCACGATGGCCCGGTCCTGGCTGTTGTCGAGCATGCCGCGCACGAAGGACTGGTCGATCTTCACGGTCGACACCGGCAGCTGACGCAGGTAGGTGAGCGACGAATACCCGGTGCCGAAGTCGTCGATGGTGACGCCCACGCCCAGCATCTTGCAGGCCTCCACGAAGAGCGCGACGTTCGCGAACTGGCTGATCGCCGTGGTCTCGAGGATCTCGAGCTCCAGCATCCCCTCGCCCTGCTTCGGAAACTGCGCCAGGTGCCTGGCGAGCCGCTCGACGAAGTCCCAGCGCATCATGTGGCGCGGCGCCACGTTCACACTCACCGAGATGTGCAGGCCCGCAAGGCGCCACTGGTGCGCCTGCCACAGCGCCGTGGCGATGGCCCAGTCGCCGACCTGCTCCACCAGCTGGTCGTCCTCGATCAGCGGCACGAACTGCGCGGGCGGCAGCAGGCCGCGCTCGGGATGCTGCCAGCGGATGAGAGCCTCGACGCCCACCACCACGCCGCGCCGCATGTCGACCTTGGGCTGGTAGACCAGGAAGAACTCGCCCTGCAGCAGGCCTTCCTGGATGCGCTGGCGTTCGCGGACCACCTGCTCGTCGGCGCGAGCCCTGGGAGCGTCGAAATAGTGCACCTTGCCGTCGGCTGCGCGCTTGGCGAAGAAAGCCGCGTGCTGCGCCTGGCGCAGCGCGGTCTCGGGGGGCGGGCCGTTGCTGTCGAGCAGCATGGCGCCGATGCTGGCGTCGATGCTGGCGGTCTGGTCGCGCCAGATCCAGGGGTCGGCCAGCGAGGTCTGGATGCGTTCGAGCACCTGGGCGCACTGCGAGGCGCCAAGGCCGGCGAACAGGGCCGCGAACTCGTCGCCGCCCACCCGGGCCATCACGCTCTCCCGCGGCAACTCGGCCTTGATGCGCTGGGCAACCTCCTCGAGGGCGGCATTGCCCGCGACCATGCCCAGACGCTCGTTCAACTCGGCGAAGTGGTCGACGTCGATGTAGCAGATGGCAGCCAGGCGCTTGCCCGCGCGTGCCCAGTCGGCCATCAACGGGCGCAGCACCTCGTCCGGCGGGAGACGGGCCGATCCGTCGTAGTACGACGGCAACGAGACTGGAGGTTGCTGGTTCGACAAAAGACTGGGGCTCCGGAAGTCGCGGACTATTGTTCTCCCAATTCGAACTGTTCCGCGTGTTGTTGCGAAAATTTGTTACAGCCGATGTGTGAACATCACAACAGTCTCGGCAAGAAGGGCAACACCGGGCGGCATCGGGCGGTCCTAGCCGCAATACGCACCGACCACGCGGCCGGTGGGCTCGACCTGCACATTCAGCCGCATCATGTCCTGCGCCGGGTCGGCAGTCTCGGTGGCCAGCACGGTGCGGGCCATCCGGGCACCGGCGCGCTGGCGCATTTCCTCCAGCAGCTGCTGGCTGATGCGCAAGCCCAGGGCGAAGCGCACGGATGCCGCCTGGCAGGCCTCGGGAGGCGTGACGAAGCTCGGGGGCTCGGGGACTTCCGGTGACAGGGGCCGGTCGGCCGGGGGCGTCTGGCAGCCGGCCAGCACCAGGCTCAAGCACAGGCTCGAAGCCACTGCCGACAGGCCAGGCCGGTATCGACCGTTCGTGATGCGCATCTTTCTTGCTCCTTCTTCAAGCTGATCCAAGCTGGGCGGAAGCTTATTCAACTCCGGGGACGGTCCTGTGGCACAGATTAAGCCAGCGAGGCTCGAAGCATCAACTAATTCACGCGGGCTCCGATTGGCGTCGCATCCGGGGCGTATGCTGGACGCGGCGTGCAGTCCAGGCCCGTGGGCCCCGAAACCATGACACAACCTCCTGCCACCGTTTTCCTGATCGACGTCGACAACACGCTGCTCGACAACGACCGCGTCATCGCCGACCTTCGCGTCCGCCTCGAGCAATCCTTCGGCGCGGAAAGCGCCAGTCGCTACTGGGTCGCCTTCGAACAGCTGCGCGACCAGCTCGGCTACGTCGACTACCTCGGCGCCCTGCAGCGCTTCCGCGCCGGGGAAAGCCGCCTGGGCATGAGCGACCCGCGGCTGCTGCAGATGTCGAACTTTCTTCTCGACTATCCGTTCGCCGACAGGCTCTACCCCGGCGCGCTCGAAGCGCTGAAGCACCTGCGCCGGCAGGGGCCCACGGTGATCCTGTCGGACGGCGACGCGGTCTTCCAGCCGCGCAAGGTGCAGCGCTCGGGCCTCGGGGACGCCACCGAAGGCCGCGTGCTGATCTACGTGCACAAGGAGCAGATGCTCGACGTCGTCGAGCAGCTCCACCCGGCCCGGCACTACGTGATGGTCGACGACAAGCTGCGCATCCTGTCGGCCATGAAGGCCATCTGGGGACCGCGTCTTACAACGGTCTTCGTGCGGCAAGGGCACTATGCGCTCGACGCGCAGGCCATTGCGGCCTACGCACCCGCCGACATCACTGTCGAGCGCATCGCAGATCTCATCAACTTCGACTTCCCATCGACATGAGCCAGGCAACCAATCCTCTCGCGGGCCAGCCCGCCCCCCTCGAACTGCTGGTCGACGTGCCGCGCCTCGTCTCGGCCTACTACACCGGGCGGCCCGACCCGTCGGTGCCATCGCAGCGCGTGGCCTTCGGCACCTCGGGGCACCGCGGCTCCTCCTTCGACGACGCCTTCAACGAATGGCACGTGCTGGCGATCAGCCAGGCCATCTGCGACTACCGCAGGCAGAAAGGCATCGACGGGCCGCTCTTCCTGGGCATCGACACGCACGCGCTGTCGACGCCGGCCTTCGGCAGCGCGGTCGAGGTGCTCGCCGCCAACGGCGTCGAGCTGATGATCTCGAAGGACGACGAGTACACGCCGACGCCGGCCGTGTCGCACGCCATCCTGGTCTACAACCGCGGCCGCACGACGGGCCTTGCCGACGGCATCGTCATCACGCCCTCGCACAACCCGCCCGAGAGCGGCGGCTTCAAGTACAACCCGCCCAACGGCGGACCTGCGGGCACCGACATCACCTCGGCCGTCGAGGCCGCGGCCAACACGATGCTGGCGAACGGCCTCGAAGGCGTGAAGCGCATGCCGCTCGCACAGGCGCTGCGCGCATCGACCACGCACCGGCACGACTACCTGAACACCTATGTAGAAGACCTGGCCCAGGTCCTCGACATGGACGCGATCCGCGACGTGAACCTCGACCTCGGCGTCGATCCGCTGGGCGGCGCCGGCGTGCGCTACTGGCCCGCGATCGCCGAGCGCTACAAGCTCAAGCGCCTGAACGTGCTGAGCCGCGAGGTCGACCCGACCTTCCGCTTCATGTCGCTCGACTGGGACGGCCGCATCCGCATGGACCCGTCGTCGCCCGACGCCATGCACAAGCTGATCGAACTGAAGAACCGCTTCGGCATCGCCTTCGCCTGCGACACCGACCACGACCGCCACGGCATCGTCTCCGGCAGCACCGGGCTGATGCAGCCCAACAGCTACCTCGCGGTGATGATCGACTACCTCTACACGCACCGCCCGCAGTGGCCCGCCCAGGCGGCCATCGGCAAGACGGTGGTCAGCAGCCAGATGATCGACCGCGTCGCCAACCGGCTCGGGCGCAGGCTGCACGAGGTGCCGGTGGGCTTCAAGTGGTTCGTCGACGGGCTGGTCGATGCCTCGCTGGCCTTCGGCGGCGAGGAAAGCGCGGGCGCGACCTTCCTGCGCAAGGACGGCTCGGTCTGGACCACCGACAAGGACGGCATGGTGCCCGCCCTGCTCTCGGCCGAGATCGCCGCGCGCACCGGACGCGACCCGGGCGAGCGCTACGCCGAGCTGACGCAGGCGCTGGGCAAGCCGGTGTCCGACCGGGTGGACGCGCCGGCCACGGTCGAGCAGAAGAAGCGGCTGTCGAGCCTCTCGCCGCAGCAGATCCGCTCGACCGAGCTGGCGGGCGACAGGATCGTCGAGGTGCTGAGCCATGCGCCGGGCAACGGCGCGGCCATCGGCGGCGTGAAGGTGGTGACCGCGAACGGTTGGTTCGCCGCGCGGCCCTCGGGCACGGAGAACATCTACAAGATCTACGGCGAGAGCTTCAAGGGCAAGGACCACCTCGCGCGCATCCTCGAGGAGGCGCAGCACGTGGTCGACGGGGCGCTTTCGGGTAACTGAGGCCGAATGCGGACGCTGGTGCTGCGGCTGAATCCGGGCGACGACCTGCGCGCGTCGCTCGATGCGGCGCTGGAGCAAACCGGCACCGAGGCGGCCTTCGTGGTTTCCGGCATCGGCAGCCTGCGCGGGGCGAGCATCCGGTTCGCGGGCGCCGAGACACCGGCACGCATCGAGGGCGACCTGGAAATCCTCACGCTCGCGGGCAGCCTGTCTCCGGACGGCTCTCACCTGCACATCAGCGTGTCGGACGCCGAGGGCCGGGTCTTCGGCGGGCATGCGGCGCCGGGATGCATCGTGCGCACCACCGCCGAGATACTCGTCGCCGAACTTCCCGGCTGGCGCTTCGCGCGCGAGCACGACCCGCTCACCGGCTATGCCGAACTGAGCCCGCGCCGGAAGTCCTGACGCCCGGCTCAGCCTTCCAGCGACTCCACGCGCAGCATCGCGACCGCGCCCGCCACTTCGGCGCGCGCCTGCAGCGCGTGCACGGCGAGGTCGAGCGCGCCCTGCTCCACCGGCCCCGTCAGCACCAGCACCTGCGGGCCCGCGCCGGGCCGTTCGGCCGCCAGCGCGACCTGGCGCACAGGGACTTTCCGCTCCGCGAGACAAGCCGCAACTGCCTGGATCTGCCCCACCGCATGCACCGGCACGCGCAGGTAGTGCGATGTGTGGACGGCGGCGCGCGGCACCACGGCAAGCGCATTCGTCGCATGGGCATGGACGCCGAGATGCGGTACGTGCCGCGCGGCATGCACGCCATCGAGCCGCGCCACATCGACCAGGTCGGCGATCACGGCGGAGGCCGTCTGCTCCGAGCCGGCGCCCGCGCCGTAGTACATCGTGAGGCCGGCGGCGTCGCTCTTGACCATGACGGCGTTCATCGAGCCGTTAACCTGGGCCATCAGGTGCGTGACGGGCACTAGCACGGGCTGCACGCGCAGCTCGACCCCGGCCGCCTGCCGGCGCGCCACGCCCAGCAGCTTGATGCGATAGCCCAGCTGCTCGGCGCAGGCCACGTCCACGCCCTGCAGCGCGGTGATGCCTTCCACCTGCGCATCGGCGAAACGCAGCGGCATGCCGAAGGCGTTGGCCGCGAGCAATGTCAGCTTGTGGGCGGCATCGATGCCCTCGATGTCGAAGGTCGGGTCGGCCTCGGCATAGCCCAGCGCCTGCGCCTGCGCGAGTGCGGCGGCGAAGTCCAGGCCCTCGTCGCGCATCTTGCTCAGGATGAAGTTGGTAGTGCCGTTGATGATGCCGGCCACCCATTCGATGCGGTTGGCCGCGAGGCCCTCGCGCAGCGCCTTGATGATGGGGATGCTCACGGCCACCGCGCCCTCGTAGGCCACGATCACGCCCTTTTCGCGCGCGGCCGCGAAGACCTCGGCGCCATGCACCGCCAGCAAGGCCTTGTTGGCCGTGACCACGTGCTTGCCGTGCGCGATGGCGGCCAGCACCCAGTCGCGCGCCGGGCCGGTGCCGCCGGCCACCTCGACCACCACGTCGACGTCGGGATGGGTGGCGACCTGCATCGCGTCGGCCGTGAGCGCGACGCCCTCTCCCAGGATGCCGGCGGCCCGCTGCAGGTTGCGCGCGGCAACGATCACGAGCTCGATCGACCGGCCGGCCCGCGCCGCGATGTCGGCCCGGTTGCGCACCAGCACGCGGAAGGTGCCCGAGCCCACGGTGCCGATGCCGATCATCCCCACGCGCAAGGTACGAATGGCCGCCGGGCGGTGGTGCAAGGGCTCTAGGGATTCAACGGGATCGCGGTACATGGACATCTCCTGACGAAAAAACAAAACCCAGCTGCCAGAGCTGGGTTCATTCGTTCGGGGAGAGAGCGATACACCAGGTGGCTGCCGGAACGGCCACCTGCGCGTGCTCAGGTGGCCGCGGTGGTAATGGTGGTAATCATTCGAGCAACAACCATCGCCTGCGCGGAGGCAGGCGGCATCATGCGAGCCATCAGGGCTGCGTTGGATGCGAGGTGGAGGTTGTGGCGCGACATGAAGGCCCGGAGTGTACAGGAGCCGGGCGGCGACCGGCTCAGGGCGCCGCCGAAAGCCGTTTTTCGAGCCACACGCTGTAGCGCGAGAGCCCGAAGCACAGCACCCAGTACACCGCGGCCACGAAGAGATAGCCCTCGAGGTAGAACGGCCGCCACGTCGGGTCGCCGCCGAGCGCCAGTCCCAGCGCTCCGGTCAGCTCGAACAGGCCGACCACGGTGACGAGCGAGGTGTCCTTCAGCGTGCCCACCACGTTGTTCGTGAGCGCGGGCACGACGAGGCGCAGTGCCTGCGGCAGCACGATGTCGCGCTGCACCGGCCAGCGCCCGAAGCCCAGCGCCATGGCCACTTCGGTCTGGCCGCGCGGCACGGCCTGCAGACCACCGCGGATGATTTCCGCAAGGTAGGCCGCCACGAACAGCGCCAGGCCCGTGAGCACCCGCACCAGCACGTCGGGCTGCCAGCCGGCAGGCCACAGCAGCGGCAGCAGGAACGAGGCCATGAACAGCACCGAGATCAGCGGCACGCCGCGCACCAGCTCGATGTAGCTCGCGCTCAGCGTGCGCACCACGGGCCAGTCCGACCGGCGCCCCAGCGCCAGCAGCAGGGCCAGCGGAAAGGCCAGTGCCAGCCCCACCACCGCGAGCCCGATGGTCAACGGCAGGCCGCCCCAGCGCCCCGTGGGCACATGGCTCAGGCCCAGGACGCCTCCACGCATCAGCAGCACGAAAAGCAGCAGAGCGACGATCCACAGCGGCATCAGCCACCAGCGCCAGCTGCGCGGCCAGGCGCTGAGCATCGTGACGGCGGACAGCACCACGACCGCGACGGCCGGACGCCACTGTTCCTCGTACGGGAAGCGTCCGAAGAGCATCGGCCGCCATTTCTCCGCCACCACGCCCCAGCACGCGCCATGCTGGACGGCCCTGCAGGCCTCGGCATCGGGTCGGAACACCGCGTGCACGATGCCCCACTCGACGACGTGGAACCCGATCCACACGAACAGCACCAGCAACAGCACCGTGGCCAGCGAACGCAGCGGGGAGCCCCACAGTTCGCGGCGCCATTCAACAGGCTGCCCTCGCACCGCACCTCTCATCGCCAGCCCCGCAGTGCGACGCGCGCGTTGTAGCGGTTCATGCCGAAGGAGATCACCAGCGACAGCAGCAGGTACACCGCCATGATGATCGCGATGCACTCGAAGGCGCGCCCGTTCGTCCCGATGGTGGTGTTGGCCACCGACACCAGCTCCGGATAGCCCACGGCCACCGCCAGCGACGAATTCTTGGTAAGGCTCAGCAGCTGGTTGGTGAGCGACGGCACGATCACCCGCAGCGCCTGCGGCAGCACGACGATGCGCAACTGCTGCACCGGCGACAGGCCCAGTGCCTGCCCCGCCAGCACCTGTCCCTGCGGCACCGACAGGATGCCCGCGCGCACGATCTCCGCCACGAAGGCGGCCGAGTAGAGGCTCAGGCCCGCCACGATGGTCACGTACTCCGGGCTCAGCGAAGCGCCGCCGCTCACACCGAAGTCACCGCGCTCGGGAAGCTCGAAGTGCAGGCCGCCCTCGCCCATCATGGGCCACGGCACGCTGAGCCCGCCCTTGCTGAGCCACACGCCCGGAAGCAGCCGCACCGGCTCGGTCGGGTCGGGCAGCAGGTTGGCCATCGCGAAGGCCAGCATCAGCAGTTGCACCAGCAGCGGCACGTTGCGTACCAGCTCGACGTACGCGGTGCAGATGCCGCGCAGCAGCACGTGCGGCGCGAGCCGGCCGATGCCGATCAGCGTGCCCAGCACCACCGAGAAGATGGCAGCCGGCACCGCCGCGCGCACCGTGTTGATCAGCCCCGCGAGAAAGGCTCGCCTGAACGGCTGGCTGGCGTCGAAATCGAGCCAGCCTTCGCTGATCGAGAAACCGGCGGGCTCGGTGAGAAAGTCGAAACCCGAGCGGACGCCGCGCGCGCGCAGCACCTCGAGCGCGTGGTGCACCACCCAGACCGCGCCGGCCAAGACAGCCAGCACCAGCAGGGCCTGGACGGCCCATGCCAGCCAGACCCCGCGGCGCGAGGTCCTGCCGTTCATCGAACCGGGGGTGCGTAGATCAGGCCGCCCTTGCTCCAGAGGTTGTTGGAGCCGCGCGGCAGCTTGAGCACCGACTTCGGTCCGACGTTGCGCTCGAAGATCTCGCCGTAGTTGCCAACGGCCTTGATGGCGCGGAACGACCAGTCTTTGTCGAGGCCCAGCAGCTTGCCGAGGTCTTCACCGGTACCGAGCAGACGCTGCTGCGCCGGGTCCTTGCTGCCGGCCTTGAGCTCGTCGGCGTTGGCCTGCGTGACACCGAACTCCTCGGCCTCGATGAGCGCGTTGGGCACCCACTTGGCAATGGCGAACCACTCGTCGTCGCCGCGGCGCACCAGGGGCGCCAGCGGCTCCTTGGAGATCAGCTCGGGCAGGATGATGTAGTCGTCGGGATTCGAGGCTTCCTTGTTGCGCAGGCCGGCCAGCGCCGAGGCGTCGGTCGTGAAGGCCTGGCAGCGACCCGAGAAGAAGGCCTTGAACGAGGCCTCGAAGCTCTCGAACACCACCGTCTTCACGGGGATGCCCTGGGCGCGGAAGTAGTCCGACACGTTCTTCTCGTTGGTGGTGCCCGACTGCGTGCAGATGGTGGCGTTCTTGAGCTGCTTGGCGCTCGTCACCTTGAGCTTCTTGGGCACCAGGAAGCCCTGGCCGTCGTAGTAGGTGATGGTGGTGAAGTTGAAGCCCAGCGAAGCGTCGCGCGTGAGCGTCCAGGTGGTGTTGCGCGCGAGGATGTCGATCTCGCCGGCCTGCAGGGCCGAGAAGCGCTGCTGCGAGTTGAGCGGCACGAAGTCGACCTTCTTGCCGTCGCCGAGCACGGCCGCCGCGATGGCACGGCAGGTGTCGACGTCGAGGCCGGACCAGTTGCCCTGCGTATCGGGTGCCGAAAAGCCGGCCACGCCGTTGGTCACGCCGCACTTGACGGTGCCGCGCTGCTTGACCGCATCGAGCGTCTTGCCGGCGAAGGCCGGAGCGGCAAAGGCCAGGGCGGCGAGGCAGGCGCCCGCGAGCAACGCCGGCCGGAAGGTTTTGTTCATCATTGGTGTTCTCCTCAACAACGGTAAGCAAAAGGCAGTGTACGGGCCGACGCCGGACTCTGCCAAAGAACTCCGGGTTGGATGCATATGCGCCGCGATATGCGGGTACGGGCTGGATCGATGCGCCCCGGGTTCACTACCATACGGCCCTCAATAACCACTCAATGGGAATCCACACAATGGTCAAATCCGACGACACCGGCAAGTTCATCCTGCGCGTTTCGCTTGGCGTGCTGATCCTGCTGCATGGCATCGCCAAGCTGCAAGGCGGCGTCGGCTTCATCTCGGGCATGCTGGCCCAACACGGCCTGCCGGGAGCGCTGGCCTACCTGGTCTACATCGGGGAAGTGGTGGCGCCCGTGCTGCTGATCATCGGGCTGTACACGCGCCCTGCCGCGTGGATCGTGGCCATCAACATGCTGGTGGCCATCGCCCTGGTCCACACGAAGGAACTGGGCGCGCTCGGCAAGCAAGGAGGCTGGGCGCTGGAACTGCAGGGCATGTTCCTGTTCGCGGCGCTGGGCCTCGCCTTCATGGGCGGCGGCCGCTTCTCGCTCAGCAGCAAGTACAACTGACCGGGCTCAGTCGTCGTCGGCCGCATCGAGGCCCGGGAACAGGACCTCGGTGTAGCCGAAGCGCGAGAAATCGCGCACTCTCATCGGGTAGAGCCTGCCCAGGAGATGGTCTACCTCATGCTGCACCACGCGTGCATGGAAGCCGGTGGCGACCCGGTCGATCGGGTCGCCATACGGATCGAAGCCGGTATAGCGGATGTTGGCGAAGCGCGGCACCACGCCACGCAGGCCCGGCACCGACAGGCAGCCTTCCCACCCCTCCTCTTCCTCGTCGTTCAGCGGCGTGATGACGGGGTTCAGCAGCACGGTGCGCGGCACCGGCGGCGCGTCTGGATAGCGGGGGTTCACGACATCGGTGCCGAAGATCACCAGTTGCTGGTCGACACCGATCTGCGGCGCGGCAAGGCCGGCGCCGTTGACCGCATGCATGGTCTCGAACATGTCGCGCACCAGCAGGTGTAGTTCGTCGGTGTCGAAGGCGGCGACCGGCTGCGCGATGCGCAGCAGCCGTGGGTCGCCCATTTTCAGGATTTCGCGGATGGCCATGGCGGGATTATCGCGACGGCCTCGGCTCTCCACTCCTCGAAGGGAATCAGGGAGGGCTCTGGGTCTTGGAGTCGGGCGAAGTCATCAGGCGTGCGTCGCCGCGCGGCGGCGCCGGCATCGAGCCAGGCCCCCCGGCAATCGGTGGGCGATGCGGCATTGCGACCGGCGGCACGGGTCGACCTCCACCGCCCCAGGCCGGCGGGGGCGGACGAACCGGATAAGCCGGACGGTCGTAGTAGGGCCTGTCGTAGTAGCGCGGACGCCGCTCGTAGTAACCACCGCCGTTGATGTAGACCGGCGCGGGCACGACCACCGGTGCCGGCTCGCTGTAGTAAGGCCCCGACGAATAGCCCCCGCCATAGTAGGGATCGGCGGGTACGCCCACACAGCCGCTCAGCAGCACGACGCCGCCTGCTGCCGCGCAGGCACCGAGAACTCGAATTTTTTTCATGAGGGACTCTCCTTGTGGCCTTCAGTTAGCTTTCAACGCCAGGTTTTAGACCCTGTTGACTGCGCTCCGATGAAGTCGCGTAACGGCCGGTAAAGAGGCCCGGCTGCCGCTTTTGCCGACTGCGCCCCGTTCAGGCCGCCGGAACGCCGTTGGCGAGGATCTCCAGCATACGCGCCTCGTCGATGATCTCGACGCCGTTTTCCCGCGCCTTGTCGAGCTTGCTCCCGGCCTCTTCGCCGGCCACGAGGTAATGGGTCTTCTTGCTGACCGAGCCGGATACCTTCGCACCGGCCGCCTCCAATTTATCCTTCGCTTCATCGCGGCTCAGCGTAGGAAGGGTACCGGTGATGACGAAGGTCAGGCCCGCCAGCGGCTTCGGTGCCCTGGCCGCCGGCTCGCCCTCTTCCCAGGTCAGGCCGCAGGCGCGCAGTTGCTCGACCACCTCGCGGTTGTGCGGCTGGTCGAAGAAGGTGCGCAGGCTCTGCGCCACCACCGGGCCGACGTCGTTCACCTCGAGCAGCTGCTCCTCGGGCGCATCCATGATCGAGTCCAGCTTGCCGAAGTGCTTGGCCAGGTCTTTTGCTGTGCTCTCGCCCACATGGCGTATGCCCAGTCCGAACAAGAAGCGCGGCAGCGTGGTCTTCTTCGAGGCTTCCAGCGCGTCGACGAGGTTCTTCGCCGACTTCTCCGCCATGCGATCCAGCCCCGCCAGCGTGGTGAAGCCCAGCTTGTACAGATCGGGCAAGGTGCGGATCAGGTTCGAATCGACGAGCTGCTCGACCAGCTTGTCGCCCAGCCCGTCGACATCCACGGCGCGTCGTGCCGCGAAGTGGAGGATGGCCTCCTTGCGCTGCGCCGCGCAGAACAGGCCGCCGGTGCAGCGGTAGTCGACCTCGCCCTCCTCGCGCACGGCCTCCGAGCCGCACACGGGGCACTTGTGAGGCATCGTGAAGACCTCGCCACGCTGATCCTCGGGCTTGGCCAGGCTGTCCGGCGCCACACCCACCACCTCGGGAATCACGTCCCCCGCGCGGCGCACGATCACCGTGTCGCCCACGCGAACGTCCTTGCGACGCGCCTCATCCTCGTTGTGCAGCGTGGCGTTGGTCACCGTCACGCCGCCGACGAACACCGGCGCCAGCTTGGCCACGGGCGTGAGCTTGCCGGTGCGGCCGACCTGGATCTCGATGCCGACCACCTCGGTCAGCTGCTCCTGCGCCGGGTACTTGTGCGCCACGGCCCAGCGCGGCTCGCGCGAGACGAAGCCCAGCTGCCGCTGCAGCTCGATGCTGTCGACCTTGTAGACCACGCCGTCGATGTCATAGGGCAAGGCATCGCGCTGGCGGCCGATGTTCTCGTGAAATGCTATGAGTTCGATAGCGCCGGTCGCCCGGGCCGTCTGCGTGGCCACCGGAAATCCCCATTCGTGGAACTGCTGCAGCCAGTCGAACTGCGTGGGCCAGTCGGGCCCGCCCTCGGCCATCGGCGTGACCTCGCCCAGCCCGTAGGCAAAGAAGCTCAGCGGCCGCGCCGCGGCAATCGCCGGATCGAGCTGGCGCACGGCGCCGGCAGCCGCGTTGCGCGGATTGACGAACACCTTCTCGTTCTTCTGCCCGTCCGCGATCTTCTGCCGCTGGCGCTCGTTGAGCGCGTCGAAATCGGCGCGCTTCATGTAGACCTCGCCGCGTACCTCGACCACGGGCGGCGCCTTGCCGTTGAGCCTCAACGGAATCTCGCGCACCGTGCGGATGTTCTGCGTGACCTCCTCGCCCACCTCGCCGTCGCCGCGCGTCGCGGCCTGCACCAGCACGCCGTTCTCGTAGCGCAGGTTCATGGCCAGGCCGTCGAACTTCAGCTCGCAGACGTAGCTGACCTGCGGTCCGTCCTCGGCCAGGCCGAGCTCCCGGCGCACGCGCGCATCGAAGGCGCTCGCGCCGCCGGGCGTGATGTCGGTCTCGGTGCGGATCGACAGCATCGGCACCTTGTGGCGCACCTTGACGAAGCCGTCGAGCACCTTGCCGCCCACGCGCTGCGTGGGCGAGTCGGCAGTGCGCAGCTCGGGAAACTCGTTCTCGATGGCCTGCAGGCGCTGGAACAGCTTGTCGTACTCGGCGTCCGGCAGTTCGGGCGTGTCGAGCACGTAGTAGAGATGGGCGTGCCTGTGGAGCTGTTCGCTCAGTGCGGCGGCTTCGCGTGCGGCTTCGTCGCGCGTCGTCATGGGTGTCTCCCGAAGAAGAATCGGAGTTGTCAGCTGAAGAGCCGCCGAGCCAGCGGGGAGCCCGCCGCAAGGTCGCGCCCGTCGAGCGTGTCGTAGAGCTGTTCGAGGTCGGCGCCGATGGCGTCCATCGTCCCGTCGCGCAGCAGCTGGCCGTCGCTGTCGGTGACCACGCCGTCCATCTCGCGCGCCAGCGTGGCCGCGGCTTCGCGCATGCGGCGGAAGGGCTCCTCCGCGCGATCGACCTGCGGCACATCCAGGCTCAGGCTGAGTTCACGGATGGCCGACTGGGCCGGATCGTCGGCTAGCGCGGCCTGCGTGTCGAAGGCCAGCCCGAGCACCGGCGGCAGGCCGGCTTCGCTGGTCGGCAGGACCATGCGCCCCGGGATGATGCCGGCCACGAAGCCGAGCCGCGCGGCGTTCTGCTGCACGTAGCCCGGGCTCCAGGCCGCATGCAGCGCGCGCAGCACGAAGCTCAGCTGCGCATCATGCGCGCTGGCGAACTGGTCGAGCTCGCGGGCGCGGGCCACTTCGTCGAGCATCTCGGGGAATTCGGGAGCACCGTTGACCGCGTCGGCAAAGGCCTGGGCCTTGACCACGAACTCGGAGTACTCGATCTCGTTGAGCGCACCCGTGCGGTTGGCCAGCTGAACGCCGACCTGGAAGGCGCTGTAGCGCTGCCCCGGCACGGGAGACTCCCACTGGCCCGTGTGTTCGTTCAGGCCCTCGATGGCCACCGGCTTGCTGCCGGCACGGCGCGTCGACGGCATGGCAGCGATGGCGGCATCGCCCGAGGCCAGGCCGTCGAGCGAGATCGGTGCGATCACGTCGATCAGCGGATCGAGCCCGCCGCGGCGCTCGGCCGTGGGCACGGGCACGCCGCTGGGCGCCGGGAGGTCGGGGTCGAAGAGCGGCTCGTGCCGGTCGGAGCCCTGTACCTTGTTCGGATCGGCATGGAGCACCGGCTCCACGTCATCGCCGCCCGCTGCCAATGCGCGTTCGGCCTCGTCGAGCGCGACGTCGACCGCGTCGGGTTGCCGCGGTGCATTGCGGCGCGACATCATGGCCTCGTAGCCGACGACGGCCGCAAGAACGAGACCGCCGAAGATTGCCAGGGCGAGTGTGAGATTGCTCATGGATCGTTGCCGCCCGGCTTATGCGGCTTCGACCATCGAGACCGCCGACTCCATGTCGACCGCCACGATGCGCGACACGCCCTGCTCCTGCATCGTCACGCCGATCAGCTGTTCGGCCATTTCCATGGCGATCTTGTTGTGGCTGATGAAGAGGAACTGGGTTTCACGGCTCATGGCGGAGACGAGTTTGGCATAGCGCTCGGTGTTGGCGTCGTCCAGAGGCGCGTCAACTTCGTCGAGCAAACAGAAAGGCGCCGGGTTCAGCTGGAAGATGGCGAACACGAGCGCGATGGCCGTGAGCGCCTTCTCGCCGCCCGACAGCAGGTGGATGGTCTGGTTCTTCTTGCCCGGGGGCTGCGCCATCACCTGCACGCCGGAGTCGAGGATCTCGTCGCCGGTCATCATGAGCTTGGCATTGCCGCCGCCGAACAGCTCCGGGAACATCCGGCTGAAGTGCTCGTTGACGATCTTGAAGGTGCCGCCGAGCAGGTCGCGCGTCTCGGCGTCGATCTTGCGGATGGCGTCTTCCAGCGTGCCGATGGCTTCGTTCAGGTCGGCCGACTGGGCGTCGAGGAAGGTCTTGCGCTCGCTCGCGATGGCGAGTTCGTCCAGCGCCGCCAGGTTCACCGCGCCCAGCGCTACCACCTCGCGATTGAGGCGGTCGATTTCGCTCTGCAGCCCGGTGAGCTTCACCTTGTCGTTCTCGATCGACTGCTCGACGGCCTCGAGGTCGGCGCCGGCATCGTCCAGCAGCTGCTGATACTGCTCGACACCCAGGCGCGCGGCCTGCTCCTTGAGCTGGAACTCGGTGATGCGCTGGCGCAGCGGGTCGAGCTCGCGCTCGAGCTGCAGACGGCGCTCGTCGCTGGCACGCAGCTTGAGCGTGAGGTCGTCGTACTGGCTGCGGGCCGAGCCCAGCGCGGCCTCGCGCTCGAGCTTGAGCGACAGCGCGTCTTGCAGGCCGGCCTGCGCGGCAGCGTCGGACAGGCGGCTCAGCTCGGCGCGCGCGCGCTCGTCTTCGTCGGTCAGCGCCACGGTCTGCTGGGCCGAGGTTTCGATGGAGCGGTTGAGTTCGGCGCGGCGCGCTTCGAGCGTACGCTGCGAGAAGGTGGCCTCCTGCGCCTGCCGTTCGAGGCTGCGGTGCTGCTCGCGGCTCGCGGCCAGCGCGCGGCCGGCCTCGATCACGCGCTCGTCGAGTTCGGCGTGGCGCTCCTGGCTGTCGGCCAGCTGCATGTCGAGTTCCTCGAAGCGGCCTTCGGCGGCGATGCGCCTCTCCTGCAGTTCCTCGAGTTGCGCGTCGACTTCGCCGAGGTCGGCGGCCAGCTGCTGGCTGCGGGCACGGGTCTGCTCGGCGAGCTGCGTCATGCGCAGGGTCTCGACCTGCAGTTCGTGCGCGCGCGACTGGGTTTCGGCGGCTTCGCGCCGGGCGGTGACGAGGCGCGAAGCCGCATCCGCATAGGCAGCTTCGGCACGGACCAGCGCGGTGCGCGCTTCTTCGGTGATGAGCGTCTGGGCGCGCAGCTGGCGCTCCAGGTTTTCCATTTCCTGCTGGCGGGCCAGCAGGCCGGCCTGCTCGGAATCGGGCGCGTAGAAGTTGACGCTGTGCGCGGACACGGCATGGCCGCTCTGCACGTAGATGACCTCGCCGGGCTGCAGCGAGCCGCGCTGGCCCAGCGCCTCCTCGAAGCTCGCGGCGGTGTAGCAGCCGTGCAGCCAGTCGTTCAGCAGGGCCTGCTGCCCCGCGTCGTTCAGCCGCAGCAGGCTCGACAGGCGCGGCAGCGCGGCCGAGCCTTCGGGCGCGCCGGCGGCCGGCGGGCTGTAGAAGGCCAGCTTGGCGGGCGGCGCATCGTTGCCGAAGGCGCGCACCATCTCCAGCCGGCTGACTTCGAGCGCGCCCAGGCGCTCGCGCAGCGCGGCCTCAAGGGCGTTTTCCCAGCCCTGCTCGATGTGGATGCGGCTCCACAGGCCCTGCAGGCCGTCGAGGCCGTGCTTGGCGAGCCAGGGAGCCAGCTTGCCGTCGGTCTTGACCTTTTCCTGCAGCGCGCGCAGCGCTTCGAGGCGGGCCGAGAACTCGGCATGACGCGCACCCTCAGTGTTGACGGCCAGCTGCTTCGCGCGGCGGTCGTCGTCGAGTTGCGGCACGGCCTCCTGCAGCTCCTGCAGTCGTGCGTCGGATTCGCTCGCGGCCTCCTGCGCCATCGCGTGCTGCTCCTGCATTTCGAGCAGGCGGGCTTCGTCGGGCGCGGCCAGGGCGTTCTGGTCGGCGCGCAGGCGTTCGCTGCGCATGGTGAGCTGGCGGCTCTGTTCCTCGATGTTGCGCTGGTCGGCGGCCAGCACCTGGATCTGCTGCTGCACCTGCGACACGGTCGTGCGCTGGGCATTGGCCTCGTCCTGCGCACGCTGCACCGCCTCTTCGAGATCGGGCATGCGCGCGTCGTGCTCCTCGAGCTGGGCGGCCAGCATGATGGCCTGCTCTTCCGCATCCACGCCCGCGCCGGCCAGGGTCTCGATCTCGGCTTCGGCTTCCTCGCGGCGGCGGCCCCACTGGCCCATCTGCTCGCGCAGCTGGACGAGACGCTGCTCGACACGCTGGCGGCCTTCGACCACGAAGCGGATCTCGCCCTCGAGCCGGCCGACTTCGGCGCTGGCCTCGTAGAGCTTGCCCTGAGCCTGGTTGACCTGGTCGCCCGCTCCGTAGTGCGCCTGGCGCACGGTTTCGAGCTCGGCCTCGATGTGGCGCAGGTCGGCCGTACGCGATTCGAGGTCGTTGATGGCACGCTCTGAATCGGCCTTGATCTTCGCCTGGTCGGCGTTGCTCTCGCCGCGCTTCAGGAACCACAGCTGGTGCTGCTTCTTCGTGGCGTCGCCCTGCAGGGCGTTGTAGCGCGCGGCCACCTCGGCCTGCTTCTCGAGCTTTTCGAGGTTGGCGTTGAGTTCGCGAAGGATGTCCTCGACCCGCGTGAGGTTCTCGCGCGTGTCGCCCAGGCGGTTCTCGGTCTCGCGGCGACGTTCCTTGTACTTGGAAACACCCGCGGCCTCCTCGAGGAAGAGGCGCAGTTCCTCGGGCTTGGATTCGATGATCCGGCTGATCGTGCCCTGGCCGATGATGGCGTAAGCGCGAGGGCCGAGGCCGGTGCCCAGGAACACGTCCTGCACGTCGCGGCGACGCACAGGCTGGTTGTTGATGTAGTAGCTGCTGGTGCCGTCGCGGGTGAGCACTCGGCGCACCGCGATTTCGCCGAACTGGTTCCATTGGCCGCCGGCCCGGTGGTCGGCGTTGTCGAACACCAGTTCAACGCTCGAACGGCTGGCCTGCTTGCGGGTGGTCGTGCCGTTGAAGATCACGTCCTGCATCGATTCGCCGCGAAGCTCCGAGGCGCGCGACTCGCCGAGCACCCAGCGCACGGCATCCATGATGTTCGACTTGCCGCAACCGTTGGGCCCGACAACGCCCACCAGTTGGCCCGGCAGCATGAAGTTGGTGGGTTCGGCGAACGACTTGAAGCCCGATAGCTTGATGGAATTAAGACGCACGACTTGTCGGCCTGCCTTGGCTGTACCGCCAAGGTATTGATTTGTAAGGAAAATTGCACGGGCCCGCAGCTTGCAGCAGGCCGCCGCCCCAGCCGTGGATGATAACGTCAGGGCATGCACGATTCCCTGGTTTCACCCCTCGCCGCACGATGGGCCTGCCTCCTGGCGGGCATGGCCGCCCTGCTGGTCACCGCAGGCTGTTCGTCGATGCGCGACACCCAGCGCGCCGAGCCCTACACCAACCAGGAATGGCTGCAGTCCGGCGCCAACCGCATCGCCAACCTGTCGCTGCGGGACAACCTGCAGTCGGTGCGCCGCGTGCAGAGCACGCTCTACAAGCGCAACCCGCGCGAGTGGCGAAAGTCTGCGGCCAGCATGGACGAAGCCATCCAACGTTCCTGGGACGCGGTGCTCAAGGGCCCGCCCCTGCCCGAGCTGAAAGGCGCGAGCGGCATCGACGCCATCCGCATGGCCTTCGACAGCACCCCGCAGGGCTACCAGGGCGACCGGGTGGCGGCGCTGGTGTACGGCTGGGCCACCATGCTCAAGCAGGCCAACGGCGACACCTGGGACCAGACCATGCTCGACGGCGTCAACGCCGAGAACAGCTACCGCGCCGCACGCAACTTCGAGATCTCGCTGTGGCTCATCACCTCCAAGACCGGCCCCGACGGCCAGCCGCTGCTGCTGGCCACCGAGATCAGCGACCGCGGCCGCAACCTCGTGGCCGACCGGGAGCTGTCGAAGGTGGTGGCGCGGCTCGACCTGCTGGCCGCCCAGGCCGACGAGAAGTACCGCCGGGCGGCGCTCGACTTCGGGCAGAACTGGGTGATGGGCGTGGTCATGCCGCTTTTCACGCTGGTTCCCAAGTGAGCCTGCGCAAGACGGCCCCCTAGAATGATCCCGCCCTCCCCCTCTCCTCAACCCATTCGAGGCTGCAGCAACTCATGAGCTCCATCAATTTCATCGGCGGCGAAAAAGGCGGTGTAGGCAAGTCGGTCACCGCGCGCGTGCTGGCGCAGTACTTCATCGACCACAGCCGGCCCTTCACGGGCTTCGACACCGACCGCTCGCACAGTTCGTTCACCCGCTTCTACGAAGGCTTCGCCTCGCCGGTGGTGGTCGACAGCTTCGAAGGGCTGGACACGGTCGTCAACGGCTTCGAGACCAATCCGCAGCAGAGTGTGATCGTCGACCTCGCGGCGCAGACGCTGGCGCCGCTGGCGCGCTGGATCAAGGAATCCGACCTGTTCGACGTGTTCGCCGAGATCGGCGTCACCGTCAACTTCTGGCACGTGCTGGACGACGGCAAGGACTCGACCGACCTGCTCGGCACGCTGATCGACACCTTCGGCAACCGGCCCAACTACATCGTGGTGCAGAACTACGGACGCGGCAGCGACTTCGGCATGCTGCTGGGTTCGCAGTCGCTCGCGAAGGCCACGGCCAACGGCGCCCGCGTTATCGCCCTGCCCCGCCTGCACGACGCGAGCATGCGCAAGATCGACGCGCAGAACACCAGCTTCTGGAAGGCCGTGAACGACCGCGACGGGCCGCATGCGCTGGGCCTGCTGGAGCGCCAGCGCGTGAAGTCGTGGCTGGCTACGGCCTACGCGGCCTTCGATACGCTGCCCCTTTGAGCCTTCATCCGGTCGGTCGAGGCTGGGCGCACTCGACCTGGCCCGACGTCCCCAAGAAACAGAAAGAGGGAGATTCGCCTTGGACATCCACGTCAACCGAAACGGCCAGGCCTTCGGCCCCTACGAAGAGAGCGAGGCCAGGGCACTCTACGCCCGGGGCAACATCGCCGTGACGGACCTGGTCTGGCGCAACGGAATGGCCGAATGGCAGACGGCCCTGCAGATGTTCGGCGAGCGGGCGACGCAGCCTGGTGCGCCCCCGGTGGTCTCGCCGCCTCCCTTGCCGCCGCAACAGGTATCCCCCGTGCCGGGCTACGCCGCGCCGCCGTCCTCCTACGGACAGCAGACCGTGGTGCCGCAGCAGGATCTGCCACCCAAACTGCATTGGGCGCTGGTCCTGTTGTTCACGGTATTGACCTTCGGCATCTTTGCCGTTGTCTGGCAGTTCTTCCAGTCCATGTGGGTGCGCCGCAGCATCGACCCTCAATCCAATGCCACCCTGTACCTGATCGGCTCCGTGGCTCTGGCTATCGTCGGGAGCGTGCTGGAAGCCGCCTCGGTCCTTTCGAACGCTCCGGGGCTTGATCTCCTGCTTCAGGCCCTGTCGTACGTGCTCTTCTTTTGCGGGTACTACTCGATGAGGCGCTCGATGATCGATCACTACAACAATGTCGAATCGATCGGGCTGACGCTCTCCGGGGTCATGACCTTCTTCTTCAGCATGCTCTACCTCCAATACCACATGACGCGGATCACCAAGTGGAAGCAGACCGGAGAGATCAAGCCGCAGTAGCCAGCTTCGGGTGCCATCCGGCACCGCGCCCGAAAACCGATCAGATCATCCCGCCGTTGATCGAGATCACCTGCCCCGTGATGTAGCCGGCTTCCTCGCTCGCGAGGAACGAAGCCAGCGCGGCCACCTCCTGCGGCGTACCGGCCCGCTTCACCGGCACCATCTGGTTGATGACCGCGGGGTCGAACACCGCATCCGCCATCGGCGACGAGATGATCCCCGGCGCGATCGCATTCACCGTCACGCCTCGGGAAGCCACTTCGAGCGACAGCGCCTTGGTCGCGCTGTTCAATGCACCCTTGGCCGCGGCGTAGTTGACCTGCCCCCGGTTGCCTGCGATCGCGGCCACCGACGAGATGTTCAGGACGCGCCCCCACCGCGTGCGCATCATCGGCAGCAGCAGAGGCTGCGTGACGCGAAAGAAGCCGTTGAGCGACACGTCGATCACCTTGTGCCACTGCTCGGCGCGCATGCCGGGCAGCACGGCGTCGTCGTGCACGCCCGCGTTGTTGACGAGGATCTGCACCGGCCCTCCTTCGAGGATGCGCGCGCATGCCGCCGCGGCAGCCTCGTCGCTGCACAGGTCGAACACATGGCATTCGGCCTTGCCGCCCGCGGCCGTGATCGACGCCGCCAGCTGCTCGACCGCCTCGGGACGCGAATTGGCATGCAGCAGCACCGTGGCGCCGTCACGCGCCAGGCGTTCGGCCATGGCGGCGCCCAGCGCGCCGCTGGCGCCGGTGATCAGCGCGCGTTTTCCTTCGAGACTCATGGCGTTGCCGTGCTTTCTGCTGCTGTTGCCAGCGGGGTATTCAGGACCACCACGGCACGGCCTTCGGCCAGCATGCGGCCGTCGTCGGCCTTCACCGTGAATTCATAGAGGATCTGCCGGTCGTCGCCCGACAGGCGCCGGGCCGCGACCTGCATGGCGCCGGGCACGTCGTCCAGGCGCGCCACCGCCAGCTTCACGTTGCGCGCGCTCGCGAGGAAACCGGCCGAAGGAGCGCTGCCCTCTTCCGCCAGCAGACCGCCGTGCAGCGCCATGGCCTGTGCGGCGTACTCGATGGCGTTCGGGGCCAGCAGGCCGCTTTCGGTGCGCAGCGGGTTGTCGGCCTGCGCGTGGGTCGTGGTGCTGCAGCGGATGGTGTCGGCGTCCCAGCCTTCGAGCCGTTCCAGCAGGCACATGCTGCCGCTGTGCGGAATGCGCCGGGCGATGCCCGCGCGGTCGAGCGTCTGCGGCGCGGTCAAGCGGCCGGCTCCAGGTCGGCCACCAGCAGCACGTTGGCGAAGGGGGTGCCCTCGCTCATCGGAATGCTCTGCACCCGGAAGCCGAGTCGCTGCAACAGCGCCGTCCACTCGGCCAGTGGCCGGCCCCAGGTCGGCGAGACCTTGTGGCCGCGGATGCGCGTGACCGTGCGGTCGACCCACTGGCTGATCGCGAAGCCGCGCCGGCTCGAGGCATCGCCCACGCGCAGCAGCAGCCGCGCCTGCGGGTTGCCGCCGTTGCGCAGTGCGTCGCGCACACGCCGCAGCACGCCTTCCTGCGCCTCGAGGTCGACGTAGTGCAGCACGTCGAGGATCACGACGAGATCGCAGTCAGGCAACGCGGCCGTGCACATGTCGGCGCAGACCAGCCTGGGAGCCGGCTGCAGGTGGCCGATGGAAGCCTCCGCGCGCGCCACGTCCTTGGGCATGAGCTCGATGCCGGTGTAGTCGGCGCCTTCGGGCGTGGCGAGCCACGACGACGGCCAGCGGCCCTGCTTCTGCATCGCGCTCATCGAGGCCAGCAGGCTGGCGAAGAGGCCCTGGCCGCAGCCGATGTCGACCACGCGGCGATGCTGCGCGCCGATCAGGCCGCGTTCGAGCAGCCCCCGGAACACCGGATCGCGCCCCAGCTTGCCGCGTGCGAAGTGCCAGGCGAAGCTGCCGCCCTTCTTGTAGGGGATGGTGGCTGCCTCGTGCAGCTCGCGCCATGCGGTCTCGGTCGACGACGAGGGCGACATTACCGCGCTCATGGCTTCATTCCTTCCGGCAAGGTCACGGAGCGCAATCCATCGACGCGCAGACGTTCGAGCAACAAGGGCAATACCTCCAGCAAAACAGGTTGTCCCGCGGCGGTGCGCGCGGCGTTGCCGTCGTGCAGCAACAGGATGTCGCGCGCCTGCAGGTTGCGGCTCAGGCGCGCCATCACCTTGACGGCGTCGCCTTCGCGGGTGTCGAAGCCGCGCCGCGTCCAGCTCACGAGCGAGAGGCCCAGGCGGTGCAGCACGGGTTCGAGGAACGGGTTGCGCAGCCCCGCCGGAGCGCGGAAACAGGTCGGGCGCTGGCCGGTGACGTCGCTCAGGATGTCCTGCGCCCGCGCGATCTCGGCGGCGAAACCGCGCGGCCCGAGAAAGGAGAAGTTGTGTCGGTGCCGCGCCGTGTGGTTCTGGATGCTGTGGCCACGCGCGACGATCTCGCGCGCCAGCGCGGGCTGGGCCAAGACGCGCTCGGCGATGCAGAAGAAGGTGGCGCGCTGGCCGTGCGCATCGAGCAGGTCGAGCACGCGCGGCGTGACTTCGGGCTCGGGGCCGTCGTCGATGGTGATCGCCACTTCGCGACGCGCGGCAGCGGCCTCGGGCAGCCGCGTGACGTTGGGCCCCAGCAGGCTGCTGCGCGGCGTGAGACCGGCGCCGGTGATCAGCGCATGGTTCAGCACGATCGCGCCAACGGCCCACGGCAACGCGCCCGGCACCAGCACGCCCGCGCCGATGGCGGCAACGTGCCATGCGGCGCTGGCGCGGATGGCCGGCGGCCAGGGCCAGGATTCGGTGGGCGCGGGAGCGGAAGACATGAGGCCGGATTTTCCCCCGATCAGCCGCGCGCGGGCCGCGAAGGCCCCACGCTGCGCGCGAATGCCGCCGACAGCAGCAGCGCCAGCAGCGCCCCCGGCGCGACCACCCGGCCGATGGAAGACAGCGCCGGAATGTCCGAAATCGCGATCAGCCCGAAGGACACCACGGTCGTCAGGTTGGCCAGCATCAGCGACGCCAGCGTGTCCTCGTCGGCCCTGCCGGTGGTGCGCAGCTGGTCGAAGAAGAGCGCGTAGTTCGACCCAACCGCCACGATCAGCAGCAGCCCCACCAGGTGCAGGATGCCGAGCGCCGCCTGCAGCACGGCCATGCCGCCCAGCGTGAGCACCACCGCGAACAGCAACGGCTGGCACACGGCCAGCAGCCGGCGCCACGAGCGCAGGTAGATGCCGAGCAGCACCACGACGGCCAGCGCCCCGAGCAGCACCTGCACGAAGGCTTCATGCAGATAGCGCTGGTAGAGGCTCGCGAGCTCTCGCCCGACGTCGACCACCTGCACCTCGGGCAACCCCGCCAGCGCCGCTTCGAGGCGGCCCTGGTCGAACTTCGCGCCGGGGTGCAGCACCACCAGCGTGCCCCAGCCGCCGCCGGGACGCTCGTACATCAGCGTGTTCAGGATGGGGCCGAGCGGCCCGTCGGCCAGCTCGGCGCGCTGCACCGGCGGCAGCTTGCGCGCAGCCTCGACGTCAGCCAGGAACGGGCCGAGTCGCGAAGCCGGCAGCGGCAGGCCCTTGGTCGCCTCGGCCAGGTTGGCGCGCAGGGTTTCTGCATCGGGCAGGCCTGCGATGCGCGCCGCCTGCACTTCCAGGCTCGGCAGCACGCGCGTGACGGTTTCGTAGCCGACCAGCTCGCCGCTGTCGACCAGCGCGTCCAGCCGCGCCGCCGCCGCCTCGGTGTGGCGCAGCGCGGCCTGTTCGTCGTCGCCATAGGCGACCACCAGCACACCGCCATCGCTCGCGCCGATGTCGTTGCGCAGCATTTCGTCGAGTTGCTGGGAGGCCTTGGGCACCGGGCTCATCGCGCCGAGGTCGGCACGCCACAGGTGGCCACCCTGCCACAGCACCAGCGCCAGTGCGGCCACGCCCAGCGCCGCCAGCGGCCAGCGCAGACGCGGCAGTCCGCGCACCAGCGCGCCCGCCAGTTGCGCCATGTACCGGCGCATGCCCATGCCGGTGGCGCCATCGGGAGCCAGCACCGGCAGCACGTAGCGCGTGGCCAGCGCGGCCGAGACCAGGCCGGCGATGGAGAAAACGCCCAGCTGCGCCAGTCCCGGGAAGCCCGAGAACACCAGCGCCGCGAAGCCGCATACCGAGGTCAGCAGCCCGAGCCGCACCGTGGGCCAGTTCAGGTCGCGCCAGCGCTGCCAGCCGGTGCCGGCCACCGCGCCCGCCCCCACCTGCCTCGCTTGAATGAGGTAGTAGATGGCGTAGTCCACCGTCTCCCCGATCAGCGTGCTGCCGAAGCCCAGCGTGAGCCCGTGCACCGAGCCGAACACCAGGCTCACGCTCGCGGTGCCGATCACCACGCCCGTAGCCACCGGCAGGAAGGCGATGACCAGCGCGCGCGGCGAGGCGAAAGCCAGCAGCAGCAAACCGCCCATGACGATGCCGCCCACCACCGCGAGGTGGATCGCCTCGGTCTTGATCTTGTCGCGGCTCATCACCGAGAACACCGGCGGGCCGCTCAGCAGAAGCTTGGGCGCTTCCGCCCCCATGTCGCGCACAGCGGCCTCGTAGGCGGCATGCACGTGCGCGATGGCAACGGCCTGCGCGTCGAGGTCGCTCCCGGCGGCGCGCGTGGTGGCGATCATCAGCGCGCGCGGCGCGGTGCGCGACATCCACACGCCATCCTCGCTGCGCGGCGAGCTGGCGGGCACCAGCTCCATGGCGATGCGCTGGGTTTCGCCGGTGGGGTCGCGGTCGAGGAAAGGCTTGATCACGTTGCCGGCCGGCGTGCCCAGCATCGACAGTGTTTCGTTGATGGCGTCGCGCAGGCCCTCGACGGTGAAATGCCCCGGATTCACCCCGGGCGAGAGCTGGTAGCGGTGCTCGAACACCCAGGTTCCGCTGTCGCTCCAGTCGCTGACGTCGCCGTTCTGCACCAGCTCGAAGAGCTTGCTCTGGCGCATTTCCTTTGCCACCGCGCGCGACACGGCGGCCCGTTGCTCCGTGCTGCCGCCTTCGATGCCCAGCATCAGCGTGCGCGAGGCGACGCCGCTTTGCAGCTGCTCGATCAGCACGCGCTGGCGCACGTCGGGGCTCTTGGGCAGGAATGCCGAGAGATCGGCGCCGATCTGCGTGCGCGCGATGACCACCACGCCGCACAGCAGCACCAGCAGCCATGCCAGCAGCACGACCGCCCTGCGCCGCCAGCCCGGCGGGCCGCCCGCCTGCTGCAGTTGCGTCACGGCGTGGTGCGTCCGGGCGTGCCGGCCGGCGCGGGTGCGGGCGCGGCTGCACCCGGCGTGATGTTCATGACCGAGCGGTCGCCGCCGACGAACTCCATCTCGAGCCCCAGCACGTCGCCCGCCCGGCCGCTGATGCGCATGCTGCGCACCTGCGCGGCGAGGCGGCTGTCCAGCGGCGTGAGGTCGAGCGTCCACTTGGTGGCGGAGCCCGACACGGTGCTGCGGAAATAGCGCTGCAGCGTGGCGCCGTCGCCCGTCAGCGTGCCGCGCATGGCTTCGACCAGGCCGAGCAGCTCGGGCATGCTGTCGAGCGCCAGCGTGCGGTTGCGGCCGCCGCGCGACAGCGTCAGCGTGTTGCCCTCGACCGCCATGGTCTCGATGCGCGGCGAAAGCGTGCGGCGCACTAGCTTGTCGGGCGCGTCGAAGCTCAGCGTGCCGCTGGCGTCGAGCGGGCCTTCGAGGCCGTGCACGAAGCGCTGTTCGGTGAAGCGGGCCTCGCCGCTCTTCTGCTTGGCCAGCAGCGTCATCAGCTCGGGCAGGTCGAACGCCGCCCAAGCCGGCACGGCGCAGAAGGCCAGCGCGAGCACGAATGCCCTGCAAAGCCGGTCAAGCCGCATCTTCGAGCCAGAAATCATGGAAATTGAACCAGTTGTAGGGGTACGCGCGGCACATCGCCTCCAGGCGCGCCACGTAGGCTTCGACAGCCGCCCGGATGCGCTGCTCGCGCTCCTCGGAGCTGGCGGCCCGCTCGCCGAAGTCGGCCAGCGGATCGAACCGGACATCGTAGCGCGCGCCTCCGCCGTAGAGACCCGCCATGAAGAACACCTTGCGGCGCAGTAGCGCGGCCAGGCGGAAGGGGCCATCGTTGAAGACGGCGGGCTGCCCGAGGAACGGCAGCACGATGTTGTTGCCGCGCTGATGCGCGGGCTGGTCCTCGCTGCCCGGCAGCGTGCGGTCGGCCAGCATGCCGCCCATGCCGCCGCTGTCGAGCCAGTCGCGCAGCTCGAGCATCGAGTGCGGCCGGCCCAGCGCGATGACGTGGGGCCGCAGCCCGGGCACCGCGATGGCATTGAGGATGCCCGTGATGCGCCGTGCGTTGTCCGGATACATCAGCATCGCGAGCCGCATGTGGCGCTGGTGCGTCTGCTGCTTGCAGGCACCCAGCGCCTCGAAGCTACCAACGTGGGCGCCGAGCAGGAAGGCGCCCCGCCCGTTCGCCAGCTCGACGTCGAGCGGCTCGTTGCCCTCGATCTTCACCTTGAAGAGATCCATGCGTCCGCGCAGGAAATACACGCGGTCGAGCACGGTCGACGCGAAAGCATGCAGCAGCCGGAAACCGTCGACCCAGCCGGCGCGCGGTCCGATGGCGCGGAACAGATAGCGCTTGATGTGCCGGCGCTGCGCCGGCGCGAAGAGCAGGAAATACAGCGCGATCGGCGGCAGCAGCAGGCGCGTGACGTGGCGCCCGCACACCAGCGCCATCATGACGATGAAGCGCAGCGCGAGCATGTTGCTGCGCTCGGGCGCATGCGCCCAGGCGCCGCTCTCGCCCTTCGGCGCGGCCTGTGCGGTGCGGTCCGCTTCGTTCACGGCGCGCGTCTCCACTTCGGTGTGCTTCATCACGCCGACTCTTGCATGCCCGTCCAGCGGCCGGTGACAGCCACGACGCCGTCGCAGCGAACGTCGAACCGCACGCCGCGGGCTGCTCCGGCTTCCGGATTCAGCTCGATGGAAAGCACCGCGCCGGGCCGCACGGGCGCCAGGAACTTGGCGGCAGCGAGCGTGGGGTGGTCGCCCAGCCGCGCCGCCAGCGCCGGCACGCGGCGAATGGCCTCCATCACCTCGGCCAGCACCAGCGCGCCCGGCAGCAGGGGCTGACCCGGGAAGTGGCCGGCAAACACCGGGTGGTCGGCAGGCACCTCGTGCGCCATCTGCACCGGCGTGTCGTCTTCCGCCAGCTGCGCCAGCGCAAATTCGCGCAGCGCCCGCACGGTGAGCTTGCCCGTGCCTTCGCGCGGAAAGGCCTTCACCTGCACCACGCGACGCGGCACGAACACGGCCTCGAGCCGCTGCCGCAGGGCCGCGATGATCTCGCCGGCCGAAAGCGTCGGCGCAACCACGAAGGCCACCGGCCGCACGACGCCGTCGGCCACCTCGTCGGGCAGCCAGAAGGCGCCGTCGTCCACGCCGGGAATGCTGTTGAGATGAAAGTTCAGGTGCGCCAGCGAACTGCGCCGGCCCGCCACGTGGATCAGGTCGTTGGCGCGGCCGAAAAGGCGGAAACGCCGCTCGTCCAGCAGCTCGAGCACGTCGGCCATCGGCGTGGGCTCGGGAATGAAATCGCCGCTGAAGATGAAGCGCTCGGGGCCGCCGTCGGCCGAGGGCTCGGCATGCACGCGGATCTCGCCGAAGGTTTCCCAGATCTCGTTGTCGGTGGTGCGGCGCGTGGCGACCTGGCCCGACTCGGTGCTGCCGTAGATCTCGAGCAGCACGCCGCCCATCGCCTGCTCGGCCTGCTGCGCGAGCTGCGGCGACAGCGGCGCGGTGGCCGAAAGAATCAGGTCGACCGGCGGCAGCTCGATGCCCGAGAGCAGCAGCGTCTTGAGGTGGAACGGCGTGGTCACCAGCGCGCGCGGGCGCGGCACCGAAGCCAGCGTCTTCGCGACATCCGCCGGGAAGAACGGCCGGCCGCTCTCGAAGGCCGCACCGCCCAGCATCGCGAGCAGCACCGACGATTCGAGCCCGTAGCTGTGCTGTACCGGCACGGTGGCGACCAGGGTCAGGCCTTCGAGCGTGGGGCGTTCCAGCACACGGCACAGGCGCTTGACGGCCACTTCCACGTCGCCCACCAGCGTGCGCCAGGTCTTGGCGTGGGGCTGCGGCACGCCGGTGGAGCCGGAGGTCAGCAGGCTGGCCGCGTGCATGGCGCCGTCGACGGCGGGCACGGCCGCAGCCGGCTCTTCCGTCGGGCCCGCCGGGCCTGCGAGGCCGTCGACCGCGATGCGCTGCATGCCGGGGGTCTGCAGCTTCGGATCGTCGGTCAGCGCGAAGAGAGGCGAGCCGCTGGATTCGAGCAGGCGCGCGAGCGTATCGGGTCGCGCGTCGGGCGGCAGCATGCTGGCGTGGTCGCGCACCAGCGCCGCGCCGAGGCTCACCGCGAAGGCATAGCGGTCGACGCAGAGATTGACGGCGGCGCCCTCGGCCGGCAGCGCGGGAGCGAAGCGGGCCACGTCGGCCAGGAACTGGCGCGTGCTCACCGGCTCGCCGGCGCGCCATGCGAGAGGGGCGTCGAGGTCGCGGTTCGCGAGCAGCGGGAGGAAGCGGATGTCGTCTGTCGTCACGCGGGCGGCGCCTGTGTCATTGGCCGCCGGGGCTGGTGTCAACCGACGACGTGCCATAGAACGCGCGCACCGCGTCCACGAGGCGCGTACGTTCGAATTCGGGATGCAGCCGGTAGCGCACCAGGTGTTCGCCCACGAAAAGCAGCGTCACCATCACGGGCGACAGCACATTGGCGAACAGCGACCAGTCGGAGAACGGCCGAGTCAGGTAGATGATGATCGAGGCCACCACCATCACCGCGAAGAAACCTGTCCAGATGCGCGTGAGCTGCGTGGTGTAGGACAGCATGTGCCCGCGCAGCGGATGCACGCGCTGCGCGAACTGCGTGATCAGCGGCAGGCCCTTGCCGCGCAGCGTGGAGCCGAACCAGCCGCACAGCGCGGCGTTGATGGCCACGTGCTGCATCACGTACAGCCGGTTGGGGTCGCCCGCCTCACCCAGGAAGACGAGCGAGAAGCCGCCGATGCCCGCAGCCGCGGCAATGGCAACGCCCCAGCGGCCGAACCAGCTGCCGGCCAGGCCCATGGCGGCGAGCCAGAGCGGACCGAGCAGCACGACCACCGCCCATGGCTGCGTCGCATGGAACAGCGTCATCCAGTGGGAGAGGCCGGCATATGCGACACCCACCACCAGCAGGAGCGCTATTCGCCATCGGGACATGGGATCAGGTAGCGACGCGATGCTGCGCGACGTGGGCCGCGAGCGTGCGCAGCGACTGGAAAATCTGCTGGTTGCGTTCGTCGTCCGAACGCAGCTGGAAACCGTAGCGGCGCGAGACTTCGAGCGCGACTTCGAGAATGTCGATCGAGTCGAGGCCGAGTCCTTCGCCGTAGAGCGGCTCGGTCGGCACGATGTCCTCGGGAGCCACTTCGAGATTGAGCGCGTTCACGAGCAGCACGGCCAGCTCTTTTTCGATCGGCGACTGTTCGGAGGCATCGCCGTTGGCGGGAATGGGGGGCTGGGCAGTCGATGACAAAAAAACCTCCTAAAACTTATTCCTGAACCACCGTGCGGGCCGTGGATTATAGGAGTGCAGTCCAGCGGACCGTTGCGAAGCTGCACGGAGCGGAATTACGCCGGAATTGCGCACTCTTTCGGCCTGTTTCACTCTCTTGCAGGCCCTAGACTACCCGCTTCGATACGACCCGGAGCGCCCCATGGCCGACCCTCTTCTGATCGCACGGCACGACACCATCGAGTGCAACCTCCTTCCCGGCCTGGCCAACCGCCACGGCCTCATCACGGGCGCCACCGGCACCGGCAAGACAGTCACCCTGCAGACCATCGCCGAAAAACTCTCATCCATCGGCGTTCCGGTGTTCATGGCCGACGTCAAGGGCGACCTGACGGGCATCAGCCAGAAAGGCGCCATCGGAGCAAAGCTGGCCGCCACGCTCAAGGAACGCGGCATCGAGGTGCCCGAGCCCTCCGCCTGCCCCGTCACGCTGTGGGACGTGTTCGGCGAACAGGGCCATCCGGTTCGTGCCACCGTTTCCGACATGGGCCCCCTGCTGCTGGGTCGCATGCTCGACGTGAACGAAACCCAGGCCGGCGTGCTGAACCTGGTGTTCAAGATCGCCGACGACAACGGCCTGCTGCTGCTCGACCTGAAAGACCTGCGCGCCATGCTGCAGTACGTGGGCGACAACTCGAGCCAGTTCACCACGCAGTACGGCAACATCAGCGCCGCCAGCGTGGGCGCCATCCAGCGCGGGCTGCTGCAGATCGAGACCCAGGGCGGCGAGAAGTTCTTCGGCGAGCCGATGCTCAACATCTCCGACTTCATGCAGACCGAGGGCGGCAAGGGGGTGATCAACATCCTCGCGGCCGACAAGCTCATGAATTCGCCTCGCCTGTACGCCACCTTCCTGCTGTGGATGCTGTCGGAGCTGTTCGAACAGCTGCCCGAAGTCGGCGACCCCGAGCAGCCCAAGCTGGCCTTCTTCTTCGACGAGGCCCACCTGCTGTTCAACGAGGCGCCCAAGGCGCTGGTGGAGCGCATCGAGCTCGTGGTGCGGCTGGTGCGCTCCAAGGGCGTCGGCGTGTACTTCGTCACCCAGAACCCGCTGGACATTCCCGACACCGTGCTGGCCCAGCTGGGCAACCGCGTGCAGCACGCGCTGCGCGCCTTCACCCCGCGCGACCAGAAGGCCGTGAAGGCCGCCGCGAGCACCATGCGCCAGAAACCGGGCCTCGACATCGAGACCGCCATAACAGAACTCGCAGTCGGCGAGGCGCTGGTGAGCTTTCTCGACGAGAAGGGTCGCCCCAGCGTGACCGAGCGCGTGTTCGTGCTGCCGCCGGGCAGCCAGCTCGGCCCGATCACGCCCGACCAGCGCAAGGCGCTGATCTCGGGCTCGCTCGTCGCCGGCGTCTACGAGAAATCGGTGGATCGCGAATCGGCCTACGAGAAGCTCAAGGGCCGTGCCGAAAGCGCGCCCGACGCGCCTGCCGCAGCGGCTCCGGGCACCAAGGGCACGGCCGAATCCTCGGGCTCCGGCATGGGCAGCATGCTCAACGACATGCTCTTCGGCACCACCGGCCCGCGCGGCGCCAAGCACGACGGACTGGTGCAGACCATGGCCAAGTCGGCGGTGCGCACCATGGGCACCTCGGTGGGCAAGGAGATCCTGCGCGGCGTGCTGGGCGGGATCTTCGGCAGCAAGAAGCGCTGAGCCCCAAAAGGCGCCAAGGGGCCCGCCCGCCTACCAGCGCAGCAGGCGCGGCCCCAGCAAGGCGCCCACCAGGATGGGCACCGCGATCCCGCTCACGTACCAGACGGCGAGGAAGGGCGCGGTCAGCTCCATGCAGTGAAGCGCGTAGATCGAGGCTCCGACGCCTCCAGCCAGCGCCCCCGCCGCGGCGCCCGCCAGCGCGGGCCGCGTGGGTGCCATGCTCCTGAGCGCCACCAGCGCGGCGGCGAACACCGGCAGCGCCATCAGCCCGATGCTCGCCGCGCAGATGCGCCACGACTGCCCCATCAGCGAAGGCATGCGCTCCTCGGCCGGCAAGGTGAACCAGGCGATCACAGCCAGCAGCCACACCCCGAGCACGGGCAGCGCGGCGCCCATCCAGGCATGCCGGGGTTTCACGCCCGGCCGCCCGAGCCGTTCGGCAGCCACGAAGCCGGCGGCCGCGATGCACAGCGGAAACAGCACCTTGACCCAGAACATCGGCCAGAACATGGCCTGCACAATGTCGTGCCGCACGCCGTACGCGGCGAACAGGATCGCGAACGAGAACGGCAACCCCAGCAGCACGGCCAGCCAGATGCGGTAGCTGGCGCGGCGGCGCGGCACGGCCACTTCGCCGTTGGCGAGCATCGCGACCAGGTCGTCGGTCTTCATGCCGCGGCTCCCCAGTTGTTGCCGAAACGGGCGGCCAGCGCCTTGAGCCCGCGGTGGATGCCCACCTTCACCGCCGACTCCGACATGCCCGTCAGGCTCGCCGTCTCGGCCACCGAGCGGCCCTCGATCTTCACGTGCACGATGGGCAGGCGCTGGCGCTCGGGCAGGGTCTCGAGCAGGCCGCCGAGGTCGCGCTTCGCGTCGCTGGCCTCTTCGGCGGATTCTGCGAACACGGCCAGCTCGTCGTCCAGCGGGTCATGCAGGTCTTCGCGGGCCGACTTGGCACGCAGCAGGTCGATCATCTTGTAGCGCGCGATGGCATGCACCCAGGCCGTCAGCGGCTGGTCGCTCTGGTAGGTGTGGCGCTGGTTGTGCATGGCGAGCAGGCATTCCTGGACAAGGTCTTCCACTTCATCGGGCCAGCCAAAGAGGCGCTTGCCCAGAAAGGCGCGCAGGTGCGCGCTGAGCTGCTGCAGGAAGTCGCGGTAGGCCTTCGCGTCGCCGTCGAGGCCGCGAAGGAACAGGCCGCGCAGCGCCGCTTCCGCGTCGCCCGGGTTCGTCCTGCTGCCTACTGTGGTTCGTGTCATCCGGCCGGCCGGTTACAGCTCCGGCGAAAAAAGTCCTGGCGAATTGTGCCGTGTGCCGGCGCTACGCCTGGGCTAAGCTCGCCCGCACCCTGCGGAAGCCGTGGAAACGATGGAAGGAGCATCCATGTTCAGCGGACTCGTCTCGCACCCCTGGGCCTATCCGGCGCTGGAGGTCGTGCACATCGTCGGCATCGCGATGCTGTTCGGCGGCCTGCTGGTGTTCGAGCTGCGCGCGTTCGGACTGGGCCGCGACCTGCCGGCCGCCCTGCTCGCCCGCCTCACGCTGACACCCGCCCTGGCCGGCTTCGGCCTGTGCGCCGCCACCGGCCTCACGATGTTCGCCGGCCAGCCGGGCGAGCTGCTGGCCAACCCGGCCTTCAGGCTGAAGCTGCTGCTGATCGCGCTGGCGGGCCTCAACGCGCTGCTCTTCCACCTGCTCGGTGGCACCGCCACGCTGGAGAGCCGGCGCGGCAAGCTGCAATGCCTCATGTCCTTGGGGTTTTGGCTCGCTGTCATCATCTGCGGTCGCTGGATCGCCTACGCCTGAACAAGCAAGGAGCCTGAGATGACGATGCAAAGACGCGCCTTCGTTGCCAGTTCCCTCGCCCTGGCCTCCCCGGCCTGGGCCCATCACGGTTGGAGCAGCTTCGACCAGGACCGCCCCCTCTACCTCGAGGGACGCGCCACCAAGGTCATGTGGCGCAATCCGCACGGAGAGCTGGAGCTCGAGCTGCCCGAGAAGCTCGCGCTGCCGCCCGACCTGAAGCAGCGCCCGCTGCCGAAGCAGAGCGCCGACGTGGACGGCCCCGGCCTGCTCGCCAAGGCGCAGCTGCCCACCCGCACCGACCGCAAGTGGCTGGTCGAACTCGCGCCGCTCACGCGCCTGCAGGCCTGGAGCGTGGAAGAGATCAAGCCCGGCACGCAGGTGGCCGTGCTGGGCTTCACCCACGCCGACGAAAAGGGCGACGCGGTGCTGCGGGCCGAATACCTCTTCGTCGGCGGCAAGACCTACGGCCTGCGTTCCTCGCCGGCCTGACGTGGGGGCGCCCCTGCTTGCAAGCCGTGCGGACGGTCGGTACATTGCATTTTTTGAGGGCCTCCAATGTCTGCTGACAGCACAACGATCCCTTCCGTCCCCGGCGGCGCGACGCCCCTCCCCCCACCCCACCCCTCCACGTCGACCGGCCACATCCGGCTGACCTCGCACGCCGGCGGCTTCGGCGCGCTGCCTATCCGCTGGGGCGCGGCCACGCCGGCCGAGCGGGGGCCGGTGGTCGGCACCACCACCAAGCGCGCGCACCGCAACGTGATCGGCACGCACAGCGGCTCCTACAGCGTCTACCGCGCGCTCGCGGTGGCGGCCGGCGCGCTCAAGCGCGAGCACAAGGCCGACCTGACGAACACCGCGCCCACCGACGTGATCGGCCCCTATCCACAATGGAGCGAGCCGGGGCGCATCGTGTCGCTGGACCCGTGGGGCGCGCAGGTGGCGGACGTGTTCGCCACCGAACTGGCGGCGGGCTACGACATCCGCCCGACCATCGCGATCACCAAGGCGCACGTGATCCTGCCCGAGGTGATCGAGGCGCTGCAGAAGGGCCGCCTCAAGGCCGACGGCAAGTTCCTCACCGCCGGCGGCGCCGCGATGGTGACCAAGGCCGCCATCGAGCCCGTGTGGTACCTGCCCGAGGTGGCGCGCCGCTTCGGCTGCTCCGAGACCGACCTGCGCCGCACGCTCTTCGAGGAAACCGGCGGCATGTACCCCGAACTGGTGACACGCTCCGACCTCGAGGTGTTCCTGCCGCCCATCGGCGGGCAGACGCTCTACATCTTCGGCAACCCGCGCGACCTGGCCAACCCCGAGGTCGAGCTCACCGCACGCATCCACGACGAGTGCAACGGCTCCGACGTCTTCGGCTCCGACATCTGCACCTGCCGGCCCTACCTCACGCACGCCATCGAGGAATGCATCCAGGGCGCGCAGCGCGGCGGCGTCGGGCTCATCGCCTACTCGCGCAAGGAAGGCCGCGCGCTGGGCGAAGTGACCAAGTTCCTGGTCTACAACGCACGCAAGCGCCAGGTGGGCGGCGATACGGCCGACCAGTATTTCGCGCGCACCGAGTGCGTGGCCGGCGTGCAGGACATGCGCTTCCAGGAGCTGATGCCCGACGTCTTCCACTGGCTCGGCATCAGGAAGATCCATCGGCTCGTGTCGATGAGCAACATGAAGTTCGACGCGATCGTCGGCTCGGGCATCCAGATCGGCGAGCGCGTGAACATTCCCGACGAGCTGATTCCGGCGGACGCCCGCGTCGAGATGGACGCCAAGATGGCGGCGGGCTACTTCACGCCCGGGCCGGTGCCGGACGCCGAGGAACTGAAAAAGGCCAAGGGCCGGGGATTGAGCGAATGAGCAGCAGCAACGACGAGAAGTACATGCCGGTCGACGGCTCCGGCAGCCTGCCGCCGGGCGGCGCGGGCGATGTCGATCCGTCCATCGAATTCACCGCCGACACCGCCCATCCGGCGGGAGCGGCCACGCTGCTGCGCACCACCGCCGCCATCCGCCAGCGCGCGAACGCCCTGCTGGCACGCGCCCGGCGCGGCGAATCGCAGTGGTTCCGCATCGGCGGCGACGACTCGCTCGAAGACGCGGCGCGCACCGTCGCCGAGGTCACGCGCGAGCGCTATCCGTGGGACACCATCCCGTATCACAGCCGCTGGCGCCATTTCGAGGCTGGCGGCGTGAACCGCGTCGAAGAGCTCGACAAACTGCTCGGCAATGCCGACGCACGCCAGCGCGCCCGCGCCCACATCGACCTCGTGCTGGTGAGCGTGCTGCTCGACGCCGGCGCCGGACCGGGCTGGCACTACACCGAATCGGCCACCGACCAGCGCTTCACGCGCTCGGAAGGACTGGGCGTGGCGAGCTTCCATGCGTTCACGAGCGGGCTCTTCTCGTCCGACGCCGACCATCCGTATCAGGTCGATGCGGCCGGCCTGCGCGGGCTGGTCACCGACCGGCTCGGCGACGCCTTCCAGGTCAGCGAGGTCAATCCGCTGGTCGGCCTCGCGGGCCGCGCCACGCTGCTGCGCCGGCTGGGCGAAGCCATGAGCGAGCAACCCGAGACCTTCGGCGACGACGGTCGGCCCGGCCGGCTGTTCGACGCACTGGTCGGCCCCTACGGTCCGGCCGCACCGCCCACCGCCGAGATCACGGCGCACCAGATCCTTTCGCTGCTGCTGGAGACGCTCTCGCGCATCTGGCCGGCAGCCAACGCGGTCGACAGCATCGCGGCCGACGGCAGCGACAGCGCGGGCGGCATCGGCTCAGGCGACCCCGCGCTGGCGCTCGGCGACTGCTGGCGCCACAGCGCCGTGCGCGGCCCTGGCCTCACCAACGGCTGGATGCCCTTCCACAAGCTCTCGCAGTGGCTCACGTATTCGCTGCTCGAGCCCTTCGAGTGGGCCGGCGTGAAGGTGCGCCACCTCGACGCGCTCACCGCCCTGCCCGAGTACCGCAACGGCGGCCTGCTGATCGACAGCGGCGTGATCGTGCCGAAAGACCCGGCCTTCCTTGCCCGCACCTGGAAGGTGGGCGACGAATTCATCGTCGAATGGCGCGCGCTCACGGTGGCGCTGCTCGACGAGGTTGCGCCGCGCGTGCGCAAGGTGCTCGACCGCACCGAGGAAGAGCTGCCGCTGGCCTGTGTGCTCGAAGGCGGCACCTGGGCCGCCGGCCGGGCTCTGGCACAGCGCTTGCGTGACGGTGCGCCGCCTCTGCTGATCGAGAGCGACGGCACTGTCTTTTAGACTCGGGTGTTCCCCGTCTTCCAGCAACGCCACAAAGAATTCAAATGAGCAGCAACGTCCACCTCCTCGACCATCCCCTCATCCAGCACAAGCTCACGCTGATGCGCCGCAAGGACGCGTCCACCAACAGCTTCCGCCGGCTCCTCAACGAAATCAGCATGCTGATGGCCTATGAGGTCACGCGCGACATGCCGATGCAGGACATCGAGGTCGAGACCCCGCTCGAGACCATGCAGGCCAAGGTCATCGACGGCAAGAAGCTGGTGCTGGTGTCCATCCTGCGCGCCGGCACGGGCATCCTGGACGGCATGCTCACCGTGGTGCCGGGCGCGCGCGTCGGCCACATCGGCCTGTACCGCGACCCCAAGACGCTGACGGCCGTCGAGTACTACTTCAAGATGCCCGGCGAGATGGAGAACCGCGACGTGATCGTGGTCGACCCGATGCTGGCCACCGGCAACTCGGCCGTCGCGGCGGTCGAGCGGCTGAAGGAACTCAACCCGAAGTCGATCAAGTTCGTCTGCCTGCTGACCTGCCCCGAGGGTGTCGCGACGATGCAGAAGGCGCACCCCGACGTGGCGATCTACACCGCCGCGATCGACCGCGAGCTCAACAGCCACGGCTACATCCTGCCGGGCCTGGGCGACGCGGGTGACCGGATCTTCGGCACGAAGTAAGGCTCGCCCCCAGGCTGCGCGCACTTCGTGTCGCTTCGCCAACCCCCTACCGGGGGCAACACCTGAGGCCCGGCAAAGCCGGTTCCTCGGTGTTTCTGGAATGGGGCACAGGCGGCTTTTGGGGCCGCGCCCTGGCGGGCACGGGGATTGCAGCGCTAGTTCTTTCATTACCAATCGAATCGAGGAGAAGCACCGTGACCGCACGTCGTCAATTGATCATCCGTTCCGTCGCCGTTGCCGCAGCGCTCGCTGCGGTGGGCACTCCGGGCCTTGCGCTCGCGCAGGCCAAGCTGAAGGTGGCGGCTGTGTACACCGTGCCGTTCGAGCAGCAATGGGTGGGCCGCATCCACAAGGCGCTGAAGGCGGCCGAGGCGCGCGGGGAGATCGAGTACAAGGCCACCGAGAACGTGAGCAATGCCGACTACGAGCGCGTGATGCGCGAGTACGCCACGGCCGGCAACCAGCTGATCCTGGGCGAGGTGTTCGGCGTGGAGGCGGCGGCGCGCAAGGTGGCGAAGGACTTTCCGAAGGTGGCCTTCCTGATGGGCTCTTCGCTCAAGCCCCAGGCGCCCAACTTCAGCGTGTTCGACAACTACATCCAGGAGCCCGCCTACCTCAGCGGCATGGTGGCCGGCGGCATGACGAAGAGCAACCGCATCGGCATGGTCGGCGGCTTCCCGATTCCGGAGGTCAATCGCCTGATGAACGCCTTCATGGCCGGCGCGAAGGAAACGAACCCGAAGGTGGAGTTCAGCGTGAGCTTCATCAACAGCTGGTTCGATCCGCCGAAGGCGAAGGAAGCGGCCTTCGCCATGATCGACAAGGGGGCCGACGTGATGTACGCGGAGCGCTTCGGCGTTTCCGACGCGGCCAAGGAAAAGGGCAAGCTCGCCATCGGCAACGTGATCGACACCCAGAGCCAGTACCCCGACACGGTGGTGGCCTCTGCCCTGTGGAACTTCGAGCCCGCCGCCGACCGCGCGATCAAGCTCGTGAAGGAAGGCAAGTTCGCCGCCGAGGACTACGGCCAGTACGCGCAGATGAAGCACAAGGGCTCCGAGCTCGCGCCGCTGGGTACCTTCGAGAAGAAGGTTCCGGCCGACATCGTCGCGAAGGTGAAGGCCAAGCAGGCAGACATCCTCTCGGGCAAGTTCACCGTGAAGGTCGACGACTCGCAACCCAAGTCCACCGCGAAGTGAGGATGCCGATGACGACGACGATCCGCTGGCGTTCCCTCCTCGCAGCCGGCGCGCTGGCCATCGGCCTGAGCGGCTGCGTGGGTGTCTACAAGGGCGGCGCCGTCGCCATCAACAGCAGCACCCGCCTCGACGACACGCCGCGCATCGCGGTGCTCTCGGCCTTCGAGCCCGAGCTGAAGCTGCTGCTGACGCGTCTGCAGGGCCCGGTGAAGCACAGCGTGAACGGCGTGGAGTTCACCACCGGCACGCTCGAAGGCAAGCCGGTGGTGCTGTTCCTGTCGGGCATCAGCATGACGAACGCGACGATGAACACGCAGCTGGTGCTCAACCGCTTCCGCGTGACGAACATCGTGTTCAGCGGCATCGCAGGCGGCGTGAACCCGTCGCTGCACGTGGGCGATGTCACCGTGCCGGCGCAGTGGGGCCAGTACCTCGAAGTGCTGATGGCGCGCGAGACCTCGCCTGGCAAATACGCCGCGCCGCCCTTCATCACCGACGCGACGCTGCCCAACTTCGGCATGATGTTCCCGCGCCCGGTCGAGGTGCGCTCTGCGGCGCGGCCCGAGATCCAGCGCAAGTTCTGGTTCGAGGCCGATCCGAAGATGCTCGAGGTGGCGCGCAGCATCCGCAACGTCGACCTCGCCAACTGCAGCGCCGGCAAGTGCCTGCCGCGCAAGCCCCAGCTGGTGGTGGGCGGAAACGGCGTCTCGGGCCAAGCCTTCATGGACAACAAGGCCTACCGCGAATACACCTACAAGACCTTCCAGGCCAACGTGCTCGACATGGAGACCGCCGCCGTGGGCATGGTCGCCTACAGCAATGGCGTGCCTTTCATCGCCTTCCGCTCGCTCAGCGACCTCGCGGGCGGCGGCGACGGCGAGAACGAGATGGGCACCTTCATGGGCATCGCGGCGGACAACTCCGCCAAGGTCATGCTGGCCTTCCTGGCCGCATGGAAGTGACGGCGCCTTCGTCGCCGCTGCCTCCCGAGGAGGGAGCAAGGGCCACCGTCCTGCGCCTGCAGGGCATCACCAAGCGCTTCGGCACCCTCGTCGCCAACGACGCGGTCTCGCTCGACCTGAAGTCGGGCGAGGTGCTGGCGCTGCTCGGCGAGAACGGCGCGGGCAAGTCCACGCTGATGTCCATTCTTTTCGGCCACTACGTCGCCGACGAGGGCGGCATCGAGGTCTTCGGCTCGCCGCTGCCGCCGGGCAACCCCAAGGCGGCGCTGGCCGCGGGCGTGGGCATGGTGCACCAGCACTTCACGTTGGCCGACAACCTGAGCGTGCTCGACAACGTGATGATGGGCACCGAGCCGCTGTGGCGCCCGGTGTCGCGCCGCGCGGCCGCGTGCGAGCGGCTGCTCGACGTGGCCAGGCGCTTCGGGCTGCCGGTGCAGCCTGACGCGCTCGTGGGAAGCCTGTCCGTCGGCGAGCGCCAGCGGGTGGAAATTCTCAAGGCGCTGTATCGCGGCGCGCGAATCCTGATCCTCGACGAACCGACCGCCGTGCTCACGCCGCAGGAAAGCGAGGCGCTCTTCGCCACGCTCGCGCAGATGGTGGCGCAGGGGCTGTCGGTGATCTTCATCAGCCACAAGCTCGACGAGGTGCTGCGCGTGTCGCACCGCATCGCCGTGCTGCGCGGCGGAAAGCTGGTGGCCGAGGCACGTACGGCGGGCACCACGCAGGCGCAGCTCGCGCTGTGGATGGTCGGGCATGCGGTCGAAGCGCCGCAGCGCCGGCCCGCGAAATCGGTGGGAGATGCCGTCTGCGTGCTCGACCGTGTGAGCACCGCGGCCTCCGACAAGGGCGACGGGCGCGACCGGCTGCGCGAGGTGTCGCTGACGCTTCGCGCGGGCGAGATCACCGCCATCGCGGGTGTCTCCGGCAACGGGCAGGTCGCGCTGGCCGAACTGCTGTGCGGCACGCGCCGCGCGGCCTCGGGCACGGCGCAGCTGATGGGCCGCGCGCTGCCGCCCTCGCCTGCACGGCTGGTGCAGCGCGGCGTCGCGCGCATCCCGGAAGACCGGCATGCGGTCGGCGTGGTCGGCGACCTGCCGGTGTGGGAGAACGCGGTGTCGGAGCGCCTGCGCAGCCCGGTGTTCTCGCGCTGGTCGTGGATAGTGAAGCGCGCCGCCGCACGGCTCCATGCACGGCGCATCGAGAAGGCGTTCGACGTGCGCGGTGCCGGCCTGATGGCGCCCGCCCGTTCGCTCTCGGGCGGGAACATGCAGAAACTGATTCTTGGCCGCGCCCTGCTGGCGCCTGAACAACCAGAGCCGCCCCCCGGCCTGGACAAGGGCGACCGCAAGCACCCGAACCGCGCACCGCGCCTGATCGTCGCGCACCAGCCGACCTGGGGCCTGGACATCGGCGCCGTCGCCTACGTGCAGCAGCAGCTGATCGCCGCGCGCGACGCCGGCGCGGCCGTGCTGGTGATTTCCGACGACCTCGACGAAGTGCTCGCGCTCGGCGACCGCGTGGCGGTGATGCACGGAGGCCACCTGGGCGAAGCGCGCCCGGCGGCGGCATGGACGCGCGAGGCCATCGGGCTGGCCATGGCCGGCGCGACGTCCGCATCCCAGGCCAGCAAGGGAGCCTCGTCATGATGCGGCTCGAACGACGCCACGAGACCTCGCGCACGGCGCTGGTGCTCGCCCCCATCGGCGCGGTGCTCTTCACGATGGCGATCAGCGCGCTGCTGGTGCTGTGGGCCGGCGCGCCGATCGGCCGCACCTACGCGCTGCTGCTGCAGGGCGGTTTCGGCTCGGTGTTCGCCTGGAGCGAGACGCTGACGCGCGCGATCCCGCTGATCCTCACCGGGCTGGCGGCCACGGTCGCCTTCAAGGCGCGGCTCTTCAACATCGGCGCGGAAGGCCAGCTGTATGCCGGCGCGCTGGCTGCGGTGGCGGTGGGCGGCATGCATGGGGGCACCGGCTTCGAGCTTTCGCCTTGGCTGCTGTTTCCGCTGATGATGCTCGCCGCCGCTATCGCCGGCGCGCTGATGCTGCTGGGCCCGGCGCTCATGAAGAACAGGCTGGGCGTGGACGAGGTCGTGACCACGCTGCTGATCAACTTCATCGTGCTGCTGGGCGTGTCGGCGCTGCTCGACGGGCCGATGAAGGACCCGACCGCCATGGGCTGGCCGCAGAGCGTGTCGCTGCAGTCCGACCTGGAGCTGGGCAAGCTCGTCGCGCAGACACGGGTGCACACCGGCCTCTTGTGGGCGGTGTCGCTCTCGGTGATGGTCTGGGCGATCTTCAAGTACACCGTGCTGGGCTTCGACATCCGCGCCGTGGGCGCGAACGCGCGCGCCGCCGCCTTTGCCGGCGTGCCGGTGACGCGGACCGTGGTGATGGTCGCCCTGCTCTCGGGTGCGCTGGCAGGCCTTGCCGGCGCCATCGAGGTGGCGGGCCGCACCAGCTACGTCACGCTCGACATGTCGCCGGGCTATGGCTACACCGGCATCGTGATCGCGATGCTGGCGGGGCTGCATCCGCTGGGCGTGATCGCCGCGGCGGTATTCGTGGCGGGCGTGCTGGTGGGCGCCGACACCATGAGCCGCGCGGTCGGCGTGCCGACGTACATCGCCGACGTGATCGTCGCGGCCTCGCTGATCGCGGTGCTGGTCGCGACGCTGCTCACGCAGTACCAGATCAAGCTGAAGAAGTAGATGAGCGACCTCCTCGACATCCTCGTCAACGCATCCTTCTGGGTCGCGGTGCTGCGCATCGCCACGCCGCTCATCCTGGGCACGCTCGGCGTGCTGCTGTGCGAGCGCGCGGGGGTGCTCAACCTCGGCATCGAGGGGATCATGGTCGCGGGCGCCTTCACCGGCTGGCTCGCGGTGTATGCCGGCGCGCCGCTGTGGGTGGGCGTGGCCGTGGCCGCGCTCGCGGGCATGGTTTTCGGGCTGCTGCATGCCTTCCTGACCGTCGGGCTGGCGCTTTCGCAGCACGTCTCGGGGCTGGGCATCACGCTGCTGGCGACCGCGCTGAGCTACTTCGGCTACCGCGTGAGCTTTCCGAAGGTGAACACGCCGCCCACCATCACGCCATTCGCGCCGATGGACTGGCTGCCGGTGCCCGTGCTGAATGCACAGACTTCGCTGACGCTGTTCGCGCTGCTGCTGGTGCCTGCCGTCGGCTGGCTGCTGTATCGCACGCCGCTGGGCCTCGCGCTTCGCATGGCCGGCGAGAACCCGCAGGCTGCCGAGAGCCAGGGCGTGTCGGTCGCGGCCACGCGCACCGGCGCGATCGTCGCTGGCTCCGCGCTGATGGGCATGGCGGGCTCCTTCCTCACGCTGTCGGCCTTCAATGCCTTCTTCTTCAACATGGTGAACGGCCGGGGCTGGATCTGCGTGGCGCTGGTGGTGTTCGCCTCCTGGCGGCCGGGCAAGGCCCTGCTGGGCGCGCTGCTGTTCGCCTTCTTCGACGCGCTGCAGCTTCGGCTGCAACAATCCGGCGACGCCGTGCTGCCCTACCAGATCTACCTGATGCTGCCCTACCTGCTGTCGATCCTGGCGCTGGTGCTGGTGGCGCGCAAGGCGAGCTACCCGCAGGCACTGATGAAACCGTACCGCAAGGGGGAACGCTGATGACCACGAGGACCGCCACCGCCGCGCGAGGCGCACTGCTCGCGGCATTGCTGGCATTGCTGGGATCGGGCGGCAACGGCGCTCACGCACTGGGCATGAACTACGGCTACGAAGCCTTCAGCACGGCCGACGCGGTGACCTGGGTGCAGATGTGCGGCACCTGGGGCAAGGACCACCAGGGCACCTACCGCGTGGTGCACGCCGAGCAGTACGCGCAGTCGTTCCTCTACGTGCAATGGATGACGCGCGACGCCAACGGCAGCCTGCGCGCCGAGCACACGGTGGCCATTGCCGAGCTCGACAACGACCACGCGGAAATCTCTCTTTCCGACCTCACCTGCCGCGCCACGCCGCGCGGCATCGTCGTCACCGCGAAGGCCGATTCGGGACACGACCAGAAGCTGCGCCGCGTGACCATCGAGGTCGGGCCCGCGCCGGGGCAATACCGCTACCGGGCGCAGAACACGCGCTGAGACGCCGGCATCCGGGCGGTGAGGTGAACACGGCGCTCCATCTGGACATCACGAACGGTCGTCTCTCGGCGGCCGGGATCGTTGCCGGCATCGACACCCGCGCCGACAGCCTGCCGGACTCCTTCGTGCAGACGGCCCAGGCCGTGCATGTCGAAGGCCGGCTCGTCGATTGCGTATTCGCACGCGCGACCACCACATCCGGCGACATGACCGCGCAGCTCGAACTGCGCTTCGAGGAGTTTCTGCTGGTCAGCTGCTTCCTCACGCTCACGACACCTGCCCTGTGCAAGCTCGAGGACGCCGACTTCTACGGCAGCGTCGACCAGCGGTACCGTTTTCACGAACGCTGGCTGGCCTCCATGGGCGTTTCCGGCACCTCGACCGCATTCCCATGGGGCAGCGCCGGCGTCGCTCGCGACCGCAGCGACAACGTGTACATCTACATCCACAACCGGAACAACCGCTGGGCTCTCCGATAGCCTCGCGAGGAACAAGAAAAGGCCTCCACGATGCTCGACCTCCTCATCACCAACGCCACCCTCCCCGACGGCCGCACCGGCATGTCGGTCGCCGTGCAGGGCGGGCGGATCGCCGAAGTCACGCCGGGCCTCGACGTGCCTGCCCACGAGAAGCTGGATGCGCAGGGCCTGCTGCTCTCGCCGCACTTCGTCGATCCGCACTTCCACATGGACGCCACGCTGAGCTACGGCCTGCCGCGCGTCAACCAGAGCGGCACGCTGCTCGAAGGCATCGCGCTGTGGGGCGAGCTGAAGCCGCTGCTCACGGCCGATGCGCTCGTCGAGCGCGCGCTGGCGTACTGCGACTGGGCAGTGGCCAAGGGGCTGCTGGCCGTGCGCTCCCACGTCGACACCAGCGACCCGAGCCTGCTCGCGGTCGATGCGCTGCTGGAGGTCAAGCGCAAGGTGGCGCCGTACCTCGAGCTGCAGCTGGTCGCCTTTCCGCAGGACGGCGTGCTGCGCTCGCCGGGCGGCGTCGAGAACCTGGAGCGCGCCCTCGACAAGGGCGTGGACGTGGTCGGCGGCATCCCGCACTTCGAGCGCACCATGGCCGACGGCGCGGCGAGCGTGAAGCTGCTGTGCGAGATCGCGGCGTCGCGCGGCAAGCTGGTCGACATGCACTGCGACGAATCGGACGACCCGCTCTCGCGCCACATCGAGACGCTGGCCTTCGAGGCCCATCGCCTCGGGCTGCAGGGCCGCGTGACCGGCTCGCACTGCACCTCGATGCACTCGATGGACAACTACTACGTGAGCAAGCTGCTTCCGCTGATCGCGCAGAGCGGCGTCTCCGTGGTTTCCAACCCGCTGATCAACATCACGCTGCAGGGCCGCCACGACACCTACCCCAAGCGCCGCGGCATGACGCGCGTGCCCGAACTCATGGCAGCCGGCGTGAACGTCGCCTTCGGCCACGACTGCGTGATGGACCCCTGGTACGGCATGGGCTCGGGCGACATGCTCGAAGTGGCGCACATGGGCCTGCACGTGGCGCAGATGACGAGCCAGGCCGGCATCCGCCAGTGCTTCGAGGCGGTGACGACGAATGCCGCGCGCGTGATGCACCTGGAGAACTACGGTCTCGAGGCCGGCTGCGACGCCAGCTTCGTGCTGCTGCAGGCGCGCGACCCGGTCGAGGCGATCCGGCTGCGCGCCGCTCGGCTCAAGGTGTTCCGCAAGGGGCAGTTGCTGGCCGAGACGCCCGCCGCCACCGCCAGCCTCCACATCGCGGGCCGGGGCGCCTCGACGAGCTGGATGGCGCCGAAGCACGCCGGTTGAGCGGAGCGGTCAGTCCGGCGACAGGGCTGCTGCCGCGCGAAAATCCGGCCCTCATCGGTTCACGGGGAGTCCTCTCATGAAGCGTCTTGCACGGATCTTCGCGGCGGCGCTGCTGCTGGCACTGGCGTTCTCGCAGGCCATTGCACAGCCGACCGCCGAAACGGCCGCGCCGCCCGCCGGCGTGCGCGTGCTGGCCGACCAGCCCTACGGCCCCGATCCGCGCCAGCGCATGGACGTCTACCTGCCGCCGAATCCGCAGCAAGGCGCGCCGGTGCTCGTGATGGTCCATGGCGGGGCCTGGATGTTCGGCGACAAGGCGGCGGCCTCGGTGGTGAGCCAGAAGGTCGAGCACTGGGTGCGCGGACAGGGCTTCATCCTCGTCTCGGTGAGCTACCGCTTCGTGCCGCAGGTCGACGTGCTGCAGCAGGCGCAGGACGTCGCGCGTGCCGTCGCCACCGCGCAGGCGAGCGCCCCCTCGTGGGGCGGCGACGCCGGCCGCTTCGTGCTCATGGGACATTCGGCCGGCGCGCACCTCGTGGCGCTGCTCAGCGCATCGCCTTCCATCGCCCGGCAGCAAGCTGCCCGTCCGTGGCTCGGCACCGTTGCGCTGGACAGCGCAGCGCTCGATACGGCCGCGCTGATGCAGCGCCGACACATGCCCTTCTACGACCGCGTGTTCGGCAGCGATCCCGCCTTCTGGCGCAGCGTGTCGCCCACCGACACGCTGGCGCCCGGCGCGCCGCCGATGCTGCTGGTGTGTTCCACCCAACGCCGCGACGGCTCGTGCACGCAGGCCCGGCAGTTCGAGACGCGCATCACGGCAACAGGCGGCCGCGCGGAGGTGGTGCCAGAAGATCTCTCGCACGCACAGATCAATGCCGAACTGGGGCTGCCCGGCACCTACACCACGGCGGTCGACGCCTTCATCCGCTCCCTGCTCAAGGCATCGGGCCGGAGCTAGGCAATCTCCTGCGCAAGCGCCGTCAGCGCCTCGCCGACTGGGCGTTCCACCTTCAGCGAGAGAAGCGGATCGGCCCGCGTGCGCCCCAGGTTCACCGCAGCCACTGGCTTGCCCGCGGCGACGGCGGCCTGCACGAAGCGAAAGCCCGAATACACCATCAGCGATGAACCGGCCACGAGCACGGCGTCGGCATCTTCCAGAGCGGCGAAGGCAGCGTTGACGCGCTCCTTCGGCACGCTCTCGCCGAAGAACACCACGTCGGGCTTGAGCAGCCCGCCGCAATGCGGGCAGGCCGGCACGTCGAAACTCGAGAAATCGCGGCCTTCGAGGTCTGCGTCGCCATCGGGCGCGGCGCGGGCCTCCAGCTCGGCCCATCGCGGGTTGCGTCGCCGCAGTTCGACCTGGAGTTCCGCGCGCGGCGTGCGCTGCTCACAGCCCATGCAGCGCACGGTGTCGATGCGGCCATGCAGGTCGATGGCGCCCCGGCTGCCGGCCGCCTCGTGCAGGCCATCGACGTTCTGCGTGAGCAGCAGGCCCACCCTGCCCGCCTCGCCGAGCTGCGCCAGCGCGCGGTGCGCGGCGCCCGGACGGGCACCGGCCATGGTCGGCCAGCCGATCAGGCTGCGCGCCCAGTAACGCTGTCGCGTGGACTCCTCGCCCATGAAGGCCTGGTAGGTGACGGGCGACGGGCGCTTCCATTCGCCGTCGACGTCGCGGTAATCGGGGATGCCCGAATCGGTGCTGCACCCCGCGCCCGTGAGCACGAAGAGCTTGCGGTGGCGTGTGGCGAAGTCGGCGAGCTCGGCGTATGCGGCGGGGTTGGCGGACATGCGGCGAGCATAAGTCGGCGGCCCGATTCCTGCTAAAGCCCTGACTCTTGTCCGTCGCCGGAGAACGCCATGATCCACACCCGCCCCTCTCGCCTCACGCGGCGCGATGCGCTGCAGATTCTTGCCGCAGGCATAGCCTCCACCGCCCTGCCCGCCTTCGCCCAATGGCCCGACCGGGCCATCAAGATCATCGTGACCTTCCCGCCCGGCGGCTCCAGCGACGTGCTGGCGCGCGTAATGGCGGAGCAGCTCGCGAAGAAGCTGGGGCAGCCCGTGGTGGTCGACAACAAGCCCGGCGCGGGCGGCACCATCGGCGGCGCGCTTGTGGCGTCGTCGCCGGCCGACGGCTACACGCTGATGCTGTCGAACACCACGCCGATCGCGCTCGGGCCGTTCACGCTCGACAAGCTGCCCTACGACCCGGTAACGGGCTTCACGCACGTCGCCTACCTGGGCGCGGCACCGCTGGTGGTCATGGCGAGCAAGCCTTCCGGCCTCAAGACCTTCGCCGACTTCGAGGCGCTGGCGCGCAAGGAAGGCCGCATCGACTTCGGCTCGGGCGGCCCCGGGTCCGTCGGGCACATCCACGGCGAGCTGCTGAAGAAGGTCACCGGGATCAACATGGTGCACGTGCCCTATCGCGGCGGTGCGCCGATGACCACCGACCTGATCGCCAACACCATTCCGGTGGGCATCGACGTCATCACCTCGTACGTTCCCTTCTTCAAGAGCGGCCAGCTGGTGCCGCTGGCCGTGACGGGCACGCAGCGTTCGCCGCTGATGCCGGACGTGCCCACGATGGTCGAGCTGCGTCAGCCGAAGCTGGTGCTCGAGAATTTCTTCGGCCTATCGGGGCCGGCCAGGCTGCCGCCGGACGTGGTGACGCGGCTCAACGCGGCCTGCAACGAAGTGCTGGCCATGCCCGAGATCCAGAAGAAGCTGACCGAGCTGGGCATCGTGGCCAAGCCGGAGACGGTGGCCGTGTTCAACGGCTTCGTGAAGGAGCAGGTCGATGTGCTCGGGCCGACGGTCAAGGGAGCGGGAATCAAGCTGTAGCCTCGCGGCCACGGCGCTTTCGGAGGCGGTCGTTCAGAAGCGGACGCAGACGGCCTGCCTCTCCTGCAGCACGGCCTCCTGCGCGAAGCGCTGGCGGTAGACACCGACGATGGTCGCGATGGCTGCATCGTCCTTCTCGCTGCGCGGGTGCAGCAGCACGACCAGCTTGGAGCGCTCGCGCACCACGTCGCCCGATACGCCGCGCCACTGGCCGGCGGCATCGATCACCGTCAGGCCCTGCGGAAAGGCCGGCGTCACGGTGGCGTCCAGGAAGGCCGTCCACTCGGCGTCCGACACCTGGCCGCCCGAGGGAATGGCACGGCCGAAATACAGCGTGTCGCGCTCGAAGGTTTCGAAGCCGCTGCCGCAGGCCTTCGCACCGCCGGGCGACGACGGCAAGGAGCCGCATCCGGCCAGCGCGACGGACGCCAGGGCCGCCACCAATGCAGCGCGAGCAAGAGATGGAATGCCTGCTGTCTTCATGCGAGCTACCTCCATGCGCCGTCTTCAACCCGGCAGAAAAACGAGCGGTGCCGGCTGGCCTTCGGCGGGCGGCTCGCCGCGGTCGAGCAGGCGCCAGCCAGGGTTCCAGCGCGACAGGCTGCCCGCGGCAACGGCTTCTTCGAGCATCGACTGGGCCGCCTCCGGACGCTGCCAGTCGAGCGCCAGCGTGCGCAGGTCCCAGTCCCACCAGGGGCAGGCGCGGATGCGTTCGACGAGCGCGTCGGGAAAGCGCTGGCGGATGACGCGCGCCGGCACGCCGCCCACCACGGTGAAAGGCGCCACGTCGCGCGTCACGATCGCGCCGGCGCCGATCACCGCGCCGTCTCCGATGGTGATGCCGCTCTTGAGGCTGACGCGCGAGCCGATCCAAACGTCGTTGCCGATGGTCACCGGCGAATGCGACGGGAACTGCCCTACGGACTGGTGCCGGTACGGCGCGGGAAAGTTGGGCGCGTAGGCCAGCATGTGCGTCGTGAACCAGTCGGCAGGATGGTCCGACAGGGTCTGCACGCCGTCGCCGATCGAGCAGTAGCGCCCCATGCTCACGTCGACCAGCAGCGCGCCGGGCGAGATGCTCGAGTACGCGCCAATGGAGCAGCGGCCATGCAACTGCGCCGCATGCCAGACGCGCGCCGGCGTCTCGAAGCGCAGCGGCGTCGGCAGCAGGCAGCCGTCCGACAGGTAGAGCCCGTAGCTTTCGAGCCCCTTCGAGAGTTCGGCGTTGATGCTCAGGCTCATGGCTGCACGGTCCGGTCTGTAGATCAGGCCTCGGGCGCGATGGCCTCGGCGTATTCGTAGAGCGCGCCGAGGATCTCTTCTCCGCGCTCGTCGGCGTTCTCCGAGAGCGCATCGACTTCGCTGAACAGCATCTCGATGGTGCGCGCCCCGCCCTCGCCCTTGAAGAGCTTTGCAACGCGCAGTGCCTCCCAGCGCTCGACCTCTTCTTCGTTGAGCAGCTCGGGCCAGTTGCGCGCACGGTAGCGGAAGAGGATCTCGTCGAGCCGGCCATCGTCGAAGCCTGTGCGGTCCTTCGCCAGCTCCTCGGGCGACAGGCCCCGCAGCTGGTTCAGGCGCCGCCGGTCAGCATTGCCGACGAAGCCGCCGTACAGGTCTTCGTCGACATCGGGCGTGGCCTCCTTGGGCCGGGCGTAGACCTGCGACCAGATGGCGCTCATGTCGGGCAGGTCGCGCGCGATGGCCGCGTGGCGCATCGCCGTGTCGAGGTCGACGCCCCAGCGCTCGGCCATGGGCGCTGCGAGCGTGCGCAGGTTGCCGACGACCATCGGCGACTTGTTGAGGTGCACGCCCTTGATCGGCAGGCGCACCACGCCCTCGGGCAGGTCGGCCGTGCGGGTGAAGAGGCGCAGCCGCAGCGTCTCGACGTCGATGTCGCGCAGCTCGCTGGGGTCATGGGCCAGGTCCCAGGCCAGCAGCTCGTTCTTGTTGGTGGGGTGGCTCGCCAGCGGCCACATCACGGCCAGGCAGCCGCGCTCGACCGGAAACATGCCCGAGACGTGCAGGAAGGGCTTCGCGGTCTCGCGCGTCGCGGGCAGGCCCAGTTCGGTGGCGACGCGGTCCTTCTTGTGCAGGCCGAAGGCGAAGTCGAACAGCTTGGGCTGCTTGCCGCGGATGAGGCGAGCCAGCGCGATGGTGGCGCGCACGTCAGACAGCGCATCGTGCGCCGACTCGTGCAGCAGGCCGTTGGCGCGCGCCAGGTCTTCGAGCTTGAAGCTGGGCTTGCCGTCTTCCTTCTTCGGCCACTCGATGCCTTCGGGGCGCAGCGCATACGTGAGGCGCACCACGTCGAGCAGGTCCCAGCGGCCGCAGTCGTTCTGCCATTCGCGCGCGTACGGATCGATCAGGTTGCGCCAGAACAGGAAGCGCGTGACCTCGTCGTCGAAGCGAATGGTGTTGTAACCCACGCCGATGGTGCCGGGCTGCGAGAAGGCGCGCTCGATCTGCGCGGCGAATTCGTGTTCGGGAATGCCGCGCTCCAGGCACAGCTGCGGCGTGATGCCGGTGATGAGACAGGCCTCGGGGCTGGGCAGGTAGTCCGGCGCGGGCTTGCAGTAGATCATCAGCGGCTCGCCGACCTCGTTGAGCTCGGCGTCGGTGCGGATGGCCGCGAACTGCGATGGACGATCGCGGCGCGGCACCGCGCCGAAGGTTTCGTAGTCGTGCCAGAGAAAGGTGTGGTTCATTCAGAGCAAGGGTGAAAACAGGCGGGCGATGGCGTCGCCGAGGCGGCGCCAGAAGCCCTGGCGCCGGTTGGCGCGCACCGCGCCGGAGCTGTGCAGGTCGGTCTCGAACTGCGTCGCGAGCGGCCGGGACAGTTCCGGACCATAGACCACCGCGCAGACCTCGAAGTTGAGGCGGAAGCTGCGGTTGTCGAAATTGGCCGTGCCGATCATCGCGCAATGGTCGTCCACCACCAAGGTCTTGGAATGGAGCATGCGGGCCTTGTACTCCCACACCTTCACGCCGGCGGCGATCAGCTCGTCGAAGTACGAACGCGCGGCGGCGCTCACGATGGCCGAGTCGCTGCGGCGCGGCACCAGCAGGCGCACGTCGACGCCGCGCAGCGCGGCGCTCGTCAATGCCATGAGCGCCGGCTCGCCGGGCACGAAGTACGGCGTGGTGAGCCAGGCGCGGTGCGTGGCCGAATGGATGGCTTCGACGTGCATGCGGTGGATGGCCTCCATGGGGCTGTCGGGGCCGCTGGTGACGATCTGCACGGGGATGTCGCCCGCCTCCAGCTGGGGCAGCATGGCGTTCAGGGCATCGTCCAGGCCGCGCAGGTTCTCGCCGGTGGCATAAGCCCAGTCTTCGAGAAAGGTGGTCTGCAGCCAGCGCACCGCGCTGCCTTCGATGCGCAGGTGCACGTCGTGGTAGGCGTCGGGGTTGGTGCGCTTGTCTTCCTCGTCGGTGATGTTCACGCCGCCCGTGAAGCCGACGCGTCCGTCGCACACCACGATCTTGCGGTGGGTGCGGTAGTTGGTCACGGGGCGCAGGCGGCGGCCGATCTTGGTGTCGTGGAAGAGCGCCACCTCGACGCCCGCCTCCAGCATGGGCGCCATGAACTTGCGGCCGATGCGCTTGGAGCCGAGCGCGTCGATCAGCAGGCGTACCTTCACGCCCTCCTTGGCGCGCTCTGTCAGCAGGTCGCGCAGCGCGGTGCCGATCCTGTCGGGCTCGAAGATGTAGTACTCGAGGTGGATGTGGTTTCGTGCGGCGCGCACCGCTTCGAAGATCGCATCGAAGGTGCGTGCGCCGCCCGAGAGCAGCTCGACGTCGACGGCGCTCGACACCGGCAGCCCGCAGGTCGCGGTGCCCAGCTTCGCCATCTGCTGCAGCGCCGGTGGCGCGTTCTGCGCTGCGTCGCGCAGCCGTGCCACGTCGGCCTGGGCCGAGGCGCCAGCACGGCTGCGAAGCCGCTTGAGACGTTGCTTCTTCAAGCGCTGCGGCCCGAGGAAGTAATAGACGACGAAGCCCGCGAACGGCAGCAGCGCCAGCGAGAGGATCCAACTCATCGTCGACACCGGTGCGCGCTTCTGCATCACGATCCACACCGACAACACCGCGATGTAGCCGCTCCATGCGAGGGAGAGGCCGGTTTTCCATTCGTGGCTGAGTTCGGGGAGGATCAAGGCGGGAGGCGGCTGGGGCGGCTGTGACGGTGATTCGATATGGGCGGGCCCAAAGAAAAAGGCCGGTAGCGATGCTACCGGCCTTTGGCTTCATTTCAGGAACCGCAAGGTATCACCCTGCTGCTGCTTCCTCTGCTTCGGGCTTGGACTTGCCCTCCTTCTTCGGAAGCGGCTGGATGTCGAGCAGCACTTCGTCCTTGTCGTCGAGGTCGACTTCGAGGCGGCCACCGTCGGTAAGGCGTCCGAACAGCAGTTCGTCGGCCAGTGCACGACGGATCGTGTCCTGGATCAGACGCTGCATCGGACGTGCGCCCATCAGCGGATCGAAGCCCTTCTTCGCCAGGTGCTTGCGCAGCTTGTCGCTGAAGGTGACTTCCACCTTCTTCTCGCTGAGCTGGGTTTCCAGCTGCAGCAGGAACTTGTCGACCACGCGCAGGATGACCTGTTCGTCGAGTGCCTTGAAGTTGACGATGGCGTCCAGCCGGTTGCGGAATTCAGGCGAGAACAGACGCTTGATGTCGCCCATTTCGTCGCCCGCCTGACGCGGGTTGGTGAAGCCGATGGTCGCCTTGTTCATGGTCTCGGCGCCCGCATTCGTCGTCATGATGATGATGACGTTGCGGAAGTCGGCCTTGCGTCCGTTGTTGTCGGTCAGCGTGCCATGGTCCATGACCTGCAGCAGCACATTGAAGATGTCCGGGTGCGCCTTCTCGATTTCGTCGAGCAGCAGTACCGCGTGCGGCTTCTTCGTGACGGCTTCGGTCAGCAGGCCGCCCTGGTCGAAACCGACGTAGCCCGGAGGCGCGCCGATCAGGCGGCTCACCGCGTGACGCTCCATGTACTCCGACATGTCGAAGCGGATCAGCTCGATGCCCATGATGTAGGCGAGCTGCTTCGCGGCCTCGGTCTTGCCCACGCCGGTGGGGCCGGAGAACAGGAACGAGCCGATGGGCTTGTCGCCCTTGCCGAGGCCCGAGCGAGCCATCTTTACCGCCGAGGCGAGCACTTCGAGTGCCTTGTCCTGGCCGAACACAACGCTCTTGAGGTCGCGCTCGATGGTCTGCAGCTTGCTGCGGTCGTCGTTGCTGACGTTGGCCGGGGGAATGCGCGCGATCTTCGCCACGATTTCCTCGACTTCGGTCTTGCTGATGGTCTTCTTGCGCTTGCTCGGCGGCAGGATGCGCTGGGCTGCGCCGGCTTCGTCGATGACGTCGATCGCCTTGTCGGGCAGGTGACGGTCATTGATGTACTTGGCGCTGAGCTCGGCCGCGGCCTGCAGGGCCGCCACGGCGTACTTCACGCCGTGGTGTTCCTCGAAGCGCGACTTCAGGCCCTTCAGGATGTCGACGGTTTCCTGCACCGACGGCTCGACCACGTCGACCTTCTGGAAACGACGCGACAGGGCCGCGTCTTTCTCGAAGATGCCGCGGTATTCGGTGAAGGTGGTCGCGCCGATGCACTTGAGCTGGCCGCTCGAGAGCGCCGGCTTGAGCAGGTTCGACGCGTCGAGCGTGCCGCCCGAGGCAGCACCCGCACCGATCAGGGTGTGGATCTCGTCGATGAAGAGGATGGCGTTCGGCTTGTCCTTCAGCGACTTCAGAACGCCCTTCAGGCGCTGTTCGAAATCGCCGCGGTACTTGGTGCCGGCCAGCAGCGCGCCCATATCAAGCGAGAACACGTTCGACTCGGCCAGGATCTCCGGCACGTCGCCCTGAGTGATGCGCCATGCGAGGCCCTCGGCGATGGCGGTCTTGCCCACGCCGGCCTCGCCGACCAGCAGCGGGTTGTTCTTGCGCCGGCGGCACAGGATCTGGATGACGCGCTCGACCTCGTACTCGCGGCCGATCAGCGGATCGATCTTGCCGTCCTTGGCCATCTGGTTGAGGTTCTGCGTGAACTGCTCGAGCGGCGAAGCCTTCTCGTTGCGTTCGCCGCCACCCTCTTCGCCTTCGCCCGAGGGAGCTTCGCCACTGCCCTTGACGGCTTCAGGCGGATCGCTCTTCTTGATGCCGTGGGCGATGAAGTTCACCACGTCGAGGCGCGTGACACCCTGCTGGTGCAGGTAGTACACGGCGTGCGAGTCCTTCTCGCCGAAGATCGCGACCAGCACGTTGGCGCCGGTGACTTCCTTCTTGCCGTTGCCGGTGGACTGCACATGCATGATGGCGCGCTGGATCACGCGCTGGAAACCCAGGGTGGGCTGGGTGTCTACATCGTCGGTACCCGCCACCTGGGGCGTGTTGTCCTTGATGAAGTTGGTGAGCGACGCCCGCAGGTCGTCGACGTTGGCCGAGCAGGCGCGCAGAACTTCCGCGGCGCTCGGGTTGTCCAGCAAAGCGAGCAGCAGATGTTCCACGGTGATGAACTCGTGGCGTTGCTGCCGGGCCTCGACGAAGGCCATGTGCAAGCTGACTTCCAGTTCCTGGGCAATCATGTGATTTCCTTTTGCCTTGCTGTAAATAAGTTCTCAGATGGGTTGGAGCTTGCGCAATTCAACTGGTTCATGCAACAGGTTCGCTCACGCACTGGAGCGGATGCCCGGCCTGCTGCGCGGCTTCCATGACCTGGTTGACCTTGGTGGCGGCCATGTCGCGGGAATAAACCCCACAGACGCCCCGGCCATCGAGGTGGATCTTGAGCATGATCTGGGTGGCGGTCTCGCGATCCTTGTTGAAATATTCCTGCAGCACGACGATCACGAACTCCATGGGCGTGTAGTCGTCGTTCAGCATCACCACCTGGTACATCTGGGGCGGCGCAGTTTTCTGCGGCCGGCGCTCCAGGACGACCGAATCTCCGTCGTCCCCGGCCGGTTTCTGCGCCGGCGGGGTGGTAGGAGTTTTGGGAATTCTCGTTGCCATGAAAATGATTCTATAGAGCGTGCAAGCGCTGTGCCGACCCGGAAAAACTTGGTGGCGCATATCCGACAATTCAAGGGGATTGCGGCGCTTGCGACAGCATTTCGATGAAGGGCTGCGGCAAGGAGTTTTAGGCAAAAACTCCAGCTGGCCGCTGGATGAAAAACCAATAAAAAACCCTTGAATTCCTTCCGGAAGTTCAAGGGCTCCTTCGATTGCCGCGACGCCCCGGGGACGTCGGAATGCACGGCAATTACATGTTGTCGATCATCACCTGGCCGAAGCCCGAGCAGCTCACCTGCGTCGCGCCGTCCATCAGGCGCGCGAAGTCGTAGGTGACCTTCTTGCTGGCGATCGACTTTTCCATCGAGCTGATGATCAGGTCGGCGGCTTCCTTCCAGCCCATGTGGCGCAGCATCATCTCGGCCGAGAGGATCTCGGAGCCGGGGTTCACGTAGTCCTTGCCGGCGTACTTGGGGGCCGTGCCGTGGGTGGCCTCGAACATGGCGACGGTATCGCTCAGGTTCGCGCCCGGGGCGATGCCGATGCCGCCCACCTGCGCGGCGAGCGCGTCGGACACGTAGTCGCCATTGAGGTTGAGCGTGGCGATCACGCTGTATTCGGCGGGACGCAGCAGGATCTGCTGCAGGAATGCGTCGGCGATGCTGTCCTTGACGGTGATTTCCTTGCCCGTCTTGGGATTCTTGAACTTCATCCACGGGCCGCCGTCGATCAGCTCGGCGCCGAACTCCTTGGCAGCGAGGCCGTAGCCCCAGTCACGGAAGCCACCTTCGGTGAACTTCATGATGTTGCCCTTGTGCACCAGGGTGACGCTGGGCTTGTCGTTGTCGATCGCGTATTGCAGCGCCTTGCGAACGAGGCGCTCGGTGCCCTCCCTCGACACGGGCTTGACGCCGATGCCCGAAGTGTTGGGGAAGCGGATCTTCTTGACGCCCATTTCGTCCTGCAGGAACTTGATGAGCTTCCTGGCCTTTTCGCTCTCGGCTTCGAACTCGATGCCGGCGTAGATGTCTTCCGAGTTCTCGCGGAAGATCACCATGTTCGTCTTGTGCGGTTCGCGCACCGGGCTCGGAACGCCCTCGAAATACTGGATGGGGCGCAGGCAGACGTAGAGGTCGAGTTCCTGGCGCAGCGCGACGTTCAGCGAACGGATGCCGCCGCCGACGGGCGTGGTCAGCGGACCCTTGATGGAAATCACGTAGTCGCGCACGGCGTGCAGCGTTTCCTCGGGAAGCCAGACGTCGGGGCCGTAGACCTTGGTCGACTTCTCGCCGGCGTAGACCTCCATCCAATGGATCTTCTTCTTGCCGCCGTAGGCCTTCGCCACGGCGGCGTCCACCACCTTCAGCATCACCGGCGTGATGTCCAGGCCGGTTCCATCGCCCTCGATGAAAGGAATGATCGGTTGGTCAGGCACATTGAGGGAGTTGTCGGCGTTGACCGTGATCTTCTGGCCTTCGGTCGGGACTTTGATGTGCTGATAACTGGTCATGAGAGAGGACGGCTCCGGGATTGACGTACTTTTGACAACTGTCAGCGAATTCAGACACGGCGCGTATTCCGCTGTACAGCCGGCGAACAAATCGCTGTACATTTTAGACGCAACCCATCAGCAAGCGTTTGTCAACCGACGGGCCAATGGCCTCGTTAGTGGCTGACCTTCTGCTCGCCGGGAGGCGTTTCCAACCAATTCTCGATAGAGGAATCATCAATGAGCAAAATTCTCGCAGTCATGATCGCTGGCCTGTTCGCCGCTGGCGCCTACGCCCAAAACCCGGCAGGTACGACGCCCGAGCAAGGCAACGCCACCAACAGCAAGTCGCAGCAGCGCGCCGAAACCAAGAAGGCCGCCAAGCCCGCTGGCCAGGTCAAGGGCCCGGCTGGCGACGAAGCCAAGACCCCCGAAGGCGGCGCCATCGGTGCCGACAAGGCTGCTGCCTCTGGCGAGAAGCGTGCTGAAACCCGCGACCAGCGTCGTCGCAACAAGGACGGCAGCGTCAAGCGCAAGTCGACCCAAGGCGGCACCCCGAAGTAATTCGGCCTGCCTGCAAAAAAGAAGCGCTCTTCGGAGCGCTTTTTTTTCGCCTGAAAGCAGCTTTGTCCTGTCAACCGCGGAAAACGGCCTTCGTTGAATGTCTACCTTCCGCAAGAAGGCCAATCCAGATCAACGAATTTCAAAGGATATGTTCATGAACAAGCTGCTCGCAGCCCTGGTCGCCGGTCTCTTCGCCGTCGGCGCTTTCGCTCAACAAGCCGAACCCACCACGGCTGCTCCCGCACCCGCAGCCAAGGCTGCCGCCAAGCACGCTCCTGCCAAGAAGCACGCCGCGGCCAAGAAGCACAAGGTTCGCCACGTTGCCAAGGCCCACACGGCCGCTGCCAAGAAGGTGTAAGCTTCCCCGCTCACCGGCAATGCCCGCATCAGCGGGCATTTTTATTGGCATTTTTAATCCAGGCCGGGCCCTGGCCCCGCCCTGAAAGAGTCGTCCGATGCTCATCAAGCGTCTAGCCGCCCTGCTCTCCCTGCTTCTCGCATCCGCATCGTTCATGATGCCGGCACATGCCCAGCAGCAACCCCAGACCGACCTGCCGCGCACGCAACTGTCGGTCGGCCTGTACAAGATCGACGCGCAGGTCGCGCAAACCCCTCTTCAACGTGAAATCGGCCTGATGTTCCGCAAGGAAATGCCCCAGGCCGAAGGCATGATCTTTGTGTTCGAGCAACCGGCAACACAGTGCTTCTGGATGCGCAACACGATCCTGCCGCTGACCGCCGCCTTCGTTGCCGACGATGGCCGAATCGTCAACCTGGCCGACATGCAGCCCATGACCGAGAGCACGCATTGCTCGCAGGAGCCGGTGCGCTACGTGCTCGAAATGAACCAGGGCTGGTTCGCCAAGAAGAACATCAAGAAGGGCGCCAAGCTCGGCGGCGAGTTGTTCGCAGCCGGCAAGCGCTGATCATTTGCTGTCCATAGCCGACAAAAAAGCCGACCATGGGTCGGCTTTTTTGTTGGGCGAGTTCGGGATCAGCCGAAGTTCTTGGCGACGAAGTCCCAGTTGACCAGCTTGGCCAGGAAGGTCTCGACGAACTTCGGGCGCAGGTTGCGGTAGTCGATGTAGTAGGCGTGCTCCCAGACGTCCACCGTCAGCAGCGCGGTGTCGGCGGTCGTCAGCGGCGTGCCGGCAGCGCCCGTGTTCACGATGTCCACCGAGCCGTCGGCCTTCTTCACCAGCCAGGTCCAGCCCGAGCCGAAGTTGCCCACGGCCGACTTCACGAAGGCTTCCTTGAAGGCGTCGTAGCTGCCCCACTTGGCTTCGATGGCCTTGGCCAGCGCGCCGGTGGGAGCGCCGCCGCCTTGCGGCTTCATGCAGTTCCAGAAGAAGGTGTGGTTCCAGATCTGCGCGGCGTTGTTGTAGATGCCGCCGCTGGACTTCTTGACGATCTCCTCGAGCGTCATCGATTCGAACTCGGTGCCCTTCTGCAGGTTGTTGAGGTTCACCACGTAGGCGTTGTGGTGCTTGCCGTAGTGGTACTCGAGGGTTTCCTTCGAATACTCGGGTGCCAGCGCGTCCAGTGCGTACGGCAGGGGTGGGAGCACATGTTCCATGGTTTTTTCTCGTGGGTTGGTTGTGGGAATCAGGGATTCTAGGAAGTAATCATCGAGACGGCGTCGGACGCGTTCCCGTTGCGCCGCCCGGCGTGACAGTCAGGTCGACTTCGCCATCGGCGAGTCGCGCCTTGACCGCATCGCCCGGTGCAAGTTGCGCGGTGCTGACGATCGCATGACCGTCTGTATCGGTCAGCCATGCATAGCCACGTTGCAAGACCAATGCCGGATCGAGCAATCGCATGCGCAGGGCCACGTGATCCAGCCGATCACGACGCTGCACCACCGCGCGTCCCAGCTTCAGGGGAAAGTCGGCTGCGATCTGGCGCGGCAGCTGCGTCAGGCGCTCCCTTCTGGACATCACCGTGTAGCGAAGCCGCTGCGCGTGATGCGCGAGGCGCAACTGCTGGCGAGTCACGAGATTGGAAGGCCGGCCCAGGCGTCCCGCGGCCTGGTCGAGACGCTGTCCGAGCACGTCGACGCGACCGCCCAGCGCGTCGGCGAGCCGCTCCTCGAGCAGATCGAGCGCACCGAGCCAAACGTCTCGTGGCGCGCTCACGAGTTCCGCCGCGGCCGTGGGCGTAGGCGCACGCAGGTCGGAGCAGAAATCGGCGATGGTGAAGTCGGTTTCGTGCCCCACGCCGCTGACCAACGGCACCGGGCTCTGAACGATGGTGCGCGCCAGCGTCTCGTCGTTGAAGGCCCAGAGGTCTTCGATGGAACCGCCGCCGCGCACCAGCAGGATCACGTCGACGGCAGGCGCGAGCTCATAGAGCGACTGCAACGCACGCACCAGTTCGCCTGGCGCGTTGGCCCCCTGCACTGCTGCCGGGGCAAGTACGACCGGAATGTGTGGAACACGCCTTCGCAGCGCGGTGACCACGTCGTGCAAGGCAGCAGCGCCGAGCGAGGTGACGATGCCGATCGAACGCGGCATGGTCGGCAACGCCCGCTTCCGCGCCGGATCGAAGAGGCCCTCGGCTTCCAGGCGCGCCTTGCGCTGCATGAACTGCTCGAACAGAGCGCCCTGCCCGGCACGCCGCAGGCTCTCGACCACCAGCTGCAGATCGCCGCGCGGCTCGTAGACCGCAAGTCGCCCGCGCACCTCGACCTGGTCGCCATCGCGCGGCGAAAAATCGAGCAGGCCGGCGGCGCGGCGGAACATCGCGCAGCGCAGCTGGCCGGACTCGTCCTTGAGCGCGAAGTAACAATGTCCGCTCGAAGCCCGGGAAAAACCGGAAATCTCGCCGCGCACCGTCACCGGGTTGAAGCGGGCGTCGAGCGCGTCGGCGACCGCGCGGCACAAGGCGCCGACAGCCCAGACTCGCGGCCCGGGCGCGGAATTCGGTTCACGCAAGTTCACAAAACGCCCGCTCGGCCGGATGCCACTCTTCCACAACGGGCAGCATGCACCCCAGCTTCGCCCCCCAGGGCAGGACAGGCGCACGGTTTCTCGTGCAAGCCATTGATTTCATTGAAAAAAGTGCTGCTCAAAATTCAGTCGTTCCAGCGAAAAGGCCACCCCATGCGGGTCGCGGCGAGTTGCGCAGCAGGTTAATCACAAAGTTATCCACAGAATCTGTGCGTCCTTGCCGACACAAAAACAAGGCGCGTGACGATGGTGGGCTCAGTGGATAATCGCCGCGCATTTGCAGTCTACGGGCCGGAGGATTTTCTTGTTTTCCATCATAGTTGCCGCGGGTTGGCCGATCTGGCCCTTGCTCGCATGTTCGGTCATTGCGCTCGCGCTGGTTATAGAACGTTTCACGAGTCTCAAGACCGTGAGGGTATTGCCGCCGAAGCTGCTCGACGAAACCATCACCGCGTCGCACGGAGCCATTCCCGGTCCGGACGTCGTGACCAAACTGGAACGCAACTCGATGCTCGGCCAGGTCCTGGCCGCCGGTCTGCGCGCGCTGAACGCCAATCCGCGCTGCACCGAAGACGACCTGCGCGCGGCCATGGAGGCCTCCGGACGCACCGTGGCGCACAAGCTCGAGCGATACCTGCCGGCGCTTGCCACCATCGCCTCTGCTGCCCCGTTGCTGGGTCTGCTGGGCACGGTGATCGGCATGATCGAGATCTTCGGCTCGCAGTCGCCGGGCAGCGGCGCGGTGGGCTCGGGCAACCCGGCGCAACTGGCGCACGGCATCTCGATCGCGCTCTACAACACCGCCTTCGGCCTGATCGTCGCCATTCCGACGCTGATCTTCTGGCGCTACTTCCGCAGCCGGGTCGATGAGTACCTGCTGAACCTCGAGCTTTCCGGCGAGCGCTTCGCCCGCCACCTCAACGCCCTGCGCAAATGATGACCCCCACGCTTGCCACTGCGTGTGCTGCGCTGCCCCCCAAAGGGGCCGCCGCCTCCTTGGGGCGGCCCGGCGGAGGCTTGTCATGACCCGCGCCCGCATGCAGTTCCGCCACGGCGCGCGCGACGAGCCGGAGATCAACCTGATCCCGTTCATCGACGTGCTGCTGGTGATCCTGATCTTCCTGATGCTGTCGACCACGTACAGCAAGTTCACCGAGATGCAGCTTCGGCTGCCCACGGCGGACGTCGACGCGCAGCGCGACTACCCGAAGGAAGTGATCGTGGCGGTCTCGGCCGATGGCCGCTACTCGGTCAACAAGAACGCCGTGGCCGACCGCAGCGTGGAAACCGTGACGGCCGCCCTCGCTGCCGCGGCCACGGGCGGCAAGGACAGCGTGGTGATCATCAGCGCCGACGCGACCAGCCCGCACCAGGCCGTGGTGACGGTGATGGAAGCCGCGCGCCGTGCCGGCCTGATGCAGATCACCTTCGCGGCCCAGTCGACGGCGCAAGCCGGGCACTGAGTGCCTAACGGCGGCAGCGACAACGGCAACAAGGGTTCCTCGCGGCTGCAGGACGCCTGGCTGCGTCACGGCCCTCTGGCCTGCCTGCTGTGGCCGCTGTCGCTCGTCTACGCCGCGCTCTTCGCGGTGCGCGGCTGGCTCTATCGCGTGGGATGGCTGCGGACCGAACGCGTGCGCGTGCCGGTGATCGTGGTCGGCAACGTGATTGCGGGCGGGGCTGGCAAGACGCCGGTCGTGATGGCCGTCGTGCGCCATCTGCAGTCGCGGGGAGTGCAAGTCGGTGTCGTGTCGCGCGGCTATGGCCGTCGTACCGACGACTGCCGCGAAGTGCTCGGTGACAGCGATCCGCAGGATGTAGGCGACGAGCCTGCGCTGATCCATCACGCGACCAAGGCGCCGGTGTTCGTCGCGCGCCGACGCATCGACGCGGCACGCGCGCTGCTCGAACGCCACCCGGCTACGCAGGTCATCGTCAGCGACGACGGCCTGCAGCATCTGGCGCTCGCGCGCGACATCGAGATCTGCGTGTTCGACGACCGGGGCATCGGCAACGGCTGGCGGCTGCCTGCAGGCCCGTTGCGCGAAGCCTGGCCGCGTCGCTGCGATCTGGTGCTGCACAGCGGCGCGCGGCCCGCCTTCGCCGGAGGGCACACCGCCACCCGGAAACTGGCCCACGATGCGCTGGCCAGCGACGGAAGACGCGTCCCGCTGACTTCCCTAGCAGGCCAGCCGGTGACCGCGCTGGCGGCCATCGCACGGCCGGAAGCCTTCTTCGAGATGCTGCGAGCGCATGGCCTGACGCTCGCCGAGACCATCGCGCTTCCCGATCACTTCGATTTCGAGGGCTGGCAGCGCCCGGCAGGCGCTGCGCAACCCCTTGTCTGCACCGAGAAGGACGCGGTCAAGCTGTGGCGCAGGGTGCCCGACGCGCTGTCCGTGCCGCTGGAGTTCGTGCCTTCCGCGGAATTCTTCGCTGCCCTCGACGCAAAGCTATCATCGCTCGATGGATACCAAGCTGCTTGAACTGCTCGTCTGCCCCGTCACCAAGGGGCCGCTGACCTGGACCCCCGAGAAGCAGGAGCTGTGGTCTCGCAGCGCCCGCCTGGCGTACCCGGTGCGCGACGGTATTCCGGTGCTGCTCGAGAACGAGGCACGCACGCTCTCCGACGAAGAGCTCGGGCTGTGAGCTTCACTGTCCTGGTTCCGGCGCGGCTGGCGTCGACGCGGCTTCCCAACAAACCTCTCGCCGACATCGCCGGCGTGCCCATGGTGGTGCGCGTGGCGCAACGTGCGAGCGAATCCGGTGCGGCGCGCGTGGTGGTCGCGGGCGACGATCCCTCCATCATCGATGCCTGCAAGGTGCATGGCGTCGAGGCCATCCTCACCAGCCAGAACCACCCGAGCGGCACCGACCGGCTGGCCGAGGCCTGCGAAAAGCTGGGACTGGACGGCGACGACATCGTCGTCAATGTTCAGGGCGACGAGCCGCTGATCGATCCCGCGCTGATCGATGCCGTGGCGAGCACGCTGGCCACGCACGCCGAAGCGGCGATGAGCACCGCCGCCCACGAGATCGATTCGGTAGTCGACTTCATGAATCCCAACGTGGTGAAGGTGGTGCTCGACGTGCAGGGCAACGCGATGTACTTCAGTCGCGCGCCGATCCCGTGGTGGCGCGACGGCTCCGCCAACGGTGCCGCGCCTGCCGTGCTGCCTGCCGCCCCTGCCCCGCTGCGCCACATCGGGATCTATGGCTATCGCGCAGGCTTCGTGCGGCGCTTTCCGTCCCTGCCTCCCGCGCCCGTCGAGGCGACGGAAGCACTCGAACAGTTGCGCGCGCTGTGGCACGGCCATCGCATCGCGGTGCATGTGAGCCATGTCGCGCCGGGCCCCGGCATCGACACGCCCGAAGACCTGGCGCGCGTGCGCGCGGTCTTCGCTGCCGCCGGCGCCTGAGTCCAGGCGTCTCGAGGGCTACGGCAGCGGGATTTCCCCAAGGGCACGCATGCTATCCTCGAAGCAACTCCGCCTAGCCCGGCCATGGGGCCGATGCTCGGCGCGACACAAAATCTAAGAACCGTCCGAGGACACCATGAGACTAATTTTGCTGGGCGCGCCCGGGGCGGGCAAAGGCACGCAAGCGGCCTTCATTTGCCAGAAATACAGCATTCCCCAGATTTCGACCGGTGACATGCTGCGCGCAGCCGTCAAGGCCGGCACCCCGCTCGGACTACAGGCCAAGGCCGTCATGGACGCCGGCGCGCTGGTCAGCGACGACCTGATCATCAACCTGGTGAAGGAACGCATCGCGCAGCCCGATTGCGCCGGCGGCTTCCTCTTCGACGGGTTCCCCCGCACCATTCCCCAGGCCGACGCCATGAAGGCGGCCGGCGTGAAGCTCGACTACGTGCTCGAGATCGACGTGCCCTTCGGCGACATCATCGAGCGCATGAGCGGCCGCCGCTCTCACCCGGCTTCGGGCCGCACCTACCACGTCAAGTTCAATCCGCCCAAGGTGGAAGGCAAGGACGACGTGACCGGCGAGGACCTGATCCAGCGCGAGGACGACAAGGAAGAAACCGTCCGCAAGCGGCTCGACGTGTATAGCCAGCAGACGCGTCCGCTCGTCGACTACTACTCCGCCTGGGCCAAGACCGATCCGGCCGCTGCACCGAAGTACCGCGCCATCAAGGGCGTGGGCACCGTCGACGAGATCACGCAGCGGGCACTTGCCGCGCTGAGCAGCTGACCCGGCTCCCCTGAAACCGCCCCTTCGACAGGGGCGGTTTCGTTTTCACCCCAGCAGTTCCAGCATCAGGGCGATGCGCGCCTTGACCGGCGTCAGCGCACCTGCATCGCGCAGCGGATCGCCGGCCTTCGGCAGGATTCGCCCGCTGGTGCAACGCGTTGCCCTGACCACCGAGACGCCAGCGCCTCGCGCCTTGAGCGCAGCCGCTTCCAGCGCATGGTGCAGGGTGCCGTTGCCCGTAGTGGCGAGCACCAGTCCACGCAGGGGCTCTGCGCCGCCATGCAGCAGGAGCGCATCGATCACCGCTCCGCTGGCACCAGCATGGCTCATGACGATCTCGACCCGGGGCCACTGCACCGCAGCCGCCCCCAGGATCTTCGCCGCCGGCACTGCCTGTCCTTGCGGCCAGGGACGGACGAGGCGCACTTCCCCCTCCTCGACATAGCCGACAGGCCCCGCATCGCCCGACGCGAAGGCGTCGAGCCGATAGGTGTGCACCTTCTGGATGTCTACCCCTCCATGGACGACACCAGCGCACACCACCGTCACGCCTCGAGCCCCCTGCGTCGCTGCAACGCCGATCGCGTCCCGCACGTTCTGCGGTCCGTCCGGCGACAACGCTGTGGCCGGACGCATCGCACAGGTGAGCACCACGGGCTTGGATGGCGCCAGCACCGAGTGCAGGAAGAACGCCGTCTCCTCGATGGTGTCGGTGCCGTGCGTGATCACCACGCCGGCCACATCGGCCTGCGCCAGCCAGTGAGCACAGCGTCGGGCCAGTTGCTGCCAGATGTCGAAGGACATGTCCTTGCTGTCGACCTGGGCCACCTGCTCGGCTTCGAGCGTCACGCCGTCGGGTGCCTCGATACCGCCCAGCAGGTCGGCCACGCCCACCTGCGCGGCGGTGTAGCCGATGTTGTCGTCGCTGCTGGCGGCCCGCCCCGCGATGGTGCCGCCGGTGCCCAGAACCACCACGCGTCGGCGCAGTTCAGGCGAAGAGGAATTAACCATGGCTTGTCAACTTAAAAAAACTGGTTAAAAATACAGCCACTGGATATCCAGCCAGTACCGCAAGGAACCACATATGCAGTTCGCCGTGAAGCTTACAGCCCGCCAGCAGCAGATCCTGGATCTCATCCAGAGCGCCATCGCACGCACCGGTGCGCCGCCCACCCGCGCCGAGATCGCCAACGAACTCGGCTTCAAGTCAGCCAATGCCGCAGAGGAGCATCTGCAGGCACTGGCTCGCAAGGGCGTCATCGAACTCGTCAGCGGCACCTCGCGCGGCATCCGCCTCAAGGGCGACGCGCTGCGCTCGCTCAACGAGACGCGCCATCGCGAAGGCAACCAGTTCTCGCTCTCTCTGCCCGGCATGGCCCAGCTCGCACTGCCGCTCATCGGCCGCGTCGCAGCCGGCTCGCCCATCCTGGCGCAGGAGCACGTCGACCAGACCTACTACGTCGAGAACACGCTGTTCCAGCGGCAACCCGACTACCTGCTCAAGGTGCGCGGCATGTCGATGCGCGACGCCGGCATCATGGACGGCGATCTGCTCGCGGTTCAGGCCACCAAGGAGGCGCGCAACGGCCAGATCGTGGTGGCACGCCTGGGCGACGAAGTGACCGTCAAGCGCCTGAAGCGCAACAAGCAGGTCATCGAGCTGCACGCCGAGAACCCGGACTACCCGACCATCATCGTCCAGCCCGGAGAGCCGTTCGAAATCGAAGGCCTCGCAGTCGGCCTCATCCGGAACACCATGCTGATGTAGGCCCGGGCGGCCTGCCTTCTGCAGCACCACATCCCCATCCGGCCTCGACAGGTGGCGGGCGTATGGCGAAGAGTCGCCATCACCCTGTCGCGGCCGATTCAAGAAATCCTGCCTGTGTTCAACCTCATACTTTCTTGGAGTTCACATGGGAATCGCCCTCCTCGCCATCGCCGATATCTGGATGCCGCTGCAATCGCTGGCCAATCGCCTGATGCCGGCACGCCGCGCTCATCGCGGGAATCACCTCGACGCCACCGAATCCACGGCAGGATTGCGCTACGTGGCGGTTCGCCCCGCCTGCACCGCCCGCTCCGGCGGTGTTTCGTCCCCGGAAACGGCTGCCTCGCCGGCGCGCCCTCTGCGCGTGGTCCGGGTCGTTGACGGCAAGGGGCAGCAGCGCAGCGCCAACCGCGTGGTGATCTCCGGCCGCATGGCCGACGTCTGCGCCGAGCTCGACCGCCTGGCCGCGCTGGAAGCCGCAGAAACCATGGCCACGGCCCCGCGCTCCACACGCCTGCATTGAGCGCCTATTGGGTCCGGAACCGCCCTGCGAGCGGCTTCGGGGTGGGTATCCAAACGTTCGCAGGCGCGACATTCCAATGCTGCGAGGCACAATGGCACGCCATGAACATTGTGATCCTCGACGATTACCAGGACGCCGTGCGCAAGCTGCGCTGTGCCTCCAAGCTGGACGCATACGCGGCCAAGGTCTATACCAACACGGTGAAAGGCATTGGGCAGTTGTCGGTTCGCCTCAAGGACGCCGACGTGATCGTGCTGATCCGCGAGCGCACCCAGATCTCGCGCCAGCTGATCGAAAAGCTCCCGAAGCTCAAGCTCATTTCCCAGACCGGACGCGTTGCCGGGCACATCGACGTGGCGGCCTGCACCGAGCGCGGCGTGGCCGTGGCGGAAGGCTCCGGCTCTCCCCAGGCACCGGCCGAGCTCACATGGGCACTCATCATGGCCGCCATGCGCCGGCTGCCGCAGTACATCAGCAATCTCAAGCACGGTGCCTGGCAGCAGTCGGGGCTCAAGTCGGCGTCGATGCCGCCCAACTTCGGCATCGGCTCCGTGCTCAAGGGCAAGACGCTTTGCATCTGGGGCTACGGCCGCATCGGCCAACTGGTCGCGCGCTACGGGCAGGCCTTCGGCATGCAGGTCGTGATCTGGGGCCGTGAAGCCAGCTGTGCCAAGGCGCGTTCCGATGGCTTCCAGGTTGCGCAGAACCGCCACGAGTTCTTCGCCGCCGCCGACGTGCTGTCGGTGCACCTGCGGCTCAACGAGGAAACCAACGGCCTCATCACGCTGGAAGACCTCTCGCGCATGAAGCCGACCGCCCTGTTCGTGAACACCTCGCGTGCCGAGCTGGTCGAAGCCGACGCCCTGCTCGCCGCCCTCAACCGTGGCCGCCCCGGGCTCGCCGCCGTCGACGTGTTCGAGAGCGAACCGCCGCTGCAAGGCCACGCGCTGCTGCGCCTCGAAAACTGCATCTGCACGCCGCACATCGGCTACGTCGAGCAGGAAAGCTACGAGAGCTATTTCGGCCAGGCCTTCGACAACGTCGTGAGCTACATCAACGGCAACCCCACGAACATCGTGAATCCCGGCGCGCTGCAGGTCCGTCGGTGAGCCAGCCGGCGTCCCGGGGTGCGCTCTGGGCGCTGCTCGTCGGCAACTTCGTGATCGGCACGGGCGTGATGGTCGTGCCCGGCACGCTCAACGAGATCAGCGCCTCGCTCTCGGTCACGGCCGCCACGGCGGGGCAACTCATCACGGCCGCTGCCGCGGTCATGTGCATCGGCGCGCCGCTGCTGGCCGCTGCGGTCGCAGGCTGGGACCGCCGACAACTGCTGGCCCTCTCCCTGCTCTGGTACGCCGCCGGGCACGTTCTCTGCGCACTGATGCCGAGCTTCGGCGCACTGCTGCCGATGCGCATGCTCACGGTGATCGCGCCAGCCATCTTCACGCCCCAGGCTGCTGCCTGCGCCGGCCTGCTGGTGCCGCCCGAGCATCGCGGGCGCGCCGTCACCTTCGTCTTTCTCGGCTGGTCGATGGCCTCGGTGCTGGGCCTGCCCATCGGTGCGCTGATCGGCGGGCATCTGGGCTGGCGCATGGCTTTCGCGGCCATCGCACTGCTCAGTGTCGCGAGTGCGACATGGGTCTGGCTCACCCTGCCGAACGGCATTCGCCCCGCCGCGCTGACGGCCGCCGCGTGGTCGCGCGTGCTGCGCAGCCCCGTGCTGATGGGCATCGTCTCGGTCACGGCGCTGCAGGGCGCCGGCCAGTTCGTGCTGTTCAGCTACTTCGGCCCGATCCTCAAGCAGAGCTTCGGTGCCGACGCCACCACGCTGAGCGTGATGTGGGCACTCTTCGGCGCTTGCGGGCTGGTCGGCAACATGGTGGTCAGCAGGTACATCGACCGCGTGGGTGCCGGCCGCATGGTGCTGATCACGACGGTGCTGATCGCCGCCAGCCTGCTGCTGTGGCCGCTGGCCTCCACGCTCGCCTGGCTGGCAGTGGTGCTGGTGCCCTGGGGCCTGGGCTGCTTCTCCACGAATTCGGCGCAACAGGCCCGGCTGGTGGGCCTCGCACCCGCGCTCGCGCCGGGCTCGGTGGCGCTCAACAGCTCCGGCATCTACACCGGGCAGGCCGTGGGCGCGGCGCTGGGCGGCTGGCTGCTCGCCAACGACGCCAGTGCATGGATGAGCTGGGTCGGCCTCGGCCTGGTGCTGGTCGCCATCTCGCTGAGCGTGGCCATCGACCGCAGCCGCCGTGCGCCCTGAAAGCGCGCCCCCGCGTAAAACCCGTCACGCCCCGCCCGCGCGGGGCTGCAAAATCGAAGACTTCGACCGCGGTGCCGGCGCGTACGGCCCCGTGTCGACGCCTGCCCTGCAGGCCCGGATACCACCCAACCAGTGAAAATCTCCAGCAAATGACAGTGAACTACTCCCGAATCGGCGTCGTCGGCGCCGGCGCCATGGGGCGCGGCATCGCGCAGATCGCCGCACAGGCGGGCAGCGAAGTGCTGCTGCTCGACAGCTTCGCGGGTGCCGCCGAGCGCGGCCGCGAGGCCCTCGTCGCCCAATGGAACAAGCTACACGAGAAGAACAAGATCGACGCCGCCACGCGCGACGCGTACATCGCCCGCGTGAAGGCGGTCGATTCGGTTCAGGCGCTGGCCGGCTGCGACCTGGTGGTCGAAGCCATCGTCGAAGACCTCGAAGTCAAGCGCAAGCTGTTCCGCGAACTCGAAGGCGTGGTGGCCGAGACCGCCACGCTGGTCACCAACACCTCTTCCCTCTCGGTGACGGCCATCGCCGCAGGGCTGAAGCACCCCGGGCGCATCGCCGGCTTCCACTTCTTCAACCCGGTGCCGCTGATGAAGGTGGTCGAAGTTGTCGCGGGCTTCAAGACCGCCCCCGAGGTCTGCAAGCAACTGGCAGGCTATGCCACGCAGATGGGCCACAGCGCCGTGCAGGCGCAGGACACGCCCGGCTTCATCGTCAACCACGCGGGCCGCGGCTACGGCACCGAGGCGCTGCGCATCGTCGGCGAAGGCGTTGCCGACTTCGCGACCGTCGACCGCATCCTCAAGGACCAGGCCGGCTTCCGCCTCGGCCCCTTCGAGCTGCTGGACCTGACGGCGCTCGACGTGTCGCATCCGGTGATGGAGTCGATCTACCACCAGTACTTCGAGGAGCCGCGCTTCCGCCCCAGCGTGATCACCGCGCAGCGCCTGGCCGCCGGCGCGCTGGGCCGCAAGACCAACGAAGGCTTCTACCGCTACAACGACGGCGTGATGCAGCAGGTGCCCGAGGCGCCTGCGCCGGTGGTCGAGGGCACGCCCTCGGTCTGGGTCTCGCCGCGTGCCGCGCGCCGCGCAGAGCTGCTGCGCCTCGTGAACACGCTGGGCGCGCAGATCGACAGCGGCGCCACGGCCGCGCCGCAATCGTTGATCCTGGTCGCGCCGCTGGGCTTCGATGTGACCACGGTGGCCGCCGTCGAGCGCCTGGACGCCACCCGCACCGTCGGCATCGACATGATGATCGACGACGCCGCCACCAAGCGCCGCGTGCTCGCCACCAACCCGGCCACGCGCCGCGACATCCGCGACGCGGCGCACGCCCTCTTCGCGCGCGACGGCAAGGCCGTGAGCGTGATCCGCGACAGCGGCGGCTTCGTCACGCAGCGCGTGATCGGCACCATCGTCAACATCGCCGCCGACATGTGCCAGCAGCGCGTGTGCACGCCGGCCGACCTCGAGACCGCCGTGCAGTTGGGCCTGGGCTATCCGCGCGGCCCGCTCGCCATGGGCAACCTCTACGGACCGACCAACATGCTCGAGGTGCTGTTCAACCTGCAGACGGTGTACGGCGACCCGCGCTATCGCCCGAGCCCGTGGCTGCGCCGCCGCGGCGCGCTGGGCCTGAGCCTGCTGCACGAAGAAGAATGAAGACCGAGTAAGAAAGCACGGAACCGAGCCATGAGCACCGCAGAACTCAAGAGTACGAGCGAGGGCAGCACCATGGTGCTGACGATCTCCAACCCCAGCCAGCGCAACGCGCTGGGCCCCGACATCTACGCCGCGGGCATCGAGGCGCTGAACAAGGCCGAGAACAGCGCGGAGATCCGCAGCGTGGTCATCGTGGGCGAAGGCTCATGGTTCTGCGCCGGCGGCTCGCTGCAGCGCCTCCTGGCCAACCGGCAGCTCGACCGCTCGGTGCAGGCCGAGAGCATCGAGGGCCTGCACAACTGGATCGATTCGATCCGCACCTTTCCCAAGCCGGTCATCGCGGCCGTCGAAGGCGCGGCGGCGGGCGCGGGCTTTTCGCTCGCGCTGGCCTGCGATTTCGTGGTGTCGGCGCGCGACGCGGTCTTCGCGGCCTCGTACAGCAACGTTGCGCTGTCGCCCGACGGCGGTCTGAGCTGGCACCTGGGGCGCCAACTGCCGCGCCAGCTCGCGAGCGAATGGCTGATGAACGGCGAGCGCATCGCCGCGCCGCGCCTGCACGCACTGGGCCTGGTCAACGAGCTCACCGAAAGCGGCCAGGCGCTCGCGGGCGCGCTGGCGCTGGCGGGCCGGCTCAACGCGCGTGCACCGAATTCGCTGGCCAGCATCAAGGAGCTGCTGAGCGAGGCCCAAAGTGCCACGCTGGCCTCGCAGCTTTCGCAGGAGCGCGACCACTTCGTGCGCAACCTGCACCACGCGAACGCGGGCATCGGCATCGCCGCGTTCCTCGAGAAGAAGCCGCCGCAGTACGAATAGACAGCCCAGCAACCGAGCAAGCGGGTAGCGCCGGACGGCGTCGCTCCCGTGACACCCACCAGCTTTCCAGTCGCCGAGAGGACAGACCAATGGACGACCCCATTCTTACCATCGAAGAACGTGAAGCGATCAACAGTGGTCGCTGGTTTTCTTCCCTTTCTCCATCGCTGCGGCACGACATCCTCCGATGCGCCTTCGTCAAACGCTACAAGGACGGCGACCTGATCGCCGCCCGCGGCGATCCGCCCGAACACTGGATTGCCTGCGCCAAGGGCGCGGTGCGCGTGAGCTCGACGGCCGTCTCGGGCAAGCAGGTGACGCTGACCTACGTGGAACCGGGCATCTGGTTCGGCGACGTGGCGATGTTCGACGGGGACCGGCGCACGCACGACACCTACTCGCATGGCGACACCACCATCCTGTGCGTGGCGCGCGCCGACTTCCAGAAGATCCTGGCCTCGCACGTGGAGCTGTACGAGGCGCTGATGCGGCTGCAGGCGCGGCGCATCCGCACGCTCTTCGGGCTGGTGGAAGACCTCAACACCCTGCCCCTGCGAGCGCGGCTGGCCAAGCAGCTCATTCACCTCGTGCGCAGCTACGGCGTGCCGAACCTGGAAGACGGCAGCCAGATGCGCATCGGCCTGCAACTGGCGCAGGAAGAACTGGCGCAGCTGCTGGGTGCCTCGCGCCAGCGGGTCAACCAGGAGCTGAAGACCATGGAGCGCGAGGGCACCATCCGCATCGAGCCGGGCGGCCTGGTGGTGCTCGACCGTTCGGCGTTGATGCGCGTCTCGGAAGCTGAAAGCTAGAACGACAACTACAACGACAACCCCAGGCAGACAAGACATACCGACATGAGCCAGGACTTCTCCTCCTTCATCGGCACCCGTGCCGTCTCGCAACAGCACGCCTTCGACGTCGACGCGCTCGCGGCCTGGCTCGGGAAGAACCTCGACGGCTTCAAGGGCCCGCTGACGGTCGAGATGTTCAAGGGCGGCCAGTCGAACCCGACCTACAAGCTGGTCACGCCCACGCAGAGCTACGTGATGCGCGCCAAGCCGGGCCCGGTCGCGAAGCTGCTGCCTTCCGCCCACGCGGTGGAGCGCGAGTTCAAGGTGATGAGCGGCCTGGCCGGCACCGACGTGCCGGTGCCGCGCATGTACTGCCTGTGCGAGGACGAAAGCGTCATCGGCCGTGCCTTCTACGTCATGGAGTTCATGCAGGGCCGCGTGCTGTGGGACCAGTCGCTGCCCGGCATGAGCAACGCCGAGCGCGACGCCCACTACGACGAGATGAACCGCGTGATCGCCGCGCTGCATACGGTCGACTTCGCCGCCCGCGGCCTGGCCGACTATGGCAAGCCCGGCAACTACTTCGAGCGCCAGATCGGCCGCTGGAGCAAGCAGTACAAGGCTTCGGCCGACGGCGCGGGCGAGCTCTCGCAACCCATCGAGGCCATGGAGCGGCTGATCGACTGGCTGCCCGCGCACATGCCCGCTAGCGCGCGCGACGAGAGCAAGGTGTCGATCGTCCACGGCGACTACCGCCTCGACAACGTGATGTTCCATGCCACCGAGCCGCGCATCATCGCGGTGCTCGACTGGGAGCTTTCCACGCTGGGCCACCCGCTGGCCGACTTCAGCTACCACTGCATGTCCTGGCATATGCCGCCGAGCACTGGGCGCGGCATCGGCGGCGTCGATGTCGCCTCGCTGGGCATTCCCACCGAGAGCGAATACATCCGCCGCTACTGCGAGCGCACCCGCATCAGCACGCCCGAGGCGCTCGCGCCCGACTGGAACTTCTACCAGGCCTACAACCTGTTCCGCATGGCCGCGATCCTGCAAGGCATTGCCAAGCGGGTCGAGGCCGGAACCGCGTCGAGCGAGCAAGCCGTGGCTTCGGCCCGCGGCGCCCGCCCCATGGCCGACATGGCCTGGCAGTTTGCCCAAAAGGCATAAGCCGCCCCACCCCACCAGGAGACGAAGATGGATTTCGAATACTCGGCCAAGACCAAAGACCTGCAGAAACGCGTCCAGGCTTTCATGGACGACCACATCTACCCGGCCGAGGCCGAGTACGCGGCCGAGCTGGCCGCAAACACGGTCGCCGGCAAGCGCTGGACCGCGCTCAAGACGGTCGAGAAGCTCAAGGAAAAGGCCAAGGCCCAGGGCCTGTGGAACCTGTTCCTGCCGGTCGACAGCGCCGCAGCGTCGGGCTACGACGGCGCCGGCCTGACCAACCAGGAATACGCCCCGCTGGCCGAGATCATGGGCCGGGTGCCATGGGCTTCGGAAGCCTTCAACTGCTCGGCACCCGACACCGGCAACATGGAGACCATCGCGCGCTACGGCTCGGAAGAGATCAAGGCACGCTGGCTCAAGCCGCTGCTCGAAGGCCAGATCCGCTCGGCCTTCGCCATGACCGAGCCCGAAGTGGCTTCGAGCGACGCCACCAACATCTCCACGCGCATCGAGCGCCAGGGCGACGAGTACGTCATCAACGGCCACAAGTGGTGGATTTCCGGTGCGGCCGATCCGCGCTGCGCGGTCTTCATCACCATGGGCAAGAGCGACCCCGAGGCGCCTCGCCACTCGCAGCAGAGCATGATCGTGGTGCCGGCCGACGCCAAGGGCATCCGCATCGTGCGCCCGCTGAACGTGATGGGCTACGACGACGCGCCGCACGGCCACGTCGAGATGTATTTCGAGAACGTGCGCGTGCCCGCCAGCAACATGCTGCTGGGCGAAGGCCGCGGCTTCGAGATCGCCCAGGGCCGCCTCGGCCCCGGACGCATCCACCACTGCATGCGCCTGATCGGCCTGGCCGAGCGCGCGCTGGAGCTGATGTGCAAGCGCGCCTCCTCGCGCGTGGCCTTCGGCAAGACCGTGGCTTCGCAGACCGTGACGCAGGAGCGCATCGCCGAAGCTCGCTGCAAGATCGACATGGCCCGCCTGCTCACGCTGAAGGCCGCATGGCTGATGGACGTGGCCGGCAACAAGGTCGCGAAGAACGAGATCGCCATGATCAAGGTCGTCGCACCGTCGATGGCCTGCCAGGTGATCGACTGGGCCATGCAGGTCCACGGCGGTGGCGGCATGTGCGACGACTTCCCGCTGGCTGCCGCCTATGCCGGCGCACGCACGCTGCGCTTCGCGGACGGTCCGGACGAAGTGCACCGCAATGCGATCGCCAAGTGGGAGCTGGGCAAGTACGCACCGGGCAAGGCCGATGCTGAAATGCCGGTGACGCGTTTCTGATCCACCCGTTTCGACGACTCCTCTTCAGGTTGAAGAGGGTCGACGAACAAAGGGCCGGCGGCGAACGATTCGCCCCGGCCCTTTTTCTTTGGTCCCTTGTCCTCAGAGCTTCTTCTGCAGGAAGACGGCTGTGCCGAATGCCGGGTCGAGCTGGTAGCCCGCGAAGCCCTCGCGCTCGTAGGCGCGCAGCGCGGGCGCGTTGCCCGACAACACCTCGAGCGTGAGCTTGCACGCCCCGCGCCTGCGGGCCTCTTCCTCGACCCGCGCGAACATCTTCTGCGCCACGCGTTGCCCTCGATGGCTGGGCAGCACCACCACGTCGTGCACGTTCACCAGCGGCCTGGCTGCGAAGGTCGAGAAGCCCTCGATGCAGTTGATCAACCCGACGGGCTGCCCCGCGTCGTACGCCAGCACGCTGAAGGCCTGGGGACGCGCGGCCAGTGCCGCCGGCAGGCTCTCGCGCACAGAAGCATCGAGCGGCTGACCGCCGCCGGCGGGGTCGCTGGCATAAGCATCGAGAAGGCCGACCAGCGCGGCCGCATGAGCGGCATTAAGGTAGTCGGCGATGAAGACCTCGATCTGCGCCGAGGCCGCCGTCATCGCGCGGGCTCCAGTGTGGCCGCGAGGCGCTTCGCGCAGGATTCGGCCTGCTTCGCATCGCGCGCCTCGACCATCACGCGCACCAGCGGCTCGGTACCGCTCGCACGGATCAGCACACGGCCTGCATCGCCGAGCTCGGCTTCGATGCGAGCGGTTTCGCTGGCCAGCGCCTTGTTGGCCTTCCAGTCCTGGTCGGGCGAGATGCGCACGTTGATCAGGGTCTGCGGGAACAGCGTGACGCCTTCGAGCAGCTGCGCCACCGTCTTGCCGCTGCGCACGCAGGCCTGCAGCACCTGCAGCGCGCTCACGATGCCGTCGCCGGTGGTATGGCGGTCGAGCGCCAGCAGGTGGCCGGAGCCCTCGCCGCCGAGCAGCCAGCCGCGCTTGTCGAGTTCTTCGAGCACGTAGCGGTCGCCGACCTTGGCGCGCACGAACTCGATGCCCTGCTTGCGCAAGGCCATCTCGACGGCCTTGTTGGTCATGAGCGTGCCCACCACGCCCACCGGCTTGTCGCCGCGCGCGATGCGCTCGGACACCATGAGGTAGAGCAGCTCATCGCCGTTGAAGAGGCGCCCGCTGGCGTCGACCAGCTGCAGGCGGTCGGCGTCGCCGTCGAGGGCGATCCCGTAGTCGGCCTTCTGCGCCGTGACCGCGGCGATCAGCGCCTCGGGATGCGTGGCGCCGAAGCCCTTGTTGATGTTCAGCCCGTCGGGCGAAACGCCGATGCTCGTCACTTCCGCGCCCAGCTCGTGGAACACGTTGGGTGCCACCTGGTAGGCCGCACCGTGCGCGGCGTCGACCACCAGCTTCATGTCGCGCAGCGTCAGGTCGTTGGCGAAGGTGCTCTTGCAGAACTCGATGTAACGGCCGGGCGCGTCGTTGAGGCGGCGGGCCTTGCCCAGGTTGGCGGAATCGACCCACACGGGGTCTTCTTCCAGCGCTGCCTCTACGGCCAACTCCCAGGCATCGTCGAGCTTGGTGCCCTGCGCGCTGAAGAACTTGATGCCGTTGTCGGGGTAGGCGTTGTGGCTTGCGCTGATCACCACGCCGAGGCTCGCACGCTGGGCGCGCGTGAGGTAGGCCACGCCAGGCGTCGGCAGCGGGCCCAGCAGCACGACATCGACGCCAGCCGAGTTGAAGCCCGATTCGAGCGCGGATTCGAGCATGTAGCCCGAGATGCGCGTGTCCTTGCCGATGAGCACCGTCGGACGCGACTGCGTCTTCTTGAGCACGCGGCCCACGGCATGCGCGAGGCGCAGGACGAAGTCGGGCGTGATGGGCGCCTGGCCCACCGTGCCGCGGATGCCGTCGGTGCCGAAATATTTGCGGGTCATGTTGATCCTGTCTGCTCTTGTGTTTGTTGTTGTGACTCTTGCGCCTTCATGGCGCGCCATACCGCGAGTGCCGCGACGGTGTCGCGCACGTCGTGCACGCGCACCACGGCTGCTCCCCTGTCCACCGCCAGCACCGCCGCGGCGACGCTGGGCACGATGCGTTCACCCGCCACCTCGATGCCGGTGACCGCGCCGATCGACGACTTGCGCGACCAGCCCAGCAGCAGCGGATAGCCGCCGGCGAGCAGTTCGCGCTGCCGCGCGAGCAAGGCGAAATTCTGCGCCACCGTCTTGCCGAAGCCCACGCCGGGGTCGAGCGTGATGCGCGAGGGATCGACTCCCATCTCGCGCAGGAGTTGCACCTGAGCCGAGAGGAACGACAGCACTTCGGGAATCACGTCGCCGGCCATGGGCACGGCCTGCATGGTCTGCGGGTCGCGATGCATGTGCATCAGGCAGATGCCGCACGAAGGGTGCGCCGCGACGGCCTCGCGCGCGCCTGGCTGGCGCAGCGCCCAGATGTCGTTGACGATGTCCGCGCCCAGGTCGAGCACGGCACGCATGACCTCGGGCTTGTAGGTGTCGATGGAGATCGGCACGTTCAGCTTCACCGCCTCGCGCACCACCGGTACCACCCGCGCAAGCTCGGCCTCGAGCGGCACAGCGGGGCTGCCGGGGCGGGTCGATTCGCCGCCGATGTCGAGGATGTCGGCGCCCTCCTTCAGCAGCTGCTCGCAGTGGCGCAGTGCGGTTTCGGTGGAGGCGTGGGCGCCGCCGTCCGAGAAGGAATCGGGCGTGACGTTGACGATGCCCATCACGCGCGGCAGCGCGAGGTCGATGCGGAAGCGGGAGGTCTGCCAGAAGGCGGCACCGGCAGCCGCATGCCCTCCATCGAAAACGGGGCCAGAGGCCCCGTTGTGGTTTGACGCCTGGCTCGCGCTCACGCTGCGTTGGGCGCCGGGTCGGTCGACACGGCGGGCGTGCCGCCGCTGCCACCGCTGCCCGAAGGCGGAACGCGCGGCGTCCAGTCCTTGGGCGGACGGGGCGCGCGGCCGGCCATGATGTCGTCGAGCTGCTCGGTGTCGATGGTTTCCCATTCGAGCAGTGCCTTGGCCATGGCGTGCATCTTGTCGCTGTTCTCCTCGATCAGGCGGCGCGCCAGGGCGTACTGCTCGTCGATGATGCGGCGGACTTCGGAGTCGACCTTCTCCATGGTCTGCTCGCTCATGTTCGTGGTCTTGGTGACCGAGCGACCCAGGAACACTTCGCCTTCGTTCTCGGCGTAGACCATCGGGCCGAGCGCATCGCTCATGCCGTACTTCATGACCATGTCTCGCGCCAGGTTGGTGGCACGCTCGAAGTCGTTGCTGGCGCCGGTGGTCATCTGGTGCATGAACACCTCCTCGGCGATGCGGCCGCCGAACAGCATGCTGATCTGGTTCAGCATGTACTCGCGGTCGTAGCTGTAGCGGTCCTGAGCGGGCAGGCTCATGGTCACGCCGAGGGCACGGCCGCGAGGAATGATCGTGACCTTGTGGACCGGGTCGCACTTGGGCAGCAGCTTGCCGATGAGGGCGTGGCCGGACTCGTGGTAGGCCGTGTTGCGGCGCTCTTCCTCGGGCATGACCATGCTCTTGCGCTCGGGGCCCATGAAGATCTTGTCCTTGGCCTTCTCGAAGTCCTGCATCTCGACCACGCGCGCATTGCGGCGGGCTGCCATCAGGGCAGCTTCGTTGCAGAGGTTGGCCAGGTCGGCGCCGGACATGCCGGGCGTGCCGCGAGCGATCACGCTCGGGTTTACGTCCTGGCCCAGCGGGACCTTGCGCATGTGCACGCCGAGGATCTGCTCGCGGCCGCGGATGTCGGGCAGCGTCACGTAGACCTGGCGGTCGAAGCGGCCGGGGCGCAGCAGGGCCGCGTCCAGGATGTCGGGGCGGTTGGTGGCAGCCACCACGATCACGCCGAGGTTGGTCTCGAAGCCGTCCATCTCGACCAGCATCTGGTTGAGCGTCTGCTCGCGTTCATCGTTGCCGCCGCCGAGGCCGGCACCGCGCTGGCGACCCACCGCGTCGATTTCGTCGATGAAGATGATGCAGGGAGCGTTCTTCTTGGCGTTCTCGAACATGTCGCGGACACGGGCAGCGCCCACGCCGACGAACATTTCGACGAAGTCGGAACCGGAGATCGAGAAGAAAGGCACCTTGGCTTCGCCGGCGATCGACTTGGCCAGCAGCGTCTTGCCGGTGCCGGGAGGGCCGACCAGCAGCAGGCCGCGCGGAATACGGCCGCCGAGCTTCTGGAAGCGCTGCGGGTCCTTCAGGAAGTCGACGACTTCGCGGACTTCTTCCTTGGCCTCGTCGCAGCCCGCGACGTCGGCGAAGGTGACCGTGTTGTTGTTCTCGTCCATCATGCGGGCCTTGCTCTTGCCGAAGCTGAACGCCCCGCCCTTGCCGCCGCCCTGCATCTGTCGCATGAAGTAGATCCAGACGCCGATCAGCAGCAGCATCGGGCCCCAGCTGACCAGCAGGGTCATGAGCAGGGAGCTTTCTTCGCGCGGCTTGACGTCGAACTTGACGTTGTGGTCGATCAGGTCGCCCACGAGGCCGCGGTCGAGGACCGTGGCGGTCGTGCGGATCTTGCGATCGTCGTTGGTGACGGCGACGATCTCGCCGCCGGCGGCGCCTTCAGGAATGACGGCGCTCTTGATCTGGTTGTTCCGGACCTGGTCCAGAAACTCGGAGTAGCTGACTGTCCCCGAGCCGACGCCACCGCGGGTGTCGAACTGCTTGAACACAGTGAACAACACCATGGCAATGACGAGCCATACGGCAACTTTGGAAAACCACTGATTGTTCAAACGAAACTCCAGGCTAAGGCGCGTGACAGGTGGATGAAAAAACGCGCTGTGGGTACGCAATTGCGCCCCATTTTAGGCTTTTCAAGCTACGAAAAGCGGGCATTTCCCTAATGCGGCCATAGCCTGGCATGGCTTTGTGCCGCCGGCCGTGTTGCTTGGCACGGTTTCAAGGCGTATCCACGGCCTTCAGTCCTACACCGACCAGGAAAGTCTCGGCCGACTTGTCCCGCGACGCCTTGGGCTTGAAGGGCTTCGCGACGCGGAAATTGGCCTTGAAGAGCTTCACCAGCTCGTCGTAGCCACTGCCGTGGAAAACCTTGGCCACCAGTGCGCCCTCGGGCTTCAGGTGGTGCTGGGAGAAGTCGATTGCAAGCTCGATCAGGTGCGACACCCGGGCGGCATCGGCCGAGTGGATGCCAGAGAGGTTCGGAGCCATGTCCGACACCACCAGGTCGGCCTTGCGGCCCGCCAGGACGCCCAGCAGCTGCTGGAGCAGCGCGTCTTCGCGGAAATCCCCCTGCAGGAAGGTCACGCCCTCGATGGGCTCCATGGGCAGGATGTCGAGCGAGATGATGGTTCCGTTCAGTTCGCCGGCCGCGGCGCCGCCGGGCGACATGCGCCGGCGCAAATACTGGCTCCAGGCGCCCGGGGTGGAACCGAGGTCCACCACCAGCTGGCCCGGCTTGACGAGGCCGAGCGCCTCGTCGATTTCCTTGAGCTTGTACGCGGCGCGCGCCCTGTAGCCTTCCTTCGTGGCGAGCTTCACGTAGGGGTCGTTGATATGGTCGTGCAACCACGCCTTGTTGACTTTCTTGCTTTTGGCTTTGGTGCTCATGGGGGTCTTCGTGTACGGGCCGATAATACGGGGATGCCCGCCATTCAACTTACCCCTGCCGAGCGCAAGGTGCATCGCGCCGAAGCTCACCACCTGGATCCGATCGTCATGGTCGGTGGAGACGGGCTCACCCCTGCCGTGAAGAAGGAAGCCGACGCGGCGCTCAAGGCCCACGGCCTGATCAAGATCCGCGTCTTCTCCGATGACCGCCTGGCCCGCGACGCCATGCTGCGCGAACTGGCCGAGGAACTCGACGCCGCCCCGATCCAGCACATCGGCAAGCTGCTGGTGCTGTGGCGCCCGAAGGCCGAGAAGGAACGCGTGGTCGACGAAGACCGCATGCCCGGCCCGCGCGACGTGAAGATCGTCAAGTACAGCAAGCGCGGCGGCCAACGCCCAGAGATCAAGACGCTGCGCGTGCTCGGCAACCAGCGCCTGACGCCCGGCGGCACCATCAAGCGCGCCAAGGCGAAGCGGCCGCTGTCGGTCAAGAAGCGCAACCAGGCGGATTGAGCCTGGTGGCAGCCGCCGAAGGCGCCCAGCGCCACATTCTCTGCATGAAGTGGGGCACGAAATACGGCCCCGAATACGTCAACCGCCTCTACGCGATGGTCCGCCGTCACCTGAGCGGCGACTTCAAGTTCGTCTGCCTGACCGACGATGGCAACGGCGTACGCCCCGAGGTGACCTGCCTGCCGATTCCGCCGCTCAACCTGCACCTGGCCCCCGGCCAGCGCGACGGCGCCTGGAAGAAGCTCACCACCTTCGAGCAGGACCTGCACGGCCTGCGCGGCCCCGCCCTCTTCCTCGACCTCGACGTGGTCGTCGTGGGCAGCCTGGACGCCTTCTTCGAGCAGCCGGGTCAGTTCCTGATCATTCACGACTACGACCGCCCCTGGCGACGCGGCCGGATCACGGGCAACTCCTCGGTCTACCGCTTCGAGCTCGGCGCCCATGCCGACGTGCTGGCGTATTTCCGGGCCAACATGGACAAGGTCCAGGCCGAATACCGAAACGAGCAGACCTACCTGTCGGACGTGCTCCACAAGCAGGGAAAGCTGGCCTACTGGCCCGGCGGCTGGTGCCCGAGCTTCAAGTACCACGGCATCCCGACCTGGCCGACCAACTACTGGGAAGAGCCCTTCGTGCCCGAAGGCGCGCGAATCATGGTGTTCCATGGCGAGTGCAACCCGCCGGACGCCCTTGCGGGCCGCCGCAACCGAGCCTTCCGGTTCATCAAGCCGGCTCGCTGGGTCGCGGAATACTGGAAAGAGTAGGAAGCGACAGGCGGAAAAGCAAAAGGCGGCCCGGGCCGCCTTTTTTCTTGCCCTGCCATCGCTTCAGCCTGCCGTACGGGCCCCGATGCGCCACAGCACCACGCCGGCGCACAGCCACTGCACGAAGTACATCCCGGTGCCCATGGCATGCCACAGCTTGAGGTTCTCGCGAGCCACGATGCGCGGCGCCACCGCGTATTGCTGCAGCAGCGCCAGCAGCAGCGCGCCCAGGATGAAGAAGATGGTCGTCATCGCCGGCCCGCTCATGCGCTCGTCGGCCTTCGACCTGAAATGGATCAGCAGGATCACCCCGCAGGCGATGGCGATCCAGCTCTGCGCCTCGAACAGCTGCGCCGCGAAATTGCCCGCCACCGACGGGTTGCCCAGCTTCGCGAAGAGCATGGGCACGACGAGAAAGCCGATCGTCGTCAGGCTGCCCCACCAGAAGGCAGCCAGCATCAGCGCAATACGGTCCTTCAGGTCTTTCATGCCTGCGGCGATCAGAGGTAGCTGACCGCCACGATCTCGTAGCGCTTGAGGCCGCCGGGCGTCTGCACCTCGGCGGTGTCGCCCTCTTCCTTGCCGATGAGCGCGCGTGCGATCGGGCTGGACACGTTGATGAGGCCCTGCTTCAGGTCGGCCTCGTCCTCGCCCACGATCTGGTACTTGACGGCATCGCCGCTGTCTTCTTCCTCGAGCTCGACGGTCGAGCCGAACACCACCTTGCCGCCGGCATCGAGCTCGGTCGGATCGATCACCTGCGCGGCAGACAGCTTGCCCTCGACCTCGAGGATGCGGCCCTCGATGAAGCCCTGGCGATCCTTGGCGGCCTCGTACTCGGCGTTTTCGCTGATGTCACCCTGGGCGCGCGCCTCGGCGATCGCATTGATGATCGCGGGCCGCTCGACCGACTTGAGCCGGCGCAGTTCTTCGCGCAGCTTCTCCGCGCCGCGCTTGGTGATGGGGATGGTCGCCATATCTAGTTCTCCATAAAGCGAAACCGCCGAACGCTGCCGTTCGGCGGTCGATGGGGGACGGCGCTCAGACGAGCGTCCGTCCAGTCAGCCGGCTCAGGATGGCGAGCGGGCTCGAAGCGGGATTGTATTGCTTGGAAGCGTCCAGGTGGAGGGTCTGTTCGAGCATGTACTGACCCGCCATCACGGCGTGCGAAGTCTGGTCGGAGAAGCACACCCAGACCGAACCCGGCGGAAACTTCGCGGTTTCCTGCGGCGAACTCTCCTGGTAAGCCATGTCCGACTTCATGCCGTCATGCAGCTGCAGCATGAGATGGTCGTATTCGCTGCGGAACGACTTGGTCACGTGCAGCGCCTGCAGCAGCTTGGCCTGCCAGCGCGAGTACGGCTTGGCGCGCGGCAGGAAGCGCCTGGCGATGTCCTCGAAAGGCTCGCCCACGCGCCACACGCGCGGCGCGCCGTCGGGGTTCACGTTGGTGAAGACGCGCAGGATGCGCTCGCCGTAGTTCGGCCGCGACGGGAATGCATCCACGTGCAAACGCCGGTCGTCGGCGCGCCACGACTGCACGCGCGTCTCGACCTGCGCCGGGCGGTAGCTGGTGGGCGCCAGCCGCAGGGCCGGTGCGTAGTGCGGCAGCAGCCCGTGGATGAGCTGCGTGGCCTGCGCCCTGAAGCGCCCCACCATCGCGGCCGCCGTGCGCTGCACCGTCTCGTCGCCCACGGCGCCCTTGAGCTTGCCGTTGGCATCGAGGCTGATGTTGCGCACGTCCGGCGACAGCAGGCTGGGCGTGAGCAGGCTGCGTTCTTCGGGCAGCAGCTCGAAACCCAGGCGCGGGAAGTACAGCACCTTACCCGCCTCCAGCTCCGCGATCCACGCCTCGTTGGGCGTGGCCGCGTTCCAGTCGGCCAGGCCGAGTTCGACGAGCTGCGTTTCCATGGCTGTGACGCTCAGGCCGTGGCCAGTTGCGCGTGCATTTCCTGCACCGAGATCACGCCGAGCTCGTCCATGAAGCCCATGCCTTCGACCGCGGCTTCGGCGCCGAAGATCGTGGTGAAGGTGGTCACGCGGGCCTGCAGGGCCGAGGTGCGGATCTGGCGCGAGTCGGTGATGGCGTTGCGGCGCTCTTCCACCGTGTTGATGACCAGCGCAATCTCGTTGTTCTTGATCATATCCACGATGTGCGGGCGGCCTTCGGTCACCTTGTTCACCGTCGCGCATTCGATGCCCGCGGCGTTGATGGCGGCAGCCGTGCCCTTGGTCGCGATCAGCTCGAAGCCCAGCTTGGCCAGGCCGCGTGCCACCTCGACGGCACGTGCCTTGTCGTTGTTCTTCACCGAGATGAAGACCTTGCCCGACTTCGGCAGGTGCGTGCCCGCGCCCAGCTGCGACTTCACGAAGGCTTCGCCGAAGGTCTTGCCCACGCCCATCACCTCGCCGGTCGACTTCATCTCGGGGCCGAGGATGGTGTCCACGCCCGGGAACTTGACGAACGGGAACACGGCTTCCTTCACGCTGAAGTACGGCGGCGTCACTTCCTTCGTGATGCCCTGCGACTTCAGCGACTGGCCGGCCATGCAGCGTGCCGCCACCTTGGCGAGCTGGATGCCGGTGGCCTTGCTCACGTAGGGCACGGTGCGCGAGGCACGCGGGTTCACTTCGAGCACGTAGATGACGTCCTTGCCGTCCTTCTGCTGGATGGCGAACTGCACGTTCATCAGGCCGACCACGTTCAGCGCGGCCGCCATCGCGGCGCTCTGGCGCTTCAGCTCGGTCACCGTCTCGGCGCTCAGGCTGTAGGGCGGCAGGGAGCAGGCAGAGTCGCCCGAGTGCACGCCGGCCTGCTCGATGTGCTCCATCACACCGCCGATCAGGGTCTGGCCCTCGGCGTCGCGCAGGCAGTCGACGTCGCATTCGACGGCGTCGTTCAGGAAGCGATCGAGCAGCACCGGCGAATCGTTGCTGACCTTGACGGCTTCGCGCATGTAGCGCTCGAGGTCGCGCTGCTCGTGCACGATTTCCATCGCGCGGCCGCCCAGCACGTAGCTCGGGCGCACCACCAGCGGGTAACCCAGCTCGGTGGCCTTCTCGAGGGCTTCGGCTTCGGTGCGCGCGGTGGCGTTCGGCGGCTGCAGCAGCTTGAGTTCGTGCAGCAGCTTCTGGAAGCGCTCGCGGTCTTCGGCCGCGTCGATCATGTCGGGCGAGGTGCCGATGATCGGCACGCCGTTGGCCTCGAGGTCGAGCGCGAGCTTCAGCGGCGTCTGGCCGCCGTACTGCACGATCACGCCCAGCGGCTTTTCGCGGTCGACGATCTCGAGCACGTCCTCGAGCGTCAGCGGCTCGAAGTACAGGCGGTCGGACGTGTCGTAGTCGGTCGACACGGTCTCGGGGTTGCAGTTGACCATGATGGTCTCGTAGCCGTCCTCGCGCATGGCGAGCGCGGCATGCACGCAGCAGTAGTCGAACTCGATGCCCTGGCCGATGCGGTTGGGACCGCCGCCGAGCACCATGATCTTCTTCTTGTCGCTCGGGTCGGCCTCACACTCGTCCTCATAGGTCGAGTACATGTAGGCCGTGTTGGTGGCGAACTCGGCCGCGCAGGTGTCGACGCGCTTGTAGACCGGGCGCACGCCCAGGGCGCGGCGCTTCTCGCGGATGGCCGTGTCGGTGGTGCGCAGCTGCTTGGCCAGGCGGCGGTCGGAGAAGCCCTTCTGCTTCAGCAGGCGCAGCGTGGCGGCGTCGATGTCGTCGAGCGACTTGGTTTCCAGCTCGAGTTCGATCTTCACGATCTCCTCGATCTGCACCAGGAACCACGGGTCGATCTTCGTGAGCGCGAACACTTCATCGACGCTCATGCCCTGGGCGAAGGCATCGCCCACGTACCAGATGCGCTCGGGACCGGGCTCGCCCAGTTCCTTCTCGAGCACTTCGCGGTCCTGCGTCTTCTCGTTCATGCCATCAACGCCGACTTCGAGGCCGCGCAGCGCCTTCTGGAACGACTCCTGGAAGGTGCGGCCCATGGCCATGACCTCGCCCACCGACTTCATCTGCGTGGTAAGGCGCGAATCGGCCTGCGGGAACTTCTCGAAGGCGAAGCGCGGGATCTTGGTAACGACGTAGTCGATCGAGGGTTCGAACGACGCGGGCGTGGCGCCGCCGGTGATCTCGTTGCGCAGCTCGTCGAGCGTGTAGCCCACGGCCAGCTTGGCCGCGACCTTGGCGATCGGGAAGCCGGTGGCCTTGGAGGCCAGTGCCGACGAACGCGACACGCGCGGATTCATCTCGATGACGACCATGCGGCCGTCCTTCGGGTTGATCGAGAACTGCACGTTCGAGCCGCCGGTGTCGACGCCGATCTCGCGCAGCACGGCCAGCGAGGCATTGCGCAGGATCTGGTATTCCTTGTCAGACAGCGTCTGCGCGGGTGCCACGGTGATCGAGTCGCCGGTGTGCACGCCCATCGGGTCGAGGTTTTCGATCGAGCAGACGATGATGCAGTTGTCGGCCTTGTCGCGCACGACTTCCATCTCGTACTCTTTCCAGCCGAGCAGCGACTCTTCGATCAGCAGCTCGTTGGTCGGCGAGGCTTCGATGCCGCGCTTGCAGATGGTCTCGAACTCTTCCGGGTTGTAGGCGATGCCGCCGCCGGTGCCGCCGAGCGTGAAGCTGGGGCGGATGACCGTCGGGAAGCCGACGTTCTTCTGCACCGCCCAGGCCTCGTCCATCGAGTGCGCGATGCCGGAGCGGGCCGAGCCCAGTCCAATCTTGGTCATCGCGTCCTTGAACTTCAGGCGGTCCTCGGCCTTGTCGATGGCTTCGGGCGTGGCGCCGATCAGCTCCACCGGCTTGTTGGTGGCCGCGCCCGTGTACTTGTCGAGCACGCCGTTGCGCCACAGGTCGAGCGCGCAGTTCAGCGCGGTCTGGCCGCCCATGGTCGGCAGGATCGCGTCGGGGCGTTCCTTGGCGATGATCTTCTCGACCGTCTGCCAGGTGATGGGCTCGATGTAGGTGACGTCGGCCGTGGCCGGGTCGGTCATGATCGTCGCGGGGTTGCTGTTGATCAGGATGACCTTGTAGCCCTCTTCGCGCAGCGCCTTGCAGGCCTGCACGCCGGAGTAGTCGAACTCGCAGGCCTGGCCGATGATGATCGGGCCGGCGCCGATGATGAGGATCGATTTGAGGTCTGTGCGCTTAGGCATTCTCTTTCTCCGTCTTTTCCGTCTTGTTCTTTTCCATGAGTGCCGTGAAGCGATCGAACAGGTAACCGATGTCGTGCGGACCCGGCGAGGCTTCGGGGTGGCCCTGGAAGCAGAACGCGGGCTTGTCGGTGCGCGCCAGGCCCTGCAGCGTGTTGTCGAACAGGCTGATGTGGGTGGGACGCAGGTTGGCCGGCAGCGACTTCTCGTCGACCGCGAAGCCGTGGTTCTGGCTGGTGATGCTCACGCGGCCGTTGTCGAGGTCCTTCACCGGATGGTTCGCGCCGTGGTGGCCGAACTTCATCTTGAAGGTCTTGGCGCCCGAGGCCAGCGCCATGATCTGGTGGCCCAGGCAGATGCCGAAGGTGGGAATGCCGGTCTCGATCAGCTCCTTGACGGCGCTGATGGCGTAGTCGCAGGGCTCCGGGTCGCCAGGGCCGTTGGCCAGGAAAATGCCGTCGGGTTTCAGCTTGAGCACGTCGGCAGCGGGCGTCTGCGCCGGCACAACGGTGATGCGCGCGCCGCGCTGGGCGATCATGCGCAGGATGTTCTTCTTGACGCCGTAGTCGAAGGCGACGACGTGGAAGCGCGGCGTGATCTGCACGCCGTAGCCCGAACCCAGCTTCCACTCGGTCTCGATCCACTCGTAGGTCTGCTTGACCGACACCACCTTGGCCAGATCGAGGCCGGCCATGCTCGGCGCGGCCTTGGCGGAGGCGATGGCCTTGTCGATCAGCGCCTGCGTCACGGTCTCGCCTGCGGCCAAGCCCAGGATGCAGCCGTTCTGCGCGCCGTTGGTGCGCAGGTGGCGAGTGAGCTTGCGGGTGTCGATGTTCGCGATGGCCACGGTGTTGCCGGACACGAGGTACTCGGTCAGCGTGGCGGTCTTGCGGAAGTTGGAGGCGACGAGAGGCAGGTCCTTGATGATCAGGCCCGCGGCATGGATCTTGTCGGCTTCGATGTCCTCGCCGTTGACGCCGTAGTTGCCGATGTGCGGATACGTGAGCGTCACGATCTGCTGGCAGTAGCTCGGGTCGGTGAGGATTTCCTGGTAACCGGTCATGGCGGTGTTGAACACCACTTCACCGGTCGTGGAGCCGGCGGCTCCGATCGAATTGCCGAGAAAGACCGTGCCGTCTGCGAGCGCCAGGATGGCGGGCGGGAAACTTCCCTTGAGAGACAAAAGCACTGGGTTCTCCGGATGGTTACGGTCGCCCGGAGCCTCAGGCGCGATGCCTGGGGACTGCTGCTTAAGGGGAGGATGGCGTTGTAGGCGGCCGGGCGACGCTGATTTGCGAGTAAGCCCCCGATTGTAGCCCGGACTGGATGTGTTATTCAGCCTGCAGGGCTGCTCCGCTCGCATGCAGGCATATTGCGGCGGCGGCGGCCACGTTGAGCGACTCCTCGCCGCCCGGCTGCGCGATGCGGATATGGCGCGTGGCCCGGGCCTCCAGCGCCGGCGAAACGCCCTGCCCCTCGTGCCCCATGAGCCAGGCGCAGGGATGCGGCAGATCGGCCTTGTGGAGCCATTCGCCCCGGTGGGAGCTGGTCGCCACCAGCGGCACCTTCAGGCCGTCGAGCACGTCAAGATCCACGCCTTCGATCAGCCGCAGGCCGAAATGGGCACCCATGCCGGCGCGCAGCACCTTCGGAGCCCACAGCGCCGCCGTTCCCTTGAGCGCGACCACCTGGGTGAAGCCGAAGGCGGCGGCGCTGCGCAGGATGGAGCCGGCGTTGCCTGCGTCCTGAAGGCGGTCGAGCACCACGGTGGGAGCGTTGGGCAGCAGCTCGGGCCGGACCGGCGCGTCGAGCACGAAGCCCATCGGGGCCGGCGATTCGAGCCCGCTGATGCCACGCAGCAGATCGTCAGCGACGACTACCGTTTTGATAGCACCAACCGACCACTCGGCGGGCGCCTTGGGCCAGAAAGACTCCGAGAACACCGCAATTGCGGGCTTGACGCCCCGCGCTAGCGCCGCCCGGCACAGGTGGTCGCCCTCGAGCCAGAGCCGGCCGAGCTTGCGGTAGGCGCCCGGGTCCTGCGCGAGCTTGCGCAGGTCCTTGAGCAACGGGTTGTCGCGCGAGCTGATGTGGCTGGCGCCGGTGTCGGAGGTCATCGTTGCGGGTTTCAGGGCGCGGCGCGAAGGTCGGGGCGCGCGACCTCCATGGAGCCGGCCATCATTACCGGCTGCTCGGATTCGGCGGGCACCACCACGTTCAGCACGCCGCCCGTGCGGGCCAGCGCCGCGGCCACCGGGCTGAACGACCTACGGTGATGCACGCAGGCACCGTGCCGTTGCAGCGCCTCGAGGTGCTCGCGCGTGCCGTAGCCCTTGTGGCCGGCAAAGCCGTAATGCGGAAATTCGGTATGAAGCTGCTCGCAGAGCCGGTCGCGGTGCACCTTCGCCAGGATCGAGGCAGCTGAAATCGCCTTGACCCTCGCATCGCCCTTGACGATGGCCTCAGCCAGCACGTCCAGCGTGGGCAGGCGGTTGCCGTCGACCAGCACCTTCACCGGCTTGAGCCGCAGCCCTTCCACCGCCCTGCGCATCGCGAGCATGGTCGCCTGCAGGATGTTGTGGGTGTCGATTTCCTCGACGGAGGCCTGCGCGATGGAGCAGCACAGCGCCTTGGCCAGGATCTGGTCATGCAGGCGCTCGCGCTGCAGGGCCGTCAGCGTCTTGGAGTCCGCGAGGCCGCGAATGGGCCGCATGTCGTCGAGGATCACGGCCGCAGCCACCACCGGCCCCGCCAGGGGCCCGCGGCCCGCCTCGTCGACACCCGCGATCAGGCCCGGTGCATCCCACGCCAGCGGGGCCTGCTCAGCCTTCAAGAACTTTCTGGATCGCATCGGCGCAAAGTGTGGGCGTATCGCGCTGCAATTGCACATGCAGCTCTGAAAATCTTTGTTGCAACGCCCGCGTCTTCTCCGGCGCGCCGAGCCAGGCCAGCGTCGCCTCGGCCAGCGCCTCGGGCGTGGCGGCCTCCTGCAGGAGCTCGGGCACGACGAACTCCCGGCACAGTATGTTGGGCAGGCCCACCCAGGGCTGCAGCTGCTTGCGCCGCATGAGGCGCCACGAGAGCGAGTTCATGTTGTAGGCGATGACCATCGGCCGCTTGAACAACGCCGCCTCGAGCGTGGCGGTGCCGCTGGCGATCAGCGTGACGTCGCAGGCGGCCAGCACGGCGTGCGACTGACCGTCGAGCAGCTTCACGCGCCCGGCCATGCCGCTGGCCTGAAGCAAGGCTTCGACCTCGGCGCGCAGGCCCGGGATGACGGGGGCCACGAACTGGAGCTCGGGCCGCGCCTTCTGCATCAGCGCGGCAGCGGCGAAGAAGCGAGCGGCAAGGTAGCGGATCTCGGAACGGCGGCTGCCCGGCAGCAAGGCGACGACCGGCGCATCGGGCGAAAGGCCCAGCTTGGCACGCGCACCGGCCTGGTCGGGCGTCATCGGGATCACGTTGGCAACGGGATGGCCGACGTAGCTCGCGGCCACGCCCTGCTCCGCCAGCAATTCGGGCTCGAACGGGAAGATGCACAGGACGTGGTCGGCCGCCGCCCGGATCTTCTCGATGCGCTCCGGCCGCCAGGCCCAGATCGACGGACAGACGAAATGCACCGTCCTGATGCCCTGGCTGCGCAGGCCGGCCTCGAGGTCGAGGTTGAAATCGGGCGCATCCACTCCAATGAAGAGCTGGGGCCGCTCCTGCAGCAGCCGGGCCTTGAGCTGGCGGCGGATACCGGCGATTTCCGCGTAGTGCCGCAGCACCTCGATGTAGCCGCGCACAGCGAGCTTTTCCTGGGGCCACCAGCTCTGGAAGCCGTGGGCCAGCATGCGGGGGCCGCCGATGCCGGCGGTCTGGAGATCGGGCCATCGGGCCAGCAGGCCGTCGAGCAGCAGGCCGGCGAGCAGGTCGCCGGACGCTTCGCCCGCGACCAGCGCGAAGCGTCGCTGTCCGTCCGTCTGCATCGCCGTCACTTCAGCGCGCGATGCCGCGCGTCGAGTTGGCGAGGAAGGCCTCCATCAGCGCGACGTCGCCGGCCGCTTCGGGCATTTCGGTCGCCAGCGCGGCGATGCCCGCACGCGCCTCGTCGAGCGTCTTGCCCTGGCGATACAGCAGCCGGTGCATCTGCTTCACCGCCGCGAGCCGCTGGGCGGAGAAATCGCGCCGGCGCAGGCCGACGATGTTGAAACCGCGCACGGCCAGCGGATTGCCGTCGACCAGCATGAATGGCGGCACGTCCTGCGTGACGGCGCTGGCAAAGCCGAGCATGGCGTGGGCACCGACCGAGACGAACTGGTGGATGCCCGTGAGCCCGCCGACCGTGACCCAGTCGGCCAGGTGCACATGCCCGGCCAGCGTGGTGTTGTTGGCCAGCGTGGTGTGGTCGTCCACGCGACAGTCGTGGGCGATGTGCGTGTACGCCATGATCCAGTTGTCGTTGCCGACACGCGTGACGCCGCCTGCCCCCGGCACGCCGAGGTTGAAGGTGCAGAACTCGCGGATCACGTTGCGGTCGCCGATGACGAGCTCGGTCGGCTCGCCGGCGTACTTCTTGTCCTGGGGAATGGCGCCGAGCGACGAGAACTGGAAGATCCTGTTGTCGCGCCCGATGGTCGTGCGCCCCTCGATCACGCAATGCGCGCCGATGGTGGTACCCGCGCCGATCCGCACGTGCGGGCCGATCACGGTGTAGGGCCCGACGGACACCGAGGCATCGAGCTGTGCCTGGGGGTCGACGACGGCCGTCGAATGAACCTGGGTCATGCCTTTGAAGAAACGGCTTGCTGCGGGCGTGTCAGCTGATCTGGCGCATGGCGCACATCAGCGAAGCCTCGCAGGCGAGTTCGCTGCCCACCAGGGCGCGGCCCTTGAACTTGGAAATGCCCGCCTTCATGCGCTCGATCTCGACTTCGAGCGTCAGCTGGTCACCGGGCTCCACGGGGCGCTTGAAGCGCGCGCCATCGATGGCCGCGAAGTAGTAGACGGTGTTGTCGTCCGGCACGATGTCGAGCGAATGGAACGACAGCAGCGCCGCGGCCTGGGCCATGGCCTCGAGCATCAGCACGCCCGGCATCACCGGACGGTGCGGGAAGTGGCCGTTGAAGAACGGCTCGTTCATCGTCACGTTCTTGAGCGCCGTGATGCGCTTGCCCTTTTCCATGTCCAGCACGCGGTCCACCAGCAGGAACGGGTAGCGGTGAGGCAGCAGCTTGAGGATTTGATGGATATCGAGCGTCGTCGTCATGATTTTCTGTTCCTGCATCGTCGTCATTTTTTCGAGGGAGCCTTCTCCAGCGCCTTCAGTCGTTCGCGCAGGCTGTGCAACTGCTTGAGGGTTGCAGCGTTCTTTTCCCAGCTCGCATTGTCATCGATGGGAAACATACCGGTGTATTGGCCGGCCTTATGAATGGAACGGGTGACCACGGTCGCAGCCGACACATGCACGCCGTCGGCCACCGTCAGATGCCCCAGCACGATGGCGCCGCCGCCGAACGTGCAGTTGGCGCCGATGGTCGCGCTGCCGGCCACGCCGACGCAGCCCGCCATGGCGGTGTTCTTGCCGACCCGCACGTTGTGGCCGATCTGGATCAGGTTGTCGAGCTTGACCCCGTCTTCGATCACGGTGTCGTCGAGCGCGCCCCGGTCGATGCAGGTGTTGGCACCGATCTCGACGTCGTTGCCGATGCGCACCGCTCCCAGCTGCTCGATCTTGACCCAGCGCCCCTCGTGCGGCGCCAGGCCGAAGCCGTCGGCGCCAATGACCACGCCCGGGTGGAGCAGGCAGCGATCGCCGACGATGCAGTCCTCGCTGACCGTCACGCGCGACTTCAGTACGGTGCCCGCACCGATGCGCGCGCCCCGCTCCACCACGCACAGCGCGCCGATGCGTGCCGTGGCGTCGACCTGCGCCTCGGAGTGGATCACTGCGCTGGGATGGATTCGGTCAGGCTCCGGACGGGCATGGTGCGCCTTCCAGAGCTGCGTGAGGCGGGCAAAGTAGAGATACGGATCGGGCGTGACGATGAAAGCCCCGCGCGCCGCTGCCGCATCCCGCATGGCGGGCGATACGATCACGCAGGCAGCCTTCGAGGCCGCCAGCTCCTGCTGGTATTTGGGATGGCTCAGGAAGCTGAGCGCATCGGGCTGCGCATTCTGCAGCGGCGCGAGCCGCTCGATGGACAGCGCCGAATCGCCATGAAGCTCGCCCCCGAGGGCGTCGACAATGGCTCCGAGCTGCAGTGACACGCCGGTTCGCGGCGTTACTTGCCGGCCGCGGGGGCAGGAGAAGCCACGGACGCGTTCAGCGCCTTGATCACCTTGTCGGTGATGTCGTGCTTCGGATTGATGTAGATCGCTTCCTGCAGGATGGCGTCGTACTTCTCGGCCTCGGCGACCTGCTTCACCACGCGGTTGGCACGCTCGTAGACCTGCTGGAGCTCTTCGTTCTTGCGAGCATTCAGGTCTTCCTGGAATTCACGGCGCTTGCGCTGAAAGTCGCGGTCCTGGTCGACCAGCGAACGCTGGCGGGTAGTCCGCTGGCTTTCGGACAGCGTGGGCGCCTCGCGCTCGAACTTCTCCGAAGCGGCCTTCAGGGCATCACCCTGTGCGGTCAGGTCCTTTTCTCGCTTCAGGAACTCCGCCTCGAGCTTTGCCTGGGCGTTCTTGGCCGGCTGGGCTTCGCGCAGCACGCGGTCCGGGTTCACAAAACCGATGCGAAAGGTTTCCTGAGCCTGCGCTTGCGCGGGCGCCACAGCGAGCGCAAAAGCGGGGATCAACAACGCGCCTGCCGCGGCGCGAATCAAATGCTTCATTTAGAAAGACGTTCCGATCTGGAATTGGAGGCGCTGAATTCTATCCTTCGGGATATAGCCTGCCGTGAACGGTTGCCCCACTTCCTTCTGGGACTTGATCGGGAAGGCGTACGCCAGACGCAGCGGGCCCAGCGGCGAGATCCAGCTGACGCCCAGGCCAACCGACGCGCGCAGCTTCTTCTCGGCCTTCCATTGCTCGTCGGTGACACCGGCAGCACGCGAACCGAAGACGTTACCGACGTCGAAGAAGCCGTACAGGCGCAGCGTGCGGTCATTGCCGGCACCAGGGAACGGGGTGCTCAGTTCCGCATTGAAGATCGCCTTCTTCGTGCCGCCGAGGGCCGCACCTTCGCTCTGGAGGAACAGCGGTGCGTCACGCGGACCCAGCGAGTTCTGCTCGAAGCCGCGCACCGAACCCAGGCCGCCCGCATAGAAATTCTTGAAGATCGGGTAGACCTTGCCGCCGAGCGCCTTGGCATAGCCGACTTCGCCGTTGATCGAGAAGGTGTACTGCTTGTTGATCGGGAAGAACTGCTGGTACTGATAGCTCGTCTTGACGTACTTCATGTCGCCGGCAGCACCCAACTCGAGGTTGGCGCGCTGCACGCGGCCGGAGGTCGGCACCAGCGCGCTGTCGCGGCTGTCCCGGCCCCAGCCGATACTCAGCGGAACACCCCAAACGCTCTTCTGGTCGCAGCTGACCACCAGCAGGCCCGTGGGGTCCTTCTTGCACTGGAAGTAGTTGAGATACGACGGCGGCGTATACAGGCCGGAGAATGCGGTCGAACTGTTCGGGTCGAACGCATAGCGCTCGATGCCGACGCCGAAGAAAACGGTATCGACTTCGCTGAACGGCACACCGAAACGAACCGAAGCGCCCTGGTTCACGAGCTTGTAGTCGCCGTCGGTGGACGTTTGATAGGGGCGCGTCGTGGTGTGATAGACGCTGAACGTGCGCGAGATGCCGTCCGGCGTGAAGTAAGGATCGGTGGTCGTCAGCGACAGCGTACGGTTGTATTTGCTGGTGTTGACCTGCACGCCCAGGAAGTTGCCCGAGCCGAACACGTTTTCCTGCGAGATGCCGAAGGTCAGTGCGACCTTCTCCGCGCTCGAGTAGCCGGCGCCGAGCTGCAGGCTGCCGGTGGGCTTTTCGGTCACGTTGACGGTCAGGTCCACCTGGTCGGGCGAGCCCGGCACTTCCTGCGTATCGACGTTCACTTCGTTGAAGAAGCCCAGGCGGTCCACGCGGTCGCGGGAAAGCTTGATCTTGTCGCCGTCGTACCAGGAGGCTTCGTACTGGCGGAATTCGCGGCGGATCACTTCGTCGCGGGTCTTGTTGTTGCCACCCACGGAAACGCGGCGCACGTACACGCGGCGCGAGGGCTCGGCCTGCAGCGTGAGGGCCACGCGGTTGTTGGCGCGGTCAATCTCGGGGCGCGCCTGCACGCGTGCGAAGGCGTAGCCGAAGGTGCCGAAGTAGTCGTTGAAGGCCTTGGTGGTCTCGGTGACCTGCTCGCCGTTGTACGGCTCGCCCGGCTTGATGGTGATGAGCGACTTGAACTCGTCGTCGCGGCCGAGGTAGTTGCCGTCGAGCTTGACGCTGGACACCACGAACTTCTCGCCTTCGGTGATGTTCACGGTCACCGTCAGGTCCTTGCGGTCCGGAGAGATGGCGACCTGGGTCGAATCGATGCGGAACTCGAGGTAGCCGCGCGTGATGTAGTACGAGCGCAGGGTCTCGAGGTCGGCGTTGAGCTTGGCGCGCGAATACTGGTTCGACTTCGTGTACCAGCTCATGAAGCCGCCGCTGTCCTGGTCGAACAGGCTCAGCAACGTCGATTCGCTGAAGGCCTTGTTGCCGACCACATGCACTTCGCGGATGCGGGCCGACTCGCCTTCGGTCACGGTGAAGGTCAGGTTGACGCGGTTGCGCTCCATGGGCGTGACGGTGGTCACGACCTGCGCGTTGTAGAGGCTGCGGCTCACGTACTGGCGCTTGAGCTCCTGCTCTGCACGGTCGGCCAGCGCCTTGTCGTAGGGACGCCCTTCGGTCAGGCCGACCTCGCGCAGCGCCTTCTGCAGCGCGGCCTTGTCGAATTCCTTGGTGCCGACGAAGTCGACGTCGGCAATGGTAGGACGCTCCTCGACGATGACGACCAGCACGTTGCCGTTCACGTCGATGCGCACGTCCTTGAACAAACCCAGATCGAACAGCGCGCGGATCGCGGCGGAACCACGCTCGTCGCTGTAGGTATCGCCCACTCGCAGCGGCAGCGACGCGAAGATCGTGCCGGCTTCGACGCGTTGCAGGCCCTCGACGCGGATGTCGCGCACCGTAAAAGGCTCGACGGCCCAGGCGGCCGTAGCCGCAAGCGCACTGGCAACCACCGCAGCAACGCTACGCAGGCGAAAGCGACTGAGTTTTTTGTTCATCTGTGAATTGAGCCGGCACGGAAAGGGCCGGCAGAAAGTTAACCAAAGAGCCGCGTGACGTCGTTGAAGAGTGCGACCGACATCATGACCAGCAGAAGGGCTACGCCCCCGCGCTGAAGCCGTTCCATCCAGGCGTCAGAGACGCTCTTGCCGGTCAGGCCCTCCCAAAGATAATACATCAGGTGTCCCCCATCGAGGACCGGCAGCGGCATGAGATTGAGCACCCCAAGGCTCACGCTGATGAGCGCCAGGAAGACCAGATACTGGGTGAAACCGAGGCTTGCGGACTTGCCCGCGTAGTCAGCGATCGTGAGCGGGCCGCTCAGGTTCTTGAGCGAAGCCTCGCCGATCACCATCTTGCCCATCATGCGCACGGTCAGCGCAGACACCTCCCAGGTGCGCACCACGCCGCGCCATACGCCATCGACCAGGCCCTGGCGCACGGTCACCATTTCGGGCGGTGCGCCGACATACGCGCCGACGCGTCCCACCTTGGCGCCGCCCTCTTCCCGCACCTCGGGCTTCACGTCGATGACGAGCGAGCGACCGCCGCGGTCGATCTGCCAGGCCTGCACGCGGGGCTGGTCGCCGTCCACGGATGCACGGATGGCCTCGCGCAACTGCTGCCCGTCGATGATCTCCGTGCCGCCGATGGCGCGCACGACGTCGCCGTTGTGCAGCCCCGCTGCCTCGGCCGCACTGCCCTTCATGACCTCGCCGATCTCGGGCCGGGTCAGGGGAGCCAGCACGCCGATCTTGCGAAACATCTGCGGATCGGCGTCCTTCGCCTGCATCCGGCTCAGCGGAAGCACCAGCTGGCGCACCGGCCGGCCGGCCTCGCCTGCGACCTCGAGTGTCAGGTCGTGCCCGTCGAGCGCGCCGCGCGTCATGCGCCAGCGCAGGTCCTCGAAGGACTGGACCGGCGACAGATCGCCGTCGAAACCCGCCCGCGTGATGTGTTCGCCGCCCCGCAAGCCCGCAGCCTCAGCCAGGGAGGCTGCCACCGGCCGCGCCAGCGTGGCGACCGGCTCCTGCACCCCGATCCAGTTGACGGCTGTGTAGAGCGCCACTGCCAGCAGCAGATTGGCAATGGGGCCGGCGGCCACGATGGCCGCGCGCGAGCGCAGCGGCTGGGTATTGAAGGCGCGATGACGCTCTTCGGGTGCGACGGGGCCTTCACGCCCGTCGAGCATCTTCACGTAGCCGCCGAAGGGGAATGCACCGATGACGAACTCGGTCTGCTGCCCCGGGTGCTGCCGCTTCGGCTGCCAGCGGACCAGCGCCTTGCCGAAGCCGACGGAGAAACGCTCCACCTTGACACCGCAAGCCACCGCCACGCGATAGTGGCCGTATTCGTGCACCGCGATCAGGACACCGAGCGCAACCACAAAGGCTATGACAGTAAGCAGCATCGGAGTCCTTGGTTTCCGGGGGAGGCGTCAGGCAGCGAAGCGAAGCGCCGCGGCATTGGCCGCCGCACGGGCGCTGGCGTCGATCGCCAGCAGGTCGGCCAACGATGCCGGCTTGGAGGGAGCGACTCTTTCCAAAGTTTCCATGTTCACCGCATGTATGCAATCAAAACGCAGCCGGCGGTTAAGGAATGCTTCAACTGCGACCTCGTTGGCGGCATTGAGCACCGCCGTCGTTCCCGGGGCAGCGCGAAGCGCGTGCCAGGCAAGGTCCAGTCCCGGGAAGAGCGCCGCGTCGGGTGATTCGAAGGTCAGCGAGCCCATCTGGCGGAAGTCGAGCCGTGCTGCACCGCTTTCGATGCGCTCGGGCCAGGCCAGGCCCACCGCGATCGGCACCTTCATGTCGGGCGTGCCGAGTTGGGCAATGACCGAGGCGTCGGTGAACTGCACCATCGAATGCACCACGCTCTGCGGATGGATGACGACCTCGATCTGCTCCGGCGACACGCCGAACAGGTGGCGCGCCTCGATGACTTCGAGCGCCTTGTTCATCATCGTGGCCGAGTCGACCGAAATCTTGCGCCCCATCACCCAGTTCGGATGGGCGCAAGCCTGCTCGGGCGTGACAGCGCTCAGGGTTTCCGGCGCGCGCGTGCGGAAAGGGCCGCCGGACGCCGTCAGGATGATCTTGTCGATGCGCCGCGCCCAGGTGGACGGGTCTTCGGGCAGCGATTGGAAGATGGCGGAATGCTCGCTGTCGATGGGCAGCAGCGTCGCACCGCCCTCGCGCACAGTGCGCATGAAGAGCTCGCCGCCGACCACGAGCGCCTCTTTGTTGGCCAGCAGAAGGCGCTTGCCGGCACGCGCCGCGGCCAGGCAGGGCCCGAGGCCCGCTGCGCCGACAATCGCGGCCATCACGGAATCGGCTTCTTCGTGGGATGCTATCGTTTCGAGAGCATCGTCGCCCATCAGGACGACCGTCTTCAGGCCGTTTTGCTTCAGTTTCTCGGCCAGCACCGCTGCATGCGGTGCACTGGCCATCACGGCGAACTTCGGCGAGAACTGCGCGCACTGCGCCAGCAGTTCATCAACCTTGGTCGCCGCGGAAAGCGCGAACACCTCGAAACGCTCGGGGTGGCGCGAAATGACGTCGAGCGTGCTCACACCGACCGAACCGGTCGAGCCGAGCACCGTCACGCGTTGTTTTCTGGAAAAGTTCACAGGAAAGCCAGCATCATGGCAATGGGGAGCGCCGGCAAGAGGGCATCCACGCGGTCGAGGACGCCGCCGTGGCCGGGCAGCAGCCGGCTGCTGTCCTTGGCGCCGGCGCTGCGCTTGATGAGAGATTCGACGAGGTCGCCCACGACGCTCATGGCCGAGAGGAACAACGCGGCGAGCAGCAGCAGCCACCAGCCCCGCTCGTTGAGACGGGTATACAGGCTGGCCACCGTGGCGCCCGCAGCCTTGTCGGCCCAGACCCAGGCGAATGCCAGCACCACCACGCCGATCATGCCGCCCCACACGCCTTCCCAGCTCTTGCCGGGACTGATCGAGGGTGCGAGCTTGTTGCGGGTGAACCTGAGGCCGAAGGCGCGGCCGGCGAAATAGGCGAACACGTCGGCAACCCACACCAGCACGAGGATCGACAGCAGGAAGTTGATGCCAATCATCCGTGCCTGCACTGCGGCAAGCCACGCCACCCACAGCGCCAGCAGGCCACCGACCAGCCGCAGTCCGCGCGGAATGCGGGGCCAGCCCGGCACGGCCACGCGCAGCAGCGCAGCGCCGCCCAGCACCCAGGCCGCGCTGGCCAGGGTCCACATCAGGAATAGCGGCTTCTCCAGCAGCCCGAGCCACCAGGAGAGCGCACACAGCACCACGGTCTCGGCGCCGAGGAACAGCGACAGCTCCTGTCCGTAGCCGTTCAGTCGCCCCCACTCCCAGGCGGCGGCGCCGATCAACACCAGCATGACGCAGCCGAAGGGTATGTAGCTTGGGTAGAACAGCGCCGGCAGCAGGATCGCGAGGAGCACGATCGCCGTGATGATGCGTTGCTTGAGCATGCGGAAAAGGTTCCCGCGCCTTCAGGCCGCGGCAGTGGATGAGACTTGCGCCGAGGTCTGGCCGAAGCGCCGCTCGCGGCCCTGGAACGCGGCAATCGCCTCGTCCAGCGCAGCTTCGTCGAATTCGGGCCACAGCTTGTCGCTGAAGAAAAGCTCGGCGTAGGCACTCTGCCAGAGCAGGAAATTGGACAGACGCTGCTCGCCGCCAGTGCGGATGAACAGGTCGGGATCGGGCACGTGGGCCAGCGCCATGGCGCGATCGAGACTAAGCTCGGTGATCGCCTCGCCCTGCGCGGCGAGCTTTGCAGCGGCCTGCGCGATGTCCCATCGGCCGCCGTAGTTGAAGCAGACGTTGAGCACCAGCCGGGTGTTGTGCGCGGTGGCGGCTTCGGCGTCGAGCAGGCCGTTCACCATCTTGGGCGACAGGCCCGCGCGTTCGCCGACGAAATGAAGCCGAACGCCGTCGGCGCTGAGCTTGGGCACCTCACGGGCAAGCGCGCCGACCATCAGCTCCATGAGCCCGGAAACCTCCTCGACAGGACGATTCCAGTTCTCGGACGAGAACGCGAACACAGTGAGCACGGCCACGCCGCGCTCGACGCAGGCCTTGACGCAGCGGCGCAACGACTCGACGCCCTGCTTGTGCCCCGCGATGCGGGGCAGGAAGCGCCGCGTCGCCCAGCGACCGTTGCCGTCCATCACGATGGCAACGTGGTGGGGAATGTGCGGCGCTGAAGAGGCCATGGCAGGCCTCAAACGGCCATGATCTCCGCTTCCTTGGCCGCTACCAGGCGGTCGATTTCCGCGATGTGGCGGTCGGTGACCTTCTGGATCTCGGCTTCGGCGCGCTTCTGGTCGTCTTCCGACGCCAGCTTTTCCTTGACCAGCTTCTTGACCGACTCGTTCGCGTCGCGGCGCAGGTTGCGCGTGGCGATCTTGGCGCTTTCGCCTTCGTTGCGGACGAGCTTGGTCATTTCCTTGCGGCGCTCTTCGCTCATGGCGGGCAGCGGCACGCGAATCAGGTCGCCCATCGAAGCGGGATTCAGGCCCAGGTCGCTTTCGCGGATGGCCTTCTCGATCTTGGCGCCCATGCCCTTTTCCCAGGGCTGGACGCTGATGGTGCGCGAATCGAGCACCGACACGTTGGCCACCTGGCTCAACGGCACTTGCGAGCCGTAGTACTCGACGTGGACGGAATCGAGCAGCGCGGAATTGGCTCGGCCCGTACGGATCTTGGTGAGGTTGTTCTGGAATGCGGCGAGCGACTGGTTCATCTTCGCGTCGGTCGCATTGCGGATGTCTGCAATGGTCATCTCAAATACTCCTAGGCATGCACCAGCGTGCCTTCGTCCTCGCCCATGACGACGCGCTTGAGCGCACCATTCTTGAAGATCGAGAACACCTTGATCGGCAGCTTCTGGTCGCGACACAGCGCGAAGGCCGTGGCGTCCATGATGCCGAGATTCTTCGCGATCGCCTCGTCGAAGGTCAGCGTGGCGTAGCGCGTTGCGTCGGGATTGGTCTTGGGGTCGGCGGTATAGACGCCATCGACCTTGGTCGCCTTTAGCACCAGCTCGGCGCCGATCTCGGCACCGCGCAGCGCGGCGGCCGTATCGGTGGTGAAGAACGGATTACCCGTGCCGGCCGCGAACACCACGACCTTGCCCTCTTCGAGGTACTGCAGGGCCTTGGGACGCACATAGGGCTCGACCACCTGCTCGATGGCGATGGCGGACATCACGCGGGCCACAAGGCCCTGCTTGTCCATCGCATCGGCCAGGGCCAGCGAATTCATGACCGTGGCCAGCATGCCCATGTAGTCGGCGGTGGCGCGGTCCATGCCGACCGAACCGCCCGCGACGCCGCGGAAGATGTTGCCGCCGCCGATCACGACCGCCACCTCGACGCCCATGTTCACGACCTCGGCAACCTCCTGCACCATGCGCACGATGGTCGCGCGGTTGATGCCGAAGGCATCGTCGCCCATCAATGCCTCTCCCGACAGCTTCAACAAGATTCGCTTGTGGGCTGGGCGGGCATCAGACATGGGCAATTTCCTTTGGTTTGGGCGAGACGAGTGTAAAACGTGGCGATGAAAAAACGACGGTGCGCGCGAACGCACCGTCGTTGGAGCCGTAAAGGCTTAAGCGGCAGCCTTGGCTGCGGCGACTTGCGCGGCGACCTCTGCTGCGAAGTCGTCAACTTTCTTCTCAATGCCTTCACCCACCACGTACAGGGTGAAGCCCTTGATCGTGGTGTTGACGGCCTTGAGCATCTGCTCGACGGTCTGCTTGTCGTTCTTCACGAACGGCTGGTTGTGCAGCGAGACTTCCTTGAGGAACTTCTGCACGCCGCCTTCGATGCGCTTGGCAACGATGTCGGCCGGCTGCGGCTTCTTGCCTTCGGCTTCGGCCGTCTTGCGGTCTTCTTCCGCCTTGCCGGCAGCCACGGCACGCTCTTTCTCGATCAGCTCGGCAGGCACGTCCGACGCGGCGACCGACACGGGCTTCATGGCGGCGATGTGCATCGCGACGTCCTTGGCGGCGGTGTCGTCACCTTCGAACTCGACCATCACGCCGATGCGCGTGCCGTGCAGGTACGAGGCCAGCTTGCCGTTGCCGGCGAAGCGCTTGAAGCGGCGGAAGCTCATGTTCTCGCCGATCTTGCCGATCAGGCCCTTGCGCACGTCTTCGAGCGTGGGGCCGAAGCCATCCTGCTCGTAGGCCAGGGCGCCCAGCGCGGCGATGTCGGCCGGGTTCTTCTCGGCGATCAGCTTGGCGGCGGCATTGACCAGGGCCAGGAAGCTGTCGTTCTTCGAGACGAAGTCGGTTTCGCAGTTGACTTCGATCATGGCGCCGGTGTCACCGGCAACGTACGCGGCCACGACGCCTTCGGCGGTGATGCGGCTCGACGCCTTCCCAGCCTTGTTGCCGAGCTTGATGCGCAGCAGCTCTTCGGCCTTTTCCATGTTGCCATCGGCCTCGGTCAGGGCCTTCTTGCATTCCATCATCGGTGCGTCGGTCTTCGCGCGCAGCTCGCCGACCATGCTTGCGGTGATTGCAGCCATTTTGTATCTCCGTGAATTCAAAAATCAGGTTAAAAAAAAGGGGCACCAAAGCCCCTTCTTCAGGCTCGCGGGCGTGCCAATCAGGCCGAAGCGCCCTCTTCGACTTCGACGAATTCGTCGTTACCTTCGGCGATGGCCTTGACCACGTCGCCGGTGGCGCTGTTACGGCCTTCGATGATCGCATCGGCGATGCCGCGGGCATACAGCGTGACGGCCTTCGACGAGTCGTCGTTACCGGGGATCACGTAGTCGATACCTTCGGGCGAATGGTTGGAGTCCACCACGCCGATCAGCGGAATGCCGAGCTTCTTGGCTTCGGCCACGGCGATCTTGTGGAAGCCCACGTCGATCACGAAGATGGCGTCGGGCAGCGCAGCCATGTCCTGGATACCGCCGATGTCCTTCTCGAGCTTCTCGATTTCACGCGTGAACGTGAGCTGCTCTTTCTTGCTCAGACTGTCGAGACCGGCTTCCTGCTGGGCCTTCATGTCCTTCAGGCGCTTGATCGAGGTCTTGACCGTCTTGAAGTTGGTCAGCATGCCGCCGAGCCAACGGGTGTCGACGAAGGGCACGCCGGCGCGACGGGCTTCAGCCGCCACGATTTCGCGGGCCTGCCGCTTCGTGCCGACCATCAGGATCGTGCCGCGGTTGGCGGTGAGCTGCTTGGCGTACTTCATCGCATCCTGGAACATCGGGAGCGACTTTTCCAGGTTGATGATGTGGATCTTGTTGCGATGGCCGAAGATGTACGGAGCCATCTTGGGGTTCCAGAAGCGGGTTTGGTGACCGAAATGGACACCTGCTTCCAGCATTTCGCGCATGGTGGTAGACATTGAAATTACTCCAAAGGTTGGGTCTAAAATCCAGCCCGTTTTGCGCTCTTTGGATCGAGTCACAACACCTTGATTGGGCCGGTTTGCGGATGTGTCTGGCTGGATGCAACGGGAGCCGTTGCTCGACCAGCGAAACCCAAAGAGTATAGCACGGCCGCCGCCCCTTCCCTGAACCAGCCGCCCCCGACGGTACCTGCAGCCTCCCAATGAACGACCTCCACGCCGCCCGTCTCGACCTTCTGGCAGGTGGCACCGATGCACGCACCGAAATGGAGCGTGCCATCGGAATCGCCGAGTCCCCGGCCTGCGCCCACGCATTCACCAGCACCATGTTCGACGAGGCCCGTCAGGCCGCCGCTGCGTCGGATCCAGGCAGCCGGCTGGCAGGCCTCGCCTTCACGGCAAAAGACCTGTTCGACGTCGAAGGCCAGCCGACGCCCGCCGGTTCCGCCGTTCTGAGCCACGCCCCCGCCGCCACGGCCGATTCGCCAGCCGTAGCCCGGCTGCGCGCGGCAGGCGGCGTGCTGACCGGCCGAACCAACATGACGGAGTTCGCCTTCTCGGGCGTCGGCGTCAATCCGCACCACGGCACGCCGTCCAACGTGAGCGACTCGGCCGTGCCGCGCATTCCGGGCGGCTCTTCGTCCGGCGCCGCGATCTCGGTGGCCAGCGGGGCCGCATTCATCGGCCTGGGCTCCGATACCGGCGGCTCGATCCGCATTCCCGCAGCCCTGAACGGCATCGTCGGCTTCAAGAACACGGCCCGGCTGACGCCTGCGGCTGGCGCGCTGCCGCTCTCGACCACCCTGGACACTGTCTGCGCCATGACACGCTCGGTGCGCGACGCCATCACCGCGCACGAAATCCTCGCCGCGCGCCGCGTGACAGCCGGCAACGCGCCCCTGGCCGCCTACAGGCTGGCTGTGGTGAAGAACGTGTTCTTCGACAGCATCGAAGCCCCGGTGGCCGCTGCCTTCGAGCGCTCGCTGAAAACACTTCGCGCGGCTGGCGCCCGCATCGTGGAAATCGAGCTGCCAGAGCTCGCGGAGCTGGCGGCCATCAACGCCACCGGCGGTTTCTCGGCCGCCGAGTCGTACGCCTGGCACCGTCTGCTGCTGGAGCGCAGCGGCGCGGGCTACGACCCTCGCGTGGCCCAGCGCATCCTGCGCGGCGCCACGATGAAGGCGCATGAATACATCGACCTGATCAACGCCCGCCGCGACTGGATCGCCCGCGTCGAAGCCGCGCTCGCGCCGTTCGACGCGGTGCTGTCGCCGACCGTGCCCATCACCGCGCCGCCCATCGCCAGCGTGGCGCCGGGCGCCGAGCGCGACGAGGAGTTCTTCCGCGTCAATGCCCTGCTGCTGCGCAATCCGTCGATCGTCAACATGCTCGACGGCTGCGCCATCTCCCTGCCCTGCCACGCCGCCGGCGAACTGCCGGTGGGCCTGATGCTGTGGCACGCCGCGCTGCACGACGACGCCATCCTCGCGATGGCGCTCCAGACCGAGCGCGCGCTGCAAGAATAAAGGCCGTCGCGTCCGCTCCTGCGGGCGCCAGCCATCTCTCTCATCCTGAACACTCAATGAAAATCGCGATCGTGGGCGCCGGCATCATCGGCGTCACCACCGCCTGGGAACTGGTTTCCGACGGCCATGAAGTGACCGTCTTCGAGCGCCGCGGCGCTGCCGCCGAGGAAGCCAGCTTCGCCAACGCCGGCGTGGTCGCCCCCGGATACGTCACGCCATGGGCCGGCCCCGGCATGCGCGGCAAGGTGCTGCGCTCCCTGTTGTCTTCTCACGGCGCCATCAAGCTGCGCTGGCCGCTGGGTTCGCGCGACCTCGGCTGGCTCTCTCGCTGGCAGAAGGCCTGCAAGCTCGAGACCTACCTGGCCAACCGCGCCCGCATGCAGCGCCTGGCCTTCTACAGCCGCAACCGGCTGCACGAGGTGACCGAAGCCCGCGAACTCAGTTACGAACGCAGCGACGGCTACATGGTGCTGCTGCGCTCCAAGCGCGACAAGAAGCTGGTGCAGCCCGGGCTGGACGTGCTGCGCGCGGCCGGCAGCGTCTTCAAGGAAATCGACGCCGACGAAGCCCGTTTGATCGAGCCGGCCCTCAACCCCGACACCCCGCTGGTGGGCGCCATCCACCTGCCCGAGGACGAGGTGGCCAACTGCCGCCAATTCGCGCTACTGCTCAAGTGGGAGGCCGAGTCCTTCGGCGCGCAGTTCCACTTCAACTGCGACATCGCACCGCTGAGCCGCGCCGCCCCCACCTCGCTGTCGCTGGCGAGCGGCTCCGACCCGGTTCGCTATGACGCGGTCGTGGTCTGCGCCGGCCTGGCCTCGGCGGCGCTGCTGCGCCCGCTGGGTCTGCGCATTCCGATGGCGCCGGTCTACGGCCATTCGGTGAGCGCGCCGATCCGCGAGCCGCTCAACGCACCGCGCAGCGCGGTGATGGACGAGCGCTACAAGGTCGCCATCTCCCGCCTCGGCCAGCGCGTGCGCGTGGCCGGCAGCGCCGAGATCGGCGGCTCGCTGGACACGATGAATCCCGCGGCCGTGCAAACGCTCTACAAGGTGCTGCACGACTGGTTCCCGGGAGCCGCCACGCTGCAATCCGGCATCCAGCAATGGAAAGGTGCGCGACCGATGCTGCCCGACGGCCCACCCGTGCTGGGCGCCAGCGGCATACCCGGCGTGTGGCTCAACCTTGGCCACGGATCGAGCGGCTGGGCCTTGTCGTGCGGCAGCGCGCGGGTGCTGGGCGACCTGATCGGCGGACGGGAGCCGGGAATCGACCTCGAAGGGCTCGGCGTCGAGCGGCTCAGTCTCTAGGGCCCCAGCGGCGCAGCGCCTCGGGGCTGGCCGGCTGCTCGACGGGCAGCTCGGGTTCGGGTGGCGGCCGAAGCCTTCCAGCGGCCCACCCCAGCAAGCCGGGAACGAGCACCGCGAAGAAGATCAGGCAGAGCGCAGCCGCACCCAGCAGTGCCCAGCGCGCCAGGCCGGAAGCGGCTTCGCCCGGCACGTCGAACCACCGGATCACGCTGCAGCCGAAGCCGACATTGGCCGCCCAGGCCATGTCGCGCAGTCGCTCCCATCGCTTGAATTCCGCCAGCAGGAAGGCACCCCACACGGCGCACATCAGGCCCAGAACCCAGCCCAGGCCCGCAATCCACGCCAATGTCGCGGCCACAAAGGAGGCGAGCGCAGCGAAAAGCAGTGCAAGCAGCCAACCGACGCTCTTGAAGTTCATCCCCGGATGATAGGAACGCAGCCCGACGGCACAATGCGCCGATGCAACGCATCACCCCAGCCACCGCTGCCGATCTGTTCGACATCGCCGCCACGCGCCGCATCGAACAGGCTGCTGCGGCCGCCCTGCCCGCCCACACGCTGATGCAGCGCGCGGGTCTTGCGGTCGCCCGGCTGGCGATGGCGATCGCGCCGCATGCACGCACCATCTGGGTGGCCTGCGGGCCGGGGAACAACGGCGGCGACGGCTTCGAAGCTGCCGCGCAGCTGCGGCATCGAGGCTTCTTTCCGGTGGTCACCTTTCTGGGAGAAGAAGGCCGGTTGCCGCCAGACGCCAAGGCATCGCTTCAGCGCGCCCGCGATGCGGGTGTCACCTTTGCCGCGACGCCCCCTTCGGCCCATGAGCTGGCGATCGATGCGCTGCTCGGCATCGGATCGACGCGGCCTCCCGAAGGCGCCATGGCGCAGTGGCTGGCGCGGATGCACTCCAGCAGCCAGCCGGTACTTTGCGTGGACGTTCCCTCGGGTCTGGACGCGGACACGGGCACTCTGCCCCAGGGCGCCAGCCACCCGCGGGAATCGGCTCTCACCTGCATCACCTTTCTCACCTTGAAGCCAGGCTTGTTCACCGCCCAGGGCCGTGACGCGGCAGGCACGATCTGGTTCGATGACCTCGGCTGCGGTGCATTCAAGGATCGGCCGACGGCCCGGATCGCGGGAGCGCCCGACTCGCAACCGCGCAGCCACGCATCGCACAAGGGCAGCTACGGCGACGTCGCGGTGATCGGCGGAGCGTCCGGCATGGCCGGAGCCGCATTGCTGGCCGGCTCGGCGGCGCTGCATGGCGGCGCGGGACGCGTCTTCGTCGGCTTGCTCGACCCGAACGCAGCCCCCGTCGACACCGCGCAGCCCGAACTGATGTTGCGCGACGCACGGACGCTCGATCTTTCCGGCATGACGGCGGTCTGCGGTTGCGGCGGCGGAGAAGCCGTTCGCGAGCTGCTGCCGAACGTGCTCTACACGGCGGCCGCCCTGGTGCTCGACGCCGATGCACTCAATGCGATCGCAGCCGATGGTGCGCTGCAAACGCAGCTGTCATCACGCGGCAGAGACGGAGCCCCCACCGTGATCACGCCGCATCCGCTGGAAGCCGCGCGCCTGCTGAACTGCACGGTCGGCGACGTTCAGGGCGACAGGCTGACCGCAGCACGCGACCTCGCCGCGCGCTTCAATGTGGTGGTGGTGCTCAAGGGCTCGGGCACCGTCATTGCCGGCGGCGCCGATACCCTGCCGGTCATCAACCTGAGCGGCAATGCCCGCCTGGCGACCGCCGGCACCGGCGACGTGCTGGCCGGAATGATCGGTGCCGCCCTGGCCATGCGAAAACCGGCTTTCGACGCGGCGCGCGAAGCCGTCTGGCTGCATGGCCGCATCGCCGACACCTGGCCGGCCGATGCAGCCCCGCTCACGGCCGGCGCACTGGCCCGCCGCGCATCCGATTGAGAGGCGTCAGCCGCGCCCGACGAAGGGCATCTTCGTCGCCATGATGGTGTGGAACAGCACGTTAGCTTCGAGCGGCAGGTTCGCCATGTAGAGCACCGACTGGCCGACGATCTTGACGTCGATCAGCGGTTCGATGGCGAGCTCGCCATTGGCCTGCGGCACGCCCTTGGCCATGCGTGCGGCCAGCTCGGTCATGGCGTTGCCCACGTCCACCTGCCCGACGGCGATGTCGTACTTGCGGCCGTCAAGCGAAGCGGTCTTGGTGAGCCCTTCGACCGCATGCTTGGTCGCCGTGTAGGCAGCCGAGTTCGGACGCGGTGCCGTGGCCGAGATCGAGCCGTTGTTGATGATGCGGCCGCCCATCGGCGTCTGGGCCTTCATCGTGCGGAACGCCTGCTGGATGCAGAAGAACATGCCGGTGAGGTTGATGTCGACCACGCCCTGCCACTGCTCGGGCGTCCAGTCCTCGAACGGGCCCGGCGGGTTGCCCACGCCGGCGTTGTTGAACAGCAGGTCGACACGGCCGAAGCGCTCGACGGTGGCGGCGAACAGGGCCTGCACCGAGTCTGCGTTCGACACGTCGGTCGGCACGGCGAAAGCGCGCGCGCCGGCGCCCGATTCTTCCGCAACCTGCTCCAGCGGCTCGAGGCGGCGACCCGCCAGCGCCACGCTCCAGCCGTCGCCCAGCAGCGCCAGCGCGGCGGCGCGGCCAATGCCGGAACCCGCACCCGTGACGATGGCGATACGGCCCTTGTTGTCTTCAGCGCTCATGCTGTCTGTCTCTTTCTTTTCGGTTGTCGATGGTTCGTTCGATGGTGTGAGGCCCGGTCAGCGGCGCGGCTTGCGCCCCTTGCCCTTCATCTTGCTGGCGGCCTTCTTCACCGCAGACTTGAAGGCCTGCATCGCCGACTGCGCCCCGGCCGTGGTGGAGGTGGGTCGCTCGCCGCGCGGCTCGGCCTTGCCGGCTTCCGCCTTGTGGCGCGTACTGCGCTTCGCCGAGGCCTTCACCGGCACTCCCGATGATGCCGCACCCTTGTCCTTCATGGCGCGGGCCGCGAGCTCTTCACCTTCGCGCACGAGACGGAAGTCGATCTTGCGGCCGTCCAGGTCGACGCGGCTCACCTGCACGCGCACCCGCGTGCCGATGGCGTAGCGGATGCCGGTGCGCTCGCCGCGCAGCTCCTGGCGCATCTCGTCGAACTTGAAGTACTCGCCGCCGAGCTCGGTGATGTGCACCAGGCCCTCGACGTACATCGCATCGAGCGTGACGAAGATGCCGAAGGTGGTGGCCGCGGTGACCACGCCGCCGTACTCCTCGCCGAGATGCTCGCGCATGTACTTGCACTTGAGCCAGGCTTCGACGTCGCGGCTGGCCTCATCGGCACGGCGCTCGTTGGCGCTGCAATGCAGACCAGCAGCCTCCCATGCCATCACTTCCTTGCTGGGCGCGACGGTGGCCTTCTGCGGCTTTGCAGTGGGCGCCTTCACGCGCGACGCCAAGCGCTTGGCCAGCTTCGCATGCGCCTCGCCGGGGGTGGGCAGCATCGGCAGCTGGTAGCGCGTCTTGCCGAGGATCGCCTTGATCACGCGATGCACCAGCAGGTCGGGATAGCGCCGGATCGGGCTGGTGAAGTGCGTGTAGGCCTCGTAGGCCAGGCCGAAGTGGCCGCTGTTGATCGGCGTATAGATCGCCTGCTGCATCGAGCGCAACAGCATGGTGTGGATCTGCTGCGCGTCGGGGCGCTCCTTGGTGGCCTCTGCGATCGCCTGGAACTCGCCCGGACGCGGGTCGTCGGTGATGCTCAAGCCCACGCCCATGGCCTTCAGGTAGCCGCGCAGGATTTCCTTCTTCTCGGGCGTCGGACCTTCGTGCACGCGGTACAGGCCTGGATGCTTGCCTTCAGCGATGAAGTCGGCGCTGCAGACGTTGGCCGCGAGCATCGCCTCTTCGATCAGGCGATGCGCCTCGTTGCGAGTGCGAGGCACGATCTTCTCGATGCGGCCGGCTTCGTCGCAGATGATCTGGGTCTCGGTGGTTTCGAAATCGACAGCGCCGCGCTTGCCGCGCTGCTTGAGCAGCGCCTTGTAGACGTCGGCGAGGTTCAGCAGGTCCTTGACGCGCTCCTTGCGCTTCGCAGCCTCTGGGCCGCGCGTGTTGCCGAGGATGGCAGCCACCTCGGTGTACGTGAAGCGCGCGTGACTGAACATCACGGCCGGATAGAACTGGTAGGCGTAGATCTCGCCGTCGGCCGCGACCAGCATGTCGCACACCATGCACAGGCGCTCGACCTCGGGGTTGAGCGAGCACAGTCCGTTCGACAGCTTCTCGGGCAGCATCGGAATGACGCGGCGCGGGAAGTAGACGCTGGTGGCGCGGTCGTAGGCATCGATGTCGATGGGCGAGCCGGTCTGCACATAGGCACTGACGTCGGCAATGGCCACCAGCAGGCGCCAGCCCTTGCCGCGGCCTACCTTCGCGGGCTCGCAATAGACGGCGTCGTCGAAGTCGCGGGCATCCTCGCCGTCGATGGTGACGAGAGGAATGTCGGTGAGGTCGACGCGGCCCTTCTTGTCGGCGGGGCGGACCTTCTCGGGCAACGCCTTGGCAGCCGCCAGGCATTCCGCGGAAAACTCGTGCGGCACGCCGTACTTGCGCACGGCGATCTCGATCTCCATGCCGGGGTCGTCGATCTCGCCCAGCACCTCTTTCACACGGCCCACGGGCTGACCGAACAGCGCCGGCGGCTCGGTGAGCTGCACGACCACGACCTGCCCCACCTTCGCGGGGCCGGTCGCCCCCTTGGGAATCAGGACGTCCTGGCCGTAGCGCTTGTCTTCCGGCGCCACGAGCCAGATGCCGCCTTCGTGCAACAGGCGGCCGATGATGGGCTGCTCGGGGCGCTCGACGATTTCCACCACGCGCCCCTCGGGGCGGCCACGGCGGTCCTGGCGCACGATGCGCGCCTTGACGCGGTCCTTGTGCAGCACCGCGCGCATCTCGTTCGGAGGCAGGTAGATGTCTGCCTCGCCGTCGTCGCGCTGCACGAAGCCGTGCCCGTCGCGATGTCCTTGAACAGTTCCTTCGATTTCATCCAGCAGGCCGCTGGAAGTAACGTTATTTTTGATATGATCTCCTTCTTTCCTGAAATTCAAAACGCAGTTGCTTCTGCAACTACGTGGGCCCAGATGGCGGAATTGGTAGACGCACTAGTTTCAGGTACTAGCGAGTAACATCGTGGAGGTTCGAGTCCTCTTCTGGGCACCAAGTTTAAACAGACCTTTACCGGGTCAATCGATTCAAGCCACCGGTCTCCGGTGGCTTTTTTCATTGCCGATCGAATCCGCATCGAACGGCCGGCGCAACCGGACAGGCAAGAGCCGGACCAGTGCCAAATTTTTTCTGCGCGGCCCGTTTTTTTCAGGCCATCGCGACAAATTGTGTATACTCGCAGTCTTTGCTGAAAAGCAGAAACTGCCCAGATGGCGGAATTGGTAGACGCACTAGTTTCAGGTACTAGCGAGTAACATCGTGGAGGTTCGAGTCCTCTTCTGGGCACCAGATCCGAATTGACCCCCGCCAGGTCATCCGAAAGAAGCCACCGGTCTCCGGTGGCTTTTTTCTTGCTCATCCGGATCTGCATCAAATGGGCAGTGCGATCAGGTCGTGGCCCTCGGCACCCACGATGCGCGCGCGGGTGAACTCACCCACCTTCAGCGTCTTGCTGATCTTCTCGGGCGGCAGCAACCGGACCGTTCCGTCGATTTCCGGTGCATCGGCATACGTGCGCCCCACCCCGCCCTTGCGGCCCATGCCAGGCGCCGAGTCGACCAGCACCTGCATCGTCGAGCCGATGCGCCTTTGCAGCTTGGCGATCGACACGGCCTCGGCCACCTCCATGAAACGCGCACGGCGCGCCTCGCGCTCGGCCTCGGGCAGCATGCCCGGAATGTCGTTCGCCGTGGCGCCTTCGACCGGGCTGTACGCAAAGCAACCGGCACGATCGATCTCAGCCTCGCGGATGAAGTCGAGCAGATGCTCGAACTCCTGCTCCGTCTCGCCGGGGAAGCCCGCGATGAAGGTGCTGCGGATCACGAGCTCCGGGCACACCTCGCGCCAACGCGCCAGCCGCTCCAGGTTCTTCTCGCCGCTAGCCGGGCGCTTCATGCGCTTCAGCACATCGGGATGACTGTGCTGCAAGGGCACGTCGAGGTACGGCAGCACCTGTCCGCTCGCCATCAGCGGAATGATCTCGTCGACGCTCGGGTACGGGTACACATAGTGCAGGCGAACCCAGGCACCGTACGGCTCGGCGATTTCACCCAGCGTGCGCACCAGTTCGAGCATGCGGGTCTTGACCGGCTTGCCATCCCAGAACCCGGTGCGGTACTTCACGTCGACGCCATAGGCCGAGGTGTCCTGGCTGATCACCAACAGCTCCTTCACGCCGCCTTCGAACAAGGCCTTGGCCTCGCTCAGCACATCGCCCACGGGCCGCGACACGAGGTCGCCGCGCATCGAGGGAATGATGCAGAAGGTGCAGCGATGGTTGCAGCCCTCGCTGATCTTCAGGTACGCGTAGTGCCGTGGCGTCAGCTTGAGCCCCGCGACACCGAAGGTGTTCGGCACCAGGTCGATGAATGGGTCGTGCGGCTTCGGCAGGTTGGCATGCACCGCATCCATCACCTCCTGCGTGGCGTGCGGACCGGTGACGGCAAGCACGCTCGGATGCATCTGGCGCACCAGATTGCCGCCCTGGTCGCCGGTCTTGGCACCCAGGCAGCCGGTGACGATCACGCGGCCGTTCTCGGCGAGCGCTTCGCCGATGGTGTCGAGGCTTTCCTTCACGGCATCGTCGATGAAGCCGCAGGTGTTGACGATCACCAAGTCGGCGCCTTCGAAAGTCTTGGCGGTTTGATAGCCCTCAGCACTCAACTGGGTCAGGATCAATTCGGAATCGGTAAGGGCCTTGGGGCAGCCCAGGCTCACGAATCCGACCTTGGGGGCGGTCGGCGTGGCCGTACGTTCGGGGGAGGCAACTTCGCTCATATGCCTCTATTGTCCCAGCTATCGGTGACGGCGGGGCATCGACCGGTCAGTCTGCGCTTCCGGTCGCCTGCACGTCGATCAGGAGCGCTTGATGCCAAAGGCCCCCAGCACCTGTTCGGTATTCTTCTGCATCTGCTCCTGCATCTGCAGAAAGACATTCTTCGATTGCTCGACATAGCTGCCCATCAGCCCCTGCAGCATCGGCGACTGCATGGTCATGAAGCGAGCCCACATCTCGGGCGTCAGGCCTTCGGCCTTTTCGGCAAGCTGCGCCTGCACCTCGGTCATGGCCTGGATGTTCTTCTCGAGATACGGGCCCATGTAACCCTGCATCGCCTGACCGTAGAAACGAATGATGTTGGCCAGCACCTGCTCGGTGAACATCGGCGCGCCGCCCGCCTCTTCCTCAAGAATGATCTGCAGCAGGATGCTGCGCGTGAGGTCGTCGCCGGTCTTGGCATCACGCACCACGAACTGGGCATTCTGGATGACCAGCTGCTTCACCTCGGTCAGCGTGATGTACGTGGATGTCTCGGTGTCGTAGAGCCTTCTGTTCGGGTACTTCTTGATCACACGCTGCACCGGTTTCGCCCCGGACTTCTTGCTCTGCACTGCGGACTCCTTCACATGGACGCCCATGTCATCGGATGATTCTAGGGAGCGGTTTTGCTGCGTCGCGACAAGGTTTACCCTGACCGGCTGCGGCACTTTCTTCAATCCGCCGACGTCGCGTACTCCGCGCCGCATGCATGACAACCAGCAACCTCGGGTCGCTCTTCGTCTGCCTCGCGAAACCGCAGCGGGGTTTTCTGCCCGTAGACGACCCAGCATCGCGGGCAATGCTCTTGCCCGACCGTCGGCAGATAGGCACGGGCGCGCTGTTCGGCACGCTCCTCGGTCAGGGGCATGCCCTGGCGTTGGGCGCGCGCCACTTCACGCGCTGCCATGGTGTCGGTGCGACCGCTTTCGTAGTCATTGATGCCGTACACAGCACGCGCAAACTCGATGGGAGCCTGCTTGAGCAATGCTGTCAGCCGCTTGTCGGCATGAGCCCGATCAACGAAGGTTGATCGCGTATTTATCGGATCGCTTATCAAGAAAAATGGAATGTAGTTGCAGAGTGACCAAGGTAGCACAAGAACATGCCAAGGGTCTTTGTCTGCATCACCACAAGGGACGATATGTGCACCGGGGAACCCGGTGCATGCTCTGTTCGACTGAACCGGTGGTTGGCCGGGGCTGAAACAGAAATTGGTAGGCGCGATTGGACTCGAACCAACGACCCCCACCATGTCAAGGTGGTGCTCTAACCAGCTGAGCTACGCGCCTAAGGATGTGTCCGAGAAGCAGTTATTGTAGCAGGAGAAATCGCGTTTTTCAGCGACGACGTGCAGATCGCACACCAATAACTGCAGTGACCAGTCCGAGGACCTGCGTGAGACGCGCGGCATCGGCGATTTCGACAGTGAACGTCATCCACGCAGTGCCCTTGATCGACTGCGTCTGCACGCCGATCACATTCATCTTCTCGCGCGCGAACACATCGGAGATATCGCGCAGCAGGCCCTGACGATCCGCTGCCTCGACAGCAACGTCTACCGCATACACAGGCGCATCGGCGCCCTTCTTCGCGGCACCCCACTCCACATCGATGACGCGCTCGCCATCTTTCGCGGCCATCATGCGGAAGTTGCTGCAGTCGCTGCGATGCACGCTCACACCGTGGCCCCGCGTGACGAAGCCACGAATGGCGTCAGGCGGTGCCGGCTTGCAGCACTTGGCGAGCTGCGTCATCAACGAAGACACGCCCACCACGAGCACACCGCCCTTGCCCGATTTCTCGCTGCCGCGCGCCTTCTTGATGAGCACGCCATCGTCAGGCCCGGGTGCGGGCTCCGGCGGCCGCAGCAAGGCTTCGATGTTGCGCAGGGAGAACTCGTCCTTGCCCACCACTTCGAACAGGTGGTCCGCCGATTTGAAGCCCAGCTGCGAAGCCAGGTCCTCGAGCCGCACCGCAGTCTTGCCCTCGCGCTGCAGCAGCTTCTCGACCGCCTCGCGTCCGCGCGCCACTGTCTCGTGCGTGATCTGCGCGTTGAACCATGCTCGCACCTTCGCGCGCGCACGATGGCTGGCCAGATAACCAAGCTCCGCATTGAGCCAGTCGCGCGAAGGCCCGCCCTCCTTGGCCGCAATGATCTCCACCGTCTGTCCGTTCGACAGCGGCGTGTTCAGCGGCACCATCGCGCCATCGACACGCGCTCCGCGGCAGCGATGGCCTAGTGTGGTGTGCACCGTGTAGGCGAAGTCCACGGGCGTCGCGCCCTGCGGCAGCTCGACGATGGCGGCATCGGGCGTCAGTACATAGATGCGGTCGTCGAACAGGCCCTGCCCCTGCAGGCCACCAGAGAGATCACGCTCCCACGCCAGCAACTGCCGCAGCACGGCGATCTTCGCGTCGTACTCGCCGCTGGCCCACACGCCCGCGTAGCCCTTGTGACCTGCTTCCTTGTAGGCCCAGTGAGCGGCCACGCCATGCTCGGCGTGGTCATGCATTTCTTCAGTGCGGATCTGGATCTCGATGGGCTTGCCCGCCTTGCCGTCCACCAGCTCGCGCACCACCGTGTGCAGCGACTGGTAGCCATTGGGCTTGGGCCGCGCGATGTAGTCGTCGAACTCCTCGTCGATGGGCTGGAAGTGCGAATGCACCCAAGCCAGCGCCGCGTAGCAATCCTTGACGTCGGGCACCACCACGCGCAGCGCGAGGATGTCGAAGACCTGAGCGAAGTCGAGCGACTTGCCGCGCATCTTCTTCACGATGCTGTAGATGTTCTTCGGCCGCCCCTGCACCACGGCCTTGACGCCTTCGGCCTGCAGCTCACGCTCGAGCTGCGAGCGCAGCTGCTCGACATGCCCTTCGCGCTCGATGCGCTTCTCGTCGAGCAGGCGCGCGATCAGCTTGTAGGTCTCGGGCTCGAGGAAGCGGAACGAGAGATCCTCGATCTCCCACTTCACCTGCCAGATGCCCAGGCGGTTGGCCAGCGGCGCGAACACCTGCAGCGACTCGCGCGCCACGCCCTCGGGCGCCGGCCGCTTGCTCGCTGCCGCATGCCTCAGCGTCTGCAGGCGCGAAGCCAGCCGCAACATCACCACGCGCAGGTCGCGCGAAAACGCGAGCAGCATCTTGCGCACGTTCTCGGTCTGCGCGCCGGCACCTTCTCCGTGATGCCCCTGCGAGGCCGACCGCGCCTGTTCCTGCACTCGAACCAGCTTGGTCGTCTCTACCGCCAGCGCCGCGAAGTTGTCGCCGAACACCTTGGCGATCACTTCCTGCGGGCGATTCAGGTGCTGGCACGAATAGACCAGGTAGCTCGCGGCCTGCATGGCCTCGGAGCCGCCCATCTTCGCGACGATGCCAGCCACCGCGTCGGCATGCGCGAGCGTGTTCTCGCCGGTGTCGAGCTTCTCGTCGGCGATCAGGGGCTCGGCGAAGGCGCGAGCGCGCGCCAGCATGTTCTCCATCACCGGCGTGCGCTCGGCAGTGGCCGCGGACAGCGGATAGTCGACCATGACCGCGTCGGACGCGGATGCCGTCTGGAGACTCGAAGAATCGCGCTTCACGCTTCGCTCGCTCAATCGCTCGATGGGTCGAAAAGGAAGTTGGTGACGGCGGCGATCTGTGCGGGGTCGACGAAGGTCGGCGCATGGCCCACGCCCTCGAACTCGACCAGGGTTGCATGCGGGCCGCGCTGCGTCATGGCCAGGGCCGTTTCGCGCGACAGCAGATCCGACTCGGCGCCGCGCGTGAGCAGCGTGCGCGCCGTGATGGCGTCGTACAGGCTCCACATGATCGCACCGCCCTGCGCCGCGGCCTCGGGCGTGATGGCGCGAAGCGCAACGCCGATGGCCGGGTCGTAGTGAAGCAGCCAGCGCCCGTCTTCGCCACCGCTCGCCTCGACCTTCGCCGAGCCGTCGGCCGTGCGCTGCGAGGCGGGCACCACCATGTGCCGCGACAACTCCAGCCACTGGGCCGGCGTGTGGGGACCGAAGGTGGTCGACAGCGCCCACATGGCATCGGCCGCCGCCTGCTCGCTCTCGAAGCTGCCGTTCTTGCCGACATAGGCGCCGATGCGCTGCAACGCGACCGGCTCGATCGTCGGGCCGACGTCGTTCGCCACGAAGCGACGGATGGAACGGGCCAGCGGCAGCTCCTTGTGCCCGGCGAGCACGAAGCCGATCAGCCCGCCCATGCTTGTGCCGAGGTAGTCGAGCGTGTCGATGGGCTGCTCGCGATGCAGCTGCGCAATCAGCGCAACCATGTCGGCCGCGTACACCGGCACCTGATATAGGGAAGGGTCGCGCAACCAGTCGCTGCGCCCTCGGCCCGCCACATCGGGGCAGACCACGCGCACGTCGCCGCCGGCGCGCGCCACGATGGCCTGCGCCAGCAGGTCGAAATCGCGGCCCTGCCGGGTGAGACCGTGCACGCAGACAACGACGTGTGCGCTGCGCGCGTCGCCCCATTGCCAATAGGCCATGCGGTGGCCGCCCTGGGCGTCATCGCACGCCACGTAATGAAGCGTCGGCTCGGTCATGGAAACAATCTTGTTCTGGTGCTGATAATTGTCTCGTCGCATCCTAATTCATCCGGAGATTGATCTTCATGCTCAAAGGCAAAACCGCGCTTGTCACGGGGTCCACCAGTGGCATCGGCCTCGCTGTCGCCAAGTCCCTCGCCCAACAGGGTGCAAACATCGTGCTCAACGGCTTCGGCGATGCCTCGGCCCCCAGGGCCGAGGTCGAAGCACTCGGCGTTCGCGCCGAATACCACGGCGCCGACATGAGCAAGCCGGAACAGATCGAGGACATGATGAAGTTCGCCGCGTCGAAGTTCGGCCGCGTCGACATCCTCGTGAACAACGCCGGCATCCAGCACGTGGCCAAGGTGGAAGATTTCCCCACCGAACGTTGGGACGCCATCATCGCGATCAACCTCAGCAGCGCCTTCCACACTACGCGCCTGGCGATCCCCGCGATGCGCGAGGCGAACTGGGGCCGGGTCATCAACATCGCATCGGCGCACGGCCTCGTGGCTTCGGCGCAGAAGTCGGCCTACGTGGCGGCCAAGCATGGCGTCGTGGGCCTGACCAAGGCCGTGGCGCTCGAAACCGCGACCACCGGCGTCACCGTCAATGCCATCTGCCCCGGCTGGGTGCTGACCGCACTGGTGCAGAAGCAGATCGACGACCGCGCGGCGCGGGAAGGCATCACGGCCGCGCAGGCACAGAACGACCTGCTGGGCGAAAAGCAGCCTTCGCTGCAGTTCACCACCGTCGAGCAACTGGGCGGCCTGGCCGTCTTCCTGTGCTCGCCGGCTGCCGACCAGGTCCGGGGCGTTGCCTGGGCCATGGACGGCGGCTGGACTGCCCAGTAATGGGTAGCCCCGCGGTACGCGTTTCCCTTATTTGAGCTGCACCGAGCCCGACACGCTCACCGTCACGCTGGTCTTGCCGGCCTCGACCGGCACGGCCGAATCGGCCGACGAGAACGACTTGGCCTGCACCGCCATCATGCGCGGGCGGATCGGGCCGTTGTCGCTCGCGTTCACCGACACCTCGCGCAGCGTGTAGCCGCTGAAGCCGAAGCCCTTGGCAAGCTCGTCGGCCTTCTGCTTGAAGTTCTGGATGGCGATGGTCTGCGCCTCGGTCTCGGTCTTGGCACGCTGTTCGCGGCTCAGGCCGAAGCCGACGTTGCCCACGCTGAGCGTGGTGATGCGCCCTGCCGTCTGGGTGATTCGCGGGAAGTCGCGGCCTTCGAGCACCAGCTCGGTCGAGCCCTGCCAGCCGTTGATCTTGCCGTCCTTGGTGTAGCGCGGCGACAGGCTGAAGTTGCCGGTGCGCACGTCGAGCTGGCCCGCCTGGGCATTCTTCTTCGCTTCGGCCAGCGCGGCGTCGAGCGCGGCCTTCAGCTGCGTCTGCACGGTGGCAGCGTCGGTCGCGTCGCGGGTGGTCACGAGCGTCATGCTCAGCATGTCCTGCTGGACTTCGACCGCACCCGATGCGGTGAGCTGCAGCACGTTCTGGGGAGCCGGCGTGACGACGTTCTGGGCCAGGGCAGTGCCGGCCGTGGCCAGGGCGGCACAGGCCGCGAACAGTTTGATTTTCTTCTTCATGGCAAGGTTCTCCCGATTGATATGAAAGACAGACAGGCCTGCCCCGAGAAGGCAGGCCGGCGCTTCGCGCGCTGTCTCAGCGGCGTTCGCTGCGCGGCGCGACAGGCAGCTGGCGGGCCGCGGCCGGTGGCACCGGCACGATCCGCTCGGCCGGCTGCGATTCTGCCGAATTGAGCAAAGCACCCGCGGCGGGCGGGGTCCATTGGCCGCGAACCTGCTGACGCAGCTCGAACAGCTCGGCGGGAGTGAGGCGCCGTCCGGCAATGGCCTCTCCGCGGCGGACTTCCTCGCGTTGCGCGGCCCTGTGGGCGGCAACGGCGTCCCTGACTTCATTGCGCCGGACCTCGCCCACCCTGAACAGATCGCCAGACACCGCCAGCGAAGGACCGCAGGCGAATACGAGGAAGAACGGCAGCGCGAATGTAGGACGTCTCATTGATTGGAAGTCGGCAGGAAGCGCGACTTTGCCATCACCTCGCTAACGTCGGATGACCAGACCGCGAACGTCCGCAAGTTTTGTAACTTAGTGTCAAACCATAAGTAAATCCGGCTCAACGAACCCTCAACGCCTTCAGAATCGGCCCTGTTACAAATTCAACGTTGTAGAAATGACTCAAGTTCCCGCTCGCACCGACAAGATCGTGATCGTCGACGACGACGCCCGCATCCGCGACCTGCTGCGCCGCTACCTGACGCAGGAAGGCTTCGAAGTGATCGTGGCCGAGGACGGCAAGGCGCTCAACCGCATCCTGTTGCGCGACACGGTCGACCTGATCGTGCTCGACCTGATGATGCCCGGCGAGGACGGCCTCTCCGTCTGCCGCCGCCTGCGTGCCGCCAACGACCGCACGCCGATCATCATGCTCACCGCCAAGGGCGAGGACGTTGACCGCATCGTCGGCCTCGAGGTCGGCGCCGACGACTACCTCGGCAAGCCCTTCAACCCGCGCGAACTGCTGGCCCGCGTCCACGCGGTGCTGCGCCGCCGCCCGCCGCTCGAGGCGCCGGGTGCTCCCTCCACCGAGAACGAGACCGTCACCTTCGGCCCGTTCGCCTTCGACCTCGGCTCCCGCACCCTGAAGAAGGACGGCGAAGAACTCTCGCTGACCACCGGCGAGTTCGCCATGCTGAAGGCGCTGGTGCGCCATCCGCGCCAGCCGCTGTCGCGCGAAAAGCTCGCCCAGCTGGCGCGCGGCCGCGAGTTCGAGCCCTTCGACCGCAGCCTGGACGTGCAGATCTCGCGCCTGCGCAAGCTCGTCGAATCCGATGCCGCTGCGCCCCGCTACATCCAGACCGTCTGGGGCGTGGGCTACGTGTTCGTGCCGGACGGCACGGCCTGATACCACGTTGACAGGTGGCCGTCGGCCAAACCACCGGACCAGGCGCTGCCCAGGAGGACGGTGCGCAGGTCACGATGCCGAGCCCGCTCGAAGCGAGCGCGCAACGTGACCGCCGCCCCGGCCTCAAGCTGGGCTTCAGCCTTTTCTGGCGCACCTTCTTTCTGCTCGCACTGCTGCTGATCGGCTGTACGGTCGCCTGGCTGCAGACTTTCCGCTCGCTCGAATACGAGCCGCGCGCCATCCAGACGGCGCACCAGATCGCCTCGCTCGTGAACCTCACGCGCGCGGCGCTAGTGTATTCCGACGCCATCACCCGGGTGTCGCTGATCAAGACGCTGGCCGACCAGGAGGGCGTGCGCATCCTGCCGCGCGAGCCCAACGACCGCTTCCAGCCCTACACCAGCGGCGCGCTCGACCTGCGCGTGACCGAGGAGCTGATCGACCAGCTCGGCGAAGGCACCACGGTTGCAAGCCGCGTGAACGACGAGGCCGGCCTGTGGATCGGCTTCACCATCGAGAGCGACACCTACTGGCTGCTGCTCGACCCCACGCGCTTCAGCCGCGTGGGCGGACGCACCTGGCTGGTGTGGCTCAGCACCGCCATGGCTCTGTCGCTGGCCGGCGCGGCGCTGATCACGCGGCTCATCAACCTGCCTCTCAAGCAGCTGTCGCGCGCGACCATGCAGGTGCGCGAGGGCGAGTACGAGGCGCACCGGCTCGACGAGCGCGCCCGCACCAACGAGATCCGCGCAGTCAACATCGGCTTCAACCGCATGGCAGACCAGCTCGCCAAGATCGAGCAGGACCGCGCCATCATGCTGGCCGGCATCTCGCACGACCTGCGAACGCCGCTGGCCCGGCTGCGGCTGGAAACCGAGATGAGCGTGGCCGACGAGGACGCGCGCGACCACATGGCCGCCGACATCGCCCAGCTCGACGCGATCATCGACAAGTTCCTCGACTACGCCCGGCCCGACCACGTCGACCCCAAGCCGGTGCTGCTGCGCGACGTGGTCGATGCCTGCACCTATGCCGTGCAGGACTACGAGGAGATGAACATCAAGGTCGAGGTGCCGCCCGACCTGCGCGTGATGGGCGACGAGGTCGAGCTCACGCGCGTCATCTCCAACCTGGTCGAGAACGCGCGGCGCTACGGCAAGACGCCCTCCACCGGCGTTGCAGACGTGACGATCCAGGCGCAGGCCAACAACGACGCGGTGCTCATCAAGGTGCGCGACCACGGCGCCGGCGTCGAGCCCGCCCTGCTCGCGCAGCTGACCAAGCCCTTCTTCCGCGGCGACGCGGCCCGCACCTCGGCCGCCGGCGCGGGGTTGGGGCTGTCGATCGTGGCGAAGAACATCGAGCGCATGGGCGGCACCTTCGCGCTGACGAGCACGCCGGGCCGCGGCCTGGCGGCGCACATCCGCATGCCGCGCGCGATGCCGCCCGGCATCAAGCCCGGCGAACCGCAGGGCAGCGGCGCCAAGAAGCCGGCCTGAGCGCCGGCAGCGTCTTTCTTATCTGTGGAGCAGAACGGCCGCGCGGGCCTCCATCGCGCGGCCCTCGCCCACCGGGCCCAGCTTCTCGGCCGTCTTGGCCTTCACGTTCACCTGCTCCAGCGTCACGCCCAGCGTGTCGGCGATGCGCTGGCACATCAGCGGGATGTGCGGCGCGAGCTTGGGCGCCTGCGCGATCACGGTGCTGTCGACGTTGCCGATCTCCCAGCCGGCCGCGCGCACCCTGCGCGCCGCCTCGGCCAGCAGCACCGCCGAATCGGCGCCGCGAAACTGCGGATCGGTGTCCGGAAAGTGCCGGCCGATGTCGCCGAGCCCCGCGCCGCCCAGCAGCGCGTCGGTGATGGCGTGCAGCAGCACGTCGGCATCCGAATGCCCCAGCAGGCCGGTGGTGTGCGGCACCTCGACGCCGCCCAGGATCAGCTTGCGCCCCGCCACCAGCTGGTGGACGTCCCAGCCCTCGCCGATGCGGATGTTGAATGCGCCTGTCATGCCAGCCCCTTCCTGCGGCCCAGCAGCACCGCTTCGGCCAGCGCGAAGTCTTCGGGAAAGGTCACCTTGAAGTTCTGCGCGCTGCCCGGCACCAGCAACGGCGACAGGCCGACGGCCTCGATCGCGCTGGCCTCGTCGGTCACGGCGTCTCCGGTGCGCTCCAGCGCGTCGAGCAGCATGCCGATGCGGAACATCTGCGGCGTCTGGGCCAGCCACTTGTCGGCGCGCGACAGGGTCTGGGCCACGCGGCTCTCGGCGGTGGACGACTTCAACGTGTCCGCCAGCCGCTGCGCCAGCAGGCCGCCGACGGCGTCGTGCTCGCAGGCGGCGATCAGCGCCTCGATCTGGCTGGAGGTGACGAGGCAGCGCGCCGCGTCGTGCACCAGCACCCAGTCGTGCGCGCCGGCGCCCTTCTGCCGCAACGCCACCAGGCCGTTGCGCACCGTGGCCGCACGGGTCACGCCGCCCACGCGCAGCAGGTATTCGTTCTCCGAGGGAAAGCGCGGCAGCACCGCATCCACGTCCCGGTCGTCCGGCGACACCACCAGCGCCAGCCCGGCGAAGCGCCCCGCCAGTGCGCGGAAGGCCTCCAGGGTGTGGGCCACCATCGGCAGGCCGGCCAGACGCCGGTACTGCTTGGGCTGCGTGGACTGCGCATGCCCCGCGCGGTGGCCGGAGCCGGCGCACGGGATCAGCACGAAAAGTCGGGAAGAGGACATGGGCCCTGCGGTCGGCTGCGGCCGACAAGCGGATAAAGGGCCGCCATTCTAGAATTGCCCGCTACGCACACCCCTCGCCAGCCGGCGCGGGGTGTTGTGCATTTCCATCAAGCGTTCCATGGACCTCCCCCACCTCACGGCGGGCAAGCGATTCACGCTGCCGCGTCCCCCGTTGTCGGCCGATGCACTGCTGCTGGCGCAGCTGGCCATGCGCGAGAAAGCCGCCGGGCGCGCCACCGCGATGTTCACAGCCGACGCCAACGACGCCCAGCGCCTGATCGACGAGATCGCCTTCTTCGCCCCCGAGCTGCGCTGCGCCCTGTTCCCCGACTGGGAGACGCTGCCCTACGACAGCTTCTCGCCCCACCAGGACCTGATCAGCGAGCGCCTGGCCACCCTCTGGCGCATCAGCCAGAAGGAGGCCGACGTGGTGCTGGTGCCCGCCACCACCGCGCTCTACCGGCTGGCGCCGCCGTCCTTCCTGGCCGGCTACACCTTCCAGTTCAAGGCAAAGCAGAAGCTGGAGGAATCGAAGCTCAAGGCCCAGCTCACTCTCGCCGGCTACACCCACGTGACGCAGGTGGTGAGCCCCGGCGAATACGCGGTGCGCGGCGGACTGATCGACCTGTTCCCCATGGGCTCGCCGGTGCCCTTCCGCGTCGACCTGTTCGACGACGAGATCGACACCATCCGCACCTTCGACCCCGACACCCAGCGCAGCCTCTACCCCGTGCCCGAGGTGCGGCTGCTGCCCGGCCGCGAATTCCCCATGGACGACGAGGCGCGCGGGCGCTTCCGCAGCCGCTGGCGCGAGCTGCTCGAGGGCGACCCGACCAAGAGCCGCATCTACAAGGACATGGGCAACGGCGTGGCCACCGCCGGCATCGAGTACTACCTGCCGCTGTTCTTCGACGAGACGGCCACGGTGTTCGACTACCTGGGCGCCGACGCCACCGTGGTGCTGCACGGCGACCTCGAACCAGCCTTCCAGCATTTCTGGCAGGACACGAACGAGCGCTACCGGCTGGTGCGCGGCGACCCCGAGCGCCCCGCCCTGCCGCCCGAAGCGTTGTTCCTGAACGCCGAGCAGTTCTACCAGCGCGCCAAGCCCCATGCGCAGCTTGCCATCCGCGGCGGCGGCGACGTCCCCACCGAGGCGCCCTACGCCGAGTTCGACAGGCTGCCCCCCTTTGCCGTGGTGCGCGGCGCCGAGGATCCGCTGGTCGGACTGAAGGCGCACATCGCCAGGACGCCGCACCGCGTGCTGCTGATCGCCGAGAGCGACGGCCGCCGCGAGAGCCTGCTCGACTTCCTGCGCGCCAGCGGCGTGAACCCGCCCGCCTTCGACTCGCTGGCCGAGTTCGAGACTTCCGGCGACGAGAAGATCGGCATCGCCACCGCCGCGCTGGCCTCGGGCTTCGCGTGGCGCGAGCAGGCCATCGACTTCGTCACCGAGACCGAGCTGTTCGCCGCCGCGCCCACCACGCGCCGGCGCAACAAGAAGCAGGAGCAGGTCAGCGACGTCGAGGCGCTCATCAAGGACCTCTCGGAGCTCAACGTGGGCGACCCGGTAGTCCACAGCGCGCACGGCATCGGCCGCTACCGCGGCCTGATTCACATGGACCTGGGCCAGGGCAACGGCCCCGACGGCAAGCCGCTGCTGCAGGAAATGCTGCACCTGGAGTACGCCGACAAGGCCACGCTCTACGTGCCCGTGAGCCAGCTGCACCAGGTCAGCCGCTACACCGGCGTCAGCGCCGACGAGGCCCCGCTGCACAAGCTGGGCTCGGGCCAATGGGAAAAGGCCAAGCGCAAGGCAGCCGAACAGGTGCGCGACTCGGCCGCCGAGCTGCTCAACATCTACGCCCGCCGGGCGGCCCGCGAGGGCCATGCCTTCCGCTATTCGCCGGCCGACTACGAGTTGTTCGCCAACGACTTCGGCTTCCAGGAAACGGCCGACCAGAAGGCCGCGATCCACGCCGTGGTGCAGGACATGATCTCGCCCCAGCCCATGGACCGCCTCGTATGCGGCGACGTGGGCTTCGGCAAGACCGAGGTGGCGCTACGCGCGGCCTTCATCGCCGTCACCGGCGGCAAGCAGGTGGCGTTTCTTGCGCCCACCACGCTGCTGGCCGAGCAGCACTACCAGACGCTGGTGGACCGCTTCGCCAAGTGGCCGGTGAAGGTGGCCGAGATGAGCCGCTTCCGCTCGGCCAAGGAAGTGACGGCCGCCGCCAAGGGGCTGGCCGACGGGCAGGTCGACATCGTGGTCGGCACGCACAAGCTGCTCTCGCAGTCGGTCAAGTTCAAGAACCTGGGCCTGCTCATCATCGACGAGGAGCACCGCTTCGGCGTGCGCCACAAGGAGGCGATGAAGGCCATGCGCGCCGAGGTCGACGTGCTCACCCTCACCGCCACACCGATCCCGCGCACGCTGGGCATGGCGCTCGAAGGCCTGCGCGACCTGAGCGTGATCGCCACCGCGCCGCAGCGGCGCCTGGCCATCAAGACCTTCGTGCGCAACGAAGGCACCGGCGTGATCCGCGAGGCCGTGCTGCGCGAGTTGAAGCGCGGCGGGCAGGTCTACTTCCTGCACAACGAGGTCGAGACCATCGAGAACCGCCGCCAGAAGCTGGAAGAAATACTGCCCGAAGCCCGCATCGCCGTGGCCCACGGCCAGATGCCCGAGCGCGAACTGGAGCGCGTGATGCGCGACTTCGTGGCGCAGCGCTACAACCTGCTGCTGTGCTCGACCATCATCGAGACCGGCATCGACGTGCCGACCGCCAACACCATCGTGATGAGCCGCGCCGACAAGTTCGGCCTGGCGCAGCTGCACCAGCTGCGCGGCCGCGTCGGCCGTTCGCACCACCAGGCGTATGCCTACCTCATGGTGCCCGACACCGAGGGCCTGACCAAGCAGGCAGCCCAGCGGCTGGACGCCATCCAGCAGATGGAAGAACTCGGTTCCGGCTTCTACCTCGCCATGCACGACCTGGAGATCCGCGGCACCGGCGAGGTGCTGGGCGAGAACCAGAGCGGCAACATGATGGAGATCGGCTTCCAGCTCTACAACGAGATGTTGAGCGAGGCGGTGCGCGCGCTCAAGGCCGGGCAGGAGCCCGACCTGTTGTCGCCGCTGTCGGTCACGACCGAGATCAACCTGCACGCCCCTGCCCTGCTGCCTGACGACTATTGCGGCGACGTGCACCTGCGGCTGTCGTTCTACAAGAAGCTGGCGACGGCGAAGACGCCCGACCAGATCGACACGCTGCTGGAGGAAATCGTCGACCGCTTCGGCAAGCTGCCGCCGCAGGCGCAGACGCTGATCGACACCCACCGCCTGCGCGTGCTCGCGCGGCCCTACGGCGTGGTGAAGGTCGACGCGGCGCCGGGCATCATCAACATCACGTTCAAGAAGGATCCGCCGGTCGACGGCATGGCCATCATCCAGTTGATCCAGAAGAACAGGCACATCAAGCTCGCCGGCAACGAGAAGCTGCGCATCGAGCGCGAACTGAAAGAACCCAAGGACCGGGCCCAGATGGTGCGCGACGTGCTGCGCAGCCTGGGCCAGCCCACCGTCAAGGAAACCGCCACCGCATGAGCGCTACTGAAATCTCCCCCGGCCTCGTCATCCAGCGCGTGAAGCCGCCGCTGAAGCTCGCCGACTTCAGGCTGATCGCGTTCGACATGGACTCGACGCTGATCAACATCGAATGCATCGACGAGATCGCCGATGCCGTCGGCAAGAAGGCCGAGGTGGCAGCCATCACCGAAGCCACCATGCGCGGCGAGATCAAGGACTTCAAGGAAAGCCTGCGCCGCCGCGTGGCGCTGCTGAAAGGCGTGCCGGTCGAGGCGCTGCAGCAGGTGTACGACCAGCGCCTGAAGCTCAACCCCGGCGCGAGCGAACTGGTGGCCGCGTGCAAGGCGGCCGGCCTCAAGGTGCTGCTGGTGTCGGGCGGCTTCACCTTCTTCGCCAACCGCGTGAAGGACCGCCTGGGCATCGACTTCGCGCGCTCCAACCTGCTCGACGAGGCCGACGGCAAGCTCACCGGCGAGGTCGTCACGCAGAGCTGGGGCGACATCTGCGACGGCGCCGAGAAGCGCCGCACGCTGCTCGAGGTGGCCTCGCTGATGGGCATCTCGCCGCAGGAGACCATCGCCGTGGGCGACGGCGCCAACGACCTGCCGATGATGGGCGAGGCCGGCCTCTCGGTGGCCTATCACGCCAAGCCGAAGGTGCGCGAACAGGCCATGGTGGCCATCAACGAAGGCGGCCTCGACCGCGTGCTGGAAATACTGAAATGACCGACACCGCCCCGCTCTATCGCGCCGACGCGCTCAAGGACTACGCCAGCGCCCTGCTGCAGAAGGCCGGGCTCGCCCCGTCGAAGGCCGACAGCGTGGCCCGCACGCTGGTCGAAGGCGACCTGCTGGGCCACGACACGCACGGCCTCGCGCTGCTGGCGGGGTACGTCAAGGAACTGGAATCCGGCGGCATGACGCGCGACGGCGCCCCCGAGGTGCTGTCCGACCGCCCCGCCGCCGTGCTGTGGGACGGCAAGCGCCTGCCCGGCCCCTGGCTCATGGACCAGGGCATGGACCTGCTCGTGCCGCGCGCCCGCGAACTGGGCACGGCCTCCCTGGTCATCCGCCGCAGCCACCACATCGCCTGCCTCGCCGTCTACATGCTGCGCGCGCTGCAGGAAGACATGCTCATGCTGCTGGCCTGCTCCGACCCCAACGCCGCCAGCGTCGCGCCCTTCGGCGGCACGCAGGCGGTGTTCACGCCGAACCCGCTGGCCATGGGTTTTCCGCTGTCGCAGGGCGGCGTGATGGTCGACATCTCGGCCTCCATCACCACCAACGGCATGAGCAACCGCAAGCGCGCGGCCGGCGAGACCTTCGCGGAGGAATGGCTGATCGACGCCGCCGGCAAGCCCACGAACGACCCGCAGGTGCTGTTCGACCAGCCGCCCGGCACGCTGCTGCCCGTGGGCGGGCTGAGCCACGGCCACAAGGGCTACGGCATGGCACTGCTGGTGGAAACGCTCACGGCCGGCCTCGCGGGCCACGGCCGAGCCGACGCGCCCGAGGGCTGGGGCGCGACGGTGCACATCACGCTGCACGACCTGAACGCCTTCGGCGGCAAGGAGGCCTTCCTGCGCCAGATGGACCATGTGGCGGCAAAGTGCCGCGGCAACGTGCCCATCGACCCGGCGAAGCCTGTGCGGCTGCCGGGCGAAGGCGGATTGAAGCGTCGGGAAGTTCAGTCGAACGACGGGGTGCGGCTGCACCCGTCGATCGCGCGCTCGCTGCAGGATGCGGAGCAGCGCCACGGCCTGCGGCTGGCGCAGGCGCTGGTCTGAGCGGGGGTCAGTCCTCGGCGTCGGGCGACGCCGCTGCCTCGCCGGCGGGGCGCGGCTTGCGCTTGCCGGGCCTGGCCAGGATCTCGATGTAGAACTGCTTGCCGGCCTCTTTCGCCACGCCGTCGATGAGGCCGGTGATGGCGGAAAGGTGAATGACTTCGGCCGATTCCTGCGATGCGCCGAACCTGCAGTCGAAGTCCCAGAAGTCGGCGCCTTCGGGCAATGCGCGCCGCCGTTCGCGCTTGATGTACTTGCGGATCTCGTGCTTGATGGCTTCGAGTAGACGGTCGGGGTGCTTGCCCTCGACCTGAAGCTGGAAGGTTTTTCTCATGGGTGATCGTAACCAATGTGGAATGGGCACCGAACTTGCTGGCTACCATGGCCGACGGGCCCATTCCGCGGCAGCCATGCCGAGTCATCCATGCAGACCTTCTTTCATCCGGAACAACTCTTGCACCATCCGCGCAGCTACCTGTCGCGCGGACAGATGCGCACCCCGCAGGAAGTCCCGGAGCGCGCGCTGCGGCTCGTGGAAGCCACACGATCGCTCGGCTTCGACCTGCGGACGCCGGCCGATGCCGGCATGGCGCCCATTGCAGCTGTGCACGGCGCCGACTACCTGCGCTTCCTCGAGGAAGCCCATGCCGAATGGAAGCAGATGCCGTCCGACTGGGGCGACGAGGTGATGTCCAACATCTTCGTGCGCGAGCCCAATCGCCTGCGCGGCATCCTCGCCAAGGCGGCGCGCTACCTGGCCGACGGCAGCTGCCCGGTGGGCGCAGAGACGTGGCGCTCGGCGTACTGGTCGGCCCAGAGCGCGGTGGCCGGCGCAGCGGCCATCAACGACGGAGCACGCGCGGCCTATGCGCTGTGCCGTCCTCCCGGCCACCATGCGCGCGTCGAGGCCGCCGGCGGCTTCTGCTACCTCAACAACGCCGCCATCGCCGCCCAGGCGCTGCGCGGGCGATTCGCCCGCGTGGCGGTGCTAGACACCGACATGCACCATGGCCAGGGCGTGCAGGAAATCTTCTACGGCCGCAGCGACGTGCTGTACGTGTCGATCCACGGCGACCCGACCAACTTCTATCCGGCGGTGGCCGGCTACGACGACGAGCGCGGTGCCGACGATGGCGAGGGTTTCAACCTCAACTTCCCGATGCCGCACGGCTCGCCGGAATCGGCCTTCTTCGACCGGCTCGACGACGCGACGCAGGCGCTGCAGCGCTTCGCGCCCGACGCGCTCGTGCTGGCGCTGGGTTTCGACATCTACAAGGACGATCCGCAATCGCAGGTTGCAGTGACGACCGAAGGCTTCGGCCGGCTGGGCAAGGCCATCGGCGCGCTTGACCTGCCGACCTTGATCGTCCAGGAAGGCGGCTATCACCTCGAGAGCCTGGAAGCCAACGCGCGCGCCTTCTTCGGGGGATTCGCGGCCGCCGCGTGACCGCCCTCGCGGCTATGGGTGCCGCGCTGTGTACAGTCGGTGCCTCGAACGAAAGCAGGTGAAAGACATGGCGCGCGCAAACGACTGGGCAAGCAAGGTGATGGCATTGATCAACGGCGGGAATCCCACCGCCGCCATCGCGCAGATCAAGGTCGCGCCCTCGGTCAAGGACCTGAAGGCGCTGCAGACCATCATGACGCTCTCGAAAATGAAAGGCCGCTATCCGAACGTGGATGCGGCCATTTCAGACAACCTGGACCTGCTTGCAGCGCCCAGGCTGCACCGGTCCCCCTGATCGACAGCGTCTTTTACAGCGCCTGCCCGAGGCGCTTCACGCCCTCTTCGATCTTCGCCACGTCGGCCGTCGCAAAGCTCAGGCGCAGCGTGGCGACGTCGGGCTTTTCCGCGAAGAACGGCGCGCCGGGCACGAAGGCCACGAGCTTCTCGATGGCGCGCTTGGCCAACTCGTTCGCATCGGCCAGCTTGCCGTTGGCGCCCGTGAGACGGGCCCAGAAGAACAGACCGCCGTTGGGCTGCGTGAAGCTCACGGCATCACCCAGTTCGCGCTTGAGCGCCGCGCCCATGGCCTGCGCGCGCTGGCCGTAGACCTCGCGAACATGCGCCAGCGTGCGGGGCATGCGGCCGCTCTTGAGGTACTGGGCGGCCGTGGCCTGCGCGAAGGTGCTGGTGTGCGCGTCGCTGAACTGCTTGCACATGGTGGCCTTGGCCAGCAGCTCGGGCGGGGCGATCATCCAGCCGATGCGCAGGCCGGGGCTCAGAACCTTGCTCAGGCTGCCGCAGTGCGCCAGCAGTTCGCGGCTGCCGGACACGTCCTTGCTCAGCGCCATGATCGAAGGCGGCGGCGCTTCGCCGAAGTAGAGGTCGCCGTACGGGTCGTCCTCGACGATCAGCGTCTGGTACTTCACGGCCAGCTCGAGCACCTTCTTGCGGCGCTCCAGGCTCAGCGTGGCGCCGCTGGGGTTGCCGAAGGTGGGAATCAGGTACACGAGCTTGGGCTTGTGCTCGGCGATGAGCTTCTCGAGCTCGTCGGTCTTCACGCCGTTGGCGTCGATGGGAGCGCTGATGAGCTGGGCGCCGTAGAGGCGGAAGCACTGGATGGTGGCCAGGAAGGTCGGGCCCTCGACGATCACCTTGTCGCCGGGCGAGATCATGGTCTTGCCCAGCAGGTCCAGCGCCTGCTGGCTGCCGGTGGTGACGATCAGGCCGTTGGACTCGACGTCGACGCCTTTTGTCTTCATGAAGGCGCTGAGCTGGGTGCGCAGCGGCTCGTAGCCTTCGGTCGCGCCGTACTGCAGGGCGCCGCCGGCTTCCTCCGTGAGTGCCTTCTGGCTCGCCTCCTTGAGGCCCTCGACGTCGAACATGGCGCTGTCGGGAAAGCCGCCCGCGAAGCTGATGATGCCGGGCTTGCCCAGCAGCTTGAAGAGTTCGCGGATGGCGGAGGTCTCGACGTTGTCGAGGCGGGAGGCGAATTGCATGGTCAGTCTCACTTTCTGGGTGGCATTGTCGCCAAAGCGCAGTCAATAAAGCTGCGTAAGGCTATCCGCTTTCGACGATATATTGCGCCTGCCGCCTTTGCCCGCTGCCGTTACGACGCCCCATGAAAAAAGACAACATCCCCCTCTTCTTCGCCACCCTGCAGGCGGCCAACCCCACGCCCGAGACCGAGCTGGAATACAGCACTCCCTTCGAGCTGCTGGCCGCCGTGCTGCTGTCGGCGCAGGCCACCGACGTGGGCGTGAACAAGGCCACCCGCAAGCTCTTTCCGGTGGCGAACACCCCGCAGGCCATCCTCGACCTGGGGGTCGAGGGGCTGGAGGAATACATCAAGACCATCGGCCTGTACCGCAGCAAGGCCAGGCACCTCGTCGAGGCCTGCCGCATGCTGGTGGAGCAGCACGGCGGCGAAGTGCCACGCACCCGCGCCGAGCTGGAAGCGCTGCCGGGCGTAGGCCGCAAGACGGCGAACGTGGTGCTCAACGTGGCCTTCGGCGAAGCGACCATCGCGGTCGACACGCACATCTTCCGCGTGGGCAACCGTACCGGCCTAGCGCCGGGCAAGACCCCGCTGGAAGTGGAACTGAAGCTCGAGAAACGCGTCCCTCTGGAGTACCGTCTTCATGCGCATCACTGGCTGATCCTGCACGGCCGCTACATCTGCGTGGCTCGCAAGCCGCGCTGCTGGGAATGCGCGGTGGCGACCTTCTGCTCCTACAAGCCCAAGACGCCCGCCCCGAAGACGGCCTGAGAGACAAAGACAGAACACGACAACGGATGACCAGAAGCAAGACCACATCGACGAACACCCGCACGCTGCTGGGCGCGGCCCTGCTGGCTGCGCTGCTCCCGGCCTCGGCCTGGTCGCAGCAGGGCGGCACGCAGTTTCCCAACAACGTCGAGCAGTACACGGGCCGCTGGTCCGCCAACTGCGCCGACAACTCGGCGCCCACGCTGCAGGTGCGCCAGGACACGCTGATCGCCGAGAGCGGCAAGCGCCGCGTGGTCGCCCGCGAGCCGCAGACGATCTACAGCCTCTTCGGCAACAGCCCGCCGCCCGCGGGCTTCGACGTGGCGCTCGTCGGCGAGTCGGGCAAGGCCGGCGCGCTGACCTTCCTCGTCTACCGCGGATCGCGCGGCCAGCACATCACGATCGATGCCGACAAGCCGGTTGCCGGCCAGCTCGGCCCCGAGATGATGAAGCTGCGCTACTGGCGCTGCAACGGCGCCGAGCGGGCGCTGCCCCCTCCCGCAGAACCGGCCGCCAAGGTGCCGCCCCCGCCCACCGGAAGCCCCGCCGCGCTGGCGCAGGGCCCCGCCATGCAGAAGGCCTGGCGCGCCGCGCTGGGCACGCGCGAGAACGAGCGCTGGCTGGTGCGCCGCGAAGGCCCGGCACCGGAGCCGCAATGGGTGACGATCGACGGCACGCGCTACCTGCTGCACGCCTTCTGCAAGCCGCACGACTGCTACGACAACAACGCGATCGCGCTCTACGACCAGGGCTCGGGCCGCATCTACGGCCTGGTGCAGCGCAACGGCGGCAACCGCCTGGTGGGCGCGCCTCCCTCGGCGCTCGCGCCCCAGCTCGACAAACTCTGGCGCGAGCAGTGGCGCAAGTCGAACTGAGCTGAGCCGGGCACGCCGCCGGCTCAGGGCCGGCTCAGGGCCGATACGAGGCCGGTTCAGGCCAGCTTGAACATGCGCACCGCGTGCACCAGCCCCGCGGCCTGATCGTTCATCGACTGCGCCGCGGCCGAGGCCTGCTCCACCAGCGCCGCGTTCTGCTGGGTGGCGCGGTCCATCTGCTTGATGGCGTCGTTGACCTGGCCGATGCCGCTCGCCTGCTCCTGGCTGGCCGCGGTGATCTCCGCCATGATGTCCGTCACCCGTCGCACGCTGCCAACGACCTCTTCCATGGTCTTGCCGGCCTCGTTGACCAGCGTGCTGCCCGCCTCCACCTCGTCCACCGAGTCGCCGATCAGCGTCTTGATTTCCTTGGCCGCCGCGGCCGAGCGCTGGGCCAGGCTGCGCACCTCCGAAGCGACCACCGCGAACCCCCGCCCCTGCTCGCCGGCGCGGGCCGCCTCCACCGCCGCGTTGAGCGCGAGGATGTTGGTCTGGAACGAGATGCCGTCGATCACGCCGATGATCTCCACCACCTTCCTCGACGAGGCGTTGATGGACGCCATCTTCTCCACCACCTGATCGACCACCGCGCCGCCGCGCGAAGCCACCTGCGAGGCCGAGTCGGCGAGCTGGTTGGCCAGCCGCGCGTTGTCGGCGTTCTGCCTGACGGTGCTGGTGAGCTCCTGCATGGCCGCCGCCGTCTGCTCGAGCGAGCTGGCCTGCGCCTCTGTGCGCGACGACAGGTCGCGGTTGCCCGAGGCGATCTGCCCCGATGCCGAGGCGATGGAATCGGTGCCGTCGCGCACCTGCCCCACCACCTTGGCGAGCTCGTCGTTCATCGAGCGCAGCGCGCGCATCAGCATGCCCGACTCCGACGCGTCGGCCACCTCGATGCGCGCCGTCAGGTCGCCGGAGGCCACCTGCTGCGCCACGTTCACGGCCTGCCCCAGCGGCCGCGTGATCGAGCGCGTCATGAGGAACGCCAGCAGCAGCCCGCCGGCCAGCGAGGCGCAGCTGATCCCCAGGATCATCCACTTGGCGCGCCAGTACGCGGACTGGGTCGACGCCGTGCCTTCGTCGGCGCTCTTCCTCAGCTGCGCCTGGAAGGCCGAGACATGCGCCAGCACCTGGTTGAGCAGCGGCATGCACTCCTGCGTCAGCACCTTGACGGCCGCGTCGGTCTGGCGCGACGTGGCGAGGGCGACGACGTTCCCGGCAATGGGCAGGTACTGGGCCTCGAGCGCGCGGAGCTTCTCGAGCATCCGGCGTTCCTCGGGGCTCGCGGCGGCCTGGTCGGCCATCACCGTCGCCAGGCCCTGCAGGCCCTTGTCGATCTCGCGCTGGGAGCTTCCCACCAGTTCGATGTCGCCTTTCTGCAAGGCCGGCTCCGTCACCAGCGCCAGGTTGCGCGCCGCGATGGCCCGCTTGCCGATGGCGGCCTGCACGTTGTTGAGCTCGTCGAGCTTGCGCGCCCCGATCTCGGTCGCGAAGGTGACCCGATCCGAGAGATTCGCCATCTCGTGCAGCCCGATGCCCGTGATGAGAAGCTGCAACAGCAGCAACAGCGCGAAACCCAGTCCGAGGCGGGCTCCGATCTTGAGATTCGAAAGACCGAACATGTGGCGTTCTCCAAATTGGTTGCGGGGGCTCCCCGTCGTCATCGGCCGGACCGCGGCGCGCCACCCCACCCTCGAAGGGTGGGGATGGGCAAACCCTTGAATATGGGATTCGATCCGCGCGCGAGATGACCCAGAATCCGCACGGATGCAACCCGCCTCAATCCTCGGCACACCAGCACTGCGCACCCGGAGCCGCCGCCTCCTGGTTCGCCAGGGCCTGCTCGACCGGCTCGACGCCTCCGGAGGCCGCCGCTGCGTGGTGCTGCAGGCACCGGCCGGCTTCGGCAAGAGCTCGCTGCTGCTCACCTGGCAGCGCGAACTCGTCTCGGCCGACGCCGGCATCGCATGGCTCAGACTCGCGGACCTTCCCGAGGGCGACCTGCACTTCATGACCTCCCTGATGACGGCCCTGGCCGGCATCGACTCCGCCATCCCGAAGGAGGCCGTGGCGCACGCCCGCCCCGACGCCCTGGCGATGGAGCGGCTGGTCATCGCGCTCGTTCGCGGCATCGCAGCGCACGGCCGCAGGGTCGTGCTGATCGTGGACGACGTGCAGTGCGCGCAGAGCGGCCACGTGCTGCACGCCCTGCGCCTGCTCGTCGAGTACGCGCCCTCCAACCTGCTGTGCGTCTTCGCCAGCCAGGACGAGCTGCCGATGACGCTGGGCCATACACCGGCCTCGAAGACGGTGCTCGAGCTGCGCAACGACGACCTGCGCTTCAGCCTGCCGGAGTCGATCGACTACCTCGGCATGCGCCTGCCCCAGCTCGACGAGCGCGCCGCCGCCGCGATCCACCGGCTGACCGAGGGGTGGCCGGCCCTGCTGCGGCTGGCGAGCGCCGACGTGCGCCGGCGGCGCGGCGTGCAATCGCCCCTGGTCCACGGCGTGCCCGACCCCGAGCCGTTTGCCGCGTACTTCCACGCGCACGTCTTCCCGCGCCTCTCGGCGACGCAGCTGCGCCTGCTCACCTGCTGCGCGGCCTGCACCCGCTTCAGCGCACCGCTGTGCGCCGACCTGGTGGGCGACGGGTACACGCCGGCCCAGTGCGCCGAGTTGCTGGAACCGCTGGCGCGCGAGGGCCTGCTGTCCGCCGCACCGGAAGCGCCCGTGGCGGAGGACGTTTCCGCGCCCGCGCACGAACGCTGGTGGCACATGCATCCGCTGCTGCGCAGCGTGCTGCTCGTGCGCTTCTCGGCCTGGCCCGAAGTCGCGCGCGTGAAGCTCCATGCCACGGCCTGCCACTCGTTCATGACCCGCGGCATGCACCACCAGGCCGTGCGGCACGCGCTGGCAGCCGGCAACCGCGAGACCGCCGCCCGCCTGGCTGAGCACGGCGCGCAGGCGCTCTTCGTCCAGGGCAGGATGAGCGAGACGATCGCGCTGCTGCGCCAGATCGACGCCGAGACGGTCGGCAACAACGCCAACCTCGGTCTCTGGATTGCCTGGGTCGAGCTGGCCGACTACCGGCTCGACGACTGCGCCCGCAGCATCGAAAGGCTGCGCGCGAAACCCGGCGCCCTCGAGCCGGCCATGCGCTACCGGCTGACGCTGCTGGACTGCCTGCTCGCCATCCGCAACGACGACAACGACGCGCTCTCGCGGCTGCTGCCCGAGCTGCTGGCTCCGCCGCCGGCGGCCGACGAGTTCGCGCTGGCCGGCCGGCGCAACGTGCTGACCTGGCTTCACCTGCATCGCGGCGAGTTCGAGCAGGCGCGGCGCATCCAGCGCGACGAGCCGGCGCCCCGCATCGACGGCGAGCCCGTCGCCGGCACCCTGTTCGGGTCGCTGGTGGGCCAGTGCCTGGTCGGCCTGTCGTATGCCGTCGAGGGCCACATGCACCGTGCGGAGCGCATCTACCGCCAAGTGCTCGACGAGGCCCAGGAGCGCGGCGCGCGCTGCGCCGAGGCGGCGCGGCTCACCGCCCAGCTGCTGGTCGAGGTGCTGTACGAACAGCACGGCCCGCTGGTGGCGGCGCGCTTCATCCAGGAACAGCTCGGCACGCATGACGGCCTGATTCCCGACACAACCCTGCGCATGATCCTCGTGGCGAACCGGGCGCAGCAGGCGGCCGGCCGCTGGCGCGAGGCGCTGGAGCACCTGGCGCAGACCGGCTGCTTCCTGCGCCGCTTCGGCATGGACCGCACGCTGGCCTGCGTGCTGCTGGAGCAGCTCGAAATCCAGCTCGCCAACGACGGGGCCGAAGGGGTCGACGCGGCGCGGGCCTCGCTGCAGGAGCTGGAAGCGCTGCACGACCGGCATCCGGGCGTCGAGCCCGGCACCCTCCGGCGCATTGCCGACATCGTGGAGCGGGCGCGCATCTGCATGGCGGTGCACGACGGCGAGCTGCTGCCCGCGCTGGCACGACTCGAGGCCCTGTCGCAGTGCTACGAGGAACGCGGGCAGCTCAGCCTTTCCGTCACGCTCCAACTGCAGGCGGCCGAGGTCGAGCGCAGGCTGGGGCGCACCGAGGCGTCGAACACGCGCGTGTGCAAGTCCCTGCGCCTGGGCCACCGGCTGGGGTTGCTGCAGACCCTGCTGGGCGCGCACCCCAACGCCCTGCAGCTGATCCGCACGGCCGGCGCGACTCCCCGGCTCGACCCGGTGCTGGGCTTCTTCATCGAGCGCATCGAGGCGTTGGCGCAATCGCAGAGCGCCACGCGCGCCGAAGCTCCGCCGGTGCCCCGCTTCCGGGACGACGGGCGCCTGACCCGCCTGCTCACGCTGCGCGAAGCCGAGATCGCCGAGTTGCTGCTGCAGTCGCTGCCGAACAAGAAGATCGCGCTCACGCTCGGCCTGTCGCTCGACACGGTCAAGTGGCACCTCAAGAACATCTACATGAAGCTGGACGCCCACGGGCGCGGCGCCGTGGCCGAGCGCATCCGGCACGAGCTGGAACGCGACGACGGCGGCGGGGACGGCAGGCGCGGAAGATAGCCGCCGCCGGGCCTGTCAGGTGCCGGTTATTTGTCGAAAACCAGCCATCCACCGAACGGCATCTCGCCGGCGGGCCAGTCGCCGGCACTCGACGGACAGCGGATGCCGCGCTGCAGCAGCGTCACCGCGCGCAGCACGCCGGCATGCGTGACCCAGAGCGTGTCGCGCCCCTGCGCCAGCCATTCGTCGTGCGCCTGCGCGATGCGCGACATGAAGGCACGCACGCTCTCGCCGTGCACACCGGCCCGCAGGTCCGCGAAATCGGCGGTCCAGGCATCGAAGTCCTCGCGGGGGATGCCCGCCCAGGGCCTGCCCTCCCAGGCGCCGAAATCCATCTCGGCCAGCCGCGCGTCGCGCTGCACCGTCAGGTCCGGGCGCCGCGCGACGATGGCCTCGGCCAGCGCGGTGCAGCGCTTCAGCGGCGAACTGCACAGAACGATGCCCACCGGCAGCAGCGGCGCGATCCGCTCGGCGGCGGCCAGCGTGGCGTCCGCATGGGCTTCGAGGTCCGTCGCCCCGTAGCAGAGGCCCGGTTCGGCCACCACCGGGGCATGGCGCTGGAGCCAGAGCGTGCTCATGCGTGCCAGGCCAGCGCGAGGTAGATCGCGAGCTCGCAGACCTGCTGGGTCGCGCCCAAGCCGTCGCCGGTGAAGCCCTGCAGTCTGCGCAGGAAGAGACGCGCCATCCAGCCCGCGGCGAGAGCGGCCGCGAGCACGGCGGCCCCGACGTTCACGGCGCCGTACACATGCAGCAGCAGCGCCACCGCCGGAACGGTCCACACCACGGCAATCGCCAGCGCTCCCCGGCTGATCGCATCCGCGAGCGGCTTGGCCTTGCTCGCGCCGCTGTCGCCCACATAGGGCAGCCAGCGGATCAGGAACAGCGGCATCAGCCGCGACAGCACATGCGCGCCCACGATGGCGACGGCCACGGTTTCCAGGCCGCGCCCGGCCAGCACCGCCAGCAGCGCGCACTTCAGGCCGAGCGCCAGCACGAGCGCGACGGTGCCGAAGGCGCCGATGCGCGAGTCCTTCATGATCTCCAGCGCCCGCTCCCGGCTGGCCGAGCCGCCCAGGCCGTCGGCCACGTCGGCCAGCCCGTCTTCATGGAAGGCGCCGGTCAGCATCACGGTGGCGACGGTGCTCAGCACGGCCGCCGCCAGCGCGCCGCCGACGCCGGGCAGCCCCATGGCCACGCCCGCGAACACCAGCGCCGCCACGCAGCCCGCCAGCCACCCGATGCCGGGCAGGTGCGCCGCGCTCGCGCGCAGCATCTGCGGGCTGAAGCCCACCCATTCGGCCAGCGGCCCCGTCACCGGCACCCGCGTGAAGAACTGCAGGGCGAGCAGGAAGTGGCGAACGCCGTTCTTCATTCGCTTCAGCTGTCCTTGCGCGACACACCGGCCGATTCGAAGCTGGCCATCTCGCGCAGGATGCGGCAGGCGGATTCGAGCAGCGGCCAGGCCAGCGCGCCGCCCGAGCCCTCGCCCAACCGCAGGTCGAGCTGAAGCAGCGGATCGAGCCCCAGCCGCTCCAGCATCAGCGCATGCCCCGGCTCGGCCGAGCGGTGCGCCGCCACGCAACGCTGCACCACATGGGGCTGCAGCGCCTGCGCCACCAGCACCGCCGCGCTGGCGATGTAGCCGTCGACCACGATCACCCGCCGCTCGGCCGCCGCCTGCAGCACTGCGCCCGTCAGCGTGGCCAATTCGAATCCGCCGAAGGCTGCCAGCGCATCGAGCGGCGCGGTGACGCCGGCGTGCAGCGCCAGCACCTGCCGCAGCACCTCGCGCTTGCGCGCCAGCCCTGCCCCGTCGAGGCCGGTGCCGATGCCGATGCAGGCGTCGATGTCCAGCCCGCCCAGCCGCGACAGCAGCAGCGCGGCGGACGAGCTGTTGCCGATACCCATCTCGCCGAGCAGCAGCGCGTTGCCCGGCAGCGCCTTCACGACCTCGCGCCCGTTGGCGATCGCCTGGGCGCACTGCGCGGCAGTCATGGCCGGACCTTCGGAGGCGTCGGCCGTGCCGGCGGCGATCCGGCGCGACACCAGCCCCGGGCGGGGCTGGAAGTCCTGCCGCACGCCGCAGTCGACCACGGTGAGCGCCAGTCCGTGCTGGCGCGCGAGCACGCTCACGGCCGCGCCGCCGGCGAGGAAGTTCTCGACCATCTGCCAGGTCACCTCGCTCGGATAGGCCGAGACGCCGCGCGCCGCCAGGCCGTGGTCGCCGGCGCAGACCAGCATCTGCGGAGCCTCGAGCACCGGGCTTTCGGTGCCCAGGACGCTGCCGATGCGCAGGGCCAGCGCCTCCAGCCGGCCCAGCGCGCCGAGCGGCTTGGTCTTGTTGTCGAGCGCGCCCTGCAGGCGGGCGGCGAGCGCGGCGTCGGAAATATCGGGGATCGTGGGAATGGGTTCGGTCATGCAATCAGTCCGGCGAGCACGCCGGCGTCGAAGTGTGAATCGATGAAATCGGCCAGGCCGTCGAAGGTGGCCTCGAGCGTGGGCGCCGAGGCGCCGAAGAGCGCATGCAGCGTGCCAGGGTCCTCGAACAGGCCGTGAAGATAGATGCCGAGCACGTTGCCCTGCGCGTTCTGCCAGGCCAGCCCGTCGGGCATGACCGGCCGGCCTGCCTGCGCCATCTGCGGATGCGCGGCGGTCTGGCCGTGATGGATCTCGTAGCCGGCGACCGGCACGCCGGACAGCGCGGCCCAGGCGCCGGTCAGGTCGCCGAAGCGCGCGGCGCGATGCCGCACCGTCTTCTCGCGCTCGAACACCGTCACCAGCGGCAGCAGGCCCAAACCCGGCGCATTGCCGTCGATACCGTGCGGATCGACCAGCGCCTCGCCCAGAATCTGCAGGCCGCCGCAGATGCCCAGCACCGCGCCGCCGCGCCCGGCATGCGCGGCCACGGCCTGGTCCAGCCCCTGCGCGCGCAGCCAGGCCAGGTCGCCGCTGGTGTGCTTGGAGCCGGGCAGCACGATCCAGTCGGCCCCGGCCACGTCGGCCGGCGTGCGCGCCCAGACCAGCCGTACGCCCAGCACGTTCTTCAGCGCCTGGAATTCGTCGAGATTGCTGATGCGTGGGTATGCGACCACCGCCACCGTCCGCGTGACCGCGCCGCTCGCGCGGCTGCGGTCGTCGAACACGCCATCTTCCTCGGGCAGGCCGTGCTGCCACCACATGGGCAGCGTGGCGACGGTGGGCACGCCGGTCAGCTCCTGCAGCTGCTGAGGCGCGGGCGCGAGCAGCGAGGCGTCGCCACGGAACTTGTTGAGCACGAAGCCTCGCAGCAGCGCCCGGTCGGCCTCGGGCAGCAGCGCCCAGGTGCCGTAGAGGTGGGCGAAGGCGCCGCCGCGGTCGATGTCGGTCGCCAGCAGGCAGCGCGCCTGCGCATGCCGGGCGATGCGCATGTTGACGATGTCGCTGGCCATCAGGTTGATCTCGGCCGGCGAGCCGGCGCCCTCGATCACGACCACGTCGTTCTCGGCACGCAGTTCGTCGAGCGCGCCCGAGATCTCGGGCCACACGCGCTCGCTGCGGCCGCGCCAGGGCAAGGCCGAGAGAGCTTCGCTCACCTGCCCCATCAGCACCACCTGGCTGTGGGTGTCGCGCTCGGGCTTGAGCAGCAGCGGGTTCATGCGCACGTCGGGCAGCGCATTCGCGGCCAGGGCCTGGAAATACTGGGCGCTGCCGATCTCGCCGCCGTCGACCACGCGGGCGTTGTTGCTCATGTTCTGCGCCTTGAAGGGCGCCACCTTCAGGCCCCGGCGCGCATACCAGCGGCACAGCGCGGTGGCCAGCCAGCTCTTGCCCGCGCCGCTGGTGGTGCCCAGGACCATGACGCAGCACGCCGGCCCGCTATTCGCCTTTGAACTCATCGGCGGATTGTCGTTGAGCGCCACGGGCGCCCGGAAAGCGCCGGCCGGACCCGACGGATTGCGACATCTTTCACGCTGCCGCGCTGCAAATGCGCCCGGTGAATCCGATTGAGGTTTTCCTGCGTACACCCGGGACTGCACTCGGCAGCACACTTACATCGCATCGCACCCAGGGAACCCATGCCAGCCTTGAACGATTTGGCATTGACCGTCGAGGAGCACGAGCCCGGCCAGTTCTTCTGGACCCTGCTCGAGGCCCACCACGGCGACGCAAGCACCGAGACCCTCGACTACCGGGTCTACCGAACCGCGGCCAGCCCGCAGGCCAGCTACTCCAACGCCATGGCCATGGGCGTGCTGGAGCTGCAAAAAATAAGCGCCGCCGCGAACCTCGCCGGCAATGCCGGCTGAGCCCACGACGGCGCAAGACCGCCTTGCGGCGTTCAGGCTGTCAATCTTTTCCGTGGTCCGGGGCCTGCTTCAGCGAGCTGCCACCGTGGTCCGAGCGGCACCGGCCGCTACCGGCGCCGGCACGTCCCAGCCCCCGCCGATGGCGCGGATCAGGCCCACCGCAGCCTGGTATTGCGCCGACTTCACCTGCAGCGCCTGGCGACGGTTGCGCAGTTCGCTGCGGCGTGCGTCGAGCAGGTCGAGCTGGCTGATGTAGCCGTTGCGGTAGCGCGTGTCCGACAGGCTGGTCGCGCGCGCCGCCGATGTGACGGCCTGCGCCTGCACCACCGACTGCTCCTGCAGCGTGCGGATGGCGGCCAGCTGGTCTTCGACCTCCTGGAAGGCCACCAGCACCTGCGTGCGATAGCTCGCGAGCGCGCCGTCGAGCTGGGCGTTGGCGCCCTGCACGCCGGCCTCGCGACGGCCGCCGTCGAAGATCGGCAGCGACAGCAGCGCACCCACGCCCCACGAGCGGGCCGACCACTTGAAGAGGTCGCCGATCTCGGGCGAGGCATAACCGGCGGCGCCGGTCAGCGAGATGTTCGGGAACCACGCAGCCTGCGCCACGCCCACGCGGGCCTGCGCGGCCAGCACGGCGCTCTGCGCGGCCGACACGTCGGGGCGGCGCGTGAGCACCGTGCCCGGCACGCCCGCCGGAATCGACGGCAGCGCCGTCGTCCAGTCGTCGGTGCGCAGGCCGAAGCTGGAGGCCGAATCGCCCACCAGCACCGCGAGCGCATGCTCGACCTGGGCGCGCTGGCGGTCGAGCGCGAGCGCATCCGATTCGGTGGACGACACCTCGGTCTGCACGCGCGCCACGTCGAGCTCGGCGATGTCGCCGGCCTGCTCGCGGCGCTGCGACAGGCGCAGCGTGTCGCGGTAGGCCTCGACCTGCTCGCGCACCAGCACGCGCTCGGCGTCGAGTGCGCGCAGCTGCAGGTAGGTCTGCGCCGTCTCGGCCTGCACCGCGAGCCGGGTGCTCTGCAGCAGCGCCTCGCGGCCGGCGGCGTCGAGGTTCGCCGCGTTGCTTGCGCCCGAGAGGCGGCCGAACAGGTCGACCTCGTACGAGAAGGTGGCGCCGATGTTGGTCATCGTGGCCGGGCGGGTGCTGGCCGTGGCCTTGTCCAGGCCGGCGCCGCGGTTGGCACCGGCGCCGAGGCCGATCTGCGGCAGGCGGTCGGCGTTGGCGCTGCGCGCCAGCGCGCGGGCCTCGGCCAGCCGCGCCGCCGCGGCCTGGATGTTGCCGTTGTTGACGTCGGCCTTCTCGACCAGCGCGTTCAGCACCGGATCGTTGAACGCCAGCCACCAGGCGCCGCGCGATTGCGCCTCGGCGGGCACGGCACGCGTGAAGCCGGCGGGCGGCGTGGGCCCCTGCTCCTTGAACTGGGCCGTGGTCGTGATCTCGGGCAGGCCCGAGGGCACGGTGGCACAGCCGGCGAGCACCAGGGCGGCCATCAGCGGCAGCAAGGCGGTACGGAGGGGCTTCACCAAGGGTTGTACTGAGAATTTCATGATCAGCTTTCTTTCTTCTTCCCGATCAGTCATGCGAACCGTGCGAGGGACGCGGCGACGCAGGCACCGGATGCAGGCCGCCACCGCCCGAGCCGCCGTGCGATGCAGGCGCCACGGGATGCTCGGCCGACACGAAGTCATCGCCGTGCGGCACTTCGCCATGCAGCTTGAGCGGCCGGTTGCCCGCGAGGCGGCGCAGCAGCACGTAGAACACCGGCGTCAGGAACAGGCCGAAGGCCGTCACGCCGATCATCCCGGCGAACACCGCCACGCCCATGGCCTTGCGCATTTCAGAGCCTGCGCCGGTGGACAGCACGAGGGGCAGCACGCCCATCACGAAGGCCAGCGAGGTCATCAGAATCGGGCGCAGGCGCAGGCGGCTGGCTTCGATGGCGGCCTGAATGGGCGAGCGTCCGGCGAATTCGAGCTCCCGTGCGAACTCCACGATAAGAATCGCGTTCTTCGCACTCAGCCCCACAAGCACTATCAGCCCGATCTGCGTGAAGACGTTGTTGTCGCCTCCGGAGATCCACACGCCGGTCATCGCGGCCAGGATGCCCATGGGCACGATCAGGATGATCGCGATCGGCAGCGTCAGGCTCTCGTACTGCGCGGCCAGCACCAGGAACACCAGAAGAATGGCCAGCGGGAACACCAGGAAGGCGGAGTTGCCGGCCAGGATCTCCTGGTAGGTCAGCTCGGTCCACTCGAAGCTCACGCCCTTGGGCAGCGTCTCGGCAGCAATCTTCACGATCGCGTCCTGCGCCTGTCCCGACGAGTAGCCCGGCGCCGGGCCGCCGTTGATGTCGGCGGCGAGGTAGCCGTTGTAGCGCATGGCGCGTTCCGGACCGAAGGTCGAATTCACCTTCATCAGCGCGGCCAGCGGCACCATCTCGCCCGAGGTCGAGCGCACCTTCAGCAGGCCCACGTCCTCGGCACGGGCGCGGTAAGGCGCATCGGCCTGGACGCGCACGGAGTACGTGCGGCCGAACTTGTTGAAGTCGTTCGCATAGAGGCTGCCGAGGTAGATCTGCATGGTGTCGAAGATGTCCGTCACCGGCACGCCGAGCTGGCGGGCCTTGGTGCGGTCGATGTCGGCATACAGCTGCGGCACGTTGACCTGCCAGCTCGTGAACATGCCTGCCAGTTCGGGCGCCTGCTGTGCCTTGGCCATGAAGGCCTTCACCGCCGCGTCCATCTGGTCGTAGCCCACCGAGCCGCGGTCTTCCAGCTGCAGCTTGAAGCCGCCCGTGGTGCCCAGGCCCGCCACCGGCGGCGGCGGGAACATCACGATGAAGGCGTCCTGGATGCCGGCGAAGGCACCGTTGAGCTGTCCGGCCACCGCGCCGCCGCTCTGGTCGGGGCGCTTGCGCTGGTCGAAGGGCTTGAGCGTGGCGAACACGATGCCCGAGTTCGAGCTGTTGGTGAAGCCGTTGATCGACAGGCCCGGGAAGGCGATGGCGTCTTCCACGTTCGGGTTCTTCTTCATGATCTCGCCCATGCGCTGGATCACTTCGTCGGTACGGTCGAGCGTGGCGCCGTCGGGCAGCTGGGCGAAGCCGATCAGGTACTGCTTGTCCTGCGCCGGCACGAAGCCGCTGGGCACCGCCTTGAAGAGGCCGAAGGTCACGCCGATCAGCGCGAGGTAGATGGCCAGCATCAGGGTCTTGCGCGAGATCACGCGCTTGACGCCGCCGCTGTAGGCCTCGGAGCCGCGATGGAAGAAGCGGTTGAAGCCGCGGAACAGCCAGCCGAAGACGCGGTCCATGCCGCGCGTCAGCGCGTCCTTGGGAGCATCGTGGCCGCGCAGCAGCAAGGCGGCGAGCGCGGGCGACAGCGTCAGCGAGTTGATGGCCGAGATCACCGTCGAGATCGCGATGGTCACCGCGAACTGGCGGTAGAACTGGCCCGTGAGGCCGCTGATGAAGGCCAGCGGCACGAACACGGCCACCAGCACCAGCGCGATGGCGATGATCGGACCCGACACTTCACGCATTGCGCGGTACGTCGCTTCACGCGGCGTGAGCCCCGCCTCGATGTTGCGCTCGACGTTCTCCACCACCACGATGGCGTCGTCCACCACGATACCGATCGCCAGCACCAGCCCGAACAGGCTCAGCGCGTTGATCGAGAAACCGAGGATGTGCAGCACCGCGAAGGTACCGATCACCGACACCGGCACGGCCAGCAGCGGGATGATGGAAGCGCGCCAGGTCTGCAGGAACAGGATCACGACCAGCACCACCAGCATGATGGCTTCGAGCAGCGTGTGGATCACCGATTCGATGGACGCGCGCACGAACTGCGTCGGGTCGTAGGCGATGCGGTATTCCAGGCCCTCTGGCATGTTCTTGTTGAGCTCAGCCATCGTCTTGCGAACGTTGGCCGAGATGTCGAGCGCGTTGGAGCCCGGCGCCTGGAACACGCCCATGCCGACGGCCGGGTCGTTGTTCAGCAGCGAACGCAGCGAGTAGTCGGCGGCGCCCATCTCGAGGCGGCCGATGTCGCGAAGACGCGTGACGGCGCCGTCGGTGCCGCTCTTGACGATGATGTCGCCGAACTCTTCCTCGCTCTGCAGGCGCCCTTGCGCATTGATGGAGAGCTGCATGTCCACGCCCGACAGGCCCGGCGAAGCGCCGACCACGCCGGCCGCGGCCTGCACGTTCTGGCCACGGATGGCGGCCACCACGTCGGAAGCCGACAGGCCGCGCTGCGCGACCTTCTGCGGGTCGAGCCACACGCGCATGGAGTAGTCGCCGCCGCCGAAGATCTGGACCTGGCCCACGCCTTCGATGCGCGCCAGCGGGTCCTTCACGTTCAGCACCGCGTAGTTGCGCAGGTAGTTGATGTCGTAGCGGTTGTTCGGCGAGACGAGGTGGACCACCATCGTCAGGTCGGGCGCGCTCTTGACGGTCGTGATGCCGAGCCGGCGCACTTCCTCGGGCAGGCGCGGCTCGGCTTGCGAGACGCGGTTCTGCACGAGCTGCTGCGCCTTGTCGGGATCGGTGCCCAGGCGGAAGGTGACGGTGAGCGTCAGCACGCCGTCGGTGGTCGCCTGGCTGCCCATGTAGAGCATGCCTTCGACGCCGTTGATCTGCTCCTCGAGCGGAGTGGCGACGGTTTCGGCGATCACCTTCGGGTTGGCGCCGGGGTACTGGGCCCGCACCACCACCGAGGGAGGCGCGACCTCCGGGTACTCCGAGATCGGCAGCCCGCGCAGCGCGATCAGGCCGGCTATCAGCATCAATAGCGACAGCACGCCGGCAAAGATCGGCCGGTCGATGAAGAATTTTGAGAGATTCATGTTGGTTCTCCGGCGGGCGCGGATACGCCCTCCTCCGAAATCAGGACTTGGCCGCTTCCGCGACGCGTTCCGGTTGTTGTTGCTTGGGGTCCGCCTTGGCGTCCATCGTCACTTGCTGCGGCGCGACCAGCGCACCCGGGCGGACGTGCTGCAGGCCGTTGACGATCACGCGGTCGCCCGCCTTCAGGCCCTTGCTCACGACACGCAGGCCGTTGATCGAGGCGCCCAGCGTCACTTCGCGGTAGGCGGCCTTGCTGTCCTCGCCCACGACCATCACGAACTTCTTGTTCTGATCGGTGCCGATGGCGCGTTCGCTCACCAGCAGCGCGGTGTCGTTGCGGGCCTGGCCCATGCGGATGCGGGCGAACTGGCCGGGGATGAGGGCGCCGTCCTTGTTGTCGAACGAGGCACGCACGCGCACCGTGCCGCTGCGGGCGTCGACCTGGTTGTCGATCAGCTGCAGCTTGCCGGTGAAGGGCGTGCCGTCGATGCCGGCGGTGCCCATCTGCACGGGAATGCTCTCGATCTGGCCGCGGGCGCTGGAGCCGCTGGGCAGTTCCTTCAGCGCGCGGGTGATGACCTGCTCGTCGGCGTCGAAGCTAGCGTAGATCGGGCTCACCGACACCAGCGTGGTCAGCACCGGAGCGCCGGGACCGGCCGCCACCAGGTTGCCCACCGTCACTTCGATGCGGCCGATGCGGCCGGACACCGGGGCGCGAACCTGCGTGTAGCCCAGGTTCAGGCGCGCCGACTGCAGCGAGGCTTGGGCCGCGCGCAGGTTGGCTTCGGCTTCACGGCCGGCGTTCACGCGCTCGTCGTACTCGCGCTGGGCGATGGCCTTGTCGTCCCACAGGCGCTTGGCGCGCTCCTGCTCGCTGCGGCTGAAGGACTGGCGGGCCTGCGCGGAAGCCACCTGCGCCTCGGCGCGCTCGACCTCGGCCGCGTACGGCGCGGGGTCGATGGTGACCAGCAGGTCGCCCTGCTTCACCAGCGCGCCTTCGCGGAAATGCACCGACTGCACGGCGCCCGCGACGCGGGAGCGCACATCGACGCGCTGGACGGCTTCGAGGCGGCCCGAGAACTCGTCCCAGGCGTTGATCTCGCTCGAGGCCACCGTGGCGACCGACACCGGCGTGGCCTGCGGCGCCGCCGGTGCGTTGTTGGCCTCGGCCTTGAAGCTGTACATGCCCACCACCGCGGCAGCCACTGCCAGCAATGCGGTGAGGCCGGTCACAGCGGGCCAGAGGCCCTTGCGGGCGGCGGAAGACAGCTTTTTCTCGTTGTTCGACATGATGGTTAGTCCTTCTCGATGACTTTGGGATGCAACAGGCCACCCCGGCGCTTTTGGCACCAGGAGGCGGATTTCAGGGAAAAAGGGGCCCCGGCACGCGGCCGCGCTGGCAGCGTGTCGATCAGGCAGCCGGTGACCGGCGGGAAACTAGCTGGGGTGGTTCGCCGTCGCGGGCGGCGGCGTGGTCGCGCTGAAGAACTCGCGGAAGTGCTGCTGCACCGAGGCTTCGCAGGCCACGCAGCCCGTGTTCTCGGTGTCGTACAGCGCCTTCGGCCAGTTGGAGGCGCTGGGCAGCACGCTGCTCGTGACCTCGATGCCGGCCGCGCGCAGGCGGCCCGCGAAGGTCAGCGCCTCGTCGCGCATGGCGTCGTCCGCGCCCACCAGCACCAGTGCGGGGGCCAGCGACGACAGCCGCAGCGAACCGCTCGGCACCGCGTAGGGGTGCATGGCGTTCGAGGGGCAGCTCAGGTACTTCTCCCAGCCGCTGGCCCAGCGGCACTCGGCCGCGTCGTTGGTGGCATTGCGCAGCGAGGCAGTGCCAGCACAGGGGTCGAGCATGGGCGACAGCAGGATCTGGCCTGCGAGCGGCGGATGAGCCCGGTCGCGGGCGATCAACGCCACCGCGGCCGCCAGGTTGCCGCCGGCTTCCTCGCCGGCCAGGTACACCTGCGCGCCCTTGCCGCCGAGCTTGGTGCGCTGCTTGTAGAGCCATTCGAGGGCGGCATAGCCCACCTCGATGGGTTCCGGGAACGGCGACTGCGGTGCCAGCGGGTAAGCCAGCGACACCACCACCGCACCCGCCCCGGCCAGCAGCCGAGCCACGTTGCGGCCGTTGTCCAGGCCGCCGCAGACGAAGGTGCCGCCGTGGAAATGCAGCACCAGCGGAGCCACGTCACCCTTGGCGCGCTGGCCGTACACACGGGCACCGACCGGTTCGCGGCCTGGCAGCTCGATCGACAGATCGGCTTCCACGCCTTGCGCCGCAGCACGGGCGGCGGCTTCGGCGGAACGGGACGATGGAACGGGTGACATGGGCGACCTCGGGGATTTGGGCGATGGTTGAAATATAAGTCGCCCGATGCGGCGTTAAACAGGAAACATGCCCCCACTCTGTTTCCAAACCGACAACAATCAGGGCGCTCCGCAAAGGTTGGACGGCTTGTGTGAGAATCCGCGTCCCCCGGTGTGGGCCGGGTACCAAGAACAGGCATTCAATGGATCAGATCCAGGCCATGCGGATCTTCGTCCGCGTCGTGGAAGCCGGCACTTTCACCCGGGCGGCGGACTCGCTTGCCCTGCCCAAGGGCACAGTCACCAAGCAGATCCAGGCGCTCGAGTCGCGCCTGCGCGTGAAGCTGCTCAACCGCACCACGCGCCGCGTCACGGTCACGCCCGACGGCGCCGCCTACTTCGAGCGGGCCGCGCGCCTGCTCAACGACTTCGACGACATGGAAGCCAGCATGACGAATGCGCAGGCCAACCCCACGGGGCGGCTGCGCATCGACGTCGGCACCTCGGTGGCGAGGCTGATCATCCTGCCCGCGCTGGCCAGCTTCTGCGACCGCTACCCCGACATCCAGGTCGACCTTGGCGTGAGCGACCGCACCATCGACCTGATCAGCGACAACGTCGACTGCGTGATCCGCGCGGGCGAGCTCAACGACCAGTCGCTGGTCGCGCGGCGCATCGGCACGCTCGACTTCGTCACCGTGGCGTCACCGGCCTATGTCAAGCGCTACGGCATGCCACAGCACCCGAACGACATCGAGAAACGCCACCACGTGGTGAGCTACTTCTCTGGCACCACCCGCCGCGTGTACCCGCACGAGTTCAGGAAGGGCGACGAGCATATCGAGCTGAACGGCCCCTACCGCGTGGCGGTGAACGAGAGCAACGCCCACATCACGGCGGTGCTGGGCGGTTTCGGCATCTCGCAGTGCATCACCTTCATGGCCGAGCCGCTGATCGAGAGCGGCGAGCTGATCCAGCTGCTGCCCGACTGGCAGCGCGACCCGCTGCCGATCCACGTGGTGTATCCGCCCAACCGGCACCTGAGCGCCAAGGTGCGCGCCTTCGTGGACTGGGCCGCCGAGCTCTTCGCGAAGAACCCGAGGCTCCAGCGGCGCTGATCGCGCGGCACTGCAACAAACAATTCACGCCGGCGCCCTAAATTCTGGCCGCCCGATGCCGTTAATCAGTTCGGCGCGATACCTGAAAGCCGCTGCGTTTTCCGGTTGAACGCGCGTACCGCGGCCTCGGTGAAGGCCGTTCAGAGGCCCGGGAGGAGCCCTGGCGCGCCCGCTAGAACATACGAACCGGCAAGCTCATGGATACAGACCAGTCGAACGGCCAGGCCGAAGCGCCCGATCAGCCGCACGCGCCAGCAGGCGAACGCACAAGCGAGGAATTCGGCCGCCGCACGCCGGTGGAGATCGGCGTTCACCTGCGCAACCTCGCCAGTCGCCGCGACAACCTCACCGTCCAGTACGCGGGCGGCCATCTGGTGACGCAGCTCCTCGACGTGGACATGCGGGCCCGCGCGTTCACCTTCGACTGGGGGGCGTCGCCCGAGCAGAACCGGGCCCTGCTTGCGGCGGCGCGCTGCCACTTCGAGGCCCAGCAGGACGGCGTGCGCGTCGAGTTCTCCATCGCCTCGCCGCGCGAGACCCGGTACGAGGGCCTGCCCGCCTTCGAGGCCGACTTTCCCGAGGTGCTCGTCTACATGCAGCGCCGCGAGTACTTCCGCGTCGATGCGCCGATCGTCGAGTCGTACACCTGCTCGGGCAGCCTGCCCAAGGGCGATGCCTTCTCGTTCGAAGTGCAGGACCTGTCGCTCGGCGGCGTCGGCCTTCGCACCCGGGACGCACGCGCCGCCGGCCTGCAGCTGGGCACCTACCTCAGGGACTGCGAACTGTCGCTCGGCACGCTCGGCCGGCTCACGCTCGACATGGAACTCGTCTCGTTGCGCCCCGCCGTGCAGCCCAACGGCACGCTGCGCTACCAGCTGGGCTTTCGCTTCCTGGCGCTGCCGCCCGGTGCCGAAACCGCCCTGCAGCGCCTGGTCACGCGGCTCGAAATGAAGAGCCGCTCGCTGGTCGGCTGACGCCAGTACAGCCGGTCAGAACACCGGCTCGCAGCGCACCTCGGTCTTCACCGAATTGGCGATGAAGCACTCCTCGTGCGCCCGGTGATGCATCTGCTCGATCTGCTCGCGCGTGGGCTGGTTCTGTCCCGAGAAAGTCACCTCCGGGCGCAGCGTGACGACGGTCATCGCCATCTTGCCCTCGGCGTTCTTCTCCATCGTGCCGGTGGCCGCGTCGAAATACCGGTCGACGACGAACTTGCGCTTCACCGCCATCGTGAGGAACCACAGCATGTGGCAGTTGGAGAGCGAGGCGACGAACATTTCCTCGGGGTCGACCGCCGAGGCATCCGACATCGGCAGCGGCACGACATGCGGCGACGACGAGCCCGCCACTTCCGCGCCTCCGTCGAAACGCAGCGAATGCCGCCTGCTGTAGGTGTTCGCGAGAAAGTCCTGCTCGCCACGCAGCCAGAGGATTTCCGCTGTGTACTGGGCCATGGGATTCCTTTTTCCGATGTTCAAAGATCGATGCGATATCGCAACTTGGTCAGGCTGCCCTGGCTCGGCAGCGTGATGAAGGTCTCGATCAGCACGCCGCCGTTGGCCTCGATCACCTTCTGCGACGCGAGGTTGCCCGGGCTGGTCGTGATCTCGACGCGGCCCAGGCCCTCGCCCGCGGCCAGCTTCAGCATCGAGCCCAGCGCGCGCGTCGCGTAGCCCTTGCGCTGCTTCCAGGGCACGACGTTGTAGCCGATGTGACCCAGGCAGTAGAGCGGAAGAGCGTCGGTGCCCGGCTGCCAGCGCAGGTCGATGCTGCCGCAGAACTCGCCGTCCCACATCCAGCACTTGTAGCCCGGCAGCCGCCGCACCTTGGAGCCGTCGGGCATGAGGATGCGCCCTCCCCTGGCCTTGCGGTCCACGAGGCTGGCCAGGAAGCGGTCGGGGTCGGCCTTGATGGCTGCGCGCTCCTCCGCGCCCGACTCGGGCCGCGTCTCGTCGCGCGCCCAGCCCCGGTTCAGCGCCGAGACGTAGCTGGGCAGGTAGGCCTTCGCGGGCCAGACCAGCTCCATCGGGCGCGATGCCGGCGCGGGTTTCGCCATCCTGCCTAGGCCCCCATCAGCTTGACGATGAGCGGCACCAGCAGCGCCGTCGCGATACCGTTCAGCCCCATGGCCAGCGCCGAGAACGCGCCGGCCGTCTCGTTCACCTGGATGGCACGCGCCGTGCCGATGCCATGCGCCGCCATGCCGACCGCGAAGCCGCGCACCGCCGGCTCCCTGATGCGCAGCAGGTTCAGCAGGCCGGTGGCCATGATCGCGCCCGAGATGCCGGCAACGGCCGCTGCCACCGCCGCCAGTGAAGGCAGCCCGCCGATCTTCTCGGCCACGCCCATCGCGATGGGCATGGTGGCCGACTTGGGCGCGAGCGACATCATCAGGTCGTGCGACCCGCCCAGCACCCAGGCGATGCCGACCGCCGACACGATGGCGGCGACCGAGCCCACGAGCAGCGCCACGCCGATGGGCAGCCACAGCCGTCGCAGCCGGTCGATCTGCCCGTACAGCGGCACGGCCAGCGCCACGGTGGCGGGGCCGATCAGGAAGTGGACGAACTTCGCGCCCTCGAAATACGTGTCGTAGGGCGTGCGCGTGAGCAGCAGCACCGTGACGATGACGATCACCGACACCAGCACCGGATTGACCACCGGATTGCGCCCGCTGCGCGTGTGCAGCCACAGCGCGCCCAGGTAAGCCAGCAACGTGAGCGACAGCCACAGCAGCGGCGACTGGGCCAGGAACACCCAGATCTCGAAGAGCTTCGCGGGCGCGGTCATTTATTGGGCGTCCTTGCCGGTGATGCGGATCATCCAGCGGAAGGTGAGCGCGGTGACCGTCATGGTGAAGGCGGCGCCCACGATGCCGGCCGCGAGAAACGGCAACCACTCGCGCCCCACCCGCTCGAAATGCAGCATCACGCCGGTCACGGCCGGGATGAACAGCAGCATCAGGTTGCGCAGCAGATGGCCCGAGGTGTCGGTCAGCACCTGCGGAACGCTGCCGCGCACGATCAGGCCGATGAACAGGAACACCATGCCGATCAGCGGGCCGGGAATGGGCAGGCCCAGCCACTGCACGAGCAGTTCGCCGGCGAGCTGGCAGAGAAAGAGCGTGGTGATGGCGTAGAGCATTTTTCCTGTCGATCTGAGAGGTCTGGGCGGTCGGGTCGGTCGGGGATGTGGGTGTATGTGTTCAGGCCGCGCTTGTCCAGGCCTCTTTCAGCGCCTGCTGGCTCGCCGGCGGCAGCACGCCCATGCGCACATGGCCCGGCAGGCCGAAGGAGGCGCAGTCGCGCAGCTTGATCCCCGAGGCGCGCAGCGCGGCGGCCAGGCCGGGATACGGCCGGTCGGTGCGCGCGCAGAAGAAGTTGGCATCGCCCGGGAGGCATTGCCAGCCGAGCGATTCGCACATCGCGCGTTGCAGGGCCTTCCAGTCCCTCAGCGTCTGGAGGCTTTGCGCGAGCCAGCGCTGCGCGTCGTCGCCGGTCCAGGTCTCGAGCAGCGCCACGCCGTGCGTGCCCAGCGGCCATGAGGGGGCCAGCCTTTCGATTCGCGCCATGAACGAAGCATCTGCCTCCTCGGATGCGATCGCGTAGGCGGCACGGATACCGGTCAGGCCCATCGCCTTGTTCGGCGTCCACAACTGCCAGACGCGGTTGCGCTGCACGGCATCGAGCGACGGCCGGCCCTCGAGGCGCAGCGGTTCGTAGGCGAGATCGAGCACGCTGGCGCCGCCGGTGCCCGCGGCCTGCAGCGGCAGGTCGGCCTGCGGCTGCCCCAGCGGGCTCGACGGCTCGCAGCACCAGCGCAGCGCGGCATCGGCATGCGGCTGCGGCGCACGCAGCACCCGCAGGCCCCAGGCCTGCGCGGCGCGCTCGTAGTCGCCGTAGCTGTGCGGCGGCAGCCAGACCCGGCTGCCGCCGCCCTGTGCCACGGCTGCGCTGATGCGGTGAATGAACTCGCTCGCGCTGGCCGCGATCACGATGCGGTCGACCACCACGCCATGAAAGGCCGCGAGACGGCCCCGCAGCGCCGTGTAGTGCGGGTCCGGGTAATGCGCCGCGTCGGCAGCGCGCAGTGCCGACACGACGGCCGGGCACGAGCCCACCGCGTTGCCGTTGGTCGAAAAGTCGTGCGGCGCCGTGCCGGCGGCATCGGGCCCGCCGTGAACCGCCGGGCTCATGCGAGCCTCCAGCCGGTAACCGCCACGATGGCCACGATACCCAGCGAGGCGAACACGCCCAGCGCCAATGCGGCCCGACCGCCCAGTTGCGCGGTGCGCTGCATATCGTCGGCCGAAGGCGCACGGCCTTCCGCGTTCAGCGCATACACGCCCGGCTTCGCCAGTCGCACGCCGAGCAGCAGCGCCACCGTCGCCATCGGCCAGCCGCTGTTGGGCGACGGCGTGCGGCGGGCTTCTTCAGACAGCCCCGAAGGCCAGCGCCATGCCGCGAGCGCAAGCAGCGCCACGGTGATGCGTGCCGGAATCCACGAGAGCACGTCGTCCGCACGCGCGGCCCATTTGCCGAACCAGGTCCAGTCGCGGCCGCTGCGCTCGCCGCGATAGCCCCACATCGCATCCGCGGTGTTGGCGAAACGGTAGAGCGCCGCGCCCGGCAGGCCCAGCAGCACGAACCAGAAGACGGGCGCCACGAGCGAGTCGTTGAGGTTTTCCGCGAGCGACTCGATGGCGCTTTCGCGCACTTCGCGCTCGCTGAGCCGGCTCACGTCGCGGCTCACGAGGCGCGCCAGCTGCTGGCGGCCTGCATCGAGCGAAACACCCAGCGCGGCTTCGACCGCGAGCACCTCGTCGCGCAGCATGCGCCAGGCGAAGAGAGGCTTGAGCAGCAGGCCGATCAGCAACGCCATCACCCACGCGGGCAGGTAGAGCATCGCCAGCGTCTGCAGAGCCATGGCAACGCCCCAGACGCACGCCGCCCCCACGCACCACAGCAGCGCGCCGGTGAAGAACATCGGCAGGTCGACCGCCTTCGCCTGATGCGCGCGCGGAGCGATGCCGGCCCCCATCCCGAGATATCGCCCCATCCACACGACCGGATGCAGCGGCGCGGGCGGCTCGCCCAGCCAGCGGTCGACGGCCAGCGCGATCCACAGCGCGGCGGCAAAGGCGATGGCGTATTCGGAACTCGGCAAGGGCATGGGAGCCGCCATTCTCGCGAATCAGGCGACGGCCCTGCCCCGGCGCCATTGCATCAGCGCGCCGAACGCGACGAGCAGCGCAGCACCCAGCGCCACCCAGAGCCGGAAGACGACGCTTTCGGCGTGGGGCGATGGCGCCTCGGCGGGTGTCGGCTCGAGCTTCAGGCCGCTCACGGGCTGGGGGCCGTCCTGCGCCGGGCTCTCGTTCGGAACAGGCTCGGGCGCCGGCGTCGCCACAACCACTGGAGCGACTGGCGGATGCGACTTGGGGACGGGCGAGGCCGGCGGCGAAAGCTCTGACTGCGCGAAACGCTGCACGCCCGCATTGCGCTCGCGCAGTCCCGTCGCCCGAACCGCCTCCGCGTACGCCCGCGCCAACTCGCGCCGCGTGGCGGCATCTGGGCTCCAGTAGTTCAGCCGCACCGCGTCGAGCATGCGCTCCAGCGTCTGCGCGAAGGCCGCGCGGTTGTCGCCTTCCAGCCATTCGCGCGTGCCCAGCCTGTACCGGTCGCGCACGTACACGTCGTGCAGCGACTGCCACTGGTCCTGCCGCACGGCGGCCGGCGCCGTGACCTGCCAGCCCCAGAGGAACTGCGCGGTCTTCAGCACCTGCAGCGTGCCGCTGTAGCCCTCGGCCTTCTGCGCCTCGATCCACTGCGGATGCAGGTAGCGCGTCTGCATCTCGCGCGCGATGGCGCCTGCGGCGGTGTCGGTGCGCACCGCGCTGCCGTCGCGCAGGTTCTGCACGTACAGCGCCGGGTCCTTGCCGGTGAGATGCCGCACCGCCTGCGCGATGCCGCCGAGATACTGGAACGGGTCGTCGTTGGTCAGCACGCCGTACAGGTTGGAGCTGCGTGCCATCAGCGCAGCATCGACCTGCACGAGGTTGCCCGCATAGGCACCGGGCCGCACGGCGCCATCGAGGCCCTTGCCGTAGGCATGGCCCATGCGGTCCATGTAGAGCTGCGCCATCTGCGCGTCGCCGCCTCCGCGCTGCTGGTTCTTCCACACCTCGCTCGCAAGCGCGGCTTCTTCCAGCCCGGCGCCGTAGCTGCCCTGCTCGTTCGAGAACACACGGGCCGTCGACCAGCGCTGCGCCTCGCTCGCCGTCGCGCCTTCCGCGCGCAGCCTGCGCGCCATCGCCTCGCTGTTTCCGGCCACGGCATTGCCGGGTTCGCGCAGGGCCGCCACCTGCTGCACCGCCTCGTCGAGCCAGCGCATCACGGCCGGGAACTGGTCGCGGTAGGAGCCGGTGACGCTGACGAGCACGTCGATGCGCGGCCGCTTCAGCTGCAATGCGGGAATGATCTCGATGCCCGCCATGCGCCCGCCCTCGTCCCAGCGCGGCTTCACGCCCATGGCATAGAAGGCCTGACTCTCCAGCACGCCCTGGTGGCGTGAAGCCTCGCCGGCCCAGAGGGTGAAGGCGATCTTCTTGGGCGCCTTGCCGGCATGGGTCTTCGCATGCTCCGCGATCCAGGCATCCATGGCGGCCACGCCCGTCTCCCAGGCTGCGCGAGTGGGCACGCGGCTCGGGTCGAAGCCGTAGAGGTTGCGCCCGGTCGGCAGGCTGTCGGGGTTGCGCACCGGGTCGCCGCCGTAGCTGGACTTCAGGTAGCGGCCGTCGAGCGCGGTCAGCAGGCCCTCGATTTCCTCGTTGTGCGCAAACACATCGTCGAGCTTGCGGGCGCGCTGGGCCAGCTCCAGCAGCTTCTGCCGGTCGGCGGGCGTCGCGCCCATGGCGCCCGCGGCCTGCGCGTCGGTGAGCGCCTGTTCCACCCAGCGCGCGGGGCGCGAGCCGGCGATGTTCCTCGCGTCGATCAGGAAGGCCTCGTCGATGTCCTCGCCAAGTGCTTCGACCAGCGGCTTGCCGAGGATCTGCAGGATGGTCATGCGCCGCCGCTGCGCATCGGGCGCCTGCCCGAAGGTGGCGAGGCCCAGCGGCTGGGCGGTCTGCGCGAGCTCGTCGAGGTAGGGATGCAGCACCGCGATGAAGCCGGCGAAATCGGCGCGGATGCGCGCGGGCGTCCAGCCCAGGTCGCGGTCGTAGCGGTGCTCCGCGAACTCGGCTGCGAGCCGCCTTTCCAGCGCGGTCTTCACAGGGCCGGGCGACAGCGTCTCCCACTCGTGCATGCGCTCGTGCATCTCCTGCACGCCGGGGCGGAAGCCGGCGGGCGCGAACAGCGGCGTCGAATGGCTCACCATGGTCGCGCGCCCGCGCCGCTTGGCGGTGGTGGCCTCGCCGAGGTTGTCCATGATGAACGGGTACACGTTGGGCAGGTCGCCCAGCGCGAGCAGCGGGTCGTCCTGCACCGACAGCCCGCGCTCCTTGCCCGCCGACCATTCGACCGTGCCGTGCGTGCCGACGTGCACCACGGCGCCGGCACCGAAGCGCGTACGCAGCCAGAGATAGGTGGCGAGGTAGCCGTGGCTCAGCGGAACGGCCGAGCGGTGATAGACCTGCTCGGCCTTGCCGGCCACCTGCGTGCCGGGCTCGAAGCGCGGCGGCTGGCGCAGCACGACCACGTTGCCGAAGCGCACGCGCGGAATCACGAAGGCCGGCTCGCCCGCCACGGGGCGCAGCATGGTCGACTTCTCGGGCGGGCCCCAGTAGCTTTCGATGCGGCGCTGCGTCTCCTGCGGCAGCGCGCGGAACCACGCGAGGTAGGCCGGCAGCGGCAGCGTGTCGGCCAGGCCCCTGTCGAGCAGCGGCTGCAGCTCGTCGCCCTGGCCCGTGGGGTTCGGGTAGTAGGCCTTCATCGTCGCCTGCACCTGCGCGATCAGCGCGTCGGTGCCCGGCAGCTCGGTGCCGTAGCCGGCCGACTTCATCGCCGCCAGCATGTTGCTCACGCTGCGCGGCACGTTGAGGAAGGAGGCGCCGAAGTTGGCTTCGCCCGGCGGGTAGTTGTAGACCAGCATCGCCACGCGCCGGTCGGCCGGCGGCGTGCGCTGGAGCCGCAGCAGCGCGGCGGCCTTGGCTGCGACGGCGTCGATCTGCGCGGGCAGCGGCTGCAGCGTGCCGCTTGCCCCGTCGCGGGCGCTCACGAGCATCGGGTCGGTCATGCCGGCCAGCTCGCTCGGGCTGTAGTAGGAGGCGATGTCGGTCTGCGCGAGGCCGTCCCTGCTGCGCGCCCATTGATCGGCGTCCATCGCCAGCGACGGCAGCGTCTGCAGCACCGGCACGCCGATGCGCTCCAGCTCGGCCTTGCGCTCGTTCGGGCTGAAGACCAGCGAGGCATTGACGATGACATCGGCCACTCGGCGTTCGCCGTCGTGCGTCATGCGAAAGAACAGGTCCTTCTGCTGGCGCGGGCCGTAGAAGGCATAGGCGCGCAGGCCGCGCCGTTCGAGCGAGGCGATCAGCGCGTCGAGCCAGCCGGTGTCTTCGCCGGCCACGGTGGCGCTGTTGATCGCGATGGCGACGGTGCCGCTGCCCGCCAGTCCTTCGATGGCCGGGACGCCGGTCTCGATGCGCGGCCATGCCGGGTGATAGAGGCCGGCCAGCGGCATCGGCACGGGATCGGGCAACCCGTCGGCCTTGCCGGGCTGCGCCATCGCCTTCATCGCGGCGCCCAGGTTGGCCGCGCCCGGAAAGCGCCAGTATTCGCGCAGCCGCTGCGCCCACGCGGCATCGACGCCACGCTCCGCCGCGAGCGGCGCGGCGGTGGAAGCCTGCCCATTGGCGACCAGCGCGAACTCGCCGACCAGCACATACGGCACGCTACCGCGCGAGATCGCGTCACCGAAGCGCGCGGCCGCCGCCTGCGCGACGCTGATGTGCGGCGCATCGACGACCAGCAGGCTCGCGCCCTCCACCGCGCCCGCCAATGCCTCGGGCGAATCCCTCGATGCCGACACCACCTGCAAGGGCAGGCCCGCTTCGCGCGCGGCCGCCTGCAGCCGCATCACCCTTGCCGGCGATACGAGCGAAGTGCTCAGCACCACGACCCGCCCGCCCGCGGGATGGGCCTGCGCCGGCGCGACGAACCCCAGCGCCGCCAGCAGCCAGAAAAGGAAGACCCGCGTCACTTCCCGCCCGGGCCCGGACCGGCCGGCACCGCGTCCGCCGGCACGTAGACCATCGTCCCGTCCTTCAGCCGCCAGGCGGTGCCGGCCTTCTCGCCGTCGCCCTGCCCGGTCGCGCCGCTGGCCTTGAAGCGCGTGATCTTGCGGCCCTCGCGGGTCACGATCTCCATGTTCGGCTGGCCCTCGTTGCGGATGATCGTCACCTTGTCCTGCGCGAAAGGATTCATCGGGTTGTTGATGACCGCGATCATCAGCATGCCGATCACCACCATGAACACGTCGATCAGGTTGATGGTGGAAAGCACCGGGTCGTCGTCGTCGATGTCCAGGCTGCTCAATATCGAGAACTGGCGCCGGCTGCTCATGAGAGGCGGTCCCGCGCGTCGAGCACCGTCACCAGCTCGCGCATCAGCCAGCGGCGGCGCACGGTGTAGACCACGAAGGTGATCGAGGCCGAGGCCAGTGCCACGATCACGCTCGCGAAGGCCGGTGCCAGGCTCTGCGCCACACCCTGCGATTCCCCCGAGGCCACGGCAACCAGCGCCGGGCCCATCGGGATCATCGTGGCGATCAGCCCGAGCATCGGCGCCACGCGGCTGCACAGGCGCACGCCCTCGAGCTGCTTGAGCACGACCAGCTCCATCTGCTCCTGGCTGGCCTGCGCATGCGGCTGCAGCACCAGCGCGCGCGACGGGTCGCGGCGCCGCTGGATGTACTCGACGCCGAACGCGCCCAGGCAGTACACGGCATAGACGAAGGACAGCAGCACGCCCAGCGTCACCGGCCAGAGAAACAGGCGCGCTAGCTCGAAAAGAACGGAGTCGAAGGCCAGCATCAGGTGGGCTCCACGGTGGACGGATGGTCGAAGAGGTCCGAAGGCCGGCCCCAGCCTTCGTCGAACACCAGCGACGCGAGCGGCTCGCGCTTCGCCCAGCGTTCGCGCTGCAGCATCGGCTCTTCGTAAAAGTCGGCCACGGGGCCCAGGCACAGCAAGGCGATGGGTTCCGCGCCTTCGGGCAGGCCCAGCAGCGCGGCCACCTCGGCCGGGTCGAACAGCGACACCCAGCCCATGCCCAGCCCCTCGGCGCGCGCCGCCAGCCAGATGTTCTGGATGGCGCAGGAGGCCGAGGCCAGATCCATCTGCGGCAGCGTACGGCGGCCGAACACGTGCTTCTCGCGGCCGTCGGCCAGCGTCACCGCCAGCAGCTCGGCGGCGTCGAGCAGGCCCTGCACTTTCAGGCGCATGAACTCGTCCTCGCGTTCGCCGAGGGCGCGGGCGGTCAGCACGCGCTCCTGTTCGACGATGCGATGCAACTGGTGCCGAAGCGCCTCGCCACGGATGCGGATGAATCGCCACGGCTGCATGAAGCCCACGCTGGGCGCATGGTGCGCCGCGTCGAGCAGCCGGCGAAGCACCTCGGGCGCGACGCTGCCGCCAACGAAGTGGCGCATGTCGCGCCGCTCGTGGATGGCGCGATACACCGCCCTCGCCTCGCCAGCCTCGAACGCGTGTGCCATGTCTTTCTTCTTCAGTCCTCGATGCCGCGCTGCGCGGGAATGCCGGCCTTGAAGGCGTGCTTGACCAGCATCATCTCGGTCACGGTGTCGGCCAGCTCGATGATCTCCGGCGGGCAGCGCCGGCCGGTGAGCGCCACGTGCACGTGCTTCGGCCGCGCGCGCAGCGTTTCGAGCACGCCTTCGAGCGGCAACCAGCCGTAGATCAGCGGATAGGTGATCTCGTCGAGCACCACGAGGAAGAACTCGCCCGAGAGGATCGCCGCCTTCGCCTTCTCCCAGCCGTCGCGCGCGAGCTGGCCGGAGCGCTCCAGGTCCTGGCTCTTCCAGCTGAAGCCGTCGCCCAGGCCTTCGATCGGGATGCCGATCTGCTCGAACATGCGGTGCTCGCCGAAGCGCGCGCTCGGCACCTTCATGAACTGGTAGATCTTCACGGCCTTGCCGCGGCCATGCGCGCGCAGCGCGAGGCCGAAGGCGGCCGTGCTCTTGCCCTTGCCGTCGCCGGTGTTGACGATGACGATGCCGCGGCGCTCGCCCTCGGGCTTTTCGTAGGGCTTCTCGCTGGGTGGGGTTTCGATCTGCATGGTGTGTTGTTCCTGTGCTTGTTTTCTGTGTGGCTACTTCGGCAGCGCGATCCATTGGTCCGCCACGCGATGCACGCGGATGCGGTGGTCGAACACCTGCTCCAGCGCGGCATGGGTGGCCGGGTCGTCGCAGCCGCCATGGCGGACGACGCGGCCCCGGTCCATCACCACCAGTTCGTCGGCCGCCAGTGCCATCGGCAGCTCGTGCAGCACGCTGACCACGGTGCGGCCTTCGGCGACGAGCGCGCGGACGATCTGCATCCAGTCGGCCTGGTGCGGCGGGTCGAGGTTGGCGAGCGGCTCGTCCATCAGCAGCACCTCGGCCTCCACCGCGAGCGCGCGCGCCAGCAGCACGCGCTGGCGTTCGCCGCCCGAGAGCTGGCCCAGCGGGCGGTCTCGCCAGTCCCAGGCCTGGGTGCTGCGCAGGGCCCGCTCAACCGCCTCGCGGTCGGCTTCCCCGGGCGCGGCCAGCCAGCGCTGGTGCGGCAGGCGGCCGAGCATGGCGACGTCGTAGACCATCAGGTCGTCGGCGCTGCCCTCGCCCGTGCCGCTCTGGCCGAGCCAGGAAAGGCGCCGGGCACGCACACGGGCGGGCACCTTGTCCTGCGCCTCGCCGAAGAGCCGCACTTCGCCGCGATGCGCGAGCAGCCCCGCCAGCGCCTTGAGCAGCGTCGACTTGCCCGCGCCGTTCGGTCCGACGATGCTGGTCCAGCGGGCCGACGGCAGCGCCAGGTCGATGTCGTGCAGCACCTCGGTGACACCGAGCGTGGCGCTCAGGCGGCGCGCCTCGAGCGCGGCGGGCGTGTCGTCGCGGCTCATGCCACGCCTCCGCGCGCGCTGCGCCGGTGCATCAGCCACAGCAGGTAGCTGCCGCCCAGAACGGCCGTGAGCACGCCCACCGGCAGTTCCTGCGGCGCGATCAGCCAGCGCGCGAGCAGGTCGGCCGCCATCAGCAGCAGCCCGCCCATCAGCGCCGACAGCAAGATCAGCCTCGCGTGCGTGGTCTTCACGACCGAACGCACCAGGTGCGGCGCCGCCAGGCCGACGAAGGCGATGAGCCCGGTCTGCGCCACGGCCGCGCCGGTGGCCAGCGCCAGCACGACGACCAGCGCCGCGCGCATCGCGCCCAGCGGCAGGCCCAGGCTGCGCGCGGTGGCTTCGCCGAGCGCGAGGCCGTCGAGCACCGGTGCCAGCGCCCAGCCCGCCAGCAGGCAGACGGCGCCGACCATCGCCATCACCGCGCAGGCGCTCCAGCCGACGAGGCCGGTGCTGCCGAGGACGAAGCCCTGGATGGCCTGGAGGATGTCCGCCGAGGCGATGGTGATGAGGTCTTTCGCGGCGCCGAGCACCACGCCGACGATCACGCCGGCCAGCAGCAGCCGCAGCGTCTGCTGCACGCCGCGCGCCAGCATCAGCGTGAGCATCACCGCGAGCACCGCGCCCAGGAAGGCCGCGCCGGTGAGCCCGAGCCGCATCACCCACTGCGCGCTGGCGGCCGAGCCGCCGAACATCAGCAGCGCCAGCGCCACGCCCAGCGAGGCGCCCGAGGCGCTGCCCAGCAGGTACGGATCGGCCAGCGGATTGCGGAAGAGCCCCTGCGCCACCGCGCCCGCCAGCCCGAGCAGCGCGCCCGCGAGCCAGGCGCCGAGGGTGCGCGGCAGGCGGATATCCCACACGATCTGCAGCGCCACCGGGTCGTGCCGCGCAGCGAACAAGCTCTCGAAGCCGGTGCTGCCGATGCCGAGCCCCAGCAGCATGAGCGCGGCGCCCAGCACCAGCAGCCCGGCGCCCAGCAGCAGCACGCGACGCAGATGGGCCGTGTGCCTGACGGTCGCCACGCTCATCGCCCGCCGCCCTTGTCACCGAACTTTTCGCCGAACTTGTCGGCAAGGCATCGGGCCATCAGCCGCGCCGCCTCGTCCATGCGCGGGCCGGGCCGCACGAGCACGTCGGACTGCTCTTCGCTGAAGCGGCAGATACGTCCTTCGCGCACCGCGCGGATGCCGCCCCAGCCGGGTCTCTGCTCCAGCCCCTGCGCGCTGCGCACACTGACCATGATGAGATCGGGGTTCGCGCGCACCACGTACTCGGGGTTGAGCTTGGGGAATGGGCCCAGCGATGCGGGCACGATGTTCTTCATGCCCAGCCGCGAGAGCGTCTCGCCGATGAAGGACGACTCGCCGGCCGCGTACGGCGCGCTGTTCACTTCGAAATACACGCGCTGGCCCTTCGCGCCCGCGGGCACCGACTGTGCGGCGGCCGACACGCTGGCGTCGATCACGCGCCAGACCTTGGGCGCCTCGTGCGTGCCGAGTACCTGGTCGAGCTTGTCGAGCACGCGGCGCACGTCGGCATGGCTCTTGGGCTCGAGCACCAGCACCTTCAGGCCCAGCGCCTCCAGCCGCTGCGTGACGCGCGATGACTTGGCCAGCAGCACCGCGTCGGGCTTGAGCGCGACGATGGCCTCCACGTTCGGGTCGATGCCGCCGCCGAGCTGCGGCAGCACCTTCACCTGCGCGGGCGAATTGGAATAGCGATCCACGCCCACCAGCCGGTCGCAGGCACCGAGCGCGCAGACCGATTCGGTGAGCGACGGCAGCAGCGTGACAATGCGCTGCGGCGGCTGCGGCAGCTCGACGGAAACGCCCCGCTCGTCGACCACCTCCAGGGCATGCGCCGACAGCGCGCACAGGGCAAGGCCGAGCACAGCCAGCAGAGCGAAGACCTTCTTCATGCAGCGGGCGCCTTCAGGCTCAGCGGCAGGCCGGCCGCCATCAGCGTGACGCGGTCGCAGGCCGCGGCCACGTCCTGGTTCAGCCGGCCGAGCGAATCGACGAAGGCGCGCGTCTCGCGGCCCAGCGGAATCACGCCCAGCCCGATCTCGTTGCCGACCAGCACCACCGGCCCGGGCGCATCGCGCAGGGCCACCAGCAGCATGGCGATGTGCGTCGCGGGTGTGCGCGTCACGGGGCGGGCGTCTTCCGAAGGCATGGGCATCAGCAGGTTCGTGAGCCACATCGTGAGGCAGTCGACCACCACCAGCGTCTCGGGCGTGCTCTGCGTGACGATGGCGCGCGCGAGCTCGACGGGCTCCTCGATGGTGCGCATGCCGGGCACGCGCTCGGCCCGGTCGGCCTGGTGGCGCACGATGCGCTCCTGCATCTCGTCGTCGTAGGCCTGCGCGGTGGCGATCAGCACGGCGCGGTGCGTACGCGCATCGGCCGCGAGCCAGTCGATGGCGCGCTGCTCGGCGCGGCGCGACTTGCCGCTCTTCTGGCCGCCGAGGATGAACTCGTGCGCCGGGGTCCTAGGCTTGGTCGGTTGATGCGGCATGGCTCTCCAACTCGATGGGCATGGCGCCGAAAAGGCGCGCGGTGGCTTGCGGACTGGAGGCGAACCACGCGTGGAAATAGCTCGCGCGCACCGGCCCGTGCACGTACAGCGCTTCGCCGGCGCGCCCGCCCACGGGCTGCGTCGCCCCGGGCCGGGCGGTGTGCGCGGCGGGCACGAGCGGCGTCTCGCAGCTGGAATAGTGGAATGTGTGGCCACGCAGGACATGGCTGCCGAGCGCGAGCTGCTGCGGCCCGAGGCCGGCCAGCCGCTTCTGCATGGTCACGCGGCCGGGCAGCAGGCCCCAGAGGCGATGGACCTGCCCGCCGTCCTGCAGCGCGAGTTCGTCGAACAGCGCCATCATGCCGCCGCACTCGGCCCAGACCGGCTTGCCCGAGGCGACGTGCGCGGCGAGCGATTCGCGCATGGGCGCGCAGGCGGCCAGGGCCCCGGCGTGCAGCTCGGGATAGCCGCCGGGCAGCCAGGCCGCATCGCAGGCAGGCAGTGCATCGCCCGCGAGCGGCGAGAAGAAGCTTAGCCGCGCGCCCAGTGCCGTGAGCACGTCGAGGTTCGCCGGGTAGATGAAGGAGAAGGCGGCGTCGCGCGCAATGGCGATGGTGCGGCCGGCGAGCAGCGGCGGTACGGCCTGCGCCTCGTCGGATGCGGGAGCCTCGAAGCGCACCTGCGGCATGCGGGCGACCGGCATCTGTCCGAGCGGCGTGGCGGCCAGCACGTCGGCCGCCGCGTCGAGCCTCGCCGTCGCGTCGCCGAGTTCGGTGGCGGCCACCAGCCCCAGGTGCCGTTCGGGCAGCGTGAACCCCGCTTCGCGCGGCAAGGCGCCGAGCCATTGCGAGGGATCGCGCAATGCGTCCTTCAGCATGCCCGCGTGCCGCTCACTGGCCACGCGGTTCGCCAGCACGCCCGCCCACGGCAGGCCGGGGCGGAAGTTCTGCAGCCCGTAGGCCAGCGCGCCGAAGGTGCCCGCCATGGCCTGCGCATCGATCACCGCCAGCACCGGCAGGCCGAAGCGCTGCGCCAGGTCGGCGGCACTGGGAGTGCCGTCGAAGAGGCCCATCACGCCCTCGACGATCAACAGGTCGCATCCGGCCGCCGCCTCGTGCAGGCGCGCGCGGCAGTCGGCCTCGCCGGTCATCCAGAGATCGAGCGAATGCACGGGCGCACCGGTGGCAAGCGCCAGCCAGTGCGGGTCGAGGAAATCGGGACCGCACTTGAAGGCGCGCACGCGCCGGCCCTGGCGCGCATGCAGCCGCGCCAGCGCGGCCGCGACGGTGGTCTTGCCCTGCCCCGAGGCCGGGGCGGCCACGAGCACGGCGGCGCATGAAACCGCCGCGGCACCGCTGGCGGTGCCGTCCGGACGGGGAGATGAGCTTATTGAGGCGTCCACTTGAGACCGACGTACGCGGTGCGGCCTGCGGTGGCGTACAGCCGCGCGAACTGGTAGTCCTTGTTGCCCGCATTGTCGACGCGCGCGACCAGGTTGAGGTCGCGCGTGATCTGCGTGGTGGCCGACAGGTTCAGCACCGTGTAGCCGCCGAGCTTGACGCTGTTGGCGGCATCGTCGTAGCGGCGGCTGGAGGTCTGCACCTCGGCTCCCAGCGTCCAGCCAGCGACGCGCCAGTCGGCGCCGATGGTGGCGTGGCGCTGCGCGCGGCGGGCCAGCAGGTTGTGGGTGGCGAGGTCGCGCGGGTCCTGGAAGTCGAGCGAGCTGCGCAGCGTGACGTCGCCGATGCGGTGGCTGCCCGACAGCGTGACGCCCTGGTAACGCGCGCGGGCCGTGCTCGCGTAGCAGCCGAAGGACGAGGCGCAGCCCTTGGCCGAGCCGTCGAACACGATCAGGTTCTGCACGCGGTTGGCGTACGCCACTACGCCCAGCTGGGTGGCGCCTTCGGTGTACTGCAGGCCCAGCTCGAGGTTGCGGCTCGATTCGGGCTTGAGCGTGGCCAGGCCGTATTCGCTGAAGCGCTGGTACAGCGTGGGCACGCGGAAGGCGGTGCCGGCCGACGCCGTGAAGCGCAGCGACGGCGTGATGGCGTAGCCGTAGGCTGCGCTGCCGGTGGTCTTGCCGCCGAACTCGCTGTCCCTGTCGTGGCGCACGTGCAGTTGCAGCGAGTGCGGGCCCTGCACGAAGCCGTAGCCGAGCGAAATGGCGTTCTGCGAGCGGTCGCGCGACAGCAGCTTCGAGGTGGTGGTGGCCGCGTTCTCGAGCGCGTCCTCGCGGCGCTCCAGCGTGGCGGTGACAAGGTGCGGGCCGAAGCGGAATTCGTTCTGGAACAGGTAACCGCGCAGCTTGGTCTCGGTCCGGTAGAACGAGGGCTGCGTCTTGTAGACCGACTGCGAGTCGGTCACCTGCACGCGGGTGCTGTAGACGTCGTTCCACTTGGCCGACCAGGTCAGGCCGGCGGTGCGCAGCGTGTTGCTCGACACGTCGTCGCGGAACAGGATCGGCGGCTTGGTCTTGTAGGCCACGGTGGCGTCGTAGCCGGCCTTGGTATCGCTGGCGAGCATCGTGGCCTCGATGCGCTGGTCGGGCGTGATCTGGAAGCCCAGCTTCACGTTGCCCGAGGTGCTGTTGTAGCCGTCGCGGTCGGGGCTGGTGAAGCCGTCCTTGGTCACGTTGCGCTTGTCCACGGGCTGCACGTTGTAGCCCTTGCTCTCTTCATGTGCCACGCCGAACGAGTAGTCGAAGAGGCCCGACTTGCCGCTCACGCCGCCTTCGATCTTGCGCAGGCCGTAGCTGCCGATGCCGATGCCCGCGTAGGGCGACACGCCCTCCTCGCCGCGCCTGGTGAAAAGCTGGATCACGCCGCCCACGGCGTCGGAGCCGTAGACCGCGGCGGCCGGGCCGCGCAGCACTTCGATGCGGTCGATCTGCGAGAGCGGAATGCCTTCCCAGCCGGCGCCGCCGGTGGATTGCGAGTCGATGCGCACGCCGTCGAGGTACACGGCGGTGAAGCGCGTCTCGGCGCCACGGATGAACAGGCTGGTGGTGTTGCCCACGCCGCCGGAGCGCGAGATCTCGATGCCGGGCAGGCGCGAGAGCACGTCGGCCACGCCGGTCGCGCCACTGCGCTCGATCGCCTTGCGGTCGACGATGGAGACGTCACCCACGAGGTCCGACAGCGGCTGCGGCGTGCGGTTGGCCGTGACCACCGTCTCGGCGAGGGCTGGCGCCTCCTGCGCATGGACCGCCGTGCCGCCGAAGGCGGAAACCAGTGCGAGCGGCAGGCAGGCCTGGCGGAAACGGCGCGCAGGAACGCGGCCGCGGGAAAAGCAAACGTGGGAAATCATGAATCAAGCGAACGAACGTCAATACCCCTGGCCGGCCTCCCCGCCGGCGCCTGGGCGCAATGGCCGCGCATGCGTTCATCGTCGACGCGTGCGGCAGCCGCCTTGTTGGCCGGTATCCGGGCTGGCAGAACGGCTCCTCACCGCCTTCCCAGACACCTGTTTCAGGGCGTCCAGTGGCTTCGATGGAAAGGGGCTGGCACCTTGCGGCGCCGTCTGCTTGACCGTTGCGGGGGCAGCGCAGGCGGCTTCGGCCTTGTTCCGGTACGAACCCGGGGCTTCCACTCCTGCTTCCCGTTGAACTGCGCCGTGCGAACCACGGCGCGAGCACCAACGGGCGGAATTCTATGCCCTGCCCAGCGTTACTTAAGTCGAAAGTCGTGGTACCGCTAACATCGACGGCCATGATGCGGCCCGCCTCGGTCTTCCTGAATCTTCGCTCGGCGCTGCAGCGTCTCTTCGGTGTCTCGGGCTGGCAGTCGATGCTGCTGTGGTCCATCGTGGCCGGACTGCTCGGCACGCTGGCGACCGAACTCTTTCGCGCGGCACTGCTGGCCTTCGAGCATCTGGTGCTCGGGCCGGGCGAAGGGCTCGTGGCGATGGCCAAGCACCTGCCGTGGTGGGCGCGCATCGCCTGCCCCACGCTCGGCGGGCTGGTGGCGGGACTGCTGCTGGTGCTCGCGAAGCGCGTGGCCGAACGCAGCGCCACCTCGGACTACATGGAAGCCATCGTGCTGGGCGACGGGCGCATTCCGGTGGCGCAGACGCTGGCGCGCAGCGCGTCCTCGCTGGTGAGCATCGGCACCGGCGGCTCGATCGGGCGCGAGGGCTCGATGGTGCAGTTGGCGGCGCTGGCCTCGTCGCTGCTCGGGCGGGTGTTCCGCTTTCCGGCGGAACGGCTGCGGCTGCTGGTGGCCTGCGGCGCGGCGGCGGGCCTTACGGCAGCCTACAACGCGCCCATTGCCGGCGCCTTCTTCGTCGCGGAGATCGTGCTGGGCTCCATCGCGATGGAGAGCGTGGGGCCGATCATCATCGCCTCGGTGGTCGCCAACGTCGCGATGCGGGCGCTGCCGGGCTACCAGCCGCCCTACAGGATGCCGCCGTTCCCGGAGATCCACGGCACCGAGGTCGTGCTGTTCTGCGTGCTCGGCGTGCTGCTGGGCTTCGCGGCGGTCGGCTTCCTGCGCGCGCTGCAGGGCAGCCGGGCGTTGTTCTCGCGGCTGCCGATCGCTCTGCCGTGGCGGCTGGCGCTGGGCGGGCTCGTGATGGGCGCAGTGTCGGTGCCGATGCCGGAGGTCTGGGGCAATGGCTACAGCGTGGTGAATTCAGTGCTGCACACGCCATGGGCATGGACGCTGATCGCGATGGTGTTGCTCGCCAAGGCGGTCGCCACCATGGCCACGGCGGGCTCGGGCGCGGTGGGCGGCGTGTTCACGCCGGCGCTCTTCTTCGGTTGCATGATCGGCGCGCTGTTCGGCCAGGGCGTGCAGGCACTGTGGCCGGCGGCGAGCTCGGCGCCCTTCGCCTACGCCATCGTCGGCATGGGAGCCTTCCTGGCGGGCGCGACGCAGGCGCCGCTGATGGCCATCCTGATGATCTTCGAGATGACGCTGAGCTACCAGGTCATGCTGCCGCTGATGGCTGCGAGCGTCATCGCGTACTTCGTCGCGCGCTCGGCCAATGCGGGCTCGATGTACGAGATCACGCTGCATCGCAACGCGCAGCGCGACGACCAGATGCGCCTGCGCGGGCTGCACATGCGCGACCTGGTGCAGCCGGCCGAAACGGTGGTCGGACCGCAGGCGGACCGCGAGGCGATGAGCAGGCTCTTCCTGCAGTACCCCGTGAAGTACCTGTACGTGGTGGACGCGGACAACCGTTATCTCGGCGTGGTGCCGCTCTCGTCGCTCGGTACGGCGCCCCAGGAGACGACGGCCTCCGCCCTGCTCTCCCAAACGATCCAGCCGATCACCGCCGGCACCGGGCTGGGCGAGGCGCTGCAGCGCTTTCTCGACCATCTGGGCGAGCGGCTGCCGGTGATCGAGAGCGCGGAAAACCCCGTGCTGCTGGGCGTGGTCGCCAAGAGTGCGCTGCTGGCCACCTATGTGCGGCTGAGCGAGGCCTGAAAAGGCCCCCAAGGGTTTGATCGGCAGGCGGCAAAGCCGCAGAATCCCTGCCACGCCGGGCAGCGCGTCCGGCCTCGGCGGGACCGCCTCCCCGGGAAACTACAATCGCCAACCATGCCCGCCTCCAGCCCCATCGATCAGATCGCCGAGCGCGTCGAACGACTGCTCGTGCGTCACGAAGAGGTGCAGCGCACCAACGCGCTGCTGCAGGAACAGGTCGATGCGCTCACGCGCGAACGCGACGCACTGAAGTCGCGGCTCGTCGCGGCCCGCACGCGCCTCGATGCCCTGCTCGAACGGTTGCCGGCTGAACCACCTTCCGAAGATTCCCCCGCATGAAGCAGATTGAAGTACAGATCATGGGACAGAGCTATCTGCTCGGCTGTCCCGATGGCGGCGAGGCGCAGCTGCGCGAAGCCGTCGAACGCGTGGATGCCGCCATGTGCAAAATCCGCGACGCGGGAAAAGTCAAGGCCCGCGACCGCATCGCGGTGCTGGCCTCGCTGAACCTGGCATTCGACCTCGCGGCCCAGCAGGCCGCCGCCAGCGCGCCGCCCGCTCCGGCAGCCGCGCCTGATACCACCGAAACCGATCCGAAGGCCGCCCAGCTCATTCAAAGACTCGATCAGGCCCTGGCGGGCGATGGACATTTGCTCTGAGCGGGTTCCGCCGGCGGGGCGGCAGCGGTAAAATCCGATTCGTCTGCGGTGCGCGTTGGGCTTTATATGTCCTTGTTCCAATGCTCTACGGAGCCGGGCTTGGTAAATCGCTCGACGGGTGTGATCATCTCGCGTCAGATGAACCCGAAGTCCTGCTGCCCTCGCCCACCTGAACCCCGGTTCAGGATGCGAGTCCGGCGCCCACTTGCAGACACCTAATTCCGCCACGGCCCCCTGCACACACTGCTCGGGGCCGTTGCTTTTTGCGATACAGAATTTCCGTGAACGTCTCCAGCCTGCTCGACCCCATCCTCATCGCCGAACTCGCCGCCCTCGGGCTCGGCACCGGTTTCCTCGCAGGCCTGCTGGGCATCGGCGGCGGCATGCTGATGGTGCCCTTCATCACGATCATCATGGGCCACCGCGGCGCGCCGGCCGATCTCTCGGTGAAGATGGCCATCGCGACCTCGATGGCGACCATCATCTTCACCTCGGTGTCGAGCGTGCGCGCGCACCACAAGCGCGGCGCGGTGCGCTGGGACATCGTGAAGCGGCTCGCGCCGGGCATCGTCATCGGCAGCCTGGTGGGCAGCCTGGGCGTGTTCTCGCTGCTCAAGGGCACGGCGCTGGCGATCTTCTTCGCGCTGTTCGTGGGCTTCTCGGCCACGCAGATGTTCCTCGACAAGAAGCCTGCCCCCACGCGGCAGATGCCGGGCACGGGCGGCCAGTTCGCGGCGGGCGGCGCCATCGGCTTCATCTCGGGCCTCGTGGGCGCGGGTGGCGGCTTCATCAGCGTGCCGTTCATGACGTGGTGCAACATCTCCATCCACAACGCGGTGGCCACCAGCGCGGCGCTGGGCTTTCCCATCGCGGTGGCGAACGTGCTGGGCTATGCGGTCAGCGGCCAGTCGGTGCAGGGGCTGCCCGCAGGCTCCTTCGGCTACATCTGGCTGCCCGCGCTGGCGGTGATCGCCCTGTGCAGCGTGCTCACCGCACCTCTGGGCGCGAAGGCGGCGCACAGCCTGCCGGTGAAGAAGCTCAAGCGCGTGTTCGCGAGCATCCTCTACCTGCTGGCGGCCTACATGCTCTGGAAGGGCCTGCACGGCTGATCCTTGCTGCTGAAGAAGAAAGGGCGCAAAGCCCTTCGGCAGGAGGTGCGACTCGTTGCCGCCCCCGCGGCACGCGCCGTATAACGGGGCCATGAAAATCCTCATCGCAGTCGACGGCAGCGCCTACACACAGAAGGCTCTGGCCTATCTCGTCGCCAACCGCGCCATGTTCGTGGATGGCCACGATCTCGTGATCGTGCACGTGTGCACAGGCATCTCGGGCCATGTCACGCGCCACCTCAGCAAGGAGCTCGTCTCCGATTACTACGCCGAGGAAAGCGCCAAGGTGATCGAGCCCGTGAAGGCACAGCTCGCGGCGCAGGGCATCGCCAACTACACGGTCGACGCGCGCCACGGCCATATCGCCGAGGAAATCCTCAAGTCGGCCACCGCCGCGCAAGCCGGTCTGATCGTGCTCGGCACGCACGGCCACGGCATCCTGGGCCGCGCGCTGATGGGCTCCGTCGCCACCAAGGTGATCGCCGAGACGAACACCACGGTGCTGCTGGTCCAGTAGTTTTTCTTCTTCGCTCGCTACTGCTGCGTGCGCTGCTGCCGCCATTCGCGCGGCGAGCAGCCGAAGCGTTCCCTGAACGCGCGGCTGAAATGCGCCGCGTCGTTGAATCCCCGGCCATAGGCGATGTCCGCCACCGGACGGCCCGCGAGGCGCGGCTCCAGCAGGTCGCGGCTGCATGCCTCCAGCCTGCGCTCCCAGATGTACTGCGACGGCGTGAGCGGCTCGCTCCTGAACACGCGGTGGATGTGGCTGACCGACACGCCAAGCTCCGTCGCCAGCGTGCTGACCGACAGCGACGGATCCGACAACTGCTCGTCGATGCGCCGCTTCACGCGCGCGAGGTGATAGGCGGTGAGATTGCTCAGCGCCGGAGCGCGCGCGGCAGGCAGTGTCTGCAGGCCCGCCACCAGGATGTTCTGCACGCCGTTGGCCACCGCGAGCGCGGAGGCAGGCTGCAGCGTGTCGATGTCCTCGCGCAGCGTATGGATCATGCCCAGCAGCAGGTGCCCCGCGCCCTCGCGCCCCGACACCGTGGTGGCCGTCAGCGCCTCGGTGTCGCGCAGCTCGCTGCGCAGGCGCTCGCCGGGCAGCTTGAGCACGATCTGCTCGAATGACTCGTCGAAGAGCAGCTGGTAGGGCCGGGTGCTGTCGTACAGGGCGAAGTCGCCGGCCGACAGCACCGCGTCGCGGCCGTCCTGCCGCACCACGCCACGGCCGCGCGCCTGGATGCTCACGAGGAAGTAGTCGTCGCCGGAATGCGAGATGTGGCCCGGCGTGCGCATCACCTTCTGCGGGCTCGAGGTGACGACCGACACGTCGAGCCCCGGCAGCGTGTGCTGGCGGATGCTGCCCTCGAAGTCGCGCGTGTCGCCCTCCCGCACGGGGTCGCAACCCAGCTGCACGTAGACGTTGCAGATCATGTCGGTCCAGTAGGCGAGCCGCTGGTCGCGCGGGACGGCGTCGGTGCTGAGCAGCTGGGTCATCGGGGTTCCTCGGAAGGCCTGGGCAACGAACGGATGCAACGCTGGAACAAGAACGCCGCCAATCCGGGTCAAGGCGTTCCGGCGGCGCGAATCTACGCTTCAAGCAACCCGCATGCCACAGCGCAAACCCGGTGCAGGCACGCGGCGGACGCTTCGCCTCGTTACTTTCATTGCATCTGGAGAACCTTCATGCCGACCACCGTCCATCCCAAGCTGCGCGTCGCCGCAGTGCAGGCCGCCCCCGTGTTCCTCGACCTCGACGGCACCATCGACAAGACCATCGACCTGATGGCGCAGGCCGCGAAACAGGGCGTGAAGCTCATCGCCTTTCCCGAGACCTGGGTGCCCGGCTACCCGTGGTGGATCTGGCTCGATTCGCCGGCCTGGGGCATGCAGTTCGTGCAGCGCTACCACGACAACTCGCTGGTCGTCGGCTCGGCCGAGTTCGAGCGCGTCGCGCAGGCGGCGCGCAGGCTCGGGATCTGGGTGTCGCTCGGCTACAGCGAAAAGGCTGCCGGCAGCCTCTACATCGCGCAGGCGCTCATCGACGACCAGGGCCGCACGGTGCAGACGCGGCGCAAGCTCAAGCCCACGCACGTGGAGCGCACGGTGTTCGGCGAAGGCGACGGCTCCGACCTCGCCGTGGTCGAGACACCACTGGGCAACATCGGCTCGCTCTCGTGCTGGGAGCACCTGCAGCCGCTGAGCAAGTACGCGATGTATTCGCAGAACGAGCAGATCCACTGCGGTGCATGGCCGAGCTTCTCGTTGTACCGGGGCGCAGCCTACGCGCTGGGCCCCGAGGTCAACAACGCGGCGAGCCAGGTGTATGCGGCCGAGGGCCAGTGCTTCGTGATCGCGCCCTGCGCCACCGTGTCGAAGGCCATGAGCGAGCTGATGTGCACCGATGCCGGCAAACAGCAGATGCTGCGCACCGGCGGCGGCTACGCGCGCATCTACGCGCCCGACGGCTCGCCGCTGGGAACGCCGCTTGCGGAGGACGAGGAAGGCCTGGTCGTCGCCGACATCGACCTCGGCATGATCTCGCTCGCCAAGGCCGCTGCCGACCCCAGCGGCCACTACTCGCGGCCCGACGTCACGCAGCTGCTGCTCAACAAGACGCGCCGCGAGCCCGTCGTGGTGCAGCAGTCGCCGTCGCCCTTGCCCTCGCCGGAACCCGAGAGCAGCGCGACCGAGCCGGTCGCGGCCTGAACCATCGGAGGCACGCCATGGAATCCGCCATTGCCGAGCACCTGAAGTGCCCCCGCACGCGGCACCGCCGCGTGGAAGACGACTACGTGCCGCCCTACCCCGTGTGGTCGGCCCGCGCCCCGGTTTCGGTGAAGCAGGTCGTGATGGGCTTCTTCGGCGTGCAGTCGCGCGGCTCCGGGATGCAGGGCCGCGCCTGCGCCGCGCTGATGAAGATCGCGCGCGACTTCGCCCTGCCCGACGGCCCCGGCCATCACGACCTGACGCACTACGTCGACGCGCAAGGCTTCGACAACATGGTCGCCATCGCCTACTGGAGCGATTCTGCCGCGTACGCACGTTGGTGCGCGACACCCGCGGTCGACGCATGGTGGCGCTCCGACGAGCGGCTCTCGGAAGGCTTGGGCTACTTCCGCGAGATCGCGTCGCCGCGCGTCGAGCACTTCGAGACCATGTTCAACACGCCCGATCGCTTCGAGGGAGTCGGCGTGGTGATGGGCAGCGTCAGCGGCGAACTGCAGGAGCACGGCTACTGGGGTTCGATGCGCGACCGCATTCCGCTGTCGCAGACCGACGCGATGGCGCCCTCGGGCACGCGCGCGGTGATCGCAGGCATGCCGGCTCCCGGTCAGCGCGTGCGCATCGCGGGGCACGAGAACATCGCGATGATCCGCTCCGGCCAGGAGTGGACCGACACCACCGGCCAGGAACGCAAGCTCTATCTGGAAGACATGGAGCCGGTGCTGCGCGAAGGCATGGATTTCCTGCGCGACCAGGGCCTGCCGATCGGCTGCTACAGCAACCGCTACATGCGCCACCTCGACGCGCAAGGCTCGCCGCTGCAGAAATCCTTCGGCCTGAGCTACTGGCGTTCGCTGGCCGACATGGAGCGCTGGGCCGAGTCGCACCCGACGCACGTCGCAATCTTCGGCAGCTTCATGCGCTACGTGCAGGCGCTGAACTTCCAGCTGCAGCTGCGCGTGTACCACGAGGTGTCGGTGCTCAAGGCCGACAAGCAGAGCTACGAATACGTCAACTGCCACGCGGGCAGCGGGCTGATGAACGGACTCGCGCCCTCCTCGGCTTGAACCGGCTCAGGCCGCGAACAGGCCCTTGTGCTCGGTGCGCAGCAGCGCCTTCTGCACCTTGCCCATGGCGTTGCGCGGCAGCTCGGGCACCACGAAGCAGCGCTTGGGAATCTTGAAGTTGGCGAGCTTCGACTTCAGCTCCGCCACGATGGCGTCGCCGTCGAGCGCGGCGCCTGCCTTGGGGATGACGATGGCCACGCCCACCTCGCCGAAGTCGGGGTGCGGCACGCCGACCACGGCGCTCTCGGCCACGCCGGCCATCTCGTTGATGTAGCCCTCGATCTCGGCGGGGTACACGTTGTAGCCGCCGCTGATGATCAGGTCCTTGCTGCGCCCGACGATGGTGATGTAGCCGCGGCCGTCGATCTTGCCGACGTCGCCGGTCTTGAAGAAGCCGTCGGCGGTGAACTCTTCCTTCGTCTTCTCGGGCATGCGCCAGTAGCCCGCGAACACGTTGGGGCCGCTGACCTCGATGTTGCCGATCTCGTCGGTGGTGCAGTCACGGCCGCTGTCATCGCACACGCGCAGCTGCACGCCCGGCAGCGCGAAGCCCACGGTGCCGCCGCGGCGCTCGCCCTGCTCGGGCTTGTAGGGGTTGGAGGTGAGCATGACCGTCTCGCTCATGCCGTAGCGCTCCAGGATGGTGTGGCCGGTGCGCTCGCGCCATTCGTCGAAGGTCTCGATGAGCAGCGGCGCCGAGCCCGCGACGAACAGGCGCATGTTGCGCACCGCCTCGCGCGTGAGGCCCGGCTCGGCCAGGAGGCGCACGTACAGCGTGGGCACGCCCATGAACACGGTGGCCTCGGGCAGCTTCTGCACGACGCGCTTCGGATCGAACTTCGCGAACCACAGGATCTTGCTGCCGTTGAGCAGCGCGCCGTGCAGCGCAACGAACAGGCCGTGCACGTGGAAGATGGGCAGCGCGTGGATCAGCACGTCGCCTTCGGTCCAGCCCCAGTAGTCCTTGAGCACCTCGGCGTTCGACAGCAGGTTGCCGTGCGTGAGCATCGCGCCCTTGCTGCGGCCGGTGGTGCCGCTGGTGTAGAGGATGGCGGCCATGTCGCCGGCCTTGCGCTTTGCCGGCACGTGCCGGTCGCTGCACTGGGCGGCCACCTCGAGCAGCGTGCCGGTGCGGTCGTCGTCCAGCGTGAAGACGTGCCTGGTGCCCGCCGCGCTGGCGATGGGCGCAACCCACGACGCGTTGCGGCTGGTGCACACCACCACGGCCGGCTCGGCGTTGCCGATGAAGTATTCGATCTCGGCGCTCTGGTAGGCGGTGTTCAGCGGCAGGAACACATAGCCAGCGCGCAGCGTGGCAAGGTACAGCAGCATCGCCTCGACCGACTTCTCGACCTGCACCGCGATGCGCGCGCCCTTCTCCAGCTTCAGTGCGTCGAGCAGGTTGGCGATCATGGCGCTGGCGCGCTCGATGTCGCGCCATGAATAGAACAGGCCGTTGTCGGTTTCGACGGCGATCGCGTCGAGGTCGGCGGGAAATGCCGCGCGCAGGGCGGCGAACAGGTTGGCGTTGGCGGTCTTCGTCATTCGGACAGGTTCTTCTCTTCAGAAATTCGGGCGGCGCTTCGCAAGGAACGCGGCGATGCCCTCGCGGTGCTCCGCGGAATCGGCGTAATCGTAAGCAGTGGCCAGCAGCACATGAGCCGAGGGCGCGCCGGCGCGCAGCGCCGCGAAGGTCGCCTTGTGCAGGCGCGCAGCCTGCGGCGAGAGCACGGCGATGCGCTGGGCGTGCGACTGCGCTGCGAGCGCCACCTCGTTGTCGGGCAGCACCTGCAGCAGGAAGCCGGCGTCGTACAGCCGTTGCGCACCATGCACGCCGGCGGCCAGCAGCATGTCGCGCGCGAGCACGTCGCCGATGGCGCCGTGCACCAGCGCGGCTTCGCGCGGCGCCATCGGAAAGCCGAGCTTGGCGATGGGCGCGCCGAACTTCGCGGACGCGCCTGCCAGGCGGATGTCGCAGCAGCTGGCAATCTCGATGCCCGCGCCCATGCAGGCGCCTTCGATCTGCGCGACCAGCGGCAGCGGGCAGTCGAGCATGGCCTGCAGCGCGGCCCAGACCTCGTTCTCGTGGAACTCACGCAGGCTGGGCTCGCTGAAGCGGAACGACGGGTACTCGGAAATGTCGCCACCCGCGCAGAAGGCACCGCCCTCTCCGCGCACGACCACGCAGCGCAAGGCGCTGTCGCCTTCGCTGCGCAGGCCGTCGAACACGGCGCGCAGCTCGCGCCACATGGCGCGCGTCATGGCATTGAGACGCCCCGCGTTCGACAGCGTGACGACCGCGATGGCGCCATCGCGGCGCAGTGAGATGGAGCTTTCCGTCGTCATTCGAGCTTGGCGCCCGACGCCTTCACCACCGCGGCCCAGCGCTTGATCTCGGCATTCACGAAGCTGCCGTAGGCGGTGGTGGTGAGGTTCGGGATCTCGGAACCGTTCTGGGCCCAGATGCCCTTCAGGTCATCAGTGGCCAGCGCCTTCTTCATGTCGTCGATGGCGCGCGTCTGCGTGTCGGCCGGCGTGCCCTTGGGCGCCCACAGGCCGTACCAGGTGGTCACGGTGTACTCGGGCAGGCCCACTTCGGCGGCGCAGGGCACGTCGGGGAAGGCGGGGTTGCGCTTGGCGCCGGCCACCATCAGCGCCTTGATGCGGCCGCTCTTGATGTGCTGCGCCGAGGAGCCCAGGCCATCGAACATCAGGTCGACGTTGCCCGAGATCAGGTCGGACAGCGCCGGGCCCGCGCCGCGGTACGGAATGTGGGTGATGAAGGTGCCGGTCTGGATCTTGAAGAGCTCGCCCGCCAGGTGATGCGAGGTGCCCGAGCCGGCAGAGCCGTAGTTGAACTTGCCGGGGTTGCGCTTCACCAGCGCGATGAATTCCTGGATCGTGTTGGCCTGCACCCGCTTCGGGTTGATGACCACCACCTGCGGCACGTTGGCCAGCAGCATCAGGGGCGCGAAGTCTTTCTCGATGTCGTAGTCGAGCTTCGGATAGATGGACGGCGCGATCGCGTGGTGCACCGCGCCCATGAAGAGCGTGTACCCGTCGGCCGGCGCCTTGGCGGCGATGCTGGCGCCCAGCGTGCCCCCTGCCCCGCCGCGGTTGTCGATGACCAGCGTCTGGCCCGCGACGCGCGAGAACTGCCCCGAGAGCGGCCGCGCGAAGGCGTCCGTGCCGCCACCGGCCGGGAACGGCACGATCATCGTCACGGGCTTCGTCGGCCAGCCCTGCTGGGCCCGCGCGGCGCCGCACAGAACGGCCGCACCGGCGGCGGCCACGCGCAGTACGTCGCGGCGCTGAAAGCTTGGGTTCATTTGTCTCATCTCCTGTGTGTCGTTGTGGATCTTGCCGCCCCGTGCGGCTGCCGGCCATCGGTGCACCGGCTCTTTGCTCTGTTTCGACTTTCCAGACTCTCTCGACTTCCTCGACTTCCTCGACTTCCTCTTCGACGGACTTCAGCCTTTCTTGAAATACAGGCTTTCGACGTCTCCCGATACTGCCACCTTGCCCTCGGCAAGCCAGGTGCGATGCTTGTCCAGGCGCTTGAGGTCATAGAGGTAGTTGACCATGAGCCCGTAGGACTGCTTGTGCCCCTTGGGCGACGGATCGCCTGCCCAGTTCAGGCGCTCGACGCGCGCGCCGTTGCCCAGGTGGAAACGCGCCACCGGATCGGCCGGCGTGCCGTCGACCAGCGCGCGGCCGAGATACTCGGCGGCCGCCTGCATCAGCCATTGGCGCAGCGGCGACTTCGCGTCGAAGGTGGCGGCCGCGTCCACCGCGGCGAGCAGGCGCTCGGCGGTCGGCGGCAGCGAGCCGACGAGACGGCCGATCTCGGCCTCGCGCTTCTCGTCGAGGCGCGGCAGCAGGTCGGCGGCGTTCTTCGCGAGCCAGGTGCGGAAACCCGGAATCGGCGAGAGCGTGGCGAAAGTCTTCAGGCGCGGCAGCTCGTCCTGCAGCGTCTCGACCACGCGCTTGATGAGCGAGTCGCCGAAGCTCACGCCGCGCAGGCCGTTCTGCGTGTTGCTGATCGAATAGAAGATGGCGGTGGTGGCCCGGGCGGCGGGCACCGGCACGGCAGCCTCGTCGAGCAGTGGCGTGATGCCGGCGCTGATTCGGTCGACCAGTGCCACCTCGACGAAGATCAGCGGCTCGTTGGGCAGGCGCGGATGGAAGAAGCCGTAGCAGCGGCGGTCGCTGTCGTCGAGCCGGTTCTTCACGTCGGACCAGCTCTTGATGTCGTGCACCGCCTCGTAGCGGATGAGCTTCTCGATCAGCGACGCCGGCGAATCCCAGTCGATGCGGCGCAGCTCGAGGAAGGCGACGTCGAACCAGGTGGAGAAGAGCTGCTCCAGCTCGGCGTCGAGCGCGAGCAGGCGCTTGTCGGCCTTCAGGCACGGCAGCAGGTCGGCGCGCAGGTCCACCAGAAAGCGCATGCCCTCGGGCTCGACAGCGAAGCGCTGCAGCAGGCGCATGCGCGGCGACACCAGCGCGCGGCGCAGGCGCAGCTCGGCCTGTCCTTCGTCGGGCGTGCCAACGGCTGCCTGGTGCTGGTCACGGGCGACCTTGAGCTTCTGCGCGTCGGCTGCGAAATGCTCGCTCATGAGCGACCAGTAGTCGCGGCGCTCGTCGGCCGTGGCTGCGCGGTAGGCGTCGGCGATGGCATGCGCGCGGCGGCCGCCCTCGACCTCGCTCACGCGCGGGTCGATCACGGCCTGCAGGTCGGCCAGCACCCGGCGCAGCGCGCGCGGCGAGAGGGCTTCGTCAGCCTTGCGCAGCGTGGCCTGCAGGCGCTCGGCCGTCGTGCGCGCACTGGGCTTGGGCGCATTCTTCGACGCGCTCTTCGCTGCGCCTTCCGGTGCCACCGGCACCTTCGACTTCTCGCCAGAACGCAGCCGCGCCTGGAACCATTCGGTCGCACTCATCGGGGCACTCCAATGCTTGAGGGGGTTGTCACGACATCACCCTGGATTTCTGCTGGCGCGCGACCTCGCGCAGCGCCTCGCGCTGCCGGGTCAGGTGCGTGCGCATGGCGGCGTCGGCGCCTTCGCTGTCTCGAGCCTTCAGCGCCGCGAACACGGCCAGGTGCTCCGACAGGCTCTGCTCGAGCCGCCCCGGCGCATGCAGCTGCTGCAGGCGGGCGAGCTTGAGGATCTTGCGCAGGTCGCCGATCACCTGTGCCAGCCACTTGTTGTCGGCCAGCTTGATGATCGCCTCGTGGATGATGTGATTGGTGGCGTAGTAGTCGTTGATGCGCTTGGCCTTGGCGTGGCGCACCAGCCGCTCGTGCAGCGCGTCGAGCTCCTGCAGTTCGGCGTCGCTGGCGTTGCGGGCGGCCTCGTAGGCGCAGCGGCCTTCGAGCAGAGCGATGACGGGGAAGATCTCGTCGAGGTCGCGCTCGGTCACCTCGTTGACGAAGCAGCCCCGGCGCGGCTCGTGCCGCAGCAGGCCTTCGGCGGTGAGCACCTTGAGCGCTTCGCGCAACGGCGTGCGCGAGATGGAAAGCCGCTCGCACAGGGCGATTTCATCGACGAAGCTGCCGGGAGCCAGCGAACCGTCGAAGATCTGCTCGCGCAGCGTGGCGGCGACTTCGTCGTGCAGGGAGTTGGGGACCAGGCGCATGGATCAGGACCGCATAATTTCCTGTAATTACGCGTAATTCTGAGCCTGCATCCGGATCGATGCAAGTGCCGCGCATCGGATGCGCGGCTGGTAGTTACCCTGAAAACTCAGGGCTCAACGAGCCCTCCGAAGGCTCAGGCGCGAGCGGTGGCCGTCTTGCCGCCGGTGCGGCCGAACCAGAACCACAGCACGATGCCGGCGACGACCATCGGGATGCTGAGCCACTGCCCCTGGCTCAGGTCGAGAGCGCGCAGGCCCAGGAAATCGTCGGGTTCGCGGAAGTACTCCGCCACGAAGCGCAGCACGCCGTAGCCGATCAGGAACACCGCGGCCACCTGCCCTTGCCTGCGCTCCTTGCGCGCATAGAGCCACATCACGACGAAGAGAAGCAGCCCCTCGAGCAGGAACTGATAGACCTGCGAGGGATGGCGCGGCAGCATCGAGTTGCTCTGCGGAAACACCATGCCCCAGGGCAGGTCGGGGCTGCTGAAGCGTCCCCACAGCTCGCCGTTGATGAAGTTGCCCACGCGGCCGGCCGCGAGGCCCGTCGGCACGCAGGGCGCGACGAAGTCCATCACCTGCCAGAAAGGACGCTTGCGCGAGTGCGAGAACCACACCATCGCGCCGATCACGCCGAGCAGTCCGCCATGGAAGCTCATGCCGCCCTGCCACACGTAGAGGATTTCGAGCGGATGCGTGAGATAGAACTCGGGCTTGTAGAACAGGCAGTAGCCCAGCCGTCCGCCGACGATGACGCCCATCACCCCGAGGAAAAGAATGTCCTCGATGTCCCGGCGCTGCCACACGCCCGCGTCCACCAGGCTGCGGAAAGGCTCGTGCCGCAGGCGGCGCGTGCCGAGGAAATAGAACAGCGCAAACGCGGCCAGGTAGGTCAGGCCGTACCAGTGGATGGCCACCGGCCCGATTTGCAGGGCGATGGGATCGATATGCGGATACATGAGCATCCGCGGATTGTGCCCCGGCCGAATGTCGGGGCCGAGGCGGGGCTTTTCGGGCCCGCTCAGGCGTGAATCAGCGCCCGAACTTCCACCAAACGAGCCCCGCCACCACGGCCGGCACCGCGAAGATCAGCAGGAAGATCGGCAGCTCCTCGGCCACCGAATACCCCGCCTTGATCACGCCCACGGCCATGTTGATGCCCGCGCCGACGAACCACGCCGGAATGAACCACCTGGCCGCCACGGCCAGCGCCGCCGAAGAGCCGTCGCCCAAGAGGCGCCCTGCCAGCAGGAACACCGCCAGCAGCACGAAGCCGCCGCCCATCACCATGATCGTGTGCATGTCGTTCGTCCTCCAAGCGGCATCTTGCCGGATCTGCACGCGGGTCAGCGCGTCGTGTAGCCGCCGTTGGCGAAGATCGTCTGGCCGGTGATCCACCAGCCCTCGGTGACGAGGAAGCGCACGATGGGTGCGATGTCCTCGATGTCGGTCAGGCCCTTCTTCGAGAACTTGCTGAGCGCGGCGGCGCTGCTGTGGTACTCGACGGCTTCCTTGCTTTCCTGGCCGTAGAAGAACGGCGTGTCCATGGGGCCGGGGCCGATGGCATTGACAGAGATGCCGCGCTCGCCGAACTCCTTGGACGCGGCGCGCGTGTAGTGCTCCACCGCCGCCTTCGAGCCCGGGTAGATCGCGTAGAACGGCGTGTAGGCCGCCAGCAGCGAGCTCACCAGCGTGACGATGCTGCCGCCGTCTGCCAGCGTGCGGCCCGCCTGCTGGATGAAGAAGAAGGCAGCCTTGGCGTTGGCGTCGAAGCTCTTGTCGTAGTCGGCCTCGGTGACGTCGAGAATCGGCTTCTTGATGACCACGCCGGCAGTGTTGATCGCGATGTCGACCTGGCCGAAGTGCTTCACCGCCTTGTCAAACAGGCCGACGCAGTTCTCGACCACCGAGAGGTCACCCTGCACCAGCAGCGTTTCGGCGCCCTTGGCCTTGAGTTCGGCGGCGGTCTTCTCGGCGTCGGCGCGCGAGGCGTCGCTGTTGTAGTGGATGGCGATGCCGCGGGCGCCGCCGTCGACCATCTGGCGGCCGATGAGCGCGCCGAGGTTCTTGCCGCCGCCGGCGATGACGACGACCTTGTTCTTGAGAGTATGTGCGGACATGGGTGAGCTCCTTGAAGTAAAGCGTGATGCGTGACGAGAGCCTTCAGTCTATTGATGGCTCCGTCACTGATAAATCACCCATCCAAGGCTAGACTGTTCAATAAATCACGAACAATCAAGCCGATATCGAAGAACGACGATGGACCGCATCGACCTCCTCCAGGTTTTCGTGTGCGTGGCCGAAACCGGCAGCTTCACGCGCGCCGCCGACCGCCTCGGCCTGCCGCGCGCAAGCGTCTCGATGGCCGTGCAGCAGCTCGAGACCCGCCTCGGCTCGCGCCTGCTTCACCGGACCACGCGACGCGTCGGCCTCACGCCCGACGGCGAAGTGATGCTGGAGCGCGCCCGCGCGCTGGTCGCCGACATGGAAGACATGGAGCAGCAGTTCCTCCCCGCCCACGGCCAGGTGAGCGGACGCCTGAAGGTCGACGTGCCCAGCCGCATCGCGCGGCGGCTCATCGCGCCGGCGCTTCCGGAGTTCTTCGGGCGCCATCCCGCCATCGAGCTCGAGCTGGGCTCCAGCGACCGCGCGGTGGACCTCGTGCTCGAAGGCGTCGACTGCGCGCTGCGCGTCGGCCCGATGGCCAGCAGCAGCCTCGTGGCACGCCCTCTCGGGCGCTTCACACTGATCAACTGCGCGAGCCCGGCCTACCTGGCCCGCCACGGCACGCCGCGCACGCCCGCCGAGCTGCCGCAGCACATCGCCGTCAACTACGCCTCGCCCACCAGCGGCCGCGCCGCGCCCTGGGAGTGGCTGCGCGATGGCGAGATCGCGACGCTGCGCATGCGCAGCCAGGTGGCGGCAAACAACGCCGAAACCTACATCGCCTGCGCACTGGCCGGGCTGGGCCTGATCCAGATCCCGGCCTACGACGTGCGCGAGCACCTCGCGGCCGGCGAGCTGGTCGAGGTGCTGCCCGATGCCCGCGCCGAGCCGCTGCCCGTGCAGCTGGTGTATCCGCACCGGCGCAACCTGTCGCGGCGTATGCAGGCCTTCGCGGGCTGGCTCGAAACGGTGCTGGCCGATTCGCTCGACCGGCCTGCGGCATCGGCATCCGGCCGGCCGCGCAAGACGCGCTAAAGCGGCGGCTGCGAGCCTCGCTCAGGGCTTCGTACGGTCCGCGCGACCGTAGGGCACGCTGCGGATGAACCTGAACTCCCCGTCGCGCAACTCGTAGAACTCCATCGCGTCCTTGCCGCTGCTGTTCGAGCTGTCGATGTCGCCCGCCTGCACCAGCAGCCGGCTCGACAGCTTGTAGATGAGTTCCTGGCCGTCTTCCTTCTCGTACTGCGGCTTCAGCGGATAGACGCTCATCAGCGCGTTCGGCATGCTGACGGCATGGCCGGTGCTCGCGTCGATCACCGCCCCCACGTTGCAGCCGCCCGTGCCGCAGCCCCAGCGCGTGACGATGTAGCGCCCGGCGAAACTGGGCTTGCCGCTGGCGATCGCCTCGCGCAGCCGGGTGCGGTAGCTGCGGGAGAAATCGCTGTCGAGTACGAGCGGGTGGTTCTTGCCGGTGTACGGCGCGTCGGCCGGATAGTCCTTGAACTGCGGCACGGCGGGTGGCGCGGGCGTCATCTGCGCCGTGGCAGCCGCGCTGCACAGCAGCGCCAGCAAGGCAAATCGCGTCTTCGTCTTCATTCGGTTCCCTCCTCTGTGTTCTTTGGATTGGCGCCCCGCTCGCGCACGAAAGCAATGAAGCGGGCAAGCGCCGGATTGACCGCTCCCTCGGGCCACACCAGGCTGGTCTCGCAGGCAGGCAGCATGGGCGTATTGCGTCGTCGCGCGGCCGGCGCGAATTCCGAGGCACGCCGGTACACCACCCCCGCGCGGCGGAACTGCGTGACGCTCTCGGGCACCCAGGCCACGCCGATGCCGCCCGAGACGAGGTTCACGATGGTCTGCATCTGGATCGCCTCCTGCCCCAGTTGCGGCGTGCGGCCGGCCGCGTGATACAGGTCGAAGATGGCGTCGTGCAGCGAAGGCACGATGCGGCGCGGAAAGATCACCAGCGGCTCGGCCAGCACATCCGCCAGAAGCAGCCTGTCGGTGCGCGCGAGCACATGCCGTTCGGGCAACGCCAGCACCAGAGGTTCTTCCGACACGGCCAAACGCGCGAGTCCGGGCGGCGCGGCGCCGGGCGAATGCAGCATCAGCCCGGCATCGATCTCGCCGCGCGCGAAGGCTTCGAGCTGCACGTCGCCGGTGGCCTCGACCAACTCCAGCGCCACTTCCGGGCACAGCACGCGGAATTCGCGCACCCAGGCCGGCAACTGCTCGAAGCCCACCGTCGAGACGAAACCGATGCGCACCCGCCCCACCTGCCCTGCCGCCGCCGCGCGAGCCCGCGCCGGCAGCGCCTGCGCGCGGGCCAGCAGTTCGCGCACGTCGGGCAGCAGCGCCTCGCCGGCCGGCGTGAGCGCCACGCGCCGGCGGGTGCGGTCGAACAGCACCACGCCCAGCGTCTTCTCGAGCTGGGCAATGGCCTGCGTGACCGGGGGCTGCGTCATGTGCAGGCGCTGCGCTGCCCGGCCGAAGTGCAGCTCTTCAGCCACGGCAACGAACTGGCGCCAGGCCCGCAGATCGATGAGGGCTTCATTCATATGCCGAGCATATCAATCTGCAATTGAAAATGGATTGGAAGCAATCAATCAGAAGTCCGATACTTGGACTCCCCCGATCTCCCCACGACAGAAGAGACACCATGGACACCAAGCCAATCCAGATCAATCGCCGCAGCGCCAACATCGTCGAAGGCAAGAGCCGCGCCCCCAACCGCTCGATGTTCTACGCCATGGGCTACGAGGAAGGCGACTTCAAGAAGCCGATGGTCGGCGTCGCCAACGGCCACAGCACCATCACGCCCTGCAACTCGGGCCTGCAGAAACTGGCCGACGCGGCCATCGCAGGCATCGAGGAAGCCGGCGGCAACGCTCAGGTGTTCGGCACCCCCACCATCTCCGACGGCATGGCCATGGGCACCGAGGGCATGAAGTACTCGCTGGTCAGCCGCGAAGTCATCTCGGACTGCATCGAGACCTGCGTCGGCGGCCAGTGGATGGACGGCGTGCTCGTGGTCGGCGGCTGCGACAAGAACATGCCCGGCGGCCTCATGGGCATGCTGCGCGCCAACGTGCCGGCCATCTACGTCTACGGCGGCACCATCCTTCCCGGCAAGTACAAGGGCCAGGACCTGAACATCGTGAGCGTGTTCGAGGCCGTGGGCCAGAACGCGGCCGGCAACATGAGCGACGAGGATCTGCTGGAGATCGAGAAGCGCGCCATTCCCGGCACCGGCTCGTGCGGCGGCATGTACACGGCGAACACCATGTCGAGCGCATTCGAGGCGCTGGGCATCTCGCTGCCCTACTCGTCGACCATGGCCAACCCGCACGACGAGAAGGCCAACTCGGCCAAGGAATCGGCCAAGGTGCTGATCGAGGCGATCAAGAAGGATCTGAAGCCGCGCGACATCGTGACCAAGAAGGCCATCGAGAACGCCGTGGCCGTCATCATGGCCACCGGCGGCTCGACCAACGCGGTGCTGCACTTCCTGGCCATCGCGCACGCCGCGGGCGTGGAATGGACCATCGACGACTTCGAGCGCATGCGCAAGAAGGTGCCGGTCATTTGCGACCTGAAGCCCTCGGGCAAGTACCTCGCGGTCGACCTGCACCAGGCCGGCGGCATCCCGCAGGTGATGAAGGTGCTGCTGAACGCAGGCCTGCTGCACGGCGACTGCATCACCATCAGCGGCCAGACCATCGCCGAAGTGCTGAAGGACGTGCCCGACGTGCCGCGCGCCGACCAGGACGTGATCCGCGCCATCGACAACCCCATGTACGCCGAAGGCCACCTGGCCATCCTGAAGGGCAACCTGTCGCCCGAAGGCGCGGTCGCCAAGATCACCGGCCTGAAGAACCCGGTCATCACCGGCCCGGCGCGCGTGTTCGACGACGAGCAGTCGGCGCTCAAGGCCATCCTCGACGGCAAGATCAAGGCCGGCGACGTGATGGTGCTGCGCTATCTCGGCCCCAAGGGCGGCCCGGGCATGCCCGAAATGCTGGCGCCGACCGGCGCACTGATCGGCGCAGGCCTCGGCGAGAGCGTCGGCCTCATCACCGACGGCCGCTTCTCCGGCGGCACCTGGGGCATGGTGGTGGGCCACGTGGCGCCCGAAGCGGCTGCCGGCGGCACCATCGCCTTCGTGAACGAGGGTGACTCGATCACCATCGACGCGCACGAACTCAAGCTCGAACTCAACGTGCCCGAAGCCGAGATCGCCAAGCGCCGCGAAGGCTGGAAGGCACCGGCTCCGCGCTACACGCGCGGCGTGCAGGCGAAGTTCGCGTTCAACGCGTCCAGCGCCAGCTCGGGCGCCGTGCTCGACAAGTTCTGAGATCGCTCAAGCCATCATCCACGCGCCGTAGCCGAAGGCCAGGAATCCGAGGCCTACGATCGCGAGGATGCTGCGCGACTGGAAATCCATCGCCGGCGGCAGGCTTTGCACGAGAAAGTGCAGCATGGCGCCGGCGCCTATGGTCATGAAGCCGGCGCCGAACTGCTTCATCGGGCTCGGGTCCGGGTAAAGAAACACGAGTGCGAAGCCGGCCAGGAAGACGAGGTTGGCAAGCACCGTACCGCGCGTGCGCCAGCGCTTCTGCCCCGGCGTGGACTCGCGCACGGGCGGCGGTTTGCCGGCACGGCCGGACTTCTCTGGCGCCTCCTTCACCGCCATGCCGATGAAGAACAGGCCGAACATGGTCGGAAACGCGCCGAAGATGCCGAGCCCCCAGACCCCGCCCCACATGTTCTGGAAATCGGCCACCAGCGCCTGCGAAGGGTCGGTCACGCTGTAGCGCACCTCGACCGGGTCGCCCCATTCCTTGTCGGAAAGGCCGCCGCCCAGCCCCTTGACGCGGCGCTTCTGGCCATCGGGCGTGACGTACTCGACGACGGGCGCTCGCGACACCGTGGTGCGCCCCTTGCTGTCTCGGCTTTCCTCTTCGACGAATTCGACCAGGCTGCCCTGCACGCTGGTGGTGCCGGCGATCGACTGGTACCTATGCCAGCCGAGGGTGGCCGCGCCATAGAGGCCGGCGCAGCCGATGAGCAGCGCCCCTACGCCCACGCCCCAGAAAAAGTTCTTCAGCCATCCCACGAGCCCGCCGATGGCCGGGCCGACCAGCAGCGAAAGTCCGAAGACGATCAGCGCGCGGGTGGTGGCTTCCTCGTCCATGGCACTTCAGCGTGATGCATGCGGTGCGAGGACTCTGGCCGATGGAAGAAGCGTCTCAGCGGCGCGGGCGCTGCCCGTTGCTGGTCTTCATGCCCATGTTGGTCTTCTGCCGGTCGATGCGGGCCTGCTTGCGCCGGTCTTCACGCTCGACGACCTTGCGCTTGGTGTAGCCCGACGAATCGGCCCAGGCCCACCAGGCGACTGCCATTGCGAATGGCGACAGCACGATCCACCAGCTCCAGCTGGCGACCATGCCGATTTCGAAGTATTTGAGGGCCAGCGCAAGCAGGCCCAAGCCGAGAAACCACATCGCGAATCCCTCAGGGTTGTATTGGCACCGCATTCGTGCGCCGTGCACGGTGCTGCCTAAAATCGCGTTGAGTCGAATGTAACTCAGCCCTTACCAATTACATCCCCCATGAAAAGAGTCTTGTTGTCGGCAGCCCTGGGCCTCGGCCTTGCGGGAGCCGCTGCGCCCGCCCTCGCCGACCTGGCACTGGCGACTTCGAAGAACTGCATGAGCTGCCACGCTGTCGAGCGCAAGGTGCTCGGCCCGTCGTTCAAGGACGTTGCCGCCAAGTACAAGGACGACAAGGGCGCCGTCGACGCCCTCGCCAGCAAGATCATGAAGGGCGGCTCCGGCGTGTGGGGACCGGTGCCTATGCCGGCGAACAACCAGGTCAGCGAAGCCGATGCGAAGAAGCTCGCCGCCTGGGTGCTTTCGACGAAGTAAGCCCCAGGGACTTTCGCATCACACCTGCGGGTTGATGTCCGCCGGCACGGGCCGGCGCTCGATGCGATCCTCGAGCTGGCCGATGTGCGCGGCCATGGTGTTGTCGGTCTGGTCCGAACGCAGGCGGATCGCCGTCTCGAGCTGCTCCAGCCGCGCCAGGATCGCCGACTGGCGGTCGGCGTTCTGCGCCATGTGCTTGTTCTCCTGCGCCTCCAGGAAGTTGCGCAGCTCGGTGAAGCGCGAAGCCTCGGCCTTGTCGGCCAGGTCGCGCTGGGCCTGCATCTCCTTGGTGTGGCGCTTGGTGTCGATCAGCACCGAGCTGTGCAGGTACAGCACGTAGACGAGGAAGAAGGCCGCCAGCACCGTGGTCAGCCCCAGCATGATCAGTCCCAGCGGGGCCGAGACGGTCATGAAGCCCAGCCACACGTCGGTGGGCGTGGACAGCGCGCCCCAGTTGAGCGCGGCGAGCGCCACGATCAGCAGCACGACGACGAAAAGAAAAGCGGATCTCACGCCCATTGGAGGCCTCCTTCGGAAAGATCGAACACATGGGAAACCCGCGCGCTTCGAGGCGCGCGGTGATCCGATGGTTTTACCTCAGCGAAGAGCCCCGTTCGGTGCAAATGGCCGCATTAACGGCCACGTCCTACAGTACTACTGCTCAGTTGGTCTGAGACATCTGCGACAACTGCTCCAGGATCGCAGGGTTCTGCCGGCACATCACATCGCTGCGCGATATGAGTGCCGTCTTCACCTACGCGCGTGCTTCGCACGCACCGGCCTTCGGCCGGATCCCGGATCAGTTCGTCTGCGACAACTGCTCCAGGATCGCAGGGTTCTCGAGCGTCGATGTGTCCTGCGTGATCGCCTCGCCCTTGGCGATGCTGCGCAGCAGGCGACGCATGATCTTGCCGCTGCGGGTCTTGGGCAGGTTGTCGCCGAAGCGGATGTCCTTGGGCTTGGCGATCGGGCCGATTTCCTTGGCGACCCAGTTGCGCAGCTCGTTGGCGATCTGCTTGGCTTCTTCACCCGTCGGGCGTGCGCGCTTGAGCACGACGAAGGCGCACACGGCTTCGCCGGTCACGTCGTCGGGACGGCCCACCACGGCGGCTTCGGCCACGAGGTCGGTCTTGGCGACCAGCGCCGATTCGATTTCCATGGTGCCCAGGCGGTGGCCCGACACGTTCAGCACGTCGTCGATGCGGCCGGTGATGCGGAAGTAGCCGCGGTCGGCACTGCGCACCGCGCCGTCGCCGGCGAGGTAGATCGTGCCGCCCATCTCCTCGGGGAAGTAGCTCTTCTTGAAGCGCTCGGGGTCGTTCCAGATCGTGCGGATCATCGAGGGCCACGGCCGCTTGATGACCAGCATGCCGCCGGCGCCGTTGGGCAGGTCCTTGCCTGTCTCGTCGACGATGGCGGTCATGATGCCCGGCAGCGGCAGCGTGCACGAGCCCGGCACCAGCGGCGTGGCGCCCGGCAGCGGCGTGATGACGTGGCCGCCGGTCTCGGTCTGCCAGAAGGTGTCGACGATGGGGCAGCGCTCGCCGCCCACATTGCGGTGGTACCACATCCATGCCTCGGGATTGATCGGCTCGCCGACCGAGCCCAGGATGCGCAGGCTGGTGAGGTCCCAGTTCTTCGGGTGCACCTTCTCGTCGCCGTCGGCCGCCTTGATGAGCGAGCGGATCGCGGTGGGCGCCGTGTAGAACACCGACACCTTGTGCTTCTCGATCATCTGCCAGAAGCGGCCCGCGTGCGGGAAGGTCGGGATGCCCTCGAACACCACCTGCGTGGCGCCGGCCGCGAGCGGTCCGTAGGCGACGTAGGTGTGGCCGGTGATCCAGCCGATGTCGGCGGTGCACCAGAACACGTCTTCGGGACGGATGTCGAAGGTCCAGTCCATCGTGAGCTTCGCCCACAGCAAGTAGCCGCCGGTCGAATGCTGCACGCCCTTGGGCTTGCCGGTGGAGCCCGAGGTGTAGAGGATGAAGAGCGGATGCTCGGCGTTGACCGGCACGGGCGCGCACTCGGTGCTCTGCCCGTTCAGCGCCTCGGTGAAGGTGATGTCGCGGCCCTCGACGCGGTTCCATGCGGTGGGCGTGCGCTCGTACACCAGCACGGTCTTGATCGACTCGCAGCCGCCGAGCGCGATGCCGTCGTCCACGATGGCCTTCAGCGGCAGTTCCTTGCCGCCGCGCAGCTGGTAGTTGGCGGTGATGACGGCCACCGCGCCCGCGTCGATGATGCGCTCCTGCAGCGCCTTGGCCGAGAAGCCGCCGAACACCACGCTGTGAGTGGCGCCGATGCGCGCGCAGGCCTGCATGGCGACGACGCCCTCGATGGTCATCGGCATGTAGACGATGACGCGGTCGCCCTTCTTGATGCCGCGCGCCTTCAGCGCATTGGCGAACTGGCTCACGCGGGCGAGCAGTTCCTTGTAGGTGACCTTGGTGACGGTGCCGTCGTCGGCCTCGAAGACGATGGCGGTCTTGTTCTCGACCGGAGTGCCGACGTGCCTGTCGAGGCAGTTCGCGCTGGCATTGAGTTCACCGTCGCCGAACCACTGGTAGAACGGCGCATTCGATTCGTCGAGGGTCTTCGTGAAGGGCTTGGTCCAGTTCAGGTTGTCCTTGGCCAGGCGGGTCCAGAACCCTTCGAAGTCCTGTTCGGCCTCCTTGCACAGGGCCTCGTAGGCAGCCATGCCGGAAATGCGCGCGCCCTGGGTGGCGCGGGTATCGGGCGGGAACACGCGGTTCTCGACCAGGACGGATTCAATGTTCTTCGATGCGCTGCTGCTCATGCTCTTTGTCTCCAGGAGGGGTGCGGCCGTAATGTCGGCGGGCCCACTTACGGGTCACTGACGGTTGCGATGTTAGAGCCTGTTCGATAGCCCTCTCGGGGTTATCACGAGTGCGTCACTGGGACACCCCTAGAATTCCCGGTCCCCCACAACCGCCCTGCCGATGTCCGCTCCCGATCCTTTCGATACCCGGAACCCGCCCGTACCGCGCCGTGGTTCACCGCTTCGTCCCCTGCCCAAGCTGATCTTCGCGAGCCGCTGGCTGCAGCTGCCGCTGTACCTGGGCCTGATCGTGGCGCAGGCCGTGTACGTGGTGCACTTCCTGGTCGAGCTGCTGCATCTGGTCGAGGCTGCTTTCGGCAGCAAGGAAGCGCTGCAGGCGCTGATCACCAGCATCGGCTACAAGACCACCGCGCCGGTCGGCACGCTGAACGAGACGGTCATCATGCTGGTGGTGCTCGCGCTCATCGACGTGGTGATGATCTCCAACCTGCTCATCATGGTGATCGTGGGCGGCTACGAGACCTTCGTGAGCCGCATGGACCTCGAAGGCCACCGCGATCAGCCCGAGTGGCTGAGCCATGTGAACGCCTCGGTGCTCAAGGTGAAGCTGGCCACCGCCATCATCGGCATCAGCTCCATCCACCTGCTGAAGACCTTCATCAACGCGGACAACTACACCGACCGCGTGCTGATCGCGCAGACCGTGATCCACATCGCGTTCCTGTTCTCGGCCATGGCCATCGCCTACACCGACCGGCTGATGGCGCCAGCCCACCCGCCGGGCGACTCGCACTGAGTTCCTAACCCCGATCCTGGCCGGCCTGCGATGCAATGTCCCAGGCCGGCGGGTCGGTGAAGCGCGCGGCCAGGAAATCGAGCATCGTGCGCAGCGTGGCCGGCATGTGCTTGCGCGAGGCATACACCGCGTACATGCCCACCACCTGCGGCTCGAAATTCGCGAAGAGCCGCACAAGTTCACCGGACTGCAGCAGCTGGCATGTGAGATAGGTCGGCAGCATCGCGATACCGGCCCCAGCCCTCGCCAGATACATCAGGCTCGCAGCATCGTTGGTCGAAACGTTGCCACCCACGGCCACGGATACCGGCTCCCCGCTCTCCTTGCGCGTGAAGTTCCAGAGGCTGCGGCCGAAATACGAGTGAGTGAGGCAGTTGCGCTGCGCCAGCTCTTCCACGCTCGACGGCCTGCCGTGCTCCTTCAGGTAGGCCGGTGAAGCGCACACCACCGAGCGGCAATCCGTAAGCCGCCGCGCGATCAGGTTCGGGTCGATCTCCGCCGCCACGCGGATCGCGAGGTCGATGCGCTCGTCGACGAGGTTCACCGCGCGGTCCAGCAGCACCAGGTCGACCGCCACGCCCGGATAGAGCCGCACGTACTCGGCCATCGCATCGGCCAGTTGGGCCTGCGCGAACGAGGTGCTGGCCGTGATGCGGAGCTGCCCGCGCGGCGCCTCGGCCGGATGCCGCACCGCCGCCTGCATGTCGCCCGCGAGTTCCAGCACCTGGCGGCAGCGCGGCAGCAGCTCCTCGCCGGCGGCAGTGAGGCTCAGGCGGCGCGTCGTGCGATGCAGCAGGCGCGCGCCGGTCCATTGCTCCAGTTCGGCCACGTAGCGAGTGACCACCGGGCGGGACATGTCGAGCTTGTCGGCCGCAGCCGAAAGGCTGCCCGAATCGACCACCGTCACGAACACGCGCATTGCATTCAATCGATCCATTCGAACGATTTTAGGAATAAACAAGCGCGTAAATCGAGGTATTTCTTTCGAAAGCAGAAACCTAAGATTCGACTCATCCCATCCGATCTTTCACAGGAGTCACCATGAGCCACATCGCCATCATCGGCGCCACCGGACGCGCCGGCAGCCAGCTTCTCGAAGAGGCACTGCGCCGCGGCCACACCGTCACCGCCATCGCTCGCAAGGCCAGCGCCAAGCTGGCGGGCCGCGCCAACGTGAAGGCCGTCGACCTCGACGTGCTCGACGGCGCCGCCCTCGAGAAGACGCTGGCCGGCCACGACGCCGTGTTCAGCGCCGCGCATTTCGCCACCGTGCCTCCCGCGGCCATCATCGAGCCGACGAAGCGCGCCGGCGTGAAGCGCCTGCTGGTGGTCGGCGGCGCGGGCAGCCTGTTCGCGGCGCCCGGCCTGAAGGTGATCGACACGCCCAACTTCCCCGACGCGTACCGCGCCGAAGCCTCGGCCGGCGGCGTGTTCCTCGACACGCTGCGCAACGAGAAGGACCTGGACTGGACCTTCCTCTCGCCCTCCGCCGAATTCGTCGAAGGCGAGCGCACCGGCAAGTTCCGCCTGGGCAGCAACGACCTGCTCGTGAGTGCCGAAGGCCGCAGCTGGATCAGCTTCGCGGACTACGCGATCGCGTTCATCGATGAGCTGGAAAAGCCGGCGCATTCCCGCCAGCGCTACACCATCGGCTACTGAGCCGCAGGCAACAACAAAAAAAGGACCTTCGCGGGTCCTTTTCTGCTTGAGCTGGCCGGATCAATCAACGGCCAGTCATGTTCTCCGGCACCACCCACTGGTCGAACTGCTCGGCCGTCAGGTGGCCCGAAGCGATCGCCGCTTCGCGCAGGCTGGAGCCTTCCTTGTGCGCCTTCTTGGCGATGAAGGCGGCCTTGTCGTAGCCGATGTGGGTGTTGAGCGCCGTCACCAGCATCAGCGAACGCTGCACCAGCTCGGTGATGCGCTCGCGGTTGGGCTCGATGCCCACTGCGCAGTGGTCGTTGAAGCTCACCATGCCATCGGCCAGCAGGCGCACGCTCTGCAGGAAGTTGTGCGCCACCATCGGGCGGAACACGTTCAGCTCGAAGTTGCCCGAGGCGCCGCCGATGTTGATGGCGACGTCGTTGCCGAACACCTGCGCGGCCAGCATCGTCACGGCTTCGCTCTGCGTCGGGTTGACCTTGCCCGGCATGATCGACGAGCCCGGTTCGTTCTCGGGAATGCTCAGTTCGCCGATGCCGCTGCGCGGGCCGCTGGCGAGCCAGCGCACGTCGTTGGCGATCTTGTTCATGCTGGCGGCCAGCGTCTTCAGCGCGCCGTGCGCATGCACCAGCGCATCGACGCTGGCCATGGCCTCGAACTTGTTCGGCGCGGTCACGAAGGGCAGGCCCGTGAGCTTCGCCAGTTCGGCCGCCACCTGTTCCGCATAGCCCTTGGGCGCATTGAGGCCGGTGCCGACGGCGGTGCCGCCCAGCGCCAGTTCGCACAGGTGCGGCAGCGCGGCGCGCACGTGCGCCTCGCCGTGCGCAAGTTGCGCGACGTAGCCCGAGAACTCCTGGCCCAGCGTGAGGGGCGTGGCGTCCTGCAGGTGGGTGCGGCCGATCTTCACGATGTCGGCGAAGTCCTTGGACTTCTGCTCCAGCGTGGCGCGCAGCTTGCCGATGGCCGGCAACAGCTTGTGCGTGATGGCCTCGACGGCGGCCACGTGCATGGCGGTCGGGAACACGTCGTTGCTCGACTGGCTGCGGTTCACGTCGTCGTTGGGGTGAACGAGGCGGCCCTCGCCGCGCTCGCCGCCGAGGATCTCGCTGGCGCGATTGGCCAGCACCTCGTTGACGTTCATGTTGGTCTGCGTGCCCGAGCCGGTCTGCCAGACCACCAGCGGAAACTCGCCCGGATGCTTGCCGGCGATGACTTCGTCGGCCGCGGCCACGATGGCGCCGGTCTTCTTCTCGTCCTGCAGGCCCAGCGCGTTGTTGACCACCGCGGAAGCGCGCTTGACCTGGGCCAGCGCCTTGATGATCTCGCGCGGCTGCTGCTCGCCGGAGATGTCGAAGTTCTGCAGCGAGCGCTGCGTCTGCGCGCCCCACAGCTTGTCGGCCGGCACGTCGATCGGTCCGAAGGTATCGCGCTCGGCACGGGTCTTGGGGGAAGTCGTCATGAGAAAAAGCTCCGCAGGATCATGAAAGGTCGCGCCGCTTTCCGGCGCGCCCGAGAGTATCGCCCCAATGAGAGTAGCTCTCATCTGACGAGGGCATTGCGCCGCCGCCGACAGAGGCGGCGCCTGCCCTGCCTTGACCTCATCATGTCGAAAAGTTATAATCGATAGCTTCTGACGACCAACAAGTCATGATGATGACGCCGTTGGTCAAGCCTTCACTACTCGCGGATCTCCGAATCCCGTCGCGGTGCAAGGTGCTCCCGCCGGGCACTGCCCGGCAAACCGGCCGGATCTTTCCAGCCCCATTGCCACGTCACGCTCATCCAGTCGGCGCCCCTCGACCAGGCCCGTCGTTCTGCGAATGAAGCATCCGGCGGGCACTGGCTTCGTCGCCCTGTCGTCTTCAGTGCCTGTCGGCAGCCCCTCCATCTGACGGGCTGGGGCGTGGTCGCGTCGCCCTTTCGGAGCTTTCGGAGGGTGGCGATCTGTCAACCCTTCACCCAAGGAGCCCCGACGTATGGCCAAAGGAATTCTCATCGACCATGTCTTCAAGGTGTTCGGCGACGAGCCCGAGCAAGCCCTGGAGCTGGTCCGGCAAGGACTTTCCAAGAAGGAGATCCTGGCGCGCACCGGCCAGTCGATCGGCGTGTTCGACGCCACCTTCGAAATCCAGGCTGGAGAAATCTTCGTCATCATGGGTCTCTCGGGCTCGGGCAAGTCGACGCTGGTGCGGCTGTTGAACCGCCTCATCGAGCCGACCGCGGGCCGCATCGTGATCGACGGCGCGGACATCAACGAGCACTCCGACATCAAGCTGCGCGCGCTGCGCCGCAAGGACATCAGCATGGTGTTCCAGTCGTTCGCGCTGATGCCGCACATGACGGTGCGCGAGAACACCGCCTTCGGCCTCGAACTCTCGGGCACCGGCAAGAAGGAACGCCTGGCGCAGGCCGACAAGGCGCTCGCCCAGGTGGGCCTGGCCGGCTGGGGCGACAGCTACCCCGACGAGCTCTCCGGCGGCATGCAGCAGCGCGTGGGCCTGGCGCGCGCGCTGGCCTCCGACCCGTCGATCCTGCTGATGGACGAGGCCTTCTCGGCGCTCGACCCGATCATCCGCACCGAGATGCAGTCGGAGCTCCTGCGCCTGCAGCAGGAGCAGCGCCGCACCATCGTCTTCATCTCGCACGACCTCGACGAAGCGATGCGCATCGGCGACCGCATCGCGATCATGAAGGACGGCCAGGTGATCCAGGTCGGCACGCCCGACGAGATCCTGCGCAGCCCCGCCAACGACTACGTGCGCAGCTTCGTGCGCGGCGTGGACGCGGCGGCCGTGTTCAAGGCCGGCGACATCGCGCGCAAGCAGCTCACCGTGGTCTGCGAGCACCCCGAGCGCGGTGCACGCGCGGCGCTCAAGCAGCTGGAAGACCAGGACCGCGACTTCGCCTACGTGACCAGCCCCAACAGGCGCTACCTGGGCACCGTGTCGGCAGACACGCTGCGCGCCGCGCTCGACGGGCATTCCGGCCCGCTGGGCCTGCGCCACGCCTTCCTGAACGACCTCGGCACCATCGACGCCGATGCGCCCGTGGCCGGCCTCTTCGGCCAGGTGGCCCAGGCGCCGTGCGCAATGCCGGTGGTCGCGGCCGACGGCCGCTTCTGCGGCGCGATCAGCAAGACGACGCTGCTGAAGTTCCTCGACCGCGACACGCCGCCGATCGACCCTGCGCACCAGCCCCAGCAACCTGCTGCCGCAGCCGCCACGGCCGCCATCTGAACGAACTCGAAGGACACAACCGATGAACGACACCGCACTGCCCTCCGAACTCGCCCCGCTGAGCGACGCCGCGACGACGCTGGCGACGCCCGTCCCTGCCGCCGCTCCGATCGATCCGTGGGAAGCCCTGTCGGCCGCGCCCGATGCCTCGGCGACGAGCGCATGGCTCGACGCTCCTGCGCAGCTCGACACGGCACATCAACTTGCCGGCCAAGCCGACGCCGCGACCGGCGGCTTCCAGCTGCACCGCCTCTGGGACGGCTCGCTTCCGATCGAATCCTGGATCAACAGCGGCCTGGGCTGGGTGGTCGAGCACTTCCGCCCCTTGTTCCAGACCGTGCGCCTGCCCATCGACAGCACGCTCAACTGGGTGCAGGCCATGCTCACCGGCCTGCCCACGCTCGCGATGATCGCGCTCATCGGCCTGCTGGCCTGGCAGTTTGCCGGCCGCGCGCTGGCCGTCGGCACCACGGTGGCGCTGCTGCTGGTGGCCATGCTGGGCATCTGGCCCGAGGCGATGGTGACGCTGTCGCTGGTGCTGACCTCGCTGGTCTTCTGCATGGTCATCGGCCTGCCCCTGGGCGTGCTGCTGGCCAGCAGCGACCGGGCGCAGCGGGTCATGCGCCCGGTGCTCGACGCGATGCAGACCACGCCGGCCTTCGTGTACCTGGTGCCGGTGGTGATGCTGTTCGGCATCGGCAACGTGCCGGGCGTGATCGTGACGATCGTCTTCGCGCTGGCCCCGCTGGTGCGCCTGACCAACCTCGGCCTGCGCCAGGTGCGCCCCGACCTGATCGAGGCCGCGCGCGCCTACGGCGCCTCGCCGTGGCAGATGCTGGTGAAGGTGCAGCTGCCGCTGGCCATGCCGTCGATCATGGCGGGCATCAACCAGGCGCTGATGCTGTCGCTGTCGATGGTCGTCATCGCCTCGATGATCGCCGTGGGCGGCCTGGGCCAGATGGTGCTGCGCGGCATCGGCCGGCTCGACATGGGCCTGGCGACCGTGGGCGGCCTGGGCATCGTGCTGCTGGCGATCTCGCTGGACCGCCTGACGCAGGCCATGGGCAAGTCGCGCCGCAGCGCCGGCCGCCGCTGGTGGCACACGGGGCCGGTGGGCCTTGCACTGCGGATGCTGCAGCGCGCCGTGGCACCGGGCCGCACGGATGCCGAACCGGCACCCGCCCTGTCGACGCAAGCCCAGTGACAGGAGGCCCCGCACACATGATCAAGAAGACCAGACTCATCGCACGCGGCCTGCTGGCCCTCGCCTTCGTGGCCTCGGGCGTGGCCGTCCAGGCAGCCAACGATCTGCCCGGCAAGGGCATCACGGTGCAGCCGCTGAAGAGCTCGCTCGCCGAGGAAGCATTCCAGACGCTGCTGGTGATGCGCGGCCTCGAGAAGCTCGGCTACAAGGTCGAGCCCATGAAGGACCTGGAGCCCGCCACCGAGCACCTGGCCATCGCCAACGGCGACGCTACCTTCATGGCCAACCACTGGAGCCTGCTGCACGCCGACTTCTACAAGAACAGCGGCGGCGACGCCAAGCTGTGGCGCAAGGGCGTGTACTCCGACGGCGCCGTGCAGGGCTACCTGATCGACCGCAAGACGGCCGAGCAGTACGGCATCACCAACATCGCGCAACTGAAGGACCCGGCCATCGCGAAGCTGTTCGACACGGACGGCGACGGCAAGGCCGACCTCACGGGCTGCAACCCCGGCTGGGGCTGCGAGCTGGCCATCGAGAGCCACCTGACGGCCTACCAGCTGCGCGACACCGTCACCCACAGGCAGGGCAGCTACGCCGCGCTGATGGCCGACACCATCGCCCGCTTCAGGCAGGACAAGCCGGTGCTCTACTACACGTGGACGCCTTACTGGGTGAGCGCCGTGCTGCGCCCCGGCGCCGACGTGGTGTGGCTGCAGGTGCCCTTCTCGTCCTCTCAGGGCGGCAACTCCGTCGATACGCAGCTGCCCAACGGCAGGAACTACGGCTTCCAGGCCAACCAGGAGCAGATCGTGGCCAACCGGGCCTTCATCGAGAAGAACCCGGCCGCGGCGAAGCTCTTCGAGGTGATGAAGCTGCCGATCGGCGACATCAACGCCCAGAACCTGCGCATGAGCCAGGGCGCGAACACGCAGCAGGACGTGGAGCGCCACACGGACGGCTGGATAAGGGTGCACCGGCAACTCTTCGACGGCTGGGTGGAGCAAGCCCGGGCCGCCGCAAGGTAAGCGGGGTAGGCGCGGCGGCTGAGATAATCGGGGGGCGTTTCCACACTCCTAAAAAAGCCCCCACCATGACGACCACGATCCAGCAGGCCGACCTGATCGAATCGATCAGCGCCGCGCTGCAGTACATCAGCTACTACCACCCCGCCGACTACATCTCCCACCTGGCACGCGCCTACGAGCGCGAGCAGAGCCCCGCGGCCAAGGACGCCATTGCGCAGATCCTGACCAACAGCAAGATGAGCGCCACCGGCCAGCGCCCGATCTGCCAGGACACCGGCATCGTCAATGTGTTCCTCAAGGTGGGCATGGACGTGCGCTGGGGCGGCTTCACCGGCAGCCTGGACGACGCCATCAACGAAGGCGTACGCCGCGGCTACAACCACCCCGACAACACGTTGCGCGCCTCGGTCGTGGCCGACCCGCAGTTCGACCGCAAGAACACCAAGGACAACACGCCCGCGGTGATCTTCACGGAGATCGTTCCGGGCGACAAGCTCGAGGTCACCGTGGCCGCCAAGGGTGGCGGCAGCGAGAACAAGAGCAAGCTGGTCATGCTGAACCCCGGCGACAGCGTGGTCGACTGGGTGCTCAAGACCGTGCCGACCATGGGCGCCGGCTGGTGCCCGCCGGGCATGCTGGGCATCGGCATCGGCGGCACGGCGGAAAAGGCAGCGCTGATGGCCAAGGAAAGCCTGATGGACGACCTCGACATGCACGAGCTGCTGGCCAAGAAGAACTCGGGCGCAGAGCTGAGCAAGGTCGAGGCGCTGCGCGTCGAGCTGTACGAGAAGGTCAACGCGCTGGGCATCGGCGCGCAGGGCCTGGGCGGCCTGGCCACCGTGCTCGACGTCAAGATCCAGATGTACCCCACGCACGCGGCGAGCAAGCCCGTGGCGATGATCCCCAATTGCGCGGCCACGCGCCACGCGCACTTCACAATGGACGGCAGCGGCCCCGTGTACCTCGAGGCGCCCTCGCTCGACCTGTGGCCCGACGTGAACTGGGCTCCCGACGAGAAGAAGAGCAAGCGCGTCGACCTCGACAAGCTCACGCCCGCCGAAGTGGCGAGCTGGAAGCCGGGCGACACGCTGCTGCTCAACGGCAAGATGCTCACCGGCCGCGACGCCGCGCACAAGCGCATCCAGGGCATGCTGGCCAAGGGCGAGAAGCTGCCGGTCGATTTCACCAACCGCGTCATCTACTACGTCGGCCCGGTCGACCCGGTGAAGGACGAGGCCGTCGGCCCCGCAGGTCCCACCACCGCCACGCGCATGGACGGCTTCACCGAGATGATGCTGGCGCAGACCGGCCTGATCGCCATGATCGGCAAGGCCGAGCGCGGCCCGGTCGCCATCGAGGCCATCAAGAAGCACAAGAGCGCCTACCTCATGGCCGTGGGCGGTGCCGCCTACCTGGTCAGCAAGGCCATCAAGACCGCCAAGGTGGTGGGCTTCGAGGACCTGGGCATGGAAGCCATCTACGAATTCGACGTGGTCGACATGCCCGTGACGGTGGCGGTCGACGCCGGCGGCACCAGCGCGCACATCACCGGCCCGGCCGAGTGGCAGAAGCGCATCGCCACGGGCGAGTTCAAGACCATCATGATGGAAGAAGCCTGAGTTGAGCCCGATAGGCGTCTTCGACAGCGGTGTCGGCGGCCTCAGCGTGCTGGCCGCGCTGAGGGCCGAGCTCCCGCAGGAGAACTTCGTCTATTTCGCCGACACGGCCTACGCGCCCTACGGCGAACGCGGCGACGCCTACGTGATCGAGCAGTCGCGCAGGGTGATCGGGCACCTGCGGCGCGAACACGGCATCAAGGCGCTCGTCATCGCGTGCAACACCGCCACGACCGCCGCCGTCCACCTGATGCGCGCCGAGAACCCCGACCTGCCGATCGTCGGGCTGGAGCCCGCCCTCAAGCCCGCAGTGGCGGCAAGCCGCACGGGGCACATCTCGGTGCTGGCCACGCGTGGCACGCTGGCCAGCGCCAAGTACGCCACGCTGCGCGCTTCGTTCGGGGGCGGCGCCGACGTGCGGCCGGTGCCGTGCGACGGGCTGGTGAAGGCCATCGAAGGCTTCGACTCGGCGGGCATCGCGGCGCTGAGCGAACGTTACATGGCCGAGGCCGGCCCCTTCGGCGACGGGCCCGGCGAGGTCGACACGGTGGTGCTCGGCTGCACCCACTATCCGCTGGTGAAGGACGAGCTGGGCAAGCATGCGCCGGCCACGCTGCGCTTCATCGACACGGGCGTGCCGGTCGCGCAGCAGACGAGGCGCCTTCTCGCATCCGCGGGCCGGCTTGCCGAGAGCGGCAGCGGCGGTCTCCTGCTGCAGAGCAGCGGCGACGTCGCCGTGCTCGAGGCTGCGGCCGCGAAATGGCTCGGGCTTCCCGCCGCGGCCACGGCCTGAGCCGGACCTGAGCCGGACGACGACCGAACCATGCGCCTGCCGCGCCGCATCGCCTTCTGCGCCCTCTTCCTCCTGGGCCTTTCGACGGCCGGCCTGAGCCATGCGGCCTGCGAGAGCGGCCTTGCCGAGCGCATGCACGCCAAGCTGCATCCCAACCGCCAGCTCGACGAGCGGCTCGCGGCCTGCAAGATCTGGCCGGCCTTTCCGGGCCGCAGCATCGTCGTTCTGCCGATGCCGCGCGAAACCACCGACCGCGGCGCCAAGGTGTTCGACCTCGAGATCCTGCTGATCCAGCGCCCGGACAACGGCAACACCGACCGCGACACCGTGATCGGCCGGCTCATGCAGCCCGAGGCGCTCGACGAGGACGCCACCACATCGATCCAGGACATCCGCATCGACACCTCGCGCTACGTGCTCTCGCCCGAGGCGCGCGCCTTCGGCCTGCGCGTTCGCTATCGCGGCAGCAACGCGCCGGGCAACCCGCTGGCCAGCGAGACCGTGCGGCTCTACGTGCACCACGGCAAGCAGCTGCGCCAGGTGCTGCAGGAGGTCGAACTCGACCACGACCATGGCGGGTGGGATTCCACCTGCACCGGCCACTTCGAGAAGCTGCGCACCATGGTGTCGGTCGGCAAGGGCAGCAGCAACGGCTTTGCCGACCTGCAGCTGTCGCGCACGCTGCTGCAGAGCCGCGCGCAGGAGCAGGAGGACCAGGGCTGCGTGGAGAAGGCGCTGCCTCCGAAATTCAACACCGTCACGCTGCGCTACGACGGCGAGCGCTACAAGGTGCCGAGGTCGCTCCAGCAGCAGACACCCTGACGCAGGCCTGACCCCGGGGCCGATTTTTCACGGGGCCGTCACACAAAAGTACCAGCATGCGCGGTTTGTCAAAAAGTATTGCCGCGCACAATGAACTCACTCTCCCAGGCCCGCGTCCCCTTCAAGCCTCTCCTGCTCGCCGGCGCGCTCGCGCTGATGCTGGGTGCCTGCGGAGGGGGTAGCGGCGGCTCAGGCTTCGGCGGATTCCTGCCGCCCGCCAGCACCAACCCGCCAGCGCCCGCGCAGCCGCCGGCCACGCAACCCCCAGCCGAACCCGACCAGCTCGTATCGAAGGCCCGGTTCACGCCCAATGCGGGCACCACCAAGGGCTCTTCGGACGCATCCACCGCCATCGCCCTGCCCGAGAACTTCATGATCGTGGCAGACGACGAAGCCAACGTGCTGCGCATCTACCCGCGCGGCGGCGGCGCGGCGGTGAAGGAATGGAGCTATGAGCTCGAAGGCCCGAAGCTGGCCAAGGAGCTCGACCTGGAGGCCGGCACGCGCATCGGCGACACGCTGTACCTCACCGGCTCCAACAGCAACAAGAAGGACGGCGCCGACGCGGCCGCCGATCGCTCGCATCTCTTCGCCGTCAAGGTCAGCGGCACCGGCGCGGCCACCGCGTTCGACTATGTCGGCAAGTTCTCGCAGCTGGAGGCCCAGCTGATCGCCTGGGACGTCGGCAACGGTCACGGCCTCGGCGCCAACCGCTTCGGCTTCGCGGTGTCGGCCGGAGCCGGCATCGTGCCCGAGCGCGTCGACGGCTTCTCCATCGAAGGCATGACCAGCTCGCCCGGCGACACCGCACTGTGGCTCGGCTTCCGCGCGCCGCAGACGGGCACCCGCGTGCGCGCCAAGGCACTGATCGTGCCGCTGCAGAACTACGCAGCCCTGATCGCCGGCACCGCCACGCAAGCCACCTTCGGCGCTCCCATCGAGCTCGAACTGGGCGGCCGCGGCATCCGCTCGATCGACAAGGGCACCGACGGCAACTACCTGATCGTTGCCGGCCCCGCGGGCGCTGCAAGCCCGGACGTGGACCGCAACTTCGCGCTGTTCGCGTGGGATGGCAATCCGAACAGCGCCCCTGTGGAGCTGTCGAACGACCTCGACGCGCTGCGCAAGGAAACGGGCGGCAGCTTCGAATCGACCGTCGAGGTGCCGGGCCCCGTGAAGGCCGGCACGCAGGTCCAGCTGCTGCTGGACAACGGCGACACCAAGTGGGACGGCAAGACTGCGTCCAAGGACCTGCCCGCGGCCGACCAGAAGTTCGACGGCTTCGTCGTGAACCTCGGCAAGCCGTGGGTCGATACCGCCGCCCCGACGCTGAAGAAGTCGATGCCGGCCGCCGGCCGCGTGGGCGTGAATCTCGACACCGCGATAACGCTGTCGTTCAACGAGGCCGTGCGTCTGGGCTCCGGCAGCATCGTGCTGCGCAAGGCCGACGGCAGCGTCGTCGAAACCTTCCACTCCAACAGTCCCGCCGCGCGCCTGCAGGTGGCCTTCAACGTGCTGAAACTGGTGCCGACGGCCCCGCTCGAGCTCAGCACCGGCTACTACGTCACGGTGGATGCGAACGCGATCACAGACGCCACCGGCAACGCCTTCGCCGGCATTTCCGACGCCACCAGGCTGAGCTTCACGACGACCGCCGGCGCCACGCCGCTGGTGGCCGGCGACCTGCTCTTCATGGCCGCCAATGCCGAGGCGCCCGATGCCTATGCCTTCGTGCTGCTGAAGGCAGTGAACGGCGGCACGCAGGTGCTGTTCACCGACCGCGACCGCAAGGCGGGCACGACCGAGTTCGCCGGCATCACCAATGAAACGGCCTTCTTCTGGACCGCCGACCAGAACCTGCCGGCAGGCACCATCGTGACGATCCAGACCGACGTCACGGGCAATCCGATCGCGGACAAGGGCTTCACGCTCGGGTCGCCGGGCGGCATCGGCAAGTCGGAAACCGTCTACGCAATCGCGGGCGGCACCATCGCCGGACTGGGCGACGGCGTGGCCGGACAGATCACCGCCGTCGGCAACCATCTCGCGACCATCACGCTCGGCGGTACCGCAGGCACCATCCCCGACGCCGTCACGACGGCCGGCACGGCGTTCAGCTTCACCGTGACGCCCGCGAACCAGACCAACGCGATCTACACCGGCTCGCTCGACCGCTCCGATCTGGCTGCCTTCGCGGCCCGCGTGAAGAACCCGGCGAACTGGACGGTGCGCTATGCGCCGGAAGTCGGCTGGCCGTTGACCAACGACAGCCTGTTCGGCGACAAGCTGCCCTGATCGAAGCCTGGCTTGGTTAGTTGCGCAGCGCGGCCTGGCGGCCGCGCTGCATGTCGATCGGCAGCAGCAGCACCAGCCCCACCACGAAGAGCACGGCCGTCGAGAGGATCGCGATGCGCTGGTTGCCTCCGGTCATCCAGGTGATGGCGCCGAAGCTCAACGGGCCGACGATGCTCGCCAGCCGCGTCGCGAAGGTCCAGAGGCCGAAGAACTCCGCCAGCTGCAGCGGGGGCGCCAGGTAGCCCGTCATGGCGCGGCCGGCCGACTGGCTCGAACCCATGGCCAACCCCGCGATGGTCGCGGCCCACCAGAAGCCGCCCTTGGTGGTGACCACCGCGGCGATGACGCAGACCGCGATCCACGCGACCAGCGTGCCGGCCAACGAGACCTTGTGGCCGATGCGGTCCTGCACGTAGCCGAAGCCGAAGGCCCCCAGCGATGCCGCGATGTTGAGCACGAAGATCAGCACCATCGTCTCGCTCGCCACGAAGCCGATCACCTGCTCCGCATAGATGGCCGCGAGCGTGATGGCCACCGCTACGCCGCCCTGGTAGCAGACCGTGCATGCCAGCAGCCACATGAAGTCGCGATATGCCCGCGCCTGGCGGTAGGTCGCGCGCAGCTGCTGCCATGCGCCGAGCCCGGTATCGGCGGCCCTGGGCTGCGCGCGCTCGGGCAGCAGCACGAAGGTGGCGCATGCGGCCAGCCCATAGATGGCGGCCGTGATCAGCATCGTGACCGGAACGAAATGCGCCGCAGGCAGGCCCCTGGATTGAGACCACAGCACGTAGGCCAGGCAGATGCCCAGCGCCAACATGCCGCCGACATAGCCGAAGGCCCAGCCCCACCCGCTCACCTTGCCCATTCCCTCGGCCGTGGCGAGCTCGGGCAGGAAGGCGCCGGTGAGCGACTCTCCGTAGGAATAGAAGGCGTTGGAGACGACGATCAGCGCCATCGCGAGCGCAACTCCGGCAGCGCCCGAGAAGCTCGGTGTGACGGCCAGCGCCGCCGTCGCGAAGACGCAGCCGATGGTCGCCAGCACGAGCACCCGCTTCTTGGCCGCGCGCAGATCGGCCCATGCGCCGATGGCGGGCATCGTGAGCATCACGATGGCGTACGAGGTGCTGAGTGCTGCCGTCCACGCAAAGGCGGCCCATGGAGCGCCCTTGGCGATACCGCCCACGAAGTAGGCGGCGAACACCGCGGTGATGACGACCGTGGTGTAGCCCGAGTTGGCGAAGTCGTACATCGCCCAGCCGAACACCTCGCGCTTGCGCACGCCCGGTCTCAGCGCCGAGGCAGGGAACAGGGCCATGCGACGGCCTGGCTGGGTCTTGTTGCGGCGTCTTTTCGCGGAGGATGCCGCGGAATCAGTGCAGGTGACGCGGACGGCGGCCGCCGCCATGTCCACCGCCGCTGCCCCCGCTGCCCGACCCACCGGCGCCGCGCGGACGCTTGCCGATCTCGAGCGAGTTCACGAGCGCATCGAAACGGTCGCTGAAGAGCCGATCGATCTCGGCAACCACGCCGCCCAGTTCGGAGCCGTCGAAGTGACGCTCCATGAGGTTGACGACGTCTTCCACGAGCAGGTCGCGCTGCACCTGCATGATCGCGGCGGGGTTCGGGCCGACGAACAGCATCAGGAAGTCGTCGCGCGATTCTTCCTCGGGGTCGCCCTCTTCCTCGTCGAAGTCGGTGTCGTAGAAGGTGACCTCGATGGCGGCTCCGCGCTCGGAGAGTTCGTTCAGGCCCATGCACATCTCGTCGAGTGCCTGGCGGAAGTCTTCGTCGCCTGCCACGGTCCAGCACATCTGGAGCACGTGGTCCTTCTGCTCGAAACGGATGCCGGGTTCTTCCTCGTAGCTGCTGGTCGCGCCATCGGCCAGCGACTTGGCACCGGCGTATTTCCACAGCGGCTTGAGCGCTTCCTGGATCTGCTCGAAGCTCACGTCCGAACGCAGCGGCACATCGCCGTGCACATGAATCTCAAATGGAGCGTTGTAGCGAGGCATCTAATGCTCCCTTGTAAGTGTGGTACCCGGAACGGGGGTCGAACCCGTATGCCCCGATTAAGGAAGCGGCGGATTTTAAGTCCGATGTGTCTACCAATTTCACCATCCGGGCGTCAGGTTGGACATCGACGATAACCCAAACAAAACAAGCCCCGGCAACGTCGGTTGGCGGGGCTTGGCAGTCGGAGTCGAATCTGGTTGAACCGAGAGAGTGGAGGCGCGATCCGGAGTCGAACCGGACTAGACGGATTTGCAATCCGTTGCATAACCGCTTTGCTATCGCGCCACGCAGAAATACGAAATCGAACTAGCGAAAAAAAGGGAAGCTGCTGCTTCCCTTTTTCAAAACTGGAGCGGGAAAAGAGTCTCGAACTCTCGACCTCAACCTTGGCAAGGTTGCGCTCTACCAACTGAGCTATTCCCGCGTTTCGAGCCTTGAATTATATACCAGTTTTTCGAGGCTCCACAAGTTTTGCGAAGGGCTCGTCAGTGCTTGACCGAACCTTCCGAAGCCGGCGCCGGCGCGCGCTGCTTGGCCAGTTCGGCCATCGCGGCAGCGGACGCAGCAACCTCCTCGTCGGACAGCGGCTCGGGCTGCTTCTCGAGAGCGATCTCGAGAACCTTGTCGATCCACTTCACGGGCACGATCTCGAGGCCGTTCTTCACGTTCTCGGGAATCTCCTGCAGGTCCTTGGCGTTCTCTTCCGGAATCAGCACGGTCTTGATGCCACCGCGCAGCGCGGCCAGCAGCTTTTCCTTCAGGCCGCCGATGGCGGTGACCTCGCCTCGCAGCGTAATCTCGCCCGTCATCGCGACATCGCCGCGCACCGGAATGCCCGTGAGCGCCGACACGAAGGCCGTCGTCATCGCAGCGCCCGCGCTGGGGCCGTCCTTCGGCGTGGCACCGTCGGGCACGTGGATGTGGATGTCGCGCTTCTCGAACATCTCGTCCTTGATGCCGAGCCGGCGCGAGCGGCTGCGCACCACCGTGCGCGCGGCCTCGACCGATTCCTTCATCACGTCGCCCAGCGAACCGGTGCGGCTGATCACGCCCTTGCCGGGCATGGTCACGGCCTCGATCGTCAGCAGGTCGCCGCCGACTTCGGTCCACGCGAGGCCGACCACCTGGCCGACCTGGTTCTGCTTCTCGGCGAGACCGAAGGTGTACTTGCGCACGCCGAGGAACTCGTTGAGGTTCGCGCCGTTGACGGTGACCTTGGGCGTGAGCTGCTTGAGCAGCAGGCCCTTCACCACCTTGCGGCAGATCTTGGACAACTCGCGCTCGAGCGAACGCACACCCGCTTCACGCGTGTAGTAACGCACGATGTCGCGCACGGCCTCTTCGGTGACGAACAGCTCGTCGTCCTTCACGCCGTTGTTCTTCATCTGCTTGGGCAGCAGGTACTTGATCGCGATGTTGGTCTTCTCGTCCTCGGTGTAGCCCGAGAGGCGGATGACTTCCATGCGGTCCAGCAGCGCCGGCGGGATGTTCATCGAGTTCGAGGTGGCGACGAACATCACGTCGCTCAGGTCGAAGTCGACTTCCACGTAGTGGTCGCCGAAGGTGTGGTTCTGTTCGGGGTCGAGCACCTCGAGCAGCGCGCTCGACGGGTCCCCGCGGAAGTCCGTGCCCAGCTTGTCGATTTCGTCCAGCAGGAACAGCGGGTTGCGCGTGCCGATCTTGCTCAGGCCCTGCAGCACCTTGCCCGGCAGCGCGCCGATGTAGGTGCGGCGATGACCGCGGATCTCGGCTTCGTCGCGCATGCCGCCCAGCGCCATGCGGGTGTACTTGCGGCCGGTCGCCTTGGCGATCGACTGCCCCAGCGAGGTCTTGCCCACGCCCGGAGGTCCCACGAGGCACAGGATCGGCGCCTTGACCTTGTCCACGCGCTGCTGCACCGCGAGGTACTCGAGGATGCGGTCCTTGACCTTCTCGAGGCCATAGTGGTCGGCGTTGAGCACCGCCTCGGCGTTGGCCAGGTCGTGCTTGATCTTGGTCTTCTTGCTCCATGGCAGGCCGATCAGCACGTCGATGTAGTTGCGCACCACGGTGGCCTCGGCCGACATGGGCGACATGAGCTTGAGCTTCTTGAGCTCGCCCTCGGCCTTCTTCAGGCCTTCCTTGGACATCTTCGCGAGCTTGATCTTCTTCTCGATCTCCTCGATGTCCGCGCCCTCTTCGCCTTCGCCGAGCTCCTTCTGGATGGCCTTGACCTGCTCGTTGAGATAGAAGTCGCGCTGGTTCTTCTCCATCTGGCGCTTCACGCGGCCACGGATCTTCTTGTCGACGTTCAGGATGTCGACTTCGCGCTCGAGCTGGCCGAACAGGTTTTCCAGGCGCGCCTTGACGTCGTCGAGGTCGAGCACGGCCTGCTTGTTGTCGAGCTTGAGCGGCAGGTGAGCGGCGATGGTGTCCGCGAGGCGGCCCGGATCGTCGATGCTGGAGATCGAGGTGAGGATCTCGGGCGGGATCTTCTTGTTCAGCTTGACGTACTGGTCGAACTGCTGCATCACGGCACGGCGCAGCGCCTCGACCTCGGTGCCCTTCTCGCCGCCTTCGGGCGCCTCGACGGGCGTCACGTTGGCCGAGAAGTGGGTCTCGCCGTCATCGATGCGGTTCACGCGGGCGCGTTGCTGGCCCTCGACCAGCACCTTCACGGTGCCGTCGGGCAGCTTGAGCATCTGCAGGATGGTCGAGACGCAGCCGACCTCGAACATGTCCTCGACGGAGGGCTCGTCCTTGGCGGCGGCCTTCTGGGCCACCAGCATGATGCGGCGCTCCGCCTCCATGGCGAGTTCGAGTGCCTTGATGCTCTTGGGGCGCCCCACGAACAGCGGGATCACCATGTGCGGAAACACCACGACGTCGCGCAGCGGCAGCAGCGGCAGGTCGAGGGCTTCGGGAGGCAGAGGGGTGTGGCCAGACATGCAGATCCTTCGCGTCTTTGGCTTTAAGCCTTTTTCGCCGCTTCGCGATACACGAGCAGCGGGGGCTTGTTTTCGTCGATGGTCGATTCCTCGACCACCACCTTGTCGACATTGGTCGCGTTCGGCAACTCGAACATGGTGTCGATCAGCGACTGTTCAAGGATCGATCGCAAACCGCGCGCACCGGTCTTGCGCGCCAGCGCCTTGCGGGCGATCGCCTTGAGCGCCGCCGGGCGGATCTCGAGATCCACGCCCTCCATCTGCAGCAGCTTGGTGAACTGCTTGACCACGGCGTTCTTGGGCTCGGTCAGGATCTGGACCAGCGCATCCTCGCTGAGTTCCGCGAGCGATGCGACCACGGGCATGCGGCCCACGAGTTCGGGGATCAGCCCGAACTTGATCAGGTCCTCGGGCTCGACTTCGCGGAACACCTCGGTAATGCTGCGCTGCTGCTTGCTCTTGACCGAAGCGCCGAAGCCGATGCCGGAGGCCTCGGTGCGGTTTTCAATGACCTTCTCCAGACCCGCGAACGCGCCGCCGCAGATGAACAGGATATTGGTCGTGTCGATCTGCAGGAAGTCCTGGTTCGGGTGCTTGCGTCCGCCCTGCGGCGGCACGCTGGCCATGGTGCCTTCGATGAGCTTCAGCAGCGCCTGCTGCACGCCCTCGCCCGACACGTCGCGCGTGATCGAGGGGTTGTCGGACTTGCGCGAGATCTTGTCGATTTCGTCGATGTAGACGATGCCGCGCTGTGCGCGCTCGACTTCGTAGTTGCAACTCTGCAGCAGCTTCTGGATGATGTTCTCGACGTCCTCGCCGACATAGCCGGCTTCGGTCAGCGTGGTGGCGTCAGCCATCACGAAGGGCACGTCGAGCATGCGCGCGAGCGTCTGCGCCAGCAGCGTCTTGCCCGAGCCGGTGGGGCCGATCAGCAGGATGTTGCTCTTGCTGAGCTCCACGTCGTCGCCCTTGGCCTTTTCCTTGTGGCGCAGGCGCTTGTAGTGGTTGTAGACGGCCACCGACAGCATGCGCTTGGCCGGCTCCTGGCCAATCACGTAGTTGTCGAGGTTGGCCTTGATCTCCAGCGGCGTCGGCAGGTCGTTGCGCGACTCGCGCGCTTCCTCACCCGCCGGGAGTTCGTCGCGGATGATCTCGTTGCAAAGGTCGATGCACTCGTCGCAGATGAAGACCGAAGGGCCCGCGATCAGCTTCTTGACCTCGTGCTGGCTCTTGCCGCAGAACGAGCAATAAAGCGTTTTTTCGCTGGAGGAGCCTTTTTTATCGGCCATGGACATTTGCCTCGTTACAGGGTAGGGACAATGATAACTAAACAAAAACGGCGTTTCCCGTGTGGAAAACGCCGTTTTTTGCCATTTGGCGCCCTCGGCGCCGGCGTTCAACCGCGCTTCGCGACGACCTGATCGACCAGGCCGTAGTCCTTGGCCTCGTCGGCCGTGAGGAAATAGTCGCGCTCGGTATCGGCCTTGACCTTTTCCAGCGGCTGGCCGGTGCGCTCAGCCAGGATGCGGTTCATCTGGTCCTTGGTGCGCAGGATGTCGCGCGCGTGGATCTCGATGTCGGTTGCCTGGCCGCGTGCGCCGCCGAGCACCTGGTGGATCATGATCTTGGAGTTGGGCAGCGAGAAACGCTTGCCCTTCTCGCCGGCCGCCAGCAGGAAGGCGCCCATGCTGGCCGCGAAGCCCAGGCACATGGTCGACACGTCGGGCTTGATGAACTGCATGGTGTCGTAGATGGCCATGCCGGCGCTCACGCTGCCGCCCGGGGAGTTGATGTAGAAGGAAATGTCCTTGTCCGGGTTCTCACTCTCGAGGAACAGCAGCTGGGCCACCACGAGGTTGGCGGTCTGGTCGTTGACCTCGCCCACCAGAAAGACGATGCGCTCCTTGAGGAGGCGCGAATAGATGTCATACGACCGCTCGCCGCGGCCGGATTGCTCGATGACCATCGGGATCATGCCGAGGGCCTGGGTTTCCTGTGCGCTCATGTATTTGCTCTCCGGGAAATGGAATCGTTCGCTGTTTCTGAACTGTACGCCTGAGTGAAATGGGGCTCGTGCCGCAAAGCACAAGCCCCATCGGCGTAGCGGGCGGCGACGGAAATCAGCCTTGCTGCTGAGCCATCAGTTCGTCGAACGACACCGACTTTTCGTTGACCTTGGCCTTGCCGAGGACGAAATCGGTCACGTTGTTCTCGATGACCACGGCTTCGACTTCCGCCAGGCGGTTGTTGTCGCTGAAGTACCAGCGCACCACGTCGGCCGGCTTCTCGTAGCTGGCGGCCAGCTCGTCGATGTGGGCCTTGATCTGCTCGGGCTTGGCCTGCAGGTTGTTGGCACGCACCAGCTCGGCCACCACCAGACCCAGGCGCACGCGGCGCTCGGCTTGCGGGCGGAACACTTCGTCGGGGATCGGGGCCTTGTCGGCGTCCTTGATGCCGCGCTGCTTCAGTTCGGCGCGGGCGCCTTCGACCATGCGGCTGACTTCCGACTGCACGCTGGCGTTCGGCAGGTCGAGCTCGGCGTTGGCCACCAGGGCGTCCATCACGGCGTTCTTGTTGCGGGCCAGCAGGCGGAACTTCACTTCGCGCTCGAGGTTGCGCTTGATGTCGGCGCGCAGGCCTTCGACGGTGGCTTCGGCGATGCCGAGCGACTTGGCGAGCTGCTCGTTGACTTCGGGCAGGTTCGAGGCTTCGATCTTCTTCACGGTGACGAGGAAGTCGGCCTGCTTGCCGGCCACGTCCTTGCCGTGGTAGTCGGCCGGGAACGACAGCGGGAAGGTGCGGCTGTCGCCGGCCTTCATGCCGCGCACGGCGTCTTCGAATTCCTTCAGCATCTGGCCTTCGCCGACGACGAACTGGAAGTCTTCGGCCTTGCCGCCCTGGAAGGGCTCGCCGTCGATCTTGCCTTCGAAGTCGACGGTCACGCGGTCGCTGTCCTGAGCGACGGCGTCCTGCGCGCGCTGGGCGAAGGTGCGGCGCTGCTTGCGCAGGATGTCGAGGGTCTTGTCGATGGCGTCTTCGCCGACTTCGGCCGACAGCTTCTCGACTTCGGCGCCCGACAGGTCGTTGATCTTGACGTCGGGGAACACTTCGAAGATCGCGTCGAAGGCCAGTTCGCCTTCAGGTGCGTCTTCCTTCTCGGTGATGCGGGGCTGGCCGGCGACGCGCAGCTTGGCTTCGTTCGCGGCTTGCGAGAAAGCCTCGCCGACCTTGTCGTTCATGACTTCGTAGTGCACCGAGTAGCCGTAGCGCTGGGCAACGACGTTCATCGGCACCTTGCCGGGACGGAAGCCGTCCATCTTGACGGTGCGCGCGAGCTTCTTGAGGCGCGAATCGACTTCGGACTGGATGGTGCCGACCGGCAGGGTCAGCGTGATCTTGCGTTCGAGCTTCTCGAGAGTTTCAACGGTCACGGTCATGATGTCTTCCTTGTGAGGGGGCTGTTGCGCGGGGCCTGCGTCTTTTTACCGATACAGATCAAGGACTTGCACGCGCTAGCGGGATTTATGCGGAGGCACACGCGTGCCGCCTGCAAAACTGGGCAACCCATGATTCTAATCGGCTGGAAGCGCCCGTTTTGAGCGGGTCGGCGACCAGCTGCAGCAGAGATTGCGCACCACGCCCGGATTCATGGCCGATTTCGCCTTTACAGTGGCTGCGATTCGACATTTCCCCAAGGAACGAATGCCCATCCTCTTCCAGCGACTGTTCGCCGCCCTCGCCTTCGCCCTGGTCCTCGTGTTCGGCATGCCTTCGCCCGCGCTGGCCAAGACCACCGCGGCGCCGGCGGCAGCGGCGAAGGAGCCGACCATCCAGCAGATCTACGAAGCGGCAAGCAACGGCAGGATGGCCGATGCCGACGCGATGATCGCGAAGGTGCTGAAGAACCATCCGAAGAGCGCGAAGGCCCACTACGTGCACGCCGAGCTTCTTGCGATGAAGGGCGAGCTCGACGATGCCAGGGACGAACTGGCCCTGGCCAAGGAGCTGTCGCCCGGACTCAAGTTCGCGAAGGCCGAGTCGGTCGCCAAGCTCGAACGCAAGCTGGAGAAACCGGTCGAGACCAAACCCGAGCCACCGCCCGTACCCAGCCCGGCTGCAGCATTGGCATCCGGCAAGGCGGATACGGGCTCATCGTCCGGCCCGATTCCCTGGGGGCCGATCGGCATCGTGGCGCTGTTCGTCGTCGCCTATGTGGTCTTCCAGCAGCGCCGCCGCGCCACCACCTTCGAGGCGCCTGCCCCCGCCGGGAGCGGAACCAGGTTCTCCAGGCCCACCAGCGATTCGTCGATGGGCTACGGCAGGACGGACGACTACAGGGACTACGGCTCCGCCCCTCCCGCCCCCAGCCAAGGCCCCGGCATCGGCGGTGCACTGGCCGCGGGCGCCGCGGCGGGCGTCGGCGCGGTGGTCGCGGGCGAGCTGCTGCGCCACATGCTGAACGACCGCTCCGACGACCATCAGGGCAACACGACCAACATCTTCAACAACCACCGCCACCACGACAGCGGCAACGACAGGATGGGCAGCAGCCTCTGGCCCTCGTCCGATCCGGAGCCGGAGCGGCAGGTCGATCGCAGCTTCGTGGACAACAACTTCGGCATCAGCGACACGAGCTCGTGGGACGACTCGAGCAGCAGCAGTTCCGACAGCGGAAGCAGCGACAGCAGTAGCAGCAGCGACTGGTAGAGCGGGAAAAAGGAAAAGAAAAAGCCCCGCTCCTTGCGGAACGGGGCTTCATTGCTGCTCGATAGAACGGGCTACATGCAGGGCTGGTGCGCGGGGCCGGACTCGAACCGGCACGTTCTTGCGAACGTCAGGACCTAAACCTGGTGCGTCTACCAATTTCGCCACCCGCGCGATGCCAATCTTTTTTTCAGGTGAATGCAAAAGCGGACGGGCTTTTCGCACCACGGATTCCCGTGGGCCAAAGACCATCCGCTTGAAATCGGTCAGCCTGCGATTTTAGACGCTAATCGGCACCGTTTCCGGCTCGCGCTTCACGCGGAACGCGGCGGCGTACATCGCGGGCAGGGCAAGCAGGGTCAACACCGTTGCCACGATCAGCCCACCCATGATTGCAACGGCCATCGGCCCCCAGAAAACGCTGCGCGACAACGGGATCATCGCCAGCACCGCCGCGGCAGCGGTCAGCACGATCGGCCGCAGCCGCCGCACCGCCGACTCCACGATCGCGTCCCACGCCGGCACGCCCGCCGCGCGGTCGAGCTCGATCTGGTCGATCAGGATCACGGCGTTGCGCTGGATCATGCCCATCAGCGCGATCACGCCCAGCAGCGCGACGAAGCCGAAAGGCCGGTTCAGCACCAGTAGCGCGCCGGCCACGCCGGCGATGCCCATCGGGCCGGTGATGAACACCAGCAGCGAACGGCTGAAGCTGTGCAGCTGCAGCATCAGCAGCGTGAACACCAGGAACAGCATGATCGGCACGCCGGCCACGATGGAGGCCGAGCCCTTGCTGCTTTCCTCCACCGCGCCCGCCACTTCGATGCGATAGGCGCCCTGCCCGGCCGCGACCCAGCCGGCCTCGAGCTCGCGCAGCTTCGGCAGCAGCTGCGCCGTCACGGTCGCGCCCTGCAGGCCTTCGATCACGTCGCCCTGCACGGTGATGGCGTAGTCGCGGTTCTCGCGCCACATCACTCCCGGCTCCCAGGTGAACACCGGCTTGGCGATCTGCGTCAGCGGAATCGAGCGGCCCGAGGTCGTCGGGATGTATGCATTTCCGATGTCCGAGATGGCCTGGCGCTCGTCGGGCGCCTGGCGCAGCACGATGTCTATCAGCAGGTCGTTCTCGCGGTACTGGCCCACGGTGGTGCCGCTGAACATGGTCTTGGAAGCCTGCGCGATGGCCTGGCTAGTCACACCGAGCGCACGCGCCTTGGCCTGGTCGATCTCGAGGCGGATGACCTTCACCGACTCGTTCCAGTTGTCGTTCACGCCACGCATGTTGGCGTTGTCGCGCAGCACGGCCTTCACCTCGTCGGCATGGCCGCGCAGCAGCGCCGGGTCGGGGCCGATCACGCGGAACTGCACCGGGTACGGCACCGGCGGGCCGTTGGGCAGCAGCTTCACGCGGCCGCGCACCTCGGGGAATTCCTGCGCCAGCACCTGCGGCAGCTTGATGCGCAGGGTCTCGCGCACCTTCAGGTCCTTGGCGAGCACGATCAGCTGCGACACGTTGGTCTGCGGAAACACCTGGTCCAGCGGCAGGTAGAAGCGCGGCACGCCCGAGCCGATCCAGGTGCTGACGGTGCTCACGCCGGCCTCCTGCATGACGCGTTTCTCGACGCGCTTGGCCACTTCCTCGTTCGCGGCGAACGAGGTGCCTTCGGGGAACCAGATGTCGACCAGGATCTCGGGCCGGCTCGAATCCGGGAAGAACTGCTGCTGCACCTTGCCCATGCCGAAGATGCCGAGCGCGAAGATCAGCACCGTGGCGCCGATGGTCATCCAGCGGTGCTGCACGCACCAGTTCACGGTGGAGCGGAAGGCGTTGTAGAACGGCGTGTCGAAGAGCTCGTGCGGCGGCGCATCGGGGTCGTGCGGCTTCACCTTCAGCAGCAGCGTGCCGAGGTAGGGAACGAAGTACACCGAGACGATCCACGACAGCACCAGCGCGATCACCGTCACCGCGAAGATGGCGAAGGTGTACTCGCCCGTCACCGACTTGGCGATGCCGATCGGCAGGAAGCCCGCCGCGGTGATGAGCGTGCCCGTGAGCATCGGCTTGGCCGTCACGTCGTAGGCGAAGGTGGCGGCGCGGACCTTGTCGTAGCCCTCCTCCATCTTCCGCACCATCATCTCGACCGCGATGATCGCGTCGTCCACCAGCAGGCCCAGCGCGATGATGAGCGAGCCCAGCGATATCTTGTGCAGCCCGATGCCGAAGTAGTTCATCGCCAGGAAGGTCACGGCCAGCACCAGCGGAATGGTGATCGCCACCACCAGCCCCGGTCGCATGTCGACGTACCAGCCGAAGCGCCCGCCCTTGTGCAGGCCCAGCGAGATGATGCTCACGGCCAGCACGATGGCCACGGCCTCGATCAGCACGCCGACGAACTCGTTGACCGAGCTCGCCACCGCCACCGGCTGGTCCTGCACCTGCGCCAGTTTCACGCCGGCCGGCAGGCGCTGTTCGATGGTGACGGCGGTGGCCTTCAGCGCCTTGCCCAGCGCGATGATGTCGCCGCCCTTGGCCATCGACACGCCCAGGCCGATCACTTCCTTGCCCTGGTGGTGCATCTTGACCGTGGGCGGATCGACGTAGCCGCGGTGGATGTCGGCGATGTCGCCGAGCTTGAGCTGGTTGCCCGAGCTGCCGCGGATGGGCATTTCGCGCAGCTGGTCGACGCTGGTGAACTGGCCCGCGACGCGCACCTGCACCACGTCCAGCGGCGACTGGATCGTGCCCGCGCTCTCGATGGCGTTCTGCGAGCCGAGCTGCGAGAGCACGGCGTTGAAGTCGAGCCCCAGCTGCGCCAGGCGCTTCTGCGAGATCTCGATGTAGACCTTCTCGTCCTGCACGCCGAACTGGTCGACCTTGGCCACGTCCTTCACGCGCAGCAGTTGCTGGCGCACGTCGTCGGCCAGCGTCTTGAGTTCGGCGTAGCTGAAGCCTTCGCTCTCCAGCGCGTAGATCACGCCATAGACGTCGCCGAAGTCGTCATTGAAGAACGGCCCCTGCACACCGGCGGGCAAGGTGGCGCGCATGTCGCCGATCTTCTTGCGCACCGTGTACCAGACGTTCGCTACCTCGGTGGACTTCGACGAGTCCTTGATGTTGAAGATGATCTGCGACTCGCCGGGCTTCGAATAGCTGCGGATCTTGTCGGCGTACGGCGCCTCCTGCAGCGTACGCTCGAGCTTGTCGGTGACCTGCTCGGCCACCTGCTGTGCGGTGGCGCCGGGCCAGTAGGTCCGCACCACCATCGCGCGGAAGGTGAACGGCGGGTCTTCGTCCTGTCCGAGCTGGAAGTACGCGAACGCACCCAGCACCATCAGCACCACCATCAGGTAGCGCGTGAGGGGCGCGTGGTCCAGCGCCCATTTGGAGAGATTGAAGCCGGAGGGCTTGTCGTTGGGGTTCGCCGCGCCGCCGCTCATTTGGCGGCACCCGCTGCGATCTCCTTGTTCGTCGCGGCAACGGCCGTGACCGGCTGCACGGACTCCTTCGCACCGGCATTGGCGGCGGCCGCGGCCGCCTCCTTGGACTGGTAGATGGTGACCTTCTGACCCGGCGACAGCACATGCACGCCCGCGGCCACGACCATCATGCCGGGCGAGATGCCGCCGGCGATCACGGCCTCGTTGCCGTCGGCCGTGGCCACCTGCACGGGCTGCGAGCGCACCGTCATGGTCGACTTGTCGAGCACCCACACGGAAGTGCCCTTGCCCTCCTGGCGCAGCGCGCTGGTCGGCAGCTTCATCACCGGGGCGCTGGAGTGAGCCAGCGCCTGCGGACGCGCATAGACGGTGGCACCCAGCGGCGGCGCGGTGGCGGCATCGATGGCCACCTTGACCGAGTAGGTGCGCGTGACCGCATCGGCGCTCGCCGCCACCTCGCGCACCTGGCCCTGCAGCTCGTTGCCGCCGGACCAGCCGCGCACCGTCACGGGCGAGCCGGTCTTGATCAGCGTGGCCCGGTCTTCGGGCACCGCGAACACCACGTCACGGGCGCCGTCCTGCGCGATGCGCACGACCGGTGTGCCGGCCTGCACCACCTGGCCGGGCTCGGCCTCGATGGCGGTGACGATGCCGGCCACGTCGGCCACCAGCGTCGTGTAGTTGGCCTGGTTGCCCTGTGAGGCGAGTTGCGCCTGCGCCTGCTCGAGCTGGGCCTGCGCGGCCTTCCAGGTGGTTTCGCGGCGCTCCAGCTCGGCTCCGCTGATGAAGTTCTGCGACCGCAGTTCGGTGTAGCGCTTGAGGTCGGCGGCTGCCAGGTCGCGGTTGGTCAGCGCGGCGGCCTGCTGGGCGCGTGCTGCTTCGGCGGCAAGGCGGTAGTCCTGCGGATCGAGCTGGGCCAGCACCTGGCCGGCCTGCACATGCTGGCCGAGTTCGGCCTGCCGCCTGGTGATCTTGCCGCCGACGCGGAAGCCCAGTCGCGATTCGACCCGGGCGCGCACCTCGGCCGAGAACTCGGGCTGGGCGTCGAACTCGCTCGCCCCCACGGTCACGAACTTGACCGCGCGGACCGGATCCTCGGCTGCGGGTTTAGGCGAACAGCCAGCCAGAAAGATGGCGGGAAGCAGCAGCCAGGCGGCACTGCGGAGGCGGGACGGGAAGACGGCGGAAGCGGTCATGAGACACCCTGGAAAGGACGAACCGGGCCATTACTGACCCACTGGTTAGTAATCTAGGGTAAACGTGAACCAGTGTCAATGACCCGCTGGTCACTAGGGCCTGCCGACCGCGAAATCTAGGTGCGCTGGCCCATCTCCACCAAGCGGTTGTCGGGCAGCTCGAAATAGTCCGAGGCCCTCCCCGCATTGCGCTGCAGCCAGCCGAAGAGCACGCGCCGGATCGGGTTCATGCCCGGCAGGTTTTCCTCGCCCACCGAGGCCCGCGAGACGAAGTACGACGTCTTCATCGAGTCGATCGCCAGCGTCTTCTGGTACGCCAGGATGCGGATGAATTCCGGCACGTCGGGCCGCTCCATGAAGCCGTGGCGCGCCGTGACCATCCAGATGCCCTCCATCAGCTGCTCGGCCTCGATGCGGATGCGCGCGTCGACGCGTGGCGTGTCGCAGGCCAGCACGCGCAGCACGATCACCTGCTCGTGCAGCACCTGGTTGTGCTTGAGGTTGTGCAGCAGCGCATGCGGCACCGCCGTGGCGTCGGGGTTCAGGAACACGGCCGTGCCGCTCACCCGGTGCGGCATGTGCTGCGCCAGCGATTCGACGAAGGGCCGCAGCGGCAGGCTCTCGGCCGCGGCCGCCTCCAGGCCCAGCCGGCGCCCCTTCGACCAGGTCGTGAAGAGCACCATCACCACGGCCGCCACCGCCAGCGTGAGCCAGCCGCCCTCGGCCACCTTCAGGCTGTTGGCGATCACGAAAGTCAGGTCGACCACCGCGAATGCGGCCACGCCGATCGCCACCGCCACTTTGTTCCAGCGCCACAGCCCCCAGGCCACGATGCCGGCCAGCAGCGTGGTCGTCACCATCGTGATCGACACTGCGATGCCGTAAGCCGCCGACAGCGCGCCGGAACTGCGGAAGCCCAGCACCAGCAGCAGCACGCCCACCATCAGCAGCCAGTTGACGGCCGGCACGTAGATCTGCCCGATGGCCGTGCCCGATGTCTGAATGACCCGCATGCGCGGCAGGTAGCCCATGCGCATGGCATGCGCCGTGAGCGAGAACGCGCCCGAGATCACCGCCTGCGAGGCGATCACCGTCGCCATCGCGGCCAGCACCACCATCGGCAGCACGCCCCATGAGGGAAAGAGCCGGAAGAACGGGTTGTCGATCGCAGCCGGGTTCGCCAGCACCAGCGCCCCCTGCCCGAAGTAGTTCAGCACCAGTCCGGGCAGCGCGATGAAGAGCCACGCCAGCCGGATCGGCCTGGCGCCGAAGTGCCCCATGTCCGCATACAGCGCCTCGCCGCCGGTGAAGGCCAGGAACACCGCGCCCAGCACCGCCAGCGACTGCGCCCGGTGCTCGATCAGGAAGCCGAGGGCGCGCCGCGGATCGAGCGCCGCCAGCACCTGCGGCTGCTGCAGCACCTGCCATGCGCCTGCCGCGGCCAGCACGATGAACCACAGCAGCATGACCGGCCCGAAGATCTTGCCCACCGTGCCGGTGCCCTTCTTCTGCACCATGAACAGCGCGATCAGGATCACCACCGTGATCGGCAGCACCGCGCGCTGCAGCACCGGCGCCTGCACTTCCAGCCCCTCGACCGCCGACAGCACCGAGATGGCCGGCGTGATCAGGCTGTCGCCGTAGAACATGGCCGCGCCCACCAGGCCCAGCAGCCCGATGGCGTTCCACACCCAGGGCTTCGTCTTCGGCCCCGCCACGGCGCTGCGCGCGAGCGCCTGCAGCGCCAGGATGCCGCCCTCGCCGTCGTGGTCGGCGCGCAGCACGAACACCACGTACTTCAGCGTGACCACGAACATCAGTCCCCAGAAGATCAGCGAGAGCAGCCCCAGCACCGAATCGGGCGTGAACGGCACGCCGTGCTCGGGGTTCATCGTTTCCTTGAAGGCGTAGAGCGGCGAAGTGCCGATATCGCCGAACACGACGCCCAGCGCCGCCACCATGAGCGCCGGGCCCGTCGGGTGCGGCGCCTCGCCGTACGCTGAAACCTGGGACCCGGAAGCCGGAGCGGATGCTTTCATGAAGCGGGGAGTTCGTAGTGGCGACGCTGCGAGCATAGTGCCGGGGCATTGCGTCGTGGCTGACAATCGTGGCGTGCCCGCCACTCCCCACCTCGCCGCTGCGCCGGCGCATTACGAAAACTTCCCCGTAGCCTCGTGGCTATGCCCGCCGCACCTGCGCCCGCCGATCGCGGCCATCTACCACTTCGCGCGCACCGCCGACGACATCGCCGACGAAGGCAGCGCCTCGCCGGCCGAGCGCCTGGCCGATCTGCACGCCTACCGTGAAGAGCTGGCCGCAGCCGTCCGCGGCGAAGTACCGCCCGAATCGCGCTGGCCCCACGTCTTCGGCCCGCTCGCCCACAGCATCGCCCGCCACGGACTGCCCGAAGACCTGCTCGCCGACCTGCTGAGCGCCTTCGTGCAGGACATCGAGAAAACCCGCGACCGCGGCACCTACGCCGACCGCGCGGAGCTGCTCGACTACTGCCGCCGCTCCGCCAACCCCGTCGGCCGCCTGCTGCTGCACCTCTACGGCGTGCACGACGCCACGGCCCTCGCGCAGAGCGATGCCATCTGCAGCGCGCTGCAGCTCATCAACTTCTGGCAGGACCCGAGCGTCGACCTGCCGCGCGGCCGCTTCTACTTTCCGCTGACCGACTGCGACCGGCGCGGCCTGACGCCCGAGAACTTCAAGGTCTTCGCTCCGCTATCCGCCGCCGAGCCTCCGCAGGAAGCTATCAATCTGATAGCAGTAGTGGTCTACTGGGCACGCGAGCTCATGCACCGGGGCGCGCCCCTCGTGCATCGCCTGCCGGGCCGCGCCGGCTGGGAGCTGCGCCTGGTCGTGCAGGGCGGCCTGCGCATCCTCGACAAGATCGAGGACCTGGGCTTCGACACCTTCTCCCAGCGCCCCGCCATCGGCAAGACCGACGCGCCGGTGCTGCTCTGGAAGGCCGTGCGGATGCGGAGACAATCAGCGCCCATGAAAGCAGCGCCTCCCCGATGACCCCCGAGCAATACGTGCAAGACAAGGCAGCCGCCTCGGGCAGCAGTTTCTATTACGCCTTCCTGTTTCTTCCCAAGCCGCGCCGCGCAGCGATCACGGCCTTCTACGCCTTCTGCCGCGAAGTCGACGACGTGGTCGACGAGGTCAGCGACCCCGGCGTGGCCGCCACCAAGCTCGCCTGGTGGCGCACCGAGGTGTCGCAGTCGTTCGCGGGCACGCCGCGCCATCCGGTGATGCAGGCACTGATGCCGCACACCGCCGCCTACGGCATCGAGGCGCGCCAGCTCAACGAGGTGATCGATGGCTGCCAGATGGACCTCGACCAGACGCGGTACCTCGACTTCCAGGGCCTCTCGCGCTACTGCCACCTCGTGGCCGGCGTGGTCGGCGAAGTCGCGGCGCGCATCTTCGGCCAGACCGAGACCCAGACCACCGCCTACGCCCACAAGCTGGGCCTGGCGCTGCAGCTCACCAACATCCTGCGCGACGTGGGCGAGGACGCCATGCGCGGGCGCATCTACCTGCCGGTGAACGAGTTGCAGAAGTTCGACGTGAAGGCGCACGAGCTCCTGAACCGCGTGCACTCGGAGCGCTTCGTCGAGCTCATGAAATTCCAGGCCGCCCGGGCCCACGCCGCCTACGACGAGGCGCTCGCCCTGCTCCCGCTGGCCGACCGCCGCTCGCAGAAGCCCGGCCTGATGATGGCCAGCATCTACCGCACCCTGCTGCGAGAGATAGAGCGCGACAACTTCCAGGTGCTGAACCAGCGCGTGAGCCTGACGCCGGTGCGCAAGTTCTGGCTGGCGTGGAAGGTCCAGGCGCTGGGGCGGATATGACTCGCCCCCAGGCTCCGCGCACTTCGTGTCGCTTCGCCAACCCCCTACCGGGGGCAACACCAGAGGCCCGGCAAAGCCGGTTCCTCGGTGTTTCTGGAAGTGGGGCCGCATCACCATCGCGTCGCGAGGCTGAGGACGACGATCGCGGCCGCTTCATCGCCGCGTACCTGCACTCATGAGGGTCGCCGTCATCGGCGCCGGCTGGGCCGGCCTCGCCTGCGCGGTGGAGGCCACGCGCCTCGGCCATGCCGTCACGTTGTTCGAGGCCGCGCACATGCCGGGCGGCCGCGCGCGGCGGGTCGACAACATGCATGGGCTGGCGCTGGACAACGGGCAGCACATCATGATCGGCGCCTACACAGCCACGCTGCAGCTGATGCGCGATGTCGGCGTGGATGTCGAAGGTGCTCTGCTGCGTATGCCTCTTTCGCTGCGTTTTGCCGATGGCGGCGGACTCAAGCTGCCGCGGCTGCCAGCACCGCTCGACCTGCTGGCGGGCATCTTCACGGCGCGCGGCTGGACCTGGCGCGACAAGTCGTCACTGCTGCGCACCGCGATCGGATGGCGGCTCTCGGGCTTTCGTTGTGCCAGCGGCACGACGGTCGCCGATCTCTGCACCAACCTCACGCCACGTGTGATGCGGGAGCTGATCGAGCCGCTGTGCGTTTCAGCGCTCAATACGCCCGTGGCGCAGTCGAGCGGGGAAGTCTTCCTGCGCGTGCTGAAGGACGCACTTTTCAGCGGCAGCGGCGGTGCTGACCTGCTGTTGCCGCGCGCCGATCTGGGCGCCCTGCTGCCCGACGCCGCCATCCGGTGGCTGCTGCAGCGCGGCGCCACCGTGCGCATCGGCACCCGCGTCCGCGCCATTTCGACCGAGGCCGGGCAATGGCAGGTCGACGGCGAAGCGTTCGATCTGGTCGTGCTGGCCTGTGCGCCGTGGGACGCCGCCCGGCTGGTCCGCGCGTCCGGCCTGCCTGCGGCCCCTTGGTGCGAGACCACCGAGGCCCTGCGCTTCGAGGCCATCGCCACCATCTACGTACGCGGCGCAACGCCGCTCGCCGAACCGATGCTCGCGCTGCGCAGCGATCCGGCCACGGCACCAGCCCAGTTCGCGTTCGACCGCGGTCAGCTCGACGGCCTGCAAGGCGTGCTCGCCATGGTCGTGAGCGCGAACGAAGCTTCACGCGAGGTCCTGGAAGAGCGGGTCATCGCCCAAGCCGCCGCGCAGTTGGGCCAATCGAACCTGCAGCTGGTGCAGACCGTGGTCGAAAAGCGCGCCACCTTCGCCTGCACGCCGGGCCTTGCGCGGCCGCCCTCTGCCATCGCACCTGGCCTGCAGGCCTGCGGCGACTACGTCGAAGGCCCCTACCCCGCCACTCTCGAAGGCGCGGTCCTCAGCGGACTGGCCGCCGCCAAGGCACTCGCCCCATGACGACCGAACTGCGCTACCTCGACTTCGACTACAGCGAGGACACCGAAGGCCACGGCACCTTCGACGCGATGGCATCGACCTCGCCGGACAGAACGCCCGAAGTACGGGCCGAAGTCGCCCGGGTGCTGGCCTGGGCCGAGGCCACGTTTCCCGATGGGCGCGGCGCCCTCGACGAAGGCGCGACGTGGGACTGCGACCTGCAGGAATCGAGCGAGGACAACCCGCGCTACGACACCATCACCCTCTCGATCAGCGGCACCGCCGACTTCTGCGCGGCGCTGCGCGAGCGTTTCGGGCTCGACTGAAGAGAGAAAACGGAATCAGGCCGTCTTGTTGCGCAGCCGCAGCAGGCTCAGCCCCAGCAGCACGAAGGCGCCGCCCGACACCTTGTTGAAGATGCGCGTGCGACGCGGATCGGAGAGCTGCTTGCGCAGCAGGCGCGCCAGCAGCACGTAGAACGAGTGCGCGACCACCGAGGCCGCGGCGAAGGTGCCGGTCAGCACCGCGAACTGCGTGAGCATGGGCGCGTCCTGCGTAAGGAACTGCGGGAACAGCGCCGAAAAGAAAAGAATGCCCTTCGGGTTGGTCAGCGCCACCGTCATCCCGTGGCCGAACAGACGCCAGCTCGAACGCGGCGCGGCGGCGCCCTGGCTTCCCTGCACGTCGGCGAACACGCTGCCCTGGCTGCGCCATTGCTTGATGCCCAGGTAGATCAGGTAGGCGGCGCCGGCCAGCTTCAGCACCATGAAGGCGTGGGCCGAGGTGGAAAGAACCACGCCCAGCCCGGCCATCGCGGCTGCGGACACCATGAAGAGCCCTGCCGCATTGCCCAGCGAACTGATCATCGCCCGTCGCGGGCCCACGCTCATCGAATTCGAGACCGCGAGCAGCACGGCCGGCCCCGGGGTGAAGACGACGAGCAGCGTGACGCTGCAGAAGATGAGCCAGTTGGAGAGATGCACTTCGGGTTTCCTGCCCGGCGCGGGGCCGCAAGGGAGATGGGTGGGTGGGAACGAGAAACTATAGTCAGCCCGGCGCCTCGTCGCTGGCGCCGCGCCAATACCCCTGCGCTTCCCTCAACCCACCACCAACCGAACCGCCATGGTCACCTGCTACCTGCGCTACATCGTCGATCCCTACAAGCTCAAGGAATTCGAGCACTACGGCCGGCTCTGGATCCCTCTGGTCGAGAAGTTCGGCGGCAAGCACCACGGCTATTTCCTGCCGTCGGAAGGCACGAACAACGTGGCGCTGGCTATGTTCAGCTTTCCGAGCCTGGCCGCCTACGAACAATATCGCGCCGACTCGATGCAGGACTCGGAATGCCAGGCCGCATTCAAGTACGCGGAAGAAACCCGCTGCATCCTCAGCTACGAACGCAGCTTCTTCAGACCAGTCTTCGGCTAACGCCTCAGCCGCCCAACGCCATGCACAGCGCGTGCAGGTTGGGCACGATCAACTGCGGCCGCGCACCGTGCACCCAGGGCCGCTCGTCGCGCACCAGCCATGCAGCCTGCATGCCGGCGTTGAGCGCGCCGACCACGTCGAGCTCGGCGTCGTCGCCCACATGCAGCACGTCCTTGGGCAGCAGACCGACCGATGCCGCGGCCGCGCGGAAGATGGGCGCATGCGGCTTGCCGCTGCCGAAGGCGCGCGCGTTGAAGGCGGTGCGGAACCAGCGGCCCACGCCCGTCTTGTGGATGTCGGCGTTGCCGTTCGAGATCGCCACCAGCGGATAGCGCTCGCTGAGCCACTTCAGCGCCGGCAGCGCATCGTCGTAGAGCGTCACGCGCTGGCGCTCGGCGAAGAAGGCATCGAAGGCCGGCTCGGCCAGCGCCGGGTCTTCACCGGCGCGCACGAGCGCCGTGCGGATCGACTCGCGGCGCAGCGCACTCAGGTCGTGCGCGAGATCGGAGCGCTCCTTGGCGGTGGCTTCGCGCAACTCGCGCAGGATGCCCGGCGTCATCAGCAAGGTGGCGGTCTTGGGCGCCTCGCGCAGCAGCCACTGGTGCAGCACGGCCTCGGCGCGTTCGATAGTCGGCCAGATCGGCCACAGGGTGTCGTCGAGGTCCAGGGAGATCGCCGAGATGCGCTTGAGATCGAGAGGCGCGGCGCCCGCAGGCACCGGGGAAGCGGAAGTCATGCCCGAGAATATCGCATGCCTTCGACCCAAGAGAACGCCTCCCCGAGTACCCCGCGCACAGCAGTGCTCTGGTGCAACCTGGGCTCCCCCGACGCCCCCACCGCGGCCGCCGTTCGCCCCTACCTCGCCGACTTCCTGGGCGACCCGCGCGTGGTCGAGATTCCGAAGGCGGTCTGGGCGCCGATCCTGCACGGCATCATCCTGCGCACGCGGCCGGCCAAGTCGGCCGCCAAGTACGCGAGCATCTGGATGCGCGAAGGCTCGCCGCTCAAGGTCTGGACGCAGAAGCAGGCGACGCTGCTGGCCGGATGGCTCGGCGAGCGCGGGCACCGCCTGACGGTGCGCGACGCAATGCGCTACGCCAGCCCCTCCATCGCCTCCCGCCTCGACGCGCTGCAGGCCGAAGGCGCCACCCGCGTGCTGGTGCTGCAGGCCTATCCGCAGTACTCGGGCACCACCACCGCGAGCGTGATCGACGCGGTGAACGCCTGGAGCCGCAAGCAACGCCGCGTGCCCGAATTCCGCTTCGTCAACGACTACCACGACGACCCGGCCTACATCGACGCGCTGGCCCAGAGCATCGAGAAGCACTGGAAGACCGAGGGCCGCGGCGAGGTGCTGCTGATGAGCTTCCATGGCATCCCCGCACGCAACATCGCACTGGGCGATCCGTACCAGGCGCAGTGCACCGAAACCGCCCGGCTGCTCGCGACACGCCTGGGCCTTTCGAGCACCCAGTACCGCGTGACCTTCCAGTCGCGCTTCGGCAAGGCCAAGTGGCTGGAGCCGTACACCGAGCCCACCCTGCGCGAGCTCGGCGCATCCGGCGTGAAGCGCGTGGACGTGGTGTGCCCAGGCTTCCCCGCAGACTGCCTCGAGACGCTGGAAGAAATCGCCATGGAAGGCCGCGAGGCCTTCCTGCACGCCGGCGGCCAGGCCTTCAGCTACATCCCTTGCCTCAACGACAGCCCGGCATGGATCACCGCCCTCGCGGGCATCGCCGAACGCAACCTGGCGGGCTGGCCCACGCAAAGAACGCCAACCCCATGAAGCAGGACCTGCACGAAGCCAACCGGCTCTCGTGGAACGCGGCGACCGTCGCGCACAACAGCCACAAGGGCGACCAGGCCGCCTTCTTCCGCGAGGGCGGCTCCACCCTCTTCCCCGAGGAAGCCGGTCTGCTCGGCGATGTGAAAGGCTTGCGTGTGCTGCACCTGCAATGCAACGCAGGTCAGGACAGCCTGAGCATCGCGCGCCTCGGCGCGGAGGTGACGGGCGTGGACATCTCCGACGAAGCCGTCGACTTCGCGACGCAGCTCTCGCAGCAGTCGGGCATCGCGGCGCGCTTCGTCCGCTCGGACGTCTACGACTACTTCCGCGAGGCGCAGGCACGCGGCGAGAAGCACCACATCGTCTTCTGTTCGTACGGCACGCTGTGCTGGCTGTCCGACATCGGCGCCTGGGCACGCGGCGTGGCGCAGATGCTCGAGCCCGGCGGGCGCTTCGTCTTCATCGAGTTCCATCCCTTCGCGCTGGTGTTCGACCCGGCCTGGAAGTTTCACTATGACTACTTCAACGAAGCCCCCGTGCCGGAGGAAGGTGTTGGTGACTACGTGGCCGAGTCCGGCGACGGGCTGGTGCGCGAAGGCTACGAGCGCGGCGTGGAGAACTTCGCGAACCCGCACCCGAGCTTCGAGTTCACATGGGGCGTGGGTCAGGTGACGACCGCGCTGTCGCAGGCCGGCCTCGTCATCGGGCGGCTCGACGAGTACCCGTACGCCAACGGCTGGAAGCCCTTCGAAGGCATGCGCGACATCGGCGGCCGCCGCATGGCGCCGCCAGAGGGCATGCCGCGCATTCCGCTCATGTATTCGATCTCCGCACGCAAGCCATGACGAAACATCTTCGCACCCGATGCCTCGGTGGCCTTGTCCTGCTGCTGCCGCTCCTGGCACATGCCGCCGGTACCGTCGATGTGCCCAAGGGCGTATGGGAAGGCACGCTCGGCACCAAGGCCATCGTGGCCTGTTTCAACTCCGACTATCCGAGCGGCAGCTACTTCTACAAGCAGTACAAGAAGGCGATCGCACTGGGCCGCTCCGACAAGGACAGTTTCTGGCGCGAAGGCGGCGAAACCGGCCTGTGGGCGCTGGACCCCGTCAAAGGCACCACGCTCTCAGGCACCTGGAGGAGCGTGAAAGGCACGCCCACCACGCTGCCGATCCAGTTGAACCTGACCGATGCGACGGGCGGCGACAAGGCCTGCGCAAGCGACGGCTACGCAGGCCAGCTCGAAGCACCGCCGAAGATCGAGATCGGGAAGAAAGAGGAATACGCGACCGTCCGCAGCTTCCGCCGCCTGCGCTTCGCCGGGCAGGAAACCATCGAGCTCTCCGGCCCCGAGCCCGCGCTCGCGGCCATCAACCGGGAGCTTCGCCGCGACTTCGACACCGGCAAGGACACGATCAAGGAATATTTCGACAAGCGCCGCGAGTTTCTCGGCCGGGTCGGCGTGCCCGCCGAGGACGAGAACACCACCGAGCCCGAATACTGGACTTCGCAGTGGCTCAGCATCCGCAACTACACCTGGGCGGCCGGCACGGGCCGCGCCGGCATCTCGTGGTTCTACCGCACGTGGGACCTGCAGACGGGCAAGCAGGTCGACCCGTGGTCATGGTTCGGCCCGCGCCCGCAGGTGCCGCCGCAGAAAGCGCCGGGGCAGATCGCCGGCACCGAAAGCGGCCCGATGCCGCCGAAGCTGCGCCGCTTCCTGTTCAAGTACGCGGGCATCCAGCCGTCGAAGGCCGAGGAGAACTGCAAGTCCAACTACGAGGAAGACGCCCACTACGACCTTACGCTGGAAGCCAAAGGCATGCGTTTCTCGCAGCCCGAATACGGCACCGGCTGTGAGATCGCCATCGAAGTGCCCTACGCCGAGCTCGGCCCGGTGCTCACGCCCGCGGGCAAGGCCGCGGTGCGGCGCATCGTCGAGCCGGCGAAGTAGTTCGGCCCCCTGCTCAGGCCGGCTGCCTGCGCCCCAGCAGCGCCTCGATCGCGGCTTCCATCTCGGCGTACTCCCCTTCGCCGAAGTGCTGCCGCATCACCTGTCCGTTTCTGTCGGCGAGGTAGAACGCCGGCCAGTACTGGTTGTTGTAAGCCTTCCAGGTGGAGAAGCCGTTGTCCTGCGCCACCGGATAGCGGATGCCGAAGCGCTGGATCGCGTCCTGCACGTTGCGCGTCGACTTCTCGTAGGCGAACTCGGGCGAATGCACGCCCACCACCACGAAGCCCTGGTCCTTGTACTTCTCGTACCAGCGAACCACGTAGGGCAGCGTGCGGATGCAGTTGATGCAGGAGTAGGTCCAGAAATCGACCAGCACCACCTTGCCGGCCAGGCCCCGCATCGTGAGCGGCTCCGAGTTGAGCCACTTGTCGATGCCCGCGAACTCGGGCGCCTTGCCGTAGTCGCGCAGGCCCGGCGACACGGCCAGCGCACTGCGCACCGGCCACGCGCCACCCACGGCAGCCGCGAGCGCGGAGGAGCCGGCGGCCAACCCCGAGAACGCCCTTCTGGACAACATCTTCATGATCGCGAACCTCGCTCGAATGCCAGACCGAAAGCGGTCAGGCGCGATTGTTCGCGGCGCACGCCGGGCGTGCGCATGTGTCACGGCAATTTGAAGTTTGTCCCGGCGGCGTGAAGAGCCGCCGGGATCAGAACTCAGAACTTGCCCAGATAGTCCATCTTGCCGATCGGCATGCCCTTGTGGCGCAGCACGTCGTAGGCGGTGGTCACGTGGAAGAAGAAGTTCGGCAGTGCGAACTGCAGCAGGTAGCGCTGCGCGGTGAAGGTCGCCTCGCCTTCGCGGGTCTTGATGGTCACGGCGCGATCTTCGTGGCCATCGATCAACGCGCGGTCGACGCTCACCAGGAAGTCCTGCGTCTTCGCGATGCGCGCGACCAGGTCGTCCCAGGTCTTCTCCTCGTCGGGAAAGCTCGGCGCGGTGACACCGGCGATGCGCGCCGTGCCCAGCTTCGAGGCATCGCTCGCGCGCTGGATCTGGCCAGCCAGCGTGAGCATGTCGGGCGCGAGGCGCGCATCCACCAGCGTGGCCGGATCGATGCCGTTGGCCTTGGCATGCGCCAGGCTCTTGTCGAGCAGATGGGTGAGTTGTCCGAGTCCGCGCGTGAAGACGGGCACGGACAGGTCGTACATCGAGAGCGCCATGATGGTGTTCGGGGCCTTGTCTCGGCCCTGTGGTTGAGGTGGGCGGCGATTGTCCCGCCGCCGCAGCCTCAGCGACCGGCCGCGCGGATAAACCCCTCGATGGGCTCAAGTTGTTCGGGCACGTTGAGCGCGGGAGCGTGACCGCAGGCAGGAACTTCGATCACCTGCAGCCTGCCGGCCGCGCCGGGGCCGCGCCGCTTCATCTCCTCGACCACGCCGGGCAGCACCAGGTCGGACTCGGCGCCGCGCAGGCACAGCACCGGCACCTCGATGGCGTCGTAGTGCGGCCAGATCAGGTAGTCGTTGTCGTGCGCGCTGAACTGCCGGACCATGGCCGGGTCGTAGTGCGGCGTGACGCGCCCGTCGGGCAGGCGGCGCGTGGAGGTCTCGGTCAACCGGCGCCATTGCGCGTCGCTGAGCCAGCCGTAGGGCTTGTAGACCGTGCGGAAGAAGGCCTCCAGCTCGGCCACCGTGTCGAAGGCGGGCGGATTGCCCGCGTAGGCGCGGATGCGCTCGATGGCGGGCTGCGCCAGTTCGGGCGCGTTGTCGTTGAGCACCAGGCTCGCGATGCGCGCCTTCATGCGCGGCTCGAACAGGGCCGAGGCGCAGACGGTGCCGATGGCGCCGCCCATCGAGGTGCCGACCCAGTGCACCCGCCCCAGCCGCAGTTCGTCGCACAGCGCGTTGGCGATGCGCGCATAGAACGCGAGCGTGTATTCCTCGTCGGGCAGCGGGCTCCACTGGCTCAGGCCCCGGCCGATGGTGTCGGGGCAGATCACGCGGAATCCGCGCGACGCGAAGTGCTGCGCCAGTTCGTCCATGTCGCGTCCGGTGCGCGCCAGGCCGTGCCAGGCGATGACCACGGGCGCCTCGGCCGCACCCCATTCGAGCCAGTGGATCTCGCGGCCCGCGAGCTGCGCATAGCGCGAGAGTGGAATCTGATTGTTGTGGTTGTCGCTCATCGCGCCGCTCTCGCTCGCAGTTTTCCGACGATGCCGGTGGGGAAGTAATAGACGGAAAGAACGAAGAGCACGCCCAGCCACAGCAGCCAGCGGTCGGGCGACAGCAGCGCCGCCAGCCAAGGCAGGCCGCTCGCTGCCTCGTTGCCGATGCGCAGCAGGTCCTGCAGGTAGCTCTGCGCCACCACGAAGAGCACCGCGCCGATGGCCGCGCCGTAGATGGTGCCCATGCCGCCGATCACCACGATCAGCAGCACGTCGATCATGATCTCGAAGCTCAGCGAGGTGTCGGGACCGTTGTAGCGCAGCCAGATCGCGAGCATCGCGCCGGCCAGCGTGGCGAACAGCGCCGACAGCACGGCGGCCGTGGTGCGGTAAACCACCACGCGGTAGCCGATGGCCTCGGCGCGGAACTCGTTCTCGCGAATGGCCTGCAGCACGCGGCCAAAGGGCGAGTTCACGATGCGCAGCAGCGCCAGCACCAGCACCACCGCCGCCACGAACAGCAGGTAGTAGCAAAGCAGGCGGCCATCGAGCGAGACGCCGAGGAAAGGCTCTTCCGCGAACTCGAAGCTCGGCGAGATCAGCTCGGGCAGCTTGAAGGTCAGGCCGTCTTCGCCGCCGGTGAAGTCGGACAGCTGCGAGGCCAGCGTCTGGAAGGCCGAGGCCACGGCCAGCGTGATCATCGCGAAGAAGATCGCGCGCACCCGCAGCGAGAACAGGCCGATGGCGAACGAGAGCACCAGCGAGATCGCCAGCGACGCGCCCAGCCCCACCAGCACCGCGCCCCAGTTGGGCCCGAGCCTAGAGGCCGAGATCGCGATGCCATAGGCCCCGATGCCGAAGAACATGGTGTGCGCGAAGCTCACGATGCCGGTGTAGCCCAGCAGCAGGTCGAAGCTCGCAACCAGCACCACGAACACCAGGATCTTGGCCGCGACGCTGAGCGCCTTCACGCCCGGGAAGATGAAAGGCGCGAAGGCCAGCGCGATGAACACCGCGAGCAGCAGCAGCGCAAGCAGCCGGCTGCGGGGCATGTCGTTGGAGAGGAGTCGTTTCAGGAACATGCTTTCGCCCTCCTCTTCAGCGGTTGGCCACCGGGTACACGCCCTGCGGGCGCCACAGCAGCACGGCCACCATCAGGAAGATGCTCGCGAACTGCGTGAGCGTGGGCAGCAGGAAGCCCACGTAGTTGGTCATCAGCCCCACCAGCAGCGCGCCGATGAGCGCCCCGCCCGTCGAGCCCAGCCCGCCGATGATGATGACGATGAAGATCAGCACGTTGACCTGCGCGCCCATCTGCGGCACCAGGTTCTGCTGGAACAGCCCCCACATCACGCCGCCCAGGCCGGCCAGTGCGCTGCCGACCACGAACACGCCGACGAACAGGCGCCCGATGCGGTAGCCCAGCGACTCGACCATCTCGCGGTCCTGCACGCCGGCGCGGATGAGCAGGCCGATCTTGGTGCGGCCCAGCGTCCACGCCAGCACGCCGAAGACGACGGCGCCCACGGCCACCGCGAGCAGGCGGTACTTGCTGATGGCCGCATCGCCCACCAGCAGCGAGCCGCGCAGCGCCTCGGGCAGCGGCAGCGGAATCTGCGCCGGGCCCCAGATCACCTTGATGAGCTCCTCGCCGATGATCATGCCGCCCATGGTGATGAGAATCTGCTTCAGGTGCTGGCCGTACACGGGCCGCACGATGAAGCGCTCGAAGGCCAGCCCCACTGCGCCGGCCACGGCCATCGCGACCAGCATCGCCGGGAACACCGCCACGAGGTTGCGCCACAGCTCGCCCGAGCCGGTCCAGTCGCCCATCAGGCCGAGCACGCTGCTCGCCACGAAAGCGCCGAGCGCGATGAACACGCCGTGGCCGAAGTTCAGCACGTCCATCAGGCCGAACACCAGCGTGAGGCCCGAGGCGATGATGAAGATGATCATGCCCATGGCCAGCCCCGCCACGGTGAGCGTGAGCCAGGTGGAGAAGGAGCCGGTCAGCGGCAGCGCGACCAGCGCGAGCACCGGTGCGAGCAGCAGCGGCCGCCAGTCGAATTCGAGTTTCTTCATAGAGCCAGTCCGAGCAGCGATTGCTGAAGTTGCGCGTCGGCGGAGAACTCCGCCATGGAGCCGGCGTGCACCACGCGGCCGTTGTCCATCACCGCGACGGTGTCGCCCAGTCGCTGGGCGAAGTTGATGTTCTGCTCCACCAGCAGGATGGTCACGCCGCTGCGCTTGAGCTCGGCGAAGGCGTCGATCATGTTGTTGATCATCACGGGCGCCAGGCCCTTGCTGGGCTCGTCGATGATGAGCAGCTCGCGCGGCTCCACGATGGCGCGCGAGACGGCCAGCATCTGCTTCTGCCCGCCCGAGAGCTTGCCCGCCGGGTGGTTCCAGAACTTCTCGACCGCGGGAAAGAGCTTGAAGATCCACTTCAGCCGCGTGTCGTCGATCTGCGCCGCGTTCTTCGCGCCGCGCGCGGCCAGCAGCATGTTTTCCTTCACTGTGAGGTCGGAGAAGATGCCCATGTTCTCGGGCACGTAGGCAATGCCCAGGCCGGCGATCTGCGGCGTGTGCTGGGCGGTGATTTCTTTCTCGCCGAAGCGCACCCTGCCCTGCGATGCATGCCACAGGCCCATGATGGTTCGCAGTGTGGTCGTCTTGCCCGCGCCGTTGCGGCCCAGCAGCATGGTGAGCTGGCCGCGCGGCACGGCGAGGTCGACGCCGTGGAGGATGTGATACGCCCCGATGTGCGTGTGCACGCCCTCGAGGCTCAGCAGATTTTTCGTGCTCATGCGGCCTCCTTAGATACGCCTAGGTAGGCCTCCTGCACCACCGGCGAGGCGATCACCTCGGCCGGTTCGCCGTCGGCAACCAGCGTGCCGTTGTGCAGCACGATGATGCGGTCGGCAAGTTCGCGCACCACGTCCATCTTGTGCTCGACCAGCAGGATAGTCTTGGTCTTGTCCTTCTTGAGCTTGCGGATCAGGTCGAGGATGACGGGCGCCTCGGCCGCGTTCATGCCGGCCGTGGGCTCGTCGAACATGAAGACCTTGGGCTCCAGCGCCATCAGCAGCGCCACCTCGAGCTTGCGCTGGTCGCCGTGCGGCAGGCTCGCCACAGTGGCGTGCTCGCGCGATTTGAGCGCCACCTCGGCCAGGATCTGGTCGGCGCGCTCGGTCAGCGCCTTGTGGTCGCTCCAGATGCTCCACAGGTTGAGCCCGCGCCGGTGCGCGCCATCGCGCGTGGCCTGCACCGCGAGGCGCACGTTCTCCAGCACCGTGAGGTTCGGAAAGAGATTGGTGAGCTGGAAAGCCCGCCCCAGCCCCGCGTGCGTGCGCGCGGAGGGGGACAGGCCCGACAACGAATGCCCGTCGAGCGACACGGTGCCCGCGCTCGCCTTGAGCTGGCCCGAGATCAGGTTGAAATAAGTGGTCTTGCCCGCGCCGTTGGGGCCGACGATGGCCGTCAGCGTGCCCGGCGCGAAAGCGCAGCTCACGCTGTTGACGGCCACGTGCCCACCGAAGCGGATGGTCAGATCTCGGGTCTCAAGCATCGTTGTTGGTCATTGCGAATCGGAAAACAGGAATGAAGACCGGCCTGCCTCAACAGGTGCCGATCACGTAGTAGTTGGGGCCCGTCTGCTTCAGCGTGGTCGTCACGTAGATGTTCCACAAGCCCATCGACTGGTTCGAGCCGTACGCATAGGTCAGGCCGTACAAGGCATAGGCACGCCCGGCGATGGTGTGCGTGTAGTTGCTGGCGGTATAGCAGGTGCCGCCGCTGCCGCCCCCGGTGGTGGTGCCGGTGGCGGCCGACGACATGGTGCCTTCGACGTTGCTCGCGTTCAGCGCGGCCACGGTCCAGCTGTAGGTGGTCGACGCGGCCAGGCCGCTGTCGGTGTAGCTGGTGGCAGTCACCGGCGAGGCGTTGACCTTGCTGCCGCCGCGGTACACGTTGTAGCCGCTGGCGCCGCTCACGGCGTTCCAGGCGATCACCATGCTGCTGGCGGTGGCGCCCGAGGTGCCCACGCCGGTGGGCGCCGGAAGACCGCTGCCGCCCGAGGAGCCGGTGACGCGGTCGATCATCGCCTTCATCGCCGCCATCTGGGGGCCTGACTTCTTCGCGTAGTTGGCGTTGTCGTAACCCCACCAGTCCCAGCAGCTGTTGGTGGCCGCCGTGCTGGTCTGCGGGTAGATCAGCACGATGTTGTTGGTGTCGGCCCAGCGGTTGTAGCCGGTCTTCTTCACGTACTGGTCGCTCACGTCGGTGTAGTTCTGCTTGCAGCCGTGCAGCACCAGGTGCACGCGGCACGAGGTGGTCGTGCAGGCCTGCGGCACGTAGATCCAGCCGGTGGCGGCCATGCCGTGGCCGCTGATGAATTCAGACTGGTTGAACTCGGTGAAGGTGCCGCCGAGCGTGCCGTTGTTGCGCGGGTTCAGCGGGCCGTAGAGCTGCGTGAGGATCTCGCCCGCGAGGTCGAAGCCGCAGTTGTTGATGTACGGGGCGGCCGTGGTGCTGCAGGCGCTGCCGTAGTCGTCGGTGACCATCGCGTGGCCCGCGCCGATGTTGTTCTTGTAGACGACGTTGGCCGCGGGCACGAAGCTCTGGTAGTAGGTCTTGAGGTCGTCCATCACCGGCTGCTTGACTGTGTTGTCCGAGGTGCCCGAGAACATGTACACCTTGGAGTTGCTCATGTTCGACACCGGGTCGATCGCGCCGCTGGCGGCCCAGCTGTTGGTGGTGCTCACGAGCGAGGACACCGGGATGCTGGTGCTGTGCGTCATGCAGCGCCCCGTTGCGTTGACCACAGAACCCTCGGCGCAGTAGTACGGGCCGCCCGCCACCACGCCGGCGCCGCGCTTGAAGGTGGCCGAATAGGCCACGTGCAGTTGCACCGCCATGAAGCCGCCGGCCGACAGGCCCGACACGCTCACCTCCGCCGGGTTGGCGCCGAGCGCAGGCAGCGGCACCGCCGCCTGCGCGGCGTGCGCCGCCACCGTCATTGCCGCGGCCGCGGCAAGTCCCTTCCAGTTCTTCCATTTCATCGCTGGCATCGCTGTCTCCTTGTGTTGTGGGTATCGAACGCTTGCTTTGCTGACTGACGAATCGAATCGGCCGCGGGAACAACACGCCGCCGCGAAAAGGCGCAGGCTGGCGCTTCGCCCGGCGGCCATCCGGGGCGAAAAACGGGCGGCGCTCCTCGGGCGCCGCGCGGGTCAGGGGAACGATCTACGCCGTGGTGCTCAGCGCTTGTTCTTGATGGGGATGTCCATCTCTTCAGGCTTGATCTCGTGCACCAGCTCGGGCACGCCCCAGGCGAACGCCGGGTCGACCTTGATCTTGAAGTGGTACATCGACTGCATCGCCTGGTGGTCTTCCTTGCGGAAGGTCATCTTGCCCTTGGGGGTGTCGAAACTCATGCCTTCCATGGTGCTGATGAGCTTGTTGGTGTTGGTGTCGCCGTTGGTCTTCTTCAGCGCCGTCACTACCGCCATCGCGGCGGAGAAGCCGCCGGCCGTGAAGAAGTCCGGCGGCGTCTTGAATTCCTTGTAGTGCGCCGACACCATCGCCTCGTTCACCGGGTTCTTCGGAATGCCGAAGTAGTAGTAGGCAGCGCCCTCCATGCCCGGCAGCGCCTTGTAGGCGGCCATGGCCGGCAGGATGTTGCCGCCGGTGGCGATCTCGATGCCATAGCGCTTGAGGTCGAGGTCGACGATCTTGAACGGGTTGCCCGCGCCGGCCCAGACGATCCAGATGATCTTGCGGCCCGGCTGATCCTTCAGCTTGTCGATCAGGCGCTGCGCGCCGGCCGTGAAGTCGGTGGTGGTGGGCGGCAGGTATTCCTCGTGGACCAGCTTGGCCTTCTTGAGCGCGGCGCCGAAGGCCTTCACGCCGTCGCGGCCGAAGGCGTTGTCCTGCGCCAGCGTGGCGACGGTCACGCCGGGCTTGTCGACGGCCACCGCATTGGAGATCGCGTCCTGGCTCGAATTGCGGCCGGTGCGGAAGATGTACTTGTTCCACTTGTCGCCGGTGATCGAATCGGCCACGGCGGGCTCGACGATCAGGATCTTCTTGTATTCCTCGGCCACGGGCAGCATCGCGAGCGCGACGCCCGAGGCGGTCGGGCCGACGGCCAGCGCGGCCTTGTCGTCGGAATACGCGGCTGCCAGCAGCGACTTGCCGAGGTCGGGCTTGCCCTGGTCGTCCTTCTCGATGACCACGAGCTTCTTGCCGTTGATCGTCATCGTGCCGCCGGTGGCGTAGTCCAGGCCCATCATGAAGCCGGTCTGGGTCTGCTTGCCGTAGGCCTCCAGCGCGCCGGTCTTGCTGTAGATGTGGGCGATGCGGATTTCGTTGGACTGGGCCCATGCCGGGGCGGCTGCGGCACAGGTGGCGAGCGCTGCCAGCGCGACGAGGTGGCGACGGTTCATTCTTTGTCTCCTGAAAAAGGTGCCTGAATATTGCACACTCCGTGCCATCCTCTAAGCCATTGATAACAAACGTTTCTTCATTCGGGAGAAACGCCGTCAGGCTGAATTCAGAACACTTGCATTGCCTGAATTTCAAACATTTGTCTGATTTTCAGTCAGGGTTTTCTCGGAGACTCGGCGCTGCGCGATCCATTGCTCGAACTGGCGCTCGGCCTGCATGCGGAACTCGTTGCGCGCATGGTTGCACGCCGCGTGCGCCAGCCGACGGTGTTTCGACGAGCGAATGCCGCCGAAGGTCGAGTCGACGAGATGCTCGATGGTGGCGGACTCCGGCCGCCCCGCGGGCTCGTCGAAATCCATGGGCAGGCCGCACCAATGGCAGTTCGGCCCGAAGGTGGAGCGCAGCGCCTTGATGCTCACAGGCTCGCGTACTCCAGGACTTCCTGGCCCATCAGCGTGCAGTCGGCACCCGACACGAAGTAGATCAGCCTCATCCGATAGTTGCCCTTGTAGATCGATCCCCAGACCTCGAGCACCTTGAACTGCTGCTTGCTGTTCGCGGGATTGCGGATGGACGGCAGCTCCTTCACGTCGGGACTGATGCTGATGCGGTCGTCTTCGCCGAAATGGAAGGTCAGGAGCTTTTTCGCGCGGACGACTGCGTCGCTGGAGCACTGGGGTGCGGCGTTGGCGAAGCTGGCAACGGCAGCGTAGAGGGCGACACCCGCGACTGTTCGGGAGAAGGCTTTGTTCATCGGATTCCGGCGACGTTTGTTCGGGCGGCGAGTATCGCCCGACCTGCACACGTCAGGACTGGCGCATGGCGAGCAACGGACTCACGCCGACCGCTCCTGGCTCGTCATCCGCTCGTACAGGGTCGCACGCGAAATCCCGAGCAGCCGCGCCGTCGCCAGCTTGTTGCCGCCGGTGGAGGCCAGCGCCGCCGCGATCGCCCTACGCTCCAGTTCGGCCACCTGCTGAGCCAGCGGGCGCAGCAAGGCCGCTTCTTCGTCCGCATCGTGCGCGCTCTGCAAAGTGGCCGGCAGCTCGATCTGCTCCAGCCCGGCCTCGCGCAGGATGCGTTCGAGCTGCACGGCGTCGATGCGCTGCGAGTCGCTTCGCATGGTCACCTGCTCCAGCACGTTGCGCAGCTCGCGGATGTTTCCGCGCCAGTGCTGGCCCGCCAGCAGTGCGAGCGCGTCGGGTGTCAGCTCGGGCGGAGCCTCGCCGCTGCGCAGCGCCATGTCTTCACCCAGTGCCTCGACCAGCGCGGGGATGTCGGCGCGCCGCTCGCGCAGCGGCGGCACGCGCAGCGGCAGCACGTTGAGGCGGTAGTACAGGTCTTCGCGGAACTGGCCGCGCCGCACGAGTTCGGGCAGGTCGCGCGAGGTGGCGGCGATCACGCGCGCGTCGAAGGGCACGAGCTTGTTGGAGCCCAGCGGTTCGATCTCGCCTTCCTGCAGCGCTCGCAGCAGCTTGGCCTGCAGGCCCAGCGGCATGTCGCCGATCTCGTCGAGGAACAGGCTGCCGCCGTCGGCCAGCTTGAACTTGCCTTCGCGGCCCTTGCGGTCGGCGCCGGTGAAGGCGCCGGGCGCGAAGCCGAAGAACTCTGCTTCGAGCAGCGTGTCGGGCACGGCCGCGATGTTCACGCTGACGAACTGGCCCCTGGCGCGCGCGGACGAGGCATGAATGGCATGCGCCAGCAGTTCCTTGCCGGTGCCGGTCTCGCCCAGCAGCAGCACGGGGCTGGTCGACTGCGCCGCGCGCCGCGCATGCCGTTTCACCTCCACCGCGGCGGGGCTGCTGCCGATGAAGCTCGCGAAGGTGTACTTGGAACGCCGCTGCCCGTCGGCAGCATGCTGGTAGAGCGGGTTGTTGCGCTGGCTCGCGAGCTCGCGCCGCGCATCGTCGAGGTCTCGCTGCAGCAGCGCGAACTTGCTGATGAGCGGCTGCAGCGTGGTCTCGGGCTGGTCGAACAGCACGATGCCGATGGCGCCGATGACCTTGCCCATGCCGCCCTCGCCGCCCGCCGGCTCCTCGCGCAGCGGGATGCGGCTCACGACGAAGGTGCCGGCCTTGTTGGTCAGCAGGTCGACCAGTATGGGCTCGCCGGTCTCGAGCACGCGCCGCATCTGGGTGTTGGGGATCACGTCCTCCACCATGTGACCCATGAACTCGTCGATGGACGAGAAGCCCAGCGCCGGCAGGAAGCGCCGGTAGCCCTCGTTCACCCACACGATGCGTCCGGTGCTGTCGACCAGGAACATGCCCTGGCTGATGCTCGAAAACAAATGAAACATCGAGCGCGCGGCAAGCGCGAGAATTCCTTCTGCGTCCAGCGGCAGCGAGGGCGTTGCGGTAGAGGGAGCGGCGGGCATGGCGGGATCGTAGCGCGCCCCGGTACGGAGCCGTTGCGAAGCCGATGCAGGGCCGGTCCGGCACCCCTCGCCTTCAGCAAGCGCTCAGGTTCCTCGGCTTTCCGGAAGACCCTTCAGCAAACGTTAAGTAAATCAAACGTTTGATTTCGTACATGGTCTAATGCCGGCCATGAATGCGAGAGATCCGATCACCCAGGCACCTCGCCGCGCACCGCGCGCAGACGGCGCCGAGGCACGCCACCGGCTGCTCCACACCGCGCTGCGGCTCTTCGCGCAGAAGGGGTTCGCCAAGACCTCCACGCGCGAGATCGCCCGCGAGGCCGAGGTCAACATCTCGGCCATCAGCTACTACTTCGGCGACAAGGAGGGGCTGTACGCGGCCACCTTCAGCGAGCCGATGGGCGGCGACTCCAGCGACCTCATCGCCGCCTGCAACGCGCCCGGCCAGTCGCTCGAGGAGACGCTGCGCACCTGCATGGTGTCGATGATCGACCCGCTCAAGCAGGGCGAGATCGTGCGCCAGTGCATCCAGCTGCACATGCGCGAGATGCTGGAACCCACCAGCCGCTGGGCCGAGGAGCTGGAGCGCGACATCAAGGGGCCGCATCGCGCCATCGCCGACCTGCTGTGCCGCCACCTGAAGGTGGAGCGGGCCGACGACGACATCCACCGCCTGACCTTCGCGATCACCGGGCTGTCGATGCAGCTCTACGTGAGCCAGGACTTCATCGAGGCCATCCGCCCTTCGCTGCTGCGCACGCCGCGCGCCATCGACGCCTGGGCCGATCGCCTCACTGCCTATGCGCTGGCGCTGGTCGAGGTCGAGGCGACCCGCCGGCGCACCGAGAGAAAGCAGAAGAAACAATGAGCAAACTCCGACTCGAATTGCTGGCTGCCCTCTGCCTGGGCATCGGCCTCTCGGGCTGCGCGCTGACGCGTCCGCCCGCGCAGGTCGAGGCGCCTGTGCCCGCGCAATGGCACGCGCCCCTGCCCCACGGCGGCTCGCTGGCCTCGCTGGCCGACTGGTGGAGCCAGCTCGACGATCCGCTGCTGGTCGAGCTGATCGCCGCCGCCGAGGCCGCGAGCCCCAACGTCGCGAGCGCCGCGGCACGCGTGGCCGAGGCACGCTTCACGCGCGTGCAGGCCGGCGCCGCACTGCTGCCGAGCCTCGACGGCACCGCATCGGCCAGCCGCGGCCCCGTGGGGCTGTCCAGCGGAAGCTCGGGCAGCGGAAGCGGACTCTCGAGCAGCACGCCGATCACCACGCTGCAGGCCGGCCTGCAATCGAAGTGGGAGGCCGACCTGTTCGGCCGCCTGCGCGCCGATCGCGATTCCGCCGAGGCCAAGCAGAGCAGCGCCAATGCCAAGTGGCACGACGCCCGCGTGGCCGTGGCGGCAGAAACGGCCAACGCCTATTTCGCAGAGCGCGCCTGCCAGCAGCAGCTGCGCGTGTCCGAGTCGGACGCACGCTCGCGCGCCGAGACATCGCGGCTCACCGATCTGTCAGCCAGGGCCGGCTTCACGGCACCCGCGGACGCAGCGCTCGCCCGCGCCAGCGCCTCCGACGCATCGGGCCGTCTCACGCAGCAGCGCGCCCAGTGCGCGGTGCAGCGCAAGGCGCTGGTGGCGCTCAGCGGCATCGACGAGACCACGCTCGAGCAGAAGCTCGCGGCCGCGCCGGCGCAGCGCTCGCTGCCGGCAGTGGGCAGCATCGCCAGCGTGCCTGCCGAGGCGATCTCGCAGCGCCCCGACGTGTACGCGGCCGAACTCGGCGTGGCTTCGGCCAGCGCCGACGTGGGCTCGGCCGAGGCCGAGCGCTATCCCAAGCTCACGGTGTCGGGCTCCATCGGCCGCACGCAGTACCGCGTGAGCGGCGTGCACCAGTCGCTCGAAACCTGGACGGTGGGCCCGATTGCGCTGACCGTGCCGCTGCTGGACGGCGGCTCGCGCAAGGCGAATGCCGACGCGGCCAAGGCGCGCTACGCCGAGGCCGTGTCGCTCTACCGGGCCAACGTGCGCCAGGCGGTGCGCGAAGTCGAGGAGGCGCTGGTCAACCTCGACGCGACCAACACCCGCACTGCCGACGCCGATGCCGCGGTGAAGAACTACCAGGCCTCCTTCGATGCCACGCAGGCGCGCTACAGCAGCGGCCTCGCCAGCCTGTTCGAGCTGGAGGATTCGCGCCGCACGCTGTTCACCGCGCAGACCGCGCGCGTGACGCTGCAGCGCGAGCGCACCGAGGCATGGGTGGCGCTGTACCGCTCGATGGGCGGCGGCTGGAACCGCCAGTCCGCCGCGGCCCCCTCCTCTTCCGAATCGACCTCAATGACCACCACACCGACCGCCAAGGTCGCGACGTCGCCATGAAAACAATGAAGCGTTCCACCCTCGCCATCGCGCTGGCCGCGCTGGTCGTCGTCATCGCCGCGGTCTTCTTCATGACACGCGGCAAGCCGGCGGACAAGACCGCCGAACCCGCAGCGGCAGCCAAGGCCAAGGACGGCGCCGCCTCGCCCAAGCCCGCGCTGACCGTCACCGTCGCCAGGCCAGAGGCCACCGAGCTGATGCTCACGCTCGCGGCCAACGGCAACGTGGCCGCCTGGCAGGAGGCCGTGGTCGGCTCGGAGTCCAACGGCCTGAAGCTGGCTGAAGTGCGCGTGAACGTGGGCGACCTGGTGAAGAAGGGCCAGGTGCTGGCAGTGTTCTCGCCCGAGACGGTGCAGGCCGACATCGCGCAGGCGCGCGCCTCGCTGGCCGAAGCCCGCGCCACCGCGGCCGACGCGGCGGGCAACGCCGCGCGTGCGCGCACGCTGCAGGCCACCGGCGCGCTGAGCCAGCAGCAGATCAACCAGTACCAGACCACCGAGCAGACCGCCAAGGCACGCGTGGAAGCTGCCGAGGCCGTGCTGGCCGCGCAGCAGGTGCGCGGGCGCAACACGCAGGTGCTGGCGCCCGACGACGGCGTGATCTCCGCGCGCACCGCCACGGTGGGCAGCGTGGTGTCGGCCGGCACCGAGCTGTTCCGCCTGATCCGCCAGGGCCGCCTCGAATGGCGCGCCGAAGTGACCTCGGCCGAGCTCAGCCGCGTTGCCGTGGGTACCACCGCCTTCGTGGTCAGCGCCAGCGGCGCGCAGGTGCGCGGCAAGGTGCGCAGCGTCGCGCCCACGGTCGATCCGCAGACGCGCGCGGCGCTGGTGTACGTCGACCTGCCCAACGTGCAGCAGAACACCGGCATCAAGGCCGGCATGTTCGCGCGCGGCGACTTCGAACTGGGCCGCAGCACCGCGCCGACGGTGCCGCAGAGCTCCATCGTGCCGCGCGACGGCTTCAACAACGTCTTCCTGCTGAAGCCCGACAACAAGGTGTCGCAGCTGAAGGTGCAGACCGGCCGGCGCCTGAACGACCGCATCGAGATCACCAGCGCGCTGCCCGACGGCGCCCAGGTGATCGTGCAGGGCGCGGGCTTCCTCAACGACGGCGACCTGGTGCGCGTGGTGGATGCACCCGCGCCCGCAGCCGCAGCCGCCGCGCAGCCGGCAAGGTCCGCGGCCTCCGCCGCCACCGCCCGGTAAGCAACGGCAGAAGAAATTCAAAGGAACACGCCCATGAACGTTTCCGCCTGGTCCATACGCAACCCGATTCCGGCGGTGATGCTGTTCGTGCTGCTCACCTTCGGGGGGCTGCTGTCGTTCAACGCGATGAAGGTGCAGAACTTTCCGGACATCGACCTGCCGACCGTCACGGTCTCGGCCTCGCTGCCCGGCGCCGCGCCTTCGCAGCTGGAGACCGACGTCGCGCGCAAGCTCGAGAACTCCATTGCCACGGTGCAGGGCCTGAAGCACATCACCACCAAGGTGCAGGACGGCGCCGCCACGCTGATCGTCGAGTTCCGCCTCGAGAAGCCCGTGCAGGAAGCCGTGGACGACGTGCGCTCCGCCGTGCAGCGCGTGCGCGCCGACCTGCCGGCCGACGTGCGCGACCCGGTGGTCACCAAGCTCGACTTCGCGGCGCAGCCGGTGCTGGCCTTCACCATCGCCTCGTCGGCCATGGATGCCGAGGCGCTGAGCTGGTACGTCGACAACGACGTCACCAAGAAGCTGCTCGCCCTGCCCGGCGTGGGCGCCGTGAACCGCGTGGGCGGCGTCACGCGCCAGGTGCACATCGACCTAGACCCGGGCAAGCTGCAGGCGCTGGGCGCCTCGGCCGCCGACATCTCGCGCCAGCTGCGCCAGGTGCAGACCGAGAGCGCGGGCGGCCGCTTCGACCTGGGCGGCAGCGAGCAGCCGGTGCGCACCATGGCCACCGTGAAGTCGGCCGACCAGCTCGCCGACATGCAGATCGTGCTGAGCGACGGCCGCCGCATCCGCCTCGACCAGGTGGCACGCGTGAGCGACACCATCGCCGAGCCGCGCGCGGCCGCGCTGCTCAACGGCAAGCCAGTGGTGGGCTTCGAAGTGGCGCGCAGCCGCGGCGCCAGCGAGGTCGAAGTGGGCCACGCCATCATGAAGGCGCTGGCCGACATGCGTGCCGCGCGCCCCGACATCGAGCTGACCGAGGCCTTCAACTTCGTCGACCCGGTGGAAGAGGAATACAACGGCTCGCTGCACCTGCTGTACGAGGGCGCCATCCTGGCGGTGGTGGTGGTGTGGCTGTTCCTGCGCGACTGGCGCGCCACCTTCGTCTCGGCCGTCGCGCTGCCGATGTCGGTGATCCCCGCCTTCATCGGCATGCACCTGCTGGGCTTCTCGGTCAACGTGATCTCGCTGCTCGCGCTGTCGCTGGTGGTGGGCATATTGGTGGACGACGCCATCGTGGAGGTCGAGAACATCGTGCGCCACCTGCGCATGGGCAAGACGCCCTACCAGGCGGCGATGGAGGCGGCCGACGAGATCGGGCTGGCGGTGATCGCCACCACCTTCACGCTGATCGCGGTGTTCCTGCCCACGGCCTTCATGAGCGGCGTGGCCGGCAAGTTCTTCAAGCAGTTCGGCTGGACGGCCTCGCTCGCGGTGTTCGCGTCGCTGGTGGTGGCGCGCGTGCTCACGCCGATGATGGCGGCCTACATGCTCAAGCCCGTGGTCGGCGCCGAGAAGGAGCCGGGCTGGCTGCGCTGGTACATGCGCGCCGTGGAATGGAGCACGCACAACCGCTTCAAGACGATGGTGCTGGCCACCCTCTTCTTCTTCGGCTCGCTGGCGATGATCCCGCTGCTCAAGACCGGCTTCATTCCGCCGGACGACAACTCGCAGACGCAGATCTATCTCTCGCTTGCGCCCGGCTCCACGCTGGCGCAGACCACCGCGGCGGCGGAGGAAACCCGCAACCGCGTGATGAAGATCCAGCACGTGAAGAGCGTCTACACCACGGTGGCCGGCGGCAGCGCGGGCGGCGACCCGTTCGCGAACTTCGGCACGCCCGAGACGCGCAAGGCCACGCTCACCATCAAGCTCGACCCGCGCGGCGACCGCCCGCGCAAGCAGGTGATCGAGAACCAGATCCGCGCGGCGCTCGAGACGCTGCCCGGCGTGCGCAGCACGGTGGGCCTGGGCGGCTCGGGCGAGAAGTACATCCTGGCGCTCACGGGCGAAGACCCGGTGGCGCTGGCCAGCGCGGCGAGCGCGGTCGAGAAGGACCTGCGCACCATTCCCGGCCTGGGCAACATCACCTCCACCGCGAGCCTGATCCGCCCCGAGATCGCCGTGCGCCCTGACTTCGCGCGCGCCGCCGATCTGGGCGTGACCAGCTCCGCCATCGCCGAGACGCTGCGCGTGGCCACGCTGGGCGACTACGACCAGTCGCTGGCCAAGCTCAACCTGGCCCAGCGGCAGGTGCCGATCGTGGTGAAGCTGGAGGACTCGGCTCGCAAGGACATCGACCTGCTCGGGCGCCTGTCGGTACCGGGCACGCGCGGGCCGGTCATGCTGAGCCAGGTGGCCTCGCTGAGCATGGAAGGCGGCCCGGCCGTGATCGACCGCTACGACCGCTCGCGCAACGTGAACTTCGAGATCGAACTCTCGGGCGTGGGCCTGGGCGACGCGAAGGACGCGGTGCAGAAGCTGCCGTCGATCGAGAAGCTGCCGCCAGGCGTGCGCATCGCCGAAGTGGGCGATGCGGAAGTGATGACCGAACTGTTCGCCAGCTTCGGCCTGGCCATGCTCACCGGCGTGCTGTGCATCTACATCGTGCTGGTGCTGCTGTTCAAGGACTTCCTGCACCCGGTGACGATCCTGTGCGCGCTGCCGCTCGCGCTGGGCGGCGCCTTCGTGGGCCTGCTGATCGGGCAGAAGGCGCTGTCGATGCCCTCGCTGATCGGGCTGATCATGCTGATGGGCATCGCCACGAAGAACTCCATTCTTCTGGTGGAGTACGCCATCGTGGCGCGACGCGACCACGGCATGAACCGCTGGGACGCGCTGCGCGACGCCTGCCACAAGCGCGCGCGCCCCATCATCATGACCACGCTGGCCATGGGCGCGGGCATGCTGCCCATTGCGGTGGGCTTCGGCACGGCGGATTCGAGCTTCCGCTCGCCGATGGCGATGGCGGTGATCGGCGGGCTGATCACCTCCACCGTGCTGAGCCTGCTGGTGGTGCCGGCCGTGTTCACCTACATCGACGACATCGAGCACTGGATCAGGCGCACCGTGCGCAGGCTGCGCGGGCAGCCGGCCGATCCGCACATCGACGACGACCTGGTCGAGACGCCCGCGGCACCGAGCCGCTAGCGCGCCTCGAGGTTGAGCACGATCACGCCCGCGACGATCGCCGCCACTCCGGCGATCCGCGGCAGCGTGACGGGCTCGCCGAGCCAGATCATGCCGAGCACGGCGATCAGCACCGTGCCGCTGCCGGCCCAGACCGCATAGCTCAACCCCACGCCGAGCTCGCGCACCGCGAGCGACATGAGCCAGATCGCGGCGGCATAGCAGGCGCCGGTGACGACAGAGGGAACAAGGCGGGTGAAGCCCTCGGCAAACCGAAGGGCCATGGTGCCGGCAACCTCCGCCGCGACGCTCGCGGCGAGCAGGAGCCAGGCAAGGGTCTGGGGACTCACTGAATACCTCACTGCACTCCCCGCCGTACCGGGCGGAGAGTGCGTGTGGGGAAAAGCGGTACCCAAAAACGAAAAAACCGGATGCTGACAGCATCCGGTTTCCCGATGATGACGAAGAAAAGACTCAGGCGTCCATCTGCGCCAGCTTTGCCAGCTTGCGTTCGCTCATGCGCTTGGCCAGGCGCGGGAGGATCAGCACGGCCACAACGATGACGATCAGCGTGATCGACATCGGGCGCTGGAAGAACACCGCCGCGCTGCCCTCGCCGATCGACATCGCGTTGCGCAGCTGCGCTTCGGCGAGCGGGCCGAGGATCATGCCGACCACCACGGGAGCGGTCGGGAAGTCGAAGCGGCGCATCACCACGCCCAGGATGCCGATGGCGTACAGCAGGAACAGGTCGAACGCGCTCTGGCGCATGCCGTAGGCACCCACCGTCGCGAAGATCAGGATGCCGGCGTAGAGCTGGGGCTTCGGGATCTTCAGCAGCTTGACCCACAGGCCGACCATCGGCAGGTTCAGCACCAGCAGCATCACGTTGCCGATGTACAGCGACGCGATCAGCGCCCACACCAGCGCGGCCGAGGTGGTGAAAAGCTGCGGACCCGGCTGGATGCCGTAGTTCTGGAACGCGCCCAGCAGGATGGCGGTGGTGTTCGAGGTGGGAATGCCCAGCGTGAGCAGCGGGATCAGCGCGGCCGTCACGGTGGCGTTGTTGGCGGCCTCGGGGCCGGCCACGCCTTCGATGGCGCCGGTGGTGCCGAACTCGGCCTTGGCCTCAGCGTCCTTCGCGAGCTTCTTCTCGGTGGCGTAGCTCAGGAAGGTCGGGATCTCGGTGCCGCCGGCCGGGATGCAGCCGAAGGGCGTGCCGATGGCGGTGCCGCGCAGCCACGCGGGAATGGAGCGCTTCCAGTCGCGCTTGGTCATGTGCACACGGCTGAGCTTGTTCTGGCCCTCGACCACCCGGCCTTCGTACAGCACGGCGTACAGCACCTCGGCCACGGCGAACAGGCCCACGGCCACCAGCACGATCTCGATGCCGTCGAGCAGCTCGGGAATGCCGCCGGTGTAGCGGCCCTGGCCCGAGATCTGGTCGAGGCCGATGCAGCCGGCCGCGAGGCCGACGAACAGTGCCGTCATGCCGCGCAGCGTGCTCTTGCCGAGCACCGCGCTCACCGTGGTGAAGGCCAGCAGCATCAGCAGGAAGTATTCCGGCGGACCGAGCTTGACCGCGAAGTCGGCCACGAAGGGCGCGAACAGCGTGACGATGACGGTGGCGATGGTGCCGGCCACGAAGGAGCCGATGGCCGCCGTTGCGAGCGCCGCGCCCGCGCGGCCGCTCTTGGCCATCTTGTTGCCCTCCATCGCCGTCACCATGCTGGCGGTTTCGCCGGGCGTGTTCAGCAGGATGGAAGTGGTCGAGCCACCGTACATGGCGCCGTAGTAGATGCCCGAGAAGAAGATCATCGAGGCCGTGATGTCGACCTTGCCCGTGATGGGCAGCAGCATGGCCACCGCCACGGCCGGGCCGATGCCGGGCAGCACGCCCACGGCTGTGCCCAGGGCACAGCCGACCAGGCACCAGAGCAGATTGACGGGGGTGATGGCGGCCGCGAAGCCCGCCATGAGTGCGTTGAAGATTTCCATGTCAGATCCACCCGGTGTTGGTCAGGCCAGGCAGGTTGATGGCCAGGAATTGCGTGAACATCCAGAACACCGGTGCGGAAATGACTGCGCCGGTGACGAAATCGGTCACCCAGGTGCGGGGTGCGTTCACGCCGGCCTGCCCGCTCGCGCGGCGCAGCCCCTGCACGGCCAGCAGGTAGCACAGCGTGCAGCTCAGGATGAAGCCGAGCGTGGTGATGAGCGCCGCGTTGAGCAGCAGGCCCGCCGACACCCAGATGAAACCGGGCCAGTAGGCATGCTCAGCGCCAGAGGGAGCGTCGAGCTCGCGGAAGCCGCCGGTGCGCGCCTCCCACAGGATCCAGGCACCGCACAGCATGAGCACCACGGACACCAGCCAGGGCAGGAAGTTGGGGCCGACGCCGCCGTAGCCCGCGTCGGAAGAAATGCCGATGGCACCGAAAGCCAGCGCAATGCCGGTCACCAGCACGCCGATGCCGACCAGGGTTTGCGGCCAGGTGACCGCGGGTTGCGGCGGGGCCGAGGAGTCTGGAGTTGTCATTTTTTGCTCCCGCATTCAGGGGAAAGAGAGCCCCTTCGAGGAACACCGAGGAACCGGCTCTGCCGGGCCTCAGGTGTTGCCCCCGGTAGGGGGTTGGCGAAGCGACACGAAGTGCGCGCAGCCTGGGGGCGAGCCTTGTTCAGACCATGCCGGACTTGGTCATGATGGCGCGCAGGCTCGCGAAGTCGTCGTCGACGAACTTGGCGAAGGCTTCGCCCGACAGCACGGCCGGCGTCCAGTCGTTCTTCTTGAGCGATTCGGCCCACGACGAGCTCTTCATGGCGGCCAGCACCATGTCGGTCAGCGCCTTGCGCTGCTCGGCCGAGATGCCGGGAGCGCCGTAGACGCCGCGCCAGTTGCCGATCTCCACGTCGATGCCCTGCTCCTTCAGCGTGGGCACGTTCACGCCCGGCAGGCGCTGCGCGGAGGTGACGGCGATGGGCTTCATCTTGCCGGCGGCGATGTACTCGGCGAACTCGCTGTAGCCGCTGCCGCCGATGGTGACGTTGCCGCCCAGGATGGCGGCGGTGGCCTCACCGCCCCCACGGAAGGCGACGTAGTTGATCTTGGACGGATCGGCGCCGACCTTCTGCGCGATCATGGCCGCGGCGATGTGCTCGGTGGATCCGCGCGAACCGCCGCCCCACTTGACGCTGCCCGGGTCCTTCTTGAGCTGCTCGACCACGTCCTTCATGGACTTGAACGGCGAGTTGGCCGGCAGCACGAACACGTTGTATTCGGTGGTCAGGCGCGCGATGGGCGTGGCCTGCGACAGGTTGACCGGCGGCTTGCCGGTGATGATGCCGCCCAGCATGACCGAGCCCATGACCATCAGTGCGTTGGCGTCGCCCTTGGAGCCGTTGACGAACTGGGCCAGGCCCAGCGCGCCGGCGGCGCCGCCCTTGTTGTCGTAGGTGACGGTGTCGGCGACCTTCGCGTCCGTCAGCGCCTTGCCCAGCGCGCGGCCGGTGGTGTCCCAGCCGCCACCCGGGTTGGCCGGGATCATCATCTTGACGTTGGCGCCCGCCCGCGCGGACAGTGGCAGGGCCCCGGCGGCGGCCAGTGCGGCCAGTGACTTCAGAAAGGTGTCGCGACGCATGCGTGTCTCCTGGATTGGAAGGAATTTGAAAGGAAGCTGACTTTTAGCTGAGCGCTATCATGCGCCGCCCCGCTGTCAGTTGGCTGTCCGCCAGACTGGGGAAAACACCAAAGTACGCACCCCCGACGCCACCGTATGAAGCTGCTGCTGGTCGAAGACGACCCATCGATGCAAATCACCCTGCAGCGCACCCTCGGGCGCCGCCGGATCGACGTGCGCGTCTGCGGCGACGGCGCCGAGGCCGTTGCGCAATGGCGTGCCATCGAGCCCGACGTGGTCGCCCTCGACCTGAGCCTGCCCAACGTCGACGGCCTGCAGGTGCTGGCCCAGGCCCGTGCCGAAGGCCTGCGCACGCCGGTGCTGCTGCTGACGGCGCGCGGCACCGTCGGCGACCGCATCGTCGGCCTGAACGCCGGCGCCGACGACTACCTGCCCAAGCCCTTCGACCTCGACGAACTCGAGGCCCGCATCCGCGCGCTGCGCCGCCGCAGCCACGGCGTTGCCGGACAGGACGCGGGGCTGAACCCGCAGGAGATCGGCGGGCTGCGCTTCGAGCCCGACAACGGTGCCATATACAACCGCGCCGAACTGCTCGAACTCACGCCGCGCGAACTGGCGCTGCTGAAGGCGCTGATGATGAAGCCGGGCCATGCCGTGACCAAGGAGCGCCTGTTCGAGCTGGTGTTCCCGGGCGAGACCGACGTGCAATACGAGGCCATCGAGGTGGTGGTGTACCGGCTGCGCAAGAAGCTGGTGGGCACCGGCGCCGTGCTGATGACGATGCGCGGGCTGGGTTATCTCCTGCGCCCCGAGACATGACACGCCGCAAGCCCGTTCGATGACCCGTGCGATCTCGTTGCGTGCCCGGCTGCTGCTCGGCATCCTCGCGCCGGTGGCCGTGTTCATCGTGATCAACAGCGTGAGCCTGTATCGCCAAAGCCTGGCGGCGGCCACCACGGCCTACGACCGCACCCTGCTTGCCTCGGCCAAGACCATCGGCGAGCAGCTCGACGTGGAGGGCTACGACGACATGGCGCGGCTGCGGGCCATCGTGCCCTACTCCGCGCTGGAGGCATTCGAGGCCGACAACCGCAGCCGTCTCTTCTACCGGGTCTCGGCACTCGACGGCGAGATGATCTCCGGCTTCGCCGAGCTGCCCTTCTGGCGCGGTCGCATCCCGGACCGCAGCGCCTATGCGGCGCTGGTCGACTTCTACGACGCGCAGTTCCGCAACCAGCCGGTGCGCGTGGCGGTGCTGCTGCAGCCGGTGGCGAGCGCGACCGGCCGCGGCATGGCCGTGGTCCAGGTGGCCGAGACGCTGGAGCTGCGCGAGACGCTCGTGCGCAAGCTGCTGGTCGACATGCTGTGGCGCCAGCTGCTGTTGATGGGCGTGATCGCGCTGGTCACGGTGTTCGTGGTGCAGCGCGCCACGCGGCCGGTGCGCGAACTGGGCGAAGCCATCGAGAAGCGCCAGGCCGACGACTTCTCGCCCATCGACGCACCCGACGCGCCGCGCGAGCTGCGCCCGCTGGTCGATGCCACCACGCAGGTCATGGGCCGGCTGCAGCGGCTGCTGGACCACCAGAAGCGCTTCGTGCGCGACAGCGCCCACCAGCTGCGCACGCCGCTGGCGGTGCTGAAGGCGCAGGTGCAGTCGGCGCAGCGCGGCGACGTGGCGCCCGAACAGGCGCTGGACGAAATCAGCGGCACCGTGGACCGCGCGACCACGCTCGCCAACCAGATGCTGTCGCTGGCCAAGGTGGAACAGCTGCGCCAGCAGCCGGAATCGGTGACGCTCGACCTGGGCGACGTGGCGCGGAACATCGCGCTCGACCTGTCGCCGCTGGTGGCCGACAAGGCGCTCGACTTCGAGCTCGCCATCGAGGAGCCCGTGCCGGTGCGCGCCCACCAGTGGATGCTGCAGGAGCTCACGCGCAACCTGCTGCACAACGCGATCAAGCAGAGCCCGGCAGGCGCCGCGCTGTCGGTGGCTGTGCGCGCGGAAGGCCCCGACGCCGTGCTCGTCGTGCGCGACTGCGGCCCCGGCATCTCGCCCGAACTGCGGCAGTGCCTGTTCGCGCCCTTCGCGGCGGGAAGTACGTCGAGCGGCTCGGGGCTGGGCCTGGCGATCTGCCGCGAGATCGTGCTGGCGCTGGGAGGAAGCGTCAGCCTCGACAACCGGAGCGCGCCCGGCGGCGCCGAGCGCGTGATCGGACTGGACGCGGTCGTGCGTCTGCCGCTGTACCAGCCACCGCACCAGCCGCCGGGCCGGTCGCTGTAGCGGGCCGTCTCGCGGCACAATTCCTGATCTCCACTTCCCCACATCCATGGACCGTCTGCGCATCGACAAATGGCTCTGGGCCGCCCGCTTCTTCAAGACGCGCTCGCTGGCCGCGGAGGAAATCGGCAAGAACCGCGTGCAGGTGAACGGAGACATCGCCAAGGCCTCGCGCGAGGTCAAGGCCGGCGACACCGTCGCCATGCGCATGGGCCCGCTGACGCGGACCGTGACGGTGCGCGGCCTCAGCGGCCAGCGCGGACCGGCGCCGGTGGCGCAGCAGCTCTACGAGGAAACGGCCGAGAGCCTGGCGGCACAGGCTGCGTTCAGGGAAATGCGCCGCGCGGGCATCGAGCCGGCCCTGGCCATCGAACAGGGCCGCCCCACCAAGCGCGACCGGCGCGAGCTCGACGGCGCGGTGCGCCGGCACACCGACTGGGACAGCCGCTGGAGCGCCTCGCTGCCGCCCGAGGACGACGAGCGCTGACGGCCGTCCGCCGGGTCGATCGCTTACGCTGTGGGCTTCGTTGTTCTTCACGGAGTCCCGCTTCATGGCCAGCTTCAAGAAATACCGCGTCGGCGGCAAGTTCAAGCTCTCGCACGTCGACCCCGGCGACACGCCCTTCTGCGAAGGCGACGAAGCCACGCAGCACGCCGAAGTCGACGCGCTGGCGGTCGAGCTCGATGAGCTGCAGGACCTGCTGAACGCCGAAGGCCGGCGCAAGCTGCTGCTGGTGCTGCAGGGCATGGACACCAGCGGCAAGGACGGCACCGTGCGCTGGGTGTTCTCGCGCACCTCGCCGCTGGGCGTGCGCGTGACGGCCTTCAAGGCGCCGACCGTGGACGAACGCGCGCGCGACTACCTCTGGCGCTGCCACGCAGCGGTGCCGCGCACCGGCGAGATCATGGTGTGGAACCGCAGCCACTACGAGGACGTGCTGGTGCCCATGGTCGAAGGCTGGATCGACAAGGCCGAGGCCAAGCGCCGCTACGCGCAGATCAACGACTTCGAGCGGCTGCTCACAGAGACCGGCACCGTGGTCGTCAAGTGCATGCTGCACATCGACAAGGACGAGCAGCGCGAGCGCCTTCAGGCGCGCATCGATACGCCCGGCAAGCAATGGAAGTTCAGCATGGACGACCTGGAAGTGCGCACCAAGTGGGGCGCCTACCAGCAGGCCTACCAGAACGCGCTGGCCGCCACGTCGACGGAGCATGCGCCCTGGTACGTGGTGCCCGCCAACAGCAAGCGGCACCGCAACGTGATGATTGCCCAACTGCTGGTGAAGACGATGCGTCAGATGAAGCTCAAGGCCCCGCCGCCGGATCCGGCGCTCAAGGGCATGATCGTCAAGTGAGCCCGGGGCCGGCGAAGCGGCCCGGCCCGGAACTCAGGCTCAGGAGCGGCGGATGACCGCCTGCGCCAGCACGCGGCACTTGCCGAACTCGCAGCGCACCGCCCAGGTTCCGCCGTTGTCGCAAGGCACGTTGTAGGTTTCGTAGCCTGGGCCCTTGGCCGTGAGTTCGGCGCGCGGCTGGATGTTGCAGCGGCCGGCCTTGGCCAGCGTCTCGACGTTGTAGGTGTCGACGCCCGTGCGGCGCGGCTTGACGATGACGCCCGGGTCGAAGGTGTTGCCGTAGAACGAGTCGCGCACGTTGGGATCGAGGTTGCGATAGCCGCGCTTGGCCATGCAATGCACGATGGCGATCTGCTGGTGCTCGGCGATGAGTTCGGAGCTGGGGCGGCCGTTCCAGTCGATGATGGCGGCGGTGATGCCGGTGTACGACGCAGCGGCCACGATGCCCTGGCCATGCACGGTGATCAGCCCCAGGCCCAGCGCGCCCCACATGGCATCGCCGGTTTCGCTGCGTGCCGAGATGCGATTGGCGGCGGTGCGGCAGTCGGCCACGTCGTTGTCGTAGCGAACCTTGTCCACGCCTTCCATGGCGACCATGGGCACATAGGAAGTGCCCCTGCCCGTTCCGGGCTCCGTGGGCGTGGTCGGTGCACTGGCGCAACCGGCCAGGGCCACGGCGGCGAACGCAATGCTCAGCAGCAGCTTCATGCAATCCCTCTTCTTCTTCGCGATAGTTGCGCGGATTTAACCATACATATAGTTACTCTTGAATCACCTTGTCGTGAATGCACGACGACGGCGCCCTGCCCGGCACATGCGACGATGGCCTGCAGAAGCCACACCCGCCACATGAAGATCGAGACCCCCGGCACATTCCTTTCCGCCCTTACCGCCGCTGCCCTGACAGCCGTCCTGGCAGTACCTCCGAAAACGGCTGCAGCCCAGCAGACGACACCCGCCGACCTGGCCCGCAGGAACGCCTGCATGGCCTGCCACGGCCTCGTCCACAAGCAGGTGGGCCCGGGCTTCGTGCAGATCGCCGAGCGCTACCGCGGCGACGGCGAAGCGGCGGCGCGCCTCGCCGGGAAGATCCGCGACGGCAGCGTGGGCACATGGGGCCGTGTGATCATGCCCAGGCAGACGCAGGTTTCGGAGGCCGAAGCACGCGCCCTGTCGCAATGGATCCTGTCGCAACAGCCGCCACGCTGAAAACCCCAAGGGAGCAAAACTGCTTCCGGATGGTTACAAAGTGAGAAAATAGGTTACATGCCTCGCGTCGGCTCCGGACGCGGCCCATGCCCCTGCACCTCTTGAACTACCGTCCCGCGCCCTTCTTCGCCAACGTGGTGCTCGTCATTTCGATGGCGCTGCTGGGCATCATCGGCGTCTTCCTGGTCGGGGCGACAGGCCTGCAGCAGTCCGACGCGCTGCAGCACCTGACCAGGGCGGACTGGCAGGTCGACGACGCATCGGGCTTCAGCGCCCCGCCAACCACGCAGGAAAGCAGCACGCTGCCGGACAGATGGAAGCCGGTCGAGCTGCCCCTGGCCCTCCCCATCGCGCTGCTGAGCCAGGCCGAGAACACCTCGACCACCACGACACGCACCACCTGGATCAGGCTGAGCACCCGCGGCCTGCACGCGGGCCCGGGGCCGCTGGCCCTGTACGGCGCGCGCATCAAGACCGACGGCACCATCGCGGTCTATGTCGACGGCCAGCTAGTCCATCGCGCGCAGCAGTCGGGCCCGCTGTGGAACAGCACCCGCACTCCGCTGTGGGTCCAGCTCGACGACAACAGCGTCGGCAAGGCGCCGCCCCGCGAGATCCTGCTGCGCCTCGAGCACACCCGCAGCGCGCAGGTGGCGCTCTCGTCGCTGTGGCTCGGCCCCGTCGACGCGCTGAGGGGCCGCCACGGCATGCGCCAGTGGCTGCAGCAGGAGCTCCCCGCGATGCTCGGCGCGGCGTTCATGGCAGTGGGCGTGTTCGCGCTCTTCGTGTGGTTCAGGCGCCGCGACGAAACGGGCTACCTGCTCTTCTTCAACCTCGCGGCCACTTCCTTCATGCGGGGGCTGCATTTCTACGTGAGCCTGCCGGTCCTCAACGACTGGTTCGCATGGCTGACCGTCAACTCGCTCTTCTGGCTGGTGATGGTCGTGCACTTCTTCCTGCGGCAGCTTCATGGGCGGCAGCTTGCATGGCTCACCCGCGGCGTGGTCGTGACGACGGCGGCCATCGGCATCGTCACGATTCCCGGTCTGGCCATCGTGCAGAACACGCCGCAGGTGACGCCGCTGATCTACGCGATCGCGGCGCTCATGGGCACGGCAGTCTGTTTGGTCGGCGCCGTCAGCGCGTGGCGCCGGTCCACCGAAGGCCGGCTGGTCGCGGTCGGCATCGGCATCTGCGTGCTGCTGGGCGTCACCGACTGGCTGCTGCAGAACAACTTCATCAGCCCCGAGGGCTGGTACCTCGGGGCGTACACCAACGCCGTCACCTTCAGCGTGTTCGGCGTGCTGATGTACCGCCGCTACATGCACGCCATCGGCGAAGTCGAGCAGCTCAATGCGAGCCTCGCGCAGCGCCTGCAGAAGCGCGAGGCCGAGCTGGAAGTCAGCCACCGCCGGCTGCGCGAGATCGAGCGCCGGCAGACCATCAGCGACGAGCGCCAGCGGCTGATGCAGGACATGCACGACGGGCTGGGCTCCTCGCTGATCAGCGCCATCCGCTCGGTCGAGGGCGGCGGCATGAGCGACGACAAGGTCTCGCAGATCCTCAAGAGCTGCCTCGACGACCTGAAGCTCACGCTCGACTCGCTGGAGCCGGTGGAGGCCGACGTGCTCCTGCTGCTGGCCACGCTGCGCTACCGGCTCGAACCTCGCCTCGAAGGCACCGGCGTCTCGCTGCGCTGGGAAGTGCAGGAACTGCCCGCGCTGGAGTGGCTGGACCCGTCGAGCGCGCTGCACATCCTGCGCATCGTGCAGGAGAGCATCTCGAACATCCTGCGCCACACGCGCGCGACGGAGATCCGCGTGGCCACCTCGTTCGACGGCGCAGGCGTGTCCGTGACCATCGAGGACAACGGACAGGGCTTCGACATCGACAAGGCAATGGCCTCCTCGTCCGGCCGCGGCCTGCAGAACCAGCGGCGACGCGCGCGCTCGATCCACGGCACCGTCGACTGGGAATCCCGGCCGACGGGAACGCGGTTCGTGCTGTGGCTGCCGCTTCGGCGCGAGGCTCAGGCGGCTTGAGGGACAAGCCGCGCCGGGCGGCCGACTACAGCCGATCGACGGGAATCTTCAGGTAGGCAACGCCGTTGGCCTCGGCGGGCGGCAGGCTCCCGGCGCGGACATTGACCTGGACCGAGGGCAGCATCAGGGCCGGCATCGCCAGCGTGGCGTCGCGCGCACGGCGCAGGGCCACGAACTCCTCTTCGCCGATGCCGTCGCGCACGTGGATGTTGCCCTCCCTTTGCGCGGCCACGGTGGTGCCGGGCGCCGGCTCGCGCGAGGCAGGCGGGTAGTCGTGGCAAAGGTAGAGACGGGTGTCCCCGGGCAGCGCGAGCAGCCGCTGGATGGAGCGATAGAGCTGGCGTGCGTCGCCGCCGGGAAAGTCGCAGCGCGCCGTGCCTACGTCGGGCATGAAGAGCGTGTCTCCCACGAACACTGCCGCGGGCCCTCCGGCCGGGTCCTCCACGAGATAGGCCACGTCCGCAGGCGTGTGGCCGCCTGCGTGGAGAGCCCGAGCCTGCAGCCGGCCGATGCGGAATGCCTCGCCGTCGGCAAACAGATGCTGGAACTGCGAACCGTCCACCGCCAGGTCTTCGGCATTGAAGACGCCCCGAAACACCCGCTGCACCGCGGTGATGCCGCTGCCCACGGCCAGCGTGCCGCCGAAGCGCTTGCGCAGATACGGAGCTCCGGACAGGTGATCGGCATGCGCATGCGTCTCCAGCAGCCATTGCAATGTCAGCCCTCGTCGCGCGATCGCCTCGGCCACCGCGTCCACCGGGGCGGGGTCGGTCCGCCCCGAATTCGCCTGGTAGCCCATCACCGGGTCGATGACCGCGCAGGAGCCTGCACCGTCATCGACCAGATAGGAAAAAGTCGAGGTGGCAGGGTCGAAGAAGTGCTGGATCGTCAGTTCGGCTTGGTTCATATAATGAAAGCAATTTCATTGAACGAAATAAATTATATGACCCGCGATCCGGAATCGGTCCTGGCAGCCCACCTTGCGGCCATGCAGGGCCGCCCTCTTGCCCAAGCTACCCGCGACCGCCTGGCGCAGGCCATGCTCGACTGGTTCACCGCCGGGTGGTCCGCGATCGGCATGGCCGGCGCGACCGCGTTGCACCGGCTTGCCGCCGCCAGCATGCCGGGGCAAGGCCCGGCTCCGGTCTTCGGTGGCCCCTCTCTGCAGCCGCTGGCCGCGGGCTTCGCCAACGCCGGCATCGCCCATCTGCGCGAGATCGACGACGCACACCGCGCCGCGATGCTGCACCCTGGCGTGGTCGCCATCTCGCCAGTGATGGCGCTGGCCGCGACACAACCGCTGCCGATGCGGCGAGCTGCCGACGCGATCATTGCCGGCTACGAGGTGGCGCTGCGCGTCGGCGAAGTACTGGGCACGCGCCACGCCGCCGGCTTCCACGCCACCGCCACCGCCGGTTGCGTAGGCGCGGCGGCCGCGAGCGCGGTTGCGCTGGGCTTGCCGCAAGCGCAGTTGCACCACGCGATGGGAATCGCGGCGACGCAATCCGCCGGCCTGTGGCAACTGGTGGACGACGAGGCGCACGAATCGAAGTCGCTGCACCCGGCCTTCGCCGTGCGCAACGGCATGATGGCCGCATGGGCTGCGCAGGCGGGCTTCCCCGGCGCGCGCGCCTTCGTCACCGGGCGACGCGGCCTCTACGCACTCCTGCAAGGAGACGGCCCGCTGGCAGCGCTGGACGGCGAGCTCGACGCACCCGAACGGCTGAACACCGCCACCATCAAGGCCTGGCCCTGCTGCGCCCAACTGTTCACCCCGCTGGATGCCGCGCGCGAAATCATGGACAGGCACCGCCCCGCGCCGCACGAGATCGAGTCGGTGGACGTGACCATCTTCCCGCACGCGCTGAAGATCGCCGGCGTGCACTGGCCGTCCAAGGCGGCGGAGACGGCCTTCTGCCTGCGCTACGTGATGGCCACCCTGCTGTTGAGCGGCCGACTGGGCATCGAGGACATGGAGACGCCCGACCTGCACTCGCCGACGCTGCTCGCGCTGGCCGAACGCGTGCGTGTGGCGACGGACGACGGCTTCCAGCAGGCCTTTCCGCGGAAACGCCCTGCGCGCGTGATCATCACGATGCAGGACGGCCGCAGCTTCAGCTCGCTGCGCGAACTGCGCCGGGGAGATCCGGAAGACCCCTTCGACTGGCCGCAGCTGCAGGCACGCATGCGCGCATTCGTCCCGGCGATGACCGATGCGCAGGCCGTGCGAATCGCCGACTGGTGCGCCACCTTCGCAGATGCATCGCGGGACGACGAGCCTTGCCTGCCGTCGCCCGAACTCTTCGGCCGCTGAGACCGCGCCCCGGCGTCAGGCCTGCACCGGCCTCCAGCCGCTCGGGGCCTTGCTGGCGAACCCCTGCAGGGCCAGTTCGTGCCGCACGATCTCCGCGGCCTTGCGCTGGGCCGCCACGCTATGGCGCGACGCCAGGCCGATGACCACCAGCGCGCCGAGAAAGGTGCCATCGCCGTCGAACACCGGAAGCGCGACCGATGCCATCTCGGCGACGCGCTCGGCGCGCGTCATCGCATAGCCCTTCGCATCGATCTCGGCCTGATGCTCCGTGGTGCCGCCGGTGAAGGCCAGGAGGATGTGGGCCGAGGAACCGCCGGCGGAGAGCGGAATGCGCGTTCCCACCTCGACGTGGTGGCGCACCTCCCTGGCCGTGTTCTCGCGGTAGAGGCACACGCGCTCTTCCCCGCTGCGGATGTAGAAGGCCACGGTCTCGCCGGTCTGCCGCATCACCTCGTGCAGCACCGGCTGCAGCCGCGTGCCGAGGTCGAAGGTGCTGCGGTAGAGCATGCCCATGTGCAGCAACGCCGGACCGGGCGCGTAGCTGCCGCTGTCGAAGCGATGAATCATCCGGGCGCGCGTCAGCACGCCGAGCAGCCGCAGCAGCGTGGCCTTGTCCAGGCCCGTGCACTCGGCCAGCTCGCGCAGGGACATGCGCAGCCGGTCTTCGCTGAAGCACTCGAGGATGGAAATGCCCCGCTCCAGCACGCCGGCGGGAGGCTTGGGTCCGACGGACGCTGCGGTATCGATTTCTTGGTTTTTCATGGTGGGCGCTCCGGGCTGCGGATTATCCGGGTTGACAGTTGCCGCCTGCGATCCTACAGTTTCATTCATTGAAGTTTGTTTTATTCATTGAAACAAACGAGAAAACGAAGAGACAACCCGCCGCCCAGCGGCGCAGCCATCGCGGAAGCGCGCAATCCATGTCGAACCCTGCCGATCCATTCGTCGAAGAGCTCCGTGCAATCACAGGCGCGGCCCACGTGCTCACCGACGACGCATCCACGGCGCGCTACGTCGGCGACTGGCGCCGCAACTACCCTGGCGCCGCACGAGCCGTCGTGCGGCCTGCGAGCACCGAGGAGGTTTCGCGCGTGGTCGCCCTGTGCGCGACATGGGGAGTTCCCGTGGTGCCGCAGGGCGGAAACACTGGGCTGGTGGGCGGCTCCACGCCGGACGCGTCGAGCCGCGAAGTCGTGCTGAGCCTCGACCGCATGACCAGGGTGCGCCGCGTGGACCCGCTCGACAACAGCATGACCCTGGAAGCCGGCTGCACCGTGCTCGCGGCGCAGGAAGCCGCTGCCGCCGCCGGCCGGCTCTTTCCGCTTTCGCTGGCGTCCGAAGGCAGCGCCACGGTCGGCGGCGTGGTCTCGACCAACGCCGGCGGCGAACAGGTACTGCGCTACGGCAACACGCGCGACCTGACCCTGGGCATCGAGGTCGTGCTGGCGGACGGTCGCGTGCTCGACGCATCGGGAGCACTGCGCAAGGACAACACCGGCTACGACCTGAAGCAGCTGTTCATCGGCGGCGAAGGCACGCTCGGCATCGTGACGGCGGCCACCTTCAAGCTCCATGCAAGGCCGGACAAGGTCGTCACCGGCTGGGTGGCCGTGCGCGATCCGCAGGCAGCCGTGGAATTGCTGGCCCGCCTGGGCGACGCCGTCGGCGAACGGGTGACGGCCTTCGAGCTGATCGGACGCGAGGCGCTGGCCCAGGTGCTCGCGCATGGCACGCCCGGCATGCGCGACCCGCTGGCGGGCGAGCACGCCTGGGCCGTGCTGTTCGACGTTTCCGAGACCTCCGCCCTGCTCGACCCGACGCCCGCGGTGGAAGACGCACTGGCCGGCGCGATGGAGCAAGGCCTCGTGCTCGACGCGGTGCTCGCCGCATCCGGCCAGCAGGCCCATGCACTGTGGGCTCTGCGCGAACACGTGCCCGAGGCCCAGCGGCTCGACGGACCGTCGATCAAGCACGACATCTCCGTCGCCGTGTCGCGCATCCCCGAGTTCATCGCCGAAGCCGGCGCCGCGCTGGAAGGTCTGCTTCCCGGCATTCGCGTGGTCTGCTTCGGCCACGTGGGCGACGGCAACCTTCACTACAACCAGAGCAGGCCGCCCGGCATGTCCGACGCAGCGTTCCGCGCGCGCGAGGAAGCCGTGCACGACGTGGTGCATGCGATCACCGCGCGCATGCAGGGCTCGATCTCCGCAGAGCACGGCATCGGGCGTCTCAAGCAGGAGGCCTTCCTGCAATACAAGCAGCCCGTCGCGCTGGAACTGATGGCGCGCATCAAGCATGCGCTCGACCCCGAGAACACCTTCAATCCGGGGCGAGTGTTGCCCCTGCCCGTCGCCACCCCGCGCCCTTCTTCCCTCTAGCACTTCAGGACTCACATGCCCGTTTCCGTTTTCGACATGCAATCGCTCCAGCACTTGTGGGGCACCGACGAACTGCGCCGGATCTTCGGCGAGGAGAACCGCGTGCAGAAGTGGCTCGATTTCGAAGCCGCGCTGGCCGCCGCGCAGGCCGAGCTGGGGATCATCCCGCCGGCCGCCGCACGCGAAATCGCGATGCAGGCACAGGTGGAGAACATCGACATCGCCGCGATGTCGGCCGAGATCCGCCGCATCAAGCACTCGCTGGTGCCCGCGCTGAAGCAGCTGCAGTCGCGCTGCTCGAAGGAAAACGGCGAGTGGGTGCACTACGGCGCCACCACGCAGGACGTGGTGGACACCGGCGTGGCGCTGCAGCTCAAGGAGTTTCACGCCGTGGCGCTGCGCGACATCAAGGCGGTCGGCAAGGAGCTCGCCCGTCTCGCGACCACTCACCGCGACGTTCCGATGGCCGGCCGCACGCACGGCGTGCAGGCCCTGCCCATCACCTTCGGCCACAAGTGCGCGGTGTGGCTCGACGAGCTGGGCCGCCATCACGAGCGGCTCGTGCAGGCGGCCCCGCGCGTGCTGGTGGGCATGCTGGCCGGCGCCGTGGGCAGCCAGGCATCGCTGGGCCCGAAGGCCGAGCAGCTGGAACACCTGATGCTCGACAAGCTGGGCCTGGGCACGCCCGCCATCAGCTGGGCACCGGCGCGCGACCGCTTCACCGAGTACGCCAACCTGCTGGCCATGCTGGGTGCCACGCTCTCGAAGATCGGCAACGAACTCTTCAACATGCAGCGCAACGAATTCGGCGAAGTGGAAGAAGGCTTCTCGGACGGCAAGCTGGGCTCGTCGACCATGCCGCACAAGCGCAACCCGACATCGGCCGAGAACCTGGCCGGGCTGTCGCGCCCGCTGCGCTACAACGCCGCGATGATGGTCGAGGGCATGGTCCAGGAGAGCGAACGCGATGGCATCGCCTGGAAGATGGAATGGAAGGCTCTGCCCGAGTGCTGCATGATCGCCGGCGCCATGCTGTTCCAGGCGAAGAACCTGCTGGCCGGCCTCAAGGTCAACGCCGACGCGATGGCCGCCAACCTCGACCGGATGCGCGGCTACCTGCTGTCCGAGCGCGTCATGCTGGAACTGTCGGAGCGCGTGGGCAAGCAGACCGCGCACGAATGGATCTATGAAGCCTCGATGCACGGCATCACGTCGAAGCTCGACTTCGCCGACGCCATGCGCAGCCATCCCGGCCTCTCGAAGCTGCTGAGCGACGCCGAGATCCGCGACCTCACCGACCCGCTGCAGTACCTGGGCCAGTGCGGCGCCACCGTCGACCGCGTCGTCGAGCAGCAAAAAGCCTGGCTGCAGGACTGAGCCGCCGCGCCTGAATCGCCGAACGGCACCCACAAGAGCAAAACGGAGACAGCCCATGACAACCTTTGCAAGCGCAACCATGCGCCGCCGCCGCATGGCGCTGGCATTGGCCGGCCTGCTGGGCCTGGCGGCCATGCCGGCATTCGCCGCCTATCCCGAGCAGCCGGTCAGGCTGGTGGTGGGGTTCCCTCCCGGCGGGGGCGGCGACCTGTACGGCCGACTGATCGCCAACGCACTCGGCAGGACGCTGGGGCAACCCGTGATCGTCGACAACCGCGCCGGAGCCGGCGGCAACATCGCGGCGGACGCGGTGGCCAAGGCGAAGCCCGACGGCTACACGCTGCTGCTCGCGATGAGCGGCAACCTCGCGGTGGCGCCCGCCATCAGGCCGCAGGCCATCCCGTACAAGGTGCCCGAAGACTTCACGCCCGTCGGGCTGATCCTGGAAGCGCCGCACGGCCTGTTCGTCGCCCACAACTCGCGCTTCAGGACGGCGCGAGAACTGCTCGACGCGGCCCGCACGCAGAAGCTCAGCTTCGCCTCCACGGGCGCCGGCGCGGCCGCGCACATCGGCATGGAGATGGTCAAGAAGGAAGCCGGCGTCGAGATGCTGCACGTGCCCTACCGTGGCTCGGGCCCCGCCATCACCGACATGCTGGGCGGCCAGGTCGACTGTTTCTTCGCGACCGCCTCGCCGCTGGTCGGGCAGGTGCGCCAGGGGCAACTGCGCCTTCTCGCCATCACGGGCAATGCGCGCAACCCCGCCATTCCAGACGTGCCCACCTTCAAGGAACTGGGCGTGAACGTTCCCGTGACCCAGTGGTACGGGCTGGTCGCGCCGGCGGGCACGCCCGCGCCGGTGGTGAAGTACCTGGCCGACCACCTGGGCCGCGCGCTCGCCACGGCAGAAGTGCGCGACGCGATCCGGCGCGATGCAGCCACGGAGCACAACCTGCCGATGGACGGCTTCGGCAAGTTCATCCAGGAAGACATCGCGCGCTACAAGGGCGCCGCCACGCCCGCCCTGCTCAAGGAGATCTCGCCCTAGGCGAGGCACGCAGCCCCTTCCTTCCGCACCTTTCACCGACTCCTCTCCTCCATGATCTTCGACACCCTGATTTCCCCCGACCAACTCGCCGCGGCACGAAAACAAGACCCCGCGCTGCTGCTGCTCGACTGCAGCTTCGAACTCACAGACCTGCAGGCGGGTCAGCGCGCCTACGACGCAGGGCACATCCCCGGCGCCTTCTACCTGCACCTGGAACACGCGCTGTCCGCCGCCAAGACCGGACGCAACGGCCGCCACCCCCTGCCCTCGCGCGAAGCCTTCGCAAGGACCATGGCTGCGATGGGCCTGAACGCCGACGCGCAGGTGGTGGCCTACGACAACGCCGGCGGCATGTACGCCGCGCGCCTGTGGTGGATGCTGCGCTGGGCCGGGCACCGGCAGGTCGCCGTGCTCGACGGCGGCATCGCCGCCTGGAAGGCCGCCGGCCACGCGCTCGACACCGAAAAGCCGGCACCGCGCCCCGAGGGCAGCTTCAGCCTGAAGGCTCCGCTGGTCGCGACGGTGTCCTATGACGAGGTCCTGGCCAACATCGACGGCACGCAGCGGCTGGTGCTGGACGCCCGCGCACCCGATCGCTTCCGCGGCGAGAACGAAACGATGGACCCGGTGGGCGGGCATATTCCCGGCGCGCGCAACCGCCTCTTCAAGGACAACCTGGGCCCGGACGGCCGCTTCAAGGCACCGGCCCTGCTGCGCAGCGAGTTCGACGCCGTCACCGGCGGACGCCCCGCCGCGCAGCTCATCAACCAATGCGGCTCGGGCGTGACCGCCTGCCACAACCTGCTGGCGATGGAAGTCGCGGGACTGCGGGGCGCGGCGCTGTACCCCGGCTCCTGGAGCGAATGGAGCGTCCAGCCGGGCGCGCCCATCGCCACCGGCGCGGCCTGAGCCCCCATCGAGCGATCACAAGAACAGACTGGAGACACCCGTGCAAAGAATTCCTTCGATCGGACGCTGCTTCCGCATGGTCGCCGCGGCATGCCTGGCAGGCGCCGCAACGGTGGCCATGGCCGCCGGCTATCCCGAGCAGCCGATCCGGCTGCTGATCGGCTTTCCTCCGGGCGGAGGCGGCGACCTCTACGGCCGCACCATCGCCAACGAACTGGGCAAGCACATCGGCAAGCCCATCGTGGTCGACAACAAGCCGGGCGCGGGCGGCAACATTGCCGCCGAGCTGATGACGCAGGCCAAGCCCGACGGATACACCCTGCTGCTGGCGATGAGCGGCAACGTCGGCAGCGCACCGGCGATACGCCCCAACCTGCCCTACAAGGTGCCCGACGACTTCGTCTTCATCAGCCAGCTGGTCGAGACGCCCTACGGGCTGGTCGTCAGCGGCAACTCGAAGATCAAGACCATCCAGGACTACATCGCCGCAGCCAAGGGCGGCAAGCTCACCTACGCATCCACCGGTGCCGGCGGCGCGGCGCAGATCGTGATGGAAATGGTCAAGCAGCAAGGCAACCTCGACATCCTCCACATCCCCTACAAGGGATCGGGCCCGGTCATGACCGACCTCATGGGTGGGCTGGTCGACAGCTTCTTCGCGCCCTATACGCCGCTGATGGGACAGATCAGCAGCGGCAAGCTGCGGCTGCTGGCGGTGAGCAGCGAGAAGCGGATCCCGGGCATGCCCGACGTGCCCACGCTCAAGGAATCGGGCATCGACGTGGTCATGACCCAGTGGTACGGCCTGGCAGCCCCCAAGGGCACGCCCAAGCCCGTCATCGACAAGATCGCCCAGTCCGTGAAGCAGGCCATGCAGGCGCCCGAGGTGCTGCGCGTGTACCGCGCGGACGGCGCCCAGGAAGCGACGCGTACCGGCACCGCCTTCAGGGACTTCGTGCTGCAGGACATCGCCAACTACAGGCGCGGCGTGGAGCGCGGCAATCTCAAGGTGGAGTGACCCGCAGGTGCCCTCGTCGTCCATCACTGCGCCGGAACCCGGCACCGCCATGCGCCCGCACAGCGCCCATTGGGGCGTCTTCTCCGCGGGCTGGAAAGACGGCGCGCTCGTCGTGCGGCCGCACCCCGGCGACCCGGACCCGAATCCGCTGATCGAGAACTTCGCGACGGCCGTTCATCACCGCGCACGCGTCACCACGCCCATGGTGCGCCGTGGCTGGCTCGAGCGAGGGCCGGGCCCCGATGCTCAGCGCGGCGAGGACAGCTTCGTTCCCATGGCCTGGGGCGAGGTCCTGGACCGGCTGGCGACGGAACTGCGGCGCGTGCAGCGCGAGCACGGTTGCGAGGCCATCTTCGGCGGCTCCTACGGCTGGTCCAGCGCGGGGCGCTTTCACCACGCGCAGAGCCAGGTCCACCGCTTCCTGAACACCACGCTGGGTGGCTACGTGCGCTCGGTCAACAGCTACAGCGCCGGCGCTTCGGGCCCGATGCTGCCGCACGTCATCGGCACGATGGAGGAAGTGGCAAGGCGCAACGTGACCTGGGAGCAGATCGTCGAGCACACCGACGTGGTGCTTGCCTTCGGGGGCATGGCGCTCAAGAACTCGCGCGTGGCCTCGGGCGGGATCAGCCGGCACGTCGAGCGCGAGTCCATGCGCGCGGCCGCGGCACGAGGCTGCCGCTTCGTCTCCATCAGCCCGCTGAAGAGCGATCTTCCCGAGGAGGCTGCCTTCGAATGGCTGAGCGCCGTGCCGGGCACCGACACCGCGCTGATGCTCGCGCTGGTCCACCAGCTGGTGACCGACGGCTCGCACGACCGCGACTTCATCGAACGCTATTGCGACGGCTGGAGCACCTTCGAGGATTACCTCATGGGGCGCAGCGATGGCATCGCGAAGAGCTGCGACTGGGCTGCCCCCATCTGCGGACTGCCCGCGACGCAGTTGACGCAGCTGGCCCGCGACCTGGTCGGCAAGCGCGTGCTGGTGGTGGTCTCGCATTCGCTGCAGCGCTCCGAGCACGGCGAGCAGCCCGTATGGATGGGCGCGGTGCTGGCCGCCGCGCTCGGCCAGCCCGGACTGCCCGGCGGCGGCTACAACTACGCCCTGGGCACCCTGGCGCACTACGGCAAGCGCAACAACGCCGTCCCCACTGCGGCGCTGCCCCAGGGCGACAACGGGGTCAAGGCGTTCATTCCGGTGGCCCGCATCAGCGACATGCTGCTGAACCCCGGCCAGCCCTTCGACTACAACGGCAAGCGCCATACCTATCCGCACATCCGGCTCGCCTACTGGGCCGGCGGCAACCCGTTCCATCACCACCAGGATCTGCGGCGCCTGAGCGAGGCCTTCCGCACGCTCGACACCTTCGTCGTGCACGAGATCGCATGGACCGCCACCGCCCGCCACGCCGACATCGTGCTGCCCTGCACGATGACCCTGGAGCGCGAGGACATCGGCGCCACGCCCACCGATCCGCTGATGGTGGCCATGCACCGCGTCTGCGAGCCCCACGGGCTCGCGCGCGACGACTACGACATCTTCTGCGACCTGGCTCGGCGCCTGGGCGGGCTCGAAGCCTTCAGCGAGGGGCGCGACACGCGCGCATGGCTCGCGCACCTCTACGAGCGCACGCGCGCGGGCCTCAAGGCACTCGGCCTCGAAGCGCCGGACTTCCAGGCCTTCTGGCAGCACGGCGAGATCACGCTGCCGCAGCGGGAGGACGACGGCGGCATCCTGCGCGCCTTCCGCAACGACCCCGGAGGAGCGCGGCTGGCCACGCCCAGCGGCAGGATCCAGGTCAGCTCGCCCACGGTGGCGGGCTTCGGCTACGCGGACTGTCCCGGCCATCCGGCGTGGCTGCCGCCGGAGTTCGCGCCTGACGCGGTCCATCCGCTATGGCTCGTGGCCAACCAGCCGCACACCAAGCTCCACAGCCAGCTCGACTTCGGCGCTCACAGCCAGGCCAGCAAGCGCAACGGGCGCGAGGTCTGCACCATGCACCCCTCGGCGGCGGCCGCGCGCGGCATCCGCGAGGGCGACATCGTCCGCCTCTTCAACGAGATCGGCGCCTGCCTGGCCAGCGCGCACCTGTGCACGGACATGCGCGAAGACGTCGTGCAGCTGCCCACGGGCGCCTGGTATGACCCCGTGCTCGACGCCAGGAACAGGCCGATGTGCGCGCACGGCAATCCGAACGTTCTCACCCGCGACATCGGGACATCGTCGCTGGCGCAGGGATGCGCCGGACAGCTGAGCACCGTGCAGATCGAGCGCTTCGACGAGGCGCTGCCTCCGATCCGGGCCTACGATCCGCCGGAGGTCACTGCTCGTTGAGCGCCGCGCGCGAGACGATGTCTCGCAGGTCGGCTCCGTCGGCCAGCGTGCCGATCACGCCGGCATGCCGGCCTCCAAGGCGCGACTCGATGAAGCGCTGCGCGACCGCGCCGTCGCTGTGCCTGAGCATCTCGCTCGCCTGGAGCGCAAGGGCCATGCGCGTCACGATGGCTCGCGAGTTGCCCTCGTCGATCGCGCCCGCGCCGAGATCGTCGCGCAGGCTGGCGATGAACTTCGCATGCGCGGCGTTGCCCGCCGCCTGCGGTACCGACACCTCGTCGAGGAAGACCTCGAGCGCGCCCTTCTCGCGTCCCAGCGCGCGCACCACGTCCATGCACATCATGTTGGTGGTGCCTTCCCAGATCGAGTTGAGCGGCGCCTCGCGATAAAGCCGCGCGATCGGGTTCTCCATGATGAAGCCGTTGCCGCCGTGCACCTGCAATGCCTCGTAGACGAAGTACGTCGCGCGCTGGCAGTTCCAGTACTTGACCACCGGCGTCGCCACGCGGGCCAGAAGCCGCTCGCGTTCGTTCGATTCCATGCCGTCGGTCGCGCGCGCGACGCGCATCGCCGACAGCATGGCCGCTTCGCTTTCGAGCGCGAGGTCCGCGAGCACGTTGGTCTGCATGGGCAGGTCCGCCATGCGGCGGCCGAAGCCGTCGCGCGTCGATGCGTGGCCTATCGCCAATATCAGCGCCTGCCGCATGAGGCCGGCCGAGCCGACCGCGAAGTCGAGCCGCGTCAGGTGCGCGTGCGTGAGGATTTCTCGGATGCCGCGTCCCTCCTCGCCGACCAGCATCGCCCAGGTCTTGTTGAACTCGACCTCGCTCGATGCGTTGGAGCGGTTGCCGCACTTGTCCTTCAGCCGCTGCACCGCGACGCGATTTGCGCTGCCGTCCGGCAGGAAGCGCGGAACGAAGAGGCAGCTCACGCCCGATTGCGTTCGTGCCAGCGTGTAGAAGCCGTCGGAAGTCGGAACCGAGAAGAACCACTTGTGGCCCGTGATGCTGTAGACCTGCACGCCGTTGTCGGTGCCGACGAAGGCCGCCGTGGTCTGCGTCTGGCGCAGGTCGGAGCCGCCCTGCTTCTCGGTCATGGCATAGCCGATCACCGCGCCGGTCTTCTGCGAAAGAGGCAGGCGTCGCGGGTCGTACCGGCCCGAGAGCGTCTTCTCTCGCCACAGCGCGAACTCCGGCCGCCCTTCGAAGCCGGCGCACGCAGCGTACGCCATGCCGGTGGGGCAGCCAGTGCCGTTCTCGACCTGGTTCCACAGATAGCTCAGCACCGCGCGCGCGAAGTGGCCCGAGTCTTCGGTGGTCGTCCATGCAAGGCTTGGCACGCCATGCGCAAAGGCCAGGCTCATCAGCTGGTGCCATGCGGGATGGAACTCGACCCAGTCCAGCCGGTTGCCGAAGCGGTCGTGCGTGCGCAGTTGGGGGTTGTGCTCGTTGGCGAGCCGCGCGAGGTCCTGCACCTGTTCGTCGCCTGCCAATGCACCCACGGCCGTCGCGTTCGGAATGCTCCATGGTGCATGCTTGCGAGCTAGTTCCCGTAGAGCCACGTCGCCCGTGAACGCGTTGTGGCCGATGCAAGGCTCGGCCTGGTTGAATACCTTGTGCGTTTCGACGCCGTCGGCCAGCGAAAACTGAAACGCCAGTTCTGTGCTCTCGAGAGGCATGTTCATGAAGATCTCCATGGAATGGCTTTGCGCCGCGCAGCATGGTGAATCATTCGCCGCGATTCGTGAACCTGATCTTTCCCGGTGCGACGCATCGCGTTCGAACGGAACGCAGACGGAATGCGGACGGCCCGCAAAATGGCATAGCGTTTGCTTGAATCGAGTCACCGCGACCGGAAGCTTCCCGCTTCACCCAAGATCGCGCTGTAATCACCGGAACGAGACGGCCTTGCTCACCATTCAGGTGCCATCGACCGGTTGAACGAAGGGTGCGTTGCAACCGCTGATCCAAACGGAGGTATTCGTTGGCCAAGCTGGACCCTCTGAACACGTCGCGCTACTGGCATGCATCCGGCATCCCCGGCATGGACATGCTGCACGCCGACTTCACCACGCACGAATACGCGCCGCACGTGCACCATTCCTTCGTGATCGCGGTCACCGAAGTGGGCGGCGCGGAATTCAAGAGCCGCGGCCGCACCGGCATTGCGCATCAGCAGGCGCTGCTCGTCTTCAACCCTTCCGAGCCTCATTCGGGCCGCATGGGCGGCAGCAACCGGTGGCGATACCGGGCGCTCTACCTGGCCGACCCGGGCATCAGGCACCTGATGAGCACGCTGGGCGTCGACCAGACCCGATACTTTGGTTCCAACATCTACGACGACCCGGAACTCATTGCCTGCTTCCTGGAGTTGCATCGGGCCTTCGACGGAGACAGCGGCCAATGGGATCCGCTGCGACAGCAGGAGCTCTTCGTCCATAGCTTCGGAACGCTCTTCCAGAACCACGCGCAGCCGGGCCAGCGCGTGCTTCCGGTGCCGGCGGATGCGAGCGTGCTCGCGCCGGTGCTGGAACTGCTGCGCGATGCCTTCGCGGAACGCCTGACCCTCGAGCAGATGGCGGCCGCGGCCGACCTCACGCCCTTCCAGCTGATCGGCGCATTCAACCGGACGATCGGCCTGACGCCGCACATGTACCTGACGCAGCTGCGTCTCAGGGCCGCCATCGGTCTTCTCACCGCGGGCCGTCCCCTGATCGAGGCCGCGGTCGCGAGCGGCTTCTACGACCAGAGCGCCCTCACCCGGCACTTCAAGCGCACCTTCGGCATGACGCCTCTGCAGTACGTCCGCGCGCGGATCAACTGAAAGGCCGAGAGCCTGACTCGCTCCCCGCGATACGCGCCGGGGCACCTTCACTTTTCCCGATACCACCTCGCGCGACATATGCGCGCCGGGTCGGCTTTACCTCGTCCGTTCCGGCCTCGCCAGGCCGGCCGCATTCTTTCGGCTCTCTTTTTTGGCTCTTGCTGCTGTGCCGCAATTTTTACCAATACGGCCTCCGGCACCCTGACTATCGTGCAACTAAATGGTTTCGGCCATTGCAAAGTAATCAGTTCGTTTTCAATAGTGTTTAACCCACAGGTGACCCATGCAAAATGTTGATCGCGGCATTACTGGTTCTTCCCTCGCAGGTTCTGCAATCCTGCTGGAAATAGGCGCTGAATACGGAGTCATCGATTTCCTCCAGAAATCGCCGATCGTGGACGCGGCAGCCGCTTCCCGTTCCTGCGGCATCAAGGAATCGGTCATTTCGGCCTACCTCGATTCGCTGAGCAAGGCCGGCATCATCGAGGACCTCGGCACCAAGGCACCGCCCACCTACAAGGTCGGCAGCAATTTCGACGAGCTGATCAACGAGGTCGGGTACCTCTCCTGGGCGCTTCGCGCCTGCGCGCCCCTGATCAACAACGCGAAGGAATTCTCGGAACGCAACGAGGAAGCTCAGGCCAAGTACCCGCGCAGCGGCGGCCTGGTCGCCCGCACGTCGAAGTGGATGGGGGAAAAGTCCTTCTATCCCCAGCCGGAGAACGCCATCGTCGCGATGGCACCAAAGAAAATCGTGGATCTTGGATCGGGCTCCGGCGGCTTCCTGATCCGCATGCTGCGCAAGATCCCGGGCTCCACGGGCGTGGGCATCGACCTGAGCGCATCGGCCACCGAGCAGGCCGTGCAGGCCGCCAAGGACGCCGGCATGAGCGACCGGCTGCAATTCGTGACGGCCCCCATCCAGGTGCTCGTGGAAGACGCGTCCCTCATCAAGGACGCCGACATCATCCACGCGGGCTTCGTCATGCACGACCTGCTTCCGGCCGAGGAAGCGACGCTCGACGCATTGCTGCGCGCCTGCTGCGCCTATGCGATCAAGGGCACTCTGATCATCGTCGATGCAATTCCCGTCGCCCAGTCGAATTGGGAAAAGCCGTTCGCGGCGGCATTCAACCACCTTCACAACCATTTCATGTCCAGGCGTCTTCTGAGCGAAGAAGAGTGGACTGAAAAATTGTTCCGCGCGGGATTTTCCAATGTGCGGATCGAAGTACTCGATCACCCTGGAGGGCGCATGCTGATGGCAAGCAAGTAATCAAGAAATTCAATTCTTCCGTTTTTTCCTCGTGGCATTTTTTAACCAACCGTAATTAGGAGAAAGAAATGAGCGTTACCATTTCCGATCTGGTCGAAAGAGTTAAAAGTCATCGTTGCTATTCGCACCCGATTTTCAAGAATTGGGCGAAGGTCGAACCGGAGCCGCCCGTCGTCGGGGCGCTTTTCCACCAGATCCAGAGCTTCTGCGCGTCGACGCGTCCTGGATGGGCCTTCCCCGATGCACTGAAGGCGCACGGGCTGCACAGGCAAAGCGAGCTGCTCGAGGAAATCGTCGAGAGCGAATCGGGCCACGGCCCCGAGCTGGCGACGATGGCCGGCTACATCGTCAACCAGTCGGCCGAGCAGCCCGTCTTCGCGGACCTCTACAACCAGGAGAAGGTCGAGGCGAAGCTGAAGGCCTTCTCCGACCAGCTGCTCGGCTCCCTGCCCGGCTACGACATGGAGACCGGCCTGACCACCCAGGTCCGCAAGGCCATCGGCGTGTTCGACCACCGCAAGCTGACGGACATCGAGAACACCTACCGCAACCTCGGCACCACGCTGGCGCTGGAGATGATCTCGAACCAGCAGCTGATCCCCGGCGAGAAGTACTGCCTGGTGGACAGCGGCATCTACAACGCCGATCTCGAAGTGCCCGAGATGCACTACCTGCTGGAGCACTGGGGCGAAGTCGGTGCCGAGCAGCACCACGAGCAGAACGCGCGCACCGCCGTCGAGCTCGCGCTGAAGACGGAGTACGCGCACCTGGTCATCGAAGGCGCTGACGACTTCCTCGATTCGCTGACCGGCCTCTGGGACATCCTGGACGCGGCCCTGCTGCAGTCCGGCGTCGCGGCGCAGGCGCAGCAGCGCAAGGTGGCCTACGTCTGACGGCGGCCGACGACGTCTTCTCCGCGCTCGGACACAGCGTTCATTGAAGCGAGTCGGGTAGCCACATGGTCGCCTATCTGATTGGCCGGATGTCCATCGTGAATCCGGACCAGTACAACGAGTACAAGCAACTCACGCCCGGCATCGTCGAGAAGTTCGGCGGCAGGTTCCTGACGCGGGGAGGCGAGCGCATGCACCTGGAAGGCGCTCACGACGACAGGCGCGTGGTTCTTGTCGAGTTCAAGACCGCGGACGCGGCGAGGAAGTTCTACGAATCGCCCGAATACACCCACGCAAGAGGGTTGCGAAAAGACGCCGCGGTCGACATGCAGCTCATGGTGATCGAAGGATTCGAAGAGCCGCTACTACGGCCCTAGCTTCTCGCCTTCGCCATGTCTGTCCTCCAGATCATTCACAACAAACCGAGCGATACGACCGATGGAGACCCGGTCGTATCGAACAGAACATGACGACAACCATCGCACTACCGGCTGCCTCGAAGAGCAGCTTCTTCTCGTTCGTCGCGCTGCTGCTGGGCGCGGCGGCATTGGCACTGGGCGGCGTCTTCCTGCGCCACAGCGAGCTGCCTCCCACCGCCAGCGCGGTCTACCGGGTGGCGCTCGCGATCCCGATCTTCTTCCTGCTCGACATGCTCGCGGCAAGGGCCGAGCCGGTGCCCACGAACATCGCCCCCGTCGACCGGCAGCAGCGCATGCCGGCCATTCCGGTGAAGCTCATCCTCGTTGGCTTCATCTTTTCCGGAAACCTCGCGCTCTATCACTGGTCGATGACGCTGACCACGCTGGCCAACTCCAACCTGCTGGCCAACCTCGCGCCCATCTTCGTGGTCCTCGGCTCCAGGATCTTCCTCGGCAAGAGGTTCAAGCCGGGTTTCCTGTTCGGCATGCTCTTCGCGCTGACCGGCGCGTTCATCCTCATAGGCCACCGGCTCGACTTCGGCTCCAGCTACATGGCGGGCAACCTGCTGGGGCTGCTCACTGCCGTCTTCTACGGCTCCTATCTGCTGGCGGTGAGCCTCGTGCGTTCCAACTACCGGACGATGACCGTCATGGCATGGAGCAGCGTCGGCACCTTCATCGTGCTGCTGCCCATCACGCTGCTGCGCGGCGAGTCGCTCGTGCCGCACACGCTCCACGGCGTGCTGATGCTGGTGGCGCTGGCCGTCGTTTCGCACGTCGGCGGCCAGGGCCTCATCGCCTATGCGCTGGCCAAGCTGCCGGCCGCGATGTCGTCGATCACCCTGCTGATCCAGCCCGTCATAGCCACCGTGTTCGGGGCCTATCTGTTCCACGAGTACCTGAGCGTCACCGAGTTCGTGGGCGCCGTGGTGATCCTGGTCGGCATCGTGACGGCCCGTCGTTTTTCCTGAGAAAGCAATCAAGCATCCCGCACAACCCGAGGAATTCATGTCCCAGTATCTTTGCCACATCGAACCCGACCGCCTCCAGTTCGAGGCCGACGTCATCGCACGCCGGCCGAACGCAGTTCTTCTCGACAAGTCCTACTTCTATCCGGGCGGCGGCGGGCAACTGGCGGATCGCGGCACGCTGCAGTGGAACGGCAGCGAAGTGAAGATCGACCGCATCGAGATGGAAGGCAGGAACGCCTGGCACGTCTTCGACGAATCGGACATCGGCAAGGCCCCCGGCGACAAGGTGGTCGCAAGCGTCGACCAGGACTTCCGCTTCATGATGAGCCAGCTGCACACGGGCCTGCATATCCTCAACGCGCTCGTCTACCAGCGCTTCGAGGGCTCGCTGGTGACAGGCGTGCAGATGGCAGCCGACGGCACGGCCCGCATCGACTTCGACCTGCCCTCCGTCGACAACAACGAGCTGCGCAAGCTCGAGCCCCAGCTCAACAGCCTGATCTCCGACGGCCTGCAGGTGAATGCCGTGTACCTCGACGCGGCGGCGCTCTCGCTCGAGCCCGGCGTGCTGCGCAGCCGCTCGGTCGCGCCGCCTGCCCAGGACGACGGCACCACGCGCATCATCGATATCGTCGGTCTCGACCGGCAAGCCTGCGGCGGCACGCATCTCGCGAAGACTTCGCAATCGGCGCCGCTGCGCATCCTGAAGATCGAGAACAAGGGGCAGCACAACCGCAGGATCCGGATCGGCCTGCTCAAGTAGGCGGAAAGACATGCCGGCCGAAGCACCACCCGAAGCAGCCAGTTCCCGTCCCCTGCCCGAGGGCTTCCTGCCCTCGAACTGCACCTACGCGGAGCAGGACTGGCCCATTCTCGCGAGGCAGTGGTTTCCGGTCTGCCGGGCCGACGATGCGCTTGCCAGGCCCCGGCAGGTGATGGTGCTGAACCTGCGGCTGGTCGTCTACCGGATGCCCGACGGCATCCGCGTCGGCCGCGACATGTGCCCGCATCGCGGGCTGCCGTTGAGCGGCGGCCGCGTCGAAGGCGAAGAACTCGTCTGCGCCTATCACGGCCTGCGATTCGGCTCCGACGGCCAGTGCACGAAGGTGCCGGAGAAGCTCGCGCCGAAGACGGCGGACTGCTTCAAGGTCACGATGTTCCCTGCGGTCGAGCGGCACGGTCTTGTCTGGACTTGCCTGATTCCGGATGCAGGACCGGAGGTTCCCGATGGAACTTCGGATTCACCATTCAAACTTTCAAGCGACCGCTTCGCTGAATCGATGGTTTTCGAATTTCTCGACAGCAGCATGATTGTCGAACCTGAAAATCATCAATCCTTGAAGAAACTCGGACTCTCCGAGTACCAAAGGCTTCTCGAAGAGATTGGCTTCAGCAGCGAGACAAGCTCTTCCCCCTCACCTTTCTCCTGATCTTTATCAGGCAGAAATTTTCGCCAATATCGCGGCGAATCTACCTGTCATGCTGCACCTCAAAGCGAGGCCAACACATGACGCAATCATTTCGCCAAGCAAGCACTGAAGTCCTTCCTCTATCGGGCATGGATCTCGATGTCCGTCCGGTGGAGCTTCTACTACGACTACGTCGCCTGTTGCTGTTCCTAGCCTGCTTTCGCGGGCATTGATGCGGCGGCCTTGCATTGAAGCCGGTCCGCACTCGTTCACACGAAATCCAAGAAGCACCAGATGACAGTTTTCTCCACCGAGTCTTTCGCGGACCACGAGCAGGTCGTTTTCATATCCGATGACAAGGTCGGGCTGCGGGCCATCATCGCCATCCACAGCACGCGGCTCGGGCCGGCGCTGGGTGGCTGCCGGATGTACCCGTACGCCGACGAAGCCTCCGCCCTGCGCGACGTGCTGCGGCTGTCGCGCGGCATGACCTTCAAGGCCGCGGCCGCCGGGCTGGGCCTGGGCGGCGGCAAGTCGGTGATCCTCGGCGATCCGCGCAAGAGCAAGACGCCCGAGCTGCTGCGGGCCATGGGCGTGGCAGTCAACCGCCTCGGCGGCCGCTACATCACCGCCGAGGACGTGGGCACTACCGTCGACGACTTCGCCTGGGTGAGGCAGAGCACGCGGCACGTGGTCGGCCTGCCGGTGGCACTGGGCGGCACGGGGGATCCCTCGCCGACCACTGCATTGGGCGTCTATCACGGCATCGTGGCCAGCATCGCGCACCGGCTCGGTCGCGACCTGCGCGGGCTGACGGTGGCCGTGCAGGGCCTGGGCAACGTCGGCTGGAACCTCTGCCGGCTGCTCGCCGATGCAGGCGCGCACCTGGTGGTGACCGACATCGACGCGACGCTCGCGCACAAGGCCTCCGCCGAATTCGATGCGCTGGTGGTGGAGCCCGACGCGATCTACGCCGTGCAGGCCGACGTGTTCGCGCCCTGCGCGATGGGCGCCGTCGTGAACGACCGGACCCTGCCGCAGATGAAGTTCCGGGTGATCGCGGGCGGCTCCAACAACCAGCTTGCGCGCGACGAACACGGCAGGCAGCTGCGCGACAGGGAGATCCTGTACGCCCCCGACTTCGTCATCAACGCGGGCGGGCTGATCCGCGTGGCGTCGGAGCACGAGGGCTTCAACGCCGCGAAGGTGGATGCGCAGGTGGAAGGCATCGGCGCCACGCTGCACCGGATCTTCGAACTCGCCTCCCGCACCGGCACGCCGACCCATTCCGCGGCCATGCAGCTGGTGCAGGAGCGGCTGGGCGGACATCCCGCACAGCCCGGACAACCCTTGCATCCGGCCATCGGCGTCCGCGGCAGCGGCAACAACACCCTCGCCGAGCGTGTCGCATGAACACCATCGAAATCCTTCGCGCCCTGGTGGCATTCGACACGACCTCGCATCGCTCCAACCTCGACCTGATCCACTGGATCGCCGACTACCTCGCGGGGCACGGCGTCAAGGTGCAGCTCGTGCACAGCGACGACAAGCGAAAGGCGAACCTGCTCGCCAGCATCGGTCCCGACATTGCCGGCGGCATGGTGCTCTCGGGGCACAGCGACGTCGTGCCCGTGACCGACCAGAACTGGACTTCGAGTCCCTTCGCGCTGGCCGAGCGCAACGGCCGCTTCCACGGCCGCGGCGCGGCGGACATGAAGGGCTTCATCGCCGCCAGCCTCTCGGCCGTGCCCGCATGGCGGCGGCAACGGCTGCGCCGGCCGATCCACCTCGCCTTCTCCTACGACGAGGAGATCGGTTGCCTCGGCGTTCCGCAGCTCGTGGAGCAACTGAAGGCCCAGGTGCCAGCGCCTGCGCTGGCCATCATCGGCGAGCCGACCGAGATGCGGGTCGGCGTGAGGCACCGCGGCTTCTTCGGGCACCGGGCCATCTTCACCGGGCTGCCCGCGCATTCGAGCGACCCGTCGCTCGGTGCCAGCGCGATCGAGCCGGCGGCGTACCTGGTCACCCGCCTGGCCGGACTGCGGCGTCGCCTGGCGGACCAGGGCGGCGAAGCCACCATCAACATCGGCCGCATCGACGGAGGCACGGCAATCAACATCGTGCCGGGCTGCTGCGAAGTGCTGTGGGAGTTCCGCCCGAAGGACGAAGCGACGGCCGAGCTCGTGCGCAGCACGGTCCGCGAAGCGCTGGCCGACCTTCCCGCGGGCGTCACTGTCGAGGCTTCGCAGGTCGCAGGCGTGCCGGCGCTCTCGGCGCGCGACAACGACGCGGCCGTCTCGGTGGCACGCGAGCTCGGCGCCCTCTGGCCCGAGGCGGAACTGCCCTTCGGCACCGAGGCAGGCTTCTTCCAGCAGGTCGGCATCTCGACGGTGGTGTGCGGCCCGGGCTCCATCGCCCAGGCCCACCAGCCCGACGAATGGATCGCCGCATCGCAACTGCAGGCGGCCGACCGCTTCATGCAGTCGGCCGGCGCCTGGGCGCTGGCCAAGCCCGCCGCCCGTCTCACTTCAACTCTCAAGACAGCATGAAAAACATCGACGCAGCCGCGCTGGCGGACGCCACCAGCAATTTCTCCCCGCTCGCCCCCGGCGCCCACGTGGCGCAAGGCGTGCAGACCCACGACGCCAGGCGCCGGACGATTCTTGCGGCGGTCATCGGCAACACGCTGGAGTGGTTCGACTTCGCCGTCTACGGCTTCTTCGCGCTCACCATTTCAAGGCTCTTCTTCCCCACGGGCGACGAGACCTCCTCTCTGCTGCTGACCGTGGCGACATTCGGCGTCGGCTTCGTGATGCGGCCTATCGGCGCGATCGTGCTGGGCGCGCTCGGCGACTCGCGCGGGCGCAAGGCTGCGCTGTCCACCACGATCCTGCTGATGGCGCTGGGCACGGCCATGATCGGTTTCGCGCCGACCTATGCCGACGCGGGCCTCTGGGCGCCTGCGTGGATCGTGGTGGCGAGGCTGATCCAGGGCTTCTCCGCCGGCGGCGAGGTCGGTGGCGCGACGGCATTCCTCGTCGAGCACGCGCCCAAGGGGCGCAGGGGCTACTTCGCGAGTTGGCAGCAGGCGAGCCAGGCCGGCGCGCTGCTGCTGGGTTCGGTCTTCGGCGCGACGCTCACCGACGTGCTGACGCCCGAGCAGCTCGAGGCGTGGGGATGGCGGATTCCGTTCCTGTTCGGCCTGGTCATCGGCCCGGTGGGTTGGTACATCCGCACCCGGACGCAGGAGTCGGAGAGCTTCGTGCAGGCCAAGGCGGCCCAGGGCCAGCACGGCCAGGCCTCCCCGCTGAAGCGGGCGCTCGGCTCCTACCGCAAGGAAATCATCGCCGGCTTCGGCGTGACCATCGTGTGGACGGTGTGCACGTATTTCTTCCTCGTCTACATGCCGACCTATGCGGTGCGCACGCTGAAGCTGCCGCAGAGCGTGTCGCTGTGGGCCAACGGCGCGGGGCTGATGGTGCTGGTGGTGCTGGCGCCCTTCTTCGGCGCGCTGTCGGACCGGATCGGCCGCAGGCCCCTGCTGATCGGCTTCGCCACCGCGATCCTCGTGCTGGCCTATCCGGCGCTGTGGCTCCTCACGGCCGCGCCCAACCCGTCGACCCTGACCATCGTGCTGCTGGTCTTCGCGGTGCTGATCGCCGGCTTCACCGGCCCCGCGCCCGCTGCGATGGCCGAGCTCTATCCACCGGAGGTGAGGTCCACGGGCCTCTCCATTGCCTACAACTTCGCTGTCACGATCTTCGGAGGCTTCGCGCCGTTCATTGCAACGGCGCTGATCGCGCGGACCGGGAATCCGCTCGCTCCAGCCTGGTACGTGGTGTTCGCGGCGGCGGCCAGCCTGGTCGCGCTGCTGGCCGCCGGCTCGGCCCTGCGCAACAGGGACTGAGGCCGACGCGACCGATCGCTCGACCAATCAGTCGATCAACAAATCGTCCCTCTCGAAAAAGAAAACACCACGCCACATGCCAGATCTAAAGAGCACCCTGAACCTGCTGACGACCCCGTTCCCGATGAAGGGAGACCTGCCCCGGCGCGAGCCGGCGCTGGTCGAGCGCTGGGCGCGGCTGCGCATCTACGAGCGGATGCGCGCCGCGGCGGCGGGACGCCCGCCGTTCATCCTGCACGACGGCCCGCCGTATGCGAACGGCGACATCCACATCGGGCACGCGGTGAACAAGGTGCTCAAGGACATGGTCTTCAAGAGCCGCTACTTCGACGGCTTCGACTCGCAGTGGATTCCCGGCTGGGACTGCCATGGCATGCCCATCGAGCACCGCATCGAGCAGATGAACGGCCGGGGCCTGCCGACCGAGCAGGTGCAGCAGCTGTGCCGCGAATACGCCCTTTCGCAGACGCAGAGCCAGAAGAAGGACTTCCTGCGCCTGGGCCTGCTCGGCGACTGGGACAACGCCTTTCGCACGATGGATTTCGAGACCGAGGCCAACGAGATCCGCTTTCTCGACCGCATCCGGCAACGCGGCCTGCTGTTTCGCGGCCAGAAGCCGGTGAACTGGTGCGTCGATTGCCAGTCGGCCCTGGCCGAGGCGGAACTGGAGTACGCGAACAAGCGATCGACGACCGCGTATGTGGGGCAGCGGGTCGTGGATGCGGCCGACCTCGCGGCGCGCTTCAGCCTTGCCATTGCGCCCGGCAGGCAGACCCGCGTGGTGATCTGGACCACGACGCCCTGGACGCTGCCCGGCAACGCGGCCGTGGGCCTGGACCCGCAGGCCAGCTACGGCCTGTACGACTCGCCCGACGGCATGCTGGTGATGGCGGCGGAGACCGGCGGCAAGCTGCTGCAGTCCTTCGGTGTCGAGCACGAGCTCTGCGCGGTCGCGCCGGGCGCCGACCTCGTCGGGCTCGTGCTGAAGCATCCGCTGCAGGACGTCGGCGTGCCCGTGGTGGCCGCCGACTTCGTCTCGCTGGAGACCGGCACCGGCCTCGTGCACCTCGCGCCGGCGCACGGCGCGGAAGACTTCGAGCTGTGCCGCAGCCTCGGCATCGCCGGCGACAACGTGATCGACGGTGCCGGCCGCTTCGTGGCGAGCCTGCCTGCCATCGGCGGCATGTCGCTCGAGGAAGGCAGCAAGGCCATTCTCGAAACTCTGAAGGCGGATGGCTCGCTGCTCAGGCAGGAGCGCATCGAGCATTCGTACCCTCACTGCTGGCGCCACAAGACGCCGATCCTGTTCCGCTCGACGACGCAATGGTTCATTGCCATGGACCATCCCGCGACGGGCGATGCGCGCACGCTGCGCGAGACCGCGCGAGAGGCGATCAGGGACGTGCCGTTCTACCCCGCTTCGGGCCGCTCGCGCATGGAAGCGATGATCGACGGCCGGCCCGACTGGTGCGTCTCGCGGCAGCGCGCCTGGGGCGTTCCGCTCGCCTTCTTCGTCAGGCGCAGCGACAACTCGCTGCACCCCGAGACCTCACGCCTCATCGAGGAAGTGGCGCGGCGCGTGGAGCGCGAAGGAATTTCCGCCTGGACTCGATTGAGTCCCGCGGACCTGGGCGTGGATGAGTCGGAGTTCGAGAAGCTGTCCGATACCCTCGACGTGTGGTTCGACTCCGGCTCCATCCACGCAACCGTCTACCGGGACCCGCGGCGCCCCGACGCGCACGGCCATCCGGCGGACCTGTACCTGGAGGGCTCCGACCAGCACAGGGGCTGGTTCGGCTCCTCGCTCATGACGGGCTGCGCGGCGGACGGCCACGCGCCGTTCAAGGCCGTGCTGACCCATGGCTTCGCCGTCGATGGAAACGGCAAGAAGATGAGCAAGTCGCTGGGCAACACGGTGAGCCCCCAGCAGGTGGCCGGAACGCGGGGCGCGGAGATCATCCGGCTGTGGATCGCGAGCACGGACTACTCGACGGACATCTCAGTTTCGGAAGAGATCCTGGACCGCGTCGTCGAGATGTACCGGCGCATCCGCAACACGATCCGCTTCCTGCTGCTGAACGTGTCGGACTTCGATGCGGGCACCGACCGGGTGCCCGTGGAATATCTCGAAAGCGTCGACCGGCACGCGCTGGCCCGTTGCCGCGAACTCGCGGAGCAATGCCGCAAGGGCTACCGCGACTACGACTTCGTGGCCGTCACACGGCTGGTGCACGGCTACTGCGCCGACGAACTCGGCGGCTTCTATCTCGACGTACTGAAAGACCGGCTGTACGCCAGCGCACGCGACAGCCGCGAAAGACGCTCCGCGCAGACGGCGCTGCACGTCATCCTGGAGAACCTGCTGCTGCTCGTGGCCCCCATCCTCAGCTTCACGGCCGAGGAAGCCTGGGGAGTGCTGTACGAATCGTCCGCCGGGGAAGACAGCGTGTTCCTCCATACCTGGGACGAGGCCGTGCCGCCGGTTACGGACGATCCGGAGGCTGCCGAGTTCTGGCGGCACGCGAGGCAGCTCCGACCGAGCGTGATGAAGGCCATCGAGGATGTCCGCTCGTCCGGGAGCATCGGCCGCTCGGGCGAGGCGAGCGTTGTCATCGAGGCGCCTGCCGAGATCATCGAATCGCTTTCCTTCCTGCGCGCCGAGCTGGCATCGATCTTCATCGTTGCCGACGTGGCCTTGAAGGAGGCCGACAAGGTCGACGTCAAGGTCAGGCGCACCGCGTCGCTGCGCTGCATGAGGTGCTGGAGGCACGACGCCTCGGTGCATGACGACACCGATGCCGAGCAGGGAATGCTTTGCGACCGCTGCAGGACGGTGCTGGCCGGCTTTCCCGAGCTGTCCGGTGCGTGAGGCGGGCCGGGCAAGGCTGGCGCGCAAGCCGATGCTTTGCTCAGGACGGGTGTTTCTCGCCCTGCCCGCGCTCCGCCAGGAAGTCGATGAATGCCCGCACGCGCGATGGCAGCAGGCGGCCGTGCGGGTACATCAGGCTGACGGGACGTGAACGCCCGCCGAAGGGCTGCAGCACCTCGACCAGTTCGCCATTGGCCAGCTCCTTCTCGACCGTGAAGCGATAGGCCTGGAAGAGCCCCGCTCCGGCCTTGGCCAGGGTCACGCCGGCGAGCACGTCCTCCGCGCAGTTGTAGTGGCCCGTGGAGAAGACTTCCTTCTCGCGGCCGTCTTCCATGAACAGCCACGCGATCTGCCTGCCGCTGCTGGGCAGGTCGAACTGGATGCACTCGTGCTGCGCCAGGTCCACGAGCGTGGCGGGCCCGCCCGCGCGCTGAAGGTAGCCGGGGCTGGCGACGACGACCAGTTCGGCGTCTTCGAGGTGCCGGGCCACCATCGTCGAATCGGGCTGAGCCCGCAGGCGGATCGCGACGTCGAAGTTCTCTTCGCGAAAGTCGACATTGCGGTTGCTGACGTGCACCTCCACGCGGATCAGCGGGTACTGCGCGCGAAACGCGGGCAGCAGCGGCAGCAGGCGGTGGTGCCCGTAGGTGGTGGGTGCGCTGATGCGGATGGTGCCGCTGGGCTGCACCTGTTCGCCGGTGACCTTGCGCTCCGCCTCGACCAGTTGCTGGAGCGCGGCACGGCATTGCTCGAAGTACTCCCGGCCTGCCTCGGTAAGGCGACTGCTGCGCGTGGAGCGCACGAACAGGCGCACGCCCAGGCGCTTTTCGAGGCGCGAGACCGACCGGCTGACCGCCGCGGGCGTGACGCCCGCGATGCTGGCTGCCGCGGTGAAGTTGCCCGACTCCGCGGCGAGGCAGAACAGTTCGATGCTGCCCAGCAGCACGTCGTCGAATTGCCGATGCATATTCATTACGCCATGTATCAATACAAGTGCCCTGGAGCCTATTTTTTGCGCCTGAGGTTGTCAATAAAGTCCCACTCAACCGGTGGGCGCACAGAAAAAAGCCGCCGGCCTCCCTGAAACCCAACTCATCCGAGGTACTCCATGAGCAAGTCTGAACAGAACACCGTCGTCATCACCGGCGCCAGCAGCGGCATCGGCCTGGGCTTGGCCGATGCCTTCCTGAAGCGGGGCTACAACGTGGTCGGCACCGGCCGCTCCGCCGATCGCCTGCAGGCCGCGGCCCGCACGCTCGATGCGGGAGAGCGCTTCCTCGCCGTCGCGGGTGATGCCGGCCAGCCCGAATCCGCGAAGAATGTCTTCGAGCAAGCCATCGCCCGCTTCGGCAAGGTGGACGTGCTGGTGAACAACGCCGGCATCTTTGCCGCGCAGCCCTTCGTGCAGTTCACGCCCGAACAGATCGAGGAACAGATCGCCACCAACCTGAAGGGTGTGCTGTACGCGTCGCAGGAGGCGGCCCGCCACATGATCGGGCGCAAGCGGGGCAAGATCGTCAACATCACGGCCGCGCTGGCGATGCAGCCGCACAGCGGCGTGCCGGCGCTGCTGGCGGTCGCGCTGAAGGGCGGCGTCAACGATGCCACGCGCGCGCTGGCGCTCGAGCTGGCACCGCACGGCATCACCGTCAACGCCGTCGCGCCGGGCCTGGTCGATACGCCGATGCATGCGCCGCAGTCGCACGACTTCCTGGCCAAGCTGGCGCCACTCAATCGCATCGCGAGCGTGGGCGAGATCGCGGACGCGGTGCTCTACCTGGTCGACGCGGACTTCGTGACCGGCACCGTGCTTCCGGTCGACGGCGGCTTCAGCGCGGGCCGCTGAGGCGCTTTTTTCATCCTTCATCCGCACGTCAAAAAGGAGAAAGACACCATGCCATTCGTCAGCATCCGCATCACCCGCGAGGGCAACACCGCCGAGCAGAAGGCCCAGGTGATCAAGGAAGTCACCGAGACGCTGGAGCGCGTACTGCACAAGCCGCCGGAGTGGACCCACATCACCATCGAGGAGATCGACACCGACAACTGGGGCTTCGCGGGCGTCACGACCACCGAGATGCGCAAGGCCCAGGCTTCGGGCAAGCGCTAGGCTGGGCGACCCGATCTGTCAGAGGGCAAAAGAAAAAGCCCCGTCGATCAAACGATCGACGGGGCTTCATCAACTTGGCGGAACCGGATGTTTTCGACCCTAGTCGTTACGCTTCTTCCAGTAGTCCGCGCCCTTCGTCACACGGTAAACAGCCCGCTTAACAACCGAAGGCGATACGCCATGTGCCTGAGCTAGCTCGCGATACGTCACACCACCTTCACGATACTGAGCAACCACCTTAGCCTCAACATCAGGCTCCAGATTCCGCCCCCGACCAGGCTCCCTACCACGCTCCCGCGCAGCCAACTGCCCCGCCATCGACCGCTCCCGGATCATCGAGCGCTCCAACTGGGCAACAGCACCCAGTATCTGCACAACGAACACCCCCATACTGTTCGTCGTATCGAGCGGCTCAGTGACACTCTTTATCGTCGCCCCCACACGCTCCAGCCGACGCAAGATATCGAGCAGGTCAAAAAGACTTCGCGCGATGCGATCAATCTTGTAGACGACCAACACATCACCGCGTTTCAACGACGACAGACAGCGCGCTAACTCTGGCCGCCCCCTCTGAGAAGCACCACTGGCCTTCTCGTGAAAGATCACGTCACAACCAGCCTTGTTAAGCGCGTCCGCCTGAAGATGTGTTTCTTGTTCGCGCGTGGACACGCGCGCATAACCTACGAGCATCTAATCCTCCAAATGTAAGACGCCCAAAGGCGTGATGCATTTGGCCCCTCAACAATGCCAGTCAACACGCTGACACGCGCCGCCCCCGAGAAGACTTAGACGGACTCTCAGCAGAGACATAGCCCCAGTCACCCCACTTCGAAAACACGAGGTCTACGAGCTCATGCTTCGCGCACAAACAGGCCATAGCAGTCTTAAGGCCTTCAAGAGCCGTATCCACCGTGCCAAGGTCGACGGGAGCAGGCACGTCGCACTTACCGTATTGAGTCCACCGGTTAGACCACTTCTCCCCCTCCGCGAACTCTTTGATGATGTAGCCCGCGATATAGGTGGCAATGCGCGCAGGCGAGCGCGTCGAATTGCGCTTGGTGCGCTGCACATCGATGTTGCCTTGGCGTTCCTTGGTGACGGACCGCCAAACAGCACGGATCAGGTTGTAGCTATTGACGGAGTAGGCCTGCCCCGTTGAGCTAGTGCGCTTGATCTCGCGAGGAATTCGACGGGTAGCCATGTGGATGTGCAACGCACCACGATCCTGATGCTCGAATGCCGCGATGAAACAGAACTCCGGAAGCACACGCAACATGCGACGATTGAACTCCTTGAGGTCTGCTTTGCAGCGCTGTAAGTCAGTCTCATTGGCCTTGTACGTGAGGGTCAGCAGGGTATCCGCCCCCATAGCCTTGCAACGCTGTCTAACGCGCGTTTTGGCACGGTTGGCGGCCACCTTGAGGGACCGTTGCCTACGCTCCTCTTCGCACTCCTCGCGCCACCGATCCATCAGCTCGAGATGGTCAAGGATCATCACCCGATCCCAATCGAGTTCCTTGGCCACATCGCCACGGCGAAAGGACACCTCCAGATGGCCATTCCCCAAATCGTGGCCCTTGACCTTGAAAGCGCCCGTGCGCTGCACCTGAAAGGCCTTCACGCCCTGCGCGCGGCCAGAGAGAAAGTCCACAGTCTTTACCGACTTCCCGAAGTGGTCGAGAATCATGATCGCCATCGCTACTACTCCTAGTGGTGGTCACGAGGCCCGGACTGTTTGCCGACAGTCGCGGGCCTCACTTTTTGCGGCTTCAAATTCGCCGATGTACCAATGTGTTTATGGGATAAATCTAGCGCGGCGCTGCGCGCCGCGCGTCCGGCCCGCTAGCGCAGGCCTACCGCACGCCGCTTGCCCGCGCATACCTCGCCATCACCCAAAGAGCTTGATTCGGAGGGAGGGAGCGGCAGAGATATGCAACCCGAGACCAGCCGTCATCAGGCCGGGTCCGCGCGATCGCACGAGCAGGCGCAGGTAGAGGCTGCACACGCACGAAGGCCCTCAGCCACTCGACCAGACGCTGCAGCTTGGTCTTCTCCGCAGCCGGAAGAAACCGCCCATGCGTGTGCCAGGGCGAAAGGACGGAGTGCGTGCCGTGGGGGTAGTCGATCAGGAAGACCTGCCGCGTGTCGTAGCACTTCTCCAGATCCTTGCCGATGAACGTCGCGCGGTTCGCCACGAGATCCTGCGGGTTCGTGCCCATGCGGTAGACGGCCATGTGGAACTTCGGAAGGAAACCAGCCTTCGGCCCGAACAGCGCGCCGAGCAGGCCACCAATAAACGGGATGCGCACCTTATCGAATCGGGTGTGGCGCACGGTCTGTTCTATGAAGGACTCGCGCACCTGCTTATCGATCTGCGCGACGTTTTGCATGATGTACCAGTTGTCCCAACCGTGCTTCCGCCCGTGAGCAAAGTAGTCGAGAACATCCGCCCTCCCCTTGTCGGCATAGGTGCGCGTATTAAGCCACGTGCCTAGCTCATCGAGAAACATGCCGCCGTTTTCGTCCTCATCGTAGGTATCCGGGTTTCCGTGGCCAGCGGCCAGCAAATCGAACGCAGAGGGCTTGTCGGGCACACGCACGTAGGTGAACTTCGAGTGCGGACCAAACATCTTCAATAAGTCGATATCGAGGTTCGTCGCAACCCGACGTTTGTTGATCAAGTAGCGATCACGGATGAGACGCACGGCATTCTTGCTTTTGCCGGTCCCCTTCTTGCCCGTCAATGCGTAGTCAGTCATGAGGCCCCCCATCGAAGCCGGCGCGAAGCTACGAAAGCACGCCACCGAGCAAAACGAAACCAAGAAAAGCACACTGGCCAGCGAGAAAGTAGCCACCGCCACGCCGACGCACATAGCCATGCAGCGCAAGCTCCCGAAGATCACGGCAGACCTCAACGCTAAAGCCAGCGAACAACGACAGGACCGCCAGCACGGAGCACACAACAGACGCCATCATTTCGAGAAGCTTTCAATGCCAACCCGCTGAATCTTCCAGATCGAAGTGCCGATCCAGACCGATGCGACACAAGCGATGACAGCACTCGCGTTGCCAGGAATGAACATGCCCATGCCGACCCAGAACATGCGCACCCAGTTCCCGGTCCCACCACCCGAGCCAACAGCAGACGCCATCATCGAGTAAAGCGATGAGCAGCACACGAAGACCGATGCGAAGAAGACGGTAGCGACAGTGATCCACGTCGCATAGGCCGCGATCTTCAACGCGGTGGTGTAGGCCATCTGAGTGGCCAGGAGAGTCGCCAACCCGCTGGCCAGCGAACCAATGAATGCAGCGAGCAATGGCATCAGATGCTCCTCTTGATCATGCCGAGGCACAGGAATAGACCACCAGCGGCCCACAGAAAACCCATGATGTTCCGACCGCCATCGACAACACCACAAGCATCGACGGTCAAGCCTTGCATCTGAGTCGGAAGCGCCATGGGCTCACAGGCAGCGATAGGCGGGGCCCAGAACATAGAACGAGCAGGCTCCAAGAAGCCCTTGTCGGCCGTACCTGAAGCCTTTTGCAGCTGCTCATCATTCTTACCCTTGGTCTCGTCCATCTTGGCCTTCGCAGAATCGAAACTGGTACCGGCGGCAGCAGGCGTGCCAGTCTCATCGACCTTCACGTTGCAAGTTGGCTCGCCGGGACCACCACAAGGCTTGTGCGGCTCATCACCCGTACCAGACCCACCGCTGCCAACACCAGCAGCCGTACCACCAGCACCACCCCCCTTACCGCCCACACCAGCAGCAGAGCCACCGCCAGAAGCCGTGCCACTGCCCGTTCCTGGGGTACGGCCAGCGCTACCAGTGCCAGAGCCTTCACCAGACGGCGGCTTGGCTCCCGCAGCAGGATTACCCGCGATTGGAGTCGCACCAGGAGCCGCGCCCAAAGGCGTCGGCGTGATCGGCTTCGCAGCAGTACCAACACACACCGGCTTACCGTTCCCAAGATCACCGACAGAGCCAGGGCAATCCGGCGGAGGTGCATCCTTCTTCGCACCAGCATCAGCGGCACCCATGGTGCACTCCCTACCAAGGCCGAGGCTGGGGAAATCGATAGAGCGCCGATACAGCCCATTGGCCGTAGGCTGCTGACTGACATAAGGCTGCACGCCGGGACCACTGGTCTGCAACGACACAGCGCAACCACTATCACAAACCTCACCACTCGACGGAGGCGACATGACAGGGCCCACTGCCTGACGATCACCCTCATCCGGAGTCCGCGTATAGCCCTCAGTCCAATTCAAAATGCCCACCTGCCCTGTCTTCGACGCGCACTGGTTCGTGTGAGGAACACACTGACCGTTACTTTCGTCGTACCCAGCCCGGCACTGGCACTGAGCGCCAGACGGGTCACTGTTCGCAGGGCACGAGTCGCCCGGCGTCAAATACAAGTTAGCGCGAGCCGGGTAGCGCGTACCGCCATCCGGATGCACATAAGACCCCTGGCAGTAACCCGTGACAGTGGGCGTTGGCTCCTGTCCCACAACAACCGCAAAACCAGTCACACCGGGCGCCGTGTACTGGGTAATGAAAGCCGGTGTCAACGCAGCGCACACCTCAGAAGAGCTACTACCAGAAGCACTAGTACCAGGACCACCCCACCCCCAGGTGCCCTCATACTGTGGCGCCTTCGGCACCAACGCACTCGCCCACGTCGCCACACACAGCAGCAGCACAGCAGCGCAGAACGAACGGAAGAGACTGCTCATCGACCACACCCCCCGATGAGTGAACCGCAGCGGCTGACACGCTCAGCCACGGATTCATTGAAATCGGGAGGCATACGGGAAGCGCGACCGGCCACACAGCCGACGAGTCCCAAGATCAAGAAGGCGAGCGCGAGGCGTTCCATGGTGGCTCCAGACGTTTACCACTGCACACCCCGAAGGGTGCGCAGCAGAAAAAGCCCGAGGCTTATGCAGCACCGCGGCCGCGCTTGATCCACTTCACGCCGATCAAGATGCCGACCGTGGCCGCAGCGAGGCCCCACATGCCCGGGCCGAAGCCACTGCTGGCCGCCGAGGCCGTCTGGAAGCCCTCCAGCGCAGTGGTCGGGTCAGCAGCCAGCGCCGCAGCACTGGCACCAGCAGCAGCCACGGCAGCAGCGGCCTTATGGGCGAAACGGAAACGCTTGTTCATCACACTTCTCCTATTGAGGTTGACACCGCACCAACCGTGCGGCCATGAGCACTGCGCGCAACGCTCATGGCTGGAGGCTGGAGACTGGGGAAGACGACACGGCCGCACCCTGTAGATGAGGCACCACGGCCGCGCTCGATAGCGGGGGCAAAGCTTCCCGCCAGAAACCTTCGGTTTCCTCTGGGAAGCCCCGCTGCTGGGGGTTGAGCAGAGGTGTGCAGAGGCCGCGCCAGTCTCCCCCGCATGGACAACTCACCTGCCCACACGTCAAGCGTGTGGACAGCCCCTGCGGGGTGCGTGAGTTGCCCACACTCCGACTGACGCGCGATGCCGTGGACAATTTTTTCTTCGAAAAAAGTTGCCCACCGCCCTGCTTGCCTTACCAATTTAAAAAATTGGAAGACCTTCAATGCGGACAGCCAAGAACCGCTGCTACGCCGCATAGAAAGCCGTCCTGATCATGCGCACCTTCCAGCCGGCGACATAGCCGAGCGCCCAAGTGGCGAACATCGCCGCAATGATTCCGCTCATGGTGTGCAGTCCTCTTTGCAGTGCGTCATCGCGGGCATGACGGAAGTAACGGTGGGCACCTGCGAGAAGGGGTTCTTGAAAGACCGCGCCCAGGTATACGCGCCCCAGATGCACGCGAGGAACAGCGCCCACGCGAGAAGACGGTTTGTCATTGCCGATCCCCCGCGAGGTAGCCAAGCGCGAAGATGATCACCACGCCGATACCGTAGAGCGCCGAGTGGAGCTGATCGAACTGGACGTCAGTCACGACAGCCCCCAACGACTACGGCAGTAGGCGACCCCGAACACGAGCAGCACCATGCAAAAGCACAGCGCTACCGAAGGGCCATACAGGGCCGTAAGCACGATTAGGCCTTAGCAGGAGGGGTAGCAGCACCGATGAGCGGCGCACGCAACTGGTGGGGCGTCAGAGCCGTCAGCATGGCCATGATGTCGCCCTTGCTGTCACCGTAGTCGGGAACACCGAGCGCGAAGGTTGCGCGGAACGTGCCCTTCGCAATGGTCTCGCTCATGTCGCGAGGGACACGCAGACGGCCGACAGTAACGACCTCACCGCCATCATCGAGAAGGGCACAGCGTGCAACCTTCCACTTGTTCGGAACACCGGTTTCCGGGTTGACTTTCTTGGAGGTTTGTTCCTCGACGAGGAGAACCTGAACGATGGAAGAAAAGGACATTTGAGCTACTCCGGTTTGAGTCATGAAACTAGCGACGTGCTAGCCGGAAGCCCTCAAGCAAGGGCTACGAGCTAGCGAGTCACAGGTAACGCCTCGACACGCCAAAACCACACGCCTTGACGTAATCGAACAGGTCGAAGCATTGGTGCGAACCACTGGGCAAGGACTCAGGGGCGTCCAGCGCGCAACCGTAGATTTGCCAGTCATCCCAATAAGCGCCGAACACGCCGTCGTGCAACTCGCGCATAGCGAGACGACGCGACGGCTCGAACACACCGCCATAGGGCAGAGGGGTGTCCACCCCCACCCCGGGCTCAGCAGGAGCCGCCAAGCTCAGGACCGAGCCGTTAACCTCTTGCGAGGCAGGTGGGGGAGGACAGACGATGGACTGCGCAAAGGCAGCGAACGAGACTTGAGAGAGGGACATGGCGGCTCCATTAAGATGGTTGTCAAATTGAGAACGTACTCAAACTGACAACACCACTTTACCGGAGTGTACTCATTATGACAACAGTTACACCATTGATTTCTCTTATCGATGAAGCCGCAGAGATAGCCGGAGGATTGCGCAAGCTTGCCGCAGCGCTCGACATGAATGCATCGAACCTGCTAGCGATGAAAAAGGGAGAGCGCCCGTGCAACTGGCGAGTGAGAGGCAAGCTACGAGCAATCGTGGGAGAAGACCCAACGAGAGCGTTCATTGCAGCGATGGCCGAAGACCTCGAAGCATCGGAAAACGCAGACGAAAAAAAAGCCGCCGATGGCTTCAGAGCCATGCTGGCAGCTTTTCCGGAGAATGAAAAAAGCCCTGTTAATCCAAAGATCAACAAGGCTTCATCAACTTGGCGGAACCGGAGGGATTCGAACCCTCGATGAGGCTCTACACCCCATACTCCCTTAGCAGGGGAGCACCTTCGGCCACTCGGTCACAGTTCCTGAAAGAAGCCGAGATTATGCCACTACTTAGGCGCCCGGCTGATCCAGATCGAAGGCTTTATGCAGTGCGCGCACTGCCAATTCCATATATTTTTCGTCGATCACGACCGAAGTCTTGATTTCGCTGGTCGAGATCATCTGGATGTTGATGCCCTCTTCGCTCAGCACGCGGAACATCTTGCTCGCCACACCCACGTGGCTGCGCATGCCGATGCCGACGATGCTGACCTTGCAGATCTTGGTGTCGCCGACCACTTCCGTCGCGCCCAGCGAGGGCATCACCTTCGACTGCAGCAGGTCGATGGTCCGCGCGTATTCGTTGCGGTGGACGGTGAAGCTGAAGTCGGTCTTTCCGTCCTTGCTGAGGTTCTGGATGATCACGTCGACTTCGATGTTGGCGTCGGCCACGGCACCGAGGATGTGATACGCGATGCCCGGCTTGTCGGGCACGCCGAGCACCGAGATCTTGGCTTCGTCGCGGTTGAATGCGATGCCGGATACGACGGCTTGTTCCATGTTTTCGTCTTCCTCGAAAGTGATCAGCGTGCCGGACTTGGCCTCTTCATTGATGTCGATGTCCCACGGCGTGAAGCTCGAAAGCACGCGCAGCGGCACCTTGTACTTGCCGGCGAATTCCACCGAGCGGATCTGCAGCACCTTGGAGCCCAGGCTCGCCATCTCGAGCATCTCTTCGAAGCTCACGGTGGTCAGGCGGCGCGCATCGGGCTCGACGCGCGGGTCGGTCGTGTAGACGCCGTCGACGTCGGTGTAGATCAGGCATTCGTTCGCCTTCATCGCCGCGGCGATGGCCACGGCCGAAGTGTCGCTGCCGCCACGGCCCAGCGTGGTGATGTTGCCCTCGTCGTCCACGCCCTGGAAGCCGGTGATGACCACCACCTTGCCGGCGTTCAGGTCGGCCATCACGCGCTCGTTGTCGATGCTCTCGATGCGTGCCTTGGTGTAGGAGTTGTCGGTGCGGACCGAAACCTGCCAGCCCGCGTAGCTCACGGCCTCGACGCCCTCGGCCTGCAGCGCGATGGCCAGCAGGGCCGACGACGCCTGTTCGCCGGTGGAAGCCAGCATGTCGAGCTCGCGGTTGTGGGCCACGCCGGGTTTGCTCGGCGCCAGTTCCTTGGCCAGGCCGAGCAGGCGGTTGGTCTCGCCGCTCATGGCACTCGGAACCACGATCATCTGGTGGCCTGCGCGCGCCCACTTGGCGACGCGCTTGGCGACATTCTTGATGCGCTCGGTCGAGCCCATCGACGTACCGCCGTATTTGTGAACGATCAATGCCATGGGTGAATTCAGAGAAAAGAAAAGGGCCGCTGGATAGGCGGCGCCCTGCAAGCGGTCAGAGCGAAGTCTTCGGCGAGGGCGGGGCATTGTACCAATGCAGGAAATCGCCCTTCCGCTCGACGAAGCCGGCGGCCACCTTGAGGTGGATGCGATGCCCCCGCGTGACGCACGCGCGGACCTGGTCGAGCAGCTGGTCCAGCTGCGCCGCACTGGGCGCACAGCCGTGCGACTGCATCAGCCAGTGGCGCAGCAGGTTGGCCTGGCGCGCGCGCGTCAGCGTCTGCAGAGTGGCGATGCGCGGCGGGCTCCCCACGCTTTCCAGGTCCTGGGCCGCCAGCTCGTTCAGCAGCTGCTGGGCCTGTGCGGCATGGCCCACGCTGCGTGCGAAGGTGGCGCGAAACTGGGGGAAGGCCTGCTCCAGCGCGGGCAGCAGCACGGAGCGGATCCTGTTGCGCGTGTAGCGCGCGTCATCGTTGGTCGGGTCCTCGATCCACTGGAGGTCACGGCCGGCCAGCCATTCGCGGATCTCTGCGCCCGCAACCCCGAGCAGCGGCCTGTAGATGTCGAGCCCGTTGCGCCGTGCATGCGCCGGCATGGCAGCCAGCCCCGGCAACCCCGCGCCGCGCGACAACGCGAGCAACAGCGTCTCGACCTGGTCGTCGGCATGGTGCCCGAGCGCCACGGATCGGACGGCTACCCCGCCCTCCCCGCTGCGTGCCATTTCCGCAAACGCCGCATAGCGTGCGCGCCGCGCCGCATCCTCAGGGCTTTCGCCTTGCGCATGCCGCGCATCGACGCGATGGACGATCAAGCGCACGCCCAAGCGCTCGCAGGTCGAGCGGCAATGCTGCTCGAATCCGTCGGCCGCGGCCTGCAGCCCGTGATGCACATGGAAAGCGACCACCCGCCCCGGCCAGCGCAATGCGCAGGCAGCGAGCAAGGCCGTCGAATCGGCGCCTCCGCTGAACCCCACCGCCAGCGGCCAGTGCGCCGGCTCGAACGCGGCAATGGCGCGTTCGAAAGCGGAGTTCATGACAGCGCCCGCGTATTACCTGCCGCCGCTCTCGGCCTTGGTGTCGTTGAAGCGGCCGTAGCTCTGCAGGCGCTCGTAGCGGCGCTCCAGCAGCTCCTTCGGCTTCAGGTCGCTGACCTGGCGGAAGGCGTCGTTGAGGGCGCGCTTGAGGAAAGCCGCCATCTGGCGATGGTCGCGGTGCGCGCCGCCAACGGGCTCGTTCACGATCTTGTCGACCAGGCCCAGCGCCTTCAGGCGATGCGCGGTGATGCCCAGCGCATCGGCTGCTTCCTGCGCCTTCTCGCCTGTCTTCCAGAGGATGGAAGCGCAGCCTTCGGGGCTGATCACGGAGTAGATCGAGTACTGCAGCATCAGCAGCTGATCGCCGACCGAGATGGCCAGCGCGCCGCCGGAGCCGCCCTCGCCGATGATCGTGACGATGATCGGCACCTCGAGCTGCGCCATCTCGAAGATGTTGCGGCCGATGGCTTCCGACTGGCCGCGTTCCTCGGCGTCGATGCCGGGGTATGCGCCGGGCGTGTCCACGAAGGTGAACACCGGCAGCTTGAACTTCTCGGCCGTCTTCATCAGACGCAGCGCCTTGCGGTAACCCTCGGGCTTGCTCATGCCGAAGTTGCGCGCGGTGCGCTCCTTCGTGTCGCGGCCCTTCTGATGACCGATGACCATGCAGGGCACGCCGTTGAAGCGAGCGAGACCGCCCACGATCGACAGGTCGTCCGAGAAGTGACGGTCGCCGTGCAGTTCGACGAAATCGGTGAAGATTTCGTTGACGTAGTCCAGCGTGTAGGGGCGCTCCGGATGCCGTGCGATCTTGGTGATCTGCCAGGGCGTCAGGTCGCTGTAGATGTCCTTGGTGAGCTGCTGGCTCTTCTTGCCGAGCTGATCGATTTCTTCAGAGATGTCGACCGCGGATTCGGTCTGCACATAACGCAATTCTTCGATCTTTGTTTCGAGCTCGGCAATCGGCTGCTCGAAGTCGAGGAAGGTTCGTTTCGCCAACGTCTTCTCCTGTTTATTTCAGTTTGCTGCCCGCAAGTCCGTCGCATCCATTCCAGGAACACCGCGGAACCGGCTTCGCCGGGCCGCAGGTGTTGCCCCCTTGAGGGGGTTGGCGAAGCGACACGAAGTGCGCGCAGCCTGGGGGTGTTGCTAGTACGCGACTGGAGCGGGATCCAGCGATCGCCAAATATACCAAGTCGCCACGCTGCAATAAGGCGCCCAGGCCACGGCGACGTCACGGGCATCGCTGCGGCTGACCGGGTCGCCCGAAAAGTAGTTGACGCTGATGCCGTTGAGCAGCCCCAGGTCGTCTACCGGCAGCACGTTCGGGCGCATCAGGTGGAAGATGAGAAACATCTCGGCCGTCCAGCGGCCGATGCCGCGGATGGCCACGAGCTCGTCGATGATCTGCTCGTCGTCCATGTCCTTCCATGCATCGACGTGCACCAGGCCCGAGTCGAAATGCAAGGCCAGGTCGACGAGGTACTCGATCTTGCGGGCGGACAGCCCCGCCCCGCGCATGTCGTCGACCTTGAGCTTCAGCACGTTGGCCGGCGTCAGCTTGCGTGGCAGCGCGGCGAACTTGTCCCAGACCGACTGGGCGGCCTTCACCGAGATCTGCTGGCCGACCACGCTGCGCGCGAGCGTGGTGAACGCGTCGCCGCGCGACTCCAGGCAGGCGTCGCCGAACTTCGGAATCAGCCGCTTCATGACGCGGTCTTTCCGGGAGAGATGCTTGCATGCCTCCTCCCAATAGTCCGGCGTGTAGATCGTGACGCTGGACTTCCTGGGGGCGGGCATGGGGTTCGTCGTTCCGTTCACTGCGCAGCCGCCCAGGTCGTGCCCGTGGGCGAATCCTTGAGCACGATGCCCTGCTCGAGGAGTTCCTGGCGGATGCGGTCGGCTTCGGCGAAGTTCTTCGCTGCCTTGGCGGCGGCGCGTGCGTCGATCTTCGACTGGATGGTGGCTTCGTCGAGCGTTGTTCCGGCGCGCAGGAAGGCCTTCGGGTCGTCCTGCAGGATGTTCAGGCAGCCGCCCAGCGCCTTCAGCAGGCCGGCCTGCGTGGCCGACTGCGTGCGGTTCACTTCGCCCGCCAGCTCGAAGAGCACCGCCACCGCTTCGGGCGTCGCGAAGTCTTCGTCCATCGCGGCCCTGAAGCGCGCTGCGTGCGGGTCGGCCCAGTCGATCTTCACGTCGGCAGGCGCCACGAGGTCGAGCGCCGTGTACAGGCGCTTGAGCGAGGCGCGCGCATCGTCGAGGTGCACGTCGCTGTAGTTCAGCGGACGACGGTAGTGCGCGCGAAGCACGAAGAAACGGATCGTCTCCGCGTCGTACTTCTTGAGCACGTCGCGGATCAGGAAGAAGTTGCCCAGGCTCTTGGACATCTTCTCGTTGTCGGTCACGATGAAGCCGTTGTGCATCCAGTAGTTGGCCAGCGGCTTGCCGTTCGCGCCTTCGCTCTGCGCGATCTCGTTCTCGTGGTGCGGGAACTGCAGGTCCTCGCCGCCGCCGTGGATGTCCAGCGTCTCGCCGAGCAGTTCGCAGGCCATGGCCGAGCACTCGATGTGCCAGCCCGGGCGGCCCGCGCCGAACTCGCTGGCCCACTTCACCTCTTCGGGTTCGCTGGCCTTGGCGCTCTTCCAGAGCACCGGGTCGAGCGGATCGTCCTTGCCGTCGAGCACGGCCACGCGCTCGCCGGCATGCAGCTCGTCGATCGACTTGCCGCTGAGCTTGCCGTAGCCCGGGAACTTGCGCACCGCATAGTTCACGTCGCCGTTCTCGGCGCGATAGGCCAGGCCCTTCTTCTCGAGCGTGCCGATCATCGACAGCATCTGCGGGATGTAGTCGGTGGCGCGCGGCTCGTGCGTGGGGCGCTCGATGCCGAGCGCGTCGGCGTCCTCGTGCAGCGCGTCGATCATGCGATCGGTCAGCGCGCGGATGCTTTCGCCGTTTTCAACGGCGCGGCGGATGATCTTGTCGTCGATGTCGGTGATGTTGCGAACGTAGGTCACGTCGAAGCCGCTCGACTTGAGCCAGCGCTGCACGATGTCGAAGGCGATCATCGATCGGGCATGGCCGAGATGGCAGTAGTCGTAGACCGTCATGCCGCAGACGTACATGCGCACCTTTCCCGGTTGCAATGGGGAGAAATCCTCCAATTCACGCGACAGCGTGTTGTAGATGCGCAGACTCATGAGATTCGGAAAGCGTCATTTCGCGCGCGTGCGGCACGGGCGAAAGACGGTGTTTTTCAGGGGTGACGGGGACTGTGGTCGCGAGGGGGTCGACATGGCCCCTCGGCTACAATCCGGGCAAGTATAAACGGCTGCCACCGCGCAGCGTCCGGGTGTTCCCCAAGCCCGCAAGCCTTCATCTCCCCCCATTTCCGTCGAGGCTTCATGAAGCACGCCGCATTCTCCAGACTCTCCATTGCCTTCGCACTGCTGTTCGGCCTCTGGGGCTCCGCAGCCCATGCGAACGAGTACGACGACGTGAACGCGCTGCTGCGCCAGGGCAAGTCGAACGAGGCACTCGCCAAGGCCGACACCTACATCGCCGGCAAGCCGCGCGACCCGCAGATGCGCTTCCTGCGCGGCGTGATCCTCACCGAGCAGAACAAGCAGGCCGAGGCCATCATCGCCTTCACGCAGCTCACGCAGGACTTCCCCGAGCTTTCCGAGCCCTACAACAACCTGGCCGCGCTGTATGCGTCGCAGAGCAAGTTCGACCAGGCGCGCGCCGCCCTCGAGCAGGCGCTCAAGCTCAACCCGAACTACGCCACGGCGCACGAAAACCTCGGTGACGTGTATGCGCGTCTCGCGGCACAGGAATACGTGCGCGCCCAGCAGTTCGCCAGCACCAACGCCAGCGTCGCACCCAAGCTCGCCCTGATCCGCCAGATCTTCACCTCGAAGACCGAGGCCGAGGCGGCGGCCCTGCCCGCGGCGCCCGTGGTCATCCGCAAGCCGGTCGGCCGCACCAGCAAGTAAGCAGCCAGTCGCCGCCGTCCCGGGCGCCGCAATGGCGCCCACCGCGCGGCCCCGTTCCCTCATCCGCAAACGGAGCTCCATTTGACGATCAACTCCCTCTCCCGTTTCAGCCGCCGCGGCGCCCTCGTGCTGGCCGCAGCCTTCGCGTTCGCCGCCACCGGCCACGCGCAATCGGCAACGCCGCGCGTCAAGCTCGCCACCTCGGCCGGCGACATCGTGGTCGAGCTCGACGAGGCCAAGGCGCCCAAGACGGTCGAGAACTTCCTGCAGTACGTCAAGGACAAGCACTACGACGGCACGGTCTTCCACCGCGTGATCGACGGCTTCATGATCCAGGGCGGCGGCTTCACGGCCGACCTGCAGCAAAAGTCCACGCGCGCCCCCATTCCGCTGGAAGCCAGCAACGGCCTGAAGAACGACAAGTACACGATCGCCATGGCCCGCACCGGCAACCCCAACTCGGCGACCTCGCAGTTCTTCATCAACGTGAAGAACAACGACTCGCTCAACGCCCCCAACCCCGACGGCTACGGCTACACCGTGTTCGGCAAGGTCGTTGCCGGCACCGATGTGGTCGACAAGATCCGCGCGGTGGCCACCGGCAACAAGGGCGGCATGCAGAACGTGCCGCTCGAGGCCGTCACCATCAAGTCCGCCACCGTGGTGGCGAAGTAATCCCTTTCAAGTAGGAGTCCTCTCATGAGCAATCCCCAAATCGAACTGCACATCAAGAACCTCGGCGTGATCACGCTCGAACTCGACGCCGACAAGGCGCCGAAGTCGGCCGAGAACTTCGTCGCGTACGTGAAGAAGGGTCACTACGACAACACGGTGTTCCACCGCGTGATCCCCGGCTTCATGGTGCAAGGCGGCGGTTTCGAGCCCGGCATGAAGCAGAAGCCCACCGACGCCGAGATCCAGAACGAAGGCAACAACGGCCTGAAGAACGACAACTACACCGTGGCCATGGCCCGCACCAGCGCGCCCCACTCGGCCACCGCCCAGTTCTTCATCAACGTGGCCGACAACGGCTTCCTGAACCACACCGCCCCCACGGCCCAGGGCTGGGGCTATGCCGTGTTCGGCAAGGTCACCAAGGGCACCGAGGTGGTCGACAAGATCAAGGGCGTGAAGACCGGCCGCAAGGGCTTCCATGACGACGTGCCCCTCGAGGACGTCGTGATCGAAAAGGCCGTCGTCATCGCCGAATGACCGGCGATCGGCTCGGCTCGGCAGCAGCGGCGGCGGCATGAGCACGGTGGCGAACCCGGCCTTTTCGGAGCTGGTGGCGCCGCCCGCATGGCGCACGGTCGACCTCATCTCCGACCTGCACCTGCAGGCCGGCGAGCCAGCCACCTTCGAGGCCTGGCAAGGCTACCTGCAGACCACGCCGGCGGACGCCCTCATCATCCTCGGCGACCTGTTCGAGGTGTGGGTGGGCGACGATTCCGCCACCCAGCCCGGCTTCGAGGCGCAATGCGCCGAACTCCTGCGCCAGACCGCGCAGCGGCTGCCGGTGTTCTTCATGCACGGCAACCGCGACTTTCTCGTCGGTGCCGCGTTCGCCGCGCAATGCAGCCTCACCCTGCTCGATGACCCGACGGTGCTGGTGCTGCACGGCCGGCGCTGGCTGCTGAGCCACGGCGACATCCTCTGCCTCGAGGACACCGATTACCTCAAGTTCCGCGCGCAGGTGCGCACGCCCGGGTGGCAGGCCGCATTCCTCGCCCGGCCGCTGGAAGAGCGCCGCGCGCTCGCGCGCTCCATGCGCGTGCAGAGCGAAGACCGCAAGCGCAATCCGTCGATGGTCTGGGCCGATGTCGATACCGCCGCGGCGCGCGACTGGCTGCATCGCGCCAACGCCCATGCGCTGGTGCACGGCCATACGCACCGCCCGGCCGACCACGACTTGGGCAACGGCCTGCGCCGCATCGTGCTGAGCGACTGGGATGCCGACGCGCATCCGCCGCGCGCGCAACTCCTCTGCCTGTCCGCCGCCGGCGCACAGCGCGTCGACCTGCGCTAGCCGCGCCGCCGCCAGCAATGTTCAAGTGGCTGCGCCGCCTGCGCGCCCTGCCCCCGATTCCCGAAGCCGCCTGGCAGGCCACGCTCAGGCGCTATGCCTTCCTGGGAGCGCTGCCGGATGCCGACCGCCAGCGGCTGCGAACGCTCACCGCCGAATTCCTGCGCGACAAGGAATTCCACGGCGCGAAGGGCTTCACCATCACCAACGAAGTGGCACTGGCCATCGCGGCGCAGGCCGTGCTGCCCGTGCTGCATCTCAAGGGCGGGCTCGACTGGTACGACGATTTCGTCGGCATCGTCGTGCACCGCTCCGAGGTTGTGGCGCGGCGCAAGGTGATCGACGAAGCCCAGGTGGTGCACGAATACGGCGAAGTCGTCGCCGGCGAGGCCATGGACCGCGGTCCCGTCATGCTGAGCTGGGACGACGTGCTGGCCAGCAGCATCACCAGCGAGCGCGGCTACAACGTCGTCATCCACGAGTTCGCCCACAAGATAGACATGCGCGGCGGCGACGCCAACGGCTGCCCGCCATTGCCGCCCGGCTTCGCGGGCCAGCGCAATTCGCGCGCAGCCCGCGCAGCCTGGATGGCCGTGCTGCAGCCCGCCTATGACGATTTCCGCGAGCAGATCATCAAGGCGGAGCGCTTCGGCACCGAGGCGCCGTGGCTCGATGCCTACGGCGCCACGTCGATCAGCGAGTTCTTCGCGGTGGCCTGCGAGGCCTACTTCGTGAACCGCCCGAACTTCGCCCGCGACTTCCCCGGCGTGCTCGCGATCTTCGATGAATTCTTTCTGCCTAAAAGGCTCTAATCCCTCACCCAATCTCGCTCTTCAGCTACCGATTCGATAGCATCACAACCCTTACCATTGATGGGTTATCAACTCACCAAAAAGGTAAACAACATGAGGGATTGGTTCTATCAGCTGACGGGCAAGGCGTGGATCGCGCTGGTGTTCGGCATCGGCATCCTGGGCTGGGCGGGATATGCGCAGTTCAAGGCGAGTTCGGACACGCACGGCACCGCCGTGGAAGACCTGGTCGCGAAGAGCGGCACGATCGTCAGCGGCAGCGAAGTCACCGAGACCACCAAGCGCCGCCGCGGCGGCAGCACCACGCGCCGCTACTTCGTGCTCGACGCCAAGCTGGCCGACGGCAACACGGAGAAATGGCGCGTCGACTACGCAGTGGGCCGCAGCAAGCTCGAGCCGCTGATCGACGAGGCCGTCGAGGTGCGCGTCGATCCTTCGGACAACAACCTGGTCTACGAAGTGAAGCTCAAGGGCAAGCCCGTGGTGTCGCTGGCCGATGTGCAGAAGATCATGGAAGTGAAGGACAAGGCCGCGGCATCGAGCGCCACGGACAAGGGCACGCTGATCGTCGGCGCCATTGCCCTGCTGCTTGGCATCGGCGGCCTCTTCGCCCGGCGCAAGATCCGCGACAGCTACCTGGCCGAGCAGGCTGGCACCGTGCAGACACCGGCCATCGGCGAAAAGGTCTGAAAGAACGTCTGAGAGAAACTCGGCATCGGCGCTGACGCGCCAATGAAAAAGGCGCCCCGCGGGGCGCCTTTTTCGTGGCCGAAGGCTGCCTTCTTCCCTTACTTCCGCAGCAGCGCCTTCAGCGCGTTCTGCAGACGCCGCGCGCTGGCGGCATCGTGGGCCGCGGCCAGCACCTTGCCGGCGTCCTGGCCCCAGGTCTGGGCAGGCGCCGGGTCGCCGCGCTTCGTCAGCAGCTTGAGCTGCAGTGCACGACGCGCGTCGAGTTGCTCGGCGGGCGTCGGCACCTCGGCAGCCATTTCGAGGCGCAGCAGCGCTTCGGCGGCATCGTTCGCCGCAGCCGTCGGCGCGGAGCCGATGGCTTGCGACCAGCCGCTGCGCACGGCCGGCGTAACCGCGCGACCCAGTTCCTGGATGCTCGGCAGACGGCTGGCGTCGCGCTGCTCCCAGGCGCCCAGCACCTGGGTCAGGGCTTCGCCATGGGCCTGCGCCGCGAGCTTGCGCAGCGCCATGTCGGCACGCTCGAGAGCTTCGCGCTGTGCACGGAAGGCAGCGTCGCCCAGGCGCGGGCCGCGGTCTTCGCGCGGAGGACGATCGCCGAAACGGCCGCCGGGCGCGCCACGGTCGCCACCGCGAGGGGCTCCACGATCACCGCGATCGCCGCCGGGACGACCCGGGCCACCGGCACCGGGACGGCCGCCATCGCGGCGGTCGCCGAAGCGGCCGCCGGCCCCGCCGCGCGCGGCAGGTGCCGGCTCGGCCTTCTTGCTGCTCGGACGGTCATCGCCGCGCATGGCCACGACGGGCTTGGGCGCGGCCTTCGGCGCCGCGGCCGGTGCTTCGACGGCTGCTGCAGCTTCGCCCGCGTCGTGCGCCGCGCCATCGGTGCGTGCCGAAGCGTCGGCACCGTCTGCAGGCGCCACGAGGTCCGTCGAAGCGGCGGGCGCCGCGGCTGGATCGGCGTGCGTGCCGGGCGATGCTTCCGCGTCACTCGGGCTGGGCGCCTGTTCGGCGCTTTCACTGAATTCGGCGGCTGCCTGCCCCGGCGCCACGACCTCGGTCGCGCCGACCGACGGACCGTCGGCCTTGGGAGCGGGCGGCGGCACCTCGCCACGCAGCGCGGCTTCGAGGCCGGCAATGGCCGCGCGGATCTTCTGCGCATCGCCGCCGGCATTGGCCGCGTCGAGCGCCTTGGATGCCTCGAGCACGTGGCGGTCGTGCGCGTTCATCGCGGCCGACGCCTTCTCGCGCTCGGCGGTCTTGCGGTTGAAGGCTTCGTCGATGGGCGCGCGGAAGGCGTCCCACAGCTTCTGTTCATGGCGGCGATCGAGCGGCACGCTCTGCGCCTCAGCCTGCCAACGCTGCTGCAGCGCCTTGACGGCGTCGATGCGCAGCACCGGCTGCGCGCCGAGCTCGGTCGCCTCGGCGATCATGGCCTGGCGGCGCTCGACGCTGGCCTTCTGCGCCGTCTCGAACGGTGCACGGGCGGCGCCGAAGGCTTCGTTCCACAGCGGCTGCAGCTCGGCGAACACCTTCTCGCCCACATGGCCGGCGTCGCGCCAGCGGTCGGCGAACTGGTGCAGCGCGCGGTTGTGCGCCTTCAGGTCGGTGGCGCCGGCATGCTCGGCAGCCCAGGCCTTGACCTCCTCGATCAGCGCGACGCGCAGGGCGCGGTGCTCGGCCGCATCGGCGCGGACCTTCTCGAGCCAGGCCTCGACCACCTTGTGGGCTTCGTTGCAGGCTTCGTCGAAGCGCTTCCAGAGCGCATGGTTGGGCACGCCGCCCTGGTCGGCCTGCTTCCACTGGTCGCGCAGGGAGCGCAGCGTTTCCTGCATCTTGCGGCCGCCGAGGGCCTGGCCTTCGGGACGCTTGAGCAGCCCCTCGGCCTTGGCGACGAGGTCTTCGCGGACCTTGTCGGCGCTCCAGCGCTGCCAGCCTTCGAGTTCGCCGGCAGCCACCAGCGCGGCATGCACGCGGGCTTCGAGCGGTGCCTCGACCAGCTTGCCATGCTCCTTGAGCACGGCGCGCAGCGCGGCGGCCGCGCCGGCGCTGGCCTTGCCGTGGCCTTCGGCAGTTTCCTGCTCGAGCTTGGTCAGCGCGGCCTGAACGGCGTCCTGGGCGGCGGCACGCACGGCCGGGTCGACCTTGGGGGCAGCCGGACGGGCGGGAGCAGCGGGCTTGGGCGCCACGACCTCGCCACGCGCGGCGCGCAGTTCATCGGCCCACACGGGCACGGGCGGCAGCGGTGCCGCGGCATCGGCGGCGGCGGCAACGGCCTGCGCCAGCGCGCTGTGGAAGGCGTCGGACACCACCAGCAACTGCGACTTGGAGGATTCGAGCTGCGGCGCGAACTTGGCGTCGAGGCTGCTCCAGTTGGTATCGGCGACGATCTCGGCCGCCTGCTGCTGCCAGTGCGTCACGTCGGCGCGCAGCGATTCCTCGGCGACCTGGGCATCCTGCCAGCCCTTGGTGGACAGCACTTCGAAGCGCTGCGCCAGCAGCACCGCGGCTTCGCGGTGCACCTGCGCGCGATGCTGCAGGTCTTCGATGCCCTTGACGCGCTCGGACAGCTTGAGCTTCAGGCCGGCCAGCGGCTCGCGCGACAGCGGCGCGCCCGCCTTGGCGGCGTCGCGCTGCCAGGCGAGCGCGTCGGCGATGTTGAGTTTGGACTGGGCGACGAGGGCTTCCGCCTTCTGTGCCCATTCGGCGGCAATCGCCTCCTGGCCCTTGGCGCGCTTGAGTTCGTCGAGCTTTTCGCGCAGCAGGCGCGCGGCACCCTTGTCACGACCGCTCAGTTCCTTGAAGACTTCCTGCATCTGCTCGGGCGCCGGGTTGCCCGCGAGCCAGTCGCGGATGCGCGCGGCGCGCTCGCCGGAAGTCGGCGCGGTGAAGGCGCCGCCGGTGAGCGTGTCGAGGGCCTGAATGTCGTGTGGCTTGGAAGAAGTAGAGGTCACTGCGCGAAATCGTTGTCTTGGTAGAGAAAGCGAAGGCGCCGGCAAAGGCCGGCGCACATCGACATTTTCACCCACTTGCGGTCGCCCGCAGAAATCCGTACCGAAACGGAGACGCGCGCGGGGTCGTGGGTGGTGGAGCCGACGGACTACATATATAGCAAGCCGGAGGAAAAAACCAAGTCGGCGGGCCCGATCGCGCCCGCCCGTTCGGTATCGGGTTACTTCATGGTCAGGCTGAGCTCGGCGCCCGGCTTCCAGTCGCTGCCGCTGGCGCTGGTACGCACCGCGCCCAGGAAGAGCCGCTCGCTCGGCAGCTTCTTCGAGAGCAGGTAGTCGCGCACGGCCGCTCCACGCTCGACGGCGAGCTGGCGCATCGACTCCTCGTCGACCGGCACGCTGGCGAACAGCAGCTTTTCCATGTCCTGCAGCGGCAGGTCTTTGGCCAGGCCGACCATGTTGCGCGGCTTGGTGATGTCGGCGCGCTTGTAAACGGCGGTCAGCAGTTCGGGGTATTCGGCGTCGGTGACGGGCGGCACGTCGGTGCCGGTCTGGCCGCCGCGCACCGCAACGCGGCGCTTCTCGGCGTAGGCGAGCTGGCGCACGCGCTGGCGCTGGTAGGCGTCGCGCTCCTTCTCGAGGCTGGAGGTGCCGACCACGGTCATCTGCAGCGTGGGCCGGTCGGTCAGCGCCTTGGCGACCTTGTCGAGGCTTTCCTTGGCGGAAGCACTGAGTTCGGAACCGCCGGGCTCGAAGGTGATGGCGCTCGATTCGCCGCTGCCGCCGCCCAGGCCGCCCGTGAGCAGGCTGAACGGCGCGGTCACGGCCTTCACGACCAGATTGACCACGGCCTTCCAGATCAGCGGGCCGACGCTGAACTGCGGATCGTTGAGCGAGCCGCTGAGCGGCAGGTCGACGTCGATCACGCCGTTGCGGTCGGCCAGCAGCGCCACGGCCAGCTTCACGGGCAGGCTGTTGGTGGAGCCGGCCACCTCGTCGCCGAACTGCAGCTGGTTGAGCACCAGCTTGTTGGTTGCCGTCAGCTGGCCATCGGGCGCGACCTTGTAGTTGACGTCCATGCTCATCTTGCCGCGCTCGATGCCATGGCCGGCGTAGCGCACCGAGTACGGCGACAACGGCGCCAGATCGAGGTCGCGCATCTTGGCCGTGATGTCGAGTTCGAGCGGCTTGGCCAGCGGATTGAGCCTGCCGGTGATTTCCAGCGCCGCGGTCTGCTGGGCCTTGCCGCGCAGCTCGAGGTCGGCCAGCGCGGGCCGGCCGCTCTCGCCCTTGGGCGGGTTCGACGAGAAGGAACTGAGCTTGCCGGTCAGCTCGCTCAGGTCGGCCGAGTAGTTGGGCTTGACGAACAGGTCGGTGAAGTCGATCTTGCCGTTGACCAGGCTCATCGGGCCGAAGTTGATGACCGGCGCCGGCCCTGCGTCGGTCGCCGCTGGTGCGGGTGCCGCCGCGACGGTGGCCGCCGGCTTGGCGGGCTCGGGCGCTCCGCCGACCATTTCTTCCGCCGACACCGCGCGGCCGGCGGGCCGCTGTGCCGTCGCCCGGGCAGTCGTCGTGGTGGTCGTTCCGCCCGGCCCCTTGCGAGTGCTGGCCTCGCCGGCAGCCGCGGCGGCTGCGGTCGCTTCGGCCTCGCCCTTCTTGGTCAGACTCAGCAGGTTGAGGCGGCCGGTGGGGTCGACGATCACGCGGGCGAAGAAGTCGGTGAGCGTGGTTTCGCGCACGTCCACGTTCGGAGGCGCGTTGGGCGCCATGCTGACCTGCAGGCCGCGCAGGCTCAGGGTCTTCCAGCTCAGCAGCTGGTTGTTGTTGCGGTCGAAGCCGGGCGACTGGGTCAGCGAGACGCTGTTGGCGCGGAAGTCGTCGAGCGCCGTATCGCCGGACAGCTTGACGCTCATGCCCGCAGGCGAGGTCGCGTAGCGCACCGTGCCGCGATAGCTCGCGAAGGCGCGGCGGATGTCGACGTTGAGCGCATCGGCGTAGTAGGCCTTGAAGGTATGCGCGGGGAACGACACCACCTCCACCCTGCCCTCGGCCGCGAGCGGCTTGAGCACGATGTTGCCCTTGTAGTCGAAGCGGCCCGGTTCAGAGCGTCCGGAGCCGATACGGCCCGAAACCTCCAGCGGCGAAGTCGTGCTGGTTTCGGGCGCGAGCTTCTGGGCATGCAGCTTGAAGGCCGTGACTTCGACCGTCACCGGTGTCGCGCTGGCCTTGTCCGAATAGGAAAGCGCGCCGTTGTCGACCGCCAGCGTGCCGATGGTCAGCGCCCAGGGCTTGGTGTTGGCGCCCGGCTGCGGCGTTTCGGCGGCCGCGGGCTTGGGCGCGGCGACCTTGGCCTCGGCTTCCTTCGTGCCGCCGCCGGCCGGCGTCTTGAGCCAGCGCTCGAACATCCAGCGCTTCTCGCTGTCGCGCTCCACGCGCACCTTGGGGTTGGTCGCGGTGAACGAGGCCACGTTCAGCGTGTGCTTCGTCATGTCGGCCTCGGCGTCGACCAGCTCGAAGCGCCCGACGCTGGCCAGGGCAGTCTTGCCCTGGGTCAGCGCCAGCCCGTCGGCGGACAGGCGGCGGGCCTTGAACTTCAGGTCGGGCTGGGCCCAGGCGATGTCGATCTGGCCGCTGAGCTTGCCGTCGAGCGTCGGCTCCAGGCTCTGCGCCAGGTAGGGGGCAGCCAGCGACAGCGGCAGCGCGTCGACCTCGGTCTGCACGTCGGCCACCTTGTCGGTGGCGTTGCCCTTGAACTTGAGCGAGGCGCCGGCAATGGCGGTACTGCCGCTGAATTCGGCCGGCTTCTCCATCGGCCACGTGACGCCCGAGACATCGATGCCGAGGTCGGTCAGGTCGACCGCCGCCGCGGGGTTGACGGTTTCGTCGCGCCAGCCGACGCGCCCGCCGTTCAGCGCCACCTTGTCCACCTGCACCTTCAGCGCCGGCTTCGGCGCGGGCTTGCCTGCCGCCGGCGCGCTCGCTGCCGCGGCTGGTGGCGAGGCGACCTTCTCGGCTGCTCCGGTAGCCGGGTCGGTCGCGAGCAGGTTGAGCTTGCCGGCCGCGTCGCGCGCCACGGCGAGCTGCGGATTGGCCAGGGCCACTTCGCTCAGGTGGAACACCGACTCCAGCGGCCGCACGTCGGCCAGTGCCAGCTTGAGCGACTCGAAGGCCAGCAGGTCGCGGCCGCGCGCGTCGGCGACCTTGGTGGTGTGGGCCTCGACCGTGCCGGTGATCTTCAGGCCTGTGGTCGCGCCCTGCTCGAAGCCGATCTTCAGGTCGGCATCGAGGCTGCCCGCCTGCAGCTTCACCGGCAGGCCGCCGGGGATGTAGCCGAGGTAAGGCGCGAGGTCAAGCCCCTTGAACTGCACATGGGCGTCGGTCTTGCGGTTGTCGGCGAAAGGCGTTGTGAAGGCGGCCGAATCGAACTTGCTGCCGTTGAGCGCGAAGGCGAGCTTGGGCTCCGTATTGATGTCGCGCTTGGAATCCAGGTTGCTCAGGAAAGGCACCTTGAGCACGAAGTCGCGCAGCTCGTGCTTGCGCTTGACGGTCTGGTCGTCGAAGTCGACGGAGCCGCCATTGATCGCGATGTTGTAGATGGCGAAGCGCGCAGGCTTGGCGTTCGGGTCGGGCGGCGGGCCGGCCGAGAGCTTGGCCAGGATGTCGTCGATGTCGTACTTGCCGTCCGCCAGGTGCGTGAGCAGGATGGCCGGGCCGTCGATGGTGACGGCGTCGATCACCGGCGCGAGGCGGAAGATCGATTGCAGCTCCGCGTCGGCATAGATGCGGTTGATGGCCACCTGCGGCTTGCTGCCGTCGGCGGTGGCGATGCGCAGGTCGTTCAGCGCGAGTTCGAGGGTCCAGGGTTTGAAGTCGATCTTGCCGACTGTTACCTGCCGGCCGAGCTTTTCGCTCGCGATCTTCTGGAGCTGGCTCTTGGCGATCGGCGGAACGGCCAGCCAGGCGATGACCCAGAAAGCAAGTAGCGCCAGCAACGCGACGATCCCACGCCGCACCCATTTGTTCTGTTTGATCGTAGCTACGTCCATCGCTGGAGTGTGCCGCAAACATGCGCCAACGCTACGTACGCAGAAAGGACGCAGGCCCCGTCCCGGAAGAATTACCGGAGAAAGGCCTTCATCGGATCTCCCAGATGAAGAAAGCCCGGTGAGTCGACGGAATGTCTTGTCACCGGGCTTGATGGCGGGCACAAAACCCATGCCATCGATTCGCGCGACCGGAAGTCAATGGTTCCCGCCGTGCTGGCAGCAAGAGATTGCCACCGTGACTCCTCGACCGCTGAACCCTCGGACTTGCACCTCGGGTTTCCCGGGCCTCGGAAGAACGCCTGAAAAGCCAGGCCCGTCCAGATTAGGCGTCGCTCCCTCCGATTGCAAACGTGTTTTACAAAGGGATTTCCCGTAAGCCTAAACGCCTCCACGGGAGCCAATTTTTTAAACATCTATTAGCATAAGAAAACAAATACTTATGCTTGACCGGGTATTTAGCCACGCTAGAATCCGCGCTGCCCTGACTGCCCGACGCAGAGGGGCCACCTGAATCCGCTGCCGAATTCCCCCGGCTTGATCAGGCCGCCGCGCTCCCAACCAACCCTTCACTCCATGCGCGGAGCCTGATTCGTACCAATCCAAGCGCCGCCGCCTTCATCCCTCGCCTTCCATGGCGTTGCGACTCGGGTGCCGCACAGAAAGGAAGAGCGATGAACAAGGCGTTTGATGTCACGGCCCGCGGGCTACGGACTTTCGTGTCCGACGTGGCAGACGGCTTTTTTGAAATAACCCACAACGGGTTCGCACTGGTCGGTCTGGCCATCGTGTTCGCGGCCCTCGCCCTGGTGGCGCGGCCCGACCTGCGCAAGACCGGCGAAGAGGAGCTGATGGGCTGGCTGCAGTCGCGCAAGCCCGCGCCCGAAGCCACCGACCTCGAGCCGACCGCCATCGAGCGCACCACGGCTGCGAGCCCCGCCGACCTGCCCAAGCAGCAGGCCGCCGTGGCCTACTGGCTGAGCAAGAAATACCGCGTGGCCGCCGAGCCGCTGAGCGTGCTGGTGGCCGAGGCCTACGGCATCGGCAAGCGCACCAAGATCGACCCGACGCTGATCCTCGCGATCATGGCCGTCGAATCCAGCTTCAACCCCTTCGCCCAGAGCCAGGTCGGCGCGCAGGGCCTGATGCAGGTCATGACCCGCGTGCACGGCGACAAGTACGAGAGCGCGGGCGGCACGCTCACCGCGTTCGACCCCGTGACCAACATGCGCGTCGGCGTGAAGGTGCTGCAGGAATGCATCGCGCGCGCCGGCTCCCTCGAAGGCGGCCTGCGCTACTACGTGGGCGCGGCCAACCTCGAGGACGACGGCGGCTACGCCGCCAAGGTGATGGCCGAGCACGAGCGCCTGCTGCAGGTGGCCAACGGCCGCGCGCCGTCGACGGTCACGCCGCCGACCGTGCGCCCGCAGCCCATCCCCGTGGCGGTGCCTCCGGCCAAGCGCGAGGAAGGCTCCGAGCCGGCCAAGGTGGCCCTGCTTTCTTCCGTTTCCTGAAGAAGGAACATTGCGGTCCGGGTGTGGGCTCCTGAGCTACACTCGGCCGGTACGCGACTGGCGATAGGCGCAGCACCCGAACAAGGTGCCACGCGCTGACGTGGAATACCACTGGGAAGCGTGCCGCCTGGCCACAACAGGCGTTCAGCCGTTCGCCTGGGCAGCCCTTGTTTGGTTGAAGAACAAGGACCTCGTCTTCAAAGGACTGCCATGTACCAACGCAATATCCTGGTCGAACAGACCGATCCCGAAATCTGGGCTGCGATTCAAGCCGAAAACGCGCGCCAGGAACACCACATCGAGCTGATCGCCAGCGAGAACTACGCCTCGCCGGCCGTCATGGCAGCCCAGGGCTCGCAGCTCACCAACAAGTACGCCGAAGGCTATCCGGGCAAGCGCTACTACGGCGGCTGCGAGCACGTCGACGTGGCCGAGCAGCTGGCCATCGACCGCATCAAGCAGATCTTCGGCGCCGACGCCGCCAACGTGCAGCCGCACTGCGGCGCCTCGGCCAACGAGGCCGTGATGCTCGCCTTCCTGAAGCCCGGCGACACCATCATGGGCATGAGCCTTGCCGAAGGCGGCCACCTGACCCACGGCATGCCGCTGAACATGAGCGGCAAGTGGTTCAACGTCGTGAGCTACGGCCTGAACGAGAAGGAAGAGATCGACTACGACGCGATGGAGCGCAAGGCGCATGAGCACATGCCCAAGCTGATCATCGCGGGCGCATCGGCCTACTCGCTGCGCATCGATTTCGAGCGCTTCGCCAAGGTGGCCAAGGACGTCGGCGCGATCTTCATGGTCGACATCGCCCACTACGCCGGCCTCGTGGCCGCGGGCGTGTACCCCAACCCGGTGCCGCATGCCGACGTGGTCACCTCCACCACCCACAAGAGCCTGCGCGGCCCGCGCGGCGGCATCATCCTGATGAAGTCGCAGCACGAGAAGGCCATCAACAGCGCGATCTTCCCGGGCCTGCAAGGCGGCCCGCTGATGCACGTGATCGCCGCCAAGGCCGTCGCCTTCAAGGAAGCGATGTCGCCCGAGTTCAAGACCTACCAGCAGCAGGTGGTCAAGAACGCTCAGATCGTGGCGGAGACCCTCACGCAGCGCGGCCTGCGCATCGTGAGTGGGCGCACCGAGAGCCACGTGATGCTGGTCGACCTGCGCGCCAAGGGCATCACCGGCAAGGAAGCCGAAGCCGTGCTGGGCAGCGCCCACATGACGATCAACAAGAACGCGATCCCCAACGACCCGGAAAAGCCGATGGTCACCAGCGGCGTGCGTATCGGCACCCCAGCCATGACCACCCGCGGCTTCAAGGACGAAGAGGCCCGCATCACCGCGAACCTGGTTGCCGACGTGCTCGAGAACCCGCGCGACGCGGCGAACATCGAAGCCGTGCGCGCCAAGGTTCACGCCCTGACGAGCCGCTTCCCTGTCTACCGCTGATTCCTTCCAGACAGTAGAAGAAGACGTGGCCGCATGAAATGCCCCTTTTGCGGCCATCTTGAAACGCAGGTCGTCGAGACCCGCGTTTCGGAAGACGCCGACTTCGTCCGCAGGCGCCGCCAGTGCAGCGCCTGCGACAAGCGCTTCACCACCTACGAGCGGCCCGACGTCAACTTTCCCGTGGTCGTGAAGAAGGACGGCAGCCGCGCCGACTTCGACTCGACCAAGGTGCGTGCCTCCATGATGCTGGCGCTGCGCAAGCGCCCCGTGAGCATCGAACAGATCGACAACGCCCTGCTGCGCATCGAGCAGAAGCTGCTGGCCAGCGGCCTGCGCGAAATCGATTCGACGAAGGTCGGCGAGCTCGTCATGCGCGAACTCAAGAAGCTCGACAAGGTCGCCTACGTGCGCTTCGCCTCGGTCTACCGCAGCTTCGAGGACGTGGACGAGTTCAGGCAGCTGCTGCGCGACATCTAGCCGCGCCCTCCCCCTCACCCTTCATCCTCCTGCCCGCGTTCAGCGGTTCCAGCAGAGCTGCACCAGCGCATCCGAGGCGCTGACGCGGCCGGCCGCCAGCTTGACGCCCTGCTGGTTCACCGTGAGCGTTCCGCATTCATCGCCTCTCGACGCCCCTTGCGGCACGGCTCGCAGGGTGTAGGTGGTCGCGGTCCTCGTGCCGTAGCTGATGACATAGCTGGCCGAGCCTGACGACGGCGATTGGCTCAGCCCCGCCGGCAGCGCGACGCTGGCGGGCGGATATCCGCCATTGGCAGTCAGGTAGCGCTCGGTCCATTGCGCAGCCTGCAGTAATTGCTGCTTCGCGTCGGCCCGCTTGGCCCTCAGCACATAGCGCGTGTAGCTCGGATAGGCGATGGCGGCGAGGATGCCGATCACGACCACCACGACCATGAGTTCGATCAGGGTGAAGCCGCGCGAGTACGTCCGCTTGCCAGCCTGTGGCCTTGGGTGCTTTTTCATGGATTGGTCTTCAGTTCGTCGAGATCAGGCTGCGCCAGCCGAAGCGGCGCACGATGTCCGGCCGCTTCGGCGTCTTGCAGTCGCCAGCGGCATTGCAGATCACGTCCTTGCCTTTTTCGCGGTCCTGCGGCTCGAAGACGATGTCGTCCCTGCCCGAGCGATTCCGGAAACCCAGATAGGCCCCCACCGCTCCGGAGCTGGTGTAGGCGATGCCCTCGGGGGCCGAGCCGCTGAAGAAGTCGACCACCAGCGACCAGCCGTCGTCGCCCGTGCCGGCAGTGCAATCGATCGAATTGCTGCTCGAGCCGGGAATGGTGGTCGAGAACAGCCCGACACCACTGCCCAGCACGTCACCGGAATAGACGATGCGTTCCCCCGCCGTCGGCAGCTTCAGGTGCCAGCCGCGCCTGGCGTCGGAGCCGGTGTAGCTCACGCCTCTGCGGGAGACGGTGCGCAACGCGACATCGGCTTCCTCGACAGGAGTGGTGCCGATCGTCTGCGCCACGAGGTCGGTCAATGTCGCGGTGCCGGTGTTTCCGTTGGCCGGGTCCCAGATGCCGTACAGGTACTGGTCGGCGGTCGAGCCTTCGTCGCTGGAGGCGAACAGCCGCCCGGTGCCGAAAACCACCATGTAGCCGCCACGCGGATGCCCGACGACCACCGGCGCCGCCGTGATCGGCTGCGCGGCTCCGGCCGCGAACAGCGGCTTGTTGTCGAGGCTGGATGCGGCAGCGGTCGAACGTTTCGGGGCGACCGGGCCCATGGTGGCTTTCCACTTGCGGCTGTCGGAGTTGCTCAGGTCGAATTTCCAGAGGTTGCCGAGCAGGTCTCCGGCGTAGACGAGATCGACCTTGCCGTCGCCGTCGCGATCCACCGGGCGCGGCGCGGACAGGCCGTTGCCGGTTCCGGCCCTCTGCATGGCGGGCGCGGGAATCTTCAGGATCGCCTTGTCGCCGTCGAGATACTGGATCCACAGCACGGCCTTCTCGCTCTTACTGTTGTAGCCGTTGCCCAGGATCAAGGCCTTGCGCTCGTTGTTCAGCAGCGCCACCTGCAGCGCTCGCCCGGAGAAGGAATCGAGCGTGGGTTGCTGGAACTGATGGCCAAGGTCCTCGTCGGCAAGCGCGGTCGTGTCGATCAGCGCCACGCTGGCCGCCTGGCTCTCCTCGATGTTTTCGGGCCTGGTGACATCGAGCACGAAGTAGCCCTTGCCGCCCGCTCCCAGCGTGCCCACGAGCAGGGACCTCCACTGCGCCGCCTTCTCGGCGTCCGTGACCCTGGCGGCAGTTGTCGCCCCGCTGCTGCCCATGTAGATGTCCGCCACGAAGGCGCTGCCGTCGACGTAGTACCTGTGCGAGTAGGCGCCCTCGCTGAGCCGCTTGAGCCCCGGCGCTTCGGCCGTGCCGAAGAGGCCTTCGGGCACATAGGCGAACTCTTCCCTGCCGGTCGACGCGTTGAAGGCGTGCAGCATGCCGTCGTTGGCGCCGACGTAGACCATCGGCGCACGGGCAACGCTCGCGGCGAACCTGGCGTAGGCGTCGTTGGTGAAGCCGCTCCTGGGCTTTCCGGCGTACCAGACGCCGGAGCCCACGATGTCGCCGAGCACGTGGGCGCGCTTGCGCAATCCCAGGCCGGTGCCCTCGTTGCTGCGGTCGCCGCGAACGAAGTCGAGCACGCCCTGACCCAGCGCCGTGCTTGCCGTGTCGGTGTCGGTGCTGCCCTTGAGCGCATCCTTTTGCGCGTTGCTCAAGCGGCTCCACCGGAACGGCACGCCGGAGCCGCTGGTCGCGGCACGGGTGGCCGTTGCCGCGGTCGTGCCCGAGAAGCTGAGCACCTTGCGATCGCTGCCGTGGGCTCCCGGCGTCGCCATGCGCGCGTCGAGCAGATCGCGCGCAGACCAGACGGACGAGGATGCCAGCCTGCCGTCGGCGCCGAACCTCGTGGCGGTGAGCGTGCCCGACCAGTCTGCGGAGTCGTAGCCGGCCTGGTAGACGGTCGTGCCTGTCGACACCCTGGAGCCGCTGGCGGCGATGGAGGTCAGCGGAAGGCGCGTGTCGGTCATGATCTGCCCGAGGATCGATTTGAAGGCGCTGTCGAGCGCCCGGGCGTTCGAGGCCGGCGTGAAGGTGCCGCGGCTGTTGAGCGCGGCGTGCCACAGGTCCATGCGCACGGCGGCGGCGTTGGAAGATTTCTCCTGGTAGTACCCGCTGCCACCGTTGAAAGTATTCCAGGCTTGCATCCCCAGCGTGCTCGCCAACGGGTCCGCCCATGCGACCGTGCCGTCGACCAACCGCGCATAGTCGCCGCTGTAGGTAGGCTGTGCAGCTCCCGACGAAATTACGGGAACGCCTGCCCACGAAGAGGCAGCGCCGAATCCGATGGTGTAGGTCGTCAGGTGCTGCCAGCCGGCCGGATCGTTCTTCGGATTCCAGTACTCGGGGACTGCCTCCGAACCGACCGCCACGGTGCCGGCCTCGGCAACGATCTTCCGAATATTGTTCGGAATACCCGGCTGCAGGTCGCTGGCCCAGTAGTGGAAGGCCATGTCGGCCAGGGTTGGGCGGTATTCGGTCTTGGGCGTCCAGTTGCCCCACCACGCATCCTTGCTCCAGTTGGCAACATCGTGGACGGCGCCAACGTTGTCCTTGTAGGGCGCGCGCGGCACATAGGCCACGGAGTCGGGCAGGACGCGGCGCGTCCCGTCCTCGTTACCGATGGCCGGCATGTTGAGTTCATTGGGATCCTGGTTGAATCCGAAGAGGTTGTAGTCGCCATCCGTCATGAATATGTGGAAGGACCTGCGGCAACCCGACGTCGCGGCCCCCTCCACTCCCGGATCGTCCGAATACGGACTGAACCTGCCGGTGGTCTTCATGTATTCGCCGGCGCGGGTCATCATGGCGTGCAGGGGCGTTCCGCCGTAAGGAACCAGCAAATCGACCCAGGCCATGAAATTGGCGCGATGCGCGCCGTCCAGCGAACGCATCAGGTTCGCATTGCTGCCGCCTCCGATACGGCATTTGCCTGCCCGGTAGCGGCCTGGCGAGGTGTCCCCGAAGAAGCCGACACAGTTGTTGTCGTTGCTGTTGCGGCTGTCGACGTTCATCGCCTGCCAGGCAAGGCGGATCCGGTCGTTGGGAATGTTGGCCTCCGCGAAGTTCTCTCTCAAGGCGGCCTTCAGCGCTTCCATTCGAGAGGGGATTCCGACGACCGAGCTATTTCCATCGGATGCACGCGATGAAAAATCCATGCTGCCCGAGTTGTCGACCGACACGATCACGTTGGGCGCCGGCTCCTTGACCGCGGTGTTGCGCGGCACCTGCGCCAGTGGATACGGCGCGGCGCAGCCGATGGACTGTGCCAAGACAAGTCCGCACACGGTGGTCCTCTTCGAAATTCCGGTGATGCTCATATGTATCCCTCCCGCCATGCTCAATTCACCCCTCTGACCGGGTCCGGGTCGAAGGACGCCTGCAGTTCGACCCGCGTGCCGCCCGTCAGGCTCGGCGAGCGCGCGCCGGTCGCGACCGCTGTGATCCGGTAGAGCGGATATTTGCTGTTCCTTCGGTCGATGACCTCGATCCAGTACCTGGCACCCATCAGCGCCGGGCTGCCGGCATCGGGCGCTCCGGTGAACTGCCCATAAGACGCGTGCCCGTCCCTGTACGCATCGCGGGTCCAGAACCGGTAGGCCTCGCTGCCGGAGGCGGCCGCCACCGAATCGAGCGCGGAGAAGTAGCAGATGCCTCGCGCACAGCTGTCGGCCCCGTCGTTCATGTAGGCGGTCACCCAGCCGGTGTCGCGGTCGGGGAAGACGCGGCCGTCTTCGGCCTTGCGGCAGCGCGATGCGGCAAGCGCCGCGCACGCCACATAGGTCTTGCTCGCGGAATCGAAGGCCAGCTGCCGGATGTCGCGCTCCGCATCCAGCAGTGCGGCTTCGGCCGCCTCGAAGGCACGCTGGTATTCGCGCTGATTGCCCGCCACCGATTCGAGCAATTGGGCCGTTCGCGCGCCGCCGATCACCAGCAGCGCCGAGAGCAGCAGCATGATCATCACGATGAAGAGCGAAAAGCCGTGCTGCACCGGGCGCTCGCCAGCAGGACCGCGGAGCGATCTCGATCTCATAGCGCCCCCAGGTCGTTGCGCAGCGAGAACACCGCCGTGTAGACGCGCCGCAGCCTGCCGTCGCTGCCTGTGCGCGACTCCCCGTTGCAGTCGGTATGGCTGCCGCCGGGGTTGCTCTTCGAGGTACCGACGAGCTGAAGACAGATGCGCACCGTGCGAACGCTGTTGAAGTCCGCGACGTCGTCGGCCGTCACGTAGCGCACCACTTGCTGGCTCCCGGCCCTTGCATTGACGCCATACATCACGTCGAAACGCTCGACGCCGTCGATGACCGGCTGCGGCGTCGCATTGCCGCTGCCGCGGCACCTGAGCACGCCCTTGTTGTCCACCGAGAACTCGCTGGTGATCAGCCTCGCATTGCCCGACGCGGCAGGGTCGGCTGCGTCGTACCCGCCGCCCGATGCACGCCCGGGCTCCTGCCCCAGGCAGTCCTTGAAGTAGTCGGGGTTCGGCGCGTAGCCGAGCTTGAGCCTGTCGTTCTCCGCACCGCCGGGAGACTCCACGCCCCGGATCGCGAAGAAGGCCGGCTCGCCCGTGAGATTGGTGCCCTTGCCGGGGCTCACGCTGAAGTAGTAGAGCGGCTCGGTGGCATCGATGGGGATGTATCCGGCCTGCCGGATCTGCTGCCCCAGCAGTCTGAACGCCAGGGCCGACGACTGATTGAGCGCATTGACGTCGTCGCCCGTCATGGCGGTACTGCGCGTGCCGAGCATGGTCGCGATGGCGGCCAGCACGACGAGCATGCCGATGATCAGCGCGACCAGGAACTCGACCAGCGTGAAGCCCGCCTGCCGCGACTCGGGCGCGATCGACTTGCGGCTCATGGCTGCGGCACCGCGACGGAGACTTCGAGACAGGCCTTGCCCGTGGGGCACTGCCAACCGGGGGCGGGGGCGATCGGATTGAGCACCGCCGGTTCGTCCCAGGCAATGTGCATGAACAGCATGCCGCCGGCTGCCGCCCTGCCCTGCACGTCGGCCAGACCGCCGGGCAGCGCAGCCGCCACCGCGTGCTTCCAGCTCCACAGGTCGTGCGCCGCAAGCTCGGCGGCATTGCAACTGGCAGCGGCGCTCACGCACGAGGGCTTCGGCTCGTCCTCATCCGCAGGCGACCAGTCGGCCACGTAGGGGCTGACCGTTGAGGCACCGGCTACGGGATTGGCCCTGATGCGGTCGGCCATATCGCCGGCCAGTTGCATGGCGATGTTCTGGTTGCTCGCGCCGACGCTGTCGGTCAGCACGCGGATCTGGAAGCCGGCCAGTGCCAGCAGTCCTAGCGAGAGCACGAGAAGCGCCGCCAGGGCCTCGATCATCGAGAAGCCCGCCTGCGCACCGCCCGGCCGGCGGGTAAAAGCGCCCGGCATCAGCACGATCCGCCCCCCTTCACCAGCTTGACGCGCCCGCCGAGCGACAGGCACACCGCGACGGCATTGGGCGAGCTGTCGCTGTCCGACGGGCGAAAGCCGAAGCTGGTCGCGCCTGTCGAATAGCCCATCGCGTCGAACGACATGGCGCCGCCCGTGTTCTTCTCGATCGCGACCCGGCCGTCGGGGTCCTGCCGCTTGAGGGTTTCGCTGGAGCTTCCGCTTGCGACCAGCGTGTCCCAGCCGCAACTCCAATCCCGGCCCCGGCACTCCGCGCGCTGCTGGATGGTCACGGTCGTCCCGCGCCGGGCCGCCTCGGCTCGCGCCTGGCTCACGCTCGCGACCAGCGCGTTGGCCATGCCCTCGACCCGATACCGTTCGATGAGGCCGGTGAAGCTGGGCAGCGCCATCGCCAGCAGCACGGTCATCAGTACTATGACGACCATCATCTCGATGAGCGTGAAGCCCCCCTCAGGCGCGCAGAATCCCTTGTTTTCCATGTCGTGCCGCCTGTCGCCTTGCACCACGTGCCGGACTGGCGTTTCTCCCTGATTGAAATGGCCGCGAATTCTATTTATGCAATTTCCCGCCAAAAGGAATTCGCACGACAAACGGTCAAAACAAATAGATCGAAGGCGAATTGTTTTCGATCGATTCCGAATTCACATTTGCAGCGAATTTGATTTAACAAAAGAATGACAAAAGAAAATCCAAATTTCATGATTCAGGCGCTGAATCTCGCGCGCCAGGCCGGCCCGGAAACCGATCCGAATCCACGCGTCGGCTGCGTGCTGGTCGCTCCCGACGGCACGGTGATCGGCCAGGGCCACACCCAACAGGTCGGCGGCCCGCACGCGGAGGTCATGGCGCTGCGCGACGCGGCGGCGCGAGGCAATTCGGTTGCCGGTGCAACTGCCTGGGTCACGCTGGAGCCCTGCTCGCACCATGGCCGCACCGGCCCGTGCTGCGATGCGCTGGTCGCGGCCGGCGTGGGCAAGGTCGTGGCGGCGATGGCCGACCCCAATCCGCTGGTCGCGGGTCAAGGCTTCGGTCGGCTGCGCGCCGCCGGCGTCGAAGTCGAGGTCGGCCCTGGCGCCGATGAGGCTCGGGAACTCAACCTCGGTTTCTTCAGCCGCATGGTCCGCAAGACGCCGTGGGTGCGGCTCAAGGTCGCGGCCTCGCTCGACGGCAAGACCGGCCTGCGCAACGGCGTGAGCCAGTGGATCACGTCCGAGCCGGCACGCGCAGACGGCCATGCCTGGCGGGCACGCGCCAGCGCGGTGCTGACTGGCGTGGGCACGGTGATCGAAGACGATCCCAGGCTCGACGTGCGTCTTGTGCAGACCACGCGACAGCCGCGCGTGGTGGTGGTCGACAGCCAGCTTCAGACGCCTCCGGGCGCGAAGCTCTTCATGCCCGGCCGCGCGGTCTGGATCTACGCGGCGGTACAGGATGAACAGAAAGCCGCCGCCCTCGAGGCGCGCGGCGCCACCGTCACCTGCCTGCCCAACGCACAGGGCAAGGTCGACCTGGCGGCGATGCTGAAGGATCTCGCCCGCCGCGAAGTCAACGAATTGCACGTCGAGTCCGGGCACAAGCTCAATGGCTCCCTGCTTCGCGAAGGCCTTGTCGACGAGCTGCTGGTTTATCTGGCACCGAAATTGATCGGCGACGGGCTGGACATCGCCTCCGGCATCCACGCCGGCGGGCCATTGACCGAATTAGCGGGCGCATTGCCCCTGGAATTCCGCAGCCTCGGACAGGTCGGCCCCGACCTGCGGATCGTGGCCAGGGTGGCCGGAAGGGACGCCTTCTAGCCCGCCCGCCGCGAAGCCCCTTCGTTCTCTGCGAAAATGCGCGGATGTTCACCGGAATCATCACCGGCGTGGGGCGCATCGCCGCCATCCACGACCTCGGCACCACCTCCTCCCACGGCAAGAGACTCAGCATCGAGGTGCCCGCCGGCTACCTCGACGACGTCGGTCTCGGCGACAGCATCGCGCTCAACGGCGCCTGCATGACCGTCACCACGCTCGCTCCCGAGCGCCAGCAGTTCACCATCGACATTTCGGCCGAATCGCTCGACAAGACCGCCGGCCTGACCGACGAAGGCAGCCGCATCAACCTCGAGAAGGCCCTGCGCGCGAGCGACCGCCTCGGCGGCCACATCGTTTCGGGCCACGTGGACGGCATCGGCAGCGTCAGCCGGTTCGAGCCGGTCGGCGAAAGCTGGGAGCTTCGCGTGGTCGCACCCGTCGCCCTGGCCCGCTTCCTCGCCTACAAGGGCTCGATCACCATCAACGGCGTGAGCCTCACGGTCAACAGCGTCAAGGACATCGCCGACGGCGCCGAGATCAGCATCAACCTGATCCCGCACACCGTCGAGAACACATCCCTGGGCAGCCTGAAGGCCGGCTCGAAGGTCAACCTAGAAATCGACACCGTGGCGCGCTACGTGGAGCGCATGCTTCAGGCGGGCGTGCTCACACCGACTCCATCCAAGGACATCTCCAAATGAACGCCTCCGTCACGCCGATCGGCGCCGCTTCCCGCGCCACGCGCGCTCCAGCCCCGATCTCCTCGGTCGAAGAGATCGTGGCCGAGCTCGCCGCCGGCCGCATGGTGATCCTCGTCGACGAGGAAGACCGCGAGAACGAAGGCGACATCGTCATCGCGGCCGACCACATCACGCCCGAGGCCATCAACTTCATGGCCCGCCACGCACGCGGCCTGATCTGCCTCACGCTCTCGCGCGAGATGTGCGAGCGGCTGCAGCTGCCGCCGATGGTCCAGCGCAACGGCGCCAAGCATTCGACCGCCTTCACCGTCTCCATCGAGGCGGCCGAGGGCGTGACCACCGGCATTTCGGCCGCCGACCGCGCGCGCACCGTGCAGGCCGCCGTGGCGCCCAACGCCGTGGCCGCCGACCTGGTCCAGCCCGGCCACATCTTCCCGCTGCAGGCGGTGGACGGCGGCGTGCTGATGCGCGCCGGCCATACCGAAGCCGGCTGCGACCTCGCCGCCATGGCCGGCTGCTCGCCCGCCTCGGTGATCTGCGAGGTGATGAACGAAGACGGCACCATGGCCCGCCTGCCCGACCTGCAGATCTTCGCGGCCGAGCACGGCATCAAGATCGGCACCATCGCCGCGCTCATCGAACACCGCAGCCGCGTCGAATCGCTGGTCGAGAAGGTCGGCTGCCGCGAGATCCAGACCGCCTGGGGCACCTTCACCGCCCACGCCTTCCTCGACAAGCCCAGCCACGGCGTGCACCTCGCGCTGGTGCGCGGCAAGTGGACGCCCGAAGAGACCGTGTCGGTGCGCGTGCACGAGCCGCTGTCGGTGCTCGACGCGCTCGAAATCAACCGCTCGCTGCACTCCTGGAGCCTGGACGCCAGCCTCTCGCACATCGCGAACGAGGGCAAGGGCGTGGCCGTGCTGCTGAACTGCGGCGAGACCGCCGGCGAGCTGCTCGCGCAGTTCGACGGCACCGCGCGCCCCGCGCAGGCACCCGAGCGCGGCCGCATGGACCTGCGCAGCTACGGCATCGGCGCGCAGATCCTGCGCGAATGCGGCGTGCACAAGATGAACCTGCTGGGCACGCCGCGCCGCATGCCGAGCATGGCAGCGGGCTACGGCCTCGAGATCGCCGGCTACCTCACGAAAGACTGAAAGACCATGCAAGGTTCAAACAAGGGCGAAACGACGCCGCTCAACGGCAAGGGACTGCGCATCGGCATCGTGCAGGCGCGCTTCAACGCCGACATCACCGACGCGCTGGCCTCGGCCTGCCTCTCCGAGCTCGAGGCGCTGGGCGTGGCCGCCAGCGATATCCACCACCTGCAGGTGCCGGGCGCGCTCGAAGTGCCCGTGGCGCTGCAGGCGCTGGCCGAGCGCGGCGGCTACCACGCGCTCGTGGCGCTGGGCTGCATCATCCGCGGCGAAACCTACCACTTCGAACTCGTGGCCAACGAATCGGGCGCGAGCGTGAGCCGCGTTGCGCTCGACTACCGCCTGCCCATCGCCAACGCGATCCTCACCACCGAAAACCTCGAACAGGCCGTCGCCCGCCAGACCGACAAGGGCCGCGACGCTGCCCGCGTGGCTGTCGAGATGGCGCAACTGCTGGCCACCCTTTCATGACCGAAGACCGCTCCAAGTCCCTCAAGGCCCTGAAGGCCGCCGGCGAAAAGCCCAAGCAGTCGCGCGTGGGCCTCACCAGCACCGGCGTGCGCAAGGCTGCGGCCAAGTCGAACCGCACCCGTGCGCGCGAATTCGCGCTGCAGGCGCTCTACCAGCACCTGGTGGGCCGCAACGATCCGACCGACATCGACCACTTCACGCGCGACCTCGCGGGCTTCCACAAGGCCGACGCGCTGCACTACGACGCGCTGCTGCACGGCTCCATCGAAGGCGCTGAACAGCTCGACGCGCTGATCCGCCCGCTGCTCGACCGCAAGTTCGAGGAGATCTCGCCCATCGAGCACGCCGTGATGTGGATTGGCGTCTACGAATTCCAGAACTGCCCCGACGTGCCCTGGCGCGTGGTGCTCAACGAGTGCATCGAGTTGGCCAAGGAGTTCGGCGGCACGGATGGCCACAAGTACGTGAATGCTGTGCTCAACGGGCTGGCGCCGCAGCTTCGGCCGCTCGAAGTGGAAGCGGACCGCGCTTCGGGGAAAGCGCGAGCATGAGGAGCGCCGCACGGCCGCCCGAAGGCGCTCGCCCCCTCGCTTGCGAGGGGGTTGGCGAAGGCGCGCAGCGCCGCAGCCTGGGGGTGCGATGAGAATTTCCACGCGCGCGCAGCGCATCGAGCCCTTCTATGTGATGGAAGTGGCCAAGGCCGCCGGCGTGCTGGCCCGCGAGGTCGCCCACACCGACCGGCCGATGATCTTCCTGAACATCGGCGAGCCCGACTTCACCGCCCCGCCCTTGGTGCAGGAAGCCGCCGCCCGCGCGGTGCGCGCCGGCGCCACGCAGTACACGCAGGCCACCGGCCTCGACCACCTGCGCGAACGCATCAGCGCCTGGTATCGGCAGCGCTTCAACGTCGACGTGCCGGCCCGCCGCATCGTCGTCACCGCCGGTGCCTCGGCCGCGCTGCAGCTGGCCTGTCTCGCGCTGATCGAATCGGGCGACGAGATCCTGATGCCCGACCCGAGCTATCCGTGCAACCGCCACTTCGTGAGCGCGGCCGAAGGCAAGGCGGTGCTGCTGCCGACCACGGCCGAGGAACGCTTCCAGCTCACGGCCGCCAAGGTCGAGGCCGCCTGGACGGACAAGACGCGCGGCGTGCTGCTGGCATCGCCCTCGAATCCGACAGGCACCTCCATCGCGCCCGACGAGCTGCGCCGCATCCACGAAGTGGTGTCCAAGCGCGGCGGCATCACGCTGATCGACGAGATCTACCTCGGCCTCTCCTACGACGATGCCTTCGGTCAGACGGCGCTGGCCATCGACGAGAACGTCATCAGCATCAACAGCTTCAGCAAGTACTTCAACATGACCGGCTGGCGCCTCGGCTGGCTGGTGGTGCCCGAAGTGCTGGTGCCGGTCGTCGAGCGCCTGGCGCAGAACCTCTTCATCTGCGCGAGCACGGTGTCGCAATACGCCGCGCTGGCCTGCTTCGAGGACGAGAGCATCGCCGAGTACGAACGCCGCCGCGCCGAGTTCAAGGCGCGCCGCGACTGGTTCATTCCGCAGCTGAACGCGCTGGGCCTGAACGTGCCCGTGGTGCCCGACGGCGCCTTCTACGCCTGGGCCGACTGCACTTCCTTCGCCGAGAAGCTCGGCATCTCGGGCAGCTGGGACTTCGCCTTCGAGACGATGAAGCGCGCCCACGTCGCCGTCACGCCCGGTCGCGACTTCGGCACCGCCGAGACCGCGAAGTTCGTGCGCTTCTCCACTGCCAGCTCGATGGCGCATCTCCAGGAGTCCATCGAACGCCTGCGGGCGATGGCAGAGAACCGGGCCCGATGAGCTACGCGTTCCCGATCCGCGTCTACTGGGAAGACACCGACGCCGGCGGCATCGTGTTCTACGCCAACTACCTGAAGTTCATGGAGCGCGGCCGCACCGAGTGGCTGCGCTCCCTGGGCGTGGAGCAGCGCAAGCTGCGCGAGGAAACCGGCGGCCAGTTCGTGGTGAGCGAGACACAGCTCAAATACCATCGACCCTCCCGACTGGACGACGAACTGCTCGTTACGGCCGATCTTCAACAACTGGGCACCGCGTCACTGATAATCGGACAGCGCGTGCTATCGAAAACAGAGCAGGAGCGAACGGGGGCCTCCGAACCCGTCCTGCTGTGCGAAGGCGCGATCCGCATCGGATGGGTGGACGCGGCCACACTTCGGCCCGCACGCATCCCGAAACAGGTGACGGGAACCCTCGAGCGCTACAGCGGCTCCATGACTCAACCTTTCAAGCCATGAACCAAGACCTTTCCATCATCAATCTCCTGCTCCATGCGAGCTTCGTGGTGCAACTGGTCGTGCTGCTGCTCGTGATCGTCTCGATCGCAAGCTGGGCCGCGATCATCCGCAAGTACTTCGCGCTGCGGCGCATGCGGGCCCTCAACGACGACTTCGAACGCGAGTTCTGGTCGGGCACCAGCCTCAACGAACTCTTCGCCTCCGCCGCGCAGAACGCCAAGTTCGCCGGCCCCATGGAGCGCATCTTCGCCTCCGGCATGCGCGAGTACCAGAAGCTGCGCGAGCGCCACGTCACCGACGCCGGCACGCTGCTCGACGGCGCCCGCCGCGCGATGCGCGCGAGCTTCCAGCGCGAACTCGATGCGGCCGAGCAGAACCTCTCCTTCCTGGCCACCGTCGGCTCCGTCTCTCCGTACGTGGGCCTCTTCGGCACCGTATGGGGCATCATGCACGCCTTCACCGGCCTTGCCGCCCTGGCACAGGTGACGCTGGCCACCGTGGCCCCCGGCATCGCCGAGGCGCTGGTGGCCACCGCCATCGGCCTCTTCGCCGCCATTCCAGCGGTCGTGGGCTACAACCGCTTCGCCCGCGAGATCGACAAGATCGCCATCGCCCTCGAAACGTACATCGAGGAGTTCTCCAACATCCTGCAGCGCAACCTGTCGGCCAACCCGGCCGCCGGCGGCGCGGGCTCCTCGGTGGCTCCGGCCAACCGCTGAACGGAGGCGCAGCGCATGCCCGCCGTTTCATCCCGGGGCCGCGGCCGCCGGACGATCAACGAGATCAACATGGTCCCGTTCATCGACGTGATGCTGGTGCTGCTGATCATCTTCATGGTCACCGCGCCGCTCATCACGCCGAGCGTGATCAACCTGCCCTCGGTCGACCGCGCCAGCAAGCAGCCCGACAAGCCCATCGAGATCGTCATCAAGAGCGAAGACGAAGTGCAGATCAAGAAGGACCCGTCCACCGGCACGGGCGGCACCTCGATTCCCATGGCCCAGATCGGCTCGGCCGCCAAGCAGGCCCAGGGCGGCGACGACCAGCGCCCGGTGGTCATCAGCGCCGACAAGGCCGTGAAGTACGAAACCGTCGTGAAGGCGATGAACCAGCTCAAGCGCAGCGGTATCGAGCGCGTGGGCCTGTCCGTCACGACCACGGGCGGCAAATAAGGCATGTCGCTCGCACTGGATCGCCCCGAGTTCGCACCGCCGCCGCAACGCGGCACTGGGCGTGCACTGGTACTGGCGCTCATCGCTCACGGCCTGCTGATCGCGGCGCTGACCTGGGGCGTGCGCTGGCGCAGCGACGCCGACGAAGGCGCCGTCGATGCGGAGCTGTGGTCTTCCACGGTGCAGCAGGCGGCTCCCCGCCTGCAGGCACCGCCGGCACCCGCTCCCGTTCCCGCGCCACCGCCGCCCGCCCCCGCACCGCCGCCCCCGCCTGCAGCGAAGGCTCCCGAGCCCGCCCCCGCACCGAAGGCTCCCGACATCGCCCTCGAGCGCGAGAAGAAGCTCAAGGAGCAGAAGGAACAGCAGGAGCGCGAACTCGAGCGGCAACAGCAGCAGAAGAAAAAAGAGCTGGAAGCCAAGCAGCGCGCCGAGGACGAAGCCCAGCGCAAGAAGGAACAGCAGCAGAAGCTGGCCGAGCAGAAGAAGCAGCAGGAGGCCGAGGCCAAGCAGGCAGAGCAGAAGAAGGCCGAAACCGCCGCGAAGCAGGCAGCCGCCGACCGCGCCGCCGCGCTCAAGCGCATGCAGGGCCTTGCGAATGCCACCGGCAGCGACGACTCGCGCGGCACGGCCCAACGTACGTCCGGTCCGTCCAGCGGCTATGCCGGCCGCATCGCCGCCGCGGTGCGCCCGAACATCACCTTCCCCGATGCCGACACCGTGAACGGCAACCCGGCGGCCGAGTTCGAGGTGAGCCTGGCACCCGACGGCACCATCGTCGGCGTGAAGCTCAGCAAGTCGAGCGGCCTGCCCGGCTGGGACGACGCCGCCGAGCGCGGCCTGCGCAAGACCGACAAGCTGCCTCGCGACACCGACGGGCGCATCTTCCCGTCGCTGATCGTCACGCTGCGACCCAAGCGCTGATTTCCAGCCTGCGCCTAACGCGCAGCTAAGAAAATGGGCCCCTTCCGGGTGACTTGCACGTCACCCGGAACTCGATAATCGAGGCTCATGACCCCCAACGGCCGCATCCGCTACGGCAGCAGTCCCCTGCTCGCCAGCCCCACTCCCGTGTGGCGCAGCAAGTTCATCGTGGCCAGCGTCGCCTTCGGCTTCCTGCTGCTGGCCGGGCGCGCAGCCTACGTCCAGATCTTCGCCAACGACTTCTTCCAGCACCAGGGCGAGGTGCGCTACCAGCGCACGCTGGAGCTGCCGGCAAACCGGGGCCGCATCCTCGACCGCAACGGGCTGATCCTGGCCTCGGACATCCCCGCTCCCAGCATCTGGGCCATTCCGGAAGACATCGAGCGCGACGACCCGGCCACGCAGGAAAAACTCAGGCAGGCCGCGAAGCTGCTCGGCATGCCGCAGAAGGACTTCGACAAGAAGCTGGAAGACGAGGACAAGAGCTTCGTCTGGGTCAAGCGCCAGGTCGACGAGCCCGTGGCGAAGCAGGTTGCCGCGCTCAACATCAAGGGCGTCTACCTGCGCCGCGACTACCGTCGCCAGTACCCCGAGGGCGAGGCGGCGGCGCACCTGGCGGGCTTCACCAACGTGGAAGACATCGGCCAGGAAGGCATCGAACTCGCCTTCGACCACGACCTGGCCGGCAAGGCCGGCTCGCGCCACGTGCTGAAGGACCGGCTGGGCCACATCGTGGAGGACACCGAGGACCAGGTGCCGCCCACGCCCGGCCACGACATCCAGCTCAGCATCGACGACCAGGTGCAGTTCGTGGCCTACGAGAAGATCCGCGACGCCGTCATCGCCAACAAGGCGCGCGCCGGCAGCGTGGTGGTGGTGAATGCGCAGACGGGCGAGCTGCTGGCCATGGCCAACTACCCGAGCTACGACCCCAACGACCGCCACAGCCTCACCGGCGAGCAGCTGCGCAACCGCGCGATGACCGACGTGTTCGAGCCCGGCTCGACGATGAAGCCCATCACCGTCGCCACCGCGCTGCAGCTGGGCCGGGTCACGCCCAAGACCATCATCGACACCAATCCAGGGCGCATCACCGTCTCGGGCGCGACCATCCACGACGACGAGAACTTCGGCGTGCTCACGGTCGAAGGCGTGATCCAGAAGTCGAGCAACGTCGGCGCGACCAAGATCTCGCAGCGCATGTCGGCACAGGAGATGTGGAATTCGCTCACCGCCGTAGGCCTCGGCCAGAAGCCGCAGACGCCCTTCCCCGGCGCGGTGACCGGCAGGCTGCGGCCGTGGAAGTCGTGGCGGCCGATCGAGCAGGCCACCATGTCGTACGGCTACGGCCTGTCGGCGTCGCTGTTCCAGATCGCGCATGCCTACACGGCCTTCGCGCACGACGGCGAGGTGATCCCCATCAGCCTGCTGAAGAACCACGGCGAGGAACCCGCCGGCGTGCAGGTGTTCTCGCCGCTGGTGGCCAGCGAGGTGCGCCAGATGATGCACATGGCCGCCGCGCCCGGCGGCACCGCGCCGCTGGCCCAGACCGTGGGCTACTCGGTGGGCGGCAAGACCGGCACCGCGCACAAGCAGGTGGGCAAGGGCTACGCGAGCAACAAGTACCGCGCCTGGTACACGGGCATGTCGCCCATCGACAAGCCGCGCATCATCGTCGCGGTGATGGTCGACGAGCCCAGCGCCGGCAAGTACTTCGGCGGCCTCGTGGCCGCGCCGGTGTTCAGCCAGGTGGTGCAGCAGACGCTGCGCATCATGAACGTGGTGCCCGATCTCGCCGTGACGTCGATGGCGCACTGAACCGAGCTGCCTCCATGCTCGTTTAGGATCGTCGGCAACATTTGTTGCCGGCGCTCCTGACATGGTCGAAACCACCCCTGCCGTAAGCCTCGAGGACCTGACTCCGCTGCCCTACCAGCGCGCCCTGGCCGCATGGCTTGAGGCGAACGAGCCCGAGGTCTGGCGCTGGGCCGCCTCCGCCGAGGCGCGCGAGGAGCACGCCTCCGCCGTGCGCGCCGAACTGCTGCGCAACTCCTACCGGCTCGACGCGGCCGCGCACCCTGAGCTGCATGCGCATGCTCAGCTCGCCTCGCAGCGGCTGGGCATCACCGCGTCCGTCACGCTCTACCAGGCGGGCGACGGCGCGATGAACGCCGCGATCCACTTCATGCCCGGCGAGGCGCACATCGTGCTCTCGGGCCCGCTGCTGGAGCGCCTGCAGGGCGCCGAGATGCAGGCCGTGCTGGGTCACGAGCTGGCCCACTACCTGCTGTGGGAGCTCGACGGCGGTAGGTACCACGTCGTCGACCGGCTGCTGAACGCCACCGCGGCCGATCCGCGCGCCGATGCCAGCCACCTGCAGGCGGCACGCCGCTACGCGCTCTACACCGAAGCCTTTGCCGATCGCGGCGGCTGCGTGGCCTGCGGCTCGCTGGAGCCGGCGGTGAGCGCGCTGGTGAAAGTGCAGACCGGCCTGAGCCAGGTCAACGCCGCCAGCTACCTGCAGCAGGCCGAGGAGATCTGCGCCGCGCCCGACATGCAGACGCGCGGCACGAGCCACCCCGAAGTGTTCGTGCGCGCCCGTGCGCTGCGCCTGTGGACCGAACGCGAGCCCGATGCCGACGAATGGCTGGCCGGCGCGCTCGAAGGCCCGCTCGACCTGGGCACGCTCGACATCCTCGGCCAGCAGCGCGTGGGCGCGATCACGCGTGCCACCATCGCGCAGCTGCTGCAGCGGCCCTTCCTGCAGTCGGAGCCGCTGCTGGCGCACGCGCGCCGCTTCTTCCCCGACTTCAAGCCGCCCGGTTCGGCCATGCCCCCGCCCGAGGAGGTGCCCGCCGGCCTGCACGACTACATGGCCAGCGTGCTGGTCGACTTCGTCGCGGCCGACCCCGAGCTCGACGACGTCACCCTGGCCGCCGCGCTCGGCATCGCCGAAGCACTGGGCTGCGCCGGGCCGCTGGAGCAGCGCGTGGTCAAGGACATGCGCTTTCCCAAGCGCAACCTCACGCGCGTGAAGCGCGAAGCCGCCGCCCTGCTCGACAAGGCGCAGTCCCAGCACCAGCAAGCCGCGACCACATGACGACACAGGCATCCGCCCCCCTGCTGCAGCTGATCGACGCCGCCGACGCGCACGGCGGCCTGCAGACCGACGACGTGCTCAAGCTGGTGCTGCCGCTGCTGCGCGAGGTGTCCGCCCTGCACGAGCAGGGCAAGGTCGCCGCCCTCGGCAGCGCGTTTGCCTACCGCGTCATCGAGGCCCCGGCGCTCGCGCTCGCGCAGCCCGAAGGCACCGAGCCGCGCCGCAACCTCGAAGCGATCGCGCCGCTCGAGCAGCCAGCCACGTCGGTGCTGCGCGTGGTCGGCGAACAGCGCGTCACCATCGACGCCGATGCCGGCTTCTCGGTCGAGAACCTCATGCTCATGGCCAACGCCGCGCCCGACGCACTGCCCACGCGCCCGGTCTACCTGCCCGGCTACGGCGCCTGGGAGCAGCGCTTCGCGCATCACGACGCGCTCAGCGACATCCTGTGCCTGGGCCAGGTGCTCGCCAGCCTTTCCTGCGGGCTCGACTTCAACGACGGCGAAGAGCTGGGTCGCTTCGTCGCGAACCGCGGCAACCTGTTCAACCTCAACCGCCGGCTGCATCCGGTGGTGGCGGCGGTGATCTTCGAGATGACGGCGCTCGACCGCCACGAGCGCGCGCGCGACCTGCCCTCGGTGATCCGCCGCCTCGAAACCTACCGCGACCAGCCGCTGGACCTGGGCCTGGAACGCATCGCTCCCGCCAAGGACGGCGCCGGCCAGCGCCGCGAGGCGATCCAGCTGCACCTGCGCGACCGACTGTTCGACCTGTCGCGGCGCAACCGGCTGCTGTACTTCAAGCCCACGCAGGCGCACGTGAACCTCACTATCGCGAGCGTGCCGCTGGTGGTCGACATGCACAGCATCCGCGTCGACCAGCTCTGCCTGTGGGACGGCCGCTTCGCCTCCGACATCACCGCGTGCAGCCCCGTGCCGCTGGCGCGCTGGCTACGCTTCGAGGACCAGCCCTACCTGCCCGGCGCGCTCGACCGTATCCTGCAGGAGGCGCGGCGCGATCGCTCCGAATACGGCTTCTCGCAGCTGTCGCTGGTCATCGCCTTCCTGCGCTGGCACAACCTCAAGGAAGACGCGGCCGAGCGCATCGCGTCGCCGCTGCTGATGCTGCCGGTGGAGCTCACGCGCAAGAAAGGCGTGCGCGACCAGTACCTGCTCGAGGCCTCGGCCAGCGAGGCGCAGGTCAACCCCACGCTGCGGCACCACTTGCGCCAGCTCTACGGCATCGTGCTGCCCGAGACGGTGGACCTGCGCGAGACCACCATCGAGCAGTTCCACGCCCAGCTCGCAGCGCAGATCGTGCAGAGCGAGCCCGGCGTGCAGCTGCGGCTGGTGCGCCAGCCCGAGATCGCGCTGATCCACCAGCGCGCGCGGCAGCGGCTCGAACAGTTCAAGCGGCGCACCCGCGTGCGCGCCGCGTCGGCGCTGCCGACGGCGGTGCACGACTTCAGCTACGCGCAGGACGACTTCCGCCCACTGGGGCTGCAGCTTTTCCACGCGCGCGTGCGCGGCGTGCCGCTGCCGGTGCGAGACGCCGTCGGCGCAAGGCCGCAGCCGCGTGCGCCGCAGATGGCTCCCGCCGCCGCCTCGGCCGAAACCGAACGCAAGACCATCGAGCTGCGCGAAAGCACCGGCAACCCGTACCAGTGGGACATCGACCTCACGGCCGTGACGCTGGGCAACTTCAACCACCGCAAGATGTCGCTGGTGCGCGACTACTCGGGGCTGGCCGAGTCCGGCATCGCCAACGAGGCCTTCGACCGCGTGTTCTCGCTGCAGCCGCGCCAGGTGGATGCAGAGGCGCCGCCCTCGCTGCCGCTGGCCGAGCAGTGGCCCGTGGTGCAGGCCGATGCCACGCAGACCGCCGCCGTCGCGCTGGCGCGCACGGGCACCAGCTACATCATCCAGGGACCGCCGGGCACCGGGAAGTCGCAGACCATCACCAACCTGATCGCCGACTACGTGGGGCGCGGCAAGCGCGTGCTCTTCGTGTGCGAGAAGCGCGCCGCCATCGACGTGGTGTTCCACCGCCTGCGCCAGCAGGGGCTGGACGAGCTGTGCTGCATGATCCACGACTCGCAGGGCGACAAGAAGGCCTTCGTGCAGAACCTGCGCAAGACCTACGAGCACTGGCTCGAAGCCCCCGAGGAGCTGGCGCAGGAAAGCGCCGAACGCGGCCAGCTGGTCGATGCGATGGAACTCGACCTGCGCGCGCTGGAACGCTTCGACGCCGCAATGCGCGAGGTGCCGGCACATATCGCAGTGACGCTGCGCGAACTGGTCTCTCGGCTGATCGCGCTCAAGCCTCATGACCCGACGCTGACGCCGCTGCAGGCCGAGGCACTGCCCGCCTTCGCCGCATGGCGCGGCCATGCGGAACTCATCTCGCGCCTGCACCTGGCCGTGACCGAAAGCCTGGGCACGGCGAGCCTTGCGCAGCACGCGTTCGCGCAGCTCGCGCCCTCGCTGCTGCGGCAGGAAAAGCCGCTGGCGAAGCTGGTCGAACTCTCCGAACTCACCGCCGATTCGAGCGGCACCTGCCGCGATGCATTGGCCGGCGCCTGGCCGCCGCTCGCCGAAGCCCGCGCCACATGGGCGGACGCCTTGGCCGTAGTGGCCGATGCGCGACGCGTAGCCTCGCTGGCCGCACGCGGACAGCTCAGCCTGCTCGACGGCACGCACGCCGACAGCCTCGCGCTCGGCAACACCATGACCGAGCGCCACGGCCTGACGCAGGCGCTGGACGAAGCGCTGCAGCGCACCGCCCAGTGGCGCGACAAGCTCACGCCCGCCGACACCGAAGCCGGCCTCGCGCAGGCCCGCGCCCAGCAGGGCTCCCTGCTGCGCTGGCTCAAGCCCTCGTGGTGGCGCCTGAACGGCGAACTCAAGCGGCGCTACAACTTCGCGGCCCATGCGGTGCGCCCGCAGCCCAGCCAGATCCTCGAACAGCTGCTGGCCGAGCACACGGCCCGCGCGGCCGTGCAGAAGCACCAGGCACGGATCGAGACCGACTACGGCTGCGCCGACCCGGAAGCCTTCGTGCAGCAACTGCAGGCGCTGCGCAGTCCCGACAGCAGCGCCGGCCTGCGCGCGGAATTCCAGGCCCATCTGCGCACCGGCGCCAGCGCCGCCGCCCGCAGCGTCGAGCAGCTTGCCGCAGCCGGCGTGCACGTCGACACGCTCGACGCCCTGCTGCGCGACTTGCTGCACGACGCCGCCGGCCAGCCGCTGGACGCGCTCGAAAAGCTGGCCCGCACCCTGCGCGAACAGGCCGATGCCCTGCCCTCGGTGCTGGTGCCGCTGCAGGAACTGGCCGATGCCGATCCGGCCGTCGCCACGGCGCTTCGCACCCTGCCATTGCCGCCCGATGCCATCGAATACGCCGTGGCCCGCGAAAGCCTGGAGCGCGTCTATCGCGCCGAGCGCTGGCTCCCGCGCTTCGACGGCGCCGCGCTCGCGCGCCATGCACAACGGCTGGCCGAGGCCGAGCGCAAGCTGCTGGAGCGCAACGCCCGCACGCTCGCCGCCGCGGTGCGGCAGCGTTTTCGCGACCATGTGCAGAAGAGCGCTCTTTCAGCCAGCCAGCTCGACGCCGAGGGCAAGCTCTTCAAGAAGAGCTACAACGCCGGCCGCCGCGAGCTCGAGCACGAGTTCGGCAAGACCATGCGCTACAAGGCGATCCGCGAACTCGCCAGCGGCGACACCGGCCAGGTGGTGCGCGACATGAAGCCGATCTGGCTCATGAGCCCGCTGTCGGTGTCCGACACGCTGCCGCTGGCGGCCGACCTGTTCGACGTGGTGATCTTCGACGAGGCCAGCCAGATCCCGGTGGAGGAAGCCGTGCCCGCGCTGTATCGCGCGCCGCAGATCATCGTGGTGGGCGACGAGATGCAGCTGCCGCCGACCAGCTTCTTCTCGTCCGGCCGCGACCCCGAGGACGACACCGTCTCGGTCGAGGAGGAAGGCGACCGCATCGCCGTGGTGCTCGACGCCGACAGCCTCCTGAACCAGGGCGCGCGCAACCTGCCCGCCACGCTGCTGGCGTGGCACTACCGCAGCCGCTACGAGTCGCTCATCGGTTTCTCGAACGCGGCCTTCTACGCGGGCAACCTCTACACCATTCCCGACCGCAGCCTGCCGGCGCCAGAGCGCGATGAGATCCTGGTGCAGTCGCGCAGCCCCTCGGACGCATCGGTGGCCGCACAAGCCGACGCGCTGCTCTCGCGCGCCATCAGCTTCCACCGCGTGACCGACGCGGTGTACGAGAGCCGCGTCAACGAGGGCGAGGCGCGCCACATCGCGCAGCTGGTGCGCGAACTGCTGCGCCGCGAGACCGGCCTGAGCCTGGGCATCGTGGCCTTCTCGGAGGCGCAGCAGGGCGAGATCGAGGAAGAGCTGGAAGCGCTGGCCTCCGTCGACAGCGCCTTCGCGGCACGGCTCGAGGCCGAGTACGTGCGCGAGGAGGACGACCAGTTCTGCGGCCTCTTCATCAAGAACCTGGAGAACGTGCAGGGCGACGAGCGCGACGTCATCCTGCTGAGCATCTGCTATGGCCCGAACGCCGAGGGCCGCATGCTGATGAACTTCGGGCCGATCAACCAGCGCGGCGGCGAGAAGCGGCTCAACGTGATCTTCAGCCGCGCGCGGCATCACATGGCGGTGGTCTCGACCATCCGGCACGAGGCGATCACCAACGACCACAACGAGGGCGCGGCCGCGCTGAAGAATTTCCTGCGCTATTCGGAATGCCTCTCGCGCGGCGATGCGGGCACGGCAAGGCGAGTGCTCGAAGGCATGAATCCGCTCACGCGCGGCAGTGGCGGTCCGCGTCATGCGCGGGCCGACGAGGTGACGGCGCAGATCGCCGCCGCGCTGCGTGCGCGCGGCCATGCGGTGGACGAACAGGTGGGGCAGTCGCGCTTCCGCTGCGACCTGGCATTGCGCACGCCCGGTTCATCCCCGAACGATGGCCACTACGCGCTCGGCATCCTGGTCGACACCGCCACGCACTACGAGAACCGCAACGTGCTGGAGCGGTACGTTTCGCGCCCGCGCATCCTCGATGCCTTCGGCTGGCGGGTGATTCAGGTGCTGGGCAAGGACTGGCTGCACGAGCCCGACGCGGTGCTCGAGCAGATCGAGCAGGCCCTGGCGAAGTCCGGGGCTGCGTCCAAGGAGGAAATCAGCGCAGCACGCTGAGGCGCTTCACGTCGAGTTCGACCTTGCTGCCGATCAGGTCCTTGTCGAACTCGCCCGTGACCTCGACGCGCACCTTGTCGTCGATCTTCACGCCCGGCGGGAAATGCTTGGCGTCGATCTCCACCTTGATGCGGCCGGTTTCATCCGCGAAGGTGTAGTGCTCGCCGCCGTCGTGCGACACGATGAAGCCGCGCAGCGTGACGTGCTGGTCGTCCTTGCCGGTGTCGAGCAGCTGCTTCACGCTCATCGTCGGCACGGTGCTCGGGCCGGCATACGGCGTGCCCGATCCGGCTGCCGGCTGGGTGCTCGGGCCGGTGTACTGGGCCGAGGCGGCAAAGGGCAATGCCAGGGCCAGGGCAACGACGAGGGACTGTTTCTTCATGGCGGGATCCTCCTGAGCTTCATGATTGAAAAGCGAGAGGCATCGTAGCGAGGGCCTCAAAGAGCCCACGCCCGCCGGGCACTTGTCATCGCGCCGGCAGAAATCAGTCGTAGACGATCAGCGCCTTGCCCGCTTCGGCCTGCGCGGTCCAGCTGGCCAAGGCCGCGTCGGTCGGGAAGAACTTCGCGCGGTCGCCCAGCTGCAGCTCGACCTGCGCGCCCGAACGTGCCATCGACAGCCGCACCGGCAGCCCCTGGATCAGGTCGCCGACCTCGGTCTGCTCGGTGCGCGGCGGAAAGTCCTTCAAGAGCCGCGCGATGTCGGGCGCCTTGCCGTTCACCGCCACGCGCAGGAACTTGCCGAAGCGGCAGCGCGCCGAGGCCAGGTCCCACACCTGCTGCACCTGGAAGCGCGCCTCGAAGCCGCCGCGTGCGGGCTGCAGCCGGCCGCTCACGATGACGAGTTCGTCGTCCTTCAGCGTGTTGCGGTTGGCGTTGATGAGCGCCTCGTCGGCCGTGGCGTCGATGGAATCCGACTTGTCGTCGAGCTTGAAGATCGCAAGCCGGCCGCGCTGGCCGTTGATGACGCGGAAGTCGCTCACGATGCCGGCGATGACCTGCTGGTCGCGGCTGTCGAGCAGGTCGGTGATCTCGCGCTTGCAGAAGCGCCGCACCTCGTGCGAGACCTCGTCGAACAGGTGGCCCGAGAGGTAGAAGCCGATGGCCGTCTTCTCCAGCGTCAGGCGCTCCTTCACGCCCCAGGGCGTGGCGTCGACCAGGTCGGGCTCGGCGGTGGCGGAGCCATGCTCGGAGTCGCCGAAGATGTCGACCTGCGATGCGTTGGCCGCCGTCGCGTTGGCGAATTCGAAGGCGCGGTCCAGCGAGGCGACCAGCGACGCACGGTTCTGCTGGATGGCGTCGAAGGCGCCGGCCTTGATGAGCGCTTCCACGGTGCGCTTGTTGATGCGCTGGCGGTCGATGCGCACGCAGAAGTCGTACAGGCTCTTGAACGGCCCACCCTCCTCGCGCGCGCGCACCACGGCCTCGACCGCGAGCTGGCCCGTGCCCTTCACGGCGCCAAGGCCGTAGCGGATGATCTTGTTGGTGACCGGCTCGAAGCGGTAGTTGCCGCGGTTCACGTCCGGCGGCTCGAAGGTGATGCCGAAGTTCTTCTGGGCGTCCTCGAACAGCAGCTTGAGCTTGTCCGTGTCGTCCATTTCCACGGTCATGTTGGCGCAGAAGAACTCGGCCGTGTAGTGGACCTTGAGCCAGCCCGTGTGATACGCCAGCAGCGAGTAGGCGGCGGCGTGCGACTTGTTGAAGCCGTAGCCCGCGAACTTCTCCATCAAGTCGAAGATTTCGTCGGCCTTGTCCTGCTCGATGCCGTGCGTCTTGAGCGCGCCCGCGCGGAATTTCTCGCGGTGCTCGGCCATCTCCTCGAGCTTCTTCTTGCCCATCGCGCGGCGAAGCAGGTCGGCGCCGCCGAGCGAGTAGCCGCCCAGGATCTGCGCGGTCTGCATCACCTGCTCCTGGTAGACCATGATCCCGTAGGTCTCGGAGAGCATCTCGGCCACGGCCGGGTGCGGGTACTCCACGTCCTCGCGGCCGTGCTTGCGCGCCACGAAGCTGGGAATCAGGTCCATCGGGCCCGGGCGGTACAGCGCGTTCAGCGCGATCAGGTCTTCCAGGCGCGTGGGGCGAGCGTCCTTCAGCATGCCCTGCATGCCGCGACTTTCAAACTGGAACACGGCCTCGGTCTTGCCGTCGGAGAAGAGCCTGTAGGTGGGCCCGTCGTTCAGCGGAATGTTCTCGAACGCGAAGTTCTCCTGGCCCTTGTGGCGCTTCATGATGAACTCGCGCGCGATCTCCAGGATCGTGAGCGTGGCCAGGCCCAGGAAGTCGAACTTCACGAGGCCGATGGCTTCGACGTCGTCCTTGTCGTACTGGCTCACGGCCGATTCGCTACCGGGCTGCTGGTAGAGCGGGCAGAAGTCGGTGAGCTTGCCCGGCGCGATGAGCACGCCCCCGGCGTGCATGCCGATGTTGCGGGTCATGCCTTCGAGCTTCTGCGCGAGCTCGACCAGCATCTTGACTTCTTCTTCCTTCTCGATGCGCTCCGCGAGCTGCGGCTCCATCTCGATGGCGTAGTTGTTCTTGTCGCCCTCGATCTTCTTCTCGGGCGGGTACTGCAGCGTGACCGACATGCCGGGCTTGTTCGGAATCAGCTTGCTGATGCCGTCGCAGAACATATAGCTCATGTCGAGCACGCGGCCCACGTCGCGGATGGCCGCGCGCGCGGCCATGGTGCCGAAGGTGGCGATCTGGCTCACGGCGTTGCGGCCGTACTTGTCCTTCACGTAGTCGATGACGCGGTCACGGTTGCCCTGGCAGAAGTCGATGTCGAAGTCGGGCATCGAGACGCGCTCGGGGTTCAGGAAGCGTTCGAACAGCAGCTTGTATTCGAGCGGGTCGAGGTCGGTGATCTTCAGCGCGTAGGCCACCAGCGAGCCGGCACCCGAGCCCCGGCCCGGGCCCACGGGGCAGCCGTTGGTCTTTGCCCACTGGATGAAGTCGCCCACGATAAGGAAGTAGCCTGGGAACCCCATCTTCAGGATGGTGTTGATCTCGAACTCCAGCCGCTCGACGTAGCGCGGGCGCTCGGCATCGCGCTTGGCCTCGTCGGGGTAGAGATGCTTCAGGCGCAACTCGAGGCCGTCGAACGATTCCTGGCGGAAGAAGTCGTCGATGGGCATGCGCACGCCCTCGGCGATGAAGGGCGTCGGAAAGTCCGGCAGCTGCGGCTTGCCCAGCACCAGCGTCAGATTGCAGCGCTTGGCGATCTCCACCGTGTTGGCCAGTGCGCTGGGCACGTCGGCGAACAGCGCCTGCATCTCGGCGCTCGACTTGAAGTACTGCTCCTCGGTGAAGCGGCGCACCCGGCGCGGGTTGCCCAGGATTTCGCCTTCGGAAATGCACACGCGCGCCTCGTGCGCCTCGTAGTCCTCGCGCTCGGCGAACTGCACGGGGTGCGTGGCGACCACCGGCAGGTGCAGCCGGGCCGCCAGTTGCACCGCGGCGATGACGTGCGGCTCGTCTTCAGGCCGGCCCGCACGCTGCAGCTCGATGTAGAAGCGGTGCGGGAAGATGCCCGCCAATTGCAGCGCCAGCTCGGCGGCACGCTCGCCCTGCCCCTGCAGCAACGGCTGCCCCAGCGGCCCTGCCTGCGCGCCCGAAAGCGCGATCAGCCCGCCCGATAGCTCCTGCAGCCATTCGAGCTTGCAGGCCGCCTGCGACTGGCCCCGGCCCACGTTCTGCGTCCACGCCCGCGCCAGCAGCTCGGACAGGTTGAGGTAGCCCTCCATGTTCTGCACCAGCAGCACGATGCGGGTCAGGGCGCCGGGCTCCTTGCCCAGCCCGTCAACGAAGGCCTCGGCGCCGACGATGGGCTTGACGCCCTTGCCCCGGCCCTGCTTGTAGAACTTGACGGCCCCGAACAGGTTGTTCAGGTCGGTGATGGCCAGCGCGGGCTGCTTGTCGGCAGCGGCGGCCTTGACGACATCGTCGATTCGGTTGGTGCCGTCGACGACGGAAAACTCGGTGTGCAGGCGCAGGTGAACAAACATGCTTGCATTGTAGAAAGCAGCGTCTCCACGATGTGGGTTGGCAATCCCTGAAATTGCCCTCCGCCGCACCCCGCCGAGGCCAGGCAGAGGCCCCGCGCCCGGGCGATATTCCGGCGGCACCTAAAATCCCGCCCCGTGCAAGAGATTCTGAATATCGCGGCCTACAAGTTCGTGGCCATAGACGACAGCCCCGTGCTGCGCGAAGACCTGCGCGAGCGTACGCAGGCCCTGGGGCTCATGGGCACCATCCTGCTGGCGCCCGAAGGTATCAATCTGTTTCTGGCCGGCACGGCCGACAGCGTGCGGGCCTTCCTGGCCCATCTGCGCGCCGACGCCCGCTTCGCCGACCTCGAGGTCAAGGAGAGCTGGTCGGCCGGCCAGCCTTTCCGGCGCATGCTGGTGAAGCTCAAGCGCGAGATCATCCGCATGGACCACCCCGCCATCCGCCCCGCCGCCGGCCGGGCGCCCGGCGTGGACGCCCCGACGCTCAAGCGCTGGCTCGACCAGGGCCATGACGACGAGGGCCGCGAGATCGCACTGCTCGACACCCGCAACGCCTTCGAGGTCGACTACGGCAGCTTCGAGGGCGCCATCGACTGGCGCATCGACAAGTTCACCGAATTCCCTCCCGCCCTGCGCGCGCACCGCGACGAGTTCAAGGGCAAGACGGTGGTGAGCTTCTGCACCGGCGGCATCCGCTGCGAGAAGGCTGCCATCCTGATGCACGAGGAAGGCGTGGAGAACGTGCTGCAGCTCGAAGGCGGCATCCTCAAGTACTTCGAGGAAGTCGGCGGCGCGCACTACAAGGGCGACTGCTTCGTCTTCGACGGCCGCGAGGCCCTGGCGCCCGACCTGAGCGCGCGTTCGGCGCGCGCCAGCGCCCGCGCCTCGGAAGACCCCGACCTCGCCATCAAGCAATAACGGCGACAGCGACGACAAGACGCGACAGGCCTCCTCCCATGCGCATCCTCCTGGTGGAAGACGAACTGGACATGGCCTCGTGGCTGATCCGCGCGCTCACCCAGAGCGGCTTCGTGCCCGACCATGCGCCCGACGCGCGCACCGCCGAAGCCTTCATGGCCGGCACCGAATACGACGCCATCGTTCTCGACCTGCGCCTGCCCGACAAGCACGGCCTGAGCGTGCTGGCCGACATGCGCGCCGCCGACGACCGCACGCCGGTGCTGATCCTCACCGCGCAGGGCGCGCTGCAGGACCGGGTGCGCGGCCTGAACCTGGGCGCCGACGACTTCCTCACCAAGCCCTTCGAACTCGAGGAGCTCGAGGCGCGCCTGTCGGCGCTGGTGCGACGCAGCCGCGGCAAGCAGCACCCGCGCCTGCAATGCGCCTCGCTCTCGTACGACAGCCAGAGCCGCGCCTTCACGCTGCGCGGCACGCTGCTGTCGCTCACGCCGCGCGAGCAGGCCGCGCTCACCGCCCTGCTGCTGCGCAGCGGCTCGCCGGTGGGCAAGTCGCAGCTCTTCGCCAAGGTGTTCACCAACGACAGCACCGCAGGCCCGGACGCCATCGAGGTGGTGCTGCACCGGCTGCGCCGCAAGCTCGCGGACAGCGACGTGCGCATCGTCACCGTGCGCGGCCTGGGCTACATGCTGGAGAGCATTGCCGATGGTTCCTCAGCCCCGGCCAGCACCCGACTCCCCGGCGAAGGCGACTGAGGCGCCGCAGCCGCAGCGCTTCGGCATCCGCGCGCGCCTGCTCGCGCTGCTGCTGCCCGGCATCGTCGCGCTGCTGGCGCTCGACAGCTGGAACGACTACCAGACCCTGACCGACTCGCTCGTGGTCGCCTACGACCAGAGCCTGCTCGAACCCGTGCAGGCCCTGGCCAACGGCATCGTGGTCGCGAGCGACGGCAGCGTGCGCGTGCAGGAGCCGTTCTCGATCCAGGCGATGTTCGAGTCGACGCGGCTGCGCTACAAGTATCTGCACGTCGGCGTGCAGCGCATTCCCAAGGGCGAGGCGCTGGACGTGAACTCGCCCGAGACCACGCTCATGGGCGTGCCCGGCCTGCCACGCCCCGCGCAGCGCCCGCCCGACGGCACGCCTGTGTTCTACGACGCGGAGCACGAGGGCCACCCGGTGCGCGTGGCCGCGCTGCGGCAGACGGTGTACGACAACGTCCATCCCGGCGTCGCCTACAGCGTACTGATCCAGGCGGCCGAGGGCACCGGCCCGCGCGCCCGGGCACAGGCCGAGACGCTGCGCCAGGAGGTACTGCGCGACACGCGCATGGTGCTGGTGACCGCCCTGCTGGTGTGGCTGGGCGTGGCCTGGACGCTGCGCCCGCTGGAGCGCCTGCGCCGCTCGCTGCGCGAACGCCCGCGCGACGACCTCACGCCGCTCGACGCCGGCGGCGTGCCGCGCGAAGTCGCGCCGCTGGTGGATGCGGTCAACCACCACATCGCGGGCCACCGGCGCATGGTGGCCGAGCAGTCGCAGTTCCTGGCCGATGCCTCGCACCAATTGCGCACGCCGTTGAGCATCCTGTCGATCCAGGCCGGCTACGCGGTGCGCGAGACCGATCCGGCGCGCATGCGCGAATCGCTGCACGCCATCGTCGCGCAGCTCGCGCGCACGCGGCGCCTGAGCGAGCAGCTGCTGGCGCTCGCCCATGCCACCACCGGAGACGAAGCCGCGCCCGCCGGGGAGCCGGCCATCGCCGACCTCAACGCCATCGCACGCGGCGTGGTGCTCCAATACCTGCCCCTCGCGCGCGAGAACGACCAGGACCTGGGCTGGGTCGATGCGCGTGGCGACATCGTCGGCGACGAAGCCGACGGCACGGACGAGGCAGGCGACGATGACGACGCGCCCGTGCTCCCCGTCGCGGCCAATGCCGCGGAGCTGCACGAGGTGCTGGCCAACCTCGTGCACAACGCCATCAAGTACACGCCGCGCGGCGGCAACATCACCGTGACCGTCAGGCGCGAGGCATCTCACGCATTGGCCGAGGTGTGCGACAGCGGACCGGGCATCGCGCCCGAACGGCGCGAGAGCGTGTTCGAGCGCTTCCATCGCGACACATCCTCGACCACCGGTGCCGCGCAGGGCGCCGGACTCGGGCTCACCATTGCGCGCAGCTATGCACGACGCAACGGCGGAGAGATCGAACTCTCCAACGCCGACATGCCCGAGAGGCCCAACGGCGGCGGATTGCGCGCGACGCTGAGGCTGCCTCTTCGCGCTGCCTGAACTGCGTCGCAAGGCGCGTCCGCAAGCCCGGCCCGAGCCCCGTTTTTGCAAGGGTTTCACCCGATACGCCGGTACGTGATTACACGTATTTTGCGGCCCGCAAGGCTGTACGGACCTCTCCCGAAAGGGGATTGAAAGTCTCGATTCCTAGACTGCGCTCCTTCCAAACGAAGGAGACTTATGCAGCACCAGCTCGGTGAAGATCCGGCCTCGCACGCGCCCCGGCCCGCTTCGAAATTCAAGAAAGACTACTACGGCGGCGCACTGCTGATCGTGGTCGGGCTGGCAGCCGTGTATGCCGGCGTCGGCTACCGCGTGGGCGAGCTCGCGCACATGGGCCCGGGCTTCTTCCCCGTCGCGCTCGGCGCGCTGCTGGCGCTCACCGGACTGCTCATCGCAATTTCCGCGCGCGGCGACAAGTCCGGCGGCGGCGCGAGCGAGGAAACTGCCTCGCACGGCCACCCGGGCGGCATGCCCGACCTGCGCGGCTGCATCTGCATCGTGCTCGGCATCCTCGCCTTCCTGCTCTTCGGCGAATACGGCGGACTGCTGCCTGCGACCTTCGCCATCGTGTTCATCTCGGCGCTCGGCGATCGCGACAACACGCTGACCGAGGCGCTGCTGCTCTCGCTCGCGATGTGCTTCATCGCGGTGGTGGTCTTCTGGTGGGCGCTGAAGCTTCAGCTGCCCCTGTTCCAGTGGGGAGGCTGACACCATGATCGGTCAATCGCTTCACGACCTCTGGTTCGGCTTCGGCGTGGCCTTCCAGGGCTCGAACCTGATGTGGTCCTTCTTCGGCGTGCTGGTGGGCAACCTGATCGGCGTGCTGCCGGGCATGGGCGCACTGCAGGCCATCTCGATCCTGCTGCCGCTCACCTACGTGATGCATCCGGTGCCCGCCATCCTGATGCTGGCCGGCATCTTCTACGGTTCGCAGTACGGCGGCGCCATCGGCGCCATCCTGATGAACATGCCTTCACACCCGCCGCACGCGGTGACCTGTCTCGACGGGTACCCGATGACCAAGCAGGGCAAGGGCGGCGTCGCGCTCGGGGTGACGATGATCGCCTCGTTCCTCGCGGCCTCGGTCGGCATCATCGTGATGATCTTCGCCTCGCCGCTCCTGGTGCAGATCGCGTTCAAGTTCGGCCCGACCGAGATCTTCTCGATCATGCTGCTGGGCCTGCTGGCCGGCTCCACCATGTCGCGCGGCTCGCCGCTCAAGGGCGTGGCAATGACGCTCTTCGGCCTGCTGTGCGGCGTGGTCGGCACCGACGTGAACAGCGGCAGCTTCCGCTTCGCCTTCGGCCTGCCCGAGCTGAGCGACGGCCTCGAGCTGGTGGCGATCTCGATGGGCCTGTTCGGCGTGGCCGACTTCCTGCTCAACGTGAACCGCATGAAGACCATCGGCGACACCGGCACCCTGAAGCTCAGCGACATGCGCCCGAGCAAGGAAGAGCTCAAGCGCGCCTTCCCCGCGATGATCCGCGGCACCATCGTCGGCACGGTGTTCGGCGCAATGCCAGGCACGGGCCCGACCATCACCACCTTCATCGCCTACGCGCTGGAACGCAAGGTGTCGAAGACGCCGAACAAGTTCGGCACCGGCATGATCGAAGGCGTGGCCGGCCCCGAGGCCTCGGCGCACTCGAAGACGCAGGTCGACTTCATCCCGACGATGAGCCTGGGCATCCCAGGCGACGCGGTGATGGCGCTGATCCTCGGCGCGCTGCTGATCCAGGGCATCCAGCCCGGCCCGCAGCTCATCACCGAGCATCCGGACATCTTCTGGGGCCTGATCGCCTCGTTCTGGATCGGCAACGTGATCCTCGTGATCCTGAACGTGCCGCTGATCGGCGTGTGGGTGAAGCTGCTGAAGGTGCCCTACAAGTACCTGTTCCCGGCCGCGATGTTCTTCATTGCAACCGGCGTGTACAGCACGCAGAACAGCCTCTTCCAGATCTGGGAAGTGCTGGTCTTCGGCATCGTCGGCGCGGTGCTGATGACGCTGGAGTTCTCGGTCGCGCCGATCCTGCTGGGCTTCGTGCTCGGGCCGATGGTGGAGGAAAACTTCCGCCGCGCGCTGCTGCTGTCGCGCGGCGACATGTCGGTGTTCGTGACGCGGCCGATCAGCGCGACCTTCATCGGGCTGTGCGCGCTGCTGCTGCTCGGTGTGAGCTACTCCGCGTGGCGCGGTCGCGGTGGCCGCAAGGGCGTGGTCGAGCTGCCGAAAACGCCTGAAGGTGCACCGCCCGCCGAGACGGTGTCGATCAGCGGCAAGTAGTCAGCCATCAGCAAGAAGAAAGGCCCGCATCGCGGGCCTTTTTCATGTCTGCGGTTTTCCGTTCGCCGCCTACTTGAGCTTCTGCGCGAACGCCAGCAGGCGCTCGCCATCGGCGTCGGTGAACACCGAGGCCGGCGTCAGGCCGACGTAGCGGCCGCCCTCGTGCGGCCGGGCCTCCACGAGCTGCATGCCCACGAGCTTGCCGCTCTTCACGTAGCGCGTCTCGATGTAGATGCCGGTCTGGCCTTCCTTGTTGATCGGCAGCTCGGCGACGGCCGCGTAGTCGTCGGCCTTGAGCAGCTGCGTGAGCCTGTCCTTCAGGTGGAAGTCGTACCAGGCCTGCTGGTAGACCATCGACTCGCCGGTCTGCACGTGCTTGAGCATGAGGACCAGTTGCCGCTTGAAGAGCTTCAGCTCCTTCATCAGGAACTCGAAGAGATCGCCGTATTCGCCCGGTGCAACCTCGGGTGTACGAAAGACTGCCATTTGCCTTGCTCCCTTTCTGGGGATGTCGTTGGGACGGCGATCCCCTCGATCGCCGCTTGCGGGGCGGAGCTTACCGTCCTCGCAAGACAGGCCGGCCCGGAGCAGTTCAGACAGGCGTGGTGCCCGTGTCGGGCTCGCGCACGCCGAAGGGCTTGCCCGGCAGCGGAATGAACTCGGTCTCGCCGGGCACGTGGCCCATGCGCTGGGCGGCCCAGTCGGCGCCGGCCTCGAGGATGCGCTCGCGCCGGCTCGAGACGAAATTCCAGGTGATGTAGCGCGGGCCGTCGAGCGGCTCGCCGCCGATCACCACCAGCCGCGCGGCAGCGCTGGCCGTGAGCACCGCGCCCTGCCCGGCCGGCAGCACGGCCATGGAATGCACGGGAACCTGCTCGCCGTTCACCGCGAGATCGGCATCGACCGCGTAGACCGCAAGCTCGGGTGCCAGCGCGGGCAGCTCGAAGCGACCGCCCGCGGGCAGCGCGATGTCGAGATACACGGTCTGCGAGAGCGTCTTCACCGGCGAGCGGGCGCCGAAGGCCTCGCCCACCAGCACGCGCACCGCAACGCCCTGCTCCGTCAGCTCGGGGATCGCGTCGGCCGGCGTGTGCTCGAAGCTGGGCTCGATCTCCTCGTGTGCCTGCGGCAGCGCGGCCCACAGCTGCAGGCCGTGGTTCACGTAGGTGTCGGCCTTCAGGCGCTCGGGCTTGCGCTCGGAGTGCACGATGCCGCGGCCCGCGATCATCCAGTTGATGGCGCCGGGCAGGATCTCCTGCACGCTGCCGAGGCTGTCGCGATGCATCATCGCGCCCTTGAAGAGATAGGTGACCGTCGAGAGCCCGATGTGCGGATGGGGGCGCACGTCGTGCTCGGTGCCCGGCTGCTCGGTGGCCGGGCCGAAATGGTCGAAGAACACGAAGGGACCGACCGAGCGCTGTTGCGCCGCCGGCAGCAGGCGCCGCACGTTGAAGCCGCCTCCGAGGTCCTTGTCGTGCGGCTTGAGCAGTCGGGTTTCGGGGGTGGCGTCGGTCATCGTGTTCTCCGTGAGTGATTGGTCGGCTTCGTTCGTCGCAGTCCGTTCGCGAGACACCGCGGAACCGGCTTTGCCGGGCCGCGGGTGTCGCCCCCGGCGAGGGGGTTGGCGCAGCGACACGAAGTGCGCGAAGCCTGGGGGTGAGTTCTAGCCTCGCGATCTTGCCACCGTGCCGATGCGCTCACCGAAAGCACGGGCAGTGTCGAAATCGCCCTTGAGCATTTCGGCCGGGCTCGCGTCCGACGGCGACTGCGTCAGCAGGCCGCCGTAGCCGCCCACGTAGTTCAGCGCGTCGCGCGTCGCCGCCTTGCTGTTGCTCGGCAGGATGCCCATGCTGACCCAGATGCCGCTGTGCTGCATGGCCAGCGTCCACAGGTAGGTCATGGTCGTGACCTTGTCGCCGTTCATGGTGGCGCTGTTGGTGAAGCCGGCGAAGAGCTTGTCCTTCCAGCCCTGCGTGTACCAGACCTTCGACGACGCGTCGGCGAATTTCTTGAACTGCCAGCTCACGCCGCCCATGTAGGTCGGCGAGCCGAAGATGATCGCGTCGGCCGCGGCCAGCAGCTCCCAGCCGCCTTCGGGCAGGTTGCCGTCCGCGTCGATGGCCAGCAGCTGCGCGCCCGCGCCGTCGGCGACGGCCTGGGCCACGCGCTGGGTGTGGCCGTAGCCGGAATGGAAGACGACGACGATGTTTGCCATGTTTCAGTGCTCCTGAGCGGGTGAATTGTGTGTGGGATCAGCGCTTGTCGATGCTGAAGCGGCCGGGGCCGAAGGCTGCAAACGAAAACAGGCCGCCAGCGATGGCCATGTTCTTGAAGAACTGGATGTTCTGCGATGCATCCGCCCAGAACTTGTGGAAGAACAACGCCGTCGCGATCGTAAAGATGGCCATGAGCAGCCCCACCAGCCGCGTCTTGAAGCCGAGCAGCAGCGCAATGCCGAGGCCGAGCTCGACCACGATGGCGATCACCGCCGCGACTTCCGGCAGCGGCAGGCCCGCGCTGGTGATGTAGCCGACGGTGCCCGAGAAGCCCATGAGCTTGCCGAAGCCGGCTGGAATGAACAGCGTGGCGATAAGGATTCGGCCGATCAGGGCCTGCAGGTCTTGAGACGGATTGGGGGTTGCGGTTGTGGTTGCCATGGTTGAAAACTCCTCGGTTGTTGGTTGGATTGGGGAAAAGAGAGAGGGAAAGAGAAAAGCCGGGCGGCCAGCGCCCGGCAAGGGGGAAAGATCAGGCGGCCAGGTCGAACACCAGCACTTCGGCGTCCTTGCCCGCGCCCAGCGTCACCTGCGATTCGCCTTCGAGCATCGCGGCGTCGCCGCCGGAGAGCTTCTGGCCATTCACTTCCAGCTCGCCGCGCACCAGGTGCACGTAGCTCTTGCGCTTCGGGTCGAGCGCCAGGCTGGCCTTTTCATCGCCGTCGAACAGGCCGGCGTACAGGCTCGCGTCGGCGTTCACCTTCACCGAGCCTTCGCTGCCGTCTGGCGAGGCCACCAGGCGCAGCTTGCCGCGCTTCTCGGCGTCGCTGAACTTCTTCTGCTCGTAGCCTGGCTCGATGCCACGCACGTTCGGCAGGATCCAGATCTGCAGGAAGTGCGTGGTCTCGTCGGCCTTGTGGTTGAACTCGCTGTGCATCACGCCGCGGCCCGCGCTCATGCGCTGCACGTCGCCGGGAGGGATGCTCTCCACGTTGCCCATGCTGTCCTTGTGCGCCAGTTCGCCCGAGAGCACGTAGCTGATGATCTCCATGTCCTTGTGGCCATGGGTGCCGAAGCCGGCGCCCGCCGCCACGCGGTCTTCGTTGATCACGCGCAGGTTGCCGAAGCCCATGTGGGCCGGGTCGTAGTAGTTGGCGAATGAAAAGCTGTGGAACGAGCGCAGCCAGCCATGGTCGGCATAACCGCGTTCCTGAGATTTACGGACTTGCAACATCGTCTTGCTCCTTCTGCCCTGCCCCGGTGGGGTGTCGGGCCTTTTTCGTATGCCGCGCCGGATGCGCAGCGGATGAGAAGAATTTTGGGCCGCCACCCTCCTCGGAAAGACGCTGCGGTTTGATGGCACCATTCAAATATTTTGATTAATGGAGCCCCGATGCCCAGTCCCAGAGACGTGCTGACCCCCGACGCCCTCGCCATGCTCCAGACCGTGGCCAGCACCGGCAGCTTCGCCGCCACGGCGCGCGCGCTGAACCTCGTGCCCAGCGCCTTGAGCTACCGGGTGCGCCAGATCGAGGACGCGCTCGACGTGCTGCTGTTCGACCGCAGCGCCCGCCAGGCCCGGCTGACCGAGGCCGGCGCTGAGCTGTTGCGCGAGGCCGAACGGCTGCTCAACGAGATCGACGCGGTGGCCAACCGCGTCAAGCGCGTGGCCACCGGCTGGGAGCCGATGCTGACCATCGCGGTCGACAGCGTGATCGCGCGCGACCCGCTGCTCGACCTCGCCACCGCCTTCTTCGCGCTGGAGCCGCCCACGCGGCTGAAGCTGCGCGACGAGACGCTGATGGGCACCATCGAGGCCCTGACCTCCGGCGAAGCCGACCTCGCGATCGGCGCGGTGCTCGACGCCGCGAGCCTGGCCTTCACCTCCACCGGCATCCGCAGCCGGCCGATCGGCGAGTTGAGCTTCGTCTACGCGGTGGCGCCGCACCATCCGCTGGCGCGCATCACGCAGCCGCTGAGCGACACGGTGATGCGGCAGCACCGCGCGGTGGCGGCGGCCGACTCGGCCCGTCAGGCACCGGGCCTCACGGTGCATCTGGTGGGCGGGCAGGACGTGCTCACCGTGCCGAGCATGCAGGCCAAGATCGCTGCGCAGCTGCACGGGCTGGGCGGGGGCTTCCTGCCCGAGCCGATGGCGCGGCCGTACATCGAGGCCGGGCACCTGGTCGAGCTGCAGACCGAGCGCAAGCCGCCGCGGGGTGAGCTGCACTGCGCATGGCGCGTGCGCAGTGCCGGCAAACCCGGCCGGGCACTCGAATGGTGGCTGGCGCAGTTCGAGCACGAAGGCACGCGGCGCGCGCTGCTCGAACGGCATCGGGGGCGATGAGGCAGCCGTGCTTCATCGACGGGGCCGACGAGTATTGCCGAGGATCGCGCAACGCCGCTAAGGGTGTGCCCTCAGGCGAAGCGGCCGCCGGACCGATGTAGAGTGCAGACACATCCATCCGCATTCCATCCAGAAGAAAAGAGTCGTTCATGAGCACTCGCGCAACTGCAAAGAAACCGGCCAAGGCCGCCGCCGACCGCCACCGAACTCCAGCCGCCCTGTCTTCTTCGCCTCCTCCCTCCTCCTCTTCCCGTTCCTCCTCCCGCCACTACGCCGTCGTCGGCGCCGGCATCGCCGGAGTGGCCTGCGCGCGGACGCTGGCGCAGGCCGGCCACAAGGTCACGCTGTTCGAGCGCAACGACGCAGCCGGCGGACGCATGGCCAGCGTGGACACCGCCTTCGGCCGCTTCGACAGCGGCGCTCAATATTTCACCGTGCGCGATCCGCGCTTCGCCCTGGCGCTCGAAAGCGCGCCCGGCACCAGCAAGCGCTGGAGCGCCAACCTCGTGCGCGTGCTCGATGCCCACGGCCGCGTGGCCGAGGCTGCCCTGCCCTCGCTCGAGCCGCACTGGGTGGCCCAGCCCGGCATGGAGTCGCTGGTGACCCGCTGGGCCGCTCCGCTGGGCGACAGCCTCGTCACCGGCACGCAGGTCACTCAGATCGAGCCCGATGCGCTCGACCCGAAGCGCTGGCAGCTGCGCACGACCGGCGCCGACGATTCACGCCACGTCTACTCGGGCTTCGACGCCGTGCTGCTCGCCGTGCCACCCGCCGGCGCCCGCGCGCTGCTTGGCGACGGCAAGCTCTCGGCCACGCTCTCGCGCAAGATCGAACCCGTGCGCATCGCGCCCTGCTGGACGCTGATGATCGCCTTCCCGCAGGCCAACCAGCCCAACATGTCGCACCTCGGCCCGCAGTGGAACGCGGCGCGCAGCACGCACCACCGCGTGGCGTGGCTGGCGCGCGAATCGTCCAAGCCCGGGCGCGAGCCGATCGAGCGCTGGACGCTGCAGGCCAGCGCGACCTGGTCGGAGGAACACCTGCGCGACGCGCCCTCGCGCATCGAGGCCAAGCTGCTGCGCGCCTTCGCCGAGATCACCGGCATCCACGCCACGCCGGCCCACGCCCAGGCCATCTGCTGGAACGAGGCCCAGACGCAGGTGCCCGTGGGCACCACCCACCTCTGGGACGCCAAGGCCCGCATCGGCATCGCGGGCGACTGGTGCACCGGCCATCGCGTGGAAGACGCCTTCCTCTCGGGCCTGTCGCTCGCGCTCGACGTGATCTGACCGGGAGATGAGGGAGACCGGCCGCTTCGCGCCCTCGCCCACCGGCCCGCTGCACGCGGGCTCGCTGGTGGCCGCGCTCGCGAGCTGGCTCGACGTGCGCGCGCGCGGACCGCAGGCGCGCTGGCTGGTTCGCATCGAGGACGCCGACACCGAGCGCTGCCTGCCCGGCATGGGCGAGCACATCCTCCAGCAGCTGGCCGACTGCGCGCTGCTGCCCGACGAGCCCCCCGTCTGGCAGACCCGGCGCACCGACCGCTACGAGGCCGCACTCGATCGGCTGAAGGCGCGCGGGCTGGCCTACCCCTGCGGCTGCTCGCGCAAGGACATCAACGAGGCGCTCGCGCGGCTCGGCCATCGGCACGAACGCCACGGCGAACGCGTGTACCCCGGCACCTGCCGCGACGGGCTGCACGGCAAGCCCGCGCGCGCATGGCGCTTCGCCACGGAGAAATTCGAGGCCGACCTCCCGCCCACGCCCGGCGTGCCGTGGGAGGAAGACGGCGACGATGCAACCGCCGGCGGCGAACTCTGCTTCGTCGACCGCCGCCTGGGCCGCCAGCGCCAGAACGTGAGCCGCGAGGTCGGCGACTTCGTGCTGCGCCGCGCCGACGGCCCCTGGGCCTACCAGCTCGCGGTGGTGGTCGACGACGCCGAACAGGGCGTGACCGACGTGGTGCGCGGCGAGGACCTCACGGACAACACCGCGCGCCAGATCCTGCTGCAGCGCGCGCTGGGCTTTCCCACGCCCAGCTACCTGCACACGCCGCTGGTACGCGGCGCGGACGGCGACAAGCTGTCGAAACAGAACGGCGCCACCTCCATCGACACCGGCTCCCCGGCAGCCGCGCTGGCCGCGCTCGACGCCGCCGCACGGGCGCTGGGCCTGCAGCCCGCCACGGCCGCCGACTGCCCCTCGGCGCTGGCCGGCTGGGTGCCCCAATGGCGCGCTCTCTACAATTCGCGCCCGTGATGAATCTTTCCGATACCGTGTCCAACGACCTCCCTCCGGGCAATGACGAGGGTGCCGACGAAGGCGCCGACAAGCCCCATCCGCTGCACCGCCGCCTCAAGAGCTTCGTCAAGCGCGGCGGCCGCACCACCGAGGGCCAGGCGCGCGCCTTCTCCGAACTGGGCCCGCTGTACCTGGTGCCCTACAAGCCCGAGCCGATCGACCTGACCGCAGCCTTCGGCGGCCGCGCCGGCCCGACCGTGCTGGAAATCGGCTTCGGCATGGGCGAGGCCACCGCGCACATCGCGACGGTGCTGCCCGACACCAACTTCTTCTGCTGCGAGGTGCACGAGCCCGGCGTGGGCGCGCTGCTCAAGCGCATCGGCGAGCAGCAGCTGTCGAACATCCGCATCTGCGCGCACGACGCCGTCGATGTGCTCGACCACATGCTGCAGCCCGGCACGCTGGCCGGCGTGCACGTGTTCTTTCCCGATCCGTGGCACAAGAAGCGCCACAACAAGCGCCGGCTGATCCAGCCCGGCTTCGTGACCAAGCTCGCGCAGCACCTGCGCCCCGGCGGCTACATCCACTGCGCCACCGACTGGCAGCCCTATGCCGAGCAGATGCTCGAGGTGCTCGCGGCCGAGCCGATGCTGCGCAACACGGCCGAGGGCTACGCGCCCAAGCCCGAATACCGTCCGCTCACCAAGTTCGAGAACCGCGGCATCAAGCTGGGCCACGGGGTGTGGGACCTGGTGTTCGAGCGCAAGGCCTGACCCTTTCCCCGCGCCGGCCCCGCCCGCCGGGGCTGCCGGGTTGAGCCTGCCGGTCCGGCATGGCACGATCCCGCGGATGACCAGCAGCAAACCCGACGCCGAGCAACTGCATCTTCGCGAACTGGCCCGGCTGCGCCGCGTTCGCGACCGCATCGACCGCGAATACGCCCAGCCGCTCGACGTCGAGGCCCTCGCCTTCGGCGTGCACATGTCGGCGGGCCACCTCAGCCGCCAGTTCAAGCTCGCGTACGGCGAGTCGCCCTATTCCTACCTGATGACGCGGCGCATCGAGCGCGCGATGGCGCTGCTGCGCCGGGGCGATCTCAGCGTCACCGAGGTCTGCTTCGAGGTCGGCTGCTCGTCGCTGGGCACCTTCAGCACGCGCTTCACGGAGCTCGTCGGCATGCCGCCCAGCGCCTACAAGCGGGAGACCGCGCTGCAGACCGCGGGAATGCCCTCGTGCGTGGCGAAACAGGTCACGCGACCGATCAGGAATCGAGAAGCGCCGGTCGTGGAGCCGCATCTAGACTGAGCGCTCCTCGACAACACAACGACCGGACGACCACCATGAACCTCAGCATCCACGCCAGTTTTCTTCCGCACAACGACCCCGAAGCCTCCCTCGCCTTCTACCGCGACCTGCTCGGCTTCGAGGTCCGCAACGACGTCGGCTACGGCGGCATGCGCTGGATCACCGTCGGCCCGGTCGGCCAGCCCGCCGTGTCGATCGTGCTCGCGCCGCCGGCCGCCTACCCCGGCATCACCGACGAAGAGCGCCGCACCATCGCCGAGATGATGGCCAAGGGCACCTACGCCGCCATCCTGCTGGCCACGCCCGACCTCGAAGGCACCTTCGCGAAGCTGCAGGCCAGCGACACCGAGATCGTCCAGGAGCCGACCGACCAGCCCTACGGCGTTCGCGACTGCGCGGTGCGCGACCCCGCGGGCAGCATGATCCGCATCCAGCAACAGCGCTGAGGCGGAGAACCGATGAGCACGAAGGTAGCAAGGAAGACCACGACAGCGACAAAGACAGCGAAAGCAGCGACGACCGCGCCCTCCGCGCAGCACACCGCCGACAGCCACGACATGATCCGCGTGCACGGCGCGCGCGAGAACAACCTGAAGGACATCAGCATCGAGATCCCGAAGCGCAGGCTGACGGTGTTCACCGGCGTCTCGGGCTCGGGCAAGAGTTCGCTGGTGTTCGGCACCATCGCGGCCGAGTCGCAGCGGCTCATCAACGAGACCTACAGCGCCTTCGTGCAGGGCTTCATGCCCACGCTGTCGCGGCCGGATGTCGACGTGCTCGACGGCCTGACGACCGCGATCATCGTCGACCAGCAGCGCATGGGCACCGACCCGCGCTCCACGGTGGGCACCGCCACCGACGCCAACGCGATGCTGCGCATCTTGTTCAGCCGCCTGGGCAAGCCGCACATCGGCCCGCCGGGCGCATTCGCCTTCAACGTGCCATCGGTCAGCGCGGCCGGCGCCATCACCATCGAGCGCGGCGCGAAGACGAAGACCGTGAAGGAAACCTTCAATCGCATCGGCGGCATGTGCCCGCGCTGCGAGGGCCGGGGCTCCGTCACCGACTTCGACCTGTCGCAGCTCTACGACGACGGCAAGTCGCTCAACGAGGGCGCGCTCAAGATCCCCGGCTACAGCATGGACGGCTGGTACGGCCGCATCTTCCGCGGCTGCGGCTTCTTCGACGCCGACAAGCCGATCCGCAAGTTCACGAAGAACGAGCTGCACGACCTGCTCTACAAGGAAGCGACCAGGATCAAGGTCGACGGCATCAACCTCACCTACGCGGGGCTGATCCCGACGATCCAGAAGTCGTTTCTTTCGAAGGACGTGGAGGCGATGCAGCCGCACGTGCGCGCCTTCGTCGACCGCGTGGTGACCTTCTCCACCTGCCCCGAGTGCGACGGCACGCGGCTCAGCGCGGCGGCGCGCTCGTCGAAGGTCAAGGGCATCAGCATCGCCGACGCCTGCTCCATGCAGATCAGCGACCTGGCCGCGTGGGCGCGCGGCCAGAAGGAGCCCTCTGTGGCGCCGCTGCTCGAGGCGCTGGCGGCGACGCTCGATTCCTTCGTGGAGATCGGCCTGGGCTATCTCTCGCTCGACCGGCCCTCGGGCACGCTCTCGGGCGGCGAGGCGCAGCGCACGAAGATGATCCGGCACCTCGGCTCCTCGCTCACCGACGTCACCTACGTCTTCGACGAGCCCACCACCGGCCTGCACCCGCACGACATCCAGCGCATGAACGAGCTGCTGCTGCGGCTGCGCGACAAGGGCAACACGGTGCTGGTGGTGGAGCACAAGCCGGAGGTCATCGCCATCGCCGACCACGTCGTCGACCTCGGGCCCGGCGCGGGCACGGCCGGCGGCAGCGTGTGCTTCGAAGGCAGCGTCGAGGGGCTGCGCGGCAGCGGCACGGTCACCGGCCGGCACCTCGACGACCGGGCCACGCTGAAGAAGAAGGTGCGCAAGCCGACCGGCAAGCTCGAGATACGCGGCGCGACGGCGCACAACCTGCGCAAGGTGAATGTCGACATTCCGCTCGGCGTGCTCGCGGTCGTCACCGGCGTGGCGGGCTCGGGCAAGAGCTCGCTGGTGCACGGATCGATTCCGGCCGGCGCGGGCGTGGTGAGCATCGACCAGGGCGCCATCCGCGGCTCGCGGCGCAGCAACCCGGCAACCTACACCGGGCTGCTCGACCCGATCCGCAACGCTTTCGCGAAGGCCAACGGAGTTAAGCCGGCGCTCTTCAGCGCCAACTCCGAAGGCGCGTGCCCCACCTGCAACGGCGCGGGCGTCATCTACACCGACCTGGCGATGATGGCCGGCGTCGCCACCACCTGCGAGGAATGCGGCGGCAAGCGCTTCCAGGCCTCGGTGCTGGAGTACCGCTTCGGCGGGCGCGACATCAGCGAGGTGCTGGCGATGCCGGTGGACGAGGCCGCGGCCTTCTTCGGCGAGGGCAAGGCCCGCACGCCGGCCGCGCACGCCATCCTGCAGCGGCTGGCCGACGTGGGGCTGGGCTACCTGCGGCTCGGGCAGCCGCTCACCACGCTCTCGGGCGGCGAGCGTCAGCGGCTCAAGCTGGCCACGCAGATGGCCGAGAAAGGCGACATCTACGTGCTCGACGAGCCGACCGCCGGCCTGCACCTCGCCGACGTGGCGCAGCTGCTGGGCCTGCTCGACCGGCTGGTGGATTCGGGCAAATCGGTCATCGTGGTCGAGCACCACCAGGCCGTGATGGCGCATGCCGACTGGCTCATCGACCTCGGCCCCGGCGCGGGGCACGACGGCGGCCGGGTCGTCTTCGAGGGCACGCCCTCGGACCTGGTCGCCAAGCGCGCCACCCTGACCGGCGAGCATCTCGCCAGTTACGTCAAGGGAGGCTGACCCCACCCGCGCATTTGCCGCCTTCCACCCTGGCCCCGATATTGCTACACTTTTTTACTAATGTGAAAGAAGGTGTCCAATGAACAGGTCACGCAGGGAATGGTTGGGCAAGGCATGTGGCGCGCTGATGCTGGGAAGCGGCATCGGGGTTACCCACCCCGTCATGGCGCAGGCCACGCGGACGCCGGCGGCGGGCGGAGCGCGCGTCGTGCTCCTCGGGCAATCGGTGCCGCTGACGGGCAGTGCTTCGGAAATCGGCACCGCCTTCGCCGCCGGCAGCCGCCTCGCGGTGAGCAGCTTCAACGAACGCAACGCCGCCAGCGGCCTGCAGCTCAAGCTTCTGCAGCTCGACGACGGCTACGACGCGGCCCGCGCAACCGCCAATGCGCGCACCCTGCTCACCGCCGACAAGGCCGACATGCTCTTCGGCTTCGTCGGCACGGCCAGCAGCGAGGCCGGCGCGAACGTCGCCACGCAGCAGGGCAGCCTGCTGTTCGCGCCCTTCGCGGCTTCCGACACGCTGCGCGGCGCCGAGCACCCCAACGTGTTCCATGTGCGCCCCGGCATGATCGACGAGGCCCTGAAGATCGTGAGGCAGTGCGCCACCGTGGGGCAGACGCGCGTGGCGCTGGTGGGCGACGACGACGCCATGGGCCGCGCCGGGCTCGCCGCCGTGGAACAGGCCATCACCGAACTCAGGCTCACGCCGCTGGTCGCGACCGCGCTCGTGCCGGCCAGCGGCGACAAGCTCGACGCGGCACTGAAGGAAGTGCAGAAGCAGTCTCCGCAGGCCATCGTGCTGGTGTCGCTCTCGGGCACCACGGCCAACGCCATCCGTAAGCTGCGCAAGAGCGGCTACGCGGGCAGCTTCATGGCCTTCTCCATCGTCGGCATCGACCCGCTGTACGCCACGCTCGGCAAGGACATCGGCGGCATCGTGATCTCGCAGGTGGTGCCCTCGCCCCGGCCCTCGGCGATTCCGATCGTCAAGGAGTACCTCGCAGCCGTCGACAACTCCGACCAGACCGCGTCGTACGAGGGCCTCGAAGGCTTCATCGCTGCAAAAGCGGCCGGAGAGGCCGTACGCCGCGCGGGCAAGGGCTTCAACACGGCGAGCCTGCAGCGCGTGATGTCCGGCATGACCGACTACGACGTGGGCGGCTTCCGCATCAACCTGCGCCCGGGCCTGCGCGACAGCGTGCGCAACATCGACCTGATCAGCATCTCCGCCGACGGCCGCGTGCTGCGGTAGTCCGCTTTCGCATCCGCTTCGCGCGGATCGTCAGGCCGGCGTGTCGCGCAGCAGCTCGGTGAAGCGCTTCTGCACGTAGCTCGCCGTCGCTCCTGGCTGACGCCCCTGCAGCCACAGCATGCGCACCGACAGCCTCGGCAGCGCCAGCGACGGGCAAGGCACTTCCTGCAGCGCCTGCCTGAAACCCTCGTAGTGCGCGATGTTGACGGGCAGCACCGCCCAGCCGAGCTTGTCGGCCACCATCTCGGCCGTGCTGTAGAAGCTGTCGGAGCGCCACACCCTGGGGCTGTAGGCCACCTCGTGCACGTCGTCGGCATGCATCAGCAGCTGCCGGTGGCGGGCCAGGTCCTTGCGCCGCACCACGCGCCCGTCGGCCAGCGGATGACCGTTGGCGACGAACACGCCCTGCGGCACGGTGCCGATGTGCCGCTGGTCGAAGCTGGCGCGCACCGGTCCCCTGTCGAAATGGAAGGCGACGCTGGCGCGCTCCTGCTCGACGTAGTCGGCAACCTCGGTGGCCGTGCCATTGAGCAGCGTGAGTTCGAGGCTGGGAAATTTCACCGAGATCTCGCGCATCAGCGTGGCGATGGCGGTGTACGGCAGCGCCTCGTCGAGCGCCAGAGACAGCGCGGCCTCGTTGCCCGCGTTGAGCGAGCGGGCGCGCTGGTCGAGCTGCTCGGCCTGGCGCAGCAGCTCGCGCGCTTCCAGCAAAAGCACCTGCCCGGCTTCCGACAGCTGCGCGTTCCTGCGCGAGCGGTCGAAGAGCGCCACGCCGAGGTCGACCTCGAGCAGCCCGATGGCGGTGCTCACGGCCGACTGCGCCTTGCCCAGGTGACGTGCGGCTGCCGAGAACGAGCCGCACTCGGCGGTCGTCACGAACTGGCGCAACTGGTCGACGGTCCATTCCATGCGGTGCTCCTGAACTCGATGCAGAACTCCATCCATCTGCTTTTCAGATGGATTTCATCTTTATCCATCCATTTTAATGGCGCAACATGGCGCCCATGCTGAAAGATCCCCGTCAAACAAAGGCGCCGCTGCGAATCGAGTGGTGCAGCGATCCCGCCAGGGAGCGGGCCATCGTCGAGTTGTTCATGAAGCAACTGAGCCCCCGCTACATCTCCCACTCCGAGCTGCAGGAGCAGCGCGCCGTCGCGATCGGCGAGTGGCGCCCCGACCTGGCCGAGGTGCTGGGCGCGCAGGTGCGCCACGCGCTCGCGCAGCCCGTTGCCGCATCGAGCTCGCTGATCGCGACCGCGTACGCGGAAGACAGCGGTGCACTGGCCGCCGTCGCATTCGTTTCCATCGACGAGGCCCGGCTGGCCTCGCGCCCCTTCGCCACGCTCGACGATCTTGTCGTCGACGCCTCCCGCCAAGGCAGCGGCGTGGGCCGGCTGATGTTCGACTGGATCTGCGCCGAGCTGAAGCCGCGCGGCATCCGCCGCCTCTTTCTCGAAAGCGGCATCGGCAACGAGGATGCCCACCGCTTCTTCGCGGCACGCGGCTGCACGCCGGTGTCGATCACGATGCTCAAGGAGCTGGAGGCCTGAGCCATGACGCACACCACGAACAACACGAGAAAGTGGATCACGCTGCTGATCGTCTCGACGGCGCTGCTGCTGATCGTGATCGACATGACCGTGCTCTACACCGCGCTGCCCAGGCTCACGCACGATCTCGGCGCGTCGGCCTCGGCCAAGCTCTGGATCATCAACGCCTACACCGTCGTCGTCTCCGGCTTCCTGCTGGGCATGGGTGCGCTGGGCGACCGCGTGGGCTACAAGCGCATGTTCATCGCGGGGCTGGCCGTGTTCGGCGCGGCCTCGCTGTGCGCGGCCTATGCGCCGGGCGCGGGCGCGCTCATCGCCGCGCGCGCCTTCCTGGGCCTGGGCGCCTCGATGATGATGCCGGCCACGCTGGCGATCATCCGCCTTGCCTTCACCGACGACCGCGAGCGCGCGCTGGCCATCGGCGTGTGGGCCGCGGTGGCCTTCGGCGGCGCGGCGCTCGGCCCGGTGGTGGGCGGCGTCCTGCTCGAGTACTTCTGGTGGGGCTCCGTCTTCCTCATCAACGTGCCGGTGGTGCTGGTGTCGCTGGTGCTGGGCCTGTGGCTGCTCCCGGGCCAGCGCGCCACCAGCCGCAGGCCGTGGGACTTCGTCGGATCGGTGCAGGTGTTCGCCGCGCTGGTCTGCCTGGTGCTGACGATCAAGGAATTCGCGAAGCCTGAACCCTCGCTCGCGGTGGCCGTGGCGAGCGGCACGCTGTCGATCGTCGCCATGCTTCTCTTCGTGCGGCGCCAGCGCCGCAGCACGTCACCGCTGATCGACTTCAGCCTGTTCCGCAATCCGCACTTCTCCAGCGGCGTGATCGCCGCCACCGTAGCCTCGGCTGCGCTGGTGGGCGTCGAGCTGGTGTTCAGCCAGCGGCTGCAGCTGGTGACCGGCCTCACGCCGCTCGAGGCGGGCCTGGCCATCCTGCCGATTCCGCTGGCCGCCTTCGTGGCCGGGCCCGTCGCGGGCCTGCTGCTGGCGCGCATCGGCTCGCGCCGCATCATCGTGCTGGGCCTGGCCGCCACTGCCGTGGCGCTCTTCGGGCTTGCGCTGACCGTCGAGGCATCGGGCTTCGCGCGGGTGGCCGTGCTGGCGCTGCTGGGCATGAGCGTCGGAGCGACCATGACGGCCGCCTCCAACGCCGTCATGAACAACGCGCCGGAAGACCGCGCGGGCATGGCCGCGTCGGTCGAGGAGGTGTCGTACGAACTGGGCAGCGTGCTCGGCGTGGCGCTGCTGGGCAGCGTGCTCTCGTCGAGCTACACGGCCGCGCTGATCATTCCGCGGACGCTGGCCGTGCCCGCCTCGGCCAGCGACGGCATCGACGCCGCGCTGCTGGCCGCGGAGAGCCTGCCGGCGCATGCGGCGACGCAGCTCGTGTCGCTCGCGCACGCGGCGTTCGACAAGGGCTTCTTCGCGGTGATCGCCGCGGCGGTGCTGATGGTGATCGCGGCCGCGGGCTCGGTCGCTGCAATCGGGTGGCAAGCCGGCGCGCGACGGCAGCGCACGCGCACTGGAGAGTGCGCGTCCTGAACTGCTCGCGGCGCAATCAGCCGGCGCTCGCCGCCTCGTCGATCAGCGCCGCCACCTCGACGGGCTTCGACGCCAGCGAGGCATGGCTGGCCGCCAGCGTGATGACCTTCTTCGCGCCCAGCCGCGCCGACATGCGCTCCTGGTTGGCCGGCGCGATCATGCGGTCGTCGCTGGAGATCTGGTACCACGACGGCTTCTTCTTCCACGCCGGCGCGGTGATCGCATCGCCGAAGGTGCTGGCGAGCGGCGCCTTCTGCGTCACGCCCATCACGAGGCCTTCGTCGGGCGTGAGGTCCTGGCAGAAGCTCTCGTGGAACTTCTCCGGCTTGACCCACAGGTAGCCGTCGCTGTCGGGCGCCAGGTTGGGCACGGCCACCGGCGGGTGCTCCTGCGTGATGCCGCCGGGGCTTTCGCCCGCATCGGGCGCGAAGGCCGCGATGTAGACCAGCCCCGTCACGTTGGGCAGGTCGCCCGCCTGCGTGATGACCGCGCCGCCGTACGAGTGGCCGACCAGCAGCACCGGGCCGTCGACCTGCGCCACCATCTTGCGCAGCCGCTGCGCATCGTCCGCGAGCGAGGTCAGCGGCAGTTCCACCGCGCGGATTCCCGTGTGCCCCTTGCGCGAAAGCTCCACGATGACCTTGGCCCAGTGGGCCGCGCCGCCCCAGAAACCGTGGACCAGAACGACTGTCGGTTTGTTGCTCATGATTGGTTGCCTTCCTGTGATGTCTACCGAGCATGGCCGCACCGGCGTCCGCTCTTGATGGCTCCGGCCGGTGCGGGACTTGTCGGCCGGCGGCCGACGCGCACTTATACGCCGCGCAGCTTGTCGGCATGTGAACAACCACGCCCGTCGCCCGAGCGCGGGGAAGACGGGCTGCCTTAACGCTGGCCTAACAGTTGCATAAAAGTTCTATAAACCACGCCTCATAGATTGCCCGCTCCTTCCCCGAAGCGAAGAAACCGATGAACGACATCGACGCAAGAAAAGCTTGCGCCGCACGCGCGGCGCCGCCTCCCGCCAGGCAAGTACGCCGAAAGCATGCTCCCGCACCCGGCCTCGCAACCGGCCTCACGCTTGGCCTGGCGCTCCTGCTCGGAGGCTGCACGCTCGGGCCGGACTACAGCCGGCCGGCCATCGACATTCCCGCGTCGTTCAAGGAAGACGACGGCATCACCTGGCAGCGCACGCAGGCCGACCCGCAGGCGGTGCTGCCGGGCACCTGGTGGAGCGCCTACGGCGACGAAGTGCTGGGCTCGCTCATCGAACGCGCGCTGCAGGCCAACCAGAACATCGCGGCGGCCGAGGCTTCCTACCGCGCCGCCCGCGCCACGGTGGCGGCGAGCGAAGCCAGCCTCTATCCGGTGCTCTCGCTCGGTGCCTCGGCGAGCCGCAGCCGCAACCTCGCGAGTACCGGCAGCTCGTCGGGCAGCGGCACGCAGTCGAGCCTGCTGTCCACGCAGGTCAGCGCCAGCGCCACGGCCAGCTGGGAGCCCGACCTGTGGGGCGAGGTGCGGCGCCAGGTCGAGGCGAGCCGGGGCAGCGCGCAGGCCTCGGGCGCGCAGCTGGCCGGGCAGCGGCTGTCCATCGCCGCCACGCTGGCCAACAGCTACTTCGCGCTGCGCCAGCTCGACATCGACATCGCGCTGCTGGGACAGCAGGAGCGCATCCACGCCCGCGTGCTCGACATGACCCGCGCGAGCTTCCAGCATGGGCTGGTGGCCGCCGACCAGGTGCTGGTGGCTCAGGACAACCTGGAGTCGTCCATCGCCGCCCTGGCCGCCTCGCGCGCCGCGCGCGCCCAGTACGAGCACTCGATCGCGGTGCTGACCGGCGTACCTCCGGCGGCCTTCGCGCTCGCCCCGCAGCCGGAGTACCGCTTCGCGCTGCCGCCGGTGCCGCTGGCCCTGCCCTCGCAGCTGCTGCAGCGCCGCCCCGACGTGGTGGCGGCGGAGCGCAACGCCGCCGCCGCCAATGCGCGCATCGGCGTCGCGCAGGCGGCCTTCTTCCCATCGCTCACGCTGTCGGCGCAGGCCGGCTACCGCAACAACAGCCTGTCGCAGCTCTTCGCCGCGCCGCACCGTTTCTGGACGGTGGGCCCCGCGCTGGCGGGCACGCTGTTCGACGGCGGTGCGCGCAGCGCCGCGCTGGAAAGCGCGCGCGCCGGATACGACCAGAGCGCGGCCAACTACCGGCAGGCCGTGCTGAGCGCATTCCAGAGCGTGGAGGACAGCCTCGCGTCCTACCAGCAGCTGCAGGGCCAGGCCCGCGCCTTCGGCGCCATCCTGCAGCGCAACCAGCAGCTCTTCGCCAGCGCGCGCGCACAGCGCAGCGCCGGCAGCACCAGCGAACTCGAGCTGCTGACCCAGCAGCTCGCGCTTCTCACCGCCGAGCAGAACCTGCGCGACACGCAGGGCCTGCTCACCCAGAGCAGCGTCACGCTGATCCGGAACCTCGGCGGCGGCTGGCAATGGGACGAAGCCCAGGGCACTCCTGCCTCCGCGCCATCTTCCTCCACGGCCTCCTCATCCACACCCGCGACACCGCACACGACGCCCTAGCCGCCATGCGCATCCACTCTCTTCATTCATCGACGCGCTGGCGCCTTGCGGCCGGCATCGCACTGGCCGCCACGCTGCTGGCCGCCTGCGGCCCGCAGACCGCCCCGCCCGCCCCGCCGCCGCCCGAGGTCGGCGTGATCGCCGTGCAGCCGCGCGACGTGCCGCTGGTCAAGGACATGGTCGGCCGGCTCTCGCCCTTTCTGAGCGCCAACGTCACCGCCCGCGTGTCGGGCGTGCTGCAACGGCGCACCTACGTGGAAGGCGCCAACGTCAGGCAGGGGCAGGTGCTCTTCGAGATCGACCCCGGCTTCTACCGCGCGCAGCTGGAGAACGCGCTGGCCGTGCTGGCACAGGACCAGGCCACGCTGGCCAACGCGCGCATGACCGCCGCGCGCAACAGGCAGCTGCTGCCCGTTGGCTCGGTCTCGCAGCAGACCGTGGACAACTCCGACGCCGCCGAACGCAGCGCCGCCGCCAGGGTGCGCGCCGACGAAGCAGCCGTGGCCACCGCGCGGCTCAACCTCGGCTACACCAAGGTCACTTCGCCCATCGACGGCATCGCCGGCCAGCAGCAGCTCACGGTCGGTGCGGTGGTGGGCAACGGCACCAGCGACGGCGGTGCCAACGGCACGCTGCTGGCCACCGTGCAGCAGATCGATCCGCTCTACGTCAACTTCACGGTGAGCGCCGACGAGCTGATGGCGCTGCGGCAGGCTCAGGCGCAGGGCCGCGTTTCGCTCGCGCAGCAGAACCGGGTGCAGGTGAAGGTCAGGCTGCCCAACGGCGCGCCGTACGAGCACCCCGGCACGCTCGACTTCACGGCCGCGGTGGTGAACGCGGCCACCGGCGCGGTCAACCTGCGCGCGCGGCTGCCCAATCCGCAGCAGGCGCTGTTGCCAGGCCTTTACGTCACGCTCTCGGCCGAGCTCGGCGAGCAGAAGCAGGTGTTCCTGGTTCCGCAGCGCGCGATCCTGCGCGACACGGCCGGCGCCTACGCGCTGGTGGTCGGGCCCGACGCGAAGGTGCTGCGCAAGAACGTGCAGGCCGGCACGGCGCGCGGCAGCGACTGGATCGTCACGGGCGGCCTCGCCGCCGGCGACCGCGTGATCGTGAGCGGCCTGCAGGGCGCGGCGCCCGGCAGGGAGGTCAAGGCTTCGGACTGGCAGCCGCCGCCACCGGCACCCGTGCCCGGGAACGTGCCCGCGCCCGCTCCGGCCGCACCGGCATCCGCCCCCGCTCGCTGAAGGACCGCCCGCATGCCGAAGTTCTTCATCGACCGCCCGGTCTTCGCCTGGGTCGTCGCCATCCTGATCTCGCTGGTCGGCGCCATCGCCGTGAGCCGGCTTGGCATCGCCTCGTACCCCAACGTCGCGCCGCCGCAGATCACGGTGACAGCCACCTATCCCGGCGCCAGCGCCGAGACGATGGAAACCACCGTCACGCAGGTGATCGAGCAGCAGCTCATCGGCCTGGACAACCTGCTGTACTTCAGTTCCACCTCGCGAGCCAACGGCACCGCCACCATCACGCTGAGCTTCGCCACCGGCACCAACCCCGACACCGCCGCGGTGCAGGTGCAGAACAAGGTGCAGCTGGCGCAGCCGCTGCTGCCCTCGCAGGTCACGCAGCAGGGCGTGGTGGTGGCCAAGGCGAGCCCGGACATCCTGATGTTCATGCAGCTCATCTCGGACGATCCGACGATCGACTCGGGCCGGCTCAACGACATCATCGCCTCGCGTATCCTGCCGGTGATCGCGCGCATCGACGGCGTGGGCAGCACCATCACGCCGGGCTCCGAATACGCGATGCGGCTGTGGCTCAACCCCGACAAGCTCCAGGCCTACGGCCTCTCCGCCAGCCAGGTGCTCACCGCGGTGCAGGCGCAGAACGCGCAGTTCGGCGCGGGCTCGCTCGGCGCCGATCCGGCAGCGCCGGGACAGGAGGTGACCGCCACCGCGGCGGCCGACACCCTCTTCACCTCGCCCCAGCAGTTCCGCGACATCATCCTGCGCGCCAACAACGACGGCACCGTGGTGCGCCTGTCCGACGTGGCGCGGGTCGAGTTCGGCCCCCAGACCTACGGCCAGCGCGCCCTGCTCGACGGCAAGCCGGCGGGCGGCCTGGGCATCAACCTCGCGCCGGGCGCCAACGCGCTGCAGGTGGGCGAGACCATCAAGAAGCAGATGGACCTGCTGGTGCGCGACCTCCCCGGCGTGCGCTGGACGGTGGCCTACGACACCACGCCCTTCATCACCGCATCGATCACCGAGGTGGTGAAGACGCTGTTCGAAGCGATCGTGCTGGTGTTTCTCGTGATGCTGGTGTTCCTGCAGAACCTGCGCGCCACGCTGATCCCCACGCTGGTGATTCCGGTGGCGCTGCTGGGCACCTTCGCCGGCATGCAGCTGCTGGGCTTCTCGCTCAACCAGCTGACGCTGTTCGGCATGGTGCTGGCCATCGGCATCGTGGTGGACGACGCCATCGTGGTGATCGAGAACGTCGAACGGCTCATGACCGAGGAAGGACTGGAGCCCCGGGAGGCCACGCGCAAGAGCATGGGGCAGATCACCGGCGCCATCGTGGCGATCACGGTGGTGCTCACCGCCGTGTTCGTGCCTTCCGCGCTGCAGCCCGGGGCCACCGGCATCATCTACGCGCAGTTCGCCTTCACCATCGCGCTGTCGATGGCCTGCTCGGCCTTCCTGGCGATGACCTTCACGCCCGCGCTGTGCGCCACGCTGCTCAAGCCCACCGACCACGCGCGCAAGAACGCCCTCTTCCGCGGCTTCGACCGCCTCTTCGACTGGGTGGCGCGCACCTACAACGGCCACGTGGGCTGGGCGCTGCGCCACGCGCCGCGCTGGATGCTGGCCTTCGTGCTGGTCACGGTGCTCACGGGCTTTCTCTACGCGCGCATGCCCACCGGCTTCGTGCCGGGCGAGGACCAGGGCTCGGTGCTGGTGTCGGTCACGCTGCCGCCCGGCGCCACGCTGGAGCGCAACGACCGCGTGATGGCGGAGATCCGCGAGCGCATCCTGAAAAGCCCGGTGGGCGCGAGCGTCGATGCGATCTTCCAGGCACAGGGCTTCGGCTTTGCAGGCAACGCGGAGAACGCCGGCACGGTCTTCGTCAAGCTCAAGCCGTGGGAGCAGCGAAGCAAGACCGCGATGGAGCTCATTCCCGAGATCACCCGCGCGCTGCGCGGCCTGCCCGACGCGCAGGCCATCGCGTTCAACCAGCCGGCCATCCGCGGCCTGAGCCAGCTCGGCGGCATCGACATGTTCCTGCAGGCGCGCGCGGGCCAGTCGCGCGCCGAACTGGCACAGGCCTCGCGCACGCTGGTGGAAAAGGCCGGCCAGAACCCGACGTTGTCGGGCATCCGGCCCAACGTGCTGCCTGACGCGCCGCAGTGGCAGATCGCGGTCGACCGCGCCCAGGCCTATGCGCTCGGGCTGACGCTGACGGACGTCTACAACGGCGTCGCGATGCTGCTGGCCCCCACCAACGTCAACCAGTTCCGCTACGACGGCCGCATCAAGCGCGTGTACATGCAGGCCGACGCGCCCTTCCGCATGGGCCCCGAGGCGCTCGACCGCGTGTACACGCCGAGCACGCTGGCGGGCAGCGCCGGCGCGATGGTGCCGCTGTCGAGCGTGGTGAAGGCCCAGTGGGGCACCGGGCCGATCGCGCTGCAGCGCTTCAACGGCAACGCGGCGGTGCAGATCGTCGGCAACCCGGCGCCCGGCACGTCCACCGGGCAGGCGATGGCCACGCTGCAGGACATCGTGCGCAACGAACTGCCGCCGGGCTTCGGCTACGACTGGAACGGCCTGTCCTACCAGGAGCAGCAGGCCGGCAACTCGGCCACGCTGCTGCTGGTGCTGTCGGTGGTAGTAGTGTTCCTGTGCCTGGCCGCGCTGTACGAGAGCTGGTCGATTCCGGTGGCGGTGCTGCTGGTGGTGCCGCTGGGCATGCTGGGCGTGATCGCCTTCTGCTGGCTGGCCGGCTTTCCGAACGACGTGTTCTTCAAGATCAGCCTGGTGACGGTGATGGGCCTGGCGGCGAAGAACGCGATCCTGATCGTGGAGTTCGCGGTCGAGGCGCAGCAGCGCGGGCTGACGCTGTACGAATCGGTGCTCGAAGCCGCGCGGCTGCGGCTGCGCCCGATCCTGATGACCTCGCTGGCCTTCATCCTCGGCGTGTTCCCGCTGATCGTCTCCAGCGGCGCGGGCGCGGTCTCGCGGCACGAGATCGGCATGGGCGTGACCGGCGGCATGCTGTTCGCGACCTTCCTCGGGCTGCTGATGATCCCGGTGTTCTACGTGGTGGTGCGGCGCGTGCTGGGCGACAAGCTCGACCAGCCCTCGCGCAAGCTGGCGAAGACAGGGGCCAAGCCGGAAACGGGGTCGATGCCCGACGACGAGGCCGCAGACGGCGTGCGCCCCTAGCCCATGCTCACCAGCTTCCTCAGCGCATCGAGCGACAGCAGCTCGATGCGCCCGTAGCCCAGCGCGACCACGCCTTCGGCCGCCAGCGCGTTGAGCTCCTTCGACAGCGTCTGGCGCGTCACGCCGAGCATCATCGCCAGCGCCTCCTGCGGCAGCTGCAGCTCGTGCCGCAGGTGCACCGACTGCGTGGCGTCGCCGCGCGCCAGCACCAGCAGCCGGTGCGCCACGCGCGCGCGCAGGCTGCGCAGCGTGGCGTCTTCCGCGAGGCCGTAGAGCATGCGCACGCGCGCCGCCAGCATCGCGGCGATGGCGTTGGAGAAAACCACCTCGCGCATCAGCTGCACGAAGGCGGCGGGCGGCACCACCAGCAGGTCGAGCGCTTCCAGCGCGGTGGCGTCGTGGGTACGCGGCGAGCCGTCGATCAGCGTGATCTCGCCGAACCAGTTGCCGGGCTCCAGCACCGCCAGGATGGCCTCGCGGCCGTCCTGCCGCAGCGAGGAGATCTTGATCGTGCCCGCCACCAGCCCGTAGAAGCCGCCGTCCGTGGCGTGGATGGGGTCGCCCTGGCGGAACACCATCGCGCCGCGCCGCACGTGGTGAAGCTCCGCCGCGGCTACCAGCGCCTCGCGCTGGGCGCGCGGCATGCTCATGAACCACGGATTGCCTTCCAGCGCGGCACGGTGCGCGGTGGAAAGGCGCGGTTTCGGGGAGGTGGCCATGAAGGAGGAATGACGAGGGAACGGGGGTTTACCAGAACCCCGCATTGTCAAATTCTTGACAGTTGATGGTCAAGCGCAGGCATACAGTGACCAGTTCCCCACAAGACAAGAACGGAGACTCCGGCGATGAACGCACGCGCAAGTTTCAAGAGCATGCAGGAAAGCACGCGCGAAGACTGGCAGCTGATCGGTGGCGAATTCATGCAGTTCGCGGGCGGCCTGCCCGCGCGCGTGATCAAGCACCTGCAGATCCTCGAGGGCGACTACGGCGGCTTCCCGGTCGACCGCTACACCCACTCGCTGCAGACCGCCACCCGCGCGCTGCGCGACGGCCGCGACGAGGAATACGTGGTGTGCGCGCTGCTGCACGACATCGGCGACACGCTCGGCAGCTTCAACCATCCCGACATCGCCGCGGCCATCCTGAAGCCCTTCGTGAGCGAGGCCAACCACTGGATGGTGCAAAACCACGGCATCTTCCAGGGCCACTACTTCTTCCACCACATCGGCCTGGACCGCGACATGCGCGACAACTTCAAGGGCCACCCGCACTACGAGCGCACGGCCGAGTTCTGCGCGCTCTACGACAACCCCGCCTTCGACCCCAAGGCCGAGACGCTGCCCATCGGCGAATTCGAGCCCATGCTGCGTCGCGTGATGGCGCAGCCGAAGCAGAGCATCTACAAGGCCGCGCTCACCGAGCCCGCGGCCGCCTGACCCCATCCGAGGACCAATCCCATGAACGCCTTCGCCCAACCCGAAATCCAGAAGCTCGTCTCCGCCGAGGAGTGGCAGCTGCGCGTCGACCTCGCCGCCTGCTACCGCCTCGTGGCGCTGCACGGCTGGAGCGACCTCGTCTTCACGCACATCAGCGCGCGCATTCCCGGCCCGGAGCATCACTTCCTGATCAACCCCTACGGCCTGATGTTCGACGAGATCACCGCGTCGAGCCTGGTCAAGGTCGACCAGCAGTGCAACAAGATCATCGACTCGCCCTACCCCGTGAACCCGGCGGGCTTCGTGATCCACAGCGCGGTGCACGCCGCGCGGGAAGACATCCAGTGCGTGCTGCACACCCACACGCGCGCCGGCATCGCCGTGAGCGCGCAGAAGAACGGCGTGCTGCCCATCAGCCAGCAGTCGACCTTCGTGCTGGCCTCGCTGGCGTACCACGACTACGAGGGCGTGGCCTTCCGAGACGACGAGAAGCCGCGCCTGCAGGCCGACATGGGCAATGCGAACTTCCTCATGTTGCGCAACCACGGCCTGCTGACCTGCGGAAAGACCATTGCCGACGCCTTCCTTTCGATGTACACCTTCGAGGCCACCTGCCAGATCCAGATCGCGGCGCAGTCGGGCGGCGGCGAACTCACGCACGTGAACCCGCGCATCGTGGAAGGCGTGGGCCAGGCCATGAAGGTGCAGACCGGCGGCATGGGCGGGCAGTTCGTCTGGCCTTCGCTCATTCGCAAGCTCGACCGCATCGACGACAGCTACAAGCAATAAGACCTTCGTCGGTCCCGGTTTCCACGGCTGCCAGCGCCTGCGCGACAGGTGCTGGCAGCCATTTTTTTACCGCATCAAAACTACAAGAGCCACCGAGGAGACAACCCAATGGACAGTACCGTCATCGTCACCCGATTCCTGTTCGGCGCGCTCGCGCTCGTGATGTTCGGGCTCGGGCTTTCGCTTTCGCTCGACGACTTCAGGCGCCTTTTCAAGCACCCCAAGGCCGTGACCATCGCGCTCGCGCTGCAGGTCATCGGCCTGCCGCTGGCGTGCTACGCGATCATCGTGGGCTTCGGGCTGTCGCCGGTGTTCGCGGTCGGGCTGATGCTGCTGGCGGCCTCGCCGGGCGGCATCTCGGCCAATCTGTTCTCGCACCTGTTCGGCGGCAACGTGGCGATGAACATCTCGCTCACTGCCGTGAACACGCTGCTGTCCATCGTCACGCTGCCGCTCATCGCGAACTGGGCCATCGGCCACTTCGCGCAGAGCGGCCAGGTGGTGCCGCTGCAGACGCGCAAGCTGGTGGAGGTGATCGCCATCGTGCTGGTGCCGGTGGCGCTGGGCATGTTCGTGGCCTCGCGCCGGCCCGGCTTCGCGGCGCGCATGGAGAAGCCGACCAAGGTCTTCAGCGGCGTGGTGCTCGCCGTGGTGACGGTTCTCGCCATCGCCAACGAGTGGAAGACCATCACGAGCACCTTCGCGCAGATCGGCATTCCCGTGCTGCTGTTCAACCTGCTGAGCCTGCTGGCGGGCTACTACCTCAGCCGCGCCGCCGGGCTCGACAAGCCTCTGGCCACCGCCATCAGCTACGAGATCGGCATCCACAACTCCACGCTGGCGATCTTCATCGCGGTGAGCGTGCTCGGCAGCTTCCCGCTGGCGCTGCCGGCAGCCATCTACTCGGTGGTGATGTACATCACCGCCCCGCTCTTCGGATGGCTGCTGTTGCGCCGGCCGGCGCCCAGTACCGCGCCTGCGCGATGATCGGCGGATGGAACTCCGGCAACTGCGCTACTTCGTCAAGGTCTGCGAGCTTCGCAGCATGGGCCGCGCAGCGGTCGAGCTGGGCGTCGTCACCTCGGCGCTGAGCCAGCAGATCAGCCGGCTCGAGGGCGAGCTCTCCACCCGGCTGCTCAAGCGCAGCTCCAGCGGCGTGGTGCCCACCGATGCCGGCGTGGCCTTTCTCCATCAGGCGCAGCTCGTGCTGCGGCATGCCGACGATGCTGTGCTCGCGGCGCAGCAGGCGCGGCTCTCGGGCCACGTGAGCGTGGGCCTGGCGCCCACCACCGCCACGGTGCTCGGCGTGCCGCTGATGCGCGCCATGCGCGAGCGCTACCCCGAGGTGCGGCTACACATGGTCGAAGCGCTCTCGGGCCATCTCACGACCATGCTGCAGGCGCGGCAGCTCGACCTGGCCGTGCTGTTCCAGACCGACACCCCGCGACGCTGGAGCGTGACGCCACTGCTGGCCGAGAAGCTCTTCGTCATCGCCTCGCCCACCCTGGCGCAGCGCCCCACCGGTGCGCGCGTGCGCCTGTCGCAGTTGGCCGACCTGCCGCTCATCTTGCCCAGCGGCAGCCACGGCCTGCGCGCCACGCTGACGGCCGCCTTCACTCGGGCACGCATCTCGCCGCGCATCGTGGCCGAGGTCGACGGCCTCGCGCTGCTGATGGACGCGGTGCGCGCCGGCCACGGCGCGACCATCCAGCCCGGCGCCGCCACCGCGCGGCACGACCGCGACGATCTGCAGCTCACGCAGATCGCCGACGCGCACGTGGGCCGCCGCAACCTGCTCGTGAGCCTGTCGGACGACGAGCTCTCCCCCGCCGCGCTGGCCACGCGCGTGGTGGTGGCAGAGACGGCGCGCGCGCTGGTGCGCGAGGGCCGCTGGGCCGGCGCCAGTCTTCTCGAAACGTGAACACCCGTTGCCCGAACCGGCCTTTCGCCTGAAGGCCGGCCTGCCTAGAGTCTCCTGATTCCAAGGAGACCCACGAGTGATTGACGTACTGGTCGTCGGAGGCGGCAATGCCGCCCTCTGCGCCGCCCTGATGGCGCGCGAGGCAGGCGCCTCGGTGCTGCTGCTCGAAGCCTCGCCCAAGGCATGGCGCGGCGGCAATTCGCAGCACACGCGCAACCTGCGCTGCATGCACGACGCCCCGCAGGACGTGCTGGTCGACGCCTACCCCGAAGAGGAATACTGGCAGGACCTGCTGAAGGTGACCGGCGGCCTCACCGACGAGCACCTCGCGCGCCTGGTGATCCGCGCCTCGTCGAACTGCCGCGACTGGATGCGCAGCCACGGCGTGCACTTCCAGCCGCCGCTGTCGGGCGCGCTGCACGTGGCGCGCACCAACGCCTTCTTCATGGGCGGCGGCAAGGCGCTGGTGAACGCCTATTTCCGCAGCGCCGAGAGGCTCGGCGTGCGGATCCGCTACGACACGCCGGTTGCCTCGGTGGAGCTCGACGGCGACCGCTTCGTCGCCGTGCGAACCGAAGCAGGCGAACGCATCGAGGCGAAGAGCTGCGTGCTGGCCGCCGGCGGCTTCGAGTCGAACCGCGAATGGCTGCGCGAGGCATGGGGGCGGAACGAGCGCGGCGAGTGGCCGGCCGACAACTTCCTGATCCGCGGCACGCGCTTCAACCAGGGCGTGCTGCTCAAGCACATGATCGAAGCGGGCGCCGACAGCATCGGCGACCCTTCGCAGGGCCACATGGTGGCCATCGACGCGCGCGCGCCGCTGTACGACGGCGGCATCTGCACGCGCATCGACTGCGTGTCGCTGGGCGTCGTGGTCAACCGCGAGGCGAAGCGCTTCTACGACGAGGGCGAGGATTTCTGGCCCAAGCGCTACGCCATCTGGGGCCGGCTGGTGGCGCAGCAGCCGGGGCAGATCGCGTGGTCGGTCATCGACCAGAAGGCGGTCGGGCGCTTCATGCCGCCGGTGTTTCCCGGCACGCAGGCGGCCACGCTCGGCGAACTGGCACGCAAGATCGGCCTCGACGAAGCCACCTTCGTGCGCACCGTGGAGGACTACAACGCCGCATGCCGCGTCGGCCGCTTCGACCACACCACGCTGGACGACTGCCGCACCGAAGACATCGCGCCCGCCAAGACGCACTGGGCGCGCCCCATCGACACCGCGCCCTTCCACGCCTACCCGCTGCGCCCCGGCATCACCTTCACCTACCTCGGGCTGAAGGTGGACGAGACGGCGGCCGTGCGCTTCGGCGGCCGCGCGAGCCCCAACCTCTTCGTGGCCGGCGAGATGATGGCCGGCAACGTGCTGGGCAAGGGCTACACGGCGGGCGTCGGCATGAGCATCGGCACGGCCTTCGGGCGCATCGCCGGCACGCAGGCGGCCAAGGCCGCGCGGGCTTCCACGAAGAACGACAAGGAGGCCGCGCTTGCAGCAACTCACTGATCTCGTCGCACGCGCCCGAGCGGATGCCGAGGGCACGCCCGCGCAGCGCGTGATTCCCATCGCCCCCGCGCTGCCGCTGAGCGCCGGCGAAGAAGAAGTCGCGCGCATCCTGCAGATCTGCAACGCCTGCCGCTACTGCGAAGGCTTCTGCGCCGTGTTCCCGGCCATGACGCGCCGGCTCGACTTCGGCAACAAGGCCGACACGCACTACCTTGCCAACCTGTGCCACAACTGCGGCGCCTGCCTGCATGCCTGCCAGTACGCGCCGCCGCACGAGCTCGCGGTGAACGTGCCGCAGGCGATGGCGCAGGTGCGCATGCAGACGTACCACGACTACGCCTGGCCGCCCGCGATGGGGGCGCTGTACCGCAAGGCCGGCCTCACGGTCGCACTGGCACTGGCGGGCGGACTCGCCCTCTTCCTGGTGCTGGCCGTGGCGATGTCGGGCTCGTTGCTGCACGAGCCGATGGCGGGCAACTTCTACGCGATCTTTCCGCACAACCTGCTCGCGCTGGTGTTCGGCGCGGTGTTCCTCTTCGTGATGTTCGCGCTGGCCATGGGCGTGCGCCGTTTCTGGCGCGATGTATCGCCTTCGCGCGACAACCCGCGCGCCGAAGTGGCAGGCGTGCGCACATCCGCCGGCGCCGAGGCCGCGCACGACGCGCTGCGCCTGAAGTACCTGGACGGCGGCCACGGCCAAGGCTGCAACAACGAGGACGACCGCTTCACCCTGTGGCGCAGGCGCTTCCATCACTTCACCTTCTACGGCTTCATGCTGTGCTTCGCCTCGACCTGCGTGGCGACGCTGTACCACTACCTGCTCGGCCTTCACGCGCCCTATGCACTCACCAGCCTGCCGGTGTTGCTGGGCACGGCAGGCGGCATCGGCCTCGTCATAGGCCCTGTCGGCCTGCTCTGGCTGAACCTGCGGCGCGACCCGGCGCACGGCGACGCCGCGCAACGCCCCATGGACCGCGGCTTCATCGCGCTGCTGCTGCTCACCAGCCTCACCGGCCTCGCGCTGCTGGCGTGGCGCGACACGCGCTTCATGGCGCTGCTGCTGGCGGTGCACCTGGGCGTGGTGATGGCGCTCTTCCTCACGCTGCCCTACGGCAAGTTCGCGCACGGCATCTTCCGCTCGGCCGCGCTGCTGAAGTTCGCCATCGAGAAAAGGCTGCCCAGCCGCCTGCAGCTTGGCGCCGACTGAAAAACAACCTCCGACGAAGGAAACACCCCCATGACACGACCCGGCGTACTCCAGATCCCCTCCATGAAGGGCCGCTGCTCCGATGCCGAGTGGCAGGCCCGCGTCGACCTCGCCGCCTGCTACCGGCTGGTGGACCTCTACGGCATGTCCGACATGATGGCCAACCACATCTCCTCGCACGTGCCGGGCGAGAAAGGCGCCTTCCTCATCAACCCCTACGGGATGATGTACGAGGAGATCACCGCCTCCTGCCTCATCAAGGTGGACCAGGACGGCAACATCCTGTCGAAGCCAGACTTCGGCGAGCTCGACTACGGCATCAACAAGGCCGGCTACGTGATCCACAGCGCCGTGCACGCCGCGCGGCCCGACGTGGCCTGCGTGATCCACACGCACAGCTGGGCGTCGATGGCGGTCTCTTCGCTCGAATGCGGCCTGCTGCCGCTCACGCAGACCGCCATGCGCTTTTTGAAGATCGGCTACCACGACTACCAGGGCGTGGTGCTGAACACCGAGGAGCAGGCCTCGCTGCTGGCCGACCTGGGCGATGGCGAGGCCGTCATCTTCCGCAACCACGGCGCGCTGGTGGTGGGCCGAAGCGTGGGCGAAGCCTTCAACTGGATGCACCGGCTGGAGCTGGCCTGCCGCGCGCAGATCGGCGCGATGTCGTGCAACTCGCCGCTCAAGGCGGTGCCGCAGCACATCCTGGAAGAGACCTGGAACAACTACCAGCCCGGCACCCGCAGGCCCTACGGGCTCATGGAATGGCCGGCGCTGCTGCGCAAGCTCGACCGCATGGACCCGGGCTTCCGCGACTGAGCCTCCCTCCATCCGCTTCAGCCAACTCCCACGAGGACGAACAACAATGACACGAGACAAGCTTTCCTTCCCTTTCCTGCGCAGGCTCTTCTGCGCCACGGCGCTGCTCGCCACCGCTGCCTGCGCAGTCGCTCAGACGCCCTACCCGAACAAGCCCGTGCGCGTGGTCGTGGCCTTCACGGCCGGCGGCACCACCGACATCCTCGCGCGCGCGGTGACGCAGCAGATGTCGGAAAAGCTCGGCCAGCCCTTCGTCATCGACAACAAGCCCGGCGGCGGCGGCAACATCGGTACCGAGTTCGTGGTGCGCGCACCGGCCGACGGCTACACGCTGATCGTCAACTCGGTCGGCCCCATGGCCGTCAACCAGACGCTCTACAAGAGCCTGCCCTACGACCCGCTCACCGACCTCGTACCGGTGGTGCAGATCGCCGACGTGCCCAACGTGCTGGTGGTCAACCCCGCCGTGCCCGCGAAGACGCTGGAGGAGTTCATCGCCTACGCCAAGGCCAACCCTGGCAAGCTGAACTACGGCTCGACCGGCATCGGAACCTCGTCGCACCTGTCGAGCTACATGCTCGGCAAGCGCGTGGGCGCGGACATGCTGCACGTTCCCTACAAGGGCGCGAACGCGCTCAACGACCTGCTCGCGGGCCGCGTGCAGTTCATGTTCGCCACCATTCCTTCCGTCATCTCGCACATCAAGGCGGGCAAGCTGCGCGCCATCGCGGTGAGCAGCCAGAAGCGCTCGCGCTCGCTGCCGGACGTGCCCACGGTCGCCGAGAAGGGCTTCGCCGATTTCTCCGCCGGCTCGTGGTTCGGCTTCTTCGCTCCCAAGGGCACGCCCGCGCCGGTGATCGCGCTGCTCAACAAGTCGGTGAACGACGCACTGCCCTCGCTCGAAGCCCAGATGATCCGCGAGGGCGCCGACCCGGTAGGCGGCACCCCGGAGCAGTTCGGCAAGTTCACGCGCCAGGAGTACGAGAAGTGGAAGGCGATCGTGCGCGAATCGGGCGCGACCGCCGAGTGAGCGCCGGATGACGAGTACCCCGCCCCTGCGCATCCTGATGAGCGCGCAAGCCGTCGCGCAGGCGGCGTCCGACCTGGGTGCCGCACTCGGCGAGCGCACGCACGTACTGGTAAACCCGGGCGACGATGCCGACGTCGCCTTCGTCTCGCGCGACGTCACCGGCCTTTCGACCAAGCACGAGGTGCTGCCGCACACGCAGGCCTTTCACGACGCGATGCGCAATGCGCCCTCGCTGCGCTGGGTGCACGCGCATTCGGCGGGCGCCGACCGGCCGGTGTACGGCGAGCTGCGCGCGCGCGGCGTGGAAGTGACGACCTCTTCCGGCGCCAATGCCGGCGTGGTGGTGCAGACCGCGCTCGCGGGCGTGCTGATGCTGGCGCGGCAGTTTCCCCAGCTGATGGCCGCGCAGCGCGCGCATGCATGGTCGCCGCTGGTAGGCAGCGGCCTGCTGCCGCGCGACCTTGCGGGGCAGACCGCCGTGATCGTCGGCTGGGGACCGATCGGGCAAGGGCTGGGCGCGCTGCTCGCGGCGCTGGGCCTGCGCGTCGTGTCCGTGCGCGGCAGCGAGACCGCGGCCGCGGCACCGGCGCACGAGAGCTTCAGCTACGAGCAGCTGCACACGGTGCTGCCGCGCGCCGACTGGCTGCTGCTGGCCTGCCCGCTGAGCGAACGCACGCGCGGCCTTGTCGATGCGGCGGCGCTCGCGCTGATGCCCGCGGGGGCGCGGCTGGTGAACGTGTCGCGCGGCGAAGTCGTCGACGAAGCGGCGCTGATCGACGCACTGCGCAACGGCGCATTGAGCGGCGCCTACCTCGACGTGTTCGCGCACGAGCCGCTGCCGGCGAGTTCGCCGCTGTGGGACCTGCCGAACGTGATCGTCACGCCCCACACCGCGGGCCATTCGGACGGCAACGAGGCGCGCGTGGCCACCATGTTTCTCGACAACCTGCGGCGCTGGGTGCGCGGCGAGCAGCTGTTGAACCGGGTGGCCTGAAGCGGTCGCCATTTATTCCTCGCGGCATGGAAATGGCCGCGCCTTGCGTTTGCAGCGAGCATTTCTTCACGCATTTCCCTGCTTTCCGCGCTTCGTCATCCTCCTCGAATCGCTCGCTCGAATAATCCGAAAAAACTATTTTCGGTCGAGCAGTCGACTATTCAGGGAGGATCTCTCGTGCCCAAGCCCATCCTGGCCGGCCGTCGCGTCACCATTGCCACGCCCATGGGCGAGGCGCTGCAATTCCACCGGCTGGTCGGCCACGAGGCGCTGAGCCGGGCCTACGCCTTCGACGTCGAACTGCTGGGCAGCAGCAACGGCATCGACCCCAAGGCCCTGCTCGGCAAGACGGCCACGGTGTCGATGCAGACCGGACACGGCGGCACGCGCCATCTCGCAGGCATCGTCACCCGCTTCGGGCTCGTGCGGGAAGACGCGCGGCACTGCTTCTACGCGATGAGGCTGCGCCCGTGGTTCTGGCTGGCCTCGAAGCGGCACGACTACAGGATCTTCCAGGACCGCAGCGTTCCCGAGATCCTGGCCGAGGTGCTCGGCCGCTACGGGCACCCCTTCGAGCAGAAGCTCACACGCAACTACAGGGCGTGGAGCTATTGCGTGCAGTACGGCGAGAGCGACTTCGATTTCGTGTCGCGCCTGTGCGAGCACGAGGGCATCTGCTACTACTTCCGGCACGAAGCCGCCCAGCACGTGCTGGTGTTCGCTGACGACATCGCCGGCTCGCACGACCCGCTGCCCGGCGGCGAGACGGTGCGCTACCACCCGCACGAGCAGTCGGGCATGACCGGCGGCGAGGAGCCGGCCGAGCGCATCTATGCCTGGGAGATGGCCGAGGACCTGCGCTCCGGCCACCACTGCACCGACGACTACGACTTCGAGAAGCCCAAGGCCGACCTGAAGAGCCGGCGCCAGATGCCGCCGGGCCACGATCACGACGGCCATGAAGTCTTCGAGTGGCCCGGCCACTACCTGCAGAACGGCGACGGCGAAATCTACGCCGGCATCCGCAACGAGGAACAGCTGAGCGCGCGCAGCCTCGTCTCCGGGCGGTCCAACCTGCGCTCGTTGGCGCCGGGCCACACGCTGCAACTTGCCGGCCATCCGCGTGACGACCAGAACCGCCAGCACCTGGTGCTCGGCGTGGCCTATCACCTGCAGGAGAACCTGCGCGCCAGCGAAGGCACGGCCGGCACATCGGGCGGCTCCATCCAGCGCTTCGCCTTCGATGCACAGCCCACCAGCTTCGCGTGGCGCCCGCCGCGCATCACGCCGAAGCCCCGCACCGGCGGTCCGCAGACGGCCGTGGTGGTCGGCCCGGCGGGCGAGGAAATCTGGACCGACCAGCATGGGCGGGTGAAGGTGCAGTTCCAGTGGGACCGCCTGGGCCAAGGTGACGAGAACTCCTCGTGCTGGCTGCGCGTGTCGCACGGCTGGGCGGGCGCGCAGTTCGGCACGGCGGCCCTGCCGCGCATCGGGCAGGAGGTGGTCGTCGATTTCCTCAACGGCAACCCCGACCGCCCGATCGTCGTGGGCCGCTTCCATAACGCCGACGAAATGCCGGCATGGAAGCTGCCCGCCCAGACTCACCTGATGGGCATCCGCAGCCGTGAACTCGGAGGCGGCCTGCGCGGCAACCACCTGGCCCTCGACGACAGCGCGAGCAAGGTGCAGGCGCAGCTCAAGAGCGACCACCAGTGCAGCAGCCTCAGCCTCGGGCACATAGGCCGCATCGAGGACACCGCCGGCCGCAAGGACGATCGCGGCCAGGGCTTCGAATTGCGTACCGACGGGCACGGTGCGCTGCGCGCCGCGCGCGGATTGCTGGTGAGCACCGAACCCCGGCCCAACGCACAGGCACACATCACCGACATGGGCGAGACCATCGCGCGGCTCACGCAGGCGCGCGACGTGCACGAAGGCATGTCGCAGGTCGCGCTGGATGCCAAGGCCCACGAGGAAAGCGATCAGAGCGAGGTCACCAGGGAACTCAAGCAGCAGAACGACGCGATCAGGGGCAAGGCCAATGGCACCACACAGGGCGAGTTCCCGGAGTTCGCCCAGCCGCACCTGACGCTCGCCAGCCCTTGCGGCATCCAGACCACCGCACAAGGCTCAAGCCATTTCGCGAGCGGCGGACACAACGCGCTCACCAGCGGCGGGCACACCAGCGTCGCCAGTGCGAAGAGCTTCCTGGTTTCGGCGAGGAACGCGGTGCGCATGTTCGCCTACAAGGCCGGCATGAAGCTGGTGGCGGGCAATGCGGACATCGACATCGCCGCGCTGAAGAACAGCATCAATGTGCTCGCGAAGATGAACATCCGGCAGGAGGCCGACCGGATCACTATCACGGCGGCCGAAGAAGTCGTGATCAACGGTGGGTCGAGCTACACCTGCTGGAATGCCTCGGGGATCGTGCACGGCACTCGGGGCACCTGGCGGGCGCATGCGACGACGCACAGCTTCGTGAAGCCCGACAGCCGCACGCCCGACAAGATGAATCGGGACGTGCAGACGCGCTTCGACCAGGAGGTCATGTTTCATCACATCGATGAAAAGGACACGCTCGCGGCGAGGCAGCGCTTCGAGCTCTTCCGCAACGGCGAGCCCAGCTCGCGGGCTGCGCCTTCCGGTGAGACGACGGGGCCGGGCCGGCAAGGCGGCGAGGTCACAAGCACCGACGGCACCACGCGGCAGCAGCGATCGGATGGCCCGGAGGTCTACAAGGTGCGATGGCTCGGGAGGACAAAGTGATGGCGGTACAGGGAGAAGAAGAGGACATCTGGCTGGACTTCAGCCTGGGTCTGGGCGGTTTCGCGGAGGTCACCGCCGTGACGACGCCGCTCGACGACAGGAGAAAGATCCGCGTGCGCGTGCCTCCGGGCAAGCTCATCCCGATCGTCTTCCTGCCCGGCATCATGGGCAGCAACCTGCGCCTGTCCCGCGAGCGGCAGGAGCTGCTCAAACGCAGCGACAACCTCTCGTGGTCGCCCGACAAGAAAGGCGATGCCTTCTCGCGGCGCAACGCAAGCGCGGCAGCCCGCCAGATGCGGCTGGACCCCGACGAGGTGGAG